>JAJEJU010000009.1 GCA_021390615.1 Rhodanobacteraceae bacterium ZG21-1 | reverse complement strand
GCCCAGCAGCCCCTGCCAGATCCCCGCCAGCGCATGCTCCAGCTCGCCCTGCGGCGGCTCGTAGGCCCGCGTCTGCACCGACCCCGCGTCCGGCGCCGGCAGCGCACGCCGATCCAGCTTGCCGTTGCGCGTCAGCGGCAACTGCTCCAGCACCACGTACGCCGACGGCACCATGTAGTCCGGCAGGCTCTCTGCCAGATGCGCGCGCAGCACCGACACCTCCACCACCGCGCCCGCCGCCGCGATCACGTACGCCACCAGCCGCTCGTCGCCGTCCACCTCGCGCGCGATCACCGCCGCCTCGTGCACCGACGCATGCGCCACCAGCCGCGCCTCGATCTCGCCCAGCTCGATGCGGAAGCCGCGCACCTTCACCTGGTGATCGATCCGGCCCAGGAACTCCAGCTCGCCGTCCGCCCGCCGGCGCACCAGGTCGCCGGTGCGGTACAGCCGGCTTCCCGCCGTGCCGTACGGATGGGCGATGAAGCGCTGCGCGGTCAGCGACGGCCGCTTCAGATACCCGCGCGCCACCCCGTCGCCGCCGATGTACAGCTCGCCCACCACCCCGACCGGTACCACCCGGTGGCCTTCGTCCAGCACGTACACCTGCGCGTTCGCGATCGGACGACCGATCGGAATGTTGCCGCTGCCCGCATCGGCATCGTCGACCGGATGCACGATGCAGCCCACCACCGTCTCGGTCGGGCCGTAGTGGTTGTAGATCCGCGTCTGCGGCGCATGCCGCCGCCAGCGCTCGATGTCTTTCCACGCCAGCGCCTGGCCGCCGATCACCAGCGTGCGCACCGCCTTCGCCATCCGCTCCGCCGGCAGCACGTCCTGCAGCGCCGACAGGAACGACGGCGTGATCTTCATCAGCGCGTGCGACTCGCTCTGCTCGAACAGCGTCACCAGCCCGTCGATCTCGCGGCCGCCGTCCGCGATCAGCCACAGCGCCGTGCCGGCGATCAGCGGCGGGTACAGTGCGGTGATCGTGCCGTCGAAGCTCAACGGCAGATTGATCGGTGCGCCCACGCCGGCGGCCGCCTCGAAGGTCGACGCCGCGTAGCTCACGTAGTTCACCAGGCCCTGGTGGCGCACCATCACGCCCTTCGGCTGGCCGGTCGAGCCGGAGGTGTAGATCACGTAGGCCAGGTGCTGCGGGCCCACACCGCTCGCCGGCGCCTCCGGCGATGCCTCGGCCCAGGCCGCCGCGTCCGCATCCAATCGCAGCACCGCGCCGGCATAGGACCCCGGCAGGCGCGCCGTCAGCGCGGCCACCGTCAGTACCGCCGCCGCCTCGGCATCGTCCAGCATGAAGCCCAGCCGCTCGGCCGGCAGCGACGGGTCCAGCGGCAGGTAGGCGCCACCGGCCTTCAGGATCGCCAGCAGCCCCACCATCATCGCCGGGCTGCGCGGCACGCACAGGCCCACCACCACTTCCGGGCCCACGCCCAGGCGGCGCAGGTGCTGCGCCAGCCGGTTCGACTGCTGCTCCATCGCCGCATAGCTCAGCGTCTCGTCCGCGCCGATCAGCGCCGCCGCCGTCGGCGTGCGCAAGGCCTGCGCCGCGATCAGCTCGTGGATGCACTGCTCG
>JAJEJU010000008.1 GCA_021390615.1 Rhodanobacteraceae bacterium ZG21-1 | reverse complement strand
TGCAGGACAGCGGCCTGGTGGTGGGCCAGCGCATCGTGGTGCCGTCGGTGACCACGCACAGCAACGACGCCAACACCTTCCAGCCGTACAACCCGAGCAAGATCATCGGCAGCACCACGCCGACGCTGCCCTTGGCGCCGCCGCCGCCGCCGAGCAGTGGATGCTCCGCACTGGCGGAAATCGTGGTGATCGTGGTGATCATCGTGGTGACGGTGTACACCGCCGGTGCGGCGGCGGGTGCGGCGGGCGGCGCGGCGGGCACTACGGGTGGCGCCACCGCCAGCGGCGTGGCGGCAGGAGGAGCTGGTGTGAGCGCAGGCGCGACGGGGACGGCCGTGGGAACAGGTGTCGCGGCGAGTGCAGGAACCACGTGGTCGGCCGGCTTGGCGGCTCTGGCCGGTGGCAACATTGGTGCCGCTGCGGTGGGCGGTTTCGTCGGCAGTCTGGCGGGGCAGGTGGCGGGCGACGCTTTGGGAATCAGCCACGGCCTCTCGCTGGGTCAGGCGCTGGAGACCGGGCTGGAGACGGCATTGACTGCCGGGATCGGAGGTGCCATCAGCAGCACCGGGGGCACCTTCTCACCGCTGGCGAACGCAAGCGGCGGATTCCGGCCTGCTGGAGCGGCACTTTACGGTGCTGCTGCGTATGCCAGCGGAGTAGCCGCCGCCAAGGTCACGGGCCAAGCGACGCACTTCAGCTGGGCAGGGGTGGTGGCGTCAGCGGTTGCCTCGGGAGTGACCAATGCGGCAGGGCTGACCAGTACGCCTGAGCAAAATATAGGGCAAGGCGGCGCGGACTTCGGGAAGAATTTGGCCGGCGGCTTGTTGTCCGGCGCGGTGAACCGCGGCACGTCGGAGTTGCTCGGTGACGACCATGTCTCCAGTTGGGCGCATATTGGCGAGGATGCGTTCGGCAATGCCGTTGCCAACACGATGGTGCAGAGTGCGGCAGCCTTCGAACAAGGGCTGGCCCAGCTCGATCTGAGCGTCAACAACGCCCTGGCCAGCGAGCAGGCGCAGGTATCGTCGGATATCAGTGATCAGACAGATGCCTCGGTGGCTGGCGATATGCAGTCCGTCGGTGCGCAAGCGGGCAATGCGCTGTCGGGACAGGTGGCAGCAAATCTATATGAGCAACAGCAGGTCGATCCACTCCCCTTGCCAGAGCAAGCAAGCTTTGCTGGAGTTGAGGTCAGCTCGTTGACGGATCAGCAGTTGGCGCAGTCTATGGCGGGTGGGCCGTTGTTGGCCTACGAAGATTACGGCAATCCAGTTGCAGGGCCGCTTGGGAACTTGTCCGGCTCCATGTCGACCAATGGAAATTCGCTGCTTGTAGCATCTAGTAATACGAGTGGCAGTTCCCTGCAAGACAGAATCTTGTCTATCCCAGGGTATACCTCAACATTGGCAACCTATCCGGATGGAACGCCTGAACTACGGGATAAGATACAAATTGTTGATCTCACACCCACGACCGTAGTTGGTTCCTCGGCATCCGATGCGGAAGAAGAGCCGATCACTGATCCTTTAAGGTATGCGCCAGGCTCGACCTTGGGCGATCTCAACGAACAGTTGCAGGATGTGGTGCCAGGGAGCGCGCTGCAGACGATGTTGCTTCGACAAATGGCGGCGCGCGGTCTGAGCAGTAGATTCCCGCAAGACAGGGAGCAGGGCATGCAAGCGGCTCGACAGCTCCAGATGAACGAGGATTGGCAGGAGGCGGCGGGCCTGGCACGGATGCCCCAGGTAGGTCCCTACACCTGGGGAGCCGAACGCGCTGCGTATCAGGGCGCGCAGGTTGACTACCTCAGAGAGAACCCTATCGGGGCGGGTGTCTATGGGCTCTCTGTCGCCACTGGGGCCAACGATCAAGCAGCCATGAGCACGGCTAGCGTATTTGGGACTGGGGCGGATGTCTTGATGTCGGCAGGGATGATTACTGGTACCTTGAAGGGACCGGTTCCAAGCACGGCAGGTGGCGGTGGCTCGTCTGTCGTGTTGGATCTATTTGGGGGAAGGACCTCTCAAATTCCGGGTGCAATCAATGTGGATGTTGTTGCACAGAATGGTGTGCGTGCGTCGGCGTTACAGTTACCATTCCAAGATGGCTCGGCAAGTCAGATTATTGCTAGTAGTCCTTATATTCGTGGTGGATCGGGAATGATGGATTACTTGCCTGAAGCTTCGCGAGTATTGCAGGATGGCGGGCAGTTAATCATTAACTCTACCCCGAACAACCGATTTGGCACTTTGCCGGATTCTCAAAGTCTCCAGGATTTAGGGTTCACCGTGATACAAGATAGGCGTCCGTTGTTACCTCAGTTCCAGAATAATATCTTCCGCCTTAGTGACGGAACGCCATTCCCGTCAAATAGCAGTGTGCGTACGACGATTCTTCAGAAGACAGGTGGATATTGATATGAGGAAGTTTGCTGGATTTTTCGACAAGCTCCATTTCACCGAGAGCAATTTCGGCCACCCGGTGATTGAAGGAGCACTTATGCGTGTTCCGGTGAGTGGGCTATTTGTACTTCGGGGGCATCCATTGTTGGAAGAGGGTGATGGTCCTTACTCTGGCTGGATTGTTTTCGATGAGGTGCGCGACTCTACACGTACCGTAATCGAATATATTGGTGAACCGAAAATAACAAAGAACTTTAAGGAGCCATATGACGTTCAGGACGGACCATTTCCCCGGGCGGCGGAAGATAAAGTTACGACATTTGAGTTTGAGGGTTTGCAGCTTGATCCAAGAGCTTGGATCGACAACTGGACTGTAAGGGCTGGTTCGTTTGTGCTGATTGTTGAATGAGCGTATGGCTTCGGCTAGGTAAATTTAGATGTTCCAAACAGCGCGGAGGAAGTCTCGGGAATAATTTTTGGTGCGACCTACAACGGCAGCACCGTGGGCCAGACGCTGCAATACGACGCGCGCAACGAGCTGGTGGCGGTGGGCTACACCAATGGCGGCGGCATCGTGGAGCGCAAGAGCTACGACGCGGA
>JAJEJU010000007.1 GCA_021390615.1 Rhodanobacteraceae bacterium ZG21-1 | reverse complement strand
GCCAGCAGCGAGTGGCCGCCCAGCTCGAAGAAGTCGTCCGCCAGGCCCACCCGCGGCAGCTTCAGCACCTCCGCCCAGATCTGCGCCAGCGCCCGCTCGCTCGAGGTCCTCGGCTCGACATACCTCGCCTGCCATTGATCCTGGATATCCGGCGCCGGCAAGGCCGATCGATCGAGCTTGCCGTTGCCGTTCAAGGGCAGCTCTTCCAGCGTCACGATCGCCGACGGAATCATGTACTCCGGCAGCTGCCGGGACAGATACTCGCGCAGCTCGGATATTTCGACTTTCTTATCTGGCCATGTCGTGACATAAGCCACCAAGCGCTTGTCCCCCTGCAGGTCGGCAGGGGCGACCACGACCGCCTCACGCACGACCGGGTGGCTAAGCAAGCAAAATTCGATCTCGCCCAACTCGATACGAAAACCGCGAATTTTTACTTGGTGATCGATACGTCCCAGGAACTCGATGTTGCCGTCCGACAGATGTCGCGCCAAATCACCGGTCCGGTACATTTGCTCGCCCGGCCCCTTATAGAAAGGATCTTCCTGGAATCGCTCTAGCGTAAATTCCGGGCTATTTACATAGCCGCACGCCACACCCGCGCCGCCTATATAGATTTCCCCTATCGAGCCTATTGGAACAGGCTGCCGATAGGCATCAAGCAAGTACATCCGAGCGTTGGCAATCGGGCGACCTATGGGGACCGTCTCATTCAACAAGCCGCGGCTGGCGTCGTAGATACTGCAGCCGACGGTAGCCTCGGTCGGGCCATATTCGTTGATCAAGCGTGATTGAGGCGACAGTCGACGCCAGGTTGTCACCAAGTCAGCCGACAAGGCATCGCCACCGACAATAAAAGTCTGCCCGACATCGGAAAGGCAAGCTCTTACAAGCTGCTGACTCAACACCCTCAGATGCGCCGGGGTGATTTTAATCAGCCATGGTCGATGTGACTCTTGCAACAGGGTCGTCAAGGAATCAATTTCCTCTCCACGCCGCAGCAGCAGTATTTGGCCACCAGTCAGCAACGGAACATAAAGGCTCGTTACGGTCGCATCGAAGGCCAGGGACAACAACACGACCGCATCGCATGCCTTATCTGATGCATATTCGCGACAGGCCCATTTCAAATAATTATGTAGCCCACGATGGCTGATCTGCGCGCCTTTCGGCTTGCCGGTGGAACCTGACGTATAGATCACATAAGCCGGATCAGCCGAGGTGAGCCCCATATCCTTTGGATCAGGATTGGACTGGCCATCGATATCGCTTTGCCAATCTTCCGAACCTGGCGTATCCAAAGACAAAATTGGAACCGCAGAGTATGTGTCGATATCCAGCGCCTGTCGCCCAAGCGCATCCGCGAGCAACAACAACGGCTGTATATCGGCAAGCAACTCCTGAAGACGCTCGGTGGGATGGCCTGGATCCAACGGCACATATGCTCCGCCGGCTTTCAGGACAGCCAACAAGGCGGAGACCATATATGGAGATCGATCGACACAGATCGCCACCTTGATACCCGGCCGCACCCCCAGGGCGATCAGCCGATGCGCCAGCCGATTGGCCCGGGTGTTAAGCTGGGCATAGGTCAGCGATTGATCGTCCTGGACCAGCGCGATGGCTTCGGGGGATCGACGCACCTGCGCCTCGAACAGCGCATGCACACTGTCGTCTTGCGGGTACGCCGTCTCGGTCCGGTTCCAGCCGTACAGCACCAGCTCCCGTTCCGATGCCGAGAGCAGGTCGATCCGCCCCACCGACTGCCCCGCATCGGCCACCATCGCCCGCAGCACGCGCAGCAGATAGCCGTGCTGACGTTCGATCGTCGCCGTGTCGAACAGCGCCGTCGCATAACTGAAGCTGCCGGCAATC
>JAJEJU010000006.1 GCA_021390615.1 Rhodanobacteraceae bacterium ZG21-1 | reverse complement strand
CCGCATAGCTCAGCGTCTCGTCCGCGCCGATCAGCGCCGCCGCCGTCGGCGTGCGCAAGGCCTGCGCCGCGATCAGCTCGTGGATGCACTGCTCGCGGGGGTAGGCCTTCGCCGTCACGTTCCACGTCACCAGCTGCTGCTCGCGCTCTTCGGCGCTCAGCAGCTCGAGCTGTCCCAGGCGTCGCTGCGGGTCCTGCGCGACCTGTTCCAGCACGCGTTCGAAGTGGTTCGCCAGACGCGCCATGCTCGAGCGATCGAACAGATCGGTGGCGTATTCCAGATCTCCGCGCAAGCCGTCCGCGGTTTCTTCCAGCACCAGGGTGAGGTCGAACTTGGCGGTGGCGTGCTCGGAGCTGACTTCCTCCAGCTGCAGCCCTTCCAGCCGCAGCGGCTCCTTGAGCATGTTCTGCAGCACCAGCATCACCTGGAACACCGGCTGGCGCGACAGGTCGCGCACCGGCGCCAGCTCCTGCACCAGCTTCTCGAACGGCAGCCCCTGGTGCGCATAGGCTTCCAGCGCGGTCTCCTTCACCTGCGCCAGCAGCTCGTCGAAGCGCTGGGCCGGGTCCAGCCGGCCGCGCAGCGCCAGCATGTTCACGAACAGCCCGATCATGCCTTCCGTCTGCGGATGCGTACGGCCGGCCACCGGCGTACCGATCACCAGGTCATCCTGGCCGCTCCAGCGCCACAGCACGATCTGGAAGGCCGCTAGCAGCAGCATGAAGAGGGTCGCTTCATGTCGCTGCGCCAGCTGCGACAGCGCTTCATTCAAGGCGCGCGGCAAGCGGAAGGAATAAAACCTGCCCCGATGGCTCGCCGTCGGCGGGCGCGGCCGATCGGTCGGCAGCTCCAGCACGCCCGGCGCATCCGCCAGCCGGCTGCGCCAGTAGTCCAGCTGGCGTCGCCAGCTTTCGTCCTCGAACGAGCGGCGCTGCCACAGCGCGTAGTCGGCATAGTGGGCGACCGGCTCGGCCAGCGGCGAGACTTCGCCGCGGCTGTAGGCTCGGTACAGCCAGCGCAGCTCGCGCATCATCACCGCCACCGACCAGCCGTCCGAGAGAATGTGGTGCATGGCCAGCGCCAGGCCGTGCTCCTGCGGTCCCAGGTGCAGCAGGCTCACGCGGAAAAGCTCGCCGCGGGCAAGCTCGAACGGGCGCTGGAATGTCTCGCGTGCGAAAGCTTCCAGCACGCTCTCGCCGTCCGCGGCAACCACCTCGTCGACGGCGACCCGCTGCAACGCGAAAGCCTCGGCCGCACCGATCACCTGATGCGCCTGGCCATCGGCTTCGGCGAAGCGCGTGCGCAGGCTTTCGTGACGGCGCACCAGCTCGCGCAGGCTTTGTTCCAAGGCCGCCTCGTTCAACTCGCCGCGCACGCGCCAGGCCACGGTCATGTGGTAAGCCAGGCCCACCAGTCCCATCCGGTCGACGAACCACAGGCGCTCCTGCGCGTACGAAAGCGGCAGTGCTTCGCCGCTGCGGCGCAGGCCCTGAAGTTGTCCGCGGCCCTGCCGCTTCTGCGCCAGCAGCTTCAGCTGCTGCGGCGAGAGCTGCGCGATGCGCTGGGCCAGCCGGTCGCCGTTCGACGCATTCATGCGCGACTCTCCGGCACGGCGATGTCGGACGGTCGATCTCCGTCGTGCTCGCGCATCTCGTGCGCGTCGGCGCCATGCGCTTCCCGGTTCCTGACCACCGAGGTGTGGCGCTGTCTGGCCGAGCGCTGCGCCAGTTCCGCGCGGTCGAGCGCACCGGCGGCGCCACGGCCGTCCACATAGGCGGCCAGCCTGGCGATGGTGGGGTATTTGAACAGCGCCAGCAGGGGCAGCTCGATGCCCAGGCGAGCCCGGATCGCCGTGCTCATCGAAGCCATCAGCAGCGAATGGCCGCCCAATTCGAAGAAGTTGTCCTCGATGCCTACCTGCGGCCGCTTCAGCACTTGCGACCATAGCTGCGCCAGCGTGCGCTCGCTTTCGCTGCGCGGCGCCACGTAGCGTGCCGCACCCGCATCCTGCGCAGGCAGCGGCAGCGCCGCGCGGTCCAGCTTGCCGTGCGGCGTCTGCGGCAGACGCTCCAGCACCACCCACGAGGCCGGCACCATATACGCCGGCAGCGTCGATGCCAGCTGTTCGGCTAGCGCTGCCGGGTCCAGCGCCGCGCCCGGCGACGGCACCACGTAGGCCACCAGCCGCTCGTCGCCGTTCACCACGCGCGCCAGCACTGCCGCCGCCTGCACCGACGACTGCGCCAGCAGCTGCGCTTCGATCTCGCCCGGCTCGATGCGGTAGCCGCGCAGCTTCACCTGATGATCGATCCGCCCCAGGAACTCCAGCTCGCCGTCGGCCCGCCGGCGCACCAGGTCGCCAGTGCGATACAGCCGGCTTCCCGCAGCGCCGTACGGGTTCGCGACAAAGCGCTGCGCGCTCAATGACGGCCGCTTCAGATAGCCGCGCGCCAGCCCGTCGCCAGCGATATACAACTCGCCCACCACGCCGATCGGCGCCAGCCGCAGACGCGCATCCAGCACGTAGACCTGCACGTTCGCGATCGGATGGCCGATCGACACACTGCCCTCGCCGCCTTGGTACGGCGCGGCGGTTGCGCAGACGCTGGCCTCGGTGGGGCCGTAGGCGTTGATGAAACGGCGTCCCGCACTGAACTGCCGCGCCCGCTCTGGCGGGCAGCTCTCGCCGCCCACGATCAACATGCGCAGCTGCGGCAGCGCGACGTCTTCCAGCAGGCCCAGCACCGACGGCGGCAGCGTCGCCACCGTCACCACCCGCTCGACCAGCACCCGCGCCAGCGTGCCCGCGGCATCTTCCGCATCGGCTAGGCACAGCTGCGCGCCCGCCGACAGCGTCATCAGCCATTCCCACAACGAGGCGTCGAAACTCAGCCGCGCAAACTGCAGCACCCGATCCGTTGCGCTAATCCCGAACAGCGCCTGCTGCGCCGTCGCCAGGTTCACCGCGCCCCGGTGCGGCACCAGCACACCCTTGGGCCGACCGGTCGAGCCCGAGGTGTAGATCACGTAGGCCGCGTTGGACGCAGTGACTTGTATCGCCGGCGCGTGGCTGTCGCAGTCTTCGATCGCCGCCGCATCGAGGTCGAGAGAAACCACTAGGCCCGCATACGACGGCAGGCGTTCCTTGATGGCGCTCTCGGTGAGCAGGATCGCCGCGCCAGCGTCGTCCAGCATGAAGGCCATGCGTTCGGCGGGCAGGGACGGATCGATCGGCAGATACGCGCCGCCGGCCTTCAGTATCCCCAGCACCGCAACGAGCATGCCCAGCGAACGCGGCACGCACAGCGCCACCACCACTTCCGGACCTACCCCGCGCCGCCGCAGGTAATGCGCCAGCCGGTTCGAGCGGCGCTCCAGTTCGCCGTAGCTCAGCGCGTCCTTGCCGTCGCTCGCCGCGATCACCTCCGGCGCCTGCGCCGCGCACGCTTCGAACAGCTCGTGCACGCAGCGCTCGCGCGGATACGCCACCGCCGTCGCGTTCCACGTCGACTGCAGCAGGCGGCGCTCCGCCGCCGTGGTCAGCACCAGGTCGCCCAGCAAGACGCCCGGCTGCGCCACCACCTGCACCAGCACCTGTTCCAGATGCTCCGCCAGCCGCGCCATGCTCGACGCCTCGAACAGGTCCGTCGCGTACTCCAGCACCCCGCTCAGCCCGTCCTCGCCCACCTCCACGATCCAGGTCAGGTCGAACGCCGCCGTTCCGTGCGCCACCGCGATCGCCTGCGAGTCCAGGCCTGC
>JAJEJU010000005.1 GCA_021390615.1 Rhodanobacteraceae bacterium ZG21-1 | reverse complement strand
GACGATGCGCGCGTGGCGATCCTGCTGACCCACAGCGCGGTGGAGGAGCGCTTGCCGTCGCACACGAGCCGGGCGATCTTCCTGGATCTGGACGGGGCGGTCATCGCACGCCAGCGCGAGCAGGCGCCGCAGACGACGGTGCAGGCGCACCACGCGGCGTACGTGATCTACACCTCCGGTTCGACCGGGCAGCCCAAGGGCGTGGTGATTCCGCATCGAGGCGGCAGCCATCTTGCCGAGGCGCAGCGGCAGTTGTTCGGGGTGCAGCAGGGCGAACGAGTGCTGCAGTTTGCCCGCTTGAGCTTCGATGCCTCGGTATGGGAAATGCTGATGGCGCTGCACGCGGGCGCCACGCTATGCCTGCCGGACGGCGAGGACGTGGGCGGCAGCACGCTGGCGTCGACCTTGACGGGACTGGCGGTGAACGTGGCGACCTTGCCACCGTCGGTGCTGAGCCTGCTCGACGGGGTGGCGCTGCCGCAGTTGCATACCCTGGTCGTCGCCGGCGAAAGCTGTCCGCCGGAGAGCGCACGGCGGATGAGTGAAGGGCGGCGCTTCATCAATGCGTACGGCCCCACCGAGGCCAGCGTATGCGCGACGATGTCGTTGTACCAGGAAGGCCAATCCGGTATGCCGATCGGCCGCCCCATCCCGAACGTGCAGGTGTACGTATTGGATGCGAACCATCGGGTGGTGCCGATCGGAATCATCGGCGAGCTGTACATCGGTGGCGAAGGACTGGCGCGCGGCTATCTGAACCGGCCGTCGTTGACCGCACAGCGCTTCGTGGCCAATCCGTACGGTGCGCCGGGCAGCCGGCTGTACCGCACGGGCGATCTGGTGCGTTACCGGGCGGATGGCGAACTGGAGTTCCTGGGCCGGATCGACCACCAGGTCAAGCTGCGCGGCTTCCGCATCGAGCTGGGTGAGATCGAGTCGGTGCTGCTGGGGCAGCCTGGAGTGCGCCAGGCGGCGGTGATCGATCATACCGACGCGGACGGCCAGAAGCGGTTGGTGGGTTATGTGGTCGGCGACGGCTTGGCGGTGGAGGCGTT
>JAJEJU010000004.1 GCA_021390615.1 Rhodanobacteraceae bacterium ZG21-1 | reverse complement strand
CTGCAGCTGCGCCTCTTCGTTGTTCTGCCACGCCAGCATCACCTGGAACAGCGGGCTGTGCGACAGCCGACGCGGCGGCTGCACGATCTCCACCACCTGCTCGAACGGCAGCTCCTGATGATCCTGCGCCGCCAAAGCCACCGCACGCACCCGCTCCAGCAAGGCGCCGCCGCTGGGCTCCCCGCTCAGGTCCACCCGCAGTGCCAGCGTGTTCACGAAGAACCCGATCAGTGACTCCAGCTCTTCCCGGCTGCGGTTCGCCGTCGGCGTCCCGATCACCACTTCCGACTGCCCCGACAGCCGCGACAGCACCACCGACCACGCCGCCAGCATCACCATGTACAGCGTGCTGCCATGCCGCTGCGCCAGCCGCTTCAGCCCCGCCGTCAGCGTCGTATCGATCGCCACCGCCACGCTCGCCCCCGCGTACGACGGCTGCGCCGGCCGCGGCCGGTCGGTCGGCAGTTCCAGCAGCACCGGCGCCTCCGCCAGCTGCTCCCGCCAGTAGCTCACCTGCGCCTGCAGCCGCTCGCCGCTCAGCCACGACCGCTGCCACGCCGCAAAGTCTGGGTACTGGATCGCCAGCGCCGGCAGCGGATCGTCCTCGCCTGCGGCAAAAGCGGTGTACAGCGCACCCAGCTCGCGCAGGAACACGCCCCGCGACCAGCCGTCGGAGACGATGTGGTGCTGGGTCATCAACAGCAGGTGCTCGCTCGGGCTCTCCTGGATCAGCCGGGCGCGGATCAGCGGGCCCTGGCCCAGCTCGAACGGCGCATGCGCTTCCTCGTCCATCCACTGCGCCAGCTGCGCTGCGCCACCTTCCAGCGTCTGCTCCTGCAGCGGGAAGGCCGTCGACGCCGGCAGCAGGCGCGCCTGCGGCTGGCCGCCCTGGCTGTCGAACACCGTGCGCAGCGCTTCGTGCCGCGCCAGCA
>JAJEJU010000003.1 GCA_021390615.1 Rhodanobacteraceae bacterium ZG21-1 | reverse complement strand
CTTGGTCGACGAATAGCGGTTCGCCTCCTCCAGCAGCTCGTCCAGCCGCCGCTGGCGGAACACCAGTTCGCCGTGCGTCCAGCCCTGCGCAGCCTCGAGGTCCAGCGGCGTCGCGCCCACGCTGCTGCCATCGCTGGCGATGCGGATCTGCTGCTCCGGCGCCAGCGTGTGGGTCTGCGCCTGCGCGCCGTCGCCGTGGGTCACCGCAACCTTGCCTTCGAGCAGCCCGACGGTGACTGCGTCGCCGTCCTTGCTCACCTGGAAGGTGGTGCCGATGTCGCGGATCAGGTTCGCGCCCACGCGCACTTCGAACGGGCGCGGCATGTGCGCCACCATGAATTCGGCGCGGCCGTTGTCCAGCACCACCAGCCGCTGCGTGCGATCGAAATGGGTGGTGACGGAAGCTCCGGCATCCAGGGTCATGCGCGTACCGTCCTCGAGCAGCACCGGCTGCGCCTGACCGGCGCTGCCGGCATAGTGCCGCGAGGGCGCCTGTTCGCCGCCGCCCCGGTAAAACCAAAGACCGATCGCGAGCAGCACGCCGGCCGCGAGGGCGGGCGGCAGCGTGAAGCTGAGCAGACGCCGCGTGGCGATGCGGCGCGCCGCACGTCGTCGCGCGGCCAGGCCTGCTGCGCGCAGCAGCGGATCGTCGGCCAGGCCGGCCGCGATGCGATGCAGCCGCTCGACCTGGGCATAGGCCTGGGCATGCGCGGCGTCCGCACCGCGCCAGCGCTCGAAGGCCACGCGCTCCGGCGC
>JAJEJU010000025.1 GCA_021390615.1 Rhodanobacteraceae bacterium ZG21-1 | reverse complement strand
CCAGAAGCCCTCCGGGTCGCGCAGCGAATCGGCGTACAGGCGCGTGTAGTCGTCGTGGCGCATCCGCGCCTGCGCGGCGAACTCGGGCGATACCGGATGGACCTTCGACATGCGGGGCTCCTGCGGAACTGGGGAGGCGATCATGACAGCGTCACGATCGCGGGTCCCCGAGTGTAGCGCCGCGGCAGGCGCCGCGCCGCGCACCGCCGCCATGACGGAAGCTCAGGCCGCTCGAGCGAAGGCTAGGCGCGTCGGAACAGGCCGATGATCAGCAGCAGGATGATCGCGCCGATCAAGGCATGAATGATCCAGCCGATGATGCCGCCGCCGACGTGCAGGCCGATCCGCGGCAGCAACCAGCCGGCGATCACTGCGCCGACGATGCCGACGGCCATATTGCCGAGCAGCCCGAAGCCGAAACCGCGCACGATCACGCCGGCCAGCCAGCCGGCAATGGCGCCCACGAGCAGGAAAATGATCAAGCCGGTGATGGTCATGACGACAGGCCTCGCAGAAGGTGGGGGCCAGCGCGATGCGTCGGCCCGAACGGGGCACAAGCTTCGGTGCCGATGCGTGCAGCTTGTGTGAGCAGGCAAGGCAAATGCGTGCAGGGCAGGTGAAGCGCAAGACAGCCGTTCATCGAGGAGTGTGCACCGCGGCCGGGCCGGCCATGGGACACCCGGCGTACCATGCCGCGACCGGTCGGCAGGAGGCCGCCGCAGGGAAAGGGGTCGATGCCGCACACCGCGCCTACGCAAGAATCGCAGACCTGGCTGCAGCGATTGGCGTCGCTCGGCCTGCGTGGCATCGCCGGCTTCATGCTGGCGTTGGACCACGCGCGGCCGATCCGGGTATCGCTGCTGGTGCTGCTGGTCGGCGTGCTGGTGGTGCTGAATGTGGATCAGGCCGCCGAGCTGTTCCTGATCGCGGTATGGACCGATCCTGATACCCATCGCTACCTGGCCCTGTTGCTCGGCAGCGCCCTGGCCGGGCTGTCGGTGTGGTACACCGCGCGCCACGCTTATCGGCTGACGTATCCGCGCTGGCCGGCGCTGCAGGATGCGCGTGGCGTTCAACTGCGCCGCTGGCTGCCGCGCCTGCTCGGCGCCGCCGTACCCTTGCTGGTATTGCTCGGCTATCTGCTGGCCTTGCGCGCGCTGCCGCACGGCGCTTGCAGCGTGGGCAGCGCCTGCCGGCCGCGCGTGCTGCGCGCCCTGGGTCTGCTGCTGGAATCGCTGCTGCTGGTGGCGTTCTTCGTCAGGCGCCGACGCTGGCTGGACCGGCGCGGCGAAAGCGTGACGGCCATGCACGAGCCCGAGCCGCACGAACCGCGCGTGCACAAGCTGCACCGCCTCGGACGCACGCCGCTGCGCCTGTTCGGCCTGGTCATGCTGTTGAACGTCGCGGCCACCGTGCTGATCGCCTGGCAGCCGCGACTGCACGACGGCATCGGCCCGCTGGCGATTCTGCTGATCGCTGCCGGCTTCTTCTGCATGAGCGGCGGCTTCCTGTGCATGGCGGCCGACCGCATCGGCCTGCCTCTGCTTTCCTTGCTGCTGCTGATGAGCGCGCTACTGCACGGCCTGCATTTGAACGACAACCACCATGTGCGGCAGTACCCGGGCATGAGCACGCATCAGCGCCCGGCGGCGGCGGTGGCGGAGACGCGCGCGGATTTCGACGACTATGCGAACGCCTGGCTGGATAGCCGCTGCAAGCCGACGCAGCCCTGTCCGGTGCTGATGGTCGCCTCCGAAGGCGGCGGCATCCGCGGCGCCGCCTGGACTGCCCTGGTGTTGAGCCGGCTCACCGCGATGCTGCAGGCGCGCCATCCACAGAGCACGGGCGAGCCGCTGCTGAGCCGCCAGCTGTTCGCCGGCAGCGGCGTCTCCGGCGGCAGCCTGGGCCTGGCCGCCTACGTCGCCCTGCTGCGCCAGCCCGCCTCGGCCGATGCGGCCCATCTCGAGCTGCGCGAGCAGACCCTGCTCAGCCACGACTTCCTGGCGCCGACCCTGGCCAACATGTTGTTTGTCGATTTCACCCAGCGCTGGCTGCCCGGCGCCTGGTTCGACGATCGTTCGCGCGCGCTCAGCCGGGCCTGGGAACAGGCTGCGCGACAGCAGGGCGTGGAAGCCTTCGCGCAACCGTTCGCCGCGCTGTATCGCGGCGCCGACGGCCGCGTGGATACCGGCTCGCCGGCGCTATTCCTCAACAGCACCACGGTGGCGCAGGGCTGGCGGCTGGTGCAGAGCCCGTTCCGGCCGTTCGCCGTCAATCCCTGGACCGCCGGCTACGACGGCTCGCACTGGCTGGACCCGCGCGAGCCGCTGAGCGAGGCCGTGCTGAACAGCGCGCGCTTCACCTACGTCAGCCCGGCCGGCACGCTGGATGCGGCCGTGGCCGAGAGCGCCGCGCCGCCGCCCGGCACGCAGCAGGTGGTGGATGGCGGCTACTTCGAGAACTCGGGCGCGACCACCTTGCTGGAACTGATCGAGCGGCTGCGCACGATCGCGGCGCAGCGCAAGCAGCCGCTGCGCTTCATCGTGTTGCACATCAGCAACGATCCGCTGGCCAGCGATTTCGTCGACGCGCACGATGCGGCGCGACCCGTACCCCAGTACAGCACCGCTTGCCCGGTCGGTGATATCGCGCCCGTTTCGCTGCGCGGCGAAGTGTCGGCGCCGCTGGTGGCTCTGCTGGACACGCGCTCGGCACGCGGCGAATACGCGAAGGCACGCCTGCTCGCCGCATTGCGCTTCGATGCCGAGCATCCTGCCGATGGCGACGTGCTCTGGCATTTCCGCCTGTGTCCGGGCGATTATCCCCTGCCGATGGGCTGGACCATCTCGGCGCCGGTGTTCGACGAGATGCGTCGCCAGCTGCAGCAGCACTATCCGCTGGACCGCATGACGCAGTGGCTGGACCAGCAGCTTTCGCCGGCGCCATGACGCCGACCGCGGCCGGTCCCCTTCCCCCGCAGGAGTCTCCCCATGTTGAAGATCCCACCGGTCGATTCGATCCGAGGTTCCGCTCGCCGGAGCTGGCGGCGCTGCATCGCCCTGATCGCCGGCATGGCCTGGCTGAGCGCAGCGATCGGCGCCAGCGCGCCGGCACCGAATGCCAGCATCGCTGCGCCGGCTGCCGCGTCCACCGTCGATGCGCCGGCGATCCTGCGCGCGATGCGCCGCATTGTTACGCCGGACGGCATCGAGAGCATGCAGAAAGTGCGCCTGGGCGGCATCGAGCAGTGGATCAGCGTGCGCGGCCGCCATCGCGACAACCCGATCCTGCTGTTCCTGCATGGCGGCCCCAGCTTCACCACGATGCCGGCCAGTTACAGCTACGCGACACCGTGGGAGGAATATTTCACAGTGGTGCAGTGGGACCAGCGCGGTGCCGGCAAGACCTATCGGGAGAACGATCCCAAGCAGGTGGCGCCGACCATGAGCAGGGAGCGCATCGTCGGCGACGCCGAGGAACTGGTGAGCTGGCTGCGCAAGACCTACGGCAAGCAGAAGATCGTGCTGGTCGGCCATTCCTGGGGCAGCGTGCTCGGGGTGGAGTTGGCGCAGCGCCATCCGGACTGGTTCTACGCCTACGTCGGCGTCGGCCAGGTGGTCGACATGCAGCGCAGCGAGGCGGCCAGCTACCAGACCGTGCTGGCGATGGCGCGCAAGGACGGCAACACCAAGGCGGTGAACGAGCTGCAAGGCATCGCGCCGTATCCCGACCTGTCGCTGACGCCGGCGCAGAGTGTGGCCAAGCTCGGCGTGGATCGCCGCTGGATCGTCTATTACGGCGGCTACTTCCACGGCGAGAAGCAGGGCCACGATGCGCAGCTGATCAAGCTCAGCCCCGACTACTCCGACGCCGACAAGGCGGCCCGCGACGCCGGCAGCGATTTCAGCGTGCCGCTGCTGTGGAATGCGCTGATGAAGGCGAGCTTCATGGACACCACCCGCTTCGGCTGCCCGATCGTGCTGTTCCTCGGCCGCCACGACCTCACCGTGAATGCGCCGCTCACCGCGCAGTGGTTCGCCTCGCTGCAGGCGCCGAGCAAGCAGTTGGTGTGGTTCGAAGATTCCGGGCACATCATCTTCGAAGAAGAATCCGGCAAATTCCTGGTGCAGCTGGTCAATACGGTGTTGCCGTTGACCAGACCGGCGGCGAACCAGGCAGCGCGATAAGATCGCACGTCGCGGGTGGCGGATTCGGGCGTCGCTTCGAAACTCGGCGCGGCGCTCGCTAGTCCGGCGATTGCGCCCTCGACACGACAAGCAGCGCGATGCTGCAGTCTTGCGCGAGCCGAATCAGATAGCGAAAGCGTTCGTCACCCGCGCCGTTCGATCGCGCGGGTGTCGCCATAACTGAGACAAGGGCGGCCTAAGCTGCCCCGATGAATCTCGGTCCTCCCCAAGCACACAAGGGACGCGGCGCCGCTTCCAATCCGGAGGGGCGCTTCGAGTCGATCAGCCACCAGGCGGAAGACGACGGTTGGCACAGCGAGCTGCTGGAAGAGCGCCCGCGTCCGCAGACCCAGGTCACCGAGGAGTGCGCGCGCAGCGTGATCACGCGCAACGACTCGCCGGACATCCATTTCACCCAGGCGCTGAATCCTTATCGCGGCTGCGAACACGGCTGCATCTACTGCTTCGCGCGGCCGTCGCACAGCTATCTCAATCTTTCGCCGGGGCTGGATTTCGAGACCAAGCTGCGCGCGAAGAGCAATCTCGCCGAGGTGCTGCGCCTGGAGCTGGGCAAGCCCGGCTATCGGGTGAGCCCGATCAATATCGGCAGCAACACCGATCCCTACCAGCCGGTGGAACGCCGCTGGCGGCTGACCCGGGCCGCGCTGGAAGTGCTGGCCGAATCGCACCATCCCTGCACGATCGTCACCAAGAACGCACTGGTCGAGCGCGACCTGGACATCCTGGCGCCGATGGCGCGCGAACGGCTGGTGCAGGTGTTCGTCTCGGTCAATTCGCTGGATAACCAGCTGGCGGCGAAGCTGGAGCCGCGGGCCAGCGCGCCGCATCGCCGGATCAAGGCGATCCGCACCCTGACCGAGGCCGGCGTGCCGGTGGGCGTGCTGGTGGCGCCGATCATCCCGGCGCTGAACGACCACGACATGGAAGCGGTGCTCGAGCAGGCGGCCGAAGCCGGCGCGCGCTGCGCCGGCTACACCACCCTGCGCCTGCCGTACGAGCTGAAGGCTTTGTTCCGCGAATGGCTGGCCCTGCATGCGCCGCAGCGCGCCGCACACGTGATGAGCCTGGTGCAGCAGATGCACGGCGGCCGCGACTACGACAGCGACTTCACCACCCGCATGCGCGGCCAGGGTGTGTTCGCCGACCTGCTCAAGCGCCGCTTCGAAGTGACCTGCCGCCGGCACGGCTTCGGGCGCGCGCGCGAGCTGCGGCTGGATGACTCGCGCTTTGTGCCGCCGCGGCAGAACTCGCCGCAGGGCGAGCTGTTCTAGGTGCCGTTCCGTTCGCTGTTCATGGCGCAAGTCGCTGCACAGACGTGCAGCGACTTGCATCGCCTCGCGAGTCCTTGCCCTGCATGCAAACGGTGCTTGGCAATCTCGCCTGGGGCGCGGCGCATGACTGGCGTCCGAACAAACACCGAGTGATCTCGAGACGTGTGCGGCGCCGTCGGGCTGCAACGCCGCGCGGTCATCTCCGCCATCGATGAAGTATGGATGTTCGCCGCCAGGGCATGGCGCCTACACGCACACCCTAGCGGCCGGTGCGCAGATAGCCGACCTTGGTCGTCACCGGCGCGAAGACGCCGGCCTCGGTGAACCACAACGTGTCCGTCAGCGGATTCAGCGCGATGTTGTAGTAGCCGCTGTCGGGCGTAGGCATCGCGTATTCGGTGAAGCGTGCTGCGCGCGGATCGAGACTGCCGAGCAGGCCGGCGTCTTCCTCGAACCATAGACGTCCAAACCCATCCACGCGCATGTCCTCGGCCATCGCGTTGGCGGTCGGGATCGGGTATTCGATCCAGCCGCGCGTCACCGACGGGCTGACCCGATGCACGCTGGGAGCGGCCTGCGTATCCGTGCCTGGCGCGCGTCCTGTGCGGCTGCGCAAGACGGTGGCGGCGAGGCTGCCGGCCTGCTGCGTATTCGGCATGACCACGGCATCGCTGTGCGCCGCGACGCGCGGGTCGAGCCGCGCCAGCGCATTGGCGAAGTATTCCGACACCCACACCGTGCCGTCGGCGTTGGCCAGGATGCCGGCCGGATTGCCGCCGAAGGTCGGCACGCGATACGTGCTGATCACGTTGCTGCGCGGATCGAGGCGGCGCACGGTGTTGGTGCCTGCCGCACCGGCGCCGTCGAAATTGCGCTCGGCGAACCACACCCGGCCTTGCGGATCGAGGCTCAGCTGTTCGATGTTGTCGTCCGCATGCTCCAGCGTGACGCTCCATTCGGTGACCACGCCCGCCGGCGAAAGCCGGCCCACCCCGGCGGTTTCGGAAAACCACTTGCTGCCGTCCGCCGCGATCTGGATGAAGAACGGCGAGGCGCCGGAAGGAATCGCGTACTCCACGATCTTTCCGCTGCGTGGATCCAGATGTCCGATGGAACGCGTGGCGCTGTCGGTGAACCAGATGCCGTCCGCCGCGACCTTGAGGATGAAGGGCTGGCCGCCGTTCGGCACGGAGAATTCGCTCGAGCTGTGATCCGGATGAAACACCGCGATTTTTCCGGTCGTCGTTTCGGCGTACCACAGGCTGCCGTCGGCAGCGAGGTCGGCACCTTGCGGAGAACTGGTTGGCGACGGCGTGGCGAATTCGGCGATCGTGGCCGGCGCGGCGGTGCTTCCCGCAGCGGCCAGCGAGGGTGTCGGCGCGCTCAGCAGCGTGGCCCAGGCCAGCGCGGGCACGATCAGGTACGGCATGCGTTTCATTACCAAGCTCCTTGCGTTGATGCAGCGTCGACGACGAGGCCGGCCTGCACTGCCCGCCTCGTCCAAGTGGAATGCAGGCGCGCATCAAAACGCATATGGCTGCGGCATACCGAGACATGCCTGGCAGATGTGCCGGCCGGGTGCGCCGGCGTGCCATCGAACGCGCGCGTCGCGCCATCGCAGCGCGACGCCCCGTTCCCGTCGATGTCAGCCGCGCAGGCCCAGCCGGCGCGCCTTCGCGGCGGCTTCGCTCAGCATGGCCGGCCCGGCCAGCCAGCGACCCAGGCCGACCCAGCCATACAGCACGAAGATCATCGACAGCAGCGCGAACGGCTGCCGGTGCCACAGCTCATGCAGCGGCGGCAGCCAACCGACGGCGATGGTCGCCGCGAGCAGGATCGTCCAGCCGGCCAGCCAGGCCCACGGCTGCCAGCGACGGAGCAGGGCCTGGCGTGTGCGCTCGCCGGCGATGTCGCGCGCCAGCGCCGGCGGCAGCTGGAAGCGGTCCTGCAGGTGACGCGCGTTGATGTATGGCATCGGCCTGGCTCAGATCGACAGGAAGGCATGTGGCAGCTGCTGCAGTCCGCGCCAGCCGCGCCGCAGCAGCCACAGCATCACCGCGGCGAGCAGCAGCCAGGCCACGGCCAGTGGCGGCAACAGCGGCACCACCTGCGCCACCGGATGACGCCCCCAGGCCATGACCGGCAGCAGCATGCTCAAGGTGGACAGCACGAAGACCAGCACCAGGGTCGCGCCGACCGCCCACGCCGACAGCGGCCGTCCGCCGAACAGGTTGAGCACGAGGGCGCAGGTGGTCAGCGTCATGCCCAGTTGTCCCAGCAGAATGAAGGACAGGATGCCGGCGTAGGCATGCCAGCAGGCGAACAGGATCAGCAACAGGGCGATCGGCACGGCGTGCAGGGTCAACGGCAGGCCCAGGCCGGTGCGCACCAGCTGGCGCTTGGCCTGCGCCGCGCCGCCCAGGCCGGGGAGCAGGGCCAGCAGCGGCAATTCAGCATTGCTGCGCTGCCAGCGCCGGCGCAGCCAGTGCAGGCTGAACAGACACACCAGCGGTCCAACCACCAGGCCCAGCGAGCCGAGGCCGCCGACCAGGGTGCCGCGCAACACGCCGGCAGCGTAGTCATCGTGGTGGTCGAGCGTGGTCAGCAGCAGCGAGCACAGCAGCGGCAGGGCGATGATGGCGAGGCCCATGCCCAGCTGCTTGCAATAGCTCAGCCGGGTCTGCGGCAGGTACCAGCCGCCCAGCGCCACGCGCAGCGTATTGCGCGGGCGGCCGGGACCGACGGCGTCGAGGTTGATCTTGGGCATCAGCCAGTCCGGCCGTTGCAGCATCAGGCGGCTATCGCCCAGGTTGTTCCAGTAGCCCCAGCTGCTGTTGCGGAACTGAAACACCACGGGCGAACGCCAGCCCTGGTAAATGCCGGAGTCGGTGTGCAGCAGCCGGCGCCAGCGCAGCGCCGTGACGACCAGCAGCAACAGCACGGCGGCCAGGCTCCACCACATGAAGCGGGGATCCTCGGGCGCGGGCACGCCGTAGCGCTGCCAGGGCAGATGGAACAGGGTCGGCAGCATGCCGACGAAGATCGCGCCGTAGCGCGGCAGCAAGGCGAACAGCAGGCCGCCGACCGAGACCGCCGCGGCGAGCAGGGCGGCCAGCGCGGCGGAAAGGCCCAGTGCCGCCGCCGCGACGGCCGGCAACGCGATGCACAGCGTGCCGTACAGCAGCAGGCTGAGCACGACTTGCCGCTGGATGCCGGGCAGGCGCAGATGACGTGCGTCGATGGCCAGCATCAAGGTGGTCGAGAAGAAGAACGACCAGGCATAGAACAGCCCGGTGGCGTAGGGAATCAGCGCCGAGTAGCCGTGCTTCGCATGCACGGCCAGCATGACTGCGCCGACCAGGCACAGCGCGAACCAGAACACGGCCAGCCAGCGCATCACGCGGTGCGTCGAGCGCCAGGGCACCTGCAGCAGGGCCAGCGGATTCATTCGGCGATCTCCACGAAGAGGTCTTCCAGGCCCAGCGCGTCGACGCGCGCGCCGGGCAGCGCGGCGGCCTCGGGCCAGCGGTCCAGTGCATCGCGCTCGACCACCAGGCTGAGGCTGCCGTCCTCGTGCTTGCGGCGGGCCAGCGCCACGGAAGGCGCGCTGGCCGCCAGCTTCGCCGGCAGCCACAGCCGCGCGTAGCGTTCCTTGGTGTCGTCCACCGCGCAGTGCAGCAGCAGGCGGCCCTGGTGCAGGAAGGCGATGTCGGAGGCGACCCGCTCGAGGTCGGACACGATGTGGGTGGAGAACAGCACGGTGGTGCCGGCCTCGCCGGCGCGCACCGCCACCTCGCGCAGCAGCTCGCGGCGCGCCACCGGGTCGAGCGCCGCGGCCGGCTCGTCCAGCACCAGCAGTTCAGGCTGCGAGGCCAGCGCGCGAACCAGGTCCACGCGCTGGCGTTCGCCGGGCGAGAGTTTGGCCAGCATGCGGTGGGGCTGGATCTGCCAGCGGCTCAGGGTCTGCCGCACGAAGTCGGCGTCCCAGCGCGGGTAGAAGCGCCCGACATAGTCGAACATCTGCTGCGCGGTGAGCCAGGACAAGGCCTCGGGCTGCTGCGGCACGAAGGCGATGCGCGCCTTGGCGGCGTCGCTGAGCCGCAGCGCCGGCTCGCCGAACACGCGGGCCTCGCCGCCGCGCGGCGCCAGCAGGCCGAGCAGGGCGCGGATCAGGGTCGACTTGCCGGCGCCGTTGCGGCCGATCAGGCCGAGCACGCTGCCCGGCGCCAGCGCGAGGTCGACGCCATCCAGCACCGGTGTACCGGCGTAGTCGTGGCGCAGGTCGCGCGCGCTGAGCGGCGCGTCGGAGGTTTCGTCGCGGAGTACGGCGTTCATCTCAATCCCCCAGCAGTTTGGCCAGCCGGCGCAGCACGGCGTCGGCGGGCAGTTCGAGTTCGCCCGCGTGGCGGGCCAGTTCCAGCAGCTGCGGTTCCAGCAGGGCCAGCCGCTGGCTTTGGTTCTGCGCCGCGCTGCGCGTCGCCGCGACCACCATGCCCTTGCCGCGCTGGCGTTCGAGCAGGCCTTCGGTTTCGGCCATGCCGTAGGCGCGCGACACCGTCATCGGATTGATCGCGTGGAAGCCGGCCACCTCGCGCACCGAGGGCAGCGGGTCGCCGGGCGCGAGCTGGCCGCCGGCGATCAGGCGGCGCAGCTGTTCCACGATCTGCCGGTAGATCGGCTCGACCAGGTTGGGCTGGATGGTCAACAGTGATGCGTCCATGTGTATCAGTACATCAATACACTTGATCGACGTCAAGCATGACCTGTGGGATAGAAGGCCCCGCGGCCGTTCGCCGGCTCGTCGTGCTGACGTTCATCAAGGTGAAAGAGTCGTGACATCGAGCTTCGCTGCGTGCCGATCGCGCAGGCTGGCGCCGCAGAGGCATCGACTGGCCTGGCGCAAGTGTCGTGAGTGGGCCGCGACCGGCGGTGGCGACGGCTTGTCGCTGTCAACCGCATGAACTCGCGAGCCGTTAGAGCGTGCCTGCCGACGAAGCCAAGGCGAGCTTGTTTTGATCCATCCACGTGTTTCAGCCGGGCGGCCCGGAGCTTCTTCCGCCCCGCAATTTTTCGCGACACCCCGCTCGCCCATGCAAGGTTCGCCGCTCATGCGCCGACCGCGGTGCGAGGCAAGGTATGCGTCACCTTCGCGCGCGATCATGCCCACCGACATCGGCGTGCCGATCGTCCAAGCTTTCCCTACAGGAGACGCGCCATGAGCGCCCACGCCGTGCAAACCACCAGGCCCGTGCGCAGACGACGCGGGCTATGGATCGTCGCGATCGTGCTGATCGCGCTGGTGGCCCTGATCGTGGTGCACCTGCTGGGCGGCGCGAAGACCAAGCCGGGCACGCCGCCGCAGGTGGTCAGCGTCGCCGCGGCCAAGCAGGGCGACATGCCCGAGACGCTGAGCCAGCTCGGCACGGTCACCCCGACCGCCACGGTCAACGTGCTGCCCCAGCTCAGCGGATACCTCACCGAGGTCGGCTATCAGGAAGGCCAGGACGTGGCCAAGGGCCAGTTCCTCGCGCAGATCGATCCGCGCCAGTACCAGATCGACAAGCAGCAGGCCCAGGCACAGCTGGCGAAGGATCAGGCCACCCTGGCACAGGCCCGCGCCGACCTGGCCCGCTACACCCAGCTGCACCAGCAGAAGTCGATCGCCGAGCAGACCTATGCCGACCAGGTCTTCGCCGTGCAGCAAGCCGAAGCGGCGACGAAGGCCGATCAGGCCAACATCGCCCAGTACGACCTCGACCTCAGCTACTGCCGCATCACCGCGCCGGTAGCCGGCCGGGTCGGTCTGCGCCTGGTCGACCCGGGCAACTACGTCACCGCGTCCAGCTCGCCGGGCATCGTGACGATCACCACCATGAAGCCGACCACGGTGCAGTTCACCGTGCCGCAGAACGCGCTGGCGCAGGTGCTGCAGCGCTTCGGCGGCGGCGACAAGCTGCCGGTGGCGGTGTACGACAGCAACAACACCAAGCAGATCGCCAGCGGCACGCTGTACGCGATCAGCAACCAGATGGCCACCGGCACCGGCACGGTGAGCCTGCGCGCCAGCGTGCCCAACGACGACGAGGCGCTGTTCCCCAACGAGTTCGTCAACGTGAAGCTGCTGGTCGACACCTTGCACAACGCGGTGCTGGTGCCGACCCCGGCAGTGCAGAGCGGTGCGCCGGGCGACTACGTCTACCTGGTCAATGCGGACGACACCGTCTCGGTGCGCAAGGTCACCCTGGGGCCCAGCGACGGCCAGAACACGGTGATCGCCTCCGGCCTCAGCGCCGGCCAGACGGTGGTCATCGACGGCATGGACCGGCTCAGCGACGGCGCCAAGATCAAGCAGGCCGATGCCAGGCCGGCCGCCGCCGGCAGCGCTGCCGCGCCGCCGCACCAGGGCGGCAAGCGCAGCCACGGCAGCGCCTCCTGAACCGCCGGCGGATCGCGCTCCGATGAATATTTCCCGCCTGTTCGTGCTCAGGCCGGTGGCGACGGCGCTGCTGATGATCGCCCTGGTGCTGGTGGGCCTGGTCGCGGTGCGTTTCCTGCCGGTGTCCTCGCTGCCCGCGGTCGACTACCCGACCATCCAGGTGCAGACCTTCTATCCCGGCGCCAGCCCCAGCGTGATGGCGACCACGGTGACCGCGCCGCTGGAAGTGCAGCTGGGCCAGATTCCCGGCCTGCAGCAGATGACCTCGAACAGCTCGGCCGGCGCCTCGATCATCACCCTGCAGTTCAACCTCTCGCTCAACCTCGACGTGGCCGAGCAGAACGTGCAGGAGGCGATCAACGCGGCCAACAGCCTGCTGCCCAGCGGCCTGCCGGCGCCGCCGACCTATGCCAAGGTGAACCCGGCCGACCAGCCTATCCTCACCCTGGCGGTCACGTCGAAGTCGATGTCGCTGACCCAGCTGCAGGACGTCGCCAACAACCGGCTGGGCGCGAAGATCGCCGAGGTGCCCGGCGTGGGCCTGGTGACGCCGGGCGGCGGCAATGTGCCGGCGGTGCGGGTGGAGGCCGATCCGCAGAAGCTGGCCGCCTACGGGCTCAATCTCGACGACCTGCGCTCGCTGCTGGCCAACGTCAACGTCAGCCAGCCCAAAGGCAATTTCGACGGACCGCTGCTCGACTACACCATCAACGGCAACGACCAGATCCAGGACCCGCAGGACTACCTGGCCACGGTGATCTCCTACCAGAACGGCGCGCCGGTCTACCTGCGCGACGTGGCGCGGGTCACCCAGGCGGCGCAGAACACCGAGCAGGGCGCCTGGTACGACCGCACCCCGGCGATCGTGCTCAACGTGCAGCGCCAGCCCGGCGCTAACGTGATCGCCACGGTCGATCAGATCAAGAAGGAGCTGCCGCAGCTCGAATCCACCCTGCCGGCCGGCATGAAGGTGGAGATCGTCTCCGACAGCACCGGGGTGATCCGCGCCTCGGTGGCCGACGCCGCCTTCGAGCTGGTGCTGGCGGTGGTGCTGGTGGTGGTGGTGATCTTCGTGTTCCTGCGCAACCTGCCAGCCACCATCATCCCCAGCATCTCGGTGCCGGTGTCGCTGATCGGCACGCTGGCGCTGATGTACCAGCTCAACTACTCGATCGACAACCTGTCGCTGATGGCGCTGATCATCGCCACCGGCTTCGTGGTGGACGACTCGATCGTGATGATCGAGAACATCGTGCGCTACCTGGAGGAAGGCGAGACGCCGCTCAACGCCGCGCTGATCGGCGCCGGCCAGATCGGCTTCACCATCCTGTCGCTGACCGTCTCGCTGATCGCCGTGCTGATCCCGCTGCTGTTCATGGGCGGGGTGATCGGCCGCCTGTTCAGCGAGTTCGCGGTGACCCTCGCGGTCACCATCGTGCTGTCCGGCGTGGTCTCGCTGACCCTGGTGCCGATGCTGTGCGCGCGCATCCTGCGCGCCCAGTCGGAACGCCACCCCAGCCGCTTCGAGCGGATCAGCGAGGGGCTGTTCGACAAGACCCTGGCCGCCTACGAGCGCGGCCTGCGCTTCGTGATGGCGCACCAGGTCGCCACCCTGCTGGTGTTCCTGGCCACCCTGGCGCTCACCGTGATCCTGTACATGGCGATCCCCAAGGGCCTGTTCCCGGTGCAGGACGTCGGCGTGATCCAGGGCATCAGCGTGGCCGACAACTCGGTGTCCTACGACGTCATGGTGAAGCGCCAGGCGGCGCTGGCCGAGGCGATCCTGAAGGACCAGGACGTGGTCGGGCTGACCTCCTACGTCGGCATCGACGGCAGCAACACCACGCTCAACAACGGCCGCTTCCTGATCGACCTGAAGGTGCGCGACGACCGCAGCGACACCGCGGCGGAAGTCGCCCGGCGGCTGCAGGACGAGGCGGCCGGCGTGGCCGGCATCAAGCTCTACCTGCAGCCCGAGCAGGACCTCACGCTGGACACCACGGTGTCGCCCAACCAGTACCAGTTCGTGCTGCGCGGGCCCAGCCAGCAGGCCTTCCAGCAATACGTGCCGGCCCTGCTGACGCGGATGAAGCAGATCGGCTCGATCACCGACGTCACCAGCGATCTCGACAACGACGGCCTCAGCGTGGACATCGAGGTGAACCGCCAGCTGGCGGCGCGCTACGGCATCACCGCGGCGACCATCGACAACGCGCTCTACGACGCGCTCGGCCAGCGCATCGTCTCGACCATCTTCGACCAGTCCAGCCAGTACCGCGTGATCCTGGTGGCCAAGCCGGAGACGCTGCCCACGCTGGAGTCGCTGGGCAATCTCTACCTGCCCAGCCAGACCGGCAGCAGCGGCCAGGTGCAGCTGAAGGGCATCGCCGACATCAAGATCACCAAGTCGCCGCTGGTGATCAGCCACCTGGCGCAGTTCCCCGCGGTGACCATCTCGTTCAACCTGGCGCGCGACGCCTCGCTGAGCAAGGCGGTGGCCGAGATCAGCCAGGCCGAGCAGGCGGTGCATCTGCCGCCGTCGATCACCTCCTCGTTCCAGGGCGCCGCGCAGGCGTTCCAGGATTCGCTGTCCAGCGAGGTCTATCTGCTGATCGCCGCGCTGGTGGCGGTGTACATCGTGCTGGGCGTGCTGTACGAGAGCTTCATCCATCCGGTGACGATTCTCTCCACCCTGCCGTCGGCCGGCATCGGCGCCCTGCTCGCCCTGATGGTCGCCGGCAGCGATCTCGACGTGATCGGCATCATCGGCATCGTGCTGCTGATCGGCATCGTCAAGAAGAACGCGATCATGATCGTGGACTTCGCGCTGGAGGCCGAGCGCGAGCACGGCAAGCCGCCGGCGGAGGCGATCTTCGAGGCCTCGCTGCTGCGCTTCCGCCCGATCCTGATGACCACCCTGGCGGCGATGCTCGGCGCGCTGCCGATGCTGCTGGGCAGCGGCACCGGCTCCGAGCTGCGCCGGCCGCTGGGCCTGGCGATCATCGGCGGCCTCACCCTCAGCCAGCTGCTCACGCTGTTCACCACGCCGGTGATCTACCTGCTGTTCGACCGCATCGCGCAGCGGCTGCAGCGCAAGCGCCCGCCGCAGCCGGCGGCGGAGAACGCGCCGTGAACATCTCGGCGCTGTTCATCCGGCGCCCGGTGGCGACCACCCTGCTGGCGGTGGCGATCGCGCTGTCCGGCCTGCTGGCGTATTTCCACCTGCCGGTGGCGCCGCTGCCCAACGTCACCTTCCCGGTCATCGTGGTGCAGGCGAGCATGGCCGGCGCCAGCCCGGACATCATGGCGTCCACCGTGGCCGAACCGCTGGAGCGCCGGCTGGGCAGCATCGCCGACGTCACCGAGCTGACCTCGACCAGCTCGGTCGGCAGCTCGATGATCGTGGTGCAGTTCGGCCTGGGCCGCGACATCAACGGCGCCGCGCGCGACGTGCAGGCGGCGATCCAGGCCGCGCGCGCCGACCTGCCCAGCACCTTGCGCAACAATCCGTCCTATCGCGAGTACAACCCCGCCGATTCGCCGATCATGGTGCTGGCGCTGACCTCGGACACGCTGACCCGCGCGCAGCTGTACGACTCGGCCAACTCGATCCTGCAGCAGCAGCTGTCGCAGGTCGACGGCGTGGGCCAGATCACCCTCGGCGGCAGCGCGCTGCCGTCGGTGCGCGTCGAGCTGCAGCCGGACAAGTTGAACAGCTACGGCATCGGCATGGAGGACGTGCGCGCGTCGATCAGCGCGGCCAACGCCAACAGCGCCAAGGGCCACATCGACCAGGACGGCCAGCGCTACGAGGTGAGCTCCAACGACCAGATCAACAAGGCCGCGCCCTACCGCGACCTGGTCATCGCCTACCGCAACGGCGCGCCGGTGCTGCTGCGCGACGTCGCCGACGTGCAGGACTCGGCGGAAAACCTGCGCAACGCCGGCCTCTACAACGGCAAGCCGGCGGTGCTGGTGATCGTCTACCCGCTGCCCGGCGGCAACATCGTCAAGACCGTGGCGCAGATCCGCCAGGTGCTGCCGTCGATCGAGGCCACCTTGCCGAGCAGCATCCACCTCGGCATCGCGGTGGACCGCTCGGAATCGGTGAACGCGGCGGTGGGCGACACCGAGCGCACCCTGTTCATCGCGGTGCTGCTGGTGATCGGCGTGGTCTACGTGTTCCTGCAGTCACCGCAGGCCACCCTGGTGCCGGCGGTGGCGCTGCCGCTGTCGATCCTCGGCACCTTCGGGCCGATGTACCTGCTCGGCTACAGCCTGGACAACCTCTCGCTGATGGCGCTGACCATCGGCACCGGCTTCGTGGTCGACGACGCGGTGGTGGTACTGGAAAACATCGTGCGCCACCTGGAGAACGGCCTGGAGCCGCGCGAGGCCGCGCTGCGCGGCAGCGCCGAGGTGAGTTTCACGGTGATCTCGATGAGCCTGTCGCTGATCGCGGTGTTCCTGCCGATCCTGCTGATGCCCGGCATCGTCGGCCTGCTGTTCCACGAATTCGCGGTGACCTTGTCGATCGCGATCCTGCTCTCGCTGCTGATCTCGCTCACGGTCACCCCGACCATGGCCGCCTACGTGCTCGGCCGCCGCGGCGCGCTGCATTCCAAGGCGCGCTGGGCGACCTGGTCGGAGCGGCAGTTCGAACGCTTCAAGCAGGCCTACGCGCGCTCGCTCACCGCGGTGCTCAATCACGCCCTGCTGGTGGGCCTGCTGCTGGTCGGCCTGGTGGCGCTCAACGTGGTGCTGGTCAAGCTGGTGCCGTCGACCTTCTTCCCCGAGCAGGACAACGGCATCCTGATGGGCCAGATCATCGCCGACCAGAGCATCTCCTTCCAGGCGATGGAGCAGAAGCTGGCGCAGTTGCAGGCGATCGTGCAGAAGGATCCCGCGGTGGCCTCGGTGGCCGGCTTCACCGGCGGCCGCGCGCTCAACACCGCCAACGTGTTCATCGAGCTGAAGCCGCTGGCCGAGCGCAAGCTCTCCGCCGCGCAGGTGGTCGACCGCCTGCGGCCCAAGCTCAACGGCGTGTCCGGCGCCAAGCTGTTCCTGCAGGCCGCGCAGGACCTGCACATCGGCGGCCGGCAGTCCGCCGCCGAATACCAGTACACCCTCACCAGCGACGACCCGAGCGCGCTGTTCACCTGGGTGCCGCAGCTGGTGACCGCGCTGGGCAAGCGCCGCGCCCAGCTGCAGGACGTCAATTCCGACCTGCAGCAGAACGGCCTGCAGGCCTACGTCAAGATCGACCGCGCCACCGCCGCGCGCTACGGCTTCGCGCCGAACCAGATCGACAGCGTGCTGTACGACGCCTTCGGCCAGCGCACGGTGTCCACGGTGTACAACCAGCTCAACCAGTACTACGTGGTGATGGAAGTGGCGCCGACGTACTGGCAGTACCCGCAGATGATCGAGCGCATCCGCTTCAGCACCGCGGCCGGCAATGCCACCGGCACGCAGCAGACGCAGATGTCGGGCAGCACGGTCAAGCCGGTGCAGGCGTTCCAGGCGGTGGGCAGCGCGTCGGGCGCGTCGTCCTCCACCAATGCGCAGAACTCGAACGCCGAGGCCAACCAGCTGACCAACGCGATCTCCAACGCCAAGGGCGGCAGCTCCAGCGGCAGCGCCGACAGCACCGCGGCGGAGACCATGGTGCCGTTCCCCGCGCTGGCCAGCTGGGTGAGCAACCACACCGCCACCCAGGTCAGCCACCAGGGCGGCCTGGTCGCCGCCACCATCTCGTTCAACCTGCCGCCGGGCGGTTCGCTGAGCAACGCGCTGGCGGCGATCGGCGAGACCATGCAGGAGCTGGGCATGCCGGCCTCGGTGCACGGCGCCACCGCCGGTGCCGCGCAGGTCTACGCGCAGTCGATGTCGAGCATGCCGCTGCTGATCCTCGCCGCGCTGGGTGCGGTGTACATCGTGCTGGGCATCCTCTACGAGAACACCGTGCATCCGGTCACCATCCTCTCCACCCTGCCGTCGGCCGGCATCGGCGCCACCCTCGCCCTGCTGATCTTCGGCACGCCGTTCTCGGTGATCGCGATGATCGGCATCATCCTGCTGATCGGCATCGTCAAGAAGAACGCGATCATGATGATCGACGTGGCCATCCATCTGCAGCGCGACGAAGGCCTGCCGCCGCAGCAGGCGATCCACGACGCCGCGGTGATGCGTCTGCGTCCGATCATGATGACCACCGCCGCCGCCGTGCTCGGCGCGGTGCCGCTGGCGATCGGCATCGGCCAGGGCGCCTCGCTGCGCCAGCCGCTGGGCATCACCGTGATGGGCGGACTGATCTTCAGCCAGGTCTTCACTCTCTACACCACGCCGGTGATCTACCTTTACCTCGACCGCCTGCGCGCCAGGCTGGCCAGGTGGTCGGCCACCCTGCCGTGGAACCGCTCGGACGTCAGCGCATGAACACCATGGACCATCCGCAATCCCACGGCGACGCAGGCGCGCGTTCGGCGCCCTCGCCGCGATTCCCGCAACGCCGTGCGCCCGGTGCCGGCCGACTTGTGCGCGGCACGCTTGCCGCCACGCTGAGCCTGCTGCTCGGCGGCTGCATGGTTGGCCCCGACTACCATCGGCCCGAACTGGCCATGCCGACGCAGTACAAGGAGCTGCCCGGCTGGACCGCGGCGACGCCGGACGCCGCGGCCGCGCCCAAGGGCGACTGGTGGCGCGTGTTCGGCGATCCGCTGCTGGATCAGCTCGAGCCGCAGGTGGCGGTATCCAACCAGACTGTGCGGCAGGACTACGCCAACTACCAGCAGGCCCTGGCCGAGGTGCAGGAAGCGCGCAGCTCGCTGTTCCCCACCCTCGGCGTGACCGGCTCGGGCACGCGCCAGCGCAGCGCTGGTGATCTTTCGAGCAGCGCGTCCGGCTTGCGCCAGGCCATTTCCAGCAGCGGTTCGGCCGAAGGCAATGTCAGCTGGGCGCCGGACCTGTGGGGCAAGGTGCGCCGCGGCGTCGAAGAGAGCAAGGCGACCGCGCAGGCCAGCCAGGCCACGTTCGCCAACGCCACCTTGTCCGAGCAGACCGCGCTGGCCACCAGCGTGATCGAGCTGCGCGTCACCGACGCCGATATCGACCTGCTGCAGAAGACCGTCGAGGCCTACCAGGAATCCCTGCGCGTGGTCACCAACCAGGGCCAGGCCGGCACGGCGGCGCCTTCCGACGTGATCGCCGCGCGCACCCAGCTGGAGAGCGCGCAGTCCAGCCTGATCGCGCTCGGCGTGTCGCGCGCGAAGTACGCGCATGCGATCGCCGTGCTGGTCGGCAAGACGCCGGAAGAACTGGACATCCCGCACAGCAGCAGCCTGCCGAACCTGCCCGAGGTGCCGGCAGGCCTGCCTTCGACCCTGCTGCAGCGCCGTCCCGACATCGCGGTGGCCGAGCGCCAGATGGCCGCCCAAAATGCCGCCATCGGCGTGGCGGTGGCGGCCTACTATCCCAGCCTGTCACTGTCGGCGATGGACGGCTTCTCGCAATCGCCGCTGGCCGGCCTGCTGCATATCGCCAACCACGTCTGGTCGCTCGGCGCCGACGTCAGCGAGACGGTGTTCGACGGCGGCCTGCGCCATGGCCAGGTGGCCGCGGCCAAGGCAGCCTACGAGGCCGCGGAAGCCAACTACCGCGGCACCGTGCTGGGCGCCCTGCAGAACGTGGAAGACGATCTCTCCGGCCTGCGCATCCTTGCGCAGCAGGCCGAGGTGCAGGATGCCGCAGTGCGCGACGCCAGCCGCGGCGCCGAGATCGCCCTCAACGAATACCAGGCCGGCACGGTCGACTACACCACCGCTGCCACCGCCCAGGCGACCCGGCTCAGCGCCGAGCAGACCGCGCTGAACCTGCGCCAGCAGCGCCTGCTCGATGCGGTGTCGCTGATCGGCGACCTCGGCGGCGGCTGGTCGGCCGATCAGCTCGGCGATGCGTCCAGGCACACGGCGCAGCGCTAGGCGGCTGGTCTCGCCGCACCGAGGCGATGGGACGTCTCGATCCGGCGAGCGGCCGCGACAGGCTGAACTCACGAGGATGGCAGGCGCCGCGCGGACGCGGGCCGCATCTTCTCATCGGCGCGGCAACGGCCAAGTTGCCGGGCAGCTCATTGGCACAGGGGAATGGAAGACATGATTGCATTTCAGGTGGAGATCGACGGCCATAAGACCATGCTGGCGGGCGTCGAGGATTGGTCGATCCTCGCCCTGCACGTGAACGCCATCAGGAACGAAGAAGGCGACGGCAAGGACCAGATCGAGTTCAGAGCTGGCGGACTCAGCCTGCCTAATGGCGAGGACATCCGGCAGCACTTTCACTGGGCGGCCGAGCCCTTGCAGATCGGCAGCGCAATCAGCATCCGGGTGGTCGAGGTGGACCGCGCCGATCCGCCGCTCAAGCGCTATCGCTCGGATGCCGAGGTGCGCGAGAGCCCCTTCACCGAAGAAGAATGGCGCGAGCTGCGCTACCAGGACTATCTGAAGCTCAAGGCCGAATTCGAGCAGGAAAGCGCCTGAGTCGCGAGGGCCGAGCCACCTGGTAAAGCCGGCGCCGGCCGGCTATGCCGCCGTGGTGATTTCCTTCGCGATGATTTTTTCAGCGTTGATTTCTTCAGCAGCCGGCCGCACCGAGGTCGGCGCGGCCGGCCGAGTTCACTCCGCCGCCGGCAGGTAACGGGTGAACCAGTCCAGCGCGCGCTGCAGCACGTCGCGCTTGTGCGCCGGATCCTCGAAGCGGTGCCCTTCGTTCGGATAGACCACCAGCGAGGTCGGCACATGCTGCGCGCGCAGGGCGTGCCAGAACTCGAACGACTGCGGCGCCGGGCATTCCGCGTCGCGATCGCCGACCACCACCAGGGTGGGCGTCTTCGCCTGCTTGATGAAGTTGATCGCCGAGCTCTTCGCGTAGGCGGCCGGGTCGTCGTAGACCGAGGCGCCGAAGAACGGCGTCATCCACTGGTCGATCAGGTTCTCGCCGTAATAGCTCTGCCAGTTGGCGAGGCCGGCGCCGGCCACCGCGGCGTGGAAACGCTGGGTCTGGGTCACCGCAAACATGGTCATGAAGCCGCCGTAGCTCCAGCCGGTGATGCCGAGGCGCTTGTCGTCCACCGGCAGCTTCTGCTCCACCGCGTTCACGCCGGCCAGGATGTCGCGCAGGTCGCCGTAGCCGAAGTCGCGGCGATTGGCCTGCACGTAAGCCTCGCCCTGGCCGAAGCTGCCGCGCGGATTCGGGATCAGCACGAAATAGCCCAGCGCCGACAGCGGCGCGCTGCCGTAGCTGGCACCGGGCCAGCCCGGCAGCGCCGCACTGGACGGACCGCCGTGCACGCTGACGATCATCGGATAGCGCTGCTTCGGATCGTAGCCGGCCGGATACAGCAGCCAGCCCTGCACGTGAAAGCCCTCGTGCTCCCAGGTCAGCGATTCCGCCTTGCCCCAGGCAGGGCGCAAGGCCGCATTGAGCTGGGTGACCGCCAGCGGCGCGCCGCTTTCCAGGTCGCCGGCATGCACTTCCGGCGCCGCCTCGAACGAGCTCTGCACGTAGGCCGCGTGGCGGCCGTCACGGGCCAGCGACAATGCCAGCTCGGCGCTGCCATCGCCGATATTGGCGGCCAGCGTGAACAGTACGCGCTGCTGGCTGGCGCGGTCGGCGGCCAGCGCGTAGTCGGCGATCTGCACGTGTCCATCGCTGACCTGGCTGACGCGCAGCGACTGCGCGCCGGTCCAGGCCAGCCAGGACGGCGTGACGTGGCTGCCTGCGGTGAGGTTGTGCAGCGCGCTGCCGTCGGCATTCACGCGATAGATGTCGCCGCCGGTGGCGCCCTGGTCGCTCATCAGCCCGCCAATGAAGGCGATCTGCGTGCCGTCCGGCGACCAGCGCGGCAGGGCGATCTGCAGGCCGTGCAGCGGCGCAGGCGCCGTGGCGGGATCGACCACCGGCGTCGGCGCTGCGTCCGGCTGCGCCGCCTGCACGTAGAGCTTGGCGATCCACCAGTTGTTGTCGCCCGGCGCCGGCGCGCTGACATAGGTCAGACGCCGCGCGTCCGGCGACCAGGCGAATTCGTAGACGTAGCGGTCGGCCGGGGTGAGCAGCTGCAGCTGGCCGTCGGCCACGCTCAGCCGGGCCACGCGCTGAATCTCCATGCCGTCCACGCCGACTTCGCCGGCGGCCGGTTTGGCCGCGGCCAGCGCGCTGGCGTGCCGCGTCGCGCCCGCCACGTACAGAAAGCCCAATGCGCTGCCGTCAGCGGTCCAGCTCAGCGCGCGCGCATCGCCCTCCAGCGGCAGCAGGCGCTTCGGCGCCTCATGGCCTTCGCTGTCGGCCAGGAAGATCGCGGTATGCAGGCCGCGCTGGCCGTTGGCCTGGTCGCCGCAGTCGGAAAGAAAAGCCAGGTGGCGGGAATCCGGCGCCCAGGCGATCTCGTCCTGGCGGCAGCTGCCGGGGGCGGCATCGCCGACGCCGCGCACATGGCTGCCGTCGGCATCGGCGAGCTGGATGGCCGGCTTGCCGTCCACGTCCACCACCCAGGCCAGCTTGCGGCCATCCGGCGACAGCGCCGTGGCGTGGATGGTGCGCACCTTGGCCAGCTGATCCAGCAGGGCGGGAATGCGCGCATCCGGCGTCGAGGTCGCGGCGGCGGCGATGCCGGCGCCGGCCAGCCACAAGCCCAGCAAGGCGGAAATATGGCGCATGGGCGTACTCGCGGTGTCGATGGGTATCGGCAAGCTAGCAGCTCGAGTCGCGTGACTCCAAGTGCGAGAAGGTCGATGCGAAGAACGCGAGCTCTTGCGGCCGTGCCGTGCCCGGCGTGCGGGCCGGCACGGAGCTCGCCGGCTCGAAGCACTCAGCGCGGCGCCGGGCTGACTCGCCGGTACAGCTTGATGCCCATATCGACTAGGGTGATGACGACGATCAGCATCACCAGGGACTTCGCCGTCTGGTCGCTGCGGGCCGTCATCATCACCGGGCCGTCGAACACGATCCAGGCCAGCATCGCGCACATGATCACGCTCAGGCCGATCTGCAGGCCGCGCAGGCCGGTCGACCAGTGCCCTTTCAGCAGCACCGCGACGAACAGCGGGATGTTCAAAAGCAGCAACAGCAGCAGGCAAGGCGCCTGGAAGCGGAGAAAGCCGTCGGTGTAGGTGAGCGCCTGGTAGGCCGCCGGCGCGGCACGTCCGCCGAACGCGGTGTCGAGTATCCAGTGGGGATGGACCAGCAGGAAGATGCCGGCCGCCATGCCGAAGATCGCCATCACCAGGGCGACCCGCCCGCCGTAGATGCGGTCGCTCTTGCGCGGCACCCATTCCGGCGCCTGCGGCCGGCGCTGGCGGATCCAGCAGGCCAGCCCGTAGCCCACCACCAGCAGGCCCGGCCACCACAGCGAAGCGACCACGGCGCCGGTCCACCACTGGGCCAGCGCGCCGAGCAGGCCGCCGGCGGCATCGGCCGGGCGCTGCAGCAGCTCGAGCAGGCCGGCCGCCCAGATCAGCGCCATGCCGATCGAGGCCGCGCGCAGAAAACTGCGTCCGTCGGCCGGATCGATGATGGTCAGCGGTGACCGGTAGCGCGCCGCCATGTCCCGCGGCCGGCCGAAGCCCTGCAGCAGCTCGAGGGCCATGGGCGCGTCCGCAGCCCGTCCCGCCGCCTCGGCGCGGCCCTGCAGTTCTTCGCCGAGCAGGGCGCGCAGTTCGAAGGCGACGTCATTGCGCTGCTTGCGCGGCAGCAGCACGGCGACGTCGTTGATATAGGACTCGATCACCTCGTTCGCGTTCATCACCCCTCCTCGTTGGTCAGCCGGCTCACGGCTTCGTTCATGCCCTGCCAGGACTCCGTGAGCTTTTTCAGCAGCTTGCGGCCGTCCGCGTTCAGGGCGTAGTAGCGCCGCGGCGAGCCGTCTTCGACCTTCCACTCGCTTTTCAGCAGGCCCTGCGTTTCCAGGCGGCGCAGCAGCGGATACAGCGTGCCCTCTTCGATCGGCATGCCTTTGTCCGCCAGCGACTGGCGCAATTCGTAGCCGTAGCGCGGCGTGCGCAGCTGCGACAGCGCGGCCAGCACGACCACCCCGCGGCGCAGCTCCAGTTCCAGTTTGGCGAAGATGTCGGTGTTGACCATGTGGCACACCATACTGTGCATCGCACAGTACGTCAACGCCCATGGCGTGCCGTGCCGCGAAGGTGTCGGATGAGCGGACTTTGCCTGGCCGTCGTGCGAGCCGCCGATAGGTTGCGCTCTCGCTGCCTGGACCGGCCGCCGCCAAGGTCCCGGTCGTGGATTGCGCGAGAAACGGCCGAAGTGCGTCGCGCCGATCGGCGCGCGGCGCTTCTGAGTCGGGTGGTCGACATCCAGGCCGGGCCGATCCGCGTATCGTGCATCGGCATACACTGCTTCGCGCTTCGGCCCTTTGTGCAGATCATTCCGCTGCGCAGCAGAATCCGGCTTTGGGGCGCGAGCGATGCAGCCACGAGAACAGGCTCCCAGCCATGCCGACGAATGCCGAACTGTTTCATGCGCGCCGCGCCCGTGCCGGCGATGCCGCGCAGGTGGTGCCCCTGCTGGTCGAGGCGATCGACCATCTCGCCCTCCAACTGGCCGGCGCCAGCGAGCACATGGCGGCGTGGCCGCTGTTCGCCAAGCTGTATGCGGCGCGCGGCAATCGCTACAGCCACCAGCATGCGCTGGTGCTGGAACGCGCGGGCGAGATTGCCGCGGTGGCGCTGGCCTACCCGGGCGCGCAGGAAGCGATTCTGGTCGAGCCAGTGCTGAAACTGCTGCGCCGGCGCGACCCTGAAGGAGACTATGAGCACGAGGTCGAGAGCGCGCCGGACGAGTTCTATCTCGATGCGCTGGCAGTCGCGGCCAGCCAGCGCGGGCAAGGCCTGGCCGTGCAGATGATCGAGGCGGTCTACGCGCGGGCCATCGCGCTCGGCCAGTGCCGGGTGGGCCTGCTGGTGGATCACGACAAGCCCGGCGTGCAGCGCCTGTACGAGCGGCTGGGTTTCGCGGTCGACGGCGAACGGCTGCTCGCCGGCCACCGCTATCGGCACCTCAGCCGACTTCTGACCGATTGAAGTCGCCGCCCTTCCGCCCCAGATTGCGCATGACTCTCCGACGCGGACGGCGGCATGGCCTGGACCAATCCCTACTACGACCCCACCCTGCCGCATCACCGCGCCGACGGTTTCGACAATCCGGAACCGCAGGATCGCGGCGCCGGCGATCTGCAGCGCTGGCGCCGCGAGCGTCGCGCGGAGGGCTTGCCGCGGCCGCCAGCCGAGGGCTATGACGCCTTCCGTGCGCGCTGGTGGCAGCCGGCGGATTTCAGCGACCCGGGCGAGGCGGCCTGGTGGCTGGGCCATGCCTGCGTGCTGCTGCGCAAGGCCGGCCTGCATGTACTGACCGATCCGGCGCTGTCGGAGCGAGCCTCGCCGCTGCGCTTCGCCGGCCCCAGGCGGCGCACGCCGGTGCCGGCCGCGATCGAGGCGCTGCCGTCGATCGACGTGGTGCTGATCTCGCACAACCATTACGACCATCTGGACCGCCACAGCGTGCATCGCCTGGCCAGGCGTTTTCCGAACGCCACCTTCCTGGTGCCGCTGGGCCTGCGCCCCTGGTTCGAGCGAGAAGGCCTGAAGCGTGTGCAGCAGCTGGACTGGTGGCAGCAGGTGCGCATCGGCTCGGCTACCTTCACCTTCGTGCCGGCGCGGCACTGGAGCGCACGCAGCCTGTGGGACCGCAACCGCTCGCTATGGGGCGGCTGGGTGATGCAGGCGGACGACGGCTTCCGTTTCTATTTCGCCGGCGACACCGGCTACGCCGCGCGGCTGGCCGAGATCGGCCAGCGGCTCGGGCCGCCCGACCTGGCGGCGCTGCCGATCGGCGCCTATGCGCCGCGCTGGTTCATGCAGGGTCAGCACGTGGACCCGGCGCAGGCGGTGCAGCTGCATCGCGAACTCGGCTGCCGCCATTCGCTGGCGATCCACTGGGGCGCCTTCGAACTGGCCGACGAAGCCCTGGACGAACCACCGGCGCTGCTGGAGCAGGCGCTGCGCGAACAAGGCGTGGCCGAAGAAGCCTTCCGCCTGCTGCCGATCGGCGCGCGCTGGACGCTGTGATTTTACTAATTCAGATTTACGGCAGTAGTTGTACATGCGCGAAGGCCAGTGAGGCATAAATGCTGGCCGGCGCCGATCAGAGATGAGTTTTACTGTAGCTTTCAAAGAAAGGTGAGGCTTTCATTGGTTTCAACGCCCAATGGTACTTCGCACCGTTACGCTTTCCTATTACGTAATCAAGTTTTTCGCGACTATATTGGTGGTGTGGGAACCGCCGTCTCTCAAATTGTTTGTTCCATAACGGGGCAGTGCCAAAGCGTTCACCGAATCTCTGGAGTAGCGCGGCTTCACAATCTCGATAAGTCTTATCCTGATTCTTTACGCGTGGAGTGGCTATACAAACTTGAAAGCTAAATTCTCCAACGAGTTCTTCCAGCAGTCTTGCCCACTTTTTGTGAGATGCTATTCGGCTACCAAAGCTGCCTTCGCCTATATAGACAGCGGGTGATTCGCCCTTGGGATAGCTGATTGCAAAATTACCCGCCAAACGAATCACGTATACGCTTCGGTCCAATCTGGCCTCTAATGCTCCATGTTCTACGAGGCGAGGTAGAAGTACTTTCTTCCAAGTCTCATCAGGATGCCAGTCGACGCAGGTCCAGCTAAGCGGTACAGTAATATCAGGGTGCATATTTTTCCTATGAGATGCCACAATAAAATTGTCATCCAAGAAAGCTCGATGGCTAAAATGGTCTATTAAGTATCGGCGTGTGTAATAGTGCGCGCTAATTAATATTTAGTCTAGCTGAAGAGACTTCGCGCTCGGCGAGCTTGGCGCGGATCTGCGAAATGGCGGCCAGCGCGGCCTTTTCGCCTTCCAGGATGGCGCGGTCTTTCTGCGAGAAATCGGCCGCGCCGATCATGCCCACCGCCGGGCGGATCACCACGTCGGCACGCGCCAGTTCCTGCGCACCCAGGCGCTGGCCCATGATGGTGATCGCCTGACCGACGATGCCGGCCAGGTTGTCCGGGTTGCTGCCGTCGGCCTTGCTGGAGATGTCCACCGCGATCACGAAGTCGGCGCCGAGCTGGCGCGCCGCGTCCACCGGCACCGGACTCACCACGCCGCCGTCGACGTAATGCTTGCCGGCAATCTCCACCGGTTCGAACACGCCCGGGATGCTGCTTGAGGCGCGCACCGCCTGGCCGGTATTGCCGCGCACGAACACGGTGCGCTCGCCGGTTTCCAGCTGGGTGGCCACGGCGGCGAACGGCCTATGCAGGGACTGCAGCGGCTGGCCGCCGACGGCCTGATTCACGTAGTCCTGCAGCTTCTGCCCCTGCACCAGGCCGCCGGAGAACAGCCGCACATCGCGGATGCTGGATTCGTCCAGCGCGATCGCCTTCTCCTGCAGCTGGAACGCATCCATGCCGCTGGCGTACAGCGAGCCCACCACGCTGCCGGCGCTGGTGCCGGCCACCACGTCCGGATGGATGCCGCTGGCCTCCAGCATCTTGATCACGCCGATATGCGCGAAGCCCTTGGCGGCGCCGCCGCCCAGGGCGAGGCCGATGCGCAGCTTGGCTGGCGCGATCGCCGTGGGCGTGGTCGGCGGCGGTGGGCTTGGCTTGGCGTCGTGAAAGCAGCCGGCCAGCGCCAGCGCGGCGAACAGGGGCAACAGGTGGCGTAGGCGTCGTCGCAGCATCATGTCGTGAGGCACCGGCAAGCAAGAGGCCACCCATCGTGGGCGGTCGTGGCGCGGCAGTGTAAGGCCAGCGCATGGCAGACGGCGGGCAGGCCGGCATCGCCGGTCGGGCAGCAGCCAGCTTCGGCGGTTGCCTCGATCATGGCGGCGCGGCGGTGTGGCGGCCTGCGCTGATCTGTCGCGGCGACGGCTTCCCTTCCCGTGATGGCGCCCGTCTGGTCACGGCGGCCGGCCTGCTGCAGCTGGCCCGTATCGAGCATGGACGCATACCGTCAGTTGGAGCTTGCGTTGTGCCGGCAACCGGAACAGCTCGGAGAGCTCAAGTCGCAGCTGCGGCACCAGTGTCGACGCAGCCGGTTGTTCGGCGACCGTCGCTACACTGCGGCTTTTTGAAGCGGCCTTGCGTGATCCGGTTGCCCAGCGGCCTGTAGGGTGCTCATCTCGGATTCGGCAGGCCTGCGCGGCTCACTTATGCCGAAGCCAGCCACGCCGGGTTCTCCCGATACCTGAAACGGAGCAAGCCAGTCATGCCGACCCTGGTGCTGACGCCACGCCATAGCGAAGATACCCAAGCCTTGTGGAAGGCAGCTGCGCGCGAGGGCTGGAGGATCGAGCGGCTCAGCGGCTGGCACGTGCCGCCGTCGCTGCAAGGCATCGAAGACGATATCGTGCTTTATGTCGAAGCACTGTTCGGCCCGACGCTGGCCGAAGCCTTGGGCGTGCGTCTGCTTGATCCGCCGCAGGATTGGCTGGTGCGGCTTCCGTACCGTTACGCGCAGCGCCGGATCGCCCTGACCACGCTGGGCGAGGCCAGGGACATCGGGCATCCGGCCTTCATCAAGCCGCCGAACGACAAGAGCTTTCCGGCGGCGGTCTATCGCGGCAGCGAGCTGCCGCAGGGCTACGACGAAGACATGCCGGTGCTGGTTGCCGACGTGGTCAGCTGGCGCCTCGAGTTTCGCTGCTTCGTGCTGGATCGCCGGCTGCTGACCTATTCGATCTATGCGCGCCATGGCGAGCCGCAGCAGGCGTCGGGCTTCGCCAGCACGCCCGACGAAGATCGCGCGATGCAGGACTTCGTGCACGCGCTGCTGCAGGATTCGCAGGTGGAGCTGCCGCAGGCCACGGTGCTTGACGTGGGTTATATCGAGGATGCCGGCTGGGCCTGCGTCGAACTGAATGCCGCCTGGGGAGCCGGGCTGTACGGTTGCGATGCGGCGCTTGCCTTGCAGGTGATTCGCCGGGCGTCCGTGACGATCCGCTAGGGGCGGGTCTCCGGCGTGGCCACCGGGTTCTCGGGCGATGCAGCGGCGCCCTTGGCGGCAGCGTCGTCGTTGGGGCGCAGCCACCGCTGCAGAAACGCGCCGACGCGTTGTCGATAGTCGTCGCCGGCGTAGTGGTAAAGATCGACGTGCTCGGCGCCATGCACGATCCACAGCTGCTTGGGCGCGGCGGCCGCGGCATACATCGCCATGGTTTCGGTCGGCAGGGTATGCCGGTCGGCATCGCCGCCAACGATCAGCTTCGGCGGCGCGAAGGCGCTTATCCGTTCGATCGGGCGCAACTGTTCCGGGCGCAGGCCGAGACGCCACGAGGTGGGCGTCAGCATCGCAGGCGCCAGCCAGGTCATGTGGCTGCCCAGGTAGATGGCGATGCGGTTGCGGGTGGCCTGGTCGATGGTGGGGTAGACCTGCTCGAGCACCACGGCGTCGACGCTCAGCGGCGGATCGGCCAGCAGGGTTGCGGCGCCGCCCATCGAGGTGCCGATCACGCCGATACGCTCGCCCGGCGCGCGGCTGCGCAGGTAGGCGACCGCCGCCGCGGCATCCTTGGCCTCGCGCCAGCCGAAGGTGACCGCGTCGCCGGAGCTTTCGCCGGAGGCCTGAAAATCGATCAGCAGCACCGCATAGCCCAGCGCGTGCAGCCAGCGCGCACGCGGCAGCATGGCGAGGCGATTGGAGTACACCCCGTGCAGCAGCAGGACTGCCCCGCCGCCCTGGGCACCGGCCGCGTACCAGCCGTGGATGGTGGCGCCGGAGGCGCTGGCGAACGAGACCTGCTCGCCATGCAGATCGGGCGGCGGCGGGCCGATCGCGGCAGGCTTCGGGCCGGTCAGCAGGCACTCGCTGATCCATGCGGCGGCGCCGGTCAGCAGGATCAGGCCCAGGAGTCCGAACAGTAGGACGCGGCGCAGGCGGCTTGAGGTCATGGGCTGTCCATATCCCGGCAGACGATCGGGAGCAAGCTAGCATGGGCCGATGACGGAACGCCTGCTCGGTGATGGCGAAAAGCAGGCATGCGCGGCTGCCCCGCATCGACACGCCACGGCATCGCCACAGGATCGGCGGATGCCATGTGCGCGCCCTCTTGCCGCCACCTGCGCGCTCGCCCGGCATGCCAGCCTCGATCCACCCGAACAGATTGGAGTCCGTGCATGCGCAGGTGGTGGAGAGTCGTCTGCATCGGGGTACTTGCCGGCAGTGCGCTGGGCGTCTGTGCCTGTGCGTTGTACGACTTGTGGTGTTTTCAGCCGGCGCTGGCGGACATGCGCGCTGCCTTGCGTGCCGCTCCCGCAGAGGATCGCGATCCGCCCGTGCTGGCCGCCGAGCTGATCCGCTTCGAGGCGCACGGCGATACGGTGCCTTACACCGCACGTCTGTTGCTGCGTCGCGTGGACGCCGGCCAGGCGCCGGGTTCGGCGTGGTCCTGGCAACTCCGTTACACGCTCTGGTGTTCGCTGGTGGACTGGCATACCAGCGAGCGCGAGCGGACCGCGGCCATCGCCTCGTTCGCCGTCACCGGCCCGCAAAGGCACGGCCTGGTCGAAACGGCCGGGAGTCTGTTCGGACAGCCGCCATCAAAGCTTTCGCCCAGCGAGACGGCGGTGTTGGTCTTGTTGATCAGCGCGCCTTCGCTTGGTGCGCGTGCCTTGCCGGCCGGGGACGGTCTGCTGGCGCGTTACGAAGCATCGGTGCGTGCCGGGGCCTGGCGACCGGACGCTTCCGCTGCCCGGACGGGACGCCCATGAGGGATGGTGCTTGAGTGAGGGCTGAGGCGATGTCGGGCAGCGATAGGGAAATCCACGCGCGATACATCCATGTCATCGACCGGCTTCGTTTGCATCCCGCTGGGGCGAGTTTGGCCAGTTGCTTCGCCGCGACCAGCAGGCGAAGCGACGGATAGATGGGCTCGCGTCGGCGCCTGTCGTCGTGGAACGTCCCCGCGGATCGAGCGGCCAACCAGCCTGGCTCGTGGGGCGCAGGATCGCGGTATGCCATCGCGGTGTTCATAGGACGGACATCTGCCACCAAGGAAACTCCTCGCTTTGGACGACGGGAATCGTGGTGCGATCCGCCAACGTCAAAGCTCATCCTTCGACGCGTGCCGTCGCTCGAGCCCGTATTCTGCGTGGCGCCTTGTGGCTGACGGCATGCCTTGGCATGTCCCTGGGCGTGCATGGCGAGGGCGCGGCGCGGCATCGATCGGAAAGGTCCGCGCCGGAACCGGCCAGCCAGCTGTCGATCCAGGTCAACGACGATCGCCTGACCATGGCGGTGGCCAAGGTGCCGCAGGTCTATCTGTTCGGCCCGATCGACGCCGGCGCGCCGGCGCGCTTCGAGAAACTGACCGCCTCGCGCAAGGTTCCTCCCGGTTCGGACATCTATCTGAATTCGCCCGGCGGTGATCTGGCCGCCGGCCTCGCGCTGGGCCGCATGTTCCGCGCCGGCTCGATGGTGACCCACCTGGGCGTACCCAGGCGCGGCCCGCACGTGAACCCGGGCAGCAAGGTTTCGGTCTGCGTGAATGCCTGCGTCTACGCCTACGTGGGCGGGCTTTACCGCTGGGCGCCTGCGGGCAACGACCGCCTCGGCCTGCAGGCATCCGCATCGACCGGCAACGCGCCGAATGCCGCGGGCAAGAGCCCGCCCGCCTCGGGCGAGCTCGCCGCCTATCTGCGGGACATGGGCATCCAGGCGGACACCTTCGCGTCGCTGGCCTCGTCCAGCGAGATGGTCTGGCTGACGCTGGATCAGCTCGGCGCGCTGGACATGGTCAACAACGGCTACCTGCCGCTCACCGCGAGCCATCAGCTGGTGTCGGGAGCGCCCAAGCTGGTGCTCGACCAGCTGGTGCGCGGTGGCGAACACAAGGTCGAGCTGCTGTGCCGGCCGGATGGGCTGACAATCACCACCTACGACAACATGGGCGGCGACCACGCGCGGCAGGTGGTGCCGCGTGCCACGCGGTCGTATTTCGAGATCGATCATCAGGCCTTGCAGCCGGAGCCGCGCCAACGCGCCAGCGTGTTCGGTTCGGCGGTGATGTCCAGCGGTTCGCTCACGCTGGAGCAGCTGCAGCAGCTGGTTTCCGCGCACTCCTTCGGCAGCTGGCTGAGCGACCGCAACGGCGCGGTGCGCTACGGCTTCACCATTGCGCCCAACCTGGTCCGGAGCGACCTCGAGAGCTATTACGCGCAGTGCCGGCAGATGATGCAGCCGGCTGCTGGCGTTCGCTGAGCGCGGCCTGTGCCCGGCCGGTCCAGGCCGGGCACGCGATGTTCAACCTGCCGCGCCGTCCGCCTGGCGGTGATAGCGTGAAGCCACCTCGACCTCGGCGGCCGAACCGAGGAACACCGGCACGCGCTGATGCAGCGCCGTCGGCATGATGTCCAGGATGCGCTCGCGCCCGGTGGCGGCCGCGCCGCCGGCCTGCTCGATGATGAAGGCCATCGGATTGGCCTCGTACATCAGGCGCAGCTTGCCGGTCTCGCCCTTGGCCTTGATCTTGGCGTCCAGCGGGTAGAAGAACACGCCGCCGCGGGTGAGGATGCGATGCACGTCGGCCACCATCGAGGCCACCCAGCGCATGTTGAAGTCCTTGCCGCGCGGGCCGTCCTTGCCGGCCAGCAGCTCGCCGATGTAGCGCTGCATCGGCGCTTCCCAATGGCGCTGGTTGGACATGTTGATGGCGAACTCGGCGGTCTCCTCCGGCACCTTGATCGCGCGGCGGCTGAGGACGAAGCTGCCGACCTCGCGGTCCAGGGTGAACTCGTGGGTGCCGTGGCCGAAGGTCAGCACCAGCACGGTGGCCGGGCCGTACACCACGTAGCCGGCGGCCAGCTGCGCGGTGCCCGGCTGCAGGAAGTGCTCGGTCTTCGCCTCGGTGACGCCGTCCGGGCAGCGCAGGATCGAAAAGATCGTGCCCACCGACACGTTGACGTCGATGTTCGAGCTGCCGTCCAGCGGATCGAACAGCAGCAGATGATTGCCCTTCGGGTACATGTCCGGGATCGGCTGCGGGTCTTCCATTTCCTCCGAGGCGCAGGCAGCCAACTGGCCGCCCCAGGCGTTCGCCTCGAGCAGGATTTCGTTGGAGATCACGTCCAGCTTCTTCTGCGCCTCGCCCTGCACGTTGATGCTCAGCGCGTCGCCGTCGCCGGCCATGCCCAGCACGCCGCCCAGGGCGCCCTTGTTGGTGGCCACGGCGATGCGCTTGCAGGCGCGCGCCACCACCTCGATCAGCAGGCTGAGTTCGGCATTGATGTGGTTGGCGCGGCGTTCCTCGATCAGGAACTGGATCAGCGAGACGGGCTTCATGACGGGTCCGTGGCGGGTGGAAGCCGCATTGTCCCGGCTCCGGCTGTTCCGCGCCAGCGGCCGGGCGCCGGTGCGGGCTGTCCAGCAAGGCTTCGTTAGGGTTCGACCTCGATAGCCGCGATCGCGCGCCTTCGAGCGTGTGACATGGCGTGGCCGGGCTGGGCATGCGAGGCAAGCATGCAGCCGGCGAGCCGATGCTGGTGCCGATCGCGCGGAATGCGATCAGCCGAAAAAGAACCGAAAAGCGCTACCTGCCGGCCTGCTGCTGACAGCACGTTGGCAGCATGCCGGTAGCAGACTTCCCATCCAGCAAACGAAGGATGGAGATCGGGGACATGCGCGATACGGTCTATTTTCTGGTGTTCGACGGCTTTGCCGATTGGCAGGCTGCACTGGCGCTGTGCGAGATCCGCCGTCCGGGCGACTGGCAGGTGCGCAGCGTCGGCTTCTCGCTGGAGCCGGTGATGTCGATGGGCGGCCTGAGCGTGCTGCCTGACCTGACCCTGGGCCAGCTCGACGAGACGCGCGCGGCCCTGCTGATGGTGCCCGGCGGCCATCTGTGGCAGCGCGGCGACGGCGAAAAAGCCGTCCAGGCGATCCGCCGCGTGCACATGGCCGGCGCGCCGGTGGCGGCCATCGACAGCGGCGTGTTGGCCTTGGCCCGCGCCGGCCTGCTCGACCGTTGCCGGCATACCGGCAACTGGGCGGGGCACATCGAGAGCCAGGTGCCGGGCTACGCCGGCGCCGAGCAGTACGACGCCGGCGTGCTGGCGGTGAGCGACGGCGGCACCATCACTGCGAGCCATCTCGGCAGCGTGGAGTTCGCCCGCGAGGTGATCCGCACGCTGGATCTCTACAGCCCGGTCGACCGCGAGGACTGGTATCGCCTGTTCAAGCATGCGCAGCCGCCGTCCTGGCGCGTGGGCGAAGCGGCGGTGGCGGCGTGAGGGCGCGGACATGACCACGACAGCCAAGCTCGATCGCCTGCTCCGCGCCTATCGTCCCCTGCAGATGCGCGGCACCCTGGTGGAAGGTACATACCGTCGGCCGGAGCCGCCATCGGTGCCCCCGCCACGACGCATGCTGCTGCTCGCCCTGGTCGGCACCGTGTTGCGGCGGGGGCGGCCATGAGCGCGTCCGGCGTACTCGAGCTGCGCCAGTACAGCCTGCGTCCCGGATGCCGCGAAGCCCTGGTGACGCTGTTCGAGCGCGAGTTCGTGGAGTCGCAGGAAGCGTTGGGCATGGCCTTGCCTGGCCAGTTCCGCGACCTGGACGATCCGGATCGCTTCGTCTGGCTGCGCGGCTTCGCCGACATGTCCGCGCGGCCGGCGGCGCTGGCCGGGTTCTACGACGGCCCGGTGTGGCGCGCGCATCGCGAGCAGGCCAACGCGACCATGCTCGATTCCGACGACGTGCTGTTGTTGCGGCCGCTGCAAGGCCTCGATCTGCGCGGCCTGCAGCGTCCGGTCCTCGGCGCGGCGCCGCCGGGGGGGCTGCTGGTCGCCAGCGTGTGCGCGGTGTCGCCCGATACGGCGACGGAGCTGGCGACGGACTTCGAGACGCGGCTGCGCCCGTCCCTGGAGGCGCACGGCGCGCGCGTGCTGGCCACGTATCTCAGCGAAACCGCGCGCAACAATTTCCCGCGCCTGCCGGTGCGCGAAGACGAGCATGTCTTCGTGTGGTTCGCCGCCTTCGCCGATGCCGCCGCACATGCGCGCCATCTGGCTGCGCTGGCCGTGGACCCTGTGGCCGACGCGGTGTTTCAGGCCTGGCAGCTGCGCCTCGAAGCGCCGCCGCAGACCTTGCGCCTTACACCGACGCCCCGTTCGCTGCTGCGCGGCGTCCCCGATGACTCCCTCACCACCCTGTCGACTGCACGGACCAAGGAACCCGCATGAACAAGACTTATCACGGCAGCTGTCATTGCGGCGCGGTACGGATCGAGGCCGAGATCGATCTGTCGGCCGGCGGCGGCCGCTGCAACTGTTCGATCTGCCAAAAGACCCGCCAATGGGGGGTCATCGTGCGGCCCGAAGCATTCCGCCTGCTCGAGGGCGAGGCGGCGCTGGCCGACTATCAGTTCGGCACCCGCAGCATGCATCACCTGTTCTGCCGTCACTGCGGCGTGCGCCCGTTCGGCCGCGGTCATGTCGAGGCCCTGGGCGGCGACTTCTACACGATCAATCTCGCCTGCCTGGATGACGTCTCGCCGCAGGAACTGATCGAGGCGCCGCTGCGCTTCAGCGACGGCCGCGCCAACGATTGGCGCTCGACCCCCGCCGAGACCAGGCACCTGTGAACCGTGCCGAGCCCTTTGCGGCGGCACCGCGCGCAGGCGCGTCCGCTGCGCGGGCGCTTACGGCGGAGCGGATGGCCGAGGTCGCGAAGGCTCGGCGACGCCGGCCGACGCAACGTGACCGATGGCGCTGGCCGCCCGCAAGCGACTCGGCGATGATGTACCGATGCGCCGCGCCGACCGCCTGTTCCTCATCATCCATGCCCTGCGCGGGCGCCGCACCGCCCTGCCGGCGCGCCAGCTCGCCGACACGCTCGGCGTCTCGCTGCGCACCGTCTATCGCGATGTGGCCGACCTGCAGCTTTCCGGCGTGCCGATCGAAGGCGAGGCCGGGGTCGGCTACGTACTGCGCAAGGGCTCGGACATCCCTCCCCTGATGTTCACCGGCGAAGAGCTCGAAGCCCTGGTAGTCGGCACGCGCTTCGTACGCGCCTTCGCCGGCGAACGCCTGGCCGGCAGCGCGCAGGCGGCCTTGCTGAAGATCGAGGCGGTGCTGCCGGCCGAGCTGCGCGAACGGGCCTCGCACACGCGCATCTTCGCCCCGATCTGGCGCGACGAGCAGCAGCAGGCCTTCGCCAACCGGCTGGATCACCTGCACGCCTGCATCACCCACAGCCGCGTGCTGCACCTGACCTATCGCGACGAGGGCGGCAAGCCCAGCGAGCGCGACATCGAACCGCTATGCCTGGCGTTCTGGGGCGGCGCCTGGACCCTGGGCGCCTGGTGCCGGCTGCGCGATGGCTTCCGCAATTTCCGCCCGGACCGCATCGACGCCTGCAGCGAGACCGGCCAGCGCTTCGAAGACCATCCGCAGCGCAACCTGGCCAGCTACCTGCAGGCGGTGCACGGGAACTACTCGGGCAAGGAATAGGCCTTAGCGTCGAAGCGTTCTCGCCGCAAGAATTTGCCGCGCGCGAAAAGCCTCCGCACAGATGACGATTCGGTTACGCTCGCGCCAAACCGAGGCCGAGGAGCCGTCCATGTCCGAACTGCATGTGCGCCACCCGCTGTTGAACGTCGCGCCGTCCAAGCTGCGACCCACCCAGATGACGGTCGGCAAAGCCGAGGTGGCCGAGAAGCGCGCGCAATGGCGCGAACTGGGCAAGAAGAAGCGCAAGGAGCTGATCGAGGCGCACTGGTTTCCCGGCGTGCTGGGCCCCAAGCAGCGCGTGTATATCGTCGATCACCATCATCTCGGCCTGGCCTTGCTGGAAGAAGGCGTGAAGAGCGTGCCGGTGATGATCCAGCGCGATTTCTCCTGGCTGGAGCAGGACGTGTTCTGGCGCGCCATGGAGTTCAACCGCTGGGCGCACCCCTACGACCAGCACGGCCATCGCGTCGATTACAACGCTTTCCCTAGCGCGCTGGACAGCCTCGCCGACGATCCCTACCGCACGCTGGCCGCGCGCGTGCGCATGGCCGGCGGTTGCGCCAAGGACGCCACGCCCTACGCGGAATTCCTGTGGGCGGACTTCTATCGCCGTCGCCTCAAGCTGCCTGGCGGCAAGGTCACCGCGAAGGCGGTGCAGCAGGCCTTGTTGCTGGCGCACAGCCGCGACACCGCCTACCTGCCGGGCTGGAGCGGCGCGATCGAATGAACGCGCGCCCGGCACCCACCGCGGCGCCGGGCTCCGGCCTGGGCGTCGACGCGCTGGCCGGCCTCTCCATCGCCGGCCTGCTGCTGCCCGAGGCGGTCGCCTACTCGGGCATCGCCGGGCTGCCGCCGCAGGCCGGCGTAATCGCGCTGTTCGTCGGCCTGCTCTGCTATGGCCTGCTCGGGCGCAGCCGTTACGCGATCGTCTCGGCCACCTCGTCCTCGGCGGCGGTGCTGGCCGCCGGCACGCTGGCGCTGGCCGGCCACAACGACGCGTCGCGGGCGGCCATCGCGGCCACCCTGGTGCTGCTGACCGGCGGCTGCTTCCTGATCGCCGGCGCGGCGCGCCTCGGCGGCCTGTCGTCGCTGATCGCGCGGCCGGTGCTGCGCGGCTTCACCTTCGGCCTGGCCTGCGTGATCGCCTTGAAGCAGCTGCCGAACCTGTTCGGGCTGCCGGCGCTGCACGGCGATTTCGTGCCGCTGTTGCTGGCCGATCTGCTGGCCTCGGCCGGCAAGCTGCAGCCCGCCACTGCCGGCGCCGGCCTGGCCGCGCTGCTGCTGCTGTTCCTCAGCGAACGGGTGCGGCGCCTGCCCGGCAGCCTGCTGGTGATCGTGCTCGGCGTGGCCGCCTCGGGCTGGCTGGCCCAGCACGGCGTGGCGCTCACCGGCACCATCCAACTGGTGCCGAGCTGGGCCTGGCCGACCTGGCCGAGCAGCGATCAGTGGCTGCCCAGCGTGGAACTGGCGGCGGCGCTGCTGCTGGTGCTGTATGCGGAATCGTACGGTTCGATCCGCGCCTTCGCGCTGAAGCACGGCGACCCGGTCAGCGCCAATCGCGATCTGCTGGTGTTCGGCGTGGCCAACGTGATTTCGGGCGTGCTGCACGGCATGCCGGTCGGTGCGGGCTATTCCGGCACCTCGGCCAACGAAGCGGCCGGCGCTCGCTCGCGCGTGGCCGGCCTGGTCGCCGCGGCCAGCGTGCTGCTGATGGTGCTGTTGCTGCTGCGCTGGATCGAGCGGATCCCCGAGCCGGTGCTGGCAGCGATCGTGATCCATGCGGTCAGCAAGTCCTGGCGGCTGGGCGTGTTCAGGCCTTATCTGCAATGGCGACGCGACCGGCTGGTGGCGCTGGCCGCGGTGCTGGCCGTGCTGGCCCTGGGCATTCTGGACGGCCTGCTGGTGGCGATCGCCTTCAGCCTGGTGATGCTGCTGCGCCAGCTCGCCACACCGCGCCTGGCCGTGCTGGGCCGGCTCGGCGGCGGGCACGACTTCGTCGACATCGCGCGGCATCCGCAGGCGGTCGAGCCGGCCAACGAGCTGATCCTGCGGCCGGAGGAGCCGCTGTTCTTCGCCAACGCGGAGGCCATGATGGGCCTGGCGCGGCAGCAGGTGGAGAAGCGCAGCGGCTTGCGCCGCGTCGTGCTCAGCCTGGAGGAATCGCCGGACCTGGACAGCACCGCGCTGGAAGCGCTGGCCGATTTCGCCACGTGGCTCGGCACGCGCGGCATCCCGCTGGCGGTGGCGCGCCTGAAGGACGAGGTGCGCGAGTTGCTGCTGCGCGTGGCGCTGCCCCAACTTCCGCCACAGGCACTGAACGACTGGAGCGTGGAGGATGCGGTGAGCGCGGCCGCTCCGGCTGCGGCGTCGTCGCAAGGGAACACATCGTGAAAAAGCTATCGGGGGCCATCGGGCTGGCGTTGGCTGCTTGGACGCTGGCTGGCGCGGCATGGGCGCAGAGCGCCGACGCGCAGTTCCATCATATCTACCAGCAGGAATGGGCCTGGCGTACCGGCCAGCCGGGCGAGGGTGCATCTGACGAATCGTCGAGCCGCAGGCGCCTGGACGATGTCGACGCGGCGACCCAGCAGCAGCGCCTGGACTATTGGCGCAAGGTGATGGGCGAGCTGCAGGCGATCGATCCGGCCAAGCTGTCGCCGGAGGAGCGGGTGAACTACGCCGTGTACCGTGCGCAGATCGGCGATCTGCTGGCGGACCAGCAGTTCAAGACCTGGGAAATGCCGTTCAACAGCGACTCCGCCTTCTGGAGCGAGGCTGCTGACGAGCTGGGCAGCGATCGCATGCGCACGGCGGAGGATTACCGCCGCTATCTCGAACGGCTCGACCAGCTGCCGCATTATTTCGAGCAGCAGACCGAAAACATGCGCGCCGGCCTGGCGCGCGGCTTCAGCGTGCCGCGCGAAGTGCTGAAGGGGCGCGATGTGTCGATCGCCGCGGAGGCCGAGCTCACCGATCCCACCAAGAGCAGTTTCTACGCGCCGTTCGCGCATCTGCCGCAGGGCATTCCCGCGGCGCAGGCGAGCGAGCTGCAGGCGAGCGCGCAGCGCAAGATCCGCGACGAGGTGATCCCGGCCTACGCCAAGCTGCTGACCTTCTTCCGCCAGGAATACGTGCCGCATGCGCGCGCCACCCTGGCCGCCGAGGCCATGCCGGACGGCAAGGCGTTCTATCGGCAGCAGATCGTCGAGTACACCACGCTCGACCTCGATCCCGACGCCATTCACAAGATCGGCCTGGAGCAGGTGCAGAAGATCCACGCCGAGATGGTGCAGACGATGCAGCAGACCGGCTTCAAGGGCAGCTTCGCCGATTTCCTGCACTTCCTGCGCACCGATCCGCAGTTCTACGCCAAGACGCCCGACGAGCTGCTGATGCGCACCGCCTGGGTGGCCAAGCAGGTGGACGCGCAGCTGGGCAAGGAGTTCGGACGCCTGCCGCGGCGGCGCTTCGCGATCGTGCCGGTGCCCGCCGACATCGCGCCCTACTACACCTCCGGCCGCGGCGGTCCGGGCGTCTATCTGGTCAACACCTACGACCTGCCGTCGCGTCCGTTGTACAACATGCCGGCGCTGACCCTGCACGAATCGATGCCCGGCCACTCGCTGCAGCTTTCGCTGGCAGCCGAGCAGCACGGCCAGCCGGCATTCCGCCGCGACAGCTACATCTCCGCCTACGGCGAAGGCTGGGGCCTGTATTCGGAGTATCTCGGCAACGAAATGGGCATCTACCAGACGCCCTACCAGCGTTTCGGCTATCTCACCTACCAGATGTGGCGCGCCTGCCGGCTGGTGGTCGACACCGGCATCCACCACCTGGGCTGGACCCGCCAGCAGGCGATCGACTACATGACCGCCAACACCGCGCTTTCCGACCGCGAGATCGCCAACGAGGTAGACCGCTACATCAGCTGGCCGGCGCAGGCGCTGTCCTACGAACTGGGCTATCTGAAGATCCTGGAGCTGCGCCACAAGGCCGAGCAGGCGCTGGGGCCGAAGTTCGACGTGCGCCACTTCCACGACACCGTGCTGTCGACCGGCTCGGTGCCGCTGCCGGTGCTGGAGCAGCGCATCGACCGCTTCATCGCCGAGGGCGGGCCGGAGCCGGACTTCGGCTGCGACTGCGCGAAGAAGCACGACGACCAGCCCGAGGCGGATGCCCCGGACGGCGCCTGAAAAATCCTCCGGAGGGGGCTGGTCAAAAAGTGCACACGTGAAGTAAGATAGATCACAACTTCACAAGGGAAGTCGATCCATGCTGGCTCATCGATTGCCTGAGAATGTCCCCGCCGAAGACCTGGGCGGTCCCGCCCTGCGGGCCTTCTTCCGCCTCGCCGAAGAGTGGAACCTGCGCATCGCCGATCAGCGCAGGTTGCTGGGCGAGCCGCCCGAGTCGACCTTCTACAAATGGAAGCGCCTGCAGGACGGCACGCCGGGGCGCGACGTGATCGAGCGCATCAGCTATCTGCTCGGCATCTACAAGTCGCTGCAGATCCTGTTCCCCGATCCGCAGCAGGCCAACGCCTGGGTGCACAAGCCCAACCAGGCGTCACTGTTCGGCGGCGAGTCGGCGCTGCAGCGCATGCTGTCGGGCAACGTGGCGGATCTCTACGTGGTGCGGCAGTACCTGGACGCGCAGCGCGGCTGGAATTGAGACGCAGGCCGCAGGGCGTCGCAGACAGCGATACCTGGCTTTGTCATCCTACGGGGGCCTTAGGAAGGAACCCGCAGCATGGCAGAACAACCCCCTTTGAAGCGCATCCGCTGGAGCCAGGCCTGGCGCATCGTGCCCAGCCGCTTCCCGCCGGTAAGCGTGTTCGACCGCATCGCCGATCCGGCCGATCTGGAGGCGGTGTTCGCGATCGAAGCCATCACCGATCCGCACATGCGCGACGAGCTGGGCGCGCTGCGCATGGTGCCGGCGGATCGACGGGTCAGCGGACCCGGCACGACGCCGGTGATGGCCGCCTTCACGCATCTCAATCCGGAAGGCAGCCGCTTCTCCGACGGCAGCTGGGGCGTGTTCTACGCAGCGCACACGCTGGCCACCGCGGTGGAAGAAACCGTGTTCCACCGCCAGCAATTCCTGGCCGCTACCGCCGAGCCCGCCTGCGACATCTCGATGCGCTGCTACCGCACCGGCATCCACGGCCAGCTGCATGATTTGCGCGGCGGCTGGACGGCGGAACACGATCCGGACAGCTATGCGGCCAGCATCGCGCTGGCGCGCCGCCTGCGCACGGATGGCTCGAACGGCATCGTCTACGACAGCGCACGCCATGCCGGCGGCGAATGCGTGGCGCTGTTCTATCCGGACCTGGCCGAACCCTGCGTGCAGGCCGAGCATCTGGTCTATCGCTGGGACGGCAGCCGTATTGCGACGGTGCTGAAGGTCAGCGAATTGAAGCGGCCTTGAAGCCGGTCCGTGATCTCCAGGCCGTTCGCGCCGGGAGCGGTTTGCGCGCAAGCGGGAAAGGACGCAGAAGTCCACGTCGGCACACGACGAGGGAGCACGCCTGCATATGCGCAAATCAGCCCGATGGATTGCTGCCGCGCAGCCATCATGCGGCAGCGCGCGCCGCTTGGCCTGACAGCCAGTCAGACCAAGCCAGGCATGACTATCTGACGGTCGCTCGATGGTGATGCGAAGCGTCAGGAGATAGCGCGCGAGCTTTTAGCCCGAATGGTTCGGGGCGTTCACGATGCTCGCGGCAAGCGATGCGTCGCGCAGGCATACGTATTCGCCTGTTTGGAGCCTGACCTTGCACCCGCGCGCATCCGCTTGTTCGCTGCGCCGGTGCCGCGTGTGCCGAGATATCGAAGGGTGTCGCATTGAGGGCGCTCGCGTTAACCTCGGACTCTCCACGTCCGCCCACTCCCCGATGAGGCCATCATGAAACGTTGGATCCCGCTGCTGCTTGCGCTGTGGCCGCTGCTCGCGTCCGCGCTGGACAAGGCACCGGTGGATACGCCGCCCCAATGGGAGCCGCAGATCGCCGCCTTCGAAGCCGCGGATCGCACGCAGCCGCCGCCGCAAGACGCGGTGCTGTTCATCGGCAGTTCGTCGATCGAGCACTGGAAATCGCTGTCGGCGGATTTCCCGGGCGTAGCCGTGATCAACCGCGGTTTCGGCGGTTCCGAGCTGCCGGATTCGACCTACTATGCCGATCGCATCGTGGCGCCGTATCACCCGCGCGCGATCGTGCTCTACGCGGGCGACAACGACATCCAGGACGGCCACACCCCGCAGCAGGTGCGCGACGCTTTCGCCGCCTTCGTGCGCAAGGTGCGCGCAGTCGATCCCGGTGTGCCGGTGGCCTTCGTCTCGATCAAGCCGAGCATCGCGCGTCGCGCGCTATTGCCGCAGATCAGGCAGGCGAACGCGCTGGTGCACAGCTATGCCGCCACGCAGAAAGGCGTCACGTATCTGGACGTCTTTACGCCCATGCTCGGCAAGGACGGTCAGCCGCAACCCGGCTGGTTCATCGGCGACGGCCTGCATATGAATCACTCCGGCTACGCCTTGTGGATCGGCATCATTCGCCCCTGGATCGACGCCCTGCCGGCGCGCTGATCCATCGGGTCTTGCCAAGCTTCACCTGCCGGGATCGGGGTCATGCGACTCTCGGCCCGGCGATTTTCTGAATCTCGCTTGGGTGCGTTCGCAGCGTGTCACTGCGCCGTTTAAAGCTATCGTCAGGCCTGCTGCATGACGATTCGTGCGCTGAACAACGGCGCAGCCGCTGCATGCGAGTTTGCGGATAAGGCGCCGGGCCTCAGGTATCCGCGTTGCTGGCCCAGCCTTCGCGATTGCCGCGCTGGAACACCCGATCCTGTGCGAGCACGTCGCCGGCGGCATGCGCCTCGCGCGTGCCGAGGCGGGCATAGATCGGGGTGAAGTCCGGCCGGGTCGCTTCGAACAGCTGCTCGAAGCTGTCGATCACGAAATAGGTCTGCTGATAGGTATCGATGCGGTAGCGCGTGCTCATCACCCGCTCGAGGCCGAAGCCGATGCGATTGGGCGAAGGCGAATCCAGCGAATAGATCGATTCGCCCTTGGAGCTGACGATGCCGGCGCCGTAGATGCGCATGCCTTCCGGCGTATCGATCAGGCCGAACTCCACCGTGTACCAGTACAGGCGGGTGAGGTTCATCAGCGCCTCGGGACCGATCGCGAAGGCCTTCATGCCGCCGCGGCCGTAGGCCTGCATGTAGTCCGCGAACACCGGGTTGAGCAACAGCGGCACATGGCCGAACAGGTCGTGGAACAGGTCGGGCTCGCTCAGGTAATCCAGCTGCTCGGGCTTGCGGATCCACCAGCTCACCGGAAAGCGACGATTCGCCAGGTGATCGAAGAACACCTCGTCGGGCAGCAGACCTTCCACCGCCATCAGTTCCCAGCCGGTCGCCGCGCCCAGCACCTTGTTCAAGTCGGCGAATTTGGGAATGCCGCCGTCGCCCAGGCCGAAACGCTCCACGCCGGCCATGAACTCGGCACAGGCGCGGCCCGGCAGCAATTCGCGCTGGCGCTTGAACAAGGTGTCCCAGACCTCGTGGTCGGTGCGGCTGTAGCTGGACCAGGGCTGCTCGACCACGCCGCTGGCATAGACCGGCACATAGCCGCGGTCGGTGTGCTGATGCTCGACCTTGCGTGGCGTGCTGTTTTCCATGGCGTGCTCCGAGGGGATGACCGACGGGCATAAGCTTATGCCGGACGGCCCGCATGAAACTTGTTTTATTGCGCCGTTAAGGTGATCAAATGCAATATGATTGCTCCATAAAGAGCATATGTAGTCGAATATTCCGCATGACGAGCTTGGACCGCACCGATCTGCGCATGCTGGCCGTCCTGCAAGGCGAGGGCCGCATCACCAATGCGGAACTGGCCGAGCGGGTCAGCCTGTCGCCCTCGGCCTGCCTTCGTCGCCTGCAGCGGCTGGAGGACGGCATCATCACCGGCTACGCGGCGCAGGTGGATCCGCAGGCGGTCGGCCTGGGCCTGCAGGCCTTCGTGCGGGTGCAGCTGAGCAAGCACGAAAGCGCCGCGGTGGAGAGCTTCGTGGCCCGCGTGAATGGCTGGGACGAGGTGGTGGCCTGCCATGCGCTGACCGGCGACATGGACTACCTGCTGCATGTCTATGTGGCGGACCTGCAGGACTTTTCGCGCTTCCTGCTCGACCACCTGCTGAACGACGCCGGCGTGGCCGACGTCAATTCCAGCTTCGTGCTGCGTACGGTGAAGCGCTCGCCGTCGCTGCCGCTGGCGCAGCTGCAGCGCTGATCGCATCACGCATTGCGGCAATGCGCCATCGGCCGCTTAACGCTAAACTCACGCAGTAATGAGCACCCACGTCCCCACGCCGCGTCGCCATTCGATCCAACCCGTACGCTACTTGTGGCGCGTACCGCTGTTGCTGCTGCACACCGTGCTGGGCATCCTGCTGTGCATCTTCGTGATGAGCTGGAACCAGAATGCGGTGATGCGCAACGGCCGCGAGCCGTTCGGGCACCGGGTGATCCGCTGGTGGTCGACCGCGCTGTTGCGCATCTTCGGCCTGCGTTCGGTGCGGGTCGGCCAGCCCTTGGCCGACCCGGTGCTGTTCGTGGCCAACCACACCTCGTGGATCGACATCGTGCTGCTGCACAGCCAGCGCGCGGTGTGCTTCGTGGCCAAGGCGGAGATCGCTCGCTGGCCGCTGGTCGGCTGGATGGCGACCAGCGCGGGCACGATCTTTCACCGGCGTGGCAACAACCACTCGCTCGCCTCGGTGATGCAGGTGATGGTGGAGCGGCTGCGCGGCGACCGTTCGGTGGCGGTGTTCCCGGAAGGCGGCACCGGCTACGGCGGCGTGCTGAAGGTATTCCATGCGCGCATCTTCCAGGCGGCGCTGGACGCCGAGGTGCCGGTGCAGCCGGTGGCGCTGCGCTTTGCGGTGCAGGGCGAGCGGTTGATCGACGCCGGCTTCCGCGAGCACGAGAGCTTCATGCACAACCTGCTGCGTCTGCTCGGCGGGCCGCCGCTGGATGCCGAGGTGCACTTCCTGGAGCCGGTGCCCTCCACGCCGGATGCGCGTCGGCGCATGGCCGAATTGTCGCGCGAGCGCATCGCCGCGGCCCTGGACAAGCACACGGCATGAATCTGCCGCGTGGCCGCGATTTTCTTCCGCCCTGGCCGTTGCGGAGCGGCCATCTGCAGACCATGTTGTCTTCCAGCGGCGTGCGGCGCTGGCTGCTGCCACGTGCGGCGCAGACGGTGAGGGACGGCGCCGAGGCGATGGTGGTCGACGGCGGCGACGGCGTGCGGCTGACCGGCGCCTACACCGCGCAGCGCAGCCGCCGCGAGGGTGCGCGTGGCCTCGCCGTGCTGTTCCACGGCTGGGAAGGCAGCCTCGATTCGACCTACGTGCTGCAGACCGGCAGCCGCCTGCTCGCCGAGGGCTGGGACGTATTCCGGCTGAACTTCCGCGATCACGGCGACAGCCACGCGCTCAACGAGGCTTTGTTCCATTCCTGCCGTATCGACGAAGTGGTGCACGCGCTGGGCGACATCGCGCAGCGCTGGCCGGCGCGGCCGCTGGTGGTGGCGGGCTTCTCGCTGGGCGGCAACTTCGCCTTGCGCGCGGCACTGCGCGCGCAGGCCGTCGGCATCCCGCTGGCCTACGCGCTGGCGGTGTGCCCCATCATCGATCCCGGCGAAGGCCTGTTTTCGCTTGAAGAAAATGCGCCGTGGTTCTACCAGGCCTACTTCATGCACAAGTGGCGCCGCTCGCTGCAGCTCAAGCAGGCCGCGTTCCCGCATCAGCAGTACTTCGAGCTGGCCGAGCTGAAGCAGAGCCTGCGTGGACTGACCGAGGCGCTGGTGCTGCGGCACACCGACTTCAAATCGCTGCAGGCCTATCTCGATGGCTACTCGGTGGCCGGCGCGGCCCTGGCGGCAATGTCGATCCCGGCCACCATCCTCACCGCGCGCGACGATCCGGTGATTCCGGTGAACGCCTTCGAGCAGTTGCAGCTGCCGTCCTGCATCGAGCTGGACATTGCCGAATACGGCGGCCATTGCGGCTTCATCCGCGGCCGCGACATGACCAGCTTCACCGACGACTACATCGCCGCGCGCTTCAATGCGCTGGCCGAGGGCAGCCTGCAGATCGGTTGAGCTGGCCGGTGCCGCGTCGGCGGCGTCGGGTCGGTGTCATGACGGCCGCGCTATGATCGCAGCCCCGGTTCCCACGAGGCGACGACGATGCGTACGCTGCTGTGCTGGTTCCTCTGCCTGTTGACCGTGCCGGCGCTCGCTGCGCCGCAGCTCGATCAGCTGACCCTGCCCAAGGGCTTCCACATCGCGGTGTATTCGGATCAGGTGCCGAATGCGCGCGAAATCGCCCTTGGCGCGAAGGGCACCGTGTTCGTCGGCTCGATGGACGCCGGCAAGGTCTATGCGCTCACCGACAGCCAGGGCGACGGCCACGCCGACCAGGTGCGAGTGATCGCCAGCGGCCTGCAGATGCCGGTGGGCGTGGCCTTCCGCCACGGCGACCTGTACGTGTCGGCGGTGAGCAAGATCGTGGTGCTGCGCGATATCGAGAACCACCTCGATCACCCGCCGGCGCCGGAAGTCGTCACCGACAAGCTGCCCACCGAGACCCATCACGGCTGGAAGTTCATCGCCTTCGGCCCGGACGACAAGCTGTACGTGCCGATCGGCGCGCCCTGCAATATCTGCGATCCGGGCCCCGACCACGGCAAGCTGATCCGCATGAGCGCGGACGGCAGCGACTGGCAGGACGTGGCGCGCGGCATCCGCAACACGGTGGGCTTCGACTGGCAGCCGGCGAGCAAGCGCCTGTGGTTCACCGACAACGGCCGCGACATGATGGGCGACGACATGCCCAGCGACGAGTTGAACGAAATCACCCGCAACGGCCAGCATTTCGGCTATCCCTACTGCCACCAGGGCGACACGCTCGATCCGGAATTCGGCAAGGGCAAGAGCTGCAAGGACTACGTGCCGCCGGTGTTGAAGCTAGGCGCGCACGTGGCCTCGCTGGGCATGCGTTTCTACGAAGGCAGGCAATTCCCGGCTGACTATAAAGGCGCCATCATCGTGGCCGAACACGGCTCCTGGAATCGCAGCAAGAAATCCGGCTACCGCGTGATGACGGTGCGCGTGAAGGGCGACAAGGCGGTGTCGTACCAGCCTCTGGTCACCGGCTTCGAGCAGAACGAGAGCGCCTGGGGTCGCCCGGTCGACGTGCAGCCGATGCCGGACGGCAGCCTGCTGGTGAGCGACGACCTGGCCGGCGCGGTCTATCGCGTCACGTATCGGCCATGATCGCTTCGGCATGGTGTCGCTTCATCCAGGCTCTTGAGGAATAACGCATGCAACTGCGCAGTGACAGTTTCAAATCCGGCGAGTCGATTCCGGCCCGCTTCGCCTTCGCCAAGCTGGGCGATCCGGTGGCCTTGTCGGACAACCAAAGTCCGCACCTGGCCTGGAAGGGCGCGCCCGAGGGCACGCGCTCCTTCGTGCTCACCTGCATCGATAACGACGTGCCGAGCCGGGCAGACGACGTGAACCAGGCCGGCCGCACTGTGCCCGCCGACCTGCCACGGGTGGAATTCGTGCACTGGCTGATGGCGAACATCCCGCCGGAATGCGGCGAACTCGCGGCTGGCGCCTGCAGCGACGCGGTGACCCCGCGCGGCAAACGCGAGCCGCACGGACCGCCCGGCAGCGTACAGGGGCTGAACGACTACACCGCCTGGTTCACCGGCGACGCCGAAATGGCCGGCGATTACCTGGGCTACGACGGCCCGTGCCCGCCTTGGAACGACAGCCTGATGCATCACTATCATTTCCGCATCCATGCGCTGGACGTAGAGCGGCTGGCGCTGACCGATGGCTTCACCCTGGCCCAGCTGCGCGCGGCGATGGCCGGGCACGTGCTGGCCGAGGCCGAGCTGGTGGGCATCTACAGCCTGAATAGGTCGCTCGTATGACCGAAGTCATAGCCCGTTAGGCACTTCCTCGGGCTGTTGACGGCACGTGAAGATCGGGCCTCGTGCGTGCGCCGGGCGGTGCATGCGATCGGAATGTCGGGGTCCGCCGCAAAGATGTCCGGGACGATATCGCTACAGCTGTCCAGAATGGGCGTGCCTCCTTTCCAGGGATCGGTGGGCATCGTCAACAACGCCGTGCCGCCGGCGCTGAAGCGGCTGGGCTGGCAGATCGGTGCGGTGGCCCAGCCGGTGGCCGTGAGCATGCAAGAAGCCATGCTGCCGTTCGGGCGTGCCAGCGCGATGGCCTGGGCGCGCGGACAGGGCGTGGCGGACGTGGCGCTGTACGACGATGCCGGCGTAGTGACGGCCTTGCCCAGCCGGCAATGGGCCAAGCGCAACATGGTGCTGTATCACGGTCTGGCGCATGGCTGCGGTGCCTGGATGACGAATGCCGATATCGATCTGCATTGTGCGAACTCGCCCTATCTGGCGCGGGTGCTGCGCGCCTTGTTCGCCTGCCCCGACTGGCGCAACCGCCGCTGCCTGAATACGCACGGCCTGGGGCGGGTTACCGATCTGCGTCTGCCGCTGCCCTGCGTCGGCGCACCGGACGGCAGCCCGCACCTGGGCGGCATGGAGCTGCCGGGCACGGTGCAGCGGCAGCTTGAGGGCGCTGCGGTCTGCGGGCACGCCCTGCAGCCGCGCAAGCAGGACTGGACCGCCACCCTGAGCATCCTGTTCTGCCTCAACGAGCTGGCCCGGGCGCACGCCTCGCCGCCGATCAAGCTGCTGATACCCGACACCTCGCTCGACCCGCAGCGTCGCGCCACCTATGACGGCTTCCTGGCAGCCAGCGGCTACAGCTGCGCCGATTTCTTCGTGGCGGTGCCGCCCTTGAATCAGCGCGCCCTGTTTCGCCTGATGCGTGCCAGCCGTTTCTGCCTGGCCTACAACGCATTCCCGGAACCGTTCGGCTTCTATCTGCTCGAGTCGGTCTACAACGGCTGCCCGGTCTATACGAACGGCGTGGGCAACAACCGCTTCCTGTTGCCGGCGGAACACGGCATCGAGGTTCGCGAAAACGCCGCCATGGCCGGCACTGCCGCAGGCGCGCCCGAGGTCACGGTGTTCGAGGCGGTCGCGCAGGAAATCTACGCCGACCTGGCGCGTCCAGAACAGACTGCCGAGCGTTGCCGGCGCGGCCGCGAGCTGATCGATCGATCCTGGTCGATGGGCGCGTTCGAGCACAGCCTGTCCGCGGCGCTCGAGCGCGTGCACACACCATGCACGGAACCGGACTTCGACGACATGCAGGTTGCCTACAGTCCGCTGGTGCGCAGTCTCGATCTGCGCACGGGGCAAAGCCTCAACGATTACGGCAGCGGATTGCTCGGCCCGGCGCAGACCGAGCTGATCGGCCAGTTGCTCGGCAAGCGCTGCGGCGATCTCGATGGCGCCAGGATGGCGCGCCTGGAGCTGGAGCATGGCTTGTTCCGGCGCGGCATCCTGGCGCTCGAGGCCGTGGCGTAGCCGGTCGCCTCGAAGGCCGAGCCGCAGAGCAGCGCGCGGGATTGCATCGGCAGTCCAAGGCCATCGCGCATCGAATCAAGCATCGCGTGAATGCCGCGTCTGATTGGCGCACATGACGCTCCCACACGTCGCGTGCATGGACGATGGCTGAACGATGCCCCCGCGTTCGTTGGACTCCTCCGCCGCCTTCACGCTCAGCGCGCATCGCCTATGGATGAATGGATCAGGAGCCTTTACGCAGTCGGGAGCATCTCATGTTGCATTACGCCCTGGTCTTTCTGGTCATCGCCATCATTGCGGCGGTACTTGGTTTTGGCGGCATTGCTGGTACGGCCGCGTGGATCGCCCAGGTGCTGTTCGTGATTTTCCTGATCCTGTCGGTGGTGGCCTTTCTGCGCCGCAGCCGTTAGGGCGCGGTGCATGCGCATCCGTTAGAGTGAAGCTGGTTTCGATCGACCTTTCGTTACGGTTATGGAGAACGCCATGAGCAAGTCTGTTTCGAGCACCGACACCGCCGCTGGCGCGAACGCGCGCATCGAGGAAGGCGCCGAGCGCGTCAAGCAGGCCACTTCCCAGGTAGTGGCCAACGCCAAGGATGCGCTTGACCGCGCTGCCGACCGGGTCGAGGAAGGCATGCACAGCGCTACCGACAAGGTGGCCGGCGCAGCCAGCAAGGCCACCGAGAAGGCCGCCGATCTGAACGAGCGTGGCCGCGCCAGCTACGATGCCGCGATGGATCGTGCCGACGAATGGCTGGAGCAGGCGCGCGACTACGTGCGCGAAAAACCGGTACAGGCGGTGGCCATCGCCCTGGGCGCGGGCTGGCTGCTGGGCCGGATCCTGCGGCGCTGAAGCGGGCCGGCAGGGGGCAGGGAATGCAGCAAGCCGACGACCGCGAAGCCGCGGAGCCCGCAGGTGCGCCGGTGCCGCCGACGCGCCTGCTGGATGAGTTGGGCGAGCTGGCCGGCGCAGTAAAGCGGTTGTTCGGCGCCCAGCTGCAGTTGTTGGCCGCCGAACTCGGACTGGCGCGCAGCGCGATATCGTGGATGCTGGTGGCGGGGCTGGTCGCCACCGTGGTCGGCGTGGGTTTTGGCCTCACCCTGCTCGGCTTGATCGGTTTGTTGCTGGCCAAGTGGTTCGGTTCGTGGCCGTGGGCGCTGGCCGCCCTGGCCGGATTGCAGCTGCTGCTGCTGTTCGGCGCGATCTGGCTGTTCCGGCGTTGCATGCACTGGATGAGCCTGCCGGGTTCGCGCCGGGGCTGGCGCAGCATGATGCGTGAGACGGCGCGACGCGCCGAACAGCAGAGCGGGCTCGCGGAACGGGAAGGGGGCGAGGCATGAGTCTGTCCGGGCAATTGGCACGCGTACGCGCGGCGCAACAGCGCCTCGAGCAGGCGCGCGAGGAAGTCACCGTGCCGGCCGCCGCGCTGCTTGCGCGCGGCTACCGCCATCCCTTGAGCAGCGTTGGCGTGGCCGCCGGCGCGGGTTTTCTGCTGGCCCGGCTCGACGTCCATCCACTGCGCGTGCCCGCGGTGCAGAGCCTGCTCGGCAGCGGCGTCGCCGAACTGGTCGCGCAGGGCGCGCAACTGCTCGGCGGGCTCGATTTCGCTGCGGTGTTCGGCGGCGGCGAAGCGCAAGGCGCTGCCGACCCGCAAGACGACGCGGCATGACGGCCGAAGGCCGGTCGCTGTCGCCGGCGGAGGCGGCTGCGATGCCGCGCCGGCCGCCGCTGCACGGCCGGCCGCATTCCCGTCGCCTGGCCCGTCACCTGCACGGCATCCGCATCGTACTGAACATCATGCTGGCGCTGGCCCTGCTCTACACCGTCACCCTGGCCAAGGTGCTGCTGATTCCGCTGGTGCTGGCGGCCTTCCTGGGCCTGGCCCTGAACCCGATCGTCGCCGGCGCCGCGCGGCGGCGGGTGCCGCGCTGGTTCAGCGCCAGCGTGCTGATGGTCGGCCTGCTTACGGCAGTTGGCTGGGCCGGCAGCCTGCTGGCGCAGCCGGCGATGGGCTGGTTCCACAGCGCGCCCGCGGCGATCCGCGCCCTGCTGCCCAAGCTGAAGAGCGTGCTGCAGCCGTTCGAGGCGGCCAGCCGCGCGACCCAGTCGCTGGTCGGCGGAGCGTCGGCTCATGCCGCCGGCAGCCCCGGCTCGGTCGCCGTGAGCGCCTGGGATCTGCTGTCGAACACGCCCAAGGCCATGGCTGCCGTGCTTACGGTCGTGCTGCTGGTGTTCTTCTTCCTGCTGTATGGCGACACCTTGCTGCGCCGGCTGGTCGAGCTGGCCCCCAACTTCCGCCACAAGCGCCATACCGTGGCCGTGGTGCGCAGCATCCAGACCGAGGTGTCCCGCTACATCCTCACCACCGTGCTGATCAATGTCGTGCTCGGCCTGACCACGGCGGCGATGCTGTGGCTGTTGCACGTGCCCGATCCGCTGCTGTGGGGCGCGGTGGCCGCGCTGGCCAATTTCATTCCCTATGTCGGCGCGATCACCACCACGGTGGTGCTGCTGCTGGTCGGCTCGGTGCACTTCGACACGCTGGGCCAGGCCATGCTGCCGGCGCTGTGCTTCGCCGGCATCACCGCGGTGGAAGGCAACCTGATCACGCCGATGATCATGGGCCGGCGCATGCGCATCAGCCCGATCGCGATCCTGCTGTGGCTGCTGGTGTGGGGCTGGCTATGGGGCATCCCGGGTGCGCTGCTGGCGGTGCCGATGCTCACCAGCGCCAAGCTGATCGCCGGGCATGTGCGCGGCTGGGAATGGTTCGCCCACCTCGTGCAGCGCTAGTCGCGGCGGTCCTAGGCTTTTCGCGTGAAGTCGCTGACCCAGTTGAGCTCCCAGCTTGCGCCACCGTCCGACGAACAGGACTGTTCCCAGCGCGCCGAGCGCGGGGTGATGCGCGACCAGACCACGCGTGTCTGGATCGGTCGGCCATCCAGCGTGTCGTTGCCGATGAAAGTACCGACGCCGTCCGCGAAACGACCGCGCACCGGTGGCTCGATGGTGGATGGGGTCCTGCCGTCCAGCCACCAGCTCAGCCATTGCTTCGCGGTCGGATCATAGGCGCGCAGACCGATCCCGCGAACCGTGCCGCTAGGCAAGGCCATCACGTTGTCGCCGACGTTGCCGTGCCCACCCAGCACCGGCCAGTTGAGCAGGGTCCCATCGAAGCTGTCCCATGCATGGCTGCCGACCAGGCGTTGACGCAGGCGGCGGTGCTGCACCTTCCAGTTGCCGACCAGGAAATCGAAGTCGTGCGGCGCATCCGCCAGCACCGCCAGCGGCGTCGGTTCGGCCGCCGTGCGGGTGAAATAATTGCGCCAGTTGACTTCCCAGCTTGCGCCATCGTCGGTGGAGAAAGCCTGCTCCCACCACGGTTGCGGGCCATGGATGTCGAGCCAGCGAAACCGCATCAGGATCGGGCGGCCCTTGAAGGTATCGTGGCCGATGAAGGTGCCGCTGTTGCCATCGAAACCGCCCAGCACAGGCGGATCGATATGGCCCGGATCGCGGCCGTCGAGCCACCAGATCGACCACTTGCCGGTGCCGGGATCGAAGGCGCGAAGAGTGAGCCCGCGATAAGTGCCTTGCGGCAATTCGACGATATTGTCGTCGATCGTGGCCAGGCCGCCGATGGCAAGCCAGAGCGCGCTCTTGCCGGCGAATTCTTCCCAGTGCGTATCGCCGACCAGGCGTTCCTTCAATCGGCGATGCCATACATTCCAGTTGCCGACCAGCCACTGCCAGTCTCGCGTATGTTCGCTGACGGCGCTGGCGGAGGATTGGGGCCCCGCCATCGCCAACCCCGGCAGGCCCAGAGCGGCGGCTCCGCCGGCCAGCGTCAGGGCCTTGATGAAATCACGGCGCGAAAGAGCGCTGGAAAGCGGTCGATTCATCGGGAAACTCCTGCGCGGCCAGAGTAGGGATGGACCCGCATATTGGCGAAGTGGAACGGCCATTGACCACTCGAAGATGATCCCGCAGGCTAAGCCAAACTTATGCTCAACCATCGCCGGTTTCCGTCGCTTTCCTCCATCCGGGCCTTCGAAGCGGCGGCCCGGCTCGGCAGTTTTGCCAAGGCGGCAGAGGAACTCGATACCACCGCGGCCTCGGTCAGCTACCACGTGCGGCGTCTCGAAGAGCAAATCGGCGTCAGGCTGTTCCTGCGTCATGCACAACGCGTGGAGCTCACCGAATCCGGCGAGCTGGTCGCGCGCGAGGCGATCAACGCGTTCGCCACGCTCCGCGCCTGTTTCATCAAGGCCGCCGACATGGACGAGGGGCGGCTTTCGCTGACCACTCTGCCGACCCTGGGCACCAGCTGGCTGACGCCGAAGCTGGGCAAGTTCCGCACGAAGCATCCCGAGATCGTGATCGACCTCGATTTGTCGCCGGACGCGCAGGACCTGAGCTCGGGGCGTTTCGACGTGGCCATCCGCAACGGGCATGGTCGATGGCCAGGACTGCGCGCCATCGAAATGTTCCCCAGCATCTTCATGCCGCTATGCGCACCCGCATTGAAAGACGCGGCTGCCGGCATCGCGGACCCGCGACGCCAGCTGGACGTCCCTCTGCTTGGCCGGTCCGACTGGTGGATGCGCTGGTATCGTGCCCTCGGCTTCAGTGATGTCGTATTGCCCGGCAGCTTCGGCACCCATTTGTCGGCGGAGTATCTGGATATCGCCGCCGCCGTGGCCGGCCACGGTATCGCGATCGGATCGCCGATCCTGTTCCGCAATGAACTCGAGACTGGCAGATTGGTGCCGGCGCACGATTTCGTCGCGGGGGACGGCCGATCGTTCTGGTTTACCTTCCCGATCGCGCGGCAGAACAGCAGCAAAATCGTCAAATTCCGCGACTGGCTGAGCAGTGAGGTCGAGCGCGATCGGGACGCTGCCCGATCCTTTATCCGCAGGGCTGCTATGGTCGAATCATGAGGGACGGTCGCCGCCGAAATTTTCGAGAGTTAGCGTAGGAAGCCAACCCGCAGAGTCGGCAATTCGTCGGCTCAACCGCCAGCAGGAATCCACAGCAACAGCGCGCCGCCGAGCGCGATGCGATAGATCGCGAAGGCAGTGAAGCGATGACTGCGGATATAGCCCAGCAGCCATTTCACTGCGACGAAGGCGACGATGGCGGAGACCACGAAGCCCACGGCCAGCGCAGTCCAGTCTTCATGCGCGGCGCCGCCACCCTTGAGCGCCTTCAGCAACTCGTAGCCGGTGGCCGCGTACATGGTAGGGATGCCGACCAGGAAGGCGAATTCGGTGGCCGCGGCGCGCTGGCTGGTGCCGGCCAGCATGGCGGTGAAGATGGTGGCGCCGGAGCGCGAGGTGCCGGGGAAGATGCCGGCCACGATCTGCGCGATGCCCACCAGGATCGCCACCCGCCAGCTCACCTCGCTGCGTTCGACCTGACGCGCCGCCAGCTGTTCCGCGGCGATCATCCATATGCCTCCGAGCAGCAGGGCCCAGGCGATCGGCGTGAGCTTTTCAGGCAGCTTGAAGCCGTAGTGCGTGGCCACCAGGCCCAGCACCGCGGTAATCAGGAAGGCCACGATCAGCTTGAACAGGTAGTCGCGATTGGCCGGATCGCGCCATTGCGTGAGCAGGCCCCAGATGCGCGACCAGTAGATCAGCGTCACCGCGAGGATCGCGCCGGCCTGGATGCCGACGTTGAACAGGTCCGAGCGTTCGCCCAGGCCGAACTTCTCGGCGATCAGCAGATGCCCGGTGCTGGAGATCGGCAGGAATTCGGTGATGCCCTCGATGATGCCGAGCAGGATGACGCGGATCAGATCGCTCACGATGGAAGGACTCCGGCTGACGGGACGGGCGCACGCGCGCCGGCACAAAGTCGCATAGCTTAAGGGCAAAGCCGTGGCAGCCAGCGGGCCTTAGCCGAACGGAAGTCGACTGGCTACATTTGCACCACATTGGGGTATTAGCGCGAGCAATTTGCACCATTTCACATGAATCAGGTGCGTGACGGTCACCGCGCTGGCATCATAATTACTTGATTCGCATGCGATCCTGAGGCTGGCACGCGACTTGCTCAAGGAGCGTGTCCCCAGGGCCCCTGTCCGCCGACAGAGCGCTCCTGCACACTTCCCACTCACCTTTCTGCAGCCGAGGCTTCGCCCATGTCCGCCCACACAGTGCTCGATCTGATCCAGGAACACGAGGTCGAGTTCGTCGACTTCCGCTTCACCGACATGCTCGGCGTGCTCCACCACGTCACCTTCCCGGCCCATGCGATCGACGAGTCGACCTTCGAGGACGGCAAGATGTTCGACGGCTCGTCCATCACTGGCTGGAAGGGCATCAACGAGTCCGACATGGTCCTGATGCCGGACCCCGAGACCGCCCAGCTCGATCCGTTCAGCGCGCACACCCAGCTGATCCTGCACTGCGACGTGCTGGAGCCGTCGACCATGCAGGCCTACGGGCGCGACCCGCGTTCGATCGCCAAGCGCGGCGAAGCCTTCCTCAAGTCCACCGGCATTGCCGACACCGCCTTCTTCGGGCCTGAGCCGGAGTTCTTCATCTTCGACTCGGTGCGCTGGCAGAACGACATGGGCCGCGTGTTCTACGAGATCGAGTCGCAGGAAGCCGCGTGGTCGTCGCGCTTCAAGTACGACGAAGGCAACAGCGGCCATCGCCCGGGCGTGAAGGGTGGCTACTTCCCGGTCAGCCCGGTCGATTCGCTGGGCGACCTGCGCGCCGACATGTGCAAGGTGCTGGAGTCGCTGGGCCAGAAGGTCGAAGTGCACCACCACGAAGTGGCCAACGCCGGCCAGTGCGAGATCGGCACGCGCTTCAACACCCTGGTGAAGAAGGCCGACGAGCTGATCACCATGAAGTACGTGATCAAGAACGTCGCCCACCAGAACGGCAAGACTGTCACCTTCATGCCCAAGCCGATCGTCGGCGACAACGGCAGCGGCATGCACGTGCACCAGTCGCTCAGCAAGGACGGCAACAACCTGTTCGCCGGCGATCTGTACGGCGGCCTGTCGCAGACCGCGCTGTGGTACATCGGCGGCATCTTCAAGCATGCCCGCGCGATCAACGCCTTCGCCAACTCCACCACCAACAGCTACAAGCGCCTGGTGCCGGGCTTCGAGGCGCCGGTGATGCTGGCCTATTCGGCGCGCAACCGTTCGGCGAGCTGCCGCATTCCTTACGTGGCCAGCCCGAAGGGCCGCCGCATCGAGGTGCGCTTCCCCGATCCGATGCAGTCCGGCTACCTCACCTTCACCGCGCTGATGATGGCCGGCCTGGACGGCATCTTGAACAAGATCGACCCGGGCGCGCCGGCCGACAAGGATCTCTACGACCTGCCGCCGGAAGAAGAGAAGAACATCCCGCAGGTGTGCTCCAGCCTCGACGCCGCGCTGGAAGCGCTGGACAAGGACCGCGACTTCCTCAAGGCGGGCGGTGTGTTCACCGACGACTTCATCGATGCCTATATCGAGGTGAAGATGCGCGAAGTCACCCGCTACCGCGCCAGCACGCATCCGCTGGAATTCCAGCTGTACTACGGCATCTGAGTCGTCTCGGCGATCGATCGCGACACAGTGAAAGTTACGACGGGCGCTGCGGCGCCCGTCGTTCGTTCGGGGGAATCATTCGGCATCGCGACTTGGCGTGATCGCGCGGCAATATGTCGGGCTGAAGCCGGCTCGCGATCGCGAGATCGCTCCTGTCTGGCATGGCTGCTGATGACTGCCGAAGTCCATGCCGATGTACTGCAGGTCCGATATGGACTTGATGCGGACGATTGCACAGCGGATGATCGCGAACGCATCGGACGCGATTCGATGGATGAGAACCAGGGGACAAGGTGATGCGATCAAGGAAGTTCGTGCTGTCGGCTTGCCTGTGGCTGGCGATGGGGTTGGACGTGCATGCGGCGACGCCTGCGCCCGATGCCGGCGATCCGGTCAGCGAAGCGGAGATGTGCAAGCACACCCTCTGCCAGCGGAACCTGCGCGTGACGCTCAGGCAGCGCGATGGCAGCACGTTCGACCGCACCTACGAAGTCTTTCCCGGCACCGTCCAGCCCTTCGGACTGGCGATAGTCGCCGGCCAGACCTTGCTGATCGAAGCCGACGTGGCGGGCGACAAGCTGACGCATTTCCGCGTGGTCGCCGCGATGGCGCATCCGGACAGGACGCTGCGCATTTCGCTCGAGCAGTCCGGCGACGGCGGCATGCTGCTCAAGCTCGACAATCCCTTCAGCCGGACGCTCAAGTTCGACATGGGCATGATGCCGCTGGAGCAGCCACGCCTGCTGAAGACTTCCAGTTGCCCCATCTTGCCCGGCACCACGTCGTTCGAGTCCTGGCCGCGACCCTTGTTCCAGGTGGTGCTCGCCAATGCGCGCCTGATAGATGTGAAAGACGGACATTCGGTGTGCGAATAATCGCATCTGGCCGTAGCGCGATGCATCGTTGAAGCGGGACCAGAACAGGGGATGCCATGAAACGCGTGATGAAAGGCTTGGCCTTGGCGATCGCCGTCGTGGTGATCGTGTATCCCGTGTTGTTCTCGTGGGCGCGCCTGCGTGGCCCGACCGAGGCGCAGGCGAAGGCGCTCGCGCTGATGCAGCAGGATCTGCGGCCGAAGCAGGGGCGCAATGCGTTTCCTGCCTTGTGGCTGGCCAGGTACGACGTGCCGGCGGATCGACTGGATGCGGTGTATGCACAGGACCGGCAGCGCTTCGCTGAGTGGCTGGCTGCCCACCCTGATGGCGGGGACATCAGCGAATTCGCGAGCGCTGCCGACGCGCAATATCCCAAGTTGCCAGCGCTTGAGGACGCCGACCGGGCTATCACTTGCCGCCGCGTCAATGATGACGATTGCCTGGTCAAGGTGCGCCAGCATCAGGATGCGCTGCGTGCGCTGCTGGCCCGCGAACAGGTGCGTCTGAAGCGGGATCAGGCGATCGTCGACTACGATTACGAATGGAACGATCTGACGCCAAGTGTTAATGCGATACCTGCCTACGGCCAGACGCAAACCATCTGGCCCACCGCGATCGCGCTGACCTTTGTCGATGGCCATCAAGCCGAAGCGCTCGACCAGGTATGCGCTTATGCGCAGGCGATGCGCCGCATGCATGCCCACAGCAATACCTTGATCGGCACGCTGCTGGCGGCTGCCAGGCTGCGCGGTGCGTCACGCTTATTCGTGCAGATGCTGAGCGAGCTGCCGCCAGATGCGCCGTTGCCGGATAGCTGCACCACAGCATTCGCCGCGGTCGGCCAGGACGATGCGGATTGGCAGGCCAGCATGCAATGGGAGTTGCGCTTCGTCGAGGCGAGCTATCGATTGGCAGAGGGGGGACGCTCGCACTGGTGGGATGCGCTGCTGTTTTCCGCAACCGGTACGCGCCGAATGACGGAGGCCTATTACGCCTGGTTGGGCAGTGACGTGATGCGGACACAGGTGCTGGATGACCGGCTGTTCACCGTGCAGCAGCTGCCGCGCCAAGCCAGTCTGCTCGATTGGATTTCCAATCCTGCGGGGAGCAGCTCAGTCTCCGAATCTTCGCAAGCCTACGTCAGTTATCTGAATGGGCAGCAGGACACGATCGCTGCGTTGCGCATGACGGCAACCATACTGTGGCTGCGCCAGACCCGGGGTGCCGGCCGCCCGCTGGCTGCCCGCCTGGCGCAGCGGCCGGCCTGGATGCAGTTCGCTACGGATCGCGGCCTGCGGGTATCCGCCGACGGCCGCAGCCTGCATCTGGGCGAGCACAGCAAGGGCTCGTCAAAGTCGACGGAATGGCCTCTGCCGGCCGAGCTTTGAATTCCCGGATCGCAGCGCTTGATCGGGCGACCCGCGCCCGGTCACGCGGGTAAGGCGCTCATTCGATCTCGTCGGACCCCTCGTTGACGCCCTCGAACAGGAAGGTCGACAGATAACGCTCGCCGGTGTCGGGCAGCATCGCCAGCAGCACCGAACCTTCGGCAGCCTTGGCAGCCACCTGCAGGGCCGCCGCCAGGGTGGCGCCGGAAGAAATGCCGGTGAAGATGCCTTCCTGCTGCGCCAGCGCGCGCGCGGTGTCGCGCGCCAGCACGTCGTCGATCGGCAGGATCTCGTGCGCCACCTCGCGGTTGAGCACGGCCGGCACGAAGTCCGGCGTCCAGCCCTGGATCTTGTGCGGCTGCCACTCCTTGCCGGAGAGCAGGGCCGCGCCAGCCGGCTCGCTGGCGATCACCTTCACTTCGGGACGCGCCACCTTCAATACTTCGCCCACGCCGGTGAGGGTGCCGCCGGTGCCCCAGCCGCTGACGAAATAGTCCAGCCGGCGGCCGGCGAAGTCGCGCAGGATTTCCGCCGCGGTGGTGTTGCGGTGATAAGCCGGGTTGGCCGGGTTCTCGAACTGCCGGGCCAGGAACCAGCCGTGCTTGTCGGCCAGCTCCTTGGCCCGGCGCACCATGCCGGTGCCGCGCTCGGCTGCCGGGGTCAGCAGCACCTTGCCGCCGTAGGCGCGGATCAGCTTGCGGCGCTCGATCGAGAAGGTCTCGGTCATTACCGCCACGAACGGATAGCCGCGCGCCGCGCACACCGCCGCCAGCGCCACGCCGGTATTGCCCGAGGTGGCTTCGATCACGGTCTGCCCCGGCTTGAGCGTGCCGCGCTGCTCGGCGTCGAGGATGATCGCCAGGGCCAGCCGGTCCTTCACCGAGCCGGCCGGATTGAATGCCTCGACCTTCACGTACAGATCGACGTGCTTCGGCGCCAGCCGGTGCAGTTTGACGACGGGCGTGCTGCCGATGGTGTCGAGGATGCTGTGGTAGATCATGGATCGCTCCGAAGCGGGATGAGGGCGGCTTCACGCATGATGCGCCCGTGGGCGTAAAGGATTCGGGGAGGCGGTCGCAGGCGATCGTCGAGTCGGCATCGCCGGCGCTGCCGATGGCGTCGAGCCCAGCGGCGGCGCGCCGAACCAGGCCAGCGTGTCGGCCAGCGCGGCGACCTCGCCCAGGATCAGCAGGGCCGGCGAGCCGACTTGATGCTGCGTAGCGCGCGCACTCAGTTCCGCCAGCGGGCCGCTGACCACGCGCTGCTCCGGTCGCGTGCCGTTCTCGACCAGGGCGAACGGCGTGGTGGGCGCGCGCCCGTGGCGCAGCAGCTGCGCCTGCAGGGTCGCCAGCTGGCCCACGCCCATGTACACCGTCAAGGTCTGACGCTCCTGCGCCAGCGCTGGCCAGTCCAGCGTATCCAGCGAAGCGCGGCAGTGCGCGGTGACGAAGCGCACCGACTGCGCATGTGCGCGATGAGTCAGCGGCACGCCCGCGTAGGCGGCGCAGGCCACGGCGGCGGTGATGCCGGGTACGACTTCGTAGGGAATCCCGTGCGCACGCAGGAATTCCAGCTCTTCGCCTCCACGGCCGAACACGAACGGATCGCCGCCCTTCAGGCGCACCACCCGTTGGCCCTCGCGCGCATGCGCCAGCAACAAGGCGTGGATCTCGTCCTGGCCGGTGCGGTGATCGCCGGCGCGCTTGCCCACGTCGATGCACTCGGCATCGCGGCGCGCCAGGGCCAGCACCGCCGGGCTCGCCAGCTGGTCGTGCAGGATCACGTCGGCTTCGTTCAAGGCACGCAGGGCGTGCAGGGTCAGCAGGCCGGGATCGCCGGGCCCGGCGCCGACCAGCACCACCGAACCGGATGGAGTGTCGGCGGTTTCCGCCAGCGCGGCCTCGGCGGCTTCGCGCGCGGCGAGCGGGCGGCCTTGACGCAGCAGGCGGGCTACCGGGCCGGTGAACAACGCGGTGTAGAAGCGCCGTCGTGCGGACAGGTCGGCGTAGCGCAGGCGGATGCGCTGGCGCAGCCCGGCGGCCAGCGTCGCCAGGGCGCCAAGCGAGTGATCCAGCTGAGTCTCCAGCTGTTCGCGCAGCAGGCGGGCCAGCATCGGCGCGGCGCCGCCGCTGGAGATCGCGATCAGCAGCGGCGAGCGGTCGACCACGGCCGGCACCTGGAAGCTGGACAGCGCGGCGTCGTCGACCACGTTGACGAACACGCGCCGCGCCGCGGCCGCGGCGGCCACGCGGCGGTTCAGTGCCGCATCGGAAGTGGCGGCGATCACCAGCCAGGCCTGTGCCAGCCAGTCTTCGTCCAGACTGGCGGAGCGCTGCGCGATGCGCCCCTGCGCCGCCCACGCGGCGAGTCGCGGGGTCAGTTCGTCGGCATGCACGCTGATCTCGGCGCCCGCCTCGAGCAGGGCCGCCACCTTGCGCTCGGCCACCTTGCCGCCGCCCACCACCGCTACCGGGCGACGGGCGAGATCGGCGAACAGTGGATAGAGCTTCATGGCATGAGCCTGCGCGAATGGCCATCGATACGGGGAACAAACACGCTAGGCGCCTCGCCTTCCGGCCACAAATGATTTGTGTTGGTGCGCATATGACGCTGCGTTATGAGGGTGCCCGGAAACGAAAATTTGACAATTGATGAGAGTGGCCGTATAGATGTCCAAATGAACGACAGACGCGACCACCTCGTACGCCCGGAGCCGCATGGCGCGGCAACCCGCGCCGTGGCCGCGGCGGCGATGCCGGTTCGTGCACCGCGATGTATCGGCGCTTCGTTCGCGCCATCGCCCATCGCCCACGTCCGCCGGCCAGCCGCTCATGACCCTGACTCAACTTCGCTATCTCGTCGCCATCGCCGATTCCGGCCTTAACATCACCCTCGCCGCCGAGCGGGTGCATGCCACCCAGCCGGGTCTCAGCAAGCAGATTCGCCAGCTCGAGGACGAGCTCGGCTTCCAGTTGTTCGTGCGCAAAGGCAAGAGCCTCGACGCGGTGACCCACGCCGGCCAGCACGTGCTGGAGCGCGCCCGCACCATCCTTGCCGAGGCGGCCAATATCCGCTCGATTGCCGCCAACCTGCGCAACGAGGAATGCGGCGAGCTGCGTATCGCCACCACCCACACCCAGGCGCGCTTCGCGCTGCCGCCGGCGATCGGCGCGCTCAACCAGCGCTATCCGCAGGTCAGCGTGCACCTGCAGCCGGGCCGCGACGCCGACGTGCTGGGCCAACTGGAAGCGCGCCGGGTCGACCTGGCGGTGGTCAGCAGCGCCGGCGCGGCGCCGGCCAGCGGCATCGCCCTGCCGGCCTATCGCTGGCAGCGGGTGATCGTGGCGCCGCAGGACCACCCGCTGGCGCAGCGGCGCGAGCCGCCCACGCTGGACGAGCTGTCCGCGCTGCCGCTGGTCAGCTACGAATCTTCGCTGCGCGCCGAGTCCTCGCTGCGCCGCGCCTTCGACAGCGCCGGCCTGCGGCCGCAGATCGCCATGACCGCCAGCGACGCCGACCTGATCAAGACCTACGTGCGCGCCGGTTTGGGCATCGGCGTGCTGGCCGAGATGGCGATGCTGCCGGGCGACGTCGACTTGCGCGCGCTGTCGGCCGATCACTTGTTCGCTCCCTGCACCACCTGGATCGTGCTGCGGCGGGAGAGCGTGCTGCGCGGCTACGTGCTGGAATTCATCAGCCAGTTAGCGCCGCATCTGGACCGGCGCGACGTGGTGCGCGCGCTGGCCAGCGATGCGCCGCGCAGCGACTGGCCTGCCGTGCCGCACTGGCGGGAGCGCACGGCTCTCATGCCTGTGGGCATCTGAGGGCGTGTCGGCGTAGCCGCTTGCGTTGCACTGCCGCGTGGCGTCGGTCAGGTGGCGGGCATGGCGTCGCCTATGCCAGGGACATGCACGAGCTCTCGGAAAAGCATGAGCCATCGGCCGCGCCAAGCTGGCGATAAATCCTGTGGCGATCATCGCAGCGCTCGCAGCGAGCAAGCCGCGCAGCCGGAGCGGCTTGTCCGTAAGAGCCGGTTTGCGATCTTCAGATAACCCACGTCGTCATCCAGTGGCCGACGCGTCGTGCTCAGCACCGGCCTGATGCTCTGTCGGGCCGAGCTGCGCGACGCCGTGTGGCGGCCACTCGACGACAGCCCACCGTCAGCCCGCATCCCGACGGCATCATGCTGTCGCGGGCTGACGTTCGCGCCTTCGTGCTTGCTTGGCCTGCGCGCAAACCATTCCCCACGCGAGCTGCCGGCAGATCGTAAACAGGCTCTAAGGCGGCGCCACCACTGGATGATGGATCGGCATACGTCACCGCGGTCTCGCCAGCCTCGTGCGCGATCCGCTTCCGGCGCAAGGCTGGCGAACCAGCCAAACACACATGCCGCCACTCAACCGTCGATCAGTCCCCTGTCGCGCAACAGGGCCAGCACCTGCTGCGCCAGCGCGGCGGGTTCGGCGGTCTGCGCGTCCAGGCGCAGCTCGGGCCGGTCGGGAATTTCGTAGGGATCGCTGATCCCGGTGAAGCCGGGCAGCTTGCCGGCGCGCGCCTGCGCATACAGGCCCTTGCGGTCGCGCGCTTCGCACACCTCCAGCGGCGTGGCGACGTGGATCTCGACGAAGTCGCCATGGGCCTCAACCAGCGCGCGTGCCTGCGCGCGTGCCCCTGCGTAGGGCGCGATCGGCGCGCAGATGGCGATGCCGCCGTGGCGCACCACTTCGCTGGCCACGTAGGCGATGCGGGTGACGTTGGCGTCGCGGTCCTCGCGCGAAAAGCCCAGGCCGCGCGAGAGATGGCGGCGCACTTCGTCGCCGTCCAACACGGTTACCGGACGGCTGCCGCGCTCCAGCAGCTGGGCCAGCACGGCCTGCGCGATGGTCGACTTGCCGGCGCCGGACAGGCCGGTGAAGAACAGCGCAAAGCCGCGCATGGCTCGCGCCGGGTGCCGCTCGCGCAGGATCTTCACCACTTCCGGAAAGCTGAACCAGGCCGGGATCTCGCTGCCCTCGCGCAGATGCCGCCGCAGCTCGGTGCCGGAGATGTCGCGCACCACGTCGGTGGACGCGACCTCGTCCGCCGGCAGGTAGGCGTCGCGGTTGGCCGCGTAGACCATCGCCGGGAACGGCACGATGCGGATGCCCAGTTCGTGCTGGTGCTGCTCGAGCAGGTGCTGCGCGTCGAACGGGCCGTAGAACGGCCGGCCCTCGGCGTCGTTGCCGGGGCCGGCATGGTCGCGTCCGACGATGAAATGGCTGGCGCCGTAGTTCTTGCGGATGATTGCGTGCCACAGCGCCTCGCGCGGACCGCCCATGCGCATCGCCAGCGGCAGCAGCGACAGCTTCACGCTGTCCTGCGGGTATTGCGGCAGCAGCGCGCGGTAGCAGCGCACGCGCGTGTAGTGGTCGACGTCGCCCGGCTTGGTGCGGCCGACCGAGGGCTGGATCAGCAGCTTCGCTTCCACCTGGCGGGCCGCGCGCAGGGTCAGCTCGCGATGCGCGCGATGCATCGGGTTGCGCGTCTGGAAGGCGACGATGCGCTGCCAGCCCTGCGCGGCGAACCAGTCGCGCAGCTGCTGCGGGCTGTCGCGCAGCTCGGCGAAATCATAGTGGCGCGGGTGCTGGATGCCGCGCAGCCGACCGCCCAGCGCGACCGGCCCGCTGCGCTCGAGCAGTTCGGCCACGCCCGGATGCAGGCGGTCGGTGCTGCCGAACACGCGCCGCGCCTCATGCAGGCGATCCGGCCAGAAAATGTCCTCGACCTCCAGCACCGCCAGCGGCACGCCTTGGCTGTCGCGCAGGGCGACCTCGCTGCCCGGACCGATCTGCGCAGCGAAGGCCTCGTCGACGTCCAGGGTGATCGGCATCGGCCACAAAGTGCCGTCGGCAAGGCGCATTTCCTCGACCACGCGGTCGTAGTCGGCGCGGCCGAGGAAACCCTCCAGCGGCGAGAAGGCGCCGTTGAGCAGCAGTTCCAGGTCGCACAGCTGGCGCGTGTCCAGCACGACGCCGGGCAACGCCGCGCTGCGCTTCTTCAGCGCCTCGGCCTCGGCAGCCGGCAGGTAGAGATTTTTCAGCGTGCCGCCGTGCGGCGGGATCAGCGCGGTGTCGGGCGAAGGCTGCGGCAAGGCGGCCAGTGCGGTATGGCTCATGGCGTGGGTCCGTGGATGGGGAGAAAGGACGGAGGCTCAGGTGACGGTGTGCAGTCCGCACTCACGCTTGAGTCCGAAGAAGCGGGTGTCTTCCGGGTCCATGCCCGGTTCCCAGCGGCGGCTTGTGTGGGTGTCGCCGATCGATATGTAGCCCTGTTCCCACAGCGGGTGATAAGGCAGGCCGTGCTTCTGCAAGTACATGCCGATGTCGCGGTCGCTCCAGTCCGCCAGCGGATGGATTTTCCAGCGGCCGTTGCGGAACGCCACGAAGTCGATCGCCGCGCGGCTGCGCGCCTGGTTGCGGCGTAGGCCGGCGAACCAGCTGCCGCAGCCCAGCTCGTCCAGTGCGCGGCGCATCGGCTCGACCTTGCGGATGGCGTTGTAGCGCTCGAGGCCTTCGAGGCCTTGCTCCCACAGCCGGCCGTAGCGCGCCTCCATCCAGCCGATGCCGATGCGCGGGCGGTACACCTCGAGCTTCAGGGCCAGCCGCTCGACCAGGGTGTCGACGAAGCGGTAGGTCTCCGGAAACAGGTAGCCGGTGTCGATCAGCACCACCGGGATGTCCGGCTGCTGGCGGCTGACCAGGTGCAGCGACACCGCCGATTGCGCGCCGAAGCTGGACGACAGCACGTGGCGGCCGGGCGTGTGCCGCAGCGCCCACGCCACGCGCTGCTCGGCGTCCAGCTCGGCCAGCGCAGCGTTCAGCGCGGCCAGCGCTTCGCTGTCGTTCGGTGAAGGAAGGGAAGACGGATTCATGGACTGGAAGACGGGAGGGAGGTGGCGGTCGCGGCCGTGCCGGCCTCGAGTAGGCCGGCACGCAGCAGGAAATCGCCGAAGCGTTCGTCGGGCGCACGCGCGGCGGCATAGCGTTCGAACAGCGGGTCCAGTGCGGCGAGGATCGCCGCCTGGTCGATGTTCTCGCGGTAGATCCGGTTCAGGCGCTGGCCGCGGAAGTCGGCGCCGAGGCGCAGGTCGTAGCGGCCCGGCCCGCGGCCGACCAGGGCGATCTCGCCCAGATAGGGCCGCGAGCAGCCGTTCGGGCAGCCGGACAGGCGCAGCAGGATCGGCGCGTCGCTCAGGCCGTGGCGCGCCAGCAGTGCTTCCAGCCGGGGCAGCAGATCCGGCAGATAGCGTTCGCTCTCGGCCATCGCCAGGCCGCAGGTAGGCAGCGCCACGCAGGCCACTGCATGGCGGCGCAGCGCGCTGCCGCGCTTATAACCGTCGAGGCCGTGTTCGCGCACGAGGGCGTCGATATGCGTGCGCTGCGCTGCCTCGACGTTCGCCACGATCACGTTCTGGTTGCAGGTGAGGCGGAAGTCGCCGCGGTGCGTCTCGGCCAGCGCGCGCAGGCCTTCCAGCGCACGCTGCCCGCCCTGGTCGGCCACGCGGCCCGATTCGATCTGCAGGGTGAGGTGCCAGCGGCCGTCGTGGCCTTCGATCCAGCCGTAGCGGTCGCCGTTGTGCTCGAAGCGGTAGTCGCGCGCGGGCGCCAGCGCGAAGCCGAGCCGGCGTTCCAGCTCGGCCGTGAAGACGTCCAGCCCGCGGTGGTCCAGGGTGTATTTCAGGCGCGCATGCTTGCGCTCGCTGCGGTTGCCCCAGTCGCGCTGCAGGCCGACCACGCCCTCGGCCACGGCGATCAGCCGCTCGGGCTCGACGAAGCCGATCACGCTGCCCAGCCGCGGATAAGTGCTGGGGTCGCCATGGGTGGCGCCCATGCCGCCGCCGATCGCCACGTTGAAGCCGCGCAGCTCGCCATGCTCGATGATCGCGATCAGGCCCAGGTCCTGCGCGAACACATCGACGTCGTTGAGCGGCGGGATGGCCAGGCCGATCTTGAACTTGCGCGGCAGATAGCTGCGGCCGTACAGCGGCTCCTCGTCCTCGCCGACCAGCCGTTCGCCGTCCAGCCAGATCTCGTGATACGCGCGCGTCCTCGGCGCCAGCTGCTCGGACAGCCTGGCGGCCCAGCCGTAGGTGATCGCGTGGGCCGCCGACTCGATCGGATTGGCCGTGCTCACCACCGTGCGCACCACGTCGCCGCAGGCGCCGATGGTGGTGGCCAGGGCGTGGTGAATGGCCGCGACGGTGGCCTTCAGCTCGCGCTTGATCACGCCATGCCACTGGAAGGTCTGCCGCGTGGTGATGCGCAGCGTGCCGTTGGCGTAGTCGCGGGCGATGCGGTCGAAGGCCAGCCACTGCGCGGGAGTGACCACGCCGCCGGGCAGGCGCGCGCGCAGCATGAAGGCATAGGCCGGCTCCAGCTTCTGCTGGCGGCGCTCCTCGCGCAGGTCGCGGTCGTCCTGCTGGTAGCTGCCGTGGAATTTCAGCAGCTTGTTGTCGTCGTCGCTGATCGCGCCGGTAACCGGATCGGCCAGGCCTTCGAGCAGGCTGCCACGCAGATAGTTGCTGGCGGCCTTGATGCGTTCGAATTCGGAAACGGGGTGGCTCATGTCAGTACACGTCGCGGGCGTAGCGGCCTTGCCGCAGGAGATCGTCGAGCCAGGCGCGGGCGGCTTCCGCCGACAGACCGCCATGCGCGGCGGCGACATCGGCCAGCGCGGCGTGCACGTCGCGGGCCATGCCGACGTCGCCGCACACATACAGGTGCGCGCCGCCTTGCAGCCAGGCATACAGCTCGGCGCCCTGCTCGCGCAGGCGCTGCTGTACGTAGACCTTCGCGGCGCCGTCGCGCGAGAAGGCCAGGTCCAGGCGCTGCAGCACGCCGCGCTTCAGCGCCGCCTGCCATTCGGTCTGGTAGAGGAAGTCGCGGGCGAAGTGGCGGTTGCCGAAGCACAGCCAGTGGCGTCCGCGCGCGCCGGTTTCCTGGCGCTCCTGCAGAAAGGCGCGGAACGGCGCCACGCCGGTGCCCGGGCCGATCATGATGAGGTCGCGCGCGTCGTCCTCGGGCAGGCGGAAGCGCTCGTTGGCCTCGACGAACACCGGCAGCGTATCGTCCGGCACCGCTGCGGCGAGCAGGCTGGAGGCCGCGCCCCAGTGACGGGCGCCGTGCGCGTGGTAGTCGACCACGGCGACGGTGAGGTGCGCCTCGTCGCCCACCAGTTTCTGGCTGGAGGCGATCGAGTACAGGCGTGGAGTCAGCGGGCGCAGCGCGGCGAGCAAATCCTCGGCCGGCCAGGCCACGGGGTGGCGGCGCAGCAAGTCGATCGGCTGGTGCGTGGCCAGCAGCGCAGCCAGCTCGGTGCGCTGGCCGGGTTCCAGCACGCGCTGCAGCGCGTGGTCGCCGCTGGCGGCGGCCACGGCGGCGACCAAGGGGCGGCCGAGCCGGGTGAGCTCGCGCTCGCGCGCCAGCCACTGCGCCAGCGGCAGGCTGCGGCCGTCCAGCGTCACCGCCTGCGCGCCGTCGAGGCGCAGCAGCTCCAGCCATTGCTCGACCAGCACTGCCGGATTGCGCGGCCATATGCCGAGCGCATCGCCGGGCGCGTAGCGCAGGCCGGAACCGGCCAGCGAAAGCTCCAGGTGACGCACCTCACGCTCGCTGTCGCGCGCCACGATGCGCTGGTTGGCCAGCACGGCGGCGGCGAACGGCCGCTCGCGGCCATGCGTCGCGCGCGCCGGCACGGCATGCAGCGGAGTGACCCGGGCCGGCGCCAGCGCCTTGGAGGTTTCGCGCAAGCGTTCCAGCGCCTGCTCCGACCAGGGCGCGGCCACCGTGTCGAGATCGACGTCGGCCTCGCCTGCCGGGATCAGCCGGCTCGCGCCCAGCTCGGCCAGCCGCGCGTCGAGCTGGCGGCCGATCGCGCAGAACTGCGGATAGCTCGAATCGCCCAGGCCGAGCACGGCATAGCTCAAGGCCTCCAGCCGCGGCGCGCGGCGGCTGGCGATGAACTCGACCAGGCCGCGCGCGTCGTCCGGCGGCTCGCCTTCGCCCTGGGTGCTGACCACCAGCAGCAGCTGGCGTTCCTGCACCAGCTCGCGCAGGGGATAGGCGTCGGCGCGCAGCAGGCGCACGGCCAGGCCGGTCGCCGCGGCGCGTTCGGCGAGGCCCTCGGCCAGGCGTTTGGCGTTGCCGGTCTGGCTGCCGTAGACCACGCTCAGGCGTTCGCCGGCGGCCTTGGCCGGCGCCGCACCGATTTCCTGGGGGCGTGCGGCTTGCGCGGCGATCCAGGCCGCCGCCCAGTACAGCTCGGCCGGCCCCAGCCCGTCGGCCAGCCGGGCGAGCAAGGCCTGCTTGTCGGCCGACAGCGGCTCGGGCAAGGCATTGCTGGTGGCGGGGGAGATCATTCGGTTACCTATGGACGTCTAAACGTCTAGATTTCTATACATCCAAAATTAACTTCGGTTTTACGTATTTTGAAAGGATGTATCGGCATGTGCTTATGTCGATCGTTTATTTCCGCAGGCTGCGGCGCGCGCCAATACTCGCCGTCACCCGCTGCGCCGCGTCCCGCCATGCCGCCACTTTCCGAATTCCTCAACTTCGCCGCCGTCGGCGCGCTCGCCCAGCTGGTCGACGGCGCGCTCGGCATGGCGTACGGCATCGCCTCCGCGGCGATGCTGCTGGGCATGGGCTTGCCGCCGGCGCTGGCCAGCGCCAGCGTGCACTACGCGGAAACCTTCACCTGCGGCGCCTCCGGGATCAGCCACCTGCTGGCCGGCAATGTGCGGCGCCGGCTGTTCTGGGGCCTGGTCGTGCCGGGCGTGCTGGGCGCCACGCTGGGTGCCTACGTGGTCAGCCATCTGCCCGCGGCATGGATGCGGCTGGCCTTGACGCCCTATCTGATCGGCACCGGCCTGTTCCTGCTGCGCCGTCATTGGCGCGGCAGCGGCCGGGCGACCGAGGACGCGCCGCGCAGCCCGCCGGCGCTGGGTGCCGTGGCGGGCTTCGCCGACGCCATGGGTGGCGGCGGCTGGAGCGCGCTGACCGTCACCACCCTGGTCGCCCGCGGCGCTACGCCGCGCACCGCGATCGGCACCGCGCACCTGGCCAAGTGCGTGGTCAGCCTGGCTGCCAGCGTGAGTTTCATGCTGCACATCGGCGCGCCGCACGGCCCGGCGGTGCTGGGGCTGATCGCGGGCGGCGTGCTGGCGGCGCCGCTCGGCGCGCTGTTCGCGCGCAGGGTCTCGCCGCGCCTGGCCACCTTGCTGGCGGCGGTGGCGGTGCTCGGGGTGGCGCTGAACAATGTCGCGAAGGCCTGGCCCTAGCGGCATGCCGAGTTTTCGCGCTGCGTCGGCCCTGCTGGTCGCGGGCTTGCTGACCGCGCCGGCCTGCCGGGCCGGCGACGGCTACGCCAGCGGCTTTTTTCTCGACCTGCGCTATCGCGACAGCACCCTGCACCAGGCCACGCTGGCCGACGCCGGGCATGCACACACGCTGCGCCTGCAATGGGGCTATCTGTGGGCCTGGACGCCGCATTGGGCCGCCTATGCCGAAGCCACCCGGGTGTGGTCGCTGTTCGGGCGCGAATACAACGACACCAGCGGCCGGCGCACGCCTTATCCGGCCGAGGCCGACCCGCCCTCCAGCGAGCTCAGCGAGGCCTGGCTCGGCTATCGCGACCAGCGCGTCGAGCTGCGTTTCGGCCGGCAATATCTGAACCTGGACGACCGCCGTTTCTTCAGCGCCAATCCGTGGCGACAGAATCCGCAGTCCTTCGACGGCGCCAGCGCTTCATTGAATCTGCACGGCGCGGTGCTGAGCCTGGGCTGGATCGGCCAGGTCAACCGCACGCTGGGCGCGGACTTCCCCGATCCCGAGCAGCGCCGCTGGAAGCTCGACGGCCGCTGGCTGCATCTGCAGCAGGCGCTGCCGCTGGGCACCCTGGTCGGCTACGGCTATTTCATGAAGAACCTGACCCTGCCGGCCGATTCGGTGCGCAGCCTGGGCCTGCGCTGGAACGGCGAGCGTGCGCTGGGCGATGCGTGGCGCCTGGCCTGGACCGCGGAGGGCGCGCACCAGAACGGCTACGCCAACAACCCGGCGCGCTACGGCCTGGGCTATCGCCTGTTCGAGTTCAAGCTGGGCGTGCCGGCGCTGGCGGCGCGGCTGGGCGAGGAATCGCTGGGCGGCAATGGCCGTGAGGCTTTCAACATCGCCTACGGCGCGGGGCATAGCTTCGACGGCTGGGTCGGCGTGTTCAATATTCCGCTGCACGGCCTGCTCGATCGCTATGGCGGCCTGCTCGGCCAGCTGCCGTGGCAGGGCTGGAGCTGGCAGCTGGTGCATCACGATTTCCGTCCGGTCGACGGCGCGCGCGCCCATTACGGCGAAGAAACCGATGCCGGCCTGCTGGCCGCGCTGGGCCGCGGCTTCAGCCTGGAACTGGAGTACGGCGACTATCGCGCCGGCAGCTTCAGCGTCGACCAGCGCAAGCTCTGGCTGATGGCCGAATACCGCTACGGCGGCCAGTCGCTGTAGCGCGAGCAGGCCGCGTCCGTCGACGATCGAGTAAGCCTCGGCCGATCGCGATCCCTCGCACGACGCACCGCATCGGAGCATGCCCACGCCGAGCGGCTGGCATCGCCTCGGCCGCCGATGGCCGCGCGAAACCTGGCGGCGGTCAGGCGCCGCCGCCGTGCAACTTGCTATTAGTCAAATTGTATGACAATTTGACCGGGCGTCGGCGAAAGCGGTCCGGCGCGCGTTTGGTCGAGGGGCATTCGCACTGAGGAGTTCCATGCCATGGTGAAACCCATTGCTGTGCGCAACCTGCACAACCAGGTGGTGCATGAGCTGGGGCGGCTGATCGTCGGCGGCGAGCTGAAAGCCGGTGAGAGCCTGCCGCGCGAGGAGTTGCTGGCCGAGCAGATGAGCGTGAGCCGCACCGCGCTGCGCGAGGCGATGAAGGTGCTTTCGGCCAAGGGCCTGATCGAGTCGCGCCAGAAGACCGGCACCCGCGTGCGCGATCCGATGTACTGGAACCAGCTCGACGCCGATGTGCTGGGCTGGCGCTGCGCCTCGATGCCGACCGACAGCTTCGTGGAGAAGCTGGTGGAGATGCGCGAGATCATCGAGCCCGCGGCCGCCGCGGCGGCGGCGCGGCGACGCACTCCGGCGCAGCTGGCCGCGCTGAAGGAGGCGTATGAGGCGATGGCCGCGGCGGCCGATCTCGACGCCTGGGCCGAGGCCGACATGCTGTTCCACGAGCGCCTGCTGCAGGCCGCCAACAACGAGCTGATGTCCTCGCTGTTCTCGGTGATCGAGACCGCGCTGGACACGTATTTCCGCCTGTCCGCGCGCAATGCCTCCAACTTCAACGTGGCCTTGCCGCAGCATCTCAAGGTCTACGAGGCGGTGCAGCGCAAGAAGCCGGAAGTGGCGCGCCAGGCGATGATCAAGATGGTCAGCGACTCGCGCGACAACATCCGCCGCCGCGCCGGCAAGACGGCCGGCGCATGAGCGGCCTGATCGGCATCGACTGGGGCACCAGCAGCCTGCGCGCCTACCGGCTCGACGGCACGGGCCGCATCGTCGATGTGCGCACGCGCGCCTGGGGCGTGCGCCAGCTGCCCGCCGGCGGCTTCGACGCCGCGCTGGCCGATGTGGTGCAGGGCTGGCCGCGCCTGCCGCGCCTGGCTTGCGGCATGGTCGGCAGCCGCAACGGCTGGCGCGAAGCGCCCTATCTGCCCTTGCCCGCCGGCGCCGCCGCGCTGGGCGGCGCCTTGACCGAATTGCGCAGCGCCGACGGCGAAGCGCTGCGCATCGTGCCCGGCCTGCGCAATGCGGACGGGCCCGACGTGATGCGCGGCGAAGAAACCCAGCTGTTCGGCGCGCTCGCCTCTGTGCCGGCACTGGCCGAGCGTTCGACCTGGCTGCTGCCCGGCACGCACAGCAAATGGGCGAGCGTGCGCGACGGCGCGGTGGTCGACTTCGCCACCCGCATGACCGGCGAGCTGTACGCCCTGCTTTGCCATCACTCGATTCTTGCCGCCACCGGTGCGCCGGCCGCTGCGGACCCGGAGGCGTTCGCGCGCGGCGTCGACACCGCCCGCGGCAGCGGCGCCGCCGGCGCGCTGAGCCGGCTGTTCTCGGCGCGCGCGCTGATGCTGGACGGCGCCTTGGCGCCGGCGTCGGTGCCGGACTATCTGTCGGGCCTGCTGATCGGCGAGGAATTTCGCAGCGTGCTGGCCGCGCGGCGCTGGGCGCTGGACGTGCCGGTGCAGCTGATCGGCGAGGCGGCGCTGTGCGAGCGCTACCGGCAGGCTGCGCTGCGCTTCGGCATCGAGCTGGCCGAGCCGCTGACCGACGCCGCTGCGCATGGCCTTTGGCGCATCGCGCTCGACGGCGGCCTGCTCGGCGCAGCGCAGGCCGGAGCCGCCGCATGAGGGCCCATCGCCGCACGGCGCCTGTCGTTTCGATGCCTGAGGAGCGCCACCCATGCTGAGCCGCTGGCTCGACGCCCTGCCGCTGGTCGCGATCCTGCGCGGGCTCACTCCGGACGAGTCGGTCGGGATCGGCCGCGCGCTGAGCGACGGCGGCTTCCGCGTGCTGGAAGTGCCGCTGAATTCGCCGCAGCCGCTGGCCAGCATTCGCCGCCTGGCCGACAGCCTGGGCGAGGATCATCTGATCGGTGCCGGCACCGTGCTGCGCGTGGCCGACGTCGCCGAAGTGGCCGCGGCCGGCGGCCGTCTGATCGTGATGCCGCATGCCGACGTGGCGGTGATTCGCGCCGCCAAGCAGGCCGGCCTGTATTGCGTGCCCGGCGTGGCCACGCCGACCGAGGCCTTCGCCGCGCTGGCCGCCGGCGCCGATGCGCTGAAGCTGTTCCCGGCCGAGCAGCTCGGCCCGGCCGTGCTCAAGGCCTGGCGCGCGGTGCTGCCCAAGACGCTGGCCGTGCTGCCGGTGGGCGGCATCGCGCCGGACAACATGTCGCCTTATCTCGCCGCCGGCGCGAACGGCTTCGGCATCGGCTCGGCGCTGTACGCGCCCGGGCGCGAGGCCGCCGAGGTCGGCCGGCGCGCCCGCCAGTTTGCCGACGCCTGGCGCGCCGGCATGCAAGCCATCCAAGGAAACGCCGCATGAAGATCACCCGCCTCACCACCTTCCTGGTGCCGCCGCGCTGGCTGTTCCTGCGCATCGACACCGACGCCGGCCTGGTCGGCTGGGGCGAACCGGTGGTCGAGGGCCGCGCGCACACCGTGGCGGCCGCCATCGACGAGCTGGCCGATTATCTGGTCGGCAAGGATCCGCGCCACATCGAGGATCTCTGGAGCCTGCTCTACCGTGGCGGTTTCTATCGTGGCGGCCCGGTGCTGATGAGCGCGATCGCCGGCATCGACCAGGCGCTGTGGGACATCAAGGGCAAGGAGCTCGGGCGGCCCGCCTACGAGCTGCTCGGCGGTCCGGTGCGCGAGCGCATCCGCGTGTACTCGTGGATCGGCGGCGACCGTCCGGCCGACACCGCGCAGGCGGCGAAGAATGCGGTGGCGCGCGGCTTCACCGCGGTGAAGATGAACGCCACCGAGGAGCTGCAGTACGTCGACAGCTACGACAAGGTCGAGCGCGTGCTGGAAAACGTGCAGGCGATCCGCGACGCGGTGGGCCCGCACGTCGGCATCGGCCTGGATTTCCACGGCCGCGTGCACAAGCCGATGGCCAAGGTGCTGATGCACGAGCTGGCGCCGTTCAAGCTGATGTTCATCGAGGAGCCGGTGCTGTCCGACCATCTCGAGGCGATCCCGGAACTGGCGGCAATCGCGCCGGCGCCGATCGCGCTGGGCGAGCGGTTGTATTCGCGCTACGACTTCAAGCGCGTGCTGCAGATCGGCGGCGTGGACATCCTGCAGCCGGACCCTTCGCATGCCGGCGGCATCACCGAGACGCGCAAGATCGCCGCGATGGCCGAGGCCTACGACGTGGCGGTGGCGCTGCACTGCCCGCTGGGGCCGATCGCACTGGCCGCCAACCTGCAGCTCGACGCGGTCTGCCACAACGCCTTCATCCAGGAGCAGAGCCTGGGCATCCACTACAACGCGGCCAACGACCTGCTCGACTACATCGAGGACCGCAGCGTGTTCGCCTACCGCGACGGCTATGTGGACATTCCGCAGGGGCCGGGCCTGGGCATCACGGTGAACGAGGCCTACGTGGCCGAACGCGCCGCGGCCGGACACCGCTGGCGCAATCCGATCTGGCGGCATGCCGACGGCAGCGTGGCGGAGTGGTGAGATGAGCGACGCCGCTTCGTCCTCCTACGCCAGCTATCCCAGCCTGCGTGGGCGCAGCGTGCTGGTGAGCGGCGGCGCCACCGGCATCGGCGCCGCCTTCGTCGAACACTTCGCGCGGCAGGGTGCGCGGGTGGCTTTCTTGGACGTCGACGAAGCCGGCGCGCAACAAACCCTGGCCGGTCTGGGCGAGGTGACGCAGGCGCCGCTGTTCCTGCGCGCCGACGTCACCGACCTGGATGCGCTGGCCGCCGCCATCGCCGCCGCGCGCGAGCACATCGGGCCGATCCGCGTGCTGGTCAACAACGCCGCCAACGACGTGCGCCATCGCTTCGGCGAGACCGGCGCCGCCGATTTCGACCGCAGCATCGCGGTCAATCTGCGCCACCAGTACTTCGCCACCCAGGCTGTGCTGCCGGACATGCGCGAGGCGGGCGGCGGCTCGGTGATCTGCCTGGGTTCCACCGGCTGGATGAAGAAGAATGCCGGCTATCCGATGTACGCCATGGCCAAGGCCGCGGTGCACGGCCTGGTCAACGGCCTGGCGCGCGAGCTGGGCGCGGCGCGCATCCGCATCAATGCGCTGGTGCCCGGCTGGGTGATCACCGAGAAGCAGCGCCGGCTATGGCTGGACGCCGAGGGCGAGGCCGAGATCGCGCGCGTGCAATGCCTGCCCGGCTACCTGCTGGCGGAAGATCTGGCGCGCGCCGCGTTGTTCCTGGGCGCTGACGACAGCCGCATGTGCACCGGGCAGAGCTTCATCGTCGACGGCGGTTGGGTATGAGCGCCGCCGAGGCGGTGCTGCAGGCCGGCAACGTGCTCGGCGAAGGCATCGTCTGGTGCGAGCGCAGCCAGGCGCTGTACTGGACCGACATCCACGCCGCCACGCTGTGGCGCCATCGCCCCGCCGACGGCGACACGCGCACCTGGACCCTGCCCGAGCGGCTGGCTTCGTTCGCGCTGTGCGAGGCCGAGGGCTGGCTGCTGCTCGGGCTCGCCTCGCAGCTGGCCTTCTTTCAGCTGGATTCGGGCGAGCTGCGGCCGATCGCGTCGGTGGAAGCCGGCCTGCCCACCCGACTCAACGACGGCGCCTGCGACCGCCAGGGCCGCTTCGTGTTCGGCACCTTGCACGAGCCGCGCGACGGCGCGCCCCGGCAGGCGCTGGGCGGCTTCTACCGCCTGCATGCCGACCTGCGCCTGGAGCGCCTGCCGCTGGGCGGCGTGGCGATCAGCAACAGCCTCGCCTTCAGCCCGGACGGCGCCACCATGTACTACTGCGATTCGCCGACCCGGCGCATCCAGTGCTGCGACTACGGCGACACGCTGGGTCCGCCGCGCGTGTTCGCCACGCTGGACGGCGAGGACGGCGAGCCCGACGGTTCCGCGGTCGATGCGCAGGGTGGCCTGTGGAACGCGCAATGGGGCCTGTCGCGGGTAGTGCGCTATTTCCCGGACGGACGGCTCGATCGCATCATCGACCTGCCGGCCAGCCAGCCGACGCGGCCGGCCTTCGGCGGCGCGGCGCTGGACCAGCTCTACGTGACCAGCGCGCGCGACGGCCTGAGCGCGGCCGCACGGGCGCGCGAAGCTTCGGCCGGCGCGCTGTTCCGCATTGCGGCGGGCGTCGTCGGCCTGCCTGAGCCATGCTTCGCCGGTTCGCCGGAGGCTGTCGGGTGACGCTGACCCAGCGCCCACCTGCCGCCGCCGCACCGCCATCCCACGCCACCGCTTGCCCACGGAGCCGCCCATGAGTGTCAGCGCCAGTGCCGTACCCGTCGCCCATACCCGCACCAGCGTGATCGTCACCTGCATCCTGGCGGCGCTGGCCGGCCTGATGTTCGGGCTGGACATCGGCGTGATCTCCGGCGCGCAGGATTTCATCAAGCAGGAATTCCGCATCGGTGACGACCAGATCAGCTGGATCGTCAGCGCGATGATGTATGGCGCCGCCGCCGGCGCGCTGGCCGCCGGCTGGCTGTCCAGCGCGCTGGGCCGCAAGCGCTCGCTGATGATGGGCGCGGTGCTGTTCGTGGTCAGCTCGCTGCTGTGCAGTGCGGCCTGGTCGCCGGAGGCCTTGATCGCCGGCCGCTTCGTGCTCGGCGTGGCGATCGGCATCGCCAGTTTCACTGCGCCGCTGTACCTGGCCGAGGTGGCGCCGGAGCGCATCCGCGGCGCGATGATCTCGATGTATCAGCTGATGATCACCATCGGCATCCTGGTCGCCTTTCTGTCCGACACTGCCTTCAGCTACTACGGCGCCTGGCGCTGGATGCTCGGCATCATCGCGGTGCCCGGCGTGCTGTTCCTGATCGGCGTGTTCTTCCTGCCGTTCAGCCCGCGCTGGCTGATGATGCGCGGCCGCCGCGCCGAGGCGGAGCAGGTGCTGCTGAAACTGCGCGGCGAGCGCGCCGAGGCCGAGCACGAGCTGGCCGAGATCGCCGAGCAGCTGAAGATCCCGCAGCGCGGCTGGCACCTGTTCCAGGAGAACAGCAACTTCCGGCGCTCGGTCGGCCTGGGCGTGCTGCTGCAGGTGATGCAGCAGCTGACCGGCATGAACGTGGTGATGTACTACGCGCCGGTCATCTTCAAGAACATGGGCTACGACGCGCACGCACAGATGTGGTTCACCGCGATCGTCGGGCTGACCAATGTGCTGGCCACCTTCATCGCCATCGGCCTGGTCGACAAACTGGGCCGCAAGCCGATCCTCTACGCCGGCTTCGTGGTGATGGCGATCGGCCTGGGCGTGGTCGGCAGCATGATGCACCTCGGCATCAAGACTCACGCCGAGCAGATGTTCAGCGTGACCATGCTGCTGATCTTCATCGTCGGCTTCGCCATGTCGGCCGGTCCGCTGATCTGGACCCTGTGCTCCGAGGTGCAGCCGCTGAAGGGCCGCGACTTCGGCATCGGCTGTTCCACCTTCACCAACTGGGTAGTCAACGGCTTCGTCGGCCTGACCTTCCTGAAGCTGCTCGATCACATCGGCGCCGCGCCCACGTTCTGGCTGTATGCCGCGTTCAATGCGGTGTTCATCCTGTTCACTTACTGGCTGGTGCCGGAAACCAAGGACGTCAGCCTGGAGCAGATCGAAGCCAACCTGATGGCCGGCAAGCCGCTGCGGCGCATCGGGCAGTAGCCTGCGGCAGCGGTGGTCACGCCGTTGCACGAATCGGTCGCGCCGATCGATGCGAGCCTTGCTCGACGCGGGTCGACATGCGACCCGACTTGCCGGTTCGGCGCAGGCGCCGAAGGCTCTCAGCGATCCCTCGGCGTCCAGGGGCCTTTGGTGACCGTACCCTCGCTGCGATAGCGACGCGGCGGGGCGGCCGTGGCGCGCTTCCCGGGCTTGCGCCGTTCCGCCAGCAGTATCGGCAGCAGCGTCCACGCCTTGCCGCCGTCGAGCGCGGCGCTGGGCGCCAGATTGATCACAGCGACCAAGGCGCTGATATAGCCGAGCAGGGCGACGATCGGCCCCAGCCCCGGCAGCGAAGACAACGAGGTGGTCTGCGCCAGCACGATCAGCGGTATCGCGATGGCCAGCTGCGCTGCCACGCCGCCCCAGGCGATTATCGCCACATGTTTGCGGTTGTCCGGGGCCACGATGCAGCAGCAGCCGTGCAGGAAGGCCAGATAGATGCCCAGCGGCGGATAGCCCAGGCGTTTCGCGACGTAGGCGTGGCCGGCCTCGTGCACGAAGATCATGCCGAAGTACGAGCACACACCGATGGCCGCGAGCAGAGGCGTCTGGATCGAAGTCGCCATGATCGCGCCCATCACCAGCATGGCCGACCAATGCAGATAGACCCGGGCGCCGAACACGCGCACCCGGCGCAGCTCCAGGTAGCCCTTCATGGCCGGCCTCGGCGAGGCCAATGCGAATTCATGCGCGACATAAGACCTTCCGCTGGCTGCCATGCTCCGCATGGCGGATAAAAGTGCTGAGTGGACAGCATGGCATGACGAGCCTGCTCCGATTCACGCGCCGGTGCATGCCTGTCGACTATGCCGTGCAAGGTCTGCGTTGATGTTACGGCGAGGCACCCGGGTCCGCGCAGCGATCGGTACGAGACAAGACATGCATGCTCCGAATCTTGCTGCAGCGACGTGTCGATCGCCGGACTTGAGCCGGCTTCGCCCACCCCTTGCCGGCGGCGCATGCTATGCCAAGGCTCGCCGGCTCAGATATCCAGCACGCGAAAGGTATAGCGCCGGCGCAGCGTCGCCTGCGGCGCCAGCATGGTCATGCCGTGGGCGGCCGCGCCGCCGGGCAGGTGCAGCGCATTGATCGGATGATCCACCGGCTCGAAGCAGAAGAAGTCGCCGCCGGCCGGCGTGTACAGCACGAACACGCCGGCGTCGGCTTCGATCTGCAGGCCGAGGCGCAGGCGCGGCCAGCGGATTTCGGCAAGGCCCGGCCAGCCTTCGAAGGCATGGTCCAGGCCGGCGTCCGGCAGGCGGCGCGGGCGGCTGAAATCCCAGGCCGGCGGCACCGCCACGCGTTCCAGCGGCAGCGGCGAACGGCCGTCGTTGCGCCACAGCTGCGGCGCCGGCGCATGCAGGATCGCCTCGCCGTGACGCGGGAAGAACGGATGCAGGCCGAGCCCGAACGGCATTGTCGCGGCGCCGGTGTTGGTGGCCTCCAGCTCCACCTGCAGCGTGTGGTCCTGCAGCGCGTAGCGCAGGCTGGCCGCGTAGCTGTAGCCCGCCGCGTCGGATTCGTGCAGCGACAGCCGCAGCTGCTGCGCGGTGTGCTGTTCCACCTGCCAGGCGCGCTGCCAGCCGCTGCCGTGGATGGGGTAGGGCTCGCCGGCGCGGTTCGGCGGCAGCACCACCCATTGCCCGTCGACCAGGAAACCGCCGGGCGCGATGCGGTTGCTCCACGGCAGCAGCGGATAGCAGGCCAGCCGGTTGGGATCGAGCGGCTCGGAAGCCGCTGCCGTCGTCGCTTCCAGCGGACGCATCAGCGCCAGCGGCCGTTCGCCGCCGCGCCAGTCGAAGCCGGCCAGGCCGCCGCCGCACTCGGGCAGGATGCGTACCGCCAAGGCGGCGTTCTGCAGGAACAGCACGCGTAGCTATCTCCGGGGACGGGCGCAGGCGCGCGGCGCGGGTCGGCCCCGCGACCCGCGCGCCTGCACGAAGCGCGCTGCTCAGCGCTGACCGATGCGGTACATCGCGGTGGCGTGCGCCGGCAGGGTGAGCTTGATCGAGCCATCGCCCTTGGCGTCGCTGTGCTGCCACAGGTCGTGCAGGTGGTAATGGCCGGCCTTCAGGCCCAGCTCGGCGGCGTCGACGCTGACGTCGCGCGGCGAGTCGCCTTCGTTGAACACCGCCACCGCACGGCTGCCGTCCTTGAGCGGCTTCACGATCACGTGCACGCCGTCGGCGTCGCGCACCTGGTGGCCCTGCACGCCGAGCGGGTCCTGATCCACCGCGATCACTTCCTTGTTGAGCAGGATCTGCAGAGCGTCCGGCTTGATCGTGCGCAGGTCGGTGCCGATCAGCAGCGGCGCCGCCATGATCGCCCACAGGCTGAAGTGGCTGCGGTACTCCACGTCGCTCATGCCGCCGTTGCCCACCTCGAGCATGTCCGGATCGTTCCAGTGGCCGGGCCGGGCGTAGCTGTCGAGCACCACGTTCTGCTTGAAGATTTTCAGCATCGAGGCGTAGTTGTCGCTGATGTCGCCGGTGGTGCGCCAGGAGCCGGCGTCGACCGGCGGCTTGCCGGCCCACAGCCAGGGCTTGTTCTCGCCCCATTCGCACATGCTGTAGAAGATCGGTCGGCCGCTGCCGCGCAAGGCCTCGGCCATCGCGGTGTAGCGCTGGTGGGCGTCGACCTTCTGGTTGTTGCAGTTGTCGTACTTCAGATAGTCCACGCCCCATGCGGCGAAGGTCGCCGCATCCTGCTTCTCGTGGCCGAGCCCGCCGGGAAAGCCGCGGTTCTCCTGCAGCGGTTCGCAGGTGGAGCTGCCGGCGCTGGAGTACAGGCCGAACTTCAGGCCGTGCTGGTGGATGTAGTCGGCCAGCGCCTTGATGCCGCCGGGAAAGCGCTTGGGGTTCGGCTGCAGGCTGCCGTCCGCGCCGCGCTGCCAGTTGGCCCAGCAGTCGTCGATGTTGACGTAGCGGTAGCCGGCGTCCTTCAGGCCCAGGCTGATGAATTTGTCGGCGATGCCGCGGATCATCGCCTCGTCGAATTCGTCGCGGCAGTGGGTGGAGTTCCAGTTGTTGAAGCCCATCTGCGGCGGCATCGGCGCGGCGCCGGCCGAGGCGCTGCCGGCGACGGCGGCCACGCATACCAAGGAAGCGGCAGCGCGCCGCACAGCTGCAAGGGAATCACTCATCGACTTCTCTCCACTACGGGGAAAACGGCATGGGTCCAGCACCGGCACTGGTCGCCGGCCGGACGCTCGAACACGTGACGGGTCGCTGCAGGGCATGGCTCAGGGCACCTTCGCGACAGGACCGAGCAGCGGCTTTTTCAAGCTGCGCAGCACGGGCTGGCCTTCGACCAGCAGGTCCAGCACCACCAGCCGGTTGCCGTGCGGCTTGAGCCAGGCGCCCGGCACGTACAGGGTGCGCTGCGGCCCGATGTTCCAGCTGCGGCCCAGCGGATGTCCGTTGAGCCAGACCATGCCTTTGCCCAGGCCGGCGGTGTCGAGGAAGGTGTCGGCGTCGGCGTTGCCCGCGGCGGGCGCGTCGAAGCTGGCGCGATACAAGCAGGGCGCATGTCGGCACGCGCCGCGGCGATACGGCAGCTCGTCGCGCGCATCGGCGGCGAACGGCAGCGGGTAGCTCTGCCAGTCCTGCAGCGGCTGGCCCTGCAGAGTCACGCCGCCCAGGATGCCCTTGCGCTCGTCCAGCAGCTTCTCGCCGAAGTTGATGCGGCCGTCGTTCTGCACCAGCAGGTCCAGCGTGTCGCCCTTGGCCAGTTTCACGCTGAGCCGGTCCTGCTTCAGGCGGCGGTCCAGCGTGCCGACGCGATGGCCGTTCACGTAGACCAGGGCGTAGTCGTGCAGGCCGTCGAGCCGCAGCTCGCCGGCGGCATCGGCGTCGATGCGTTTGCGGTAGAGGATGTCGCCGTAGGCTTCGCCCAAGGCTTCCATGTTCTTGGGATCGCGCGAGGCGGTCGGTGTAGGCAGCACGTCCCACAGCGACAGCGACTCGTCCAGCCGAATGCGCTCGATGGCCCGGGTGGCCGGGATCGCCGGTACCGGCGGCGGCGTGCTGCCGGTGGCCTGCGCGATCGCCTGGCGTAGCGCGTAGTACTTCGGCGTGGGGCGGCCGCTCTCGTCCAGCGGGCTGTCGTAGTCGTAGCTGTTGACGTCCGGCTGGTAGCTGTCGTCGTCCCAGTTGGCGCCGTTCATCCAGCCGAACGAGGTGCCGCCGTGGAACATGTAGAGGCTGGCCGAATAGCCCTGGCGCAGCATCCAGCCGAGTTCGTCGGCGACCTGCGCGGGCGCGGCGACGTGGTGCGGGCCGCCCCAATGGTCGAACCAGCCCACCCAGTATTCGCCGGCCATGTACGGACCACCCGGCTGCCAGTCATGCAGCTGGGCGAACTTCTCGCGCGCATGGCCGACGCCGAAGTTGATCACCTTGAGCAGGCCGGGCAGCGAACCCGGCTGCGCCGCGCTGTCCGAGGTGTACAGCAGGGAGGCGTCGAAGCCGCTGTCGACCAGGGTCTGGCGGATCTGCGCCAGGTAGGCGTCGCCGCTGTGGCCGAAGCTGCCGTACTCGTTCTCGACCTGCACCGCGATGATGTTGCCGCCGCGAGCCAATTGCAGTGGCGCCAGTTCCTGGCCCAGCCGGTGCAGCCAGCGCTGGGCCGGCTGCATGAACTTCGGATCGGTGCTGCGCACGCGAGTAGCCGGGTCCTGCAGCAGCCAGCCCGGGAAGCCGCCGAATTCCCATTCCGCGCACACATAGGGGCCGGGACGCAGGATCACGTACAGGCCTTCCTGCTGCGCTTCGCGGATGAACTCGGCCACGTCGTTCTGGCCGCTGAAGTCGTACTGGCCCGGTGTGGTTTCGTGCGCGTTCCAGAACACGTAGGCGGTGATCGTGTTCAGGCCCATCGCCTTGGCCATGCGCATGCGCTCGCGCCAGTAGGCACGCGGAATGCGCGGGTAATGCATTTCGCCGGCGATGATGCGGAACGGCTTGCCGTCCAGCAGCAGCTTGCCGTCCTTGATCGCCAGCGGGGTCGTCGTCGGCGTGGCGTCGGTGGCGGCGAGCGCATGGCCGGCGAGGCCGGCGCCCAGCAGCATGCTGCATGACAAGCGGATCAAGCTATTCATCGAAATACCTCTGCAGGAAGCGAATCCCCGTCGGCCCATGCGTTGTCATGCGGCACCTCGAGTCGGCGTCTTGAGATCGACGCTGACTCGGGCATCTGTCCAACCGACGGCGCATCAGAAGCTGCCACGCACGCCCACGGTGTATACGCTACCGTCGGCCTCGGCATACAGGAATCGATTCGGATAGACCGAATAGTCGTAAAGATGCTGGTGGGTCAAGTTGGTGCCGGACACGAACAGCGAGAGATACTTGCTGAGCTGGTAGCTGGCGCTCAGATCCAGCTGGCCGTACGAGGTGCGCGTGGCGGGCTGGGCGCCGGAGCCATAGGCAAGGCTTTCCAGATAGGAGCCGCGCCAGTTGTAGGCCAGGCGCACCTGCACCGGCCCCTTCTCGTAGTAGCCGCTCAGGTTGGCCGAATTGCCGATGCCGGGCACGGCGAACTTGCCAGCGTTGGCGATGCTGCCCGGACTCACCGTCGTGCTGCTGGACACATGCGTGTAGTTGAAGGCCATGCCCAGGCCGTCGAACGGCGCCGGCAGCAGGTGGGTGAACTGGTAGTTGAAGGTGAGCTCTTCGCCGTAGATGTTCGACGAATTCAGATTGATCGGCTGGGTGAGCGACCAGACGAACGGCTGCCCGGTATTCCCGTTGGTGAGGAAGTCGACCGGTGTGCTGACCAGGGTGCTGAAGTTGCTGACCTTCTTGTAGAACCCTTCGAGCGCCAGGTAGCTCGCGTCGTCGATGTACCACTCCAGGCCCATGTCGAAATTCTTCGAGGTATACGGCTGCAGCTGGGGATTGCCCTGGTCGATGGTCAGCGAGTTCGGCCGCGTGCCGTAGCTCTTGCTGTAGTACAGGTTGTTGAGCTCCGGCGGCGTCAGCGTCTTGGACAACGACAGGCGATAGATCAGGTTGTCGAGCAGATTCAGCTTGAAGTTCAGCGAGGGCAGCCACTTCGTGTATCCGCCGGTGGCCGACTGCGGCGCCAGCGGCCCATAGGTGACCTGGCCGGCGCTGCTGTCGTTGGGATCGACGTAAAGACCGACCGGAGGCTGGTTGACCGCGGTGGAGGTCGAATTGAGGTCGAGATAGCGCACGCCGACATCGAGGGCCCAGGACTTCTCCCACATGGTGCCTTCGAACACGGCCTTGGCGAACACCGACTTCTGGTCTTCGGACACCTTGTTGTAGCTGCCCGGATTGAGCGCCGCATCCAGGGTGCCGCCGTTGGCGGCGAGCCCGGCGAGCAGCGCCGCGCGCTTGTCGGCAGGCAGCTGGTTGTAGGCGGCCGGCGTGGTCAGCCACTTGAGGTAGGCAAGCGGGTTGTACTGAATCCATTGCGCAGGCACGCCGGGCGAGGACACGCCGTGGATCGGCGATGGCGGCGTATAGATATACGCGCCCACGGCGTCGGCCGGCACCGACACCTGATAGCCGCAATACGCATTGCAGAGGATGCCGTCCGGCGTGGTCCAGCTGACCGACTTGACGTACTGGTCGGTGACCTGCGCGCCGAATTCCAGCTGCGAAAGCACGCCGTCGGTGAAGCTCTTGGTCAGCTTCAGCTGATACTGGTTGACGCCGTTGGTGACGTTGGGCGATTGCCCGCCGTCGCCGCAGCAGTGCGCGTACAGCGCGTTCAGATCGGTCGGCGCGAGGATGTTGCTGTAGCTGGGCGGCTGGTTGTCGCCGTTGTTGGTCCAGACGGGGTTGGTGCCGAAATTCTTGGTGCCGATCACGAAGAAATAGCCGTTCGCGCTCTCCTTGTTCCAGGCCTTGGAATTGGAGATGTCGAGGCTGAGCTTGGTCGACTGGTCGATGTCGAAGCCGAAATTCAGGCCGTTCTGGTAACTCTTCTCGTTGCTCGGATAGGACGCCATGACGTAGTCGTTTGCCATGACGTTGGGGCCGCTGCTGTTGCGGATATAGCTCAGCACGGTGTTGTTGGCGTCGGTGGTAAGCGACTGGATGTCGCCGGTGTTGCCGTACTGCCCGAATTCGTGCTCGAGCGAATTGACCTTGTAGTTCGAGTACAAGGTGTCGAACTGCACGGTCAGGCGGTCGAACGGCTTCCAGTCGATCGCGCCGCTGAAGCCCTTGCGCGTGCGCGTCTCGTCGAGCACGTTGCTGGCCAGGGTTTCCGGAATCGCCACGTTGGTGTAATTGACGCCCGATGAGCTGGCGATGTTCTGGCCGGTGTACCAGGAATTGGCCTGCGTATTGATCTGCGTGTCTTTGCGCTTGTAGTACGACGCCGAGGCGATCCAGCCGAAGGTGTCGTCCGAATTCGTCCAGCCGATCATGCCCGACGCCTTGGGCGTGGTCTTGCCGGACCAGTCGCCGGTCAGGTTGCTGTTCACGCCGGCGGCGCTCCAGGTTCCGTGGAAGCCGTGGAAATCCAGCGGCCGTGCGGTCTGGATATTCACCACGCCGCCGATGTCCACTTCGGGGATGTCGGCGGACGAGGTCTTGTTGACCTGGGCGACGCTGATGATCTCCGAGGGCAGCACGTCGAAATTGAAGGCGCGCGATGCGTTGCCGTTCAAGGTGGAGGCCGTGGCCATCTGGCGATCGTTGATGGTCACCGCCACGAATTCGGGACCGAAGCCGCGGACGGCGATCTGGCTGGATTCGCCGCCGCTGCGATTCACCGAGACGCCGGGCACGCGCTGCAAGGCGTCGGCGACGTTCGGGTCGGGGAATTTCCCGGCCTCCTCCGCGGACACCGAATCGACCACGTTGACCGCATCCTGCTTGATCGCCTGGGCGCGGCGGATCGCGGCGAGCTGGCCGGTGACCGAGATCGCGTTGAGGTTGGTGACGTCTTTGTCGCCGGGCTTCTTCTTGGCGGCGCTGCCGTCGCCGGCGTTCTGGTCGGTGGCTGCGGCGGCCGTCGTCGGTGTGGTCGCGGCGGTCGGCGTTGCGGCGCTGCTCTGCGCGCTTGCCTGCATGCCATAGCCGATCAGGCTGGCGACCCCCATCGTCGCCAGCGCGCGGCGCACGGAAAGCGCCATTTGGGTTCGTTGCATGGATTGCCCCTTCAATGTGGATGCCGACCGATACGAGCACCGTGGCGATGCGTACCGTCTGGCCGCCCGCCGCCTTGCCCCGTCGATGTCGCAATGCCCGGCAGGGGCGCTTCCCGAACGCACTCCGCCGTTTCCCGCTGATCCTGCGACCCTGCCGCGGAAGCCGACGGGCGTTGCCGCCTGCGCTTCTGCGTTTTCCTAATTGTCGTATTTTAAGATAATACTAATCTCGCATCTGCCGGCAAGTTGCGATGCAACATGGCCTTGCGCGTGGCGCCGAAGCGGCGGCGGAGCAGTCGTCCCGGGCCGGAATACCGCCATGTCGTCCGCCCAGGCGCGGCGTAGGTATCAGGCGGCCGCAGCTTCCCGTGCGCGAGCCAGTTATGAAACAAACATCCAGACGCAGCGGTTGGGCTGGCACGTCGGTGCGCTTCATCAGCCCATGTCGACGGCGTGCCCTCAGACTTCGGCGTGAGCGCGCTGCGCAAGCTCCATGCGAGAGGCATGGCCCGGCTTCGATCGTCGCCGCGAAGCTTCGGCAACGCACATCCTCTGCGCCGGAACGTGCAAGGCCAGATCGGCGCTCGGTCGAAAACGAAAAGCCGAATAGCTTGATGCGAGTCTCAGGGCCGCTCTATCGGAAGCGATAGGCTGCGCAAGCTGTAGGGGAGCTCAGGAATTCCAGCGCGCCAACGATTGCCTGCCGCAGGCCGGGCAAGCCGGTCGTGGATCGGTGCGGACGGATTCGAAATATTTTTGGCACCTTCCCGTGCCGATGACGCCGGAAGGCAATCGCGCAGACCTCTCATGGAGAACGCCGTATGGCCATACGATCTCGCTATCTCGTCGCTTTCATCATTCAAGCGATGCTCATCGGGCATGCCTATGCCTATCCCCCGCCGACGCGGTGTCCCATCGGGCAGTCCTGCCCGGGCAATGCGGTCTACAACGTCGACGCCGGAATCGTTACGCAGCAAGCGAACACGACGTGCGCGCCCGAGCAAGACGGCCTGTACTTTCCGGGCGGTGCGCTTAGCAGCCAATACGGCACGAATGCCACCGCCACGAAAGCGGCCGGCAGCTGTTTGTCGTATACCGTCACAAGCCCGGGGCCCTTCACCATCAATGCCGAGGCCTACACCACCAGCGGGCCGTCCTATTCGGCGCACTACACGGTGACCGGCACCTGGCAGCCGGTGAATCCCAGCGGCAACGTCAAGCTGAAATACCAGGTGCTCGGCGTCGACTACGCGCCGCCGGGTGCAAAGAGCACGGTCAATTACGGCGGCAGCACGATGCGCGGAACGAGCACCTCGAACAGCTCGACCTGGACCAACAACACGAGTGTGTCGGTGTCGCTCAGCGCCAAGGCGGGCTTCATCTTCGCCAACGCCGGCGGCGGGGTGACCAACACCGATTCCTACAGCGAGGAAGGCGATTCGTCGAACTCGGTGACGGTCGGCACCACGACCAGCCAGGCCGACATCATTCCGGGCCCGGCTTCTTCGGCCACCGGCGTCGATCACGACTACGACGTCATCTGGGTATGGCTCAATCCCGAAGTCAACATGACCTTGACCGGACCGAGCCAGATCCAGTGGAACGGCTATCTCTATGACGCGGAGGACGACGCCAACGAAATGGAGGTGGTGCCGATCTACGTGATCGAGCTGAAGAATCCTTCGCTGATGTCGGCAGGCCTGGCGGCGCGGCTGGCGCGCACCTGGGACAAGTCCACGCTGGGCGGGCTGACTGCGCAGGACTACGCTGCGATCCTCAGCGCCGATCCGTTCGCCGCCAATCCCAGCTTCAATCCCAACACCGATACCAGCGGCCGCTACGACCTGCAGGTCGGGCAGACCTTCAGCTACAACCCCGCACCTGCGGGCGGGCAGCCGCTCACCCAGACCTACTCGCTGGTCTCGCAATCGACCTCGTCGGTCGGCAAGGGCTCGTCGGATACCCGCAGCGTCGGCATGGCCATCGACACCTTCACCAGCGTCGGCAACGACATCGGCATTTTCAGCGCCAAATTCTCGCTCGACGTGAAAGTGAGCGATACCTACACGTCCACCAGCAAATGGAGTTCGGCGATCAACGGCGGCGTCGGCCAGACCGCGGCCTTGTCCATCACCGCGCCGGCGTCGTCGGACAACTACACCGGCCCGACCACGATCCAAGTGTGGAAGGACAACGTGTACGGCTCCTTCATGTTCTACGGCGTGCAGTAACCGGCGAAGCCTGCGTCGCTTCGCGTGATGCCCGCAGCCGCTTCCGCGGAAACGAACGCGAAGTCAGGAAGGCGTTGTTCCTCAGCCTCGATAGGTTGAGGAACAACGTCGGCCAACCATCAAGGCTGGTGATCGGTTCCTGCCGTGACGCGCGGCGTTGGTGATTCCATCGGGCAAGGCGGCAGATTTTCGATATCCCTCTGGGCGAGAGGGAGAGCTGCGCCTGCGTCAAGTCGACATCCTTCGTGACGGCTCGGCCCATCGCCGTCCATGCCGCAGGCTGTCGAGTGCTTACCGCGCCTGGTCTTCTGGCGCCGCCGCGGGCGCTGACGCAGCGGGGCTCTGAGCTTCGAGCTCGGCGAAACATCTCGAACAGAATGTTCGCCGGCCTTCGATCGCTCCATACGCCGTTTCGAACGCTTCGATCCGGCCATCCGTAAGCTCAACGAGCTCCTCCATCGGCAACTCGGCCAGGCTCGCGAAGCGTTCGAATCCGAGCGATTCGAAGCAATCGTCACACACAAACAGCGTTCCCATGATCGCCAGCCGGCGGCCGCGGGGCACGCTTCTTTGTTCGATCTGTTTCGCCACATGCGAACAGATCTCGACGAACCCGCCCCGCCCGTGAATCCTGCAGATCATGATGCCCATAGCGGCCTCCCTGACTTTCGCGGGCACTCCATGTCGAGCCGCCGATCAGCGACGGCGCGCGGATGCGGCTTGCGAATGGTCTGTCCTGGAACCGCATGCCGGAGAGCGGCCTCAGCAGGCTCTCGTTCCTGTTCATGGGCCATCGTTTTCACGCCTGGTTGCCTTCCCTTGCGGTTTGGCGGTCAGCGTACAACGGACGTCTGCCAACCGGCCTTTCTCGGGTCGCGTACGGATGGCTGGACGGTCGGAGGGTCTCGGCGCGGACATCGCGCCCACCATCACGGCTCGCGGCTCGCCATCCATGAAGGACGCTCATTTCGGGATCTTTATGACTTGAGAAAAGGGGGCGCCTCGTCGTTCGCTGCAGGCACGCATGGCCGGCTTACACGCCATTTACGCGGCCGCCGTCTCTGGGCATGGCACCTTCGGCGGAGGCCGTCCGGGCATGTTCACGTTGTTTCGGGCCTGCGGCTCAAGCTGCCTGTTCACAGGCGCATAGTCGGTACTAGCTGACGGACCATAGTTTGTGCGGGTAGCGCCCCGGAGCACGCACTTTGCCGCACGAGCGTAGGAAAAGTGTGTCAAAGTGTTTTTAAATCAATTGTTTATGCTGATATCCGCTCCGCCACGGTGGGCATAGATTGGCCCAAAGTAGGTGCCCGCCCGAGGCTAAAGCAGGGCGCCAAGTGTCGAGTTGCCCTGACAATGTCAGTTCACGTAAGCGGCTGATGTTTGGGTAGCTTTGCTGCAATGGCGCACATTAGGGTAATTGGTGCTGACACGGTTAGGGGTGCTTGTGCGCCTTACCGACACCGTTAAGGGATATCTAGGGTTAGATGTGGCAGGTCGATGCTTTTATGCCGTCAATGCCAGCCATCGGGTCAGTGCGGTGAGCACTTGAGACTCCTTCATGCCAGTCGTCATCCAGCGTCCGGCTAGCCGATCATCCCAATCGCCCCGGCCGTGGCCGTCAGCGTCGTCCAAAGCAAGCCGGGTGTATGGTTGGCGCCACCCCACCCCATCGTCCGGGGGCAATTGGCAGCGTTTCCGCCGTTTGGTAGCAGATGCCCCAAAAGCGACCGGAGCCTGAGGTTTCCCCAGGTTTCCATGCCATCACCGTCATCTGATCAATTACATGCGGCGGCAAGAGTCGCAGATCGCGTTTCTGCCAAAAACGTCGGCCACCCACTAATCTACAGAAATGCTTTCATAGGTTTCTGAGGGATAAGGGGGATGCATGTTTCATTTGACAGCCAGGGTGGCTTGGCACGACTCCAAGTGGGATGGCACTGTGTGCCGTCAACCATCTTGCAACTCTTTTTGCACCGCGCTTGACCGCGTCCGCGAGGAACGCAACGACGAGCACGAAGTTGCGATCGCCGGCAAGCGTTGGAACTCATTGGAGCCCGACGAATTGCCCGCCTGCAAGGCCGAGTCGGGCGCGTTTATGAATAACGAAGAATGGTCTCGGCGCTTCGTTCACCCGTACGCTGACATCAAGAAGGCGGAAGGTACGCACGGGCACCTCGCGCCGACACTGGTGAAGATTCCAGCGTATTCGACGTTCGTCGTACCGTTCGCATGGATGCTCAAAAGTGAGCAGGAGGCGATTGATGGACGGCTACCGATGCCGTTGCCGTACGACGAGGAAGCTCCGTTCAACAGCCCGTGGGTCTTCGGGCGCGAGCGCCAGGAGGCGATCCTCAAGCTGTTCGCGAGTCGCCTCACGCCAGAGCGCTCGCTGGTTTTCTTCTACTGCAAGGAGGGCCAGCCCCTTGGTGACACCATCACGCGCCTCGTGATGGGCGTCGGGCGCATCGCGAACGTCGCGCAGCCGAAAGCCTTCGACGTCTCGAAGAAGAAGCCAGCGCATCTGATGTGGGACCTGCTCATTCGCCACACGATCCGTCCCGATGGCGAGGACGGTTTCTTGCTTCCGTACCACGACTACCTGGAGCCGACCGGCGACGCCACTGAGGACGCACGACGGCAGCGGCTCCTTCACGAGATCGCGGTGCCCGCCGACCCGGGACACATTCGCGTCTTCTCCTATGCCGCTGAACTCGCGCCCGTTGACGTCGCGCTCTCGACGCTGGTCCGTTGCCTTGAGTCGGTACGGAAGATCCGCGAGCATGGCATTGCCAAGGGGCCGTGGGAGCGCCGCGAAGAGTGGCTCAACCAGCAGATCGCCCAAGCGTGGCAGGACCGAGGGCCATTCCCTGGGCTCGGCCCCATGCTCGAAGCGCTAGGCATGCGGCTCGGGACAGCGCTTGCGTTGGAGCTGCGTTCGTCGGTAACGGTGAAGGACGACGCCGATCCGTGGCCGACGGTGGACGCAATCCTTCGAGGGAAGCAGAAGCCCCCACAGCCAGCCTACGCCGAAGACCTGAAAGCAATCCGAGAGACGTGGACGAACCTCCTTGACGAGCGCCGTGCGCTGATCAAGCTGCTCTCGCGCTTCGCGCTCACTACGGAGCAAGCGCTGCGGTGGTTCGACCCGAAGGAACGTGCCAAGGGTACAGTCGCGAAAGTGACCGACGAGGAAATCCTTGCGAACCCATACCGCATGAGTGAAGTGGACCTCGGCGACTGGAACGATTCGCCGGTTTCCGTCGGCACCATTGATCGCGGGTTACTGCCCGACGCAACCATCGCGGCAAAACACCCGGTCCCGGCTCCGTCGAAGGCCGGTTCGCCGAACGATGCGCGCCGCCTACGCGCTGCCTTGGTCGCGGTGCTGCGTGAAGCATCGGAGCGGGGCGACGCACTTCTCAGCGTACCCGAGGCACTCCAGCGTGTCGGCTCCCTCGACCTCGCGCACCCGTGCGTTATCGGCTCGGACTGGCCAAGCACGAACCGTTCGATGTTCGAGGGCATTCTCGAGCTCATCGACATCCCGGCCGTGGAAGGGATGCCGACTGTGGCGCTCCAACTCACCGAGCTGAAAGGTCGAGAGGATCGGCTTCGCTCTGTACTCGGAAAGCGCACGGCAAAGGCGACGGCGCCCATCAAGGCGGACTGGCGGAAGCTGCTCGTCACGGCCATCTCCGAAGCGGGCGGCAAGTTCGATAAGGATAACGAGATCCACAGGCAGGCCATCGAGGAACAGGCTGTCGCCCTCGAGCGGCTCCTCTCGCGGCGTCTCAGTGTCCTAGTCGGACGCGCCGGCACAGGCAAGACGTCGGTCATGGGCGCGCTCATGCTCACCGAGGCGCTCACGAAAGACGGCATCCTGCTGCTCGCGCCGACCGGAAAAGCCCGCGTCCGCCTCGGCAAGGCTACGAACGCAGAGGCAATGACCGTCGCGCAGTTTCTTCACCGCATCGGACGGTACGACGGTTCTCGCCAGCGACCGAAGTTCGACGGTAAGGACAAGTACCGAAAGGAGAAGAATGTCGTCATCGACGAATGCTCGATGCTCACGATGGACGATCTGGTAGCCATCCTTGAAGCGCTCGACCTCGCGCACGTCCAGCGAATTATTCTCGTCGGCGATCCGAACCAGCTCCCGCCCATCGGTGTGGGGCGCCCCTTCACGGACCTTGTTTCGTACCTCGAGACCACGAACGTAAAGGGTGACGACGGCTTACCGCTCGGTAACGCGCTTGCCCGTCTCTCCGTTGAGGTCCGCGCGGCCGCAGCAGCGTCCTCGTCCGCGTCAGACGCGCTTCGTCTCGCTTCGTGGTTCACACGAGAGCAACAGCCTGTCGACGCCGACCGCGTCCTAAGCGATCTAGAGCTGGGAGAGAAATTCAACGACCTCGAGATAGCACTCTGGAAGACGCCCGAAGAGCTGCGCACGCAGCTCCTAGCGACCTTCCAGTCCCATCTCGGGCTGAGCAACTCGGGCGACATCGCTGGGTTCGACAAGGCGCTCGGTCTCGACGACAAGGGCTGGGTCCCGTTTGGCGCACCCGAAGGTTCCGAGCGGTGGCAAATCTTGTCGCCGGTTCGCATGCACCCGCATGGCGTCCACGACCTCAATCGCTGGGTACAGCGTCAGTTCCGCGCGAAGGAACTGGAGGCGGCGACAACGGCCTGGGGCGTGAGCCTTGGAGACGAGACGATCGTTGCGAAGGACAAGGTCATCCAGACCACGAATCAGCGGCGTAAAGCGTACAACTGGATCGAACAGGTGGCTGAGGAGCACTACATCGCGAACGGCGAAGTTGCCCTGATGTCGAAGGTGAAGGGCATGCTCAAAGGAGTGTTTGCCGGGCGGCCGAACCTGACCTTCGATTACTGGCCCAACCAATTCTCCGATGGCTACGCGCCACTTGAGCTCGCGTACGCGCTCACAGTCCACAAGTCCCAGGGCAGCGAGTTCAAGAAGGTCTTCGTCATCTTGCCGAAGAGCAGCAAGCTGCTCTCGCGCGAACTCATCTACACCGCGCTCACCCGTTCCCGTGAACAGCTCGTGCTGCTCATCGAGGGCGACGACGCGACGATACTCTTTGAACTCACGCGGCCGGAGCGCTCGGAGACCGCGCGCCGCAACACGAACATCTTCCAGAGCGTCATCCGCGCTGCCGACGATACGGTGCCCTTCGCGGAGCACCTGATTCACCGGACAGAGAAGGGTCACCTAGTCCGCAGTAAGTCGGAGCTGGTCATCGCGAACATGCTCTTCCAGCTCGGAATCCCTTACGAGTACGAGCGCGTGCTCGACGGAACCATGGCCGCGGGTCGCCTGCGCCCCGACTTCTCTTTCGTCACGGCTGATGGAGATTTGCTCGTCTGGGAGCACCTCGGAATGCTCAGCCGCCCCGACTACAAGCGGGGCTGGGAGTGGAAGCGCGCCTGGTACTTGAAGAACGGCTTCGCCGAAGGCCGGACACTGTTCACGTCCACTGAGGCGGATGGCAAGGGCCTCGACTCGACTGAGTTAAAAGAGACTGCGCTCAGAATCAAGTCCTTAATCGATTAATTGAAGCTGACATTGGTTTTTTCATGGAGGCCAAGGTCTGCTCTCGGCCGAAGTTGGCCAGGGGATGAGAATGTTCACGAACATCGACGTGCTGCACGGGGCCGGTGTCCTGGATGGGTACAAGGGCGTGGATGTACAGCTTCCAGATTTTTGTCGCTACAACTTGATCTACGGATGGAATGCGTCGGGCAAGACCACCCTGTCCCGATTCTTCCGGCTGATGGAGCGACCGGAAGGCGCCAAGTTTCCACCTGAGGCATATGCGAAGTTCCGCACTGCGCGAAGCGCTATCGATACCCGCAACGAACAGGACCGGACTCAGTGCTCAGTCCGTGTTTTCAACAGCGACTTCGTCGAAGACAACCTTCAGCGAGGGCACACCTCGGCAGCGGCGTTATTCATCGTCGGCAACGAAAACATCCGACTCAGTCGACGCATCGAGTTGTTCACCCACCAACGTCAGCGGATGGCGCGCATCTACAAGAACGCCAAAGGACGGAACGATGCCGTAGTAAAGCTGCGTGATGGGCAAGCCACCTCGCTGGCTGCGGAATGCGGAAGAATTCTGGGTGTTCGCAACTTTCGGGCACCGGACCTGAAGGGAATAGCGGCCCGTATTAGCAGCGCGGCGAACACGCACTTGCTGGACGATGAGGCACTGGAAACCGAGATCACGGCTGCACGTGACCAAACGTCCTACGCGACAATAGGGTTGCCTCTTTACCGGGTGCCACCAAGCCTCCCCGCGCCCGCTGATTTCGCGCAACTCCTCGGCGGAACACCCCATCAGCAGACCATCGCTCGTTTGACTCAAAATCGGGAACTGAGTGATTGGGTGCGCACAGGCCTCCACATCCACCAGGGAAAAAGCCAGTGCGAGTTTTGCGGCGGTGATGCCACCCAAGCGATGGCCGAATACGCGCGACATTTTTCGGATGAATACCAGCGGCAGCACGCAGCCATCCAAGCTGCAATCCGCGGGCTGGAGGGGTATCCGACAGCGACACAGTTGCCTCACCAGAGTGTCTGGATGCCATCGTTACGAGATCGTGTCGATAGTCTGGAACAGCGGCTGCGACAATGGCTCTTGGACGAAAAGAAAATTCGCGACGCATGGGTGGCACAGCTCACCCAGAAGCTTGGCCAGATGGACGCTGTTATTGAAGCTCTGCCAGCGGGCAATCGGTTATCCGAACTGATGACGATTGCTGCTGAACTCGATGTACTGGCGAAGGAGCACAACAAAGCCTGTGCCGAGGCGGAAGGCCAACGCCGGAAGGCCGCCGATCGCGTCAAAAACCATTTTGCGGCGCGTTACCTGGTTGCCCCCGAATCGACTGAGGCGGAAGCAACCGTGGTGACGACAAAAGCATCGCTGGACCGAGTGGACAGGCAAGGCAAGATCATTCGGAGCAAACTCGATGCGGCCCAGGAGGAACTGCAACGCAGTTCCGTGGCGGCTTGTGAGATTAACGAACACCTGCGACTCATCATGGGAGATCGAATCTTGGTGGCCCAGGGGGCGGACAACACACTTCGCTTCATGCGGGGCAACGAGGTCGCCACCAACTTGAGCGATGGCGAGAAGACTGCAGTATCCCTGGCGTACTTCCTCGTTAGCCTGAAGCAGAACGGCCAACAGATCGAACAGACGGTCGTTTTCATTGATGATCCTATCTGTAGTCTAGACGCCAACCATATTTACGACGTGGCGTATCTCCTCCTAGGTCAACTCAAAAGCGCAAAGCAGGTGTTCGTATCCACGCACAATTCGGAGTTCTTCAATACCGTCAAGCGGGAGTGGAGCGAGAACAAGGAGTTCAAGTCAGGCTATCGTGGGTATTTGATCCAACGGAAGGATGTCGGCACCAGTGAACTTGTCGCCCTACCCAAACACCTGGCCAAGTTTCGATCCGACTACCACCATGTCTTCTACTGCCTACAGGAAGTGCGCACCGGTACAAGCATGGACGTTAGTTCATACATTGGAACTCCGAATCTGCTGCGTCGATTCCTTGAGATGTATCTCGGGTTTCGCAAACCGGCCGGAGGTGGCTATGAGTCGAAACTCAATCTATTAATTGACGATGAAGCTGAGCGCAAATCCATCGCTCGCTTTACGGATGAGGGGTCGCACAGCCAGTCCACCAATCGGCTGCTGGAGTACGCTGACTTTCCGTCAATGGCCCGAGGGATGGTGGATCGCGTCCTCAGTGGTCTAGAAGCCAAGGATCCAGAGCACCATGCCGCACTGAAGGATGCAACGAAAGATTAGGACGCCGGGTACAGTGGGTGGGCAGCTTTAATGTTAAATGGTATGGATATGAACGAGACATATGAGCTAGACATTTATACGCAGTTTGAGAGCTTAAATGGCGGTATTCCCATGTGGATTCCGCGTTTTTCCCATCTCCTTGTGGAGCGGGGGCTCAATGCCTTCTTCGAAAAGATGCAGGAGAAGGTTTCGAACGCTACAGACAGAAGGCTGCGTGACGACCTGCATTTTTTAATCAAGGGCGTAAAGAGTATTGACAGGCATGCGTTAGAAGCAGCCATTGCTTCGTTGAAAGGACCATTTCAGGCAACGGTGTCCCTTTCCAACAAGCATGAGCAGTGCGCAGCCTCCATAAAGCAAGCGGAGTCTGAGTGGCAACGGGCTGCCGAACGCGCGAAGCAGCAACTTGAAGCTTGGGGGGAATGGGCCTACGAGATAGAAGTGGCGCGTTATAAAAGATTAGTCGCTTGGGACAGCCTGGTGTCATCTCTGAGGTTATCCTTCGAATTTCGTAGCGACTTGAGTTTCTTGGGCTCGCCTCAGCGATTGCGAACCAATTTTGAATTTTTCGAGCGCAGGGTCGAGGCAATCCGGGGCGTGATCGCTACCGCATATATCGCAGAAGCGCTGCCAGCCAAGCTTGACCATGTCGAATTCGATGAAGCTATCCACTGTTTGTTTGAGCGTCAAGCGAAAGTGGATCAATGTGTGCAGACGAGCCGAGAGATTGAGGCCAAGTGGGTTGTAGCAGGTGCAGAATATTCGGAGCTGGAGAAGCCCCTGCTTGAACTGCTTCGATCGATGCCAAGTACGGCGCTTTGGGCGCTCTTCAGAATCTGCCGCCCGGACTTGCGTGAACAAGCTGAAGCTGCGAGGTTTTAGGAATGCAAGTCCGCCTTGCTTCCCTTGCTGACGAATGAAATCTAAATCATCCGGATTAAGAGGTGGCTTTCAGTCAGGCGGCGAGCACCGTCTCAGAACAGGGCGAGGAGCGAACAATGGACCTCCCGTTTCAGGGAATAAATGAAATCAACCAAGAAATATTGGGGCGCGATGAGCAGCTTCAGAATTTGAAAAGCTTGTGGCAGAGCGTGAGGTGTTGATTGCTGCGGAAAATTGAGCCGGGCTTTTCATCGAAATTTGAGCCCTCCTTTACCGCCCCACGCTCGTCACCTGGGCCGAGTTGCACCTCAGCTGGTGGTTCACTTTTCGACGAAAAGTCAGGCTCAGCATTCGGTGAAAATCAATAATGGATCCGCATGGCGCTTGTGGCGCTGCCAAGGAAAACGCGTCATGAGTGCTGCGCAACGACCTTTCTTCAGTCACTCCATCGCGAATCTGGAAGCCGCCTTTGAAGAACGCTCCAGCGAGCTCGAATTTCTAAGGGTTCTCTCGGAGGAGCTGAGCCACCGTCAAACTGACCGTGCAAGACGCTTGTCCGAGCAAGTGCGTGCGGCGCTTGCGACCGTGGTGCCTGTAGCCCCACCGAAGCCTGCATCGCCTGCGTCTCCGCCACCGAGTGCGCGTCCAGCCAGCCCACCTCCTCGTGTCGAACGACTCGATATGCCCATGCCGCCGGTGACCAATGCGCCCCTTCATGTCTTGGGGGCTTGGACCGCCCTCGAAGTATTGAATCCGCAGACGTTCGCAAAGCCCCACGACCTGGCATCCAAAGGCGAGCGCGCGCTTGTTGCAGATTTTGCCCGTGGCTTACCCTGGGAAGTGGGTGATCGCGGACGGCGCGACAAGAAGCTCTTTTATCACCTCATTCTCGGCACCCTCGATGCGCCGCGCGCCTTCAGCGCGCTGCTCGACCGATTCGTCGATCGGCGGGCGGAACGACCACGGGTCAAAGCCGAGGTCATCCTGGCCTCTGTGATCGTCGATAAGAATGGTGTTCCGGTTATCAATGATGCGGTGGCGATTTCGAGCTTTGCTTGGGGCCTGCCGATCGCGCTGACCGGCGAATTGTCGGAGCTGTCGCAATGGTCTTCGACCTCGGGTCGGCTTCATGCCGAGCTCGCCAAGACGGTACGTCGACAAGATGAGGACGGCGAAGACCTCCCGCTTGATATGGACCATATCCAAGCGGTCTACGCATGGTTGCTGGACGAGCTCCAGTTGCCGATGGAGTACACCCGCCCACCGCGCTTTGCCATTCGTGCTTTCCAGGATTTCCGTCTGAAGGACCCACCGGACCCTCTGCTGCTGAACAGCTTCTTCCTGGGTGATCTGGCGCGCGCTCAAACCTGCTTCGCCAACGGAAGTGCGCCGCCGGCCCTGAAATACTATGTCGGGAGTATCAAACCGCCGCTCCGACGCGACTTGCTTCATGATCACGCGGCGCTTGAGGAGGTCATCAGGCCGCTGTCGATACCGTTGGCGCGCTGGCCAAGCCCCGGTAGGCACCCCTTGGTGTTGCTTCAACAGGCGGCGGTGAACCTGGCGCTCAAAGACGCCTCCACGCCGGGCATTGTTGCCGTCAATGGGCCGCCGGGTACCGGTAAAACCACCCTTCTGCGTGACGTCGTCGCAGGGCTCGTCACCCAGCGCGCCGAAGTGATGTGCAGCTTTGACGATCCTGCCACGGCCTTCTCGGACAGCGGGCAGCGACTGAAGCTCGGCGCGGAAGGGGCCACGCTCTATACCGTGGATCGACGCCTACGCGGCTTTGAGATGCTCGTGGCGTCCTCGAACAATGGCGCGGTTGAAAATGTAAGCGCCGAGTTGCCGGCGCAGAAGCAAGTGGCTGAGGACGCGGGCCTGTCCTATTTCAAGCCGCTGGCTGATACGCTTTTGGGCCGGCCGACCTGGGGGCTCATTGCCGGAGTATTGGGCAATGCGGCGAATCGCGCGAATTTCATGAAAACGTTTTGGTGGGACAGAGACGTGGGGTTGGCGTCCTACTTGGCCGAGGCGGCGGGTACGCCCCAGTGGATCGAGGAACCTGGCCCCAACAACACCAAAACGCTCCGTCCTCCACGTCTCGTTAAAGAGGCCGATGGACCGTCTTCCCACGGCGAAGCCCTTCGGCGATGGAGGGATGCTCGCACCGCGTTCCGCGCGCGTTTAAGCGAGGCGCAACGTCACCTCCAGGCGCTGGAGGCGATACGCCAGGCGCTACACAACCTGTCGGCAATGACGGCCGCGGTTTCTGGCGCTCGCACCGCGCGGGATGCGGCAGCCGCAAGCGCGGCGCAGTGTAAGCAGCGGTACGAGGAAGCGCGAGCGGATCGGGACGCAGCGGGCGAAGCACTGAAGCGTGTCGAGGAGAAACGGATGACGCATGAGGCTTCCAAGCCAGGATTCTTCGCGCGGTTATTCCGTACCTCGACGGCGCGACAATGGTTGAACGATCACGCGACGCTTCTCGCATCACGCCAAACCGCAGCACTGAACTGGAAGGAGCATGTGCGCACTGCCTCGCGTGCCGAGAGCGAGTGGGCGACCGCGGAAGGTGCGGCGCAAAAGCGGGACACCGAGTTGAAAGCGGCGGAGACGGCCTGGGTGACGGCGCACCGGACGCTTGACGAGGGCAAGCTACGACTGGGTGATCAGTTGGTGGATACGCACTTCTTTGAGCGCCCGCATCAGACACTGCATCTGTCGGTGCCCTGGTGTGACGCGATGGCTCAGCGGGCACGCGATGATCTCTTTGCCGCCGCAATGGACCTTCAAAAGGCGTTTATCGACGCCGCGGCAAAGCCGATTCGGGGCAATCTTGCTGGCCTCATGAAAGCCATGGGCCCCGCCGGGGGTATCAGCTTTTCGAATGATAAAGCGCGGTTCTTACAGGATGTCTGGGCGACCCTCTTCCTGGTGGTGCCGGTGATCTCGACAACGTTTGCGTCCGTCGAGCGTATGTTGGGCATGCTTCCCCCGGAGACGCTCGGCTGGCTGTTGATCGACGAAGCGGGCCAAGCGGTACCTCAAGCGGCCGTCGGCGCACTCCTGCGATGTCGTCGGGCGATCATCGTCGGTGATCCGGTGCAAATTCCTCCCGTTGTGCCATTGCCCGAGCAATTAACCCAAACCATCTGCCGCCGTTTCGGCGTCGATCCAGATCGCTTCAATGCACCGGAGGCTTCGGCGCAAACGTTGGCCGACGCGGCGACGCCCTACATGGCAGAATTTCAGGGGCGGCAAGGCAGCCGGACGGTTGGCGTTCCACTTCTGGTGCACCGACGCTGTGCGGACCCGATGTTTCGTATCGCCAATGCCGTGGCGTACCAGGGCCTGATGGTCCACGCCAAGCGTCCCGCGCCGTCAGCCATCCGGAACTGTCTCGGCCCTGCGCGATGGATCGATGTGCGTGGCTCAGGACAAGACAAGTGGTCGGCGGAAGAAGGCAACACTGTGCTCGAGTTGCTGCGCAAAGTGATCGAGGCCGGCATTCCTCCAGATATCTACGTCATCTCACCGTTTCGCATGGTGGAAGAAAATCTGTCCCGGCTCATTCTTGACAGTCGGGTACTCGCGTCGGCAACGGATAATCCCGACGAATGGGTGAGAACGCACGTGGGTACGGTCCATACAGTGCAAGGTCGCGAGGCGGAGGCCGTCATTTTTGTGTTGGGCGCGCCTGACCCAGAGCAGCGTGGGGCGAGGAACTGGGCGGGTGACACGCCGAATATTCTCAATGTGGCGCTGACCCGTGCTCAGGAGGTTGCCTACATCGTGGGTAATCGACAGCTTTGGCGGGAGGCTGGTGTGTTTGGAGACTTGCATAGCGGTATGCCGTCGTGACGCTCGTATATCACCGGTAGAACGACGGCTGCTCAACCGCACCGCCGGCCGCGACACCTTTGTGCCGCTGGCCTTCGCGCCCGGTGAAGCCTTGCCGAGCACCCATCGCTGCCACATCATCGAAACCGGCAACGACAGCTACCGCTTTCGGCATCACACCACCGATGCCAAGAAGGAGATCCCGACACCCGTTCTTCCCACCGTTCAGCTAACCTGACCCCGCAACCGGTGGCTCACTTTTCGATGAAGAACCCGGCTCAGTTTTCGGTGGAAATCAACACTAACATCCCCATGCGCCATCGTGGAACCTATTGCCATGTCTGAACCTGAAGACCAGAGCCTTTCAGTCCGGGAGGGGTTCGAATACGTCTACAAGCAATTTATCGAGGCGCTAGAAATCATTGCTCAGCAGCCCGCAGAGCAGGTGCGATCAAATGGCAACTACAACACTGCCTTTGAACTTCGATGGGCTGTCTCGGGAGGCCGTTACATGATCGAGTCTCCTGCCTCCTATCTGACGAGCGAGCAGCGCTCTGCGATCTGCGAATTTTTGTTCGAAATAGATCGCATGCCTTTTAAAACCCACTCAGGTCGTGAGGCGGAGGCGGATGCTCGCCTGCACTCCAACCTGACAGACATGTTGCATCCCAGTTGGCTTCCCATTCGAGGAAGGGCTAGCCAGCTGCTGCTTCTGTTGGCGCCTGCCACTGCAGTGAACAGAACCTACTTTGGCAACCTCTAAGAACATCACCAAATGAATACTCTCGAGCAGCGGCCTGGCGTGGTACGTCTCGGTCACTTCACTGTTAATTATCGTCGCCAATCCTGAATCGCTCACCCACATAACGCTCCAACACCAACATGATCGTCTTTGGTACACGCCTTAAGGGGTGTCTGAGAATGTAGTCAGACGACCTCATGGCGCGACCAGTGACGTTTGGCATACGGGCCTATCGATAGTCCAATTTGTAGATGAGCCCGTCAGGAATGACGTAGGTGACGACCATGCCACCACATTCGATGCGATGCGTGCCCTCGGAAACGGGCACGGGAACGCCATCAGGATGAGTCCAGGCGGTGCCATCGAACTTCACGGTATCGCAGACGCGCCCTGGGCCATCGAAGACTACGAAGTAGGGTCGATGATCCGGTGCTGGGCCGGCGAAACCGAATGCTTCAAATCTTGAAGAACAGCCGGCCGATAGAACGATGGTGGCGACAGCAAGCACAGATTTCATGTGACTCATCGAAGGGTCCTTTTCTGGTCGACATGGGGGGACATCCTCAGCTCAAGATCGTGAGTCTTGAAGGTAGCGACGAAGATCGGGAACCATGGCATGCCCCATGCTCATACCTATGATCAATGACATTCAATAAGCCAGCGCCTTGATGACTTGTAGGGCGATGCTGATATGCCGTCGAAGATCTGCTGGGAGCGCCTCGCTTCTCAGCCCATGAGACACATACAACGCATCATGGAATGCATAGCTCGACAACTCCTTGGATGGGCTGATGGGCTGATGGGCGGGTGCGCCAATCGCTCTGGAACGCATCGCTGATATGGTTCTTTAGACCGAGGGACCCATCTCCCATGGGGGCCAAATCAGGAGGGGCGAGCTCGGCTTAGAAGACGGTTTGTAGGTTAGTGCCTACAAGCCGGCCTAGGGTATGCCCTTGTTGTCATGGGTATCTGCTATAAATCGATCCTGCAAAGGAAGGGAATCCGGCTGAGCGGACTTCCTGCAGGGGTTCATCATCGCCACGCCGTTAGTAGCGTATAGGAAGCGAGTTATGTTTGGGACGACAGGGATAAGGGCATGGATTGGGCGCCACCTTGCGCTCGTATGGCTCGGGGTGCTTGCCCAACTGGGGTGTTTTGCCTGGCCCGGTTCAGCGCACGCTCAAGCCAATAATTTGGGAGCGCCCTATACCGTCGATGAAACGGCGAATAACTTCGTCAATCGGCAGATAGGAACTTACGCCACCTTGAATGCGGCCTTCAATGCCGGACGCGCTCAGTTTTATGCCGATGTCGGCGGGCCGACCACGAGTTGCCCACCGAGGATCTATTACAGCCCCGAGTCAGGCTCGGTATTCGAGGCGTCGTTGGACTATAGCGGTGTCCATGATGCGCCCAGTTGTCCTGCTGGGGGCATCGATGTTTATGCCAAAGTCATCAACTACGATTTAGGCAAGAATGCGGGTGGCTGTAGCTGCACGGGGGGAGTCAACCCAACACTCAAGTTCGATCCGATCAACACGGCAACCGGCAACAAGTTCGAGCAAGAGACCGATTACACCGCGCCCGATGACTGGCTGACCTTGCGCCGTTTCTACAACAGCCTGGTGGCGGTCAATCAAACATCGCTCGGCACGTTGTGGAGGCATTCCTTTGATCGTTCTCTGCAGCTGATTTCGTCCACTCAGATCAATCACTATCGCCCTGATGGCCGCTTCGAGCGTTTTCAGAAATCCAATGGCGTATGGACGGCCGATGCGGATGTGTCGGATACGTTGAGCGAGACGGATGATGCGCACGGCAACCCCACCGCTTATACGGTTCGCGTGGCCGCTACGCGCCAAACCGAGACCTACGATACGAATGGCCTGTTGCGCACGCTCCTGGATCCGAGTGGGCAGCAGATGTCGTTCACCTATAGCACGACCAGCACCCCCGCCTCGATCGCGCCGGTGGCCAATTTGCTGCTGACGATCAACGATCCCAAGGGGCGTACGCTCAGCTTCATCTATAACAGCAACGGCTTGCTCCATACAGTCACCCAGCCAGATGGCGGTGTGGTCACCTATGGCTACGACACCAGTGGTGACCTTACTTCCGTGCAGTATCCGGACGGCAAGACGCGTCAGTACGTGTATAACGAATCCGCGCAAACGGGCGGTGCCAACCTCCCGGGTGCCTTGACCGGTGAGATGGATGAAACCGGCGCTCGTTATGCCACTACGACCTACAACGCCAACAGCCAGGCAACGTCTGCCAGCCTGGCGGGTGGGGTGAATCTCGGAACGGTGAATTATGGGGCGACCGATGGTTCTGCCCCTACCGCGATGACCAATGCCTTAGGCGCCAGTACCAGCCTGAGCTTCAAGAATATCTTGGGTGGCTTGAAGGTCGCCGGTAGCACGCAGGCTTGCGGCCAGGGCTGCAATCAGCCGTGGGCGGCTCAGACCTACGATGCGAATGGCTATCAGCAGTCGGCGACAGACTTCAACGGTAACGTCACCAAGACGACCTATGACGCCAATGGCCTGCTAGACCTGGAAATCGATGCTTCAGGCACTGCCCAGCAGCGCACCATCACCACGACCTGGAACACTGCCCTGCGGGTACCGCTGACGCGGACGGTGCAGGACAACAACAGCAACGCGGTGGCCTCGACCGCTTGGGTCTACAACAGTGCCGGCCAAACCTTGGCCCGTTGCGAGATCGATCCGACCAATGCTGCGGCTTCGGGGTATGTCTGCAGCAACGGCGGCAGCGTACCGGCGGGCGTGCGCCGCTGGACCTACACCTATTGCACCGCGGTCGATACGACCCAGTGCCCGATCGTGGGTCTCCTGCTGACCACGACCGGCCCTCGCACTGACCTGACGCAGACCACCAGCTACAGCTATTACCTGACCGCCAGCGCGGTGAGCTGCGGCACCCCGGGTGCGGCCTGCTACCAGCCAGGCGACCTCAAGAGCGTGACCAATGCGCTGGGGCAGACCACCACGTATGCCTCTTACGACGGCACTGGCCGCGTCACTCGCAGCATCGATGCGAACGGGGTCGTCACCGATCTCACCTACACGCCGCGCGGCTGGTTGGCGAGCCGTATCCTGCGCGCCAACGCCAATGGCAGTGCCTCTTCGGGGGATGCTACGACGTCGATCACCTATACCCCTTACGGTGCGGTCGCCACGGTGACCGATCCGGATGGGGTGGTGATCACCTACGGCTACGATCAGGCGCACCGTCTGACGAAGATCACCGATGCATTGGGCAACTACATTCAATACACCCTGGACGCCTCGGGCAACCGTACCGCAGAAAATACCTATGCCGCAGGCAGCACCACAGCAAGTCGCAGCTTGAGTCGTATTTACAATACCCTGGGGCAGCTGACCAAGATCACCGACGGTCTCGGCCAGGTGGTATTCGATGCCAGTGCCAGCGGCAACTACGACGGTAACGGCAACCTAGTGCAGTCCAAGGATGCCAACGGCTTCGTTCAGCAGAACAGCTACGATGCCCTGGATCGTTTGACGAAGACCATCGCGAACTACAATGGTACGGATGCCGCGACGAAGAATACGACCACCCAAAGTGTCTACGATGCGCTGGATCGTCTGACCCAAGTGATCGATCCAAGCGGCCTCGCGACCACCTACGGCTATGATGGCTTGAGCAACACCACGTCACTGCAGAGTCCGGATACCGGCACCAGCGGCAACACCTATGATGCTGCTGGCAACGTGCTGACTCATACCGACGCCAAGGGCATCGTGGCGACGAATACCTATGACGCTCTGGATCGCCTGACAAGCACCAGTTACGCCGATAGCACACTGAACGTCACGTATCACTACGACGAGTCCAACAGCACCACTGGCTGCCCCAGCTCCTATCCGACCGGGCGCCTGACCCGAGTGGTCGAGAACAATGCCGGTAGCGCTTACTGCTACGACACCCACGGCAACGTGATCCAGAAGCAGCAGGTGACCCAGGGGCAGAGTGGGATCAACCAGTACGCCTATACGGCGGCAGATCGTCTGGCGGCCGAGCACACGGCCGACGGTGCCTTGATCGGTTATGTGTACAGCAGTAACGGCACCTTGAGCCAGGTGCAGGCGGCGGCTCCGGGTCAGAATGCCAGCGCCGCCGCCAGCGCGATCAGCTGGCTACCCTTCGGCCCGCTCAGCAGCTACACCTTGGGCAACGGTCAGACCATCACCCGCAGCTACGACACCAACTACGCCCTGACGGATTTGGTCAGTCCGGCGCTAACTCTGCATTTCGCGCGCGATCTGATGGGCAACATCAGTGCTGAGGGCAATGCCACGGGGGCCAGCCCGGCAGCTGAAAGCTATACCTATGACCCGCTGTATCGTCTCACCACTGTTGCTCAGGGCAGCACCAATATTGAAACGTTGACCTACAATCCGACAGGCGACCGTACTAGCAAAGCTGGAGGCGGCCTGGCGACGGGGGCGTATGGCTATCAGGCCAATACTCATTGGCTAACCAGCATCGGCAGCGCAGCTAGGGCCTATGACGCCAACGGTAATACCACGGGCAGCAGCAGTGCCGGCCAGACCTGGGGTTATGGCTACAACGGGCGCAACCGGATGACGACCGTGCAGGCCAATGGCAGCACGGTCGCGAGTTACCTGTACAACGCCTTCGGCCAGCGCCTGGGCAAGCAAACGGCGGCCGGCGTGGTGTTATTCAGCTACGACGAGGCGGGTCACTTACTGGGCGAATACGGCAGCAACAATCGCGATTACGTCTGGATGGGTGATATTCCACTGGCTGTGATCGACACGGCTGGCAGCACCAGTACGGTGAACTATGTGACAGCGGATCATCTGGGCACGCCGCGGGCGGTGAGCAACAGTGCTGGTGCAACGATTTGGTCCTGGACCTGGCTGGGCAATCCATTTGGCGAACTGGCGCCAAGTTCGGCTAGCGGCTATACGCTCAACTTGCGTTATCCGGGGCAGTATTACGATACGGAAAGTGGATTCAACTACAACATTAACCGCAACTACGACTCAAGTTCGGGTCGGTACGTGCAATCCGATCTCATAGGTTTGGGTGGTGAAATTAGCACCTATGCCTACGCCGTCGGGGCCCCAATAAATGCTTTTGATCCAAATGGTCTAAAGGTCAAATTTGCGAATCCAAAGTCGCAAGAGGCGGGCATTTTGAGAAAAGCCTACAATAGGGTTCGCAAAACACGGAAAGGAGCATTTATATGCAAGTTGTTGGAGCAGTCGGATAAGCTCTACACTATCGATACTGCTGCAAATGGACCGCTTATAAATAGCTCCAATCCTTTCCTTCGCGCGCAACCGTCATACACTAATCATATTGACCACGTCTACATCGATCCATATGCACATCCGTTGGAAAACACGAAGATTGGTTTGATGCCAGCGTCCACAGAAGATCTGCTCGGTCACGAAATGGGTCACTTAGCCACAGGAATAATGGACACCGGCCCAGGGAATATGGACAATGTCAACGCAAATGAAAATCCTATACGACGTGAATTGGGCGAGCCAGAAAGGGTCACTTATGATCCCATACTTCAGTAAATCTTCGGCGAAACTTGAGAGTGGACTTGTAGGTCGCCATCCTCGGGTAAGGGTTATCACAGCATTTTTGCTCGTTATTGCAGCAAATTCACTGATGGCGAGTCCCGGCAATAGGGCCGATGTCATTCCTTTTGGGATCGATACGTATAACCCGATTGGTAAATCTTCGTTTCTCTTGGGTGCCACGCAAGAATGTACTTTAATAAGTCCCGATGTAGTGGCTGATCTCATAAAGGAATCCAAAGAGACAAGGCTAGCGTTTGATGATAAGCGTGTGCGTGGTTTTATGGAGGAGGCGGGGGATGGTGGGGCGGTATTTGTGGATGCCAATGGCATTTATGAATATAAGAGCAAAAGGTACGTGGTTTCCGAGCATGATTTCAGGGAAGTATTGAAAAGGCACTTTGTGTGCCCTAAGCCTTTTGTTGGCTGACCGTTATAGGTGGAGTCGTGCAGAGCGTTAAGCAAATTTCGGGTAATTGCTCCTCGATATCCTACGGTTGTTGATTTCTGTAGAAAATTGAGCCGAGCTTTTCGTCGAGAAGTGAACCGCCAGCAGAAGTGCTACTCAGCTTGGTGACGAGTGTGGAGTAGCAGAGGATGGCTCAAATTTATACGAAAATTCCCGGCTGTAGTGGCTCAGTTTTGGATGGAACTAAACAGATTGAGATGAAAACTCCGAAAGTCATGCTGGGAATTGTCTTGCTTTTTTCGGCTTTTATTAATGCCTGCTTGGCCTCAGGAAGCGATTCGCATTGCGCGAAAGAGAGGATTAATATTGCGTACGCGGGCGTGGAAAAGCTTAACTTATGGGGGGAAGTCGCCTTATATGGAAAGCTTGATATTCGTAATGATGGCGATGATGCTGCGAGCTTTTATACAAGTGTTTATAAATCAAATTACCACGTAATAAATCCCGCGTACGTCGAGCTGCAAAAAAATGAAAACGGCTCTTGGGTCAAGGCTGTCAAAGTCCTGGAGGATTATATGGTGGGTCCGCACCAGGATAAAATTTCAAAGGGTGATGGCTCGGTGTTTTACTTTCATACTCAGCTTGTTTTGAATGAATCTATCGATTCAACTCAGCAATACAGAGTCAAGATAAAGGATGCGCATGAGTGTGAATTTGAGTCGGGTTCGTTTGTGCTGACAGGTAAGTAAGGTCATTCGATGGCGACGATGGTGCCTGGCCTTGCCTGCTGCCGCTCAACCTAGATGCGGCGATAGACGTCCTCGCGGTAGACCGCGACCTGCCGAAGCGCGATGACGCCTAAGCGCACCTCGTCGTCGCGCGAGCTGAGGACGACCACCTACACGTCGTCGCCAATATCAATCGCTCGCCTACATATCGCTCTAACACCAACATCGTCAGCTTTGGACTGTTTGCTGACACCGGGAACGAACCAAATCTCTAGTATCATTTCGCTAGCACAACGCCTCAGCGGCGCAGTCTAACGTGTTTACAGATGCACTTAGGCACACTGGCCCTGCCTCTACCTAGACGACTTCCGCCATGATCGAACGTCTTTACATCCACAACTTCCGTTGCCTAGAGAACTTTGAGTTCAAGCCCGGTGACGCACCATCGGTGCTGCTGATCGGTAAGAACGGTAGCGGCAAGTCCACACTCGCTAAGGCCTTGAACGTGCTGCAGCGCATCGGTCGCGGTGTTACGCGAACTGGCGAACTCGTTAAGTCTGCCGACTGCACGCGGGGCCGTAAGGATGTGCCAATACGTTTCTCGATTGAGGTCCGCTTGGCCGAACAACTTCATGCCTACACACTAGCGCTTGAATTGCCGGGACGATTCAAAGAGTTTCGTGTACTCGAAGAATCGCTGCATGTAGACGGCCAAGAGATCTATACGCGCCAGCAGGCTCAGGTGAGCCTACCCTCTCGCGGCAACAGGGTCGGGGTGCAGTTCAATATCGACTGGCACGTAATCGCGTTGAATGTGATCCAAGAGCCTGTGTCCAGCCGCGCGATGTCCACTTTCCGCGATTGGCTAGCCAGCATGGTGCTACTGGCACCCGTGCCTTCGACGATGACGGGCGACTCCAAGGACGAGTCGCTGCAGCCGTTGGCCGATGGTGGAAACTTTGGTGACTGGATGGCTGGACTACTGGCCCAGTACCCGGCGGCCTACAACGACATTGTGAACTACCTGTGCGTCGTATTGCCTGACCTGTATCAGTTCCGCAACGTGCCCACTGGACGCGATGCAAAGACGTTGATGGTTGACTTCCGCACGCCGCCGGCTGGACAGCTGGAGCTGGATTTCGATCTGCTTTCTGATGGCGAGAAGTGCTTCTTCGTCGGAGCTGTCCTGATAGCAGCCAACAAGGCATACGGCCCGCTGCTGGTATTCTGGGACGAGCCGGACAGCCATTTGTCTATGGCCGAGGTGCGCCACTTTACGATGGCTTTAAGGCGCGCCTTCACTGAAGGCGGGCAGGTCATCATCACATCGCATAACGCTGAAACCATTCGCAGCTTCTCGGATGACAACACCTGGGTGCTCGACCGGCTGAGCCATCTGGAACCACCGAGTATCCGGCCACTGGCCGATCTACGGGTGCAGGGCGACCTAATCCAGAAATTGCTCTCTGGCGAGTTGGCTTCATGACCAACAGGTATGACGATCATCTGCAGGTGCTTGTAGAGGACGATGCCAATCGACAACTGATAAATGGCCTGAGTCAGCATCACTCGTTGCAGTTGCGGAGGCTGCAAGTACTCCCGCCTGCCGGCGGATGGAAGTTCGTTCTGGACACGCTGACCGACCGAGCAACGATTCAGGAGATTGCTGCGTTTGGCAGGCGACACCTCCTGTTGATCATCGACTTCGACGATCAATTTGACGATCGCTGGGAACTCTACGAGGAACGCAAAGCACTCATGGATCCTGACGTCTCAAATCGCATCTATATGCTGGGCTGCTTGCATGAACCCGAGAAGTTGAAGGCTGAATTCAAGCACAGTAAGTCATTTGAGCGGTTAGGTCGTGATCTGTCGGATGACTGCGCACCTCCGCCTGCCAATAATCTCTGGCAACACTCGCACTTGCGGCACAACGCGACTGAATTGAACCGTTTGGTGGCTCAGGTCAAGCCTTTCCTGTTCAGGCTATAGCCAAGCGCCCAGGCGAGAGCAGATTCACCTTCATGCCGTCGTGGGCCATCCAAAGTCGCCAGCACTTCCGGCTGGTATCTCAATGGTGTGGCGGGGCCGGAGCAGAAATTCAGAGCGAAGCCCTGGCGTAGGTCCATCGTCGCCCCCTACGAACAATCGCCGTCCCGCATTCGCCCGCATCCACCCGTCAACAAAGTTCGATTTGAGGTGCGGCGGGCGCGCCAACTTTCCCCGTAAAACTTTTCTCTACATTTTTCGCAGACCCTTGAAACCCCGCACCACTGCGGGGTTTGCGCGTTTCAGGGTTGGACTGGGAATTTTGCAGAAAGCGCAAATTCGGCCCGTTTTCCTCTCTCTCCTGTTGAGTTCCATCCAAAACTGAGCCACTACGGACAGGAATTTCCATCGAAATTTTAGCCATTGTTGATTGCTGCAGAAAATTGAGCCGGGCTTTTCATCGAAAAGTGAACCGTCAGCTGAGCTTCAACTCAGCCCAGGTGACGAGCATGGAGCGGCAGAGGATGGCTCAAATTTCGATGGAAATTCCCGGCCGTAGTGGGTCAGTTTCGGATGGAACTCAACAATCCGCACCGCCCAAGAAGCCAATCTGAGTGATACGACCCCCACTGGCGAGTGCTTCGAGCGATTGGCGCAAGTTGTCGCCTCCGATCATTTCTAAGACGTGATCAACACCTTCGCCTCCCGTCGCCCTAAGCGCCTCCGTGGCCCAGGCTGGTGTGATCGACGTATTGATTCCATGAGCGGCGCCAAGCGCTTTTGCTCGTTCGAGTTTGTGGGCGTCGCGCGAAGTGACGATCACACGAGCGCCCAGCGCATGGGCGATTTGCAATCCGAAGAGCGAGACGCCGCCGGTCCCTTCGACAAGGACGGTTTGTCCTGCAGTTATGGCACAACTTGAACTGGGCGACCTGCAGCTTGACCCGTTCACCACCGATGCGGGCGCTGTCCTCGCTCCAGTCGAACTGGAAGGCTTCACCGGGTGCGAAGGCCAGCGGCACAAAGGTGCCGCGGCCGGCGGTGCGGCTGCGCTCCTGCTCGGCTTGCCGCCAAGCTCGGGCAAAGGCCGCTACGCGACCGTAGGAGCCGACATAGCCTTGGGCTGCCAGGGCCTGATACATCCACCGGATCGTGTGCCGCTGTTTACGGGGTACTTGTTGGTTGGCGCGCAGCCGGCGGGACAGATGGGCTGCATACGGGTCGAGCTGGCTGGAACGCTTGCGGATGGGATAACGCGGGGAGACGTCCCCGCTCGCCAGATACTTGGTGATGGTGTTGCGTGACAGCTTCGTGCGTCGTGCAATCTCCCGGATCGAGATCTCGTCACGCAGGTGCCAACGTCGGATGACGCTCAGTAGGGCCACGTCGATCACTCCTTAGCTCCCGCTCGGATGGTGAGCGGAGGGTGGTAGGAGGTGGCTCAAATTTCGATGGAAATTCCCGGCTGTAGTGGCTCAGTTTTGGATGGAACTCAACAGTCCTTCTCCCCAGGCGGCATCTCGCGGGGCGCTTCGGTCAGCTTGTCTGCAATGACGCTGTGCAGGGTTTCGAGAGCATCCTTACGGTAGATAGAACGTGCGCTGCGTTAGGGCGACCAAGAGCGTGGTACGCCCTCATCTCCCGACAAAGTTTGAAGTTAACTTGCCAGCAACATCGTCGCTCAGGATTAGCCGCTGTTAGCGGTACTTGCGGAGCACGGATTACCGATGTAATCTCAGTAGAACTACATAGGTAATCCGGAGAAGTCATGCCATCCACTATCCCGGTCATCAGTGAAGCTGAGAGTCTGGTTATGCATGTGCTTTGGCGGAAGGCGCCGCAGACGTCAGAAGAAATTGTTGGTGCATTGCAGACGTCGAGCGACTGGCACGAAAAGACCATACGCACATTGCTCAATAGATTGCTCGGTAAAGGTGCGGTCCGTGCCGAGAAGGAAGGGCGGCGTTACCTTTATTCGCCGATCCTTAGCCGTGAGCAATGGCAGTCGCACGAAAGCCGCAACCTACTCGACCGCGTGTTTGGCGGCAAAGTGGCGCCGCTGCTGGTGCACTTCAGCCGTAACGAGAAGCTCACAGCCAAGGACATTGCTGAGCTGCGCAAGCTGATTGACGCCATCGACCGTAAGGAATCCTGACATGGACAATCGAGCAGTTCACATGCTGGTTCTGATCACGCTCGCGCTCGTTCTAGTTCTGCTGCTGCGGAAGCCCGTACGTCGATGGCTTGGCGCAAACGTGGCATTCCAACTTTGGACGCTACCGGTATTGCTGCCCAGTATCGCCTGGTTACCGTCGCTGGAACTGCCGCGCGCGCTACTGCCTGTGATCAACGCAATACCGGTATCGGTATCATCATTTTCCGGGCCCCTCCCTACAACGATGCAGAGCCAAGGACTTGGCTGGCTTTGGGTGGCCGGCACGATATTCCTGCTGCTGCGGCTGTGCTGGCACTACGCGAGATTGATGCGAGTGAGCTGCATTCTGCCGATAGCCATGCGGCGAGCCTTGCAAATCTACCTCCCAGAGAGGCTGCGTGCTCAAGTATGTCTGCATCCAGCGGGACCGGCGGTGTTGTGCGCGTTCCGCTGCCGAATATTGTTGCCAGCGGATTTCCTGGATCGTTTTGACGCCACCGAGCGCCGACTCGTCATCCAGCATGAACTGACTCACCTTCAACGCCACGATCCGCTATGGAGTCTGTTTGCCGAACTCATCTTCACGATGTTTTGGTTTCATCCCCTGATGTGGTTGGCCCTATCCCGCTTCAGGCTGGATCAAGAGTTAGCGTGCGACGAAACCGTGCTACGTCAATCACCGCATGAATTAGTCGCTTACACACATACCTCATTGAACAGCACTGGCGTGACCGCCGTGTCAGCGTTGATCCCATGGCTCGCCGAGCCTCAATTAAAGGAGCGTCTTATGCAGATCCAGAAGCACCAACCTGGCGCTTTGCGCCATCGCTTGGGTTTTATCTCAGTGGCCGCTGCTATCGGTATGCTCACCGTTGCTCTAGCGATGCAAGCGCAGGCGGCACAAACAGGCACTGTGGCCAACTTTCCAGACGCACAGTACAACGCGCATCTTGTGCCTCATTACCCTGTTGATGCCATCAAAGCCAAAGAGCAAGGCACGGTGATTTTGACGCTCATCGTGGACAAAGACGGCAAGGTATCTTCGTTTAAGGTGGACCCAGCAACGAATGCCTCCGCTCGTTTAGTCAAGGCTGCCGGCGACGCTGTGATGCAGTGGCACTTCTACCCTGCGTTGAAAGATGGCCTGCCGGTCGAAAGCTATGCCTATGTGCCGATTAAGTTCTTCATGAATGACTTGCCGGGCACACGCGCACGAAGCAACACAAATACGCCTTCAAGTTCCTAAGGACGTCGATTTCTACAGGAACTGAGCCGGACTTTTCATCGAAAATGAGCCGCCGATTGCGTGCGTAAGTTAGCGCAGTGGCGAGCCTGAGTGAATAGGGGGGTGTTCAAATTTCGACGAAAATTATTGCCAGAACAAACTCCATCTTGGATGAAACTTAATAATTCCATTCCCAATGCCGGCAGATGACAAAAGGGGGTGCGATAAGCGCTTAAATCAAAGACGGCTTGCAGTACTCTTTAGGCAAGTTTGGCTATTCATATGAACATTACCGCCGCAACGGTGGTGAAGGGACATGCATGTCGAGGACAGACAATCATTGGGCTGGGCATATTGGCACGTTGCTCCTGTCGCTCGGATTTCTCAGCGTAATTCTGTTTAGTAGTTGGGTATTACCCAGCCACGCGCAGACCAACGCCTACGGTGCGCCTTATTTAACCAGTGGCTCTGCAGGCGGTGCTGGAGGTGGTCAGGGTGCAGTGTATTACCCACCTACCAAGCCGCATTGAGTGCAGTTCGCGCGGGAATGATCGCGGGAACGGGCCTTGGAACAGCAAACTGCCCCTTAGAGCTGTTGAGTTCCATCTAAAACTGAGCCACTTAAGAGTGGAATTTCCACCAAAATTTGAGCCATGCTTTACGCTCGAAACTCGCCACGTGGGCTCAGTTGCGCCTCAGCGGGTGGTTCCCTTTTCGACGAAAAGCCAGGCTCAATTTTCTGCAGAAATCAACATCATCACCTCTGGAGATTGACATATGAAATTTTCTTTAATTGCTCTATTAGCAATAGTTGCGTCGTCCCCTGTATTTGCACAAACGGATGCCTACCCACTGGGCCATATGGGTAGGTTCATTTCAATTGAGCCCACCCAAATCACCTCTGGATATATCGAATGCAGAAATGGATGCGCTCTCGACGCCCCATCGCCAGACGCCGCGACTTTGGCAACGCTACAGTACGCTGACACTAATGGGATCGGCGGCATGGATTACTATGCATACGGAAAATATAAAATGGTGGACGTATGTAACGTGAACTACGGCACGCCGACCGATAGCGTTTGCCGTACATACACATCCGAAGTGCTGTCGAATGATGCTCAGGTAGCCACCCAATGGCAAGCTGCGAGGATGTCGCCTTCGAATCAGATCGTACCGACGTTTCTATCATGGGACCTATGTATGAACTACTATCGCTTCGGCCATGGCGTGGTAGATAAACTCAACTGGCCGGATCAGTGCGGTACTTATCCAGTGGCAAATTCAACCTCCATCCCCGCTGTTAATCCGGGTGATTTTAATTCACTTCTGAAATATAGATATTGCTACTCATGGAATACCGATAGCCCCAACGTCGTGAGCTGCAGCACTACAACAGCTCCGATAGTTCGAAATCCAGATTGATTCGTCATTTTGGTTAGGCCAAACGGCGCCTTGCCCCGATAGGCTAGCCCAATCATCATTAGATAGTAAAAAAGGTGCCCCTTTCGAGGGCACCCACTGACTAGTGAGACTAGTCGGCCTAGCTTGCACCGGCACAGAGTCGGTGTTGAGTTCCATCCAAAACCGAGCCAGATTGGACAGAAACTTCCGTCAGAAATTGAGCCAACCCCTACAGTCCCCTACGCACTACCCGAGTTAAGTCGCACTGTAATTGCTGGTTCCCTTTTTGACGAAGGGTCCGGCTCAGTTTTGTATCGAATTCAACATTCTAGGCCTTGATTAAGGGTGTTGCCTTGCATTTGTTAGCTCAAGTTCATACCAGGAAGGATCAGCAACTCCCTGAATTGCCAATCCTTCGGGCCAAAATCCGAAAGCCATAGTTTGTTCCTGAGTCAAACGCCAAAGTTTGTACAACCCGCACAAACTATTTGACTGGGAACATGCCGACAAGCGGAGGCGCCGCCTCGCGTGCGCGCCATGTTGCACTGCGCAAGCGCAAAACCCATGATGGTGCAATGAGCGAGCTGGCCGGATGGGCGTGGGCGGAGCAGTTGACGACCGGCCTGGCGCTGGTCGATGCGCAGCTGCGCCTGCGCTGGATCAATCCCGCCCTGGCCGAGGCCCTGGAGATCGGGCCGCGCCGCGCGATCGGGCAGCCGCTGCGGCTGCTGTCCAACGGCGAAGGGGCGGCGCAGGCGCAGCGCGCGTTGGCCGAGCAGCGATCCATTCAATGGCGGGGCGTTCCGCTCGCTGCCGCGACCGCCGACATCGTGCTGCAGCCCTTCGACGATGGCCTGCTGCTGGAAGTGCATGTACTGGCCGAGCCGGCGCCGACCGCCTCGCCGCTGTCGGCCAGCCTGCGCGGCTTCGCGCACGAAGTGAAGAATCCGCTGGCCGGGCTGCGTGGCGCCGCGCAGCTGCTGCAGCGACGCGTGGCCGGCGAGGATGCGCAGGCGCTGGCGCGGCTGATCATCGACGAGGCGGATCGCTTGGGCGCGCTGGCCAACCGCCTGCTGCGCCATGACGGCGCGGCGCGGCCCGGACCGGTGAACATCCACCAGCTGCTCGAGCGCCTCGCCGAATTGCTGCAGGCGGAGCCGTCGCCGCCGCGGCTGCGCCAGGACTACGACCCCAGCCTGCCCGACGTCTACGGCGACGCGGACCGTCTGCTGCAGATCCTGCTCAATCTCGCCCGCAATGCGCGCGAGGCCGGGGCGCACACGCTGACCCTGCGCACCCGCGTCGAGCATGGCGTGCGGCTCGGCGAACGCGTGCTGCGCATGGCGCTGCGGGTCGAGCTGATCGACGACGGCGCCGGTGTGCCGCCGGCGCTGCTGGACAGTCTGTTCCAGCCGCTGGTGTCCGGCCGCGCGGACGGCACCGGCCTGGGCCTGGCGCTGTCGCGCGAGATTGCCCACGAGCATCGCGGCGAGCTGCGCTGCGTCGCCAGTCATCCGGGCGAAACCATTTTCGCGTTGTATCTGCCGCTGGAGCGCCCGCATGACTGAGAGGCCCATGTCCGATCCACGCGCCGATGACATCTGGATCGTCGACGACGATCGCGGTGTGCGCTTCGTGCTCGGTGAAGCCCTGCGTGACGCCGGCCTGCTGGTGCGCGAATTCGGTGACGCCGCCAGCGTGCGCGCGGCGCTGCGCGAGGCGCGCCCGGCCCTGCTGCTGACCGACGTGCGCATGCCCGGCGAGGACGGCCTCGGCCTGCTCGCCGAATTGCGCGCGCAAGACATCGGCCCGGTGATCGTGATGAGCGCCTACACCGACGTGGCCACTACCGCCGCGGCCTATCGCGCGGGTGCGGTGGATTACCTGGCCAAGCCGTTCGACCTCGACCGCGCGGTGGCCGCGGTGCAACGCGCGCTCGACGGCGCCAGGCAGCCACAGCCGCCGGACGCGCCTGCACCGGACGCGCCTGCGCCATCTTCGTTGCTGGGCGACAGCGCGCCGATGCGCGAAGTGTTCCGCCTGATCGGCCGGGTCGCCGCCAGCGACCTCAATGTGCTGATCACCGGCGAGACGGGCACCGGCAAGGAGCTGGTGGCGCGCGCGCTGCACGACGAAAGCGCACGGCGCGGCAAGCCCTTCGTGGCGCTGAACACCGCGGCGATTCCCAGCGAGCTGCTGGAGAGCGAGTTGTTCGGCCATGAGGCCGGCGCCTTCACCGGCGCCACCCGCCGCGTGGTCGGTCGCTTCGAGCAGGCCGAAGGCGGCACCTTGTTCCTCGACGAGATCGGCGACATGCCGCTGGCCCTGCAGACGCGCCTGCTGCGCGTGCTGGCGGGCGGCGAGTTCTATCGCGTGGGCGGCCGCGAGCTGATTCGCGGCAATGTGCGCATCGTCGCGGCCACCCACCAGGACCTTGCCGCGCGCGCTGCGGCGGGTCATTTCCGCGCCGACCTGATGCATCGCCTGGACGTGGTGCGCATCGAGCTGCCGGCGCTGCGCGAGCGACGCAGCGACATCCCGCTGCTGGCGCAGCACTTCCTCGCCCAGGCGGCGCAGGCCCTGCGGCTGCCGCCGAAGCGCTTCGCGCGCGCCGCGCTGAAGGCGCTGGGCCAGCGCGACTATCCGGGCAATGTGCGCGAGCTGGAAAACCTCTGCCGCCGGCTGGCGGTGATCGCGCCGGGCGCGGAAATCCTGCCGGCCGATCTGGGGCCCGGTGCGGCCGCTGCGGCGCCGGGCCATGCCTGGACCGACGCCTTGCGCGAGTGGGCGGGCGAGGCGCTCGCGGCCGGCGAGGCGGAAATCCACGCACGCGCCCGCGCCGCGCTGGACCAGACCTTGCTGCAGGCGGCCCTGGCCGCGAACGGCGGCCATCGCCAGCATGCCGCCGCGGCGCTCGGCGTCGGCCGCAATACGCTGACCCGCAAGCTCGGCGCCTCGCGGGTGCGGCGCAAGCGTTGAGTAGATGATGTGCCGGCCCGCGGCCGGATGACGCAGGCCGGCGTGCCGCGCGCACGCGCATTTACGCGACAATGCGGCCACGCGCCGGTGCGGCGCGTTCGTTCCTGCCGCCGGAGTCCCGATGAATCCCTCCATCCTGCGCATCGCCACCCGCAAGAGCCCGCTTGCGCTGTGGCAGGCCGAGCACGTCGCCGCCGCGCTGCGCGCCGCGCATGCGGACCTGCGCGTCGAGCTGCTGCCGCTGAGCACGCGCGGTGACGAAATCCTCGATCGGCCGCTCGCCGCGATCGGCGGCAAGGGGCTCTTCCTCAAGGAACTCGAGGTGGCCATGCTGGAAGGGCGCGCCGAGCTGGCCGTACATTCGCTGAAGGACGTGCCGGCCGAACTGGAGCCGGGCTTCACGCTGCCGGCGATCCTGCCGCGCGCCGACGCGGCCGACGCCTTCGTCAGCCTGCGCTACGCCGACCTGTCCGAGCTGCCGCAGGGCGCGCGGGTGGGCACCTCTTCGCTGCGCCGGCAGGCCCAGCTGCGCGCGCTGCGGCCGGACCTGCGCCTGCTCGACCTGCGCGGCAACCTGGGCACGCGGCTGGCCAAGCTCGATGCCGACGACTACGACGCGATTGTGCTGGCCTGCGCCGGGCTGGAACGGCTCGGCCTGTCCGCACGCATCCGCAGCCGGCTGGCCGCGCCGGACTGGCTGCCGGCGCCGGGGCAGGCGGCGATCGCGATCGAGGCGCGCGCCGACCAGCCCGGCGTGCTGCAGCGGCTGGCCGTGCTGGACGATGCCGAAACCCGGCTGGCGGTGACCGCCGAGCGTGCGATGAACCAGGCGCTGGGCGGCAGCTGCACGGTGCCGGTAGGCGCCTGGTGCGTGGTCGGCGAACATGGCCTGCACCTGCGAGGCCTGGTCGGCGACGCCGCCGGCGGACGCCTGCTGCATGCCGAGGCCGACAGCAGCGGCGATCAGGCCGTCGCGCTCGGGCAGCGGGTGGCCGAGGACCTGCTGGCCCAGGGCGCCGGGGCTTTCCTGGGTCGGTAAAGCCGGGCTGCCAAAAGCCGATAAAAAAAGGCCTCGCGCGGAGGCGAGGCCTTGGGATGTGGTCCGGACAGTCGCTGCGGACCGCTGCGACAGGCTCAGATGTTGTAGACGATATTGGTGGTGGTGAGCGTGTCGGTCTTCTTGATGCCCGGCAGCACGGTGCTGTTGTGGCGCACCTCGAAGCCGACCTTGATCGACAGCTTCTTGGTCATGCTCACGGTCAGGCCGGCGTCGTTCTGCAGGTACTTGTCCTTGGAGCCGACTTCCATCAGGAAGGTGTCCTCGAACGCGGTGTTGTCGGTGATGCGGTACTTGTAGTTGATCAGGCCGCGCGCCACCACTTCTTCCTGGCGCCCCTGGGTGTAGGTCACGTTGGCGCCGTTGACCACCACCGTGGTCGGGGTCGGCTGGTATTCCTTGTAGCCGGGGCCGATTTCGAAGGACAGCTCGCTGCGGTCGGTCTTCAGCGCGATGTAGCCGTAGCCCAGCGAGACGGTGGCCTGCCAGCGGTTGGCGCCGAAATCGTCGTGCTCGTAGCGCGCCGCGCCGACGATGTAGCTGCGCGGGTCCAGCTTGTAGCCGGCCGAGGCGCCGGCGTCATAGCGGTTGGCGGTGGTGTCGTACTGATTGACGCTCGCCCCCGAGGCATTGACCACCTTCACCTGGTTCTTGGAGCGCAGCGCGTCGAGGAAGAAGTTGTTCTTCCACTGCGCGTTTTCCTGGTTCAGGTTGAGCTTGGCGTTGAGGTTCTGCGAACGGGTGTTGCCGGTGGTCGAGGCGAAGCCCAGCTCGCCGGTACCGGTCCAGTCGCCGGTGGCGCCGGGGGACGAGCTGCTGCCGGCATCGTCGGCATGGGCTGCGAAGCAGGCGAGCGAGGACAGCAGCAGGGTGGCGATCAGCGTCTTTTTCATCCGTGGAGGCCCTTATTGTTAAAACAATGTTGGGGCGAACCTTAACGGATGGGCTTGAACATCCCGTGAACAACCCTGAACGAAACGCGCAGATTAGCCGTCTGGACGTCCGTAGAGGCGGCTTGTCAGTCGTGCAGGTGCTCGTCGAGGCGCGCCAGCGCGCGATCGTAGAGTTTCTGCTCGATGCACAGCCCGGCCAGGCCGCTGAGCGCAGCGGTGGCGGCCAGCCACAGCGAGTCGCGCAGGAAATGCGCCAGCAGCAGCAAGATGCAGGGCACGGCATAGACCAGCACGGCGGCAAGGAAGCGTCCGCTGGACCAGGGCTGCGCGCCCGCGGCCGGCCGGCTGTTCGGCAGGGTCTGCCAGCGCACGCTCTCGAGCAGGCCCTGCAGCAGGGCCAGGATCAGCAGGCCTAGCACCCACGGCAGGCCGGGGCGTTCGCCGGGATCCTGCGCCATCACGCACGACCACAGCCACAGCCCGCCGCTGTAGATGCCGGCCACGATGCGGCTGATCGGCAGCAGGATCGACTTGCCCTGCTGGTCGAGCAGGCGCCGCGCCGGGTCGTGGTGATCGCCTGACAGGAGGCAGCTGAGGCTGCACAGCATCAGCACCAGGCTGGCCACGCGGGTGGCCCAGAACACGTTGTCACCGCGCGCCAGCGCCGCCACCGCCAGCATCGGCAGGTAGGCGGCCAGGGCGACCAGGGCCTCGCGGGTCGGGCGATGCATCTGGCCGAAGCGCCAGCCGTGCCAGTCCGGCACGCCGGGCAGGCGCAGCACCGCCAGCAGCAGGCCCAGGCTGACCAGCGCGGCGCCCAGCGTCAGCGGCACCAGCGCCTCGCCGCGGCCGTCGCTGTAGATGCCCAGGGCCATGGCCAGGCCCAGCAGCATCCACAAGCCGTAGCCGCAGACCGCCAGCGCGTGCATCACCGAACCCAGGCCGCTGGTCGTCGTTGCGCCGGCGCTGCGCTCGCCCGCGGCGGCCAGCGGAGCCGTGCCGCGCATGCGCGGTCGGAGCGGATGCACACTGTGGTCGTCGGACTGCATGGGTGAAGCATGCCTGCGGGCATGTAAAACTTCCACGAAGGCACCCGCGCCGCGACGCGCGGCGTTGGCGGCGATACAGCAATGTGTCCTGCGCGACTTGCGGCTGCCATGGCGCATGCGCATGCTAAGGGTGGCCCATCGCCGGCTACCCCCATCCCGACTGGATCGCCCTTCCATGGACCGCTACGAGCGCATACTCACCCTGCATCGCCTGTTGAAGTCGGCGCACTATCCGGTGCCGCTGCCGCGGTTGATGGACGAGCTGGAGTGCTCCCGCGCCACGCTGTACCGCGACATCGCCTTCCTGCGCGACGCGCTCGGCGCGCCGCTGGAGAGCGCCGGCGGCGATCAGGCCGCGTTCCGCTACCAGGCCGGCGAGGGCGAGCGCTTCGAGCTGCCCGGGCTCTGGCTCACCTCCGACGAACTGGCCGCGCTGCTGGCGCTCAACGAGCTGATCGGGCGCAGCGGCCCCGGCGTGCTGGCCGGCGCGCTGGCGCCGTTCAAGGCGCGCATCGAGCACCTGCTGTCCGATCGCGGCAGCGGCAAGGCGCTGCCGATCGAGCGCATACGGGTGATTCCCTGGGGCGAGCGCAAGCTCGACCAGCAGGTGTTCCGCATCGCCGCCGGCGCGGTGCTGGAGCGGCGCCAGTTGCGCTTCCGCTATCGCGCGCGCACCACCAACACCGACAGCCGCCGCACGGTGTCGCCGCAGCGGCTCACCCATTACCGCGACAACTGGTACCTGGACGTGTGGGACCACGACCGCGAGGCCCTGCGCAGCTTCGCGGTAGACCGCATTGTCGAGCCGCTGGCGCTGGACGCCCCCGCCACCGACGTGGCCGAGGCCGATCTCAACGAGCTGCTGGCTTCCAGCTACGGCATCTTCGCCGGCAAGCCCAAGGCCTGGGCCACCATCCGCTTTTCCGAGCACGCCGCGCGCTGGGTCGCCGACGAGCACTGGCATTCGCAGCAGAAGGGCGAGTGGCTGCCCGACCGTCGCTACGAGCTGAAGCTGCCGTACTCCAATTCCAAGGAGCTGCTGATGGACGTGCTCAAGTACGGTCCGGACGCCGAGGTGGTGGCGCCGCTGCCGTTGCGCGAGGAAATGAAGATCCTGCTGCAGCTGGCGCGGGACGCCTACAAGTAGGCCGAAGCCGCCACGGGCCGGGTCGCTAGGCTTCCGCGATGATTCGCACGCTGCGCAGGTAGCCCGAACGGGTGCGGCCGTTGTCGCTCAGCTGCACGCTGACTTCCTGGTCGGCTGCCGTGCAGCTGGCTGCCCAGCTGCGGAAGCCGCCCACTTCGCTGAAGGCCGCGCGGCGCTCGCCGTCGAAGTGCGAGGCGAGGAAAGCGGTCAGCTGAAGGACGGCATCGTCGAAGCCATGTGCAGTCTCGATCATCCACATGTCGTAGATCTTGTTTTCCTCGGTGTCGATCTCGCTGACGCGCCCCTCGGGCGCCTCGAAGCCGTCCGGCAGTTCGATGTGCTGCAGAGACTTCGACATGCTTCAAGCACTCGCGTGATCGATGTGGTTGGCGGCGCGGAACGTTCCGCGCTCAATGCGCCGGATGAAACGGCCAGAACAGCGGGATCAGCCACATCGACAGCGCGCAGAACAGCAGGATCAGCGGGATGCCGACCTTCATGAAATCGGTGAAGCGATAGCCGCCGGCGTAGTACACCATGGTATTGGTCGGATAGCCGACCGGCGTGGCGAACGAGGTGGCAGCGGCGAACGCCACCGCCACCACGAACGGGCGCGGATCGGCGTGCACCGCATGCGCCACCGAGGCGGCGATGCCGACCATCAGCACCACCGAGGGATTGTGTCCCATCAGCTCGGTGAGCAGGGCGGTGAGCAGGTAGACCATCAGCAGGGCGGCGAGCGGGCCGTGCGTGCCGACCAGCTGCATGCCGGCCTGCACCACCGCCTGCGACAGCCCGCTGCGCTCGATCGCGATACCCAGCGGCAGGATCGCGCCGAGCAGGATGATGATCTTCCAGTCCATGCTCTCGTAGACGTCCTTGCGCCCGAAGCAGCCGGTCAGCGCCATTGCGGTGGCGCCGCAGATCGCCGCGATCGGGATCGGCAGCCAGTGCAGGCCGGAGGCGATCACCACCGCAGCCATGATCAGCGTGGCGGTCAGCGCCTTGCGCGGCGTGCGGCGCGCGTCTTCGCGCTCGCTCAGCACCACGAAGCTTTCGTCGCCGCGCAGCTTCGGCATGCGTGCTTCGTCGACCAGGGCCAGCAGCACGTCGCCGACCGCCAGGTTGACCTCGCTGAGCTTGTTGCGCAGCACCTGGCCGCGGCGATGGATCGCCAGCACGGTGGCGTCGTAGCGCCAGCCCAGGTCGATCTCGTCGAGGCGGCGTCCTTCGGCGGCGCTGGCCGGCGTCACCATCAGCTCGGCCAGCACGCGGGGATGCTCGGCATCGTGGGCGTAGCGGCCCTCGGGCGCGCTGCGCAGGCGCGCCTGCTCGCGGAATTCCTCGAGCTTGTCCCACTCGCCGCGCACCAGCAGCACGTCGCCGGCGGCGATTTCCTGCAGGCCAGGCGACCACATGCGGCGTTCGCCGCGCAGCAGCTCCAGCGGGTATACGCCGAAGCGCTCGCCCAGCCGGCTCTCCACGATGCGCTTGCCGAGCAGGGGCGAATCCGCGCCCACTTCGAGTTCGGTGACGTACTTGCCGATATCGGCCTGCGCCGGCAGTTCCTCGGTCAGCTGACGCGGCAGCAGCCAGCGCCCGATCAGCATCAGGTAGCCGATGCCCGCCACCGCCAGCAGGGCACCGAGCCGGGTGAACTCGAACACGCCGAAGCCGGGCAGGCCGTGCTTCTGCGCCAGGCTGTCGGCAAGCAGGTTGGACGAGGTGCCGATCAACGTGCACACGCCGCCCATCTGCGCGGCATAGGCCATCGGCATCAGCACGCGCGCCGGCGAAGTATGCGTGCGCTGGCATACGCGCAGCGCCAGCGGCAGGAACATCGCGACCAGGGCGATGTTCTTCACGAAGGCGCCGAGCGGGGCGATCACCAGCATCATCGCCAGGGTCAGCAGCCAGGGCTGGCGGATCTTGGTCAGTACGCGAATCAGCGGTTCGAGCGCGCCGGAGCGCTCGATGCCCAGACTGAGCGCGAACATCGCCGCGACGGTGACGGTGGCCTCGTTGCTGAAGCCGGTCAGCGCCTCGGCGGGGCTGACGATGCCCAGCATCACCAACGCGCCCAGCACCAGCAGCGCCACCAGGTCGATGCGGATGCGCTCGCTGGCGAACAGCGCAATCGCCGCCACGATGATCGCCACCGTGGCCCAGGCCTGCCAGCTCATGCGTGGCGGGCGCCGGACGGCGTGGGCAGGTTGGAAAGGATCGCTGGCATGCTCGGTTCCGCGTTTGTCGCTAACATCATGGCGGCCGATGCCCGCGAGGTCCAGCCGCGAGGGCTGCCGTACCCGGCGGCGGATCCGCAGTGGACACCCGGCGCGTCGATTCCACCAGCTGGAGCATCACCACGCATGAGCCACAGCGACATCGCCGATCCCACCGCCGCGCCTTCCGATCTGGCCGCATCGCGCAAACCTACGGTCGCGCTAGCGCTGGGCGCGGGCGGCGCGAAGGGCTTGGCGCACATCGGCGCGATCGAGGAGATCGTGGCGCAGGGCTTCGAGATCAGCGCCGTCGCCGGCACCTCGATGGGCGCCCTGGTCGGCGGCATCTACGCCACCGGCAAGCTGGACGTTTATCGCGACTGGGTGTGCACGCTGGACAAGCTCGACGTGCTCAAGCTGGTCGACTGGACCTTCTCCGGCGGTGGCCTGATCAAGGGCGACCGCATCATCGGCCGGTTGCTGGAGTTGATCGGCGACATCGCCATCGAGGAGCTGCCGATGGCCTTCACCGCGGTGGCCACCGACCTGGATCGCGAGCGCGAAGTGTGGATCACCCGCGGCTCGCTGTTCGAGGCGGTGCGCGCCTCGATCGCGATCCCTACGGTGTTCCGCCCCTACCACGTGGAGGGGCGCCGCCTGGTCGACGGTGCGCTGCTCAACCCGGTGCCGGTCACGCCGCTGATCCGCGAGCCGGCGGATTATCTCTTCGCGGTCAGCATGGACGGCCCGGCCGAATCGCCGCCGCCGCCGGTCGAGCCCGACAGCGCTGCCGGCGGCGGCTACCGCCAGCGCATCGGCCGGTTGATCGGACGCCTGGTGCCGCACGGTGAAAGCAAGGCGCCGGAGCCGGGTGCATTCGATCTGCTCAACCAGTCGATGGATCTGATGCAGGCCAATCTTTCGCGCCTGCGCCTGGCCGCCTACGAACCGGACCTGCTGATCCGCATGCCGCGCAACGCTTCCACCAACTACGAGTTTTATCGCGCGCGCGAGCTGATCGAGCTGGGGCGCGCACGCGCGCGCAAGACCTTGAGCGACTGGCGTGCCAGTCGCGAGACGGTGCACGAAGCCCAATAGGGTGGGCCCAGGTTCGTGCAGCGATGCCGAGCGCGGTGCGTCAGCGAGCTTGAAGCCGGTGAGGTAGTGGACGTCGCCTGCGAACCCATCGACCTGAGATGCAGCTGGGCGTGAAATGAGGCTTTGCGACTGGCGCCGCGAAGCAACGCATGAAGCTTGTGGCGTGCGGTCTGTGCCGAGCGCGACATGCCTGCGGCTCGAAACAGGGCGAAGCAGCGGATAGGGTGTGCGGACTAATCGAGCTGGCGCTTAGGTGAGCACGATAGATCGAGCACGGCAGATATCGAGCCTTGAGTGCATCTGCCGCGCGATCGTGCACGAAGCGTGAGCAGGCGCATCTCATATCGCCCGTGCCCCACACGAGAAGCTACAAGACCGAAATCGACCGAGTCCACGGTCCTTCACAGACGATCCTGCGGTGACCGCAGTGTGGACGTAAACAGATTCGGCTCCGCGGATCGCTCGGCGACGACCAAGTCATCGGCGCTATGAAGCTCGAACAGGCTAGCTTGCACTAGCCCGCTCGGGCTCCGGCCGGTCAGCTCAAGGACGATGCGAATGGCTGGGCGTGGAGACGAGCATGCCCCTTGCTCAGGCCGGGCCGTGCGCACGCAGCCAGGCCTCCAGATAGATCTTCAGCGCTACCGCGTTGTTGTGTTCTTCGTCGACGGCGCCGAACAGCAGGGCCACGCGCTGGCGCGTGGCGCGCATGGCCAGCGGGCGCCACAGCTCGGTCAGGGCGTCCAGTTCGGCGGCGTAGCGGTGGCGGAAGCCTTCCCAGCGCGTCGGCTCATGGCCGAACCAGCGGCGCAGGGCCGCGCTGGGAGCCACTTCCTTGGCCCAGAGATCCAGGGCGGCGTCCTGTTTCTTCAGACCGCGTGGCCATAGTCGATCCACCAGCACGCGGTAGCCGTCCGCACTGGCGGCGGGCTCGTAGACACGCTTGACGATGAAGCTCATGACGGCCTCCTCAACGTCCGCAGGCTGTCAGCATACGACGATGGCGTGGCGCCTGCAGCGTGCTGCGGGCGGGTTTTCCGCGCTAGAGCAGGCGATCGAGCCAGGCGCGCAGGTCGCTGAGCTCTTCCGGGCAGACCGCATGCGCCATCGGGTAGACGTGCCAGTCGACGGTGTAGCCCAGCTGTTGCAGCAGGGCACATGAAGCGGTGCCGCGCGGCAGCGGCACCACTGGATCGAAGCTGCCGTGGCCCCAGAAGATCGGCGTCGCCGTGTTCGCGGCATGGCGCTCGGCGGCCAGCTTCTCGTGCAGCGGCAGATAGGTGGACAGCGCGATGATGCCGCCCAGCCGCTGCGTATGGCGCAGGCCGGCGGCCAGCGCGATCGCGCCGCCCTGCGAGAAGCCGGCCAACACGATGTCGCCCGGCGCAACGCCGCGCTCGACTTCGCGCGCGATCAGCGCATCGACCTGGTCGATCGACTGGCGCATGCCGGCCTCGTCCTGCTGGCTCAGCAGGTCGAGGCCGAGAATGTCGTACCACGCGCGCATCGGCAGGCCGCCGTTGATCGTCACCGGGCGCACCGGCGCATGCGGAAACACAAAGCGCAGCGCCGGCCATTGCGGCGAAACCAGTTCCGGCACGATCGGCGCGAAGTCGTGGCCGTCCGCACCGAGGCCGTGCAGCCAGAGAATCGTGTGCGTGGGGTTGGCGGCGGTTTCGCGTTCGATGGTGGGCAGCAGGCTCATGGGGCGATCGGCTCGAAGGGGAGTCGCATGGTAGCAGGGCGCTTGCCCGCGCCCGCCGCGCTCAGCGGAAGCAGTGCGGCACGAACTGGCTGGTGTTGCGGGTGATCGCGTCGTTGTCTTCGCGGATGCCGATGCCGGCGGCGGCATCGCCGACGATCCACGCGCCGACCAGGGCATGGCGGCCGTCGAAGTTCGGCAGCGGCGCGAAGGCCTGGAATACGCAGGGCTGCGTGTCGGCGTAGGCGTCCTCGTGCGCGCCCAGGATGCGCACACCCTGGCCTTCGCGGCCCCAGTAAGGCTTCTGCACCGCCGGTCCGGCGATATCGGCGCGACGGCGGCTGGCCGGCAGCAGGTTGGGGTGATGGGGAAAATATTCCCACAGCAGCGGCAGGATTGCCTTGTTCGACAGCAGCATCTTCCAGGGCGGTTCCAGCCATTGCAGGCGCGTCTGCGGCAGATGCGGCGCATACGGTTCGGCCAGCATCCATTCCCACGGATAGAGCTTGAACAGGCGGCCGATCGGCTGGTTTTCCAGATCCACGAAGTCGCGACCGCTCCAGCCGATCTGCTCCATGTCCAGCGCCTTGGCCTGATGCCCGGCCTGCAGGCAGGTGTCGAGCAGGTAGTCGCAGGTGGCGGCGTCTTCGGGGTTTTCGTAGCAGGCAGCGAAATGGACGGCCGAACGCGGCGGCAGCACGCGCTGCCAGCGCTCCACCAGGCGTTCGTGGATCGCGTTGAACTGGTCGGCGCCGGGCTGCGTCTCGGTGAGCCAGTACCACTGCACCACGCTGGCCTCGAGCAGGGACGTCGGCGTGTCGGCGTTGTACTCGAGCAGCTTCGGCGCGCCATGCCCGTCGTAGCTGAGGTCCATGCGCCCGTACAAGGCACCGTCGCGATCGCGCCAGCTGCGTTCGACCAGGGCGGCGGCGCGCTGGTCCAGGCCCAGTTCGGCGTAGCGGCCGCTGCGTACGATGCGCTCGACGGCTTCGAGGCATAGCGCATGCAGCTTGGTCGCGGCAGCCTCCAGCAAGTCGATCTGCGCGCTGTCGAACACGTAGCAGGCGTCCTCGCGCCAGTACGGCGAGCCATCGAGGGTGTGGAAGTGGAAGCCGAGCGCTTCGACGCGGGCCGGCCAGTCCGGCCGGGGAGCGATGCGCTCGCGGCGCATCAGCTGCCCCGCGCGGCGATGCGGCCGCTGGCGCCGAAGCCGCCGCGCGTGCCCAGCTCGACCCCGTTGGGATGGCCGTCGCCCAGGCCGACGATGCCGCCGCTGCGGCCGGGGCCGGGATCGCCGGCGTAGCTGGCGCTGGTGCCGGAGCGGCTGCGGTACCAGGGGCCGTAGTAGTGCGAGCCGCCGCCGCCGCTGCTGCCTACCGGATAGTCGGCGGTGCATTGCTGGGTCGAATAATCCCGCTCGCAGTCCTGCAGGCTGTTGTAGCGATTGCGCTGCACCGGCGTGCCGCTGCATTTCCACAGGCCCAGGCCCAGCGCGCCGAGCAGCACCAGCGGCACCGCCATCGAGCGGCGGCGCGGCGTTCCGGCATCGCCGTCGTGCAGCGGCGTGGGGCGCGGCGAATAACGGCGCGGCTCGCTCACCTCAGTAGCTCATCGCGGCGGCGGCGAGCAGCCCCACCGTCACGCTGGCCAGCGCGGCCAGGATGGCCATCGCCAGGTGGTCCTGCTCGATCTGCGCCGGCAGCTCGCGCAGCAGCAGGTGCAGCACGGTATAGGCGGCCAGCTGCACCGCCATCGCCACACCGCCCCACACCAGCAGGTCGAGCAGGCTGACGCTGTGGGCGATCGCGCTGGCCAGCGGCAGCACGAAGCCGAGCACTGCACCGCCCAGGCTCACTGCGGCGCTGACATTGCCGGCGCGGATCAGCCGGATCTCGCGCAGCGGGGTGAACCAGAGATAGCAGGTGACGAACACGGCGAGCAGCAGCAGGCCGGTGCCGAAGTACGCCAGGAAGGCGGGCAAGGTGCTCAGGCTGGACGACATCATTTCGTTCCCCTTCGGCGCCGATGCTGCACGCGCCCCAGTCGTTGCGATGGACGGCCAACCTCTAAGGATAAATCCGCCGGTGCGGCGGAGGGAATGGGACGCTTGGCGCTTGTCTCGTCGTGCAGCGCCGCTACGCTGGCGCGTTTCGACTGCGGAGCATCCCATGCGCCGATCGCTGCTCGCCGGCCTCGTTTCCCTCATCCTGCTGCCTGCCGCGGCGGCGGCAGGCCCCGCCTCCGGCGAGCCGGCCGCGGGCGGGCTCGACCTGGAAACCATCATGGCCAATCCCGACTGGATCGGTCAGGCGGTGGAATCGCCGTACTGGAGCGCAGACGGCCGCAGCCTGTACTACCAGCTGAAGCGCGACGGCAGCCCGGTGCGCGACCTGTATCGCGTCGACGCCGGCGGCGGCGCGCCGGTGCGGCTCGATCCCGCCGCGGTGGCGCAGGCCGAAGGGCCTTCGGTGTTCGACCGCGCGCATCGGCATGCCGCCTACCTCATGCACGGCGATGTCTTCCTCAAGGACCTGGCCAGCGGCCGCCGCGTGCAGGTGACCCATTCGAGCGAGCCGGAAGCCGCGCTGCAGTTCTCCGGCGACGGCCACGCGCTGCAGTACCGCCAGGGCAACGACTGGTACAGCTACGACCTGGCCAGCGGCGTCGCCGCGCCGGTGGCGGTGCTGAAGTTCGCCGACGATCCGCAGGCCAAGCAGCCGGACGAGCTGGGCGAGGAACAGCTGAAGCTGTTCAAGACCCTGCGCGAGATCAAGGCCGACAAGGACGCGCGCCGCGCCGACGAGGACGCCCTCACCGCCGCCGATCCCGGCCGCGCGCCGAAGCCGTTCTGGCTGGGCGACAAGATCGAGGCGGTGGAGACCGACCTGTCGCCGAACGGCCGCTGGATGGTGCTGATCACCGTGCCCAAGGGGCATGCCGAGGGCCGCCCGCCCAAGGTGATCCACTACGTCACCGATTCCGGCTACACCGAGACCCAGGATGCGCGCACCTATGTCGGGCGCGACGATCCGGCGCCGCAGTCGCTGCTGCTGCTCGACCTCGCCGCGCACAAGGCCTATCCGCTGAAGACCGACGAGCTGCCCGGCATCAAGGACGATCCGCTCAGCGCGATCCGCGAGCAGACCGTGGCCGCGCTGCGCAAGGCCGGCAAGGACGACCAGGCCAAGGCGCTGAAGGCACCGGAGCTGCGCGCGGTGCGGGTCACGCCGATCGACCTGGACAGCCGCGACAACAGCATCGCGTGGAGCGACGACGGCGACAACGCGGCGATCCAGCTGCGCGCGGTCGACAACAAGGATCGCTGGATCACCTCGATCGACTTCGCCCGGCACGCGCTGGTGACCCAGCACCGGCTCAGCGACAACGCCTGGATCAACTGGAACTTCAACGATTTCGGCTGGCTCAAGGACAATCGCACGCTGTGGTACCTGAGCGAGGAGGGCGGCTATTCGCAGCTCTACCGCAAGAACCTGGGCGGCAAGCCGCAGGCGCTCACCGCCGGCAAGTTCGAGATCAGCCATCCGCAGCTGTCCGAAGACGGCCAGTGGTTCTATGTGCGCACCAACAAGGTCGCCCCGTACAGCTACGACGTCTATCGCGTGTCCGCCGGCGGCGGCGAGTTGACCCGGCTGACCCAGTACCAGGGCATGGACGGCTTCGCGCTGTCGCCGGACGACAAGCAGCTGGCCGTGCTGCATTCCTCGCCCTATGTGCTGCCGCAGCTGGCGGTGCAGCCGGCCGGCGGCGGCGCGCCGCGCGAGCTGACCAACACCATGAAGCAGGCCTTCAGCGCGCACGCCTGGATCGCGCCGAAGATCGTCGAAGTGCGGTCCTCGCACGGCGTGGGGGTGATCTACGCCAAGTACTACGGTCCCGCCGACGACCACGCGGGCGCGTCTTCGCGGCCCGCCGTGCTGTTCGTGCACGGCGCGGGCTACCTGCAGAACGTGCACTTGTCCTGGTCCAACTACTTCCGCGAGCAGATGTTCCACAACCTGCTGGTGCAGCAGGGCTTCGTGGTGCTCGACATGGATTACCGCGATTCGGAAGGCTACGGCCGCGCCTGGCGCGTCTCGACCTACCGCAACATGGGCCACCCCGAGCTGGAGGATCTGCTGGACGGCAAGGCCTGGCTGGCGCAGCAGCACGGCGTCGATCCGAAGCGGGTGGGCGTCTACGGCGGCAGCTACGGCGGCTTCATGACCCTGATGGCCCTGCTGCGCGCACCGGGCGAGTTCGCTGCCGGCGCCGCGCTGCGCCCGGTGGCCGACTGGACCACCTACAACCACGAGTACACCTCGAACATCCTCAACGACCCGCAGCTCGATCCGCAGGCCTACGCCACCAGCTCGCCGATCGAATACGCCGACCACCTGCAGGATCCGCTGCTGATCGAGCACGGCCTGATCGACGACAACGTGATGAGCAGCGACTCGATCCGCCTGTACCAGCGCTTTATCGAGCTGCACAAGAAGAACTTCTGGCTCTCGCTGTATCCGCTGGAGCGCCACGGCTTCGTGCATCCGGACTCGTGGTACGACGAATACCGCCGCATCGACGAACTGTTCCAGACCTGGCTGAAGCCCTAGGGCGTTGCGGCAGGGCCCGGCGGCGCGATCAGTATCCGCCGCCGTTGGCCCGCTCGATCGCCGCCTGCACGGCGGGGCTGGCCCGGGCGGCGATGTCTTTCTGGATCGCCAGCACGTCGCCGCCCAGCGGACGGTCGTAGCTGGCCGTCCATATCACGTCGCCGTCGCGCGCCCGCACCAGCCGCACGGCCACCCGGTACTCCGCGCCGGATTCGCGCACGCTGCCGTCCACGACATAGGCGACGTCCAGCTTTCGCGCCATCTCCGCCAGCGGCAGCGACTTGTCCTTGAAATACAGCGAGGCCGTCGGGCTCGGCACGCGCAGCCGCGGCAGCTTGCTCAGCTGATCGATCAATTCCTCGGTCATGCCGTCGGCGAAGTATTCCTCGTTCATCGCCTGCGAGGTCAGGTCGAGCAGGGGCAGCACCGCGACCGACGACCGGCTGGGGCCTGAGGCCAGGCCGACGTAGGCGATGCAGGCGGCCAGCGCGAGCAGCAGCAGTGCGCCGCCGCCCAGCATGGCCCAGCGACGCCTGCTTGACGCTGCGCTGCCAACCGGCGGTGCTGCTTCGGGCTCCCCCGGCACCGGCTCGACCCAGGGTCCGGTGCTCGCCACCAGGCGATAGCCGAGTCGCGGCACCGTGGCGATATAGCTCGGCTGCTTGGAGTCGTCGCCGAGCAGGCGGCGCAGCGAGGTGATCGCCTGGTAGACCGAATCGGGAGTGACGATCACGCCGGCCCAGGCCTGGTCCAGCAGCTCGTCGATGCTCACCACCTGGCCGGCGCGCGCGGCCAGGCACAGCAGCAGGCGCATGCTGCGCGCCTCGACCCGTACGCTCTCGCCGTTCCGCGACAGCACGCCCGTGGCGGGATCGACGCGCCAGGAGCCGATGCGCAGCGGAGTCGCGGGAGATCCATCCATACGTGAGCGGTGACCTCGAGCCTGATGATTTGCCGCGATCGATTGTAGCGAGGCGCGGATCGTCGCGGCGCGGGAGCAGGAGGCCGCCTGGCGCCATTTCCTCACTTTTTCAGCAGGTTTCAGAGCTTTTCAGAGCGATTTCAGGACTTCGCGGACCGTGCGTGGAGATAGTTCCGACACCCACAGACCAGGAGTTTCCGCCCCATGATGCGTCGTCTCGCCCAGTTCACCGCGCTCGCCTTCGCCTGCTGCGCGCCCCTGCACGCTACGCTCTACACGATCGACCCGCGGCATACCCAGGGCGACTTCAGCTGGAATCACCTGGGCTTCTCGAATCCCAGCGCGCACTTCACCCTGGTGCGCGGCTCGTTGCGCTTCGATCCGGCGCAGCCGACGCAGGCCTCGGTGATGGTCACGATCCCGCTGGACCAGATGAATACCGGCGTGCCCGAGCTCGATGAGTACCTGCGCGATGCGGCCTTCTTCGACCTGGCCAAGTATCCGAGCGCGACCTTCACCAGCACCAAGGTCGAACAGGGCGCCGCGCCGAATCGGCTCAGGGTCACCGGCAACCTCGAGCTGCACGGCAAGAGCAAGCCGGTGGTGCTCGAGGTGGTCGTCAACAAGGTCGGCGTGGATCCGCGCTTCAAGGATGTGTCGATGGCCGGCTTCGAGGCCACGGCGAGGCTCAAGCGCTCCGATTTCGGCCTGGGTCTGTACGTCGGCCTGGTCAGCGACGAGATCCAGGTGCATATCACCTGCCAGGCGATCGAGACCCAGGCCTATGCGGCGCATCAGCGCACCGCCGCCGAGGAGGCGAGCAAAGACGCGGCGCAAAAGGCCGCGGCAGCCAGGGATGCGAAGCAGCAAGCCGATGACGCTGCGCAGGATGCCGCCCAGCAAGCCATGTTCACCAAGGACGCCGAGGAAAAAGCTGCCGCGGCCGGGGCTGCGGCGATGCCATCGTCGCCGTAAGTCCGGCAGCCTCTGCGGCGGGTCCGGCCGTTTCGATGTGTGCCTTGAGCACAGGCGCAGCCGCGGGCATCGACGCCGCGTCGCTTGCCCAAGCTCGGTGTCGATGCGAGGCGCAGCGCGGGCGAGTCGCCGGCCGCAGCAGCGACCGCCTACATGACCGCCTGCCGGCGATGGCCACAGCTACCTTGGCGTTCGTGGGCGTCCGGGCGGACATCCGCCCCGGCGCCCGCTTACGCCAGCGCGTTGGGCAGTGCCGCCACCGGCCGCGAAGCGAAATAGCGTGCCGGCGGCTGGCCGAAGCTGCGCCGGAACATCGCCACGAAGGCGCTCGGGCTGGCGTAGCCCAGGGTGTCGGCGACGGTGTTCACCGACTCGCCGTCGGCCAGCCGCTCCAAGGCCCGGGTCAGCCGCGCCTGCTGCCGCCATTGCGCGAAGCTGAGCGCGGTTTCCTGGCGGAACAGCCGGCTGAGGCTGCGCGCCGACAGTCCGGCCCAGGTCGCCCATTCCTCCAGGCTGCGATTGTCGTGCGGCTGCTCGAGCACCGCATGGACGATGCGCAGCAGGCGGCGGTCGCTGGGCACGGGCAGGTGCAGCTGCTCGTGGGGCGCATGGCGGATCTCGTCCAGCAGCACTTCCAGCACCCGCTCCTGCTCGCCGTTGAGCTGCTGCTCCCACACCCAGTGGCTGGCCCGGCGCACCAGGGCGCGCAGCAGCTCGGTGATCCCGATCACGCACGGTTGACCCGGCAGGTCGCGGCAGCGGTCGGGGGTGATGAACACGCCCCAGCCACTCATCGGCCCGCTCAGGCTGACGGTATGTTCCACGCCGGGCGGCATCCAGCCGGCGCGGTGCGGCGGCAGCAGCCAGGAGCCTTCGGCGGTGCGCACCTGCAGCAGCCCGCTCACCACGCAATAGAACTGCCCGCGCACATGGCTGTGCCAGCCGTATTTGTGGCTGCCGTGAAGATGTTCGCTGGTTGCCTCGCCTTCGTTCCAGTAGGCGATCACCGCCGGGCCGTCGGTGGTCTCGATCCGATCATGTAGTTGCTCTTCGATAGGATTCATGGCCGGTTCTCGACAAAATTTGACCAAATAACGTTATCAGTATCGCCGGCATTTCACTAAGCTGTACACCCATCGGTCCTCCCCCCGGCCGGTCCCACGCATTCCCGCCGCTGCCGTCGCCTGCGGCGATCGCCCTTCCCATGGGCATCCAGAGCCATTCTTCTGCTGTTCCGGCATCGACCGGACCGTGTGCCGGTGGGCTGGGCCGAACCGAGCTTGCGCCTGGGCGCACCCTCGGACCACGGAGTCACGCCGAACGTTGCTTTGCCGTCCTGGCGGAGCCACGAACTTTATTGAGGAGGCAACTATGCCGCCGATGACCCAACTGGTAATGAGGCCCGACACCCGCTCGCCGCTGGAGGCCTTCGTCGCCTGCGCCCATCAGATGCTCGATCCGGCCACGCCGGAATCGGCCCGTCGCGCGATCGAACCGCGCCTGCTGGCGCAGTTGCCGGCGCTGCGCGCCCTGGGCGTGTTCGAGCTGTTCGAGCTGCGTTCCCCGGCCCTGCGCGCCTGGGTGCAGGACGAGCTGGCCGGGCTGGAACAGGAACTGGGAGCGCACCACGGCTAAAGATTTTGCTACGCCAAAAACTATTGAGCATATATTTGCCTTGACAAATATTCTTTGAGCAATAGAATGCGCGGCTATGAATACGCCTCCTGACCCGCTGAACTACCCCGTCGAGACCCTCGGCACGCTGATCAGCCTGGTGCGCACCGAGCTGGTGCGCGCGCTGGAGGCCGAGCTGGCCGCTCGCGGCATGGATTTGAGCTTCACCCAGTTCCTGATCCTGAAGCGGCTGGCCAACCTGGGCACCACCTCGGCGACCGAGCTGGCCCGGGCGGTGGAGCTGGACGGCGGCGCGATGACGCGCCAGCTCGACCAGCTGGAGCGCAAGGGCTACCTGCGGCGGCGGCCGCACGAGCAGGATCGCCGCGCGCTGCGCATCGAAATGACCGAGGCAGGCAGCGCGCTGTTGCGCGACCTGCTGGACTGCAATAGCCGCGTGCTGGACGCCGCCCAGCGGGCGCTGGACGAAACCGAACGCGAGCACCTGCTCGATTACCTGAAGCGCGTGTTGCGCGCGCTTCGCGAAAAGCCTTGAAGAACTGACCGAGACCATGACCATGCGCCTGCATCATCTTGCGGCGGCGATCGCGCTGACGATCGCCTTGGCGGGCTGCGCCAGCAGCGGCGGCCTGCACCCGGACGGCCAGCTGACCGAGCCGTCGACCCTGAAGGCGGACCAGAGCCTGGCGCGCCTCAACGTGTCGCCCGCGGCCTGGCCCAGCGAAGACTGGTGGACCGGGCTGGGCGATGCCCAGCTCGACGCCCTGATCGGCGAGGCCCTGCAGGGCAACCCCGATCTGGCGATGGCCGATGCGCGCGCCCGCGAGGCGCAGGCCCAGGTGGGCGCCGCCGACGCCGCGCGCGGTCCTACCGTCAATGCCGGCGGCAGCGTGGGCGGCGCCCGCCTGCCGGCCACCGCCGAGCCGCTGGGCAACGGCCACTACGCGCCGTTCAAGTACGCCGACGTCAGCTTCAGCTGGAGCCTGGACCTGTGGGGCGGCAAGCGCGCCGCGTGGGAAGCTGCGCTGGGCCAGGCCCGCGCCAGCGAGATCGAGCGCCGCGCGGCGCGCATCGAGGTGTCGGTCAACGTGGCCCGCGCCTACGTGCAGCTGGGCTATGCCTTCGCCCAGCAGGACGTGGCCAAGGCCGAGCTGGAGCGCGCGAACCACGCACGCGACCTGACCCGCCAGCGCGTCGCCGCCGGCATCGACAACCAGATGCAGCTGAAGCAGAGCGATTCGGAAGTCGCCAGCGCCGAGGAACAGATGGCGGTGGCCGGCCGGGCGATCGACTCGGCGCGTTCGTCGCTGTCGGTGCTGCTGGGCCGCGGCCCCGACCGCGGCCTGGCGATCGACCGTCCCACCGTGCTGAAGCCCAGCGCGGTGGCGGTGCCGGACAGCCTGCCGATCGAGCTGCTCGGCCATCGCGCCGACCTGGTCGCCGCGCGCTGGCGCGTCGAGGCGGCCGGCCACGACATCAAGGTGGCCAAGACCGAGTTCCTGCCCAACGTCAGCCTCGGCGCCTATGCCGGCCTGGTCGTGCTGGGCAGCGCCAACCTGTTCCAGGCGCCGGCGCGCTTCTACGATGTGGCGCCCTCGATCAGTCTGCCGATCTTCGACGGCGGCCGCCGCCGCGCCAACCTGGCCGGCAAGGACGCGCAGTACGACGAGGCGGTGGCGCAGTACAACAAGACCCTGGTCGGCGCGGTCAACCAGGTGGCCGACGATTTGTCGGGCCTGAAATCGCTGGAAGAGCAGGTCGCCGCGCAGCAGCGCGCGCTGGATGCCGCCAATGCCGCCTGGCAGCTGGCGCAGCAGCGCTACCAGGCCGGCATCGGCAGCTATCTGGAAGCGCTCAGCGTGCGCCAGCAGCTGCTCGAGGCCGATCAGCGCATGGCCTCCCTGCATGCCCAGCAAGTCGATCTTTCGGTGCAGCTGATCCAGGCGCTCGGCGGCGGTTTCCGCCCGCAGGGCGACGAGGCCAGCGTGGCCGACGCTTCTTCCCATCCTTCCCGTTCCTGAGGCTGATTCCATGTCTAGCCAGACTCCCCTTGCGGCCGAGACGTCGGCCACTCCGCCGCCGCCGAAGAACCGCCGCGGTTTCCTGTTGCGCGCCCTGCTCGTGGTGCTGGTGCTGATCGCGATCGCCTGGACTGCGTGGTACTTCGTCGAAGGCCGCTGGTACGAAAGCACCGACGACGCCTACGTCAACGGCAACGTGGTGCAGATCACCCCGCAGATCGCCGGCACCGTGGTCACCATCGGCGCCGACGACGGCGACCTGGTGAATCAGGGCGACGTGCTGGTCACCCTCGATCACGCCGATGCCGACATCAGCCTGGCCAAGGCCAAGGCCAACCTGGCCAACACCGTGCGCCGGGTGCGCGGCCTGTACAACAACGTGTCGGGTGCGCAGGCCGAGGTGGCCGCGCGCAAGATAGCGGTGGACAAGGCGCGCGCCGACTACAACCGTCGCCGCGACCTGGCCAAGACCGGCGCGATCTCGGCCGAGGAGCTGTCGCATGCGCTGGACGCGCTCACCTCCGCGCAGAGCGCGCTGACCACTGCCGACCAGCAGTACCAGACCAACAAGGTGCTGGTCGACGACACCGTGGTCGCCTCGCATCCGGACGTGCAGGCTGCCGCCGCGCAACTCCGCGAGGCCTACCTGGACGACGTGCGCACCACCATCAAGGCGCCGGTCACCGGTTATGTGGCTAAGCGCAGCGTGCAGCTGGGCCAGCGCATCCAGCCGGGCGCCGCGCTGATGGCGGTGGTGCCGCTGCACCAGGTGTGGATCGACGCCAACTTCAAGGAAACCCAGCTCACCCACATGCGCATCGGCCAGCCGGCCGAGATCACCACCGACGTATACGGCGGCAAGGTGGTCTACAAGGGCGTGGTGGGCAGCCTGGGCGTGGGCACCGGCAGCGCCTTCTCGCTGCTGCCGGCGCAGAACGCCACCGGCAACTGGATCAAGATCGTGCAGCGCATCCCGGTGCGCGTGCTGCTCACCGACGCCAAGCAGCTCGACGATCACCCGCTGCGCATCGGCCTGTCGACCGACGTCGAGGTGAACCTGCACCAGGACGGCCCGCTGCTGGCGAAGAACGTCAACGCCGCGCCCATCCTCACCACCGACGTTTACCAGCAGCAGCTGGCCAAGGCGAGCGACCTGATCCAGCAGATCATCCACGCCAACATGGCCGGCGCCGGCAACGACGCGCAGCAGCAGTAAGTCATTCGCCGGCGCGGCGCCCACGGGTGCCGCGCCGGGCTTCGCGGCCCTCGGGCCACGCCGTTTCCATGCAGGCAGTCATGCCATGAGCAACGCATTCCGTCCACCCAATCTGGCCTTGTCGACGGTCGGCCTGTCGCTGGCCACCTTCATGCAGGTGCTGGACACCACCATCGCCAACGTGTCGCTGCCGACCATCGCCGGCAACCTCGGCGTGAGCTCGAACCAGAGCACCTGGGTGATCACCTCGTTCGCGGTGAGCAACGCCATCGCGCTGCCGCTGACCGGCTTCCTCACCCGCCGCTTCGGCGAGACCAAGCTGTTCATCTGGTCGACCATCCTGTTCTCGATCGCCTCCTTCCTCTGCGGCATCTCGCAGAGCATGAGCATGCTGATCTTCTTCCGCGCCATCCAGGGCGCGGTGGCCGGGCCGATGTACCCGATCACGCAGAGCCTGATGGTGTCGATCTATCCGCCCGCCAAACGCGGCATGGCCCTGGCCCTGCTGGCGATGGTCACCGTGGTGGCGCCGATCGCCGGCCCGATCCTGGGCGGCTGGATCACCGACAACTACACCTGGCCGTGGATCTTCTTCATCAACGTGCCGATCGGTATCTTCGCCAGCATGGTGGTGGCCAACCAGATGCGCGGGCGCCCCGAAACCACCGAGCGTCCGAAGATGGACTACGTGGGCCTGATCACCCTGGTGATCGGCGTGGGTGCGCTGCAGGTGGTGCTGGACAAGGGCAACGACGAGGACTGGTTCAACTCGCAGTTCATCGTGATCACCGCGATCATTTCGGCGATCGCCCTGGCGGTGTTCCTGATCTGGGAATTCACCGACAAGGACCCGATCGTCAACCTGCGGCTGTTCCGCCATCGCAACTTCAGCGCCGGCACGCTGTGCCTGATGCTGGCCTACGCGGCGTTCTTCTCGATCGGCCTGCTGGTGCCGCAGTGGCTGCAGCGCAACCTGGGCTACACCTCGACCTGGGCCGGCCTGGCCACCGCGCCGCTAGGCATCCTGCCGGTGCTGCTGACGCCGTTCGTGGGGCGCTACGCCACCCACTTCGACCTGCGCATGCTGGCCTCGATCGCCTTCATCGCGATGGGCGGCACCTGCTTCATGCGTTCGGACTTCTACATCGGCGTGGACTTCAACCACGTGGCGATGGTGCAGCTGATCCAGGGCCTGGGCGTGGCGTTCTTCTTTATGCCGGTGCTGACGATCCTGCTGTCCGACCTGCAGGGCAAGGAGATTGCCGCCGGCGCCGGTTTGGCTACCTTCCTGCGTACGCTGGGCGGCAGCTTCGCCGCCTCGATCACCAACTTCATGTGGGACCATCGCGCGATCATCCATCACTCGCAGCTGGCCGAGCAGATCACCCCGTACAACCCCACCAGCCAGGCGGCGCTGAGCAATATGGGCGGCGGGCAGAGCGCGCTGGCGGCGCTCAACCAGACGGTGACCCAGCAGGGCTACCAGCTCTCCTTCAACGAGGTGTTCCATGCGCTGGGCTGGATTTTCATCGCGCTGATCCTGGTGGTATGGCTGGCCAAGCCGCCGTTCACCGCCAAGGCCGGTCCGGCGGCTGGTGGCGGGCACTGAAGAACCGCTTGCAGGCGCGGCGTTTTCGGACGGCGCTTACGCAAAAAACCACGGCCCCGTTCGGGGCCGTGGTTTTTTGGACAAGCTGAAGCGGTTTGTCAGCCGCCGAAGGCGACGCCGACCAGGGCCATGGTCTCGCCGCGGTTCGGATTGTGCAGGCCGCCGTTCGAGATGTGCCGGATCTGCACGTTGAAGCGGCGTCCCTGCCAGCCGAGCGTGCTGACGAATTCGCCGGTGCTGCTCAGTGCCTGGGTGTGGCCGGTATGTGCGGCGCCCTGGAAGCTGAAGAACAGCGAGTGATACCAGTCGTCGGCATCGCCGTAGTGGAAGCGGGCGCCGCCGGCGACCAGCCAGATGTCGTCCTTGGTGCTGGGGTCGTCCTTGCGGTAGCGATCGATGTCGCGGCCGTTGATCCAGCCGAGCGAGACGTCGGGCGACCAGCTGAAACGGCTGCTGCCGATCTGGTGTTCGTCGAACACGCCTTCGACGAAGGCCGTCGTCGCGGCGTGGCTGTCCATGTAACTGCGCCCGACTTCGAGGTCGAGCTCGGTGGCCGCGGCGGGCAGCGCCGGCAGCATCAGCAATGCGGAAGCGGCGAGCTTGCGCCGCCATGAGGATGTGGGTGACATGGGGGATCCCTGGGGAAGGAACATTTGTGTACCGTATGGTACATTAAAATCATCACGGCGAGGTGAAAACGGCATGTCGCCTGCGATGAACAATGCGTTCCCGCAGGCGCGCAGCAAGGCCTGCCCGAGCATCCCGGCCAGCGATTTCCGTCAGCGCGCACTTGCTCATTTTCTTGAATTTACCCGGGTGTATTGCTTGGGTAATTTATGCAGGATAGAATTTCGCAGCCGCCGCGCCGGCGAGATGCATCGAACCCAGGATCGAAGATGAGCGACAGCAGCGAAGTCGAGGCCGAAAAAGCAGTGAACGTCACCGCGTTCGACGGCCACCGGCTGATCGCATCCGGCACCCTGGCCGAGGTGGCGCTGGCCTGCAAGCATGCGCTGGATGCGGGCGCGACCGGTCCGGTGCTGATCTTCGACGACCGCAACGGACATACCGTCGAAGTGGATTTCCGCGGCACGCCGGCCAAGGTGCTGGCGCGTCTGCAGGGCGCGCAGCCGGCGCCGCGCGGCCCGGGCCGGCCGCGTCTCGGCGTGGTCGCGCGCGAAGTCACCTTGTTGCCGCGTCACTGGGACTGGCTGGGCGAGCAGCCCGGCGGCGCCTCGGCGGCGCTGCGCCGGCTGGTCGAGGAGGCCTCGCGCAGCAGCCAGGCCAAGGATCGCGCACGCCGCTCCGGCGAGGCGCTGGATCGGCAGATGCGCACGCTGGCGGGCAACCTGTCGGGCTACGAAGAAGCCTCGCGCGCTTTCTGGCGCCGCGAGCCCAAGCGCTTCGCCGCGCATATCAAGACCTGGCCCAAGGATTTGCGCGATCATCTGCGCAAGCTGGCGGCCATCGCCTGGGACGACGCGGAAGCCGCCGCGCAGGCCTGAGCCGGTCCGTTCTCAGTTTTCACCGTCGGCGCGTTCGCGTCGCGTTGTTCCACCCTGGAATCCCGCCACCATGTCACCGTCCAGAAACCAAGCCTCGCTGATCGAAGGGCCGATCGCCCGCACCTTGCTGCTGTTCGCCCTGCCGATCCTCGGCAGCACCGTGCTGCAGTCCTTGAACGCCTCGGTCAACGCGATGTGGATCGGCCACTACCTGGGCGAAGCCGCGCTCAGCGCCGGCAGCAATGCCACGCTGATCATCTTCCTGCTGCTCAGCCTGGTGTTCGGTGTCAGCATGGCCAGCACCATCCTGGTCGGGCAGAGCCTGGGCGCGCGCAACATCGAGGAAGCCAAGCGCGTGGTCGGCACCGGCGTCGGCTTCTTCGTGATGCTGTCGGTGCTGGTGGCGGTGCTCGGCTACCTGGGTACGCCATGGATCCTGGGCGTGCTCGGCACGCCAGCGGACGCCTTGCCCTACGCGCTGCCCTACCTGCACGTGATCTTCATCGCGATGCCGGCGATGTACTTCTTCAACTTCCTGATGATGACCCTGCGTGGCGCCGGCGACTCCAAGACCCCGCTGTTGTTCATGGCGCTGTCGGTGGTGCTGGACGCCGGGCTCAACCCGCTGCTGATCTTCGGCGTCGGGCCGCTGCCGAAGCTGGGCGTCGCCGGTTCGGCGGCCGCCACCTTGATCGCGCAGATCGTGTCGGTGGGCGCGCTGTTGGTAACCCTCTACCGGCGCAAGCACTTCCTGCGCCTCACCGGCGCCGAGCTGGGCTACCTGCGGCCGGACCTGCAGCTGCTGCGCTCGCTGGTGTTCAAGGGCCTGCCGATGGGCCTGCAGATGATCGTGATCTCCAGCTCGGCGATGCTGATGATGCGGCTGGTGAACGGCTACGGCTCGCAGACAGTCGCCGCCTACGGCGCCGCCAGCCAGCTGTGGACCTACGTGCAGATGCCGGCGATGGCGATCGGCGCGGCGGTGTCCTCGATGGCCGCGCAGAACGTGGGCGCGCGCCGCTGGGATCGGGTCAGCCGCATCGCCCGCGCCGGCATGGCCTACAACTTCCTGATGGGCGGCGCGCTGATCGGCCTGGTCTATCTGTTCAACCGCGCCGCGCTCGGCCTGTTCCTGCCCGGCGACGGCGAAGCGATCCAGCTGGGCACCCACCTCAACGTGATCGCGATCTGGTCGTTCCTGTTCTTCGGCGCCACCTTCGTGCTGTTCGGCGTGGTGCGCTCGACCGGCGCGGTGTGGCCGCCGCTGATCATGCTGCTGATCTCGATGTGGCTGATCCGGCCGCCGTTCGCGCTGATGTTCAAGCAGACGCTGGGCGCGGATGCGATCTGGTGGAGCTTCCCGCTGGGTTCGCTGGTGTCGATGCTGCTGGCGATGGGCTACTACCGCTGGGGCGGCTGGCGCCGCGCGCGCATGCTGTCGCAGCAGGCCGACCCGCAGCAGGCGCCGAGCACCGGCCAGGGCGTGCCGGCCAGCCCGGTGGCGGAGGCAGCGGCGGTCGAGGCGTCCTGAGCCCAGGTGTCCTGAGCGCGGACGCCAGACTCAGAGCAGCACGCCGTCCTGCGGCTTCAGCGGCTCGGGCAGTTCCGGGTCGCCCAGCAGTTCGCCCAGGCTGATCTCGATGGTGCGGCACAGGCTGTCCAGCGCCAGGTCGTTGGGCAGCCGGTCGAACGGGTCCTCGATCTGCTCGCCCAGGGCGTCGAGGCCGAAGAAGGTATAGGCCAGCACGCCGACCATCACCGGCGTCATCCAGCCCAGGGTGCCGACCAGCGAGAACGGCAGCATCAGGCAGTACACGTAGACCGTGCGGTGCAACAGCAACAGGTAGGCGAACGGGATCGGCGTGCCGCGGATGCGTTCGCAGCCGCCCAGCACATAGGACAGGCGGGTGAGCTGCGCATCGATGTCGGCCAGCAGGATGCTGTCCAGCCGGCCTTGCCGGCGCAGCTGCGCATAAGCGAGGCCAAGCTGGCCCAGCAGGGCGTTCGGCGGATTCCGCTGCTGCGCGAGCAGCGCCGCCTCGTCTGCCGGCAGCCAGCGGCGCAGATCGGCTGCGGCGTCGCTGCCGCGCAGCAGATGACGCAGCGCATGCGCGTAGGCGATCAGCCGATGCACCAGCGCCCGTTGCGCGGGCGGTTCAAGGCCATCGGTCAGGCTCAGCGTCTGCCGTGCGAGATTGCGCAGCACGATCAGCAGCTCGCCCCACAGCGTGCGCGCTTCCCACCAGCGCTCGTAGGCCACGCTGTTGCGGAAACCGAGGAAGATCGCCAGGGTCAGCCCCATCAGCGCAGGCGTGGTCGCGTTCAGTTCGGTGGCGATCGCCGGCAGCCGATGCGCCGCCGCCACCACCGCCACGGCCAGCAGCACCATGGTCAGCACGCGCTTCCAGATCACCGGCACGATCGACCCTTTCAGGGTGAACAGCATCAGGCCGAGCGGGCGGGAGGTGGGATGGACGATCATGCGGCGCGGACCCTGACTGGCAGGGGCAGCACTTTACCGCAGCGGCCGCTGCCGAAGCTGCGGCAGAGCGCGCGGCGGCTTGCGCTGATGTTCAAGCAGAGATTTCGCACTGATGTTCAAGCAGGCGCTGGCGCGGCTGCGATCTAGCAGGACTTCCTGCTTGGTTCGCGGGTGTCGATGTTGCTTGCGGTGAGTTACTACCGCTGAGGCGGCTGATGCCGCGTGAGCATCCGCCGCAGCAAGCCTGCCCGCAGCAGATGCCGAGTATTCGGTGGCACAGGCTGTCGAGTCGTCTTGACGGTCGCCGTGGCCGCCACGTCGCCGGTATTCGTGTTCCAATGAGCCGAATGGGCTGGACAGGCGTGCGCGTCGCGCGCGATGACCCGCTCGGTCGTCGATGCGCGCATGCCGGGCGTGGCATCGCCCGGCTCGGGGATCGCGTACGGTAGACCATGCGGGCGAGCGATGGCCTACCTGGTCGAGTCCGGGTGTGGCGCAGCGGCAAGTCATCCGCAGGGGGAAAGCATGATGTGTCTCAAGAGGTTCGTGGCAGGGCTGCTGCTGGCTGCCTGCGGCGTTTCACCGCTCGGCGCGCAAGAGGCGCTGGCGCCGGTCGAGGCGCGCGTGCCGTTCGCGCCCACGCCGTTCGCGGGCAGCGACGGCCTGACCCATCTGGCCTATGAGTTCTACGTCACCAACTTCTACGGCGACGGCGGCGCGATGAAGCCGCAAGGCCTGAAAGTCTTCGGCGACGCCAGCAGCACCCCGCTGCTCGACCTGAGCGCGCAGGACCTGAGCCGGGCGATCGGGCCGACGTCGACCCCGGATGCCCCGGTAGCCATCGCCCCGGGCAAGCGCAAAATTTTCTTCGTCTGGATCACTCTCCCAGCCGGCGCGCCGATGCCACACAGCCTGCGCCACCGCATGGCCTTCATCGACGACAAGCAGGTCGCCAGCCTGCTCGACGGCGCCGTGGTGCCGGTGCGTTCCGACAAGACGCCGACGCTTGGCGAGCCGCTGCGCGGCGGTCGCTGGTGGGCCCATGAAGGGCCGGGTGCGTCGCAGTCGCATCATTGGGGCAGCCTGGTCGCGGTGAACGGGGCGCTGACCATTCCGCAGCGCTATGCGCTAGATCTGGTCGGCCTCGATGCGCAGGGGCACGCGATGCGGCCGGGGGTCAAGGACATCCAGCATTCCAGCTATGCCGACTGGGTGGGTTACGGCGCGGACGTGCTGGCGGTGGCCGACGGGGTGGTGCGCAAGGTGCGCGACGGCGAGCCGGAGCATCAGCCGCTCAGTCCGCAGCCCGAACCGACGTCGCTCACTGCGGATGGCCTGTTCGGCAACTACGTGGTGCTGGAAATCGAGCCGGGCGTGTTCGCCAGCTATGCGCATCTGCAGCGCGGCAGCGTGAAGGTGAAACCTGGCGACCACGTGCATAAGGGCGAGGTGCTGGCGCGGCTGGGCCAATCGGGCAATTCGGCCGCGCCGCATCTGCACTTCCAGCTGTCCAACGCGGCAAGCTTCGAAGGATCGGAAGGTACGCCTTATGTGTTCGAGCATTTCGGTGCGCTGGGCCCAGAGACCGAATCGCAGGTGTTCGGACAGGGCGAGCCGTGGAAGCCTGCCGGCATCGAACAGCGCACGGCAGCGATGCCGCTGAACGATATCGTGGTGCAGTTTCCGGACCGTTGAGCCGGCTTTCGGCGCGACATGGCCAGGCCTGTCGACCAGCGCAGCAGGGTGCCGGTGCTGATCTATCTGGCGAACCCGCAGGTCGCGGGAATGCCTGCACGGAGGCCGACGGAAAATCCTGGCGCTTTCCTCATATCGCCGACCGGCGTCGGGCAGTGCACCGCCGCTCGACTAGCGATCGACGCGCCGGCGCGGTCGACTACCGATAGCTGACTGCGTCGCTGCGAAGTCGCTCGGACTGCCAGAACGCCAGCCGCGCGGCCAGCTCGGCCGCGTAGTCGTAGCCCGGTTCCGCGCGCTCGCGCAGCTGTTCCAGCACCTCGAAGGCGAACTGCGCTTCGCCATGCGTCTGCCAGTCCTGCTGCAGCGCCTTGCAGCGGTGCGTGCCCAGCCGAAGTTCGGTGCGATGGCGATTCAAGCTGCCGGGGAGATGTTCACTGGAGCCGATCAACAGACGGCCGTTGACCAGGTTGCGGATGGCGAAGACGCCTCGCGCGGGCGGCGTGTTCTTGTAGTCGCGCAGATGCTGCTTGCGGCTGGCGCGATCCATCACGCGCGCTCCGCATCGGCGCTTGAAGCGGTCGGCCAGGCCGCTGCCGCCAGCGTGCCGACAGATGCACGCACGTCCGCGGGCCAGCCGGCGATGCACTGCGCGAAGGCCGCGACGTGGCCGGCATACAGGGCGCGCACGGCTTCCTCGAAGCCGGGTCGATCGCCGGCCAGGTCGCGCATCAGCGTGTAGCACGCATCGCGCGCGGCGCGGCGGCGGTAACGGCCGTCGACGTCGCGACAGGCATCCTCGACCAGTTGGCGCAGGCTGGCGTCCGCGCTGCGCGGCTGTGCGGCCAGCCAGGCCCAGTGACGCGGCAGCAGGCGCACCGGGCGCGCTGGCGCGCGTTCCGACGCCGGTGCAGCAACGGCGGTCGGCGGATTCATGGCGCGAACTCCGCCGATGCCGGCAGCGCCAGCTCGACCAGCGGCAGCAGGCGCGCATCCTCGAGGGCTGCGGTGCGGTGGCCGATCCCGGCCAGGTAGGCCTCGTGCGCGGCGAAGGCCAGGAAGGACTCGACGCTGTGCTGGCGCACCAGCATCGCCATGTCCCAGCGCTCCTCCGCCGGGCCGATCAGGAATGGCCCGCCACTGCCCAGGTAGAGCAGCTCGCCGCCGCTTTCGCGCAGATAGGGCAGGGTGTGCTCGATATAGCGCTGGAACGCGGCGGCACCGCTGATCGGCGTCGGCGGCGCCAGCGCCGGGTTCGCCGAATAGTCGGCGACGTCGCGGAAGCGCAGCAGGTTGAGCATGGTCACGGGGCCGGCCAGCTGGCGCGTCACGAAGGCGCGGCCCGAAGCCTGGGTGGGCTCGAGGTGGCGTTCGGCCGAGGGGGCGGTGGTCATATCGGTTCCTTGCGGGTATGCGTCGTGCCCGATCGAGGGCGCGGATGTCGTTAAATATACCCGGATATATTACCCGCAGCAATAGACCCGGGTTAATTGAGGGCGCGCACCGGCCGGCAGCGGCATGCCGGTGTGTGGCTTGAGGGTGTGTGGGGGAAGTGAGCGCGGATGTCTTCCACGATGCTCGCGGGCAAGTTCGACGTCACGCCTGTGCGGCGGCGATTGGGCGACGATATGGTCAAGCGGCGACGTGGAAGGCGCGGGCATGGCTTGCTCAGCCCGCAGCGATTGCCGCCGGTCTGTCGTTTGCGCGTTGTCTCCGCGCTCGCTGCATGCGCTCGAGGCCCGCGCTTCGAGCGATGCCGGATGCGCACCGGTCGTGCTCCGCGCAGGCCGAGAAATCACCACGAGGACGCGTATGCGGATGCGCGAGCTGGCGATCACACGAGCCAGCGACAAAGCCAACGAGCGATGCCGCAAACAACGAGGCCATCAGGGGCAGTCGCCCCGGCCCGGGCAGATGCTTGGTCAACGATGGCCGTATCACCTGGCCTGATTCGATGCAGACCGAGGTTCGAAGCTAGCTTCGCCGCTTGCCCATGCCATCGCCGCAGCCTGCAACGCGATCCGCCGCTTGCCCACGGCGGCTATCCACGCGGGCCACCGACAAGCCCGAAGCCGGCGCTCAGCCGAGCTCGCCCGCCGGCAGCGAAGGCGGCTGCGGACGGCGCGCCATGATCTTCGCCTTCTGCTTGGCGCGGCGTTCCTTGCGGTCGTGGTTCCACAGATAGATCGCCGGCGTGCTGAGCAGGGTCAGCAGCTGCGACACCAGCAGGCCACCGACGATGGCGATGCCCAGTGGCTGGCGCATCTCGGAGCCCACGCCGAAGCCGATCGCCAGCGGCAGCGCTGCGCCCATCGCCACCAGGGTGGTCATGGTGATCGGGCGGAAGCGCACCAGCGCCGCCTCGCGGATCGCATCGGGCGCGGGCAGGCCGCGCGTGCGCTGCGCCACCAGGGCGAAGTCGACCATCAGGATCGCGTTCTTCTTGACGATGCCGATCAGCATCAGGATCGCGATGATCGACATCAGGCTCAGCTGGGTCTGCGTCACCAGCATGGCCAGGAAGGCGCCCGCGCCGGCGGCCGGCAGGGTGGAGAGGATGGTCAGCGGATGGCCCAGGCTTTCGTAGAGGATGCCGAGCACGATGTACATCGCCAGGATCGCGGCCAGCAGCAGGATGTAGCCGTTGCTCTCGGCCTGCTGCAGGCGCTGGTTGGCGCCGGTGAAGTCCACCCGCATGCCGTCCGGCAGGTGCACTACGGCGGCGGCCTGGTTGATCAGCTTGATGCCGTCGGTCTGCTTCAGGTCTTTGTCGAGGTTGTAGTTGATCGTCGCCACCTGCATCTGGTCGTGGTGGCGCACCTTCATCGGACTCAGGTTCGGCTGCACCTTGGCCACCGCCGACAGCGGAATCATCTGGCCCTGGGTGTTGCGCACGTAGCTGTTGAGCAGGGACTCGGCGCTGACCGATTCGGCCGCGTTGGAGTCCAGCACCACGCGATACTGGTTGAGGTCGGAATAGATCACCGAGACCTGGCGCTGGCCGAACGAGTTCAGCAGCACCGAGTCGATCGCGCCCATGCTCACCTGCAGGCGGCCCGCGGCGTCGCGGTCGACCTGGATCATCTGCTGCTTGCCGACCTGTTCGAAATTGCTGCTGACGTCGCGCAGGCCCTTCATGGTGCGCAGCTGGCGCACCATCTTCAGCGCCCAGGGCTGCAGGTCGTCGCCGTTGTCGCTGAGCAACTGGAATTCGTACTGCCCGGCGTTGTCGCCGCTGCCGCCGCCGCCGAGGAACTGCACCGGGCTGAGCGTGACGCGCACGTTCGGCATCTTGTCGAAGCGCTTGCTCAGGCGCTCCATCAGCACCTTGATGTTCTCGTGACGATCGTTCGGCCCGCTGCCGCGCGGCTTCAGGTCGACGAACATGCTGGCGTTGTTGGCCACCGCGCCGTTGCCGCCGCCGTTGGCGCCGAGGATGCTCAGCAGATCCACCACGTCCGGCTCGGCCTGCACCATCGTCGCCACCTGCTTCACGCGCTCGGCGAGCAGGGTGGGCGAGATATTGGTGTCCGCGGTGATGTCCGCCTGCAGCTGGCCGGTGTCCTCGTCCGGCATGAAGGTGCCGCCGGCGGTCATCGCCACCGCGGCGCCGAGCCCGATGGTCAGCAGCAGCAGGATCAGCGGCTGCCAGCGCATGATCCGGCGATGCCGCATGGCCCAGTCCAGCGAGCGCTCGTAGCGGCGATGCAGGGCGCGGTCGAAGCGCTCCAGCGCCTGTTCGATCCGCGACGGTTTGCGGCCCGGCGGGTCCAGCGTCAGAAAGCGCCCGCACAGCGCCGGGGTCAGGGTCAGCGAGACGATCGCCGAGATCACCACCGCGGCGGTCAGGGTCACCGAGAACTCGCGCAGCAGCACCACGATCATGTTGTTGCCGAACAGCATCGGCGCGAACACCGCGATCAGCGACAAGGTGATCGAGACCACCGTGAAGCCGATTTCGCCGACGCCTTTCAGCGAGGCCTCCAGCGGCGCCTCGCCGTGCTCCATGTGGCGCACGATGTTCTCGATCACCACGATCGCGTCGTCCACCACGAAGCCGATGCACAGCACCAGGGCCACCAGCGACAGCGTGTTGAGCGTATAGCCCAGCGACCACATCACCACGAAGGCGCCGGCCAGCGACAGCGGCACGCTCAGCGTGGCGATCAGAGTGGGGCGCAGCCGGCGCAGGAACACCAGCATCACCAGCACCACCATCACGATCGAGATCAGCAGCGCCACCTCCACCTCGTGCAGCGCCGACTTGGTGGTCTGGGTGAGGTCGAACACCGGCGTGATCTCCACGTCGGCCGGCAGCAGCGCGCGCAGCTCGGGCAGCTTGGCGCGGATCGCCTCGGCGGTGGCCACGGCATTGGCGTCCTGCCGCTTGCTGATCTGCATGCCGACCGCGCGCTCGCCGTTGAACCAGGCGCCCTGGTAGATGTCCTGTTCGCCACTGTAGACCTTGGCCACGTCGGACAGGCGCACCGGCACGCCGTTGTTGTTCGAGATCAGCAGGCGGCCGAATTCCTCCGGCGTGTGCAGCGCATCGTTGGCGCTGACCGTCATCTGGCTGCGGCCGTCGCTGAGCATGCCCTGCGGCGAGGTCACGTTGGCGGCGATCAGCACATTGCTGACATCGTTGGCGGTGAGCCCCTTGGCGGCCAGCGCGTGGGTGTCCAGGTCCACTCGCACGGCGTGCGGGGTGCCGCCGAACACCTGCGCCTGCGCCACCCCGGGAATCTGCGCTATGGCCGGTTGCAGCAAGGTATCGGCAAGGTCGTACAGCTTGTCCTGCGGCATGCCCTTGGAGGTGAGGGTGATCAGCAGCACCGGGATCGAGGCGGTGTCGAACTTGAAATACTGCGGCGGGCTGGGCAGCACCGGCAGATCGGAGGCGGCGGCATTGATGGCTGCCTGCACGTCGCGCGCGGCCTTGTCGGTGGTGCGGCTGAAATTGAAGCGCACCACTACCGTGGCGGAACCTTCGGTGGCGTTGCCGAACATCTCCTCGACGCCGGGGATCTGCCCGAGGTGGCGCTCCAGCGGTGCCAGCACCGTGCTGGCCATGGTCTCCGCACTGGCGCCCGGCTGCGCGGCCTGCACGAACACCGCCGGGAATTCCAGTGACGGCAGCGCGGCCACGCCCAGCAGCAGGTAGGCGCACAGGCCGGCCAGCACCAGGCCGATGGCCAGCAGCGAAGTGCCCGCCGGGCGGCGGATCAGGGGCGCAAAAATATTCATGCCGCGTCCGTGGCGGAGGAAAGAGGCCTGCCGCAAGCTGGGGCAGCGCTGCGGGCGGACGGGAGCATAGCGTGGCGACGGCGCGGAATCATGACGGCTATATGCCCGTAAAGGCTTGCGCACGAATGTGCCTGAAGTCCGGCCCTGCCGAAAGACAGGGGCCGGATGCCGTCGGATCAGACCGCGCCGCGGGCGCCGGGTTCAGCGGCGTGCGGCGCATTGCCGTACCGTGCCGGGCGTCGTGGTGAGACGCCCGGCACGTTTTTCCCCTGCCGTCAGTGCGCGGCGGGGCTGTAGCGCAGGGTCAGGTAGAAGGTGCGGCCGGGCTGGTTGTAGTAGTAGGCCGTCTCGTACTGGCGGTCGAACACATTGGCCAGCCGCGCCTCGACCTTCCAGTCCGCCGTGAAGGCGTAGCTGGCGCGCAGGTCGGTGGTGCTGTAGCCGCCCAGGCGGTGCTGGTTGGCCAGGTCGTCGTAGCGCTTGCCCGCCGCGTAGAAGCTGGCGCCCACGCCGAAGGCGCCGAAGCTGCGGTCGGCATCGACGCGGAAGCTCTGCTCTGGCCGGCGCGGCAGCAGGTTGCCGTCGTTGGGGCCGCCGTCGTCGTCCTTCGGGCGCAGCAGGGTGAGATAGCCCTGCACCTGCCAGCCGTCGAGATTCACCCCGCCCTGCGCCTCGAGGCCGCGGATGCGCGCGCTGCTGACGTTCATCGGGTAGTAGTTGGCGTCCAGCGTGATCAGGTCGCTGATGCGGTTCTGGAACACGCTCAGGCCCCAGTTCCAGCCGTCCTGCTTCTGGGTCAGGTCGACTTCCGCGTTGCGCGAGGTTTCCGGCCTCAGGTTCGGATTGGCCGAAGGGATGCCGCCGAACGGCGGGTAGTACAGGTCATTGAAGGTGGGCGCGTGGAAGGCCGAGCCGTAGCTGGCGCTCAGGTGCAGGCCGTGGTCGAACGCATAGCCCCAGGCGATCGCGCCGGTGTTGTGGTTGCCGAACTGATCGTTGTGGTCGTGTCGCGCGGACAGCTGCAGCTCGTTCTGGCCGAAGGTGGCCTGGTACTGCGCATAGGTGCCGGTGTCGCCGCGGTTGCTGTCGAGATAGCCGGTGGCGCTGCTGATGTGCTCCTGCTGGTAGTCCACGCCCACCGTCAGCAGCTGGTTGTCGGCCAGCGCGATGTCGTTCTGCCAGGACGCCTGGTTGCGGCGCGAATCCGCGTAGCCGGTGGGCGTGCGCGGGTAGTACTGGCCGTAGTAGTCGCCCTGGTAATAGGTGGTCGAGTTGTCGCGGCTCTGGCCGGCGTTCAAGGTGATCTTCCACGCCTCCAGCGGCGAGAAACTCAGGCGCGCGCCGGCCACTTCCTGGCCGTTCACCGCTAGGTTGCCGCCGTAGGGGCTGCCGGCATATTCCACGTCGCTCTTGCTGCGCAGCCAGGTGAAGGCTAGCTCGGTGCCGTCGTCCCAGCGGTAGCCGGCATTGGCCGCGCCGTTCCAGTTGCGGTAGGCGTCGTCGCGCGGATCGTCCACGAAGCAGCCGGCGCCGGCCTCGGCCGCGCCCATCTTGCAGGCCGGGAAGCCGCTGGTGTATTCGCCGCCCAGGCTGACGTTGTACCAGAGGTGCGAGTCGCCGCCGGACAGGCCGGCCTGGCTGCCGGCGAAGCCGTGGCTGCCGCCGGTCACGCTCAGCGAAGGCGTGATGCTGCCGTCGCGCTGGCCGTGGCGGGTGAAGATCTGGATCACGCCGCCGATCGCGTCGGCGCCGTACAGGCTGGAGCGCGGGCCGCGTACGATCTCGATGCGCTCGATCTGCTCCACCGGAATCTGCTCGAACGCGGCAAGGCCGGCGTTGACGTTGCCGATGCGCACGCCGTCGATCAGCACCAGGGTATGCGTGGAGTTGGTGCCGCGCAGGAACAGCGAAGTCTGCTGGCCGATGCCGCCGGACTGCACCATGGTGATGCCGGGCAGGCCCTGCAGCAGGTCGATCAGCGACACCGGCTGCAGCCGCTCGATGTCGGCGCGGGTGATGACGGTGACCGGCGCCAGCGCGTCGTCCACGGTGATCGCGGTGCGCGTGGCGGTGACCACGGTGGTGTCCAGCGTCTCCGGATTGGCCGCGTCGGCACTGCCCGGAGACGGCGATTCGGCCGCCGTGGCGGCCAGCGTGCAACCGAACAGCGCGGTGGCCAGCAGGGTCTTCTTCATGATGGGTTCCTTGAGATCGCGCGCCCTCGCACGACCTGATGGTTCGCGGACTGGCGGCGACGGGAACGGGGCGGAACGACGGACGGCAGGCGCAGGGCGCCGCGGCGCGTGGTTCGGCCTCGCCCACCGCGAGCCACCAGAGCTGTCGAATCGGGCCGGTCTCCGGACTCGCGAGCGGCGCGTCATATGCGCCATCTGGCGGCGCCTTCCCATGCCGAAGCACAGTGGCGTGTCGCCGCGGACCCTTGCTCGCTTACCGTTGCGGGGGCAGTACCGGCCTAGCCGCGCGGATGAGGCGTGGCGCACCGGTTTCCCGTTTCATCCCTTGGACGCAGGCCCGCAGGACACCCGAAACGGGCGAACTTTAATGGGAAGGGTGGGAAATCGCCACTTGCAGGCGCTTCGCGGGTGGGGTTTGCGCTTTGCAGCGGGGCTTTTTTGGGTGCCGTCGGTGTTTGGGGCGTTGCTGCCAGCTGATCTGGGTCTGCTGGTGATGGGTGGTTCGTGGCGAAGCTTTCGGGCGACTTGGAACTTGAAGCGGGTTTCGCCGCATGGGTGGGAGGCTCTGGCGAGTACGGCGTCGGCTGATGCTTGGTTTGGGCCGCTCGGCTTGTCCTGCCGCAGCAGCTCTTGCGGGGAAGCAAGTTTCCGTTGCGGTTGGGGTTTGAGTGAGTGGCGACTTGGCTCGCCTGCGACCGTTGTAGTCCCTGTGGGACGGCGGGGGTTGGGCTTCTGCTTCGGATCGAGTTAGTCGCACCCTGGCTCGCCTGCCGCGGGCTTTCGGTCGCCTCCCGGCGCCCGAGTAACTTCTCTTTGCTGGCCCAAAGAGAAGTCACCAAGAGAAATGGCCTGGGGAGCACGCCGTACATACCAGCCTGAGCCGCCGCGCCTTGTCGACCAAGGGCGCCCCTCAAGAGGAGCTACTACCGCTACCCCGCGATCGCTCGGGAATTGCATCGAGCACGTCGGGGATAGAGCGTGCGAGGAGACGCTTTGCCGACATGGCTCAATCCTCACAGAGGAGCTACTGAGGCTATACCGCCATCGCTCGGGAACTGGTGCAAGGGAGGTGCCTTGGCAATTCGGAGTTGGCAATTCGAAATTGCACATTCAAATGGGCTTATTTGAATGTGCGTCGCGTGATGCGCTTTGCGGAGGCATTCCCACTTATTTGCCCCGACGTTCCAGGCCCGGCGATGCGCAGCGAGCCGGGCTAGCGTTGCTCGACTCACGAAGCATTCGTCGGATAGCCGTAGTGGCCCCACTTGAGGAACGCCCTTCGTCGACGCCAGGCGCGGCGGTTCGGGCGGATATGTTCGGCGTACTCGACGTAGTTACCAAGCGATGACGGTGTAGCCTCAGTAGCTCCTCTTGAGTAAGACATTTGGTCGGCAAGGCGCTACGGCTCGGGCTTGTATGTTCGGCGTGCTCGACTCAGTTCCCGAGCGATCGCGGTGTGGCCCCAGTAGCTCCTCTTGAGGAGCGCCCTTGGTCGACAAGGCGCGGCGGCTCAGGCCGGTATGTCCGGCGTGCTCAATAAGGCCGTTTCTCTTGGTGACTTCTCTTTGGGCCAGCAAAGAGAAGTCACTCGGGCGCCGGGAGGCGACCGAAACCCCGCGGGAGGCGAGCCCGATGGCGAACAACTCGAATCTGAGCGAGAACCCCAAACCCGCACCCCGAGCAAGTGCCACATCGGCAAGCGAACCAAATCGCCACGCCGTCCCATCAGCGAGCCCTATCGCCTGATGCGCCCAGAAGCAAAAGCCCCTCGCGTCTCGACGACAAGCAAAAGCTTCGCCCTAGCCATCCACAATCCGCGAAACCCAGGCCTGGAGCGCCGCCGTCTCAGCCGCTAAAGCTCACCGAGGGCGCGACAAAAGTCCGGCCGATCAGGCCAAACATCCCCGCCTCAGTCGGTCTGAAGTTCCGCGACAAAGTCGTAAATATCCCCCCGGTACCACGAGGTGGTGAATTCCACCACGCGGCCGTCGTCGAGGAAGCCGCGGCGTTCGATGTGCAGGCCGGCGCTGCCGGTGGCGACGTGCAGCAGGCGCGCCTGCTGCGGGCCGAGCAGCACCGCGCGCAGACGCTGCAGCGCGCGGCGCGGGCGGCAGCCGCTGAGCTGCAGGGCTTCGTAGAGGGAATCGCCGACCAGCATCGGGTCGGGCAGCACGTTGGCCGGCACCACCGTGCGTTCGATCGCCAGCGGCTCGTCCTCGGCGTAGCGCACGCGGTGCAGCCGCGCCACCATGGTGCCGGGCGACAGGTTCAGCGCCATCGACTCTTCGGGAGTGACCTCGCCGATGGTGCGCTCGAAGAATTCCGAGCGCGGGTTGAGCCCGCGCGCGCGCAGGTCTTCGGTGAAGCTGGTCAGGCGCGACATCGGCTTGATGATGCGCTCGGCGATGAAGGTGCCGGCGCCGTGGCGCTGGATCAGCAGGCCTTCCTCGACCAGGCCGGCGATGGCCTTGCGCACGGTGACCCGCGACAGCTGCAGCGCCTGCGACAGGTCGCGTTCGCTGGGCAGCGCCTGGCCGGCCTCGATGTCGCGGTGTTCGACCACGTTGCGGATGGCCCGGCGCAGCCGCAGGTAGGCCAGCGGCTGGTGGGTGGCCGGATCTTCGCTGAGCCGGCGGTACTCGTTGGCAAGCGCGGTCTGCATCGCGCCGAAAAATACCAGTGGTGATACCAATTCCGCAATGCCTTGCTGCACTGCGGCGATGACGGCCGTACCAGTGAAAACGTTTTATGCCCGAGGGCATTTATTCCGCGAGTACCGGGCTTATGAGATGCCTGTTGCCTTCTGGTATGTCACTGGTACGATCGAGGTTCTACTACTCCGTATCGCATCGAGGTGTCCTGTGACGGCTAATTTCGCGCCGGTCGAAGCGTTCGATCTGGTGATCTTCGGCGGCACCGGCGACCTCGCCTACCGCAAGCTGCTGCCGGCCCTGCTGCGTCGCCATGCGGATGGCCAGATTCCCGCCGGCAGCCGCATCGTGGGCGTGGCCCGCGAGGCGCTGGACGATGCCGGCTACCGCAAGCAGCTGCAGGCCGCGCTGGCCGACGTGGCCGACGCCAAGACGCTGGAAGCCTTCCTGCAGCAGGTCGGCTACCGCTCGCTGGATGCGCGCAAGGACGCCGGCTGGGACGCCTTCGCCGAGATGATCGGCGAGCAGCCCGAGCACGTGCGGGTGTTCTATCTCTCCACCTCGCCGGAACTGTTCGTCGACATCTGCGGACGGCTGGGCCACTACCGGCTCAACGAGGGTAAGGCGCGCGTGGTGCTGGAAAAGCCGATCGGCCGCAACCTGGCCAGCGCCAACCAGATCAACGACGCGGTCGGCCAGGTGTTCGACGAGTCGCAGACCTTCCGCATCGACCACTACCTCGGCAAGGAGACCGTGCAGAACCTGCTGGCCCTGCGCTTCGGCAACGCGCTGTTCGAGCCGCTGTGGAACAACGGGCACATCGACCACGTGCAGATCACCGTGGCCGAAACCGTGGGCGTGGGCCATCGCGCCGGCTACTACGACCATGCCGGCGCGCTGCGCGACATGGTGCAGAACCACATGCTGCAGCTGCTGTGCATGGTGGCGATGGAGCCGCCATCCTCGCTGGCGCCCGACGCGGTGCGCGACGAGAAGCTGAAGGTGCTCAACTCGCTCACCCCGGTCGACGACAGCAACGCGGCGCAGCTCACCGTGCGTGGCCAGTACCGCGCCGGCAACGCCGACGGCCAGCACGTGCCGGGTTATCTCGACGAGCTGAAGGACGGCAAGTCCAACACCGAAACCTTCGTCGCGCTGAAGGCCGGCATCGCCAACTGGCGCTGGGCCGGCGTGCCGTTCTATCTGCGCACCGGCAAGCGCCTGCCCAACCGCGTGTCGGAGATCGTGGTGGCGTTCAAGCCGGTGCCGCATTCCATCTTCGACTCGTCCGCCGGCACGCTGGCGCAGAACCGGCTGGTGCTGCGGCTGCAGCCCGACGAGGGCGTGAAGCTGTGGCTGACCATCAAGCATCCCGGCCCGGGCGGCCTGCGCCTGCGCCATGTGCCGCTGGACATGAGCTTTGCCGAAGCCTTCGGCGTGCAGCAGCCGGACGCCTACGAGCGGCTGCTGCTCGACGTGGTGCGCGGCAACCCCACCCTGTTCATGCGCCGCGACGAGGTCGAGGCGGCCTGGCGCTGGGCCGATCCCATTCTCGCCGCGTGGGCGGCCAGCGGCGAGCCGCCGCGGCCCTACACCGCCGGCACCTGGGGGCCGAGCGCCTCGGTCGCGTTGATCGAGCGCGATGGCCGTACCTGGAACGAGGACAGCGAATAGGGAGCCTCCACGTCGTGGTCAGTGGACAGCATGTGCACGTTGCGGGAACGCAGGAGCTGGTAGCCATGAGCATGCCGGGCCGCGCCGGCATGCCCGCGATCGAGCGCAGCGGCTTGTTCGAGCTGCGCGGTAAGGAAACGTCGCCGGGCCGCACGCATGCGTGGCCGGGCGTGACCAACAACGAACCGGAGTTTCCATCGTGCTAGACGTCACCACTCACGGTTTCACCGATCGCCAAACCCTGGCGCGCGTGCTGGCCGAGCGCATTGCCGACCAGCTGCGCGCCGGCCTCGCCGAGCGCGGTCAGGCCCTGCTCGCGGTCTCCGGCGGCAGCACGCCGCTGCATCTGTTCGAGCGGCTGTCGCAGATCGCGCTGGACTGGTCCAAGGTGCAGATCACCCTGGTCGACGAACGCTGGGTGCCCGACACCGACGAACGCTCCAACGCGCGCCTGGTGCAGCAGCACCTGCTGCAGCACGCCGCCGCGGCCGCGCGCTTCGTGCCGCTGTACGACCAGGCACCGACGCCGGAGGCCGGGCTGGCCGAGGTCGAGGCGCGCGTCGCCGCGCTGCCGCTGCCGTTCGACGCGGTGATCCTCGGCATGGGGCCGGACGGCCACACCGCCTCGTTCTTTCCGGGCGGCGACCATCTGGCCGAGGCGCTGGACCTGGCCGGCACCGCGCACGTGCTGCCGATGCGCGCCGCCGGCGCCGGCGAGCCGCGCATCACCTTCAGCTTGCCGACCCTGCTGCGCACGCGCGCGCTGTACCTGCACATTGAGGGCGAGGCCAAGCGCGACCTGCTGGCCGACGCGCGGCTGGGCCTGGGCGAGGCCGCGCAGTATCCGGTGCGCGCGGTGCTGACCCAGGAGCGCGTACCGGTGGCGGTGTACTGGTGCCCCTGAGCGCCGCGCGCCGCATCGAAATTTTTCCATCGCATGCCACCGCTCTGGGGCATGCTCGAGTGATCGGAGTCGTCGCATGAAGTCGCTGCATCCCGTGGTCGCCGAAGTCACCGAACGCCTGCGCGAGCGCAGCCGGGAAAGCCGCGCCGACTACCTGGACAAGATCGAGGCCGCGGCCGGCCGGGGCGGCCCGCAGCGGCGGCAGCTTTCCTGCGGCAACCTCGCCCACGGCTTCGCCGCCTGCGGCGCGACCGACAAAGAGGCGCTGCGCAACGGCGGCGCGCCCAATCTCGGCATCGTCACCGCCTATAACGACATGCTGTCGGCGCACCAGCCGTACGAGCGCTATCCCGAACTGATCCGTCGCGTGGCGCGCGACGCCGGTTTCACCGCCCAGGTCGCCGGCGGCGTGCCGGCGATGTGCGACGGCGTCACCCAGGGCCAGGCCGGCATGGAGCTGTCGCTGTTCTCGCGCGACCTGATCGCCATGGCCACCGCGGTGGCGCTGTCGCACGACATGTTCGACGGCGCGCTATACCTGGGCATCTGCGACAAGATCGTGCCCGGCCTGCTGATCGGTGCGTTGGCCTTCGGCCATCTGCCCGGCGTGTTCGTGCCGTCCGGGCCGATGCCCAGCGGCATCGGCAACGAGCAGAAGTCCAAGGTGCGCCAGGCCTATGCAGAGGGCAAGGCCAGCCGCGCCGAGCTGCTGGAGGCCGAGGCGGCCTCGTATCACGCGCCCGGCACCTGCACCTTCTACGGCACCGCCAATTCCAACCAGATGCTGATGGAGATCATGGGTCTGCACCTGCCGGGCGCCAGCTTCGTCGCGCCGGACACGCCGCTGCGCGACGCGCTGACCGCGGCGGCGGTGCAGCGCGCCGCGACGATGCGCGCGTTCGGCGACGACTACCTGCCGATCGGCCGGATCATCGACGAGCGCGCGATCGTCAACGGCGTGATCGGCCTGCATGCCACCGGCGGCTCGACCAATCACCTGCTGCACCTGGTCGCCATCGCGCGCGCGGCCGGCATCGAGCTGCGCTGGGACGATTTCGACGCGCTGTCCTCGGCGGTGCCGTTGCTGGCGCGCGTGTATCCGAACGGCTATGCCGACGTGAACCAGTTCCACGAGGCCGGCGGCATGGGCTTCCTGATCGCGCAGCTGCTCGAGGCGGGCCTGCTGCACGGCGATGCACGCACCGTGCTGGGCGGCGAGCTGGCCGCCTATGCGCAGCAGCCCGAGCTGGATGCGGCGGGGCAGCTGCGCTGGACCCCGGTGGCGGCAGAAAGCGGCAACCGCGGCGTGCTGCGCGGCGTGGCCGAGCCGTTCCGCGCCGACGGCGGCCTGCGCATGCTGGACGGCAACCTGGGCCGCGCGGTGATCAAGGTGTCCTCGGTGCCGGACGATCGGCTGCTTATCGAGGCGCCGGCGCTGGTGTTCCACAGTCAGGACCAGGTGCGCGCCGCGTTCGAGTCCGGCGGACTCAACCGCGACTTCGTCGCGGTGGTGCGCTTCCAGGGGCCGCAGGCGAACGGCATGCCCGAGCTGCACAAGCTCACGCCCACCCTGGCCTTGCTGCAGGATCGCGGCCATCGCGTAGCCCTGCTCACCGACGGGCGCATGTCCGGCGCGTCCGGCCGCGTGCCGGCGGCGATCCACGTGACGCCGGAGGCGCTGGCCGGCGGCGCGATCGCCAAGATCCGCGACGGCGACACGATCCGCCTGGATGCGGCGAATGGACGTCTGGACGTCCTTCTGAGCGACGCCGAACTGTCGGCGCGCGCCTCGGCGGAAGCCGATCTTTCCGGCAACCAGCGCGGCATGGGGCGCGAGCTGTTCGGTCTGTTCCGCCAGGCCGCGGCCGCCGCCGACCTGGGCGCCGGCGTGTTTTGAACAATGCGCACGAGCCACGCCAGCCTCGCGCAAGCGCTGAATCCGTGGATGCGGATCAGGCCGGCAGCTTACTCGCGCCGCGGCGCGCAGAAGTTTGGTCGTGCTGCGGCGCGGCCGTCGCGTTCTTGAGTGTCCGAACCCATTCGACTTGGAAATGCCCATGAGCCCCATCGAACACAAGCAGCAGCAGGTCGAAGCCACCCTCAAGCTGGCGCCGGTGGTGCCGGTGGTGATCATCGACGACGCCAAGGCCGCGGTGCCGATGGCACGCGCCCTGGTGGCCGGCGGCACGCCGGCGATCGAGGTGACCCTGCGCACACCGGCGGCGCTGGAAGCGATCCGCGCGATCGCGGCCGAAGTCGAAGGCGCGGTGGTCGGCGTGGGCACCGTGCTCACGCCGAAGGACCTGCACGCCGCGCAGCAGGCCGGCGCGCGCTTCGCGGTGTCGCCCGGCGTGTCGCCCAAGCTGCTCGACGCGGCGGACGACAGCGAGCTGCCGCTGCTGCCCGGCACGGCAACCGCCAGCGAAGTGATGCATCTGCTCGAGCGCGGCTATCGCTTCCTGAAATTTTTCCCGGCGGTACCGGCTGGCGGGCACAAGCTGATCGGCGCCTGGGCCAGCCCGCTGCCGCAGGTGCGTTTCTGCCCTACCGGCGGCATCAGCCTGGCCAATGCGCATGACTTTCTCGGCCTGCCCAACGTGGTCTGCGTGGGCGGTTCCTGGCTCACGCCGGCGGACAAACTGAAGGCTGGCGACTGGGCCGGCATCGAGCAGCTCGCACGCGAGGCGAAGGCCTTGCGCTGACGCTGCGTTGCAGCAGCTTCAGCTCGCGAAACCGCAGCGCATTCCTCTCTGTCCGCCGTCGCGGTCGCCTCGCCGCGACTGCCGGTTTCGCATGCCTTTACGTCGACATCCTGCGGACAGCCGCGATGTGGCGAGGCTTTGGCAAGGTTCGCGCGCCGATGTCGCGCGTTGCCTGTGCATGACTTCACAGAAAACGACACGTCTGACTTAGGAGTGGGTCAGGCATCACTTTTTTGCCGCGCTGCGGCGTGATTGCCTCTCCAAACAGGCGCTTGATACTCGTGTTTGCCGGGCAGTGCTGTGGCGTATGGTCCTTCATGCGCCGGTCGCGAGACCAACGGCACGGCCCCATGAATGGATGCCTGTCGCCCCCAGATCCTCCCACCACTCAGGCAGCCAAGGACGCGAGGCCGACGCCTTGAACGGCGCCATGGCCACATCAAATCCGACCATCCGTGGTGCATCCGTGTGCGCCGCAAGTGTCGGCTATTGGCGCAAGTCGCCATCACCCATGAGGAGACGTCATGAAGACTTTGAAAGCGATCAGTGCGGGTTCGGTGTTGGTTCTGGGCATCGCCCTGTCGGCATCCGCATTCGCCACCTCGATCACCCCGACGGGCCCGTTCTCGGCCACCGGTTCGACCACCCTGACCCAGGGCCCCATCAGCCTGAGCTGCACGGCGAACTTCACCGGCACGGTGAATGCCAACGGCACCGCGACCGTCACGGCGGCCAGCTTCTCGGGCGCGACCAGCTGCGGCGTGATCAAGGCCACCGGCTTTCCGTGGACGATCAGCGCGACCTCGGTTTCGTCGGTGAACGTCGCCGGCATTACGGTGAGCACGCCGTTCGGCAACTGCGGCCCGAGCACGATCGGCGCGAGCTGGAGCAATACGACCAGCGAACTCAGCTTCAACAACGCAGGCCTGTCGGGCAGCTGCACGGTCAGCGGTACGCTGACCACCACACCGCCGCTGGTCCTGCAGTAAGGATCGGCTGATTCATGTTTGGCGGGGCGCCTGGCGACAGGCGCCCTTTGCATGAGCGGCCCCGGTACGGGCTGCATGGCCGCGGCGACAGGCTTTAAGCTGTCACGCTTTCCGCCGTCGCGATGTCCTCATGATCTACGTCTTGTTCGCCGTCATCTGCAGTGTGCTGGTGTCGGTGCTGCTCAAGCTGGCGCCGCGCTGGCGCGTCGATGTCGGCCAGGCGGTGACCTGGAACTATGTGGTGGCCGCCGCGCTGACCGCCTGGCTGCTGCAACCGGACGTACACACCCTGGCCTCGCCGGGCACGCCGTGGATCGGGCTGATCGGACTGGGCCTGCTGCTGCCGACCATCTTCCTGGCCTTGGGCGCTTCGGTGCGCCATGCCGGCATCGTGCGCAGCGATGCGGCGCAGCGGCTGTCGCTGCTGATCTCGCTGCTTGCGGCCTTCCTGTGGTTCGGCGAGCCGGCTCGCCCGCTCAAGCTCGCCGGCATCGCGCTGGGCCTGCTCGCGCTGCTGGCGATGATGTGGGGTCGGCACGCCGTGCGGCCGATCGAGGGGCGCGCCGCCTGGACCTATCCGCTGCTGGTGTTCGTCGGCTTCGGCGCGATCGACGTGCTGCTCAAGCGCGTGTCGCTGGCCGGGCTGTCGTTCGCCGCGACGCTGCTGGCGACCTTCGTGCTGTCGCTGCTGGTCGCGCTGTCGCTGCTGCTGTGGCGCGCCGCGACCGGCCGCACTCGCCTCAGCTGGCACGGTGTGCTGGCCGGCGTGCTGCTGGGCCTGCTCAACTTCGGCAACATCGCGTTCTATCTCCGCGGTCATCAGGCGCTGGCCCAGCGGCCCGCGCAGGTGATCGCCAGCATGAACCTGGGCGTGGTGGCACTGGGCGCGCTGACCGGCATGCTGGTGTTCCGCGAACGGCTGAGCGCGGTGAATGTGCTCGGCCTGCTGCTGGCAGTCGCGGCGATCGCGACGATCGTCATGGCCTGAATCCGCCGCGGGCGGCGTTCGCAGGCAGTGCCTGGTCCGTCGGTTCGACGCAGGATCTGCAGCAACCATCGCGCTTGATTTTCGATGCGCATGCCGGCCGGTTGGCATCGCGATCGAAGGGCTGCGACTGGCCTGTCCCGCGCGATCTTCGCAGAAGGCGTATTCCGCCGAGGGCCGGCCGATGATGCCGGGTGGCCGGTGTTGCGTGAGGATCGGGCCTTGGCGATGGCGGCCCAGCTCGGTCATCTCCTTGATCACGTGCGGCGGATGTCCTGTCGATGCGCAGTCGCTTCGGCGCGCGGTCGCCTGATGCCTGGCGCCACCCACTTGCTTGAGAGACGGGCTGCAGCCTCCATGCGAGTCGGAGCTGGGAACAGGTCATCCGACTTAGGATGTCGAAGTCGGATGACGGCAGCGCTGTCCAGGCGACCGCTCGAGAGCGGATGGCTGCATGCCCGCCATGCCTGCTTCGATGATCGTTCGACCAGGTATCTCTCGGACCGAGACCGCGTTGAAGTGGCGAGCGGTCGCATGACCGGCCGCAGCGCAAAGCGAGTGCCATGCAAGGCGAGCCTGGTTGGCGCCGCATACCTGTGCAACGGAGGCGCGTCTTCTACTTCGCCTCAGCCCTCGCGCTGGCGACGACTAAGACTCAGGCGCGCGACAGGTCGTCTTCACCAGGCCGCGCAGCCAGCGGTGGGCGGGGTCGGCGTCGAGGCGCGGATGCCACATCTGGTAGATAGTGATCGGCTCGGTGCGCACCGGCAGCGGGAAGCTCACCAGGCCGGTAGGCTTCGACTGGGTGCCGATTGCCTGGGTCGCCTGGAAAAACGAATGGGTCACCAGCGCCACCAGATCGGAGGCGCCGGCAACGGCCAGGGCGGCCCGGAATCCCGGCACCACGGCGACCACCGCGCGTGCGAGTCCGAGTTCGGCGAGGGCTGCATCCACCGGCCCGTGGGCGAGCCCGCGGCGCGAGGCGACGACATGGCTGCAGGCCGCGTAGCGTTCGGCGCTGATCGGATTCTTGCCGAGCAGGGGATGACCCGCGCGCACGACGCCTACGAAGTGATCGCGGAACAACGCCTGCAGGCGCACCTCCGGGCCCGACTCGCCAAGCACGCCGATCTCCAGGTCGATCATGCCCTCGCGCAGCGCGCGCACGTCCTTGTCCGCCTTGGGTGCAAAACGCAGATGCACCTGGGGCGCGACCGCGGTCGCTGCCGCGACCAGCGGCGCCGCAAAAATCTCCACGAAGCTTTCGTTGGAGCGCAGAACAAAGCGGCGCTTCAACGCGGCAAGGTCCAGGCCGGCGGCCGCCGGGCGCAGCACGGCGTGCACGTCCTGGGCCAGTTCATGCACGCGCTCACGCAGCTGGGCCGCGTGCGGCGTCGGCACCATGTTGCGGCCCGCGCGCACCAGCAGCGGATCGCCGGTCGCCTCGCGCAGGCGCGCCAGGGTGCGGCTCATCGCCGACGCGCTCAGGCCCAGGCGTCGCGCTGCGCCGGCCACGCTGCCCTCGGCGAGCAGGGCGTCCAGCGCGGTCAGCAGGTTCAGGTCGGCATCGTGCATGGCTCAGGCACGCCTGCGTCGATAAGGCGTCGGGTGCAGGTATAGATTGCAGCGCGCACGTCTTCCGCCGGGACTCATGATCGCTATCCTTCTTGAAAGGCTTTCGTCGGGACGTCGTCTGGTCGTTCCGGATGCATCCCGGCATGCCGCTTTCGTGACATGCGCCGAACAAGGACATTCTAGATGCCGCCGCTCGCCTCGAACAAAAAACTGTTGCTCATCGGCGCCTCCCGCGGCCTCGGCTACGCCCTGGCGGAGGAATACCTCAGGCGCGGATGGCGCGTGGTCGCCACCGAGCGCGATGCCGGCACGTCTCACTTGCACAGGCTGACGGAGGCTTACCGGGATAGCCTCAAGATCGAGACCGTCGACATCGCCAGGCCAGAGCAGGTGGCCGCGCTGCGCGACCGTCTCGCTGCGAGCAGCTTCGACATGCTGTTCGTCAACGCCGGCGTCAAGAATGCCGATCATGAAACAGTCGCCGACGTGTCGACCGAGGAATTCGTGCGCGTGATGCTCACCAATGCGCTAAGCCCGCTGCGCGTGATCGAGGCGTTCAAGGACCTGGTGCCTGCCACGGGCACGATCGGCATCATGTCGTCCGGGCAGGGCAGCGTCGCCAACAACGAGAGCGGGCACTTCGAGGTGTATCGCGCCAGCAAGGCGGCGCTCAACATGCTCATGCGCAGCTTTGCCGCCCGCCATGCCGGCGATGCGCGGACCTTGCTGCTGATGGCGCCCGGCTGGGTACGCACCGAGATCGGCGGTCCCCAGGCAAGGCTGAGCATCGAGGAGAGCATTCCCAAGCTCGCGGATACCATCGATGCGCAGACGGGAAAGGCCGGCCTGCAGTATCTCGACTATCTGGGGCGCCGGGTGCCGTGGTGAACCAGGTGTGGTGGCGGCTCGGGTGAGTCGGCCTGCTTAGCCTGGTGCCGCTTGCAGTCTCCGATGCTGGCGTTCCGGTTCTGCCTGGACACGACCAGCGCCGCTGATGATTGGAGCCCGTGTCGCCCAGGTCTGCGATGGGCCGGAAGCAGGCCCATGCGTTTCCTCGAATCGCTTATCCCACCGCTTTCGAGCCCGGGGCATGCTTGAGGAAGGCCTCCCGGGCATCCCTCACGGCCAAGGCGATCTTTTCCGGAGAAAGCGTCAGGCCCGATATGCGGACAGAGACGTGATACCAGGACATGCAGAGATTCATGCGCATGAACCGCCCCAGATATTTGCCCGGCTCTACGAGGCTCAGGTGCAGGTAGATCGCGCCTCTGTTACCGCGCGAAAACTGCATGTCTTCGATGTCTTGCCACGGTAGCTCGACCTCGCGGACCCAGCGTCGCCTGATAACCAGTCCTTGCGAACTGATTTCAAGAACGACTGGCCGCTGCTCGTCCGGCAATGGTTTGTAGCGGACGGCGAAGGCCGCCAGGGCCAAGGCCACCGCCAAAGTCACACCGATGCCGGCAGGCACGGATGCAAAAAAAGAGAAAATCACGATTCCAGCGGCTGGAGCCAGCACGTCCAGCAGGCTCAAGTTCCTTTCGCGAATGATGGTCGATCCATCCAATGATTTTTCCTCGCGGGATCGGTGTTGGCTCGGTAGCGGGCGTCAGGCAGGGCACTCGCACGTCGCGCCGGCCCTTTCCGCTACGCCCTGAGGCGACTGCGCTCTTCACGGTCCTTGATGGCCTGGCGTCTTCGCGCGATGGCGAGCAAGCACCATACCAGCACCGCGCCGCCTGACGCGGCCATGATCTTGGCGAGGGGCGGTTGACTGTCCACCGCGAAGAGCAGTGCGCCGGCCAGCAGCGCCGCGTAGCCGCCGGCGATGATGCGCAGCGCCCTGGCGCCGATCAGGCCTCCCTGGGTGCGCCGACCGAACAACAGGTCTGCCCCCTTGATGAAGGCCCAGAGCGCGCCGGCTTCGATGGCCATGCCAAGCAGGGCCCGCGCCATGGGATGGGCCTGTTCCGGTTCGGCGAACATGGCCAGGCCACAGGCCATGGTGAGCACGCTGTAGGTGGACACGGCGATGCCGCCGACGATTTGCAGCGTTCTGGGCAACATCATTTCGCCGAAGCCTGCATGGCGGAACGAAGCCTTGCATGGAAAGTGGACATGCGATCGATCCAGTCGCACTCAGTCCGTCTTGCGCCGGCAGTTGCCCGAGAAATCCTGGCCGCCGTCGAGCCCGCCGACACCGAAGCTCATGCGCGCGGCATCCGCGTCGAAGCTGAAAGTCTGGGTGCCCAGCCAATGCGGAAACGTCGAAGTGACGATCAAGGTGTGTCCTTTATGGGTGACCTTGCAGGTGGCGTTCGGCTTGTCGATGCAGACGCTTTCGGTGCGACCGAAGCTTTCCACCCGGATCTTGGTGGGATCCGGGTTCGGATAGACCAGCATGCGGCGATAGGCCGAGGCATGGCCGAACATGGTGCTTTGTCCCCAGAGGCCATCGCAGATCAAGACCTCGCCCGGCCTGCCGGTGGTGACGCTGAGCGATGCACAGCCGCCGACAACGGCCGAAGCGAGCGCCAGCCCGGCGAAGAACCCTATCCGCATGTATTCCCCCTGCGACGATTTCCATGGATCCGCCCTGATCGGCGGCGGACGTGGCCTGCCTTCGATCATCCACGTCCATCGTCCCATGTCCGTTCGTTAGCGGCGAGGGGGTATCGAAAGCATGCCTGCCTCGCTGAGTGGCAAGCGCGGTCGGCAAGGCATGAGCAGGCTTGCCGCGCTGTGCAGGATCGCTCGGCCTCTTCGCATTGGCTCGCGCGACTTCCACCTTGGGAAGCCGAAGCGGTTCAGGCCCCCCGCGTCGCCACCACCGGCGGCACATGCGAGGCGCGCAGCGCAGGGCCCAGCACGGCGAGCTGGCCGATGATCCACAGGGTCAGCGCGCCGATCGGGAAGTAGATGGCCGGCAGCCGCGGCAGTTCGTAGTGCATCATCAGGAACAGGTTGATGCCGTAGGTCAGCGCCATGCCGAGCACGATGCCGAAGCTCGCCAGCAGAAAATTCTCGGTCTGGAAGTAGCGCAGGATGTCGCCGCGGGTGGCGCCCAGCGCGCGGCGCACGCCGATGCTGCGGCGGCGCTGAGCCACCCAGAAGCTGGCGAGGCCGACGATGCCCAGCGCGGTGATGGTGAGCAGCGCCACGATCACGCCGACCAGGATGCCGGCCATCGCGCGATCGTTGGCGAAGAATTTTTCGCGCACTGCGTCGTAGCTGCGCTGCTGCGTCACCACCTGCTCGGGATCGGCCTTCTTCAGCGCGGCCACGGCGGCTTGCAGCACCGCCTCGCGATCCTGCGGGCGGGTGCGGATGATGTAGCTCCAATCCTTTCCTGCGCCCATGAACAGGGGCAGGATGAACGAGTAGTGCGCGGTGGCATCGTTGTAAGCGGCGCCCCGCGCCAGGTTGGCCAGCACGCCGACCACCCGCACGCCCAGCTGGTCGGTGAGGTAGATCGTCTTGCCCAGCGGATTCTGTCCCGGCCACAGGCGCTCGGCCAATGCCTGGGTGATCACCGTAGCCGCCGGCAGGCCTTTGATGTCGCCCTTGGCCAGGCCGTTGACCACCACGTCCGCATTGATGGTTTCGTCCGGCGTCAGGTTGCGCCCGGCCACCAGTCGTGCACCCATCACCTGCGGCAGGTCCTCGCCGAAGTAGCTGGCGGCATTGAGCGTGCGCTCGCGCTGCGCCGGGTCCAGCTTGAGGCTGGAGTTCGATTCGCGGCCTTCCATCGGCAAGAAGTTGGTCAGCGCCACGGCCTGCACGCCCGGCACCTGGCGCAGCACGGCCAGGTCGGCGCGGGCCCGCGCGAAGACGTCGGGCGTAGGCGCGATCTCGGCCAGTTGGATCTGCACCAGCGCGTGTTCGTCGATGCCGCTGGCCAGGCGCATGTGCTGCAGGCGATGGCCGATCAGGAACATCGCATTGCAGACGATCGCGCAGGTCAGTGCGATCTGCAGGATCAGCAGCAGCGAGGTGGTCTTGTGCCGCCGCAGCGTGGACAGTATGGGTCGCAGTGCCATGGAGTCGCCTCAGGTGCCGATCGAAACGGATGGGTTCGAGCAGTGCGCTGGCGCGTCGCCGCTCCGCATGCCGGTAAAGCGCATCAGTCGCCCTTGAGCTGCAGCGCCGGCGCCACCTGACAGGCGCGCCAGGCGGGCAGCAGGCCGGCGAGCAGGCTGGCGCCCACCGCCAGCAGGAAGGTGGTCAGCAGCATGGCGGGGTCGAGATGCGCCAGCGCGGCATAGTCGGAAGGCCGATGCCGCACCACCCATAAACCAAGCAGGGCCAGCAGCAGGCCGCCCACGCCGCCCGCCAGGCCCACTACGGCCGACTCGATCAGCAATTGCGCGAACACCGCGCGCCGCGAAGCGCCGAGCGCACGCCGCACGCTGAACTCGGCGCCGCGGCGCAGGAACTTCGCCAGCATCAGGCCCACCGTGTTGACCAGGCAGACCAGCAGGAAGCCGAACGCCAGCGCAGCCTGCAGGCGCACATCGTCGGGAACCACCTGCTGATACGCGAGCCACTGCATCAGGCTGCGCAGGCGCACGTTCGGCGCCTTCACGAAACGGCCCAGGGCTTTCTGCTGTTCCGAGTAATGGGTCAGGAAGGCCTGATAGGCAGCGGCCCTGGCCGGCGTGTCCAGCTGCACCCAGAACTGCAGCCACACGCAAGTCGGCGAGGGATAGATGCGGCCCACGCCGCCGGTGCCATTGCCCCAGCAATCGTTCGAGCCTTCGTGCGGCAGGTGCAGGTCCAACGCCGAGGGCAGCGGCAGGAACACCTGTTCGGCAGCGCCGTAGGAGCCGGTGGTGAGGTCGTAGAAATGCGGGCTGGGCGCCCAGTCGTCGAGCACGCCGACCACGCGGAACAAGCTGTCGGCCATGCGCAGGCTGCGCCCCACGCTGTTGGCGCCGCCGAACAGGCGCTGGTTGAGCTCGCCGCTGATCACCACCGCGCGAGTCTTTGCCTCGTCGTCGTCCGCGCTCCAGCCGTGGCCGTAACGGAACGGCGCGCCGAACATGGCGAAGAAATCCGCCGTGGTGTAGCGCGCTTCCACGTAGAACGGAGTGATGGCGGCGGCGTCCGGCTGCACCGCGACCGTGCCGCCGGTCATCAAGGCCTGGCGATCCGCCTGCTTCGCATGCAGCAGGTTGAGGCCGTCGATCAGGGTGAGCTGCTCGGGGGGCTCGTCGCCGGGCATGATGCCGCTGTTGTCGCGCGGATCGAGCTGCGGGTAGTACAGCGCGTCGCTGCGCCCGGGCAGCGGATCGCCCGACAGCACGTGCAGCACGGTGAGAGTGGTCATCGAGGTGCCGATGCCCAGCGCGATCGCCAGCACCATCAGCGCGGTGAGCGCCTTGCTCTGCCGGAACCTGCGCCAGGCCAGCTCGAAGTAGTAGCCGAACATTCCTTCCCTCCTCGATGTGCTTCCGCTTCCGCGCGTCGAAGCGCGGATAGCCATCGCCGCGGTCGGGAGCAGCGAGAGGCACAGCGGGCGATAAGCAGGAGCTTGCTGCGATGGCGAGCTATCGGCAGCCGCTTTGGGGTGAGCGGAGACGCCGGGGTGGCGAGATGGACCCTACTGGCCCATGCGGGCGAACAAGGCTTCGCGATAACGCCGGCTGAGTCGGAGCATGCGGCCGTTGTGCAGATGGATCTGGTAGTCGCCCTTGAACAGGGGGCTGAGCGATGCGACGGCCGCGAGGTTCACCGCTGCCGACTTGTGGATGCGCACGAAGCGCTGCTCGCCCAATTGGGACAGCAGATCCTGCAGCGTCCGGCGCAGCAGATAATCGCGCGTTGCGGTGTGCACATGGACGTAGTTGTCGTCGGCCTCCAGCCATTCGATCGAGGTTGCCTCGATCAGCTGCAGCCGCTCGCGGTCCGGCACCAGCAGGCGCTCGCAGGCAGGCGCCCGCGCCCGCCCCATCGCGACGGCGGCGGCGCCGGATTCGTGCGTGTGCAGCCGTTCGCGGACGCGTTGCAGGGTGCGCGCGAAGCGATCGCGATCGTAAGGCTTGAGCAGATAGTCGATCGCGTTGAGATCGAAGGCCTTCAGCGCATGCTCGTCAAAGGCGGTCACGAACACGATCAGCGGCGCGCTCGATGGCTCGAGCTGGGCCGCGACCTGCAGACCCGACAGCGTCGGCATATGGATATCGAGAAAGGCCACCTGCGGACGAAGCTGCTCGATGCACTGCGCCGCCGACAAGCCGTCTTCGGCCGAGCCGACCACGCTCATATCCGCCTGCTCGGCGACCCAGTGCGCGAGCTTCTCGCGGGCCGGCGCCTCGTCGTCGGCGATCACGGCGCGGATCATGGCGTGGCGCCCGTCAACGGGATGGAGACGAGTGCGGTCACGCCGTCGCTCTCGTCACGCATCCGCAGGGAGGCCGCATCGCCGTAAATGATGCCCAGTCGCTCGCGGCAGCTGCGCAAGCCCAGACCATCGCGATGCTCCGGCGCCAGCATGGAACCCGAATTGCCGATCACGATATTCAGCGAACCGCCTTCGCGCCGGACATGGATGCTGACGCGCACGGGCGCGGCCGTACGTTCGACCGCATGCTTGAACACGTTTTCCAGCAAGGGTTGCAGCAGCAAGGTGGGAACGGGCGTGTCGAGCAGGCTTCGATCGGTCTGCCAATCCAGCGTCACGCGATCCCGGAACCGCTCGCGCATGATCTCGGCATACAGCTCGAGCGTGCGGAGCTCTTCGGCCAGCGGCGTCATTTCGCCCTCGGTCGAGCGCAGGCTGATGCGCAGCAGATCGCCGAGCGTGGCCACCAGGCGGTCGGCCCGGGCCACGTCGGTATGCATCAGGGCCGAAACGGTGTTGAGCGCGTTGAACAGGAAATGCGGCCGCAGCTGCCCCTGCAGTTGCGCGAGCTGCGCCTCGGCCAGCGCCTTCTGCGTCTGCAGCAGGCGCTGCCGCTGGAGCTGCCACTGCGCATAGGAATCGATGCCGAACAGGATGCCCAGCCACAGCCCCGTGAAAATCGTCAGCTTGACGCTCTCGTATACGGACAGAAAGCCCCAGCCCGGGTGCTCGTAGATACGGCCCACCGCGGCATAAACCCCATGCCGTATCGCGTAGACGGCGATGATCCACGTGGTGACGACCAGGGGCAGCCAGCGCAGATAGCGGCCAAACCAGATCAAGGGCTGGTCCAGATATGCCGCATAGCGTCGGCGGACCCGCACGCCAAGCCACATCCATCCGGTCGCGACCAGGGCCGAACTCCCTTCCGAAAGCACCGGTTCCCACCAGCGGGTGAGCGGATTGCGCAGCGCCTCCTGCATCGCGACACTGATCATGAGCAGCCAGAACACCGCCCACAGCGCCCAGAACGCCGCCAGCGTCTTCGGAGCGGAGCTCGCGCCGAAATGGCTGTGGGCTGCTGCGGGAGCCGGGCGGGGCAGGGCGTTCATGCTGGCCGAGTGTAGCCGTGCCCGCGGCGATGGGCGCCGCTTATGTGGCAAGCGGGACTGGTGCGGGGCGAAGCGGAGGGGGCAGGCTGTGGAAGGCGGCGCTGTCAGCGCCTTGATGACGCGGTCTTTCATGCCGTACCGATCGGAAGAATCTGCCGTCGAAGCGAATCTCGCAGTGCCGATATCCGGTGGAATGCGTCAAGCTTAAGTCGATTCGGTCCGGCCGCAGACTGCGTGAGGGGCCCCGATTTCAACGGCACCTTCTATGCCAGTAGGGACGATCCACTTCGCCCTGCCGTGCTTATCGAAAAAGGCCTCGACCCGCGGATTCTTCATATTGGACATATCATCCTTTATGGAAAGGAAGTATGTCCAATACGAACCGTTCCAGTGCATGTTTGGCCCTTTCGGTCCATCCATGATTTCACTGTAGTCGGGCGCTCCGAGCCGTGCGCGGACTTCGTCCTTGGTCATGCAGCGCCGAAGCGCGTGGATTCCGGCGGTGATGCGTGCGGTACGCTCCGCCGAAGCGACATAAGGGTAGTGCTCGATGTTGCGGAAGAAGACCGTTGCATCGGGATAGGCATCACGCGGAACGGTTTCGGGCTCCAGCTCATGCTCGGTGAAGCTGATCAACACAAGCGTGATCAGGCCAAGACTAATGGCGTGTCGCATCGATGTTCTCCGGCACTCGTGCGATATCTCATGGCTGGCTCGGGTTCGAAAGCGAATCTCTCCTCTGCGCAAATCTGTCTGGTCGGTGCGCCCTCAGGCATGGTCAGCGCCGTGCCTCGGCACCGTGACCTCATGGCGCATGCTTCCAACGATGGCGGCGCCGCGGCGCCGGGCGTAGAGCAGCGCGCACCTGCAGCAAGCCTATCCGGTCGCGTCAGTACTTGAAGGCTTGGCATCCGCAACGCGGTGATCTTGGCATTCGATATCGGAGGGTTGAGCGCGCAGCCGCTCACCTCGAGCGAATGCTCAGGCATCGTGGTGTCGCTCGAGCTTCTCCACGAGAGCCTCGATGCGCGACAGTACTCGCTCCCAGCGCTCCTGGTTCTTCTCTGACCGATCCCATAGCCGATCCGAGCGGTCGTGAGCGGCCACATCGCGCTCATGGAGCTTGTCGACCCTCGCCTGATTCTGTTGCGCCGCCTGGCGTGCCAGTTCCATGCGTTCCCTGGCTTGCTCTGTCTGGTTTTTCGACAACTCCGCGTTCTTTTGTTGCATCTCGTGGAGAGCCGTCAATCTTGCTATATGCCTGCCGATTGCCATGCTGGCGGCGACGGCCATGCAGAGCACGACCGCGACAAACACGGCGACGGCAATGAGAACGGCGGCAGTGAGCGAAATTTCCATGGATGCCTAATCACTCGGTAGTGGTTGGATCTGCACGTCCGACTACAGATCTGCGCCATATGCAGGATGCAGTCCCCTGAACAGCAGTTTCCGGCAACTTTACACGACCTGCGGCTGACCCATCCTTTGGAGCAGGTAGGACGTGGCGTGCCTGTCCGCGAATGCTCCACGTGGGACGGAAAAAGCATGGCCGGAAATCAAGTATTGACGCCTGTCATCACTTGAAACCTGACTTCGCCGGAGACTTTCGGTGGCGGCAATTTGACCAGCTTGTCGAGGTAGGCCTGCAGAAGTTCATTCGGCGGTGCGCCGGAGGAGGCGATTTTCGTCTCGCATTTGTCCGGCCTGCAGGTGAACTGCGCCTGCAAGGTGGCCTGCCTGTCGTATGAAGAAAAGACCTCGACGGCGATGCCATTCGCCGCGTTGATGAAACGCGCGAGTTCTTCCGGGGTGCTCCTCGAAGCCATTTCGTCCTGGTCCTGAAGCAGTTGCACATTCAAGATCCTGACTTTTTCCTTGTTCTGCGCAGCCTGGTTTTCAGATCCGTAAGACGCCCAGCCGTTCGGCGCAGCATTTGCCTTGCCATCGACCGGATTCTGATATGTCGTGTCCTGCGCCACACTCCCCGCGGACACGACGAGAAGCAGAAGCGCTATAGCGAGTGACTTCATGGTCTTTCCCCCTGTGAAGAACCTATACAAGCCGCCGTACAGTCCTGCGTCACGCGGATTCTGGAGAGCCTGCTGCCGCGTACCGCCATGCGGTTTCGCCGGACGCTGTGGCCTTGTCAATGCCGTTCGGCGATCAGCCTGCTCACCAGCGTCCCGAAGGCCGCCGCCGTCTGTACGTCAATGAAGTTGCAGCACCCGCTGCCCGCCGGCGCGAGAACGGTGAGCAGCTTGACCGATCATCAGTCTACTGGTCGATCGTGTGAAGTACTTTGTCGAGGTCGGACGCGCCGTTCTACCGGCGCGCCAAGAATGTGTCGACGCCACGACCCCAGCACCTCGGGATCTTTGCCTTATGCGGGCTTCTGTCTCGCTCGCGTGGTCGAAACGAGCATTACGGTCTATCGAAGCGCCATCCCAAGAACTGATCCAGATCGTCAGCTGCCGCATCCGCCTGTCCCCGCACATGCTCATCAGGATCAAGCAGTCCTCGGGCGATAAGACCACGCACTGGTTCACGTGGAAGCTCGCCAAAGCGGCGAGCCAGATGCCCCAAGCAGAGCAGTGCGTTACCGCGAACGAGAGGATCGGAAGCTCGAGCAGCAATGAGCGATACCTCAAGGGCAGGTGCTAAAGCATGCGAGTTGATGGCTAGTCCGATCAGGGCTCTCGCGGCGGAAGTCCACTCCTCGGCATATAGAAGTCTCAGTACGCCTGTCGGCGAAATCCAAGCCTCTTCGCTGTACTTCATGGCCTGATCCCGATTTCTTCTCTCGTCCAAATCCCCGAAAACTGGCCGGGTTCATGCACGGCGATCTCCGGTATATCACCTTAAACATCGGCCGGCCTGCGATCGTCACCGATCCGCGATGCCAAGAAGGCGCCAATGCCGGCAAGAACCACGGTCAGCAGAGCGGCCCAGCAGCCGAGCGTGAATTGTCCCCATAGTCCCATGGCCGCCAGCGCGTAGCTGGCTGCGAACGTGCAGCATGCCAATAACCCAAGCATGGGGCGTCTGGTCAACAGGCGGATCGAGACGATGGCCATCACCCCGCTAGCTACCCAAAGCAGCTTGAAGCCTGGACCGAGTCCATGCATTCGACGAATGACAGGATAGCTGTCGGGAAAGACGTGAAATAGCCAGTCGATGGGAAAGAAAACAGGACCCATGGCCAGGAGAATCAGCATCCACACGGCAGCGTGGATGGCCCATATGCTTCGAAAATCACGTACGTTCTCGGTCGACGATTTCATGCGGGTGGCGCCTCCAGAAAATTTCGTAATCTCAACCCATCCGCTTCGACCGAAAGCGGACGTTACGCGCCGTCATTGCCGCCAGAATTTCCACCAGGAGCGGGTGGGGCGGCGATCCGTAGCTTTAGTAGAGACTTCTGCTAAGGAAGACGCTTCGCTGCGAACGGGTGGCTCACTTGGCTTTGCCTTCGACTGCGAGAGGAAGCGAAGGTAAAGGTCACGATGCTCGGGAAACCGAGTCGCGCCCTCTTCAAACACGGCGGCGGCTTGATCCAACATGCCGAGCTTCATCAAGCATTCCCCTCGCGAGAAGAATGCGGCGTTTCCCGTCGGGTTCACTCGCAGCGATTCTTCAAATCCCTGCAGCGCGGTCGCATAGTCCCCAAGCTCCATATAGGTGAAAGCCCGGTTGTCGATGGCCTCGTAAAGCAAGGGAAAGATATCGATCGCCTTGGTGTAGAGCTCAATGGCACCCTGGCGCTCGCCAGCGTCCCCGAGTGCGCATGCTTGACGATAAAGCTCGGTCGCATGCGAAGCCAGCGCGCGCAGGTCTTGACCCGTCGCGGCGGCATATCTGGAAAAGTCTGTCAGTTTCAGATACTCGTGAAATCCTTCAAGTTCACGATCGAGCACGGGGAGCGAACAAAGTACATCCCAGTCGGCTGCATAAGCTTGGGCAGCGATGGGGGCATGCCACGCCAATACCTTCAGGGACTCGACAGTCTCCGGAGTGGGCCGCTGCTTGGTGGGTTCGTACCACATGCAGTGGAAAGTCAGGCTGCCATCCGGCCAGGTGTCGATCGCCAGGATTTTTACAGTAGACCAAGCATCGTCAGCCTTCTGGCTGACCAGAACGTCGCCTGCTTTCATGTCCCTTCCCAGATAGAACGTCTTTCAACGGTGAGCGGCTTGATCCCTGCTTCGCAGGAGTCTTCATTTAGGGCTGGCAGCACGCATTTGAAATGCTATGAGGCTGGCTTCTGGAAGAAACTCGGATTCATTTCGACGGCAAAAGGTTCATGCAGCGTCACCGTGAGCTTGTTCTTGAACAGCCCTGATTTCCCGATTTCGTACGGGACATAGATGAATTGAGCGAAGCCCGGCGTTTCCAGATGGATGCGGATGGCGTCCTTCGACGGAGATGCATAGGCCTCAGGTACGTTGACGTTTGCAGCAAGTGCAGCACCAGAAATGCTGCCATGCTTGGCCTCGGAGGCGAAAGCCCCCAGCAGCAACTGGTAGATGTCCTGGGGCGGCGGTCTTTCGCTGCCGTTGTACCCACCGGCCGCGGCAAGCTTGCCTTCCAGTGAAAGCATTGCTCCGAACGGATAAAATTCTCCTGCATCGGTCAGCATGGTCTTGGCAAAGTCCAAGCAATAGTTGAGAAGCTCCTGCCGTTGAGTCGGTGTTACGCTCATGGACCCTCCGAGTCATGCGTTGATGGGCACCCATCTGCGGGCACGCCGCCTCGCCAGCCTATCTGGATTGTTCGCTGCGGGCCGAAAGTGGGCCATCCTTTGAGCCGAGTCCTGCTTAAGAGTCTTTGCTGGCTGTCAGGTCGCAGGCCAGGTATCGCTTGGACACATTTCTGCCATCGACTTCCAGGTAATAGTTGTAGCAAGCATCTTTGAAGTGCCAGATGACGCGTGCAATAGTGCCGACACGTGGTGTGCGCTGCCGCTCGTTAGGCAAGGTAGAAACCCGTTGACCCAGTTGGAACTCAGGCTGCGGTGCCACCTTGTTCGCCATGCCGTTTATGTCCGTTTTGGGTCGAGTGTGGACGAGCGTCACTGAGGCTGTGGTCGCCGTGGTCCGCCAGGGAGGTCAACGTACGTTCGCGGCTTGCCGCATCGGCCATTCCCGAGACGTCACGCTACTTGGCAGCGGAGCGCATTCTGCAGGATGGATGACGCGGTAAGCCAACTGCCCGGAGCTGTCGACCTGCATGCCCTGGCAGGCGGGCTTTCCGGGCGATGGTCGAGAAGCGTCGAAGGCCGGTCTTGGATCTGCGGAACCTATCGCAGCAGCTCGATCTCCGAATCCATCACGTCCCCCGTCCACTTGATGCCTCCGTCTGCATTGCGGCAAACGACCATGCCCATGGATTCCCCATGTGGGCCCGTAAAGCCTTGATCGAGCTCCACGATATCTCCCGCCTTCGGGTAGCTGTCACAGTCGGCTGCATATTCCACGCGCTCGGCGGGAATGCCGGTCAGCAGCTGCGCCTTCGGTGAGTTACGCGCCTTCATGATTCGCCTGGTTGGGCTGTCAATGACCCGCTTCGGGTCGAAAGCGGGCCGTGCTCAGTCGTCCTGCATCGGGCTGGCTGGCTTCTGCTTGTCGGCATACTCCAGCCTGCGGCGCCAAGCCCGCTTCTCGACGCAACGGATGTTCGGCTGGAGCGCGAGTTCTTCCAAGTAGCGCCGAAGGTAGTGGAGTTCGTCATCGTCCTCATCTCCAAGATACGGCGCTACGGTCACCAGGTTGCCGTAGCTACGGGCATATTTCTCGGGGTTGTCGTCCACGGCGATGACGCGTCGCAGGTCATAGCCGCGCCGCTTCACCTTATGAAGTGACTTGGTATCCCACCAGATATCGCGTTCGAAATCCCGCCGCGGCGTACACCTGTCTCGTGCCCAGACAAACGCCAGTCGCGAGCTGTCCCCGAACAGTCTGTTCGTGACGGCCTCAGCGTACTTGGGCGTAGACGATGTCCACACGGCCACGCGAAACCGCTGCAAGGCCCAGTCGAGAAAAGCCTCGACGCCCGGACGAAGATAGAGAGCATAAGGCGAGATCTCGAAGTCCGGCACGCGCGACCAGGCGTCGTCGGTGGCATGAACCAAGGTCTCGTCCAGATCCAGTATCAGCAAATGTCGTTCGTCGGCCAAACTTCAATCCTCAAGGCAGTCAGCTTCATCGATCGACACGCGGGTGAGCAAGCTGCTTCGGATTCGCACCCATCCGTCCTCGAGCTTGCGATGCGAAGATGCTCGGCCGAGGATTTGTCGAATGCAGTCATGCCAGGGGCGGCGACGGGCAGTTCATCCGTCAGGGGTCGTTCCGGTAATAAAGATCTCCGGCACGCCACGTTTTCGGAGTTTATAGGCTCCGACTCGACCAGGGCCGCCTTCGAACTTGAATAGGCTGGGCTTGTAGGTTCCGGCAAGAATCCTGGCCGTAAGCTGCTCGCAAAAATCGATCCACTCGCGCCTCCAAGGGGTGGGCTCGACCTCGTTGAGGTAGACAGCTATGGCGCCGGCCAGCCAGAACAACTCCAGTGCTATGCCAAGCTCGCACTGTGGGTGCTCGGCGATGGCATGCGGTATCTCATAGCCATCGTCCCAGTTGTAGTCGCGGAGAACTTCGCGTAGTTCGAGGGAGGTCTTCAGGGCCTTGATGTCGTCGACCTTCAGTCCGTCGCAGTCCATGTCGTATCTCCATGCTTGATGCAGTTCCTTGAGCGCGCGTCGCTTGATGCCTCGGCCTGAAGGCCGTTCCGGGCCATGCCGGTTGCTTCCGCGCTTTGGCGCTAGCGTCTGCTGGGCGGCAGCTTTGCCCCGCAGAAGGGACAATAGCGGATGGCGTAGGAGGATGAGCCGCCGTCGTGGATAAGCAGGCCGTATTCGTTGAACCTGCCGGAATACCTCAACACCCGATCGGGGCAATCCTGTGGATCGGGGTGGTCCGGGCAGTTCATTTCGACATGCCGAGTCATCTCATCACAGCAATGCTCTGTCATTGAAGATACTTCCGCAGTCGCGCCAAGACGGTCGGCGCGGACCTCTCTCCGCTTTCAGGATGGTGTGCCCGGCGGTTCGCTTCGGATCCAAGGCGCGCCTGAGGGGATTGCATGGCTTCAGCGCTTTGTCTACTGACTCGACATCGCGCGGCTCGTCTGCAGCTATTGTCAGGCAAGGCCGCGAGCCTCCATTCAGGTGATCTAAGACTATGCGTCCGCGTACAAAAGATAGTGCGCGCCGACGGAGCGATCCACCGTCAAAGGCACAAACAGCTCGCCGTTCATGGCGAAGACGCCATCCGGCGGCACCACGTCGCCGCAGGCCAGCGCCGCGCCGGGTTGTGCACGGATAATGGCGATGAAGCTACGGCCTTCGTCGGAATAGCTTCCCAGGCCGATCACGTCATCCATGTCTGCCGATGGGGTGAAATAGGCGCGCACGGCGGCGACGGTCATGGGCATGTAGACCTCGACGTGGTCCTGCCAGGCGTCTTCATCCTCTTCGTACATCCACATGCCATAGCCATCATCCTGCCGATCGATGAAGACATGCTGCTCCACCTGCGTGCGGTAGCCGCCGACGAAACCATCGTAGGCGCTCAAGTCATCGGGCGGTGGGGAAATGAAAACGCTCACGATCGACTTCCTGTGGGCTTGAGGTTGGGCGATGAAGATTGCGTCCCGGCGGCTGCTCGAGGGTTCATAAGATGCAGCCGATCAGCGGGCGGTGCCGGCTTTTGATCGAGAACGGAAACTTGCGTTCAGTCTAAATGGCTCACTTGTTTGCGAGCTACCTTGTCATTTTCGAAATAGACCGTGCACACATAGCGTTCCGTGGCCGCTGCCCTGAATACCACATACTCGTCTTCCGCGTGCACGAAGGTTTGCATTGCGGTCTTGCTGGCCTTTTGCAACTGATCTCTGGCGTGGTCTGCGCTATCGCCAATATGGGCCGAGTCGCAGGCAGACTCGGCCTGATGTTTCGCTTGAGCATCCTTTGTGGCCAAGTAGCCGATGAAGCCAATGAAACACGCGACGACGAGCAGAAGATTCCCTATGTGCCTTATCTTCACGCCTAAGCCCCCCGATCCTAATCAAGTAGATCATCATCAAAACCCATCTGCGAGTGCCTGCTTTGAGTCGAGGGCGGACGCTGCGCAAGGTGGCTATGGGGCCGCTCTTCATTTGGCCATCGTATAGCGCTTGGTGATGTGCTCGACTTCATCCCGGTATACCGGGCCAAAGCCCAGGGCGGTGATGATGGGCTCGCCGGTAAAGTGAGGCGGCAACACATGCCCGCGATCGATCACCAGATGATGAGGCAAGCCGGCGCTCTGCAAGTCGCGGTAGGCACGCAGCAGAAGCACCAGGCTCTTGGCGTACATGACGATCTTGGTGCCTTCGCCCGTTCCGCGGTAAGTGGATGTGATGGCTGGGCGTGCTGACCGTGCCTGCTCGAAGGCGTTGACGAACGCGTGACCGCACTGCGCGGCGAGCTTGCTGGGACTCATGGCCAGATCAGCCCGGTACAGGACGTACATGTTGAGCGGTCGATAGTCCGCGCTGAACAGCGCCATGGTTTGCCGACGCTCCGCCAGCAGCGCGGCAATATCCGGTTCGAGCGTAAGGTCCATGGCCGGGACGTCCTGTGATCGGTCTCGAGAATCTACCAGCAGGACGAGGCGATGGCGCTTGGAGCGGTGGATGGCTAAGTCCGGTAGCCTGGGCCAGTCATCCCGACCGTGTCCGCCTTGGATCGAAAGCGGACATGGCGAAGCGGCTGCCATCTCTCATTCAGAGCGCTAATCCTTCATGGGCCAAAGCACCGCCTGAGCGACGACGACGTGATCGCCGTTGAATGTCGCCGCGGGCGATCCATACAGCTCGTAGCCCAGATGCAGGGCTTCGGAGACGCGATGGCAAAACGCAGCGTCGTCCTTGCCGGTGAGCAGGCGATACCGCGGAAGATCGTTGGGAGGCAGATCGGGCATGGCGGGGATTCCTGGTGTTGCTTCGGACACGCAAAGGCCGGCTTCCGACCGGGAGCGGGCATCACACTGTATCCGGATTCAAACGATGGGAAGCCACTCGTCGGTGATCGCCATGCCGCCGACGAACCAGGCCAGCGCCAGGCAGAACAGCTCGGCGGCCAGCAGCAGGTGAGCGATCCGGGTTCCCCGATGGAACAACAGCGCGGCAAGCATCGAGGCAAGTGGCAGCACGAACAGCAGCGTGAAGGGCCACGCCAGAGAGTCACGCGACCCTCCCGTCATCCATAAAGCCACAGCGCCCGAAAATAAGGCGGTGCCCAATAGGCCATGCACGCTGACCCCGAGCCTGGTGCCCAGCCTCGTCGACCTGTTGGATGAAAAATAGACGAAGCTTGTCACGACCATCACGAAGCTGGTCGGCAGCCAATAGCAAAAGAGATATACGGGCAAAATCGCCTCCTTTCGAAATAGATGTTGAATGTCCGCTTCGGGTCGAAGACAGAGCTATCCAGCCACCGTCCTGTGATGCCGGATGGCCCGGCTATTCGCCTCCTTCCAGCCTGACCGTGTGAGTCGGTCGGCATCGATCAGTGTCGCAATCGATAAACACGCCGTATGACCCGCACGACGCCACATAGCCTCCCGCGCTGACCGCTTTTACGGTGCTGCATCCCAGCTGGTTGGCGGCGCCTTGCGCCCGGGATGTCATGGGCGCTTCAGATGCGCCGGTGGCGGCAGGTAATGCCGCCGTTTGCGCAATGGCTGCCCCGCTGGCTGTCGGTTCGGCATTCATCGGCGCGCCGGTGTCGGCTGTGTTCGCCGTCGTCGCAGGCAGTGCTTCGGAAGCGGCTGGCGCGGCAGTCGTCATGCTCGAAGCGGCCGAGTGGCCTCGCTCGGTCATCGTTATCTTGCTGGCCGCCCACGCCCGAATCTTCTCCGCCGCCTCGCTGTCCATCGGCGGCCCGGCCAGGATCTCGTCGGCCTTGCTCTTTTCGATCGCGCCTATGATCAGGCCGCCGATCAGTCCGCCGACCAGCCCCACCCCAGCTGCCTGGCCGTAACTTCCGCGCATTTGCGGATGGAAGGAGCGGCTGGCGACCATGCCTGCCGCGGCGCCTATGCCCGCGGCTGCGGCCGTACCCCAGACGCTGACCTTATGCGTGCTCGGGTCGACGGCATAGCTGAGCGTCCCGCATTCCGTCGGCGTGGGAATCGCCTCCGGCGCGCTGGTCAGCGTTTCATCGTACGTGTAGAGCGTCGGCGCAGCGGTGGCGTCGTTCGGGACATAGATGCCGCCGTCGAACGTCATGCGTCGCCCGGCCCTCGACGTGGCCTGCTTGTCGGTACGCCGCTCGGTGATGGCGCCGGACGGCGCGCGGTAATAGACGCCATGTGCGTCTTCGTGTTCGGAAATATAGGCGCCGCTGGCCAGCTCGATGTTCCAGGGAATGTGCAGCAAGCCCCGGGTGATCGTGTACGAAATGCCCTGCTTGAGCTGAAGGCAGGTCATGCTCTTCGGCGGCGGCAACTTGTCCGCATGTACGGCGGCAGCGTGCGTCAGTGGAGTAACGGCGGCGAACAGGCACACCATCAGCGACATCCCTTTCATGCTTCCTCTCCCTGAAAAATTCTTCCCTGCAAACCGTTTCGCCATCAGAGTGGCGCTTGCATCCATAGGCGCCACTCGTGCCGCTGGCCAAGTATGTGCATATCGATTCGTTTACCTCATCGGTAGATCGAAGCGATGCAATGCCTTGGCGATGCGAAGCCTAATCGTGCAGTGGCGAAAGGGTGGCGGTCAATATGCGGCGCGCGCATTCGCATAATCATGGCGAACATAGACAGCAGCGATGCGCCACCTATTGCAACATGCGTAACAAAAGGGCCGGCCCGACGAGCGCGGACATGCGTGGCAATAAGGCGATCACGGGATTCGACTTTCCCGGTCTGCCCCGGCTGAAAGCCGCCTGCAGACAAGGATTGGCCTGCTTGGATATCCATGCCCGATAAGCCATGAGAAAAGTGATTGTTTATTCGGGACCGCTCTCTGGATTGCGAATACCGGCGCCGCCGATCTCAAATCCCGGCAGGCCGACAATGCTGAAGATTTCCTTGGCGTCGTCGTATTCAAGGAGCCAAATCTGGCCGTATCGGACACGCGGAACCGAAAGCGCCCATGTTCGATCGCGCTCTTGTAGCGATCCAGGTAACAGGGCATCGATGGCGAACACCGTCGACATCGGTGCGAACGACGATAGCGCTGACCGAGGTCGGAGCGGCCGGGAAGAACATCGTTTCATCGGGCCGATCATGATTCGATGGTCTGCTTTGTCTTCGCCCAGGAAGCGCCGCTCTTATGCCCAGCTTCTTCGCCATGCCTCCGGCACAGGGAAGTACGCGTCGAAATGGACCCTGGTATCGCCACTCAACGACGCATGGAACCGGCTTGCCTGGGTCAGCAGATCCTCGCCACGCCCCATGCGCCAGAACAGATCGGATGGCTCAATCTCCGGATGGATAATCCACGGCGGCAGCGTGAAAGGCATCGGCCATGGCGGCAGTTCGGATCGCACGATGACGAGCAGTTCGCCGAGGCGATTCTGTCCGCTGCCATCGCCCCCATCGGCCCAGTAATGGTCGTTCGCGGTGTGTTCGATCAGTCGACTCCCCGCCGTGGACGCCAGCACCGAGGCGATCGAAGGATGCTGCGCGAATTTGGCTCGCAAAGCCTTCAGCATCGCGGCGTCTCTTGCCGATACCCAATCGCTTCGCAGGGAGCGATGCCTTTCCCTGCCGAGCTGGGCTGCCGCGAAAGGCGTGGAGGCATGGGCCACCGATTCCACATCGGCAGGGTCGGTGAATTTAGCGGCCTGAAAATAGTGCTCGACGGTAAGCCATACGCGCCCCTCCAGCTCCACAGGGTGCCTCGAAAAGTTCGAGAAGCAGCCGTACGGCTGGTTCGTCTCGTAGAACTTCAATGCCGTCATGGCTTTCTCTAAACTCACTCCGAGGCTGCGGTAAGCCCCGTTTTCGGTCGGAAGTGTACGTCTGGTCCATCGCTTCGATCTTCAGCGTCGACTGATGCCGGGCGGCCAGGGCTTGCGGTCTTCCCTGTCGGGTGGGGCGTATAGCTTCGTTTCCCAGTCTTCGAACGGCGGCATCTCGGTGTAATCCGGATCGCACCAGGACCTGATGTATTGGGCAGCCCTGAACTCCGCGTACTTGGCATTGATCGGATAGCCGTTTTCATCGAGCTCGATGACATTCGCGAAGATGGCATAAACCTGTTCCAGAAGGCTGGGAGAGGATTTCAGCTCATCCCAGTAGTCGATGCCGTCCAGAAGAGGCTGGCCGACCGAGCCGTTCGCTACCCAGAAGCTGAAGGTCCTGAGGGCTCCGGAAAAACCCGGGCTAAGCTTGTCCTGGAATGCCATCGTCACTTCCTGTCTCGGGTTGTGGATTTGGGGGCCAGTACAGCGTCTTCTCGTGATCGTTCATTGCCGCCGCGCCACTCGTTGCATCGGCATCGCGGATCGGCATCGACACCGCGCGACGGGCCGAGAGAAGCGTGCGTTGTGGCGCTTGGTAGGATGCCAGTCCGTTCAACGCACGAGCTTCCATTCGCGGTAGCCGTCATCGATCGCGCGCGCCGAGGTAAGGCGTACCTTGGGCAATTCGATACGGCGATACATCTCGGCATAGCGCCGGCGGTTTCCCGGGGTGACCGCGACGATGTGGTGGATCATGCCCCAGGTGATGCCGTTGCGCGCACCCTCCAGGGCACCGGCCCGGTCGCGTTCGAACAAGGTGCGGCGCGCATAGCGGAACAGGCTGCGCAGGGTGGATATGTCCAGCAGGATCACTCCGGTCGCACGCTGCAGCCGTTGCGGCGTGCAGACGGAGTAGTTGCCCTCGATCACCCATCGCTCGCCGGCGATCGCCCGTTCGTGCAGCGCCAGGAACTCCTCGGTGGGGCGCGGTCGCCAGTCGGTGCCGGGTTGGTGATAGAGCAGGTCGAGGTGAACCACCGGCAGCGCGCGCTGGCGCGCCATGGCTACGGCAAGCGTCGACTTGCCGCTGTTCGAGGGCCCGAAGACGCAGATGCGGTCGCCTAGTTCAGACAGCTGCACAAGCCTCTCCCCGGTTCGCGTCATGCGAAGCCTGCCGTACACGATCGCGGCATTCTGCCCGATCCGGAGCGCTTTGATCTCCCGTCGCTGCATTTCGGAAGCCTTGATGCCTGAGTCTTGCATGCCCGCGCAGGATGGTCTTGATGGCGTCCCGGCATGAGGCTGACGGTGTCCGCGATTCGGCGGCCGCAGCGCGAGGCAGCCGTCGCGACCGTCGTGGACGCCCATGGCCATGAAAGCCTTGCTGCGCGACATTCGAACGAAGCCGGCGATCCGCCGACCTCCAAGCCGCCGAATCTGCGGGCCTGGGTGAGGAGCGCCGGGTGCCGCGCATGACTTCTGGCGGATGAATCGGGCCGGGGCGTCGCCGAGACTGCGCAGGCTTCCTTTCTCCAAGGCACCGCCATGCGCCTGCTTTCGCCGATCGCCGCCCTCGCGGCCTGCCTGCTTTGTTTTCCCGCCCTGGCAGCCGACCACCCGGACAAGCCGGGCGGCAAGAAGCCGGAGGACAAGCCGTCCATCGACCTGACCCAGCCGCAGGCCTCGGAGAGCGAGGGCAGCGTCAGCGTGGAAGGCAAGCGCATTGCCTACAAGGCAGTGGCCGGCACCCTGGTCCTGCACGGCAAGGGCGACCAGGAGAACGAGCCGACGGTGAGCGTGTTCTACGTGGCCTACTTCAAGAAAGGCGTCGAGCCGGGCAAGCGTCCGATCACCTTCCTCTACAACGGCGGCCCGGGCTCGGCCACGGTGTGGCTGCACATGGGCGCGTTCGGTCCGCAGCGCGTGGTGACCCGCGACGATTCGCACACGCCGGCCGCGCCCTACGGGCTGGTCAACAACGACTACAGCCTGCTCGACGCCTCCGATCTGGTGTTCATCGACGCGCCCGGCGCCGGCTTCAGCCGGCTGATCGCCGACGACGCCGACAAGGGCAAGCGCGACCAGCAGATGAAGGATCGGCGCAAGGCCATCTACGGCGTGGACGGCGACGGCCAGGCCTTCGCCCAGTTCATTACCCAGTTTCTGTCCAAGTACGGGCGCTGGAACTCGCCGAAGTACCTGTTCGGCGAAAGCTACGGCACCACGCGTTCGGCCGTGCTGGCCAACCTGCTGGAGAACGAGAACAGCGTCGACCTCAACGGGGTGATCCTGCTCTCGCAGATCCTCAGCTTCGACACCAGCATCGACGGTCCTGAATTCAATCCGGGCGTCGACCTGCCGTATGCGCTGGCGCTGCCCACCTTCGCCGCCACCGCCTACTACCACCATCGGCTGCCGCAGCAGCCGGCGGCGCTGGAGCCGTTCCTGCAAGAGGTGCAGCAGTATGCGCTGGGCGACTACGCGCAAGCCTTGCTGGCCGGCTCGCGGCTGGACGATGCGCACAAGCAGGCCGTCGCCGAAAAGTTGCATCAATACACCGGCCTGCCGGTGGCCTACCTGCTCAAGGCCAATCTTCGCGTCGGCGGCGGCATGTTCGAGCAGCAGCTGCAGGGCGACAGCGACATCACCACCGGACGCCTGGACAGCCGTTTCTCCGGCCCCTCGCTGGACCCGCTCGGCAAGACCGCCGACTACGATCCGCAGTCCTCGGCGATCAGCTCGGCCTATATCGCTGCCTTCAACGACTACGTGCGCCGCCAGCTGAAATTCGGCGAGGGCCGCAGCTATCGCGAATACGCCGACATCGATCACTGGGACATGTCGCACAGGGCGCCGGGCGTGCAGGGCGAAGCCTTGCAGTCCTCGACCAACGTGATGCCGGACCTGGCGATGGCGATGAAGACCAACCCGGACCTCAAGGTCTTCCTCAACGGCGGCTACTACGACCTGGCCACGCCGTATTTCGCCGCCGACTACGAAATGCATCACCTGCCGATCCCGGCCGCGCTGGACCGCAACATCAGCTATGCCTGGTACCCTTCCGGGCACATGGTCTACGCCCATGAGGATTCGCTGAAGCAGCTGCACGACAACGTGGCGCGCTTCATCGGCGAAACCGACAACGTCGGTGCAAAACATTGAGGTGATGGCGTAGCCTTGCCTGAGCGGTGCATCCGCCAAGTCGCCCTGGTTGCGGCGCGGGCCATGGATCGCATGCTTCGGGAGCCGCTGTCGATGAGTAACTTCAGTCGCTACATCGAAGGCTATGCCCATCTCGGCCACATCGGCGTTTTGATCGAGTTCGACGTCTCCGACTGGTTCAGCAAAAAGCCGGCGTTCAGAAGCCTGGCCAAGGAAGTGGCTGTGCACGTGGCGGCTTCGGCGCCTGCTTCGATCGACGCGCTGTTGCAGCAGCCGTTCGTGAAAAATCCCGAGCAGACCGTGGGCGAGCTGATCGCGGAGATCGCCAAAAAATTCCGTGAGGAACTCACCGTGACCCGGTTCATCTACTGGGATACCGAACTGCCGAAGCCCGTGGAAGACGATCCGCCGCGCTCGCCGGCGAATATTTATCGACTGCAAAGGGCGGGATGAGCCACGCCCGTCGCGGGGCCGGCAGGAGCGGTCAGCGGACTGCGTCGGGCTGCCGCGTGTGCGCTGAAGACGTCTCGTCGAGCGCCGAGCGATATCGATGCTGGGAATGCCTGATGCATTTACGTTTCTTGCTTTGGCTTGTTGCCGCTTGCAGGCAGAGAGAACTTCACGGATATGCCATGCCCGGGAAGAGATGAAGTCGCTCTAGCGGCCTGGATCAGCCGTTGCTCGTCAGCATGGCGTCGAGCAGGCCCGGCCTTGGCTTCGACCGGCCATGACGATCGGATGGTGCTGCCGTTCCGGTCGGTCGCGTCTTGGCTTATTTGCTTACCCTCGGGAAAAGCCGTGCGGCGCTCCACTTCGGCGGGGCGCCGGCATGCTTGCGAGCCGGGATCGACGGCCAAAGAACTTTGGCGCCCTGCATACGGCGACGAGGCGATAGGTGGCGAAGCGATCGCGTTGCCGCCCGGGTCGGGCATGGTATGGCACGCCAAAGCGCCGGCCCGCATGGGGCCGGCGCCTGCTTGCGAACTACACGTCAGGGCATCAATTCACGCTGACCGCGCTCCACGCCTGGGCCACGGCGTTGTACTGGGTCGAGCTGGCCCCGTACAGGTCCTTCGCCGCATTCAGGGTGGCGGTGCGGGCGCCGGGGTAGTTGGTGTTGGAGGTCATGTACGTGGTCAGCGCGCGGTACCAGATCTTCTGCGCGGCGTCGCGGCCGATACCGGTCAGGGAACTGTTGCCGCTGCACACCAGGCTGGCCGGGGTGAGGTTGTACTTGGTGCCCGCGCCAAAGCCTTGCGGCACCACGCTGCCCTCGGCCAGCAGATAGTAGAAGTGATTGCCCACGCCTGAGCTGTAATGGGGGTCGAGCTTGGCGACCGAGCTGCTCCAGCAATCGGCGGACTTCTTGTCCAGGCTGGGCTTGAACATGTAGCGCAGCGCCGAGGTGCCGTCGGCATTGCTGCGGTAGAGCCGCTCGCCGATCAGGTAGTTCGGCGGCTCGCCGACGGTGTTGGCGTAGTACTCCACCATGGTGCCCATGATGTCCGAATTGGCCTCGTTGAGGCCGCCGGCATCGCCGGTGTAGGCCAGCTTCGCCGTGGCACCGGTTACGCCGTGGCTCATCTCGTGCCCAGCCACGTCGATGGCCACCAGGGGATAATAATCGCTGTTGCCGTCGCCGTATTCCATCGCACTGCCGTTCCATGCGGCATTGACGGTGGTGCAGCTGAACATGCTGCTGCAGACCTGCACATGGGCGTAGCTCTTCACGCCCTTGCCGTCGTTGGCGATGCCGTTGCGGCCCTGCACCGTCTTGTAATAGTCCCAGGTCTTGGCGAGGCCATAGGCGATATCGGCAGCGACGGTGGCGCGGTTGGATTCGGTATTGTCGCCCCAGACATTGCTGGTGCCGGTGAACAGGGTGGCTGAGGAGAGCGACGTGTCCTTGCCGCCTTTGGCATCGTAGACCGCTCCGCTGCCGCGGCTGGGGTCAAGCAATTGATAACTGCCGCCGCTCACCGAGTTGGTGGTGAGCTCTACGTTGCCCAGCAGCAGCGACTTGCCGGTGCCGACGGCGGCATCGGTCTGGAACAGATTCCATGAGTTCAGCACTTGGCCGTCCAGGGCGTTGACGAAATAGCGCATGTTGCCGCGCCCGCCATCCTTGCCGAAGCCCTCGACGCGCACCTCGTAGGCCAGCACCGGCGCCTTGGACGGGTCGAAGGCATAGATCACCAGACCCTTGCTTTGCACGCTGTCGATGCTGCCGCCGAAGTCGGCCTGGGCGATCTGCTCGGCCTTGACCGCGCTGATCCGCGGATTGAGGTCGGGGCGCAGCCGGCTGCGCAGGTTCGCGCTGGCCTGGCGGAACTGGCTCTTGCCGTCCAGGTGCATCACCACGTCGCCGCCGATCACTTCCAGGCCATGGAAGTAGCGCTGCATGCGTACGTGGCGGTCGCCGTTGGCGTCCTGGATCACGTCGGTGGTATCGAAGGTATCGTCGGTGGCCGACTGCAACGCGGCGGCCACGGCGGCGTTCTGCCTGAGCAGGGCATTGGCGGTGGCGTTGGCGCCGGACAGCAGGCTGGCGCGGCTGTCCGTAGACGGCGAGCCGGCGTAGGCGGCGTGAGAGAAACACAGCGCGCCGAGCACGGCGGCGCTGACAAGGCTTAGCTTGGGCATGAAAGGCTCCGAAGGAAGGCTGGATTTCGAAGACGTGAACGCGGCACCATTGCGCAGGCCATGGCCTGCGCAACTCCCATCTGGACCGGTCCCCGTCGATGACTGCCCCCTATCGAGCCTGGTCGCAAACCTATGTGGCCAAGCCTTGGGTCGTAAGTTGCAACGAATGATCGCAATATATTGCGAATTGGATCACGGTGCCGAGCATTCGCTGCTCTGCCGGCGATGCAAGGCACTCCCATCGCCTGCGATGCCCAGCTTTTCGGTGATGCAGAGCGCACATGGCGGTATCCCATGCGTATCGACTCTTGCCCCTTGAGCCGAGAAAACAGGCAGGCACTACCGCGGGGCGCGGCCGCGCCTGCCTCTCGCATCGTACCCGGCGCGATCAGAAGCCCAGATCGACCGACAGGAAGCCCTCGCGCGGCGCACCCGGCAGCAAGGTGGCGAAGCTGCCGCTCGGGTCGCTGTCGGCGTAGCCGTTGCTGCCCACGGTGGCGATGTACTTCTTGTTGAGCAGGTTGCTCACGGTCAGCGACACCTTCAGGTCCTTGGCGAAGCTGAGGTCCTTGCGCTCCCAGCTCAGCCCGGCGTCCCACAGGGTGAAGCCGCCCACGTCCTGGTCGTTGGTGTAGGTGTAGTAGCGCCGGCCGGTGAACTTGGCGCCCAGCTTGGCGGTGAAGTCGCCGCCGAACTTGTAGGTGATTTCGCTGGAGAGCATTTTCTTCGGCGAGTCGACCACTGTCTTGCCCTTCACCTCGACGAGCGTGCCGTTGACGTAGTTGTTCTCGTAATGCGCCGAGTTGTAGGTGGCCGAGTTGAACCACTGCAGGTTCTCGGTCGGCTGCCACACGAAGGTGTACTCGGCGCCCTGCGACTTCACCCGGCCGACGTTGGCGATCTGGTTCGGGCAGCTCACCACGCCGGCGCAGGGCGTGATCACCAGCAGGCGATCCTTGAAGTCGATGTGGTACAGCGCCAGCGAAGTCTGCACGCTGGGCGCGACGTAGCGCAGGCCGAGTTCGCTGTTGTTGGAGCGCTCCGGGTGCAGCGAGTTCTTCAGCGCGTCGAAGGTGGCCTGGGTGGACGACCAGGCGCCGTTCGCGCCGGGTTCGTAGGCGTTCTGGCTCATCTGGAACGAAGCGAAGGTTTCGAAGCCGCCGCCCAGCTTGTAGTTCGCGCCGAGCTGCGGCAGGAAAGCGCTCTTGGTGGCCAGGTCGCCGCTGGCGCGGCCGGGCAGCAGGGCGACCGCGTCGGTATTGATGTTGTGGCCCTTGAAGCCGCCGTTGAGCTCCAGCCGGCCGTCGTCGGAGGTCCAGCTGTCCTGCAGATACCACTGCCGCGTATGCGTGACAAAGCGCTGCAGGAACAGCGCGTTGTACCAGGTGTTGTACATCACGTTCTGGCTGATCGGGCCGCCGCTGGCGGAGATCGGCTCGAAGCTGCGGCCAATGGTGTACTGGCTGTCCTCAAACCAGAAGCCGCCTTCCAGATGGTTGTTGCCCACGTCGTAGGCCAGCGAGCTGATGAGGCCGCCGCGGGTCAGCAGGTAGTGCGACAGGCGCAGCGCGATCGGCGCGTCGCCCGGGGCCACCGTGTAGGGCAGGTCCGACTGCGGCGCGAACCAGTGACCCTGCGAGCGGTTGTAGTGATAGTACGGCTGCACGTTCAAGGTGAGGCTGTCGCTGAGGAAGAACTGCCCCTTCACCGAACTCAGCAGGTCGCGGCGCAGCTCGTTGCCGCCGTAATAGGTGTCGTCGGGATTGGTGATGCAGCCGCTGTAGTGGCCATTGGCAATGGCCAGCGCCTGGCCCCAGTCCGGCTCCAGATAGGTCAGCTTGTAGCCGCAGCGGGCCAGCGAATTCTTCGACATGTCGATATAGGGCTGCTCGACGCGGCGCACCGCATCGACGATGCCGGTGATGCTGCCGCCGCTCCACTGATACACGCCCTTGGCGTTGATCTGCGCCTGGCGCTGTTCGTCGTGACCCTTCCACAGCGGGGCATCGGTGAACATGCCCGACAGGTAGCCGCTGAAGCCGCCGAGCTTGCCGGTGTCGACGCGGATGTATTCGCGCTGGAAGCCGTAGGAGCCGCCGGTGGCGTTCAGCCGCACGCCGGCCACCGGGTTGGGATCGGCGGTGCGCAGCTGCACCGTGCCGCCGAGATTGCTGCTCGACGCGGTGCCGAGCGCGCTGGAGCCCTGGGCCAGTTCCAGCTCGCCGAGGTTCTCCGGAATCCAGGCGCGCGTCGGCGTCATGCCGTCGCCGGTGTGGAAGTCGTTGTTGCCGAGCGGCACGCCGTCCAGCGTGTAGCCGAGTTCGGTGTGGTCGAAGCCGCGCAGAGTGATGCGCGAAGACCACTCGTCGTTGCCGAACGGATCGTCCGACGTGAAATTCACGCCGGGCAATTTCTGCAGCATCTGCAGCGGATTGGTGCCCGGCGGCTGCGCCTGGATCTGCGCCTTGTCCAACTGCTGCACCTGACGCGTCTCGCTCTGCCCCACCACCGAGATCGCCTGCAGCGTTCTGGCGTTGTCGGTCGAAGCCGCCGGGCTGGCGTCGGCGTCCGGGCTCGCGGCATTCGCGCTGCTGCCGCTGGCGGTCGAGGACGTCGCGGCGGTGGAACCGGAGCCGGCGGCATTGACGGGCGTGTTGTCGCTGGCCTGCGCAAGCAGCGGAAAGATGGCGAGCAGCGCGAGGCAGAGCGGAGTGCGTGGCAAAGTCATGGACAGGTCCAGGGAGATGATGAAGGTAGGCAGGCGTCGCGGATCGGCGCCGCGCGGTTGAGCACGTTGGCCATTTCAATGGCGGTCGATTGCATGCAGGTGGAGCGGGGATGGCGCTAAGCCTTCGCGTAGCGGACATGCATGGGTAGTTGTCTAGTCGGCTGCGGGCGCTTGGCGTGCGGGTGATCCGGCGAAGCGGTGGCGGGCCGGTGGTTTCGGGCGTGGCGCGTAGAGCGCGCCGTGGCAAGGAATCGGCATGAAAAGCGGGTGCGACGTGGGTTCTGGAGCGAGCCTGCCGGCAGCTGGTGCGCAGCACGGGCAGCCTTGGCACAGCGGACATCCGCCGCTGCTTGTCTAGTCAGGTGTGGGTGCTTGGCGAGCGGCGTGATCGGATACGGCGGCCGCGAGCCGGCTGCGACCGCGCACGATGTCTATCCGGAGCCGCTGCGGCGAGCCGGACTGGCGGACCGATGGCATGCAGGGTTCGCCCGGGAAGACCCGCCCGAGGTCATCCGGTCGGCATGAGCCGCTGCGCCATCGAGGCTCGGCGTGACAGTCGGCACGCGAGCCGTCTGTCATCAGCGGCTCACCCGCATGCCGGGGCGAGCGAGTCGTCCGATTCAAAGCCGTGCGATCGGCTCCATGCATCGTCGCGCGGCGGTTGCCCGCGTGCGCAAACGGATGGGATATGGGCCAAACCGTCCGGCCTGCCGCCAGCAGGCGCGAAGCGCCAGGGCGCTCAGAACGAAGGCTGCCCGCCCACCCACACATGCCGCACGATCGGCAGCTCGCCGGCCACGCGCATGCGCACCAGGTCGGCGCGCAGGCCGGGCTTGAGCTGGCCGCGATCGTCGAAGCCCAGCGCCTTGGCGGGATTGCGGCTGACCGTGGCCATCGCGCGCGGCATCGACCAGCCCGCCTGCGTATGCAGCAGGTAGGCGCCGTGCAGCAGGCTGGCCGGCACGTAGTCGGAGGAAAGCATGTCCAGCCGGTCGACATGCGCCAGCTCCAGCGCGGCGACGTTGCCCGAGTGCGAGCCGCCGCGCACCACGTTGGGCGCGCCCATCACCGTGGCCAGGCCGCGCTGGCACGCGGCGTCGGCGGCCTCGCGGGTGGTCGGGAATTCCGAGATGGTTACGCCGATGCGCTGCGCGTGCTCGACCTGTGGCGCGTCGGTGTCGTCGTGGCTGGCCAGGATCAGCTGGCGTTCGCGCGCCAGCTCGACCACCGCCTGCTCGTGCTTGGGGCTGTACACGGCCTGCTGCTCGGCCCGGCGCTGCACCACCGCGGCGAATTCGTCCTCGCTCCAGCTCATGTGGTTCTTGCTGTAGTACTTGCGGTACTGCTGGATGTCGCGGTACTGGCGCTGGCCCGGCGTGTGGTCCATCAGCGAGAGCAGGCGCACGCTGCTGTGGCCGATCAGCGGCTCCAGCGCTTCCAGCAGGCGCGGATAGGCCAGTTCGCAGCGCAGATGGATCCAGTGATCGGCGCGTAGGGCGCCGCTGGCCTGGCCCTCCAGAATGGCGTCGTAGGTGCTGCGCAGGGTTTCGATGCGCACGCTTTCCTCTTCCAGGTCGCCGACCGAGAGCGCGTCGAACACCGTGGTGATGCCGGCGGCGACCACTTGCGCATCGTGGGTGAGCACGGCGGGCAGCGACGGCCAGATCACTCCGGCGCGCGGCATCAAGTGCTTTTCCAGGTTGTCGGTATGCAGCTCGACCAGGCCGGGGATCACGTAGTCGCCTTCGCAGTCGATCGCGCCGGGAGCCTGGGTCGGCCCTTCCTCGATCAGTCGGATCAAGCCGTTGCGCGCGATCAGGGTGCCGTGCAGCACGCGGTCGTCGAGCACGATGTTTGCGTTGGTGAGTACCAGGTCGTTCATGCGGATTCCAAAGTCGGGCAGGTGGTGCGGGAGCAGGGGTAGGCGAATCGTCAGGATCAATGGAATGGGGCGAATGGCCCGATGTACTCAGGCGGGCTCGAGCGGCTGCATCGGGAACAGCCGGGTGGCGACGCGGTCGCGCATGTCCTCGTCGTGGAAGATGCCGAGCACCGCGCTGCCGGCGACGCGCGCCTCGGCCAGCAGCTGCGCCACCACCGCGCGATTGGCCGCGTCGAGCGAGGCGGTCGGTTCGTCCAGCAGCAGCACCGGGCGCGGCGCGATCAGTCCGCGCGCGATGTTCACGCGCTGCTGCTCGCCGCCGGAGAAGGTGCCCGGCGGCAGCTGCCACAGGCGCTCCGGCACGTTCAGCCGATGCAGCAGCTCGCCAGCGCGCTGGCGCGCCTGCGCCGGTTCGGCGCCGATCTGCAGCAGCGGTTCGGCGACGATGTCCAGCGCAGGCACGCGCGGGATCACGCGCAGGAACTGGCTGACGTAGCCCAGCGTGCGCCGACGCGCGTCCAGCACCTCGTGCGGCGTAGCGCTGGCCAGTTCGAGCCAGCGGCCGTCGTGGCGCAGGCGCACGCTGCCGCGGCTGGGCCGGTAGTTGGCGTAGATCACCCGCAGCAAGGTGCTCTTGCCGGCGCCGGACGGGCCCGACAGCACTACGCATTCGCCGGCGTGCAGCTGCAGCCGAATGCCGTCCAGCACGTGCAGATGCGCGTCGTGCTGATGATGCAGTTCGAACGACTTGCCCAGGTCGTGCAGGTCGAGCATGAGGTTCGTGTTCATGTGGTGAGCACCGAAGAAACCAGCAATTGCGTATAGGGATGCTGCGGATCGTCGAGGATCTGGTCGGTCAATCCGGTTTCGACCACGCGGCCGTGCTGCATCACCATGGTGCGCGCGGCGAGCAGGCGCGCCACCGCCAGGTCGTGCGTCACCATCACTGCGGCCAGGCCCAGTTCGTTCACCAGCCGCCGCAGCAGGTCGAGGATGCGCGCCTGCACCGATACATCGAGGCCGGCGGTGGGCTCGTCCATGAACACCAGCCGCGGCTGGGTGACCAGGGTGCGGGCGATCTGCAGGCGCTGCTGCATGCCGCCGGAAAAGCCGGTGGGCGCGTCGTCGATGCGTGCGGGATCGATCTCCACCCGCTCCAGCCAGCCGCGTGCGATGCTGCGCAACTGGCCGTAATGGCGTACGCCGAGCGCCATCAGGCGCTCGGCCACGTTGGCGCCGGCGCTGACGTTGAGGCGCAGCCCGTCGCGCGGGTTCTGCGTGACGAAGCCCCATTCCTCGCGTGCCAGGCGGCGCCGGTCCGCTTCGCTCAACTGGCCAAGCTCCAGCCATTCGCCGTCGCGCTGGCGATAGCGCACGCTGCCGGCGCTCGGCGCCAGCTGGGCGGCCACGGTATTGAGCAGGGTCGACTTGCCCGAACCCGATTCGCCGACGATGCACAGCAGCTCGCCGGGATGCAGCTCGAAGCTCACGTCCTCGCAGCCGATGCGTCGGCCGTAGTGGCGGCTGAGCCCGCGGACTTGCAGCAGCGCGCTCATGCCTGCGCCTCCGTGCGGCGGCGGCCGCAGTAGTCGGTGTCGGAGCAGACGAACATGCGTCCGCCGCGGTCGTCCACCACCACCTCGTCCAGATAGCTTTCGCCGGAGCCGCACAGTTCGCAGCGATGCTCCCACTGCTGGATCTCAAACGGATGGTCGTCGAAGGCCAGGCTTTCCACCCGCGTATACGGCGGGATCGCGTACAGCCGCTTCTCGCGGCCGGCGCCGAACAGCATCAGCGCCGGCGAGCGGTCGAGCTTGGGGTTGTCGAACTTCGGGATCGGCGAGGGCGAGGTGAGGAAGCGCCCGTCCACCAGCACCGGGTAGTCGTAGCTGGTGGCGATGTGCCCGTACTGGGCGATGTCTTCGTACAGCTTCACGTGCATCAGTCCGTAGTCGCCCAGGGCGTGCAGGGTGCGCGTCTCCGCCTCGCGAGGCTCCAGCGTCCGCAGCGGTTCCGGCTCGGGCACCTGGAACACCAGGATCTGATCCTCGCGCAGCGGCGTTTCAGGAATGCGGTGGCGGGTCTGGATCAAGCTCGCCTCGACGGTGCGCTCGGTGGTGGCCACGCCGGCGACGCGGGCGAAGAAGCGGCGGATATTCACCGCATTGGTGGTGTCGTCGGCGCCCTGGTCGATCACTTTCAGCACGTCGTCAGGCCCGAGCAGGGCGGCGGTGACCTGGATGCCGCCGGTGCCCCAGCCGTAGGGCAGCGGCATTTCGCGGCTGCCGAACGGCACCTGGTAGCCGGGGATCGCCACCGCCTTGAGCAGGGCGCGGCGCAGCATGCGCTTGGTGTCCTCGTCGAGGAAGGCGAAGTTGTAGCTCGGCGTCATGAGGCTTCTCCTGCGTCGGCTGCGGCGATTTCGCCGCGTGCCTGCGCCGCGTGGCGCGCGTTCAAGGTGCGCAGCAGCGACAGCTCGGCCTGGAAGTCCACGTAGTGCGGCAGCTTCAGGTGCTGCACGAAGCCGGAGGCCTCGACGCTGTCGGAATGCGACAGCACGAATTCCTGGTTCTGCGCCGGCGCCTCGTTCGGCTCGGCCAGCTCGTCGCAGCGCAGCGCGCGGTCGACCAGGGCCATCGACATCGCCTTGCGCTCGCCTTCGCCCATGCTCAGGCCGTAGCCGCGGGTGAACTGCGGCGGCACGCCGTTGCCGCCGTGGAACTGGTTGATCATCTGGCACTCGGTGAGCACGATGCTGCCGATCTCGATGGCGAAGCCGAGTTCTTCGGGACACACCCACACGTCCACCTCGCCCATGCGGATCTCGCCGGCGAAGGGATGGCTCTCCGCGTAGCCGCGCTGGGTCGAGTAGGCCATGCCGAGCAGGAAGCCCTCGTCGCCGCGAGCCAGGTTCTGCAGGCGGGTGGCGCGGTCGGCCGGGAAGCTGAGCGGCTCGCGGGTCAGGTCGAACGGTTCCGCGTCGCCGCCGGCTTCGGCGCGCTCGATCAGCGCCTCGGCGTCGAGCAGGTCGAGCACGCGCGGCATCCGCGCCGGCAGGGCCGCCTCGGCCGGCGTCACCGGCTCGGCCGCGCCCGCTTCGACGTCGAGCAGGCGCTGCGTGTAGTCGTAGGTCGGCCCCAGCACCTGGCCGCCGGGAATGTCCTTGAAGGTGCCCGAGACGCGCCGGCGCACGCGCATGGCGTCGGTGTCCAGCGGCTCGGTGTAGCCGAAGCGCGGCAAGGTGGTGCGGTAGGCGCGCAGCAGGAAGATCGCCTCCAGCATGTCGCCCGCCGCCTGGCGGATCGCCAGCGCGGCCAGCTCCTCGTCGTACAGCGAGCCTTCCTGCATCACCCGGGCCACGCCCAGGCGCAGCTGCTCGCGGATCTGCGCCAGCTCGATTTCCGCCAGCGCGGGATCGCCGCGGCGCGCCTCGGCCAGCAGTGCCAGCGAACGGGCGATCGCCTGTTCGCCGCCTTTCACGGCAACGTACATTCAAGTCTCCAGCAGTCGGGTGGTGCGCGGCAGTGCGAGCACCTGCTGCGCGGCGACGAAGAACAGGTCGATGCCCAGCGGCAGCCGCGCGCTCAGCGCGGCGCGCTGCTGCCAGAAATCCGCCGGCAGGCCGTCGATCGCCAGCGCGACGGGCTCGCGCAGGCCGGGGCCGGCGAAGCGCAGACGGTCTGCCTCGGCGCCGCTGCGGAAGCCGTCGACCTGCACGATCAGGCTGGCCGAGCGGTCCGGATAGCGCAGGTCGCCGGCGCCGAAGCGCTGCAGCGGCGGCATCGCGGCGGGCTCGCTGATCAGGGCGAAATCCGCCGCCTGCGGCTCGTCCGCCAGGCGCAGGCCGGCATGGAAGCGCAGATGGCGCACTGCCTCGTCGGACGGCTGCTGCAGCCAGACCGAGGTGGTGGCGTCGCACAGGGTCAGCAGGATCGCCATCGCCGCCGGCGCCACCGGGGCGGGCGCCGGCGGCAGCACCGGCAGCGGACGCGGCGCGGCCGGGCGGGCCATCGCCTGCAGCAGCTCGCGGAAAGTACGCTGGCTGTCGAACACTGGGTCGGCGAACGCGGCCAGCATCACTCGCCCCTCACCACGGTGAAGAATTCCACCTTGCTCGCCGCGGCCTTGCGGCTGGCGCTGTCGCGCTTGGCGTCCAGCGCAGCCGCCAGCGGCGCGAGCAGCTGTGCCTGCAGCGCATCGTGGCGCTGCGCATCCTGCAGCATCGCATCGGCCAGCGCGGCCAGCTCGGCGTGGCGCGGATCGCTGCCGCGCACCCAGGCGTGGCCGATGTGGCCGCCGGCCTGCACGCTGCAGCGGGTCACCGTGACCTCGCCGAGGTTGAACGGCGCGCCGCTGCCGCCGATGCGTCCGCGCAGCATGTACAGGCCGGTCTGCGCGGGGCGCAGCCAGGCCGCGTCGGCGGGCGGTGCGAAGCCGTCCATCGCTGCGGCCAGCTCGGCCGGATCGGCCTGCGCCAGCAGCGACATCCAGCCGGCGCGCGCCAAGTGGGGGGAGGTGTCCATGGGTCTTCCTAGGCTTGTCACAAATGTCTAGTTATCTAGACAGGGCGGGACGCAGGGGAAGCGACCCGTGCAGGCATTCCAGCAGCCCGGCGTGCCGTTGCCATGACGGCGAATAGACAGGTTGAGGAACAGGTATGAGCGAAATCGAACGCGGACGCGGCGCGGCGATCTGGAGTCAGATCAGCGCGATCCTGGCCGGCGAGATCATCCGTGGCCAGCTGCGCCAGGGCGAGCAGCTGCCGTCGGCGCAGGAGCTGGCGGCGCGCTTCGACGTGAACCGGCACACCGTGCGCCGCGCCATCGCCGCGCTGGAGCAGCGCAACCTGGTGCGCACCGAGCAGGGGCGCGGCAGCTTCGTGCAGGAGCAGACGCTGGACTATCCGATCAGCCGGCGCACCCGCTTCACCCAGAACATGCACAACCTCAACGTTGAGGCCGACCTCGAATTCCTCGAGGACGCGCGCGAGACCGCGCCGCCCAAGGTGGCGCAGGCGCTGGGGCTGGACCGCCACGAATACGTGTACCGCGTCGAGACCATCAGCCGTGCGGACGGCCATATCGTCGACTACAGCACGGCTTACTTTCCGGCGGCGCGCTTTCCCAGCCTGCCGGCGGTCTACCGGCGCCTGCTGTCGGTGACCCGCACCTTGAACGAGCTGGGCGTGACCGACTACGAGCGGCGCTTCACCCGCGTCTCCGCGCGCCTGCCCGACGCCACCACCGCGCGCCTGATGAAGCAGCCGGCCAGCCGGCCCATCCTCTACGTGCAATCGATCAACGCCGACCTGCGCGGGGTGCCGGTGCAATACGGCATCACCCGCTTCTCCGGCGACTGGGTGCAACTCGTGCTGATGGCGGAGCCCTGATGCGCTACGCCGTGTATTTCTGCCCCGCCGCGGGCAGCGCGCTGGATACCTTCGGGCGCGAGTGGCTGGCCACCGAGACCGTGCCAGGCATCGCGCCCGCGCGCATGCAGGCCTTGTTGGCCGACGTGCGGCGCTACGGCTGGCACGCCACCCTGAGTGCGCCCGGCGCGCTGGCGGCGGGCATCGCCTACGACGAACTGCGACAGGCCCTGGTCGAGCTGGCGGCGCGCTTCGCTGCCTTCGAGCTGCCGCTGCGGCTGGACAACCTGGCCGGCTTCCTGGCCTTGCGCCCGGCCGTCGACGAAGCCGCGGTGCGTACCCTGGCTGCGCAGTGCGTGCGCCGCCTGAATCCCCTGCGCGCGCCGCTGGAACGCGCCGAGCTGCAGCGCCGTTCGGCCGGCCTCGACGGCGTCGAGCTGGCCCTGCTGCGCCAGTACGGCTACCCCTTCGTGCTGGATCGCTACCGTTTCCACATGACCCTGGCCGCGCCGACGGACGAGGTCGAACAGGCTGCGCTGCATGCCTGGCTGGCGCCGCGCCTTGGCACCGAAGTGTCGGCGCGCATCGATGCGCTGAGTCTTTGCCGCGAGGCGGAGCCGGGCGCCGCCTTCGAAATCATCGAGCGGATTCTGTTGCGCGCCGGAGCCGTCGCATGAGCGCGGGCCGCCTGTATTACGTGATGGGTCCGTCCGGCGCCGGCAAGGACAGCGTGCTGGGATGGGTGCGCGAACACGGCGCCAGCCACGGCGTGCTGTGCGCACACCGCTACATCACCCGCCCTGCCCACGCCGGCGGCGAAAACCACGTGGCGCTCAGTGAGGCGGAATTTCAATCGCGCGAGCAGCGCGGCCTGTTCGTGCTGGTGTGGCAGGCGCACGGACTGCACTACGGCATCGGCAGCGAGGTAGGCCACTGGCTGGCGCGCGGCGCCGACGTGCTGGTGAACGGCTCGCGCGCTGCCTTCGACCTGGCCAGCGCGCGCTTCCCGGCGCTGCAGCCGGTGCTGATCACCGCCAGCGCGCAGGCGATCGCCGGGCGCCTGTCGGCGCGCGGGCGCGAGACCGAGGCGGACATCGCACAGCGGCTGGCGCGTGCGGAAAACTATCCGGCGCCGACGGACAGCATGGTGATCCACAACGACGGCTGCCTGGCCGAAGCCGGTGCGAAGCTGCTGGAAGCGATCCGCGCCGGCCATTGAGGCGTGGAGGCATGCGGCGCGGTTGCGTGTGGCTGTTCAAATTATGCGAGCGAGCAGCGGCATCGTGCGGTGACTGGGCAGTGCGTAGGCCAGCCCGGGGCCATCGGAGCATGGTTGGTTCACAGCGACGGTCGCTTCGCCTAACCCGGCGCGGTGCTCGTCGACGGCAGCCGTCGCGAGGTGTGGCATATCGCGACCGGGCCCAGCTGCCTGCCGCGGCGTTCGGGCGCCGCTCGCGCCAGCCGATAGGTAGGCCGAAGCGGATCGGGCCCGGGCCGGACGCCGACGCGCAGCTCGGCTTGCGCCGGCGTGTCCGGGCTGCGGCGCAGCTCGCCTGCCTCGATTGCCTGCGGCCGGTATCGGCGGCAGACTGCGCCAGTGCGTTTCCTACCCTGGGCAGGACGGTTCCGGTTCCGCATGAGGAAGGTTGATGTGGGCTGAGCTCAGCTACCTGGCGAGCGGCGTGGCGATGGCGCTGTGGATGGCCTTGAGCAAAAGTCCCTCCGACTCGCTCGATCCCGGCCAGGCCGTCTATCGCTACCAGACCTCGAAAGTCCTGTCGGTGGGGCTGGTGCTCGGGCTGGCCGTGCTGTGCAGCCTGTTGTGGAAGACCGCGTCGATACCCTTGGACAGTCTGCCCGGCGTGCTGTTCTTTGCCAGCGGATGGCTGATGCTGGCGATGCCGGCCGCTATCTACCTTTACTGCAACGCCTATCGGATCATCGCCACCGATGACGCCTTGTTGATCCGAGGCGTCGGCACGCATCGATCGATTCCCTATCGGGACATCAAGGAAGTGGTTTTGAAGGATGGCGGTCCCAGGAGCGGATCGCTGCTCGAGCTCTACGACGCGCGGCACAGGCGACTGCTCAGCGCGACCTCGAGCTTCGATTATCAGGGCCTGAGCGCCGTGGTGAGGAGCAGGGCGCGTCCGTACGGCGTGGTGTATCGCCATCGGGACATGTGGGGCAAATGGTCGTGAGCATGGCGAGTGCCGTCGAGCCGCTTCGGTCTGCTGCCGCGCCGTCGCCTTAAGCCAGTTCGCGCCGATCGGGCCCGTCATCCATGGCGACGGTCGGCATGTCGATAGGCGGCTTGCCCACCCACCGTCACCCGTCGCCACCGTAGGCGGTTCGCAGCTTGCGAGGTCGACGTCGCGCGGCGGCCGACTCGCGCGGCAGCCTATCCGGCGGCGCCGACGGCATGCTGATCCGCCATGGTCGCTGTAGCGCCGAGGCCGGTGCGAAGCGGTTGGAAGCGCTTCGCGCCGGGCATGGAGGCGAGGCGGTCTCTACGTTCGCCTGAGCACGCCGCGCCGCCCGCGCGTTGTCTGATGATCCGCATAGCGGGGATGCCTGTACGACGGCCGACGCTGCCGCGCTCAGCGCGATCGCACGAAGTCGACGAAGGCCCGCAGCGGCGCCGGCAGGTGGCGTCGTCCGGGGTAGTAGAGGAACGGTCCGGCAAAGCGCTGCCACCACGGCTGCAGCAGCGGTTCCAGCGCGCCGCTTTCCAGATGGGGCTGCAGCCAGTCTTCGAACAGATGCACCACGCCGAGGCCGGCGATCGCGCCTTCGACCACCAGGTCCACCGCCGCGGCTGGCCGCACGAGCAGCGGCCCGGCCGGATCGATGCGCACGACCTCGCCGTCGCGCTCGAACTCCCAGGTGGGCACGGCGCCGCCGGCGAACTGCCCGCGCAGGCAGGCATGCCCGAGCAGCTCGCGCGGGTGTTGCGGCCGTCCTCTGGCGTTTAGATAGCCCGGTGACGCGGCGGTGGCAAAGCGCTGAAAGCGCGGGCCGATGGGGATCGCGATCATGTCCTGCGCCAGCCTGTCGTCGTAGCGGATGCCGGCGTCGCAGCCGGCCGCCAGCATGTCGACGAAGCCGTCCTCCACGATCACTTCCAGCTTGATCTCGGGATAGCTCGCCAGGAAGGGCGCGACGATCGAAGGCAGCACCAGGCGGGCCGCGTTGGCGGGCACGTTGAGGCGCAGCGTCCCGCTCGGGCGATCGCGAAAACTGTTCACCACGTCCAGCGCGGCCTCGACTTCGCCCAGGGCCGGCACCAGCCGTTCGAGCAGGCGGATGCCCGCCTCGGTCGGCAGCACGCTGCGGGTGTTGCGGTTGAGCAGGCGTACGCCCAGCCGTGTTTCCAGGCGCCGCACCGCCTCGCTCAGGCTCGATGCCGAATTGCCGCTGGTGCGCGAAGCTTCGCGGAAGCCCTTGGCCTGCGCCACGGCCAGGAACGCAAAGAGATCCTGCAGGTCGGTCGCCATTGTTCGATAACCCGCACGGCCCGTGCCGATTCCAGCGGATTATCGTGCAGCCAGTCAATGCCTATAGTCGCGCCGTTTTCCAATCCCGCGTACTTTTCTGGAGACAGCGCATGAGCCATCTGAGCAAATCCGGGTCTTTCCTGCTGGGCGATCGCCGCGTCACGCGCATGGGCTACGGCGCCATGCAGCTTGCCGGCCCCGGCGTGTTCGGTCCGCCGAAGGATCGCGTCACCGCCCTGGCGGTGCTGCGCGAGGCGGTGGCGGCCGGCGTGACCCACATCGACACCAGCGATTTCTACGGACCGCACATCACCAACCAGCTGATCCGCGAAGCCCTGCATCCCTACGTGCAAGACCTGGTGATCGTGACCAAGGTAGGTGCCACGCGCGGCGACGACGCGTCGTGGAACCCGGCGCAAAGCCCGGCCGAGCTGACCCGCGCGGTGCACGAAAATCTGCGCAACCTGGGCGCCGACGTGCTGGACGTGGTGAACCTGCGCGTGATGGGCAATATCCACGAGCCTAGCGAAGGATCGATCGAGCAGCAGTTCACCGCGCTGGCCGAGCTGCAGCGGCAGGGGCTGATCCGCCATCTCGGCCTCAGCAACGTCACCTCGGCCCAGGTGGCGCAGGCGCAGCGCATTGCCAAGGTGGTTTGCGTGCAGAACCACTACAACCTCGCGCACCGCGCTGACGACGCGCTGATCGACGAGCTCGGCGGCCAGGGCATCGCCTACGTGCCGTTCTTTCCGCTCGGCGGCTTCACTCCGCTGCAGTCGGAAACCTTGTCCGCGGTGGCGCACAGGCTCGAGGCGACGCCGATGCAGGTGGCGCTGGCATGGCTGCTCGCCCGTGCGCCCAATATGCTGCTTATTCCCGGCACTTCATCGCTGGGACATCTGAAAGAGAACCTGGCGGCCAGCGATCTGGCGCTCGCTCCAGAGGTGCTTGCCGAACTGGATCGGATCGGAGCCAAGCACGGCTGAACCTGCCGTCGCCGGCACGGCAAGCGGTGGCCGCTCAGGCCACCGCGGCCAGCACCGCCGGTGCCACCGATCGGCGCGCCTTCTCGCGGAAATACAGCGCCGAGACCAGGGTCACCAGCATGCCCAGGGCGGACAGGCTCATCACGGTGCCGGCGTAGAACGAGGCCCAGGACAGGTGCAGGCCGGCGAATTCCTTCACCAGGATCACCGCCACGCTGCCCATGTAGCCGCTGGAGTCGGCGATGTACATGATGAAGCCGACGTTGCCGCTGACCCGGAAGGCGGCCAGCATGCGTTCGAAGAAGGTCGCGTTGTACGGCACGTAGGCGAGATACAGGCCGAAGCCGCTCACCCCGATCCAGCCCACCGGATCGATCAGGCGGTGGTCGTGCATCCAGGTGGACAGCACGGCGATGCTGAATCCGGAAAAGATCAGCACGTGATTGAGCATCAGCGCCTTCAGGTTGTCGCGCACGCTCATGGTGAAGGCGGTGATGATGAGCACGGCGATGGCGATCGGCACCTCGGTCTCGCTGAACACTGCGGCGCTGCCGCCGTGGCCGAGGTCGCTCCAGATTTCCGCAGCGAAGTTGTCGCGGAAATCGCGCGCCACCGTCAGCGCCACGTAGGCCAGCACGATCAGCGCAATGCCGGGCAGGAAGCGGGCCAGGAAGGCGCGCCGGGTCTCGGCATCCATCGGCGTGCGCTGGCTGCGCGCGGCGATGTCGGCGGCATCCGGCGCCGGCAGATTTTCCAGCATCCACACCGCCAGGCACAACAACGGCACGAACAGCATGCCGGTGACGAAGGGCATCCAGAACTCGCTGACGCCGACCCGCGTCATCAGCCACATGCCTACCGACTTCACCACGCCGGAGGCCACGATGAAGCTGGCGCACATACAGGCGCCCATCAGCTCGGTGCCGCGGCGGCCTTCCAGATAGCCGAAGATCACCCCCCACACCATACCCAGCGGTAGGCCGTTGAGAAACAGGAACGGGATATTCCACGGCGCCGGCGCCAGCGCGAAGCCGAGCAGGGCGGCCCAGGAAAAGCCGATCAGCCCGGCCAGCACCCGCGCCCGCGCGCCGCGCTGGATTTCCGCGATCCAGGTGATGCCGCGCACCTTGCTCAGCATGTAGCCCAGCACCTGGGCGATGACCAGCCACACCTTGTAGTCGACCCCGGCGAAGTGCAGCCCCTCGAACGCCGCCGCAGTGAACGGCTTGCGGAAGGCGTACATCGAGGCATAGGCGAGAAACGCCGCGGCGCCGGCGACCAGGCTGGTCACGAGCGGATGGCGCGGGCGGCGGAGCCAGGCACTGAGCACGATAAAGTCTCGGATGGAAGTGGCCGGCATGGTGGGGGCGGCAGATGACGCTGCCGTGGCGGGGTCTAGCCAGGTACCCGCGCCTGCCCATGCCGCGTAGGCCTGGCGAAGCGGCTGCGGCCGGCCTGCGGCGGTGCGGCCCGCATGGCCTGGGCGCCATCGTTCGACGGTGCGGCTGGATCGCAAAATGCCGTGAGAATGCGTTCGCCTGGGCCTGCTGGCGATGGACGACGCCCCGTCCGGGCCGACAAAATGGCCGCGCCTGTCACCCGCTTCGAGGCACGCCATGACGCGCATAGGAATCTGGCTGGGCCTGGCATGCTTTTGCGGCGCCGGCCATGCGGCGACGCCCGAGCTGTTCCGCAGCCAGCGATTCGACGCGGCGATGATCGCGCGTGCGGCCAATCACTACGTCAGCATCGGCGAGCAGGCCAGCCTGACCGAGCTGAATGCGCTGGCTTCCACGGATACGCGTGCGCCGCGGCGGTCAGCGCCTCTCGGCGACGACAGACTCGCGCAGCGGGTGGCCTGGATGTGCCTGATCCTGTGGCCCGCCAGGCCGGGACAGCTGCAGCGGCCGCCGACCTACGGCGTGCTGGCGGGGATCGAGGGGCATCTATCGCCGAAGGACTGGCCGCTCTACCCGCTGGTGCATTCCGGCGGCTCGTATTTCGTGCTCGGCACGGACTACATGCTGGCCGGCCTTGCGGAGCCGCCGCGTCTCTACCTGGCCGACTGCGCGTCGAAAGGCGTATTCCGCCGCGTTCCCGTGCCGGTGCCTACGCGGGCGCAGGCGCAAGCCGATGCGGACGCGCTGCGCCGGTCGGCGTCCTGGCAGGCGAGCTGGTTCGCCTTTCCCGAGCTCGAGTCGAAGGTATGGCGTTTTATCGAGGCTCAGGCCGACAGCATCGAATAAGCGTGCGGTGCGCGCTTCCGGGCGCTGGCGCTTGCTGGCCGGTGCGAGCCGGCGATCGTGGGTACGTACGGCATCCATCGAGTCATCGAGTGGACCGCATGATCGCTCGCCAGCGGCGCCGCGAACGCCGATGCTGCGCCGGATCGATGCAGCGAATAAACGACGCTTGAGGTTCGTGCTGCCACCGCGCACGTCGGCGCGTCGTTACGCCAGCGCGTCGACGACCTCGTATTCGCTTTGCACCAGGCCGCTGGGGTAATGGCGGGTGGCGACGTGCCTGAGCGCGAGATCGGACGACAAGGCGCCGAACAAGGGAATGCCGGCGCCGATCAGCACCGGCACGCGGGTGACCACGAGTCGCTGGATCAGCCCGGCGCGCAGAAAGCCCTGGATAGTGATGCCGCCGTCCACGTAGGCGTGTCGGACGCCGCGCGCTTCCAGTTGCGCAGCGACCTCCTGCGGGGTTCCCGACAGCTGGGTCATCACGGCGCCGGCCGGCGGCGGCGCCAGCGCTCGCGTGCTCAGCACGTAGACCGGCTTGCTGCCGTAGGGCCAGACGCCGAATCCCAGCACGACCTCGTAGGTCTTGCGGCCGATCACCAGCGCATCGACCGTGGCTACGAATTCCTCGTAGCCATGCGGCTCGGCGTTCTCCGGCAGGAAGTCCAGGGCGCCGTCCGGCCTGGCCATGAAGCCGTCGACGCTGATGCCCACAAACACGGACGCTTTCATCGAAGGTCGCCTCCCGGTTGAACGGGTTTCAAGTCACCCCGTGCTGACGGCGAGACTAGCCCGAGGCATGATGGGCCGCCGGCTCGGGACGGCGCAACAAGGCGTTGCGCCAATGCTGCTGTCGCTCGCTGTCGGCCTCGATCAGCCACTGCGGCTTGTTCGCCACCAGGGCGGCCACGGCGACGCCGTCTTCGTAGAGGATGCGCGTGCCGATCAGGGCAGGCAGCTTGTCGCCGGCCAGCACGGTGCCGACCAGGTTCAGCGGATCGCAGCCGCTGAGCAGCACGCGCTGGCCGTCGTGCGGACGCTGGCGCACGCTACGCAGCTGGGCCACCGCTTCCGGCAGGGCGAACTGCTCGCCGACCAGGCCTTCGACGAAGCGGCCACCGCGGATCTCGCCGCGCGCTTCCAGCCGGCGGTAGACACGCAGCAGTTCGCGCCAGCTCGGCAGCCACGGCGCCTCGCGCTCCAGCAGCTTCCAGAACACCACGCCGTAGCGGCGCAGCAGGCTGCGTGCGACGTGCTCCAGCGCCTCCGCATCGGATTCGGCATCGGCAGCGGCTGGCGCACGCGTCAGCGCCCAGCGCCCGGCGTCCTCGATGCCGTTCAGGCGATGCCGCTGCAGGCGCCGGTGGCGCAGGCCGTCGCGCTTGGCCGCCGGCAGCAGCAGGGCGCGCAGGCCGCCGAAGCTGTCGGCGCTGATGCGCCCGGCGGCAACCAGCTCGCCCAGCGCGTCTTCCAGCTCGGTGCGCAGCAGGCGCGCGGCCGACAGCAGCTCGTCGAAGAACAGCGCGCCCTGGGCCTGCAGCACGTCGGCCACCGCCTGCGCGCGCGAGGACAGCAGGGCCGGCTGCGCCGCCTCGCCGGCAGCGAGCGCGCTCCACACGGTCGCGCTGCGCCGCGGCAGCAGCACGATCGGGGTCGCCCGCACCGGGCCGTTGCCGCCGCCGCCCTGGCGCAGCCGATGCCATACCACGCGCCCGGCGCGGCAGAGGTCGTCCAGCCAGTGGATGGCGTAGTCCTCGATGCGCGCGGGCAGGATCTCCGCTTCCCAGGCGCCGGCGGCGGCCTCATAGCCTTCCAGCTGGGCCAGCGTCGCCTCCAGCGCATCCGACCCGCGCAGGCGCGCGCCCGGCGCGAGGTGCTGCCAGTCGAACAGGAAGCGCATCAGGTCGCGCCGGCTGACCGGCTCGATCTCGCGGCGCAGGCGGCCGAGGGTGTAGCGGTGGATGCGCGCCAGCAGGTGACGCTCGCACCACTCGATCTCGCCTGCTCCTGCACTGAAGTAACCCTGCATCACATAGCCCTGCGTCTGCAGGCGCAGCAGCACGGCGTCCACTTCGGCGATATCGATCGCCAGCGAGGCGGCCAGCGCGGGCGCGGTGGTCGGCCCTAGCGCGCCCAGCCTGCCACGCAGCAATTCCAGCAGCGCATCCTCACGGCTCCAGGCGCGGGCGGCGTGTTCGGCCGGCGCGGCGATCGGCGGGCGCATCGCGGCATCGGCGTGCACGGCCTGCCACATCGGAAGATTTTCGGCAGACGTCCAGACGTCCAAAGCTGGCTGACCGGTGGTGGCGTCGCGGGTGAGCCGGGTAGCGCGGCGGTCGCGCGCCAGTGTCTGCAGGCGCTCGTCCCAGCCATGCTCGGCGAGCGCTTCCGCCGCGGTGACGAAGCCGAGCACGCCGAGCGCGTCGTGCATTTCGTCGGCGCTGCGCACCTGCGGCCAGGCTTCCTCGCGCACCGCGTCGATCGCGGCCTGGTCGAGCCGGCCCAGGTCGTCCGCGCTTTGCGGATCGCCCCAGCGACGGTTTTGTACCGCCTGGGTGCGGCGCTCTTCCAGCGGCGCATCGTCGAGGAAGGCGTAGGGCGCGGCGCCCAGTACCTCGGCAGCCAGCGGACTGGGCGCGGCCAGGTCGCGCGCGACCACGCTGATCGAGCCGCTTTCCAGCCCATGCAGGATGCGCAGCAGGCCGTCCACGTCCATCGCTTCGTGCAGGCAGTCGTGCAAGGTCTGCTCGACCAGCGGATGATCGGGAATCTCGCGCTCGCCGACGATGTTCTCCAGGCAGGCCACCTGGTCGGGGAATACCGTGGCCAGCAGGTCCTCGCTCTTCATGCGCTGCAGCTGCGGAGGCACTTTCTTGCCGCCCTGGAAGCGCGGCAGCGCCAGCGCGGTGGTGGCGTTCCAGCGCCAGCGGGTGGGAAACAACGGCGCGTCCAGCAAGGCTTGCACGAGCACGTGCTCGGCGCTGCCCGAGTGCAGGTAGCGCGCCACTTCCTCCAGCGGAAAGCTGTGACTGGTCGACAGCGACAGCACGATGGCGTCCTCGGTCGCGGCCGCCTGCAGTTCGAAGTTGAACTGGCGGCAGAAGCGCTTGCGCAGGGCCAGGCCCCAGGCGCGGTTGATGCGGCTGCCGTAGGGCGTGTGGATCACCAGCTGGGTGCCGCCGGACTCGTCGAAGAAGCGCTCGAACACCAGGGTGGCCTGCGTCGGCAGCACGCCCAGCGCGGCCTTGGCCCGCGCCAGATAATCGGCCAGCTGCTGCGCCGCCGACTCGCCGAGGCCCAGCTCCTCGCGCAGCCAGCGCAGTGCGACCGGCAGGCCGCCTTGGTCGAGCCGCGTTGCGATCTCTTCGCGCAGGCGCGACACGCCCAGCGAAAGCTCGTCGCTGCGCCCGGGCGCCTCGCCCAGCCAGAACGGGATGCTCGGCGGCGCGCCGCGCGCATCTTCCACGCGCAGGCGGTCGCGCTCCACGCGCAGGATGCGGTAGCTGGCGTTGCCGAGCTGGAACACGTCGCCGGCCAGGCTCTCGACCGCGAAATCCTCGTGCACCGTGCCGATCAAGGTGGCCTGCGGCTCCAGCACCACCTTGTAGTCGGCGGTGTCCGGAATGGTGCCGCCGGACGTCATCGCGGTGAGCCGCGCGCCGCGCCGGCCGCGCAGCTGGCGATGCACGGCGTCGCGATGCACGTAGGCGCCGCGTGCGCCCAGCCGCGTGCTGAAGCCTTCGGCCAGCATGCGCACCACTGCGTCGAAGCGCTCGCGGCGCAGCCGGCGATACGGATGCGCGCGCCGCACCAGGGCGAACAAGGCGTCCTCGTCCCAGTCCTGGCAGGCCACCTCGGCCACAAGCTGCTGCGCCAGCACGTCGATCGGCTGCGGCGGAATCGCCAGCGCGTCCAGCTCGCCGCGGCGCACGCAGTCGAGCAGGGCGCTGCATTCGGCCAGATCGTCGCGGGTGGCCGGGAACAGGCGTGCCTTCGGAGTGCCGTCCACCGCATGGCCGGCGCGGCCGGCGCGCTGCAGGAAGGCGGCGATCGAGCGCGGCGAGCCGAGCTGGCAGACCAGTTCCACGTCACCGATGTCGATGCCCAGCTCCAGCGAGGCGGTGGCCACCAGCACCGCCAGCTCGCCGCGCTTCAGGCGCTGCTCGGCGTCCAGCCGCTGTTCCTTGGCCAGGCTGCCGTGGTGCGCGGCCACCGCTTCCTTGCCCAGCCGTTCGGACAGATGCCGCGCCACCCGCTCGGCCATGCGCCGCGTGTTGACGAAGACCAGGGTGGTGCGGTGCGCGCGCACCAGCTTGGCCACGCGGTCGTACACCAGTTCCCAGGCGTCGTTGGACATCACCGCTTCCAGCGGCACGGGCGGCAGTTCCAGCGCGAGATCGCGCGCACGCGCATGGCCGGTGTCGACGATGCGGCAGTCGGCCGGGGTGTCGTCGTCGGTCTCAGCCGGCTGCGGCAGGCCGGTGTGCTGCTGCGTGCCGACCAGGAAGCGCGCCACTTCCTCGATCGGCTTCTGCGTCGCCGACAGGCCGATGCGCAGCAGGCGGCGCTGGCACAGCGATTCCAGCCGCTCCAGCGACAGCGCCAGGTGCGAGCCGCGCTTGCTGTCGGCGATGGCGTGGATTTCGTCGACGATCACCGTGTGCACGTCGCCCAGCATGCTGCGCCCGGATTCGGAGCCGAGCAGCACGTACAGCGATTCCGGGGTGGTCACCAGGATGTGCGGCGGCTGCTTGCGCAGCAGCGCGCGCTCGCCCTGCGGGGTGTCGCCGGTGCGCACCGCGGTGCGGATCGCCACGTCGGGCAGGCCGAGCTTTTCCAGCTCGGCGCGGATGCCTTCCAGCGGCGCCTCCAGGTTGATGTGGATGTCGTTCGACAGCGCCTTCAGCGGCGACACGTAGACCACCCCGGTGGTGTCGGGCAGCACGCCGCCGGCGGCGACGCCGGCGCGCACCAGCTGGTCGATCGCGGCGAGGAAGGCGGTCAGGGTCTTGCCCGAGCCGGTCGGCGCGGCGACCAGGGTGTGCTGGCCGGCGCGGATCGACGGCCACGCGCTGGCCTGCGCCGCGGTGGGCGCGGGAAAGCTGGCGCGGAACCAGGCCGCGACGGCGGGGTGGAAGGCGTCCAGCACCGGATCGGACGGGACCTGGCTGGCTGGCATCGACAAACTCCCGCGCGCGGTGCTCGCGCGCTCGGCTGCAGGGAAGGCCACACCCATCGTAATGGGGCGCCAGTGAAAATGGGGGCGAGGTGAAAAGCTCGCAAGCCGCCGTCTCAATGCCTGAGACGCCGTCGCTTGTGCTGCCCGGCTCGATTGCCCATGCTTGAAGCCCGATGGAAAGCCGGCACGAGGTGGAGTGATGCGACGGACATTCGGCAATCGTTGGTGGCTCGCTTTCGGCGGGCTGTGCCTGGCCCAGGCGGTCGGCGCTGCGGACACGCCGGCGCGGCCGTGGATGAATCCGCAGCTCTCGCCCGACCAGCGCGCCGCGCTGGTGCTGAAGGCGATGACCCAGGACGAGAAATTCCAGCTGGTCCGCACCGAGTTCGGCGACAGCCAGAACGGCCACACCAAGGCACCCGGCGCGCTGGGCTCGGCCGGCTACATGCCGGCGATCGAGCGGCTGGGGCTGCCGGCGATCCAGGAGAGCGATGCCGGCCTGGGCGTGGCCAAGCCGCGCGAGATCGGCGCCACCTCGCTGCCGTCCGGGCTGGCCACCGCGGCCAGCTTCGACCCGCAGGTGGCCTACGCCGGCGGCGCGATGATCGGCAGCGAGGCGCACCGCCGCGGCTTCAACGTGATGCTGGCCGGCGGCGTCGACCTGGCGCGCGATCCGCGCAACGGGCGCAACTTCGAATATGCCGGCGAAGATCCCTTGCTGGCCGGCATCATCGCCGGCCACGCCATTGCCGGCATCCAGAGCCAGCACGTGGTCTCCACCATCAAGCACTACGCCCTCAACGACCTGGAGACCGGGCGCAACACGCACAGCGCGCAGGTCGATCCGACCGCGGCGCAGGAGTCGGACCTGCTGGCCTTCCGCATCGCCATCGACGCCGGCCATCCCGGTTCGGTGATGTGCTCGTACAACCGGGTGAACCTGGTCTACGCCTGCGAGAACGACTGGCTGCTCAACCAGGTGCTCAAGCGCGACTGGGCTTATCCCGGCTTCGTGATGTCGGACTGGGGCGCGGTGCACAGCGCGGGCAAGTCGGCGCTGGCCGGGCTGGACCAGGAATCGGCCGGCGAGACCTTCGACGACAAGGTGTATTTCGACCAGCCGCTGCGCGCGGCGCTGGCGTCCGGCGAAGTGCCGCAGTCGCGCCTGGACGACATGTGTAAACGCATCCTGCGCAGCCTGTTCGCGGCGGGCGCGATCGACCATCCGGCCAAGGCCGCGAGCATCGACTTCGCGGCGGACCGCAAGGTGGCGCAGCAGGCGGAAGAAGCCGGCGCGGTGCTGCTGCGCAACCAGCAGGCGCTGCTGCCGCTGTCGCCCACGCAGTCGGTGGTGGTGATCGGCGCGCATGCCGACCGCGGCGTGCTCAGCGGCGGCGGCTCCTCGGTGGTGCAGTCGCCGCAGGGCAACGCCGTGCCGGGACTGCCGCCCGGCAACGACTGGCCTGGCCCGGTGGTCTACCAGCCCTCGGCGCCGCTGGCGGCGATCGAGCGGCGCGCGCATGGCAAGGTGCAGTACGACGATGGCCATGACCCTGCAGCCGCGGCGAAACTCGCGGCGCAGGCCGACGTGGCGGTGGTGTTCGTGCAGCAGTGGGCGTCCGAATCCTTCGACTGGCCCACCATGGCGCTGTCGGACAACCAGGACGCGCTGGTCGCGGCAGTGGCCAAGGCCAATCCGCATACCGTGGTGGTGCTGGAGAACAACGGCCCGGTGCGCCTGCCCTGGCTGGAGCAGACCGGCGCCGTGCTGGAGGCGTGGTATCCCGGCGCCGGCGGCGGCGAGGCGATCGCCCGCCTGCTGTACGGCGAAGTGGCACCGGCGGGACGCCTGCCGCTGAGCTGGCCGCGCGACGAATCGCAGCTGCCGCGGCCGCAGATTCCCGGCGCCGGCCTGGCCGCGCTCGGCGCGCCGCCGCAAGGCAAGCCCGCCGACCAGGTGGACTACCGCATCGAGGGCGCCGACGTCGGCTACCGCTGGTTCCAGCGTAAAGGCCTCGAGCCGCTGTTCCCGTTCGGCTACGGCCTCGGCTACACCGAATTCGGCTACGACAAGCTGCAGGCGCATTGGCAGCACGACAAGCTGGTGGTCGGCTTCGATCTGCGCAATACCGGCAAGCGCGCCGGGGTGGATGTGCCGCAGCTCTACGTGACCCTGCCCGGCGAGGCGCGCACGCGCCGGCTGGCCGGCTGGAGCCGCGTCGCGCTGAAGCCCGGCGAAGTGCGCCACGTGGAAATCACCGCGGACCCGCGCCTGCTCGGCGACTACGACCCGGCCAAGCACGGCTGGCAGCGCCCGGCCGGCAGCTATCGCGTGCAGCTGGGCCACTCGGCTACCGCGTTCGAGGGCGAGGCGACGGTCGATCTGCCCGCCGCCAACTGGCAGTGAAGATCGAGCGACGGCGGCATGCCGTCGCTCTCCGCTGTGGTGGGCATGGGCGCGATGCACGCGTGCATGGCGATCTCGTCGACCGCCCGATATGCTCCGCATAGGGGGCGATTCGAGCGGGGAGATCGCTTTCATGAAAGCAGGCAAGATCGTGCTGCTGGGCATGTTTTTCTGCACGACCGCCGCGGCCGAGGATGGCCTGGTGGTCCACTTCACCATCAAGAAAACCGCGCCTCATACCGTCAACACATACGCCAACGGCGTGCTTTTGCGCCTGACCGAAAACTCGACCCAGAGCTTTCCTGGCCAGCATGAAGTGCGCCTCGAGTCGCGGGCCATCGGCAACGGCGAGGTGAACCTCGTCGTCACGCTGAAGGATCTCTCGGGCCGGCTGCCGCTTTATGCCGGAAGCGGCGCGGCGATGCTGAAGGTCGGTTCGTCGGTGGACATCCCGCTGCATCAGCTGGCGGGTGCGGCAAACCGTTACGAGGTCGCGGTCGATACCTCGTACGGGCCGTTGCCACAAACCGCGCGTCCATAAGCGAGCGGACGCGCGCCGAGGGCGTGCGCGCATGGGTTCGTGCCGGTTTTATGCCGGGGCTGCCTGCACCAGCCTCGCCATCGGGCTTGTGCCGTCCGCCGACCGGGTGTCATCTCACGCTGGCCACACCCCGGAGCTGCCGCGGCGGTAGCTGCCCAGCAGGTGGGTGTCGACGATGCCGATGGCTTCCATCAGCGCGTACATATTGGTCGGCCCGACGAACTTGAAGCCGCGCTTGCGCAGAGCCTCGCTGAGCGCGATCGATTCCGCCGACGAGGTGGGAATGTCGCTGAGCCGGCGCGGCTTCGGCGTGCGCTTGGGCTGGAACGACCACACGAACTCGGCCAGGCCACCGTGTTCGCGCAGGCGGATGGTTGCGGCCGCGTTGTTGATCGCCGCGGCGATCTTGGCCGTGTTGCGGATGATGCCGGCATCGGCCAGCAGCCGGCCCACCTCGGCTTCGCCGTAGGCCGCCACCGCGTCCGGCTCGAAACGGTCGAAGGCCAGCCGGAACGCCTCGCGCTTGCGCAGGATGGTCGCCCACGACAGCCCGCTCTGGAACGCCTCCAGGGTGATGCGCTCGTACACGCCGCGCTCGTCGCGCACCGGCATGCCCCACTCGGTGTCGTAGTAGCTCTTCAGCAGGCCCTCGGCGGCCCAGGTCGGGCGCGCCAGGCCGTCCTCGCCGAGCACCAGGTCGCCGTGAGCGGAAACGCCGCGCGGTGGTTTGGTCTGTTGCATAAGAGCTTTTCCCTTGGAGGCTGTCCCATGTCTTCCGCGGTCCGCGCGCCGGCAAACCATCGATGGGCGATCTGCGTACGGACCGGGCAAGAACTTAGGAAGTGTAGGTCGATACCTGCGCGAGTGATGGCGCGGGCCAGGTACGCAGACTGGCTGGGTAGGTGCGGCTGACTCGAGGCTGGCGGTCACGCGGTCTGCAGCTTGCCCACGCGGCTACGGCATCGTCTGTGTTACCGGCCATCGCCAGCAAACCACGCGGCTGCGAGCAAGCCGCAACAGGTGCTCAGCGTCGACCGCGCAAGGCCTTGAGCAGCAGGGCCATGCCGACCAGGCCCAGCAGCAGGCCGATGCCGGCGCCCCACAAGGCGCCGCTCTGGCCGCCCACGACGTAGCCGATGCCGCAGCCGGCGAGGAAAAGCAGCGGTAGCGGCAGGCAGCCCATGCGGTTCCTCGAGTATGCGCGGCAACAAGCATAGCCGCTGCGCGTGCCGCTTCGGTCGAAGCGGGATAGCAGGGTCGGCGCGTGCCGTAGCATGATGCGCCTGCCCGCAGCGGGCCGGAGCGACGATGGACAGCATGCAAGCAGCGGATCAACCGGGCATCCCCGACAGCCTCGAAGAAGGCGTGCTCGAGCAGCAGCGCATGGTCGACGGCCAGGTGCTGCGTCTGCGCAGCTGGCCGCTGGCGCAGAGCGAGCGGGCGATCCTGCTGGTGCACGGACTGGGCGAACACAGCGGGCGCTACCGCCACGTGGCGGCCTGGTTCCGCGCGCGCGGCTACGACGTGCGCAGCTACGACCAGCGCGGGCACGGCCTGAGCCCCGGCCGGCGCGGCGCGGTGCGCCATGACGACGACCTGCTCAGCGACCTGGCCGAGGTCTATGCCGGCTATGCCGCCGGCCGGCCGCGGCCGCCGCTGCTGCTCGGCCACAGCATGGGCGGCCTGGTCGCGGCGCGCACGGTGCTGGACGGGCGCATCACGCCGCCGGCGCTGCTGTTGTCCTCGCCGGCGCTGCGCAGCTGGGAAGCGCCATGGCTGCGCAAGCTGGCCCGCGTGCTGGCGGTGTCGCTGCCCGGCCTGCCGCTGCGCACCGGCCTGTCGCTGGACTATCTGTCGCATGATCCGGCGGTGATCGAGGCCTATCGCACCGATCCGCTGTGCTCCGGCACCATCACGCCGCGGCTGGCCGACTTCATCTTCCGTGCCGGCGCGGCCTGCATTGCCGATGCGCCGACGTTGAAGCTGCCCACCCTGCTGCTGGTGGCGGGGGCGGACAAGCTGGTCGATCCGTCCGGCAGCAGCGATTTCTCCGCCGCGGCGGCCGGCACCGGCCAGCTGACCACGCGCCACTTCGCCGCGCTCTACCACGAGCTGATGAACGAGGCCGAGCCGGGCCGCAGCCAGGTGATGAAGCAGATCGGCGACTGGCTGGCGCGGCTGCCGGCTTAGTGCGCATGTATCCAACCGAAGCGTGCGCGCATCCACGAGGGGCGCTCGGCGGCGAGTGCCTGGCTTCGGCCTGCTGGGAGCAGGCTGCGACGATCGCGCTGGCGCTCGCCGGCATGCGCAACCGCGCCGCGAAGCAAAGGCCGCGATGAGGATGGTCGAGGCTCCCGCATCTGCCTATCCGGGCCTGTCGCTGCGGCCGCTGGAACGTACCGATCTGGATGCCTGGTATGCCTGTCTGTCGCAGCCCGAGGTCGTGCGGCATACCAGCTGGAATCTGGATTCGAAGGCGGCGCTGGAGCCGATGTTCGATGCCTTCGAGTCGTCGGATGCGGAGTCTCCCCGGCGCCTGGCGATCATCGAAGACGCCAGCGGGCAACTGGTCGGCACGATCGGCTTTCACACGGTGTCGGCCGTGCATCGCACGGCGGAGATCGCCTACGAGCTGAGCCCCTCGCACTGGGGCCGAGGCATCGCTACGGCCATGTGCGCAGGCGTCAGCGCGTGGGCCTTCCATCGCTACGGCTGGGTGCGCATCCAGGCCGCGGTGCTCGAAAGCAACCGGCCTTCGGCGCGCGTGCTGCAGCGCTGCGGCTACCGGCACGAAGGCCTGCTGCGCGCCTACCGCATGGTTCGCGGCGAGCCAGGGGACTTCCATCTGTACGCGCGGCTGGCTACCGATTGAGGTGGGTCCGGGCTGGCCTGCCGCTGCGCGGCGAGTGTGGCGGAATGTGATGCAGCGGCGAAGTTTCTTGCTGCAGCGCACATAATTATTGCGATAATGTGTCCTTCGGTTGACGCCTTGGGGTGCGGCAACCGCCTGCCATCTCTTATCACCTGGGGAATACCCGATGACCGTCGCCCGCCTTCCGCGGCACGCCGTGCTGGTCGTGTCGATCGCTGCTGCCCTCGCCTCCGGCGTGCTCCACGCGGCCGATCAGGCGCAGCCCGCCGAACCGTCGCAGGACGCCGCCGCCCCGGCCAAGCCGGCCGCCAAGAAGGCCACCGAGCTGCAGGCCATCACTGTCACCGCCGAGAAGAAGGCGGAAAACCTGCAGGTAGTGCCGATCTCGATCAGCGTGATCTCGCCGGAGAAGCTGCAGGCCTTCGGCGACTCGGGCGACACCGTGCTGATGCTGGCGGCGCGCGCGCCCAGCGTGTACGCGGAGACCTCCTACGGGCGCGAATTCCCGCGCTTCTACATCCGCGGCCTGGGCAATAGCGACTACGACCTCAACGCCTCGCAGCCGGTGTCGATGGTGTACGACGACATCGTGCAGGAGAACCCGATCCTCAAGGGCTTCCCGCTGTTCGACCTGAACCAGGTGGAAGTGCTGCGCGGCCCGCAAGGCACCTTGTTCGGACGCAACTCGCCGGCCGGCGTGATCAAGTTCGACTCGGTGCGGCCGAGCCAGGAGACCAGCGGCTACGCCAGCGTGTCCTACGGCTCCAAGGGCACCGCCAATGTCGAGGCCGCGCTGGGCGGCTCGCTGGGCGGCAACTGGTCCGGGCGCATCTCGGTGCTGGGCCAGCACCGCGACAACTGGATCGACAACGCCTATACCGGCAAGAAGGATGCGCTGGGCGCCTACAACGACCGCGCGATCCGCCTGCAGGCGCTGTACCAGGCCAGCGACGACTTCAGCGCGCTGATCAACACGCATGCGCGCTGGCTGCAGGGCACCGCCAACGTCAACTACGCCAACGCGATCGAGCAGGGCAGCGACTCGCTGGTGCCGGGCTTCGACCGCGGCGTGGTGGCGCAGAACGGCCGCAACGCGCAGCACCTGTTCACCTGGGGCAGCAACCTGCACCTGAACTGGAACTTCGGCGACCTCAGCTTCACCTCGATCAGCGGCTTCGAGCACGCCAACACCTACAGCCTGGGCGACGTCGACGGCGGCTACGCGCCGTACAACGGCACGCCGGCCGATCCGGGACAGGCGGCCGGCTCGCAGGTGCCGTTCGACGTGGAGACCGCCGACGGCGCCGGCCTCAAGCAGCTGACCCAGGAATTCCGGCTGGCCTCGCGCAACTGGGATACCTTCAACTGGCAGGCCGGCGTGTACTACTTCTACGAAGACCTGGACATCCACGACTTCGGCTACGACCCCACCGGCAACACCGAGACCAGCCTGGCCGCGCAGCATCAGGTGACCAACTCCTATGCGCTGTTCGGCTCGGCCGAATACAAGGTCACCGACGACTTCAGCCTGCGCGCCGGCACGCGCTGGTCGCACGACAAGAAGAAGTACAGCACCGAGTGGCTGTACAACACCGACCCGACCCAGCCGATCGGCGTACCGCTGACCGCGAACCCCGACTACTCGCACTGGACCGGCGACCTCACCGCCACCTGGGCCTGGACCAAGGACGTCAACCTCTACGCCAAGGTGTCCAGCGGCTACCGTGCGCCCAGCCTGCAGGGCCGCTCCTACGTGCTGACCCAGGCCAAGGCCGAGACCATCGCGTCGGAGGAAGTGGGCATCAAGACCCTGGCGCTGGACGGCAAGCTGCGCTTCAACGCGGACATCTACAAGTACATCATGCACAACCAGCAGCTCACTGCGGTGGGCGGCGACTCCAACCTGACCCGGCTGCTCAACGCCAAGAAGACCGACGGCCACGGCGTCGAGTTCGATGCGGAGGCCTACGTCACCCCGCAGTTCATCCTCACCGCCGGCGGCAGCTACAACTACACCAAGTTGCGCGATCCGGGCCTGTCGGTGCAGGCCTGCGGCGGCGGCACCATCTGCACCATCCTCGACCCGACCAATGCGCTGGGCAATGCCGACATCAACGGCAACGGCCTGCCGAACGCGCCGAAGTGGGTGGGCACGATCACCGCGCGCTACGGCATTCCGTACGGCGACAGCGGCGAGTTCTTCGTCTACACCGACTGGAACTACCGCAGCAAGGTGGACTTCTTCCTGTACGACTCCACCGAGTTCAACAGCAAACCGCTGCTGACCGGCGGCCTGCGGTTGGGCTACGACTGGGATTTCGGCAAGCGCGAGATCGCCCTGTACGGCCGCAATATCACCAACAAGAAGTCGATCACCGGCGCGATCGACTTCGACAACCGCACCGCCTTCGTCAGCGATCCGCGGATCATCGGCATCGAATTCCGCACCGAGCTGTAAAAGCCGGCCTCACGAGCGCTCTGGCCGACGCGTGAGCGATGGCGGCCAGAGCATCCGGCGATCGTGCCATGCCGACTCGAGATAGGCTTTTCATGCGAGGTTCTTGATCGCGAGCAGCATCGGCTGGCTGGCGGCCGCCGCATGGCCTTTCTTTGCGTGCCCGAAGAGAAAGATGGCCCGAAGAAGGCATACCCCCTGATCCTTGCCGGGCACGCTGTCCGACAGGTACGCGAGGCATGGCCTGGCTTTTCGAGCGCCCGTGCATGCGCCTGCCACCTCGATGCGCCCGCGAAAATGAAGCGAGCTTCCTGCCGACGCCCCGGCAGGCCTTTCCGTGCATGCTTCGCCGTCGCACCACGGCGCCGACAAGACAGCGCGCTGCGGCGGGCACTCGAAGCTGCATGCAGGCTGGTGCAAACACCGGCCGCCTGCATGGCTGGCTGCTTGCGCTGTTTTCCCGACGTGCGCGTCGACATTTGCCTGGCCTGTGAGAGAACACGGCTGACGGGCGCGCGAGCCAGCCCAGGAACGTGCAGACCTAGCGTGCGGCCGCACTTCTCGCCGCCGGCGCGAGGGCTGCTTGGCCGGCGAGAGAACACGACTGACGGGCGCGCGAGCCGGCCCAGGAACGTGCCGACCGAGCGTACGCGGCTGCACTTCTCGCCATCGAAGCAAGCGCAAGCCTGATCCAGCGGCGCCGTGTGCTGGAAGTCATGGGTGTATCGCGGCGGGGCTTGCCGATAAAGTCGAGCTGCTGCGCCGCCGTGCGCCTTTCCCTCACTTCATGGCGCAACGCTACGCCGAAGAGCGTTGCGCACCGGAGCTCTCATGCGCCCCTCCCTGATCGCCCTCGCTGCCGCCGTATCGCTGGCCATGTCCGCCGCCGCTGCGGCGCAGACCGCGCCGCTGACCCCGGACATCCCGTCCAGCTTCGAGGCGCCCACCGCCAGCTACGACTACGTCAAGCGCGAGGTGATGATCCCGATGCGCGACGGCGTGAGGCTGCATACGGTGATCGTGATCCCGAAGGGCGCCAGCCACGCGCCGATCCTGCTCACCCGCACGCCCTACGACGCCAGCGGGCGGGCGGCGCGGATCGAGTCGCCGCACATGCTGTCGGAGTTGCCGCAGAGCGATGAGATGTTCGTGCGCGCCGGCTATATCCGGGTGTTCCAGGACATCCGCGGCAAGTACGGCTCGGAAGGCGACTACGTGATGACCCGTCCGCTGCGCGGGCCGCTGAACGACAGCGCGGTGGACCACTCCACCGACGCCTACGACACCATCGACTGGCTGGTGAAGCACCTGCCCGAGTCGAACGGCAAGGTCGGCATGATCGGCTCGTCCTACGAGGGCTTCACCGTGGTGATGGCGCTGATCCATCCGCATCCCGCACTGAAGGTGGCTGCGCCGGAAAGCCCGATGGTCGACGGCTGGATGGGCGACGACTGGTTCCACTACGGCGCGTTCCGGCAGGTCAACCTCGACTACATCACCGGCCAGAACACCAAGAAGGACAAGGGTGCGCCGATCCCGCGCGAAGGCTACGACGACTACAGCAACTTCCTGAGCGCCGGTTCGACCGGCGACTTCGCGCGCGCGGCCGGGCTGGAGCAGCTGGCGTTCTGGCGCAAGCTGCACGAGCATCCGGCCTACGACGCGTTCTGGCAGGGCCAGGCGCTGGACAAGATCATGGCGCAGCAGCCGCTGCAGGTGCCGACCATGTGGCTGCAGGGCCTGTGGGATCAGGAAGACATGTGGGGCGCGATCCATTGCTACGAAGTGATGGAGCCGAAGGACCGCGGCAACGACAAGAATTTCCTGGTGATGGGCCCGTGGCGGCACAGCCAGGTGAACTACGACGGCAGCTCGCTGGGCGCACTGCAGTGGGACGGCGACACCGCCCTGCAGTTCCGCCGCGACGTGCTGCTGCCGTTCTTCAATCAATACCTGGTCGATGGCGCGCCAAAGGCGTCCACGCCGCCGGTGCTGATCTACAACACCGGCGAGAATCACTGGGACCGCTACACGCACTGGCCGCTGAGCTGCGAGCACGGCTGCGCGAACAGCGCCAAGCCGCTCTACCTCGTCGCCGGACAGCAGCTGTCGTTCGAGGCGCCGGCGGCCGGGCAGGCCAAGTACGACGAATACGTCTCCGATCCGGCCAAGCCGGTGCCCTACCTGCCGCGGCCGATCAGCTTCGCCGACCACGACGCCTGGACGCGCTGGCTGGTGCACGACCAGCGCTTCGTCGACGGCCGTACCGACGTGCTGACCTACGTCAGCGCACCGCTGACCGCGCCGCTGCATATCGCCGGCCCGCCGATCGTGCACCTGGTCGCCTCGACCAGCGGCAGCGACAGCGACTGGGTGGTGAAGCTGATCGACGTGTATCCCGATCAGGTGCCGTCCAACCCCACCATGGGCGGCTACGAGCTGCCGATCGCGCTGGACATCTTCCGCGGCCGCTATCGGCAGAGCTTCGAACACCCTGAGGCGATCGCGTCGGATCAGCCCTTGCCCTATGTGTTCGGCCTGCCGCAGGCAAATCATGTGTTCCAGCCCGGCCACCGCATCATGGTGCAGGTGCAGTCCAGCCTGTTCCCGCTGTACGACCGCAACCCGCAGCGCTTCGTGCCGAACATCTTCGACGCCAAGCCGGAGGACTACCAGCGCGCGACCCAGCGCGTGTGGCACACCCCGGACGCGGCCAGCTTCATCAGCCTGCCGGTGGTCGAGCAGGCTAAGTAAGCGTTCGCCTGGCGGGAGCGCCGCCGCGGCGCATCGGCGGCGGCGAGGCGATGCCGGGGTGATCGAGCGGCATCGGCAGCGGCCTGCTTCAGGGCAGGCTATTGTGGATGGATGTCGACGAGGTCGGCGCCGCGAAGCCTGCGTTTCGAGGCCCGTGCTTCGAGGCTTTTGCTTCCAGACATGTCGTTTGCAGCGCCTCGCCGCAGCACGATGACATGCCATGTAATTGGCGCGCGGCATGGCCGTCCCTACGCTTCGATCACCGCGCTGCCAGGCCCGGCAGCGCGCGTCATCGAGGACATCCCCATGTCGCACTATCCCAGCTACACCCTCGCCTCCGCTCCCGCCGCCTCGCAGCCGGTGCTGCAGCGGCTGCAGCAAGTATTCGGCCTGGTGCCGAACATCGCGGCCAAGATGGCGGCCTCGCCGATGCTGATCAACGGCTTCATCGGCCTGTTCGAGCGCGTGCATGCCGGCAGCCTCAGCGAGTCGCAGATCCAGGTCCTGCTGTTGACCAATGCGGTGACCAATGCCAGCGCCTGGCCGGTCGCGTTTCACTCCGCGCTCGCCCTGCAGCAAGGCGTGCCCCAGGCCGACGTCGACGCGATCCGCCGCGGCGGCGTGCCCGGCGAGGTCGGATCAGCCGCGTTGTCGACGGTGGCGCGCCGCTTGATCGAACAGCGCGGCCGCTTGAGCCGTTCCGAGCAGGAGGTTTTCTTCAAGGCGGGCTTCAGCCCCGAGCAGCTGCTCGAGGTTGTCGCGGTAGTCGCCGCCTCCGCCATCACCAATTACACCAGCAGCGTCACCCAGCCTGAGCTCGAGGCGCCGTTCGAGGCCTATGCCTGGCAGGCGTCCGCATCCTGAGCGTCGGTTCCGGCTTTCCGTGGCTCGCCTTGCTGTGTCGATGCTCGGCAGCGAGCCGAGCTTCGGATCGCAGGACTGTCCGGCCGACGATGGTGGAGAGCTGAGTTGCGAGCTACGCCGAGCGAGCAACGAGCCGCTTGGCCGTTGTCGGTCAGCCAGCCCTTGCTTCGCATGCAGCGGCTCGCGAACCGTCTTTATCGTCAGCCCAGGCATCGGCATACACTTTCTGGTGCTTGCCGGGCCTGTGCGCCCATGAGATGCGATCACGAGATGGAACGCCGGCCCGGAGCGCACTGTGCGCAACTTTGCACGGGCTTCGAGTTCCTGCCCTGTTTCGATGGAGGAAGGCCGATGCGTATCGCCGCTGTGGATCCGAACACTGCGCCACACGCGCTGGGCGAGTTGCTGCGCTACTGGCGCGGCGTGCGCGGGGTGAGCCAGCTCGAGCTGTCGCTCGAGGCCGGCGTCTCGCAGCGCCAGATCAGCTTTATCGAAAGCGGGCGCAGCGTGCCGGGCCGGGAAACCCTGCTGGCGCTGGCGCGGACGCTGCAGGTGCCGCTACGCGAGCGCAACGCGCTGTTCCTCGCCGCCGGCTACGCCCCGGCGTATTCCGAAGCACCGTGGAATGCGCAGGAGATGCAGCGCGTGGTCGGCACGCTCGAGCGTGTGCTGCGCCAGCACGAGCCGTTTCCGGCGATCGTGCTGGACCGCCACTGGAACGTGCTGATGAGCAACGAGGCGGCGCCGCGCTTGTTCGGTCATTTCGTCGACCTCGCCGCGCGCGAAACACCGCGCAACCTGCTGCATCTGATCTTCGATCCGGAGGGCCTGCGTCCCTTCGTGGAGCACTGGGACGACGTGGCGCGCAGCCTGCTGCAGCGGGTGTATCGCGAAGCGGTGGGCCAGGTGATCGACGGCCGCACCCAGGGCCTGCTCGACGCCTTGCTCGCCTACCCGGGCGTGCCGCGCGACTGGAAGACCGATCGCAGCGCGACGCTGCCCTCCTCGCTGCCCTTCGTGCCGATCGGCCTGGTCGACGGGGACGTGACGCTGCGCTACTTCTCGCTGGTCAGCACGGTGGGAACGCCGCAGACGGTGGCGGCGCAGGAGCTGCGGCTGGAATGCATGTACCCCGCCGACGACGCCACCGAGGCGGCGCATCAGCGGCGCTTTGCGGCGCCTGTCGCCAGACACTGAGCGCTCGGCGATAGCTCTTGAAGATTTCGTCAGGCCTGCACTGGTCGGCCATGCCGGCGGCGCACGAAGTCTTTCATGTTCTACATCGGCGGCAAAACCAAAACGCCCCCGGCAGCGAGCCGGGGGCGTTCATATCGGCAGGATCAGCGGCGCCGGGTCAGGGTGCGTTGACGAAGCTCTTCCACGCGGCCAGCAGGTTCTTCGCGTTGACCGAACCGAGGCCGGCGGCGAAGCTCCAGCCGGGCTGGGACAAGTACGCTGCCGTCTTGGCGTTGTACTGCGTCGCGCTGGTCGAGGTCAGCCCCACCTGGACCGGGCCGAACAGGCCCTCGTAGTTCGACACGGTGCCGTAGAAGTAGCAGTCCGGCGTGACCAGCGAGGGCAGCTGCTGGATGCACTGCGCCGAGATGCCGCTGCGGGTGACGTTGTGGAACACGCAGCCCGCCGTGCCCTTGGCGCCGTTGTCGGCATTGCAGGCGGCCAGGCTGGTCGGCGCCGCGCCGCTGGCACCGCCGTATTCCTGCGCGGCCAGCGCATACAGGGTCGGTGCGGCATTGCCCTGGCTGGCGTCCAGCCCGCGCGCGGCCAGGCCCTGGTCGATCAGCGCCTGGATGCCGGCGAACATCGGCGAGCTCAGCGAGGTGCCGCCGCTCAGTTCCACCGGCGCGGTGAAGTTGGGCGTACAGGGGTAGGCCGCGGTACAGGTGATGACGAAGGTGTCGTTGCCGTACGAGTCGGCGAACAAGGCCACGTCGGGCACGTCGCGCGACTGGTCCTTGGCGGCGTTGCGGATCTGCCGCTGCCAGGCCGGCTTGCGGTCCACCGAGGACGGGCCGCCGCTGCCGCCTTCCGAGGTGATGTAGTAACCGTACGGGTCGTACTTCAGGTATTCCTTGCAGAAGGCCAGCGCGCTGGCGAAGCCCATCGAGGTGGCGGCGACGCTGTTGCCGCAGGACTGGTTCCAGGGAATCTCCGGCACGTAGGACAGCGCCGAGCCGTATTCCGAGTTGAGCGTCTTGCTGAAGTACTTGCTGGTGGTGCCGTCGAGCACGTCGGCGGTGTCGGTGCCGCCGACCACGGTGACGTTGGGCGAGGTGCCGAGCGCATTGGCGTCGACGCCTACGCCGGCGATCACGCTGCCGTTGAAGCTGGGGTTGGAGCCGGAGTCGCCGCTGGAGACGAACACCGAGATGCCTTCCACGTCGGCCTGCGCCCACATCAGATCGATCGCGCTCTTGCTGGCCGCGTCGGTATAGCCTTCGCCGTAGCCGTAGCTGGCGCTGATCACGTTCGGGCGGTCGCTGCCGTTGATCAGGTTGGTGGCCGCGGTGAACACCCCGCCAAAGAAGTTGCTGCCGTTGGAATCGTCGCAGCTGGCGACCACGATATGCGCGCCCGGCGCCATCGCGGTGGACCATTCGGCGTCGAGCAGGGTCTCGCCGTCGTCTTCGCCGGGATTGGCGATGGTCGGGTCGATGCAGTTGGTGAAGCCGGTGGCCTGCGGCTGGATCTGCGCGTAGCTGCCGCCGAAGCTGGTGAGGTTGAACTGGCTGACGAAGTTGGTCCAGTCGGCCGGCACCATCGAGCTGTCCTCGACCACCGCGATGGTGATGCCCTTGCCGGTGATGCCGCTGCTGCGCAGCTGGTCGACGCCGTACATCTTGGCCAGGTCGTAGGGCACCAGGCCGCGCGCGCCGTTGGTGAAGCCGATCGCCTGCGGCTTGATCGGGCCGTTGGCCGCCTTCGAGGCGCTGCTCGCTTCATCGAGCTTGAATTTCTGCGTGCCGGTGTTGAATTGCGCGACGCGCGGCGCGATGTGCTGCTTCTGCGGATGCAGGTCGGTGAGTCCGGCGGCGCCGCTGATGACGCCCTGCAACGCATTGGGCACGCTGATGTCGCCGCTGTTGGCGATGTGGCTGACGCTGTTGAGGGTGTAGCGGTTTTCCTGGGTGTGGAAGGCGCGCTTCACCTGGCCGGCGTTGCCGCTGAAGTCGATCTGCATCTTGTTCGGATACACGCCGTGCACGGTGAAGCCCTGCGCCTGCAGCCACGAGGTCACTGCGGCGATGTCGGCGTCGGCCACGCCGAAGGCGGCGCCGTATTGCTGCGGGGTCAGCCAGCGATGGAACTTCGGCGACTGCGGATCGTGCTGCGCGGCCATCAGGGCGTCGAGTGCCGACTGACGCAGCGCGCTGCGCTTGAGCACCAGCTGCATGTGGTTCATCGGCGTGTCGTCGGCCACGCTGGCTGAGGGCGTCGCGCGATCCAGCAGGGAAAGATGGGTGTTCTGCAGGGGTGCCACTGCGTTGGCGTTGACGGTCTGCGTCACGCGCGGGGTTTCCGCCGTGTCGATGCCGGCGAGCGCGTTGGTGGTCGCGGCTGCCTGCGCATGCGGCGCGATGGGCAGCGCCACGAGTGCGGCGAGGATGGAGACATACAGGTTCAGGTGACTGCTCTTCATGAGATTCCTCCGGAAAATCAGAAAAACGACATGCCAACGCGGCCGAACGGCCTTGCTAGAGATGCCCCGTCCCCTGTCGTACGACTATTCGCGCGCGCAACATATTGCGCAACGGGTCTGCGTCGAAAAAAACGCTCGCGGCGATCCGGACATGACGCCGCATGCGTCAGGTCTCATTTCGGCGATGCCGGCCTGTCGGGGTGGTCCCGGTCGTCGCGAAGCGCATGCGTGCAAGTGCGCGCCGGGTCGCAGTCGGGCGGCGTCGCTTGCATCTATGTTGGGGGGATGCTCGGCGTTTGGACGTCCATACGGCCGCGTTGCGTCGCTGGTGTTGCCCGCCGGCATCGATGTGCCCGGTTGCCGACGCCGGTGCTGCGGGATCGCGCAGCGCCGCCAAGTGCCCGCGCGGCACTCGGCCGCTGCCGGTGTGCGGCGGCGCGCTCGCCGGCAGGCGAACGCCATGCGGGCGATGCAGGTTTGGCGTGCAGCCGGCCGGATCAAGCGGGAATGGCGTACGACCGACCATGTCGTTGCGCCCGGCGGCGGCTATGTGGCGCGACGCAGCACGGCGCTGCCCAGCGCGACAGGATCGGACGCCCCGGATCAGGCGGCGACGGCGTCCGGCGCGAACAGGTGCAGGGCCGCGTGCTGCAGCAGCATGATGGTCTTGCCGTCGATGATCTCGCCGCGGCCGATCATCGCCAGCGCCTCGTCGAAGGGCAGCTCGTGCACCTCGATGTCCTCGCCCTCGGCGACCACGCCGCCGCCGGCGCCCACGCGCGCGGCGGCGTCGTATTCGGCGACGAAGAAAAACAGCTTCTCGGTGACCGAGCCTGGGCTCATGAAGGCCTCGAATACCTTGCGCACTTCGCCGACCCGGTAGCCGGTCTCTTCTTCCACCTCGGCGCGGATGCGCTGCTCCGGGGTGGCCCGGTCGAGCAGGCCGGCCGGCGCCTCCAGCAGCATGCCGTGGTGGCCGTTGACGTAGGCGGGAAAGCGGAACTGGCGCACCAGCACCACCCGCCGCCGCGCGCGCTGGTACAGCAGCAGCACCGCGCCGTTGCCGCGGTCGTAGGTTTCGCGCTGCTGGCGCTGCCAGCTGCCGTCGGCGCGGCGGAAATCGAACACGTGCTTCTTCAGCACGGCCCAGTCGTCGGCCAGCACGCGGCTTTCGATCAGGCGGATGCGCTCGCTGGGGTCGGACATGGCCGTGCTCCGGCTGGACAAAGGCTGGAGCGGACACTATCGTGCATTTTCGTGCAGTGTCAATGAATTTCGTGCAGGCGCCATGCTCACCACCCATCGCAAGCAAGCCATCCTCGCCGCGCTGAAGCGCGATGGCCAGGTCATCGCCAAGACGCTCAGCGAGCGCTTCGGCGTTTCCGAAGACACCGTGCGCCGCGACCTGCGCGAGCTGGCCGCGGAAGGCCTGCTGCAGCGCGTGCACGGCGGCGCCCTGCCGGCCTCGCCGGCCACCGCCGACCTGGCGCAGCGGCAGCAGATCGGCATGGCCGCGAAGACGGCGATCGCGCGCCGCGCCGCCGAGCTGATCCAGCCCGGCCAGGTAGTCATCCTCGACGGCGGCACCACCATGGTGCAGCTGGCGCGGCAGCTGCCGCCGGCGCTGCGCGCCACGGTGGTGACGCACAGTCCCAGCGTTGCGGTCGAGTTGGCCGGGCACGCCGGGGTCGAGGTGGTGCTGATCGGCGGGCGCCTGTTCAAGCACTCGATGGTGGCGGTGGGTGCAGCGGCGATCGAGGCGATCGGCCATGTGCGCGCCGACCTGTATTTCATGGGCGTCACCGGGGTGCATCCGCAGGCCGGCCTGAGCACCGGCGATCTGGAAGAGGCCTATGTGAAGCGTGCGCTCGCCGCTCGCGCGGCCGAAGTGATCGTGCCGGCCTCGGCCGAGAAGCTGCATGCGGCCTCCGCCTACGTGATCGCCGAGGCGACGGCGGCGCACACCCTGGTGGTCGAGCGCGACACCCCGGAGGCGCTGATCGCGCCGCTGGCCGCGCTCGGCATCGGCGTGCTGCGCGCCTAGCCTGCGCTCGGAGCGCGAGGTGTCTCGAAACGGTGCATGCAAAGGCGCTGCGCCAGGGTGGCGCCAGCCACCGCGAACAGCACCGGCACCAGGTAGTCGTGCTCGACGCGGGTGAACTCCAGCGCCAGCACGATCGCGGTGATCGGCATGCGCATCGAGGCGGCCAGGAAGGCCGCCGCGCCGACGATCGCGTACATGCCCAGCGGCACCGGCGGCCATGCGAGGTTCCACAGCGCGCCGGTGATGATCGCCAGCATCGCGCCGAGGGTCATGCCTGGGGTCAGCTGGCCGCCGTCGGCGCCGGCGCGCAGACAGCCGACGATGGCGAGCAGCTTGAGCAGCAGCAGGGTGCCGGCCAGCGGCAGGCCGACCGCGTCGTCGAAGCCGAGCTGGATCGGCCCCTTGCCGTTGCCGAGCAGCTGCGGATAGGGAATCGCCGCCAGGCCGAGCAGGCCGAAGGCGAGCAGGCAGTACGGCAGCAGCCGTGCATCGCGCGGCGCGCGTGCGCGGGCCGCCGCGGTGAGCCGGGCGAAGCCGTAGCCGAGCGCGCCGAACAGCGGGCCGGCCAGGATCGCCCACAGCACCAGCGCGTAGCTGAGCTGGAGCGGCGGCACGGTGTACTGCGCCTCGTTGCCCAGGCCGAGCCAGGCCACCGTGGCGGCGATCACCGCGCTGAGCAGGGCCGGGATCGCCAGCGCCGGCGCGAAGCTGCCGAGCAGCACCTCGAGCACGAACAGCGCGCCGCCCAGCGGCACGTTGTAGACCGCCGCGAGGCCGGCGCCGGCGCCGCAGGCCAGCATGATGCGGCGCTCTTCCGCATTCAATCCGTAGCGTCGCGCCAGCTGCTCGGCGAACACCGCGCCCACTTCGCGCGGCGCCACCTCGCGCCCCAGCGGCGAGCCCAGCGCCACCGTGACGATCTGCAGCAGCGCATGCGCCAAAGTGCTGACGACCGGCATGTGCGCCGTATCGGACTGCAGCGCCCGGGCGATGCTCACCAGCGGACGGCCATAGCGATACACCGCCCACCAGCCCAGCCCGGCGATGCCGCCGCAGGCGAGCAGCACCAGCACGCGTCGCCACGGCGCCGCCGCCGTCACGCCCTGCAGGAAACTCTGCGCGCCGCGCAGGGCGTGCAGGTCGTAGCCGTAGGCGAGGTGCTGCAGGCCGTGCAGCAGCAGGGCCAGCAGCATGCCGCCGAGGCCGGCCGCGACGCCGATCGCGATGGTGACCAGGGCCAGCACCGGTAGCGGCGTCTGCCTGCGCTCCGCTGATATGTGAGCCGGCGCGGAGGCCTCGCTCACGGCGCGTTTCCGGCGGCCGGCGTCGCCTGCTTCAGCGCGGCGGCATGCAGGCGCAGGATGCGCCGCACCTCCACGATCGCCGCCGGGGTTTCCTGCACGCTGTGCCAGGACGGCACCGCCAGTTCGGAATCGGCGCCGTCCAGGTGCGCGCTCCAGTACGGCACCACGCCGTCGCTGCTCTGCGCCAGCGCGCCGTGGGATTTATACACGCCGACGATGGTGTGGTAGCGCACCTGCGGCGAGATCGGCAGCTGCGCCGCGGCCTTGATGAAAGGGTCGCTGCTGTCGAGGTTGTCGATGCTGTTGGGCAGGCGGATCGGGGTCTGCTTGTCGCTGCCGTCGGCTGGTTGCAGCAGGTCCGACAGGTTGGCCATTTCCTTCAGCACGTTCACCGGCAGGCGGATCAGGTTGCCGATCCAGCGAGCCAGGCGATTCTGCGCATACGGCGTGCCGCGATGCGGCGAGGCCAGGAAGATTGCGCGGCTGACCTGCGGCATCGGGGTGAACTGCAGGTAGGGCGCCAGCCGCTGGCGCAGCAGGGCGCGCCGCTCCGGCGACAGGCCGGGACGCGGCGGCACCACGCTCCACAGGCGGTCGTCGCTGGAGGACACCAGCAGCCGCGCGATCACCCCGCCCATGCTGTGCCCGACCAGCACCATGTGGCGCGAGGCGCGTGCCTGCCCGGAGGGATCGAAGTGCTGCAGCGTCGCGTCCAGCGCCTTGCGGATGTTCGCCAGGTTCACCGCGATCGGCGCATTGGTCGGGTAGTAGACCTCCCACACCTGGTAGTTGCGGCGCAGCTCCTCGTCGCCCATCACCTCGTTGGCCACGTTGATCCAGGCCTCCGGGCTGCTGGCCAGGCCGTGCAGCATCACCACGGTGAGGCGCTGCGGATCGTAGGGCTGCATCAGCAGGATGCGCGGCTTGGTCAGGCCGCCCTGCCGACCGAGCAGGGAGCGGATCGACTGGCTGGCGAAGCCGGAGCGGGCCAGCCAGACCCCGTAGGCGGCGGTGAAGTTGGCGCCCAGCGGCACCGCCTGGCCGGCGATGGCCAGGCTGTCGTCGCGGTAGGGGTCCTTGCCGAGCAGCTGCACCTGCCGGGTCGCCAGCACCTGCGGCAGGCTGTTGCCGCCGAACATCAGCGCGCCGGTGACCGAGATGTACTGGGGTTCCTGCCACGGCGTTTCGTCGGTGGCGGGCGCGGGCGGCGCCACCGCCACGAAGTCGGAGCCGAAGCCGTCGCGGCGGTAGACGTCGCGCAGGCCGTAGAAGCGCAGGCTGGACGCCGGGATCAGTTCGGCCGGCACGCGCACGTCGTCGGGCAGGCGGATGTCGGTCTCCGGGCGCAGCACGTTCCAGCCGGCCAGGTCGGTCTGCGTCCACTGCGTGCCGAGCTTGGGCAGCACCTGGAAGAAGCGGCTCACCGCGCGCTCGGTGGCGAAGTTGTAGAAGCCGATCACCTGTACCTGGCGCAGCTCGAAGGCGCGCTCGGCCGGCTGGCGTGCGGTGTAGAACAAGTAGGCGTAGGCGTAGCGGGCAGACTGCAGGAAGGCGTTCAAGGTCTGGTCCGGCATGGCCGTGCCGGAGCGGCCGCGGTCGGCCTGGATGGCCTGTTCCAGCCAAAGCTCGGACAGTGCCGACAGGCGCTGCTCGTCGTTCAGGCCGGGGGCCTGGGCCAGGGTGTCCTCGCAGGCGGCGAAGGCCTTGCGGCAGCCGTCCGCGCTCAGCGCCACCACGTTGAGCGCCTGCACCGTGCTGTCGCTGAGGCTGCCCGAGCCGATCACGTCGGCGCGCCGCTGGTTGGCGTAGTCGTGGGGCTTGATCTGGCTCACCCCGACCATCGCGCAGGCGCCCAGGCCGAGCGACATGGCGAGGGCGGCGCAACGCAGGCTCCAGTCGCGCGTCCGGTGGTTCATGCTGCGCAGTGTCCGTCATGCCGGCGATGGCTCGATTGTAGCCATGCGACGGCGGATGCACGACGCATTGCCATCGCGGAACCGACACGTCAGGCTTGCGCCGTCACCACAGCGGATAAGGAACGGGATGGCGCGCAGACGCTGGATGGTCGTCAGGATCGTGCTCGGCGTGCTCGCCGCGCTGGTCACGTTCTGCTCCGGGCTGTGGGGCGCCGTGGCGCTGTGGTACCAGCTGCCCGGCGGCGCCTGGCTGCGGGTGATCGGCAGCGTGCTGTGGCTGCTGCTGGTGGCGGCGCTGGCCTGGCTGGCGCTGAGCCGGCGCAGCTGGCTGCCGCTGGGCGGCTACGCGCTGGCGCTGGGCGGCCTGCTGCTGTGGTGGGCCAGCATCGCGCCGTCGAACGACCGCGTATGGGCCGACGACGTGGCGCGCCTGCTCAGCGGCGAAGTAGACGGCTCCGTGGTCACCCTGCACAACGTGCGCGACTTCACCTGGCGCAGCGAGGACGACCATGACATCCGCTGGGAGACCCGTCGCTACGACCTCGACCGGCTGGTCTCGGCCGACGCGGTGCTGTCCTACTGGGGCAGTCCGGCGATCGCCCACGCGATGATGAGCTTCGGCTTCGACGACGGGCGTCACCTGGTGTTCTCGGTGGAGATCCGCAAGAAGCGCGGCCAGGCCTATTCGGCGATCGGCGGCTTCTTCAAGCAGTTCGAGATGATCCTGATCGCCGCCGACGAGAGCGACATCATCCGCGTGCGCACCAATGTGCGCGGCGAGGACGACTATCTCTATCCGCTGCGCATGGACAAGCCGGCGATGCGCGCTCTGTTCCTCTCCTACGTGCGCGGGGCGAACCGGCTGACCACCACGCCGGCCTTCTACAACACGATCACCTCCAACTGCACCACCATCGTCTACCGCATGGCCAGGCAGATCGATCCCGGCCTGCCGCTGGACGTGCGCCTGCTGCTCACCGGCTACCTGCCGGAGTACCTGTACGGTGCCGGCATCCTCGACCGCAGCGTGCCGCTGGCACAGCTGCGCCAGCGCGCCCGCATCACCGAGCAGGCGCGCCGCAGCGCGCCCGGCGAGGATTTCTCGCAGGCGATCCGCGCCGGCCGCTAGGCGGCCGCACGGCGCCGATTTCAATTTCCGTGGGCTCGAACGTCTTGGTGGGTATTCCGGCCACCCTGCGGATCGAGCCACTTGAACAAACTGGACAGACAACTCGGCGTCAAGGCGATCGACGCGGGCACCGTGTTCGGCGCCAGCGGCAGCGCAGGCGGCGCTTCGGCCTGGTCGGCGGGCGGCGCGCTGCGCGCCAGCCTGCTGCGGCCGGCGCGGGCGCTGCTGAGCTTCGCGGCCGACCTGCGGCGTTCGCTGCGCGGGCGCGACGACTGGCGCGGCAGCCCGCTGCGCCGGCGCCGCGAGGCGGCCAAGTACCTGGTGCGCGCGCTCGGCATGCCGCTGCGGCACGGCGGCTATCTCGAATTCCTGTACGGCAATCCGCGCATGCGCGCCTACCTGCAGCGCGATCCGCGCCTGCTGGAACGGCACTTCCATCGCTACCTGCACGCGCAGTGGAGCCGGCGCGAGCGGCTGCACGCGGTGCAGCGGCACTACCAGTTCGCGTTGGCGCGCCTGCCCGGCGCACTGTTCGAGGCGGTCTACGTCGACGGCGGCGCCGAGCTGGGCCGGCTGAGCTTGAAGGACGGCAGCGAGCTGAAGCTGAGCCTGCGCCCGCCGATCTTCCTGGGCAGCGAGGGCGAGCTGTGCCTGCAGATCAGCGACCTGGCCGACCAGCCGCTGTACCGCATCGTGTTCAGCGTGATCGGCGAACGCCCGGCCATCGCCATCGGCAGCCTGCAGGGACCGGGCGGCGAGCACGCCAAGGATGTGGTGCGCGAGCTGACCCGCAACATGCACGGGTTGCGGCCCAAGCAGCTGATGCTTTCCCTGGTCTATGCGTTCGCGCGACACTACGCTGTCGAGCGCGTGCATGCGGTCGGCAATGCGGCGCATCCGTTGCGCCGGGCGCGCCGGCAGTTCCAGGCCGACTACGACGCGTTCTGGCAGGAGCAGAAGGGCAGGGACGTCGGCGACGGCTGGTTCGTGCTGCCCGAGATGCCTAGCCACAAATGCGAGTCCGAAGTACCCAGCCGCCATCGATCCGCCTATCGCCGCCGCGAGGCGCTGCGGCTCGAGGCCGAGCACCTGCTGGTCGACGCGCTGGCGGCGTTCCCGCCGCGCAGCCTCGCGCGCTGGCTCGAGCCGGCTGCGACCGGCGAGCCGCGGCCTGGCCTCCTGCTGGCCGCATCCGCATGAACATCGACGGCCGAGGCGACCTATGCGTCATCCTTTTGCAGGCCCGCGCATGAGCCGCTTTTCCGACGAAAGCACCGATCTGGGCGCCGAGTCGGCGGCGCTGTCCGCGCACGGCGAGCGCGTGGCGGCGCTGTTCCGCGAGCACAACCGCGCCCTGGTCGCCTTCCTGCAGTCCCGCCTCAATTCGCTGGCCGACGCGCAGGAACTGGCGCAGGAAGCCTATGTGCGCATGCTGACCCAGGAGCATCTGGCCGAGGTCGGTTCGCTGCGCGCCTACCTGTTCCGCATCGCCTCGAACCTAGCGGTCGACCGCCTGCGCATGCGCAAGGTGCGCAACGACCGCGCGCTGGAGGATGCGCCGGTCGAACTGCCGCCGGAAGAACTGCACGTTGCGCCGGTGCCGGAGCGGCACGTATCGGCGCTGGAGCGCTGGCGCGATCTGCGCCGCGCCTTGCGCGAACTGCCGGCGAAGACCAGCCAGGCCTTCGTGATGCACGTGATCGAGGGGCGCGACTTCGCCACAGTCGCGCAAAGCATGAAACTGAGCGAACGCATGGTGCGTTATCACGTCGCCAGCGCGCTGGCGCATTGCCGCGCGCGGGTCGACGAACTGGAGATGCCATGATGGCCAAGATGTCCGACGAGCAAATCCTGCACGCCGCCGCCGACTGGTGGCTGCGCCTGCGCGACCCCGGTTGCGGCGACGAAACGATGGAGCAATGGCTGGCCTGGACCCAGGCCGACGCGCGCCATCTGCCGGCCTTCGAGCGCATGGCCGACCTGGGCAGCCAGCTCGACACCCTCGACGAGGTGAGCCGGCGGCAATGGGCCAAGGAGTTCGGGCGGCCCACCGCGACGGGCCGCACGTGGCTGCCGTTCGCGGCCGCGGCGGCGATCGCGCTGCTCGCGCTCGGCGGTTTCCTGGCGCGCAGCCGCTTCGAGGCCGCCAGCGCGCCGCAGGTCTACGTCAGCACGGTGGCCAAGAACCGCGACATCGTGCTGCAGGACGGCTCCAGCGTGGCGCTGGGCGGCGCCTCCATGCTGACCACCCATTACAGCCGCGACGAGCGCCTGGTCGACCTGGGCACCGGCGAGGCGTTCTTCCAGGTCACGCACAACGCGCAGCGCCCGTTCGTGGTCACCGCCGGCGACCTGACCATCCGCGACATCGGCACCGCCTTCGACGTGCGCCGCACCGGCCAGCGCGTCACCATCGCGGTGACCGAGGGCCGCGTGCAGATCCGCAACAACGTCGCGCCCTACGGCAAGGCGGGCTCCGACACCATCGAGGCCACCGCCGGCCAGCTGATCTCCTACGATCCGGCCAGCAGCGCGCTCAGCGTCGGCAGCATCAGCGCGGAACAGGCCACCGCCTGGCGCAGCGACCGGCTGGAATTCATCGACGAACCGCTCTCCGTGGTGGTGGCCAACATCAACCGCTACAGCACGCGGCCGGTGCAGATCGCCGACGCCGACCTCGAGTCGCTCAGCTTCACCGGCTCGATCAAGACCGACGCGCTGCAGAGCTGGCTGAACGCGCTGCCGCAGGTGTTCCCGCTGCAGGTGAGCCAGGACGGCCATCGGGTCACCCTGTCCGACGCCAGGTCCAAGCCCGCCCACTGAAAAAGCACTGAGAACAAGCCGGCACGCTCCCATTTGCGGCGGCCGCATGCCACACTTGGCGCTTTCGCTCGAGGTCGGCGAAAGCGATGAATCGGGGGGCCCTGCTGCTGTTCTGTGCGGGATTGCTGGCGCCGTCGCTCGGCTGTGCGGACGGGGCCGTGCTGCCTGCCGGCACCGTCGCGCCCAGCCAGACCCCGCAGCACTTCACCATCCCGCCGCAGGCGCTGTCCACCGCGCTGATCACCTTCGGCAAGCAGGCCAACGTGCAGGTGCTCACCGCCGGCGGCACCATCGCCGACCTGCGCTCCGGCGGCGTCGAGGGCAACGCGCCGCTGGCCCTGGCGCTGTCCACCCTGCTGCGCAGCACCGGGCTGGACTACGTCTTCATCGACGCCGCCACCGTGGTGATCCGCCCGGCCTTCGTGGCGACGGCTCCTGGCACGCCCACGCCGCCGGTCTTTTCGCCCAGCATCAGCGACGCCACCCTGCTCGCGCCGGTGCGCGCCGAAGGCCTGATCGGGCACGACACCGGCTATCTGGCCGACGCCACCAGCAGCGCCACCCGCACCGATACCGACCTGATCGACGTGCCGCAGTCGGTCAGCGTGATCACCCGCGACCTGATGGACTCGCAGCAGATCCGCACGGTGGCCGACGCGGTGCGCAACGTGGCCGGCGTGCAGAGCCTGGACGACGGCAGCGGCCTGCCGTATTTCCAGATCCGCGGCTTCAATACCGGCAACGGCATGACCGACGGCATGCCGAACGCCTTCGCCGGCCCCGGCGACTATCCGCCGCTGATCGGCCTGGAGCGGGTCGAGGTGGTCAAGGGGCCGGAAGCGATCCTCGGCGATTCCTCCACCGACAACGAGTTCGGCGGGATGATCAACGTGGTGGTGAAGAAGCCGCAGAGCGATCCGGTGCGCCAGTTCAGCTTTGCGCTGGGCGAGTACGGCGACAGCCAGGCCGGCATCGACCTGGCCGGCCCGCTGGGCGATTCCAAGCGGCTGACCTACCGGCTGGTGCTGTCCGGCGAATACGCCGACCACACCCAGCAAGGCTATCGCGGCCAGCGCAACGGCTATATCGCGCCGTCGATCGGCTGGCAGGGCGACAGCGCCAAGCTCATCGTCGGCCTGCAGCGCATCGTCGACCGAGTGCCGATTCCGGACCACGCGGTGCTGCTGGGCGACACCTTGTCCAGCGCGTCGCCCAGCGACCTGCTGACCGGCAACGCCAACGACCACGCCACCTACCAGACCAGCCGCTTCTACTACCTGTTCGAGCAGCGCCTGGGCACCGACTGGAGCTTCCAGAGCCGCGGCCAGTACGTGCACCAGAGCGCCAGCCAGCAGGACTGGACGCTGTACGGCGGCTCGCCCGACGGCGACGTTTACGCGCAGGCCGAGGCCAGCCGCTACACCTACACCTACTACACCTTGCAGAACGACTTCGTCGGCGTGTTCAACCAGGGCAACCTGGTCACGCACACCGTCACGCTGGGCTTCGACTACGCGCGGTCGCAGTCCGGCCACGGCGACGACGCGGTCAACGGCATGCCCTACAACCTGTTCGCGGGGCCGCCGCTGGGCAAGGTCAGGCTGGCGGTGGCGGGCGACAGCATGCCGGTGCCGGGCAGCCCGTGGTCGACCAACAACAGCCTGCTGCTGCAGGACCAGATCGCGATCGGCGAAAGCTGGGACCTGCTGCTGGCCGCGAGGCGCTCCAGCTACAAGCTTTCCACCTACGACGCCGACGGCAATCCGTGGAACCTGCACAAGGAGCAGTGGGTGCCGAATGCCGGGCTGGTCTACAAGCTCAGCCCCGACATCTCGCTGTATGCGAGCACCGCCAGCGGCTTCCAGCCCGACCCCAACCTGGGCCGCAACGGCCGCCCGCTGGAGCCGGCCATGTCGCGCCAGATCGAGGCCGGGGCGAAGTTCAACCTGTTCGACAACCGGGCCAGGCTGACCGCCTCGTGGTACCGCATCATGCTCGACCGCAGCTACGACCTGCCGTCGCCGGTAGTGTCGATGCTGCCGCTGGGCTCGTTCTTCGAAGCCGCCGTGCCCGGGCCGGGGCAGACCAACAAGGGCCTGGAGCTCGAGTTCACCGGCCGCATCGCGCCAGGCCTCGACGTCAGCAGCAGCTACACCCGCGCCCGCGTCGACAACCATGACGGCACGCCGGCGGTCGGCGCGCCCCGGCAGGCTTTCAACCTGTGGGCCAGCTACTGGTTCCAGGGCGAAGCCCTGCGCGGCTGGGGCGTGGCCGGCGGCGTGCAGGCGCGCAGCCGCAGCCTCGGCTACAACTACAACTACGACGACTACATTTCGATTCCGGGCCAGGCTAGCCTCGACGCCAACGTGTCCTATCGCGCCCAGCACTGGGGCGTGACGTTGGGGGTGAAGAACCTGCTCGGGCGCCGCCTGTACGACGACTACTTCGACGAGACCTTCGTGCCGCTGCACTATCGGCGCAGCTATCTGCTGACCGGCTCCTACGACTTCTGAGTGCAGCTCGGCGGGATGTCGCTGCCCCTCTCTCGTGTCTGCTCAGGGCTCGTGCTTGCACATTTTTCGTGCTTGCACGCAATGCCGCCGCATCATCGGCGCGGCGGCTGATCGGCTCCTGCGGCTTCTGAGCTCAGCCCGGCTGGCACGTCGCCGATCGATCAAGCGCCTGCACATTTTTCGTGCTTGCACACTTTTGAGCTTGCAGGTTTCTCGCGCTTGCACATTTCTCGTGCTTGCACGCAGTGCGGCCGCGTCATCGGTGCGGCGGCTGACCGGCTCTTACGGCTTCGGGGCACAGTCCGGCGGCGCATCTTCGGTCGATCGCGCGCTTGCACATTTCTCGTGCTTGCACATGGCGCGCGCGTGCATGTTGCTGATGCCTGGGCACGCATCGTCGCGCGCTTCGCGCGCATGTGCGGCGCTGCAATCGTCCGGTGTCCTACATGCCTTCGGACGGTCCGGGCGCCAGCACCTCGCGGCTGCCGTTGTGGCCCATCGCCGAGACCAGCCCGGCTGCCTCCATGCTCTCGATCAGTCGCGCGGCGCGGTTGTAGCCGATGCGCAGCTGGCGCTGCACCGAGGAGATCGAGGCGCGCCGGCTGCGCAGCACGAAGGCCACCGCCTCGTCGTACAGCGGATCGAGCTCGGCATCGGCGGCTTCTTCGCCGAACAGATCGGCGGCCTCGGAGGGCGGGCCGGCCAGAATGTCTTCGCGGTAATCCGGCGCGCCGAAGCGCTTGAGGTGGGCGACCACGCGGTGCACTTCGTCGTCGGCGACGAAGGCACCGTGCACGCGCTGCGGGTAGCCGGTGCCGGGCGGCAGGAACAGCATGTCGCCCTGGCCCAGCAGCGACTCGGCGCCCATCTGGTCGAGAATGGTGCGCGAGTCGATCTTGGACGAGACCTGGAACGCCACGCGGGTGGGGATGTTGGCCTTGATCAGGCCGGTGATCACGTCCACCGACGGGCGCTGGGTGGCCAGGATCAAATGGATGCCGGCGGCGCGCGCCTTCTGCGCCAGCCGTGCGATCAGCTCTTCGATCTTCTTGCCGGCCACCATCATCAGGTCGGCCAGCTCGTCGATCAGCACCACGATCAGCGGCAGCGTGTCGAGCAGCTCGGGCGTCTCGACGTGGGCCGGCAGCGGGTTGCTCAGCGGCGTGCCGGCGGCGCGCGCCTCGCGGATCTTCTGGTTGTAGCCGGCCAGGTTGCGCACGCGCAGCTCGGACATCAGCCGATAGCGGTTCTCCATCTCCGCCACGCACCAGTTGAGCGCGTTGGCGGCCAGCTTCATGTCGGTGACCACCGGCGCCAGCAGATGCGGGATGCCCTCGTACACCGAGAGCTCCAGCATCTTCGGGTCGATCATGATCATGCGCACGTCGTCGGGCGTGGCCTTGTACAGCATCGACAGGATCATCGCGTTGACCGCCACCGACTTGCCCGAGCCGGTGGTGCCGGCCACCAGCATGTGCGGCGCGCGCGCCAGGTCAGCGACCACCGGCTGGCCGGTGATGTCCTTGCCCATCGCCAGCGCCAGCGGCGAGTCGTGTTCCTGGTAGGCATCGGCGCGCAGGATGTCGGCCAGGCCGATCATCTGGCGGCGTTCGTTCGGCAGCTCCAGGCCCATGCAGGTCTTGCCGGGAATGGTCTCGACCACGCGGATCGAAGTGCGCCCCAGGCCGCGCGCCAGGTCCTTCATCAGCGCCACGATCTGGCTGCCGCGCACGCCGACCGCGGGCTCGACCTCGTAGCGGGTGATGACCGGCCCGGCCGAGGCGCCGACCACGGTGACCGGCACCTTGAATTCGCGCAGGCGCTGCTCGATCAGCTCGCCGGTGGCGGCCAGCGACTCGCTTGATTCCTCGGCGACCTGCTCGGGCGGCGTCGCCAGCAGCTCCAGCGAGGGCAGTTCGATGCGGCGCTGCTTCGGCGCGGCGGTGGGCGTGGGCGCCGTTGCGGGCGGCGCGATCTCGACATGCTCGTCGTTGGATGCGGTGCGCAAGGTGGCCGGCACGGCGCCGACCGGCGGCGCCGGCCGGGGCACGCGCGCCGGCGCCGGCGTCGCCACCGGCAGCGGTGCCTCGACCGGCCGCGGCACCAGCGGCAGCACCTGGGCCATCGGGCCGAGCTGTGCGAGATCGTCGGTTGGTGCGGCGTCGTGCCGGAACGGCGTGACGGGCGCCGCTCGATCGCCGGCCGATGCGTCGACCAGCGAGGCAAGCGTCGCGGCAGCGGCAGGCGGCATCGCCAATTCGACAGATACGGCTTCGGCGGACACGGCCGCCGCGGCAGCTTCCGGCATGGCAGCCGGCGCGATCGCGTGCGGCGCGACTTCCGCGCTCTCTGCCGTCACTCGCGCCTCGCCTTCGCCCAGGTGGCTGAGCGCACGCACGATGCCGGCAGTGGAGGTGGCCGGAGGGCGCAGCCGGGTGAGGGTCACCGTCGGCTCCGCGGCGCGCGCGGGCCGCGCGCTCGGCGTCTGGTGCGAGCGCCAGGGTTCGACCGTGGCCTTTTCGGGGGCCGGTGGAATGGCGGCGGGTCGCTCCGCTCGCAGTTGCGTGCTGTGCGCACCACGCGCCACGACCTTGCCGGCATGATTGCGCCGCGCATGCGCGGAGGGCCGGGTCGCGCGGCGAGTGTTGCGCGACCGATTGCCTGCGGCGGAGCGCCCCAGCCGGAACACCAGCCAGAGGCCCGCGACGACCATGACGGCGAGGACGTACATAATCATGGGTGTGGTTCGGTCGCTCTCTGGCCAAGGCAACCCGTGATCTTAACCGATGCGGCCGGGTGTCCCATCGGAGTTTGCCGGATTGTGCCCGATCGCGCGCCACCCGTGCGTGGCGACGCCGTCACGGCTGCGCCGTACGCGACCTGCAGCGCATCGGGGAACCGGCTGGCGCCAGCTGGCGGTCGCGCGCTGGCGCCATGGCCGCGCGGTGCGGCGAGGGCGCTGTCTTTCATGTGGTCCCTCTTTCTAGAATGCCCGCGACGGAACGCGAAGGGGGACGCATGGCGACGGCATATCGGGCCAGGTTGCGCTACAGCGAGGCGATGGTGCGGCGCGCGGTGCGCGTGTTCGTGTGGCGGCGCCTGCGCCGCATGCTGTGGATCGAAGTGGTGCTGGTGGCGGCGGTGCTGCTTGGCTGGCGCGCATGGCCGCTGATTGCCGGTACGGCCTTGACGCTGTCGGCGCTGCTGTTGCTGACGGTGCTGCTGGTGTGGCGCGCGCATTGGCGGCATTCGGTCGGCGTGTTCCGCGCCATGGACCCGCCCGAGGCCGACTTCAGCTTCGACGAGCAGGGGTTGAGCGCGCGCTCCAGCGAGGGAGCCGTCACGCTGCCCTGGCGAAAATTCGCCGAAGCCTGGGAGCAGCCGGGCTTCTGGATGCTGCTGATCGGCACGAACGCCTTCATCACCTTGCCGCTCGACGGCTTGCCGGCAGAGGCCGAGGCTTTCGTGCGCGAACGCTTCGCGGATCGCTTCCGGACTCTGCGTCCCTGAGGCGCCCGACGTATCCGACGCGTTTGCGCCGGCCGCGCACATGACTGCGAGACACGGCAGATGCGATGAAGTGAGTGCTGGCCGGATCGAGGCTGCCGTGCTGAGGCAAGTCAGCATCGATCGCATATGACGGCTTGCGCGTTGAGGGCAAGTCTCGCGCAAATGCGCATGCGTGAAGGTGTCGTCAAGGCGAATGGGCGCAAACGACGGGCGCTTGGCTAGACGTTCGGCCGTCTGGACGTCTGGCCATCGAAATGTCCGATGTGGAATCGGCGTGATGGCATGAATCGAGTCTGATCTCGGGCTGACTCGACGCTAAAACGTAGAGACGAAAAGTCGCGGTGCGGATGCTTTCATTCAGCGAGTCGTGCCTAGCATCGAATCGTCCGTGCCTCACGGCCGACTCGAGGAGATGTGCATGAAATCGATCCATCGCGTTCTGTTTGCGGCAGCCCTGCTGGGCAGCAGTGGCCTGGCGCTGGCGCAGGATTGGCATGACGACCACCACGATGATCGCGGCCGCGACGATCACGGTCAGTACGATCGCGGGCGTTACGACCACGATCATGGCGGCCCGCATCACTGGGTGCGCGGCGGGCGTTACGACGGCCCGGTCTATGTGGTGAACGACTACGATCGCTATCACCTGCGCCATCCGCCGCGCGGCTACCACTGGGTGCGCGGCGACGACAACAATTTCTTGCTGGTAGCGGTGGCGACCGGCGTCATCATGGACATCGCCACGCATTGATCGTGTGCTTGTAAGGTGGCGTGCCTTATGATCGGCGCGCCATTCCACGATCCTTCGACGCATGCCAGGAGTCTTCGATGAAAGTCGTATTCGCCGCAGTGCTTAGTTCCGCCCTGTTTTTTTCCGCCGCCGCCATGGCGCAGCCGCCGATGGACGGGCATGACCCGCAAGACCCCCACGCCGCCGAAGTCCATCACGACTACCAGCGCGGCCATCGCGCTCCGGCGCGTTTCCTGGGCAACAGCCGCATGGTCAGCGACTACCAGCGTTATCACCTGCACCGTCCGCCGCACGGCTACCACTGGGTGCGCGGCGACGACAACGACTTCCTGCTGGTGGCGGTGACCACCGGCATCGTCAGCGACATCGTCGCCGGCGAGCACTGAGCGGTTTTCTCCGCCTGTAGGCGGCGGTCCTTCAGAGGGGCCGCTGCCCTTTCGTATGAGTGCACCCACCCACGCGAGGCGCTTTTCATGCGCGCTTGCTTGAGTACGCATGCGTGCTTCGGTGTGGTGACGCCGCGTGCTGTTCCCTTTCGACCAGAGTCGGGTGCAGAGTGGGCGATCCGCTGGCCGCTTCGGCGAGTGCTCAGCCGCGTGCCTGGATCGTTCGCGTGGAGTTTTAATGCCCTTTGGCGAGCATGCCGAGGCTAGGCGAAGGATCGCCGTCCGGTCGTGTCACGCGCGACTTGCTGCCCGCCGGTAGCCGAACAGACGTCCGCGTCGCGCATAAAAAACGGCACGGGCGATGGCTCGCCCGTGCCGCCGATGGCGTGGATTGCCTGAGCCGATTCGAAGCTAAGCTCGTTTGAACAGCCTGACGATAAAGATCAGGATGACGGCGCCGATGGTCGCGGTGATCAGCGAACCGATGATGCCGCTGCCCAGGTGGATGCCGAGCACGCCGGCCAACCAGCCGCCGATGAAGGCGCCGACGATGCCGACCACGATGTCGACGATCAAGCCGAAGCCGCCACCCTTGACGAGCACGCCGGCGAGCCAACCCGCAATGGCGCCGATAATCAACCAAAAGATAATGCCGTGAGCTGCCATGAGTTCTTACTCCCTCCGATAAGAGTTCAAGTGGGCGCGTGAGCTATTCTTGTCCGACCCGCGATGAATGCTTCGTGCACGATGCTTCCGCTCGGGTGAGCGGCGCGTGACGGCTTGAATCTCCCTTGCCGGCGCATTCTTAGTCACCCTCTCAGGTGATACGTTCAGACAATTCCTAATCGGGACGAGTCACGGGTTGGCGTTCACTCTCCGGCCAGCCGGGCGTCGCGGTCCACGGTCATGCAGCGGCGCCGGAATCAGTCTACGCCGGTTTCGCGGCGGCGGCGCTCCAGCTTTCCAGCAGGGTGCGCGTGGTGGCCCGGATGGTCTGCCTGATCAGCTCGGCCCGGGCGGCGTTGATCTCTTTCCAGCCCAGCACGCTCAGGGTCGTCTGCTGGTCGAAGCGGAACAGCATCAGGTGGCTGCGCAGCATCAATGTCCTGATCCGGGTGACGGCGGCGCCGGTGGGGGTGCCGCTGATGCGCGCCACCAGGGCCAGGCTGGTCTTGCGCAACGGCTGTTTCAGCCGCTGGTGCAGCATGCGCGAAATCGCGCCGTCCTCGCCGGAAGCCAGCTCGCGCGCCATGAACAGCACCGAGCTCGGCGCCTGCGTCTGCAGCAGCAGGGAATTCAGCGCCACGTCGTAGATGGCCAGGTAGGCCTCGATCAGCTCGGCAGTGCCGGCGTCCTGCCGCATCAGGGCCGCCGCCTGCCGCAGCGGCGGTTCGAAGCGCTGCTGCATGTCCTCGGCGACGTATTCGGCGCAGGCCTGATATACGCCTGCCTTGTTCTCGAAGTAGTACTGCAGGGCGGGCGCATTGACGCCGGCGGCATTGGCGATGTCGCGGGTGGAGGCGCCGTCGAAGCCGCGCTCGCCGAACAGCTGCAGCGCCGCCTCGATGATGCGCTGGCGCGTCTCGTCGCCGCGGGCATAGCCGCCCGCCTCGGGGCGGCGCATGCGCTTGCTCTGATTCATGCCGTTTTTTTCTCCTGCCTGCACTCGGCGCCAAAGATAGCATTTGACAAAAATATTCCAGTTGGAATAAATTTTCCATCTGGAATAATTTTGGGAACCAGGTATGCCTACCCCGAATGGACCCGCCGGCGCCGGCGCGCCGACGGATGCCCGCGCCGTACCCGCGCCGCGTTCGCGCGTGCGCCGGCTCGCCCTGCCTCTGCTGCTGGTGCTGATCGTCGCCGCCGTGCTGGGCGGCGGCTACTGGTGGCTGGTCGGCCGCTTCCTGCAGAGCACCGACGACGCCTACCTGCAGGCCGACGGCGTCACCGTGGCGCCCAAGGTCAGCGGCTACGTCGCCGAGGTCTACGTCGGCGACAACGCGGTGGTGAAGCCGGGCGACCCGCTGGTGCGATTGGACGGCCGGCAGTACCAGGCGGCGCTGGACCAGGCCCAGGCCTCGGTCGATGCGCGCCGGGCCGACATCCAGCAGGCCGAGGCCGGCATCAAGCAGCAGCAGGCGGCGGTGGAGCAGGCCCGCGCCCAGCAGCAGGTGGCCCAGCTGGCGCTGCGCCATGCCGAGGATGAAGTGCGTCGCTACCAGCCGCTGGCGGTCAGCGGCGCCGAAAGCGGCGACCAGATGTCGGTGCTGGTCAGCAATCGCGATCAGGCCCGCGCCAGCCTCGCGGCCGACGGCGCCGCGCTGGACCAGGCGCAGGCGCGCATCGCTGACCTCGACGCGCAGATCGCCCAGGCCAAGGCCCAGCTCGAGGCGGCGCAGGCTTCCGCGCGCCAGGCCGGACTGGACCTGCAGGACACCATGGTGCGCAGCACCCTGGCCGGCCAGGTCGGCGACCGCACGGTGCGCGTGGGTCAGTACGCACAGCCGGGTACGCGCATGATGACGGTGGTGCCGGTGCAGAGCGTGTACCTGGTGGCCAACTTCAAGGAGACCCAGATCGGCCGCATGCAGGCGGGTCAGCATGCCAGCCTGCGCGTCGACGCGCTGTCCGGGGTCGAGCTGCACGGCGTGGTGGACAGCTTCGCGCCGGGCACCGGCTCGCAGTTCGCCCTGCTGCCGCCGGAGAACGCCACCGGCAACTTCACCAAGATCGTGCAGCGCGTGCCGGTGCGCATCCGCGTCGAAGCGGACGAGCAGGTGCGCAAGCGGCTGCTGCCCGGGCTGTCGGTGACGGTGGAAGTGGATACCCGTGCGGACCACGACGACGCGCACGCGGCGGACGGGCAACATGGCTGAGGCCGCCGCGGCGAGCCATCCTGAGCGGGCCAGCGCCGCGGACTGGATCGCGGTGGCGGCCGGCGCGCTCGGCGCGCTGATGGCCACGCTGGACATCTCGATCACCAACTCCGCGCTGCCGCAGATCCAGGGCGAGATCGGCGCCACCGGCACCGAAGGCACCTGGATCTCCACCGGCTATCTGATGTCGGAGATCGTGATCATCCCGTTGGCCGCGTGGCTGACGCGGGTGTTCGGCCTGCGCAACTTCCTGCTCGGCTGCGCCGGCACCTTCACCCTGTTCTCGATGATGTGCGGCACCTCGCACACGCTGACCGCGATGATCGTCGGCCGCATCGGCCAGGGCTTCACCGGCGGCGCGATGATCCCCACCGCGCAGACCATCATCCGCACCCGCCTGCCGATGTCGCAGCTGCCGATCGGCATGACCGCGTTCGGCCTGGTGGTGCTGCTCGGCCCGCTGCTCGGCCCGGTGCTGGGCGGCTGGCTGACCGAGAACATCAGCTGGAACTGGTGCTTCTTCATCAACCTGCCGGTGTGCATCGGCCTGGTGGCGCTGCTGCTGTTCGGCCTGAAGGCGGACAAGCCGCACTGGGAAGCGTTGTGGAAGGCCGACTGGCTGGGCATCGTCGGGCTGTCGGCCGGGCTGAGCTCGTTGACCGTGGTGCTGGAAGAGGGCCAGCGCGAGCGCTGGTTCGAGTCGGACATGATCGTCTGGCTCAGCCTGCTGTCGCTGGCCGGGATGGCGCTGATCGCGATTTCGCAGTTCGTCGCGAGCAAGCCGATCATGCGCCTGAGCCTGTTGCGCAACCCGCGCTACGCCAGCGTGATCCTCATCGTGCTGGTGGTCGGCGGCACCTTCTACGGGGTGATCTACCTGATCCCGCAGTTCCTCGGCCTGATCGCCGGCTACAACGCCGAGCAGTCCGGCTGGGTGATGCTGGTGTCGGGCGTGCCGGCCTTCATGGTGATGCCGATCCTGCCGCGCCTGCTCGGCAAGGTGGACTTCCGCGTGCTGGTGATCACCGGCCTGATGTGCTTCGTGGCCAGTTGCCTGCAGGACATCCACCTGACCGCGCAAAGCGTCGGCTCCGATTTCTTCTGGTCGCAGCTGATCCGCGGCTCCGGCCAGATGCTGGTGTTCATGCCGCTCAACCAGGCCTCGATGGCGGCGGTCACGCGCGAGGAATCCGGCGATGCGGCCGGCATCTACAACATGGCGCGCAACCTCGGCGGCTCGATCGGGCTGGCCATCATCGGCACCGTGATCGACCGCCGCAATACCTTCCACGTGGCGAGCATCCGCGAGTCGCTCACCGCCAATTCGCTGCACGGCCAGGAATGGATCGCCGCCAACGCGGCGGGCTGGTTCGCGCGCACCGGCGACATGGCCTATGCGCAGATGCGCGCGCTCGGCCAGCTGGCGCGGCTGATCCAGCAGCAGGCCATGGTGATCACCTATTCGGAGGTGTTCTACCTGCTCGCCCTGGCCCTGCTGTGCTGCGTGCCGCTGGCCCTGCTGCTGAAGACGCCGAGCTACGGCGCGCCGGCCGCCTCCGGCGGTCACTGAGGATTTACGTCATGCCGATCGACATGCTTTCGTCGCGTCTCCTGCGCCTTGCGCCGCTGGCCACGCTTGCCCTGCTGCCGGCCTGCACCGTGGGTCCCGACTATCGCGGCGCGCCGGCGCTGAACGCGGGCTCCGCGCAAGCCTTCGTGCGCGCGTCCAACGCAGGCGCCAGCGCAGCGACGCCGTTGCCCAGCACCTGGTGGCGCAGCCTGGGCGATGCGCAGCTGGACACCCTGATCGAGACCGCGCTGGCGCACAACCAGAACCTGCAGGCGGCGCAGGCACGCCTGCGCGAATCGCGCGCCCAGCTGCGCCAGCAGCAGGCGTCCGAACTGCCCAGCTTTTCGGCCGATGCCGCGGCGGTGCGTCTGCGCCAGCCGGACACCTCCTCGCTGTCCTCGTCGCAGAATGCGCAGAACGGGCAGGGCGGGCAGAACGGCGGCACGCCGAGCGGCAGCGCCACGCGGACAGGCAGCGGGCGCGGACCGCTGCAGCTGTACACCGCCGGCTTCGACGCCTCCTGGGAAGTCGATCTGTTCGGCGGCACCCGCCGCGCGGTCGAAAACGCTACGGCGCAGGCCGAGGCGGTCGAGGCCGATCTGGCCGATACCCAGGTTTCGCTGGCCGCCGAGGTGGCGCAGGCTTATCTCGGCCTGCGCGACCAGCAGCAGCGGCTGGCGCTGGCGCGCCAGTCCGCCGATCTCGAGCAGCGCACGCTGGAGCTGGTGCGCCAGCGCCGCGAACACGGCGTGGCCACTGACGCCGACGTGGAGCGTCAGACCAGCCAGGTCGAGAACACCCGCGCCAACCAGATTCCGCTGGACGAGCAGATCACCGAATCGCTGGACCAGCTGGCGGTGCTGACCGGCCAGGCGCCCGGCGCACTCGACCGCGAACTGTCGGCGCCGGCGCCGCTGCCGTCGCTGCCGGCCGAGGTGCCGGTGGGCGACCCCGCCGCGCTGCTGAAGCGGCGGCCGGACATCCGTGCCGCCGAACGCCGGCTCGCCGCCAGCCAGGCGCAGATCGGCCAGCGCGAAGCCGACCTGTTCCCCAAGGTCACCCTGCTCGGCGCGCTCGGTTCGGCCGCCGCCGATCCCGGCCACCTGACCCGCAAGAGCGCGCTGACCTGGCTGGCGGTGCCCTACCTGCAGTGGGACATCTTCGACTTCGGCCGCACCCGCAGCGGCGTGCGCGCGGCCGAAGCGGCGCGCGACGAAGCCAGCGCGCAGTACAGCCAGACCGTGCTGGCGGCCCTGCAGGACGCCAACAATGCCTTGTCGCGTTTCGGCCACCAGCGCGAGAGCGTGGCGCGCCTGCAGCAGGTGCAGGCCTCGGCCGACCGTTCGGAAGTGCTGATGGAGCAGCGTTACGCCGCGGGCGCCTCGTCGCTGATCGACCTGCTGGACACCCAACGCACCCAGTTCAATGCGCGACAGAACCTGGCCCAGGCGCAGGCCGACCTGCTCAAGGATTTCGCCTCGCTGCAGAAGAGCCTGGGACTGGGCTGGCAGGAGCAAGCGCGCTAGCCGCCGCCCGGCGACGTCCGGCCACTGCGGCAAGAGTGACGCACAGCCTGCGGTCGGGCTGCAGTGCCGGCGGCGGTGTGATCCAGCTCGATGCAGGCGAGCGGTGACTGGTTGGGCGTGGCGTCGACGCCTGCATCCACAGGAGCGGGCTCGCGGTATCCGCCTGCCGCGCCGTGCGAGCGCGGCAGCGCGCAGGGTCGAAGCGTGATCCCGCAAACGACGAGCGGCCCGGCAGATGCCGGGCCGCTGCGTGTTCAAGCAGGCTGCAAGGCGATCAGCGCGAGCGGATCGGCACGTACTCGCCCTTGCTGCCGTAGTGCTGGCCCTTGGGATCGATGTTCGCGCATAGCTGGCTGCCGCACATCACCACGTCGGCGGCGTTGTAGGCCTTGACCATCTCCGCCGATACCTGGTCGTTGCGGATCACGTTGTAGTAGTGCATCGACAGCCAGGCGCCGCCCACCAGCAGCAGCACCAGGCTGATGGCGACGACGCCGACCACCTTCCAGATCAGCATCTGGTGCACTTGTTCCATCTTCTTGATCTGCAGCGCCAGCGCACTCGCGCTGGTGCCGATCTCGTGACTGGCCGCGTGCAGGTGCAGCTGGTAGTCGTGCACCGGCTTGTCCAGGCCTTCCAGCGCCTTGCCCATCATCTGGTCGGGCATGCCCTGCAGCGAATCGTGCGCCGCCTGCTTGACCGTTTCCGGCACCTGCTCGGTCAGGTTGTGCAGGCTCAGCGCCGAAGCCTGCAGCCGCTGTTCGATGCTGACGCAGCGTCGCTCGAACTGCTCCATCAGGGCAGCGGTATTGCTGATCAATGCCTCAAGTTCGTCTTGCTGCACGTTGTCCTCGGTCGGTCGGATGTGGAGTGGATTCAGTGGTGCTGGGTGCCATTGCCCGAATTAGTCGGTGTGGTCGGATGGCTCTGCGGCGGATTCTGGCTGTCTTGCTGCGGCGGCGCCTGGGTCTGGCCGCTGCGTTGCGGCGTGGTCTGCGGTTCGCTCGCCGCGGCCTTGGCCAGGGCCTGCATCTGGTGGGAGCTGTCGGTGTTGGCCAAGGTATGGATGTCTGTGCGTGCACTGTCTCGATTGCCGCTCTGCAAGTCATTGACTGCCTGGGTGACCCGCGCGAGCAGATCGGCAGTCGAGCCTGGCGGCACCAGCGGCGAACTTCCCCCTTGAGCGTGCGGCGATGATAGGACGACGGCATGCGTGGTCAAAGCCGGCGATGCGCCAGTGTTGACGAGCGCCGCACTTCCGGGTGGCACCAGGGCGCTGAGTATGGACGGATTGATCTTCGGGAGGGTGGTGGTGCGCCCGGTGTCCAGCGGCATGTAGCCCCTGTCGAGCAGCTCGGCGCTGCTCGGCAGGCGTGCGCCCTTGAGGCCGAGCTCATCCGTGAATTCTTTCGAAAGCATCAGTTTGCCGTCGGGCGAGACGAACAGCCCGCCTTTCTTGACGGCGTCGATGCAGGGCTGCTGGCTCAGCGCGAACATGTCGCTGTGGGTCATGGCGCCGCTCGACAGGCTCTTCTGCAGGCTCAGCCTGTCCAGGCCGCTGATGGTCACCACGTTGGCATTCCTCAGCGCCTCCGGCAGCTCGATTTTCGCCAGCACGCGGTCCGGGCTGGCGTTCGTCGCGACGATGATCATCCGATCCTGCGCGGATGCGTTGAATTGCTTCGAGAGCCGGCCCCAGTAAGAGTTCTCGGTGGGGCCGTACAGATGCAGAGCCTGCAGGGCCTTCAGGTCGATCGGTTTGTCCAGCGGCTTGCCTTGCAGCCTCAGACTGTCGACTTTCAGCTGTATCAGCTTCTTCGAAAGCGCCATGTCGACCAGCGGATGCACAAGCATCAATGCCCGCTCAGTGTCGTTGACGATGTTGGCCTTGGTCGCCTTCGCGATCAATTGAGTGACGCTTTCGCTGCTGAAGGTCCACCGCTTGCTGCGGTCTTGCTTGGAAACCACCTCAAGCGTACCGCTGTAGAGCACAGTCGCCTGTTTCGGGTCGACCACGGCGCCCGAGTGCATTTCCAGCGCGTTGTGGATGTCGTCGTGCGATGTGGCCTTGCTGATGGCTTCGGACGCCGCGTAAGGCTTATGCCACACCACCGAGGAGCTCTTTGATACCCATGGCACTGCCGTGGTACTGGACGCCGTCCACAGCATCACCGCCGTACTGGACGACCTCCACGACGTCGCGCCCGTACTGCTCGCCAGCTCTGGCATGAGCGTGGCGCTGGTCTGTCTCCAAAAGGTGCTCCTGGATCTCATGCCCTTCATGTCATGTCTCCCCTGAGAGCCTGGCGCACCAGGCGCTTCAAGCAGTTTCCGTGGTGTTGATCCAGCCGTCGCGGAAAGCGATCACGCCAAGGAAGCGCGCCTCCTCGAAGGGCTGCAGCAGAAAGGGCTTCTCGAGCCACGGCGCGGCCGCCGCGATCAGTTCTTGCACGAGGCGTTGGACTCGTTCCGCTTCGGGCAAGGAAAAGCGCTCGCGCGCGGAAGCGGGCAGGCCGACGTCGTCTCTTTCGCGGTAGCCGAAAGAGACGACGTCCAGGTTGAAGTCACACGGCGCGCCGACGACGACCTGTTCGATTTCGCCGAAGAAAGCCGCGTGCTCCACTTGCACCGAGAAGGTCTGGTGTCCCTGCTCGTCCCAGCCGCGGATGCCGCCGGCGAATCTTGCCCTGCCGTCTTCCAGTTCGATCCAGTCGAACATGCTCATGAGTGGTTCTCGATACGTGTCGGGATGAAGATGCTTTCGAGGCGGCTGAATGGTTGTCCGCGCCGCTTCGGCGCTGGCGGCGGCCTAGAGCCTGGCGCGAGGCACCAGGTTCGGATCGGGCTGGCCCTGCTGCTGGCCGGAGGGCTGGGCAGGCGACGGCTGGGGCGCCTTCTGCGCCTGCTCCTGCCGGTCCACCGTGCTGATCGCCTGGGCCTGCATCTGGCGCGCGCTGTCGCTGCTGGCCAGCTGCTGCGTTTCTTTGCGCACCGCGGTGTCGTCGCCGGTGCGCATGGCCGACAGCAGCTGTTCGACACGCCGCATGGCGGTGTCGCTCGACGAAGTCTTCGAGGGTGCGTCCGGCGCTGGCGCCACACCGGTGCTCGCCGGCTTGAGCCCGGAAGCGGCCAGCGTGGAAGCGTCGGACAGCGTGCGACCGCGCACGCCCATGGATTCGGCGAATTCCTTCGACAAGGCGATGCCGGTGCTGCTGTCCGGCGCAGCGTAGATGCCGCCCTTCTGCACCGCCTGCACGCAGGGCTTCTGCACCTCCGACAGCACGCCTTCGACGCCCTGCTTCTGATGGGTTTCGCGCAGCTGATCCATCGGGATGCTGGCCAGCGTCGGGATCTGCTGGTTGCTCAGCGCGGCTGGAATCTCGACCCGGCCGAACACGCGGTCGGCGCTGGCCGCGGTGGCCACCACCTTCACGCTGCCCGCCAGCGACTCGGCGAACTCCTTCGAGGCTTTACCCCACAGGCATCCTTCCACCGAGGTCGGGCTATGCGACGGCTGCGTGCCGTTGCCGTAGAGGAAGTCCACCGACATCTTCGCCGCCTCGGCGGGCGGGCGCCCCGATTTTTCCAGGATGTCGGCGGCGCGGCTCTTGATCAGGTCCTCGTTGCCCTTGTCGGCCAGGAAGCGTGCGCGCGGCGTGTCGTTGATGATGCTCAGGTCGCCGTGCTTGGCCAGTTCCTGCGCGACGCTCTCGGAGCGCACCTCGCCGATGCGGCCGCTGTAGAGCACGGCATCGGGGCCTTTGGCCTTGGCCGGCAGCTGGCCGACCGCCTCCTGGATCTGTTCCAGCGTGGTCGCGGTGCGGATCGCCGTGGTGATCTGGTCCGGGCCGGACGGCGTGAAAGACTTCGCCATGAGAGATTCCCCCTAGGGCCGCACGGCGCTCCTCGCCGCCCGGCACATGGATAAAGTCAGAATGGCTGGCGCCGGCAAGTCCAGCCGGCGCGAAAAGAGAAGATGCCGAGGCCAGGCGACGGCTCGCTTCGATGCGGCACGAAGCGCGCCATGCCCGGCGCGTTGGCGGCAATCGCACGCGCTGCCCGGCTCATGCCGGCCGGCAGGAAGTCTGCGCGCGCTTCGGCGCTCGCGCTGCCGGCATGCGCTTGCACGGCACGGCCCAAGCCGGGCACGGCCGCATCGTCGTCGCGGCGGCGAAGGGCGGCGCGCCGGATGATCTCGCAGTCGCTGCCGCCGGGTGCGATGCCGGAGATCGCGCCGCTGCGCGTGCGCCGACCGCCTGCGGTGCCGGAGCATGCCGTGCTGTCGCGCTTTGGTCTGGTCCGGTCGAACATGTTCATGCTTCTGCGGACTCCTGCGTGATCGACGCCGCGGCCGTCATGCGGAAGCGCGTGCAGCGCCCCGCATGGCGTTTCAGCGACGCGGGGTGCCGGTGCCCTGGCTTGTCGACGGATCGGCCTGCTGCTGCGTGCTGGGCTGCGTCGTCGTGGGCTGGGGCTTGGACACGGAGGCTTGCGATGTGGCCTGGGTCACGGTGGTGCTGGCCTGGGCCTGCATGTGGTGGGAGCTGTCGCTGTCGGCGAGCCGTTGCATGGTTTTCTGCGCCGCCTGGATGTCACCGCTTTGGTAGGCCGCCAGCAGGCCCGCGACCTGCTTCGACATATCGCTGGTGCTGGTGGTCTTGCCCGGCTCCGGTGTGCTCTTGCTCGGGTCGGGGGTGGTCTTGCCCGGTTCCGGCGTCGCCGGCGACGACTGCGTGACGCCGGGCGGCTGGAAGGGATTGATCGGCCTGAGGCCGGCAATGGGCGGGATGACGATGGAGAACTGGTCGCTGTTCAATCCGAACGAGGCGTAGAAACTCTTGGGAAGCACCAGGCCCTGGCCGCCCGGCCCCTCGAAGAGACCCTTCTGCACCGCCTCGATGCAGGGCTTCTGCACCAGCGGCAGGATCGGAGCGACGCCCTCCCTCTGGAAGATCTCGCGCAGCCCGGGAATCGACTGGCCGCCCAACATATCGATTCTCTGATTATTCAGCGCCGCGGGAATTTCGACCCTGCCGAGCACCCGATCGGGACTGGCCGACGTGCCCATCACATGCACCGGGCCGTGCAAGGATTCGGCGAACTCCTTCGAGGCCGTGCCCCACAGGCATCCCTCGACCGAGGTCGGGCTGTGCGAAGGCTGCTTGCTGTTGCCGTAAAGAAAGTCCACGGCTATGGAATGAGCCTCTTCCGTCGTATGGCCCTCGTTTACCTTGAGGGTCGTGACCGTGGACTTGATCTGGTCCACGACATCGGGCCGCGACAGGAAGGCAGCGCGCGGCGTGTTGTTGATGATGCTGACGTTGCTCTGCCTGGCGAATTCCACGGCCAGGGGTTCCGCCCTCAACGTGCTGCTGCTCGGACCGATCAGGCCGCTGTAGAGCACCGCGCCGCTGCTCGGCGCCTGAGCGGGAAAGCGGCTGACAATGCTATGGATTTCGCCCAGCGATCTGGCGGCTGCGATGTGGCCGACCGCTTCTTGCCCGTAACGGAGAAACCTTGCCATGCGTGATGCCCCCTATGAGCAGGCAGCCCAGCCGGCTGCCGGCAAGCCGATTGTCAGGCCGCTTCGCGCGTGCGAATCCAGCCGTCGCGGAAATGGACTGCGCCCAGGAAGCGCGAGCTCTCGGTCTGGCGCAGGATGAAGGGCGGCTCCTCCCAGGTGGCCACTTCAGCCGCCAGCGCCTGCACCAGCCGCTCGACCTGCGCGGCCTGGGCCGGCGAGAACAGCTGGCGCGCCTCGGGTGCCGGCAGGCCCACGTCCTCGTGGACGGTGTAGCCGAAAGAGAGAATGTCCAGGTCGTAGTCGTGCTCGTTCGGCGCGAAGGCCTTGGCCACTTCGCCGTAGTACTGCTTGCCGTCCAGCTCGACCTCGAAGGTTTCGTGGCCCAGTTCGTCCCAGCCACGAACGCCGCCGGCAAAGCGTGCCTTGCCGCCGTCGAACTCGATCCAATCGAACATGCCCATGCCGTGTTCCCCCCTTAGCGAGAAATGTCGCAACAGAGCGGTGAGCTTCCGTCATCGCCGCTGAAGCGATCCGCTGCCAGTCGCCCGTGTCGCCGGCCAGCCGCCGGTGCGCCGGCGCTTTAGGTCTGGAAGAGTATATGAGCACCCCGGCGTACGCCAAGATTGCGATCGGCGTCGTTATTTTGTGCGCGCTCCTGCGTGGCGAGCGCTGTAGTTGAAGCCCGCACCGGCGCCGCTAGCTGCCGGCGGGCTGCGCGTCGGGGCCGTAGATGTCCTCGTGATCCAGCGGCGGCAGGAACAGTTTGGCGCGTCGCTGATTGAGCTGCGCCGGCGCGGCGATCGGGCAGTACCAGTAGTTGCTGCGCACGCGATTGCCCTGGGTGCCGTAGGGCTGCGGCTTATGCTCGATCAGGCAGGCCACGCGGTCGGCCAGCAGGGCGTAGTCGATGTAGGGCAGCTCGCCGCGTGCGGCCAGGGTCTCGGCCTCGTGCGCGGCTCGCCGCATCAGCGCGGGCGCCTTGATCGCGTGCTGGATCAGCAGGAAAGCGGCCTGCGTGCCGGCGCGTCCCACCATCGCCGTGGTCGGAAAACCGTAGCGCGCGTGAATGGCCTGGATCGCCGGCAGGTTCTTGGCGTCGACGGCGAGCAGCCGCGCTTGCCAGGCGGCCTGCTCGGCCTGGCTCATCGCATGCTCGGGTTCGACGCGCGCGGCCTGGTCCGCCTGCACCAGCCGCAGCAGCCGCTCGCGCAGGCGCGGCAGCCTGGGATAGACCGGATGCGCCAAGGCCAGTGCAGGCATGCCGTCGGCGGCGATGCGCCGCTGCAGCTCAGCGCTGTCGATCGCCGGCAGGCCCAGCATGTTCCGGTGCGAGGCGAAGCGCAGCTCTTCGCGCGCGGCATCCGTCTCGCTCGCGCTGCCCGCGGGCGGCAGGGTGCCGTAGCGCAGGCGCTGTCCGTGCGACCGTGCGATGCGATCCATCAGGTAGGCATAGCCCAGCGGGTCCACCTCGGTGCCGATGCGCGTCCACAGGCTGTTCCAGCCGTCCAGGCAATCGTCCTGGAAATCCAGGTCGGCGCTGCCGCGCAGGGCCAGCTTGCCGAGCGCCTCGATGGTCGCGGGCGCCAGCCGCGCGGCTTCGAGCACGCGGCCGCGGCGCAGCCATTGCCTGGCCTCGGCGATCTGCGCGGCATCGAGCGGCGCCTCGCCCTGTCTGGCCATGGCCTGCAGATGGACCTGGGCGGACGCCAACACCTCGGCGGAGGCGGCCGGTGCGTCGGCGGCGCGACAGCGCGCGGGCAGGCAGGGCATCGCCAGCAAGGTGGCGCCGATCAGCAGCACGCCGCGGCGGCCCCAGCGGACGATCGCGGCGTGCCAATCGGCGAGTTTCCGGGCATCGACATCAGACATGGACGAAGCGCTCCTTGCGAAAGGCCTGGGCGATCTCGGCGCAGGCTGCGCTGTTGGCGATCGCCGACAGCGCGAACGGCTCGTGCCGGCGGCCGTGCTCGCGACCGGTGAAGAAGGCGACGAAGGCGTCCAGCAAGGCCGTCTCGGGGCAGATCTCTTCGATCCACAGAAACTGGCCCTGCTGGTTCAATTCGAGGAAGTGGTAGTCGCCGTGCGCGTCGACGATGAAGTCGAAGCAGGCCGTCTCCAGCTGCATCGCGGCCATCAGGCGCAGGCATTTCTCGTAGATCGGCCCGGGCAGCGAGGTGGTGCCGAGATAGCCGTCCAGCCGCAAGGCGCTGCGCCAGTCCTCGCGGCCCTGCGGGTGTCGCTGCGAGTCGATCGCGACGCTGATCTCGCGCGTGCCGAAGAAAGTCGAGCGCACCTCGAACTGCTTGGCCACGCGATGCTGATAGATGCCGGGTACGGCTTCCACGAACGGGTTGTCGCGGATGTCCGCGGCGCTGACCGGCGTGGTGTGCTTTAGCCGCACCTGGGTCTGCTCGTGCCAGCCCACCGGCCTGAAGGTCTTGTAGATCACCTGCTGGCCTTCGCCGTGCGCATGCTCGATGAAGTCCATGATGCGCTGGCGGTCGTTGCTGATCAGGGTCGGCGGAATGGCCAGGCCGATGCGGCGCGCGATCGCCAGCTGCAGCGGCTTGTTCTCCGCCGCGGAGGCGAGCTGCGGTTCGTGCAGCCAGCGCGTGTGCGGCGACGCGATGCTCCACAGGTTGGCGTAGAAGCGCTCGGCCTCGCCGCAGGCGAAGCGGTAGTCGTCCTCGTGCAGGCCATCCGGCGGCGGCACCGGGCGCCGTCGCCGCAGCCAGATCGCGGCGAAGTCGCGGCTGTCGTAGCGGCGTCCGCCGATGTCCCAGTCCGCCTGCGCCCGGTCCAGCCGGAGGCTGGCGGCGAGCGCCGAGGACGCGCTCGGCGCGTCCCACAGCACGATGCCGTGGCCGAGTTCGTGCAGGGCCGCGGCCACCACGTGCGCGTGCGGGTCGTCGGCGAAGCTGATGATCAGGAATCGCAAGGGACCTCCGTGGTCGCAGAGGACGCACGCGGCCGGCCGCGTGCGTCCGATGGCGGCTCAGTTCACTTGCACTTGGAGACGGTGCCGTCGCTGTCGTCCGAGTCGTGGCAGACGTTGCCGCCGCTGGTGATGGTGGTGCTGGTCGGCGTGCCGGCGCCGGTCACGGCGTCGTACTCCGCGGCGGTGAGGACGCGCGCCAGCTGATGGGCGAGTACGCGTTGGTGCTGGTTTTCCATGTGATGACCCTCGTAAGCCGCAGAAAAGTCGCTGCGGCGTCGACATCCACGCGTCCTTCGCGCGCGTGAAATTCCTTGGCAGGGCAGGCCGTGCCGCGTCGCGCTCATGCGGCGGCGCCCAGGGTGAATACGCGGGTGGCCGCGGCAATCGTCTCGGCGCGGTGCGCGATCACGATGCGGGTGATCTGCATCGCCGCGATGTGCCGGTTGATCGCGCGTTCGCTGGCGACGTCGAGATGGCTGGTCGCCTCGTCGAGCACCAGGATGCGCGGCCGGCGGTACAGCGCGCGGGCCAGGATCACGCGCTGCCGCTGTCCGCCCGACAGCGCCGAGCCCATGTCGCCGACCAGGCTCTCGTAGGCCATCGGCATGGCCATGATCTCGTCGTGGATGTTGGCCTGGCGCGCCGCCGCCACGATCTGCTCGAGGCCGGCGCCATGGTCGAAGAAGGCGATGTTGTCGGCGATGCTGCCGGCGAACAGGCTGTCGTCCTGCATCACCGTGCCGAGCAGGCGGCGATAGTTGTCCAGCCCGTAGCGGCGGATGTCGACGCCGCCCAGCGCGATGCTGCCTTCGCTCGGCGCCAGCAGGCCCAGGATCAGCTTGGCCAGCGTGCTCTTGCCGCAGCCGCTGGGGCCGACGATGGCCAGCGATTCACCGGCGCGGATGGACAGGTCCAGGCCGCGCAGGATCCATGGCTCGTCGTCGCCGTAGCGGAAACCCAGTCCGCGCAGTTCCAGGCTGGGCTCCGGCTCGTTGCCGCTGTAGCAGCCCTGGGCGTCGGCTTCCGGCGCGGCCAGCGCAATGTCGGCGATGCGTTCGGCGTGCAGGCGCAGCAGGCGGAAGTCCACCAGCCGGTCGATCAAGGCGCCGGTCTTGACGGCGAACTGGTCGGTGTAGGCGATGCAGGCCATCAGCATGCCGGCGCTGAACTGGCCGCGCAGCGCCAGCCAGCCGCCCAGCGCGACCAGGGCGACGCGCTGCGCGCCGAACAGGCCCTGGCTGGTCGCGGCGAAGGCCAGCGTGAGGCGCTGGCTGTGCATGCTGCGACTGGCCCAGGCCAGCGTGCTGTTGGCGATGCGCGCGCGGCGCTCGCCCTGGCGATTGGCCAGCTTGATCGCCTGGATGCCGCGCAGCGATTCCATCAACTCGCTCTGCTGGCGCGCGGCGTGCACCAACTGTTCCTCGTTGGCCCGCCACAGCGCGCGGTAGCCGGCCCAGCGCAGCAGCGCGTAGAGCGCGCCGACGGCGAGCACGCCGGCGCTCAGCGGCACGCTGTACAGGCACAGCATGCCCAGCGCCAGCAGTCCGGTGGCGCCGTCCAGCACGGCGGCGGCGAAGCTGCCGGTGAGGGTGGCCTGGATCAGCTGCAGCGAGTTGAAGCGCGAGACCAGGTCGCCCATGTGCCGGCGGGTGAAGAAATCCAGCGGCAGGCGCAGCAGATGGCCGAACAGGTTGATGGTCCACTGCGCCTGCAGGGTGGCGCCCAGCCAGCTGAGCAGCCAGGCCCGCGCGATCGCCAGGCCGGCCTGCACTGCGGTGGCCAGCAGGAAGCCCAGGGCGATTACCCACAGCAGGTCGGTGTCCGCCGCGGGCAGCACCTGGTCGATCACCCATTGCAGCTGGAACGGCATGGCCAGGGCCAGCGCCTCGATTGCCAGCGCCAGGCCGAGCAGCTGCAGCAGCGCCGGCGCCACGCCGCTCATGCGTCCGCTCAGCGCGCGCAGGCTGACCGACTGGCGCTCTCGTCGCGGCGCGAAGTCGGCGCCGGGCGCCAGTTCCAGCACGATGCCGGTGAAGTGCCGGCTGGCCTCGGCCAGCGGCAGGCGGCAGCGGCCGTGCGCGGGATCGTGGATTTCCACGCCGCGCCGGCCGACCCGGCGCAGCACCACGAAGTGGCCCAGGTCCCAGTGCAGGATGCACGGCAGCTGCGCCTGCGCCAGGTAGGCCAGCTCGGCGCGCAGTGGGCGCGCCTCGAAGCCCAGTGCCTGCGCGATCTCGATCAGCCGGCTCAGGCTGGTGCCCTTCAGCGAACTGCCGTAGCGGCGGCGCAGGCCGGGCAGGTCGAGCTGGTGGCCGTGATAGCCGGCGATCATCGCCAGGCAGGCCAGCGCGCATTCGGCCGCCTCGGTCTGCAGCACCAGCGGCAGCCGTCGCGTCGGGCCCCAGGCGGACAAGGCGTTGCCGTCGGCCATCAGCGCAGCTCCGCCTGGCCGACCGCGCCGCGCCCGCCGGCAGCCAGCGGCGCCAGCACCCACTCGCGCAGGCTGCGGCGGTCCAGCTGCACGTCGGCGTCCAGGGTCATGCCTGGCCGCAGGGCTTCGTCGCGGCCATAGGCGCGCACGCTCTGGCGCGCCAGCGCCACCCGCACGCGGTAGCGCGCGTCTTGCACCGGCTGGCCCAGCAGGCGGCTCAGCTCGGCCGGCGACAGCGCGCTGCGCGACACGTCCAGCACGCGGCCGCGCTGAGTGCCGAAGGCCTGGTAGGGATAGGCCGGGTAGCGGATCACTACCGGCTCGCCGGCATGCATGAAGCCGACCGCGCGCGCGGGCACCCACAGCTCCGCCTGCAGCTCGCTGCCGGCGGGCAGCAGGTTCAGCACGGTTTGCTGCGCGCTCACCGCCGCGCCGGCGCGCACCAGCAAGGCGGCCACCACGCCGTCGGCCGGCGCGCGCAGCAGCATCGCGCGCTGCGCGGCGTTCTGCGACAAGGCCTGGGCGACGTCGGCGAGCTGGCGTTCGGTGTCGTTGCGACGGGCCGCGACGGCGGCCGGCAACTGCTCCAGCTCGCCCTGCAGCTGCGCGACCTGCTGGCGCAGCTGCAGCGCCTGGCCGCTCAGCTCGCGGAACTGCACCTGGTTCTGCAGCGCCGCGTCGTGCTGCTGCAGCAGCTGCAGGCGGCTCACCACGCCGCTGCCGCCCAGCGCGGACCATTGCCGGTACAGCGCATCGGCGCTGTCGGCGCGCTGTTTCTGCAAGGCCATCTGCTGGTCCATCTGCGCCACCTGCCTACGCAGCAGGCCCAGTCGTTCGCGCAAGTCCTGCTGCTGCAGTTCGGCCAGTCGCGCCTGCTCGGCCAGGTCGGCCTGCAGGCGTTCGCGCTTGAAGCCCAGCTGGGTCGCGATGGCGGCGTGGGTGGCGCCCAGCGCCGCACTGTCCTGTTCGGCGGAGATCTCCAGCAGCGGCTGGCCGGCGCGCACCGGATCGCCCTCGCGCACCAGCAGCCGGGTCACCACGCCGGCGCCGGTCGGCGCGAGCGGAAGCAGCCCGGCGGTCGGCACCAGCACGCCGTCAGCCCGCGCGTGGCGCGTGTAGTGGCCGCCTGCCAGCAGCCCGAGCAGCGCGGCCAGCACGGACAAGCCGAGGCCGCAGCAGGCCCAGCCCAGCCGCGGCGCCTGCAGGCGGATCGTGCCCAGCCAGCTTTGCTGGCGCGCGATCGTTACTTCTTTCCTGAACAAACCGGCCGTCATCCCTTGTCCTTGGCGCTGCCGTCGCTTGGCTTTGATGCCAACTTGAAGTTGCGTTTAGCAAGTTTTTATGCCGATCTGGCTGGGCTTGTCAAGCGCGAGTTGATGGCTTGTTGTCACATAAGTGTTTGGAAATTCCCTCTATTTGAGTGCGGAAAGTTTCGCTCGGGCGCGCGCCGAGGCGCTGCGGCATGAGTGAGGTCGAGTGTGCACTTTTGGATTGCGTTATCGATGTGCGAAGCACCGCACCCGATCGGCGAGGCCCGGTTCGAGCCATGCTGGCCACGCTTGTTCCGCGCCGGAAACCGCCGCGCGCACCAGCCACGTGCGAATCTCCCCGGACCCTGTCCGCACACAGGTCCGCCGACTGCAGCGAGTCGGTTTCACGCAGCCATCATGAAAGCCGGCTACCCTCGGTTCGAACCGAGGTGTATCGAGCCGTCGCGGCCAAGGTCGCGATCGCAGGGGTGGCGATGCGGGAAATGCACAAAGCGTGGTCGACCTTGTTTGCCGAGAAGGGGGCTTCGCTGAGCCACTACTTCCGGCAGCGCGTCACTCATCGCTGGGACGCGCAGGACCTGGTGCAGGAGGTGTATCTGCGCCTGTTGCGCATCGGCCCGGCCGACGCCGCCAGCATCCGCAATCCGGAGGCCTACCTGTTCACCGTCGCCGCCAACCTGCTGAAGGAGTACGGCGCGCTGCGCCAGGCGCAGCCGCAGGGCGGCGATGCGCTGGACGAAGCCGGGCACGCCGCGGTGCCCTGCGCCGCGGAGGCGCACGCGGACGGCCAGCTGCGCCGCGAACGGCTGGCCGCGCTGCTGGCCCGCTTGTCGCCGAAATGCCGAGCCGTGATGATCATGCATTACCGCGACGACATGCCTTACCGGGACATCGCCGAGCGACTGCAGATATCGACCAACATGGTGAAGAAGTACATCGTGAAAGGCCTGGCCGCTTGCCGACAGGGCATGGCCAGTTATGAATAAGCCGCGCGAAGCCGAAGACGCGCGCCGTCTGCGCCGCCTGCGCGAACAGGCGGCCGCCTGGTACATCGAGCAGCCGCTGGACGAGCGGCGCTATGCGGCCTTCCTGGAATGGCTGCGCAGTTCGCCCAGGCATGTCAGCGAATATCTGGCCATCGCGCGGATGCACGGCGATCTCGAGGCCGCCGCGTCGCTGGACACGCTGCCGCTGGACGAATTGCTGGAGCAGGCGCGGCGCGAGCCGGCCGTGGTGCCGCTGCGCGGCGAGGCGTCGCCGCCGCACGTCGTCACCTCGCCGGCTGTGCCGCATCGGCGCCGTGCGTCGTACCGCGCGGTCGGCTGGGCCGCGGCCGGCCTGCTGGCGCTGACCGCGGCGTGGGGCCTGGTCGATCGTTGGAATCCCGCCGGCAGCGGCCGGGTCGCCGGCGGCCAGGACTATGCCGCCGGCAGCGACGGCGTGCGCAGTTTCGAGCTGAGCGACGGCACGCGCGTGCAGCTCAATCGGGACAGCGCGATCCGGGTGAACTACGACGACCGCCTGCGCCGCATCGCGGTGCTGCGCGGCGATGCCTTGTTCGACGTCGGCAAGGATCCGCAGCGGCCGCTGCTGGTCAGCGTGGGCGGTCACGTGCTGCAGGACGTCGGCACGGTGTTCGAGGTACAGCGCGCCGCCAACGACGACATCCTCACCGTGATCAGCGGGCGCGTGCGCGTGTGGGACCGGGCCGCAACCGCTGCGCTGGAGCGCGCCCCGGCCGCCCTGCCCGGGGCGGCCCTGGCGGACCTCGCCGGCGGCGAGCAGATCTGCCTGGTCGGCGGCGCCGTCAGCGACGTGCGCCAGGTGGCGCCCGCGCAGGCCACCGCCTGGCTGCCCGACGACATCCGCTTCGAGCGGGCCACGGTGGCCGAGGTGGCACGGCGCTTCAACGCCTATACCGCCACGCCACTGGTGGTGGAGGACCCGCGCATCGCCGGCCTGCGCATCAGCGGCGTGTTCCATGCGCGCAACCCGCAGGCTTTTCTGGCCTATCTGGCGAGCCTGCCCGACGTGGCGGTGCAGCAGGAGGGGAGTCGCGTGCGCATCGTCGCGCGGCAGGCGGCGTCGGCGCCGGCGCGGCTGTAAGAAAAAATTCACGCCGCTGCCGGTACCCGGTTTGTCGCGCCGGGACTCTTTAGACGGGAAAGATCGGGTCGTCCGCCGCCGGGCACCTCGATGAATCTGCGCACGGACCGCCGCAGCGCGTCATGCGAATACCAGAATCGCCGCCTGCCGATGGCAAGCGTGGATTCCGCATATCGCCAGCGCGCTGATCGAGCACAGCAGGTTCTTCGACGTGTCCGCACGGCATGGCGCCCGCCGCCGAACCCCCTCGTCAAGGCTGCTTCGACATGCGCAACCGTCTCGCCATCCACATCGCTCTCGCCCTGGCCGGCGGCCTGCCCTGGCTCGCCCAAGCCGAAACGCCGCCGGCGCACGCCGCCGCCATCGAGGCGATGCCGCTGAGTGCGGCGCTGGATCGCTTCACCCGCGAAACCGGCCTGCAGCTGGTGTACGACTCGGCGGTGACCGAGCACGTGCGCAGCCCCGGCGCGCCGGCCGGCCTGCCGCCGCGGCAACAACTGCAGCAACTGCTGCGCGGGACCGGCCTGAACTATCGCTTCATCACGCCCAACACGTTGACCATCGTGCCGGCCGCCGCCGCTTCGGCGCCGCCGTCGGAAGCGCCACCGGCGCAGACGCCACCGCAGGCCGACCGCAACAGCGCCACCGACCTCAACCAGGTGGTGGTCACCGCGCGCTCCGGCGTGGACGTGCGCACCAAGGCGCAGACCAGCTATTCGATCACCACCATCGACGAGGACCGCCTGCGCATGCAGGCGCCGACCAGCGTCACCGAGGCGGTGAAGTCGGTGCCCGGCTTCTGGGTCGAGTCCTCCGGCGGCGAGGCCAGCGGCAACATCCGTGCGCGCGGCATTCCGGTCGACGGCTACGGCTCGGTGAATCTGCTGGAGGACGGCATCCCGGTGCAGCACGATCCGGCGCTGGGCTATCTCAATGCCGACCAGGCCTTTCGCCTCGACGAGACCATCGACCGCATCGAGGTGGTGCGCGGCGGCCCGTCGTCGATCTTCTATTCGAATGCGCCGGCCGGCGCGATCAACTTCATTCCGCGCCAGGTCGGCGACGAGGCCGAGGGCCTGATCAAGTACACGGTGGGCAATTACGACCTCAACCGCCTGGACTTCTGGTACGGCACGCCGCTGGGCGACGGCTGGAAACTCAGCACCGGCGGCTTCTACCGCGTCGACGACGGCATCCGTCGGCCGGGCTTCCACAACGACAACGGCGGCCAGCTGCGCGCCACGCTGTCGCGCAGCTTCGACGACGGCGACATCAGCTTCGACGTGAAGCGGCTGGACGACAAGGTGGCGCTGGACCTGGGCATCCCGATGTACCGCAACCCCAGCGGCGACCTGGTCGCGGTGCCCGGGGTCAACGGCAACTACGGCACCCTGGCCGGCCCCGAGACCGAACATATGCTGTTGACCCAGGGCAACGGCAGCGCCTACGACTTCGACAACAGCCTGGGCACCCAGGTGAAGCGCACCCAGCTGACCCTGAAGTTCGACTATCGCCTGGGTGACGACTGGAAGCTGGCGGAGAACCTGCGCTACAGCGACACCGATACCCAGCGCAACGGCGTGTTCGCCAACACGGTGGAAACCGCCTCGGCCTTTCTCGCCTCGGCGCAATCGCGGTTGACTCAATACTTTCCCGGCGCCGCCGGCATGCAGCTGCAATACGTCGACGCGCCAAACCAGGTGTTCAACAACGCCAGCCAGAACGGCAACGGCCTGGTGGTGCTCGGCGGCTTGCGCGGCGTCACCATGCCGATGACCGAGCTGAGCAGCGATACGCGCCTGCTGCGCAAGTTCGAGTTCGGCGAGCAGACCCACGACGTCACCCTGGGCTACTACTTCGCGCACTTCGACCAGAGCTTCGATCGCTATTCCTCCACCGTGCTGCTCGACGCGCAGGACAACGCGCGCCTGCTCAACCTGGTGGCGCTGGATGCCTCCGGCAAGCCGCTCGGCATGCTCACCGACGACGGCATCTACAGCAACGGCTACGAGTGGGCGCATGCCAGCGGCAAGTCCACCACCAACGCGTTCTACGCCTCCGACGAGTGGCAGGTGAACGACAAGCTGCGTATCGACGCCGGCGCGCGCTGGGAAAAAGTGAACACGCGCGGCTGGACCGAAAACTCCACCACGGTGAACCTGGGCACGCCGTGGAACGGCCAGATCCTCACCGGCAACGGCCAGTACGTGGACTACGACCACAGCTTCAGCAAGCTGGGCTGGACCCTGGGCGCGAACTACCAGTTCAGCGACCGCCAGGGCCTGTTCGCGCGCTACACCAGCACCTTTCGTCTGCCCAACCTGAGCTCGTACATCACCACGCCGACCGCGACGCCGATCACCCAGACCATGGTGCTGCCGGAAATCGGCTACAAGTTCAGCGATCGCTACATGGATGCCTACGCCACGCTGTTCTACACCAAGTACAACAACGTCGGTTTCAGCAACTACGTGTACAACCCGATCACCGGCGTGTCGACCGCCGAAACCGGCTACGCCAACACCGAAACCTACGGGCTGGAGCTGGAAGGCACCTTTTACTTCTCGCCGATGTTCGACCTGCAGTACAACGCCACGCTGGAAGATCCCAAATACAAGGGGCTGAAGTACACCACCCTGGTCGCCGGCGCGCCGGTGCTGCTCGACTACGAGGACGACCAGCTGATCCGCGTGCCCAAGGTGAGCGTGCGCATCGTGCCGGGGGTGAACCTGCTGGACAACAAGCTGCGCCTGCAGATGTCCTTCGAGTACGAGGGCAAGCGCTACGCCGACACCGCCAACTCGGTGGTGCTGCCGCAGTACCACACCATCGGCTTCAGCGCGCGCTACCAGGCCACGCCGGACCTGTCGCTGTTCTTCTACGCCGACAACCTCAACAACTCGCTCGGCCTCACCGAGGGCAATCCGCGCTCCGGCGAGGTGACCAGCAGCGATGCGGGAGCCAGCGTGTTCATCGCGCGGCCCTTGCTGGGGCGCTCCTTCCGCGCCTCGGTGCTGTACCGGTTTTGAGCGTTTGCTGATGGATACGTGCGGCTTGCACACGCAGCAAAGCTTCGCTGTCGTTGTCGGAATCGTTCGGCTGAGGGCTGAGCGGCGACACCGGCGGGCGGGTCGATGTACGGCCGAATGCCATCGCCCTGTTCGCCGAGAGCTGCTGGCCGAAAGACCGCCGTCGAAAGGCTGCTCGCGGCCGATTCACGGGCAGGGGATTGCAGCGAATCCACGCGGCAGGGAACCGCGCTGACCACCCTCGTCGCAGGGATGCGAACCATCGCGTTCGTCTTGTCCGGAGCCTCGCTCATGCGCAGCTTGTTTGCCTTGGTTTTTTTGTTTGCCGTCGCTGCCGCCTCGGCGCAGCAGGCGCCCGATCGCATCCTGCGCGGCGAGCTCGACGGCCGCGACAACCGCAGCTATCGCAGCGTGCCGTTCCAGGTGCCGGCTGGGGTGAGCCGCATCACCATCGACTTCGCCTACACCGGCAAGGAGCAGCACACCACCGTCGACCTCGGCCTGCTCGGCCCAGAGGGCTTTCGCGGCCAGGGCGGCTTCCGCGGCTGGAGTGGCGGCAACAAGCACGTCTTCACCGTGTCGGCCACCGACGCCACGCCGTCCTACCTGCCCGGGCCGATCGAGCCGGGACGCTGGACCCTGCTGCTGGGCATCCCGAACATCCGCCAGGACGCGCATGCCGGCTATACCGCGCGGATCTGGTTCGGCCATGGCGGCGCGGATGCCTGGGGGCCGCGCGAACTGAATCCGCCGCTGCGCGCCGAGGCGGGCTGGTATCGCGGCGACCTGCACATGCACGGCGCGCACAGCGACGGCAGCTGCAGCAGCCAGAGCGGCGCGCAGCGCGTGCCGTGCCCGCTGTTCCTCACCGCCAGCCGGGCGGTGGCGAGCGGGCTCGACTTCATCGCGCTGAGCGACCACAACACGATCTCGCAATCGAACGACATCCGCGGGCTGCAGCCGTACTTCGATCGCCTGCTGCTGATTCCCGCGCGCGAGCTGACCACCTTCCAGGGTCACGCGAATCTGTTCGGCGCGCTGCCGCCGGTCGACTTCCGCGTGGGCAGCCGCGAGGTGCCGGACTGGAACGCGCTGCTGCGCCAGGTCGCTGCGCTGCACGGCCTGCTCTCGATCAACCATCCGATCCGGCCCAACGACGAGAGCTGCATGGGCTGCGGCTGGACGCCGGCGCAGCCGGTCGACATGCATCAGGTGCAGGCGATCGAGGCGGTGAACGGGCTGGACGCGCTGGCGCCGCAGTGGTCGGGCATTCCGTTCTGGCAGCACTGGCTGGACCAGGGCTTCCGGCTCACCGCGGTCGGCGGCAGCGACAACCACGACGCCACCCAGCCGCTGGCCTTGCCGGGCAGCAGCGTGATCGGCACGCCGACCACGGTGGTGCATGCGGCCGAGCTTTCGATGCCGGCGATCCTCGACGCGATCCGGGCCGGCCACGTCTTCGTCGACGTGCAGGGCAGCCGTGATCGCCTGCTCGCACTTGGCGCGGAGGCCGGCGGTCATCGGGCCGAGATGGGCGATGCGCTGGCTGCACCGGCCGGCGATACGGTGCATTTCACCCTCGGTGTGAATGCGCCCGTCGGCAGCCGTGTAGCGCTGGTGTCCGACCACGACGCGCTCAAGCCGGCGTTCGACCCGGCGCTGCACGCCGCCGCACAGACGATCGGCTTCGACTGGCGCAGCGACGGCCAGCGGCACTGGCTGCGCGCCGAGGTGCGCGGCGCCGGCGGCGAGCTGCTGCTGCTGGGCAACCCGATCTACCTCAACTCGCCTTAGCGCCTGTCTGCGTGTCGCGTGATGGCGCCGGCGACTGCTTCAACGCGGCAAGGCGTTGAACGGGATGCAGATGCGCGGCGTGTCGTTGGCGTGCGGTTCCACGAAGTGCTCCAGCCAGTGCGGGAACAGCACCAGCAGGCCGGGCGAGGGCCGCAGCTGGATATCCTTGTAGGCGTTCGCGCCGGCGCCGCGCGCGTAGGCGTTGAGCACGCCGGGCCGCGGGTCCTTGAACACCAGCGCGCCGGAGCCTTCCGGCACCTGCAGGTAGAAGGTGCCGCTGAGCAGGGCGCCCTCGTGCATGTGCTGGAAATTGAAGCCGCCGCGATCGTGGATGTTGACCCAGGACTGCAGTTCGAAGGCGGGTACGTTCACGCCCATCTCGCGGAAGGCCTGCAGGCAGTAGCGGCGCACCAGCGGCTGCAGTTCGGCGAAGGCGGGCTGTTGCAGCACGGCCTGGTCCACGCTGTTCCAGCCGCCGCGGTTGGTGCGGCCGGCCGGCGTGGGCGCCGCCGCGCGCATCGCCTCGATCGCGGCGATCCAGGCGGGCAGGCGCGACGCCAGCCTGGGCAGCGGCACCTGCCAGATGCGGGTGGGAAACAGCTCGAAGGACTGCGCCGGCGGGAGATCGGCGGTCGGCGCATGGGCGCCGCGCGTGACGGCGTCGTTGCTGTTCATGGCGCAGCTCTCACTTGCATGGGTGCGGATTGAAGCAGGCCCTTTCGTGGGCGACAAGGCTGCGCCGACGCGGCCGCGCGCGCGAGCCTGCGCCGCAGGCGCGCCCGGCACCGGCTTCTTTGCATACACATCTGTCCCATATAAAACTTGATGTAGTTCACAATTCAGGGTAGATTTCGCGCGTCCAAAGGCGCTCAGGTCCCGACGAACAGGGCCATGCGCGCCAAGCGATGAGGCAGGGGGTCGGATCGGCATCAACGAAGTGCGGCGGGCCCGATGGCCGCTCGCTTTGCCCGGTCTGCCCGTTGCCGCACAGGGACGGCCCGTCGCGGTTCGGATGCCGACGACGGGTGCGGGCGGCTTCGTCGAAGGCCGCGCCGTCGCACCGCGACAGGGGAAACCGAGGACAGCCATCGAGGCTTAGGGATCCTATGCGTGTCAGCGGGAGCGAGACCGGCCAGAGGGCCGATTCAGCAGGAAGTGCAGCGCCACCCGAGCCGTCAGCCAGGGGCGGGCTGGCCGCCACTTCGGCGCATCGCTACAGAGTGCTGGAACTGCTGGATGCGGCGATGCATACCGCGGGCCTGCCGGAGGGCAGCAGCCTGCGCGCCGCGCCGGGCGTGCTCGCCCAGCTGCGCGAGCGCTGGGTGCCGCGCTACCGGGTCAGCGAGACGGACTGGACCCAGATCATGCGCAGCATCGACGACTACCGCGGTCCCAAGATCCGCAAGGACGCGCAAAACCTGCGGCGCTTCTTCGAAGCCGTGATGTGGGTGGCCGACACCGGCGCGCGCTGGTCGGACCTGCCGAAGAGCTACGGACAGTGGCGGCGCATCTACGTGCGCTTTGCGCGCTGGTCGTTGATGAATTACTGGAAGGACATCGTGCCCTGCCTCGGCGACCGCGACCAGCGCAGCGCCTTGCTGCTGCTGATCGGCAACTACCACGCGACGCAGCGGGTGCAGCAGTTGTATGGCGTGCTGAGCACCGGGAACGAAGCCACGGCCACGGCTTCGGACAAGGCCTGGCCTTAGCGCTGGGTTTGAGCGGCGCGTTCATCAGCACATCGCCGAGGCTCCGCGGCCGGCAGTGTCGCGACGCGTCCCGGATCGCGCATGCGGCGTATCGCTGTCGCCGTGGACGACAGCGGCAGGCGAGGCACGGTCGATATCGCCCCATCCCGCTACCATGCCTCCGAGGCAAGCGGAGCACGGATCATGATGAAGCGTGAGCGAAGGCATGCGGCTTGGCTGGCGGCGGTGGCGTGGCTGGCATCCGGCGCCGCGCCAGCCGCGTGGGCGGGCGCGGCGCAGTGCGCCCAGGCCAAGTCGCCGGCGGAGCGCGCGATCTGCGCCGATCCCGACCTGCAGGCGCGCGACCGCGCCATGGCCCAGGCCTATGCGCATGCCCTGGCCGTCTCGCCGCATGCGGATGAGCTTAAGGCCGACCAGCGCGACTGGCTGAAGCAGCGCGACGCCTGTGGCGGCGATGCCGCTTGCCTGCGGCCGAGCTATGCCCAGCGCACGCTGGAACTGCAGGGCATGGGTGGGCGCTTCGACTGGGCCGGCCGCTGGTATCGCGTCAGCCTGACGCCGGAGCTGGCGTCGGCCTCGCTGAGCATCGACCACGTGACCGCGCAGGGTTTCCGCTTCGACATCGGCGGCGAGAACAGCGGCGGCGGGCAGGGCGATCTGAGCGGCCTGGCGCGGCTCGGCGACGAGCGTCACGCGGCGTTTCGCGGCAACGCCGCGCAGGACACCGCCGCCTGCGCCCTGCGCTTTATCCGCGTCGGCGCGGCGCTGCGGGTGGAGCAGGACGGCGACAGCGGCGAGTGCGGCGCGGGCGAGCATCTGCGCTACGACGGCCTGTACCTGCCGCAGCCTGCCAAGGGCGTTGCTGCTGCGGCATCGCCGGCCGGCCTGTTCGTGCGCGGCCTGGTGCCGACCCAGGCACTGGACCAGGCGCTGCATCGTCTGCTCGGCGCCAAGGACTATGCCTACCTGGTGAGCACCGCTTCCAGCGCCAACGCGCAGGAAAAGAATCTGGACGGCAACGGCGCGCAGGTGATCTCGATGTTCGTGCCCGGGGTCGCCTGCGATACGAAGTCGCTGCTGATGCTGGGCAGCGACGGCCGGCTGTGGGTCGGGCTGTGGGAACCGACCGGCTCGGGCATGCAGGTCGAACTGCGCTACTACACCAATGTCGCCGCCGACAAACACCGGCTGCCGAAGACCATCGCGGCGGACCAGCAACCCTGTTCTGGCGAGACGCTGACGATACGCATGATGCCCTAGCCGTTCCGGCGGGGCGCTGCTTCTTGCCGGCCTGCGGCGCATGGTCTTGCGAATGTCGCGCTGAAGTCGAGGCGCACAGATTTCGGGCGAGCCGGTCACGTCATGCGGCCGTGCGCGCAAGCGGATGCATCTGACCCTGGCGAGGCCGCTGCCGCCCTGTCGTCCGGACGCGACCGGACCTAGGATGCGAGCGATCCATCGATGCGCGATGGATGCCGAGGGGGCTTCCATGACATCCGTTCCTGCCTGCCGCTGTCTGCTGATCCTGTGGCTGGCCTGCTTGCCGCTGGGCAGCTGCCTTGCGCAGGAAGGCGCACGCGGTGGCTTGCTGCAGCAGCGCCTGCAGGCCTGGCAGGCCCGGCGCATCGAAGCGTCGTTACCTGCCGGCGTGCGCGTGCTGCACGACCTGGCCTACGGCGGCGATGCGCAACAACGTTTGGACGTCTATCTGCCCGCGCATGCCGAACGCGCGCCGGTGATCTTCCTGGTGCACGGCGGCGCCTGGGCGTTCGGCGACAAGGCCGCCCGCGGCGTGGTGCAGAACAAGCTGGCGCGCTGGGTGCCGCGCGGCTTCGTGCTGATCTCGGTGGACTACCGCATGCTGCCGGCGGCGCCACCGCTGACCCAGGCCGAGGACGTAGCGCAGGCGCTGGCCTACGCGCAGCAGCACGCCGCGTCGTGGGGCGCCGATCCGGCTGCCTTCGTGCTGATGGGGCACTCGGCGGGCGCGCATCTGGTGGCCTTGCTGAGCGCAGCGCCGGCCATCGCCAAGTCGCGCGGCGCGGCAGCCTGGCTGGGCACGGTGTCGCTGGACAGCGCGGCGCTGGACGTGGCGAGCATCATGCAGGCCCGTCACCTGCCGTTGTACGACCGCGCCTTCGGCAGCCAGCCGGACGGTTGGGCCAAGGTCTCGCCTTACCAGCGCCTGCAGGCCCGCATCGTGCCGCTGCTCGCGGTGTGCTCGAGCCGCCGCGACAATTCCTGTGCGCAGGCGCAGGCCTTCGTGGCCAAGGCGACAAGCTATGGCGGCCGCGCCAGCGTGCTGCAGGAAGACCTGAGCCACGAGCAGATCAACGAGCAACTGGGTGAGGACTCGGCTTACACGACGGCGGTCGAATCGTTCATGCGCAGCCTGGGCGCGGCGCCGGCGCGCGCGCTGCCGAAATCTTGAAGCCTTCGATGCCGCATCCTGGCGTGGCCAGACTGTGTGCGCCAACCGCGCACCGGCCATGCTCATCGCCGTCTCGATATCCCGATCAGGAGTGACCCTGGCCATGTCCAGCAGCGAATCCTTGCCGACGCGTTCCAGCCGGCCCCCGCGCACGGCGGCGGCCTGGCTGATGATCGTGCTCGGCGCCATCGCGCTCGTCGCAGCCCTCGCGCTGGGCTGGCGCACGGCGGCGTTCCTCTCGCATGCGGCGCATGCGACCGCCTACGTCAGCGATCCCACACCGCATCCCAGGCTGCGCTTCGCCTTGGCGGACGGTCACGAGGTCGAGTTCACCCAGAACGGCTATGTGTCGCGTCCACGCGGCGCCGCGGTGCCGGTGGCCTACGATCCGCGCGACCCGGCCGGGACCGCGCAGGCGGCCACGTTCTGGGCCAGCTGGGGCACGCCGCTAGGCCTGTTGTGGATCGGGCTGGGCTTCGTGCTGTTGCCGCTGTTCGGTGTGCGGGTCGAATTCAAGCCGGGTCGCTACTGAGGCGCGGCGGCGCAGCTGGGGCGTGGCGCGGAATCGCCGGTTTCCGCATGCGCCGTCGACCGCTAAGGTAGGCGCTACGGCACTGCGTGCTGCTTTCGCAGTGCGAGACAGCGGCCCCGATCGGGGGCGCATCGAATCGGCGGGTGCGACATGGCACGCGACAGAGGTCTGGAAGCACTGCTGCACGACGATCTGGCCGAGCATGCAGGGCTGGAGGAGAAGGGCATGTTCGGCGGCCGGGTCTGGCTGAGGGATGGCCATCTGGTCTGCGGCGCGCGTGCCGACGGCTTGCTGTTTCGCCTGGGCAAGGGCCGCGACGGCGAGGCCTTGCAGCTGGCCGGCGTGGCGCCGATGTCGTCGGGCGAGCGCCTGATCCAGGGCTGGGTGCGGCTGGCGCCGGAAGCCTGCGGCGACGATGTGCTGCGGCAGCGGCTGCTGGGCGAGGCGCTGGCCTTCGCGCGCACGCTGCCGCCGAAGTGAGCGGCGCGCGATGCGATGGCGTCGAGGTTGTTTGCTCAGCGCTTGAGCGCCTGCCACAGTGCGGTCTGGCCGCGCGCGATGCGCCCTGCCAGCAGGATCAGCGCCAGATCGCCTGCGGCCGAGAGCAGGCCGTCAATGAGGGCGGCGTGGTCGTGATCGGTCATCAGCAGGTCCGGCCGCGTGTGCGAGCGGTAGAGGAGCCACAGCGCGATTAATTGCTGCAGCGCCAGCAGGCTCCACCAGGTCTTCAACAGGGGCGGGCTGCTCCAACCTCCGGCTGCGGCGTTGTCGGCGATCCGGCCGACCGCATGGCCGATGCCGATGCTCATCGCCAGGATGAGCGCCGGGATCGCCAGCGTCAGCAGGTTGATGGTGTGGATCAGCATGGCGGTACCCAGGTTGGGCAGCACCAGCACACACAGCATCGAAACCGCAAGCGGCGGCAGGCCGGTGGCGCCCAGCGCCAGTGCATTGCGTTGCGCACGCCACATCCAGACCGGCAGCGCGAGCAATTCCAGTGCGATCAAGGTGCTGAAGGCCCTGGCCAGGATCGATAGGTATGGCCACAGGTCATGCGTGAGTGTCTCGATCGGGCTGTCCAGGAACGGTCCGGGGGCAATCAGCGGGATCAGCAGCAGGACACCGACCACACGCGCACCGAGAAACACCTGCAGGAAGCGCGTCGCCGCGCGCGGATCGCGCACGCGTTCAGGGGCGACAGGCTGGTCGACGACGGCGCGTGGCGCGCGATAGGGCGATGCTTCGTCGGCGTCTTGGCGGTCCATGTCTCGGCGCTATGGGTGATGGTGGAGCAGGATGATATCGCGGTGTTGGTCTAGGGCGTCGCGGCGTGGACAGGCCGCGGCGCGCGCCATTGCGCGAGCACCGCCGGCAATTGCGCCATGTCATGGAAGATGTGCTGGACTCCGATCCCGCGCAAGGCCTGCGCGCTGTCGTGGCTGGGGCCGCCCGGGCTGAAGCCGAACACGGTGGCGCCGGCGGCCAGGCCGGCGGTCGCGCCGGTGACGGTGTCTTCCACCACCGCGCAGCGCGCGGGATCGGCCTGCAGCGCGGCGGCGGCGGCCAGGTAGACGTCAGGATGCGGCTTGCTGCGCGGCAGGTCGTGCCCGCTGAAGATGCGTTCGCCGAAGTAGGCGAGCATGCCGGTCATGGCCAGCTGCATCTGCACCTTCGGCCGATCCGCGCCGGAAGCCACCGCGATGCGCCCGTGCAAGCTCGCGTGCAGGCTGCGCACGGCGGCCGGCGCGCCGGGGATTTCGACCAGCTCGCGTTCGAGCGCGATATTTCGCCGATGCCGGAACTGCGCCAGCCACGCCGGCGTGACCGGCTTGCCGGTGCGCGCCTCGATCAGTGCGGCCTCGTCCATCACCGCCTTGCCGAGGAAGACGCGCATGGTTTCCTCGGCGCTGATCGGCCAGCCCAGCTCGGCCAGCATCTCGGCGAGGATGCGGTTGGTGATCGGCTCCGAATCGACCAGCACGCCGTCGCAGTCGAAGATCACCGCATCGAAGGGGAGGTCGCTCACGGCCGGCTTCCGTCATGGGGACGGTCGAGCATAGCGCAGTCGCGCGCTGCCGCCGTCGCAGGGCAGCAGCAGCGCACGAACGCCTCAGCGAGTGCGCGGCGCGGCGTAGCTGCGGTCCAGCCGCAGCGGCTCGACATAGGGGCCGTTCCAGTCGCGGTCGAAGATGTCGGCGAGGGTCTTGGCCGGGCCGGCGCCGCGCACGAATACCGAGGCGTCCACCGTGTTGTTGAAATAGCTCCATTCCCAGTTGCCGGTGCCGATGTAGCTGCTGCGCTCGTCGGCGACCGCGTACTTGGCGTGCTCGACGCGCGCATACGGAATGAAGCCCTGCGGCGACGGCGGCAGCCGGCTGAACTTGACGGTGATGTTGGGCAGCGCGGCGAGGCTCTTGAGGTAGGACTGCATCGGTTCGCGCAGGGCCCAGTCGGCGACGATGATGCGCACCTGCACGCCGCGCGCGGCGGCGTCGCGGATGGCGCCGTCCAGCTCGGGCCACCAGCCTTTCGGGCCGTAGCTGCGGATCGCCGAAAGCGTCATCACCTGGATGCGCAGGCTGTGCTGGCTGGCCGCGATCATGTCCACCAGGGCCGGCTGCTCCGCGCTGACCCAGTGCGGCATCAGCGCGGGCGGGCTGAAGGCGGGGAAGGCCACCAGCGTCTCGCCGTCGCCGCCGCGCAGCAGTACCGGGTCGCTTGCGCTGGCCGGCGCGAACGCCGGCGGCTGCATGGCGCGCTCCGCTGCGGCGGGCAGCTGCGGATGGGCGGCCAGCTCCCAGTCGAAGTCGAAGCTGGCGCCGAAGGTCTGCGCCAGGCGCCGATTGACGATGCGCGCGCCGATCTCGTGGATCTGTTCGAGCGCGCGCCAGTCCCAGTTCTGGCTGCCCACAAACACTTGCTGGCCGTCGACCACCAGGTATTTGGCGTGCAGCACGCCACCGGTGAGCGCGTCGACCGGCAGCACGCGCAGCTCGATGCCGTCGACCGCGCGCAGGCGCGCGACGCTGTCCTGGTTGTCCTTGAGAAAACTCTGGTCGACCAGGATGCGCACCTTCACGCCGGCCTTGGCCCGGGCCACCAGGGCATCCAGCACCGGCGCCAGCGCGCTGCCCGGCTTGTCGGCGAGGTAGAACGCGGCGAGGTCGATGCTTTGCCGCGCCTGGCCGAGCATTTCCAGCCATACCGCCTGGGTGCGCGGCACGCCCGGGGTTCCGTAGCTGGTCGCCTCGGGCACGCTTTCGACGATCTGGAATTCGGCCGTGCTCGCCGGCGGCGCGGTGCGGCTGGTCGCTGCCGGTGCGACCAGGCACAGCAGGGCGCAGATGATTCGTTTCATGACTCCCCCGTTTCAGGCCGTGCCGATCGCGCCGATTCGTGCGGCGCACTTCGGATGCTGCCATGATTGTTATATTATAACAATTGGCAGGCAGTCGCCGGCGTGCCGGTGGGCTGGCCCGGCCGGCGGCGTTTGGACGTCCGTTTGTTTGCCATCGCCGCCGCATCCATGCCTTAAGGCACTGTCCGCCGGCCGGCGGCATGCCGCATATGTAGTCGTTGCCTTGCCGCTGTCGCGCTAAGGCGCTCCGCCTGTCCATGCCGTTCCACGATGAGTTCCGCACGAGAGAATCCATGACCCGTCATTCCCCTGCCGCAGGCTTCACCCGCCTGGTGTGCGGTGCCGCGATCCTGTTCGCCGCGCTGGCCTGCCATCCCGTCGCCGCCGTCGCGGCGGACGCCAAGCCGGGCGCCGAGGCCGGCGCCGACAAGAAGTCTGAGGGCGAGCTGCCGCCGCTGCCGGCAGACAAGACCATTCACCAGAGCGTGCGCATCGGCGGCCGCAGCCTGGCGTATGACGCCACGGTGGGCGTGATCCCGGTGCGCGACGCCAAGGGCAAGAAGATCGCCGACGTGGTGTATACCGCCTACACGGTGCCCGGCAGCAAGCCGGATCGGCCGGTGACGTTCGCCTTCAACGGTGGCCCGGGCGCTTCCTCGGTGTACCTCAACATGGGCGCGATCGGTCCCAAGCGCATCCAGTTCGGCGCCGAGGGCGATGCGCCGTCGGATGCGGCGGTCACCCAGGACAACCCCTATACCTGGCTGGACCTGAGCGATCTGGTGTTCATCGATCCGGTGGGCACCGGCTTCTCGCGCTCGCTGGAGGATGAGGCCGCCACCAAGAAGGACTTCTACTCGACCGAGTCGGACATCAAGTACCTCTCGCGCGTGGTCTACGACTGGCTGGTGGCGCACGGCCGCCTGCGCTCGCCCAAATACGTGATGGGCGAGAGCTACGGCGGTTATCGCGCGCCGCGCATCGCCTATGCACTGCAGACTCAGATGGGCGTGGGCGTGAGCGGCCTGGTGATGGTGTCGCCCTACCTCGACCCGGCCGCGATCGGCGACGACGACTCGCTGTCGCCGCTGCCGTGGATGATCAACCTGCCTTCGATGACCGCCGCGCACCTGGAAAGCCAGGGTCGCCTCACGCCGGCCGCGATGGAGGATGTGCAGCATTACGTGCGCACCCAGTTCGTCACCGACTTCCTGGCCGGGCGCTCCGACCCCGAGGCGATCGGCCGCATCGTGCAGAAGGTCTCGGCCTACACCGGCCTGGATCCGGCCCTGGTGGCGAAGCTCGACGGCCGTGTCGACATCGGCACCTTCCTGCGCGAAGCGCATCGCACCGACAAGAAGATCGGCAGCGTGTACGACTCCAACGTCACCTCCTGGGATCCGTTCCCGGGCTCGGCCGAACGCGAGTCCGGCGATCCGATCCTGGAATCGCTGATCGCTCCGACCACCAGCGCGATGGTGGACTTCATCACCCGCGAGGTGGGCTGGAAGACCGATGCGCACTACGAGGCGCTTTCCTACGCCGTGAACAAGGCCTGGGACCGCGGCAACAGCGACGACAAGCCGGTGGCCGACCTGCGCAAGGCGATCGCCAACGACTCGAAGATGAAGGTGATGATCGCGCACGGCTACAACGATCTGTCCTGCCCGTTTTTCACCTCGCGGCTGATCCTCGACCAGATGCCCAGCTTCGGCCAGTCCGAGCGGGTCAAGCTGGCGGTGTTCCCGGGCGGCCACATGTTCTACAGCCGTCCCGACAGCGCAGCCGCCTTCAAGACCGACGCGGCGGCGCTCTACGGCGCCCACTGAGTCATCAGGTTCGTACGTCATGGGCCGGCGCGGCGTCTGCGGCGCAGGCTTTCATCGCGATTCCCATCTTGGCCGCAGGCGTTGAATCGCCATGGCGGCAGGCGACCAAGCCTGCGCGCCCCGTGCATGCGGCTTCCTGCGATCATCGAGCAGAGATCGGCGAGCGCTTGCGGCAAGCACGGTATGGCTGCGTGCGATGCACGCCTGGCCGGCGCTTGCATAATCCGTGAGATAACCATCGCCGGGTTAATGAGGTCGATTTTCATTAAATCGATAAAAGGCGCAATTTGCCGTAAATGCGCATATATGTAGTTAATGGATGGCAGGCAATGTGATCGGTAGCGCTATTTTTGTCGGCCTGCCGATGCTTAATGTTTCTCACAAGCGGAACGTGCAAGCCGCCGAGTTTGCTGGGGGAATAGGCCTGACCGGACTTCGCGCTCGATCGCGAAGCAGCAGGTGTGGTACGTCGAAGCTGGCCTTGCGCACTGGGTTCCCGGCCCGGTGCGCGGGCCGGCGCTCGATAGCCCATCTGGCCGGGTGCGCCTATTGCGAAGGCTTGCGCAGGCAAAGGCTTCTCGCGGACGAAACATCGAATTTTCTTGTGCGCATGACAGAACGGTCAGGCACTGAAGACGGCATTTGTTCGCATCTATTTGCGGATTATCTCCGGGATGTCGCCGAGGGTTTGATTTCGAGCGGACGGTTTTATGTCGGGACCGGATCGTATCGATGCCGCATGGTCCATGCCTGATGCCGAGGAAAGGAGGTCTGCACGCAACGCCATCGTCCGAACCATTCTCAACCACGTTCGCTCCGGCGTGGCTGGCCGTTGCGGCCATAAGCCGCCGGGAGCGCATGTCAATGCATTCACGGGTGTCGCATATCGGGTTCTTGCCGCGCCCGCCATCAGAAATCATGGGGGAACAAACCAATGAAGCGTATGTATCGCGGGCTAAGGCCCGTTCTGCTCTGTACGGGCCTGCTGCTCGCCGCGGGGGCGGCGGTGGCGCAACACGCGTTCCGCGCCAAGGAGGCCCAGGCCTACAACGTGCTGCGAGCCGCCACACCGTTCGAAGACAACAACGGCGCCCTGCCGCCGTCGGGTCAGTATTCCGGGCCCTTGTTCAAGTTGAACCATGCCTGGCCGATGCGTCCGATAATCAACCCGGCGCAGCAGCCGTGGCAGAAGGCGATCAACAACGGGCGCATCACGCCGCAGAATGCCGGCGCCTATGCCGCGGCGCTGAAGGCGGCGGTGGCCGACAATGCGCGCCAGCTGATCATGCATTACGACAGCTGGGATGCGGCCAAGGCCGGCTGGTACAACGAGCCCTGGCTGGGCAGCCTGCGCGAGTCGATCCACGGCACCTACGAGGCGGGCAGTTTCGGTCCCGCGATCTTCCCGGGCACCGGCCTGCGCGCCACTTTCAATACGCATGTGCTGACCTACTACGATGCGACCGCCGCCTATGCCCTGTACAAGTTCTGGGGCAACACGGCGATGAAGCCCGACCTGCAGACCTCGGCCGCGCAGTTCCCCGAAGGTTCCATCGTGGTCAAGGCGGCGGTGTTCGCCTCGCAGGACCCGAGCAAGCCGCAAGGCTGGTGGGATGCGATGAACGGTGCGCAGGTGTGGCCGCTCTACGTCAGCGTCGGCAGCTCCAGCGCACCGCAGGTGTGGCAGGGCTACGTGGCCCAGTTCGACATCATCGTGAAGGATTCGCAGTCCTCGCCTAAGACCGGCTGGGTGTTCATGACCCTGGTCTACGACAACCGTGTGCGCGGCGACGCATGGGACCAGATGGTGCCGCTGGGCGTGCAATGGGGCAACGACCCCCAGGCCACCCGGGACGGCATGCCGCTGCAGGAGAACTGGAACAACCCGGCTGCGCCGCTCTACTCGACCCAGACGCTGGGCTGGGGCGGGCGGCTCTCGGGGCCGAATGACGGTGCGCGCAACGACATCGCAGTGAACGGCAAGATCATGAAGAACGCGCCGGATTCCGGCTGCATGAGCTGCCACAGCACGGCGCAGTGGAACGTCAAGGAACACAAGATGGATTCGTTCCTGCTGCCGTCGATCGCCACGGCGACCGGATTCATGATGTGCGGCGCCGACGGCAAGCCGAATCCCAAGGGCGACTACATCTGCTCGCCAGAGCCGGGCTCGAACCTCTGGATGAAGTGGTTCCAGGATCGTCTGGGCACTCAGCCGATGGACGACGGATCGATCGCCACCGATTTCGACGAGGTGTTCTCGTTCAAGTCGCTGAAGCTGTGGTGGCTGGCGGTCGGCCCGGCGAATCAGCCGATGCCGCAGCTGCTGCGCGCGCCCGGCAACCCTGCGCGCTTCAACCAGTACACCGGTGCGCCTCTGCATCCGTCGCAGCCTTGAGGTGGGAAGACGAAAGCGTCTGAGCGGCGCTTTCGGATGGAGCGGCCGGCCCGAGTCTCCGAGACGGACTCGGGTCGGCCGACTTGCGTGCCGGCATGGGTCCGCCGCGTGTGGGTGGATCGGTCGAAGAAGGCCGGGGATCGATCCCCGGCATCGCCGTCAGCTTCCGGCTGTCAGCGTCGCCCCGGTGGCGATGGCTACGGCTGTACCCTGGCGTCGATGTTTTCTGCAAGACGGATCGCCTGACTGCATCGCGTTCGGTGCAGCGGCGCGTGGGCGTGGCCTGGACAGTGTGGCCTGCACAAGCGGTGGGCGTGTCCGCTCGGCATGGGCCAAGTCGAGTCGTCGAGCTTTGCGGCGGCGGCGATGCAGTCGTGGTCATGCATGCGCTGGCATGGGATGCTGTCGGAGCGACAGGCCGACGCATGGAGCAGCGCATGCAGGAAACGACAGCGACGGTGGTGCTCTATCGGCCGGTGGGGCCGGAAGAGCTCGAACTGGTGCGGCAGTCCGGTTTCCGGCGCTGGCCGCCGCGACTGCCGGGCCAGCCGATCTTCTATCCGGTGACCAATCAGGCTTATGCCGCCGAGATCGCCAGCCGCTGGAACGTCAGGGACAGCGGTTACGGCGCGGTTACCCGCTTCGAAGTGCGCGCGGATTTCATGAGCAGGTACGAAGTCCGCCAAGTAGGCGCGGCGCGGCATACCGAATGGTGGGTGCCCGCGAACGAACTCGACCAGCTCAACGAGCATATCGTCGGGCTGATCTAAGTGATCCAGGAGTTCATTCCCTAGCCTTCATCCGGATGGCCGGTGTTCCATCACCGGCCATGGCATCCATGCTGAGCGTGCGGATGAAGATGTGCCCCGGTTGTCGGCTGGCGTCGTCCCTACCGCGCCTAGCATCCTTTCATCGTCGCCAAGTCCTACGGCGGGACTCGCGGGGCAAGCGTATGTTCCGCCGATCGCCGGCCTGGCGGTATCGGCGCTGGCCGCAACGGCTTGTAGGAATTTCCCTACAAACCATACGGTGCTACCCAGCGCCTGCCCATGCCGGGCAGCCGCGCCAGGCTGGCGGCGGCAAGGCTTCGCTTTCGCTTCAGGCACGCTGGACCGCCCAGCCGGACAGCGGTGATGCTCCAGGAAAACGGGCAGGCAAGGACGCTTGACGTCGCTACCTGCGCTGCGTCCGAAGGATGAGCCGCAGGCCGGCCCCTCCGTGCAGATAGGCAGAGCTCAAGTGCCGTGTGGAGGCGAACGCAGGTAGCGTGCGCGTCGTCGCGGCGAACGCGCGATATGCTCCGTGGACTCGTCGGCGGGTTTGTGCTGATGGCCTGCCTGGATGCGTCGGTAGATGTCTTCGCGGAAGACCTCGACGTCTCTGGGTGCGACGATGCCGAGCCGAACCTCTCCGTTCCGAACGCTGAGCACGACCACCTGCACAGCGTCGCCAATTCTGAGTCTTTCGCCGACCCGGCGCTCCAAGACCAGCATGCAATCCCCCTGTTACGTCGACCATCATGGTCTGGCCTACATTAAGCGCCATCTTGGCGCGTGATGCCAGAGGCTTTCGACATACCACAGGCGGCATCGCGCTCGCGCGCAGCGAGCGTGGCAGGTCGTATGAGGCGTGCGGGACCTTGATGGGCGCGGAAGCAGAGCTCCGCCGCCATCAGGCCAGCCTGTTCGGCAGGCGGAAGGCTGGCCGCGCCGCGCCGCATGGTTCCAAGCGACAAGCCGTCAAAGACGATAAGTGCTCAAGCGGCGGACGACAGCCAGGCGGCAAGTCACTCCGTAGTGACTTGCCACGGAGTGGTGACAAGTCACGGAGTGGTGACAAGTCGCCGGCGATCGATCTGCGCGAACGACAACTCCTGGCTGCTGACGAGGCCCGCGCTGGCTGCGAGCTCGGCATGACGGGAAGACGGGTGGGCAGATGGCTCGCATCGCTCCGGACTCCACGGATGAGCCATGCTCCATGCTCAGGCAGCAATGGCCGATCGCCGGTTCAATGCCTGGGCGGGCTGCGTTGCCCGATCTCGTTGCCGCAGCTCCTCATGCTCGGCCGAGCGTGCCTATGGGGCGGATGCGGCGTCGCCGGATGCTTCGGCAGCGTCGATCTTGGTTTGCTTCGTGCTTTGGCTTCTCGGCGACGCGCCAACGCGCCATCGGCGCGATCCGATATCGGCGCGATCCGGTGTCGCGGGGCAGTGCATCGGTGCACCAATCAGCCACCCGGTATCGGCCTGCTGCGCAAGTCTCGGACGCCTGCGACCGCGGCAAGCTGCTCGCCGCGACGCAGGTTTCCAGGCGTGTTGACGGCTGTCGGAAACGACAGCGGCTGCACAGGGCAGCCGCTGCTGACGGTTCGGGCAAGCGCGATTCGGCCTTGCCCAGCTCCATCGAGTTGCAGGATGTACGGTACGAATCGCGCTTAGTTCGATTCGGTGAAGCTGATCGCCGGCGAGGAGCCGCCCGTGGCAGTGCACTTGCCCAGGGTCAGGTTGTTGGTCTCGCCGGTGGAGCCTACGCCGCTGGGGCCCAGGCACTTCGGTGCCGTGGTGCCGCCATCGTTGACCGCGAGGTTCACCTTGACCGAGGAGCCCTTGTTGAACGAGGCCTGCGACCCACCGCCATTGCCCACGATGTTGAACTCCGCCTGCTTCCACCACAGCGCGGCATACACCGTGCTGTCGGCGGCCTTGTCGGCGTAGGCGTCGGTGCCGACCGTGAGGGTCACCACGTCGTTGCCGCTCGACGTCGCGGAGCCCGACAGCTTCAGCGTCGCCAGCTTGGAGATGGTCAGCTTGGACACGCTGGTGCCATTGCTGTTGTAGACGCAGGCCGGGCCGCTGCTGTCGGTCGCGTCATCCCAGCCGCTGGAGGTGGGGCAGCCGTGTGCCTTGTAGTCCTTGCTCGAGGGGAACACCCAGCTCTGAATCCAGGTCATCGGATGGGTGCCATCCGTATAGGCGTCGGTCGAGTAGAGGAACTGCTGCCAGACCTGGCAAGCGCTGTAGCCGAGCTTGGCGCAGGCGGTGGACGAGGAGTTGATGTCGGTATTGAGCTGCAGCGTGTATTGGTTCGAGCCGACGGTGCCGTCGGACGTGCCGGTGCCGAACGGCACGTTGACGCCCTTCTCGGAGGTCACTCCGGTGACGGTCGGGAAGCTGCCGGTGGCCGACTTGATGGTCCCCGAGGCCTGGGCGGCGTAATCCGTGCCATTGCCGACGGTCTGCGCCCCGGCGGTGCCGCCCTTGCTGGCTGCCGCGGACAAGCCGCCATTCGCCGACTCGGCATTGGCCGACGACAGCACGGGGCGCGTGATGTGGGCCGAGCGATAGGTCGGCCGCGGCCCGCAGGCCACCTTCTCCCAGATCACGCTGGGATAAGAGGCGTGGAAGCAGCCTTCCGTGGGCGGCCCCATCTGCTTGATCTTTTCGTGCCAAGTCTGCAGGGCTTGCGCCTGCGCCTCGGCGGCCACCTCGTTGGCGGCCTGGGCCGTGCCTGAGGACGAGAGAACAGCGGTGCCAAGCAGGGCTGCGACGACTGCAATCTGGACTGCGCTACGCATGTGGAATTCCCTTCTGATCGACTACGGTGAGTGGGTTACTGCGCCATGAGTGATTGGCCCGACCATTTCGCGCTCGTCGCGGCGGCAGCTCCGTTGTCTGCGCGCGGATCTGAACTGGTTCGTGACCTCCCCCTTTTCGCTACACGGCGCAGCGACGCAATCCCCTACCCATCGGCAGCGCATGCACGCAAAAACTTGAAGTGCATCACAATGAGTGCGCAAATATTTGCGATTTGCGGTGATATTCGCAGCCTCCGCCGCGCTGGTGCCGAAGCCAGGACAGTCAACGGAAGACTCGCCGGATCGGGCGGTTTCGCCGCACCAGGTCAAACCGGATCACCTAGGGATGGCGGTCTTGCGACGGCGCGGCAGGCAAGCCGTATTTGCTTGCGGCAATTCCATTCTGCGGACAAGCGGCTACGCTGGACGCTGGCCTTCCATGCCGCGCGTCAAACCCGCCCCCTCCCGGCATCAACTCAACTATGGGCTTGCCATGAGCCGCCATCGTCGCCTGCTTGCCGTTGCGGTGCTGCTGCTTTGCATCGCCGGTTGCGTGGCGATACATCCCTACGACGCGGCCCGGGTCGCTACCGGGACCACGGCCCACGATCTCTGCTCGGAAACGTTCATCAGCGGGCAGCCGCCGGCGGCGGTTTTTTCCGAGGTGATCGTCGCGCGCCCCGGCATGAACTGGATTGCTCCGTTGCTCGGCTATCGTGTGGATGCTTCGCGGCGCGAAGTGACGGCGAGCCTGGCAGGAGGCTTCACCCGTCGCGCGGTTTATCGTGGCCCATGGGGATGCACGCTGGTCGACACGGGCGACCCCGGCTCGCTCGAGCTGCCGCAGGCGCTACCCCCCGTACCGGATGTGCCCATGGCGATGGAGCCCGTCACATCGACGGCCATGGCGCATGCGCTCGACGACGCATTCGCCGAACAGGCTTCCGGGCCGCCTCGCCGCACCAAGGCGGTCGCCGTGTACTACAAGGGCCGGCTGATCGCCGAACGCTATGCGCCAGGTTATGGCCCGGACACGCCTGTCCTGGCTTTTTCGATCAGCAAATCGGTCACGAATGCGCTGGTCGGCGTGCTGGTGCGCGAAGGCAGGCTGCGCGTCGATACGCCGGTGCCGTTGGCCAACGATTCCGATGCGTCCATCGCGCTCGCCGACTTCATGCGCATGACCAGCGGACTGGACATCGACGAAACCGGCAGCGGCTTCGATCCGTCCAACCGCATCATGTACGCGCATGCGAGCGACATGGCCGCCGCGGCGCGGCAGGCGCGTGTGATCGCGCCGCCCGGGCAGCGCTGGGCCTATAGCAGCGCAAGCGTCCATCTGGCGGCGCGCATGGTGCGCGACGCCGCGGGAGGAAGCGCGGCGGCGGTGCAGCGCTTCGCCCGCGACGAGCTGTTCGCTCCGCTGGGCATGCAGCACGTGACCATGGAGATGGACGCCACCGGCACGCCGATCGGTGCGCACTACATGCTGGCCTCGACGCGCGACTGGGTCCGCTTCGGGGCCTTGTTCTTGAACGACGGGATCGCCCCGGACGGGCGGCGGATCCTGCCCGAGCACTGGGTGCGCTGGTCGACCACGCCCACGCTCTCCACCGACTACGGGGCCGGCTGGTGGCTCAACCGCCATGGTCAGGCGAACCAGGCGGATCGAGCACCACCCAAAGGCATGCCGCTGATGCCGGATGCGCCGTCAGACAGCTTCTACGCGCTCGGGAATCTCGGGCAATACCTCATCGTGGTGCCGTCCAGACAACTGGTCATCGCGCGATTCGGCAACGCCCAGACCCCGCACTTCGATATCGATGCGGCAGACCGGCTGGTGAAGGATGTGATCCAGGCGCTTCCTGGCGGATAGCGCGGCGCAGCCAGCCCGCTACTCGGGCATCGCGTACTGCTTGCGGTAGTCCGCCGGCGTGAGGCCCACGTGCTGCACGAAGGCGCGGCGCAGATGGTTGACGTCGCTGAATCCGCACAGCGCGGCGACCTGCTTGGGCGCGTAAGTCCCGCGTTCCAGCCATTGCCTGGCCGCGCCCACGCGCACCGATTCCACCCAGGCCGCCGGTGTCGTTCCCACCTCGCTGCGGAAAAGCCGGGCGAAATGACGAGGGCTGAGCTGCATGCGTTCGGCCAGGCGCTCGATGCTGTGCGCCTCGGCCGGATGGGCCGCCACCCAACGCTGCAGTTCCTGCAGCGAGGCGCGCCCGGCCACGGCCGCTTCACCTTGTCGGCTGAAGGGCGTCTGGCCGCCGGGGCGCCTGAAGTACATCACCAGTTCGCTGGCCACTTTCATGGCGAGCGGACGTCCGAGGTCCTCTTCGACCAGGGACAGCGCCAGATCCAGTCCCGCCGTGACGCCTGCCGCCGTACGCAGCTTGCCGTCGGCCACGTGCAGGGCGTCCTCCTCGACCAGCACGTCGGGATATCTTTCGCGCAGCGCCTGCACCACCGACCAGTGCGTGGTGACGCGACGACGCTTCAGCAGGCCGGCGCCGGCCAGCACGAACACGCCGCTGCAGATCGAGCCGAAGCGTCGCGCCTGCCTGGCATGCTCGATCAGCCACTGCAGCAGCGCACGGGACGGATGGAATTCGGCGATATGCGGGGCGCCGGCCACCAGCAGCGTATGCAGCGGTTGCTCGAGCTCGCGCTGGATGGTGGCATCGGGAAGCAGCTGGATGCCGGACGAGCTGCGGATCGGCGCCGCAGTCAGGCCGATCACCATCGGCCGGTAGTACGGCTGGCCGGCCTGGCGATTGGCTTCCGCCAGCACGTCGAGAGGCCCGGCCACGTCCAGCAGTTGCACGCCGGGGACCGCCAGAATGGCCATGCTTCGCGGGTTGCCCATCGCCTGCCTCCCGGTGTCCGATTCATGCACAAGATGTCCTGAATTCACACATCATTGCAATTGAGGACATCGCGGCCGAATCCTAGCATGAGGCTTCGAAACCACTACGGAGTTCTCTCATGATCCCAACCATCCAAGACGTCGCCGTGCCGGACAGCCGGCTCGCGCGCGAGATCGGCGAATTCGTGCGCGACACCGAGAGCGACTTGCTGTTCAACCACTCCAGCCGCGTCTACTGTTTCGGGGCGCTGGCGGGAAAGCAGCGCCAGCTGTCGTTCGATCCCGAATTGCTTTACGCCGGCGCGATGTTTCACGACATCGGTCTGATGCCCCTGCACAGCAGCGCGGACGACCGCTTCGAGGTGGACGGCGCCAACGCGGCGGCGCAATTTCTACGCGCGCGCGGAATCAACCAGTCCGACATCTACACCGTATGGACCGCGATCGCCTTGCACACCACGCCGGGCATTCCGCAATACATGCACCCGGTGGTAGCCCTGGTGACCGCGGGCGTGGAGATGGACGTGCTCGGACTGAGCTACGACCAGTACAGCGACGCGGTACGGGAAGCTGTGGTTGGACTGTACCCGCGCACGCCGAACTTCAAGGAAGACATCATTCAGGCTTTCTATGACGGCATCCGGCACAAGCCGCACACGACCTTCGGCAATGTGAAAGCCGACGTGCTCGCGGACAAGGATGCGTCGTTCCAGCCAGGCAATTTCTGCAGCGTGATCCGCTGCTCGCATTGGGCGGGCTGAGCGGCGGATGTCGGTCTCTCGGATATTGCAGGCGGCGATGACGCAGTGTTCGACGGGAAAGTCGACCGCGACCGAACGGGATAGATCCAGCGATGCAGGCGAGTGCGGATCGTCGCAACAGCAAAGTCTCTCGTCTGAGCAGAAGTCGTCGGCAGCCAGGCTTGGCTTTCCGCCGCGATAGTTCGATCGTTGTGGCGGGCGAGCGGCCAAGTGATCTTGAGGCGGCGACCCGCGGCTGACCTCGGCATTCGCGTGCTCGACGGGAGGCTGCCGTTTGCAAGTGGCGACATGCGAATGCCGCGAACGTGCAGGCGGGCGGAATGATCGAAGGACATGAAAAGCGCCAGGGTGGTCAGCCGCGATATCCCGTACAATCCCGCCGACACGTATTCGTTCGGTCGGGCCGTCTGCAGCGAGATCGGGGCAGGCGGCGCTGGTTGCGATGCATGGACTCGATGACTCGAGCCAGCTCGACCGCACTTCGCAAGCGATGCAGGGAAAGACTATGGACGGTTCTCTACCACCACTGCCGGCGCGGCCGCTGAGGCTTTCGATACCCAAGCGCTCCATGCTGAAAGCCTGGCTCATCTGCCTGGCGTTCTGCGCGCCGTTTCTGGCGGGTGGCATCTATGCGGCGATGGTGGGCTTGCCGCCGATCTTGAACGACTACGCGGTCCGCAACGATGCGCGTGAGGTGCCAGGCAGCTTTGTCACCAATGCGGTGTACCGAACCCACAACGGCTTCACCAGTTTTCGCGCGACCCTGGTGGTCGACGGCGATCGTCTGCCGCAGGAGATTTCCTTTATTGATTTCTCCGGCGATCAATACGCGACGCATGTGGTGGCGAGCCCGGCGAAGCCAGGTTACTTCACCACGGACCTGGCCCTCAGGGAACTCGCCAATCGTGCGGTGCTGGGCTTCGGCGCGGTTGCCGTCTGCTTTCTCATTGCGGGTGCGTGGATCGTTCTGGCGATAAAGAGCGGCGCGCGCATGAAGATTTTCGCGGCTTATTCCGGCCGCAGGATGGAGCCGGTGGCGATGCGCATCCTCGGCCGCGAAGTCAGGGGCGGCAAGCTCTGGTGGCAGTTGCGCCAGACCAATCAGCGCTCGAATGCCTATGTCACGCATCGCGACAAGCTGTACTTCATCCTCGCCGACGGCGAGCACGTGCTGGGCGTGCGTCCGGCCGGAAGCGACGGCCTGGCTTATCCGGTCGATGCGGCGCTGGCGATGCTCAATCTGAGCGAATCCGAGCGGCGCGAAGTCCTGCCGTACGCGGCCAGGAAAGCCTGAGATCGGATACGTCGACGCGCTTGGCAGCGTGGTGCCGCCGTGATCGCTCACGCGGCTGAATGGACGACGGATGTGTGCAAGCGTGCGGCGGACGTAAGGCATCGCTGCATCGCCGCTGCGGGCGATGGGAGCTGCGCGAGCGGGCTTGTGTGCCGAGTGTCCTTGTATGCCGGATATCCAAGTTCGCTGGCATCCGCGACTCCGCTCCCGGCGCGATAGCCTGATCGCGGACGCCGAAGGCTCTGCGGCTGCGCCCTGTCCGATGACGGGCAGCCAGCACGGCGCCAAGGCGTGCACGGCGCGGCTGGCCATCCAAACCTTTGGCACAGATGGCGGCGCGCAAGCGGAGTGACTTGTGGCCGTTGGGCCACCATGCTGGCGGTGCTAGCGTGGCTTCACGCCTGCTCCCGGGAGGTCCGCATGCTCACGCTCTTGTTGGCCACGCTGCTCGGCGCCGCGGCGCCCGCCGGTACTGCAGCCGCTACCGCCGCTCCTGCCACGGATTGCCATATCGGCGCCTATCGTCTCGGCGACGGCAGCTCGCTGGACATCGCGCCGTCCGAGGGCGACGCCTTGCGCTGGCGGCGCATCGACGGCGCCACCGGCAAACTGGTGCGCAAGCCGGATGGTTCGTGGATCAGCACGCTGGGCTGGACCGACCGCCCCGACGGCAAATCGATCCGCTTCACCGACTGCGCCCGCGGCGAGCTGAGTTTCGACAGCATGCGCGGCGAGCGGATCGCACTGGAGGTGCACGACACCCGTTTCACCGGCGACGGCGGCACCCGTCTGGTCGGCCGCCTGCTGTTGCCGCCGGGGCAGGGCAAGGTGCCCATCGTGGTGCTGGTGCATGGCTCGGAGCACGACTCGGCGCGTCGCTTCGATGCCATGCAGCGACAGCTGCCGGCCGAGGGCGTGGGCGCCTTCGTCTACGACAAGCGCGGCACCGGCGATTCCGGCGGCAGCTACACCCAGGACTACGGCGTACTGGCCAACGACGCGGTGGCCGCGATGGCGGAGGCGCGCCGGCTGGCCGGGGCGCGCGCGGGCCGCGTCGGCTTCCGCGGCGGCAGCCAGGGCGGCTGGGTGGCACCGCTCGCGGCCACGCGCACCCAGGCCGATTTCGTGATGATCGGCTATGGCTTGGCGATCTCGCCGCTGGAAGAAGATCGCGAGGCGGTCGCATTCGGGCTCAAGCTTAAGGGCTACGACCAGGCTGTCATCGACAAGGCCTGGGAACTCTCCGACGCGATCGGTCTGATTCTCTCCAGCAACCTCACCCAGGGTTACGACCAGCTCGACGCGGCGCGTGCGAAGTATCGCAACGAGCCCTGGTACAAGGACGTGCGCGGCGACTTCACCTACATGGTGCTGCCGTACAGCAGCGCCGAGATCCGCGAGAAGGGCAAGGCCTACATATTCGGCACGCCCTGGCACTACGACTCGCTGGCCGTGCTGCGCAAGCTGCGCACGCCGCAGCTGTGGATGCTGGCCGAGGACGACATCGACGCGCCCAGCGGCGAAACCCTGCGCCGCGTGACCGCGCTGCAGGCCCAGGGTCTGCCGATCGCCACCGCGCTGTTTCCCCATGCCGAACACGGCATGACCGAGTTCGAGCTGCAGCCCGACGGCGAGCGCGTGGACACGCGCTACTCGCCGGGCTATATGCGGCTGACCATCGACTATGCGAAGGGCACGCTGCATCCGCCCTACGGGACCAGTCGCATCGTGCTGCCGTAGCAGGCGAAGGCCGCGGACGCGCCCTGAGCCGGACCCGGCTGCGCTTGCTGCACAGATGTTCCGCGCCCTTCGGCCTGGCCCGTGATGCCAGGCCATGGTGGAAATCCCGCGCATCGTTCGGTGGTGTCGGAGCGCTGCGGCAAATGTCGGGTTGATGGCCGAAGCGCGCGGGTAACGGCTCACCGGTCTGCTGCCGGATCGCTGCGCCGCGCGCCGATCAGTGCGTGCCGGATCGATCCTCGGGATGATATGAAGCGCGGCAACAAGCTCGATGTCAGCTGCTGCAGGCTGCTCAATGTCCTTTAGCGGCTCGCGTTCCCGAGGGCGATCGCCAAGGCGATGGATCGCGGTGCTGGCCGTACCGGACTGCATGGGGACCTGCCAAGGCGTGTATCGATGGCTGCAGCAGACAGGGCAGCAAGCGCCAAGCAGTCGCCCGCGAACCACGCGATCCGGCCGTGGCGATCTGCCTCCAGTGCATCAGCCCCGGCTTTGTATCGGCAATGCATGGCGGCATGCTTCCGCTGCCCGCAGGCGAGCTGCTCGACACGACCGCAGGAAATCGCTCGTCCAGGCGTGAGCCGCAGACAGAGATCGAACAGTCCGGAAGCGCTTGGGCCATGGCTCGGGCTGCTAAGGTATGCACGCCGGTTTGGCATATCGCGGCCGGGCCATCCACCAGGTCTATGGAGTCGCGCCATGTCTTCCGGGTCTGATCCGCTGCCGTCGACCCCGACCCACCAGCGGGCGCTCAGCATCCTCGCCAGCGCAGCCGTGCTCGGCCTGCTGTACGTGGGGCGCGAGGTGCTGGTGCCGATCACCCTGGCGCTGATCCTCAGCCTGCTGATGGCGCCGCTGGTGCGCTGGCTGCGCCGCTTGGGGCTGGGCCATGCGCCGTCGGTGCTGATCGCGGTGTTGGCGCTGGCGCTGTTCCTCGCCGGCGTGGCCGGCGTGATCGGCTCGCAGGTGGTGCACATGGCGCGCAGCCTGCCGCAGTACGAGGCGACCATTCACAGCAAGGCCGATGCGCTGCGCAATCTCACCCTGGGCCGGCTGGAGGCGATGCAGGGCGTGGCCGGGCGCGTGATGGGGCAGTTCACCGGACTCGGCGAGCCGTCGGCGGTGCCGGCCGAGACGCCGCGTGAACTGGCCGAATCCACCGGCGTGGTGCCGGTGGAAGTGCGCGCTGCGCCGGCCAGCCCGATGGCGGTGGTCACGCGCATCCTGTCCTCGGTGTGGGTGCCGCTGCAGACCGCGGGCATCGTGCTGGTGGTGCTGATCTTCGTGCTGCTGGAGCAGGAGGCGCTGCGCGACCGTTTCATCCGCCTGGCCGGCGGCACCGACCTGCGCGCCACCACGGTGGTGATCGGCGACGCCGGCGAGCGACTGTCGCGCTTCTTCGTGTCGCAGTTCGCGGTCAACTTCGGCGTAGGCGTGGTGATCTGGCTCGGGCTGGCGATCATCGGCCTGCCGAACGCGCCGTTGTGGGCGGTGCTCACCGCGGTGCTGCGCTTCGTGCCCTATGTGGGCGTGTGGATGGCCGCGCTGCTGGCCACCTTGCTGGCGGCGGCGGTCGGCCCCGGCTGGTCGCTGATGCTGCTGACCATGGGCCTCTACGCGGTGGTCGAGACGATCGCCTCGCAGCTGGTCGAGCCGCAACTTTACGGCCACACCACCGGGCTGTCGCCGCTGGCGGTGGTGGTGGCGGCGATCTTCTGGAGCTGGCTGTGGGGGCCGGTGGGCCTGATCGTGTCGACTCCGCTGACGTTGTGCCTGGTGGTCGCCGGCCGGCACATTCCTGCGCTCAACCTGCTGGACATCCTGCTCGGCGACACCCCGGCGCTGACCATGCCGCAGCGCTTCTACCAGCGCTCGCTGTCCGGCGACTCCGACGAGATCATCGCTGACGCGCGGGTGTTCCTGAAGCGGCGGCCGTTCGCCGCCTATTGCGATGCGGTGCTGCTGCCGGCGCTGCTGCTCACCCGCATCGATCTGATGCAGGGCGCGATCAGCCCCGAGCAGCAGGTCAAGGTGCGCAGCGCGATCGTGAAGGTGATCGAGGCGCTGGACGGCGAGACGCGCAATCGCCTGCGCTGGCACCGCAGCCGCTCGGTGCTGGGCGACGCCAACCTGGGCCGCTACCTGCGCCAGCAGCGCGAGAACGTCAGCGGCCGCTGGCAGGGGCCGTTGGCGGTGGCGCCCGGCTCGATCGTGCTGTGTATGGGCATGGGGCACTCCGACGACCTGGTCACCGAGATCCTGGTGCGCATCCTGCGCGGGCTGAACATCGACGCGCGCCACCTCACCATCGAAGACATCGAGGCCTTCGCGGCCTCGCCGCCGCCGGAGGCGACGCGCGACGGCGTGTCGATGGTCTATCTGGTCGGCGTCGCAGCGGCCGGCCCCGAACCCGAGCCGGAACTGGCCGAGCGCACGCCGACGCAATTGCGCCGGCGCTTTCCCGAGGCGGAGATTGTCGCCGTGCTGCTGCCGCGCCTGCTGGAGGCCACGGTGGAGCCGGTGCATCTCGCCGACGAGGCCGACCAGCTGACGCGCTCGTTCGAAGAGGCCGCGCAACAGGCCATCGCGCGCTTCCCCGACAGCGTGCGCAACTCGCTGCGCGGCCGTTCCCGGCGCTTCGCGCGCGAAGCCGGGATTTAGCCGCTGAAGAAATTTGCAGCGACGCCATCCGCGTCGCCGAGGTCGCTTGGATGGCCTGCCGACGTGCAGCCGTAGACGCGAACTCCCTGATCGCGGACAGCGTCGGCGCTCAACCGCCGGCGCTGCTTATCGCCGGCATCAGCGAACGGGCGGCGCTAGACGGGTTGTCGGCGAACTGGCCGGACATCCGCAGCGTTCGGTGCACCAGCGGCGCTTGGCATCTCTCGCTATCGACGTAGAGCGGCGAATGGACGTGGCTGCCAGTGCTGCCCAGCAGGTCGGGCAGCGCGATGCCGAAAAATCCACGTCGCCCGCGAGAACAAAAAAACGGCGCCATCGGCGCCGTCTGTAACTGCTCAAGAGTATGCAAGAGAGGTCGCAGCCGACGTCTTGCTTGCGCCGGCAGCGGTAGCGCTCAATGGCGCATTTCGTTGTGGTCGCGCTGGAAGGCCTTGATCTGCTTCTCGGCTTCTTCGCGGGTGACGCCGTAGCGCTCCTGCACCTTGCCGGCCAGGTATTCGGCATTGCCTTCGGCGACCTTCAGATCGTCGTCGGTGAGCTTGCCCCACTTCTGCTTGATGCTGCCGGAGAGCTGTTTCCACTGGCCCTTGATGGTGTCTTCGTTCATTGCTCAGTCCTCGCTCGCTGGGGGGATGGGGCAGCGCCACGGCGCCGCGTGGACCGATTCGAGCAGGCCATTCGTGAAAGACCCGTGCCCATCGCGGGCAACGATTCATGCAGGTGCATGCTGCGCTCACACGCCGTTCGCGCGCCGTCCACCGAGGTAGGCAATCAGGCGTGCCGGCGAACGCGGCACGCAGCTGGATCAGGGCGTGGCGGGCGCGGGCTTGGCCGGCGGCAAGTCGCCGATCATGCGGCGCGCGAGGCCTTCGTAGTCGTAGTTGAAGTGATGATCGCCCGGCATCCGGTACACCTTGATCCAGGCCGGCAGGCCGGGCTTGTTGCACACGGTGTCGTCGTCATCGTCGGCGCCGTAGTAGCAGACCACCGGTGGCTGGCCGGCCAGGGCCAGCAGCGGCGGCATGGAGGGATAGTGGGTGATCGGATGGACGTGCTCGCGAACCGACTTCAGGGTGGACTGCAGCCAGCCCTGGCGCTGGCGCATATAGCCTTCCAGCTCGATCTCGAAGTTGAGGTCGGTGCTGGGCGACAGCAGCACCAGCTGGGCGATCTGCGCGCGATGCTCGGGCGTGAGGTGCTCGACCACCGTGGGCAGGATGTCGGCGCCGAAGGAGAAGCCGATCAGCCACACCCGGCGCTTGTGCTGGCTGGCCAGGTTGGCGTCGATCAGCGCATCCAGCTCGTGCGCGGTGCGTTCGGCGGAACCGCCGCGCCAGTAGTATTCCAGCGCGCTGATGCCGACCACCGGAATGCCGTGCGCATTGATGTGCTGGCCGACCTGCTGGTCGAGGTCGCGCCAGCCGCCGTCGCCGGACATGAACACGGCGAGCAGATCGTTCTGTCCCGCCGGCGGCTGCGTGCCGGCCGGAGCGGGCAGCAGGCTGGAGGTCTCGGCCATGCTCGCCGCGCCGCGCCAGGGCTGCCACAGGGCCAGCGCGCCGAGCACCGCCAGCACCACGAGCAGCAGCAGGATCCTGCCGAGCAGGCGCTTCATCGGCGCACCACGCCGGACAGGCCGCCGGCGATCAGGCTGGCCACGTTGGTGAGGATGATCGGCAAGGCGATGCCGTTCGGTACGGCCATGTAGCGCGGCTCCCATTCCGGGTCGAATTTGTCTTTGTAGCGGTGCAGCCCGCGGAAATTGTAGAAGCGCTCGCCGCGGCCGAACACCAGCGCGCCGAAGCGGTTCCACAGCGGCGCCTGGCGGCGATTCTGCAGGCCCGACAGCGGCGCCATGCCCAGGTTGAACCAGCGATAGCCCTGCTGCTTCGACCACAGCATCAGTTCCACGAACAGGTAGTCCATGATGCCGGCCGGGCCGTCGGGCAGGTGGCGCATCAAGTCCAGCGAGGCTTCTTCGTGGCTGTCGGTGAGGAACAGGTTGGCGAACGCCACCAGCCGATCTTCCTGGCGCACCAGCGCCATCGGCGTGCGCGCCAGATACTTCGGGTCGAAGGCGCCGAGCGAGAAGCCTTTCTCGCGCACGCGCTTGTCCTGCAGCCAGGCGTCGGAGATCTGCTTCAACTGCGGCATCAGCGGGGGCACCGCCTCGGCCGGCACGATTTCCATGCGCAGGCCTTCGCGGGCCAGCTTGCTCACCGTGTTGCGCAGGGTCTTCTTCGACTTGCCGTCGAGGTTGAAGCCGTCCAGCCGCACGCGCGCTTCCTCGCCGAGCTTGAGCAGGCTCATGCCTGCCTCGAGATAGAGGTCGAGGTCGTCCGGATTTACCTGGTAGAACACCGGCCAGCCGCCGGCGCGCTCGCACTGCTCGCGGAAGGTCCACACCAGCTCGCGGCGCGCCTTGCCGTCGAGGCCGACCGGATCGCCCATCGCCACCCAGCTGCGGCCCTCGATGTCGTACATCAGGAAGCCCTGGCCGTCGGGGGCGAATAGCAGGGTCTTGTCGCCCATCAGCGCGAGGTGGGCCTGCGCGGAATGAAATTGCTTGATGAGCGGCATCGCCGCCGCCAGCTCGCTTTCCACCGGCAGATGGCGGCGCACCGGCGCCGGCCGGATCAGGTTGGCCAGTGCGAACACCAGGCCCACCGCCGCCGCGCCCACCAGCGCGCGCAGGGCGCGCGGCGCGCCGCCGCCGTGGAAGCTGAATTCCCACCACAGGCTCTTGCTGTATTCCACGTGGCGGTAGCTGAACATCACCAGCGCGAACATGCACACCAGCACGGTGGCGATGGCGATGATCCAGCCCACCGAGAAGCTCGCGCTGAACAGCGAGGCGCGCCGGTAGAAGTGGCGATGCGCCGGCGCCAGGCTCAGCGCCAGGATGGTCAGCAGGATCGCTTCCTCGAAGTCGATGCCCTTCAGCAGCGAGAACACCGCGCCGGCCACCAGCAGGATCAGGGTGAGGATGTAGGCGGCGTCGAGCCGGCGCTGCAGGCCGCGCGCCAGGATCACCAGCATCATGCCCACCACGCTGCTGAGGAAGTGCGAGACCTCCAGCACCGGCAGCGGCAGCACGTCGCGCAGGATCTCCATGCGACCTGGCAGCGCGCGGGTGGCGCTGGAGAACAGCAGCACCGCGCCGGCCACCAGGGTCAGTCCGGCGAAGAACGGCGGCAGCAGGCCGGTGAACCACGGCGCCAGCAGCGCGCGCTGGCGGATGCCGCGCAACTCGCGCGCCAGCACCAGCAGGGTGGCCATGCACAACGGCAGCAGGTAGTAGATCGCGCGGAACGCGGCCAGGGCGCCCAGGATGGTCGCCTGCAAGGCCTCGTTGCCGGCGCAGCCCGCACCGGCGCAGCCGTGCATGTCGGTGGCGCCGAAGCCGGCCAGCATCACCGCCTCGAACACGCCCAGACCGCCCGGCACGTGGCTGACCAGGCCGGCCATCTGGGCCAGCACGAAGATCGCCAGGAAGTGGCCGAAGCCGCCGGCCACCGCGTCGGGCATCAGCACGTACATCACGCCGGCGGCGAGGCCCCAGTCCAGCGCACCGATGGCGATCTGGCGCAGGCCGGTGGACGGCCGCGGCAGGCCCAGCCGCCAGCGCCACACGCGTAGCGGGCGGCGCAACAGGCCGCCGCCGATCCAGGCCAGCGGCACCAGGGTCAGCAAGATGCCCAGCGGCAGCCGCCATTCCGCCAGCGGCAGGCCGGCGGGGATCGGCACCAGCAGCAGGGTGACGCCGGTCAGCGTGCCCAGGCCCAGCCAGAAGCTGGTGGTGCAGAACAGGATGACCTTGGCCACTTCGGGCGTGCTCAGCCCGTTCTGGATGTAGAAGCGGTAGCGGATCGAGCCGGAGATCAGCAGCGCCATGCCCAGCGCATTGCTGAAGGCATAGGTGATGAAGGAGATCAGGCTGACTTCGCGCCAGGGCAGCCGGCGCCCGATCGAGGCCAGGCCGGAGATGTCGTACAGCGTCATCACGCCGTAGCCGAGCGCGGTGAGCAGCACGGCGGTGGCGATCTGGGCGTATTCCAGGTGGTGCACGTAATGGGCCACCTCGCGGTAGCTCACCGTGCTGGCCAGCTTGTGCAGCGCCCACAGCGCCAGCATCAGCATCAGCAAGGACAGCACGGGCGGAGCGAAGCGCCTCAAGGCGATCAGCCATCCTGCTGTCGGCGCCAACGCGACCTGCCCGGTTGCGGGGGCCGGATTTTCCCCTGACTGCTCCACGCGACGATCGCCCTCTCACTCATCCTGCGGCATGCTGGAGCATGCCATGGTGCCACATCGGGCATGACAGGCTCTCGCCCTGGCCGCCATTCGGGCGCCGGCCCGCCGAAAGCTGTCCGGCAAGGCGCCTTGCGGCCTCTTTCGATTGCAGACCTGCCGATGGCTTCCAGGTGTGGCGCGCGGCGCTGTCTCGGCGTGGCGTGCCGCGATATCGGCCCGCGCGGTGGCGGGCGTCGCGCCGGCCACGTGCCGCGCAGCAAGGCCGACGGTAAGCCCTGTCGATGGCCGGGCAGGATTTGCCCGGCGCGCGGGCCGGTTCACCCGCATGATGTCATTCCTGCCAGGCCTGGTGGCCTCGACGGCCTTCGGCGCTGCGCAGCGCCCGTCCGGGTGCCGCGTTGCGCGAGAAGGCCGCCTGTGGACGACGACGCTCAGCGCTTCTTGATCTCGAAGTCCTTGCTGTCGACCAGCTTGCCGTCGAGCGAAATCTCGACCTTGTACTTGCCTTCCGGCCAGGTGTTCGGGTTCTGCACCTTGAACGCGGTGACCGAGGCGCCGTCGAGGTGCTGGCTGATGTTGTTGACCAGCTCGCCCTTGCCTTCCAGGAAGCTCCACTTGGCGCTCAGCGTGGCGCCGTCGGTGTTGCCCTCGGTGACCACGCTGGCATAGATGGTCTTCACGTTGCTGGCGAAGCTGGTCTTGGCCTTGCCCACCTTGTGGTCGGCATTGACGGCATCGCCCAGGGTCACCGAGCTCACCTTGAAGGCGGTGTCGGCGGCCGGGGCCGCTGCCGGTGCAGCGGCAGGTGCGGGCGCTGCGGCGTTCGCGGTCGGCGCCGCCGGCGTGGTCGAAGCCGGGGCCGCAGCCGTGCTGGCCGGGGCGGCGGCGGTAGCCGGCTTGGCCGGTGCTGCAGCGGTGCTCGCCGGTGGCGGCGCAGCGGTGGTAGCCGGGGCAGCCGCGGTGGAAGCGCCGGCCGGCGGGTTGTTGGCGCTGGAATCGTTCTTGCCGCAGGCGCTGAGCAGCAGCGCGCCGGCAAAGCAGGCGCTGTAGAGGGCGGTAGAGCGTGCGGAAAGTTTCATGGGCAGCGGTTTCCTAAAGTCGAAACAGGTGAATGGAGACGCTCCCCCGCGCCGCGCCGATGCGCCGCGCCGGGGGCCGGACGTTACAGGCTAGCGCGGCCGATCTGAAGCGTCGATTACCGGCGGCGCCGGCGGGAATGGCTACTGGCGGGCCCCGCGCGGGTTGCCCGGGGTCGCCGGCACGCTGCTGCGGAACGGATTGATGTCCAATCCGCCGCGGCGCGTATAGCGCGCATACACGCTCAGGCGCTGCGGCGCGCAGCGGCGCAGCAGGTCCATATAGATGCGTTCCACGCACTGCTCGTGGAATTCGCTGTGGGTACGGAACGAGATCAGGTAGCGCAGCAGGCCGTCGCGCGCGATCGGCGCGCCGGCATAGGCGATCTGCACGCTGCCCCAGTCGGGCTGGCCGGTGACCGGGCAGTTCGAGCGCAGCAGATGGCTCAGCAGGACTTGCTGCACCGGCGGGCCGGGCTCCACCCGCAGATAGTCGGCACGCGGCGGGCCGTAGTCGTCGATCTCCAGCGGCAGCTCGTCGAGCAGCTCGCCGTCCAGTTCGGCCAGCGCATGCGCGGCGACGCCGGCCGAGCTCAGCCGCACCTCGACCGCGGCACCGGCGGCAGCGGACAGGTCGCGCTCGAGCCGCTGCGTCAGTCTGGCGGCATCGCCCACGCGCTCCTGCGCAAAGCCGTTGAGGTAGAGCTTGAAGGACTTCGATTCCACGATGTTCGGCGAAGTGGCCGGCACGCGGAACTCGGCCAGCGCCACCCTCGGCTTGCCGCGCGCGTCCAGCCAGGACAGCTCGTAGGCGTTCCACACGTCCACGCCGTGGAAGGGCAGCGCGGCGCGCTCGTCGATGCCTAGCTCGGCGCGCTTGGCCGCGCGCGGAATCGGGAACAGCAGGCTCGGATCGTAGCGGTCCGCGTAGGGCGTGCTGCGGCCCAGCGGCGAATGTTCGGGGGTATTCATCCGTTCTAGTCTAGCAAGCCTGCGTGGCGGTCCTCGCGCAGGCTGGAATCCGGACGGGCACCGATCTCGCGCGCAAACCCGGCGATGGCGCGGGCGGCGGCCTCCGGCGCGGTCTGCAGCAGCAGGTGTGGTGCGTCCAGCTCGACCAGCCGGGCCTGTGGCAGGCCGGCCAGCAATTGTTGGGTGGTGCGCGGCCACAGCAGCCGGTCCGCGCGGGCGCGCAGGCACAGCACCGGCATGCGGATCCGCGCCAGGCAGGGCGTGGCGTCCGCGCGCAGCGCGGCGGCGGTGCGGGCGCGCAGGATCGCGGGCTCGACGGTCAGCAGGGCGTTGCGCAAGGTGGCCAGCCGCTGCGGCGTCACCCAGCGGCCGAACAGCCACCAGGCCAGCAAGGGGCTCGGCAGCGTGCGCACCGGGGCGAAGCGGGTCAGCGCGGCGAACGGGCGCAGCGAGCGCACCGGATGGCGCGCAAAAGTGGTGGACAGCACCAGGCCGACCAGGTTGGGCGGCGGCGCGGCCGCGATGGCCAGCGCAAGCGGGCCCGAGAAGGACTCGCCGAGCAGCACGAACGGGTGTTGTTGCGGCAGCAACGGCCGCACCAGGGCCTCGAGCTGCGCATAGTCCGCGGCCCGGTCGCCGGGATAGGACAGGGCCTGCACGTCCTCGAAGGCCGGGCGGATCGCCTGGGTGAAGTCGGTCAGCAGCCGCGCCGTGCCATCCAGCCCCGGCAACAGCACCAGCACGGTCATGCGCGTGGCCGGCGCAATGCGAGAATGCCGAGCGCGGATGCCGACAGGTGAAGCGGCGAGGGAAGTCGGGCAGGCGAGTTCATCTCGCTATTTTGCCGCGCACCGCCCGCAACGGCATCACCTGCCGCGATGCGCGCTACGGGTTTCAGCTAGCGCGATCGACCCGTCGGCTCAGGCCAGCGCGATGGCTTCCACTTCCAGCCAGACGTCCGGACGGAACAGGCGGGACACCTGCACCGCCGTGCTGGCAGGCGCCTGGCCAGGCGGCACATGGCGATCGCGCACCACGCGGTAGTCGGGCAGGTCGCGCTCGATGTCGGTGAAGTAGGCCGTGAGCTTGAGTACGCGCTCGAAGCCGCTGCCGGCGTCGGCAAGGATCACACTCAGGTTGGCGAAGACTTGTTCGGCCTGGGCGCGGAAATCGCCGCTGCCGACCAGGCGGCCGGACGGGTCCAGCGGCACCTGGCCGGATACGAACAGCAGGCCACCGCCGCGGCTGGCGGCGCTGATGCCGGCAATCGGAAAGCACTCGGCAGGTTGCAGACGTTCGATCATGGGAAGGCTCTCCGGAATTTCGCAGGCGAGGAAGGGAGCGGCAGTCGCCCGGCCGGCGTCGCCGCCGGCCGGACGTGCGGATCAGGCATTGACCAGGTGCATCATCGCCGGCAGGTAGCGCGTGCCGGCGGCGGCATCCGGCGGAAACACCGCATCGATCGCCGCCAGCTCCTGCGCGTCGAGCTGCACCTCGAGCGCGCCGAGGTTTTCGTCCAGCCGCTTGCGCTGCTTGGTGCCGGGGATCGCCACGATGTCGTCGCCCTGCGCAAGCACCCAGGCCAGCGCGAGCTGGGCGGGCGTGCAGCCCTTCTTGCCGGCCAGCGCCCGCACCTGCTCGACCAGCTGCAGGTTGCGCTGGAAGTTTTCGCCGACGAAGCGCGGATTGGTGCGCCGATAGTCGTCGGCCTCGAAATCCTCCGGTTTGGTGATCGCGCCGGTGAGGAAGCCGCGGCCCAGCGGGGAGTAGGCGACCAGGGTGATGCCGAGGCGGCGGCAGGCCTCGAGCACGCCGTTGTTTTCCGGGTCGCGCGTCCACAGCGAGAACTCGCTCTGCAGGGCGGCGATCGGATGCACGCGACAGGCCCGCGTCAGCGTTTCGCCGGAAGCCTCGGACAGGCCGAGGTAGCGCACCTTGCCGGCCTGCACCAGCTCGGCCATGGCGCCCACCGTGTCCTCGATCGGCACCTGCGGATCGACGCGGTGCTGGTAATACAGGTCGATGGTCTCCACGCCCAGCCGCTTCAGGCTGGCCTCGCAGGCCGAGCGCACGTACTCGGGACGGCCACTGACGCCGCGCACGGCCGGGTTGCTGGGGTCGCGCAGGAAACCGAACTTAGTGGCCAGGAACACCTGCTCGCGGCGTCCCTTGATCGCCTTGCCGACCAGTTCTTCGTTGGTGGCCGGGCCGTACACGTCGGCGGTGTCGAGCAGGGTGACGCCGCGGTCCAGCGCGTGGTGGATGGTGGCGATCGACTCGACGTCGTCGCGACCGCTGTAGAAGTCGCTCATGCCCATGCAGCCGAGGCCGAGGGCGGAAATCTGCGGCGCCTGCGCGCCGTTACCGAGAGTGCGGGTCTGCATGGGTATGCCTCGTGGGTGGGAAGGGGAGGGCCGTCGCGAGCGGGCGGCGGCGATCTGAGGGGGCATTCTGAGCCTCGATCGAAGCGCGATAAATGCTCAATAATGGACATCACTGTTTCATTGATTTGAATAATCGGAGCGCCCATGCTGGACCGCCTGGAATGCATGCGCCTGTTCGCCCGCATCGTCGAGCTGGGCAGCTTCACCGCCGCGGCGGACGACCTGAGCCTGCCGCGCGCCACGGTCACCCACGCGATCAAGCGGCTGGAGACGCGGCTGGGCACCCAACTGCTGCAGCGGACCACGCGGCGGGTCAGCACCACCCGCGACGGCGAGGCCTACTACGGCCATTGCCTGCGCCTGCTGGCCGAGCTCGATGCGGTCGAAGGCGATTTCCGCGACGCCGCGCTGCAGCCGCGCGGGCGCTTGCGCGTCGACCTGCCGCCGCCGTTGGCGCGCCTGCTGCTGGCGCCTGCGCTGCCGGCATTCCTGGCGCGCTATCCGCAGATCGAGCTGGACATCGGTTCGCGCGAACGCTTCATCGACCTGCTGCGCGAGGGCGTCGACTGCGTGCTGCGCCTCGGCGAGCTGGGCGATTCAGGCATGGTCGGCCGGCGCGTCGCGATGCTGGCGCAGGCCAGCGTGGCCAGCGCCGACTACGTGCGGCGGCATGGCCTGCCGGGATCGCTGGCAGCCCTGCGCGAAGGCCACCAGGCGGTGAACTGGGCCTCGCCGACCAGCGGCCACGTCGAGCCGCTGGAATTCATGGTCGGCCGCAAGCGCCAGGTGGTGAACCTGCCGGGGCGGGTCACGGTGAGCGGCATCGAGGCTTACCACGGCTGCTGCGAGGCGGGTCTCGGCATCGCCCAGATCCCCCGCTTCCGCGTGGCCGCAGCGCTGGCCAGCGGCCAGCTGCGCGAGATCCTGCCGGCGCATCCGCCGCCGCCCTTGCCGATGAGCGTGCTGTATCTGCCGCAGCGGCACATGCCGGCGCGCCTGCGCGTGTTCATCGACTGGCTGGCCGAACTGGCTTCCAGTCAACGCTGAGTATGTGATGGGCTGAGTATGTGATGGTCCGCTCAGACGTGTCGCCGCGCTTTTGCTTTTCGCCGGGGCTGCCTCTAGCATTTCGGCAGGGGGTTTCGCTGCCGTGTCCGCACGCGCGATCTCAAGGATGTGGGGAGGCCACGCGGCCGACCGGTCTTGCCGAGGAGCGGCCAGACGGGGAAGCATCGTGGTCTTCCGCACGATTTAGGCCGTCATACGCAAGGGAGTATTGTCAGTGAAGATCAAGTCGCTCGTTTTCATGTCCACGCTGGCCCTGTTCGCGGGCTATGCGCCGCTGGCCATCAGCGCCGGCGCCAGCTCGGACCACGTCGAGATCGTCGGCACGCCGGCGCCCGGCAGCAAGTTCGCCAAGCTGCACGACGGTATGTATTCCAAGGAAATCGTCGACCTGATCGGCCAGCCGACCGACCAGAAGTCCTACCAGACCGGCAAGGCCTTCATCCCCTTCCACTTCGGCGGCGACAACTTCCGCGTCGAGTACCTCTACAAGGGCGAAGGCAGCCTGACCTTCTCCAGCGGCGGCATCGGCAACACCGCGATGAAGCTGATCAAGATCACCGTGAACCCGTCCGAATCGGGCTACGTGCACTGAGTGATGCGGCCGCCCGGCATGCCGGGCGGCCAGCGGATCGGCCTGCCAGCCGGCGGGCCGATGCCCGGCCTCGTCGCAGACCGGGCTTTCAGTCGGCCGCGGCTTCCAGCGGCGGCACCGAGGTGGGCGAGCCGTTCGAATCCAGCGCGATCATCACGAAGCGCCCGGTGGTGCACACGCGGCGGTCGCCGGTGAGCGGATCCTCGGCGGTCATTTCCACCTCCACCTGCATCGAGCTGCGGCCTACTTCGACCAGCCGCGCCACCAGCTCGACCAACTGGCCGGTGCGCACCGGCACGCGGAAATTCACTTCCTCCGAGCGCGCGGTGACCACCGTGCGACGCGCATGGCGCGAGGCGACGATGAAGGCTGCCTTGTCCATCCACGCCAGCGCCTGGCCGCCGAACAAGGTGCCGAGATGGTTGGCGTGATCGGGAAAGACCATCTCGAGCAGACGGGCTTCGGGGGTGCTTGGCTTCATGGCATGGCATCGCGGGCGGGGAAGCGCGCAAGCATGGCAGAGCGGCGCGCGTCTGGCAGCAGGCCGGCCGCCGGTCGCGCGCGGCGCATCGGTTAAAATCTCCCGTGGACCGCCGCACGCACGCGGCGCGCAGCCGATCCTGACCAACGATGGGAGCAAGCATGAATCTGACCAAGAGCGCCGTGCTCCGATCGGCAGTGGCCGCGCTGGCCCTGCATGTCGGCGTTGCGGCCGCGCAGGGCGCGACGCTGAGCACCGAAGACTATGCGCGCGCCGAGCGCTTCATGGGCTATAACACCGCGCCGCTGGTCGACCACGTCGTCACCAAACTCGGCTGGCTGGCCCCGGATCAGCTCTGGTACGCCGAACACGATGCGGGCGGCGACCACTACCTGCGCATGGACGTTGCCGGCGGCAAGGCCGTGGCGCTGTTCGACCAGGCCAAGCTGGCCGCCGCGCTGGCCAAGCTCAGCGGCAAGTCGGTGGACGCGGCCAAGTTGCCGCTGAGCGAGATCGCGCAGGCTCCCGACGGCGCCTGGCAGATCGCCGGCAAGGGCGACGACCACTATGTCTGCCGGCTCGACGCCGCCGGCGTCTGCCAGCGGCGCGACAAGCAGGACGCCGAGCCCGGCGTGCTCTCGCCGGATGGCCGCAGCGAAGCCTTCATCCGCCACTGGAACCTGTGGCTGCGCGACGTCGCCAGCGGCCAGGAGACCCAGCTCACCACCGACGGCGTGGAGAACTACGGCTACGCCACCGACAACGCCGGCTGGAAGCACACCGACCAGGCGATCCTGGTGTGGTCGCCCGATTCGAAGCGCATCGCCACCTTCCAGCAGGACCAGCGCAAGACCGGCGAGATGGCCCTGGTCAGCACCAACGTCGGCCATCCCAAGGTGGAGATCTGGAAATACCCGCTGGTGGGCGACCGGGACGTGACCATGATCGAGCGCGTGATCATCGACGTCGCCGGCCATCGCGTGCTGCGCCTGAAGATGCCGCCTGACCAACACCGCTCCAGCCTGTGCGACGACGTCAGCTGCGGCCCGGACGGCGGCTGGGACGACGTGCAGTGGGCGCCTGACGGACGCACGCTGGCCTTCGTCTCCACCTCGCGCGACCACACCCACGAATGGTTCCGCGTGGCCGATGCCGACAGCGGCGCGGTGCGCGAGGTGTTCGACGAAAAAGTCGCCACCTATTTCGAGAGCGGCAACGACAAGGTCAACTGGCAGTACCTGCCGCAGTCCAACGAGGTGATCTGGTTCAGCGAGCGCAGCGGCTGGGGCCAGCTCTACCTCTACGACCTCGGCAGCGGCAAGCTCAAGCGTGCCATCACCGGCGGCAAAGGCAACGTCACCCAGGTGCTGCGGGTGGACGACAAAAGCCGCACGCTGTGGTTTCGCGGCGTCGGCCGCGAGCAAGGCGTGCATCCCTACTACCAGCAGTTCTACAAGGTCGGCTTCGACGGCGGCCAGCCAGTGCGGCTGACCCCGGAGGCGGCCGACCACGACGTCGACGTCTCGCCGGACGGACGCTGGTTCGCGGATCGCTATTCCACCAGCGACACCGCGCCCATCGCGGTGGTGCGCGGCATGGACGACGGGCGCGTCGCGGCGACTCTGGCCAAGGGCGATCTGTCGCGCCTGCGTGCCAGCGGCTGGCAGCCGCCACAGCAGATCACGGTGAAGGCGCGCGACGGCAAGACCGACCTGTACGGCCTGCTGTTCAAGCCGACCCGGTTCGATCCCAAGCGCAAGTATCCGATCGTCGACTACATCTATCCCGGTCCGCAGACCGGCTCGGTGCGCGGCTTCGAGTTCATGCCGGCGCAGGGCGACAACCAGGCGCTGGCCGAACTGGGCTTCATCGTGGTGGCCATCGACGGCATGGGCACGCCGTGGCGCTCCAAGGCTTTCCACGACGCCTATTTCAAGAACATCGCCGACAACACGCTGCCCGACCAGGTGGCTGCAATCAAAGAACTGGGCCAGCGCTATGCGTGGATCGACCTCGACCGCGTCGGCATCTGGGGCCATTCCGGCGGCGGCAACGCCACCGTGGGCGCGCTGTTCCACTACCCGGACTTCTTCAAGGTCGGCATCGCCGAGAGCGGCAATCACGACAACCGCAACTACGAGGACGACTGGGCGGAGAAGTGGCAGGGCCTGCTGGTGAAGCAGCCGGACGGCAGCAGCAACTACGACAGCCAGGCCAACGCGAGCTACGCCAAGAACCTCAAGGGTCATCTGCTGCTGGCGCACGGCACCATGGACGACAACGTGCCGCCGTCCAACACCTTGCTGGTGGTCGATGCGCTGATCAAGGCGAACAAGGATTTCGACCTGATCATGATTCCCAACGCGCACCACGGTTACGGCGCCGCCGCGCAGTACATGGCGCGCCGGCGCTGGGACTACTTCGTGCGCTACCTGGCCGGCGACACGCCGCCGAAGGAGTACGCGATGAAGGCGTCGCCGACGCCATGAGGCACAGCGCATCTGCTGCCATGCATCGCACCGCGGCCAAGGCTGCCCTCGCCATCGCCTGCCTGTTCGCCGCTCCGCTGGCGTTGGCGGCCACGCCAAGCAAGGGCGACTACCTCTGCCTGAAAGGCGTGGGCGCGCATCCGACGCAGCTGGAATTCCACTGGCTCTCCGACACCGATTCGGACTGGCGTGGCGCCTACGTCAGGTATGGCTCCTCGAAGTCGGTGATCCCGCTGGTGCTCAAGTCGTCCGAGGGCGAGGAGCTGGCCAAGGGGCGGCCGTGGCAATACACCGAAGTCTGGGTCGAGGTGCTCAAGGGCGAAGTCACCGGCGAGTACACGTTGACGTACCAGGGCGCGATCGTCGTCAATTTCGACTATCGCAACCGCAAGAGCGGCAAGACCTACGGCTTCATCCAGGCGATGGATGCGATGGAAGAAGGGGATCATTGCCACTGGCAGTGACGCTGCATGCGTCTGCGATCGAGTTCAGGCTGCATCCGGCTGGCTTGATCGGGTACTGAAACAACATGGAATTGGCGCCGCGGCCAGGCAGTTTCCATGGAGCGGCAGTGGCTTCGTCAGCGGGCGTCATACCGCCTGCAAGCGATCGCGCCGGCGCTATCCGGTACGCATGACGAAGCTCGCCAGCTCGTTCAAGTCATGGCCGGTCGCGTCGGGCGTGACGCCCAGTTCCTCGCGAGGCGCCTGCATGCGGTTGACCCAGAAGCAGGGATAGCCGAAGGCCTTGGCCCCGGCTGCATCCCAGCCGGCGAAGGCGGCGAAGAGAATCTGCGAGCGTTGCAGCCCGAGCGCATCGAGACCGATCCTGTACGCCCGCGGATCGGGTTTGTAGCTGCCGACCTGGTCGCTGCTGAGCACGTGCTCGAACTGGCCTTCGAGTCCGGCGCTGCGGATATTGGCATCGAGCATGTCGCGCGTCATGTTGGAGAGGAAGCCGAGCCGCAGGCCCGCCTGCCGCAGCGTCTGCAATGCGTCGGGCACGTCGGGCCAGGCCTTGAGGCGGCGATGGGCTTCCATCAGCTGCCGGCGCGCATCGTCATTCAATGCAAGCCGCAGCGAGGCGCAGGCGAAGGCCAGGCTGTCCCCGGTGAGCTGCCAGAAATCCGCGTAGCGGTTCGACAGCGCGCGCAGCCACTGGTATTCGAATTGCCGTGTGCGCCAGGCCGCGATCAGTGCGGCGCCCTGGTCGGGAAACAGGTGCTCGGCCAGCGCCGTGATGCTGCGCGTATCGAAGATCGGGAAGGCATCGAACAGGATCGCCTGGATGCCGTGCCTGGCCAGGGGGCGGGCGCGCAGCGCGAGCGGAGCAACGCTCAGGGCGGCGGCGCTCGCGCCAAGCAGGAGAAATTCGCGGCGATCGATAGGCATGGCGGCAGGCGTCACGGGAAGTGGCTTCGGCACGCGCATCGCTCGATTTGATGCGTGTTCGATCCAGGCACGAGGCAGCGGGCAGCGAACGAGGCGGTCGCTTCAATCTAGCGCTGCGATCGCCACGGCGGCAGCCGCCGGCGCTTATTTCAGAAAGCGCGCTTTGCAATCGCGGCGTTTCAGTCGCGCTGTTCGGTCGTGATGTTTCCATCTTGCCGGTCGCGGCAATCGCCTGCCGCGACCGGATGGCATGCCGAAGCCTAGGCCTTGGACAGGCTCTTGAACGCAGTGCCCAGCGTGCGCAGCGCGTCGCGCGAGCGGCGGTCGCGCAGCGTGCTGTACAGCACCACCTCCTGCATGGGCAGCGTGGGCAGCGACAGCGTGCGGCCGATGTCGACCGTGCCGGCCGGCGCGCTGCGCCGCGCCAGCACGGCGACGGCGAGCCCGGCGGCCGCGGCGGCGCCGACCAGGGCGGCGCCCTTGCCGATGAAGGTCTCGGTCCAGAGCACGCCGGCCTGGTCGAGCGCGCGCACGGCGCCGTTGCGGATGCTGCAGCTCTCGCCCTGGGTGGACAGCGGCAGCGGCTGGCCGGCGCGCGGCTTCCAGCCGCTGGCGGCGATCCAGGCGAAGCTTTCGTCGAACAGCTTCTCGCCGTTGCGGCGCCGGTCCGGCGGCTGCAGCACCAGGGCGGCATCCAGCCCGCCTTCGTCGTAGGCCTGGGATACATCGCGCGAGCCGGCCACGCGCAGCTCGATCAGCAGATGCGGGTCGTGCTCGTTCATCCGGCGCAGCAGCGCCGGCAGCTCGGCGCCGACGATCTGATGGCTGATGCCGATCACCAGCCGGCGCTTTTCGGCCTGGAAGGAAGCGATGGCGCGTTCGTGCGCGCCCACCAGTTCGCGCGCCGAGTCGAGGAAGGCCGCGCCCTCGGCCGACAGCCGCACCTGGCGCGGCGTGCGCTCGAGCAGGCGCCTGCCCAGCACTTCCTCCAGCCGTCGCAGCTTCAGGCTGATCGCCGACTGGGTGCTGTCGAGCGCTTCCGCGGCGCGGGTGAAGCTCTGCAGATCAGCGGTCAGCACGAAGGCTTTCACCGCGTCGAGGTCGAGGGCCTTGTTCGAATGTGTCATACGCTTTCTTAATTACTGAAATAGCCAGTAACGGGATTTATCAATACATCATAGCGAACTAGGCTTCGCACACCCAGCTCCCCGCAGGCCTGCCCCATGTACCGTCATCGATCCCTTTTCATCCTCGGCGGGCTTGCCCTGCTGCTCGGCGCGACCCCGGTCGGCGCCACCCACACCCCATCCGAACTCGCCACCGAGCATGCCGACAGCGCGGCCGGCAGCAGTGAATCGGCCGGCTCGATGGCTGTGCCGGCCGCCCTGGTCGGCGCCTGGACGCTGGAGCGCGTGGACAACGTGTATCCGGACGGCCGTCGCGTGGAGCTGTACGGGCCGCATCCGCAGGGCCTGTGGATCATCGATGCGCAGGGCCGTTACATGATGCAGATGGTGCGGGCCCAGCGCACGCCCTTCGCCGCCAACGACAAATCCAAGGGCAGCGCCGAGGAATACCGCGCGGCGGCGATGGACAGCAACGCCCACTACGGCCGCATCAGCGCGGACGCCAGCACCATGCACACGCATATCGAGCATGCCGCGTTCCCGAACTGGGACGGCAAGGACGGTGGCTCGGCCTACACTCTGAAAGGCGACGAGCTGAGCTATGTGGTCGCCAAGCCCTCCAGCGGCGCGAGCGAAGGCGCGCACGGCGAAGTGGTATGGCGCCGGCTGCCCTGAGGCGATGCGCGCCGCCACCATTCATCCCATCCGTTCGGAGCGAAGTCACCCCATGAAAAAGCACTCGATGGTTGTCCTGGTCCTGCTCGCCGCCAGCGGCTGGGCACATGCCGACATGGCGCCGCCGGCCTACGTGGCCGCCGCGGTCGCCGACAGCGCACGGCCTGCCGCCGACACGGCGCGCGACCAGGACCGCAAGCCGGGCGAGCTGATCGCCTTCGCCGGCATCAAGCCGGGCGACAAGGTGGTCGACCTGATGCCGGGCGGCGGTTATTTCACGCGCATCTTCAGCAAGGTGGTGGGGCCGAAGGGCCATGTCTACGCGGTGGTGCCGGAGAGCATCGCCAAGGCGCGGCCGCAGGCGCTCGACCCGATCAAGGCGCTGGCCGCCGATCCGGCCTATGCCAACACCAAGCTGGTGGTCGGGCCGTATGACAATCTCGGCGCCGGCGAACCGCTCGACGTGGTGTGGACCTCGCAGAACTACCACGATGTCTACGGCGCGGTCAGCGTGTTCGCCGTGGCCGGCACCAGCGGCCCCGACGAGGCGACCAAGCTCGACGCCGCCGTGTTCAAGGCCTTGAAGCCGGGCGGCGTCTATGTGGTGGTCGACCATGCGGCCAAGCCCGGCTCGGGCGGACAGAACGCCTCGACCCTGCACCGCATCGATCCGGACACCGTGATCGCGCAGGCCGAGGCGGCCGGCTTCGTGCTGGACTCGCGCAGCGACCTGCTCGCCAATCCGCAGGACGATCACAGCCAGACCGTGTTCGCGCCTGCGATCAAGGGGCATACCGACAAGTTCGTACTGAAGTTCCGCAAGCCGCGTCACTGAGCCCGAACCGGCGCCGCCAAGCGGCCCCGCAACGACCGAAGACGGCGTCGGCAGAGCGGTGAACCATGATCGAAGCCTCCACAGAAGAGGCTGCTTGATGGAGTTCGACATGTAATGGAGCTAGGCAGGCAGGGACGCCACCTTTTTTCACGAGGACCTGGCATGGCTGCGTTTTCAAGACATCGGACGCAGGAATCGCCGGATCAGCAGAGGCTGCCGCCGGACCCCAACGCCGCGCAAGGCCTGCGGCCATGGTGGTGCGAAGCATCGCCCCTGGCCGGCGCCGATGCGGCCTTGCGCTTCGCTACGCAGCTGCTGGCGTGGTGGGCGCGCCGGAGCAGGGCGCGCCGCCTGCAACAGCCGCATGGCGAGGCGGCCGCTCCCTCGTCGACTCAGCGCTCTTGAAGGGTGCTGACTTTTGAAGGGCGCGCTTGCGCCCCACGGCCACGGCTCTCGATCGACCTGGCGTCCCCACGCCATCCGCACTGCCATTCCCCGCCACTCCAACCACGGAGCCACCCATGCGTTTCCTATCCGGACTTCTGCTGACCGGCGTGCTGGCCAGCTTCACCGCCACCGCCTCGGACAGCGGCCACATGACGATGCCTTCGCTCGCCGGCAGCTGGACCCTGAAGGCGGCCTACGACCTGCACAAGGACGGCAGCAAGAGCTACGGTTTCGGCCCGCAGCCCCAGGGTATCCTGCTGATCGACACGCAGGGCCGCTACTCGCTGCAGGTGTTCCGCAGCAACGAGCCCACCTCCGGGGTCGATGCGAAGGGCATGCGCACGGACTTCAAGCCGTCCGAACTGGCCAGCACGCATTACGGCCGGGTCAGCCTCGATCCGCAGGCGCATACCGTCTCGTTCCATATCGAGCTGTCCTACATCCAGCGCTGGAACGGCACCGTGCAGGTGCGGCCGTACACCCTGACCGGCGACGTGTTGAGCTATCAGGTGCCGCCCCAGCCCGGCAGCGACACGGTCGCCGTATCGGAATGGCAGCGCGTCAAGAGCTAGTTCGCCGGCGCGAGCGTCGAACGGACGGCGCTTGCGCCGCGGCGAACCGATGCAACGGCAGCAATCCTCAGATCTGGAGCAGGCGATGAAGAGCGGACGATGGTTGGCGGCGGCACTGCTGTTGAGCGGCAGCGCCTGCGCGGCGCCGGCGCCGACGGCGGACGTCTCGGTGCGGGTAAAGGCTTTCGACGCCTTGCTGGCCGAGCAGTGGCAGCATCAGCTGGAGGCGGACCCCGAGGGCGCCACCGTGCTCGGCGATCTGCGCTACAACGATCGCTGGCGCGACCTCTCGCCGGCGCACGTGCATAGCGAGCGGCGGATCGCCGCGGACTTCCTGCGTCGCTTCGAGGCGTTCGACACCCGCGGCTTGCCGGACGAAGCGCAGCTCAACCAGCAGCTGATGGTGCGCGAGCTGAAGGAGAACCTGCGCAGCATCGACCTGAAACTCTACGAGATGCCGCTGGATCAGTACCACGGCGAGCACCTGCAGCTGCCGGCCCTGATCGGTTCGATCCCGTTCGACAACGTCAAGCAGTACGAGGACTACCTGGCCCGCCTGAAGGCGATTCCGACCGTGCTGGCGCAGACCGAGGCGGCGGCGCGGCAAGGGCAGCGCGACGGCATGATGCCGCCCCGCTTCCTGCTGGAAAAAGTCGTCACCCAGATCGACGGCATCGCCAAGCCGGCCGGAGCCGACAACGTGTTCGCGGGGCCGCTGAAGCATTTCCCGGACAGCGTGCCGGCGGCGGAGCGGGAGCGCCTGAGCAAGGCCATCGTCGACGCCATCGACCAACAGGTGCGGCCGGCCTACCGCAAGCTCGGCGAATTCGTGGCCAAGGACTACGCGCCGCACGGACGCAGCGAGCCGGGCGTGTGGCAGCTGCCGCACGGTGACGAGATTTATCGCTTCGACATCGAGCAGATGACTACCACCACGGAAAGCCCGGCGCAGATCCATGCGCTCGGCCTGGCCGAGGTGCAGCGCATCGAGGCGCAGATGCTGGTGATCGCCAAGGCGCAGGGCTATGGCGACCTGGCCAGCTTCCGCGCGGCGCTGAAGAACGACCCGAAGCTGCAGCCGAAATCGCGCGAGGAAGTGCTCGAGCGCTATCGCGGCTTCATCGCGCAGATGCAGCCCGAGCTGCCCAAGCTGTTCGGCCTGCAGCCGAAGACCCAGCTCAAGGTGGTGCCGGTCGAAACCTACCGCGAGAAGGACTTCCAGGTCGCCACCTACGAGCAGGGCACGCCGGACGGTTCGCGGCCGGGCCAGCTTTATGTCAACACCGGCGACTACGCCCACCGCAACATCATGGCGATGGAGGCGATCGCCTATCACGAAGGCATTCCCGGCCATCATCTGCAGATCTCCATCGCGCAGGAGCTGCGCGACCTGCCGCCGTTCCGCCAGCAGGCCGACTACACCGCCTACATCGAGGGTTGGGCGCTGTATGCCGAGCAGCTGGGCAAGGACATCGGCTTCTACCGCGATCCGCTGTCCGACTACGGCCGGCTGTCAGGCGAGCTGTGGCGCGCCGATCGGCTGGTGCTGGACACCGGCGCCCACTACAAGCGCTGGACGCGCCAGCAGATGGTGGACTATTTCCGAGCGCACTCCGACGAGGACGACAGCACGATCCAGCACGAGATCGACCGCTACATCGTGTGGCCGGCACAGGCGCTGGCCTACAAGGTGGGCCAGCTGAAGATCCTCGAGCTGCGCGAGCGGGCGCGGCGCGAGCTGGGCGACCGCTTCGACCTGCGTGCCTTCCACGACGAAATCCTGGGCGACGGCGCCTTGCCGATGGACGTGCTCGAGGCGCGGGTGGACCGCTGGATCGCCGCGACCAAGAGCGGCGCCGCAGCGGAACACTCCTAGCTTGATGCAAGGGCTGCGTGGCGTTTCGCGCGGGCTGCAATGTCGCACTGCAGCCCGCTGCAAGGCCGCCGAGATGGATGGCTGACGAAAGCTCGCGCATGCTTGCGCGAATTCGCATCGTTCGCCGCCGAGTTGCCGCCGCCGAGCTGCCGTAGCGAACGCATCGGCGCAGCCATCGCCTGTCGCGGCGGCGATGCGGCTGAAGCGGGTCTTGGGCGAGGCGCGCACCCATCGCGCGGCATGTCGTCGGGGTGGGCGAGATGGAGGTTCGGCCAAGCTGCCCCAGCTCGAATCGTTTTGTGCGGCGTGCAGCGATCGAAGCGAACGAAGCGCCCGCGCAGGCGTTTCTCGACACGGCAATGGTTGGCTATGTCGACAACGCTTGCGTTTGGCGTTCGATGCGGCGGGATGTCTGGCGCCTCGATAGCAACACGATGCCTCAGTAGGCGCCCACCGGTACGACGACTTCGCGTGACGCGCCGTCGGACTCGACCAGCAGGCGCAGCGGCTGGCCCGGCGGCATGGCGTAGACCAGGGCGGCCAGCGCCTGCACCGAAGCCACCGGCTGGCCTTCCGCCCGGCGCACCAGGTCGCCGGGGCGCAGGCCGGCCAGCGCGGCGCCGCTGTGCTCGCGCACGCTGTCCACCTTCAGACCGCCGTCGGGGTCCGGATTGCCGCCGATGCCCAGCATCGGGCGATAGCCGCCCTTGCGATGAATCTTGCGCGCCAGCGCTTCCTGGCCGTCGCGCATGGCCAGGGCCAGCGGCGACCAGGTGGCGCTCTGCGTGCGCGGCCACTCCTCGACGCTGTCCAGCAAGGTGTGGGCGACGGCGTAGTAGCCGCGCCGCAGGCACAGGGTGAGCGCAGTGCTGTCGTCTTTCGGATCCTGCGCCGCGCGCACTTCGGCGCCGTGGCGGATCAGGCACTGCACCAGCGCCTGTGCTTCGCCGTGCGGGTTCGCGCAGGCCACGCCCAGCGCGGTGCGGCCCTTGTCGTCGCGCGCTTCCAGCGGTGCGCCTGCCTGCAGCAGGTGCTGCGCCGCCGTGGAATCCGGGTCGCGCATCGCACACAGATAGTGCAGCACGGTGCCGCCCAGCAGCCGGTGGTCCGGATAGGCGCGATGCACGTCGGCGCCGCGCGCCAGCAGGACCTGCACCAGCGCAGCGTCGCGCATGTCCAGCGCGCGCTGCAGGGGCGTGAACCACTCTTCCACGCCGCCGTTCAGCGGTGTGCGGAAGATGTAAGGCACGTCGATGTCGTCGACGCGGTCGAGCAGCCGCCATACCAGGGTGCGCCATTGCTCGCCCAGCTCCGGCGAGGCACAGTCGTCGCCCGCCGCTTCCATCATTACGCGGCGCGAGAAATACGCAGCGTCCATCGCATGCGCCGGCAAGGCATCCAGCAGGGCCAGCGCCATCGCCGGCGTGCCGTGGTCGATGGCCTCGCGCAGCAGGCCGTGCGGCGCCTTCGATGTGCCGAGGATGCCGCTCGCCACGAACAGCTCGAAGGCTTCGGGCGGCTCCCATGGCCATAGCCGCAGCGTATGCCTGAAATCCTTGAGGCTGGGCTCGAAACCCAGCGCCTTCAGGCGTTGCGCGTAGTCGGATGCCGCCAGTCCACGCCATCGCTGCGGTTGTGGCACCGTCGCCCGGTAATCCGCGGTGTGCTCCACGAAGCCTTCGGCGAGCCATCCGGCGACCAGCGCGTCGAGCGCTGCCTGCAAGGCCGCATCGCTGTCGAAGCGTTGCGCCTCGGTGGCTTCTCTCTTACCCAGCTCGCCGCCCCAGCTGCGCAGAAAGAGATCGTTGACCACGTATTGGCGATGTTGCCGCCGCGCGTGGTGCCAGTAGCGTTGCTTCAGATAGCGGGGCATGGCGCAGGCGAACTCGATGCTTCGATGAAGACAGGCATAAGCGTAGGCCAAGCCGATCTCAGACGGCGACTTGAGGCGCGTCTGCCCGTCAACTAGGCGTGTTCGAACTGCAGCGCGGCAGTGAGGTCGCCCGGCGCCGGGCCGCCGGCCTCGCGCATGGCCTGCTCGCGCATGGCCAGGCCGGGCAGTTTCTCCAGGCCGAAGCGGCGGGTGAGGAAGCGTGCGATCGAGCCGGTGTCGTAGATGCTGTGGTCGACGTGGCCTCGCTTCGCGAACGGCGACACCACCAGGGCGGGAATGCGCGAACCCGGGCCCCAGCGGTCGCCCTTGGGCGGCGCCACGTGGTCCCACCAGCCGCCGTTCTCGTCGAAGGTGATGAGCACCAGCATGTCCGGCCATTGCGGGCTGCGCTGCAGCGCATCGACCACGCGTGCGATGTGGCGGTCGCCGGCGGCCACGTCGGAATAGCCGGCGTGCATGTTCAGATCGCCCTGCGGCTTGTAGAAGCTCACCGGCGGCAGCTTGCCGGCCTCGACGTCAGCCAGGAAGCGGTTGCTGCGTGCGCTCTCGCCGGTGCCGGCGTCGCGCAGATGGCGTCGCCGCGCCTCGGTGCCCGGCGCGAACTGCGCGAAATAGTTCAGCGGCTGGTGGTGCGCCTGGAAATTCGGGGTGGGCGGAAATTCGGTCTCGCTGCCGTCACCGTGGCCGTCCAGCGCGGCCTGCCAGCCGCCGGCATACCAGGCCCAGTCGATGCCCTTGGCCGACAGCCTGTCGCCGATGGTCGCATGGCTCTGCGGCACCAGGGTGTTGGGGCTGTTCGGATCGGCCCGCTCGGGATGCGCCGGGTCGCTGCTGAAGGCGGGCGCGTAGGCCGGGCCCATCGTATTGACCGCCCAGAAGTCCGGGGTCAGCGCGTCGCGTGAAGCGAACTTCGGACGTCCATGCATCGCGCTGGCCGGCGAGTCCTCGGCCAGCTTGAGGCGGATGCCGCTCGGTTCATTCCCGTCCAGCACGGCGATCTGGTAGCTGGCCGGGCTCTGGTCCGCCTGCGGATAGAACGGCGGCTGCGCGGCGACCAGGTATTGATGATTGAGGAAGGAGCCGCCGAAGGCGCCCATGAAGAAGTTGTCGCACAGCGTGTAACGGCGCGCCAGCTGCCACAGGCGCAGGTTGTAGGCGCTGTCGGCGTAATAGCCCATCACCTGCGCGCCGGTGTTGCCCCAGGCCACGAAGCCGTCGTTCTTGCCGCCGTTGATCTGCAGCTGGTTCTGGTAGAACTGGTGCCACAGGTCATGGGTGACCAGGCCGTGCGGCAGCGGGTCGCCCTCGGGCGTGCGCAGCGCGAAGGGCGCATTCGGCAGGCCGTGGATGTCGGCCTCGGCGATCAGGTAGCGGCGATGCTCGACCACCTGCGCCTTCGGCACCAGGCCGCCCCAGATCGGCGGCAGCTGTTCGAGCAGCTTGCCGTCACGGTCGCGCTGGCGGTAGTCCTCCGGCGTCAGTGCGGACAGCGGCTTTTCCACGCCGGGGAAGTTCGCGAACAGATTGTTGAAGCTGCGGTTCTCGGCGTAGATCACCACCACGTGCTGGATATGCCGGGCCAGCAGCGCGTCCAGCGTGGACTCGTCCGTCGTCGGCTGGACCGCGTGCGCCTTGCCGTCGCCGGCCAGCGCTGCTTCGCCGCCGCCCAGGGCCAGCGCGGCGCCGGCCGCGGCCATGCCGCCGAGCAGGCGCCGTCGTTGCGGGTCGACGGGCGCGTCGGAAGGATCGGCAGGCGGTGCAGGGGTGTGCTTTTTCATGGAAAGCCGTACATCAGGCGAAGGCAGCGCGCCGCCCTCGCGCTGCGGTGAAGGAAAGCCGGCTTCAGTGGCCGGCGCTGGCCTCGTCGTAGAAGCGCGACAGATCGGCCTTGACCTGCTTCAGCGCATCCACGTCGAGGTAGATCATATGCCCCGAGGGATAGAAGCCGAACTGGATGTTCTTGCGCAGGCTGGGCTCCAGGCCCAGGTGGCCGAGGTCGAACTCGGTGGCGTAGAACGGCGTGGCCAGGTCGTAGTAGCCGTTCGCCGAGAACACCTTCAGGTGCGGGTTGCGGCGCATCGCGTCGCCCAGGTCGCCGCCGACGTAGGTGGCCTGGGTCCAGCCGCCATCCTCCTTGCGCTTCCAGTCCCAGCCGCGGTTGATCACGCCGTAGTTGTTCGGCAGGTAGCGGCGGTCTTCGGTGAACTTCAGCTCGCTGGCGGCGTACTGGTTGAACGCGGACACGTAGGCGCCGGTGACCGCATCGCTGGCGCTGTCGCCGTCGGGCGTCTCGCCGGCGGCGTCGGGATCGATGCCTTCGAAACGGCCGTCCAGACGGCCGACCGTGCGCCGCTGGTCGCGCAGCAGCTCCTTGCGGAAGCGGCTGGGATCGATGCGCAGGTCGGCGTCCTTGATGTAGGCGGGCGACAGGCCGAGGTAGCGGCTGAGCTGGTTGGCGATGCGGTCGGCCTCGGCCGGCTCGATCGCATCGCCCTTGGCCAGCGCCACGCTGTAGTCGGTGCTGGCGAAGTGCCGCACTTCGTCGAGGAAGCCGGCCAGGTCGGCGGGCTTGTTCGGGATCTTGTCGTGGTACCAGGCGATCGCCGCCTCGGTGGGCAGGTTCATCATGTAGCCGTGGTCGATGCCGGGCGCGGCCACCGCGAAATCGAGGATGGACGACATCAGGATCACGCCGTTGAATTCCATGCCCTCGTCCTGCAGATCCTTCACCAGCACCGCCGAGCGGGTGGTGCCGTAGCTCTCGCCGAACAGGAACTTCGGCGAGTTCCAGCGGTGGTTGAGGCTGACGTAGCGGCTGATGAACTTGGTGAAGGCGGCGCCGTCCTGGTCCACGCCGTAGAAATCCTTGCCCTCGGCCTTGCCGACCAGCTGCGAATAACCGGTGCCGGGCGCGTCGATGAACACCAGGTCGCTCTTGTCGAGCAGACTGTACTCGTTCGGCACGGTGCGATAGGGCGGCGGCGGCACCGGCTTGTCGCCGTCGTTGGCCACCCGCACCGGACCCACCGAGCCCATGTGCAGCCACATGCTGGAAGAGCCCGGGCCGCCGTTGTAGAGGAATGTCACCGGGCGCTTGCCCGGCTTGCCGTCGTCCACGGTGTAGGCCACGTAGAAGAAGCTCACCGTGGGCTGGTCCTTGTCGTCGCGGATCAGCAGGGTGCCGGCGGTGGCCTTGTAGTTCACTGTGCGGCCGTCGATGCGCACGCTGTGCTTGCTGACCACGCTGCGCTCCGGCGGCACCGGCGCCTCGTCCTTCTTGTGCTCCTTGTCGGCCTGCGCCTTGTCGGCATCCTTGGGCGTGTCGTCGTCCGCGTGCACCGGGCTGCCGAGGGCGAGCAGCAGGGCGAGCGCGAGTGGGCCGAGCAGTGTCTTGCGCATGGAAGTCTCCGGGTTCAGGGCCGCGGCGCGGCAGCGTCGTAGAAGCGCGCCAGGTCGGCCTTGAGCTGGTGCAGCGCGTCGGTGTTGAGATAGATCATGTGGCCCGAGGGGTAGTACAGGAATTGCACGTTGCCGCGCAGCGACGGGTCCAGGTTCATGTGCGCCAGATCGTATTCGGTGATGAAGAACGGCGTGGCGAAGTCGAAATAGCCGTTGACCGAAAGCACCTTCAGGTCCGGATTGGTGCGCATCGCGTGGGCGAGGTCGCCGGCGACGTAGGCGGTCGGCAGCGGCCGGCGCGCGCCGGCGGCCTTGTGCTTCCAGTCCCAGTCCTTGCCGATGTCTTCGAAGGTGGGGCGGTAGTCCAGCTTGCTCGGGTACTTCAGCACACTGTCCAGATAATCGTGGAAGGCGGTGACGAAGGCGCCGCTGATGCCGGTGTCGGAGGCGTCGTAGTCCGGCGTCTCGCCGGCGGCGTCGGCATCGATGCCTTCGAAGCGGCTGTCGAAGCGGCCCACGGTGCGGCGCTGGTCGCGCAGCAGCTCCTTGCGGAAACGGCCGAGGTCGATGCGCAGGTTGGCCTGCTTGACGTAGTCCACCGACAGGCCGGTATAGGCGGCCAGCTGCCGTGCCACCGCATCCTGTTCCGCTGGCGCCAGGTTCTGGCCCTGCGCCAGCGCGGCGGCGTACGGCCCGCGCGCGAAGGCGCGCACCTGATCGAGGAAGCTCTTCAGGTCGGCCGGCTTGTTCGGAATCTTGTCGTGGTACCAGGCGGTGGCCGCGTAGCTGGGCAGGTAGCCGATGTAGAGTTCGTCGTAGCCCGGCAGGCGCACCCCGTAGTTGAGGATCGACGACATCAGGATCACGCCGTTGAACTGCATGCCGCGGTCCTGCAGCGAGTCCACCAGGGCGGCCGAGCGGGTGGTGCCGTAGCTCTCGCCGTAGAGGAACTTCGGCGAGTTCCAGCGGCTGTTGAGGCTGACGTAGCGTTCGATCGCGCGGGCGAAGGCCGAGATGTCCTGGTCCACGCCCCAGAAGTCCTTGCCGGTGGCCTTGCCGAGCGGGCGCGAGAAGCCGGTGCCCACGGCATCGATGAACACCAGGTCGGTCTTGTCGAGCAGGCTGTCCGGGTTGGGCACCATCGTGTAGGGCGCCGGCGCGGTGGCCTCGGGGCTGGCCGTCTTCACCCGCATCGGCGCGAACGAGCCCATGTGCAGCCACATGCTGGAGGAGCCCGGGCCGCCGTTGTAGAGAAAGGTCACCGGCCGCCGCTCGGCCTTGCCGCCTTCCACCGTATAGGCCACGTAGAACACGCTGGCCTGCGGCTGATTCTTGTCGTCGCGGATGATCAGCGTGCCGGCCGTGGCGGTGTAGTCGATGCTGTGGCCGTCGATGCGCACGCTGTGCTTGGTGCGCGTGGCGGTCTCGTGGTCGGGCACCGGCTCGTGTTCGGCGGCGGTGTCGGCATCCTTGTCGGGATGGTGCTCGGCGTGCGCCGCCAGCGGTGCCCATGCGAGCGCGCCGGCGAGCAGCAGGGTAACCAGATGACGCATGCGACCCCCTGTTTGGATCGAGTCAAACGCAGAGGACGAGTATGCGTGCCGCGTCGGCGCGGCGACTGTGACAAAAGTACTGGGTGATCGGCGATGCCGCGTCGTCGGTAAGGCGGCTCGAAAACCTGCGGCGCTTAGTCACGGCGTGCTGCTGGCGTTGGCAGCGCTCGCTGATCGCAAGGAAACGACGCTTCCCGCGTGCCTGCGGCGTGCCACCGCGCTCTCGCCTGCTGCGGTTTTCGAGTTGCTGCGCGGCGATTTTCTGCGGCTGCGTTTGTCGAGTACCGCATCGCATAGGTCAACAGACAACAGACAGCTTGCATGCAAGGTCTGCAACAGGATCAGGACGGCGATGCTCACGCCGGGGTGGATCTCCAAGCAAGCGGTGGGTCCAACGCCTGGCCGGTGCCTGGATTTCTTCGCACGCTCTTCGAGCGTGCGAACGCGCGAGTCTGCGAGGGCCGCTATTCCTGCGACAGCGCGCGCGCCGAATCCCACATCGCACGGGTCAGCGCGCGATTGGCGTGCGGCGTCTGCAGCACCACCAGGGTGGTGGTGCTGACGCTGGCGTGCATCTTCAGCAGGCGATCGAGCACCGTCTCGAGATGGCTGATCGACATCGCCACCACGCGCAGCAGGGCGGAATCCTCGCCGGCCAGGCGACGGCAGTCGATCACCTCGGGGATGTCCGCCACCACCTTGCCGATGCGCGCGCAGAGTCCGCCGTCGCAGCGCAGGCGCACCATCGCGTCGATGCTGAAGCCCAGCCGCTTCGGCTCGATCACCGCGCGGTAGCCGGCGATCACGCCGGCCTCTTCCAGCCGCTTCACACGCTCCGCCACGGCCGGCGCGGACAGGCGCACCTTGCGGCCCAGTTCGGCGTAGCCCAGGCGTGCGTCCTGCTGCAGGGCTTCCAGCAGCTGCCAGTCCTTGGCGTCCAGTTCGGGTTTCGATTCCAAGGCCATAAGCGGATTTCGCCTGAGCATTCGTCGGAGCAAGGCGCCGAATATACGCGTTTCCGTGATTCCGGCGCATCGCCGTCGTCACTACGATGCGCATGTCCCCCGAGCGTGAATCGCCCCATGACTTCCCACGAACGCCTCGACGGGCGTGCGCTGCTGTACATCGCCATCGCCCTGCTCACCTGGTCGTCAGCCTATGCCGCGATCGCCTACGCGCTGGCCGCCTTCAGCCCCGGCGAGGTGGCGCTGGCGCGGCTGGCGATCGGCGCGCTGTGCTTCGCCGTGCTGCTCGCGGTGAAGCGCGTGGCCCTGCCGCCGCGCCGCGACTGGCCGCGGCTGGCCCTGCTTGGGGTGATCGGCCTCAGCGTCTACCACCTGTGCCTCAACTACGCCGAAACACGCACCGCCAGCGGCACCGCGGCGATCCTGATCTCGCTGGTGCCGGCCACCACCGCTGCGCTGTCGGCGCTGTGGCTGGGCGAACGGCTGAGCCCGCGCATGCTGGCCGGCCTGCTGGTGGCGCTGGCCGGCGTGGTACTGGTGGTGCTGACCAGCGGCAAGCAGGTGCGCTTCCAGCCGATGGCCGCGCTGGTGCTGCTGAGCGTGCTGGCCTCGGCGATCTTCTTCGTGGGGCAGAAGCCGTTCTTCGCGCGCAGCAGCGTGATCGGGGTGACCGCCTTTACCTTCTTCGTGGGCACGCTCGGCACCCTGCCGTTCGGCTGGCAGCTGCCGCAGACGCTGGCGGCGACGCCGCTGCCCCAGCTATGGCCGCGCATCGCCGCCCTGCTGTGGCTGGGCATCGCGCCCAGCTTCATCGGTTACCTGGCGTGGAACGCCGCGCTGCAGCGCGCGTCGGCCTCGCAGGTGTCCAGCTTCATCTATTTCTCGCCGCCGATCGCGGTGCTGATCGGCTGGGTCTGGCTGCACGAGCAGCCTACTCTGCTGACCCTGCTGGGCGGCGCGATCACCGTGGGCGGCGTGGCGCTGGCCAATGCGCGTCGTGGCAGGCCGGCGCCGCAGCCGGCGCCGCCGGCGGTGGTGCTGGGCCAGGGCGGCGAGCCGTGAGCCTGATTCGCCTGGCCGAGATGGCGCAGGCGCTGCCGCAGGCTTGGTCGTCGCAGCTGCTGGCGCGCTTCGGCGATGCCCGCCTGAAGCTGCTGCGCATGGACGACGACAGCTATCCGATCGAAAGCCACGACGACCAGGAAGGCCTGCTGGTGCTTGAGGGCGTGATGCAGCTGAAGCTGGACGAAGGCGTGGTGCCGGTGCGGGCGGGCGAGCTGTACCTGGTGCCCGCCGGCACGCCCCACGCGGTCGCTGCCGGCAGCCGCGGCACCCTGCTCATCGTCGACGTCTGAAGAACTCGCCGGAGAGATTGCATGTACGCCTTGTATATCGCCAACAAGAACTACTCCTCCTGGTCGCTGCGCCCGTGGGTGCTGCTGAGTGCGCTGGGCATTCCATTCGAGGAACGCCAGGTGCTGTTCGAGGACGGCGGCGACGGCGCCAGCTGGCAGGCGTTCCGCCGCTTCGCGCCCGCCGGCAAGGTGCCCTGTCTGCACGACGGCGAGACCGCGGTGTGGGAGTCGCTGGCGATCGTCGAATACCTGGCCGAGCGCCATCCCGGCGTGTGGCCGCAGGACGCCGCGGCCCGCGCCTGGGCGCGCTGCGCCGCCGCGGAGATGCACGCCGGCTTCGGTGCCCTGCGTTCGCAGTGCCCGATGAACTGCGGCTTGCGTCTGCGCCTGCCCGAGCCGATTTCGGCGAGCCTGCGCACCGACCTGCGGCGCCTGGACGAACTGTGGGGCGAGGGGCTGGCGCGCTTCGGCGGTCCCTATCTGGCCGGCGCCTCGTTCACCGCGGTGGACGCCTTCTTCGCGCCGGTGGCCTTCCGCGTGCAGACCCATGGCCTTGCCCTCGACGCGACCGCCGCGGCCTATGCGCAGCGCTTGCGCGAACTGCCGGCGATGCGCCGCTGGTACGACGAGGCCTTGCGCGAACCCTGGCGCGATCCGGCGCACGAAGTGGAGGTGGCGCGCAGCGGCAGCCTGCTGCAGGACTTGCGCGCCGCAGCCGGCTGAGCGCAGTCGCTCAATACTGCGGCAGGCGCTCGCAGCGGCGCACCTGCCAGCGGCCCAGCGCCACCAGCAGCAAGGCCACGGCGACGAACACCAGCAGCACGGCGCAGGCGTCCAGCAGCACGCGCAGATAGCCCAGCGTGCCGACATCGAGGAAGGGATACGGATACCAGCCGTCGAAGGCGCCGCGCAGCATCGCGACGGCGAAGTACGCGGCCGGATAGGCCTGCCACACCAAGACGCGGCGCCAGTGCAGCGCCGCCTTCGGCACCGCCAGCCACCAGTGCAGCAGGAACAGCGGCGGCATCACGTCGTGCAGGATGCGGTCGGCCACGATCTGCCAGCCGTGCGGCTGCCACAGCTGGCGCAGCAGCAGGTTGTAGATCGCGCAGACGATCACGATGCTCATGGCGACGGCGCTGTGCACGTCGGCGCGGCGCAGCAGGCGGCCGAACGCGCCGCCCGGCAGGCCGGCCGCGGCGCCCAGGGTCAGCGCGGCCAGTACGTTGGTCCAGATCGTGAAGTAGCCCAGGTACAGCCACACGCCGGTCCATGCGCCTTGCCCGCTGGCGACCGTCAGCTGGATCGACAGCCCCAGCTGCAACGCCAGCGCAAGCCAGCCGAGCAGGGCGCCGGCGCCGGCGAGGGTGCGATAGGGCAAGGACGAAGGCGATTCCATGGCGGCGATCTTGCCGCAAAAGCCGACCCGTGGCGCGGGCGCGGCGACGCTGGAACAATCACAGTCATTGCGCACATGCGTTTCAGGGAGGGCTGCCCGTGCATCGTTTTCAAGCATTTGGCCTGGCGCTGGCGATCGGCCTGCTGCTGGCCGAACCCGCCGTCGCGGCGACGGCTCCCGACAATCAAGGCGCCGCCTTCCAGCGCCGTTGCGGCTGGTTTGAAAATCCCACCCCGGCCAACGCCACCCTGACCGATCGCGACGGCGACTGGATCATCGCCACGCAGGGCGGGCATCAGGCCCAGGGCGACTGGTCGCCGGTGTTCGCGGCGGGCCAGTGGGTCGCCACCAACGGGCAGTACGGCTATGGCTGCGCCTGTCTGTCGATGAAGGTGGATGCGAGCAGCCAGGAGGTGATCGCGGTGAAGGATCCCAAGGCGCGTCCGCTGGCTGCCTGCCGTGCCGATCGTACGCTGGCCGGCAAGCCCTGGGAGGAACGTGCGCGCGAGCCGCATGCCAGCTTCCGCGGCATGGGCGTGCGCTTCAGCTATCCCGCCGAGTGGCGCCTGCATCGCAAGGACGACTGCGTGCTGCTCGACGCACCCGACAAGCAGAGCAATGAGGAATACACCCTCGACATTTGCCGCAAACGCGCGCTGCTCGAAAAGGTGGCGCAGGATGAGTTGATCTTCAGCCCGGACGAGCATGGCGTGTGGATGCGCACGGCCGGCATGGATCCGCCCAGCCCAGTCGAAATGCTCAGCGGCACTGGCTGGAAGGGCATGCTGGCTACCCAGACCTGCGGCGTCTCCGACGAGGAGACCGGCTTTCATGCAGCCGGCGGCGAGTGCCTGATGGCGGTGGTATCGGACGGCAAGACCAGCCTGGCCTTCGACACCGTGGGTTTCTACCAGGATTTCGCCGAGATTCGCACGATCATCGACTCGGTGCGCTTCGATGCCGCGGCGCCGCGGTGAGTGACGGCGCGGTGATCGTGCGGTGGGAGCTTGGCTCGTGGCGCATGGCGAGGATCGGGAACGAGTGGCGGGTCGTTAGCGACTGCCGATTCGCTCGCTCAAGCGTACCCGTTGAAGGCGAGCCCGGAGAAGCGGTGCGTGGCCGGGTCGTACAAGGCGCCCCAGAATGAGGGGCCGCCGTCGCACACGCCGACCGGACTGGTCCGCCACTTGGCTGTGTCGAATTCATCCGGGAAGGCGTTGATATACACGTATTGATGGCCCTGGATGACGATGCCGACGTACTGGCGTCTGGAGTCCAGCAGGTGCCGCATGCGGCTGTCTTCCATGGTGCAGCAGCTCTTCGAGGCGGCGGCTGTCAGCTTGGGCAGATCGGCTGCCAACTTGGGCAGATCGGCTTCCAGCTGTTTGGCGACAGCGGGTGAAACCTCCCACGTGCCGTCGATATGGGGCGGCGCCGCGCGGGAGCACTGCGCCAGTACATGAGCAGCCTGACTGCCCGGCAGCACGACCCAGTTTTCGGCAGGACCGGCGAGTGCAGTCGTCGCCAGCAGCAACAGCGCAATCCATGGCAGCAGCGTTTTCATCGATGGCCTCGAACCGGTGGGAGCTCGCACCTAGCTTAAAGGACGGATGAGATGCCGGCATGCATGGGTCGGCTCCTTGTCGTCAGGTGACTGGGCTGTGATCGAAGCCGGTGCAGCATTGGCGCGTGCGGTCCGAGGCGCCAGCCTCACTGCCACAGCGGCGGCTTGGCCACCATCAGCCAGAAGATGCCCAGCACGGCGAGAAAGGCCGGCCAGCCGAGCGCGAACCAGCGGCGCATATAGCGCTGGCATATCGGTGGCGGCGAGGTTTGGCCGTCCGCCAGCGCGGCGACTGCGAGGTCGCGCACGCGCAACTGCAGCCACACCACCGGCAGCCAGCAGGCGCCGGTGAGCAGGTACAGCGCGATCGCCGCCAGCAGCCACGGCGTATGCCAGGGAAAGCCCATCAGGCGAACCAGGGCGACGCCGGTGATCGGCTGCAGCAGCACCGCCGGCGTGGTGAACAGCCAGTCGGCGCGCACGGTCAGCCGCGCCGCGGTGGCGATGGCGGCGAGATTGCCGCTGCGCCAGGTGAACCACATGAAGAAGGCGGTGCCCAGGCCGGTGCCGAACAGCAGGGTGGAGGAAAGAATGTGCAGCAGCTTGAGCAAGACGTAGACGTTCATCGGCGCGGTTCCACCGCCAGCAAGGCGATCAGCGCCGCCAGCAGCGGCAGGTTCTTCAGCAGGCCGCCGAACGGATCCAGCCAGTGCTGCGGCCACAGCAGGCCGATGCCGACGGTGTAGCCGAGCAGCATCGCGAGCATCGCGGCAAGCACCCAGCGTGGCCGCCAGCGCAGCAGGCACAGCGCGCCCAGCAGCAGGTCCAGGCTTGCCGTCGCGCGCGCCAACGCGAGCATCGGCGCCGTGGCCAGCGGACCGCCCGCGCCGGCGGCAACCACCGCGGACGCCGGCAGCAGCCAGCCGACCACGCCGGAGGCCAGCCACAGCAGGGCCAGGCTCAGGCGCAGCAGCGGCAGCGCGAGATAGAGCCGCGCATGCCAGCGGTCCTGCTCCTGGCTGGGCGCTTCGGCCAGGGCTTGTTCCAGCGAGCGTGGCGCCAGGCTGAGCGCTTCCTGCATGCGGGTCAGCGCATCGGTCTGGCCGAGGTTGCCGTGCTCCAGCATGCGCCGCATGGTCTCGCCCAGCGGGCCGCGGCCCAGTGCTTCGCCCACGCGGCTGGCCAGCCGCACCGGTCCGTCCGGCACCGGCCACAGCCGCGCAGGAGGCAGATCGAGCCAGCGGCGCCAGCGCTGCAGGTAGTCGCCCAGGCCCATCGCCTGCGGGCCGACCAGTTCGAGCACCTGGCTGTGCTGCGTCGGCCTGGCCAATGCCGCGACTACGGCCAGCGCCACGTCCTCGGCCGCGATCGGCTGCACGCAAGGCCGCAGGGCGCTGCGCGGCACGGTGATCAGCCAGGGCAGGGCCGCCATCGCGCGCAGCAGCGAGGTGCCGCCGTAGGAGCCTCGCGCGCTGTAGACCAGCGAGGGCCGCAGGATCGTCGCCGTCAGCGGCAGCGCGAGCAGCTCGGCGTCGCCGCGATGCTTGGAGGCGATGAAGAGGCCGTCGCGTTCGCTGCCCAGCGCGGAGATCTGCACTACCCGCTGCACGCCGCGCTGCGCACAGGCCCGGTACAGCGCGAGCGGCGCCTGCACGTGCACTGCCTCGAAGCGCTCGGTGCCGCGCTCGCGCAGGATGCCGGCGCAGTTCACCACCGCCTCGATGCCGTCCAGCCGCGGCAGCCAGTCCTCGCTGCGCAGGTCGCGCGCCATGTCGCAGGCCACCGCGCGCAGCGTGGGAAAGCGTTGGTCGATGCGGGCGCCGCGCACCGCGCAGACCACCTCATGACCCGCGGCGAGCAGGGCGGCGACGATAGACGCGCCGATAAAGCCGTAGGCGCCGGTGACCAGCACGCGCATGGCGCGGGATTACAGCTTGTAGGCCCGGTGGATCGCCACGATGCCGTTGCTGAGGTTGCGCACTTCCACGCGGCCGAAGCCGGCGCGCTCCATCATGCCCTTGAGGGTTTCCTGATCCGGATGCTTGCGGATCGACTCGGCCAGGTACTGGTAGCTGTCGGCGTCGCCGGCGAACAGCTGGCCCAGCTTGGGCAGCACCTTGAAGGAGTGGAAGTCGTACAGCTTGCCGAACAGCTCGCTCTGCACCCGCGAGAACTCCAGCACCAGGGCGCGGCCGCCGGGCTTGAGCACGCGCTGGATGTCGGCCAGCGCCTTGTCCTTGTCGGTGACGTTGCGCAGGCCGAAGGCCATGGTCACCGCATCGAAGCTGGCGTCGGGGAAAGGCAGGCATTCGGCGTTGAGCTGGGCCCAGCGCAGGCCGCCGACCAGGCCGCGGTCGGTGAGGCGGTCGCGGCCCACGCCGAGCATGGCCGCGTTGATGTCGCCCACCACCACTTCGCCGGCCTCGCCCACCACCGGCTTGAGCAGGGCGGCGATGTCGCCGGTGCCGCCGGCCAGATCCAGCACGCGATCGCCGCGGCGCACGCCGCTGACCGCCACGAAATGGCGCTTCCACAGGCGGTGGATGCCGAACGACATCAGGTCGTTCATCAGGTCGTAGCTGCGCGCGACCGAGGTGAATACCTGACCGACCAGCTTCTGCTTGTCGCCGACCGGGACGTCGCGGAAGCCGAAGTGAGTGGTCCCCGCCGACGGGGTGGGCTGTTCTTCGTTCATGCGCGCATGCTACAGGATCGCCGGCGACGGGGCTGCTACAGGTGTTCCGGCTGGCCGTCGAACTTGTAGACCACGCCGTCCTTCATCACGAAGCTGACCCGCTGCATGGCGGTGATGTCGTCCAGCGGGTTGCCGGGCACCGCGATCACGTCGGCCCGGCGGCCCACCGCGATCCGGCCCAGCTCGTCCGGCTTGTGCAGCAGCTCGGCGGCATGCGTGGTGGCCGCCTGCAGGGCGAACATCGGCGGCATGCCGGCCTGCACCATGTATTCGAATTCCTTGGCGTTCTGGCCGTGCGGGTACACCGCCGCGTCGGTGCCGAAGGCGATCTTCACCCCGGCGCGGTAGGCCTTGCCGGCGGTGGCCTGGATGATCGGCCCGACCAGCTTGGCCTTGGCCGCCACCTGCGGCGGGTAGTAGCCCGGCTTCCCGGCCATTTCCTGCACGTACTTGCCGGCGATGATGGTGGGCACGTACCAGGTGCCGTGCTCCTTCATCAGCTTCATGTCGGCGTCGTCCATGAAGGTGCCGTGCTCGATCGAGTCGACCCCGCCCAGCACCGCGCGGCGGATTGCCTCGGCACCGTGCGCGTGCGCGGCCACGGTGAAGCCGTAGTCGTGCGCGGCGGCGACCACTGCCTTGATCTCCTCGATGGTCATCTGCGCGTTGTCGGCGCTGGCGCTTTCGTCCAGCACGCCGCCCGAGGGCATGATCTTGATCAGGTCGACGCCGTTCTTGTAGTGCTGGCGCACCGCCTTCCAGGCGTCTTCCGGGCTGTTGATGATGCCGTCGTCCGGTCCGGGATGGCCGGCCAGGTCGCTGCGGTAGCCGTCGGTGGGATCGGCGTGGCCGCCGGTGGTGCCGATCGGCACGCCGGCGCTGAAGATGCGCGGGCCGGGCACGACGCCGGCATTGATCGCATTGCGCAGAGCCACCGAGTCGTAGGCGTTGTCACCGACATTGCGCACGCTGGTGAAGCCGGCCAGCAGGGTGCGCCGCGCGTAGACGGTGGAGCGGATCGCATAGTCGGCCTCGTTCCAGCGGAACTGGTCGCTGTACAGGGTGGGGCTGGTCTCGTTGGTGAGATGGGTGTGCGTGTCGATCAGGCCCGGCATGCAGGTCTGCTGCAGCAGATTGACGTAGCGAAAGCTGGCGCCCGCGGTGCTGGCTGCGTCCGCATAGGGCTTGGGATCGACGGCGCCGTCGCGCAGTTCCTTGATGCGCCCGTTCTCCACCACCAGGGTGGACTCGCCGAGCAGCTTGCCTGCGGCAGGATCGAGCAGGTGCGCGCAGTGCACTACCTCGACGCTGGATGCAGCGGCAGGCCCGCCGGCGGGCGCGGTATCGGCGGGAAGCGCCGTCGACAGCGTCGAGGCGATCAGCAGCGCGAGCAGGCGGCGGGACACAGAGGAGGCAGTCATGATGCGCGAGTTCCCCATGGCGAAGCCTGCATCTTAGAACCTGTTCGCGATCTCCAGATACTTCGTGTAGGGAACGGTTTGCGCAGGTCGAGGAAGCACGAAGCGGCGGGCGTCGATCCATGGCGGAATGCCCACGCGAGGATGCGGCAAAGCCAGCTCGGCCTGGTGGGTGGTCATCGCGGGGTCGCCATGCGGCTGCGCGCGGCGTGGTCTGACCGCGCGTGGGCTGCTGCCACGCATGACGATCTGACCGCTGATCGATGACATCGCGAGGCGCCTGGACATCGAGAACAGGCTTCTGGATCGTGCTTTCCGTCGATGTCCCATGCGGCAGCGCGTGTGCGCTGCGGCGCGGCGTCATGCAGATAAGGCCGGCTTATCCGGTCCATACGCAACATGAAATTGTCTGATGTCCCGATCGGCGGTAGCGTGCACGCATGGCGCCGCCGGGCGCTGCCACCGGGAGAAACCCTCGTGCTACGTCCGATCCTGTTTTGCTGTGCCCTTGGCCTGCTGGCCGGTGCCAACGCGCTGGCCGCCGATGCGCCGATCAGCGCCGCCGGCGCCTTTCATCCGCTGCCGCAGGCGGCCTACCAGCCGGACCGCGCGGCGACCTACAAGGTGGTGTTCGCGCTGAGCAAGGACAGCGACAAGCCGTCGGCGGTGAACCCGGGGCTGGAACGGCTCGCGCGCACGGTGAACCTGTATGCGGCCTCCGGCGTGCCGCTGGATCACCTGAAGTTTGTCGCCGTCGCCTATGGCCCGGCTACCCCGCTGGCGCTGGACGATGCGCACTATCGCGCCCAGTTCGGCGTGGCCAACCCGAACCTGCCGGTGATCGCCCAGCTGCGCAAGGCTGGCGTGGACGTGGCGGTGTGCGGCCAGGCCGTGGCCGAACATCACTACCAGAACGACTGGGTGGCGAAGGACGTCACCCTGGCCTTGTCCGCGCTCACCACCATCACCGAGCTGGAACAGCAGGGCTATGGCCTGATGCCGCTATGAGCCGCCGTCTCGCGCTGTCGCTGGCGTTGACGGTGGTCGCATGCGGCAGCGTGTTTGCGACAGAGCGGCCGTCGTCCATGGATGGACAAGCATCGCAAACGCCCCAACAAGGGGCACCGATAAAGCCGGCGCCCCAAGAGGGGGTGTCTACACAGCAGACACCCCAAGAAGGGGCACCGATAAAGCTGGCGCAGGATGCATCAGAGCGGTCGGCGTCCACCGATGGACAAGTGCCGGGCACATCCGCGCCGCAGTCCGCAGGGGCGGCTGCGCAGCCGGACTATCTGCCACCGTGGAACCCGCCGCCGGCTGGCGGCGTGTCCTTCGCGGTGCCGCCGGTGGACGCGATCGCCGACCTGCACGGCGACATCGTCGATCCGCAGCTGACGGTGTTCTTCGCCGGCAACCAGTTCATGGTGGTGCACGACTTGCTGGCCGCGTTCCGCCGGGCCTATCCGCAATACACGCGCATCTACGCCGAGACTTTGCCGCCGGGCATCCTGGCCAGGCAGATCGAAACCGGCTCGCTGGTGATGGGCAACCTCAAGATCGAACTGAAGCCGGACGTGTTCACTGCCGGCAAGAACGAGATCGAACAGCGCCAGCAGCAGGGCTGGATCGCCGAGAGCTACGACTACGCGCGCAACCCGCTGGCGATCCTGGTGGCCAAGGGCAATCCCAAGCACATTCGCGGGCTGGCCGACCTCGGTCGCGCCGACGTGCGCGTGAGCATGCCCAATCCGCAATGGGAAGGCGTCGCAAAACAGATCGAGGCCAGCTACCGCAAGGCCGGCGGCGAGGCGCTGGACCAGCGCATCATGCAGGACAAGGTGCATGACGGCAGCACTTTCCTCACCCAGATCCATCACCGCCAGTCGCCTCTGCGCGTGCTCGACGGCAGTTCGGACGCGGCGCCGGTATGGGCCACCGAGGCGTATTTCCAGCAGGCGATCCTGCATCGCCCGGTGGAGACGGTGGCGATCCCCGCGGCGCAGAACGCCGTGGCCACCTATACCGCCGCACGCATGAAGGGCGCGCCGCACGCACAGGCCGCTCGCGACTTCCTCGCCTTTATGCGCTCGCCGCAGGCACAAGCCATCTACCGCAAATACGCCTTCCAGGCGCCGTCCATGGATGGACAAGTGCCGCGAACGCTGGATGCGTTGGAGCGGCCGCCGTCCATGGATGGACAAGTGCCGCGAACGCTGGATGCGTTGGAGCGGCCGCCGTCCATGGATGGACAAGTGCCGCGAACGCTGGATGCGTTAGAGCGGCCGCCGTCCATGGATGGACAAGTGCCGCGGACATCCCAAGTCGAGGCGTCCACGAAGCCGGTATCCGATGCACAGGAACGGTCGCCCTCGATGGATGGATCGGCGCCGTGAGCAGCGGGTCTGCGAATGCGAGAACGGCTGCTGCATACGGATGGCCAGATGCCACCCATGTCGCAAGTGAGCGTGTGCACCACATGGATGTTTCGAGCAGGAGCATCCACGAGGCGGATATACGAGGTGTCATGGCCGTCGTCACCGACAAGCGCCATCGCCTCGCTGCGGCCCGATTTATCGCCTGCCTGATCGCGCTGTTCGGCCTGTCGCGTGCGACGGTCGCCTGGGCGGATTCGCCGCCCGATGGCGCCACCATCGCGCACCAAGGCAATGGGCATGGCGTGGCGCCGTGCATGGCTTGCCACGCGGCTGATGGTGGCGGCATGTCGGCGGCCGGTTTTCCGCGCCTGGCCGGCCTGCCGCAGGCCTATCTGCGTAAGCAGCTGGACGATTTTGCCGACGGCTCGCGCGCCGATCCGACCATGCGGCCGGTGGCCAGCGCCTTGAGCGAGGCCGAGCGCGACGCGATGGCGGCGTACTACAGCCGGCTGCCGCCACCGTCCGCCGTAGCGCCTGCGCCGCCGACCGGCGAGGCTGCGCAGCGTGCGCAACTGCTGGCCACGCGCGGACGCTGGTCGGCGGGCCTGCCGGCCTGCGAGCAGTGCCATGGGCTGGGCGGCATCGGCGTGGGTGAGCACTTTCCGCCACTGGCGGCGCATTCGGCCGTCTATATGGCCAATCAGCTGCATGCCTGGCAACAGGGTCGACGCCACAACGATCCCATGCAGCTGATGCAGCGCGTGGCGGCCAAGCTCGACGAGGCCGACATCGCCGCACTCGGCGCCTGGTACGCCGCGCAACCGGCGACGCCGGCCAAGGAGACAGCGCCATGAATCCCAGGCACGTCGTTTTGCTGTCGGCGGTGCTCTGCCTGGCGGCCTGCGGCAAACCCGGTGCCGCGCCGCAGGCTGCAGCGAAGACGGCGCCTGCAGTCTCCGCCGCGCCGCCAGCTGCAGCCTTTGTGCCGCCACCCGACACGGCGATCCCTGCCGACGAGTTCGGCAAGCAGGTGGCGCTGGGACGGCAGATCTTTCTGGATCCGGGTCGCTACGCCAAGGCCTACGTAGGCAACCAGCTCAGCTGCGAGAACTGCCATCTCGACGCGGGCCGCCTGGCACGCTCTGCGCCGTTATGGGGCGCGTATCCGATGTACCCGGCCTACCGCAGCAAGAATCATCGCGTGAACAGCTTCGCCGAGCGGTTGCAGGGCTGCTTCAACTACAGCATGAACGGCAAGGCGCCGCCGCTGGGCGACCCGGTGCTGGTCGCGCTGGAAAGCTATGCCTACTGGATGTCGAAGGGCGCGCCGATCGGCACCGCCTTGCCCGGCCGCGGCTACCCCAGGCTGGCCAAGCCCGCGTCCGTGCCCGACTACGCGCGCGGCGAGCTGGTGTTCAAGCGCGACTGCGCGCTATGCCACGGCGGCGACGGCCAGGGCCAGCAGGCGGCCGGGCGCACCGTGTTCCCGCCGCTATGGGGGCCGCAGTCGTTCAACTGGGGCGCCGGTATGGAACAGGTCGGCAACGCCGCCGGCTTCATCAAGGCCAATATGCCGCTGGGCAAAGGCGACACGCTGAGCGACCAGGACGCCTGGGACGTAGCCTATTTCATGGATGCGCACGAACGCCCGCAGGACCCGCGCTTCAACGGCTCGATTCCGGCCACGCGCACCGCCTATCACGACACGCCGGACTCGCTGTACGGCACCACGGTCAACGGGCAGTTACTGGGGCAGGGTACGTCGGCGCGCTGAGTTGTTTTGAATGGAAGCGGAGCCGCTTCCGAAACTTTGGCGGCTCGAATCCAGCTGCGCATGCGAGAAGTCGTCATGGGATGTGTTTCGATTTTTTGTCCGGGCACGAGTCCCGCTTTGCCGAATGAAAGCAGGTGATCGCTGGATTCGCTCAGACAAGCCTCTTCATCTGGCTGACGAGACACTTTGCGTTCGAGCGTCTAAAGCGAAAAGCAGCAGGTAGCTTCCCCTGGGTTACATACAGGCGGACATCGACAGGCGCTTTGCGTGTTCCATGGATTCTCGCTCGAGGCCGAGGCGTGACGCGGGCTGGGTGAATCCGGTACTCGCTGCTTCAGATGGGAATGCGCAGGATTGGAATGAATCGACCAGGGATAACGGTAGATTCCTTTTCGCCGATTTTCTCCGCTCCCAGTGTCTGGTAGAACGCAACCGCATGTGGATCGGCCTCGATCACAAAGCTTCGGATCCCTCTCGCGATTGCTTGCTCCCGGATCGCCGACCACAGCGCGCCAGCGACGCCTCGACCCATGTGATCGGGGTGAACGAACAACCATCCTGGCGTCGGTTGATCCGATTGCATTGATGCTCTGATCCAGAAGCCGACAAGCTTCCCTTCGGACTCGGCGACATAGCCGATGGCCTGTTCGATCATTTCGGGCTTGATCTCCAGATCGCTTTCCCACAAGTCGAGCCATTCCTTCGGATATCCCCAATGTCCCTTCGACAGGCGCGCCAGTTGCGTAAGCCGATCTGCGTCCGATGCCTGGGCCGTCCGCACGACAAATGGGTGGCGCATCTCATCTCCGTTTGCTCCGCCAGCGTGAGCGGTGCCGTGGTGTTTCGCGATGCATGGGATCGTCCGATTTTCATCAGGTACTCCATGGGATCAGAGATGGAGTCGAAACCATGGACCAGAATCACCGCTCAAGCGGTTTCATACGAGAATCTTGGGAGCAAGTGATGGGCAGGTGTAAGGCCTGGCCTGAGGCCTTCGCATACTTTAGGCATGCGCACCGAAAAGCATGCGAAAGCCCTCGGCTCGCCAGCACTGCCCGCAGCTACTGGCGAGTCCGATCGCGGACCGGCAGGATTTAGCCTTCGACTTTCCTGCCGGCGTATGGTCAAACGTTCTCGTCGCTCACCCGCAGCAGCAGCTTGCCACGGTGGCTGCCGTCGAACAGCTGGTTCAGCACTTGCGGCGCGTTTTCCAGGCCGTCTTCGATGGTTTCCTCGGCCTTGATGCGGCCGCTCTGCACCCAGCTGACCAGTTCGTGCACTGCCTTGTGAGTGTCGGCGTAGTCGAAGGCGAGGAAGCCGCGCACGTTGAGCCGCTTGACGATGATGACGCTGTAGTCGTCGCTGGGGCGTTCGCCGCTGGCGTAGTTGGCGATCAGCCCGCACAGCGCCACGCGGCCGCCGTTGACCATGCGTCCCAGCACCGCGCGCATCACCGCGCCGCCGACGTTCTCGAAGTTCACGTGCACGCCGTCGGGCGTGGCCTCGGCCAGCGCCTGCTTCCAGTTTTCCGCCTTGTAGTCGACGGCGGCGTCGAAGCCCAGCCGTTCGACCAGATAGCGGCATTTGTCCGGGCCGCCGGCGATGCCGACCACGCGCGCGCCGTGCAGCTTGCCGATCTGCCCGGCGATCGAGCCGACCGAGCCGGCTGCGGCGGAGACCACCAGGGTTTCGCCGGGCTGCACCGGGGCGATCTCGGTGAGGCCGTAATAGGCGGTGATGCCGCTGAAGCCGCAGGCGCCGAGCAGGGTGGGCAGCGGCATCGTGGTCTGCGCCGGCAGCTTGGCGTAGTCCTTGCGGCGGCGCTCGTCGATCACCGCGTAGTCCTGCCAGCCGGTGAGTCCCTGCACCAGGTCGCCTTCGGCGTAGTGCGCGGATTTCGAGGCGACCACGCGACCTAGGCCAAGCCCGCGCATCACCTCGCCGATCGCCACCGGCGGCATGTATTGCGGGATGTCGCTCATCCACACGCGGTTGGTCGGGTCCATCGACAGGTACAGCACGCGCAGCAGGAATTCGCCGTCCTTCAGCTCGGGTACCGGCTGCTGCACTAGTTCGAAATCCTCGCGTTTGACCAGGCCCTGGGGGCGGGTCTTCAGGCGCAGTTGGCGGTTGATTAGCGACATGGGGAAAGTCCGTGGCAGGGGAAGGGGATCAGATGGCGCAGGCGCCGCCGTCGACCACCAGCTCGGCGGCGGTGACGTAGCGGCTCTCGTCGGAGGCCAGGTAAAGCACAGCGAAGGCGATGTCGTCCGGCTCGCCCAGGCGCCGCATCGGAATGCCGTGGGTGAGCTTGCGCACGGCTTCCTCCTCGCCCAGCGCGTCGAAGAACGGCGCCACGATGCCGGTGCGGATGAAGGCTGGATGCACCGAGTTGCAGCGTACGTCGATCTTCTGCCGCGTGCATTCCATCGCCACCGACTTGGTCAGCATGGCCACCGCGGCCTTGGAGGTGTTGTAGGCGGAGTAGTCGGGATTGACCTTGAACGCGGCCAGCGAGGAGATGTTCACGATCGAGGCCGGCTGCTGCGCGCGCAGCAGCGGCAGGGCGTACTTGCAGCCGAGCATGACGCTCTCGACGTTCACCTCCATCACGCGCCGCCATTCCTTGGTCTGGATCTGCTCGATGCTGCCCAGCGAGCCGATGCCGGCGTTGTTCACCAGCACCGACAGGCCGCCCATGGTCGTCGCGGCTTCGGCGAGCAGGCGCTGCCAGGCGGCTTCGTCGCGCACGTCCTGCGCGGCGGACCACGCGACCGTGGCGCCGAGCTCGCGGTTGATCGCGGCCGCCACGGCATCCACGCCGGCAGCGTCGATGTCGGTGAGGAAGACCTTGGCGCCGTGGCGCGCCAGCATGTGCGCGGTGGCGGCGCCGAGGCCGCCGGCCGCGCCGGTGATGAAGGCGCGCTTGCCGGCGACGCGCTGTCCGGAAATTTCGGTCATGGGGTTCCTTGGTGAAGGGAAGGGAATCGCATGGGCAGAAGTGCTCAGACGCTGAGGTAGCCGCCGTCCACGTTCAGCACCGCGCCGGTGGTGTAGGAGGCGGCGTCGGAGGCGAGGTAGAGCGCCGCGCCCGCCATCTCGGAGGGCTGCGCCACGCGGCGCAGCGGCACATGCGCCAGCGCCTGCTTGAGGATGGCCGGCGTGTTGACCAGCACCGAGGCGAACTTGGTGTCGGTCAGCCCCGGCAGCAGCGCGTTGCAGCGCACGCCGGCCTCGGCGCATTCCACCGCGAAGGCTTTGGTCATCGAGATCACCGCGGCCTTGGTGATCGAGTAGATGCCTTGCTGGTAGCCCGGCACCACGCCGTTGACCGAGGCCACGTTGACGATGGCGCCGCCGCCGCTCTTGCTCATCAGTCGCGCGCCGTGGGTGGACATGTAGAAATAGCCGCGGATGTTCACGTCCACGGTCTTCTGGAACACCGAGGGCTCGGTGTCCAGGATGTGGCCGAAGAACGGATTGGTGGCCGCGTTGTTGATGAGGATGTCGAGCCGGCCGTGGCGCTGCGCGACCTCGCCGAACAGCGCCTCGATCTGTTCCATCTCGCCGATGTGGCAGGCGATGGCTTCGGCCGAGCCGCCCGCGGCGACGATCTCGTCGGCGACGGTCTGGCAGTCGGCCTGCTTGCGGCTGGACACGATCACGTGCGCGCCATGCGCACCGAGCAGGCGGGCGATCTCGGCGCCGATGCCGCGGCTGGCGCCGGTGACGATGGCGATCTTGCCGTGGAGGTCGAAGGGCGAGGACTGGGTCATGGCGGCGTGGCTCGGCAAGGGTGAGTGGCAGGAGAGTAGTGGGCGGAAGTCTGCTGTCGACGGCGATCGAACCGGCGCTCAGCGCAGGCTCAACAAGGGCTGGTCTTCGCGGCGCTCCAGGTGCGGCCAGGCGTTGTAGGTGACCAATGAAGGACCGCCGCGACCCAGCCGTAAACGGGTCAGGCCGGTGTTCACCAGCGGCCAGCTCAGCTTGAAGGTCTGCGCGACCGGTGCCTCGGTCACATGGTTGCTCACCACCGCGATCGGGCCGCCGGAAGTGAACGCCCAGATCGTCTCGGCGTCGTGTTCGGCCAGCATGCGCAGCGCCAGCAGCACCTGCTCGCGGAAGCGTGGCCAGCTCTGCGTGTAGTCGGCGTCATGGTCGCCGTCGGTCCAGCGCGCCACCGCCTCGGCGAACAGCGCCTGGAAGGCGCGGTGCGGGTCCGGCGTCTGCTTCAGGGCGCGATGCAGGTCCTCGGGAGCGGCCAGATCCGGGCGCAGCCGCGCCAGCAGTTCCTGGTGGTCGAGTTCGTCCAGGCCGTCGAGCTGCAGCAGCGGGCGTGTCAGCCCTGCGGCAGCCAGGCAAAGTTCGGCGGTCTGCCGGTGGCGCCGGCGCGGACCGATCGCCACCAGGTCCGGCGCATTGCCGCAGGCGGCGAACCAGGCGCCGAGGCGGCGCGACTGCTCCTCGCCTAGCTCGGACAGGCGATCGTAGTCGGCCGAGCGGAAGCTGGCCTGGGCATGGCGGATCAGCAGCAGGCTACGCATGGGCGAGGCCGCTTGCGATGGCTTGCGTGGCGCATGCCGGGCGCGGCCGATGCGCGTAATCGGTGAGCGTGAAGCCATCTATGTCGAAGCATGTGAGCGCGTGCGGGCCGTGGCGCGCAGGCGTGGTCGCATCCGCAGGCATCCCTGTCATGCTTGCATCGGTGGTGTGGATTGCGGCGGCCATCATGCGTTCCCGTATCGCCAGGACTGACGGCGACCGACGCGGTGCGGTGGCAGCGCGATGCAAACACTGCAGCTTGCCGGAGCAGCCCCTCATGCCTTCGAACCCGCGATGATGCGGCGGCAGCGTTTGCCCATATAGCGGGCGGCCTCGCCGAAGCCGGCGAACTGCGGGTTGGTGGTCTGGCCCAGCGCGTAGCGGCGGTAGATCTGCTGCACGATCACCATCAGCCGAAACAGCCCGAACACTTCGTAGAAGTCGAAGTTGTCCACCGCGTGGCCGCTGCGACGGCCGTAGTAGTCGATCACCTCGCGCCGGCTGAGCATGCCGGGCGCATTGGTGGGCTGGCGGCGGAACGACTGGAAGGTGGCGTCGTCATCCGCCTGCACCCAGTAGGCCAGCGAACCGCCCAGATCCATCAGCGGATCGCCCAGTGTCGCCATCTCCCAGTCCAGCACGCCGATGATGTGCAGCGGCCGGGCCGGATCGAGCACCACGTTGTCGAAGCGGTAGTCGTTGTGGATCACGCAGGTGGCGTTGTCGCGCGGCGGCTGTTTCTGCGCCAGCCAAGCCAGCACGTCCTCGCAGGGGTCGGTGCCTTCGGTGGCGGCCTGGCGCCAGCGCTCGCTCCAGCCCGACACCTGCCGCGCGATATAGCCCTCGCCCTTGCCGATCGGCTGCAGCGCCGGCTGGCTGGCGTCGACCTGGTGCAGCTCGACCAGGCGGTCGATAAAGCCGCGGCACAGTTCGCCGGTGGCCGTGGCGTCCAATCCCAGTTCGGCCGGCAGGTCGCGGCGCAGGATGCTGCCGCGCAAGCGCTCCATCACGTAGAAAGGCTGGCCGAGCACGTTCTCATCGTCGCCGACGGCGAGGATCGCTGGCACGTAGGGGTAGTGCGGTTTCAGCGCAGCCATCACCTGCGCCTCGCGCAGCATGTCGTGCGCCGACTTCGCCTTGGCTCCGGCCGGCGGGCGGCGCAACACCAGTTCGCGCTCGGGGTAACTCAGCAGGTAGGTGAGGTTGGAGGCGCCGCCGGGGAACTGCGCCACGCTGGGCGCGCCGTGCAGCCCGTCGATGCGCTGCTTCAAGAAGGCGTCGACGCGGGCGAGGTCGAAGGCGTCTTCGTCGCGCAGCGCGCGGGCCTGGTCCAGCAGCTCGCTCATCGTGCGTCCTCCATGCCGGCCTGGGCCTTGGCTTCCAGCCGCGCGACCACGCCGCGGTGCACCTCGTCCGGCCCGTCGGCCAGGCGCAGCACGCGGGCGTAGGCGTACAGCTGGGTCAGCGGGAAATCGTCGGAAAGGCCGGCGCCGCCGTGGATCTGGATCGCCGCATCCGCCGCCTGCTGGGCCACCGCCGGCGCCACCACCTTGATCTGCGAGATCAGGCTCAGCGCGGCCTTCGGTCCTTCCTTGTCCAGCACCCAGGCGGTTTTCAGGATCAGCAGGCGCGCCTGCTCGATCGCCATGCGCAGGTTGGCCACCAGGTCGGGATTGCCGCCCAGCTCGGCCAACGGACGTCCAAACGCCACGCGCGTGCGGGCACGCTTGCACAGCAGGCTGAGTGCGCGCTCGGCCGCGCCGATGGCGCGCATGCAGTGATGGATGCGCCCCGGCCCCAGCCGGCCCTGGGCGATCTCGAAGCCGCGTCCGGCGCCGAGAATCACGTGATCGAGTGGCAGGCGCACGTCGGTGAAGCTCAGCTCACCGTGGCCGGAGGGCTCGTCGTAGTGATGGAACACCGGCAGCATGCGTTCGATGCGCACGCCGGGCGCATCGAGCGGGCAGATCACCATGGTGTGCCGCCGATGCGGCTCGGCCTGCGCGTCGCTGAGGCCCATGAAGATCACGAAGCGGCAGTGCGGATGGCCGGCGCCGGTGGTCCACCACTTGCGCCCGTTCAGCACCACCTGGTCGCCCTCGATGCGCGCGCTGGCCTGCATGTTGGTGGCGTCGGAGGAGGCGACGTCGGGCTCGGTCATGCCGAAGCCGGAGCGGATCTCGCCGGCCAGCAGCGGCGCCAACCAGCGCTCGCGCTGCGCCGGCGTGCCGTAACGGTGCAGCACTTCCATGTTGCCGCTGTCCGGCGCGCTGCAGTTGAACACTTCCGGCGCGATGAAGGAGTGCCCCATCAGCTCGGCCAGCGGCGCGTAGTCCACGTTGTCGAGGCCGGCGCCGTGCTCGGCGTCGGGCAGGAACAGGTTCCACAGTCCGGCCGCGCGCGCCTTCGCCTTCAGCGTCTCCATGATCGGCGGCTGGCGCCAGGCGCGATGGTCGCTGCTGCCGCTCAGCGCCGCGGCATAGGCGAGTTCGGCCGGCAACACCTCCTCGCGCATGAAGCGCGCCAGCCGTTCGGACAGCTCGCGGGTACGTTCGGAAGGGGCAAAGTCCATGGCGCGCTCCGGGTGGCTCCGGCCAGCCTACGCCCACCTCGGGCAATTATTGAAATGAATATGCTTTATGGCGGGTCATTACTGTGATGCATGGGATCGCCTATCCTGCGGGCATCCCGGAGACGCACCATGGATCGCCTCGAGCAGCGCATCGACCTCAACCTGTTCCGCGTGCTGCACGCGATCCACGCCTACGGCGGGGTCAGCGCGGCGGCGCGCGCGCTGCATCTCACCCAGCCGGCGGTGACGCATGCGCTGCGGCGGCTGCGCGACCTGCTCGGCGACCCGCTGTTCGTGCGCCAGGGCAACCGCCTGCTGCCCACCGCCAAGACGCGCGCGATGATGCCGTCGGTGCGCGCCCACCTGGAGGGGCTGCATGCCAGCCTGCACACCCAGCCGCAGCTGGAGCCGGCGCAGCTGGAGCTGCAGTTCACCGTCGGCTTCCGCGACATTCTCGAATCGATCGCCTTGCCGGCCCTGCTCGCTCGGATCGGCCGCGAGGCGCCGCGGGTGCGCGTGGCCAGCCATCGCATCGCCGCCGGCGAGGTGGAGCGCGAGCTGCGCGCGGGCACGCTGGACCTGGTGGTCGATCGTCCGCTGTCGGCCGGCCCGCAGATCCTGCGCCGGCGGCTGGCCGACGAGTCGCTGGCGGTGGTGATGCGCCAGGCCCATCCGCTGGCCGCTGCGTTGCGCCGCGGCGACTACCTGGCGGCGCGACATGTCGCGGTGTCGGCGCTGGGCGAGCCCAATGCGCTGGACCTGCTGCTGGGACAGAGCGGGATCTTTCGCCAGGTGCAGCTGGTCTGCCAGCACTATTTCTCGGCCTGCCAGATCGCCGCCGCCACCGACCTGCTGCTGACCGTGCCGCGTTCCTACGCGCTGCACCTGGCCGCCCTGCTGCCGATCGCGGTGCGGCCGCTGCCGATCCACCTGAAGTCGTTCCCGATCCTGGCCTACTGGCACGAATCGACCGATGCCGATCCGGCCCACGCGTGGTTTCGCCAGTGCGTGATCGAGGCGATCGGCGCCGGCGTGGCGCCGGCGGACGGCGTTTAGAGCCTGCTCGCGATCCGCAGGCAGTTCGCGTTGTCATGGCGTGACCGGGAGTGGTTTTGCGCGGCGCCAGCCTGACGAGTAGTCAGGTCAAACCGCGCGTGGCCGTGATGGCGATCACTCGATGGCGACCCGTCGGGTCCGGTCGGCTTGCGCGCCTCCCAAGGTCATTTCCGCCGTGGATCGACGGCTACCCTTTCGATCTTCCTTGGCCTGCGCGCAAACCGCTTCCGGCGCAAGGTGCCCGTTCTGGCGCAGAGTGCCTGTGCTGGCACAAGGTGCCCGTTCTTGCATGAGGTGCCTGTTTTGGCACAGGGTGCCCTTCTGGCACAGGCTGCCCTTCTGGCACGAAGCGCCTGGAGATCGTGAGCAGGCTCCAGCCGGGTTCGAGTGTGCTCAGTCCTGCCGATGGCTGCCCGGCGCGTGTTCGTGCTCGTGGTGCTCGGCGGCGACGTGGCGCTCGTGCAGCTCTTCGCTGGTATTCGGCTCGGCCGTTGCCGTGGCCGGTTCGGGCTGGGCCGGCGTCGCTTCGACGGGCATGGGCGTGGGTGGCACTGCCTCGGCGCGCGGTTCCTTGTCGCCGTCGCCGCCGGTGATCTTGAGGATCGAGTGGCGCACCTCGCGGGCCAGGATCACCCTGGCGTCGCGCACCATGTCTTCCAGCGCCGGCTGGTAGTCCAGCTTGCCGTCGTCGTCGGTCCACACCACCTGGCGCTCGCGTAGTTTCTGGATGAAGCCGCGGAACAGCGCCTTGTCGAAGAACTCCGGCGCGGACAGCTCGTCGAGCAGGCTCAACCGCTGCGCGGTCAGCGCGCAGGCGTTCTCCAGCTCGGCGGCGGTGATCGTGTGCGGCCCGTGCTTGGCCAGCGTGGCCAGGGTGATGTAGTAGCGCTCGAAGGCCTGGATCAGGCTGCGCGCGATCACCTTGAGCTGGTAGGCGCCGTCTTCCTGGCCCGCGCTGCGTTCCAGCACGCGGCCATCGTTGAGCGATTCGAGCAGGCCGCGGCGCACGTAGAAGTCGATGGCGGCCTGCACCTGCGCAGCGAAGCCCTCGTCGTCCCAGGGCAGGAACAGCTCGCCCTGGATGAACGGGTAGATGATGCGGCCCAGTCGCACCACCGAGGCGCGCGTCATGCGCCGGTTGTTGAGGAAGCAGCAGGCCACCCAGGCCGCGGTGGCGGTGAGGTGCAGCACGTTGTTGCGGAAGTAGCTGAGCAGCACGGCCTGCTCGTCGTCGGCCACCAGCACGTCGCCGAGCGGATGCCGCACGCGGCGGATCCAGCCCATCTGCTCGCCGTAGGCGACGATTGCCGCGGGATTCATCGGGGTCAGGGTGACGCGGTCGGAGTAGGGCAGTTCCTCGACCAGCGCCTTGGACAGCTCCAGCTGGGCCAGCAGGTCCTGTTCCGCCATCGCGTGCTTGGGCGTGGCCAGCAGGGCCAGTGCAAGCAGGTTGATCGGGTTCACGTCGGCGGCGCGGTTGATGTTGACCTGGATCTGCTCGGACAGCTTGTCGACCATCTGGCGCAGCCATTCCGGCTTGGCCTCCGGGTCGGCTGCCTCGCTGCGCCAGTCGGCGCTGGCGGCGTCGAGCAGCGGAGTCAGCGCGATCGGCTCGCCGAAGTTCAGTGCCACGTGGCCGTAGCGCTGGCGCAGCACTTTCAGGCCGCGCAGCAGGCCGAGCAGGGATTCCTTTTCCTTCGGCTTGCCGCTCAGCTCGCCGGTATAGGACTTGCCCTCCATCAGCTTCTCGTAGCCGATGTAGACCGGCTGGAACAGCACCGGCCGGCGCGGCGCGCGCAGGAAGGCGCGCACGGTCATCGCCAGCATGCCGGCGCGCGGCGCCAGCAGGCGCCCGGTGCGCGAGCGGCCGCCCTCGATGAAGTATTCGATCGGCACGCCGCGGTCGATCAGCTGCGCCAGGTATTCCTTGAACACCACCGAGTACAGCGGGTTGCCGGTGAAGCTGCGGCGCAGAAAGAACGCGCCGCCGCGGCGCAGGATCGGCCCTACCCCCGGCAGGTTGAGGTTCACGCCGGCGGCGATGTGCGGCACCACCACGCCGGAAATGTGCAGCTGGTAGCTGAGCAGCAGGTAGTCGGCGTGACTGCGGTGGCTGGGCACGTAGACCACTTCGTAGCCGGGCGTCGCGGCGCGCGCCTTGTCGAAGTGGTGCATGGCGATGCCGTCGTACAGCTTGTTCCAGAAGTTGGCCAGCAGGAACGACAGCGAGCGCACCACCGGGTGCGAGTAGTCGGCGGAGATCTCCAGCACCATCTTGTGCGCGCGCTGCCAGGCCTTGGCGTAGCTGATGCCGTCCTTGGTCGCGGTGGAGGCGATCGCCGCGCGTACCGGCTCGGCGTTGAGCACGGCGTCGACCATGGTGCGCCGGTGCGACAGGTCCGGCCCGATCACCGCCGCGCGGATGCGCCGGAAGTGGGTGCGCAGCACTCGCGCGATCTTGCGCGCGAAGCGCTCGGGCGGGGCGCCGGCGTTCTCGGCCAGCACCTGGCGCAGCGAGATCGGCGCGGAGAAGTGCACCACCGTGTCGCGCCCGTTGAGCAGCAGCGCCAGCATGCGGCGGAAGCGGCCCACCATCACCCAGTTTTCCGAGAACAGCACGCGGAACCAGCCGCTGTCGCGGTTCGGCGCGCGGCCCACGTAGATCGACACCGGCACCAGTTGGACGTCGCGTTCCGGATCGGTTTCCAGCAGGCGCGCCAGTTGGCTCAGCAGCTCGTGCGGCGGGCGGCTGCGGTCGCGTCCGAGCAGGCGGCCGTCGCGCCGTGCCAGCGCGAACAGCGAGCGGCGGCGGCGGGTGCCGGGCAGCGGCTGCATCGGGCTGGGCAGGCCGGCCTCGCGGCAGGCGCGCTCCAGGATCAGCTGGTCGGACAGGCCGTCGCGCTCGATCACGTAGCAGGCCGGCGTGTCCGGTTTGAGCAGGGTCGCCGGCTCGGCCGGGTCGCGGCGGATGCGCACCCACGGCTCGAGCAGGTGTCCGCTCAGGTTGAACCACCAGGGGGCACGGCTACGGGCGGCGGGGTCCGCGGTCGGAATATTCGGCATGCGGTCATTGTAGGGCGCGTGCGCACCCCTGAAAAAGAAAACCCCGCGGGCCGGCAGGCCGCACGGGGAAATCCGGCAGGGCCGGAAGGGAAATGGCCTTGCCTGCGCTTTGGAAGGTCAGCAGGGTTGGCGGAGGCATCTTACTTCCTCGTTAAATCTAAGGCAACACTTTTGCTTGATTATTTAAATGATTGATTTGTAACAATATCAATCGATGCGCAAGGCATCGATCTTCTGCTTGCGGCGCTGCTCGCGCGGGGCCGTGTAGTCGCTGTTGAACAAGGCCGACTCCCAGGCGCCGTAGGTGGGGTTGGGCAGCACGAACCAGCGCGTGCCGATCCACGACTCGTAAGGCGCCATGGCCTTCTCGCGTGCGGCGGCGGTATTGCCGTAGATGCTGATGAAGTCGCCGAGCTGGTCGCCCATCTGCATCAGCACGCGGTAGTGCTGGCCGACCCGCTGGCGGCGGCAGTTCTTCTCGCTGCCGGCTTGCTCGCAACCCTCGACGAAAGTGCCCAGGCCGAGGAAGGCGTCCGGCCCGGCCACCGGCATGCCGACCTTGCGCAGGTTGGACAAGGTGGCCTGGTCGAGGTCCTTGGCGCGGTTGGACAGGTAGATCACCGCCACGCCGTGCTTGGCCGCGAACTGGGCGAACTCGACCGCGCCGGGCAGGGCGCGCGCCTTTTCTTCCTTGCACCACGCGGCCCAGTCGGCCTCGTTGAACTCGCCGCCGCTGCGCACCAGGCGCGCCTGGTAGGGCGAGTTGTCCAGCACGGTCTCGTCGATGTCCAGCACCACGGCCGGCTTGAGCCCCTTCAGCGGGGTGGTGCGGTCTTCCTTGGGCAGGGCGTCCCAGCGCGGGTCCTTCAGGGCGGCCAGCAGGTGCGCCTGGGCGTCGCGGTAGGTCTGCACATAGATCAGGTCGTGCTCCAGCGCGGTTTGCGTCCACGCCGTGGCATTGAGGTTGTCATCGGCGGGCGTGGCGGCGGCGACCGGGGCGGTCGCGCTCGCCGGGGCGGCCGGCGCAGCCGCGGAGGCGGTCGTCGACGCGGTGTGGCTGGCCGGCGCGGCGGCGCAGCCGGCGAGCAAGGCGAAGGCGGCGAGCGACGCCGGCAGATATCTGGACATGGGGACCCCTGAATGACACAAACGAGACGGAAGCTTCGCCAAAGTTTACGACACCGGCATGGCAAACCCGGCCGGTGCCCCCAAGTGTCCGTTATCGTCGGGTGTTGACGTCTACACCGGCGACGGCCGGCGGCCTCGATCGGCGTCGGCTGGCGTACATTGCTTGCTCCGTTCCCGTCCCGGCGAGGCTGCCGGGCTCACCATCAGGCTGCTTTCGCATGGAAACGACTGTTTCTTCTCCGCCGCCGCCGCGCTACGTGCCGCTCGCCAGCTACGTGCTGATGGGTGTGGCCCTGTGGCTGATCCTGCGCCTGCAGCTGCTGCCGGCCCTGCTGGCGGGGCTGCTGGTCTACACCCTGGTGCACGCCATCGCACCGCTGTTCGGCAAGCACATGCCCAGCGACCGCGCGCGCGTGCTGGTGGTGGCCGTGCTGGGCGTGCTGGTGGCCAGCCTGCTGATCCTGCTTACGCTGGGCGCGATCAGCTTTTTCCGCAACGAGATCGGCAACCCCGAACTGCTCTGGCAACAGCAGCTGATGCCCCTGGTGGATAGGGCGCGCCAGCAGCTGCCGCCTTCGCTGGTGGCCTGGCTGCCCGACAGCGTGGACGATCTGCGCGTGATGGCGATGGACCTGACCCGCAAGCACGCCGCCAGCCTGCAGCTGGCCGGCAAGCAGACTGCGCGGGCGCTGGTGCACATCCTGATCGGCCTGGTGCTGGGCGCGATCGTGGCGCTCAGTCGCACCCGCCCGACTCACCAGATGGGGTCGCTGGCCGCGGCGCTGAGCGCGCGCTGCCAGAAGCTGGTCGAGGCGTTCCACAACATCGTGTTCGCGCAGATCAAGATCTCGCTGTTCAACACCGCGCTGACCGGGGTGTTCCTGCTCGGCGTGCTGCCCTTGATGGGCATCCACGTGCCGCTGGCCAAGACCCTGGTGGTGGTCACCTTCGTGGTCGGCCTGCTGCCGGTGATCGGCAATCTGATCTCCAACACGGCGATCACCGTCGCCGGGCTGTCGGTGTCGCTGGGGGTGGGCGTGGCGGCGCTGGGCTTCCTGATCGTGATCCACAAGCTGGAGTATTTCCTCAACGCGCGCATCGTCGGCACGCAGATCCGCGCGCGTGCTTGGGAACTGCTGCTGGCGATGCTGGTGGTGGAAGCGATGTTCGGCCTGCCCGGCCTGATCGCGGCGCCGATCTACTACGCCTATCTGAAGAGCGAGCTGGAGCAGCACGGCCTGATCTGAGCTTTCCCGCCGAAGCCGCCGCCGCGCCGCCGCAATGGGGGCGTGGGCCAGTCTGCCTTGCCGATGTCGACAGCCGTGGACCTGCCTGCCGCGCTCGAACAAGCGTGCGCGGCAGGCCGATCGAATCACGCTGCTGGGCGGCAAGATATTGCGTCTGCCTGCCTCACGTCGCGCATCAAGGATGTACCACTGTTTACATGCAAAAGATAAACGTGTTACACATTCGATTCGGCAAGAAATTACGAATATGTGACGCCTTTGTGAGCACTGCGTAAATTCTTGTCGGTCGCCGCGGCGTACCCCAGGTGATAGCCGCTCGTTGATCTGGATGGTGTAGGGGAAATTCGATGACGAAGTCCAAACTGACGGTCGCCGTATGGGCGGCCCTGGTGGGCGCTTGCCCGATGATTCATGCGGCCGCCGCGCCGCAAGACGCGCAGAACGCCGACCAGGCGCAGGCGGACACCGCGGCCGACCAGAAGAAGGCCAAGAAGCTGGAGGCGGTCACCGTGACCGGCTCGCTGATTCCGCAGACCCAGATCGAGACGGCGCAGCCGGTCTATACGATCACCAGCGAGCAGATGAAGCAGCGCGGCTTCGCCACCGTGGCCGAGGCGCTGCAGCAGTCCTCGTTCGCGACCGGCTCGGTGCTGGGCGCGCAGAGCACCAACTCGATCACTCCCGCGGCGCAGTCGCTGAGCATGTTCGGCCTGCCGGTGGGCTTCACCAAGTACCTGATCGACGGCCGCCCGATGGGCAACTTCCCTGGCCTGTACAACGGCAGCCAGGCGTTCAACAACATCAGCGGCATCCCGGCCGACATGGTCGATCACATCGACATCCTGCCGGGCGGCCAGTCTTCGCTGTACGGTTCGGACGCGATCGCCGGCGTGATCAACATCGTGCTGAAGAAGCATGTCGACGCGCCGATCGTGGACGTGCGCTACGGCTGGTACTCCGACGGCGGCGGCGCCGACCGGCGCATCAGCTTCGCCGACAGCTTCAACCTGGGCCGCTGGAATTCCCTGGTGGGCGTGCAGTTCGAGAGCATCCAGCCGATGTGGCGCAGCGACCGCGCGCTGACCCGGCAGTACTACGACAAGGGCACCAGCCCGGCGCTGGCCTCGCGCGACTACCTGGTGGTCGACAACCGTTCCACCGACGGCACGCCCAAGGGCTACAAGCTGCTCGATCCCAACCAATGCGCCGGCCTGGCCGGTCAGTGGCACGGCACCGAGGGCAAGCAGTACCGGCCAGGCAGCGGCTACTACTGCGGATCGCTGTACACCCCGGGCTCCGGCACCCTGGCCAATGGCAGCAAGACCGCCAACCTCTACACGCACAACACCTTCGACCTCAGCGACAACGTGCAGCTGTACGGCGACCTGCTCTACAACTACAAGGAAACCAAGTTCGTCAACGGCTCCGGCACCACCTACTGGGGCAGCAGCGTGTACGACTCCAACGGCGGCCAGTATTTCTGGGACCCGGTCTACGGCGGCGGTTCGCAGATGCAGCTGCAGCACGCCTTCTCGCCCGAGGAAGTGGGCGGCTACGACCACATCATGAACAAGGAGACCGAGAACGCCTACATGCTCAACCTGGGCGTGCGCGGCGGCTTCGGCCAGTCCAGCTGGGAATACGATCTGGGCTTCACCCACTCGGACGACCAGCTCGAGGACCGCAACTTCGTCAAGCTGTCCGGCGCGATGGAGCAGTTCTTCGCCGATCACGTGATGGGCCCGCAGCTCGGCATGCACGGCAGCTTCCCGATCTACCAGCCGAACTACGCGGCGCTGTACACCCCGCTCACGCCGGAGCAGTTCGCCAGCTTCACCACTTACGCGACCAACCGTTCCAAGACCTGGGACAACCTGTTGCGCGGCCAGCTGACCAATCCTTCGCTGTTCAGCCTGCCGGGCGGCGACGCCGGCGTGGCGGTGGTGCTGGAAGGCGGCAACGAGGGCTGGGATTCCTCGCCCGATCCGCGCTACCTGCAGACCACCAAGCTGTTCAACGGCGCCACCGCGCCGTATTTCTGGGGCTCCAGCGCGCGTCCAGGCGCGGGCCACCGTTCGCGCTACGCGGCCACCACCGAGCTGAAGTTCCCGCTGCTGCAGCAGCTGACTTTGGACGTATCCGGTCGCTACGACAGCTACCACGTGGGCGGCAAGGACGTCAGCCATCCCACCTACAACATCGGCCTGGAGTACCGGCCGTTCGATAGCCTGCTGCTGCGCGGCCGCTACGGCACCGCGTTCAAGGCGCCCACCCTGGCCGACGAATTCCAGCGATCGAGCACCACCTACAGCAGTGTCTACGACTACCTGAACTGCGCACGGCTCGGCTTCCAGGGCGCCAACGAAGTGAAGTGCCCGGCGCCGTACAACAGCGAGCAATACGTAGGCACCACCTACGGCAACACCGCGCTGAAGCCGATCACCGCCAAGGTGTGGAGCTACGGGGTGGTGTGGGCGCCGCTCGAGCGCATGTCGGTGGCGCTCGACTATCTGCACTGGGACATCCGCAACGAAGTCGCCCAGCTCACCGCGGACCAGCTGTCGAAGACCCAGTACCAGTGCGAAATCGGTTCGCTCGATCCCAGTTCGGGCACCTGTCAGCAGGCCTTCGAACTGGCCCAGCGCGGGCCGGGCACCACCAGCGACAGCGGCGTGCCCCTGCTCGGCGTCATCAACAGCGTGCTGCGGCCCAAGCTCAACATCGCCAAGGAGTCGGTCAACGCCTTGTCGGCCAGCTTCAACTACGTGCAGGACATCGGCTATTTGGGCCGCCTGAGCTTCGCGGCCTCGTACTCGGATCTGCTCAAGCACACCTACAAGCCCTACGCGAACGATCCGGAAATCGACCTGCTGACCAATCCGGGCGAGAGCTCGGACTTCAAGAGCAAGGCGAATGCCTCGGTCACCTGGAGCAAGGACCGCTGGAGCACGACGCTGTACGTCAACCGCTACGGCAGCGCGCCGAACTACGCCGCCGAAGTCGCCAACAACTACACCAGCGACGGTGCGGCCAAGCTGCCGCCGTGGATCCTGTGGAATGCCAGCGTCACCTACAATCCGATGAAGAACCTCGGCCTGTCGCTGCTGGTGAACAACTTGTTCAACAAGATGCCGCCGGTGGACCACACCTACCCGGGCACCTCCTCGATGCCGTACGACCCCACCAACTACAACGTGTACGGACGCGCCATCTATCTGGAAGCGAACTACAAGTTCGGCAAGGACGGCTGAGCGACGCGCGGCCCGGCATGCGGCCGGGTCGCACTCGCGCGGGCGCCGCATGCGGCGCTCGCGAGGCCGGCCTCAGCGGCCGGCCAGCATCGCGGCGATCTTCGCCATGTGCGACTCGGCGGTCTCGCGCACCACTTCCTTGTCCGCCTCGGGATCCTTGCCCTGCCAATGCAGGTCGTCCTGCGGCAGTTCGTGCAGGAAGCGGCTGGGCTGATTGGTGTGGATCTCGCCGTAGCGCTTGGTGCGCGCCGACCAGGACAGGGTGAGCAGTTCCTTGGCGCGGGTGATGCCCACGTACATCAGGCGGCGCTCCTCGTCGACGCGGCCTTCGTCCATGGCGCCCTCGTGCGGCAGGGTGCCTTCCTCGCAGCCGACGATGAAGACGAAGCGGAATTCCAGGCCCTTGGCCGCATGCAGGGTCATCATGCGCACGGCGTTGCCCGGTTCGTCGCGGTCGGCATGACTGAGCAGGGCCAGCTGGGCGGCCAGATCGCCGCCGCTGCTGCCGTCGCGCTGCATCGCGCGGAACCAGTCCGCCAGCTCGCGCAGGTTGCCCAGTTTGCGCTCGCGCGTGGCGGTGTCCGGCGTGCTCGCGGCGATCTGCGCGGCATAGCCGGTGCGCTTGAGAATGGTCTCGACCAGGTCGGCCGCGCTCTGGTGCAGCGAGTTGCTGCGCAGTTCGTCGAGCAGCTCGGAAAAGCCGGCCAGCGCTGCGGCAGGCCGTGGGCTGAGCTGGCGCAGCACGCCGTCGCTGCGGGTGGCCTCGAGCAGCGAGCTGTGCCGCGACTGGGCCAGCTGGCCCAGCTTCTCCAGCGTGGTGGCGCCTATCTCGCGCTTGGGCACGTTCACCACGCGCAGGAAGGCGGCGTCGTCGGTGGGGTTCGTGAGCAGGCGCAGATAGCACAGCAGGTCCTTCACCTCGGCGCGGTCGAGGAAGCTCAGCGCGCCGGTGAGGTGATAGGGAATGCGCGCCAGCCGCAGGGCCTTTTCCAGCGGACGGGCCTGGAAATTGCCGCGATACAGGATCGCGATGTCGTGCCAGCGCGCCTTGTGCTTTTCGGCCAGGGTGGTGGCGATGGCGGCCACGCGCTCGGCCTCGTGCTCGGCTTCCTTGCACTCCAGCACGCGGATCGGCGCGCCCTCGGGGTGCTCGCTCCACAGTTTCTTTTCGTGCAGGTGCGGGTTGTTGGCGATCAGCCGGTTGGCCGCGCGCAGGATGCGCTTGCCGCAGCGGTAGTTCTGCTCCAGCTTGATCACGCGCAGGTCGGGCCAGTCGCGGCCGAGCTGGTCGATGTTCTCCGGATTGGCACCGCGCCAGGCGTAGATCGACTGGTCGTCGTCGCCCACGCAGGTGATGCGGCCGCGCTCGCCGGCCAGCACCTTGAGCAGGCGGTACTGGGCGTCGTTGGTATCCTGGTATTCGTCCACCAGCAGGTAGCGCAGGCGCTCGCGCCAGGCGTCGCGGCACTCGGTGTCGGCTTCCAGGATGCGCAGCGGCAGCCGGATCAGGTCGTCGAAGTCCACCGCATTGAAGGCGGCCAGGCGCTGCTGGTACAGCTCGTAGATCGTCGCGGCTTCCAGCTCGCGCGGGCTGCGCGCGGCGGCCAGCGCCTCTTCCGGCGAGAGGCCGGCGTTCTTGGCGCGGCCGAGCAGGTTGCGGATGCCGAACAGCACGTCGGGCTTGGCGCCTTTCGGCGCCAGCTCCTTGACGATGCCTTCGCTGTCGTCCGCGTCGAGCACCGAGAAGCCGCGGCGCAGCCCGGCGCGCGCATGCTCGATCTGCAGGAATTTCAGGCCCAGCGCATGGAAGGTGCACACGGTGAGCGCCTGCGCGTCGTCCGCGCTGATGAGCTTGCCCACGCGCTCGCGCATCTCGCGCGCAGCCTTGTTGGTGAAGGTGATGGCGGCGATCTTCGCGGCCGCGAGCTTGCGGCGCTGGATCAGATGGGCGATCTTCTGGGTGATCACCGAGGTCTTGCCGGAACCGGCGCCGGCGAGCACCAGCAGCGCACTGTCGCAGTGCTCGACGGCGGCCTGTTGTTGCGGATTGAGCATGATTTATAAAGCCTGTCTTCGTCGCCCCGCAGGGGGCGGTCGTCCGGGCGGCGCACGATGGTAGCAGAGGAGCCGGGGACCTCTGTGCCGACGGCGCGAGTCGGCCATAATCCGTTGCTTGGACACCGGGACATCCATTGAGGGGGAAGGCATGAGCGAACAGCCAAGGGCTGAGGTCGAGGTTTGCGACGTCGCGGTGATCGGCGGCGGACCCGCGGGAAGCACCGCGGCGACCTTGCTGGCGCGGCGCGGCTACAAGGTGATCGCACTGGAGAAGGCGCATCACCCGCGGTTCCATATCGGCGAGTCGCTGTTGCCGATGAACCTGCCGATCTTCGAGCGGCTGGGCGTGTTGGACAAGGTGCGCGCGATGGGCGTGTTCAAGCCCGGCGCCGATTTCGAGGCCGACAACGAGCGCGGCTACAACACCTATGCGTTCGCCCGCGCGATCGGCAACAGCCCGCCGCACGCCTACCAGGTGTGGCGCCAGGACTTCGACCGCATGCTGTACCAGCACGCGCGCGAAAGCGGCGCGGATGCGCGCGAAGGCCACGAGGTGAAGCAGGTCGAGCAAGCCAATCCGCGCGAATCCTGGCTGGACGTGAGCTCCGACGACGGCCGCAGCTATCGCATCCAGGCGCGCTACGTGGTCGACGCCAGCGGCCGCGACGCCTTCCTGGCGCGCAAGCGCAAGCTGAAGCGCAAGAACATGGAGCACCAGAGCGCGGCCATCTTCGGCCACTACCGCGGCGCCGAACGGCGGCCCGGCGACGATGCCGGCAACATCAGCATCTACAACTTCGCCTATGGCTGGATGTGGATGATCCCGCTACCGGACGGGGTGATGAGCGTGGGCGCGGTGTGCCGGCCCGAATACCTGAAGCAGCGCAAGGGCAGCGCACGGGATTTCCTGCAGGAAACCCTGCAGCAGAGTCCCGCGCTATGGCAGCGCCTGCAGGGCGCCGAGCTGATCGGCGACGAGGTGCGCGTCACCGGCAACTACTCCTACGACTCCGACTGCATGGGCGGTCCGGGCTGGGTGCTGATCGGCGATGCCTTCGCCTTCCTCGACCCGGTGTTCTCCTCCGGCGTGTACCTGGCGATGAGCGGCGCGGAGCAGGCGGTGGCCGTGGTCGATCAGGCCCTGCGCGAGCCGCAGCGCGAACGGGCGCTGCTGCGCCGGCTGGAAAAGCGCCAGCGCGCCGGCATGCGCCGCTTCTCCTTCTTCATCTACCGCTTCAACGGGCCGGTGATGCGGCAGATGTTCCGCTCGCCGAAGAACATCTGGCAGCTCGAGCAGGGGGTGATCTCGATGCTGGCCGGCGATCTGTTCGATACGCCGAAGGTGCTGCGTAAACTGCGCTTGTTCAAGCTGGTCTACCGGTTCTTCGCCCTGCGCGACTGGAAGCGCGCGCGCAGCGAGCACGAGTATCGGATGGCCCAGGCCCGCCTGCAGTTCACCGGGGGCACCACCCCGCTGGACGACGCCTAGCCGGCCCTGGACGCGGCCCGCGCACAGGCATAACGTTGGCAGCCGGGACGGGAGGTCATGTCGTAAGCACGTATCGTAAGGAGGCGTTATGTCTAAGGCGATAATGATGGCCGTGGGCCTGGCCCTGGCCGGTTCGGCGCTGGCGCAGGGCTCGGTGTCCACCGATCAGGCGACCTCGGAAGATCTCAAGCAGGTGGCCCTGCTGCGCTCCATGATGGAGATCCCGACCATCGCGGATCAGCACCCCGACGTGTACTACCGCAACCTGGGCATAGAGGCCTACCAGGACGGCGACAAGCAGCGCGCCCTGCAGATGCTGCTGAAGTCGTCCAGCTACGCCGACAAGCTGTCGCAGGCGATGGTGGCGATGATGTACTGGAACGGCGAGGGCACGCCGGTCGACCGTCCGCGTGCCTATGCCTGGATGGACCTGGCGGCGGATCGCGGGTATCACGATCTGCTGGTCCAGCGGGAGCGCTACTGGAGCCAGCTCAGCGAAGCCGAGCGCAAGCAGGCGCTCGATGTGGGGCGCGGCGTCTACGACGAGTACGGCGACAAGCGCAGCTTGGACCGTCTGCAGCAGAAGCTGAGCGCCGTGGCGGCACGGGTCACCGGCAGCCATGCGGGTTTCCAGGGCGACGGCAACACCTTGTTTGAAAGCGGCATCAACAACGGCCGCCGCATGGACCCGAATCGCTCTTTCCAGAGCATCATGGAAGGCTCAAGCGGCACCGTGGTCGACAACAGCCAGCGTTATGCGTCACAGGTTTGGGACGCCAAGCAGTACGCGCGCCTGAAGGACATCGAGTGGACGCTCGCGACCGGCCATGTCGAAGTGGGCGACCTGCAGGTCGTGCACCCGGCGGGCACGTCGAACGCGTCTGCGTCGCACTGACGGGGAGCGAGACATGCCTGCGAAACGGAACGAACCCGTGGTGAATGGGTTTTTGGGCGCGCGACGGTGCCAGAACGCGATCGGACGCGTGGCCGCCAGGCCCTTGATGGCATGCGCCATTGCGCTGGCGCTGGCATGCGGCGCGCATGCGGCGGAACCGGTTGCCGACGCTGACGCCGCCAGCGGCGTCAGCAAGGCCGACATGAAGGAGTTCAAGGCCATCCAGGGCATGCTGTACAAGGTGTCCTACTTCTATCATCCCGATCAGGCCTACCAGACCGTGGGCCTGGAGGCCTATCGGGACGGCGACAAGGCGAGCGCCCTGCGCGACTTCCTGCAGGCCTCGCGCTATGCCGACAAGCTGTCCGAAGCGATGGTGGCGATGATGTATTGGAACGGCGAGGGCACGCCGGTCGATCGCCCGCGCGCCTATGCCTGGATGGATCTGGCGGCCAGTCGCGGCTACCGCGACCTGCTGGTGCAGCGCGAGCTCTACTGGAGCAAGCTCAGCGAGGACGAGCGCAAGCAGGCGCTGGAGATCGGCCAGCAGGTGTATGCCGAATACAACGACGCGGCCGGTCTGGATCGGCTCAATCTGAAGTTCTCGCTCGGCTTGAGCAAAGTCACCGGCAGCCATACCGGCTGGCAGGGCAACGGCATTTCGCTGCTGCCCACGCAGGGGCCGCTGGCCGACAGGGTCGATTTCAACCGGATGTACGGCTCGGCCCTGTGGAATCCGGTGAAATACGAGCACATGAAGGATGTGCAGTGGCACCTGAATTCGCCGCTGGGCGGTGGGCGCGTCGAAGTCGGGCCGCTGCAGGTGCTGCAGGTGCCGCCGGCCCTGGCGGCTCCTGCCCAGCAGCCTGCCGCGCAGGAGGACAACCGCTGAGCTGCTGGGCGTCATGGCGCAGTAACATGTGGGGTCCGATCCCAGCGCAGCGGCCATGGCCAAGCTCTATTTCTACTATTCGGCGATGAATGCCGGCAAGACCACCACCTTGCTGCAGAGCGCCTACAACTATCACGAGCGCGGCATGCGCACCTTGATCATGACGCCGGCGCTGGACAACCGCTATGGCGAGGGCGTGGTGGCCTCGCGCATCGGCCTCAAGGCGAACGCGCGGCGCTTCGCCGGCAGCGACGACCTGCTTGGCCTGGTCGAGGCGGATATCGCCGCGCGCGGCCCGCTGCACTGCGTGTTCGTCGACGAGGCGCAGTTCCTCAGCAAGGCCCAGGTGTGGCAACTCAGCGACGTGGTCGACCGGTTGAACATCCCGGTGCTGGCCTACGGCTTGCGCACCGATTTCCGTGGCGAGCTGTTCGAGGGCAGCCGCTATCTGCTGGCCTGGGCCGACAACTTGGAGGAGATCAAGACGATTTGCCACTCCGGGCGCAAGGCCACCATGGTGGTGCGCGTGGATGAACAGGGCCGTGCCGTCACCGAGGGGCCGCAGGTTGAGATCGGCGGCAACGACCGCTATGTCTCGGTGAGTCGCGCCGAATTCAAACACATCACCGAAGGGCGCGGGCGCATCGAACTGCAGCAGCCGATGTTGCCGCTGGGCGAAGGCCTGTAAGGCTCTTGCCGTCATCCACAAGGAAAATCCATGAGCCAACCGATCAAGATCCCCGCCTGGCAGCGACCGCACTGGCAGCCCAGCGACGAGGAGATCGTGCTGCAGTTCTACGTGTTCGGGAAATTCCAGGGCGGCCGTCCGCCGCTGGAAGCCTACGGCAGCACCGGCCTGCCGGCCGGGATCGAGCTGAGCAGCCACGATCATGCGGCGTTGCGCGCCTGGGAAGGCTATCCGCTCAAGGGTTCGTTCGGCCGCATGCTGAAGGAGGACGCGCCCGAGGCCTATCAGCAGGCGGTGGACGCCCCCCACGTGCTGCTGCTGCGCGGACGCATCAAGGACAGCCCCGACACTGGCTACCTGCGTGACACCCTGGCCACCCTGGCGGCCCTGCTCGACACCGGCGGCGTGGCCGTGCTCGATCCGCAGATCCTCACGCTGTTCGACGCCGACACCTGGCGCCGTCGTTACCTGCTGCGCGACGGCGCGCCGATCCGCAATCACCTGCTGATCCTGCGCGAGCACGACGAGGCGCAGGGCTATTCGCGCGTGCGCACCCGCGGCATGCGCAAGCTCGGCCGTCCCGACATCCTGCTCGAGCACATCCCGGACGAGGTGGTCGACCGCGGCGGCCTGCTGTGCGAGCGGCTGGTCGAGCTGGAGGCGCTGGGCGCGCATTTCGAGGACGGCCAGCAGATCGATCTCGACGGCGGCGAAGGCCAGCTGGTCGCGAGCCTGGAAGGCAGCCTGGAAGACCCGCACTTCAACAACAGCTTCGTGCGTTTCCGCTGGCCGGAGTAGCCGACGCAGTGCGGCCGGATGCTGATCCGCGCCGCATGGATTCAAAGGACATGGATTCAGGGGGTAGCCGTATGAGTGCGCCACGCAAGGTCCGCGGTGCGATGACATGGGCGATGGCCCTGGCGATAGGCTGGGGCGGTTCCGCCCGTGCGGCCGACGCCGCCGCACCGCAGGCCGTGCCGTTCCAGGAACTGAAGGGAACGACGCTGCCCGATCCGGACTGGCAGCGGCATGTGTGCGCCCTTGCTGGCATCGCCTGCGCCGATGCGGCTGAGATAGCCAAGGATCCGGCGCAGGCGCCGAGGCTGTATCGGGCCAAGGGCGATCCGCAAGGCGCGTACTACGTGATCCTGCCGGGACCGCAGCTGATCCAGCTCGCCTACCGGCCGGCGCAGGGCTGGCAGAAGCAGCAGCAGTGGGACTTTTCCGACTACCAGCCCTTGCAGCCGGTCGAGGGCGACGGCGAGACGCCGCCGCTGGAACTCTATCCGGCCTTCTATCCGCTGGGTCCGCGGCGCTGGGGCGTGGCCATCGTGGCCGGCTGGAACGAAATGTATTCGGGCGGCGGCGGCCACTGGGACAAGGCCGACATCGTCGAGATCCAGCCGGCTGGGCGACATGCGGCGAAGCCGCGCCTGGCGGGGCTTCCGTTCGCCTGCAGCAAGTCGATCCGCGCCTGCTTCTCCGAACAGGACTACAAGGATTCGCCCCATTGCCACGAGGAATTCGAGGGTGCCTTGCGGCTGCGGTTCGCGCCGTCGGCATCGTCGCCGTCGCAATGGGACTGGATCGCCACCTGGAAGGAATCGCACTGGCCGGGCAACGAGCCCGCCAGCAAGACCACCGAAAGCCGCGTGACAGTGCGGCTCGATGCGGGCGGGGAAGCGTCCGCCGCGGGCAAGAAGCTGGCGGACAAGATTTCTTTCTGCGAACCGGCGAACTGAGCCGACGGCCATCGGGCGGCTGCCTGCCGGCGTCGATCCAGAGGCACTAGGTGAGCGCCGCTTATTTCTGGCAGCGCGGACACCAGAAGGTGGAGCGCTGGCCCAGCACGGCCTGCCGGATCGCGCTGCCGCACACCTTGCAGGCTTCGCCTTCGCGGCCGTAGACGTTGAGCTCGCGGAAGAAATAGCCCGGTGCGCCGTCGGGATTGATGAAGTCGCGCAAGGTGGTGCCGCCGCGCTCGATCGCCCAGGCCAGGATGCGCTTCACCTCGGCGGCGAGCCGCGCGTAGCGCGCGCGCGACACGGCGCCGGCAGCGCGGCGCGGATCGATGCCGGCGGCGAACAAGGCCTCGCTGGCGTAGATGTTGCCCACCCCGACCACCACCGCGTTGTCCATCAGGAACAGCTTCACCGCCGCGCTGCGGCCGCGCGAAAGATGCCACAGCAGGTCGCCGTCGAAGGCCTCGGTGAGCGGTTCGGGGCCTAGCGCGGCGAGCAGCTCGTGGGTCTCGCCGGGCGCCTGCCACAGCAGGCAGCCGAAGCGGCGCGCATCGGTGAAGCGCAGCAGGCGCGCCGGCTGCTTGGCCGTGCCTTCCAGCAGGATGTCGACGTGATCGTGCTTGCCGGCCGGGATATCCGGCGGCAGCACGCGCAGCACGCCGGTCATGCCCAGGTGCAGCAGGGCGCTGCCGGCGCTGGTGTGCAGCAGCAGGTATTTGGCGCGGCGCTCCACCGCGTCGATGCGCTGCCCGGGCAGCCACTCGGTGATCTCGGGCGGAATCGGCCAGCGCAGGTCCGGCCGGCGCAACAGCACCTTTTCGACGCGACGGCCGATCAGGTGCGGGGCGATGCCGCGGCGGGTGGTCTCGACTTCGGGAAGTTCGGGCATGGACGGATTCTAGGGAGGATGGTGCGGTCGGCGACAGGCTTGCTTGCGTGCGCAGGCGGAGTTTTGCGTTGCATGCTGCTACAGGCTTCGATCGAGCGCAGCCGCGTCGATCCTCATGTGCATGCGCATGTACTAGCGGCGTAGACGACCGCACGCTCGCGAAACGCGCAGACGGCTATCGCTTCGGCCTGCACAAGTCGGGCTCAGTCGGGATACGGGCAGTACACACGCAGGCGATGGCCGTCGGGATCGAGCGCCACGAAGCTGCGGCCGAAATCCAGGTCGGTCGGCGCCTGCGCGATCGACAGACCGCGCTGCCGCCACTCGGCATGCCGTTCATCGACCTGCTCCGGCGTGGCCACGGCAAAGACCAGTTCACCGCCACCGCCGGCCGCCTGTGCCGCCGGCGCTGCCGTATGCCGCGACCACAGGCCCAGACCCAGTCCGCTATCGAAGGCGAGCATGGCGAAGGTGGACGAGCTTTCCAGCGGCTCGCGTCCGAGCAGATCCGCGTAGAACGCCGCACTGGCGGCAGGGCTGTCGACGTACAAGATGATCAGGTTCGGGCTTGGCATGGCTGGCATCCGCAGTGAGGTCGGAAGCCAGCCTAGCCATGGCCGCTGTCAGTTCCTGTCAGCAGAGATGACGCGGCTCATTCCCATTGCGCGTGGAAGCTGCCCGGGCGGTCGATGCGCTCGAAGGTGTGCGCGCCGAAGAAATCGCGCTGCGCCTGGATCAGGTTCGCCGGCAGCCGCTCGCTGCGATAGCCGTCGTAGTAGGCGATCGCGGAGGCGAAGCAGGGCACCGGCACGCCGGCCTGCACGGCCGTGCTCACCACCTCGCGCAGCGCCGACTGGTAGCGCTCGGCGATCTCGCGGAAATACGGCGCCAGCAGCAGGTTGGCCAGCTTGCCGTCCTGTGCGTAGGCGTCGGTGATCGCCTGCAGGAAGCGTGCGCGGATGATGCAGCCGCCGCGCCAGATCTGCGCGATGGCGCCGTAGTCCAGGTCCCAGCCGTACTCGTCGGAGGCCGCACGCAGCTGGGCGAAGCCCTGCGCGTAGGACACGATCTTGCTGAGGTAGAGCGCCTTGCTCACCGCATCGACGAAGGCCTTACGGTCGCCGGCGAACGGCTTGGCGGCGGGACCGGGCAACTGCTTGCTGGCGGCGACGCGCTGCTCCTTCAGCGAGGACAGCACGCGCGCGAACACCGATTCGGTGATCAGCGGCAGCGGCACGCCGAGGTCGAGCGCGCTCTGGCTGGTCCACTTGCCGGTGCCCTTCTGCGCGGCGCGGTCGAGGATCACGTCGACCAATGCCTGGCCGCTCTCGTCGTCCTTTTTGCCGAAGATCTTCGCGGTGATCTCGATCAGGTAGCTGTCCAGTTCGCCCTGGTTCCAGTCGGTGTAGACCTTGGCCAGCTCGGCGTTGGACAGGCCGAGCACCTGCTTGAGCACCGCATAGCTCTCGGCGATCAGCTGCATGTCGCCGTACTCGATGCCGTTGTGCACCATCTTCACGTAGTGGCCGGCGCCGTCCGGGCCGATATAGGTGACGCAGGGCTTGCCGTCCTTGGCGCGTGCGGCGATCTCGGTGAGGATCGGCGCCACCAGGTCGTAGGCGTCGCGCGGACCGCCCGGCATGATCGAGGGGCCGTGCAGCGCGCCTTCCTCGCCGCCGGAAACGCCGGTGCCGATGAAGTGCAGGCCGGCCTTGGCCAGTTCCTGGTTGCGCCGGATGGTGTCCTGGAAGAAGGTGTTGCCGCCGTCGATCAGGATGTCACCCTTGTCCAGCAGCGGCTTGAGCTGCGCGATGGTGTCGTCGGTCGGCTCGCCGGCCTTGACCATCAGCAGGATGCGCCGCGGCTTTTCCAGCGAGTCGACGAATTCCTGCAGCGTGTAGGTCGGCACCAGCCGCTTGTCGCCGTGCTCGGCGATCACCTCGTCGGTCTTTTCGCGGCTGCGGTTGTAGATCGACACCGCGTGCCCGCGGCTCTCGATGTTCAACGCCAGGTTGCGGCCCATCACGGCCATGCCGACCACGCCGATTGCTTGCTGGCTCATCACGCTGCTCCGTTCCAAGGGTCCCCAGCATATGGGGGAATCCTGCGCAGGGTGCAAGCCGCCGGCTTCAGCGGGCGTGAAGAGCGTCGGCCTGCGCCGGCCGCGGCAGATAGCGCAGCGGCACCAGGGCGATGCGTTCGCCCACCCGCACATAGGCCTGCGGGCCGGTGGCGGAGACCTCGCCGAATTCCAGCGCCTGGCCGTCCAGGCTCAGCACGGCGCGCGGCGGCTGCAGGCCGATCCTAGCGGGGTCGAGCTCGCCGCTCGGGAGCCAGCGCAGCACCGGCGCCGCCGCGGTGTCGGCCAGGCCGTCCAGCCACTGGTCGTCGGCGTGCGCCGAGGCGTCGTCGGCGCGCTGCCAGTGGCCGTCGGCGCGCCGTTCGAAGCGCTGCAGCGGGGCGGTGCCCAGGCGCAGCTCGATGCGGCCGATCGATGCCGGCAGCGTCGCCAGCAAGGTGCCGGGCGCGGCGCGCAAATCGCTCTGCCATTGCCAGCCGGCCAGCGCGAGCAGGGCGGCGACCCCGAGCGACAGGCCGAGCCGGCGGCGCGTGGCGCGCTTCATCGGCGACGCCTGCGCCAGGCGATCGCGCCGCCGCAGAGCAGCAGCAGCAGGGGCAGGCCGAGCAGGAAGCCGAAGCTCAGCGCATTCAGCTGGTCCTGGTCGATACGCAGCAGCCGGTCCGGCGCGCCGCGCGGCGGCAGGTTGACCAGGGCGTCGTCGCCGAGCAGCCAGTCGAAGATGCGCTCGCCCAGCGCGCGGTTGCCGCCGTTGCCGAGGAAGCTGTTGGAGAGGAAGTCGCCGTCGCCGATCACCACCGCGCGCTGCTCGCTCTTGTCGGGGCTGGGCGACAGCCGGTGCAGGGCGAGGCCGAAGTCCAGCGGGCCGCGCAGCTCGCCCGCGCCGGCGTCGTAGCGGATGTCCGACGGATGCTCGTTGTCGATCGGCTTGAACTCGGTCCAGCTCTGCGCGCTGGAGCGCAGGAACGAAGCGGCCGTCCAGTCCTTGCCGCTCAGCTGGGCCAGCGCCGACACCTGCGGGAACAGCGTGGCCAGGCTGAAGCCGCGCACGATGGCCTGCGGCGGATAGTCGCCCAGCGCGATGTTGCGCGGATCCTTCAGGCCCAGGGCCGAGCCCTGGCCGTCCACCAGCACGCCGGGCAGCACGCGCACGCCGAGCGCGTCGGCGATCGGCTTCAGGCCCAGGTCGTCATTGCCGGGCTCGCTCAGCCACAGCAGGTTGCCGCCGCCGTCGATGTAGTCGGCAAGCGCCTTGCTGGCGCCGGGCGGCAGCGCCAGCGAGGGGCTGGCCAGCACCACCAGGTCGGTATGCCCCGGCACCGCCGTGGCCTGGCTGAAGTTCAGCGGCACCGCGCGCATGCCGCGCTGCTCGAGCTGCTTGATGAAGGTGCCGAGGTCGGCGTTGGCCTCGCCGTCGGCGCGCCGCTCGCCGTCGCCGGTGACGAAGGCGACGATGCGCTCGCCGCCGCGGGCCAGCCGCTCCAGCCCGTTGGTCAGGCTGTGCTCGTCGAGCTCGTCCAGTTCCTGCTGGCGATCGCGGTAGTGCACGATCAGCGCGCCGTCGACGCTGATGCCCAGCTCGCGCATCTTGGCCGGATCCTGCTGCGGATCGACGAAGCGCAGGCTGAGGTCGCGCTTCTCGCGCTGGTAGCGCTCCAGGAACCCAGCGATGGTGCGGCGCAGGTCGCCCTGCGGGCTGGCGTAGCTGACGATTTCCACCGGACCGTCCAGCTTGGCCAGCACGGCGCGGCTTTCCGGCGACAGGCTGGCGCGCGCGCCAGCGCTCCAGTCGGCGACCACGGCATGGCGCTGGCTGAGATAGCCCAGCGCGCCGGCGCCGCCGAGCAGCAGCAGGGCGAACAGCCAGCCGTCCAGACGGCCGCGCAGGCGCGATCCACCGGCGCCGCGCATCAGCCGCGCTCCCGTTCGACCGCCAGCCGGCGCATCGCCAGGGCCAGCGCCACCGCGGTGACCAGCACGAACCACAGCAGGTCCGCGCTCGAGACCAGTCCGCGCAACAGATCCTCCAGATGGCTGCTCATCGCCAGCCAGTTCACCACGCCGTTGTCGACGCCGGCCAACGCAGCGCCCAGGTTCACCATCCACAGCGCCAGCCCGACCGCCAGGCTCAGCGCCGCGGCGACCGCGGGATGTGACGCGAAGGCGGAGCAGGCCACGCCGATCGCCGCCAGCGTCGCCAGCGCCAGGGCCAGCCCCAGCGTCGCCGCGGCGAGCTTGCCCCAGTCAGGGTGGGTGGCATGGGCCAGGCTCAGCGGCATCGCCAGGGTCAGCAGCAGCCACAGCAGCAGCCAGGCCAGCACGGCCAGGTACTTGCCGAGCACGATCTGCGCCGGCGTCAGTCCGGTGGACGACAGCAGCGGCAAGGTGCCGTTGCCGCGCTCGCCCGCCAGGGTCGACATGGTCAGCAGCGGCACCACCAGCAGGGCCAGCTCGGCCAGCCCGAACGGCAGCGCGCCGCTGCCGGTCAGCATATTGCTCAGCGTCGGCAGGGCGACCAGGTCGGTGTAGCCCGGACCGCCCGGCAGCGCGGCCAGCTTCACCTCGTTGGCCAGGAACGCGCCCAGCAGCAGCACGAAGCGCCAGGCCAGTTCGGCCAGGGTCAGCGCGGCCAGCACCCAGGCCAGCGGGCGCACGAACAGGCGGCGCAACTCCAGCCGCATCACCGCGGGCATGCTCATGCGGCGGCCTTGCCCGGCTTGGCGCCCTGCAGCGCGATCTCGAAGAAGCGCCGCTCCAGCGCCGCGCGGTCGGCGTCGTCCAGGGCGCTGGCGTAGCGCAGCGTGCCCTCGTGCAGGATCGCCACGCGCCCGCACACCGCAGTGACTTCGGTCAGTACATGGGTGGACAGGATCACCGCGGCGCCGGCCGCGGCCTCCTCGCGGATGATCCGGCGCAGGGCGGCCACCTGCACCGGGTCGAGCGCGTTCGCCGGCTCGTCCAGCACCAGCAGGGGCGGGCGGTGCAGCAGGGCGCAGGCCAGGCCCAGGCGCTGGCGCTGTCCCTGCGACAGCACGCCGGCCAGGCGGCGAGCCAGGTCGCCCAGCTCCAGCCGCGCCAGCGCCGCGTCGCGCGCCTGGCGCAGCGCGGCGCCGCTCAGGCCGCGCAGGCGGCCGTGCGCTTCTAGATGTTCGGAGACGGTCAGTTCCTGCCACAGCGGGGCACGTTCAGGCAGCCAGCCGATCAGCCGCCGCGCCAGTTCGGGATGCTCGGCGAAATCCTGGCCGTCCAGCCGGATCGTGCCGCGATCGGGTTTCAGCGCGCCGGCGATCATCGACAAGGTAGTGGACTTGCCGGCGCCGTTCACGCCCAGCAGGCCGAGGATTTCGCCGCGCTGCAGGCTGAGCGTCAGTTCGCTGACGGCCTGGCGGCCGGCGCGGCGTCGGCCCAGCCCCTGCAGTTGCAGCAGGGGCGGCTGGGAGGCGGGGGGCGGAGCGGAAGAGCCGGCGTCGGCAGTGGGCGCGATCATTGCAAGATTGTCATGGCGCCATCATGGATAGACAACAGAATCTTCTCGGCGGAGCGACCGAACGCACGGTGACCGCCGTTTCGACCATGCTGGCAGGTATGGACTGCCTCAATTAGACTCAGTTTTCAACCCCTTGGTACTTCTCATGCTCGATGCCGTCTTGAATTTCCTGTCCTACGGACTGGCCCATTTCAGCTGGGTCGGCATGCTGGTCTACGTGCTGGTGGTCACCCAGCTGACCATCTTCACGGTCACCCTGTACCTGCATCGCTGCCAGACCCATCGCGGCGTCGACCTGCATCCGTCGATCTCGCACTTCTTCCGCTTCTGGAACTGGCTCACCACCGGCATGGTCACCAAGGAGTGGGTGGCGGTGCACCGCAAGCACCACGCCAAGGTGGAGACCGCCGAAGATCCGCACAGCCCGCAGATCTACGGCATCAAGAAGGTGTTCTGGGACGGCGTGTCGCTGTACCGCGACGCCAGCTACGTGAAGGAAGACCTCGAGAAGTACGGCCGCGGCACGCCGGAGGACTGGATCGAGCGCAAGCTGTACACCGGCCACCCGTACTGGGGTCCGGCGCTGATGCTGGTCATCAACCTGGCCCTGTTCGGCGTGATCGGCGCGGCGGTGTGGGCGGTGCAGATGGCCTGGATCCCGTTCTGGGCCGCCGGCTTCGTCAACGGCGTCGGCCACTGGTGGGGCTACCGCAACTTCGAGAGCGCCGACACCGCCACCAACCTGGTGCCGTGGGGCATCTGGATTGGCGGCGAAGAGCTGCACAACAACCATCATGCCTTCCCCAGCTCGGCCAAGTTCGCCCTGCGCAAGTGGGAATTCGACATCGGCTGGGCGGCGATCTGCGCGCTGCGCGCGGTGGGCCTGGCCAAGGTGCTGCGCGTGGCGCCTACCCTGGACGTGCGCCCGAACGTGCACCTGCCCGACGCCGAGACCCTGAAGGCGGTGCTGACCCATCGCTTCCAGGCGATGACCGACTACTACCGCAACGTGATCGTGCCTACCGTGCGCGAGGAAGCCGGCCACGCCGGCGACAGCCTCAAGTCGATGCCGCGCCGGCTGCGCCGCGCGCTGGCCGACGGCGGCCGCTGGCTGGACAGCGAAGGGCGCGACCGTATGCAGGCCGTGATGGCCAAGCGTCCCACCCTGGTCACCGTGTGCGAATACCGCGCCCGCCTGGCCGCCCTGCTGGAGCAGCGCGGCGCCGAGCAGGCGCTGAAGGGCCTGCAGCAGTGGATCCACGAGGCCGAGCAGAGCGGCATCCAGGCCCTGCAGAACTTCGCTCAGCGCCTGAAGAGCTATGCGTTGACCGCGGCCTGACCGGCTGCTGTCCCGATCGACTCGAAGCGGCCCGCCTTGCGCGGGCCGTTTTTCGTTTGCCTTCCGGAGTTCGCCGGATGCCATCTCTCTCCGCGATGCCGTGTCTCTCCGTGGCCGCAAGAAACGGATGGCCGCCTGCTCGCGTCGCCGCGAATCATGGCGGCCTGGGCCGATGAGTCGGCGAACGGCAGGAGCGGCAAGATGCAGCAGTTGGCGGGAAAGGTGGCCATCGTTACCGGGGCCAGTTCGGGGATCGGCCATGCGTCGGCGGCGCTGTTCGCGCGCGAAGGCGCGAAGCTCGTGGTTTCGGCGCGTCGACGGACCGAGCTGGACGCGCTGGTCACGGCGATCGCGCGGGACGGAGGCGAAGCGATCGCCGTGCCTGGCGACGTAAGGGACGAGAGCCTGGCGCAGGTGCTGGTGGAGACTGCGCTGGATCGCTTCGGAGGGCTGGACATCGCCTTCAACAACGCCGGCGCGATCGGCGAAGCGCTGCCCGTGCCCGACCTCTCGCCGCAGGCCTGGCGCGACCTCCTCGAGATCAATCTGACCAGCGCCTTCCTTGGCGCACGTCAGCAGATCCCGGCGATGCTGGCGCGCGGCGGCGGCTCGATCATTTTCACCTCCACCTTCGTCGGCCACACGGTGGGTTTCCCGGGCATGGGCGCTTATGCCGCCAGCAAGGCCGGCTTGATCGGCCTGACCCAGGTGATCGCCGCCGAATACGGCGGACGCGGCATACGTGCCAACGCGCTGTTGCCTGGCGGCACCGACACGCCGATGGGGCGCGCTGCGGCGCCTACGCCCGAGGCGCGCGCCTTCGTCGAGGGCCTGCATGCGCTGAAGCGGCTGGCGGCGCCGCAGGAGATCGCTCGCTCGGCGCTCTACCTGGCCTCGGATGCCGCCAGCTTCGTCACCGGCACGGCGCTGCGGGTCGACGGCGGGGTGTCGATCACGCGCGCTTGAGCATGGATCGCCGGTGCGCCTCGCCGATGGCCGGAAACCAGCCGCTTCAGCCGGGCCGGTTTTCCGGCAGCGGGCCATCGAACGCCCGATGCCGGCGTGATGCGCCGGTTGGCGTGCTGCCGTTGCCTGTGGCCAGCGGCTGCATGCTTCCCGCGCCCGCGCCGTCCCGATACATTCCTGTTGCAGGCGATGTCGTCAGTCATGAGCATCGCCTGCCCGAGATGCAGGGGCGGCCCCATCGGCACCAGGAACCCAGAGACCGATGCAGTTATTCGAACTGGCGATCGCCATGCTGCTGGCGATCATCGCTTTGCACTACGCCGCCGCCAGGCTCAGCCTGCCGCCGTCCCTGGCGCTGCTCGCCGGCGGCGTGCTGTTCGCCTTCCTGCCCGGCCTGCCGGCGATCTCGCTCGACCCGGGCCTGGTGCTGGTGATCTTCCTGCCGCCGCTGCTGATGGACGGCGCCTGGTTCATCGCGCTGGGACATCTGCGCCGGCACTTGATCGGCATCATCTCGCTCGCGGTCGGCGCGGTGTTCTTCACTACTCTGGTGGTTGCGCTGGTGGCGCATGCTCTGTTCCCGACGCTGCCATGGGCCGCCTGCACGGCGCTGGGTGCCATCGTCTCGCCACCGGACGCCATTTCCGCGCGCGCCGTGCTGCAGCGGGTGAAGCTGCCGCGGCGCCTGCTGATCCTGCTCGAAGGCGAGAGCCTGCTCAACGACGCCAGCGGCCTGGTGCTGTTCCGCTTCGCCCTGGTGACCGTGGCGACGGGCGCCTTCAGCACGGCTGCAGCGGTGCAGAGCTTCTTCATCTTGGCTGTCGGCGGCATGCTGGTGGGCGCCGTCATCGGCGCAGCCTGGGTCTTGCTGGTGCGCCGCCTCGGTGACGAATACCTGATGATCGCCAGCTCCCTGCTCACGCCGTGGGCGGCTTATCTGCTCGGCGAGCGGATCCACGTCTCGGGGGTGATCGCCACGGTGACGACCGGCTTCATCTGCGGCTGGTACCAGCACGTGGTTCTGTCGGCGGCGGTACGCGTGCGCGGCATGTCGTTCTGGGCGGTGCTGATCTTCCTGATGGAAGCCTCGGTGTTCATGCTCATCGGCTCGTCCCTGCGCGCGGTGGTCGAGCGGGTCGGCGGCTTCGGCGTGGTGGTCGAGCGGATGGGCCTGCCGATCCTGCTGATCCTGCTGGCGCTGACCCTGGCCCGCTTCGTCTGGGTGTTCGGCTCCGATCTTGCGATCCAGCTCGGCCGGGCCCTGGGCCTGCGCCGCTACACGCCGCTGGGCGCGCGCTGTGCCGTTGTGCTGAGCTGGGCCGGCGTGCGGGGCGTGGTCACCCTGGCGCTGGCCCTGAGCCTGCCGGAGGGTTTCCCCGGCCGCGACTTCATCCTGATCGCGTCGTTCGCGGTGATCTTCGCCACCATCCTGGTGCAGGGCACCAGCCTGGGCGGCCTGATCCGCTGGGCCAGGCTGAGCGAGCCGGAGCACGAGCGCGCGCGCCTGACCATGAGCCAGGCCGAGGTCGCCATGGCGCAGGCCCAGCTGCAGCTGGTGCAGAGCCGGGCCTATGACGAGCAAGGCGAGCTCATCCATCCCCGTCTGCTGGAGCAGTATCAGCGCAAGGCCACCGGCATCAGCAATTACGCCGGACGGGAGGAACACTACGCGCCGCAGCTGCAGGCCCATTTCGGCGTGGTGCTGGCGGCGATCGCCGCGGGCCGCGCCGAACTGATCCGGCTGCACCGCGCCGGCGACATCGACGACCGCACCCTGCACGAGCTGGAGCGCGACCTCGATTTCGAAGAGCTGAGCACCTTGTCGATCATGTCCTGAGGTCGGCGGAGGATCGAATGCCGCCCAAAGAAAAACCCGCTGTGAGGCGGGTTTTTCGCTTCGCATGCCGATGGCGTGCGCTTACTTGATCTTGCCTTCCTTGTAGATCACGTGCTTGCGCACGACCGGATCGTACTTCTTGAACTCGAACTTTTCCGGCGTGTTCTTCTTGTTCTTCTGCGTGGTGTAGAAGTGGCCGGTGCCGGCCGAAGAGATCAGGCGGATCTTGTCCTGGGATTTATTGGCCATGGGTTAGCTCCTCAGATCTTTTCGCCGCGGGCACGCAGCTCGGCAATCACGGCCTCGATGCCATTCTTGTCGATGGTGCGCAGCGCATGGTTGGAAACGCGCAGCTTGATCCAGCGATTCTCGCTGGGAACCCAGAAGCGACGCTCATGCAGGTTGGGCAACCAGCGGCGACGGGTCTTGTTGTTCGCATGCGAGACGTTGTTGCCGGTCCGCACGCTCTTTCCGGTGACTTGACATACACGGGCCATGACGACCTCCGTAATCTGTGTTTACCACCCGTTGGCCAGGGCGATATCGGCCCAGCGACGCCATGCGTCGCGCAATGCTGGAGGATGCAGCATTCGAGCGGCCGTGAGGCCCGCATTGCGCAGCGGGCTGCCCGGTCACGCTGCGCGTGGGCCGGGTCGGCAGGTTCGAGCCGCGTATTTTCGCGTAAAAACAGCGGGCTGCGCAAGTCCGGGGGGCTTCGCCGATGGCCGGTCTAGGCGCGGGCACCGTGCTAGTGCCTCATTTCGGATCACGAAGCATGGAAAAACAGGCTGAATCAGGCCGTCCCGAGCACCGTGCTGAGCTGGCTCAGCGCCCAGCTGTTCGTGGCTGACATTGAGGCCTCGTGCCGGTTCCATGCCGACCGGCTGGGCTGGCCGTCGACTTCGTCGACGGCCAGCCGCCATGCGACGGCCAGCTCAGCCGCGACCAGGCGAAGCCGGCTCCGCGCCAGATCGACAAACCGGTGTTCGTGGACGACGTGCGGCGGCGCGAGGAGCTGTCGTCCGCGGCGATCAGCATGGACAGCGCCGAGGCGATCGAGTCACTGTTCCGGACTGCCGCGGCGGCGGGTGCGCCCTGCGGCAGTAGCCCTGGGGCGCGCAGACGTTCATCGTCGTCGATCCCGCGGGCAAGCTGCTGCTTTTCGCCGGTCCGGTGCGTTGAGCCGCGTTCGCATGCAGGGCGTTCGCGGCGGCTTCGGCACGGCGCGGACGGCGTGGCGGTCCCCCGGGATGTATGGAACAATCGGCCTCTTTGCGTTTGCGCGCATCGCTCATTCAACGAGGGATTTCCGATGTCCGATATCACCACCAACGGCCAGGCCGGCGAGCCGCAGCTGATGCTGCAGAAGATCTACGTGAAGGACGTGTCCTTCGAGGTGCCGAACGCGCCGCACATCTTCCAGGAGGTCGGCGAGTCCGAGCAGCAGCCTCAGGTGCAGTTGAACCTGGCCCAGCGCGCCGCCGGCCTCGGCAACGACAACTACGAAGTGGTGCTCAGCCTGACCCTGACCTGCACCATCGGCGAGCGCACCGCCTATCTGGCCGAAGTGCAGCAGGCCGGCATCTTCGGCATTGCCGGCTTCAGCGAGACCGACCAGGCCGGCATCCTCGGCAGCTACTGCCCGAACCTGCTGTTCCCGTACGCCCGCCAGGTGATCTCTTCGCTGGTGCAAGAGGGCGGCTTCCCGCCGTTCCTGCTGCAGCCGATCAACTTCGACTCGCTGTACGCCGAACAGCAGCGCCGCCTTGCCGACGGGGGCAACGCGCCGATCGTGCTCAACAGCTGAGCACGCCGATGACCGAACGATCCACCCTCGCCGTACTCGGCGCCGGATCGTGGGGCACCGCGCTGGCCGCGTTGGCCGCGCGCAACGGCGTACCGACCCGTTTGTGGGGACGCGACGCCGCGGCGCTGGCGGCGATGGCGCAGAGCCGTCGCAACCAGCGCTATCTGCCCGACATGGAGCTGCCCGAGGCGCTGCACTACGAGGCCGACCTCGGCGCCGCCGTGCGCGGCGCCAAGACCGTGCTGATCGTGGTGCCCAGCCACGCCTTCGGCGAGATCCTGCACGAACTCGCGCCGCTGCTCGACGCCGATGCGGCGGTGGCCTGGGCCAGCAAGGGCTTCGAGCCCGGCACCGGGCGCTTCCTGCACGAACTGGTCGCCGAGCGCCTGCCCGGACGCGCCGCCGCGGTGGTCACCGGCCCCTCGTTCGCGCGCGAAGTGGCGCAGGGCCTGCCGAGCGCGGTCACCGTGCATTCGGACGACCAGGCCTTCGCCAAGCAGCTTGCCTCGCTGCTGCACGCGCCGAATTTTCGTGCCTATTCCGGCAGCGACGTGCTCGGCGCCGAGCTGGGCGGCGCGATGAAGAACGTGCTTGCGGTGGCCACCGGCGTCGCCGACGGCATGGAGCTGGGGTTGAACGCGCGCGCCGGCCTGATCACCCGCGGCATGAACGAGATGCTGCGGCTCGGCCTGGCGCTGGGCGCGCGTCCGGAAACCCTGATGGGCCTGGCCGGCCTGGGCGACCTGGTGCTGACCTGCACCGGCGACCTGTCGCGCAACCGCCGGCTGGGCCTGGCGCTGGGGCGCGGCGTCGGCATCGCCGAGGCGGTGGCGCAGATCGGCCAGGTGGTCGAGAGCGTGCTCACCGCCGACGAGGTGGCGCGGCTGGCCGACAAGCATGGCCTGGATCTGCCGATCAGCAGCGGCGTGCGCGCCGTCCTGCACGGCGAGGTGACCCCGGTCGAGGGCCTGCGCGCGCTGATGGCGCGGGAGCAGAAGCCCGAATATCCGCAGGACCTGTTCGCCCGTCATTGAGGCGGCCGCGGCGACATCGCGCGACCGCTTGCGGAAGAAAGCCCCGGGCCTGCTAAGCTCGGTCTTTTGGCCGCCCGCGAACCACGAGGACAGGCTCCTACATGCACGCACCGGACGAGACACCTCACGCCGATCCGTCGGCGCCCGAGGGCGCCGACGGCGAGGGGCTGCCGCTGGTCTGGCGCCGCCTGCTGGAGGCCGTCGTGTCTTCCGCCCCGGCCGAACGCAGCGTGCTGGCGTTCTTCCTGGAGCTGATGCCGGAAGAGGGCATGCCCTGGTCCTGGCTGGAAGTGGCGCCGGTGTTGCTGGCGGTGCCCGAGCCGGGCCGCTACGCGCGGCCTGCGCCGCTGGACAGCCGGCAGCTGGCGCACATGCCGCTGCAGGCGCACGAGCAGCGCCTGGCCGCCGCCCTGCTGGGCCTGCCGCAGAACGTGCGCAAAGGGCGCAGCTACGCGCGGCTGGCCGGCCATCTCGGCGACGCCCTGCTGGCCGAGATCCTGGATACCGCGCCCTGTTTCCTCGGCGGCCTGGCCGGCCTGCAGCTGTCGCGCGGCAAATCGCACCAGCTCAACTGGCAATGGAAGCTGGAGCAGGACGGCAGCCAGCGCCTGCTGCCGGCGCTGCCGCCGAGCCAGCGCCTGCTGCGGCTGGACAGCCTGTGGTGCCTGGACCCCGAGCGCGCCGAACTCAGCCATCTGGAAGCGCCCGCCGAAGAAACCCACTGGCTGGACCTGCCGCCGCTGAAGCACGACGACAGCCTGCGCCTGCGCCAGTCGCTGCCGGGCAGCCGGCTGGTCACGCGGATTCCGTCGCCGCAGGTGTTCGAGCAACTGCGCCGCGCCGAATTCTCGCCCAAGCCGCTGCTGATCCTGCACGCACTGACCCGGCATGCACGGCTGGCCGCAGGCACGCCGCCGCTGGCCTATGCGCGGCTGGCCTTCGACTACGCCGGCGAGCGCCTGCCCGGTCGCGGCGGCGAGCCGCTGGTGCGCCGCGTGCGCAACGGCCAGCTGATCGAGATCACCCGCCGGCGCGCCGAGGAGCTCTCGGCGATGGAGCAGCTCGAGCGCATCGGGCTCACCCCTGGCGTGGATACCGAAGGCCTGCCCTGGGATCTGGCCGATACCCTGCCCGAAGACACCTGGCTGTTCCCGGGCAAGGGCTATGCCGGCGCGCTGGAAGTGAACACGCCGGCGCGCTGGCTGGCGCTGCGGCCGCGGCTGGAAGCGGACGGCTTCCAGCTCGACTACGCGCCCAGCTTCCCGTTCGAGGTGCTGGAAGGCCCGGTGCGCTGGTACGGCGATGCGGTCGAGGATGCCGACGACCATGCCTTCGATCTGGAGATCGGCATCGAGCTGGAAGGCAAGCGCCACAACCTGTTGCCGGCGGTGGCGCAGGCGCTGGCCGAGCATCAGCTGAGCCTGCGCCCTGCGCCGAACGAGCCCGAGGACGCCGTGTGGTACGCCCCGGTGGACGAGCGCCGGCGCGTGCCGGTGCGCCTGAAAGAACTGCGCGGCCTGCTGGCGCCGCTGGCCGAGTACCTGGAGAAACCGCGCCGCCGGCTGCATCTGCCGCGCGTGCAGGCCGGTCGCCTGGAAGAACTGGTCGAGGCGCTGCCGCACGGCAGCGAGCTGCAGGCGCCGGAGCCGCTGCGCGGCTTCACCGCGCGCCTGCGCGACGCCGCCGAGCGCGCCAGCGACGTGGTGCCGGAAGGCCTGTCGGTGGAGCTGCGACCCTACCAGCGCGAAGGCCTGCGCTGGCTCAACGCCCTGGCCGAGGCCGGCGTGGGCGGCGTGCTGGCCGACGACATGGGCCTGGGCAAGACCCTGCAGCTGATTACCCATCTGCTGGCGCTGAAGCAGCACGGCGCCCTGGCCCAGCCGGCGCTGGTGGTGGTGCCGACCAGCCTGATCCCGAACTGGCAGGCCGAGATCGCGCGCTTTGCGCCGATGCTGAAGGTGCTGGCGCTGCACGGCCCGCAGCGCGGCGGCGAGTTCGCCCAGCTGGGCGCGCAGGACATCGTGCTGACCAGTTATGCGCTGCTGCCGCGCGACGTGGTGGCGCTGCGCAAGCAGGCCTTCGCCCTGATCGTGCTGGACGAGGCGCAGCAGGTGAAGAACCCGCGCACCCAGGCGCGCCGGGCCATCCTCACCTTGCGCGCGCCGCGCTGCATCTGCCTCACCGGCACGCCGCTGGAGAACCACCTCGGCGAGCTGTGGTCGCAGATCGACTTGTCGGTGCCCGGCCTGCTCGGCGACGAGGGCGCGTTCCGCCGCCACTACCGCGTGCCGATCGAGAAGCAGCGCGACACCGAGTGCCAGGAACGGCTCAATCGCCGCCTGGCGCCGTTCATCCTGCGCCGTACCAAGGCCCAGGTGGCCTCCGAGCTGCCGCCGAAGACCGAGATCACCCGCCGGGTCGTGCTCGAAGGCCGCCAGCGCGAGCTGTACGAAGGCCTGCGCCTGTCGCTGGCGGAGGAACTGCGCGAGGTGATCGCGCAGCGCGGCATCCAGCATTCCGGCATCGTGGTGCTGGATGCACTGCTCAAGCTGCGCCAGGTCTGCTGCGATCCGCGCCTGGTCAAGCTGGAGGCCGCGCGCGGCGTGCGCGAGTCGGCCAAGTTCGAACTGCTGATGGACATGCTGCCCGCGCTGCTGGCCGAAGGCCGCAAGGTGCTGCTGTTCTCGCAGTTCACCGAAATGCTCAAGCTGATCGCCGACGAGCTGGACCGGCGGCGCATCCGCTACGTCACCCTCACCGGCGAGACGCGCGACCGCGCCGAGCCGGTGCAGCGCTTCCAGGAAGGCGACGTGCCGCTGTTCCTGCTGTCGTTGAAGGCCGGCGGCGTAGGCCTCAACCTCACCGCGGCCGACACGGTAATCCACTACGACCCGTGGTGGAATCCCGCCGCCGAGGCGCAGGCCTCCGACCGCGCGCACCGCATCGGCCAGGACAAGCCGGTGTTCGTGTTCCGCCTGATCACCGCTGCCACGGTGGAAGAGCGCATCGAGGAACTGAAGGCGCGCAAGGCCGAGCTGGCCGAAGCCGTGCTCGAGGGCGGCGGCACCCGCGAGAAGCTCAGCTTCGACCAGGAAGACCTCGACGCGCTGCTGGCGCCGAGCTGAAGACGGCGTCGCGTTCGCGGCCCGGGCCTAAGCGTCGCCGGGCGGTTCCTCATGGATGGCGTCGGCGAAGCGGCGCATCAGCCGCACCAACTGCTCGATGTCCCGCGCTTCCCAGCTCTTGAAGATGGCGCGGCCGATGCGCGCGCGCGCGGCGTCGACCCGCTTGGTCATCGCCTTGCCCTTGGGCGCGATCGCGGCCATGCGCACGCGGCGGTCGGTCGCGCTGCCCTGGCGCTGCACCAGCTCGAGTTCCTCCAGGCGGGTAACCTGGCGGCTGACCGTGGTGTAGTCGCGGCCCACCCGGTCGGCCAGTTCCACCACCCCGATCGGCCCGAACCGCTCGATGCCGACCAGCAGCGGAAACAGCGCGCGGTCGAGCGGGATGCCGGCCGCGCGAATCAGCACCTCGTCGCGCTGCGGCCGGTTCATCACGCTCATGATGTCGAGCACGGCCCGGTGCAGTTCGCGCAGGCTGGCGTCCATATGTGTATTTTGCACGCTTCTTGACGGCATCGACGGATCCTCGTATATATGTGCATTATGCACATAACTGGAAACGAGGAAAACCGATGAAGGCAGTCATCGTCAAAGGCGCCGGACAGGCGCCGATGTACGCGGATTTCGACGAACCGCTGGCGTCAGCGGGAGAGCAGCGCATCGCGGTCAGCGCCGCCGCGATCAGCCATGTGGTGAAGAGCCGCGCCGCCGGCACCCATTACAGCGCGTCGGGACGCTTCCCCTTCGTGGTCGGCATCGACGGCGTAGGGCGGCTGGACGATGGCCGCCGCGTCTACTTCATCATGCCGCGAGCACCGCATGGCAGCATGGCCGAGCGCACGGTGGTGCCCGCGGCGCACTGCCTGGCGCTGCCCGACGCGCTCGACGACGTCACCGCCGCCGCCATCGCCAATCCCGGCATGTCGTCCTGGGTCGCCTATGTCGAACGCGCCCGGCTGCGGCCGGGAGAAACCGTGCTGGTCAACGGCGCCACCGGCAGTGCAGGCCGCCTCGCCGTGCAGATCGCCAGGCATCTCGGCGCCGGCAAGGTGATCGCCACCGGCCGCCGCGCAGAGGCTTTGCGCTCGCTCGAGGCCTTGGGCGCCGATGCGACGATTGTGTTGAGCGACGACCAGGACGCGCTGGAGCAGCGCTTCAAGGAGCAGTTCGCGCAGGGCGTGGACGTGGTGATCGATTACCTGTGGGGCAGCAGCGCCGAGTGCCTGCTGCGCGCCGGCGCCAAGGCGGGCGCGGAGGCGAGGCCGATCCGCTTCGTGCAGATCGGCGCGCTGAGCGGCGCGGAGATCAGCTTGCCCAGCGCCGTGCTGCGCTCGTCGGCGATCGAGCTGATGGGCAGCGGCATCGGCAGCGTGCCCTTCGAGCGCATGCTGAAATCCATCGACGCGTTGCTGCAGGCCAGCGCGCCCGCCGGCCTGCGCATCGCGACCACGCCCGTGCCGCTGGCGGAAGTGGAGCAGGCCTGGGCGAAGGACGACAGCACGCGGCGTACCGTGTTCACGCTGTAGGCGCGTATCGCGGACATCCGGATAGCCTCGGCACCTCATCGCGAATCGCTTCGGCGTGCGCGGTGGCAGGCGCGGCTCCCTAGGCGGCATCCTCTTCCGCGTCGGGCGCGAACTTGCCGTCCTCGGCCAGGCGCGCGAACAGGCCGCCCTGCCGGATCAGTTCGTCGAAGCGGCCTTGCTCCACCAGGCGGCCCTGTTCGAGCACCAGGATCAGGTCGGCGTTGCGCACGGTGGACAGCCGGTGCGCGATCACGAAGGTGGTGCGGCCGCGGGTCAGCGCATCGAGCGCGCGTTGAATGCGCGCCTCGGTGGCGTTGTCCAGCGCGCTGGTGGCCTCGTCCAGCACCAGGATCGGCGCATCCTTCAGCATCGCGCGCGCGATCGCCAGGCGCTGGCGCTCGCCGCCGGACAGCGAGCGGCCGCGCTCGGCGACCAGGGTTTCCATTCCTTCCGGCTTGCGCGCGATGAAGGCGGCGGCCTCGGCCGCGGCGACCGCCTTCTCGATCTCGGCCAGCTCGGCGTCCGGCTTGCCCACGCGCAGGTTGTCGAGGATCGAGCGATAGAACATGCCGGGGTCCTGGAACACCACGCCGATGTTCTGGCGCAGCGACTCCAGCGTGACCTGGCGGATCTCGTGGCCGTCGACAGTGATGCGTCCGGCCGACGGATCGTAGGCGCGGTACAGCAGGCTGAGCGCGGTGCTCTTGCCGGCGCCGGTGGGGCCGACCAGGGCGATGGTGTCGCCCGGTGCGGCGCGAAAGCTCAGCTCGTGCAGGGCCGGCTGCACCGGGTCGTAGCCGAAGCTGACGCGCTCGAACACCACTTCGCCGCGCACGCGCGGCAGCGCGGTGGCGTCGAGCGCGTCGACGATCGCCGGGCGCTCGTCCAGCACGGCGAAAAAATCCTGCAGCGACTGGGTCTGGAAAAACAGCCCGGAGATGAAGCTGGCGAACTGTTCGAGTCGGCCGATCAGCAACATGGCGAAGCCCACGAAGCTGACGATGCCGCCGACGGTCACCTCGCCGCGCGCGTGCAGCGAGGCGCCGAGCGCGAAGATCGCCACGATGGTCAGGGTGCTGGCCGCGCGGTTCAGCACCGACAGGATCGCCCAGCCGCGCAGCACCGGATACTGCGCGTCGAGCACGCGCGTCATCATGCTGCGCAGCGCGGCGGCCTCGGCGCCGAGTCGGGTGAAGCTCTGCACCACGGTGACGTTGCCGAACACGTCGCCGGCGCGCGTGGCGATCTCGTGGTGCAGTTCTTCCACTTCGCCCTGCGCAGCGTGCGTGCGCTGCACGGCGATCGCGTTGGACACCGCGAACACCAGCATCAGCGCGATCATCAGCAGAGCCAGCTTCCAGTTCATGCTGAGCGCCACCGGCACCATCACGAAGATCGACAGCAGGGTGGACAGGTGCTCGCGGAAAAAGCTCAGCCATAGATTGAACAGATTGCTGACGCCGTTGTTCATGATCCGCGCCAGGCGGCCGGTGTGGTATTCGCCGTGGAAGGCCAGCGGCAGCGCGGCGGCATGCTCGAAGAAGGAGGCGATGGCGGCCAGCCGGCGGCGATGCGCCAGGCGGTCGGCATACAGCGAGGTCCACACCGCAGCGGCCACGCCGCCGAAGCCGACCAGGGCCCATAGCGCGATCAGTCGCGGCGCGCTGTCGGGGCGCGCTGCGGTCAGCGCATCGACCACGCGGCCGAACAGCATCGGCTCCAGAAAGAACACCCCGGCCAGGCCGAGGTTGGCCAGCGCGAGCGCGATGGCGAGCGCTCGCTCAGGCGCGAGCATCGCCAGCACGCGGACATAGATGCGCAGGATGGACAGGCTCGAACGCTTCGCGGGAGTGGGGCCGGGCGACATGCGTCCAGGTATAGCACAGCGTCCGCGACGAACCAGTCAGACGGCGCCACGTCGACGCATCGTCCTGTCCGCATCGTCGTCGTTGGCACGTGCCATATGCGGGCGCCGTGCACACTAGCTTGCAGCGCGAGCCGCGCTTGCAATGCGCCCGGACAGTCGCTAGAGTCCGCGCCCAGTCTTCAACCCTGCCGGAATCACGGCCATGTCTGCCCTCATTCGCTCAAGGCATTTCACCGCGTCCTGATCGGACGCCGCTACGCGCGGGATGTCCCCGCCGCGTCGACGTGAACCTTTGCAATGGCGCCTCGCGCGCCGGGTGAATGATGAATACCTCGATACGACATCTGCGCGCCGGCTGGGCGCGCCTGTGGCTGTTGCGCCTGTGCCGCGCGCGACTGGCCGCCAACCGCTCGGACAACGACGCGGAATCTGCGATTCGACAGCAGCTGGAACGGCTGCGCATCCGCCGCTGCGGCGAGGGGCGCGAGGCCTTGCACGCCAAGCTCGCCGAACTGCTGGAGCGACGCGAACGGCTGCCGGCGTCGCGCCGGCGCATCGCCGCGCATCCGCTGTTCGCCGACCTGGCTCGCGTCTTCATGCTCGACGGCGACGCCTTGCAGGTGCTTGCCCTGGTCTGCGAGCTGCATGCGGGCGGCGAGCTCGGCATCGCCGCGCGCGCCGACTCGCGTTATCCCTCCACGCGCTGGGGCGTCATGAATCTGCTGGGCGATGCGCTGGGCCTGCCCGCGGCGCGTCTGCGCCGCTGCCTGCGTCCGCGCGGGCCGCTGCTGACCAGTGGCTTGCTGGTGCTCTACAACGGCGAATACGGCCACGCCGCGGAATGCATCGAACCCGGCGACGGCCTGCTGCCGCTGGTCGCCGACGACGCGCCCGATGCCTCGCGCTATCTGGAGCGGTTGTTCGAGCAGGCCGGGCCGGGCAAGCTCGAGCTGGTCGACTATCCGCATCTGGCCGAGGAGACGGCGCGCCTGCGCGACTATCTCGCCGCCGCGGTGCGCGATCGCGGCGGCGCCAGCGTGCTGCTGTACGGACCGCCGGGCACCGGCAAGAGCGAGCTGGCGCGCGCCCTGGCCGCTGCGCTGGGGCTCACGCTCTACTTGGTCAAGAGCGCCGACGAAAACGGCGAGCCGGTGGAGAGCCGCCAGCGGCTGCAGGCCTATGAGGCGGCGCAGCGCGCGCTGGCCAACAATCCTCAGGCCTTGTTGATGTTCGACGAGATCGAGGATGTGTTCCGGCGCAGCAAGTCGTCGTCGGTGGCGGTCGACTACAAGAGCTGGATCAATCGCCAGCTCGAAACTGCGCGCGTGCCCAGTCTGTGGGTGAGCAATCGCACCGACTGCATGGACGACTCGCAGCTGCGCCGCTTCGACATCGCTCTCGAGGTGCCGAGGCCGCCGCGCTGGATGCGCCGCGCCCTGCTCGATCGCCAGCTGGCGCGCTGGCCGGTGTCGTCGACGGTGCGGGACGAGATCGTCGCGAACGAGGCCTTCGCGCCGGCGCACTACGCGCGTGCGGTCCGCGTGCTGGAACGCCTGGACGTGCGGGACGGCGACACCGCCAGCCAGGTGCTGCGCCGTTCGCTCGACGAAGTGCTGTCACTGCTCGGCCGACCACCGCTGGGACGGGCGCAGCGCGCCCCGGCTTTCGACCTCGCGCTGTTGCGCACCGACCAGCCGTTCGAGCCCATCGTCGCCCTGCTGGCCCGCCGGCCCAGCGCACGCCTGTGCCTGTACGGACCGCCCGGCACCGGCAAAAGCGCGCTGGCGGAGCATCTGGCCGAACGGCTCGGACTGCCGCTGCTCAAGCGGCGCGCCAGCGACCTGCTCAGCCCCTGGGTGGGCGAGACCGAGGCGAACATCGCCGCGATGTTCCGCGAGGCCGAGCGCGAGCGGGCGGTGTTGTGCCTGGATGAAGCCGACAGCTTTCTGCGCGAGCGCAGCGGCATGCAGCGCAGCTGGGAGGTCACCCAGGTCAACGAGCTGCTGACCCGGCTGGAGGATTTCGAGGGGATCTTCGTCGCCTCGACCAACCTGATGGACAGCCTCGACGCTGCCGCGCTGCGCCGCTTCGACTTCAAGCTGCGCTTCGAATGGCTCGATCCCGGCCAGCGGCGCGCGCTGTTCGACCGCTATGCGTGCCAGTTCGAGCTGCGCGCCGATCTCGACGCGCCGGAGCTGGCGCGGCGCCTGGGCCGGCTCGACCGGCTGACGCCGGGCGACTTCGCCGCCCAGCATCGGCGTCTCGAAGCCACGCCGGGCTGCGCCCAGGGCAGCCTGCTGCAATGGCTGCAGGCCGAGCAGGATCTCAAGCCGGGCGCGCGGTCGGTGCGCATGGGTTTTACCGCGTGAGGCCGCCTGACATGGCAGCTGGCCGCAAAGCCCGCACGCGGTCAGCGCGGCTTGCTAGGATGCCGTGCCGATCGGGATGGCGGCACAGGGGAAGGAACGCACTGCGCTAGCGGTGCACAGGCTTCATAGGACCAAAAGGGGAAGCAAGATGCGTCGTGTCATAGGTGTGATAGGGGTGTTGTGTTGCGCGGTCGCGCTGTCGGGCTGTGGAGCCCACCCGTTCCGGCCGCAGGAATATCCCTTGCGCAGCGGCCTGATTCCGGCCTTCGAGGTGGCCGGTCCGGTCACGGTGAGCAATGCCCAACCGGCCAGCGAGGCGGTGACGGTGGAGTCCTACGGCGGCAACTCGCTCACCTCCAGCCTCAAGGACGTCACCGAGGTGATGGTGCAGCAGATGCGCGAGGAAATCGGCAAGAACGGCAAGCTCGATGCCGCCGGTGCGCCGAAGAGCCTCACGCTCAAGGTGGATTCGCTGCGCAGCAGGTACATCGCGTTCTACTTCAAGAGCACCATCGAGTTCGACGTGCAGCTCGGCGACGGCCAGCTGATCCACGAGACCGTGCATCACTCCAGCGGTGTGCTGCCGCAGGATCTGGACGGCTGCATCGCCGAGGGCGTGATGGTGGCGCTCAACGATGCGCGGATCCGCACCTACCTGGCGCACTGACGACGACGCAAGGCGTGCGGCGGCAATGCCTCAGGAATTGCCGCCTGCACGCGTGCGCAGCAGCGCGTCCACCGATTGCTGCCAGTCGGGCGAGCCGGGCTGCGACTGCGGCGCTTCCTGGCCCAGACGCTTCTGCACCGCTTCGTTCCACTGCGGCGAGCCGGGCTCGGGGCCGTGCTCGTCGTCGTCGCTGATGCCGAGCACCTGATCGACCCAGGCATACCATGCCTTCGAGCCCAGCATCGGATTGGCCGGCTTGGTGCTGACGGCAGCCGTCGAGGCGTTCGCGGCGGGCGCTTCGGGCTTGGGTGGCTGGCCGGGCGGCTGGCCCGGCGAACAGGCGGCGATCACAACGACAGTCAGGCTCAGCAGCAGGCAGCGGGTGAAGCGGCGCATGGTGTTTCTCGAAAGCACTAGCCAAGACCAGACTACCCGCGATGTGGGCCGGATCGATGAACCTCGGCTGAGACGTGGGCATCGCAGCACGCGCGCAGGTCGTCGCGGCGTGAAGCGTTCAGTCGTGCGTATGCGGCGCCAGTTCGGTCCAGGCCTGTTCGAGGTCGGCCCATTCGAGTCGCGTGGCCAGCGCGTCGTCGCTGACCGACAGCACGCGCCTCACCGCGCGGCGCGTGGCCTGAGTCACCAGCGACTGCAGGTCGCGGCCGGACAGGCCGCTGGTGCGTTCGGCCAGCCAGTTCGCCGCGGCGCTCACGTCGAAATTCACCGGCTTGTCGCGCAGCTGCATGCCGACGATGGCCGCGCGCGACGCCAGGTCGGGCAGGCCGATGCCGATCTTGCGCTCCAGTCGCGACAGCAGGGCAGGGTCGATGTTGTCGGGATGATTGCTCGCGGCCAACAGAAAAACCTGCCCGTTGCGGCTGGTCGCCCCGTCGAGTTCCTGCAGGAACTGCCCGACGATTTCGCGGGTGAAGTTGTCGTCGCCGTGGTGGCCGCGCGCCGGCACCACGATGTCCACCTCGTCGATGAACAGGATGCACGGCGACTGCGCGCGCGCGCGGTCGAACAGCGCCTTCACCTGCTGGCCGGAGTGGCCGACGAAGCCGCTCTTCAGCTCGGCGGTGGTGGCCACCAGGAAGGACAGGTTCGACTGGTTGGCCAGCACGCGGGCGATCTGGGTCTTGCCGGTGCCCGGCGGCCCGTACAGCAGGATGCCGCGCGGCACCGAGATGTTCAGCGACTGCAGCTGCTCGGCGTGGCGCAGCTCCTTGCCTAGGCTGATGAATTCCTCGCGGGTCGTGCGCGGCAGCACGATGTCGTCCCAGCTCAACGACTGCACCCGCGCCGAGCCCTTGCCGCGCAGCCGGCGCACCTCGCGCACGAACAGCGCAGCGTCGAGGCTGCCGCCCAGATGCTCGGCCACGATGCCCGAGACCAGGGTGTGGATGTCGCGCCCCGACATGCCGCTGGTGTCGTGCATCATGGCATCGTCGACGACGATGCTGAGGCCGGCCTGGCGCAATTCGTTCTGCAGGATCTGGCGGCGCTGCTCGGCGTCCGGCAGGCCGATCTCGATGCTGGTGGTGAAGCGCGACATCACCGCTTCGTCGAGGATGTCGCGGCGATTGGTGGCGCCGATCACCAGCACCTGCCCGGCGCTTTCGTGGAAGCCGTCCCACTCGGCCAGGAAGGTCTGCACCAGCTCCGCGCCGAACACGTCGCTGTCGTGGCCGCCGCGCCGTGCGAACACGCTCTCGCATTCGTCGATGAACAGGATGCACGGCGATTTCGCCCGGCAGCGCTGCCACAGTTCGCGCACGCGCGGGCCGGTATGGCCGATGTGCTGGCCCTTCAGGTCGGCGATGCCGACGGCCTCCAGATGGCAGCCGCTGTACTTGGCCAGGTTGCGCGCGATCAGGGTCTTGCCGGTACCGGGCGGGCCGAACAGCAGCATGCCCTTGGGCGCCGGCTTGCGGCCCGAGATGAACAGGTCGACCAGCTTCAGGATCTGGTCCAGGGTCTGCTCGTGGATGGCCACGTTGGCCCAGTCCGCGGCGACCCCGTCGAGGGTCTTCAGGCGCTGCTGCAGCGCGTGCATGTTCGAGCTTTCCTGCTCCAGCGCCTCGGCGAAGTTCGCCAGTTCGCGGATCGCCGCGGCGAACGGCTGCAGGCGCGGCGCCAGCGAGCGCAGCAGCGGCTGCCAGCTGTTCCACCACGGCGCGCATTCGTCCACCTTGATCGGGATCGGCGTGGCCTTGTCCGGATCGGCGGCCAGCAGCAGCAGAAAATGGGTGTCGGCGCTTTCGTCGCCCGGATGGAAGCTGGCGAGGTCGGCGCCCAGCAGGCGGCCGAATTCCGGCGAGATGCTCCAGTGCGTGCTGATCTGCCGGCCCGGCCAGGGCGCGCGGGTGGCCAGGTAGGGATAGTCGGGATCGCGGCTTTCGCGCTGCCCGAAATGCATCAGGCGCGGCTGCAGCGTCGCCAGATGGCCGAAGCCGCGCCGCTGCGCTTCGGTGCGCTGCGCGCTTTCGGCGATCAGGCCGAGCAGGGCCAGCGCGATATAGCTGGCCAGCATCGCCAGGCTCGACTGTTCGCCATGCAGCCAGTTGAGCGGATTGAGATGGCGCTGCAGCCAGTGCGGCGGCAAGCCGTGGTTCGAGGCGGCCAGCGCCGGGGCCACGAACAGCACCACCAGCCACAACGTGAACAGCAGCCAGTGGCGGCGATGGCTGAAGGCGCGCAGGGTGAGCGCGGCGCCCCAGGATTCCCGCACGGCCTGGCGCACGCAGGCGCGGCGCGCTTCCGCCACCGCAGCCAGCCAGGCCGAGCGCATGTCGAGCGCGGCCTGCTCGGTGGCGGGATAGCACTTGGCCACGCCGGCGCGGCAGCTCTCGGCGCGCTCGCGCGCGGCCGCCAGATCCGTCTCGATCCGCGTGCGCAGTTGCGCCAGATAGCCTTTCCGAGCCGCTTGAGGTTCCATGCTCCCCTCGATCGTGCCGGCGATGTCGTCCATGGCCGCAGCCAAGCCCAGGCCACTATATCAACCGGCGGGCGAGCCCGTCACGGCAGCGGCTCAGCTGCGCGCGACCACTTCGTCGATGTGCCGCAGCAGGTCGGCCGGGTCTTCGTAGACGCGGAACGCGCCGGCCTGCTCAAGCTCCTGCTGGCCGTAGCCGCCGGAGAGCAGACCGACGCCGAGCGCGCGGGCGCGCCGCGCGGCGAGCATGTCCCAGATTGCGTCGCCGATCACCAGCGCGCGGCCGATGTCGCAGTCCAGCCGCTGTGCGGCGGTGACGAACAGGTCCGGGTCGGGCTTGGCGTGGCGCACCTGGTCGCGCGTCACCACCGGAATCTTGGCCGGGTCGACGCCCAGCGCGGCCAGGTTGTGCGCGGCGGTCTCCATGCGACCGCTGGTGGCGATCGCCCAGGGAATGCCGTTGTCGCTGAGGAAGGCGAGCAACTCGCGCGCGCCGGGCAGCGGCTTCACCGCGCCGTTGGCGGCCTGTCGCGCGTAGGCGGCGGCGTGGCCGATGCGCAACCGCTCCAAGCGGTCCTCGGTGATCTCCATGCCGGTCTCGCGCAGCAGCATGTGGGTGAACAGGCCGCCGCTCATGCCGATGCGCCGATGGATGCGCCACACCGAAAGGTTCACGCCTTCGCTGTCCAGCGATTCCTTCCAGGCCAGCACGTGCTGGTAGACGCTGTCGACCAGGGTGCCGTCGAGATCGAACAGAAAAGCGGTTTGGCTGCGTGACATGGCGGTTCGTCGCTGGCGATGGGAAGGGCGGGAACGGAACTCAGGCGTCGGTTTTCACGTAGACCCAGGCGCGGGTGCCGGAGGCGAGGGTAGCTTCGATGCGCCGGTAATCCGCCACCTCGTAAGTGTCGGCGCGCTGCAGTTCTTCCGGCGTGATCTCGAACACCATGCCGGCCACGCGGTCGGCAGGATCGCCGCTGGCAATGACGATCGGATGATGGCTGGCGCCGCTCAGCGCGACCACCGCGGGATCGCCGATCGCGAGCCGTTCCAGGCGGTAACCGGGCAGGCTGTCGGCGCGGCCGTGCAGCTTGCGCCCGAAAGTCGCCAGCTGCACCGGCTCGCTTTGCAGCGAGCCGTAGGAAAAAAGCTTTACCGAAGGACTCTGCGTGGTGGACATGAGCGCCAGGATGGCCGGCTTCAGTCGTGCCGGTGCAGCAGCGAGGCGCCCGACTCCAGCACCGCCAGCGCGGCCGCGCCGATCAGGCCGGGCTCGGGATTCATGATCGCCTGGGTCGGCACCTGTTCCATGGTGACGCGGAAGCGGCCCTTGGCCTCGAAGCGCTCGCGGAAGTGGCCGCGCTCCATCCACGGCAGCAGGATCGGCACCAGGCCGCCGGTGAGGTAGACGCCGTCCCAGGCGCCCAGGGTCAGCACCAGGTCGCCGGCGACGCTGCCGAAAATGCCGGCGAAGGTCTCCACCGTGCGCACGCACAGGCGATCGGTTTCGGCCTTGGCGTGGGCGGTGATGTCTTCGGGCTTGTACGCCTTGGGCTGCGCGCCAGCGATGTGGCAGATCGCGTCGTACAGATTGACCAGGCCCTGGCCGCAGATCAGCCGTTCGTTGGAGACGCGGCCGTAGCGGCGGTTGAGGTAGTTGAGGATCTCGATGTCTTCGGGCGAATGTGCGGCGAAGCCGGCATGGCCGCCTTCGGTCTGCAGCACGCTGCACTTGCCGTTGCGCAACAGCAGGCCGCCCACGCCCAGGCCGGTGCCGGGGCCGACGATCACGAAGGTCTGTTCTTCGCGTGCGCCCAGCTTCGGCAGCGGCAGCTTGCCTACCGGCACCAGGTCGTTCGGCTGCAGCAGCATCACCGCCATGCTCTGCGCGGCGAAATCGTTGACCAGATGCACCGACTCCAGCTGCAGCTCGCGCTGCATGGTCGCGGCCGAGATCGCCCACGGGTTGTTGGTGATCTGCACGGTCTGGCCGCCGCTGATCCGGCCGGCGGCGGCGAACACCGCGCGCTGCGCGCTCAGCCCGGTTTCCTTGAGGTAATGCTTGGCCGCTTCCGCCAGCGAATGGAATTCGTCGACCTTGTAGCGGCGGATGCTCTCGCCGAGCAGCGGGACTTCGCGCTGGGGATCGGCCAGGCCGAAGCGGACATTGGTGCCGCCAAGATCGGCAAGCAGGGTCATGGCGGCAGCAGAGGAACTCATCGGCGGTCCTGGGGGGCAGATTCCATAAAGCGTGACCGGATCGGGCTTATTCGTCCAGCGCGGCGCCGTGGCTGGCGATCACCTGCGCGTACAGCGCGGCGGTCGCCTTCGGCGTGCGCCGCTGGGTGGCGAAGTCGACGTGGTACAGGCCGAAGCGCTTGGAGAAGCCCAGCGACCACTCCAGGTTGTCCAGCAGCGACCAGGCGTAATAGCCGCGCAGATCGACGCCGGCGTCGATCGCCTTGCGTGCCGCGCGCAGGTGCCGGCGCAGATAGTCCTGGCGCAGCGGATCGTCGAGCCGCTCGCCTTCGACCACCGGCGGGTCGTAGAAGGCCGAGCCGTTCTCGGTGATGTACAGCGGGATGTCGCCGTAGCGCTGCTTGAACCAGGTCAGGGTGTCGAGCAGGCCCTGCTCGTGCACTTCCCAGCCGGTCTCGGTGTAGGTCTTGCCGACCTGGCGCACCGGCGTGGCCTGCAGCGGGTATTGCGCGGCATCGTGGCGCACTACCGCGCGGGTGTAGTAGTTGATGCCGACGAAGTCGACCGGCTGGCGGGTCAGCCGGAAATCGTCCTCGGGAAAATCCGGCCAGGCCTCGCCGAAGATCTCCTTCAGCTCGGGCGGATAGCTGCCGAGCAGGGCCGGATCGGCGAACTGCTCGTTCATGTAGGCGTGCGCGCGGCGGGCCGCGGCGAGGTCCTCGGGCGCCTGCGAATGCGGGTACTTCGGCTCGATGTTGAACACCACGCCGATCTCGTGGCGGCCATGTGCGCGATACGCCTGGATGCCGGCACCGCTGGCGCGCATCAGGTTGTGCGCGGCGATCGGCGCCTCGTATTTGTTGCGATGTCCCGGCGCCAGCGCGCCGTGCAGGTAGCCGCCGTCGGTCACCACCCACGGTTCGTTGATGGTGGCCCAGCGCTGCACGCGGCCGTCCAGCGCCTTGAACATCACTTCGGCGTATTCGGCGAACCAGTGCGCGCTGTCGCGGTTGAGCCAGCCGCCGCGGTCGTCCAGCGCGGCCGGCAGATCCCAGTGGAACAAGGTGAGGTTGGGCGCGATGCCGTGCTCCAGCAGTTCGTCGACCAGCCGCGAATAGAAGTCCAGACCCTTCGGATTGACCCGACCGGTGCCCTCCGGCAGCACGCGCGCCCAGTTCACGCTGAAGCGGTAGCTGTGCAGGCCCAGTGCCTTCATCAGCTGCACGTCCTGTTTATAGCGACGGTAGTGGTCGCAGGCGACGTCGCCGGTGTCGCCGTTGGCCATCATGCCGGGCGTGCCGGCGAAGCGCTGCCAGATGCTGGGGCCGGCGCCGTCGGCCAGCGGCGAGCCTTCGATCTGGTAGGCGGACGTCGCGGCGCCCCACAGGAAACCTTCGGGAAAACGATAGCTGCGGGTCATGGGGCGAACTGGCTCATGGGCATCCGATGCCGCGATGCGGCTTGATGTAAACGATTACTCCGCGAGAATAGCGGAACCGCCTGCCGATGTGCAGGCGGCTGCGCCGGGCCCAGGGTGCCGGTATCGCGGGCGATCGTCGAGGAGCAAGCATGGCAGCGGTATGCCTGGACAGCGTGCGCAAGGTCTATCCGAACGGTCACGTCGGCGTGGCCGGCGCGAGCATCGACATCGCCGACGGCGAGCTGCTGGTGCTGGTGGGGCCGTCCGGCTGCGGCAAGACCACCTTGCTGCGCATGATCGCCGGGCTGGAATCGATCAGCAGCGGCACGCTCAGCATCGACGGGCGCCGCGTCAACGAGGTGCCGCCGAAGGACCGGGACATCGCCATGGTGTTCCAGAACTACGCGCTGTATCCGCACATGACGGTGGCCGAGAACCTCGGCTTCGGCCTGCGCCTGCGCGGCCAGCCCAAGGCAGAGATCGCGCGCCGCGTGGCGGAGGCGGCCGCGGTGCTGGAACTGCAGCATCGCCTGGAGGCGCGGCCGGCGGCGCTGTCCGGCGGGCAGCGCCAGCGCGTTGCGCTGGGCCGCGCACTGGTGCGCGATCCGAAGGTATTCCTGCTGGACGAGCCGCTGTCCAACCTCGATGCCAAACTGCGCCTGTCGATGCGGGTGGAGATCGCGCGCCTGCATCGCCGGCTCGGCGCCACCATGATCTACGTGACCCACGACCAGATCGAGGCGATGACCCTGGGCCAGCGCATCGTGGTGCTCGACGGCGGCGTGGTGCAGCAGATCGACACGCCGATGAAACTGTACGAACGGCCGGCCAATCGCTTCGTCGCCGGCTTTCTCGGCAGCCCGGCGATGAACTTTCTGCGCGGCGTGCTGCACGACGACGACGGCTGGACCCTGGCGATGCCGCAGGGGCCGCTATCGCTGGGCACGCTCGCGCCGCTGCAGGCGCAGGCGCTGCAGGCCTGGCGCGGTCGCGAGGTGGTAGTCGGGCTGCGCCCCGAGCATCTGCTGCTGGCGCCGGCGGACGGCGCATTGAGCGCCCGGCTCGAGGTGCTCGAGCCGGTGGGCAACGAAATCTTCCTCAACCTGCGCCACGGCGAGCAGGCGCTGGTCGCGCGCGTGCCGCCGTGCGAGCTGCCCGAGCCGGGCAGTCTGCTGCGCTTCCGCTTCGACGGTGCGCGGCTGCATTTCTTCGATGCCGAGGGCGGCGCGCGCATCGCGGAGTGAAGCCGCGCGGCAAGCTCGCCGAGCGATAGACATAAATTTGTAAATGAGATACATTCTCATTCGTTGACGGTCGGTGCCTGCGCGCCTCTCTCCCCGGGACGCAGGTGCTGGCCGTCGCGATCACACCACCAGGCCGCCAGCGACAGGCGCGACGATCGCGCTCCCTTTGCCAGCCAGCCGCATGAATCCATGCTTGGCAAAGGATCTTTTCTTCATGATGTTTCGCATTACTTCGCTGGCCGCCGCGATCGGCGTGCTGCTGGCGCTGCCGGCGCAGGCCGCCGATTCGTCCGCCAGTACGGACAACGCCACCGAACTGCCGCGCGTCAACGTGACCGCGCCCAGCCCGTCGATCCAGCTGTCCACGCCGGGCACGGTGTCGACCATCGGCCGTCAGCAGATGGATCGCCATCTGGTCACCAATATCCGCGACCTCGTGCAGTACGAGCCGGGCGTGTCGGTGATCGGCACGGCGGGGCGTTTCGGCCTGGACAGCTTCAACATCCGCGGCCTGTCCGGCAACCGCACCCGCATCGAGATCGACGGCGTGTCGCTGCCTTCCTCGTTCGGCGCCGACGTCGCCGGCGGCAGCTTCCGCGCCGGACGCAACTTCGTCGACCTGGACGAGATCAAGCAGGTTCAGATCGTGCGCGGTCCGGCCTCGGTGCTGTATCCGTCCGACGCGCTGGGCGGCGTAGTGAGCCTGCAGACCAAGGACCCCGCCGACTACCTGCGCCCCGGCAAGAGCGTCTACAGCGCGCTGAAGGAGCAGTACGACAGCGTCGACCGCAGCCTGTCCACCACCGCCACCCTGGCCGGCGGCGACCAGAGCAACGGCCTGCTGTTCGTGATGAACCATCGCGAAGGACACGCCACCGCCGACCAGGGTGATGTGGGCGGAACTGGCGCCGCGCGCACCCGCCCCGATCCGCTCAGCTATGCGCTGGACAGCTTCCTCGGCAAGTACGTGCACACCGCCGCCAGCGGGCGCATCGACCGGGTGATCCTCGACGGCTCGCAGACGCGCACGCACACCAACGGCCTGTCCGAGCTGGTGTCCAGCTACGGCTTCACGCCGGACTATTACCGCTCGCAAGACGAGAACATGCGCGTGCGCGCCAGCATCGGGCAGTGGTATCCGCAGTTGAACGGCGTGCTTGCCGACACGCTGGACTGGAACGCCTACTGGCAGAAGAGCCGCACGCGCACCGATACGCAGACCGACTACAACTCGGCCTACGGCCTGATCGACCGCTATTTCCAGAGCCTGCCGCTGCAGGAGAAGGTGGCCGGCGGAAAGCTGGTGGCGGTGAAGCGGCTGGGCGATGCAGACGGCGTGGCGCAGACGCTCAGCTACGGCATCGAACTGTCGCGCACCTATGCGCAGTCCAACGTGGGCGGCTACGGCGTGAACACGCAGACCGGCCAGCGCGGCGACAGCGGCTCGCCGGTGCCGTACATGCCGGGCAACTACCCGCTGCACCTGATCCCGGACAGCTACACCGACCGCTATGCCTTGTTCGCGCAGGACGAGATCAGCCTGTTCGGCGATCGCCTGGTCGTCAGCCCCGGCCTGCGCGCCGAGCGTTACGAGTACAAGCCCGAGGCCGACGCGCTCTATCAGGCCTACAACCCGGGCTATGTGCAGCGCGACTTCCAGCAGAACCACGTCTCGCCCAAGCTCGGCGTGGTGTGGCGCTTCAACGACACGCTGAGCGCCTACGCGGACTTCGCCTACGGCTTCCGGCCGCCGCTGTACAGCGAGATCGCCGGCGCCTGGAACGAGCAGCCGGTGCCGGGCATCAACATCGCCTTCCTGCCCAATCCCAACCTCAAGGCCGAGACCAGCCGCGGCGTCGAGCTGGGCCTGCGCGGCAAGGGCGCCGCGGGCTGGTTCAGCGTGGACGGCTATTTCAACCGCTACCGCAACTTCATCTGGTCGGGCTATCAGCTCAATCCGGCCGACGTGCCGGCGTGGGCCTACCAGATCTCGCCGGGCGCGTTCTTCAATCAGTTCTTCCAGTCGGTGAATGCCTCGCGCGCCTTCATCAAGGGCGCCGAAGCCAGCGGCGCGCTGCAGCTGGGCTACTTCAACGACGCGCTCAGCGGCTGGACCGTGAAGGGCAGCGCGGCGATCACCACCGGAAGGCTGGTGCAGCCGGGCGACAGCGGCTATTCGCCGTTGAACACGGTCGACCCGGCCAAGCTGGTGCTCGGCATCGGCTACGACGCCAGCCGCTGGGGCGCGGAGCTGGTCGGCACCGCGGTGCGCCGCCACACCCAGCTCAGCCAGCCGAGCATCTTCCGGCCGCCGGGCTACGCCACGCTGGATCTGTACGGCCACTACACGCCCTTCGTGAGCGGCTCGGCGAACGGCCTGCTGGAAAGCCTCGAGCTGTATGCCGGGATCAGCAACCTGACCGACCGCAAGTACTGGGACTGGGGCAACTTGAACGGCGGCACCCTGGGCAACCTGGTCAGCGGCAACGGCGTCAACGACGCCGGCACCAACGGCATCCCGGCCGACCGCCTCACCATGCCGGGCCGCGCCTTCAGCGTCGGCGCCCGCGTGGCTTTCTGATCCGCACCGCAGGAGCGATGACATGCTGGAACAAAGCGTATCCACCCCGATCCCGCAGCTGCGCGCGAACTGGCAGCGCCTGCGCGAGGAAGAACCCGGCCTGCGCGCACGCGATCTGGCCGAGCGGCTGGGCGTCAGCGAGGGCGAGCTGGTCGCCAGCCGCTGCGGCGACGGCGTGACCCGGCTGGACGGGCTCTGGCCCGAGCTGATCCGCAGTCTGCCCACGCTGGGGCGGGTAATGGTGCTGACCCGCAACGACAGCTGCGTGCACGAGAAAAAGGGCAGCTTCGCCAACATCGAGATCGGCGGCGCGATGGGCGTGGTGCTGGACGAGGCGATCGACCTGCGGCTGTTCCTCAATCATTGGAAGCACGGCTTCGCGGTGCGCGAGGAAGCCCGCGGACGCCAGCTGGAAAGCCTGCAGTTCTTCGACGGCGACGGCCGCGCCGTGCACAAGATCTACCTCACCGAGGCCAGCGACCGCGACGGCTGGCGCCGCCTGCTCGCCAACTACAGCGCCGGCGTGCAGTCGCCCTTGCTGGAGCTGCGCACGGTGGCCGAGCCGCTGCCGCATCTGCTCAGGGACGAGGCGGTCGACGCGAGCTCGCTGCGCGAGGGCTGGCGCGCGCTGCGCGATCCGCACGATTTCTTCGCCCTGCTGAAGCGGCATCAGGTCACCCGCACTCAGGCGCTGCGCCTGGTGGGCGCGGAATTCGCGCGGCGGGTGGACAAGCAGGCGATCCGCCAGGTGCTGGACGCGGCCGCCGCCAGCGGCCTGCCGATCATGGTGTTCGTCGGCTCGCCCGGGGTGGTGCAGATCCACACCGGCCCGGTGCGCAACATCAAGACCGTCGGCCCCTGGCTCAACGTGCTCGACGAGGATTTCAACCTGCACCTGCGCGAAGACCACGTCGTCGAGAGCTGGGTGGTGCAGAAGCCCACGCCGGAAGGTCCGGTGACCTCGCTGGAACTGTACGACGCGCACGGCGGCCAGATCGTGCAGCTGTTCGGCAAGCGCAAGCCGGGGATTCCCGAACTGGCGGACTGGCGCACGCTGGCGCTGGGCCTGCCGGACGCGGAGACCGCTCATGGCTGAGCATGGAATCTCTCGCGGCGCATCGGGCCTCGCCACGCGCCGGCATCGGATCGTCTGGCTTGCCGGCCTGCTGCTGGCTTGTGGTCTCGCGACTGCTGCCGCGGCCGACAGCGCGGCGCCGCCGGCACGCGTGGTGGCGCTGGGCGGTGACATCACCGAAACCGTCTACGCGCTGGGCGCTGGCGCGGCGCTGGTCGGCGTGGACAGCACCAGCCGCTGGCCGGAAGCGGCGCAGCACCTGCCCGACGTCGGCTACGTGCGCCAACTCAATGCCGAAGGCGTACTGGCGCTGCACCCGCAGCTGATCATCGCCACCCACGACGCCGGCCCGCCGCCGGTGATCGCGCAGCTGCGCGCGGCCGGCGTGCGCATGGAGCTGCTGCCGGTGTCGCGCACGCCTGCCGACGTCGCGGCCAAGGTGCGCGCGATCGGCGGCCTGCTCGGCCGCCCGGCGCAGGCCGAGCAGCTCGCCAGTGACATCGAACGCGGCTACGCCGCCCTGGCGGCCAGCGTGGCGGCGATGCCCAGTCATCCGCGGGTGGTGTTCCTGATGTCGATGGGCGCCGGCAGTCCGCGCGCGGCCGGTCGCGACACCGCTGCCGACAGCGCCATCGCGCTGGCCGGCGGGCACAACGCGGCGGACGACTACAGCGGCTACCGGCCGGTCTCGGCGGAAGCGCTGGTGGCTCTCGCACCCGAGGTGATCGTGCTGATGCGCGAGCGCAGCGACGGTGCGGGCGACGTCGATGCGGTGCTGGCGATGCCGGGCGTGGCGCAGACCCCGGCTGGCCGGGCGCGGCGCATCGTGTTCGTCGACGGCCAGGCGCTGCTCGGCTTCGGGCCGCGCAGCGTGGCGCAGGCACAGGCGCTGCAACACACGCTGAGCGGCGCGGCGCCGTGAACAGCGTGGCGCTGGTGCAGGGCCGTGCCCGGCGCCGGCCGTCGTGGGTGCTGGGCGGCCTCTCCGCGCTGTTGTTGATCGTCGCGTTATGGAGCCTCGCCAGCGGTGCGATGGCGCTCTCGCTGGGCGAGGTGGCCGGTGCCCTGGTGCGGGGCATCGCCGGGCACGAGCTGGGCAGCGACGATCGCGTGGTGCTGATGCTGCGCCTGCCGCGCGTGCTGATGGCCTTGCTGGTCGGCGCCAGCCTGGCGGTGAGCGGCGCCACCTTGCAGGGCTTGTTCCGCAATCCGCTGGCCGATCCGGTGCTGATCGGCGTGTCCTCGGGCGCCGCCCTGGGCGCGGTGGCGATGATCGTGCTGGGCGGCGGCTTGTCCGGCGTCGCCCTGTTCGGCTCGTTCAGCGTCGCCATGGCGGCGTTTCTCGGCGGCCTGGGCGCGACGGCCGTGCTCTTCGCGCTGGGGCGCCGTCGCCCCGGCATGGCGATGCTGCTGCTGGCCGGCGTGGCGATCAGCGCGATCGCCATGGCCGGCGTGGGCCTGCTCACCTACGCGGCGAACGACAGCCAGCTGCGCGATCTCAGCTTCTGGACGCTAGGCAGCCTCGGCGGCACCGACTGGAAGCGCCTCGGCGTGGCGGCGCCGCTGCTGCTGGTGCCGCTGCTGTTGTTGCCGCGTGCGGCGCGCGCGCTCAACGTGCTGCTGCTGGGGGAACAGGAAGCGGTGCTGCTGGGCTTTCGTCCGGAGCGCCTGAAGCCGTGGCTGATCGGCCTGGTCGCGCTGGCGGTCAGCGCGGCGGTGGCGATGTGCGGCATCATCGGCTTCGTCGGCCTGGTGGTGCCGCACCTGCTGCGCCTGCGCTGGGGCGTGGATCATCGGCTGTTGCTGCCGGCCTCGGCGCTGGGCGGCGCGGCCCTGCTGGACGCCGCCGACACTTTCGCGCGCACCCTGGCGGCGCCGGCCGAACTGCCGGTGGGCGTGATCACCGCACTGCTCGGCGCGCCGTTTTTTCTATGGCTGCTGCTGCGCACGCGGATCGGCGAGGTGCCGGCATGAATGTCGCAATCGACTGGCACGAGCGCGCCGCGCCTGCGGGTCTGCTCGCCGCACACGATGTCCATCTCAGTCGCGGCGGTCGCCGCGTGCTGCAGGCCGTGGACCTGGGCGCGCGGCCCGGACGGCTGCTGGCCCTGGTCGGGCCGAACGGCGCCGGCAAGAGCAGCCTGCTCGGCGTGCTGGCCGGCGTGCTGTCGCCGTCGTTGGGCGAGGTCAGCCTGGATGGCCGGCCGTTGTCGGCCTGGGCGCCGGAAGCCTTGGCGCGGCGGCGCGCGATGCTGAGCCAGCAGGCCCAGCTCGGCTTCGCCTTCCGCGCGGAAGAGGTGGTGATGCTCGGGCGCAGCCCGCATGCGGGCAGCCGCGTGCGCGGCGTCGACCACGAGATCGTCGAGGCCGCGCTGCAGGCCACCCAGGTCTGGCATCTGCGCGAACGCAACTATCTGGAATTGTCCGGCGGCGAACGCCAGCGCGTGCAGCTGGCGCGCGTGCTGGCGCAGATCTGGGAAGGGCGGGACGGCAGTGAACCCTGCTGGCTGCTGCTGGACGAGCCGGAAGCCGGGCTCGACATCGCGCATCAGCATTTCGTGCTGCGCCGGGCGCGCCAGTTCGCGCAACACGGCTTCGGCGTGATCGTGGTGCTGCACGATCTCAACCTGGCCGTGCGCTATGCCGACGACATGGCCTTGCTGGCGCAGGGCCGGCTGCTGCGCCACGGCAGCCCGGCGCACGTGCTCGACACCGAAATCCTGTCCAACGTGTATGGATTGCCGCTGCGGCGCGTTCCGTTGGACGACGGCGCCTGGATGCTGGCGCCGGGTTAGTCGACGAAGCCGATATCGCGGCGCGAAGATCGCGGTTTTGCGGTCTTTTCCGGGAAGTCGAGAGCGCGGCGGCAGCTGCCGCCGCGATGCGGCGTATTAAGATTCCGCCTGCGCCGCCGATGGCCGCATCCGAACACGATCGCGTGCGCTACAACCCATTCGAGCGTCGAGCATGTGAGCTGCGTGGTGGATGGCGCCGGCGGTGTTTGGTAGCTAAGGTACTGCGGCAGGGAACAGGCCTCGCGTTACAGCCACAAGGAGCACATCGTGCGTCATCAGACCTTCATCGCAGCACTTCTTCTGCTCGCTTCCATGAGTTTTGCCGCTTGCCAGGCCTTGCCTCGCACCGGCCAGTCAACCCCCGCAGCAGGCGACGCGTCGAAATACTCCGGCGATATCCCGATCACTGCGCTGACGCCCGACGAAGCCGGCCTGATCAAGACTCTTGAAGGTATCGACGGCTACAAGCAGGCGAAGGCCGCGGCGCTCGCCGCAGGTTGGCAAGCCGTGAAGTGCGAGAAGTGCCAGGCCAATGTGGTGGGCGGCAACTACAAGGAGGTCTGCTCGAAAAGGCCGCACAGCCCGCAGTGCACGGTCTGCGACACCTTGCCCGAACTGAATTCATGCAGCGGCGACGGTTACTGCCTGATGCAATTCAAGAGCGACAAGTCGGCGCGCATATTGAAAATCGCCACTTACGGCGACTATGCCGACCTTCCCAACCTGGTCGTGCACGGCGTGGGATTTGACGATCATCCCTCCGAATAAATCCACCCATCAGCAAGGACGGCTGCCATGAGCGACAATCCTTTATACGACCTGGTGCATCAGGGCGAATCGGTTCAGCAGGGCTACGATGCGTTCAATCGGGGAACGTACATAGACGACAAGGGCAAGCAACACATGAACCCCCGTGGTCCGGATGTGGACCTGTCGCAAATGACCGTGGGGGATGTTCAGAAGCTGCAAGCCCTGGATGCCAGCGATCCCAAGCGCTTATTTGCCGTCGGCTACTACCAGATGATTCCGCCCGTCATGAACGAGGCGGTTGCCGAGATGGGTATCGACCCCAAGGCGAAATTTACGCCCGAGCTGCAGGACAAGATATTCAGCAACTACATCATCAGCGACAAGCGCCCGGACATTAAGGATTACATCACCGGCCAGGACGGGGCCACCTTGAAAGATGCGCAGCTTGCCTTGGCCAAGGAGTGGGCTTCTTTCGCTGATCCGACCAAGCAAGGCGCGAGCCACTACCCACCACCCAATGCTTCCAGCATTACCCTGGATCAACAGGAGACCGCGCTCAACAAGATGCGCGATGCCTACCAGGCGAACATCAAAAGCGGCATGTCGGCCGAGGACGCCTGGAATGCCGTTGCCGCTGTCGATCCGAGCCAGCGGCAGAAGGTCTTGGACCAACCCGCGAAATCCGGGCATGCAAACGCGCAGACCGACGGCGCCTTGCGCCAGGGTGATCGTGGCGACGCCGTCAAGGAACTGCAGGGCGAGCTGCACGACCTGGGCTACAAGGACAGCAAGGGCAATCTGATCCAACCCGACGGAAACTACGGTCCGGACACCAAGGCAGCGGTCAAGGCCTTCCAGGAAAACAACCAGCTTGGTATCGACGGCGTCGCCGGGACACACACGCGTGAAGCACTCAAGCAGCGCGAGCAGTCGTTGTCGAGCAATCCCGGACCCCTGCTTGACCCGTCCAAGGCGCCGCGTCTGGACGAGCCTTCCCATCCTGGAAACGATCTATACCAGCAAGCCTTCGGCAAGCTCTGCGCATTGGACGCGCAATTCGGTCGAAGCCCAGACCAGCGCACGGCCAATCTCGCTGGTAGCGCTACGGTGGCTGCGCTCTCGGCTGGCATCGGTAGCATCGACTACCTGCTGCCCGACACCAAGAACGGCTCCACGATGTTCGTGGGCCAGAATACCTCGCCGCTGAAAACCGTTGCCGAAGTCCCTACCGTCCAGGGCATGAATACGCCGCTGGAACAAAGCAGCGCACAGTATCAACAGGTGGCACAGCAGCAAGCGCAAACCCAGGTGCAACAGCAGGCGCAAGCCCAGACTCAAGGGCAGGGCGTGAACCAACAACCGGCGCAGCCTTCCATGCAGATCCAGATGAAGCCGCCTGGGCAGTAGTCCGGATGCACGTGGTTGTTGCGAGGGCCGGCTTCGGCTGAAATGGATCACGCACGCCATGCGCAGCAGGCCTGCGCCTTGGGACGCGGCAGTGTCAGGCGCCTTGACCTCGGCAGCCAATAAGTTGGTACCGCATGTGTCAAGACTTCGGGGGCGATGGGCGGGCACGGCACACGTCGTACCCGCCACCGCTCAATGCTTCGCCTTGGCACCGCCGCTCTTCAGGGCGCTCAGTGCCTGCAGCAGGGCTTCGCCGTTCGGGCTGCCCAGGCCGGTGCAGGCGTCCCAGCCCTTGCCGGCCTTGTACTCGCCGTTGTTGCCCTGGGTGATGTCGCGAAAGGCGGCGACGCCGATCTGGTAGAAGGCGGCGTGGGCGTCGCCTAGCGGGCTGCCCAGCGACTGGTTCAGGCGCGCCACCAGCGCTGCCCACAATGGCGCCACCGCGCTGGTGCCACCGATCACCTGGTCCTGGCCGTCGACGCGCACCTGGTAGCCGGTGGTCGGGTCGGCGTTGCCGGACACGTCGGGCACGCCGCGGCCGACGAAGCCGCCGGGCGCCTTGGGCACCTTGGCCTGCTGCTGCCAGGTGGGCAGGGCGAATTCGATGCTGACGCCGCCGCCGGTGGCGCCGTTGTCTTCAGCGGTTTCGTTCCACACCACCTCGCTGCTGATCTTGCCGCTGCCAGCCGTCAGCTTGGTGCCGCCGCAGGCCAGCGCATAGGGGCTGGAGGCAGGGAAATCCACGTGCGCCTTGCCGTCGCTGGCGCCATCGGTGTAACCGCTGTCACCGGCCGCCACCGTGACGGTGACGCCGAGCGCAACGGCGTCCTGCAGCGCTGATTGCATGGCGTTGCCCGATTGCGTGCTCCAGTTATCCTCCGGGCCGCCCCAGCTGATCGAAATCACCGACGGCTTGTGGGTGTCGTCGTGCGCGGCCTGCGCGATGGCGCCGTAGAAACCCTGGTCGGTGTTGCCGGCGAAATACACCACCAGCTTCGCGCCGGGCGCCAGCGAGCCGGCCACCTCGATGTCCAGCATCACCTCGCTGTCGGCGTCGCTGCCGGGCGCGTTGCTGCCGCCGTCCACCGAGACGGTGCTGAGCGACGGTGTCTTCAGCCCGAGCCCGGCGAAGTAGGTATCCAGGTCGCTCTGCTGGTAGCCGCCGCCCAGCTCGATGATGGCGATGGTCTCGCCGCTGCCGTCGGTGTTGGCGGGGAACTGGTACAGCTGGCCGAGCTGCGGCGGCGTATAGCTCACGCCGGGCTGGGTGCGCGGGCGACGGAACTTCGGCGTGGCGACCGGGCGGCGATCCAGCCCCAGCACGGCGATCACCGCCGGGTCGGGCAGCTTGGGTTCGCGGTCGCAGCCGACGTAGTGGGTGCCGTCGGCCTCGCGCTCGTACTGGCTCAGCTGCACGCCGAAGGCCTCCTGCATGCTGCCGGCGCTGCCGCTCAGGTGCAGGGTGCGGTGATCCGGCCGGCATGCCAGTTCGCGCATGCCGTGCTGGCGGGCGAAGTCGCGCATGCGTTCGATGTCCTCCGGCGCGGCGCCGTGCCGGTCGCGGAAATCCGCGCGCGCCAGCGGCGCCTGCGGCCAGGCGCTGGGCGTCGGCGCGCTGCGATGGCGCAGCACCAGGGTCACCTGGACTTCGGCGGTGGGATCGTGGGGGCCGAGCTGGCGGGCGCCGGCATGCGGATGGAGGGGCTGGGCGTGACTCATCGTTACGTCTCCGGATCGGTTCGGCTGGGGCGCGTGCGGCAGGCGGCGACGCGCGGAAACAGCATGGCCAAGACTGCTCTCAGGCGACGAGATGCAGGCTGACGGCAAGCCCTTGCGTTCAGCGCGGATTGATCTGCATGACCGCACGGTTTCAAAGTCTTCGCGCGGTCATAACCCCGGCGAAGCTGACAAGTCGTCGCAGCCGATCAGCGCGGCGGCGAAGGCACAAGCCGCGCCCGCCGGACTGGCCTAGAATGGGCGCTTTCGCCGAGCCTGGAACCGCGATGAGCTTTCCTGCCGTCCGCATGCGCCGCATGCGCCGCGATGCCTTTTCCCGCGCGCTGATGCGCGAGCACAGCCTGCAATCCAGCGACCTCATCATGGTCGCCTTCGTGATCGAGGGCGAGGGGCAGCGCGAGCCGGTGCCGTCGATGCCCGGCGTGGACCGCGTGTCGATCGACGAGCTGCTCAAGCTGGGCGGCGAGTGCGTGCGGCTGGGCATTCCCGCGCTGGCGCTGTTCCCGTCGCCCGGCGCGGCGGTGAAGAGCGAGGACGCGGCCGAGGCGTGGAATCCGCAGGGGCTGATGCAGCGCGCGACGCGCGCGCTGAAGGCGGCGTATCCGGGGCTGGGCCTGATCGGCGATGTCGCGCTGGACCCGTACACCACGCACGGCCAGGATGGCCTGATCGACGCGCACGGCTACGTGATGAACGAGCCCACGGTCGAGGCGCTGATCAAGATGTCGCTGGCGCAGGCCGAGGCCGGCATGGATTTCGTGGCGCCGTCGGACATGATGGACGGGCGCATCGGTGCGATCCGCGACGCGCTGGAGGCCGCCGGCCACATCCATACGCGCATCCTCGCCTACTCCGCGAAGTACGCTTCCAGTTTCTACGGGCCGTTCCGCGACGCGGTGGGTTCGGCGGCGAACCTCGGCAAAGGCGACAAGCACACCTACCAGATGGACGTCGGCAACAGCGACGAGGCGCTGCGCGAGGTCGAGCTGGATCTCGCCGAGGGCGCCGACGCGGTGATGGTCAAGCCCGGCATGCCCTATCTCGACATCGTGCGCCGGGTGAAGGACGTCTTCGGCGCGCCCACCTTCGTCTATCAGGTCAGCGGCGAGTACGCCATGCTGAAGGCCGCCGCGCAGAACGGCTGGCTGGACGAGCGCGCGGTGGTGCTGGAAGCCCTGTTGGCGATGAAGCGCGCCGGCGCCGACGCCATCCTCACCTATTTCGCGGTCGACGCGGCGAAGTGGCTGCGCGGCGAGTGAACAGCCGGCCGGCATCGTCGGCGGTCGCACACGGGGCGCCATGAACGCCGGCGAATCCGCGCTCGCGCTGAGCCTGCCGGATGCCGCCAGACAGGCGCGCCTGCGTCGCGGCTATCTGGTGTTCGGCCTGTTCGCGGCGCATCAGCTGTTGCTGCTGCTGGTGGCGTGGTTCACCCATCACTCCTTCCTCGACAGCTGCCACTGGGACTGCCACTGGTACGTCGGCATCGCCCGCGACGGCTACGCGACCATGGCGATCCGCGAGGATCACCAGGCCAACTGGGCCTTTTTTCCGCTGTTCCCCCTGTTGCTGGCGACGGTGCAGGCGATCACCGCCATGCCCTACACGCTGGCGGCGGTGCTGCTCGGCAAGCTGCTGTACCTGGCGGCGATCTACGCCTTCGTCGCCTTCGCGGGCCGCTACGGCGCCGGCGCGCTGCCGCTGTACGCTGGCCTGGTGGTGGCGCTGAATCCCTACGCGATCTACGCCGACGCGGGCTATACCGAGCCGCTGTTCCTGCTGCTCACCTGCGTGTTCTACCTGCTGCTGCAGGATCGGCGCTACGTGGCCTGCGGCCTGGTTGGCGCCCTGCTGTCGGCCAGCCGCGTGCCGGGCATGCTCGCCGCGCTGCCGTATGCGGTGGTGATCGCCGAGCGCTTCGCCACGGCCGACCGCGAGACGCGGATCGAGATGCTGCTGGGCGGCGGCCTGATTCCGCTGGGGCTGGCCCTATACATGCTGCAGCTTTATCACCTCACCGGCGATGCGCTGGCCTTCGTGCACGTGCAGAAGGCCTGGGATCGTCCGCTCGGCAATCCGCTGGGGGCGATCGCGGGCGGCTTCGCCAAGGGCAACATCCATCTGGTGTGGGCGGCGATGGCGCTGGCGGCGCTGCTGATCTCGGCGTATCTGATCTGGAAGCGACGCCTCGCCCTGGGCCTGTTCGCGCTGTGCAGCACCCTGATTCCGCTGGCCACCGGCCTGCAGTCGATTCCGCGCTACCTGTGGTGGCAAGCGCCGCTGCTGCTGGTGCTGGCGGAGATGGTCAGCCGCAGCCGGCTGGCGCGGGTGCTGCTGCTGCCGCTGTGCGTGCTCGGGTTGGTCTACATGACGATGGCGTGGATGGCGGTGAAATCATGGACCGTGTGAAGCGCCTCTACCCGCTGTGCATCGCTGCCCTGCTGGCGTTCTACGCGGTGCTGGCGTTCTACGCCCTGCATCCGGCGGTGAGCCGCAGCTACTGCGAGTACTTCCTGTCCGGCGACGCGGCGCGCTGCGCGGCGCTGCCGCCGCGCTGAGAGCCCGGGAATCGTCAGCAGGCTCAGCGGCCGCGGGCATGCGGCCCGTGGAATAATCGAGCCTGATCGGATCGAGCGGAGCCCGCGTGGACAGCCATCATTTTCTGCAGACGGCCCTGGTGTTCCTGCTCGCCACGGTGATCGCCGTGCCGCTGACCAAGCGCTTCCGCCTGGGTGCGGTGCTCGGCTATCTGCTGGCCGGAGTGGCGATCGGGCCGCAGCTGCTCGACCTCGGCGGCGACGCGGCCGGGGTGGCGGCGATCTCCGAGTTCGGCGTGGTGCTGATGCTGTTCGTGATCGGCCTGGAGCTGTCGCCGCAGCGGCTGTGGGTGATGCGCCGCTCGGTGTTCGGCACCGGCCTGCTGCAGGTGCTGCTGACCGGCCTGCTGCTGGGCCTGTGCGGGCATCTGCTGCTGGGCCTGGACGCGCGCGGGGCCTGCATCGTCGGCGGCAGCCTGGCGCTGTCCTCGACTGCCTTCGGCCTGCAGATCCTGGCCGAGCGCAAGGAGGCTGGCAGCGCCTACGGCCGGCAGGCGTTCTCGATCCTGCTGTTCCAGGACCTGGCGGCGATCCCGCTGATCGCGGCGGTGCCGCTGCTGGCCAGCACCTCCTCGCGCCATGGCCTGGACGTCACCGCGGTGGCTCGCACGGTCGGCGCGATCCTGGCGGTGGCGATCGGCGGCCGCTACCTGCTGCGCCCGGTGTTCCGCTTCGTCGCACGCACCAAGTCGGTGGAAGTGTCGACCGCCACCGCCCTGCTGGTGGTGATGGGCACGGCCTGGCTGATGGAACTGGTCGGCGTGTCGTCCACCCTGGGCGCCTTCCTGGCCGGCGTGCTGCTGGCCGATTCCGAATACCGGCACGAACTGGAATCCAACATCGAGCCGTTCAAGGGCCTGCTGCTGGGCCTGTTCTTCATCAGCGTGGGCATGTCGATGGATCTGTCCCTGCTGCTGCATCAGCCGCTGCTGGTGCTCGGCCTGGTGCTCGCCCTGCTGCTGTTGAAAGGCTTGCTGCTGTGGCCGCTGGGCCGCACGCTGGGCGATCTGGGCGGCAAGGATGCGCTGCGCCTGGCGGTGCTGCTGGCCTGCGGCGGCGAGTTCGCCTTCGTGGTGCTGAAGCAGGCCGAGGAACAGGGGCTCACCGACCACGTGCTGCATGACGAGCTGGTGCTGGCGATCACCCTGAGCATGGCGCTCACCCCGCTGTTCGTGGTGCTGACGGCCAAGCTGCTGGGGCAGCGTGCGGACAAGCCCACCCGCGAGTTCGACACCATCGACGCCGCCACGCCGCGGGTGATCATCGCCGGCTTCGGACGCATGGGCCAGATCGTTGCCCGCGTGCTGCGCGCGCAGGGCATTCCGTTCGTGGCGCTGGAGAACTCGGTGGAGCAGGTGGATTTCGCGCGGCGCTTCAACAGCAGCGACCTGTTCTTCGGCGACCCGGCGCGGCCGGAGCTGCTGCGCGCGGCGCAGGCGGACAAGGCGGAAGTGTTCGTGCTGGCCACCGACGACCCGGAGGTGAACCTGCGCACGGCGCGGCTGGTGCGGCGGCAGTTCCCGCATCTGAAGATCGTCGCCCGCGCGCGCAATCGCCAGCACGTATTCCGCCTGCTCGACCTGGGCGTGGAGGATCCGGTCCGCGAGACCTTCTACTCCAGCCTGAAGATGACCCGCCGCACCCTGCAGGCGCTGGGCCTGTCCGAGCAGCGCGCGGAAGATCTGGTCGAGCGCTTCCGCCGCCACGACGAACAACTGCTGCAGAAGCAGGCGCTGGTCTACGACGACGAGGCCAAGCTGGTGCAGACCTCGCGCGAGGCACTGACCGACCTGCAGCAATTGTTCGATGCGGATCGCGCCGAACGCATCGACCGCGACGCCGGCAGCCGCTGAGCGCAGCCCCGCACGGTTCGCAAGGTCTGCCGCATGCACGCCGCATCCGCACCGACCAGCCCCGTGCTGATCCGCTTCGGCCGCCTGGGCGACACGGTGCTGCTGCAGCCGCTGCTGCACAAGCTGCGACTTCGCTACGGCAGGCCATGCCGCCTGCTCGCCGCGGGCGACTGGCCGACGCGGCTGTATGCGGCCTGCGAGGACGTCGAGCGCGTCGTGGCTTTTCGCAGCGAGCCCGGCCTGCCGTGGCAGGCCGCGCAGGGCGCCCGCGCGGTGCAGCTGTTGCGGCAGTGGCGCGGGGCGCCGGTCTACGTGGGCGAGCACGATCCGCAGGCGAAGGCCAAGCTGCTGCCGATGCTGGCGCTGGCCGGCATGCCGGCGGATCACTGCGTGTTCGCCACCGATCTGCCAGCGTGGCCGCGCGAGCACGAGGTCGAGCGCCTGCTGCGGCTGGGCGGGGCGACGCCGGCGGCGTTTTCCGTCGAACGCTATCCGGACGTGGTCGTGGCGCCCATGCCGCAGCTGCAGGCTAGCGCGGCCGATCGCGACGATGCCGGGCAGTGGCTGCTGGCGCACGGCCTCGATGCGCGGCGCGCGGTCTTGCTGCAGCCGGGCAATCGGCTCACGCGTTCGAGGTCGACGGGGCGGGGCGAGCATGACGATGCCAAGGCCTGGCCGATCGAGCGCTGGCGCGGGCTGGCCCAGGCGATCCGCGTGCAGCAGCCCGAGCTGCGCCTGGTGCTGTGCGGTGCTCCGGCGGAAGCGTCGTATCTCGAGGCGATCCAGGCCGCGATCGGCTCTGGCGCGGCGATCAATGCCGCCGCCGAGCTGCCCTTGCCGCGCCTGATCGGCCTGCTGGCGCTGGCCCACAGCATGGTGTCGGTGGATACCGGCCCGGCTCATCTGGCCGCGGCGCTGGGGTGTCCGTTGGTGACCCTGTTCGGGCCGCTGCCGGCGTGGCAGTGGGCGCCGCGCGGGCCGGCTGCGACGAGCGCGCTGGGCGGAGCGTCGCTGGGGCGGCGCGTCGACGAGATCGCGCTCGAGCCGGTGCTGGCCGCGTGGCGCGCGCTGCCGCCGCGCCAGCTGTCATCGGGCCTGATGACATCCAGCCAGCTCTGATCCAGCCAGCTGTCATGCCGCCAGCTGTCATGCAGCCAGCCGTCGTCAGGCCAGCTGTCATCAGACGTGAACTAGCCGCAGCGTCTTAGCGCGTCTGCCGAAAGGCCAGGAAGTAGCCGTTGCAGTCGGTGATGCCGAATTCGCGGCCGCCGTAAGGCATGGCCTGCGGCGGCCAGGCCACCGCGACCGCGCGTTCGAGCGTGGCGAAATAGCCGTCCAGATCGATTTCCTCGAAATAGATCGTGCCGGAGCAGCCGAGCGGGCCCGGCCACAACGCCTGCGCGGTGAAGATCAGCCGGGCGTCGCGCCGCCCGACGGTAAGCGTGCCAGCGACGCTGTCGAACACGCTGAAGCCCAGCGTCTCGGCGTAGAAGCGGCGAGTCTGCGCCAGGTCGGCGCAGCGCAGCAGCAGGGTCGGCGGCATGCAGGCGCGCTACCCTAGTCGGCCTGCTGGCGCAGGGTCTGGCTGACGCTGGGAATGCTTCCGGCGCTGCTGCGCACCGCCAGCTCGGCGGCCAGGTCGACGTAGCCGAGCAGGCGCGCCACGTCGGCGGCACTGCGCCCGAAGGCGTCCACCGCCGAGCGGTCGGCGCCGCGCGCCAGCAGCGCGCGCGCGGCCGGCAGCAGCAGGTGCATGGCGCAGGCATGCAGGGCGGTGACGCCGCGCTGGTCGGCATGGTCGTGGCGCGCGCCGGCGTCGAGCAGTACCGGCACCAGGGCGCCGAGATGGGTGGCGTCGCAGTCGACGCCCGGCTTCTGGTGCGCGCCGAGCAGCAGCAGCAGCGGCGTCATGCCCTGGCGATCGGCCGCGTTGGGATCGGCCCGGCGGCTCAGCAGCACGTCGAGCAGGCGGCGCGCACGCAGGCTGTCGTGGCTGCCGAAGCAGTACTGCGCCGCCGCGTGCAGCGGCGTGTGGCCCTGGGCGTCGGCGGCGTTGACGTCCGCGCCGGCGTCGGCCAGCGCCTCGGCCGCATCCGGATGGCCTACCGCGCAGACCAGCATCAGCGCGGTGGTGTCGCCGGACAGGCGCTGGTCCACCGTGACCTCGTGCTGCACCAGCACGCGGATCAGCTCGAGCTGGCGTGCGCAGCCGGCGGCGGCCAGCGCGGTGATGCCGGAGGGCGTGGCCAGGCTCAGGTTGGCGCCGGCGTCGAGCAGGCGGATGGCGACGGCCTCGTGGCCGAGGCCGCAGGCGTGGATCAGCGCGCTGCTGCCTTTGTGGTCGAGCGCATCGACCGGGAAGCCCAGTTCGAGCAGGCGGTCGACCGCGTCGAGGTCGCCGGCGGCTGCCGCCGCGGGAAGATCGTGCGCGCGCAGCTTGCGCCGCGGCAGCGGCCAGCGGCTCCAGCGCAGCCAGCGCTCGCTGTCGGAGGCTTCGTGCGCCAGGGCCAGGCCCAGCGGGGTTTCGCCGTTGGCCGAGGCCGCCTCCGGATCGGCCCCGGCACCGATCAGGCAGCGGATCGCCGAGAGCACCTGGGTCGGGTGCTCGAGCGCATCGTGCAGCGGCGTGCGGCCGGCCAGGTCGCGCGCATTCGGGTTGCAGCCGAGGTCGGCCAGCCGCTGCAGCAGGAGCAGCCAGCCCGGCACGCTGGCGGCCAGGTGCAGCGGGGTGCGGCCGTCGGCAAGCGGGCCGAAGGGATCGGCGCCCTGGTCGAGCATGCGCGCGATTAGGGCCGTGCCTTCCTCGGGCCGGGCGGCCATGTATTCCATCGCGGTGGCCAGCCGGCCGGCGCCGGTAGGGCTGGCGCCGGCGTCGAGCAGCTCGACCAGGGCGGCGCGCGAGGACGGCAGTTTTTCGAGCAGGGCATTGAATAGCGAGACGCCGCTGTCGAGCCGCTGCTCCGGCGCCAGCTTCTGCGCCAGCAGCCAGCGCCGCGCCTGCAGGTGTTCGGTGCCGGCCAGTTCCACGTACAGCCCGGCCAGTTCGCTGGCCGGCCAGCTCGAGGTGACCCCGGCGAAGCCGGCGACGATGTTCCAGTGGCCGAAGCGCAGCGCGTCGAGCAGGTGCCCGGGCGATTCGTCGGGCTCGCTGCCGGCTGCCGTCTCCGGCAGCGGCGCCTCGGGATCGAGGATCGCCAGCAAGTCCCAGCGGCCTTCGGCGGCCGCGCAGTCGATCGCGCTCTGGCCTTCCTCGCCGCTGCGCGCGCTCGGGTCGGCGCCGGCGTCGAGCAGGGCGTGCACCACGGCGGGGCTGGCGTGCGAGGACAGGCAGGCCAGGGTCAGCGCATCGCGCCCGTGGCGGTCGCGCGCGTCCACCGGCGCGCCGGCGTCGCACAGCAGGCGCACGATTTCCTCGCTGCCGCGGTGGGCCGCTTCCATCAGCGCGGTGGTGCCGTGCCGGTCGGCCAGGCTCACGTCGGCGTGGGCGGTCAACAGGGCGCGCACGATGCGCACGTGGCCGAGCTGGGCCGCTGCGATCAGCGCGCTGCGCTCCATCGCGTTGCGCGCGTTGACCTGGGCGCGCTGCTTCAGCAGCAGGGCCACGCCGCGCGGGTCGTCTTCGGCGATGCCGGCGGCGCCGATCAGGGCCGGTTCGCCGCCTTCCGGCTGCAGCGCCGGCCGACGCTGCAGGATCAGCTCGAGCAGCCGCCAGTTCGCCGTGTGGCTGGCGATCGCCAGCGGCGTCTGGCCCGCGCTGTTGAGCACGTCCAGCGGCGCCTCGGCGTCGATCAGCATGGCTGCGATGGCCAGGTCGCCGCGCCGCGCCGCGTAGTGCAGGGCGGTGTTGCCCTCGGCGTCGGCGGCGGTGACGTCGGCGCCGTTGGTGAGCAGGATCATCACCGGCTCGGCGCGGTGGTCGTCGCCGTAGCGCACGGTGGAGAGCAGCACGCTGAGCCCGCGGTGCGGCGGGTTGAGCCGCGCGCCCTTGACGATCAGCGCGCGCAGCAGGCGCGTGTCGGGCAGCAAAGCCGCCAGCATCAGCACGCTGCGCTGGTCGGGATCTTCCGGCGCGGGATGGGTGTCCGGGTCGGCGCCGGCCTCGAGCAGGGCCAGCGCGCGCGGCGTGTCGCCCTGGCGTGCGGCCTCGAGCAGGCCGGTCGACTGCTCGGCGCTGCCGGCCGTGCGTTCGGCCTCGCTCAGCACCGGGGCCTGTACGGGCGCCTTGGCCGGCGCCTCGGCCGTGATCGGCGCCGCGCGGCGCGGCGCCGTTTCACACAGCAGCGCGCGCAGCGTGCGATTGGCCACCACCAGGCAGCCCAGCGGCAGCAGCACCACGCCGTAGATCGCCAGCGCGGCGATGCGCAGCTCCGCCGGCAGCAGGCCGTACAGGCCGGTCAGCGCGATCGCCATGAAGGCCAGCAGCAGCAGGGACAGCGCGGCCGGCAGGAAGTGGGTGAAGAAGCGTTCCTCGCGCGAGAGGTGCTTGCCGAAGGTCAGGCAGCGCGCGGTGGCGGTGAAGATCCACGAGCCGTCGCTCTGCGCGGGATAGGCGTCGTCCCACACGAAGGCCAGGCCGAACGCGGGCCAGATGCGCCACAGCGCGCCGAGCCCGACCACCAGCGCGACCACCAGCAGCAGCAGCGCGTTCAAGCTGTGTGCCTGGGTCAGCTGCAGCAGCGGCCAGGCCACCAGTACGAACACCAGCGCCACGTAGGCGGTGAACATCACCAGGTGCGCGGCGCCGCGGCGCAGGACGGTGCGGCCGAAGCGCGGTTCCGGATCGAAGCCGATCGCGTGGCAGACCGCCGCCATGGTCAGCGCGTTCGCCAGCAGCAGCGGCACCAGGGTGAGCGGATGCGTGTCCAGCGCGGCGATCGCCACGGCGATCAGGCCGGGCACGAACCAGGCGAGGGCTTGCAGCAGCGGCGGCGGGCGGCGACGTGATTTGGATGCAGGCATGGGGCGCGAGTATAGGAAGCGCAGGCCCGCTTGTCGGTAATCCGTTGTTAACCGTTCATCGGACCGGTATGGCCGAATGGATGCGATGCGCGCGAATCAACCGTATTCACGGGGATCGACCACGCGCTTTGCGCCTGCAGCAGATCGACATCGCATGGCGCCGCACACACGGCTCAGTCGTCGCCGCGGCGGTCGTGCGATGCACCATGGTTGGGCTGGTTGCCGGCCGCGGCCAGGGTCTGCTGCGGCGGCAGCTGCAGATGCCAGCCCTGGCCGCGCAGATGTTCCAGGATCACTTGCGGGTCTTCGCGCGGCAGCGGGCGCTGGCCGGTCAGCTCCACCTCAAGCACGAATTTCAGATCGCCCAGCATCAGCGCCAGCGAGGGCGGCAGCACGCTGAGATCGTCGCGGCGCGGCAGCCACAGGTAGGTGTCGGGCTTGCGCGTACTGGCGTAGACAAAGCACTGCATGGCGGTATCCGGCGGGTCGGGCGCGGCATGCGCGGGGGCTTTGTCCGAAGCATAGCAGCGCCGTCGCGGAACGCCAGCGCCTGTACGAGCAGTTGCGAAAGCGCGGGTCAGCCGCGCTTGAGCATCAGCGACAGCATGCGGCGGAAGCGCGCCCCGTACGGCGGGTTGAGCAGGCCGGTGCCGTTCAGGCGCGCCTGCCGGAACACCGGCTTGAGGTGCGAGAACGTGCGGAAGCCTGCCTCGCCGTGATAGCCGCCCATGCCGGAAGGCCCCACGCCGCCGAACGGCAGGCCGTGCTGGGCGATGTGGTACAGCGTGTCGTTCACGGTGACGCCGCCGGCGATGGTGCGCGCCAGCACTTGCTCGACCAGCGCGCCGTCCTGTTCGAACAGGTACAGCGCCAGCGGATGCGGATGCGCGGCGACGTAGGCGATCGCCTCGTCCAGGCTGTCATAGGGCAGCAAGGGCAGCAGCGGGCCGAAGATCTCCTCCTGCATCACCGCCATCTGTTCGTTCACCCCGCTCAGCAGGGTCGGCAGCAGGCGCCGCCGCTGCGCCGCGTCGGCGGGCTCGTCGCCCAGCGCCACCGCGCGCGCGCCGGCCGCCACGGCCTGGTCGCGCAGGCTGGTCAGGCGCTGGTACTGGCGATCCGAGACGATGCTGGCGTACTGCGCATTGTCGCCAGGCTGCGGATACAGCCGCGCCGCGGTGGCGCGCGCGGCCTCGACGAAGGCATCGAGCTGGGCGCGCGGCAGCAGCACGTAGTCGGGCGCGATGCAGGTCTGCCCGGCGTTGACCATCTTGCCGAACACGATGCGCTCCACCGCGTGCTCAAAGCGAGCGCCCGGCCCGATGATCGCCGGCGACTTGCCGCCCAGCTCCAGGGTCACCGGGGTCAGGTTGGCCGAGGCGGCGCGCATCACGTGCCGGCCAACGGCGGTGGAGCCGGTGAACAGCAGGTGGTCGAAGGGCAGCGCCGAGAACGCCTGCGCCACCTCGGCGTCGCCGTTCACCACCAGCAGCTCGTCCGGCTGGAAGCGGCGCGCGACCAGCTCGGCGAACAGCGCCGAGAAGCGCGGGGTGTACTCGCTCATCTTCACCATCGCGCGGTTGCCGGCGGCCAGCGCGTCGACCAGCGGCCCGATCGCCAGGTACAGCGGATAGTTCCACGGCACGATCACGCCGACCACGCCCAGCGGCTGCGGGCGCAGCTCGGTGCTCGCCGGCAGGAACAGCAGGTCGGCCAGGCGCCGGCGCGGCTTCATCCAGCCACGGCCCTTGGCCAGTGCGTGGCGCACCGCCGACAGGCTGGGGAAGATTTCCAGCAGCTCGGTTTCCTCGCTGGGCCGCGTGCCGAAGTCGGCGTGGATGGCGGCGGCGATCTCGCCGCGGTGTTCCTGCAGCAGTGCCTCCAGCGCGCGCAGCCGCTTCACGCGTGCCGGCCAGGCCGGCATCGGCTCGCTGGCGTGGGCGGCGCGCATGCGCTGCAGGCTGGCGGCGAGATCGAGGCTGTCGTTGCTCATGGCGTGGGTCGGACTCGGGGAAGCGGTGGATGGTCTCTACTATGGCCCCTGCGGCGATCGGTTTGTGCGCTGGCCATGGAAGAACGAAGAGCGCTGCCTCGATGCGTGAGCGGTCGTTCGCACCCGCGTGCGCACCGCCGGCCTGGCAGCTTGTCTCTGCCGGGCCGCGATGCGGCGCGGACCGTCGGCGCTCACCGCAGGCAAGCCTGGGTGGATCATAGGCGTCAGATCATAGACGGGCGCTCAGAATTTGGCGCGCAGTTCCACGCCCCACACGCGCGGCGGGGTCACCGTCGCATAAGGGGTGCCGAACACATTGGTGCTGTCGTTGCCCTCGCTGAGCACATAGCGCTTGTTGAAGATGTTGTTGGCGAACAGGCCCACGCCCCAGCGGCCGTCCGGGGTATGCCAGTCCAGGCGGCCGTCGGTACGCTGGGTCGAGGTGCCGATGGTGAAGTACGGCGTCGACAGGCAGTTGCCCTGCACCTGCGAGTCGGCGTTGCAGCGGGTGCGCCCGCGGTAGGCGTATTGCAGGTCCAGCTCCAGGTCGCCGTTGTAAATGCCGTGCCAGGTGTAGGCCAGGCCGGCGGTGGCGGAGAAGCGCGGCTCGCCGGTGGGCTGGCCGGCCAGGTTCACCCCCGAGGTCGACAGGCCCTTGGTGTAGGTGGCGTCGATGTAGGCGCCGGTGAAGTTCAGCCGCAGCGCCTCGACCGGCTGCCACTGCGCTTCCAGCTCCACGCCGGTGGCCTCCTGGTCGCTGGTGCTGACGATGTAGAAGGGCACGCCTGAGCCGCTGGTGTTGGGGTCGAGCACCGAGGACTGCAGGTTGTAGTACAGGTAGTGGTAGACCGAGGCGTTGAACAGCAGGTTGTAGTCCGGCAGCACGGTCTTCAGGCCGGCCTCGTAGTTCCACACCTTTTCCGGCGAGTACAGCGAGCCGACCTGCAGGCTGTTGTAGCCGCCGGCCTTGTAGCCCTTGGTGACCGAGGCATAGGCCATCACGTCGGGGGTGAACTTGTAGTCCAGCACCACGCGCGGGCTGACGTCGTGCCAGATATTGCTGGTCTGCACCGGGATGCCGACCGCGTTGGGGAAGATGATGTTGTTGCCGAAGGTGTTCAGCGCCTGCTGCGCGTCGGCCGGCAGCAGGTCGTAGATCGGGATGCCGAAGATCTGGTCGGTCTTCAGCGCCGTCACGGTCTGGTCGAAGGCTTGCGCCTGGCGTGGCGCGTTGAACCAGGAGAAGTGCTTCTCGTCGATGGTGTAGCGGATGCCGGTGGTCAGGTCGAGCTTGTCGTCGAGGTGCCAGATCAGGTCGCCGAAGGCGGCATAGGACTTGGTGTTGCCGTCGTTGCTGATCTGCTCGCGCCAGGGATCGCCGAGCAGGTTGTAGGGCAGCCCGAAGGCCTGCAGGCCCTGGGTGATCTCGGTCAGCGGCAGGCCCACGCCGTCGACGTTCTGCGCCAGCGTGTCGAGGCTGTCGGTATTGGTGTTGGTCTGGCTGGTCTGGCGCGCCTGCTCGCTGTAGAAGCTGACCCCACTGACCCAGTCGAGCAGGTCGCTGTTGCCGGCCAGCTTGAACTCCTGGTACCAGCTGTTGTTGTGCTCGATGTTGGCGGTGTCGAGGTAGCTGACGACGTGGTCGGTGCCGTCGTTGTCCTCGTCGTTGAAGGTGTTGAAGTGCCGCCACGCGGTGGTCGAGGTGAGGCTGCCCCAGGCGAAGGAATGGTCGATGGTGAGGGTGGCGCCGTCGAAGCGGCGCGTCTCGGCGGCATGCAGGGCGTCGTTGTACAGCGGCGAGTGCAGCGGATCGATGTAGCTGGACGGGTCGGGCGGGAACGGCGGGCGCTGGTTGGGATCGTTGGACAGCGCGACCAGGCCGAAGGCCGGCCGCGGCGGCTGGTCCAGCCGCTCGTGGTCCCAGGACAGCAGCACGCGGGTGTCGGGGGTGACGTTCCAGCGGTACACCACGCGGCTGCCCCAGTCATCGTTGCGTCCGTAGTGCTGGCCATTGGCCTGGTCCTTGACCCAGCCGTCGCTCTGGTTGTCCAGCACGCTCACGCGCAGCGCCATGTCCTGGTTGATCGGCAGGTTGAGCAGGGCGTCGCCGTAGCGCATGCCGTCGTTGCCGATGCGGGTTACCAGCTTGCCCTCGAACTTGTCGCTGGGCTCGTTGGTGACGATGGAGATCGCGCCGCCGGCGGCGTTGCGGCCGAACAGGGTGCCCTGCGGGCCCTTCAGCACCTCGATGCGCTGGATGTCGTTGAAGGTCAGCAGGGCGCCGCCGGAACGCGCCGCGTAGACGCCGTCGACGTACACGCCGATCGCCGGCTCGGTGCCGATGCCGAAGTCGCTGGTGCTGATGCCGCGCAGCTGGTAGTTGGGCTGGGTCGGCTGGCTGCCGTCGACCACCAGGCCGGGCACGAACAGCGACATCTTGCTGAGGTCGGTGGCGGCCAGGGTGTCGATCTGCTTGGCGGTGACGATCTGCAGCGGGATCGGCACCTGCTCCATTTCCTGGGTGCGGCTTTGCGCGGTGACGGTGATGTTGCCCAGCAGCTTGGCCTTGTCTGGATCGGGCTGTCCCTGCGCCGGCTTGGCCTGGTCGGGCTGAGTCGTCGCAGGCGCGGCATCGGCAGGGGCGGCGCTCTGCGCAGCGGCCGGCACGCAGGCGAGCAGGGTGGCGCAGCCCAGCAGGCGGCGCAGGCTGTCGGACAAGGTTCGTGGCTTGTGCATGCTGGTTCTCCCCCGCTGGATGGCTCGAATCTGGCGCGGCTTCGATCGGCCGCTTGGTCGGTCTATGGCTTGTTCGCCTCAGGCTCAGTGCAAGGTGGTGCAGTCCCCCTGTTGCGCCGCGATCCAGGCCCGGATCAGCGCCACGCCTTCGCGGTGCACGGTGCTGCGGCCCAGCTCCGGCATCATCGTGCCGGGATCGGCCGAGGCCAGCCGGTACGGCATGATCGAGTCGTCTGGCTTGCCGGGCACGATGTCGAAGAAGTGGTCGCCGGTGCCGCGGCCTGCGGCGGTCGGCGGCTTGCAGATGCCGAGGTGGCGATCCTCCGGCGTGGCCATGCTCAGGCTCAGCCCGGTAGTGTTGGCGGCGCCCTGCGGGTTGTGGCAATGGCCGCAGTTGATGTCTAGGTAGGCGCGCGCGCGCGCGTCCAGCGGCGCCTGCGGGTCCATCCAGTTGGCATTGCGCGGCGCCTGGTCCGGCGCCGGCGCGCCGCTGAGATAACCGACGCGCACCAGGTGCGCCAGCTCGTTCTCGTTGCCGTCCGCATAGGCGTAGTCGCGGTTGAGATGCCGTGCCTTCGGGCCGATCGGCTGCAGCGCGTGGCTCAGCATGTCGCGCGCGTGGCAGCTGGCGCACTGGCTGCGGTCCGGCACCACGTAGTTGAACGGCTCGCGGCTGCCGTCGGCGGCGACCAGGGTCAGCGGCTGCACCGCGCCGGTGGGCTGCAGCACGGCCTCGGTTTGCTGCGCGTTCCACACGTAGGGCAGCGCAGTCCAGCCGTCCTGGCGGCGCACCAGCAGGCGCGTCTCGATCAGCCGCACGTGGGCCAGATCCAGCCCGCTGCCGGCGAAATCGCGGCTGTTGTCGTAGTTGCGCGCCACTTCGCCGCTGTCGCGCGCGGCGCCCGCCGGCAGCGGGTAGTAGAAGGTCTTGCTGATGATGGTGCCGACCGGGAAGTCGAAGGTGTCGGTGGCGCTGTATGTCGCCGAGACGCCGGCCGGCATCCAGATCGTGCGCAGCTTGTGCGCGTAGTCGGTGAACAGCGGCGTGTTGAGGTCGTACGGCACCACGCCCTGGTTGAGCTGCAGCCGGCCGTCGCGCGCTTCGACCACATGCCAGTCGCTGAGCTGCGGCGGCGCGCCGTCGGCGTGGAAGGCCACCGGCGCCATTTCGCGATGGCAGGCCGCCAGCAGGATGGTCAGGCAAAGCAGCAGCAGGCGCAGCCAGGGCATCGGGCCGTCGCTCCTCACACCTTGGGCTCCGGATTGAGCGTCACCGGCGGCAGTTTGGGCAGGGTGCACTGGTAGGGCTTGGTGTCGGTGGTCGGGTTCTTGTAGTCGTGCGGGCCGTCGGCATTGAGCACGCCGTTGACGTCCTGGATGCAGATGCGGTCGTCGGCGGGCGGCTGGCCGTCGACCTGGCCCTTGGGATCGGCGTAGCCGTCCCACAGCACGTCCGGGAAGCGCCCGGTGAGGCCGTAGACCGCCGCCTTCAGCGTCTTCAGCTTGAGCCCGTCGGGCGAGTCGCCGCCGCCCTTGAAGCGGTTGCCGTAGACGAAGATGCCTTTCGGATAGGGGTTGTAGTCGGCCGCCACGCCCAGCTTGTTGTAGTAGTTGGTCGAGTAGTAGCTGGAGATGATGAGGTTGGCAGTCTGGTTGTCGGCGATGTCGTTGTCGAAGATCTCCACCTTGTCGTTGGAGTTGACCACCACGCCCGAACCGGCCGGCACGCTGGCCACGGCGGCGCCCTTGGCGGCGAAGTTGGCGGTGTTGTTGTCGAACACCTTGTTCTTGAACACGCGGCTGGCGTGGCCGGCCTGCGACAGGTTGGGCATGTTGAAGACCAGGATGCCGCCGGTGTTCTTGATCGCGGTGTTGTCGTAGACGTCGGCATTCACCGAGTTCTCGATCTCGATGCCGGCCACGTTCTGCTCGGCGCGGTTGCGCCGTACCACGATGTTGCTGGACTGGCCGACGTAGATGCCGGCATCGGAGGCGCCGATCACCACCGAATCCTCCACCAGCACGTTCTGCGTCTTCACCGGATACAGGCCGTAGGCGCCGTTGTTGGTGTCCGGGCCGCCGGTCCACTCGATGCGCACGCCGTGGATGGTGATGTTGCGACCCTGGTTGATCTTCAGCGCGTCGCCCTTGGTGTCCTCGATGGCCAGGTTCTCGATGGTGAAGTCGTTGGCGTTCACCAGCAGGCCTTCGGGGCCGACGATCTGGCCCTTGAACGACAGCACGGTCTTGTCCATGCCGGCGCCGCGGATGGTGACGCCGTCGGTGCGCAGGCCCAGGCCGCGCTGCAGGTGGTAGTGGCCTGCCGGAATTTCGATCACGCTGCCGGGCTTGGCGTCGAGCAGCTGCTGTTCCAGCTTGCCTTCAAAAGCGGTGTCGGACTGACTGGGCGGCGGCGCTTCGCCGCTGCTGCAGGCGGCCAGCAGCAGGATCGCGGCGACGGTCAGGGCGTGCTTGGACATGATCGTGCTCCCCTCGCGCGGATGGGCGCGGCATGCCGTCACTGTCACGCAAGCGCCACGGACTGGGGAGGGCGAAAGGGACGTTGGTGGGGGGCGGAGCGGCCAGCTTGGCCGACGTCGTGAATGCCTGCCTGCAATCCTTCTCGATGCCCGAGCCCGAGCCCGAGCCCGAGCCCGAGCCCGCAGCCCACAGCCCACAGCCCACAGCCCACAGCCCACAGCCCACAGCCCGGACTGCCGCTGAGCGATCGCCAATCCGCATCACGCCGAGTGACTTGTCGGATCGGGCGTGCACTGTCGCCACGCCATCGCGCGGCAACACCTTCGGGTCGCCATGCCGGTGTCGTGCGCGCGGTCGCCAGCGCGCCTGCGCCTGCGTGCGTTGCGTGGGCGGCCTTCCCGCGCAGATCGTAAGAAGACAACAGCCGGCGCTAGGCCACCCGGACGCCATCGCGCGGCAACACCTTCGGGTCCCCATGCCGTCGTCGTGTGCGCGGTCGCCAGCGCGCCTGCGCCTGCATGCGTTGCGTGGGCGGCCTTCCCGCGCAGATCGTAAGAAGACAACAACCGGCGCTAGGCCACCCGGCGGCGCGCGTGCAGCGGCGGCATGCCGGTCCAGCGCTTGAAGGCGCGGCGGAATTCGCGCGGGTCGCTGAAGCCGAGTTCGCTGCCGATCTCGGCGATGCTCAGCTGGCCGGCGCGCAGCAGTTCCAGCGCCCGTTCGGCGCGCACGCGGTCGTGGATCTCGCGGAAGATCCGCCCGCTGCCGGCCAGCTTGCGGCGCAGCGAGCGTTCGCTGAGGTGCAGGGTGTTGGCCACCTCGGTCAGCCGCGGGTGTTCGCGCAGGCGGCTGCGCAGCAGGCGCTCGACCGAGCTGACGATCTCGTCCTCGCCGTGGCCGCCGAGCTGCTGTTGGCACAGCGCCAGCGCCTGCCGCGAGGTGAGCGGGTTGTAGCCGGGCAGGGGATGCTCCAGCCACTGCGCGTCGACCAGGATGCGGTTGAGCTGCGCGCCGAAGCGCACCTCGCACTGGAACACCGTCGCGTAGTCGGCGGCGTGGGCCGGCGCGGGATAGCTCAGCTCGATGCGCAGCGGCAGCAGGCGGGGCCCGACCAGCTCGCGCGCGATGGCCAGCGAGCTGGAGAACAGCTCCTCGCACAGGAACGGCAGCAGTTCGGTTTCGCCGAAGCGCGGCCAGGCCTGCACGGCCACTGTCTGCGCATCGACCACCGCGAAGTCGACGTCGAGCAGGCTGCCGCTGACGCGATGGTTCTCGATGCCTACGCGCATGGCGTCGCCGAAGTTGCGCGAAGTCATCATGGCTAGGCCGAGCAGGCCGAAGCTGCCGATGGTCTCGTAGCGCCCGACCTGCAGGCCAAGGCCAGGCTGGTCCAGCGCCTGCAGCGCGCGCCCGATCACCGTGCGCGCCTGCCGGTAGGACACCCGCACGCCGGGGTCGTTGATCTGCTGGCGGCTCAGTGCCAGCCCGGCGAACCAGGCCGCGCTCGACGCGCCGCGCCGCGCCGCCAGCTCGGTGAGGTGCACCAGCACGTTGGGCGGAATGTCGGCGACCTGCAGGCGCGGATCGTGTTCGGCCAACGACGCCGACGCGCGTCCCCCGGCGGGAATGGCAACTGCCGTCTGTGACATGGTCGGTGGCCTGCTGGCCGATCCCCATCGGCCCGAGCGCATGTTCTAGCACGCGTCGCGCCTGCACGTTTGGCGCGGCGCACAACAGCAGGTGCGCATGCCGAAGCGTCGGCGTCGGGCACGCTCTGCTGCGCGGACGGCCAGGCCTGCAATCCAGGAGCTGCGTCGCACATCCGCCGCAGCGGTTTCAGGCTTACCTGCAGGCCTCGCCGCGATCGACGACGGACGCGCCGACCCGACCAGCTGCAGCCATCCGGCGCAGCCTATCTCGACTGGCGGCCAGCATTCGCTGGATCGCGGCTTGCGCATGGAGTCGATCGAGCTGCCGCAGCCGTTGCCGGACCAGCTGCGCGCCGTGATGCAGCGGCTAGGCCTGATGTTCGCCTGCATCGACCTGGTGGTCGACCATGCCGGCGATGCGTTCTTCCTCGAGGTCAACCAGGCGGGGCAGTTCCTGTTCGTCGAGGAGCGCCTGCCCGAGCTGCCGCTGCTGCGCGCGATGGCGGCGATGCTGCTCAGCGGGCGCAGCGACTATGCGCTGCACGACAGCGTCGAGGTCGGCTTCGCGGACTATCTGCGCTCGGAGGCCTGCCGGGAACACGACGACTACGCCCGAAGCGTGCAGCCCAGCAGCAACACGCTGCATTCGATCGAGGCCTGACCGCCGCCAGGCCGGGCGCCCGCCGTGCCGGCCGGGGGGCGCGCGCCGGCTTATTCGCCGATGGTCAGCAGGGAGGCGTTGCCGCCGGCCGCGGTGGTGTTGATGGTCAGCGTGCGCTCGCCGGCGAAACGCAGCAGGTAGTGCGGGCCGCCCGCCTTGGGGCCGGTGCCGGAGAGGCCTTCGCCGCCGAACGGCTGCACCCCGACCACTGCGCCGATCTGGTTGCGGTTGACGTAGCAGTTGCCCACGCGGGCGCGGCTCTGGATGAATTCCACGGTGTCGTCGATGCGGCTGTGGATGCCCAGGGTGAGGCCGTAGCCGGTGGCGTTGATCTGCTCGACCACCTGGGCCAGCTCGTTGCCCTTCCAGCGGATCACGTGCAGCACCGGGCCGAACACCTCGCGGGTCAGCGTGGCCAGCGAGGGAATCTCGTAGGCGCGCGGCGCGAAGAAGGTGCCGTTTCCGGTGGCCGCCGCGTCGAGCGCGACCTCGCCGATCTTCTTCGCTTCCTTGTCCATGCGCGCGGCATGCTCGACCAGGATCTTGCGTGCGTCCTCGTCGATCACCGGGCCCACGTCGGTGCTCAGCTGGCCGGGGTCGCCGACCTTCAGCTCGGTCATCGCGCCGGCCAGCATCGAGACCACCTTGTCGGCGATGTCTTCCTGCACGAACAGCACGCGCGCCGCCGAGCAGCGCTGGCCGGCGGACTGGAAGGCCGAGGCGATCACATCCTTGACGATCTGCTCGGGCAGCGCGGAGGAGTCGGCGATCATCGCGTTCTGGCCGCCGGTCTCGGCGATCAGCGCGGCGATCGGCGCGTTGCGCGCGGCCAGCGCACGGTTGATCGCCCAGGCGGTTTCGGTGGAGCCGGTGAAGGCCACGCCGGCCACGCGCGGGTCCTTGGTCAGCGCGGCGCCGACGGTGGCGCCGTCGCCCGGCAAGTACTGCAGCACCTCGGCCGGCACGCCGGCCTCGTGCAGCAGCTTCACCGCGGCATGGCCGATCAGGCTGGTCTGCTCGGCCGGCTTGGCGATCACCGCGTTGCCGGCGGCCAGCGCGGCGCTGACCTGGCCGAGAAAGATCGCCAGCGGGAAGTTCCACGGGCTGATGCAGACGAACACGCCGCGGCCGTTCAAGAACAGCTGGTTGCTTTCGCCGGTGGGGCCGGGCAGCTGCTCCGGCTGGCCGAACAGGCGGCGCGCCATGGCGGCGTAGTAGCGCAGGAAGTCGGCCGCCTCGCGGATCTCGGCGATGGCGTCGGGCAGGCTCTTGCCGGCCTCGCGCACGCACAGCGCGATGAACTCGCCGCGGCGCGCCTCGAGCTGCTCGGCGGCGTGTTCCAGGATGGCTGCGCGGCTGGCGGCGGGCAGGCGGTCCCAGGCGGGCTGCGCGGCCACCGCGTTGGCCAGCGCGCGGTCCACCGCCGCGGCGTCGGCGGCGACGTAGCTGCCCACCGTCTGGCGACGATCGGCCGGGTTGGTGACCTGCACGGTGGCGCCGCCGGTGCTGGCGCCGGGCACCAGCGGAGTGGCGTTCCACGGACCGGACTGGGCGTTGACCGTCTCGGCGAGGGCTTTCAGTTCGTTGTCGTTGGAGAAGTTGACGCCCATGGAGTTCTTCCTGGATACAAGGGTCGAATGCGGCGCGGCCGCGGCATTCTCGCCGTACAGATTCACCGGCAGCGGGATGCGCGGGTGGGGGATGGAGGCGAAGCGGCGCACCGTCTCGCAGGGGTCGGCCACCAGCTCGCGCACCGGCAGGCTTTCGTCCACCACGCGATTGACGAAGCTGGTGTTGGCGCCGTTCTCGAGCAGGCGGCGCACCAGGTAGGGCAGCAGGTCCTCATGGGTGCCGACCGGCGCGTACACGCGGCAGGGCACGTTGAGGTTCTGCACGCCGATCACCTCGGCGTACAGGTCGGTGCCCATGCCGTGCAGGCGCTGGAACTCGAACGGGCGGGCGCGCGCGATGTGATGCACGGCGGCGATGGTGTGCGCGTTGTGGGTGGCGAACTGCGGGTAGATCAGCTCGCTGCCGGCGTCGAACAGCTTGCGCGCGCAGGCCAGGTAGGACACGTCGGTGTTCGGCTTGCGCGTGTACAGCGGGTAGCCGGCCAGGCCCTGTTCCTGCGCGCGCTTGATCTCGGCGTCCCAGTAGGCGCCCTTGACCAGGCGCACGTACCAGCGGCGGCCGGCCGCGCGGGCCGTCTCGACCAGCCAGTCGATCACGAACGGGGTGCGCTTGGAGTAGGCCTGCACCACGATGCCCAGGCCGTTCCAGCCCTGCAGCGAGGGATGCGCGAACACCTCGCCGATGATGTCCAGCGACAGTTCCAGGCGCTCGGCTTCCTCGGCGTCCACCGACAGCGCAATGCCGTGCTTCATCGCCAGCTGCGACAGCTCCAGCAGCTTGGCGGTGAGGTCGCGGCGGGCCAGCTCGCGCTTGGCCACCTCGTAGCGCGGGTGCAGCGCCGACAGCTTCACCGAGATCGACGGCGCGTCGGTGTGGTTGGCGAACGGACCGCGCCCGCCGATCGCGGCGATCGCGTTGCGGTAGTCCTGCTGGTAGCGCTCGGCGGTCTCGCTGGTCAGCGCAGACTCGCCCAGCATGTCGTAGGAATAGCGGTACACCGCGTATTCCTTCTTGGCGCAGCGGTCCAGCGCCTCGCCGATGGTCTGCCCCATCACGAACTGGTGGCCCATGATGCGCATGGCCTGGCGCACCGCCAGGCGCACCGCCGGCTCGCCGGCGCGGCCGACCAGCCGCTTCAGCGCGCCGGTGAAGTCGTGCCGGGTGTCCTCGGCCAGGTTGACCAGGCGGCCGGTCAGCATCAGGCCCCAGGTCGAGGCGTTGACGAACAGCGATTCGCTTTTACCCAGGTGGCGCTTCCAGTCGGCGTCGCCCAGCTTGTCGCGGATCAGCTTGTCGGCGGTGGCCTTGTCGGGAATGCGCAGCAGGGCCTCGGCCACGCACATCAGCAGCACGCCTTCCTCGCTGGACAGGTCGTACTGGCGCATGAAGGATTCGACCGCGCTCTGGTCTTTGGCGCGGGCGCGCACCCGGGTGACCAGGCCGGCGGCGACGTCGATCACCTGTTCGCGTTCGGTCGGCGGCAGGCTGGCCTGGACCAGCAGGTCGTTGACCGCCTCGGTCTCGTCGCGCAGCCAGGCCGCGGTGATGCGTGCGCGCGCCGGGGTGGGCGCGGCGGGAAATTCGGGGCTGAGTATGGGGGTGGTCACGGCAGGCCGGTGTGATCGGGTGGGCGATGGGGAACGCAGAATTGTACGCCGCCCATGCCTGCGCCCGCATCCGTGCGGCAAGGTGTGGAACGGCGCGTGACGCGGTTCCTAGCACAGCCCGGATGGCCCTGACAGGGACTGCGGCATTCTTGCCCCTGGTGGCGCCGCGGCCTATCATCGCGATGTTCAAGGCACGCCGGACTCTCGATGATCGTGCTACGACCAGCCGCCGCCGGTGTGCCCAGCGTGACGATGTGGCTCAGGCCCAATCGCACCCTAAGCCGCCGCGGCCTGCGTCGGCTGATCGCGGTTCTGGCGGCACTGGCGCTGACGACGGCAGGTCTGGGTGCTTGGCAGGGGAATGTGTTCGCTCCGCTGTTCGCCCTGGCCGAATCCTCGGCGATGGCTTTCGCGCTCGGCCTGGCCTGGCGCGCAGGCGATCGCGGCGAACGCATCACCCTCGACGTTGCGTCGCTGGAGGTGTATTCGTTGCCGGATCGGCGGCGCGTGCGCTTCCAGCCGTACTGGGTGCGCGTGCTGCTGGCGCCGGGCCGTGGGCATGATCGTTTGCTGTTGTCGTCGCACGGGCGTGAGCTGGAAATTGGAGCTTTCCTCGCCGAAGGGGAACGCGCCGAGCTGTCAATGAAACTCAAGGTGTTGCTGGCCGACCTCAAAGGCCAGGAACGCAGGTAGGTTCAACAAAGGTGCAAGACATGACATGTGGCGGCATCAGGCCTGACGGTTTCAAGCGAGCAGTCCCCCTCAAGCGTGCAGTGGCATGGACGACCGCCATTCTCGCTTCCGCCAGCGGCGCGGCCTGGGCCAACCCCGAGCCCGGCCAGTTGAACATGACCCGTGGCGTGACCGAGTGGTCGCCCACCCCCTACATGTTGAACAACGTCGTGCTGGGCGTATGCACGGTGATCGGCATCCTGGTGTTCGGCGCCATGTTCATCGCCATGTTCCGCTTCCGCAAATCGCGCGGTGCGGTGGCCGAGAAGTGGGCGCACAACACCAAGGTGGAAATCGTCTGGACCACGGTCCCGGTGCTGATCCTGATCGTGCTGGCCTACATGGGCACCGGCGGCCTGCGCAGCTTCGCCGACACCACCGGCTCGCAGATGACGGTGAAGGTCACCGGCTACCAGTGGAAGTGGCGCTACGACTACGTCGACTACAAGGGCAAGGCGATCGACAAGGTCGGCTTCATGTCCAAGCTCGACAGCCGCAGCGACGAGACCCGCCAGCTCAACTCCGGGCTGGACCCGAACGCGGTGAAGGCGAGCGACGGCTACAACACCTATCTGATCGACGTGGACCACCCGCTGGTGGTGCCGGTCGACACCAAGATCCGCTTCGTAATCACCGCCGGCGACGTGATCCACTCCTGGTGGGTGCCGCAGCTGGGCTGGAAGATGGACGCCATCCCCGGCATCGTCAATTCGGCCTGGACCAACATCCGCGAGCCCGGCACCTACCGCGGCCAGTGCGCCGAGCTGTGCGGCCAGGACCACGGCTTCATGCCGATCGTGGTGAAGGCGTTGCCTAAGGCGGAGTTCGAGAAGTGGCTGGCCGACCAGCAGGCCAAGGCCGCGCCGCCCGCACCGGCGGCCGCCTCGACCGCGCAGGCGCCGAAGACCGCGCAGATTGCCCCCGCGCCGAGCCATCAGGGCTGATCCCCGTTCCGTTCGGCCCATCCAAGTTACGTATCAGGTAGAGGTGCAAGGTCATGGCCCACGCAGCCACCCACGATCACCACGACGATCATCACGGCGCCCCGAAGAATTTCTTCACGCGCTGGTGCATGTCCACCAACCACAAGGACATCGGGACGCTGTACCTGGTCTTCTCGCTGACCATGCTGTTCATCGGCGGCAGCTTCGCGATGGTGATCCGCGCCGAGCTGTTCAAGCCGGGCATGCAGCTGGTGCAGCCGTACTTCTTCAACGAGATGACCACCATGCATGCGCTGGTGATGATCTTCGGCGCGATCATGCCGGCCTTCGTCGGCCTGGGTAACTGGATGATCCCGTTGATGATCGGCGCGCCGGACATGGCGCTGCCGCGCATGAACAACCTCTCGTTCTGGATCCTGCCGTTCGCCTTCACCCTGCTGCTGTCCACCCTGTTCCTGCCCGGCGGCGGCCCCGCCGGCGGCTGGACCATGTACCCGCCGCTGTCGCTGCAGGGCGATTCGGTGGCCTACGTGGTGTTCGCGGTGCACTTGATGGGCATCAGCTCGATCATGGGCGCGATCAACATCATCGCCACCATCCTCAACATGCGCGCGCCCGGCATGGACCTGCTGAAGATGCCGGTGTTCGTGTGGAGCTGGCTGATCACCGCTTTCCTGCTGATCGCGGTGATGCCGGTGCTGGCCGGCGCGGTGACCATGCTGCTCACCGACAAGTACTTCGGCACCAGCTTCTTCAACGCCGCCGGCGGCGGCGACCCGGTGCTGTTCCAGCACATCTTCTGGTTCTTCGGGCATCCCGAGGTGTACATCATGATCCTGCCGGCGTTCGGGATCATCTCGGAGATCATCCCGACCTTCGCGCGCAAGCCGATCTTCGGCTACAAGGCGATGGTGTTCGCGATCGCCTCGATCGCCTTCCTGTCCTTCATCGTGTGGGCACACCACATGTTCGCGGTGGGCCTGCCGCTGGGCGCCGAAATCTTCTTCATGTACGCGACCATGCTGATCGCGGTGCCCACCGGCATCAAGGTGTTCAACTGGGTCAGCACCATGTGGGGCGGCTCGATGACCTTCGAGACGCCGATGCTGTTCGCCATCGCCTTCGTCATCCTGTTCACCATCGGCGGCTTCTCCGGCCTGATGCTGGCGCTGGTGCCGGCGGACTTCCAGTACCACGACACCTACTTCGTGGTGGCGCACTTCCACTACGTGCTGGTGACCGGCGCGCTGTTCGCGATCATCGCCGCCAGCTACTACTGGCTGCCGAAGTGGACCGGCCGCATGTACTCGGAGACCTGGGGCAAGATCCACTTCTGGAATTCGGTGATCTGGGTCAACGTGCTGTTCTTCCCGCAGCACTTCCTGGGCCTGGCCGGCATGCCGCGCCGTATCCCGGACTACAACGTGGCCTTCGCCAACTTCAACATGATCAGCTCGATCGGCGGCTTCCTGTTCGGCGCCTCGCAGCTGATCTTCCTCGGCGTGATCGTCCACGCGGTGTGGTTCTCCAAGAAGAAGGCCACCGACCGCGTGTGGGAAGGCGCCAAGGGCCTGGAGTGGACGGTGCCGTCGCCGGCGCCATTCCACACCTTCGACGTGCCGCCGGTGATCCACGACGAGGATCTCGCCCACGGCCACGTCGACCATTGACCAGACATTCGATCGCTGCGGCGCCCATGCGCCGCCGCAGGAACCATCCCAGCCAATGATGAGCCAGCCGCAAGTGATGAAGGATCCGGGTCAGGCGCAGCGCCTGAGGAAGGCGCGCCGCACCGCGCTGATCGTCGCGGCTTTCGCCGTGGCGTTCTTCCTGTTCTCGATCCTGCAGATGGTCTGGCTTCAGCATGCGGGGCCTGCGCACTAGCCGTTCGCGGCGGGCGCGGAACACCAGGTACATCCACGGGAAATCACCATGGGTCAGCAGCAAGACATCTACTTCGTACCGAGCAAGAGCTACTGGCCGTTCGTGGCCGCCATAGTGATGTTCGTCACCGTGTTCGGGGCGGCGCACTGGCTCAACGCCGAGCCGGGCGAGGCGGGCTTCGGCGAGAGCCTGCTGGGCATCGGCGTGCTTGGCATCCTGTTCATGTTCTTCGGCTGGTTCCGCTCGGTGATCCGGGAATCGCTGGCCGGCAGCTACAACAGCCAGGTGGACCGCTCGTTCCGCATGGGCATGATGTGGTTCATCTTCTCCGAGGTGATGTTCTTCGGCGCCTTCTTCGGCGCACTGTTCTACGCCCGCATGTACGCGGTGCCGTGGCTGGGCGGCGAAGGCCACGGCGTGCTGACCCACCAGTTCCTGTGGAGCGACTACTCGGCCGCCTGGGGCGCCAGCGGCGGCGGTGGCCCGGGCCACGTCGGCGGCCACTTCGAGACGGTGGTGCCGTGGGGCCTGCCGCTGCTGAACACGCTGATCCTGCTGTCTTCCAGCGTCACCGTGACCATCGCGCACCATGCGCTGAAGGCCGGCCATCGCGGCAAGGTGTTGGCCTTCCTGGGCTTCACCGTGCTGCTCGGCGCCACCTTCCTGTACTGCCAGGCGCACGAGTACATCGAGGCCTACCGGGAACTCAACCTGACCCTGCAGAGCGGCGTGTACGGCTCCACCTTCTTCATGCTCACCGGCTTCCACGGCATGCACGTGACGCTGGGCACGATCATGCTGGCGGTGATCTGGTTGCGCGTGCTGCGCGGCCACTTCAACAAGGAACACCACTTCGGCTTCGAGGCGGTGGCCTGGTACTGGCACTTCGTCGACGTGGTGTGGCTGGGCCTGTTCATGTTCGTCTACATCCTGTAATTCCGCGCGGCCTGCAGCTCCGCGCGGCGTCGATGCCGCAAAGAGCAGGGCCGCAGGATCGGATGTACGCGATGGGGTTTTGCGAGGCATGGGTTTCATCGGCTGCAGCGGCCATGCCATCGCAGGATTTCATCGCGACAACAAAAAGCCCGCCGATGGCGGGCTTTTTCGTGGCTGCTCGGCGAGCGTGGTGGCGCGGGAGCGAAGGTCGCAGGCGGCGCACGCCGCCGGGCGCGCCGCTACAATGACTGACCCACGCCATGAGGGTGCAGCCAGCCGAGCTTGATGCCGACGATCACCATCGCGATCAGCAGCAGCGACAGGCCGATGCGCCGGGTCAGCGCCCAGGCGGTGCGCTTGCTGCCCTCCTTGTCGGTCATCATGTAGTACAGCGCCTGGCCCAGGTTGAACACCACCACCAGGAACATGAGCACCAGCGCATATTTGTAGACGGTTTCCACGTGACTGATCCGAACGACCAAGACGCCTGCAGTATAGCGGCCAGACGCGGAGGCGCTGCTTGATTCAGTTGCGCCGTCCGCGCTGGTACGCCGTGCTGCTGACCCTCGCCGGAGTGCTGCTATTCCTGCGTCTGGGCGTCTGGCAGCTGCATCGCGCGCAGGAAAAGGAAGCGCTCGTGCGACGGTATGCCGCAGCGCTGGTGGCGCCGCAGCAGGCGTTCGACCGCGCCCCCTCCGCACCGGCGGACGGCATGCCGCGGCGGGTGCGGGCCGGCGGTTCGTATCGGGCCGATCGCGTCTATCTGCTGGACAACCCGCAGCACGACGAGCGCGGCGGAGCCGAGGTCTACGTGCCGCTGCAGCTGGATCCGCACGGTCCCCTGCTGCTGGTCGATCTCGGCTTTCTGCCGGGCAGCGGCGACGGCCACCTGCCGGAGCCGCCGGCGCTGCCTGCCGGTCCGGTGGCCTTGCAGGGGCTGTACCAGCCGCCGCCCGGGCACGGCTTCGAGATGGGCGGCGATGCGCTGGCGCAGCAAAGCCGCTGGCCGAAGAGCACGATCTACCTGGACCTGGGCCAGCTGAGCCACGATCTCGGCCAGCCGCTGTATCCCTGGGTGCTTGCGCTGGATCCCGACCCGGCCTCGGTCTACACGCGCCGGCACAGTGTCGATTTCTCCTCGATGCCGCCAGCGCGGCATCGGGCCTATGCCTTCCAATGGTTCGCCTTCGCGGTCGCCGCGGTGGTGATCTTCCTTGTCCTGCACCGCAAGCGTCGCGGTCCGCGCGAACCGAGCCTCCGAGCATGAACTCCACCCATCCGCACGCCTCCCGCGCCGATGCGCACGATCCGGCCCGACTGCGCCGCAGCCGGCTGAAGTTCCTGTTGATCCTGCTGGTGTTCCTCGCGCCGATCCTGGGCGCCGGCCTGCTGACCCTGTCGGGCTGGCAGCCGCAGGGCAAGGGCTATGGCCAGCCGGTGTGGCCGCAGCGCAACTTCGCCGACGAGGCGCTGCGTGTGCAGCTCGGAGACGGCAGCGCCTGGGCCTGGCGCGACCGCGAGCCGCGGCTCACCCTGATCGCGCTGGCCGGCCCCGACTGCGCCGCGCGCTGCCTCGACGTGCTGACCAAGATGGCCGCCGCGCGCATCACCCTCAACCAGAACGTCGGCCGCCTGCGCCTGCTGTATGTCGGCGCGCCGCCCGCCGACAGCAGTCGCGACGGCATGCGGAACTACTGGCAGATCGGCAACGACGTCGACGGCAAGCTGGCGGCCTATCGCCCGAGCGACGCGGACAGCGTCAGCGCGTTGCTGGTGGAATCCGACGGCACCGCGCTGTCGCGCTATCCTGCCGGCTTCGATCCTTCCGGGCTGCGCAAGGATCTGCAGAAGGTGATCCGTTGATGCTGCCGCCGACCTCCGTCTCCGCCGTGAAAGTCCTGCGCGGCCTGACCCTGCTCGCCGCCCTGTTCGCGTTCGGCCTGGTGATGTTCGGCGCCTTCGTGCGCCTCTCCAACGCGGGCCTGTCCTGCCCGGACTGGCCGACCTGCTACGGTCGCGCCACCTGGCCGGAGCATGCGCACGAGATCGCCAGCGCGAACCAGGCCTTTCCCGGCCGCCCGGTGGAGAACGACAAGACCTGGCGCGAGCAGGTGCACCGCATGCTGGCCGGCACCCTCGGCACCCTGGTCTTCGCGCTGGCCCTGATTGCCGGCTGGCGGCCTGCCTGGGTGCGCTTCACCCTGATCGGGGCGGCGGTGTTCGCGGCGATCGGACTCGGTCTGTACCTGCATGGCGAACGCGTGTTCTCGTCCCTGCTGGCGGCGCTGGCGATCGCCTTGCCGCTGTTCGCGGCGATCCGGCTGCAGCGCCATGGCGCCTGGCGGATCAGCGTGCTGGCCTTCGCCGTGGTGATCTTCCAGGCCATGCTCGGCATGTGGACGGTGACCCTGCTGCTCAAGCCCGTCGTGGTGCTCGGCCATCTGCTGGGCGGCATCACCACCTTCGCCCTGCTGGCCTGGGCGGCGCTGCGCTATGCCGGAGTGGGCGCCGAGGACCAGCGCCTGGCGCGCGTGCGCGGCTGGGTGGTGCTGGGCATCGTGCTGCTGCTGGCGCAGATCGCGCTGGGCGGCTGGACTTCCTCCAACTATGCGGCGCTGGCCTGCGGCACCGACTTCCCGACCTGCCTGGGCCAGTGGCTGCCGCCGACCGATTTCCAGCAGGGCTTCGTGCTGTGGCGCGGGATCGGCGTGAACTACGAGGGCGGCGTGCTCGACATGGCGGCGCGCAGCGCGATCCAGCTTGCCCATCGCGGCGGCGCGCTGGTGGTGTTCTGCTATCTGTCCTGGCTGGCCTGGCGACTCGCCCGGCAGGGCCTGCGCGGCTTCGCCGCGGCGGTGGCCGCGGTGCTGCTGACCCAGGTGCTGCTCGGCATCAGCAATGTGCACTTCGGCCTGCCGCTGGCGGTGGCCACCTTGCACAACGGCGTCGCCGAACTGCTGCTGTTCACCCTGCTGGCGACGCTCGCGCGGACCCAGCCGCGCATGCCGCTGCCGATCTCCCATCGCATGGAGGCTGTCTGATGAGTGGCCACGTCCGCCAATACCTGGAGCTGACCAAGCCGCGCGTGGTCGCGCTGCTGGTGTTCTGCGCGGTGATCGGCATGTTCCTCGCGGTGCCGGGCATTCCGCCATGGCGCGCCCTGGTGTTCGGCACGCTGGGCATCTGGCTGGCCTCCGCGTCGGCGGCGGCCTTCAATCACCTGATCGACGAGCGCATCGACAAGCTGATGGCGCGCACCGCCCGCCGCCCGCTGGCGACCGGCCAGCTCACCGCGCGCCAGGTGCTGCTGTTCGCCGTCGCGCTGGGCATCGTCTCGATGCTGGTGCTGGTGCTGCTGGTCAACGCACTGACCGCGCTGCTCACCTTCGCCGGCCTGATCGGCTATGCGCTGGTGTATACCGCCTACCTCAAGCGCGCCACGCCGCAGAACATCGTGATCGGCGGCCTGGCCGGCGCGATTCCGCCGGTGCTGGGCTGGACCGCGGTGACCGGTGCGCTGCATCCGTTCGCGCTGCAGCTGTGCCTGATCATCTTCGTGTGGACGCCGCCGCATTTCTGGGCGCTGGCGATCTTCCGCCGCGACGACTACGCGCGCGCCGGCGTGCCGATGCTGCCGGTGACCCACGGCGTGACGTACACGCGCTGGCAGGTGTTGTTCTACACCGTGCTGCTGCTGCTGGTGACCCTGCTGCCGACCATCATGGGCTACAGCGGCCTGCTCTACCTGGGCGGCGCGGCGGTGCTCGGCCTGGGCTTCCTCTACTACGCCGTGCGCCTGCTGCATCCGCCGGACGAGTTCTTCGCGATGCGCGTGTTCAACTACTCGATCCTCTACCTAATGGTGCTGTTCGCCCTGTTGCTGGCGGACCACTGGATCCTCGGGCCGCTGCACCCGACCGGCATGCTGCTGCAGCGGGTGGTTTGAGCGACGCCGCCCGTCCGGCGCGAGGCCGATCGACGATTCGCTGCAGGCCCTGCACGCGGCAGCGATTTTTTGTTCCGTGGCGGGTTGACACTGCCGCATTGCGGCAAGACAATACGCGCGCCTTCCGCGCATCACGTGCGGTCGGCTCCCTGTCCTACCAAACCAAGGCATATGGACGTTTACCCTAGTCGCAAGGTCGTCATCCGCGAGCATCGGATGTCGACACTGCATCACAAGCTGGTTCTCTGCGGCGACCGCCTGCGGTCGGCCGGCGTTTTCCTAGACTAGGGAAATCCGGCCCCCTCGACGGCGCCGTAGCGCCGTAACGAGGAGATGGGCCATGAAACTCCTTCGCGATCTCGGTTTTCTGCGTAGCCTGCGCGGCCTGCTGCCGTCCAGCCGCCAGAAGGCACGGCTTCCCCGTTCCATCACGGTTCCCGCGCCGCTGTCCCCAGCGGCCGAAGCGGCCGTGATCGAGCTGCCGCGCCCGGCCGCCGATCTGGCTGCCGCCCGCGCCGCCGCCGCGGCCCGCGCCGCCGCCCAGCGTTCGCTGCAAACTCGCAGCAACAAAGTTCTGTTATCCAGGCAGGCATGAAGCTGCATGCCCTTCGCAAGACCTGGCCTCCGTCGCTGACGGAGCGGTCGCGATCGCACTGACGATCGCCGTACGCCGCGTGCCTCGCGCACGGTCTCGCCCCGCCGCTGCCCGCGGCGGCGGGCTCCACCGAAATCCCCGGATAACACCATGATCAAGCAAGTGATCCCGTCCGCTGCGGGCAAGAGCGGGTCAGCCGCCGTGCGGGTTGCCGTGGCGCAGGAGGCGTTCCGCGAGCGCGACGCGCTGCTGGCCTCGCTGGAGACCAGCGCCGCCGGCCTCAACGAGGAACAGATCGACGAGCGGCTGGATCGCGACGGCGTCAACGAGGTGTCGCACGAGAAGCCGCCGCACTGGTCGCGCCAGCTGCTGCGCGCCTTCATGAACCCGTTCATCGTGGTGCTGCTGATCCTGGCGGTGGTGCAGGTGTTCGTGACCCCCGACGACCTGTCGGGTCCGATCATCATCGGGGTGATGGTGGGCATCAGCGTGCTGCTCAGCTTCACCCAGGAGTACCGCTCCTCGAAGGCGGCCGAGAAGCTCAAGGCGATGGTGCACAACACCGCCACGGTGACCCGGCGCGCCTCGGACGGCCACAGCGAGCGGATCGAGGTGCCGGTCAACGAGCTGGTCGCCGGCGACATCGTGCATCTGGGCGCGGGCGACATGGTGCCCGCCGACCTGCGCCTGCTGGCCGCCAAGGACCTGTTCATCAGCCAGGCCATCCTCACCGGCGAGTCGCTGCCGGTGGAGAAGGCGCCGCCCACGCTGGCGCAGATCGAGGCCGGCGAGCACGCCACGGCACCGGACAATCCGCTGGACCTGGGCACGGTCTGCTACATGGGCACCAACGTGGTCAGCGGCTCGGCCAGCGCGGTGGTGGTGGCGACCGGCGCGCGCACCTACCTGGGTTCGCTGGCGCGCAGCATCGTCGGCGAGCGCGTGCAGACCAGCTTCGACCGCGGCGTGAAGAGCGTCAGCTGGCTGCTGATCCGCTTCATGCTGGTGATGGTGCCGATCGTGCTGGCGATCCAGTGGTACAAGCAGGGCTTCTTCGACGCGCTGCTGTTCGCGCTGTCGGTGGCGGTGGGCCTGACCCCGGAGATGCTGCCGCTGATCGTCACCGCCAACCTGGGCAAGGGCGCGATCGCCATGTCCAAGCGCAAGGTGGTGGTGAAGCGGCTCAACGCGATCCAGAACTTCGGCGCGATGGACGTGCTGTGCACCGACAAGACCGGCACGCTGACGCTGGACAAGATCGTGCTGGAGCGCCACCTCGACCTGGACGGCGAGGAGTCGGAGGACGCGCTGGAGTACGGCTACCTCAACAGCCACTTCCAGACCGGCCTGAAGAACCTGATGGACAAGGCGGTGCTGGCGCATCGCGACCTGGAAGGCACGGTGGCGCGCTTCCGCGTGGTCGACGAGATCCCGTTCGACTTCCAGCGCCGGCGCATGTCGGTGGTGCTGGACGGCGGCGACGGCCGGCACCTGCTGATCTGCAAGGGCGCGGTGGAAGAAATGCTGGCGATCTCCACCCAGGAACGCCGCGGCGACGAGATCGTGCCGATGACCGAGGAGCGTCGCCGCGAGATCAAGGCGATGACGCGCGAGCTCAACGAGGACGGCCTGCGCGTGCTGGTGGTGGCGATCAAGCAGGCCGCGCCGCACGGCGGCACCTACGGCGTGAAGGACGAGCAGGAACTGATCGCAGTCGGCTGTCTGGCCTTCCTCGATCCGCCGAAGGACTCGGCCGCCACCGCCATCGCCGCGCTGCATCACCACGGCGTCGAGGTGAAGGTGATCACCGGCGACAATGAGGCGGTGACGCGCAAGATCTGCCGCGAGGTCGGGCTCAACGTCGAGCACTCCGCGCAGGGCAAGCACATCGAGCCGCTGGACGATGCGGCGCTGGACGAGCTGGTCAAGCGCACCACCGTGTTCGCCAAGATGTCGCCGCTGCAGAAGGCGCGCGTGGTGAAGTCGCTGCAGCGCCAGGGCCACACGGTCGGCTTCCTCGGCGACGGCATCAACGATGCGCCGGCGCTGCGCGAGGCGGACGTGGGCATCTCGGTGGACACCGCCACGGACATCGCGAAGGAGTCGGCCGACATCATCCTGCTGGAAAAGAACCTGATGGTGCTGGAGGAGGGCGTGCTCGAGGGGCGCGTCACCTTCGGCAATATCATCAAGTACATCAAGATGACCGCCAGCTCCAACTTCGGCAACGTGCTGAGCATGGTGGTGGCCAGCTTCTTCCTGCCGTTCCTGCCGATGCTGCCGCTGCAGGTGCTGGTGCTGAACCTGCTGTACGACATCTCGCAGCTGTCGATCCCGTTCGACCGCATGGACGACGAATACCTGCGCAAGCCGCGCAAGTGGAACGCCAGCGACATCGGCCGTTTCATGTTCTGGATCGGGCCGACCAGCTCGGTGTTCGACATCACCACCTTCGCCCTGCTGTGGTTCGTGTTCGGCGCCAACAGCGAGGCGCACCAGACGCTGTTCCAGTCGGGCTGGTTCATCGAGAGCCTGCTCACGCAGACCCTGGTGGTGCACATGATCCGCACGCGCCGCATCCCGTTCGTGCAAAGCATGGCCACGGCGCCGGTGCTGGGGCTGACCACCGCGATCATCGCGATCGGCCTGGCCATCCCGTTCACCGGCCTCGGCATCAAGCTGAAGATGATGGAACTGCCGCAGGCCTACTTCGGCTGGCTGGCGGTGACCGTGCTGGCCTACTGCGTGCTCACTCAAATCATGAAGCGCTTCTATATCCGCCGCTATGGACACTGGCTGTAAAACTTTGAATCTCTGATGCAGCATCCGCCGGCTGGCGCGGCGGGTGCCTGCGCACCCGTAGGCGCTACCGATCCAAGGAGGCCGCTGCCATGAAGGGAACCTTCGTCCTGTTGGACATCGCCGGCTACGTGTCCCTGTTGCTGTGGGGCACGCACATGGTCACCAGCGGCGTGCTGCGCGGCTACGGCAGCGCGCTGCGCCGCTGGCTGGGCCGTTATCTCAGCCACCGCCCCGCTGCGTTCTGCTTCGGCATGGGCGTCACCGCGCTGCTGCAGAGCAGTACCGCCACCGGCATGATGGCCACCTCGTTCGCCGCCGGCGGCTTTCTCGGCCTCGCCCCGGGCCTGGCGGTGATGCTGGGCGCCAATGTCGGCAGCACCCTGGTGGTGCAGCTGCTGTCGTTCGACATCTCGCTGATCGCGCCGGTGCTGGTGCTGATCGGCTTCGTGGTGCACCGGCGCAGCGACGACGCGCGCTACGAGAATCTCGGCCGCGTCGCCATCGGCCTGGGCCTGATGCTGCTGTCCCTGCATCTGCTGGTGCAGTCGCTGGCGCCGGTGGAGAACGCGGCGGTGCTGCATGCCGTGCTGCAGAGCCTGTCCGACGAGCCGGTACTGGCGGTGCTGGTGGCGGCGCTGTTGACCTGGGCCTGCCATTCCAGCGTGGCGGTGGTGCTGCTGATCGTTTCGCTGGCCAATGCCGGAGTGGTCGATGCGCAGGGCGCGCTGGCCCTGGTGCTGGGCGCCAACCTGGGCGGCACGCTGCCGGCCCTGCTCGACGCACACACCCCGGTGGCCCGCCGCTTGCCGCTGGGCAACCTGCTGGTGCGCGCGTTCGGCTGCCTGGTGTGCCTGCCGCTGCTGCACCCGCTGGCCGGCTGGCTGGCCCCGCTAGGCGCCACGCCGGCGCGCGTCGCGGTGAACTTCCACACCATCTTCAACGCGGCGCTGGCGCTGCTGTTCATCGTGCCGGTGGAGAGCCTAGCGCGCCTGCTGGTGCGCCTGCTGCCCGAGCCGCCGCGGCCGGCCGACGCCGGCGTGCCGCAGTATCTCGAGGAGTCTGCGCTGGACAGCGCCAACGTCGCGCTGGCCAATGCCGCGCGCGAATCGATGCGCATGGCCGACATGGTCGAAAGCATGCTGAAAGGCCTGGTCGAGATCTTCGGCAAGGACGATCGCCAGCGCGCCGGCGCGATCAGCCGCATGGATTCGGTGCTCGACCGGCTGGGTCTGGCCATCCGCGAATACCTGGCCGAGTTGGGCGCCGAGGCGCTGAACGAGGAGGACGGCGCGCGCAGTCAGGAAATCCTGGCCTTTGTCATCAATATCGAGCATATCGGTGATATCACCGCCAACAATCTGATGGAGTTCGCGGCCAAGAAGGCCGAACGCGGCCAGGATTTCTCCGCGGACGACATCCAGGATCTGGCGCAGATGCACGGCCAGGTGATGGAGAGCCTGCGGCTGGGGATGGCGGTGTTCCTGCGCAGCGACGTGCGTGCGGCACAGCAGCTGGTCGGCCGCAAGGAAGCCCTGTGGCGGCTGGAGTACGAGATTTCCGAGCGCCATATCCGCGCCCTGCGCGAACGGCGCGACGAGGGCGGCGCGGGCGATGTCTATCTGCGCATCCTGCGCGACCTGAAGCGGATCCACTCGCATCTGGCCGCGTTGGCCTACCCGGTGCTCGAGCGCGCCGGCCTGCTTCAGGACCGCCTGGTCCGCGAAGCCAGCCCGACGCCGTTCGGCGCCCACGGTTAGAGGAGAACGCCGACCTTGGATATTGACCCTAGTCATACCTCGACCATCCAGCAAAAAACGCCGCACTGACGCCGTCGCCGCGCGTTCCCTCGGGAACGCTCCGGCCGCGGCGGTCAGTACTGGCCTGATCCGCGGTCCGGGAGGCGCTCGGCGAATCGAGCGCACATGAGCTTCCCGCCGCTTGACTTGCTCCCTGGCCCCGCGTGGCGCAGGGGGCGTATGAGCACCTGCCGAAGGGAAAGCCCATGGGGTTCCAGTCGATCAAACATTCTTTCCGCCGCCGCGCCGCCGTGGCCGCGGCCGTGTCGCTTTCCCTGTCGCTCGCGGCCTGTTCGCACGCGCCGGAAGAGGCGCCGCCGCCGAGCCTGATCAGCGAGCACGGCCTGTTGCGGGTTCCTGAAAAATCCCCGCTGCGCAGCGAGCTGGTGGTGCAGCCGGTGGAGCTGCGGCAGGCGCCGCATGCGCTGGTTTTCCCGGCCAATGTCGAGGCCGATCCGGCGCACACCACCAATATCCTGCCGCCGTTGACCGGCAAGGTGGTCGCGCTGAAGGTAGGCCTGGGCGATCGGGTGGAGCGCGGCCAGCTGCTGGCGGTGATCGCCTCGGGCGACTTCGCGCAGGCGGCCACCGACGTGGACAAGGCGCGCGACGCGCTCGAGCTGGCGCGCAAGGCGCTGGAGCGCGCGCGCGGCGTGCAGCAGGCCGGCGGCAACGCCGCCAAGGACCTGGAAGCCGCGCAGAGCGCCTATCACCAGGCGCAGGCCGAATTCGATCGCGCGCAGACGCGGCTCACCGCGATGGGCGGCGCTTCCGGCCAGCACGCGCTGCGCACCATGCAGGTGACCGCGCCGCTGAGCGGCTACGTCACCGCGCTGACCGTGTCGCCGGGCGCCTACGTCAACGACGCCACCGCGTCGATGATGACCGTGGCCAACCTGGACACGGTGTGGATCACCGCCAACGTGCCGGAGAGCGACGCCGGCCAGGTCGCCAAGGGGCAGGCGGTCGACGCCGTGCTGTCGGCCTATCCGGGCAAACAGTTCCGCGGCAGCGTGAGCTTCGTCAGTCCGCTGCTGCAGGCGGATACGCGGCGCGACCTGGTGCGCGCCAGCTTCGCCAATCCGGACGGCCAGCTGAAGCCGAACATGTTCGCCAACGCCAGCATCGACGTGCCGCAGCCGCCGCAGGTGTTCGTGCCGGATTCGGCGCTGCTGATGAACAACGACAACATCAGCGTGTTCGTCGAGACCGCGCCGTGGACCTTCGAGCGCCGCACCGTCGAGCTGAGCTACGACGAGACCGCCGGCGCGCGCGTGGTGAAGGGCCTGAAGGCGGGCGACCGGGTGATCGTGAAGGGCGGAGTGCTGCTCAATGATTAACGCGATCTTCCACTTCTGCTTCCAGAAGCGCGTGCTGTTCATCGTGGTGACCCTGCTGGTCGCCTGCTTCGGCTATTACTCCTGGACCCAGCTGGCGATCGAGGCGTACCCGGAGCTCAGCGACGTCACCGCCCAGGTCACCACCCAGGTGCCGGGGCTGGCCGCCGAAGAGATCGAACAGCAGGTCACCACGCCGCTGGAGCGTGGCCTGGCCGGCACGCCCGGCCTGATCAGCATGCGCTCGAGCAGCACCTTCGGCCTGTCGCTGATCACCATGGTGTTCAAGGACGGCGCAGAGGACTACTGGGAACGCCAGCGCGTGGCCGAGCGCATCGCTCAGGTCACCTTGCCGCCGGGCGTGACGCCCGGGCTGGACCCGGTGTCCGGCCCGGCCGGCGAGATCTACCGCTACACGCTGGAGTCGAACAGCAAGAACCTGATGCAGCTGTCCGAACTGCAGAACTGGACCATCGTGCCGGCGCTGCAGCAGATTCCCGGCGTCGCCAACGTGGACGTGTTCGGCGGCTTCACCAAGGAATTCCAGCTCGAACTCGATCCGGCTCAGCTGGCCCACTACGGGGTCAGCGTGAGCCAGGTCAGCAGCGCGATCTCGGCCAACACCGCCAATGCCGGCGGCGGCCGCATCAGCCGCGGCGAGCAGTCCTACATCGTGCGCGGCATCGGCATGGTGCACACGCTGAAGGACCTGGGCGACATCGTGGTGACCCAGAGCAACGGCGTGCCGGTGCTGGTGCGCAACCTGGGCAAGCTGCAGTACGGCCACCAGGTGCGCCAGGGCATCCTCGGCAAGGACAGCAACCCGGACACCATCGAAGGCATCGTCGACCTGCTCAAGTACGAGAACCCCTCGCGCGTGCTGGAAGGCATCCATGCCAAGGTCGCCGAGCTCAACAAGCAGCTGGCCGCGCAGGACGTGCGCATCGTGCCGTACATCGACCGCGACGATCTGGTCGACGCCACCAAGGAAAAAGTCTTCCACACCGTGATGGAAGGCGTCGGCCTGGTGTGCATCGTGCTGATCCTGTTCCTGGGCAGCCCGCGCTCGGCCCTGGTGGCGGCGGTGGCGATTCCGATGTCGCTGGTCACCGTGTTCATCCTGATGCAGTTCACCCACATGCCGGCAAACCTGTTCTCGCTGGGCGCGATCGACTTCGGCGTGATCGTCGACGGCACCATCGTGGTGACCGAGGCGATCCTGCGTCGGCGCGAAGAAAAGCCCAACGAGGTGCTCACCGAGGACGATGTGATGACGGTGACCGGCCACGTCGGCCGCTCGATCTTCTTCGCCACCCTCATCATCATCACCGCCTACCTGCCGCTGTTCGCCTTCGAGCATGCCGAAGGCAAGCTGTTCCGGCCGATGGCCTTCACCGTGGGCTACGCCCTGCTGGCTGCGCTGCTGTGCACGGTGACGCTGACCCCGGGCCTGGCCTACCTGGCCCTGCGCAAGCCGCGCAAGCTGTTCCACAACAAGCTGCTGGAACGCCTGCAATCCGGCTACAACAACAGCCTCGGCCGCCTGCTGCATCGGCTGCCGGTGGTCTACCTCACCGCGGCCGTGGCGCTGTGCGGCGTGCTGTTGCTGGGCGCGACCATCGGCCGCGAGTTCCTGCCCGAACTGGACGAAGGCTCGCTGTGGCTGCAGGTGCAGATGCCCACCGGCCTGTCGCTGGACAAGGCCAGCGAGATGACCGCGCAGCTGCGACGCGCCGTGCGGGAATTCCCGGAAGTCTCCTACGTGGTGACCCAGCTCGGCCGCAACGACAGCGGCACCGACCCGTGGACGCCGTCGCACGTCGAGTCGGCGGTCGGCCTCAAGCCCTACGACAGCTGGGCCCACGGCGAGACCAAGGCGGAGTTCCTGCGCAAGTTCAACGCGCGCATGCAGCAGATCCCCGGCATCAGCGTAGGCGTCAGCCAGCCGATCGTGGACGGCGAGAACGACATGGTCGGCGGCGCGCACAGCCCGCTGGTGCTGCGCATCTACGGCGACGACTTCAAGGAGCTGCGCCGCATCGGCGGGCAGATCGTCGACGTGCTGCAGGGCGTGCGCGGCACCGCCGACGCCTCGATCTTCCAGGAGCCGCCGATCCCGCAGCTGCTGATCACCGCCGACCGTTCGGCGGCGGCGCGCTACGGCATCAACGTGACCGACATCAGCGGCCTGATCCAGACCGCCCTCGGCGGCGCGCCGATCACCCAGGTCTACGTGGGCGATCGCGTGTACAACGTCACCGCGCGCGTGCCGAATGCGCTGGCCAACAACGTGGAGGCGATCGGCGAGCTGCCGCTGAGCTCGACCGGCGGCGCGCAGGTGCCGCTGAAGCAGGTGGCCGACATCCGTCTGGCCACCGGCGAGAGCACCATCGCGCACGAGCACGGCAAGCGCCAGCTGACCATCCGCATCGACAACCGCGACCGCGCGCTGTCGGAGTACCTGGCCGACGCGCAGGCGCAGATCGACGCCAAGGTGCATTTCGACAAGCAGGGCTACCAGCTCGAATGGGCCGGCAGCTTCGAGAACGCGCAGCGCGCGCAGGCGCGGCTGATGGTGGTGATGGCCATGGTGATGGCGATCATGGCGGTGCTGCTGTTCGCCGAGTTCGGCAAGCTGCATCAGGCCTTCCTGGTGCTGGCGGTGGTGCCGCTGGCCACGGTGGGCGGGCTGATCTCGCTGCACGTGCGCGGCGAGACGCTGAACATCGCCACCGCGGTCGGTTTCATCGCGCTGTTCGGCGTGGCCGTGCAGAACGGCATCATCATGGTGTCCAACATCAACCGAGTGCGCCGCGAAGGGCTGTCCCTGGCCGAAGCGGTGCTGGCCGGCGCCAGCGAACGCTTCCGCCCGGTACTGATGACCGCCACCGTGGCCAGCGTCGGCATGCTGCCGGCGGCCCTGGCCACCGGCATCGGCACCGACGTGCAGCGAGGCCTCGCCACCGTAGTGGTCGGCGGTCTGCCGATCGCCACCTTGCTCACCCTGTACATCCTGCCCGGCAGCTATTTCGCGATCGAGCGCTTCATCGAGCGGCACCGCGGCCATGCGCCGACCGGCAGGGAGATCTGAACATGCGCGCCATCCACAAAAAGCACATCAGACAAGCCCTGCTCGCTTCCGCCGTCGCGCTGGCGCTGGCCGCCTGCGCGGTGGGGCCGGACTACCGGCGTCCCGCGGCGCCGGCGACGACCGGCTATGCGCCGACGCCGCAGCCGTCGAGCACGGTCTCGGCCGCAGGCACCGCCGGCGGCGCGCAGCAGTTCGTGCGCGACATGGACATCCCCGGGCAGTGGTGGACGCTGTTCCACTCGCAGCCGCTCAACGCGCTGATCGACGACGCGCTGAAGCACAACGCCGACGTCGAGGCCGCGCAGGGCGCGCTGCAGGCGGCCTGGGAGAACGCACGCGCGCAACGCGGCGCGTTTTTCCCCAGCCTCAACGCCAGCATCGATCCGACTCGCAGCAAGACCGGCACGGTGCTGTCCAGCGGGGTGGCCTCGAACAGCACGCTGTACAACCTCACCACCGCCCAGGTCAGCGTGTCCTACGCGCCCGACCTGTGGGGCGGCAACCGGCGGCAGCTGGAATCGCTGGTGGCGCAGGCCAACGCGCAGCGCTTCCAGCTCGAGGCGACCTACCTCACCCTGACCACCAACCTGGTCAATGCGGCGATCCAGGAAGCCTCCCTGCGCGCGCAGCTGGAGGCCACCCGGCGCATCGTCGACGACCAGCAGCGCATGCTCGACACTATGCTGCGCCAGCAGACGCTCGGCGACGTTTCCGAAGCCGCAGTGGCGGCGCAGCGCACCGCGCTGGCGCAAAGCCGCGCCACCCTGCCGCCGCTGGAAAAGCAGCTGGCCCAGCAGCGCGACCTGCTGGCCGCGCTGAGCGGGCGCACGCCCGACCAGACGATCGACGCGAGCTTCCACCTGGACGACTTGCAGCTGCCCGCGCAGTTGCCGCTGAACCTGCCGGCGCGCCTGGTCGAGCAGCGTCCCGACGTGCGCATGGCCGACGAGCAGCTGCATGCGGCCAGCGCCCAGGTCGGCGTGGCGATCGCCAGCCGCCTGCCGAACATCCAGATCACCGGGAACTGGGGCAGCGCGGCCGACGACCACAGCGACCTGTTCGGGCACGGCACCGGCTTCTGGAACCTGGGCGCCAACATCACCGCACCGCTGTTCGACGGCGGCACCCTGAAGCACAAGCAGAAGGCGGCCGAAGCGACCCTGCGGCAGAGCGCCGCGCAGTACCGCAGCACGGTGATCGACGCGCTGCAGAACGTGGCGGACACCTTGCATGCGGTGCAGTCCGATGCGCAGACGCTGGCCGCGGCGGCGAGCGCCGACCAGGCGGCGGCGCGCAGCCTGGAGATCGCCAAGCGCCAGTTCGCGCTGGGCGACCTCAGCGAGCTGGCCCTGCTCACCGCCGAGCAGGCCCGGCTGCAGGCGGCGATCGCGCTGGCGCAGGCGCAGGCGGGCCGCTATGCCGACAGCGTGGCCTTGTTCCAGGCGCTGGGCGGCGGCTGGTGGAATCGCCACGACGTGGCGTCCGGAGGATAATCCGCTGCGGCGACGGCGGCGATCCGGAGCGATCGTCCGCCGTCGTTCGAACTCCGAACCACCGCTAGGGAGCCTGGCATGCCCGCTGCATTTCTCGATTACGTCCGTGCCTCCCTGGCCGAGCTGCAGAACGATCCCGACGGACTCGAGCCGTTTCTGCAGCGCTTCGGCGAGCAGCCGCTGTACGTACCCACCGCCGATCCCGGCACCCTGCCCGAAGGCAAGGTCGGCATCGGCTTCACCGAGCTGGACGCGCTGCCCGGCGTGCCGGTGATTGCGGCGGCGCTGGAGCAGGCCGTCGCGCAGCAGATGTTCGGGCTCGGCGCCGAACGGATCATGGAGGTCAACGGCGTGCTGATGCTCGCGCTGGCGCGCAACCAGCGTTTCGCCCTGGTCATCCACGAAGGCGAGGACAGCGAGCTTTTCGAGTACGAGCGGCTGCTGGTGATGGCGCAAGGCGCCGCCGTGCTGAATGGCGACGGCGAGGCCGAGCACGATCCGGCCGAGGCGCGCAAGGCGTATCCGAAGGCCTTCGCGGCCTGGCTCTACGCTTATTGCCGCAGCCAGCCCGACATCGGCGAGGCCTGGCTGGCCCTGGTGAGTCTGGGCAGCAAGGGCCGGCCCAGCGTATGCGTGCTGTTCGACGAAGCGGCCGCCGAGCAGCATCAGGAGCGCGTCAGGGAGCAGGCCCATCTGCTGCTGCCCGGCCAGCTGCTGATGGAGCCCGAACAGCTGGCGCGGGGCTCCGACGACGGCGACGACGATCTGCTGGAGCGGGTGCGCATGCACCAGCCGCTGTACCAGCGCACCCACAAGCACGGCTGGTGGGCGCGGCTGCAGCGCCGGCGCAAGCCGGCGCCCACGGTGTGGCTGCATATCGACCTGCGCGACTGACCCGGGCGCCACACCGGCAAGCTCGACAGCGCGGACGGGGCGCGGTTATTTTCCGAGTCTCCGCAACAAGCGTGGGCGTGCATGACCATCGTCTACACCGTGCTGATCCTGCTGCTGGTGGTGGCGCTGTCCGGCGCGCTGCTGCGGCTGCTGCCGTTCGCGCTGCCGCTGCCGCTGATGCAGATCGGCCTGGGCGCGCTGCTGGCGCTGCCGGCGTTCGGCCTGCATGTGCAGTTCGACCACCAGCTGTTCTTCCTGCTGTTCATTCCGCCGCTGCTGTTCGCCGACGGCTGGCGCATTCCCAAGCGCGAGTTCTTCCTGCTGCGCCGGCCGATCGTCACCCTGGCCTTCGGGCTGGTGCTGTTCACCGTGTTCGGCATCGGCTACTTCGTGCACTGGATGATTCCGGCGGTGCCGCTGGCGGCAGCGTTCGCGCTGGCCTCGGTGCTGTCGCCCACCGACGCGGTGGCGGTGAGTTCGATCACCGGCAGCTCGCGCCTGCCGCAGCGCCTGCAGCACGTGCTGGAAGGCGAGGCGCTGATGAACGACGCCTCCGGCCTGGTCGCCCTGCAGTTCGCCGTACAGGCCGTGCTGACCGCGCGCTTCTCGCCGGGCGAGGCGGCCGTAAGTTTCGTGCTGGTGGCGCTGGGCGGACTGTTCGTGGGCTTCGCTTCGGCCTGGCTGTTCGCGCGGCTGTGGCGGCGCCTGCTGCGCTGGAACGGCGACGCCAACCCGGCGGCTCCGGTGGCGTTGCTGCTGCTGTTGCCGTTCGCCGCCTACCTGCTGGCCGAGCACCTGCACGTGTCGGGCATCCTGGCCGCGGTGGCGGCCGGCATGACCATGAACTACGTCGACATCCGCAAAGGCAGCCCGGTGGCCACGCGCATGCAGGCCGGCAGCGTGTGGAACATGGTCGAGTTCGTCTTCAACGGCATCATCTTCCTGCTGCTCGGTCAGCAGCTGCCCTCGATCCTCGGCGGCGCGCGCACCGATCTGCAGCAGGCCGGCGGCAGCGCGCTGTGGCAGCTGCCGCTGTACGTGCTGGCGATCACCCTCGGCCTGATCCTGCTGCGCTTCGTGTGGGTGTGGGTGTCGCTGCGGCTGTCCTACCTGTGGGCACGCCTGCATCGCCGCGAGCGCCCGCGCGCGGGCGTGCGGCTGATCTGGGTCACCGCGTTGTCCGGCGTGCGCGGCGCGATCACCCTGGCCGGCGTGCTGTCGCTGCCGCCGCTGCTGCACGACGGCAGCGGCTTTCCCGCGCGCGACCTGCTGATCTTCCTGGCCACTGGGGTGATCCTGACTACTTTGCTGGCCGGCAGCGTCGGCCTGCCGCTGCTGATTCGCGGCCTGCAGCTGCCGGCCGAGACCGCGCACGTGCGCGAGGAGCGCATGGCCCGCGCGCGCACCGCGCAGGCCGCGCTGCAGGCGGTCGACCGGCGTGTGGAGGAACTCGGCGAGGGCGCCGGTGCGAGCGTGGTGGCCCAGGTCGCCGAGGTCGGCGCGCGGGTCAGCGCCGACTACCAGCAGCGCATCGAGGCGGCCGGCGAGGACGACGGCGAAGGGCCGCAGCAGGCGCGGCGGCTGGCCGGCATCGAGCGCGAGCTGCGTCTGGCCGCGCTGCGCGCCGAGCGCGAGGAACTGCAGCGCCTGCGCCGCACCCAGCGGGTCGACGACGCGGTCCTGCACACCATGACGCGCGAGCTGGACCTGGCCGAGATCGCCTTGACCCGGCAGGCCGCGCCGGCAGGCTAGCCGCGCTTAGCGCGCGGCCGGTGCGAGGTCAGCCGCGCCGCTTCCTCGACCACCGCATGCACCAGCGGCCGCCGTTCCTGCTTGCGCACCAGCAGGGTCAGCGGCGCATGCAGCGCTTCCAGTCCCACGCACGGCAGGCAGCGCACGTGCGCCGTCATCACCGACTGCATCGAGGCCGGCACCACGGAAATACCGATGCCGGCCGCGACCAGGTTCAGGCAGGCCAGCATGCGCGGCACCTCGGCGGCGATGTGCGGCTCGAAGCCGGCGGCCGAGCAGGCCTGCAGCAGCTGCTGGTAGATGCCGGGCTGGCCGGGCTCGCGCACCAGGATGAAGGCCTCCTGCGCCAGCCCGCCCAGCGCGATCCGTTTGCGCCTCGCGCCTGCGAGCGGGTGCGCGGCCGGCAAGGCCAGCAGCAGCGGCTCGTGGTCGATGATCTTGTACTCCAGCGAATCGGGCCGCAGCACCGGCGCGCGCAGCAGCACCAGGTCCAGCTCGCCGTCGACCAGCCGTCCGGTGAGGTTCTGCGCGTTGCCGTCGTGCAGCTCGATCGACAGCTCCTCGTGGCGCGCCGCGCAGCGGCGCAGCAGTTCCGAGGTGGTGGCGTGCAGCGAGGCCGAGGTGGTCAGGCCGATCTTCAGCAGGCGATAGCGGCCGCGTGCCGCCTGCCGCACATAGGGCACCAGGCCGTCGGCGCCGGCCAGCACTTCGCGCGCCCGCACCAGCAGGGCTTCGCCGGCGCGGGTCAGCGCGATGCCGGAGGGCTGCCGCTCGAACAGTTCCACTCCGAGGCGCTGCTCGAGCAGGCGCATCTGCTGGCTCAGCGGCGGCTGCGCCATGCTCAGGCGCTGCGCGGCGCGGGTGATGTTGCGCTCTTCGGCCACCGTGACGAAGTAGTGCAGCAGGCGCAGGTCGATCGGTCTAGCCATAGTCGAATCGTATGCCTTGCGTACGATATATATATTTTACATATGCCTCGAGGCCTCATTAAATGGCCTCCTGGCCGCAGGCCGCGGGGCGGCCTGCACTCTGCGGCGATCGCTGCCGCAGGCGGGGAATATTCGTGATGGGAGACGAGGCATGAAGCTGCTTTGCGCGTGGGCGTTCGCCCTGGCCGGCCTGTTGATGGGGCAGGCCGTTTCCGCCCAGCAGGCGCCGGCCGCGCCGCCGGCGCAGACCATCGCGCTGTGGTCCGGCACGCCGCCCGGCGACGGCAAGGCTACGCACGGCCACGAGCGCGTCGGCCGCAACGGCGAGGTGTCCAACGTGGTGCAGCCGCGCCTGGAGATCTACCGGCCGGCGCGGCCGAACGGCACCGCCGTGCTGATCGTCGGTGGCGGCGGCTACTACCACATCGGCATCGGCCACGAGTCCTGGCCGGCGGCGCAGTGGCTGGCCGCGCTGGGCGTGACGCCGGCGATCCTCTACTACCGTCTGCCCGCCGATGGCTGGGCGCCGGTCGCGCCGTTCCAGGACGCCCAGCGCGCCATGCGCCTGCTGCGTGCGCATGCGCACGAACTCGGCATCGACCCGCAGCGTATCGGCGTGCTCGGTTTCTCGGCCGGCGGCAATCTGGCCGGGATCACCGCCACGCGCTTCGCAGACAGCTTCTATCCCGCGCAGGACGGCGCCGACCAGCAGTCTTCGCGGCCTGATTTCGCCGGCCTGATCTATCCGGTGATCTCGCTGCAGCCGCCGTTCGACACTACCCGTTCCAGCCGCGAGCTGTCGGCCCAGCCCGACGCCGTGCAGGCCTATTCGGTGGAACTGCATGTCAGCCATGCCACGCCGCCGACCTTCCTGGCCCAGGCGGCGGACGATCCGATCGCCAACATCGGCAACAGCCTGGTGATGTTCGACGCCCTGCACAAACAGAGCGTGCCGGCCGAGCTGCACGTGTTCGAACGCGGTGGACATGGCTGGGGCCTGGGCAATCCGGGCACCCTGGTGGCGTCCTGGCCGCTGCTGTTCGCCACCTGGGCGCGTTCGCACGGTTTCCTGCCGGCCGCCGACGCCAGCCCGTTCGCCAACGGCCTCGCGCCGGCGCAACGCGCCCGCAGCGATGCGCTGCCTGACGGTGACTGAGCCTTCTATCTGCGTCCCGTCCCTTCGAACGAGGAGTGCATTCGCATGAGAGATTTTTTGCAGCCCAGCGGGCAGGGGCGTGCTGTCCCTGCGTCGACGCCATCGTCCGATGTCGTGCGGACAGGCGTCTCTGAGCCGTATCGGCGCGGTCGATCAAGCGACGCGCGACGCGGATCGTCCGGAGCAGGCACGCCGGCCCTGGCGACGCTGGCCGGAGTCGCCGCGCTGTGCTGTGCGGTGTCGTCGCCGGCGCAGGCCGCCGAGCAGGTCAGCAACGAGGAACTGCTGCGCCTGGTGAAGCAGCAGGCGGTGGAAATCCAGGCGCTGAAACGACGCCTGGCGGCGGTCGAGGCGCATGAGCAGTCGGCTCCTGCCGCCGCACCGGTGGCGCCGGCGTCGGCCGTCGCTGCCGCCGCGCCGCCGGCACCGCCGGTGGACACCCAGGCCCAGGTGCAGTCGGCCATCGCCGCCTATCGCAGCGACGAGCTGGCGCTGGCGCAGGCGCGCACCGGCGGCGGCAGCGGCGCCAGCTGGGGTAAAGGCGGCGAGGCCGGGCCGGTATTCAGCAGCGACGACGGCTTTTTCACCTTCAAGCCGGATGGCCGCCTGCTGGTCGATTTCACCGGCACCCGCGGCTCCGCCTACCCTACGCGCAACATCAACGGCTCGCAGATCGACCAGGCGCGCCTGGGCGGCGAGGGCAGCATCGGCCCGCTCGGCTATCACGTGGAAGCGGACTTCGCCGGCAACAAGGTCTCGCTGCGCCAGGCCTACCTCACCTACACCACCACGATTTTCGGCGAGAGCAGCAAGTTCTACCTCGGCAACTTCCTCAAGGACCTCGGCACCGAAGGCGGCACCGAGCAGGCGCGCACGCCCTTCATGCTGCGCAACGCCGCGGTCACCGTGGGCGAGCCGGTCAACAGCTATTTCGGGTTGGGCGGGCAGTGGAAGATCTTCGGCGAGAACTGGCACTACAGCCTGTCGGTGAGCGGCAACGCGCCGTCCAGCTCGATCACCGGCAGCAGCTCGGACTCGGTGGCCTACGTGACCCGCGCGCACTGGAATCCGCTGAAGGGCGACGACGGCTTCCTGCACGTGGGCGCGTGGTACTACGACGAGCAGATCAGCAGCGGCGTCACCAGCATCAACAACACGCCGGCGATCGCGCTGGACTACAACGCCAACCTGGCCGTGTCGGCCAGCTCGATCGCCGATCCCACCCGCGATCATGCCTCGGGCTACGAACTGGGTGGCGTCTACCGCAGCTTCTGGGTGATGAGCGAGTACGCGCGTCGGGTGATCGACAGCGGCAGCGGCGACTCGGTATCGCGGCACGGTTCCTCGCTGGCCGCCGGCTGGCTGCTGACCGGCGAAAAGCCCGGCTTCTCCAGCCGCACCGGCGACTGGAACGGCATCCGCGTGAACGATCCGGTGACCTCCGGCGGCTGGGGCGCGTTCGAGCTGGCGGCGCGGGTGGACCACTACGACTTCACCGGCGCGCCGCGCGGCGGCAAGGGGCTCAGCTACACTGCGGGACTCAACTGGTACCTCAACGACTGGTCGCGGCTGATGTTCAACTACATCCGCTGGTATACCGACAACCAGGTGGGCAACTACCGCGGCCCGGACTGGGGCAACTCGTTCGGCATGCGCGCCCAGGTGGTGTTCTAGCGTTGCGGTCCGGGAGCTCTCCCCGCACTGTCCACAAGGCCACCCCCATGTCCGGCTCCATCGACTCCAAGGCAACCGACGAACGCGCCACCGCGCTGTCCGGCTACGAACTGCTCGCCTCGCCCCTGCTCAACAAGGGCATGGCCTTCAGCGAGGCCGAGCGCGACCTGTTCGACCTGCACGGCCTGCTGCCGCCGAACATCGGCACGCTGGAAGAGCAGGTGTCGCGACGCCTGCAGGTGCTGCGCAACTTCAGCACCGACCTGGAGCGCTACGCCTTCCTGCGCGAGCTGCAGGACACCAACGAGACGCTGTTCTTCGCCGTGCTGACCCAGCATCTGGAGGAACTGCTGCCGGTGGTCTACACGCCTACCGTCGGCGCCGGCTGCCAGCATTTCAGCCGGCTCTACCGCAAGCCGCGCGGCCTATTCCTGAGCCTGCCGCACCAGCACCGCATCGAGACCATCCTGGCCAATCCGCGCTTCGACCACGTCGAGGCGATCGTGGTGACCGACGGCGAGCGCATCCTCGGCCTGGGCGACCAGGGCGCCGGCGGCATGGGCATCCCGATCGGCAAGCTCGCGCTGTACACCGGCTGCGGCGGCCTGGACCCAGCCACCACCTTGCCGATCATGCTGGACGTGGGCACCGACAATCCCGACTGCCTGCGCGATCCGCTGTACGTGGGCTGGCGCCACGAGCGCGTGCGCGGCCAGGCCTACGACGATTTCATCGAGGCCTTCGTCAGCGCGGTGACCAAGCGCTGGCCGCACGTGCTGCTGCAGTGGGAGGACTTCGCCAAGAACAACGCCACGCGCCTGCTCGAGCGCTATCGCGATCGCCTGTGCACCTTCAACGACGACGTGCAGGGCACCGCCGCGGTGGCCACCGGCACCTTGTTGGCGGCGATCAAGGTCACCGGCGTGCCGCTGACCGAGCAGCGCATCGCCGTGCTGGGCGCGGGCTCGGCCGGCTGCGGCATCGCCAGCCTGATCCGCCGCGCGATGATCGATGCCGGCCTGCCCGAAGCCGAGGCGTCGCGGCGCTTCTTCATGGTCGACCGCGATGGCCTGCTGGTGCAGGGCATGAGCGACATCGCGCCGTTCCAGCAGCCGTTCCTGCAGGACCCGGCGGTGGCGTCCGCATGGAAACTCGACCACCCGGACCGGATCGCCCTGCTCGACGTGGTGCGCAACGCGAAGCCGACCGCGCTGATCGGCGTGTCCGGCCAGGCCGGCGCGTTCACCGAAGCGGTGGTGCGCGCGATGGCCGAGCACAATCCGCGCCCGGTGATCTTCCCGCTGTCCAACCCCACCTCGCGCGCCGAGGCGACACCGCAGGATCTGGAGCAGTGGAGCGAGGGCCGCGCGGTGATCGGCACCGGCAGCCCGTTCCCGCCGCTGCAGCGCGACGGCGCCAAGTTCAGCGTCGACCAGACCAACAACTCCTACATCTTCCCCGGCGTGGGCCTGGGCGCCATCGCGGTGCGCGCGCGCCGCGTCACCGACACCATGTTCATGGCTGCGGCGAAGGCGCTGGCCGCGGCCTCGCCGGCACGCGACGATCCGCGCCGCAACCTGCTGCCGCCGGTGACCGCACTGCGTGAGGTGGCCGCCGCGGTGGCGCTGGACGTGGCGCTGCAGGCGCATCGCGAGGGCCTGACCGAAGGCGTCGACACCGACCAGATCGAAGGCCTGATCCGCGCCAGGATGTGGACGCCGCACTACGTGCCGTACCGGCGCCTCGGCGCGGACTGAGCCCACACAGGAAGCCGCCGCGTGCTGGAAACCATCCTCGACGGTCTGCTGCCGATCGCCTTCGTGGTCATGCTGGGCTGGCTGTCGGGCCGGCTCGGCCTGCTGAAGTCGGCCGACGCCGGCGTGCTGGCGGTGCTGGTGATCCGTTTCGCCCTGCCGTTCGCGCTGTTCGAGGGCGCCATCGGCACCGCGCCGGAGAAGCTGGGCCACCTCGGCTTCGCCGGCTGCCTGCTGTTCGGCCTGATGGGCAGTTATCTGGTAGCGCTGGCGATGGGCCGCTATCTGTTCCGCCACGACCTGCGCACGTCCACCGTGCAGGCCCTGGTCTGCGCGTTTCCCGACATGGCGTATTTCGGCGCGCCGGTGCTGGCCGCGGTGTTCGGACCGGAGGGTTTTCTGGCGGTGCTGGTGGGCAACCTGATCACCAGCATCTTCATGCTGCCGCTGACCATGGTGCTGCTGCAGCTCACCGAGCCCGATGCCGGCGCGAAGCGCGAGCAGGCCTGGCGCGTGTTCCTGCGCAGCCTGGGGCAGGCGCTGCTGAACCCGATCGTGTGGCTGCCGGTGCTGGGCATGCTGCTGAGCTTCGCCCACGTGAAGCTGCCCAAGCCGGTGGCGATCTCGGTGGGCCTGGTGGCGGGCTCGGCTGGCGGCGCCTCGCTGTTCGCGCTGGGCCTGATGCTGTACGGCGAGCGCTTCCGCATCAACGCCAACGTGCTGGCCAACCTGGGCGTGAAGAATTTCCTGCAGCCGGTGCTGATGCTGCTGGGCGCCTTGCTGTTCGGCGTCGCCGGCGCGCCCGCGCATCAGGCGATCATGACCGGCGCCGTGCCCACCGCCACCGCAGCGGCGATGTTCGCGCTGCGCAGCCGCACCTACATGGCCGATGCCACCGCGACCATCCTGCTCGGCACCGTGCTCGGCCTGTTCACCGAAGCCGTGCTGATTGCCTGCTTCGCGCGTTAGCTGGCCCGGTTTTTTTACAGGCTATAGCGGCGATATCCGTCCTGATGGGTGATCGGAGCGCCGCTGGAGTCGAGGTCGCACGGATCGTCTGGGTTGATGCTATTGCCATCGTTACCGTCACCGCCGTCCGAAGGTGCGCCCGAAGTGCTGAGCACGCCTGTCGCGTCTGTCCAGAAATAAGCTTAAGTCCCGCAGCCGCCTTGAATCTGCAGTCAGGTGCTTTTCGCATCGGGATTTGAAAACTTGGACTCAACCGTGGCCTGGTCCGTCGCTACGGCGCCAACCCTTGCATTCGGTACGTCGGATTGACTGCATGGTGCGCGAGCGCGTCCCGACAAATGGCCATACACGGCATGGATGGCGTACCGGTCGCCTTGGTCGGTATGCCGTACTGGCGTGTCGAGATAGGTGGCTACGCGCTCGCTCGGTGAGTTCGTGCGGCTAATGTCGCTTTCCCGGCTATGTTCCGTTGACGCGGTGCCAATGGCATGCGCATCTGGCGAAGCAGTAAGAACGACGCCCACCAGAGCGAGAGATTGCACATTTCATAAGTCCATCCCAGTGGCTAGAGCCAGAAGTTGCCGGCATTTCATCGCCTCTACGAACCCTTGAGTAATTCAGGAGGCAGCATGCCAACCTGCCCCTGTTGCCGCGTGCCAAAAAAGTTGAGGGAGTATCTCCGCCTTTGCCCACTCGACGGTCAGCGGGTGAGCGCTGGGCCTTGTGGCGCCTGCTGTGTCGGCTGGGCTTGTTGCTGCGTTTGCGCCTGGGTCGGCGCCTGTTGGGCTTGTTGCTGGACTATCTGCTGAGACTGCGCGCTGCTTTGTTCGAGCGGAGTATTCATCGCCTGGACGATCTGCACCTCGGCCACGGTCTAGAGTGGGGAGGTGTTTTGGGCGACGAACATCAAAGAGCCTTCCTTGATATCGGGTAAGAGATAGTCAGCACGAGTGATGCCTTGCGCTTGGGCGGCAACGGTCAGCGAGCCGGCGAGATTCGCGGTTCGCTGGTCGGGCGTGCGGCCCAGCGATGCATCAAGTTCGGAGAGCTTGCCGTAGACCTGACTGTATAGACCGTTGGCTGGGTGGGCTGGGTCACTGAGCAAGTACGACTTGGCCAGATCGGGATGCATACTCTGCGCATCCGTCTGAGCCTGCACCTGTTCCTTCAGGGTTTTCTGGGTGGTGGGTCCAGCCACCCCATCGATACCTAGGCCGTGATCCTTTTGAAATGCTTCAACTGCGGCCTTGGTGTCGTTGCCGTAGGATCGGTCGGCTGTGATCGGGTTGCCTTTGTGATCTTTATAGCCAAGGTCTCGGAGTTCAGACTGAATCTCGCCGACAGCATCACCTTTGTCTCCACGCTGCAGGAGTTCCGCAGCATGCTGGGCTGGTGCACGAACGTGGGTTGATTGACCGATGGCGCCTAAAGCAGCTTTGACGTCCGGGTCGCTGCTTTCTTTCGAGGGATCATAGTTGGGGTCGCTAACTTTCGCATTTGCCCTGTCCAGGGCTGGTTGTTTTGTGGGGTCCGCATATTCATTTTGATATCTATCGGCGACACTTAAGGCGAATGATCCGCCGTAGTAGTGATGCGTTGCCTTGATGCTTTTTGCTTCCTTTAGAAGGTCATCATAGTTGCCGCCGTCACTCATTACCTTTTTGTAGTTATCAAGCATGCCTGGCATCTGGTTGGCAGTTTTTGCGAGGATGCATACCGTTTCAAACCGGTGTTCTTCGGGAATGTTTTTGCCGTAAGTGTTCACCATTGAAACGGCGGTGTCCGTGGCGTTCTTTACTTGGGCGTAATCCATGTTTGCGTGGATCCATTGCTTGCCTGCGTCAGATGATGCCCAAGCATTAATGCTGTCTCGCGTATCTTTATCAATAAAAGTTATTTCTGGCCTGCCCTTCCTGCCGTCGCCGTGTGATAAAAGATCGGTTTGAAGACCATCCGGATCATTGGTGAATTTAAGATTGTTTGCTTTTGCATAGTTCGATGATTGCTCGACAATGGCGTTGACGTAGGATTGTTCTCCCGTTGCTAGCGGTCGTTTTTCGGTCGCGCCGAGGGGCCAATCTCCGCGTTGTCCCAGATCGACTTGGATTGTTCCGAGCGTATGGCCGCTACTTTGGGCGACACTTTTTATGTCACCCCAATAGGGATCGGACGTGCCTACCGTAATTCCAGTGATGGACAAATGATAGGAGGCCGGGCCGCCTTCAGTGCCTCGTCCTACAACGAAATATACAGCGCCCGGTAAATTCTTGTCGTTAATATCAATGCCTGACATGATCTGCTCCTTGGCATGGTTTGTCCCTGGTGTGGTTTATCGTGAATTAATTGCCTTTGGCGAGTTTGAGATATTTTTCTAACAAGTTCGCTCTTTCACAAAGGCGGAACATGTCATTTTGACTTTGCTCCAGATCATCCACTTGCTCACTGCTATAGATGGTCGCCTCGAACGTTCCGTCTTTGTTCGTGGAGTCTAGCCACGCCCTCTCGGCAGCTATGAGGCTGTCCTTTGAATTTGGTTTTAGAGCGGCTATCAATTCCTTATATACCTTGTTCAATCGCGCGTCCTGCGCTTTCTTTTCCTTGGTTATGCAAAATCCTGCGATGGTGAGGTTTTGGCCTGCCTTGTCGATGCACGTATAAAATGCCTCGGAAACGCCCTTGGGGGCGTCTTTACGAATGTCTGGTGAGTTACTTCCCGAATCATCGACGTTCGAGCTGTCAACAAGGCCGCCCCCCCTGCCTGCGCCGCTTGCATGGCATGCGAATATGGAGGCAGTCACACAAAAAGTGATGGTCAATACAAAGAATTTCATGGACAACCCTCCCATTTGTTCGCCCCCGTCATATCACATGACGCGTGGGGCGGGCCACAAAAAAAGGCCCCCTTGCGGGGGCCTTCAAGTTGGCCTAGCGGCGCTCCTCGGAAGCTTCCTGCGCCTGGCCCGGCGCGTCGGCACGGCTGCGTGCGCGGCGGCGATGCCGCCACCACAGCACCAGCACGGCCAGCACGATCAGCCCGCCGAGCACCCACAGGCTGCTCTGGCCGCGACGGATCCAGGTCACCAGCCAGTCGTGCTCGTTCGCGCCGAAGTAGCCGAGGTAGACCCAGAACGGCACGCTGATCATCGCCGCCGAGCCGTCCAGCAACAGGAAACGCGACAGCGAGACACGCTGAGTGGTGCCGGCGGTGATGAACACCGCCGTGCGCATGCCCGGCAGGAAGCGCGCGAAGAACATCAGGCGGTTGCCGTAGCGTTCGAACTTTTCCTGCACGCGCGCGTAGCGCTGCGGGGTGAGCACGCGCGCCACCAGCCGCCACTGCAGAATGTGCGCGCCGTAGTGGCGGCCGAGCAGGAACATGCCGGCATCGCCGACCAGCACGCCGACCATCGAGACGGCGAACATCACGTGCACGTTGCCGTAGCCCAGCCCGGTGATCACGCCGCCGGCGACCAGGGTGATGTCTTCCGGCAGCGGCGCGCCGGCGCCGCACAGCAGCAGGGCGATGAACACCGCGCAGTAGCCGTTCTCGGCGAATATCGTGATCAGTCGTTCGAGCAGGTCCATGCTTGCCGGTCAGCAGCCGATACGTGGCAACAGGCTTCCATCATCCCATACGCGGCCCATCGTTGCCCGGGCGGCAACAGTGTGTCCCGGCGCAGGGGGCTGATGACGGCGCGGCGTAACGGTAGCCTGGACACATGCGCAATCCGCTGCGCCCAATTCTTCAGGAGCCTCCCATGGCAAAGATCGCGATCGTCTATTTCAGCGGCTACGGCCACACCGCCAAGCAGGCCGAGGCCGTGCAGCAGGGCGCGGCCGGCGTCGCCGGCGCCGAAGTCAACGTGTTCCGCATCGACCAGGACGGCAATCTGCCGGACACGGCGTGGGAAGCGCTGGGCGCACACGACGCGATCGTCTACGGCAGCCCCACCTACATGGGCGGGCCGGCCTGGCAGTTCAAGAAATTCGCCGACACCAGCTCCAAGCCCTGGTTCGTCTCGGCGTGGAAGGACAAGCTCGCCGCCGGCTTCACCAATTCCGCCTCGATCAACGGCGACAAGTTCTCCACCATCAGCTATTTCCTCACCTTGTCGCAGCAGCATGGCCAGCTGTGGATCGGCACCGGCCTGCAGCCGGCGAACCAGAAGCAGCACGGCCCGTCCGACGTGAACTGGACGGCCGGTTTCGCCGGTGCGCTGGCGGTGTCGCCGTCGGACGCCACGCCGGAAGAAGCGCCGCGTTCCGGCGACCTGGAGACCGCGCGTCTGCTCGGCCGGCGCGTGGCGGAGTTTGCGGCGAAGCTGGCAGCCTGAGGCAGCCGCGGCCATCGCCGGCGCGAGCTAACTCGAGTCGAGCGTCTGCGGCGGCGTGGCTTGTTGATGCTTCCCGCTGATCCGCCTTCCTGGAAGGGATCGTTGCGATCGGCGGGAGCGTTTCGTGCGTGAGTCGCGAGACCTGCGGAGGCCGGTGCGCAAGGTGACAGGTTGAAAGCCTGAACGCGCTCATGAGCACGACGGCCGTCCGCAACTGACGAGCCGGGGTCGAACCTCGGCAGCGTCCCTGGAGCTGCTTCGTACCCCCGCTGACTCGCGTTCCGGGAAGCGATGGCTTGCGCTTATCGCGAGCCCTTTGCGCGTACCCCGCGCAGCCGCGAGAGTCGATGCGCCACGTGATCGGCTGAAGACCTGATGGAGATCATGACGGTCGCGCATGTCGAGCCGCCCCACGCGGAAGCCTAGACGACAAGCGACTACACGCCCTGGTCTGAAAGCGCGACTCGTCGGCGATCGTATGCGTTGGCGTTTGGTGGTGGCGCAGCTTTCGATGGCACGACCCTGTCGTCGCTACGGCCCGCCTGTCGACGACAACCGCCGGATTAACGGCAGGCACGAAGGTATCGAACAGCGATCAGTGCTGCGGATCGACGCTGAATTGCTCGCGGATCGGCAAGAGGCGGCGCAGTTCGTCCTTTTCCTCGGCGCTGAGGCGGCCCAGCCGTCCCTCCAGCTCGTGCTTGCGCTGCAGGTTGGCCTGGTGCTCCAGCCGGGCCAGCGCGTCGAGGAACTCGCGCCGCTGCTGTTCGGCCTCGCCCACCACCATCGCCGCCATCAGTTTCTGCAGCGAGGCATATTCCTCGCGCTCGGCGAACTGCTCCACCAGCGTGGCCGGATGGATACCCGGGCGGCTGCGCGCAATGTCCAGCAATTCGGCCAGCAGGCCCACGCCTGGCTTGTCCAGGTGCAGGAAGCGGTAGGGCTTCTCGACCAGGTCGGCCAGGCCCGGCTGGGCCAGCAGCAGGGCCACCGCACTGCGCACCAGGCTGCGCTGCACCGCCACCGGGCGCTGCACCGCACGGTGCGCGGACGGATCGGGCTGCAGCAGGGCACGTGCGCCGCTGCGCTTTTCCAGTTCGTCGGCCATCAGGTCGCGGAAGGCGCCGTCCGGCAGCTTGGCGATCAGCGGGCGCGCGCGTTCGGCCAGCCGCGCGCGGCCGTCCAGGCTGGCCATGTCGACGTCCTGCGCCAGTTCGCCGAAGAAGTAGTCGGACAGCGGGGTGGCCTGCTTCAGGCGCTGCTCGAAGCCCGTCTTGCCTTCCTTGCGCACCAGGCTGTCAGGGTCCTCGCCGTCGGGCAGGAACAGGAAATAGGCCTGGCGGCCGTCGCGCAGGCGCGGCAGCGCCGACTCCAGCGCCTTCCACGCGGCGCTGCGGCCGGCGCGGTCGCCGTCGAAGCAGAACACCACGTCGGGCGCGGCGCGGAACAGGATCTCGGTGTGGTCGGGGGTGGTCGCGGTGCCCAGGGTGGCCACCGCGATCGGCAGGCCGGCCTGATGCAGCGCGATCACGTCCATATAGCCTTCCACCACCACGATGCGCTGCAGGCTGGCGTTGGCCTGCTTCACCTGCCACAGCGCGAACAGTTCGCGGCCTTTGTGGAACAGTGGCGTCTCGGGTGAATTGAGGTATTTCGGCGACTGTTCCGCCGACAGCACCCGGCCGCCGAAGGCGATCACGCGGCCGCGGCGATCCAGGATCGGGAACATCAGCCGCTCGCGGAAGCGGTCGTATTTGTGGCCGCGCTCGCCGGTGGCGACCATGCCGGCCTCGTTGAGTAGCTGCATGCGCCGCTCGCTGCTGCCCAGCGCCTTGATCACGCCGTCGTAGCCGGCCGGCGCCCAGCCCAGGCGGAAGCGCGCGATGGTGTCGGCATCCAGGCCGCGCTTGCGGCAGTAGGCCTGCGCCTCGGCGCTCTTCGGCAGCTCGCCGGCGTACCAGCCGGCGCTGGCGTCGAGCAGGGCGTACAGATCGGTCTTGTCTTCGCGCGGACGTTCGTCGCGGCCGCCCTCGTAGGGCACTTTCAGGCCGACCGACTGCGCCAGTTCCTCCACCGCGTCGGGGAATTCCAGCCGCTCGTAATCCATCAGGAACTTGATCGCGCTGCCGTGCGCGCCGCAGCCGAAGCAATGGAAGAACTGCTTGGCCGGGCTGACGTAGAACGATGGCGTGCGCTCGTTGTGGAACGGGCAGCAGGCGGTCCATTCGCGCCCGGCCTTCTTCATCGGCACGCGCCGCTCGATCACGTCGACGATGTCGACGCGGGCGAGCAGTTCGTCGATGAAACTGTCGGGGATGCGGCCGCGCATAGGTCGTTAGTTTAGTCGATGAGGCGGTTTTTCCACGCATGGCGCGGGGTAAGCTGCGCGTTCACCTGGGGGGACACCATGCGGCGAGCGATATGGACGGCGATCGGGATGGCCTGGCTGGAAGCCACCGCGTTGCAGGCGCAGGAAAGCCCTGCCGCGCAGGCCTACGAGCGGCTCTCGGCGGCCCATGACCAGGCAGCAGCGGTGCGCAAGAGCAGCGATTCGCCGCAGGCGCGCAGCCAGGCCGAAACCATTCTGCTGAAGGCGTTGGACGACGCGCGCTCGGCGCCGGTGCAGGCGCTGGCCGACGGCAGCAAGCCGCTGCGCTATCGCGCCTACGATCTGCGCAGCGATCTTTTCCGGCTGTACGTCGACGAGGGCGACAAAGCGAAGGCGTTGGACATGATGGCGGCCAACCTCGCGCAGGACGCCGCGCCGGCCGATACCGTCTACCGCAGCAAGCAGGCGCAGGCGCTGCTGCACGACGAGCCGCGCTATCAGGCGATGCTGGCGGGTACCGCCGCGATGGATCGCCTGTGGCACGACAAGGCGTTCGCGACGCCGTATGTCGCCCAGCTGAGCGCGGCCGATCGCGTCGCCGGGCTTTCGCTGTTCTGGTCGGAGGCGAAGCACGGCTTCGCGCACTTCAGCCACGTGCCCCAGCTCGACTGGGACCAGGCTTATCTGGATTTCCTGCCGCAGGTAATGGCCGCGTCCGATACCCGCGCCTACTACGAAGTGATGATGCGCTTCGCGCCGCTGCTGCACGACGGACACACCAACATCTATCCGCCGAAGGCGCTGCGCAAGCATTTCTACGCGCGCCCGCCGTTGCGCACCGCCCTGGTCGGCGACAAGGTGCTGGTGACCTTCGTCGGCAGCGACAGCCTGGAAAAGCAGGGCATCCACGCCGGCGACGAAATCACCGCCATCGACGGCATCGAGATCAAGCGCTACGCGCACGAACGCGTGGAGCCGTATCAGAGCAGCTCCACGCCGCAGGATCTGCTGACGCGCGCCTACGGCGACGGCCTGCTCGCCGGCGATCAGGACACGCCGGTCGGCCTGAGCCTCGACGACGGCCATGGCCATCGCCGCAGCGTGACGGTGTCGCGCGGCGACTATCCGGATCGGCGCGAGCCCGCCAAGTTCGAGTTCCGCACGCTGCCCGGCGGCGTGGCCTATCTGTCGATCGACGATTTCGAGGCCGACACCTCCAGCAAGGCGTTCGAGCAACATCTGCCGCAGATCATGCAGGCCAAGGCGCTGGTGCTCGACCTGCGCCACAACAGCGGTGGTTCCGACAGCAACGCCTTCAACATCCTCACCCACCTCACCGAGGCGCCGATCCCGGGGCCGCGCTCCAGCGAACTGGCGGTGAGCCCGGTGGCGCGCGCCAATGACGAGCTGAGCCTGGAATGGCAGCCGGCGGACGGCAGCGGCGCGAGCTATCCGCACCAGACCACGCCGATCTTCCGCGGCCCGGTGGCCGTGCTGACCAGCGCTGCGACCTTCTCGGCCGGCGAGGACTTCGTGATGATCTTCGACAGCCTGAAGCGCGGCCCGGTGATCGGCCAGACCACCGGCGGCAGCACCGGCATGCCGATGTCGTTCGCGCTGCCTGGCGGCGGCTTCGCGCGGATCTGCGTGAAATGGGACCGCTACCCGGACGGCCGCGACTTCGTCGGCACCGGCATCAAGCCGGGCATCGAGCTGGCGCCCAGCGTGGCCGACCTGCGCGCCGGCCGCGACCCGGTGCTGGAACGGGCGCGGCACGAGCTGCTCAAGAGTCTGTAAGGGCCGGAGTCCGTAAGAGCCGCGCGCTCCGGCGCTGCGCGTCGTGGAAGGCTTGCGCGCAGGCCGAACCAGCGCGGGGTAGGCCGAGCAGGAGCGAAGGATGCGGGCGTCGGTTCGCGCGGCTCGATGACGCCGGTATGCGGGCATTGGCCCGGGGCCCGCGGCCCACCCTCGGATGGCCACCGCGCCCACGCGGCTTGGTTTGACCGCCTGTCAGGCCAGCGCCACGAACGACTGCCGGCTGACGGCCGAGCCACGGTAGCGCGCGGCGCACGGGACGCATGGCACGGAGCGCATGAACCGACTCGAGGCAGCTGCCTCGGGCCGTGACGTGGCGGTATGCGGTGCCGGCTCAGCCGGCCAGGCGCGCCTTGATGCGGGCGGACACTGCGCCCATGTCGGCGCGGCCGGCGGCCTTTTCCTTCACCGCGGCCACCACCTTGCCCATGTCGCGCGGCGAGCTGGCGCCGGTCTCGGCGATGGCGGCCTCGATCAGCGCGTCGACCTCGGCCTCGCCGAGCTTGCTCGGCAGGTAGGCTTCGATCACGGTCATCTCGGCGCGCTCGACGTCGGCCAGGTCCTCGCGGCTGGCGGCCACGTACTGGCTCACCGAATCCTTGCGCTGCTTGACCATCTTCTCCAGCACGGACAGGGTCTGCACGTCGTCCAGCTCGATGCGCTCGTCCACCTCGCGCTGCTTGATCGCGGCCAGGATCAGCCGGATCACGCCCAGGCGGGCCTTGTCGCCGCCGCGCATGGCGGTCTTCATGTCCTCGGTGATCTGCTGCTTGAGCGTCATCTTGGTTCTCCGGAAACGCACAAGGCCGGCGTCGCCTGGAGGCGACACCGGCCGGTGCAGGATCGATGGGACTGCGGCGGCGGATCGATCGCGCCAGCCGTCGGCAACCCCTGGGCTACGCGCCTGGGTTGGCGCGCGGCGACCGTCCGCGCGAGCGGACGGGGCAGGCCTCAGTACAGCCGGGTCTTGCGCGAAACGTCGCGCGACAGGCGGCGCAGGTGACGCTTCACCGCGGCAGCGCGCTTGCGCTTGCGCTCCTGGGTCGGCTTTTCGTAGAACTCGCGCTTGCGCGTTTCGGCGAGCACGCCGGCCTTCTCGCAGGTACGCTTGAAACGGCGCAGAGCAAGCTCGAACGGCTCGTTTTCGCGAACTTTGACGTTGGGCATGGAAACTCCGAGTGGTAATCTGCCCGCCTGATGACGGGTCAGTGAAATAGGGCGAGCCGCGAAGTATAGCGTGGACAGTACAGAATTTTCAAAGCCCGTCTTGGGCATCGAGACCTCCTGCGACGAAACCGGGGTGGCCCTGCTGCGCTGGGAGCCGGCGCAGCCCGGCCGCGGCCTGCTGGCGCACGCCTTGTACAGTCAGATCCGGCTGCACGCCGAGTACGGCGGGGTGGTGCCGGAACTGGCCAGCCGCGATCACGTGCGCAAGCTGCTGCCGCTGGTGCGCCAGGCCTTGGCCGAGGCCGGCCTGACCCCGCAGGACCTGGGCGGGGTGGCCTACACCGCCGGGCCCGGCCTGGTCGGCGCCCTGCTGGTCGGCGCCGCCGCCGGGAGGGCGATGGCCTGGGCGCTGGGAGTGCCGGCGATCGGCGTGCACCACATGGAGGGCCACCTGCTGGCGCCGCTGCTGGAGGAGGACCCGCCGCGGCCGCCGTTCGTGGCCCTGCTGGTGTCCGGCGGCCATTCCCTGCTGGTCGAGGTGAAGGGCATCGGCGAGTACCGCATCCTGGGCGACACCCTGGACGACGCCGCCGGCGAGGCCTTCGACAAGACCGCCAAGCTGATGGGCCTGCCTTATCCGGGCGGCCCGGAACTGGCCCGCCTGGCCGGGCAGGGGCGCCCCGGCATGTTCCGCTTCCCGCGGCCGATGACCGACCGGCCCGGGCTGGACTTCAGCTTTTCCGGCCTGAAGACCCAGGTGCTGCTGGCCTGGCAGAAATCCGACCGCAGCGAGCAGACCCGCGCCGACATCGCCCGCGCCTTCGAGGAGGCCATCGTCGACACCTTGCTGATCAAGTGCCGGCGAGCGTTGCAGGCGACCGGCGCCAAGCGGCTGGTGATCGCCGGCGGGGTGGGTGCCAACCGACGGCTGCGCGCCGAGCTGGCGGCGGCCGGCGAGCAGGACGGCTTCCGCACCTATTTCCCGCGCCCGGCGTTCTGCACCGACAACGGCGCGATGATCGCCCTGGCCGGCGCGATCCGCCTGGCCGCCGGCCAGCAGCAGGGCGAGAGCGTCGACGTGCATCCGCGCTGGGACCTGTCGGGTCTGCCGCCGGCGCCGCAGGCATTGGCCGGGCAGGAATGAGAACATAGCGGGATGGCCGCCGCCGGGCGGCCTGGTTACCGCCTGTTCCTCTCACCGGTTGCATGCCCCGACCATGGATATCGTTTTCATCGAAGACCTGCGCATCGACGCCGTGATCGGCATCTACGACTGGGAGCGGCGCGTGCGCCAGACCCTCTCGCTGGATATCGAGATGGCGTTCGACAATACCCGGCCGGCCGCCACCGACGACATCGCCGACACGCTCAACTACAAGGACGTGTCCAAGCGCCTGATCGCCTACGTCGGCGAGTCGAGCTTCGGCCTGGTGGAGACGCTGGCCGAGCGCTGCGCGGCGATCATCCGCGAGGAATTCGGAGTGAGCTGGGTGCGCCTGAAGCTGTCCAAGCCGGGCGCCGTGCGCGGCGCGAAGGCGGTCGGCGTGCGCATCGAGCGCGGCACGCCGCCGCGCTGATCCGATGCCCGAGCCGAAACCTGCACGCATGGCGCGCGTCTATCTCAGCCTGGGTTCCAATCTCGAGCCGGAGCGCTACCTGCGCGCCGCGCTCGACGAACTGCGCGCGCGCTTCGGCGAGCTGCAGGTTTCGCCGGCCTATCGCAGCCGCTCGGTGGGCTTCGACGGGGCGGACTTCGTCAATCTGGCGGTGGGGCTTGAGACCGAGCTGCCGCCGCAGGCGCTGAACGACTGGCTGCACGCGCTGGAAGACCGCCACGGCCGCCGGCGCGACGTGCCGCGCTTCTCGGACCGCACGCTGGACGTGGACATCGTGCTGTACGACGACCTGGTCACGCAGGGGCCGGGACACCTGGACATCCCGCGCAAGGAGCTGCGCCACGCCTTCGTGCTGAAGCCGATCGCCGATATCGCGCCGGGCCTGCGCCATCCGGTCGGCGGGCAGAGCATGGCCGAACTGTGGGCGGCCTTCCCGGCGGCCAGCGAGCCGCTGGAGCCGGTGCCGCTGTAGCCGCGAATCGATCGCGAGGTCGCGACGATGCGGACGTCTGGACGTCCGAAAGCAGAATCCGCTTGACGCTTCCGGCCGATATGGGCATGTTGCATAGCAACGGGATGGCGTTCGGCCGTCCGCTCGCCCGAGCCTTCCGTTGCCGGGGAGGAGCGCGCGCATGGACTGGACGGGCTACCGTTCGACCAGCTGGGACGAATTGATCGACGCCGAAGGGCGCCCGCGCGAAGCGGCCCGTCCGCTGCTCGACTACCTGTCCGGCTTCAGCCGGCGCGAACTGGCCGAGCGGCAGCTCGCCGCCGACGTCACCGCTCGCGTGATGGGCGTGACTTTCACCGTCTACAGCGAAGGCCGCAACGTCGACCGCACCCTGCCGTTCGACCTGATCCCGCGGGTGATTCCGCGCCGCGAATGGGAGCGCACCGCCGCCGGCCTGCGCCAGCGCATCCGGGCGCTCAACCTGTTCATCGGCGACGTCTATGGCGCGCAGAAGATCGTCAAGGCCAAGGTGTTCCCGCGCGCGCTGCTGAAGGACTCGGTGAATTTCCGTCCGCAGTGCGTGGGCGTCGAGCCGCCGCTGTCGATCTGGGCGCATGTGTGCGGTTCCGACCTGGTGCGCGACGGCGACGGCACGCTGTACGCGCTGGAGGACAACCTGCGCATTCCCAGCGGCGTGTCGTACATGATCGAAAACCGCATGGTCGCCAAGCGGGTGTTTCCCGAGCTGTTCGAGACCAGCGCGATCCTGCCGGTGGACGACTACCCGGCGCAGCTTTACGACACCCTGGCCGCGCTCAGTCCGCGCCCCGGCGATACGCCGGTGATCGCCGTGCTGACCCCGGGCATCTACAACAGCGCCTATTTCGAGCATGCCTATCTCGCGCAGAGCATGGGCGTGGAGCTGGTCGAGGGCGGCGACCTGTTCGTGGGCGACGACGACGTCTGCTACATGCGCACGGTGTATGGGCCGCGCCGGGTCGACGTGATCTACCGGCGGGTCGACGACATGTTCATCGACCCGGAAGTGTTCCATCCCGAATCGGTGCTCGGCGTGCGCGGGCTGATCCGCAGCTGGCGCGCCGGCAAGGTCGCGCTGGCCAATGCGCCGGGCGCGGGCGTGGCGGACGACAAGGTGGTGTTCGCCTTCGTGCCGAAGATGATCAAGTACTACCTCGGCGAGGAGCCGATCCTGCCGAACGTGCCGAGTTTTCTTTGCCACGATCCGCGCGAGCGCGCCTACGTGCTGGCCAACCTCGACAAGCTGGTGGTGAAGCCGGCCAACGAATCCGGCGGCTACGGCATGCTGATCGGCCCGCGCTCGAGCAAGCGCCAGCGCGAGCAGTTCCGCGCGCTGATCGAGGCGAATCCGCGCAACTACATGGCCCAGCCCACGTTGTCGCTGTCCACCGCGCCGATTCTCGGCGAGCGCCGGCCGGAGCCGCGGCACCTGGATCTGCGCCCGTTCGTGCTGTCGCGCGAAGACATCTACGTCACCACCGGCGGTCTGACCCGGGTGGCGATGAAGCGGCATTCGCTGGTGGTGAACTCTTCCCAGGGCGGCGGCGCCAAGGACACCTGGGTGGTCGATACCGAGGAGGCGGGCTGATGCTGTCGCGGGTGGCCGGCAATCTCTATTGGTTCAGCCGCTACCTGCGGCGTGCGGAGAACATGGCGCGGCTGCTCAACGTGAGCAGCCAGCTGCAGCTCGACCTGCCGCGTGCGGTGCGCTTCGCCTGGCGGCCGCTGGTCGAGACCCTGGGCGCGGCGGCGGCCTTCGACCGCCTGCACGGCGAGCAGGGCGAGGCGCCGGACGAGGCGAGCGTGGTGCGCTTCCTGCTGGTCGAGCCGGAACATCCGCTGTCGTTGCGCGCGGTGGTGGGCCATGCGCGGGAGATCCTGCGCACGGTGCGCGAAACCCTGCCGCAGGAATGCTGGGTGACCATCAATCACCTGCACCTGCACATCGAGGCGAATGCCGAGCGCGTGCTGCAGCGTCGGGCGCGCCAGGAACTGCTCGACCACGTGATCGACGGCTGCCTGCGCGTGTCGGCCCTGCTCACCGCCAACGTCAGCCGCGACATCGGCTTCCAGTTCCTGCGCCTGGGCACGGCGATCGAACAGGCCGACATGACCACGCGCATCATCGACGCCGCGGCGGGCGGGCTGGTGGTGCCGCGCAACGAGGACGACGCGGAGGCGTTCCGCGCCATGCAGTGGATGAGCCTGCTGCACGCGCTGGCGGCGTACCAGATGTATCGCCGCCAGCTGCGTCAGCGGGTCAGCGTCGAACTGGCGCTGCAGTTCCTGCTCAAGGATCGCGAGTTTCCGCGCAGCGTGCTGTTCTGCCTGGCGCGCATCCAGGGCGTGCTGCCGCTGATGCCGGCGCGCAAGCCGGTGCAGCAGTCGCTGAAGCGCACGCTGGGACTGGTGTTCGACGCCGATCCGCGCCGGCTCAGCGACGGCGGCATCTGCGACTTCATGGATCGCGTGCAGGTGCAGCTGGCCGGCCTGCACGACGCCGTGCAGGAGTCCTATTTCGCGGTGTAGCCGCGATCGACGCCGCTAGCTCCCCGCTCAATCCGCCACGCGGATGCTCAGGGGCGCGCTTCCTTGTGCCGGTCCGGCAGGAAAAACAGCACGATCAGCCCGAGCAGGCTCAGCAGGCCGAGCACGCCAAGCCAGGCCGAATGGCCCTTGGCCTGGGCGTATTGCGCGCAGCCCCAGATGAAGAACGCAGCACCGAACAGCGCGACCAGCATGGCCAACCCCAGGTTGCCGGAGTCAAACAGTGAATGCCCCAGGATTTCGCCGATGAGGCCGATGCCGACCCCGATATTGGTCCTGCGCTTGTAGTCTGCCAGCATGTGCTTCCCCTCAAGCTTGTGCGGCCCGTCGATTCGAGAATGCGACTACGGCTTGCCGCCGAAGCGACGGCGGCTACTGCTGCTGCTGCTGCGCGGCCTGGCTGGCGGCGACGTCGTCCTGCACCACCGTGCGCTGCGCCTGTACCGGCGGCGCCACCTTGGCGCTCTCCTCGTGCTCCCACGGAAAGCGCGGCAGGCTGCGCACGGCGGCTTCCAGCTTGCGCGACCAGTTCTCGCGGATGTCCTGGTACAGCGGCGTATCGGCATCCAGCCGGATGCGCTCGCTCAGCTGCAGATCGCCGTCGCGCATCAGCGCCAGGTCGACCGGCAGGCCCACCGAGACATTGGAGCGGATGGTCGAATCCAGCGACACCAGGGCGCAGCGCGCGGCGTCCTCCAGCATGGTGTCGTGGCGGATGATGCGATCCAGGATCGGCTTGCCGTACTTCGACTCGCCGATCTGCAGGTAAGGCGTTTCCGGCGACGCGGCGATGCAGTTGCCGAGCGGGTAGACCAGGAACAGCCCGGGCGGCTCGCCGGCGATCTGGCCGCCCAGCAGCAAGGTCGACTCCACGCTGATGCCGGTGTTCTGCTGTTGGCTGCCGGCGGTCTGCGCCTGCGCCGCGACCAGCGCCTGGCCGACGTACTCGGCCACCTCGAACAGATGGCGCGGCGTGCGCAGGGTGGTGCCGGCGCCGTCGCTGAGATCGCGTTGCAGGCGCGCGATCACTGCCTGGGTGGTGCCCAGGTTGCCGGCCGACATGATCACGAAGCTGCGTTCGCCCGGAAAGTCGAACACATGCATCTTGGTGTACACGCGCACGTCGTCGAACGACGCACTGGTGCGCGTGTCTGAGGCGAAAACCAGGCCTTCTTCGACCTGGATTCCGACGCAGTAGGTCATGGGGCGTACTCGGCGGGGGATTTGGCGCCATTGTAGGGCGCACGGCCGGGCCGGGCCAGTCGAGGCGCGGGCTTGCGGCGGCGTTTGGACGGCTGGATGGCCACGGAGCGCGCGCGGCCTAGACCGACAGCGTGCGGCCGCCGTCGATGCGCAGGATCTGGCCGGTGACGAACGGCGCGTCGCGCAGCAGCCACAGCACCGCGCCGGCCACGTCTTCGGGCGTGCCGGCGCGCTGCAGCGGGGTGCGCGCCAGCAATGCCTGCTGGTCGTCGTAGCCCTTGCCGTCGCTGGGCCACAGCACCGCACCCGGCGCCACCCCGTTGACCCGCACCTGCGGCGCCAGATCCAGCGCCAGCGAGCGGGTCATCGCGGCCAGCGCGGCCTTGGCCATGCAATAGATCGGGTGCTCCGCCAACGGCCGCTCGGCATAGATGTCGACCAGATTCACGATCGCGCCCTGCGCCTCGCGCAGGGCGGGCAGGGCGGCCTGGGCCAGGAAGAACGGCGCCTGCGCGTTGGAGGCGAACAGCTCGTCCCACTGCGCGCGCGTGGCGCTGGCGGTCGGCGTGGGAAAGAAGGCCGAGGCGTTGTTGACCAGGGCGTCGAGGCGGCCGTAGTGCGCCAGCACGCCGTCGACCAGGCGTTTCGGCGCGTCGGCGTCGGCGAGGTCGGCCGCCAGCAGCAGGGTGCTGCCGGGGCGCACATGCTCCAGCGCCTCGGCCAGCGCCGTGGCCTCCGCGGCGGAGCGGCGATAGTGCAGCACCAGCGAATAGCCCGCGGCATGCAGCCGCCACGCGATCACCGCACCGACGCGTCGCCCGGCGCCGGTGATCAGGGCGACCGGCGACTCGTGGCGTGGGCTCATGCGTTGACTCCGGGCGGTGGCGTTCGAACGGGAGCTTGCCGCAAAAGCGTGCGCGGCGTCACCCGGCGGCTATGGCTTGGTCGGCGGCTTGCGTGCCGCCTTGCGCGCGGCGCCGGCGGCCTTGCGCACGGCCTTGCCGGCTTGCTCCAGGCCCTTGCCGACCGCGGCGGCGGTCTTGCGCGCGATCGGGCGCTTCGCCGTCGCGGCCTTGGCGGTGGCCTTCGGCGTGGCGGCCGCGCCCGGTTCCGCGTCGGCGTCCGGTTCGATCTCGATGCCGCCGCCGAACAGCTCGATCGCGGTGGCGGCCACTTGTCCGGTGTCGTAGTAGGCGTAGGCGCCCACGCCGAGCGCGCCGACCAGGGGCAGCCAGCGCGAGAAGCCCTTGCTCAGCGTGCGCTGGCCGATCTTCACGCCGACCTGCTTGGCCACCCGCTCGGCCACCCGCCACGACATGCGACGGAACAGCAGGCGGTCGCCCATCTGCACCACCAGGTCGCGGAACGCCTGCGCTGCGGTGTGCCGGAACAGGCACCACATCATCTGTTCGCGGCCGAGCTCGGCATGCTTGCCGTAGCTGGCCGCGATGTCGCTGACCATCTGCGCCTGGATGCGCCAGATCGCCGCCAGCTCGGGCAGCAGGGTCAGCCAGCCCAGCGGTCCGGGCGGCAGCGCCAGCGAACCGGAGGCCAGCGCCGCACGCTGGGCGGCGCGCTGGGCCAGCTGGCGCGCGGCCGCTTCCGGATCGCTGCTGGGATCGACCCGGCTGCCGGGGATGCGGCTGACGAAATCCAGGATCGCCTGGGTCATGCGGCCGGCCGCGGCGGGTTCGACCACCTCCACCGGCACCTGCTTGCTGGGTTCGCTCATGTCTTGCTCCATGAATGACCGTGCGGTCGGCATCGGCCGCGGACCAGTCTAGCGGGCGGGCGTGAAGCTCCGGCATACGCCGGGGGAGGCCGATGCCGCGCGGGCATGACGGGTCCAGGCATGACTGGCATGCGCATGACGGGAGCGGCCATGCGCGGCGCGATCGTGGCTGGTGCGCCCATGACTAGCGCGCCCATGACTTCTGGGGCATCCACGGGTGACGATTTAATGGCAATGTTATAACGTATCGACTTTGCCCTCACACTCTTGCCTCTGGAAACCGCATGAACCGCTCGCTGCTTGCCCTGAGCCTAGCCCTCGCCCTGAACGCCGCGCCGGCCCTGGCCACGGATCAGGCGCCTGCCGACGCCACGCCCGCTCCTGCGGCGGATCCCGTGGACGGCGGCGGCACGTCGCCGAACAACGTCAAGCAGCTCGGCACCATCGACGTCACCGCCAAGCTGGATGCCGCCCGCAACGCGCTGTCGCCGGACACCGGCAGCAGCCAGTACGTGATCGACCAGAAGGCGATCAAGGCGCTGCCGCTGGGCGACTCCACCCCGGTGAACCAGGTGCTGCTGCAGGCCCCCGGCGTGGTGCAGGATTCCTACGGCCAGCTGCACGTGCGCGGCGACCACGCCAACCTGCAGTACCGCATCAACGGCGTGCTGCTGCCGGAATCGATCTCCGGCTTCGGCCAGAGCCTGGACGCGCGCACCATCCAGAGCGTGAAGCTGCTCGACGGCGCGCTGCCGGCCCAGTACGGCGACCGCACCGCGGCGGTGGTCGACATCACCACCAAGAGCGGCAGCCAGCTCGGCAATGGCGGCAGCGTCGGCATCACCGGCGGTTCCTTCGGCACCTACAACCCGAACGTGTCGTTCTGGGGCGACAGCGGCAACTGGAGCTACTTCCTCACCGCCAACTATCTCAAAAACGACGTCGGCATCGAGAACCCCACCTCCAGCCGCACGCCGGTGCACGACCACACCAACCAGGTGAAGGCGTTCGGCGACATCAGCTACCTGATCAACAGCGACACGCGCCTGACCTTCATGTTCGGCGCGTCCAACAACCGCTTCCAGATCCCCAACAACCCGGGCCTGCAGCCGCAGTTCGGCTATCTCGACGTCACCAACTTCAACTCGGCCGATCTCAACGAGCGGCAGAACGAGCAGACCCGCTTCGGCATCCTCGCCCTGCAGGGCAAGTTCGGCAACACCGATTACCAGGTCTCGCTGGGCCAGCGCTACAGCGGCCTGCAGTACCTGCCTGACGACGTCGGCGACCTGATGTTCAACGGCGTAGCGGCCAACATCAACCAGAGCGACCGCGCGAGCACGCTGCAGGCCGACTTCGCCACGCCGCTGGGCGACAACCACACCCTGCGCTACGGCCTGTACGGCGACTTCGACCAGGCCACCACCAACACCAATTCGCTGGTGTTCGCGGCCAACCCGGACGGCAGCCAGGCCAGCACGGTGCCGTTCAACATCTTCACCGGCGACAGCATCACCGCGCGCACCTGGGCTGCCTACGTGCAGGATGAATGGAGCATCGGCCAGAACTGGACGGTGAACTACGGTCTGCGCGGCGACAAGTACGAGGCCTTCGGCACCAGCGAGAGCCAGCTCAGCCCGCGCCTGGGCGTGGTCTGGCAGGCCAGCCCGAGCACCACCGTGCACGCGGGCTACTCGCGCTACTTCACGCCGCCGGCGACCGAGCTGATCAGCACCAAGGACATCGCGCTGTTCAACGGCACCACCAATGCGGTGCAGAACTACGGCAACAACACGCCGCTGGCCGAGCGCTCCAACTACTTCGACCTGGGCGTGTCGCAGACCCTGGGCTCGGCCTGGACGGTGGGTCTGGACGCCTACTACCGCAAGGTCAGCCGCCTGCAGGACGAAGGCCAGTTCGGCGCGGCGCTGGTGTATTCCACCTTCAACTACAAGTACGGCCGCGTGCGCGGCGCCGAGTTCAGCCTCAGCTACAACGACGGCCCGCTGTCCGCCTATTTCAACTTCGCCTACAACCGGGCGATGGGCAAGGACGTGATCACCAGCCAGTACAACTTCGGGCCGGACGAGCTGGCCTACATCGCCGACAACTACATCCATCTCGACCACGACCAGAAGCTGACCTCGTCCGGCGGCGTCAGCTACGCGATCAGCGACAACACCAAGATCGGCGCCGACTTCCTGTTCGGCAGCGGCCTGCGCGAGGACGGCAACGTGCCGAACGGCTTGTCGCTGCCGTACTACTTCCAGCTCAACGCCAGCGTCTCGCACGACTTCAACTTCGACGGCTTCGGCGGCCTGCACACCCAGCTGGCCCTGATCAACGCGCTGGACCGCACCTACGAGCTGCGCAGCGGCACCGGCGTCGGCGTCGGCGCGCCGCAGTACGGCCCGCGTCGCGGCTTCTACCTGAGCCTGCAGAAGGACTTCTAAACGGCCGGCATCGACGCAGCAGACACCGGCGGTTTCCCGCTCCGCGCAGGCGTGGAGCGGGAGGCCGCCTTCAGTCCGTTTCGTGTGGCCTGGCCGGCGACCGGAACAGCGGCAGCCCTTCGCGATAGCGCTGCCAGATGCGTTCGCCGTTGAGATACTTGCCAGCGGTCAGTTCGGGTACGAAGGTCTCCGCGCTTTCGTAGTCCAGCTGTCTGCCGCTGGTTTCGCCGACCACCCAGACGTCGTGGTCGAGCCGGATCAGCGCCTCGGCCGACAGCGCGCCGCCGACGCGCATCAGGCCGTCGTTGTAGTCGCATAGCACGATGTCGCGCGCCTGCAGGTCGCCGAGCACGGTGATGATGCTGCCGCCCTTGAACAGCGCATCGACGCTCAGACTGCCTTCCACGAACAGCGCGATGCCGTCGTTGAGGTCGGCATTGATCAGCGGGCCGTGCAGCTGCAGATCCCCGAACACGCACACCGCCACCACGTCCGCCAGCGGCCCGTTGAAATCCAGCGACAGCTCGCCGGTGACGGCGCAGCTCGGCAGCAGCAGGGCCTGGCCATCGCCGCGATGGTCCAGCAATCCGCAAAGATAGCTGGAAAACTCCAGGCGCCAGCTCGGCTCGAGTTGAGCCAGGCGCTGCTCGATCGAAGCCAGCAGGCGCTCGCGCAGTGCTTTGAACCTGACCAGCTCGCCGTGTTGCCGCAGTGCGTCCATGTCCACTCCCATGCCGTTTCCGTTGGCGGAGGCCAAGCCTAGTCGGGCTGCACGGCAAGCGGCAAGTCGCCTGCACGTGCCGCACACCGAGGCGCGACGGGCCGTTGCAGGCGTTCGGTTATGCTTGGACGCTCCATCGCGATCCAGCTTCCCATGCACAACCGACTTCCCGAGCCCGACGCCGACGAGCGCGCGCATTCCGAGCGCCTGCAACAGCGCCTGCGTGCGGAGATCGAGGCCAGCGGGCCGATGCCGTTCGCGGCCTATATGCATCGCTGCCTGTACGAGCCGGGCCTGGGCTACTACAGCGCCGGCAAGACCAAGTTCGGCGCGGCCGGCGATTTCATCACCGCACCGGAACTGGGCGAGCTGTTCGCCAAGAGCATTGCCGGCATGCTGGCCCCGGCGCTCGCCCAGCTTGGTGACGAAGCGGATTTCCTGGAGCTGGGCGGCGGCAGCGGCGCCTTTGCCGAAGTCGCGCTGCCGGCGCTGGCAGCGGCCGGCGCACTGCCGCGCCGCTATCTGATCCTCGAGCCCAGCGCCGACCTGCGCGAGCGTCAGCGCGAACGCCTGGCCGCCAGCCTGCCGCCGGCGCTGAGCGCGCGCGTGCACTGGCTGGACACGCCGCCGGAAAACGCCTGGCGCGGCGTGCTGTTCGCCAACGAGGTGATCGATGCCTTGCCGGCCACGCGCTTCAGCGTGCGCGACGGCAGCGTCTGCGAAGAGTACGTTGGGCTCGACGACGCCGGCCAGTTGCGACGGATAGATCGTCCCGCCGATGCCGTGACCAGCGACGCGGTGCGGCAGCTGGAGCGCGCGCTGGGCCGGCCCTTCGACGAGGGCTATCGCTCCGAGCTGCTGCCGCAGTTGCCGTACTGGATCCAGGCGGTGGGCGACAGCCTGCAGGCGGGCCTGATGTTGTTCGTCGACTATGGCTATGTGCGTCGCGAGTTCTATCTGCCGGAACGGCGCGACGGCACCTTGATGGCGCACTACCGTCATCGCGCCCACCACGACCCGCTGTATCTGCCCGGCCTCAACGATCTCACCGCCTCGGTCGACTTCAGCGCCCTGGCCCAGGCCGGCGCGGCGGCGGGCTTCGAGCTTGCGCTGTATGCGTCGCAGGCGCAGTTCCTGCTCGCCGGCGGCCTGCAGCCGGCCTTCGAGCAGGCATTCGCCGATGCGCCCGACGAGGCCGCGCGCCATCGACTGGCGCAGCAGGTGCGCCGGCTCACCATGCCGGAACAGATGGGCGAGCGTTTTCAGGCCATGCTGTTCGCGCGTGGCCTGGACCCCTTGCCGCTGCCGCGGGGGCTGGCTGCGGTGGACCAGCGCGATCGGCTGTGAGCGCCAGCGCTTCGCCATGACGCGGCAGTGTGGAGATGATGCGTTTCTGACATGCTGGTGTTGCGGATTCGCGCATCGCGGCGGATGAAGTGCATCGCGATGCGAAGCGTTGAGTGCCCGCGCTGAACATCGGCATGAGGCCAGTCGACTTCGCCACGTCACGGCAACATCAAGATCAAGGCGATGCGCGCCTGACGCAACGCTATCCGTGAGTCATCGCGTTGCCGAAGACGAAGCAAGCCGTGTTGCAAAATGCTGGCTGCTCGAAGGGACGATCGACACAAGGCAGATCAACTTCGTGGCAGCATCCAGGCGACACACACCCGATCTGGCGCTGCCGTAGAGCCTCGTGCGTGATAGATGAAGCAAGCCGCGTCGCGCAGCGCAGGCTGTTCGCGTGATGGGCAGCGCGAGGCCGGTCGACTTCATCGCAACGCGGCAGCGTCCAGGCGATCCGCGCCTGATATGGTGTTGCGGTGAATCAGCGTGCGCCGTGGATCGGGCCAGCCGCATGGCCAGGTGCATGCGGCTTGCGTTGATGAGTCACGAAGGTCGATCGGCTTTGCCGCAACCTTGCCGTGTCGGGCGATCTACGCCGCGGCCGGCAAAGCCGCGAATCACAGCGTCACTGCAGACGCCGCGAGCTTCGCCGCGGAGCGCAGGCTGGCCGCGGTCATCAGCAGGGCCAGGCCGATCAAGCCGGCCGCCACGCCGAAGCTGCCGCGCAGGCCGGCGAGCGCGGCCATCGGCGTCGCCGTGGCGACATCGGGCGCGGCCGAGGCCCAGGCGAACACCGCGCCCATCGCCGAGGCGCCGGTGATCAGGCCGAGATTGCGCGCCAGGCTGAGCATGCCGGAGACCACGCCGCGTTCCTCGCTGCGCACGCCGGTCATCACGGCGGTGTTGTTGGCCGCCTGGAACAGCTGGTAGCCGGGCGTCAGCACGGCGATCGAGGCGAGATAGCCGACGACCCCGAACATCGCCGGCAGGCGGCACAGCGCCAGCGCGCCCAGCAGCATCTGCACCAGCCCGGTGACGACGATCGGCGCGGGGCCGAAGCGGTCGACCAGGCGGCCCGCAATGACGCCGCTCAACACTGAGATTGCCGGGCCGACCGACATGACCAGGCCGGCGTGCGAGGCATCCAGGCCCAGCCCGCGCGCCAGGTAGAACGGCCCCACCACCAGGGTCGTCATCATCACCGTGGCGACCAGTGCGTTCGCCGCGAGCCCGGCGCCGAGCCGTGGCGTGCGCAGCAGCGCCGGCCGCAGCAGCGGCGAGGCGGCGCGGGTTTCGGCCAGCACGAACAGGCCAGCGCCCACGCCGGCGGCGAGCAGCAGCCCCAGGCCGGCCCGGTCGATGCGGCCATGGCCGCTGGTCATGGCCAGCGCATAGGCGACCAGGGTCGCGCCCAGCAGCAGGGTGCCCATTCCGTCGAAGCGGCTGCGGTTCGGCGGTGCCGCCACGCGATCCACGGGCAGGTAGCGCCGGGCTAGCAGGAAGTTCAGCAGACCCAGCGGCAGGTTGACCAGGAAGATGCTGCGCCAGCCGAAGCCGCTGGTGAGAAAGCCGCCCAGCGTAGGGCCGAAGGCGGTGCCCACGGCGGACAAGGTGCCGAGCAGCCCCATCACGCTGCCCACGCGCGCCTTGGGCACGGTTTCGCCGACGATGGCCACGGTGAGCGCCATCATCACCGCTGCACCGAGGCCCTGCACCGCGCGCGCGGCCAGCAGCAACCAGAATGTCGGCGCCGCGCCGCACAACAGCGAGGCGCCGGTGAACAGCGCGATGCCGGCCAGCAACAGGCGGCGGCGTCCGATCAGGTCGCCGAGCCGGCCCACGCTGACGATCAGCGCGGTGATCGCCAGCAGATAGGCCAGCACGATCCATTGCGCGGCCTGGAAGGAGGCGCCGAATGCACGCGCCAGGGCCGGCAGGTTGGTGTTGGCGATGCTGGTGTCCAGTGAAGGCATCAGCATCGACAGCGACAGGCTGGCGAGCGCCCAGCGGGCGGACGAGGAGAGTGTGGTTGCGGTTTCTTCGGAGACGGGTTTGGACATGGCGTGACGACTCGGGCTTCCCGCGTGGGGAACGATGCCGGAAACGTAGTGCCCGGCTTGGCATGGCGGAAGGCGCGGCGTCTGCATTCCATACGTGCGCGAAACGCCATGCCTGCGCATCGGCTGTGCTAGCTTCGGCGCATGTCCCGGCCCGACCTGAACCTGCTGGTCACTCTCGACGTGCTGCTGGCCGAGGGGCACGTGGCACGCGCGGCGCGGCGCCTGCAGCTCAGCCCCTCGGCGATGAGCCGCGCGCTGGCGCGGCTGCGTGCGGCCACCGGCGATCCGCTGCTGGTGCGGGCCGGCCGCGGCCTGGTGCCGACCCCGCGCGCGCTCGAGCTGCGCACCCAGATCGCCGGCCTGGTGGAGCGCGCGGAAGCGGCGCTGCGTCCGCTCCAGACGCTCGATCTCGGGCAGCTGGTGCGCAGCTTCACCCTGCGCACCAGCGACGGCTTCGTGGAGAATTTCGGCGCCGCGCTGATGGCGCGGGTGGCCCGCGACGCGCCCGGCGTGCGGCTGCGCTTCATGCCGAAACCGGACAAGGACAATACCCCGCTGCGCGATGGCGGCGTCGACCTGGACACCGGCGTGGTGGGCACCTCGACCGGGCCGGAGCTGCATGCCCAGGCGCTGTTCCGCGACCACTTCATCGGCGTGGTGCGCGCCGGCCATGCGCTGAGCCGGGGCAAGCTGAGCGCGGCGCGCTACGCCGCCGCCGGCCACGTGCTGGTATCGCGGCGCGGGCCGGAGACCAAGGGGCCGATCGACCATGTGCTGGAGCCGCTGGGCCTGGAGCGGAACGTGGTCGCGATCGTCGGCGGCTTCTCGACGGCGCTGGCCCTGGTGCGCAACTCCGAGCTGGTGGCCAGCGTGCCGGAGCGGCACACCGGTCATCTGCGCGCCGGCCTGCACAGCTTCGTGCTGCCGGTGCCGGTGCCCGAGATCACCGTCTCGATGCTGTGGCACCCACGCCTGCATGCCGATCCGGCGCATCGCTGGCTGCGCGGCTGCGTGCACGAGGTCTGCGCGCAAGCCTAGCGGCGCAGGCTGCTCGCCATGCGCGTGAAGTGGCATTCAAGGAAACGACTTTGCTGCGAAGGCATCGATCGGCGCAGCCCTTCGAGCTGAGTGAGGCGCCGACAAGCCTTGTCGTCGCAGGCTGCCTCGATCCCGAGCGCCGGCCTTGCTGATGCCGGCGTGCCCGAGTCGCTGAGCGAGCTGGTGTGAGGCGCCGCTCTCCGCCGAGCTGCCGATGCCTGCCTGCGCTTCAGCGCGGCAGGCATCGGCGATCTCGCTTACGGCGTGGCGGCGGTCGAGGCGCTGGCCGGTGCCGGCGCCGTGCCGGCGGGCGCCGCGCTCGAGCCGTTCGGTGCCGGCGCACTCGAACTTGCTGCCGGTGTGCTCGAGCTGGCCGCGGCCGCGGGCGTCAACGGCGTCACCGTGGTGCTGTCGGCCGGCTTGCGCACCAGCAGGCCGTGCTTGAACAGATAAGCGGCCACCTGGTAGTACGCCACCGCCTGATCGACCTGCGACTGGTCGATCGGCACGTTCGGAGTGGCGTCGCCGCTGTCGAAGTCGGGATGCACCTGCTCCACCCGCTGCTTCGGTTCCAGGATGCTCAGCAGATCACCATGCAGGTAGCCGAGCTTCTCGTAGGTGGCGGGGAAGGCACGTTCGCGCCCGGGCTCGACGCGCAGCACGTCGTAGCCGAAGAAGCGGCTGCGGTAGTTGAAGTTGAGCAGGCCGAGCAGGGTCGGCGCGATGTCCATCTGGCTCATCAGCCGGTTGATCCGCTGCGGCGGGAAGTGCTTCGGCGCATAGATCCACAGCGGGATGTGGTAGCGGTTGATCGGCACGCTGCTGCGGCCGGCGCTGGAGGCGTCGTGGTCGGCGGTGATCACGAACACGGTGTCGTCGAAATACGGCTTGGCGCGCGCGCGTTCGATGAAGTCGGCGATCGACCAGTCGGTATACGCCACCGCGCCCTCGCGCGAGCCGTTCTTCTGCGGCACGCGGTTGGCCGGGAAGGTGAACGGCCGATGGTTGCTGGTGGTCATGATGTGCAGGAAGAACGGCTTGCCCTGCTGGTGGATCTCGTCCATCTGCCCCAGCGCGAGGGTGTACAGATCCTCGTCGGCCACACCCCACACGTTGGCGCTGTGGATGGTCGCGCTCTTCGGGATGTCGCTGCGGTCCACCGTGCGATAGCCGTTGTGGCTGAAGAACGCATTCATGTTGTCGAAGTAGCCGTAGCCGCCGTAGACGAAATCCGACTGGTAGCCGTGGTCGTTGAAGATGTCGCCCAGGGTCAGCAGGTTCTCGTTGTTGTGCGCCTTGATCAGCGAGTCGCCCGGCGTCGGCGGGATCGACAGCGACAGCGCCTCCAGGCCGCGCACGGTGCGGGTGCCGTTGGCGTAGACGCGGTCGAAGAACAGGCTCTGCCCGACCAGCGCGTCGAGGTGCGGGGTGATCTCGCCGTGGCTGGCGCCGAAGGTCTTGAGGAAGTCCGCCGATAGGCTCTCCACGCTGATCAGCACTACGTTGAGGTGCTGTTCCGGGCCGCTGTGGCGGATCTCGCGGGTGAGGTCGTGCGGATCGGTGCCGACATAGCTGGCGTCGGGCGTCTGCAGGCCTTCGCGCACCAGCTTGAACGCCTGCTCGTCCGGCAGGCTCTTGTAGAAGCGCGCGTAGTCGAGGTGGTTGCTGCGGAAGGCTGCGAAGAACTGGTAGATGCCGTTGCCGGCCAGCTCGTTCACGTAGGCATTCGCCATCTGATCCTTGACGGAGCCGTTCACCGCGAACACCGAGAGCACGGTGAGCACCAGCCAGACCAGCACGACCTTGCTGCGCCGGCGCAGCTTGGTGCCGCTGTCGCGCGTACGCAGCCCGCGCCGGGTGACCAGCAGGATCAGCAGGGTGGCCAGCACCAGGAAACCCAGCCAGCGTCCGATCGGATACGACTCGCGGATGTTGCCGATCACTTCGGTGGTGTAGACCAGATAGTCCACCGCGATGAAGTTGAAGCGCGCGCTGAATTCTTCCCAGAACACCAGCTCGGCCGCGGCGACGAAGAGCAGGCCATACAGCAGCAGCAGGGCCAGCACGTACAGCACCCACTGGCCGGCGCGCGAGGCATAGAAGCGCGGCGGCGCCAGCCACAGGTAGAGCAGCATCGGCCAGGCCAGATAGAGCAGGGCGATCAGGTCGTAGCACAGACCGATGCCGAAGGCATACGCCAGGTTGCCGATGGTGAGCGGCGCATTGGCGCCGGACATCTTCCACAGCACGATGCGGGTCAGCGCGCCGATCACCACATAAAGGATGCCCAGCCACCAGAGCGGACGGAAACGCTGACGCAATGAGGGCGGCGAAGAAGGTAGCGTGGCGAACACGGGCGGGGCGACTCCGGGGCTGGGCCGACCGGCGCAGGCGCCGGACGCGGCAATGATGACGCAGACTTTACACGCGGAATCCGCTCAAGTGTTACTTTGTTTCACTTCGCCGATGGCGTGGATGCGCGCCTGTTCCATCGCCTGGCCGATCGCCGGCCCCTGCAGGCCGCGGGCCAGGAAGGCCTCGGCGCTGATCGAGGCCGCCGCGTCGCGCGCCTGACGCAGATAGGCGGCCTGCGGATAGGCGTCCTGCTCGTGGCCGAGGCGGCCGCGCTTGTCCGCCTCGCAGGCAAGCAGGAACGTGTCCAGCCGCGCCGGCCGGCGCAGAGCATCCAGCGCATTCAGCAGCTTCAGCACGGTGGCCGGCTTCAGCTCGAACGCGCGGTGCGCGTTGAGGTGCTCGCGGCACACCGCCTCGGCCAGCGCGGCATGCTCGGCCGGCACCTTCAGGCGCTGCGCCAGCACGCGCAGCGGCGCCACGCCGGCCTGTTCGTGGCCGATGTGGCGGGGCAGCACGTCTTTTGGTGTGAGCGCCTTGCCGAGGTCGTGGCAGAGCGCGCAGAAGCCGACCAGGTCGTCGCCAGGCGCCAGCCGGGCGGCCATGTCCAGCACCATCTCCAGGTGCACGCCGCAGTCGATCTCGGGATGGAATTCGGCGCGCTGCGGCACGCCGTACAGCGCGTCCAGCTCGGGGAACAGCACGGCCAACGCACCGCAGTGGCGCAGCGTGCGCACGAAGGCGGAGGGGCGCGCCTCGGTCAGCGCCTTGCGCGTCTCGCCCCACACGCGTTCGGCCACCAAGTGGTCGACCTCGCCGTTGCGCACCATCTCGCGCATCAGCGCCATGGTTTCCTCGGCCACCTGGAAACCGAGCGACGCGAAGCGCGCGGCGAAGCGCGCCACCCGCAACAGGCGTACCGGGTCTTCCACGAAGGCGGGCGACACGTGGCGCAGCACGCGCCGCTCGAGATCCACCACGCCGCCGTAGGGATCGACCAGGACGCCGTGCTCGTCCATCGCGATCGCGTTGATGGTGAGGTCGCGCCGCGCCAGGTCCTGTTCCAGGGTCACCTCGGCATCTGTTTGGAAGGCGAAGCCGTGGTAGCCGCGTCCGCTCTTGCGCTCGGTGCGCGCCAGCGCATATTCCTCACCGCTATCTGGGTGCAGGAACACCGGGAAATCCTTGCCTACCGGGCGATAGCCCTGGGCCAGCAGTTGTTCGGGCGTGGCGCCGACCACGACGTAGTCGCGATCGGCCACCGGCCGGCCCAGCAGTTGGTCGCGGACGGCGCCGCCAACGAGATAAGTACGCATGCGCGGATTCTGCCATGCGCGGCGCGATGGCCGGGATGCCGCATGCTGCTGGTGATCGTGCCGTCGACAGCCATCGAGCGGCCCGCGCCCGGCAGGCGGCTCCGCAATGTTCGGGCGGATGCGCAGCATGCGCTTCGCAAAGAGCAGGGAAGCGCCGCTGCCGTGCCGCGCGGCAGCGAGAAATCCGCCGGGCCGGCCGGCCGCCCGTCGAGCATGCCGATGCTAGCCGCGGCGGCGTTGGCTCGGACTTTAGTTGGCGCGCGGCGCGGCGCGCGCCCGGTCCAGCCGTCGCTGGCGGGCCGGCGGGTGCAGCAGCGCCGGCAGCCACGGCGTGAACGGCTGCGGCACGATGCCGAGCGCGGCGTAGCCGTCGTTCTTGCCGACCGAATCGGTGCGCAGCGAGCGGAAGTTGTCCAGCGAGAACGGCTTGCCGGGCAGCAGCTCGGCGAACTGCGCCTGCAGCCGGCCGAGGCCGTCGGGCAGCGGCAGGATGCGTGTGCGCAGCCCGGCTACGTCGCGGATCCGGCGCACGATCTCGCCCAGGCTCAGCACCTCGGGGCCGTACAGCTCGTAGACGCGCTGCTGGCCGCTGCGCGGATCGCCGACGCAGCGCGCGATCGCCTCGGCGACGTCGCCGACATAGGTGGGCGCCATGCGCGCGCGGGCGCGCGCCAGCGGCAGCACCGGCATGCGCCGCATCAGCTCGGCGAAGCGGCCGACCAGGCCGTCGCCCGGGCCGAAGATCACGCTGGGCTGGTAGATCGTCCAGTCCAGCCCGGACTGCTTGACCAGCACCTCCGCCTCGCCGCGCGTCTTCAGGTACTGCGAGAGTCCCTGGCCGGCCTTCAGCGAGCTCATCTGGTGCAGGCGGGTGACGCCGGCGGCGCGGCAGGCCTCGATCAGCCGGCGCGCCAGTTCCACGTGCACGCGCTGGAAGCTGTGGCGACCGTGCGGATTGAGGATGCCGACCAGGTTGATCACCGCGTCGGCGCCTTCGAGCTCGCGGCGCAAGGCCTGGTCGTCGTGCACGTCGGCGCTGCGCACGCGCACATTGGGCAGCACGGCCAGGGCGCGCCGCTGCGTGTGGTTGCGCGACAGCAGCACGATGCGATGGCCGTCGGCGGCGAGCCGGGGCACCAGCCAGCTGCCGACGAAGCCGGTGCCGCCGAGGATGACGAGGCGCTGGGGAGTGGCCATGGACGGATTCCGGAAGTCAGTGCGCGACGTCGACGTCACCCGCCGAGGAGGCCGAGGAGGTCGGAGCAACCGGCGCGACCGACGTCTCGCCTGCCGGACAGGTTACCCCAAGTCGGGACGTATGGACGTCTGGAAGGCTATAGCTGGTTCCGATCGCCGGCATGCGCGAGCTCAGCGGCAGGGCGTCGCCGTGCATGCGCCAGTCGTAGATCACGCTGAAGGCCAGCACGCGTGCCACGTATTCGCGGGTTTCCTTGTACGGCATGCTGGCGACGAACAGGTCGGGCGGCAGCGAGCCGTGCGCATCCAGCCACTGTTCCACCTTGACCGGGCCGGCGTTGTAGGCGGCGCTGGCCAGCCACGGCGAACCGTTGAAGCGCTCGGCCAGCTGGGCCAGGTAGCGCGTGCCCAGGCTGACGTTGACCGCGGGGTCGTACAGGCTGTCGCCGCCGCTCCAGCCCAGGCCGCTGCGGCGCGCCACCTGCGCGGCGGTATCCGGCAGCAGCTGCATCAGGCCGCGGGCGTCCGCGCCGGAGCGCGCGTCGGTGACCCAGGCGCTCTCGACGCGCAGGATGCCGTAGGCCCAGGCCGGGTCGATGCCGGCCTGCTTCGACTGCTGCTCGACGCCGTCCTCGGTCGGCAGCGGGAAGCGCTGCTCGTAGTAGCGCAGCGCGCGGCCGCTGTTGAAGGCGAACACCGAGCGGTCGTACCAGCCCTCGCGCCAGGCCAGCGCGGCGGCCTGCTGCAGGGTTTCCGGATCGGCGCCGTCCAGGGCCAGCGCCCATTCGCGCCGGGCCAGCCGGGGCAGACCTACTGCATAGAGTTCGAACGCGCGCCGCAGCCCCGGCATCGCCAGCAGGGCCTGCTCGCGCTGCGGGTTCTCGGCCAGGGTCAGCGGGCAGATCGCGTAGCCGCTGCCGAGCCGGTCGGCGGCGAGAAAGCCGAAATAGCCCGGCTCGCCGGCCAGCGTCGCATACAGCCGCTTCGCCTCGGCGGCGTGGCCGAGCTGACCCTGCGCGCGGGCGCGGAAATAGCGCCACTCGGCATCGTTCTGCTGGCTTGCCGGCATCGCCGCGATCGCTGCGATCACGGCATGCCAGTCCTGCTGCGCCAGCGCCACCCGCACGCGCCACTCGCGCGTGCTGTCGTTCTGCGCGGAGGCAGGCAGGGCGATCAGCCGCTCCAGCGAGGTTTCATCGAAGTCGGTGGCGTGGAACACGGCCAGCGACTGCAGGATGCCGTCGCGCTGCGCCGGGGTGAAGGCGAGCCGATGCTGCAGCTGCTGCCAGGCGTTGTCGGCGGCGGCGGACTGGCGGCGCGCCAGTCGCTGCAGGGCCAGCGCGGCGGCCTGGCGCGAGCGCGCGGTGTCGGGCCAGGCGCTGGCGCTGGCGACGGCGGAAGCGGGATCGCGGAGCGCCTGCGCGTAGCGCTCCGCAACCACCGCATCGCTGGCCGGCAGCCAGCCGGCGAGCTGGGCGACGGTGCCGCCCTTGCCGGCCTCGGTGGCGCGATCGATGCGCGCCCACAGCCGCGCCGGCGTCAGCAGGCCCTGCTTGCGCGCGGCCTGCAGCACGTCGTCGCAGGCGTCGGGCAGGTTGGGCTTGCTCCACAGCGCGGCCAGGTCCTTGTCGAAATCGAGCTTGCCGCCCTGGCTGAGGCGCGCCTGCAGAGCATCGCAGCTCAGCGCGTCGCCCAGGCCGGGTCGGTACAGCGCGAGGAAGTCGTTCCAGTCCTGCCGGCGCGCCAGCTCGAGCAGGAAATCGCGGCGCAGGTCGTTGGCCGGAATCATGTCCGGATAGGTCTGCAGATATTCCTGCACCGGCGCGCGGTTGAGCTGGCGCAGGTCGTGGGTCAGCGCGGCGGCTTCCAGGTAGGGATAGAGCGGATAGTTCTGCAGCCCGGCGGCGAGCTGGCGCCAGCCGTCGCCACCCTGCTGGGCGGCCGCGTAGGCCTGGCGGAAGGCTGCGCGCTGGGCCTCGTCAGGCTGCGTCGGCGTGCCGGGCGCAGCGGCCTGAGCCACCAGCGTGCCGGCCAGCAGCCAGCCCGCGGTCACCGCGAGCAGGCGTCGGAACAGGCGTGGCGGCTGCGCGCATGCGTCCATGAAGCAATTCCTCCGGGCAAGTCCCGCCCAGTGTAATTCATGCCCGTGGCGCGGCTGCCGACGCGGCCGCCGGCGGTTCACCGGCGAGCCATCCCGGCTGCGTCGCCAGGCGATGCTCGGTGGGCTGCATCGCTGCGTTCCCAGGCTTCGCATGCGGGCGCCTGCTAAGCTTGCTCGCTTTCAGCCCGCCAGCGATCACGGAACGGCATGCCAGCATCGACCAGCGATCCGACCCTCGACCGTCGCCGTGCGTGCGGCCTCGTCTGGCTGTGTCTGGCGCTGGCCGTGCTGGCCGGTGCCGCCTGGTGGTGGCGCGCCGGCCGCCCGGTGTCGCTGCCCGACGCGCCCACCGCGCGGATCGCCTGTGTCTCCTACGCGCCGTTCCGGATGCCTGGCGAAACGCCGTACAACCCCGAGGCGGTCGTCGATCCGCAGCGCATCGATGCCGACCTGCGCGCGCTGTCGCAGCGCTTCGATTGCGTGCGCACCTATTCCCAGGCGCATGGCCTGGATGCGGTGCCGGCGATCGCCGAGCGCTACGGCATGAAAGTCATCATGGGCATCTGGCTGAGCAGCGACCCGGTAGCGAACGAGCACGAGGTGCGCCGCGGCATCGCCACCGCGCGCGCGCATCCGCAGGCGCTGCGCGGCATCGTGGTGGGCAACGAGGTGCTGCTGCGCGGCGAGCTGAGGCCGGACGCGCTGGCCGCCTACATCCGCCGGGTGCGCGGCGCGGTCAGCGTGCCGGTGACCTATGCCGACGTGTGGGAGTACTGGCTGAAGTACCGCGAGCTGGCCGGCTCGGTGGACTATCTGACCATCCACATCTTGCCGTACTGGGAAGACGATCCGGTGCCGCCGGAGCACGCCGTCGAGCACGTCGCCGCGGTCTACGAGCACGTGCGCCAGGCCTTTCCGGGCATGCGCGTGATGATCGGCGAGACCGGCTGGCCCAGTGCCGGACGGCCGCGCCACGCGACCAGCGCGACCCTGGTCAACGAGGCGCGTTATCTGCGCGAATTCCTGCGCTACGCCGGCACGGTCGACATGCCGTACAACGTGATCGAGGCCTTCGACCAGCCGTGGAAGCGCGCGCAGGAAGGCACGGTGGGCGGCTACTGGGGCATCTTCGACGTGCAGGCGCGACCGAAGTTCGCCATGCAGGGGCCGGTCGTCGAGATTCCGCAATGGTGGCTGGGCTGGCTGGCCGGCGCGGCCGGCGCGGCGCTGTTCCTGCTGATGGGTGGCTGGCGTCGCCAGCGCCCGCCGCATCGAGCCGCACTGGCGCTGCTGCTGGCCGGTGCCGCCAGCGGCCTCGCGCTGGCGTGGCAGGCACGGCAGCTGGCCTACGCCTGCGACAACCTGTGGGAGTGGACCGTTTCGGTCAGCGCCTGCGTGTGCGCCCTGCTGACCGCGCTGGGCCTGGCGCGCCGCATGGTCGGCCTGCTGTGCGAAGCCGGTGACGCGCCGGTCTCGGCGAACTGGCGATGGCTGCGCAGCGCCTGGCTGTTCGCGCTGATCTACTACGACATGCTGATGGTGTGGGACGGCCGCTATCGCGATTTTCCGCTCGGCCTGTTCGAGCTGCCCTGCGTGGGTTACCTGCTGCTCGGCTGGCTCGGCGGACGGGCCGCGGCGGCGATCCCGACCGTGGAAGAACGCTTCCTGGCCGTCGTCGGCGTGCTGCTCGGCGCAACCACGCTGGTGCAGGAAGCGGCGCTCAATCCCAGCGCATGGCTATGGCTGGGCCTGAATCTCGCGATGGGGCTGGCGGTGGGACGTGGCTGGTGGCGCGGCCGTCGCCTGCTGACGCAGCAGGCGTAGGCAGCCGACCAGCGCGGCCAGCGCGCCGGTCTCGTAGCAGTACAGGTGCAGCGCGAACAGGCCGAGCGCGGCAGCCAGCCAGGCGCTGAAGGGATGCCGCCACACCAGCGCGAGCACGGTGGCGGCCAGCGCGGCATAGCCGTAGCCACCGTTGACGAAGCCCAGGATCAGCCAGTGCACCGGCTCGCACCAGCCGCCGCCGGCGACGCAGCGCGACTGCACCAGCTTCGACTCGATCACTTCGAAGCGCAGCAGCCAGGCGCCGACGCCCACCGCGATCAGCAGCAGCCAGGGCAGCCCGCGACGCAGCGCGCGCCCGCTCATCGCCGCCTCGGCGCGAGCTGCTGCACCAGCGGCGCCGGCAAGGCGATTTCGGCGGCCAGCGACAGGTGATCGGAGAACGCTTGCGGCAGCGCCCAGAGTTTTTCCATGTGGATGCTCGGCGAGGCGAGGATGTGGTCCAGCGCGCGGCGCGGCCGCCAGCTGGGGAAGGTCAGGGTGGGCTGGCTCGGCGGCTGCAGGTTGCACTTGGCGAACAGATGGCTCATCTCGCGGCTGCCGGCGTCGGTGTTGAGGTCGCCCATCAGCACCGCGTGCGGGAAGTCCTGCAGGATCTCGCCGATGAAGGCCAGCTGGCGTGCGCGCGCCGGCGCGCTCAGCGACAGATGGGCGATCATCACCGCCAGTTCCTGCTCGCCTTCGCCGAAGCGCGCCAGCAGCGCGCCGCGGCCGGGAATGCGGCTGGGCAGCGGGTAGTCCAGCACGCGGCTCGGCTCGAGCCGGCTGATTAAGCCATTGGCCGAATGCGCCAGCCGGGCCATCGGCCGGTTCGGCTGATGGCTCCAGAACGGCATGCCCGCGGTCTCGGCCAGATAACGCGTCTGGTTGAGGAAGCCGGAGCGCAGGCTGCCGGCGTCGGCCTCCTGCAGCCCCACCACGTCGAAGCTGCTGATCACCTGGGCCAGCCGGTCGAGGTTGTCCAGCTTGCTGCGCCCGGGCAGCACGGCGTTGATGCTGCGCGTCACGTACTCGTGATAGCGCTGCACGCTGGCGCCGGCCAGGATGTTGCAGCTGAGCAGCCGCAGGCGTTGCGGCTGGACGAGGCTAGGCGATGGAGCGGCGCGTGTCATGAGTCATTCGCAGCGAGCGGGATGCGGCGGCGAGTGTGTCCGCGCCGGCGTGAACGCGGCGCCACCGCATCGACGCAAGAGGCTCAGTGTCCCTGCTTGGCCGCCAGTTCGCGCTTCGCCAGCCACACGATCATCGCGACCATGTCGTCGTAGCTCGCCAGGTCCTTGCTGACGTACTTGCCGTCCACCACCAGGGTCGGGGTGCCCTCGACGCCCCACTTCTGGGCCAGGTCGAAATCGCTCTTGGTCTTCGCGGTGACTTCGTCGGAGTTGGCGATGCGCAGGAAGTCGGCGCGATTCGCGCCGTTGCGCGCGTAGAAATCGGCCAGCTCGTCCATCGTGTTGATCGGGTAGTTGTCTTCGAACTTGGCCTTGAACAGCGCGAGGTGGGTCTGCTCCTGCACGCCCAGCTGCTTGGCCGCGTAGTAGCCGCGCGCGAACACCAGCCATTCGTCGTTGAACGGCGCCGGCATCAGCTTGAACTCCACGCCCGGCGGCAACTGGGCGCGCAGCTTCTCGGCAATGGGGGCGAAATGTGCGCAGTGGATGCAGGCATAGGAAAACACCTCGACCACTTCGACCTTGCCGCTGTCGCTGTAGCGCTGGTACGGCGCCTTGAGGGTGACGTACTGCTGGCCCTCGGTGAACGGTTCGGCGGAGGGTTTGGCGGCCGCGGTGCCATCTTGCTGGGCGCTGCAGGCAGCGGTCAGCAGCAGGCCGCCGAACAGGGCGAGCAGGCGCAGGCGGGCGAAACGCTGGAACATGGGCTGATCTCCACAGGCGCGGCGCAGCCGCCGCTGGCGTTCATGGGAAGCGCGCATTGTAGGGGCAGTGCGATGTCGCTTGCAGCCGCGCAGGCCGCGGATTCATTCGCCGAGAACCATCGGTCCGCGCGCGCTACTCCAGCACCAGATCCAGCACGCCCTGCGCGGCCGGGCGGGACTGCAGTTCGGCGAACCAGCGCTCCAGGTGAGGCCAGGCCGGCCGCGCGTACTCCGCGGGCAGGCCGAGCCAGCGGTGCGCCTCGCAACCGAGCGGGATGTCGGCCATGCCGAAGCGGTCGCCCAGCATGAAGCGGCGCGTGGACAGGTGCCGGTCGAGCAGCTCGAACAGCGGCTCGGTCGCCGCCACCGACTGCGCGATCAGGGCCGGATCGCGCTCGCCCGGCGGGGTGCGGACCCACTGCTTGAAGGCGCCCAGGCCGGCCGGGTTCAAGGCGGTCTGCTGCCAGTCCATCCAGCGCTCGGCATCGAAGCGCTCGAACAGCGCCTCCGGGTAGAGGCTGCCGGGCGCATAACGGGCGCACAGGTAGCGCACGATCACGTTGGATTCCCACAGCACCGGCGCGCCGTCACCGTCGCCGTCGCGGATCGCCGGGATCATCGCGTTGGGGTTCAGCGCGCGAAAGGCCGGCGTCTGCACCACGCCGAAGCGGCCGCCGGCCTCGATGCGCTGATAGGGCAGGCCCAGCTCCTGCGCGCACCACACCACCTTGCGCACGTTGATCGAGCTGATCCGGCCCCAGAGGGTCAGCATGGCGGCCGTTCCGGTCTGCGGCTTACTTGCCGGCGGCCTCTTTGGCCACCAGCCACTTGGTCAGCTCGATCGACTTGGAGAGGTCGCTGCCGAACTTCAGCGGGCTGACCCGGTACTTGCCGTTGATCACCAGGGTGGGCGTGCCTTCGACGCCGTAGCCCTTCATCAGCTCGTCGCAGCGCTTCATCTGGGTGTTGATGCTAAAGGAGTTGGCCACCGCGACGAAGTTCTTCGGATCGGCGCCGAACTTGGCGTAGACCTTGGCGATGTCGGCGATGGTGGGCAGCGCGTTGGCCGGCTTCAAGCCGTTGCCTTCCGCGTTCTCGGCGGTCAGCTCCTTGCTCTTCCACACCGCGTCGTACATCGCGTCGTTGGCCTTGTCGCTCACGCCGAGCGCCTTGGCGGTGAGGTAGGCGCGCTGCAGGGTGACCCAGTTCTCCTGCGGCATGAACGAGGCGGGCAGGTAGGCCACGCTGACATTGGCGGGCATTTCCTTGGCCAGCTCGTTCATGGTCGAGTGATAGGCGTTGCAGGCCGGGCAGCCGTAGGAGAACACCTCGACCACCTCGATCTTGTCGGTGTCGGTGAACTTCGGCTGGGCCGGTTCGATCAGGGTGTAGTCGCGGCCTTCGACCCACTGGCCGTTGTCCACGAAGGGCTTGGCGGCCGGCGCCGGCGCTGCGGGCGCGGCGGCAGCGGCAGTGGCTGCAGCGGCGGGGGCAGCCGCGGTCTGCGCGGCGGCGGGCGCGGCCGTGCTGGCCGCTGCCGGTGCGGCCGCGGTGGCGGCGGCCTGCGGCGCATTCGAGGTAGCGGCTGCGGACGGTGTCGCTGCCGGCGCGGTGGTGCCGTTGTCGCTGCTGTTGCTGCAGGCGGCGAGCGCGAGCAGGGCGGTACACAGGATCGGCAGACGCTTCAGCATGACAAACCTCGTGGCGGGGCGACGGTGGCGATGGAGCGAACGCCGGCGTCGTGCCGGCGCGGGGATCAGGGCGAGGCCGCGGCCGCCGGCTTGGCGCCGCCGTCGACGGCGTGCAGGCCTTCGATGTAGCTAGAGACAGCGCTGATGTCCTTGGCGTTCAATTTCTGCGCGATGCTCTGCATGATCTTGGCGTGCGGCTCGTCGCCCCAGCTGGTGCCGGACTGCCAGGCCTTCAGGGTGGCCTCGATGTACTGCGCATGCTGGCTGGTCAGCTGCGGATAGACCGCGCCCGGGTTGCCGCGGCCATCGATGCTGTGACAGGCCATGCAGGCCGGGATGTCGCGCGTCGGGTCGCCCTCGCGGAACAGGGTCTGGCCCTGCTGGACCAGGGCGTCGTCGGCCACGCCGGGCAGCGAGGCCTTGCTGGCGAAATAGGCGCCGATGTCGTGCATGTCCTGCTCGGACAGCGGCGTGGCCATGCCGAGCATGATCGGGTTCTGGCGCTTGCCGTTCTTGAAGCTCTCCAGCTGCAGCACGATGTAGTCCTCGTGCTGGCCGGCCAACTTCGGATACTGCGCGTCGCTGGAGTTGCCGTCCATGCCGTGGCAGGCGCCGCAGGCGGCGGCCTTGCCGGCACCGGCGCTGGCGTCGCCCGGCTTGAGCGCGGCGTTGGCCTCGGCGGGCGCGGCGGCCGGCGCAGCAGCGGCGGTGCCGGCCGGAGCCGGAGCCGCGGCCGAATGGCTGCTGGATGCGGGTGCGGCGGTGGCCGGCTTGTCGCCCTGGGCCATCACGGTTCCGTTGGACAACGCGAAGAGGATTACGGCGACGTGCCTGACTACAGCGGGCCGAAAACCGGCGGGCCGAAAACTCATACACTTGTCTCCAGAGACACTGGGTTGGCTGCACCATCCGCGACGGCCGTCGCGTCGGTGGCTGGCAGAAACCTCAGGATTATCCCCACGCCACCTTGACCGGTCAAACCATCCTCAGCATGCCCAACAACCCGCTCCAGGGGGCCCAGTTCGTGCTGGCCGCTCACCGCATCAGCCAACTGCCCGCCGACCAGGGCGCCGAGGTGGCCTTCGCCGGTCGCTCCAACGCCGGCAAGTCCAGCGCCTTAAATGCGCTGACCGGCCACCGCGGGCTCGCCCGCACCTCCAAGACGCCCGGGCGCACCCAGCAGATGGTGGTGTTCGAACTGCCCGCATCGGGCGCCGCGGCCGCTCCGGCTCCGGCGTCGCCGCCGCGCCTGGTCGACCTGCCCGGCTACGGTTATGCCAAGGTGCCGTTGGAGATGCGCGAGCACTGGAAGCAGGAAATCGATGCCTATCTGCACCAGCGCCGCAGTCTGCGCGGCGTGGTGTTGATCGCCGACATCCGCCATCCGTTGAAGGAGTTCGACCGGATGATGCTGGAGTTCTGCTTCACCACCCATCTGCCCTGCCACCTGCTGCTGACCAAGGCCGACAAGCTCTCGCGCAACCAGGCCGCACAGGCGCTGGCGGCGCTGCGCAGGCAGTTCGCGGCAGAAGGCCTGCATGCTACCGCGCAGATCTTTTCCTCGACCGAGGGGACTGGCGTGGAGGCGGCCCGCGACGCGGTGGTGGCGCTGCTGCACACCCCGCGCGACTGAGGCACGCGCCCGACCTGTCCCTGGAATGGCGAGGTGTCGTCGAGTCGACGCGAGGTGGTTCTCCCGTCGCCCGTCCGGCTTGCCCTGGTGCTCAGCGCCGCAGCGTCTCCATGAACACCGCGCACAGCGCCTCCATGCCGGCGCGGTCGTCCTCGTCGAAGCGCGCGACCAGGGGGCTGTCGACATCCCACACGCCGAGCAGGCTGCCGTCGGCCTTGCTCAGTGGCACCACGACCTCCGAGTTGGAGGCGGCGTCGCAGGCGATATGCCCTTCGAAGGCGTGCACGTCGCGCACCAGCTGGGTTTGCCGGGTCTGCGCCGCGGTGCCGCAGACGCCGCGCCCGAGCGCGATGCGCACGCAGGCCGGCTTGCCCTGGAACGGGCCGACCACCAGCTCCTGGCCGTCGTACAGATAGAAGCCGGCCCAGTTCAGGTCGGGCAGGCTGTGGTACAGCAGGGCGCTGAAATTGGCCGCGTTGGCGATCAGGTCGCGTTCCCCCTCCAGCAGCCCGCGGGCCTGCTGGACGAGCTCGGCGTAGTGCTCGCGCTTGCTGGAATGGGTCGAGGCGCTCAGTTCGAACATCGGAATAAGCCTGGCTGGTGATGCCGCCGCGCCGGTGGCGACCGGCATGGCGAGGGCGATCAATCGAAGATGCATCGACGCGTATTATGCGCGCTGTCATCGGGCGGAAGGAGCCAGATCATGCACGCAGGCGCAGCTCGCCAGCATCACGGAAGGTCGCCGGCGTGAGTGGCGCCGTGTTCGTCGCCGGCACCGACACCGGCATCGGCAAGACCCACGCGGCCTGCACCTTGCTGCATGCCTTGCGTGCCGCCGGCCACACGGCCAGCGGCATGAAGCCGGTGGCGAGCGGCTGCCAGGAAACCGCCGAAGGCTGGCGCAACGAGGATGCGCTGGCCCTGCTTGCTGCCAGCTCGCCGCCGCGGCCGCCGTATGCGCAGGTCAATCCGGTGGCGCTGCGCGATCCGCTGTCGCCGCACCTGGCGGCGGCACACGCCGGCGTGACGATTACGCTGCCGCCGCTGCGCGCCGGCTTCGATGCGCTGCGCGCCGGTGGCCGCTTCGTGGTGGTCGAAGGCGTGGGCGGCTGGCTGGTGCCGTTGGCGCCCGGCCTGCTGGCCAGCGAGATCGCCCGTGCCTGGAAGCTGCCGGTGATCCTGGTAGTGGGCCTGCGCCTGGGCTGCCTCAACCATGCCTTGCTGAGCGCACGCGCGATTGCTGCGGACGGCTGCCGCCTGCTGGGCTGGATCGGCAATCGCATCGACCCGGCGATGGAGGCGGTCGAGGAAAACCTGGCCACGCTGCGCGAACTGCTGCCGGCGCCGTGCCTGGGCGTGCTGGCGCACGGCGAAGCTCCTGACGCGGCGGCGGCGCGGCTGGATCTCGCCGCGCTGGCCGCGCTGTTCACGACACCGGGTTCACCTGGACTTTCGGAGCTTTGACCGCGAGCTTGATCCTTCGAGTTTTCCGCTTTGCCGCAGGAGCCGACATGAGCGCACGCAGCCGTTATTTCCTCTCGATCGACGATCTGGCCAAGGCGCGCGGCGCCGACCCGGCGCTGAGCTATGCCGGCGCCGGACCCGGCGATTTCGCCGCGGCCTTGCAGGAGGCGCTGCGCAGCCCGACGCTGTTCGAGCGCTGGCGAGCCGCCCAGCCGGACCCGGACGAGGTCGATCCGAGCCTGGGCGTCACCGATGCGCAGGCTCAGGTCCAGGCCAGCGTCGCCGACCTGCATGTGGAGGTCAGCGTCACCACCGGTCTGCCGATGCGCATCCTGCGCCATCGCCTGAACCTGCTGATCGGCGCCAGCTGGCAGCTGCGCGACGTGCGCGGGGCCTGAATCCGGCGCAGGGACGCCGAGCGGCGCTCGTTGGGGCCGCGATGGGCCGGTCTTAGGCCGGTGCGCGGTCAGTTCGCTGGCCTGAGGTGCGCGCGATGCGATGCCGCGCGAGCCTGCGTTCTTGCCTCGGGAAGGTGAGGCGGGAGAAGGGCAGAGTCGCCCTGCGCTAGGAGCCCGGCCGCTGCGGGTAAGCTGTTTCGTTGTCGTCCCTCGTCGAGGCCGGGCGACGCGTGCTTGGCCTTGCCTCTGTCCGGAGCCTTCATGCCCGTTTCGTTCCAGCCTGCTTCGTTTCGACCCGCTTGGTTCGCGCCTGCTTGGTTCCGGCGCCTGCTGTGCGGCCTGTGCGCGTGTCTGCTGGCTGGCAAGGCGTTCGCCGCCGGACCCAGCGAGGTGGCGATATCGGATCGCAGCCTGTGGCCGGACCGGCTGGACACGCCGGCGGCGTTCGACCGCGCATCGCGCGCGGAGCTGCTGTCTTTCGGCCATGCTCTGCTCGACAGCGAGCATCTGGACGACGCCACGCTGGCCGCCCGCCTGCATCTGAAGCAGGTGGATCATGCCGCGGTGGAACGCTTGCGCGAACGTTGGTGGCAACAGCTGGCGCGCAACTATGCCCTGGCCAGTCGCGACTGCGCGGCCGACCCGCTGTTCTGCGCGCCGCCCGAGGCGGCGGCGGATTTCCGCCGGGCCGCACAGTTCTTCACGGCGGCGCCGACGTCCGTATACGCGGCCTGGTTCGCTGACGCGGCGCATTTCGATCGCGTCTATCTGGACGAGCTGCTGCGCCTGGCCGCGCTGTTTCCGCGCACCAGCAGCGAGGTCGATGTGTATTCGGCGCAGGAAAGCCAGGATGGCGGCCTGGCCGATCGTCAGTTCCTGCTCAGCCTGGACGATGGCCCAACCCCAGCCGGGGGCGACACCGATCGCCTGCTGGCGGTACTGCGCCAGCAGCATCTGCATCCCCAGTATTTCGTGCTGGGCGAACCGCTGCAGGCGCGCGCGCGGGCTGGTTCTGCCACGGCGCTGGCGACGCTGTATGCGGACATGTGCGTGGGCGCACACGGCTGGACGCACACCTCGCACAGCCGGCGGCCGGATTGGCAGGATTCGGTGACGAACACCTTGTCCTTGATCCGGCATGACATGCCGGACAGCTACGTGGCGCTGTTCCGTCCGCCCTACGGCCAGCGCCGCGCGGACAGCGGCTCGTTCTTCGCCGGGCAGCGCGTCGGCGTGCTGCTGTGGAATATCGATTCGCAGGACTGGAACGGCAAGACCAGTGCCGAGCAGGTGCGCCAGCGCGTGCTCAGCCTGATGCTGCTGTGGCGGCACGGCGTGATTCTGTTCCACGACATCCACGCCAAGGCGCAGACCGCGCTGCCCTGGCTGCTGGCGCAGACCGCGTCGAGCGGGGTCGTCTGGCAGGACTGCCACGCCGTGCCGGCGCCCCCGCACGGATAACGCCCCGACACGTCGCGCTCAAACCATGCTGCGGCCAGGGCATACCCTTGCGCAGCTTCCGTCGCGGCCGCGGCATGTTGCATCGCGGCAGCGGCCGGTGCCTGCGCAGACCTGACTTCCGGCTCTTGGAAGACATCGCCAAGTGTGGTTACAGTCGAGAATTGCAGACTGACCTGCCCGTCCGGCGGGCGCTTTTATCCGCACTACACCGCACTACACTTGGGGAACTCCAATGTTTCGTCTCCGCACCCTCGTCATCGCCACCTCGCTCGCCCTCGGCGCCTGCTCGCAGCAGGGCAACAACGCCGACACCGACAAGACGCCCGCCGCCGCCAGCACCGCCAAGCCCGCCGCCGCCGCTACCGCCATGCCAGCCTCCAGCTCAAGCGCCATCACCAGCAATCCGTTCTACAACCCCAGCACGCTGCCGTTCCAGGCGCCGCCGTTCGACAAGATCCACGAGTCGGACTACCAGCCCGCGCTCGAGGAAGGCATGAAGCAGCATCTGGAAGAGGTGCAGAAGATCGCCGACAACCCGGAGCCGCCGACCTTCGAGAACACCTACGTCGCGATGGAGAAGTCCGGCGCGATGCTGACTCGTGCCCTGATGGCCTTCGAAGGCGTCACCGGCGCCAACACCAGCGACGCGCTGCAGAAGGTGCAGGAGGAAGAGGCGCCCAAGCTGGCCGCGCACCAGGACGCCATCGTGATGAACAGCAAGCTGTTCGCGCGCATCGAGGCGGTCTACAACCAGCGCGACACGCTGAAGCTTGATCCGGAGTCGCAGCGCCTGCTGGAAGTCACCTACAAGAACTTCGTGCGCGGCGGCGCCAAGCTGTCCGACGCCGACAAGGCCAAGCTGAAGGACCTCAACAAGCAGGAGTCCACGCTGACTACCCAGTTCACCAACAAGCTGCTGGCCGCGACCAAGGCCGGCGCGCTGCAGGTGGACGACAAGGCCAAACTGGCCGGCCTCTCGGACGGTGACGTGGCCGCCGCCGCCGACCTGGCCAAGCAGCGCAAGCTGGACGGCAAGTGGGTCGTCGCGCTGCAGAACACCACCCAGCAGCCCGCGCTGCAGGATCTCACCGACCGCGCCACCCGCGAAGCGCTGTTCAACAACTCGTGGAATCGCGCCGAAAAGGGCGACGCCAACGACACCCGCGACATGATCGAGCAGATCGCGCAGATCCGCGCGCAGCAGGCCAAGCTGCTCGGCTACCCGAACTATGCGGCGTGGAAGCTGGACGACCAGATGGCCAAGACGCCGGAGACGGCGATCAAGTTCATGGAGAACCTGGTGCCGGCCGCCACCGCGCGTGCCGAGCGCGAGTCGAAGGACATCCAGGCGGTGATCGACCAGCAGAAGGGCGGCTTCAAGGTCGCCGCGTGGGACTGGGAGCACTACTCGGAACAGGTGCGCAAGGCCAAGTACGACCTGGATGAGTCGCAGATCAAGCCGTATTTCGAGCTCAACAGCGTGCTGCAGAACGGCGTGTTCTTCGCGGCCAACCAGCTGTACGGGCTGACCTTCAAGGAGCGCAAGGACATCCCGGTCTACCAGCCCGACGTGCGCGTGTTCGAGGTATTCGACAAGGACGGCAAGTCGCTGGCGCTGTTCTACTGTGACTACTTCAAGCGCGACAACAAGAACGGCGGCGCCTGGATGAGCAACTTCGTCAACCAGTCCAAGCTGCTCGGCACCAAGCCGGTGATCTACAACGTGGCCAACTTCACCAAGCCGGCCGACGGCCAGCCGGCGCTGCTGTCGTTCGACGACGTGGTGACCATGTTCCACGAGTTCGGCCACGGCCTGCACGGCATCTTCGCCGACTCGCAGTATCCGGACCTGTCCGGCGCCAACACCGCGCGCGACTTCGTGGAATTCCCCTCGCAGTTCAACGAGCACTGGGCCAGCGATCCGAAGGTGTTCGCCAACTACGCGAAGCACTACAAGACCGGCGAGCCGATGCCGCAGGCTCTGGTCGACAAGATCAAGAAGGCCGCGACCTTCAACAAGGGCTACAGCATGACCGAGCTGGTCTCGGCCGCGCTGTTGGACATGGGCTGGCACACGCTGAGCGCGGACGCGCCGAAGCAGGACGCCGACAAGTTCGAGGCCGAGACGCTGAAGAAGGACAAGGTCGACCTCAGCTACGTGCCGCCGCGCTACCGCTCCAGCTACTTCCAGCACATCTGGGGCAACGGCTATGCGGCCGGCTACTACGCCTACCTGTGGACCGAGATGCTGGCCGACGATGCCTTCGAAGGCTTCAAGGACCACGGCGGCCTGACCCGCGAGAACGGCGACCGCTTCCGCGAGATGGTGCTCTCGCGCGGCAATACCGAAGACCTGGCCAAGATGTACAAGGATTGGCGCGGCAAGGATCCGAGCATCGAACCGATGCTGATCGACCGCGGCCTGAAGGACGCGCCGGCGGGCAAGAAGTAACCGGCGCCTCCGCAGCGGCGCCGGCAGTCCGGCGTCGTTGCGGGATCGGCGGCCCGTCGCTAGGCGGGTCGCCGCCGTAGTACGCAACCGAACTGTTTTGGCATTCACTTCAGGGAGAAGATCATGCAAAAACTGCCGTCCATGCTTGCGTCTGTGCTGCTCTCGGGAACCTTCGGCGTGTTCGCCATGGTGCCGAGCGCACACGCGCAATCGAGCAGCGTGACGTTGTCGTGCGATACCAATTTCTGCCAGGCCAGCGCCACCAGTCCGAACTCGCCGACCCCGTTCCAGTACAACTGGACCTACACCGGGATCGCCCATCTCACCGCGCCTTTCGCCTGCGACAAGAACGGCCTGCTGGGGCATAAGTCCACCTGCAGTTTCACCTGCTACCAGCCGTACCAGGATCACATCATCATGCACGTGACGGTGTCCGATGCGACCGGTGCGTATATCGGCGATGCCTCCTCCGGCGCGATCTGCAACGGCAGCCCGCTGTAAGTTCGCGGCGAGTCAGTCGATCGAAAGCCACAGTACGGCGGACCGGCGCCCTGGTGCCGGTCCGTTCCGGCGATTTCCCGTATGGCGAACTGACGGTTCGGTGAGGGTGCTCACGCACCCGTGCATGTCTGCGCTCGTATGGGAACCTCATATCTCCGGGACCGGAAGCCTTGGCTTGCGCCACGTGCACCAGGGCTGGTCCGGCGCTTCGGGCAGGATGTCGGCAGGCGCCGAGCCCGACGGCTGGTTCATGTGCCGTCGCCGCTTGCCGGACTTTCGCCTGATACCGACCAAGGCTTCGCACCGATGCGGGATCAGTCCGCCTATGCGATCGGCAAGCGTCGCCGAGGCAGTCTGAGACGCGCACTTCGGCATGATCTGGCTGGAACCGGCAAGCTTGCGTCGATGTCTGCCTGGTGGCTCGGCCGTTGCCGCTGATCGGGTCGGTGAGCCTGCCGTTGATCCAGGCAGCCGGATCGAGAGTATGTGGGGAGCGAATCGACGAAGCTGCCGATCAAGCGCCTTTCCGTCTGCGCGCTTGCCGCATTCGTTTTCGACAATTCGACGTAGACCCTGCAGACCCACGAAGTTGAGGAGTGAGTGATGGCTGATTTCATGGCCGAAACGATCATCGATGCCCGCGACGAAAAGGGCGCTGGCCTGCAGTTTCGCTTCGCGATCGAAGCGCCGAAGCAGATAGACGAGGAGTCGTGGGGCTGCGGTCTGCTCATGCAGGGGATCACCGACCGCGCCCATCATCGTATCGTCGGCATAGATGCCTGGCAGGCATTGACGCTGGCGCTGCGCATGGTCGAGCAGATGCTGACGTACTTTGTCGAAGACGGCGGCAGCCTGTTCTGGGAAGGAAGTGACGCGCCGCTGAAGGTTTCGGAGGTCGTTCCGCGTTACTCGACGCGCGAGCTCAAATCCGAAGGCGCTGCCTGATCGATCCATCATGCACAGGCTTGTTTCGATCCGAAGCGGGCATGCTTGATCCGAGTCGATGACCGCGAACCTCTTCGTGCGATGCACTTGCACCCATCTTTGTTTCCTCATCGAGCCGGGCGCCGTTCGTGCATCCGGTCGATCGCATCTGTGCAGTCGGATGAGCGGCGTCAATGAGGGGCCGCATGCCGTCGCCGCCTGGGAGCGACCCTGGTCGTGTGCCTGCACCGATGCTCGTCGCCATGCTCACCCAAGGCTTGTTCGCCGCGATGGCATCGCCGCCGGTTCTGTCGGCGCGGGCGCATGCAGGGCATGCAGATGACCTCTGCTCCGGCTGGTCCGGCATCGGTGGAACTGTCGAGGGCTGGGTCGGCTCGCGGCCCGGCCATCCATGTTATCTGCCGGCGGGGAAGGCGTCTGGCGATTCGCAGGTTTTTCGGCGAGCCGGGTTCATACGTGTCCTGAAGTCGATGGGCTGCCACTCCGTCGAAGCGATGGCGCGCTAAGCAATCTCACTCTGCATCCATGACGCTGGGCTACGAAAAGCTCGGTCTGGAGAAACGCCTGCCCGATCATGCATGAGGCAATGAAGGGTTCATGCCGGTTCAACAGAGGTCGGTAATACGGCCGTCCAGACGAATCCCCGATCATGCCATCGTCCGCCTTCACGGAGTGGCTGAAGCACTCGACTTCAAGCCGTCACTTTTCCAGGACTCAAAAAGTGCGTTGCCGCGCAGCGGGTCATAGATGGCGTCCTGCAATTCGATGCGCCCCCACGCGGGATTGATGGAAACGAACACGCCGAGATAGGTCAGGGCGCTGTCTTTGTCGCCCATGGACATGGCCAGGCGGGCCGCCCGGCGCCAGATACGGTCCCATCCGCCGCTGCGATGCAGGGCTTCGGCGATGGCTGCGCGGGCGGGGCCCATCGTCCCTTGCCTGGCCTGCTGTTCGGCGCGAATGATGGCCTGCAGCGCGTAGTGCTGTTCGAGCAGCTGTCGCAGGCTTTTGATCGGCTCGGTGGCGCCGTCCACGCGCAAGTCAACGTCTTGCCAGTTTCCCGACGTCGTTCTCACCAGCAGGGCCGCCGACATTTTTCCGATGGTCTGCCCGCCGGCATCCTGACCGGCCTCCAGGCTGGCCATGAGTCGTTCCGCCAGGCTGCCTTGCGAGGAGAGAAACCGGTGTTCCATCGCGGACAGCACTTCTTCACCCGCCAGGCCGTTGCCCTGGATGGAATAGCCGTTTCCTTTCCGGGTTCCCGCCCATGCAGCGCTCAATGCCTCGCTGCCGGAATAGTTGGCTGATCGGCCACGGGCATCCACGATGCCGACCTGTCTTTCCGCCACCGTTCCGCCGTCGAAGTGGCCGTCCTCGTCGAGCAGCCGTCGAAGCGTCGTTTCCGGCGTTTGGCCCGATGACAGCAAGGCCAGGCCTTTCGGTCCGTATGTGGGGTTGGTCTCGAACTGGGATGCGATGGCGCCCACGTGGGCCTGCGCATAAGGCACGCTGGCTCCGACCGCGAGATTGTTGGTGGCGATGGCAACGCCGCAATTGCCGGACTGGTCGCAGGCCACGATCGAGAACGTCGCGGCAGCCGTCGAAGGCACGGCGAGAAGAAGCGACGCCAGCAGCCGCAGGAAAAGCGCCGGCAAGTGCGGCGTGATGGCCTCGGTGGGCATAGGGTCCCCTGCGTATGCGGTTGAGATAGGGCTATCGATGCGTGGTTCGATGCCCGGCTCGGTCAAAGGGTTGCAATGAGTCCCGTCACGCGTCGACCAGTGATGGTCAGGAGTGGTTGATGAGGAAGCGAAGTGGCTTGTGCACAGCGACGCGGGGAAGTGTTTGCTTCGTCATCGCACCGGTGTGCTGGCAAGGCCTGCGTGCGGCCCGAGGTGACTTTGCCCACGGCGATGGGGCGAGTGTTTTCGCGGATGAAGGTGGTCGCGGACGGTCATGTCAGTGGGGACGGTTCCATCCGATCGCACAAGCTGCCATGAGCCTGAAAGCCGCTTCGAGGCTTGGCCTGCCTGCCGTCGGCGGTAACATCGAACACCAGTTGGCTTCGGCTTGCCGGGGCGGTGCTGATCCGCCCCGGCCTTGATGCCGACTGCTTCAAGGTTGCTGGTAGGCGCCGATGTCGATGGCGCCGGAGGACGTGAAGCGTGGTTGCCCGGCGTAGTCCACGGTGCCGGCCACGGATGAAGGCAGCACCAGCCCGACCCCGCGTGCCGGCGACGTGCTGCTTGCATGCAGGTCGGGCTTGGTGAGGCTCAGCAACTGCGGGTCGGCCAGCAGCGTGGCGGCGTCGCTGCGGCTTGCGGCGCTGTAGTCGGCTTGCGACGTGTAGGCATTGCCCAGCCACATCCAGTTCGCGTTGTCCGCGCCGCCGTCGGCAAAGTACAGGTTGTGGTCGATGGTGCCGGGATTCGGATAACCCGGATTGGCGGTCGCCGATGTCCAGAAGTTCACCAGCAGGCCGTTGCTATTGGCGTAGAGCAAATTGTTTTCGAACACCGTGCCCGCGACGTGGTACTGGATCTGGAATTCGCCGCTGCCGGTGTTCAGCGTGTCGTTGCGGAACAAGGTGTTGTTGACGATGGTGGCGTTCTGCGTGCCGCCGTTGTCGGTGTCGGCGCCGCCGATGGAGATGCCGGCCACGTTGGAGTACATCACCAGATTGTTTCGCGCGGTGACCTGGCTGGTGAACTTGCCCTGGGTCTCGCTGGCCAGTTCGATGCCGATATCCGCTTTCTGCACCAGGTTGCGTTCGACCACGATGCGGGTGCCGCCTTCGACATAGATGCCGTCGGCGGAGTGGCCGTTCGCGGGATAGGCCGTGTTGCCGGTGGAATTGACATTGTAGACCGTATTGCCGCTGATGCTGCCGTCGCGGGCCTGGCTCTGGAAGTGGCTGCCGCTGGCCGTGTCCATCACTTCGTAGCCGAGTGCGGCAATGCCGATGTTGTCGTTGTCATGCACCGAGTTGCTGGTGATCGACCACTGCTCGACGTTGCCGGTGAGCGACAGCGATTCGCTGCAGCCCAGCTTCAAATGGTCCAGCTGGTTCCCGCTGATGCTCAGGTTATTGATGGAATGCACCGGATCGTTGGCATAGACCTCGATGCCGAAGGCGTTGCCGTTGGGGCAGCGTTCGATCCGATTGACGATGTCGTGTATGTGATTGTCGAGAATCTGCACCTGGGTGCCGCCGCCGTTGAGGTAGATGCCCACCGGCGTCGACGAGGTGCTGGAGGTGGTGTAGTTGCCCACCTCAAAGCCCCGCACCGTCACGTAGCTGACATTGTTGAGGTTCCACAGCCCCCGCATCACGTTGGACGGCACGGTCAGCCCGGCGCCGCTGACGACAGCCGTCTCGCCCGGATAGCTGGCGAACACGATCGGCCCGCCAGCGGCCGAGCCAGACTGGTTGACGTCGATGGTTTCCTTGTAAGTGCCGCCGCGGACGTACACGGTATCGCCGGGCATCACCGCGCGCGCGGCGCGGCCGATGGTTTTCCAGGGTGCGTTCTGGCTACCTGCCGCGCTGTCGTTGCCGCCGGTGGCGACGTAATAGACATGGCCGGCGGCGATGGCAGGCGCGGTCCATGAGCCTGCGGCCAGCAGGGCGAAAAGGACGGTATTCAACTTCCACGGCGAGGTGCTTTTCACGTCGGTCTCCAGCTTGCAGGGGGATCACCGCCGCATGGGCGATGTTGGGGGCGCGATACCTCACCCTGACGAACCAGCATTTCCATTTGGAAATCGATCTGGCAGCGCCATTGAGTTCTGGGCGCCAGCACGCGCTTGGAGCCGGGTGCTCGTCACAGATCGGCGGCTAGGGAAGGTTGTCGCCGGGATCGAGCAGGCATTTCGGACGCAGGCCCGGCTCGAATCGGGCAGGCCACGGTCCGCGTGTCTGGCGCCTTCGGCGGCGTAGAGATTCAGCCGCTCATCACCGCGGCCATGCAGCAGCAGAGAGTAGCCGACCAAACGGAGGCTGTCGAAGAGAGCTGCCGTGCCGGGCAGATCGAACATCGTCTCGGCTGCCTCCGCCGCCTAGGATGCGTGCTCGTCAGCGGCCGGACGGACGATGCTTGTTGCCGCTTGCTGAAAGGCATAGGGCAAACAGCGGTCTTTGCAGGTCTGATCTTCTCGAGTGTCGAGGATGTGGCCACCCCGCCGCGCGTCGCCGGCATCGTCGCAGCTGCTTCGTCGAGGCCGTCGGCATGGACACCTGCGCCGCGAGAAGAGGTGCGCGGCGCCCCATGGCTTCACTGGCATACTGTCTTCATGCTCAGCTTCGGCCGGCGGTAAGCTTGCCGGAGAAGCGGCTGGGGCTGCTGCCTCCGATCGGGGCGGACAAGCTGCTTGAACAGGCAGCCTATTCAAACAGGGGACAGGTATGTCGCGACATGACGAACGGAGCCGGCCTGTGAGCTGGCTGAAAAAGCTGGCACTGCAGATGGCGTGCCTGTGCTTCTCTGCTTTTTTCATCGTGCATGCGCACGCCCAATCCTCTCTGCTGCCCGCCGAGGCCTTGCAAGCGCTTCATTCGGGAAATCGCGTCACGCTTTACTCGCTGGAGCCTTGGGGCGATCCCGACGAGCATGTCGCTCGGCTACAGGAATTTCAGATTCTCGGGCAGGCGAACCTGACGCACGCGCAGGCATCGTCGGCCATCGCCGCCTTCGAGTCTGCGGTCGCCAAGTCGGACGGCATCAGCGCTTCGTGCTTCGATCCTCGCCACGCATTGCGTATCCAGCATAACGGGCATACCTACGACTTCCTGCTCTGCTATGCCTGTCGGCAGCTGCAGATCTACCGGGACGGTAAGTGGCTCGCCGAGACGAATGCCATTGGTACGCCCAAGGCCCTCAACGATCTTTTGACCAGCCTGCACATTCCGCTGTCGCACTCGCTGGAAGATCTGCAGGCGAGCCAGCAGCGCGAGCGCCAGCGGGTCGAGGCAGGCATGAAACGGTGGTTGCCCGCACTGCCCGCATCGATCCGTCGGGCATGGGATGCCGATAGCCAGTTCCGCATGGGCATCGTGCCGACGGGCCAGCCGCTGGCTGATTTGAAAGCCGCCTTGGCTGCGGAAATTCCATCTCCGGAAGAACGTATCCGGCGACTGCTGATTCTCTACGGCTCCGGCGAAGGGCCGTGGGACGGATATCCAGGATATGAAGACATCGCCAGGGTCTTGCTGGCGGATTTTCCGACCACGCAGATCGTCGCCGTCGTGCAGGCATCCGAAGCCAACGACGTTTTGTTGGAGGGCGCCGCACGCTACTTCAGTGGGTGGGACCCGAAAGGCCGCCACGCGCATGACCTCGATCTAGTGCCTGTACCGCTGAAGCAGCGTTTGCTGGATCACACCCTGCATACCGGTGATCCGGAGGACGACGATCGACGGCAGAGTGTGAAGGATACCTTCGGCGCCGCGAGCAAGAAGCCGGCTGAGGCCAGCGCGCCCTAGTTGATTCGCAGCCGGCTTCACTCCCAGCCATGGCGCATGCTCGGGCACGCGGCTGCAAGGATGGCCAGCGAGCTGTTTGCGGCATGAAGCGCTCGACCAGGCCCTAAAGAATGCCTCACACACCCTACAAACCGGGAGCCCATAGATGAAGCGTCGATCGATTCTCCTGCTGTGTCTGAGCCTGTTTTCCGCTGCTGGCCTGGCCGCGACGGCGTCTGCGCCGCAGCCTCCGCCTGGACATATCACCGGCGTCGGCGGCATTTTCTTCAAGGCGAAGGATCCCAAGGCGCTCGCGGCGTGGTATCGCGATGTGCTTGGCATGCCGGTGGAAGCCTGGGGCGGCGCGGCTCTCCGCTACGACGCGCCGAAGCATCCGCCCGCGCTGGCTTGGAATGCGTTCCCTGCAACGACGAAGTACTTCGCGCCCTCGACCAGCGGACTCATGATCAACTACGCCGTGGATGACATGGACGCGCTGCTCGCGCGGCTGCAAGCCAAGGGCGTTGCGATCCTCAAGCGCGACGACAGCGACCCGAACGGCCGCTTTGCATGGATCCTGGATCCCGAAGGAAACAAGGTCGAGCTTTGGCAACCCAAGCACTAGTCCACGGCGTGAACCGAGCCGGGCGCCACCATTTTTGCCGATCGGCTTATCGGCGAGGGCAGGCACATCGGGGTCTCTCGAGTCGGATGGCTGGTGAATCGGAGGCGTAACGCGTCGCGCTCGATATCGCTGCGCATCAAGACAGAGCCATTTGACAAGCCCAGGAGACGGTCTTGGTGGGTTGAGGCGCTGGAAATCCGCCTTGGACCCAAGGCATATCCGGTCGCTGTAGCAGCTAGAGATCGTTGTGAGGTGGCATATGGCTATACCGTCGAAGGGTTCGCGCAGCATCACCGTTGACGAGTGCGAGTACAGATGGCGTGTCCGTCATAAAGCGACCTATTGTCAGTTGAACACCTGGAGGGGGCTCAGCTTTGCGGCCGAGCGAGCTGCTGGCGGCGGAAGTACGTTGCATGTGACGCTATCGGTTCTCAGGCCGGACAACTATTTTGGTGAGCCTTGGGGCGTCGTTACTCCGGCACTAGTGGCCAAGGCGATTCGAAGGGCGATGGCCGCTGGTTGGGAGCCGGCCAGGCAAGGGTCGAGTTTCGAGATGCAGCTTGATTGGCCGGATACGGAGGACGTGCCGCCTGCGGTATGAGGTGAATGCCCACTTTGACTCGAAGCGGAGATTCACTCCGAAGAAAATGACCTCAAAGGAATGGACTCAATGGTCGATTCATCCATCACGAAGGAAGACGTGGCAGGCCGAGCTCGGGTGGACAGGCTGGTGCACACGGAGCCACGCGAAGCCCTCAAGCTTGCGAGAGCCATTCGTCATCCGTGGTACAGATGCCAATCGCTTTCCACGGTCGCAGCGCATTGGGGCACAGCGGCACAGCGCGTGGAGGTTTTGGGCGAAGCTTTGCAGTCGGCTGAGGAGCAGACTGAGATAAACCGGATTGTCACGGTGGCCAGCTGGCCGCTGCGCGTCATGGCAAGCATCGATGCAGATGCAACTGCGCGATACGTGAGGCGATTTGTCAAATTGGCCAACCAGGAGCCCCACACCTTGCGGCGCGCTGACGCATTGTTTGCCCTTGCAGATTCTATTTCGGGGAAATCGGAGCTATCAGGTCTGGTCGTTCCGTCGTTAGTGGATGCGCTCTTGCACAGCCATGGTTGGCGGACGGATCGACTCATCGCACGCTCGCTGGAGATGGTGAGAACGGTCCTGCCCGAACAACTTGCCTCGCTTGTCGCTCACCACCGACCAGGTAGCAAGAAGCGGCGACTGGAGGAGTCGCTGACGACAAAGTGCGAGGCGCCATAGTCAGCCTCGAGTCCGGGAATCACAGCGCGACGATCCACTTTCGGCCGAAACGAGCCATTCACCATCCACGCTTCAGGCGCAAAGTTGCCTCTATGTCGATGCCTCAGCATTCGCGCTTGATCAATGCAGCAGCCAAAGCTGCACTCCATCCTCTTGGTTGCATGCGGCAGGGCCGTTCGAGGACTTGGCTCGACGACCACGCATGGTGGGTGGGAGTTATCGAGTTCCAGCCATCCGGATGGTCCAGAGGGAGTTACCTGAATGTTGCGGCGTGCTGGCTCTGGTATGAGAAGAGCTATTTGTCTTTCGATGTCGGGGATAGGGTAGAGAACTTCCAGCCATATACGGACGATGGAGAGTTTTCGCTAGCTGCAAAAATGCTGGCGGAGCGGGCGGCTCAAGAGTTAACCGTGCTGCGCACGCGCCTTTTATCGCCTGTGCACGCCTATGCCTGGCTTGCAGCCCAGAAGCCTGTGACCATATGGAGCCATTACCATCTGGCCGTGTCGGCTGGATTGGCTGGGGCCATAGATCAGAGCAAGCGGTCCTTTGCTAATGTTTTGTCCGACCCAGAGGATAGATCATGGTCTGATGAAATCAGACGGCGCTCTGCTGAGCTGCTTCGTTGCCTCGAGTGCGGCAATGGATTCAATGCTGAAGTAAACGGCATGGTTCAACGCGCCAGATCCTTGCTGAAGCTTCCCGCGCTTCAAAAAGGCATCGAGGCGCCTTTCGCGTAGCGAATTGCATGTGCTCGCAAGGTCCGCTGTGGGGCGGTGGCCGGCACGATCGGCTTGGGAACGAGACGCTGCCTACCGGGTAGTATTTCGTCGTATCGAATGCCGTTGGATACTTCGGATGTTTCCCGCACCCGACAGCGAATCACCTGCTGGATGATCGAGAAGTTCACCGTATCCGGGAAAAATCGCTGACCCAGTCCAGAGGCTTGCCTGTTACAGCTTGCGTTGGCCAAGCTATGCGGGACGGGCGCGTCTAAACTCGATCCGGAATCGCACAGGGAGATCGGGATGAAAATCGCAGGCACGATGCTTCTCGCGCTGGCCGTGCTCGGCGGCAGTCCGGTCTGGGCGCAGGACGCCGGTTCCCAGGCTGCCTCGGTTCCGGGCAAGTCCCGTTACGAAGCGATGTTCCTGTTCGGGCGAGCCGATGCGTTTCGCGCCATGTTGCAGCACCGTCGTTGTGATGCCGTCGATCCCGGCGCCATCGCGGCGGTCAATCAGCGACTGCAACAAGCCCGTGTGCAGCTGGCGGCGCGATACGGGCAGAATTTCTTCGCGGCCTACAAGGCGCCGGACGACACGATTCCGGACGGCATCTGCGACCAGATGACCCTGGACTCGTACAGCCGCCACGTGGCGGAAATCGAGCGTCTGCTGCAGGCCGCGCCAGGCGGCTGAGTTCCGCTCGATCAGTGCCGCGATGTGCGAGCGGTTTCAGTAAGCGAACTGCTGAAACACCGGGTCGATCTGGGCGCCCCAGGCACCGTGGAACAGCTCGAGCTTGCGCTCGGCCGGGGTCTGGTTGGCTTCGACGATCTCGACCAGCGGCTCCAGGAAGATGCTTTCGTCGGCGCCATGCTGGTTCAGCCGGGCGCGACGCTTCAGGCCGTGGGCAGCGATCTTCACCGCTTCGGCGGCCAGTTCGCGCACGCTGGCGCCGCGGAACGGCAGCTTCAGCGCCTGTTTGGGCACGCCGTCGCGCAGCGCATGGCGCTCCTCGCGGCTGAAGTCCTTGACCAGGCCCCAGGCGGCATCGAGCGCTTCGTCGTCGTACAGCAGGCCCACCCACAGCGCCGGCAGCGCGCACAGCCGGTTCCACGGGCCGCCATCGGCGCCGCGCATTTCCAGGTATTGCTTGAGCCGCACTTCGGGGAAGGCGGTGGTGAGATGGTCGGCGAAGTCCTTCATGGTCGGCCGCACCCCGGGCAGAGCCGCCAGCTCGCCGGCCATGAAGCGCTTGAAGTCCTGGCCGGACAGATCGATGTACTGACCGTCGCGGTAGCTGAAGTACATCGGCACGTCGAGCAGGTAGTCGACGTAGCGCTCGTAGCCGAAGCCGTCCTCGAACACGAAGTCGAGCATGCCGGTGCGGTCGCGGTCGGTGTCGGTCCAGATGTGCGAGCGATAGGACTGATAGCCGTTTGGACGTCCGTCGGTGAACGGCGAGTCGGCGAACAGCGCGGTGGCCACCGGCTGCAGCGCCAGGCTGGTGCGGAACTTCTTGATCATGTCCGCTTCGCTGGCGTAGTCCAGGTTCACCTGCACGGTGCAGGTGCGCGTCATCATGTCCAGGCCGAGCGAACCGACCTTGGGCATGTACTCGCGCATGATCTTGTAGCGGCCCTTCGGCATCCACGGCATTTCGTCGCGCCGCCATTTCGGCTGGAAGCCCATGCCCAGGAAGCCGATGCCGAGGTCGTCGGCGATCGAGCGCACTTCGCGCAGGTGCTGATTCACTTCGCAGCAGGTCTGATGGATGGTTTCCAGCGGGGCGCCGGAAAGTTCGAGCTGGCCGGCCGGTTCCAGCGTGATCGAGGCCTTGTCGCGCGACAGCGCCACCGGGTTCTCGCCTTCGCGGGCGATGTCCCAGCCGTAGCGTTCGGCCAGGCGCTCGAGCAGCACGCCGATGCCGCGATCGCCCTCGAAGGTCGGCGGCCGCAGGTCGTCGGTGCGGAAGCCGAATTTTTCGTGCTCGGTGCCGATGCGCCAGGCTTCGCGCGGCTTTTCGCCGGCGGCGAGGTATTCGGCCAGCTCACGGCGAGCGTGGATCGGCGTGCTCTTGACGGCGCTGGGTATGGACACTCGAGCTTCCTTGGCGCGTAACGGGTGCCACCTCAGTTGGGGCGTCCCGGGCGGTTAAAAAGGGGGGCATCGCACCCAGCATAGACCGAACGCGCCGGCCGCGGTCGAGCCCGCGGCCGGCTGCCATGCAACGGTCATCTCAGCGGCCCTGCCGTTCGCGCTTCGAGCGCATGGCCGAGCGCGCCATGGCGCCGAATTGCCGGCTGCGTTCGCGCCGCTCGCGCAGGCTGCGCGCGGCCTCCTCGGCTTCGCGCTGCAGCTTGCGGTAGTTGGCCAGGCGGCGTGGATCGAGCTGGCCGGCGGCGAGGGCGTCCGCCACCGCGCAGCCGGCTTCGTGCAGATGGCTGCAGTCGCGGAAGCGGCATTGCGCCGCCAGCGTCTCGATGTCGTCGAAGGCGGCCTGCATGCCGGCAGTGACCGCGCCAAGGCGCAGTTCGCGCATGCCCGGCGTATCGATGATCCAGGCGCCGCCCTGCAGCGCGAACATCTGCCGCGCGGTGGTGGTGTGCCGACCGCGGGCGTCGTCTTCGCGGATGCCTGCGGTCGAACGCTCGTCAGCGCCGAGCAGGCTGTTGGTGAGGGTGGATTTGCCGACGCCGGACGAGCCGACGAAGGCGACCGTCCGACCCTCGGCCAGCCACGGCGACAGCAGTTCGGCGCAGGCCGCCGATGTCGCGTCGATAGCGAAGGCCGGCACGCCCGGGGCCATGCGGCGCAAAGCCTCGAGATAGCCGGCGACGTCGTCGGCAAGATCGGCCTTGGTCAGCAGGATGACCGGCTCGATATCCGCCTCCCCGGCCAGGGCCAGGTAGCGCTCCAGCCGCGACGGATTGAAGTCGTCATTGCAGGAAGTGACGACGAACAAGCTGTCGAGGTTGGCGGCGATGGATTGCGTTTTGCCGTCCCCGCCGGCGGCCAGGCGGGACAGCAGCGTCCGGCGCTCGAGCAGGCGCAACACCCGCTCGGCCTCGTGCTCGATCAATACCCAATCGCCCACGGCGGGCGCGGCGTCGAGCTGCTCGAGCAGGCGGTGGGGCAGGGTGACGAAGTCGGCGCCGCGCGAAGACAGCACGGCCAGTCCATTGCGATGCACGCCCGCGACGCGAGCGGGATAGCCCGCTTCGAAATCCTCGAGCGTCAGGTGTTGGGCAAAAGTCGGATGCCAGCCGAGCTGGTGGAGCGAATAAGCCTGGAAAGACATGGTTGAGTCCCGGATGAATGCATGCACACGGCTTCCCGCGAAAGGAAGTCGGACGACATACCGGGTTCAACACGCGCATGACTGGCCTGATGCGGCCAGCCGGGGATCAATGCTTGAGCGGCGCGGACCCGGCGAGGATGAGGGAATGAACATTCATGGTGCTCGTGACCTCGCCGATGAGAGTGAAAGGGACGCGCAGCTTAGTCGCTGGCCCGGCCGCTTTCAACTGGGCAAGCGCAAGCATGCACGGCCTTGCCCTGACTTTGCGGAGCGGTTCTCGGTGCTTCATCGAATGAAGCCCTTATCGGCGGACTGATGGTCCTCCTCTGCTGTGGCGAGCGTGTCGTGCAGCGTGCTGGTTGCGGTCGACGGTAGGTTGATCGGATGCGGCGGCAGCTGCGCGGCGTTCCTGGCCGGACGAGGCATCCGTCGCTGTGTCGCGCGGCGTAGCGGCCCCTGCCGTGTACGCACGTTCTCCTGGATGCCGCGACACCCGTGTGCCTGCCCTCTTCGCTGGTATTCCCGCGTGCCTCGCGCGCTTTCTCGTTCGCTATCGAGATCGCGTCGATTGGTCGAGGCATCGCGATGCGAGTTGGCGAGTCGCTCTTTCCATGAGGCGTATCGCTTCGGCCTAGTACCCCGGATGGCCGGTCCCCTTGCGGCGACCCGGCGCTGAGGCGCGACCAACGCCTCGGCAGGTATCGCCCGGACGCTCGAAGCGCTCCTCAGCCGGAGGTGGTCAGCGTACCGGGCAGGGCGGTGAAGCCCTGCGGCCGTCCATCCTTGCTGCTGGCCCACATGGCGATGTCGTACAGGCGATTGGCGCTGCCGTAGTCGTCGCCGCCGAGATTCCTGGCCAGGCCGAGGGCGAAGTCCTCCGGGTTGTTGTCGAACTTGCCGTCGTAGTTCTCGGTGAGCGCCTGCAGACTCATCGGCGGCATGCTGCTGCCCTTGACCGCGCCCTGGGCGTCCTGCATCAGCTGCTGCATCTGCGCCTGGGTGTAACTGAGCGTCACCGTCTGGCCCGCCTTGACCGGGCCGCTCTCGGCCTGGCGCAGGTTGCCGCTCTGCGCCACGTTGAGCATCTGGGCGATATTGGCGTCGGCCTTGATGGTGTAGGTGTAGCGGCGGTCGGCGAGGATCTCGTGGCCGCTGGGGTCGAGCTTGGTGGTGATCGCCAGCGGGATGTTGCCGCCGTACTGCAGATTGCAGGTCGCGCTGGACGAGCCGTCCGGGTAGCTGGTGGTGATCCAGCTGGCGCTGTCTTTGGCGCCGTTCAAGGTGACGCTGAGCGGCCCCAGGCTGGCGCTCAGCTGGGTCTGCGACGAGTAGTCCACCTTCTGGGTGGTGGAGACGTTCGAGATGCCTGCGCCGTCGTTCTTCGGCAAGTTGCCGTTGGCCAGGTAATCGTTGAAGGCCGCCTTGCCTTGCGGCGTCGACAGGTCGAACTGCGCGGTCTTGAGGGTGGCGCCGTCGAGCGCATCGCTGCGACCGAGCATCGCCTTGGCCACGTCGAAGTCCACCCCGAAACCGTTATAGGCGTTGATCGCCTGGGTCGGCCCGGTGGTGACGCTCACCGTGTGGCTGCCGGTCTTGTCGATCACCGTGCTGACGCCTTTGGCGTGGGTGATATGGGTCTGCACGGCGAGGTTGCGGAAGGTCGCCTCGAAGGCGGTGGAGTTGTAGTCGGAACCGTTCATGGTGATCTTGGTGCCGACCGGCATGCTGGACGGATCGAACGGATTGATCTTGAGCAGGTCGGCATGCTGGGCGGCCTGCGCCGGCATGGCCACCTGGTACGAGCCCTTGATGCCCTGGGTATAGCCCACCTGCACGCCGGCCTGCTTGAACGAGGCGCCCGCGTTCAGGCTCACCGAGACGTCGGCGGCGGCGGTGTAGGTGGTGGTGCCGTTCTTGGTGACTTCGCCGCCGGTGAGAGTGGCGTTGCCGCTGATGCCGAAGGACAGGCCGACTCCTTTAGACGTCTTTACGGCTTGCGAAAAACCGGCACCGCCGGTCAGGCTGACCGTGCCGTCGCCCGGATTGAAGCCGAGCGCGCCGGTGCTGCTGCGGCCGCTGGTGCTCTCGTTGCCGTCGCCGTCGGTGGTGGTGGTCTGGGTCTGCCTGGTCACGCCGGCCTGGCCTTGTCCGCCGCCCAGGGTGAGCGAGCCGTTGAGCTTGCTCTGTGTGCTGGTGTGGCTGGCCGGTGCGGAAGGCGCAGGCTCTGCCGCGGCGGGAGCGGCCTGGCTCGGCAGCTCGATGGACTGCCCCGGATACAGCACGTCCGGATTGCGGATCTGCGGATTGGCCTGCTGCAGCGCCTCGACAGTGACGTGGCAGTGCGCGGCGATGGAATGCAGCGTGTCGCCGCGCTCGACCAGATAAACCGGCTTGGGTTTCGGCGGGGGCGGCGGCGGAATGGTGGCGCCGTAGGGGGCTTGGATGCTCATGGCCGCGCTGCTCCAGGACAGGGCTAGCTGCATCCTAGGTGCGCGTCGGCGCGGAGATAATCAGGGAAAACCCTAGGGCGGCCGAATCGAAACCTTGTCGACGAAGCATGGCGCGGTCGCTGCGCAGAGCGCGCGGACGCCGCGCTGGCAGGCGAAGCGGTGTCGGGCCGAAGAGATCGGACTGGAGCGATCGCGGTGTTTCTTTGCGCCGATGCCGAATGGCATCGGGCCGTTCCGCCGGAACGCCCGAGCGGCGTTTCCGGCGGCGTCCCGGACGGACGGGATCAGCGCTTCATCGAGTTGAAGAACTCGTCGTTGGACTTGGTGGTCTTCATCTTGTCCAGCATGAATTCCATCGCCGCCAGCTCGTCCATCGGGTGCAGCAGTTTGCGCAGGATCCAGATCTTGGCCAGCATGTCCGGCTCGATCAGCAGGTCCTCGCGGCGGGTGCCCGAACGGTTGATGTTGATCGCCGGGTAGACGCGCTTCTCGCTGATGCGGCGGTCCAGGTGCACTTCCATGTTGCCGGTGCCCTTGAACTCTTCGTAGATCACCTCGTCCATCTTCGAGCCGGTGTCGATCAGGGCGGTGGCGATGATGGTCAGCGAGCCGCCTTCCTCGACGTTGCGCGCGGCGCCGAAGAAGCGCTTCGGGCGCTGCAGCGCGTTGGCGTCGACGCCGCCGGTGAGCACCTTGCCCGAGCTCGGCACCACGGTGTTGTAGGCGCGGGCCAGGCGGGTGATCGAGTCGAGCAGGATCACCACGTCCCTCTTGTGCTCGACCAGGCGCTTGGCGCGCTCGATCACCATCTCGGCGACCTGCACGTGGCGCACGGCGGGCTCGTCGAAGGTCGAGCTGATCACTTCGGCGCGTACCGTGCGCGCGATTTCGGTGACTTCCTCCGGGCGCTCGTCGATCAGCAGCATGATCAGGTGCGCGTCGGGGTGGTTGTACTGGATCGCCTGCGCGATGTTCTGCAGCATCATGGTCTTGCCGGACTTCGGCTGCGACACGATCAGGCCGCGCTGGCCGCGGCCGATCGGCGCGATCAGGTCCAGGATGCGTCCGGTGATGTCCTCGGACGAGCCATTGCCGCGCTCCAGCTTGAACGCCTTGCGCGGGAACAGCGGGGTGAGGTTCTCGAACAGCAGCTTGTTCTTGGACGCCTCCGGCGGATCGCCGTTGATGTCGTCCAGCTTCAGCATGGCGAAGTAGCGCTCGCCTTCCTTCGGGTGACGCACGCGTCCGGTGATGTAGTCGCCGGTGCGCAGGTTGAAGCGGCGAATCTGGCTGGGGCTGACGTAGATGTCGTCCGGGCCGGCCAGGTAGGACTCGTCGGCCGAGCGCAGGAAGCCGAAGCCGTCCTGCAGGATTTCCAGCACGCCCTCGGCCCAGATGCCGCCGCCGGAGCGGGCATGCGCCTTGAGGATGTTGAACACCACGTCCTGCTTGCGCTGGCGCGCCACGCCTTCGCGGATACCCAGCGATTCGGCGAACTCCAGCAGCTGGATCGAGTTCTTGCGCTTCAGCTCGGTCAGGTTGATCAGGCGATCGTTGCTGCCGGCGTCGGCATTCTCGTCGTCGTCGACCGGATAACCGTTGTTGTTGCGCGCATGGTAGCCGCCCTGGTAATTGCTGGGGTTGCCCGAATTGCCGGGGTTGCCCCCCTGTGTGCGCGCCTGGTTGCGCTCGTGACGGCGGCGGCGGCCGCGGCCGTCGCGATCGTTGCCGCCATTCCCGTTATTGCCGCCATTGCCGCCGTTACCGGCATTGCCGCGGTTGTTGTTCTGCTGACCCTGCGGGTTGCCGCCGCCCTGCGGCTGGCCGCCTTCGCGCGCTTCCTGCGGACGCGCAGCGTTATCGGCGGGCCGGCTGTTGCCTTCCTGCGGAGAAAGCAGGTGGCCCTGCACCGGGCCGCTCGAGGCCTGCGGCGCGGACGGCTCGGAAGCGGGCGGCAGCGGCGGCAGGCTGGTGGCTGGCGCGGCGCTGGCCGGTGCATGCTCGGATGAGAGGCTGGGAGTAGAAGCAGGCGGATGTTCGGTCACGGTTTTATCGGTCACCGGTTTGTCGATCTTGGCGGCGGCCGACTTGCGGGGCGCGCGCGGGCGCGGCTCGGCCGCAGGCTTGGCGACGGCGCCCTTGGCGTCGTTCACGTCTTTGTTTTCGATATCGGACACGGGCAATCCTCGCAGGGCGCCGTTGGATAGCTAAGGAGGGAGGGGTCTGCGTGCGCGGATGGCGCGGGGGACAGCGAGGTCCCGGCGGACTTGCCGCAATCTAACACCCGCCGCGCTGCGCCGTAAAGCGTGGCGGCGGGTGGAGGTACGTTTCGTTCAGATCGCTTTGTCGATCATCTGGGCCAACTGGCCCTTGCTGACGGCCCCGATCTGGGTGGCTTCGACCTTGCCGCCCTTGAACACCATCAGGGTCGGAATGCCGCGCACGCCGTAGGTGCGGGGGGTCTTCTGGTTATGGTCGATGTTGAGCTTGACGATCTTCAGGCGGCCCTCGTACTGCTTGGCCAGGTCTTCCAGCGCCGGCGCGATGGCCTTGCACGGACCGCACCATTCGGCCCAGAAATCCAGCAGCACCGGGGTGTCGGACTGCAGCACCTGCTGCTCGAAGGCGTCGTCGCTAACGTGGGTAATCAGGTCGCTCACCGGAATCTCCGTGGAATGGCGTGACAGGGGGTTGACGACCGCGCGCGCTGCATCGGCTACACTGGGGCGCCCATATAAGCACGGGTCAGTCGGATCAGAAGGAGGGGTGCCATTGCGGCAGGCCTCCATTCCAGCCTAACTCGGGGCGCGATTCAAGCAATTCAAGGGCACGGCGGACGGTTCCGTTGACATAGGTAAGCGGGAGGCCAGGGCCTCGACGCGGGCTAGCCCGCTTACCTATGCCAGCGGGACTGTCGGCCACGACAAGACGCCCGCCCGCCCGGCGCCAAGACAGGCGCATGAGGGCCAGCCGCTGGACGATTCCGTTGCGGCCGGCCGCCATGCCGCCCGCGGTGCGCCGTATTTTCACCTCTCCGCGGCGATTGTCGCCGCGGACCGGAAGCGTCGCGCCAGTGCGCGATGCCTCCGTCCCGGTCATTCAAATCATGTCAGAAACCGTACTCACCGATACCTTCTTCACCAATTTCGAACTCCACGCGCTGCTGCAACAGGGCCTCGACGAGGCCGGCTTCACCCGGTGCACGCCGATCCAGGCGCTGACCCTGCCGATGGCGCTGGGCGGCCGCGACGTCGCCGGCCAGGCCCAGACCGGCACCGGCAAGACCTGCGCCTTCCTGGTCGCGATGATGAACCGCCTGCTGACCGCGCCGGCCGCCGCCGGACGCAAGGACAGCGACCCGCGTGCCCTGGTGATCGCACCCACCCGCGAGCTGGCGATCCAGATCGAGAAGGACGCCAAGGCGATCGGCCGCCACACCGGCCTGCGCATCGCGCTGATCTACGGCGGCGTCGACTACGACAAGCAGCGCCAGCAGCTCAAGGACGGCTGCGACATCATCATCGCCACGCCCGGCCGCCTGCTCGACTACTACAAGCAGCACGTATTCAGCTTCGACAGCGTCGAGGTGATGGTGGTGGACGAGGCCGACCGCATGTTCGACCTCGGCTTCATCAAGGACGTGCGCTTCATCTTCCGCCGCCTGCCGGCGCGCGAGCAGCGCCAGGTGCTGCTGTTCTCCGCCACGCTGAGCCATCGCGTGCTGGAACTGGCCTACGAGCACATGCACAACGCCGAGAAGCTGGTGGTGGAGACCGACAACGTCACCGCCGACCGTGTGCGCCAGGTGGTCTACTTCCCCTCCAAAGAGGAGAAGATGCCGCTGCTGCTGAACCTGCTCGAGCGCACCGGCGCCGAGCGCAGCATCATCTTCGTCAACACCAAGATCGCTGCCGAGCGCATCACCGAGCGCCTGAAAAGGCAGGGCTACCGCGTCGGCGCGCTGTCCGGCGACGTGCCGCAGCTGAAGCGCCAGAAGCTGTTGCAGCGCTTCCAGGAAGGCCAGCTCGACATGCTGGTGTGCACCGACGTGGCCGCGCGCGGCCTGCACATCCCGGCGGTGAGCCACGTGTTCAACTACGACCTGCCACAGGACGCCGAAGACTACGTGCACCGCATCGGCCGCACCGCACGGCTGGGCGCCGAGGGCGACGCGATCAGCTTCGCCTGCGACCTGTATGCGATGTCGCTGCCGGATATCGAGGCCTACATCGGCCAGCGCATTCCGGCCGAATCGATCGATCCGGCCCTGCTGGTGATGCCGCAGCCGCGCGTGGTCGACGCTCAGTTCGCGGCCGACGCCGCGGCGGACAGCGCGGCCTACGGCGACAAGGTGAAGCCGCACGCCGATGCGAAGCCGGCGCCGCGTCGCGATGGCAGCGGCAGCCGCCGCGCCCGTCCGCCGCGCGAGGGTCGCGCAGAAGACCGTCCGCCGCGCCAGGCCAAGCCGGAAGCGGCCGCACCGGCGCCTGTCGCCGCTGCCGTGTCGTCCGCCGCACCGGCCGGAGAGGCGGCCGCCGATACCGGCGCGCCGCGCAAGCGCCGCCGCCGCGGTGGTCGTGGACGTCGCCGCGAAGGCGTCGAGGCGGCCGTGACCACGGCCGCACCGGCCGAAGCCCAGCGCGCGCCGCGCGGCGAACGACGCCCGCCGCGCGAACGCAGCGCGGTGGAATCGACCGCCAACGCCCGCGCCTCGCAGCAGATCGCGGCGACGGCCGTGGCCAAGCCGCATGCGGAGGCCAAGAAGCCTGGCCTGTTCCGCCGCCTGACCCGCCTGTTCACCGGACGCTGACAGCCGTCAGCATGGCCTGCCTCGGCGAAACCCTTCGTCCGCGGCAGGCCTGATCTTCGCGCAGGCTTCCCGTATTCTTGCGCGACCGGGCCGGCGCGCCGGCAAACGCGCGGCCGCCAATCGCTCATCAGGGCACGCACAATCGGGGACGCGCGGTGATCCGATTCGATCAAGTGAGCAAGCGTTACGAAGGCGGCCACGATGCGCTTTCGCAGCTTTCGTTCGAGGTGCCGACCGGCGAGATGGCCTTCGTCACCGGGCATTCCGGCGCGGGCAAGAGCACCTTGCTGAAGCTGCTCGCCCTGATCGAGCGGCCTTCGCACGGGGTCATCAGCGTGGACGGCCAGAGCCTGGCCAAGGTCGGCGCCAGAGCCGTGCCCAAGCTGCGCCGGCGCATCGGCATGGTGTTCCAGGATCACCGCCTGCTGATGGATCGCACGGTGTTCGCCAATGTCGAGCTGCCGCTGGTGATCGGCGCCGTCGCGCCGGCCGAGCGTTCGCGGCGGGTGCGCGCCGCGCTGGAAAAAGTCGGCCTGCTGGCCTACGAGCGGCAGCTGCCGGCCACGCTGTCCACCGGCGAGCAGCAGCGCGTGGGCATTGCCCGCGCCATCGTCGCCAAGCCGAGCCTGCTGATCGCCGACGAGCCGACCGGCAATCTCGATCCGCAGCTGGCCATGGAGATCATGGCGCTGTTCACGGAATTCCAGCAGACCGGCACCACGGTTCTGATCGCCAGCCACGACCTGCCGCTGATCAAGCGCATGAAGCGGCGGGTGATCGTGCTCGACCACGGCCGCCTGGTCGCCGACTTGTCCGCTCAGGAGGTGCTATGAGCCCGTCGCACGAGGCCGCCGCGCCGCGCACGGCGCGCGAGCAGCCGCGCCGCTTCGCCAGCTGGCGCGAGCATCATGGCTGGAGCGCGGCTGCCAGCCTGCGCCGCCTGGCCGGTCGTCCGGTCGGCACCTTGCTGACGGTGGCGGTGATGGGCCTGGCGCTGGCGCTGCCGCTGGCATTCTGGCTGCTGCTCGGCAACGTGCAGAAGCTGGGCGATGCGCTCGGGCAGCAGCAGGCGGTCAGCGTGTTCCTGCAGCCCGGCCAGGGTTCCTCGGTGGCGCAGTTGATGGCGACCCAGCTGCGCGAGCGGCCGGAGGTGGCCGAGGTGCGACTGAAGACGCCGCAGCAGGGCATGGACGAGCTGGCCAAGATGCAGGGTTTTTCCGGCGCGCTGCACGCCCTCGACAACAACCCCCTGCCATACGTGCTCGAAGTGCAGCCCAAGCCGGGCGCCGGCGCCGATGCGGTGGCTTCCCTGGTGGCCGATCTGCGCGGCCTGCAGGGCGTCGACATGGTGCAGGACAGCGGCGCCTGGCGGCAGCGGCTGGACGCTTTGCTGGCGGTGGGCACGCGGGTGGTGTTGATCCTGGCGGCGATGCTCGCGCTGGCGGTGCTGCTGGTGGTCGGCAACACCGTGCGGGTGGACATCGCCAGCCGCGCCGAGGAAATCGGCGTGCTGCTGCTGCTCGGCGCCAGCCGTGCCTTCGTGCGCCGGCCGTATCTCTACGCCGGCATCTGGTACGGCCTGTTCAGCGGCGTGCTGGCCGCCTTGCTGGCGGTGGCGATCGAACTGGTGCTGGCCCAGCCGGTGGCGGAGCTGAGCCGAGCCTACGACGGCAGCCTGCAGTTCGGCAGCCTGCCGCCATGGCTGCTGCTGAGCGTGCCGCTGGCGGCGGCCGCGCTGGGCTGGCTTGGTGCGCGCCTGGTCAGCGCACGGCAGTTGCGACGTGCTGCATGATGTAACCGTCGCATAATACGATCGGGTGAGTGAGCGCCCCTGGCCGGAGCTTGGCCAGGGCAGGCGGGACGAGGGGGGAGATCGCCGTGAATGGGGGAATCAGCAGCCGGATGATCGGCACGGCGCCGCGCGTGCTGGTGGTGGACGGCTCGCGGGTGGTGCGCCAGCTGATCGCGCGCGTGCTCAAGGCCGAACTGCCCGAGGCCGAGGTGGTGGGCAGTGGCAGCGGCGCCGAGGCCAAGCAGTTGCTCGATGCCGGCGTGTTCGATTTCATCACCATCGCGCTGCGCCTGCCCGACATGGACGGGCTGGAGTTGGCGCGGCATGTGCGCGAGGTCGCGCCGCAGGCCTTCGTGCCGATCGTCGCGGTGTCCGGCGATGTCGACGAGCGCCTGCTGCGCCGCACCCTGGGCGAGCACGTCACCGACTATTTCGACAAGTCGCTGGGCTTCGAGGCTCTGGCGGCCTTTATCCGCGGCTATGTCCGCCCCGACAGCCATGCTGACGGCGAAGTGCTCTACGTGGAGGACAGCCGCGTGGTGGCGCTGGCGACGCGGCGCGTGATGGAGAAGGTCGGCCTGACCGTGCGCCACGTGGTCAGCGTGGAGGACGCCCTGGCCCTGCTGGAGACAGGACGCGCGCAGGGGCGGATAGGCGCCGACCTGGTGCTCACCGACGTCAGCCTGAAGGGCGAGCTCACCGGCGGCGACCTGCTCACCCAGATCCGGCGCGAATTCGGCTACGGTAAGGGCCGGCTGCCGGTGCTGGTGATGACCGGCGACGAGAACCCGGCCAATCAGGCGACCTTGCTGAGGGCCGGCGCCAATGACCTGGTGCAGAAGCCGATCGAGGAAAGGCTGCTGGTCACCAAGTTGCTGTTCCAGTTGAAAGTGGCGCGGCATCTGCGCGCCGGGACGGAAGGAGAGGGAGCGGGCGGATGAGTGGACGCGGCGAACTGGAGGCCTCCTGGAAGGCGCGCATCGGGGACTACCTGGAGCGTTCCGACATGCGGGCCCTGGCGGATTTCCTGCGTGCGGAGAAGCGTGCCGGCAAGGTGATCTACCCGCCGGGGCCGGAGATCTTCGCGGCGTTCGCACACACCCCGTTCGACGCCGTGCGCGTGGTGATCCTGGGCCAGGATCCCTATCACGGCCCGGGCCAGGCCCACGGCCTGTGCTTTTCGGTGCGGCCTGGCGTGCCGCCGCCGCCCTCGCTGCAGAACATCTTCAAGGAAATCCAGCGCGATCTCGGCATCGCCCCGCCCGACCACGGCTGCCTCACGCCCTGGGCCGATCGCGGCGTGCTGCTGCTCAACGCAGTGCTGACGGTGGAGCGCGGCCTGGCCGCCTCACACCAGGGCAAGGGCTGGGAGGGCTTCACCGATGCGGCCATCGACGCGCTCAACCGCGAGCGCGAGGGCCTGGTGTTCATGCTGTGGGGCTCGTACGCGCAGCGCAAAGGCCAGCTGATCGATCGCAATCGCCACAGCATCCTGAAGTCGGTGCACCCCTCGCCGCTGTCGGCGCACCGGGGCTTTCTCGGCTGCGGCCACTTTTCCGCCGCCAACCGCTACCTGGAGAGCCAGGGCAGCGCGCCGATCGACTGGTCGCTGCCGCCCCGGGCCGAACTGCCGCCGCTGGATTGAACCGCTCGATGCCTGGCTGGCGACGCTGGCCGGCCTGCCCTGCGTCATTTCGCCGCTGCTCCCGCCCATTCGCAACCTTCGGCGCGCGAAGTCGCGCCACCCTGTCTGGGGCCTGGTGGTTCGAGGCAATTAGGGCCTTGATTCACCTGACAAAAGCCCCATATCCCTAGTGGACACCTCTTGCTGGACAGGCTCCGGGTGGGGTGTCTTTTGGGGGATGCGATGGTACGGCGGCTGGACAAGCCGCCGGATTTACTGTACGATTGAGTACATAAAGGCCTCCGGATCCTTCAACGGGGCATGTTGAACTCCGCCGCCTTTTAGCACTCGAAATATGCGAGTGCTAAACTTGCCATCCATTCGGGAGGTTCCACACATGTCTCAAGCCTTGGTCACCGCCAATTTCCCGGTACCGAGCGTCGTCGGCAGTCTGGATGCCTATATCTCGGCGGTGCACCGCATCCCGGTGCTCAGCCAGGAAGAGGAACAGGCGCTGTCGCACCGCTACAACGAAGAGGCCGACCTCACCGCGGCCAAGAAGCTGGTGATGTCGCACCTGCGCTTCGTGGTGCACGTGGCCCGCGGCTACAACGGCTACGGCCTGCAGCTGGCCGACCTGATCCAGGAAGGCAACATCGGCCTGATGAAGGCGGTGAAGCGCTTCGACCCCGACCAGGGCGTGCGTCTGGTCAGCTTCGCGGTGCACTGGATCCGCGCCGAAATGCACGAGTTCATCCTGCGCAACTGGCGCATCGTCAAGGTGGCCACCACCAAGGCGCAGCGCAAGCTGTTCTTCAACCTGCGCAAGAGCAAGAAGCGCCTGGGCTGGATGAACGCGGAGGAAGTCCGCGCGGTGGCCAAGGACCTGGGCGTGCCGGAAGCGACCGTGCGCGAGATGGAATCGCGCCTGTCCGGCCGCGATATCGGTTTCGAGGCGCCGGCCGACGCGGAAGAAGATGCCAAGCCGGCACCGGCCGCGTTCCTGGTCGACGAGGGCGCCGATCCGTACGACAGCGTGTCCGATGCCGACCACGCCGACGATCAGCTGTCCACGCTGTCGACCGCGCTGAACAAGCTGGACGAGCGCTCGCGCAACATCATCCAGCGCCGCTGGCTGGACGACGACAAGGCCACCCTGCAGGATCTGGCCGACGAGTATGGCGTATCCGCCGAGCGTATCCGCCAGGTCGAGGCCAACGCGATGAAGAAGATGCGTGGCCTGTTCGCCGCCTGAGCCAATCGGCAGGTGTAACATCGAACGGCCTCCCTCGCGGAGGCCGTTTCCGTATGTTGGCCGCGCCGGGGCCTTATCCGGCTTGAAGGCATAGGCAGGCGATGCCACGCATCCTGGTCATCGAAGACGACGAAACCACCGCGCGCGAGATCGTCGCCGAACTCAACGCGCGCGGCATGCTGGCCGAATGGGTCGCCAACGGCCAGGACGGCCTGACGCGCGCGCTGCAGCGCGACTACGACCTGATCACCCTGGACCGCATGCTGCCGGGCATGGACGGCATCGACGTGGTGGCCGAGCTGCGCCGCAGCGGCAGCGACACGCCGGTGCTGATGATCAGCGCGCTGAGCGACGTCGACGAACGCGTGCGCGGCCTGCGCGCCGGCGGCGACGACTATCTCACCAAGCCGTTCGCGCCCGACGAAATGTCGGCGCGCGCCGAAGTGCTGCTGCGCCGGCGCCAGCCGCAGTCCGCGCAGCGCCTGCGCGTGGCCGATCTTGAGCTGGACCTGGTGAGTCACGTGGCCTATCGCGCCGGCCAGCCGCTGACCCTGCTGCCCACCGAGTACCGCCTGCTCGAATTCATGATGCGCAATTCCGGCCAGGTGCTCACCCGCACGATGATCTTCGAGACGGTGTGGGGCTTTCACTTCGATCCAGGCACCAACGTGATCGACGTGCACATCGGACGGCTGCGGCGAAAGATCGACGGCGCCGGCCAGCCGGCGCTGATCCACACCGTGCGCGGCACCGGCTACATGATCGTGACCGCGCACGAAACGCCTCTGGTGGTGTCATGAAGGTACGTTCGAAGCGCTGGCATTCGACCAGCTCGCGGCTGATCCTGATCTACGGCGCCTTGTTCGTCGTGTGGGGCGCCGTGCTGATGGGCATGATCCAGTGGGAGACCACGCGCTACCTCAACACGGTCATCGACCAGATGCTGCAGCAGCGCATGCACTACATTGCCTCGACCGACCCGACCCGGCTGGCGGCCACGGTGGACGCGGCGGCGGCGATCGATCCGCACGGCATCATGTCGGTAGGCCTGTTCGACAAGGATCACCAGCCGCTGGCCGGCAACATCGACCACCTGCCGACCTCGCTGCTGCGCGACGGCCAGGTGCACCTGCTCAAGCATGGCCTGCCGCGCCCTGATCGCGATGCCGAGCGCGTGCGCGCCCGCGGACTGGCGACCACCTTGCCCGACGGCAACATCCTGGTCATCGCCAAGGACATCAGCACCATCGACGGCATCGGCGCGATCATCCGCCGCGCGCTGCTGTGGGGCATTTCGCTGACCATCATCCCAGGCCTGCTTGGCGGCTTCCTGCTGCGACGCGGGCCGGAGCGGCGCATTCGCGCGCTGCAGAAGGCCACCGATCCGATCCGGCGCGGCGACCTGTCCAAGCGCCTGCCCATCAGTCGGCGTGGCGACGAACTCGATCAGCTGGCCGGCATCGTCAACACCATGCTGGGCGAGATCGAGCGCTTGCTGAGCGAAGTGAAGGGCGTGTGCGACAACATCGCGCACGACTTGCGCACGCCGCTGACCCGGCTGCGCGCGCGCCTGTACCGCACCCAGCAGCAGATCGGCGGCAAGCCGGAGGCGGCGCTGGTGGAGTCGTGCATCGTCGACATCGACGAAGTGCTGTCGCGCTTCCGCGCCCTGCTGCGCGTGTCGGAGCTGGAGGATCGCCATCGCGCGGCCTGCTTCGACGAAGTCGACGTCGGCCAGGTGCTGCGCCAGGTGCACGAGTTCTACATGCCGGTGGCGGAGGATCGCGGGCAGGTCTTCGATCTGGACATCCAGTCGCCGGCGCCGGCGCGCGCCGATGCGCACCTGCTGTTCGAAGCGCTGGCCAACCTGGTCGGCAACGCCATCAAGTTCACTCCGTCCGGCGGACGGGTGAGCCTGCGTGTGAGCATGGACAAGCGCGGCCCGCGCGTGGACGTGGTCGACAGCGGGCCGGGCATTCCGGCTGACGAACGCGACGCGGTGATGCGGCGCTTTTATCGCGGCGACAACAGCCGCACCACCGGCGGCTCGGGCCTGGGCCTCAGCATCGTCAGCGCCATCGTGCGCCTGCACGGCTACGCGCTGGTGATCGGCGACGGCAGCAGCAACGGCGCCTGCCTCACGCTGTACTGCTACCCGCTGGCGCCGGAAGAAAAAGCCGGCACCTGCCTGTCGCGTTCGGTGCCCGAGGTCGCATCGATGACTGCCTGAGGCAGTCGCGGCGGCATGAAGAAATCTTCATGCGCATGGCGGCCGACGCCGTCGCAGAGAACATGAAATTATCTTCATCCGCTGAATCGCACCGGGAGTATTCGGTGCATGCGAAAATTTGCCGCGACGCATCATTCTGCGCACGGAAATCCCCCGCATGCTTGGCATCGTCCGGATCGCGCTCACGCGACCCTATACCTTTGTCGTCCTCGCACTGACCATCCTCATCTTCGGCGCGATGTCGGCAGTACGTACGCCCACCGATATTTTCCCGGACATCGACATTCCGGTGATCGCGGTGGCCTGGCAGTTCACCGGCATGACGCCCGACCAGATGTCGGGGCGCATGAACACGCCGTTCGAGCGCGTGCTCACGACCACCGTGAACGACATCGAGCATATCGAGTCGGAATCGCTCAACGGCATGGGCATCACCAAGATCTACTTCCAGCCTGGCGTGAACATCGCGGTGGCGAATGCGCAGGTGACCGCGGTTGCGCAGACCATCCTGAAGCAGATGCCGGCTGGCGCGACGCCGCCGCTGATCGTCAACTACAACGCCTCGACTGTGCCGATCCTGCAGCTGGCGCTGTCGGGCAAGGGCCTGAGCGAACAGCAGCTGGGCGACCTCGGCCTCAACCTGCTGCGTCCGCAGCTGGTCACCGTGCAGGGCGCGGCGATTCCGTACCCGTTCGGCGGCAAGACGCGCCAGGTGCAGCTGGACGTGGACCCGGCGGCGCTGCAGGCACGCGGCCTGTCCACCCAGGACGTCGCCAACGCGCTGGCCAACCAGCAGCAGATCAGCCCGATCGGCACGCAGAAGATCGGCAAGTACGAATACGTGATGGAGCTGAACAACGCCGCCGTGCACGCGCAGGAGCTGGAAGACCTGCCGATCAAGACGGCCAACGGCACCACCATCTACGTGCGCGACGTGGCCCATGTGCGCGACGGCAATCCGCCGCAGACCAATATCGTGCACGTCGACGGCGTGCGCTCCACCTTGCTGTCGATCCTGAAGAACGGCTCGACCTCCACCCTGGCGATCGTGGCCGGCGCGCGCGACAAGCTGGTGCAGATGAAGGACGCGCTGCCGGACAACCTCACGGTGACGCCGATCGGCGACCAGTCGCTGTTCGTGCGCGCCTCGATCAACGGGGTGATCCGCGAAGGCATCATCGCCGCCGCGCTCACCAGCCTGATGATCCTGCTGTTCCTCGGCAGCTGGCGCTCCACTCTTATCATCACCACCTCGATCCCGCTGGCCGTGCTCGGCTCGGTGTTCACCCTGTCGGCGATCGGCCAGACCCTCAACATCATGACCCTGGGCGGCCTCGCGCTGGCGGTGGGCATCCTGGTGGACGAGGCCACGGTGACCATCGAGAACATCAACTGGCATCTGGAGCAGGGCAAGGACGTCATCACCGCGATCGTCGACGGCTCGGCGCAGATCATCGTGCCGGCCTTCGTCTCGCTGTGCTGCATCTGCATCGTGTTCGTGCCGATGTTCTTCCTGCCAGGCGTGGCGCGCTATCTGTTCGTGCCGATGGCGGAGGCGGTGATCTTCGCGATGATCTTCTCCTTCATCCTGTCGCGTACGCTGGTGCTGACCATGGCCAAGTACCTGCTGCAGGCGCATCCGCCGACCGTGGACGAGCACGGCCAGCACCTGCCGCTGCCGCCGCCGAAGTCGGTGCTGGGCCGCTTCCAGCGCGGCTTCGTGGACCGCTTCGAGGTGTTCCGCGCCGGCTACAGCGGCCTGCTCAACCTGGCCCTCAAGCACAGCAAGGTATTCGTGATCGGCTTCCTGGCCTTCGTGGTGCTGTCGTTCCTGCTGCTGCCGGGCCTGGGCAGCAACTTCTTCCCGGACGTCGACGGCGGCCAGATCCTGGTGCACGTCCGCGCGCCGATCGGCACCCGCGTGGAGACCACCTCGGCGGAGTTCGCTGACGTCGAGAAGGCCATCCGCCAGGTGATTCCGCCGGACGAGCTCGAGGCGGTGGTGGACAACATCGGCCAGTACTCCAGCTCGATCAACACGATCTACAACAACACGGGCGAAGTCGGCGAGCAGGACGGCGACATCCAGATTTCGCTGAAGGAAGACCACCGGCCCAGCGCCGAGTACGTGAAGCTGCTGCGCGAGAAACTGCCGCGCCAGTTCCCGGGCTCGACCTTCTCGTTCCCGCCGGCCGACATCGTCAGCCAGATCCTCAACTTCGGTTCGCCGGCGCCGATCGACCTGCAGATCCGCGGCTTCCATCTCGACAAGAACTTCGCCTATGCCAACGAGCTGCTCAACAAACTGCGGCAGATTCCGGGCATCGCCGACGCGCGCATCCAGCAGTCGCAGGCGCAGCCCGCTTTCCGCATCGACGTGGACCGCACCCGCGCGCAGCTGCTCGGCCTGACCGAGGCGGACGTGACCAGCAGCCTGGTCGCCGACCTGTCCGGCACCGCGCAGGTGGCGCCCACCTACTGGCTCAATCCCGACAACAACGTGACCTACCCGATCTCGGCGCAGGTGCCGCAGTACCAGCTGGACACGCTGGCCCAGCTGAGCAACCTGCCGATCACCTCCAAGAACGGCGGCAACGCCCAGGTGCTGGGTGCGCTGGCCGACATCAACCGCACCCATCGCAACAGCATCGTCAGCCAGTACAACATCCAGTCGATGGTGGAAATCTTCGCCACCACCCAGGGGCGCGACCTCGGCGCCGTGGCCGGCGACATCGAGAAGGTGTTGAAGGACACCGCGAAGGACAAGCCGAAGGGCGCCAACATTGCCTTGCTGGGCCAGGTGCAGACCATGCACGACGCCTATTCCGGCCTGCTGTTCGGCCTGCTCGGCTCGGCCGTGCTGGTGTACCTGCTGATCGTGGTGAACTTCCAGTCGTGGACCGATCCGTTCGTGATCATCACCGCGCTGCCCGCGGCGCTGGCCGGCATCGTGTGGATGCTGTTCGTCACCCACACCACGCTGTCGGTGCCGGCGCTCACCGGCGCGATCATGTGCATGGGCGTCGCCACCGCCAACTCGGTGCTGGTGGTGAGCTTCTGCCGCGAGCGCCTGGCCGCCCACGGCGACGCCGTGCTGGCGGCGCGCGAGGCGGGTTTCGTGCGCTTCCGTCCGGTGCTGATGACCGCGCTGGCGATGATCATCGGCATGGTGCCGATGGCGCTCGGCCTCGGCGACGGTGGCGAGCAGAACGCGCCGCTGGGTCGCGCGGTGATCGGCGGCCTGCTGTTCGCCACCACCGCTACGCTGATCTTTGTTCCTGTCGTCTTTTCTATCGTGCATGCGCGTTACAAGCACGCGCCTGATTCGGCTGGCCATGCCGGAGAACTCGTCCATGTCTGAGCATCTCACCTCCCTTCCCGAGGCGACGCCGTCGCCGCGCCGCCTGCGTCTGGCAGCTGTCATCGGCATCGTGCTGTTCGGTTCGATCGTGGTCGTCGGCGTGACCACGCGCCTTTCCCAGGCGCACAGCCTGCGCCAGTGGACCGACGAGCAGGCCATTCCCACCGTGGTGATCGCCGAGCCGCAGTCGGGCAACGGCAAGGCGCCGATCGAACTGCCTGCGCAGATGGACGCCTTCACCAATGCGCCGATCTACGCGCGCACCAGCGGCTACCTCAAGTCCTGGAACAAGGACATCGGTGCCCAGGTGAAGGCTGGCGAACTGCTCGGCGAGATCGACACGCCTGACCTCGATCAGCAGCTGCTGCAGGGCCAGGCCGATCTCGCCAGCGCCAAGGCCAACGCCGCGCTCGCCGCCACCACCGCCAAACGCTGGCAGGTGCTGCGCCAGACCGATCCCGATTCGGTCTCGCAGCAGTCGGTGGACCAGTACAACGGCGACTATGCCGCCAAGCAGGCGCAGGCCAACGCGGCGCAGGCCAACGTCGAGCGGCTGAAGGCGCTGAAGTCGTATGCGCGGCTGGTGGCGCCGTTCGACGGCCGCGTCACGGCGCGCAACACCGACGTCGGTGCGCTCATCACCGCCGACAGCAGCGGCACCGGCACGCCGCTGTTCACGGTGTCCGACACCAGCAAGCTGCGCGTCTATGTGCGGGTGCCGCAGGTGTATGCGCCGAGCATCCATCGCGGCGACCAGGCCACGCTGAGCGTGCCGGAGTATCCGGGCAAGTCGTTCACCGCGAAGGTGGAGGCCGATGCGCGCGCGATCGCGCCGACCTCGGGCACCACCCTGGTGCAGCTGCTGGTCGACAATCCCGACGGCCGCCTGCTGCCGAGCAGCTACGCCAGCGTGAGCTTCAACATCGCGTCGGACACGCTGGGCCTGAGCGTGCCGGCCGAGGCGTTGATCTTCGACGACAAGGGCCTGCACGTGGCGACGCTGGACGCCAGCGACCACGTGCACTTCAAGACCGTCACGATCCGCCGCGACTACGGCAAGACCATCGAGGTGGGTTCGGGCCTGGCCGCGAACGACCGCGTGATCATCAATCCCTCCGACGGCCTGGTCGACGGCGACGAAGTGCGCATCGCCAAGAATCCGGAGGCGGCCAAGCCCCATGAAAAATCCTAAGACCCTCGTCGCCGCCGGCGCGATCGCGCTGGCGCTGGCCGCCTGCTCGATGGCGCCGGCCTACAAGCCGCCGGAGGCGCCGGTGGCCGATCACTATCAGCCCGCCGGTCCGTGGACCACGGCGCAGCCGTCCGACCAGCTGCCGCGCGAAGGCTGGTGGAAGCTGTACGGCGACGAGCGCCTGGACGGCCTCGAGCAGCAGCTGACCGAGCACAACGCGGATCTCGCCGCGGCCTTCGCCAGCTACCAGCAGTCGCGCGACTTCCTCGCGCAGGTGCGCGCCGACCTGTTCCCGCAGGTATCGGCCGGCCTCAGCGCCCAGCGCAACCGCGCCTCGCTGAATTCGCCGCTGCACGGCGCCAGCTCGCCCGAGTACTACGACCTGTATTCGCCGTCGGCGCAGGCCACCTACGAGGTGGATCTGTGGGGCCGCGTGCGCGACAACGTGGCGGCCGGGCGTGCCTCGATGCAGGCCTCCGCCGCCGATCTCGCCTCGGTGCGGCTGAGCCTGGAAGCCTCGCTGGCGGACAGCTACCTGCAGCTGGTCGGCGTGGACCGCCAGGTCGACCTGCTGCAGAAGACCGTCGACGCCTACCAGCGCGCGCTGCAGCTGACCAAGACCTTGCACGAAGGCGGCGCGGCTTCCGGCCTCGACGTGGATCGCGCGCAGACCCAGTTGTCCGCGACGCGCTCGCAGCTGTCGCAGACCCGCGCCCAGCGCGAGGTGCTGCTGCACGCCATCGCGGTGCTGGTGGGCCAGCCGGCGTCCGATTTCAGCCTGGATGCGAAGACCGACCTGCCGAACCTGCCGGTGATTCCGGTGGGGCTGCCGTCCACCTTGCTGCAGCGTCGCCCCGACATCGCCGCGGCCGAGCGCCGCACGGCGGCGGCGAACGCGCAGATCGGCGTGGCCCGCTCGGCCTTCTTCCCCTCGCTCACCCTGAGCGCCGGCGCTGGCTATACCAGCGGCGCCTGGGGCAATCTGCTGAATGCGCCCAGCCAGATGTGGGCGCTGGGGCCCAGCCTGTTGCTGGACGTGTTCGACGGCGGTCGCCGTCGTGCTCAAGTCGCCTCGGCGCATGCGGCCTTCGACGAGGCCAGCGCGCAGTACCGCGGCGCCGTGCTCGGCGCGTTCCAGCAGGTGGAAGACAACCAGTCCCTGCTCAACCACTACGGCGACGCGCTGGTCGACCAGCAGGACGCCACCACCGCGTCGGATCGCTCGTTGAAGCTGGCGCTGGAGCTGTACAAGCAAGGCGCCGACAGCTACCTCGATGTGGTCACCGCGCAGGTGGACGCCTTGAACGCGCACCTGGGCCTGCTGTCGCTGCAGACCAACCGCCTGCGCGCCAGCGTGCAGCTGGTGCGTGCCCTGGGCGGCGGCTGGTCGCAGGACGAACTGGCGCCGAAGCGCCTGGCGCAGAACCAAGCGGCGCAGACGGCATCGCGCTGAGCGCACGATGCGCCGCTTCGATGGCGCATCGTGCAGGTTTCATGCAAGCCAGCAGAGCCTTCGGCGCGGTCGCTCTCAGGCGACCGTCGGCTCAGCCCAGCTTGGCGTCGATCAGCTTTTCCAGCTTGCGCTGGTCCACCGCGAACTTGCGGATGCCGTCGGCCAGCTTGTCGGTGGCCATGGCGTCTTCGTTGTGGCCCCAGCGGAACGCGGCCTCGCTGAGCTTGGCCGGCGGCTCTTCCTGCTTGCCGTGGTCTTGCAGCGCGCGCGGCAGCTCGTCCTGGTCGGCATCCAGCTTTTCCAGCAGCTCGGGGCTGATGGTGAGGCGGTCGCAGCCGGCCAAGGCCTGGATCTGGCCGATGTTGCGGAAGCTCGCGCCCATCACCACGGTCTGGTAGCCGTGCTGCTTGTAGTAGTCGTAGATGCGGCGCACCGATTTCACGCCCGGATCCTCGTTCGGCGCGTAGGTCTTCTGCTCGGTGTTCTGCACGTACCAGTCGTAGATGCGGCCCACGAACGGCGAGATCAGGAACACGCCGGCCTCGGCGCAGGCCACCGCCTGCTCGAAGGAGAACAGCAGGGTGAGGTTGCAGTGGATGCCCTTCTTCTCCAACTGCTCGGCGGCGCGGATGCCTTCCCAGGTGGAGGCCAGCTTGATCAGGATGCGCTCGCGCGAAATGCCGACCTGGCTGTACAGGTCGACCAGCTTCTCCGCCTTGGCGATGCTGGCCGGGGTGTCGAAGGACAGCCGCGCGTCGACCTCGGTGGAGACGCGGCCGGGCACCAGCTGCAGGATCTTGTGACCCACCGCCACGGCGAGGTGGTCGCAGGCGTCGACGATCTGCTGCGCGCGGTCCTTGCTCTTGCCCTTGGCCCAGCTCACCGCTTCGTCGATCAGCGGGGCGTAGCTGGCGATGCCGACCGCCTTCAGCAGCAGCGAGGGATTGGTGGTGGCATCCACCGGCTTGTAGCGGGCGATCGCCTCGATGTCGCCGGTGTCGGCGACCACGGTGGTGAGCTGGCGGAGTTGTTCGAGTTGCGAGGCCATGTGGGTTCCTTGGCGAGGAAGGTCGGTGGAAGAAGCGCACAGTATCCGGCGCGAGAGGTTCGCGCCACGTGTAGGCGGCATCAGCCGTCGTCGTCCTTGCCGGTGACGATGCGCGCGTGGCGCTGGTAGGTGAAATAGGCCAGCGCCCAGTCCAGCAGCACCACCAGGCGATTGCGGAAGCCGATCAGGAAGAAGATATGGGCGCCCAGCCACACCCACCAGGCCAGGATGCCGGAGAGCTTCCAGCGGCCGAGATGGGCCACCGCCGCCATCCGGCCGATGGTGGCCAGGGCGCCGGCGTCCTGGTAGCGGAAATCGGCCGGCGCAGCCTTGCCGGCCACGCGGGCGGCGATGCGGCGGCCGACGTAGCGGCCCATCTGCTTGGCGGCCGGCGCCACGCCAGGCAACGCGTGGCCGTCGCTCTGCACGCTGGCCAGGTCGCCGATCACGAACACCTCCGGATGACCGGGCAGGCTCAGGTCGGCCTGTACCTGCACGCGCCCGGCGCGGTCCAGCGGCGCGCCGAGCTGGGCGCCCAGCGGCGAGGCGGCGACGCCAGCCGCCCACAGCACGGTGTGCGTGGGAATGCGCTTGCCGCCCGCCTCGATGCCGTCGCGGTCGATCGCGGTGACCGCCTGGCCGGTCAGCACCTGCACGCCGAGTTTTTCAAGCTGGCGCTGCGCCTTCGCCGACAGCTCGGGCACGAACGAGGGCAGCACGCGTGGACCGGCTTCCAGCAGCATTACATTGGTCTGCCGCGGATCGGCACGGCGGAATTCGCGTGGCAAGGTGTGGCGGGCGATCTCGGCCAACGCGCCAGCCAGCTCCACGCCGGTCGGCCCGGCGCCGACCACCGCGAAGTTCATCCAGGCCTGGCGCTGTGCCGGATCGTCTTCCTGTTCGGCGCGCTCGAAGGCGGTGAACACGCGGCGGCGGATGGTGAAGGCGTCGTCCAGCGTCTTCAGCCCCGGCGCGCTCTCGGCCCAGTCGTCGTGGCCGAAATACGCGTGGGTGGCGCCGGTGGCGACCACCAGCCAGTCGTAGCGCAGCGTGCCGCGCTGCAGTTCGACTTCGCGGCGCGCCACATCGATCCGCGCGACCTCGTCCATCAGCACGATCGCATTGCGCTGGCCGCGCAGCATGTGACGCAGCGGCGCCGCGATCGAGGGCGCCGACAAGCTGGCGGTGGCCACCTGGTAGAGCAGCGGCTGGAACAGGTGATGGTTGCGGCGATCGACCAGGGTCACCCGCACCGGGGCGTGGGCCAGCGCCTGGGCGGCGGCGATGCCGCCGAAGCCGCCGCCGAGAATCACCACACGGGGTTGGGCAGCGGGCGTGCTGGGAAGCTCGGTCATGACGGGCTCACTTCATGGCTAGGAGGAATCGTTGGCCCTGCCGCAAAGCGGCAGCAGGGCGGCACGGCGCGGATGTGTCGCTGACGCGCGCGTAGCGCGGCGTTCGAAGCGCGACGCGCCAGCCGTGATGGCTTGGTGTCGAGTTGCACGCGGGCGAGGGCGCCGATGCGGTATGGGCGTGGCGAGTCTGCGCGGTGAGCGCTCGCGAGATAGCCGCATCGCTTCGCGGCGTCCGCATCGGAGGTGTCGATTACGCGGCGCCGGCGTTCGCCGGAAGCCGCGATGCGGCGGCTGGAATCCGCGGTCTGCCGCGCCATCGGCTCGGCCCTGGTCGATCAGGATGTTCGCCTTCACGTCTTCGCCGTCGAGAACGTGCCAATCCGATGTTCGTGTCGTTCGTGTCCGTCGTATTGTCGTGCAATCGACGTGCGCTGTGTGAGCACGCCGCACACGTCGGCGTCGCTCAGTACAGGTCGATCGGATCCACGTCCAGCGACCAGCGCACGCGCCGCGCCGAAGGCAGGCCGGCTAGCTGCGGCATCCACGCGCGCAGCGCTTCGTGCAGCACGCCGCGCGTGTCGGCTTCGAGCAGCAGTTGGCCGCGATGACGGCCGGCACGCAGCGGCATCGGCGCCTGCATCGGACCGGCCAGCTGCAGCGCGTGCCCGGCCGGCAGGGCGGCGGCGGCTTCGGCGAGAAAGGCATCCACCGGCGGACGCTGCTGCGCGTCGGCACGCAGCAGGGCCTGATGGCCGTAGGGCGGCAGCTGGGCCAGGCGGCGCTCGCCGAGCAGAGCCTGCGCCGCAGCCGCATAGCCCTGCGCCAGCAGCTGGCGCAGCAGCGGATGTTCCGGGTGATGGGTTTGCAGCAGCACGCGGCCCGGCTTGCGTGCGCGACCGGCGCGTCCCGCCACCTGCACCACCAGCTGCGCCAGCCGTTCGTTGGCGCGGAAGTCCACGCTGTGCAGGCCTTCGTCCACGCCCACGATGGCGACCAGGGTGAGGTTGGGCAGGTCGTGCCCCTTGGCCAGCATCTGGGTGCCCACCAGGATCGCCGGCCGGTCCTCGCGCAAGCCGTCCAGCAAGTCCTCGAAGGCGTCGCGACGGCGGGTGGTTTCGCGGTCGATGCGCAGCACCGACACCTCGGGGAACTGCGCGGCGAGCGCTTCCTCCAGCCGCTCGGTGCCCTGGCCCTGCGGCTTCAGCTCGCTCGCGCCGCAGGCAGGGCAATGCGCCGGCACGCGCGCCTGGTAGTCGCAGTGATGGCAGGCCAGTCGTCCGCGTCCGGCATGCAGGGTCAGCGGGTGCTCGCAGCGCGGGCATTCGGCGTGCCAGCCGCAGGCGTGGCAGAGCAGCACCGGCGCATAGCCGCGGCGATTGCGGAACACCAGCGCCTGCTCGCCGCGCGCCACCGTCTCGGCCACGGCGGTCAGCAGGCTGGGCGACAAGCCGTGTTCCAGCCGCTGCCCGCGCATGTCGACAATCTGCACCTGCGGCGGCCGGCTGGCGGCGGGGCGTGCGCGCAGATGCAGGGTGCGGTAGCGTCCAGCCTCCACGTTGGCCAGCGATTCCAGCGAGGGCGTGGCCGAGCCGAGCAGCGCCGGCACGCCCAGCGCGCGCGCGCGCAGCAGGGCCAGGTCGCGCGCGTGATAGCGGAAGCCTTCCTGCTGCTTGTAGGCGCCGTCGTGCTCCTCGTCCACCACGATCAGGCCGGCCTGCGGCAGCGGCGTGAACACTGCCGAGCGCGTGCCCAGCACCACTCGCGCCTCGCCGCTGCGCGCGCGCAGCCAGGCGCGCGCACGATCGCCTTCGGCAAGATTGGAATGCAGCACTTCGACCGCCACGCCGAGTCTGGCGCGCAGGCGGCGTACGGTCTGCGGCGCCAGCCCAATTTCCGGCACCAGCAGCAGCACCTGGCGGCCGCGCGCCAGCACCTGCTCGATCAAGGCCAGGTAGACCTCGGTCTTGCCGCTGCCGGTGACGCCGTCGAGCAGAAAGGCCTGGAAGCGGTGCAGTTCGGCGGCGACCGCGTCCACCGCGACCTGCTGTTCCCCGCTCAGCACCGGCGCCTGCAGCGGACTGGCACTGGCGGCGTCGACGGCCTCGCTGCTGCGCTCGATCAGGCCGGCCGCGGCCAGCCGTCGCGCGGCGTCGCGCCAGCCTGGCAGTTGCTCGTGCAGCACCTGCGCATCCAGCGGCGAGGCCGCCAGCGCCTGCAGCAGGGCCAGGCTGCCGCCGCGCCGGCTGCCGGCGTCCAGCGCGCTGCGACCAGCCACGGTCAGCGCCCAGCGTTCCGGCCGCAGGTCCGGCAGCGGGCGCGCCTCGCGCAGCGCCAGCGGCAAGGCATTGGCGTAAACCTCGCCCGGCGCGCCCTGCCAGTAATCGGCGGCGCGGGCCAGGCTGTCCATCAGTTCGGCGTCGAGCAGGGGCGCCTCGTCCAGCGCGGCCAGCGTGCGCTTCAGCCGGCCCGCGCCGACCGCCGCTTCGACGCCGGCCTCGACCACCACGCCGACCTGGCGGCCGCGACCGAACGGCACCAGCACCCGGCTGCCAGGTGCCGGCAGCTCGCCGTCGGGCGGCAAATAGTCGAACAGGGTCGGCAGCGGAACGGGCAGGGCGACGCGCAGGACGGCGGGCATGGCAACCTCGATCGGGCAGGCAGTGTAACCGCGAGGGGGTGGCGTCGACCCGCTCGGGCCGGCGACCCGCGGGTTTGCGCGTGCTTGCTTCTCTGTCATCGAGATAGAGAGGCTAAGTGACTCATCACGGCGAGGTTTTTCGCTTATCCACAATGCCTGTGGATAACTCTGTGGATGTGCCGGGGAAGGCGCCCCCTGATGCCCGTCACGACGCCCTTTTTGACGTGCTGTCGAACTTTTGAGCAACTTTCGAAAGCTATGCTTTTCAATAACTTGCTTGATCGTTTAAGCAGATGTTCATACAGTTGAAAACAGTCGGTAAAGAGCCTTGACACCTCTGTGACGCTGTGCAAAACCGCTTTTGCGGGGGCTTTTCGGCCGTTGCGGCAGCTGCTTTCAGTGGGCCAGGCCCAGGGTCACCGCGACGCCCAGGGCGATCAGCAGCAGCCAGAAATAGCAGCCGCCCAGGCAGCAGTATTTCAGCACGGTCAGGGTCCAGCCCTGCCGGTAGATGCGCTTCTGCATCACCAGCAGGTAGACCGGCGCCCATAGCAGCAACAGCCAGCTCAGCGTGCTCAGCGGGGTCGCCGCCCAGGCCGCGTGTGGCGCCACCCAGCCGTGCAGCTGATACAGCAGCATCAGCAGGATCAGGTCGAAGAACAGGAAGGCGTGGCTGTGCAGCGCCACGATCAGGTGTTCCATGTAGAGCCGGCGGCGGAACAGGTAGAACAGCTTCAGCAACAGGGCGAACACCGGCAGCATCACGAACAGGGTCTGCGGCAGCGCGCCGAACACCCCGGCGACCAGCCGCTCCCTGGCCTCGTCGCCTTCCGCGCCGCCGTGCCGGATCGCCCGCAGGTTGGCCAGGATGTGCTGGCCGGCGCGCTCCAGGCGCGCGTTGACGAAATCCGGCAGCCAGGTGATGTCGACCTTGCTGCTGCCGTTAAGTAGGTCGTCGTCCTCGTGCTTGGCGTGAGCAGAGCTGGCCGCCGCCGGTGTCGGCGCCGAGGAGCCGGCGGCGGGCGCGGCCTGCAGTGCGGCAAGGCGCCGTTCGGCGGCATGGCGCAGATGGCGCTCGGACTGTTCCAGGTCGCTCGCTTCGTCGGGATCCTTGCGCTTGGCCGCTTCCAGCGCCTGCAGCTGCTCGGCCAGGTGCTTCTGCACGTCGGCGGCGGTGCGTTGCTGGTCGAAGCCCGCATCACGGCTGGAGCCGTTCCGCTCGATATGCAGCCACTGGTAGTTGCCGTCGTCCACTGCCAGGTGGCAGAGGAAGAAGGCCAGCAGACACAGCACGAACATTAATCGGAACGGGGCGACGTAGGGCACACGGCGGCCGGCGAAGTATTCCAGGGTGAGGAAGCCCGGCCGCAGCAGCAACGGCGGCAGCGTATGCATCACCCGGCCGTCGACGTGTAGGGCGATGTCCAGGGTGTCCTCCAGCATCCCGTGCATGGGCTTCAGCACGCTATGGATGGACTGGCCGCAGGCGTGGCAGAACTCGCCCTGCATCGGCGTGCCGCAATTGGCGCAGAACAGCCCCTCGTACGACACCGGCTCGTTCGACATCACCCTTATCCCCGACCGCACAGCCCGCGATCTTGGCATAAGCCGCCGCCGCAGTGGCGGCCCGGCCGGCGCGGCTCGGCTAGAATGTCCGGCTAAGGAGCTGTGTCGTCCCCATGAAAGCCTTCCGCCTCGACCGTGTCCGCGTGGCGCACGAGATCGCCGCCACCGTGCGTCTCGCCCTGCCGTTGATCTTCGCCCAGCTGGCCGCGATCGGCTCGAACGTGATCGACGCCGTGCTGGCCGGCCACGTCAGCGCGCACGTGCTCGGCGCGGTGGCGGTGGGCGCCAGCGTGTGGTCGCTGGCCATCGTCAGCGGCATCGGCATGATGATGGCGGTGCCGCCCTCGGTGTCGCAGTTGGACGGTGCGCAACGCCGCGGCGAGATCGGCGCGGTGTTCCTGCAGGCGCTGTGGCTGGCCGTGGGCATGGGCGTGCTGCTGTGGTTCGCGGTGCGCCATGCCGAGCCGTTGATCGACCTGATCGGGGTCGCGCCGGGGCTGCGCGCCGACGTTGGCGAATTTCTGCGCGCGATCAGCTGGGGCGCCCCGGCGCTGACCTGCTATTTCGCCCTGCGCGGCCTGTCCGAAGGCCTCTCGCTGACCCGCCCGTCGATGTACTTCAGCCTGAGCGGACTGGTGGTGCTGGTGCCGTTGGGCTACGTCTTCATGTTCGGCAAGCTGGGCCTGTCGCCGCAGGGCGCGCGCGGCTGCGGCATCGCCACCGCCACCGTGCTGTGGCTGGAAATGGTGGCCTTCGCCATCTACGTGTCGCGGCATCGCAACTACCGCGGACTGGGCCTGTTCGACCGCTTCGAGTGGCCGCGGCCGCGGCGCATCGCCGCGCTGGCGGCGATCGGCCTGCCGATGGCGGTGACCCTGCTGGCCGAGGCCGGCCTGTTCGTGGCGGTGGCCCTGCTGATCGGCACCTTGGGCGAGACGGTGGTGGCCAGCCACCAGGTGGCGCTGAACATCGCCTCATTCTTTTTCATGATCCCGCTGGGGCTGGCCATGGCGATCACCGTGCGGGTGGGCAATGCGGTAGGGCGCGGCGATGCGCAGGCGGTGCGCTATGCCGGCTTCTGCGGCATCGGCCTGACCCTGCTCACCCAGCTGTTTTCGGCCGGGCTGATGCTCGGCCTGCCGCATTTCATCGCCTCGCTGTACACCCACGACACCCAGGTGATCGCGCTGGCCATGCAGTTGCTGCTGCTGGCCGGGCTGTTCCAGTTTTCCGACGGTATCCAGGTGGCCTCCAACGGTGCCCTGCGTGGGCTCAAGGACACCCGCGTGCCGATGGCGATCACCTTGTTCGCCTACTGGGTGATCGGCATGCCGGTGGGCTGGTGGCTGGCGTTCCGGCAGGAGCTGGGTGCGCGCGGCATGTGGATGGGCTTGATCGCCGGCCTCAGCATGGCCGCGCTGCTGCTGCTTGGGCGCTTCTGGCGGATTTCGGCGCGGCTGCGCCTGCCGTCGGCCTGAGCACGCGCTTCGGCGAGCCCCGGCAGGCGCCGCCTTGCCTGATCCATCCATGATTTCCGGCAGGTGACCATCCGTCCGCTTGCCGCTACGCTGTGGGCCAGACTAGGAGGATTTTCCACATGACGTCTCCGCCGCCACTGCATCGACCCAACGGATTCTGGGCTTTTCTCCGCGTGTTCGGCCGCGGCATCAACGTGGCCAGGCTGGTCATCATCAACCTGGTGTTCTTCTTTTTCCTGCTGCTGTTCCTGATCGGCACCGTCGCCGGCTTGTCCGGCGGGCGCAGCCAGAGCATTCAGTCCAACAGCGTGCTGGTGATCAAGCCGCAGGGCCAGCTGGTCGAGCAGTACAGCATCGACGCGATGCAGCGCACGCTGTCCAGCCTGTCCGGCAACGAGCCCAAGCAGATCCAGATGCGCGACCTGGTCGGCGCGATCGACGCCGCAGCGAAGGATTCGCGCATCACCCGCATTCTGCTGGAGCCGGAAGACCTGCAGAGCGGCAGCTTCGGCGGCCTCGCCTCGCTGCGCGAAGTGGGCCTGGCGCTGGACCGCTTCCGCGCGGCCGGCAAGCCGGTGATCGTGTGGGCGGCCAACCTCGACCAGGGCCAGTACTACCTGGCGGCGCACGCCGATCGCGTGCTGCTCGACCCGCAGGGCAGCCTGATGCTCACTGGTCTGGCCAACTACCGCCTGTTCTACAAGGACCTGCTCGACAAGCTCGGCGTCGACGTGCACCTGTTCCGCGTAGGCCAGTTCAAGAGCGCGGCCGAGCCGTACATCCTCGACCACGCCTCGCCCGAAGCGAAGGAAGCCGACAGCTTCTGGATGGGCGGCCTGTGGGACGAATACCTGGCCGACGTGGCCGCGCTGCGCAAGATCGACGTGAACGTGCTGCGCGCGGATGTCGACGGCCTGCCCGACAAGATCGCCACCGCCCAGGGCGACCTGGGCCAACTGGCGCTGAGCGAGCACCTGGTCGACGGCGTGGCGACGCCGGCCGAGGTGACCGCGATGCTGCGCGACCAGGGCGTGCCGGCGGCCGACAAGGACGGCCACGGCTTCCGCCAGGTCAACCTGCAGCGCTATGTGGCGGACATCGCCAGCAGCGCGTCCTCCTTGAAGCCGGGCGTGGCCGTGGTGGTGGCCGAGGGCGAGATCACCGGCGGCAAGCAGCCGCAGGGTTCGATCGGCGGCGAATCCACCGCCGCGCTGATCCGCAGCGCGCGCGAAGACAAGCGCACCAAGGCGCTGGTGCTGCGGGTCAACTCGCCGGGCGGCGAAGTGTATGCGGCCGAACAGATCCGCCGCGAGGTCGCGCTGACCCAGGCCGCCGGCATTCCGGTGGTGGTGTCGATGGGCGATGTGGCGGCCAGCGGCGGCTACTGGATCTCGATGAATGCCGACCGCATCTTTGCCGAGCCGAACACCATCACCGGCTCGATCGGCATCTTCGGCCTGTTCTACACCGTGCCGAACACCCTGGAAAAATTCGGCGTGAAGAGCGACGGCATCGCCACCGGTCCGATGGCCGGCGCCTTCGACATCACCCGCACGCTCGATCCCAAGGTGGGCAGCGTGATCCAGGCGGTCATCAACAAAGGCTACCGCGACTTCGTGGGCGGCGTGGCCAAGGCGCGCAGCAAGCCCTTCTCGGATATCGACGCGATCGCGCAGGGCCGCGTCTGGACCGGCCAGCAGGCCAAGGATCGCGGCCTGGTCGACCAGCTCGGCGGGATCGACGCCGCTATCGCCGACGCTGCCGATCGCGCCAAGCTGGGCAAGGACTACGGCATACGCTACGTCGAGCAGCCGCTGGGCGCGTTCGGCAGCTTCATCGCCGCACTGAACCAGAACGCGGCGATCCAGGTCGCGCAGTCCTACGGCTTCCGCCTGCCGTCGTGGGTGGCGCAGTTGCCGGAGATGGCGCCGGAGCTGAAGCTGCTGCGGCAGGCCAAGGCGGGCCAGCCGAATATCTACGCGTATTGCTTCTGCACACCGCACTGAGGGGCGGGGTTTTCGCCTGTGGCGTTCTACCCTCGTTGCGTTCCGATCTGAGTTTCGCGCCGCTGCGGCGGCGCGAGGCGCAACGGGGGAGGGGTTTTCGCACGCTGGCTCGCCTCCCGCGGGGTTTCGGTCGCCTTCCGGCGCCCGAGCCACTTTTCTTTGCTGGCCCACGACGCCGCAGGAGCGGCGGCGAACGGCGCAGCCGGCCCGAAGGGCGGAGGGCAGGATGCCCGAAGTCAAGAAAAGTAGCCCAAAGAAACGGCCTAGGTGAGCACGCCGAACATACCAGCCTGAGCCGCAGCGCCTTGTCGACTAGGGGCGTTACTCAAGAGGAGCTAGTACGGCTATCCCGCGGCCGCTCGGGAACTGGGGCTGGGCTAACCCGGCTCGATGCGCATCGCCGCGCGAGAAAGGTTGAGGAAGCAAGGAGGCGGATGCAGCCAGAAAACATGCTTCGTAACTCGCTTCCCAAATACGCAAAAAATTAGATGTGCAAATTTGAATTGCCAACTTCAAATTGCCAAGACGCTTCCCTCGCGCCAGTTCCCGAGCGATGGCGGTGTAGCCGCAGTAACTCCTCTGTGAGGATCGAGCTACCTCGGCAAAGCGTCTCCTCGCACGCTTTATCTCCGACGTGCTCGATGCAATTCCCGAGCGATCGCGGTGTAGCCCCAATAGCTCCTCTTGAGTAATACCCATAGTCAGCAAGGCGCGGCAGCTCAGGCTTGTATATCCGGCGTGCTCACCTAGGCCGTTTCTTTGGGCTACTTTTCTTTGGGCCAGCAAAGAAAAGTGGCTCGGGCGCCGGAAGGCGACCGAAACCCCGCGGGAGGCGAGCCAGCGTGCGAAAACGCCCCTGCTAACCCCCTCGGCCGCTCGCCCGCAAAAGCCTTTGCAAAATGACGCCAGCGCAGCGCCCGCCACTCACACCAGCGTCGCGTCGAAATAATCCCCGCGCCGCCGCACCTGCACCGGCATGCCGAAGGTGGCGCTGAGGGTTTCGTCGGTGAGCAGCTCGGCCTTGTCGCCCTGCCGCCACACGCGGCCTTCGCGCAGCAGCACCACGTGGCCGATCTCCGGCAGGATTTCCTCGACGTGGTGGGTGACCATCAACAGCGTCGTGCCGCTGCGCGCGAGTTCGCGCAGGGTTTCCAGGAAGTGCCGGCGGCTGGCCAGGTCGAGTCCGGCGCAGGGCTCGTCCAGCAGCAGGGCGCGCGGACGGTGCGCCAGCGCGCGGGCGATCAGCACGCGGCGGGCTTCGCCGGTGGACAGCTCGGCCATGTCGCGGCCGATCAGGGGCTCGGCGCCGACGCGCACCAGCGCCTCGTGCGCGCTGGCGCGCATGGCTTCGCTGACCTGGTGATTGAGCCATACGCCGCGCGCCGCGAAGAAGCCCGACACCACGGCGTCGAATACTTCCAGGCGTGCCTCGGTGGTGAAGTCCTGCTGCAGCGCCGGCGACACGATGCCGAGCCGGCTGCGCAGTTCGGTGACGCTCCAGCGGGCGCGGCCGAACACGCGCACGCTGGGGCGCTCGTCGGCGCGCGCCAGCGGGCGCAGCTGGTGCGCGAGCAGCTTGACCAGGGTGGATTTGCCGGAGCCGTTCGGACCCAGCACGGCGGTGTGCTGGCCTTGCAGGATGCGCAGGTCGAAGCGGTCGAGCACGCGCTGGCCGCCGCGCATCACGCAGGCTTCGTTGATTTCCAGCAGCGGCGCGTCGGCTTCGCTGGCGCCTGCGACATCGTGGTCGGAAAGACTCATGAGCCTCGGTTTCCGGCGGGTGGGAAGGGTGAGGGGGCGATCTCACGTCGTTCGTCCGAACTGCGTTGCGCGGCCTCGATCACCGCGATGACGTCGCGGGCTTCTTCGGCCCGCACCGGCGGCGCTGCGCCGTCCAGTATCGCGGCGGCGATGCCGCGGTAGTAGCGCTCGTAGGCGCCACGCTCGCCGGGCAGCTCCCGGCGATGGCCGTCGGCGTCGGTGTACTGGGCGGCGGGGGCGTCGGACGGATCGCCCCAGTCCGGCATGCCCGGGCGCCGGCCGGCCTTGAGCGCGGCTTCCTGGCCGTCCATGCCGTATTTGACGAAGCTGCCGCGCTCGCCGTGCACGGCGAAGTGCGGGCCGGGCCCGGCGGCCAGGCAGGATGCGCCAAGCAGCACGCGCCGCCGCCCGTAGCGCAGGCGCAGTTGGAACCAGTCGTCGGCCTGCGCGCCCGCGCGCTGCATCTGCACGTCGGCGCTGACCGACTCGGGCAGTCCGAATAATTGCAGGGCCTGGTCGATCAGGTGCGCGCCGAGGTCGTAGAGCACGCCCGCGCCGGGCTCGGGCCGCTCGCGCCAGCCCGGCTTGGGCTGCGGGCGGAAGCGATCGTAGCGGGCTTCGTACTGGAAGATCTCGCCGAGCAGACCGTCGTCGACGGCACGGCGCAGGGTCAAATAATCATGGTCCCAGCGGCGGTTGTGGAACACGCTGAGCACGCGGCGCTGTGTCGCGGCCAGTTCGAGCAGCCGCTGTGCGTCCGCGCTGGCGATGGCGAACGGCTTGTCCACCACCACGTGCTTGCCGGCGCGCAGCGCCTGCTCGGCCAGCGGCACATGGCTGGCATTGGGCGAGGCGATCACCACCAGTTCGATGGCGGGGTCGGCGATCAAGGCGTTCGGATCGGGCACCGCACGCACGCCAGGCAGTTCGCGCGCGATCTGTTCGTTGCGGCTGCTGGCCACCGCGAGCAGGTGCAGGCGCGGTTCCGCCGCGATCAGCGGCGCATGGAACACCGAGCCGGCCATGCCGTAGCCGATCAGGCCGGTGCCGAGGGGAGTGTCTGTCATGGCTGGGGATACTCGGAGCTATGCGGCACAACTGTCACTGGTCTTGCTTGCGCGTCGATGACGGCGGCGTCGTCGCATACGGGAAGGTCCTGGGATGAATGCGGATTGGGCGAGTGGGACACGGCGGCCGGCTATCGGTTGCGACGGTGCGGTGCCGCGCGGCAGCCTGATCGAGCTGGCCTCGTTGTCTCGAACGAGCGACGGGCGATGCCCGCAAATCGCGCAGACAGCGGCGTGTGTCCTGGGAGTACGCCCAGCCTTGCCGGCACCCTGCGCCAGCCCGTGAGCTTTCCGAATGTCGCGCCGCCGGTGTTGCATGGACCGGAATAGCCCTAGCCTTGGAGAAGCGGGTTTTCACGCGTCATTGCGTAGCCGCGTCGATTTGCTTGCTCTGCTCGTCGGCCTTCTGTTCGGTGGCCTTCTGCGCATCGATGGCGCGCTGCTTGTCGTGCAGCAGGGGATCGAGCGGCGTGGAGACTGCCGCGGCGGGTTGCGGCTGCGACTGCGGTGCGGGCGGCTTGCCGCTGCAGCCGGCGATGGCCAGCAGGCTGAGCAGGAGGGCGGCGGTTTTCATCGGCGTGGCCTGCGGGCGAAGAGCTGCAGTGTCTCGCCGATTCGATAGCGAGACAAGCCAGCTTGGTTTGGCAGCGTATCAGTTCAAATTCTTCCTGGATTCCGCGCAATGGACGCCGTGAATCATCATCCAGACCCCAGGGGCTTAGGCTTGTGAGCCCGAGTTCTGATGAGGTCGTAAATACTGTTCTTCGCTCAATGCTGCAGGGTTTGGATCGAGTTACGGATATTCTTTGCTGCCGCAAGGCTGTGGAGAGATGAGCGTTGTGCGATGGCCGGCGTTTCAAGGGGCCTGGTCGTGCCGGATCTTGTATGTTTTGATCGATCAAGGCTATTGGGCGGCGCTGGGCACTGCCGATACTCGACTTGGCAGCAATCTTTTCAAGCGAAGAATCGGCTTCTCGATCGCATACCAAGACACCGAAGCTATCATGATCGTGATGGCAACTTCGGCTATAAATGCGAGATAGCCGGTTGAATCGATGCCTAGCAAGCCGAGAATGCGCGGCCATACTGGCAGCATGGCAAAATGATAGACGTAGACACCATAGCTTATAGTGCCCAGGTAACGAAGCGGTCTTGAGGACAGCGTCGCTTCCACACGGCGAGGTAGTCTGCCAGTCACGATCATCATCATGATAGGCCAAAACAGTAGCGAAAAAGCCAGGTCTGAAAAGCTCTGATATGCATTGAAGACAGCTCCGGAGCTGAACGAATCAAACGTTCTCATTTGGTAATAGGAATAGCAGAAACACACGGAGGCGATGCCACCGACTAGACCCATGATTCTTCCGAGATTGGCGACGGTATTCGCTTTGGAATTTAATCTTATGGCGTAAGCTATGGATGCGCCAAAAAATATACCCTCATAGTTGGTAAATGGCATGCGAGCCAGTAGTGGTACGTCATTAAGGATGAATGCGATGATTGTTTTGATGATGAAAAAACATATCGCCGTAATGGTGATGACGGAAAATGATCTGCTTGGAGGAAGTAGCAGGACAATCATCGGGATGATCAAGTAGAACTGTTCTTCGACGCATAAAGACCAGAAATGGGAAAGATTTGCGTACTGAATGCCGAAGAGCGAATAGCCTACATTGGATGTATATGTAAGGTGCCACCAAATGACGTCAAGCACGGGGGCGTAGCCAATGACGCACAGTATCGTGATTACGCCGTAATAGAGAGGGAAGATTCTAAGAACTCGCTTGGCATAAAAGTCTATCCATGCACTATGAACGGTTGAGCGGCCGCTTTCGATATACCGTCTCGCATCAAGCAGGATGCCGGTGATCAGGTACCCGCTAAGCAGAAAGAACAAATCGACGCCGAACTTGCCATATTGCATCAGTCGCCAGAAGAAACTGCTGTGCGGAAACAAATGAGCGATCAATACGGATGAGACGGCGATTCCCCGCAGTCCGTCGAGTGCTCGGATGCGTCCGCCTTGAATGCTGGTTGTATGCATCGGGCAAGTTTAGCGAATCGTCATGGCTGTTGGACGCATCAAGGGCTGTCTGCTTCGGTGCGTCGCTTCGGTGCGGGCTGTACCGCCATCCTGAGAAAGCTTTAAGCTTTCGGCATGAATATCCGCAGTGACGCTTGGCAATTGCAGGGGCGCACCGCGCTGGTCACCGGCGCGAGCAAGGGCATCGGCTATGCCGCGGCGCGCGAGCTGGCGGGGCTCGGCGCCAACCTGCTGCTGGTGGCCCGCGACGAGGATTACCTGGAGCAGGTGCGGGTCGAGCTGAGCGACGATTTCGAGGACATCGAGGTGCTGGCCTTCGCAGCGGATCTGGCCGAAGGCGAAGACCGCCTCGCCGTGTTCGACTGGATCGCCGATCTCGGCCTGCCGCTGTCGCTGCTGATCAACAACGCCGGCGGCAACCAGCCCAAGCCCACCCTGGCCTATGCCGAGAGCGAATACCGCGCGATCTTCGAGCTGAATCTGTTCTCGGCCTACGAGATGTGCCGGCTGGCCCACCCGCAGCTGGTGCAGCATGCGCAGGCGGCCATCGTCAATGTCGGCTCGGTGTCCGGCGTCACCCATGTGCGCACCGGTTCGCCCTACGGCATGAGCAAGGCCGCGCTGCACCAGCTCACCCGCAACCTGGCCGCCGAATGGGCCACCGACGGCATTCGCGTCAACGCGGTGGCGCCGTGGTACATCCGCACCCAGCGTTCGGAGCCGGCGCTGGCCGACAGCGACTACCTTGAGGAAGTGCTGGAGCACACGCCGCTGCGGCGCATCGGCGAGCCGGAGGATGTCGCTGCGGCGATCGCCTTCCTGTGCCTGCCGGCGGCCGGCTACATCACCGGCCAGGTGCTGGCGGTGGACGGCGGTTTCCTGAATTACGGTTTCTGAAGCGCGCTAGCAACCGGCCAGCTGCGCGCGCAGTTCCGCGTCGCGCTGTTCCAGCGGCGGCTGATCGCTCTTGAAGGCGCGCTGCAGCTTGTGCGCGTTCTCCTCGTAGGCGTCGCGCAAGGCCTGGCAGGTTTCCTGCCGGCTCAGTTCGCGGCACGGGTCCTGCACCTGCACGTAGTTGCTGCCGACCATGCCGCCGGTGGGCTGCGGCTTGCTGGCGAGATTGGCGGCGCCGTAGGTGTGCGACAGCGAGGTCGGTAGCAGGTCGAGCATGCCCAGCGGCGCGAAGTACGGCGGCGGGTTGCCGTTCGCGCTGAGGTAGGGCTTGCCGTCGGTGGCGCGCACGCAGCTGTACATGGTCGGCGGCGGCGCGGGCGGCATGCGCGGCAGCGGCGGGGGTGCGGCGGGCGCTTCGGTGGATGCCGGTGGCGCCGGGGCCGAAGCGACGTTGGCGATCACAGGCGCGTGGTCCTGCAGGGTGATCTGCTGCTGGCGCTGCGCGCGGGTGCAGGGCGCATCCTGATAGCTGGTCTGGCCGCGCGCGTCGGTGCATCGGTACACGCTGGTGGCCGCGGCCGCCTGCGCCGTCAGCCCCAGCGCGACGATCGCCGGCAGGGCGGCGCGGAGAATCAGGCGTGCGATGCCGGCCATCTCGATCGCTGCGCGCGTGGCCGCCTAGAACGCCACCGCGTGGTCCTCGGCGGCGAAGCCCAGGGTCATCGCGCCTTCGCCCACGTTGACCATGCCGGTCAGGCTCATCGGCGTCTCCAGCAGGGCGGTGCCGGTTTCCTCGCAGGCGCTGCGCAGGCCGTCGTAGCCGGGCAGCTTGGCCAGCTCGGCCAGGTCGCCGCCGTAGCTCAGGCAGACCATCGGCACCAGCAGGCCGGCGCGCACGCGCTGCGCGGCATAGCCGAACAAGGTTTCGGCGCCGTGCTCGAAGCCGCGCACCTTGCCGACCGGGCCGGTTTCGCCGCGGTAGGCGCGCAGCAGCGGCTTGATGTCGAGTGCCGAGCCCAGCACCGCGCTGAACAGGCCGACGCTGCGGTCGCCCTTTTTCTTGGCGCGGGCGCGCAGGAAGTGCAGGTCGCGCGGCAGCATGTAGCCGTACACATGGTCGGCCAGGTAGCTCAGCCGCTCGCGGATCGCCGGCGCGGCCTCGCCGGCCTCGATCAGGCGTACCGCCTCGTACACCACCGGGGCGGCGCCGGCGAAGATGTTGCGGGTGTCGATCACCCGCATCAGGAACGGCCCGGCCATGCCGGCCGCCTCGCGCACCTCGCGATAGTGCTTGAGCACGCCGAAGCTGGCGCGCACCACGTGGTCGTGGATCGGGCTGCGGGTGGCGGTGATGGTCAGGCAGAACACGCAGTCGTGCTCGAGCACCAGGCGTTCCAGGAACAGCTTCTGCACTTCTTCGATCGAGCACGGCTCGGTTTCCGCCGAATGGCTGCGGCTGCCCAGCTTGCGGTCGATGAAGCGGCGCACTTCCTGTTCGTCGCGGTCGTCGAGGAAGGTTTCGCCGTCGACCTTCACAGTGATCGGCATCACGGTGATCTGGTGTTCGCGTAGGAATTCCGCCGGCAGGTCGCAGGCGGCGTCGATCGCTATGCCCATGCGCATCGTCAGTCCCCTTCTGTCGAATGGCGTCGCACCATAGCATGCACCGGCATGGCGCAACGTGATCTGGGCGCCATCCGCCTGGTGGTGCATCGGCCGCGGGTCATGCTGGCGGCCGGCCCGGCCGCCGCTTACACTGCGCGCCACCCCATCGTTCCCCCGCCGGCGTGGCGTCGCCGGTAACGCATCGGATCAGCCGATGCCGACCTTCGTAGGGTCCCATGAAAGAAAAGCACGAAATCGTCACCAACTGGCTGCCGCGCTATACCGGCACGCCGATCGAGCAGTTCGGCCAGTACATCCTGCTGACCAACTTCGGCCATTACGTCGAGCTGTTCGCCGAATGGCACGGCGTCGAGGTGCGCGGCCGCGACCGCCCGATGCCCAACGCCACCGCCGACGGCATCACCCTGATCAACTTCGGCATGGGCAGCCCCAACGCCGCCACCGTGATGGACCTGCTCAGCGCGATCCAGCCGCAGGCGGCGCTGTTCCTGGGCAAATGCGGCGGCCTGAAGAAGAAGAACCAGCTGGGCGACCTGGTGCTGCCGATCGCCGCGATCCGTGGCGAGGGCACCTCGAACGACTACCTGCTGCCCGAGGTGCCGGCGCTGCCGGCGTTCCAGCTGCAGCGCGGCGTTTCCACCATGATCCGCGACCTCGGCCACGACTACTGGACCGGCACGGTGTACACCACCAACCGCCGCGTGTGGGAGCACGACGAGACCTTCAAGGAATACCTGCGGCGCACCCGCTGCATGGCGGTGGACATGGAAACGGCCACCATCTTCGCGGCGGGCTTCGCCAACAAGATTCCCTGCGGCGCGCTGCTCCTGGTGTCGGACCAGCCGATGATCCCGGAAGGCGTGAAGACCGAGCTCAGCGACCGCAGCATCACCGCGAACTTCGTCGAGACGCATATCCGCATCGGCATCGAGGCGCTCAAGCTGGTGCGCCGCAACGGCCGCAGCGTGAAGCACCTGCGCTTCGAGCAGGACCTCGAGTAAGCGATCGGACGGGTGCCGCCAGGCGGCGCCCGCCGCTCAGCGGGCCGCGGGCTCCAGCGGCAGCACCATCATGGTGCGCGCCAGGGTGGCCTGCAGCGCCACCGGGTTGGGTTCCTGGCGCAGTTCCACCGTGCCGCTCCAGGCGCCCACCGCCACGCCGATCCGGCACAGCAGCAGCTCGCCTTCGCGCGCCTCCAGTTCCAGCCGGCCCTCGCCGCGCGCTTTGCCGCGGCGGCTGGCGAACTGCGCGGTGAGCACGTGCCGGCCGGGTGCCAGCTCGATGCAGGTGAAGCGCGGGCTTTTCAGCTGGGCGACGCGAATGCCGTCGAGCTCGATGTCGATGCCCTGGGCCTTGCCGACGAAGCCTTCGCGCAGCAAGTAGAGCCGGGTGCGGCCCGGAATCGGCTGGAAGCGCAGCGCCTGGTCGCGGGTCATCGGGTCGGCCTTCACGCCGCGCTTGTTGGAGGCCAGCGAGTAGATCACGAAGGCGACCACGCCGATCAGGATGGCGCCGTTGAACAGCAGGGACAGCGGCAGCCCGGTGGACTGCCCGGCGCTGCGCAGAAGCGGCGTCAGCAGCATGCCGCCGATGACGCCGCCGACGATGGCGAGGGTGAGAATGATGGTGTTCCGGTTCATGGCGCTCCCTGTCGTGGCCGGCTGGTGACCGTGATTCTCCCCTGCCTGCCGCACAAAAGAAAAGCGCCCGCAGGGCGGGCGCTTCGCATGGCCTATGGGCGGCTGCGGCTCAGTAGCGCGGCACGCTGGAGTCGATCTGGGCGGCCCAGGCGTCCATGCCGCCCTCGACGTTGTAGACGTTGCTGAAGCCGTGCGCGGCGAAGCGTTCGGCGGCGCCGCGGCTGGACACGCCGTGATGGCAGATGAAGGCGATCGCGGTGTCCTTGGGCAGGGCGGCCAGCTGGTCGTAGCCTTCGTCCTCCAGCACGCGCGCCTGCGGCAGCGGCGCGGCGGCGGCGCGGCTGTGCGCGGGGCGTACGTCGACCAGCACCAGGTCGCCGGCGGCGAGGCGGCGCTGCAGCTCCTGCACGCTCATCGAGCGCACCTCCTGCGCGCCGGGGAAGCGCAAGCTGAGGCCTTCGCCCTGTACGGTGGACACCCAGTCGATCACGATGCCCTTGGCGCGCTGCGCGCTGCCCGGGTCGAAGTGCACCTCGATGCCGTTGGCGTGCACCACGATGTCGTGCGCGCTGGCGGGCGCCAGCTGGAAGCCGGCGCTGTGGTCCGGGCCGATCTCCAGATGCAGCGCCACGCCCTGGGCGTGGCCCATGCCCTGGCGGATCGCCTCGGCGGCCTGGTCGGTGATGGTGATTTCCGGCGGCGTGCGGTCCGGCGCGCTGGCGCCGAACAGCTGGTGCAGCTCGCCGCTGGCGTACATCTGGCGAATGATGTCGGCGCCGCCGACCAGCTCGCCTTCCACGTACAGCTGCGGGATGGTCGGCCAGTCGCCGTAGGCCTTGATGCCTTCGCGGATCGCCGGGTCTTCCAGCACGTTGACCGTGTGATAGTCGGGCAGCAGCTCGTTCAGCGTGTTGACCGCGGCAGAGGAGAAGCCGCACATCGGCTGGCGGCGCTCGCCCTTCATGAACAACACCACGCGGTGGGTCTGGAGCAGGGATTCGATACGGTCGCGGGTGGCGGCATCAAGGGACATGGCGGGGCTTCCGGCGGATGAGCTTAAGAGGGACATGATACCGCCCATATGCAGGCGATTGCCGCCGCTTCAAGGTTGACGCGCGCGCTGCGCCGGCTCTGTGCGTTCTATGCCTTTCCGCAGTTCGCGCTCCGAACCGGGGTTCTGCGGGTTCGGCGGGAGCGTTCGTAAACCAAGCAGGCACGCGGAAGGGCGTGTCGGTGCGTGATCGCGTGATAAGGCGGCCCTGGGAGCAGGTCGACCAGATCCGAGCCGGCGATTCGCCAGCGCTTGCGGCGCCGTGTGGCGCCTTTCCGGTGAACCAAGCGGTCTGCAGCCTGCGTGATATGCGCTCGTGCAGCTGGTATGCGGTGCACTTGCCGCCGTGATCCGCCGGTCGGCGGATCACGGCACGGCGTGGAACAGCTGCTAAGGCGCGCAATGCCCCGGCACGGCGCGAGACAGGCGCTCAGGCCCGCAGTGCGTGGGCGATGCCGCCGGTCTGCACTGCCGGAGCCTCGTCCTGCAGCGCGGCCTCGAGCATCTCGATCACGCGCCCGCCCTCGCCGGCGAACACCAGCTCTACCGCAGTGCGGTCGCCCAGGTGTTCGATGCGGGTGTGCAGCAGCCAGTTCCAGATCGCCTGCCGATCGGGCTCCAGCCGTTCGGCGAGGCGAAACAGGCGACGGAAGATGCGCTCGTTCATCGCTTGAAGCTGTAACTCAGCGAGACGAAGTAGCTGCGCGTCTGCGCGGCGTCGACCATCGGGCTGTTCTTCACCGCGTCGGGCAGCTGCGCGTAGCGCATGCCGGCGGAGGCCACCCAGGCCGGTGTCAGGCGATAGGTGGCGGCGATGCTCAGGTAAGGCTGGGTGCCGCCGCCGGCATGGTAGGCGGGCAGGCCGCTGCGCCGGGCTTCCGCCGCGCTGACGCCGTAGTAGTAATTGTTGAGCGCGTCGTTGGCGTAGTTGGCGCCCAGCGTGGGAGTGACAGTCAGCGCGCCGTAGACGATCGGATAGCCGTAGCTGAGGTCGAACGCCGTACCGCCGCCGTGGCCGGTGAATTCCTTCTGCGCGGTCGCCTGCACCAGGCCCCAGTCGGCATGGTGGCGCCAGGCCAGGCCGCCCAGGCCGGAGATGTCGCGGTCGGAGAGGCGGCGCAGGCGCGGGTCGCTGCTGTCGTCGTGTTCGAAGCGGTTGCCGAGCAGCGAGACGATCGCCGAGAACTCGTCGTGATCGGTCTTGAACAGGCGATAGCCGGCAGTGGTACCGCGCACATAGAACGACTGGCCTTCATAGCTGACCAGCGGCAGCGGCCATGCCTTGTTGTCGTAGCGCAGATAGGGGCTGGGGCTCCAGACGGCGCCCAGGCCCAGCGTCCAGGTGGACTGCGGCGTGGACGAGGATTGGGCCGAGGCCGGGGCGGGGAAACCCAGGCAGGCGAGCACGGCGAGCGCCGCGGCATGGCGTAGCGGAGTGGTGGACATGACGATGTGGGGCGTGGGGAGGGAGCTTGTACACATCGATGGTGCCGGCCGCACATTGCCTCAACATTGCCCCGGCCGCGGCGAGGCGGCTGATAAAATCGCCGTCGGCGGGAGCCGTCGTGGTCGGTTGAGGAGAAAGGCGCATGCGGATCCTGCTGGTCGAGGACGAGCCCGAGATGGCCCAGGCCCTGCGCGCGGCGCTGCAGCGGCATGGCCTGCTCGCCGACATCGCGCCGAACCTGGCGCAGGCCCAGGAGGCGCTGCGGCATGGCGTGCACGACCTGCTGCTGCTGGATCGGCAATTGCCCGACGGCGACGGTGCCAGCCTGATTCCGCAGGCGCGCAAGGCGCAGGCCGATCTGCCGGTGATCATGCTCACCGCGCGCGGCTCGCTGGCCGATCGCGTGGGCGGGCTGGATCTCGGCGCCGACGATTACCTGGTCAAGCCGTTCGCGGTGGAAGAGCTGCTGGCGCGCATCCGCGCGATCCAGCGACGGCCCTCGCAGCTGAGCCTGCCCAGCGCCAGCGTGGGCAACCTGCGCTTCGACTTCGCCGCGCACGAGGCCTTCGTCGACGACGTGGCGTTGCGCCTGCCGCGCCGCCAGTCGCTGGTGCTGGAGGCGCTGTGCCTGCGGCATGGACGCACGGTGCGGCGCGAGGTGCTGCAGGAATCGGTGTACGACTTCGAGGACGCGATCCAGTCCAACGCGCTGGACGCCCACGTGTCCAAGCTGCGCCGCGCGCTGGCCGAGGCGGACGCGCGAGTGGACATCCACGTGATCCGCGGCATCGGCTACCTGTTGCGCGAGCGCGCCGATGGCTAGGCGCGACCGTTCGCTGGCGGCGCAGCTGGTCTGGCGGCTGATCGGCCTGCAGGCGGCGATCGTGCTGGCGCTGATCGTCACCCTCACCTACTCGCTCGCCAGCGCGGCGGTGTCGACCATCGACGAAGACCTTACCTACACCATCGCCGATGCCGTCCACCGCGACGACAGCGGCCAGCTCGTCCTGCTGGACCAGGCGTCCCTGCGCCAGCTGCTCCGCAGCGAGCCGGCGCTGTGGTTCGTGGTCGCCGACGAGCAGGGGCATCAGCTGGTGCACGGCACGATTCCCGAGGCCTACCGCCTCCTGGCGGCCTCGCTGCCGCAGCTGTGGTCTTCGGAAATCCACGCCGGGCAGGCGCCGTACGGGCTGACCATGCGCATCACCGTCGCCGATGTGCCGGCCGGCCGCCTGCACGTGCTGGCAGGCGGCGTGCCGTCCACCGGCCGAATGGTCCTGCTGATGAAGGTGGCCAGCTATCTCGGCTGGCGCATGGCCCTGCCGCTGGCGCTGGTCACCTTGATCTTCATGCCGTGGCTGATCCGGCGCGGCATGGCCGGCGTGGCCGAGGTGGCCGCGCAGGCCGAGGCCATCGACATCGACGAGCGCGGCGCCCGCCTGGCCGATCGCGCGGTGCCGCGCGAGCTGCAGCCGCTGGTGCGCGCCTTCAATGCGGCGCTGGAGCGCCTCAACGAAGGCTATGACGCGCGCGACCGCTTCCTGGCCGGCGCCGCGCACGAGCTGCGCGCGCCGATCGCCATCCTCGCTGCGCGGCTGGAAACCCTGCACGACGGCACGATGCGCGCGCGCCTGCTCGCCGACGTGGCGCGCCTGGCCAATCTCGCCGAGCAATTGCTCGATCTGCAGCGGCTGGGCAAGCCACTGGTGAAGATGGAGCCGCTCGACCTGGTGGCGCTGGCGCGCGAGGTCGCCGCCGACGTCGCGCCGCTGGTGGTCGGCGCCGGCTACGAATTCGCGCTGGAGGCGCCGGAGACGGCGGTGATGGTGATCGGCGACGGCTTGTCGCTGTCGCGCGTGCTCACCAACCTGATCCAGAACGCGGTAGCGCACGGCGGCGGTGGCGGCCAGATCACGGTGACGGTGGTGGGCGACGGCAGTTTCGAGGTGCGCGACCAGGGCCCGGGCATTCCGGCCGGCGAACACGAGCGCATCTTCGAGCCCTTCCACCGCTTGCGGCCGCGCAACGAAGGCGCCGGGCTCGGGCTGCATCTGGTGCGCGAGATCGTGGCCCGGCACGGCGGCTACATCGGGGTGGCCGAGATGTCCGCCCCGGGCGCGTGTTTTCGCGTGCACCTGCGGCTGGCCGACAAGGCTCGCGGTCTGGTGCTTTTGCCAGCGCCCGCCGGCCGCGAGCCGGCGGCGCTGCCGTGAGCAATTACGCGGCGGAACGCAGCTTGCGCGAAGGCCTGCCCCGCCGGGCCAGCGGCGCCAGCGCCAGCGATGCAGCGGGCGAGGGCAGCACCTGCTCGCGGCTGGCGCGGCCCAGCGCGGCGGGCTGCTCGCTCCAGTGCAGCAGTTCCATCGCGCCGGCGTGATCCTCGACCAGGGCGGTGCAGTGCTCCACCCAGTCGCCGTCGTTGAGGTACAGCACGCCGTCCATGTCGCGTACCTGGCCGTAGTGGATGTGGCCGCAGATGTGGCCGTCGAAGCCGCGTTCGCGCGCGTCCGCGGCAACCCGCTCCTCGTAGGCGCGGATGTAGGCCATGGCCTTGCCGATGTGCGACTTGATGATGATCGACAGCGGCACGTAGGGCAGTTCGAGCCGGCGGCGCATGCCGTGCAGGCGGCGGTTGCTCCAGCAGATCAGCCGGTGCATGGCGTCGCCCAGCTGCAGCATCCAACTGCGGCCGATCTGCTCGGGATCGAACTCGTCGCCGTGGCTGACCCGGTAGCGGCGGCCGTCGGCGCCTTCGTGGACGGCGTCCAGCGCCACGCGCACGCCGCCGAAGCTCTGGCCTACCAGGCCGCGCAGCGGCGCGTCGTGATTGCCGGGGATGTAGGTGACTTCGACGCCGCGCCGGGCCATGTCCATCACTTCGGCCAGCACCGCGCTGTGGTCGGCATGCCACCAATGCCGTTTGGCCAGCGCCTCCAGGTCGATGATGTCGCCGACCAGGTAGAGCTTCTCGCAGCGCAGCTGGCGCAGGAAATCGAGCAGGTAGCCGGCCTTGCAGTCCGGCGTGCCCAGGTGGACGTCGGAGATGAAGACGCTACGACAGGTAAAGGTTGCCATGGCGTTTGCTCCCGGTGTGGTACCGGGAGGCCAGTGTGAAACCGGCAAGTCACCGCAGCATGGCGGATTCGTTGCAGTGTGATGTCGGGGCGCGAGCCCGTTTCAGCCGCCCAGCGCGCGCACGGCGGCCGGCTCGATCTGCGCGGTCCAGTCGGCGTACTGATCGGCGGAAGGATGCAGGCCGTCGGCGGCCAGCCGGTTTTCGCCCGGCTGGCGCGAGAGCGCGGCGACGTCGATCCAGGCCACGCCGGCGTGCGCCGCTTCGTCGCGGTTGATCGCGTTGAAGGCGTCGATTTCACGGCCGATGCGCTCGTTGCCGCGTGCGTCGCTCTGCGCGAAGGGCGTGACGCCCCAGTCGGGGATCGAGACCACCAATACCCGTTCCACGCGGCCGCCAGCCAGCGCGATCGCCCTGGCCAGCAGGCGGCGGAATGCGTCGCGATACTCCTCGCCGCTGCGGCCGCGGTACTGGTTGTTCACGCCGATCAGCAGGCTGACCAGGTCGTAGGGTGGCGTCAGTGCGGCCGCGTCCATCGCCGCGTCCAGTTCGTCGGTGGTCCAGCCGGTGCGCGCGACGATCAGCGGCGGCGCCAGCGCCAGGCCGCGCGTGCGCAGGCGTTCGGCCAGCTGCATCGGCCAGCGCCGGTCCTCCGGCACGCCTTCGCCGATGGTGTAGGAATCGCCCAGGGCCAGGTAGCGCATCGGTCGATCGCCTCAGGCCATCGCCACGGCGCGGGCCGGCGCAGCGGAGGCCAGCCGGCCCAGGGTGCGCTCCATGCGCACGAACACCTCGGCCAGGTCGGCCGGCGGCGGCAGCAGGGTCAGGCGCAGATGGCGGCTGTCCGCCAGGTTGAAGCTGCTGCCCGGCACCACCAGCACCGATTCCTCTTCCAGCAGTTGCAGGGCGAAGGCTTCGTCGTCGAAGGCGGGCAGGCGCTCGGCGCGCACCTGCGGGAAGGCGTACAGCGCGCCGGCCGGCGCCACCAGTTCGAGATACTCGCTGGCGGCCACGCCTTCCAGCACCACCCGGCGCGCCTCGTGCAGGCGGCCGCCCGGCGCGGTCAGCGCCTGGATGGTCGGCGTGCCGGTGAGGGCAGGCCGGATCGCCCATTGCGCAGTGACGTTGGCGCACAGGCGCAGCGCCGCCAGCAGCTGCAGCGCGTCGCGATAGGCTGCGCTGCGCGCGGGGTCGCCGGACAGGCTCATCCAGCCGATGCGATAGCCGCAGGCGCGATACACCTTGCTGAGGCCGCCGAAGCTGAGGCAGGGCAGTTCGCCGGCCACTTCGGCCAGCGGCTGGAAGGTGGCGCCGTCGTACAGGATCTCGTCGTAGATCTCGTCGCTGAGCAGCAGCAGGCGGTGCTTGGCGGCGATCGCCACCAGGCGCTCCAGCAGGGCGCGCGGATACACCGCGCCGGTGGGATTGTTCGGGTTGATCAGCACCACCGCACGGGTGCGCGGAGTAATCAGCGACTCGATTTCCGCAGGATCGGGCAGGTGGCCGTTCTCGGCCAGGCAGCGGTAATAGCGCGGCACGCCGTCGTTGAGGATGGTGGCGGCGCTCCACAGCGGGTAGTCGGGGCTGGGCAGCAGCACTTCGTCGCCGGGCTGCAGCAGGGCGCGCAGGGCGAGGTCGATCAGCTCGCTGACGCCGTTGCCGACGAAGATGCGCTCCACCTCGACGCCGTGGGCGCCGCGCGCGCGCTGCTGTGCGGCGATCGCCGCAAGCGCTTCGTCCAGGCCTTGTTCGTGGCCGTAGGCCTCGCTGTCGTGCAGGTGGGCGGCGATCGCCTCGCGCAGGTGCGCCGGCGTCTCGAAGCCGTAGCGGCCGGGGTTGCCGATGTTGAGCTTGATGATCGGCCGTCCCGCCGCCTCCAGCTCGCGCGCGCGCCGGGTCAGCGCCCCGCGGATCTCGTAGCGCACGGCGGCTAGGTGCGCACTGGGTTTGATCGAGGCCAACGCCGGTTTCCTTGTGTGTTCCGTCGAATGGTTACGGTCCGCGCAGCGGCCGTCCGGCGCGGATGCTAGCAGCGTCGCGGCAGCCCGGGCGAGGCGGGCGGCGGCGCTTCCGGGGGCGGCTTCATGTCGGGATCGGCCTCCATGTTCCGCATGGGACATTGAACGAGTCGGCAGGGAGGGCATAATCCGACCCCATGAGCGAGCCCCAGACCATCGAACGACTGCGCCACATCGGCTGGCGCGGCGAGGCCCTGCCGGCCGACGGGCGCCGGCTGGCGCGCGTGGTGGCGCAGCACCGTGCCGGCTACGAGCTGCACGATGGCGAGAAGGTGTTCGGCGCACAGCCGGACGGCCGCTTCCTCAAGCGCGGGCTGGACCCGGCCGAGCGTCCTGCGGTCGGCGATTTCGTCGAAGTGCAGGAGGGCACACCGCCGCACATCGTGGCCGTGCTGCCCCGGCGCAGCGAGCTGTCGCGCGCGGCCGCGGGCGAGCGCTACGAGCGCCAGCTGATCGCCACCAATATCGACTACGTGCTGGTGCTGACCGGGCTGGACGGCGATTTCAATCCGGCGCGGATCGAGCGTTATCTCTCGCTGACCGAGGATTCCGGCGCCCAGCCGGTGGTGCTGCTGAGCAAGCTGGACACCCGCGACGACGCGGCGGAGCTGCTGGCCGACCTGCGCGAGCGGCTGCCCGAAGGCACGCCGATCCATGCGATCAACGGCAAGGACCCGGCCAGCGCGGCCCTGCTGGCGCCTTACCTGAAGCCGGGCGACAGCGCGGTGCTGGTGGGCTCGTCCGGCGCTGGCAAGTCCACCCTCACCAATACCTTGCTGGGTGCGGACCGCATGGCCACCGCCACGGTGCGCAGCAGCGACAGCCGCGGCCGCCACACCACCACGTATCGCGCCCTGCTGCAGCTGCCCAGCGGCGGCTGCCTGATCGACACGCCTGGCATGCGCGAGCTGAAGCTCACCGGCGAGGAGCAGCTCGACCTGTTCGCCGACATCGAGGAACTGGCCGAGCAGTGCCGCTTCGCCGACTGCGGTCACGGCAGCGAACCGGGCTGCGCAGTGCAGGAAGCGCTGGACAGCGGCGAGCTGTCGCACGACCGCTGGCGCAACTACCTGAAGCTGCGCGACGAGCGCGAGGAGCAGGCCGCCACCCTGGAGGCTCGCCTGCGCCGCCAGCGCGGCGGCCGGCCAGTCGAGCGGCCGCATGGCCACAAGGGCTCGCGCGATCGCGATTGAGTTGCCGCCCGACCGGTCTTTCGGAGCCTACGCATGAACGGACAGCAAGCCATTACCGCGGCGATCGGGGTCAGCGTCTGCGGCTCCGCCATCAGCAAGGTGATGCCGGACTTCGCCTCGATCCGCTGCGCGGCGCTGTGCACGGAACCCAGCGCCGAGCAGGCGATGGCCGAAGCGAAGAAGGCTGCCGCCGCGGTGCAGCGCTATCTGCGCGAGGCGCGCATCGGCCGTTTCGGCGCATCGCGCGTCACGCTTTCCCGCCAGCAGCACTACGTGAATGGCGAACACAAGCTGGTCGGCTATCAGGCCAGGGTTTCTTTTCAGATCGAGCTGACCGATCTCGATACGATCGACGAGGTGGTGGTCGCCCTGGTCGAGGCTGGCGCCAACGAGATCGAGTCGATCTCGTTCGAAACCACGCGCCTGCAGGAACTCCGCGCCGAGGCGCGCCGCCTGGCGATCGCCGATGCGCGGGCCAAGGCGCTGGATTACTGCGAGGCGGCGGGCATCATCCTGGGGCGCGTGCTGCACGTCGAGGATGCCAATCCGCTCCAGCCCGATTACGCCAACATGCCCCGGGGCGGCGGCCTGGCGCGCGTCGATGCCGCCGCTGGCGCCTTCGATCCGAGCATGGTCACGGTGAGCGAAAGAGTGCTGGTCGCGTTCGCGATATCCGCCTGAAGCGCCAGCCGGGCCGGGCGATGCCGGGGCTGCGGGACAGAAGCTGCCGCCGCGAGGCTAGCCGGACGTCTTGCCGTCCAGGCGGCTGCGAGCTGTCGACCCTGGCCGCCGATCAGTGCAGGTTCCCCGGCTCGGCCGCTGCCGACTGCGCCGCCTTGTGCTGACGAAGGCGCTGGACCAGCGGATACAGCACGACGATCAGCAGCGGCGAGGAAAGCCCGTTCCACGCCGCCAGCCGAATCGTGTGGCGCAGCTGGTTGGCGCTGTCGCCGGCCTTGCAGGTGACGGCGAAAGTCACCGCCGCGCTGAGCAGGGCGGCCATCGACAGGCATGCCACCAGCCAGCTGATCGGCAGGCCCGTGCGCATGCCGCGCAGCAGTCGCCGGCGTGCCGGCCATGCCGCCGCGACCAGGCACAGCAGACCCGCCACGCTGCTGGCGTACTGCAGCAGATTGGCGCCGGAAATGGCTGCGCTGCCGATCCAGAACAGCGGCTGCCCCAGCGCGGGCAGATACAGGCCCAGGCCGTAATGCGCATGGGTGCAGCCATCCCACGCCAGGTGGGTGAGCGCGCCGAAGGTGAGCGCGAGCATCACGCGCCACCACGCTGCTTGCGGCGGCGCGCGTGAACCGGCCGAGGCGACAGGCACCCACCACGGACGCCACAGCCACCACAGCAGCGCACCGGCCGGCAGGCAGAACAGCGGCAGGCTGATCAGCTGGTGGCTGGGCAGCGGCCAGTGCTGGCGCAGCACCGGCAGAAAATAGGGCAGGTCCGGCGTCATGCTGCCGATGGCCAGCGCGGCGAACTCGTCGACGCTGCAATGGCGCCGAAACGGCAAGACGGCGGCGACATGGCTTACGGTAAAGGGCATGAGGGATCACGAAGGCGAATGCCGCGCCACTGTGCAAGGCCGAAGGGCGACGGCGATGGCGGGAAAGTGAAAGCACGGGGGCAAGGCGGGCTGGCGCGAGCGGCTTCTCTGTGCAGTCGGCGGTCGATATGTGGCGGCGACAAGATGGCCCGAGGCGGGGTGGGGTCCTTTCCGATTGTGCGCCGAGTATTTGGTAGCTCAGCTCGTGGCGCGTGATCCATGCCCGCGTGACGTAGCCTCTTCCTGAAAGCCTAGGCTGGCTGTCGATATTCCCAAGCGGTCGAGCAAGCCAGCCTTGGGCTCAACTTGCCGGAAGCAAGCCACGCCGCATCCGGCTCGCCTGGCAATATTCCGTCCACCAGGCGATCGACAGGCAGCGCCGGTCGTCGCGCGAGCGGCGAGTGTAGTTGCCCCAGCGCGCGCTGGCGAAGGATGCAGCCGGCGCAGCGTCTGCTGCCTGGGCAGTCAGCCTGGCGGCGGACAGGCATGCGGATGACTCGCCAGGTGTGCGCATGCGGGCGCGGCGCTACTATCGGACATCTTCCCGTCCAGGCAGCTTCGATGCGTCGGCTCTCGTCGTCGGCAACCTTTTTCTACAAGCGCATCTTTCCCTGGGGCTGGTTCGGCTTCGTGGTGCTGTTCGCCGTGCTCGGGCCGATGGGCATCGCCGCGAACGCCGGTCGCCTGCAGGAGGCTTTGCCGTTCCTGCTGATGCCGGTGGCGATGCTGGTAGTCGGTTTCCTGATATACAAGACCTTGCTGGCCGACCTGGTCGACGAGGTCTGGCTGGATGGCGATGCGCTGGTGGTGAAGAACCGGCAACAGCAAGTACGGGTGGCCCTGGGCGAAGTGATCAACGTGGACTGCGCGACCATGAGCAATCCGCGCCGGATCATCCTGAAGCTGCGCCACGACACCCGCTTCGGCCGCCGCATCCCGTTCATTCCCAACAGCCCGCGCGGCTTTTTGTCGGCGTTCCGCAGCGATCCGATCGCGGACGAGCTGATCGAGCGCGCGGACGCGGCACGCAGGAGCCAGCCATGAGCGCGCAGCCTTCCGCCCTTTCCCCCGAGCTGCAGCGCTACGCCGAGCTGGACCAGCGCCTGCTGGCGGCGGTGAAGCCGATCCACATCCTGCCGACCGTGGCCTGGCCAGCCTCGCTGGAAAACCGCCTGATCGAAGCCTACGGCCAGGGTCGCTTCACCCTGCCGGAAGTGAACTACCAGCGCCCCGACCTGGCCGCCACGCGGGCCGAGCTGGCGGCGATCGAGGCCGCCGCCGGCAATGCCGATCCGCTGGGCGACTATCTGGCGCGCACTGCCGAGTCCTGGCGCGTCGCCGCCGAGATGCTGGAGGCGGTGGGCACCGACGGAGTCACCGCGCCCTCGATCACGCTGTACGGCAAGCCGGGCGATCCGATCCCGGGCAGCAGCCGCAGCAACCTCGACGCGGCGCGCTACTTCGTCGAGCTGTCCGACGAGCTGGGCGCCGACCTCGGTGACGACGACATCGCCGCCGACATTCCGGCCGAACGGCTGCAGGCGGATCTGGCCAAGACGCTGGACGAATTCTTCGGCGCCGGGCGCATTGCGGTGGAGGTGGACGGCGAGCTCACCGCCAAGGCCGCCGCCGGCGCCACCCGCATCCGCCTGCGCGGCGGCACCAGTTTCAGCGAATACGATCGCCACCAATTGCTGGCGCACGAGGCCTTCGTGCATTCGCTGACCGCGCTGAACGGGCGCGCGCAGCCGCTGCTCGGTTCGCTGGCACGCACTTCGCCGCGAGTCACCGCGACCCAGGAAGGCCTGGCCGTGTTCGCCGAGCTGATGTCCGGGGCGATCGACATCGCGCGGCTGAAGCGCATCAGCCTGCGCATCCTGGCCATCGACATGGCGCTCAACGGCGCCGACTTCGTCGAGGTCTACAAGTACTTCAGCGAGTGCGGCCAGAACGCGGCGGACAGTTTCCATTCCGCGCAGCGCGTGTTCCGCGGCGTGCCGTTGGTCGGCGGGGCAGCCTTCGCCAAGGACAACGTCTACCTGTCGGGCCTGATTACCGTGCACACCTTCTTCCGCTGGGCGCTGAAGCAGCGGCGGATGGACCTGCTGCGCTACCTGTTCGCCGGCAAGCTGGCCCTGCACGACGTGATGAGCCTGGAGCCGTACTTCGTTTCCGGCGCGCTGGTCGCGCCGCAGTGGTTGCCGCCGTGGATGCAGCATGCGCACGGGCTGGCCGGCAAGCTGGCGTTCTCGCTGTTCGTCAATCGCATCCATATGGGCAAGGTGCAGGCGGACGAGCTGTCGCCGGGGCTGTAGGCTCGGTTCCTGAGCTCCTCGCGGTCGAGCGGTGCTCGGGCGGTCATGGCGGTTTGCGCGCTTTCGGCGGTGCCGTGGCTGGCCTGTCGTCGAGTCGTGCGCCGCACCTAGAGGCCCATCGCCTGGCTGCCCGGTGACGGACCGGTACGCCGCCTGCGTTTGCATCATCGTGCAGCTGCGCGGACGCGCACGGCTTCGCTTCTTCGTGCCTGCTCTGCTTGCGTTCAATCGTGACCGGTGATGGCGGCGCTTTTGCGCAGCGTGCACCACAACAAGATCGACGACAGGCGCCGAGTGCGCGAACCCACCGCCACGCAGTCGACCGAAAGCCTGCTTTTCCAGGGCCAATGCTGCACTGCAGCTCGGCGGTGGGGTGGGGGTGCAGTGCTAACATCGCCCTCTCCACCGCCCAGGCTCCAGCCTCATCCATGTCGACCATCTCCGACGAGCTCAAACAAGCCGCACTCGAGTACCACCGCCTGCCCCGGCCCGGCAAGATCAAGGTCACCGCGACCAAGCCGATGGTCACCCAGCGCGACCTTGCGCTGGCCTATTCGCCCGGCGTGGCCTACGCCTGCGAGGCGATCGTCGAAGATCCGAAGGTGGCCAGCGAGGTCACTGCGCGCGGCAACCTGGTGGCGGTGATCACCAACGGCACCGCCGTGCTCGGCCTGGGCGACATCGGCCCGCTCGCTGGTAAACCAGTCATGGAAGGCAAGGGCGTGCTGTTCCAGAAGTTCGCCGGCATCGACGTGTTCGACATCGAGATCGACGAGAAGGACCCGGACAAGCTGGTCGACATTATCGCCTCGCTGGAGCCGACCTTCGGCGGCATCAACCTGGAGGACATCAAGGCGCCGGAGTGCTTCGTGGTCGAGCGCAAGCTGCGCGAGCGCATGAAGATTCCGGTATTCCACGACGACCAGCACGGCACCGCGATCATCGTCGGCGCAGCCGTGCTGAACGCGCTGGCGATCACCGGCAAGAAGATCGAGGACGTGCGCCTGGCCACCACCGGCATGGGTGCGGCCGGCATCTCCTGCGTCAACATGCTGGTGGCGCTGGGCCTGCGGCCCGAACACATCCTCGCCTTCGACCGCGACGGCGTGCTGCACACCGGTCGCACCGACCTGGACCCGGACAAGCGGCGCTACGCGCGCGATACCGAGAAACGTACTCTGGCCGAGATCGTCGAGGGCGCCGACATCTTCCTCGGCCTGTCGGCCGGCGGCATCCTCAAGCCGGAGATGGTGGCGAGCATGGCCGAGCGGCCGATCATCCTGGCGCTGGCCAATCCCAGCCCGGAGATCCTGCCGGAAGACGCCAAGCGGGTGCGCCCGGACTGCATCATGGCCACCGGTCGCTCGGACTATCCGAACCAGGTCAACAACGCGCTGTGCTTTCCCTACCTGTTCCGCGGCGCGCTCGACGTGGGCGCCACCGTGATCAACGAGGAGATGAAGCAGGCCTGCGTGCGCGCGATCGCCGAGCTGGCGCGGATGGAGGCCGGCGACCTGGCCACCGCCTACGGCGGCGAGCTGCCCACCTTCGGCCCCGACTACCTGATTCCGCGCCCGTTCGACCCGCGCCTGCTGGTGATGCTGGCGCCGGCGGTGGCGCAGGCGGCGATGGACTCCGGCGTGGCGCAGCGTCCGCTGGACGACCTGGAAGCCTATCGCGAACAGCTGGCGCAGTTCATCTACCGCACCAGCCTGCTGATGAAGCCGGTGTACGAGCGTGCCCGCGCCGACCGCAAGCGGGTGGTCTACGCCGAGGCCGAGGAAGAGGTGGCGCTGCGCGCGGTGCAGACGGTGATCGACGAGAAGCTGGCCTTCCCGATCCTGATCGGCCGCCCGGACGTGATCCATACGCGCATCGAGCGGCTCGGCCTGCGCATGCGCGAAGGCGTCGACTTCGAGCTGACCAATATCGACAGCGATCCGCGCTTCAACGAGTACTGGCAGCAATACCACGCGCTCACCGAGCGCCGCGGGGTGACCCCGGCGGCGGCCAAGACCCTGGTGCGCTCGCGCTCCACCCTGATCGCCGCGCTGATGGTCGAGCGCGGCGAGGCGGACGCGCTGATCTGCGGCCTGGTCGGCCGCTTCCACAAGAAGCTCGGCTACCTGCGCAGCGTGTTCGGGCTCGATCCCGGCGTGCAGTGCACCTCGGCGATGACCGGCGTGATCAACGACCGCGGCGCCTGGTTCTTCCTGGACACCCACGTGCAGGTCGACCCCACCGCCGAGCAGATCGCCGAAGCCACCCTGCAGGCCAGCTACCGCCTGAAGCTGTTCGGCATCGAGCCGAAGGTGGCCCTGCTGTCGCACTCCAACTACGGCAGCCACGACAACCCCAGCGCGGCGAAGATGCGCAAGGTGTGGCAGATCCTGAAGGCGCGCATGCCCAAGCTGGAGATGGACGGCGAGATGCAGGCCGACACCGCCTGGGACGAGGTGCTGCGCCAACGCATGTTCCCGCGCACCGAGCTGAGCGGTCGCGCCAACCTGTACGTGATGCCCAACCTCGACGCCGCCAACATCGCCTACAACCTGGTGCGGGTGATGACCGACGGCGTGGCGATCGGGCCGATCCTGATGGGCGTGGACAAGCCGGCGCATATCCTCACCCCCGCCGCCACGGTGCGCCGGGTGGTGAACATGACCGCGATCGCCGCGGTCGATGCGCAGATCCGCACCGCACAGAGCAGCCGGCGCAGCTGATCGCGCCTGGGCGGCGGGTGCGCATCGACGTGCCCGCCGTCCCAAGCTTACTTGCCGTTTCTTATTTAGCCTCGGGCGCCGTCTTGTTCAGACCGCCGCTCGGCATGGGTTCGGGGTCGAGCAGCCCGTCGATCGGCAGCGGTGCGGCGACCTGCTGGATCCTGGCCGCTTCCGCGCAGGCGCCCTTGAGCGTCGTAGCAGCCTGTTCCGCAGACATCCACGCGGGAGGCCACGCCGCGATAGCCTGACAGTGAGTTGTCAGGATCGATGGGTCCGGCGCCCGCCCGGGCCTGCCCCGATAGCGCAACAGCATCAGGCTCGATTGCACCGCCTGGGCGAAGGCGTTGTAGTAGTTGCGGTCGTAGGGTTGGCCGGCGACGGGTTCCGTGGTGCCGAATTCCAGATTGGCGCCGTAGCGCGGCGATGTCAGGCCGGCTTCGATGCGCGGATCGGTCAGCCATAGCGCGGCCTGCCGCAGATAGGCTTCGGCCTGCGCCGGGTCCGACGTCTTCAGCTCGCCGGCAAGCAGCTCATAGGATCGGACAAGCACCGGCAACTGCTCCGGTTCGGGGTGGGCGCCCCACCATCCGATGACTTTCCGGCTGCTGGCCAGCTCCTGGGCGTACTCGACCTCGAACGTCACCGCCGGATAGATCCAGCAATGCATGGCGCAGGCGGCGATGGCTTCGGGGTCGCCGGCCTGCAGCCGGCGGTAGTTGTCCTGCCGCCGCGCCAGCTCCGCCGGGCTGATCTTTACCCGGGTGTCGCGGAAGGGTTGGGCGATATGGTCGGCCACCATGATCGGGGTCGCCACGACCTTGAGTCCCGCGCAAGTCAGGCCATTCCCGACAAAGCTGCCACAACCGCCGCAGCCGCCAAGCAGCAGCAAGCCCAGCGATCCTGCAAGGCGTGCGCGCCGACGAAGCGGTGTCAGTGGGGAATGTGTGCGGCTGCGCCGCGTTCGGCGGGATCGTTCCATCGCGGTTTGCTCCTGTGGCCAGCTTGTCCGGCTGCTCGTAACGAGCGGCGCACCGACCTGGTGGGCGATCCTAGCATCCGCTGCCGCCTCGTTTCGCGGCGCGCACGGCGGCAGGCCGGGCGGTCCATGCGGGAGCGTACTGCCATCTTGCGAATTGGCGGCCCGCTTCCGCAGCGCTAGACTTGCAAAGTTCCCTCGCGCTTCCCGGCGCGACTTCACCTGCAGCCGCGTCTTCCCCCGGCGCCGCGGAGAGAAACATCCCGATGGATCAGCTCGACGATATCCTGAATCAGGACCTGGACCCCACCGAAACCAAGGAATGGGTCGACTCGCTCAACGCGGTCATCAACCACGACGGCGCCGAGCGCGCGCATTTTCTGCTCGAGCGCCTGGTTGATTCCACCCGTCGCGCCGGCGGCTATCTGCCGTTCGATCCCACCACCGAATACGTCAACACCATCGCTCCCGGCAACGAGGCGAAGATGCCCGGTGATGGCGCGATGGAATGGCGCATCCGCACCCTGATCCGCTGGAACGCGATGGCGATGGTGGTGCGCGCCAACCGCAAGCCGGGCGAGCTGGGCGGCCACATCGCCAGCTTCGCTTCCTCGGCCACGCTGTACGACGTCGGCTTCAACCACTTCTGGCGCGCGCCCAGCGCGGAGCATCCGGGCGACCTGGTGTTCCACCAGGGCCATTCCAGCCCGGGCGTGTATGCGCGTTCGTTCCTGGAAGGGCGCATCGGCGAGGAACAGCTCGACCTGTTCCGCATGGAAGTGGCCGGCAAGGGCCATGGCCTGTCCTCTTATCCGCACCCCTGGCTGATGCCGGACTACTGGCAGGTGCCCACGGTGTCGATGGGCCTGGGTCCGATCCAGGCGATCTACCAGGCGCACTTCTGGAAGTACCTCGAGCACCGCGGCCTGATCCCGAAGAGCGACCGCAAGGTGTGGTGCTTCCTCGGCGACGGCGAGACCGACGAGCCGGAGTCGCTGGGCGCGATCTCGCTGGCCGGCCGCGAAGGCCTGGACAACCTGATCTTCGTGGTCAACTGCAACCTGCAGCGCCTGGACGGCCCGGTGCGCGGCAACGGCAAGATCATCCAGGAACTCGAAGGCGTGTTCCGCGGCGCCGGCTGGAATGCGCTGAAGGTGGTGTGGGGTTCCTACTGGGATCCGCTCCTCGCACGCGACAGCAAGGGCGTGCTGCGCAAGCTGATGATGGAAACCGTGGACGGCGAGTACCAGGCCTGCAAGGCCTTCGGCGGCGCGTACACGCGCGAGCACTTCTTCGGCAAGTATCCGGAGACGCGCGAGATGGTCGCCAACCTGTCCGACGACGACATCTGGCGCCTCAACCGCGGCGGCCATGACCCGCACAAGGTGTATGCCGCCTACCACGCGGCGGTGAACACCCAGGGCCGGCCCACGGTGATCCTGGCCAAGACCGTGAAGGGCTACGGCATGGGCGCGGCCGGCGAGTCGCAGAATCCCACCCACCAGCAGAAGAAGCTGGACGACGAGGCGGTGCGCCATTTCCGCGACCGCTTCAACATCCCGGTGCCGGACGACAAGCTCAAAGACGTGCCGTACTACCACCCCGGCAAGGATTCGCCGGAAGTGCAGTACATGCTGGAGCGCCGTCGTGCGCTCGGCGGCGCGCTGCCGCAGCGCCGGCGCAAGTCCAGCGTGCAGCTGCGCGCGCCGGACCTGGCCGCGTTCGAGCAGATCACCAAGGGCACCGGCGACCGCGAGATCTCCACCACCATGGCGCTGGTGCGCGGCATGAATCTGCTGCTGCGCGACAAGCAGATCGGCGAGCGCATCGTGCCGATCGTTGCCGACGAGGCGCGCACCTTCGGCATGGAGGGCATGTTCCGCCAGATCGGCATCTACGCGCCGTTCGGCCAGAAATACCGCCCGCAGGACGCCGACCAGCTGCTCTACTACCGCGAAGACCAGAAGGGCCAGGTGCTGCAGGAAGGCATCAGCGAGGCCGGCGGCATGGCCGCCTGGATGGCCGCGGCGACCAGCTACAGCCTCAGCGACCAGCCGATGCTGCCGTTCTTCATCTACTACTCGATGTTCGGCTTCCAGCGCATCGGCGACCTGGCCTGGGCGGCCGGCGACATGCGCTCGCGCGGCTTCCTGATCGGCGGCACCTCCGGCCGCACCACGCTGAACGGCGAGGGCCTGCAGCACGAAGACGGCCATTCGCACCTGATGTCCGGCGCGATTCCGAACGTGAAGTCCTATGACCCGACCTTCTCCTACGAGGTGGCGGTCATCATGCAGGACGGCACCCGCCGCATGATGCAGGAACAGGAAGACATCTATTACTACTTGACCGTGATGAACGAGAACTACAGCCATCCGGACCTGCCCAAGGGCAGCGAGGAAGGCATCATCAAGGGCATGTACCTGTTCAAGGACGCCGGCAAGCCGAAGAAGGGCGAGCCGCGCGTGCAGCTGCTGGGCTCGGGCACCATCCTGCGCGAGGTGATCGCCGCCGCCGAGCTGCTGGAAAAGGATTTCGGCGTCAGCGCCGACATCTGGTCCTGCCCCAGCTTCAGCGAGCTGCGTCGCGACGGTTTCGATGCCGAGCGCTGGAACCGCCTGCATCCGGAGGCCGAGCAGCGCCTGCCGTACGTCACCGAGCTGCTGCAGGGCCGCCAGGGCCCGGCCGTCGCCGCCACCGACTACGTGCGCGAGTTCGCCGACCAGATCCGCGCCTTCATGCCCGAAGGCATGCGCTACACCGTGCTGGGCACCGACGGCTACGGCCGCTCGGACACCCGCGCCCACCTGCGCGACTTCTTCGAGGTGGACCGCTACTGGATCGCCCATGCCGCCCTGGCCGCGCTGGCCCGCGAGGGCAAGCTCAACGCCAAGGACGTCAGCCGCGCGATCAAGGAGTACAAGCTCGATCCGGCCAAGCCGAACCCGTTGACCGTGTAAGTCGCGGCGCTCCGTGGGTCAAGAGAGAACCTGCCCTCGCGGCAGGTTCTTTTTTTGTGCCGCCCGCAGCGGAGCCCTCGGGGCGGTTTGTTGTGACGAAAGTCACGTTTGCTCGGTTGGGCCTAATCCACACCACTTTTTACCGGGGGCTGGATAGCCAACTCGTAGGTTTGTGTGGCTATGCTAGCGGCGCGAGGGGAGGGGAAGCCGTCTTTCCAGGGGATGCGCCGCGGTCCGGTCCGCGGTGCAGCGCCGGCTGCAGCCGGCGCAGGACGCTTCCGTTCGGTCGTTCGCGCATCATTTGCCACGTGGTACGAGGGAAAGAGGCCATGCACAAGTTTGTTCGCGCATTTACCGTCGCCGTTGTCGGCGCCGCCGTGTTGTCCCTGGCCGCGTGCCAGTCCGAGCCGCCGGCGAAGCCGGTGCACCATGCTCCGCCACCGCCGCCGCCGGCGGTTCCGGTGAATTCGCATCAGAGCCTGTCGTCCGATGCGCTGTTCGGCTTCGGCAAGGCCGATCTGCAGAGCGGCGCGCCGCATAGCGAGCTCGACGCCCTGGTCGACAAGCTGCGCGCGGCGAAGCAGATCAATTCGGTGCAGCTGGTGGGCTATACCGATCGCGTCGGCAATGCGGATTACAACCAGAAGCTGTCGGAGAAGCGCGCAGAGGCCGTGCGCGACTACCTGGTGGCGCACGGCGTTCCGGCCGGGGTGATCCATACCGAAGGCCGCGGCGAAGCCGAGCCGATCGCCGAATGCCCGCATCTGAAGGGCAGCCACCTGATGACCTGCCTGGCGCCCAACCGCCGCGTGGAAGTGGACTACACCGTGCTGCAGTAAGGCTGAGCCTGCGCAGTCGCGCGATAAAAAAAGCCGGGCAGCTGCCCGGCTTTTTTATGACCTCGTCTTTTATGGCCTCGTCGCGGCCAGCGAGCGTACGCGCGCCGGACTTGCTCAATCCTCGTCGTCGCTGCGGAACGCGCGGCGCAGCAGCAGGAAGGCGCCGATGGTGCCGGCCACGATCGCCACGGCGGCGACCGGATGGCGATTCACGTGACGGCGCAGGCGACGGTACTGGTAGTTCGCCTCGTCGGCGAAATCCTCCGCCTTGCGCGACAGCTGCTTGCCGTAGTCACGCCCGCGACGGCCGAACTTGAGGCTGCCACGGCGTCCGCGCTCGATCCAATCCTGCGCCGCCTCGGCGGCGCCGTCGGCATAGTGACGCACGCGCCTGCCAGCCTGCTCGCCGGCGTCGCTGAGGGTGCGCTCGAGGTCGATGTTCCTGCCCATGGCAATCTCCTGTGGTTTTTATGTGGTGGTCGTCGTGTATGGGCGATGGCGAAACGCCGGTGTCGCGGCGTTGCCGTCCGATACGTAAAACCAAGGTGCCAGCGCTGGTGTGAGCGAGGCGTAAAACGAGGCTGCTCCGCCGGCTGCGTGTCAGGACGCGTTCACCTAGCGGCGTCGGTGCCGCGTCGATGGCCACCGCGCACGCGCATCCCCGCTATTGAGGCTGAAAAAACACGGCGGCGGCGCCCGTTCGATCGCGCCGCGTCACTGCTCAGTCCGCCAGCGCGTATTCGCCGCCGCGGGCCAGCGCGCGCCGGTAGGCGGGGCGCGCGTGGATGCGCTGCAGGAAATCCCACAGCTTCGGCCGGTTGGCATCGAGCCCGGCGCGCGCGGTCGCGGCCTCCAGCGGAAAGCTGAGCTGGATGTCCGCCACGCTGAAGTCGTCGCCGGCGAACCAGGGATGTTCGGCCAGCTCGCCCTCCAGGTAATCCAGATGCAGCTTGAGCTGCGGGTCGATGAAGCCGCGGTTCGCCTTGGCCGCGACGCCTTTCACCACCGGCCGCGCCAGGAACGGCGCCGGTGCGGTGGCCACCTTGTGGAACACCAGCTTCAGCAGCAGCGGCGGCATCAGCGAGCCTTCGGCGTAATGCAGCCAGTAGCGGCAGCGCAGGCGGGCCGGCGTGCCGGCCGGCGGCAGCAGCCGGCCCTCGCCGTAGCGCTCGGCCAGGTACTCGATGATCGCGCCAGACTCGGCCAGGGTGAACTCGCCGTCGACCAGCACCGGCGACTTGCCCAGCGGATGGATGCGGCGCAGTTCCGGCGGCGCCAGCATGGTGCGCGGGTCGCGCTGGTAGCGCACGATCTCGTAGGGCAGCTCCAGTTCCTCGAGCAGCCACAGGATGCGCTGCGAGCGCGAATTGTTGAGATGGTGCACGACGATCATCGACGGTTTCCTCGGCGAAGGGTGTGGCGGGGACATCCGCGCGGACGCCGCGCCTGCTCAGGGGGCTTCGCTGCGCGCCAGCGCGGGCAGGTCGCTCACGAATTCGTGGTTGCCCACATGGCCGATACGAAACCAGGGTGCGCCATGGATGCGTGCGCCGGCCAGGCGCAGGCGCTTGCAGAAGGCGATGTCCTCGGAAACGAACTGGCCGTCGGCGAAGCTAGTGTCGAAGAACACCTCGATGCCGCGGTCCGGCCCGAGCTGGATGGTGCGGTGGTCCGGCAGCCGGCGCAGGCGTTCGAAGGCCTCGCGCCGGATCAGCATGATGCCGGTGCCGATGCTGACCACCTCGAGCGGCGCGTCCACCTCGAACGGGCCCGCCTGCAGCGGCTCGTAGCCGGCGTACAAGGCGCTGGCCAGCTGCACCTCGGCCGCGCTGGCCTGCGGATGGCGGCGCGCGTAGTCGGCTGCGGCCTGCCAGTCGATCAGCTTGCGCGGGCAGATCGCGGCGATCACTTCCTTGTCCTCGTGGAGCAGGCGCAGCACGTCGTCGGCGCGGAACACCATGTCCGAATCGATGAACAGCAGGTGGGTGCATTCGCTCTGCATGAAGCGGTGCGCCAGCTGGTTGCGCGACTGCGCCAGCAGGGCCGAGCTGGTGGTGTGGATGTTCTGCACCAGGATGCCGTTCAGATGTGCCTGCATCACCAGCTGCACCAGGCAGGTGGCATAGGAGGCCGCCACCTGCTGGTTGTAGGTGGGCGTGGCGATCATCAGGGAGACGTCGGCGTGGGCGCCGGGATGCGTCGCGGGCATGGCTGACCTGGCGGGCGGGGGCGGTGCTCGCCGCAGCATGGCCGATCGGCCCGCGCGCTGGCAATCGCTCAGCGGCGCAGCGGCAGCCCGCGGTCCCACGGCGGCAGCTCGCCGAGCTGCGCGGCAAGGAAGTCGACGAAGACGCGCACCCGCGGCGGCATCAGCCGGCGCTGCGGGGTCACCGCGTAGATGCCGCTGTCGCGGATCGGGTAGTCGGGCAGCACGATCTGCACGCGCCCGGCGCGCAGGTCGTCGCCGATATGCCAGGTCGAGTGCTGCGCGATGCCTAGCCCGCCGACCGCCGCGTCGCGCAGCATTTCACCGGAATTGCTCTCGAGCCGGCCGTTCACCCGCACGGCGATGTCCTGCCCGTCCGGCCCGGTCAACCGCCACATGTCCTGGCGCCCCAGGCTGCCGACCAGCAGCAGGCATTCGTGGCGCGCCAGGTCGGCCGGGGTCTGCGGCGTACCGTACCGGCGCAGATAGTCCGGCGCCGCGCACAGTACGCGGCGATTGACCGCCAGCCGGCGCGCCACCAGGCGCGAGTCGGCCAGCTCGCCGACGCGGATGGCCAGGTCGAGCCCGGCGCTGACCAGGTCCAGTACCTGGTCGGTGAGGTTCACGCTGAGCCGCACGCCGGGATGCAGGGCCAGGAACTGCGGCAGCAGCGGCGAGATGTACTGGTTGCCGAAGGCGGCCGACATGGTCAGGCGCAAGGTGCCGCCGACGCCGGCGCCCGCCTGCCGCAGGCCGCCGGTCAGCGCTTCCAGATCCTCGATCAGCGGGCGCCCCTGCTCGGCCAGCGCGGCGCCTTCCGGAGTGGCGCGCAACTGCCGCGTGGTCCGGTGCAGCAGGCGCACGCCGAGTTCGTGCTCCAGCCGCTTCAGGCGCTGGCTGGCCACCGCGACCGACAGATCCATGCTGCGCGCGGCGGCGCTGATCGAGCCCAGGTCGAGCACGCGCAGGAACAGGCCGATGTCGTCGAGGCGGTCCATGGATCTTCAAGAATTATTTGAAGGTGATTTAGGTATTTCGTGGTTTTTCCATAATATCCCCAGGCCTAGGCTGGCGCATGCCTTTTTCCAGGACTTCGCCATGACCTCCGTTCCCCTCACACCCGCGGCCAGGCCGCGGACGCCTCTCGCGCTGTATGCGCTGACCGCCGGCGCCTTCGGCATCGGCACCACCGAATTCGTCATCATGGGCCTGCTGCAGCAGGTCGCCGACGATCTGCACGTCAGCATCGCCCGCGCCGGCCTGCTGATCTCGGGCTATGCGCTCGGCGTGTTCTTCGGCGCGCCGCTGCTGACCCTGGCCAGCGGGCGCATGCCGCGCAAGGCGGTGCTGCTGGTCCTGATGGCGATCTTCACTCTGGGCAACCTGGCCTGCGCGCTGGCGCCGAACTACGCCCTGCTGATGGCCGCGCGCATCGTCACCTCGCTGGCGCACGGCACCTTCTTCGGCGTCGGCGCGGTGGTGGCCACCGGCCTGGTGCCTGCCGACCGCCGCGCCTCGGCGATCTCGACCATGTTTACCGGGCTCACCGTGGCGACCCTGCTGGGGGTGCCGGCCGGCGCCTGGATCGGCCTGCACTTCGGCTGGCGCGCCTCGTTCGGCGCGGTGACCGCGGTAGGCGTGGTCGCCACCGCCGTGGTGGCCCTGCTGGTGCCGCGCAGCCGCGGCGACGAGACGCCGGCGGAGCTGCGCCGCGAACTGGCGGTGGTGACGCGGCCGTCGGTGCTGCTGGGCCTGCTGATGACGGTGTTCGGCTTCGCCGGCGTGTTCACGGTGTACACCTATATCCAGCCGATCCTCACCGAGGTCGCCGGCTTCGCCAAGAGCGCGGTGTCGCCGATCCTGCTGGTGTTCGGCGTGGGCATGATCGTCGGCAACGTGGCCGGCGGCCGGCTGGCCGACCGGCGCCTGACGCAGGCGCTGCTGGCGACCCTGCTGGCGTTGGCGGTGGTGCTGGCGCTGACCGGGCTGGCGATGCACAGCCGGCCGGCCATGGTGCTCTTCGTCGGCCTGCTCGGCGTGGCCGCCTTCGCCACCGTGTCGCCGCTGCAGCTGTGGGTGCTGCACAAGGCTGAGGGCGCGCAGAGCCTGGCGTCCAGCCTCAATATCGGCGCCTTCAATCTGGGCAACGCGCTGGGTGCGTGGCTGGGTGGCGTGGTGATCGAGCATGGCCCTGGTCTGGGCGGGGTGGCGTGGGTGGCCGCGCTGGTGACCCTGGTCGGCCTGCTGATGGCGTGGTGGGGCATCCGCATGGAGGGCGGTCGCACAGAGCGGCTCGCCGTCAAGCCGTGCACGGCCGGCGAGGCTTGAGCAGGGCCATGAACGAGAAACTTCTTTCGGCAGTGGGCAGGACGGTTCGCGGCAAGGCGATCGTTTCCGCCAGGCGCTTTCATTTGGCCGTCCAGACGGCCATGGCGATCGCGCTGCTTACTGTGTGCGGCGCAGTTTCGGCAGCGTCCGAATCAGCGCCTTCACAGCGCACGGCCTGGGTCGCCAGTTGGACGGCCAGCCCGCAGCCGCTGTGGGACGGCAGCTTCGCCCTGCCGATCCAGCTTCCTTTCAGTCTGTGGCAGCAGACGCTGCGGCAGACGCTGCGGGTGAGCCTGGGCGGAAGCCGGTTGCGCGTGGAGCTGTCGAACGCCTACGGCAGCAGACCCCTGGTGATCGGCGCTGCGCATGTCGCGCTGGCCGGCAAGGGGGCGTCGATCGTCGCAGGTTCGGATCGCGTGCTGAGCTTCGGCGGCCAGCCTTCGGTGACCCTGCCGCCTGGCGCGCCGGTGCTCAGCGATCCGGTCGATCTCCACGTCGGCGCCTTGAGTGATGTTTCGGTCAGTCTGTATTTTCCCGAGCCGACCGCGCCCAGCACCTTTCATTGGGATGCGCGCCAGACCGGCTATGTCGCCGCCGACGACCAGGCGGGAGCCTCACTGCTCAGCTCTGGGCCGACGACGAGTTCGCGCGTGGCGTTGCAGGCGGTGTGGGTCGAGGCCGCGCCAGGCACCCACGTGGTGGCCGCGTTCGGCGACTCCATCACCGATGGTGCCATGTCCAGCATGGATCGCGACGCACGCTGGCCGGATGCGCTGGCAGCGCGGCTTGCGGCGCAGCACGTGGGGGTGATCAACGCAGGCATTTCCGGCGCGCGCGTGCTGCGCGACCGCATGGGCCTCAACGCCCTCGCGCGCCTCGAACAGGATGTGCTTGCCCAGCCCGGCGTGGACCGCATGATCGTCCTGATGGGCATCAACGACATCGGCTGGCACGGCACGCCGCTGGAGCCGGACGCGCCGATTCCCGCGCCGGAGGAGCTGATCGCCGGCTATCGCCAGCTCATCGCGCAGGCGCATGCGCGCGGCGTGCGCATCCTGGGCGCAACCCTGACGCCGTTCGAAGGCACGCTGCAGGACACGCCGATGAAGGGCTACTACAGCGCCGACAAGGAGCGCGTGCGACAAGCGGTGAATCAATGGATTCGCCACGGCGGCGAGTTCGACGCGGTGGTGGATTTCGATGCCGTGGTGCGCGACCCGGCGCATCCGCAGCGCATGCTGGCTGCCTACGACTCGGGCGATCACCTGCATCCCGGCGATGCGGGCTACCGCGCGATGGCCGAGGCGATCGACCTGTCCCAGCTGACCGGCGCGCCTTGAGCGCCGATCTCTCATCCAGTTCTGAGGAGTGCTTTCATGGAATACCGTTTTCTCGGCACCTCCGGCTTCAAGGTGCCCGTGCTCGGCTTCGGCGCCGGCACCTTCGGCGGCAAGGGGCCGCTGTTCAGCGCCTGGGGACGCACCGACGTCGCCGAGGCGCAGCGGCTGATCGACATCTGCCTCGACGCCGGCCTGAACCTGTTCGACACCGCCGATGTGTATTCCGACGGCGCGTCCGAATCGATCCTCGGCGCGGCCATCAAGGGACGGCGCGAGCGGGTGATCCTCTCCACCAAGCTCACCCTGCGCGCAGGCGAGGGGCCGAACGAAGTCGGCGCCTCGCGCTCGCACCTGCTCGACGGCGTCGACCGCGCGCTGCGCAGGTTGGGCACCGACTATATCGACCTGCTGCAGCTGCATCACTTCGACGCGATGACGCCGGTGGAGAGCGTGATGGCCACGCTGGATGGCCTGGTGCGCGCCGGCAAGGTGCGCTATCTGGGCGTCTCCAATTTCTCCGGCTGGCAGCTGATGAAGTCACAGGCCGTGGCCGATCGCTACGGCTATGCGCGCTACGTGGCGAACCAGACCTATTACTCGCTGATCGGCCGCGACTACGAGTGGGAGCTGATGCCGCTGGGGCAGGACCAGGGCGTGGGCGCGGTGGTGTGGAGTCCGCTGGGCTGGGGCCGGCTCACCGGCCGCATCCGCCGCGGCCAGCCGCTGCCGCCGGACAGCCGTCTGCACGAGACGGCGGGCTTCGCGCCACCGGTGGAGGAAGAGCGGCTGTACCGGGTGATCGATGCGCTCGACGCCATCGCCGCCGAGACCGGCAGGAGCGTGCCGCAGATAGCGCTGAACTGGCTGCTGCAGCGGCCTACCGTGTCGAGCGTGCTGATCGGCGCGCGCAACGAGGAACAGCTGAGGCAGAACCTCGGCGCCGTCGGCTGGAGCCTGACGCCGGAGCAGATGGCCGCGCTCGACGCAGCCAGCCGCGTGATGCCGCCTTACCCCTACTACCCGTACTGGAACGGCCAGTTCAGCGAGCGCAATCCGCCGCCGGTGGCGTGATCGAAGGTTTGCCCGGTTTCGTGCGGCGAAGGCGGGAATAGGCCTTCTAGGCGGGCGGCGTTGAAGCCGCGAATTCGCGTCGTATCGGTTCGCTGCACAGACGCCGGATGATCCAGCCGAACAGCACACAGAAGCCTAGCGCAAAGATCAGGGTGAACACGCGGATGGCCCAGAGCATGCCGTGCATGAAGTGCATGCCCTCGGTCAGGTTCGCCTGCTGGCCCGCCGTGTGCGCCGGCACCTGCCACTGGAACGCACTCTCCATCGCGCCGCTGATCCACCACTGCAGGCCGACACCGCCCAGCTGATAGACGATGTCGAACGCCATCACCGCGATGAACAGCCGGCGTCCCCAGGGCTTGCGCTGCAGCAGTCCGATCGAGGCGGCCAGGTGCACGACTGCGAGCAGCAGGAAGCCGCGCATGTACCACGGCATGTAGGCGATCAACGCGGCGAAGATCGGCGGCTGGCTGGGCGGAGCCGGCTGGGTGGCAAGCTGCAACATCGGCTGGGTGAACAGTTCCAGCATGATGTTCTGCAGCAGCGAGATCGCCGTAGCGAAGCCGGCCAGGACGATGAAGATCCACGCCAGCGTGGTGACGAAGCTGGAGCGTACGGCAGGGACGGGCGGTGGCGCGGACAAGGCGGGTTCTCCGTCGGCCCGGATCGGGCAGGGCGGATTGTCGCCGCTCGGGCTGGCATCCGGCCAGCAGGCCGGCGCGGCTCAGAGCGTATCGACCGCCGGCTCGGCCGGCTCGGCCGGCTCGGCCGGTTCGGCCTGCAGGCGCTGGCGCCGGCGTAGGGTCGGGAACATGGCGATCCACAGCCCGACCACCACCAGGGTGCCGATACCACCGAGCAGGGTGGCCGGTACTGCGCCCAGCCAGGCGGCGAGCATGCCTGACTCGAATTCGCCGAGCTGGTTCGAGGTATTGATGAAGATCGCGTTCACCGCACTGACCCGGCCGCGCATGTCGTCCGGCGTATCCAACTGCACCAGCGCGCCGCGGATCACCATGCTGACCATATCGAAGGCGCCCAGCGCGAACAGCGCCAGCAGCGACAGCCACAGCGTGCTGGACAGGGCGAACACCAGGGTGGCCACGCCGAAGCCGGCGACCGCGCCGAACATGATCGGGCCCACCTGGCGCTGCAGGCTGTGCCGGGCCAGCCACAGCGATGTCAGCAGCGCGCCCACGGCCGGCGCCGCGCGCAGCAGGCCCAATCCCCATGGCCCGGTGTGCAGGATGTCCTTGGCGAAGATCGGCAGCAGGGCGGTGGCGCCGCCGAGCAGCACGGCGAACAGGTCGAGCGAGATCACTCCCAGCACGTCCGGCCTATGGCGGATGAAATGCACGCCGGCGAACACCGTCTGCAGGGTCGCGGGTTCGCGCCGGGGCGGTGCCTGCTCGTAGCGCAGTCGCGCCATCAGCACGATCGAGGCCAGGTACAGCAACGCGGCGACCGCATAGACCACGTCGGGGCCGGCGGCGTACAGCAGGCCGCCCAGCGCTGGTCCCATGATGGTCGCGGCCTGGCTGGCCGAGGAATTCACCGCCATCGCGCGCGGCAGGATCGGCGGCGGCACCAGCGCCGGCAGCATCGACTGCAGCGCCGGGAATTCGAAGGACTTGGCCACCCCGATCACCAGCACCAGGGCGAGGATGCCCAGTTCATGGATGTGCTGCAGAAAGCTCAGGGCCGCCAGCACGCCGATCGCCAGCCACTCCACGATCTGCCCCAGCAGCACGATGCGGCGCCGCTCGACCTGGTCGGCCAGGTGGCCGGCCGGCAGCGCCAGCAGCACCGAGGGCACGAACTGCACCAGGCCGATCAGGCCCAGATCGAAGGCGCGCCCGGTGATCGCGTAGACCTGCCAGCCCACCGCCACCGAGAGCATCTGGAAGCCGAAGCTGGAGGCGATGCGGGCGAACCAGAAGGCCACGAAGGCCGGATGGCGGAACAGCGATTCGGAAGCTGACGACGGTGCGCTGGGCGGCATGGAGGGTCCTTGCAGGCCGTTCATTATCCGGCGCTGCGGCGAATCATTCCATGCGCCGCCAAGCTGCTTGCGGACGAGGCACGAGGATGCGCCGGCGATGGACGCCGCTGAGTGATTCTTCCAACTAAGGAGCATGGATCGCTCCGCGCCCCTTGTGGTCTTCAGGATGGGTCGCGGCAGCAGAGATCTTGGCAGGTCGAACTTCCGATCTCGACCATGCGGTCAGCCTCGAACGAGATCGGCAGGGCATGCTGCCAACGGTGAAAAGGCCATCTTCCCCCTGTGAATACTTACAGGTCATCTCGAAAGAGCTCCTCGACTATAAGTCGAAGCGCTCGGCCGGATCGGCAGGGGCCGATCGATGGGGGACGTGACCGGGCATTCGAAATCTGGAGGGTGCCATGGAAGATATGAAGAGAGTCGTCACTCGCAAGCTGCTTGCCGGTGTGCTGGTGTTCGCGCTGGCCTCGCCAGTCGTGGCCAGCAGCGTATCGGTGTCGCCTGGCGGCAGCACCAACCTGAGTGGCCAGATGACCCTGGGAGTGACCAGTTCGGACGGCAATACGACCTTGTATTCGGTCAGCTGTGCGGTCAATGCGACTGCCAATCTCAATCCCGCGGATGCCTCTTTCACAATCAGCAGCGTGAGCTTCGCCCCGGCATGCGGGCTGAGCAATGGGTCGACCAGTTGGGCGGTGACGGCGGGCAGCGTGCCGTGGCATGGCGCCACGACTTACAACCAATCGCCTGGTCCCGCTGTGCAGATAACCGGTGCGGAAATCTTTGTCACGCAGGTAACGGGGTTCAGTCCAGCGGCCAATTTCGATTGCCGCGGCACGCTCAGCAACTTGTATTGGACGGACAGCGGTGCGCAGTTGAAGACGATGACCGGGGTTACCGGATTCCCGTTCATGTGGCATGGGCTGCCCCTGTTTGGATCGTCGGGGACCGCCCGGTGTTATGCGACCTTCTCGTGGTATGTCTCGCCATTCCAGACGTTCACGCTGCATCCGTGAGGCATGCCGGCTCGAACATCCGCTGGCGATAGTCGTCGGATGAGCTGGTGGTCGAAGGGCGTGAAGCGATTCACGCCCTTCGCCTTTCTTAGGCCGGTCGAGACGGCGCGAAGATCGCGGAAAGCAAACATGTGGAATGGCCATGGAGGGCGCGATGTCGAAAGGGTTCGTCGCCATTTCTGTCGTGCACATCGGCCATATGACCAAGCCCGTCAAGACTCCCGGACTCGACCATCCGGTCAGCGTCGAACGGAGTTCGTGCCGGGTGGCGGTCACGGTGGCCGGCGGCGTCCTTGGTAACGCGCGCGCCGCGCTGATCCTGCGCGAGGCATCGTACCCACGCCCGGATGCCGACTTCACGCCAATGGAACGCACCGAACCCAGCTGCTATTGCCCGTACAAAGCTGCGATGTTCGGGCCTGGGGCGGCGTGATGGGTCGGTGTCTCGGCGATCGCCGTCGGATTATCGAAGCGATGCCGGGCGGCCCTGGCTCGAACCATCCACCGGCGCGCCGCCTACAGCATCCCTGGGATAAGCGCCTTGGTGCGGGCCTGATAGAGGCGATAGGCTTCGCCGAAATGCCCGGCCAGCCAGCTTTCTTCGAGCCGCAGCTTGCGCCAGAACGAGACCAGCACGATGGCGACCGCCAGCAGGCCGCGCCAGTCGCCGACCATCACGGCATTGCCCAGGAACAGCAGCAAGAGGCCGGTGTAGATCGGATGCCTGACGTAGCGGTAGGGCCCATGGGTGACGAGTTCGTGCGCCTGCTTCAACTGCACCGTGGCGCTCCAGTTGCGGCCGAGCATCGCGCGGGAAAGTATCGCCAAGGCCGCGCCGGCCATGGCCAGGCCGAGTCCGAGTGAATACACGAAGAGGGTGTGCGGAACGAACTGCTCGCGCAGCAGCGTATGACCGAACCATTCGCCGGGCCCGAGCAGCAAGGCTGCCACCAGCAGCGGCAGCCAATAGGCCAGCATGCGCTTGGCCAGCGGCTCTTGCTGCTGGGCGGGTTTCGCGTGACGCGCGCTCCACAGCCAATAGCCGAGAACGGCCAGCCAGGCGAGCCGAAGTGCAAGCGCAAAGAAAAGAGGCATGGGTTTTACTCGAATGTGCGGCGGAATGAGCGCGTGGACGCGCTGCGCGTCGGAGCAGTCCGGGTGGCGAGCCGGCCAGTTCGCTGGACTTCAAGCGCCCGGGCGGGTGAAGCCGTCTTCGCTCCAGCCCTCGCTGCCGACGCCGTGGTGCACGAAGAACAGGCCGTCGGGGTCGTAGCGACGCTTGGCTGCGGCCAGGCGCGGGTAGTTGCTGCCCCAGAAGCGCTGCGACCAGTCGGCCAGGAAGTAGTCGCTTTCCGAGACGTAGGAGCCGGCATCCGGCGCCACCGTCAGCAGCGTATCCATGGCCTGGTCGATCTCGGCGCGGTCGCGGCGCGCCCGGGCCAGATCGGGGCGGGCGCCGGGCATGCCGGGAAAGGCCGGGCCGCCGCTGGCGCCGATGATCGCCAGGGCGAAGGCGTCCAGCACGTGCGGATGGGTCGCGGTGTCGCGCGCGCGTTCGATCGCCTCGGCGGGCGCGCCGGCCAGGCCCTTGTTGAGATGCAGCTCGACGTCCCAGTGTTGCGAGGCGTTGAACAAGGCGTCCGCCAGCGCGTCACGCTGGCTGGGCTGCAGCAGCGATGCGGGCAGCCAGGCCGAGCGGTAGGCGTGGATGAACCAGCCGACCTGGGCGTCGTCGCCAGCCCACAGCATATGATGGTGCGGCGCATTCGGCCGGTCGTCCGTCACGATGTATTGCGGCGCGTAGCGGCGGAAGAACTCGGCGTCCCAGACGTGCTGCGCGGGTATGGTCTGCACGCGCAGGGTTTGCACCTGGCGATATTCGTCGCGCGCGGCGACCCAGGCCACGAACGGCGCCCAGACCGCCTCGGCCTGCTGCTTGCTCAGCCCCTGAAACACCATCGAGATGCGCAGCGTGTCGCGGTCGCGCAGGGACACCTGCTCGCCCCAATGCGGATTGAGCAAGGCGTCGCGATAGAAATCGATGAAGCGGGCGATCAGCGCACGCAAGGCCTTGCCCGACGAGGCCTTGACGGCCAGGTTGGCGCTGCCGAAGTACTCCGGCAGCGCATGCGTGCGCAGGGTCATGCGGGTGACCACGCCGAGGCTGCCGCCGCCACCGCCCTTGAGGCCCCAGAACAGCTCGGGGTCGCGACTGGCGTTGACTACGCGCACCTGGCCGTCGGCGGTGACCACCTCGGCTTCGAGCAGGTGGCTGGCCGCGCTGCCGTAGCCCTTCGAGAAACTGCCGAAGCCGCCGCTCTGCACCAGCCCGGCCACGCCGACCGTGGTGCAGCCGCCGCCCTGCACGTAGCGGCCGCCGCGGGTGGTCACCGCGTCGTAGGCGTCGATCCACATCGCGCCGGCCTGCATCGTCACCGCCGGCTGCGGCGCCTCGTGGCTGCCTTGCGCGACGAAGGCGTCGTGCAGCTGCACCTGGTTCATGTGGCGGGTCCAGATCAGCAGCGAGTCGGGCGCGGCCGAGGTGCCCTGGTAGCTGTGGCCGCCGCCCTTCACCACCAGGCGCAAATGATGCCGGCGCGCGAAGTCGACCGCGGCGGCGACGTCGGCGGCGCTCTCGGCGGCGACTGCGTAGGCGCTGGGCTGCGAGAGCCAGGCGTCGCCCCAGCCGCTGGTCTGGGTCAGCGCGGGCTGGTCGCCCAGCGCAAAGGGGTTGTCCAGCAGCTTCAGCGCTTCCTGGCAGGCCGCCTTGGAGCCATCGCAGTGGGCGAAGGGCGACTCCAGCTTCAGCAGGCGGCCGCCGACCTGACGGCGCAGCCGTTCCCAGTCCGCCGACGAAGGCCAGCCTGGCTGGCCGGGTCGTACCCGCGAACGGGCGGCTGGGATGAGCGAGCGCCCGGTTGCAGCCAGCTTGGCGCCGTATGCCAGCGCCGGCAGCAGGGGGAGCATGGCTGCCGTCTTCAACAAGTCGCGTCGTTTCATGCAATCACTCCGGGGCAGGGGCGCCGCAGGCGGGAATGGGACAAGCATGACGCTTGGCGCCGTGCCGTCGGCATGCCCGGTGACGGGTGGTGGGGTGGCGGGGATGAGTGGCGGGCGGGTTGGGACGAACCCCGCCGGGGTCCGCTGGCGCGTCCCGTAGAATGGTCGGGATGAGCAAGCCAGCCGAATTCGAGTACCGGGATTTCCAGCGCTGGCGGCGTCCCGCCGAGTGGACCTTCTGGGTGCTGCTGTTCACTCTCAATACGGTGTTCAACGGCATCGTCGCGCGCATCGACAACGCCAAGCTCGCCGCCTGGGAGCCATGGACCTGGGAAATCAGCAGTTCGGTGCTGATCCTGGCCTTGCTGCCGGCGGTGCTGGCGGTGGAGCGGCGCTGGCCGTTCCGCTTCGACACCTGGCGGCAGAACCTGCCCAGGCACCTGCTGGCGAGCGTGCCGTTTAGCGCGGCGCACGTGCTGGGCATGGTGGCCTTGCGCAAACTGGCCTACTGGATGGCGGGTCGGCACTACGACTTCGGCGTCTGGTGGCCAAGCTTCGGCTATGAATATCTGAAGGACCTGCGCAGCTATTTCCTGATCATCGCGCTGACCTGCCTGTCGCGACTGTGGCTGGTGCGCTGGCAGGGCGAAGCGCGCCTGCTGGCCGAGCCGGACGAAGGCCCGCCGGTGGAGCCGGTGGAGCGGCCCGAGCGCTTCCTGGTGCGCAAGCTCGGCCGCGAGTTCCTGGTCGCGGCCAACGAGATCGAGTGGCTGCAGGCCGCCGGCAACTACGTCAACCTGCATGTGCGCGGTCGCGACTATCCGCTGCGCTCGACCATGGCGGCGATCGAGGAGCGGCTCGACCCGAGGCGCTTCGTGCGGGTGCACCGCAGCTACTTCGTCAACCTCGACCATCTGGCGGAGATCGAACCGCTGGAGAACGGCGAGGCACGCCTGAAGCTGCGCAACGGCAGCCAGGTGCCGTGCAGCCGGCGCTATCGCGCAGCCTTGCGCGAGCGCTTCGGCGAGACCGCCGAGGCCTGAGCGGTTGCGTCGGCATGCCGGCTCGTACCACTCTAGCTCCCTGCTTCCACGATGGTCGCCGCCGATGAATCTCGTTGCCTCCAAGCTCCGCCTCTTTTGCCTCGCCGGCCTGTGTGGCACGGTCGTCGCCGGCCTCACGGCCTGTTCGCAGCAGGACAGCGCGCCGCCGCCCGGCGCCGCGGCACCCGCACCGGCCACCAGCACCTCGCGCGTGGCCGACGACCTGCAGACCTACCGCAAGCTGGTCAGCATCGGCAACGACGAGATGGCGGTGACCATGGGGCACGACATCCTCGACCGCTACGCCGGCAGCGATGCGGCGAAAGAAGTGCAGCAGAGCCTGCCGGCGATCGAGCAGCGCTACAAGGACGGCAAGGAGAAATACCGCCTCGCCGCGCTGTGGTATTACCAGACCGCGCCGATGGAAGGCGGCATCCAGTCCACCGCGACCATCTACAGCAGCCAGCCGGGCGGCGACGACCGCGTGCGGCTGGTGCTGCGCCGGCACACCAGCTGGGGCCAGAGCGTGTTCCTGTTCGGCAGCGGCAAGGGCTTCGTGTGCAAAGGCGAATGCACCCTGGCCGCCAGCTTCGACGGCAAGCCGCATCCGCTCAAGGCCTACCTGCCGCCCACCGGCGAGCCGGCGATCTTCATCAAGGACGACCCCGGTTTCATCGCGGCGCTGAAGAAGACCAAGAAGATGGTGCTGCCGGTAACCCTGAAGGATGGCAACAAGAAAGAGGAGCTGGTCTACGAAGTAGGCGGCTTCGCGCCGGACAAATGGGTGACGGTCAGCCTGGGCAACAAGAAGAAGTGAGCTGAAAGAAGCGAGCCGGCGGTGGGCGCGATGCTGAAGGCCAGCCGATCGACCATCGGTGCAGCGTATCGGTGCGTGCTCGCGGCGGCGTACAGTGATGCCGAGGATGCCCGCATCTGCAAAGCTCCCTCATGGAAAAAGCTCCCTCATGGAACAGGTGATGCCATGTCCCCAAGCCGTATGTCGAAATCTTTCCGCTGCCTCGCCGTGACGCTTGCCGTGGCGCTGGCCGGTTGCGCCAGCACGCCGGGCCGTTCCGACAGCGAGCGCGTGGCCGCCTATGCGGCCGCGGCCGGCGCGCCGGTGAGCAGCTTCCGCGTGTTCACCCCGTTCTGGTCGTGGGAGGCGCTGACCGACAGCCAGTTGGCGGTCTACACGCGGCCGAACCAGGCCTGGCTGATCGACGCGGACGGCTGCCAGGGCCTGACGTTCGCCACGGCGATCGGGGTCACCTCCAACATGCACGTGGTGACCAAGGGCTTCGACCGCGTGATCATGCACGGTGCGGCGGTCAACCATCTCCCCTGCATCATCACGCAGATCCGGCCGGTGGACATGGCCAAGCTGAAAGCCCTGCAGCAGGCGCAGCGCCAGATCGACGAGCAACCACGCGAGCAGGGACAGCCTCCGGCACAGCCGACCCAGTAAAACGTGGATCGGGCGTGCGCTGGCTTCAGGCCGGCCGCGCCCTTAATGCAGGAACAGCTTCTCGGTGATCTTCGCCAGCGGCTTTTCCAGCGAATTCTGCAGCCGCGTCGGCAGGTCCAGCGGCTTGAGCAGCATCTTCACCGTCATCTCGGCCGGGATGTGCCGGCGCAACAGTCCCTGGGCCCGCCCGCTGACCCTGCGGAACTCGGCATCGTCGCCCACGTGCTGCGGATAGCACTGGTTGAAGACGTGGCGCAGCGCGATGTCGCCGTCCTCGCTCTTGATCTCGTTGACCCGGCGCAAGATCGCGCGGAACACCTTGTAGCGGCCCAGCTTCTCGCGCTCGCGGTAGAGCCGGAAATGCTGGTAGAAGTGCTTGTAGTGGCGCACCTCGTCGCTCTTGATGTGGTTGGTCAGCTGCTTCAGCACCGGCTCGTCGGTGATCTCGTTGAGCGCACGGTAGAGGCTGGCAGTGCCGGTCTCCACCACGCAGCGCGCGGCCAGTTCCAGGCCGCGACTGCTTTCGAGCTGCTCCGCCGTGCACACCGCGCCGTACTCGTTCCAGAAGGCCTGGAAGCCGGCGTCCCAGCCGAACTCCGGCCAGACGTGCTTGATGTAGGCGCTGAGCGCGCGGCCATGCTGCAGTTCCTCGTGCTCCCAGTGCTGGCTCAACCAGGTCTGCAGTTCCTGGTCGCCGGCGAAATGCTCGATCAGGTTGTGCGTGTACAGGTCCGAGCCGCTCTCCACGAAGGAAGAGCTGCACAGCAGGAAGAACAGATCCTCGTTGTGGCGGATGCGCTGTGTCTCGATGCGACTGAAGTCGATGCTTTCGACGGTCCAGGGCAAGTGGGTGGAATAGCTCACGCGTGGGTTCCTGATGTCCGACGGGCAGCGGTTTGCGCGCCATGACCGATTGATGACAGAAGCATAAAGCCTTCCGCATGCAAGGGATTAACGCCTGCCGACTTATAATGGGATTTTGCCGCGGCTGCCCCGGCCGCGGTTGGTCCGACCTCCTGCGGAGACCTCCCGATGATCCCCACTGCAAGTTATGCCGCCCATACCGCCAAGGCCCCGCTGGCGCCTTATCACTTCGATCGCCGCGACCCGCGCGAACACGATGTGGTGATCGAGATCGAGTACTGCGGCGTCTGCCACTCCGACCTGCACACCGTGCGCGACGAATGGGGCAAGGGCAGCTACCCGATCGTGCCCGGCCACGAGATCGTCGGCCGAGTGATCGCGGTGGGCCCGGGCGTGCGCAAGTTCAAGCCGGGCGACCTGGCCGGCGTGGGCTGCATGGTCGACTCCTGCCGCGAATGCGTCAATTGCAAGGACGACCTGGAGCAGTTCTGCATGAAGGGCGCGGTGTTCACCTACGCCAGCCGCGACCGCCACGACGGCAGCGCGACCCAGGGCGGCTACTCCAGCCATATCGTGGTCGACCAGGACTTCGTGCTGCACATGCCGGAGAACCTCGACCTGGCCGCCGCGGCGCCGCTGCTGTGCGCCGGCATCACCACCTATTCGCCGCTGAAGCACTGGAAGGTCGGCAAGGGCAGCAAGGTGGGCGTGGTCGGCCTGGGCGGGCTCGGCCACATGGCGCTGAAGCTGGCGCATGCGTTCGGTGCGCAGGTGGTGCAGTTCACCACTTCCGAGTCCAAGCGCGCCGACGCGCTGCGGCTCGGTGCGCACGACGTGGTGCTGTCCAACGACGAAGAGCAGATGAAGCAGCACGCCGGCAGCTTCGACTTCATCCTGGACACGGTGTCCGCCTCGCACGATCTCGACGTCTACCTGCGCATGCTGAAGCGTGACGGCACCATGGCCCTGGTCGGCGTGCCGGAGAAGCCGACGCCGCTGGCGGCGGGCGCGCTGATCTTCGGCCGCCGCTCGCTCGCCGGCTCGCTGATCGGCGGCATCGCGGAAACGCAGGAAATGCTGGATTTCTGCGGCAAGCACGGCATCGTTTCGGACATCGAGAAGATCCGCATCCAGGACATCAACGAAGCCTATGAGCGCATGCTCAAGAGCGACGTGAAGTACCGCTTCGTCATCGACATGGCCTCGCTCAAGGCCGCAGCTGCCTGATCCGGCCGGTCCGGGGTCCGGCGCAAGGCCGGGCCCCGAGTCTTCAGCGCACCACCGTCACCGGCACGTGCGCGCGCGCCAGCACGTCGCCGGATACCGAGCCGAGCAGCCAGCGCGCCAGCGCGCCGCGTTCGGTGTGGCCGATCGCCACGTGGTCGACGCCGTGGCGCTGCACCTGGGTCAGCAGCACGTCGCCCGGACTGCCGTGGGCCAGTTCGATGTCCACCAGCTTGTCGGCGTCCGGCACCATCGCCTTGAGTTCGGCGAGCAGCTCGCGCACGCGCTGCTCGCCGGTGTCGGTCATCATCAGCGCGCAGGCGTCGGCGCCGCTCTGGGTCACCTGCAGCACCGACACCACGCGCACGCGGCCGCCACTGCAGCGGGCCAGATCGATGGCGAACTGGAATGCGCGCCGGGAAGAGTCCGAACCGTCGTAGCCGACCAGCGAGTACTTGATCATCAGCGTGTGCCGTCAGAAAGGACGGCTCGATTATGCCGCGCCTGGCGTTCGCGATACCGTCGTGAAAGACGGCTATGCCTCGGCCGGGCGTGACCGGGACCGCTGGGCGATGACCGCAATCTGTTGCGATGCGTCATATAAACATTTGATACATAAGTCGTTTTAAACACTTTATGTGACTTGACGCTCTGCTTTGGGGCAGCGAATACTCGAAGCCATGTTGCGGTGCGCAGGCGATATCGCGACAGCGGCGGCAGGCCACATCCTCGATCTACCAGGCAGTCCCATATCACTTCGAAGAGGGAGCTGGAAATGCGCAAGTACCTCCATATCGTTTCGTACGCGCTGGCCGCGTGGCTGCTGGTCGGCGCGTTGATCCTGCCTAGCCAGGCGATGGCAGCATCCTCAAGCACGGGCTATACGCAGACCCGTTACCCGATCGTGCTGGTGCACGGCCTGTTCGGCTTCGGCCAGCTGTTCGGCAGCGTGGACTACTGGTACGGCATTCCGGATGGGCTGCAGCAGGGCGGCGCCAAGGTCTATGTGGCCGACCTCAGCGCGGTCAACGACGAGACGGTGCGCGGCAACCAGCTGATCGCCGAGCTGGAGAACCTGCAAGCCTTGTACGGCTATACCAAGTTCAATCTGGTCGGGCACAGCCAGGGCGGCTTCACCGTGCGCTACGTGGCTGCGGTGCGCCCCGACCTGGTCGCCTCGGCTACCACCGTCGGCACGCCGCATGCCGGCACGCCAGTCGCCGACGCGGTGGTTGCGGCGCTGCCGCCGGGTTCGCCGTTGCGCACCCTGGTGGCCGGTTTCGTCAACGCCCTCGGCGCGCTGATCGGCGACCTCTCCAACGATCCGAATGCACCGCAGGATGCGATTGCGGCGGCGAACTTGCTGTCCACCGCTGGAGCCGCCCAGTTCAACGTACAGTTCCCGAACGGTATGCCGGCCACGTCGTGCGGCTCGGGCGCAGGCTCGGTCAACGGCATCCGTTTCTATTCGATGGGTGGCACCTCGGTGCTGACCAACGTGCTCGATCCCTCCGATGCGGTGATGCTCGCCGGCAGCCTGTTCTTTGGCAATGGTGCCAGCGACGGCCTGGTCGGGCAGTGCTCGAATCATTTCGGCACGGTGCTGCGCGACAATTACGGCTGGAACCACCTGGACGAGGTGAATCAGGTGTTTGGCCTGCGTGGCCTGTTCTCGTCCGATCCAGTGCAGGTCTATCGCGATCAGGCCAACCGCCTGAAGAACGCCGGCCTGTGAGCCACCCTTGGCTGCCGCGGGGGCTGCTTGCCGCGGCCGTCGCGCTGGCCGTGGCGGCGGTCTCGTGGTCGCGTTTGGCCGTCCATCATGCGGCCGCCACGACGCCGGCGGCAGCGTCGATACCGAGGCCCGTGGCGCCGGCCTCGATGCCGGCCGGCGCTGGCGCCGCCACGGTCGCGCGGCGCGATCCCGTCACGGTGCTGCGCGAGGGCAGTCTGCGCGGCACCCAGGTCGACGGCGCCGTCGACCTGGGCTTTGCCGGTCACGTGCGGCCCGATCTCGCCTTGCGTCGGCTGTTCGACTACTACCTGACCCTGCTTGGCGAGACCGATCTCGACGGCATCCGGAAACTGCTGCTGACCGACTTGCATGGGCGCGCGCTCGATCCGTCGCAGATCGCCGAAGTGATGGCGATCTTCCAGCGCTACACCGACTATCAGCAGGCCATCGCCGCACTGGTGCCGCGCGGCAGCTTGATAGATCGGCTCAAACAGCTGCAGACGCTGCGCGAGGCCATGCTGGGGCAGGCGCTGGCCGATGCGTTCTATCCCGATGCACGGCGCCAGCTGGATGCCTTGCAGGCGCGCCTGGCGATCAACAGCGATCGTTCGTTGAGCGTTGCCGAGAAGACGCGTCGCCTGCAGGCGCTGGAGGCCAGCGCAGCGCCGGAAGAGCAGGCGGCGACGGCACAGGCCGTCGCCGGCGCCACCCTGCAGACACAGACCGACCAATTCAACGCCGATCACGTCGACGCAGCCGACCGCTACGCGCAGCGCGCGGCGCAGTACGGCAGCGATGCAGCCGACCGGCTGGCGGCCCTCGACCAGCAGCGGCAGCAATGGCAGGCGCGGTTGGACGCCTATGCCGCGCAGAGCGCAGCCATCCGCGCCGACGCCACGCTGGACGCGGCGCAGCAGCAACAGGCCTTGCTGCAATGGCAGCAGCAGAATTTTTCGGCACCCGAACTGCTGCAGGTGCAGGCCATGGAACGCTCCGGGCTATTGCCGCGGCATTGAGGGCTTGCCCGTCGATCGCGTCAGGCCTGCAGGATGTGCCGGGCCAGGCCTTCGGCGTTCCCTGCAGCTCGAACGGCTAGCGTCATTCACGATGATGTCGGCAGGGCGAGGGCGGGTCGTGCGGCCTGCCGCGAACCCGGCATCGGCTCGCGGCAGGCCAGCCACCGGCTCAATCGCTGACTTCGTGGCAGCGGCGCTCGATGTGGTAGGTGGCGTTATTGTCCTGATGGTTCTCCTGCACTTTCTTGCCGGCATAGCCGCCGGCCACGGCGCCGCCCACGGTCGCCAGGGTCTTGCCCTTGCCGCCGCCGACCTGGTGGCCGAGCAGGCCGCCGGCGACGGCGCCGATCGCGGTGCCGGCGATCTGGTGCTTGTCGCTGGGCTTGTCCCTCACCTGCACGTCGCGGCACACCCGATGGGTATGCGGCGGCGGGTAGTCCTGCGCATGGATCGGGCCAAGGCCAGTGGCCAGCAGCGTGGCGGCCAGACCGGCAGCAAGCGTGATTCGTAAGTTCATGGCATGGCTCCTGCTGCGTATCGTGTGATCAGTGTTACCGTTGCAACGTGATTCGCGAGTCAAGGCCGATCGATCGGCTGCGGAAAGGCTGACGTCATGAGCGAGAAATTGCGGTCCCGGTCTCTGCACGACTTCCTCACGCGGCCTTGCTCATGCTGAACAGACATGGCAGTAAGGACGTGCGAGGGCCGGTGGCCCAGGCGCGGATCGCAGCCGGAAACCTTTCCATCCACTGTTGAGTTAGGGAGAAACGACCATGATCAAACGTACTCTTGCCACGGCTGCTTTGATGCTGGCCTGCGCCGGCGCGGCGATGACCCTGCCGGTCGCCAGCGCGCATGCCGACGACGCGACGGTGAAGTGCCATCTGCGCTTCAACCTGGCAGGCTGGTCGCTGATCTACAAGCACGCCAGCGGCAGCGGCACCATCCGCTGCGACAACGGCCAGCGCGCCAGCGTGAAGATCTCGGTGGTCGGTGGCGGTCTCACCGCAGGCAAGTACCGCATCAGCAACGGTACCGGCGAAATCAGCACCGTACGTGGCATCAGCGACGTGTTCGGCGACTACGCGCAGGCCGGTGCCGACGCCGGCGTGGTGAAGAGCGGCTCGGCGCAGGTGCTGACCAAGGGCACCACCTCGCTGGCCCTGGCCGGGACCGGCGAAGGCGTCAACCTGGGCGTGTCGGTGGGCAAGTTCACCATCAGCCACCGCTGATCGCCCACTTGAGGCCGCGGCAAAGGGCGCTTCGGCGCTCTTTGTCATTTCCGAGGGGGCCGACGGCATCGAGGACTGGTCGGGTCGAATCGCCAGCGCCGATCCAGTGTGCAGGCGATGCGCGTAAACTGCGCGTTCCCTTTCGCTGGAGATGCCGCCATGCGCCGCAGCTTTTCGTTGGCTACGCTTGCCTTATGCCTGGGTCTGGCTGCGACCCCGGTGCTGGCCGCGCTGCCGCAGGTGGGGCAGCCGGCGCCGGATTTCCGCCTGCAGGACCAGAACGGGCACTGGCAGGCGCTGGGCGACCATCATGGGCGCTATCTGGTGGTGTACTTCTATCCCAAGGACTTCACCGGCGGCTGCACTAAAGAGGTGTGTGCGTTCCGCGACGATCTCGCCAAGCTGCGCCAGGCCGGCGCCGACGTGGTCGGCGTCAGCCTGGACGACGTGAAGTCGCACGGCAAGTTCGCGCAGAAGTATCACGTGCCGTTTCCCTTGCTGGCCGACAGCGACCGCAAGGTGACCGAGGCCTACGGCGTGCTGAACGAGCACCTGGGCATCCACTACGCCAAGCGCACCACCTTCCTGATCGATCCGCAGGGCAAGGTCGCCGAGGTCTACGAGGACGTCGATCCCGAGAAGAACTCCGGCCAGGTGCTGGCCGACCTGACCCGCATCAAGGCCTTGCAGTGATGCTGAGACGTGCTGCCGATAGCCGTTTGAAGGAGGCGCCGCGCCGGCTCGCCGCGTGGCGCGTACTGGTGTGGCTGGTGCTGCTGCTGGCGGCGATGGGCTGCCTGCAGTACGTGACGCACCTGCAAAAGGTATGGACGCACCTGCAGGCCACGCCGGCGACCGACGCGGACACGCTCGGCGCCTTGCGGGGCATGCTGGCCTGGGATCTGGGCTACCTGGTCGCTGCCTTCGCGCTGATCGTGATCAGCGCGGGCTGCATCCTGCGTCAGGAATGGGCCCGGCCGTGCATGCGCATCGCGACGCTGCTGCTGGGCGCCTGGCTGATCTTCAGCGGCTATATGCAGTGGCAGCAGCTGCAGCAGATCGACGCGCGGGCGATCACCGCGGCGACGCAAGCCCAACTGGGCGCCGATGTCCAACTGGCGCTGGAATTGATCCATCGCGACTACCTGCTCGCGCTGGGGCTGCGTGCGCTCGCCGTGCCCTTGCTGCTGTGGCTGTCGTGGCTGCTCGGCCAGGAGCGTATCCGTGCTCAGTTCCACCGTCGCCGCGGAGCGCGTATAAGCTAGCCGCAAACGTCTGATCGGATGACGACCCAAGGAGAACATGGATGAATCGTTGGTGGTGGGTTCTGCTAGGCATGATGCTGTCGGGGGCGGTACTTGCTGCGGATGCCAATGCGGTGCGCAAGCGCTCCGAGGCCAGCATGCTGGTCACCGGCTCGGTGGAGGTCGCCGCGGACGGCACGGTTCGCGACTATCGCATCGACCATCCCGAAAAACTGCCGCCGCGTGTGCTGGAACTGGCTCGCCAGGCGGTCGCCGGCTGGCATTTCGCGCCGACGCTGACCGATGGCAAGCCGGCGAGCGTCAAGGCCAGCATGAGCCTGCGCTTCGTGGCCAAGCGCACCGATGGCGAGCATTACGCGATCAGTCTGGGCAGCGCGCATTTCGGCGAGGAATATCCGCCGGGAACGGTGATCTCCTATAAGAGCTACGCAGCGCCGAACTACCCCGACGATGCCTTGTATGCACGGGTGACCGGTACCGTCTATCTGATCGCGCGGGTCAATCGACAAGGACGGATAGATGCCGTCGATGCCGAACAGGTCAACCTGGAAGAAGCCGACAACGACGCCGGCATGGAACGTTGGCGCAAGCGCCTGACCGATGCCTCGATCAAGGCCGTGCGCCAATGGACCTTCAACCTGCCTACCGTCGGCCCGCATGTACAGGACGATCACTGGGTGGCGCGCTTGCCGATCAATTTCGAGATAAGGCAGTCCGAGCACCCGCAACCCCAGGACAGCTACGGCCAGTGGCATGTCTATATTCCAGGGCCGCTGCAGGTCGTGGCCTGGCAGGACGATGCGCATGGCCCGTCGAATGGCGTGGATGCGATTCCCGACGGCAGCCTCGCCGTGGTGGGCAACGAGCTGCACCTGCTGAGTCCGCTTGGCGGCAGTTGAGCGGTCTGCGTCGGCAGCGATCGGCCATGAGCCGCGCTGCCGATTCAGCGCCGGTTGCTGGGCCGGGCGCTATCGCTGGCGCTCCCCAGATGGAGATGCCGTATGCGGCCGTGGCGCGTGATGACCCTGCTATGGCTGGCCCTGGCGGCGTGGCCCTCATGGGCACAGGACTTGGCCGCGACCTGTCGCGCCAGCAGCAGTTATGACCTCACGGTGCGCCCGGGCAGCCTGTTGTTCGACCGTCCTGCGCCCGCGCCGTCGCGGGTGGAGATACGCGACGGCGCGCTATGGACCGACGGCCGCGCCGTGCGGCTGGGCCCGGAAGAGCAGGACCGCCTCAGCCTGTTCGAGCGCGAGCTGCGCCAGCTGGTGCCGCAGGCGAAGGCGGTCGCCGCGCGCGGGGTGGACATGGCCGCACGCGCGGTCCACGACGAGGCGGCCGGGATGGGGCTCAGCGAGGAGACTCGCGCCGAGCTGGATCGCCGCCTGGCTGCGCACGGCGCCGAGCTGAAGCAGCGCATCGCCGCCAGCAGCAGCACGCACGACTGGCAGGGGCCGATGATCCAGCAGTACGCCAACGAGGTGGGCACGGACATCGTGCCGGTGGTGGCGGGCGATCTGGGCCAGCAGGCGCTGAGCGCCGCGATGAGCGGCGACCTGCAGGCTGCGGCCAGCCTGCGCGACCGCGCCGGCAACCTCGCGGTGGATCTGCAGCCGCGCCTGCTGCAGCGGATGCAGGCGTTGCGCCCGCAGATCCAGGCGCTCTGCCCCTCGATCCGCCGCCTGGCGGAACTGCAGGACGGTGTGCGCGACGCCGACGGCCGTCCGTTGACCCTGCTGCAGGTCGGTCAATAACCCCCAGCTGAGCGTCAACCAATCAGGGGGCACCGGATTAATCTGCGGCTAAGTCGTCGAGGACCAGCATGACTATCCAAGTCGAGCACCGCAGGAGGCGACCCCCGTGTCGCTGGCTTCACGAAATCCTTGCCACGCACTGATCCGCCGCAGCATCGATCTGGACATGCTGTACCGGCTGGCGGCCAGCCAGGTGTGCGAGCCTGGTCTGCGTACCGTGCTGCAGGAGAACGTCGACACGCTGGATCAGGTGATCGCCGAACTGCAGGCGCTGCCGGGTGCGGAAGGCGGCCCCGCCGCGTTGCGCGGCAGCCGACATGCCGCGGTACGCCGGGCCTTGCTGCGTTGGTGGATGCCGCACGTAGCCCATCACGACGGCGACTGGATTCGTCTGCTCGCGCGCAGCGAGGGCGGCTTGCTGGCCGCCTTCGAACACGCCATCGGCAGCGCGCCGGGCGAGTTGGCCCTGCTGCTGCAGCGGCAGCTGCCGCGCTTGAACGGCAATCACCTGGACATGCACAGCCTGGCCAAGGCCGCGCGCTGATCGCGTAACCGGGTCGGCGCCGGCGGCGGCGTGATGTCGGGACTCGCAGGCCATCCGTGTAAGCCTTCGACGCCCGTCTTCGGCATGCCGACGGCGGCGGCGCTATCTGCAAGGCTTTCGGCGGCTGATGGAATGCCCGACGCATATGGAAAACCCGGCGCCAGGCACTGCAGGACGCAGGATTTCTCGACTATGCTGTGACCCCACGGCGCCACAGCGGAGGGAGCGCCGGATCGTCCAACGGAGGTATCGGATCATGCGTTACGTATGGTTGATGGCATGTGGGTTGATCTTCGCCACGGCGGCGCAGGCCGGGCAGACGCTGCGCATCGACAGTCAGGTACTGACCATCGGCGACAGCGCAGTGCACGTGGCCGATCTGCTCGGCAAGCCGCTGATCAAGGTGCCGATCCAGAACGAGTTCGGCGCCTACGTGGGCGAACGTTGGCAGTATCGCCACGAAGGTCATGTGGTGACGGTCACCCTCATCAACGGCAAGGTGGCCGACATCGACGATCGGCCCACCTGATAGCGCGAACAGGCGCTAGAACATCCGGCCACAGGCGGGCTGCGTTTTGCCTGTGGCCTTACATAGCAGTCCAGACAGGGAGTCCACGCCATGCAGGAGCGTTTTGGCGCGGCGGTCGCTTGCGCGTTCGCCGTCTTTCTTTTCGCCGCCAGTGCGGCCGTCCACGCCAGCAGCATGCTGCGCGTCGGCAATCAGGTGCTGAGCGCGGGCGACAGCGAGGAGCGGGCGATCGACCTGCTCGGCAAGCCTTCCTCCAGGTCGGGCGGGCGCAGCGGATCGCACGGCCATGCCGCCAGGAATCGCAGCGCGGCGGGCGGCAGCGAGCAGCAGCTGCACTTTCGCCACGACGGCCACTACATCACGGTCACCGTGATCGACGGCCGGGTGAGCGAGATCGAGGACCGTACGCGCTGATCCTGGCTCAGCTTGCTGCGCGGCGCAGCTCCTCCAGCAATTCGCCGGCGCCGTAGCGACGCGGCTGCCGCTCGACCTCGCGCACCAGGGCCAGCAGGCGCGCATTCACCGGTGCGCGCAGGCCGTGCGCTGCGGCGAGCTCGACGACTTCGCCCTGGATCGCATCGACTTCGCTGGGCCGGCCCGCCTGCAGATCTTCCCAGGTGGACGAACGGGCCAGCGGATCGATCGCCAGCATGCGCGAGGCGAGCAGGCCGAACCAGCGATCCGGCAGCTCGAGCACTGCCGGCAGCCAGTGCGTCGGCAGCGGCGTCAGGCGTGCCGGCTGCAGGCCGGCGGCGGCATACACATGCAAGGCTTCGCGCTGCGCCAGGGCGAGGCAGCGCCGCCAGTCGCGCTGCGACAGTTCTTCGCGCAGTGGCAGGTCGGACAGGGCGTTGATGGCGTTGTTGAGGTTCAGCAGCAGCTTGGCCTGCTGCACGGGCGCCAGGTCGGCGTGGCAGTGCACGGGCAGGCCAGTTGCCTGGAACAGCGACAGCCAGCCGTCGAAGGCGAGTCGGTCGTAGGACTCCATCGCCAGTTGCCCCGACGAGCCCTGGTGGAATTCGCCGGGACCGCGCCGAACCACGTTGAAAGGCACCATGCCGGCCAGGACGGTGTGTCCGGGCAGGCGCTCGCGCAGCAGTGCGGCATTGCGCAAGCCGTTCTGGAAGCTCACCACGACCGCCTGCGGTGGCAGATGCGCCGCCAGTTCCTCGGCGACTTGCGGCGTGGCCGAGGACTTCACCGTGACCAGCACCAGGGCGACGTCGGACAGGGCTTCGGCCGGGTCGGTGTGCAGATCGAGCGCGTCGCCTGGAAGGTGGCGCTGGTAGCCATGCAGGTCGCTGAGGGTGAGCCCGTGCGTGCGCAGCGACTGCAGCATGGCCGGGCGCGCCAGATAGCGCACGGGTGTGGTCTGCGCCTGCGGCGGCCGCGGGTAGCTGCGGATGAGCTGGTTGCTCCAGGTCTGGCCGTCCAGACGTCCGCCGAGATAGCAGCCGATGTTGCCGGCGCCGTAGATCAGCACGCGCCGGCCGGGCATGGCGCTCATGCGCAGGCGGCGGCCGCAGCGCGCCCGGCGCGGCGCCCGGAGAACAGGCAGCCGCCGAGGAAGCTGCCTTCCAGCGCGCGATAGCCGTGCACGCCGCCGCCGCCGAAACCGGCCGCTTCGCCAGCAGCGTAGAGTCCGGGCAAGGGTTGTCCGGCCGGGTCCAGCACGCGGCCGTCCAGATCGGTGTTCAGTCCGCCCAGCGACTTGCGCGTGAGAATGTGCAGGCGCACCGCAATCAGCGGGCCGTTCGCCGGGTCTAGCATGCGGTGCGGCTTGGCCACCCGGGTCAGGCGGTCGCCGCGATAGCGGCGCGCATTGTGGATGGCCATCACCTGGCCGTCCTTCGCGTAGGGGTTGTCGAACTGCAGGTCGCGCGCCTCGATCTCGCGGTGCAATTGCTCGTAGTCGAGCAACTGGTTGCCGGCCAGCTGGTTCATGCCGGCGACCAGATCGCGCAGGTTGTCGCGCACGATGAAGTCCTTGCCGTGCTGCTTGAAGGCCTCCACCGGCGCCGGCGCGGACTTGCCGATGGCGCGCTTGGCCACCTGGCGCCAGCTCTTGCTGGTGAGGTCGGGATTCTGTTCCGAGCCGGACAGGGCGAACTCGCGGCGGATGATCTGCTGGTCGAGGATGAACCAGCTGTAGTCGTGGCCGCTGCGGCGCAGGTAGTCCAGCGTGCCCAGCGTATCGAAGCCCGGCCACAGCGGGCCGGGCAGGCGCTTGCCGGTGGCGTCGAACCACAGCGGCGACGGGCCAGGCAGGATGCGGATCGCGTGCATCGGCCAGATCGGATTCCAGTTCTGGATGCCTTCTACGTAGTGCCACATGCGGTCGCCGTTGACCAGGCGCGCGCCGGCGCGCTCGCTGATCGCCAGCATGCGGCCGTCGACGTGCGCGGGCACGCCGCAGATCATGTGCTCGGGCGGCTGGCCCAGCCGCGCCGGCCAGTGCTTGCGCACCAGCTCGTGGTTGCCGCCGATGCCGCCGGAGGCGACGATCACCGCCTGCGCGCGATGCTCGAATTCGCCCGCCGTCTCGCGCGAGCTGGGCTTGCCGCGCTCGACCGCATCGTCGACCAGGCGCATGCCGCGCACGCCGACCACCGCGCCGTTCTCGACCAGCAGCTCGTCGACGCGCTGGCGAAAGCCGAAGCGCAGCAGGCCTTTCGCTTCGGCGGCGCGCGCGCGCCGCACGAACGGTTCGATCACGCCGTGGCCGGTGCCCCAGGTAACGTGAAAGCGAGGCACCGAGTTGCCGTGCCCGATCGAGCCGTGGCCGCCGCGTTCGGCCCAGCCCACCACCGGAAACCAGCGCATGCCCATGGCGTGCAGCCAGGCGCGCTTTTCGCCGGCGGCGAAATCCACGTAGGCCTCGGCCCAGCGGCGCGGCCACAGGTCTTCGTCGCGATCGAAGCCGGCGGTGCCCATCCAGTCGGCCAAGGCCAGCGCATGCGAATCGCGTACACCCATGCGGCGCTGCTCCGGCGAGTCGACGAAGAACAGTCCGCCGAACGACCAGAATGCTTGGCCGCCCAGGCTCTGCTCGGGTTCCTGGTCCAGCACCAGCACGCGCCGGCCGGCGTCGGCCAGTTCGGTGGCGGCGGTCAGGCCGGCCAGCCCGGCGCCGACCACGATCACATCGCAGGCATCGCTCATGCCGCATTCCTCGAACCCGTGGAAGCCGCAAGGTAGCGCGGCGACGACGGCTTGCCTATGCGCGGCGCGTCAAGCGAGCGTGCGGCATGGCGCAGATCGCGCGGCGTCGCCTGGCGGTGCCTGGTCTCTGTCCCGCGATGATGCGGGCGAACATGTCGCAACGAGCCCGCTCAGCGCTGGCGGGTGCGGCCAGACTGTCGGCATGCGGCATGCGCGGGGCCGTCGCCGTTGAAGCTCGCCGTCGGCCGCAGCCATGAAGTTTTGACAAAGCGCCTGCTAGGCTGAGGACTGGCCCATCCACGAGTCCGCGGCATGCACGATTTTTTTGCCGGCCTGCATCTTTCGGAGCGCAGCGCCGATATCGCCGTCAATCTGGTTTGCGCCCTGCTGATCCTGCTGATCGGGGCCTGGCTGGCCGCGCGCCTGGCCAATTTCGCGCAGCGCCTGATGGGCCGTGCGCGTGTCGATCCCACCTTGATCGGCTTCATGCGCAACCTGATCTACGGCGTGCTGGTCGCCGTGCTGATCGTGATGGCGCTGACCAAGGCCGGCGTGCCTTCGGCGCCGCTGCTGGCGGCGCTGGGCGCCGGCGGCCTGGCGATCGGCCTGGCCCTGCAGGGCTCGCTGAGCAATCTCGCCTGGGGCGTGCTGCTGATCGTGTTCCGGCCTTTCAGCATCGGCGACTACGTGCGCGCCGGCGGGGTCGAAGGCACGGTGGAAAGCATCAACCTGATGTACACCCTGCTGGTGCTGCCGGACAACCGCGAGGCAGTGGTGCCGAACGCCAAGATCGGCGGCGACGCCATCATCAACTTCAATCGTCGCGGCACGCGCCGCTTGGAGTTGAACGTGGGCATCGGCTACCAGGATGACATCGGCAAGGCCATGGAGGTGGTGCGCCGTCTGTTCGAGGCGGACGCGCGCATCCTGAAGGACCCTGCGCCGGGGGTCTGGACCGCACAGCTGGGCGACAGCGCGGTAGGCCTGGTCATCCGCGCGCACACCCTCAGCGCGGACAACTGGGCCGTGCAGACCGACTTGCTGCGCGCGGTGAAGGAGTCCTTCGACGCGGCCGGCATCAGCATGCCGTTCCCGCAGCGCGAAGTGACCGTGCATCAGGTCGCGCCGGCAGGCTGATGCCGCCGGCCGCGAACTTTGGCCGCCGCGTCGAAGACTACGCGGTGGCCGCTGCGCTGTACGGGATCAGAACTTGAAGTGCACGCTGGCCAGGTAGCGCCGCCCGGTGCTGTAGTCGTTCCAGGTGCGGCCCGAGGCGCTGTCGAACTGGTAGTACTTCTCGTTGAGCAGGTTCATGCCGTCCAGCGAGAACGAGAAGTTCTGGTTGAACTGCCAGCCCAGACTGGCGCTGAGGTCGGCATAGCTGCCCACGCTGGCCGGTGGCGCGCCGGCCACGTAGCCGCCGGCGAGATAGCGGCTGCGCCGGCCGTAGTTGACGCGCGCGCTGAACGGCCCTTTCTCGTAGTACGGCGTGATGTTGTAGGCGCTGGTGGAGTTGTACGGCAGGTCTTCGCCGCTGCTGCTCTTGCCGTGCGAATAGGTGTAGTTGGCCGAGATGCCGAAGCCGGTGTCGCCGAACGGCTGCTGGTAGTTCAAAGTGAAGCCCTTCACCTTGGCCGAGCCGGCGTTGACCGGGCGCAGCACGCTGTAGTCGCAGTAGCCGTTGGCGTCGCAGTTGCCCTGCTGGCCGGGGTGCGGCGGCTGCGCTTCCAGCGCGGCATAGGTGCTGGTGCCGAACAGCGAGTTGAACTGGCGCTCCAGCAGGGCGACGGTCTCGATGTAGTTCTCGATGTGCTTGTAGAACACCGAGAAGGCGAGCATCGACTGCTCCTGGAAATACCACTCCGCCGACAGGTTGAAGTTGTACGACTTGTAGGGATCGAGCTTGTTGTTGCCGCCGCTGCCGGTGAGCTGGTCGTCGACCAGCGAGGTGTTGTTGACCAGCTGGTTGTAGGGCGCCCAGGCGATCACCTTGGCCGCCGCACCGCGCAGCACCACGTTGCTGTTGGTGTCGTAGACCACGTTGATCGACGGCAGCACGTCGTTGAAGGTGCGCGAACTGGACTGGGCCGAGCCGGGCGGCGGCGGCAGGCTGGCGTCGGCACCGGCCTGGTAGCCGAGGCCGTCGATCTTGGTGCGCACATAGCGCAGGCCGAAGTTGCCGTGCCAGTTGTCGTCGGCGAAGTTGAGCTGGGCGTAGGCGGCGGTGGCGCGCTGGGTGAGGTCCCAGGTGTTGTTGAGGTAGGTGGCCGGATCGACCGGCACGCCGGCGATTTCGCCCAGCACCCAGTTGCGCGCGGTATCCGGGTCGATCTGGATGTGCTGGCGATAGTCGTCGGACATGCCGGGGAAGGCGCCGAAGATGTCGGTATAGCCCACGCCGCCGACCTGGGCCACGCTGGTGCCAGTGGCCGCAACCGGTACGTAGTAGCGATCCCAGGAGGAGTTCTCGGTGTGCTTGGTGTAGCGCACGCCGGCCAGCAGCTGGTTGAACACGCCGTCGAAGTCCTTGCTGAAATCCAGCTGGCCGTAGACATCGCGCGCGTGCGACGGGGTGCGCGTGTAGTAGCTGTTGTTGTCCAGGGTCCAGTTGGCGGGATTGCGCGCGGCGGCCGGGTCGTCGAAGTGCAGGCCGTCCTTGACGTTCCAGGTATAGCCGCCGTAGTAGCGCGGCGAGAACAGCGCTGCCGAGGCATCGGGATTGCCGGCGTTGCTGAAGCCGCCCTGGCCGCTCAGGCTCCAGCGGTCGCCCTGGTAGGCGCCCTTGAGGTCCAGGCCCTTGGTGGTCACCACCGACTTGCGCACGTTCTCGTCGAGGATGGTGGTGGCGTTGTCGGCGCAGCCGGGCGTGTTGTTGCCGCAGGAATGGCCGCCGGTGATCAGGCCGTTGCCGTTGGAGGTGAGGCCGGTGATGCCCTGGATATGGTCGGTGGTGATGGCGTACAGCGACTGGTTGGAGTTCTGGAAGTTCTCCCGCACGTACAGGCCGTTGAGGTCGAACTCCAGGTGGTCCAGCGGCTTCCATTGCAGGCCCACGGTGGCGCTGTCGCGTTTGCGGTGCTGCTGGAAGTAGGCGCCATTGACCTCCTGCGGCATCTGGTCGCCGGGCTTGATCTGGCCGGCGGCGACTTCGGAAGCGACGGTGGGATTGGTCATCAGGTTCGATACCGGCGAATAGCCGAAGATCTCGGTGCCTTGCCGATCGACCTGCTCCTCGTAGTGCGCCAGCGAGGTGGCCACGCCGAAGGTGCTGTCGGCGTCGTGCCAGCTGTACAGCAGCGAGGCGTTCGGCCGGCCGCGGTCGGCCTGGTCGTTGTACACCGTGCCGACCGAGCCGCTGATGGTGTTCGGCGCCATGTCCAGCGGCTGGCGCGTGTGCATGATCACGGTGCCGCCCACGCTGCCTTCGGGCAGGCGCGCCTCCGGCGACTTATAGACTTCCAGACGTCCGAGGATTTCCGGCGCCAGCTGGGTGTAGTCGAAGCCGCGGTTCGGCTGCTCGCCGAGCAGCCACGGCGTCTGCGCCACCGGATGACCGTCGAGAAAGGTGAGGTTGAGGCTGGGGTCGGTGCCGTCGATGCTGACGCGCTCGCCCTGGCCGAAGCGGCGGTCGATGGTCACGCCGGGCACCTGGGCGATCGCCTCGGCCACGTTGGTGCTGGGAAATTTGCCGATGTCCTCGGCGGTGATCGCCTCCACCACCGCATCGGCGTTGCGCTTGGTGTCGAGAGACTTGGCCAGGCTGGCGCGGATGCCGGTGACGGTGACCGCCTGCAATTCCTTGGCTTGCTGCTTGTTCGGGGCCTGGGCCTTGCCCGACGGTGCGCCCTGGTCCTGGGCATTCGGGTCCGGACTGCTCTGCTGGGCTGGTGCGCCGGCGGCAAGGCCGAGACCGAAGAGCAGACTGGTGGTCAGCAAAGTTTTGCGTAGCGGCATGGCTTGAAGCCCCTCCCGTCGTTGACAACGAATGACTTCAGGCGAGCGGCTGGCAATGCGCCCTACAGCAGCCTCCCCTTGCCCAGAGCAGTGCCGGGATACATCGGTGATGACAACGTTGTCAACGAACGGTCAGGGCAATGCCGCAAAGATTTGACGGGCTTCGCATCAGGTTTGTGCGATCGCTTCGTTTGCCATACGTGGCTAGTCGTGGCGCGCGGCCGGTGAGGGCCGCGCGCGAGCGGATGCGGCGGAGCCGGTCCGCCGCCGGGCGGCTATTGCAGCCGCACCGCCTGGCGATTGTCGCTGGAGACGCGGTCGATCAACTCGTTGTAGGGATCGATGCCGGCCTCGCTGGGCTTGCCATCCACCACCACGGTGACCGTGCTGTCGCCCTTGGGCAGCACGCGTTTCTGCAGATACAGCGGCTTGCCGTCGAGGCCTGGCTTGGACGAGGCGGCAAACACGCCGACGTCGATCGGGATGCCAGGGGCTGCCTCGGTCTCCTTGCCGGTACCGTCCACATAGGCTTTCGCCGCGTGCAGTTTCAGGGTCACTTCGTACTTGCCGTCCGGCAGGTTCTTGGCGGTGGCCTCGGTGATGCGGTTGTCGTACAGGGTGATCTTCCAGAAGAAGTCGTCCAGCAGGCCCTGCCATTGCGGGCCGGCCGCCTTGCCGAGGTAGTCCATGAACTCCTGCGAGGTGGTGTAGGGCGGCTGCTGGAAACCCTTGTCGAGCAGGAACTGCTTGAGCGCGCCGTCGAGCACCGACTCGCCGATGTAATCCTGCAGCGCGTAGAACACCACCGAACCCTTGCGGTAGTGGATGTACGGCTGATTCTCCACCTTGGCCAGCGGTTCTTCTTCCACGGCCTCGGTGCCGCGGTCGGTCAGGTAGCGATCCAGCTCGTATTTGAGGAACTTGCGCATCTGCTGCGCGCCGTATTTCTGCTTCATCACCATCAGGGCCGAATACTGCGCCAGCGATTCGCTCAGCATGGTCGAACCCTGCATGTTGGCGCCGATCACCCGGTGCGCCCACCACTGGTGTGCGGTTTCATGCGCGGTGACGTAATACACGTAGTCGATCTTGCTGGGGTCGCGCAGGTCGGCGATGAAGCCGATCGATTCGGAGAACGGGATGGTGTTGGCGAAGGCCTGCGCGAAGCTGGCGTAGTTGGGGAATTCCAGGATGCGCAACTGGCGGAACTGGTACGGCGTGTAGTGGGCGTCGTAATAGGCGAGGCTGTCCTGCACGCCCTGGATCATGCGGTCGACGTTCCACGCGTGCGCCGGGTTGTAGTAGACCTCGATCGCCACGTTGCCCGGACCGGTCGCCTTGCGCACCGCATAGCTCGCCGACAGGTACGAGAAGAAGTTCAGCATCGGCTGATCCATCGTGTAATGGAAGTAGCGCCGGCCGTTGCTGGTCCACGTTTTCTGCAGATACCCGGGGGCGATCGCGGTCTGGTCGTCGGCGGTGGACACCGTGGTGTCGAAGCTGATCCAGTCCGAATCGTTGCTGATATAGGTGTTGGCGCGCGCCTGCTCGTCGCCCAGCTTGGGCATGCGCGGCACCTGGGCGCTCAGGCCGTACTTGCGGCGGTCGTTGCGGTCGGTGATCTGCTCGCCGGCCTGGTAGCCGAACTGGGGCATGACCGAGTTGTTGAAGAAGCTGCCGTTGTCGACCAGGAAGGTGTCGTTGGCGCTGCTGTTGCGGAAGCCCTTGGGGGCGTATTCCAGCGCGAAGTCGAAATCCATCGAGGCGCCGGGCGCCAGCGGCGTCTTCAGCTTGTAGATGGTGTAGCCAAGCGCCTTGTCCTCGCTCAGCGTGTCGTGCGGCGCGAACTCGAGCGACTTCACCGCGAAGCCATGCTCGAAATTCACATGCAGCTCGCTGATCGGTTCGGCGTGCTTGTTGGTGAGGGTGTAGTGCCCGCGTATCTCCAGCCGGCGCTCGCCGTGCGGATAGATGTCCACGTCGGCCTTCACTGCGGTGATGCGTGGTTGCGGCAGATCCTTGTATTGGGCGTACTTCTTCTCGTAATTGGCGCGGAGCTGCTTGGTCTGCTGGCTATCGATGTATTCGTTGAGCACATTGGTGTTGTAGTAGATCCAGCCGCCGCTGGCCGCGAAGCCGAGCACGGTCACGGCCAGGACTAGCTTGGCCGGTCCACGCGCACGTGCGCGCGCCTCGCGCAGGCGCGCACGCCAGCCGTCGCCGGTGCCGCGCACCCAGAGCAGCGCAGTCAGCACCAGCAGCGCTACGGCGGCCCAGGCCCAGTAGAAGTCGAACCACAGGGTGGCCTTGAGGAAATGGCCGTAGCCGTTGAGGTCGGAATACGGCGCGTCCGGCGCACCGCCGTAGTTGTAGAGATTGTGTTCCCAGTGCAGCAGGTTAAAGCCGACCAGGCTCAGCACCAGCCATACGATGGTCAGCAGGTAGCCGACGAACTTGTTGTTCGAGGCCACCTGCAAGAACAAGGCGAGTACAGCGATCAACACGAACGGGACCGCGTCCAGCGCCAGCGACTGCAGGTAGAGGCCCGGTTCGAGCTGGGTGTAACTATGACTAAGCTGCCAGATGACGCAGAGGATGGTGCCGACCAGCAGGAAGACCACGATCACCGCGATCAGCGCGCCCAGCTTGGCGATCGGTGGCACCCAGTTCGGCAGTGGAAAGGCATCGCTGACCTCGGCCGAGCCCAGGCTGCGTTCGCGCCAGACCAGCTCGCCGGCGTAGAAGGCGATGACCACGTACAGCACCCACTGGAAGCCGCCGCGCATCTGATCCAGCATCTGATGGGTGACGGGGTAAGTGGCGGTGCCGAAGATATGGCCGGAAAGCGACAGCACGCCGAACAGATTCAGCAGGCCGAGCACCAGCATGACCATGAAGGGCACGCCGCGCAGCACGGTCTTGGCGTCGAACGCGGTCAGCGCGCGCAACTGGCTCAGGCGGGCGAGCCAGCCATCGGCCAGGCTGGCTTTAGGCAGGGCCACCGCCTCGGTCGCCGCCGGCCGCAGCACCGGCGGATCGGTGCGGCGTTTGCGCCGCTGCGGCAGGCGCAGGCCTTCGCGGTTGGTATGGAACAGCGCGAATCCCAAGGCCAGCAGCACCAGGGCGATACCGCCCCACATCAGGCGGTTGAGCAGCAGCGCACCGCTCAGTTCCGGCACCTGGTGGTTGAACTGGTCGGCGGCCCAGTAGCGGGTCACCACGGACAGCGTGCGCGTGCCGAACGGGTCCAGCATCGCGGCGATGTTGAGGTTGTTCACGTCGCGGGTCAGTATGCCGGCCGTGCTCGACAGCACGATGAAGGCGATCACCCCGATATAGGCCGCCAGCAGCGAGCGGGTGGTAGTGGCGAGCAGCAGCAGCAGCGCGGACAGGAACAGCATGTCCGGCAGCACCAGCACGCCCAGGCCCCACAGATAGCCTTGTGGGCTCGCTGCGCCGAGGCGGGCGGGGTCGATCCACGGCATGGCGCCGCCCAGCGCCACACCCAGCGCCCAGGCCAGCGCAGTCAGCGCCACCACCAGGTAGCCGGCGGCGAAGCGGCCGCCCAGATAGGCGCGCTTGCTCACCGGGGTGGTGAAGTACAACTCGGCCGTGCGCTGCTCGAAGTCGCGCAGCACCGCGCTGCAGATGAAGGCCGGCACCAGGATGATGCTGAAGACGCTGAAGAGCGCCAGCATGCGGGCGATCACCACCGGCGCATTGCGCAGCACGTTGCCGGCGGCGCCGGCGATGGTTATCGCATCGGTGCTGGTAAGGGCGAAGCCGATCAGCCCGAACAGCGCGACCGCGATCCAGAACAGCGGAGAGCGCAGTTGCTGGCGCAGCTCGAAGCGGAAGATCTCGAAGAACATGCGGAACCCCGTCGGTGGTGTGGAGGAGACGCGTGCGCGTCAGGCCGCCTTCGCGGTCGCCTGCGCGCGCAGGCGGCCGAAGTAGACGTCCTCCAGGTCCGGTGGCACCGGTTCGAAACCCGCTTCGGGCAGGCCGTCGGACAGCACGTGGATCTGCGTGCGGCCGGCCATCAGGCGGGTCGACAGGATGGTCATGCGCGCGCGGTAGCTGTCCAGCTCCGCCTTGTCGATGCTGCGCCGCCAGACGCGCCCGTCCAGGCTGCGGATCGCCTCGATCGGTTCGCCGGTCAGCAGCACCTGGCCCTGGCTGATGATCGCCATCTGCGGGCACAGGTCGGTGACATCCTCCACGATGTGGGTGGACAGGATCACCACCACCCGCTCGCCGATCTCGGCCAGCAGGTTGAGGAAGCGGTTGCGCTCTTCCGGGTCGAGGCCGGCGGTGGGCTCGTCCACGATCACCAGGCGCGGGTCGCCGATCAGTGCCTGGGCGATGCCGAAGCGCTGGCGCATGCCGCCGGAGTAGGTGCCGAGCTTGCGCTTGCGCACCTCCCACAGGTTCACCTGGCGCAGCAGCCCTTCCACCAGTTCGCGCCGCTCGCCCTTGCCGGCCACGCCCTTGAGCACGGCGAAGTGGTCGAGCATGGCCTCGGCCGACACCTTGGGATAGACCCCGAACTCCTGCGGCAGGTAGCCGAGCAGGCGGCGGGTGGCGTGCTTGTCGGCCAGCAAGTCCATGTCGTCGAGGCGGATGCTGCCCTCGTCGGGGTCCTGCAGGGTGGCGATGGTGCGCATCAGCGAGGACTTGCCCGCGCCGTTGGGGCCGAGCAGGCCGAACATGCCGTTGGGAATGTCCAGCGATACGCCGCGCAACGCTTTCACACCGTTGGCGTAAGTCTTCGACAGCTCGCGAATCACCAGCATGACATTCCCTCCGACGCCGCCCACTGCGGCATTCCTGTGCTTCAGATTATGGCCGCGGCCGGCGTCGGCGCATGCGCTTAAGGTCATGCACGCTGCGCCGCGGCAAGCAATACGCATGCGCATGTTGGGCCAATCGAACGGTCCAGGGAAGGCGCGCCGGGCGACGGTTCGCTATCATGGAGATCTTGTGGCCGCCATCCCCGGGCGGCCTGCTCTCGACATCGCAGGAGTCATCATGGCCGACCTTCTAGAAGCCCGCGTCCCCGACATCGGGGGACACGACAACGTGCCGGTCATCGAGGTGCTGATCAAACCGGGCGACAAGGTCGAGAAAGAGCAGAGCCTGATCACGCTGGAGTCGGACAAGGCCACCATGGAAGTGCCGGCGCCGTTCGCCGGCGTGGTGAAGGAAGTCAAGCTCAAGGTGGGCGACGAGGTGTCGGAAGGCGCCCTGATCGCCGTGATCGAGGCGGCCGGCGCAGCTGCCGCACCGGCGGCGCCTAAAGCCGCCAGCGAGCCGCCTGCCGCGCCGGCACCGGCACCTGCTCCTGCGCCCGCACCCGCCAAGGCGGCCGAGCCCGCCCGCAGTGCGCCGGCGGCCGGCGGCGTGCGCGAGGCGCTGGTGCCGGACATCGGCGGCCACGACGGCGTGCCGGTGATCGAGGTGCTGGTGAAGGTGGGCGACCGCGTCGCCAAGGACCAGAGCCTGATCACGCTGGAATCGGACAAGGCCACCATGGAAGTGCCGGCGCCGTTCGCCGGCGTGGTGAAGGAACTCAAGCTCAAGGTCGGCGACGAGGTCTCGCAGGGCCGGGTGATCGCGCTGATCGAGGCCGAAGGCGGCGCGGCGGCGCCTGCGCCCGCAGCGGCACCGGCTCCGGCGGCCAGCCCCGCGCCGACGCCGGTGAAGGAACAACCCGCCCCGATCGGCGGCCGCAGCGTGCTGCCCGGCAATGCGCCGGAAGGCGACGTGCCGCCGCAGGCGCGCGCGCCGTTCGACGCCAAGATCGTGATGCCCGGCGACGCGCCCTACGCCAGCCCGGCGATCCGCGCCTTCGCGCGCGAGCTGGGCGTGGACATCCAGCAGGTCAAGGGCAGCGGCCGTGGCGGCCGCATCCAGCGCGAGGACGTCAGCGCCTACGTCAAGCACGCGCTGGCCTCGGGCGCGCGGCCGGTGGCCGGTCCCACCGTCGCCGCCGGCGGCGGGCTCAACCTGCTGCCCTGGCCGAAGGTGGACTTCGCCAAGTTCGGCGAGGTGGAAGAACAGCCGCTGTCGCGCATCAAGAAGATTTCCGGCGCCAACCTGGCGCGCAACTGGGCGATGATTCCGCACGTCACCCAGCACGATGAAGCCGACATCACCGAGCTGGAAGCCTTCCGCAAGAAGCTCGGCGAAGAAAACAAGGAGCTCAAGATCACCCCGCTGGTGTTCCAGATCAAGGCGGTGGTGGCGGCGCTGAAGGCCTTCCCCACCGTCAACGCCTCGCTCGACGAGACCGGCGAGAAACTGGTGCTGAAGAAGTACTTCCACGTCGGCATCGCGGTGGACACGCCCGACGGCCTAGTGGTGCCGGTGATCCGCGACTGCGACAAGAAGGGCCTGCTGGAGCTGGCGCGCGAACTGGGCGAGGTTTCCAAGAAGGCGCGCGACAAGAAGCTCGGCGCGGCCGACATGTCCGGCGGCTGCTTCTCGATCTCCTCGCTGGGCGGCATCGGCGGCACCGCGTTCACGCCCATCGTCAACGCGCCGGAGGTGGCGATCCTCGGCGTCTCCAAAGCCGCCATCAAGCCAGTGTGGGACGGCCAGGCCTTCGCGCCGCGGCTGATGCTGCCGCTGTCGCTGAGCTACGACCACCGCGTGATCGACGGCGCGCAGGCCGCGCGCTTCACCGCCTTCCTGGCCAGCCAGCTCGGCGACATCCGCCGCCTGCTGCTGTAACCGCCGCGCGCCCGCCCTGACCGGGCGGGCGTCGCCGCCGGCGTTCCCGCGGATGCCGGCATGCCTGCCCGCCGTTGCGGCGGGCCGCCAACAGAACCAAGGATTACCGCATGTCCAGCACCATCGAAATCAAAGTTCCCGACATCGGCGGCCACGAGAACGTGCCGGTGATCGAAGTGCTGGTGAAGGCCGGCGACAAGGTGGCCAAGGAGCAGAGCCTGATCACGCTGGAGTCGGACAAGGCCACCATGGAGATTCCCTCCAGCGCGGCCGGCGTGATCAAGGAGCTGAAGCTGAAGCTGGGCGACGAAGTGTCCGAGGGCAGCGTGATCGCTGTGCTCGAGATCGACGGCGCCGCGGCGACCCCGGCTGCCGCCGCACCCGCACCCGCCGAAGCGGCCAAGCCCGCTGCTCCGGCACTGGCGCCTGCGCCAGCCGCCAAGGCGGCGCCCACCGCGGCCGCGGCGCCGCAGGCGGCGAACGCCTCCGGCCGCCAGGCTGACATCACCTGCCGCCTGCTGGTGCTGGGCTCCGGCCCGGGCGGCTACACCGCCGCCTTCCGCGGCGCCGACCTCGGCCTGGACACCGTGCTGGTCGAGCGCTACGCCGCGCTGGGCGGGGTCTGTCTCAATGTAGGCTGCATTCCCTCCAAGGCCTTGCTGCACGCCGCCGCGGTGATCGACGAGGCCGAGGCGATGGCCGCGCACGGGGTCAGCTTCGGCAAGCCCAAGCTGGAGCTGGACAAGCTGCGCAGCTTCAAGGACAAGGTGGTCGGTCAGCTCACCGGCGGTCTGGCCAGCATGGCCAAGCAGCGCAAGGTCCGCGTGGTGCAGGGCACCGGCAGCTTCGTCTCGCCGTATGAATTGGAAGTCCAGACGGCCGAAGGCGCCAAGCTGATCCGCTTCGAGCAGGCGATCATCGCCGCCGGCTCGCAGGCCGTGCACCTGCCGGCCTTCCCGTGGGACGACGAGCGCATCGTTGATTCCACCGGCGCGCTGGAACTCAAGGACGTGCCGAAGAAATTGCTGGTGGTCGGCGGCGGCATCATCGGGCTGGAAATGGCCACGGTGTATGCCGCGCTGGGCAGCGAAGTGACCGTGGTCGAGTTCATGGACCAGATCATTCCGGGCGCCGACGCCGACCTGATCAGGCCGCTGGCCAAGCGCCTGGGCGGCAAGCTCAAGGGCGTGCACCTCAAGACCAAGGTGGTCGAAGCCAAGGCCGGCAAGAAGGGCATCGAGGTCAGCTACGAAGGCGACAGCATCCCCGAGACCAGCGTGTTCGACCGCGTGCTGGTGGCGGTGGGCCGCTCGCCCAACGGCCACAAGATCGGCGCCGACAAGGCCGGCGTGGCGGTAACCGAGCGCGGCTTCATCAACGTCGACACGCAGATGCGCACCAACGTGCCGCACATCTTCGCCATCGGCGACCTGGTCGGCCAGCCCATGCTGGCGCACAAGGCCACCCACGAGGGTAAGGTGGCGGCCGAGGCGGCGTCGGGCCTGAAGAGCCACTTCGACGCGCGGGTGATTCCGTCGGTGGCCTTCACCGATCCGGAAGTGGCATGGGTCGGCGTGACCGAGCGCGAGGCCAAGGAAAAAGGCCTGAAGATCGGCGTGGGCAAGTTCCCCTGGATCGCCAGCGGGCGCGCCATCGGCATCGACCGCACCGAAGGCTTCACCAAGCTGATCTTCGACGAGGAAACCCATCGCGTGGTGGGTGGCGCCATCGTCGGCCCGCATGCCGGCGACCTGATCTCCGAGGTCGCCCTGGCCATCGAGATGGGCGCGGAGGCGGCCGACATCGGCCTCACCGTGCATCCGCATCCGACTCTGGGCGAATCGGTGGGCATGGCCGCCGAGGTCTACGAAGGCACCATCACCGACCTGTATCTGCCGAAGCGCAAGTAGTTCGGCGAGCAGCGGTAAATCCGATGCCTGCGGCAGGCCGGGCATGGCTTGCCGTGAGTGAGCAGAGGCTTGCTTCGACGCGACCTGATTGGCATGCAGGCCCGGACCAGGCTGACCGAAGGCATTGAGATGGGTCTTCGAGGTCGCTCACGAGTCCTTCGAGCCTGGCTCGCTTTTCGGGCGGCTGAGCCATACGTAGAGCAGGCCGACAACCCAGCCGCCCATGAAAATGCCGGGTCCCACTCGATTTATGTATAGGCCGAGCAGCGGGTTGTAGAACAAGTCACGTCGGTTGCCCGAATGCACCAAATAGCTATGCGTAGCGTCCGGTTTGTCGATGCCCAGCCGCGCCGCCAACAGCCGGTCCGTGATCATCAACACGGCCAGGTTGGCGATCCAGACGTATGCAACGATACGTACAAGCATTTTAGGGGCTCCCTGATAGGGCCGGCCTGCTTGCAGAGAGGCGTGGCGTGGCCTAGGTTCCGCTGCCCGAGTTTTCCTGGCGGACATCATCAGCATAGCCCCATCGTTCGAGCAGCGGACGCAGCATCGGCAGCACCGGCTCGAAGGCCGCGCGATACGCCTGCCAGCGGCCCACCGCGCGGCGGTGGATGCCTTCGGTGACCTGGGCGTAGCTGGGCGTACTGATGAAACCCTTGCCGCGCGCATGCTCGGCGAAGCGTGCCAGCGGTGCCGGGTCGGCCAGGTCGAGGAACTCGCCCAGCCGCGCGCGCTGCTCGTCGAAGCGTTCGGTGACTGCCTCGTAGCGCCACTCCAGCACGGACGGCGCAAAGGTCTCGACATGCTGCTGCCATTGCTCGAAGGCCTGCACATAGCCCTGCGCCAGCCGTGGCAGCGACGAGCACAGCGCCATGAAGGCCGGCGAGCGGAACGGCTGCAGATAGCAGCTCAGCAGCACGTCGCAGGGATGGCGCAGGCACAGCACGATGCGCGCCTGCGGGAACAGCCGCACGATCATCGGCAGGCACAGCAGGTTCAGCGGATTCTTGTCGACCAGGCGGTGTTGGCCCAGCTCGGGCAGCACCTTGGCTACCCTGCGGTAGTACAGCGCGCGCAGCTGTGCGATCTCGTTTGCGCTCAGGCGTGCCAGGTCATCGGGATAGCGCTGGCCGGCGAGCGCCAGGCGTTCGGTCAGCTCGTGCATGAAGGCGCGTTCGTCCATCGAGCGGAAGTCGGGATGCGCATCGAGCATCTGTTCCAGCAAGGTAGTGCCCGAGCGCGGAAAACCGACCACGAACACCGGGCTGTGCGCCGCATCCGGCGCCGGCGGCTGCGACCAGTTTGCGTAAGCAGCGCGATCCACCGTGCGCTCGCTCAGCTGCAGCGGCGTCCGTTCCGCGCTCAGCAATTCGGGCACCACCTCGCGCACGACCGGCAACTGGGCGGCGTGCGCCTGCCCGGCAGCCTGCCAGGCTTGCTCGTGCCGGCCGAGGCGATCCAGTGCAGCGGCCAGGCCGAAGCCTGCGCCGGCACGGCCGTCGTCGTCACCGGCCAGTTCGAGGGCGCGCCGGTACAGCGTCGCCGCGCCGGCGACGTCGCCCTCGCGCATGGCCACGGCGGCGTGTGCACTCCAGCCGTCGAAACGCGCGCGCTGCTCGGTCGGCGGCAAGACGTCGAGTGCGTCCAGCGGCAGCTGCTGCAGCGCGGTGCGCGCCAGCGCCAGCCGATTGCCGCGCTCGTACAGCGCAGCGCGTTGGGCGGCCAGTCGCAGGCGCAGCGCTGCCTCTTGATCGCCGCCCGGCAGCAGCGCCTGTTCCAGCGCGCGCATCGCCGCCGCCAGTTGGCCCTGGGCGGACAGCAGCGTGGCCAGCAGCATGGCTTGTTCGGCCGGCTGCGCCGGCCAGTCGGCGGCGCCGTCCAGCATCGCTTCCTGGCCGTCGTTGTCGCCGCAGACGTGGCAGGCGTGCGCGGCCTGCAGGCGCGCTTCGACGAATGACGGGGCCAGCGCCACCGCGTCGAGCAGGGCTTGTCGCGCTGCGCTCCAGCGTCGCTGCTGCAGCCACAGCAGGCCGAGGTTGTAGTGCACTTCCGCATCGTTGGGCGCCAGCGATTGCGCGCGCAGCAAGGCTTGCTCGGCTTGCGTCGCGTCGCCGGCGTCGCGGCAGGCCACGCCGAGATTGTTCCAGTGCGCCGACGCCTCGGGGTGCGCCTGGGCGAGCCGGCGAAACGTCGCTACTGCTTGTGTGTGCTGACCGCTGGCCTGCTGCGCCAGCCCGCGCAGCAGTTCGCTGAATTCGTTCGCTTCCGCCGGACGCGCCGCAGCGAGTTCGAGCACCTGCGCCAGGTCGCCGGCCTGGAGGGCTGCGTGCATCGCTGCGGCGAGGTCGGTCGGGGTGGGGGCCATGCGCGTCCGCGCCTTCGTCAGATGGCTACGATTATGCGGCAGCTGGCGGCCCGTCATGCGGAACTGGCTGCGCATCCGGCAGCGCCGCGCTGCGGTGCGCCCGGATCGCGCGCGCAAGCAGGTCGGCGGTGCATAGGGCCATGCGCAAACTTGCCCGCCCGCCACCTTCGCGCATGGAAGAGACGGGCAATGCAGAAGTGAGCGATGGAGAAGCGGGCGATGCAGAAGCGGGCCGTCCCTGGCCCGTGGATGGCGTCGCGGCAGCTCAGAACTTCACCGTGGCGCGGGCCCAGTAGTAGCGGCCCAGGGTGTCGTAGGTGGCGGTGTCCACGTTGTAGTTCGCGCCGTTCTGGTAGACCAGCGGCGGCACCTTGTCGCTGAGATTGTCCACGCCGATGTCGAAGCGGGTATGGATGGACGGTATTGCGTAGCCGAGCTGGATCGAGTGGTACAGCACCGAGCCCATCGGCGCGCTGGCGCCGGTGACGTAGTCGGCGTTGAGGTCGGTCAGCCGGTGGATGTAGCGGGTCTGCCACTGCGCGCTCCAGTTGCCCATGATCCAGTTGAGCGTGAGCGTGCCGCGCCAGCGCGCGATGTTGCCGAACTGCTGGGTGTAGGTGCCGGCGTAGTTGATGGACTTCGCGCCGGGCTCGCCCGGGCTGGCGTCGTTCTTGTAGGTCGAGGTGTAGGTGGTGCTGAGGCCGGCCTTGAAGTCGCCCGGGTCGAAGCCGCCGAGGTCGAAGTGCGGGATGCGGTAGTTCAGCGCGAAGTCGACGCCGGTGGTGCTGAGGTTGCCCAGGTTGACCACCGGCGTGCTGATGTAGCGCACCTGGCCCGGCTGCTTGCTGGTGTCGTCGTAGCGGTGGATGTACGCGCAGTAGGGGCTGTCGGCGTTGGCGAAGCAGGCGTTGAGCACGGTCTGCGCGGCAATCGGCGTCAACATGTTGTTGAGGTAGATGTGCCACAGGTCGACATTGGTGGACAGCCCGGGCAGCCAGCTCGGGTCGTAGACCAGGCCGAAGTCGATCGACTTGCCCTGCTCGGGCTTCAGCGTGGCGCCCACCGCGGCGGCGCCCGAGTAGTAGGTGGTGACCTGGGCATTGCTGTTGCCGGCCCAGTTCTGCGGCACGTACTGGCAGGCCGTCGGATGCTGCGCCAGCTCGGCGGTGGTGAGGCCGACGCAGGGGTCGGTGACCGCCGGTCCGCCGATGGTGCGGCCGTCGTAGAGTTCGTCGAGGTTGGGCGCACGAAACACCTGCGAGACCGTGCCGCGCACCAGCAGGTCGGCGACCGGGCGCCACTCCACCGCGATCTTCTTGTTGGTCGTGGTGCCGGTGGTGCTGTAGTCGGAGGCGCGGATGCCGAGGTCGACGTTCAGTGAATACGCCCAGGGCTGTTCGGACAGCAGCGGGATCAGCGATTCGGCGTATAGCTCCTTCACGTTGTAGCTGCCGCTGCCGGGCGAGCCGCAGGCCTCCTGCAGCACCTGGCAGGTGCCGGTGGTCGGGTCGAGGATGGCGTCGCTGGTCACCGTGTAGTTCATCGACTGCTTGCGGTACAGGCCGCCTACCGACAGCTGCGCCGCGCCCGCCGGCAGCTCCCACAGTTCGCCGTTGGCGTCGAACTGGGCCTGCTTCATGGTGTTGGTCATGGTGTAGATCGGCGTGTCCACGCCGGACTTCAGCGCGGCGGTGACCGCCGGGTCGCCCTGATCGAAGATGTTCACCCCGCTGTTGATGGCGTTCTGGAACGCGGCGACGTTGATCTCGTTGTAGTCGCGCTGCTCGCGGTCGGAGTGGCCGTAGTCCAGCGTGGCCGACCAGGTCCAACTGCTCTGGCCGAAGGCGCCGCGCAGGCCGGTATAGATCTGCGCGTTGTCGGTGCTGAAGGTGTGCACGCGCGGGCCGAGGCCGGTCAGGCGGGTGCTGAAGGCATAGCCGCTGTTCGGGTCGCCCGGCACGCCGTTCGAGCTGAAGGTGATGCCGAACGGATTGATCGGATTGCTGGCGGAGACGATCCAGCCATCGCCCACGCCGGTCGGCGACGGCGCATCCTGGCCGCTGGAGCGCGTGTGGTTGTAGAACACGTCGCCGAAGAAGGTGAGGTTGTCCGACACCTTGTAGTTGCCCAGCACGAAGGCGTCGGTGCGTTCCTGCTCGGTCTGGATGTAGTTGTAGGCGTTGAAGTTGAAGGTGTCGGGGCCGCCGCGGTAGCAGCGGTAGTCGCTCTGGCTGGCGCCGTTGCCCTGGGCCAGCGTGAGATAGGCGGTGCCGCTCGAATTCACCGCGCAGCCGTACTGGCTGGCGATCGAGGCTGGCACCTGGATGCGTCCGGTGGGAATGCTGCTGGAGCCGGCTGCGCTCACCTTGCCGCTGGACAGGTACAGCTGGTGCGAGGAGAAGCCGCGGCGGGTGGTCAGCACCGGGTCGTACTTGTTGTAGTTCAGTCCGGCGACGATGCTGCCCTGGTCGCCGCTCTCGCCGACGGTGAGGTCGAAGCCGTGGCGCTGGCCGTCGCCGTGGCTGGAGATGCCGTCGTTGAGGCTGAGCTCGGCGCCCTTGTAGTCCTTGCGCAGGATGAAATTGACCACGCCGCCGATGGCGTCCGAGCCGTACACCGTCGAGGCGCCCTCGGGCAGCACGTCGACCCGCTCGATCATGTTCTGCGGAATCATGTTGAGGTCGGCGTTGGCCATGCGCTGGCCGTCGATCAGCACCAGGGTGCGGGTGATGCCGAGGCCGCGCAGCGATACGCGCGCCGCGCCGTCGCCGCCTTCCAGCAGCGGGCTGGCGCCGCCGCCGCCGTTGCTGTTGTTCTGCGTGTTGGTGGCGTTGCCGGAAATGCTGGGCAGCTGCTGCAGCACGTCGCCCAGGGTCGGCTTGCCCGAATTGGTGATGTTGGCGCGGTCCACGGTGACCACCGGGCTGGCCGTCTCGCTGTCGACGCGGCGGATCAGCGAGCCGGTGACGGTGACCGCCTTCAAGGTCTTGGCCTCGTTCGGCTTGGCCGGTGGCGGCGTGGCCTGGCTGGCGGCCTGGGCATCGTCGCTGGAGGACTGCTGGGCCTGAGCCAGACCGGCCGCTGCGGCCATGCCAACGCCCAAGGCCAGTCGTACGGCCAGTGACAGATGATTCAAATCGTATTTCATGCGCTCTCCCCGGATGGATGCACGGCTGACGGATGACTGGCCGGCGAGCGCGTTCCGGCGCTTTCCGACGCGCCGAGTCCGCCGCAGTGCTGTGGACCCGGCTGAGCCCGGAGCGAGCAGGCCGTGCTCGTCCGGCACAGACCATCGCTGGTCCGCGCTGCGGCATGCCTGCAGGCATGCCGTATCTGGCTCGCTTCCTTGAAAGTGCGGTGATGCGTGAAATGCGCGGCGGCGAAGCCGCTGCCCCTGAGGTCACTGTTTCAGGAACTTGACGATTAGTAAAGGGCTGAAGTTGTGACGCTCGTCACTTTGAATTGGACGTATCGACGTCTAGATGGCTCTTTTACGCAACGTGGTCAGGCATCATCCAAGCAGGAAAGCCAGCTTGCGTTCGCGCGGCAGCTGCTTGATCTGCCATTCGGCGCGCGCCGCGCTCGCGCGGTCGGGATAGGCGCGGAAGCCGAGCAGGCGCAGCGGCGGGTTGGCGCGCGTGTAGCGCGCGCCGCGGCCTGCGGCGTGGGCGGCGTAGCGCGCCTCGAGCCGGTTGGTGATGCCGGCGTAGTAGCTGCCGTTGCGGCATTCGATCAGGTAGAGGCACCAGCCGTTGCCGGTCTCGTCGCCGTTTGCGTCGACGTCGTTCGCACTCATCGCGCGCCCTGGTCGAACAGGTCGGGCTGGGCCTGATAGCTGTCCTGATCGACGAAGCCGGCCATGCCGACGCCGACCAGGCGATAGCGGGTTTCCGGCGGACGCTCGACGCGCGCACGCAGGGCGCAGGCCAGCTCGGCCAGCTCGCTCGCCGAGGCCGGGCGCAGCGCCGGCGTCAGGCTGCGGGTCAGGGTGTGGAAGTCCGCGGTCTTCAGTTTCAGCACCACCGTGCGGGCGATGCGGCCGTGCGCGCCGGCGGCCTCGCGCTGGTGCGCAGCCCAGGTTTTCTCGGCGAGCCGGCGGATGTGCGGTTCGAGTTCGTCCAGGCGCAGGTCCTGCGCGAAGGTGTCCTCGGCCGATACCTGCAAGGTGAGGCGTTCCGGTTCCACCGGATGATGGTCGATGCCCAGCGACAGCTCGTGCAGGCGACGCCCCCAGCGGCCGAAGCGTTGTTCCAGCTGCTCCGCCGACCAGCCACGCAGCTCGCCCACCGTGGCCAGGCCGAGCGCGGCCAGCTTGGCTTCCATCACCTTGCCGACGCCCGGCAGTCGACCCAGCGGCAGCGGCGCGAGGAAGGCTTCCACTTGATGCGGCCGGATCACGAATAGGCCGTCGGGCTTGCGCCAGTCGGACGCGATCTTGGCGAGGAACTTGTTCGGCGCCACGCCGGCCGAGGCGGTGAGCCCGGTCTCGGCGCGGATCGCCGCGCGGATCGCCTCGGCGGTGGCGGTGGCCGAGGGCAGCTTGGACTTGGTGGCGGTGACGTCGAGGTAGGCCTCGTCCAGCGACAGCGGTTCGATCAGGTCGGTGTGGCGCGCGAAGATCTCGCGCACCTGGCGCGACACCGCCTTGTAGCGCACGAAGTCCGGCGGCACGAAGATCGCCTGCGGGCACAGCCGCTCGGCGCGCACCGCCGGCATCGCCGAGCGCACGCCGAACTTGCGCGCCTCGTAGCTGGCCGCACACACCACCGAGCGCGCGCCGCGCCAGGCCACCACCACTGGCTGGCCGCGCAGCTCGGGGCTGTCGCGCTGCTCCACCGACGCATAGAAGGCGTCCATGTCGACGTGAAGAATCTTGCGTGGCGTGGCGTTCACGCCGACATCGTAGAGGCGCCGACGTTCCGGCGCGAGGCTATGGCTCGAACATGCCCCGGCGCGGCGCAATGCCAGGTCGTCGTGGCCTGCGTCGTGCCCGCTGTGGTCCGGCCGCGCCGAGGCGATGTGCTGCGGCCGCCGGTGCCGGCCTGCGCGGCGATCAAGCGTGGATCATGCGGCGTGCGTCGATGTGCGGGCGGGCGATCACGCGCGTCATGACTGCCGACTCGGCTTGTCGCTGGCCGTCGTGCCGGTTGTGCCATGCCCGGTGCACATGGCGATCTGCGTGTGGTGAAGGCTCGCCCATGTATCGGCGATCTTCCGCGCAGCCAGCACGGCCCGCGCCACGATGCGCTGCCCGGCACCATCGAGTGGCGGCGCGGACTGCGAGGAGGGCGTGCCTCAGACCTTCAGGGCTTGCTTTCCGAATCCGCGCTCGTCGCGGCATCGGCCTGCACCAGGTAGATGCGGACGTCGGGCTGGGTGCTCGGCAGTTCCAGCGCAGCGCCATGCATCACCCGGATGCCCTGGTCCGGTATCGAGGGTGCAAGCGTCTGGCGCAGGGCGTCGCGCAGGCTCGCGCTCTCACGCTGCCTGGCGATCAGGCCGGGCAGGATCAGCGCCAGCGCCAGCATGCCGAGCGCCAGCGTGCCCAGGCCCAGCCGCCAAGGGCGATGTGCCGCGTGAGGCGGTCTCGCGATGCGCTGTTGCAGGCGCGCCAGTCCGCCGGGAGGCGGCTTCAGATCGGGCAGCAGATCGCTGAGTTCACGCATCGCGGGATGCTCCGAGCAGGGTTTTCAGACGGGCGATGGCTTGATGCTTGCGCGAGGCCACCGTGCCGGCCGGGATGCCGAGCACGGCCGCAATCTGCGCGCCGCTCAGGCCGCTGAACTCGGCCAGCAGCAGCACCTCGCGCGAGGCGGGCGGCAATTCGCGCATGGCTGCACGCAGGCGCTGGGCATCATGCAGCTCGTCCGGCGTGGCGCCGCTCTGCGGCAGGGCGCTCGCCTCGTCCAGCGTTTCGCGCCGCCACAGCCGTCGCCAGCGTAGCCGGTTCCTGGCCAGGTTGAGCGCCGTGGTCCATACCAGCGCATCCAGGGTGGCCTCGTCCACGCCGGCACGGCGTTCCCACACGCGCACATAGGCATCGTGGATCACGTCCTGGCAATCCTCGGCCTGCCACAGCTGACGGTACAGCACGTTGTACAGCGGTCGCTCCAGCCGGCGGTAGCTGGCGTACAGCGCATCCTCGCGCAAGGGCATGGGCCTCAGTTCGCCGGATCGACAGCATCCATGCGTGCGACCAGGAGGCGAGTGGCTCCAGGTGTGCCGGTGGCCCACGCGGCGTTCGGAGCCTGGGCTAGCACCACATACTGCCCGGGCTTGACGGTGAGCCCGGCATGGAGGGCTCCGATGCCGGAAGCCTGCGAAGAGTGACTCTCGTAATTGAGGGTCAGGTAGATACCCTGCTCTTTGGCATTGTCCCTCGATTGATAGTCGTACTGATAAGTGTGTCCGCTGGCCGTCATGATGCTGCCGAAGCCCGACGATTGTTCGCTGACTGCTTCGACCAGGCTGAAGTGCTGCGGCCCCATGGCCGCGTGCAGCGCCTTGAGCGTATCGGCCAGCGGAGCCAGCGCGGGATCGTCGCTGCCTGCGCCAGGCTGCGCATCGATGGTCCAGAAATTTGCGCGGTATAGAGGGTCGACGGTCTTGTCGGGCGTGGACTCAGCCATCTCCTCGATCGCCTTGCCGATGGAAGCCTGCGCCTGGCGCGGTGCGTAGACCAGCACCTTACCCTGCAGCGCGACTGCGGCATGAGCCTTCTCCGAGGCCAGGCTATTGTTCAGCGCATTGACGATCTGCGTCGTATGCTTTCCGGGTACGGCGTAGATCTTCAGCTCCATCGACGCATCCGGCGCGCCGCTGTCGCTCTGACAGGCGGTCAGCGCGAGCAGCAGGGCGGTGCCGGCGGCATAGCGTGGCAAGTGCTTCATGCGATATCCCTGGTAACGGCCAGCGGGCCGCCTTCCCGGATATATACACGCGAGAACGGATTTCTTTCACGCGTCGGCGCGATCGGTTTCACGGCGCGGTCACGGCTGCCGGCCATCAATGGATGGAATACTTCGGCGGCCGCACGCCGTCCTTCAAGTCCAGGAGCAACCGATGAAAATCCTGATGGTGCTGACCTCGCACGACCGCCTCGGCGATACCGGCAAGAAGACCGGCTTCTGGCTGGAGGAATTCGCCTCGCCGTACTACGTGTTCAAGGATGCCGGCGCGCAGCTCGTGCTCGCCTCGCCCAAGGGCGGCCAGCCGCCGCTGGATCCCAAGAGCGACGCGCCGGACGCGCAGACTGCGGCCACCCGGCGCTTCCGCGCCGATGCCGAGGCCGGCAAGGCGCTAGCCAGCACGCTGCCGCTGGCCGAGGCGGCCCAGGGCGACTACGACGCGGTGTTCTATCCCGGCGGGCATGGGCCGCTATGGGATCTGGCCGAGGATGCCGAATCGATCCGCCTGATCGAGCGCACTTACGCCGCCGGCAAGCCGGTGGGCGCGGTCTGCCACGCGCCCGGCGTGCTGCGCCACGTCAAGGCGCCCGACGGCGCGCCGCTGGTGCATGGCAAGCAGGTCACCGGCTTCAGCAACAGCGAAGAAGAGGCGGTGGGCCTGACCCAGGTGGTGCCGTTCCTGGTCGAGGATGTGCTCAAGCAGCTGGGCGGGCGCTATGCCAAGAAGGACGACTGGCAGAGCTATGCCATCGTCGACGGCCAGCTGGTGACCGGGCAGAACCCGGCCTCGTCGGATGCCGCGGCCGAGGCCATTCTGGATCTGCTGCGCCGAGACTGATCCGCTCGGCGGCGGCGCGCCTCACGCGCCGGACGGCTGCCGCGCGAGGCGCTTCGTCAGCACTTCGGCGAAGCGTGCGTCGGCGCCGGCGCTGGTGGCCAGGTACAGCGAGGGCTCGATCAGCTCCAGCTCCATGATCAGGAAGCGTCCGGCCGAGATCACGCCGTCGATGCGCGCATAGGCGGGTTCGCCGTAGCCGAGCTCGGCGGCGACCGCCAGGGTGCGCTCCGCGGTGGCGAGGGTGAGCGGGTCGGGTGTCGCCGCGCTCACTCTGCCCCCGAATTCCTCCTGCACGCGATAGTCGCCCGCGGCCGGGCGCTTGATCAGCGCGTGGCTGAACTCGCCGCCGAAGTAGAGCAGGGACCACTCGCCCTCGCTCAGCACCTCCGGCACAAATGGCTGTAGCAAATAATCGAGCCGGCGCGGTAGCTGCGCCACCGCTTGCGCGAAGGCCTCGTCGCCGCTGCGCCCGCGCACGGTGTGCCAGGCGCCGGCGCTGGTGGTGGGCTTGATCACCCATTCGGTGTCCTGCACGCCCTGCAGCACCTCGCCGAGCTGCTCGCCGGCCAGCACGCGGCTGGGAATGACCGGCACGCCGCGCTCGCCCAGGGCGACCAGATAGCGCTTGTCGCTGTTCCAGCGCAGCATGCGGCTGTCGTTGACGGTCGGCACGCCGGCGCGGTCCAGGCGATCCAGCCAGCCGAGAAATTCCGTGTAGTGCTCGTAGTAGTCCCAGATCGTGCGCACCAGCACGGCGTCGAACGAGGCCCAGTCCACGGCAGGATCGCGCCAGTCACAGGGTACGACCTGCATGCGCAGCGCTTCGAGACAGGCGGCCAGCGCGAGATCGTCCGGATGCAGCTGCGGGTAGGCCGCGTTGGTGGCGACGGCAAGCCGGCAAACATGGTGCATGGAGTGCAGCCTCTGTGGGTTCGACACGGGCGTGCGCGGCATGCACGACCGCGCCAATCTGGGCGGCGTGCCGGCAGCTTGTCAACGCCGTCCGCCGCACGGTGGCCGTTTCGCCGGCCTGCGCGGACGCGCTATCGTCCGCCTCTTGAGCCCGATCGCCAGGAGCGAGCCCCGCATCATGAGCAGCGAGTCTTCCAGTCCGTCCTATCTGCGCCGCCTGGGCGTGTGGGACGCGGCCATGATCGTGATCGGCGGCGTGATCGGCTCGGGCATCTTCCGCAGCACCGCCACCGTGGCCGAGCGTACCGCCTCGGGCGGACAGCTGCTGCTGCTGTGGATCGTCGGCGGCCTGCTCACCCTCGCCGGCGTGCTGTGCTATGCCGAGCTCGGCGTGCGGCGGCCGCAGGCGGGCGGCATCTACATCTACCTGCGCGAGGCGTTCGGCATCCTGCCGGCCTTCCTGTTCGGCTGGACCATGGCGCTGATCAACTATCCCGGCAGCGTGGCGGCGGTGGCGACCACCTTCGCCGACTACTTCTGCAGCGCGATCGGGCTGGCTTCGGGCTGGGTGAAGCCGGTGGCGGCGGGCGCGATCGCCTTCATCGTCGCGATCAACCTGTTCGGCATCCGCGCCGGCGCGGTGATGCAGAACCTGTTCGCCCTGCTCAAGCTGGCGGCGATCGCGCTGCTGGTGGTGGCTGGCGTGGTGCTGGCGCACGGGCAGCTGGGCGGCGTGCTGGCGGCGGATGCCACGCATGCGGCCAGCGGCGGCGCCTTCGTGGGCGCGCTGCTGCCGGTGCTGTTCACCTACGGCGGCTTCCATTACCTCAACGACCTGGCCGGCGAGGTGCGCGAGCCGCAGCGCACCCTGCCGCGCGCGCTGGCGCTGGGCATGCTCGGCGTGGTGACCTGCTACGTGCTGGCCAACGTGGCCTACCTGGCCGGGCTGGGCCACGCCGGCCTGGCCGCGAGCCGGGCGCCCGCGGCCGACCTGGTGAGCCGCCTGCTCGGTCCGCACGGTGCCACCGTGATGGCGGTGGGCATCGCCTGCTCGACCTTCGGCTACTGCACCATCGCGATCGCCGGCGGCGCGCGCGTGCTGCAGACGATGGGCGCGGACGGGGTGTTCTTCCGTTCGGCGGGGCGCATCGAGCCGCGCACGCGCGCGCCGCAGGTCGCCCTGCTGCTGCTGGGCTCGTGGGCGATCGTGCTGACCCTGTCCGGCCGCTTCGACCAGTTGCTGGACTACACCACGGTGGGCGAATGGCTGGGTCACGTGTTCGGCATCGCCACGCTGTTCTGGTACCGCCACAAGTTCGCCGCGCAGCCGGCTTCGTACCGCGTGCCGCTGTACCCGCTGCTGCCGCTGGTGTTCGTGCTCACCGTGTTCGGGGTGATCGCGGCCAGCGTCATCGACAAGCCGTGGGACGCCGGCATGAGCGTGGCGATCATCGCGCTGGGCGTGCCGGTCTACTATGGCTGGCGCGCCCTGCGGCGCGCGCCGGGTTGAGTCGGCGCGCGGCGGCGCCATCCTGGGTGGTGCGGCCAGGCGCGTTTCGAACCATCGCGCGCGCCGGCGGTCCATGCTGAGAGGATGCAGGCCGCATACTCATGCCCGCCAGCCGAGGCTATCCACCGATGAAGCGCGCCTTATCCACCTTGCCGTTCTGCCTCTACGGACTGGTCGCCTGCCATGCCATGGCCGGCAGCATGGTGGTCGACCTCGACCAGACCCTGCCCGACGCGCGCGTCACGCTGGACCAGGTGCGCCGCGGCGCGGCCCAGCCGATGCAGGCCGCCCATCTGCTGCCCTACATCTTCGAGCCGGCGCCGCGACCGCAGCTGACAGTGCGTTCGGCACAGGGTCACTGGGACTGGTCCGGCCGCGGCGAGCTGCACCTGGAAGTGCAGAACGCGATGGCCTGGGCGGTGACCCTGGAGATCGATATCGACGGCGCCGCCGGCCAGCACCTGCATGCCGAGGTCGGCTTGCCGGCCGGGCCGGAGCAGACCGTGGTGGTGCCGCTGCAGGCGATCTCGCCGCGGGCGCAGGGCATGCAGGTGGGGCCGCCGATGCCGTTCACCGATGCCGCGGGGCGGCGCCTGCTGCTGGCCACCAAGGTCGAAGGCGCGCTGGAGCTGGGCCAGGTGGAGGCGATCCGGCTGAGCATGCCGTCGCCGCAGGCGGCGCAGACCTTGCTGCTCGGCCACGTCGATACCGCGGCGGGCGACGCCACTCTGCGCGAGGCCTATGCCGGCATCATCGACGGCTGGGGCCAGTACATGCGCGGCCAGTGGCCGGAGAAGGTCGATTCCGATCATGCGCTGCGCGCAGCGCAGGCCCAGGCGCAGCAGCAGCTGGCGGGCGAGCAGGTGCGGCCGGGTCTGTTCGATCGCTACGGCGGCCGCATGGACCAGCCGGCCTTCAACGCCACCGGCTGGTTCCGCACCGAGCGCCGCGACGAGCGCTGGCAGCTGGTGACGCCGGACGGCCACGCGTTCTTTTCGCTGGGCGTGAATGCAGTGAACCCCGACGGCCGCAGCTATATCGAAGGGCGCGAATCGATGTTCCGCGGGCTGCCGCCGGACAGCGGCAACTGGGCGGCCTTCTACGGCCACGGCGACGATCGCCGGCCCGATGCCGCGTCGCGCGCCGGGATCGGCTACAACCATGGCCGCTGGTTCGATTTCTATGCGGCCAATCTGTACCGCGTCGACGGCGGCGACTGGCTGGCGGCATGGCGCAAGCGCGCGCTGGATCGACTGCTGGGCTGGGGCTTCAACACGCTGGGCAACTGGAGCGACGATGCGCTGGGCGGCGCGCACCGCATCGCCTACACGCGACCGATCTCCATCCGCGGCGACTACGGCAACGTCTCCAGCGGCTACGACTACTGGGGCCGCATGCCCGATCCCTTCGACCCGCGCTTCGCGCAGGCGGCCGAGAACGCGGTGGCCAATGCCACCCGCGACGTGCGCGACGACCCCTGGCTGCTGGGCTACTTTGCCGACAACGAGCTGGCCTGGGCCGGACAGGGTCCGCAGGGTCGCTGGGGGCTGGCGCTGGGCACCTTGCGCGGCGAGTCGCGCAGCGCGGCCAAGCAGGCCTTCATCGCCGTGCTGAAGCAGAAGTACGGCGACCCGGCCCGGCTCGCCGCGGCCTGGGGCATTCCGCTGTCATCGTGGAGCGCGCTGGACGCCACCGGCTTCGCCGCGCCCGAGCCAAACGCGGCGCACCCGGCCATTGCCGAGGACTATAGCGCCTGGCTGCGGCGCTACGCCGACACCTATTTCCGCACCGTGGCCGAGGCGATCCGGCGCCACGATCCGCATCACCTGTTCCTCGGCGGGCGTTTCGCCGTGCACACGCCCGAAGCGGTGGCGGCCTGCGCGGCGTATTGCGACGTGCTGAGCTTCAACACCTACACCGACCTGCCGCAGCACGGCTTCGATGTCGCCGCCGCGGCGAAGCTGGGCAAGCCGGCGCTGATCACCGAGTTCCACTTCGGTTCCGACGATCGCGGCCCGTTCGGCAAGGGCGTGATCTCGGTGTGGAACGAGTCGCAGCGCGGCGGGGCCTACGCGCGCTTCGTCACTGCGGCGGCGGCCGATCCCGAGATCGTCGGGGCGCACTGGTTCGAGTACGCCGACCAGCCCGCCAGCGGGCGCTTGATCGACGGCGAGAACTCGCACATCGGTCTGGTCGGCATCACCGATCTCCCGTTCGGTGGCTTCGTCGACGCGGTGCGTGCGGTCAATCTCGAGGCGCGTTCGCCGGCGCCGTGACGCGGCGCTTGACCCTCACGCAAGGGCAGGGCGCAGGCTGTCGCCACCCCTGACGGAGGAAGCGATGAAACTGCTGTCGGTCAGCCAGCTCGCGCGCCGCACCGGCGTTACCGTGCGCACGCTGCATCACTACGAGCAGCGCGGCCTGCTGCGGCCGGCCATGCGCATCGACGCCGGCTATCGGCTGTACGGCGAGGCCGAGCTGCGCCGGCTGCAGCACATCCTGTCGCTGAAGACGCTCGGGCTCGCGCTCGATGCCATCCAGGCCAGCCTGTCCGCCGGCGCGCCGACGCTGGCCGAGGCCGTGCTGGGCCAGCTCCACCGTCTGCGGGAGACGATCGACCACCAGCAAGCCTTGCTGCGGCGCCTGGAGCTGCTGGCGCAACGCCTGGCCGACGGCACGGCGATCGATGTCGATACCTTTCTTTCCAGCATCGAGGCGAGCGTACAGATGGAAAACTATTTCAGCGAAGCACAACGGGCGGCGATCAAACAGCGCGGCGAAGCGCTCGGTCCGGAGAAGATCCGCGAGGTGGAGCAGGCCTGGCCGCAGGTGATCGCGGGCATGCGCGCGGCGATGCAGCTGGGCAAGGACCCGGCCAGCGACGAAGTGCGTCCGCTGGCGACCAAGTGGCGCAGCCTGCTGCGCGCCTTCACCGGCGGCGACCGTGGCATCGAACAGGCGATGGGACGCATGTACGCGCAGGAGCCCGCGGCCATGCAGCAGCGCAGCGGCATCGATCCGGCGCTGATGGACTACGCGCGTCGTGCCGTCGCAGTCTTGCCGGAGGAACCTGCATCGCCGACACCGGGCCCGGCATAGGGCGCGGTCTGCGTCAGGCCGCCGCGATGCGTGGCGGTCAGGCGTGCGGATACGAGGGTTGATCTGCGCTCCCGGCCGCTCGCGTGCGTGCGAGCGGTCTTCAGCGATCCTTGCGCTTTCGCTCGCGCTGGCGGTGCTCGCCCTCGGCCATTACCTTGAAGCGGTTGAGCGACTGCAGCCATAGCGCGTTGCTCTCGGCTTCGTGCTCGCTGCCGGCGTCGGGAATGCGGTTGAACGGGATGCGCATCGGCGCGGCGTCGTGCGCCAGCGCGGTCTGCATGCCGCCGAAATAAACCTTGTTGAGGCCGAACTTGGCGTTGATGCGGTCGACCACGGCATCGACGCCGCGCTGCGCGACGACGGGTGCGAACAGCGAGCCGCTGCTCTGCTGCCGTTCGGCCAGGCGGTGCAGGGTCACGCTCACCGACAGCGGCATGGCGCGCGGGCCTGGCAGCACGCGGCCCGGCCGGCGCTCGGCGTCGAGCATGGCGCCGAGCAGGTGCAGCAGTTCGCGGCTGTCGTCGGTGGGATCGAAGTTGAGGTTGCCTTCCCAGCGATGCTCGACGCCGATGAAGCGGATGCGCACCGCCATGGCGCCGGCCAGCATCTCTTCGCGGCGCAGCCGCATGGCCGCCTTCACCAGCAGTTTTTTCAGCACCGCCAGCGCGCCGTCCGGCGAGCGCAGCTCGGGGCCGAGCACGTGCGAGTGGCCGAGCGAGCCGCGCGTGGTTTCGGCGGTGGGCAGCCAGGCGCCGCGCAGCAGGCCCCACATGCGCTCGCCCTCGATGCCGCCCCAGGCGCGGCGCAGCACCAGCTGGGACGCGGCGGTGAGCTGGGCCACGCTGTGGATGCCTTGCTCGTGCAGGCGCTGCTCCATCGAGGCGCCGATGCCGCACAGGTCGCGCAGGGCCAGGCTGTGCAGAGCCTGCGGCAGATCGGCCTGCTCGATCACGGTGAGGCCGTCGGGCTTGCGCATGTCTGAGGCAGTCTTGGCCAGGAACGGGTTCGGCGCGATGCCGATCGAGCAGCGGATGGCGCCGCCCGGCGCGGCCTTGGCGATCTCCTGCTTCACCTGCTGCGCGACTTGTTCGGCGATCTCGCGCCGGCGCTGGCGGCCGACCAGCTCGCAGGCCATCTCGTCGATCGAGCCGACATGGGCGATCGGGATGGCGCGGTCGATCGCCTTCTTCAGCGTTTCGTGCCAGGCCACGTAGCGTTCCGGTTTCGCCTGCACGATGGCGATGTCCGGACAGCGCTCGCGCGCCTCGCGCACCATCGTGCCGGTGCCTACGCCGAAGGCCTTGGCCTCGTAGCTGGCGGCGATCAGGCTGGTGGTTTCCGCGGCTACCGGCGCCACCCCGACCGGTCGGCCGCGCAGGGCCGGCGTCTCGTGCTGCTCGACCGAGGCGAAATAACTGTTGAAGTCGATGAACAGGCTGCGCAGGGTCATGCAACGGGGCGGATGCGGAACGATGAGACGCGAGATGTAGCTTGCGCCCGTCTCGCCCGCAGCGACAGTGCCGACAGGAATCGGAATTTGCGGTTCACGCAAGCCAAACCTTAGTCTGGCCGCCTGTGCATGACGCGCAGCGATTCGGCGCACAAGGGAACGCTCATGGCTGGAACCCACTTGCCGTTGCTTGGACCGGCCATTGCCGACGCTGTGTTCGGCGCGTTGGCGTTGAGCTTGGTCCATCGCTTGGCGACGGGGTGTTTCCCCGCTGCCCTGCGCACGATCCTGGTGGTCATTGTCACAGCGCTCGCCCTGGTCATCCCGATGCTGCTGGTCTGGTTGCTGGCGTGGATGCTCGGCGGTGACAGCGGGCTGCTGCGATGGATGACCGGCACCACCCGGGTCGCGGCGATGCAGGAGCTTCTGCAAGGCGACGTCTCGCTGCCGCTGCTCTGGTTTGCCTCGCCCTTGCTCGCCGCAGCGGTGATCAGGTGGCAACTGCCTGTCCGCCGGGCGATGTTTGTCAGCAGCGTCAGGAGCTGCCTGGCGCTGTTGTTCTACGCGCTGTGCTGTGTGGCGATTTGCTCGGCTAGCCTGGAGATTGCGGCGATCTGCTTTTCTTTCATGCCCGGCGCGCAGGCGCGCCTGTTCTGAAACGAACAAGGCGCTTCAGGCTCAGGAGAGTTCTCGATGACGTCTACCCATCCGGTGATGGCCTTTCTGTTGACGGTGGTCGGCGTATGTTTCGATGCGCTGTTGCTGTCGCTTGCATGCCGGATCGTACTGGGGCGTTTCCCTGTCTATACGCGGGCGGCGCTGGTGACGGCGATCAGCTATGCCGCGCTGGGCGTCTGCGATCTCGTCGCCACCGCTTGGCTGCCGCTGCCGATCGGTCTGGGTGGTGCTTGCGTGCTGTCTTTTGCGCTGGCAGTGCTGGCGACGCGCTGGCTGCTGCGCACTCGCGAAGGCGCGCGGATGAGTGTCGCCAAGGCTGGCCTGGTGCAGCTGCTGAACGTCGCCTTCAACGTGCTGCTCGGCATCGCCTTCATGCTGCTGCTCGCCGCGATGATGTGGATGGGAACGCCCGGCCTCACCGACAAGTTGCCGAGTCCGTAAAGGCGCCTGCGCAGCGCGGATCAGGCCAGGCTGGTGGCGATGCCGAAGCCGATCGCCATCACCGCCGCCACCGCGAAGCAGGCGCTGCCCGGGCGGATGCGCCGCGCGTCGGTGCGCGGGATCAGCCGCCACAGCAGCAGCACGCCGGCCAGCATGTCCAGCACCAGCACGCCGCGCAGTGTGCCGGAGGCGAGCAGGGCGCCGTAGGGCGGACGTGTGTGGTGTTCGTGCAGGGCCACGCCGGCGATCAGCAGCATGCTGAGCAGGCTCCACAGCAGGCAGGCCAGGTAGGTGCGGTTGAACACCACCGTGCAGCGCTCCGCCCAGCGCAGCACCGCCCAGGCGATCAACGCGCAGAACAGCGCGCCGATGCTGCTGTACAGCACCCACCACAGCGCGGCGCTGATCAGGGTCAGCGCCGTGCTCATGCCGAAGCTCCGAGACCGAGCCGGCGCAGCAGCTTTTCCATCAGCCAGGCCGGGCCGACCAGCAGATAGGAGAGGTCGGTGAGGAAGCTGGGCCGGCGCCCTTCGATCGCGTGGCCGATGAACTGGCCGATCCAGGCGATCACGAACACCGCCAGCGCCAGCCAGCGCAGGTTGCTCGCGCCGAGCCGGTCGTAGAGCAGGCTGGTGACCGCGCCGAGCAGGACCAGCGCCAGCAGCAGGGCCAGGCCGAGCCGGTGCGAGTGCTTCCAGTACCAGGCGAAGGCCAGCACCATCGCGCCGGCGGCCCAGAAGCCGGCGCGACCGAGCAGCGCCGGCACCGGCACGCTCCACAGCAGGGCGATCGCGCACCAGGCGATCAGCGGCACGCAGATCCAGTGCAGCAGCTGGTTGGTCGGGTGGCGATGATCGCTGCTGTAGCTGTCGAGCCAGTGCTGCATGCTGTGCATGGGAAGGTCTCGTGATGAGAGGGCGTCAATGCGCGCCGGCGCGCGACCACAGGTTCAGCACCAGCACGCCGGCGATGATTAGCGCGATGCCGAGCGCGCCGGCCAGGTCGATCTTCTGCTGGAAGGCGATCACCCCGATCAGGGTCACCAGCACGGTGCCGACGCCCGACCACACCGCATAGGCGATGCCCACCGGCAGCTGCTTCAGGGTCAGGCTCAGGAAATAGAAGGCGATGCTGTAGCCGGCGACCACCAGCAGGCTGGGCCACAGGCGGCTGAATCCCTCCGAGGCCTTCAGCGCGCTGGTGCCGACCACCTCGGCGAGAATGGCCACCGCGAGACTGAGCCAGGCGTTCATCCGTCGAGCCGGATCCCGGCCAGCCGCTGCAGCGCCTCGGCGTACTTGGCCGCGGTCGCGCCGATCACCTCGGCGGGCACGCGCGGGCCCGGCGCGGTCTTGTTCCAGTCCAGCGTTTCCAGATAGTCGCGCACGAACTGCTTGTCGTAGCTCGGCGGGCTGATGCCCACGCGGTATTCCTCGGCCGGCCAGAAGCGCGAGGAGTCGGGAGTCAGCATCTCGTCCATCACGTACAGCTTGCCGTCTTCGTCGGTGCCGAACTCGAACTTGGTGTCGGCGATGATGATGCCGCGCTCGGCCGCATAGGCCGCGGCCCAGCGGTAGATGCTCAGGGTGGCGTCGCGCACCTGTTCGGCCAGCTCGGCGCCGACCGCCGCGACCACCGTGTCGAAGCTGACATTCTCGTCGTGGTCGCCCACGGCGGCCTTGGTCGACGGCGTGAAGATCGGCTGCGGCAGTTGCTCGGCCTGGCGCAGCCCCTGCGGCAGTTCGATGCCGCACACCGCGCCGCTGCGCTGGTAGTCCTTCCAGCCCGAGCCGATCAGGTAGCCGCGCGCGATCGCCTCCACCGGCACCGGCTTCAGGCGGCGGGTCACCACCGCGCGCTTCGCGTACAGCGCCAGGTCGGTGCCGGGAGGCAGCACCTCGGCCAGCGGCACGTCGAGCAGGTGGTTGGGCACCAGGTGCGCGGTCTTGCCGAACCACACGTTGGACATCTGGGTGAGCATCTCGCCCTTGCCGGGAATCGGGTCGGGCAGCACCACGTCGAAGGCGGACAGGCGGTCGGTGGCGACGATCAGCAGGCGCTGGCCGGGCAGGGCGTAGACGTCGCGGACTTTGCCGCGGTGGATCAGGTCCAGGCCGGGCAGGTTCGATTGCAGCAAGGTGGTAGGCACGGCGGCGCTTCGCGGGTGGGACAGGCGCTTATTCTAGCCGCTGCGGCCGCGGTGCCGCCGCGTCGGGCCCATGCATGCCCACGGAATCGGCCCTCCGGCTACTTTTCGGTGGTAGGAACCGATCTGGTTCGCAGCGCGGCGTGGGGCAAGACCGAGGGCGGATCGCGCCTCCCGTGCCCCGCGTGCAGGCGATGCGCACACCGGTCATTCATCGGGCTAGACGCGATAGAATGACCGACTTTGATCTCCGTGTGCTGCCGATGCGAAGCCTATTGCTTGCGGCGGGCTGCCTGGCCGCCTGCTTGCCTGCCCTGGCCGGGGCGTGGACCGAGTCTGCGGCGGGCCTGCCGCCGAAGCCGGCCCGGCTGGGCCTGTGCGCGGCCTGCCACGGCGAAACCGGCATGGCGCAGATTCCCGGTGCGCCGAACCTGGCCGGGCAGCGGCTGGACTATCTGCGCGCGGCCCTGCGCCACTACCGCGACGGCAGCCGCGACGTGCCGCTGATGCGCACCGCGATCGGCCCGGTCAGCGACGCCGAGCTGGACGAGCTGGCACGCTGGTACAGCGCGCAGGCGCCGGCCGCCGCGGGGCAGCCATGAGCTACGTCTACACCCTGTGGTTCGCCTTCTTCGGCCTGCTGCTCGGCCACGGCCTGGTCGGTGCGGTGGTGGGAGCGGTGATCGGCCTGGTGTTCGACAACCTGCGCTTCGGCCAGCGCCGCAAGGCCACGCCCGAGGCCGGCGGCTTCATCGAGCCGCTGTTCGCCCTGCTCGGTGCGGTGGCGAAATCCGACGGGCGCGTGTCGGCGGAGGAAATCGCCGTGGCCGAGCGCATGATGGACCGCATGGGCCTGACGCCCGCGCAGCGACAGCAGGCGGTGGCCAGCTTCAACGCCGGCAAGCAGCCGGAATTCGACGTGACCGCGGCGATCAACCAGCTGCGCCAGTGGGTGGGCTTGCGCCGCGACCACGCCTTCCCGGTGCTCGACGTGGTGATCGAGACCGTGCTGGCGGAAGGCAATCCCTCGGCGCCGAAGATGGCCTTGCTGCGCCAGCTGGCGTTCGCGCTGCGGATCAGCGAGATGGAGCTGATGGCCTTGCTGGCGATGAAGGGCTATGCGTGGAACACCGGCACTGCCGGCGGTCGGCGCGGCCCGGGCGCCGGCGGCTACGTGCCGCCGCAGCGCGCGCCGCAGGGCCCCGATCCGTATGCGGTGCTGGGCATTGAGCGCAGCGCCGACGACCGCGCGGTGAAGCGCGCCTATCGCAAGCTGATTTCCGAGCACCACCCGGATCGCCTGGGCGATCTTCCCGAAGACATGCGTCGGCGCGCCGAGGCCCGCGCCAGCGAGATCAACGCGGCCTACGAGCGCATCAAGGCCGAGCGCGGCTTCAAGTAGGCCGACTGGCCAGGTTCACGCTGCGGCGGCCGCGCGGAAGCTACCATGGTCGTTGTGGCCGCCACGCGGACGCCCCGCAGCAGGCATCGAGGAAAGCATGAGCAAGCAAGCCAACGTGATCGCCCCTTCCATCCTCTCCGCCGATTTCGCGCGGCTGGGCGAGGACACCGCCAAGGTGCTGGCCGCCGGCGGCGACTGGGTGCACTTCGATGTGATGGACAATCACTACGTGCCCAACCTCACCATGGGCCCGATGGTGCTGAAGGCGCTGCGCAGCTACGGCATCGTCGCGCCGATCGACGTGCACCTGATGGTGAAGCCGGTCGACCGCATCGTGCCGGACTTCGCCAAGGCCGGCGCCACCTCGATCAGCTTTCATCCCGAGGCCAGCGAACACGTCGACCGCACCATCGGCCTGATCAAGGAGTGCGGCTGCAAGGCCGGCCTGGTGTTCAACCCGGCCACGCCGCTGGACTGCCTGCCCTACGTGCTGGACAAGCTGGACCTGGTGCTGATCATGTCGGTCAATCCGGGCTTCGGCGGCCAGAAGTTCATCCCGATGGCGCTGCACAAGCTGCGTCAGGCGCGCAAGCTGATCGACGACAGCGGCCTGGCGGTGCGGCTGGAGATCGACGGCGGCGTCAATGCCGACAATATCGGCGAGATCGGCGCGGCCGGCGCGGACACCTTCGTCGCCGGCTCGGCGATCTTCAACGCGCCCGACTACCGCGCGGAGATCGAGGCGATGCGCGCCAAGCTGGGCTAGATGCGCTTCGGCTGACATACGTCCAGCCATTACCGGCATCGTCCGTCCGAGATGCGGGACGGACGACACGGCGGGTTGCCGAGGAAGTCGGCCGTGCTTGCACAGCGACGCGGGTACGCAACGCCAAGCGGCGACTCGATCGGGATTGGCCCTCGGCCAGTCCGGGACAAGCCTCGACAGGATCGAGACTGGCCTCGACCTGGCTGGGATCGAACGAACCGGCGATAGCCGCAAGGCTTGCCGTCTCCGTTGGATGGCTTGAAAGACCCGCGGCCCTTCGCCAGGCGACAACGCGCAAGCCGGCTGAGCATCTCGCCGGCTGAGCATCGCGTCATCGTGCGGCATGCATTCGTGCAACTCCGGTCGACCTGCAAGTTTGCCGTGTCAGTCGCAGGCATCCCCTGCCTCGTTGCGCGGAGGAGCTTTACTTGCTCGGCGCGTCGGGAGCGTTCACCGGCTGCAGATCGCCCACGGTGACATGACCACCCCAGCCTTCGAAGACGTTCGGCGCGGCCTTGTCGATGGTCTCGACGAACTGCGGCAACTGCAGGCAGGCGACCGTGCTGTTCGAGCCGTTGGGGTCCGCGCCGATCGGCTGCACGCCGGAGATGCATTGCACGCCCGAATTGCCGCCGGCGCGCTTCACGGCGGCCATGCCGTCGTGATAGCGCCGTTCGGCGCGCACCGCCGCGGTGGCGTCGGCATAGGTCGGCCGCATCTGGCGCAGCAGCGCTTCGGCGGCGTGCTTGTCCGCTTCCGACGACTGCGCCAGCGCCTTCTGGTAGGCCGCCACGAAGTCCTCGCGATGGCGTTCGGCGGCCAGCGCGAACCAGGCGATCGCCAGCGGGCGATTGGCCGACTGGCGGTCGCCGTTCAGCGCCATCACGCCGAGCACGTACTGCGCCGGCTTGCTGGCCCAGCTGGCGGCGGTGGTGAAGAACTTCTGGGCGCGGTCGTAATAGCCCTGCCCGTAGGCCTGGGTGCCCAGGCAGTAGTAATAGTCGCCGGGCAGGAATTTCTCTTCGCCGATCGCGCACTGCTGGTTGGCCAGCGCCTTGCTGCTGGCTGGGTCATCCTGCTGCGGCGTGTCGCCGGCCCAGGCCGTGGTGGCAAGCAGACCGAGGCTCAGAGACAACAGCAGGGTGAAGGCTTTGTGCGACATGAATCGACTCCGGCAAGCGGGCGGCGGGTGACTGGATGGCGCATGCTACTCCTCGCTTGCCCAAGCCTGGCTAACAGCAAAAACTTGCTGTCCTGCGCCCGCCCGTCGCGTGCTGCGCAAGCCTTTTCGGTGGGCCTTGGGCCGCTGCGCTCCGCCTTCGTCTTCGAACCGATTCGAAGCGTGTTCGCGCCACGGCGAGACTGATGCCCGCGTGCAGAAAAAGCCCGGTGCAGTCGGGGAGGGACGCGCACCGGGCAAGCGTCGTCGGAAGACGCGTGAGGAGATCACACATGTCGCCAGCGCATCCGTGAAGGCTCGATACTTCGACCGAGGCGGACTCCACGGTGTGGATCCACTGGCTCTAGATCAGACCCGACCTCGTCGCGAAAGTTTCCGGCGGATTATTGCGGCAGTCAGTTTTGTGCACGCCGCCGCGTGAAATCGAGCGGCGGACACGCAAAAAAATCCCCTCGTGAGAGGGGAGAAGGAACGGCGGGGTGGGCGTCGTCGTCGGTTGTTCGAAGCAGGGGCGTTACAGCGGCTGCCAGTCCGGATCGGGCTCGGCGAGCCCCGCGATCGGCGCGATTCCGTTCGCGCCGATCGCATTCAGGTACTTCACGGCAGAGGGATGGGGTTCGCTCGGCATCGGGGCGCTCAGTAAATGCTGAGCAGCAGGCCGAGCAGCAGCGCGCCGAGGGCGAGGGCTACGCGCAGCGGCTCGAAGCCGTTCAGTTCGGCATTCGGGTCGCGCGGCAGGGGGCTGGTCGAAGAGGTCATGCGGGTGTCCCGGCGAGGTCTGGGTGCTATGAGGCGCCCCATGGCGGCGCCTGCGGCGACGGCCAGCAGTCGATACGCTGACAGGATCGGGCAAAATGCGGGCAGCCCCGCCCCACGGCTTGCACCGGCGCTGGGCACACTGCACCCTCCATCCCTGCCGAAACACGCACAGGAAACATCCGCCCATGGGCCGCCACATCGCCATTGTCGAAGACGAACCGCTGATCCGCGCCAACTACGTCGAGGCGTTGACCCGCTTCGGCTACGACGCCCGCGGCTTCGGCTCGCGCCAGGAAGCTTCCAACGCCTTCGCCATGCGCATGCCGGAGCTGGTCATCATCGACATCGGCCTGGGCGACGAGCCGGAAGGCGGTTTCGACCTGTGCCGCGAACTGCGCGCGAAGTCGGCCACCCTGCCGATCATCTTCCTCACCGCGCGCGATTCCGATTTCGACGTGATCTCCGGCCTGCGCCTGGGCGCCGACGACTACCTCAGCAAGGACACCAGCCTGCACCAGCTGGCGGCGCGCATCGCGGCGCTGTTCCGCCGCATCGAGTCGCTGAAGGTGCCCACCTCCAGCGAGACGGTGATCGAGCACGGTCCGCTGAAGATGGAATCCGAGCGCATGCGCATCACCTGGAACGGCGAGGAAGTGCCGCTCACCGTCACCGAGTTCTGGATGGTGCACACGCTGATCCGCTTCCCCGGCCACGTGAAGAACCGCGACCAGCTGATGCGCGAGGCCGAGCTGGTGGTGGACGACGCCACCATCACCTCGCACATCAAGCGCATCCGCAAGAAGTTCATCGCGGTGGCGCCGGAGTTCGACGCCATCGAGACCGTGCACGGCGTGGGCTATCGATGGAAGCCGTGAGGCGAGCCGTTCGCTGCGGGCTCGCGGCGACGCTGCTGTGCGTCGCCGTGACGGCGACGGCGACGGATCGACTTGCCGCGGCGCGCGGCGACGCGGTGGCCAGCGGCAAGGCCGATGGCGTGGCCGCTGGCTGGTCGATCGACGCGCGCAAGCCGGCCGGCTGGACCCAGGACTGCTGCCAGTACGCCCGTGCGATCGGCGTGGACCTGGTGCTGTACCAGGGTGAGTGGACCGGCGAGCCGAACCGCGTGATGGTGCTCAATGTGTGGCCGGCCAAACTGGCCACGCTGGATGCCGAGTGGCAGGACGACCAGAAGCACTATCTGCAGCGCGATCCGGCAGCGAAGGTCGAGCCGCTGCCCCTGCCGGGCGCGCGGTTGGGTTGCCGCGGTTTCGTCTATCACGGCAGCGATCACGTCGACGACGCCGTGGCGTTCTGCGATCCGGGCAAGGCTTCCGGTATCCGCTTCAGCTGGTCGATGGCGCTGGCCGCGGACGACCCCACGCGGCAGTCGCTGCTGGCCGCGTTCGCCCAAGTGATCGAATCTTCGCATTACCGCAAGCAGGCGGCGGAGGCCAAGGCAGCCGCCGCGCCGGCGTCGCCTTAGCCGTCGCCCGCCGCGGCGGACATGCGTTTCGCGCTGCAGGGAGCAGCACCTCATGGAATCGCAGGTCCCGGATATTCCCAGTCGCAGCCAGGCCTTGTGGTTCTGGCTGCGCTCGCGCCGGCAGATCGCGCGGCGCACTGCGCGCAACCTGTTCGACCGCGAACTGCGCCGCTGGCCTGCGGCCGATGAACTGGCTGGTGCGTCGGTGCTGGCGCAGTCGCGCACGCCGCTGTGGGCCGACGGCCGCGAGGGCGAATTCATCCTGGTCGCTGGCAAGGTGCACAACCTGCGGCTTGCCGCACGCGCCTTCCATGCGGTGGAGGTGCCTGCCGGCGCCTGCCTGAGTTTCTGGCGGCAGCTCGGCCGGCCCACGGCGCGCCGAGGCTTCGTGGCCGGACGCGAAATCCGCGAAGGCTGCGTGGTGCCGACCATCGCCGGCGGCATCTGCCAGATCTCCAACGCGCTGGCCGCCTGCGCCGCCGAGGCCGACTTCGAGCTGGTGGAGCGGCATGCGCATAGCGCGCGCATCGAGCGCCAGGCGGGGCGATCTGAAGTACAGGACGCCACGGTGTTCTGGAACTACGTGGACCTGCGGGTCCGTGCGCCGGTGGCCTGGCGGCTGGAGCTGAGCCTGAGCGCGCACGAGCTGGTGCTGACGATCCGCGCGAAAGAGGCGCCGGTATCGCCGCAGCCGGTGCGGCCGGTGCTGTCGACGATCGCCACGGTCGCCGCCGAGCCCAGGCCGGTCGCGCGCGGCTGCCTGAGCTGCGAGCAGACCGGCTGCTTCCGCCATCGCCCGGCGCTGCGCGAGCGCCAGGGCCGCACGGCCTGGCTGCTCGACGCGCGCACGCCGGAGCTTGCCGCTCATCTGCGCAGCGAATCGGCGGACGCCGATCGCTTCCTGCCGGTGCCAGCCCGTGCCTGGCTGCGCCGGCCGGGTTCGGGCGCAAAGTTCGTTGCGTGGCTGCCGCCGTCGGACCAGGCGCAATTGTTTCTCGCGACTGCCGCCAGCCTGCGCCGCGCTGCGTGGCAGCGGCGCTGGGCGCGCCATGCCGGACGGCGCCAGGCCAGCGTGCTGGACGGGCAGCGCTGGCTGGCCGAGGCCTATCTGCGCCGGCTGCGCCCCGAGCACACCCATCTGCTGATCGACCAGGGCCTGCTGCCCTGGCTGCAGCAGGCCGGCGCGCTGGGTGGTCGCAGCTACGACGTGTGGGCCAGCGCCTTGCCGATGGGCGAACTGCAGCAGCGACTGGATCGGGCCAGGCACGGCAACCAGGCGGCCGACGCTACCCTGGCCGATTTCCGTGCGTCGCCTGCGCTGCTCGCCGCCGAAGCGGAAGCGATGCGCGGCGCACGGCGCATCGTCACCGCGCATGCCGAGGTGGCGGCCTACTGGCGCGCCCATGGCGCCGCGGAGGTGCTGCGCCTGCCGTGGACGCTGCCGGCGGCACCGGCCGACGTGCCGCGCACGCGGGACCCGCAACGACCGCCGCTGCTGGTGTTTCCGGCCAGCGCGCTGGCGCGCAAGGGCGCCTACGAATTGGCGGAAGCCCTGCGCGGGCTGTCTTGCCGGCTGCGCGTGCTGGGCACGCCGTCCGACGATGCGTCGCTGTGGCGAGGCATCGAGGTCGAGCATGCCGGCTATGCCGGCGACTGGCTCAGCGTGGCCGACGCGGTGGTCTTGCCGGCCCACGTCGAGCATGCGCCGCGCGCAGCCCTGGCCGCGGTGGCCGCGGCGATCCCGGTGATCGCCACGCCGGCCTGCGGCCTGCAAGGCTTGCCCGGCGTGCAGGAAGTGCCGGCCGGCGACGCCATGGCGCTGCGCGTCGCGTTGCAGGCGCTGCTGAGCTTCCCGGCCGCAGTCGGATCGCCGGTCTCGTCGACAGCGGCCCATGCGCCTGGGCATGATGCCGGCCCCGAAGAACTCCTGCTGGGCTGCTAGCCGATGAATCTGCGCCGCAAGCTGCTGCTCGTCGCCCTGTGCACGCTGGCCCTGCCGGTGGCCGGCTGGCTGTATGTGCGACAGATGGAAAGCCTGCTGCGCGACGGCCAGGCGCAGGCGCTCGAGGCCTCGGCGCGCGCGGTGGCGCGCAGCCTGGTGGTCACCGGAGCGATTCTGCCCGGCGACGACCGCGGCTGGTATGTGCAGCAGGCGCAGAGTCCGATCACCGTCGACGGCTACGGCGACGACTGGGCGCCGCTGACGCCGTGGAGCCAACCGCTGGGCCAGCGCGGCAAGCTGCTGCTGGCCGAAGACAAGGATTGGCTCTACCTGTATGCCCAGGTGCGCAGCACGCATCGGGTGCGCGCCGATGCGGACGACGCCGGCGCCTTGCAGGCCGATCACCTGGTGCTCAGTCTCGGCGTGGGCGGCCAGCAGCGCCGCTATCTGCTGGCCAGCGCGGCGCCCGGCCCGGTGACAGCGCGCCCGCTCGATCCGGCGCTGGCCGGCCTGCCCGATCTGCTCAACGCGCAATGGCAGGAAGACGGCAGCGGCTACCAGGTCGAGCTGCGCCTGCCGCGCAGCCTGCACCTGGATGCGCTGGGCCTCGGCGTGTTCGATCCGGCGGCCGGCGGCGATCCGCTGGCGGTCGAGCGGCGTCCGCTGCTGGCCTATTCGCCATTGCTCTCCGACGAGCTGGCCAGGCTGGCGCCGGGCGACATGCGCGCGCGCCTGCTGAGCCCGCAGGGCTGGTTGCTGGCGCGCAGCGGGCGGCTGAGCGAAACCGCCGGCCAGGCCAAGGACCAGCCGGGCTGGTTCGCCTCGATGATCTACCGCGCCTTGCTGGCCAACCAGCTCGAGGATGCCGAGCTGTGGACCCAGGACGTGCCGCGGCTGGACCTGGCCGAAGTGGCGCAGGCCGGCGGCGGCAAGTCCGCCACGGTGTGGCGGCGCGGCGAAAGCCGCGGCAGCGTGGTGCTGGCGACCGCCGTGCCGGTGGAGCGCAACGGCAAGGTGCAGGGCGTGCTGCTGCTGGAGCAGGCCAGCCGCGCGGTGCCGCTGCTGGCCAATCGCGCCCTGCTCAGCCTGTTGCTGACCAGCTTCGGCGTGCTGCTGGTGGCGGGCGGCGTGCTGCTCGCCTTCGCCACCCGTCTCAGCCTGCGCCTGGCGCGCCTGCGCAAGGCGGCCGACCTGGCTCAACTGCACGACGGACGCATGGACGGCCTGTTCAAGCAGGGGCGTTTCCCGATGACCGGCGATCCCGACGAGATCGGCGATCTCGCGCGCAGTTTCGAGCATCTGTTCGAGATGGTCGGCGGCTATACGGACTACCTGCGCACGCTGGCCTCCAAGCTCTCGCACGAATTGAACACGCCGCTGGCGATCGTGAAGTCCTCGCTGGACAACCTCGAGCAGATCCTGCAGCAGCACCATGCCGTGCCGGAGGAAGCGCAGCCTTATCTGGTGCGCACCCGCGACGGCGTGACCCGGCTGGTGGCGCTGGTGCGGGCGATGAGCGAGGCCAGCCGGATGGAACGCGCGATCGCCGCTGCCGAGCCCGAGGACGTGGACCTGCGCGAAGTGGTGCGCGGCTGCGCGGAGGCCTATCGACCGCTGGCCGGCGGCCGCGGGCTGGACTGCGTGCTGCCCGACGAGCCGCTGCATCTGCACTGCGCGCCGGAGCCGATCGCGCAGGCGCTGGACAAGCTGTTCGACAACGCCTTGTCGTTCACTCCGGCCGACGGCTGGCTGCGACTGAGCCTGCGCGCGGTCGACGGCGGCGCGGAGATCGAGCTGGCCAACCAGGGGCCGCCGCTGCCGGCGGCGATGCAGGGTCGCCTGTTCGATTCGCTGGTCAGCCTGCGCGACAAGGCCACGCCCGGCGACGCCCCGCACCTGGGCCTGGGCCTGTACGTGGTGCGATTGGTGGCCGAGCGCCACGACGGCGCGGCGTCGGCGCGCAATCTCGACGGCGGTGACGGTGTGGCCTTCGTGCTGCGCCTGCAGGGCATGCCGCGGCAGCGGCTCTGAGCGTTCAGGCGAGCCTGGCCGGCGCGACGGGAGCGTCCCAGTTCGGCCGCCGCCTGTGTCTACAATAGACGTTCCCCTGAGCCTGCCGAGTTTCGACACGTGATTTCCCGAGAGCAGTTCGACGCGCTGGTCGCGCAAGGACATACGCGCATTCCGCTGGTGCGCGAAGTGTTTTCCGACCTCGACACGCCCCTGTCGGTGTATCTGAAGCTGGCCGACGGCCGCTACACCTTCCTGTTCGAATCGGTCGAGGGCGGCACTACCTGGGGGCGCTATTCGATCATCGGCCTGCCGGCGCGCCGGGTGTATCGCCTGCGCGGCCACGAGCTGGAAGTGGAAGACGCCGGCGAGGTGGTGGAGCGCCGGCACCTGGACGACCCGCTGGCCGAGATCGAAACGCTGCGCCAGCAGTACGACGTGCCGCGGCTGCCGCAGCTGCCCGCCTTCAGCGGCGGCCTGGTCGGCTACTTCGGCTTCGAGACCATCGGCTACATCGAGCCGCGGCTGGCGCAGTGGGATCGCGCCGACGAGCTGGGCACGCCCGACGTGCTGCTGATGCTGGCCGAGGAAGTGGCGGTATTCGACAATCTGAAGGGCCGCCTGTACCTGATCGTGCACGCCGATCCGACCCAGCCGCAGGCCTACGCGCAGGCGCAGCGGCGGCTGGACGCGCTGGTCTACCGGCTGCGTCAGGGCGGTGCGGGCTATCCGCAGTCCACCCAGTCGGTGGCGCTGGACGAAGGCGACTTCAGCTCCTCCTTCACCAAGGAGGAATTCGAGGCGATGGTGGAGAAGGCGAAGGAGTACATCCGCGCCGGCGACATCTTCCAGGTGGTGCCCTCGCAGCGGCTGAGCGTGGCCTTCCATGCGCGGCCGGTGGACGTGTACCGTGCGCTGCGCGCGCTCAACCCGTCGCCTTATATGTACTTCGTCGATCTCGGCGACACCCAGATCGTCGGATCTTCGCCGGAGATCCTGGCGCGGCTGAAGGACGGCAAGGTGGTGGTGCGCCCGCTGGCCGGCACGCGCCGGCGCGGCGCCACCGAAGCGGAGGACCGCGCGCTGGAGGCCGAGCTGCTGGCCGACCCGAAGGAGCGCGCCGAGCACGTGATGCTGATCGACCTGGGTCGCAACGACATCGGGCGCATCAGCGAGACCGGCAGCGTCGAGGTGAGCGAGTCCTTCGTGGTCGAGCGCTACTCGCACGTGATGCACATCGTCTCGCAGGTGCAGGGTCGCGTGCGGCCGCAGGCCAGCTACATGGACGTGCTCAAGGCCACCTTCCCGGCCGGCACGCTGAGCGGCGCGCCGAAGATCCGCGCGCTGGAGATCATCCAGGAGCTGGAGCCGTACAAGCGCAACATCTACGCCGGTGCGATCGGCTGGATCGGCTGGTGGGGCGATGCCGACACCGCCATCGCGATCCGCACCGCGGTGATCCAGGGCGGCCGTCTATACGTCCAGGCCGGGGCTGGCATCGTCTACGACTCCGACCCCACCGCCGAGTGGGAGGAGACCATGAGCAAGGGGCGTGCGCTGTTCCGCGCGGTGGCGCAGGCGGCCAAGGGCTTGTAGCGCGCCGCTTGCCGCGTCCCGCGTCGAGCTGGTCCCATATGCCGATCGGCTCGCCGGCGCTGCACTCGATGCGTTCCGTTTCGGCGGCGATGCGGAACCCGCCGATCGAGGCGGTGGATGCTTTCTGACTTACAAGGATGTCGTCCTGACGCAGGACGGGGTGGAAAAGCCAGCCGTTTCGCTGGAGCAGCTGGAGCAGGCTTGTCTGCTGGTGCGGCGGATCGTGCTCGCGCTGTTCGTGTGCGCGCCGCTGCTGTTGGTCGGCTGCGCCTTCGTGCCCAATTATCCATCCCTGTTGCCGGGGCTGGGCAACGGCGAGGCCTTGATGGCGCTCGTCGTGCTGGGCGTGTTTGTCTACGGCAAGCGCTGCGCCGGCCGCATCGGGCGCCTGCTGGGCGAGCCGCATGTCAGCATGATGATGTCGCCGTATATCGTCGCCACGGTGGCGTTGCGCATGGGCTACCGCGGCGGGGTGTTTTCCAGGCTGCGCAAAGTGGAGGCGCGCCGCTGAGGCCTGCGCTGCCTCGCCGGCCGCGGCGTCTGCTCAGGTCTCCAGTATGCCGTTCTGCATGCTTCGCTCGTAGGCCCACTGGATGAAGGCGGGGTCACGTGCCGGTGCCGTGCACAGCCGCGCCGGATCGGGCCGGATCGCCACGCGGCCGAGATCCAGGCGGTCGGCGTCCCAGCAGGTGAGCACGGTGATGTCGCCTTCGCTCAGACCGTAGCTGTGGCCGTCGCAGGCCGCGGCCAGCAGTTCGACTTCCGCCGCGTCGAGGCCGAGTACGGAACGCGGCAATGCACGTACGTACTGTGCGGCCAATGGGCCGTGCAGATGGTCGAAGTTGTCGTCGCGGCGTTGCGAATCGTGCAGGAAGGCGAAGGCCTCGACGACGCGCGGATTCGCCCCGGTGAGCTCGCACAGGCGCAGGCCGAACAGCCGGACCCTGGCCCAGTGCGGCGCACCGTGGATGCCGTGCCAGTCCAGCGCGAATTCGCGACGCAGGCGTTCGATCAGGGCGGGCGAGACGGTCATCGGGGCAGCTTACGCGACAGGCAGGGGGAAAGGGTCGGAAGGCGCGCGCTCAGCGCTCGGGGTTCGGTCCCTGGCCCAGCCGCGTGATGGTGCCCTGCGCGGTCGCGCACAGCCGTTCGCCCTGTGCGTCGACGGCGTAGATGTCGCAGCGGCAGACCGCCTGGTTCTTGCCGGCATGCACGACTACGGCACGGGCGATCAGCGACTCGCCCAGCGCCGGCCGCAGATAGTTGATCTTGAATTCGGCGGTGACCACCTGCGGGCCGAGCACGCTGCCGCCGGCGAAGGTCAGTGCGTTGTCCGCCGCATAGCTGAGCACGCCGCCGTGCACGAAGCCGTGCTGCTGGAGCAAGCGGTCGACGATCGGAATGCGCAGCTCGGCATGGCCGCTCTCGAATCGGGTCAGCTCCGTACCGAGCAGTGCGCTGAACGGTTGCGCCGCCAGCACGCTCTGACCGAGTTGCAGGGATTCGCTCATGCGATCGCTCCGTGTGTGGACGTCCGTGTCGCGCCATGCAGGCATGGCGAGGCGCAAAGACAAGGCCACCAGCTTAGGCGATCGGCGTGGGCTTGTCTGTGCAGCCGATCGATGGCGTCGGGTCCGACCCGGCCATCGTTTCGGCAGGCCGGTCGCGGCGCTTCTGCGGCAGATTCGAACATGGGCACCGCCGGACCCGGTGCCCGATGCCATCAGCTGCCGCCTTCGAAGCGGCCAGCGCTGAAATCGCGGAAGGCCGCAGCGAGTTCCGCCGGGGTGTTCATGACCATGGCTCCGTCGGCCGCGAGCGGTTCGTCGAGGCGTTCGGCGTGGCCGAACAGCAGCAAGGCTTCGCTCTTCGCCTCGATCAGTACGCGGTCCCCGTCGGCATTCATTTCGACCAGTCGCCATGCCTCGACCGGCATGCCGGCAATCGCCAATTCGCCACGCACGAGATACAGCAGCACGCTGCGCCGGCTCGGCGCCGGCAGCTGCGCCAGGGCGCCGGCGCGTAAGTGCACGATGGCCAGAAACACGCTGCAGGGTGAGCGAACCGGTCCGCTCGCGCCGTCGAAATCGCCGGCCAGCAGACGAAGCTCGCCGGCATCGCCCGCCAAGGGCAGCGTCGGCAGGTCGGCGGCCGCCACGTCATGGCGAGACGGCTCGATCGTCTTCAATCGCGCCGGCAGGTTGATCCACAGCTGCAGCATCTCGATCTGCCCCTCGGCCCGGCGGGAGGCCACCGACAGCGTTTCGCCGCAGGTCATTCCCGCTCCCGCGGTCAGCCACTGCACGTCGCCGGCGCCGTGCCTGCACCTGCCGTCGCGGTCGCGCCGCGTCAGCGTGCCGGCAAGGACCATGCTGACCGCCTCGATGCCGCGATACGGGCGCGTGCCGCAGGTCCACGCCGCGAGATACGGGCGGCATGATTGCGGCCCGAAGTGGACCAGGCGCAGAAACGGATCGAGCCGCGCCGGCCCGCGCAACGACAGCGGGCAGCGGGCGATCAGCCCGCCGAGGTCTTCGCGTGTGGCCGGGTATATTGCAGCGATGCTGCGTGCGGCGGGAGTGATCGCTGGCATCGTGGCTGCGGGAGATAAGGCGGACATGCGGATAGGTCCTGGTGGGTCGCGACGGTCGCGCTTGCGCATTCGGCATGCCGCGCATCACGGCGGCTGGTGCCTGCTCGGCGGCAGCGTCTGGGTGAACTGACCGGTTGGCACGGCAGGGCGGTTTCGCCGCCCAGCTTGTTGATCCGCGTCCGGCCGGTCGGCGGATCGCCTACACCCCATCGCAGTAGCCGCCTTGCCGTGGGGCCGCTGCTGAGATCGAACCGACACAGGCGTGGCGCATCTCGCCGATATGCGTTGCAGGCGCGGCTGCGTGCCTCGCGCTGATTCCAGTGGCCATGCCGCAGCAATGGATGAGCCAGCGTCACGGCAGGAGCGAGCTCGCAACGCACCGGCACCGACTGCAGCGCGATGGAACTGGCAGAGCGAAGGTCGGCGTATCGGCGACGCATCAGCCCAGCCCGAGCAGCTGTGCCGCGTTACGGTCGAGGATGGCCTCGACGTCGGCGGCGTCGAGCCCGGCGCGTTCGACGTAGCCGACCGCGGCACGGAACAAGTCATCGCGCTGATAGGGAAAGTCGCTGCCCAGCAGCAGCCGGTCCGCGCCGAAGCTTGCGACGGCGGCGCGCAGGGCCGGCACGTGGTCGTGACCGACGGTGTCGTACCACAGGCGCTTCAGGGCGACGCTGGGCGGCTCAGGGACTTCCGGGGTTTCGTAGCTTGCCGCGTGGTCGAGTCGCGGCAGCAGCATCGGGAGGGCGCCGCCCAGATGGCCGGCGACGATCTTCAGGCGCGGATAGCGCTGCGGAATCTGCGCAATCAGCAGGTGCATCACCGCCACGGTGTCTTCCACCGGCGCGCCGACCGCCCAGGTCAGCCGATGCTGCTGGATCAGCGGCGATTCCGCGCCGCAGCCGGCCGGATGCACGTACAGCACGCTGCCGCGCCGGTCCAGTTCGGCATACAGCGGCTCGAAGCGCGGGTCGGCGATGGAGCGGCCGAGGATCGAGGTGGTGATCGCCACGCCCAGCATGCCGGGCAGCGCCAGCGCGCGTTCCAGTTCTTCCAGCGCCGCATCGACGTGCGGCAGCGGCAGCGCGGCGAAGGCGCGGAAGCGTTGCGGATGGCGGCGGACCAGCTCGGCGTATTCGTCGTTGACCTGCCGCGCCAGCGCTATCGCATCGGCGCGCCGCTCGAAGTGCGGCGAGGCCGGCGTGGCGGACAGCACCTGCATCCGGATGCCGGCCGAATCCATCAGCGCAAAGCGGGCCTGCAAGGCCTCGTCGCTGGTTTCCGCGCCCAGCCCGCGATGCGCGCCGGTGGTGGCGAAGCCGGCGGCGGCAAGGCGGTCGAGGTAGTCCGTGCTCCAGGCGTGGGCGTGGACATCGATGCGCAGCGTGTGCTCAGGCATGGTCGCGTCTCCTTGGTGAGTATCCGAACCGCAGGCCCAGCGCGACGCCGCACGCCGCAGCCAGCGCCACCGGGATTGCGGCGGCGGCCCAGCCGGCGGCGCCGACGACGGCGCCGACCACCAGCGGCCCCAGCACCTGGCCCAGGTAATTGCCCTGCATCACCAGGCCCAGGCTCAGCGGCGTCAGCGCAGGCTGCGGCACCGCCTGCGGCGCGCAGGCCAGCAGGGTAGGCGGCAGCAGGCCGCCCGCAGCGGAGAAGGCGAAGCCGAGCAGCACGGCCAGCGTGGGGGGCGTGGCGGGCAGGAACAGGGCAACGCCGCATGCGCCGGTGGCCAGGCTGGTCAGCATCATCAGTCGCGCAGGCCGCATGCCATGCGCAAGCAGTGCGCCGGCGGCGACGTTGCCGAGGATGTTCGCCGCCACCACGGCTGCGCTGAGCGTGCCGGCCGTGCGCTGGTCCATGCCCATGCGCTGCATCAGGAACACCGGCAGGAAGCTCAGCACGGCGAAGAACTGCAGCGCGTACATGCCGAAGGCCAGCGCCAGGATCAGCGGTCGCCGCGCGCGCAGGGTGGCGCCGATGCCCTGCAGCAGTTCGTGCGTGGAGACGCTGCGCTGCTGTCGCGGCGATGCCGGGATCGTCACCAAGAGCAGGGCCATCAGCACGGCGAGTGCCGCATCGAGCAGCCACAGCCGGCGCCAGCCGCCCAGCGAGGGACCGAGCAACATCGACAGCGCCATGCCGCTGGCCATGAACACGCTCCAGAAGCCGAACACCAGAGCGTGCCGCCGCGGCGGCGTGAGCCGGTGCAGCAAGGCGGGCGCGGCCACCACCACGATCACGAAGCCCAGGCCCTCGATCACGCGTGTTGCGATCAGCCATGCGTAGCCGTGGCTCAGTGCGCCCGCCGTGCTGGCAGCGGCCAGGGTGCACAGGCCCAGGCCGAGCATGCGGCGGTCGCCGCCACGCTGCACCAGCGCGCCCGAAGCGATGCCGCCGATCACGCCGACCAGCGGGAACACCGACATCACCCACGACAGCGAGGCCAGGCTGCGACCGAACTCGCCCTGCATCTGCGCCAGCGCGATCGGCGCCTTGCCCACATGCAGGGCGGCCACGATGCCGGCCAGGATCACGCAGACCATAGCGCTCCACGGCGTGCTCTCGGTCTCTCGGCGTATGGGCGTTTCAGTCTGCATGGCCGTCTATCCAGTGATCGGCGTGCCGATGGCCTGACATCGCATCGACGTCTGTGCGCCGGCATGCTTCGGTGATGCGTGGGCTGGCAGGCGTGCCTTGCGTTGGCTGGCGCGTGCCGGCCGCGCTGCGCTGGATGCCGGCTCGGCAGGCGGATGCCGAACCGGACCTGCGACGCATCACTTCGAGAGGACGCAGCCCGCTGGCGCCGGATGGGTCGGTGGTGCACGTGTCGAGCGAGCTTCGCGCACCGGCAGCCTGCACGCGATGTTCTTCGCCCTGTCCTTGAGCGAAGCCGCGGACCGGCGAGCTCGGCGTCGAGAGTTCGAGCAAGCAGTCTTCGAGTAGGTGGCCGACGTCGCCCTCCGCGAAGACGACGTCGATCGCCTGCCATCGCTGCAGGCCTGTCTCGAAGTCTGCCGAACCCGCCATGGTCGTGGCTCCTGTCGTGTGAGTACGGGTCGATGACTCAGAACGCCACGTCGTTCCGGACAGGCGATGACGGTACAGATGCGCCGGTCTGCACCCTGCTCGCGACGGCCGCCGCCGTGTCCGTTCGCGCGGGCTCGCGTTGCGGCCAGCCGCCGGCCAGTGCCTGGTACAGCGCGACGGCGGCGGTGACGCTGCGCGTGCGGCTGTCGGCGAAGGCATCCTGCGCGGCGAGCAGGCTGCGTTCGGCGTCCAGCACTTCGTACAGATCGATCTCGCCGGCCTGGTAGCGCAGCCGCGCCAGCCGGGCGGCCTGCGCGCTGTCGCGCGCGGCGAGCTCGAGCTGTTGGTCTTCGCTGCGTGTGCGGGCGTCGCGCACCAGGGCGTTCTCGGTGTCCTCCAGCGCCAGCAGCACGGTCTGCTGGTACTGCGCCAGCAGGCCGGCTGCATCGCTGCGGCTGGCCGCGATGCGCGCACGCACGCGGCCCACGTCGAGGAAGGACCAGTCGATGCCGAGCAGGGCGCTGTTGGTCTCGGCGCCGCTCTTGAACAGCGCGTCGTTATGGAACGCCTGGGTGCCGAGCAGGCCGCTCAGGCTCAGCCGCGGGAACAGGTCGGCGGTGGCCACGCCGACCCGCGCGGTAGCGGCATGCAGGCGCTGTTCCGCCGCCGCGATGTCCGGCCGCCGGCGCAACAAGTCGCCCGGCGTGCCGGGATCGATGCGTGCGGGCAGCGCCGGCAGCGGCCGGGCCGGATCGAGTTCGGCGATCAAGGCTTCCGGCGTGTGTCCGGTGAGCACCGCAAGGCGATGCTCGGCCACCGCGATCTGCGCCTGCAGCGCCGGCACGCGCGAAGCGGTGGTCTCGAACTGCGCGCGCGCCCGCGCGCTGTCGAACTCGGTGCCGCGGCCCGCGGCCAGGCGCGCGTCGACCAACTGCAGCGTGTCGCGCTGGTTGGCGGCGTTGTCCTGCGCCACGCGCAGGCGCTCCTGCAGGCCGCGCAGTTGCACATAGGTGCTCGCGGTTTCGCCGGCGATCGCCACCTGCAGCGCGGCCAGGTCGTCTGCGCTGGCCGCGGTCTCGGCGCGCTGCGCCTCGACGCTGCGGCGCACCCGGCCGAACAGATCCAGCTCCCAGCTCGCGTCGATGCCGGCGCTGTAGGTGCGGGCACTGCGCGGATAGCCGTAAGACTGGTCTTCGCTGACCCGCTGGCGGCCGCCTTGGGCGTTCGCGGTGACGGTGGGGTAGCGGTCGAACTTGCTTTCGCGCAGCAGGGCGGCGGCGCTGTCGTAGTGCGCCATGGCGCCGCACAGATCGCGATTGGCGGCCAGTGCTTGCTCGACCAGGGCGCTCAGCTGCGGATCGCCGAAGCTGCGCCAGAACTCGGCGTCGCCGGCGTTCGGCCTGGCTGCGTCGGATGTCGCCGCATCGTCGGCAGCAGTCGACTGGCGTGCGTACTGGGCGGGCAGCGCCAGCGTGGGGCGATGATAGTCGGGGCCCACCGCGCAGCCGGCCAGGGCCAGGCTCAGCGCGATCGTCAGGGAAGAAAGCTTAGCCATGAGCGTGCTCCAGGGCGCCGGGTTCGCCGTCCATCGAGCTGTGCTCGCCGGACCAGGCGGGGCGTCGCGCCAGCTTGCGCAGGGCGACGTAGAACACCGGGGTGAGGAAGAGGCCGAACACGGTGACGCCGAGCATGCCGGCGAACACGGTGACGCCGGTGGCGGCGCGCACTTCGCTGCCGGCGCCGTGGCCGAGCAGCAGCGGCACCGAGCCGGCGATGAAGGCCACCGAGGTCATCACGATCGGGCGCAGGCGCAGCCGGCAGGCTTCCAGCGCGGCCTTCACCGTGGCCATGCCCTGCATTTCCAGCTCGCGGGCGAACTCCACGATCAGGATCGCGTTCTTGCAGGCCAAGCCCATCAGCACCACCAGGCCCACCTGTACGAACACGTTGTTGTCGCCGCCGGACAGCCATACGCCGAGCAGGGCCGCGCACATGCACACCGGTACGATCAGGATCACTGCCAGCGGCAGGGTCCAGCTTTCGTACAGCGCGGCCAGCACCAGGAAGGCCAGCATCACCGCCAGCGGGAATACGATCGCGGCGGCGTTGCTCTGGGTGACCTGCTGATAGCTGAGGTCGCTCCATTCCAGCTTGATCCCGCGCGGCAGCACCTTGGCCGCGATCTCCTGCAGCTTGGCGATGGTCTGGCCGGATGAGAGCACGCGCGGGTCGGCGTCGCCGATCAGGTCGGCCGCCGGATAGCCGTTGTAGCGCACCACCGGGTCGGGGCCGTAGCTCGGCGTGACGGTGACCATCGCGCCCACCGGCACCATCTGGCCGCGGTCGTTGCGCGTGTACAGATTGCCGATGTCCTCCGCGCGCTGGCGGTGCGCGGTGTCGGCCTGCGCCATCACGCGGTAGACGCGCCCGAACAGGTTGAAGTCGTTGACGTAGACCGAGCCGAGATAGGTCTGCAAGGTGTCGAACAGGTCGGTGAGCGCGACCCCCTGCGCCTTCGCCTTCACGCGATCCACCTTCACCTCCAGCTGCGGGATGTTGGCCTGGTAGGAACTGACTGGGAAGCCCATGCCTGGGGTCTGCGCGATCGCGCCGCGGAAGGTGTTCAGCGCATCCTGCAGTGCGCCGTAGCCGAGCCCGGCGCGGTCTTCCAGGTACAGCGAGTAGCCCGAGCCGTTGCCCAGCCCCTGGATCGGCGGCGGCAGCAGCGCATAGGCGTAGCCGTCGCGGATGCCGGCGAACTTGGCGTTGAGTTCGGCATTGATTTCGGTGGCGCTGCGATGGCGCTGACCGAACGGCTTGAGAATGATGTAGGAAGCCGTGAGGTTGGGCGTGTTGACCTGCTGCAAGGCATTCAGGCCGGGGTAGGCCGGCACCATCTCGACGCCTTCCACGCCGTGCGCCAGCTCGACCATCTGCCGGCTCACCGCATCGGTGCGCGACAGCGAGGCGCCTTCGGGCAGCTTGGCGCCGGCGAACAGGTAGAGCTTGTCCTGGGTCGGGATAAAGCCGCCGGGCACGGTATGGAACAGCAGGCCGGTGGCGGCCAGCAGCACCGCATACACCGCGAACACCGCGCCGCGCCGGCCCAGCGTGCGCGCCACCGTGCCCTGGTAGCGTTCCGAGCTGCGCTGAAAGAAGCGGTTGAACGGGCCGAACAGCCAGCCGAACGCGCGGTCGATACCGCGCGCCAGCCGGTCCTTGGGCGCGTCGTGCGCGCGCAGCAGCTTGGCCGCCAGCGCCGGCGACAGGGTCAGCGAATTGATCGCCGAGATCACCGTGGAGATCGCGATGGTCACCGCGAACTGCTTGTAGAACTGCCCGGTGACGCCCGACAGGAAGGCCATCGGCACGAACACCGCGCACAGCACCAGGGCGATCGCCACGATCGGCCCGGAGACTTCCTTCATCGCCTGATGTGCCGCATCGCGCGGGGACAGTCCCTGCTCGATGTTACGTTCGACGTTCTCCACCACCACGATGGCGTCGTCCACCACGATGCCGATCGCCAGCACCAGGCCGAACAAGGTCAGCGTGTTGACCGAGTAGCCGAGCAGGTACAGCCAGGCGAACGAGCCGACGATCGACACCGGCACCGCCACCAGCGGAATGATCGAGGCGCGCCAGGTCTGCAGGAACAGGATCACTACCAGCACCACCAGCACCACCGCTTCGATCAGGGTGTGCTGCACGGCGCTGATCGAATCGCGCACGAACACGGTCGGGTCCCACACCGGACGATAGGCGACGCCCGGCGGGAAGCTTTCGGACAGCTCGTGCAGCTTGGCGTAGACCGCGTCGGCGACGCCGATCGCATTGGCGCCCGGCGACAGGAAGATGCCCGCGGTGGCGCCGTTCTGGGTGTCGTTGAGCGAGTGCAGGGTGTAGTCGCTGGCGCCCAGCTCCACCCGCGCCACGTCGCTGAGCTTGGTGACCTGGCCGTCGGCGCCGTTCTTCAGCACGATCTCGCCGAACTCCCGCTCGCTGCGCAGGCGGCCGCGCACGTTGATCGAGATCAGGAAGTCGGTGTTCTTCGGCGCAGGCTCGGCGCCGAGCTGGCCGGCCGAGACCTGCACGTTCTGTTCGCGGATCGCGTTGACCGCGTCGGCCGCGGTGAGCCCGCGCGAGGCCAGCTTGTTCGGGTCCAGCCACACGCGCATGGCGTAGTCGCCGGCGCCGTACAGGCCGACGTCGCCGATGCCGGGGATGCGCGACAGCTCGTCCTTGACGTGCAGGGTGAGGTAGTTGCGCAGGTACAGCGAGTCGTAGCGGTTGTCGGGCGAGTACAGGCTCACGTACATCAGCGGCGTGGGCGACTGCTTCTGGGTGGTCACGCCGTATTGGCGCACTTCGTCCGGCAGCCGCGTCAGCGCCTGTGCCACGCGGTTCTGCACGCGCACCGCCGCCGTATCGGGATCGACCTCGGGCAGGAAGGTGACGACCACCTGCAGGCTGCCGTCGGAGCCGGCCACCGACTTCATGTACATGATGCCTTCGACGCCGTTGATCGCTTCTTCCAGCGGCTCGGCCACCGATTCGGCGATCTCCTTGGGATTGGCGCCGGGGTAGGTCGCGCGCACCACCACGCTGGGCGGCACCACCTCGGGATATTCGCCCACCGGCATGATCGGGATCGCGATCATGCCGACCGCGAAGATGATGATCGACAGCACGATGGCGAAGATCGGCCGGTCGATGAAGAATTTCGAGAAGTCCATGGCCGGCTCCTACTTCGCCGCCACGGCGGCAGGCGCGGCGACGGCCGCCGGCGCATCCATCGCGACGATCTGCGGGCGCACCGGCATGCCGGGGAAGAAGATCTTCTCGGTGCCGTTGACGATCACCCGGTCACCCGCAGCGAGCCCCGACTCGACCACGCGCAGGCCGTCGATCAGGCGTCCCGGCACGATGTCTTTGCGCAGCGCCTTGTCGTCCGGGCCGAGCACGTAGACGTATTTGCGGTCCTGGTCGGTGAGCACTGCGCGGTCGTCGATCAGCAGCGCCTTGAACTCGCCGCTGCCGGGCAGCTGCACGCGCGCGTACAGGCCTGGGGTGAGCGCGCGGTCGGGATTGCGCAGCAGCGCGCGCGCGCGGATCGTGCCGGTGGCCGGGTCGACCTGGTTGTCGAGGAAATCGACCGTGCCCTGGCGCGGGAAGCCGCTCTCGTCGGCCAGGCCTACGCGCACCGGGTTGCCGCCGTCGCGGCGTGCGCCCGAGCGCGCCAGCGCCTGATAGCGCAGGTAGCTGTGCTCGTCGCAGTCGAAGTAGACGTACATCGGGTCCTGCGAGACCAGGGTGGTCAGCACGCTCTGGTCGGCCTGAGCCAGGTTGCCCACGGTGAGCAGGGCGCGGCCGGCGCGACCGGCCACCGGCGCGCGCACCTCGGTGAAGCCGAGATTGAGCTGGGCGGTGGCCACTGCCGCTTCGGCGGCGCGCACGTCGGCGCCGGTCTGGGCCAGGTCGGCGTGGCGGCTGTCGAACTCCTCGCGGGAAATCGCCTTGGCGTCGATCAGGGTCTGCGCGCGCTGTGCCTGCGTCTGGGCCAGGCCAGACGCGGCGCGCGCCCTGGCCAGCTGCGCCTCGGCGCTGGCCAGAGCGTCGCGGTAGGGGCGCGGATCGATCACGAACAGCAGGTCGCCCTGCTTCATCTCGTCGCCCTCGCGGTAGGCGACGCGCTCGATGTAGCCGCTGACGCGCGGCCGCAGGGATACGTTGTCGACCGCGCCGACGCGGCCGTTGAATTCGTCCCAGGCCTGCACCGGGCGCGTCGCCACCGTGGCGACGCCGACTTCGGGCGGCGGCGGCGCGCTGGCCGCCGCGTTGCCGGCGTTGCAGCCGGCGAGCGCCATCGTCATGGCGACGAGGCAGGCGAGCCCGGCCCGCGGGCGGACTCGAGCTGGTATGAGGCTGAACATGGGGGGTGTCCTCGAAGAAAGGGGCGTCGCAGCACAGGACGCGCAAGGCGCTGGCGGCGTGACAGCAGGGGTTTGCTTGCCCTCAGTCTGCAAGTTAAAGTGAACTTCAAGTCAAGCGCCGCGAGGGAAACGATGCGTTTCGATGCCGACCCCCTGTTCACCATCAGCCATATCTCGCAACGCAGCGGCGTCGCGGCGTCGGCGCTGCGCTTCTACGAGTCGCGCGGACTGATCGAATCGGTGCGCAGCGGTCCCGGCCACCGGCGCTACCGGCGCTCCACCCTGCGCCGCATCGCCTTCATCGTGTTCGCCCAGCGGATCGGCTACAGCCTGGAGGAGATCGCCGCGCAGCTGGCCCTGCTGCCGACCGACCACGTGCCCACCGGCAGCGACTGGCAGCGGCTGTCGCGCGAATGGAAGGCGCGGGTGGAGCAGCGCATCGCCGAGCTGCAGCGGCTGAACATCAGCCTGGACGAATGCATCGGCTGCGGCTGCCTGTCGGTGAAGCGCTGCAAGCTGACCAATCCGGAAGATCGTTCGGGCCGGGCCGGGCCGGGCGCGCGGCGCTGGATGGGCGATCCGCCGCCGAAGGGCTAGCGATCGGGCGTTGAACAGGCGGCACGGCTCGATCCGCCCGGCCGCCGGCCCGGTAATGCTTTCAGCCGCCAGAGCATGCCGCCCTGGCAGCCGTCGCCCTGCCGTGGGGACGCTGCGACGTTGCGACCGGCGCGTGGACAGACCGGGCCAGCCGCAATGCGGCTATCATGGCCGCTCGCGCCACAGCCGGCCAATGACGGCCGGGGCAGCGCCGGCGCGACGGCTCGTTTGGGTAGGTAAGGACAGTGATGAATGCAACTGTGATGCGTTATGGCGCGATCGTGCTGGCCTCCCAGCTGTGTTCGCTGCCCGCCGCTGCGCGCGAGACGCCGCCGGACTGGCCGGACACCCTGCTGGCACGCACCCAGGCGCTGGTCGAGTTGCAGAGCTTGAACGCGGACCTGCTCAGCCATCCCAGCGCGACCCTGACGCTGGAGCGCTGGTGCCGGCAGCATCACCTGGCCGGCGAGGCGCGCATCGTGGCGCATCGGCTGCAGGGCCAGGACAAGCCACTGCCGGAGGACGCCCGCGCCCTGCTCGAGATCGGTCCGGACGAGCCGGTGCGCTACCGCCGTGTGCAGCTGGCCTGCGGCGACCGGGTGCTGTCCGATGCCGACAACTGGTACGTGCCCGCGCGGCTCACCGCGGCGATGAACGAACAGCTCGATCATTCGGACGAGCCGTTCGGCAAGGTGGTGCAGCCGCTGCATTTCCGCCGTCAGACCTTGTCCGCCGACCTGCTGTGGTCGCCGCTGCCCGACGGCTGGGACGGCCAGTCGGCGCAGCTGCCGGCGGACGGCCACGGGCCGCTGCAGATCCCGCATCAGCTGCTGCAGCATCGCGCGGTATTGTTCACCGGCGAGAACCGGCCCTTCAGCATGGTGGTCGAGACCTATACCGATCAGGTGCTGGCCTTTCCGCCGCCCGAGCGCCGCTGAAGCCGGCGCTCGGCCTCGTCAATCCTGACGCGTCATCCCGGCGCGCTACAGAGTGAAGGTGACGCTGGCGCGCACCGTTCTCGGCGTGCCCTGGTTGAGGATGAAGCCCCAACTGGTGAGCCAGTACTTCTCGTTGGTGAGGTTGTCGATGCCGGCGCGCCACACTACGGCGTGGCCGTCCAGGGTGGTGGCGTAGCGCGCGCCCAGGTCGAAGGTGTGGTACGCGCCGATGAAGTTGCTGTTGTCCGCCTCGATCGCCTCGTTGCCGACGTAGCGGCCGCCGGCGCTGAGCACCAGTCCGGGCAGCTGCGGCACGGCGTATTCCAGATACAGGTTGCCCTGCCAGCGCGGCGCCCCGTAGGCGCGCTTGCCGTCCACGCCCACGGCGGCGTTGACGTTGGTGGCGTCGAGATACATCACGCCGCCAAGCAGGGTCCAGTTGCTCGCCAGGGTGGCTTGCGCGGAGGCGTCGATGCCCTGGTAGCGGGTCTGTCCGTCCTGCACGAACACGTTGTCGTTGTTGAGATACTGCAGGCCGCGCTGCACGCGGAACAGCGCGAGGTTGCCGCTCCAGTTGTCGTGCTCGGTCTTGGCGCCCAGCTCGTACTGCTTGCTGCGCGTGGGGGCGAAGGTCTGGTAGGCGTTCTTCGCGGTCTGCGGCGCGCTGCTGGCCTGCTCCAGCGATTCGACATAGCTGGCGTACAGCGAGGTCGACGCCACCGGTTTGTAGATCAGCGCGGCGGTCGGCGTCAGCGGGGTTTTCTGATAGCGCGCGTTGGGCACGCTGCTGCCCGGACCGTATTCCTTGTCGATGAAGCTGGCGTAGCGCAGGCCGAGCAGGGCGGACCACTGCGACGAGAAGTTCACCGTGTCGCTGGCGAACACGGTGCGCTGGGTGGTGGTTTCCGCGAGGTAGGTGGCGCGGCTGACCGGCGTGCCGGGATTGGCGAAGATCGGGGCGTCGAACAGATTGCCGGTGCCGAGGATCTGCTGCGAAGCGAAGTTGCCGTTCGGATAGTGTTCGTCCAGCGCCTGCCAGGAAGCGCCGATCACCACCTGGTGCTGCAACGCGCCGGTCTCGAACTTGCCATTCAACATGCCCTGCCACTGCTGGTAGTTGTAGACCGAGTAGCCGAGGTAGTTGAGGTCGGTGTAGCCGCCCTGGTTGTCGGTGAGGATCAGCGCGCTGTCGCGGTTCTCGCGGGTCTGCCGGGCGTTGCTGTAGTCCACGCTGGCGCTCCAGTCCGGCGCGATGTCCCATTTCAGCCCGGTGTTGGCGACGCGGAACGAGGTGGCGTAGCCGGTGTAGGGCTGGCTCACCCGCTGGTCGCCCGGCAACGGCGCTGGCACCCGCACCGGCGGCGACATGCCGTAGTCCTGGCCGAGGATGATGCCGTAGTAGGTGCCGCGCATGTCGCGGTCCTGGTAGATGCTGTTGAAGTGCCAGTGCAGGCTGGAAGTCAGGTCCTTGGTCACTGCCAGCGAGGCGGCGTTGCGGCGGATATGGCCGTCCTGCACGAAGGTGTTGCCGTCCTCGTGCGCGAGGTTGAGTCGAAAGCCCCAGCCGCCCGGTCCGCCGAGGGTGCCGCCGAGATCGGCGGCCTCGCGCAGCACCCCGTTGGAAAGGTAGCCGAGCGTGAATGAGGCGTAGGGCTGCAGGGTCGGCTGTTTGGAGACGAAGTTGAGGATGCCGCCGGGTGCGCCGAAGCCGTACATGAAGCCGCCGGGGCCCTTCAGCAGCTCGATCTGACTGAACGGCTCCAGCGGCAGATCGCTGCCCCAGTTCGGAATCGACAAGCCGTCCATCTTGAAGCCGTTGAGCGTATCCACCGGCAGGCCGCGCACGGCGATGCCTGAGGCCTCGCCGGCGTAGCCGCTGGCCAGCGGAGTCACGCCGGGGTCGGTGGCGAAAGCCTCGTTGATGTCCAGCGCCTGGCGGTTCTGGATCAGGTCGGCGGTGGCGGCGCCGACGCTGAAGGGCGTGTCGAGCAGGCTGCGCTGGCCCAGCGCGCCGGTGCTGGCTTCATTGCTGCGGTAGAGATCGAGGCTGCCGCTGCCGGTCACGGTCACCGTGCCGAGTTGCTTGGCGTCCTGCGGCGTGGCGCTGCTGTCGTCCGGGGCGTCGCCCGCCCAGGCGGCTCCATGGACGAGCGCCAGCAGGATGCCTGCGGCGATGGCGCGGCGTAGCAACGGACTAGCCTTGGGCAAGGCGTGGTGGAAAGCATTCATGGGTAGTTCCTGGAAAAAAACCTATTCGGCTGGCACGGGCTCGCCGGTCATGCTCGCCGGTCATGGCGATCAAGCAGTGGGGGCAGGTTGCCTCGCCGGTAAAGCCCACACGCTGTGCGGATCGCCTTGCCGCGCGCGCCGCGCGCTGGCCCGCGCGAGCGCAGCGAAGCCGGCGGCGAGCACCAGCCCGGTCAGGTCCACGCCGAGCACGGCAGCCGTGCCCGGCAGCCAGGGCGTGCGCCAGGCCGGCAGGTTGCCGAGCAGGTCGAGCAGCGCGGTGGCTGCGGTGAGGATTGCGATGGCGATCAGCAGCTCGACCGCGGCACGCGGGATCGCACGCAAGCCGGCATAGGCGCAGGCGGCCAGGAACAGGCCGTAGCAGGCGAGCTGTTGCGGCACAGCGGGATCGGTGCCGAGGCGCTCCGCGATCCAGGTCGCAGTGAAGGCGCCGGAGATGCCCAGGCAACTGCCCATGAACACGCCCAGCGTGGCGCGCGCCATGACTCGCGTGCGGCGTGGCTGGTCGACATGCCGGCGGCGGCGGCGCGACTCGATCCACAGCAGGTTGCCCGAATAGAACAGGAAGGCGCCGGCCAGGCCCAGCACGAAATACAGCCAGCGCACGGTGCGGCCGCCGTAGCTGCCGAAGTGCAGCCCGTACAGTACCGAATAACTCATGCCGTTGAGGCTGTGCTCGGGGCCGACATGCGCCGCCAAGACTCTGCCGTCGACGCCGGCGAGCGCGACGCTGCCGTAGGTGCCCAGGGTGCGTTGCGACAGCCCGCGCACTTCGATCACCGCGTGGCGATCCCCGTAATGCGTAAAGTGCAAGTAGTCCGGCTCGAAACTGGACACGCCGCTGGCCAGCGCCGTCGTGCGCGCCCGCTCGATCAGCTGCGGCAGCTCGAGCATGACTGCCGGCTCGCCGCTGGCGGCCATCACCGGCGCGGTGGTGAGCGCTTGCGCGTAGGCGCCGGTCAGCTTGCCGTCGAAGGCCAGCGTGTTGAGCGCGAGCAGGGTGACGCCGAGCAGGCAGAACACCGCGCCGGTCAGCGCGAAGATCACGTGGAAGGGCAGGCTCAGCACGCCGATGACGGTGTGCGCGTCCTGCCACAGGCGCTTCAGATTGGGGCCGACGCGCAGCGCGAACAGATCTTTCAACAGCTGCGGCAGGTGGATCAACAGGCCGGACACCAGGGCCAGTCCGTACAGCAGGCTCACCACGCCCATCAGGTACAGACCGACCACCGGCAGCCCGAGCGAGTCGTGCAGGTCGTATACGAAGTCCGCGAGTTCGCCGCTTCGGGGCTCGTCCGTCGGCGCGGCCAGCTGGCTGGCGCTGGCGAAACGCGCGCTGCCGTTTTCCAGCCAATAGGCGTAAGGGGCCCGCGCGTGGGCGCCGGGCAGCACGATGCCGAAATCCTCGCGTGCCTGCGGGTGCTGCGCCAGCAGCTGTTCGATCAGCGTGCCGACCGGTATGTCGAGGTCGCGCGCCGTGTGCCACGGCGGATGCTGCCAGGTGGCGATGTCATCATGGAACACCGTCAGCGCGCCGGCGTAGAACGCCACGAACAGGGCGAAGCCGGCAATCAGGCCGGCCCAGGTGTGTACGGTCTGGAAGGTGCGGAGCGTGGCGGACTTCATGCGGCGGCGAACTCACCAGCCGGCCGCGGAGCGGCCCAGCCACAGCGCGCCGTAGGCGATGGCGTTGGCTGCGACCAGCGTCAGCCAGGCACGCGCGCCACTGCGGAACAGGTAGGCGCCGATCATCACGGCGATCCACAGCGGGAAGAACAGGATCAGCAGCGGGATCACATAGTCGGCGCCGCCGCGCGGCAGCAGGTGCAGCAGCAGGCTGAGCGCCGCGGCGGCGAGCGGGAAGCCGAGCAGGATGCCGGCGAGGCAGCGGCCGATCATCGAGCGATGGGCCGGGCCGAAGGCTGGCGCCACCAGGCCAGGTAGGGCAGCAGCACCCAGGTCAGCATCCAGCAGGTGAGGGTCGCCGAGAGACCGGCGCCGAAGCCCATCTCGTCGATGGTCCAGACCGCGCCTGCGACCATTGCAGGCAAGGCCAGCCCGCGAAACGCGCGTGGCAGCGGGCGGGACAGGAACTGCTGGCGAGCGGCGGTCAGATAGACCAGCACGGCGCCGCAGAGATTGAGCATCAGGGCGATCAGGGGCATGCGGACGGTTTTGCGAGGCCAGCCGCCATCGCGGCGCCGGCGAGGCAAGCGACGACCGCTAGCGGGGATATTTAATAGGAAGCATTCTCATTTCCAATGAGGCCTATGTCAACCGTGAAGGCGGCGGCCGACCTGGCGCAGGAAGCCCTAAGCGGCGGGTCCAGCGTTCGCGCCGGTACCAGTGAGGGCGTCGATCGCCTGGTCCAGATTCGTGTTCATGCGCAACAGCAGCGCCATCAGCAGTTCCAGGTCCGCCGCGGTGAAGCCGGCCAGCGCCACTTTGCCGGCCTGATCCATCACCGCCTTGCCCTTCGGCAGCTGTTGCTCGGCGCGCACGGTCAACGAGATCAGCCGGCTGCGCTTGTCGTTGGGGTCGGGCACGCGCCTGACCAGGCCGTCGCGCTCCATCCGGTTGAGCAGCTGGGCCATGCTGGATTGTTCGACGCGGGCCAGCCGCACCAGTTCGGCCTGCGGCAGGGCGCGATGCTTCTTCAGCGCCACCAGTACCGGCAACTGGCCGATGGCGAAGCCGAGCTCGCGCAACGGACCGTCGACGATGCGCGCGAAGCTGCGATTGGCCAGGCCGATGAGCTTGATGGGATTGGGAGAGAGTTCGTTTTGGGTCATGCTGGCGTTGAACTTAATAGGTGGCTATGTTTCTATATAGCAGACTATATATATCGGAGCGATCGATGAACGTAAATCTGCACATCGCCATTGTCGGCGGCGGTCCCGGCGGACTCACCCTGGCCCGCCTGCTGCATGTGCATGGTATCGCCGCCACGGTGTTCGAGCGCGAGGCGCATCCGCTCGAGCGTCCGCAGGGCGGCACGCTGGATCTGCACGAGGAGTCGGGTCAGGAAGCTCTGCGGCGCGCCGGGCTCGAGGCGGCGTTTCGCGCCATCGCTCGCTATGAGGATCAGGGCTCGCGCGTGCTCGACAAGGCCGGTCGCGTATTGTTCGAGGACGAAGATGCGTCGGCCGGCAACCGGCCGGAGGTCGATCGCACCGCGCTGCGCGCCATCCTGCTCGACTCTTTGCCGGAAGGCTATGTGCGCTGGAGCCACGCCCTGCGCGAGGCGTTGCCGCGCGACGACGGGCGCTGGGAGCTGGCCTTCGAACACGGCGTGGAAGGTCCTTACGACCTGGTGGTCGGCGCCGACGGCACCTGGTCGCGGCTGCGGCCGCTGTTGTCGCCTTATCAGCCGCAGTACTGCGGGCTCAGTTTCATCGAATTCGGCATCGACGACATTGACCAACGCCACCCGGCGCTGTCGCGTCTGGTCGGCCGAGGCAAGCTCTGGGTGGAGGGGGATGGCAAGGCGATCATCGCCCAGCGCAACGGCAACGCCCACGTGCGTGGCTATGCGATGTTCCGCGTGCCGGTCGGCTGGACCGAGGCTCGCTTCGACCTGGCGGCACCGGCTTCGCTGCGCGAAGCACTGGTGCGCGAGTTCAATGGTTTCGATGCAAGCCTGCTCGAACTCATCCGCGCCAGCAACGACCACTTCATGACGCGCTCGCTCTATGCCTTGCCGGTCGGTCATTGCTGGGCGCATCGGCGTGGGTTGAGCCTGATCGGCGACGCGGCCCACGTGATGTCTCCCTTCGGCGGCGAAGGCGTGAACCAGGCCATGCTGGATGCGGCCGAGCTGGCGCGTCTGCTGGTCGAGCGCGCGGACTGGGACAGTGCGGTGGCCGAACATGAGGCGTCGATGTTCGCTCGCGTCGCGGATATGGCGAAAGAGGCGGCCGAAGCGGCGGCCACCCAGCTCTCGCATGACAGCGAGGCATTCGTGCCCGAGCTGTACCGCAATCATCAGGCGGAAAAAAAGCTGATCTCGGAAGCTGGGGCGGCCTGACATGTGCGGACGTCCAGACGTCCATATCAGATGATCAGGCGTGTGGGCGCTGCAGATCGGCGAGAACGCGGAAGTCGTCATCAGGCGGCTCCGAAGCGCTGGCGCAAACACCCGGCAAGATGGATAGGTGTTGCGCAATGCCGGCCTGAGCGAGAGGCGCGAGCCGAACGCGGGGCGGGATGCTGCAGGGTCATTGCCGGTGCTTGCCTCCATGCCGCTTGCTCGGTGAATACTTCGGATGATTGCGTAATCGACGTATTGCTCAGGCGTGTCGTCGAAGCGCTGCGGACAAAATTCGCACGGATCCGATATATGACCGCATGATATTGGCATAAATAACTGTTAATCAATGCATTTGTCATTTAATGCGCGGCGACGTGAGTAAATCGCTTCCGCGCATGCAATAAATTGCGAATTTGCATCAATTTCTTTCGAATATTTAATGCCTGTGCGGCAGTGCCAATTGTAAAGGAAGGGTCCATCACGAATTCGATTTCGGCGTTTGACGATATCGCGTGCTTGATATACAGCGCATTAGGCCCTGGATGGTCCAGGCCGAAACCGCAATTAACCTACCGAGGATAATTTATGCCAGCAAAGATGAAGTTCGGCGCTCGTCGCGCGATCCAGATCGCTTTGGCCGCGGGTTTTGTGTGCGTGGCCTGGACCCCTGCCGCATTCTCCGCGCCGACAGGCGACGAGACGATCAGCCAGTCGGAATCTCAGGCTCGTGCGGACTGGCGCGAGAATATCGCGCATGTCGCCACGCCTGCCGAAGGCTGCTTCCACGCCACTTATCCCAGCATCCTGTGGCAGAAGGTGGACTGCAAGACCGCGCCGGTGCGTTATCAGCCGCCGCCGCGCCGGATCGGCAAGAACCAGCTGGAGACCACCGGCAACGGCAACGACTACGTCATCAAGAGCTCGTCGCTGATTAGCCAGACCGTGGGTTCTTTCCCGACGGTGACGGGCGTCAAATCCGAGAAAGGCGTGGGCGTGGCTGCCTTCGGCGGCGGCGGCATTCTGGGGCCGAATGAATATACGCTGCAGATCAATTCCAGCTTCGATCAGACCACCGCCGCCTGCAAGAGCCATTCGGGCTGCACGATCTGGCAGCAATATGTGTATTCGCCGGATTACAGCGTGCAGGGCGAGGCGGCCGTATTTATCGAATATTGGCTGATCGGTTATGGCTCGAGCTGCCCGAGCGGCTGGGAAAGCGACGGCGAGGGCGACTGCGTGAAGAACAGCGCCTATACCTCGGCTCCGGATGTGGCGATTACCCAGCTGGGGAGCCTGAAGCTCACCGGCACCGCGAAGAGCGGCGGCAACGATACGGCGGTGTTCACCGACGGGACCGAGGCCTATACGTTGACCGCCAAGGACAGCGTCCTCGACCTGGCGACTGCCTGGTACGAATCGGAGTTCAACGTCGTCGGCAATGCCGGCGGTTCGGAAGCGCAGTTCAATTCGGGTTCCTCGGTGCAGGTCAAGGTGGCAGTGACCAACGGCAGCACGGCCACGCCGAGCTGCGTCGCGGATGCCGGCACCACCGGCGAGACCAACAACCTGAACCTGGGTAGCTGCAGCGCTGCCGGCGGCTCGACGCCGTACATCCAGTTCACCGAGTCGAACTGAGTCGTAGTACCCGGCGAGCGATACTGAAACGTCGCGCCGAAGGGCTCGACTGTCGCCTCGTCAACGGTGGGGCCCCTGCATCGCGGGGGCCCTATTCTTTTCGGGTCACCGCGTCCGCGACTCGCGCTACGGCCATGTGTCCCAGCGGGTGGCGTCGATCTGCCCAGCGCCATCGTTCCGTTCGGGCGTCCGCTCAGTGAGTCCTGGCGTCTGCTGCGTTCGTATGAAACCGCGCGGGGATCGCGTACTGTCGGCTGGCCCGCGTATCGTTGGATAATGCCGGCACGCCGCATCCACCGCCCGGTGGCGGCGGCACGGAAGTCCATGAGCTTATGGGTTTCTGGAAGTTCTTTCGAATCAATGAAGTGGTGATCCCGTGCTGCTGATGATCGACAACTACGACAGCTTTACCTTCAACCTCGTGCAGTACCTGGGCGAGCTGGGCCAGGAGGTGAAGGTGGTGCGCAACGACGCACTGGACGTGGCCGGGATTCGGGCACTGCGGCCTTCCCACATCATGATTTCGCCGGGCCCGGGCACGCCGGACGATGCCGGCGTATCGCTGGAGGTATTGCGCGAACTGGGCAGCGAGATTCCGGTGTTCGGCGTCTGCCTGGGCCACCAGGCGATCGGCCAGGCCTTCGGCGGCAAGGTGGTGCGTGCCAAGCAGATCATGCACGGCAAGACCTCGCCGGTGCGGCATCGCGGGCAGGGCGTGTTCGCGGGCCTGCCGGACCCGTTCGAGGCGACCCGCTACCACTCGCTGGTGGTCGAACAGGCCTCGCTGCCGGACTGCCTGGAAGTCACCGCCTGGACCGAGCACGCGGACGGCTCGATCGACGAGATCATGGGGCTACGCCACAAGACCCTGCCGGTCGAGGGCGTGCAGTTCCATCCCGAATCCATTCTCACCCAGCACGGCCACGATCAGCTGGCGAACTTCCTGGGCCTGCCGCGGCGGAAGCTGGCGGCATGAACGGGGCGGCCAGGCGGGAAATCGTCATCACCCCGCAGGAGGCGCTGCAGCGCACGATTGAACACCGCGAAATCTTCCACGACGAGATGGTCGAGTTGATGCGCCAGATCATGCGTGGCGAAGTCAGCCCGCTGATGACTGCGGCGATCATCGGCGGCCTGCGAGTGAAGAAGGAGACGGTGGGCGAGATCACCGGCGCGGCGCGGGTGATGCGCGAACTGGCGGCGATGGTGCCGGTGCGCGGCGATACCGCCCACTTGCTCGACATCGTCGGCACCGGCGGCGACGGTGCGGCCAGCTTCAATATCTCTACCGCCTCGATGTTCGTCGCGGCCGCCGGCGGGGCCCAGGTGGCCAAGCACGGCGGGCGCAGCGTTTCGTCCAAGTCCGGCAGCGCCGATGTGTTGGAGGCGCTGGGCGCGGCCATCGACCTCAGTCCGGAACAAGTCGCTGCCTGTCTGACTGAAACCGGCATCGGCTTCATGTTCGCCCCCAATCATCATCCCGCGATGAAGATGGTGGCGCCGGTGCGCAAGGAGATGGGCGTACGCACCATCTTCAATATCCTCGGTCCGCTGACCAATCCGGCCGGCGCGCCGAACATCCTGATGGGTGTGTTCCATCCCGATCTGGTCGGCATCCAGGTGCGCGTGCTGCAACAGCTGGGTGCGCGCAATGCGCTGGTGGTGTGGGGGCGCGACGGCATGGACGAGATTTCGCTGGGCGCAGCCACCCTGATCGGCGAGCTGCGCGACGGCGAAGTGCGCGAGTACGAGGTTGAGCCGGAGGATTTCGGGCTGACCATGGCTTCCAGCCGCAATCTGCGTGTGCGCGACGCGCAGGAGTCGAAAGTCATGCTGCTGCAGGCGCTGGCTGGCGAGGCGGGGGTGCCGCACGATATCGTTTGTCTGAATGCGGGTGCCGCGCTGTATGCGGCAAATGTGGCGCCGTCGATCGATGCCGGCATCGAATTGGCGCGCCGTACCATTGCGAGCGGCGCCGCCCGTGCAAAAATGGAGGCGTTCGTGGCGGCGACGCAGCGACTCGCTGCGGCTGCATAGCAAGGCTGGTCCGATCGTTCCCATGATCCCTTCATCGAGCCGATTCGCATGACCGACATCCTGCAACGCATCCTCGCCCGCAAGACCGAAGAGCTGGCCGAACGCACCGCGGCGCTGCCCTTGCGCGAGCTGTCGGCGCGCATTCCCGACCTGCCGCCGACTCGCGGTTTCGCCGCAGCGATCGAGGCCAAGATCGACGCCGACCTGCCGGCGGTGATCGCCGAGGTGAAGAAGGCCAGTCCGAGCAAGGGCGTGATCCGCGCCGATTTCGATCCGGTGGCGATCGCCAAGAGCTACGAGAAGGCCGGCGCGGCCTGCCTCTCGGTGCTGACCGACAAGGATTTCTTCCATGGCAGCGAAGAATTCCTGCGCCAGGCGCGCGCCGCCTGTGCGCTGCCGGTGTTGCGCAAGGACTTCGTGATCGATCCGTACCAGGTCTACGAAGCGCGTGCGATCGGCGCCGACTGCATCCTGCTGATCGTGGCCGCGCTGGGCGATGCCGCGCTGCTAGACATGTCCATGCTCGCCGCCGAACTCGATCTGGACGTGCTGTGCGAAGTGCACGACGCCGAGGAGATGGAGCGGGCGCTGGCTTTGCCGGTGCCGCTGATCGGCGTCAACAACCGCAACCTGCGCACCTTCGAGACCTCGCTGGAAACCTCGATCGCGCTGCAGGAGCAGATGGAGTACGACCGCATCCTGGTCAGTGAATCGGGCATCCATACACCGGCCGATGTGGCCCTGCTGCGCGATGCCGGCATCAATGCCTTCCTGGTCGGCGAGGCGTTCATGCGCGCGAACGACCCCGGTCTGGCCCTGCAAAGGCTGTTCGCCGCGAGCTGACTGGACTGGCATGGACACAGGGGAAACGATGGCCGCGTCGCCACCGGCGGACGCGGCGGCGCAGCGCGTGGTGCTGTTCGATTTCGACGGCGTGCTGATCCACGGCGACGCCTTCGAGCTTTTCATGCGCGAGCGCTACCGGCGCTCGCTGCCGCGCAAGCTGCTGGCCCTGCTGGCGTCGCCATGGCTGCTGCTGTGTCTGCCGTTTTCACGGCGCCTGGCGGCCCGCGGCCTGATCCGCATCGGTCTGCTCGGCCTGGGCCAGCGGCGCTACACCGCCGCGGCGCAGGCTTTCGCCACCAGCCTGACCCGTCGGCCGCGGCAATTCTGCCGGGACGGCCTGCAGGCCCTGCGTCGGCACCAGGCGCAGGGCGATCGCGTGATCGTGGTGACCGGCTGCGAGCATGTGCTGGTCAGCGGCATCCTGGCCGAGCTGGGCCTCGGCGGCCTGGAAGTGCTGGCTTCGCAGCTGCGTCCCGGCTGGCTGGGCATGCGACTGGCCTTGCACAACGTCGGACGGCGCAAGCCGCAGCAATTGGTCGCGCACGGCGTCGGTGCCTGGCAGGTAGCCTATGGCGATTCGATGTACGACGCCGCCATGCTGAAGCAGGCCGACGAGGCCGTGCTGGTCAATGCCACGCCCAAGCTGTGCAAGCGGGTGGAGCGCGCGCTGGGACGCAGCGTGACGCGTGTCGAGTGGCAGTGATTTTTAGCTGGCGGCCGGCTTGCAGAAGGCTCGCCGAGGAATTACGTTAGCTCTAACGTAATTCCTTGAGGCGGTGCCATGTACCTGTCATCCCTGGCCGAACTGGCGCTGGGCAGCCGCCTGAAGGCGCTCAGCGAACACCTGTATGACGCCGCCGACGAGGTTTATCGCGCTTGCGGGGCGCCGATCGAGTCGCGCTGGTTCCCGGTGCTGCGCTACCTGTGGGAGCGCGGCCCGGCGGCGGTGAGCGAGGTGGCGGCTGCGATCGGGCAGACCCATTCGGCGGTCAGCCAACTGGCCGACAAGCTGGTGCAGTCCGGCCTGTTGCAGCGCCAGGGCGATCCGGCCGACGGACGGCGCAGCCTGCTCGCGTTGACCGCCGAGGGCGAGCACGCCCTGTCCGGCATGGGAACGCTGTGGTGCTCGGTGCGGCGCGGCGTGGCCGTCGCCTTGGGCGAGGCATGCCCCGCCTTGCTCGCCGCGCTGGCTGACTGCGAGCAGGCCTTGCAGGAACGGCCGGTGGCCAAGGCGGTGCTGGCCGAACACGCCGCGCTGTCGGCGGCGACGCTGCGCATCGTGCCCTTCCAGCCTGAGCTGCGCGAGGACTTCCACCGGCTCAACGCACAGTGGCTGGAGCGCCATTTCCGGCTCGAGGAAATCGACCGCGCGGTGCTCGGCGACCCCGAGCGCCATGTGCTGCAACCGGGCGGGGCGATCTTCTTCGCGCGGTTGGGCGACGAGGTGATCGGCACGTGCGCCCTGCTGCGGGCGTCGCCGGGCGTCTATGAGCTGTCCAAGATGGCGGTGGACGAGAGCTTCCGCGGGCTGGGCGCGGGTCGGAAGCTGCTGGATGCGGCGATCGCCGAATTCCACCGGCGCAAAGGGCGCGAACTGTTCCTGGAATCCAACAGCCGCCTGAAGACCGCGCTGGCCATGTACGCCCGGGCGGGCTTCGTGCTGCAGCCCGCGCTGCGGCCGGGCTCGCATTACGAGCGGGCCGACGTGTACATGGTCTACGAGATGCCTGCCGGGCACCCGAAGGGGCAGGCGCGCAAGCCTGCTACCGGCACATCGATGAAAAAGGCGAAAAAGTAACGGAGAGGCGGGCCGCCGCGCCGGTCGTGGCACCGGGCGGCGGCTGCGTCGGATCAGCGGGTGCCGCGCACTACGATGGTCTTGCCGGAGACGTCGATCATGCGCTCTTCTTCCAACTGCTTGAGCACGCGGCCGACCATCTCGCGCGAGCAGCCGACGATGCGGCTGACTTCCTGGCGCGAGATGCGGATCTGGGTGCCGTCCGGGTGGGTCATCGCGTCCGGCTCCTGGCACAGGTCGAGCAGGGTGCGCGAGATGCGGTTGGTGACGTCCATGAAGGCCATCCGGCTGACCTGGCGCGAGGTGCGCAGCAGACGGTTGGTCAGCTGGGCGCCGATGGCGAACAGGATCTTCGGGCACTCCTCCTGGAGCGGGCCCTCGAGCAGCTGGAACAGGCGTTCGTAGCTGATTTCGGCCATCTCGCACGGGGTGCGCGTGCGCACGATCGACTCGCGCTGCGACTGCTCCACAAACAGGCCCATTTCGCCGATGAACTGGCCGCGATTGAGGTAGGCCAGGATCAGTTCGCGGCCCTGCTCGTCCTCGGTGCAGACGGCCAGCGAGCCCTCGATGATGTAGTAGAGCGTGTTGGCCGGATCGCCGGGACGGATGATGGCGGTCTTGCCCGGATATCGGCGGCGGTGACACATGGCCAGGAAGCGTTCCATCGACGCGGGGTCCGGCGCGAACTTCAGGGGAGCCTGGGAGCGCTCGAAAGCTTGCTGCAGCTGATATTTGAGTTGGGCCACGATGTTATCCGGGAGGGGAGGTGGTACCAAGCGCGACCGTCCGTGACGGCGCCCTGCGCCAACGTAATCGTCCTGGGCAAGCATCATTATGACAAAGACAATGCGCTACTCGCAGGTTCAGTTTTGAATGAATATGCCGCATACTTCACGGTCTTGTCGTCAAGCAGGCATTGTCTTGCGACGGTCACAAGGGGCGCTCAAGCTTAGCCTGAGCACCGATATCCAGTAGCGGGGACCCTTGTCGCTAACCCGCCTCGTCTGCTGGCCGCCGTGCGGTCATGGAGAGTCGTCGTGGTGAAACCGCTTCCGCGCCTGCGTCTGCAGGGTTTCAATAATTTGACCAAGGCCCTGAGCTTCAATATCTACGACATCTGCTATGCGGTGTCGGAAGATCAGCGCCAGCGCTACATCGAGTACATCGACGAGCAGTACGACGCCGATCGTCTCACCCAGATCCTCACCGACGTGGCCGAGATCATCGGCGCGAACATCCTGAACGTGGCCCGCCAGGACTACGACCCGCAGGGTGCCTCGGTGACCATTCTGATCTCCGAGGAGCCGGTGGTCGAGAAGCTGGGCCGCGATACCATCTCCGACGCGGTGGTGGCGCACCTGGACAAGAGCCACATCACCGTCCACACCTACCCGGAAACGCATCCGCACAACGGCATCGCGACCTTCCGCGCAGACATCGACGTGGCCACCTGCGGCGTGATCTCGCCGCTGAAGGCGCTGAACTACCTGATCGACAGTTTCGAGTCGGACATCGTGGTGTGCGACTACCGCGTGCGCGGCTTCACCCGCGACGTGAAGGGCAAGAAGCACTTCATCGACCACAAGATCAACTCGGTGCAGGACTACCTGGCGCGCCACATCCGCCAGAAGTACGAGATGTTCGACGTCAACGTGTACCAGGAAAACATTTTCCACACGAAGATGCACATCAAGGACTTCGACCTCGAGACTTACCTGTTCGAGGCCCATGCCGACGACCTGTCCTTCAAGGAGCGGCAGAAGATCGAGCAGTTGCTGCGCCGCGAGATCGAAGAGCTGTTCCACGGCCGCAACCTGATGTGATGCCCGCGGCGCCCGCGTGCGGGCGCCATCCGGCCTCGACGGACTCCCCGTCCTCCCGCATGGAGGTGGGGAGTCGGCGTTTAGATCCCAAGGAAACCGGCGAGCACCCTCGTGCTTAGTTAGCGGACGGCAGCGCGAGGTCGGCGGCATCCGGGCCGTTCGGATGGCCGTCGTAGGTGCTGACTCGGGTCAGCCGGTGGCCGTCACGCAGGACCAGTTGCAGGCCGTGCTCCGGTTCCCAGTCGCAGCTGCAGGAAATCAGCGCGTAGACGCCCTCGGCATCGCGACAGAACAGGACTTCGGCCGGCGCGTGGACATGGTTCCAGACGTCTTCCGGCGCATGGATGGGCAGCGGCTCAGTGAAGCCGGCGGCCAGCCACTTGGCGTAATAGGCGTACACCGCGGCCGAAGTCCGCATATCCCGTCGTGCCGCAGCCAGGGCGAGCAAGGCCGGTACGGCCTGGCCGAAGCCTGCGTCCAGCGGCCAGTCTGCGCCCTCGTCGTCGATCACCAGGGTGACCTCGGCGCCGTCGAAAAAAGGCAGCGGACAGGGCGGCAGGCACCACCAGGTATCGACGCTTGGATCGCGCTCGAGCAGGCCGAGCGCGTCGTCGCGTCGGCGCTCGTCAGACACGATAGGCCACGGTCTTCATCAACTTGGAGCTGAGCTGCATCAGCGCGGGAATCGGGAACGGCAGTTCGACCCCGCCGCGCCGCTGCGCCTGCTCGGCATGGCGCACCTCGTCGGCCTGCATCTGCGCCAGCACGGCGCGCGAGCGCTGATCCTGCGCGGGCAGGCGATCGAGATGCTCGGCCAGATGGGCTTCCACCTGGCGTTCGGTTTCCACCACGAAGCCCAGGCTGATCGGGTCGCCGACCGCCGCCGCCGCGACGCCGATGGCATAGCTGCCGGCGTACCACAGCGGATTGAGCAGGCTGGGGCGGCTGTCCAGTTCGCGCAGGCGCAGCGCGCACCAGGCCAGGTGGTCAGTCTCCTCGTCGGCCGCGTGCAGCAGGTGCGCGCGGGTGTCCTCGTTGCGCGCCAGCAAGGCCTGGCCGTCGTACAGCGCCTGCGCGCACACCTCGCCGGTGTGATTGATCCGCATCAGGCCGGCTGCATGGCGGCGCTCGGCATCATCCAGTTCGGCCTCGGCTATCGGCAAGCCCGGCGAAGGTCGATGTGCCTCGGGTGCGCCGGCCACGGTCTCCAGGGCGCGTTCCAGCCCGGCCAGCAGGCGATCCAGCCGGGTCAGCGAGCGATAGGGGGCATGCACATTCATGGCGGCTCCGGGGAAGATGCGGGGGATTCGAGCTGCTGCGCCAGCAGACTCAGCGGATGCGCGTGCGGCCAATGCTTGCCTTCGGCCTCCAGGCCGGCGGCCAGGTGCAGGCGGCAGCCGATATTGGACGACAGCCAGCGCTGCGGCGCCAGCGCATCCAGGCGCGCGAGCATCGGTGCGCGCAGTGCCGCGGCGCGCTCGGGAAACTCCAGCAGATGGCTGCCGGCCGCGCCGCAGCAATAGGGCGGCGTGCCGAGACGCTGCAGTTCCAGTCCAGGAATGCGGCGCAGCAGCTCGAGCAAGGCATGCTCGCTGCGCGCCACATTGGCCTGCGTGCACGGCACCTGCAGGGCGACCCGCTCGGGCAGCGCGCGGAAATGCAGGCGATCCACGCGCGCGGCGAGCAAGGCATAGGGGTCGGCCACCTTGGCTTCGGGCAGGGCCTGGCGCAGGCTGCCCAGGCAGCCCGGAGTGACGCTCAGCAGCTGCGTCGCGCCGCTGCGCTGCCAAGCGTCGCGCACCCGCTGCGCCGCGCTGGCCGCCGCTTCGGCGGCGCCGGCATGCAGATCCAGCGCGCCGCAGCAGAACGCGGGCAGCTGGATGACGCGATAGCCGGCGGCCTGCAGCAGGCGCTGCGCTGCTGCCTGCGCCTCGGCATCCTCGACGCTGGCGACGCAGCCCGGGAACAGCGCGAGGAGCTCGCCTTCGCCGTCGGGACTTGCCAGTGCGAGGGAAGCCGCGTCGGCGTGCTCGGTTCGGTCTGCGGGCAACAGCGCCAGCCCGGCCCGCCAGGCTGAGCCGGGCGACAGCGCGCGCAGCAGCGTCGGTTTCCAGCGTGGCCAGCCCAACAGCTTGGCTGCACGGCGAATGGCCTGCAGCAGGGCGGGGCGGCGAATCGCTTCCAGCAGCAGGCGAGGCCGTTGCGGCGAGGGGCCGATCAGCGCGCGCGTCTCCACCAGCAGCTCGCCGTAGCGCACCTGGGCCGGGCAGACCCGCTCGCAGCCCAGGCAGCCCAGGCAATGGTCGAGATGGCTGCGCAATGCGGCGGTAGGCTCCGCCTCGCCACGCGCCAGCGCAGCGGCGATGGCGATGCGCCCGCGCGGGGACTCGCTTTCCGAGCGGTCCAGCGCATAAGTGGGGCAAACCGGCAGGCACAACCCGCACTGCACGCACTGGTCGGCCAGCGCGGCGATGTGCAGGGGGGACTTCTCAAGAGCCATGGCAGGCATGCTATCATCGCCGACTCGCAGTTCGCCGCCCGTGCGGGCTTGCGCGATAGATGGAAGCTCCGCTATCATCTCGCGCCTTTGTTTCATCGAATTATGCATACCGCCCAGGTGGCGGCAGATGGGTATCCCGAAATGAAAACGTTCAGCGCCAAGCCGGAAAGCGTCAAGCGCGACTGGTACGTGGTAGACGCCACGGACAAGACGCTTGGTCGTCTTTCGACCGAGATCGCTCGTCGCCTGCGCGGCAAGCACAAGCCGGAGTTCACTCCGCACGTTGATACCGGCGATTACATCGTCGTCATCAACGCCGACAAGGTGGCCGTTACCGGCGCCAAGCTCGACGACAAGATGTATCACCGCTTCACCGGCTACGTCGGCAACCTGAAGACCATGAGTCTGAAGGACATGCTGGCCACTCATCCGGAGCGCGTGATCGAGATCGCCGTGAAGGGCATGCTGCCGAAGAACCCGCTGGGCCGCGAGATGTACCGCAAGCTCAAGGTCTACGGCGGCGCCGAGCATCCGCATACCGCACAGCAGCCGCAGGCGCTGGAAATCTAAGGAAACGTATGGCTATCCAGCAGAACTACGGCACCGGCCGCCGCAAGACCTCCGCCGCTCGCGTGTTCCTGCGCAAGGGCAGTGGCGCCATCGAAGTGAACGGCAAGACCTTGGAGCAGTTCTTCGGTCGCGAGACCTCGCGCATGATCGTGCGCCAGCCGCTCGAACTGACCCAGAACAGCGATAAGTTCGACATCAAGGTGACGGTTGCCGGTGGCGGCATCACCGGTCAGGCCGGCGCGATCCGCCTGGGCATCGCCCGCGCGCTGATCGAGTACGACGAAAGCCTGAAGTCGCCGCTGCGCAAGGCTGGCTTCGTGACCCGCGACGCCCGCGAGGTCGAGCGTAAGAAGATCGGTCTGCACAAGGCCCGTCGCGCTACCCAGTTCTCGAAGCGCTAATCGCGCTTCGACGATCGGTGCAGCAAGGTCAGAGCGCACCGCATCGCCCGGTATTGGGAGATCGTCTAACGGTAGGACAACGGACTCTGACTCCGTTTATCTAGGTTCGAATCCTAGTCTCCCAGCCAAACTGAAAAAGCCCTGCGAATGCAGGGCTTTTTTTATGCCTGCGTTTGGGGTGCTCGGGCGGCTTGGTCGGTACAAGTCATGCGCCTGGCACATCATCTTTGCCAGGACATCATCGAGTGCCGGACGTCATCGGCGTCCGCCGTTGGCGGCGCGCTTAGGCATCAGTCAGCGTGCCGCCACGACTTGGATCTCAACCAGCAGGTTGGGTTCCGCCAAGCCCGCGACGATGACCATCGTGGTTGCGGCGGCATGTCCTGCAAATCGCTTCTCTCGTTCTTGGCGATAGAGCGGCACCATCTCCGGGCGGGTGATGAAACCCTCGACCTTGACCAAGTCGGTCACGCTCATTCCTGCATCTGCCAACACTGCGAGCAAGTTATCCCAGGCCAATGCGATCTGTTTTGCCGGGTCGTCGGGCACGTGGCCTTCCGGCGTGATGCCCACTTGCCCCGAAACATAGAGCCAGCACGCGCCGGCAGGTGCCGATGCTCCATGGCTGTAACAGGAGAATGGCGGGGCAATGGTCGCCGGGTTGTGGAGTTGAATGGCCATGGGCTCTCCCTTCTGTAGGTTGATGTCGACGGGACAAATTTTCTGAGGCCTTGGAGGCTCAGCGGAGATTGATCTGCAACGCACCCAAGCCTTCCAGCGATGAGATCACTTGGTCGCCCGCCTGAAGCCATCGCCGATCGGCGGGCGGAATGGTCTGCCCCCAGATGACACCTGGCGGCGTTCCGGTGAACACGATGTCGCCCGGTCGCATGGTCATCAGGCTGGTGATGTAAGCGACCAGTTGTCGGCAGCTGAAAATCATGTCCCGTGTGTTGGCGTCTTGCCGGCTTTCGCCGTTCAGCCATGTCTGGATGCGCAATGCATTCGGGTCGGGGACTTTGCTTCGAGGAACAAGCCAGGGTCCCGCTGGAGCAAACCCGTCGGAACATTTGCCCGCCAGAAACTGGGAAGTGTTGGTTTGCAACCCGCGTGCGGTCAGGTCATTGCCGGTCGCGTAACCGGCAATCACGTTCAGTGCTTCGGATTCCGGGACGTTCCGGCATGCGTGACCAAACACCATCACGAGTTCGGTTTCATAGTCGAACTCGTGATCGACCCGCGTCGGCAGTTCAACGAAGCCCCGATGGTGATTGAGCGCGTTGCGGTATTTGGCGAAGAGCGGAGGCGCCTTGGGCGTTTCGGCGTGGGCTTCGGCCACGTGTGCGCGGTAGTTGAATCCCACGCAGACGATCTTTTCCGGCTGCGTCACCAGGGGCGCAAACAGCGCGTCTGCCTCGGCGATCCTCTCCTTCACGCCCTGGCGCTCGGCTGCTTCCACCACGGCTTGCACCTCAGCGGCCCGGCTGTGTTGAAGCAGGTCGTCCATGTTGTTGGGGCAGATAAGGGATAGCTGCTCTGCTGCGGCCCCGATGTCGAGGATCCCATCAGCCAGCTCCACCCCCAAGGTCAGTTGTCCCGTCGCGTTTCGGAGATTGGCGATCCGCCAATCCAGGTCGGCCACCCCAAGTGCTGATGTGTCTTTACTGGTCATCGTGTCACCCATTGGCTTTGTTCATGTGGCGGGAATAGGGAAGGGGTTTATCTACTTTGGGAGATTTCTTGACATCAGGCCTTGGCGTGTTTTGGTGCGGCAAGGCCATTTCATCGCCTTGATAAGCGATCACTTCGGCGAGCATCGGAGCTTCGCCTTGAATATTCTACTATAGAAGATAATAATCAACGCATTTTACTCAGCTCACGAGGTAGCGAACGATGAAGATCACGATTGCCTATATTGAAGAGCCGCCATTTGGCTGGACCGACCATGACGGCTCGCCCATGGGCGCTGATGTGGAGTTGGCTGGGGTGGTGGTGCGCGCCATCGGTTACCCACGGATCGACTTTCAGCGGGTCACGTTCGAGGAGTTGCTGCCGGGTGTGATGGCCGGTCGATGGGACCTCAATGTCCCGATCTTCGTGACGCCCGAGCGCAGCAAATCCGTAGATTTCAGTGTGCCGGTGTGGGCGGCGGGCGATGGCTTTGTAGTGCTCGCCGGCAATCCCAAGGGACTGGACAGCTACGAGGCCGTCGCAAGGCGAGGGGACGCGCGCCTGGGTGTCATGCCCGGCACGGTCCAGCAAGCTTCTGCCCTGGATGCGGGGGTGCAAGACGCGCAGATCATTTCGTTCGCGGGTCAGGACGATGCGATCGAAGCGCTATTGGCCGGGCGCATCGATGCGTATGCGGCGACCGCCTTGGGCAATCGTGCCATTGCCGATCGACGGGGCCACGATCGGGTCAATGCCGTCGCGCACGTGGTCGGTGCAAGCGTGCCGCTTGGGGGGTTCTCCTTCAACAAGAACAACACCGCCCTGCGTGATGCGGTCAATGCCGAGCTGCGCCGCTATCTGGGGTCGGCAGACCATCGGCAGCGCATGGCGAAATACGGGTTCACCCAGGACGAGATTGACCCCGTGGTGAGCCGATAACCCTGCATCTTAGGGTGGTCAGGGGCTTGCTCCATGACTATATTGCCGGCGAGATGCACTGCGACATCAAGGGTCCGCGGCCGGGTGCATCACCTCCGAACGACCGGAAGCCGCCGACCGTGGATGCATGTGTCCAAGCCGACCAAGACCACCCAGGCGCCTGATCGTGGCGACGCACTTGCCCGCACCTTCGGGGCCCGTGTTCGAGCGTTGCGCGATGTCTCCGGCATGACCTTGGAGCAGCTGGCTCAAAGCTCCGGGGTCAGCCGTGCGATGCTTTCCAAAGTGGAGCGCGGTGAGAAGAGCCCGACGATCGGGATCGCATCGCGCATCGCGCGAAGCTTGCAGGCATCGTTGACGGATTTGACCAGTGACCAGGCGACCGATGGCTCCACAGTGGTTCTGCGGCGCGCCGACCGCCCCATTTTTCGGGATCCTGAAACGGGCTTTGAGCGCCACCTTGTTTCTCCGTCCAAGGGAAGCGGTCGCGCCGAGGTCGTCTATCACTACCTGCCGGCGGGCGCTTCCACTGGGATGCTTCCGCCTTTCCCGGCCGGCACCGAAAAGCAGCTCGTTGTGACTCTTGGTCATCTGATCCTTGTGTTCAAGGACAGCAAGGTGCACCTGGGGCCAGGCGATTCACTGTTCTTCGTCGCCGATGTCGAGCACGGGCTGATCAACCAGACAGATGAGCCCTGCGGGTATTACGTGGTCATTTCGCGTCAAGCATAGTTCGACCATGACTGGTCCAATCGAGCTGGCCAACGCAATCCAGGCGCGCCTCCGAATCAAATCTGTTTCCCCGCCACACGTGCTGGCTTCATGGTTAGCAGTTGACCAATGCCTACCGAGCGGCCCACAGCCGGATGACCACAAAGAATTCCGACTGGCCCAGGTGGGTAAGCTGATGCATCGTCTGGCTGGAGGCAGCCGCCGACACTGGGAGTATAAGCAAGAAGATGGCGCCGTTGAGGTGACCGAGTTGGACAAACACCCCGTGAGCAGGGGGATGCTGCGTATCCTCAGCCAGCAGTTGGCCAGGTGCTGCGTCGAGCTAGACGCGGCCGAAGGGTAACCTGCCTCCTGGTTGCAGGAGGTGCGGGCCTAGAGCAAGCTGCCCAGATCCTCAATGAGGCAGGCAGCAGACAGCTTAAGGACGGCGACCATCCGATGGTATGGGAAAGACTTCGAAGCGTTACCAGCGATCCCCCTTATCTGCAGACGCTTCTCAACGACTGCCTTCAAACCTTTCTCCTGCCGCTTGGTAGTGCTGGAGTGCGACAGCGGGCCAGCGAGTACCTTGCCGGCATGCCTGCATCGAAGCTCATCGATTTGGACGAAAGACTCAGGAGCTACTACGGGTCTCCATACAGGCGTTGGCCAGAAGACGCGTTACACCGGACGACTAGGGCGAAGATCGACACTGAGCTGCGGCAGGCCCTCCTGTTCGTCGCAGCTAGTCACGCCGATGGCCGAGTTCGCCAGAAGGCGCTTTGGCTACTGCCTCAGTTCCCCGGTCGCCTGTCTTTGGCCGCTGCGCTTATTCGCTGCGCCGATTGGGTGCCTCAGGTCCAGTTTGCAGCACAGGACGCCGTCGTCGGGCTTCTAGAGCTTTGCTCTGATGAAGAAGTGCTCGAAGTGTGGCCTCTTGTGATGCGGCTGCGATCCCGCAAACGTATCCCAAGCGACTGGCTTCATGAGCATGTCGAAGGCTGGATGCTGAGAAGCGCGAAGTGGCCCTTGCTACTCAAGCTGTTGAACGGGAAAGACTCCGCGACCCGCTTATGGGCCTACAGTGTGGCCCTCAATGCCGAGGCCCCTTTTCCTATCGATATTCTGGATGCGGCGATTGGCGACCCCAATCCGGCGATCGCTCTACACGCACTTCGCCATGCGCAAAGCCGCTGCAATGCCACACGCACCCTGGACCTAGCCAGAAAAGGTTTGAGCGCATCTCACCCTGTCACTCGACGTGAATCATTGCGTGCTCTGGCCAATTCAGCGGAGCCGCTACCTCATGACTTGGTCCGCCATACGCTGTGTGACCGCTCCGCTGGCGTTCGATCTCTGTCCGCTTTTCTACTCCGAGAGAGGTTTGGAGAGGATGCTGCGACGCATTGGCGCGACGTTCTCGATCAAGACGGCGACAACCTGACTCTTGGCGCCTTGATATCGCTCGCGGATGTCGCTGGAGAGCAGGATCTAACAAGGATGCGCAGGTGGCTCGCGCACCAGGGAGGTATTGTGCGTATGCACTGCCTCAGAGGCATTCTCAAGGCGAATGGCGAAGTTTCCGACCAGGAACTGGTTCAGCTGATCACGAGCGGCGGTACACGGGTACTGAGCCTCCTGACCGGCTCAGTCAGGCGGGGTGCCATTCGATTCGGGCTGGACCGAGCGACCTATGTCATGCAGTCCCTTGCGGGGGTGCCGGCGGCGCGGAAAACTCTCCGGCATTTCTTCCGCGAATTAGGTCATTGGGATCGGCTATCGCTCATCTTGCGATTGCAACCCGACGATGCAGATCAATATCTGCTATGGCATGACTTGGCCGCCGACTGGGTGAAAGTTAGCGACTCCTATGCGCCTCTCGGCCCTACTCGGAGATCCGAACTGCTGGCGCTTCTTGAATCCCGCAAAACCGAAGTCAACATCGAATACTTAAGAGCTATCGACGGTGCCCTGCGCCGCCACTAGGAGCATGATGGGTATGACCCAGCCGTCTCCTCCGCACTTGTGAAGGCTTCACCGAAACGACCGTGGCATCCTCTTGAGGCGCACCGAGTCACACTGTCCACTGTCGGCTACGTAGCTCTAGAGTAAGCGACGGTCTGCCGCTTCGCGGGCATTCGGTCGTATGCTCCAGGCGCCAGATGTGCTCAAATCTTCGCCACTGCACAGGAGTGGTAGGCATCATGGATGAACGGCTAGGGTGTGTTCGAGGTATCGGTGCGCGCCCAGAAGGGGAAGGCGGGAGGAATGCCGGCGGCCAAGATCCGAATCGTGAGCAGGCGCTCCAGGCGGAAACTGGGCTCCCGCTTTCGGCAAGGTAGGGTGAGTCTTGGTGACCCGGGTGGGATGGGAAAGCGATGCGAGCGCTCTCGCCTTCGTCATTCTGACGAGCCTACGGCGGCCAGCCAAAGGCTCGGCAGGCAGAGGGTGCCCCAAACCACTTCGAGCGTAGCGGCGCAGCAACAAGCGCCCGTTCAATCAGGTTCGGTCATGATCAGTCGAAAAGGAAAACGCCATGTCTCGTTATTTGATTGCATTGATGCTGCCGGTTCTCTTGGCCCTGGCCTGCGCGGCTCATGCGGCGGACAAGACGCCGCTCATCGACAAGATTCCCGTCGACAATGATCTGAAGGCCGCGAACAACGCGACGGCCGCCCAGTTTCCAGCGCAGCAGGAAGCGATGCTCCAGGACTTGAATGCCTATCTGAAAGGCAAGTATCAGGTCGTCGACAAGCGCTTTTATGCCTTCCAGTTGAAGGGCTTCCTCATCAAGGATGAAATCAACGACTTCATCGTGGACAAGTTGAAAGGCGAGAGCGTCTCGGACGACGTCACCCCCGAATACTCCTCGGTGACCATATGGAAGGCAGGCAACGAGTACTTCGCCTTCGTTCAAGCCGGTGCGCTGCCCGACGGAAACGGCTTGTACGGCTACTTCGAGCTCAAGAAGGATTAGCTATCCCGAGTGCCGTGGCGTTCTGCGAATTTCGGCGCATGCCGAAAGTCGGGGCGCGCATGGCCGGCGTCGAGGCGAATCGATCGAGCCAGGCTCAGCTTCAGCGAAAGTCGTAGCTCGTTCGTCCAGCGCGCGTCGTTGATCGAACCATGAGCGTCTCCAGGCCAGAAATAAAAGGCCACGTTGAAGGCGAGCATGCCTCTGGCTGCGAGCATCAACTCAGGCCGAAGCGTTCTGCTGTCGCCGCGATGTACGCATTGACGATGTCATCCGCATACGTCGATGCCCGCCGTCTCTGGTCTTCATGGAAGGAAAGCTGCCATGCGGTGTGTCCTGGCCTTGCTGCTGACCATGGCGTGCAGCGTGGTCACGGCAGCGGAGAAAGCGATCGACCGGACTTTCGTGGAGCATGGCGATGTCACCCATGACGGGCGCCAAGACAGCTTGACGCTGCATATCGCCGCAAAATCCATGCAGGCGCCTTTCCGCTGGACCTTCAGCATCGCCGACGATCATGGGCGTGTGCTCTACCGCGTCACGCGGGACGATGCGCCCTTGAACGACGATTTCAAGGATGTCGAGGACCAGTCGGGTTGCCATACCTGCGACGCGTGCAAGGCGCAGTATTACTTCGGCATCCTGCCGTCCCTGGTGTTTGCCTGCCAGAAGCCTGCCGAGCAGGCCTGGCCGATGGATGATTTCGATCGGCAGGACTTCGAGGCCACCGTGCGGGATGCCCTGGCCAAGCAGGGCTTGCCGGAAGAGCGCATTCGACAGGTCACGGCCGAGATGCGAGCCACACTGTCCAAGCCAGGATTTCGCAGCGTGACGGTGCCGTATTCCCAGGTGAACCAGGATTTTCCGATGATCTGGGTAGCCTCGCTGCGCCAGTTCGTGCCCTTCTACCGGGAATGAAGCTGTTGTGTGCATCGGGTATTTTGTTGCGCCGGATACTCGATCGAGACCTCGATCCACGACTTGAAGGAACCCCAGGATGCACGACAGAAAAGCCATGATGCGTTGGAGCTGGTTGATCGGGGTCGGCTGGCTCGCCTGCTCCGGCGGCGTTTCCGCGGGCGGCGCGGCTTCTGCAGATGCGCCCGGGCAGCACTTCGATCTGACGTCTTACAAGCTGCAGACACCGATCGCCAAAGGCGACAGCGTGGAAGAAATTGCCCAGCCCGCACTGCACGATTTCGCGGCATCCTCTTTCTATTTCGACGCCGGCAGCAAGGCGATGGTGTTCGAATGCCCGGACAACGGCGCGCCGACGCGAGGCTCGCACTTTCCGCGCTCGGAACTGCGCGACACGCACGAATGGACGTTCTCCGGCCAGCACAGCTTGAGCGCTTCGCTGGCCGTCGCGCAGCAGCCCGCCAGCGGCAACATCATCGTGGGCCAGATTCACGGCAACGGGGCGGGCTCCGAAGCGCTCAAGATCCGCTGGTCCAAGGGCGATGTCGTAGTCGGGGTCAAGACGAGTCCGGGCAACACCGAGGAACGCTTCCCCCTGGTGCATGGGCTCGCGCTCGGCAGCCGCATCGATTACCGCATCGCCCAGTCGGATCATGTCGTGACGGTCACGGTCAATGGCGTGTCCAAGTCCTTCACCTACGACCACAGCTGGGACGGCGACACCGTCTATTTCAAGGCCGGCAACTATCTGCAGGACAACTCGGCCAAGGGCTCTGTCGGCATCGTGAAGTTCTATGCGCTCTCCAGCCATTAGCGCACGAAAGCTCCCTCGACATGAGTTCTGTCGTGGCCGACAGATCCCGCATACGGGCAGCCCGCGCCGAAGCCGGCGCGGCGACAGCTAAGTAGATGCGCTGATGCCGAGCGTGCCTCGATGGCTCCGGCTGCGCGGGTCCTAGCTCGCGAGCGTGCAGTTCGTTGCGGCCAGGTCCTGATCGAAGGCTGCATGATCGGTCTGCAGGGTGCTGTGGGTGATGGCGAAGCGGGTACGCAGGACGGCTTCGACTTGCTGCCGTACCGCGTGCGCATCCGTGGATGGCTCGACATACAGGCGCGCGGACAACGCCGGCATGCCGGAGGTGATTTCCCATACGTGCAGGTCTTCGATGCGGGTCACGGCGCCGACCGCGCGCATCGCCTCGGCGATCGCGGCCGGATCGAGTCCGCGCGGCGCGGCCTCGAGAAACACGCGGGCGGATTCCAGCAGCAGGCCCACGCCGGCCTTCAGCATCAGGGCGGCGACCACCAGCGCGGCCACGGCGTCGAGCCGGTTCCAGCCGGTCCACCACACCAGCACGCCGGCGATGGCGGTGGCGATGAAGGCATAGAGATCGGTGAGGATGTGTTGGAAGCTGCCCTCGACATTGAGGCTGCGGCGGTTGGCCTTGCTCATCGCCCATACCGCCAGCAGGTTGACCACGATGCCGGCTACGGCGACCACCGTGACCAGCTTGCCCTGCACCGCAGCCGGCGCGATCAGTCGCTGAATCGCTTCGACGCCGAACCATGCGGCCAGCAGCACCAGGGTGAGCCCATTGGCCTGGGCGCTGAGAATCTCGACGCGCTTGAAGCCATAAGTGTAGTGCCCTTGAGCGGGACGGCTTGCCAGCCGCATCGCCAGCAGCGCCATGCCGATGGCGCCGACGTCGGTGAGCATGTGGCCGGCATCGGAGATCAGCGCCAGCGAATGGGCGAGCATGCCGACGATGACTTCGACCGCCATGAAGCCCAGCAGAAGCAGCAGGGCGACGACCAGGTAGCGCCGGTCGGCGTCGCGGGCGACGCCGTGTTCGTGCGAGTGCTCATGGGGATGGTCGTGAGGGTGGTCGTGGGACGGAACGGCAGGCATGGCGACCTCGGCAGATAGGGCCCACAGGGTGGGCTGAGCGATATAGAAGCACCTTGATGCGTCACGGAGGCGGCGACTGCGATCTCGGTCGCGGCCCATCGCGTGCGGCCGCGCGAATCCGGCACGAGCCGGGCGTGCAGACAACGGCGATGGTCATCCGCGCGGTCAGCCTGTTCATGCGGTCGCCCCTCCGATCCGGCGCCGTTCGGCGCGCTGCTCCATCCAGTCGTACAGCAGCGGCAGCAGCACCAGGGTGAGCAGCGTGGAAGTCATCAGGCCGCCGACCACCACCGTGGCGAGCGGACGCTGGGTCTCCGCGCCGACGCCGCTGGAGAGCAGCATCGGCACCAGGCCGAGAATCGCCACGCTGGCGGTCATCAGCACCGGCCGCAGCCGCAGCGCGGTGCCGCGCAGCACCGCCGCGCGCACGTCCAGGCCGAGCGCGCGTTGCTCGTTGAGGTAGCTCACCAACACGATGCCGTTGAGCATCGCCACGCCGAACACCGCGATGAAGCCGATCGCCGAAGGCACCGACAGATATTGGCCGGTGAGCGCCAGGCCGACCAGGCCGCCGATGGTGGCGAACGGTACGTTGGCCAGGATCAGCGCGGCGTACTTCACCGAGTTGAAGGCGGTGTAGAGCAGCACGAAGATGAAGAAGATCGTGGCCGGCACGATCAGCGCCAGCCGCTTGAGCGCGCGCTGCTGGTTCTCGAAGGCGCCGCCCCAGGCGACGTAGTAGCCCGGCGGCAGTTTCAGCTGCTGCGCGATGGCGTGGTTGGCTTCCTGCACGAAGCCGTCGATGTCGCGGCCGCGCACGTCCATCTGGATCACCGCATAACGCTGCAGCTGCTCGCGACGGATGAAGGAATAGCCCTCGCCGTCCTCCACCGTGGCCACCTGCGACAGCTGCACCAGCGCGCCGGCGGCCGTGCGCAGCGGGATGCGCCGGATCGCCTGCAGCGAGGCGCGCTCGGCCGGGTCCAGTCGCACCGCGATGTCGAAGCGTCGCACGCCGTCGAGCAGGGTCGTCACCGGTTCGCCGCCGATGCCATTGCGCACCACGGTCAGCACGTCGTCGGCGTTGAGGCCGTAGCGCGCCAGCGCGTCGCGATCCACGCGGATGCGGATCTGCGGCTTGCCGCTGTTCGCCTCCAGCGCCAGATCGGCCACGCCGGGCACACCGGCCAACACGTCCTTGAGGCGGCCGCTGAGACGATCCAGTTCGCCGAGGTCGTCGCCGTAGAGCTTGAGCGCTAGCGTCGCGCGTACGCCGGAAATCAGTTCCTCGATGCGCATCTGGATCGGCTGGGTATAGCTCACCACCGCGGTCGGCAGATCGGCCTGCAGTTCCTGCTGCATGGCTTGCTCGATGCTTTCCAGGGTCTGGCCGGCGCGCCACTGCTGACGCGGCTTCAGCGGCGTGTAGACCTCCATGTAGTTCACGTCGGCGGTCTCGCCCTTCTCGGCGCGGCCGATCATCGCCAGGGTGGTGTCGACCTCGGGAAACTTCGCCCGGATCAGCGCCGAGACGCGATTGGAGATGGCGATCGATTCGTCCAGCGAGGCGGAGGGAATCGAGGTGATCCGCCACATGATCGCGCCCTCCTTCAGATTGGGCATGAATTCCTTGCCCAGCCACGGGAACAGCGCGAGGCTGCCGACGAGCGCGGCCAGCGCCATGCCCAGCACGCGGCGTCGATGCGCCAGCGACCAGGCCAGCAGCGCCGCGTAACGACGCTTGAGGAAGGCCACCAGGCGCGTGTCCTTCTCCTCCTTCGGTTTCAACAGCAGGGCGGCCAGCACCGGGATCAGGGTCAGTGCCAGCAGCAGCGAGCCGGCCATGGCGAAGCTGATGTTGAAGGCCATCGGCTTGAACATCTTGCCTTCCAGGCCCTGCAGGCTGAACAGCGGCAGGAACACCACGATGATGATCAGGATGGCGAAGGCCACCGGGTTGGCCACCTCGCGGGCCGCGGCCAGCACCGCGGCGCTGCGGTCCACCGGCAGGCCCTGCGCCTTGCGCTCGGCCATCAGGCGGAAAGCGTTCTCCACCATCACCACCGCGCCGTCCACCATCATGCCGATGCCGATGGCCAGCCCGGCCAGCGACATCAGGTTGGCCGACAGCCCGGCCTGGTCCATGCAGATGAAGGCGATCAACATGGCCAGCGGCAAGGCCACCACCACCACCAGCGCGCTGCGCAGTTCGCCGAGGAACAGGAACAGCACCAGCGCGACCAGCACCGAGCCCTCGACCAGGGCGCGCACCGCGGTGCCCACCGCGGCATTCACCAGCTCGGTGCGTTCGTACACCGGCTTGACCGCCACGCCAGGCGGCAGCGCCTGCCGCACCGTGTCCAGCTTGGCCTTCACCGCGTCGACCACGCTTTTGGCGTTCTCGCCGATGCGCGCCAGCGCCTGACCCAGCACCACTTCCTTGCCGTCGCGGGTGATCGCGCCGGTGCGCGGCGCGCCGGCGGCGGCGATCTCGGCGACGTCGCGCAGATAGACCGGCGTGCCGTCCTCATTCTTCAGCACGATGCTGCCGATGTCGCTGCGGTTCTGCAGCAGGCCCAGTCCGCGCACCAGGTATTGCTCGCGTCCGACGTCGACGAAGCTGCCGCCGACCTGGGCGTTGTTGGCCTGCAGCGCGGCGATGACGTCCTTGAAGCCGAGCCGGTGTGCGATCAGCTTCAGCGGATCGATGCGTACCTGGAACTGCTTTTCCTGGCCGCCCCAGGAGGTGACGTCGTCCACGCCGGGCGCGGTGCGCAGGATCAGGCGGATGGTCCAGTCCTGCAGGCTGCGCAGCTCCATGTCGTTCGGCGCCTGCGCGCCGGCCTGCTGCAGCGTGGCGTCGGCGCGCTCCACGGTGTACCAGAACACCTGGCCTAGGCCGGAGGTGTTCGGGCCCATCTCCGGCTTGCCGTAGCCGGCGGGCAGTCGGTCGCCCACCTGCTGCAGGCGCTCGTTGACCAGCTGGCGCGCGAAATAGACGTCCATGCTGTCGTCGAAGTAGACCGACACGTAGGACAGCCCGAACAGGCTGACCGAGCGGATTTCCTGCACCTTGGGCAGGCCGGCCAGCGCGGATTCAACCGGCGTGGTGAGTAGCTGCTCCACGTCCTCGGCGGCCAGGCCGGCCGCCTCGGTGTATACGTTCACCTGCACCGGCGTGACGTCGGGGAAGGCGTCGATCGGCAGCCGGCGCACGGCCTGGTAGCCGAGCAGGCCGATCACCGCGAAAGCGATCAGCACCAGCACCTTGTAGCGCAACGAGAGTTCGACCAGTCGGGTCAGCATCATTCGTCTCCCAGTTGCGCGCGCAGCAGGCGCGCCTTCAGCGCGAAGGCGCCGCGGCGCACATAACTCGCGCCGGGCGCGAGGCCTTCCTGGATTTCCACCCAGCCGTCGCGGGTCGCGCCGGTGCGCACCGGCATGGGTTCAAAGCGGCCTTCGCCGGCGGCGACGAAGACGGTCGGCTGGTTCTGCAGCAGCACTACCGCTTCGGCCGGCACGGCCAGCACCTGCGTGCTGCCGGCGGTGGCCAGGCGCGCCTCGACCAGTTCACCGGGATGCAGCAGATCATCGCGGTTCTTCACCGCGATGCGTACTGGCGCGGTGCGCGTGCGCGCGTCGGTGAGGTGCGAACGCTGCACCACCACGCCGGGCAGCTCGACGCCGTGCGCGAGCACGCGCGCGGCGCCGCCGGCGACGACTTGTTCGGCATCGGCCGGCGACAACTGCGCCTCGATCCACACGCTGTCTTCCTTGACCAGGGTGAACAAGGTGCGGCCTGGCGCGACTCGCTCGCCGACCAGGAAGTCGTCGGTGGCGATGCGGCCGTCGCTGGGCGCGAGCAGGTCGTAGCTGCCGTCGGCCCGCGCCGAGCCGGCGCGCAGCAGGGTGCCGATCTGGCCGTCCGACAGGCCGTAGGCGCGCAGCTTGGCGCGTGCCTGGTCGCGCTGCACCCTGGCCTCGTTGTAGCGGCGTGCCGATACCGCCTGCGCGCCCAGCGCCGCGATGCGCTGCCAGTCCTGCTCGGCCACGATCAGCGCGCCCTGGGTTTCGGCCACCTCGACGCTGGACAGCGTGAGCAAAGCCTGCCCCGCCTTGACCAGGTCGCCGAGCCGCACCTTGCGCGCCAGCACCTGCGAATCCACCCGCGGCGCCACCAGCACGGTGGCGTAGGCGTCGGCCTTGACCTCGCCGGGCGCCTTGATTTCGTCGGTCAGCGCGCGCGTCGCCGCCCGGTCCAGCACGATGCCCGCGTCGCGCATGGCGGCGGCATCCAGGCTGAGCGCGTTGCTCTTCGCCGGCGCAGTCTGCGCCGGTGCGGCCGGCGACATGCTCAGCGCAAGCGCCAGCGTCACTGCGCAAAAATGAGTGAGAAAATTCTTCATGGCGCATCGTCCTTCGAGTCGCCGTCGAGCCAGTCGGTAAGGCGGCCGGCGGCGGTGAGATAGTCGAACCAGGCCTGCCAGGTCTGGCTTTCCAGGGCGAGTCCGGACAGGGCGGTATCCAGGCTCTGCTTCAGCTGTACGAGGTAGTCGGAGGTGCCGAGTTCGCCCGCGCGCCACAGCTTTTCCAGCAGGGCGGCGCGCTCGTCGAAGGCTGCGGCGCGGCCTGTGCGGAATGCCTGCGTGGCACCGAGCAGGGCGTCATAGCGGGCCTGTGCCTCGCGCAGCGCGGCCTCGGCGCGCTGGCGTTCGGCGCGTACGCCGGCCACTGCCGCATCGGCTTCGGCGCGCGCTGCGTCTACCTCGGCGCGTCCGCTGTTCAGCACCGGCAGCGGAATCGAGATGCCGATGCCGATCACGCGGTCGTTGCGCGTGCCGGTGCGTACCTGGCCGCCGGTGAGGCTCAGCGTGGGATCGGGCAGGCGCGCGCGCCGCGCCACCTCGACGCCGGCATCGCTGCTGCTCAGGCGAGCCTGAGCACGTTGCAGGTCGGGCAGTTCGTCGAGCGGCCGCGGCGTCAGTCGCGCGGCCGGAGGAGGTGCCTGCTCGGGCAGCGGCGGCGTGACGATGCGCGCATCGCCGCTGAGGGCGAGCAGGCTGGCCTGCGCCGCCGCGTCATTGCCGACCAGGCCGGCCTGCTGGATCTGCGCTTCGCCCAGCGCCAGACCAGCCAGGTCGCGTTCGGGGCTGCTGATGTCGCCCAGTTTCAGGCGCTGCGCCGCCAGTTCGTCGAAGCGCCGCATCAAGGCCACGCGGCGCTCGCCGAGCACGCGTTGCCGGGTGGCGAGCGCTGCGGCCGACCAGGCCTTCAGCCAGCGCGCGGCGACCTCGCGGCGCTGCAAGGCGTAGTCCAGCTCACTGGCGCGCAGTTCGGCTTCGCCCTGGATCGTGCGTGCGCGGCGCTTGCCGGATACGTCCAGGGTCAGGCTCAGGCCGGCGGTGCGGCGGTCGACGTCGGCGTTCTCCGCATCCAGCGCGAGGGCCGGGTTGTACAGCGGTTGTGCCGCCGCACGTGCTCGCGCGCGGGCGGCTTCGAGCTCGGCGCGGGCGGCTTCAACCTGCGGATTGGCCGCCCATACGGCGTGCACGGCCGTGCGCCAGTCCGGCGCGGCAGCGGTATCGGTGGGCATAGAAGGGGCCGATGCAGATGCATCGGGTCTCGGTGCGGCGCAGAGCAGCGCCGCATACAACAGGCAGCCGACGCCGATCGGCGCCGAACGCAACAAGGCCATGAGGCAATCTCCTGAAGACGGTCACGAAGCGAGTCGCCGTGGACGGCGCGCTCGCAGATCGGATGTCTTCAGGCGATGGGTGGGCGCAGCAGCGAACCGGCGAAGGCCGGCGTGGTGCCGATCGAGATCGGTGGCGCCGCAAAAGCGGCTGCGAGGCCGGCCAGCGGCGACATGCCGAAGCTGGGCACAGGCAGGTTGTGCGCGCACTGGCAATGGCAGCCGCCGGCTTCGCCGAGCACGCAGCCGTCCTGGTATGCGTCAGAGGCATCGGCGGCTACGCTCTGCACCAGTGCGTGAACCGTCGGCGTGTCGGTCGCCGAGAACGCGGCAGGCGTATCGCTCAGGCACAGCGTGCCGGCGGTCAGCTTGATCAGCAGCACCGCCAGCGCAAGCGCCCACAGGCCGCGATGGCGGCGCAGGCGAATCAGCAGGGGCGGACGGCGGATCATTCGCGCATGCTAGGCAAGGAGTGCAGTGTTAGACAATTTCAGCGAGGTCGCCGCGCCGATCGAACCTCGACGCAAAAGACGTGTCGGCTGGACGAGTGCCAAGATTTCGCTGGTTTCGCGCGAACTGGCCGAATACACGGCCCGATCCCTTCGAAATGCGCGTAGGGTCAAGTGGCGGCCGCACGATTTTCCATTTGTTTAACGCCAGGCGCCGGAATTTCTTACACATGGCGATTTATTCTTTACGGTGGGTTTGTACGCAACGATTCCTGGCGTGACGGGATATGCGCTGGGGATGGTTGGTGTCGATCGGCGCGAGGGGCTACATGCGCGATCGAGCAAGGGGCTATCAGCATTTGTCCGAGCACGCTGTCGGCGATCGCCACTTGCCTGCACTCGCTGAGTTCTATCCAGTCAGTCATCAAGGATGGCCATGGCCGAGACGGCCAGCGGCCGCGGTAATCAACAGGGAGATCGGCATGCCCGATAAACATGACCGGCAAGCCACCCGCACGATCCGCCGCAGCGTTTTTTTATGCATGCTGTGGGCATCGAGTGTGTGCGTGCCCTGGTCTGCGGCGTCCAGCCAGACACCAGATTCTGCCAAGGAGAATCACCCGATGAGCAACCAGGCGACCAGCGGCGAGTACGTGCCGAATGGCTCCGACATCACCGCCAAGCAGGCTTTGCAGCGCATGCTGGAGCTGATTCGCGGCAGCAAGGACATCGGCGACATCACGCCCGAATACATGCACAAGACGATGGGCGTCGAGATCAAGACGGTCGACAAGGACGAGTACGGCTATGGCCAGCGATTGGCGGGCAACTGGGCCTGGAACATCCAGCATCAGCAGATCGACTCGGTCGGTCCGCGCGTGGATTTCGCTTTCGGCGCCATGCCCGGGACGCAGGCGTCGCCCGCCGACATCTGCGAGCCGGACTTCGCGCATTTCACCGGCGAACTGGAAGGCATGGGCTTCAGTCGGCACTCGTCGCGCGGCGAGCACAACCGCTGGACCTACGACTACTTCGAGCGGCCGGGTCTGCGCGTGGAGGTCTATCCGATCACGGCCATGACGGATAGCGGCGAGCCCGCCGGTCCGACCTGCGTGAAAATGATTCTCGTACGGTAAGGAGACCGAGCATGCCTCTCACCAAAGAAGCCCAGGACGTGGTGGATGCGTTCGGCCACCAGCCCGGCGTCACCAACGATCAGCTGAACAATCTGAAGAAGGCCATCAACGGCTCGCCCGCGCTGACCCAGGAGGTCAACGACGCGGTGAAGCAAGGGCATCTTCAGCACATCGTGCCCTTGAACAACCCGCATGCCGGCGGCGAATACAACGCCGATGCGCACGAGATGCGGCTTCCGCTGTCGCAGTTGAACAATCCGGCGCACGGCAAATTCGACACCGGCGAAATGACCTTCGTGCTCGGCCACGAACTGCAACACGGCTTCAACGCGGCGACCGTCGCGAACGCCTATACCACCTTCGATACCGAGCTCAACAATGTCGCCAAATCGCCTGGCCGCGACCATGACTACACGCCGCCGATCGATCACCTGGTCAGCGCCAACCGGCGCGACGAGGCCGGCGCCGAAATCTCCGGCTGGAACGCGATAGTCAGTGCGGCGCAAAAGGACGCTGCCGATCACCACAAAGCGGCTCCCACGCTCAAGGATATCTACAATCGGCAACCGTTCCGGATGGACGACTTCATCGATGTGGATCGCTCGCACACGCCGCCGACCTATTCGATGAAGCCCAATCTCGAAGTGGACGCCAAGATGCATATGGACGCCACGCCGAAGAATCTCGAAGGCATGGGCAAGAACTACTTCGACCATCCCAACAGCGGCCTGGGCCACAACGGCAATTCCAGCTACGCCAATTACTACGGCGCCTATGCCATCGGGCGAGCCGTGGACGTCGAGCGCAGCAACAATCCGCCGCAGCCGGGCGTGGCTCCCGCGCACGACATGAGCATCAACATGGCGCAGCTGCACTTCAGCCCGCGCATCGTGGCGGAAAACGGCCTCAACCTGGGCGCGAACACCAGCCCGATGCCTTACCTGGACACCAGCACCCACCCGCCGACGCACGCCAATTTCCGACAGAGCGACAGCACGCATACCTATACGCCGGTGAGGCCGGGGCTGGAGGCGTCCGCGCCGGCGGCGCCGAACCTGGATCAGGCAGGGCACCCCGATCATGCCCTCTACCAGCAGGCGCGCGGCGCAGTGCATCGGCTGGACATGCAACAAGGCCATGCGCCCGACCAGCGCAGCGACAACCTTGCCGCAGCCCTGGTGGTCGCGGCGCGACGGGATGGCTTGAACGAGGTGAACCACGCCGTGCTGAGCACCGACGCGAAGCGTACCTTCGCCGTGCAGGGCGATCCGCAATCGCCGTTCAGGCAGACCGCGCAGGTAGACACCGTGCAGGCGGTGAACACCTCGGTCCACCAGAGCAGCCAGGCCTGGCAACAGGTGGCGCAGCAAAGATCGCCGGACCAGGCTCAGGCGCAAGGCCAGAATCAGCAGCCGGCACCGCAGCAGGCGGCGAATCCGGGCGTGCAGCGCTAGGGGCAGGTGCCGGCAACGGCACCGTCCGGAGGTGCGGCGGGACCGAGGCGTGGATACCGATCACCCGCCAGTTGTGCGCGCCTGTGCACAGCTGGCGGCTTTGAGCCACGGCGCAGATCCGGCAAGCTGCCGCGGCAGGCGTGGCGTGTTGCTGTGCGCCCCCGGCCTATGGCACCGGCACCGTGCTTATCTGCCGCGTTTGGCGGCCTGCACCTTGCCGAAATGGACGGCCATATAAGTGCCGAGCACCAGCACGCCGCCCAGCAGCACCGCCATGTCCAGGCTGGGCGCAAGCGCTACCGGATGGCGACCGAGCAGGGCCAGGCCGGCCAGCAGGTTGGCGAAGCCCCACAGGAAATTCACCAGCGGCGACGAGTCGCCCACGCCGCGCGGCTTGGCGAACGGCGAGGGAAAGGGTGCGCCGCACAGCCCGCTGCACAAGTGCGGCAGGCAGTTGCAGAGAAAGGCGCCGGTGAAGAACAGGGCGACGAAATGCATGGCTTCGGCTCTCGGGTCAGGGGCGGGTCGTCGGTGGAAGATCGGTGATGACAGAGCACGTGGTCATGCCCCGGTCGCTGCCGGTTCGGCGCGCGCCGCCAGCCAGCGCACCATCAGCGGACCGAGCAGCAGCACGGCGACGAAGCGCAGCATCTGCATGCCCATCACGAACGGCATGTCGACGTGGGTCGAGGCGGCGATGATCGCGGCGGTATCCGCGCCGCCGGGACTGGTGGCCAGATAGGCAGTCATCGGGTCGATGTGGCCTACCATCACCAGCACGCCGGCCAGCGCCGCGCAGGCGGCGACCAGGGCCAGTGTGCAGGCGAGGATGCGCGGCAGCGCCTTGGCCGCATAGGCCAGCAGGGGGCGCGTGAAGCGCAGCCCGATGCGCCAGCCGATCACCGCGTAGGCGATCGCCAGCAGCCAGGGCGGCAGCTCGATCTGCAGCCAGCCGAGCCGCAGCAACACCGCGCCGGCGATCAGGGGCAGCAGCAGAGCCCCTGCGGGCAGGCGCAGGCGCTGACCGAGCCAGGTTGTGGCCGCCGTCAGGGCAAGCGTGCCGAGCAGGGGCACCCAGGCCACGGCGGGAAACCATGCCGGATGTGCCGTCGCATGATGCATGTCGACGCCCCACAGCCGGGCCACCGTCGAGGCGATCGCGGCGACCACCACCACGCGCAGGTACTGCATGAAAGCTACCAGCTGCGCATCGGCGCCGTAGGCCTCGGCCATCAAGACCATCGCGGTCGCCGCGCCCGGACTCAGGCCCCACAGCGCGGTGGTGCCGGGCAGCACGCGCAGGCGCGTCATCAGCCAGCCCAGCAGGCCGCTGGCCGCAATCACCGTGGGCACGCCCAGTAGAAACAGCGGCCATTGCCCGCCAAAACCGCCGGAAAGCCAGGCCGGCAGCAGGCGGGCGATCATGCAGCCGATCAACCCCTGCGCGAACACGAAGGCGGGCGACGGCACCTGCAGCCGGCCGCCAGCGCTGGTAATTGCGATGCCCGCCAGCATGGGGCCGAGCAGCAGGGCCGCGGGAATGCCTAGCGCGAGCAGGATCGCGCTGCCGGCAAGCGACAAGGCGATCAGCGCGGTCCATCCTGCGACGCTGCGAGGGCGGGACTGGCCGGGCGTGCTGGGCGGTGGCATGGGCGATCCGGGCATTGGCGTTCGGAGGCTGCGGCGGCTTGCCGTTTTTGCGAGTTTATCCTCGCATAATTGAAATTGGAATCTATCCTCACATTATGGAAATCGCCCAAGCCTAAGCCTTGATTGATCTACGCGGCGCATGCAGGTGCGCACGACCGTCTATAATGCGAGGATCGATTCTCGAATCTTCGCCTTGGAAACACCGATGACGGCCAAGCCAGCGGCCGCGCTCCACGCCCGGAGCGCACAGGCACCGAAGCAGCAGCGCGGGCATGCGCGCGTGGCGGCGATCATGCAGGCGGGCGCGGAAGTGTTCGCCGAGCGCGGCTACGACAAAGCCACCATGACCGAGATCGCGGCGCATTCGGGCACCGCGATCGGCTCGCTGTATCGGTTCTTTCCGTCCAAAGAGTCGCTGGCGGACGCCTTGCTGCAGCGCTATGCGCAGCATGCCGTGGAAGGGCTGGCCGAGCTGGAACAGCGCGCGACCGAGCTGGATGCCAGCGGGCTGGCCGACGCGCTGGTCGACTTCATGCTCGAAGTGCAGCTGCAGCGCAGCGTGGTCATCGCGCTGGTGGATGCGCGCAGCGGCGGCGATGATTTGCGCCGGCAGTTCCGCGCGGCGATGCGCCAGAGCCTGGCCGGCGTATTGCGCAAGGCGCTGCCGGCGCTGACGCCGGCGCGTGCGCGGGTGGTGGCGGTGACCGTGCTGCATCTGCTCAAGGGACTTGCCGCGGCGAACGGCGAGGAGCCCGCGCTGCGGCGCCTGCTGATAGGCGAGATGCGCAGCCTGCTGCGGCTCTACCTGGCCTCGCTGGACTGATGCCGCAAGGCTGCGGTTCGCGTCAGGCCGGCTTGCGCCGGCGCGCCATTCAACTCATCAACTGGTCGCCGATCAACACCACGTCGGCCGGCCGGCGCGCGAACAAGCCTACGCTGACCACGCCGGGAATCTGGTTCAGTTCGCGCTCCAGGGTCAGCGGATCGGTGATCTGCCAGCCATGCACGTCGATGATCCAGTTGCCGTTGTCGGTGACCACGCCGTCGCGCCACACCGGCTGGCCGCCGCGACGGGCGATCTCGCGCCCGACCAGGCTGCGCGCCATCGGCACCACTTCGATCGGCAGCGGGAACTTGCCGAGGATGTCGACGCGCTTGCTGGCGTCGATGATGCAGACGAATTTCTCGCTGGCCTCGGCGACGATCTTCTCGCGCGTCAGCGCGGCGCCGCCGCCCTTGATCAGGCGCCTGTGCGGATCGCATTCGTCGGCGCCGTCGACGTACAGCGCGAGCTTGCCGACCGCGTTGAGGTCGAGCACCGGGATGCCGTGCCGCTGCAGCTGCGCGCTGGACTGCTCGGAACTGGACACAGCACCTTGGATGCGGTGCTTGTGCGCGGCCAGTGCGTCGATGAAGTAGGCCACGGTAGAGCCGGTGCCGACGCCGACGATGGCGTCGTCCTCGACGTAGCGGACGGCGGCTTCGCCGGCCAGGCGCTTCTGCTGGGCGATGTCCGCCGCTGCGTTGCTCATGGGAAATTCCGTGTCGGGAGGAGAAAGGTCAGGCCAGGGCCAGGATATACGCCCAGTGCTCCGCGCTGACCGGCATCACCGACAGCCGGTTGCCCTTGCGCAGCAGCGCCATCTCGGCCAGCGCGGCGTGACCCTTCAGTTCGTCGAGGGTGATCACGCGCGGCAGCTTCTTGACGAACTTGACGTCGACCAGCATCCAGCGCGGCTTGTCGCGCGAAGCGCCCGGATCGAAATACTTGCTGGCCGGATCGAACTGGCTGGGATCGGGATAGGCGTCGGTGGCCACTTCGGCGAGGCCGGCGATGCCCGGCTCGGCGCAGTTGGAGTGGTAGAAGAACACCCGGTCGCCGGGACGCATGCCGTCGCGCATGAAGTTGCGCGCCTGGTAGTTGCGTACACCGTCCCAGGCCTCCCGCTTCTTGCGCTTGAGATCGTCGATCGAGAACGCATCCGGCTCGGACTTCATCAGCCAGTAGTGCGCGGGGCGCGAGTGGGCGGCAGTCATGGGCTGGGCTCCGGACGGCAGTCGATCAGTTCGCGATCGGTGGCGACGAAGTCCAGGGATACGTCCCATGCCTCCGCCTCGATCTGCGGCAGTTCCTGGAAATCGTAGGCGATGCCCACCAGCAGCGGTTCGGTGGGGCGCAGCTGTTCGCGCAGGAAGGCGAAGCTGCGGTCGTAGTAGCCGCCGCCGTAGCCGAGGCGATGGCCGCGGCGGTCGAAGGCCAGCAGCGGCACCAGCACCAGGTCGAGCTGGAACGGCGCCAGCGGACGCTCCACCGCCACCGGCTCGGGGATGCCGTAGCGGTTGGGCTGCACCTCGTCGCCCGGCTGCCACGGCACGAAGCTCAGTTCCTTGCCTGCGCCGATCAGCGGCAGCAGGAATTGCTGGCCGCGCGCGATCAGTGGCGGAATCACCAGGTTCAACGGCAGCTCGCCGTGGGTGGCCCAGTAGCCCGCCACGCGGGCGTCGGTATGGTATTCGGGCAACTGCTCGAGGCTGCGGCGCAGCCCCTGCGCGGCCTGGATGCGCTGTTGCGGCGGCAGCGCGCGACGGCGTTCGGACAAGCTTAGTCGCAGCTCGCGGCGTGGGGCGATGGCATCCAAGGGCGCTGCTCCAGCGGGCGGCGCCACCGCGGCTGCGGCGGCGCCGTCGATCCGCCCCGCGGCGCCTGGGCGGCCGCGCGGACGTCGGGAAGAAGGTGGCGTAGACCGCGATGCCGCTGCCCACCGAACGACCTTGATCCAGAAGGATCAGGTGGGAGGGCTACCCTGGCCTCGAGGCTTTCCGCACGTGGCGGACATGCACAACAGCCAGAGTAAAGCCGACCCGGGGCCGTATATAGGAACAAGGCAAATGTAGAGTGTGCTGGCGCACACCGCAGAGAACGCCGAGGACTATTTTACGGGTGCATCCAGTACGGCTTCAAGCTTGCGGCGGATCGCCGCCAGTTCCTCGGTCAGCCCCTGGTCAAGCCCGCTGTGCTGCTTGCGCGAGCTGAGGAACTCGTGGGTGATGCTGATCGCGGCCAGCACGGTCAGCCGGTCGAAGCCGGCCGTCTTGGCGTTGCCGCGCAGCTCGCGCATCTTGCGATCCAGGTAGTGCGCGGCTTCCAGCAGTCCGTCGCGCTCCTCGGGAGCGCAGGCGATCAGGAATTCGCGGTCGATCAGTCGCAGCGCGACCGGTTCGTTCGGACTGGTGCTCATGGGCTACCCGTTGCTCTCGAGCGCCTTCAGGCGCTGGATCATCGCTTCGACACGGCTGCGCGCCTGCTCGTTGCGCGCCACCAGCCCGGCCCGTTCGCTGGCCAGCTGTTCCTGGCTGTGGCGCAGGCTGCGGTTCTCTTCGTGCAGCCGCCGCGCCAGCTCGATCAGGCGATCGATCTGGCGTTCCAGCGCGGCGATCTCGTGCCGCACGGGATCGTGCTGAGGGATGGCGCTGCGCTGAGGATCGGGCGTGCTCATGCCGACGACTATATCAGCACCGCATGGCAAATCCGCGCGGCCCATCGCGCGCCGCGACCGGCCGGACCAGCTGGATTAAACTTGGCGGCCCCGAAGCTAAGGAGTGCGCCATGACGTCTGGCGGGCTGGTCGACTACGAGGAACTGGACAGCGTGCTTGCCCAGCTGCGGCTCGGCTGCGGCGCCAGCGAGCTGCATGGCTCGCTGAGCGGCTATCTGGCCGGCGGCGGCGTATTGGGGCGACAGCCCATGCTGGCAGCGCTGCAGCTCGACGGCGATGGCGTGACGCCCTCGGCCGAAGCGCAGGCGGTGCTGGACCGGCTGCAGCGGCAGACTGCGGCCGAGCTGGCCGATCCGGAGCTGGGCTTCGAGCCGCTGCTGCCGGCCGACGATCGCCCGCTGAGCGAACGCGCCGACGCGCTGGCCGACTGGTGCCGCGGTTTCCTGGGCGGCTTCGGCCTGGGCGGCGCCGGCGCGCACGCCAAGCTGTCCGAGGAGGCGCAGGAAGTGCTGCACGACCTCGGCGTGATCGCCGGCTCGGAGTTCGACTTCGGCGACGAGCAGGACGACGAGGACGCGCTGATCGAACTGCACGAATTCGTGCGGGTGGGCGCGATGCTGCTGCACACCGAATGCGCCGCCGCCGGGCGCGCCCAGAGCGACACCCTGCATTGACCATCCAGCCGGAAGAGTTCGCTCGCCGCCGCCGCCAGCTGATGCGCATGGCCGGCGAAGATGCGGTGCTGCTGATCGCCGCCGCGCCCGAGCGCTTGCGCAACGCCGATGCCGCCTGGCCCTACCGGCAGGATTCCGACCTGCATTATCTCTGCGGTTTTCCGGAGCCCGACGCGGTGCTGGCCATGCTGCCCGGCCGACGCCACGGCGAGGCCGTGCTGTTCTGCCGCGAACGTGACGAAGCGCGCGAGCGCTGGCACGGCGAAATCATCGGCACCGAGCGCGCGGTCGACGCCTATGGCCTGGACGACGCCTTCCCGATCGACGACATCGACGACATCCTGCCGGGGATGATCGAAGGGCGCGGGCGCGTGTACTGCCACTTCGGTCGTGAGCCCGATTTCGATGCGCGCCTGCTCGGCTGGATGCGCCGCCTGCGCCAGCTGCGCGGCGGCGGCGTAGTGCCCAAGGATTTCGTCGCGCTGGGCCATCTGCTGCACGACCTGCGCCTGTATAAGTCGCGCGCCGAGCTGAAGCTGATGCGCCGCGCTGCGACGATCGCCGCCGAGGCGCATCGCGCGGCCATGCAGGCGGCCCGGCCGGGTCGCCACGAGTACGAGGTGGAAGCCGAGCTGCTGCGGGTGATCCGCGGCCATGGCGCGGTGGCCGCCTTTCCGCCGATCGTTGCCGGCGGCGCCAACGCCTGCGTCATGCACTACCAGGCCAACCGCGCGCCGCTGCGCGACGGCGAGCTGCTGCTGATCGACGCCGGCGCCGAAGTGGACTGCTACGCCTCCGACATCAGCCGCAGCTTTCCGCCGGGCGGGCGCTATTCGCGCGAGCAGCGCGCACTCTACGAAGTGGTGTTGGCTGCGCAACTCGCGGCGATCGACGAGGTGCAGCCCGGGCGGCCGTTCGATGCCGCACACCATGCGGCGGTGCGCGTGATTGCCGAGGGCCTGTGCGCGCTCGGCCTGCTCAAGGGCAGCGCGGACGCGGCGATCGCCGACGAGAGCTACAAAGCCTTCTTTCCGGCGAAGACCGGCCACTGGCTGGGCCTGGACGTGCACGACGTCGGCGACTATCGGGTCGGCGGCGAAGCGCGCCTGCTCGAACCCGGCATGGTGCTGACGGTCGAGCCCGGCATCTATGTGCCGCCGGGCGAGCGCAGCGTCGACGAGCGCTGGCGCGGCATCGGCATCCGCATCGAGGACGACGTGGCGGTCACCGCCGAGGGCAACGAAGTGCTGACCGCCGGCGTGCCGAAAGATGCCGACGAGATCGAGGCGCTGCTGGCCGCGCGTTGAGCGGCGCGACGGTCTCTCGTTGATGTCTTGTCGACGAGTCGATGGCGTCGTTCGGGCGAGTCTTGTCGGGTCTGGCGTTTGTGGATCGAGCGTGACTGCGCGGACAGGCTCGCGTCGCGAGGGCATGCCCGCATTCGCCGCGCATCGGCTCTGCCCAGGCGGAATCAACCTGCGTCAATCGCCCTTGGGCGACTCCGGCTCCGGCGTGCTGCGCAGCCGGTGCGCCTCGTCGGAGGCGTGCACCTCGTACCACAGCGCGTTGAGGATGGCGAAGCTGCAGGCCAGGCCCAAACCGAGAATCCACGAGAAATACCACATGGCGGCCTCCTGGGCTCAATAGTGATGATGGGCGTTGCGCACATGCGCCAGGGTCACCCGGCCGCGCATCACGCGATACACCCACGCGGTGTACAGCACGATCAGCGGCAGGAACACGACGGTGGCGCCCAGCATCAGCAGCAAGGTGCCGCGGCTCGACGAAGCGTCCCACACGGTGAGGCTGGAACGCGGGTCAAGGCTGGACGGCAGCAGGAACGGGAACAGCGCGAGGCCGGCGGACAGGATGGTGCCGGCCAGCATCAGGCTGCTGGCGAGGAAGGCACTGAGCCCGCGCGCGCCGGCGCGCCACAGCACGCCCAGCGCACCCAGCAGGGCCACGGCCGGCGCGATCCAGAACGCGGGATGCTGCAGATAGCCGGCAAACCAGTGGCCGCCGCGCACGACCTCCTTGTACAGCGGATTGGACACTTCGCCCGCGACGGCGCTGCCGGCCAGCGCATAGGCAGGCACGCCGTAGGCCAGCCACACGCCCGCCAGCGCGTACAGCACGAGATACACCACGGTAGTTGCGCGCGCGATCCGCACGGCGCGTGCGGCGATCGCGTGATCCGCGCGATAGGCGGCCCAGCAGGCGCCGTGGGCCAGCAGCATGGCCAGGCTCAGCACGCCGCACAGCAGCGGGTACGGCTTCAGCAGATCGAAGAAGCCGCCGTGCCAGCTCATGCGCAGATCGCCGTCGAGCTGGAACGGCAGGCCCAGGAACAGATTGCCGAAGGCGACGCCGGACACTACCATCACCACCACGCCGGAGGCCGCCAGCACCGTGTCCCACAGCGTGCGCCAGCGCGGGTCATGCAGCTTGCCGCGGAAGTTGAAGCCGACCGGGCGCAGGATGAAGGCCAGCAACAGCACGAACAAGGCGAAGTACAAGCCGGAAAACGCGGTGGCGTAGAGCAGCGGCCAGGCGGCGAAGGCGGCGCCGCCGCCGAGGATGAACCACACCTGGTTGCCTTCCCAGGTCGGCTCGATGGTTTCCAGCAGCACCCGGCGCTCGTCGTCGTCATGACCCAGCACGCGCAGCAGCGCGGCCAGTCCGAAGTCGAAGCCGTCCATGATGGCGAAGCCGATCAGCAGTGCGCCCAGCAGCGCCCACCAGATCACCCGCAGCGTGTCGTAATCGAACATGACGGACTCCTCAGGCGGCGTGGCCGGAATGGACGGGTTCGGCTGCGGGTTCGGCCGGCGGCCACAGGCCCAGCCCGTCCGGTCCTTTGCGTGCGAACTTCACCATCAGCACCGCGTCGATCACCGCCAGTGCGGTGTAGAACAGCACGAAGCCGCCCAGCGAAGTCAGCACCTGGCCGGCGGTGATCGAGGAGACGCCCAGCGCGGTGGGCAGCACGCCCTCGATGGCCCACGGCTGGCGGCCGTATTCGGCGACGATCCAGCCCAGCTCGGCGGCGACCCAGGGCAGCGGCAGGCTGCACAGCGCGAGGCGCAGATACCAGCGCTTGGCGTCCAGCCGCCGCTTGCTGGCCAGCCAGAACGAGAAGGCGAACAGCGCGATGAAGTAGAAGCCGCAGGCCACCATCACGCGGAAGGACCAGAACAGCACCGGCACGTTGGGGATGGTGCTGTCGGCGGCGCGCTGGATGTCCTCCGCGGTGGCCTTGCGCGGATCGTCCACGCTGCGCTTGAGCAGCAGCGCATAGCCGAGGTCTTCGTCGTAGGTGGCCAGGGTGGCCTTGGCCTGCGCGTCGTTGCGGTCGGCGCGCAGCGCCAGCATGGCGTCGTAGGCCTGGATGCCGTGGTGGATGCGCCCCTTGGTGTCCTGCACCAGGTCGGCGATGCCGGGAATCGGCGTGTCGATCGAGCGCGTGCCGATCAGGCCCATCACCCACGGCACGCGCACCGCGTAGTGGGTGGTGTGCTCGCGCACGTCGGGCAGGCCGAACAGGGTGAACGAAGCCGGCGGCGGCTCGGTTTCCCACATCGCTTCGATCGCCGCCATCTTCATCTTCTGGTTTTCCGAGATGGCGTAGCCCGATTCGTCGCCCAGCACCACCACGCTCAGCGCGGCGGCCAGGCCGAAGCTGGCCGCCACGGTCATCGAGCGCTTGGCGAAGTCGACGTTGCGCCCGCGCAGCAGATACCAGGCGCTGATCGACAGCACGAACATCGCGCCCATCACGTAGCCCGCGCTCACCGTGTGCACGAACTTCGCCTGCGCCACCGGGTTGAAGAACACCTCGCTGAACGAAGTGACCTCCATGCGCATGGTCTGCGGATTGAAGGCGGCGCCCACCGGATGCTGCATCCAGGCGTTGGCGATCAGGATCCACAGCGCGGACAGGCTGGTCGCCAGCGCCAGGAACCAGGTCACCAGCAGGTGCTTCACCCGCGACAGCCGATCCCAGCCCATGAAGAACAGGCCGACCAGAGTGCCTTCCAGGAAAAAGGCCATCAGGCCCTCGATCGCCAGCGGCGTGCCGAACACGTCGCCGACGTAGTGGGCGTAGTAGGCCCAGTTCATGCCGAACTGGAATTCCATGGTGATGCCGGTGGCCACGCCCATGGCGAAGTTGATGCCGAACAGCACGCCCCAGAAGCGCACCATGCGCTTCCACACCTCGCGCCGGCTCATCACGTAGACGCTTTCCATGATCGCCAGCATCCACACCAGGCCCAGGGTCAGCGGCACGAACAGGAAGTGGTAGAGCGCGGTCAGCGCGAACTGCAGGCGCGACAGGGTGACGACATCGGCATCGACGGTCATGGCGGGCTCTCGTGCGACGAAGTGGAAGCGGCGGGGGCGAGCAGACGCTCGATCGCCGCAGGGCGGGTATCCGGCCGAGGGTGCGGCGCGATTGCCACCCACCAGATCAGGGTGAGCAGGGCCAGCTTGGCGATCACGATCAACACCAGTTCGATCGCCAGGCGGCGCAAAGGTCGCGGTTCGGCTGGCTGGCTTGCGGTGGACGTGGACATGGGATTGCCCGAGGCGTTACCTGGGCAAAGCATACGTCCGCGATTGCGCCGATGTCGCTGCGGAGCATTGACGCAGCGGTGGTTTGTCGCAGTCCGTCACAGTGCGGCTGTGCCCTGCTAGGCGCTGTAGGCGCAGCACGCATGGCGCATGCGCCATGCGCTACCCGGCTCGGTCGACGAGATCACAACCTGGCGAATAGACGGCCATGCGTCCGTCTGATTGTGCTTTGGCGCTAGATCGGGTCCACTGGCGGCGCCCGGCGCGACGCCGGTGCCTATGGGGATCAGGGAGCAATACGATGAAATTCAGGATGCTTTGCCTGCTGGCCGCGGCCTTGCCGTGCACGCTGCAGGCGCAGGAGCAGATACTCATTCCGAAGACGGTGCCTTATCTGGATGCCTCGGCGGTGAACGACGGCATCCGTCAGAGCTGCGACTGGAACACGCAGCTCAGCGAGTTCATCGTAAAGGATGCCAAAGGTCTGGCCGTGATCAGCGATCAGCCGTTGCCACAGGCAGGACAGCGCAGCTTGTCGATGGTGGTGACCCACGTGCATGCCATTGCCGGCGGCGGATTCACCGGGCCGAAGTGGGCGGTGGTGCGCGGCGAGTTGCACGATGGCGACAAGCTGGTCGGTTCGTTTTCCATGCAGCGCACGGGCCACGGTAAATTGACGATCTGCAGCACTCTGAATTCGCTCGCCAAGGAGCTCGGCGAGGACATTGCCGATTGGCTGCATCATCCGAGCCTGGAAAAGTCGGGCGATCAGGACGCAGCGCATGACCAGGGCGCGACACAGGATCAGGCTGCAGCACAGGATCAGAGCGCAGCACAGGATCAGGACGCCAAGCACGAGCAGTAGGCGGCTGATCGTGTAGCGGGGTCTGCTTCGCTGCACGTGGCATGGATGCCGCTGCAGCGATGGCGATCACGCCTTGCCGATGCGGCGACCGTCCTTACGGCGAGGCTCGTGACTTCAGGGCATCAGGCGCAGATCCGGCTGCTTGGATCAGGGCATCCCCAGCTGGATGTCGGGCGATGCCTGCTTCGCCATGGCGGCGCGAACCTGCTCGACGACTCGCTGGCGATCTTCCCGCGAGGTGACCAGGCCGATCGCCTGCCGCGGCGTATCCGTGCTCCATCTGATGCTGGCGATCTGGGTCAGCGGCACGCTGGTCGCTGCTGCCGATGGGATCGACCATGACGACAGCAGGTCGTCGGGCGAGTGCGATTCCGCCAGCGCGTCAGGCCACTGCGTCACGTCAGGCCAACGATACGTCTCGGATTCTGCCGAGGTCGACAACAGGCGGAAATGCTTCGCCAGCAGGAAATCGCGCACATCTTGCGCGCTCAGCTTCAGGGCGGCCAGGCGCACCCGATCCACCTGCAGCCGCGGGCTGGGGTGTGCCATGTGGGTTCCCATGCTCCAGATACATAGCACGCCGTCGATCCGCGCCAGTGGCGCGATCAGTTGTCGTCGCGCGTATTGGATCAGTTGCAGATCGGAGCGGCTGGAGCTGTCGATGTCGACGATGATGTTGGGGTACTCCTTGCTCAACTCGGCATTGCGCTGGTATTCCACACGCGGCCGCAGCGGATCGTCGTCGGGGGCGGCGGTCTGGGTTGCCTCGGCATCCTGGTTCGCCTCGGTCAGCGGATAGGCGATGCCGTCGTCGGTGCGCAGCACGCCCTGGACGATGCGCGGATGCGCGGCATTCGCCGTGTCGAAGCGGAGCGTGACCACACCGGCTCCCGCCTCGCCTTGCAGGCGATAGGAGACGGCATCGTGGATGCGGCGGTCCTGCTCGGGCGTGGCGGCGCGTTCGGCGCGGCGCAAGTTGCCCAGGTGTCCGTTGACGATCGGCTGTCGATCCAGGGCCGCCTGGGCCGCGCGATCGAAGGCGCGCCGCGCGAGCCATACCTGCGTCGAATACGCCAGCGCGAGCGCGAACAGAAGCAGCAGTCCGCCAGCGACCGCGAGCCAGCCGCGCCGTCGACGGCGCCGTCCGTCCGTGGTCATCGGCGGGCGTTCCATCGGCACGGGCGGCATGGTCATCGGCACGCTCCTTGTTCCGATCGATCAGCCTTCAGCAAGCTGCGCGAAGGCATCGCGGGTGAGGTTCTCCGGCGCATCGTCGGTGCACACCACATCGTCCTCGATGCGGATGCCGCCGTAGGGACGGAAGGCGTCCACCTTGGCCCAGTCGATCTCCGCAGCGATCGGCTTGTCGCGCAGTTCGGCCAGCAGCATGTCGATGAAGTACAGACCGGGCTCGATGGTCACCACCATGCCGGGTTCCAGTGTGCGGGTCATGCGCAGGTAGGGATGCCCGGCCGGGCGCGGGATGCTGCCGCCGCGCTCGCTCTGCTGGAAGCCGGCGACGTCGTGCACCTGCAGGCCGATCGGGTGGCCGAGGCCGTGCGGGAAGAAGGCGGCGCTGACCCCCGATTCCACCGCGCTCTCCGCGCTCAGCCGCAGCACGCCATGTTCGCGCAGTACGCCGGCCAGCACGTGATGGGCGTGGATGTGCAGCTCCGGGTAGCTCTGTCCGGCGCGCACCTTCACGGCGAAGCCTTGCTGGGCGCGGTCGACGTCGTCGATCAGCGCCTGGAAAGCCTGGTGTCCCGGTGCGGCGTAGGTGCGGGTGATGTCGCTGGCGTAGCCTGCTGCGTTGGCGCCGGCGTCGATCAGGAACGAGCGGGACTGCGTGGGCGGCGTGCGGTCGAAGTGGGTGTAGTGCAGCACGGCGCCGTGCTGGTTGAGCGCCACGATGCTGGCATACGGCAGCTCGGCATCGATGGCCGCGGCGGCGGCCAGATAGGCCTGGTGAATGCCCAGTTCGCTGGCGCCTTCGCGGAAAGCGCGCGCGGCGGCGCGGTGTGCACGCGCGCCATGGCGGTTGGCCTCGCGCATCAGCGCCAGCTCGTACGGCGTCTTGTAGGAGCGGTACCAATGCAGGTAGTCCAGCACCGCCTGCGGATTGTTCACTGCAATGCCGCTGAGCGGTTCCTGTCCGTCGGGGCCGATCACCGCGCTGCGCCCCTTGCCGGGGAGATGGGCGGCGGCCTCGCTGGCCTGGCGGATCACCACGATCTCGAAGTGCTCGGTCCAGTAGCCCGAAGGCGCCTCGGGCACCACGTGCCAGTAATCGCGCGGCTGCAGGAACAGCAGGGTCGGCTTCGCGCCCGGCGTATAGACGATCCAGCTGCCCGGCGCATCGGTCAGTGGCAGCCAGTGGCGGAAATGCGGACTGGCCACGAACGGGTAGTCCTGATCGTCGAGGAACTTGCGTGGCGGCAGGCCGGCGGCCACCACCAGGTGATCGTAGCCGGCCAGTTCCAGCGCCTGGTCGGTTCGGCTGCGCAGCGCAGCCAGATGCTGGGAATAAAGCGGGGCGTAGCTGGCAGTCATGGGGTGCCTGGAGCGCGGGACGGGGAATGAAGCGCTATGGTGCCGCTGCCGCTCCGGATCGCCAAGCGCCAGGCAGCGAGCGGGCGTCGGCGCGGCGTCATCGATCCCGGCGTCATCGGTCGACGCACGCGCGCCGGGGAGCTTTCGGGAGCCCATCGAAACCAGCCGCCTTTCGGCGGCTGGCGGGGTTATTGCGCCTGGCTCACGGAGTCGCAAGTCGTGCAGGCGCACGCCTGCTCATCGTCAGGTAGGCCGCGGCGCTGCCTGCCGGCGGCGCGAGTGACTCGTTAGTTCACTTGCTTCCGTTCGCCGTGCTGCTCTTGAGCCGATAGCCCATGCGCGGAACGTAGGGCGGCTGGCCGCCCGAGTCGTAGACCGGATTCATGGACTGGGCGCTGCCGACCACGAAATCCGATCCGCCGCCGTCCTCGACCATGTTGCCGTTGGGCCCGAAGACGTAGAAGCCGTTGCCTTCCGTGACCGTCACGTAGCCATAGGCGTTCGCTGTGATGCGGGTGAGGTTGGCGGGCGGTGAGAACCCGGGGATCGTGGTGATGCTCAGGTCGCTCTTGCTGATCTTGAGGGCTTGCGAGCCTGCGCTGTTGCCGACGAAAAGAAAGCCGCTGTTGGCGGCCATGAAGGTATGTGCAGCTGTATTGCTGACCAGCGGCAAATTGATCACGTTGGTCAGGTAAACGAGGGTGGTGTCGTTGCTCAGGCTCAGCGTATCGGTCTTCCTGTATACGTACAGCGTCACGGCGTTGCCGTTGCCCATGTCCACCGCGTAGATGCTGCGAGTAACCACGTTTCCGTTGACCACGGGCTCGCCTTCCAGCAACGCGCCGAGGATCATGAAGGGGCCAATGCTGCCGGAGCCGTAGCACCCTTCGGTCTGCTGGGTAGAGCCGCAGACCGTCCAGTGGACGGTGGTTGCGTTGCCGTTGCCGTCTGTAGACATGTTATAGGTGGTGTAGAGCCCGGCATCCGGCGCCGCGGGCGGCGTAGTCTGAGCATGCAAGGGCAGCATCGCGGTACAAGCCAGCAGGATGCCGGCGGCAAGACTGCGGTAACGAGAGATCGGCGACATGCGAATTTCCTCCTTGAATCGATAGTGGGTGCATGGTTCTGCAGCGCCACGTTTCGACAGCGCACATCGCAATGGCTCTTGCTGCAAAGGCGGGGCAAGCCAAATGGCCGCCGCGCGGGAATCGACGCCGATCGTGATAGGTCCGTCTTGACGAAAGCGTTGCGGGGCAACCTTACGCTGCCTGCTCCGAGGGCTTCGTGTTCCCGGTCACGCGCCGATCGTCATCGAAAGGACATCTCGATGGACGCCGTGCTGCGAAGTCGATGGAAGCATGCGATGACATCTGCCGCAGCTGACGGCTTTCCGCGAGGTCGATAGCCACCGGCGCCCGGGATTCACATGGGCTGCGCCACGTGGTCGCTTACTCGCGATTCGGCCCAGCGCGAAAGTCGCTGTGCGAGCCGCCTGGCGATCGCCTATCAGGGCTTGCACGGGCGTGTCGGCGGCTTCGTGAGTCGTCGCAGGTCAGCGCGGTATCAAGACGGATCGTGGCCGCTAGGACGACTGCTTCAGCCACGCTTCCAGCGCCGCGCCGTCCGCATCCGAGATCGCGATGATGCGGTAGCCGGCCCAGAACTGGCCTGGGCTGGCGGCGGCTTCGTGCCATTGTTCCTGCAGGCCTACCTCGATGCTGCGATGGCCGCCGGCGCCCGGCAGCGTCAGCTGGACCTGATAGACCGCGGCGCTCTGCGGAGGCCGCGAGCTGATCAGCATCATGCCGCTGCTGGACAGGTTGCCCAGGTGGCCCATGTCTTCGCCGGTGAGCGCGTGGATCACCTTCACCGTGAAGTTGGCGCGCTGACGCATCGCGCGGCGTTGCTCGTCCTGGTTCGAATCCGCGGCCATGCTCAGATCCCGCCCACGTCGGCGACGGCAAGCTCGCCCTGGCCGCGCAGGCCGAACCGGCGCAGTTGCGCGACCACGCGGTTCCAGGCGCGGTCGAGTGCGCCGCCGCGATCGGGCGCCAGTTCGCGCACGCGGCCGCTGGCCATGTCGCGGGCCAGTTGTCGCAGGCCCACTTCCTCGCTGCGCGAGCCGCGTCGGGTGACCAGCAGGCAGCGCCCCGAGACGGGCGAATACCAGGCCAGCTTGCGCTGCGTCGCGCCGTCGGGGGCGTCGAGGAATTCCAGCCAGCTGCCGAACGGCAATTGCAGCAGGCGTTCGTGCATGGCCTGCGCGGCCGCGTCGAGTGCGGCCGGCGCAGCGGCCTCGTCGGCCGGGGCCGCCTCGGTGGTCACGCTTTCGCCCAGGCGCTGGCGTTGCTTGAGGCGGATCGCCAGGTCGGTCGCGGCGGTGGGCGGGGCCTCGGGGTGGGCCGGACTAGTGGCCTCGCTCTGGCCGAGCAGCTTGGCGGCGACCTGGGCCGCCTCCTCGTGGTGCATGCCGATCTGCAGCAGCCCGCTCTCGATGTCGCTGCGCAGTTGCGCCGGCTGTTCGATCGGATGCAGGCCGAGCAGTTGCTCGGTGACCTGCAGCTGCGCCTCGACGGCGCTGCTGCGCTCGCCGTGACGCAGCAGGCTGAGCGCCAGCACGTCGGCCCAGGCGCGCTCCAGCAGCACGCGCAACAAGCCGCGCGGCGGGCGACGAGCGGCACGCTCGCCGATCAGCGCCGCGGCGCGGCGGCGCGCCTGCTCGAGTCGCTCGCGTCCCTGCATGGCTTCGATCTGGCGGCGTTCCGCCGCGCGGGATTTGCGCAGCAAGGTGGCCAGCTGCTGTTCCATCTCGGCCAGCATTCCGGCGTACAGCGCCGTGCTCGGCGGCTCGCGGTTGGCGCGCTCGGCCAGCTGCTCGAGCTGCGCGGCGAGGGCGTGGTCGAGCTGGCCGTCCGCATCCAGCCAGTTGTCGGCGGTTTCCGCCACGGCGTCGAGCAGCTTGCGCGCCGGGTGCTCGCGCTGATTGAAGAAGTCGTGGTCGGCGATGGCCATGCGCAGCAGCGGCAACTGCAGGCGGCCCAGCACGCCGGTCGCCTGCTGGCGCGAATGCACTTCCTGGCCGAGCTGCTCGAACAGCATCGCGATCACGTCGACGGTATCGCTCTGCTCGGCGCTGAGCCGGATCGGCGCGCTGCCGGGCGTGCGATTCGCATTGAGCTGGACCAGCAGCTCCTCGCGCAGCCGCTTGGCGCTGCGGATTTCCTTGGCGGCCTGGCCGGTCACGTCGGCCATGTGATGCTGCAGCGCCTGCAGGGCGGACTGCAGCTGTTCCGAGCTCGCGCTGGAACCGCTCACCGGGCTCGGCGCGCTGGTGTGCAGGCGCTGCTGCGCCAGCAGCTCGCGCAGGTTTTCCAGGATCGCGATGTTTTCGCTGTGCGGCGCGGCGGGCGAGGGTGCGGCGGGTGTCGGTGCGCTGTCCCGGCTGGCCGGTGATGGCGGTGGCGGCGTGGGTTCGGCAGCGGCAGCGGGCCGCTTCGTTTCCGGCCTGGACGGCGCGCGTTCCTGCCGCGCATGCGGGAAGGCGCGCAGCTGCGGCAGGATGCCGCCGGCGATCAGGCGTTCGTTGATGGTCTGGTACAGCGGTTCCAGCTTGGACATCAGGCCGGCGTCGAAGGAGCGCAGCAGCTCGATGCGCTGGCTGGTCTGCAGGCCGGGCAGGCCGCTGCTCGCCTGGCGCAAGGCATGCGCCAGCGCCTGCGGCCCCAGCGGCAGGGCGCGTCCTTCCAGCGGCGCAGTGCCGAGCAGCGCGGCAAAACGGTAGCTCAGCTCGAACAGCACGCTGCTGTTGCGCGACTCGCCGCGGGCAGCGAGTTTCGACAGCACGGCGCCCTGTTCCTGCTCTTCCGGATCGATCAGGGCCAACACGGTCGGGACGTCGTGGCCGGCGTCCGCGTCCAGCGGCTGGCCCAGCTGCTGGAAGCCCTCCACCAGGGCGGCATGGAACGCCGCTTCGAAATCGCGCGAGCCCTGCTGCAAGGCCTGGCGGCTCTCGAAGTACAGCTGCTGCTCGAGATGGTTGCGCGCGCGTTCGGCCCGGGCGAACAGCTGCTGGTCGAATTCGGCCAGGGTATGTCGCAGCGGCGCCTGCAGCCAGGCGCAGCCGTGCGAGCGCACCTCGTCAAACAGCAGGCGCACGCGTTTGGGCCATGGAGGCCGTTCGGAAGGATACGGACGATCGACAGCGGTCGGCTGCTGCGCAGCCTGCTTCAGGACATCCATCGGCGACTCCCCAGTTCCCTGCGGGCTAGTCTATGTCCTGTTGTGTGATCCATGCATCAGATTTTGTCTGATTGTCTGTGCTAGCGGTCACGTATTCACAAAGATGAAGGACAATTCAGTCCATAAACGAGGCAATGACATCGTTTAGGAAACGCTGCCCCAGTTCGGTGGCCCGCAGACGCCCGGCTTCGTCGCTCAGCCAGCCCCGTTGCCGGGCGGTTGCCAGTGGCGCCTCGATGGCGGCCGGCGGCAGGCCGGTGCGTTCGGCGAAGGCGGACAATGGTACGCCTTCGCGCAGGCGCAGCGCATTGAGCATGTATTCGAAGGGCAGCTCGGCGGCGGGCACGGCCTGGTCGCCGCCGATCCGCGCGGCACCGCCGGCCGCTTCCAGGTAGGCGCGCGGATGGCGCGTCTTCCAGCGCCGCCGCACCGCGCCGCTGTGCGGATCGCTCAGCTTGCCGTGCGCGCCGGCGCCGATGCCGAGGTAGTCGCCGAATTCCCAATAATTGAGGTTGTGCGCGCAGCGCCGGCCTGGCTGCGCATAGGCCGACACCTCGTACTGGGCGTAGCCGGCGGCGGCCAGCCGCAGCTCGCAGGCCTCCTGCATCGACCAGGCATGGTCGTCGTCGGGCAGCGGCGGCGGGTTGGCGGCAAAGGCGGTATTCGGCTCCAGGGTCAGCTGGTAGTGCGAGATGTGCGCGGGCTGTAAAGCGATCGCGCGCTCGATGTCGGCCAGGGCGCCTTCCAGATCCTGCTGCGGCAAGGCATACATCAGGTCCAGGTTGAGGTTGTCGTAGCCGGCATCCTGCGCGGCCTTCACCGCGTCGGCGGCCTCGGCGGCCGAGTGGATGCGGCCGAGCCGGCGCAGCTTGTCGTCGTCGAAGCTCTGGATACCGAAGGAAAGCCGATTGACGCCGGCGGCGAGATAACCGTCGAAGCGGCCGTGCTCGACCGTGCCGGGATTGGTCTCCAGGGTGACCTCGGCCGCGGCGGCCAGCGGCAGTCGCGCGTGCACGCCGTCGAGCAGTCGCGCGATCAGCTCGGGCGCGAACAGGCTGGGCGTGCCGCCGCCGAAGAACACGCTGGCGATCGTGCGCCCGGCCAAGGCCTGGGCGAAGTCGGCGAGGTCGCCGTCCAGGTCGGCCAGCAAGTGGTCGATGTACTCGGCATAGGGCGGCGGCTCGCCGCGCAGGCCATGCGAGTTGAAGTCGCAGTACGGGCACTTCTTCACGCACCACGGCATGTGCACGTACAGCGCCAGCGGCGGTGCGCGCAGGTTCATGCGGCGGGGTGCAGCTCGGCCAGGCGTTGCCGCAGCTGCGCCAGCGCCTGGCCGCGATGGCTCAGCCGATTCTTCAGCGCGGTGTCCATCTCGGCGACGCTGAGTGTGTAGCCGTCGGGCAGGAACACCGGGTTGTAGCCGAAGCCGTTGCTGCCGCGCGGCGCCTCGAGGATGCGGCCGTGCCAGCGCGCTTCGGCGATCAGCGGCGCAGGATCCTCGGCGTGCTGCAGCAGCACCAGCACGCAGATGAAGAAGGCGCCGCGCTGCGCCGCCGGCACGCCGTCGAGTGCTTGCAGCAGCTTGGCGTTGTTCGCTGCATCATCGCCGTGACCGCCGCTGTAGCGCGCCGAGTACAGGCCGGGTGCGTTGTGCAGGTGGCCGACGCACAGGCCGGAGTCGTCGGCCAGCGCCGGCAGGCCGGTGGACTGGGCGGCGTGGCGTGCCTTCAGGAGGGCGTTCTCGACGAAGGTGAGGCCGGTTTCCTCGGCATCCTCGACGCCCAGGCTGGCCTGGGCGACCACCTCGAGGCCGCTATCGGCGAACATCTCGCCGAATTCGGCGAGCTTGCCGCGGTTGCTGCTGGCTAGGACGATGCGTTGCATGGTCGGTCTGGCTGCGAAACGCCATAGCATAGCGCCCTACGACCATGCGATGAGGGTGCGGCGATGAGCGAGCGCGTGCGGCTGGACGTACGGGACGGCCTGGCGGCGGTCGGTCTGGCTCGCCCCGACCGCCACAACGGGGTCGATCTGCCGATGCTGCGCCAGATGCGCGCCGTGCAGCGCGAACTGGCGCGGCGGCGCGACATCCGCGCGGCGCTGGTCTACGGCGAGGGGCCTTCGTTCTGCGCCGGGCTGGATTTCAAGAGCGTGCTGGCCGATCGCGCCGGCGCCCTGCGCGGCGTGCTCTCGCTATGGCTGCCATGGCGCAACGTTTTCCAGCAATGGAGCATGGGCTGGCGCGCCTTGCCGTTTCCGGTGCTCGCCGCGGTCCACGGCAGCTGCTTCGGCGCCGGCATCCAGCTGGCGCTGGGTGCCGACCTGCGCATCGCCGCGCCGGATGCGCGACTGTCCTTCATGGAGGCGCGCTGGGGTCTGGTGCCGGATATGGGCGGCATCGCCCTGGTGCGCGAGCTGCTGCCGATCGACCGGGCCAAGGAACTGGTGCTGAGCGGTCGCATCCTCGCCGCCGAGGAAGCTTTGCAGCTGGGACTGGTGAGCTATGTCGACGCCGATCCGCAGGCCTTCGCGCGGCGCCTGGCCGACGAACTCGGCGCCGGCTCGCCGGATGCCGTCGCCGCCGGCAAATTCATGCTGCAGGAAGCCTGGCACGGCTCGCCGGCAAAGGCGCTCGCGGTGGAGCGGCGGCGCCAGCGCAGCCTGATCGGAAGAGCCAATCAGCGCATCGCGATGCGGCGCAGCCTGGATAAAAGCGCTGTGCCGCCGGCCTTCGTGCCGCGCCGGATCCGGCGTTAGTGCCTATTCGCGAAACCGCGGCAGTTCGCGCGCTCGCCGAGTGGCCGTCAGCTGGTCGTGCGTGGCGCCGGCCTGAGGGTCGCTAGGCCAAGTGGTGTGCATGCCGCCTGACGGCTACCCGACGACAAACCCGACGGGCCGAGTCGGCCCGTCCGTATCCCGGCGTCATCCTGCCGCCGCGGATCGACGTACGCTCCTGTTTTCACCCTTGGCCTGTGCGCACACTCTGTTCTGGCACGGGATGCCTGGAGCCGGCGAGCAGGCTCCAGCTCAGGCGGCGCCCAGGGCAGCGCGCTGTGCCGCCACCAGTTCGGCGACGCCCTTCTCGGCGAGGCCGAGCAGGGCGTCCATTTCATCGCGGCGGAAGGCGTGGCCTTCGGCCGTGCCCTGCACCTCGATAAAGCCGCCGCCGTCGTTCATCACCACGTTCATGTCGGTGTCGCAGTTGGAATCCTCGGCGTAGTCGAGATCGAGCACCGGCACGCCCTGGTAGATGCCCACCGACACCGCCGCCACCGCGCCGATCACCGGGTTGCGCTTCAGGTGCTCGCGCTGCATCAGCACGGCCACCGCGTCCACCAGGGCCACATAGGCGCCGGTGATCGCGGCGGTGCGGGTACCGCCGTCGGCCTGGAGCACGTCACAGTCGAGGGTGATCACCCGCTCACCCAGTGCCTGGCGGTTGATGCAGGCACGCAGGCTGCGTCCGATCAGGCGCTGGATTTCCATGGTGCGTCCGCCCTGGCCGCCGCGCGCGGCCTCACGCTGGGTGCGCGTGCTGGTGGCGCGCGGCAGCATGCCGTATTCGGCGGTGACCCAGCCTTCGCCCTTGCCGCGCAGCCAGGCCGGCACGCGGTCTTCGATGCTGGCGGTGCACAGCACGCGGGTATCGCCGAAGCTCACCAGGACGGAGCCTTCGGCGTGACGGGTGTAATGGCGTTCGATGCTGACGGCGCGCAGCTCGTCGCTGCGGCGGCCGCTGGGGCGGGCGGGGGAGTTCATGGGTAGTTCCTGGCTTCGCTTGGCCGAATTGGGCAAGGCGTGACGGGAGAGTTTACCATTGCGGCCCGCTTCCCACGTCCGGAAAACTCCCATGATTCGCAGCATGACTGCCTATGCCAGCGCCGAAGCCAGTGGTCCTGCCGGCTCGCTGAGTTGCGAGCTGCGCACGGTGAATCACCGCTATCTGGAACTGAGCCTGCGCCTGCCGGACGAATTGCGCAGCGCCGAACCTGCCTTGCGCGAGCGCGTCGCGGCGCGGCTGTCGCGCGGCAAGCTGGACATCAGCGTGCGCCGCCTGGGCGAGAGCCGCGGCGGTTCGCTGCAGGTCGATCACACGCTGCTGGGGCGCCTGTCCGAACTGGCCCTGGATTTCGATGCGCGCTTCCCGCGGCTGCACGTGGAATTCGCCGAGCTGCTGCGTTTTCCCGGCGTGCTGCAGCAGGCCGAGGCCGATCCCGAGGCGCAGCAGGCAGCGCTGTTCGAGGTGCTCGACCGCGCCCTGGACGCGCTGACCGCGACGCGCGAGCGCGAGGGCGCCAAGCTGGGCGAGATCCTGCGCGAGAAGCTGGATGCGATCGAGCGCATCGTGGCCGAGGTGCGCGGCTGGATGCCGCAGATCCGCACGGCCTTGCGCGCGCGCCTGGAAACGCGCCTGGCCGACCTGAAGCAGCCGGTGGAGCCGGGCCGGCTCGAGCAGGAACTGGTGCTGCAGATCACCCGCGCCGACGTCGACGAAGAGCTCGACCGGCTCAGCACCCATATCGGCGAGACCCGCCGCGTGCTCGGCCTGAAGGAGCCGGTCGGCCGCCGGCTGGATTTCCTGATGCAGGAATTCAATCGCGAGGCGAACACGCTGGGCTCCAAATCGGTCGATCCGCGCAGCACCAACGCCGCGGTGGAGCTGAAGGTGTTGATCGAGCAGATGCGCGAGCAGGTGCAGAACATCGAATAACGCGGCCGGCCTTTGCGCCGGCAGCCGCAGCGATCGAACCCGAGCCCGCGTCGAGCGGGCTTTTTTGTGCGCGCATGCATGCACGTGACCAGCATGGAAGTGGGCTGACCGTCCGCTGTGCGCGTGGCGGAGCGCGCGTGGCTGCTGGGTGCGGGCGGCACCATCGCAGCGAGCCGTCGAGGCGCTGCTGGCTCGACACTAGACGGCGAGCGGTCCTATCGCATGGCGGTCCGACACATCGCCGCCTTTGATATGCGGTTGCAAATTGCAACTTAGATGATTAGGCTTGAGTGGTTGCAAATAAAAACCATTGAGGCGGCCGACGCCAACGGGTCGGCGTTGCCGATATGCACGTCGCGCCACTTCCAGCCGAGGATTTCAAGGTGATCCGTTCCGATGAAACGTTCGAAGGCACGTTCCCGTTCGCGCCGCATTTCAGCGATGCCGCGGGTTTCCGCATGCACTACGTCGACGAAGGGCCGCGCGACGGCGAGGTCGTGCTGTGCCTGCACGGCGAGCCGACCTGGAGCTATTTCTTCCGGCACCTGATCGCGGCCCTGCGCGGGTCTTACCGGGTGATCGCTCCCGACCACATGGGCTTCGGCAAGAGCGAGACGCCGGCGGACCGCAGCTACTGGCTGCAGGACCATATCGACAATCTGGAGCGGCTGGTGCTGGCGCTGGACCTGCGTGGCATCACCCTGGTCTTGCATGATTTCGGCAGCCTCGCGGGAATGGGGCTCGCCGCGCGACATCCCGAGCGGATCGCCCGGGTGATTTCCACGAATGGTCCGGTGCCGTTCGGACAGGCGGATCTGATCCAGCGCATCGAAGCCAACGCGGCCGTCTCGCCGTGGTTCAGTCTATTGGGCAAGGCGGAAGCGGCCGGCGCGCTGGAACTGCTGCTCGACAGCGCCTGCACGGACATGCCGCACCTGATGGCGCTGAATGGCTACGACGCCCGAAGGACGCCGGTCGATCGCGCATGGATCAACGCCTATCAGGCGCATTTCGTCGAGCCGTCCGATAATCGCGGCGTGATCGGCTGGGCCAAGGGCTTCGTCATCGGGAAACATCGTCCCGAAACGCCCGATGCCGAGGCCTTGCGGTGGATCCGCTCGCGGCCGGCGCTGGCGATCTGGGGCGAGGCCGACCGCACCCTGCATGCCGAACACTTCCTGCCGCTGTTCACCGCCTTGTTCCCGCACGCGCCGGTGCATCGTCTGGCCGGTGTCGGCCACTTTTGTCACGAGGAGGCGCCGGCCGAGCTGGCCGCACTGATCTCGGCTTTTCTGCGGCAGGGCTAAGCTCTGGCATTCGGCCATCCGGGCGCGCGTCGCTCGTGCCGCGCCGGTCACTGCCATGACCGGCCGGCGTTCTGGAGTTTTCCGCGATGAGTTCATCGCCTGATTCGAAACAAGTTTTCACCTTGGCAGCGGCCGTCCTCGCCACCCTGATGTTCTGCCTGGAGTCCTCGAGCATTCCGGTGATCCTGCCCACGCTGGAGACGGCGCTGCGCGGCGATCTCAAGGACATGCAGTGGGTGATGAACGCCTACACCATCGCCTGCACCACCGTGCTGATGGCCGCCGGCACGCTGGCCGATCGCTACGGGCGGCGCAGGCTGTTCGTCGTCGGCACGGTCGGCTTCGGCGTCGCCTCGCTGCTGTGCGGCCTGGCGACCAGCGTGACGCTTCTGGTCGCTGCACGTGCCGTGCAGGGCCTGGCCGGTGGCGTGATGCTGATCTGCCAGGTCGCGATCCTGTCGCATCAATTCCAGGACGAGCGACGGCGCCGGCGCGCGTTCGCGATCTGGGGCGTGGCGCTGGGCTTCGGGCTGGGTTTCGGCGCCATGGTCGGCGGCGCCGTCGCGGCGCTGCTGAACTGGCAGTGGGTGTTCTGGCTGCATGCACCGCTGGCCGTGCTCGCGGTGTTGGCGGCCTGGCTAGGCATCGAGGAGTCGCGCGATCCGCAGGCGGGCCGCCTGGACCTGGGCGGCATGCTCAGCATGTCGGCGGCCGTGCTCGGTGCCGCCTATTACCTGACTCAGGGCGGTGAGCTGGGTTTCGGCAGCGGCGTGGCGCTCGCGGTGCTGGCCTGCGCCGGCCTCAGCCTGGGCGCCTTCATCCTGATCGAGCGCAGTCATGCGCAGCCGATGTTCGATTTCGCGGTGTTCGGCATTCGCCGTTTCCGCGGTGCCCTGATGGGCTGCATCGGCATGAATTTCTCGTACTGGCCGCTGGTGATCTATCTGCCGATCTACTACCAGGGCGCGCTGGGCTACGGCGCCATGGCGGCAGGGCTGGCGATGCTCGCCTACACCGCGCCGACCCTGCTGCTGCCGCCCTTGGCCGAACGCTTTGCGGCGCGCTACGGTCCTCGCGCGGCGATCACCTCCGGCCTGGTCATGCTGGGGCTGGGCTTGCTGATGCTGCGCTTGGGCATCGAGGCCGAGCACGCGGGTTGGCTGAGCCTGTTGCCGGGTTCGCTGGCGGCGGGCATCGGGCTGGGCCTGACCCAGACGCCGACCACCAATACCACCACCGGAGCGGTGCCGCGCAGCCGGGCGGGCATGGCCTCGGGCATCGACATGAGTGCGCGGCTGATCACCTTGGCGATCAATATCGCCGCGATGGGTTCGATCCTGCTGGCGGGTGTCGCAGCCTGGCTCGCCGAGGCCTTGCCGGAAGCGCATGACGCGGCCGCCTTGCGCGCTCTGGCCGAAGCGATCGCCGCGGGCGGAGACACGAGAACGTCCGAAGCCGCCCATGCCTTGCCGGTCGCGGTGATGCATGGCGCCCTGGCGCACGGCTTCGGATGGGTGACCTTGTATGGCGCGACGGGCGCCTTCGTGTTTGCCTGGCTGGCTTACGTCATGTTCGGTCGACAGGCGGACGAGGCGCGCGGCGACGTGGATGTCCTGTGCCGGGAAACGGATTCGTCGCCGAGCTAGCGGCGAGGCTCGTTTATCCACTCGGCAGGGCGCGTTATCCCTGTGGCGACTGCCACCCGAAAAGCGAGCGTGCCCAGCCGGCCATGCGGAGGACATGCTGTCTGGCCTGGTGGCATTGGCGAATCACGCCGTCGCGGGCTGGCCTCGGCCCAAGCAGCGCGGATGGCGATCGACCTTCGATCGGCCCTGTCCGCGAGGTGTGGCCGCCACGGGCGGGCAGGGCCGGCGCGGTACGAGGCATGGCCAGGCTCGCCCCGCGCGAATGGCGGCGATCATCCCCGCTATACTCCCGCGATGAGCTTCCAGCATTTTCCTTGGCAGTCCCTCGATCGCGCGTGTGTCGGTTACACGCGACCGGTAGATTGCGCGCGCTTTTCGCGCATCGGCCTCCTCCAGCGGCGGGCCGTCGCATGAGCAGCGAACTGGCCGGCAGCGTCGTCACGGAAGGCACCTTGTTCGTGGTGGCGGCGCCTTCGGGCGCCGGCAAGTCCACCCTGGTCAACGCCTTGCTCGAGCGCGAGCCGGCGATCTCGCTGTCGGTGTCGCATACCACGCGGCCGCCCCGGCAGGGCGAGCAGTACGGCCGGCACTATTATTTCGTCGAGCGACCGGAGTTCGAGCGAGAGATCGCCGACGGCATCTTTCTCGAGCATGCCGAGGTGCACGGCAATCTCTACGGCACTTCGCGCCGCACCGTGCAGGATCTGCTGGCGCAGCAGCGCGACGTGCTGCTGGAGATCGACTGGCAGGGCGCGCGGCAGATCCGGCGCAGCAAGTCCGATTGCGTCAGCGTGTTCATCCTGCCGCCGTCGCGGCACGAGCTGGAGCGGCGCCTGCGCGGTCGCGCCTCGGACAGCGCCGAGGTGATCGAGCGGCGCCTGCACAACTCGCGCGAGGAAATCAGCCACGCCGGCGAGTTCGACTACATCATTGTCAACGATCGCTTCGAGGACGCCCTGGCCGACCTGCAGGCGATCGTGCGCGCGGTGCGTCAGCGCGCTGCGCTGCAGTGGCGGCGCCACGAGACCTTGATCGCCGAATTGCTGGCGGTGGACTGAGTCGTCGGAGCAGGGCGGTACGAGCCGCGCCGCCGCAATTCAATCCAGCAGGTTGCGCAGAAAGCTGCGCGGGCTGTTGAGAAAGCTGCGGGTCAGTTCGTAGTGCTCGGTGTCCTCATAGGCCGCCCGTTCCAGCCCTTGTTCGCCGATCTGGTAGATCCACGCGTCGGGATAGCTCATCAGGATCGGCGAGTGGGTGGCGATGACGAACTGCGAGCGCTGCCCGACCAGTTGATGGATCCGCTGCAGCATCGCCAGCTGGCGGGCCGGCGACAGCGCTGCCTCCGGTTCGTCCAGCACGTAGAAGCCGTGGCCGCCGAAGCGGTGCTGCATCAGCGCGAAAAAGGATTCGCCGTGCGATTGCTCGTGCAGCGAGCGATGGCCGTAGGAATCGATGATCGGTGGGCCAAAACAGGGCTCTTTGTCGAGCGCCTCGATTTCCGTGGCCACGTTGAAGAAGCTCTCGGCACGCAGGAAGAAACCGTCCTTGGCGCGCTGGAAGCTCTTGCTCAGCAGCAGATACTGGTGCAGCTCCGAATGCGAGGCGCGCGTGGCGAAGCGGAAATTCTTGGTGCCGCCTTCGGGATTGAAGCCCCAGGCCGCGGCGATGCCTTCGAGCAGGGTGGACTTGCCGCTGCCGTTCTCGCCCACCACGAAGGTCACCGCAGGATGCAGCTCCAGCCGGTCGAATGCGCGCAGCGCCGGCAGCGAGAACGGATAGCGTTCGAACGAGGGTACGCGCTCGCGGCGCAGGCGCACTTCCAGCACGTAATGCTCGGCATCCAGCGATCCCATCGCGACCTCCCCCCTGTCTGCGCGCATGATGAGCACTCCTCAGGCCCGTGGCAAACCGCCGTCACACAGCGCCGGATGGCGCGCTTGTTGCGCTTCCGGTAATTTGTACGCCTTTGCAGCCGAAGCCCTGCCCATGACCGACCCCGTCCGCGCCGCCTCCGATGACCGCACCCTGGTGCGCATCCGTGGCCTGACCACGGTGCTGAACGGCAAGACCGTGTTCGACGCGCTGGATCTGGACATTCCGCGCGGCAAGGTCACCGCCATCATGGGCCCCAGCGGCACCGGCAAGACCACCTTGCTGAAGCACATCACCGGGCAGATGCGCGGTGACGCCGGCGAGGTGCGGGTGGACGGGCACAACGTGCCGGAGCTGAGCCGCCTGCAGCTGTTCGAGCTGCGCGAGCGGATCGGCTACCTGTTCCAGAACTCCGCCCTGCTGACCGACTTCGACGTGTTCGAGAACGTGGCTTTTCCGCTGCGCCAGCATACGCGGCTGCCGGAAGAGCTGATCCGCAACATCGTGCTGACCAAGCTGCAGTCGGTGGGCCTGCGCGGCGCGGCGCGGCTGATGCCGAGCGAGCTTTCCGGCGGCATGGCCCGGCGCGTGGCGCTGGCGCGCGCGATCGTGTTCGATCCCATGCTGATCCTCTACGACGAGCCCTTCGTGGGCCTCGACCCGATCGCCCTGAACCAGGTGCTGAAGCTGATCCGCACGCTCAACGAAACGCTGGGCATCACCAGCGTGCTGGTGGCTCACGAGCTGGAGGCGATCAAGCAGGTCGCCGACCACATCTACCTGATCGCCAACGGCAAGGTGGTGGCGCAGGGCGATCCGGCCACCATCGCCGCCGACGGCTCGCCGTGGACGCGGCAGTTCTTCGGCGGCGAGGCGGACGGCCCGGTGCCGTTCCAGTATCCGGCCGGCGATTACGCCACGGCGCTGGGCTTCGCGGAGCAGCGCGCATGAGCGCCCGGCCGATGCGCAATCCGCTGCTGCAGGCGCTGGCCCAGATCGGCGGCTGCGGGCTGTTCCTGCTGACCCTGCTGGCGGCGATTCCGCGCAGCTTCAAGCATTTCCGCGAGACCGTGCGCCAGTTGTGGTTCGTCGGCGCGATGAGCCTGGTCATCATCATGGTCTGCGGCCTGTTCGTCGGCCTGGTGCTGGCGCTGCAGCTGTATTACGTGCTGCAGATCTTCGGCGGCACCGCGGCCAGCGGCATGGTGGTGGCGCTGGCGATCTATCGCGAGCTGGGGCCGGTGGTCACCGCGCTGCTGTTCGCCGGCCGCGCCGGTACCTCGATCACCGCCGAAATCGGCCTGATGCGGGCCACCGACCAGATCGCCGCGATGGAGATGATGGCGGTCGATCCGGTGGCCTATGTGGGCACGCCGCGCTTCCTCGCCGGGCTGATCGCGATGCCGCTGCTGTGCTGCGTGTTCTGCGCGATGGGCATCCTCGGCGGCCACCTGGTCGGGGTGACCTGGCTGGGCATCGACAACGGCACGTTCTGGTCGAACATGACCGCGGCGGTGAACCTGCATACCGACATCGTCAACGGCATCCTGCTGAAGAGCCTGGCCTTCGGCGCCGCGGTGTCGCTGATCGCGGTCTACCAGGGCTTCACCACGCCGCCGACCAGCGAGGGCGTGGCCTATGCCACGACGCGCACCGTGGTGGCCTCGTCGATCGCCATCCTGGCGCTGGACTTCGTGCTCACCGCCTTCCTGATGTGACCGACTGCCCGGCCGCCACCATGACTTCATTCCTTCGTTTTTCGTCGCTCCCTTCTTCCACGAGGATCGTGCCGTGAGTCAGAGACCTTCGTATGCCGTCGGCACCGGCCTGTTCATCCTGCTCGGCTTCGCCGCGCTGGTTTACCTGGCCACCCAGACCACCTCGGTGGCCAACGTGCACCGCGGCGCCAGCTACACGGTAACCACCCACTTCGCCGACGTCGGCCAGCTGAAGGAGCGCTCGCCGGTGAAGGTCGCCGGCGTGCGGGTGGGGCAGGTGCAGTCGATCGCGCTCGACCCGGCCAGTGCCCAGGCCGACGTGGTGCTGGCGATCGACAAGAACTTCAACAAGATTCCCGACGACTCGGTAGTCACCATCTTCACAAGCGGCCTGCTCGGCGACCAGTACATCGGCATCGACTACGGCAGCTCCAAGAAGGTGGTCGGCGACGGCGGCACCCTCGCGCTGAGCCGTTCGTCGCAGCCGCTGGAAGCGATGCTGGGCAAGTTCCTCGGCTCCGGCGGTGCGGCCGACAACCTCGGCGGCACCTATGCGGTGAGCGCGCGCTTCACCAATGTCGGCAGCCTGTCCGCCGGCGCCCCGGTGAAGATGGCCGGCGTGGCGATCGGCAGCGTGCAGTCGGTCGAGGCCGACCCGGTCAAGCTGGACGCCAAGGTGACCCTGGCGATCGACAAGCGCTACAACCACATCCCGAACGATTCGTCGGCGGCGGTGTTCACCAGCGGTTTGATCGGCGGCCAGTATGTTGCGATCCAGCCCGGCGGTTCGCCAGACAATCTGAAAAACGACGACGAGCTGATCCTGACCCAGTCGGCGATGCAGCTGGAAGACCTGATCGGCAAGTTCCTGGTGAACGGCTCGTCGTCCGGCGACAAGTCCGGCAGCGCCAGCGGCACTCCATCTCCTACCCCGCCGACCGGCAAGAAGTAAGTCGGCTCCCCACGAGGACATTCCCATGCTGCGTAGTCTGGCCATTGCCATCGTAGTCGCGCTGGGCGGCGTTGCCGCCGCGCCCGCACTCGCCCAGCAGGCCGCCGCCGCGCCCGCGTCACAGGAGACGCCGGTGCAGGTGGTGCAGGACATCACCCATCAGCTCGACGTCCAGATCGCGGACCACCGGGCCGAGCTGCAGAACAACAAGCCCAAGCTGGTGGCGCTGATCAACCAGATCTTCCTGCCGCACTTCGACACCGACTGGGCCTCGATCCTGGTGCTCGGCCAGCACGCGCGCGAAGCGACCGCCGAGCAGCGCTCGCGCTTCGCCAAGGCCTTCTACACCTCGCTGACCAACCGCTACGCCGACGGCCTGCTCAACTACACCAAGGGCACGGTGAAGGTGCTGCCGTTCAGCGGCGACCTCGATCCGCGCCGCACCACCGTGCGCACCCAGGTGATCACCAGCGACGGCAAGGCGATCGCGGTCGACTATGCGTTCCGGCGCACCAATGACGGCGAGTGGAAGGCCTACGACGTGGTGATCGAGGGCATTTCCTACATCACCAACTACCGCAACCAGGTCGACGCCGAAGTGCGCAAGGTCGGCATCGACCAGCTGATCACCAACCTGGAGACGCAGGGCGAAGGCGCCCTGAAGACCATGGAACAGGACAGCAAGCAGGGGCATTGACCATGGCGGCGCCGGCCTTCCATGTAGATACCGCTGCACCCGGCACCCTGGCGGTGTCGGGTGCGCTGACCTTCGGCACGGCGGAGCAGGCGCTTGCATCGATCCGCGCGGCGCTGGCCGGCAGCAGCGGGCCGGCCCGGCTGGACCTGGCCGGGGTGACCCATAGCGACAGCGCGGGCCTGGCCTGCGTGCTTGCCGCCGTGGCGGGCAGCCGCGGGCGGCTCAGCGTGGTCCATCTGCCGCCCAGCCTGCAGCGGCTGGCCCAGGTCTGCGAAGTCGAGGCCATGCTGGCGGCCTGAAACCGCAGGGCTGGTGCATAGCAAAACGAGCGGCCAGGCCGCTCGTTTCGTTTCTGGGGTCGAGACCCGGACGACATGCCGGGTCGCGAAATGGAATCGGCCGCTTACTGCTTGGTGGGCGTCGTCGCGGCGCCGGACTGCTGCTTGTTGTTCTTCTCCCACTGCTGCTGCTCGTTGAGCAACTGCTCGGGATCGAAGCCCTTCTGATCCAGGCCCTGCATGCGTTCGATCACGCTGGACGGCGGATTGCCGTAGTAGATCGCGTTAATGCGCTGCTGACGGTAGGCGTCGCGCACGAAGGCATACGGATCGTAGGCGCTGGCCAGGAAGCCCTCGGCATCGAGCAGGCGCGAACGCAGCGACACCAGGTAAAGCACCTGCGGAATGTAGTAGCGGCCCTGCTTGAAGTGGTGATTGCGCGGGTAATAGCTCAGCGGATCGAAGAAGTAGCTGTCGACCGGCAGCGACCAGATATCGCGCATGGTGCTGGGACCGACGAACGGCACCACCAGGTAGTCGCCTTCGGGCACGCCCCAGCGGGCCATGGTCACGCCGAAGTCGGTGGTCTGCATCGGGATGTGCAGCGCGCTGGCGAGGTCGAACAGGCCGCCCACGCCCAGGGTCAGGTTGACCAGGAAGCGGCCCGAGGTCTGCACCGCCTGCACCGGGCGCGCCTGCAGCAGGTCGTTGGCCACGGTGATCGGCAGGCGGATATTGGTGAAGAAGTTATCCACCCCGGTCCGCATGGTCGGCGTGGTCACCTTGCGGTAGCCCACCGCGACCGGGCGGATCACCGCCTTGTCCAGCTTGTCGTTGAAGGCGTAGGCCTTGCGGTTGTACTTCTCGAGCGGATCGTCGGTACGCGGCGGCGCGATGGTGCAGCCGGCAAGCAGCACGACGGCCAGGGCCGTAAGCAAGGGGCGCAGCGAAGGGAGGGAGATCGATAGGCGCATCTGCGGGGTCCGCTGCAGTGTAAAAGTGTACCCAAGGGTTTTATATTCTACACGAGTTTCGATGCGCTTTCGTCACGCCCGTGAAGGGTTAGCGGGGTGGGCGGGTTTTGCGGCAGCGCGCCACATTGCCAGTCCGGCCCCGGCTGGCTACACTGGCAGGCCATATAAGTAGCTTTACCGCTTGAGGATTTCAGATGGCACGTATTACCGTGGAAGACTGCCTCGAGGTGGTCGGCAACCGTTTCGAGCTGGTGCTGATGGCGACCAAGCGCGCCCGCCAGCTGGCCAAGGGCGCCGAGCCCGCAGTCCATCCCGATCACGACAAGCCGACCGTGCTCGCGCTGCGCGAGATCGCCGATCGCCGCATCGACCAGACCACCATCGACGAGATCGATCGCGCCGAGCGCGAACGCGCCGAGCGCGAGGCGCTGGAATGGGCCGCGGCGGAAGTCGACGACGATCTGTCCAAGGTCGGGGACGACTGATGGACGGCGACGGCTGTCGATCGGGCAGCTGTCATGCCGGCCAAGCCGGCATCGTGCGCATGCGCCTGGAGACGCTAGCCGTCCGGCGTATCGCCAACCTGCACGGAGTGGCTGCCTGAGCCGGCGCCAGACCAGCATGCCGGCGGCCACGCCCCCCACGGCGGCGGAGCCGCCCTCCTTGCCGCCCTATGTGCTGGCGCTGAAAGAACGCGTCGCCTACCTGCCCGAGCCCAAGGTGGCTCTGGTGCTGCAGGCCTATGCCGTGGGCGCGCGCGCGCACGAAGGGCAGGAGCGCAAGAGCGGCGAGCCGTACATCACCCACCCGGTCGCCGTGGCCGGGATCCTGGCCGAGCTCGGCCTGGACGCCGAGACCATCATCGCGGCGATCCTGCACGACACCCTGGAAGACACCGAGCTCAGCCGCGCCGAACTGGCCGGCGAATTCGGCGAGACCGTGGCCGAGCTGGTCGACGGCGTCACCAAGCTGGACAAGATGCGCTTCGGCAGCCGCCAGGAAGCGGACGCGGAGAGCTTCCGCAAGATGCTGCTGGCGATGGCGCGCGACCTGCGCGTGATCCTGATCAAGCTGGCCGACCGCCTGCACAACATGCGCACCCTGGGCGCCAAGGACTCGTCGTCGCGCCGCCGCATCGCGCGCGAGACGCTGGAAATCTACGCGCCGATCGCGCAGCGCCTGGGCATGAACAAGTTCAAGGCCGAGCTGCAGGACCTGGGTTTCCAGGCGCTGTATCCGGACCGCTACCGGGTGATCAGCGAGCGCATCCGCGCCGCGCTGGGCAACCGGCGCGAGGCGATGAGCAAGATCGAGGCTGCGCTGACCACGCGGCTGGGCGCCGACCACCTGCCGGCGCGCGTGGTGGGGCGGATCAAGTCGCCGTGGAGCATCTATTCCAAGATGCGCAACGAGCACAAGAGCTTCGCCCAGCTGATGGACGTGTACGGCTTCCGCGTGATCACCGACAGCGCGATGGGCTGCTACATGGCGCTGGGCGCGGTGCATGCGCTGTACAAGCCGGTCGATCGCCGCTTCAAGGATTTCATCGCCATTCCCAAGGCGAACGGCTACCAGTCCCTGCACACCGTGCTGCTGGGGCCGTTCGGCGCACCGATCGAGGTGCAGATCCGCACCGCGGAAATGGACTCGGTGGCTGAGCGCGGCGTGGCCGCCCACTGGGCCTACAAGACCGACAGCGGCCCGGCCAACAGCGCGCAGGCGCGGGCGCGCGAGTGGCTGTCGGCGCTGGCCGACAGCCAGGTCAATACCGCCTCGTCGGCGGAGTTCATCGAGAACGTCAAGATCGACCTGTTCCCGGACGAGGTCTATCTGTTCACCCCGCGCGGCGACATCCTGTCGCTGCCGCGCAACGCCACCGCGCTGGATTTCGCCTATGCGGTGCACACCGACGTGGGCGACCACGCGGTGGCCGCGCGCGTCGACAAGAAGCTGCTGCCGCTGCGCACGCGGCTGGAGTCCGGCCAACTGGTCGAGATCATCACCGCGCCTTCCGCGATGCCGAATCCGGCCTGGCTGGAGTCGGTGGTCACCGGCAAGGCGCGCACCGCGATCCGGCAATACCTGAAGCACCTGCAGCACGAGGACGCGGTCGATTTCGGCCATCGCATGCTCGACCGCGCGCTGGACGCGCTGGGCAGCAGCCTCGACGCGATACCCACCGCGGTGCTGGATCATTTCCTGGCCGAGTCCAAGCTGCACCGGCTGGAAGAATTGCTGTCGGACATCGCGCTGGGCAACCGCATGCCGGACCAGGTGGCGGCGCAGCTGCTCACCTCGCACGGCCGCGGCGGCGCGCGGCAGTCGAGCAAGGGCCACCGCGCCGAGAAGATCCGCATCACCGGCGCCGAGCGCGGCGTGCTGAGCTTCGGCCAGTGCTGCCATCCGCTGCCCGGCGACGAGATCGTCGGCTACCTGTCCTCGGGTAAAGGCATCGTGGTGCACCGGGTCGAATGCCCCAACGTGGTCGAGCTGCGCAAGTCGCCGGAACGCTTCGTGGCGATCGAATGGGACCGCGACGTGCTGGGCGACTATCACGCCGAATTGCGCGTCGAGGTGATCAACCGCCCCGGCGTGCTTGCCACCATCGCCGCCGCCATCGCCGCGGCCGATTCGAACATCGAGAACGTCGAGTACGTCGAGCGCGACGCCGCGGCGGCCACCTTGCTGTTCTCGCTGGAAGTGAAGAGCCGCAAGCATCTCGCCGACGTGATCCGGCGCGTACGCCGCACCGGCGTGGTGAGCGGCGTCTACCGCTACCCGCTCTGAGCGGAGCCGCCGAGGCATGCGCACGGCCGTCCTGGTGATCGATCTGCAGCCCGGCGTGGTCGAAGGCTGCTTCGACGTCGCCGGGGTGGTCGCGCGCACCGTCGCCCTGGTGGGTCGCGCCCGCGCGCAGGGCGTGCCGGTGCTGTGGGTGCAGCACGAAGAGCCCGAGATGCCGCACGGCAGCGCCGCCTGGCAGCTGCTGCCGGAACTCGCGCCGGCGCCGTCAGAGCCGCGGATCTACAAGACCTGCTTCGACGCCTTCGCCGGCACGCCGCTGCGCGCCACGCTGGACGGGCTGGGCATTGCGCGCCTGGTGCTGGCCGGCGCGCAGAGCGACTACTGCATCCGCTCCACCGCGCAGCGCGCCGCGATCGAAGGCTATGCCGTGGTGCTGGCCGGCGATGCGCATACGGCGGCCGATGCCGACTGCGCCGGCCGCCTGCTCGGCGGCGCGCAGATCGTGGCGCAGACCAACCGCTACGTGGCGCAGATGCGCTATCCCGGCGTGGACATCGGCGTCGCCGCGCACGACGCGATCGCGCTGTAGGCCGGCCCGCGCTGTCGGTCGCCGGCGTCCCGCTTTAGACTGAGCGGCCTACCCGCCACGACGAGGCTCCCCATGTCCCGCCAGATCATCGCCACCGCGCAGGCGCCTGCCGCGATCGGTCCCTACTCTCAGGCCGTGCGCGCCGGCAACACCGTGTATTTTTCCGGCCAGATCCCGCTCGACCCGGCCACCGGCGCGCTGATCGAAGGCGATATCGCGGCGCAGGCGCGGCGCGTGTTCGACAACCTCAAGGCGGTGGCGGAAGCTGCCGGCGGTTCGCTGGCGCAGATCGTGCGCGCCGGCATCTACGTCACCGACCTGGCCCATTTCGCCACGGTGAACACGGTGATGGCCGAATACTTCCAGGCGCCGTACCCGGCCCGTTCGACCATCGAGGTCTCGGCCCTGCCCAAGGGCGCCCAGGTCGAGGTCGACGCGGTGATGGTGCTCGACTAAGCCGCACAGCGAGCCGAGGATCGAGCGATGCCGCGCCCCAGCTTCACGCCTGTCGAGAGCTACCTGATCGACTACCTGCGGCGCGGGCGCTACAGCCGCGGGCTCGGCATGGCCGCCGCCATCCTGCTGCCGTCGATCGGCTTCTCGCTGTACGGCATGTGCCGCGACGATGCGATCGCCGTAGGCATCGGCTGGCTCGGTAGCCTGGTCTACATCGCCTGCTACTGGTCGGCGGGACGGCGCACCGGCGCGGCTCTCGGGGAAATCCTGCGCAAGTACGAGGCCGCCGTGGCGGCTGCACCGCCCGATGGCGACTGAGACCGCGGCATCGCCGCTGGAGGTCGGCCGCCGCGCGCTGGGCACGCTGCCCGGGGTCGGCCCGGCCCTGGCCGAAACGCTGGCGCGGCTGGGGCTGGAGCGCGTGCAGGACCTGTGGTTCCACCTGCCGTTGCGCTACGAGGACAAGACGCGGGTGCTGGCGATCGCCGACCTGCGCCCAGGCGATCGCGCTCAGGTAGAAGGCGTGGTCGAGGCGGTCGAACGCGGCTTTCGCTATCGCCCGCAGCTCAAAGTAGCGATCGCCGCGGGCGGGCACAGCCTGCTGCTGCGCTTCTTCCATTTCCATCGCGCCCAGGCCGACCTGCTGCAGCCCGGCGTGCGCGTGCTCTGCTACGGCGACGTACGCCTCGGCGCGCAAGGCCTGGAGATGGTGCATCCGCAATACCAGCGACTCAGCGGCGACGCGCCGGCGACGGTGGAGGAGCTGCTGACCCCGGTCTATCCGACCACCGAAGGCCTGGGCCAGAAGCGCCTGGCCGGAGTGATCGCGAAAGCGCTCGCGCTATTGCCGCCGGTGGCGCAGCTGGAGCTGATTCCGCCCGAGCTATGCGCCGAGCATGGGCTTTCTTCGCTGCGCGACGCCTTGCTCTACGTGCATCGCCCGCCGGCCGACGCCGCGCTCGGCGAGCTCGAGCAGGGACGTCATCCGGCGCAGCAGCGGCTGGCCTTCGAGGAACTGCTGACCCAGCACCTGAGCCTGCGTCGCATGCGTGCGCAGGTGCGCCGGCGCCACGCCCCCGCACTCGGCGGTGACGGCAGCCTGCACCGGCGTCTGCTGGACCAGCTGCCGTTCCAGCTGACCGGCGCGCAGCGACGGGTGGCCGACGAAGTGGCCGCCGACCTGGCCTCGGATCGGCCGATGCTGCGGCTGGTGCAGGGCGACGTCGGCAGCGGCAAGACCATGGTGGCGGCGCTGGCGGCATTGGCGGCGGTGGAAGCGGGCTATCAGGTCGCTCTGGTGGCGCCTACCGAATTACTGGCCGAGCAGCATCTGCGCAATTTCCGCCACTGGCTGACCCCGCTCGGCATCGAGGTGGAGTGGCTGGCCGGCAAGCAGCAGGGGCGGGCGCGGCAGGCGGCGATGCAACGCGTGGCGGCCGGCGCGCCGATCGTGATCGGTACGCATGCGCTGATGCAGGAGGGCGTGGCCTTCGCGCGGCTGGGCCTGGTGATCGTCGACGAGCAGCACCGCTTCGGCGTGCAGCAGCGCCTGGCTTTGCGCGACAAGGGCGCCGACCGCGCGCAGGGCCTGGTGCCGCATCAACTGGTGCTCACCGCCACGCCGATCCCGCGCACCCTGGCGATGAGCGCCTACGCCGATTTGGACGTCTCTTCGATCGACGAGCTGCCGCCGGGGCGCACGCCGGTGCAGACGGTGGCGGTATCCAACGCGCGCCGCAGCGAGGTGATCGAGCGCATCCGCGCGGCCTGCGGCGAAGGGCGGCAGGCCTATTGGGTGTGTACCCTGATCGAAGAATCCGAGCAGCTGCGCGCACAGGCGGCCGAGGTGGCGCATGCCGAGCTGGTCGCCGCGCTGCAGGGCTTCGCGGTGGGGCTGGTGCACGGGCGCATGAAGCCGAAAGAAAAACAGGCAGTGATGGATGCCTTCAAGGCTGGCACCCTGGCGGTGCTGGTGGCCACCACCGTGATCGAGGTCGGCGTGGACGTGCCCAACGCCAGCCTGATGGTGATCGAGAACAGCGAGCGGCTCGGCCTGGCCCAACTGCACCAGCTGCGCGGGCGGGTCGGGCGCGGTGCGATCGCCTCCAACTGCGTGCTGCTGTACCAGCCGCCGCTGGGGCAGCTCGCGCGCGAGCGCCTGCAGGTGATGCGCGAAACCAACGACGGCTTCCGCATCGCCGAGAAGGATCTGCAATTGCGAGGGCCCGGCGAGGTGTTGGGCACGCGCCAGACCGGCCAGCTCAGTTTCCGTATCGCCGATCTGGCGCGCGATGCGCATCTGCTGCCCGAGGTACAGGCGGTGGGCGAGCGGCTGCTGGCGAGCCATCCCGAGCGCGCGGAGCGTTTGATCGAGCGCTGGGTAGGCGGCGCCGCGCGCTACGCGCAGGCGTGACCTGCACCGGCAATGGGCTTAACCTAGTCCGCTTTCCCTCGACAAACGCGACGTCATGAGCAAGCCGCAACTGCTGATCGATACCGACCCCGGCGTGGACGATGCGCTGGCTATCCTGATGGCGCATGCGCACGCCGACATCGCCGGCCTCAGCATCGCCGCCGGCAACGTCGGGCTGGGGCATACCGCGCGCAACGCGCGCACCCTGGTCGATCTGCTGGGCACGGCGGTGCCGGTGTTCGCCGGCTGCGCCAGCCCGCTGGTGCGCGCGCCGGAGGAGGACGCCGCCTTCGTGCATGGCATGGACGGTTTCGGCGATGTGGGCTTTCCGGAGCCGGCGGCGCCGCTGGCGGACGAAGCGGCCGCGCTGGCCTTGCTGAGGCTCACCCGCGAGCGTCCCGGCGAGCTGACCTTGGTGGCGCTGGCGCCGCTGACCAATCTCGCGTTGGCGCTGCGCCTGGATCCCAGCCTGCCGCAGCGGGTGAAGCGGCTGGTGGTGATGGGCGGCGCGGTGACCGGGCACGGCAATACCGGCAAGGTGCCGGCCGAGTTCAACATCGGCTTCGACCCTGAGGCGGCGCATGTGGTGTTCGAGGCCTTCCCGAGCTTCGAGCTGGTCGACTGGGAGGCCACCCTGCGGCATGCCTTCGACGATGCCGAGTTCGATGCGTGGCTGGCGGCCGGCGATCGCCGGGCCAGTTTCTTCGGTCAGGTGTTCCGCACCGCGCGCGCGTTCAACGCCAAGCACGACCGCCAGGGCGTGATCGCCGCCGACGCGCTGGCGATGGCGGTGGCCATCGATCCTTCGATCGTGCTGCGCAGCGAGCGGCGCCATGTGGCGGTGGAACTGGACGGCCGGCTCACCCGCGGCGCCACCGTGGTGGACTGGGCAGCTCGGCTGGGCCGGCCTCCGAATGCGCAGATCGTGCTCGAGGTGGACCAGGCCCGGTTTGCCGCGATGGTGCGGCGCGCCCTGGGCGCCGCGGCCTGAGCCGCTGGCGTCCGCGTGGCGGAAACTATTGCAGGATCGTCCGATTGCGTTACAATACCGCCCTTTTCACCGCCGCTTTGAGTCTGACATGAAGCCCGATATTCATCCGAGTTACCGTCAGGTGGTGTTCCAGGATCTGTCGTCCGAGTTCGCGTTCCTGACGCGCTCGACGATCGCCGCCAAGGACACCATCAAGTGGGAAGACGGCAACGAGTACCCGCTGATCAAGGTGGATATCTCGAGCCATTCCCATCCGTTCTACACCGGCAAGCAGAAGACCGTCGATGCCGGCGGCCGCGTCGACAAGTTCCGTCGCCGCTACGCGCAGAAGTAAGCGCTAGGCGCACGGCGCCGCAGTCGCGGCGTTGTCATGCTGGACGATGATGATGCACGGGGCGAGCACGGCTCGCCCCGTGCGTTTTTGCGCCTCGAAGAAACCATGCGCCGGCGCATGCCGGGCGTGTCGATGTGCGATAATGGCGCGATGCCCCGGCTCGACCGGGGCCGTCGCATCGTCGCTTTCCCCGGCGCGATGCCAGCCCATCCCTCGCCGGCCGATGACCGCCCGCGGTCGCCCCGGTGGTGACTTATCGTAAGGAGGTTTCCGTGTCCGATACCAAGATCGTCAAGCTGGTGGACGAATCGACCCAGCGCAGCAGCGAGCTGCCCCTGCTGAGCGGCACGCTCGGCCCGGCCTGCATCGACATCAGCACGCTGTACAAGGACACCGGCCACTTCACCTACGACGTCGGCTACGGCAGCACCGCCAGCACCAAGAGCGCGATTACCTACATCGACGGCGACGAAGGCGTGCTGCTGTATCGCGGCTACCCGATCGAGCAGCTGGCGGAGAAGTCGAGCTTCCTCGAAGTGGCCTATCTGCTGCTCAACGGCGAGCTGCCGAACAAGAGCCAGTTCGCCACCTTCGAAAACGACATCACCCACCACACGATGATGCCGGAGTCGCACAAGCGCTTCTTCGAAGGCTTCCATCACGACGCGCACCCGATGGCCATGCTGGCCGCCTCGGTGGCCTCGCTGTCGGCCTTCTACCACGAAGACCTCGACGTGGATAACGCCGAGGACCGCAAGCTGGCCGCGATCCGCCTGATCGCCAAGATGCCGACCATCGCCGCGGCCTGCCACCGCTATTCGATCGACCGCTCGTTCCGCTATCCGCGCAACAACCTCGAGTACGTCGACCGCTTCCTGCACATGATGTTCGAAGTGCCGAGCGAGCCGCTGCAGCTGAGCCCGGTGGCCGCCAAGGCGCTGGACCTGCTGTTCATCCTGCACGCCGACCACGAGCAGAATGCATCGACCTCGACGGTGCGCCTGGTCGGCTCCACCGGCGCCAATCCCTACGCTTCGGTCGCCGCCGGCATCACCGCGCTGTGGGGCCCCGCGCACGGCGGCGCCAACGAAGCCGTGCTGAAGATGCTGGAAGAGATCGGCACGCCGGACAAGGTGGAAACCGCGGTGCTGCGCGCCAAGGACAAGAACGACAACTTCCGCCTGATGGGCTTCGGCCATCGCGTGTACAAGAACTTCGACCCGCGCGCGAAGATCATCCGCGAGATGTGCCACAAGGTGCTGGCCGAGCTGGGCGTGAACGACCCGCTGCTGGACGTGGCGATGAAGCTGGAAGAGGCGGCGCTGAAGGACGACTACTTCGTCGAGCGCAAGCTGTACCCGAACGTCGACTTCTACTCGGGCATCATCTACAAGGCGCTGGGCATTCCCACCGAGATGTTCACCGTGATGTTCGCCATCGCGCGCACCGCCGGCTGGATCTCGCACTGGATCGAGCAGCACGAAACCCCCGGTTCGCGCATCGGCCGTCCGCGCCAGATCTACACTGGTGCCCCGGTGCGCAACTACGTGGCCAGCGACAAGCGCTGAGCGCGCAGCTTCACCGACTAGGCACGACAAAACGCCCCCGGCCAAACCGGGGGCGTTTTGCTATCCGTTATCCGGACGTGTGGCTAGGCGGCTTCGCTCAGCGCCTGACCGCGGCGAGCATGCGCTCCAACTCGTCGGGAGCATCTTCCTCGGCCACCAGCATTTCGACCGCCGCCAGCGCGGCGCGGCGCATCGGCCGGTCGTCGACGCGGTCCAGCGGCGCCTGGCGCAGGGCGTCGTGCGGCAGCACGGTGAGGTCGAACGGCAACGCATCGGCGGCAAACAACAGCACCGGATACTCGGCCTGTTCGTCGCGGCTGAGGCGCAGGCGCCGCGTCTGCGCTTCGACTGGCACACCGTGCTCGCGCAGGAACAGGCTCACCGCCTCGGCATCGTCGCAGAACACGTGCAGGCAGATCGCCGAGTGCGCGTCGGCGGTGCCGTCGAGCACGGCGCCGACCAGGCGAGGCTCGAAGCGCTGCAGGAAGCGCATCGCCTCGATCGCCGCCTCGCGCCGCTCGCGCAGCAGCTGCGGCTGGCGGTCGGCATGGAACAGGCGCTGGTGCTCGCGCAGTGCCTGCTCGATCTCGTGGTTGCGCGGCAGCGCCTGTTCGTCCAGCACGCCGAGCCGTTCGGCAGCTTTGAGCTTGGCGTGATGGAAATCGCGGATGCCGTGCTCGCTCATCAGTCGAGCCGCTTCCTGCGCTACCCGCAGACGGCTGCGCTGCGTCCGGTCCTGGGCATGGATGCGATGGTGTTGACCGCGTGACATACCGCACTCCTGCGTCGCCCGGGCAATCGCCGATGGGCTGATCCTCGCAGACCGGGGCGCAGAAGGCCAGAGGTAGGAGGAGCTGCGCGGGCGAGTGGGTGGCCGCTGTGGCGGCATGTGACGCGAATGTTTCTGCGCTGGGTGCGATTTTGCGCCTGCGGCTTGGCGCGTCGAGGTGGTGTTTACAGCGCAATGGCTCGGGGTTACGGATGCTTCGTGCGGCATGGCGCTTTCACGGCCTGATTCGCTTACCGTAACGCTTTTGCGACCTGGCTCGCCTCCGGCGGAGTTTCGGTCGCCTGCCGGCACCCGAGCCACTTTTCTTTGCTGGCCCACGACGCCGCAGGAGCGGCGGCGAACGGCGTAGCCGGCCCGAAGGGCGAAGGGCGGGATGCCCGGAGTCAAAAAAAGTAGCCCAAAGAAAAGGCCCTTGGAGCACGCCGAACATACAAGCCTGAACTGCTACGCCTTGTCGACCAAGGGTGCTCCTCAAGAGGAGCTACTGCGGCTACACCGCGATCGCTCGGGAACTGCATCGAGCACGCCGGAGATACAAGCCCGAACCGCAGAGCCTTGTCGACAAAGGGGGCTCCTCAAGAGGAGCTACTGTGGCTACACCACGGCCGCTTGAGAATTGCGTCGAGCATGCCGGAGATACAAGCCCGAACCGCAGAGCCTTGTCGACAAAGGGGGTTCCTCAAGATGAGTTACAGCGGCTATACCGCGAACACTCGATGACTGGGCGGGACTAGCCTTGCTCGCTGCGCATCGCCGGGCTTAGAAGGTCGAGGCAAATAAGTGGGAATGCCACCGCAAAACGTATGACGCTACGCGCATTCAAATAAGCCCATTTAAATGTGCAATTTTGAATTGCCAACTCCAAATTGCTAGAGCGCCTCCCTTGCGCCAGTTCTCGAGCGATGGCGGTATAGCCGCAGTAACTCCTCTGTGAGGATCGAGCCATGTCGGCAAAGCGTCTCCTCACACGCTCTATCCCCGACGTGCTCGATGCAGTCCCCGAGCGGCCGCGGTGTAGCCCCAGTAGCTCCTCTTGAGTAGCACCCTTAGTCAACAAGGCGTGGCAGCACAGGCTTGTATGTTCGGCGTGCTCAGCAAGGCCGTTTCTTTGGGCCACTTTTCTTGACTCCGGGCATCCTGCCCTTCGCCCTTCGGGCCGGCTGCGCCGTTCGCCGCCGCTCCTGCGGCGTCGTGGGCCAGCAAAGAGAAGTGACTCGGGCGCCGGGAGGCGACCGAAACCCAGGTCAGATGACGACACCGCCTCAACTGTCTCGTCGAGCTGCGCCAGATATCCCCTAGCATTGCGGCGCCCGATCCCGGCATCCGTACCTGCCGCCAGCACTCTTCAGCTGGCCGAGTCGTTCACCCGCAGCTACTGCCCTCGTAGCTGCTACCGCTTAGTGAGCTAGCGGAGGAGCTGTGCCCGCACAGAAGTCGAATCGGTAACGAATCGTGGGCCAGCAAAAAGGCTGGGTCGAGAGCCAGCAAGAAGGCTGGGTCGTGAGTCAACAAGAAAGCCGAGTCGTGAGCCAGCAGGAAAGCAGGCCCGCGCGCCTGCCGGCGCGCGAACCTATGCGCGAAGCACCTCAGAAGATGTCGTAAGCGTGCTGCTGCTGGTCGTCCTGCTGCTGCTGGTTCGCCTGCTCGCGCAAGCGGTCGACGTCTTCGACCTTGAACATCTCGGCCATGGCATCGGGATCGCCCGGCGCAGTGGGCAGGCCGCTGCTGCGGTTGATCTGCACGGTGGTGATGCCGGGCGGCATCGGCAGGCTGTTGGACGGCGCGCCCTTCAGCGCCGCGCCCATGTAGCCCATCCAGATCGGCAGCGCCGCCTGCGCGCCGAATTCGCCCACGCCCTGGGCGCGGCCCAGCGGGCTGAAGTCGTCGAAGCCTACCCACACCGCGGTGACCAGGTCGCCGTTGAAGCCGACGAACCAGGCGTCGCGGTGGTCGTTGGTGGAGCCGGTCTTGCCGGCCAGGTCGTCGCGGCCGAGCTTGCGCGCCGCCGCGCCAGTGCCGCGTAGGATCACGTCCTTCATCAGCGAGGTGACCAGGTAGTCGTTGCGGATGTCGATCACGTGCGGCGCCAGCACCGGCGGATGGCTGCCGTCGTGCGCATCGGCCGGCAGCACCGCATCGCCGACCCCGGCCACGCTGCCGCTGGCGGCCGGGCCGGCGCTGGAACCGGAGGCCGCGGCGCCGTTGCCGGCGCTGCCGAGCATGTTGGCAGGGGGCGGGCCGGGCGGGGTGTTCTGCAGCAGGCGTTCCTGGCAGGTGCGGCAGGCGCGCGCCGGGTTGGCGGTGTACAGCGGCTTGCCGTCGCGGTCGTCGATCTCGCTGATGAAATAGGGCGTTACCAGGTAGCCGCCGTTGGCGAACACGGCGTAGCCGCGGCTCATGCCCATCGGCGAGACCGAGGCGGTGCCCAGGGCCATCGACAGGTTGGGCGGCAGGGCGTCCGGCGAGAAGCCGAAGCGGGTGGCGTAGTCGCGCGCGTAGCGCACTCCGATCGCGTCGAGCAGGCGCACCGACACCAGGTTCTTGGACTTCACCAGCGCCTCACGCAGGCGGATCGGGCCGTCGAAGGAGTTGTCGTCGTTGGCCGGCGTCCACACGCCGCCCGGGCGCGAGGGATCGGGCAACGAGAGCGGAGCGTCGTTGACGATCGAGGCGGGGGTGAAGCCGCGCTCGAAGGCGGCCGAGTAGATATACGGCTTGAAGCTCGAGCCGGGCTGGCGCGCCGCCATCACGGCGCGGTTGAATTTGCTGAGCTGGAAGCTGTAGCCGCCGACCAGGGACTGCACCGAGCCGTCTTCCGGGTTGATCGAGCTGAGCGCACCCTGCACCTTGGGGATCTGCGCCAACTGCCAGTCGCCCTTGTCGTTGCGGCTCACGCGGATCACGTCGCCGCGCTTGAGCAGGCCGGCCACGTTCTTGGGCGCGGCGCCGACGCGGGTGTCGCTGACGTAGGCGCGCGCCCAGCTCATCGCCTCCAGGCCCAGCTTCACGCTGTCGTGGCTGGGCAGGTAGACGGTGGCCTCGTCGGCCGAGACGTCGGTGACGATGGCGGGCTGCAGACCGTTCACCGCGGTGTAGTTGGACAGCACGCGGTCGTAGTCGTCCGCGCCGGCGCCGGCAGCCAGCTCCTGGTGTGCCTCGGGGCCGCGCCAGCCGTGGCGGTGGTCGTACTCGGCCAGGCCTACGCGCAGGGCCTCGACGGCCTCCTGCTGGCGGTCGCTGCGGATGGTGGTCTTGACCACGTAGCCTTCGGTGAGCGCGTCGTTGCCGAAGCGGTCGAGCACCTGCAGGCGCACCATCTCGGCCAGGTAGGGCGCGTCGGCCTCGATCGCCGGTTCATGCGGGAAGGCGTGGTTCGGCTCGGCGATCGCCTGCTCGTATTCGTCCTTGCTGATGTAGTGGTTGCTCAGCATCTGGCCGAGCACCCAGTTGCGCCGGCGCATGCCGCGTTGCGGGTTGTTGATCGGGTTGACCACCGAAGGCAGCTGGAAGGTCGAGGCGATCATCGCGCACTCGGCGATGCTGAGCTGGTCCAGCGTCTTGCCGTAGTAGTACGAAGCGGCGGCGGCCACGCCGTAGGCGCGGTGGCCGAGGAACATCTTGTTGACGTACAGCTCGAGGATCTGGTCCTTGGTGAACTCGTGCTCCATGCGCAAGGCGATGAAGATTTCGGAGAGCTTGCGCGAATAGAGCTTCTCGGGACTCAGAAAGAAGTTACGCGCCACCTGCTGGGTGATGGTGGAGCCGCCTGGCCCCTTGTCGCCGCCGGAGATCACCACATGCCAGCCCGCGCGCGCGATGCCGTGCCAGTCCACGCCGGGATGGCTGTAGAAGTCCGAATCCTCGGCCGACAGCACGGCGTGCTTCAGCCGCTCCGGCACGTCGCCGATGGCAACCGGGATGCGGCGGGTTTCGCCAAAACTTGCGATCAGCTTGCCGTCCGAGGTAAGTACACGCAGGGGCACCTGCATGTGGTAATCCTTGAGCACGGCCACCGAGGGCAGGCTGGGCGAGATCAGCCAGTACGCCACGCCTACCGCGGCCACGGCCAGCAGCAGGCCGGTGAAGGCCAGGATCACCATCCAGCGCAGCAAACGCTTCAAAATTCGCATGAAATTTGCATCAATAAGGGAGCGGCAGCGCCGGCGTTGGCGCAATGCACCAGTATAGACGCTGTCGCAGCAGTGACATGTAGCTTTCCCCTAGCATTCTCCGGCAAGGAGCAAGATCGGCCGTCTGGGGCGCCAATGGCCCAATTGTGCGGAACATCACGCGATTGCGTCGAGAAAATTGATGTAGGCCGTTGCCATTGCGTTAATTTACCGATTTAATGCCCCCTGCGTGCTGCCCGGTCGCTGGTCGGCAGAGCACCAGGGGCAAGGGGGAATTTGTGGGTCTCTTCACACCCAAGACGCCATCGCTGATCGGCGTCGATATCAGTTCGACGGCAGTCAAGCTGCTGCAGCTCAGCCAGGCCGGCGGCCGTTATCGCGTCGAGCACTACGCGGTCGAGCCGCTGCCGCCTAATGCCGTGGTCGAGAAGAACATCGTCGAGATCGAGGCGGTGGGCGAAGCGATTCGGCGGGCGCTGGCCCGTTCGGGCTCCAAGCTCAAGCATGCTGCCGCGGCAGTGGCCGGCTCGGCGGTGATCACCCGCGTGATCCCGATGTCGGGCGACCTCTCCGAGGACGACCTGGAAGGGCAGATCCAGGTCGAGGCCAACCAGTACATCCCCTATCCGATCGAGGAAGTCAGCCTGGACTTCGAAGTGCTGGGGCCGATCCGCGACAACCCCGACATGAACAACGTCCTGCTGGCTGCCTCGCGCACCGAGAACGTCGACATGCGCGTGGCCGCGCTAGACCTCGGCGGCTTGAGCGCCAAGGTGGTCGACGTCGAAGCCTTCGCGATGGAGAACGCCTTCGGTCTGATTGCCGACCAGCTCAACGTCGGCCGCGACGCGCTGGTGGCGGTGGTCGACATCGGCGCCACCATGACCACGCTGTCGGTGCTGCGCAACCAGCGCACCATCTACGCCCGCGAGCAGGTCTTCGGCGGCAAGCAGCTCACCGACGAGATCATGCGCCGCTACGGGCTCTCCTACGAGGAAGCCGGCCGCGCCAAGCGCAAGGGCGGCCTGCCGGAGTCCTACGAGAGCGAGGCGCTGGAGCCGTTCAAGGAGGCGCTGGTGCAGCAGGTCAGCCGCCTGCTGCAGTTCTTCTTCGCCGGCAGCGAATACAGCAAGGTCGACCAGGTCGTGCTGGCCGGCGGCTGCGCCTCCATCGACGGCATCGCTTCGAAGCTGGAAGAGCAGCTCGGGGTGTCCTGCGTGGTGGCCAATCCGCTGGCCCGGATGTCGCTTTCGCCACGGGTGCAGTCGCAGTCGCTGGCCCAGGACGCGCCGGCGCTGATGATCGCCGTCGGCCTCGCGCTGAGGAGTTTCGACTGATGGCGCATATCAACCTACTGCCCTGGCGCGCGGAGCGCCGCAAGCAACGGCAGCGCGAATTCATCGGGCAGTTGATTCTCTCGCTGGTGGCGGCGCTGGTCTTCGTGCTCCTGTGGGCGATCTGGATGAACCTGCGCATCGACAATCAGAACGAGCGCAACGCCTACCTGCAGGGCGAGATCAAGCAGCTCGACGATCGCATCGCCAAGATCAAGGATCTGGAGAAGGTGCGCGAGCGCCTGCTGGCGCGCAAGCAGATCATCGAGCAGCTGCAGGCCAACCGCTCGCAGATGGTGCACTTGTTCGACGAGCTGGTGCGCACGATTCCGTCCAGCGCGCGGCTTGCCGCGCTGAAGCAGAACGGCGACTCGATGTCGCTGGACGGCGTGGCCCAATCCAACGCCAGCGTGGCCGAGTACATGCGCAATATCGAAGGCTCGCCCTGGATGGGCCATACCGACCTGCGCAAGACCGAGAACAGCCACGACTCGTCGCGCATGCCTTATGCCTTTGGCCTGGACGTGGCGCTGTCGCGGCCGAAGTCTGACGAGGATGGCGGCGGAGCGGCCAATGGCCAGGCTAACGGTCAGGCTGCGAGCGGCCAGGCAGCGGGGGCCTCGGCGCCGGCTGCGGCAGGTGCGCCGGCTTCCTCGGCGACCTCGGCCGGTCGACAGGCGCTCACCGACGCCGCCAAGGCCGTGGTGACCGTCTCCGCGAACAAGCCGGCCGCTCCTGCCGGCAAGCCGGCCCCTGCTACGCCGGCGAAATCGGCGACTGCGGCCGGCGCGACGGGAGCCAAGCCATGAGCTTCTTCTCGGATCTGCGCAACCTCGATCGCAACAACGTCGGCGGCTGGCCGAAGTCGATCAAGATCTTCTTCATCTCGCTGGTCTTCGCGATCATCGCCTTCCTGGGCTGGTACACCTATGTCAGCAACCAGCAGGACGACCTGGCCGCTGCCGCCGCCAAGGAAGAGTCGCTGAAGCAGGAGTTCACCCAGAAGCAGGCCAAGGCGGTCAATCTCGAGGCGCTGCAGCAGCAGCTCAACGAGATGCAGGACATGCTGCGCCAGCTGCTGCGCCAGCTGCCCAGCAAGACCGAGATGCCCGAGCTGCTGGTGGACATCTCGCAGACGGCGCTGTCGGCCGGCCTGGAGACCGAGCTGTTCCAGCCGGGCGCGGAAGTGCCGAAGGACTTCTACGCCGAGAAGCCGATCACCCTGCGCATGGTGGGCACCTATCACCAGTTCGGCACCTTCATCAGCGGCGTCGCCTCGCTGCCGCGAGTGGTGATCCTGACCCTGCACGACGTGTCGCTGACGCCGAAGGATGCGGACAAGAGCAAGGGCGGCGCCAACGGCCTGCTGGTGCTGCAGGGCACGGTGAAGACCTACCGCTACCTCGACGACGACGAGAGCGCCGACGGCAAGGCGGGCAAGAAGACACCGGCGAAGGCAGGGGGCCAGCCATGAATCGTCGGATCGTCATCATGCCGACCCGCTTCGCACGCGCGCTGGCCCTGCTCGGCGTCGCGCTGGCGCTGGCCGGCTGCGACAGCGGCATGTCGGACCTGCACAACTGGGTCGCCCAGGAGAAGGCCAAGAAAGGCGCGCCGATCCAGCCGCTGCCGGTCATCAAGACCTTCGAGACCTTCCAGTACAACGACCAGGACCGGCGTGACCCGTTCAGTCCCAGCACCGCCGAGCTGCAGCCGACCACCGCCGGCAGCGGGCCGCATCCGGACCAGGATCGTCCCAAGCAGCCCCTGGAGATGTTCTCGCTGGACAGCCTGAAGATGGTGGGCACGGTCGGCACGGGCCCGTCGACGGAGGTCCTCATCAAGGATCCTGGCGGCGTGATCCATCGCGTCCACCGCAACGAATACATGGGCCAGAACTATGGCCGCGTAACTGCCATCAGCGACGACCACCTCGACCTGGTCGAGATGGTTTCCAACGGTAACGGCGGCTGGATGGAGCGTCCGGCCAGCATCGCGCTCGGCGAGAAATAAGCATACAGGGGCAGATGCCATGACCAACCACAGCAAACTTGTCCGGGAACGTGTGATGCGCCAAGTCAGTCGTAATCTGCTCGCGGGCCTGATGATCGTCGTCGGCGCCTGGTCGGGCGCGGCGACCGCAGCCGGCTCCACGTTGCGCGGCATCAGCTACGACTCGCTTCCCGGCGGGCGCGTCCAGCTGCACCTGAGCTTCGCCGGCACGGTGCCGGAACCGAAGATCTTCACCACCGGCAATCCGCCGCGCATCGCGATCGATTTCGCCGACACCGACAACACTGCGCCGCGCCATACCGACCTCAGCAATGGCGTGGCGACGGGCGTCACTGCGGTGGCGGCCGGCGGCCGCACCCGTGTGGTGGTCGACCTGATCCGCGATTCCAGCTATCGCACCAGCATTGCCGGCGACACGCTCAATCTCACCATCAATAACGGCAGCGACGCCGGCAACACCACCACGGCGGCCACCATCGATCCGTCCAAGGCGCTGCCCTCGGCGATGAACGGCCCGGCCGTGTCCAGCATCGACTTCCGCCGCGGCCCGAACGGCGAGGGGCGGGTGCTGATCGGTTTCAACGGCACCGGCGCCAACGTCGACACGCACCGCCAGGGCGACAAGCTGCTGGTGACCATCGACCACGCCAATCTGCCGCCGAACCTGGCCCAGCGGCTGGATGTGCTCGATTTCGCCACGCCGGTGCAGTCGGTGGTCACGCGCAGCGGCGGCATCGGCGGCGGCGGCGCGCGGATGGAGATCGCGATCAAGGGCAACGTAGACACTTCCTCCTACCAGACCGGTCAGCAGTACGTGATCGAGGTGGCGCCGAAGAAGCAGGACGCGCAGTCCGCCAAGGGACAGGAGCCGGTCTACAGCGGCAATCGCGTCACCTTCAATTTCCAGGACATCCCGGTGCGTTCGGCCCTGCAGCTGCTGGCCGACATCTCCGGCCTGAACCTGGTCGCTTCGGACACCGTGTCCGGCAGCGTCACGCTGCGGCTGGTCAACGTGCCCTGGGATCAGGCGCTGGACGTGGTGCTGCGTGCCAAGGGCCTGGACAAGCGTCGCAACGGCAACGTGATCTGGATTGCGCCGCAGAAGGAACTGGCCGACTACGAGCAGAGCGTCGCCAACGCGCGCCAGAAGGCCGAGGACAACGCCGAACTGGTCACCGATTATGTGCCGATCAGCTACGGCAAGGCCAAGGACATCGCCAAGCTGCTGACCAGCGGCAGTCAGTCGGCTACCGGCAGTGGTGGTGGTGGCAGTGGTGGCACTAGCAGTGGTTTCCTTTCCATGCGCGGCAGTGTGTCGTTCGACGACCGCACCAACACCTTGCTGCTGAATGAGACTGCCGAGAAGATCCGCCAGCTGCGCGCGATGATCGCGGTGTTGGACAAGCCGGTGCAGCAGGTGCTGATCGAGTCGCGCGTGGTCATTGCCACCGACAGCTTCGAGCGCGACCTGGGCGCCAAGTTCGGCATCAGCGCCACCCGCAACAACATGTCGCCGGGCGGCGGCGGCAACGTGATCAGCACCGGCGGCGGGCTGGTGACTAATGCAACGACTGGCGCCACCGGCACTGGCGGGCTCAACGTCAGTCTGCCCCCGGCCAATACGGCGGGCAGCATCGGCCTGAGCATCCTCGGCAAGAATTTCGCGCTCGATCTCGAACTGGACGCGGCGCAGATCGAAGGGCGCGGCGAGACGATCTCCAGTCCGCGCGTGATCACCGCGAACCAGCAGGAGGCGGTGATCCGCCAGGGCCAGGAGATCGGCTACGTCACCTACCAGAACAGCACCAGCAGCGCGCCGGGCGCCGGCACCGCCACCGTGGCCTTCAAGGATGCGGTGCTCGAGCTCAAGGTGACCCCGACCATCACCGCCGACGGCCGCATCTATCTGGCGATCGACGTGAAGAAGGATGCGCTGGACAAGATGATCAACGTGCCGGGCAGCGGCCAGGTGCCCTTGATCGACACCCAGGAAGTGAATACCTCGGCCTTGGTCGACAACGGCCAGACCGTGGTGCTAGGCGGCATCTACCAGGTCACCAAGCTCAACAACGTCACCAAGGTGCCCGGCCTGGGCGACATTCCCGGACTCGGCGCGCTGTTCCGCAGCACTCAGCGCCAGAACGACAAGGCCGAGCTGCTGATCTTCGTTACCCCGCGCATCCTCAGCCAGAATCTGCAATAGCGTTCAGCGGCTGCGCTGCAGGCAAAAGGGCGGCCCCGGTGGCCGCCCTTTTCGTTGAGGCCGGCGTGGCTGCTCGCCCACGCAGCGCCGCGGCGATTAAACTTCCAGCTTCGATTGCGGTCTGTAGCCGCACGATGCCAACGGACAGCCTGATGGATACACCACTCGCCGATACGCCGGAACGCCTGCAGCAGTCGTTCGCCCAGCTCAACGACAGCCTGCAGCGCAGCATCATCGGCCAGCCGCACCTGGTGCGTTGCCTGCTGGTGGCGCTGCTCGCCGATGGCCATCTGCTGGTGGAAGGCGCGCCCGGCCTGGCCAAGACCACGGCGGTCAAGGCGCTGGCTGGCGGCGTCCATGCGGATTTTCATCGCGTGCAGTTCACCCCGGATCTGCTGCCGGCCGATCTGACCGGCACCGACGTGTTTCGCCCGCAGAGCGGCGCGTTCGAATTCGAGCGCGGACCGCTGTTCCACAACATCGTGCTTGCCGACGAGATCAATCGCGCGCCGGCCAAAGTGCAATCGGCCCTGCTCGAAGCCATGGCCGAGCGGCAGATCACCGTGGGCCGCAGCACCTGGCATCTGCCCGAGCTGTTCATGGTGATGGCCACGCAGAACCCGATCGAGCAGGAGGGCACCTTCGCCCTTCCCGAGGCCCAGCTCGACCGCTTCATGATGCACGTGACAATCGGTTATCCCGATGCGTCGGCCGAGCTGGCGATCCTGCGGCTGGCCCGCGAGCAGGCGGCGCGCAGCCCGCAGCTCGATGCCGCCGCGGCGCCGATGCTGAGCCAGGCCGACGTGTTCGCTGCACGCAAGGCGGTGCAGGCGGTGCACATGTCGCCGGCGCTGGAGCAGTACCTGACCCAGCTGGTGCTGGCCACCCGTGATGCCGGTCGCTACGGCCCGGAACTCAGGCGCTGGATCGCCTGGGGCGCGAGTCCGCGCGCCACCATCGCGCTGGACCGCGGAGCGCGTGCGCATGCGTGGCTGGCCGGGCGCGATTACGTACTGCCCGAGGACCTGCACGCGATCGCGCACGAAGTGCTGCGCCATCGCGTACTGCTGAGTTACGAAGCCGAGGCAGAGGGCGTGCGCAGCGACAAGGTGATCGCCCGTCTGCTCGACCTCGTGCCGCTGCCTTGAGTGCCGGGCATCGGGCATGAGCCGCTGGAAGACGACGATGGGTGACGGTGCGTGCGTGCCTGGGGCTGGCCGCCGGCATCGTGCGGGTGTGCTGCCTATGCGACGAGCGGATCGCGGAGCGCGCCGATGAGCGTGGCCCAGACGAAGCCGCACGCGACGGGCGACGGCCGTACGCGGGTCAGCCTGAGCGAGCTGATCGCGCAGCGTGCGCGCGTCGCGCGCATGGCGCCGCCGCCGGTGGAAAGCCGCGCCGCGACCTCGGGTCAGCAGTCCAGCCGTCTATACGGCCGCGGCATGGACTATGCGGAATCACGCGTCTACCAGGCCGGCGACGACGTGCGCCGGCTGGACTGGCGGCTCACTGCGCGCAGCGGCCGGCTGCATACCAAGCTGTTCCAGGAAGAGCGCGAGGGCCGCCTGCTGATCCTGCTGGACCGGCACGCCAGCATGCGCTTCGGCACGCGTGCACGCTTCAAGTCGGTGCAGGCTGCGCGCGCCGCGGCGCTGGCGGCCTGGGGCGCCGTGCGCGCCGGCGAACGCGTCGGCGCGATGGCCTTCGGCGGGCAGCGCCAGATCGTGCGCCTGCAGGGCGGCGTACGCGGCGCGCTGGCGGTCTGCGGCGCGCTGGCCGAATGGGACATGCAGCCGGCAGCCGAGGCCGGGGAGTCCTTGTCGGACGCGCTGCTGCGTGCCAGGCGCCTGATGCGCGGCAGCAGTCGCGTGCTGCTCATCAGCGACGGCTTCAGCTGCGACGAATCGGCGCGAGGGCGCTTGCTGGATCTGACCCGGCAGGCTGCCGTGCGCATCCTGGTGGTGGCCGACGCGCTGGAACTGCAGATGGTGCCGCCGGGACGATATCCGCTCGAACACGCCGGTGTGCAGCGCGAGGTGAGCCTGCAGGCCGAGCGTCAGCGCAGCGACTTCCAGCGCGTGCTCGGCGTCGGCCAGGCGCGCCTGCAGGCGCTGGCCAAGTCGATCGGCGTGCCTTGTCGCGGCATCGACACCGCCGCGGACCCACTCGACGCCATCGTGGAGCTGCTCGGCGCACCGAGGCGCGCGCCGACCGCGGAGCAGGTGCGATGAGCGCGCCTGTCGCCAACGCACCCTCGGCGAACACCGTCTCGCCGGATACGCTGGTGCTGCGGGACATCCATCTGCCGCCGGCGCCGCCGTGGTGGCCGCCGGCTCCCGGTTGGTGGGCGGTGGCCGGCTTGCTGCTGTTGCTGTTGATCGCAGCGGCTCTGCTGTGGCGCCGCCGTGGACAACGGAGTGGGCGCGAAGCGCGGATCCTGCGCGAGATCGACCGACTCGCGCTGATCGACGACGACGTCAAGCTGGCCACGGCCTTGCATCAATGGCTGCGCCGCGCGGCACGCGTCTACGCGCCGGAGGCCACCCGCCAGCGCGGCGAGGCCTGGCAACGCACGCTGGCGCAGGTGCCGGTCGACGAGGCGACGCTGAGCCAATTGCAGACGCTGGAGCCGCGCATGTATCTGCCCTCGGCGCCGTTCGACCGCGACGTGGTGCTGGCCGCCGTGCGGCGCTGGACGCGCCTGGCCGTGCGCCAGCGCGCGCTGCGCCCAACCATGGCGAGCGAGGCGGTGGCCGATGCCTGAATTCGTCTGGCCCTGGCTGTTCCTGCTGTTGCCGCTGCCGTGGCTGCTGCGGCTGGTCTGGCGCCCGGCCGCGCCTGGTCGCGCCCTGCACCTGCCGCATCCCAGCCTGCAGCTCAATCACGTCGGCAGCGGCATGACGCGTGGCGTCACGCCCTGGCTGCTGGTGCCGGCCTGGCTGTGCCTGGTGACGGCGGCGGCGCGCCCGCAGTGGGTGGGGCCGCCGCAGGCGCAGCAGCGCAGCGGCCGCGCGCTGATGCTGGCGGTGGACTTGTCGGGCAGCATGCGCACGCCCGACATGGACTTGGCCGGACGTCCGGTCAGCCGCTTCGAGGCGGTCGAGGCGATCGCCGGCGACTTCATCTCGCGGCGCAAAGGCGATGAAATGGGCCTGGTCATGTTCGGGAGCCAGGCCTTCCTGGTGACGCCGCTGACCTACGATCTCTCCGCGGTGCAGGCGCAGCTGCAGGGCGCGGCGGTGGGCCTGGCCGGCACCGAGACGGCGATCGGCGACGCCATCGCGGTGGCGGTCAAGCGGCTGGTCGCGCTGCCGGAGCAGGCGCGCGTGATCGTGCTGCTCACCGACGGCGTCAACAATCAGGGCATCGCGCCGCTGGAGGCCGCCAAGGCGGCCAAGGCCGCGGGCGTGCGCGTCTACACCATCGGCATCGGCGCCAACGCGATGAGCGTGCCGGGCCTGTTCGGCAGCACGGTGATCAATCCTTCGGCCGAGCTGGACGAAGGCATGCTCACCGCGATCGCCAACCAGACCGGCGGCCGCTTCTTCCGCGCCACCGACGGCCAGCAGCTGGCCGAGGCCTATCGCACCATCGACGCGATGGAGCCCATGCCGCAGCAGGGGCCGACCCTGCGCGCGCGGCATGAACTGTTCCGCTGGCCGCTAGTGCTCGCTGCGCTGTTGCTGCTGCTGGCGCTGGCCCAGCGCTTCGTCGCGCCGGGTCTGGCCGCGAGGCCGCCGGCATGAGCGCCGCGCTGCAGGCCTTTCATTTCCTGCACCCGGCCTGGCTGCTGGCCTTGCTGGCACTGCCGCCGCTGCTGTGGCTGGGCACGCGGCGCCGCTTCGCCGAGCTGGAGTTGTCGCGGCTGGTCGACCCCGAACTGCTGCCGCATCTGCTGCACGGCCGCGCGGCAGGCCGACGTCTGCCGCTGGCGCTGCTGGCCCTGGGCTGGACCCTGGTTGCACTGGCGCTGGCCGGGCCGTGTTGGGATCGCGTCGCGCAGCCCTTGTACGCGCAGCGCGCGGCCCAGGTGGTGGCGATCTCGCTGTCGCAGCGCATGCTGGCGCATGACGTCGCGCCGAGCCGCATGGATCGCGCGCTGTACAAGGCGCACGCCTTGCTGGAGGCCAATCGCGACGGACTCAACGGCCTGATCGGCTATGCCGGCGAAGCCTTCGTGGTGGCGCCGCTCACCGCCGACGCACACAGTCTGGACAGCCTGCTCGATGCGATGGCGCCGGACACCATGCCGGTCGACGGCGACAATGCGGCGGCGGCGATCAAGCGCGGGGTGAAGCTGATCCAGGATGCCAAGGCCAGCGGCGGCTCGCTGGTGCTGATCACCGACGGCGCCGACGAGGCCGCCCAGGCGGCGGCCCGCCAAGCACGCGCCGAAGGCGTGACGGTTTCGGTGCTCGGCGTCGGCACGCCGCAGGGCGGACCGATCCAGGGAGACCAGGGCCTGTTGCGCGATGCGGGCGGCGACGTGGTGATGGCACGGCGTGACGACGCGGCGCTGGCTGCGCTGGCCGAGGCCGGCGGCGGCCGCTACGTGCCGATGGGCGGCGGCCAGGACGATGTGCAGGCGCTGCAAGGCGAGCTGCATGCAGCTTCCGCGCCGACGCTGGCGGCCGGCATGCTCGGCGACGAATGGCAGGATCGCGGCCCCTGGCTGCTGCTGCCGGTGCTGCTGATCGCGGCGATGGCTTTCAGGCGCGGCTGGCTGCTGCTGTTGCCGCTGGTGCTGCTGCCCTTGCTGCCTGTTCCGGCCGAGGCGGCCGGCTGGCGCGACTGGTGGCAACGTCCCGACCAGCAGGCGGCGAGCGCGCTCGATGCAGGCCAGGCCAAGCAGGCCCAGGCGCTGGCACAGGATCCGGCCTGGCGCGGCGCGGCCGCCTATCGCGCTGGCGACTATGCGGCTGCGGCGAGCGCGCTGAACCAGGCGAGCGGCGCCGACGCGCCCTATAACCTGGGCAATGCGCTGGCCAGGCAGGGGCGCTACGAGCAAGCCATCCAGGCCTACGATCGCGCGCTCAAGCTCGACCCCGGCAATGCCGACGCCAAGGCCAACCGCGACGCGGTCGAGGCGGCCCTGCACAAGCAGCAGCAACAGAAGCAGGATCAGCAGTCCAAGAAGGATGACAAGAACGGGCAGGGCCAGGGCAAAGGCCAGGCCGGTGCGGACAGCGGCAAGAAGCAGGACCCGTCGAATCCGTCCGACAACAAGCAGCCGTCGCCGGCGCAGGCCACTTCTTCGTCCAAGCCGGAGGCCGGCGAAAAGCCCGGCCAGGACGGCAAGCAGCAGGGCGCCGACCAGTCGCAGCCGGCGGGCAAGCAGGACGCCGCGCACGAGCCGCCGCCCAAGGCCGAGAGCGCGCAGGAGCAGGCAGCGCAGCAGGCCCGCACGGCACAGGCGCAGCAGGCGCTGCAGAAGCAGATGGATCAGGCGCTGGCGGGTCACCGCGACGAGGGCGCGAAGCAGGGACCGCAGCCGCACCAGCTCGGCGTGGTCGAGGCGGACGATCCGCAGGCCAAGCTGCCCGACGAAGTACGGCAGACCTTGCAGCGCGTGCCGGACGATCCCGGCGCCTTGCTGCGGCGCAAGTTCCAGCTCGAATATCAGCGGCATCACGCCGGCTTGTGGCCGCAGGAGGATCAGCCTTGATGCACGGATCCGCGAACCGGCGGCAGATGGGTGCGCAGGTGCTTCCGCCGCGCGTGCAGGATGAGCTTGCCGGTGCCGCTGCGCCGTCGATCGCGTGCCGACAGCGCGGAGGCAACGCGAACGCGTGGCGCCGACGTGTTTCGCGGCCGGCATGCAGCCTGCTGCTGGCGATCCTGCTGCTGGCCTTGCCGATGCTGGCCTGCGCTGCGGACGTACGGGCCAGCCTGGATCGCAACCAGATGCGCCTGGGCGAGACGGTCACGCTGAACCTGCGCGTCGACGGCGTCGACAACGCCGCGGCGCCGGACCTTTCCGCGCTGGCGGAGGACTTCATCGTGCTCGGCACCTCCAGCAACGCCAGCGTCAACATCGACAACGGCAACCGCCAGGCCCAGCTGATCTTCGGCATCGTGCTGAGACCCAAGCATGCTGGCAATCTGCGCGTTCCTTCGCTGGAGGTGGCCGGCGGACGCACCGCCGAGCTGCAGCTCGAAGTCGCGCCGCCGGACCATGCGGCGGCCAGCAGCAGCCCGGACATTTTCGTGGAGGCCTCCACGAATGGCGCCAAGGTCTATGTCGGCCAGCAGCTGTCCTACACGCTGCGGCTCTACTTCTCCGGCATGCTGGTCAACGGCGCGCTGGAGGACCCGCATGCGCAGGGCCTGCTGGTGCAGCGCCTGGGCGACGAGGCGCGCTACCAGACCCAGCGCGGCGGCCGCAACTATCAGGTGATCGAGCGCCATTACGCGCTGGTGCCGCAGCACGCGGGGCATCTGGACATTCCGCCGGTGAATTTTCAGGGCGAAGCGATCGATCCGAACGATCCCAACAGCTTGTTCACCAGCGGGGCTCCCAGCACCGCGCAATCGCAGAGCATCCGCGTCGAAGTGCTGCCCCAGCCGGCCGGTTCGGGACGCAGCCTGTGGTTGCCGGCGCGGCGCCTCGAACTGAGCGTGGACGGCCTGCCCGCGCACGATCAGTCGCTGCGCGTCGGGCAGCCGCTGAACCTGACCATGAGCGTGCAGGCGCAGGGCCTGCCGTTCGAGAGCCTGCCCGAGCTGAGTCTGCCGGCGCTGGACGGCGCGACGGTGTATCCGGACAAGCCGGTGAACGGCACGCGCAGCGACGGCGAGTGGCTGCTCGGACGACGCCAGCAAAGCTTTGCCGTGGTGCCCGACCGGCCCGGCACGCTGACCATTCCGGAGACCACCCTGCAATGGTTCGACGTGCTCACCGGTAAGCCGGAGACGGCGCGCATCGAGGCGCACAGCTTCCAGGTGCTGCCGGCCGCCGGCAGCGCCGCCGTGACGCCTGCACCGGCCGCCTCGGCGGCAACGCCTGCATCAAACACTTCATCGTCATCGCCGGCATCCTCGTCGTCAGCGTCCGCCGCTGCCGGCAGCGCCGCGACGTCCGCGGCCGCGCCGCCGTCGCTGTGGCGCTGGCTCGCGCTGGGCAGCTTCGGCTTATGGCTGCTCAGCCTGCTGGCGTGGCTGCTGTGGCGTCGTCGCCGGCCGGCCCCGCCCGGGCATCCGCGGTCGATGCCGCCTGCTGCGTCGTCGCCGCGCGAATTGCGTGCCGCCTTCATGCAGGCCGCCGACGGCGGCAATGCGGCGCGCCAGGCGCAGACCCTGCTGGCCTGGGCACGGGCGGAGCGGCCGGGCCTGCAGCATCTGGGCGAGCTGGCCGAGGCACTCGCTGCCGAAGATCAGCGCAGCGCCATCGCAGCCTTGCAGCGGCAGCACTACGGGCAGGCCGCGCTCGGCCAGTCGCCGCACTTGCAGCAGGCGTTCCAGCGCGGCTTCGTCTGGCGCAGCGCGGGAACGCCGCAGGACGACGAGCCGCTGCCGCCGCTGTATCCGTTCAAGCTCGACTGAACGCGGCGCGCATCACCGCCTCCATCGCGGCGTCGAAGCAGCACAGCAGCACGCGCAAAGAGGGCTGCGCGGCCAGTTCGTCGCGCAGCGTGGCGATGGCCAGCGGCGCCGCCTGCTCGGGCGGATAGCCGTAGACGCCGCAACTGATCGCGGGAAAGGCGACCGAAGCCAGGGCCAGCTCGCGGCACAGCCGCATGCAGGCGCGGTAGCAGCTTTCCAGCAGCGCTGCTTCGCCGCGCCGGCCACCCTGCCACACCGGCCCCACGGTGTGGATCACATGGGCGGCAGGCAGCGCGTAGCCGGCGGTGATGCGTGCCTCGCCGGTGGGACAGCGCACGCCCGGCGAAACTTCCGGCAGGCTGCGGCAAGCCGCCAGCAGTTGCGGGCCGGCGGCGCGATGGATCGCGCCATCCACGCCGCCGCCGCCGAGCAGGCCAGGATTCGCGGCGTTGACGATGGCCTGCACCGGCAGGCGGGTGATATCGGTGCGGATGATCTCGATCGGCATGACGGGCGTCGCAGGGCAAGCGGACAGGCTTGCAGCCTATCGCATGCCTGCTCGCCGACGCGCTTCACGCGAGGATCATCGGCGATTCGTAGGGTGGATCGGGCAACTGCGATGACGCGGCGGAACTTAGGCGGCTGTCCGGCGGAATGGTGTTGTGGGCCTGGGAGCCATCCGGCCCGCATGAATTCGTTGGTGACAGCTAGGCGATCTACCTCTTCCGGCGGTGGCTCGCGATCGACGCTTGCTGGTGCGATCTTGACCCATGCCGCCGCCCGCGCAACGCCGCGCTCCTGGCGTTCGGCGGCGCACGCCGCGCACGGCTTGCGCCGAGCGGGCTCGCCGGGCATGTCGCGGCGCATGGATGCGGTGCGCGCCGCCACGGCATACAGTTAGCTCCAGTACGCGCCGCCGGCGCGCCCCATTCCGATATGACCGATCCGCCATGGAAAAGACTGAAGACATCTCCTTCGGCTATCTGTTGAACGACGTGACCCTGCTGTTCCGCAAGCATTTCGACCGGCGTGCGGTGAAGTTCGGCCTGACCCGCGCGCAGTGGCGCGCGACCAAGATGATTTATCACCGCGAAGGCCTGCGGCAGAACGAGCTGGCCGAGTACCTGGAAATGGAGCCGATCGCGGTGGGCCGGGTGATCGATCGCCTGCAGGCGGCGGGCTTCGTGGAGCGGCGTCCCGATCCGGCGGATCGCCGTGCCTGGCGGCTGTACAGCACGGAACAGGCGCATGACGTGATCGACGACATGGAGCTGATCGCGCGCGGCCTGCGCCGCGACGCCACGGTGGGCATTCCGCTCGAAGACATGCAGCAGATGATGGCCGTGCTCAACCTGATCAAGGAAAACCTGCAGGCCCTGGATCAGGTGGCGACGACGGACGACCAGGTCTCGTAGCGCATCGCCGAAAGCCGCCCGGGCGCCTGGATACTGGCATGGCTGCCGGGTTCGTCGGATCTTCGTAGCCCGAGTGCTGCACGCTTGCTTCACCGCCGGAAGCTAGCGTCGCCTGTCTCGCATCGCATCGCATCGCATCGTGGTCGAGGCCGCTGGCAATGCCGTCCGCCGGCAAGAGCGTCGGTGTGGCGTACCGTGGGCCGACGGTCGTGCCGATGCGTGGCTGCCTCGTGCGCGCGATCGCAGAGCAAGTTGTCGAAGGCTTCCCACCGCGGCAACGTCGCTGCTGCTCGCGGCTTTAGCCATGCAACACCAATGCTGCTTTGACATCGTTCATGCATTCGACTGCGCCCATGCGGCTCATGGCATGGGCGCACAGGGCGCAACCTATCCGCTCGTCCTCGATACGACGTTCCCGCTCCTCATCCCGAAGGCCCGGCGGCCTCGCCGCGCCTTCGTTCGCCAGCGCACCGGATTGTACGGACTCAGTCGCCGCCGCCGTCCTGGGCGAACGCACCGGGCGCCGAACCGAAGTCGCCCCGTGCTTCGGCCGCCATATAGGCGAAGGCCGCATAGACGGCTACGTTCTGCGCCAGTTCTCTCGGGTCGATTTTGTCTAGCGTGTCGTTGGCGTTGTGGTGGTAGTCGAAATAGTCGGTGCCGTTCTGAGTCAGGGTCAGCGCCGCCATGCCCTCGGCGTGCATCTGCGACAGGTCCGAGCCGCCGCCGCCGGGGCGCTGCGCATCGTAGGCCACGCCGATCGGCGCCAGCACCGCGGCGATCTGCGCGATGGCCTGTTGCGCCTGCGGCTTCACGCTGGCGCTCATCCGCCACACCGGGCCGGAGCCGAAATCGGATTCGGTGCCCAGCTGGTGCTGCGAGACATCCTTGGCGTGCTGATCGGCATAGGCGCGACCGCCGTACAAGCCCATTTCCTCGTTGGCGAAGGCGATCACCCGGATGGTGCGGTCGGGGCGCTGCGGCAGGTCGTGGATCAGCTTGCCGGCAGCCATTGCGATGGCGACCCCGGCGCCGTCGTCGATCGCGCCGGTGCCCAGATCCCAGGAGTCGAGGTGGCCGCCGATCGGCACGATCTGCTTCGGGTATTTCTTGCCGGTGATTTCGCCGATCACGTTGGCGCCGGTGAACTGGCCGACCACGCCGCAGTCGAGCTCGAGCTTGATCTGCACCGGCTTGCCGTAGGCCAGCTCGCGCTCGAGCTGGTCGGCGTCCGGATTGGACAGCGCCGCGGCGGGAATCGCCTCGGCCGGGCTCTTGAACATGGTCATGCCGGTGTGCGGCGTGCGGCTGTGCGCATCGGTGCCGGCCGAGCGCAGGATGAAGCCGGCGGCACCCTTGCTGGCCGCGATGGCGGGGCCGCCGGTGCGGATGGCCGAGCCCATGCCGTAATCGTGGCCGTCCTTCTGCCGCGTCATGCGGAAGCCGATATAGACGATCTTGCCCTTCACACTGGCCGGGTCGGCGGCCTTCAGCGCGGCGAGGCTGTCGAACTTCACCACCTCGGCGGTCAGGCCGCCCGGCGGCGTGCCGGCCGAGAAGCCCAGCGCGGTGAGCGCCAGCGGCTGCGGGAACGGCGCGACGATGGCGCCGTGCTCGCTGCGGCGCTGCCACAGCGGATAGCTGACCGGCTCGGTGTAGACCTTGTCGTAGCCCAGCTCCTTGAACTTCGCGATGGCCCAGGCGCGGCCGCGCTCGTCGTTGACGCCGCCGGCGATGCGCGGGCCGACTTCGGTGGTGAGCGAAGTGACGATCTGGTAGCCGGTGTCGTCCTGCATCGCCTTGTCGCGCAGCTGTTCGGCGGTGTGCACGGCGGCGTCGGGAATGCGGGTGTCGGCCGCGCCGGCGGCGGTGCTGGCCAGCAGCAGGCTGGCAGCGAGCAGGGTGATCGGTAGATGGCGCATGCGGAGCTCCCCGGGGGACAAACCCCGATTATGCGACCGCACCGCGCAGCGGGATGGGCCATAAGTCATGCCAGCGCCGCGGCGGTCCTGATCAGGTGTTTGGCGAATTGCTCAGGTATCGGATCTAGGCGCAGCTTTTTGTACGGGCAAGAGCGCCATCACGCGATCGCGCATCGGCCGGCGCCTCGCATCGCTGAAGATCGGAACCATCTGCGGCTGCTCGAGCGTTGCCCGGTTGCTCCAGCCGACGGGCATCGAGAAGTGTCGAGCGGACTATGGCGGCTGCGCTGTGCACGGCCTGGCCAGACGATACGCTTGCTTCACGCATGTCCGATGCGCTGGCGCGTCTGCGTGCGAGCCGTCCATGGCTCGCCGGGGCCGCGCGAGGCGGCCCGATGGGATTACGGCTTGTTTTTCAGCAGATCGCGGATTTCGGTGAGCAGCACCACATCGGCCGGCGGGGCGGCGGGCGCCTCGGCCTGCTTGCGCGACAGCTTGTTGATGATCTTGACCACCACGAAGATCGCGAACGCGATGATGATGAACTGGATCAGGGTGTTGATGAAGGCGCCGTACTGCACGGCCACTTCCGGTACCTTGTGCGCGGGATTGCTCAGGTCGGCCGGTTTCAGCACCCACTTCATCTCGGAGAAGTCGATGCCGCCGGTGATCAGGCCGATCACCGGCATGATGATCTGGTCCACCAGCGAGGTCACGATCTTGCCGAAAGCGCCGCCGATCACGACACCGACGGCCAGATCGATCACATTGCCGCGCATCGCGAATTCTTTGAACTCTTTAAGCATGCCCACGTCGGTTCTCCCGTTATCAGAAGTAAAAATCCCGGAACGGACTCTAATGTCGCGTGCACGGCAGGTGCATCGGGGAATATCCGAAATGCCTACACGATGCGTCCGTCCAGCTCAGCCACCCCCTGCAACTCCGCATGGAAACGATCGCCCCGCCGCAAGGCTGACACGCCGGCGGGGGTACCGGTAAAGATCAGGTCGCCGGGCGCCAGTTCGAACAGGCCGGACAGCGCGGCGAGGATGTCGGGCACGTCGTGCACCATGTCGCCCAGCGTGCCGCGCTGGCGCAGCTCGCCGTTGACGTGCAGGCGCAGCTCGGTGTCCGCGCGCAGTGTCGACTGCTCCGCCGCGCGCAGGGCCGAGACCGGCGCGGAATGATCGAAGGCCTTGGCGGTGTCCCACGGATGGCTCTTGGCCTTGGCCTGCGCCTGCAGGTCGCGCCGGGTCAGGTCGAGGCCGACGCCGTAGCCCCAGACCAGCCGGGCGGCCTGCTGCCGGTCCAGGTCGCGTCCGCCGGTGCCCAGCGCGACCACCATTTCCACCTCGTGATGCAGCTCGTCGGTGGCTTGCGGGTAGGGCACGTCGGCGCCGTCGGCGACCACCGCGTCGGCCGGCTTGCAGAAAAACATCGGTGCGGACTTGTCCACCGTGGCGCCCATTTCGCGTGCGTGCTCGGCGTAGTTGCGGCCGATGCAGAACACGCGGCGGATCGGAAAGCGCAGAGGGCTGCCGACGATCGGCAGGCTGGCCACGGCGGGTGCGGGGAACAGGTAGCTCATGCGCCGCAGCCTAGCAGTTCCGGCTGTCCAAAGCCGTTGCCGTGTCGAATTCCGTGCTTCCCGTTCGTCGGGCAGGAGATTCCAGGGCCAAAGGCGCGACGTGCTTCTCCATCGGTTCGGAAACGATGAACTATGCGCTGGGCGCCGCCGCCGTCCAGGTGGGCTCGCTATGATGCCGATGGGGTGTTGGCTGGAGCAGACGAAGCGGCATGACAGCTGTCATGGGCGATGGCTGATGGCCGGCCATTATCCGCAGCCGCGGTCAGGCGCAGCATGCAGCGCGCCGTCGATGATGTGATCGTCAATCGGGATGGGGGTGATGTGGACAACGCCGAACTGCTGAAGGGCCTGCGCATTGACCGCAGCCAGCGCGAGGAACACGGCCAGGCGCCGGCCCGCTGGCCGTGGCTGGTCGGCGGACTGCTGGCGATCGTCCTGGCGGCGGGCGCGGGGCTGTGGTGGTATGGCCAGCGCGCCGTGGTCGTGCACACCGCCGGCGCGCTCGCGCCCAGCGCCGGGGCCGGCAACGGTTCAGTGCTGCAGGCCACCGGCTACGTCACCGCGCGCCGTCAGGCCACGGTCTCGGCGCAGATCACCGGTACGCTCACCGAGGTGCTGATCGAGGAAGGCGATCGCGTGCGCAAGGATCAGGTGCTGGCGCGCCTGGACGACAGCGGCTACAAGGCCGCGCTGGATGCCGCCAAGGCCGGCGCAGCCGCAGCGCATGCGCTGGTCGACCAGTACCAGGCGCAGCTGGCGCAGAACCTGCGCGATGCCGCACGTGACGACACTTTGGCGGCGCAGGGGCTGGTGCCCAGGCAGGTGGCCGAGCAGGCGCACACCCTGGCCGACGCCACCCGCGCCCAGCTGGCCTCGCAGCGCAAGCAGGCGATCTCCTACGACGCCCAGACTGCCGAGGCGCAGGTCAACTTCGACTATTGCGTGGTGCACGCGCCGTTCGACGGCGTGATCACCACCAAGGACGCCCAGGTGGGCGAGATCATCTCGCCGCTGTCCGCCGGCGGCGGCTTCACCCGCACCGGCGTGGGCACCATCGTCGACATGGATTCGCTGGAAGTGGACGTCGACGTCAACGAGGCCTACATCGGCCGGGTCAAGTCCGGCATGCCGGCCGAGGCGGTGCTTGACGCCTATCCGGACTGGCGCATTCCGGCGCACGTGATCGCCATCGTGCCGGCGGCCGATCGCGGCAAGGCCACGGTGAAAGTGCGCGTGGCGCTGGAGCAGAAGGACGGCCGCATCGTGCCCGACATGGGCGTGCGGGTGTCCTTCCTCGAGACCAAGGCCGCGCCCGCCGCACAGCTGCCGCACGGCGTGCTGGTGCCGGCGTCGAGCATCGCGCAGCGCGACGGCCACAGCGTGGTGTTCGTGGTCAGCGACGGCCGCGTCCAGCAGCGCAGCGTCGAACCGGCCGCCCAGGCCTTCGGCGACCAGCGCCTGCTGCCATCGGCGGTCGAGGCAGGCGACAACGTGGTGGTGAATCCGCCGGCCGAACTGCGCGACGGTGCGGCCGTGCGTGTCGAAACCGGGTCGCCTTGATCGTCGCCATTTCCATGGAGCGCCTTTCGATGCATCAGCGTATCTACCCCCGGCCAGGCATGGCGGCATCCCGCTTCGGCCGAGCCAGGCGGGAACGCCGCCGCGGCCCCGCGTCGGGCAGGGCGCGCGGAGCGCACGGAGCGTACGGAGCAGGGCGCCGCCAAGGCTGCATACACCTGACAAGCAGGCATTTCCGAGTCACTGGAGCGCAAGCATGAGCACACTGATCGAAATCCGCGACCTGTCCAAGGTCTACGAACGTGGGCGGCAGAAGGTCGAGGTGCTGCACCACATCAACCTCGATATCGCCCAAGGCGACTTCCTCGCCCTGATGGGGCCGTCCGGTTCGGGCAAGACCACCTTGCTCAACCTGATCGGCGGCCTGGACACGCCCACCGGCGGAAGCATCGGCGTGGCCGGCCAGCGCATCGACCAGCTCGGCGCCGGCGCGCTGGCCCGCTGGCGCGCGGCGCACGTGGGCTTCGTGTTCCAGTTCTACAACCTGATGCCGATGCTGTCGGCGCAGCGCAACGTGGAGCTGCCGCTGCTGCTGACCAAGCTGTCCGGCGCGCAGCGCAAGAAGAATGCGGCGATCGCGCTGCAACTGGTGGGCCTGCAGGAGCGCGGCGCGCACAAGCCCAGCGAACTCTCCGGCGGTCAGCAGCAGCGCGTGGCGATCGCCCGCGCGATCGTCTCCGACCCGACCCTGCTGGTCTGCGACGAGCCCACCGGCGATCTGGATCGGCAGTCGGCCGAAGACGTGCTGAACCTGCTGCGCGAGCTCAACCGCGAGCACGGCAAGACCATCGTGATGGTCACCCACGATCCCAAGGCTGCCGAGTACGCCAATCACACCCTGCACCTGGACAAGGGCACCCTGGTCGAACAGGGCGAGCCGGCCTGATCCCATGCACGGCAGCACGCACATTTTGCGAGGGCGGGCGGCAGGCCGGGCGGCAGCGCCACAGGGATGCCTGCCTGCGGCTGTCCCCGACCGACGGCACGAGATGACACCGAGAGGTTCTCGTCGATGAAATACTTCCACTTGATCTGGGCAGCGCTGTTCCGGCGCAAGACCCGCACCATCCTCACCCTGGTCTCGATCATCGCGGCCTTCCTGCTGTTCGGCCTGCTCGATGCCGTGCGCGTCTCCTTCGCCGAGGCCGGCCAGTCCGCGAACGGCGCGGAACGACTGCAGACCGGCGCGAGGCTGTCCTTCATCCAGCCGCTGCCGCAGGGCCTGGGCGCACAGATTGCGGCGGTCCCGGGCGTCAAGGACGTGGCCTATGTGAACTGGTTCGGCGGCGCCTACCAGGACCCGCACAACCAGGTGTTCACCTTCGCGGTCAGTCCGAACTATCTGGATATCTACCCCGAAGTCCAGGTGGCGCCGGAGCAGCGCAAGGCGTTCGACACGACCCAGGACGGCATCCTGGTCGGCGAACTCATCATGCAGAAATACGGCTGGAAGATCGGCGACAAGATTCCGCTGCAATCGCAGATCTTTCCGGACAAGAGCGGCAGCAAGAACTGGAATTTCCAGGTGGTCGGCGTGATGAGCTCGAAGGACCAGAAGGCGTTCCAGAGCCAGATGATCATGCTGCACTGGAAGAACTTCGACGAGACCACGCCGTACAACCGCGGCCAGGTGGGCTGGTACGTCAGCCGGGTCACCGACGTGAACCAGTCCGACCGCATCGCCAAGGCGATCGACGCCCTGTCGGCCAACTCGGATCATGAGACGAAGACGCAATCCGAACAGGCGGCCACGCAGAACTGGGTGAAGCAGATGGCCGACATCGGCCTGATCGTCACCTCGATCATGGGGGCGGTGTTCTTCACCCTGGTGCTGCTGACCGGCAACACCATGATGCAGGCGGTGCGCGAGCGCACCTCGGAGCTGGCGGTGCTGAAGACCATCGGCTTCTCCAGCACCAGCGTGCTCGCCCTGGTGCTGGCCGAATCGGTGCTGCTGCTGTTGCTCGGCGGCGTGATCGGACTGAGCCTGGTCAGTCTGCTGGCGCCGATCCTGACTTCGCAGAGCGGCGGCATGATCACGCATGCGAGCGTCGGCGCAGGCAGCTGGGCGATGGGCATCGGCCTGGCCGTGGCGATCGGCATCGTGATCGGCCTGCTGCCGGCGATGCGCGCGATGCGCCTGAACATTGTCGATGCATTGGCCGGACGCTGAGGACTATCGCCATGAATTTCCTGATCGGCTTGGCCATCTTTGTCGCCGCCATTCTCGGCGTGGTGATCTTCCTGGCTCTTCCCTGGCTGGGCATGCTGGTGCTGCTGGTGTTGCTTGCCCTGTGGATGGCGCTGACCCGGCGCGGCCGGCAGACGGCCTCGGTGGCCGCGGTCGGCGTCAGCACGCTGACGCAGCGACTGGGTTCCTCCGCGGTGATCGTGATCGGCATCGCCGGCGTGGTCGCGGTGCTGGTGGCGATGCTCGCGATGGCCAACGGCTACCGCGAGACCCTGCGCCGCACCGGTTCGGAGGACACCGCGATCGTGCTGCGTGGCGCGTCGTCGGCGGAAGTTTCCTCGGTGCTCGAGCATGACGCCGCGGTGGTGATTACGCAGGCGCCTGGCATCGCCAGAGACGACAGCGGCAAGCCGATCGTTTCGCCGGAACTGGTGGTTGCCGCCAACCTGCCGATGCGGGGCGGCGATCCGGACAAGGATTTCGGCAGCGTGCAGCTGCGCGGCATCGGCGATCAGGCATGGAAGCTGCGCCCCAATGCGAAGATCATCGCCGGGCGCAAGTTCGAGCCGGGCAAGTACGAGCTGGTCGCCGGCAAGGGCGCGCAGCGCCAGTTCGCCGGCCTCGAACCGGGCAAGCAGATCAAGCTCGGCAACCAGACCTGGACAGTGGCCGGCATCTTCGCCTCGAATGACGCGATGGATTCCGAGTTGTGGGCGGACGCGCAGATCGTCGGCCCAGCCTATCGGCGCGGTTCCAGTTCCACCAGCGTATTCGCCAAGCTCACCAGTCCGGCCGCCTTCGCGCCGTTCAAGGCCGCGTTGAGTTCGGACCCGCGGCTGCAGGTGGACGTGACCACCACGCTCGAGTACTTCAGCAAGCAGTCCGAGGGCACCAGCAAGGCGATCACGGTCATCGGCATCGTGGTGGGTTTCATCATGGCGATCGGCGCGGTGTTCGGTGCGCTCAACACCATGTTCGCCGCCGTCGCGACCCGCGCCCGCGAGATCGCCACGCTGCGGGCGATCGGTTTTCGCGGCCTGCCGGTGGTGATGGCGATCATGCTCGAGACCATGCTGCTCGCGCTGGTGGGCGGCGTGCTCGGCGGCGCCATCGCCTGGCTGATCTTCAACGGCTACACCGCGTCCACCTTGGCTGCCGGCACCACCGGCCAGCTCACCTTCGAGTTCAATGTGGCGCCGTCGGTGCTGTGGGTCGGCTTGAAGTGGGCGCTGGCGATCGGGTTTATCGGCGGCTTGTTTCCGGCAGTACGCGCGGCGCGGCTGCCGGTGACCACTGCGCTGCGCGAGCTGTAAGGGCTCAGTCCGGCGCCATCACCGGCGCGGCATCCGCGGCTTCGGCCTGCGGATGCCGCAGCGCCAGAGCAAGCGCGGCGATCGCCAGCAGCATGCCGACATTGCAGGCGAGCCCGACCACGAAGGCATGCGCGTAGGCGGCCTCGTCGCTGCGCTGGCCGAGCACGCTGTAGAACACGCCGCCGATGATCGCCACGCCCAGCGCGGCGCTGACCTGCAGGGCGGTGATCACCACGCCCGAGGCCAGTCCGGCATGGCGCGGCGCAAGGCTGCCGATCACCACCTTGATCAGCGCCGGCATCGACACGCCGAAACCGATGCCGGCGATGGCCAGGCCGAGCTCGAGCAGATGGCGGCCGCCGGCCACGCCCGCGATGTCGGCGATCACCAGCACGAAGCCGAACGCCTGCACGGTGCAGAACAGCGGCAAGGCGCGCCGGCCCAGCCGGTGGCCGGCGCGCGCGGCACCGACCGAGCCGGCGAAGTAGCCGAGCGTGAACGGCAGCGTGGCCAGCCCGGCCTGCAGTGCGTCGCGATGCAGGCCGCTCTGCTGATACACCGCGAAGCTGAGCACGAAGGACGAGGTGAGATAGAAGCCCAGCGTGATCAGCACGCCCAGCGCGAATTCGCCGTGGCGGAACAGGGTCACGTCGATCAGCGGCAAGTGCCCGCGTCGCAGCAGGCGCTGCTCGTAGCGGACGAAGCCCACCAGGGTCAGCAGCGAGGCCGTCAGCATGGCGAAGGTCCACGCCGGCCAGCCTTGCTCGCGCCCTTCCACCAACGGGTAGATCAGCAAGCCCAGCGCCAGCGAGAGCAAGGCCACGCCGCCCAGGTCGAGCCGCGGCGCGTCGGGCACGCGCGACTCGCGCAGCAGCCACAGGCCGCCGGCCAGCGCGGCCAACCCGACCGGCAGATTGACCAGGAAGATCAGCTGCCAGCCCAGGCCCCACCAATGCCCAGTAATCAGGGCGCCGCCCAGCAGCTGGCCCAGCGTGCTGGCCATGCCGAAGGTGGCGACGTAGAGGCCGAGCGCGCGCGGCTGCTCTGCGCCCGGAAACATCACCCGGATCGAAGCCAGCACCTGCGGTGCCAGCGCGGCAGCGGCCAGGCCCTGCAGCATGCGTCCGGCCAGCAGGATCTGCGGCGACCACGCCATGCCGCACAGCAGCGAAGCCAGGGTGAAGCCGCCGATGCCGGCGAGGAACAGCCGTCGCCGGCCGAACAGGTCGCCGAGCCGGCCGCCGGTGATCAAGAACACGGCATAGGTGGCCGCGTAGGCCGAAATCACGAACTGCAGCTGCGCCTCGCTGGCGCGGAACGAGGCGCGGATCGAGGGCAGCGCCACGTTGACGATGAAGAAATCCAGCGGCGGCAGGAAGGCGCCGGTCAGCAGCACCGGCAGGGCCAGCCAGCGGCGCGGATCTGCGGTGGTGTCATGGTCGTTCATGGCAGGCTCCATGCGCCGGATTCAGGCGTACTGCGCCAGGCCGTGACCGAACGACCAGTTTTCGCGGGCGACCTCAACCAAGTTGATGAAGACATCGTCCGGCCGCACGCCGGGCGACTGCGCCAGCAGCTCGGTCAGCCGCAGGTACAGCGCCTGCTTCTGCTTCAGCCCGCGGGTCTGGCTCACGGTGAGCTGGATGATCAGCAGGTCGTCGCCGCGTGCGATGTCGAGGTAGTCGGGGCTGTAGAGGAAGTTCTCTTCGTCGTACTCGTTGATGGTCATGAAGAAGTCGCGCGGCGGCACCTCGAAGGTTTCGCGCAGGGCGAGCTGGATCGCGTTAAGTACGGCTTTGCGATAGGCCGCCGGCTTGCCGCGGCGCATCGAGACTTGGGTGAGAGGCATGGACGAGGACCACGGATCGGAGAGTGGCGCCCATGCTAGTTCCGGCCTAACATAATGAGAACTCATGAATAAATATTTCAATCATGATTTCTGAAAATGGATCGATGGCGCGCCCGCTGGACCTGGACGCCGTGCAGGCTTTCGTCCTGGTCGCCGACCTATGCAGCTTCACTCGCGCCGCCGAGGTGCTGGACACCACCCAGTCCGCGGTCAGCCTGAAGCTGAAGCGGCTGGAGGAACGGCTGGGTCGGCGCCTGCTGGAGCGCACGCCGCGGCGGGTGCGGCTGTCTTCCGAGGGCTCGGATTTTCTCGGCCTGGCGCGCGACCTGCTGAACCTGCACGAGCGTGCGCTCAGCGGCAGCGCGGGCACCCGGCAGAGCCTGCGCATCGGCATCAGCGACCAGTCCGCCGGCACCGATCTGCCGACCCTGCTGGCCAAGGTCGGCGCCTACGATCGCAGCCTGCGCATCGAGGTGCGCATCGGTGCCTCGCACGGCTTGCTGCATGCCTACGACAGCGGCGAACTGGATACGGTGATCGTCTGCCGCGATCATGCGCGGCCCGACGGCGAGCGCCTGTTCGTCGAACCCTACGAATGGTACGCACTGCCGGAGTGGGAGCAGCCGCCCGGCGAGCCGCTGCGCATCGCCTCGCTGGCCTCGCCCTGCGTGGTGCGCGCGCTGGCGCTGAAGACCCTGGACGAGGCCGGCGTGGCCTGGAGCGAAGTGTTCGTCGGCGGCGGCCTGTCGGCAGTCAGCGCAGCGGTTTCCGCCGGCCTCGCGGTGGCGCCGCTGACCCGCCGCATGTGCCCGGCACGCGCCATCGAGGTCAGCGGCAAGTTCGGGCTGCCGAGCCTGCCGCCGGTCGAGATCGCCCTGTACTCGCGCGAGGCACACCCGCGCATGCGCGAAGCCGTGCGGGTGCTGGCCACCACGCTGCGCGCGACGGCCTCTTCAGCTGCTTGAGTACAGCGTTCGACGAGCGATAGTCATCATCCGCGAGGCGATCGCGGGGGATCATCGGCACGAGTCTGTCGCTCGGTGCGATCTTTGCTGCGCTCGACACTCAGGCGCATCGCCATGATGGTCGATGCGCGAGTTCGCCACGCCGCGTGCGATCAGCCTTCGCCGCCTGTGCGTGACCACGGCGAGCACGTTCAACGCATGCTCGCCGGCGTGCTTGCCGACGCAGGCCAAGGTTGTGCCGGTCGCTGAGTGAGCTGTCTGCCGTTGCGGCGAACCCGCCGGCGAAAGCGGCGTGTCTGTCGCATGGAGGCACGCCACGAAACCGCCGTCGGCCAGGGCTTACCTGCGCCGCTGCCGCACCAGGGTGATCGCTCCCACGCTGAGCAGGATCAGCGCCATGCCGATCAGTTCCAGTGGGATGCTCAGGTCCAGCGGCACGATGACCAGGTAGGGCGGGCCGCCGACCTGTTCGCCCATCAGCAGCATGCCGAGCAGGATGGCGATCACCGGATTGACGTAGGCATAGCTGGTCGCCAGCGCGGGGCGCGCGTGCTTCAGCAGATAGAGGTAGGCGCTGAAAGCGACCAGCGAGCCGAGCACGATCAGGTACGCCAGGGCGAGGCTGGCCGGCAGGCTGGGGTGCGTCGGCAGACGCTCGCCGCCAGCGAAGCCGACGCCGAGCAAGGCCGCGCTGCCGCACAGCATCTGCGCGGCGGTGTTCATCGGGCCGGCAGGCATGTCCTGCCGTTTGCTCCACACCGAGCCCAGCGCCCAGCACATCGCCGCAGTCAGCAGGGCGATCGCGCCGATGCGCGAGGCGGACAGGCCGTGGCCCAGGTTCAGCACGATCACGCCGATGAAGCCCATCGCCAGGCCGAGGCATTCGCCTGGCGTGGGCCACTCGCGATAGATGCTGGAAAACAGCGCCGCGAACAGCGGCATGCTGGCCACCGCGACCGCGGCGATGCCCGAGCTCACACGCTGCTCGGCAAAGCACACCAGGCCGTTGCCGAAACCCAGCAAGAGCACGCCGGTGATCGCCGCATTGCGCCACTGGCGTGCACTCGGCGCCGCCACGCCGCGCAGGCGCAGCACGCCGAACAGCAGGCCGCCGGCGACCAGGAAGCGCACGCCGGCAAGCAGGAACGGCGGATAGCTGACCAGCGCAATGCGGATCGCCAGGTAGGTCGAGCCCCAGATCACGTACAGCGCGAACAGCGACAGCGGCACCAGCAGACGCGATTGGGCGGCCACGGAAGATACGCCGCCGGGGGCGGAACGAAGCGAAAGGTCGGTCATGGCGGGGATGGGGCAGGAGCGCCAGGATGCGGCGCGAGACAAGTTTAGCGGAGCCTGCAATCTAGCGGCTGGCCGCGGATCGGCGGAAGCGAGCGCTTTTCAAGGCAGCTTCGTTTGGGGCTCAAGGTGGCAGAGGTGGCATCGAACGACACGCCATCGCATGTTGTAGACGGGCGTGTGGCAGGTGCTGCGCCGAGCGCATCGTGATTTCTCCGGCGAAGCGCGGTGCGTTGTTTCGAGCCTTGCGCAGGGATGACGCGGGAGCGTCTGCTGGCGAAAGGATTCCATGCGTCGAACGCCGTTCGAGGCGCGCCATGCCTTGCGTCGAGTCGAGATCGTATGGTCCTGCCGTCCCATCCGGCCCGGCGAGGGTTCGTCCGGTTATTCGCACGGCGGGCCATCAAGCGGCGGCACGCGCCGACAGGTGCCGGCTTGTCGCCGCGGTATGCGGCGACCTATCCGGCGTGGGATGCGGCGACGGCTTCCCCGCGCCGCTGCTCGCGCGCCAGCAGCTCGCGCTTGCGTTCCATGCCCCAGCGCCAGCCGCCCAGGCTGCCGTCCTCGCGCACCACGCGATGGCAGGGCACGATCAGCGCCAGCCGATTGCTGCCGCAGGCGTTGCCGACGGCGCGTGCGCCACGCGGCAGGCCCAGCTCGCCTGCCACGTCGCCGTAGCTCTTGGTGCTGCCTGCAGGGATGCGGGTGAGCGCGTTCCACACCCGCCACTGGAAGGCGGTGGCGGCGACGTCGATGGGCGGCAGTGCCGGCGCGTCCGCATCGCTCCAGCCCAGCTCGTGGGCGATGCGCGCGATCACCGCGTCCAGCCATTCCTCGCGGCCGGCGTCCACGCGCGTGCGCGCGGCCTTGGGGAATTCGGCGGCGAGGCGGGTTTCGAGCGCTGCATCGTCGGCGCCCAGCATCACGGCGCAGATGCCGCGGGTGGTGGCGGCGACCAGCAGCGGGCCCAGCGGCGTGTCCACCGTGGTGTAGCGGATGCTGGCGCCGGCGCCGCCGGCGCGATAACTGGCGGGCGTCATGCCGAGCAGGCGATCGCTGTGCTCGTAGACGCGGCTGCCCGAGCCGAAGCCGGCCTGATACACCGCATCGCTGACCGGCGCGCCGTCGCGCAGCGAGGACTTCAGCTGGGCGAAGCGGCGGGCGCGATGGTATTCCGCCGGGCTCACACCGTAGCGGCGGCGGAACACGCGCTGCAGATGGCTGGGGCTCCATTGGGCCACCTGGGCCAGTGCTTCGAGCGTCGGCGTTTCCTCGGCCTGCTCGATGAGCTGGCGCACCTGCTCGAGAGTTTGTTCGTTTGCTTGCGAGGGCATGTTCATAACGACATCCGATTCCGATGTCGTCAGGCTAATGTCGGGCAGACGGCGCGGCTATCCGGATCTTGCGCCGCGCGTGGGCGGCTGGATTCAGTGCGCGGCAGGGCGGCTCTGGCTGATCACCACGAACTCGCCTTCCAGCGTCTGCGTCCGCGGGCTCGGGCGAGCGGAGTTCGCCGCCTGCGGCGACGGGAACGGCGTGCGCTTCCATTGCCGTACGGCGAACAGGATGGCGCCGCCGATCAACAGCACGCCGCCGACCACCAGGCCGACCGTCAACAGCACGCCGATCACCGCCAGGCCGAGCAGCAGCGAGAGCACGCGCAGCAGCGGGTGATGGGAACGACGCCCCATGGGGATGCGGACCGAAGGCAGGACGAAGCGCATGTGTTAAAAATCCGTGTGCTAAAATCAAGGACTTACCGTATCACCATGGGGCTTCGCGGCCCGCGAGGCAAGTGCCGATGGATGCAGTGACAACCGGACCAGGGCCTGCCAGGTCCAGCGCCGTGCTCTGCCAGCTGGACGACCTGATCGAGGGCGAGGCCACCGCCGTCGATACGCTGCTGACGCTGGACGGCGCAGCGCCGGCGATGGAGAGCCTGATCCTGCTGCGCCGTGGCGCCGAGGTGCACGCCTGGCTGAATATCTGCCCGCATGCCGGGCGCCGCCTGGACTGGGCGCCGGGCAAGTTCCTGGTGAAGGAGCGCACCCTGATCTGCGCCGTGCACGGCGCCAGCTTCGATACCGGCGACGGCCTGTGCGTGGCCGGCCCCTGTCGCGGCGAGCGCCTGCGTGCGGTGGCGGTCGAGGTGGCGCAAGGCGAGGTGCGGCTCGCCGGCTGAGGCCGGACGAGGCACTGTCGTTCAGAGCCGGGCGTCGACGTCCGCCTTGGGCAGCACGCCCTTGATGTCGTAGACCACCCCGCGCGGGCCGAGCAGGGCGCGCACACCGGCGCCGCCCAGCGTCTTGAACTGCTGATGCGCCACGGCCAGCACCACCGCGTCGTAGTGCCCGGCCTCGGGCAGGGTGGGCAGCAGGGGCATGCCGTACTCACGCTGCGTCTCGGCCGCGTCGGCCCAGGGATCGTGCACGTCGACCTGCGCGCCGTAGCTCTCGAATTCGCGCACCAGATCGACCACGCGCGTATTGCGCAGGTCCGGGCAGTTTTCCTTGAAGGTGAGCCCCAGCACCAGGATGCGGCTGCCGTTGACCGCGTGGCCCTTGCCGATCATCAGCTTCACCACTGCGGCGGCGACGTGCTGGCCCATGGCGTCGTTGATGCGCCGGCAGGCGAGCAGGATGTCCGGGAAGTAGCCGGTCGACTGCGCCTTCTGGATCAGATAGTACGGATCGACGCCGATGCAGTGGCCGCCGACCAGGCCGGGCTGGAACGGCAGGAAGTTCCACTTGGTGGCTGCTGCGGCGAGCACGTCCTGGGTGTCGATGCCGAGCCGGTGGAAGATCAGCGCGAACTCGTTGATCAGGGCGATGTTGGCGTCGCGCTGGGTGTTCTCGATCACCTTGGCCGCCTCGGCCACCTTCAGGCTCGGCGCCCGATGGGTGCCGGCGGCGATGATGCTGCGGTACAGCGCGTCGACGAAGGCCGCGGTTTCCGGCGAAGAGCCGGCGGTGATCTTGGGGATGTCGGCCAGGCGCCGCTGCGCGTCGCCGGGATTGATCCGCTCCGGGCTGTAGCCGACGCCGAAGTCCACGTTCATGCGCAGGCCCGAGGCGCGCTCCAGCTCCGGCACGCAGATTTCCTCGGTGGCGCCGGGATAGACGGTGGATTCGTAGATCACCACGTCGCCGCGCTTCAGCGCCGCGCCGATGGTGCGGCTGGCTTCGATCAGCGGGGTGAAGTCGGGCCGCTTGTGTTCGTCCACCGGGGTCGGCACGGTGACCACGAACACGTCATACGCGCGCAGCTCGGCCGCATCGGTGCTGTAGCGCAGCCGCGTCGCTGCGGCCAGCTCATGCGCGCCGGCTTCGCGGGTGTGGTCGATGCCGTCGCGCAGCTGAGCCACCCGCGCAGCGCTGATGTCGTAGCCCAGCGTGTCGAACTGCTTGCCGAAGGCCAGCGCCAGCGGCAGGCCCACATAGCCGAGGCCGATCACGGCGAGGTGGGCGTCATCCAAAGATCTCATGCGAAGCACATCCGGCTTGGGGTGGGCTGGCCGGCGCGGCGGCCGGCGATGGCGTGGCTGGACAAGAGCATGCTCAGGAAACGCCCGGCTCAGTGGAACATCAGGTTGATCGCGATCAGCGTGGCCACCAGCACCAGCAAGGTGAGCGGCAGGCCGACGCGCAGGAAATCCTTGCCGCGATAGCCGCCGGGGCCGGCCACCATCATCAGCGCGGGATGGCCCGAGCTGAGCAGGAAGGTGTTGGAAGAGGACACCGCGACGATCAGCGCATAGGCCGACGGATTGCCGCCGGTGGCGATCGCCACGCTGATCGCGATCGGCACCATCATCACGGTGGCGCCCACGTTGGACATCACCTGCGAGAACAGCAGGGTGAGGATGGCCAGCGCCAGCTGCAGCAGCCAGTGCGAATGGCCGCCCAGATGCTGCAGCACTTCCTGCGCGATCCACGCCGCGGTGCCGGTGGCGTCCATCGACCAGCCCAGCGGGATCAGGCAGGCGGTGACGAAGATGGTCTTCCAGTTGATCGCCTTGTAGGCCTCGTCCATGTTCAGCACGCCGGTCAGCAGCATGCCGATCGCGCCGGTCATCATCGCCACCGACAGGTCCAGGTGGGTGAACAGCGCCAGACACTTGGCCAGCACGAAGAAACCCACCGCCTGCCAGATGCGGCCGGGGCGCTGCTCTTCCTTCGGGATGTCGGTGACCACCACCAGGTCCCGGTCCTCGGAGGCCTGCGCCAGGTCGCGCCAGCTTGAGTGCAGCACCAGGGTGTCGCCGGCGTGCAGGCTGACCCCGCGCAGATCGTCGCGGAACACCTGCTCGCCGCGGTTCACCGCCAGCACCGAGATGCCGTAGCGCTTGCGCAGGCGCAGCTCGCCCAGGCTCTGCTTGATGAAGCGCGAGCTGGGCGGAATCACCGCCTCGGAAATGCCGGCGCGGGTGGGGTTGAACAGTTCGCTCAGCTGGCGCATGCGGGTGGTGAGCCGGCACAGCTGGTTGTTGGCGAACTGGTTGAGCGCCTCGCGCGGGCCGAGCACGCCGAGCACCGAGCCGACCCAGATCACGTGGTCGGCAGGCGGCGCCATGCGCGCCTCGTTGCCGCTCTTGATCGCCAGGATCAGCGGCGCGCCGTGCAACTGCTCGACCTCGCCGATGCTCATGCCGACCAGCGGGCTCTCGGCGGTGACGGTCAGCTCGGCGGTCTCGCCGACGATGCCGTAGGTCTCGGCGAAGTAGCTCTCGGTGCGTCCCGGGGTCACCTTCTGCCGTTCGTCCTCGCGCTCGGGCAACAGCTTCTTGCCGAACAGGTAGAAGAACAGCACGCCGATCAGGGCCAGCGCCAGGCCGATCGGGGTGACGCTGAACAGGCCGAACTTCGGGATGGTGTGGGCGCCCGGCGGCAGGTTCGCGTTGGCGCTGGCGATCAGGTCGTTCAGCACGATCAGCGGCGAGTTCGCGATCAGGGTGGTGTTGGTCGCGGTGAGGATGCAGAACGCCATCGGCAGCAGCAGCCGCGAGATCGGCACGCCGGTGCGCGCGGACAGGCGGCTGGTCACCGGAATCATCAGCGCCGCCAGCGCCTGGCTGGGAATCACCGCGCTGAACAGGCTGGTGACCAGGTTGATCACCACGCCGAGCCGCGATTCCACGCCGCGCGCCATGCGCATCACGAAGTTGGCGGTGAGCGCGAGCACGCCGGCGCGGTCCAGTCCCGCGCCCATGATCATGATCGCGATGATGGCGATCACCGCGTTGCCGGCGAAGCCGTTGAACACGCGATCGGAAGGAATCAGCCCGGTGAGGCCGATCACCACCACCACCAGCAGAGCCACCATGTCGGCGCGGATCCACTCCAGCACCAGCATCAGCATGGTGAAGGCCACCAGCCCCAGCACGAGGATCATTTCGGGGCTGAGTGCGAGACCCACTTAGGTGTCGTCCCTGTGGCGGCCGCAGCTGCGGCCTATGCGATGGTTCGCCTGGTTCACGCCGGTCGTTGTCGGATGGTTGTCCCAGGCCGTGAGTATACGCGGGACCTAGGCGCGCCCCATGAACCTTCCGCCAATTTGCGGATGGCGGCGACTGCCTGCGGTCGGGCCAGGTCTGGCTCAGGCCAGCGAGGCAGGCAAGGTGCGGGTGGCCTCCCGCTCATCCAGGCGACTCCGCGTGGCAGCCGTTTCGCGCGGGGAAGCCGGCCCGCTCAGCGGCGCCGGTAGAGCAGGTCCCACACGCCGTGGCCCAATTTCAGGCCGCGCCGCTCGAAGTGCGTCTCGATGCGCCAGTCGGGTTTCTCGGCGTAGGCGCCGGGGGCGACCGCGTTGTACCAGTCCGGCGCCTGCTCCATCACCGCGAGCATGTGCTCGGCGTATGGCTGCCAGTCGGTGGCGAGGTGCAGCAGGCCGCCCGGCGCCACGCGCGAGGCCAGCAGGGCGACGAATTCCGGCTGGATCAGCCGGCGCTTGTGATGGCGCTTCTTGTGCCAGGGGTCGGGGAACCAGATGCGCGCCTCGCTGAGCGTGTCGGCGGCGCATTCGTCGCGCAGCACCTCCACCGCGTCGTGCTTGTACAGCCGCACGTTGCGCGCCTCGCGTGCCGCCAGGGCATTCATCAGCCGCCCGACGCCAGGCCCGTGCACCTCGATGCCGAGGTAGTCGCGCGCCGCATCGTGCTCGCTGGCCCAGGCCAGCGCCTCGCCGTTGCCGAAGCCGATTTCCAGCACCAGCGGGGCCTGGCGGCCGAAGCGTGCGGTGAAGTCCTGCGCCGCGCCGTGGTAGTCGATGCCGAAGCGCGACCAGTGCGCCTCGAAGGCGCGCTGCTGCGCCGGGGTCATGCGCCCTTCGCGCAGCACGAAGCTGCGCACGCGGCGCAGGCGTTGCGCGTCGGCGTCGTGGTGGTCGGAATCGCTCATGGACGGATCGGTAAGAATGGGAACGGAGCGGGCCCGGCCTCAGCCGACCAGGCCGTCCAGCGGGCTGGAGGCGGAGGCGTAGCGCTTGCGCGGAATGCGTCCGGCGAGGAAGGCGGCGCGGCCGGCTTCGATGGCCAGCTTCATCGCATGCGCCATCAGCACCGGATCCCGGGCGCCGGCGATGGCGGTGTTCATCAGCACGCCGTCGCAGCCCAGCTCCATCGCGATCGCCGCGTCCGAGGCGGTGCCCACGCCGGCATCGACGATGATCGGCACCTTGGCGTTCTCGATGATCTCCAGCAGGTTGTAGCGGTTCTGGATGCCCAGGCCCGAGCCGATCGGCGCGGCCAGCGGCATCACCGCGACGCAGCCGATCTGCTCCAGCCGCTTGGCCAGGATCGGATCGTCCGAGGTGTAGACCATCACATCGAAGCCGTCGGCGACCAAGGTCTCGGCGGCCTTCAGCGTTTCCACCACGTCCGGGAACAGGGTGCGCTGGTCGCCCAGCACCTCCAGCTTCACCAGCTTGTGTCCGTCCAGCAGCTCGCGCGCCAACCGGCAGGTGCGCACCGCCTCGGCAGCGTCGTAGCAGCCGGCGGTGTTCGGCAGCAGGGTGAACTCGTGCGGGGGCAGGGCGTCGAGCAGGCTGGGCGCACCGGCGTCCTGGCCCACGTTCACCCGGCGGATCGCCACCGTGACGATCTCGGCGCCGGCGGCCTGCGAGGCGCGGCGGGTCTCGTCGAAATCCTTGTACTTGCCGGTGCCGGTGAGCAAGCGCGAGGCATAGGGCTTGCCGGCGATGACCAGCGGATCGGCGGCGGTGTGGGTCGGGGCGTTCATCGATGAATTCCGGTCGTGGCGGGAGCTGCGATGCGTCGGGCGGCGTCGAGGCGCTTCAGGAGCGGTCGCCGGGGGTTATCCGCCGCCGATGGCGTGCACGATCTCGACCTGGTCGCCCTCGGCCAGCTGTCGCTGGGCGTGCTGGCTGCGCGGGACGATCTCGCGGTTCACTTCCACGGCGACGCGGCGCTCGCCATAGCCGGCCTGGTCGAGCAATTGAGCGATGGTGAGGCTGCCGGGGCAGTCGCGCGGCGCGCCATTGAGCGTGATGAGCATCGAACGATTGTAACCCTTGTCGACGGCTTGCCCCAGCCGTCGCCGGCCGCCGTCGCGCACGCGGATCGACGGATCGTGGCCTTGCCGTCGACCACGCGCCGAGGCGGATATGGTCGGCGCGTGGCGGCGCACAGGCATCGCCGAGGCGCGTCGTGCGCCGCCGATCCTGCGGCTGGCGCTATGCGATGTAGCGCGATGGCGACGGTCGCGCCGGGGCGATTCCAAAATCCGCCGACTCCGGGTTACCATCGTCGAGCGCCGCGGGTGTAGCTCAATGGTAGAGCTGTAGCTTCCCAAGCTACTGACGAGGGTTCGATTCCCTTCACCCGCTCCATTCCCGCCCATCACGCGCGTTCCCACCGCCCCCCAGACCGGCACACTCATCATGGCTGATGTGATCACTCTCGGCTGGCGGGAGAGGCTGGCGTTGCCGCAGTTGGGCATCGTCTCGCTCAAGGCCAAGCTCGATACCGGCGCGCGCAGCAGTTCGCTGCACGTGGACGCGCTGGAAACCTTCATGCGCGACCAGGCGACCTGGCTGCGCTTCAGCGTCAGTGTGGGACGGCGCGGCGCCCGCCAGGTGATCGACTGCGAGGCGCCGGCGAGCGACCGCCGGGTGGTCACCGACACCGGCGGCCGTCGCACCGAGCGCTGGTTCATTCACACCGATGTCATGCTGGCCGGGCAGCGTTTCGGCATCGACATCAACCTCACGGATCGCCGCCATATGCTGTTCCCCATGCTGCTTGGCCGTACCGCCCTGTTCGGGCGCTTCGCGGTCGACCCGGCGCTTTCCCACACTCAGTCGCGACGCCTGCCGGCCGGAGCGGATCACGCATGAAGATCGCCATCCTGTCGCGCAATGCGCGGCTCTATTCCACCCGTCGGCTGGTCGAGGCGGCGCGCGAGCGCGGCCACGTGGTGCGCGTGCTCGACCCGCTGCGCTGCTATGTGCGCATCGCGCCCGGCGCCGTGTCGATGCGCTACAAGGGCAAGGCCCTGCGCGACATCGATGCGGCGATTCCGCGCATCGGCACCTCCAGCACCTTCTACGGCACCGCGGTGCTGCGCCAGTTCGAGATGATGGGCGTGTACACGCCGAACCCCTCCGACGCGGTGCTGCGCGCGCGCGACAAGCTGCGCTGCCTGCAGATCCTCTCCGCGCAGGGGCTGGACATGCCGGTGACGGTGTTCGGCGACAACCCGGACGACACCAACGACGTGCTGGCGATGCTCGGCGACCCGCCGCACGTGATCAAGCTCAACGAGGGCAGCCAGGGCACTGGCGTGGTGCTGGCCGAAAAGCGCAGCGCCTCGCAGAGCGTGGTGGAAGCCTTCCGCGGCCTGTACGCCAACTTCCTGGTGCAGGAGTTCATCGCCGAGGCCAAGGGCAGCGACCTGCGCTGCTTCGTGGTCGGCGGCAAGGTGGTGGCGGCGATGCAGCGCGACGCCAGCGCCGGCGAATTCCGCGCCAACCTGCATCGCGGCGGCACCGCCAGCAAGGCCGACCTCAGCGCGCAGGAAAAGCGCATCGCGATCCGCGCCGCCGCGGCGTTGGGCCTGGGCATCGCCGGCGTCGACCTGCTGCGTTCGAAGCGCGGCCCGCTGATCCTGGAAGTCAACGCCTCCCCCGGCCTGGAAGGCATCGAGGCCGCTACCGGCGTCGATGTTTCCGACCAGATCATCCGCCATCTGGAACGGAACGTAAAAAAGTGATCTGATCGACAAACTGCCGCGGCGCCATATGCTGCGGAAGGGGTATCCGATCATCCAGGAGGGGTTATGTGGAGTAAGCAAGCAGGCAGGGCGCTGCTGGCGTCGCTGTTGTTCGTTTCGACCGTTGCAGCTGCGGTGTCCGAGCCGCCGTTGCCGGCCCAGCAGAAGGTCCAGCCGGCGCAATTTCCGGAACTCGCCGCGCAGATCCGCAAGGAGATGCAGCCGGGCGGCCGCTATCTGGTGAACCCGGACCAGCGCGCCGAGGTCGACGGCGAGCTGAGCGCGATGGAGAAGCTGTTCGCCGGCCATACCGCGTTGAGCGAGCTGACCGCGCAGCAGCAGGTGGACCTGTTCAACCACCAGGAGCACATCAACGCGGTGCTGACCAAGCGCGACGGCGACGAAAAGATCTGCCACCGCGAGGCCGTGGTCGGCTCGCACATGGTGCAGACGGTGTGCACCAAGCGGCGCGACATGGAGAAGACCTCGCGCGATACCCAGCAGTACTGGCTGGACGTGCAGCGCCAGCAGCCGGTGCCGCCGCCGCCGGGCGGCAAGATCTGAGCGGGTCTACTGACGGGCGCATGAGCCGGTTAACTGGGACGTAACCCGGGCCGGCTTATAAAACTCCCGCTGTTGAGCTGTCTGGTCCCATCCCTAGATGAGGCCGCGGCAGATGACGGTATCGGGGCAGTAGCTTAGGCCCGGGTGGGCGACTGCGGTCGCGTCACCTGGGCCTTTTTCTTGTCCGGCGTCGCTTCGTTCAGCCTGGCAGCTGACGCCCGCGGCCGTTCCCCTCTAAGCTTGCGGTGTTGGCCGGCCTGCCCGCTGGCCGCATTGCGGAGTGATGCATGCGCGTACTGGTCATCGAAGACAACAGCGATATCGCGACGAATATCGGCGATTATCTGGAAGACCGCGGCCACGTGGTGGATTTCGCCGGCGACGGCGTCACCGGCCTGCATCTGGCAGTGGTGCACGATTTCGACGTGATCGTGCTGGACCTGACCCTGCCCGGCATGGACGGTCTGGAAGTGGCGCGCAAGCTGCGCCACGAAGCGCACAAGCAGACCCCGATCCTGATGCTGACCGCGCGCGATGCGCTGGAACAGAAGCTCACCGGCTTCGAGTCCGGCGCCGACGACTACATGACCAAGCCGTTCGCGCTGCAGGAGCTGGCCGCGCGCCTGGAAGTGCTGGCGCGCCGCGGCAAGGGGCCGCAGAGCCGCGTGCTCAAGGTGGCCGACCTCACCTACAACCTCGACACCCTCACGGTGACCCGCGAAGGCAAGTCGATCCAGCTCAACCCGATCGGCCTGAAGCTGCTGCAGGCGCTGATGGAAGCCAGCCCGTCGGTGGTGACGCGGCAGGATCTGGAACAGAAGGTATGGGGCGAGGAGCTGCCCGACAGCGATTCCCTGCGCGTGCACATCCACGGGCTGCGCGCGGCGATCGACAAGCCCTTCGAGAAGGCGCTGATCCACACGCGCCACGGCATTGGGTACCGCATGGTCGATCCGGATGCAGTCCAGGCGTAAGCTGCGGTTCCGCCTGGTCGTCTCCTTCGCGCTGTTCGGTTTCGGCCTCAGCGCGCTGTTCGCGTTCGCGGCGTTGAACATTCGTGCGCGAGTGGAAGATCAGTTGATCAACGCCAGCCTGCAGGACGAGGTGGACAGCCTCAATGCGCAGGTGCTGGCCAACCGCAATCAGATACCGTCCTTCAATATCGTCAAGGCTTGGACCTGGAGCGATCACACGATCTACAAGGCGCCGCTGGCCTGGCAGAACCTCGACACCGGCGTGCACGACATCACTCAGCCGGACCCGGTGACCGGCAAGCTGAAGCAGTACAAGATCGCGGTTCGGCGCAAGGACGGCCTGATCAACTTCCTTACCTACGACATTTCCCGCGACGAGCTGGGCAAGCGGCAGCTGTTGTTCAGCGTGCTGGCGGCGGTGGTGCTGTTCGGCCTACTTTCGCTGGCCATCGGCCTGTGGCTGTCGCGCAAGGTGCTCAAGCCGGTGACCCAGCTGGCGACGCGGCTGCGCGGCTTCCGCAAGACCGGCAAGGCCGAGCCGCTGGCGCCGTATTTTGCCGATGACGAAATAGGCGAGCTGGCGCTGGCGCTGGACGATTACTCTTCGCGCCTCACCACCATGGTCGAGCGCGACCGCGAGTTCAATTCCGACGTCAGCCACGAGCTGCGCACGCCGCTGGCGGTGATCGCCAGCACTACCGAGTTGCTGCAGGGCTCGCCGGATCTCACCGACAAACTGCGCGAGCGGCTGAAGCGCATCGAGCGCGCCTCGCGCCAGGCCAGCGAGCTGATCGAGGCGCTGCTGCTGCTGTCGCGCGCCGAGCGGCGCGGACCCACCCGCGGCGAGACTACCGAGGTGGGTAAGGTGGCGGCCGACGTGATCGAAAGCCAGCGCCCGCAGATGCGCGACAAGCCGCTGACCATCGACCTGGCGGTGAATGCGCCGGTCAGCGTGAACGCGCCGGCCTCGGTGCTGTCGGTGGCGCTGACCAACCTGATCGGCAACGCGATCAAGTACACCCTGCAAGGCAGCGTGCGGGTCGAGGTCGGCCAGGGCCGCATCGAGGTGATCGACACCGGTCCCGGCATCAAGCCGGAAGATGCCGAGCGGCTGTTCCAGCGCGGCGTGCGCGGCGAAGGCGCCGGCGGCAGCGGCGCCGGCCTGGGCCTCGCCATCGTGCGCCGTCTATGCGAGCTGTACGGCTGGGAAGTGTCGATGCGTCCGCGTACCGATACCAATGGCGCGATCGCCAGCATCGTCTTTGCCTAGACGGTTTCTGGTGCGGGTGGAGCGTGCCGAGCGACGATCCTTCGTGCCAGGCATCTACTGCGCGAGGCGGCCCGCTTAGCAGTGAGCGGCCCGATGGCCACCGCACAACACGCGTATCGCGGGTCCGGCTGTCGGCTCACGCAAGGTTTCGGCGGGCGCGGCACCGGCCGCCCCGCCGTCGGGAATCACACCGGTTCCAGCCAGCCCCAGCGGTCGTTGGTGCGGCCGTCGAACAAGCCGAAGAACAGCTCCTGCAGGCGTCGGGTGACGCGGCCGGCCTTGCCGGCGCCGACCTGCTTGCCGTCCACCGAGCGGATCGGGGTGATCTCGGCGGCGGTGCCGCACATCAGGATTTCGTCGGCGAGGTAGAGGTATTCGCGCGGGATGTCGCGCTCCACCACCTCGATGCCGTCTTCCAGCGCGAGGGTCTTGATCGTGTCGCGGGTGATGCCGGCGAGGATCGAGGCGCTGGCCGGCGTGGTGTGCAGCACGCCGTCAAACACCAGGAACAGGTTTTCGCCGGCCCCTTCGCTGAGCAGGCCGGAGGATGCCAGTGCGATGCCCTCGCCAAAGCCGAGGCGGCGCGCTTCGCGTGCGATCAGCTGGCCGGACAGATAGTTGCCGCCGGCCTTGGCGCCGGCCGGAATGGTGTTCGGGGCGAAGCGCTGCCAGCTCGACACGCAGGCGTCGATGCCGCGCTCCAGCGCTTCCGGCCCGAGGTACGGGCCCATCGGCCAGGCGGCCACGGCGACGTCGATCGGCGTCTCGGCGGAGAGGCCGAAGCCGCCCAGGCCGCGATAGGCGACCGGGCGCAGGTAGGCGGCGGCGAGCTTGTTGCGGGTGATCACTTCGCGGCAGGCTGCGGCGAGCTCGTCCTGCGTGCACGGCAGCACCATGTCGTAGATCTTGGCCGACAGGAACAGCCGCTTCAGGTGATCGGTGAGACGGAAGATCGCCGCGCCGTCCGGCGTGACATAGCTGCGGATGCCCTCGAACACCGAGGAGCCGTAGTGCAGCGCGTGCGACATGACGTGAGTGGTGGCTTCCTGCCATGGCTTGATGGCGCCGTTCTGCCAGATCCATTCGGGGTATTGCTGAGCCATGTCTGATCTCCGGTTGACTGCCTATGATACCCGGCCGGCGGGCAAGGCGGCTTACGGAGCCGTATGGTTGCGTCCCGTGCGCTGTCGGGGGCGCCGTTTCACGCGGCACGACAGGGCTGATCCGGTGCGGGCCTGCACGGTTTGCGGGTAGCCCGCGCGATGGCGGAAATGCGCGGGCGAGCTAGCCTTGCGGGCGCAGCCACAGGCAGCCGGCGTGGCGCACCACGCTCAGGCGCGTAGTGCGGCTGCTGCCATCGGTGTCGGCCGTATGCAGCACCAGCATGGCGGGAGCACCGGGTGCGGCATGTTCGTCGGCTGCCGCCGGCTGATCGAGGTCGTCGCTGCCGTTCGCCGCGCTGCCATCGCCGTCGCCGCCCGCCTCCAGATCGAGCAGGGGGTGTTCCATCAGGCTCTGCAACTGGCGGATATCGGCCACCACGCCGTTGCGGCCGTAGCCGTTCCACAACATCAGGCCGGCCAGCCGATTGGCGTTGCGCGCCGCGAACGCGTCGACCACGGCCTGCTTGAGGTCGGCCACGCTGTTGGCGCACAGGATCGGCGGCGCCACGGCCGTCGCCGCTGCCTGCGATGGCGAGGTCGCGGTGGGAGCCGGCAAGGCCGGCGTGGCCTGCACGTCGATGCAGCTGCGATCGGTGAAGATCAGCTGCCCGTCGGGGCCGGTGCAGCGGCGGATCGGTGCGGGATCGTCGGCCTGCGCATGGACATGGGCGAACGGCAGCAGACACAACAGGAGTAGGGCGAGCAGGCGCATCGCGCAAGCATAGCGGCCGCGAGCTTGCAGTGGCGCGTGCGAAGACGCGATATCGCCTCTAGTCGCTTAGCTCCGGCTTGCGCGCGAGAAATGCCGGTGGCCTTCGCTGGCCCCGGATCAGCCCAAGGCGCGCAGCACCGCCTGGGTCGCCTTGGCGCGATTGATCGTATAGAAGTGCAGGCCGGGCGCGCCGCCATCCAGCAGGCGGCGGCACAGCTGTGCCACCACTTCGGTGCCGAGCGCACGGATCGAGTCGGCGTCGTCGCCGTGGGCCTGCATGCGCTTGGCTACCCAGCGCGGGATTTCTGCGCCGCAGGCTTCGGAGAAGCGGCGCAGCTGGGTGAAGTTGGAGATCGGCATGATGCCCGGCACGATCGGCGCCTGCACGCCCAGTCGTCGCGCGTCGTCCACGAAGCGGAAATAGGCGTCGGGGTTGAAGAAGTACTGGGTGATCGCACCGTTCGCGCCGGCGTCGATCTTGGCCTTGAAATGGCGCAGGTCGGCCAGCGCGTCGTCGGCCTGCGGATGGGTCTCCGGATAGGCCGCCACCTCGATCTGGAAATAGTCCCCGCTGTGTTCGCGGATGAAACGCACCAGCTCGGCCGCGTAGCGGAAATCGCCCGGCGAGGCCATGCCCGACGGCAGGTCGCCGCGCAGGGCGACGATGCGTCGGCAGCCGGCAGTGCGGTAGCTGTCCAGCAGGGCCGAGATCTCGGCCTTGCTGCCGCCCATGCAGGAAAGATGCGGCGCCGCCGTCAGGCCGTGGTGGGACTGCAGCCGTTTCACCGTTTCCTCGGTGTACTGCAGGGTGGAGCCGCCGGCGCCGAAGGTCACCGAGACGTATTCCGGGCGGCTGGCGGTCAGCAGCTCGGCAGTGCGGTCCAGCTGGGCGCGCTGCTCGTCGGTCTTGGGGGGAAAGAACTCGAAGCTGATCGACGGCATCGCACAGGGCTCCCGGCAGGTGATGTCGGGAAGTATATATCTCCTATTCGCGATGAAGCGATATATATGTCTCCGATTCGCGCAGGCGTTGCCGGCGATGACCCGAGGCTTGTATGGGCGCCAGTCGCCCTCAGTTGGCCTGTTCGACCCCGGGGAATCGCGATGATCGATCTGTACAAGCTGCAATGGTCCCACTACGTGGAAAAGGTGCGGTGGGCGCTGGATTTCAAGCAGCTGCCCTGGCGCGGCATCGACATCGTGGCGTTCACCAAGAAGGAGATGCGCCGCTTCGCCTGCGCGCAGACGGTGCCGCTGATCCACGACACGGCCACCGACGTGGCCATCAGCGATTCCTCGCCGATCATCCGCTACCTCGACGAAACCTATCCCGAGCATCCGCTGCTGCCGGCCGAGCCGGCGCAGCGCGAAGCGGCCTGGCAATGGATGCTGCGGCTGGATTCCACCCTGGGGCTGCATGCGCGCCGGCTGGGCTATACCCAGCTGATCATGGAATGCCCGCAGACCCTGTCGGCCTTGTTCATGCCGCAGGTCTGCGGCGGCCTGTTCACCCGGCGCGGCTGGCGCTCGATCGCGGCGCCGGTGCTGGGCGCGATGCTCACCCTGCGCTTCCGTTTCCACCGCAATCGCCAGGATCGCGTGTACGAGGCGCTGGAAGCGCAGCTGTTGCCGATCGCGGCGCACATCGAGCGCGACGGCTTCCTGGTCGGCGATCGCTTCGGCGCAGCCGACATCACCCTGGCCGCGCTGCTGCGGCCGCTGCGGATCGTGCCGTACTTCAGCCACCACCCGCGGCTGCAGTCGCTGTTCGCCTGGCAGCAGCGTCTGTTCCGCGAACATGGGCGCGATGCGGCGTTTCCCTATGAAAGCCTGATCCAGGCGCGGCGGCAGCGCTGCGGCCATATGCGCGGCAGGGTGGGCTGGATGCGCCAGGCGCCGGAGGTGCCGGCACTTGGCGCGGCCGAGCCGGTGGCAGCGCCGCTGGAGCGGGCAAACAACGACATCCAGCCGGTGAACCGCTGGACCCTGCTGCGCGGGCTGCCGGCCTATCTGAAACTGCGCTGGTTCGGCGGCGTCGGCCGCGTCCGCTACGAGCCGGCGGCCTTTGCGTCCGGCTGAGCCTCGGGCGCTGGCGGACGAGCCAGGCGAGCCTGGCCGCCCGCCCCGGCGTTGCCGGCGACGCCTTGCTCCAGCGACAGCCGCGCCTGCAGTCCGGGATGGTTGTCGGCAAACGTCAGCGTGCCGCGGTGCAGCTTGGCCACCGCGTCCACCAGGCTCAGGCCGAGGCCGACGCCGGGCGTACCGCGGCTGACGTCGCCGCGGTAGAAGCGCTCGACCACCTTGGGTTTTTCCGCATCGGGAATGCCGGGCCCGTTGTCGGCGACCACGATCTCGACGTGCTGCTCCAGGCCGCTCACCTCCACCGTGATGCGGCCGTGCGCATCGACATACTTCAGCGCGTTGTCGAGCAGGTTGTTGATCGCCTGGGCGAGCAGCAGCGGATCGCCGGAGGCGTGCAGCGGACCGGGCGAGCGGAACGCCAGCTCGACGCCCTTCAACTCGGCGGCAGGCCGGTAGAACTCCACTGCCTCCGCCGCGATCTCGACCGGGTCCAGCGTGACGAAGCCGGAGCGGCGCAGGCCAGTGTCGATCTCGGCCAGCCGCAGCAGCGCGTTGAACACGCGGATCACCCGGTCGACGTCGGCGATCGCCGCCTCGATTTCGGTGAACACCTGCGGCGTCGGCGGCCGGGTCAGCGCCAGCTCTTCCAGCCGCGAGCGCAGCTCGGCCAGCGGCGTGCGCAGGTCGTGCGCGATCGCGTTGGAGACGTTGCTGACGCCGTGCACCAGCTGCTCGATCTGGTCGAGCATGCCGTTGATGGTCTGCGCCAGCGTGCCCAGTTCGTCGCCGTCACGCCCCGGCGGCAGCCGGTGGCTGAGGTTGCCCTGCATGATCGCCGAGACGGTCTGGCGGATGCTGTACACGCGGCGCAGCAGCACGCGCCGGATCAGCACGCCGCCGAGCAGGCCGATCAGCGCCAGCGCCGCCACCGCGGTGACCAGGCCGTACCAGAAGCGGTTCTGCAGCGGCGCGAACTTGGCGACGTCGCGGCCGACCAGCATGTGATAGCCGTCCGGCAGCCGGGTATGCAGGAACACCGCGCGAGTGGGATGGCCGGCGAACTCCACGCTGGCGACGAAATTCTCCGCGTCCTCGGGTGCCTGCGCGGGCCAAGCCGCCAGGTTGCCGGCCAGCGGCCGATGCCGTGCATCGGTCAGCAGCAGGATGCGCTCGCCGGCGAACTGGATGTTCATGCGGGCGTTGATGAAGTCGACCAGGCTGCCGGCGCCGCCGTGCTGGTAGACCGAGGCGAAGCGCTGCGAGTCCTCGTGCAGCAGTTCGAGTCGGCCCTCGTCGATGACGTCTTCCCAGGTGTACAGCAGCGGCGCGGCGAACAGCACCAGGGCGAGGATGCCGAGCGCAGCATAGCTCCAGGCCAGCAGCGCGGCGGACGAACGCATGCGCGGGCGGCGGCGCGGTTCAGCGACCATGCGCAGGGTCCGTGTGGTTCGTGTTTGGCGTGGGAACTGCGTAGAGCTTGCCAGCGGCGGATGGCCGGCTCGTCGGGACAGGGTCTAGGCGCACACCGAGCCGGGATGAAAGCTGCTGACCTCGAAGTCGAAGCGCGAGCGGAGCGGCTTTGAGAGTGACGACGCTAGCGCGTCGTTGCGCAGGCCGATCGCAAACGTCCGGCGAATAGTCCCACGACTGTCGTTGCGTCGCGCCATGGCGTCGGTCATCACCGACATGCCCGGTCGAAGCTTCGGCAGGGCTGGAATCTGGCGCGCCGCTCGGCCAGCCGGCACTACGCAGCGCCAAGCAGCGAATGCGAGCGGACAGGCGCTCAGCCATCGGCGGTCAGCATATAGCCGGCGTGGCGCACCGTGCGCAGCAGCGGCCGCTCGGACTCCAGCGAGATCTTCTGGCGCAGGTTGCTGATGTGCACGTCGACCACATTGGTCTGCGGATCGAAGTGGTAGTCCCACACGTTCTCCAGCAGCATGGTGCGGGTGACCACCTGGCCGGCGTGGCGCATCAGGTACTCGAGCAACTTGAACTCGCGCGGCTGCAGGGTGATCGCGCGGCTGCCGCGCTGCACCTTGCGCGAGAGCAGGTCCATGCGCAGGTCGCCGACTTCCAGGCTGGTGCGGGTGCTGCCGCCTTCGGCGCGGCGGCCGAGCACGTCCAGCCGCGCCAGCAGCTCGCCGAAGGCGAACGGCTTGGTCAGGTAGTCGTCGCCGCCGCTGCGCAGCCCGTGGATGCGCTCGTCCACGTCGGACAGGGCGCTGAGGATCAGGATCGGCACGCGATTGCCGGTCTTGCGCAGCGCCTCGATGATGGCGATGCCGTCGATGCCTCCGGGCAGCATGCGGTCCATCACGATGGCGTCGTAGCGCTCGCTGGTTGCCAGCAACATGCCGTCGCGGCCGTTGTCGGCGTGGTCCACCGTGTGGCCGGACTCGCGCAGCCCCTTGACGATGAACTGCGAGACGCGCTGATTGTCCTCGACCAGCAGTACCTTCATCGGAGCTCTCCCAGGCGCGGCGCGCGGCGCCTACGCCGCGACGTCGGGATCGTGCGCCAGCCGCTCGGCGAAGCGCCGGTGGACCAGCCAGCTGTTGGCGCGATCGAGATAAAGATAGACCACCGGCGTGGTGAACAGGGTGAGCGCCTGGCTGAGGATCAGCCCGCCGACCATGGTGTAGCCCAGCGGCTGGCGCAGCTCGGAGCCGGTGCCGTTCTCCAGCATCAGCGGCAGCGCGCCGAGCAGGGCGGCCATGGTGGTCATCATGATCGGGCGGAAGCGCAGCAGGCAGGCCTGGCGGATCGCGTCGTGCGGGCTGAGGTGCTGCTCGCGCTCGGCCTGGATGGCGAAGTCCACCATCATGATGCCGTTCTTCTTGACGATGCCGATCAGCAGGATGATGCCGATCAGGGCGATCACCGACAGGTCGAAGTTGAAGGCCATCAGCATCAGCAGCGCGCCGACGCCGGCCGAGGGCAGGGTGGACAGGATGGTCAGCGGGTAGATGTAGCTCTCGTACAGCATGCCCAGGATGATGTAGACCACCACCAGCGCAGCCAGGATCAGGTAGGGCTCGCTCTTCAGCGAGGACTGGAAGGCCTGCGCGGTGCCCTGGAAGTTGCCGCTGATCGAGGACGGCAGGCCGATCTTCGCCGAGGCCTGGTCGATCGCCACCACCGCGTCGCCCAGCGCCACGCCGGGGGCGAGGTTGAACGACAGCGTCACCGCCGGAAACTGGCTCTGGTGGTTCACCGACAGATAGCCCACGTGGTCGGTGTCGAACTTGGCGAAGGTCGACAGCGGCACCTGCTGGTTGGTCAGCGGCGACTTCAGGTACAGCCGGTCCAGCGTGCCGGGGTCCTGCTGCAGGCCAGGGGTGATCTCCAGCACCACGTGATAGGTGTTGAGCTGGGTGAAGTACTGGGTCACCTGACGCTGGCCGAAGGCGTCGTACAGGGTCTGGTTGATCAGGTCGGGCTGGATGCCGAAGCGCGCGGCCTGGTCGCGATCGATGTCCAGGGTCAGCATGGTGCTGCTGGACTGCTGGTCCGAGGCCACGTCGCGCAGCTGCGGCAGCTTCTTCAATGCCGCGAGCAGGCGCGGCGCCCACTGGTTGAGCTCGTCCAGGTCGGCGTCCTGCAGCGAATACTGATACTGCGTGCGCGCCAGTCGGCCGCCCACGTTGAGGTCCTGCGCCGCCTGCATGTAGAGGGTGGCGCCCTGCACCTTGGCCAGCTCGCCGCGCAGGCGGGTGATGATCTGGTCGGCGCTGGCCGAGCGCTCGTCGCGCGGCTTCAGGCCGATCACCACGAAGCCGTTGTTGAGCGGCCGCGAGCCACCCACCGAGGCGCCCCAGCCGGCCACGTCGGGATCCTTCGCCACCACGTCGGTGAGCTTGTGCTGCAGCCGCACCATCTCGTTGAAGGAGACGTCCTGCGCCGCGTCGGACAGGCCGCTGATGATGCCGGTGTCCTGCTGCGGGAAGAAGCCCTTGGGCACCAGCACGTACAGCACCACGGTGGCCGCCACGGTGAGGCCGAACACCAGCAGGGTGGCGCGCTGGCGCTCGAGCACGAAATCCAGGCCGCGCGTATAGGCGGCCAGCATGCGGTCGAACATGCCCTCGATGACCCGGTAGGCGCGGCCGTGCCGCACGTGCTTCTCGTCGCGCAGGAACAGCGCGCACATCATCGGGGTGAGGGTCAGCGAGACCGCCGCCGAGACCGCGATGGTCATGGTCACGGTGATCGCGAACTCGCGGAACAGGCGACCCACGATGCCGCCCATCAGCAGCAGCGGGATGAACACCGCCACCAGCGACAAGCTGATCGAGATGATGGTGAAGCCGATCTCGCCGGCGCCCTTGAGCGCGGCTTCCTTCGGCGACAGGCCTTCCTCGATGTGCCGGTAGATGTTCTCCAGCATCACGATGGCGTCGTCCACCACGAAGCCCACCGCGATGGTCAGCGCCATCAGCGAGAGGTTGTCCAGGCTGTAATTGAGCAGGTACATCAGCGCCGCGGTGCCGAGCAGGGACAGCGGCACGGTGACGCCGGGAATGATGGTGGCCCACACGTTGCGCAGAAACAGGAAGATCACCAGCACCACCAGCGCGATGGTCAGGATCAGGGTGAACTCGACGTCGCGCACCGAGGCCTTGATGGTGGTGGTGCGGTCGATCACGCGGTCGACCTTGATCGAGGGCGGCACCGAGTTCATCACTCGCGGCAGCAGGCTCTCGATCTGGTTCACGGTGTCGATGATGTTGGCGCCGGGCTGCTTGTAGATCAACAGCATCACGCCGGGCTTGCCGTTCTGCCAGGCCGCCAGCTGGCTGTTCTCCGGGCCTTCCACCGCCACGCCGATGTCGCGGATGCGCACCGGCGCGCCGTTCTTGTAGGCGACCACGGTGTCGTTCCACGGCGCCGCCTTCAGCAGCTGGTCGTTGTCGTAGATGGTGAAGTTGCGGGTGGCGCCGTTGATCGAACCCTTCGGTGTGTTCACCGTGGTCGCGCTCATCACGCTGGCGATGTCTTCCAGCTGGATGCCCAGCGCGGCGATCTTGGCCGGGTCGACCTGCACCCGCACGGCCGGCTTCTGCTGGCCGCCGATCGATACCTGGGCCACGCCGGGCAGGCGCGAGATCTGCTGCGACAGCACGTTCTCGGCATAGTCGTCCACCGAGGTCAGCGGCAGCACGTCCGAGTGCACCGAGTAGATCAGGATCGCCGAGTCGGCCGGGTTCACCTTGCGATAAGTGGGCGGCGAGGGCAGGTTCTTCGGCAGCTGGCCGCCGGCGGCGTTGATCGCGGTCTGCACGTCCTGCGCGGCGGCGTCGATGTTGCGGTCCAGGTCGAACTGCAGGGTGATCTGGCTGTTGCTGAGCACGCTGGTCGAGGTCATCTGGGTGACCCCGGGAATTTCCGAGAACTGGTTTTCCAGCGGCGTGGTCACCGACGAGGCCATGGTCTCCGGGCTCGCGCCGGGCAGCGAGGCGCTGACCTGGATGGTGGGGAAATCCACCTGCGGCAGCGGCGCCACCGGCAGCAGCGGAAAGGCCACGATACCGATCAGCAGCACGCCCAGCATCAGCAGCGAGGTCGCCACCGGCCGATTGATGAACGGAGTGGAGAGGCTCATGGCGCCTCGTTCCGCGCTGCCGTCGCGGCCTTCGCCGCACCGGCCGCGCGCACCTGGGCGCCGGACTGCAGGCGATACTGGTTGCTGGTGACCACCAGCTCGTCGGCCCTGAGGCCGCCGGACACCACCACGCGGTCGCCGCTCTCGCCGCCCAGCTGCAGCGGTCGCGCCTCGACCGTCTGGTCGTCCTTCACCACGTAGGCGAAGCTGCCGTCCGGGCCGTGCTGGATCGCGATCGACGGAATGGTCAGCACGTGCTGCTGGGTGCGCAGCAGCAGGCGCGCATTGACGAACTGGCCCGGCCACAGCCGGTTGTGCGGATTCGGGAAGCTAGCCTTCAGCTTGGCCGTGCCGGTGCTGGCGTCGATCTGGTTGTCGATCAACAGCAGGCGCCCGCGGTCGAGTTCGGTGCGGTTGTCGCGCGACAGCGCGACCACATCCACCGCGCCCTGAGTCAGCGCTTCTTCGACGGGCTGCAGCTGTTCTTCGGGCAGGGTGAACAGCACGGTGATCGGCTGCACCTGGGTCACCACCACCACGCCGGTGGTGTCGGTGCTGTGCACGTTGTTGCCGGGATCGACCAGGCGGATGCCGGTGCGGCCGTCGATCGGCGAGACCAGGGTGGTGTAGTCGAGCTGGGTCTTGGCGTTGTCGATGTTGGCCTGGTCGCCGTGCACCTGCGCCTGCAGCTGGGCGATCAGCGCTTCCTGCGTCTCCAGGGTCTGCTTGCTGGTGTAGTCGCCGGGGGCGAGCGTCTGGTAGCGCTTGAGGTCGCGCTGCGCATTGGCCAGCTGCGCCTCGTCCTTGGCCTTGGCGGCCACGGCCAGGTCATACGCGGCCTTGTAGGGACGCGGGTCGATCTGCGCCAGCAGGTCGCCCTTCTTCACCGCCTGGCCTTCGACGAAGGCGACTTTCTGCAGTTCGCCGTCGACGCGCGGGGTCACCGTCACCGTATAGGTGGCCTGCACCGTGCCCAGGCCCTGCAGGTAGACCGGCACGTCGGCATAGGCGGCCTTGGCCGTGTCCACCGCGACGGCGCTGGTCGCGCCCGCCTTGGCCTGCGCCTTGCCTTCCTTGCCGGGCGCCCGCAGCCACAGCACCAGGCCGAGCAGCAGCATGCCGACCACCGCGAACACCAGGCGCGTGCGGCGTCGGCTGCCGTGCGTCGACGGACGGGAAGAAGCGGCTGCCGGCCGCGGCGAATTCGATTCAACGCTCATCAGGATACCTTTGCTTGCTGCGTCCAGCCGCCGCCCAAGGCCTCGAACAGGCCGGCCAGCGCCTGCAGATGCGCTGCCTCGGCCTGCATGGCGGGATCGTGTGCGGAAAACAGCGCGCCCTGCGTGTTCAATACGGTGAAGATGTCGATCGTACCGGCATGCAGCTGCGCCTGCGCGATGTCGTAGGTGCGCTGCGCCTGTCCGATCAGCGGGTCGAGCGGCACCGAGTCGAAGCCGTGCCGCCAGTTCGCGGATGGCCAAACGGCCGGCGTATCGGCCTGCTGCCCGGCGACGGGTACGGTCATTTCGGGAGGGTGATGGGCCGGCCCCACGCTGCAGCCGGCGAGCCAGGCGATGTCGGCCAGCCAGCTGGCGCGGACCAGACGACGGCAATGCGGGACGGCAGCCGCGATAAGACGGCGAGGGGAAAGGGGATGGGGCATGCGTTGACCGGCCGGGGTCGTGGATCGCGGCCACTCTAGGCGAACTCGGTTACGGCCGGCATGGAAGATTCATTAAGGTCTCTTAATCTTGCCTGCGGCGCCGGCGTTCGGCCAAAAAGAAAGCGGCGCCGAGGCGCCGCCTTCTGCATTGCTTGCCGCTTTCCGCCGCACCGGCAAGCCGGCGCGGCGGCATGACTCAGTAGCGGTAGTGGTCCGGCTTGTACGGACCTTCCACCGGCACGCCGATGTAGGCGGCCTGGTCGGCGGTGAGCTTGGTCAGCTTCACGCCGATCTGCTCCAGGTGCAGGCGCGCGACTTCCTCGTCCAGCTGCTTCGGCAGGCGATAGACCGTCTTCTGGTACTTGTCCTTGTTCGCCCACAGGTCGAGCTGGGCCAGGGTCTGGTTGGAGAAGCTGTTGGACATCACGAAGCTGGGGTGGCCGTGCGCGCAGCCCAGGTTCACCAGGCGGCCTTCCGCCAGCATGTAGATGCTGCGACCAGTCTTGCTGAAGGTGTAGCGGTCCACCTGCGGCTTGATCGTCTCGCGGCTGACATCCTTGGCGCCGTTCAGGCGGTCCATCTGGATCTCGTTGTCGAAGTGGCCGATGTTGCACACCAGGGCGTTGTTCTTCATCGCCGCCATGTGCTCCAGCGTGATGATGTCCTTGTTGCCGGTGGTGGTGACGTAGATGTCGCCGAGGCCGAGGGTGTCTTCCACGGTGGTGACCTGGAAGCCTTCCATCGCCGCCTGCAGGGCATTGATCGGGTCGATCTCGGTGACGATCACGCGCGCGCCGAAGCCCTTCAGCGAATGCGCGCAGCCCTTGCCCACGTCGCCGTAGCCGCACACCACGGCCACCTTGCCGGCCACCATCAGGTCGGTGGCGCGCTTGATGCCGTCGGCCAGCGACTCGCGGCAGCCGTACAGGTTGTCGAACTTGCTCTTGGTCACCGAGTCGTTGACGTTGATCGCCGGCACCAGCAGCTTGCCCGCTTCCATCATCTGATACAGGCGGTGCACGCCGGTGGTGGTTTCCTCGGAGACGCCCTTCCAGTCGGCCGCGACCTTCTTCCAGAAGCCGGGGCGCTCGCTGCGGGTCTTCTTCAGCAGATCCTTGATGACCTGCTCTTCGTGGTTGGCGCCGGGCTGGTCGACCCAGTCGGAGCCTTCTTCCATCTCCACGCCCTTGTGGATCAGCAGGGTGGCGTCGCCGCCGTCGTCGACGATCAGCTCCGGGCCCTTCAGGCCGGGATGGGTCAGCATGTCCAGCGTGCAGTCCCAGTATTCCTCTAGCGTCTCGCCCTTCCAGGCGAACACCGGGATGCCGGCGGCGGCGATCGCCGCGGCGCAGTCGTCCTGGGTCGAGAAGATGTTGCACGAGGCCCAGCGCACCGAGGCGCCGAGCGCGCTCAGCGTCTCGATCAGCACCGCGGTTTCCTTGGTCATGTGCAGCGAGCCCGACAGGCGCACGCCCTTCAGCGGCTGCTGCGGCGCATAGCGGGCGCGGATCTGCATCAGGCCGGGCATTTCCTCTTCGGCCATGCGGATGCGGCGGCGGCCGAGTTCGGCCAGGGCGATGTCGCGGACCTTGTAGTCCTGGGTGGGGTTTTCTTTGGTAACGGCGTTCATCTTGGATCTCCGGATTTAGGCAGGGCGGGCCGGGTGGCCTGCAACCATGGCGATGGGCATCGCTTAAACCGGGCGCCGTTGAAAATCAAAGCCCGCCGAGCCTGGCCGTATCGGTGAAAGCCTGCATCAACCACGTGCGGGCTCATGCGAGTTGACTCGCATGCCATACGGTCGCAGCGCCCCTCGGCAGGAAAGGCGAGCGCCTATTGTAGCGGGACTGGCCCGCGCCACCTAGCGCGGCGTAGGGCAGGGCCGCGCGGCCTGCTATGCATGAAACCGATGCGGGCAATCGGCTAACCTCGGGGTTTGCCCGGGAGAACCGCATGTCGACCAGCCGCGAAGTCGATTTCCTGCCCCACGACGGCCCGCTGCGCGAAGATGTGTGGAGACTGGGCGCGATGGTCGGGAAGATGCTGGCCGAGCAGGGTGGCGAGGCCTTCTTCGAGCAGGTCGAGGCGCTGCGCACCGCGGCGATCCAGCGCCGCCAGCAACAGCAGCCGACCGACGCGCTGGCCGGCCTGGTCGGCGGCCAGACGGCGAAGCACGCAGAGGCCCTGGCACGGGCCTTCTCGGCGTATTTCCAGGCGGTGAACACGGCCGAGCGCGTGCATCGGATCCGCCGCCGCCGCGACTACCAGCGTGAAAGCGGCGCGGCGCAGCCGGAATCGCTGCTCGACGTGCTGACCCGGCTCAAGGCGCAGGGCGTCGGCGCGGAGGAACTGCGTGGTTGGCTGGAGCGTCTGCGCATCGAGCCGGTGTTCACCGCGCATCCCACCGAGGCGGTGCGCCGCTCGCTGCTGGAAAAAGAGCAGGCGATCGTGCGCGCCCTGGTCGACAACTTCGACGCCGGCCGCACACCGCAGGAGCGCCGCGAGGACGACGACCGCATCTTCATGGCCTTGTCGGCCGGCTGGCAGACCGCCGAGACCTCGCCGCTGCAGCCCAGCGTGCAGGACGAGTACGAGCACGTCGGCTTCTACCTGGCCAATCCGCTCTACCGCATCGTGCCGGCGCTGTACGAGTCGCTGCAGGAAGCCTGGATCGCGGTGTATGGCGAGGAAGTGGGATTGCCGACCTTTCTGCGCTTCGCCACCTGGGTCGGCGGCGACATGGACGGCAATCCCAATGTCGGCGCCGACACCATCGCCTCGTGCCTGGCCTCGCAGCGCGGACAGGTGCTGGAGCGCTATCAGGACGACGTGGCCGCGCTGGCGCGCCTGCTCAGCCAGACCGAAGACCGGGTCACGGTGAGCGCGGCGCTGCAGGCCAGGTTGGCCGAGTATCGCGGGCGGCTGCCCGAGGCGGCGGCAAAAATCCGCCCGCGTCACGCCGACATGCCGTATCGCTGTCTGCTGACCCTGGTCGGCGCACGCTTGGCGGCCACGCATGCCGACGCCGCGGAAGGCTATGCCGCGGTGGACGACTTCGTCGGCGACCTGCAGCTGATCGCCGACAGCCTGGTCGAAGGGCGCGGCGCGCATGCCGGCGCCTATGCAGTGCAGCGACTGATCCGCCGCGTGCGCTGCTTCGGCTTCCACCTCGCGCGGCTGGACCTGCGCCAGGATTCGCGCGTGCATGACGATGCGCTGGCCGCCCTGCTGGACGATGCCGAGTGGGCTGCGCGCGCGCCGCAGGAGCGCGCGGCGAAGCTGCGCCCCTACGTCGCCGGCGAACAGGTCTTCGGCGCCTGCGCGAACGAGGCGGCGGAAGACCTGCTGGCGGTGTTCGTGACGTTGCGCGAGAGCCGCCAGCGCTACGGCGACGAGGCTACCGGCCTGTACATCATCAGCATGGCGCGCTCCGCTGCCGACGTGCTGGCGGTGCTGGCGCTGGCACGTCGCGGCGGCTGGCCGGCAGAGCAGCCGCTGCCGCTGGACATCGCGCCGCTGTTCGAGACCGTCGACGATCTCGCGCAGGCACCGGCCACCCTGCATTCGCTGCTGGACGATCCGTTGTACCGCGCGCACCTCGCCGCGCGCGGCGATCGCCAGTGGGTGATGCTCGGCTATTCCGACAGCGGCAAGGACGGCGGCACGCTGGCCTCGCGCTGGGGCCTGCAGCGAGCGCAGGTGGAACTGCTGGAAGTCGCCGCCGGCGCGGGCATCCGGCTGGCGTTCTTCCACGGCCGCGGCGGTTCGGCCAGCCGTGGCGGCGCGCGCATCACCCCGGCGCTGATGTCCTCGCCGCGCGGTTCGGTGGCCGGCGCGCTGCGCGTGACCGAGCAGGGCGAGGTGATCCATCGCAAGTACGGCATCCGCGCGCTGGCCCTGCGCAACCTGGAGCAGATCACCGGCGCGGTGCTGCGTGCCTCGCTGCGGCCGCGCGAAATCGAACCGCGCGAGCAGCACTGGCGGCTGTGGATGAGCACGCTGGCGGGCAAGAGCCGCGCGGCTTACCGCGCCTTCGTCGAGCGCGAAGGCTTCGTCGAGTATTTCCGCGCCGCCACGCCGATCGACGTGATCGAGCGCATGACATTGGGCTCGCGCCCATCGCGCCGGCGCAGCATGCGCGGCGTGCAGGACCTGCGCGCGATTCCCTGGGTGTTCGCCTGGACCCAGTGCCGCTCGATCATCACCGGCTGGTACGGCCTGGGCACCGCGCTGGAGCAGGGCGCGGCCGAGCACGGCGAGGAAGGGCTGGCCGAGATGGCGTGCGACTGGCCGTTCTTCGCCAACCTGCTCGACGACGTGGAGATGGTGCTGGCCAAGTGCGACCTCGACATCGCCGAGGCCTTCTCCCGGCTCGCGGGGCCGCTGCACGAGCCGTTCTTCGCGCTGATCCGCGAGGAGTTCGAACGCACCCGGCACTGGCTGCTGCGACTCAAGCGCAGCGACGAGCTGCTGCAGGACGATCCGCGCCTGGCCTTGTCGATTCGCCTGCGCAATCCCTACGTCGATCCGATGAGCCTGTTGCAGGTCGACCTGCTGCGCCGCTGGCGCGCCGGCGACAGCCAGGACGACGCGCTGCTGCATGCGCTGGTGGCCTGCGTCAGCGGCGTTTCGCAGGGCTTGCAGAACACCGGTTGAGCGGGCACGAAGTTCGCCGCGTCGCGTCGATGCGCAGCGGCCACCAGCAGGGAGCACATGACGTGAAGGACTTCGACGAAGGCGGCTGTCGCCGCCGACATGGCCGGCACGGCGTGCTGGCTTACTGGCGGCTCCCCGCCGTCACTCGTGCGGCATCGCTTCGCGCGCGATGCCTGAGCGCATGGCGGCGCTTCGGTGTCGCAATCTTGCTGTTCTCGGCGATGATTTCATCGATGTCATGCCCGGCATCGGAAGCAGGCCCCGTGCGAATCGGCAACAGCACGGGCGAGGCGACCGGCATGGACGGCCCCGGTCGTGCCCGCATCGACCTTGGCGATTGCCAGTTCTCGCTGGACCTGGGCGAAGGTCAGCATGTTCGCTACAACGGCCCCGACGTGGTGCTGTATCAATCGACGCAGGCGCTGCCTTCGGACCAGCTGCCATGGTTGTGGCAGGCGCCGATGTCCCACGGTTACTTCTGGAGCTTCCGCAAGCGCGGTTCGCTGGACACGCGCTGGTTCGGGCTGATGTGCGAGACGACCGACGACTTTCCCTGGTCGCCGACATCGGATGAAGCCGGCCAGCCATCGCCCGAGCTGCAGTCGGTGATGGACGACAACGCGCAGCGCTGCCCGGCCGCCTTCAAGCAGGGACGCTGGCTGCCCACTCGCCAGGCCAGGAAGGGTGTGTTCCGGAACCTGAGCGGTCCGGGCTGGAGCGGCGTGCTGCTAGCTCTGCCGGCCGGGCCCTCGCGCCTGGGTTCGCTGAGCTTCTGCCTGGTCCATCGCCGCCAGGTGTTGATCGGCGCGGTGGAAGACGATCGGCGCCAGCTGGCGGTGCCGGCCGACTTCATGGACCCGCTGGTGCGCACGCTGTCGTCGATCCGCTTCGAGGATGCGGCGCACTGAGCTGTCGGCGTCTGCATTTGGCCGTCTGCGGCACCAAACATGCCGCGCCGAACGCTACCTGTGGACGTCGCGCGTGCGAGTCGCGTCCTCGCGATCGCGGCCGATCGATTGACGACACGCGCAGCGGCAGCGAGAATTGACGTTCCGCCCCGGCCTCGCCGGTGCGCGCCATCTATCATCGCCAGCCAGCCGGCTCCTCTTCGCAGCAGCCCAGCAAGCCACCAAACGCATCAAGGGGTGTGCTGTGCTCATTGCGAATTCGCCCGCATCGCGGGTTGCTGGACGTTTCCGTCCTGCCCTTCTTTCCTGTGCCATCGCCGGCGCCCTGCTGCTTGCCGCGCAGTCTGCCGTTGCGTCCGATGCGCCTGTCGCACAGCCCGATGTGGACGGCGGCGATCGCAAGGTCACCGAACTGCAGGGCGTGCAGGTCAAGGCCGCGGTCGTGGCGCCCGCCCAGGTAGGCAGCAAGACGGCTGCGCCACTGATCGAGACGCCGCAGTCGATCAGCGTGATCGACCAGCAGGAGCTCACCGTGCGCGCGGTGCAGAATCTTTCCGACGCGCTGGTCTACACCGCGGGCGTGTCGACCAATGCCACCGGCACCGACGAACGCTACGACTGGCCGATGATCCGCGGCTTCAGCGCGGGTGCCTTCGGCATCTATCTCGACGGCCTGCGCTTCGTGCCCGGCCAGTTCGCCGGGCGCATCGAGCCCTATCTGCTGCAGAGCGTGTCGGTGCTGAAAGGTCCGAGTTCGGTGCTGTACGGCCAGGACACGCCCGGCGGCGTGATCGACGCCAGCAGCAAGCTGCCCACCGCCGAGCCGCTGCACGAGCTGGGCGTGCAACTGGGCAACCAGGATTTCCGCCAGCTGCAGGCCGACTTCAGCGGTCCGCTGGACCAGGCCGGGCACTGGCTGTATCGGCTCACCGCGGTGGCTCACGACGACGACACCCAGATCGACCACGGCTACGACAAGCGCGTGGCGATCGCGCCGGCGATCACCTGGCGGCCGGACGAGGACACCAGCCTGACCTTGCTGGCGAACTTCCAGCGCGACCTCACCAACAGCCTGTACCCGTTCCTGCCCGCCCAGGGCAGCGTGCTGTACAACCCGAACGGCAGGCTGAGCCCGTCGCTGTTCACCGGCGACACCGACTTCGACAGCTACAAGCGCAGCCAGTACGGCCTGGGCTACCAGTTCAAGCACCGCATCGACGAGGTGTGGTCGTTCGAGCTGGACGGACGGGTGGAGCGCCAGCAGGTCGACTGGCGCCAGCAGTACGGCACCGGCACGCTGGCGCCGGACTACCGCACCATGCAGCGCATCGCGTTCCACGATCAGTCCTGGGTGAACAGCTACACCTTCGACAATCGCGCGATCGCCCACTTCGAGACCGGGCCGTTCACCCACACGGTGCTGCTGGGGCTGGATGCGAGCTACTTCACCGGGCTGAGCAACGAATACGGCAACCTCGCGCATCCGCTGGACGTGTTCAATCCGGTCTACGGCCAGCCGGTGCCGCCGTTGTCGGTGCATTCCAGCGACACCGCCGAGACGCTGCGCCAGACCGGCGTGTATGCACAGGATCAGATCAAGTACGGCGATCACTGGGTCGGCATGTTTGACGTGCGCCGCGACTGGGCCAGCACGCGTGCGGATTATCTGCTCGGCGGCGGGATCACCCATCAGTCGGATTCCAAGACCACCGGCCGCGCCGGCCTGGTCTACCTCACCGATTTCGGCCTGGCGCCGTACGTGAGCTGGTCCACCTCGTTCCTGCCCAACAGCGGCACCGATTACCTTGGACGTCCGTTCCAGCCCAGCCTGGGCCGGCAGATCGAGGGCGGCCTGAAATACCAGCCGCACGACATCGACGCGACGCTGACCCTGTCGGTGTTCGACATCCACGAGACCAACGTGCTCGAGACCGATCCGCAGCATCCGAACTTCTCGATGGCGGCCGGCGAAGTGCGTTCGCGCGGCGCCGAGCTGGAAGGCGTGGCGCACCTCACCGACGGCCTGCAGCTGCGCGCCGCCTATACCTACGACCAGGTGCGCACGCTGAGGAGCACCGATCCCACCCAGTTGGACAAGCCGCCGACCACGGTGCCGATGCACATGGCCTCGGTATGGGCCGACTACACCGTGCAGGGCGGTCCTGCGCACGGGCTGGGCTTCGGTGCGGGCGTGCGGCGCGTCGGCGAGACCTATGGCGGCACTTATCACCCGGATCTCGCGGTGGCCGCGCTCACCCGCGACTTCAACGTGCCAGCCTTCACCCTGGTCGACGCCGTGGTGCACTACCAGTGGGACCAGGTGCGCCTGGCGCTCAACGCCAACAACCTGTTCGACCGCCACTACGTCGCGGCCTGCTACGGCGAGCTGGGCTGCACCTGGGGCCAGCGCCGCGTGGTGATGGGCACTGCCAGCTGGCGCTGGTAGACCGACGCAGCCGCGCCGCTTTTCAGCCTTCGGAGTCCGCCATGCTTTCCTCCCGCGCCATCCGCCGCTGGTCCACCGTGCATACCTGGAGCAGCCTGATCTGCACGGTGTTCCTGCTGATGCTCTGCCTCACCGGCCTGCCGCTGATCTTTCGCGACGAGATCGACGCGCTGACCGGTGACAAGGCGGTGGCCGCGGCCTTGCCGGAGAACACGCCGGACACCGCGCTGGACCGGGTCGCGGCAGCGGCGCTGCAGCGTCACCCGGGCGAGTTCGTGCGCTCGCTGTACTACGACGAGGATGCGCCGCACATCGTCGAAGTGGGCCTGGTGCCCTCGATCGACGCGCTGCCCAGCACCATCCACGTGGTGTCCGTCGACGCGCGCACCGCGCAGGTGCTGGACGAGCCGAAGCCGGACCGCGGCTTCATGTACGTGATGATCCAGCTGCACGAAGAGCTGTTCCTGGGCCTGCCCGGCACCTTGCTGCTCGGCCTGATGGGGCTGCTGTTCGTGCTGGCCATCGTGTCCGGCGTGGTGCTGTATGCGCCGTTCACGCGCCGGCTCGACTACGGCACGGTGCGCTGGCGCGGCTCGAGCCGCGTGCGCTGGCTGGACCTGCACAACCTGGCCGGCATCGTCACTCTGCTGTGGCTGCTGGTGGTCGGCGCCACCGGCGTGATGAACACCTTGTCGCGGCCGCTGTTCGGTCTGTGGACCATGCAGAACCTGCCGCCCTTGCTGGCGCCCTACGCGGGCCAGCCGCGGCCGACGCACTACCAGCCGGTACAGGCGGCGGTCGACGAGGCGCGCGCGGCGCTGCCGGCGATGGAAGTGACCAGCGTGATCTATCCGACCACCCAGTTCGGCAGTCCGCGCCATTACGTGATCTGGACCAAGGGCCGCACGCCAGTCACTTCGCGCCTGCTGACCCCGGTGTTGGTGGACGTGCAGAACGGACGCCTGGTGATGGCCAAGGGCCTGCCCTGGTACCTGCGCCTGCTGGAGCTTTCGCGGCCGCTGCACTTCGGCGACTACGGCGGGCTGGCGCTGAAAGTGGTGTGGGCCGTGCTCGACCTGCTGAGCATCCTGGTGCTGATCTCCGGCCTGTGGCTATGGGCCAAGCGCCGCCGCGGTAGCGCACGTACAGCCGAGCCGGCGGCGCGGATGGAGGCTGCGCCATGAGCGCCTCGCGTCCCTCCGGTCCGGCGCGGACCATGCTCTCCGGCATGTGGGCGATGCCCGTCCTTTTGGCCGTCTGTACGGCCATCGCGTTGGGCGTGGGCCTGCTCTACGACGGCCTCTGGGATGTGCTGGCCAGCCTGCTGCTCGGGCTGCCCGCGCTCAGCTTTCTGGAGCGCGTGCTGCGGCGCAGGCGCTGAGTCGGCGCGCCAGCGCACTGGTCGCGAGTTTCTCCGGGCCGCACTATCCTGCTTCCATTGATGGCGCAGGAGAGCAGGATGCTTGGATGGTTGCTGGCGGGCTATCTGCTGCAGGCCGGGTCGGTTCCGGCCTCAGCTTGCACCGATCTTGCGGCTTGCCTGCGCGAGGTCGACCAGGCCGCGCGAGTCACGCCGAACGGCGCCGAGTACCGCGGTTGCGACGCCTTGCGTCAGCGCCTGCTCGCCTACGGCGGAACGGCCAAGCAGGCCTTGCTCGAACGCGCGCGTTCCGATCGGGCTGACGAGCGCAATGTCGCCGGCTGCTTGTTGATGGACTGGCCGGACTGGACCCAGGCCGATCTGCCGGCACTGACCCAGGCCGTCGAGCGCGAGGAGTATGGCGGCTGGATCGTGCGCGCGTTGCGCCATTTCCCCGACGCGCAGGCGCTGCCGCTCCTGGCCAAGGCGCTGCAATCCCATGGCCGATTCGATGCGGCAAACCAGGCCGGCGCCGCCCTGGGCCAGCGGATGCCTGGCTCGTTGATGGCTGCGGTGGCTTACTTCGCCGACGCTCCGCAGGCCGAACAGGATGCCGTGGTCGTCGCGATCAGCGAAGCGATCCGCCGTGATGCCGACAGAGAAAAGTCGCGGCGTCTGCTGGTGGGGGTGGCCGCCAGTAACAGCGCGCCGCCGGCGCAGCGACGGCTGGCCCTGGCGATGCTCGCGGATGCCGGTATCGATGCAGATGCCGATGCCGAGAGGGCTCGCCTCCGATCCCTGGCGCGGGCGACGGACCCGGCCCTGCGCTTCAGTGTCCGGCGGACGCTATGGTCCGTGCATGACGTGTCCATGCTGGACGAAGAGATCTCGCAGTGCCTGCCCGAAGATACGCACAAGGCCGTCCTCGATGAGCCGGGCGTCGGCGCAGCGACGAAGCAGGTCGTGGGCGATCGTACGCTGTTCGATTGCATGCGCTGGCTGCAGGCCTTGGGGCCGCGGGCAGTGCCAGCGACGGCGCGCGTGCTGCCTTATCTGCAGGCCGAAAGCTGGCGGGCTCGGGTCGGCGCGGCCGAAACCCTGGGCCTGATTGCCGATCGTGCGGTCGCGGTGCATCTGCATGCCCTGCTGAAAGATCGCGACTGGCAGGTGGTCGCGGCGGCCGTGCATGCGGAGGTGCGACTAGGCGACCGCGCGGCAGTGCCGTTGCTGCGCGAACTCGCCGGCACACATTGGTATGCGGCGATCCGCGAGCTGGCGACTTCGGCCATTGCCGCCATCGATGCCGGCCGGCCGAAAGGGCTGGATGACGCCTTCCAGGATCAGCTGCCCGTATGGGGATCGCCTGCGATGGTGCGCATCGTGCCGGATCTGTTATGGGGCGATCCGTTGGCCATGCCCGCCACGGTATGCCCGTTGCCGGGAAATAGCGAGGCGCCAGCAAGGCTGGTGTTTGCGGAGGGCGTCCTCAGCGGTACGGATCACGGCGAGTTCGGCGGCGAGCTGAGCTGGCAGCCGTCGCGCGGTGGTGCGCAGATATTGGAACAGCGCAATGTCACGGGCATGCTGCAAGTCGGCAAACATACGGCGCTGGTCGTCACCGGGCTGGCGCACATGGGTTCAGACAGGGCCGCGCTATATCGCGTGGCTATCCTGCCCGGTGGCCGCGCCCAATCGACGCGGCTGATGAACATGCCGGTGCGCGCCAGCGATCTGCAGACGGACGGTACGGTCTTGTTCTATCGCAGCCGGGCCGGGTCGTTCCGCATCACGCCGCACGGACCCGAAGTGACGGTGCAGGCGCTGGACTGCCCGGCGGCGAAGGCCTCACAGCCGTAGAGCGAGCCACCCGGCCGCGCGATGGCGACGGCCGGGGCAGGCTGCCCGATGAGCCTCAGAACAGCGGCTTGCCGGTGGCCTGCGGCAGCGATACGTCGAGCAGCTTGGCTACGGTCGGCGCGATGTCGCGCATATCGATTTGGCCGAGCGACTTGCCGGCCGGCACGCCGGGGCCGGCGACGAGGAAGGTGGCGTTCATCTCGGGATGCTGGCGCAGGTAGCCGTGCGTGCCCAGTTCGTGCGGCGCACTGACCAGCGCGGCGAGCGGGGTGTCAGCGCTTTCGTAGCCAGGCTTGAGGCCGATGTAGAACGAGGCCTGCGGATTGCCGCCGTCGGCGGCGATCTGTTTGGCGTCGAGGATGCGCTCGATGCCGAGCCGCGGATCGGCGGCGAGCTTGTCGAGCAGGGCGCGCACGCGCGCCTGCACCGCGGTGTCCTCGGGGTGATGCAGCACCACCGCGTAGGAGCCGCCGTTCGGCCACGGCGTGGCCTGCCAGTCGGTCACCTGCGGATGCGCGTAGGGATTCACCGAGGTCGGCTTGCTCAGCGTGATCAGGCCGGCTTCGACGAAGGGCTGGAACAGGTTGATGTCATGCTGCACCGGCGCGAAGCCATGGTCGGAAACGATCACCACGACGGCCTGCGGGTCGCTCTGCAGCACGTCGTGGCGCAGTTCGCCGATCACCTTGTCCAGGCTGGTCAGCACCGCCTTGGCCTGGGTGCTGCCGGGGCCGTAGTTGTGCTCGGTGGAATCCAGCGAATTGAGGTGCAAGGTCAGCAGCTGCGGATGCTTGTGCTGCCAGATCCAGGCCGCGTAGCGTGCGCGCTGCGCGTCGTCCTCGGCTGTGTAGGACTTCACCTGCGGATAAGTGCCGAGATCCTTGCCGGCCTCGTCGAGCAGGCCGGGCGTGGACACCGCGCGCAGCAGCTTGCGGTCGTCCTCGGTGCCGCTGCGCCACAGCTCGGGCAGGTTGTAGTCGACCGGCGCGCCCACGCTCACCGGCCACATCAGGCTGGCGGTCTTGCCGCCCTTGTCGCGCACCGCCTGCCACAGCGTGCCCACGCGGATGTCCTGCGCATACCAGTTCCAGCCGGCGTCGTTCTTCCAGGTCGGATCGAAGGCGTAGTTGGAATAGATGCCGTGCAGTGCCGGCGCGACGCCGGTGACCAGGGTGGTGTGGCTGGGATAGGTGACGGTCGGAGTGACGCCGGTGACGCCGGTGGCATACGTGCCTTCGCGCAGGAAGGCGCTCAGCGCTGGCAGCTCGAGTCCGCGCTGCTTGGCCTCGATCACGTCGCCGGCGCGCAGGCCGTCGATCGACACCATCAGCACCGGCGGCGCGGCGCATGCGTTGCCGGCGGCGAGGCCGAGCACCAGGGTCAGCAGGAAAGCGGGGCGCCTACGGGCGTGCATGCGTAACTCCGGGTGTCGAGGCATGGGACTTCGACCGCCGCGCGGGCGGACCAAACGGCGATTGGAGCAACGCCTTGTGACAGTGTGGTGAAGCTGCCGCCGATTGGCTACCTGCGTGCCGTGGGCAAAGGAAAACCGGTTGCGAGACTCGGGCGATCGCGCTTTGCGATCCGCGCGCGAGTTCGCTTGCGGGACGGGTGTCTGCGGCGACTGTTTCGACGGGCGATGACGCTCGCGGCCTGGCGCCGTCGGCTTTGCGAGGCGGCTGGCGCCGCATCGCCCGGGCTTCGGCGCACGATCGACAAGGCTCGATCGGAAGTCTCGCCCGAACGCTGTGCCAGCTCAGGTCAGCGCATGACGCTGACCGTTTCGATCAGCCGTCCAATTCCGCCCAGCGGGCATAGGCGGTTTCCAGCTGGGCCTGCAGCTTCTCGGTCTCGGCGTTGGCCTGGGCGATTGCTGCCGCGCCCTGTTTGAAGAAGGTCGGATCGGCCATCGCCTCGCCGTGCTGCACGATCGCCGCTTCCAATTGTTCGATGCGCGCCGGCAACTGATCCAGCTCGCGCTGATCCTTGAAGCTGAGCTTGCGCTTCGGCGCAGCGACGACTTCGGCCTGGCGCGGCGCCAGCGCTGCGGCAGGCTGCGCGCGCTCGGCTTCGCGGCGCGCCTGCGGGCGCTGGCGCAGCCAGTCGCTGTAGCCGCCCACGTATTCGCCGACGAGGCCGTCGCCTTCCAGCACCAGGGTGCTGGTCACCACGTTGTCGAGAAAGGCGCGGTCATGCGAGACCAGCAGCAAGGTGCCCTGATATTCGCCCAGTAATTCCTCGAGCAGCTCCAGCGTCTCCACGTCGAGGTCGTTGGTCGGCTCGTCCATCACCAGCAGGTTGGACGGCTGCGCGAACAGTTTGGCCAGCAGCAGGCGATTGCGCTCGCCGCCGGAAAGGCGGGTGATCGGCGCGCGCGCTCGCTCGGGCGAGAACAGGAAGTCCTGCAGGTAGCCGATGATGTGCTTGCGCTGGCCGTTGAGCTCGATGAATTCGCGGCCTTCGGCGACGTTGTCCAGCGCATTCAGCCGCTCGTCCAGCTGCACGCGGTGCTGGTCGAAATAGGCGATCTGGATGCCGGTGCCCGGCGTCGCGCTGCCGCGCTCGGGCTTCAGTTCGCCCAGCATGATCTTCAGCAAGGTGCTCTTGCCGGCGCCGTTCGGACCGATGATGCCGACGCGGTCGCCGCGCAGGATGGCGGTGTTCAGCTCATCGATCAGCACGCGGCCGCCGTAGCTCTGGTGCACGTGCTCGAGCTCGATCACCTTCTTGCCCGAGGCCTGCGCGCCGGCCAGGGTCATCCTCACGTTGCCGCTCAGCTCGCGGCGCTCGGAGCGCTCGCGCCGCAGCGCCTTCAGCGCGCGCACGCGGCCTTCGTTGCGGGTGCGCCGCGCCTTGATGCCCTGGCGGATCCAGGCTTCTTCCTGCGCCAGCTTCTTGTCGAACAGCGCGTTCGCCTGCGCTTCGGCGTGCAGGCGTTCTTCGCGCCGACGCAGGTAGTTGTCGTAGTCGCCCGGCCAGTCGGTGACCTGGCCGCGGTCGATCTCGACGATGCGCGTGGCCAGCGCGCGCAGAAAGCTGCGGTCGTGGGTGACGAACAGGATGCTGCCCTCGAACTGCTTGAGGAAGCCTTCCAGCCAGCCGATCGCCTCGATGTCCAGGTGGTTGGTCGGCTCGTCCAGCAGCAGCACGCCGGGCTTGCGCACCAGCGCCTGCGCCAGCAGCACGCGGCGCTTCATGCCGCCGGACAGCGCGGCGAAGTCGGTTTCCGCCGGCAATTCCAGGCGCTCCAGCACGTCGCTCACGCGACGGTCCAGATCCCAGCCATGGCGCGCCTCGATCTGCGTCTGCACCTCGCCCAGCGCCTCCAGGTCGCCTTCGGCGAGCAGGTGGTGATAGCGCGCGAGCAGCTGGCCCAGATCGCCGAGGCCGGCCGCGACCACGTCGAACACGCTGCCCTGCGTGTCCTGGGGCACTTCCTGCGCCATGCGTGCGACCACCACGCCGTTCTGCACGCGTACTTCGCCGTCGTCGGGCTGCAGCTCGCCGGCGATCAACTTCATCAGGGTGGACTTGCCTTCGCCGTTGCGGCCGACGATGCACACGCGCTCGTTCGATTCGATCGACAGATCGACGTGTTCGAGCAGGAGGGGACCGCCGACGCTGAAGTCGACGCGCTGCAATTGGATCAGGGACATCCGCCCATTGTAGCGGCTGCCGTGTGACCGGCCGTGGAAAACCTTGCCGAGGCGATTGCGGCCTGCTCGGTCCGCTGCCGGATGGGGGGCGGTTCGTCCAGCAAACTCGCTATATAGAACATATACTTAACGAAACTAATTCAGGCATTACCTATGGATATTGCAGGCGTGCTGGATTAAGGTAACGCCCGCAAGACAGTGCGGTGTCGGCGGCAAGCAAGAGCGAGGTCAGCAGGTGGCGATCCATTCCAAGAGTGCCGGAAAGCTCCGGGTCAGGCTGGCCGGTCTGATCCTGGGCGCGCTGGGCTGCAGTGCAGGCGCGGCGCAGGCCGGCTATGCCGCCATCGTGATCGATCCCGCCAGCGGCAAGGTGCTCAGCGCGGTGAATCCGGACGAGCCCAATTATCCGGCCTCGCTGGTCAAGCTGATGACCTTGTACCTGACCTTCCACAACCTGCAGACCGGCAAGCTGAAGCTCGACCAGCAACTGCCGGTGTCGGCCTGGGCAGCCAGCAAGGCGCCGACCAAGCTCGGCCTGCGCCGTGGCCAGACCATCGCGGTGCGCGACTGCATCCTCGGCATGGTCACCAAGTCGGCCAACGACGCCGCCACCGTGATTGCCGAAGGCCTGGGCGGTTCCGAGAGCCATTTCGCCATCTTGATGAACGCCCAGGCGGCCCGCCTCGGCATGACCGGCACGCATTTCGACAACGCCTCGGGCCTGCCCGACCCGGACAATGCCACCACCGCGCGCGACATGGCCAAGCTGGCGATGGCGCTGTATCGGGACTTTCCGCAGTACACCCATTTCTTCGCCGCCAAGCAGTTCGTGTTCCGCGGGCGCATCGTGCGTGGCCACAACCACCTGATGGATCGCTACCCGGGCATGGACGGACTCAAGACCGGTTTCACCGATGCGTCCGGCTTCAATCTCACCTCGACCGCGGTGCGCGACGGCCACCGCCTGTTCGGCGTGGTGCTGGGCGGGCAGACCGCGACGTCGCGCGACAATCTGATGGCGCGCCTGCTCGACGACGGCTTCGACGATCGGCAGACGCCGACCGAGGTGGTGGCGGCTGCCGGCGTCAGCGGCGGCAGCATGGCGCATCGCGTGCTGAACGCGCTGTCGCCGATCGCCACCGCCGAAGCGGATACCGCGCCGGCCACCCAGCGCCACTATCGGCGCGGCAAGCAGCATGCCGGGGCGGTGGTCGCCCGCGCCGGCTGCAAGCCGCGTAAAGGCGCTGCCTGTCCGCATCGCAAGACCGGCAAGCAGCAGGCCGCGGCGCCCAAGAAGCAGGCCGGCGCGGTCAAGCTGGTGCGGCGTGCGCCTGCAAAGAAGGCCGCCGTGGTGGCTTCGAGCCACAAGCAGAAGTAGAGCCTGCCGCCGAGTCGACAGCTGCTTCCGAGTCGGCAGCTGCTTCGGCCTGCGGGCTGGGATCATCGCTCTGAATCTGTGTGACCAGGCCGTCCTGCGGTGTGGCCACGCTGCCTGCCTTCTGCTGTCGCCCAGGTAGATGCGTAAGGCGAAGTAGCTTCAGTCGTGAAGCGCCGATCGGCAGCAGTGGGCGAGCCCGGTGACGCCCAAGCTCGATTGCCCCGATGCCTGCAGGAATCCCTGCCTGCCGCTTAGAACGTGCCGACGCTGGCGACCCAGCGAAGCCGTTCGCTTGCGGTCATCGCGAGAGTGGCCTGCACGGCAAGGCAGCGTTGGAGCATGAAGCGTCGAAGCGATGACGAGGAGCAGCTCGGTCGCGCCGATTCGCGCAGGCAGGCGTACAGGCCGCGACAGAACGTGCCGTCGAGTTCGACTTGGCGATGCCGCGCGCGTGCAGCGTGTGCAGGCCTGAATAGCCGCTGCGGAACAGCCCACGCGCAAAGCATCGAATCGTCGTTGGTGGAAGGCGCGGCTTCGCCGATGCCTGCAACGATGTGCCTACTGCCCGCCGTCGAACGTGCGCGGCGCGTAGGTCTTGCCGTTCCAGGTGAAGCGCAGGCCGGCCCTGGCCTTGGCGGAAGCCGTCGAACCGGGCTTGGCGCGCACCAGCAGGTCGTAATGATCCTGGTGGGTCTGGTTGCCGAAGGCGAGCACGTAGTGCGCCTCGACGGTGTTCTCGCGATCGCAGGCATCCTGCTGTGCCTCGCTGGGCTCCTTGCCGGCGCCCGCCTTGTCCTGGGTGCAGGACTGCACGCCATCCTTGTCGTAGGTGCTGGTGTCGGTGAGCGCGGTGAAGATCGGGGTCAGCGCCTGCCCGGCATAGCGATACAGGCTGAGCTGTTCCTGGTAATCGCTGTGCGCAGTCGAATCGTAGCTGTTGCTGAAGCGCACGCCGAAGGCGGTTTCCTGCGCGCTGATGCGATAGGGAATCAGGTCGAGCCGCACATCCAGGCTCCATGGCATCGGCGAGGTGTCCGGGCGTTCGCTGCGATCGTCCGCGAGGAGCTGGAAGCCATCGCCGTCCTGGCGCAGCACACCGGTCCACAGCTGCACCGCGGCATCATCGCCGGGCGGCAGGATCAGCGCGGCCACCACCCACAGCGGACCCGCGCCGGTCGGGCCATGCGTCCACGGCGCCAGCGCCACGCCTTTGATGCTGGCGGCCTCCGGCATGTCCTGCCCGGCCAGCGCATGCAGCGCCGCCTGCTGCTGCGCCTGGCTGGCGCGATCGGTCGACGCGGCCAGAGCGGGCAGGCAGGTCACGGCCAGCACGATGAAGAGGAGGGCAAGGCGGACTCGCATACGAATGTCCAGATCGAGGTGATGCAGTTCGGGGCGCGTGCATTCTAGAAAGCCGCCGCCTTGTTCGGAGCATGGCCGGTGCGATTTCGCGCACATGGCCTTTTGAGTGACAGGCTTGGCGACGCGTGGGTGGTCTAGCGAAGCAGTCGACTGGCGAGATCAGGTTGGACGCGTCGGCGCGACCAACGGCTTCGGCTCGGCGCGCTTCACATAAAGGCGAAGTGCACCACGTGGAAGAAGATCGGCGCGGCGAAGCTCACCGAGTCCAGCCGGTCCAGCATGCCGCCGTGGCCCTCGATCATGTTGCCCCAGTCCTTGGCGCCCAGGCTGCGCTTCACCGCCGACAGCGCGAGTCCGCCGAAGAAGCCGGAGAGCACGATCAGCGCGGACATGCCGGCCGAGCCCCAGAACGAGAACGGGGTGATCCACCACAGGCAGGCGCCGATCGCGGTGGCCGACAGGCCGCCGCCGACCAGGCCTTCGACCGTCTTCGACGGGCTCACCAGCGGTGCCAGCTTGCGCTTGCCGAACAGCTTGCCGAACACGTACTGCAGCACGTCGCTGATCTGCACCACCAGCAGCAGGTACAGCATCAGCAGCAGGCTCTGCCCTTCGTAGCCGGGAATATGCAGGAGCAGCATCGCCGGCGCGTAGCTGATGCAGTACACGGTGAGGATCAGGCCCCACTGGATCTTGGTGGTGCGCTCGAGGAAGTTCTCCACGTCGCCGGTCAGCGCGGACACCGCCGGCAGCACCAGGAAGCCGTACACCGGCAGGCAGATCGCGAACATGCCGTACCAGTCGATGTCGATCAGCCAGTACTGCAGCGGAATCGCCACGTAGAAGCACAGACACAGCGGCAGGTGGTCGCCGCGCCGGGTCGGCGTGAGGGTGACGAATTCGCGCAGCGCGAACAGCGAGGCCAGCGCGAAAAAGATCAGCGTGGCGCCGCGGCCGAGCACGAAGCAGGTGCACAGCAGGGCCGCCATCACCCACCAGGAGCGGATGCGCGCGTTGAGGTTGTCGACCACTTCGCGCTTGCCCGAACGGGCGAGCGAACGCTGGTGCAGCCACGCGCCGACCGCGCTGGCGAGCAGCAGCAGGGCCAGCACGCCGGCCATCACCCACCAGAACTTGCTCTGCGCCGAGAGCTGCTGCATCGCCGCGCCGCTGGGTATCGTCATGCCAGTTCCACCACCGCCGCGCGGGCGCGTTCGAGAAAGCTTTCCTTGCCCTCGCCGGGCTGCAGGTGCAGGCCGCGGCCGAAGCGCACGGTGCAGATCAGCGGCACCGGCAGCACGCTGCCCTTGGGCATGCTCCGGTGCAGGGTGTCCAGGTAGACCGCCACCAGTTCCACCTCCGGATAGCGCCGGGCCAGGTGGAACAGCCCCGACTTGAACGGCAGCGGCAGCGCTTCCTGGCTGCGCGTGCCCTCGGGGAAGAGGATCAGCGAATCGCCCTCGTCCAGCGCGTCCATCAGCGGCTGCAGCGGATCGCCTTCGCGATGTTCGCGGTCGCGCTCGATGTAGACGGCGCGAAAGCCGTGGTCGGCGATGAAGCTGCGCACGCCGCCCTGGCCCCAGTAGTCGCGCGCGGCCACCGGCCGCGTGGTGTCGCGCAGCTGCGGCGGCAGCGCCGACCACAGCGCGAGAGCGTCCAGATGGCTGGAGTGATTGGCGAAATAAATGCGCTGGCGCGCCGACGGCAGGCTGCCGATCCAGCGCGCGTGCGCGCCGACCAGGGCGCGCACCAGCCCGACCAGCAGGCGCGAGGTAATCATGCGCGCTCCCCGCGCAGCTGTGCGGCGACATGCAGGGTGCGGGTGACGCAGGTCAGCGCCGAGCCGGCGGCGATCAGCACCGCGGCGGCCAGCAGGCTCCAGCGGGTACCCGACCAGACGCTCTCCGCGGCGCCGAGCACGCAGGCCAGGGTGAGCAGCGCCATGCGGTGCTGCTTGGCCATCGGGCCGCGGAAATCCTGGGTCAGGCCGAGGCTGCCGCCGGCCAGGCGCACGTAGGCGGTCAGCGCGGCGAACAGGGCGCCGAGCCAGCCCAGCCACGCGACGCCGCTGGCGTAGCCGAGCGCGACGAGCAGCAGCGAATCGGCCACGCGGTCGGGGAATTCGTTGTACAGCGCGCCTACCGCCGATTGCTTGCCGCCTTCCACCGCGACCATGCCGTCGAGCAGATTGCACACCAGCCGCAGCTGCACGCACAGCGCGCAGCCCAGCAGGCCCGGCCAGCTTGGCCACCAAGCCAGCAGGGCGGCGCCGATGGCGGCGAATACGGCGCTGGTCACCGAGATCTGGTTGGGGCTGATCGAGGAGCGGGCCAACGCGGCTGCGCTGCGTTGCGCCCATGCGCTGCGGCGCGCGGCGATGGGGCGTCGGTTGGAATCGTCCATGCGTGGTCGGTGGTTTGCCGTGGCGTCCGTCAGTGATGTCGCGGCATGCCGGTCAGGGCTGTGCCAGGTCGTGGAAGGCTCGCTCCACTTCGTCCTGGGAGAAGGTTATCGCGGTTTTCGGCCCGTTGTCCGCCAGGATCTTCGCTGCGATCAGCCGGGTGATCGGCAGCACGATGGAGAAATGCGTGCCGCCGGGCACGATGAACACCTGCAGCGGTGCGTGCAGCCGCTCGGCCTCGGCCTGCATCGAGCGCGCCTCCCGCGCGGTCCACTCGCCCTGGCCCTCGAAATAGAAGCTCGGCGCCTTCAGGCCGGCCAGGTAATAAATCGGCGAGCGCAGGCGAAGCTCCTGCGCGGAGTGGGTGTCGAACGGCGCCGCGGCCTGGGTTGGCCCGGCCGCCAGGCGACGGCCCAGGTCGGCCACGCCGCCGAGCGAGAACACGTCGCGGAAGCCGACGCCTTTTTCGGCGGCCAGCAACGCCATGGTGCCGCCGGTGCTGTGGCCGGCCAGGTAGATGCGCTGCGGATCGACCCAGGGCAGGCTGGCGAGATAGGCGCGCGCGGCGAGCAGGTCGTCCACCTCGCCGTAGAACATCTCGAAGCGGCCGGGGTTGTCGTTCTCGCCACGCCAGGACGGCACCATCATCACGATGCCGGCCTCGCGGAAGGCGCGCGCGCTCTGGTCGTTGTCGGACGGCTGGCTGTCCCACAGGAACGAGCCGATGCCGCCGTAGCCGCCATGCGCCCAGAGCACCGCCGGATGCTTCTTGCCGTCGTGCGGATCGGGCGTGAGGTAGGCCACCAGCGCGCCCGCCGGCGCTGGGTAATGGATGCGCTCGAGCAGCGCGGGCGGCGGCGTGTCGGCGGGTCCGTCCGGGGTGAGCGTGTCGGCGACGATGCGGGTCTGGAACGCCTGCCGTTCGGCGGCAAGGTCGGCGGGCTTGGGCGCCGAACAGGCGGCCAGGCCGAGCAGGGCGGCGGCGAGCAGGCCGGCCGGCGAGCGCCGGCGACGAATCCTTGTCATGCGTGGTGCTCCGTGGTGAGGCGGAATACAGGCTAGCAGAGCCGGCGGCCCATGGATGGCGGCGGCGTGGCGCCTGCCGCCCATAAAAAAACCCGCAGGAGATCCTGCGGGTTCTGGTATGCAGCGTGTGCCCGGCGGTGGCTTACTTCTTCTTGCCGTCGAGCCCGGCGTCGGCGCGCAGCGCCTCGGCCTTGTCGGTCTTTTCCCACGAGAACGCCGTGTAGGTCTTGCCGTCCGCGCCCTTCACTTCATACGGGGTGCGGCCGAAGTGGCCGTAGCTGGCGGTCTGCTGGTACATCGGGTGGATCAGGTCGAGCATCTTGATGATGCCGTACGGGCGCAGGTCGAAGTGCTTGCGGATCAGCTTCTCGATCTTCTCGTCGCTGATCTTGCCGGTGCCGAAGGTGGTCACCGAGATCGAGGTCGGCTCGGCCACGCCGATGGCGTAGCTCACCTGCACCTCGCAGCGGTCGGCGATGCCGGCGGCCACGATGTTCTTGGCCACGTAGCGCGCGGCGTAGGCGGCCGAACGGTCCACCTTGGACGGATCCTTGCCGGAGAACGCGCCGCCGCCGTGGCGGGCCCAGCCGCCGTAGGTGTCGACGATGATCTTGCGGCCGGTCAGGCCGCAGTCGCCCACCGGGCCGCCGATCACGAACTTGCCGGTCGGGTTGATGTGGAACTTGGTGCCCTTGTGCAGCAGCTTGGCCGGCAGCACCGGCTTCAGGATGTGCTCGCGCACGGCCTCGACCAGATCCTTCTGCTTCACGTCCGGATCGTGCTGGGTGGACAGCACCACGGCGTCGATGGCGGTGGCCACGCCGTTCTCGTAGCGCAGGGTGACCTGGCTCTTGGCGTCCGGACGCAGCCACGGCAGCGGCGACTTCTTGGCCTTGCGCACCTTGGCCTGCTGCTCGACCAGGCGGTGCGAGTAGTAGATCGCCGCCGGCATGAAGTCCTTGGTCTCGTTGGTGGCGTAGCCGAACATCAGGCCCTGGTCGCCGGCGCCCTGTTCCTCGGGCTTCTTGCGGTCCACGCCCTGGTTGATGTCGGGCGACTGCTTGCCGATCAGGTTCAGCACGCCGCAGGTCTCGCCGTCGAAGCCGACCTCGCTGGAGTCATAGCCGATGTCGACGATGACCTTGCGGGTCAGCGCCTCCAGGTCGATCCAGGCGCTGGTGGTGATCTCGCCGGCGACGATGGCCACGCCGGTCTTCACCAGGGTCTCGCAAGCCACGCGCGCGCGCGGATCCTGCACCAGGATCGCATCGAGGACGGCATCGGAAATCTGGTCGGCGACCTTGTCCGGATGGCCTTCGGAGACCGATTCGGAGGTGAAGAGGAAGTTGCTCATCGCGGTTTATATCCTTCCGTACGGATAAAGAGATAAAAGAAACGGGCATGATACAGGGGACGCCCGGATTTTGCAGCCCGAGTGTGCCGCCGGCAGATGACGATTCCGTGCCGATTCAGCCATCTGGACGGCTTTCTCGCGGCCTTCGGGCCACCCAGTCGGCGCAGGATAGCGCAGTCGCGGCGGGCGGACCCGTGATGCCGGCCCGCGACGCGACGCCTGGCCGGTGCCATGATGGCGGCCCGCATGCGGCGACGGGGGCCGGCCGCCGGCGCATGCGCATACGGCCACCATCCGGCGAACGGGAGAGCGGACCGATGCGTTTTCCATCCGTCGTGCTTCGATCCATCGCGGTCAGCTCCATCGCGTTTCGATCCGTGCTGCTGCGGGCCGGCTTGGCGCTGGCCCTGGTCCTGGGCGTGGTGCCGCTGGCCTTTGCGCACGCGGTGCTGGTGAGCAGCACCCCGGCCGACGGCGCCAGTGCGCCGGCCGGCCCGCTGGCGCTGCAGCTGCGCTACAACAGCCGCATCGACGCGGGGCGTTCGCGGCTCAGCCTCGACGGACCGGCCGGCGCCGGCCAGGTGCTGAAGCTGGACGCCGATCCGGCCGCGCAGGACCGCCTTGCCGCACATATCGAAGCGATGCCCGGTCAGTACGTGCTGCACTGGCAGGTGCTGTCGGTCGACGGCCACGTGACGCGCGGCGAGGTGAAGTTCACGGTGACCGGCCAGTGAGCCGTCGCCGGTCCGCCGGCATCCGGGCGGGCGTGGGTCGTCTCGGGACGGGGCGCGCATGAACCTGCTGGTCGATCTGTTCGGCTACCTCAGCATCCTGCTGCATGCGCTGACCGTCACCGCGCAGTCGGTGATGCTGGGCGCGCTGCTGTTCCTGCTGTTGCTGGCGCGGCCGCTGGCGCCGCAACTGTTGCCGGGCGAGTCGATCCTGCGCGGCGCCGCGCGCATCGTGCGGATCGCCGCGCTGGCCCTGCTGCTCTGCGAGGGCCTGATGATCGCGCTGCAGACGGCGGTGCTGAGCAGCACGGTCGAGCTGCCGGTGAGCAATGTGTTGCAGGCGGATTTCGCGCTGGCCGGCATGGCCAAGATGGCGGCGGCGCTGGCGATCGCCGTGCTGGTTGGCCGACGCGTGCCGGACGCGCTGCTGCTCCTGCTCGGCCTGGCGGAACTGGCGGCGGCGACCTTGACCACGCACGCGCAGGCGCGGCTGGATCATCGGCTGCCGCTGCTGCTGGTCGAAGGCCTGCATCAGCTCGGTGCGGCGATCTGGATCGGCGGGCTGCCCTGTTTCCTGCTGGCGCTGAGCCAGGTGCGCGATGGCGTCGGCTGGCGTCTGGTCGGCCGGCGCTATTCGCTGATGTCGATGGCCGGCGTGGCCTGCATCGTGCTGTCGGGACTGGCCATGAGCGTGGCCTACATCGGTTCTTGGCAGGGTTTCTACGGCACCGCCTATGGCGTGATGGTCGGTGCCAAGGTGGCGATGTTCCTGCTGCTGCTCGGCCTGGGCGCCGGCAACTACCGCTTGGTCGAGCGCTTGCGCGCCGATCCGCGGACGCCGGTGAATCGGCTCAGGCGTTTCGCCGAAGCCGAGTTCGCGATCGGCCTGTGCATCTTCTTCGCGGCCGCCTCGCTGACCTCGGCGCCGCCGGCGGTGGATCTGGTGCAGGATCGGGTCAGCCTGCACGAGATCGCCCAGCGCAACATGCCGGTATGGCCGCGGTTGGCGTCGCCGGAGCACGATGCGCTGGCGCTGTCGCGCCTGCAGAAGCAGCTCGACGACGAAGCCGCGCGCCGCGCGCAGCAGCCCGCGCCGGCCTACGTGCCCGGCTCGGGCGTGGCGCCGCCGAGCAGCGCCGCCGACATCGCCTGGTCGGAATACAACCATCACTGGGCCGGCGTGTTCGTGCTGGCGATCGGTCTGCTCGCCTTGTTGAACGGGCTCGGCTGGCGCGCGGCCAGGCACTGGCCGCTGCTGTTTCTCGGGCTGGCGGTGTTCCTGTTCATTCGTTCCGATCCGGAGGCGTGGCCGCTCGGGCCGATCGGCTTCTTCGCCAGCCTGCGCGACGTGGAAATCTTCCAGCACCGCGTGTTCGTGCTGCTGATCGTGGTGTTCGGCCTGTTCGAGTGGCGCGTGCGCGCCGGCGGCCTCGCGCCTACGCGGGCGGCCTGGGTGTTCCCGCTGCTGACCATTGCAGGCGGAGCGCTGCTGCTCACGCATACCCACACCATCGCCAACGTGAAGGATCAGCTGCTGATCGAGCTGACCCATACGCCGCTGGCCTTGCTCGGCATCCTCGGCGGCGTGGCGCGCTGGCTGGAACTGCGCCTGGAGCCGCCGGGCAGCCGCATCGTCGGCCTGGTGTGGCCGATCAGCTTCGTGCTGATCGGCCTGATCCTGCTCAATTACCGCGAGGCCTGAATCGGCACGCTGCCGGCCTGCCGCGATCGCTCGCGACAGGCCGGCCCCGGCTCAGGCCGCGCGCTGCGCCAGTTCGCCGCGCAGCTCGTGCGCGGCGGCCACCATCGCCGCCAGCGCCTGGTTCACCTCGGTCCAGCCGCGGGTCTTCAAGCCGCAGTCCGGATTGACCCACAGCTGGCCGGCGTCGAGCACCTCCAGCGCCTTGCGCAGCAGCCCGGCCATCTCGGTCGTGGCCGGTACGCGCGGCGAGTGGATGTCGTAGACGCCGGGGCCGATGTCGCCGGGGTAGCGGAAGCGCTCGAAGGCATCGAGCAGTTCCATGCGCGAGCGGCTGCTCTCGATCGAGATCACGTCGGCATCGAGCGCGGACACCGCCTCGATGATCGCGTTGAACTCCGAGTAGCACATGTGGGTGTGGATCTGGGTGGCGTCGGCGACGCCGCCGGCGGTGATGCGGAAGCACTGCACCGCCCAGTCCAGGTAGTGCGCCTGCTCCGCGTGACGCAGCGGCAGGCCCTCGCGCAGCGCGGGCTCGTCGATCTGGATCACCTGGATGCCGGCGCGCTCAAGGTCGTGCACTTCGTCGCGCAGGGCCAGCGCGAGCTGGCGGCACACCGTCTCGCGCGGCAGGTCGTCGCGCACGAAGGACCACTGCAGCACGGTCACCGGCCCGGTGAGCATGCCCTTGACCGGCTTTTCGGTGAGCGACTGCGCGTAGCTGGACCAGCGCACCGTCATCGGCGCGGGACGCGCCACGTCGCCCCAGATCAGCGGCGGCTTGACGCAGCGCGAGCCGTAGCTCTGCACCCAGCCGTGACGGGTGAAGGCGAAGCCTTCGAGCTGCTCGCCGAAGTATTCCACCATGTCGTTGCGCTCGGGCTCGCCGTGCACCAGCACGTCCAGCCCCAGCGCTTCCTGCTGCTTCAGCACGTGCTGGATTTCCTCGGCCAGCACGCTCTCGTAGGCCGCGGTGTCGAGGCGGCCGGCACGATGTTCGGCGCGGGCGCGGCGCAGCGCGTCGGTCTGCGGGAACGAACCGATGGTGGTGGTGGGCAGCGGCGGCAGCTTCAGCGCGCCGGCCTGCACGCTGCGCCGATACGGACGTTCCGAGCGACGCAGGGTGGCCTGCGGGCTGAGCGCCTGCAGGCGGCCGCGCACGTCCTGCCGCTGCACGCCGGGCGCCCGCCCGCGCGCTTCGAGCCGTGCGGTCTGCTGCGCCAGCTGTTCGCGCGCCTGCGCATCGCCGGCGAGGGCGTCGGCGTACAGGCGCAGTTCTTCCAGCTTCTGCCGCGCGAAGGCCAGCCAACTGCGCAGATCGCCGGCCAGCTGGGTTTCCTGTTCGGCGTCGATCGGCACGTGCAGCAGCGAACACGAGGGCGCCAGCCACAGCTGGTCGCTGCCGCGCCGCGTGGCGTGCTCGAGCAGGGCCGAGACTTGCGCGGGCCGGCTGCGCCAGACGTTGCGGCCGTCCACCACGCCTGCGCTCAGCACGCGATCAGCCGGCAGCGCCGTCAGCACGGCGTCGAGCTGTTCGGGCGCGCGCACCAGGTCTACGTGCAGGCCGTCGACCGGCAGCGAAGCCGCCAGCGCCAGGTTGTCCTGCAGCGCGCCGAAATAGGTCGCCAGCAGGCGTTTCGGCGTCGCGCCCTTGGCCAGGGTCGCATAGGCCTTCTCATAGGCCTGGCGTGTCGGCGCGTCGAGGTCCAGCACCAGGCAGGGTTCGTCGATCTGCACCCAGGCCACGCCGGCGGCGGCCAGCTGCGCGAGCAGCTCGGCGTAGACCGGCAGCAGGGCGTCGAGCAGCTGCAGCGGATCGCTGCCGTCGACGGTCTTGCTCAGGCGCAGGAACGAGACCGGCCCCAGCAGCACCGGGCGCGCCTCGATGCCCAGCGCCTGCGCCTCGCGCCACTCCGCCAGCGGCTTGTCGCCGGTGAGGCGGAAGCTCTGGCCGGCCTGCAGCTCGGGCACCAGGTAGTGGTAGTTGGTGTCGAACCACTTGGTCATTTCCAGCGCATGCAGCTCGGCGTCGCCGCGCGCCATGGCGAAATAGCCGCGCAGCGGATCGGCCGCGAACGCCGGGCGGTAGCGCGCCGGGATCGCGTCGAACAGCACCGCGTGGTCGAGCACGTGGTCGTACAGCGAAAAGTCGTTGGCCGGCACCACATCGACGCCGGCCTCGCGCGCCAGCTGCCAGTGCCGGGCGCGCAGCTCCCTGGCCGTGTCGAGCAGGGGCGCGGCGTCGCCGTCGCGCCAGTAGGTTTCGAGGGCGCGCTTGAGCTCGCGGCGGCGGCCGATGCGCGGAAAACCAAGGTAGGTAACGCGTGTCATACATGAATTCCTCTTGCGGGATGAGCAGCGAAGAGGAACGAAGGGCGGCATGTCGCCGTCGCCGGCAGCATGGTCGTCGACCTTCGCCCCCGCGGGCGAACCGGATCGACGCGGGACGGCGGCGCGTCCGTCGCCAGGGGCTACGGAACGCACCGGGCTCCCCGCGGAGCTCCAGGTCGGGCAGAAGCCGGCCGCCACAGGGCGAACCGGTTTCCGGCCGGGGCAGGTCTTCGGGCTCGTGGACGGGGTGCGTCGGCACCGGCCTACTGCTCGCCGCTTCCCGGGATGGACTCCAGTGCGATGGCGAGGGTCGTTTCCACATACCGCTGCGGGGCAGCGCCGGATTCCCACCGGCTTCCCTTTTAATCTTATCTCTTCATTCGGATGAAGAGATAAAAACCTCCAGCGGCGCGAAAATAGCCGTCCGCGCGCGCGAAGTCAAACGCGCGGCGTGGAGCCGTGTGCTGGGTCTCGGGGCGGGCGGGGTCAGGCGGCGGCGCGCAGGCCGTCGGCCAGGGCGTCGAAGTAGTCGCGGGTCAGGCGCAGTTGCTCGGTGGCCGACTCGATGCGGTTCACCACCTGGCGGAAGGCCGCGTGCTCCGGCCGATGCGGCAGGTTTGAGGCGTTTCCCGGCGCGGCCGAAAGGCGCTCGCCCGGGCCGGATGCCTCGACGCTCTTGAGATACCAGCCCAGGTGCTTGCGCGCGATGCGCACGCCGGGCAGTTCGCCGTAGAAGGCGTAGAGCTGTTCGAGGTGGCCGAGCAGGATGTGCCCGATCTCGGCCGGGCCGGGTTCCGGCAACAATTCGCCGGTGGCGAGGTAGTGCGCGATCTCGCGGAAGATCCACGGCCGCCCCTGCGCGCCGCGGCCTACCATCACCGCGTCGGCGCCGGTCCGCTCGAGCACCTGCCGGGCCTGCTGCGGCGTGACGATGTCGCCGTTGGCCAGCACCGGGATGCGCACGGCGGACTTCACCGCGGCGATGGTGTCGTACTCGGCCTCGCCTTCGTATTTGTCGGCACGCGTGCGGCCGTGCACGGCCAGGGCGGCGATGCCGCTGTCCTCGGCGATGCGCGCGATGTTCAGCGCGTTCTTGTGCTCGCGGTCCCAGCCGGTGCGGATCTTCAGGGTCACCGGCACCTCGACGGCGGCGACCACTGCCCGCACGATGCGCGCGACCAGTGGCTCGTCCTGCAGCAGGGCCGAGCCGGACCAGACATTGCAGACCTTCTTGGCCGGGCAGCCCATGTTGATGTCGATGATCTGCGCGCCGTTGGCCACGTTGAAGCGCGCGGCCTCGGCCAGCATAGCCGGGTCGTAGCCGGCGATCTGCACGCTGACCGGTTCGGGTTCGCCGGCGTGGTCCATCCGGTGCAGCGACTTGCGCGTCTGCCACAGGCGCGGATCGGCGCTGGTCATCTCGGACACGGCCAGGCCCGCGCCCAGCCGCTTGCACAGCAGGCGGAATGGCTTGTCGGTGACGCCGGCCATCGGGGCCAGCACCACCGGCGGGTCGATGAGGTAGGGACCGAGGCGCATGGGCCTATTGTAAGGCCCAGACCCGATTGCGGCAGGCGGGCTCAGCGCTTGAGGTGGTACAGCTCGAAGCTGCCCTGCCGGTAGTCCAGGATCATCAGCAGCTCGTTGGGACCGATGCGCAGCAGGCGGCCCACGCTGTTGTGATCGTCCGAGGACGCGTCGAGCGTGCCGTAGGGGCGCGGCACCTCGTCGTTCACCGTGGCCACGCCGAGGAAGGCCAGCGCGCGGCCGTCGTGGTCCAGCGGCAGCAGTTCGCCGGAGCGGCGCTGCGAGCCGGTGGTCTTGGCGAAATGCAGGCTGCAGCCCTGCCGCGTGATGCGCGCGGCGAAGTAGGGATAGCCGAAGACATGGCCCCGGTCGAGCTGCAGCGAGCGTACCCGCCAGGCGCCGGCGACATCGCCCAGGGGCAGGGTGTTGGCGGCGCGCTGCAGCAAGTCATGCAGATCCTGCCGGTCCTGAGCCTCGTCGCTGACGCTGATGCCGTCGCTGGCCGGCGCCTGCTCCACTGCCGACAGCTCGGTCAGGCTGACCTGCACGGTGGGGCGATCCTCCGGGTGCACGATGCTCTGCCAATCGCAGCGCTCGGCGGCAAGGGCGAAGCTCGGCGCGGCGAGCAGCAGCAGGAAGAGTGGGGCGAGGCGAGTCATCATGGCTCCGGTGATCGATCCGATCGATAGGGGTGCAAAGTGCGGCATCGTACGCCGCAGCAGCGATCGGGGCGAGCAGGCGTGCTCGGCGGCGAAGGGGCTCGTGGCATAGTGAGCGCCTTTCTCGATCGAGCTGCCAGCCATGCGTCTGCGCCTGTTCCTGTTCTTGCTGCTGTGTTCGCTGCTGTCGCCGGTGTCGGCGCACCACGCGGACAAGTCGGGTCGTGGCCTCGCCGATGCCACCGTGCTGATCGTGCGGCATGCGGAGAAGGCCGATGCGGGACCGGGCTTGAGCGCACGCGGCGAGCAGCGCGCGCAGGCCTATGCCAGTTATTTCGCGCCGCTGCGGCTCGACGGCGAGACGCTGCAGCCGCAGCGCCTGATCGCCACCCGCGACAGCAAGGAGAGCGAGCGGCCGCGGCTAACCCTGACCCCGCTGGCGGCGCGCCTGGGCCTGCCGATCGAGCAGAACTGGGCCGACGACCAGGTCGATGCGCTGGCGAAGTCGCTGCGCGAACAGAACGAAGCGCCGGTGCTGCTGATCGCCTGGCATCACGGCCATATCGATAAGCTGGTCGATGCGCTGGGCGGCGACGCCAAGGCGCTGATCGGCAAGCACTGGCCGGAAGACGTGTACAACTGGCTGATCGTGCTGCGCTTCGACCATCACGGCCGCGTGGTGGAAAGCCGCAGCGAACGCGTGCAGGAACATCTGCTGCCGGGCGACTGACCAGGCGTCCCTTTTTTTCGGGACGACAGGCAGGCAATCTGCAGCTCGGGGCCAGCGCCAGCGCTGCGGCTTCGACACAGCCGCCAGCGCGCTTCACTTTCGCAAGACGCTTGCTTCCAGCTGTCGCAAGCATGCTCGGTGCGGCAGCGCCGCTGCCGCTCAGTGCAGCGGCACTTGCCCGGCGGCCGGGGATTGGCGCGGCCGCCTGAACATCAACTGGAACAGCACGGCGACCACCAGCGAGTAGATCGCGAAGGTGAGCCAGATGCCGTGCCAGTCCATGCTCTTGTCGGGGCGGGTGAAGTAGCTTTCGATGACCAGGCCGCTCAGGCGGCTGCCGAGCACCGCGCCGATGCCGTTGGTCATCAGCATGAACAGGCCTTGCGCGCTGGCGCGGATCGCCGGGTCGCACTGGCCTTCCACGAACAGCGAGCCGGAGATGTTGAAGAAGTCGAAGGCCATGCCGTAGACGATGCAGGACAGCACGATCATCCAGAGGCCGTCGCCGGGGTTGCCGTAGGCGAACAGGCCGAAGCGCAGCGTCCAGGCGATCATGCTGATCAGCATCACGCCCTTGATGCCGAAGCGCTTCAGGAAAAACGGAATGGCCAGGATGAACAGGGTTTCCGAGACCTGCGAGATCGACATGATGATGGCGGGATAGCGCACCGCCTGCAGGTCCTTGTAGGCCGGCACGTTGGCGAAGTCGTGCAGGAAGGTGTCGCCGTAGGCATTGGTCAGCTGCAGCGAGGCGCCCAGCAGCATGGCGAAAATGAAGAAGATCGCCATCTGCCGGTTGCGGAACAGCGCGAACGAGGTCAGGCCCAGCGTATCGAGCAGGTTCTTGTGCGGCAGCCGGTCCAGCTTGGGCGGGCAGGGCGGCAGGGTGAAGGCGTACAGGCCCAGCAGCAGCGACGCGGCCGAGGCCACGTAGAACTGGCCCGGCGAGGTTTCCAGGTGCAGCAGGCTGACCACCCACAGCGCGACGATGAAACCCACCGTGCCCCATACGCGGATCGGCGGATAGTCCTTCACCACATCCTTGCCCTGGCCCTTGAGCGCCGAGTAGGCCACCGCGATCGACAGCGAGATGGTCGGCATGTAGCAGATCATGTTGACCAGCATCACCCAGAACATGGTCTCCGGATCGTTCACTCGCGGCACGGTGAACAGCACGACCGCGCCGGCGATGTGCAGCAGGCCGTACAGCCGTTCCGCGTTGATCCACTTGTCCGCCACCACGCCCATCAGCGAGGGCATGAACAGCGAGGCGATGCCCATGGTGGAGAAGATCTTGCCGAACTCGTTGCCGGACCAGTGCTTGGTCTGGAACCAATATGCGCCGATCGTGAGCAGCCACGAGGCCCACACGAAGAACTGCAGAAAATTCATCACGATCAGGCGGAACTTGATGCTCATCGAGGCTTCGCTGTAGGAGAGGGAATGGTTGCCATGCGGCCAGCGAAGGCGCATGACTCGATCGGCCCAGACGCATGCGCAGGCCCTCGTCCCCTGAGCGCTCCCCGGACATGGCCGCGCCTCTGGCGGCGACCACGGCTGTGCAGGGTAGAGTAGGCCGGCTGGCGGCGGCAAGCCGCATTGCGGGATCGCCTTGATCCCGGACCCGACCATCGCAGAGTATTCGACCATGAGCTTGTTCCTGACCATCGCCATCGTGCACCTGCTGGCCCTGCTGAGCCCGGGCCCGGACTTCTTCTTCGTCTCGCAGACCGCGGTGAGCCGCACCCGCCGGCAGGCCGTGTTCGGCGTGGTCGGCATCACCCTGGGCGTGGTGGTGTGGTCGGCGCTGGCGGTGGCCGGCCTGCAGCTGCTGCTGCAGCGGCTGGCGTGGCTGGAGCGGCTGATCATGGTGGCCGGCGGCCTGTACCTGATCTGGATGGGCCTGAAGATGCTGCGCGGCGCCTGGCGTGCTCCGGCTGTGACCGGCGAGCCCAGCGCCGTGCTGCAGCAAAGCGATTGGGCCACCTTGCGCGCCGGCCTGCTGACCAATCTGTCCAACCCCAAGGTGGTGGTCTATTTCGGCAGCGTGTTCTCGGCCTTCCTCGGCAACGGGGTCGATACCGCCACGCGCTGGGGCCTGTGGGGCATGGTGATCGCGGAGACCCTGCTGTGGTTCCTGCTGGTGGCCGGCGTGTTCGCGCTGCCGGTGATGCGCCGGGGCTATCTGCGCCTGTCGCGCTGGATCGACGGCCTGGCCGGCGCGATCTTCGTGCTGTTCGGCCTGCACCTGGTGTTCGCACGCAAGGGCTGACGCATGCCGGGCGAAGGATCGCGGGCGTGAGAACAGGCTCTCGCTGGATGCTGACGGCAGGACTGGCCGTGCTTGTCGCCATACCGGCAGCACCGGCCTTGCATGCCGCCTCGGGCACTGCCTGCGCTGCCTGCGAGTTCGTGCTACGCCGACTGGATGGCGGCTTCGAGCTGATGCTCCCGGCCAGCTACGCGCCGACGGCGCGCTACGCCAACGGCGATGGCGTCATCGATTCGGAACTCCCACCCAACCAGGCTTCGCAGGAGATGCCGCGCATGCAAGTGGTGTGGGGCTACCGCTCGCCGACCGAGGCGGCGGCGCTGCCTTGCCCGGCACAAAGCCGCGAAGTGCGCATCATCGCCGGTAGCCGCGCGGCGCGAGCGATCGACTGCGAGTTCGACGGCGCGCTGCCTGGCGCGCGCCTCGTGTTTTATCCGTACCACCGCACGGTCAGCGTCGAAACGCTGCCGTCCGCAGGTCACGCGCGACGGAGCGGCAGCTTCGTGCTGCGGATCGACTATCGCGATCGGGCCGAGCGCGAACTCGCAAGGCGGATCGCGGCCTCGCTGCGCTACCAGGAGCCGTGACGCAGGAGCCGCACCGCATGCGGTGCGGCTCCTGGACCATCAAGGCGCGTCGAAGCGCAGGGCCAGTGCACGCCGTTCGATCAGGGCGATCGCCGGCTGGTCCTGCAGGCGCAGGTCGTGCAGTTCGTACGGCGCACCCACGCCGTGCAGGTTGCTTGCATCGTAATGCAGCACCAGCTTGCCGTTGCCGGCCGGCAGCCAGGCGGCCGACTGCGCGTAGGCGGCGGGCACCATGTGGCCGCTGCTGTCGCGCCCGTACAGCACGCCGGACACGGCATAGCGGCTGGCGCCCGCGGCCGTCACGCCGACGCCGACGTCGATGCCCTGGCCGGCGGCACGCTTCACCTCGGCGCTGCCGTCGAGGCGGGCGTCAGGCGCGGCGGCGCTGAACACCGTGGTGGTGTCGCGGCGCACGGCATGTCCCGCGCCGTCGTCGCCGACGCTGAAGCTGTGGATCTCCCACAGGCCGGGCACGGCGGAGGCGCGCGCGGGGGCCACGTCGGCGGCATAGCTGCCGTCGGCCTGGGCGCGGTAGTCGAGCGGCGTGGTGCTGCCGTCGGGCGCGCGCAGGAAGCCGTCCACCGACTGCAACGGGCGCGCCTTGCCGGCGTCCTGCATGCCGACGCTGACGTGCACATGCTGGCCGAGCAGGGCGTCGTCGCGGTCGGCGCGCGCGCTGACGGTGAGCGAGCTGTTCGGCTCGAACACGTGCACCACGTAGCGTCCGCTCGGGCTGGCGGCCTGCAGGGTGGCCACGCCGGAGCCCAGCTCGGGCTTCAGCCGCATCACCAGCGAGGCGGCGGGCACGTTCATGCCGGCGGCGCGCATGGTGGTGGCGTCAGCCAGCTGGCTGGCCGCACGGTCGGCGCTCAGCGACTGGTTGCCGAGCCGCAGCTGCACTTTCTCGGGAGCCAGCTGGCCGTGGACCGTATCGCTGGGGCTGACGCGGATGATCGCGCCGGGCGCGGTCAGCGGCAGCTGCAGGCCTTGCTTCAGGTCGTCGGCGCTGGCGTCCAGCCAGTATTCGCGGCTGCTGCGCGCGAACGACTGCGGCACGGCCTGGATCGCGCCGTCGTGGGGCAGCGCCCAGTTGATGCTGACCGGCTGCCGTTCCGCGTGCACCTGCGGCATGGCGACGGTCTTGGCCGCCTGGGCGGTGATGGTCGGCAGGGCGGCATGCGCGGTCAGCGTGGCCGGCACCATGTCGCTGTCCTGCGCCGGCAGCAGGGCCTGCGTGGCGGCCCAGGCCGGAGCGGTCGCCAGGGCGGCGAGCAGGGCGAGCGGAATCATTCGTCTCTGCATGGCGTCAGTCCTTGAGGTCGTTGGCGAGAATGGAGGCCATGCCGAAGCAGTTGCGCCGGCTCTGGTTGTGGTTGAGCGTGTAGCCGTTGGTGCGCTGGTAGTCCTGGAACCACACGCTGCCGGCAGCCGAGGAACTGGTGCAGTTGATGAAGCCGTCAGAGCAGCTGTCCAGCCAGTTCTGGGTGATGTCCAGGCCCACGCTGTCGGCGTAGCCGCCGCAGGTGTCCTGCGAGCTGAACGGGTTGGCGGCGTACACGTTGGTGCCCACTACGTCGCGGAACGGCACCGGCAGCGCCGGGCGGCCCGCGGTGCCGAGCAGGTTCTGCTGGTTGTAGGTGGCCATCCAGCCGACCTGCTGCTGGCGCACCGCGTCGTTCTGGTAGCCGAGCAGCCAGCCGAGCGCGCTCTCGAACACGTTGCCCTGCATCACCGCATCGGCTAGCGGGGTGCCCGCGCTGGACGGCGCGACCGCGTCGACCTTGACGATGCGCTGGATGATCGCCGGATAGCGCGCGTCGTAGGTGGGGTTGGACAGGATCCAGCGCATCACGTTGCCACCGTTGGAGTGGGTGATGACGATCAGCTTGTCGATGCTGTTGCTCTGGATGAAGCTGGTGAGCTGGCCGGCCAGGCAGCCGGCGGCGCGGTCATCCCACATGTACTGGGTGAAGTCGCAGTTCACCACCAGCAGGTTGTTGGGATTGCTGAGGCCGGCGCGGATCCCCTCGACCATGTCGGACTGCCAGTAGTCGTCGTAGGCGTCGGTCTGGTCGCCGGTGCCGTGCACCAGGGCGACCCCGGTGGCGGCATAGGTACAGCTGCTGGCCATGGCCAGCGCCAACATGAGCAGTGTGCGTCGCACGTTGTTCTCTCCTTTGAGCAGCGTTCCGCTGCGTGGAGTCGACGCGAATGCAAGGGACGTAGAGCCAACCAACCACCGTCCTTGCAGATGGGTCGACCGTGATGAAGATGTCCGGGCCGTGCCCGGATGCCGCCCATCCCCCTGGACCATGCGGCGGCGTACAGGAATCTAGCAGCGCAGGCGTACGACACCGTGACGCAATGCGCGGATTGAGCGCCTGTCATGGGCCGCGTCGCTGTGGTCACACAAATGTACGAGAGCGCGGCGCGCCTGCGCGGCCGCAGCGGATCGATCCCGTCATGAGCCGGTCGCCGTCGGATTCGTCGTCGCATCGCGTGCCTGGTCCATGTCAGGGCGTGGTTCGTCCCTTTGGTGCTTTCATCGTCGGCAAGCCTCATCGAGGCTGCACGGAGTCCCCTCTGGAGAACTCCTGTGCGCCCCGACCAGTCTGCGAGCACGATCACCCCGGCAGCCGTCCGGCAGCCGTCTTCGGAGCGGTACACACGATTCTTGCGCATAGCCGCTGCCGGCTGGCTGGGCGCGGCGGTGTTCGGTCAGCTGCTCTTCGCGATCTACGTGGTGGCCTTCTATGGACGCACCGCCGCGCAGGGGCGCTACACGGCATGGAACCAGGTGATGCCGCATGGCTATGTGCCGGGCAGCGAGGCGCTCAACGCGGTGCTGGCGATGCATCTGCTGTTCGCGGTGGTGATGATGATCGGCGGCGCGCTGCAGCTGCTGCCCGCACTGCGCCGTCACGCACCGGCCTTCCATCGCTGGAACGGCCGGCTCTATCTGCTCGCCGCTGCCATCATGGCCGGCGGCGGCCTCGCCATGGTGTGTCTGCGCGACACACCCGGCGATGCCTCCCAGCATGTGGCGATCAGCGGCAATGCGCTGTTGATGCTGGCTTTCGCCGGTCAGGCCTGGCGCTGTGCGCGGGCCAGGCGCATCGAAGAACACCGGCGTTGGGCGATGCGGTTGTTCCTGGCGGCCAGCGGCGTCTGGTTCTTCCGCATCGGCCTGATGTTCTGGCTGCTGTTGAACCGCGGCCCGGTGGGCTTCGATCCGGATACCTTCGCGGGGCCGTTCCTGACCTTCCTCGCCTTCGCGCAATACCTGCTGCCGCTGGCCGTGCTGGAGCTGTATTTCCGCGCGCAGCGGCATCGCGATCCGCGCCGCCGGCTCGCCATGGCGGTGGGGCTCGGTGCGCTCACCCTGCCGATGCTGGCGGGCATCGGCGCCGCCTTCTTCGCCATGTGGCTGCCGCATCTGTAGCCGGTCTCGCGATCACGTCGTGGGCATGCCTGGCCCGCACCGATGAACACGCTGGGTTATCTTTCCGCCATGTCCGCTGCTTCCCTCGCATCGAAACCGCACGGCCTGGCCTTGCTGCTGGGCTGGCGCCGCGTGCTGACCTCGCTGGGCGTCGCGCTGGCGCTGGGGCTGTTGCTCAGTCCCGGCTGGAGCTCGGGACTGGGCTCGCTGCTGTTGCGTGCGTTCGCGCTCGGGCTGCTGGCGATGCTGGTATTCGGCGTGTTCGAGCAGTGGCCGCGAAGACTTCCCGCCTGGCTGGCCCGCTGGGTGCTGCAGGTGTTCGGCGTCGCCCTGGCGATGCCGCTCGGCACCTGGGTGATCTACGCCTGGTCGACGCCGGCCGGCGCGCCGCCGTTCTGGACCGATGCGGACCGCCTCGAGGGATTCGGCACCTTGAGCGTGGTCGGCCTGCTGTTCGCGCCGTGGATCGCGCTCGGCGCCCTGGTGCGGCAGAAAGATGCGTTCGCGCGCCATCAGGCGCTGGCTTTCGAGCTGGAGCGCAGCGAGCTGGAGCGCCAGGCGCTGGATGCGCGGCTGCACCTGATGCAGGCGCAGGTGGCGCCGCATTTTCTGTTCAACACGCTGGCCAACGTGCAGGCCCTGGTCGAGACCGGATCGCCGCAGGCGCCTGCGCTGTTGCGCAGCTTGATCGCCTATCTGCGCGCCGCCGTGCCGCGCCTGCACGATGCCGGCAGCAGCTTCGAGCAGGAGCTGCAGCTGGTGCGTGCCTACCTCGAGCTGATGCACATGCGCATGCCGGACCGGCTGCAGTTCAACCTGCAGGCAGAGGCGGACGTGCTGCATCTGCATTGCCCGCCGATGAGCCTGCTGACCCTGGTGGAGAACGCCGTGCGCCACGGCATCGACCCCAGCGAAGAGGGCGGCACGATCGAGCTGCGCGTGCAACGCCGCGGCGAGCGCTGCCTGGTCTGCGTGGACGACAGCGGCGTAGGCCTGGGCCAGGCCGGCGGCGGCCTGGGCACCGGCCTGGCGATGCTGCGCGAGCGTTTGCGCCTGAGCTTCGGCGAAACTGTGCAACTGCGCGTGGTCGCGCGTTCGCCGCGCGGCACCCGCGCCGAACTCGATCTGCCGGCGCGCGAGGCGGCCGGCTGATGGCCGCGCATCCCACTGCCTTGATCGCCGACGACGAGCCGCTGCTGCGCGAGGCGCTGGCGCGGCAGCTGGCGCAGGCCTGGCCCGAGCTGGCGGTGGTCGCGCAGGCGCGCCACGGCCGCGAGGCGCTCGAGCAGTTCGAGGCGCAGCGCCCGGACATCTGCTTTCTCGACGTGCACATGCCCGGCGTGTCCGGCATCGAGGCGGCGCGCCAGATCGGTCGCCGCGCGCACCTGGTGTTCGTCACCGCCTACGATCACTACGCGGTGCAGGCGTTCGCGCAGGGTGTGCTCGACTATCTGGTGAAGCCGGTGGAGCCGGCGCGGCTGGCCGAGACGGTGGCGCGCCTGCAGGAGCGGCTGCAGGCGCAGCGGCCGGCGCTGCATACCGAGGCGCTGCTGCAGCAGTTGGCCGAGCAGCTGCAAAGCCATCGTGCGCCGGCGCCGCTGCGCTGGATCCGCGCGCAGGTCGGGCCGACGCTGCGCCTGATCGCGGTCGACGAAGTGGACTATCTGCGCGCCGATGCGAAATACACCCGCGTCGCCTGGCGCGGCGAGGGCGGCCAGCCGGGCGAGGCCTTGATCAGCACGCCGCTGAAGGAACTGCTGGGCCAGCTCGATCCGGCGCAGTTCGCGCAGGTGCACCGTTCGGTGGTGGTCAACCTGCGCGCGATCAGCCACGTCACCCGCGGCGAGCACGAGACCGCGAGCATTCACCTGCGTGGCCGTTCGGAAGTGCTGCCGGTGAGTCGCAGCTATCTGGGGCTGTTCCGGCAGATGTAAGTGGTGCGCGCAGCGCAGCGGCAGGCTTGGTTCGAAGCGTTGGTTTCATGGTCTTCGCGAAGCGCGCGTTGCTTGGTGGCGACGGCTGGGGAGCCGATCGTGGCGCAGACTGCGTGGGCTGCTCGGAAGGATGCGCAAAGGCGCAGCGGGCCGCACCGAGAAAGTGGTGAGGGCATGGCCGCCATCGGCGAGCTGTCCCGTCACGCCAGGCAGTTTGCCTTCAAGGCTGCGTCGTCATCACGCGGTCGCTGATCAAGATGCTCGTGCGTGCCTGGTCTGCGTGCCTTCGCTCTCGGCGACGGGATGAGTCCCTTCGGCGAGGAGGCCTTCGGGAAGGCCCAAGACAGGCGGCCTACGGCAGCAGCTTGCCAGGATTGAGAATGCCGTCCGGATCGAAGGCAGTCTTGACCCGGCGCATCAGCTCCAGCGTGTCGGGCTGCAGCGCCAAGGGCATGAATTCGCGCTTGACCAGGCCGATGCCGTGCTCGCCCGACAGCGTGCCTTCGAGTTCGATCACCAGGGCGAACACCTCGGCCAGGCAGGCGTGCGCACGCTCGCGCTCGGCTTCGTCGCGCGGCAGCAGGTTCACGTGCAGGTTGCCGTTGCCGGCGTGGCCGAAGCTGACGATCAGCACGTCGTGGCGCGCCGCCAGCCGCTTGATGCCGTCGACCAGCTCGGGCAGCCGGCTCACCGGCACCACCACGTCCTCGTTGATCTTGTTCGGCGAGATGGTGCGCTGGGCCGGCGACAGCGCCTTGCGCGCGGACCACAGCGCGGCGGTCTCCGCCGCCGTCTCAGCCACCTTCAAGGTTTCCAGGCCGTCGCCGCGCGCCGCCTGCGAAACCGCTTCCACCGCCGAGGCCAGCGTGCCCGGTTCGCCGTCCACCTCGATCATCAGCATGGCGCCGGCCAGCGGCACGCCTTCGCCGCCGTAGTCGTGCGCCAGCTTCAGCGCCACGTCGTCGATGAATTCCAGCGCGCACGGCGTGACCGGCTGCGCCATGATGCGTGCCACCGCGCGGGCGGCGGCGCCGACGTCGCGATAGGTGGCGCGCAGGGTGCGCAAGCCGGAAGGCTTGGGCGTGAGCTTGAGCGTGGCCTCGGTGATCAGGGCAAGCGTGCCTTCGGAGCCGATCAGCAGGCGGGTGAGGTCGTAGCCGGTGGCGCCTTTACTGGTGTAGGTGCCGCAGCGGAAGCCGCGGCCGTGGCCGGCGACCGCGCGCAGGCCCAGGGTGTTTTCGCGCGGGCTGCCGTATTTCACCGTGCGCGGTCCGGCCGAATTGCAGGCCAGGTTGCCGCCGATGCTGCACCATGGCGCCGAGGTGGGATCGGGCGGCCAGAAGAAGCCGTGCGGCGCCAGCGCCTGCTGCAGATCGCCGTTCAGCACGCCGGGCTCGACCACCGCCAGGCGGTTGTCCGGATCGATGCGCAGGATCCGGTTCATGCGTTCGAAGCTCACCACCACGCCGCCGTCTACCGGCACGGTGGCGCCGGTGGTGTTGGTGCCGCGGCCGCGCGCGATCACCGGCACCCGGTGTTCGCGGCAGGCGGCCACCAGCGCCTCGACCTGCGCGTGCTCGGTGGGAAACACCACCGCGTCGGGCAGGGCGCGGCGGCGCGAGTTGTCGTAGGCGTAGGCGATCCGCTCGCTTTCGGCGGTCGAGCAGGCGTCGACGGCGAAATGGCGACGGAGGGTTTCGAGCAGCGCGGGTGCCAGCGTCATGCCGGCCAGTCTAGCGCGCGCGGCCGCGGCGATCGCAAAGCTGCGTGCCGCGGCGACGCTGCTGCCGTTACTGCATGCCGGCCGGGCAGGGCCGATCCTTCAGCCGCGTGTCGCACACCGTCACGCCCCGCAGGTATTTCATCCAGTGGACCACCTGGTCTTTTTGCGGGTCGGCATGGAAGGCCACCTGCACCACGTAGGTGCTGTCGTTGCCCTTGATCATCTTGAACCAGGTGACTTCGGGCGGGTGCTTGGGGTCGTTGAAGTGGCAGGACTGCACCCACAGGCGGAAGTCGTAGCCGTTCTCCTTGCCGGAGGTGACCGGCTGGGAATCCACCGAGTCGCAGGCGCCTTTCCAGCGTTGTTCCATCTGCGCCTGATAGTTGTCGAACGAGAGCGCGCCGCGGTCGAAGTAGATCTGGGTGGTGACCATCTGCGTCCACTGGTCGACCGACTCGTTGCTGGGCACCATTTCGGTGAGGGCAGCGTGGTCGTTGTGCTGCTGGTTGCCGACCTTGAAGCCGTCGGGCAGGGGCTGCAGCAGGTTTTCGTCCTGCAGGGCGGCCGCGGCGCTGCCGGCGAGCAGCAGCAGGGCCAGGCCGCAGCCGGCCAGGGTGGCGCGGCGGCGAAGCATCGAGAGTTCCATGGGATATTTCCTCGGAAGGTCCATCGTGGAGGCCGGCGGCGCGCGGCGCCGCCGGAGAAGAGAACGCGCCTTACAGCTCGAGCGTGGGAATGTCGACCTTGGGCAGCAGCCGGGCCTTGAAGTAAGGATCCATGTAGTAGCGGATCTTCTCGCACTTCACCGGGTGCGGAATGCCTTCGTACAGGAACACTTCCTTGTCGTTGCCCATCGCCTTCAGTTCCTGCGGCAGCATCAGCGCGCGGCGCTCGTCCGATTCGCTGCGCGAGACGTCGGCACTGGTCTTGCCGCGGGTGACGTTTTCCTTGCGCACGGTGGTGTAGCCGAGCATCTCGGAATAGTCGTTGGCGTCTTGCTGCTCGCGCGGGGCGTAGACGATCTGCAGCGCGTGGTTGGTGATCAGGGTGCGCGAGACGTCCTTGCCGTAGGTGGCGTCCAGCTGCGCCATGCTCTGGATGATCGGCAGCAGGCGCACGTTGTAGCCGGCCATGTAGGACACCGCCGAAGCGATGATGTCCACCTTGCCGATCGAAGTGAACTCGTCCATCAGCAACAGGCACTGATGCTTCAGCTCCTTGTTGTTCTGCGGCAGTTCCTTGGTGTTCTGGTTGATCAGCTGGCTGAAGAACAGGTTCACGATCAGCCGGCTTTCGGACAACTTGTTCGGCTGGATGCCGATGTAGATGGTCATGCGCTTGCGGCGCACGTCGGTGAGCATGAAGTCGTCGTCGCTGGTGGCCGCGTCGAGCACCGGGTTGATCCAGGCGTTCAGCGGTTCCTTGAAGGTGCCCAGGATCGAGGCGAAGGTCTCGTTCGCCTGCGACAGCAGGTTGGCGAAGGCGGACTGCGCATTGCTGCTCAGGTAGGGCTGCTGCGCCAGGGTTTGGTAGAACGGCTTCAGGTCCGTGCCGTTGCCCGAGGAGAGCCGGTAGATCGCACCGAGCGTAGGCTTCTCGCGCAGCTGCAGCGGCAGGCCCTTTTTCTCGTCGGCTTCCCACTTCTCGCACAGGAACAGGCTGAACGCCATGAAGGCGTTGCGGGCCTGGCTGACCCAGAACTTCTGGTCGTCCGAGCCGTCCGGATAGAGCATCGCCGCGATGCTCATCAGGTCGGAGACGCGGAAGGCCGGATCCTTGGAGACATAGCTCAGCGGATTCCAGCGATGGGTGCGGCGATCCTCGGCGAACGGATTGAACAGGTAGATGTCGTGGCCCTGGCTGGCGCGCCAGCCGCTGGTCAGCTCATAGTTTTCCTGCTTGATGTCCAGCACCACCATGGTTTCCTGGTAGTCGAGCAGGTTGGGGATGACCACGCCGACGCCCTTGCCCGAGCGGGTGGGCGCGGCCAGGATCACGAACTGCTGCCCGGGCAGGCGCACCAGCTTGCCGTGGAACTTGCCCACCAGGACGCCGTTGTTGGCCTGCTTGAACATGCCGCTCTTGGCGAGGTCGTGGGTGGTGGCGAAGCGGGCGTCGCCATGCATGGACTGCTTCTTCTGCCGCGCCATCAGATAGAGCACTACCAGCCAGCCGGCGAAGAACAGGCCGAAGCCGATATAGCCGGCCAGCTTGATGCGGTTGGCGTACGGCGCCACCTGCGGGTCGCTCAGCGAGCGCAGGTAGTCGATGTAGAGGTTCCACTTGAAGTTGCCGGTGCCTAGGCGCAGGAACAGCAGCGCCAGATATCCGGACAGGCATTCGCCTGCGACCACGGCGACCAGCAGCAGCACGCCTGCCCAAAACCATTTGCCTTTGCTCATGAAGTTCCGTCCTGATCTACGCGTCCCTGGCGGGAGCCCCCTGGTTGGTCGAGCGTCCGGGCCTGCGCGCCGACGCGGCCGCACAGCGTGCGGTCGCTTCCGTGGCGCCTGGGCGCAGGCCGGAATCTCGCGGAGATTAGTGCCTGCGCGCGGCTTCCTTCAAGTGGAGACCATCCCGGCGCCGGCCTGCCGGGCCGGCCATGTCGTGATGCGGCATGGCCGGCATTGGAGGTCGCTTATTGCTGGCGGGCCTGAGCGGGCTGCTGCGGCGCCGGCTGCTGCGGCTGCGGCGTGGGCGTCTGCTGGGCGGGCTGTATCGCCTGGGTCGGATTCGCCTGCTGCTGGCTGGCCTGCTGCTGCCAGGTGGCGCTGCTCTGCGCGACCGGCGTATTGATGGCCTGGGCGGTGTCGACCTGGGCCACCTGCTTGAGCGGCGAGCGCATGTCGCCCTGTACGGCGTAGGTGCGGCTGGCGTCCTCGCTGAGCACCACGTGGTTGATCTGATTCAAGCCGTCGCGCTGCGCAGCCACGGTCAGCGAGGCGGCCAGATTGTCGCTGTGCTGGTCGGAGGCGCGGCCCTGCTGTGCATCGAGTTTCTGCACGCCGCTGCGTGCCTGCTCGTACATGGCATTGCCCGGGTGATCGGACTGGTCCAGGCTGGTCGGCGCCGCGCTGGCGTGATTTTTGTGAAACACATGCTCGATACGCTGCTCGACGGCGTGCACACCTTTGCCGATCTCGTGGCCGACGTATTCGACGCCGTGCTCGACCGCCTGGGCGCCTTCCTTGACGGCGTGGCCGACGGCGCGCGCGCCCTGGGCGATCTCGTGGCCGGCGTACTCGACGCCGTGCGCCACGCCCTCGACCGTGGTGGTGACCGCCACGCCGGGCGCCGCGGCGATCGTGCGGATGTCGCGGATGTCGTTGCGGTAGCGGTCGATCATGCCCTTGTTGTCTTGGTAGATCGCCGCGTTTTCCGGGGTCATGATGGTGTGGCCCAGGGTCTTGCTGTCCGGCACGAAGTTGTCGATGGCGTGCGCCGGACCGACGTCCTTGATCACCTCGCCGATCGGATTGCGCGGGCTCAGCAGGCCGCTGTCGTTGCGGTAGCCTTCCTGCTTGAGATGATCGACGTCCTGCTGGGTGGCATAGACGCGCACCTCGCCGAAATGCGCGCTGGCCGCGCTGACCACGTCGGTGGCGCGCACGTTGTCGATGATCTGGTTGCCGCCCTGCGGCACGCCGACCAGTCCGGCGGCGCCGAAGGCGTTGAAGGTTTCGCCGTGCAGGCCGTACTTGTAGGAAGCCATTTCGGCCAGGGTGCCGCCGAGCGAATGGCCGGTGACGGTGACGTTGAGCGGAGTGTGGTTTTCGTCCGCGCTCTGCTTCGCCTCGGTCATCACCTTGCTGGTGAAGGCCATTGCGTCGGGCGCCTGCGCGTTGAAGCCGGCCAGGGCCATGCCGACGTCGGTGCCGCCGTCCTGCAGCGGCTCGCGGCCGAATTCGCTGCCGCGGTAGGCGATCACCACTTCGTGCGTATCGGTGCGCTCGTAGGCGGTGGCCTGGAAGCCGGTGGTGGGATTGTTGGCGTGGTCGATCGCCTGGTAGGTGACGCCGCCGAGCTGGAAGTTGGTGTTGAGCGGGCGGTCGCTGTAGGCATCCTGAGATAACAGCGCGTAGTCAGTCGAGCTGATGGTCATTGGACAGCCTCCTTGGCCGTGAGCGTGATCGAGAAGGTGTCCTTCGCTTCGGATTCGAAATCCGCGCGGCGGGCATTGCCGGTGACCACGCGCGGGTTATCGGCGTTGAAGTAGGAGCGATTGGAGAAGTAGCGCGGCACCGAGCGCTGCGCCTGGATGTCGTTCAAGGTGATGCCCGGGCTGAACACCAGGTTCTTCACCTTGGGATTCGCGCCGAGGCCGGCCACGGTCCAGTGGCAGACGCCCATGCCGAAGTAGTCCTCGTCCTGCATCAGGTCGACGTACATGGTGCCTTTGAACACGTTGTCGCCGACCGGGGTGAGCACCAGCGGCACGCGCTTCTCCACCACCGGGGTGGCGCCGCTGACGGGTTCCAGCGGGATGCACTGGTTGTTGGCGACCTGGTACAGCACATAGCCCTCGACCGCGTTGAACGGGCCGGGTGCGCCGTCGATGGTCACGGTGATCTCGTAGCGCATCGTCGGATGGGGGTTCTGCTTGATATCGGGTGTCTTCATGGGCGAGCTGCTGGCGGAGGTGGTCAGGGCGAGCGAAACGATCAGCGCGAGCGCCGGCGAGGCCGGCACGCGGGCGGAGGGTCGTCGCGAGGAGTGGGCGCCGGACATGGTCATTCCGGGGGCGCAGTGGCCGAAGACGCCTTGGCATGCGGCGCACCGGACATGGGTGGCGGGACCATCGGGTCGAGCAAGGTCATGCGGATGTTTCCCCTGAGCATGTGGCGGTGCGGCGGACCGGGAACGCGCAGCGCGCCCGGCAAGGCCTTGAGCCTTCGATTTGCCGCCAAGCGAAGCATCTTCCTCCCAGCGGAAGACGCTGCTTTGTGCAGCTCACCACAGTTTTCCCGGCGCTGGATGATCGCGACTACCGTCGTGCCGGGTGTGCTGGCGGTGGTCGCGTAGACGTGCGCGGCCGGCCGGTCTGCATCGACCGGGGCGCGCGGGATTTGGATCGCAGGCACGGCGCCGGCCTCAGGCACGCGCCGGTTGTGCGGCCGGCTGCTGCGCATTGGGATCGCGCGCCTGGGTCTGATCCTGGCCCTGAGCCTGGTTCGGGTTCTGCGCCGGCGCCTGTGCGGTGCGCGCGGCGGCGCTGCTCTGCTCCATCGGCGTGTTCATGCCTTGCATGGTCGGCACGTCGGCGATGGTCTTCAGCGGCGTGGTGTTCTGCGCGGCGAAGGTGCGCGTGCCGTCGGCGCTCATGGCGACGGTGTCGATGCGGGTGAGGCCTTCGGCCTTGGCCGCGACGACCAGCGAGGCGGCCAGGTTGGCGCTGTGCTGGTCAGACGTGCGGCCGACTGCGGCATCGAGCTTGCGCACGCCGTCCAGGGCCTGCTGGTAGAGCGCGTGGTCGGGATTGTTCTGGTCGGCCAGGCCAGGCGCCGTCGGCTTGGACGCCTGCTTGTCGTGCGCCTGGACTTGCTGGTCGAGCGCCTTGAGGGTTTCCGGGCCGGCCTTGCCGTCGACGTCCTTCAGGTGATGGTCGCGCTGGAAGGATTCGACCGCGCGCTTGGTGTCGGGGCCGTAGTCGCCGTCGGCGGTGAGCGGTTTATGGTTGGAACCGGTGTAGCCGAGCTTGGCCAGCTCGGCCTGCAGGTCGTGCACCGCGGTGCCGTGCGCGCCTTCCTTCAGCACCGTGGCGGCGTGTTCGTTGCCGGAGGGCTGGCTTGGCGTGGGCGGGGTCGGCTGGGTGGGCGCCGTCGGTGCGTGCGGCGCGGTGGGCGACTGCTGCTGGCCCTCGATCTTGTTCAGCGCGCCCTCGAGATTCGCCTCGCGGTTTTTCACCGGGGTGGGATTGTTGCGGCCGTAGTCGGTGGCGTTGATGTAGTTCTGGATGTCGGCGCGGCTGATGCTGCTGCCGAGCTGCAGCTTGCCGCCCGGCAGACTGACCTGATCGCCCTCGAGATAGGACAGCATGCCGTTGGCCGGCGCCTTCTTGGCGCCGATGCCGCTGATCGAAAACTGGTTGTCGTAGTCGGCGAGCGCCAGCTGCAGTTCGGGACTCTTGCTGATGGCGTCGGCGACAGCGGGATTCTTGGCCTGCACCGCGCCGATCAGGTTGTCGACGCGCGTCACCGTGCTGCCCAGCTGCTGGTCGGTGAACTGATCGAGCTTCGCCTGGGGAATCGCCTGCAGCTGCGCATCCAGCGATTTCAGCTGGTCCTTGGATAGGCCGCCCTGCTGGGACAGCTCGCTGATCTGCTGGGACGAGAAGCCATTGTCCTTGAGGAAGGTCTGCACGCCGGCGTTGTTGCCGACGTCGAACTGCAGCAGGCCGAACGAATAGGTACTGCTGCCTTTCTCTGCGTAGCTGAAGCGAGTGAGGTCGGCGGCGTTGCCGCCCAGCTCGGTCGCCATGAAGACGGTACGCAGCTGGTCGGCAGTGATCGTTGCATTGGGCATGTCTGGTTCCCCCTGGTTTGGCCGTCTGGCGCGTCGGCCTGGTGTGGCCGAAGCCCGCCTGGAAGTGGCAGGCTCCGGCGGGCGTCGCGCTCAACCGCCGTAGCAATTGGCGTTGGTGAAGTCGATCAGGTCCTGGTCCTTGGCATGCTTCGGGTCGATCGGCTGCATGCTGAAGTGGCCGAACATGTCGTCGTTGCAGATTTCGACATCCGAGCGCTGCGAGGTTCGTTCCAGCTGGCAATAGCCGCCGAAGCTGTGATTGCCCGAGGCGGTGCCGACCGGCAGGTCGACCAAGGTCTTGCAGCCGATGATCCGGCCGGCCTGGTGGTCGGTCGCCAGCGACTGGTTGAACGAGTCGATGCGGCTGTTGGTATCGCGGTAATAGACCACGCTGCGGCAGCTGCCGCCGTCATGCACATCGCAGGAGGTGCGGTTGACGATGTAGGCCTCGTTGCGCGACAGCATGCCGATCCGCGCGCTGTAGGCGTCGCGCAGGCAGGTTTCGTCCTGGCAGATGTCCCGCGTATGCCGGATCCAGTTGCGCTGCTCTTTCAGCAGCGCGTTCTTGCTGGAGGCGCTGACGGCGCCAAGCGCCGTCTTGTACGCCGCGGCCAGTTGCGAATCCAGCGCGGACAGCTCCGGATTCCGGCAGATCAGCTTTTCCGTGTCGCTGCTGGCCTTGTTGCAGTCGAAGCCGGCGGCGTGCGCGGGCAGGGCATGCGTGAGCGTGGCCAGCACGAGCAGTGCGGCCAGTTTGGGCAGCAGGCCGTGGCGGGCCGGGCGGGAGTGAACGAGCTCGTTCTTGGGGCTTCGTGGCATGGCGTCGATTACCGGGCCGGCTGCGGCTGGGGCAGCTGCTGCTGCGGCGGATTGAGGTTGCGCGTCTGGTCCTGGGTCTGGTTCTGGGCCTGATTTTGCGCCGGCGCCTGGGTGGTGCGCGCGGCGGCGCTGCTCTGCTCCATCGGCGTGTTCATGCCTTGCATGGTCGGCACGTCGGCGATGGTCTTCAGCGGCGTGGTGTTCTGCGCGGCGAAGGTGCGCGTGCCGTCGGCGCTCATGGCGACGGTGTCGATGCGGGTGAGGCCTTCGGCCTTGGCCGCGGCCACCAGCGAGGCGGCCAGGTTGGCGCTGTGCTGGTCGGAGGCGCGACCGACCGTGGCGTCGAGCTTGTGCACGCCGTCCAGGGCCTGCTGGTAGAGCGCGTGGTCGGGATTGTTCTTGTCGGCCAGGCCAGGCGCCGTCGGCTTGGACGCCTGCTTGTCGTGCGCCTGGACTTGCTGGTCGAGCGCCTTGAGGGTTTCGGGGCCGGCCTTGCCGTCGACGTCCTTGAGATGATGGTCGCGCTGGAAGGATTCGACCGCGCGCTTGGTATCCGGGCCGTAGTTGCCGTCGGCGGTGAGCGGCTTGTGGTTGGAGCCGGTGTAGCCGAGCTTGGCCAGGTCAGCCTGCAGCTCGTGCACTGCGGTGCCGTGCGCGCCTTCCTTCAGCAGGCCGGCCGGTTCGGTGTGGGGCGCCGGGTGCGGCTGCGACGGCGTCGTCGGTTGCGTCGGCGTCGTGGGTGCATGCGGCGCGTTCGGTGCCGTGTTGGCCGGCGTCTGGCCGGGCTGCGAGGGATCGGCGATCGCCACGCCGTTCTTGCTCCAGCCCTGCTGGCCCAGCACGAAGTGGTCGCCGCCGGGGTTCTGCACGGTGAGCGTGCCCTTGTTGTCCTGGGTGATGTGCGACATCTCCAGGCGCGCCGTGGCGTTGCCGCCCTGGATGGTGGTGGCCTTGGCCGGGGCGCCGTTGTCGACGTGGGCGAAGATGGTCTCGCCGTGGGCGGGGTAGCGCATCATGCCGTCGAACAGCTGGGCATTCGGGTTGTTGTTGAAGTTGCGCGTCAGGTCGGCGTCGCCGTTGACGTGTACTTCGTTGTGCCAGGCCTGGGCCAGCGTGCCGTGGCCCAGCTCCAGCTCGTTCATCAGCTTGACGCCGGCGAGCGCGTTGTCGCGGCCGCTGACGATGGCGGACTGCGCGGAGGTTTTCAGTCCGTCGATGCCCGGGCCGCCGATCCAGTCATGGGTCTGCGCCGACGTCATCTCGTGGTTCTGCAGCTCGGTCAGCAGGCGCCCGCCGCGCGTCTCGTTCTGGTTGTAGAGCTTGCTCGCCATGGTGACGATTTCGGCGGCCTGGGCCGGATCGCTGGCGCTGAGTTTCTGCAGCCACGGGATTTCCGACAGCGGCTGGCCGACCTTCTGCCACTCGCGGTCGATCTGCTTCTGGTCGAGGCCGCCGACAAATTCGCGTCCGGAGTCCGAGCGCAGGTAGCCGTTGAGGCGCGACTGCTCGTCGGCAGTCAGCGCATTGCCGGTCTGGCCGCCGACCTGCAGGCGCTGCGACAGCGAGGTGAGTTCCTGCGGGGTGAACTTCTGGTCCTGCGGCGCCCAGGCCTGATAGTTGTTCAGCATGGTGGACACGATCTGCTGGTGTCCGGAGTTGCTGCTGAAATCGGTCTGGATCATGCCGACCGACCAGCCCGAGTTGCCGGTGCTGTGCTGCAGGGCGTAGCGCGATTCGGTGCCGATCTCGCTGGAGCGGCCGATGGCGTTGTAGGCCATCGCCTCGTAGGTGGCGCGATCCAGTGGGTTGTAGACGTATTCGCCGGCCATGATGGTTTCCTTAGGGCTTCAGGTTCGAAATGAGGTGGTTCAGTTCGTCGATCCGTGCCTTGGTTTTCTCGGCGCGGCAGGCTTCGGTGAGATTGCCGGCTTCCTGGCGCGACATGCCTTCGAGGAAGGGCTCGGCCGTGCATTCGGCATCGCGCCAGGTGCGCCAGGCGCGGTCGGCGTCCTGGGTCGTGCGCGCGAGATCGCCCAGGTAGGCGGGATCGTCCTTGCTGTTGGAGGCGTACTGCTTGTTGGCCAGCGCCAACAGCTGCGTATTCAGTGCCTGCAGCCGACGCTCGTCGGCGTACATGTCCTTGTAAGGCCGGCAGGCGGAAGGTCGCGTGCGCTCGCATTCGGCGATGTCGTCGTCGCTCTGCCTGGCGAAGCAGGCTTCCCGCTTGGCGGTGTCGCCGACCGCGAAGCAATCCTCGTCGCCGGCGGCTGCGGCCTGCGCGGCATCGGCGCGCGGCGCCTGCGCATGCAGCGCGAAGCTCGCGGCGAAGGCGCAGCCCATGAGGAGTAGCTGGCGTTTGGATATGCGCATGATCGGCCTTGGGTGATGGAATGAAGAGACGCGGGCGTGACCTGCCGCCGCCGTGCCCGGACTTGCCCCGGCGCCGCCGCGAAGGGCGGCGTCGGGCGAAGTCGAGCGTTGCATGTCGGCGGCGGCAGGCATCGTCCTGATCGCTTATGCCGTTATGCCGTTATGCCGTGCGCAGCTGCGGCGCTTCCTGCGTACGGTTCTGCCCCTGGGTCTGGTTTTGCGACTGCGCCGCCTGATTTGCCTGCAGCGTCGAGGTGCTCTTTTCAACCGGGGTGTTCAGGCCTTCCAGGGTGTTCACTCCGGCCACCTGCTTGATCGCGGTCCCGTTCTGCGCCGCAAAGGTCTTCGAGCCGTCGGCGCTCATGGCGACGTTGTCGATGTGGGTCATGCCCTCGGCCTTGGCCTGCACCACCAGGGCAGCGGCCAGGTTGGCGCTGTGCTGGTCGGGCGTGCGGCCGATCGCGGCATCGAGCTTGTGCACGCCGTCGAGCGCCTGCTTGTACAGCGCGTAGTCGGGGTTGCTCTTGTCGTCCATGCGCGCCGCGGCGGGCTTGGCGGTGTCCTTCTCCGGCCCCTGCGTGTGCTGCTTGTCCTGCAGCAGGTCGCGCGCCTTGCTCAGCGGATCGGTGGCGTACAGGTGCACGTGGTGCTCCTGCTTGTACTTGAGATAGTCGTCCAGCGGGGTGAGGTGCACGCCCTTGCCGCTGCTCGACTGGCTGATCATCAGCTCGCCGTTCTTGGGGTCGCGCACCACCATGGTGATGTGGTCGATGCCCTTGTAGCGGCCGGCGTCCCAGCCCTTCGGGCCATTGTCTTCGCCGATCACCATGCCTTCCTTCAGCACGCCCTTGGTGACCGCCTTGCCTTCGATCAGCACGCCCGAACGCTTGGCGCTTTCCTTCACGATGTCGGCCGCGTCGTAGTTGCCGAGATTGAAGATGTCCTTGCGCGAAAAGACTTCGTGTCCGGCCTTCTGGTTGATCTCGCGCATGGTTTCGTTCTGCATGCGGCCGACCCAGCCCGAGCAGTCCACCGAGCCGTGCTCCGGATCCTTGCTGCCCATGTGGTACTTCACATGGGTGTGGCTCTGGGTGTCGGCGTAGGCGCTGTCCAGGCTGATCTTGCCGGTACCGGCCGCCACAGCGGCTACCGGCTGCTTCGGTGCGGCCGCGGGCGCTTCCGGCGCGTTGGTGCCCTGCGCGTGCTGCTGGTGCGGCACCGGGGTGTGTTCGAACTTGGTTTCCCAGTACTTGGTGAAGGTGGTCGCCAGGTCGCGGTCGGACATGTGGGACAGTTCGTCACGCGTCTTGCCGGTGAGCTTTTTGAGATCGCCGCCAACGTTGTTCATGATGTTGCTGCGCGTGTCGTCGCGGCTGAAATGGCCGGTGGCGATCGCGGCCTGGATCGAGTGATAGCCGCCGGCGCCCTGCTGATGCGCGATGTACATGTCCGCGCCGTCGGGAGTCGGCTTGCCCGACAGGTAGGGGCGGTGATCGTGCTCGTGGCTCTTCACCAGCACCTTTTCGTTGTCCTTGTACATCTTCGCTGCGGCGTTGGCGTTGGCGACCGGATCCAGCTCCTGGCCGCGGATGCCGTACTGGCTCGCAGTGCTCGGCATGAACTGGAACAGGCCCTTGGCGCCGTGGGCGCTGTGCGACGCGTGCGGGTTGAAGGTGCCGCCGGTCTCGATGGAGGCGAAGCGCATGAAGTCGTCGCTGGCAATGCCGTGCGACTTGGCTGCCTGATCGATGATGCCGTAGACCTGCTCTTTGCTGTATTCGGGTGTCGCCATGACTCGATCTCCTCAGTGATGGACGAAATGCGTTGGGCCGAAGTGTTTCCGTGTGCTCGGCCTGGATCTTGGGATTACGGCGCCGAGGGTGCCTCGTAGGTCTTCTTGGCGACGTCGTAGTGGTAGTCCTGGGCGTCGGCGGGGCCCAGCGTGCGCGTCTTGCTGGGGCCGTCGACCACCGTGCCGCTCATGACGACATGCAGTACGGGCAGGGCGCTGCCGTCTTGCGACACGAAGCTCAGTGCGCCGCTGCTTTTCACGCAGGGCATATGGTTGCCGTCGCCGTTGGCGTCGCAGGCGGCGCTGTTGTCTTCGCCCGAGGCGACGTCGCCCAGGTAGGTCCAGCGGGTGTCCTGCGGGTCCTCGGGCTTCTGCGGGTTGAACACGAAGATGGCGAAGCTGTGCCCGCGCACGCCGCTGGCCAGGTACCAGGTAGGCAGGGCCAGCAGCAGTCGGCCGTCCTTGGTGGGGAAGCTTTGCGGCGACTGCTGCTCGTCGATGCTGTCGGCGTGCTCGAAACTGCCGAACTCGCCAATGTCGCGCTCGGCGACGCGCAGCGTCCAGGCTTCGGCCGCGCCGGGTGCGGCGGTGTTTTCGTAGGTGCCGTCGGTGAGGGTCACCTTGCTGTCCGGGCCCGGCAGATCGTCCTGCTTGCCGAACTTGTCCGGCGTGTCGTAGGCAAAGCCGGTGAAGTAGTGCTTGCCGCCCAGCTCGAAGGCGTAGCCGTACCAGTACGAGGCCTGGCTGCCGTTGCCGACGTCCATGGAGACGGCGCCGTGGCTGTCCATCTGGTAGATGTCCGACAGCACCTGACCGGGCGTCGGCGCCGTGATGGCGGAAGCCTTGTCGCTGGCGTTCGCTGCTGTCGCAGCTTCTGGTTTCGGCGCTGCGCTGCTCGTTGCATGCGCCGGAGTCGCCGCGCTTGCACTGGCCGCCGCTGAGGCCTTGTCCTGGCCCGGGGAGCCGGAGCCGCAGGCGGTGAGCAGGGCACAGGCCATCAGCGAGCCGGCGAATCGGAGGTTTTTCATCACATGGAGCTCCACACAAGCAAGGTTGTTCGTTTGGAAAAGAGGGCATGGCTGCGCCATGCGTCCAGGCCGATGGCTGGTCCGGCGTTGTGCGGGTCGAGTTGAATCCTCATCGCTTCACCCCCTTTGGGACCGATCAGCCGACAAGGCTGATCGACCGTGGCCGGGTGGCTTGCGTCGATACCGGAACAATGGATGCGCCCATGCCGTACATGCCGTCGAATGGCACGTCCTGGCGCAGCTCCGGTCGACGCAAACCGCCCGCCCGGATCTCAGTTCTTGTTGAGTTGCTGCTGCAGAACGATTTGCCGGCTTAGTTGCGCCGAATCTTGCTCCGTCCCCGGTTGAGCCACAGCCTCTGCCGGCACCTGACTCGGCTGGATGCCCTGGGCCGCGGCGCTGCTTTGCATGACCGGCGTATTGACCGCTTGCGCGGTCGATACTTCGGCCACCTGCCGCAGCGGACCGCCTTCCTGCGCCGCGAAAATGCGCGAGCCGTCGCCGCTGAGCATCACGCTATCGATGCGGCTCATGCCCTCGGCCTTGGCCGCCACGGTCAGCGCCGCAGCAGTATTCGCGCTGTGCTGGTCGGAGCTGCGGCCCAGCGAGGCATCGAGCCGTTGCACGCCGGCCAGGGCCTGCTGGTACAAGTCGTGGTCGGGATGATCTTTGTGCTCGAGCGACCGGATGCCGTCCTGGGCCAGGCTCGCCCGCTCGACCGCCTTGATCGTGCGCATGCTGGCGAAGCCATCGACGTTGAGGTGCTGCTCGCGCTGGAAGGATTCGATTGCCTGACGGGTGTTGGCGTTGAGCGTGCCGTCCGCCTTGCCCTTCGCGCCGCGGGCATTGGAGTAGCCGAGCGCGACGAGGTCTTCCTGCAGCTTGCGGATCGATTCGCTCTGCGGGGCTTTTTCCTCGTGCTTGTCGTGCTCGTGCTGTTGCTTGCCGGGCATGCCGTCCAAAGGCTTCAGCGGATCGGCGGCGGCGAGCGCATCGGTCTGCCCGCCGGGCAGGCGACGGCTCATGGCGGGCGCATTGGCCTGTCCGTCCGGCAGTTGCTGGACGGCGTCGGGGGTCAACGTCTTTTCCCACTTCTCGAAGCGCGCGGTGCGGTCTTCGAGGCCGGCGTAGCTACCGTTGATCGCCTTGGTGGCCGCCTTGACGTCTTCGCGTGCGGCTTCCGGCACCTTGGTCTGCCAGCACCACGCGGCGATGTCCGCGGCGTGCTTCGGCTCGGCAGCGAGGTCGGGGTTGTTCACCAGGTCGAGGCCCAACGCCTCGCCGGCTTCCCGGTAGTTGTCCTTGCCGACCAGGGGCAGATAGCCGCGGCCGCGATAGGTATAGCCATCGCCCGGCTCATCGTTGCCGAGGCGTCCGCCATACATAAGTTCGGCAAGCCGCTCGGGGCGGCCTTGCATGGCTTCCAAACGGGCGCCGGTCAGTGCCGCGTCGCCTTCGCGCCATGCCGCCTGTACGGGAATCTGGGCATTGCTTCGCATGTAGCGGAAGCTTTCTTCCAGCCGCATCAGGCCATTGGATTCATGGCCAGCTTGGGCCATGAAATTAGCTAATTCTCTAGGCGATGTAATGCCTGCTGCTGTCGCTGCCGACAGCAGTTGCGCCTCACGATCCGAAGACATGTACAACTCCTGGTTAACTTCCTAGGGGCGACTTCGCTCCCTGTCTACCGCATGCCTGCCGACCGTGGCAGGCATTCAAACTGATAACAGTTCGATCTCTGGCAGGTTGGCCGGATCGAAATCCTGGAACGTGACGGCCCCCAGATCGGTGGCGGTCAGTTCCCGGCGTCGCTCCGAACCGGTCTCTCGATCCACGACGCTCCATACGACGCGTTCGAGCTGCCAGCACAGCAGTTGCGATGAATACCTGAAATGGTACTCGTTTGTCCAGTGCTCCCGGCTGCCGCCGCCGTTGACGATCCTGAAACGGCCGGATTCGATGTGGGCATAGCCGAAGGGATCGCCGGCCAGGCCGCCCTGCTGCGCGCTGGGCACGATCTTGTCGTTGCGCGCGGCTTCGTGCAGCGCGCCGGCTTCGTCGCGCAGCAGCAACAGCACGATGCGGCTCGGTCCTTCGCCCAGTCTGGCCGGGCCTTGCGTGGGCGGATCGAGCACCAGCAACAGCCCCGGTCTGCCGTCGTCGCTCAGTGCGCCGGCAACCTTGGCCAGAATCCTGTGTCCGTGCGTGGCGTACGCGCTTAGATCATCCATGGTGCCGCCCTGGCCTGTCGTGGATGGGATGCTGCATCAGATTGAAATCCGTTGCCCCCTCAGAGCCCGTCCGGCGTTGGATCGAAGCTTCCACGTCCTTGCACGCGAGCCGCAAGGCTGCTGTTCCGTGCCGTCGCGCAAAGGCCATTGCCTTGCTTGCGCGGAGCGGAAACGTGGTGACGAGACTGATGCCGCGTCATGCTTCGTTGCCGGTCAAAGCCCTCGTACTGTACATGAAGGTGTCCTGGGACGCGCAATCAGTGCGTACGGCTTGGTCCGGGAAGGGCTGGCGCCGGCGAGAGGGGCGGGCCAACGGCTGGCAGGATGTGGCCTGAGGCGACTTGCAGGCGATCGGTGTGGTGACTGCTGCGCTTCATGCGGGCCGGAATCCGCCGGACGCGATGGATGCGGAAGTGGCTAGCCAACGCGATGGTGACTTGCATTGACCTGCCTGCTTTGCGGCACGAGCTGATCTGTGCTTGGTGCTGTGCCCTGGTCTGCAGGGCATGCCGCGGAGCTGGACGCCAGCATATTCGCCTCGGTCGTTGCACTGCCTGGGCGAGTTCCGAGACGGGAGTTCACCTCGATAGACAGAGATGCGGCGCTCTCGAAGAGGAGTGCGGGTCGCGCATGGCCCGGAAAGGCGTCGTGCTGCTCCTGCCTGTCCGGGCCATCGGGTACGCGACACGCCAGGGATTAAGGCACTTTCTTCCAGGCGTCGATGATCGCGGTCAGGGTGGCAGCGTTGCTTTGCGCGGCGGCTTCGGGGCAGCTCATGAGATAGTTCTTGCGCTCGACGGCCGTGGCTTCCGGATCGAAGGTGTGCTTGCTGCCTTTCTCTTCCTGCACATTCGGGTCAAGCGGCGGATCGAAGACCGCGGTCTTGAAGAAGATCTCGAGCGCCGGAGCGCATGCGCGTGTGGGCGTGGCCCCGTAGCCGGAGAGGCCGGAAATGCATTTGTACACCTCGCAGGGCGTGGCGCCCTGGGCCTGTGCTGACGTGGCGGCGGTAGCGGCCACGGCGCAGAGGGCGAGGGAGGCAAGGCTATGACGCAGTTTCATCGGGCGTTTCCATGAAGTGGGTGAATGACGCAGTTCAGTGAGTTGAAGCTCATATTAAGAGGCAAGGTTTATTGAAGCCGCTGCGGGAGGCTGCAGCCAGAGTAAAAAACGTGACAGTTTTGATGACCGCTACCAATACAAGCCTGCATGGTCTTCTGAGTCGCTGCATCCATGGTAGGCCCAAAGTTGGCGACGTAATACTTGCCAAAGCCATCGATGGCCATGACGCCGCAACCATTTCTGTAGAAGGTTTGGATTTCGCAGGTTGACCCATGTTGTGCATGACAGTTGCCGAGCGCAGCTTGCCCCGCTTCACCTTGGCTGGCCATGTTGTTGGCCGAGCCCAGACTGGCAGTAGGTCCGTAGGTGGCAATGGCTCCCCAGTGATCGACCCACCGTATTGTGGGGTGTTCAGTAGAGAACTGGGCTTGCTGGCTGTCATAGCCTGGAATAGGAATGCAGGTCTGCCACCCTTGCCCGCTAGAGGGGTACTCTCCATCCGGGCATCCACCTTCGGCGTGAACGAGCATGGTGCCGATCAACAGCGCTGCGCCGAGTAACCGTTGGATTCATCGGACCGTTTGCACCGCAGCTTCCTCCTTGAAAATCGATCCGGGCGCAGCGAGCACCCCTCGAGACGGCAGTTATCCCTATAACGACTGGCAAGTCAATCCGATGGTCTGCCAGATGTTGGCGATCGCGCGCTGGTGATGGCGCCGGTGAAACGGATCGTTAGATAGCACAGCCGAAGACGGCGCAAGGCGTTGCCGTCCACCGGCTGTCGTCGTGCATCTGTTTGAACCGCTACAGGCTGACAGCATCCTTGGCTGCGGGATGTTGCTTAGTAGCTTTACCCCAATGAACCTTGTCGCGTGCAGGTGCGCTAGGAAACTATCGAATGGTCCTAGCCACTGCAATAAGAGGAGCCGCCGTGTTGGGCGAAGGAACAGTGTCGCATATCGCTTATGTTGCAAGTCTAGGTAAGGCTATCGCTACTTGGCCGGGCGTTATAGCTTGCATGGATAAAAGCCCCGCCTAATGGGTGAGACAAAGACGATTCGTTGCGGCAAAAGCTCATTTAAAACAAACTAAAGAGGCAGGGCGTTGGCCCTGCCTCTTCGTGGTTATTATCTATGATGCTTTGGCTTTGGGCGATCAGGGAACCATGCCCCAGATGGCGATGATTTCGCTGAGGATGCCTTCGTTGGTCGGCCCATTGGCGCCCGGGCAGCTCATCAGGTAACCCCGGCGCAGCGTCGAGGTCGCTTCCGGATCGAACCACGGATCCCAAACCTGCATCAGGAAAAAGGTGGTGTAGGAAGCACTGCAGATCGGACCGCCGGTAGCGCCGAAGCCCGAGATACCGGCCATGCACATATAGGTGCTGCAGGGATCGACACCCTGGGCGCGGGCTGAGGTGCTGGCGAATGCTGTCATCGCGCATAGCGCGAGAGAAGCAAAGACGTTGCGTAGTTTCATGGGATATCTCCAAAGAGCAGGTGGTGGACACACCTCAGCGAGGAGTCTGAAGTTCGTTTACGAGAAGAGAAGCTATTGAAGGCGCTGCGGAAAACTGCAGCCGGAGTAATACACATGACAATTTTGATAGCCGCCTTTTGCGCAGGTAGCCATGGCCTTTTGGCTGGCCTCGTCTAAAGTCGCTCCGGAGTTAGCGTTATAGTTTTCACCGGGTCCGTCAATAACCAGAACACCACAGCCATTACGGTAGTAAGCCAGCACCTCACAGGTTGAGCCATGCTGCGTATGGCAATTGGCCAAGGCGGCCTGCACCGCAGCACCTTGACTCATCATGTTGTTGGCGGTGCCCAAACTCCCGTTAGGTCCGTAGGTGGCAATGGCGCCCCAATGATCCGCCCATCGCTCGGGAGGGCGCTGAGGGGGAGCGTTAGCTGGCTGTTGGTTAGTCGACTGCTGGCTATTGGCATAACCGCACATGTTGACGCCTGAGCCAGTGCCGTAAGGGACCATGCCCGGTGGGCAAGATGCTTGAGCATGAGCCACAGTAGTTCCGATCAAAAGGAGTGGGCACAGTGGCCATTTGCCAAATTTATGCATCGTAAGATCCCCAAGGCCTTTTGCCACAGATCAAGTGTGGGCGCTGGCTATTGTCGAGGGTAGCCGAGTTTGTGGTGAAGCTGTAAGGCCGATCCTATCTGACCAATTGGTCGAGCACTTCCTGTAGCTCCGGGGCATCCGCCGGAATGGGCGTAAGGGCGGAGATGCTGCTGTCACCGTCTAAGCTGTTATCGGAAGCTTTGTCACAGCTGTCAGAAAATTGGAGGATTTAACGCGCTCCCGCATTAACTATTCACTGTATTCGCTGCTTATGCGGTTGCTGTCGATCATGCACTCCACCGAAAGCAGGTTGGAAATAGAAGGCAATCAGAATGCGAGGAGTGGCGAGTGGTTCTGGGTGTGCGAAAGCAATCAGCATGATCATCAGTAAGCCAGTCTCGCTTTGCTGCAGGGGCTGGCTGGCGAAGTCTGCATGAATAAAGCCTCGGTCTGCGAGGTTGTCATTGAATTTAAGGCGAAAAAAAGAGGCAGGGCGTTTGCCCTGCCTCTTCGTGGTTACCGCTTATGATGCTTTGGCTTTAGGCGATCAGGGAACCATGCCCCAGATGGCGATGATTTCGCTGAGGATGCCTTCGTTGGTCGGCCCATTGGCACCCGGGCAGCTCATCAGGTAACCCCGGCGCAGCGTCGAGGTTGCTTCCGGATCGAACCACGGATCCCAAACCTGCATCAGGAAAAAGGTGGTGTAGGAAGCGCTGCAGATCGGACCACCGGTAGCGCCGAAGCCCGAGATGCCGGCCATGCACATATAGGTGCTGCAGGGATCGACGCCCTGGGCGCGGGCCGAGGTGCTGGCGAATGCTGTCATCGCGCAGAGCGCGAGAGAAGCAAAGACGTTGCGTAGTTTCATGGGATCTCTCCAAAAATCAGGTGGTGTTTACACCTCAGCGAGGAGCCTGAAGTTCATTTATGAGAAGAAGAGCTATTGAAGGAGCTGTGGCAAGCTACAACCGGAGTGGAATACGTGGCAATTTTGGTGACCGTCGTTTATGCAAGTTTGCATGGTCTTTCTGCTTGCTTCATCTAGAGTGGGTCCAAAATCACCGACGTAATATTTCCCTGGGCCATCAATGACCATGACGCCACAGCCGTTCCTGTAATAAGTCAAAATTTTACAGGGTGACCCATGCTGCGCATGACAGTTGTCCAGTGCAGACTGTTCCGCCTCACTTTGGCTGGCCATGTTGTCGGATGTACCCAGACTAACAGTAGGTCCGTAGGTGGCAATAGCTCCCCAATGATCGATCCATCGAACCGCAGGACGCTCAGCGCCGGGCGACGGAGCTTGCTGGTTGTCGTAGCCCGGAATAGGAATGCAAGTCTGCCACCCTTGCCCACTAGAGGGGTACTCCCCATCCGGGCATCCGCCTTCGGCATGAACGAGCATGGTGCTGACCAGCAGTGCTGCGCCGAGTAACCATTGGATCCAACGGATGGTTTGCATGACCTTGCTCCAGAAATCTACTGGTACGGGTTAAGCGGTATAGCTGCTTGGGGGTGTCGGCGGCAAGCCTGATGGTGGTGGCGAGGCAAGGCCGGTGCCTTGGCGTATGGCTTCGCCAGGGGCTCCTGCTGTCACGCCGCTATACCGATTGGAGTGCGTTGGGTCGGCACCCGAGTATGTGGATGGCGCCGAACTACCGCCGCTACTGCCATAGCCACCTCCGTCGGTTGCTTTGCTAGAACCGCCCGCGTTCCCAGACGGTGGCGTACCATAGTTAAAGGATCCTGGCGGTTGACCATGCGCTCCAGGCTGAGCGGAGGGGCGTCCGCCGAAGGAACTATAAGGCAGGAAGCTGCCGAGGGTTCCCTGGAAAAAGCTCGCGGCCATGGGCGGGGCGGAAATGATCAGCATGGTCATCAGCAGGCCAATGCCGCCTTGTTCCATCGACTGGGTGGTAAGGCCCTCGCTCGAGCCGCCCGTGAACTGGTTGATGAAATTGGTGGCCCACAGTGAAGTGGCCAAATTCACGGTGACGTTCAGCACGATCGAGCTGACAAAGCTGAGCATGGCCATCGCGAAGACGGTGCCTATGCCGTACATCAGCCAGCGCTGGAATAGCCCCTTGGTCTGTTCGAAGATCAGACAGAGAATGAACAGAGGCCCCAGTCCCACGAATAGTGCTATGGCCAGGTTGAACATCAGCAGCATGGCGCCTGCCGCCATCGGCGGGGTAGCCGTGCCAACCATGGCGAAATCGGCTGCGCGCCCCTTGTCGGCTACTGTTTGCGTATCGTTGACAGGGGCCTGTACAGCATCGATGGCCGTCATCGCCAGTACGGTAGCTGCAAGGTTTTTGTCGATGGTGCTTTGAATGGTCTCGTCGTTGCCGGTGAAGAGCTGGTTGATATCAGTCGGCAACTCGGTGGTGAACAGATCGTGCAGGTTCGATCCGAAGATGTTCATGGTGGTGGCTGCCGTGACGATCAGGGCGATGCGCGCGCCCTTCGTGACGAACACCATCAGGTTTTCCTGCGACTGTCCGGTGGCGATGCGGAAGCCCTGGATCATGATCCAGAGCGTGACCAGGGTCAGCGCCACTCCGCTGACCACACCCATCAGGTTGCCCATGAGTGTGGTGCCGAAGGTGTTGATCTTGTCGTTTATGTACGTGTAGACCAACGTGTAGAAAGCGAGATTCATGGCATAGTTCCATTTTGAATGCGTGGCTGAGCTTTTCCATTGGCGCCCGGTGCGAAGTGGCGCAAATCCCTTCCTGAACTTGCACTACTCGTACGGTTCGGCCCATGCCGAATGGGTACCCGGCGAAGCAAAAGCATGTACGGCTGCTCCGCCCGGTTGTCCCCCTGTTGGAACGCGCCAACGGCCCCTATTCGCACTGTGTGAATGACTGCTTCGACACGTCGACGATCGGTGCCGTCGAGAGCATGTTGAGAGCGCATTTGCACAGTCCTCACTCTTAGCCCATTCCCAGCGATGTGGGTTTCGTCAGTTGACCTTGAATACCGCAGTTAGAATAGCCGCCTGCGTGGCGTCGCCGATCAAGTTCGGATTGCCCTTGAAGGCGATCCTGGCGAGGATCGACTGCTGTGCCTGCAGCGTCTTGATGATGTTCGTATCAGCTTCCATCTGAGCATTAAATGTGCTCATCTCTGAAGAGATCGTGTTGCTGTATTTCTGTTCCTGAGCGGTGACGTTACCGGTATCAGCCTGCGTCAACGAGCTTATCCCATTGGCGATGCCTTCAATCTTCTGGAATTGCTGCTGGTAAGCGCCAGTCATCTTGTTCAGCATGTCCACGGTGGTGTTGTACTGGTCGACCTGGTAATAGGTGATCTTCGCGCAGATTTCCTGCTGCTGCTGCTGGATCGGCGTATTGCCCGTGATTTCAGAGGCGACATCGGAGATGACCGTTCCGAGGATGTTGCTGATGCCCGAGCCGCCGCCGCAAGCGGCTGTCACCACCGAGTTGTAGTCCGCATGCTGCAGCGTGTTGGGCAGCAGCGACATGCCGCTGGTGATGCCTTGGATCGAGGACAGCATCTGCTGATACTGCTGAAGCTGGGTTTCGTACTGCGAAATCTGCTTCAAGGTCTGCGCGGCTTCTTCGCCGTAGCTCGCCGTGGTCTCTGCCTCGGTCGTCACGTCCATGACGAGCACTTGCGCGTGCGCAGTGCCCATACCCAGGCAGCACGCCAGGGTCAGGCTGAGGGCGGCGCCGGCCTTGCGCATGGAAAGGCACGATACCCGGCGGGATGTGGTGCGGTTCATGGCTATTTCCTCCGTACTGAAATATGCGGCGATTACATCGCCGCCGAGCGGCTCGGCCGCGTGGATTGCGTGGGTTGGGTGGGCTTCTTGCCGCTGCCCTTGCGGTTTTCGTAGAACGCATTGAGCCATTGTTCCGGCTTCAGGTCGTCTACGCTGACGCCCTCAGCCTCTGCGCGCTCACGCAGAATCTGGTGCATGATTTCAATATTGTCCGTCGAGGCGGAGATCACCGCCAGTGAGTCGTCCATGCCGCGCAGGTTGAGCTGGCAGACCGAGCTGCCGTGGCCTTGCTTGACCAGGAAGCAGCGCGAACGCTCGTCCAGGCTCACCACGACCTTGTATTCCGCCTCGGTCAGCTTGAGGCCGTTGATGTAGTCGTCGCGGCTGGCGTTCGGGTTCGGCAACAGGATCATGGTGGCCGTCTGCTCGATCAGCGCGGCCGCGATGTCGCTGGATAGGGCGTCTTCCGGGCTCTGCGTGGCGAAGATGCCGAGGCCGTTCTGCTTACGGATGGTCTTCTGCTTGTTCTTGGCGAATTCCTTGAGGCCGCCCTTGCCCTCCAGGATCTTCCAGAACTCGTCCATCACGTAGATCAGCGGGCGGCCGTCAATTAGCGCTTCCAGCTTGTGCAGCAGGTAGTTGATGACCGGCACGCGCACTTCGGGGTTGTCGATCAGCTCGGTGTAGTCGAAGCCAATGATGTTGGCCTTGTCCAGGTCGATGGTGTCGACCGGGTTGTCGAACACCCAGCCCAGCGAGTTGCCGGCCGTCCACTTGCGCAGACGCACGAAAAGCCCGTCGTCGCCCATATTGGGCAGGCTCTTCTGAAAGTTGGTCATGCTGCGCAGGCGCACCGGCGTGTCGAGGATGTTCTCCACGGCGCGGAAGATGTCTTCTTCCTCGCGCGCGCTGTACACGCTCTTACCGGCCAGGACCTTGATCAGGTCGGACAGGAACTGCACGTTGGCTTCGTTGCGCTCGCAGTGGAACGGGTTGAAGCCGGTGGGCTGGCCGTTCTCCAGCGCCAGATAGTTGCCGCCGCAGGCCCGCACGAAGATCTCCGCGCCGCGGTCCTTGTCGAAGAAGAAGATGGTCGGGGTCGGCGTGAGCTTCTGCACTTGGCTGAGCAGGAAGTTGATCAGCGCGGTTTTACCGGTACCGGACTTACCGATCACCATGGTATTGGCGATGGCCTTCTCGCCCAGCGAATTCTCTGCAGGATGGGTGGCGTGGAAATTGAAGAAGTAAGGCTGTCCGTTGGTGGTCTGCAAGGTGGTGACGCAGTCGCCCCACGGATTGTTGTCCTTCTTGCCGACGGCGAAGTTGTGCAGCGGCGACAGGCCCAGGAAGTTCAGCGAGCTGACGTTCGCCAGCCTGGTACGATACTTCCAGTTGGTGGGGAACTGCGCATAGAAGGCCGCCGTGACCGCTAGGTCTTCCTTGATGGAGACGAAACCGGCGTTGGACAGTTCGGCGCGCGTAGCCGCCAGCTGTTGCCCGAGCGTTTCCTGACTCGGCGCATAGATCGCGATGGTGAAATGGTATTCGCCTAGCACGAAGTTGCCGGAGGCGAGCTGGTCCATCGCGATGTCCATTTCGGCGATCTGGCTGAAGGCCTTGTCGCCGGAGGAGACCATCATGCCCTTGGTGCGCTCGAGTGCCTTGAGCGCATCGTGTCGGCCCATCGGGCTGAACGAGTGGGTGATGACGTATTCGAAATCGAGATACTTCAGCCCGTTCAGGATGCCCGGATAGGTGGCGTCGGTGTATTCCTTGACGTTGAGGATGGCGCCGAAGTGATTTACTCCGGTCGGCGTGGTCAATACGAAATCGCCGCTCTTCGCCGAGAAGCGCTGCTTGCTCAGGGCCAGGTAGTTGTAGATCGGAGCCTGCAACACGGGCACCGGTTCATCGATGCGGTTCAGCAGGTAACCGAAGAATTCCAGCGCCTCGGAGAACACGACGCCATTGCTGGCCTCGTACATGCTCAGGCGATAGGGTGCGTAGTCCTTGAGCACGGCTTCGACGTTGCCGGCCAGTTCGAGCACGGTGGCGACGGCCTGTTTCTGTTCGGCCTCGAGCTGGGCGACATTGGCAGACTTTTCGACCAGGCGCTTTCCGCTGCCCACCGTGGGGCGGAAAATCATGGTCAGGTACAGCTCGTTCTGCATCAGCTTCTGAGCGGAGAGCGCGTTGTAGTAGCCGTCCGACATCTGCTGGTTGAACGTCTGCTTGAATTTGCTGTGATCCTTGATGCGCCTACGGCGGCGCAGGTCGTGCACCCAGAACGCCACGTTGACGAAGTCCGGGGCGCGCAGGGTCTGCAGCATGCGATTGAAGGTGCCGTGCCGATGCTCCAGCTCCCACTCCTCGCGGCCGACGAAGGGCAAACCGCCCAGACGCCACACCAACAGATAGTCTCCCTCCGTCGTCTTGAGCACGGTCGGCGAGACATGGGTGGACAACGGAACGAAGTCACTGATGGGGGTGTCTGGGTTAAACATGATGATTACCGATGAGTGCTGTTAGCGTCCCGGACCCCCAGCGAAGGGGGGTCCGGGTTTTTCTTCTGACCGCGGTAACTGTTGGGGGTGAAGGTCCACATGCCATCGTTCTGCCGGACATTCCTGACCCGGGTGAAGAACTGGAAGCGCAAGCCGAGCAAGCGGAAGATCAATTCGTCGCGCTTGGCCATCATGCGCATGATGAAAATCACTACCGGCAACAGCAGCAGGTAGAGCATGTTGGTATACACCGCCAACAGGAAGCACCCGCCCGCACCCATGAAGAAGGGAACGTAAGGCACCCCCATGAACATGGGGGGCCGGGTGCAGCCGCGGAACAGAACATTCTTATGCATGATGCTTACGCAATGTGCTGCAGCATGTGAGCCGCGACGCTGGCGTAATGGTCGAGCGAGTGCATGATCAGGCTGGTGGTCGTCGAGCCCGAGCAAGCCTGAGCGCCATTGGACTTGGAGCTGTTGGTCAGGAACAGGTTAGCGATCTGGGCTGCGGCACCGATCAGGATGGCGCCGATCATCACCGGCATGCACTCGCTGATGCGGGCGTGCGCGAAGGCGACCTTGTAGCCGGTGAACATGACCGCGATGGTGACCACTAGGATCGAAACCGCGTTCAGCACATTGCTGACCGTGGTGAAGAAGGTACACGCGGTCTGCGTCGTGCCACCGTCGTTGGCCTGAGCGAAAGCCAGGTCGGGCATCACCATTGCCAGGGCGACCGCGAAACACATGAACAAGCCCATGCGCATGCGGTGGGAGTTATGGATGTTCTGATTGGAAAGCGAAGTCGGTGCCATGACGAAATTTCCTTGGAAGGGTTGGGATGGTTGCGGCCGTCCGAAGATGACCGCCACTAAGGCTTCAGGGTTGAATGGGCAAACCCCTCTTGTTGCAGAACACCCCGACACGAGGTCGAGGCGGTGTTACGGCCCGAAGGCCAACGCCGAGGACGCCTGAACGCCCATCCGGCGAATGCTTGGTGCTTTCGCAGGTATCGATTTTTAAAGCTTGAAGCCGAAATTCAGAAGACAAAAGCATTGTCTTGTCCTCCCTGGCGAAGGTCGGCATGGTCGCCGGCAGGTGCGGCCGGGGCCGCGGGTGCTGCCGCCGTGGCCGGACCCGGAGCGGCTGCCGGGTTAGCTGCGGCCTGGGCTGCGCCAGCCGTTGCCGCCACCATTCTCGGCGCCGGCCCGACCGGATCGCCGGGTCCGCGCACTTGGGGAATGAACACATCCCCCATGTTGTTGTTGCCGGCCGCCTGTGGCGCTGCGGGAGCAGCAGCGCTTGCTTGGGCCTGTACGGGTGGCGGCTGAGCAGGCGCTGCCGCTGGTGCGGGAGCCGCTTGCAGCGACGGAGCTATCGCATTGACGACTGGCGTCAAGGCCGCATTGGCGACGGCGTCAACCAGCGAACTGCGAATGGCTACCCGATAGGCCGAGCTGTCCGCACTAAGCACCGTGGTGCCGTTGCTGCGTTTGGTTACCTGGACAGGAACGCTCTGCAGGGGGATCGCCGAGCTGGCATCGACGCTGGTGTTGCTGGCCAGGGTCATGCCGCGATTCATCGAGTCGTAGATCTTCTGGACGTAGCCGTCGCGGAATCCGGTCACGAAGTTGCCGGAGTAGTAACAGCTGAAGGCCTTGCCCCAGTCGCCACCTGAGCTGTAGTAGCACCCGTTCAGGATCTGCGAGCCCACGGCCAGGTTTTCGCAGGGATCGAACGCTTTCTGGTACGAATCCAGCCCGTACTTGAGCAGATTGGAGCGATTCACCTGGGCTACGCCGACCGAGAAGTTGTAGCCCTTGGATTCGAGCATCTGCACCGTGGCCAGCGCCTCATCCAGATTTTGCGGCTGACGCACCAGCTGGCCGCCGACCACGCCGATGGCGTACGGGTTGTAGCCGGATTCGACGTTGACCACGTGATGCATCACCTCGGCCGGAACCGCGAGGTTCGGGCAAGCCATCAATTCCATTCCGGTGAGCATGACGTGGTCTCCTCGATTCAACAGGTCACGCGCCCGCCGCCGATTTGCTCGACGGAAGGAAGCGGCCCGGGTTGAAATCAATGCCGGTGATGTAGCGGCGTCCGGCATGCGCCTTGATGTGCACGACGATGTCGATCGTCATCATCAGCAATCGCTTGATCGTGTCGAATTCCAGTCCGGCCCCCTCAGCCGATGCCTTGACCATCAACGCCAGCTGGTCCCAGGTCTGCTCGGTGCTGCCTGAGTGGCAGCTGGTGATCGAGCCCGGGTGGCCGGAGGCGCAGTTACGGATGAAATAGAACGATTCGTCGCCGCGCAGCTCGGCTAGGATGATGCGATCCGGCTTCATGCGCAGGCAGGCTTCCATACAGCTCTTGGCGGTGACGTTGCTGGCGCTCTGGCCGCCCTTGGAATACAGCAGATGCACTACATTGGGCTGTTCGATGAACAGTTCGCGGGCGTCTTCGATGGTCACCAGCCGCTCGTGCGACGGAATGTGATGCACCAGCGACTTCATGAAGGTGGTCTTGCCGCTGCCGGTGGCGCCGGAGACCACGATGTTCTTCTTGTTTTGTACCGCCCTGCGGAAGAAGTCAGCGTAATTGCGGGCTGCACGCAGATCCAGCAACTCGCGGTCATGCTCGCTGATGCCGGCAGTGTCCTCGAGGATTTCACCGAAGAAGCCGTCTTCCTGATACTGCGCCAGCGTCTTGGTCTGTTTGGAAGGTAGACGAATGGTAATGGAGACGCTGCCGGCCTCGACCGCCGGCGGTATCACGAACTGCGCACGCTGTCCGGTCGGGAAGGTCAGCGACACCACCGGATCGACGTCGGTGATGCGCTGTCCGGTATTGCTCTCGTTGACCACCGCCGTACAGAACTGCCGGGCGCGCTCGAAGGTCAAGCTCGGAACCTCGACGCGCTGCCAGCCGCCACGTGCTTCCAGGTACAACTCGCCCGGGCGGTTGATGCAGATTTCGGTGACTTCCGACGAAGCCATGAACTCCCGGATGCCCAGCACTTCGTACTGGTAGTCCAGGAATTCGTTTGAAACTTCGGCGATGGCGGTCGTGTCGTCCATACCTGTTCTGTGCAGTTGTTCGCTAGTTCCGGTTCTTGGGGTTCAGAAGCGCGCCACCACTCCGCTGAAATCCACGTCCTTGGAGACATAGATGTCCACGATGGTGCCCTGGTTGATGGTGACGGTGACCGGGCGATTGGCGGATTTCCGTACCGCCTGGCCAGCCAGCTGCTGCAAGGTTTGTGCCGTATTGCTCTGGAAAGGCTGTTCGACCACGCCACCCGTGGTGGCAGTGCTGGTCTTCGGGCCGTGCTCGGCTGCTTCGTAGGAGAATGCATCGCTCAATATGCTGATCAGCAAAGCCGAGCTGATACGACTAACCCAATGCGAGTTGACGTAACCGGGGTAGCCGGCACCGCCGAGGTCGTCGATACCCGGGCTCGACATGTTGATGTCGATGCCGTTGGGGGTCACGATGCGGTCCCACACCACAGCAACGCGGTCGCCAGCAGGGGCACCGCCATCACCGTATTTGCCTAGCACCTTGGAGCCCTTCGGCAGCAGCAGTCGATGGCCGTTGATCGAATAAACCGGCTCGGTGACGATGCAGGAGCTGAAGCCCGGAATGTCGGTGATGATGCGGGTTTCAAGCACACAGCGGATATAGGTCCCCCTAACCAGCAGCGTGTCCGGGTTGAGAATTGGCTGCGCACTGGTCGGACCATCGCCCAGACCCGGTTGACCAGGCATGCTGCCGGAGCCCTGTTGCCCTGCGGCGGCAGGTGGCGTCGGCGCAGGTGCGTTATCACCGCCAGCCGCCGCAATGCGCCGATCCAGCAGGGTCGGGCCATGCGGTTGGTTCTGCTGCTGCATCTTGTGGGGCGGCGGCGGTGTCGGCACCACCGGGGTGGAGTTTGTGGCGACCACAGGGATTGGCGGCGGCGGCGTGCGCGAGGGCGGCAGCGGCGGCGGCGCCGGCGGCGCTGTCGGGATCACCACGGCATCGGGCTTCTTGGCGGGCGCTTCGTGGTGCGAGCCCTTGATCAACCAAAAGCCGAGTATCGCGAGCAAGGCGACGATCGCGCCCAGGAACAGCAGGGCGCGCCGATTCATCCGCTTGAGGTCGCTGGACTTCAATATTGGCGCGTTGGCGTCAAGGTCCGGAGCAGGTCCCTGCCGGTACTGAGCCGAATAGGGATTGTTGGCTAGCGGATCGAAACCGCCGCCATGGCCCTCTTGCTGCGGTGGAACATTACCGAAGCCGGAGCCTTCGCCTGGTTGATTAGGAGTATTCGAGCTCACTTTTTGGTGTTCCTTCGCAGGCCCACGACATCGTTGCCGTGGCGAATGACCAAGTAGGGATACGTGCCGTGGACAATGATCGTCTCGCCCTCGACCGTGGTATTGACCACCGCATCACCGCCATGCGCGGTTTGACGCATGTAGACGGCAGGGAAATTCCCGCTCGGAAACTGCTTCAGGTCGCTCATCTTGATGTAGGTGAACTCACCGTCATCATAGACATCGACTGGAACCAACCAGGGGGCGTTCTTGCTACGCGTGGCGTAGTCGTAATCGAAGTTGTAGCTGCGACCCTTGACCAGGGCGGAGCTTTGCTCGGGCGCCTTGGCTACCTTGGCTACTTCGTCAGAGAAGCTGGTATTGGACGGGTAGGTGAAGACCACCTTGTACTGGACGCCTGCGCGCTTGGCCTGATCCAGTGCCTTCCAGTCGGTGGCGACCACCTTCAGTTCGATGATGTACGAATGCGTCGCCGTCCGTATCATCATATTGGTGTCGACGTCGACGTTCTTCGGCTTGAGATAGAACACGTTGTCGCGACGCGTCAGATCCCAGCCGTTGCTGAAGCCCGTGCTGTAGTCCAGGATTTTTTCGTTCGGACTCAGCTCGATCTGGGTGGTGATGCCCAGGCCGGTGCGGACCTGATAAATGTGATCAGGCTGGTATTCGTACTGCTGTACGACTTGAGCCATCGCTGGCGTGGCGATGAAGGCAAAGAGGCCAACCAGGCTCCATTGACTGGTCTTCATGGGCGGCCTGCTCCATTGGTCGATGTAGGCACAGGAGCTCCTTGGCGGGTGGCGTTTGAATCAAGATTCGGCGGCTGGGGCACGCTGATGACCTGGCCGGCCGCAGGCGCAGTTGCGCTGGTGGCGGGCTGGGCCGGTGGCACGCCGGCGGCGGGCTGGGCGGCCTGCGACGCGTCACCCTGTGACTCAGGCGGCGGCGGCGAGGCGTAATCGTTGTCGACGCGATATTCCATGACCTGGAAGCCGAGCGGGTTCTCGATGCGAGACTGATCGTCCATCTGCAGCTCTGGCCGATACGTATAGCTCAGCGTGGCGATCTTGCTGTCGATCGGCTGGGTATAGCCGGTTTCCTTGTTGTACAGGCTGCGCTGAAAGCGCACGGTGGCGCCCTTGCTGGAGCTGTTCACGCCACTGTTGCCGCTCAATTGAATGCTGGAGATCTTGACCCGAATCGCCTGTCTTTTGCCGTAGACCTTATAAGGGTTGTCCGGATTGATGCTGGACATCAACGCCTGGTAGGGGCCGAACACATCGCGCGACAGCGCGGACATGGTCATCACCGTGACCCAGTCATGCGTGTTCAGCGTGGCGGAATCATAGGATTCGCGCGCCAGGATGAAGTGGGCGATGTTGCTGCGGCTGAGCGCCTCGCTGGTGCTGATGCTGCGATTGGTGAAGTCCTCGGTCAGGCGCGCCAGCGAGCTGGTGCCCGTATAAGCGTCAGCCATGACCACATACGGCACTTTTTCCTTCAAGGGGAGCATGTAGAAGTAGCCGCCAAGCAGGATCAGTGCCATCACGATGGCCACAATTGCGACCCACCACGCACGACGCTCACTCCGCTTGGCGATGTCGGCGATGCTCACCTCGAAATTAACCGACTTGTTGACGGCCTCGTCGATTTTCTGGCTGGATTTCTTGACGGCCATCAGTAAAGCCCCAGATCGGTTGTCACGGCAAATTCCCTAGTGGTCATGGCTTGGAGTTCGGATTGGCTGGGGCGCCAGCCTTGGAAGCATTCGAAACCGCGGTGTCGGCCGGGGCCTCGGGCGTCGTTGCGGCGGCCTGGCTGACGATGATCTGGTTGCCGCTGATCGAGACGGACACCCCTTCCTGCGCGTAGATGGAGCTCAGCTGCGCGGTGGCTTCCCGTCCGTTCGCCGTATGGATCTGGCCGACCGGGGTGAACAGGGTGTAGTCCTCCGCGATGCCATAGGAGAGCTTCATGCCTGTGTCCTGCGCCCAGCGGCTCAGCATGTTCTTCAGCGTGCGGTCCATCGGCGCGGCGAAGTACTGATAAGTCTCATTGAGCGGTATGGCGGTGGTCTCGTCCTGGAACCGGTTGACCGGCTTCCAAGAGCCGCCGTAATCCTTGGCTGGAGGCGTACCGCAGCCCACAAGGGCCAGGACCGTCAGCAGCAGGGCGCCGACCAATGCACGTTTCAAGAAGACCCGCTTTGCAAAAGCCATTTTCACGTCAGTACCCGCAAGATAAATGGATGGTCGGATTCGAACAGGGGAACGTTTGCTTTCCATGACACGCCTGAAACCAGGACACGTGCGTCATCTCGTGGCCGGCTATCCGGCAACGGTTCAACGTGACTGAAAGAATTGCCCCTGCCGTAGGTACGGCGACTGCCTGAGAGCAGACGAAAAAAAGCCAGCAAGGATCGCGCCAGTCCCCATCTGGCGGGCCATAGCTGACATAGGGGCCGTGGGCCCCCGCAATGCACAACGTTTCGCTTCCATTCTCACTCCCTGTCTAGGCGGGTCGCTTGTGTCCGGCGACCACCCTCAACTTGCAAGTCAGCCCCACTGTACGCCCGACAAACAAGCGCACTCAAGCGCTTGTTTCTTCGGCCGACAAATACCCGTCGGGGATGCCCCTAAATCACCTGCACCTATGATTGTGACGCAATGCACCGGATTTCGCCAGTGGACCGCCCCGCTGGATTTTACGCTGCCTCGAACGCGCCTCGAAGCCAGTTGCAACAGGCGTTTTCAGGCGGGCCATCGTAAGTTATCACGTCGAAGCGGCACTCGGCGCCAGCTCGCGAGGGATGCGCGGCCAGCCAGTTGGAGGCCGTCTTGATCAGCTTCTCCTTCTTGCTAGCCGTGATGGAAGCGGCTGCATCTCCTTGAGCGGCCTGCCGACGGTAGCGCACTTCAACGAACACCACGATGTTGCGCTCCAGCATGACCAGATCGAGTTCACCGAAACGCGTGGCGTAGTTGCGTGTCAGCAGCTTCAGGCCGGCGCGTTCCAGTTCGGTCAATGCGCGCTGCTCGAAGGTGTGGCCCGTTGTACGCATCAGTGCTTGGTCGAGGTGCCGCCGTTGTCGGGTGGCGGTGCGCTTGTGCCGTCATCCACGGGCGGGGCACTGGCCGGCACGTCATCCATCTGCAGGCTGCCGCTGAGCGGATGCGCAACGCCGCCCTGGAATTTTGCCCACACCAGAACCCGCCGTATGCGACCAAATTGGTCGGCCGTCAGCTGGCCGCTGGCGCCTGGGAGATAGCTGCCGGGATGCGCGCGCAACCAGTCGAGATAGGGCGCCAGATTCCACGCATCCATGCCGAAGGCAAACAGGCGTGCAGACACTCCCTTGGTTTCGGGCAGCTGTATGGCAATATCGGCATGGCTTGGCAGGCCGGGCTGCGCATCGAACAGCCATGGTGCGTCGCAGAACTCGAGGCCTTCCAGATCGTTGTCGGCGCTAGGATCCTCGACGCCGGCGTAGACGTGCGAAGTGGCGAACATCGGCAGCTTGACGTTGGCCACCTGCAGCTGCGGCAGAAGCAGGCGGGCCTGCTGCGGGCGCATGCTGATGAAGATGCCGGCGTCACCGGCCGACTGGCCGATCTGCAAACCCTTGATTGCCGACGAATAGTTCACGCTGCCGGCGCTGAGCTGTGCGCTGCCCTGCACCTGGCCGCCGCGTGCCGCCAACTCGGCCTTGAAGGCGCTGGCGGCACGTTGGGCGAAATCGTCGCCCGAAATCAGCACATAGGCGTTGCGAATGCCCCGTTCCACCATGTGATCGGCGGCCTGGGCGCCTTCGGTTTCGGGTAGCAGGCCGAACTCGCTGGTGCCGTTCGCAGGCAGGTTCTTGTTGTCGGGATGATTCAGCGAAAGCACGGGCACGGGCAACTGGGCCTGACTCAGCACGGCGGCCACTTCGCTGCGGGTCAGCGGGCCGACCACCAGCTGCGCTCCATCGGCGACCGCCTGTTGATAAGCCTTGATGGCGCTCGTGCCGCTGCCGCCGCTGTCGTACATGCGCACCTCGGCGCGCGGCGCATGATTTTTGCTGGAGTCCGCGTAGGCGGCGAAGAAGCCTTCGCGGATCGTGTTGCTGGCGGCGGCGGTGGCGCCGCCGACCGGGAGCAGCAGGGCGACCTGCGGAGGCATCTTGAAGCCTTCGCGCACATTCGCGTCCGCGCCCGGGATCAGGGTGCCGACCGGCTGTCCAAGCGTCGGCTGCGCGTGAGCCACGGCAACGCCGAGTCGGGCCAATGCCTCGTCGATCCAGGGCGACATGCGATCGTCCGGCTTCATCGCCGCGGCCCGCTGCTTCAGCGGGTCTGCGCCGAGCTTGGCGAGCAGGTCGACGATCTGATTGCGGTTCTGCGTGCGGTCCAATCCCTCGAGGCGGGCATCCATCTCCACGCGCGTGCGGGCCGCCCCCCAGTTGTCGCCGCTGGCCGCCATGGCTCGGGCCCGCAGTTCGAGCAGGCGCAGCTGCAGCGGTGCCGGAACGTAAACAGTCGGTTGCGTGGTGAGCTGCAGGGCGCTCTGCGCGTCGCCGCTTTTCAAGGCCAGTTCCGCGCGCAGCAGGTCCAGGCGCACGGGCTCGTCCTCGGCCAGTTTCTCGCGTTTGATGAGGGCGAGCACCGGTGCGGCGCGATCCAGTTGACCTTCCTGGCGCCAGGCCTCGGCCGCCAGCAGTCGATAGTGGTCGCCGTGGCTGGGGGCTTGCGACGCCAGTACCAGATAAGCCTGGGCCGCCTGGTCCAGACGTCCCTCGCGAGCCATGGCCTCGGCGTTCTTGGTGGCGCTGATTTCTGCCGGCGTCAGTGGCACCACGGATGGCAGGCATCCGCTAAGCAGGAGGGCAGACAGCAGGCCAATGCCTGCGGCGCGAGACCGGCGCATGGAAATCCCTTTACGTCGACGAGTGTCATCAAAAGTCAGTGTGCGCGATCATAGCCGATCACACGGCCGCTACGCGGCGACAGGATAGACAGATGCTCTCTGCCTCAGCCGGCTGCCTGTGGGTGGTCGCGACCCCGATCGGCCACCGGGACGATTTCTCCGCGCGTGCCATCGACACCTTGCGTTCGGTGGCGCTGATCGCTGCCGAAGATACCCGGCACAGCCGTCAGCTGTTGCTGCAGCACAATGTGGCAACGCCTTTGACGGCCTTGCATGAGCACAACGAGCGTGAGGCGGTCGACGCCATCGTGCGGCGCATGCAAGAGGGCGAGTCGGTCGCCTTGATTTCCGACGCCGGCACGCCGCTGATCAGCGATCCTGGTTTCAGGCTGGTGCGTGCGGCGCGTGCTGCCGGCATCCGCTGCATCCCGGTGCCTGGCGCCTGCGCCGCGATCGCCGCCCTCTCGGTAGCCGGGTTGCCCAGCGATCGTTTCGTATTCGAAGGATTTCTGCCGCCGAAGTCGGCAGCCCGGCGGTCGCGCCTGCAGGAGCTGGCTGCCGATCGTCGGACTCTGATCTTCTATGAGTCCTCGCACCGGATCTCTGAATGTCTGGCCGACATGCGCGAGGTGTTCGGGGGCGAGCGCGAGGCGGTGCTTGCCCGCGAGTTGACCAAGCTGTTCGAGACCGTACTTGGCGAGCCGTTGGAGGCTCTCGCCGATCGGGTAGCGGGCGATCCCGATCAGCAGCGCGGCGAGTGCGTGGTGCTGGTGGCCGGTTGCGGCGAGGAGGTTGATGCGCGTCTGATCGAGGGGCGGCGTATCTTCGCCATCCTGCGCGAAGAGCTGCCGCCGGCCAAGGCGGCCAAGCTGGCGGCGACCATCAGCGGAGCGCCGCGCAAGGCACTCTACGAGGCCTGATGGGCGTCACTGCGGAGCTGCTGGCTCATCGGCTTTCCGATCCGGCTCGACGGGCGGAGTGGCGTGTCGCAGTTGCCAGAACAGCGGGACATCCAGCGGTGACCACCAGGCCGTGCGCACGCCGGCGGCGTCCAGCGCATTGCGTACCCACTGATTGCAGGTGGTGAAAGGAGTGTAGCGCCCGTTGGCTTCGTAGAAGGCATCGCCGTCGCCGTAGGCGTGTCCGGCGATGACGATGGCCTTGCCGCTGGAGTCGGTACGTGTGCTGGCGAGGATATAAGCAGTCAGCCGCGCGTAGGCCTCGGCGGAAAGCCTGATCGGTATGGCGTCCTTGGATGGCGTCGGCGGATCGACATATTCCACGTGCAATACGGTGCCATCCATCCCGGACAGCGCGTAGATCGCGATCGACGGCCGAAGCTTGTTCCAATCAGGCACGTTGAGAAAAAAGCTGCGGTCGCCCCAGCCGATACTCATCATGGAATGCTTGCCGGATCGGGCGGGCGCTGCCGTGTTGGCTGGCGGGAACAGGCTGTTCCAGCGAGTCTCGCCGTCCTGGCTCGGCAGCACCAGGGCGGCATGCACGCCGTTGGTGGTCAGCCAGACCGTGGTGCCTTGTGCCGGCATGCGCCAGTCCGGATGCGCGGGCGCCAGACCCAGCACCAGCATGGCGAGGGTGTAGGTCAGCAACAGTGCGATGCATGCGATAAGCGTCCGGGCGAGCCAGCGCAAGGCAAGGCGAACAAGACGTGGCATGCGTGACCCCGGCGATCCGGCCCGATTCGGGCGAGGGCGTAGGGTATCCACAAGCTGATGGGAACTGCTTGTGCCGGCGCTCGGCCGATACGGTCGTGGCCCGGCTGGCGCGCGCGGGGTTACAATAAGGAAGGAGTCGGCCGGGCAGTCGCGTCGCGCCATCGGCGCGTCGAGGAAAGTCCGGGCTCCACAGGGCAGAGTGCCAGGTAACTCCTGGGCAGCGCGAGCTGACGGCCAGTGCAACAGAGAACAGACCGCCGAACGGCATCCCAGCGATGCGCGTGGTAAGGGTGAAACGGTGCGGTAAGAGCGCACCGCGCGCGGGGTCAACGCCGCGTGGCACGGTAAACCCCACTCGGAGCAAGACCAAATAGGGGAACGATAACGCGGCCCGCGTTGTTCCCGGGTAGGTTGCTGGAGCCAGGCGGCGACGCCTGGCCGAGAGGAATGACTGTCGCGCCGCAAGGCGTACAGAACCCGGCTTACAGGCCGACTCCACCTTACTCAAAGAGCCTCGTCTGCCGCCCGTTCATGTTCTGGGCGGCGGGCGGGGCATTTGTTTGCGCCGAGAGCCACTTGGCTGCCGCGTTCTGGTGTCTGGCGGGTGCGTTTGGTGGGCGCTGCTCAGGGAAAAATGCCTTTGATTCAAAGACATTAATGGCTTTTCTTACAAAAGGCTGGAAATGCGGCCACTTCTTCGCCTTTCTCCTTGATTCACAAGCGAAATTCGCTTGACAGTCTCAGGACGCGAGACTATCGTGGGCTCCGGTGTTAAATCGTGGGTTTTTGTGGAGCTCATCACGTCGTGTTTCAGGGCGAGACCGCCATCACCGTGGACGACAAAGGTCGTCTGACCATCCCGACGGCTTATCGGGAGCTGGTGGCGGGCGCGTGCGCCAATCGACTGGTGATCACCTACAACCCCTTCGAGTCGGGCTGCCTCTGGCTGTTTCCGCAGGCCGAGTGGGAGCAGGTGCGCGATCAGGTGAATGCCCTGCCCAAGGTCAAGACGGCGCATCGGGACATGCAGATGAAGCTGGTCGGTGCCGCGGCCCAGGTCGAGCCGGATGGCGCTGCGCGGATCCTGCTGCCGGCTAGCCAGCGCGCTGCGGCAGGCATCGAGAAGAAGGCGGTGTTGCTCGGCATGGGCAACAAATTCGAGCTTTGGAGTGAACAGGCGCATCTGGCCAAGATCCGCCAGACGATCGGCGAGGACCAGATCAGCGATGAGATGGCGGAGCTGCACCTCTAACCGGCGATAGGTCGGGGCTGGAGCAGCGGGACGGGAGCGGGAGTGCGGCATGGCCGAGCAGCAATTGCGGCACATCCCGGTGATGCTGGGTGAAGCAGTGGAGGGTCTCGCCGTGCAGACGGGCGGGCGCTATCTCGATGGAACGTTTGGCCGCGGCGGTCATGCACGCGCCGTATTGTCGCGTCTGGGGCCGACCGGCCGCCTGCTGCTGATGGACCGCGATCCGACCGCCATCGCTGCCGCCCAGGCCGAATTCGCCGCCGATCCGCGCGTGTCGATCCGCCACGAGAACTTCGCCGCGCTGGCCGACTGGGACGAGACCGCACCAGGCCTGGACGGCATCCTGCTCGACTTGGGCGTTTCCTCGCCCCAGCTCGACGATGCCTCGCGCGGCTTCAGCTTCATGGCCGATGCGCCGCTGGACATGCGCATGGACACCAGCCGGGGCGAAAGCGCCGCGGATTTCCTCGCCGCTGCGGACGAGCGCGAGATCGCCGACGTGCTCTGGCAGTTCGGCGAAGAGCGCCACAGCCGGCGCATCGCCCGCGCCATCGTCGAGCAGCGTCGCGAGAAGCCGCTGGCCCGTACCGGCGAGCTGGCCGCCCTGGTGGAACGGGTGGTAGGGCGTCGCGAACCGGGCAAGCACCCGGCCACCCGCAGCTTTCAGGCCCTGCGCATCCGCGTGAACGGCGAACTGGCTGCGTTGCAGCAGGGCCTGGACGCCGCGCTGGAACGCCTCAAGCCTGGCGGCCGGCTGGCTGTGATCAGCTTTCATTCGCTGGAAGATCGCGCGGTCAAGCTGTTCATTCGCGACCACTCCGGTCGTGTGCAAGGCAGTCGACGCGGCCCGCCGGTGGCTGCGGCGCCCGCGCGGCTGGCGCCGGTGGGCAAGGCGCAATTCGCTTCCGAGGCGGAACTGGCGGCCAACCCGCGGGCGCGTTCGGCGGTGCTGCGCGTCGCGGAGAAATTGGCACCAGCGGAGGCCTCGGCATGAAGGTGCTCAATGCCGCCTTCATGCTGCTGTTGCTGGCCGCCGTGCTGGTGAGCGCGATCGGCGTGGTGTGGACGCGCCATGAGAGCCGCGTGCTGTTCGTCGAGCTGACCCGGCTGCAGAGCGAGAACGACGACCTCAACATTGAATACGGCCGTGGCGAGCTCGAGCAGGCCACTTTCGCCGAGCCGCGCGTGATCGACGAAGCTGCCCGGCAGAAGCTGGGCATGATTACGCCGCGCCCGCAAGACATCCAGCTGGTGCGCGAATGAGCTGGCGCGAACACAGCGTCCGTGGCTCCAGCCGCCGCCACCAGGCCGGGCCGAGTCCGCGTCGGCGCTTGCTGGTGGTGATCTGCGTGCTGGGCGTGGCCTCGCTGGGCCTGGTGGCGCGGGCGTTCGACCTGCAGGTGGTGAATCGCCACTTCTATCAGGAGCAGGGCGACGCGCGCATCCTGCGCGAGATGCCGATCCCGGTGTCGCGCGGCACCATCTTCGACCGCAACGGCGAGCCGCTGGCGGTGTCCACCCCGGTGATGTCGATCTGGGGCAATCCGCAGGAATTGCTCGATAACGAGGATCAGCTGCCGCGGCTGGCCAAGGCGCTGGGCCTGTCGGCCGACGACCTGAAACAGTATCTGATGCAGCGCTCCGAGAAGGAGTTCGTCTATCTGCGCCGACAGATGGACCCGGCGCTGGCGCAGCCGATCCTCGATCTGGGCATCCCGGGCGTCAACGGCCAGCGCGAATACCGCCGCTTCTATCCGTCCGGCGAAGTCACCGCGCACGTGCTCGGCTTCACCAATATCGACGATCACGGCCAGGAAGGGCTGGAGCTGGCCTTCGACGATTGGCTGGCCGGCAAGCCGGGCGCCAAGCGGGTGGTGCGCGACCGCATGGGCCACGTGGTGGAGAACCTGGAGCAGCTGCGTGCCGCCCAGCCGGGCAAGTCGATCACCCTCAGCATCGACCGCCGCATCCAGTTTCTCGCCTACAACGAGCTGAAGGCGGCGGTGGAGCGGTCCGACGCCGATTCGGCCTCGATGGTGATCATGGACGTGCGCAACGGCGAAGTGCTGGCGATGGTCAGCATTCCGACCTACAACCCGAACAACGTGCGCGGCAGCGACCCGGCGGCGCGACGCAATCGTTCGATCACCGACGTGTTCGAGCCCGGCTCGACGATCAAGGCCTTCACCCTCGCCGCAGCGCTGTCCAGCGGCAAGTTCACGCCTACCTCGCCGACGGTGGATACCGGCAACGGCCACTTCATGTACCTGGGGCACGACATCCGCGACGTCGAGTCGGGCGGCAACGGCGTGCTCACTCCGACCGGGGTGATCACCAAGTCGAGCAACATCGGCGCGGCCAAGATCGCGATCCAGCTCGACGGCAAGTTCATGTACGACACCTTCCACGCCTTTGGCTTCGGCAGCAGCACGCAGAGCGGCTTCCCGGGCGAGGCCTCCGGTTACGTCAAGCCGGGCACCGCGTGGGGCATGCGCGAAAAGGCCATCTTCGCCTACGGCTACGGCCTCAACGTGACCTTGCTGCAGCTGGCCAACGCCTACGCGACGATCGCCGACAACGGCGTGATGCATGCCCCCAGCTTCATCAAGGGCGGCGACAGCGATGCCAAGGCGATCATCGATCCGCGCATCGCGCATGAACTGCTGGGCATGCTGGAAACCACCTCGATGCCCGGCGGCACCGCGACCCTGGCGCGCGTGGCCAACTACATCGTGGCGGGCAAGACCGGCACCGCGCACAAGGCGATCGCCGGCGGCTATGCGAAGAACAACTACGGCTCGCTGTTCGCCGGCATCGTGCCGGCCACCGACCCACACCTGGTGGCGGTGGTGGTGGTGGATAACGCCAAGAAGGGCGGCTACTACGGCGGCGTGGTGTCCGGCCCGATCTTCTCCAAGGTGATGGACGGTTCGCTGCGCCTGCTGGATATCCCGCCAGACAACATCGGCCGCTGGTATGTCGGCGGTCCGCTGCAAGGGCCGAACGGACTCGCCGGCAGCAAGCCGCCGGACGATCCGGTCGTGGAAGAGCCGCCACCGGACGACGCGACGCCATGACGAACATGCCCTTGCGTCAATTGCTGCACGACATCGCCGATGCGCAGGCCGCCGGCGATATCGTCGTTTCTGGGCTCAGCCTCGATTCGCGCCAGGTGCGGGCGGGCGATGCGTTCTTCGCCCTGCGCGGCACGCGCGGCCACGGCATCGAGTTCGCTGCCGGCGCCGCGGCGCGCGGCGCGCGCGTGGTGCTGGCCGAGGCTCCGGCCGTCGCCTCCGAAGATGCCGGCGTGCCGGTGCTGTGGATCGACGGCCTGCATGGCCGGGTCGGCGAGATCGCCGCGCGCTTCTTCGAACACCCTTCGCAGGCCTTGCGGGTGATCGGGGTCACCGGCACCAACGGCAAGACCTCGACCGTGCAACTGCTGGCGCAGGCCCTGGAGCTGCTGGGCCATCGCGCCGCGACGATCGGTACGCTCGGTGCCGGCCTGTACGGCGATCTGCGCGAGGGCGAGCGCACCACGCCGGACGCGATCAGCGTGCAGGGCCTGCTGGCTTCGTTCCGCGCCCAGGGCGCCAGTCACGTGGCGATGGAAGTGTCCTCGCACGCGCTGCAGCAGGAGCGCGTGGCGGCAGTGGCCTTCGAGCTGGCCGCCTTCACCAATCTCACTCGCGATCATCTCGACTACCACGGCAGCATGGAGGCTTACGGCGCTGCCAAGGCGCGCCTGTTCGCCTGGCCTGGCCTGCAGGCGGCGGTCATCAATATCGACGACCCGTTCGGCAGCGAGCTGGCGCAGGCATTGCCGGCGTCGATGCGCGCCTGGCGCGTCAGCGCGGCCGACAACCGCGAGGCCGATGTCGCGGCGGAGGACATCGTCACATCCGCCGAAGGCCTGGCCTTCTCGCTGCGCACGGTGCAGGGCACGTATGCCGTACGCAGCGCGCTGCTTGGTCGCTTCAACGTGGCTAATCTGCTGGTGGTGGCGGCCTGCCTCGGTGCGCTGGGCGAGCCGTTCGAGCGCATCGTCGCCGTGCTGGAAAAACTGCAGCCGGTGAATGGCCGCATGAACCGGCTCGGCGGCGATGGAGCGGCGCCGCTGGTGGTGGTCGATTACGCGCATACCCCGGACGCGCTGGAGCAGGCGCTCACCGCCTTGCGCGCGCATTGCGCCGGTCGCCTGATCTGCGTGTTCGGCTGCGGCGGCGAGCGCGACGCCGGCAAGCGTCCGCAGATGGGCGCGATCGCCGAGCGCCTTGCCGATGTCGCCATCATCACCGACGACAACCCGCGCGGCGAAGACGGCGATGCCATCGTGGCGCAGATCGTGGCCGGCCTGCAGCGGCCGGCAGCCGCGCACGTCGAACGCGACCGGGCCGCCGCGATTGCGCTGGCGCTGTCGTCGGCGACGCCGGGCGATGTGGTGCTGATCGCCGGCAAGGGGCACGAAACTTATCAGGAGGGAGCGTCGGGCAAGCGCAGCTTCGACGATCTCGCCGTCGCGCGCACGCTGCTCGGGCGCGCTCATCCGGAGAAGGGCGCATGATGCGACTGTCCACCATCGCCTTGTGGACCCGCGGACGCCTGCTCGGCGCGGACGCCGACGTGACCGGCGTGGCCATCGATACGCGCAAGCTCGAGCCCGGCCACTTGTTCGCGGCGTTCAAGGGCGAGCGCGTCGACGGCCACGACTACCTGGCCGCCGCTGCGGCGCGCGGCGCCTCCGGTGCGCTGGTGGCGAAGAAGATCGACAGCCCGCTGCCGCAGATTCTGGTCGATGACGTCGAGCTGGCGCTGGGCGATCTCGCCAGCGCAGTGCGCGCGCAGCACCGCGCAAGGGTGATCGGTATCACCGGTTCCAACGGCAAGACCACGGTGAAGACGCTGACCGCGGCGATCCTCTCGCGCCACGGCCGCACCCACGTCAATACGGGTAGCTACAACAACGAGATCGGCCTGCCGCTGACCCTGCTGTCGATGCCGGACGACGCCGAATATGCGGTGCTTGAGATGGGCGCCGGCAAGCCGGGCGACATCGCCTATCTCGCCGCCATCGCACGGCCCGATATCGGCCTCGTCAACATCATCGCGCCGGCGCATCTTGAGCGGATGGGTAGCGTGGAAGGCGTGGCCGAGACCAAGGGCGCGCTATATCAGGCGCTGCCGGCCGACGGAGTGGCGATCATTAATGCGGACGACGCGTTCGCCAGCTTCTTCGGTGGCTTGGCCGGCGCGCGCCGGGTGCTGCGTTTCGCGCTCGAGCATAAGGCGGACGTCGGCGCCGACATCATCGAGCAGCGTGCGGACGGTTCGCACTTCGTGTTGAGCACGCCGGTGGGCGACGTCGAGGTGGCGCTGCCGCTGCCGGGTCGGCACAACATCGCCAACGCCCTGGCGGCGACGGCGATCGCGCTGGCGCTGGACGTGCCGCTGACCACCATCGTGGAAGGACTGGAGCAGTCCAGCGCCGTGCCGGGCCGGCTGCGGCGCGAAACCATGCCGGGCGGCTGGGTGCTGATCGACGACAGCTACAACGCCAATCCCAGTTCGATGAAGGCGGCGGTCGACACGCTGGCGCTGGCCGAAGGCGAGCGCTGGCTGGTGCTGGGCGATATGGCGGAGCTCGGCGAAGACGCCCGCACCCTGCACGCGGCGGTGGGCGCGCATGCGCGGGCGCAAGGCATCCAGCACCTGTTCGCGGTCGGTCCGCTCAGCGCGGCGACGGTCGAGGCCTTCGGTGCTCAGGGCGAACATTTCGGCGACAAGGCGGCGTTGATCGTTGCGGTGCGGGCGCGCCTGCACGGCGGCGTGACCTGTCTGGTCAAGGGCTCGCACTCCGCGGGCATGGAACAAGTGGTGGCTGCATTGCGAAATCCCGAACAACCACAGGAGGGCGCCTCCGATGCTGCTTGAGCTGGCCGACTGGCTGGCGCGGCACTTCACCGCGCTGCACCTGTTCCAGTACGTCACCTTCCGCACCATGATGTCGGCGCTCACCTCGCTGGCCATGTCGCTGCTGCTGGGGCCCGTGCTGATCCGCAAGCTGGCCGCGCTCAAGGTCGGCCAGGTGGTGCGCAAGGACGGCCCGGAAACGCATTTCTCCAAGGCCGGCACGCCGACCATGGGCGGCGTGATGATCCTGCTGTCGGTCGCCATCGCCACCCTGCTGTGGGCCGATCTGCACAACCGCTACGTGTGGACCGTGCTGGCGGTGCTTATGTCGTTCGGCGCGATCGGCTTCTACGACGACTACAAGAAGCTGGTGCTGAAGGACAGCCGCGGGCTGGCCTCGCGCTGGAAATACTTTTGGCAATCGGTGTTCGGCCTGATCGCCGCGCTGTTCCTCTACCACACCGCCCCGCACAGCGGGCTGCAGGCGGAGACCGCGCTGTTCGTGCCGGTGTTCAAGCAGGTGATGCTGCCGCTGGGCCTGATGTTCGCGGTGATCGCTTACTTCATCATCGTCGGCTTCTCCAACGCGGTGAACCTCACCGACGGCCTGGACGGCCTGGCGATCATGCCGACCGTGCTGGTCTCCGGCGCGCTGGGCCTGTTCGCCTATCTGTCGGGCAATGCGGAATTCTCCCGCCACCTGCTGATCCCGGCGATTCCCGGTGCAGGCGAGCTGGCGATCTTCTGCGCGGCGCTGTCCGGCGCCGGGCTCGGCTTTCTGTGGTTCAACACCTACCCGGCGCAGGTCTTCATGGGCGACGTGGGCGCGCTCGCGGTGGGCGCGGCGCTGGGCTGCGTGGCAGTGATCGTGCGGCAGGAAATCGTGCTGGTGATCATGGGCGGCGTGTTCGTGATGGAGACCGTCTCGGTGATGCTGCAGGTGGCGAGCTTCAAGCTCACCGGCAAGCGCATCTTCCTGATGGCGCCGATCCATCACCACTTCGAGAAGAAGGGCTGGCCCGAGCCCCGCGTGATCGTGCGCTTCTGGATCATCAGCGTGGTGCTGGTGCTGATCGGCCTTACGACCCTGAAGGTGCGCTGATGTTCGGATTCAATGCCAACCAAGCGGAACGTCGGCACGGCCCACGCGGCAAGTTCGACCTGTGGCTGCTGGTGGCGCTGGTCGGTCTGGCCGGGCTCGGTGTGGTGATGGTCACCTCCAGCTCGATCGCGGTGGCCGACAGCCAGCACGTCGGACCGTTCTACTTCCTCAAGCGTCACCTGCTCTACCTGAGCCTGGGCGTGATGCTTGCCGGCATGGCCATGCGCACCGAACTGAAGGAGCTGCAGCGCTACGCCTTCCCGCTGCTGCTGCTGGCCTTCGGCCTGCTGCTGGCAGTGTTCGTGCCGCACCTGGGCATGCGCATCAACGGCGCGCGCCGTTGGCTCAATCTGCTGATCACCAGCTTCCAGCCGGTGGAGGCGGTCAAGGTGATCCTGGTGGCCTACATCGCCAGCTACCTGGTACGCCATCGCGAGAGCATCGAGACGCGCTTCTGGGGCCTGCTGCGCCCGATCATCGTGGCCGGCGCGCTGGTGCTGCTGCTGCTCGCACAGCCGGACTTCGGCTCGGCCACGCTGGTGATCGCGGTGACCATCGCGATGGTCTGGCTGGGCGGCGCGCGGCCGATCTTCCTGTTCCTGATGGGGCTGCCGCTGATGCCGCTGCTGGTGATCGCGGCGACCAGCGAGAACTACCGCATGAAGCGCCTCACCACCTTCATGCATCCCTGGGATCACCCGTTCGACGACGGCTTTCAGCTGACCCAGTCGCTGATGGCGATCGGCCGCGGCGAGTGGTCGGGCGTGGGCCTGGGTTCCAGCGTGCTGAAGCTGTCTTATCTGCCCGAGGCGCATACCGACTTCATCTTCGCGGTGATTGCGGAAGAACTGGGCCTGGCCGGCATCCTGCTGGTGATGAGCCTGTTCGCGCTCGCGGTAGGTCGCGGCCTGTACCTCGGCCTGAAGGGCGTGGAGATCGGCCAGCGCTTCGCCGGCTATGTGGCGTTCGGCCTGTCACTGATGCTGGGCCTGCAGAGCATGGTGTCGATCGGTGTGAACCTGGGCGCGCTGCCGACCAAGGGCCTGACCCTGCCGCTGATCAGCTACGGCGGCTCCTCGATCGTGCTCACCTGCGCGCTGGCCGGCGTGCTGCTGCGCGCGACCTTCGAAATCAGCCGCGCGCTCGACGCGCGCCAAGCGGCAACGCGAGTGGCTGCGCCGGCGGCGGCGGAGAGCCCCGTGCCAGGCACCGCGCCAGTGGCTACCGCGCCGGCACGCGAACGCGAGGCGGCCATCGCATGAATGCCTACGCGACCACACAGGGAGCGCCTGTGCTGATCATGGCCGGCGGCACCGGCGGCCACATCTTCCCCGGCCTGGCCGTGGCGGAAGTGCTGCGCGCGCAGGGCGTGCCGGTGGTCTGGCTGGGCGCGAGCGGTGGGATGGAAACCCAGGTGGTGCCGGCGCACGGCATCGAACTGCGCACGGTGCCGGTCGGCGGCCTGCGCGGCAAGGGCTGGAAAACGCGCCTGCTGGCGCCGTTGATGCTGCTGCGTGCACTGTCGGCCTCGCTGTTGGTGCTGCGCCAGTCGCGCCCGCGCAGCGTGTTGTCGATGGGCGGCTACGTCGCCGGCCCTGGCGGGATCGCCGCCTGGCTGACGCGGCGTCCCTTGCTGGTGCACGAACAGAATCGCGTCGCGGGCTTCACCAATCGCCTGTTGGCGCGTTTTGCCGGTCGCGTGCTGGCGGGTTTCGCCGGCGCGCTGCCGCAGGCGGCCTGGGTGGGTAATCCGGTGCGCGCAGCGATCGCTGCGCTGCCTGCGCCGGCGCAGCGCATGGCGACACGCACGGAGCGCCCGCGCCTGCTGGTGCTGGGCGGCAGCCTCGGCGCGCGCGCGCTGAACCTGGCGCTGCCGCAGGTGCTGGCGCTGCTGCCGGCGGCGCAGCGGCCGGAAGTGCTGCATCAGTGCGGCAAGCGCGGCCTCGACGAGGCGCGCGAGGCCTATGCGAAGGCTGGTGTGGAGGCGCAGGTGGTGCCCTTCGTGGAAGACATGGCGGGTGCCTACGGCTGGGCCGACCTGGCCGTCTGTCGCGCCGGCGCACTGACCGTGGCCGAACTCACCGCCGCCGGACTGGGCGCGGTGCTGGTGCCGTTCCCGCATGCGGTCGACGATCACCAGACCGGCAACGCCGAAGCGCTGGTGCAAGCCGGCGCAGCCGAGATCGTGCAGGAGCGCGATCTCGACGTGCAGCGTCTGGCCACAAGGCTCGGTACCTTGCTCGGCGATCGGCAGGCGCTGCTGGCGATGGCCGAGGCGGCGCGCACGCTGGCCAAGCCGGACGCCGCGGCGGTGATCGCTCAAGCTTGCGTGGAGGTGGCCGCATGACCCCGCGTCGTCTGCTCGCGCATGAAGACTTGATGAGCACCTTCCGGCGCGTGCATTTCATCGGCATCGGCGGCGTCGGCATGAGCGGCATCGCCGAGGTGCTGCACAACCTCGGCTACGCGGTGTCCGGTTCCGATCGCGCGAATTCGCCGACGGCGCAGCGGCTCGCCGAGCTCGGCATCCTGGTGCAGGTGGGGCATGCCGCCGCGCACGTCGGCGATGCCGATGTAGTGGTGACTTCCAGCGCAATCCGCCAGGACAACCCGGAGCTGGTGGCCGCCCGCGAGGCGCGCATTCCGGTGATTCCCCGTGCCGAGATGCTCGGCGAGCTGATGCGCTTCCGCCGCGGTATCGCGATCGCCGGCACGCACGGCAAGACCACTACCACCAGCCTGGTCGCCAGCGTGCTGGCCGAGGCGAACTACGATCCCACCTTCGTGATCGGCGGCCAGCTCAACGCCGCCGGCGCCAACGCGCGGCTAGGCACCGGACAGTACCTGGTTGCCGAAGCGGACGAGTCGGACGGTTCCTTCCTGCTGCTGTCGCCGGTGATCGCCGCGGTCACCAATATCGACGCCGATCACCTGGAGAATTACCAGGGCGATTTCGCGCTGGTGAAGAAGGCCTTCGCCGATTTCCTGCACCGGCTGCCGTTCTACGGCCTGGCAGTGCTATGCGTGGACGATCCCGAGGTGGCCGAGCTGGCCGTCAGCACCACGCGCCGCGTGATGACCTACGGCATCGACACGCCGGATGCGGACGTGCGCGCGGCCAACTTGTCCCAGCATGGCTTCGCCATGCATTTCGACCTGCTGCTGCCCGGGCGCGCGCAGGCCTTGCCGGTGAAGCTGAATCTGCCTGGCCGGCACAACGTGCTCAATGCCCTGGCCGCCGCCAGCATCGGCTGGCAGCTGGGCGTGGAAGCCGAGGCGATCGCGCATGCGCTGGAGCACTTCCAGGGCGTCGGTCGCCGCTTCCATCGGCGCGGCGAGATCGCACTGGACCGCGGCAGCGTGCTGCTGGTCGACGACTATGGCCATCACCCGCGCGAGCTGGCCGCGGTGTTCGAGGCCGCCCGCGGCGGCTGGCCGCAGCGCCGCCTGGTGGTCGGCTTCCAGCCGCACCGCTACAGCCGTACCCGCGACCTGCTGGACGACTTCGCCAACGTGCTGGCCGAGGCCGACGTGCTGGTGCTGACCGAGGTGTATCCCGCCGGCGAGGCGCCGATCGCGGGCGCCGACGGCCGCGCGCTGGCGCGTGCGGTGCGCGCGCGCGGCAAGGTCGATCCGGTGCTGATCGAGCATCCGCGCGATCTCGGAGAAGCCTTGCCGGCGCTGCTGCGCGACGGCGATCTATTGCTGCTGCTGGGCGCCGGCGACATCGGCGCGGCGGCGGTGGAACTGGCCCAGGCCGGTCAACTGAAGACGAGTAAAGCATGAGCAAGAACATCACCGATCCCGCCCAGTTCGGACGCGTCGCGGTAGCGATGGGCGGCAGCTCGGCCGAGCGCGAGGTGTCGCTGGACTCCGGGCGCAACGTGCTGGCGGCGCTGCAGGCGCGCGGCGTCGACGCGCAGGCGATCGACGGCATCCCGGCCCTGCTGGACGCCTTGCGCGCAGGCCACTTCGCGCGCGTGTTCAACATCCTGCACGGCCAGCACGGCGGTGGCGAGGACGGCGTGCTGCAGGGTGCGCTGGAATCGTTGAAGGTGCCTTACACCGGCTCGGGCGTGCTCGGTTCGGCGCTGTCGATGGACAAGACCCGCTCCAAGCAGGTGTGGCAGTCGCTGGGCTTGCCGACGCCGAAGTTCGTGGCGCTGCCGCATGGCGCCGACGCGGCCGCCGTGCATGCGGCGGCGCGCACGATCGGCTTTCCGCTGATCGTCAAGCCGGCCAGCGAAGGCTCGAGCGTGGGCGTGACCCGCGTGTTCGCCGAAGCGGACCTGGACGCCGCGGTGCAGCTGGCCGCGCGCTATCCGGGCGACCTGCTGATGGAAACCTTGATCGAGGGCGATGAGCTGACCGTGGCCATCCTCGGCCGGCAGGTGCTGCCCAGCATCCGCATCGTGCCCAAGGGCGAGTTCTACGACTACAACGCGAAGTACATCGCCGAAGACACCCAATACATCTGCCCGGGCCTGCAGGGCGAGGCGGAAGAGACGCTGCGCACGCTCGCGCTGGCTGCCTTCGACGCGCTCGGCTGCGCCGGCTGGGGGCGTGTGGACGTGATGCGCGACCGCAGCGGCCGCAACTGGCTGCTGGAAGTGAACACCGCGCCGGGCATGACCTCGCACTCGCTGGTGCCCAAGGCCGCGGCGGCGGCCGGCATCGATTACCAGGAGCTGTGCTGGCGCGTGCTGGAAACGAGTTTCAGGGAGGATCGATGAGCCTGCCTGGGTTCTTCCGTGCCATCCAAGCAGACAGCTCGCGACGCGAGCTGCCTGGAACTAGGAGGTCGGCTCGATGAGAGGAGCCGTCCGCCTCGTCGCCTGGTGCCTGGCCATCGGCCTGATCGCGCTGCCGATCGTCGGCGTGCTGCGCGGCTGGTTTGCGGCCGATCGCTGGCCGGTGACGCAGCTGACGGTGCAGGCCGAGTTCAAGCACATCACGACCGACGAAATCCGCACTGCGGTGGCGCCGCGCCTGGGCAAGGGCTTCTTCGCGCTGAACCTGGACGGGGTGCAGAAGGCGGTGGCGGCGATTCCGTGGGTGGAATCGGTGGAGGCGAGCAAGCGCTGGCCGGACACCTTGATCCTGCGCATCTACGAACGCCAGCCGTTCGCGCACTGGAACGACGGCCAGCTGATCAGCCGCCAGGGCCTGCTGTTCAGCGCGCCGGGCGTGGTGGGCGACGGCCTGCCCGATCTGCATGGCCCGGATGCGCGCCTGGCCGAGGTGGTGAGTTTCTATGCCGACGTGCAGAAGGCGTTCTCGGGCACCCGGCTGAAGATCACCGGCGTGTGGCTGTCCGAGCGCGGCAGTTGGACCCTGACCACTTCGAGCAACGCGAAGATCGTGCTCGGCGACCGCGACCAGGCGGGGCGCCGGCTGCGGCGCTTCCTGCAGGTCTATCCGCAGCTGGCCGTCGGCCATGCCGACGGTTTCGCCTACGCCGATCTGCGCTACACCAACGGATTCGCCGTGCGCTGGCCGGACGCGCCGGCTGCCGCCAGCCCGACCGCCGCCGCCCAGCGCGGCCAGCACAGCACATGACGACGATGAAGACCGGTCTATGAAGACGCGCAACGAAAAACAGCTGGTGGTCGGGCTCGATATCGGCACCTCCAAGGTGGTGGCGATCGTCGGCGAGTATTCCCCCGGCGAACCGGTCGAGGTGATCGGCATCGGCACCCACGTCTCGCGCGGCATGAAGCGCGGCTCGGTGGTGGACATCGAATCCACCGTGCACTCGATCCAGCGCGCGGTGGAGGAGGCCGAGCTGATGGCGGGCTGCGACATCCGTTCGGTGCTCGCCTCGATCTCCGGCAGCCATCTGGAGACGCGCAACTCGCACGGCACCGCGGCGATCCGCGACCGCGAGGTGACGCCGGGCGATCTCGAGCAGGTGCTGGAGGCGGCCAGCGCGGTGGCGATCCCGGCCGACCGCAAGGTGCTCTATAAGGAGTCGCAGGAATACCGCATCGACGGCCAGGACGGCATCCGCTCGCCGGTGGGCATGAGCGGCGTGCGCCTGGAGGCCTCGGTGCACCTGGTCACCGGCGCCGCGGCGGCGGTGCAGAACATCAGCAAGTGCATCCAGCGCTGTGGCCTGTCGGTGGACGAGCTGGTGCCGTCTTCGGTGGCCAGCAGCAAGGCGGTGCTGACCGACGACGAACGCGAACTGGGCGTGTGCCTGGTCGACATCGGCGCTGGCACCACCGACATCGCGATCTATACCCAGGGCTCGATCCGCTATACCAAGTCGTTGCCGATCGGCGGCGACCAGGTCACCAACGACATCGCCTACGGCGTGCATACGCCGACCGCGCACGCCGAAGAGATCAAGATCAAGTACGCCTGCGCGCTGGCCGGGCTGGCCCACGCCGACGAGACCATCCAGGTGCCCAGCGTGGGCGACCGCCCGCCGCGGCGGCTGGCGCGGCAGGCGCTGGCGCAGTCGGTGCAGGCGCGCTACGAGGAAATCTTCGAGATGGTGCAGGACGAGCTGCGTCGCTCGGGCTACGAGAGCCTGGTCGCGGCCGGCGTGGTGCTCACCGGCGGCGCGGCGCGGATGGAAGGCGCGCTGGAGCTGGCCGAGGAGATCTTCCACAAGATGGTGCGCATCGGCGTGCCGCAGCACGTCAGCGGCCTGGGCGAAGTGGTCGCCAATCCCCTGCACTCGACCGGCGTGGGCCTGCTGCTGCACGGCTCGCGCACCAGCGGCATGCGCACCAGCGGTCCGGCGAGCGGCGGGATGGGCGGCCTGGTCGAACGCCTGCGCGGCTGGATCGTGAAGAACTTCTGACGAATTCATATCGGCTGCGCAGGAGTGCGGCCAGGGCGAATGGAAGGCGCCCACCACCACGGACCGACAGGAGTCGCGATCCGCGGTTACAACGACAACGAAGGCTCTACGGAGGACGGGAAATGTTTGAACTGATCGAAAAACTGGCACCCAATGCGGTCATCAAGGTCATCGGCGTGGGCGGCGGCGGCGGCAACGCTGTGGCCCACATGCTCAACTCCAACATCGAAGGCGTCGAGTTCGTCGTCGCCAACACCGACGCGCAGGCGATGAAGGGCTGCGGCTCGACCACCCACCTGCAGCTCGGCGGCAATGTCACCAAGGGCCTCGGCGCCGGCGCGAATCCGGAAGTCGGCCGCCAGGCGGCGCTCGAAGATCGCGAGCGCATCGAGGAAGTGCTCGACGGCGCCGACATGGTGTTCATCACGGCCGGCATGGGTGGCGGCACCGGCACCGGCGCGGCGCCGGTGGTGGCGCAGCTGGCCAAGGAAAAAGGCATCCTGACCGTGGCGGTGGTGACCAAGCCGTTCCCGTTCGAGGGACGTCGCCGCATGCAGGTCGCCATGAAGGGCATCGAGGATCTGTCCCAGCATGTGGACTCGCTGATCACCGTGCCGAACGAGAAGCTGCTCAGTGTGCTCGGCCGTGAGGTCACCCTGCTGAACGCCTTCAAGGCTGCCAACGACGTGCTGCAGGGCGCCGTGCAGGGCATCGCCGACCTGATCACCGCCCCGGGCCTGATCAACGTCGACTTTGCCGACGTGCGCACCGTGATGAGCGAGATGGGCCTGGCCATGATGGGTTCCGGCACGGCTCGCGGCGACGACCGCGCCCAGGCGGCAGCCGAGGCGGCGATCAAGAATCCGCTGCTGGAAGATGTCAATCTCAACGGCGCCTGCGGCATCCTGGTCAACGTCACCGCCGGCCTCAACCTGACCATGCGCGAGTTCGACGAGATCGGCCGCGTGATCCACGACTTCGCCAGCGAAGACGCCACCGTGGTGATCGGCACCTCGCTGGATCCGGAGATGCAGGACGACGTGCGGGTCACCGTGGTGGCGACCGGCCTTAACCGCGCCGTAGCGACGCGTCAACCGCTGCGCCAGGTGGCGGGCGCGCAGGAGGCGCAGATGCGCCAGCGTCCGCGCCCGGTGGTGCTGCGCACCGGCACCGGCAACGAAGTGGTCGACTACGCCCAGCCGGAAACCACCATGAGCGCTACCCGCAGCGAGCAGGCCGCTCCTGCGAAGAGCGAGCCGGGCTTCGATTACCTCGACATTCCGGCATTCCTGCGCCGTCAGGCCGATTGAGGTAGAACTATCACGGAACCAACACCAATTTTACTTGTCCTTCATGGAACGCATCGGATCTGGGGCACGCTGCCCCGGTTCCGGCCGCTTCGCATCATCTAATCAATGATGCGTGGCTGCAGGCATCCACAAAGGCTCAGGAAGACTTGGTCACGCCTCTGAAAACTCAAGGACTGTGCGTTTGGGATAACGCATGACTGCTTCGATGGCCCAGGCCTCGATCGCAGTCCGCCACCCTGCCGTCGGACTCCCGTCCCCGGCGCAGGGTGGCGTGTCTTTGAATAAAGCCTTGATTTTGTTGGTTTTTGCCTGCGCGCATGCAGAATGGGACCCGGGCTCTATGCATGAAAAAAGCATAAAGATCCGGACTGGCTATACGGAGAGGTATGCTTCTCACAGGTTAAGACTGTGTTAGCATCCATTCCCTGATTGGCTGCTGCCTCCACAGGTACCAACAAAAATGATCAAGCAGCGTACGCTCAAGAACATTATTCGCGCCACCGGCGTCGGTCTGCATACCGGCGACAAGGTCTATATGACGCTTCGTCCTGCGGCGCCGAATACCGGCATCGTGTTTCGTCGCACCGACCTCAATCCGCCGGTGGATCTCACGGCGCGCCCGCATAACGTCGGTGACACACGCCTCTCTACCACGCTCGTCAATGGCGACGTGCGTGTCTCCACCGTCGAGCATTTGCTCTCGGCGATGGCGGGATTAGGCATCGACAATGCTTACGTGGACCTTTCAGCGCCCGAAGTGCCGATCATGGACGGCAGCGCGGGTCCCTTCGTGTTCCTGCTGCAGTCGGCCGGCATCGAAGAGCAGCCGGTCGCCAAGCGCTTCATCCGCATCAAGAAGCCGGTGAAAGTGCAGGAAGGCGACAAGTGGGCCAGCTTCGAGCCGTTCGAAGGCTTCAAGGTCGGCTTCTCGATCGACTTCAATCACCCGATCATCAACAAGCGCACCTCGCGCGCCGAGATCGACTTCTCGACCACCTCGTACGTGAAGGAAGTCAGCCGCGCGCGCACCTTCGGTTTCATGCGCGACATCGAGATGCTGCGCGAAGGCGGTCTGGCGCTCGGCGGCTCGATGGACAACGCCGTGGTGCTGGATGACTACCGCGTGCTCAACGAAGACGGCCTGCGCTACGAAGACGAGTTCGTCAAGCACAAGATCCTCGATGCCATCGGCGATCTCTATCTGCTCGGCCACAGCCTGATCGGCGCCTACTACGCGCACAAGTCCGGCCACGAGCTCAACAACAAATTGCTGCGCACCCTGATGGCCGATGCCAGCGCCTGGGAAGAGGTGAGCTACCAGGATGATCCGGCGACTTCGCCGATTTCCTACGCGCATCCGGCGCAGGCGGTGTAACTGCCGGGGCGCCCGCCCAGCGTAAAATTTACGCAAATTGAATGATTTGGACGGCCGTGTTGCAAGACACGGCCGTTTTTTTTGTGCTATATCTCACCGCTCGGGTCGCCGGCTTCACCTGTCGTGGACAGATAGAGCGGGCAAATCCGAGCAGGTCTTCACCGCGCGCGACCAGGAACGGCGCGTGCCGATCGGGGGGACGAACTTCCCGGTGTCAGGCAATGGATGCCAAATGCAGGAACAGAGCCCGCAATTCGGGGTCTGAGATAGAGCCGGCGGCAGCCTTCAGATGAATGGCCGCAGCGGGCGAAAGCGGTTTTGACTGATCCGGTTCGGGATGGACCGGTGACGGGGGGGCCACTTTCACGGCAACGGAACCGGCACTCACGCCAATGGCGCGAGCGGTGGCGAGGATGTGCGTCTGTTGCAGGCGCAAGCGCGACGCCCAGGCCGGAGAAGTTGCCAGGAAAACGAGCTGGTTGCCGCGCCGATTCGCGAACCTGACTTGGTCGCGCAACGGCAAGGGCAGGGTCTGACGAAGGGCGCGGTCCAGTGCGTCCAATTCGGCAGCCTTGCGAGCCAGCCCGGCGAGGCCGCAATCGACCACGGGGCGTGGTCCGCGGTCGGCGCGGAAAGTGGTGGTGGCTCGGTGGCGCTGCACGGATGCCGGACATCTTCAATGTGGAAAGACATGCAGATCATACTCGTCTCACGCAGCAAGAAAGTCCCGAAAATTCTGGATTTGAGCGATCGGCGCCTGCGCTATCGCGTGATCGGCGGAATCACGGCGATGGTGCTGGGATGCGCCGGACTGGGGGCTGCCATGGCGATGACCATCGCCAGTCCCAGCGGGCGCGCACTGACCGAGCTGGGCCGCCTGCGCCAGCAGGTACAGCAGCAACAAGGCCAACTGGGCGACGTGCGCAAAGATGCTCAGCGTGAGCTGGACGCGCTGGCCGTGAAGCTCGGTCAGCTGCAGGCGCAATCGACCCGCCTGAATGCGCTTGGCGAGCGGTTGGCCGAAGCCGGCAAGCTCGACAACGGCGAATTCAATTTCGACCAGCCGCCGCCGGTGGGCGGCGTGGAAGACAGCAACAGCACCCCGTACGCCCTGCCGCAGGCGCTCGACGCCAGCATCAACCAGCTCGGTCAGCAGTTCGACAATCAGCAGGCCCAGCTGGGCGCGCTGCAGAGCCTGCTGCTGGATGCACGCATCGACGCCAACCTCAAGCCGACCGGCATGCCGGTGGACGGCTACATTTCCTCCTATTTCGGCGGTCGCCCCGATCCCTTCAGCGGGCACAGCGAGCGGCATACCGGCATCGACATCTCGGCACCTACCGGCACCCCGGTGCATGCGGTCGCCGAGGGCATGGTCACCTTCGCCGGCGTGCGCAACGGCTACGGCGACGTGATCGAGATCGACCACGGCAACGGTTACATGACCCGCTACGCCCACAACAGCGCCCTGCTGGTGCACCCTGGGCAGCGCGTGCACATAGGCGACGTGATCTCCCGGGCGGGCTCGACCGGGCGCTCGACCGGTTCCCACGTGCATTTCGAGGTGTGGCACCTGGGCAACGTGGTCAATCCGCTGGCCTACGTGCGGGATCACCGCTGAAGCACGCCCCGCTGCCCCGCGGCGGCGGCTCCCGCGGCACCCGGCACTTGAAAGCGCCCCAGCGCGCCGCCACCCCTTGCACAGCGCGTACGAGGGGCGGCGGTCCGTGTTTGGGATAGCCCGCAGACCCTAGTATGATCCGTTATTTCGCCCCAGCCGGATCCTTCCGGGCGGGCGTCCGACCCATACCGGAAGATCGATGTTCAATCGTGCCCTCACGAGCCTTTTTGGCAGCCGTAATGATCGCGTATTGCGTCAGCTCTCCAGGAACGTCGCGCGCATCAATGCGCTCGAGCCCGAGTTCGAGAAGCTGAGCGATCAGGCGCTGCACGCCAAGACCGACGAGTTCAAGCAGCGCATCGCCGCCGGCGAATCGCTGGACAAGGTATTGCCGGAAGCCTTCGCGACCGTGCGCGAGGCGTCCAAGCGCGTGCTGGGCCTGCGCCACTACGACGTGCAGCTGATCGGCGGCATGGTGCTGCACATGGGCAAGATCGCCGAAATGCGCACCGGCGAAGGCAAGACCCTGGTGGGCACGCTGCCGGTGTATCTGAATGCGCTGGAAGGCAAGGGCGTGCACGTGGTCACCGTGAACGACTACCTGGCGCGGCGCGACTCGGCCCAGATGGGCAAGCTGTACAACTTCCTCGGCCTGTCGGTGGGCGTGGTGTGGCCCGGCATGGATCATGCGGACAAGCACCAGGCCTACGCCGCCGACATCACCTACGGCACCAACAACGAATTCGGCTTCGACTACCTGCGCGACAACATGGCGCTCTCCAAGGAGCAGCGCTACCAGCGCGGCCTGAACTACGCCATCGTCGACGAAGTCGACTCGATCCTGATCGACGAGGCGCGCACCCCGCTGATCATCTCCGGACCTGCCGAGGATTCGCCGCAGCTGTACATCGCGGTGAACAAGATCGTGCCCAAGATGATTCGCCAGCAGGCCGAGGACGGCCCCGGCGATTTCTGGGTCGACGAGAAGCAGAAGCAGGTGCACCTGTCCGAGGAGGGCATGTCGCACGCCGAGGACCTGCTGCGCGCCAGCGGCGTGCTCGGCGAAGAAAACGGCCTGTACGACTCCAGCAACCTGGCGGTGGTGCACCACCTCAACGCGGCGCTGCGCGCCAACGCGATCTATCATCGCGACGTGGACTACATCGTGCGCGACGGCGAGGTAATCATCGTCGACGAGTTCACCGGCCGCACCCTGGCCGGGCGGCGCTGGTCGGACGGCCTGCACCAGGCAGTCGAGGCGAAGGAGGGCGTGCCGATCCAGCGCGACAACCAGACGCTGGCGACGGTGACCTTCCAGAACCTGTTCCGCATGTACAAGAAGCTGGCCGGAATGACCGGCACGGCGGATACCGAAGCCTACGAGTTCCAGAGCATCTACGGTCTGGAAGTGGTGGTGATCCCCACCCACAAGCCGATGATCCGCAAGGACAACGCGGACATGATCTTCCTCAGCCAGGAGGTCAAGTACCGCTTCGTGGTCGAGGACATCCAGGACTGCTACAAGCGCGGCCAGCCGGTGCTGGTCGGCACCACCTCGATCGAAGTCTCCGAGCTGCTGTCCCAGCTGCTGACCAGGGCCAAGGTGCCGCATGAGGTGCTCAACGCCAAGCAGCACGAGCGCGAAGCGCACATCGTTGCCCAGGCCGGCGCGCCCGGCGCGGTGACCATCGCCACCAACATGGCCGGCCGCGGTACCGACATCGTGCTGGGTGGCAGCCTGGAGGCGCAGCTGGCGGCCCTGCCGGAGGACGCCAGCGAGGTCGAACGCGCGCGCGTCAAGGCGGAATGGAAGAAGCGGCACGAGCAGGTGCTCGCTGCCGGCGGCCTGCATATCGTGGGCACCGAGCGGCACGAGTCGCGCCGTATCGACAACCAGCTGCGCGGCCGTTCGGGCCGCCAGGGCGATCCGGGTTCGTCGCGCTTCTACCTCTCGCTGGAAGACAATCTGCTGCGCATCTTCGGCGGCGAAGGCCTGGTGCGCTGGATGAAGCGCTTCGGCATGAAGGACGACGACGCGCTGGAAGATCGCATGATCAGCCGGCAGATCGAGAAGGCGCAGCGCAAGGTCGAGCAGCACAACTTCGACATCCGCAAGCACCTGCTGGAATTCGACGACGTCGCCAACGACCAGCGCAAGGTGATCTACCGCCAGCGTGACGAACTGCTGGAGAACGAGGACGTCGCCGGTGCCATCTCGGACATCCGTGAAGACGTGGTGACCGACCTGGTGCAGCGCCACGTGCCGGCCGACAGCATCGACGAACAGTGGGACGTCTCCGCGCTGGAGCGCGCGCTGGAGAGCGAGTTCGGTCTGCAGGTGGAACTGAAGCACTGGCTGGAGCAGCAGCGCGAGGCCGATGCGGCCGACGTGCTGGCTCGCGTGCGCGAAGCGGTGGACACGCTGTTCCAGGCGAAGGAAGCGCAGATCGGCAAGGACACCATGCGCCAGCTCGAGAAGCACATCATGCTGACCGTGGTGGACAACGCCTGGAAGGAGCACCTGGCCAGCATGGATTACCTGCGTCAGGGCATCTACCTGCGCGGCTATGCGCAGCAGGATCCCAAGCAGGCCTTCAAGCGCGAGTCCTACCACCTGTTCTCGAGCATGCTCGAGCGGATCAAGGCCGAAGTGGTGCAGATGCTGGCGCGCATCCGCATTCGCAGCGAGGAAGAAGTCGCCGCGATGGAAGCCGAGCAGCAGCGCCTGGCCGAACGCCTGCAGCTGCAAATGCAGGCCAGCGGCGGCGGTGCGCCGGCGCAGTTGCCGAATGCCGGCGAAGCGCAGGGCGCCTTATCGTTCAGCAACGCGCCGCAGGTGGCTTCCGAGCTGCAGCCGACCGGGCCGAAGGTGGGCCGCAACGATCCCTGCCCCTGCGGTTCCGGCAAGAAATACAAGCATTGCCACGGGCAACTGAGCTGAGAGAAAACCCCGCTGCAAGGCGGGGTTTTTGTTTTGGCCGGGAGGCGGGAAGGCTTTGCTCTGAGTATCCTGCAGGCGCGGCCAGCATCTCGCAGCCGCCCATACGGTGCCATGTCGTGGCCGCCCAGGCATGTCTCGGTGAGGAGCGTCAGCATGCGGGTAAGTGCTCATCTGTGCTTCGACGGCCAGTGCAGGGCCGCCTTTCACTTCTATCAAGAGGTCTTTGGCGGGCGCATCGCGAGCATGCTCAGCTATGGCGAATCCGCGCTTGCGCAGCAGACACCCCCGCACCTGCGCGAGCGCATCGTCCATGCGAGCCTGCTGCTCGGCGAACATGAACTGCTCGGGGCGGACGTCATGCCGGAGGACTATCGCCCGCCCAGCGGCTTCTTCGTGCTGATGAGCTTCCCCGACGCCGGGCAGGCCACGCGGGTGTTCGCCGCGCTTGCTCAGCGTGGCGAGATTCGCCTGCCATTCCAGCCAAGCTTTTGGTCGGCCGGTTTTGGCGTGGTCGTGGACCGCTTCGGCACGCCCTGGGAGATCGGCTGCGAGCAGGCCGAAGTTTCCGGCTGATGCAGGTGCGAGGTATTGCGGCACCGCCGGACGAGCCGGTGGTCAGTGCGGGCTCAGTCGCCGCCGCCGGGCGGACGCTTGCGTTGTGGCTCGGCATCCACCGTAACGTACTCGGGCTCTTCGCTGTCCAGCCGCAAGGCGGTGAGCTTGCCGCCCCACACGCAACCGGTGTCGATCGCATACACGCCGAGGCCGGCGAAGCGGCCCAGCGCCGACCAGTGTCCACAGACGATACGCGTCTCGCGACGGCGCATGCCTGGTACTTCGAACCACGGATACATGCCGGGTTTCTGGGTGCCGGGGACGTCCTTGCCTTCGAAGTCGATGCGCCCGTTGACGTCGCAGTAGCGCATGCGGGTCAGCGTATTGATCGATGCGCGTATCCTGTCGATGCCCTGCAGGCGGCTCGACCAGGCGGCCGGTCGGTTGCCGAACAGGTTCTTCAGCACGCGCGCATGGCGCGGGCTGGACAGCTCGCGCTCCACTTCCTGCGCCGAGCGCTGCGCCTGGCGCAGGGTCCAGCTCGGCGCCAGGCCGGCGTGCACCATGGTCCAGCCTAGCTGCTCGTCGTGGTGCAGCAGCTTCTGGCTGCGCAGCCATTCGAACAGCACCGGCGCATCCTCGGCGAACAGCACCTCGCGCAGCTCGGGATTGACCCTCGCCTGTGCATCCGGTTTGCGTAAAGCAATCGCCAGCAGGCTCAGATCGTGATTGCCCAGGGTGACCACCACCTGCTCGCGCAGCGTGTGGATCAGCCGCAGAGTCTCCAGCGACTGACCGCCGCGGTTGACCAGGTCGCCGCAGAACCACAGCCGGTCGGCGGCGGGATCGAAGCGCAGTTTGTCCAGCAATCGTTGCAGTTCGGGATAGCAGCCCTGCACGTCGCCGATCGCATAAATTGCCATTAGGTCGAGGCCATCAGCACGCCGGCGTCAATGCAGCGTACGCGGGATGGAAAGGGTGAAGGACGGAATCGGCGCCTCGAAGTGGGTGCCGTCGTCGGCCAGCATCTGATAGCTGCCGCCCATCACGCCGACCGCCGTTTCCAGCACGGCGCCGGAGGTGTACTCGTAGTCGTCGCCGGGACGCATCCACGGCTGTTCGCCGACCACGCCCTCGCCGCGCACTTCCTCCACCTTGCCGTTGGCATCGGTGATGATCCAATGCCGGGTCAGCAGGCGCGCAGGCATGCTGCCGGCGTTGCGCAGGGTGACGGTGTAGGCGAACACGTAGCGGTTGTCGCCCGGTTTCGACTGGTCGGGCACGAAGCGGGATTCGACCTGCACGTCAATCGTGTAGGGAGGTTTTTCACTCATGGGGGGATTGTAAAGCCTGCGGCAATGTCTTAGGCAACGGTTGGCGCGATCCAACTGAACCGATCTTCAGACGAACCGCGCATGCGCGGGCAAAAGCCGCAAGTCTGCTGGCGCGACAGGCGCCTCAGGCTTCGGGCGCGAGCTTGGCCAGCCGCACGAAATCGCCCGGCGCCAGCGTCTCGGCCCGCGCCTTCGGGTCGATGCCGGCCGCACGGATGGCGTCGCTGTCCAACAATTGCTTCAGCGCGTTGCTGAGCGTCTTGCGGCGCTGGCCGAAGGCGGCCTTGACGATGGCATGCAGGCGCTCGGGATCGGCGTCGTGGCGCTGCTCCGCCGGCAGCGGCTGCAGCCGCACCACGGCCGAGTCCACCTGCGGCGGCGGACGGAACGCGCCAGGGGGCACCGTGAACAGCGGTTCGACGCGGCAGGCCAGCTGCAGCATCACCGAGAGTCTGCCGTAGACCTTGCTGCCCGGTTCGGCGGCCATGCGGTCGACCACTTCCTTCTGCAGCATGAAGTGCATGTCGCGGATCGCCGCGGCATGCTCCACGCAATGAAACAGGATCGGGCTGGAGATGTAGTAGGGCAGGTTGCCGACCAGACGCAGCCGATCGACACCGCGCTGTCGCGCCAGTTCGCTGAAGTCCACCGTGAGCACGTCGGCCTGGACGATCTCGAGCTCGCCCACCGACGCGGCACGCGCCTGCAGCCCGGGGATCAGATCGGTATCCAGCTCGATCGCGGTAAGCCGCCGCGCGACCGTGAGCAGGGGCAGGGTCAGGGCGCCTTCGCCTGGGCCGATTTCCACCACGAAGTCGCTTTCGCGCGGCGAGACCGCGCTGACGATGCGTTCGATATAGCGCTTCTCGTGCAGGAAGTGCTGGCCAAAGCTTTTCTTGGGACGTGCGTTCATGCGGTATGTGCCGAGGAGGCCGAGGCCAGTCGTATGGCCAGCTGTGCCGCCGCGATCAGGCTGGCCGGATCGGCGCGGCCGCTGCCGGCCAGGTCGAGCGCGGTGCCGTGATCGACCGAGGTGCGGATGAAGGGCAGGCCCAGGGTGAGGTTGACCGTGCGATCGAAGGCCTCGCTCTTCAGCACCGGCAGCGCCTGGTCGTGGTACATCGCCAGCACGGCGTCATAGCGTTCGCGCTGCGCTGGCACGAAGGCGGTGTCGGCCGGCAACGGGCCGAGCAGCTGCATGCCGTCGGCGCGCAATGCGTCCAGCGTCGGCATGATGACGTCGATCTCTTCGCGTCCCAGATGGCCGCCTTCGCCGGCATGTGGATTGAGCCCAAGCACGGCGATGCGCGGACGGGCGATGCGGAATTTCGACTGCAGCTCGGCATGCACGATGCGCAGCACGCGCTTGAGCCGTTCGCCGGTGATCGCCGCCGGCACGGCGGACAGCGGCAGGTGGGTGGTGGCCAGCGCGACCCGCAGCTCGGGGCTGGCCAGCATCATCACCACCTCGGCGCGGGCGCTCTCGGCGAAGAATTCGGTGTGTCCGCTGAACGGAATGCCGGCCTCGTTGATCGAGGATTTCTGCAGCGGCGCCGTCACCACGGCGGCGTAGCGTCCGCCGAGGCAGCCATCGGCCGCCTCGGCCAAGGTGGCCAGCACATGCCCGGCATTGCGCGGATCGGGCTGTCCCGGCCGTTCCTCGGCGCCCAGCGGCACGTGACGCACGCGCAGGGTTCCCGGTTCGCGCGGGCGGCGATCGTCGCGATCGTCGTCGATCAGGCGGATGCTGGTCTTGCAGCGCGCAGCGGCGCGTTCGAGCAGGCCGCGGTCGGTCAGCGCCACCAGATCTGCCGCCAGCGGCGTGGCGGCCAGACGGATCAACAGCTCGGGTCCTACCCCCGCCGGCTCGCCGGCGGTGAGGGCCAGCCGGGGATGCGCGGGGGCGTCCAAGCGGGCCTCAGGACGAGGACTTGCCGCCCTGATCGGCGCCCGGGTCGCGCAGCTCCGGCGCCAGGATGCGGATGTAGGCGCTGGAGCGCATGCTGCGCAGGAAGTCGTCGTAGACCTGATCGGCCTTGCGGTTGCCGATGGCCTGGCGTGCCTGATCGCGCTCGATCTGAGAGGTCAGGTCGCTCTGGCGCTGGCCCAGGCGTTGCAGGATGTGCCAGCCGGCCTCGGTCTGGAACGGCTGCGAAACCTCGCCGTCCTTCAGCTGGCCAAGCTGCTGCTCGATGGTGGTGCCCCACTGCTGCGGCTGGAACCAGCCCATGTCGCCGCCCAGGTTGGCGGTGGTGTCGTCGTTGGAACTGCTCTTGGCGAGCGCGGCGAAATCGGCATGCTTGTTGACGATCTGGTTGTACAGGTCGTGCGCCTTCTGCTCGGCCTGCACCGGGGTGACCAGCTCGCTCGGGCGGATCATGATCTGGCGCGCGTGGAATTCCTGCACCATCTGGCGGCTGGGCTGACGCTGGTCGACCAGCTTCAGGATGTGGAAGCCGGTCGGGCCGCGCAGCGCCGGGCTGACGTCGCCGGGCTTCATGCTGCCAATGGTGTCGGCGAAGGCCGGCGGCACTTCGTCCATGCGGCGCCAGCCGAGGTCGCCGCCGTCGAGCGCGTCGGGCGCGTCGGAATAGCGGATCGCGGCGGCGTTGAAGTCCATGCCGCCCTTGATCGCGGCCAGCGCCTGTTCGGCCTTGGCCTGTGCGGTCTGGATGTCGGCAGCGCTGCCGCCGGCGGGCACGGTGATCTGGATGTGCGACAGATGCACTTCGCCGGCCTTGTAGGTCGGGCTGTTGAGCAGGTTGGTGATCTCGCTGTCGGTGACGCTGACCTGATCGTGCACCACACTGTCGTGCAGCTTCTGCGTAAGCAACTGGTCGGCCAGTTGGTCGCGGAAGGACGCGAAGCTGGAGCCGTCCTGCTCGACCGCGGCGCGCAGCTGGTCCGGGGTCAGCTTGTTCTGCTGCGCCACGCCGGCCACCGCCTGGTCCACGTCGGAGTTGCTGATGCGGATGTTCTGGTCCTGAGCGCGCTGCACCTGCAGCTTCATCAGGATCAGCCGGTCCAGCACCTGCCGCTGCAGCACCTCAAGCGGCGGCAGCTGTTCCGGATGGGCGGCATATTGCTGCTGCACCGAATGCACCGCCTGATCCAGCTCGCTCTGCAGGATCACGTCCTCGTCGACGACCGCGACAATCCGGTCCAGCGACGGATTCGCCTGGGCCTGCGGCAGCAACTGCGCCTGGGCGAGGGGGGCGACCGCCAGGGCGAGCGCAAGCACGGGGAACGCGAGAATCTGCTTCATCAGAGGAGGAATGCCTGGATCGCCGCAGGGCGAAGGGAAGTTATTGATAACCAAGGATACCATTACGCAGCAGGTTTTCGTCCTGGCCGTTGAACGCGCCGATACCCTTGAACTCGAAGACCAGCATGACGGCGTTGTTGGTACTGGACGGCGTGGTGCCGGGGGTCAGCACGATGCTGCTGTAGCCTTCCACGTAATGGCGGCCGATCAGGCTCACCTTCACGCAGCAGCTTTCGTACTGCACGCCCGCCAGTGCTTCCACCGTGCGCTTGTCGACCACCGAGTAAGTCCAGTGGCCGACCAGGCGCCAGCGGTCCGACACCGGGTAGACCACGGAAGCGTCGTATTGTTTCATCAGCGGCACCAGCTGGCCATTGGTGCCGAGCTGCATCGGATTGAGCCGATAGCGGTAGGAGAAATTGAGGACGCCGTCGATGCCCAGGCGACGCTGCAACTCGACTTCGCCGACGTCGTTCTTGCGGCTGTTCGGGTTCCACTGGTAGGTGCCGTTGAGTCGCCAATCGTCGCTGAGCTGCGAGTTCAGCTGCACCACGTAGTCGGAGCCCGAATAATTGGTCACCGGGGAAATGGTGTTCTGTCCGTTCGGCAGCTGCACCCGCTGCGCGGTGAAGTAGCGGATCTGGCCGAAGGTCACTGCTAGCCGCTCGACACCGCCGTCGTCCAGCAGGCGCGAGGTGACGGCGGCGGACAGGTTGTTCGCGTTCATCTGGCGGTCGGCGCCGCTGTACTGGTTCGGCGAGAACAGCTCCCAGGCGTCGAACGAGTTCAGGCCGGTGTCGAACAGCGGCAGATTATTCTGGTTGCGATAGGGCACGTACAGGTAGTACAGCCGCGGCTCCAGGGTCTGCGTGTAGTCGGTGTTGAAGAGCGAGGTATTGCGCTCGAAGACCAGGCCGTTGTCGATGCTGACGATGGGCATCGCGCGGCTGGGCGTGCGATCGGTGAACGGCGTGGTGTAGCCCGGAGTCAGGGCAAGCGGGCCGGAGAAGCCGTAGCTCTGGTAGCCGCCGCTCAGCTCGTAGGCGGTGTAGCGATAGGCCAGCTTGGGGCGGATGAACCAGGCCGGGCCTTCGAAATCGGCGGCCAGGTAGGGATAGAGGTCGAGCCGGTTGCCTTCGACCACGCCGGCCTTGCGGAACGCCACGGCCTCGTTGTTCATGCCGAACTCGAGCCAGCGATTGAGCGGGATATCCAGGTTGAGCGTCGCGCGCGGCCAGCGCTTGTAGGGCGCCACGCTGTTCGGCAGCGCCGGGTCGACGTTCTGGTATTCGTCGGCGCCGAACGAGGTATTCCACCAGGAGCCGCCGCCGTTGAGGTAGGCGCTCGAGGTCAGCGTGCCGGTCGAGGCGCTGTACAGGTCGTTGCCGAAGTCGCGCAGGAAGTTGGCGTCCGACGCGTGATTGATATTGCTGTTGAGCGACCAGCCGGGCCACAGCGAGGTGTTGTTGACCCACTTGATCATGTAGCGATCCTTGCCCTGCGAGTCGAAGGCATTGGGATCGCCGTACTTGATCTGGTCGTTGGCGCGGTCGTCGGGCAGGAACTGCACGTCCATGATGCCGGTGCTGTGTTCCAGGTTCAGATAGCGGAACTCGCCGCCCAGCATCAGGCCGCGCTCCACGTACAGGCGCGGGTCCAGCGTGGCGTCGTAGTTCGGCGCCAGGTTCAGGTAATACGGCGTGCTCAGCATGAAGCCCGAGCGGCTGGTGTCGCTGAAGGTCGGATACAGGAAGCCGCTTTTGCGCCGGTTGTCCACCGGGAAGGTGAAGATCGGCAGATAGAAGAACGGCACGTTGTAGAAGCGGAAGGTGCCGTCGTGCGCGGTGCCGACGCCGCTGTCCTTGTCGATCGCGATGTTCTTCGCGCGGAACTCCCAGATGTGATGGCCGATGTCGCAGGTCGAGTAGGTGGCCTGGAAATAGCGCGAGTGCTGCGCGTCGAACATCTGGCCCTGCTTGGCCACGCCGTTGCCGCGTGAATCGAGCATCTGGTAGCGCACGTTGTCGGCGATGCCGGTGCTGTCGTCGTTGTTGCCGCGCATATGGGTGGCGGCCATCAGCTGGCCGTAGTCCTGATAGCGCACGTTGCCGCTGGCGTCGTAGTCGCTGGTGTCGTTGTTGTAGTCGGCGCGGTCGGACTGCATCTGCTGGTCCGCGCGGGTCATCTTCACGTTGCCGGACAGGTGGTAGACGGTCTGATCGGAGCTGTCGACATGCTCGGCCCAGCCGTAGGTCTTGGCGGTGTCGCGGACCGTGTTGTCCTTGCTCAGGAACGGGTCGTAGAACTCCAGCATGGCGTTCGGCCGGCACAGCGCGAAATTGTCCGGGCGCGGCGGGCAGTGCAGCGAGCCGAGCGGGCAGACCATCTGGCTGCCGTCCAGCGAGGCCTTGGGGTGCTGGTTGGAAGATGACTTGGCCTCCGCCTGGCCATTGACGAGAGCAAGCGAGGCGGCGATCGCCAGCAGGCGGCGCGGGGGCAGGTAGCGAGGCTTGGGCGTCGGCGTCACGAGGGCAGTCTGTCGGTTCGTAGACCGATTAAGCTAGCAGAAAGCCCGTTCCCTGCGGCGGTCGGCTGCCGCAGTCGGCGCGGCTTATTCAGTCTGCCCTGCCGTGCAAGGCCTTGCCGGGGATCGAAATCTTGCGCCGTGCCGGCAGCCCGGCCCGTTTCAGTCGAGCAGCACGCCTACATGAGCGGCTGCGCTGGCGGCCAGCGCGGTGAGGTCGTAGCCGCCTTCCAGGCTGGACACCACGCGGCCGCCGGCGTGGGCGCGCGCCAGCTGCAACAGCCGTTCGGTGATCCAGGCGTAGTCCTCCTGGCCGAGCCGCAGGTCGGCCAGCGGATCGCGCTGGTGTGCGTCGAAGCCGGCCGAGATCAGCACCAGCTGTGGCCTGAAATCGTGCAGGCGGGGCAGCAGCACGCCGTCCCACAGCTCGCGGAAGTCGCTCGAACCGGCGCCGGGCGGCAGGGTGGCATTGACGATATTGCCGACGCCGCGCTCGTCTTCGCGCCCGCTGCCCGGATACAGCGGCGACTGGTGGCTGGAGACGAACAGCACGCGCCGCTCGTGTTCGAAGATCGCCTGCGTGCCGTTGCCGTGGTGCACGTCGAAATCGGCGATGGCGACCCGCTTCAGGCCATGCACGGCCAGCGCATGGGCGGCGGCCACGGCGATATTGTTGAACAGGCAGAAACCCATGGCCTGGTCGCGGGGGGCGTGGTGGCCGGGCGGGCGCACCGCGCAGAACGCGCGCTGGTCGTGGCCGGCCATCACCGCGTCGACCGCCGCCACCGCCGCGCCGGCGGCGCGCAGGGCCGCCTCGAGCGAGCCGGGCGACATCGCGGTGTCCTCGTCCAGCCACAGCAGATCTTCGCCGGGCGCCGCCGCCAGCATGCGCTCGACGTGGGCGGCGTCGTGCACGCGCAGCAGCTGCTCGCGGGTCGCCCGCGGCGCCTCGACGCGGTCCAGCGCGGCATAGCGGTCGTGGTCCAGGGCCTGCAGCACGGCCTGCAGACGGGCCGGGCGCTCGACGTGCTGCGGACCCGGGTCGTGGCCCATGCAGGCGGGATGGGTGTAAAGCCGCAGCATCGGACTCAGGCCCGCCGAGCGGGCCTGCTCATGCCGGCTTGCGCCGGCGTTCGTGCTGCCACAGCACCTCGCCGTGGCCGCTGTCGCGCGCCAGCACGCGGCACAGCACGAACAGCAGGTCGGACAGGCGATTGAGATAACGCTGCGGCTGCGGCCGGATAGTTTCCTCACGGCCGAGCGCGATCACCTCGCGCTCGGCGCGGCGGCACACGGTGCGGGCCAGATGGCCGCAGGCAGCCGCCATGCCGCCGCCCGGCAGGATGAATTCCTTCAGCGCCGGCAGGCCTTCGTTGAAGCGGTCCAGGGTCTGTTCCAGCCGCTCGATGTCGGCGTCCTGCACCATCGCCATGCCGGGAATGCACAGCTCGCCGCCCAGGTCGAACAGATCATGCTGCACCTGGGTGAGGGTTTCGCGTACTTCCGCGGAGACGCCTTCGGCGGCCAGCACCATGCCGATGGTGCTGTTCAGCTCGTCGACCGTGCCGTAGGCGCCGACGCGCAGCGAATCCTTGCCGACCCGCGAGCCGTCGCCCAGCCCGGTGCTGCCGTCGTCGCCGGTGCGCGTGTAGATCTTCGAGAGCCGGTTACCCATGCGAGCCTGCCCAGGACATGCGTTGGCCTGCGCCCCGGAGAGTGCTGGCCCTGCGCGCCAGGAAAGCGCGCGCGCCTTGGTGTCGATGCGTGTCGGAGCGGCGCCGCGGCGTGGGCAGGTCGCTCCGTTGCGCGCGCATCAATGCGGCAGCTTGGCGTGGTCGGCGTGCTTCAGCAGCCGTCCCAGCTGCACCGCCAGCGCGTGCAGCAGCATGCCGATGGCGACATAGAAGGCCATGGTCCCGAGGAAGGGCAGATACCAGTCGCCCAGGTTGGCGAACCACGCGCCGAAGCTGCGCGGCTGCGGCACGCTGTTGCTGAGCCAGTAGAAGCTGCCGTTGGACAACAGGTAGCAGGCGGCCCAGCTGCCGAGGAAGGCCGCCGCAGCTGCGAGCAGGCTGCGCAGGTTCAGGCCGGGCTGCTGTGTGGCCAGCCAGCTGCCGCCCAGCCACAGGCCGAGATACGAGGGGATCAGGAACCAGTACGCGGCCGACACGCAGTAGTGGTCCCAGAAGCTGATGCCTTGGGAGCGGATCACCAGATAGTCGACCAGCACTGCTTCGACCATCAGCAGCGGGAAGGCCCAGCGGCCCTGGCCGCGCAGCCAGAAACCGGCCAGGAAGAACACGGCCCAGGAGGCGTCGCGCACGTCGTGGTGGAACAGCGACAGCATGTGCACGCGGGTGAGCGCCATCGTCAGGGCGAGCGCAAGCAGAATGCCTGCACGCTGGGTACGCGTCATAACCATGGAATGCTCCGTAATGCGGCCGGGCCATCGTCGATGGGCGCCGGATGTTTGACATCTGGACACTAGTTTAGCCCAGGGCGCGGCCGGGGTGTTCCGGCCGCCGTGCGGGCTCGCTGCGCGACACCGAAGCCAAGGCGGCAACCTGGCATGCAGGCGCCAGCCCAGCCTTCGGTTTCGTCCGGCGTAGCAGATATCATGCCGGCATGACTATCCAGCCCAGTTCCAACCAGGCGGCCCCGTCGAACGAGGCGGGCGTGCTGATCGTCGGCGGCGGCCTGGTCGGCGCCAGCCTGGCCATCGCGCTGGACGCCGCCGGCTGCCGCGCCAGCCTGGTCGAGGCCGCCGCGCCGCCTGCCCGCAGCGTGGCTGGCCCGGACGAACGCAATCTGGCGCTGTCGCGGGCCACCGTGAACGGGCTGCGTGCGATCGGCGTGTGGCGGCATGCCGAGGCCCAGGCCACGCCGATCCGGCATATCCATGTCAGCCGCGCCGGCGAGTTCGGTAGCGCCCGCCTCGATGCCGAGCGCCATGGCGTCGAGGCGCTGGGCTGGACCCTGCCCGCGCGGGAGCTGGGCGCGGCACTGCAGCACCGGCTCGACGAATGCCGCCTGCTGAACCGGCACGTGCCGGCCAGCGTCACCGCGCTGGAGCGCCACGCCGACCGCTGGCGCGTGCGCCTGAATGCGGCGGACGGTGCGCGCGAGCTGGAGGCGGCCCTGCTGGTCGGCGCCGACGGCACCGATTCCTTCGTGCGCCGCGAGCTGGGCATCGAGGCGCGGGTCGAGGATTACCGACAGACCTTGTTCGTATGCACCGTGGCCAGCGAGCGCGAGCACGCCGGCCGCTCCTACGAACGCTTCAGCGACGACGGCCCGGTAGCCCTGCTGCCGCTGGCCGAGCGCCGCTGCGGCCTGGTACTGACCGTCGCGGCCGAGCAGGCGCCGGAAGTCGCCGCGATGGACGATCAGGCCTTTCTGGCCTTGGCGCAGCAGCGCTTCGGCTGGCGGCTGGGGCGGCTGAGCCGGCCCGGTCGGCGGCATGCGCATGCCATCCGCCGCGTCGAGGCGGCCCAGCTGACCGCGCCGCGCGCGGTGCTGGTCGGCAATGCCGCGCAGACCATCCATCCGATCGGCGCGCAAGGCTTCAACCTGGGCCTGCGCGATGCGCTGACCTTGGCCGAGCTGGTGGCCGGCGCCAACGATCCCGGTGCTGCCGACTTGCTGGCGCAGTACGCCGCGCGGCGCGCCGGTGACCGCGCCGGCACCATGGCGATGAGTCACGGCCTGGTGCGCCTCGCCTGCCTGCCGCAGCCCTTCCTGGCGCCGTTCCGCTCGCTGGCCTTGCTGGCCTACGACCGGGTGCCGCCGCTGCAGCGCCTGCTGGCGCGCCAGGGCATGGGCTTCCGCGGCGAGTCGCCGCGCGCTGTGCTGGAGCGACTGCCATGAGCCTGTCCGAACGCGGTTTCGCCGTACGCGAATCGAGCCGACGCCGTACGCCGGCGCTGGACGTCGCGGTGGTCGGCGGCGGCATGGTCGGCGCCGCCGCCGCGCTGGCGCTGGCGCACGCGGGCTTCGCTGTGGCGCTGATCGAGGCGCGCGCGCCTCGCCCCTGGCAGGTCGAGGACGAAGTGGATCTGCGCGTGGTCGGGCTGGCGCCGTCCTCGTTGGCGCTGCTCGACCAATTGGGCGTCTGGACGTCCATTCACGAAGCGCGCAGCAGCCGCTACCGGCGCATGCACGTGTGGGATGCGGAGAGCGGCGCCGCGATCGATTTCGACGCCGCGGCGCAGGGTCGCGACGCGCTGGGCTACATCGTCGAGAACGCCCTGGTGCAGTGGACGCTGTGGCAGGCGCTGGAACCGGCCGGCGTGCGCCGCATCGGTCCGACCGAGGTGCGCGGCTTCCACGCCGGCGCCGACGGGGTCCGGCTTGAACTGGGCGAGGACGGCGAAGCACTGGTGGCGAGTCTGCTGGTGGCCGCCGACGGCGCCGGTTCGCCGCTGCGCGAACGCGCCGGCATCGGCAGCCGTGGCCGCGACTACGCGCAGCGCGCGGTGGTCGCCCATGTACGCACCGAGCGGCCGCACCAGGAAACCGCCTGGCAGCGCTTCCTGGCCGAGGGGCCGCTGGCACTGCTGCCGCTGGCCGACGGGCGCAGCTCGATCGTGTGGTCGCTGCCCGAGGCCGAAGCGCAGCGCGTGCTTGCGCTGGACGATGCGGCCTTCCTCGGCGAACTCGGCGTGGCCAGCGATTTCCGTCTCGGCCGCATGCTCGCCGCCACGCCGCGCGCGGCCTTCCCGCTGCGCCTGCAACTGGCCGAGCGCTACCAGGCCGAGCGCTTCGTGCTGCTGGGCGACGCCGCGCATACCGTGCATCCGCTGGCCGGCCAGGGCGTGAACCTGGGCCTGCGCGATGCGGCGGAGCTGCGCGACACCCTGGTCGAGGCGCGCACCGCCGGACGCGACATCGCCGCGCCGCACGTGTTGCGGCGCTACGCCAGGCGCCGACGCAGCGCCGACACCTTGGACGCGCTGGGCTTCGACGCGCTGGCGCGCATCTATGCCTGGCGTTCGCCGGCGCTGGTCGCCGCGCGCGGCCTCGGCGTGCGCCTGCTGGATCGCCTGCCGCCTGCCAAGCAGTGGCTGAGCCGGCACGCGGGCGGCGAATAGGCACCGCAGCATCGGCATTGCGATGAGCACTGCGTCGCCCTGGACGGGCGAGCTGCTGCTGGGCGACTACGCGGCGGTCTACCTCGGCCCGATCGGCGACGCCGCGCCGCATCGGCACCTGGCGGCGCAGGCGGTGTTCGGCGGCGCCACGCTGTCGACCGCGCACGGCGAGCGGCAGGGCGAGCTGCTGTTGATCGATCCGCTGCTGCCGCATCGCCTGTGGCCCAGCGCGCAGGCGCACACCCTGGTCTTTATCGAGCCCAGCCATCGCCAGGTGGCGCCACGCTGGCGCAGCCGCGTGCGCGCCTTGGCAGAAGGCTGCGAGGTGGCCGTACTGGCCGCGCCCGAGCGCTCGTTCTGGTCGGCCGATACGGCATCGATCGATGCGGCTTGGCGCACCGCCGCCGCGCAGGAACTGGAAGCCCTGCTGGGAGCGGCACTCACTCTCGCGGCCGCGGCCGCCCGCATGCATCTGTCGCCCAGCCGCTTCAGGCATCGCTTCGCCGAGACCATGGGCGTGCCGTTCCGCCGCTATGTGCTGTGGCGGCGCCTGCGCCAGGCGGCGCACTGCATCGGCGCAGGCGCCAGCGCCACCGAGGCGGCGCATGCGGCGGGCTTCGCCGATGCGGCGCACTTCAGCCGCACGCTGCGCGGCAACTTCGGCGTGAGTCCACAACCCTCGCTCTTGCGTATGCAAGTGCGGCCGATGCCGGAGAACTACGTGGACGAGCGCCTGGTGGAGGCGCTACGGCGGAACGGTTCGCGCAGCTGCGCGAGATAGCCGTCCGGGTAGTCGGGCCGACTGTGCATGCCGAGATCGTCGCTGTCGAAGCGACGCCCAGGCTGCCAGGCCGCCGTGCCGAGCAGGTAGTCCCATAGATTGGTGAACAGGCCGAAATTGACGTCGCCGACGCCGGCGAATTTCTGGTGGTGGTAGCGATGCCGCGGCGCCCACGCCATCAGCCGATCCCATGGGCCCGGGCGCATGTCGACATTGGCGTGCTGCAGCAGCAACTGCACCGACACCGCGAAGGCGAGCAGGGCGGCTACTGCGGTAGGCAGGCCAGCCAGCAGCAGCGGGCCGGTGCCGATCAGGGTTTCCAGCAACTGATGCAGCGGATGCTTCATCAAGCCGTTGAAGCCGTACATGCGCCGCACGCTGTGGTGTACCGCATGCAGTCGCCACAGCGGCCGCCAGTGATGGCTGAGCCAATGCACCAGGGTGATGCCGGCATCGGCGGACAGGACCGCCAGCAGCAGCTGCGCCCATAGCGGCCAGGCCAGCGGCCATGGCCCGTGCCAGGGGCGCAGCGCGGCCAGCAGCGGCACGGCTGCCACTGCGGTGACGTTCAGGCCTTCGTTGACCAGCGCATGGCAGAGGTCGCGCCAGGCGTCGCCGCGCGGGCGGTTCCAGCCGGGTTGGTAAGGCAGCATGCGCTCGGCGCCGAACGACAGCAGCACGGCCAGGCCGAGCAGCGCGGGCAGCCAGCCTGGCGAGGCGTCGCGCTGCACCAGCCAGACGGCGATGCCGGTAAGGCCGAACAACATGGCGGGGGCATAGCCATAGGACAGCAGCCAGCGCATCGTCACACTCCGAGGAAAGTCCGGCGCACAGGCTGCGCGGATCGCCACGCCAAGGCTTGAACGTAGCGGCTGCGGCGCGCAGCATGCGCGGCGACGAGCGGGCCCCGCTCGAACCTTGGGAGAGAGCGATGCGTATCGCGACATATCTGCTGGCCACCGCGCTGCTGGGCCTGACTTCGGCGGCGCAGGCCAAGATGGTGCACAAGCCGGTGGAGTGGACTCTGGACGGCACGCGCTTCCACAGCGTGCTGGTCTACGACGACGCCAACCAGGCCAAGCGCCCCGGCCTGCTGATGGTGCCGAACTGGTACGGCGTGAACGATGCTGCGATCCGCAAGGCCGAGATGATCGCCGGCCAGCGCTACGTGATCCTGCTGACCGACATGTACGGCGCCGACGTGCATCCGCAGCCTGGCCACACGGACCAGGCGCAGGCGGCGGTGAAGCCGCTGTACGGCGATCGCGCGCTGATGCGCAAGCGCGTGGCCGAGGCACTGGCGCAACTGCGCGCGCAGGCGGCGCATGCGCCGATCGATCCCGCGCGGCTGGCCGCGATCGGCTTCTGCTTCGGCGGCTCGGCGGTGCTGGACCTGGCGCGCAGCGGCGCCGATGTCGCGGCGGTGGTGTCCTTCCACGGCGGCCTGGCCACCGACGATCCGACTTTGGCCAAGCAGATCAAGGCGCGCGTGCTGGCGATGAACGGCGCCGACGACAAGGGCACCATGCCCGACGCCGACAAGTTCATGGACGAGATGCGCGGCAGCCCGGCCGACTGGCAGTTCGTGGTGATCGGCCACGCCGTGCACTGTTTCACCGAGGTCGACGAGCACTCGCCCGGCTGCAGCTACGACGGCAAGATCGCCGCGCGCAGCTACCGGCAGATGGAGGACTGGCTGCACGAGTCGTTCGAGCCGACGGCGGCGCGCAAGCCGTAGCGGCCGGCTGAGCCGTTCGCGGCTTCGTCACGCCGGCCTGCGCAGAATCCGCGGCCGTTTGGACGCGTGCCGGGAGTGCCGATGAAATCCAGCAAGGCCGCCGTGCCGGTGGAGGAGCGCGCCGCTCGCCTGAGCGTGCTGCAGAACGCCAAGATGGCGCGCTCCGCCCACGCCTACGTGCGCGGCAACACCGTGCAGTTCTATCAATGGCTGGAGGCCAGCCACGGCTGGTCGATTCCGCAGGGGCCGGCGGTGTGGATCTGCGGCGACTGCCACCTCGGCAACCTGGGGCCGCTGGCCGACAGCGACGGCCAGGTCCACGTGCAGATCCGCGATCTGGACCAGACGGTGATCGGCAATCCCGCGCACGACCTGATCCGGCTGGGCCTGTCGCTGGCCACCGCGGCGCGCGGCTCGGACCTGCCGGGCCTCACCACGGTGCGCATGCTGGAAGCGTTGATGGAAGGCTACGAGGCCGCCTTCCCCGAGAGCGAGGAGCCGCTGCCGGAACAGCCCCGCGCGGCGCGCCTGGTGATGCGCAAGGCTCTACGGCGCACCTGGAAGCACCTGGCGCGCGAGCGCATCGACGACACCGATCCGACCATTCCGCTGGGCAAGCGCTTCTGGCCGCTGGCGCGCGAGGAGCGCGAAGCGATCGATGGCCTGCTGGCGACGCCGACGGTGACGGAGCTGGTGACGCGCCTGCGCAGCCGTGCCGACGGCGGCCGCGTGCGCGTGCTCGACGCCGCGTACTGGCGCAAAGGCTGCAGTTCGCTGGGGCGGCTGCGCTATGCCGTGCTGGTCGACGTCGACGGCGGCACCATCGACGGCGACGACCTTTGCCTGATCGACATCAAGGAAGCCACGCGCGCCGCCGCGCCGCATGCGCCGGAGGCGCGGATGCCGCGCGACCAGGGCGTGCGGGTGGTGGAGGGCGCCCAGCACCTGGCGCCGGCGCTGGGCGAGCGCATGGCCGCGGCCAGCCTGCTGCAGCGCCCGGTGTTCGTGCGCGAACTGCTGCCGCAGGATCTCAAGCTGGAGATCGAGCACATCGGCCGCAGCCAGGCGTTGAAGGCGGCGCGCTTCCTGGCTGCGGTGGTCGGCCATGCGCACGGCCGCCAGATGGACGCGGCCACGCGGCGCAGCTGGCGCCGCGAACTGCGCCGCAACCGTTCCAAGACCCTGGATGCACCTTCGTGGCTATGGTCCAGCGTGCTCGACCTGATCGCCGAGCACGAACGCGGCTACCTCGATCACTGCCGCCGCTACGTGCTGCAGGAGCAGGCCTGAGCGAGGGAATGCAGCCTCAGGCGATCTGCACCAGGCGCGCCTGCTGGCATAGCGGGTAGCTGGCGATGAAGTCCTGCAGCAGCGCCTGCATGCGCGCAAACGAAGGCCCGTACATGTACAGGGCGGTATCGCTGGGGCCCTGCCACCAGCTGTGCACGCTGCCTTCGTCGCCGAGCAGGCGACTGAATGCGGCGTACACCTCGTTGGCATCACACTCGGCATAGACCTCGTCGGACAGCTCGGTGCCGTTGAGGTAGACCGCCAGCCCCTCGTTGCGGCCGAACGGCATGCCGTCGGCTTGTCCGTGCACGATCAGCCGCGAACCTCGCGGTGCGCCCAGCCGTTCCAGCTCGGCGATGATCGCGGCACAGGACGCCTCGTCCGCCGAGGTCAGCGCGAGCTCCACGTCGCTCTGACTGACTTCCTTGAGCTCGCCCAGCAAGGTGCCGCCGCCGACCACGTTGCCCAGCGCGTGCTTCTGCAGGAACGCCTGCAGCGGATCCTCGTAGCGCTCGTGGCGGTGCATCGGCTGCACGCGGTCATTGATACTCGCCGTGGCGGCCACGGTGGGGGCCGGCGTCGTCGGCTTGGCTTTGAACAGTTTTCCTAACATGCGGCGCTCCTTGCGGGTGGGTGATTCCCTAGAAAGTTCGCTGCACCGAGTAGTCGGCCAGCGCGGCCAGCGCGTCGCGATAAGGCGAATCGGCCAGCGTACCCAGCGCCTCGCGCGCGGCGGCGGCATGCGACTCGGCGCGCTGCTGGGTGCGCTCGAGCGCGCCGGAATCGCGGATCGCGGCGATGATGCGGTCGAGCGAATCCAGCCCGCCGTGCTCGATGGCGTGGCGCAGCGACTGCGCCTGCGCGGCGTCGGCCTGCTGCAGCGCATAGATCAGCGGCAGGGTGGGCTTGCCCTCGGCCAGGTCATCGCCGATGTTCTTGCCCAGGGTGTCGGCGTCGGACACGTAGTCGAGCAGGTCGTCGGCGATCTGGAAGGCGTAGCCCAGCTCCATGCCGTAGCGGCGCAGCGCCTTGACCTGCGCTTCCGGCAGGCCGCCGAGCAGGCCGCCCAGCTCGGTGGCGGCGGCGAACAGCACTGCCGTCTTGCGTTCGATCACCGCCAGGTAGGCGGCTTCGTCGACGTCGGCGTTGCCGATGTTGAGCAGCTGCAGCACCTCGCCCTCGGCGATGGTGTTGGTGGTGTCGGCGAGGATGCGCATGATGCGCATGTCGTCCAGCTCGACCATCAGCTGGAACGAGCGCGAATAAAGGAAGTCGCCGACCAGCACGCTGGCCGCGTTGCCCCACAGCGCGTTTGCGGTCTTGCGGCCGCGGCGCAGGTCGGACTCGTCGACCACGTCGTCGTGCAGCAGGGTGGAGGTGTGGATGAACTCGATGATCGCGGCCAGCTTGGTGTGCTGCTCGCCGCGGTAGCCGGCGGCGCCGGCGGCCAGCACGTGCAGCATCGGGCGCAGACGCTTGCCGCCGCCGGCGATGATGTGCTCGGCGATCTGGTTGATCAGCACCACATCGGAGGACAGCCGCTGGCGGATCAGCGCGTCGACGCGCTGCATGGCGGGCGCGGCCAACTCGCGCACGGCGGCGAAGTCGGCAGGGCGGGAGGCGTCGGCGGGCATCAGGTTCATGGGATTCGCGGCATCGAGGTCGGGAGATTATAAAGCCTGCCTGTGCCGTTCCGGCGGCTGGCCATGGATATCGTGAGCGTGCGGACCCAGGATGCGCGGGTCGGCGCAAGATCGTCGGCGGGCCGGCACGCGGCGGCTTCACGGCGTGACGGCGTGGGGGCGTTCGGTGCGGCGCCCGCGGCTAGCCGTGCCTGCGCTCGCGGCCCTGGAAGGATGGTCCAAGGCCCTGAGCGCCGTCGCGTGCCGATCGACGGGCCATCTTCCGGCGAGGGGCGGCAACGTGGGGGCGCAGGTGCGTCAGGTCGGCGTCCGGCCTGGCTGCTGGCCTTGCGGGTGCCGTGGCGTTTGCAATCGCGCCGCGATGCCTCAATCATCGCCGCAACGGCGCGCCGCGCCGGCCATCTTCCTGGACCGCGTCCGATGGCACACCAACTGATCGCCCTGCTCGCGCAATACGGCCTGCTGCTGGTCTTCCTCAACGTGCTGGTGGAACAGGCCGGCGTGCCGGTGCCTGCGCTGCCCACCCTGGTGGTGGCCGGGGCGCTGGCCGCGAACGGCCAGCTGTCGGCGGCCGGGGTGGTGGCGGCGGCGGTGCTGGCCTGCCTGCTCAGCGACTGGGCCTGGTATGTCGCCGGGCGCCGCTACGGCGGCCGGGTGATGCGCACGATCTGCCGTATCTCGCTGTCGCCGGACAGCTGCGTCAAGCAATCGGAGCTGCGCTACCAGCGCTGGGGCGGCCAGGTGCTGCTGGTGGCGAAGTTCGTGCCCGGCCTGTCCACTGTGGCGCCGCCGCTGGTCGGTGCGATGGGCCTGCGCCTGCGCAGTTTTCTGTTGCTCGATGCGCTGGGTTCGCTGCTGTGGGCCGGCCTGATGATCGCGCTCGGCTATGCCTTCGCCGCGCAGATCGATCATGTGCTGGCCGGCCTGGCCCGCGCCGGCACTTTGACACTGGAACTGCTGCTGGTCCTGTTGGCGCTCTACATCGCCATCAAGTGGTGGCAGCGCCAGCGCCTGCTGCATTCGCTGCGCATGGCGCGGATCGGCGTCGACGAGCTGTACCGAATGATCGAAGACGGCCAGGCGCCGCTGGTGGTCGACGTGCGTTCGGCGGCGGCGCGCCAGCTGGACGCGCGCAGCATCCCGGGTGCCGTGCTGGCCGACCTGGCCGGCGTCGGCGAGGCCCTGCGCGAGGTGCCGCCGGAGCGCGAGCTGGTGATCTACTGCAGCTGCCCCAACGAGGTGTCCGCCGCGATGGCGGCGAGCGTGCTGATGCGGCTGGGCTATCGCCGCGTGCGGCCGCTGCTGGGCGGGCTGGAGGCCTGGGCGGATGCTGGCTATGCCGTGCAGCCGCTGGCACCTTAGCCGGTCGCGCCACTGCACCATGCCGTTTGAGCGGGCCGTTTGAGCTGGCTGTTTGAGCGGGCCGGCTGAGCGGCCGGGCTGAGCGCCCGCAAAATTTACGCGTTCTATACGCGGCGGGGCCGAATCGCTACCCCTTTCTTATGCCGCGATTCCTACAGTGTCGACATCGTTTCAACGGGTCGTCCGCATGGATTTCGTCTATCTACTCTTCCTGCTCGTGCTGTGCGCAGCGGCGCTCGGCTTCGTGCTGATCTGCGATCGCCTCAATCCGCGGTCCTAACGCCGATCGGCGCCTGACGGGGGCGCGCCGGTCAGCTCCGACGGATCGTCTTGCCGAGGCCGCCACGCGGCGGTGCGCCGCTGCCGAAGCGGTGCGGCTCCGGCCGTCCTGACGGAGCTTCAAAAGACCACGCGGCCGTCGCCATTGATCGATCGGCCCTCGAGCACAGCGCCTTGAACCATGCCGTCGCCTGTCGGGCGATCGGCTTTTTACCGATGCCATGTCGCGGGAGCTTCACGCCATGTCTTTCCTGTACATCCCGGCCGCCGTGCTTGCGGTGGTCCTCACTGGCTACCTCTGCGTAGCCTTGCTCAAGCCGGAGTGGTTCGAATGACCGGTAACGACTTTCTCCAGCTCGGCGTCTACCTGGCCGTGCTGCTGCTGCTGATCAAGCCGGTCGGCGCCTACATGGCGGCGGTGTTCGCCGAGACGCCCAACCGGGTCACCCGCTTCGGCGCCGGGGTGGAGCGCCTGCTCTATCGCCTCAGCGGCGTGCGCGCCGACGAGGAGATGGGCTGGAAGCGCTACGCCCTGGCCATGCTGCTGTTCAACGTGCTCGGCCTGCTGGTGGTGTATGCGCTGCAGCGCCTGCAGCAGTGGCTGCCGCTGAACCCGCAGCATTTCCCCGCGGTCAGCCCCGACTCGGCGATGAACACCGCCATCAGCTTCGCCACCAACACCAACTGGCAGGGCTACAGCGGCGAATCGACGATGAGCTACCTGACCCAGATGCTGGGCCTGGCGGTGCAGAACTTCCTGTCGGCGGCCACCGGCATCGCGGTGCTGGTCGCGGTGGCGCGCGGCTTCAGCCGGCGCAGCATGGCCAGCATCGGCAACTTCTGGGTGGACCTGACCCGCAGCACGCTGTACCTGCTGGTGCCGTTCTCCTTCGTGCTGGCCCTGCTGCTGGCCTCGCAGGGTGTGGTGCAGAACTTCAAGGCCTACGTGGACGTGCCGGTGGTGCAGGTCAGCAGCTATGACCAGCCGGTGACCGACGCGGCTGGCAATCCGCTCAAGGACGCCGCCGGCAATCCGCAGACCAAGCCCGCGCAGCTCACCACGCAGACCCTGCCGATGGGGCCGGCGGCCTCGCAGATCGCGATCAAGATGCTGGGCACCAATGGCGGCGGCTTCTTCAACGCCAACTCGGCGCACCCCTACGAGAACCCCACGCCCTTGGCCAATTTCCTGGAGATGCTGGCGATCTTCCTGATCCCGGGCGGGCTCTGCTACACCTTCGGCAAGATGGTCGGCGACAAGCGGCAGGGCTGGGCGCTGCTCGCCACCATGCTGGTGATCTTCGTGCCGCTGACCATCGGCGTGATCGCCGCCGAGCAGGCCGGCAACCCGGCCCTGCACGGCCTGGCCATCGATGCGCAGGCCAGCGCCATGCAGGCCGGCGGCAACATGGAAGGCAAGGAAACCCGCTTCGGCATCGCTTCCAGCGGCCTGTTCGCGGCGATCACCACGGCAGCCTCCTGCGGCGCGGTGAACGCGATGCACGATTCGCTGACCCCGCTCGGCGGCCTGGTGCCGATGTGGCTGATGCAGCTCGGCGAGGTGATCTTCGGCGGCGTCGGCTCGGGCCTGTACGGCATGCTGGCCTTCGCGGTGGTGGCCGTGTTCATTGCCGGCCTGATGGTGGGGCGCACGCCGGAGTACCTCGGCAAGAAGGTCGAGGCCTATGAGATGAAGATGGCCAGCCTCGCGGTGCTGCTGCCCTGCGCCCTGGTGGTGATCTGCACCGCGGTGGCGGTGCTGGCGCCGGCCGGCGTGGCCGGCATCGCCAACCCCGGCGTGCACGGCTTCAGCGAGATCCTGTACGCGGTCAGCTCGGCCTCGAATAACAACGGCAGCGCCTTCGGCGGACTCTCGGCGAACACCCCGTTCTGGAACGTGCTGCTCGGCATCTGCATGTTCCTCGCGCGCTTCCCGCTGGCCATCGCCATGCTGGCCCTGGCCGGTTCGCTGGCCTCGAAGAAGCAGGTGCCGGTGTCGGCTGGCACCTTGCCCACGCACACCCCGCTGTTCGTGGTGCTGCTGGCCTGCGTGGTGATCGTGGTGGGCGCGCTGACCTTCCTGCCCGCGCTGGCGCTGGGCCCGATCGCCGAATACCTGATGTCTTCGCACTGATATCGATTTCCAAGGACATCGACATGACTTCGCAAACCCAAGCAGCCCGCGCCGGTGCGGTCGGCAATTTCGATCGCGCGCTGCTGCTCAATGCCTTCGCCGACGCCTTCCGCAAGCTGTCGCCGCGGCTGCAGTTCCGCAACCCGGTGATGTTCGTGGTGCTGGTATGCAGCATCCTCACCACCCTGCTGTGGGGCCAGGCCTGGTGGGCGCAGGCTCACGGCGGCCACGGCGAGGCGCCGGCCGGCTTCATCTTCTGGGTCAGCCTGTGGCTGTGGTTCACCCTGCTGTTCGCCAACTTCGCCGAGGCGCTGGCCGAGGGCCGCGGCAAGGCGCAGGCCGCCTCGCTGCGCAGCTCGCGCAAGGATGTGGTGGCCAAGAAGCTGGCCGCGGCCGATCGCCAGGCGGCGGTCACCTTCACCCCGTCCAACGAGCTGCGCCACGGCCACTTCGTGCTGGTCGAGGCGGGCGATCCGATCCCCGGCGACGGCGAGGTGGTGGTCGGTGCGGCCAGCGTGGACGAGAGCGCGATCACCGGCGAGTCCGCGCCGGTGATCCGCGAATCCGGCGGCGACCGCAGCGCGGTCACCGGCGGCACCCGCGTGCTGTCCGACTGGCTGGTGGTGCGCATCACCAGCAATCCGGGCGAGAGCTTCCTGGACCGCATGATCGCGATGGTCGAGGGCGCCGCGCGGCGCAAGACCCCGAACGAGATCGCGCTGACTATCCTGCTGGCCAAGTTCACCCTGATCTTCCTGCTCGCCTGCGCCACCCTGCTGCCGTATTCGATCTACAGCGTGCAGGCTGCGGGCAAGGGCGAGCCGATCAGCCTCACCGTGCTGGTGGCCCTGCTGGTATGCCTGATCCCGACCACCATCGGCGCGCTGCTCTCGGCGATCGGCATCGCCGGCATGGACCGCATGATCCGCGCCAACGTGATCGCCACCTCCGGCCGCGCGGTCGAAGCCGCCGGCGACGTCGACGTGCTGCTGCTGGACAAGACCGGCACGATCACCCTGGGCAATCGCCAGGCAGTGGCCTTCCTGCCGGCGCCGGGCATCGAGGAAAGCATCCTGGCCGACGCCGCCCAGCTCGCTTCGCTGGCCGACGAAACGCCGGAAGGCCGCAGCATCGTAGTGCTGGCCAAGGAGAAGTTCGGCCTGCGCGAGCGCCAGCTCGAAGCCAGCGAGGCGCAGTTCGTGCCGTTCACCGCGCAGACCCGCATGAGCGGCGTGGACCTGGCCGGCCGCAGCATCCGCAAGGGCGCGCTGGACGCGGTGGAGAAATACCTGGACGCCGCCGGCAGCCACATGCCGCCGCTGGTGCGGCGCATGGCCGAGGAAGTGGCGCGCCGCGGCGCCACCCCGCTGATCGTCACCGAGGGCAGCACCGCGCTGGGCGTGATCGAGCTGAAGGACATCGTCAAGGGCGGCATCCGCGAGCGCTTCGCCGAGATGCGCCGGATGGGCATCAAGACCATGATGATCACCGGCGACAACCCGCTCACCGCCGCGGCGATCGCCGCCGAGGCCGGAGTCGACGACTTCCTCGCCGAGGCCACCCCCGAGGCCAAGCTGAAGCTGATCCGCGACATCCAGGCCGAAGGCCGGCTGGTGGCGATGTGCGGCGACGGCACCAACGACGCGCCGGCGCTGGCCCAGGCCGACGTGGCGGTGGCGATGAACACCGGCACCCAGGCGGCCAAGGAAGCCGGCAACATGGTCGACCTGGATTCCAACCCGACCAAGCTGATCGAGGTGGTCGAGATCGGCAAGCAGATGCTGATCACCCGCGGTTCGCTGACCACCTTCTCGATCGCCAACGACATCGCCAAATACTTCGCGATCATCCCGGCGGCGTTCGCCACCACCTATCCGGCGCTGAACACGCTGAATGTGATGCACCTGGCCACCTCGCGCAGCGCGATCCTGTCGGCGGTGATCTTCAACGCGCTGATCATCATCTTCCTGATTCCGCTGGCGCTGAAGGGCGTGAAGTACCGCGCGCTGGGCGCGGGCGCGCTGCTGCGCCGCAACCTGCTGGTCTACGGCCTCGGTGGCGTGATCGTGCCCTTCCTCGGCATCAAGCTGATCGACATGCTGCTGGTCCTGTGCGGGCTGGCCTGATCTTCACCCTCAAAAAACCGACTCCAAGGAGTCACATCATGCAGACGTTGAAGCTTTCGGTATCGCTGCCGGACGAAACCCATCCAGACATGGAGCTGCGCCTCTCCGCCAACGACGCCTCGTGCGACGTGGTGATCGCCCTGCCGCTGCGCCCGCAAGGCGGGTCGGTGGCGGTGGTGACGGGGGCCAGCGTGCGCGCAGCGACACCAGGCGCCGACGACGATTACGTGCTGGGCGGCTACGCCGGCATCTAAACGCCGGCCGCGCCGCGGCCGACGATGACAAACAGGAGAATCCGGCCTGTGCCGGAGCTTTAGGGGTCACTATGCACTGCAAGAAAATGATTGTTGCCGCCATCCTGCTGGCGATGTTGCCTGTCGGACGCGCCGCGGCGAACGCCGAGGCGCCGGCCACCCTGGTCGAGGCCGCGCCGCAGGAGGCCGTGTCTGCACCGGCCGCCGCGCCGGCGGCGCCGCTGGCCAGCAACGACTGCTCGCGCAACTTCTTCAGCCGGCTCGGCGCGGCCTACCGCGAAGACGCGCAGCCGGCCGATCCGAACGCATCGGCGCCGGCGCGCCGCGGCATGGATTCGCCGTTCTCCTCGCCGCCGTTCCCCTCGGCCGAGTGGCAGCTGGGCGGCGTGGATTATCCGATCGGCGTGCCCAACGAGAATTCGCAGTATCCGGTGGAGAAGGCGCTGTCCTGCACCAAGCTCGGCCACTGGATGCAGGACAACCGCATCGAGCTCTACGGCTGGATCAACCCCTCGGCCAACATCAGCTCGTCCAGCCACACCAACTATCCGCTGTCCTATGCGACGCGGCCGAACCGGGTGGAGTTCGACCAGTTCCTGTTCCGCATCGAGCGCCTGCCGGACACCGTGCAGACCGATCACATCGACTGGGGTTTCCACTTCGACGACCTGTACGGCTACGACTACCACTACACCACGATGAAGGGCGTCACCAGCGATCAGCTGCTCAACAACCCGAAGTCGAACAGCGCGCTCAACGGCAAGATCTACGGCAACGACCCGATGATCGCCTACGTGGACCTGTACATCCCGTGGGTGGCGCAGGGCATGGTGATCACCGCCGGCCGTTATCTGTCGCTGCCGGACATCGAGGCGCAGTTCTCGCCCAACAACTACCTGCTGACGCACTCCATCCTGTACACGGTGGACGCGTACACCAACATGGGCGTCATCACCACCACCAAGCTCAACGACCAGTGGACCCTGCAGCTGGGCGTGCACGGCGGCGACGACTCGGCGATCTGGGACGACACCAGCCGGCTGAGCGCGCAGGCCTGCGTGCGCTGGGTGTCGAAGTCCAACAACGACATGCTGTATCCCTGCGTGGAGTCGTACAACCACTCGCGGCAGACCTACAACAACCTGCAGGAATTCGTGCTGACCTGGGGCCACCGCTTCAGCCCGAAGGTGCACATGCTGACCGAGGCATATCGCATCTACGTGCGCGATCAGGCGCTGGCCACCGATCCCTCGCAGTCGCACGCGCCGACCGGCGTGCCGGGCTATCCGCTGGGCGAGGCACCGAATTTCCCGCTGGGCCACAACCCGGCCTTCGGCATCGTCAACTATCTCAACATCGAGCTCGATCCCAGCAACATGCTGTCGATCCGCAACGAGTTCTACAACGACGAGCAGGGCCAGCGCACCGGCTTCGCCACGCGCTATTCCAGCCATACCGTGGGCATGACTCACTGGGCGTCGCCGGATCTCGAAATCCGCCCGGAGCTGCGCTACGAGCACGCCTACGATTTCCCGGCCTACGACGCCGGCCGCAAGAACCACCAGACGACGGCGCTGATCGACGCCATCCTGCACTACTGAGGTGATCGCCATGGGCAGACTTTTCCGCAACGCCTTGGTCATGCTGGTGCTGCTGAGCGCAGTCACCGGCGTGCTGTATCCGCTGGCCGTCACCGGCGCGGCCCAGCTGCTGTTCCCGCACCAGGCCAACGGCAGCCTGGTCGAGCGCGGCGGCAAGCCGATCGGCTCCGAGCTGATCGGCCAGGTCTTCAGCGATCCCAAGTACTTCTGGGGCCGGCCGTCGGCGACCTCGCCGCAGGGTTACAACGGCCAGTCGTCTGGCGGCTCCAACCTGGGCCCGAGCAACCCGGCGCTGACCGACGCGGTGAAGCAGCGCATCGCCGCGCTGCAGGCCGCCGACCCGGCCAACCACGCACCGGTGCCGGTGGACCTGGTCACCGCTTCAGGCAGCGGCCTCGACCCGGAGATCAGCCCGGCCGCGGCGCAGTACCAGCTGGCCCGCGTGGCGCGCGCCCGCGGCCTGAACCCGACCCAGGTGCAGGCCCTGGTGGACCGCTACACCAGCGGCCGCCAGCTCGGCGTGCTGGGTGAGCCGAGGGTCAACGTGCTGGGGCTGAATCTGGCGTTGGATGCGCATTGATCGGGGGGCGAGTCGGCCCGGCCGCGGTCGCCGATTGGAAGGCGGCGATCGCGGCCGGAGGCGGGAAAGTGTCTGCCGACGGGCAGGGCGCTTGAAGCGGTTTCCGAGTGGTGGGTGGTTTTGGAGTGGTGCTTGGGTGCTTGTCGGTGGCTGAGTCGTTTTGTGCTTTGGCCTTGGCTTTGGTCATCTGCTGATGCATGAGTTGCTTTCGCGAGCTGGCCTTGGTCTCGCGCCGCTGCCGCGGCGCGAGCCACCTTTCTTTGCTGGCCCAAAGAAACGTGGCCCAAAGAAAAGGCCTGTGGAGCACGCCGAACATACCAGCCTGAACTGCCGCGCTTTGTCGACCAAGGGTGTTACTCAAGAGGAGCTATTGCGGCTATCCCGCGGCCGCTCGCGGACTGCATCGAGCACGTCGGGGATAGAGCGGGGGAGGTGACGCTTTGCCGACAGAGCTCGATCCTCATAGAGGAGTTACTGCGGCTACACCGCGACCGCTCGGGAACTGGCGCGAGTGAGGTGCCTTGGCAATTTGGAGTTGGCAATTCAAAATTGCATATTTGGGAAGCGAGCTACGAAGCGTGCTTTCTAGCCACATACGTTCTCTTGCGTCCTCAACCTTGGTAGCCCGGCAATGCGCAGCGAGCCGGGCTAGCGCGCCAGTCACCAAGCGTTCGCGGTGTAGCCGAACTAGCTCCTCTTGAGTAACACCCTTCGTCAACAAGGCGCGACGGTTCAGGCTGGTATTTCCGGCGTGCTCCAAAGGCCATTTCTTTGGGCTACTTTTCTTTGGGCCAGCAAAGAAAAGTGGCTCGGGCGCCGGGAGGCGACCGAAACCCCGCCGGAGGCGAGCCAAGATGCGAATAACTCGATTCCAAGCAGAAACTCCAAGCCTATTGTTCCGCAGGGACTACTACGATCGCAGGCGAGTCAAGTTACAACAGCCCCCGGTGCCAGCGACCAAAGCCCAGCACAAAGGTGCAAACCCCCGTCGCGACAGCGACAACACCCCACCCCAAGTGCGCTAGCGTTGGCGCACCCCACCCCCCGAGGCCCTGACCCGGCATGAGCGAACCCTCCCGCGAAGCGCGCGCCGACGCCCTGCTCGATGCCGTGCAGGAAGAGCGTCATCGGCGCCTGAAGATCTTCCTCGGCGCGGCGCCTGGCGTGGGCAAGACCTTCGCCATGCTGTCGGCGGCGCGCGAGCTGAAGCGGCAGGGTGTGGACGTGGTGGTCGGCCTGGTGGAGACGCACGGCCGTGCCGAGACGGCGGCGCTGCTGGACGGGCTGGAAGTGCTGCCGCGGCGCACGGTGAACTACGAGGCCTTGAGCGGCGGCGGGCGCGAGTTCACCGAGTTCGACCTGGACGCGGCGCTGGCGCGGCGGCCGGCGGTGCTGCTGGTCGACGAGCTGGCCCATCGCAACCTGCCCGGCGGCCGTCACGAGCGCCGCTGGCAGGACATCGCCGAGCTGCTCGACGCCGGCATCGAGGTGTACACCGCGCTCAACGTGCAGCATCTGGAAAGCCTCAACGACCAGGTGCGCCGTATCACCGGCATCACTGTGCGCGAGACCGTGCCGGATGCCTTCCTCGACCGCGCGCGCGACATCGTGCTGGTCGATTTGCCGCCGCGCGAGCTGATCGCGCGCCTGAAGCAGGGCAAGGTCTACGTGCCGGAAACCGCGGCGGCGGCGCTGGACGCGTTCTTCTCGCCGACCAACCTGGCGGCGTTGCGCGAGCTGTCGGTCGATACCGTGGCTGGGCATGTCGACAGCGACCTGCGCGACTCGATGCTGGCGCGCGGCGGTAGCATGCCGGTGCGCCGGCGCGTGCTGGCGGCGATCGACGGCCACGCGCAGAGCGAATACCTGGTGCGCATGACCCGGCGCATCGCCGAGCGGCGCGGCGCGCCGTGGACGGTGGCCTTCGTCGACACCGGCCGGCCGCTGGAGCCGGCGCGGCGCGAGCGGCTGGATGCGGCGATGCGACTGGCGCGACGCCTCGGCGGCGAGGCGATCGTGCTGCGCGGCCACGCCATCGCCGACGAGCTGCTGGCGCACGCCGATCGCGAGGGCGTGGGCCAGATCCTGCTCGGGCGCACGCGCGAACGCCTGCTCGCGCGCATGTTCGGGCGCTCGCTGACCCAGCAGCTGCTGCGCCGCGGCGCCCACATGGTGCTGACCATCATCGCCACGCCGGCCGAGCGGGCAGAGTCGCGCCGCCGCCTGCACGTCACCGCGCGAGTGGGGCGGCGCGGCGAGTACGTGTATGCCACCCTGGCTACCCTGGTCGCCTTCGGGCTGGCCTTCGTGGCCGACCGTTATCTGTCGGTGGCCAACCTCGCGCTGATCTTCCTCACCGCGGTGCTGGTGGTGGCGGTGCGCACGCGCATGGCGGTGGCGGTGTACACCGCGGTGCTGTGCTTCCTCGGCTACAACTTCTTCTTCGCGCCGCCGCGCTACACCCTGGCGATCTCCAACTTCGACGACCTGCTGGCGGTGATCCTGTTCCTGGTCGCAGCACTGGTGTGCAGCCGGTTGGCCACGCGGCTGGCCAGCCAGGTGGAATCGCTGCGCGCCGCGCACGTGCACACGCGCGCCTTGCTCGGCCTGGGCCAGCGATTGGCCGCCAGCACCGACGCCAACGGCATCCGCGAGGTGGGCACGCAGGCGCTGGCGCAGGCCTTGCAATGCGACGCCGCGCTGCTGGCCCGCGACGCCACCCAGGCAATGCAGGTGGTGGCGGTGCAGCCGCGCGGCCTGAGCCTGGCGGCGCAGGACCTGGCCGCGGCCGACTGGTGCGAGCGCCATGCCGAGCAGGCTGGCCGCTATACCGACACCTTGAACGCCGCGCCGTGCTGGCTGCTGCCGCTGGGCGGCGAGGGCAGCCGGCTGGGCGTGGCGGCGCTGCGTTTTCCGGCCGGGCAGGGCGATCTTGATCTGGACCGGCGCGGCCTGGCGCTGGCGATGGCGCAGGACATCGGTCAGGCGCTGGAGCGTGCGCGCCTGGCCGACGAGCTGGAGGGCGCGCGCGTGCAGGGCGAGACCGAGCGCCTGCGCAACGCGCTGCTGTCCTCGGTGTCGCACGATCTGCGTTCGCCGCTGGCCTCGATGATCGGCGCCGCCGGCACCCTGGTCAGCTACGAGGAACGCCTGCCGGCGCAGGAACGGCGCGAGCTGCTGGAGGCGATCCTGGGCGAGGGCCAGCGGCTGGACCGCTACATCCAGAACCTGCTCGACATGACCCGGCTCGGCCACGGCACGCTGAAGCTCAATCGCGACTGGACCGACGCCGCCGAGATCGTCACCGCCGCGCTGACCCGCCTGCGCAAGCTGTTCCCCGAGCTGCGGGTGGATACCCAGCTACCCGCCGAGACGGTGCTGCTGTACGTGCATCCGGCGCTGATCGAGCAGGCGTTGTTCAACATCCTGGAGAACGCGGCGCGCTTCTCGCCGCCCGACGTGGCGGTGCGGGTCAGCGTGCGCAGCATGGGCGGCAAGCTGCAGATCGACGTGGCCGACCGCGGCCCCGGCATCCCGGAAGACGAACGCGCGCGCATCTTCGACATGTTCTATTCGGTGGCGCGCGGTGATCGTGCGCCGCAGGGCACCGGCCTGGGCCTGGCCATCTGCCGCGGCATGATCGGCGCGCACGGCGGCAGCGTGGAGGCGTTGCCCGGCGACGGCGACGGCGTAGGCACCACCATCCGCATCACCTTGCCGCTGCCGGCCGAGCAGGCCACCGGCGCGGAGGAGCGGGAGAAGCCCTGAGTCGATCCGCCTTGGCCGATGCCTGTCGCGGGTGTACGGCTGGCGCAGCGTGTCGTAAGCCGGCTGTCGTGGCGTCGACCGCGGCGTGGTTCCTGCGGCTTGTGCTGGCGCCAAGTGCTTTTTGGGAGCGCCGCCCGGCGAATGCCCGTGCTTTCGCGTTTACCATGTCCGTATTCCTTTCCATCGCTGCCGCCCTGCCATGAATGCCGCGCCCCGCGTACTGGTGATCGACGATGAGGCCCAGATCCGCAAGTTCCTCGACATCGGCCTGCGCGCCGAGGGCTACGAGGTGCTGCTCGCCGCGCAGGCTGCCGAGGGGCTGGCGCTGGCGGCGACGCGCTCGCCGGACGTGGTGATCCTGGATCTCGGCCTGCCCGACCGGGACGGCCACGAGGTGCTGGCCGAGCTGCGCCAGTGGTCGCAGGTGCCGGTGCTGATGCTGTCGGTGCGCGACAGCGAGCAGGAAAAAGTGCGCGCGCTCGATGCCGGCGCCAACGACTACGTGACCAAGCCGTTCGGCATCCAGGAGCTGATGGCGCGGCTGCGCGCCCTGCTGCGCAGCCGCCCGGGCGAGGTCGAGGCGGCGCAGGCCTACGACGACGGCCGCCTGCGCATCGACGTGGTGCGCCGCGAAGTGAGCCTGGACGGCCAGGCGCTCTCGCTGACCCGCAAGGAATACGGCGTGCTGGCCACCTTGCTGCGCCACGCCGGCCGCGTAGTCACCCAGCAGCAGTTGCTGCGCGATCTGTGGGGCGCCACCCACGTGCAGGACACGCATTACCTGCGCATCGTGATCGGCAAGCTGCGCCAGAAGCTGGGCGACGACCCCACCACGCCGCGCTGGCTGAAAACCGAGCCGGGCGTGGGCTACCGCTTCCTGGGCGGGGATGGCGAGGGCGGTCATTCGCGCGCCTGAGCCCTGGTCTGGCGCGGGTTCCGGCCGGGCGGAAGCCAGAAATCGGGCAGACGGTTATGATAGGCGCGATTGGCCGGCCCTGCGGGCGCCGGCCGCCTACGAGAACGCCGGCAGCGCAGGGCACAGCCGGTCGTCAGCACAGCGAGGAAGTCATATGGCACGCGGCATCAACAAGGTCATCATCGTCGGCAACCTGGGCGCAGACCCGGAAACCCGCTACACCGGCAGCGGCACCGCGATCACCTCGCTGCGCATCGCCACCAGCGAAAACTGGACCGACAAGCAGAGCGGCGAAAAGCAGGAACGCACCGAGTGGCACCGCGTGAAGCTGTTCGGCAAGCTGGCCGAGATCGCCGGCGAGTACTTGAAGAAGGGCCGCCAGGTCTATATCGAAGGCTCGCTGCGCACCGACAAGTACACCGATAAGGACGGCGTCGAGCGCTACTCGACCGACATCATCGCCAACGAGATGCAGATGCTCGGCGGCGGCATGGAAGGTGGTGGTGGCGGCGGTGGTGGTGCACCGCGCGAACGTTCGCAAGGCGGCGGCGCGCCGCGTTCCGGCGGCGGTGGTGGCGGTGGCTACCAGTCGCGCGGCGGCGGCAACGACTATGGCAACCGCGCACCTGCGCCGGCCCCGGCGCCCGGCCACAACAACTTCGACGACGACGATATTCCGTTCTAAAACGTACCATAGAGTTTTTTTGTACGGTTTCTGTTCCTAAACCCCCGATTCGTCGGGGGTTTTTCGTTTCCAGGATTGGACGTTTTTGAGGCGAGTTCCGTCCTGAATCCTCACCTGAGCTGGACCTTGGGAACTGTCATGAACCTTCGGTCGGAGTGTGGCGATGCGACTTCGGTATCGAACGCAAGGCTTTGTGTTGAGTTTCATCCAAAAATGAGCCAATTTGGGTAGAAATTTCCGCCAGAAATTGTACCGTCTCCTACCATCCCGGACTTACCACCCGAGCTAAGTCACGCTGCAATAAGCGGTTCACTTTTCGGCGGAAAGCTCGGCTCAACTTTCAGCAGAAATCAACATATACGGCACAAGCCCACTTCAATCAGGCAAACCACTTTTCAAGTGGGGCTAATGGTCAAGGAAGTCTGTGGAATTTCAATAGTGGGATTGATTATTCTGCGATCACCAGAAGGGAGGGGTGGTCTTTCAAGGGTGACACAAAGCCAGGGCAATAAAATGAGCAAACAAAAACGCTTGATAGCTATCGAATCCACGCGCTGTGTACTCTTAATGTGCCTATTGATCATGTCGATGTGCAACATTTTTGGTGAAAGTGTATATGCTAGAACGTTCGATATACCGAGTGTCTATTTTCAAGAGAGGTCTCCAGCTAATAAGCAGAACGTCGAGACGTCGTTGTCATTCGATGGCAATCAAGTTGCTGCGCTGAAAGACGATGCAAATGCTATGAGGGCGTTAAAAGGGCATTTTTATATCAAGGTGATCGGCTATACAGATAATCGAGAGTGCGTCAACTCGGAATGTAAAGAACTCTCGTTGAGGCGCGCCCAATATATCTATTCATGGCTGATCGCTCACGGTGTTCCACCTGAGCAATTCGTTCCCTCTGAAGGCCATGGAGCTGATGAGCCTGTTGCAGATAATAATACTTCTGACGGCCGGGCAAGAAATCGGCGCGTAGATTTTCAATGGGTGCCTATTTCAGCCTCGACGCCTTAAAGTCATGTAAGGGCGCTAGAAGAGAGAGTGTGTTGATTCTCCCCCGAAGACTGAGCCACTTCGGACGAGGATTTCCATCGAAATTTGAGCCACTTCCGGACGCTGATTGCGTCGACAACTTCACTTGCAAGTATCTAGTGATTGAAGTGGCGCATAGGCGAGTCCTCGTTCAGAACATCAAACTCCATTGATCCAGCGTGCCGGTATTGCCTTCAATGGCGTCGTCGATCCACAGCTGCTATTTGCCGTCGGCGGGAAAGGTAGCGCCGTTCACGGTTCAGCTTTGGTCGATATTTGCGCCACCATCGTTTGGATCCGGTTGCTTGAGCGCCGTGCGAGTGCCATTCGGGTCCGCCAGCGTAATGCGCAGATCGCCGCGATGGGGGTGGGTGTTGATCTCCACACAAAGTTGAGCCGGGCTTTTCACCGAAAAGTGAACCACGAGTTGCCGCGAGACTTAGCTCAGATGGCGAGCGGGGCACGCTAGGAGATGGCTCAAATTTCGATGGAAATTCCCGTTTGTAGTGGCTCAGTTTTGGATGGAACTCAACAGTATGGCCTCATCATCCATGACGGCCGATGTACGTCATTGCTTACTGTCCCTTTTGCGGCAAGAAGCTGCCAGAAAGCAAACGAGATCGCTGGTTCGACGAACTGGGGGAGAAGGGATTTGATGACCCGTCATCCTAGGGCGACATCCCATAGATCTACAAAGGTGATGCTTGATATCGCGAGCCATAGACGGCACCGATCAATGAGGCACTTCCCGGCGATCTTCTCAACAGTCTGTTAGCTTGCGAAAGCGGGCCTATCTCGTCACTTGGCCGCCTTTATCCGCAACGGATGCGACGGATTCTCAGCAATGAAAGCATCAACATCTACCAATCGGGACGGCAGTGCGGGACCAGATGTGCTGCGGTAACTGAAGAAGCGGAAGCCTGCCTGATGGAGGCGCCGCACTTTCTCCCATTGCTCTTTGTCGCGCTGCTTGGGTGCGTGAAATGATCGGCCCATGAGGTGAATCTGTCCGCCGCATTGAGGGCATCTAGCGTTTCCATCACTACGTGGACGGGTCTTGAAGCTTTTGCGGCACCTGAAACAGGCGTGGGCAACGAGATAGTTTGGTCCTGCCATAACGCTGCTCGCTTGTTCAGCTGGTTAGTGTCCGACACGAGTCAGAGGTGGATATGGTGACATGGGCTAATTGATCGATTATCCGACATGCGGGTTGAGTTCGATAATCTCCCGCACCAAATTTTTGGTAAGCCTAGCGCCGCAATCAACGCAGCGCATCTTATCCATCTCGGTGCCGCACTGTGGGCAATGGAGGCGGGCGGAAAGGATTTCATTGGCCGACTCAGAGAGACCTGCCTCGGACGCCAGGTTCGCGAAGCGCCCTTGGAGATGTCTGCTGAATAGCGCGCCGGTGGCCGAACAGCGCAGTTCCCCGTGGGGAGCTGGGACCATTGGGGCGGCGCAGTAGGGACAGAACATTACCGCTTCATCCTTGAGAATGGGCTCCGGCCTGGCTCGCAAAGTCGCGTGATGTCCCCGTCGATCGCCGTCAGCGTAGAGGCATCTCTAGCGTTGGCTGCTGTTCCGATCATAGCAAGGGGGTATTGACGGCCAGCCCATGCACAGTCAGATGGGTGAGCAGCGTATCACCCAAGATCGCCGTGATGATCTCCGGGCACAGCGTGGTCAAGTTTAAGAGCCGCGCCACATAGCTGAAGTCCATTCCCTCACGCCGCGCAATCTCGCTCATCGAGGTGATCTCGCTGGCCTCGAGCGCTGGCAGCCAGCGGAAGCCCCGAGCTAGTGCTGCCTGCAGGGCCGTGAGCCAGCTGTCCCAGCGCAGGGAGGTTTCCAACGGTGAAGGTTCCCGGGTCGCGTTTTTCCAAGGTGCCGCTTTGGATTGGAGGTGAACGCTACTTTATATGGGGGACTTTTGCCGAATAGAGCTCATGAACGCCCACCACGGCGGAGTGACATTGGCTACACCGAAAGCCGGATTCTTGCCCGGCGGCTCGGCCATCGTACGAGTAATGCTCGATAAAGGCCGGCAAGTCGAATCGCGCCCGCAGCGAGATCGGATCAAGATAACAGTCGAAATAGACCCAGTGCCCGGGCTTATCGATCTGCCACCAGCTGGGACCATCGTGGTGAATGCGAAGATTCGTGGCGCGGAGCTCCAACTCGAGCGCCCTGAGATGTTCGCAACAATGCCCTTCCATAAATCACCTTTTGGAACTGTCCGCGTCGGGTCGAAAATAGATATTTTGATGCCCGTTCGAAAGTGATCCATCCCACGGTGCGCTGCTGCCTCTCGGGTTGGTCGCAACTATCTGCCGACGTCTTGAGTCAGCGGAATGTATTTGGCTTCTTGCATCAATGTGATGTTCTGGGCGCACTCCCCTCTCCTACCATGTACGGAGAAGGCTTTGTCGCCCTTTCCCAGCATCATATCCATTGCGCCACCATCAGTTGGTGGCGGAAACTTCATCCGTATGTCTTTCCATCCTGCTTGCAGTGCTTCATCTACGATGGGCGATACGGCGGAACATTCTATGGAGCCGAGCGTGGGTGACGATCCAAGGATCGTGAGATCGATCCGCAAGTCTGCGTCCTTCACATGGCGAAGCCGTCGAGGACGCAGGCCCGGGACAAAAGCTGGAGATCCTTTATCCAAGGGGTAGAACGATTCCCGAACCCAAACGGTCAGTTTCCATCCTCCTTTACCCGACAGCTGCGCCATATAGGAAGCCGTGCGGTTGGAGTCGTAGTCCGTCGTCATTTGAGGAATGCCAAACACTGTTTCGACTGTTTCGACGCTGTAAGGCGCATGCTCGGTGGTAATGAGCTGGCGGATCCGTGCATTGAGCGCGTCGAAGTCATAGGGGCATACGGCGGTTCGTGTGGGGCGGATGTCAGTTAGTTGCGGATCCTTCTGCAATGTCTCGCCCTCATAGCAGAGGGTATGGGCTTTTGCTGGGAAGCTCGCTGTCACGCCAAGCAAGGCACCAAGAGCAATCAACAAGCTAGCAACGTAGCGCATAGGGCTCGCATTCCTTCGTAAGTCACCAGCGGTCAAGATGGGCCATTGCCTTCCAGCGCCTAGAGTATCTCGTCTGCCTCATCTAGCCTTAAGGCGCTTACAGGATAACCCGCTGCTCTGACCACAGCAGGGGTGTGTTGATGCCCAAGACATGAATCGTAACCTGCGCCGGAACCGTATCATCTAGGATCGCTGTGAGGATTTCGGGGCATAGCGTGGTCAGGTTCAAGAGCCGGGCCACGTAGTTGAAATCCACGCCCTCGCGTCGAGCAATCTCGCTCATCGACGCAGTCTCGCCGGCTTCGAGTGCGCGCAGCCAGCGGAAGGCCCGCGCCAGCGTCGCCTGCAGGGGCGTGAGCCGGCATCCCAGGGGCGGCAGGTTTCCAGCGGTGAGGATTCCCGGGGCGCGCCGGACGGCAAATGCACGACCGTGCGGCCGCTGCGTCGCCCGATCCGGATGGGCACGGTGACCGACACGCTGCCATCGCTCGGCGGTACCCTGGTGACTTCGCCATGCGGCCTAATCGTCGTATGGTTCATGGCGTGCGAGTTTCCCGCACGGCGCTCAGTTCCCGCGCGATGGATTCGACGCTCACCGCGTACAGGCGCACCTCGAGTGTGCCGCAGCTGACGATGACCGTTCGACCAGTAGCCGGACCACCTGCGCCTGCTCCGCTGGAAAAGGCCGGTCCCACACGTCGCCCAGTTTGCGCATGGCGACAGTGGCATGTGCCTCGTCCAGATTCCGGTCATGCTTCATGGCCTCGGGTACGAAAGCCGCAAGCATCTCGGGTGAGCGCAGCACGCCTGCAATTGCTTGATGATAGCGGCTTCCAACTCCGCGGCCGGCAGCCGCGGCAGATTAGTGGTTCCCGCTGTTGATTTGCGCAGAAAATTGAGCCGGGTGTTGAGTTACATCCAAAACTGAGCCACTCCAGACTGGAATTTCCATCGAAATTTGAGCTATCCCTTACCGCTTCACGCTCGTCACCTGGGCTGAGTTGCACCTCAGCTGGTGGTTCACTTTTCGACGAAAAGCCCGGCTCAATTTTCTACAGAAATCAACAGTCACAGGCTGAATCAATCAAGCCGGTCGGTTGTTGGCATCGTGTCAGTGAGGCGGGGAATACCCAGGTAACTCCAGCTTGTCGGACTGCACAAGGGCGAGGATGTTCTTAAGCTCTGCTTGCTCGGCGGCATCAGTCGACTTTTCCGCCAGGTCGTTGAGGATGGCGGTGTATGCAACCTTCATGGCTAGGTCTGCAGGCACGGCGGTGTCGGGTTTCACGCCCACATGTTCCCAGTTGGTCTTGGTGATCGGGTTGATCGCGCGTGCCATCGGGATGAAGGCCATGAAGCCAAGTCCCAGCGGAATCCAGCCGCCTGGGTTGGCACCGCCGATGGTCGTTTCGCCGACTAGCGTTGCGCGCTTCTGGGTTTGCAGGTCGTAAGCGCATTCTTCAGCGGCGGAGCCGGTATGGTGCGAGGTGAGTACGTAGATGGGGCCGGCGAAGCGTGGCATTGCGGACGGAATCGTCCAGAACTGGTGTGTGCTGTTGTCGGCACGGCTGTAGATATCGTTGAGGTGCCGGGCGTCGCCTTCAGCGAAAAAATGACTGAGCAGGTAGGCCACGCCATCCGGTTCACCGCCATTGTTCCGCCGCAGGTCGATTACCAGCGCTTTGGTTCCGGCCATGAGCGACATGGCCGCGTCGTAGGCCGCGCCGACGATTTCCGGATGGCCGAAGCTCCGCAGGTCGATGTAGCTGACATTGCCAGGTAGCAGCTGTATGCCGCTGATGCCATAGCTCTCGCGGGCCGAAGCGGACCGCATCTGCGCAACCATTTGCGCTATCTCCTGCACGGTCGGGGGCTTGTCGTCCGATCCTTTGTCCTGTCTTGGCGGCGGTATCGAGTCGGGTGCGAATTTAACTGCTAGATGCATATCGTTGCCGATGGACCTCAAGTCGGCGGACAACGCCTTGGCAAAGGTCGCCATGGTCTTGGTGTCGCGATAGTCATCGTGCGCAGCCTTGGCCGAGAGTGCGGCGGCTGTCTTGGCGGCGACGTCAGGGAAAACATACTGAGACTTCAGCTGCTGGCCCAAAGCCTCGATGACTGTTTGCTGTTCAGCCGTGCTGATGGGGGTAAGTGGTGTGGGCGCCGCTTGGGCAAGGGCGGCGGAGCAGCTCAAGAGGCCGGCCATGGCGAGCGCTGGCCTCAGGAAGCATCGTCGTAGCTGACGTGGAGCCATTCGCGAAATATTGTCCATCAGTTGCATTCCTCGATAGGGACGCGCCATCTGCATGCGGCGTCGTGGCGCAGATTTGAGAAGGTTCGCGCAACTGCGGCGCTGACTTTTGCAGTTGTCAGCCAGTTAGATGCGTGGGCGAGGCCAAATGGATTCATCGCCAGCGGGGAGGCCGGCCAAAGCTAGTCGTCGATTGATTCGTGAAGACGTTTCAGTCGAACTTTTGATTGAACAGAGCGCCAGTCGCGTATGAGCCGCAGCAGCTCACTAGCCTGGCGAACTCGAGTGCGCCCTTTGGACCACGGCTTGTTGATTTCCACGCAAAGTTGAGCCGGGCTTTTCACCGAAAAGTGAGCCGCCAGCTGAGCTTCAGCTCAGCTCAGATGACGAGCGTAGAGCGGCGGAGGATGGCTCGAATTTCGACAAAATTCCTGCCTGAAGTGGCTCAGTTTTGGATAGAACTCAACATCACGGACGGCCAACATTAGGTCTGCTTTGGGTTGCGACTTCAACGTGGCCTTATGCAAGGCGGCGTTGGCGCGATAACGAATTCGTCCACGCTGCACACGCTCGGCCTCCGGCGTTGAATCGTCACATGCGCAGTGGGCAGCTAGCCGCTTGAGATCTTCCACATCCAGCCAGGGAGCTATGCGTTCAAGATTGGCCTCGCGATTCGAATCAGTGCTTTCGATTTGCTTCTCAGCCATCAGCCTTTCCGCCTGTCCAATCCAAAATTGTCCGCTATGGGTCGAAAGAGGACCTCTCCTTCTAGCCCGGCGAGACGCTGTGGTCAGCAGAAGACGGGGCCGTGAAGCAAGGTAGAACCGTCTCCGAGGCGATCTCCTATTCGCTTCCCGCCATTCTTCCAAGTGAGGTCGGCAGAAATCGTGGGGGAGAGTCTCCGGGCGTCTCCGGTCTATAAAGTCAGATCAGGGTAAGGGGTTCGGCAAGTAGTCGCCTGGCCTGAACACTCTTCGCATTCGCTGGGTAGCGAAGTCGACAAAGGCGCGAAGTTTGGGCAGTGACTGACTTCGGCTTGGATAATAGAGAGACAGCCCGGGAACCTCTTCGCAGTAAGGTTCGAGCACGGTCTGCAGACTTCCGCTTTCAAGATGTGACATCACGAGCGAATGCGGCAATTGGAAGAGCCCGGCGCCCCTCAGTGCTGAGTGAATGCAGGCCTCGACGTCGTTGATCACGAGAGGCCCGTCGACACGCACGGTGATTCGCTGATCATCGACGACAAATTGCCAATGATCGAGAACTCTCACGGACTGACGGAGCCGGATGCAACGGAAGTTCTGCAGATCACGCGGTGACGCCGGTCGGCCATGCTTGCGAAGAAAGGCCGGGGAGCCAACGACAACGAAGCGCTCGGGTGGCGTCAGCCACACCGCGACCATGTCGATCTGAACGAAGTTTCCGAGACGTATTCCCGCATCGAAACCTTCTTCGACGATGTCGATGGGGCGATCCTCGCCCACCAATTCAAGTTCGACGTTTGGGTGGGCGTCGAGAAAGTCGGGCAACAGGCGGTTTACGAGCAGAGGCAAGGTGGGCCTGGGCACATTGATGCGCAGTCGGCCGGTGATCTCGCCACCCAAATCGCTCGCGGCGTCCAGCCCTGCCGTGAGCATGTCGACCGCCGGGCGGGCATGGGCCAGCAGACGTTCGCCCGCCTCGGTCAACCTGACGCTTCGGGTTGTACGCGAGAAGAGTGGCGCGCCGACCCGCTCCTCAAGGCTACGTATTCCCTGACTGACCGCGGACGGCGTGATGCCGAGATGCCGTGCCGCCGCGCGGAAGCCCTGGCACTCCGCCACCGTCAGAAACATGACGAGTCCATCCAGATGGGTGCGAGTGATTGTTAAGTTCATCTATACAGCCCGTTCCAAATGTATCCCGTATTCGAATAATAGCGCAGGAGCTACCGTGGGCCGTCGAACTGATGAAGGCGAACGCTCATGTTTTTGGTTATGGGAATTACGGGAAAAGTTGGCGGCCCGACGGCGGCTCATTTGCTGGCGCAAGGCAGGAAAGTACGCGCGCTGGTCCGTGATCGCGCGAAGGCGGCAAGCTGGGCTGACCGGGGCGTGGAACTGGTTGGCGGCGACTGGAGTGACGCAGCCTCCATCGAGCAGGCGCTCAAGGGCGTCGATGGCGCGTTTGTCATGTTGCCTCCGATCTGGGCTCCCTCGCCGGATTTCAGGGAAGCCAGAGGCGTCATCGCGAACTATGTCGAGGCCCTCACCAAAGCGCCGGTGCCGCGGGTCGTCGCGCTCTCATCAATGGGCGCGAACAAAACCAGCGGCATGGGGCTGATCACGGCACTGTCGCTTTTGGAGCAGGGTTTTCGCGACTTGGCACTGCCGATCGCCTACGTACGAGCCGGCGGGTTCTTCGAAAACTTTCTTTATGGCTTGCATGTCGCTCAGCGTGGCACGCTGCCTGTCTTTTACGATCCGACGCATCGGAAATCGACCATGGTCGCAACCGACGATGTCGGCGCTGAGATCGCAACGCTTTTGAGCGGACCTGCCTGGTTGGGGCAGCGGATCATCGAACTCGGTTCAATGGTGAGTGCAGATGAAGTTGCGATGCAGTTAAGTGAAGTGATCAAGCTCGACGTTAAAGCCGTTACCGTCCCGCGCGCCGGTTGGCCGGCCGTATTCGAGCAGTTCGGCATTCCGAAGGGCCAGTCTGGCCCGGCAGAAACCATGTATGAGGCCGTGAATGCTGGAGGGATGGACATTGGTGTTGAGGGAACGGAGCACGTCGCTGGCGCGACGTCTGCCCGCGATGTCTTTGCAGCGGCCCAGAGGGCCGCTACAGCATAGGTCCGCAGATCGGTAGAGAGCCCATGACCAAGATCAACCCATGTTCAAAATCTCCTGGCGCCAAGCGTCGCCTTTCGCTCTTGCTGCATTCTTCGTCGTAGGCTCTCTCACCAATATCTTCGCGCCGGGATCCATCTATGAGGAATACCTGAAATGGGGGTATCCGGGCTGGTTCCACTTCGTGACCGGATCGCTCGAGCTCACCACTGCCTTCTTGCTTTTGCGTGCGCCGAGCCGCCTGTTTGGCACGGCGCTGGGCAGCTGCGTCATGCTTGCCGCCCTCGCAACGGTCATCATCCACGGCGAATACGCGCACGCTGTACCGCCACTCATCGTAGCGACATTGTTGCTTGTGGTTGGCTGGATGAACCGGCGCACGCGGGCCGCGTTACCGGTCGTCGATTAGCACCGGCAGCACCTGGGCATTTAGATCACGATGGCCTTTCATCAGGCTACGCACGGACCCGGCAATGATCCGATCACTTGCGTCCCTAATCATCACTTGTCTTCTTCTCTGTATTGCGAATGTACGGGGCGCGACGCCGACCCAGGCCGCCGCCGCCGCGACGCGGAACGCACCAAAAGCACAAGACGAAGTGGCAATCCGAAAGCTTTTGTCTAACTACACAACCAGCCTTTCGACAGGCAATCGGAAAGCATTTGAGTTGCAGCTCCTAGACTTAGACATTCCCTTCTCGCACGTCAACGGTGGCGCGGGGGCGGTGCACAATCCCAGCCTCGCGATCTTTCAGGACTACGCGGGCTTCAGGAAAATCATCTTTGACGGCGGCAAGCGGTATCAACAGCGCTTCAGCAACATTAAAATCGAGCAGGTGGGCAATCTGGCTCAGATTTCTCTGGACTATCAGACTGCGCTTCTTGGAGACCAGTACAAAGGATCGGGATGGAAAGTCATGCAGCTGATCAAGCTCAACGGCCAGTGGAAGATCGCGAGCGAGTTCTTCACGGGGTATGACGAACAGTAAGGCGCTGGCAGTAATCGTAGTATCCGATATGGACCGGAAGTGGACACCTGCATCCACAATTGTTCGGCATCAGTCAGGGGAGCCGCGGTGATCGCACGCCTCGATCTTTGTCACCTTGACGCGATCGCACAGCACCGAGCCATTCAGTCCCAGATGTGATTCGAAATCGACCCTAACTTGTGCTTCCTTCCCGCTGAATATCAGGGCTTGTTGATTTCTGCAGAAAACTGAGCCGGGCTTTTCATCGAAAGTGAACCATCAGCTGAGGTGCAACTCAGCCCAGGTGACGAGCGCGGAGCGGCAAAGGATGGCTCGGATTTCGACAGAAATTCCCGTCTGAAGTGGCTCGGCTGTGGATGGAACTCAACAATCCGGGAAGTCGTAGCGCATGGCGCCTACCGTCGTCCCTGCATTTCGTGGGGGGTTCTAACTCGCTCTCGAAAGCATCACATCTGCGGGCTGTGATATTCCAGTGCTACCGTCACGACCGTCCCGTCCGCGCCTGAGTCCACTTTGAATGTTGCGCCCATTCGCTGCGCGCGCGCAGCCATACTGCGCATGCCGACCGACAAGCCTGCGCGCTGCACGGCTTCGACATCGAAGCCCCGACCTTCGTCGGAAATACACAACGTGAGTCTGCCAGGTTGGGTTTGCACCTCCACCTCTACTCGGCAGGTCTGACTGTGCTTGATGACGTTGGACAAGGCTTCTTCCGCCAGTCGTGTCAGGCCAAGGCATTGCAACGCGCTAGGGTGACCCTGCCATTGAGCTGCGATGTGCCAAGCGGATGTCACGTCCATTTCATCCAGGATGTACGTGAAGCGATGGCGCAGCGGGGCAGCCCATTGCACGGGCGTATCGGGCACGATGGCGCCGGCGCTTGAGCCGTGATCAATCAACTGGCGCAGATCGTCGCGCAGAACCTTGAACAGCGACAGCACACGATCGTTGGTCAGCGGCCCTGGCGATTGCTCCACAAGCGCCATGCTCCGCACCAGGCTGCTGCCCAGCCCGTCATGTAGATCGTGGGCGATATGCATGCGCTCCTGCAGTTTGGCGTGCTCCAGCATCTGTGTGTGTTCACGAGCCAAGGTCTGGGTCAGTTCGACGCGAGCGCTAGCGATGCCATGTTCCAGTTCTTGGTTGAAACCTTCCACCATGCGCATCTGCTGCATCAGTTGACCACTCAGCAGCAACATGACGAGGGTGATGGTCACGAGGCCATTGATCGCAGCCCAGTCGCGCGCCACGCCCCAAACGTCAGGTGCCAGGCCCAACACGATCAACCCAGACACCGAAAGCACCAGCCAACATAGTGCCAACAGCCGATGTGTCGTCTGGCGTACCGACGGGCGTGGTCGCCATGCATGCCATTGGAATTGCAGGCAATTGACGAGAAACACGATCATCGACCCTCGCCACACATTGTCGAGCCAGCCGTTCAATGCGTCCGACGGCGCGAGTAGCACGACCCCTGTGCCGACGACAGCGAGCAACCAAAGCGCGCGTTCGGCCCAGGGCAGGCGTTGAGCGCCGAAAGAGAACGTGAACATGCAGGCGCATAGGACATAGCCCACCAACGCCACCACGCTGAAGCGTGCGCGAGAGAGGGAGTCGGTCCAGGGCCAGGGTGAGGCGGCGAGATAAGTGCTCAAGTAAGCAAGCCAGCACAGCGACATCAGCGCGAACCAGCCATAGGCGTGTTCCTTTGGCCGTAGTGCCCACAGCAGCAGGAACAACAGGCCTGCCATGCCCGCCAACACGGCGTTGATGGCATAGACTGTGCGCTGGCGCCATTGGGCTCTATCTCGCGCGGCAGCCACACTGGCAGCGTCACCCAGTCGCAGTCTGCCTAGGCCGGGCGACAGTGCGATCTCGCCGACGACGAGCACCCAGATAGTGTTCACGCCGTCATGCAGGCCGGATGTCGGCAGCAGCCACCAGCGGGGTACATTCCAACTGCGCGACAAAGGCTCCACCAGTGACGCGTCGCGCCAGAGCATGTCGTCGTTTACGAATACCTCGCCGGCGTCGGCGATGCCATCGATGCCGAGCGCAACGGATTCCTTGCCGCATCCGCCTTCCCATTCGATTCGGTACCACGCTGTGCCGTTGTAGCCAGGCCAGCGTGCTCCCCAGTTATCGGGCAGCGTGACGTCTTGCCAGCCTCGCGTAGGGCGGGTTCCATCCGGCGACCGCGCCGCTTGTACCGATACGATGCGCAAATCGCAGCGGTGTTGCGCAAGCGCGCAAGCGGGCAGCCAGCAAGCCATCAACAGACACCAGGCCCACAGCCGGCGTGTCACGGCAGCAGCCCCTGTGAGCGTGCCGCACGGACCGCGGCCATGCGCGACGAAACAGCCAACTTACGGTAGATATGCTTGATGTGGGTGTCCACCGTGCTCCGCGACACGAAGGTCTGCTCGGAGATTTCGCGATTGGTGAGACCGTTCGCCACCAGTTGCAGAATCTGGGTCTCGCGCTTGGTTAGCGCATTGTCGTGCGTGGAGGCTGCCTGCATGGGTTCGGCAGATGGCAGCAGCTCTAGGATGCGCCGTGCGATGAAAGGGTCGATGGGGGCGCCGCCGCGCAGCACGCTGCGAATGGAGAGCGACACCTCAATGTCGTCTCGTTCTTTGAGCACGTAGCCCGTGGCGCCGGCGCGCAGGGCCCCCAGGATCGCGTCCTCGTTGCTCCATGCAGACACCACCAGAATGCCTAGCGCCGGATCTTTCTCGCGAAGTTCGCTGATCAACGTGCGCCCATCGCCATCGGGCAAATGCAGATCCACTAATGCCAGCGCCACTGGATGCGCGAGGAGACACGTGCGCGCCTCCGCAAGCGATGCGGCAAACAGCAGCGCGTCTGCCTCATAGCCCAGCGACAGCAGCACGCCGCGCAAGCGCTGTTGCAGCAGCGGTTCGTCCTCCACTACCAGCACTGGGGCCGGCAAGGCAGGCCGGGAGGCGGAAGGCTTTTCATCGACCATGCACAACATTGTAGACGGCGCCCTGAATTCCGAAATATCCCCTGAATTGGGGATATCTGGGCTTCCATGCCATCGGTACGATTCCGGCCGGTCGAGATACATCAGTCAGCAGCATGGGGCGTACGGAGTGCGTTCCCATGCGCAGGGGAATCCACAGGGGGATTACCAATGCGTCATCAGGCACAGTCGGTGAAAGCGAGTGCTGCGTACTGCTTTGCCTGCGCTGTTGCAATGCTTGTGGCGATGGCATGGGCGCCGCTTTCCGCCCGGGCCGCCGGTAATTGTAGGGTAGGGGAAGATTGGAGCGTCGGAAGTCGGTTCTATCTCATCTGTTCGACGATCGGGACTGTCGAGGGTGCCCGCTTTCCGAGTTCCGGCCAGAACATCCTGAGTACCGGCCCTGTCGCCGTAACGCAGTCCGGCAGCAACGGCAGCAACGGCAACGACGGTGTTTCACCGTTCTACAACCCGACGTCGGGTAATCCGGGCAGCGATGGATCGGGGATTACCGGTCAGTACGGTGGGCCGACGGGAGCAGGCGCGGCGCGAGCGATCTACGTTCCGGCGGCACCGACGGGCGGGCAGCCTGCCGGCGTCTACGTTCTCTCGCAAGGCGGTGCCGGCGGCACCGGTGGCGATGGTAAAGTGACTTACGGCAGCGCACCCGGTGGCGTGGGTGGCAACGGTGGCAACATCGACATATCCGTCAGCTCCGCGCCGGTCTATACCTCGGCGCCCAATCTCCCCGGCGTCTGGGTCAAGAGCGCCGGTGGCAACGGCGGCAATGGCGGATCTTCCTACACCGTAGCGGGCAGCGCGGGAAATGGCGCGACAGGCGGCAGCGGCGGCAGCGTCAAGGTCTATGCCCAAGGCGGCATCTACACGAACGGCAGCAGATCGGCGGCGATTCTCGCGCAGTCGATCGGCGGCAGCGGCGGCAGCGGTGGTCGAGGCGCGACGTTGTTCGGTGGGGGTGGCGGCAATGCAGCGCCGGGGCAGAACGGCGGCGCGGTGCAAGTCGCTCTGGGAGGCAACGCGCTACTTGTCACCGCAGGCGATAACTCATCGGCGATTCTCGCGCAGTCGATCGGCGGGTTTGGCGGCGGCGGCGGTACGGCGACAGGACTCGTGACCTTCGGCGGGAGCGGCGCCAACGGCGGCGTCGGCGGAGCGGTGAATGTGATCGGTACGAAGGGCTCGTCCATCATCACGCTCGGCGACGATTCCAACGGTATCGAAGCGCAATCGATCGGCGGCGGCGGCGGTGCGGGCGGCAGTGCCGGTGGACTCTACGCGGCAGCGGCGAGCGGTGCCTCCGGCGGCGCAGGCTCGACCGTCACCGTGAACAGCAACTCGACGATCGACACCTATGGCGAGCTTTCAAAAGGCATCTTCGCCCAGTCGATCGGCGGCGGCGGCGGCGATGGCGGTTCTGCGGGTGGACTCGTTTCGCTCGGCGGTAACGCGAGCGTCGCCAGCAACGGCGGCAACGTCACGATCACGAACGGCGGCGCGATCACCACGCATGCGGTTGGAAACGGTATCGGCGACGGCAGCTCGGTTGGCTCGCAGGCGATTCTCGCCCAGTCGATCGGCGGCGGTGGCGGCAACGGCGGTGTCGCGGCGGGTTGGGTTTCGGTCGGTGGCGGTGGCGGTGCGGGCGGCAACGGTGGCAGTGTCTCGGTAACCGATTCCGGCGCCCTCGCGACCTCCGCGAAGTTTTCACAAGGGGTGCTTGCGCAGTCGATCGGCGGCAACGGCGGCAACGGCGGTGGCGCGTTGGCCTTCGGTGCTGGCGGCTCGCTTGCAATCGGCGGCAACGGCGGCAAAGGAGGTAATGGCGGCAGCGTCAACGCAAGCCTCAATGGCGGTTCGATCGCGACCGGCGGCGATTTTTCGAGCGGACTTCAGGCGCAATCGATCGGCGGCGGCGGCGGCAATTCCGGCGCGGCGATCTCGGGAACGATCCCGTCAAGCGTCGGCTTCAGCGCTGCCGTTGCGATCGGTGGCAGCGGCGGTAGCGGTGGAATCGGCGGCAACGTCAATCTCGCTTCTTCCGGTTCGATCGCGACCAGCGGCTTTCTCTCCAGCGGCATCTTCGCGCAGTCGATCGGCGGCGGCGGCGGCAACGGCGGTTTCGCTTTTGCGGCGAGCGGCGGTGCGGTTGCCATTGGCGTTGCGCTTGGCGGCAGCGGCGGCAGCGGCGGCAATGCCGGTACGGTCTTCGTGAACTCCGGCAATACCGTCACCACGAGCGGCAATGAATCGATCGGTATCGAGGCGCAGTCGATCGGCGGCGGCGGCGGCAATGGCGGCGCCAGCCTCTCTGCTGCCCTCAGCTCGATTGGATCACTTGCGTTGAGCAAGGGCGGGAGTGGCGGTTCCGGCGGCAGCGGTTCCTCGGTAGAAGTCCACGCACAATCCAACGTGACGACGAGCGGTGCGAACGCGGGCGCCATTGTCGCGCAATCGATCGGCGGCGGTGGCGGCAACGGCGGTTTCTCGGGAACGCTTGCGGCCTCGGCTGGCCCGGCTTCGCTCGGCGGAGCACTCGGCGGTGCGGGCGGCAGCGGCAACAGCGGGGGCTCGGTAAAGGTCTTTACCGGTGACAGCGCCATCGGCACGTTGCAGACGAGCGGCGACGAGTCGGCCGCGATCGTTGCGCAATCGATCGGCGGTGGCGGCGGCAACGGTGGCTTCAGCATTGGTGCGGCCGGAGCGAAGGGGGCCGTTGCGGTCTCGTTCGCGATGGGCGGTGCGGGCGGAAGCGGTGGCACGGCTTCGACAGCCTATGTGCAAAACCTCGATACGATAAGAACCTTTGGCGTCGAATCCGACGGCATACTCGCGCAATCGATCGGCGGCGGCGGCGGCAACGGCGGTTTCGCGATCTCAGGGGCCTTGAGTTTGACGGGAACCAGCGTCGGCATCTCGTACGGCGGAAGCGGCGGAGACGGGAATACGGCCGGTGCGGTGATCGTAACGAATGGTGGCACCCCGGCGGCATCGAGCATTTCCACACAAGGCGCGGGTTCCGACGCGATTCTCGCGCAGTCGATCGGCGGCGGCGGCGGCAACGGCGGATTCAGTGCGGCAGGCGCAGTCGGCAAGTCGAACGCGCTCGGTTTGGCCATGGGCGGTGGTGGTGGCAACGGCAACAACGCCGGAGCCGTCACCGTGAACAACGACGGGAAACTCACGACCCTCGGCAACGATGCGCTCGGCATCGGCGCGCAATCGATCGGCGGCGGCGGCGGTTCGGGCGCGCTGAACATCAAGGGGAATCTCGACCCGAAAAGCGGTGGCGGTGCGATGTCGTTCGGCAGCGGCGGCATGGCCGGCAACGGCGGCATCGTCACCGCGACGAGCAATGGCGCCATCTCGACCGGCGGTGCGAATTCGAGCGGATTGCTCGCGCAGTCGATCGGCGGCGGTGGCGGATACGGCGGCATGAGCTATGTCACGGAATGGGCGACTCAGGCCGGCATCAGTTTCGGCAGTACCGCTGCCGGCGGAAACGGCGATGCGGTGACGGTCAATGTCGGTTCGAATATCGCGACGTCCGGCGCGAACTCCGAAGCGATCAGCGCGCAGTCGATCGGCGGCGGCGGCGGAGAGGGCGGCTATTCGGTGGATGGCGGCCTGAATTTCTCCGGCAAGCCTGCACTTCCGGCGTTCGCGTTCGGCTCTTCGGGCGGTGCGGGCGGGAACAGCGGGCTGGTCGCCGTGACGACAACGACATCGCAGTTGACGACGAAGGGAAACAATTCCGACGGGATTCTCGCGCAATCGATCGGCGGCGGCGGCGGCGATGGCGGCTTCGCCGTCGCGGGGCAGGTTGCGACCGGCTACACCGGCAGCGTTGCGATGGGCGGGTACGGTGGGAACGGCGGTTCGGCAGGCGGCGTCAACGTGAACAACGGCTCATCGATCGCCACGTCGGGAAGCCATGCGTCGGGCATCGTCGCGCAATCGATCGGTGGTGGCGGCGGCAACGGAGGAGCCTCGTTTTCGGCGACGGCATCGCAGAACATCAGCGCGAATGTTGCGCTCGGCGGCAAAGGCGGCGCGGGTGGCGGTGCCAGCGCGGTCAACGTCTTCCTGGGCGGGAGCGCGCCGGCCACCAACGCTTCGAGCATCGTGACGACCGGCAGTCTCTCGAACGGCATTGTCGCGCAATCGATCGGCGGTGGCGGCGGCGACGCGGGCTTCGCGATTGCCGGTTCGATCAATGGCCAGGGCGGAGCGAACGCGGCGTACGGCATGAGTGCCGGCAACGCATCGAACGGCGGCAATGTCGGGGTGACGTACGGTCAGTCGAGCATCGCGACAAGCGGCGTGCAATCCAAGGCGATTCTCGCGCAGTCGATCGGCGGTGGCGGCGGCGACGGCGGCTTCAGCATTGCCGGGTCGTACCAGGGCTCGGGCGGGCTCAACCTGGCGTTTGGCGGGTCGGGTGGCAGCGGCGGCAGCGGCGGCGGCGCGCAAATTCTCGTCGGTGCGTTTGCCAGCGGCATCGGCGCGTTGCCGGTGACGTTCACGACCTCCGGGCTGCTCTCCGATGCGCTGGTTGCGCAATCGATCGGCGGCGGCGGTGGCGATGGTGCGATCAGCGTCGCGGCCGCCGCCGCGCAGTACGGTGCACCGAGTCTCGGGCTCGGCGGTACTGGCGGCGCCGGTGGTAACGGCGGCACCGCGTACATCATGAGTTCGGCCGGTGTCGGTACGAGCGGCGATTATTCCGAAGCGATTCTCGCGCAGTCGATCGGCGGTGGCGGCGGCGAGGGCGGGTTCGGCGTCTCCGTCATGGGCAGCCAGGCGGCCGCAGCAGCAGTGGTACTCGGTGCCACCGGCGGCGTGGCCGGCACCGGAGGTAGTGCGAGCGTCACGACGAACAACAGCATCGAGACGAAAGGCGTCGGTTCGTTCGGCGTCATCGCGCAATCGATCGGCGGCGGCGGCGGTCTCGCGCGTCTTGGTTCCGGTGGCACGGCGACACTCGGCGCCAATGGCGGCAGCGGCGCCGGCGGCGGCGTCAACGTGACGACGGGACTTTCCGGATACTCGATCTCGACCGCCGGCAATGGTTCGTTCGGAATTTTCGCGCAATCGGTTGGCGGTGGCGGCGGTGCCGCGATCGGTGCGACCGGCTATGCGTTGAAATCCGGAACCGGCAACGGCGGCACGGTCGCCGTGACGAACAAGGCCAACGTCACGACCACCGGTGTCGGTTCGATCGGCCTATTCGCGCAATCGGTTGGTGGCGGCGGCGGTTATGCGGGGTCGGCAACGAACTTCTTTGCCGGAAGCGCCGGCGGCAAGGGCTCCGCCGGCAGCGTGACGGTGACCAGCGACGGCAACATCGCGACGACCGGCGCAAATGCGACGGGCATCTTCGCGCAGAGCGCGGCAGGCGGCAATGCGCGCGGTGGTGACGTCAACGTCGCCGTCGGCGGAAGCGTGACGGCGATGAATGCCTCCGCGATCGTTGCGCAGAGCAGCGGTAGTGCGGCGGGCGGCAATGTCAGCGTGACGCTGAATGGCGGCGCGGTCGTACAAGGTACGTCCGGTGTCGTCATGAGCGGTGCGAACGCGACGCTGGTCAATGGCGGCAGGATCGTCGCCAACGATGTCTTCAACGGCAACGCGATTTCTTCGAGTGCGGCGGCGACCGCGATCACGAACAACAACTACATGCGCGGCAGCGTCCAGCTGGCGGCAAACAACGCCAATACGTTAGTGAACAACGGCTCGTTCCAGTTCGGCAATGTCATCAATCTCGGCGGAGGTACGCTGACGAACAACGGCTCGATCGGCGTGCAGAGCACCCAGGCGACGCTGAGCGGCAATCTCGTCAACAACGGAGGAATCTACGCGAATCTTGACGCAGCGACCGGTCAGGGGACGGATCTAAGGGTCACGGGCAACGCTACGCTGAAAGGTTTGCTGGACGTTGGGATCGCGAACGCCGGTCAGCAGCTGCCGGGCCAGCATACGTACAAGGTCGTCAGCGTGGGCGGAACGTTCGATGCTTCCGGGCTCACCTACGTGCTCCCCAAATCGCTGCTCGAAACGTTCTCGCTGGTTACCCAGGCAACCCCTGGCTCGGGTGGAACCGACATCCTGCTGCAAACGAATGTCAATTACGCGAAGGTCGGCGTGAGCGGCGCGGGCAGCAGTTTTGGCAGCTATCTCAACCAGGCCGAGGCCGCTGGTGGTGATCCCGGGCTCGACGGCGCGATTGCCGATGCGCTCGGTGCGACGAATGCGAATCATATCGCCGCGCTCTACAACGAACTCTCTCCGGGGGTATATGGCGCGGCGCAGGCCGCGACTCTGGCGAACGCACTGGGTTTCTCGCGCCAGATCATGTCGTGCAAATCGCCGGAGTCGGATTTCATAGCGGCATCACGCGAGCGGTGCACATGGGGCTGGATCGGCGCTTCCCACGCGAACCAGAGCGAAAGCGGCACAACGCTTGCCTACTCCGAGAACACCGCGGGTTTCGCGTTCGGTTATCAAGACGCCGTGAGTTCCGATGCCAGCACGCTCTTCGGTGCCGCCATCGCCTATGGTCGGGACACGCTCGATGCGTATTCGACGAGGATGAGCGGTTCGCACGTTGCGCTCGGTGCGAGCATCAAACAGGAACTCGCGCACGATGTGTCGTTCGATCTCGCGCTGAGCGGCGGAGTGCGCACGTTCGATTCGAACCGCAATTTGGTCTTTTTCGGCACCTCGGTCTCCAACGACCTCGGTGGCGGTCTCGCCAATGGGGGAACGTATGCAACTCCGTCTCTCATGGCGACGGGCACGGGTGACGTCGCATTTGCCAACCTAACGCTGCGCGTCGACAAGCTGGTGAGACTGGGCGACAACTTCGGAATCGCGCCCTATTTGGCGATGGGAGCGACGCGCCTCGACGCCAGTCACATCAACGAATCCGGCGCGGCCGCCTACGACGCGCGAATTGCGGCGCAGAGCAACAACTATGTCACGGTGCAGCCGGGTATCGAATTCGGCGGCACCTTCGGCGGCGATCGTTTCCAGGTTCGGCCGCACCTGGACATCTCGGCGACCAGTTTCATCGGGAACCACTCGGTCGGTGTCAATGCGATGCTCGAAGGGCAATCGTCGAACCTCGGTTATATGCCGTTCTCCAGTGCAGTCGATCGCACGGCCTGGAACATCACGCCTGCGCTCGATATCGTCGGGCAGAATGGCTTGAGCCTCCGTCTGCAGGGCACGTTCGACTTCAGCGATCACGCCCACCGGGATGTGTGGAGCATCAACCTTACGAAGCGGTTTGGTTCGAGATAGTCGGCGACGTTGCTCCCGGGTTTGGGCAGGCCGGTATTCAGGGCCTGCTCCGACTCCCCCCGGAGGTGTTGCGTTTTGCCTTGCGCGGTCACCGAAACAAGACAAGATGCGCCCTTGCGTGTTCGGTCTGGAATGCTAGTTTGGCGCCACATCAAGCTTTGGGGCGGTTAGCCAGCATGCTCAGGTATCAAGAACCGGTGCAGGGCGTACCTTAGAGCATCCCTGTAAGGCATTCGATCCTAAACCTCCCGATTCGTCGGGGGTTTTTCGTTTCCAAGATTGAACTGTTGATTTCTGCAGAAAACTGAGCCGGATTTTCGCCTGGAAGTGAACCACGAGTTGCGGTGAGACTTGGCTCAAGTGATGGGCGGGGCGCGCTAGAAGCGGCTCAGTTTTGGATGAAGCTCAACAGCTTCACCTTTCAACGAAAGGCCTGGCTCAATTTCAGCAGAAGCCAAACGAGGATCCATCGCGGCAGCTTCACCTTATTCTATTAAGGCCTCCAGCCCAGGCTCTTTGCCAAGGCTTGGCCGGTGCGCTGATATCCGCTCGGGCTCAAGTGGATGAGGTCGCGCCCCATCATGCTCGGCCTGGCATGCGCCCAGCCATAGCTGCCTCCGGGGCCGCCCATCAAGTCCTGCCAATTCCAGGCGACACAGCCAAACCGTTGGCCGACCTGTCGTTGGATGCCCTCGATCCGTTGATGGATGCGCGCGTAGTTCAGCAGCGGAAGTGGGCGCCCTCGGCCTGATCGCAGCACGCCGCGGTCGGGTGGCCCGACCAGCACGCAGGACGCCGAGGGGAAAACTTGACGCACGTGGTCGAGCGCCAGGGTCAGCATCGCGACATATTTATCCGCATCGAAGTCAGCGGCGGCGCCTTCATTGGTGCCGTATTCCAGCACGATGCCGTCGTAGTTCATGCCGTGCAGAGTTTGCGCGAGATAGCCGGGATCGATGCTGGCCCACCCTCGCGCCGTCGCGGAAGGTATGCCGAACACATCGAAGCTCACCTTCGGCGGATCGGCGTAATCGAGCATGACGCCATGGAGTATCAGCTTACCCTGCATGACCTGCAGCTTGATGGTCGAGATCAACTGATCGCTGCGAATGGTCAGCGTCTGGCTGTCCTTGGAGGAGGGCAGCGAAGCATTCGAAGCTGCGCCGTCATTGACGATGTAACGGATGGTTGCGCCGGCCGGCGCCTGGTACACGAGTTGCAACTGCCGCACATCCGGTTGTCGCTCGGTGTCGCGCAGGTCGAGCCAGAGGTAGCTTTCCGGGCCGGCGTCAGCGATACGATTCAGCAGGGCAGGGCCGCTTTCGATGGCGGTCGCGGAGGTATAGGCGATTTCGGTCGACCAGCCCGAGCCAATGCAGTAAGACCGCAACCCGGGCAGCCTGACATTGGTCCGGCCCATCGTTGGCGGCAAGAAGCGCGGCGCGACACTCAGGCCCTGTGCGCGCAGGGCGCTGATTATCGTGGGCATGAACGGCCCGGCAGCGATATGGCTGTCCCCCCAAAAGGCGATCCGCCTGGATGCTGCATGGCTGCCTAAGGTAAAGCCGGAGAGGGCTTGAGCATTCAGCAGTGGCTGGTCCCGAATGACGGTTTTCGCCAGCACACCGAGTTCTGCGTCGCTGGGCAGCTCGCTGCCGGCCATGGATACGCCGGCGGCAGGATGGCCGCCGGATGACTTGGGCGGCAAGGGTGACGGGGTAGGACAAACCAAATCCTCCACGGTCGCCTTTGACATGCTGTCTTGCGCCGCGACGCGGGGCGCGACGAAGAGGGTGGTGAGGCCTACGCAGCAGGCAGCGGCCATGATGAAGTGTGGAACACGTGCCATGCGCTAGCGATCTCTCGAAGTCAAAGATTGGAACTGGCCAGCGCCTCGGGCAGACCGTGTTGTTTCAGATAGGCCTGATGCATTTTGCGCAGTTTTTTGCTGTAGATGCCATTGCGCGGCATGTTGAGGATGCGCTGCAGGTCGCGTACCACTTCGCCGCGCTCGCCAATGTGGAAGGTCTGCGCCAGCACGCTCTGCGACGTGTAGGTATAGGCGGCATGGCTAGGCGGCAGTCCGATGGCCGCGACGCAGCGCCAGCCGGCGAAGCCGATCGGCTTCACCTCGGTGCCGTCCGCCTGCGTCCAGCCCTGGGTGGAAATGCGATTGGCGACGTCGATCTGCTGCGCGGGCGTGGCTTCTGCTGGAGTAGGCGCATACATCCGGCCGCCCCAGCTCTTCCAGTCCTCGATGGAGATGCCCAATCCACCCGAGCGGCGCCCGGTACCATGCCAGTTCTCGTCGGTCTCGCAACGCGCCATCTTCCGCCAGTAGGTATCGGGAGGTACCGGCTGGGCGGCGAGAATCAGGGTCGGCGACAGGTCGCCTGCGGCTGTCGCGTCCTTCTTGCTGGCGGTGGTGGCTTTTTGCGCCTCTTTGCGGTCGGACGCCAGCTTCCCGTCGCGCATGATGGCGGCAATGTAGGCACGCTGCCCGATGTTCGTCAGATGGACGCCATCGGCGACGAAGTAGTCCGGTTGGCCTTCCGACACGTCGCTCCACCGAACGAGCGCGACATTCGGGAAATCCGGCGCCACCTGCTCGATCAGCGCATTGTTCGCTTCCATCCAGCGCCGCGGCACGTGCGTGTTGACCAGGATCACACGCTGGCGGTCGGCCAGCATGGAGAGCATTTGCCGCAGCTGATTCTCGCGGATATATCCATTGGTGCCCAGGTGGATCAGCACCACCGGCCGCAACTGGTCGGCGTCGCGAAGCGCATCGAGCTGCCGGATCATGTCCGCCGCTTGCCAGCCCATGGTGGCATGGACATCGACCCCTTGCAGGGAGGCTGCAAGTAGGCGGCTGGAGCCCAGAAGCACGGAGTCGCCTACGGCGGTCAAATCCTGGCCTGTAAAGGTGACCGCTGCGGGTTCGTCGGGGCGCATAGGCGTGCTGGCTATCTCGACCGGCTGCAGAGCGGCAGTGCTCGAGCTGGCTGTGTCCGAAGCGGACTGACTCTGGATCTCCCCCATGCCGACGGGTGCGGTGGGGGTGGACACCGCGCGTGCCAGGTTGGCGTATCTCGTCGACATCGCCCGTTCCGGCGCATCCTGCAGCACGTTGGCCGTGGCGCCGAAGGTCAACATCATCCCCAGCACGACCGCCGAGCCGCGCAGCCATGCGCCGGAGCGGGCGATCTTCGCGCACGCGCCCCGCCACAGACGTTCGAGCAAGCCATGCCGGATGGGCATTTCGATGTACCGATAGGACAGCCCGGCCATGCCCAGGGTGAGCGCTAGACGCAGGATCAACGCCTCGCCCGCATCGAGGTAGCGCAGGTCGATGCCTGGTCGTGTCAGCATGAAGATAGGCCAGTGCCACAGGTAGATGCCGTAGGAGCGCTCACCGAGCCAGCGCATGAATCCGCTGTCGAGCCAGCGGCCGAATCGCAGGCCTGGATGGGTCGCAGTCATGACGAGCACGACACTCACCAGGCCGGCCAGCACGAAACCCCAGGGGTAGAGCCAAGGGCTGGCTTCACTGAGGCGGGCGAACAACCCTAGCATCGCCACTAGCGCCGCCAGGCCGAGCAGGATGCCGCCGAAGTGCGCCGCTGGATGAAGGCGTGCCGAGGCCTGGGCCGGTCGCCATAGCAGCCCCAGCGTGGCGCCCATCAGCAGGAGAAAGCCGTGCGTGTCGGTGCCGAAGTAGAGGCGGGAGGAATCGCCTTGCTCCGGATAGCCCATTTTCATCGCCAGCACGGCCATCCATGCCGCCGATGCCATCGCCAATATCGCCGCCGCCGTGGCCATGCTGCGGCGCCCATAGCGAGGCAGGCAAAGCAGCACCAGCGGCGCCCAGAGGAGGTAGAACTGCTCCTCGATGGCCAAGGACCAGAGATGCTGCAGCAAGGGCGGGCGGCCGATTGCCTCGAAATAGGAGGTATGAGCGTGCAGCAATTCCCAGTTCGTCAGGTAAAGCAGGGACGCTATGGCGTCCTTGTGCAGATGCGGCAGGGCGTCCGTGGCAAACCATGTGGCGGCGCCGATGGCCGCCGCCGTCATCAGCCAGGCTGCCGGGAGCAGGCGCTTGGCGCGTCGCCAGTAAAATGCGCCCAGCGAGGCATGCCCCTTCGCCTCCACCTCATCGACAAGCAAGCTGGTGATCAGGAAACCAGAGATCACAAAGAACAGGTCGACGCCGAGATAGCCCCCTTGGGCCCAGTAGAAATCGGCGTGGAACAGCAGGACCGCTGCGACTGCGATGGCGCGAAGTCCGTCGAGTCCGCTCAATCGAGTTACCGCGCTGCGCCCCGACGGCGCGACGGAAGCCGATCTATCCGGGGAGAGACCCACATCGTGTGGATAATGAGCCAGCAGCATGGCAGCACTCTTTGTTGGAAGTCCTTTCCCGTGCAAATCTGATCCTTGAACGTGTCTGCACGCGTGCAAAGTATGGCAAAAGTCGGACAGGGCGCTGCATCTTTCAAGAAGTCCGTGCGGCACTTCCCCGAAGAAGCCATGGCTGGGTCTATGGCGGCAGCCCTGCCTGATAATGCCGGCCCAGTACCCGCCATCCAGAAAGGACCTGCGGCGCAAGACATGGCCTAGTCCCGGACACTTCCGCTCATAGAGGCCTAATACCTCGCTTCGGCGCCGACTGGCTCTTGGCTGCAACAGCGCTGACGGTCACGGTCGTGGCCGGTATCGAGGCCATCCTTGTGGGATGCGAGATATCGCTAGTCCTCGCCGTGGGTCATTATTTATGGGTACGCCGGCACCAGTTGCCTGACCCACCCCCCGGAGGGGTTGCGTTTTGCCCCGCAAGGCCTTCGAAACAAGACAAGATGCGCCCTTGCGCGTTCAATTTGGAGTGCTAGTTTCGCTCCACATCAAGCTTTGGGGTGGTTACCCAGCATGCTCAGGTATCAAGAGCCGGTGTAAATCTGGCATTGCAACATCGCCTGGATGGATTCGAGCAGCCCCTGCATCCGCTGGGGCTTTTTTATCGGCTGCGGTCCGGCATGGTTGAAGGCATCGGCTGGCAGCGATGTGCATACGAGAAAGCTCGATAAAGCCGATCGGTTGGCCAGGGTGGCGCCATCGCGTCACCCTCCTCGTCGCACGACCAGCATCAAAGCGATCGACGGGTTCGGGCAGGTGCCTTTATGCAGTTTCTTCGGCCCGCCGGGTCGCGCCGACCGGCCGGCGGTTGGCTTGCGCTTCAGCGAAAAGCCGGACGCAGGTCCGGCGAAACTCCATGTCCTGACGATCGGGCTCTGTTCGGCGGCGCGTGCGCAACTGCCCCCGGCAGCCAGGGGCTGCACGTCATCCAGATGCCGGACTTTTCCCGATGATCTGGATCTGCATACGGGCCTGCTGACCTTGCGCATCCGGTGCTGGGAGCGTCCTTCCGGAAAGTGGCCGTCGTCGATCCGGTCGATCCCATGATGAGTCGATCCGATCATCACTGGCGCGACGCCGTTACATCACCCAGTCGACTTTGTTCGAAGGATCGAACACGACCGACAATTGCCGGAGCACGGGAAGCCCGATGTTCGGCCGTCCTCCTTCCATAAAAAATACTTCCGAATGGTCGAGCTTGAAGCCGCCGATCATCACTGCGTCTTTCAATTGAGCGCTGAATATCGCCTGTTTCCCGGCGGCGGATACGGCGTATCCGGCTTTCTTGAGCGGCGTGGCCAGCGGAATCTTGTCGGTATAGGACATCGGCAGGATGATCGGCACATTGTTGCCGGAGTCCAGAATGGCCTGGACCTTGATGCCGCCGAAATCCAGGGTGGCGGACGGCAGGGCGTCGCCGTCCTCGCCGAGGTAGGCGAAGGGTTTGCCTTTCGGAAGATTCGCTTCCGATCGGGGCGTCAGCACGAGGCGGCTTTTGGGGCCGTCCATGCGCACCAGTTGCTCCGGGAAACTGTTCGGCCCGAAGATGCCGGCTTCGTCCGGCACGTCGTAGTTCATGGCGGTGGCGCGCGCGTCCGCGATGGGCACGCCGCCTAGCTTCGCACCGGTGATGAAGGTATCGTGCCCCGGCACCGGTTTTCCCGTGCTGCCGTCGACCGATGGAGAGGGTCCCGTGTTCGGCAGCGAGAGGCGGTCCGCCAGTCCGAGGTCGACCAGGTTTCCGTTGGTGCCGGTGTCGAAGACGACCGGTACCGGCGGATGATTCCCAACCCGCAGCATGACCAGCGCGCGGTTCGACGACATGTAGAGGGGGATGCTCTTGTCCTGCTTGGTGACCGCCGCGCTTTCCGCGGACTGCAGCGAAAACGATAGGCCTGCCAGGCACAGCGTGACCGGCACGATGAACGCGCGCATCTTGTCGCCCCTACTTATTGGAATAGTACGAATCGTACTGTTGAGGTTGTTCTGATGCAAGAGAGCGGGTACGAGCTGACCGAGCTCGAGGGCGCCATTCTTTCCGAGATATATCACCGGAAAAGGGATACGGCGTTCCAGATCAGGCGGGCGTTCCAGGTGTCGCCGTCGCTGGAGTGGAGCGGCAGCGCGGGGGCGGTTTATCCGGCGATCAAGCGGCTGGAGAAACGCGAGCTGCTCAGCCTCGGCGAGCCGGAAGGCGGACGCAAAACGGTCAGGCTGAAAGTCACGCCGGTCGGCAAGGCCGCACTGATCGACTGGGCCTGCGACCCGATGCGTGCCGCGAGCGTGGGCCTGGATCCGTTCCGGCTGCGTTCGGGTATCTGGGGCACGCTCGGCCGCGACAAGAGGCTTCAGACCTACCACGATATTTCTGCGTCGATCCAGGAAAACATCGACTTCCTGCAGGACTACGTGAAAACCCTCGATGACGTAGAACGCGCCCGCGTCCAGCTGAGCATCGAGTACCAGAATCTCAGGCTGCGCTGGCTTGCGCTGCAGCTCAAAAGCGTCAAGGATTCGACGGCCGGTCGCGGTGATTCGGCGAGGAAATAATCGCCTGGCGTGCAGGCTTGCGCGCTTGGTTCGGAAGGGGTTGGTTCGATACGAAGTCGTCGGTGTGTGGACGACGGCATGGAGGATCGGTCGATGCTCAAGAACGCGCTGGTCGTTGTGCTTGCCATCGCAACGGCACTCGGCCTTGCATACGTGAGGTCATGGTTTGTCGCGCTGTGGAATCCGCCGCCGGGATGGGAGTATTTCGGCCCCGAAACCTGGCTGCACGCGACAGGCAATGCAGTGCTTCGTGCATTGATAAACCTGCTCCCAGGTTTCATCGTTGGCGCATGCCTGTCTTCGCGTCGAATCCTGGCCGGAGGACTTGTTTCGGTGCTGGGGGCAGCATTGACGATGTGGGTGAACAACCCGGTTTATTTCAAAGAGACGTTACAGGGTCCCGATGGCCTGGGTACCGCTCTTTATGCGGGCCTTCATGGCGCGGCGGGCGCTGCGCTTGGACTGGTCGCGCTCAGCTCCTACAAGTCGTTCAAGGCATCGCGTGCACTGCGCAAGGCTTAGGGCTTAGCTTCGAACTTGCGGCATGGGTTGATGGGAGGTGGTTACGATCCTATGGCCCATCCAGGATGACGCAGCGGCCTGCCATGTCCGCTGACCGCGTTCGGCCCAGCTCGCAGCTCAGGCTATGCGGCGGTCTGGAGCGCAAGTTTGCGCAGTAGCTGCATCATGCTTGTACTTGGCAAATCAGGGATGGCAGCATCTGGCGAAGGGAAATCCATGGGGGCCAGTGATGAGGCAGCGCGGCTTTACGATGTTCGATCTGCTTGGTTTCGTCGGACTGTGCGCCGGCATCTGCGTCGGTGCCAAGTACGGCGGCGTGATTGGAGCGGCGATCGGCGCTCTTGCCGGCCTCCTGTTGGGAAGGCTGCCTTATTCGGCGGCGTCGTGGGCCGCCCGGCGTAAGCTGGAGCAGGCATCGAGCCAGGCATTGCGGGAGCGCCTTCGCAGCGGCAAGGAGTATTTCATCGCGCATTTGCTGCTGGCGCATTTGATGAAGCGAGGCGAGGATGTTTCCGGCGAATTGCCGGTCATCGTCGGGCTCATCAAGTCAGCGTCGAGCGAGCAACGTCGCTTTGGATGGGCTGCGCTCAAATTCGCGTTTCCGGACAACGCATCCAAGCTCGCTGGATTCGATCCGCGAGATTCCGTGGAGAAATGCCGCGAAGCCGCATCCCGTATCGAGCTTTGACCGGGCCTGGTTGAAGTGGCGGCGAGGTGGTGAGGTAAAGCCGTCGGGCATGCGCCTGTCAGTGGCCGACAAAGCGAGCCGGCTTTCAACGGCAGTAATCAGCCGTCCGTGGCCCGAGCTGGATCCACGCGGCGTTCGATGCGTTCCGCGCGGCCCATGACACGGGCCGCTTCCGCCATCACGCAGCGTCATCCATGCGGCACAGGGCTGCAGGATGGAGCCTCTCCGGCACGGAAGGTCACCACGGCAACACGATCGATGAGCCGCAACTCATAGGCGCTGGTGGTGTGGGATATCGGTGTCTGGCAGATCTGCGCCTGGATCTTCGAAATTGACTGCATGTTGGCCTGACTGTCGTCGAGCTGCATGTTCTCGATGCCCGAGATGTAGTACCTGAGGAACAGGTGCAGGTGGAACAGGTCGCCTGCGTTGAGGTAGACCGGAATGAGCTGGTCGACCAGCGGAAACTGATCGATGACGTGGGCGGTGACGGGCGAGTGCCCCGCCGATCCCTGCGGCAGGAAGGCATCAATGGCGCGGCCTGCCTTGAGTTCGGCCAGGTCGTCGGCGAGATGAGTGGCGATCTGGTTCTCGTAGATCTTTTGCTCCCCCAGGGCGTTGCCGTAGGCGCTCGCGATGACGCACATCCCCAGGGCCGGCATCCAGGCGATGGCCAGGCCCCATCGATCGGGCACTCGCCATTGGCGTAACGCCGCCTGCAGCAGGATCAGCAGCGACGACCACAGCGCGCCGAAGCCGATCAGTTCGCGCGGAAGAAACAGCGGCTTCAGCAAAATCAGCATCGGCCCGGGCACGCAGGCCAGCAGCGCCAAGGGCATCAGCAAGCCCAGGAGCAGAAGTGCGGCGCACGCCCAGCGGGATTGCGCCGGGCGCGATTCGATCGCGTAGCGAACGCCGATGCTGACAGGCAGCAGCAGCAATGAAATGAGCAGCGGGATGAAATACAGCTTCCATTGCTCGCTGAAGTTGCTCCCGATATAGCGGTAGAAATCCACGAAGTGGCTGCCGATCATGGGCCATTGCCGGACGCCATGCAGCGGCTCGCTGTTTCTCTTCACCCAGCCGTGAATGTGGATGCCGATGATGACTTGATAGCCGAGCATGGCCGTCGCGACTTGCATGACTTGCAAGCCTGCCCGGATGACCAGTTGTCGCGGCGTACGCGCATCGAGCTGGCCCAGCACGAAGTCCAGGACGATGAAAACCAGATAGGTGGTGATCGCCGCTTGGTAGAAGCTCAGGCTGGCAAACAGGGACAGCACGCCGAGCCACCATCGACGCCGGCTCCCGTCCTGCGTCAGGATGGGGAGCAGGGCGAAAAGCACCGCGAGGCTCATGCTCAGGGCGTCGAACTTGTAGGACAGGTTCTCCAGAAAGAACGGCTGCGCGCCGAGCGGAAATGCCGCCAGAGCTGCCATCCAGGAAGAGCCGATGGCGTATCTGCGCGCGATCAACACGCCGATCCACGCCAGAGCCGCGACCGCCCCCAGCTGCGTCAGCGGCGAGATGTCCACCATGGCCCGGCCATAGCATTGCAGCAGCCGCATCAACAAGGTCGTCAAGGGCCGGCCGGCGGCGTCCCAGGATTGATGGCCGATGAGCGCCCGCTTCAGGTCGTCGTTGTAGTACCGGTCCGCGCGCAGGATCGGATACAGGATCAGCAGATACAGGCCCGACAGAATAAGAAAGACGTCGCGGTCGTTGTCCGGGCGAACCGGTGGCGTCTGATCTGCATGCATGGGCTCCCTCCGCTTTGCGAGGGCGGGCGCTTGAAGTGTCAACGAATAGGCCGATCCGGATTGAGAGATGCTTGAGCGTAGCCCCGCCACTATCCCGAAGCGGCCTTTGCTTTTGCTTAGTGCCGTAGGCCGAGCAATTCAGTGTGTGAAAAGGCAAGCAACATCTCCCAGGATCAAGCCGGGACGTGCAGTCCATGCAACGAGAAGTTCGAGCCCGCCGGACAGCGCATGGGCTGCACCTTGCTCGAGTTCGAAGGCGTGCGAACAGGCCGGCTGTACACGCCTTCAGACGATGCCAGGATATGCGGGCGCGTCGATTGGCCTTGTCGTCGCCTTGCCGTGACCTGAGCCGGAGCCGTCATCCCCGCGAGGGAGTGCGTCGGCTTGATTCACGGTGACCGCCTGCGAAGCCGAGCCGGAGATCGCAAGCTCGCCTCGATGAAAGCAAGCTTGGTTTCGACGGACACCATCATTACGCCGCGGCGTGACGCGTGGCCCGCCGGATCACCTGCGGCGGCTGGCCGTAGGCGCGGAGAAAGGCCCGGCGCATGCGGTCGGGATCGCCGAAGCCGGTGTCCTTCGCCACCACCTCGATCGGCACGTTGCCCGACTCGATCATCAATCGCGCGGCCTCGGTGCGCAGGCGCTCGATGGCCTTGGCAGGGCTTTGTCCGGTCTCGTCGCGAAACGCGCGGCTGAACTGGCGGGCACTCAAATGCACCACGCCGGCCAGTTCCTCCACCGAAAGCTCGTTGGCGAGATGGGCCTTCGCGTAAGCCAGCGCCTTGTGGATGCGGTCGGTGCGCGGAAGCATTTCCAGCAGCGCCGAATGCTGTGACTGGCCTCCGCTGCGCCGGTGATACACCACCAGCTTCTTGGCCACCAGCTTGGCCGTCTCCGCACCGGCATCCTCTTCCACCAGGGTCAGCGCCAGGTCGATACCGGCGGTGGCACCCGCGGAAGTCCACACACCGGCGTCGTGCACGAAGATGCTGTCTTCCTCCAGTTTCACGTCCGGATACTCGCGCCGCATCTTGGTCGCATGGAACCAATGGGTGGTCGCGCGCTTGCCGGCAAGCAATCCCGCCTGTGCCAGGTTGAATGCCCCGGTGCAGGTCGCTCCGAGGCGGCGCGAATGGCGTGCGGCCTTGCGCAGGAAGGCGATCACGGCGGGCGAGGTCTCGGTCACGTCGTAGTCCCCGACCACCAGCAGGGTATCGAAGCGCGCATGGCCGAACGGCGCGGTGTTTATCTCGACGCCGGCCGACGCCCTGACCATGCCGCCGCCCTCGGACAAGAGGGTGAGCTGGTAAAGCGGCTTGCCTAGGGACAGGTTCGCATACTCGAACACGCTGACCATGGCCAGGCTGATGAGCTGAAAGTCCGGATACAACACGATGCCGACGCGGATCATGGAATCACCTTATGTCCTAAAAGGACGGATATATGACATTTACGACATCATACGGTACGCCTAGATTGAGCCCATGTCACCGGTGGCGGTGACCTCAACTGGAGTACACGCTCATGTCCACGCCTTCTTCCAAGGGCATTGCCCTGATCACCGGTGCCTCGGGCGGCATCGGCCTGGTTTACGCCGATCGTCTCGCCCGCCGCGGCTACGACCTGATCCTGGTCGCCCGCAATCGCGCCAGGCTGGATGAGCTGCGCGACCGCCTTGCGCGAGCCACCGGTCGCATCATCCAGGTGGTCCAGGCCGATCTGACCGACCCGGCCGATCTCAGGCACGTGGAAGAGATCATCCGTGACGAGCCGCGGCTGGCCTTGCTAGTCAACAACGCCGGTGTCGGCGCGACGGCGCCGCTGCTGCAATCGAATGTGGACACGATGGAAGCGATGATCGACATCAACGTGACCGCGCTGACTCGCCTCACTTATGCCGCCGTGCCGGGCTTCGTGGCGCGCAGCGCCGGCACCGTCGTCAATATTTCGTCGGCAGTCGCGGTGGCTCCGGACTTGCTCAATGGCGTCTATGGCGCGACCAAGGCCTACGTGCTGGCCTTCAGCCAGTCGCTGCAGCACGAGCTGGCCGGCCAGGGCGTGCGCGTGCAGGCCGTGCTGCCTGGCGCCATTCGCACGGAGTTCTGGGACATTGCCGGCCATGCCATCGACAACCTGCCGGCCGAGATAGTGATGAGTGTCGATGACGTGGTCGATGCCGCGCTGGCCGGCCTCGATCAAGGCGAATTCGCCACCGTGCCGTCGCTGCCCGAGCTGTCGGACTGGCATCGCTTCGACGACGCGCGCCAGGCCCTGCGCGCGAATCTCTCGCTGAGCAAGCCCGCCGCGCGCTATCAGGTGTCGTGATCCGGCACTCGCCGCGCACGAATGCTTGCAGGACCAAGGCTGTTCAAGACTTGCGGATCGAGAAACCCAGCATGTTTACCTTCGCGCATGGCAACCCGAAGGTGCAGCTCGACCAGCAGCACACGGCCTTGGTCCAGGCGGATATTCAAGACGAATGCCTGGCCGACATCGGAAGCTGCCATCCGATGATCGAGGACAAGCTGAAGGAGAACTGCGTCGCCGATCACCTGGAGCAGTTGCTTCAATGAGTCAAACAGCATGACTTCCAGGTCAGCCACCCCGCGCCTTGCTGCTGCCCCACGATGACTACCTCACGAACGGTCGACGAGTGTCGCCGCTCGGAGCCATCGCGGACTACCTTTCCCAGGCCGGTTTCGTCGGCCGCAGGGACCCGGTCGAGCTGGGAGACTTCGGCGGCTCGGCGGCGGATTGTCCGGAGCGTTTCAAGCCATACCTGATGGACGACAAGACCGCGAATGCTTCGCTGCACAAAGCTTATTCGGCCGAATCGAACGACGTGATCAAGCAATTGCGCCAGCGCCGCATCGAGAAGGCGATCGCGGCCGATCCGGTGGGAAGCCGGTGCCTGGAGCCATATGCGCGACCTGATCGAGGCGGGATTCGAGGTCACGATGGTGCGCGACGCGATCGCCGCCGGGCGCAACGACGAGGGCGACGCCTATCAGGCGGCAATGGTCAACTATCGCTTCATGGCCCATGCCGTCTGGACCATCGATGAAACCATCGAGCGCATGAAAGCCGCTGCACGCTGAGCGATGGCCCCGAGCCACGCTGATGCGGATGGCGACGGCGGCTCGGTCGCATGGCCCGAAAGCAGCTAAATTCCCCACACATCCCCTGCAGCACGCACTGAAACCCGAAGATCGGAGACACGTCATGCATTCGAAAGAAAAAGTCGCAACGTTCCGGGGCCTGCATGAAAGGCCGGGACAGCCGCTGATCCTGCCCAACGCGTGGGATGCCGGCAGCGCGCGGCTGGTGGAAGCCCTGGGCGCTCAGGCCGTCGCCACCACCAGCGCCGGCGTTGCATGGTCGCTGGGCTATGCGGACGGCAATCATCTGCCTGCCTCCATCCTTGCGCAGCGCGCCGCCGAGGTCGTTCGCGCCGTCGCGGTGCCGGTCACCGTCGACGCGGAGTCCGGCTACTCCGACGACCCCGCCACCGTGGCCAAGAACTTGGCGCCGCTCTTCGCCACAGGCGTCGCCGGCATCAATATCGAAGACGGCCTCGACGCTCCCGAGCTGCTGGCGAAGAAGATCGAAGCCATCAAGCGCTCGCTCGCCGCGCAGGGCCTCGACGTCTTCGTCAACGTGCGTACCGATGTGTTCCTCAAAGGCCTGAAGCCAAGCGCCGACGAGAAGGTCGATGAAACCCTGGCGCGCGCGAAGATCTACCAGTCTGCCGGCGCGGATGGCCTGTTCGTCCCCGGCATGGCCGACGCGGCGCACATCGGCGCGGTCGCCAAACAGGCCGGGCTGCCGCTCAATGTCATGGCCGTCTCCGGCTTGCCCAAGCGCGAAGAACTGGCGCGCCTGGATGTGCGCCGGCTGAGTGCGGGCAGCGCCATCGCGCAAGTGGCCTGGCAAAGCGTGCAGCGCCTCGCCAGGCAGTTTCTTGCCGACGGCGACTCGGGCATCTTCAGCGAGGCCATGGGATACGGCGATCTGCAGGGCTTGTTCGTGGATAAGCGCTGAGGTCACTTCACTGCCGGGAAGCACATGGCGCGGATCGACGGGCGTCGCCCATACGGCACGCCGACGACTAGTCGACGATGTGCCCCATCCGAGCAAGCTGAGCACCCGGGGATCGGTGGGCCATGAGCACACCGATCCTTGTGCATGCCGGCGATCCTGTGCGCCCCGCGAAGCGAATAGATCGCGTGACGATGCGGGCCGGAATGCTGCTGGAAGCCGAAGCCGCCGGCTCGTCCGCTGCGCGGAGTTTTCGCTGCTTTGAACGAAGCCGGAAGTGAGCCTTCATGCCGGCAGATTTTGCGCGGCATGAAGAAGCCGGATTTCGACGAGGAGCATTGTCTGACGACGGCTTTGTTCGGTGTCGAGCGACGCCTGCTGTTTGCGGGTGAGTCCGCCGAGATTTGGCAGGATCGGTCGGCGCCGCCGTGTCGTCGCTGGTGAGGCGGCGCATGGCTGGCGAGGCGGGTGTGGCCGTTTGAGCGGCACCATCGTACGAGCGATGGAATGAGTAAGGCGATCCGGTCCAGGGCGATCACGGGCATGCGGCGCGTCCTTTTTTGCTGAGGCACGGGAATGGCGGAGCTGTTGTATCTGTCGTCGATGATCGAGGCATTCGCCGGCTGGACTCGACCGGATACGTCGGGTCTGCGACTTCACAACCTTGCTGGAACGGACCGGCGCGAAGACACGAGCCCGCCACGAAGGTTGAGCGACCGCTCTCCCTGTTCGTGCCGGCTGTAGCAAACTCTCCGGCATTGCGCACCGAACTGCGCTTGAGAGGCCACGCTGATGGATCGTATCGATGCCATGAAAGTCTTCGTCGCCGCGCTGGACGAAGGGAGCCTGGCCGGCGCCAGCCGCAAGACCGGCCGGTCGGCCGCAGCGGTGAGCCGGGCCATTGCCTTTCTCGAAGCGCATGTCGGCGTGCCGCTGCTGCACCGGACCACGCGCTCGATCAAGCTGAGCGAGGCCGGCGAGCGCTATGCCGCGGCGTGCCGGAAGGTGCTGGCCGACCTGGCCGAAGCCGACCGGAGCGCCGCGGGCGAACGCTCGGTGCCGCGCGGCACGCTGACCATCACCTCGACGGTGTTCGCCGGCGTGGAGCTGCTGCGTCCGATCGTCGACGCCTTCATGAATGAATATCCGACCGTCAGCGTGCGCATGTACATGCTGGAGCGCCCGGTCAACCTGATCGACGAGGGCATGGACCTGGCCCTGCGCATCACGCATCTGGCCGACTCGAGCCTGGTCGCCCATCGCATCGGCGAAGTGCGCCGGGTCGTGGTGGCGTCGCCGCGCTACCTGGCCACGCATCCGCACTTGAAAGAGATTGCGGACCTGGCCAAGCACCAGATCATCGCGATGGAGCACATGGGCTGCGGCTCGTGGAGTTTCCCGCCGCCGGACGGCTCTGCGGTGCCGCGCATGGTGTCGTTCACGCCGCGCCTGGTCATCAACAACATCCGCGCCGCTGTGGCCTCGGCCGTCGAAGGGCATGGCGTGACGCGCATGCTGTCCTACCATGTGGCTGCGGAGATCAAGCAGGATCTGCTGCGCATCGTGCTCGCCGATGCCGAGCCGGCACCGCTGCCGGTGCACCTGGTATCGCCGTTTGGACGTCTAGCGGTGCCGAAAGTGCGTGCCTTCGTCGACTTCGCGCTGCCGCGTCTGCGCGCGCAGTTTGCACGCCTCGCCAAGGAGGCCGAAACGCTGCCCGAGCCGCCGATTCCACCGCGGCGCGGAAGAATGTCTGCCGGATGACGGGGATTCGATCCTCCAGGGCTTGCTCGTAGATTGAAGGCCGTCGGCGGTGTTGGCGCATCAGCGCGACGCCGGCCACATCTTCCTTCATCGACAAGAGGCAGCCATCATGAACAGTCAACAGAAAGTCGCCATCGTCACTGGCGCATCGCAGGGCATCGGCGCCGCGCTGGTGCAGGCGTTCCGCGATCGCAACTACCGGGTGATCGCCAATTCGCGCTCGATCAAGCCCTCGGCGGATCCTGATGTCATCGCCGTGGCGGGCGATATCTCGCAGCGCGCAGTGGCCCAACAGCTGGTGGCCGAGGCGATGGCACGCTTCGGGCGCATCGATACGCTGGTGAACAATGCGGGAGTATTCCTGGCCAAGCCGTTCGGCGCCTATACGCCGGAAGACTATGCCAACGTACAGGCGGTGAACCTCGACGGCTTTTTCCATATCACCCAGCTCGCCATCGCGGAGATGGAAAAGCAGGGCAGCGGGCACATCGTCAGCATCACCACCAGCCTCACCGATCATGCGATCGACGGCGTGCCTTCCGTACTGGCTTCGCTGACCAAGGGCGGCATCAACGCGGCAACCAAGTCGCTGGCCATCGAATACGCCAAGCGAGGCGTGCGGGTGAATGCGGTGTCGCCGGGCGTCATCAAGACGCCGATGCATGCGCCGGAGACGCACGGCTTTCTTGCCGCGCTGCATCCGGTTGGCCGCATGGGCGAGATGTCCGACATCGTCGATGCGGTGATCTATCTCGATACGGCCGGTTTCGTCACCGGCGAAATCCTGCATGTCGACGGCGGCCAGAGCGCCGGCCACTGACAGCCGCGCGCGGGGCGGCGACAGGCTCGCCCCGCAAGCCACACGAGGAGTAAGCAGTCATGCCCATCGTCACCATCCAGATCACCCGCGAAGGCAGCAGCCCTGAACGCAGCGCCGCCACGGCGGAGGAAAAGGCCGCTTTGATCAAGGGCGTCAGCGAACTGCTGCGCGACGTGCTCAACAAGCCGCTCGACGCCACCTTCGTGGTGATCGAGGAAGTCGAACTCGACAACTGGGGCTGGGGCGGATTGCCGGCCATGGAATTCCGCCAGCGAAGGCAAGCCGGGAAGGCATAGCGGCGCTGCGAGGGGTAGGGTGAGCCCATCTGCGCGACGATGGCGGACGAGGAGCCAAAGTCATAGCCGGTGCCCTCAATGCTTGCGGCGTGTCATGAGAGGCCTGGAGTGGCATGCGTCTCGAAAGGCTGACGCGCGCGGGTCCAGTCACTGCCTGACGCATAAGCAGTCATCGCATGCATGCAGCCGATGAGGGCAGCGCGATCGGCTGGACGCCTGCCCCGCCGCATTTAGCCTGATTCGATGGATGAATGGGTGAAGGGAAGATCACCGCGTGGCGCGCATGTTCGCCATGAAAGCCATCGAGTTTAGCGGCAGGGCCTGAGCGGCCGCAGCAAGACTCAGGCCTGCTGAGGAGTGCTGCCCGAGACATAGACGTTGCCGGGCACGCACCAGCGCCAGGGAAAATCCTTGGCGCGGCTGATGCCGATACGTGGACTTCCGACCAGATGGCTGGGGGGCGCCATGCCGTCGTCCAGCACGGTAAAACCTTCATCGGCGCTGACCAGATCGATGCCATCCTGGGCACGATTGATGCCCATGGCCTGGGTCAGGCGGGCCGGTCCCCGGCATAGATCGCGATCGCGCAGGATGCGCGGACGGGCCATGCGCATCTGCGCGAGCCCATGCAGCGGCTGCAGCGCACGAATGAGCACGGCGCAGCCGGCGCCTTCGGGGCCGCATACGCAGTTGCAGCACCAGTGCATGCCGTAGGTGAAGTAGACATACATATGCCCTGGTGGCCCGAACATGGTCGCATTGCGCGGGGTCTTGCCTCGGTAGGTATGCGCCGCGGCATCGATGGCGCCGGCATAGGCCTCGACTTCCACGATGCGCCCGGCGCGGCCATCTGCCGCTGCGAGGATCTTGTTGAGCAGCTCCGGCGCCACCGTGGTGACGGTCCGGTCGAAGAACGTGCGAGGCAGCGGTTTGCCGGGCCAGCTGATCGGTGCGCCATCTTTTTGAGTCATCCGAGTTCTTCCATGGGCGTCACGACGGCAGGCTCGCCGCGTCGTGCGATGGTTGCTTTGCCATCCTCGTTGCCAGATAGAGCTGACGATAGGCTTTGACCAGGTCGTCGAGGCTGAAAGCGCGATTTCGCCCGCTGGGATTGGGCAGCACCCACACCGTGGCGCCGCCCATCAGGTTCGCTTGTCTGCCCCAGGCGATCTCGCGCTGCGCCGACAGCCCCAGGTAGGCTGCCTTGCCGAGAAAGGCGACAAAGCGCGGCGCATAACGCTTGATCTTTCGTTCGAAGGCCGGGGCGGCCAAGCTGAATTCCTTCGGCGCCAATTGGTCCGCGCTCGCCGTCGCCCGCCGCACCACCGAGGTCAGGCCGCATCCGTACTCGAGGATCGTACGGTCTTCCTGTGGCGATATTTCCTCCGGGGTGAAGCCGGCCAGATGGATGGTTCGCCAGAAGCGGTTGCTTCTACCGACGAAATGATGGCCCGCCACGGCCGCGCTCAAGCCCGGGTTGATCCCGCAGAACAGCACCTCGAGGCCGAAGGCAAGCATGTCGGGAAGCTCGTCGCTCACTGCGCGCCTCGCGGAAGAAGTCGACCGCGTTGGCGGCCGCCGATGTCACGGCTGCGGCATGCATGCCCGATCATGCGCAGAGCATGCCCACGGCTTTCTGCGCGAACTTCCTCAGGCTGGCCCGGGAACTGCCAGCCCGCGCGCGCACGGCCATGCTGTGCATCGTTGCCGAGGCGAGCAGGGCCAGCGCCTTGGCGTCCGCGTCTGTTCGTAGTTCACCGCTGGCGCGCGCCCGCTCGAAGCGCGCCTCGAACTGGGCATCCAGCGCCCGAAAACCCTTGGCGACGATGCCCTGGATCTCGGGATCGCTCGGCGCTTCGGTAATCGCCGTGCCCACCACAAAGCATCCCAGCGCCTGATCCTCGCCGGAGAAATACATCGACAGCGCCGCGTCGTAGATCGTCATCAGGTTCTCGGCCAGGCTGCCGCCGCTTTCGAGTGCCTGATCCATGGCCACGAACTTGCGCGCCCAGTAGGCGTTCAAGGCCCGCACGTAGATTTCGTGCTTGTCGCCGAACGCTGCACGCAGGCTGGGCCGGTTCATGCCGGTGGCGGCAGCGATGTCGTCGAGCGAGCTGCCGGCGTAGCCATGCTTCCAGAACACCTGGGTCGCCATGCGCAGCGCCGTCTCCGGTTCGTAGGCGCGCGGCCGCCCGCGGGGTTTTTTCACCGGCTCGGCAATTTTTGTACTTGACCGCATAAAAATATTGACGCAGGCTCTTTCTGAGGATTATTGTTCGATCATGTACAAAATTCAATGCCAGCGAGATAGCCAGGCGTGGTCGGAGCGGCGGCTGGGGTGGTGAATGGCATGCCGCTTCGCTTGAGGCGCGGCGAGAAGGGCGGCGCAAGGGCGGTTGCGCCGCAGATAAGCGGAAATCGTGTGGCTTCCAGCGATGCAGAGTCATCTGCCGGCTGCATGTCCCCCCGTGAATCCAGCAGCCAGCCGACCGACATGGCGATGAATGCACCGCCTCGACGAACCGCTGAGGCAGGCAAGAAATAGGCGGCGGCCATATGCGCAGCCATCGATCAGATCCAGATGCTGGAGTGCTCGGCGTTGCGTTGCCGCGGATGCGCGGCATCTCCGACCAAGACCCCGGACCCCCACAAGAGAACATCATCATGTCTTCTATCGAAAGTCTTCGTGACACAAAAATTCGCCTGGCCTACGGCGGCGGGACCATGCCTGCGGTGGGATTCGGCACCTTGATTCCCGATCCCGTGGCGACCAGGCAGGCGGTTCTGGCCGCGTTGAAGGCGGGCTTCCGGCATCTGGACTGCGCCGAGCTGTATCGCAACGAAGCCGCTGTCGGCGAAGCCATGCAGCAGGCTTTCGAGGCGGGCGTGGTGAGCCGGGAAGAACTCTTCGTCACCACCAAGCTGTGGAACAACCAGCATCGCCCGGAGCGGGTGGGGCCTGCGCTCGAGGCCAGTCTTGGTCGGCTTGGCCTCGACTACCTCGACTGTTATTTGATCCATACGCCATTCGCCTTCCAGCCTGGCGACGAGCTGGATCCGCGGAACGAGGCCGGCGAGCCCATCTACGACACGGGCGTCACCCTGGTCGAGACTTGGCGCGCGATGGAGCGACTGGTGGACCAAGGGCGCTGCAGGTCCATCGGACTGTCCGACATCACCTTGCCGAAGCTCAAGGAGATCGTCGAGGTCGCGCGCATCATGCCGGCGGTGGTGCAGGTGGAATGCCACCCCTATCTGCCGGAGTGGGAGCTGCTCGACTTCTGCCGTGCACACGGCATCGTGCTGCTGGCCTTTGCGCCGCTGGGCCACGGTATGGCGCCGCGGATCACCGACGAGCCGGTGATTCGGGCCATTGCGCAGCGTGTCGGCAGAAGCCCGGCGCAAGTGCTGCTTGCCTGGGCGGTACAGCGCGGTAGCGCATTCCTGACCACCTCGACCAATGCGGCGCATATCCGGGAAAACTTCGATATTTCCCGGCTGCCCGAAGACGCCATGCAGGAGATCAAGACGGGGATCGCGACGGGGCTTCGCTTGAATCCGGTGGTGCAGACCGGCGTGCCGGGATTCGTTCCGCGACGCGAGTAAGGCGAACACGCAAAGCGCTTGTCGCGCCGATGTGCGGGATGGCGAGCGGTACGCTGCGTATTCAGATGCGCAGCTGAGGCATGGTGCTCAAGGCCTTGCTGTGGGTGTCGATCGCCATGTGCTTTTTCGCCCTGGGAACGGGCAGCCAGGTATGACCGGATGAGTGGTACTGCCTGCGGGCGTTCAGCCGTGATGCCGCTGCCTAAGGGCCGGCTGGCCTGGGCTGCGCCTGCTGCTGTGCGCCCGCTTGCTGCTGGGTCTGATCCTGCGTCTGAACTGGCTGCTGGGCCTGCGCCTGGGCCTTCTGCTGGCTCATCTGCATATATTGCGCGCTGCTCTGTTCGAGCGGAGTATTCATCGCCTGCACGGTCGGCACTTCGGCGTTCGTCGTCAGCGGCGAGGTGTTCTGCGCGACGAACATGGTCGAGCCGCCCTTGATGTCGGGCAGCACGTGATCGATCCGGGTCATGCTCGCCGCAAGGGCCGCCACGGTCACCGCGCCGGCGAGGTTGTCGCTACGTGCGTCGGGTGCGCGGCCAAGCTGGGCGTCCAATGCGTGCACATGGCCTTGTGCCTGCTTGAACAGCTCGTGGCCGGGGTGAGTAGGATCTTCGAAGCCGGGTTGTGCCTCGGGCTTCTTGGGATTGACGGTATAGGTGTGGGTTGCGCTGGTGTCCTGCAGCCATCGTTGGGTCGGCGGATCGCTGCTCTTGTCCATGTAGCGCATGGCGCTCTTGTCGGAACCCAGGTCGATGCCGTTTTCGGCAAGGATCTTCGGCTTGAGTCCAAGCTGATTCAGATTGACGCTCATTTCCGAATGGACTTTGCCGGGATTCGAAGCCTCGTGCTGGCGCTCGGCCTGTGCCGCCACCGACATGGCATACGCGCCGTAAAAGTTCCGGTATTCGGAGGTGCCCTTGGCTCCAATGCCGATGTCGGGCCGAGTGAGAATGTTCTCGGTCACCCCCTTCACGTTCTGGTCGTTCAGCGGCAGGGTCAGGTCCGGGTTGGCGACGAGATTCGGTTTGAGCTTGTAGACCGCCTCCTTGCCCGATCGATCGATGTCGATGAAGTTTTCCGCGTCCGAGGGATTGAGTCGGTAGAGGTCGCGCAGCGTCGGCGTCGGCTGCTTGGCATCCGCGGCGGCCTTGCGCGCCGCGCTGACGTCCGCATTCCAGCCCGACAGTTGGCCGCTGGCTTCGTCGCGCAGGTACTCCTTGGTGAGCTTGTCGATGGGCGCTGTGTAGTCGTGGTCGTGCTTAGGGGATGACGCGACAGTATCGGCCTCTTTCTGGAGGGTCGCGCGAACGTCCTCCATGTGCTTGGCGTTCAGGCTGTGCTGCACTTCGTGGCCCAGCGTGTTGGTCAGCGAGTCGAAGTCGGCGCGGCTGTCGCCGGGTTTCGGCGTGGTGACGGCAATCAGCGGAACCTGCACTGCCTTGCTGTCCGGATCGTATTGCGCCGAGGCATGCGCACCCGCCGGGAGCAGGGTGAATTTGGTGACGCTCGGGTGTGGCCCGGCGGTGGCCTGGTTTATTTCGTCGACCAGGGCAGGCGAGCGCTCGATGGCGGTCTTCAGGTTCTGCACGTTGTCGGCGCTTACGCCAGGTTGCTTGCCGTAATCCTCGATGATCTTGGTGGCTCCGGGGGTCAATGGCATGGCAGGTCTCCTTACCTGATGATCACCATCTTGACGCAGGCGGTGCCGACTTCCTGGTCGCCTTGGGGTTGGTCGTACACAGGCAGCACTTCGACGTGCAGGCCAGGCTTGTCGAACGCGTCGAATTTCCATCGGCCGTGTTCGCCATAGGCGGGGTGGCGCTGGAAGCCCATGCCTTCGAGCGATGCGGTGAAGCTTGCGTAGTTCGGCTCGCAGGTGGGTACCGAGGCAGCGCCGCTATTCGGAATCGGGTCGAAACTGAGATCCACCTGGGGTTGCTGGGTGGGCGTCAGCGGCGAACGCTCCACGCCGAAAGCCCAATGGCCGGGCAGGGCCTGATTGAAACCGAAGCGCTCTGCATCGGTGGACTCGATATTCACGCCCATGACGCGTCGCATGTAGTCGGGCGTTACGTCGGTCACGGCGTGGATGCCCCGGATCAGCTCGAGCATGCGCTGCAAGGCCTGAGTGGCATCGAGCTTGGGAGAGGGACTCGTGGCGGTTGTCGGTGTAGTCATCGCGTTATGGTCCTTCATGGCCTCATGGGGCATGGCCAGCGAGGCAGTGGAGTGCAGGCTCATGCCCGATAGCATGAACATGACGGTCGCCAACCGGCGCTTGCGATATCTCGGTTTGTTCGAGGCTGTCGGCGTCATGGCGAATATCCATGAAAGTACGGGCGACGCAGATCATCATGGCGATCCGGTCTGGCTGAAGCATAGGCCGCTTACTGCACAGTGGATAGCTTGGCGCTGAAGCACGCGCGGCAGGTGGCGCGGTCAGTCACTGTAGATATGTGACGTACGAAACGCAGTTGGCTTGCCGAAACTGATCCGGCCATCCGAAATAAACCTGGATCGGATCTGCCTCGGAAGCGGCCCGGTGGCGTTTTGCTGCGCACAGCGCCATCCGCGAAGTTGTGCCGGCCGTCTCGCGTACATCCTTCCATGACGCCGAGAGGTCCAGCGGCGATGAACTTCGGGCGGTGATTCAAGCGCGGTAGGCCGATGCCGAGTCCGGCAACAAGAGGAACATTTACGTGATGCGCCATGGGTGATGGCGCATGCGCTTCTGTTACTGGCGGTGCAGGTGGAAATAAATCGGCTTGTGCGTACAAGACGCCCAGGCGCGCGCCATCCACATGCCTAGACGGATTCGCTGGCGAACTCAGGCGCGTCTGCCGATACGTGAGGCACGCGCTTTCGTCCGGGCAGGTTCGCTGGCGCCTTGGCGCAGCTTGTCGAGTGCGCGCCTGGCTGCGGCGCTGCAGTCCTCGTCCTCGGCTTTGTGGGCGATTTCATCGATGAGCAGGCGCAGCCCGCGCTTGCTTTGCGCCAGGCGTTGTTCCAGCGCCTCGATTTCGTCGACCTTGCGCCGTAGCGCCTGGATCAGCTCTTCGTGAGGCCATGCCTCCAGGTCGGGCGGCAGGATGGCGCGGATTTCTTCCAGCGAAAAGCCGGCGCTCTGCGCGCGGTCGATGATCTCCAGCCGGGTCAGGCTGTCCGGCCCGTAGGCGCGATAGCCGTTCGCCTGGCGTTGCGCTGGCTGGAGCAGGCCGCTCGCCTCGTAGAAACGGATGCGCGAGGCGGCCACGCCGCTTTGCCGCGCCAGATCACCGATCTTCATGGACGTGCTCCAAGGCTTGACCTTATAGTTAACTTTAAGGTTATGGTCGCTGGCAGTCAAACCGAGGATGCGCGCGTGAAACTGTTTACCCCTCTGGTGCTGCCCAATGGCGCGGTGGTTCCGAACCGCCTGGCCAAGGCCGCCATGGAAGAGAACATGGCCGACGCGGATCACGCGCCGTCCGACGAGTTGCTGCGCCTTTACCAGGCCTGGGCCGACGGCAAGGCCGGGCTGATCCTCACCGGCAACGTCATGGTGGACAGCCGCGCCATGACCGGCCCGAATGGCGTGGTATTGGAAGACGACGCGCATCTCGCCCGTTTCCAGCGCTGGGCACAGGTCGCGCGCTCCGGCGGCGCGCAGGTGTGGATGCAGATCAATCATCCCGGTCGGCAGATGCAGGCTGCACTTGGCCAGGGCACCATCGCGCCCTCTGCCGTGCCGCTGGAGCTGGGCTCGCTGTCCAAGCAATTTCAGGTACCCAGGGAAATGACGCCGGCGGACATCGCCGAGGTGCAGCAGCGCTTCTTGCAGGCCGCGCAGCTGGCCGAGCGCAGCGGCTTCACCGGCGTGCAGATCCATGCGGCGCACGGTTACCTGCTGAGCCAGTTCCTGTCGCCGATCACCAACCGGCGGCAGGATGCGTGGGGCGGCAGCATCGAGAACCGCGCGCGCCTGCTGCTCGACATCGTGCGTGCCGTGCGGGCGACGGTATCGCCCGAGTTCGTGGTGGCGGTCAAGCTGAATTCGGCGGATTTCCAGCGCGGCGGCTTCAGTCCCGAGGAAGCGAGGCGGGTGGTCGAGATGCTCAATCCGCTCAAGCCCGACCTGGTCGAGCTCTCGGGCGGGAGTTACGAAGTCCCCGCGATGCAGGGGCAGGCGCGCGACGGTCGCACGCTGGCGCGTGAAGCTTATTTTCTGGAGTTCGCTCGGGATATCGCGAAGGTCGCGCAGATGCCCTTGATGGTCACCGGCGGCATCCGTCGTCGCAGTGTGGCCGAGCAGGTGATCGACAGCGGCATCGCCGTGGCCGGCATGGCGACGGCCTTGTCGATCGATCCGAACCTGCCGCGCGACTGGCAGGCCGGCAAGGATGCTGCCCCGACCCTGCGTCCGATCCAGTGGAAGAACAAGGTGCTGGGCTCGCTTGCCAATATGGCGATGGCGAAATTCCAGCTCGCGCGACTTAGCCGGGGACGTCGCACGGATGCGCAGGTGTCGCCCCTGCGCGCCTTGCTCCTGCAGCAGCTGGCCGCCTATCGCCAGACCCGGCGCTATCGCCGGTGGATGGATAGTCGCGTGCTTCGCTAGCGCGGTTTCAGCATCGCTGTGACGTTCGGAGATGCGTGGTGATCGGTGCGGCCGTGCCATGGGCCGTGTGCAGGCGCAGGTGCGCGATCGGGCGCAAGGTCTTTGCCGGCTGCGCCTGAATCTGCGCACCTGGCATTGGCGCGCCTGATGGCTGCCGTTCTGTGCGGCATGCAGATAAGCGTCGATCCGATGATGATTCGACCGGTGCGGCAATGATCGACAGCCGCGCGTGACTCGACGGAGATATCTGGCGACGTGTTGATCGCCCTGCATGGGACGCTGCCCTTCTGTGGCTCAGGCCCGGCGGCGAAGGGCGGCATCGAGCCACCTCGTCTGGTCGGCTCAGGCACGCGTCGACTGCCGACGGCCGTGAGCCAAGTTCGACCAGGCTCCTCGCGGGCACGGTCACGCATCCGCAATGATGCAAGGCAGCTCGACGGCTGCGACAGAGCGGCGTCGATATGGACGGCTATCCGCGATACGCGCCCCCTGCACCAGAGGAGTTCCGGAAGCGCAGCCTCGATACATCCAGGCTTGCCGAAATCGCCGCCTGGTTCACGCGGGAGATTCGGCAACTGTGACGACCTGCCGTGCTTGTGCGAACGGCAGCTCCTATGGTTTGGGGGTGGCTACGAGCCGCCGTAAGGGAGCGACTGACGACTGCACATCCGCATCGAAAGCTTCGATCGGCGCTGTGTGTCGCTGCGCTCGCTGACTGGATGGGTCGGGTGGGGAAGGCAAGCTGCCGCCGTTATAGCTTATGTGGAAGTTTGCCCCGATGCCGCGGGTCTGGCGGTCTCCCTGTTGTTTATCCGCAGTGCAACAACGGCAGTTTGCTTGATCTGATTTGTATCGATCAAAAGTCTCGTCGAAATATGTTGCTATGCAATAAAGGCGAGTTAAATTTATTCATAAATGTCAACAAGTTGGCTTGTGATTTGGCGCCGTAAAAATTTTTAGATCGTGCAAAAATTTTTGTTGACAATGCGCAATCGCTGATCCGAGACTGGCCGCCGCTCAACAGCGGTCGCCGAGTGAATCGATCTAAAGATCCGACCTGTCGCGAGGAAGGCGACAGCAACGGTCGGCGTCGCGCGTGCGGCATCCATCGGTTAGGGGATGGGTCGTTGAGTCCTGGGAGCCGGTCGAGCGGCCGCTTCCAAACTTCGGCGACAGGGTCGTGAGGCTCCTGTGCCGCGGCCATGAATATCTTGCGGGAGGGAGAAGCAATGACGTATCCGAGAACAGCGCTTTCGACGGGCATCCTCGCCGCGCTTTTTCTGGCAGGGCCGGTGCTGGCGCAAAACGCCACCGACGGCACCACGCAGCAGCAGGGTCAGCAGGCCCCATCGCAGGACCAGGCGGCGTCGGCTTCCGCGAAGAATGCACAGAACCTGCAGACGGTGACGGTGACCGGTTACCGCGCCAGCCTGCAGAAGTCGCTGGACATCAAACGCAACGCCAACTCCATCGTCGACGCGATCACCGCGGAGGACGTGGGCAAGTTCCCGGACAACAATGTCGCCGAATCGCTGTCGCACCTGCCCGGCATCACGGTGGATCGCACCTTCGGCGAAGGCGAGCGGGTGAGCATCCTCGGCACCGACCCCGCGCTGAACCGGATGCTGCTCAACGGGCATACCCTGGCCTCGACCAACTGGGCCGGCGATCCGGACAATCCGGATAGCCGCTCGTTCGACTACACCGTGCTGTCGCCGGAGATCATCGGCACCGCCGAGGTGTACAAGACGCCGCAGGCGCGCCTGGACGAAGGCAGCATCGGCGGCACCGTGATCGTCAACACGCGCCGTCCGCTGGACCTCAAGGCGAACACGCTCACCGGCACGGTCAGCTACGGCTACAACACCAATGCCAGCAAGGGCAAGCCGAACGCCTCGGTGCTGTACAGCTGGAAGAACGACAGCGACACCTTCGGCGTGCTGGGCTCGGTGATGCATGACGACCGCGTGGTCAATCGCCAGGGCACCGAAGTGTTCGGCTACCAGAAGACCTACGACCCCAGCGACGCCAACTCGATGCCGGGCCAGGGCAACGGCAGCCACATCTTCCCGACCAACCTGGTGCCGCCGGGCCAGCAGGTGACCTATCCCACCTCGACCAATACCGCCTGGTTCCAGCAGGAGCGCAAGCGCGACGGCGTGGCCGGCGCGCTGGAGTGGAAGCCGAGCGAGAGCTTCGACCTGAACCTCAACGGCCTGTATTCGGAAGACAAGCTCAACAACTTCAACCAGAGCCGCTACGCCTACTGGGGTGACAACGCGCCCGACGCCACCGCGGTCACCATCAAGAACGGCCTGATGACCGGCGCCTCCTACGACGGCAATGCGCCCACCCATCTAGACGGCTATTACCGCAACTCCAAGGTGAAGACCGGCGACCTCAACCTGCACGCCGACTGGCACGGCGACGGCTGGTCGGCCTCCAGCCAGATCGGCTACACCACCTCGCGCGGCGGCTCGGACGGCATCTATCTGCTGTCGTTCAAGACCCTGGCGCCGTACAGCTACACGCTGGACGGACACAACCCGCTGGTGACCTATCAGACCCCGGGCACCAACACCGAGGCGGCCAAGCTGGACGCGCAGGGCCTGAACTTCGCGCCCAGCTACGACAAGGAGCGCTACGCCCAGTTCGACTTCACCAAGGACGTCAGCTGGGGCCCGTTCAACCAGATCCAGGCCGGCATCAAGGCAGCCAATCACTACAACGGGCAGACCGACTACAACGCCAACCTGCCGCCCACCAATACTGCGCTGAACCTCGGCCAGTTCGCCGGCGGCAATACGCCCAGCGACTTCCTCGACGGGCTGGGTTCGACGCCGTCGATGGCGAACTGGACCACCATCAGCTCAGGCGCGATCACCAGCTACGTCAACGGCCTGCCCGGCGCGCAGGACCTGGCCCTGCAGCAGAACGGCACCTACAGCATCCAGGAGCATACCCGCGCGGCCTATCTGCAGGCCAACTTCGACGGCGACCGCTACCACGGCAACATCGGCGTGCGCTATGCGTACACGCGCGACTCGGTCAACGGCTATACCTACAACGGCGTCAGCAACAGCTATTCGCCGCTGTACAAGGTGTCCAGCTACGGCAACTGGCTGCCGTCGTTCAACTTCTCGTATGACTTCACCGATGATCTGATCGGCCGCTTCGCCGCCTCCAAGACCATCGCCCGGCCGCGCTACCAGAACCTGACGCCGTACTTCGCCACCCAGGACATTTCGCTGACCGCCTCGGGCGGCAACCCGGACCTGAAGCCGTACAAGTCAACCAACTTCGACGCCTCGTTGGAGTGGTACTTCAATCCGCACAGCCTGGTTTCGGCCGAGCTGTTCTACCGCAACATCTCGCAGTACATCCTCAACGAGACGGTGATCGAGCCGCTGTACAACGTGACCTTGAAAGAGGTCGACAACTACCAGGTGTCGATGCCGATCAACGGCTCCAACGCCAAGGTGAAGGGCATCTCGCTGACCTACCAGGGCGACATCTGGAACGGCTTCGGCATCTACGCCAACTACACCTACTCGGATGCGGACACCGGCAACTCGAATTTCAGCCTGCCGTACAACTCCAAGAACTCCTACAACCTCACGCCCTACTACGAGAAGGGGCCGTGGAGTCTGCGCGTCAACTACGGCTGGCGCTCGGCCTACTTCACCCAGATCGGCTCGATCGGCGCCAAGCAGATGGCCGACTCCTACAAGGAGCTGGACGCCTCGGTGTCGTACCAGATCAACGACCACCTGGGCGTGTCGCTGACCGGCAGCAACCTGCTCAACTCCACCTACTACGCCTACGACGGCACCCCGAACGTGCCGCTCAACACCTACAAGAACGGCCGCACCTACATGGCCAGCCTGCACTTCAAGCTTTGACGGATCGCCGGCCCGGCGGGCTAGTCCCGCTGGGCCGGCGTGGCAATCAACCGATGCTTGCGCTCTTCGAGAACCGTACCCGTGTCCGCACGGCCGCCATCAAGAGGAATCGATCATGAAGCATTCGACGAACCACCCGCCGTTGGACAAGCAAGGCAAGTTTTCCCTGCGAGGCAAGGCGGCCTCGCTTTTTTTATGCTCCGGCCTGTGGCTCGCTGCGGCGACGCCGGCAGCCGCGCAGACGGGCTATGTCGGCATCTTCGGCGGCGGCCCGCTGTACAAGCACGTGGCGAACAACGTCAGCGAGATCCAGAAGTCCGGATTCACCGAAGTGATCGTGTGGAGCGTCGAGGTCGGCTCCACCGGTGATCTGAACTTGAACGGCGAATTCCCGCTGACCTCGAAGGGCGCCTACGTCGGCAACAACACCTGGCCGTCGTTCGCCGCCGACCTGGCCAGCATGAAGCAGGGCACGCCCAAGCGCATCACCTTGAGCATCGGCTCCTCCAACTACGGCGACTGGCAGGACATCCAGGCCCTGGTCAACAGCACCGCGGCGGGTGGCGGCACCGGCTCCGACAGCATCCTCTACAAAGACTTCCAGGCGCTGAAGACCGCGCTGCCCTCGGTCGACGCGATCGACTTCGACGACGAGAACAACCAGGACAGCGCCTCGACCACCAAGTTCGCGGTGATGCTGGGCGGCCTCGGCTATCACGTCATGCTGGACGCCTACGACAACGCGTCCTACTGGACCTCGGTGGCCACGGCGATCAACCAGGCCAGCCCGGGCACGGTGGACGGCGTGCACCTGCAGGCCTATGCCGGCGGCACCGGCAACAATCCCTGCTCGGGCTGGGATTTCGGCGGCATTCCGGTGTATCCGGGCCTGGAAGACGACACCCTCAGCGACGGCGGCAACGTCACGCCGGCCCAGGCGCAGAGCACCATGAGTGGCTGGCGCAGCCAGTGCGGCATCACCGGCGGCTTCCTGTGGCTGTACGACGACATCGCCGGCAAGACCGTCAACGGCGGCAGTGAAACCGCCGCCTACGCCAGCGCCATCAATGCCGGCCTCGCCGGTTCGAGCAGCTCGGGCGGCGGCACCGGCGGCAGTCCGATCTACGGCATCTACAGCGACAAGACCGCCTTCTCCACCGGCGGCCTGGACGGCAACGGCTACGTCTATTCCGCCAACCTGCTGGGCAGTTCGGTGAGCTGGAGCGGCAGCACCTTCTCCTTCGAGCCCGCCAACACCGCGAACGCCTGGAGCAGCACCACCATCGACCTGCCCGCAGGGCAGTACAGCACGCTGAAGCTGCTGGCCACCGGCGTGAACGGCAACCAGCCGTCGCAGACCTTCACGGTGAACTACACCGACGGCAGCAGTACCACCGTCACTCAGAGCCTCAGCGACTGGTTCAGTCCGCAGAATTACGCCGGCGAGTCGAAGGCGGTCACCATGGCGTATCGCAACACCAGCAGCGGCAGCCCGGACAACCGCAGCTTCTATCTGTACGGCTACAGCCTCGCCATCAACAGCAGCAAGACGGTCAAGAGCGTGCAACTGCCGAACAACCGCAACGTGGTGGTGCTGGCTTATGCGCTGGGCAATCCGGCCACGGTTGCTGCGATCGCTCACGGCACGGCGAATGATGCGGCGCCATGAGCGATAAGCTGCAGGTCATGGCATTGTCGATCGCCAGATACGCAGCGCTGCCGCTGCCGGTCGCGGCGATCGACACCCGCCAGATCACGCAGGCTTGCTCCAGCCACGCCGATGGCGCGATGGCTGCGCTCACGCAGGGCAGGGTGACGGTTTCTCGGCGCCTGGCCGTGGCGGCGCGTCGGCAGCGCGGATTGCTTGTCGACAGACTGGCCGTGGCGCGCCGCATAAGCGCGCCTTCTATCGGTACGATCAGGGCTATGCTCTGGGTCTCTGCAAGAGTGCGCAGCATGCGAGGCTGCCGGATCATGCCTAGCCTTCACCCTGGCCCCCTGATCGAGCCGGTGCGGCCGACCTCGCGGGGACGACATCCCATCGTGGTCAGTCCATGTCCCCAGTTAAATTGAAATCGGTCGAGTTGAAAGTGTTCAAATCGAAAGCGCTGCCCTGTCTGTGGATCGCCCTGGTCGGCCTGAGCTACGCCGGCGCGAGCCAGGCAGCGGTCTTGTCGTCTCAGTCGCTGCAGCAGGGCTGGCAGGTTCGCCTTCTGCCGGGCGCCGAAGCTGCGCGCACGCATCCGGCGGCGGCGCAGTGGCTGCCCGCCCACGTGCCCGGCAGCGTGCAGACCGACTTGCTGAAGGCCGGGCTGATCGGCGACCCGTACTGGCGCGACAACGAGGCCTCGCTGCAGTGGATCGGCCTGGCCGACTGGCAGTACCGACTGCCCCTGCACGTGGACGCCGCCACCCTGAAGCACGATCACGTGGAGCTGGTGTTCGACGGCCTGGACACCTACGCCGAGGTGTCGCTGGACGGCCATCGTCTGCTCGCCGCCGACAATATGTTCCGTCGCTGGCGTGTGCCGGTGAAAGGCCTGCTGCATGCCGGCGAGCACGAGCTGCTGGTCACGGTGCACTCGCCGATCGCACGCCTGCAGCCCTGGCTGGCCAAGCAGCCGTATGCCTTGCCTGGCGAATTCGATTCGGCCTTCGGCGACGAGCCGGTCGGCCGGCAGAGTTCGAATTACGTGCGCAAGGCCAACTACCAGTACGGCTGGGACTGGGGTCCGCGTTACGTCACCGAAGGCATCTGGCGATCGGTACGGCTGGAAAGCTGGGACACGCTGCGCCTGGAAGATTTCCACGTCGCGCAGCCGCACGTCGATGCCGACGCGGCGCAGCTGCAGGCGCAGTACCGCATCCAGGCCGACCGCGCCGGCAAGGTGCAGCTGCAGCTGAGCTGGAGCGCGCCCGACGGACAGCATGGCAGCGCCAGCCGCGAGGTGTCGCTGCAAGCTGGCGAGAACGAACTGTCGCTGCCGTTGCAGATCGCCCATCCGCAGCGCTGGTGGCCGGTGGGTTACGGCGCGCCGAACCTGTATCGCTTCCATGCCGAGGTGATGCGCGGCGGCGACAGCCTGGCCAGCGCCGAGCGCGACACCGGTCTGCGCAGCGTCGAGCTGCGCCGCGATCGCGATGCGTGGGGCCGCGGCTTCGCCTTCGTGGTGAACGGCGTGCCGATCTTCGCCAAGGGTGCCAACTTCGTGCCGATGGACAGCTTTCCGGAGCGCGTCGACGCGGCACGCATCCATCAGCTGCTGCAGTCGGCGCGCGACGCCCACATGAACATGCTGCGCGTCTGGGGCGGCGGCTATTACCCGGATGACGCCTTCTACGACGAGGCCGACCGGCTCGGCCTGATGGTCTGGCAGGAATTCATGTTCGGCGGTGCGGTGCCGCCGTACGACCAGAGCTTCCGCGACAACACGCGGATCGAGGCCGCCGAGCAGCTGCTGCGCTTGCGCGAGCATCCCAGCATCGTGCTGTGGTGCGGCAACAACGAAGTGCAGACCGGCTGGGAATCCTGGCCCGACCGCAAGAAGTTCGCCGAGGAGATCGGTCCGGCCGAGCGGGCCAAGGTGGAGCAGGGCATGCGCACGCTGTTCGGCGACACCTTGCGCCAGGTGGCCAGGCAATACGCGCCGGAGCTGCCGTACTGGGCCACCTCGCCCGGCACCGACGGCGAAGGCGCGGCGAACCAGCTCGGCGACGGCGACTACCATTCCTGGAACGTGTGGTCCGGTTCGGCACCGATCGAGCAATACCTGAAGGAAACGCCGCGCTTCCAGTCCGAATACGGCCTGCAGTCCTTCCCGGTGATGGCGACCATCGACGCCTTTACCGAGCCGGCGGATCGCGCGGCCGAGTCCACCGTGATGCGCGCGCACCAGAAGTTCGACAAGGGCAACGGCAACCAGCGCCTGCTGTTCTACATCCGCAAGTACTACGGCGAGCCGAAGAGCTTCGACGACTTCGTCTACCTCAGCCAGGTGATGCAGGCCGAGGGCATCGAGCTGGCGGCCGAACACCTGCGCAGCGTGCGGCCGCAGAGCATGGGCTCGCTGTACTGGCAGCTCAACGACGTGTGGCCGGGCGCTTCGTGGGCCAGCGTCGACTATTTCGGGCGCTGGAAGGCGTTGCAGTTCCATGCCAAGCGCTTCTATGCGCCGCTGCGTGTCGCGCCGATCCGCCAGGACGGCCGCACCGAGGTGTTCCTGATCTCCGACCGCACCGAGCCGCTGCAGGCGCAGCTGCGCACCCGCGTGCTGGATGTCGACGGTCGCGTGCTGCTTGATCGCCAGCGCGACGTGCAATTGCCGGCGCTGTCCAGCGTGCGCGCCGACACGCTGGCCGACGCCGAGCTGCTGCACGGCGCCGATCCGCACCGCAGCGTGGCGGTGTTCGAGCTGCTCGACCACGGCCAGGTGCTGAGCCGGCATACGCTGTATTTCGAGCGTGCCGGCGCGCTGGCGCTGCCTGAGCCCAGGCTGCAGGCCGAGCTCAGTGCCGACGGGCACAGCCTGACCGTGCATGCGCAACGGCTGGCGCGCGAAGTGTGGGTCGATTTCGGTGCGCTGGATGTACAGCTGTCGGACAATGCCTTCGACCTGTTGCCTGGCGAGAGTGTCACCTTGCAGCTGCAATCGCCGGCCGCGGCCGATGCCTTGCGCAAGGCGCTGCGCCTGCGCTCGCTGTACGGCGCGACCGAGCCGGGTTCGATGAAGCCAGACCTGGCCAAGCCGGTGGCCGCGCCGTGAATCCCGCACGCCGTTCCATGCTGAAGATGCTGGTGCTGAGCGCGGCAGCAGGTGGTTTCGCGGGCAGCTCGTTGCGCCCGGTCTTCGCAGCGGCAAGCGGCAGCGCGCGCCTCGCCAGCCGGCGGCCGCCGCTCGCGCAGCGCAAGTTCAGCAGCCCGGCGGTGGAGCGCCTGATCGCACGCACCAAGGCGCGCATCGGCGATCCCGAACTGGCTTGGCTGTTCGAGAACTGCTATCCGAACACGCTGGACACCACCGTGCAGCTGGGCAGCCTGCGCGGCGGCGCCGACACCTTCATCGTCACCGGCGACATCGACGCGATGTGGCTGCGCGACTCCTCAGCCCAGGTGTGGCCCTACGTTTCGCTGGCCAGGCAGGACGAGCCGCTGCGCCGGCTGTTCCGCGGGCTGATCCGCCGCCACGCGCTGTGCATCGCGATCGATCCCTACGCCAACGCCTTCATGCCCGATCCGCAGGCGCGCACGTCGCTGGCCTGGGCCCAGCACGACCTCACCGACATGCGCCCCGGCGTGGCCGAGCGCAAATGGGAGATCGACTCACTGTGCTATCCGATCCGGCTGGCGCATGCCTACTGGCGCGCCACCGGCGACCGCCTGCCGTTCGACGACGACTGGCGCGCGGCCATGCATCGCGTGCTCGCCACCTTCCGCGAGCAGCAGCGCAAGCAGGGGCCGGGGCCTTACCATTTCCAGCGGCGCTCGGAGGTGCCCACCGAGAGCCAGTTCCTCGGCGGCTACGGCAACCCGACCCGGCCGGTGGGGATGATCCATGCGATGTTCCGTCCTTCCGACGACGCCTGCGTGTACCCGTTCTTCGTGCCGGGCAATCTGTTCGCGGTAAGCTCGCTGCGCCAGCTGGCGCAGCTGGCGAACGAGCTGCACCAGGATCATGTCTTCGCCGGCGCATGCAGCGCGCTGGCCGACGAGGTGGAGGCCGCGCTGCGCGCCTACGGCCTGATGCACGACGAGCAGGGGCAGGAGTTCTGGGCCTACGAAGTGGACGGCTACGGCAACCAGCTGTTCATGGACGACGCCAATGCACCCGGCCTGTCCAGCCTGGCCTACCTGGGCTGCTGCGCCGGCGACGACGCGCGCTACCGGCGCGCACGCGAGCGCGCGTGGAGCCCGCACAATCCGTATTTCTTCAGCGGCCGCGCGGCTGACGGCATCGGCGGGCCGCACGAAGGCCTGCGCATGATCTGGCCGATGTCGATCATCATGCGCGCCCTGAGCAGCGACGACGACGGCGAGATCCGCCAGTGCCTGGCCTGGCTGAAGCGCACCCATGCCGGCACCGGCTTCATGCACGAGGCGTTCGACCAGGACGATCCGTCGCACTACACGCGGCCCTGGTTCGCCTGGGCCAATACTTTGTTCGGCGAATTGATCGTGCAGCTGGCCCAGCGCCGGCCCGATCTGCTGCGTGGTGCCTGAGCATGTGCGGCGACGATCCGATCGGCAGCAGCGCCGGCGAGCTTCGCCAGGCCGGCGCCGTTGCGACGAAAGCTTTCGAAGCCAGCGGCAGCGGACACGACCGCGGTCCCTGCACGACCATGCAGCAGCCAAGACGCGATAAACGGGAGAGTACGAGATGGTGACACGCAGACGATTCCTGCAAGGCGCGGTGACCCTGGCCCTGGTCGGCGACAGCCTGGCCGCGCTGCCGGCATTCGCGGGTGCGGCTACGGCGGGCGCGACGGGTGCCGAAGATGCGCTCGGCGCGTCCGGCAGCGCAGCGGCGGGCAGCGGCGTATCGCAGTATGTCGACGTGTTCATCGGCACAGGCGGCCACGGCCACGTCTATCCAGGCGCGACGCTGCCGTTCGGTATGGTGCAGCTGAGCCCGGACACCCACGACTCCGGCTGGGACGGCTGCTCCGGCTATCACCAGGGCGACGGCTCGATCATGGGCTTCTCGCACACGCATCTCAGCGGCACCGGCGCCAGCGACATGCTGGACGTGCTGGTGATGCCGGCGCAGGGCGAGGTGCTGCTGCAGCCCGGCGACAGCGGCCTGCCGAACCACAACTACCATTCCAAATACGACGGCGCGGCGCGCGGCCCGCAGCTGACCGGCCACGAGAATCCCACGCCCGGCCACGGCTACCGCTCGCGCTACGACCAGGAGCAGGCGCGTCCGGGCTATTACCGCGTGCGCCTGAGCAAGCACGACATCCTTGCCGAGCTCACCGCCACCGCGCGCGCGGGCCTACACCGCTACACCTTCAACAAGCCCGGCGCCGGCCATCTGCTGCTCGACTTCGCGCACGCCTATCACGACCCGGCGGATGCGCCGACCAAGGTGCATGACGCCGAACTCAAACTGATCGGCAACGACACCCTGGTCGGCGGCCGCCAGGTGGATTTCTGGATCAAGGACCGGCCGATCTATTTCGCGCTGAAAGTCTCGCGGCCGTTCACCCAGGCCGTGCTGTACAGCGAGGACGCCGCGGCGGCCGGCGGCAGCAAGGCGGTGCAGGGCAAGCATCTGAAGGCGGCGCTGCATTTCGACGATGCGGGCAGCCAGCCGCTGCTGGTGAAAGTCGGCATCTCCGCGGTCGACATCGACGGTGCGCTACGCAACCTCGACAGCGAAATCCCGGGCTGGGATTTCGAGCAGGTCCGTGCTGCTGCGGGCGAGGCCTGGGAAAGCGAGCTGAGCCGCATCGGCATCGCCACGGGCTCGCAAAAGCACCGGCGCATCTTCTACACCTCGCTCTACCACAGCATGCTGGCGCCGACGCTGTACAGCGACACCGACGGCCGCTATCGCGGCATGGACCGGCAGGTCCACCAGCTGCCGCAGGGCACGCACAGCTACAGCACCTACTCGCTGTGGGACACCTACCGCGCCTGGCATCCGCTGCTCACGCTGTACCAGCCCGAGCGCGTGCCGGACATCGTCGGCGCGCTGGTGCGGATGGCCAACGAAAGCCCGGACGGCCCGCCGGTATGGCCGCTGCAGTGCGGCGAGACCGGCTGCATGATCGGCTACCACTCCACCTCGGCGATCGCCGAGGCCTGCGTCAAGGGCTTCAAGGGCATCGATTACGCCAAAGCCTGGCCGGTGTACCGCAAGCGCGCCTTCGACGACGACTACCGCGGCCTGCCGTACTACCGCAAGCTCGGCTACATCCCCAGCGACAAGGAAGGCGAGGCGGTCAGCAAGACGCTCGAATACGCCTACGACGACTGGGCGCTGTCGCGCCTGGCCGAGGCGCTCGGCGAGCATGCCGATGCCGACGCGCTGCGCAAGCGCTCGCAGAACTACGCCCACGTGTTCGACCGCAAGCTGGCCTTCGTGCGCCCGCGCGGCAGCGACGGCCAGTGGCTGCAGCCTTTCGATCCGCGCGGCATGGGCCACTCCGAGCAGTGGCGCGACTTCACCGAATCGAATGCCTGGGAAGCCAGCTTCCTCAACCAGCACGACTTGTACAACTACATGAAGCTGTTCGGCGGCGAGCAGGCCTTCGAGCGCAAGCTGGACGAACTGTTCCACACCGATTCGACCCTGCCCGCCGACGCGCCGCCGGACATCGCCGGCATGGTCGGCCAGTACGCGCACGGCAACGAGCCCAGCCACCACGTGGCCTACCTGTATGCCTATACCGGTTCGCACCACAAGACCCAGGCGCGCATCCGCAGCCTGCTCGAAACCATGTACGACGACCAGCCCGACGGCCTGGCCGGCAACGAGGATTGCGGCCAGATGAGCGCGTGGTACGTGCTCAGCGCGCTGGGCCTGTACGCGGTGGACCCGGTCAGCGGGAACTACGTGTTCGGCAGCCCGCTGCTGGACCGCGCCGAGATCCGCCTGCCCGGCGAGCGCAAGCTGGTGATCGAGGCGCACGGCAACGCGCCGGATCGTCCCTACATCCAGTCGGTGAGCTGGAACGGCCAGCCGTGGAGCAAGAGCTGGATCAGTCATGCCGAGCTGGTTGCCGGGGGCACCCTCGCCTTCGAGATGGGCGCCACGCCGAACAAGCAGTTCGGCACGGCCGCGGCCGATCGCCCGCCGTCGTTCGGCATGGCGGCGACAAAGGCCATCAAGCAGCACGCAGGCTGAGGCCTGGCCGGTCGGGCGGTTTCGCCCGATCCGGTGGCGGCGCTGCGCCGGTGCTGAAACAGGGCCGGCGCATGGGCTGCGGTGTAGCGCATGTCACAAGTCGAATTTCATGTCCTTGTTTTGCCTTGGCATTCCGCGCTGCAGCTTGCCGGACATCGGCCAGGCGATACACTAGCCGCTTCACAGGTGTCCTGTGTCGCCAATGGCGCACAGGGTGAAACGGGAAGTCGGTGCAGGTGGATTCGTCCACCCCATGCCGACGCTGCCCCCGCAACGGTAGGCGAGAAAATCCGGCATGAAACCACTGCGCGTCGCGCGGGAAGGTGCCGGGCTGAAGCAGCCGCTTCGCTCGCGAGCCCGGAGACCGGCCTGTGTCGACGCGTGACGCGTCGTTCTCGGGTGTTGCGGAGGGCAACCAGGCGAGCCGATTCAGGATCCGGTGGTCTGCCGTCTTGCGTTGTCTTGTCTGTGCTCCGCGGCCCCATCTCGCGGGTGAGCGATACGGAGACAGGACATGAACAAGTTGGGCACCGTGGCGGCCGAGGTCGCGACCGTCAAATTGCTGATCGACGGCGCCTTCGTCGAATCGAAGAGCAGCGAGTGGCGCGAGGTGGTGAACCCCGCCACCCAGGCCGTGCTGGCGCGGGTTCCGTTCGCCACCCGCGGCGAAGTGGACGCGGCCGTGGCCGCCGCCAAGCAAGCCTTCAAGAGCTGGCGCAAGACGCCGATCGGCGTGCGCGCGCGCATCTTCCTGAAATACCAGCAGCTGATCCGCGAGCACATGGGCGAGCTCGCCGCGCTGCTCACCGCGGAGCAGGGCAAGACCTTGCCCGACGCCGAGGGCGATGTGTTCCGCGGGCTGGAGGTGGTGGAGCATGCGGCCGCCATCGGCAACCTGCAGCTGGGCGAGCTGGCCAACAACGTCGCCACCGGTGTGGACACCTACACCTTGCTGCAGCCGCTGGGCGTGTGCGCGGGCATCACCCCATTCAATTTCCCGGCGATGATTCCGCTGTGGATGTTCCCGATGGCGATCGCCACCGGCAACACCTTCGTGCTGAAGCCGTCCGAGCAGGACCCGATGGTGACCATGCGCCTGGTCGAGCTGGCGCTGGAGGCGGGCATTCCCAAGGGCGTGCTCAACGTGGTGCACGGCGGCGAGGAAGTGGTCAACGCGATTTGCGACCACGCCGACATCAAGGCGGTGTCCTTCGTCGGCTCCACCCGCGTGGGCACTCACGTGTATCACCGCGCCTCGCAGGCGGGCAAGCGCGTGCAGTGCATGATGGGCGCGAAGAACCACGCGGTGGTGCTGCCCGACGCCAACAAGGAACAGACCCTCAACGCGCTGGCCGGCGCGGCGTTCGGCGCCGCCGGACAGCGCTGCATGGCGGCGTCGACCGCGGTGCTGGTGGGCGAGGCGCAGGGCTGGATTCCCGAGCTGGTGGCCAAGGCGCGTACGCTCAAGGTGAATGCCGGTACCGAGGCGGGCACCGACGTGGGTCCGCTGATCTCCTGCGCGGCGCGCGAACGCGTGGAGGCGCTGATCGCCGCGGGCGTGGCGCAGGGCGCCACGCTGGAACTGGACGGCCGCGCACCGAAGGTGCCCGGCTTCGAGGACGGCAACTTCGTCGGCCCCACCATCTTCTCCGGCGTGAAGCCGGGCATGCGTATCTATGACGAGGAAATTTTCGGACCGGTGCTGGTGATCCTTTCCGCCGCTTCGCTCGATGAGGCGATCGAACTGGTCAACGCCAACCCGAACGGCAACGGCACCGCTGTGTTCACCCAGAGCGGCGCGGCCGCGCGGCGCTTCCAGGAAGACATCGACGTGGGCCAGGTGGGCATCAACGTGCCGATCCCGGTGCCGGTGCCGCTGTTCTCGTTCACCGGTTCGCGTGCGTCCAAGCTGGGCGACCTCGGCCCCTACGGCAAGCAGGTCGTCACCTTCTACACGCAGACCAAGACGGTGACCCAGCGCTGGTTCGACGACGACACCCTGCATGTCGGCGTCAACACCACGATCCATCTCAAGTGATGGGGCGCCGCCATGGACAGCAAGGTCATGCCGGTGGCGTCCCCGGAGCTGACGGACGAGCAGCTCGCCTTCCGCGAGGCGGCGCGCGACTTCGCCCAGGCGGAGCTGGCGCCGTTCGCCGCGCACTGGGACGCAGAGAGCGAATTCCCGCGTGAGGCGATCCGCAAGGCCGGCGAGCTGGGTTTCTGCGGCCTGTACACCGACGAGCAGGCCGGCGGCTCCGGCCTGAGCCGGCTCGACGCGGCGATCGTGTTCGAGGAGCTGGCGGCGGTCGACCCGTCGACGGCCGCCTTCATCAGCATCCACAACATGGCGACGTGGATGCTCACCCATTTCGCCACCGCGGCGGTGCGCGATGCCTGGGGTCCGGCGCTCGCCAGCGGCGAACGACTCGCCTCGTACTGCCTGACCGAGCCTGGCGCGGGCTCCGATGCCGGGTCCCTGCGCACGCGCGCCGAACGCGACGGCGATCACTACGTCCTGCACGGCAGCAAGGCCTTCATCTCCGGCGCCGGCGCCACCGACGTGCTGGTGGTGATGGCGCGCACCGGCGAGGAGGGCGCGCGCGGCATTTCCGCGTTTGCGGTGCCGGCCGACGCGCAAGGCATCGGTTACGGCCGCAACGAAGAGAAGATGGGCTGGCACAGCCAGCCGACGCGCGGCATCAGCTTCGACGGCGTGCGCGTGCCGGCGGATCACCTGCTCGGCAGCGAGGGCGACGGCTTCAAGATCGCCATGAAGGGCCTGGACGGCGGCCGCCTCAACATCGCTGCCTGTTCGCTGGGCGCGGCCCAGGGCGCGCTCGACGCGGCGCGCCGCTACATGGGCGAGCGGCGCCAGTTCGGCAAGAAGCTGGCCGAGTTCCAGGCGCTGCAGTTCAAGCTGGCCGACATGGCCACCGAGCTGGTGGCGGCGCGCCAGATGGTGCACACCGCGGCGCGCAAGCTCGACGCCGGCAGCCACGACGCCACCGTGTGGTGCGCCATGGCCAAGCGCTTCGCCACCGACGCGGGCTTCGCCATCTGCAACGACGCGCTGCAGATCCACGGCGGCTACGGCTATATCCGCGAGTATCCGGTGGAGCGCCTGTTGCGCGATTGCCGCGTGCATCAGATCCTGGAAGGCACCAACGAGATCATGCGCGTGATCGTGGCGCGCCACCTGCTCAACACCGAAGAGGAATTGCGATGAGTCATGCCGGCAAGCACTACACCGGGCTGCAGCTGTCGATCGACGGCCATGTCGCCCTGGTCACGCTGAATCATCCGCCCGCGCACACCTGGACGCGCGAAAGCCTGACCGCGCTGCGCGACCTGGTGCGCGACCTGGATGCCGACCGCGAGATCTACGCCATGGTGATCACCGGCGACGGCGAAAAGTTCTTCTCGGCTGGCGCCGACCTGAAGCAGTTCGCCGACGGCGACAAGGCCGTGGCGCGCGACGCGGCGCGCCGCTTCGGCGAAGCCTTCGAGACCTTGTCCGCCTTTCGCGGCGTCAGCATCGCGGCGATCAACGGCTACGCGATGGGTGGCGGCCTGGAGTGCGCGCTGGCCTGCGATCTGCGCATCGCCGAGGAACACGCGCAGCTGGCCTTGCCCGAAGCCACCGTCGGCCTGCTGCCCTGCGCCGGCGGCACTCAGAACCTTGCACGGCTGGTCGGCGAAGGCTGGGCCAAGCGCATGATCCTGCTCGGCGAGCGCATCGATGCGGCGACCGCCTTGCGCATCGGCCTGGTCGAAGAAGTGGTGCCCAAGGGCGAGGGCAAGGCCAAGGCGCTGGCCTGGGCGCACCAGGCCGGCAAGCAGAGCCCGGTGAGCCTCGCCGCGTGCAAGAAGCTGGTGCAGGCCACGCGTGCGCAGACCCTGGCCACGGCGCTGGTGCAGGAGCGCGAGGCCTTCGTCGATCTGTTCGACAGCGTCGACCAGCGCGAGGGCGTCAACGCCTTCCTGGAAAAGCGCGCGCCGCAATGGAAGAACGCATGAGCGGCGGCGACGCCACCGCGGCCGCCGAAGCGCCGGTGCTGTTCGAAGAACGCGCCGCCGCCAACGGCAGGCGCATCGGCATCGCCACGCTGAATGCGCCGAAGACGCTCAATGGCCTGTCGCTGGAGATGGCGCGCCTGCTCGACCAGCGCCTGCAGGCCTGGGCCGACGACGAAGGCATTGTGCTGGTGGTGTTGCAGGGCGCCGGCGAAAAGGCCTTCTGCGCCGGCGGCGACCTGCACGGCCTGTATCGCTCGATGCTCGAGTATCGCGAGGCCGGGCACCGCGACATCCGCGAGAACGCCTACGCCAGCCAGTTCTTCGCGGTGGAATATCGCCTCGACTACCGCATCCATACCTATCCCAAGCCGGTGCTGTGCTGGGGCCACGGCATCGTGATGGGCGGCGGCATCGGCCTGATGGCCGGCGCCAGCCATCGCGTGGTGACCGAGCGCTCCAGGCTCGCCTTCCCGGAAATCACCGTCGGCCTGTACCCGGACGTAGGCGGCAGCTGGCTGCTGCGGCGCGTGCCGGGGCACGGCGGGCTGTTCCTGGCGCTGACCGGCGCGTCGTTGAACGGCAGCGACGCCATCCATGCGGGGCTGGCCGACTGCTACATCGCGCAGGCCCGCCGCGACGAGGTGTTCGAGGCGCTGCTGCGCGCGGACTGGTCGAGCGCCGGCGGCGAGAACGCGCAGGTCCTCGGCGCCTTGCTGCGCGAGCATGCGGCGCAGCCGGCGCCGGGTCCGCTGCAGCAGCACGGGCAGCAGATCGAAGCGCTGTGCGCACATGCCGGCCTCGAGGCGATCGTGCAGGCGATCCAGTCGCTGGCGACGGACGACTTGTGGCTGGCGACGGCGCGCGACACGCTCGCTGCCGGCGCGCCCGGTTCGGCGCGGCTGGCCTTCGAGCTGCAGCGACAGGCGGCCGCGCTGTCGTTGGCCGAGGTGTTCCGGCTCGAATACATCGCCTCGCTGCACTGCGCGGCGCACGGCGATTTCGCCGAAGGCATCCGCGCGCTGCTGATCGACAAGGATCGCCAGCCGCACTGGCGCCCAGCCGCGCTTGCGGACGCCACCGCCGCCTGGGCCGCCGACTTTTTCCACGCACCCTGGTCCGCGGGAGAGCATCCCCTCGCCGACCTCGGTCAGCCAACCACGGAGTGAGCACAGCATGAGTCGAGTCGCGTTCATTGGCCTGGGACACATGGGCGGCCCGATGGCGGCCAATCTGCTCAAGGCTGGTCATGCGGTGCAGGTGTTCGACCTGGTGGCCGCCGCAGTGGAGCAGGCTGTGGCCCAGGGCGCGCACGCCGCAGCCCATGCCGCCGAAGCGGTCGAGGGCGCCGACGTGGTGATCTCGATGCTGCCGGCAAGCCGCCACGTCGAAGGCCTGTACTTGGGCGAGGGCGGCCTGCTGCCGCATATCGCGGCGGGCGCACTGGTGATCGACTGCAGCACCATCGCGCCGGCGACCGCGCAGAAGGTGGCGAAGGCAGCCGCGCAGCGTGGGCTGGCCATGCTCGACGCGCCAGTGTCCGGTGGGACCGCCGGCGCCGCTGCCGGCACGCTGACCTTCATCGTGGGCGGCGAGGCCGAAACCCTGGAACGCGCGCGGCCGATCCTCTCCGCGATGGGCAAGAACGTGTTCCATGTCGGCGGCAGCGGCGCGGGACAGGTGGCCAAGCTGTGCAACAACATGGCGCTGGGCGTGATCATGGCGGTGACCGGCGAGGCGCTGGCGCTGGGCGCCGCGCACGGCCTCGATCCCAAGGTGCTGTCGCAGATGATGGCGGTGAGCACCGGCCGCAGCTGGGCCACCGAAATCTGCAATCCGTGGCCGGGCGTGCTGGAAAATGCGCCGGCCTCGCGCGGCTACAGCGGCGGCTTCGGCAACGACCTCATGCTCAAGGATCTCGGCCTGGCGGCCGAGGCGGCGATGGGCGTGGGCGCCTCGATTCCGCTGGGCGAGCTGGCGCGCAACCTGTATGCGCTCAACAGCAAGGCCGGCCGCGGCGGGCTCGATTTCTCCAGCGTGGTGAAGCTGGTGGCGCCTGAGTCATGAATGCTCCGGTGCGCGAAAAGCTGGAGCTTCCCGGCGGCGCCGACAAGCTGCTGATGCACTCCTGCTGCGCGCCGTGTTCGGGTGAGCTGATGGAAGCCTTTCTCGAGTCGGGCATCGACTACACCATCTTCTTCTACAACCCCAACATCCATCCGTTGAAGGAATACCTGCTGCGCAAGGACGAGAACATCCGTTTCGCCGAGAAGCACGGCGTGCCTTTCATCGACGCCGACTACGACACCGACCACTGGTTCGCCCGCGCCAAGGGCATGGAGAACGAACCCGAACGCGGCATCCGCTGCACCATGTGCTTCGACATGCGCTTCGAGCGCACCGCGCTGTACGCGCACGAGCACGGCTTTCCGGTGATCACCAGTTCGCTCGGCATCTCGCGCTGGAAGAACATGGCGCAGATCAACGACTGCGGACACCGTGCCGCCGCGCCCTATGAAGGCCTGAGCTACTGGGATTTCAACTGGCGCAAAGGCGGCGGCAGCCAGCGCATGATCGAGATCAGCAAGCGCGAACACTTCTATCAGCAGGAATACTGCGGCTGTGTGTACTCGCTGCGCGACACCAACCGTCACCGCCGCGAGCAGGGGCGCGAGCGCATCAAGCTGGGCGTGATGTTCTATGGCGACGAGGCGGCTGCGGCGGCCCCGGTCGAGGGCGCGGCGCCGGACAAGGCCGGCGGCTGAGCAGGGGCGCACGCCTGGTTGGGAAGCCCTCTGAGCAGGGTGAAACGTTCGAAGCGAGCCGATGGCATCGCGATAGCAGCGATTTACCGAACCATGCAGTGGCACGTTGCTGTTTGCGGCGCGAGAAGGCTGCCGCAGCGCAGCTGCAAACGTAAGCGCTTTCTTCAGATTTCCCTCAAGCCTGCTTTCTAATAAGGCCTCACTTTGATCTGCAGGATCGCCTCGCTGCTGTTACAGGAAAGTTAGTTCTTTCCTGTAATGTGTCAGTGCTCGAGCCCGTGGCTGAAGGTCTAATGGGGTTCCTTTATGCTATTTGACTTTGTTAGCATCGGAGATGCGACGTTTGATGTCTTGAGGATTAAGTGACATATGTCGCATGGTGGGAAGGGGTTCAATAAATCAAACAAAGGATTGGTATGAAAAAAATTAGCTATGTATTAGCGCTTTCATTAATCGCTGGGTCTGCATTTCCCACATGGGCGGCTGTCCATGGCGTGACAGACTCGGTAATAAGTAGCTCCTCGACCCAGGCTTATGCATTGACGCCAGGCTCAGGCGCATATGCCGGTTGGTCGGCCTGGATCAGACAGCAACAAGCGACGCCAGGCTCAGTGGTCAAAGGCATTGGTGATATCACTGTAATGGTCACATCGGCGAGCTCAAGGCCAACAGCTGGGTTGGCCACCACGGCTGGCGCAGCTCCCAGTGGTCCACCACCGGGCCAGTTGCCACAAACCGGGACGCCAGGTCAGACCTATACCATCACCAATAAAACGGCTACTGGCTATCAGGTGTGGACCTATACCTGGGAGCCGACCCCGGATAGCCAGTATCAAAATGGGAATGGTCAATGGGTGCTGACGTCTCAGGGAAGCTGCGGCAATCCAAACTGCGGCATCACCATTACTAACCCGCCCTGAGCTTCGAGCTTGGACAATTAAGAGCCCCGCCAGATGCGGGGCTTTTTATTTCTGGACGCCGTATTACCTTCAGAACAGATCGCTTGACCTTGCAGCATTTTGATATTGCCGAAGCATCGCATCGCATCGCTTCGCGGTCCGGTGACAAGCTGGCATGCTTCGCAGATCTTCGTCAGTCCACGCAGGGTATCTTGGCGGCGCTGACGGGAACCTCGCTCGACCATGCCTGCAGCCTGCTGCTATTCATGCCGCCTTGCGATCGCTCGGCACTTCCACACCTAGCCTCAAACCACATCCCAGTACGCCGGCTCGCCGACGGCGCGGCGCAGGTGCTCGATAAAGGCGCGCACCTTGGGCGCGGGTTCGCCGCGGGTGCGCACGGCTTGGATCGCGGCTTCCTCATTGGGCGGCACGTGCTCCAGCAGCTTGACCAACTGGCCGCTGCGGATGGCGTCGTAGGTCTGCCAACTGGCTAGGTGGGCGATGCCGGTGCCGCGCCGCGCGGCCTGCAGGATGGCGTCGCTGCTGTTGCAGACCAACCGCCCCTTCACCGTGATGCGCCGGCGTTCGCGCCCGCGGCCGAAGGTCCACCAGCCGGAAGGCGGCGTGCCGGCGGTGGTGAGGCACTCGTGCTCGGCCAGTTCGTCCAGCGTCTGCGGTGCGCCGTGCCGTGCCAGATAGGCCGGCGCGGCGCACAGCACGCGGCGCTGCGGCGCGATCTGCGTGCTGACCAGGCGGGAATCCTCCAGCACGCCGATGCGCACCGCCAGGTCGATGCGTTGGCGCACCAGGTCGAGATAGCCGTCGTCGAGGATCAGGTCCACGTGCACCTCGGGATAGGTCTCGAGGAAGGAGGACAGCACCGGTACCAGGTGGCGCTGGCCGAAGGCGATCGAGGCGGTGAGGCGCAGCAGGCCGCGCGGTGAATCCTGCATCAGGCTGACCGCCTCGCGCGCCTCGGCCAGCCCATGCAGGGCGTGCAGACCGTGCTCGCGCAGGCGCTCGCCGGCATGGGTGAGGGTGAGCCCCCGGGTGGATCGGCGGAACAGCGCGGCGCCGACCTGGTCTTCCAGCTTGGAGATCTGCCGCGCCACCGACGACGGCGACAGGTCGAGCTGGCGCCCGACCAGCGAAAAGCTGCCGGTCGCGGCCACGTCCAGGAAAATCGCCAGTCCTTCGGCAAAGCCGGGCGGAATGGCTTTTGCGTTTGATGCAAAATGCTTTGGCACAGTGGCCCCATTCATAGGTTCGGATGCAAAGCCGATACTAGCGCCCCGTTTTTCCGCCAGGAACGTCCGTGAGCAACACCGTCCCCCTGTCGCGCTCGCTGGTGCTGCTGATGGCACTGGCCTGCGGCACGTTCGTCGCCAGCATCTACTTCAACCAGCCGCTGCTGAGCGCCATCGCCCACGAGTTCGGCATCAGCGTGCAAGGCGTCTCCGCGGTGCCCACGGCGACCCAACTAGGCTATGCCTGTGGCCTGCTGCTGTTCGCGCCGCTGGGCGACCGCTTCGAGCGGCGCCGGGTGATCACCGTGATGGGGCCGCTGCTGGCGCTGGCGCTGTTCGCGACGGCTGCCACGCATACGCTGTGGCTGCTGGTGGCGTTGTCCTTCCTGGTCGGCCTGCTGGCCACGGTGACCCAGCAGATCGTTCCGCTGGCCGCCCATCTTGCGGCGCCGGAGCAGCGTGGGCGCACCGTCGGCACGGTGATGAGCGGCGTGCTGCTGGGCATCCTGTGCGGCCGCTTCTTCGCCGGCTATATCGCCGCGGGCTTCGGCTGGCACGCGGTGTTCGCCGTCAGCGGCGTGCTGGTGCTGCTGCTGGTTGCGCTGTTGCGCGTGCGCCTGCCGCGCATCGAGGGGCATACCGAACTGTCCTATCCCAAGCTGCTGGCCTCGGTATTCGAGGTCGCGCGCCGCCATGCGCCCCTGCGCGAGGCCTCCGTGGTGGGCGCCTTGCTGTTCGCCGCGTTCAGCGTGTTCTGGGTCACCTTGACGCCCTTGCTCACTGGGTCGGCCTTCCATCTCGACGGCCGGGTGGCCGGCCTGTTTGGCCTGATCGGCGCAGTGGGCGCGCTGATCGCGCCGATCGCCGGCCGACTGGCCGACCGCGGCGGTCCGCACCGCGTGCTCGGCATCGGGATCGCCTGCGTGTTCGTGTCCTTCGGCATCTTCGCCGTGGGCAGCCGCAGCCTGTTCCTGCTTGCCATTGGCACCATCGTGCTCGATCTCGGCATCCAGGCCGCGCTGATCGCCAACCAGACGCGCATCTTCGCGCTCGATCAGGCCTCGCGCAGCCGCATCAACGCGTTCTTCATGACCTCGTACTTCCTCGGCGGCGCCGCCGGCTCGGCCCTGGCCGGGCTGGCCTGGCAGCGCGGCGGCTGGCTGGCGGCGATGGCGGTGGGCGCCTTGCTGGCGGCGCTGGCCGGCATGGCGCATATGGCCAGCGCATGGCAGCGCCGGGCCGGCGCGCTCGACGGCGCCGATTGAGTTCGTATCGAAGGCGGCGCGCGTCGATATCGGATCATCGACGCGCTTGCATGGCTTGTGCGCTGTAGGGCGCTGCGCCTCAGCGCATCGCTTGCTTCGGCAGCTTCGAAGGCTGCCGGTAGGCGTCGTCGAGCAGCGACCAGAACAGCAGGGCGGTGGCGGCGCCGGTCAGGGCCATGACGGTTACGTCGAGCGGCGGCGTGGCGTAGGGCTTCCACACTTTGGCGCCTACGACAGCGCCGCCGAGCAGGCCCGTCGCGAGGGCGGACCACCAACGTGCCCGGTCGAAGCGCAGCAGCAGCGAGTAGGCGGTGAGGCCGAACAGTGCCACGACCATGAGGCTCCAGAGATAGACGAGCAGGAAGATCGGCAGGGTCGACAGCCAATCCCATGAGCCGCCAGGCGGGGCCATCACGCTGCCGGCCATCGGCGGGATCAGGGCCGCCACTGGCAGGGCGATCAGTGGATTAGTCCGCAGCTTCATGCACGGATGCCTCGTTGTCATGCGCACACGCCGACCGGCGCGTTTCTCGCCAGCGTACTGCATGCGAACGGGCGAATCGAGCGAGGGGCCGCGACCACGGGCGACGTGGCTAGTGCACCACGTAGGAGTTGTTGCTGCGGTCGCGATCCGGCAGGACGTGTGCAGGATCTAGCGTGGCGGATTTGACCGCGCGCGTGCCGTCCACGCGCACCACGAAGCTGCGGTGCTGCAGCCAGGTTTCCACCGGCACGCGCACATCCTGCTTGCTGCCGTCGTCGTAGACCACTTCCAGTGTGGCCGGCAGCACCAGCCGGTCCAGGTTGGCGACGGTTACCGCCGCGCCTTTGCGCCAGTCGCCGTCGATCGGCGCGACCTTCTGCACCGCCATGTCGAACTGCCAGTTGTGCTCGTACCAGCCGCGCCAGAACCAGCCCAGGTCCTCGCCGGTCTCGCTGGCCATGAAGCGGAAGAAGTCGGACGGACTGGGATGCTTATAGGCCCAGTTGGCGATGTAGCGGCGGAAGGCGGGATCGAAGCGCTCGGGGCCGATGATCTGTTCGCGCAGCAGCACCAGGCCGAAGGCGGACTTGAAGTAGGTGATGGGGTGGCGGTACTTCTCGCGGATGGCGTCGGCGTCGGTGAGCAGGGCGGGCGCGTCGGCATCGGCCAGGATCTTCGCGATCTCGTCGGCGGGGTGGCCGCCGGGCGCGTATTCCCCGTCGTGCTTGGGGGCGAACTCGCCGTGGTTGAAGGCGTCGGCTTCGTACACGTCGATGAAGGTGTTGAAGCCTTCGTCGATCCAGGCATCGCGGCGCTCGTTGCTGCCCACGATCATCGGGAACCAGCTGTGGCCGATCTCGTGCGCGATCAGCATGTGCAGCGCGGAGCCCTTCTCGTCCTTGTCGTCGAAGGTGATGCCAGGATATTCCATGCCGCCGGCGGTGCCCGCCTCGTTGATCGCCACCGGCCAGGGGTAGGGATACCACTGGCGCGAGAAATACTCGGTGGCGTATTTCAGGTGTTCGGTGGCGCGCGACCAGGCGTTCTTGCCGGCGCTTTCCTCCGGATAGGCGGAAAGCGCCAACGCGGTCTTGCCCTCGGGCAGCTTGATCCGCGCGGCATCCCACACATAGGCCTTGGAGGCACCGAAGGCCACGTCGCGGCTGTTCTGCATGCGGAAATGCCAGGTCAGCGTGCCGCTCTGCTTTGGACGGCTGGACGGCTGGGTCACTTCGGCGGCGCTGCGGATGGTCACCGTGGCGTCGCTGTGCCTGGCCTGCTCCAGCCGCTGACGCTGGGTGGCGGTGAGCACCTCGTCGGGATTCAGCAGCTCGCCCGAGCCGACCACCAGCATGTCCCAGGGCACCGTCACCGAGTAGTCGAAGTCGCCGTATTCCAGGTAGAACTCGCTGTTGAGATAGGGCTGGGTGTCCCAGCCGCGCAGGTCGTCGTAGACGCACAGGCGCGGATACCACTGCGCCATCTCGAAGATCTCGCCGTGCTTGCTCGGGTTGACGTCGGTGCGTCCGCCGAACACGCCGGGCACGGTGTAGTCGTAGCGGATGTGCACGCGCACGCGGCCGCCGTGGCCCGCCAGCGGCGCCGGCAGGCGGATCTGCAGGCGCGTGTCGCTGACCAGCCATTCGGCCTTGCGCATGACGCCGCCGGCGTCCGCCACCTCGACCGCGGCGATGTGCTCGCCGTCGGTGAATTCGGTGGGAAAGCTCTCGTCGCCGAAGGCGCCGCGCGCGTCGCGGCGGTAGCGGTTCTGCTCCACCTGCAGCCACAGCACGTCGAGCTGGTCCGGGCTGTTGTTGGTGTAGTCGATCAGTTCGTCGCCGCTGAGCTTGCGCGCGGCCGGGTCCAGCGTCGCCTTGATGGTGTAGTCGGCGCGGTTCTGCCAGTAGGCCGGGCCGGGCAGGCCGCTGGCGGAACGATAGGCATTGGCCGGCTGCGGATACTGGAACGGCGCGAAAGTCTCGCGCGGATCGAAGCGGCCGGCGGCGGCTTCGTCGGCGTGCAACGGCGAGGCCATCGCCAGCAGCAGGGACAGGCTGGCGGCGAACAAGCCGGCAGCGGACGCGCCGGCCTTGAACAGACCGGCGGCGAAGAGGTGCGAAGCGGGCAGGTTTCTCATGCGTAGCGAATCCAGACCAGTGGGGAAGCACCCGCCGCGCGGCCGCAGCACAGCGGCAACGCGATCCGCGCTCGTTCGGCGGGACGTCCTTGACGATGGGGGATCGGCCGACGCGGCCGGTCGCGGCTACTGTAAGGGATTCGACTGCCGCCGCGAGCGTGCCTGAAGGCAGTGTCGTGGCCTTGGAGTCTGCTCACGATCGGCGGGCGGCTCGCATCGTCGTCGAGTGGTCGCAGATGCTTGCGGCTCGGCGCCTACTGCGTGCGCAGATCACCGTCGCCGATGCCGAGGCAGAGTCGGGCCATCCACGAACGCGGTACGCCATTTCGTCGGTCGGCTTGGCGACGGCGGTGGTCTGCATCGGGCTTGCCCGCATGCGGCGTTGCCTTGCCTGCGCTCGTCAGTCGGCGGGCCAGGCGGTGGTCGCGGATGTATCCGTGCAGGAACAGCAGGTCGGTCCAGAGCGAGCTCATCGGAGTTTCCTGGTGGGTGGGGAGTGGGTGCAGTGCGAACGACTGCCGACAGCTCAGTCGACGGTCTCGCCGGACAAGGGCGTCGCCAGCATCGAAGGGCGTTGCAGAAAGGCGCGATACCACGCCGACAGGCGCGGCCGGCCCGGTTCGAAGGGCGGCAGTTTGCGGAAGGCCAGCCAGTTCAGCGCCGTGGCCAGCGCGATCTGGCCGAGATCGACCGGCGCCGTGGCGGCGCTCGGCTCCAGCGCCGGCTCCTCGCGCTCGAGGAAGTCGTAGCCGGCGATCAGCTTGGCGATCTGGCCGTCGCGCATGGCCGGATAGCGCAGCGGCTCGGGACGCCGCTCGGTCTCCTGGCGCACGGCGATGCCGGCCTCGCACAATCCTTGCGCGAGCGCCTGGCGGCGCAGGCAGAGCAGGCGCGCGCGACCGGCGGCTGGAATCTGCGGCGTGCCCCGATGCAGCCCGTCCAGGTACTCGCAGATCACGTTCGAGTCGAACAGCACGGTGCCGTCGTCCAGCACCAGTGCCGGCACCTTCCCCAGCGGATTGACGCGGAACACGGCCTCGTTGCGCCGGGTCGGGCTGGTCTCGTGATGGACCACGTGCAGCCGTTCGGCCAGACCGGTTTCGTGCGCCAGCAGCAGCACCTTGTGTGCGTACGGCGAATGGGTCTGATAAAGCAGTTCCATGAGGGATTCCTTGGTTGGACTTGAGCACTTCGGCGCAGCGGCCAGTCGTCCGGGTGACAGCCGCAAGCGCCGCCGAAAGGTTGGCGGCGGACGGCGCCAGCCACGCTGGCAAGCAGACTTGCAGGGCGTGCGGCGACCCGTCGGAAGCTGCATGCATTGTGAGGATCGACGCTGCAGCCGGGCCGCGTAGTTGCCTTGCTGCCGATTGATCGGCCGCATGTTTAGCGGTATTGATGCGGCATGACCGAAAACATCGAACTCGACGCCTTCGATCGCGAAATTCTTCGCCGCGTGCAGCGCGATGCACAGGCGACCGGCGAAGACATTGGCGCCGACATCGGTCTTTCCGCCGCAGCGGTGCAGCGGCGGCTGAAGCGGATGCGGCAGTCCGGCGCGATCGTCGCGGAGGTGGCCGTGGTGGACCCGCGCGCGGTGGGCCTGGCGATGAGCTTCGTGGTCGAGGTGGAGCTGGAGCGCGAGCGCGCCGACATGCTCGACGCGTTCCGCAAGCTGGCCCGCGCGGATCCCAACGTGCAGCAGTGCTACTACGTGACCGGCGCGGCCGACTTCATCCTGATCGTGCTGGCGCGCGACATGGACGATTTCGAGGCGTTTACGCGGCGCCTGCTGTTCGACAACCCGAACATCCGCCGCTTCACCACCAGCGTGGTGATGGCGCGCGACAAGGTCGGGCAGACGGTGCCGGTCTAGTTGCGCGAAGAGCGTTGCCGATCAAGGCCTGGCGACCCGGTACCGCATCGCGGTGGAGGTGTCTCGATGTCGAGCACCTGCCTGGGTCGATCGTCCCACCGTCGATCGTCCCACCGGTGACGAGGCGTTGAGGCGATGACGGAAAGCCTGGGCAAATACGGGCTTTCCTGATCGTCATCCTGTTGCTCGAGTCTGCCGACGGACCACCAGCCGCCGTGGCCGGGAGGCGGACGCTGGATCCAGCAGAGCCGCAGCTCGAGCGTTTGGCCGCCGCCGTCGGCGACGGCTGGCCTCATCAGGCTGGAAACGCACGGTGCCGGCCCATGCCCTGGGATCGTCGCAGCGGGCGTCGCGGTCGAGCTTCCACTTTGCGTCGTGATGCGCCCGCACCACGACGCACCCATCAGCTATGCGGTGGCGGGAACGACGGCGGTGTGTCGGCGGGCGCGCTGCCCCACGACGGCGCGGGCTTCGCGCCCAGGGTAAATTCCAGCTTGCCGCCGTGCGCGACGACATCCGGCGACAGCCAGGGCTTGGCGTATGGACGTCCATCGAGCTGCAGCGCCTGCACATAGGTCTGCTGCGGCGCTCCCGGTGCGTCGATGCTCACTTCGCCGCCGCTGCCGTGCACCACCGCATGCGGGAACAGCGGGCTGCCCAGCACCAGCTCGGCCCGTCCCGGGATTTCCGGATACAGGCCCAGCGCCGCCCACACGTACCAGGAAGACATCTCGCCGAGATCGTCGTTGCCGGGAATGCCGTCCGGCGTGTTTTTCCAGATCGTGTCGAGCACCTGGCGCACGGTCTGCTGGGTCTTCCACGGCTGGCCGGCGAAGTCGTACAGCCACGGCGTGGCGACCGAGGGTTCGTTGTCCAGCTCGGCATGCAGCGGACCGGCCTTGGTCAGCGCCCAGCGGCCATCAGGCTGGTGGAAGAAGGCATCGAGGCGAGCGATCGCACGCTCGCGGCCGCCGAGCTGGTCGAACAGGCCTTGCACGTCGAACGGCACCATCCACAGATAGACCGAGGCGCTGCCTTCGACGAAGCCGTCGTCGGTATCCGGCGTGAAGGCTGGCCAGCTGCCGTCGGCGTTGCGGTTCTGCAGGTAGCCGCCCGTCGGCGTCGCCTTGGGGTTGTACAGGTTGCGCCAGTAGCCGGCGCGAGCCAGGTAGCGCTGCTGTGCCGCGGTGTCGCTGGCGCGCGCGGCCAGTTCGGACAGCGCGAAGTCGGCGCTGGCGTCCTCCAGCGTCTCGCCGGCGCCGCCCCAGGCGTGCGACTGGCTGGCGATGTAGTGCAGGCGCAGCCACTGGTCCAGCGAAGGGCGCTGGCCGACGCATTCGACATTGCAGCCTTCGTCGGAGAGATCGTTCGCGGTGGGCCGGTCGGCCGCCGCGGCCAGCGAGGCGTAGGCGCCGTGCAGGTCGAAATCGCGGCCGCCGAACGCGGCGATGTCGGCCAGCGCGGGCGCGGCGGGATCGCCGCTCATCACGTGGGTGCCGCCGGAGTTGTGCGTCCAGCGGTCCCACTCGCCGTGGTTCTGCGCGGCCTGGTTGAACAGCGACTGCGCGATGTCGCTGCCGATCTTCGGCTGCAGCCAGGTCACCAGCTGCAGGTGCGAGCGATAGATGTCCCAGCCCGAGAAGTTGGCGTACTGCGCCTGCTGCGTGCCGGCCACGCGATGAATGCGCTGGTCGAAGCCGCGGTATTCGCCGTTGGCGTCGCTGTACACGTTGGGATGCATCATCACGTGGTACAGCGCGGTGTAGAAGGTGCTGCGCTGGTCCGGCGTGCCGCCTTCGATGCGGATGCCGCCCAGCAGCTTGTTCCAGCGCTCGCGCGCCTGTCGGCGCAGCAGCGCCAGGTCGGCGTGGCGCGGAATTTCCGCGGCGAGGTTGGCGCGTGCGTTGGCCAGGCTGACGTAAGAGATGCCGACCCGCGCATGCACGGTGCTGCCGTCGGCGAAGCGCAGCCACACGCCCGAGCCCTTGCCGATCGGCGGAAAGCCCTTGTCGCCGTAGCCGGTGCCGCCGCTGGCGCGGGTGCCGCCGGGGTGCAGCTGCGTGTCCTGCCAGCTGCCGGTCTGCACGAAGGGCTGGTCGAACTCGGCGACGAAATACAGGGTGTAGTAGCTGCGCCGGTCGGCCTTGGACAGATAGCCGCAGAAATTGCCGCTGGTGACCGAGCCGCTGACCTGGCGAGTTGCCGCATCCACCTGGGTGTCGGCGGCGCTGCTGCCGAGTTCGGAGTCCGAGGTGCGGATCAGCAGGTTCGCCGGCTTGCCGGCCGGAAAACCGAAACCGGCCAGGCCGCTGTGCATGGCGGCGGTCAGCTGCACCTCGACGCCGTTGGCCAGCGCGACCTTGTAGTAGCCGGCCTCGGCCTGCTCGTCGGCGTGGCTGAAATCGCTGGCGTAGCGGCTGTCGTCGGCGTCGGCCGCGGGCGAGCCGGCGGCGATGTCGGCGGTCACCGGCATGAACGGCACGTCGCCGCTGGCGCCGGCGCAGCCGGTGCCGGACAGGTGGGTGAGGCTGAAGCCGCGGATGCGCGTGGCGTCGTAGCGGTAGCCGCCGGGCGCAGCGGTGCGGTCGTGCTTGCCGCGGGTGGCCTCGGGGCTCCACTGCAGCATGCCGAACGGCAGCATCGGGCCGGGGAAGGTGTTGCCGCCGTTGCTGCTGCCGATCAGCGGATTCACGGCGGCAGCCGGCGAGTTGTCCGGTGTGTCGTTGGCGGCTTGTGCGGTGCCGATGGCGAGCAGGGTGCCCAGCAGGCCGCCGGCGAGGATGCGCAGATGAGAGTTCATGGCAAGAGCGTGTGATGTCTTGGGGTTGAGATGTATGGATCGCCGGCACGCTGGCAGCGGCGATCGACTCTTCCGAAAAGCTCCTGTGCCGAGCCCTTCCTAGCTTGCACCGCGTCGGCCTGGGCGGCGGTGTTCCGCTTGCCTGGGTCCGACACAGGGGCCCTTCGCATTCATCCTGAAGTGCCTGGCACTTTCTGACTTAGGAACGCAGCAGGGCGAGCACTTCGTAGCAGGCGCCCATAGTGTGGTAATCGGTCTTGCCGGCCGGGCTCTTCTCGTCGCTGTACTTGCGGTTGTCGCGGGTGAGGATGCGGTACCAGGCGCCGTACTGGTGATCGACCATATGCTCCCAACTGTAGCGCCACAGCTGTTCGTACCAGTCGTCGTACACGGTCAGGCCAGTGCGCGCATGCAGCAGCGCGGCGGCGGCCAGCGATTCGGCCTGCACCCAGAAATACTTGTCGTCGTCGCACACGCTGCCGTCCGGCGCGAAGCCGTAGCAGATGCCGCCGTAGCGGCCGTCCCAGGCACGCGCCAGGGCGGTGTCGAACAGGTGGCGTGCGGTGGGCACCAGCCATTTTTCCTCGCGCCCGCGTTCCAGCAGCAGCGGCTCCAGGATCAGCAGCAGCTTGGCCCATTCGGTCTGGTGGCCGGGCTGGAAACCCCAGGGGCGGAACAGGTGCTTGGGATCGTCGCGGTGATAATCCCAGTCGATCTTCCACTGCGTGTCGTAGTGCTCCCACACCAGGCCGTCGGCCTGGGCGGCCTGGCGGCGGGTCATGTGGTCGGCCAGCAGCAGGGCGCGGTCGAGGTAGCACACCTCGTCGCTGGCCTGGTAGGCCGCCAGCATCGCCTCGCACATATGCATGTTGGCGTTCTGGCCGCGGTAGTCGCTGAACTGCCAGTTCGCGTCGGCCTCGTCGCGGTACAACCCGGCCTCGGCATCCCAGAAGTGGCGCTCGAGCAGCTCCCAGGTCTCGCCCATCCAGGGCGCGGCCTCGGCGATGCCGGCCTTGCGCGCGGTGGCATAGGCGAGCAGCACGAAGGCCAGGCCATAGGCGTGGTTGGTGCGGTCTTCCGGCTGACCGTCGCGCAGGGTCCAGGCATAGCCGCCGGTGAGCGGGTCGCGGTGCACCTCACGCAGGTAGCGCAGCCCGTGGCGTGCGGCTTCGAGATATTCCGGCTGATCGAATTCGCGCGCGGCCATCGCGTAGTTGAAGACGAAGCGCGTGCTGCTGACCAGGTGCCGATGGCTGTGGTCGTAGACCGTGCCGTCGTCCTTGAAGTAGTGATAGAAACCGCCGGCCGGGTCGATCGCGCGCGGATGGTAGAACGCCATGGTCTTGGCGATGTGCGCGCGCAGCGTCTCGGGCGAGTGGAAGTCCGGGAAGTCGATGCCGCTCATGCGTGGCTCTCCATGAAGGAACGCACTTCGTCGTCGGTGGGCATGGCGGAGAACGAGCCCTGGCGGGTCACCGCCAGCGCGCCGCAGGCGGAGGCGTAGCGCAGCAGCGCATGCAGGCGCGGCAGCTGGTCGACCAGCAACTGCACCTGCTCGGCGCCGCCGTCGAGCTGGGCCAGCTGGCACAGCAGGCCGCCGACGAAGGCGTCGCCGGCGGCGTTGGAATCGATCGCCTGCACGCGGTAGCTGGGCAGTTCGCCCTCGGCATCGGGATGGAACCAGCGCAGCGGATTGCCGGCGTCGGTGACCACCAGCAGCTTGGCGCGGCCTTCCCACAATCGGTCCAGCGCGGCCTGCTCGCCGTCCACCGCGAGGTAGGCGAATTCCTCGGCGCTGAGCTTGACCACGTCGGCCAGCTGCAGCGCCGGCCACAGATGCGGCAGCGGCTCCACGTCGTGCGGCCACAGCGCGGGGCGCAGGTTGAGGTCGAAGCTGACCAGCGCGCCGGCCGCGTGTGCGCGGCGCATGCCTTCGCAGGTGGTGGCGGCCAGTTCCGGCTCGGTGAGGCTGTTGGAGCAGACATGGAACACCGCCACGTCATGAAAGGCGTCGTGGCGGAAATGCTGCGGACGGAATAGCAGGTCGGCGGCGGGCGGGCGGTAGAAACTGAAGCTGCGTTCGCTGTGCGCGTCGAGGGTGACGAAGGCCAGCGCGGTGTTCGCTTGATCGGTACGCACCACGTCGCGGGTGTCGACGCCGGCGTGCTGCAGGCTGTCCAGCAGGAAATCGCCGAAGGGGTCGGTGCTGAGCATGCCGGCGAAACGAGCATGTCCGCCGAGCTTGGCGGCCGCCACCGCGACGTTGGCCGGCGCGCCGCCGGCGTAGGGAAGGTAGGCGCGGGCGTGGCCGTTCGCGTCCTTGCCTTCGGCGTGGAAGTCGATCAGTGCCTCGCCGAAGCACAGTACGGGTCGCATGGTCATGATGTGGTTTCTTGCAATGAGAGACGGGCCGCTGCGCCGCCCGCCCGTGGTGGAGTCGTCAGGATTGCTCGTGGATCTTCGAGCCGCTGAGGCCGTAGAACACGATGAAGGCGTAGCACAGCAGGGGCAGCACGAAGGCGTGCTGCACGCCGATGTGGTCGGCCAGTGCGCCCTGCGCGAACGGGATCAGCGCGCCGCCGACGATGGCCATCACCAGCAGGCTGGAAGCCTTGCTGGTCAACGGACCCAGCCGCTCGATGCCGAGCGAGAAGATGGTCGGGAACATGATCGAATTGAACAGGCCGATGGCGACGATGCTGTACACCGCCACGCTGTCCTTGCTCAGCATGGTGGTGAGCACCAGCAGGCCGGCGATGCCGGCGAACAAGGCGAGCAGCTTGCGCGGCGAGAACTTGGCCACCAGGCCGGAGCCGACGATGCGGCCGAGCATGGCGCCGCCCCAGTACTTCACCACGAAGCTGGTGGCCTCGTTCTCGCTCATGTGGCCGATGTCGGGCAGCGAGAGGTAGCTGATCAGGAAGCTGCCGATGGCGACCTCGGCGCCGACGTAGAAGAAGATCGCCAGCACGCCGTAGCGTACGTGGCGATGCGCCAGCGCCTGGGCGAAGCTGGCGGGCTCGTGCGTCGCCGCATCGCCGGTGCCGCTGAGCACCGGCAGCTTGAACAGCCACACCCCGGCGGCGAGCAGCAGCAGCACGACGGCCAGCCCGGCGTAGGGCGTCTTCACGATGTCGGCCTGCTGCTGGCGGAACTGGCGCAGGCCGTCCTGGGTGGTTGCCGGCAGGTGCTCGCGCAGCTGCTGCCATTGCGCGGCCTGGGCATCGTCGAGCTTGGAGGAGGAAAGTTTTTCCAGCGCCTTGGCCAGCGGGTCGGCGGGCAGCGCGTTCATGCGGGCCGGCGGCAGCGCACTGAGCGCGGTGAGCAGTTGGGCGTTCGGCAGCACCGCCAGCACCTCGCCGAGTTGCGCGGGCGTCAGGCGATCCAGTTCGGCGTCCAGGCCGGCGGCCGGCAGCTTGCCCAGGGTCGCGGCGGAGGCGTCGGTGAGCGCGGCGGTCAGCGTATCCGGCGCGGCCTGGTGCATGGCGGCCAGCGCCTGCGTCGGCGCCTGCTGGTTGATCGCGTCGACCAACTGCTGCGTGGCCGGCGCCTGGTGCACGCTGGCGGGAATCACCGAGACGGCGGCGGTGAGGATCAGCAGGCCGCCGAACTTCGGCGCCAGCGTGGTGCCCAGCGAGTTCAGCGCCTGCGCCAGGGTGAGCCGGCTGGAGCTGGTGGCCTCGGGGCCGAGCAGGGCGACGTAGGGATTGGCGGCCACCTGCAGCACGGTGATGCCGGTGGCCAGCACGAACAGCGCGCCGAGGAAGGCGGCGTAGGAATGCAGCGTGGCGGCCGGCCAGAAGCCGGCGGCGCCGAGCGCGGCGATGGCCAGCCCGGCCACGATGCCTTTCTTGTAGCCCAGCCGGTTGACCAGCCAGCCGGCCGGCAGCGACATCAGGAAATACGCGCCGAAGAAGGTGAACTGCACCAGCATCGCACGTGCGTAGTTCAGTTCGAACACCAGCTTCAGGTGCGGGATCAGCACGTCGTTGAGGCAGGTGAGAAAGCCCCACATGAAGAAGATCGTGGTGAGCACGCCCAGCGCCAGCGGCGAATAGGTGTAGCGGGTGTCGCCGTTCGCCGGCGAGGCGGCAGACGAAGACAGCGGTTTGGACGGCGACGGAGCGAGGGCCATGCGGTGTTCCGGCGATCAGGGCGTGACGATGGGAGGACAGCTGCTTTCGCGCACCACCAGCTGCACCGGCGCGATGGTGCGGGTGGCCTTGGTGTTCGGGTGGTGCAGGCGCTGGATGATCAGCTCGGCGGCTTGGCGGCCGCGTTCGCGCGGCTTGGTGGCGAGCGTGGTCAGCGGCGGTACGCTGACTTCGGCCTCGGCGATGTCGTCGAAGCCAGTGACCGCGAAGTCGTGGCCGGGATGGCGGCCGCGCTGGTTGAGGCCGAGCATCAGGCCGAGCGCGACGGCGTCGTTGTAGCAGACCGCGGCAGTCGGCGCGGGGTCGACCGCGAACAGTGCGCCGGCCTGGCGTGCCGCTTCCAGGCGGGTCGGCGAGCTTTCGATCAGCCAGCGCGGCTCGATCGGCAGCCCGGCGTCGCGCATCGCCTGCTGGTAGCCCTCGCGGCGCTGCCGGCACGAGCTGGAATCGCGATGGCCGCCGAAGAAGGCGATGCGCCGATGGCCCAGCTCGATCAGGTGCTGGGTGGCCAGCCGGGCGCCGTGCACGTTGTCCAGCGCCAGCACGTCCCAGTGGTTGATCTCGGTGACTTCGTCGTCCAGCTCGCGGTTGAACAGCAGCAGCGGCACGTGCGGACCCACCGTGGTCAGCACCTGGCGCGCGTCGCTGCCCTCGGCCGGCGACAGGATGATGCCGCCCGGACCGTGCTCCATCAGCGAGCCGAGCACGGCCTGCTCGCGCACCGCCGATTCGCCGGTGCTGCCGAGCAGGGTGACGAAGCCGGCCTTGCCCAGCGCCTCGTCGACGCCGGCGGCGAATTCGGCGAAGTAGGGGTTGCCCAGTTCGTTGATCACCAACGCGATGCTGGACGAGGTGCGCCGGCGCAGGTTGGCGGCGGCGCGGTTGTAGACGTAGCCTTGGCGCTTGAGCTCGGCTTCCACCCGGGCGCGGGTGTTCTTGTTGACCAAGGGGCTGCCGCGCAGTACCAGGGACACCGTGGCGCGCGACACGCCGCAGCCGGAGGCGATGTCGGCCAGGGTGATCTGGCGGTGGACAGGCGTGGCTTTCGGCATCGGCTACAGCGGCCTCTCTTTGGAACGATCCAAATACTCTCGAGCATGCCAGTTGGGCGTGACGATCACATCACGCAGCGCAGCATGTGTTGTACCACGGCAACTGCTAGGTTCGATACGTTTAGAACGATCCAAGTCACGGAGATCATCCAAGGTATGCGTCGTCATCTGCTTGCGTCCGCCCTGCTGGCCATCCTGCTGTCTCCCCTCGCTGCGCCTGCGCTGGCCGCGGATCACGCCGACGCGGTGGATCCGCGCATCGGCACCGGCGGTGACGGACATACCTACCCCGGCGCTACCGTACCATTCGGGATGGTCCAGTTGTCGCCCGATACATCCATGCCGGATTTCAAGCACGCCTACAAGTGGGCGGCCGGCTACCAGTACGGCGACGGCAGCCTGCTCGGCTTCTCGCACACGCATTTTTCCGGCTCGGGCCATTCGGACCTGGGCGACGTGCTGGTGATGCCGATCAGCGGCGAGGTGCGGCTGGAACCGGGCGATCCGGCCCAGCCGGGCAGCGGCTATCGCTCACGCTTCTCGCACCAGAGCGAGCAGGCCCAGCCCGGCTACTACGCGGTGACCCTGCAGGACTACGGCGTGCGCGCCGAGCTCACCGCCAGCCGCCGCGTCGGCTGGCATCGCTACAGTTTCCCCGCGGGCAAGCCCGCGCATCTGCTGCTCGACCTGCGCCCGAGCATTTACGACTACCCGGGCAAGGTGCTGTGGGCCAATTTACGCGTGCGCGCCGACGGCACCGTCACCGGTTGCCGGCTCACCCGCGGCTGGGCGCCCGGACGCGAGCTGTGCTTCGCCATGCGCTTCTCGCAGCCGCTGGTGTCGCGCACCCTGTACCAGCGCGAGACCGAGCTGCCCTACAAGGGCTTCAAGGGACCGGGCTACCAGGCGCAGGACCAGGACGCGCAGAACGGCCGCGCGCTGGAAGGTGTGTTCGACTTCGGCACGCTGAGCAAGCCGTTGCTGGTGAAGGTGGCAATTTCGCCGGTGAGCGAGGCCAATGCCATCGCCAACCTGGACCAGGACGGCGCGGGCTGGGATTTCGATGCGCAGCGCAGCGCGGCGACCGCGGCCTGGAACAAGGCGCTGGCGCCGATCGACGTGGACGGCAGCGCCGAGCAGCGCACCGGTTTCTATACCGCGCTCTATCACACCATGCTGGCGCCGACGCTGAGCATGGACGTCAACGGCGAGTACCGCGGACCGGATCACCAGGTGCATCGCGCGCACGACGGCCAGGGCGATTTCGAGTTCTACTCGAGCTGGTCGCTGTGGGACGTCTACCGCGCCGAGGAGCCCTTGATGGTGTTGCTGCGGCCTGACCTCAGCACGCAGCTGATTCGCTCGCTGATCGCCGCGCGTGAGGCCAGTCCGTTCGGCATCCTGCCGGTGTGGGCCTACCAGGGCCTGGAGACCTGGTGCATGACTGGCTACCACGCGCTGCCGGTAATCGCGGACGCCTACCTCAAGGGCGTGCGCGGCTTCGACGCCGACCGCGCGCTGCAGGCGATGGTGGCCAGCGCCAGCTACGGGCCGTACGGCGACCTGGCCGACTACATGAAGCTGGGCTACGTGCCGATCGACAAGGAAGTGGAGGCGGGCTCGAAGACCCAGGAATACGCCTATGACGACTGGTCGCTGGCGCAGATGGCCAAGGCGATGGGCCGCAGCGACATCGCGGCCACTTTCCAGAAGCGCGCCGGCAACTGGCGCAACGTATGGGACGCGAAGACCGGCTTCATGCGCGCGCGGCTCAGCGACGGCAAATTCCGCGAGCCGTTCGACCCGGCCTCGGCCGCCTACGGCAGCGACTACACCGAGGCCAACGCCTGGCAGTATTCCTGGTATGTGCCGCAGGACGTGGCCGGCCTGGTCCGCGCGATGGGCGGCGACGCGCGCTTCGTCGCCAAGCTGGACCAGCTGTTCGACGCCAAGGTGGACCCGGCGCTGTTCAAGGACGTCGAAGACATCACCGGCCTGATCGGCTGGTATGCGCACGGCAACGAGCCCAGCCACCACATCGCCTACCTGTACGACTACGCCGGCGCGCCGTGGAAGACCCAGCAGCGGCTGAAGCAGATCATGGACAGCCAGTACCACGCGCGGCCCGACGGCCTGGTCGGCAACGACGACCTCGGCCAGATGTCGGCGTGGTACGTGTTCACCGCGCTCGGCTTCTATCCGGTGACGCCGGCCAGCGACGAGTACGCGATCGGCCGGCCGTTCCTGCCGCGGGCGACCATCCACCTGCCGAACGGACGCGACTTCACCGTATCGGCCGAGCACCTGGACGAGGCGCATCCGTATGTCGGTAGCGTAAGCCTCAACGGCAAGCCGCTGGATCGCGTGTATCTGCGTCACGGCGAGATCCTGGTCGGCGGCGAGCTGCACTTCGTGATGCAGGCCGAGCCGAACCGCAGCTGGGGCTCGGCGACCTCGGCGCGGCCCGCGTCGATGAGCGTGTACGAAAAGTGAAAATGTGACGGCAAGCCTTTTAAACGTGTAAGAATGCAAGGTCGTGTGTCGTAGCGAAGGTGGCCGCATGGCCTTGCCGTGGATGAAAGACATGCTTGCCCTGCGCTGGCGAATCGGCAGCCTGCTGTTCGCCGTGCTGGTGATCGTGGCGCTGCCTTACTTGATCGCGCGCAACGCCAACCTGCAGGCCCAGCAGGCCGGCGTGTGGGTGACTCATTCGATGGAGGTGAAGGCGCTCACCTACCGCATCGCCTACGACGTGCGCGACAGCGAAGCGGCGCTGTACCGCATGCTGGCCGGCAACCAGAGCCCGGTGGTGGCCAGGCGCGTGCAGCGCGCCAGCCAGGATGTGGGCGGCCTGATCGCGCAGTTGCGCGCCAGCACTCGCGACAACCCGAACCAGCAGGTGCAGATCGGCGCGCTGGAGTCGGTGATCGGCGGTCGCCTCGGCCTGATGGCGCAGGCGGGCATGCGCTACCAGCAGGGCAATGTCGACGGCGCGCGTGCGGCGATGGACGACTCCGGCACGCTGTTCGAGATGGACGGCCTGATCCAGAAGATCGTGCAGAGCGAGGACGACCTGCTGAAGAGCCGCGTCGACGTGGCCGAGCGCGATGCGCGCAACAGCCGGCTGGTGCTGTCGATCGCCGCGGTCGCGCAATTGCTGCTGCTGGGCATCATCGTGGTGGTGTCGGAGCGCCAGATCGGCCAGCGTCGCCGTGCCGAGGCGCGCGAAGGCGTCGCAGTCGCCCGCTCGCAGCTGATCGTGCAGGCGGTGCGCGAGCCGATCGCCTTGCTCGACGACAAGCTGCAGACCTTGCTGGTCAACGCCGCCTTCAGCGAGCTGTACGGCACGCAGCAGCAGGAGCGCGCCCTGTCGCGGCCGCTGGCCGAAACCGGCGAGGGCGCCTGGAGCGACAAGGCGCTGCTGCAGCGGCTCAACGACGTGCTGCTGCGCGACCGCGAGCTGTGGGACTACGAGCTGCGCCAGCGCACCGTCGATGGCGTCGACCGACACGTGCTGATCAATGCGCGCCGCCTGCACTACCAGCAGGACGGCTCGCCGGTGCTGCTGCTCACGGTGAGCGACGTGACTGCGCGCACCCTGATCGAGCAGCAGGTGACCGAGCTGAACCGCCAGCTGCAGGGCAAGATGGAGCAGATCTCCGACGTGAACCGCGAGCTGGAAGCCTTCAGCTATTCGGTGTCGCACGACCTGCGCGCGCCGCTGCGGCACATCGCCGGTTTTGCCGGCAAGCTCAGCCAGCACCTGGGCGAGCAGGCCGACGAAAAAACCCATCACTATCTTGAGGTGATCGCCACCTCCTCGCGTCGCATGGCGCAGCTGATCGACGACCTGCTGGTGTTCTCGCGCCTGGGCCGCGGCGCGCTGCGCCTGCGCTCGGTGGACATGCAGTCGCTGGTCGAGGAGGCGCGCGAACTGGCCGAGATGGATGCGGGCGGGCGCGAACTGGAATGGCGGATTTCGCCGCTGCCGGTGGTGATCGGCGACGAGAACATGCTGCGCACCGTCTGGCAGAACCTGCTCAGCAATGCGGTGAAGTACACCGGCCAGTGCGAGGTCGGACGGATCGAGGTCGGCTCGCAGCGGGGCCGCGACGGCGACTATGAGTTCACCGTGGCCGACAACGGCGCGGGCTTCGACATGCAGTACGCCGGCAAGCTGTTCGGCGTGTTCCAGCGGCTGCACCGCGCTTCCGAATTCCCCGGCAACGGCATCGGCCTGGCCAACGTGCGCCGCATCATCGCGCGTCACGGCGGTCGCGTCTGGGCCGAGGCCGAGCCCGGCCAGGGCGCGCGTTTCCATTTCTCCCTGCCTGCCCACGAGCGGGCCGAATCCATTTCCCGAGATCCTGCATGAACAAGAGTCTGTTGCGCACGATACTGCTGGTCGAAGACAGCATGGCCGACGCCGAGATGGCGATGGACGCGCTGCAGGAGGCGAACCTGGCCAATCCGGTGGTGCACGTCGAAGACGGCGTCGACTGCCTGGACTGGCTGCTGGCGCGCGGCGCCTTTGCCGGCCGCACCGAAGGCGATCCGGCCGTGGTGCTGCTCGACATCAACATGCCGCGCATGAATGGCCTGGAAGTGCTGACCGAGATGCGCAGCCACGAACGCCTGCGCCGGGTGCCGGTGGTGATCCTGTCGTCCTCGCGCGAGGAAAGCGATCTGGCGCGCAGCTGGGATCTTGGCGTGAACGCCTATGTGATCAAGCCGGTCGACGTCGATCAGTTCTTCGACGCCGTGCGCACGCTGGGGCAGTTCTGGGCGGTGTTGAACCAGGCCCCGGAAGTCGACTGAGCGGTCGCCGAAAAGCCGTGAACCGCTGCGCCAAAACGACGCTGTCGCGGCGTGGCGCCATCGCCGAAGCTATCTGTATAGTGAGCGACAGGACTATCACTTGCGAGTCCGCGACGGCAGGACTGGCCGGCTTTTTCGGGACCCTGGGGGCGACCGCGACGACACGCGGCCGTAGGCGCCTTGCGCGCGATCACCGTGGAAGCTTTCATGCCTGACAAGCAAAACCGCATCCTGCCCAAGATACGCGTGCTGCAGGTGGAGGACAGCCTGCTCGACGCGGAGCTGGTGCTGGCCGAGCTGGAGGCCGACGGCATCGAGCACGAAGTGCATCTGGTCGACGATGAGCAGGCCTTCGTCGCCGCGCTGAACGAATTCGAGCCGGACATCGTGCTGTCCGATCTCAGCATGCCCGGCTTCTCCGGCCAGCGCGCGCTGGAGCTGCTGCGCGAGCACAGCGAAGAACTGCCTTTCATCTTCATCTCGGCCACCCTCGGCGAGGACGCGGCGATCGAGGCGCTGCGCAACGGCGCCACCGACTACATCCTCAAGCAGAATCCGGCGCGGCTGGCCAGCGCGGTGCGCCGCGCCCTGCTCGAGGCGGAGGCCCAGCGCGCACGGCGGCGCGCCGAGAGCGAGCTGATCCGGGCCCAACGCTTCGAGAGCCTGGCCATGCTCGCCGGCGGCCTCAGCCACGATCTGCGCAACCTGCTGCAGCCGCTGCTGCTGGCCGGCGACAGCCTGCAGGACTACGAGCACGATCCGCGCCTGGCGCGGCTGGGCATGCTGGTGCGCGATTGCGGCCGGCGCGGCCTGGAGATGGTGCAGTCGATGCTGTCGTTCGCGCGCGGCGCGCGGCGCGCGCAGCAGGTGCGGCTGGGCGGCCTGTTCGATGCGCTGGGCCTGCTGCTGCAGGGCAGCGTGCCGCGCAACATCAGCATGGAGTTCGGCATCGACGATCCGGAGCTGAGCTTCGAGGGCAACCACACCGAACTGCAGCAGTGCCTGCTCAACCTGTGCCTCAACGCGATCCAGGCCATGCCCGACGGCGGCCGCCTGCGCATCGAGAGCCGCTCGGCCTCGCTGGCCGCGGATTTCTTCCGCGCGGGCGAGGCGCCGCTGCCGGGCGAATACCTGCAGCTGAGTGTGAGCGACACCGGCCAGGGCATGGCGCCCGACGTGCTGGAGCACTTGTTCGAGCCGTTCTTCACCACCAAGCAGAACGGCACCGGCCTGGGGCTGATTTCCTGCCAGCGCATCGTGACCAGCCACGGCGGCGTGCTGCGGGTGGAGAGCGTGCCGGGCCAGGGCACCAGCTTCCACCTGTACATCCCGCTGATTGCGGTCGAGGCCGAGGCCGAGGCGGACGACCGCGCGCTGCAGGGCGAGGCCGAGCGCATCCTGGTGGTGGTGGAAGAGGCCGGCCAGCTGACCCTGCTGGTCGACGCCCTGGATGCCTACGGCTACCAGGCGCACGCCAGCCAGAGCGGCACTGCGGCGCTGCAGTGGATCGAGGCGCACGGCGTGCCCGACCTGGTGGTGATGGACGCGGACATGAACCTGTTCACCGGCGTGCGCACGCTGGCCGCACTGATCGAGCACGGCTATCGCCGCGCCGTGCTGCTGCTGACCCGCCCGGGCGCCACGCTGGAGCTGGGCGACCTGCCCGAGCTTGAGCATCTCTACCAGATCGAGAAGCCGGTGAGCGCGGCGAAGCTGCTGCGCACCCTGCGCCGGGCGCTGACCGAAAGCGCGGGCTAGACGCCCGCTGACGATTTCCAGGCGCCTCGTGCCGGAGCGGCTTGCGCGCAGGCCGGAGAAGCCGGCACGAGCAGATGTCGGTACGCAGCGGAAAACGGCCGGAGCGACAGATGGCCCAGGTGCGGTAGCTGATTGTCGAGCGGCCGTCATGCGACTGCGCGCGGCCAGGCGTGACGGTTAGTCGGACCACGTCCGACCCGGACATCTGACGGCTGCTCGATGCCGCGACCCGACAGCCATGCAAGGCGCCTCGAGAGCGCGAGCGGGCAGGCTCCCAGCTCAGGCCAGCGCTGTCGCGCGCGGCGGGATCAGTCGATGCCCAGCTTCTTCAGCTTGTAGCGCAGCGCGCGGAAGGTGATGCCGAGCTTTCGCGCGGCGGCGGTCTTGTTGTAGCGCGATTCTTCCAGCGCCTTGACGATGGCGCTGCGCTCGAGGTTGCTGATGTAGTCGTCGAGCGCCACCGGTGATCCAGGCGGCGGGGCGACGGGGGCGGATTCCGGCTGGGCGGGCGGCGCATGAGCGACGCCAGTCGTGGCCGCCGCCGCGCGCTGCGGCAGGGCGAGATCGGGCACGTCGATGGTCTCGCTGTCGCACATGGCCATGCTGCGCTCGAGGATGTTCTCGAGTTCGCGCACGTTGCCGGGGAAGTCGTAGGCCTCCAGCGCCTGCAGCGCCGCCGCGGTGAGCTGGTAGGGGCGCCCCTTGCCGGCCAGCTGGCGCAGGATGAAGTCGGCCAGCAGCGGCACGTCGCCGCGGCGTTCGCGCAGCGGCGGCACGCGCAGCTCGATCACGTTGATGCGGTAGAACAGGTCCTGGCGGAACTGGCCGGCCTCGACCAGGGCCGACAGGTTCTTGTGGGTGGCCGACAGGATGCGCACGTCGACCGGAATCTCGTCGCGCCCGCCGATCGGCCGCACCGCCTTTTCCTGGATCGCGCGCAGCAGCTTCACCTGCATGTGCAGCGGCAACTCGGCCACTTCGTCCAGGAACAGGGTGCCGCCGCGGGCGGCCTGGAACAGGCCTTCCTTGTCGGCGTGGGCGCCGGTGAAGCTGCCCTTGCGGTGGCCGAAGAATTCGCTCTCCATCAGCTCGGACGGGATCGCGCCGCAGTTCACCGGGATGAACGGGCCGGTGCCGCGCGGTCCCTGCTCGTGGATCAGCCGCGCCACCAGTTCCTTGCCCACGCCGGATTCGCCGGCGATGTACACCGGCGCCTGGTTGCGCGCGAGCTTGGCGATGGTGTTGCGCACCTGCTGCATCGGCAGCGACTGCCCGACCAGGCGGTCGCCGGAACCGGTGGCGGTCGCCTCGCTGCCGCTGCTGCGCTTTTCCTGCGCCAGCTTCAGCGCCGTGCGCACCAGCTGGCGCAGCATCTGCAGGTCGACCGGCTTGGACACGAAGTCGAACGCGCCGGCCTTCAGCGCGTTCACCGCAGCGTCGACGTTGCCGTAGGCGGTAATCATCGCCACCGGCGTGTCGGGATGCCCGGCCGCGATCAGCTCGATCACTTCCTGGCCGCTGCCGTCGGGCAGGCGCATGTCGGTGAAGCACAGGTCGTAGCTGCGCTCGGCCAGCGCCTGGCGTGCCTCGACGACCGTGCCGACCGCGTCGACCCGTAGATCCATGCGGCCCAGGGTGATGGTCAGCAGCTCGCGGATGTCGCGTTCGTCATCGATGACCAGGACGGTCTGTTGGCTCATGGCTCGTCGCGTGGCTCCCAAACGTCAAAAGCATAGCCGGCACGCCCGCATGGGGAAAGGTTGACCTGTCACGGATACGTCACGGCATCGCCGCGCGGCCGGGGCGGCAGGCTGGCCGTTGCGCGGGGCTAGCGGCCCAGATGGCGGTCGAAGAAGCGCAGCATCACCGCATAGGCTTCCTTCGACTCGGGCATCTCGGGGTCGGAGAAGAACGAATGCCACATGCCGTCCCACACGTGCAGCTCGGTCTCCACCCCGGCCGCGCTGAGCAGGCGCTCGCTCTGCAGCACCGAGCTCATGGTGAAGTCGCGCGTGCCGGTGATCAGCAGGGTGGGCGGGAATTTCGCCAGCAGCGCAGGCGAGTCGGCGGGGAATACCAGCGGGTCGTCGGCGTGGGCGCCCTTGAAGTAGGGCAGGCTGCTCAGCGTCATCACCGCGGTGGGCGCGCGGTCGCCGTTGAGCACTGGTCCGACATAGGCCGAATCGCCGTTCAGTTCGGTCAGCGAGCCGCAGAAGGTGCCGATCGCGCCAGGCAGCGGCAGCTTGTGCTCGATCAGGCGGGCCACCGCCTCGCCGGTGAGGAAGCCGCCGGCGGAGCAGCCGTAGATGCCGATGTTTTTCGCCGGGTACTGCTTGAGCAGGGCGCGGTAGACCGCTTCCACGTCCTCGCTGGCGGCGGGAAAGACATGCTCCGGGCCCTGCCGGTAGTCGACGCTGACCACCTTGACCCCGCCCAGCCCGGCCAGCGGGATCGATTCCACCAGGCCGCCGCTGTGCGCGCCCCACAGGAAGGCGCCGCCGTGCAGGTTGATCAGCACCCGCCGCTGCTGCGCCTTGGCGATGCCCTGGGCCGGCAGCACCACGTCGGTGGGTACGCCGCCGACGGTCTCGGCGTGGATCGTCACCGGATACAGCTTCTGCATGCGCTCGGCGCGATCGCGGTTGATCTTGTCGTAGAAGGCTCGGCTCGGCTCGATCGAGCCGGCGGCGATGGCCTGGGCCAGCGGCGGCGCGTGGCTGCCCTGCTCCAGCATGCGCGGGAACAGCGCGCGCGCCTCGGGCGAGGCGTAGGCGGAGTAGGGCACGCTGAAGCCTGGGGTGTCGATGCTGCCGTCGGCCTTCACCACCGGCTTGGCGGCCTGCGCGTCGTCCGCCAGGACCAGGCCGGGCAGGCCGCCACTGCAGGCAAGGGCGGCGGACAGTGCGAGTCGGCGCAGCATGGTCATGGCGGTTCTCCTGGCTGAGGATGGAAATGGACGGCTACAGCGCCTTGCGGGTCAGCTGGACCTTGCCGTCGGCGCCGCGCGCCACGGTGATGTCGTACTGCTTGCCGCGATAGGACACGCGCTTCAGGGTCATCGCGTTCCAGCCCGGCGGCAGCACCGGCGCATAGGCTTCTTTCAGCCCATCGCCTTCCAGGCGCAGGCCGCTGAGGCCGTAGACCAGGCTCTGCACGAAGCCGGCCGAGGTCGACAGGATGTAGCCGGCGTTGTTCGACGCGGTTTCGCTGCGCACGTTGTAGGGCGGCTTCAGGAAGCCGATCAGGTTGCGGTGCAGCCATTCGCCGGCGGTCTTGCCGTCGCCCAGTTCGGCGGCGGCGCTGGCCAGCATCACCATCATCATCTCGTTGGGGTCGTTGCCGTGCACCTTCAGCTCCTGCAGCTGGAAGGCGAAGTCGTTCTTGCGCACGGCGTCGCTCATCGGCAGGTCGAGGTTGGGATACATCAGCCACACCAGGGACGAGCCCATCCAGGTGATCTTGTCGTGCGGCACCGAAGCGTCGAAGTCGAGATGGCGCTGTTCCTTCTCGTCGAACGGCACGTACATCTTCGCGGAAATCTCGGCCCACTTCGGATCCGGCTGTTCGCCCACCTGGCGGGCCGCGGCAGTGGCGATGTCCAGCGCCTTGCGCGCGGCGGCATTGGTGAAGGAGTCGTTCGGCACGTCGTCGTAGGCCTCGTCCGGCGAGGTGACGTGCAGGATCTCGTAGCGGTTATGGGCCTGGTCGTAGTTCACCCGGCTCACCCAGAAATCCGCCACTTCCTTGATCACCGGCCAGCCGTTCTGCTTCAGCCAGGCCTGGTCGCCGCTGGCCAGGTAGTACTGCCACTGCGCGATCGCCACGTCGGCGTTGACGTGGATCTCGCGGTAGACGTCATAGGCGTAATGCGGGGTGTGGTCGACGCCGGTTTCCGGATCGGCTTCCCACGGATACATGGTGCCCCGGGTGCCGTACTGCGCGGCGCGTTCGCGCGCTGGCTGCATGGTGCGGTGGCGGAACATCACGATCGGCTTGGCGCGCTCCGGATGCAGCAGCAGCAGCGCCGGGAACACCCACGAGTCGGAATCCCAGAAGGCGTGGCCGGCGTAGTTGGGGGTGAGCGCGCAGGCGCCCATCGGCCAGGCGGTGCCGACGGTGGCATTGGACAGCAGGTAGTACAGGTCCGAGTGCACTGCGCGCTGCACCTCGGGATCGCCGTCGATCACGATGTCCGACTTCCACAGCTCGTGCCAGGCCGCCTGGTGCCTGGCCAGCAGTTGGTCGAAGCCGGAGGCGCGCGCCTGCGCGGCCAGCGCGGCGGTCGCCTTGGCGTCGCCGCCCCAGCTTTCGCGCGACATCGCCACATACTTGGTGAAGGTGTAGGTCTGGCCCTTGCGCACGTCCAGCTTCACGTCGAGGGCGAGCTGGTAGGTGTCGCGCACGAATTGCACCTGGGCTGCGCGCGGCAGCCCCTTGGGCAGTTCGACCGCGGCCGCCTCGGCCATGTGCAGGCCTTGCTCGGCCTGGCCGTCCAGCCACAGGGTCTGGCTGTGCGCGTCGCCGCCGCCGTCGAGCAGGTGGGTGTCGCCGTGGTACCACACCGGCGCGCGATCGGCGGTGCGGTAGTTGACCGGCTCGGTCACCGACATGTTGTGGGCGGCCACCGCGGCCAGCATCTCGTCGCCGCTCATCTTGCCGATCGGGAAGCGCGGCTGGTGCGGCGCCCACAGCTGCAGCGGGAAGGAAAGCTCCACCTGGCCGTCGAATTCCGGGGTGATCGCGATGCGCGTCGCCGCGAGATGGTTGTCAGCCTGGCTGACCAAGGTGGTGACTTCGACACGGGTGGATTTCTTGCTGTCGTCGGTATAGCGATAGCTCGTGGTGAGGGTGCCGTCGTGCATGTCCAGCGTCTGCCGGTAGTCGGCGAAGGCGTTCTGGCTGAGCAGGGTGCGGTTGAGCCAGAACTGGCCGGCGCTGGACTTGCCGGTGCTGTAGTCGACGCCGCTCCAGCCGGGGATGGCGGCCGGGCGCGCGATGTCGTCCTTGGCGTAGTCCATGAACGCGACCATGTAGGCCAGGTTGGATTCGGTGCCGCGCGGCGAGGTCATGGTGGAGAACCAGCCGTTGGCGAGATAGCTGGGGAAATAGTTGTCCAGGTTCTGCGGGCCGGCTTCGAGCACGAAGCTCGAGTCGCTGGCCGCGGCATTCGCCGCGAACAGCAGCAGGCCGAGCGAGAGGGCGTGCAGCGAAGAGGGGCGTGGTCGGATCATGAGGTCGCGTTCCTGGAACTGAAAAAGCGGCGCGGCGCGCTCAGTGCGCTGGGCCGAAGGGGTCGAGCACGCCCTGCATCCACGGGTCGTGCGTGGCGGTGCGCCAGTCGGCCAGCTGCTGGCGCACGGCGGCGAGGGTGGCGGCATGTGCCGGATCGCCGGCGAGATTGAGCACCTCGTCGGGATCGGCGGCGAGGTCGTAGAGTTCTTCCGCCGGGCGATGCTGGAAGGCCGCCAGCGAGCGCTGGCCGAGCTTCGCGCCGGGCGCGGCGACAATCGCCTGCCAGCTCGGCGACAAGGCTACGTCGCTGGCGATCGGCACCGGCAGGCCGGGCTCGAGATTGCGGAAATAGCTATAGCGCCGCGTGCGCAGCGCGCGGGTCGGGTAGTACTGGTTGATCTCGTGGAAGCTGTGGGTGGCGAACACCTCGTCCCAGCCCGCCGGGTCGGGCGTGTCGAGCACGGGCAGCAGCGAACGGCCGGGCAGCGGCAGCAGGCGGTAGTCGGCCGGCGGCGCCACGCCGGCCCAGTCGAGGATGGTCGGCGCGATATCGATCCAGCTGACCATCGCACGGCAGCGCAGGCCGCGCTTGTGCTGGCCCGGCGCGCGCACGATCAGCGGCAGGCGGATGCCGTCGCTGTAGAGATTGTCCTTGGCGCCGGGGAACGGCCGGCCGTTGTCGCTGAGATAGATCACCAGGGTGTCGTCGGCGTGGCCGGCGGCCGCCAGCTCGTCCAGCAGCAGGCCGACGCCGCTGTCCATGCGGCTCACCGCTTCGTAGTACTGCGCCAGGTCTTCGCGCACGCCGGGCAGGTCCGGCAGGTGCGCCGGCAGCTGCACCTGATCCGGGCGATAGCGTTGCCGCGTCACCTCGGGCCAGTCGCGGGTATTGCCGAAGTGGCTGGGATCGCCGGCGCGATGCGGATCGCTGTAGCCGACGGTGAGGAAGAACGGCTGCTTGCCGCGCTCGTGCATCCAGCGGCCGGCAGCGTGCGCCATCGCGGCGACGTCGCGGTTGCCGGCGCGCTCGGGCAACAGCCAGTCGTCGTAGGCCAGCAGCGGCAGCGGCTTGACGTGCAGCTTGCCGACCAGGGCGGTGGCGTAGCCGGCCTGCTTGAGCATCCACGGCAAGGTCTTCACGTCGTCCAGCAGCGAGAAGTTGTGCACGTCGTGGGCCAGCCCGTACATGCCGTTGGTGTGCGAGTACAGCCCGGTGTACAGCACCGCGCGGCTGGAGCTGCACGAGGACACCGCGGCATAGGCATCGGTGAACAAGGTGCCTTCGCGCGCGAGCCGGTCCAGCACCGGCGTGCGCACCGTGCCGCCGGTGCCGCTCATGTCGTAGCCGTGGTCGTCGGCCACGATCAGCAGCACGTTGCGCCGGGGCGCGTGCGCAGCGGCGGAGGCGAGCGGGGCGCTGGCGGCGGTCGCAGCCTGCCAGGCCGGCAGCGCGGCGCCGGCGGCTGCCGCGGCGGCGGCGATGAATTCGCGCCGGGTGAGCTTCATGCCGCGTGTTCCCGCGGCAATGCGCCAGGCAGCGCGACGCGGTCGGTCTCGCGCTTGAAGAAGAACAGGGTGACCAGGATCAGCGCCATCGGCACCAGCGAGAAATAGAAGGCGTGGATGCCGTCGAAGCGGGCGAACACTTTGGCGGTGATGTAGGAGCCGAGCGTGCCGCCCAGCGCGGAAAACACTACGATCAGGCCGGTCATCGCCGCGTGCATCGGCTTGGGCAGCGAGCTCAGCGCCACCGAGTTGATCACCGGGTAGATCGGCGCCATCAGCAGGCCGATCAGCGGGATCAGGTAGGCGGCGGCCGGCGCAGTCAGCCAGCCGACGTCAGGTCGCGCCTCCACCCCGCGCGCCAGCGGCAGCACCAGCACCACCAGCAGGGCCATCGCCACCACGCAGACGTTCAGCAGCCGGTGCCAGGACACCCGCTTCAGCACGATGCCGGCGCCGATGCGGCCAAGCGCGGTCGTCCCGGCCAGGATGCTGGCGAACTGGATGCTCATCGCGTTGGGCAGCTTGAGGATCTCGTTGTTGAAGGTGGGCAGCCAGGTGCCGAAGCTCTGTTCGATCAGCACCGACAGGAAGGCCGAGGCGAGGAATACGTAGACCAGCGGGCGCACGAACAGGCGCAGCATCTCTGCCAGCGAATCGGCGAAGCTGTTGTTGTGGCGGGCGGCATGCGCGGCGCTCTCGTCGAGCCGGCTGCCGGCCAGCAGCAGGATGGTCAGCGCGCAGCAGCCGGCCAGCAGCCAGTACACGTTGAACCACGCCGGGTCGGCGGGATGCTGCCGATTGACGAAGGCGCTGAACAGCCAGTTGCCGATCAGCACGCCGACCATGAACAGGCCTTCGATGGTGTTGGTCAGCCGCGAGTGCGCGGTCTTGTCGGCGGTGAGCAGGCCGATCGAGGAATACACCGCGACCTTGGCCATGGCGAAGGAAGCGCCCACGCAAGCGAACAGCAGCCGCGTGGTGAGGAAACTGGGGAACAGCGGCATGGTCGCGCAGGCCAGGCCGAGGATGGCCAGCGACAGCATCATCGCGCGGCGGTAGCCGAGCAGGGGCAGGAAGGAGGCGACCAGGAACGAGGTGAAGGCGATCGCCAGATCCTTGTAGCGCTCCAGCGAGCTGGCCTCACGCTTGTCGATGCCGAAGGTGGCTATCGACTGCAGTATCACCGTGCCAACGCTGTTCAACAGGATCGCGAAGATCATGTAGATCAACGCCAGCGCGACCACCATGCGGAATCGGTTCATGCAGTCCTGCCCATCGTGCACCTCGCGGTGCCGCCGGCGCAGCGGCGCGGGCGGCGCGTCATGCGGCGCGATGCGGCGGAAGCGACAGGCGGGTCGAGGGCCCCGCCTGCGGCTTCCGCCGTCCGCATCGCCCGGTCCGGCCATGCCTGCGGCGGGCCGGACCGTGTGTCGCAGTTTAGAACTTGTACTTCACCTGGAAATTCACTTCGCGCCCTTCGATCGAGCGGGCCAGGATCACGCCGTTGGTGCTGGCGAAGCCGAACAGACGCGAGTTGCCCTCGGTGATGCCGATCTGGTTGGTCATGTTGGTGCCCTGCAGGCTGAGCGCCCAGTTCTGGCCGATGTCGGCGTTGGCGCCAAAGCTCAGGTCGTAGTAGTGGCCCAGCGGCTGCTGCTCGATCAGGTCGCCGTAGCGGTCGCCCACGTACTCGTAGGTGACCCAGAACTTCATGTCGCCCCAGCTGGTCGGGATCTCGTAGGAAGGTGTCAGGCGAGCCTGGAACTTCGGCTGGCGCTGCAGCTGCATGCCGTTGAGGCTGGCGCACTGCTCGCTGCCGTCCTGCGCGACGTACGGCGTGCAGGCCGCGCTGTGCGAGTAGTGGCCGTCCATGTAGTCGCCGCTGAAGGCCAGCGAGAAATGCGCGAACGGCTTGACCACGGTGGTGAAGTTGATGCCCTTGGTGGCCGAGGCGTAGTCGAAGGAGAACTGCTGGCCGTTGCCCTGGGTGATGGTGTAGGGCACGTTGTAGAACAGCTTGCGGTAGGCGTTGACGTCGGCGTAGATCCAGTCGGCCTGGTACTTGAAGCCGACTTCCATGTTGTGCACCTTGTTCACCGGCTGGCTGGGCAGGCCGCGCAGATCGTCGAAGCCGGGGAAGTGCACGCCGTCGTTGACGCGCGCATACACGCTCATGTTGTTGTTGATCTCGTAGTTGGCGCCGATCGTCCACGAGGGCGCGGTCTTCGAGTAGTGGATGCTCTGGTAGCCCGGCGCCAGCACCTGCGAGCCGTTGTTGTAGAGCGTGGCCGGGTTGTCGTCGAGGTCGGCGGTGGCGGTGTTGTCCACCCGGCCGTCGGCGTCCTGGCGCTCGACGCGCACGCCGGCGTCGAACAGCCACTGGTCCACCTTCCAGCTGTCGGTGAGGAAGAACGCGGTGTTGAAGCCGTGCCAGGCTTCGCGCACGGCGGTGGTGGGGCCGCTGACGAAGCCTTGCGAGCTGCTCAGCACGTCGCCGTTGCTCAGCGTGACCGCGATCGGGTTCGGATTGTTCTTGGCCTGCAGCAGCATGTTGTTGCCCAGCGCCCAGGTGTCGTGGTCGCTGTACACGGCGGTGTAGTTGCCGAGGGTGAGGGTGTTGCCCTCGAACAGTTCCTTGCTGATGTGGAACTCGTTGGTGGCGCCCTCGATGCGCTTGTGCACGTACCACAGGCCCTGCGTGGTGACGTTCTCGTTCGGGTTCGCCGCGGCGCCGTTGTTGGTGTAGGTGGCGGTGTAGCCGGTGTTGGCGGGCAGGCCGTTGGCAGTCAGCGCGCCGGCGATGTACTGGCCCAGCGTTTCGGGATTCTGGCCGGTGCTGAAGAACGAGATGGTGTTCATCTGGCCGGCGGTGAAGTTGAACTTGTCCGACAGCGACCAGCCGTCGCCCAGGTCCAGGTCCAGGTTGCCGCCGAAGCTGTGGATGTCGGCGCCGCGGCCCTTGGCCAGGTTCACCGGAATGCCGCCCGGGGTGCAGCCGGCGGTGTAGCAGGGCGTGGTTTGGATGAATTCGTACTGGTCGGCCTTGCTGCCGAAGGTGCCGGTCAGCGCATTGAAGCCGGGATAGTCGGAGAACTGGCCGCGACCGGTGTTGAGGATCGGCGTGTCGGTGACGAACTGGTTGTGATCCTTCAGGCCGCGCGCGTAGAACATCAGCGAGCCGTTGTCGAAGTCGTGGGTCAGGGTGGCGGTGAGCGAGCCGCCCTTGTCGGCGTCGAACTGCGGATCGCGCACGCCGTCGGAGGAGCGCCAGAAGCCGCCGATGCTGCCGTACCAGTTGTTGGCGATCTTGAAGCCGAAGAAGCCGTCGAGGCGGACCAGGCCTTCCGAGCCGTAGGTCAGGCCGATGTCGCCGGAGGGCACGTCGGTGCCTTCGCGCAGCAGGAAGTTGGCGGTGAGGCCAGGCTGGCCGCTGCCGTACAGCACGGCCGGGCCGCCGAGCACGAATTCGGCGCGGTCGATGGTGTCGTCGAGGCGGAACATCGAGGAGTTGTCCATGAAGGACAGCGTCGACATCGGGTACAGCGGCGAGCCGTTGAGCTGGAAGGTCACATAGGGCGCGTCGCCGCCGCCCGGGAAGCCGGCCACTTCGATGTTCGCGCCGGTCTGGCCGCCGGAGGATTCCGGGAATACGCCGGGGGCGATCTTCAGCAGGTCGGCCGCGCTCTTCGGGTTGGCCTCCTTGATCTGCTGCAGGTTGGCGCTGGTGATCGAGTAGCTGGCGTCGAGCTTCTTCACGCCGCCGTTCGAGGCGGTGCCGGTGACCACCACCTGCTCCAGGTTCTGCGCGTTCTTCGCGCTGGGCGGCGCCTTCTGGTCGGCGCCGGCGGCCGGCGTGGCGCTCTGCGCGGGCGTGCTGTCCTGCGCGTAGGCGCTGCCCGCCGCCAGCGCGGCGATGATGGTCGCCGACAACAGCTGGCGTGCGATGGGTTGTCTGTTCATGCTGGTTCCTCCCCGAAGGCTGCTCATACTTTCTAGTTGGTTGCTGGCGTGGTGCCGGTGGAAGTCCGTAGGGCTGTCTGCTGGTCGAACTCCGAGGCTTGCGCATCGAGGTACGGACGGTTGAGGCTGAAGTAGTCGGCGATGTCGAACGCGGTCATGTCCGGCAGCACGCGATCGGCGGCGGCCAGGGCGTGCGGGTCGCCGATGCCCACCGCGCTCATGCCGGCGGCGCGGATCGCGGCGACGCCGGCGGCGGCGTCTTCCACGCCGAGGCAGTGGGCCGGGGCGACGCCCAGCCCTGCGGCCGCGGCCAGGAAAATTTCCGGATCCGGCTTGGAGCGCTCGATGCCGGCGGCGTCGACCACGTAGTCGAACAAGTCGGCGATGCCCAGCCGCTCGAGCAGCCGCGGCGCGTTCTTGCTGGCCGAGGCCAGCGCGAGCTTCAGGCCGGCGGCGCGGCAGGCGGCGATCGCCTCACGCGCGCCCGGCAGCAGGTGCTGCGGGCCGAAGCGATCGATCTGCTGCACGTAGTAGGCATTCTTGCGCTCGGCCAGCTCATGTTTCTCGGCGGCGCTGTAGCTGCGTGGCGCACGCTCCAGCACGATCTCCAGCGAGGCCATGCGGTCGACGCCCTTCAGCCGCTCGCCGACGGCGTCGTCGAACGGCACGCCGATCTCGTCGGCCAATTGCTTCCAGGCCGCGTGGTGGACCACGGCGGTGTCGGCGATCACGCCGTCGAGATCGAACACCACGGCCTGCAGCGCGCGCGGCAGCGGCAGTGCCGGCGCGGCGACGGAAGCCAGCGGAAAATGCAGGGTCTCGCCGGCGCGCAGGTGCTGGCGCTGTCCGGCGTGCAGGAAATCCAGCGTCTCGCCGTCGGTCAGCGCATAGCGCGCGCCGTCAGTGTCGACCTCCACGCGCAGGTGCGCCTGGCGCCAGCGCAGGCCGAAGCGGTAGCCGCGCCAGGCTTGCGGCAGGCGCGGCGCCAGCGAGGGCAGGCCGTCGATGGCGCGGAAGCCGCCGTAGCCCCAGCTCAGCGCCAGCCAGCTGCCGGCCATCGCGGCCATGTGCACGCCGTGCGCCGCGTTGCCGTGCAGGTCGTCCAGGTCCACCCGCAGCGCATCCTGGAAATAGCGCCAGGCGCGATCGTCGGCGCCGACTTCGGCGGCGAGCACGGCGAAGGTCGAGGCCGACAAGGTGGAGTCGTGCACGGTGACGCCTTCGTAGTACTCCAGGTTGCGCCGCTTGCTGGCCAGGTCGACTTGTTCGCCGGCCAGCACCAGGGCCAGCACCGTGTCGGCCTGCTTGCACACCTGGTGGCGGTAGATGGTGAGCGGGTGCAGGCGCAGCAGCAGCGGCTGCTTGCCGTGGCCGCCGGCGTCCAGCGCCAGGCGCGGCTTGTCGAGGAAGGCGTCGTCCTGCGGGAAGATGCCCAGCTGCGGGTCCACCGGCAGGTACATCGCTTCGGCGGCGCGCCGCCACTGTGCGGGCTCCTCGGTATTCAGGCCGATCCGCCCGGCCAGGCGCGCATACGCCTCGGGGTATTGCGCCTGCATCCAGTCGCTGACCTGGGCGGCATCACGGAGATGCCGCTGGGCCATGCGGTTGGTGTAGTGGTTGTTGTCGACCAGGGCCGAATATTCGTCCGGACCGGTCACCGAATGGATGCAGAAGGCGCCGCCGCGGCGCGGGTTGAAGTGTCCGGCGTCGAGCCAGATGCGCGCGGTCTCGAACAGCATCTCGGCGCCGTGGTCGCGCAGGAAGTCCTGGTCGCCGGTGGCGTCGACATACAGGCGGATCGCCCAGGCCACCGCGGCATTGATGTGGTACTGCGCCGAGCCGCTGGGAAAGTAGGCCGAGCACTCGTCGCCGCTGATGGTGCGCCAGGCGTACAGCGCGCCGCGCTGGTGATTCAGCTCGCGCGCATGCGCCCGCGAGCGGTCCAGGGTGCGATGGCGATACAGCAGCATGGCGCGGGCCAGTTCGGGCGCGATGCCGACCATCGCCGGCAGCATGAAGGCTTCGGCGTCCCAGAAATAATGGCCTTCGTAGCCCTCGCCGGTGAGTCCCTTGGCGGCGGCGCTGCCGCGGTCGTCGCGGCTGGTGGACTGGAAGATGTGGAACAGGCTGAAGCGCAGCGCCTGTTCGGCGCTCGCGTCGCCGTCGATGGCCAGGTCGGCGTCGCGCCAGAAGCGTGCCAGCGCCTCGGTCTGCGCCCGGGCCAGCGCCGCATAGCCGGCCGCCTCGGCCTGCTGCAGCACGCCCTGGGCCTGTTCGAGCAGGGCCGAGTCCGTGGTGTCGCCGTCGCCGGGCTGGGCCCACGCGTAGGCGACGTATTTTTCCAGCACCAGTTCCTGGCCCGGCTGCAGCGAGCCGGCGAAGTGCTGTTCCACGCCCTTGGCGCCGGTGAACGCCTGCTGGAAGCGCAGTTCGGCGCCGACGACGTGCCGCTGGACGCAGGCCAGGCGGATATCGCTGTGAGTGGTGCGCTGGCTGACCCAGGCCTCGTTCGCATCCGCCTCGGCGCCGGTGAGGCGCAGGCCGCCGTCCACACGCACGCCGATGCGCGGGTCCGCGCCTTGTTCGATCGCGCCGCGGGCTACCTCGATGGCCGACTCCAGACGCAGCGGGCCGTCGTAGTCGATCGAGCCGACCCGATAGCGGATCGCCAGCAGGCCCGGACGGTCCAGCGCCACCAGGCGTTCGGCATGGATGTCCAGGGTCGCGCCGGACGGCGCGCGCCAGCGCAGGTGACGCCGGTAGCAGCCGGAGCGCAGGTCCAGTTCGCGCGAGAAATCCAGCCATTCGCCCTGTTCGAGCCGGACCGGTTCGTCGCCCAGGCGCAGGCGGATACGGGTGCCGTCGGCCACCGGGATGCGCGTGTCGGTGGTCTTGGCGAAGCCGGGGAAGCGCTCGTGGTATTCGATCGGGGTGCGCTCCCAGGCGCCGGCAAGGAAGCTGCCCTGGCTGGGGCTGTCGCCTTCTTCCAGGCCGCCGCGCACGCCGAGGCTGCCGTTGGCCAGCGCGAACAGGCTCTCTTCCTGGGCGAAGCCGGCCGGGTCGCGATGGCTTCGCACCAGCCGCCACGGGTCGACCTCTGACGACGTGTTTGCGGACGGCACCGGATACGGCGTGGCCGACTCTGACTTGTTGGCGTGCACCCTTGCCCCTCGTTTGCCTGATTGCACCCGTCGACTCGGTCCGAGCGGGCGTGATCAGCATCGCAGCAAATGATATCGATATCAAGTTATCGATATCATTTAGTGCGACGCATCATTTTTCGAGCTAACATCGGGCCCATCGCACATTCGCGCCGGTGGCCGGCCTGCGGGGCGATGCCAGCTGGGGCGCGGATTCGCGAGGGCAATGCCTGTCTCGTTATGCTTTTTGCTGCGTGGCGCCTTACTCTTTGGACAGGGGCGGGCGCGGCACTTCATCCGCATCGGCTAAGCGGGGTTGTCTTGAGACGCAAACGTAAACAGTCGGCGCCCGAAGGGACGCGTTCTGCCGGCCTGACCATGGCCGACCTCGCCGAACTTGCCGGGCTGTCCAAGATCACCGTGTCGCGGGCGCTGAGCGATAGCCCGCTGGTTACCGCCGAAACCCGCGAACACATCCAGGCGCTGGCGCGCAAGCACGGCTACAAGCTCAACGTGAACGCGCGCAACCTGCGTCTGCGCCGCAGCCATACCGTGGCGGTGATCGTGGAGATGAAGCCCTCCAGCGACCGCACCATGTTCGATCCCTATCCGCTGGTGCTGCTGGGCGGCATTTCGCAGGAGCTGACCGCAGCCGGCTACAGCGTGCTGCTGACCACCCGCCAGGGCGCCACTGCGGCGGCGGTGCAGGCGGCCGACGGCCTGATCCTGCTTGGCCAGGGCGTGCACCAGGACGCGGTGCGCCGCTTCGACAAACTGGGCCTGCCGATGGTGGTGTGGGGCGCCCGTTCGGACGGCGACGAGCACGTGGTGGTAGGCAGCGACAACCGCCACGGCGGCGCGGCCGTGGCCGATCATTTCATCGCGCTGGGGCGGCGCCATCCGGTGTTCATCGGCAATCCCAGCCATCCGGAAATCTTCGAGCGCCTCAACGGCTTCGTCGACGCGCTGGCGCGGCACGGGGTGAAGCCGCTGCTGATGCGGCGCGACGACTTCACCCCGGATTCGGGCATGGATGCGGTGTATTCGCTGCATGCGCGCAAGGTGCGCTTCGATGCCGTGTTCGCCTGCAGCGACCTGCTGGCGATGGGCGCGATCCGCGCCACCCTGGAGCTGGGTCACGCGATCCCGCGCGAGGTCTCGGTGGTCGGCTACGACGACATGCCGCTGGGCGCCAGCTTCCTGCCGCCGCTGAGCTCGGTGCGGCAGGACTGGCAGGAGGGCGGCATCCTGCTGGCGCGCAAGATCCTCGAGCTGATCCGCGGCGAAGCGGCGCGCTCGGAAACCCTGCCGGTCAGCCTGGTGGTCCGCTCGACGTGAACCGTCGCCGCGGCCTGGCTGTCGCGTGCCTCGATGCCCTGTGTCGCGACGGCGTACGCAGGCTTGCGACGGGCCACGGCGGGTAGGAGCGTCGACCTGGCCGCCGCATTCGGGGGCGTGTTCAATGCCGCCGATAGCCGACGCCGTGCCGGAACAGGCGCTGGACTGCGGGGAGATCCGCCGCCGCGGTGGGTACAACGGTGGCGGCGAGGATTTCGCCTTGTTCAAGTGCCCGCATTGCGGACAGGTCTATCTGCGCGAATACCAAGCCGACACGATTTTTCTCGATGCCGGCGACTTGAGTTGGCGGCTCGGCAGTTTCGACCATGCGCAGGCTTTCGACGGCGCGGCCTGTGCGGCGCCGCTTCCGTCGAACCGCCCCTGGATCGGTCCGCGGGCCCTGCCGGCGATGCAGGTGAGCTGGTCCGAACTGGCCGCCAGCCCGTGGCGCTGGATCACGCAGCGTACGCGTCGAGAGCACTGAGCCGGCTCTCGCCGTTGGGCGCAAACGTTCGGCTCAGCTCGCGTCATCCTCGCTGTTGCGGCTGCGATAGGCCGGGGTGAGGGTGAGCCGGAAACAACTGCCGCCGCCGGCCACGCGCACGTATTCCAGCGCGGCCTGGTTCGCCTCGCTCATCTGCCGCGCCAGGTACAGGCCCAGCCCGGTGCCGTATTCGTGGGTGGTGTAGAACGGCTCGAAGATCTGCGCGGCGACCTTGGGCGGGATGCCCGGGCCGCGGTCGATCACTTCCAGGATCGGCGCGCCATGCTCGCCCTGCCGGGCCACCACCATCACCCGTGCCGGCTCGCCGGGCAGGCGGCCGTAGCGCAGCGCGTTCTGCACCAGGTTCCACATCACCTGCTGCAGCTGCTGCGGGTCGGCCACCGCGGCGACTTCGTCATGGCTGCTGCCGATCGCGCGCAGGCTGTCCTTGCCGATGTCGTTGCCCTGCAGGTATTCCTCGACGAAGTGCTCGGCCCACTGCGCCAGATCCAGCGTTTCCGGGCGCGAGCGCTCGCGGCGCGACAGCTGCAGGATGTTCTCGATGATCTCGTTGAGGCGCACGCAGTGGTTGTTGACGATCTCCACCATGCGCTGGTCGGCGCCGCTGAGCTCCCTCGACTCGGCCAGCAGCTGGGCCGAGTAGTGGATCGCCGCCAACGGATTGCGGATTTCGTGCGCGATCGAGGCGGACAGGCGACCCAGCGAGGTGAGCGTGAGCTCCTCGGCGCGCCGCGAAACTAGCGAGGTGTCGTCGAGGAAGATCAGCACCAGCGAATCGTCGTTCGGCGCCAGGCGGGTGAAGCGCGGCACCACTTCGGGCACGCCGTCGGCCAGCTGGGTGGCCGTCTCGTCCAGCTTGCCCGAGGTGATCCAGTGGTACAGCCGGCGCGACAGTTCGGGCGCCAGCTGGCCGAGGTCGCGCTGGTCGGCGGCCGGATTGCCCAGCAGCATCCAGGCCGACTCGTTGAGCTGGTGGATGCGGTTGGCGTCGTCCACCAGCAGCACGCCGGTCTTCATGCGGCGGATGATCAGCTCGTTGACCTGGGCCAGGTTGGCCAGGTCGATGCTGCGCTGGGCGGCCAGCGCCTCGGTGGCGCGCATCTGCCGGCTGAGCACGCAGCACAGCGCGGTGATGGCGAAATAGGCCAGGCCGAGCAGGCCGGACTCGAGCAGCTCGCGGTCGGCTCCGGCGCCTTCGCGCGGCAGCTCGAGCAGGGTGTGGCCGAGGATGCCCAGGGTGGCCAGTGCGGCGAAGAAGCAGGACAGGCGCAGCGGCAGGATCAGCGCGCCGGCGGCCAGGTTCATCGCCAGCAGCATCGAGATGCCGATGCGCGCGTCGTGCATGGCGCTGATCGCCAGCACGGCGGCGACGATGTCCACCACCAGGGTGGCCGATACCACCAGCTTGGGGTGCGGCGTGCCGAAGCGCGCCAGCCACAGCGCCACCACCGCGAAGGCCAGGTAGGACAGCGCCACGCCGCGGGCGAAGCCAGGATCGAGGATCGAAGGCCAGCCGAGCCCGATCGGGCTGAAGGCGAGGCCGATGTAGACCAGCGCCTCGACCAGCCGGAAGGTGCTGAGGAACAGCAACTCGTGGCGTACCGAGGCGCCGTTGGTCGCGTAGTGGCCGGATTGGGACGACGACGTACTGGACACCTGGGCACCCGCTGGCGGACCTGGCGCGAGTATAGAGGTCTGGCCGTCCGGAGGCCGTACGGCCGCGCTTTGCGGCGGCTTTTGGCGCGCTTTCGGCGCTTCGTCTGGCGTCGCGACGGCGGGGCGTCGCAGGCTCATGCGCCGGCCTCGCCCTTTCCATTGCGGCCCGCTTCCGCGAAAATAGCCGACTGTATTGCGCGGTTCGGGCATGGCGGAGCCATGCCGGCGCATTGCATGCCGGCAACGCGCAGATCCCCCTGCCGCCCGACTTTCATGCCCGCGTCATGTTCCGGCGTGAGGCTGCCACGTTTCCCCGTTCGCTCGAGGTATCGAATGAATTTCCACGAATACCAGGCCAAAGAACTGTTCGCGCAGTACGGCATCGCCGTGCCGCCGGGCAAGGTCGCCAGTTCCCCCGACGCCGCCGTCGACGCCGCCAAGCACCTGGGCGGTGCGCAGTGGATGGTCAAGGCGCAGATCCACGCAGGCGGCCGCGGCAAGGCCGGCGGCGTGAAGTTCTGCAAGAGCCTGGACGAGGTGCATGCCGCCGCCAAGGGCATGCTGGGCACCAAGATGGCCACCTACCAGTCGGCCGGCCGCGCGCTGCCGGTGAACCTGGTGCTGGTCACCGACGCCACCAACATCGCCAAGGAACTGTACCTGTCGGTGCTGGTCGACCGCGACAGCAAGGCGGTTTCCTTCATCGCCTCCAAGCACGGCGGCGTGGACATCGAGCAGGTGGCCAAGGAAACCCCCGAGGACATCCACACCATCGTGGTCGACTTCGTGGAAGGCCTGCAGCCCTACCAGTGCCGTCAGCTCGGCTTCGCGATGGACCTCAACGCCAAGCAGGTGACCCAGCTGACCAAGATCATGCTGGGCCTGTACAAGCTGTTCAACGAGCAGGACCTGGCGCTGGTCGAGCTGAACCCGCTGGCGATTCTGGAAGACGGCAACCTCGCCGCGCTGGACGGCAAGGTCAACTCCGACGACAACGCCGAGTTCCGTCACCCGAACCTGGTGGCGATGCGCGACCTGAGCCAGGAAGACGCCGCCGAGGCGGCCGCCGTGCAGCACAATCTCAACTACGTGACGATGGACGGCAGCATCGGCTGCATGGTCAACGGCGCGGGCCTGGCCATGGCCACCATGGACGTGATCAAGCTGGCGGGCGGCGAGCCGGCCAACTTCCTCGACGTCGGCGGCGGCGCCACCAAGGAGCGCGTCACCGAGGCGTTCAAGCTGATCCTCTCCTCCGACAAGGTGAAGGCCATCCTGGTCAACATCTTCGGCGGCATCGTGCGCTGCGACCTGATCGCCGAGGGCATCATCGCCGCGGTGAAGGAAGTGGGCCTGAAGATCCCCGTGGTGGTGCGCCTGCAGGGCACCAATGTCGAGAAGGGCCGCGAACTGCTGGCCAACTCCGGCCTGGCGATCACGCCGGCCGACGATCTCAACGACGCGGCGCAGAAAGCCGTGGCTGCGGCCAAGGCCTGAGGAGTAGACGAATGTCCGTTCTAGTCAACAAGAACACCAAGGTGATCGTGCAGGGCTTCACCGGCCAGCAGGGCACCTTCCACGCCGAGCAGGCGATCGACTACGGCACCAAGGTGGTCGGCGGCGTGACCCCGGGCAAGGGCGGCAGCGAGCACATCGGCCTGCCGGTCTTCAATTCGGTCGACGAGGCCGTGCTCGAGACCGGCGCCGACGCGTCGGTGATCTTCGTGCCGCCGCCGTTCGCGGCCGACTCCATCCTGGAAGCGATCGACGCGGGCATCCGCGTGATCGTGGCGATCACCGAGGGCATCCCGGTGCTCGACATGCTGCGCGTGAAGAACGTGCTGGCGCAGCATCCGGAAACCGTGCTGATCGGGCCGAACTGCCCCGGCATCATCACCCCGGGCGAATGCAAGATCGGCATCATGCCGGGCCACATCCACCGGCCGGGCAAGGTCGGCATCGTGTCGCGCTCCGGCACGCTGACCTATGAAGCCGTGTTCCAGACCACCAACGAAGGCCTGGGCCAGTCCACCTGCATCGGCATCGGCGGCGACCCGATCAACGGCCTGAACTTCATCGACTGCCTCAAGCTGTTCCAGGACGATCCGCAGACCGAGGGCATCATCATGGTCGGCGAGATCGGCGGCAGCGCCGAGGAAGACGCCGCCGAGTTCATCGGCGAATACGTCAAAAAGCCGGTGGTGTCCTTCATCGCGGGCGCCTCGGCGCCGGCCGGCAAGCGCATGGGTCACGCCGGCGCGATCATCTCCGGCGGCAAGGGCACTGCGGCGGCCAAGTTCGCTGCGCTGGAGAAGGCGGGCGTCACCACGGTGAAGTCTCCGGCCGACCTCGGCAAGACGCTGGCCAAGCTGATGAAGTAAGTCGGTACCCAGGTAAATCGATACCGAGGTAAGTCGAGCTACGCTCGATCGACGCAAAAAGGCCGCAGCGATGCGGCCTTTTTGTTGGGCGCATGCCGGCCATCCGGGAAGGCCGCCGGGCGTGTGCCGGAGACGATCGCCACGATCGTTCGCGTGCATCTTGCTGAGTTACGCGTGATTCGATGCGTTCGAGGTCGATTTGAAAGAATCGGCCACGGCATGCCTTCGAGTCGAGCGGATCGGCCTTGCCCGGCATCGGCCGGCAAATACCGCTGCGCGAGGCACGCCGTATCGTGGCGCCAAGGCGAGGCGGCATGAAATGCCGGAGCCTTGCGCAATGAATGAAGGTGGTGACGGCGTGCCGGGAGCGCAACGGGCAGCGGCCGTCTTCAACCGCTGCGGTGCGAGGAACCGGTCTGGCGCAATGAGATTGCCGCTGCCGCGTGCAGCGCCTCGGTGAGCTGCGCCAGGGCGTCCGAGCGGATCGACCAGTGCTGCCAGTACAGCGGCACGTCCAGCCAGCTGTCGGCGGCCAGCACGCGCAGCTCGCCGTGCGGCAGCCGTTCCGTCAGCATCGATTCCGGCGCCATCGCCCAGCCCAGGCCGAGCGCGGCGGCCTCCACGAAGGCGGTGGACGAGGGCAGGTAGTGGCGGGGCGGCGACAGTTGCGCGCGGGTGACCCGGCGCATGAAGCGCGCCTGCAGCGCGTCCTTCTGGTTGAAGATCAGCACCGGCGCACGATCCAGCGAGGTGGCATCGAGGCCGTGCGGAAAATGCCGGGCGACGAACTCGGGCGAGGCCACCGGCAGATAGCGCATCACGCCCAGCCGGCGCACGCCGCAGCCCTGCACCGGCCGCGCGTCGGCGGTCACCGCGCCGAGCACGGTGCCGTCGCGCAGCAGGTCGGCGGAATGGTCCTGATCTTCCACGCGCACGTCGAACAGCTGGCCGCCCTGCCGGTGCAGCGCAGCCAGCGCGGGCAGCACCCAGGTGGCCAGCGAATCCGCATTGATCGCGATCGCCATGCTGGCGGCCGGCGCTGCCAGTCCTGCCGCGAAGCCGCCCAGCGCCTCGTCCTCCAGCAGCCGCATCTGGCGCACCTTGCGCAGCAGCTGCTGGCCGGCCGCGGTGGCGCGGCAGGGCGCGCGGCGCTGGATCAGCACCTGGCCCAGGCGATCTTCCAGGGCCTTCACCCGCTGCGACACCGCGGAAGAGGTCAGCGACAGCCGGCGCGCGGCGGCTTCGAAGCTGCCCTCGGCGAGCACCGCGGCGAAGGCGTGGAGCTGGGGATGGAGCAGGCCCATCGAAGCCACTCGCATTAGAAAATCTAAATATACGCAAGAATATTTAGTTTTACTAAAGCACGGCAGCACTGCACATTCGCGCTTCGTCTTCGCCGGAGCCCGCCACCGCCATGTCGCCCACTGCCTATCTCGCCGGCCTCGGCGCCGGCGCCAGCCTGATCATGGCGATCGGCGCACAGAACGCCTTCGTGCTGAAGCAGGGCCTGCAGCGCCGGCATGTCGGCCTGGTGGTGGCGCTGTGCGTGCTGGCCGACGCCGCGCTGATCCTGCTCGGCGTGGCCGGCATGGGCCTGCTGGTGAGCCGGCAGGCGGGACTGCTGCTCGCCGTGCGCTATGCCGGCGCGGCCTTCCTGCTCGGTTATGGCTTGTTGGCCGCGCGGCGCGCATGGCGCGGCGAGAGCGGCCTGCAGCCGGCCGGTGCGGATCCGGTTTCGCGCCGGCGGGTGGTGCTGGCCTGCCTCGGTTTCACCCTGCTCAATCCGCACGTCTACCTGGACACCGTGGTCCTGCTGGGCAGCCTGTCGACGCACTATGCGGGCGACGGCCACTGGGCTTTCGCGGCCGGCGCGGCCAGCGCCAGCCTGCTGTGGTTCTGCGCGCTGGGCTACGGCGCCCGGCTGCTGCTGCCGCTGTTCCGCAGCCCGCACGCCTGGCGCGTGCTGGATGCGCTGGTGGCGCTGCTGATGTTCGCGCTCGCGCTCGGCCTGTGGCGGTCCTCGGCCGGCTGAGCTGACGCGGTGGCCGGCCGGGTATCATAGGCGACCTTTTCGCCCCGGTTTGCCCGCATGACTGCTTTCCGCCTCGCGCTCGCGCAGTTCGATTTCCCCGTCGGCGCCGTGGCCGCCAATGCTGCCCGGGCGCGCGAGCTGATGCGCGAGGCGCGCGAGGGCGGCGCCAAGCTGCTGGCCTGCCCCGAGCTGACCCTGAGCGGCTATCCGCCGGAAGACCTGCTGCTGCGCCCCAGCTTCCTCGAGGCTTGCGCCACCGAGCTGGCCGGGCTGGTGCGCGACAGCCGCGGCATCGCCGCCTATATCGGCCATCCCGACGCGATGGGCGAGATCTACAACGCCGCCAGCCTGCTGGCCGACGGCGAGCTGCTCTGCACCTATCACAAGCAGGCGCTGCCGAATTACACGGTGTTCGACGAGAAGCGCTATTTCCGCCCCGGCCGCACCACCCGCGTGGTGGATATCGAGGGCGTGCGCGTGGGCCTGCTGATCTGCGAGGACATCTGGGAGGTCGAGCCGGCGGCGCGCGCGGCGGCCGAGGGCGCCGAGCTGCTGCTGGTGATCAACGCCTCGCCCTATGACCAGCACCACGCCATGATGCGCGAGGCCCTGCTGTCGGCGCGGGCGGCTGAGAATCACGTGGCGATCGCCTATCTCAACGTGGTCGGCGGCCAGGACGACCTGCTGTTCGACGGCGCCTCGCTGTTGGTCGACAGCGACGGCAGCATCGCGGCGCGCGCGCCGGCCTTCGTCGATGCGCTGCTGTGGGCCGAATACGATCCGGCCACGCGCCGCCTGCGCGCCGACGGCTGGCCGGCGGTCGAGGACGCACGCCCCGAGGCGACCCTGTACACCGCCCTGGTCCGCGGCATCCGCGACTACGTGGACAAGAACGGCTTCCCGGGCGTGCTGCTAGGCCTGTCGGGCGGCATCGATTCCGCGCTGACCCTGGCGCTGGCGGTCGATGCGCTGGGCGCGTCGCGGGTCACCGCGGTGATGATGCCCTCGCGCTACACCTCGCAGCTTTCGCTGGACGGCGCCCGCGCGCAGGCCGAGCGGCTCGGCGTGGCCTATCACGTGGTCTCGATCGAGCAGGCCTACCAGTCCTTCGTCGACGCGCTGGCGCCGGTGTTCGAGGGCAGCGCGCCGGACATCACTGAGGAAAACCTGCAGTCGCGCAGCCGCGGCGTGCTGCTGATGGCGATTTCCAACAAGCACCGCCAGCTGGTGCTGGCCACCGGCAACAAGAGCGAGATGGCGGTCGGCTACGCCACCTTGTACGGCGACATGTGCGGCGCCTATGCACCGCTGAAGGACGTCTACAAGACCCTGGTGTACCGGCTCTCGCGCTGGCGCAACGAGCATGCTCTCGCGCACGGCGAGGCCGAGTTCATCCCGCCCGCGGTGATCGAGCGGCCGCCTTCGGCCGAGCTGCGCGACAACCAGACCGACCAGGACTCGCTGCCGCCCTACGACGAACTGGACGCGATCCTGGAACGCTTCATCGAAGGCGAGCAATCGCAGGCCGAGATCGTCGCCGCCGGTTTCGACGCGGCCACGGTGCGCCGCGTTGCGCGCATGGTGCTGGCCAACGAGTTCAAGCGCCGCCAGTCGGCACCGGGGCCGCGCGTGACCAATCGCGCCTTCGGCCGCGAGCGGCGCTACCCGATCACCTCGGGCTGGCGCTGAAGCCCGGCTTGCGGTGCGAGCTGGAATTGCCGCTGGCCTGCCGCCGCGCTACCTGGCCTGCGCCGCCGAGGCTGGCGGGACGGTGAGGGTGGACGGCTGCAGTAGCAGGTCCACCCGCTGCGTCGCCTCGGGCGGGTCGCGCCAGGCCGCGCTGGTGATGCTCAGGCTGGCGTTGCCATACCAGGTGTAGCGGCCGGCCCTCGGCGAAGGGTGGCGTTCGGTGACGAAATCTTCCAGGTTGCCATGCCGGACACCTCGCTGCGGCGGCGCGACCAGCAGGTCGATCTCCCTCGACTCGCCGGCGGGGACGCTCAGCGGCCCCGCTCGGCCGCCCGCGCGCACGATGTCCTCGCCGCTGGGCATGAAGCGATAGGCCAGCCCGGATGCGCTCTCGGCATAGAGCGTGGCGCCCTCGAGATGATTGCCGCCGTTGTCCGTCCAGCCAGCCGGGTTCTCGACCGTCAGTGCCTGCTCGCCGCGGTTGATGAAACGCCAGCGCAGGCGAAAGCGTGGCCCTTGCGGGGCTGCTTCGACCACCTGCACGTCCAGCTTCAGCCGTCGGTGGCCGCTCTGCGCGAGCGAAAAGCGTAGTCGGTCGAGGGCCTGGGCGACTTGGCCGGCCGTGCTCGCGGGGAATTGATCGGCATCGGCGCCCACTGATCGACCGTCGTCGCAGGCGGCCCGATAGGCGAGGCGGGATTGCAGGCCTGCATCGAGCTCGGTCGGCGGCCGGCGACCGAGCCTAGCGCGGCAGAGCAGGGAGCGGATGCGCTCCACTTGCTGACGGTCCTTATCGGCGAGCCGGCCTTCGAACACCCCGGCGCCGTCGATCTGGCCGTCCTGGGGGTCTTCCGTCAACGACAGGGCGTTGCCGATCTGCAGCCGGAATTGGCCGTCGGCCGCGATGCCGAGGGTTTGCGTGCCAGCGTTCAGGCCGCCGTCGAGACGGTAGGCCAGCACGCTGGGTGCATCGATCGAGACCGGCGTCAACCGCGGCGGTGCGGTGGTCGACGGGAGTGGCAGCGCCGCGAGGCCAGCCGAGCCACACAGCAAAAGGCCCCGCAGAATGGCGCCAGCGGCGGGTCTGCGAGGCCTGGATAAGGCTTCGTCCATGCAACCCTTCCTTAGGCTGCGATGGCTGCTTGATGCTTGCTCAGTGGTGGCCGGAGAACGGAATCATCTTGCGCACGGTCGACGGCGAATGCGGCCACTTGGGGTCGGTCAGGTACGGGTGGTTCGGGTAGTTCAGCGCCAGCACCTGGCGCGCCTGGTCGGCCAGGGTCTTCTCGTCCACCGCCAGGTAGCAGCGGGTCAGCAGGGCCAGCGCGTCGCCGGTCTGCGGCGCCTGCTGGTAGTGCTCGATCACGTACTGGGCGCGGTCGGTGCAGGCGATGTAGGCGTGGTTGCGCATGTAGAACTCGGCCACGTTGATCTCGAAGCCGGCCAGCACGTTGCGCAGGTAGATCATGCGCTGGCGGGCATCGGCCGCGTAGGCGCTGTCCGGGAAGCGGCGGGTCAGTTCGGAGAAGTCGTCGAAGGACTGCAGGTTGTAGCCCTGGTCGCGGCGGGAATCCGCGCCTTCGCGGTAGATGTAGCGCTCGATCGCGCCGCTGCTGCGGTCGAAGTTGATCAAGCCGCGCAAGTAATAGGCATAATCGACATGCCGGTTGGTCGGGTTGGACTTGATGAAGCGGTTGACCGTCGAATAGGCGTCGTCCGAGCTATTGTCCTTGTACTGGGCGTAGGCCAGCTCAAGCTGGGCTTGCTCGTTGTACGGACCGGACGGGAAACGCGCGATCAGGCGCTGGTAGGCCTTCGCGGCGGCGGCGTAGTCGGCGTTCTCCAGCGAGGTGTGCGCGTTGGCGTACAGCTTGTCCACCGGCATGTTGTCGATGGTCTCGCGGTTTTTGTGCCTGAACCAGGAGCATGCGCTCGTGGCCACGGCAAGCACGAGCACCACGATCAGTTTGGAGACCAGCAGTTTGTTTACGCGCATGGGTAAAAGGTTCAGATGTTTGATCGAAAAGGCATGATAGCCGAAACCGGCCTTCCCCCGCGGGGGCTGGCATGACCGCGATACGTCATACCGCCGAGGTGCCCCTGTCGGCGGCAGGCCGCAGGTTCGACCAGGCCTTGGCCGAGATGTTCCCGGAATACTCCCGCTCCCGCCTCACCGCCTGGGTCAAGGCGGGCGCGGTGACCCTGGACGGCGCTCAGGCGCCGCCGCGGCAGCTGCTGCGCGGCGGCGAGACGGTGCGGATCGAGGTCGAGCTGGAGCCGGAAGTGACGCTGGCGCCGGAGCCGATCGCGCTGGACGTGGTGCACGAGGACGCCGACCTGCTGGTGCTGAACAAGCCGGCCGGACTGGTGGTGCATCCCGGCGCGGGCAATCCGGCCGGTACCCTGCTCAATGCGCTGCTGCATCGCGAGCCGCGGCTGGCCGAGCTGCCGCGCGGCGGCATCGTGCACCGGCTCGACAAGGACACCTCCGGCCTGATGGTGGTGGCCAAGAGCCTGGTCGCGCACACCGCCCTGGTGGAAATGCTGTCGCGCCACGAGGTGGAACGGCAGTACGAGGCGGTGGTGCTGGGCACCCTGGTGGCCGGCGGCACGGTGGACGCCCCGATCGGGCGGCATCTCGGCGACCGCCTGCGCCAGGCGGTGCGCGACGAGGAGGATGGCCGCCGCGCGGTCACCCATTACCGTCTGCGCGAACGTTTCCGCGCGCACAGCCTGCTCCAGTGCAACCTGGAAACCGGCCGTACCCACCAGATCCGCGTGCACATGACGCATATCGGCCATGCCCTGATCGGCGATCCGCTGTACGGTCATGGTCTGCGCCTGCCCAAGGGCGCCGCGCCCGAGCTGGCGCTGGCGCTGCGCGGATTCCGGCGCCAGGCGCTGCATGCGGAACGCCTGGCCTTCACTCATCCGCTCAGCGGCGAGCCGCTGGCCTTCGAGGCGCCGCGGCCAGCAGACCTGGCGGCCCTGATCGAGGCGCTGCGGGTGGACCTGGCCGCACACGGCCCGGACGAAGACTGAGAGCGAGCCATGTCGGTAGCGAACGACGCCTGGATTTTTCCGGACTGGCCTGCGCCGCGGCAGGTACGCGCGGCAGTCACCACGCGCCACGGCCCCGGCGTGTCGGCGCCGCCGTTCGAACGCTTCAACCTGGGCCTGCGCAGCGGCGATCTGGTCGATACGGTGAGCAGCAACCGCAGCATCCTGCAGCAGGCCTTGGGCCTGCCTGCCACGCCGCGCTGGCTGCGCCAGGTGCACGGTACCGGCGTGGCCGAACTGGGTCCGCTGCCTGCAGCGGAAGAGCCGCAGGCGGATGCGGCGGTTTCGCATCTGGCTGGCACGGTGCTGGCGATCCTCACCGCCGACTGCCTGCCGGTGCTGTTCTGCGCCGATGACGGCAGCACCATCGGCGCGGCCCACGCCGGCTGGCGCGGCCTGGCCGCAGGCGTGCTCGAGGCCACCGCGGTACAGCTGTCGATGCCGCCGGCGCGGCTGATGGCCTGGCTGGGGCCTTGCATCGGCGCAGCTTCGTACGAAGTGGGCGAGGAAGTGCGCGCCGCCTTCGTCGAACGCGATCCGGTCGCCGCAGCTTGTTTCGAGCCGACTCGCGCGGGGCATTGGCGCTGCGACCTGACGGCGCTGGCCGGTCAGCGTCTGCGCGCGGCCGGCATCAGCCGCATTTACGGGGGCGGCTTCGACACCCTGGCCGATCCGCGCTTCTACTCGTATCGCCGCGAAGGTGCGCGCAGCGGACGTTTCGCCAGCTTGATCTGGTTGGCGTAATGGGCCATTGGGCCTGCCTTAGACTCGCGCAGTCATGCTATCCCGAGTTCCGTGCAGCAGCCGGAAGCGCGATGACCGCAAGTCATCGGTAAACCTAGAGGTACATCTCATGCAAAACGATCATGAAGAAGTAGTTCGTCCGTTTGCCCGCATCATGGCAAACGAGGTTTCCCAGGATGAAGCTGAGACGACGGCCAAAAAAGGCCTGTTCCTGACGCTCAGGTCCGGCTCTATTCTTCATTTCGATTTACCGGACTTCGGTGGCGGCGCCTGATATCCGGCCTGGCTGATGCGTTCTAGCCACATGCTTTGAATCGCGATGTAAGGGGCCATCGTGCTAGGCATGGTGGCCTTTAGAGCCTGTTTAAGGTCTTTCCATAGCCCGCGTTGCTTCTGTGTGGCTCCCAGCCGGCAGTGTGTCGTGCAGGTCAGGCTGGTGGCCTGTTCAAGCGGCGCGCTGCCGGCTGGGGGCCACACAGAAGCAACCCTACGGGCTGGGTCTGTCTGCCCGCATGGCTGCGTCATCACTCGGTCGTGTACGGACGTACACTCCCTCCTTCTTCCTTGTCCTGCGCGCAAACAGCTCCCAGCGCGAGCCATGGAAAGACCTTAAACAGGCTCTAAGCCGGCAGGCACTCATGGATGCTCCCGTATACATTCTTTCGTCGACGCATGATCCTCACGCATCGGCGCTCGCGTGGGCGCTTCGGCGCAATGGCGTCCCGTCGCAGCTAAACCCTTCCATACGCGTGGACCAGCGCACGCGCCTCTCAATCAGCATCGATGAGCACGGGCAGCAACACGTGAGCCTGGATGGGCTCGATGCGCAGCGCGTGCGTTCGATCTGGCATCGTCGCCCGCTGCTGCCCGAAGCCGGGCACTGCCTCGAGGCCGACCGCAGCTTTATCAAAGGCCAGTGGAAGTACCTGCAGAAGAACCTGTTTGATCTGGCCGACGATCTGATCGATACCTTGTGGGTCAACCGTCCGCGCGCGGCGGAGTTCGCCGAAAGCAAGCTGGCGCAGCTGCGGGCGGCGCATGCGGCCGGGCTGAAGGTGCCCGATACCGTGGTCGGCAACGATGCGGCAGAGGTCGCGGCTCTGATCGCCCGCTGGAATCGCGTGGTCTTCAAGACGTTCTATCTGCAGCATTGGCAAAGCGAAAGCAGTGGTCGCAGCTACGAAATGACCGTGGCCCTGCTCGATGCGAGTACGCCGCTGCCGGATGCGGCGATCGGCGTCAGTCCCGGCATCTATCAGCGCTACATCGACAAGGTGCTCGATGTACGCGTGACCATCATTGGCGGCCAGCTGTTCGCCATCCAGATGCAGCAGAGCAACGGCGAAGCCTACCTCGACTGGCGTCCTCACTCCTGCGACGAGAACATGCGCACGACGGTGTTCAACGTGAGCGCGACGCTCGAGACCAAGCTGCGCGACATGATGCAGCGGCTGGGCATCGTGTTCGGCTGCGTGGATCTGGTGGTCGATCGTCAGGGCGAGATCTATTTCCTGGAAGTGAACCAGGCCGGCGCCTTCCTGTTCGTGGAAGAGTCCCTGCCGGAGCTGCCGATCTTGCGGGCCATGGCGGCGATGCTGAGTGCGGGACGCACCGACTACAGCATCGATGATTGCGTCGACGTGCGCATGAGCAGCTACCTGGATTCGGACGAATACCGCGAGATCAACGCGATGCAGCGCGATACCGGTCAGCAACTCGTGCTTGAACCCTGAGTCCATCGCTTTAGGGCATATCGCTTCAGGGCGTGGTTTTGACGGATCGACCAAGCTGGAAATTTCCTGAACCATCCCCGGCCTGAGGCGTCGTCCGCCGGTCCGGTCTGACCGCCCCGTGCTGAACCGTGTTTAGGCCTGTACGGTTCCGGCAGCGCGCTCGCGCTTGAATCGCCGGGCCCCGTCCGCATCTTCCCGGCAGTGGCATTTCATGCCAAATCCTTTGAGAGCGGGGACATCAAGCATGCGGATGGACAAACTCACCTCGCGTTTCCAGCAGGCACTGGCCGACGCGCAGTCGCTGGCCGTGGGCCGCGACAACAACATGCTGGAACCGGCGCACGTGATGGCCGCGCTGATCGACCAGCAGGGCGGCTCGACCGCGCCGCTGCTGACCCAGGCCCAGGTCAACGTGCCGGCGTTGCGCCAGCGCGTGGGCGAGTTGCTGGGGCGGCTGCCGAAAGTCAGCGGGCAGGAGGGCAACCTCAATGTCGGCAACGACCTGACCCGCCTGCTCAACCTCACCGACAAGCTGGCGCAGCAGCGCGGCGACCAGTTCATCGCCAGCGAGCTGTTCGTGCTGGCGGCGCTGGACGACAAGGGCGAGCTGGGCGCCGCGCTGAAGGCGGCCGGCGCGACCAAGGTGCATCTGGAGGCGGCCATCGACAAGCTGCGCGGCGGCGAGAAGGTGCAGAGCGAAGGCGCCGAGGAACAGCGCCAGGCGCTGGAGAAGTACTGTATCGACCTGACCGCACGCGCCGAGAGCGGCAAGCTCGACCCGGTGATCGGCCGCGACGAGGAAATCCGCCGCACCATCCAGGTGCTGCAGCGGCGTACCAAGAACAATCCGGTGCTGATCGGCGAGCCCGGCGTGGGCAAGACCGCGATCGTCGAGGGCCTGGCCCAGCGCATCGTCAAGGACGAGGTGCCCGAGGGCTTGCGCGGCCGCCGCGTGCTGGCGCTGGACATGGGCGCACTGATCGCCGGCGCCAAGTTCCGCGGCGAGTTCGAGGAGCGCCTCAAGGCGGTGCTGAACGACCTGGCCAAGAACGAAGGCCAGATCATCCTGTTCATCGACGAGCTGCACACCATGGTCGGTGCCGGCAAGGCCGACGGCGCGATGGATGCCGGCAACATGCTCAAGCCCGCGCTGGCGCGCGGCGAGCTGCACTGCATCGGCGCCACCACGCTGGACGAATACCGCAAATACATCGAGAAGGACGCCGCGCTGGAGCGCCGCTTCCAGAAGGTGTTCGTGGGCGAGCCCTCGGTGGAGGACACCATCGCCATTCTGCGCGGCCTGAAGGAGCGCTATGCCGTGCACCACGGCGTGGAAATCACCGACCCGGCCATCGTCGCCGCGGCCACCTTGTCCAACCGCTACATCACCGACCGCCAGCTGCCGGACAAGGCGATCGACCTGATGGACGAGGCGGCCTCGCGCATCCGCATGGAGATCGACTCCAAGCCGGAGGAACTGGATCGCCTGGAGCGCCGGCTGATCCAGCTGAAGATCCAGCGCGAGATGCTGAAGAAGGAGCACGACGACGAGTCGAAGAAGCGCCTGGCCGATCTCGAGCGCGAGATCGAAAAGCAGGAGCGCGAGTTCTCCGACTTGAACGAGGTGTGGAAATCCGAGAAGGCCGCGCTGCAGGGCACGACCAAGGTGAAGGAGCAGATCGAGCAGGCCAGGCTGGAGCTGGAGGCGGCGCAGCGGCGGCAGGACTACGCCAAGATGAGCGAGATCCAGTACGGCCGGCTGCCCGAGCTGGAAAAGCAGCTGGCCGCCGCGCAGGCCGCCGAGCAGCAGGAGTTCAAGCTGGTGCAGGACAAGGTCACCGCCGAGGAGATCGCCGAGGTGGTGTCGCGCTGGACCGGCATTCCGGTGAGCAAGATGCTGGAAGGCGAGCGCGACAAGCTGCTGCACATGGAAGAGGCCCTGCACCAGCGCGTGGTGGGTCAGGGCGAGGCGGTGCGCGCGGTGTCCGATGCGATCCGCCGCGCCCGCGCCGGCCTGTCCGATCCTAACCGGCCGTACGGTTCCTTCCTGTTCCTCGGTCCCACCGGCGTGGGCAAGACCGAGCTGTGCAAGGCGCTGGCCGAATTCCTGTTCGACACCCAGGATGCGATGGTGCGCATCGACATGAGCGAGTTCATGGAGAAGCACGCGGTGAGCCGGCTGATCGGCGCGCCGCCCGGCTACGTGGGCTACGAAGAGGGCGGCTATCTCACCGAGGCGGTGCGCCGCCGGCCGTACAGCGTGATCCTGCTGGACGAGGTGGAGAAGGCGCACCCGGACGTGTTCAACATCCTGCTGCAGGTGCTGGACGACGGCCGCCTCACCGACGGCCAGGGCCGCACGGTGGACTTCCGCAACACCGTGATCGTGATGACCTCCAACCTCGGCTCGCAGATGATCCAGGAGCATGCCGGCGATTCGGAGGCTGACTACCTGCAGATGAAGGCGGCGGTGCTCGGTGTGGTGCAGGCGCACTTCCGCCCGGAGTTCATCAACCGCCTGGACGAGCTGGTGGTGTTCCGTCCGCTGGAGAAGAAGCAGATCCGCAAGATCGCCCTGATCCAGCTCACCTACCTGGAGAAGCGCCTGGCCGAGCGCCAGCTCAAGCTGGAGATCAGCGAAAAGGCGCTGGACCTGCTCGGCAACGTGGGCTTCGATCCGGTCTACGGCGCGCGGCCGCTGAAGCGGGCGATCCAGCAGCAGCTGGAAAACCCCTTGGCCAGGGAAATCCTGGAAGGCCGCTACGCGCCGGGTTCGACCGTCGCGGTGGATGCGGAGCAGGGCCACCTGAGCTTCCAGCGGCTCTGAAGCCGCCGGCACTGGCGATCGCCCCGGGCTTGCATGGCCCGGGGCGACCGTTCGTCAGGATGTGATGCGGTGTGACTGCGCCGCGCGCCTCAGTGCGGCGGCTCGGTGGTGCTGGGCAGGCCGTTTTCCAGATGGCCGCACAGGCGCCGGGCCCAGTTGCTCAGGCCGGCCACGCTGGCCTTGAGGTCGTACCAGTTCGAGCTGGCGCTCAGGTCCCAGCTGTCCTTCACGCTGCCGCCGGCGGGCACGCTGTAGATGCGCACGTCTTCGGCGTTGTAGCCGTTGCTGACCGTCATGGTGCACGCGCTGCTGCCGGCATTGCTCATGGTCAGCTGCACGCTGCCGCTGGAGGCGTCGTAGGCGATCTGCGTTTCCGGCATCACCGTGGCGGCCTTGGCGCTGCCCTGCCAGTAGCGCACGAAGCCGTTCGGCCCGTGTGCCTGCAAGGCATAAGTGCCGCCGTTGAAGACGCTGCCGTTCCAGTAGTCGGACACGCTGTCGCCGGCGCCCACGGTGTAGGTCCACGGGCCGGTGTAGCTGCTGCGATTGAGCGCATAGACCTGGAACACCGCGCCGGCCGTGCCGCTGTTGACGAAGTCGACCAGCAGCTGATTGGCGGAGGTGTCGATGCTGCCCTGCGCGTCCAGCACGTAAGGCAGCGCGCAGGCCGGATAGGTGCCGGACTCGGCGGTCGGCATGGTCTGCGTCGTGGGCGGCGCCGGTGCGGGCAGGGTCGAGCACTCGGTGCTGGATTGCGCGACATAGTTCGCGGTCGACGGCAGGCTCGGCCAGCTGGCATTGCTGCCGGCGAAATCGAAGGCCGCGGTGAGGTCGCCGCATACCGCGCGGCGCCAGGCGCTGATGTTGGGCTCGGTGACGCCGAAGCGCTGCTCGAGGAATTGCAGCACCGAGGTGTGGTCGAACACCTGCGAGCAGACCTTCCCGCCGTAGGTCCACGGCGAGATGAGGATCATCGGCACGCGGATGCCCAGGCCGATCGGCGAGGAGCCGATGGTGTCGCCGTCTTCGTTGACCGTGGTCAGCTCGCCCGCGGTGCTCACGGTGGACTGGCCGCCCTGCACGCTGGATGGCGGACACGGCGGCGGCAGGTGGTCGAAGAAGCCGCCGTTCTCGTCATAGTTGAGGATGAACACCGTATTGGCATACACGCTGGGATTCGAGGCCAACGCGGCGATCAGCCGGGCGGTGAGGTTCTCGCCGTCCGGCGGCTGATAGTTCGGGTGTTCCGACAGCGCCGCCGGCGCGACGATCCACGACACCTGCGGCAAGGTGTTGTTGCTGACGTCGCTCTGAAAGGCCGCGACCAGGTCCGGCACCGTCGCCATGCCCCGGTCGTACAAGGGCTGGCCGGCGCTGGCGTTCTTGAAGTTGGCGAACCAGGCCAGCGCGTTGTCGTCGAAATTGTCGGTCTGCTGATACACCTTCCAGCTGATGCCGGCCGTCTGCAGGCGTTCGGCATAGGTGGTCCAGGTCCAGCCCGCGCTGGACTCGGTGTCGTCCAGCACCGGCGACTGCCCGACCGAGAGCCCGTTGCTGCCGGTGAACAGGAACAACCGGTTCGGGTTGGTATTGGTCAGGGTGGAGCAGAAGTACTGGTCGCAGAGGGTGAAGTGATCGGCCAGCGCGTAGTAGAACGGCAGGTCGCTGCGGTTGTAGAAGCCCATGCCGCAGCCGGCCGAGCGCGCGGTGTTCCAAGCGTTGAACTTGCCGCCGTCGACCATCTGGCTGTCGACGGTGAAGCCCATCGACGAGGCGCTGACGCAGGTCGCGCTGGTCTTGCTGGTGTCCAGGTGGAACGGCAGCATGTAGCCGGCGCTGTTGCCGCTGTAGGGCTGGTACCACACGTTCTTGGCGGTCAGCGTGGCGCTGGGCAGCGGCGGCGGCACCGGGTCGTTGAAGCCGCGCACGCCGGGCCGGCTGCCGTAGTAGTGGTCGAACGAGCGGTTCTCCTGCATGAAGATCACCACGTGCTGCACGTCGGCGACGGTGCCGGTCACGCGCGCCGCCGGGGTCGCCAGCGCCTGGCGCACGGCGGGCGGCAGCATCGAGAGGGCGGTCAGTCCGCCGACCGAGCTTGCGGTCATCTTCAGGAACTGCCGCCGCTTGATATCGTCGATCTCGCTCATCTCGCGCTCCGCCTGGTATGCCGGCGTGCTCCGGCCGGGGCCAAGCTCAGCGCAAGTCTGTTTCAGCGAATGGCCGGCGACTAGATCGCTGCGCTCACCTGTCTAGCGCGGTGGCGGCTACGGTGAGCACCCGCACACAAAAATCCCGGCGCGCGGCCGGGATTTTTGCGTTCCATCGAAACTCTTTCGAAGAACCGGCCTTACCAGCGATAGGCCACCTTGCCGTAGACGTAGGCGCCGTTGTAGCCGAACGGCGAGAAGGTCGAATAGGGCAGGGTGCCGTGGTTGCTGTTGTTGGCGATGTTCTTGTCGGGATAGGTGTTCAGCGCGTTGTCTGCGCCGAGGGTGAAGGTCCAGGCCTGCAGGTTGTAGTTCACCGCCAGGTCGAGGATCCACTTGGGCGTGAAGGTCTGGTCGACCACGCCGGCGGCGGGTTTGTAGTTGACCAGGCTGCTGACGTAGTTGGTGTAGCTGCCGTAGCGCGTCAGCGTGCCGGTGAAGCCCCAGTGGCCCACGTTGTACTGCTCGCTGAGGATCAGCTTGCTGCGCGGCGTGGAGTTGGCCAGGTAACCCTCGATGTCCTGCCGGTTCAGACGTGCGAAGTTGACGCCGAGCGCATTCAGCACGCCGGGATTGGGCTTCACCTGGGTGACCACGTTCTGGTTGTAGTTGGCGCTGAGCGTGGTGGTCAGCGTGCCGGCCTCGCCCAGGTCGGCCAGGTAGGTGCCCACGAAATCGACGCCGCGCGTGCGCGTGTCGGCCGCGTTGGTGAAGTAGTCGATGCTGCTGTAGTTGAGGCTGCCGCTGCCGATTCCGTTGGCGGCCAGATAGCTCACCACCGCCGGTGCGGTGGTGGAGATCGCGCCGGACAGCGCGATGCGGTTCTGGATGTCGATCTGGTAGATGTCGAAGCTGAGGTTCAGTCCGTCGAGCGGATTCCACACCGCGCCCAGGGTGAAGTTCTCCGACTTCTCCGGCTTCAGCGGCTGCGCGCCGAGCAGCTGCGCGATCTGGCTGCCCACCGGCACCAGGCCGGAGTTGTAGATGCCCGCCGGCAGGCCGGCCGAGTTGCCGTTGGCGAAATACAGCGAGGAGATCTGCGAGAAATATTCCTGGCCCAGCGAGGGCGCGCGGAAGCCGGTGGAGGCGCTGGCGCGCAGGGCGAAGCGGTCGGTGAAGTCGTAGCGGCCGGCCAGCGAGCCGGAAGTGGTGTTGCCGAAGTCGTTGTAGTGCTCGTGGCGCACTGCGGCCGAGGCGCTGAGCTTGTCGGTGAGGTTGGTTTCCAGGTCCAGGTATTCGGCCACGTCCTGGCGCGAGGCGTTCACCGCGTTGGCCGGCTGCCAGCCGGCGAAGCCCTGCGCGCCGCCCGAGACGCCCGAGGTGCCGACGTACCACGACGGCAGCGCGCCGGCTTGGATGCCGTAGGTCTGGCGCAGGTATTCCGCGCCGAAGGCCACGGTGACCGGATTCGGCAGCCAGCCGGTGGAGACTTCCTTGGCGATGTCGACGTCGAAGGCCTGCTGGGCAGCGTGCAGCACGCCGTCGTCGAAGGTGCTCGGGGTGCTGCCGAAGTCGTGCAAGTAGGCGTAGTTGAGGCTGTCGCGGGTTTCGTAGGAGACGCGGTTGCCGCCGTAGTTGCCGCTGACGTCCCAGCGCCAGCCGTCGATAGTGCCGCGCAGGCCGGCCACCAGTGACTGGTCGGTGGAGTCGGCGTGCTCCAGCGGCAGGAAGCCGTCTGGGTAGACCTGGCCGATCAGCGCATTGTTCGGCGTCGGCGCGTTGAGGCCGTAGCGGTAGAACGCCGGCGAGGTGCTCTCGCGGCGGCCGAAGTGGCCGAAGGCGTAGAACTGCACGTCCGGGGTGAGGTCGTACTGGCTGTTGAGCAGCAGGTTGGTGTCGTGCACCGCTGGATCGCCCTGGCGGTAGTTCACCCCGAGCGCCTCCCACGCCGGCGAGCGGTTGTCCGGCGCGGCGCGGTTGGTGTAGTCCTCGTTGCCGCTCTGTGCGGTGATGCGCAGCCAGCCCTTGTCGCCGCCCAGCGGGATGCCGAAGTTGGCCGAGCCCTGCCATTGGCGGCCGTCGCCGGCGGAGTACTGGCCGCCGCTCACTTCCACTTCGCCGCCCTTGGCGCCTTTCTTCAGGATGATGTTGATCACGCCGGCGATGGCGTCGGAGCCGTACTGCGCCGAGGCGCCGTCGCGCAGCACCTCGATGTGGTCGATGGCCGACAGCGGAATGGTGTTGAGGTCCACCGACTGCGAGCCGCGGCCGATCACGCCGTTGTTGAGCAGGATCGCACCGGGGTGCCAGCGCTTGCCGTTGACCAGCACCAGCACCTGGTCCGGCGACAGGCCGCGCAGCTGCGCGGGGCGCTGGGTGTCGGCGGTGTCCGCTGCGGCCGGGCGCGGGAAGTTCAGCGAGGGAATGATGCGCGCCAGCGCGGTGGGCAGGTCGTTGGTGCCGGTCTGCTGCAGCACCTTGGCCGAGACCACGTCGATCGGCGTGAGCGAGCTGCTTTCGGTGCGGCTGTCCGAGCGGGTGCCGGTGACGATCACCGTGTCGAGCTTCTTGGCGTTGTCCGGCGAGGCCGGCGGCGCGTCCTGGGCCACGGCCGCGCCGGTGGCGGCGAGCGCGAGCAGCAGGGCGGCGGAGAGTCGGTCCAGCGGTAGGAGGGTGGTGCGCTTGCTCATCGTATCGTTCCCCATGGCGCGCGATTCGCGCTTTTATAGTGTGTTGCTGCGACGCAACAACCGCAGGCTAGTACGCCCATGCCGATGCGTCAACAGACGTTTAGACGTCTATACCTCCATGACTTGCGAGCGTCCGGCACCGACGCCGGCCGTTGCGGTCAGGGCTGCCGGCCGGGCGACGCCCGCCGGGTTCCCGCGGGGCGGCATTGAAAAGCCGCGGAAAGCACCGACAATGTGCGCCAGCGGTCTGCGGACCGACCTGTTTCGGAGTGTCCATGCCCATCTACGAATTTGAATGTGCCGACGGTCATCGTTTCGACCGCCTGCAGAAGCTGTCCGACCCGGACCCCTCCACCTGCCCGCAATGCGGCAACGCCCAGGTGCAGCGCCGCGTGAGCGCGCCGTCGTTCCGCCTGGCGGGCAGCGGCTGGTACGAGACCGACTTCAAGAAGGACGGCGACAAGAAGCGCAACCTGGCCGGCGATCAGGCCGCTTCGGCCGGCTCCGGCGGGGGCGCCGCAGCCACGCCGGCCGCCGCTCCGGCAGCGGCCCCCGCGCCTGCCCCGGCGGCCTCTTCGGGCGAGAGCTGAGCCGGTCATTTCGCTGACATGATCTTGCGCTCGCCGACGCAAGATCATTCAAGCCCGGTTGGGCAAGCGCAGGCTAGCGTGGCGCCACCTTCCACTCAACGAAAGAGGCGACTCATGCTTGCTCCCAAAGTGCTGCTAGGCCTGGCGGCCGGCGTGCTCGGCGGCATGCTGCTGGCGGCGGCTCCGTCCGTCGCCCAGGCACAAGGCGGCGGGCCGGTCCGCTGCGAAAGCCAGAACGGCTACGGCAACCGTTGCCCGGTGCCGTGGCGCGATGCGCGGCTGGTGCGGCAGGAATCGAACAGCCCGTGCCGCCGCGGCGATACCTGGGGCATCGACCGCGGCGGCCTGTGGGTCGACCGCGGGTGCCGCGGCCTGTTCGTCGCCGCGGGCTATGGCGGACCGGACTACGGCGGTCCCGACTACGGCCGGCCGTACCCGCCGCCGCCGCCGCCGCCGGACGGCGGCTGGGGTCAGGGTCCCGGGCGCGAGGTTCGCCTGCAGTGCGAGAGCCGCGACCAGCGTTACAGCCAGTGCCGGGTCGACGTGGGTCCGCGCGGCACGGTGCGGCTGCTGCGCCAGGATTCCGGCAACGACTGCCGGCTGGGCTCCACCTGGGGCTGGGATCGCGGCGGCATCTGGGTCAATCGGGGCTGCCGCGGGCTGTTCGCCGTGTACAGCCGCTACTGAGCCAAGCTGAGCTGAGCGGGCCGGCCGCCTCGCGCATCGCGGGGGCGGCCGGCGACCGCGGGCGGTGTTAAGATTCCGGGTCTTTTTCACCGCCTTATGCCGCTGCCGCGGCCCGGAGTCTCAAGCGCATGCGCACGCATTACTGCGGCCTCATCGACGAATCCCTGGTCGGCCAGACCGTCACCCTGTGCGGCTGGGTCAACACCCTGCGCCTGCAGAGCCACGTCGCCTTCGTCGACCTGCGCGACCACGAGGGGCTGGCCCAGGTGGTAGTCGAGCGCGACAACGCGGCCGCGTTCGCCGTCGCCGGGGAGATCGGCAACGAGTACTGCCTGCGCGTGACCGGCACCATCCGCAAGCGCCTGGCGGTCAACGACAAGCTCAAGACCGGCACGGTGGAGCTGCTGGCCGAGCGGGTGGACATTCTCAATGCGGCGAAGGACCTGCCCTTCGCGTTGCATGAGAACCCCAACGAGGACATGCGGATGACTTACCGCTACCTCGACCTGCGCCGCCCCGAGATGCAAAAAATGATGCGCACGCGCATCAAGCTGGTGCAGGCGCTGCGCCGCTATCTCGACGCGCGCGGCTTCCAGGACATCGAGACGCCGATCCTCACCAAGGCCACCCCCGAAGGCGCGCGCGACTACCTAGTGCCCAGCCGCGTGCATGCCGGCCAGTTCTACGCGCTGCCGCAGTCGCCGCAGCTGTTCAAGCAGATCCTGATGATGGCCGGCTTCGACCGCTACTACCAGATCGCGCGCTGCTTCCGCGACGAGGACCTGCGCGCCGACCGCCAGCCGGAATTCACCCAGCTCGATCTCGAGTTCGCCTTCGTCGAAGAGCAGGACGTGCAGGACTTCGTCGAGGAGCTGATCCGCCAGGTGTTCAAGGACGTGATGAGCGTCGAGCTGGACGCCGCCTTCCCGCGCATGACCTGGGACGAAGCCATGCGCCGCTTCGGCTCGGACAAGCCCGACCTGCGCATCGCGCTGGAGCTGGTCGACGTGGCCGACGCGCTCAAGCACGTCGAGTTCAAGGTGTTCGCCGAACCCGCCAACGATGCGGCCGGCCGCGTGGCTGCGCTGCGCCTGCCGGGCGGCGCCTCGCTCAGCCGCAAGGACATCGACCAGCTCACCGAGTACGTGGCCAAGTACGGCGCCAAGGGCCTGGCCTGGCTCAAGGTGGAAGATCTGGCCAAGGGCCGCGAGGGCGTCAATTCGCCGGTGGCGAAGTTCCTCGACGACGCGGCGCTGGATGCGGTGCTCAAGGCCACCGGCGCGCAGTCGGGCGACATGGTGTTCGTCGGCGCGGGCAAGTGGAAGACCGTCACCGATTTCATGGGCGCGCTGCGCCTGAAGGTCGGCAAGGACCGCGGCCTGGTCGAGAGTGGCTGGAAGCCGCTTTGGGTCACCGATTTCCCGATGTTCGAGTACGACGAAGAGGCAAAGCGCTACGTCGCCCTGCATCATCCCTTCACCGCGCCCAAGGTGGACGACATCGCCGACCTGCGCGCCAACGCGGCCAGCGCGGTGAGCCGCGGCTACGACATGGTGCTCAACGGCAACGAGATCGGCGGCGGCTCGATCCGTATCCATCGCCCGGACATGCAGAGCGCGGTGTTCGAGCTGCTCGGCATTGGCGCGGAAGAGGCCGAGATGAAGTTCGGCTTCCTGCTCAAGGCGCTGAAGTTCGGCGCGCCGCCGCACGGCGGCCTGGCCTTCGGCATCGACCGCATCGCGGCGCTGATGGCCGGCACCGAGTCGATCCGCGACGTGATCGCCTTCCCCAAGACCACCAGCGCGCAGGACCTGATGACCGACGCGCCGTCGCCGATCGCCGACGCACAATTGAAAGAGCTGCATGTGAAGGTGCGCGAAGTCTGAGCGCTCCGCGCCGGTTAGCATGGGCGGCCGCCCCCTTGCGTGCGGCCGCGGTCCTGTCCTGCCAGCTTCGTCCGATGCCGTCATGACCCAACACGTGATCCTGTTGCACGGCCTGTGGATGCGCGGTTTCGCGCTGGTGATGCTGCACCGGCGCCTGATCGAGGCCGGCTTGCGCGTGCACCGCTTCGACTACCTCAGCGTGGCGGCCACCCAGCAGCGCATCCTCGGCCGGCTGCAGGCGCGCATGCTCGGGCTTGCCGGCGAGGCCGAGCAGGTGCATCTGGTCGGCCATAGCCTGGGCGGGCTGCTGGCGCTGCGCGCCTGCGCCGAACCGGTGGGGCTGCCGCCCGGCCGCATCGTCTGCCTGGGTTCGCCGCTGAAGGGCAGCGCCTCGGCGCGGCGCTTCGCCGGCATGGGGCGCGCCGGCGAGGCACTGCTCGGCCACAATCGCGAACTGCTGCAGCAGGGTTTCGAGTGCTGGGAGGGCGCGCGTGCGGTAGGCATGATCGCCGGCCGCATGCCGCTGGGCCTGGGCACGGTGCTGGGCCCCTTCGAGGGCGAGCACGACGGCACGGTGGCAGTGGCCGAGACCCGCCTGCCGGGACTGGCCGATCACCTGGTGGTGGAGGCCAATCATACCGGGCTGCTGTTCTCGCAGGAGGCGGCCCAGCAGACCGCACGATTCCTGCGCCAGGGCTGTTTCGAGCACCCGCCGCTGGCCTGACGCGGGCCGCCCGAATGGGCGCGGCTTGCCAGTCGGCGCGCGCCCAGCGGTAAAATGAGCGACTTTTCAGCGGGATTCGGGTGAGTCATGGGTAGAGGTCCTTCCATCGAGGGTCGCAAGAACGCCGAGGACGCCAAGCGCGCCAAGGTGTTCACCAAGCTGATCCGCGAGATCACCATCGCCACCCGCGCCGGCGTCGCCGACCCGGCGCTGAATCCGCGCCTGCGCACCGCGGTGGACAAGGCGCTGTCCGCCAACATGCCCAAGGACACCATCGAGCGCGCGATCAAGCGCGGTTCGGGCGCCGACGGCGCCGGCGAGGAGCTGCGCTACGAAGGCTACGGCCCGGGTGGCGTGGCGATGATCATCGAGTGCTTCACCGACAACCCGACCCGCACCGTTGCCGAGGTGCGCCACGCGCTGACCAAGCACGGCGGCAACCTGGGTACCAGCGGCTCGGTGGCCTTCCAGTTCACCCGCTGCGGCGAGCTGGCCTTCGCCACCGGCGGCGACGCCGCGGCCGAGGAGAAGGTGTTGGAAGCCGCGCTCGACGCCGGCGCCGACGACGTGGTCAACGAGCACGGCGAGAGCACCGTGCTGTGCGCGCCGGATCAGTTCGAAGCGATCCAGCAGAAGCTGGCCGAGGCCGGTCTCCACGCCCTGCATGCCGGCGTGGGCATGCGACCGAACAATCGCACCGCAGTGCCGGAAGAGACGCTGGAATCGCTGACCGACCTGCTCGAGCGCCTCGACGCGCTGGACGACGTCAGCGAGGTCTATCACAGCGCCTTGCTGCCGTCCGCCTGACCTGCGCCGGTGCCGCCGTTCGAAGCCCTGAGCCTGTGATGGTCCGCATTCTCGGCATCGATCCGGGCAGCCAGCGCACCGGGGTCGGCATCATCGACGTCGATGCCGCCGGCAAGCTGTCGCATGTTTTCCATGCCGCGCTGGCGGTGGCCGGCGAGGCCAGCTTTCCGCTGCGCCTGAAACGCATTTTTGACGAACTCAATGACATCATTGCCGCCCATCGCCCGGCCGAGTGCGCGGTCGAGCGCGTGTTCATGGCGCGCAACGCCGATTCGGCGCTGAAACTGGGGCAGGCGAGGGGCGCCGCGATCTGCGCGGTGGTCAGCCAGGGGATCGTGGTGCACGAATATGCAGCGACGGAAGTGAAGCAGTCGGTGGTCGGCGGCGGTCGCGCCGACAAGACCCAGGTGCAGCACATGATCGGCATCCTGCTCGGCCTTTCCGGCCCGCTGCAGGCGGATGCGGCGGACGCCCTCGCCATCGCGGTCGCGCACGCGCATACCCGCGCCAGCTTGCAGCGCGTAGGCATTCCGCGCAGCGCGTGGAGGCGCCGCCGATGATCGGACGATTGCGCGGAACCTTGTTGTCCAAGCAGCCGCCGTGGCTGCTGCTCGAAGTCGGCGGCGTCGGCTACGAGCTGGAAGCGCCGATGTCGACCGTCTACGACCTGCCGGGCATCGGCAAGGAAGTGATCCTGCTCACCCATTATGCGGTGAAGGAAGACAGCGTCGCCCTCTACGGTTTCCTGCGCGAGTCGGAGCGCAGCCTGTTCCGCAGCCTGCAGAAGGTCAGCGGGATCGGCGCCAAGATCGCGCTGGCGGTGCTGTCCGGCGTTTCCACCGACCATTTCGCCAGGCTGGTGCAGGCGGGCGACGTGGTGGCGCTGACCAAGATTCCCGGCATCGGCAAGAAGACTGCCGAGCGCATCGTGGTGGAACTGCGCGACCGCGTGGACGGACTGGCTGGCGTGCCCGGCTCGGGCCTCGCCACCGGCGCCGCGATGCCGGCGGACGCGGCGGGCGAGGCGACCGTGGCCCTGCAGCAGCTGGGCTACAAGCCCGCCGAAGTGAGCCGGCTGGTGCAGAAGGTTGCCGCCGAGGGCGACGACGCCGAAGCCATCATCCGCAAGGCGCTGCGCGCCGCGTTGGGCAGTTGAGCCGGTGATCTCATGAACAGGCTGGCTCAACCGCTGTCGAAATCCAACGGAACGGCGGCCCGCCTTCCGTGCGATGGCGTCAACCGAAGCCCGAGCGGTGTGGAGGCAGGCTTTGGCCGCGTCGTGGCGCGCCGCCTGCGCGAGCCTGATCCGCGTGCCGCCTGTCGCACGGTGCGGTCGCCGCTGACGGCCCGATGTCGCTGGCGCGGCACTTGCTTCCGTCTTTTTCCGCGAGCCTGCCGCATGGCGGCCGCTGCTGCGCCAGCCATGACGGCTCGGCGCGCGGCGACCCATGCCCGAATCAGGCACGCCGATTGCTTGCCGTTTTGCGCCGCGCGAGGCCGGCCGGCTACGCCGCGCCTGCGCCTCGCCGATCACATACTTTCGAGTCTTTCCGGATCATGACCGCACCCACCAACGCGAACGAACAGCCAACCTCCCGACTGGGCGCACTCGCCCTGGGCGCGATCGGCGTCGTCTACGGCGACATCGGCACCAGCCCGCTGTACACCCTCAACAGCACGTTGACCCACGACGGCATGACGGTGACGCCGGAGAGCATCTACGGCGTGCTCTCGCTGATCTTCTGGGCGCAGATCCTGGTGGTGTCGCTGAAGTACGTGGTGTTCATCATGCGCGCCGACAACAAGGGCGAGGGCGGCATCATGGCCTTGATGGCGCTGGCCCAGCGCAGCGTGCGCGACCAGCCCAGGCTGCGCTGGATGCTGGCCATCCTCGGCATCTTCGGCGCCTCGCTGTTCTACGGCGACGGCGTGATCACTCCGGCCATCTCGGTGCTGTCGGCGGTGGAGGGCGTGAAGGTGGTGGCGCCGAACCTGTCGCACTGGGTGGTGCCGGTGACCCTGCTGATCCTGATGGTGCTGTTCGCGCTGCAGCGCGGCGGCACCGAGCGCATCGGCAAGCTGTTCGGCCCGATCATGGTGATCTGGTTCATCACCATCGCCCTGCTCGGCGTGTCGATGATCGCCCGCAACTGGCACGTGCTGTATGCGCTGGATCCGCGGCACGGCCTGATCTTCTTCCGCACGCACGGGTTCAGCGCCTTCATCGCGCTGGGTGGCGTGGTGCTGGCGCTCACCGGCGCGGAGGCGCTGTACGCCGACATGGGGCATTTCGGCAAGAAGCCGATCCGCCTGGCCTGGTTCAGCTTCGTGCTGCCGGCGCTGGTGCTCAACTATTTCGGCCAGGGCGCCTTGCTGCTGAGCGATCCCAAGGCGATCGACAACCCGTTCTTCCGCCTGGCGCCGAGCGTGCTGCAGATTCCGCTGATCGCGCTGGCCTGCGTGGCCACGGTGATCGCTTCGCAGGCGGTGATCTCGGGCGCCTACTCGATGACCCGCGAAGCGATGTCGCTGGGCTACTCGCCGCGCATGGCGGTAGTGCATACCTCGAACGAGATGTCCGGCCAGGTCTTCGTGCCCTGGGTGAACTGGTTCCTGCTGATCATGGTGGTCGTGGCGGTGCTGCACTTCCAGTCGTCGGACGGACTCAGCGCGGCCTACGGCATCGCGGTCACCGGCACCATGGCGATCACCACCCTGCTGGCCCTGGTGGTGGCGCGCTACATGTGGCACTGGCACCTGGCCAGCGTGATCGGCATCGGCGCGCTGTTCATCGTGATTGACGTGTCGTTCTTCAGCGCCAACCTGATCAAGATCGAATACGGCGGCTGGTTCCCGCTGGCGCTGGGCGTGGTGGTGTTCGCCATGATGACCACCTGGCGGCGCGGCCGCGAACTGGTGCTGCGCGAGATCAAGCAGTCCGGTCTGGCGCTGCTGCCCTTCATCGAGAACATCGGCCAGCATCCGCCGCTGCGCGTGCCGGGTACGGCGGTGTTCCTCACCGGCAACCAGCATTCGGTGCCCCACGCGCTGCTGCACAACCTGAAGCACAACAAGGTGCTGCACGAGCGCAACGTGCTGCTGACGGTGGAGATCCTGGAGACGCCGGTGGCCGAATGGAGCGAGCGCATCAAGCTGATTCCGCTCGAAGGCGAGTTCTACGGCCTGGAGCTGCGCTTCGGCTTCGGCGAGACCCCGAGCATTCCGCTCGCACTGACCCAGTGCGCGCGCGCCGGCCTGCCGTTCGACATGATGGACACCACCTTCTTCCTGTCGCGCGAGAACATCGTGGCCGACCGCCGTCGCCCGGGCATGGCGGCCTGGCGCGACAAGCTGTTCGCCTTCATGGCGCGCAACGCGATGCCGGCGACGGCGTTCTTCCAGATTCCCGGCAACCGGCTGATCGAACTGGGCGCGCAGGTCGAGATCTGAGCATGCGGCCGACTCACCGCGGCGCCGGTATGCGCAGGTCCTGGCGCGCATGGCCATGGCTGCTGTGGTACTTCGCGGCCGAGGGCGCCTGGGCCTTGGACGGCCGCTGCGGCGGCGGGCTCGATCCGCTGGAAGCCTTGCTCAAGAGCGCATGGCCGGGGCTGGTCGTGGGCGTGGTCGGCGGACTGGCCTGCGCCTTGTTGTGGGCGCTGCTGGTCTGGCTGCTGCGGCGGCTCAGCAAGGGGCGCCGGTGCAAGTCCCGGCCCAGGCTGCTGCGCGTCGGCATCATTGCCGGCGCGGTATGTTTCGTGCTGGTTTGGCTGTTCGTGTGGCAGCTTTCCAAGCTGTGTTTCTGAGCGGTCCGGCGTAGCACTGGCCGCATGCTTCGGACTGGGGCAGGGCAGGCGCCGACGGTGGCCTGAGGCCTTGAACCGCCGTAGAGCGGCCGCGCGATGTGGGTGGCGCATGACCGGACGTCGCGCAGGCTCGCCGGTTCCCGTCATAATTCGCATATGACCGAGCACCGCATCATCACCCCGGCCGCCCAGCTGGACGACGAGGCCCTGGAAGCCTCGATCCGCCCGAAGCGACTCGCCGAGTATCTCGGCCAGGCGGCGGTGCGCGAGCAGCTGTCGATCTATATCGAAGCGGCACGGCGGCGCGGCGGCGCGCTGGATCACGTGCTGATCTTCGGGCCTCCGGGGCTGGGCAAGACCACGCTCTCGCATGTCATCGCCAACGAACTGGGCGTCAACGTGCGCTCCACTTCGGGGCCGGTGCTGGAGCGGGCCGGCGACCTCGCCGCCCTGCTGACCAATCTCGAAAAGAACGACGTGCTGTTCGTCGACGAGATTCACCGGCTGTCGCCGGTGGTGGAGGAAGTGCTCTATCCGGCGATGGAGGACTTCCAGATCGACATCATGATCGGCGAAGGCCCGGCCGCGCGCTCGATCAAGCTGGACCTGCCGCCGTTCACCCTGATCGGCGCCACCACCCGCGCGGGCATGCTCACCGCGCCGCTGCGCGACCGCTTCGGCATCGTGCAGCGGCTGGAGTTCTACAGCACCGAGGAACTGACCGCGATCGTGCGTCGCGCCGCCAACATCCTCGGCATCGCCTGCGAGCTGGAAGGCGCACAGGAGATCGCCCGGCGCTCGCGCGGCACGCCGCGCATCGCCAACCGGCTGCTGCGCCGCGTGCGCGACTACGCCGAGGTGCGCGCGGGCGGCCGCATCACCCTGGCGGCGGCGCAGGCCGCGATGGACATGCTGAAGGTGGACGCCGAGGGCTTCGACGAGCTGGACCGGCGCCTGCTGGCCCTGATCGTGGAGAACTTCGACGGCGGCCCGGTCGGCGTGGAATCGCTCGCCGCAGCGCTGAGCGAGGACCGCGGCACGCTGGAAGACGTGGTCGAGCCCTATCTGATCCAGCAGGGCTACCTGATCCGCACGGCGCGCGGCCGCATGGCCAGCGCCAAGGCCTGGCGACACCTGGGCCTGGCGCCGCCGGCGCGGCAGGTGCCGCCGGCCGACCTGTTCCGGGATGGCGGCAGCGATGTCTGAGCCGGCCGCGGTGGCGCCGTTCGCGTGGCCGGTGCGGGTGTACTGGGAAGACACCGACGCCGGCGGGGTGGTCTACCACGCAAGCTATGTGCGCTTCTTCGAGCGGGCGCGCACCGAGTGGCTGCGTGCCCGCGGCATCGACCAGTCGGCGGTGAAGCAGGAGGCCGGCCTGATCTTCGTGGTGCGCGAAATGCAGCTGGACTTCTTCCGGCCCGCCCTGCTGGACGATGAACTGATGGTCAGCGTCGAAGTCAAACAGCGGCGCGCAGCCAGTATCCTGTTCAGCCAGAGCGCCAGCCGGGCCGACGGCAGCGAATTGGTCCGCGCGCAGGTCAAGGTGGCCTGCGTGGACATGCAGCAGATGCGTCCGGCACCGATTCCGGCACAGATCATCGCCCGCATGCTCGGCGGCTGAAGCGCATCCGGCGGCGAACCGCCACATCCCCATAAACAATTCGCGGTGGAGAACCCCCAAGCAATGGACACTGGACTGAACATTTTCACGCTGGTCGCAGACGCGAGCTGGCCGGTGAAGCTGGTGATGCTGCTGCTGCTGGGGTTCTCCTTCATGTCGTGGGTCATCATCATCCGCAAGTACTCGCAGATGAAGGCGGCCACCGAGAACGCCGAGAGCTTCGAAGAGCGCTTCTGGTCCGGCGCCGACCTGGCCCAGCTGTTCCGCGAAGTGAGCAACCGCGGCGCCAGCAACGGCGGCATGGAGAACATCTTCGAGTCCGGCTTCCGCGAGTTCGTGCGCCAGCGCCAGCGCCGCACGCATGACATGCGCCTGGTCATCGAGAGCTCGGAGCGCGCCATGCGCGTGGCCGGCACGCGCGAGATCGGCGCGCTGGAGCGCAACCTGGAATTCCTCGCCAACGTCGGCTCGATCAGCCCCTATGTGGGCCTGTTCGGCACGGTGTGGGGCATCATGGGCGCGTTCCAGGGCCTGGGCGAGATGAAGGACGTGACCATCGCGGTGGTCGCGCCGCACATTTCCGAAGCGCTGATCGCCACCGCCATGGGCCTGTTCGCGGCGATTCCCGCGGTGTGGGCCTACAACCGCTTCGCGAACAAGGTGGATCGTGTGGCGTCGCGCTACGAGGTGTTCCAGGAGGAGTTCTCTTCCATCCTGCAGCGACAGATCCAGACCGACGAGACGGCCTGAGCGGGGGCGACGATGCGAACCAACAGCGCGCGCCACAAGCGTTTCAAGCTGAAGTCGGAGATCAACGTCGTTCCCTATATCGACGTGATGCTGGTGCTGCTCATCATCTTCATGGTCACCACGCCGATGATGAAGAGCCTGGGCGTGCCGGTGAACCTGCCGCAGAGCAACGCCAAGTCGCTCAAGGACATCAAGGACCCCCTGGTGGTCTCGGTGGACGAGTCCGGGCAGATCTACCTCAAGGCCGGCGAAGACAAGGCCGAGCCGGTCAGCGTGGAAGACTTCACCACCAAGATCACGGCGTTCCAGAAGGCCAATCCCGATCTCCAGGTGATCCTGGCCGGCGACCAGCGCGCGGTGTACGGCAAGGTCTACGTGATCCTGCCGATCCTGCAGCAGGCCGGCGTGTCGAAGATCGGGCTGCTCAGCCAGCCGGGCTCGGGCGGAACGAATGGACGAAAGTAGGTGGACACCCAAGGCGGTCGTCCTGGCCGCCCTCCTGCACCTGGGCATCGTCGGGTTCCTGTTCCTCGCGGTGTTGCCGTGCTCGACCTATGAATCCCTGTTCTCGGCGCTCGGCCTGCCGGCGTCGATGAACCCGATCAGCTGCGAGAAGCCGGTGCAACTGGCGGGCGAGGTGATCGACGCCACCATCGTGGGTATCACCGGCAGTCCGCCGCCGAAGCCGCCCAAGGTCAAGCCGTCGCCCAATACGGAGCCGCCGCCGCCTTCGGCCACGCCGCCCCAGCCGCCGCCGACTCCGCAGCCGACCAAGAGCCCGTTGCCGCCGCCGCCTGAGCATCCCGACATCAAGGATCAGGAGCGGGTGGTCGAGGAAGCGGCCGAGAAGGCGGCCGAGGCCAAGCAGCTGCAGGAAGAGAAGGAACGGCAGCGCCAGTCCGAGCTCGACGCCCAGGCCGCCCAGCAGAAGAAGCTGGAGCAGCAGAAGAAGATCGACGACTTGTTGAAGCAGATGGATGCCGCCTCGGCGCACACCAAGACGGTGACCAGCAAGGCGGCGCAGGCCCAGCAGCAACTGGCTGACCTGAAGAACGCCTCGGACAACGCCAATCCGGACGTGCCGAAGGCCGATCAGCTGCAGACTGGCCAGAACGGTCCGGACAACACGCTGCGCGCGCAATATCTGGCGGCTATTCAGAATGCGCTCAAACAGAACTGGGTGGGGCCGGATAATATTCCCCCGAACCAGTCCTGCCTGTTGCATATCGTGCAGATGCCCGGCGGCGACGTGGTGAGCGCCCAGGTCGATTCGAGCTGTCCTTACGATGCAGCCGGGCGCAAATCCGTCGAGGACGCTGCCATGCGTGCCGCCCAGTTGCCCTACAAGGGCTACGAGTCGGTGTTCTCCCGCAAAGTGGATATGAACTTCAAGCCATGATGGATCCCCAATGAAAAAGCTAAAACAGCTGTTAGCCGTTGCGCTGACGATGGTCATGGCGCTTGCGGTGGGGCCGCTATTCGCCCAGGGGCAGCAGGTGCTCACCGGCACGGTGCAGGGCATGACCAAGTCGGCCATCCCGATCGCCGTGGTGCCGTTCGCCCAGTCCGGCGGGTCTCCGCTGCCCACCGACATGGCCGATGTGATGCGCAACGATTTCAATCGCTGCGGCAAGTTCCGCTCGCTCGAAAAGAGCGAGATCGTGGAGCAGCCTTCACAGGGCGCCGACATCAAGTTCGCCACCTGGCGCCTGCTGAAGCAGGACTACATCACGGTGGGCCGCATCAGCGACGCTGGCGGCGGCATGCTGAAGGTCGACTACGAGCTGTGGGACGTCAACCGGCAGCAGAGCCTGCTGGCGCAGTCGCTGACTGCCCCGGCCGGCGACCTGCGCGGCGTGGCCCACCAGATCGCCGATCAGGTCTATGAAAAGATCACCGGCGTGCGTGGCGCCTTCTGGACCCGCATCGCCTACGTGACCGCGGTCGGCACCGGCAACAACAGCGTGTATTCGTTGATCGTGGCCGATTCCGACGGCTACAACCCGCAGGTGGTGGCGCGCTCCAAGGAGTCGCTGCTGTCGCCGAAATGGTCGCCGGACGGCAGCAAGATCGCCTACGTGTCGTTCGAGAGCGGCAACTCCAACATCTATATCCAGGACATCACCACCGGCTCGCGCCAGCTGGTTTCCGCGCGTTCCAAGGGCATCAACGGCGCGCCCGCCTGGTCGCCGGATGGCGGCCGGCTGGCCCTGGCCCTGTCCTACACCGGCAGCCTGCAGATCTATTCGATGAGCCTGGGCAGCCGCGACGAAACCCGCCTCACCAACAGCCCGGGCAGCATCAACACCGAGCCGGTCTGGTCGCCGGACGGCCAGAGCATCTACTTCACCTCGGATCGCTCGGGCCAGCCGCAGGTCTACCAGATGCCGTCCTCCGGCGGCAGCGCCCAGCGCATCAGCTTCGAGGGCAAGAACAACGCCGAGCCCAACGTCAGCTTCGACAGCAAGCAGATTGCGATGGTGCAGGGCAGCGGGAACGTGTATCGTATCGCCATCATGGACCGTAGCCTGGGCGGGCAGATCCGTTACATCTCGCCAGGTCCGACCGACGAGTCCCCGAGCTTTGCACCCAATGCCAGCATGCTGCTGTATGCCGCGATCGAAGGAAGCCGCGGCGTGCTGTATTCCGTATCGGCCGACGGCAAGGTTCGCCAGCGCCTGGGTCTCGCCCAGGGCGACGTGCGCGAACCGGCATGGGGCCCTTATCGGCAGCGTTGAGCCTAGCCAAACGGAGCGCCTGGGTGCTCTGCACGGAATTCAGGGATCGAACCCGAGCCGGCCTTGCCGGTTCGGGTTCTTTGGTCGTGGCGGTTCCGCCAGGCCGATTGGTCGCAAAGTGTGGCGCCTAGCTGCACGGAGCGCGCCAGTAGTGTCAAAATAACAGCCGGATCACCGGCGATAGCTGTCCCGTACTATAAGATTGTCATCGTCTGTCGGAATCACTTAACACCTGTTTGAAGGAACGTCACCATGAACAAGACCGCTCGTGTAGCCATGGTCGCCCTGCTCTGCGTGGGCGCGGCCGCCTGTAACAAGAAGGAAGTCAAGCCGCCGCAGGCCCAGGGCGTCGACAACGGCCCGACCACCACCCAGCCGACCGACAACGGCAGCGGCAAGTATCAGCTCGGCGACCTCGAGCGCGATGCCTGCCTGCGTCAGCGCGTCGTGTACTTCGACTTCGACAAGACCGAGATCAAGCCGGAGTTCCAGGCCATCATGGCTTGCCACGCGAAGTACCTGCAGGATCGTCCGACCTCCCAGGCTCGCCTGGAAGGCAACACCGACGAGCGCGGTACCCGCGAGTACAACCTGGGCCTGGGCGAGCGCCGCGCCAATGCGGTGTCCAGCGCGCTGCAGGCGGCCGGTGGTTCGGCCAGCCAGATCAACGTGATCAGCTACGGCAAAGAAAAGCCGGTGTGCCGTGAGCACAACGAGGATTGCTGGAGCAAGAACCGTCGCGTCGAGATCGTCTACACGGCCGAGTAATGAAGAAGACACTGGCTAGCCGTTTCAAAGCCAGAATGAGCATGGCGGGCGCGATCGCGTCCGCCATGCTTTTTGCCGTTCCGGCGCTGGCGCAGGATGAGTCCCGTCTGAGCCTGGCCGACCGTGTCGCACGGCTCGAGCAGCAGCTGCAGAGCCAGGACCAGGGCGGCATCGGCATGGTCAACCAGGTGCAGCAACTGCAGTCCCAACTGCAACAGCTGCAGGGCCAGATCGAAGAGCTGCAGCACCAGGTGCAGGAGCTGCAGGACAAGAACAAGGCGCAATACGCCGATCTCGATGCGCGCCTAAGCAAGCTCGAGAACGCCGGTGCTGCCGGTTCGAGCACTGCTGCTTCGACAGCGACGTCGACCGGGCAGGATGGCACGGTGCCGATGCAGCCGGCTCCGGCGGCCAGCAGTGCGCCAGCAGCCAGTGGTGCCCCAGCAGCCAGTGGTGCCCCAGCAGCGGCCAACGGCACGCCGGCGGCTGCGCCTGGTGCGGATGCCAGTGGCGCCCAGCCTGCCTACGACGCGGCCTTCAGCGCGCTGCGCGGCGGCAAGTACGTCGAGGCCTCGCGCGGGTTTCGCGCCTTCATCCAGCAGTACCCGAATCATCCGCTGACGCCGAATGCCTACTACTGGCTGGGCGAGTCGTATTACGTCACCACAAACTACCAGGTGGCGCTCGAGACCTTCCAGAAACTGCTGAGCCTGTTCCCGCAGAGCGACAAGGCGCCGGACGCGCTGCTCAAGGTGGGCTACAGCCAGATCGAGCTGAAGCAGGTCGACGCCGCGAAGACGACGCTGGGCGCGGTGGCGAGCAAATATCCGGGTTCCAAGGCCGCTGGCCTGGCCCAGGAGCGGCTACGCCGACTGCAATCGCAGCCGGCGGGCTGAGTGTCCGTGGCAGGTGTCGTCAACGGCGCGGACCATGCGCCTGCAATGCGGGCTGCCGCATCGTCTGAGCGGCTGAAGATCACCGAGATCTTCCATTCGATCCAGGGTGAGGCCGATGCCATTGGCTGGCGCACGGTGTTCGTGCGCCTCACCGGCTGCCCCTTGCGCTGTGTGTGGTGCGACACCGAATACTCTTTCTATGGCGGCGGCTGGCGCGAGATCGCCGACATCCTCGATGAAGTAGCGGGGCATGGCGCGACGCATGTCTGCGTGACCGGCGGCGAGCCGCTGGCGCAGAAGCGCTGCCTGATCCTGCTGCGTCGCCTGTGCGATGCCGGCTACCAGGTATCGCTGGAAACCTCGGGTGCGCTGGATGTTTCGATGGTCGATCCGCGCGTCCGCAAGGTGATGGACCTGAAGGCGCCGGACTCGGGCGAAAGCGCGCGCAACCTGTGGTCGAATCTCGAGCATTTGCTGCCGCATGACCAGGTCAAGATCGTGATCGCCAGCCGCGCGGATTACGAGTGGGCGCGCCAGGTCGTGGCCGAGCATGCGCTGGCGCAGCGTTGCATGGTGCTGTTTTCGCCAGTGCACGGCGCGATCCAGCCGCGCGAACTGGCCGAGTGGATCATCGAGGACAAGCTGCCGGTGCGTTTTCAGCTGCAGCTGCACAAGCTGCTGTGGAATGACGCGCCCGGCCATTGATGTGCAAGCGGGCAGGTTGGCGATTGGTCGACGCGACGTTGCCGGTGGCGGCAGCCGCTGCGCTGACTTGCCTGGCTTTTTGTAATACCGCGCGCCGGCCTGTGTCGCCGGTGGCGCTTTCCGGCCGGTGACCGGTCGTTTCGTTTGGATGCAAAACCATGTCAGATCAACTTTCCCGTAAAGCCGTCGTGCTCGTTTCCGGCGGCATGGATTCGGCGGTCACCATCGCCATCGCCCGCGAACAGGGCTATCAGGTGCATGCGCTGAGCGTGGCCTACGGGCAGCGTCACAGCTCGGAATTGGAAGCCTCCGAGACGGTCGCTCGCGCATTGGGCGCGGTCGAGCACAAAGTGGTCAGCGTCGACTTGCGCAGCATAGGCGGCTCGGCCCTGACCGCCGAGATCGACGTGCCGCTCGACGCCGAGCCGGGCGAGGCGCCGCAGATTCCGGTGACCTACGTGCCCGCGCGCAACACCATCATGCTGTCGATCGCGCTGGGTTGGGCCGAGGTGCTGGGCTCCAACGACATCTGGTGCGGGGTCAATGCGGTGGACTATTCCGGCTATCCGGACTGCCGGCCGGCCTTTATCGAAGCCTTCGAGCGGCTCGCCAACGTGGCCACCAAGGCGGGCGTGGAGGGCGCCGATATCCGTATCCATGCGCCGCTGATGCAGATGAGCAAGGCCGACATCGCTCGCGAAGGCCGGCGCCTGGACGTGGATTTCTCGATGACGGTGAGTTGCTACCAGGCCGACGCGCAAGGGCGTGCCTGCGGGCACTGCGACGCCTGCCGCCTGCGGGCGCAGGGCTTCCGCGATGCAGGCATGACCGACCCGACGCGCTACGTTTGAGGTTGTGCGAGGGCAGCGCTAGGCCCTAAAATCGTCAGTTCGCTTGAGCATGGGCCGTTAGCTCAGTCGGTAGAGCAGTAGACTTTTAATCTATTGGTCGATGGTTCGAATCCATCACGGCCCACCAACAAAGAAAAAGGCTTGCGGCTGCCGCAAGCCTTTTTTGTGTCCAACCATAAAATTTCCCGCAAAATTAAGCGCAGTTTGAGGGCTCTACGATGGGGCGCTTAGATCGTAGACGTCCATCATGGGCTGGGATTTGTGCCGCTGGCCTCCTGCTTGGCCGATCGGTTGGCTGACCGGCGTACTGGTCATCTTCGGCTGCGCGCCGCATGACGCTGCGTAGTTGTCAGCGACGTGCCCGCGCCTGCTGCCTCTGTCGGCCTCGCTGATGCAGCCACCGACGACCGAGACGCGAGTGCGGGCCGAGTTGTTCGAGCCGCAGCAGACGCCGATGCGCAAATCCGAGGGCTCCAAGCCCTATTGAAGGCCGAGCGCGAGGGCAGGTAATGGTGAAGCTTCGGACGTTGCCGGCGCGTGTTGGCATGTTGGCGCCGCGGCTAAAGACGATGCAGCCGGGGTCATGGCGATCCAGCACCGACACATCCGCCCAGCGCGGCTACGGCTACCGATGGCAGAAGGCACGCGCCGGCTATCTGGAGCGTCACCCGTTCTGCGTGTACTGCCTACGGGATGCAGGGATCAGCGCCGACACGATCGAGGGCGTCATCCACGCGTGCACCGACGCCGACCCGCCTCTTCCCTACGCGCAGGTAGTAGACCACCGCATCCCACACAGAGGGGACATGGCGCTGTTTTGGGATCGCAACAACTGGCAGAGCCTGTGCTCTACACATCACAGCGGCGAAAAGCAATGCGAGGAAACCAACCGTGCATGAGCGTCACTATGCCTATTGCGGGCACGTTCAACCCGGACATTGCGCTTAGAACCAGCCAACGTCTTTCAGGCTCTCACTGAGCGAGAGAAGTTCATGCGCCTCCGGTGCCCAAGGTAATGCTGCTTGAGCAACCTGCGAGGGCAAAAACCACCCCTCAGAGGTCCATCGCAGCGACGCTCCTGGAAGTCCTACGAGAACCTCAGCAGCAGCATCGGAGGTACGAATCTTCAGCAAGAAGCGTTCACTTTGGAAGTGCGCAAGACACAGGCGGCCTCCGCTCTTCGGATCAACTCCAAAATACCAAACGTCAGCAAATGGCTCCATCGAGTATCTGATTGCAAACTCGGATACCAACGGCATGAGCCTGGCTTTGAAAGCCTGACATTCGGGCTTATCGTTCCAAGCAATGGTCATTCGTCCCCTCCAAAGTCCGTATTGGGTCGAAAGCATATGCTCAAAGTCCTCTCCACGTGTCTTTGCAGCGACCACCCGGACAATCTAAGAGCCATACGGTTCCGCGCTCTTCTACCGAAATGGCTCCGTCACAGTATGGACAGACCTGATCGAGGGGAAGCCCTCGGACGTATTCGCACATCGCGATGTATGACGGCTTGGCATGGATCGGCAGGTGCCTATCACTTAACCACGTGTCGGTCTCTAACTTAATATTCTCGATCACGGCATTCATGACACTCTTCTGTCCTAATGCACAGCTCTAGCTACAAACAATGTCCGCCATGGGGCGGGAGCGAACTTTAAGCCAAATTCAGACCACCGTCTCTGTCGCGTCGAACGACGACGAGCGTGTCCTCGGCCTCTCCATCGAGGAAGCCGAAGGTATAGGACGCCGCACCATCCAATTCGATCCAAATATCAAAGGCTGTCGAAGGAACTTGGCTTCCCGCGGCCTTGGACGCAATCACCTCGGCTGAGGCGATGTCCGCGATCAGGCGAGGCAGAGAGGCATCGGCCTGAGTAATGGCCGCGTGAGAGCCAGCTTCATCTTGAACGCGAACACATACGCGCAAGCTGGGGCTCTTTCTGCTCTTAACATCGACGAGCGCCTCAACGTATCCATCGGCGTAGTACTCGCCAATGATCGAGTTGGCCAACGATCCCATGCTTGATCCCCTGAAAGACTGCCCCTGACCTCTTCGCTTCGAGTCGGGTCGGGTCGCTTGCGGACCTCAGTCATGCTGATTCAGCCCCGAAATCTAGAGCAAGAAATTTCTGGCAAGAACATAAAGAACGAAGCTGAAAAAGATCGAGAAAGCTGTCCACCAGGCGATCTTTTCCATCTTTGTTTTGGGTGACGTTCCACCGATTCCGGACATGACGATGCATTCTCTTTATAAGTGCCGATGTCCGCTACGGGTCGAAAGCGGACATACGCGATTAACGTTCTTTACAGAACACCAGCCGCAAATCTTCCCGGATTCCGACGCCTTCCGCGCCTAATTTCACTAGATGAGTGTCGGCGGCCCGAATGTCCGGAAACTCCGCAATCAGTTCAGTCATGGCTATCTCACACGATTCCTCGTCTTCGTCCGACGGTGCAGCCGACGTGTAATACGTGAGATCGAGCCTACCCTCTACCGCATCCCACTGAATCGCGGCTGCTTCGATGTTGCTAGACAGATTGCGTTTGACTATGTATCGCGCGGATACGTCCAACTGGTCCTCGTCCATCGATCCTCCGTGTGTGAACCAGCCCGTCACTGTCCAGCTCGTCCAGATCTGCTATGGGTCGAAAGCGGACCTCACAGCCCCTAGGGAAAGAGCTGCTCTCTTGTTACCTGCCACTCCTCCCAGCACTGCTCAGCAACGATATCGGGATATCCGCGTTCTTGCTCTGCCTTCAAGGCCACGCTGAACGGCATTGTGATACACGCAGCGTTGTCTCTGATGGCAAGGACTTGAGCTTCCGTAAGGGGTTGCCCAAACGTGCTTTCTGCCCGATATAGCAGGGTAACCAGCGGCGGGATGAAAACCAGACACAGCGGGTCGTCCTTGGCGTTGCTCACGTTGTTCTCCCTAGATGCATTGAATCGCGATGTCTGATTTGGGTTGCGGATTCAGCTAGGTTCCGACGAACTCTATTTCGTCCGGATACATCGCTTCCAGCCAGACGGTCGACCCATCCGAGTCCGAACACTCCACCTCGTAGGCGTCTGCGTACACCTCTAGGATCGTCCCAACGTCTCCGACGACCGGGGCACGCTTATCGAAAACTTCGGCACTCACAAAACGGTCGTTCCGGATCGCGGTCACTTTGACCATGTCGAACTGCTTCATGTATTTCCTCGGGGGAACGTCCGCTTTGGGTTGCGATTTCAGCCGGTCGACGCAAAATAGCATTCTAAACCACCTGTTCAACCGGGGGTCGTCTGCTCGGGTGTACTGAAGGCGGCCACGATCAGGGCCGACTGACCGGGCTAACGCACGGCCGGCTTGGTCCGGCAGAGCCTGAGTCATGCACATCACAGTGGAGAGAGGTCGCGAGCGGAGGCCTAGGGTTCGGCTCGAACCTGGCCATGCTGGTCTGCCCAGTTTGTTGGTGACAAAGCGCTAAGTGGTTTAATGGTATCCATGCGGCCAGCAACCAATGCGTAGATGATGGAGACGCTGAATAGATAGCGTTCTCTATAAGACATCGTGGCCATTTCTCCCAGTACGTTGCCATGTGCGGCGAGTAGCTCGTTTAGCTCAAGAAGCGCATCAATGTGACATGCAATATCTGGGTGATCGAAGGACAATTGGTCGAGTGCTTTATGAGCAAACTTGTTCCTTGCGTGCGTGAGATGAGCTAAGTCACTGCGTTCCCGTTTGCTGATAAGTCCGAGTGCTTCGGCCGAGTTTCCAAGCTTGGCCCAGCTGCCAGGCGGAGCGAGTGCGTTCAACATCTCTTTTGCAAAAGATCCAAGACGCTTGGACAAAGCCATGCGGATCACTTCTTCCAAGACACACATCGAAAGGACTGCAAGTCCTCGATCGCTTTCTGCCAAAAAGGCTGTTTGAAACTGCTGAAATCGCATGAACAACGGATCGCTTGAAGCGTCTCTACCCGGCATGCTTCAACTCCCCATTCCTGTGAGGGCACCAATGTTGCCTGCATTCCCAACGGGCAGGTAGGGGGCCTAAAAGTTCAACCTTGACGGCTTTCTAGACCACTGTCGTCCGCGCGCGCGGAATTTTTCTCCCTTTGATTTTCACTTTTTGATTTCCACGGAGGATCACGTATGGCTCGGGGAGGCTTCCGACCCGGCGCCGGCCGCCCGAAAGGCTCGGGCAGCAAACCCAAACTCGTGGCGAAAAAGGCCGCCCGCGCGTCGAGCAAACTGCGCGCAGAGGCGCCGGCAAACCAGACGACCGAGCCGCGCACGCGGCGCGATCCGTTGGCCTACATGCTCGATGTGCTGAACGACTTAGGCGCTACGGTGGAGCGTCGGGACCGTAGGCGATCGCGGCGGCGCCGTTCGTCCATGGAGAGTGGGTGAGGCAAGAGGTGCCGTCGTCATGCGAAGGACTAGAGACATGCCGCGCAGCGCAATAACCTAGCGACGCTCCATCATGCTAGTCCGCCTACATGATCTATAAGTGTCGCTTTGGATCGAAAGCAGACACGGCTAGGAAGTTCATCCCCAACTAATTATCTAGCCGCCATCCGGCTCTTCACCGTCATCTTCTGCCCAGGAAATTTCGAGACGCTGGGTATCGGACAGAGCCCTTCTTTCGCCCTGTGCTCGGGTCAACATGGCGCCTTTCAACATGGCGCCATCGAAACTGCAGTTCTCAAACCAGGATTGCCGCATGTCCACGCCGGTCATGTCCGCCATCCCAAAGTTCACTCGAGTGAACTGCGATGCCCTCATGTCGCATTGAGCAAACACCGCGCTGGAGAAATCGACGTCCGTAAAGTCGTTCCAGCACATGTAGGACTCTCGGAAGTCGGTGTTCCGAAAGGAGGCTTGCCTGATTTCGGAGCGCCCGACGAATGTTCGCGGAAGAGTGAGATGGCTAAGGTCGTCACCCTCGCCGATCATGGTGCGGAAGAAACGGATACCACATTCCTGCTCATCATATGGATGCGGCATGTGGCGGGGTAGTGAGTACGTGCCAGGCTCGATGTACTTTCCTTCCAATCGGCGACAGGACTCTTCATAGCTGAGTCGCGGCATGTCTTTCTCTTTTGTTCAGAAGCGATTGACGGGCAACTTCGCGTCCCAAGACCTTCAGTGCCCACCTCGGGCTGCAAGCGGACACTCGGCGCCAGAGTTGAGTGGCGCTGGAGGTGTCCACCTTGGAAAAACGTTTAGATAGCGATGCGGCGGCGGCGCTGCAGAAGCCCGCTTGCATATGCACACACAAGGCCGAACGCGAACGCGAGTGCGGCGCTGGAAATAACCGCTGAGCGCAACTGGGGGTCAGTTGCTATGAAGCTTGCGTAGCCCACGCCGTGCACGACTTTGGTATGGGCGGTGATCCACGCCGCCTGCTCCGACACCGGGACGCCGCTCAGACTGGCCGCGGCGGCCGTTGGAACATAGGTGTAGCTGCCGAGGAAAAACATGATCGCGAGTAGCACAGCCATGGTCGCTACGAAGGATACGGCTGCGCTTGTAAATAGATTTCGCATGGTCCCCAAACTCCAATCTTGGTGCCTAGCTGCCAAAGGGTCGTATGAGGGCTTCCGGGCCCTCTTGCCGAACGCAACAAAATTTTCCGCCGATGTTTGACAGGAGGCAATATGCCTCTCCTTTGACCCGGTCGCGCAAGAGATCCAACGTTTGGCACCGAGTGGCTATGTCGCGCCACTGATCGGGCGTCCTTTCATCATGCAGGTACGTAGCCGCAATCTCGTGCCGAACCACGCTGGCGTCTATCTCGGCGACGGCGCGATGCTTCACCACGTGCGCGGCCGGCTCAATGGGCGCGAGGTGTTCGGCTACTGGCTCGAAAACGCGCGCGGCGCCTGGCGCTACCAGCCTGCGGCCTGCGAGAAGTCAGCTCGCCGACGTAGGATCACCGGGCGTTTATTCGACACAGCCCAGGGTTGGCATGTGCATGAAGGGCGAGTCAACAAGCGGCTGTTTGATGGCCGGAAATGATGCGCTTATGAAATGGCGGGCGGCCTCAAAATGATCGCTGACCGAAGGGGCGATGTGGCCGTCTGCCGAAATAGGTGTGAACGCGACATCGCCTAGGTAGACCGCTTGGCCCTTGGGTACCTTGAAAACCAGCGTGTCGCATCGTGGTCCATAGTCGAGGCCAAAGACGGATTTGGAGCTGTTCACGATGCGTGCGTTGGTGATGGCAAGAACATCCCCCGTTTTCGCCTTGAATACCACGTAGCCATTCTGCGCCCCGCCATAAAAAGCAGCATTTCGAATTTGGCTTTTAACGAATACCCCGTGCTCATTGATATGCCCGGGCCATACCGAGATGCGGTAATTATCAGGTGTGAGACCAATGACGAAAATCGAGTCGTCGCCAGGCGGCGTCACGGTGCTGTTGGTCAACTGGTTGTAAGAGAGGCATCCGGACAGCGGCGCAAGGAGGGCGAGGGCGAATGCCAGCTTGAGTTTCATAGTGGCGCTTAATGGTCGGGAGGGTGGATAAGGTCGGCTTCCATGCCTTGACCAAGCCTACGGGGTAAAGCATTGAGCGCCTAGCCCTTGCATCGATGGCTTAGCCACTGGCCCGCCCTGTGCGGGCTTTTTTATGGGGGATGGGTCAGCGGCTGCCAACCCTATGGTCGATCCGTACCCATCTGAGCACTCAAGTTCGCATGTGTCGGCGTATGCCTCCAGGACCGCAGGTCCATCAGCTTCACGAACACAATCACGGATTCAAATCATAAGCGTGGAAGAATTCTTGAAACTACGTTATGCATTGAAGACCACATCTTGACGGGAGCAGTAGTCGCGGCATTAGCGGGGGGATCAGAAAGATCAACCGGGAGCTTCGGCTCCTTTCCTAAACGTTCGTTATGGGAGTTGAACTATGAAGTCTCGCTCGCTAAGCAAGTCCATTCGCAAGCAGGCTATACCCGCGCTGATTTTCGCCAGCGCCTGCAGCCTTGGCGCCATGGCTCATGCCGGGGATGTCGCCGCGGCGCATCAGGTCCAGCAGACCTCCGTACCCCAAGCGATAAGCCAGGGCCAGGCAGCCCGGCTGGGGTCGTTGGCGCCGAGCCAGCATCTGGCGTTTGCCTTGACCCTGACGTTACGCAACGAAGATGAGCTGGACAGTCTGCTGCAACAGATCTATGACCCGGCGAGCCCGAACTACCAACAATATCTGAGCGTGCAGGAATTCACCCGGCGCTTCGGGCCCACCCAGCAGGACTACGACAGCGTGGTCGCCTGGGCCAAGGCCAACGGCCTGAAGGTGACCGAGACCACCGCCAATCGCCATCTGGTTGATGTCGAAGGCGATGTGGATACGATCAACCGTGCCCTGCATATCACCCTCGCCACCTATAGTCACCCGACGGAGAACCGTGCGTTCTACGCACCTGACCGCGAGCCCACGCTCGATCTCAGCGTGCCCCTGCTGGCGATCACTGGCCTGAGCAATATCAACCTGCCGCGCAGCCATTTGCTGCACGGCAGTTCCACGCAGCACATACGAGCGGTGTCGCGCATCAAGGGCTCGGGCCCTTCGGGAGAGTATCTGCCGAGCGATATCCGTGCTGCCTACTATGGCAACGGCAAGCTCACCGGCGCCGGGCAAGTCGTCGGCATCTTCGCCTTAGAAGGCTACGACGCCAGCGACTTGCAGCTGTTCTTCAAGGATGCCGGCATGAAGCCCACGGTGCCGGTGAAGAATGTGCTGGTGAACGGCTTCAGTGGCAGCTGCGGCGGCTGCGACGATGGCGAGCAGGTACTGGATATCGGCAACGTGATCGGCATGGCGCCTGGCCTCAAGCAGGTGTTGAACTACGAGGGCGCCAACACCACCGATATCCTCAACAAGATGGCTACCGACAATATCGCCAAGGTGCTTTCGACGTCGTGGTACTCCAACGACTACAAGCCCATGGACGACACCATCCTCAAGCAGTTCGCCGCGCAAGGTCAGACCTTCCTCAATGCCAGCGGCGATGGCGGTGCCTATGACAGCGCCACCTGGGGGCCGCCCTCGGCCAATCCCTACGTTGTCGAGGTCGGTGGTACCTCACTGGTGACAAAGTCGGCCGGTGGTGCCTGGTCCTCGGAGAGCGGTTGGAGCGGCAGCGGCGGCGGCTATTACAAGCCGGCAGGCTATGCGATTCCCGCGTACCAGAAATTGGCCGGCGTGATTACCGCCAGCAACAAGGGCTCGACCACTTTGCGCAACGATCCGGATCTTGCCTTGGAGGCAGACTTCGACAACATCGTGGTCACCGGTGGCAGCCTGCAGACCGGCTACGGTGGCACCAGCTTCGCCGCGCCGCGTTGGGCCGGCGTGTTGGCCCTCGCCAACCAGCAGTCCGTGGCGGCCAAGCATGGTACGGTGGGTGCGATCAACGCCAAGCTCTACAAGCTCGGCCTCGGCTCCAAGTACCGCAGTGTGATGCATGACATCACCAGCGGCAGCAATCCGGCCAGCGACGGGGGCAACCCGGGCTACAAGGCGGTGGCCGGCTTCGACCTGGTGACGGGCTGGGGCACACCGACCGGGCAGGCTTTTATCGACGCCTTGACTACGCCTTGAGGTCCATTCTCTCGCAGCAGGAAGGCCGAGCGATCGGCCTTCCTGTTCGCCTGACAAAATACGTTTGATCTCCGGGCAATCGACGGTGCAGCGCCTCGAGGGCACCGACCTATCGGTCTACTCCCCGGCTGAGCTCGACGCCGTGGCTCGACAGCTGGATCAACGTCCTCGGCAGACGCTCGACTTCGGCGCCAGGCCGGAGCCATTTGTCAAGTGGCGCAAAGCGAGTTTTTTGGCCACCACGCGCGGCCGCGAATGAGGCTCCGTCCACCAGATAACATCCGACCGTCCCTTGGGCCCCGGCAGAAATCGCCTAATGCCATGATGGCAAACGCTTTAGCTTCGGATCAGGGCTAGGTGGCGGGGTGCAGGGGCAGTGCTGCTGCCGCTGCCATGCCAGAGGGAGTTCTCGGGATTTGGGTCAGTGGCTGGCCTCGGGGGTGTGGTGCAGTTGGCAATCTTGTGACAGGCCAGCCAGTAATCTGAACATGTAGGCGTGCGCCAGGAGGCGCAGCGCCATCCCTGGGGGCCTTAAGCCGGGCAGCGATCAGAGCTGTCCAGTGGAGAGCGAACGGAATGCGCGCAAGAAAAACAACAAAAGAATGGCTATTACACGTCGTTCTGGCGCTGGCCTACGTCAGCGTCTATATGGCGCTTGGTGCCGTATCTTCCTCTCAATGGGTGCTCCGTGCGGGGCTGCGCCTCGCCTGTCTGTTGTTCCTGCCTTACCGGTACTGGCCGACGCTCATATTCGCCGAGGTGCTGCCTATGGCGAAGATAAGTATCGAGTGCTACGACGAGTACGGCCCGGCCTATGCCTTCGGCAAACTTATTCCCCCCATGGCCTACGTGGCGCCCATCGTCTGGTGGTGCCGTGCCCGGCTCTCGCTGTTCGGGCCGAAGCAGAAGGTTCGCATAAGTGTCCTGCTTGTATGCGTCCTGTTGCTGGCGCTGGTCACGGCAGCGCGCGATATGGCGCTGGTCTATATGATCCGTACGCCGCATGTGGTGTTCGCCGAATGGGCGAGCGGATTCTTCCTGGGCAACTACCTGGGTATCCTGACGGTCGTGCCGCTTGCCATTGTATTGCGTGATTTTTTCCGCGAGACCAAAGCGAGCGAACTGTGGGAGCGCGTATCTCATAGTCGGTTTGCCATGGACAGCATCGCTTTGATGCTGCCCAGCCTCGTGCTTCTGGCATGGGTGGCGTCACATGCCCATAGCGAATTTGCGCTGGTCAGTCGCATGACATTGTTTGTGCCCGTGGCGTGGCTTGCACTGCGGCATGGATGGCGTGGAGCGGCCGTTGGCGGCACCGCTGCAAGCGTGGCCATCGCGATTCTTACGCCAAGACTCTATGACCCGGCCACCCTGCAGGCCGAGGTATTCATCTCGTTCACCATCAGCACGATGCTGCTGCTCGGTGCCCGCATCACGGCATTGAATACTCGCGACGAAACAGACCGCCAGAATACTTATTTGGCGCTTCAAGTCGCCCAGCAAGGCCTCTATATGGGCGAACTGCGCATGCGTAGCGCGGCCGACGCCATCGAACAGATCGCCATGTCTTTCCAGCAGACCCAGGGCCGCGTGCTCGAGCGCATTCGCCACGTGCTGACCCCGACGGAAGAACAAAGCATCTCGAAGCAGGTCATCGCGTCCCGCTACGAGGCATTTCAAGTCGCCAACAGTCTGGCACCGCGCGCGTTCCAGACCCACGGCCTGGCCTGTGCCCTGCGTGATGCATCGATCGCCCGCGCGTTTGCCGCGGCAAACGTCGAATTTGAATGCGACATCAAGGGCAACGACCTCGACAGTTACGAGCCTGGGGCGCAGCTTGCGCTGTACCGGCTCGCGTGCGAGGCTGCGTCCTATCTCTATGAGCAGGCGACCCTGACCAGCGTGCAGGTGCAAGTGCGCGCGGGCGCGACGAATGGGCGCCGCTGGGTAGTCGTGCGAATGGACGGCACGCATGCTACGGGCACGCAGGATCTCATGCCTGCATTGCTGGCTTGTGGGCATTTCAGGAAGCAACTCGGTGCGTCTGGCTTGGATATCAACGGGCTCCGCGATCATGCGTATCTCTACGGGGGCATGATTCATTTAAGATCGACAGCGCGGGGCACTCGGCTCGCACTGTTGTTACACGATATAAAGGGCGTGCCCGCAGCATCTCGCCGGGTGAATTGACCCATAAGTCTGCTGATCGAGAGGTTCACCCATGTTTCGCCAATTCCAAGTCCTTTGCCGCCCTGTCACCCTGATAAGCCTGATGACTTTTGCCGTTGCCGCCTATGCTGGCACTCCCGCCGCTCAATCCGTGGGCCTCGGGATGGGCAAGGGAATGGCTGCTCGCAGTGTTCCGAACGTGAGCACAAGCGCCAATTACCGCGTATACGTGTTTGTGCGTGACGGCATCCGGTATATCCAGATAAATGACGCCAACGATGTGGTGCGTGCCGCCTTCGCTGCCGGCAACGGGCAGTATCTGGTGCTGCCTATGGGCATTGACGCTGCGCACGTCTCCACGCCACAGCAGCCACTGGCCATCACTTCGAACGGCTTGCGGGAAAAGGTCTACGCCGATCTGAGCACTCAGGTCTATGCGATTCCTCAAACCGGCGGCACTTGGTTCGATGTGGTCAGTTCTCCTTCCACGCCCAAGATGCAGGCGGCCGGTTGTGATCCGAACGGTAGGGAGTGCACGGGCGGCGATTCGTCGATGCCGATTCAGAACGCCAACTGAAATCGTTAGATTCCCGAGGGGCCCCGTGGTTCAGCCGCGGGGCCTTTTCTTTTCTCGGTACTTGGCTGGGATTCGGGGTTGCCGCGCCATCCTGTTGGCGTGTGAAGAGGCGTTATCGGGTGATCCGTGGCTTCCGTGCCGATGGCCGGGCTTGTGGCCGCGGCGGCTGATCTTGGGTCTCTGCCGGTGCCTGATGTCGTGCTGGCGAGTTTGCTCGAGTCTGCATCTGCATAGGCTATGCGCAGCTAAACGTCGGTCTGGGCTTCGGCGTGGATCGCTTGATGCGAGGCCATCAGTTCACCGCGTGCAGTGCACTGTGCCTGGCCCGCACGCGTCCCGGGCAAACCCCGCTGACGCGCTTGAATAGCCGGCGGAAGGCTGCCTCGCTGCTGTAGCCGAGCTGTTGCGCGATGCTGGCAACCGAATGCTGGCGGTCGCGCAACAGTTGTCCGGCAAGGCTGACGCGCCATTGGGTCACATACTGGATCGGCGGTACGCTCATCAGCTGGGTGAAGCGTTCGGCGAAGGCCGAGCGTGACATGCAGGCGAGGGCGGCCATGGATTGCATGGTCCAGGTCAGGCCGGGGCTTTCGTGGACCGCATGCAGCACCTTGGCGATGCGCGGATCGCCGAGCGAGGCGAACAGGCCGCGCCGTTCGTCGGACTGCTGGGCGTAGTCACACACCGCCAGGGTGAACAGCATGTCGGCCAGCTTGTTGAGCAGCAGCTGCCTGCCGGGCTGGCCGGATGCCGATGCGGCGACCATCATCTCGCTCAACTGCCTGAAGGTGCTGTTGGCCTGGGCGGCGCGTATCACCAGGCAGGCGGGCAGCGCGTGGTTGAGCGGGTGCTGCGGCGCGCCGATGAAGTGCAGCGCACCGCAGATCAGGCTGGTCGCATCTCCCCGGTTCATCCCGTCGTCGGCCGAAGCGCACAGGCGATGGGCATCGCCGCGCGTAAAGACCACCAGGTCCCCGGCCTCCAGCTCGAGCGCCTGTTCGAGCGCATCGCTTTCGACCCGGCAGCGGCCGATGCCGACCAGATGGAACAGGCCATGGCTGGACCGCGGCGCTTCCGCGAACCAGGATCCGCAATGCGTCGGCTCGGCGATCACCTCGACCCGGAGCGTGGATTGGCTGAGCAAGGACTCGAGTGCCGGCTCGATCGCCGTCGGGCGTGATCCGGCAGATAGCGTGGGCTGGGATTCGGCGTACATGGCAGGGCTCCGCTGGGGCTCTGCCATGACTTCGCTGGTGACCGGCCACCGGTTACATGGGCATGCGATCGCCGCGTCAGGCCGGGGCGGCCAGCAGGCCCTCGTCCAGCCAGCGGGCGAGCAGGGCGACCATGCGGGCCATGGCGGCCTGCTCGCTCAGATGGCCGGCCAGCCGCTCGCACAACTGGTCGAAACGCTCGTCTTGTGCGATGCCGTCCAGCACCAGTCGCTCATCCGCTTCGAGCCTGCGATAGCGCACCTCCAGCGCCCGGCGCCACACCAGCAGGTCACGCGTGTCGGGAAAGCGGCGCAGGCGCGGACGCGCATCGCCGCGGTCGGCCGCACGCCGGAAGGCGTCGACATTGCTGGCGCCGGCGACGATCTGCACATGGTCCTGCAGTCGCAGACGCAGGCTGGCCCAGGACGCGGCGGGCAGGTCGGCAAGGGCAGTCGCGTCCCAGGTCGGCTGGTCGGCGGCGTCGAACACGATCGAGATGGCCCAGTCCAGCCTCGCCATATCGGCCAGCTGTGGCTGCTCGCGCCAGGGCAGCTCTCGGGCCAGGAAATCCGGCAGGCCGGCGCCATGCCAGCGGATGTTGTAATGCGTCGAGGGATGTGCGGCCACATAGTCGCGCAGCAATCCCTCCATGCGGCGCCCGGCCATCAGCGCCAGGCCAGGGAATTCCGGGGCTATCGCCTCACGCAGGCGCATGCGATAGCCGTGACGATAGACATCCAGGCGGCTATGCGCGTCGGCCAGGGCATCTCCCTGCAAACTCGGGGGCAGCCATGCGCTATCGCCCAGCACGGCCTGCAGCATCTGCTGCTGCATGGCCTGCAGCGTGCTCATGCCGCTTCCCGCCACAGTGGCGCCGCGAGTCGGCGCGCGCAATCCAGCTCGGCCAATAGTTCAGACAGGGGCGGGATGTGATCGTCGCGCTCGATCATGGTGGAGACGCGACCGAAGCGGCGCACTGCCTCGGCGTAGAGCTGCCAGACCGGATCGGGCACCGGTGCGTCGTGGGTATCGATCAGCAACTGGCCGCCCTGTTCGTGGCCGGCCAGATGGAACTGCTGCACGCGTCCGACCGGGATGCCGTCGAGGTAGTCGCGCGCGGCGAAGCCGTGATTGTGCGCGCTGACATGGATATTGTTGATGTCGAGCAGGATCAGGCAGTCGGCGCGTTCGGCCACGGCGGCGAGGAACTCCCATTCGCTCAGCTGGGCGTCGGCATAGCGGACGTAGCTGGAGACGTTCTCCAGCAGGATGCGCCGACCCAGCCGGTCCTGCACCCGGCGTACGCGCTCGACCACATGCGCCAGCGCCTCTTCGGTATACGGCAGCGGCATCAGGTCGTGCAGGTTGATGCCTTGCACGCCGGTCCAGCACAGGTGGTCGGAAACCCAGGCCGGCTCGACCCGGTGCGCCAGTTCGGCGAGACGATCGAGATAACCCTCGTCCAGCGGGTCGGTGCCGCCGATCGACAGCGACACGCCGTGCATCACCAGCGGGAAGCGCTCGCGGAAGCGCTCCAGCCAGGCCAGCGGACGGCCGCCCGGCACCATGTAGTTTTCCGAGACGATTTCCAGCCAGTCCACGCCGCGGGCATCTTCCAGCAGCGCCTCGTAGTGGTCCACGCGCAGGCCCAGGCCGAAGCCGAGGCAGGGCAGTCGACGGTCGCGGGTTGGGTAAGTCATGGCGGGGAGGTGACGGAGCCTTCGCTGCGGGCCGGAAGGCTCCGTCGCGTGCATCAGGAGGCCTTGGCCGCAGCCTGCGCGTTGGCGCAGTCCTGCTGGGACTTCTGCATGGTGATGCCCTGGCCCTTGCAGGCGTTCTGGCCCTTGCACGCGTTGCTGGCCTGCTTGCAGGCGCCCTGGCCCTTACACGAGGACGAGTTCGCGCACTTCACGCTGGCGGTGTCGCTGTGGGAGGCGCTCTTGTCGCCGGCAGTGGCGGACATCGAGGCGGCGGCGAACAGGCCAGCCACCATCATGGCCATGGCGGCACCGTTGAGCTTGTTGGTCTTCATGGATATCTCCTGGCGGATCACGGGAGCCGCGGGATGCGGCGTCCTCGGCGAAACACGTCGCGCCACGCAACAGTCGACGGGGCCCGACGCAAGCATTCTGGGCGGATCGCGCGCGCCGAAATGCCCCCGCGCATCCCGATTTTGTGCCCGATCGTCCGGCTTGCGCGGCCGCGACACAGGATCGGACGGGCAGCTAGAAAGCATGGACGACCGAACATGGCGAAGCTCGCTGCGAGGGCCGCAAGATGCGGCCACCTCATCTTCCCGGAACCGCCCGCCATGCGCCAGTTCATTGCCGACTTCGCCACGCGCCTGCTCAAGGCGCTGCATCGCTTCGAGTGGATCGGGCCGCTGGTGGTGCGTCTCGTATTCGGCTACTTCTGGCTGGAAACGGGCATCGCCAAGGTGCACAACCTCGACGGCTTCATTCAGCGCTTCGTCGGCTGGGGCATTCCGTTCCCGGCGTTCAGCGCGACGCTGTCGGCTTGGACCGAACTGCTCGGCGGCCTGCTGCTGATGCTGGGCCTGCTCACCCGCCTCACCTGCATCCCGATGATCGTCAACATGGTGGTGGCGGTCACCCTGGTGGTGTCGAGCAACCTGATGGGTCTGGACGACTACGTCGAAGCCGACGAAGTGGTGTACTCGCTGATCTTCTTCTGGCTGCTGATCGCCGGTCCCGGCAAGGCCAGCCTGGATACGCTGCTGGCCCGTTGGCTCGGCATCCGCACCGGCGCATCGGCGTAACCGCGGCGCCTGCAGCAGCGAATGCCTGCATGCCTTCCACGATTTTCCGGAGCACTCGCATGAAAACAGCTCAATTGATTCGCCTCGGGGCCTTAGCGCTGTCGATGCTGGCCGGCCCGGTGCTAGCCGACGAAGTGCCGTTCAACCAGACGCAGTACGAACAGGCCGTCGCCGCCGGCAAGCCGGTCGTGGTCTATCTGCATGCGGACTGGTGCCCGACCTGCCGCGTGCAGAAGCCCATCGTCGATCGTCTGGCCAAGGATCCGGGGCTGAAAGGCGTCACCATCTTCGTGGCCGATTTCGACACCGAGACGCAGCTGGAGCAAAGCCTGCACGTGGCCCAGCAGTCCACCTTCGTGGTGTTCAAGCAGGGCCACGAGGTCAGCCGCTCGACCGGCCAGACCGCCGAGCAGGCCATCCGCGCCACGCTGCAGCAGGCGCTCTGATGGATTTCGGCTTCGGCACCTACGCATTGGGCTTGCTGGCCGGGGCGGCCACGCTGCTCTCGCCCTGCGTCCTGCCGATCCTGCCCATCCTGCTCGCTTCGGCGCTGTCGCGCAGCCGCTGGGGCGGCGTCCTGCTTGCGCTGGGCCTCAGCCTTTCCTTCGCGGTGACCGGCACCCTGGTCGCCTCGCTGGGCGCCTCGATCGGGCTGGATGCGGGCCTGTTGCGCCGCATCGCTGCCGCGCTGATGGTGCTGTTCGGGCTGGTCATGCTGTTGCCGCACTGGCAAGTGGTGTTTTCCCGCCTCAGCGCCTCGGCAGGCAACGCCGGCCAGCGCGCACTGGGCACGATCAAGGGCGAAGGACTGCTCAGCCAGTTCCTGATCGGCCTGCTGCTCGGCTTGGCCTGGAGCCCTTGCGTCGGCCCCACCCTGGGCGCGGCGACCACGCTGGCCGCACAGGGCCGCGACCTCGGCCACGTGGCCTTGCTGATGATCGTGTTTGGCCTCGGCGCCGGCCTGCCGCTGGCCTTGCTCAGCATGCTGTCGGATACCGCGCTGGGACGCCTGCGCGGTCGGCTCGCGCGCACCGGCGGCGTAGTGAAGTACGTGCTCGGCGGCTTGTTCGTGCTGTTCGGCCTGCTGATCCTCAGCGGCCTGGACCGCAAGCTGGAGGCCTTGTTGCTGGGTATCCTGCCGGACTGGCTGACGACCTTGACGACCTCGTTCTGAACCCTGTGCGGCCGGCGAACTTGGCCGCCTCGATCTAGGGAAAGCACCAGCATGCGACCGGTCGAGTGTGCCGGCATACTCGGGCCACCGCCTGTGCCGGTGGAGCAGGCCGGCATGGGCTTCGTCCCGGGAGTCACCGCATGCGCGTCGCTGCCAGCCTGTGTTTCGCCTTGTTGTTGGGTTTCGCGCATGCGCCGACGAACGCATCGTCTTCGCTGGCCGACCAGCGCGAGCGCCGTGCCGTGCTGGACGCGGCCCGTGCGCATGCGCAGGCGCAACTGCGCGAGAGGCCGGTGCGCTTTCTGGTGAAGCAGTGGCGCCGCTCCGGCGACTGGATATTCCTGCATGCGGCGATGCAGGACCCGCAGGGACAACCGATCAGCTATGCCGACACGCGCTACGAGGCGGCTGACCGGCGCGGGCAGAAATCGGCCGACTACGACGCCCTGCTGCAGCGTCGGCCGGGGCGCTGGTACGTGCGCGTCGACAGCATCGGCGCCACCGATGTGCCCTGGACGAATTGGGGCCGCGACTATGGTGCGCCGCCGGAGTTGTTCCCTGGCGGCTGAGCGGATGGCCTGGTTTGTCCGCGTCGCCTGCGGGTGCGCTCAGGGCGGCGCCAGGATGTAGGAGCCGCGAATCGATGCCGAGCTGTCGTCGTAGTTGATCTGCTGGTTGCTGCGCACCGGATGATTGTTCGAGCCGATCAGGGTGACATGGCCATGGTCGTTGCTCGCCACGATCTCGGTATGGTCCTCGCCGTCGATGTCGTGGCAGATCCACACGTCGCCGGGCTTGGCGTCGGCCAGGCTGACCTTGTGCCAGCCCTGCTGCTGCAGCCGGTTCGCCAGGTCGCCGACATTGATGCTGTGCCACTGGATCATGCCAGCCTGCTGCAGCATCGAGGACACGAAGTTGGCGCAGCACTCGCTCGGATCCACGCCGGCCTGGGTGATGCCGTGCGCCTCCAGGTCGGTTTCGTAGCGACCCAGATATTTCTTCGCCATCGCTGCCGCATTGCTGCCCTTGGTCGGGCCTGACGACGGCGACGAAGGCGTGATCGTGGTGCCGCCGGCCGGGATATGGATGACCTCGCCGATGCTGATCCGGTTCGGATTGCCGATCTGTGGATTCGCCGCTTCCAACGCGGCCAGCGACACGTGGTGATTGCTGGCGATGCCGGACAAGGTGTCGCCGGCGCGCACGGTGTAATTGCTCGAGGCCGGCTTGGGCGTCGATGTCGGCGCCGGCTTGCTGGCCGCGCCTCCGTCGGGCAGGTGGATGACCTGGCCCGGGTAGATCTGGTTGGGATTGCCGATCCGCGGATTGGCCGCTTCCAATGCGTCCAGCGAGACATGGTGGGTGGCCGCGATGTTGCTCAGGGTGTCGCCGCGGCGCACGGTGTAGCTGCCGCCCGCAGCACTGTTACTTGACTTGTTCGCTGGGTCGCTGCCGGGCAGATGAATGACCTGGCCTGGATAGATCTGATTGGGATTGCCGATCTGCGGATTGGCCGCCTCCAGCGCGCTCAGCGAAACATGATGAGCGGCCGCGATGCCGCTCAAGGTATCGCCACCACGCACGGTGTAATTGCCGCCCGGAGCGCTGGTCGTCGGTGTGCTGTCCGTGCTGCCGCCGGGCAGATGGATCACTTCGCCCGGGAAGATCTTGTTGAAGTTGCTGATCTGGTGATTGGCTGCTTCCAGTGCTGCCAGCGAGACGTGGTGACTGCTGGCGATGCCGGACAGCGTGTCGCCGGCGCGCACGGTGTAGTCGCCGCTCTGGCTGCCGCTGCCCTGACTGTTGCCGTTACCGCTGGGCGGCGGTGCGCTGGTGCCGCTCGGCGCGTCGCTGCCGAACAGCGCGGCTTCCGCGGCGCGGCGGCGGGTCAGCCCGGGCAGCACCTGACCGTTCGCATGGTTGTACTCCCCGAAGGCGCGCTGCGCGCCGGTGTAATCGCCGGCATTGAGCCGCGCAGCCACGTCGGATTCGCTGAAGCCGGTGCCGCCGATATTGAAGGCCAGGCTCACGCAGGCGTCGAACTGGTTCTGTGTGATCGGTACGTGGATGCTGCTGCGTACGGCACTCTCCGCGCTCTGCAGGTCGCTTTTGAGGAATTGCTCGGCCTGCGCCTGGGTGATGTGCTCGCCGGGCTGCACGCCGCCGGTATGGCCGTAGCCGATCGTCCACGGTGCACCGCCGGTGGCGGGATCCGGATAGGCGGTGAGGTAGGGCCCGCCCTCGAAACCTTCGATCAGCTTCACGCCGTTCTCGCTGATCGTGTAGCTCGATGCGGGCGCGCCCTTGCCGCCGCCGGTCGGCTCCGCGCCGCCGTGACCGCCGGGGATGGCGAGGCGATCACCCGGATAGATCAGGTTCGGATTCACCTGCGGATTGGCCGCTTCCAGCGCGCTCAGCGACACGCCGAAGCGCGCTGCGATACCGGACAGCGTGTCGCCGGACTGTACGGTGTAGGTGGCCGGTGCGTCGCTGCTGGTCGCGGCGTGCGTGGCGTTGGGGCGAACGGCGGAAACGGCGCTCATGGATGACCTCGCGAATCGGCGGATGGCCTGGTTCCCGGATTGCAGCATGTGCCTTGCAGCGCGCCCACTGGGGCGTTTCCCAGCTATGGAAAACCCGAGCTAGGGACATTCCTAGGTTGAGCGGAAAGGCGCCGGGGCTGCGGCCGCGAGAGGACATAAAGGCCATGCCTGCGCGCGCCGTGCTTGCAACTGCTAAGCCGCCGCAGTGGCGTGATTGAACTGTTGCCGGATCCCGTCAAGCCGGACGAGATAGCTGCCTAGACCACGGGCCTCACGCGTTCGTGTCGACCACGCAGCAGTTGCGCTGCGAGCGACCGAACGAAGCAGCGTCAAACACCCTATCAAAACTGATAGGGCCTGAAATCCAGCTGGGATTTCGATGGCTATAGTCGAAGCGCATTCGGCGTATGCGCTCGCTGCGCCGGCGTGAGCTCTCGAATACCAGCGCGAGCGACATCACTTCAAGGGAGCATGAGATATGAGGCGTATGGCAAAAAGCTTGGTGGCGGCACTTTGTATGGCCCCGATGTTTGCGTCGGCGGTGACTGCCAGTCCGGGTGGTTCGATCACCTTGCTGGGTCCGATTACTATCAGCCATAACAACACGAGCGTCACTTGCACCATGGAACTCATCGGTACCATCAGTGCGAGTAATGGAAGTATGGTCATTACCAATGTGAATGTGCCTGATTTTTGCAGCCAAACCCGTGGATTGTTCTATGGAGCCAATGTTTCGTCGTATTGGACCGGGTCGGCCTTGACTACGACTACGGCACCATACTCGTCGACTTTATCGGGCTTCAGTGTTATTAGCGGAACGGATGTCGGGCCTCAGCCGCCTTCATATACTTGCGCGGGTTCGCTTCCGCTTGTGTGGAGCATTCGCGAAGAAAAAGTCGTCATCAATCCGACGACCATTACCGCGGGCGGTACCAGCTGCATTGTCAGCGGTACGCTGTATTTGACCCCTTTTCAGTATTTTAGATAACGATTTAATCGGCACCTTGAATGGATCCTGGGGCGTGAAATGAATTCACGCCCCAGGATCAATCCGTGAAACGATTGCGTAATTAATCAGTAAGACTGGAACGGCGCCAGATAAAGCGTGCCGCTGACGATGCAGCTGGTGCCGCCCGCGGTAATGGTCGTCGGATTGATGACGACTTTCTCACCGTAACCATCCCACTTCAGCGGAAGGGCGCCTGCGCAAGTATAGCTGGGCGGCGGAGGGCCAAAAAACGTTGCGCTGGTGACGCTGAAGCCCGACAGGGTCGAAGAAAATTGGCTTGCCGCAGGGCCGGTAAAGGCCGAGCCGGTCCAATAGGATGAAATATTGGTGTTATAGAATGTGGCGCCGCCGGTGCCGCAAAAGTCGGGTATCGACGCGCTGGTAATGACCAGGCTGCCGTTGGTGCTCATGGTGCCGGTGAGCCCCAGGGTGCAGGTGACCGTGGAGCTGCCCTGGGTGATGGTGACTGGGCCGACCAAGGTAATGGCACCGGCGGGGCTTACGCTGGCCGCGGATGCAAGCATCGGCATCATAAAAAGAGATGCGATTAACTTTTTTGAAGTGCGCTTCATATCTCACTCTCCCTTGAAAATAAAAGCGGTTGCGCCCGATTTGGATGTCGGCATATCGGACCCGATGCATCCCGGGCTGTTCGAGTCTACCTAGGTCCTGGCGTAGGCCTGTGAGCAATGGGTCATGATTGGAAATGTCGAGCAGGCTCATGGCGATTCGGAATATATAAAGCCGACTCGAGTTCGGCGCGGGCCTGAATGCGTTGCATGACGGGCTTGAGGTATGGCGGCAGGATGCAGTTTGACGGGCGTCCGCACGAAGACGCCCGATCTGCTGGTGAGGCGCTGCGCCGAATCACGCAGGGCCATCGCCTCTCAATGCGTCGACGCACAGGGCCGCGTGCGAGGCGCCCATTTTGCGGGCCGGTACCGATCCGACGTGGAGCATCCGCTGCAACGGCACTTTCCAGAGTCAATTCGAGATCAGGTCGGTCGAAGCCTTGAGGAAACGACAAAGGTCGCGCAGATGCAGACCGCATAACGGCTGCAACGTAACGACATAACGTCCTCATCGGTCCGGACCGGAACTTTCCAGCCCTTGATCGCGAGACTTGCGCGCGCGTCAGCCGAAGGCGCTAGGCCGGTGGCGCGCCGGGTGAGGGTGGCGTCGCGGTCCACAGATAGCGTGGCGGCAACCGCTCGCTGAATTCGCGCAGGTCCACGCCGCTGGGATAGCGCCCGCTGCCGGTCGCCCGCAGCGGCCGCCGTGGCCCATGCCGATAACGGCAGCGCGTGCTGCGCGGGCGTTGCCGGCGACGCATCGCCGCGACTGCGGCCAGACGACGGCGTTCCTGATCGTCGCCGCCGCGATCGCCACGGGCTTCTTCGTCGCGTTCGGCGGGATCGACGCGGGCTGCCTCGTCCAGGCCGTCGCCGGTGCGGCGCGAGCCTGCACCGCGTTCGTCTTCGCCGATGGCGCCGACACGCCGCAACCGATCGTCGACCAGGCTGAACTGCAGGCTGCGCCCCATGCCTAGATTGATGCTGCGGCCGCCCTGCATCGCGGCGGCGGCATAGGCTGCTGCCGCTTGCGGATCCACGAAGCCGGGTGCCTGCGCGCCAGCCATGCCGCCTCCCGCGCCGGCAGCTACAGCGAGCGGCCCCAGTGGCGCGGCCAGCAAGGCCATGATTTCCAGCTTGGCTTGATTCGCGTAGCTGTTGCTCACCACCACGACACTCCAGCCGGGTGGCGTGGCGGGCAAGACTAAAGCACTGGGCGGCGCGGTTTCCTGGGCGAAGGGATTGGCTCGCGGGTCGCCGCCCAGCGGTGGCGGCAAGGGCAGTTCGGGAGCGCGTTGCGACTGGCTGGCGCGCTCGGCCGCAGCATAGGTTGCCGACGAAGTCGGGCTCGTCGCTTCGCCTTCCATCGCCGCCGATATGGCGACGCCGCTCGTCGCTGCGGTGACGCGTGCGCTGCCCGCCAATGTGTTTTCTTCGATGGCAGCGGCCTGCAGCGACGATGTCGTCAGCGCGACCGAGGCCTCACTGAAGCCCAGCGGAGCACTGCTGGCCGCGGCGAACGGGTTCGGCCCAGCTGCTGCTTCGCCACGTGCGGACAACAAGGCCTGTGTCGCGAAGAAGGGCGCGTACGAGGCCATCTCCTCAGTCGGCGCAAGCAGGCTGGTTGCCGCGGCGAAGGGCGCATAGACGCTTTGCGTCATCTGCGCTACCACGTCCGCCCAGTCATAGGAACCGCCCTGGCCGATGGGCATGCTTGTGGTGGGGTCCAGCCCGAGCAGGCTGGCGAGCGGATTGCCGTGGCTGCTGCCGATGCCCAGCACATTCTGCACCAGGTCGGCGAGGGGATTGTCGTCCGTGCCTAAGGCCGTCGCCGTCGACCCGGAAGGCATGGCGCCGTTGCTCGATGAAAGCGGTGCGACGTAGCCTTGGGCGTTGCTGGTCATCGTCGACAGGTACTGCGGCGGCAAGCTCAGGGTCAGCCCGTTGCTCAGCGGCGTGCTCGCGCCGAGATCCGGATTGCTGAGCAGCAGCTCGGCCAGCGGAATGTGCAGATTGGCGGCCAGGCCGGCCAAGGTTTCGCCCGGCGTCATCGGATAGTTGATCAGCAGGTTGCCGTCGCCGTCTTCCTGCCCGGGCCGGCTGCCCAGCAGGTTGGCCAGTGCAGGCGGAAGATGAAGGCGTAGCACGGACATGGCGCTTCCTCAGCTGAGCAGCGACGGATCGACTTCGAGCTCGCCGAGCTTGCCCTCGGCGAAGCGCTCGATCAGCTGCGGCGCGTGGTCGACCAGGCTGCGGTAGGCATCGGCCGAACGCGTGTCGGCGCGCAGGCGCCAGCCCTTGGGCGTGCGGCTCAGCCACAGCTGGGTGTCGGGCAGCAGGCCGTCCTTGAGGGTAATCATGATCTCGCGCGACTGCGCTGCGCTGCGGCTGGTCGCGTCGGGAATCAGCAGCTGCTTCACGTGGCGCTCGATCAGTTCGGCCAGGGCCGGCGCGACCACGTTCTGCGCCGCCACGTTTGCTTGCGCCTGCGGCGCCTGCATCGGCGGCGCGGCCTGGCCGGCCCACAGCAGACCGGCACCGGCGTCGGCCGAGCCATCGTGCGAACCTGCCGAATCGTCGTCGCCATCGTCGCTGCCCTCGTCGTCGCGCGAGGTCAGCGCGCTCTTGCCTTCGCTGGCGCTCAGCTGCTGCTGCAACAAGGCATACAAGGCCTTCTGCTGATCCAGCGCCAGCTTGCCGGCCGGGGCAGCGGCGGCGCGATCGTCCTGCTCGCCACCGGCCTCTTCGTCGCGGGCCGCGTCGTCGCTGCGGCCGGAGACGCGGCCGTCCATCAGCTTGCGGAAGCGCTGCACCGCTTCCTGGTCGTGCGTGGCTTCCGGCTTGCCGTGCGATGGATGCGTGGGCTGCGCATGCGCGGTGCGCGTGGACGAGCTGGTGGATTCGTTGCGCATGATCGACCTCAGCGGTTCGGTGTCGGGCGAAGCAGCAGTTCTTCCAGGTTCTGCTCTTCGCGCCATTCCTCGTGGCGGCGCACGCCGCGCTGCCATTCCAGTTTCAGCTCGCCCACCGCATCGAGCTTCTTGCGCGCCTGGCGCCAGGCGGTCGAGGCCAGCTCGAGCAGCTTGAGCGCCTCGGCCAGCGCCTGCTCGCTGGCGATCAGTTCCTCGTGACGGGCGGCGATCTCCTGGTCGAGCAGGGCAAGGTGCCGTTCGTGCCGGTCCAACGCCAGGCCGGTCGGCTGGCCCTGCTCGAACAGCTGCTGCCAGGATGCGGCGGCGAAGTCTTCGCGCCGCTGCCGCGCAGCGGCGAGCGTTGCCTCGGCGGCGTGCCATTGCGCTTCCGCCTGCGCATGCTGCTGCTGGCTGCGCTTCAGTTCCGCCTCGAGCGTGCGCAGGCGGATGCCACGCACGTCGCGCAGCGGCTCCAGCGGGAAGCCGGCGGCGCTCACGTGCACACTCCGCTGAGCCGGTTGCGCGTGGCGACGAAATCGGCCTGTTCGTGGGTGCCCTGGCGCAGCAGCTGGTTGATCGCGTCCATGCGCGCGATGGCGGTGTCGGCGTCGGCGTCGCCGCCCGGCTTGTACTCGCCGAGCTGCAGCAGCATCTCGATCTCGCGGTACTTGGCCAGGTAGCGGCGCAGCATGCCGGCGGCGCGCTGGTGCACTGGCGCGGCCACCCGCGGCATCAGGCGGCTGGCGCTGGCCAGCACGTCGATCGCGGGGTAGTGGTTGGCCTGCGCCAGCCGGCGCGACAGGTAGATGTGGCCGTCCAGGATCGAGCGCGCTTCCTCGGCGATCGGATCGCTGCCGTCCTCGTCCTCCATCAGCACGGTATAGAACGCGGTGATCGCGCCGCGCTCGTTGGTGCCGGCGCGCTCGAACAGCCGCGGCAGCGCGGAGAATACCGACGGCGTGAAGCCGCGCCGCGACGGCGGCTCGCCCATCGCCAGGCCGACGTCGCGCAACGCGCGCGCGAAGCGGGTCACCGAGTCCATCATCAGCAGCACGTTCATGCCGCGGTCGCGGAAGGATTCGGCGATGGCGGTGCCGAGCCAGGCGACCCGGCTGCGTTCCAGTGCCGGGCGGTCCGAGGTCGCCACCACCAGCACGCTGCGTTTGAGGCCTTCCTCGCCGAGGCTGTCGTGCAGGAACTCGCCGACTTCGCGGCCGCGTTCGCCGACCAGCACGATCACGTTGACGTCGGCCTGCGCGTTGCGCGCCAGCATGCCGAGCAAGGTGCTCTTGCCGCCGCCGGCGACGGCGAAGATGCCGGTGCGCTGGCCGCGGCCGATGGTCAGCGCGGCGTCGATGGCGCGCACCCCGGTGGGCATGGCCTCATCGATCGCGGTGCGCCCGAGCGGATTCGGCGAGGCCGCGTACAGCGGCACCCGCGTGACCTCGCCCAGTGGCCCCTTGCCGTCGAGCGGATCGCCGTGCGCGTCGAGCACGCGGCCGAGCAGGGCCATGCCGGCCGGCGCGGTGGCCTGGCGCCCGGTGGCGGTGACGGTGGTCGCGGTGGAAATGCCTTCGAGCGGACCGAGCGGGGTCAGCAGGGTCTGCTGCTGCGACACGCCGACCACTTCGGCCGGCATGCTGAAGCCGGTGTCGGCCTGCTCCAGCAGGCACAGCTCGCCGATCGCCGCGCGCACGCCGGTGGCGCGCACCAGGGTGCCGTAGGCTTCGGCGACCCGGCCCACGCGCTGCAAGGTGTCGCTGCGGCTGAGCGCACGCAGCAGCGGGTCGTGCTCGTCCGAACGCAGTTCGTCAGGGGCCCGCGCGTTCACGCCTGCCTCCCGACGCCTGCTCGGCCGCGGCGAGGATCACCCGCGCCTGGTCCAGCTGTTCGTTGAAGCCGGCGCGCACCACGCCGCCGGCCGATTCGATGATGCAGTCGAAGCGATCGAGTTCGGGATCGCCGATGATCTCGGTATCCGGCGCCGCCGCGGCGCCCAGCGCGGCGACTTCGGCGCGCGCCGGTGCGGCGGCGTCCGGATGCACGCGCACCAGCAGGTGCGGCTCGAACACCAGTTTCTGCATGGCCTCGGCCACCAGCGAGGCGACCAGCCGCTCGGCGCCGATCGCCGGCGCGATGTGGCGCACCACGCCGATCGCGATGTCGCCGGCGCGTCGGCGCAACTCCTCGGTGGCGGTCGCGCGTGCCGCGGCCAATGCTTCCAGCGCGGCGGCGAAATCCTGCTGGCCTTGTTGATGGCCTTGCTGCAGGCCTTCGGCGCGCGCCTCGGCGCGGATCTGCGCGACTTCGCCCTGGGCCTGATGCAGCAGCGCATTGGCCTGGTCGACGATGGCCTGCGCTTCGCTGAGCGCGGCCCAGGCCGTGGCGGGCACCACACCGGCATCGAGATAGAGCCGGAAGCGTTCCTGGTCGATCGCCATCGCATTCATGCGGCGCCCTCCGCCGGCTCCGCCGGCAACGCGGCGACATCGCGCGCCGCTTCCGCCGCCAGCCGCGCGGCCACCGCGCCGGGCGGCAACCAGCCTTCCTTGCCGTAGGGCGCGGCGGGCAACTGGGCGTAGCTCAGCGCGAGGCGCGCGGCGAGGTCCTCGTCGCAGCGTTCGGCATGGCCGAGGAATTCGATCTGGCCGCGCTCGAGCAGCGCCGCGGCGAATGCATCGGCGTCGCTGCCGCAGCGACGCAGCACCGAGCTGCCCATCTGCCGTACCGCATCCGGCGCCGCGCCCTGCCACGGCGTGGCCTGCTGCGCTTCGCGCCAGATCTCCAGACCGAGCACCTGGCGCAGGAACAGCACGGTGTCGCGTTCCACCGTCATGCGCATGGCCGGGCCGAGCGCGATGGCGCCCAGCGCGCGGGTAAAGGCATACAGCCGCGGTTGCGGCCAGTCCAGCCATATCTCGCTGCCGCGCCAGGGTTCCCAGCGCTCCTGGTCCGGTGCGAACAACGCGTCGGCGCGGCGCATGGCGACGCGGGCGAGCATGCGCCGGCCGGTGGGCGAGTGGCGCGCCGATTCCAGCAGGGCGCCGGGGATGGCGCCGAAGTGCGCGGGATGCAGGCCGTCCAGCACGGCGCGTGCGTGGCGTTGGCGCAGCATGGCGCGCTCGGCAGTCATCGATCGTCCCGCATGCGCATCGGCGGGCCGCCGCGGCCGCTGCCACTGCCGCCGCCGAACAAGGTGCTGCGATTGCGCCACACCAGGACCGCCGCCAGCAGCACCGCCAGCCCGGCCAGGCCGGCCAGCAGCCAGGACGCGATGTCGCCGCGCAGCATGCCGGCCTGCGCACTGCGCACGGCATTCGGGTTGGTGTCATAGGGCGCGCGCTGGAAGAACTGCACGGTGACCCGGGTCGGATCGGTGAGCCCCTCGGTGCCGTTCATCACCGCAGCCTTGATGTCTGCCGCGCGGCTGTCGATGCTGGCGTTGGGGCGGGTGATGATGACCACCGAGGCGGAGCCGTTCGGCGGCTTGTCGCTGAGCGGGTCGCGGTCCGGCATCGACAGATAGACCGAGGCGTCGACCACGCCGTCGAACTGACGCAGGGTGTGCGCCAGCTCCTGCTCGCGCGCGTAGATGAAGCGCTGTTTGTCTTCCAGCGGCGAGGAGACCAGGCCGTCCTTCTTGAAGATCTGCGCGATGTTGTCGGTGCCCTGGTGCGGCAGGCCGGCGTCGCGCAGCGCGGCCACCGCGGCCGGCATGTCGCGGCGGTCGATCAGCACCTGCCAGCCGTCGCCGCGCTCGGCCGGCTTCTTCTCGGCATCGATGCCGCTGTTGAGCAGGGCGGCCACCACGTCGTTGGCCTGCTGCTCGTCGAGGTGCGCGTAAAGCATCTCGCGCGAGCAGCCGGCCAGCAGCCCGATCATCAGGATCAGGGCCGCCAGCCGTCCTGCTGCCTTGCCTACCCACTGTCTCGCCATCGTCGGACCTCAGGATTGCTGGCGGAACAGCTGCTGCACGCCGTCCGAGCTGCGGTTGGCGACGTTCGAGGTCAGCTCGGCCTGGAACACCATCTGCTGGCACTGCATGGTCATGTCGATGATCTGGCTGGGCGCCAGGTCGCGTCCGCTGCTGCGCATCGCCTCGGCCAGCTTGCCGATCTTGCCGGCATGCCCGTTCAGCGCATCGAACTGATTCAGCACGGCACGGAAGCCGGCGCTGAGCTCGTGGCTCACCGGTGCCACCTGCTCGCTCTGCACCTGCTCGACCGGCTTGGCGTCGGCGAAGCTCTGGCGGAACTTCGCGATGTCGTCGGCATGCGCCGGCGCCGTGGTGGCGGTCGGCGTCTGCGCGAAGTTGGCGACGTTGACCATCTGGGTCGGGACTACGTTCATAGGCCGTCTCCGTGTGCGATGCCGGCGGTCACTGCTTCTGGCCGAGACTGTTGAGCGCCTGGCCGACCGCGTTGTCGGAAGTGGACGCGCTGGTCGAGAGGAACTGCATCTTCAGGCTCTCGGCGGTGAGCTGGGTCAGCACCGACGGGTTGTCCGAGCCGCCGCTCTGGCCGTCCGCGCCGCCAGCCGAACCGTTGCCGACCTGGTTGGACAGCTCGGTGACCTTGGCGGCCTGCTGGTCGAGCGCATTGCCCCAGGCCTTGGCCATCGCCTCGAACCAGCTCTTGGACTGGTCGGAGCTGGCCGACTGGCCGGCCGACGCGCTGCCGCCGGCGATGGTGGTGGACAGGTCGGGGAACTGGTTGCCGCCCATGCCGTTGATGGAATTGCTGCTCATGATCGTCTCCTTAGTGCTGGATAGGGATCGGTGCTGGCCAATCCACTGGGAATGGACGGCGGGTGCCGTCCGGGGTCGGGCCGCGGGGCCCGAAAGCGAAGTGGGAATTCAGCGGGCATGCTTCGGCCCTCCTGCATCGGGCGCGCTCGCTGCGGACGTGGCCGATGCCGCAACGGAACCGGCCGTCGCGGGCTGCGGCAGGAAGGCCGCCGCGGTGGCGTCGTCGATCGGCCGCAGGGTCTGGTAGTTGTCGTCGCGCTCGAGCTGCTTGAGGCTGTTGTCCGGCATGCGCACCAGGATCGCGTTGTTGTCGGCCACGCCGAGGAAGATGCCGCCCTGGGCCTGCGGCAGCGGACTGCCGGGGTAGTAGTGCGACTTGTCCTGGGTCACCAGATAGCTGTCGGGTCCGCTGATTACCTGCTTGATGCGCAGGTTGGGGTCGGGCTTGGGCGGCGCCTGCGGCGTCTCGTCGTAATTCTTCAGCGCCAGCTGCAGGCCCAGCGGCGAATCGGCGTCCAGCGCCTGCATGTCGCTGGAGCCGAACACGTCGCGCTTCACCTTGTCGGCATGCGCGGGGTCGCCGAAATGGCCGGCCACCACCAGGTCGCCCTGATCGAGCAGCTGGGTTTCCACCGGGAAGCCGTGCATGGCGAAGATGTCGGTGACCTGCTTGGCCACGCTGGGCCAGTCGCGCACGGCCAGCTCGCCATTCAGTCCGGCTGCCGCCAGGGCGTGCTGCAGCTGTCCGATCTGCGCGGCGTTGCCGACGATGCCGCGCAGATGCAGATGGCCGTCCGCGCCGACGCTGGCGCGCACGTGGGTGAGCGCCAGCTTGTGCAGGATCGCGCGCGCCTGCTCGATCTGCTGATCGGCGTTGTGCGCCGGCGTGGCGACCGGATGCTCGACCTGCCAGCTGCCCAGCAGCACCAGCGCGGCGACCAGCAGAAGCAGGGCGACCACGCCGAGCAGGCCGCGCCGGCGTCGCGCCAGCTGTCGCTCGGTGAGCGGCGCGTGGCCGCCGCCGGCGGCGTCGGCGAGGCTCTGCCAGCGCTCGCTCCAGTGCGGGCCCACTGCCAGCTGCACGCCGGACAGATGGGCGACCGCGAAGTGCTCCAGCGCGATGTTCTCGTTGGCGGCGACCGGGCCGTCGTGGGTGGCGACGGCGCCGTCCATCGGCCGCAGCAGCACCTGCTCGCCGACCACCGTGAGCACGCAGTGATGTGCGGCGATGCCTTCGTCGGCGAGGATCAGGTCGCAGTCGTCGGCCTGGCCGATCATCAGGATGCCGCGGTCCGGCAGCCGCGTCTGCGCGCCGGCGTGCATGCCGGTGAGCACGCGCAGGCTCAGCTGCACGCGGGGCGATTTCTCCGCGCTGGGCTGGTTCGACTTGGCCGGCAGGCTGCTCATGGCGGGTTCGCGTCAGTCCTCGATGTAGGTGCTCAATGCCTGCTCGGCAGGGTGGTGGTGGCGGGCAGCGGTGTGGTCGCGGTCGGTTGCGGCGGCACCGGCGAAGGCGAGGGCAGCGGCTGCTGGATCACCGTGCTCTTGTGGTTCCACCAGGCGTCTTTCCGTTGCTGCTCTTTGTCGAGCTGCTCCTGCGTCTCCACGCTCACCTGCGAGGAACTCGGTGTCTGCTGGCCGCTGACGTGGTTCAGCGCGATCAGCCGCGGGGTGATCAGGAACAGCCGTTCGGTGTGGTCGCGCTCGCGCTGCACGGTCTTGAACAGGTAGCCGAGCAGGGGAATGTCGCCGAGCACCGGGATCTTGTGCTCCGCGTTCGAGCCGGTGTCCTGGATCAGGCCGCCGACCAGTAGGCCCTGGCCGTCCTCGATGACCGCCTGGGTGTTCACCGCGTTGGCGCTGACGATCGGGTACTGCACGTTGTTGTTGTCTTTCGCCGAGTAGGTGATGTTGCCGTCCTCGATTTGCACCATCAGGCGAATCCGCGGCTGGCCTTCCTCCATCACCACGTGCGGGGTGACGCGCAAGGTGGTGCCGGCCACCACGTTGTAGAGGTCGGAGTTGTAGGTGCCCTGCACCGGCACGTACACGGTCTGGTTCTGCTGGATCACCGCTTCGGCGTCGTCCATGGTGATCACCTGCGGGTGGGTCACCACATGGGTCACCTTGTCGTCCTCCAGCGCATCGACGTTGGCGATGAAGTGCGCCGGGTTGCCGAGGATCGCGCCGATCTGCCCGCCGCCGCCGAACAGGGTCGGCAGCCACGACAGCTCCGCGCCGTTCTTGCCGCCGGCCAGCGCGCCGACCATGGCCAGCTTGTTGATGTCGCCGGTGTCGTCGCCACTGAAGCCGACGGTGGTGCCGTGGTTGCGGTAGAACCAGTTGATGCCGAGTTCTCGCGCCTTGGTCTTGTCCACGTCGATGATGGTGGCCTCGATCTCCACCATCTGCGGCGACACGTCGAGCTGACGGATCAGGTCGTCGTACATCGGCAGGCGGTCGGCGGTGTCGCGCACGATGATCGCGTTGCGGAAGCTGTCGGCGACGATGCGGCTGGGGCCGGGGCCGGCGATGGTCTGCAGGTTGCCCTGCTGCGCCGCCGGCACCAGCGCGGCGTTCGGCGGCGTGAGGCCGTCGTCGTCCTGCGCCGACGTGGTGTAGTCGCCCAGCGGCGGCGGCAGCTGCTGCTGACTGCCGCTGGCGGCCAGGCCCTGGCCGCGCAGGCCGCGCTGGCGCGCCGACAGCAGACGCTCGTTGGCGCCGGCGAACTGGTTGTCGCCGGGCTGACCGACCAGCTCGCGCAGCACGGTGGCCACGCCGGGAATGGTCACCTGGCGATTGCCGATGGTCATCGTGGTGTCGGAAGCCCAGGCGTACTTCAGCGGATAGAACTTGAAGCGCGTGGTCGGGTTCTGGCCCAGGCCGGACATGGTCTGCGCCATCTGCTGCACCTGCTCGGCGAAGCGCCGGGTGCCGGTGGCGATGACCAGGCCGGTGCTGGTTTCCAGCGTCCACTTGTTCGAGGCGTCCGGCCACTTCACGCTGTTCATCGCGGCCAGGAACTGCTGTTCGGCGGGCAGCGGCACGGTGGCGTAGACGGTTTGCCGTTCCGAATCCAGGTACACGTAGACGGCCGAACCGTCCCAGTAGGAAAGCAGATTGTTGCTGCTGGCGATGCGCCGCCACACCTGCAGGTAGCTGCCCTTGAAGCTGCCGTTGATCGAGCCGTTGATCGCCTTCACCTGATCGCTCAGCACCACTTCCAGGCCCTGGTCGTGGAAGAAATCCGGCAGCAGCTCGCGCAGCGGCTTGTCGGCCTGGATTTCGGTGCTGCCTTTCTTGAACGGAATCGCCTCCGCCTGTGCCATCGTCGAGCAAAGCAGCGCTGTCGCGAGCAGGCCGGTGACGGCCCAGCGACGAAGCGTTCTACTCGGCATGCCCCTGTGTTTACGCATTGAATATCCCTTGGCGATTGACGTTGAAAGCAGGCGGCACGCTCAGGCGGCCAGTTGTCCTACGGGTATCAGTTGCAGGTCCGGCACCAGTTCCTGGTAGGACAGCACCGGGATGTCGGCGTACTCGGCCTCGGTGAGCTTGCGCAGGTGACGCCGCACGTCCATCGAGCTGAGCAGCACCATCGAAGCGCCGTGCTCGCCACGTACGAATTCGCCGATCTGCGCGAGCAGGCGGCTGGCTAGTTCGGGCTCGACCGCGAGCTGGGCGCCGGCCGGACCCACGTGCACCGCGCGGCGCAGGCGCTCTTCCAGCTCCGGGCGCGCCACCAGCACGCGCAGCGCATGCTGGCGGTCGGCGTAGCGATAGCTGAGGTGCCGGCGCAGCGCCATGCGCACGTATTCGGCGACCAGCACGATGTCTTTCTCGCGGCTGGCGGCGTCGGTGATCGCCTCGAACACGTCGCGCAGCTGGCGGATCGGCACGCGCTCTTCCACCAGGCGCTTGAGCACCTCGGCCACGCGCTGCGGCGACACCACGCGCAGCATCTCGCGTACCAGGTCGGGGTAGTCGCGGCTCAGGCCGTTGGAGAGATTGGAGGTTTCCTGGATGCCGATGAACAGCGACAGGTGCCGCTCCAGCGCCAGCCGGATGTGTTGCTGCAGCATCTGCGTGGGATCGAGCGCCTCGGCGGCGCGGCGGTTGTCCGCATTGATCCAGCGGCCGGGAAAGCCGGCCACCGGGTCGGCCGCGCGGGTCAGTTCCGAGCCGGTCGGCGCCGGCAGCGCGGCGCGGCCGGGCAGGAACAAGGCGTTGGGCTGGATCACGCCATGGGCCACGCGCACGCCGTAGGCATACAGCGCATAGCCGTGCTCGGGCAGGTTCAATCCAGCGCGCAGCGCGGGCTTGGGCAGCGGCACGCCGTATTCCTCGCGCAGACTGCCGACCACCTGGCGGAACAGGTTGCGCACGGTGGTGCTGCCGAGCGCCTGCAGCGCGGCCATCTGCACTTCCAGCAGCAAGGCCGGCGGCGGCATCAGCGCGTCGGTGTCGGCGACGTCGGGCGGCAGCAGTTCGGTCTGGCTCTCCGGTACCTTGAACACCCGGCGGAACAGCCCGACCCGCTCGCGCATGCGCCAGGCCGACATCCCGACCAGGGCCAGTCCGATCGGCAGGAACACCAGCAGCGGGAAGCCGGGCACCAGCATCAGGCACAGCGCGATGCCGCCCAGGATCATCAGCACGCGCGGCTCGTTGGAGATCTGCCGCGCGATCACCGCGCCCAGGTTGCGGTCTTCCTCGTCGCCGGCGGTGCGGGTGACGATCAGGCCGGCCGAGATGGAGGCGAGCAGGGCGGGGATCTGCGCGACCAGGCCGTCGCCTATGGTCAGCACGCTGTAGGTGTGCGTGGCATCGCCCAGGCTCATCTCGTGCATCATCACGCCCACTGCCAGGCCGCCCAGCAGGTTGATCACGATGATCACGATGCCGGCGATGGCGTCGCCCTTGACGAATTTCATCGCGCCGTCGAGCGAGCCGTGCAGCTGGCTTTCCACTTCGAGCAGGCGCCGGCGGCGGCGCGCCTCGTCCTTTTCCAGCAGGCCCGAGCGCAGGTCGGAATCGATCGACAGCTGCTTGCCCGGCATCGCGTCCAGCGAGAAGCGCGCGGCGACTTCGGCCACGCGCTCGGCGCCCTTGGCGACCACGATGAACTGCACCACGGTGATGATCAGGAACACCACCAGGCCGACCACCAGGTTGCCGCCGACCACGATGTTGCCGAAGGTGTCGATGATGCGACCGGCATCCGCGTTGAGCAGGATCGAGCGCGTGATCGAGATGGCCAGCGCGAGGCGGAACAGCGTGGTCAGCAGCAGCACGCTGGGAAAGCTGGAGAACGCCACCGGTGTGGGAATGTAGATCGCGATCAGCAGCAGGCCGATGCCGATCAGCATGTTCAGCGCGACCAGGGCGTCGATCACCACCATCGGCAGCGGCAGGATCATCAGGCCGATGATCGCCACCACGCCGGCCACCAGCACCAGGTCGCTGTAGCTGCGGCCGCCGTCGTGGCGGCCGAGCAGCCGCGAAAGAAGCGCGGCGCTGGCCATCAGCGCAGACCTTCCGGCTGCATGCGTAGCGGCACGCGGTGACGCGTGGCCGTGGGCGATCTCAGCGATGTGGCGAAAGCATTGCGCGAATCCACAGCCAGCCTCGGTCATCAATCCGTCGTCGGGCAGGCGCAGGCGCCCACCGTCCGATGCGGTCATGTCGGATGTGATGTGCTGCAGCGTCGCTCCGTGGGCGTGCGCACGTCAGCCGATGCTTCAATCGCCATCGGTGTACGCAAACTAGCGAGTGGTGCAGAAATTCGACAACCTAGGGGAAACCCTAGGTTGTCGATTCATTCGTGCAGGCGATACTCCGGATGCGAAGGCGTGTTTTTCACGGAAAACAGGCCGATTTCGCCAAATGTGTGAGGTGCATTGTGAATTGAGTTTGAGCTAACGCACGTTCGCGAAGGCAAGTCCGGCTCGTGTATACCCTGCCCAATACCTATGTGTAGACGCGACTATGGTTCTTGCTGTTCGGCGCGAGCTTGTTCAGTGCGCAGTTCGGCAATCAATTCGATGCGTTGCGCGGTGACGCCGAGCAGGAGCCGGCGGTCCTGCGCATCGACCACCACGATGCGTTCGCGGGTGCCTAGCGCCATCGCTTGCACGATCTTCAAGGGACCGCGGTTGCCGCCGGAGAGCGTGCGGCCGCGACGCAGCCACCACAGCAGGGCAAGCAGGCCGGCGGTGACGGCGATCAAGGGCACCAACAGGGAGATCCACGCGTCATCGCCGTTCGGAGCCGGCGGCGAAGCGGGATCGGCGGCCCAGGCAGCCACTGGCTGGGACAGCAGGACGACCAGGTTGAACAAGGCTTTCCTCATGGCGTTAGCGGCCTCCGTGAGGCATCTGCAGTGGCGATGGTGGGAGCAAGTGCCGCACACGAATTCGCGCGACGCAAGGATTGGGCAACCATGCCTGTGACCCGCTTAGACCGCAAGACAAGCTTCGCCCAAGCCGCGTCCGCAAGCGAGGATCGCCAGGAGCAGTCCTTGCTCGAGGTGATTCCCTGCCTGTGCATCGTGTTCGATCGCGAGGACGGCCGCACCCTGATGAGCAATACGGCTTTCCGCGCCGAGTTTCCGCAGCTCGCCGAGGTGCCCGGACGCGCCGCCTTCGAAGCCTTCTTCGAAGCGGTGGGCGAGCAGAACCGCGCCTATTACACGCCGCACAACCGCCGCTGGTATCGCCTGGAGCGGCGCGAGCTGATGCTGCAGGTGCCGGCCGAGGCGCTGTTCATCACCAACATGAGCGAGTGCGTCGAGTCGCTGCGGCGGCATCGCCAGCAGCACGAGCAGCTGCTGTCCACCTCGCGCATGATGAGCGTGGGCGAGATGGCGACCACGCTGGCGCACGAGCTAAACCAGCCGCTGGGCGCGGCGATCAACTATCTGTCCGGCTGCGAGCAGCTGGCCGCGCAGACGACGGCGCCGGAGCGCATGCTGCAGGGCATCCGGCTGGCCAAGCGGCAGACCGAGCGCGCGGCCGAGATCATCGGCAGCATCCGCGAATTCGTGCGCAGCCGCGAACCGCACCGGCAGAACCTCGACGTGCGCCAGCTGGTCCGTGGCGTCACCGAGCTGCTGCGGCTGGAGGCCGAGCAATACCAGGTGAGCATGGTCAGGCGCCTGCCCGACGAACTGCCGCCGATCTTCGCCGACCGCGTGATGATCGAGCAGGTGCTGCTCAACCTGGTCAAGAACGCCATTGAGGCGATGCGCGACACGCCGCCCGCGCGGCGCCTGATCACGCTCTCGGCGCGGCTCGACTACGACGGCATGGTCGAGCTGCGCGTGGCCGACCAGGGCTGCGGCATCGACGAGGAAGGCATGCGCAAGCTGTTCACGCCGATGTTCACCACCAAGCCCGACGGCCTCGGCATCGGCCTGGCGATCTGCCGCTCGATCATCGAATACCACGAAGGGCGCTTGTTCGCCGAGCCGAATCCGGACGGCGGCTGCGCCCTGGTGTTCACCGTGCCGCCGGGCGTCGCCGCATGACGGCGATGGTGGATACGCGGGTGCACTTGGTCGACGATCATCAGGAGTTCCGCGAATCCTGCGCGTGGATTCTGGAGCAGGCCGGCTTCGAGGTGCGCGATTTCCCCAGCGCGGAAGCCTTGCTGAAGGAATTCGCGCGCGAAGCGCCGCCGCCGCGCAGCTGCGTGGTCAGCGACATCCGCATGCCCGGCATGAGCGGGCTGGAATTGCAGGGCGAGCTGTCGCATCGCGGACTGTCGCTGCCGGTGATCTTCGTCACCGGCCACGGCGACGTGCCGCTGGCCGTCGACGCGATGCGCCACGGCGCCGCCGACTTCATCGAGAAGCCGTTCGACGCGCCGCTGCTGGTCGAGGCCATCCACGCGGCGATGAGCCAACACGCGCCGCAGGCGGCGTCGGGAGCGCTGGCCAGCCTGACCCGGCGCGAGCGTCAGGTGCTGGACGGCATCATGAACGGCAAGCTCAACAAGGTCATCGCCGATGACTTGAAGATCAGCCCGAAGACGGTGGAGCTGCATCGCGCGAACCTGATGGCCAAGCTGGGCGCGCACAACGTGGTGGAGCTGACTCGTGTCGTGCTGGGGCAGGTGTGAGCGCCGGCCGGATGCTGCGGCACGATCTGCACCACCAGCGGCCGATCCTGGGTGAGAGGAGCTATGAACGCGTGGCCATCGATGCAGCGTGGAGCGATCACCTCGTCCGAGGAGTCGACGGCACTGATGCGCAGGGCAATCGCCATATCGTCGTTACGCGGCGACGCCCGCGTCTCTTCCGCTGCGCCGCGCAGCGTCCTCATGGCCGACCGGCTGGCTCGCGCAGCGTGTGGGGCGCAGCCACGCTTGTCGAGCGGACGTCGCGCGACCGCGCGAGCGGCGCTGCAACCCGGGGCGGGCACTGAATGACCATCCGCGCGATAACCAGCGGAAACGCGTTGGGCATGGAGCCGTCGCGCGAGTCGCTGCGCGAAGCGGCGCGCGCCCTGCTGGCCAAAGGCCATCGCCTGTGGCGGCAACACGAAGGCAGTACGCTCGAACTGCGCGCCGGCACGCGGCAGCCTCAGGGCGGGGCCGCGTCCTGTGTGAGTCTGGAGTTCGGCGGCGGTCGCCTGGCGCTGGCATTGGAGCGCGAGCCGGCGGGCAGTCCGCTGGGCGACCTGCACTGGCAGGACTACGAAGGCGAGGCGCGCCTGCTGGCCTGGGCGCTGGCGCACGAAGCCCTGCTCGATGCGTTGGCGCCGTTGTTCGGCGCGGTGTTGCCGGTGGCCTTCGCGACGACGGGCGACGCCAGCCTGTTCCGGCTCGAACTGAGCTTCCAGGCGGGTGCCGCCGGCGAATATCGCGGCTGGCTCGGCCTCGATGGCGAAGCGCTGCGGCTGCTCGCCCATGCATCGGAATGGAAGCCGCAGCCGGGCAGCTTGGCCACCCTGGGCGAGGTCGCCTCGATCGACTTGAACCTGATCGTCGCCGGTCGTCCGCTGGAGGCCGCGGCGATCGCTGCGCTGACTCCTGGCGACGTGCTGATGATCGGCGTGGCGGAGGGCTGCGAAGGGCGCCTGCAGCCCGACCGCGAACAGGCGCGCGACGTGTTCGGCCTGCCCGACGGCTGGGCGGTGCTCTGGCAGCAGGGGCGCTGGCTGGTCGCACCCCGGTCCCAGCTCGGCGCGAATGCTGCAGCCCGCCCGCAGTTCCTGCTGACCGGCCTCAGCGCGACGCTCGACGAGGTCGCGGCGCTGCAGCCCGGTGCCGTCGCGATCGCCGAAGCGGCGCTGCTCGGCGGCACGGTCGGCATCATGTGGCACGGCCGCCGCTACGGCGAAGGCGTGCTGGTCGGCCTGGGCGCATGGCTGGGCGTACGCATCACCCACAAGGAGGCCGAACATGGATCTCGGTAGTTTCTCGCCGGCCCTCATCGTCACCCTGGTGGTGGCGCTGGCGCTGGCGCCGTTCGTGGCGGTGATGGTCACCTCGTTCACCAAGATCGTGGTGGTGCTGAGCCTGCTGCGCAATGCGCTGGGGTTGCAGCAGGTGCCGCCGAACGTGGTCATCAACGGCCTGGCGATCATCCTTTCGATCTACGTGATGAACCCGGTCATCATGGATACCTACAAGGACGTGCAGGACAAGATGGGCACGCAGGCGCCGGGGCCGATGAGCATGGACAAGCTCGGCCAGATCGTCGAGGCCGGCAAGGAGCCGCTGCGCCAGTTCCTGATCAAGCACAGTCACGACAGCGAGCGCGGCTTCTTCCTGCAGAGCGCCAAGCGCCTGCTGCCGGCGGACCGCCAGGCCGAGCTCGGTCCCGACGATTTCATGGTGGTGGTGCCGGCGTTCACCGTGAGCGAGTTGACCGAGGCCTTCCAGATCGGCTTCCTGCTGTTCCTGCCGTTCCTGGTGATCGACCTGGTGGTGTCCAACATCCTGCTCGCGATGGGCATGATGATGCTCTCGCCCACCATGGTGTCGCTGCCGTTCAAGCTGCTGCTGTTCGTGCTGCTGAGCGGCTGGGCCAAGCTGATCCACGGCCTCGTGCTGACCTATCAATAGGAGGGCGCGCATGTACGATCAGGAAATCCAGTTGGCGCGCCAGGCCCTGTGGCTGGTGCTGGTGCTGTCGGGGCCGCCGATCCTCGCCGCGGCGATCGCCGGCCTGGTGGTGGCCTTCCTGCAGGCGGCCACGCAGATCCAGGAGCAGACCTTCCCGTATGCGGTGAAATTCATCGTGGTGGTGCTGGCCCTGCTCGGCACCGCGGCGATGCTCGGCGGCACCTTGTACAAATTCGCCGACGGCTTGTTCAGCGGCTTTCCCGGCATGCTGCACTGATGTTCGTCGACGCGCCGACCACGCTGTCCGTGCAGTATCTCGGCGATCAGCTCACCGGCGTCGCGGTGACCTTGCCGCGCATCGTCGCGGCCTTCCTGGTGCTGCCGCTGATGACCTCGGATACGGTGCCCTCGCTGGTGCGCAACAGCTTCTACGTGAGCCTGGCGGTGCTGGCCTATCCGCTGGCCGCCGCGGCCAGCCCCGCCACCACCATCATGACAGGCGCCACCTGGGTGCTGGTGCTCGGCAAGGAAGTCTTCATCGGCCTGCTGCTGGGCTTCTGCTTCGGCATGGTGTTCTGGGCGCTGGGCGCCGCGGGCAGTGTGATCGACACCAAGGCGGGCGCCTCGATGGCGCTGGACATGGACCCGATCTCGGGCCAGCAGTCCACCCTCACCAGCGTGTTCCTGATGCAGCTGGCCACCTGGCTGTTCATGAGCACCGGTGCCTTCAGCGTGTTCCTCGATCTGCTGATGTCCAGCTACAAGCTGTGGCCGGTGGCGAGCGTGCTGCCGCCGCTGCAGCCGGGCGGACTGAATTTCTTCGTCGGCCAGTTCAGCTATCTGATGACCGCCGTGCTGGTGTTCTCGGCGCCGATGCTGGTGGTGATGTCCCTGGTCGACATCGCGCTCGGCCTGGTCAATCGCTACGCCCAGCAGTTGAATGTGTTCGCGCTGGCGATGCCGATCAAGGCCTGGCTGTCCACCTGGGTGCTGCTGCTGGCGCTGGGCGCGATGGTCGAGGTGGTGGTGCGCAAGTTGTACGAGAACCGCGGCCTGCTGCATCAGCTGCAGCGCATCCTGCACTGAGTGCGGCGACGCGCGGCAGTCGATCCGCTGCGGCTACTTGCCGTCGCGCGCCTCGCGCATCGACTCGGCCCAGCGCAGCAGCTCGGCCACCGCCTCGAAGAATTCGTTGGGCAGGAACTGGTCCACTTCGACCTGTTCGTACAGCCCGCGCGCCAGCGTCACGTTGCGCATGATCGGCACGCCGGCTTCCTCGGCCGCCTGGCGGATCAGTGCGGCCTGGTGGTCTTCGCCCTTGGCCACGATCAGCGGCAGATCGTCCTCGCCCGGCGCATAGCGGATGGCGATCGCCAGATGGGTGGGATTGGTGACCACCACGCTGGCCCTGCGCACGCCGGCCAGGGTGTTCTGCTGCGCCCACTCCTGATGCAGCTGGCGCCGGCGGCCCTTGACCATCGGGTCGCCCTCGTTGTCCTTCAGCTCCTGGCGTATCTCGCGCCGGCTCATGCGCATCTTCTTCATGAAGGCGTGGCGCTGATAGAACAGGTCGAGCGCGGAGACCAGGAAGAACACGAAGATCACCCCGGCGGCAAGTCGCCGCACCGCCATCCAGTGCGCCTCGCCCAGCGCTTCCGGCGGCGCGTAGGGCAGCCGCACGAACTGCCCGATCAAGGCGTACAGCGCCCATACGAACAAGCCGACCAGCAGCGCGCTCTTGGCGACGGCCTTGATCACCTCCACCAGGTTCTGCTGCGAGAACAGCCGCTTCAAGCCCTCGACCGGATTGAGCCGGCTGGCGTCGGGCTTGATCTTCTTCGGCGCGAACACCGGGCCGATCTGCATGAATTCCACCAGCACGCCGATCGCCACCGCGCCGAGCAGGAACGGCACGGTGAGCCACAACAGGGCTTCCAGCGCGGCCACACCGCTGTGCCGCAGACTCTGCGCGAACGGCTGGCCGAGATCGGACAGCACGGTGCCGAACAAGCCTTCCAGGCGCGCACGGATGAACGGCATGCACAGCATCATCATCAGCAGCCAGGCCAGCACCAGCGCGGTGCTGGTCAGCTCGCGGCTTTTCGGAACGTCGCCGTCCTTGCGCGCGTCGCGCAGGCGCTTCGGCGTCGGCTTTTCGGTGCGGTCACCGCTGTCCTGATTCTGGCCGGCCACGCTCCACCTGTACTGATCGGCTGATCCGGTTCAACTAAGCGAGTTCAGTGTGACAACACTAACGCGCAGGCGACATCTAGGGATTCCCCCAGCTGCCGCGGCGGCGCAAAACCCTCTAGACTGGCCGCCGTTCCGGATGCCGCATTCGACCGCATGAAGCTCGGCGATCTTCCATCACACACTGCATCCCCGGCGCTGGGCGACGTGGGCGCCGTCGCCGCGGCGGGCGCGCATGATGCCGCGACGATCCATGCCGTGAGCGGCAATCAATTGCTCGGCATCGATGCGTGGCACGGCGTGGATGCCGGCGGGCGCGTGTTTGCGGGCGGCGAACGCTTGCCGGGTTCCGCCGCGACGCATATGGAAGCGCTGGTCGAGCATATTCTTGCGCCGCTGAGCTGAGCGGCGGCGACACCCATCGATGCGGCCGAGCGGTTAAGCTTGGGCCATGGCCATCGCGATCCACCCGCTTGCCGCACCGCTGCTGGAGAGCACCCGGCGGATGGTCGACGCCTTGCGGCAGGAGCCTTCGGACGAATGGCGCCTGGCTCTGGCGCGCCGCCTGGTGCGCCAGCTGGGCGACGAGGCTTATCCGGTATTCCTGAAGATGCTGCTGGTGCTGGCCGAGAGCGAGGACGAGCCGGCCAAGCAGATGGTCGCCGATCTGCTCGCCGCCGCCGCGCAGCGCATGGACCTGCCCAGCGGCCAGCTCAGCGCCTGGGGCGGCTCCACCAGCCACGCGGGCGAGGAATCGGCGCCGCCGTACGGCGCATCGATGCAGCGGGCGCGTCGCCGCCTGCTCGACCCGATCGAATATCTCACCGCCTGGTATTGCCAGCAGACACAGCGGCCGATGCTGGACCAGGCGCTCTATGCCGATGCCTTGCACAAGCTGATCGATCTGTTCGGGCGCAACGCGCAGTTGCGGCGCGTCTACGCCGACAAGCTCGAGGCCGATGCCGGCAACGAGCTGGAAGGCACCTTCACCTGTGAGAGTCGCCGCATTCTCATCCGGCTGGCGCAGAGCTGGAAGCAGGCGGGCCACACCACCGAACAGGTGGTGAAGGCAGCGCTGCATGGCGCGGCGCCGCCCGAGCCGGTGCCGCCCGGCTGGGTGGTGCATCGGCTTTAGCCGTCCGTCGCGCGAAGTGCAGCGCGCCCACATCGCGCGTATCGCGCGATGCCTACCGCAAGCCTGCTCAGGTATACAGGCGACGCGCTTCGCGCCAGTCCGCCGCGAGCAGTTCGTAGCGGTGAATCAGTCCCGCCGGATCGTGCGCCGTGCCGGTGTCGCGGAAGCCGAAACGATCCATCAGGCGATGCGCGATGCGATGGTCGGCGTGGCAATGGCCGAGCACGCGCGGCAGGCCGAGCACCTCGAAAGCCTGCCGGCACAGCAGGTGACCGCCTTCGATCGCGTACCAGCGTCCCCAGATTTCGGGCGTGAGCCGCGCGCCGACTTCCACATCTTCGCCGCCGTCCACCGATAACAGGGAAAAGCTGCCGACGAAGCGACCGTCGTGCGTGTCCGCGCGCCAGATGCCCAGGCCTGGATGTTCCGCATAGCAGCGATTGATGCGCGCCACCTGCGCGGCGACGTCGATGAAGCGCGTCGGGCTTTCGACCAGCAGCGGATCGGTCAAAGTCTGCGCGTACAGGCGGCTCAGCTCGGGAATGTCGGCGTAGCGCAGGCCGCGCAGGCGCAGCCGGCGCGAGTGCGGAAAGCGCAGGCCGGCCGGGTCGTCGTCGCCGGCGGCGTTCTCGGCGGTGCGGCGGATATCCGCCGAGGTGGCTGGCGTGAGCCCGTGTGGATCCACATCAAGTCTCCCGTGACGATCCAGGAAATGGCGCCGCGGCCGCAACGATGGCGTGGCCTTGGCCGGCACTGTCGGTCATCGGCGCGGCGGCGGCTAGCTCGGGGAATCCCTAGTGTTTTTCGTGACGCGTCCAACGCGTCGACCTCGGGTTTACCCTAGGTTTGTTCCGCGCCGAGGCTGGCGCACACTCGAAGCGCCAAGCCGCCGCACGACGGGCGCGCGGGGCGCCGCCAACACACAGCCATCGATCCAGTGCGGCGACCCCTGCATGCGCGCCATCCGCGTGTCGCGCCGGCGCCTTCCTTGCCGACCATCGAGAGTCTTACGCCATGTCCGACGCCGATACCTCTCCGAATCCGCAGGCCGTGCTCGACGGCCTCAATGCCGCGCTGGGCGACGAGCAGCGGCTCTCGCCGGCCGGTCATGCGCTGGCCCGCCGGGTCTTCGCCGAGGCGGTGCAGCGTGCGGTGGATCATCCGCGCACGCCGGCCGAGATCCTGGCCGAGTGGCGCGACAACGTCGGCGGGCTGCAGGCGCAGGTCGAAGCCCGGCGCAGAAGCGGCGAGCTCACCGCGACCGACGCGGCCGAGCTGCTGCGCCAGTTCGACGGCATCACCGAAGGCCTGGAATACCTGCATCAGCGGCAGGCCGGCGGCGCGAACGCAGTCGAAGCGACGCAGAGCGGCCTGCCGCAAGGCATGCCGGTCGAACTGGCGCTGGCCCTGCAGCGCAACCGTCCGCAGTGAGGCCTGCGCGCCGACGACCTAGGGTTCGCCCCAGATAGGGAAGCTCCCAGCTAGCCGGCCGAAACACCCTGCGGATAATCAATTTCGCGATACGACTTCAGCGGTGCGTTCGCCGGCGACGTCGGCGAGGCTCCCACCCCGACCACTCGATACGCCAAGGAGAACGCCATGACGGTCCAAGCAGTCTCTTCCACCTCGCATGCCGCCGCCAGCTCGGGCAGCGATCTGTCGCTGACCAGCCTCGCCGAAGCCGGCGGCTCCAACCTCAACAGCCTGTGGTCGCAGATGCAGGCGCTGATGAGCAAGACCGACCCGGCCTCGATGGCCAAGCTCGGCGCGCTCAGCTCCGAGTTCCAGATGGCCGCCGACGCCATCAACAACGCGATCAAGTCGATCGGCCAGGGCGATTCCACGCTGGCCAGCAAGGCTTGATCGCCTAGCTTTTCCCTTAGCCTCTCCTCAAGGGACATGGGCAGCGGGCCGGGTTTTCCCGGCCCGCTGTTTTTGTGTGTGCCTGGTATGACGCATCTGCTGGGCATTGAAAGACATCTACTCGCTCGGCAAGGGAGGCGTTAGCCGTCGGGACAAGATGGAGAGCGACTGATTGCCTGAAGCAAGCCCGAGGCGAGAACACTGATCGAGCGAACCGGTAATGGATATGAGGCGATGCGGGGGAGTGACATGACACGAAAGGTTCGAGGCCTGTTTCCAGCTCGCGAAGCGCCAGATGGCATGCGAGAAAAGGACCACCCTTGCAAGCTTGCCGAAACGCCGCTATCGCCCTGTTTTCGGGGCTAGCAGAATGAACTCGCCGTGTGTGCCCCAGTGGGGCGCTTTCGGGTCGAGTCTGAGGCAGGGCTGACCGCCGCAAGACGACACACCGACTTGCGCATACAGCGCGACGGTGTCGGCACTGATCTGCGCCGCTTCCGTCCGTACCAGCGCGTCCTCGTAGGATTGATGCTGGTACCACAGCAGCAGCGCACCACCGGCGAATACGAGCAGGATGGCTCCAGTCACGGCAGCGTAGGCTATGCCGACGTGACGTCGGAGGTGCGTCATGGCCTGCATCAGTGACACAGACAACGTTTTCGTACTCGAAGAGATCTGGCTTTTGTAATCTTCCCCGGCCTTGCGTAAATCATTTACTCCGCTGGCAATGGCACTATCGACGCTCTGCCTGGACGAATGGGCAATCTGTTGACCCGAGCCTTGAATGATGCGCTCGACTTTGGCCTCTATCGCATTAATCGTCTGGGTAAAGCGTTGCTCGATCTGCGCCAGTCTTTCGTCGGCGGCTGCGCTGCGGCGTTCCAGGGTCTCGGCCAATAAGGCGAATTGCTTGGCGACGGCACCAAGTGCCGCGATGTCTTGATTCATGGCCTTCTCCTTATGAAGTCCTTGGTACTTTTTCCAGTCTCGAGGCCGAGCTTGTTCGATCCGCCAGCGTAGATTAGATTCATTCTGCCGGCACTGGTGAATACAGGGAGAGAGTCATGGGCGATCATGTCTATACCGACAAGGATCTTTACGGCCGCCATCATCAACCGCATCCGTCGGATATCAAGCAGAATCGAATTGGCGACTGTGGCTTTGATTCGACGCTTGGTTCGTTGGCGCAGCAACAGCCGAAGCGGATCGAGGATGCGATCAAGTACGATGCACACAGCCAGTCGTTCACCGTCACCATGTACAAGCAGGGTACGGATGGCAAGGCCGAAGCGGTCCCGATTCAAATAGCGCAATCTGACATCAAGACTGATATAGGCCAGGGCGGTGACACCACGGGCTATCATCACTCGCGCAACGATACGCCCATTTGGCCAGCGGTCTACGAGGCCGCCTACGCCAAGATATCCGAGCCGCCCGGCGGCGACATCAAGGCCGGATTCCAGAAAATCGAAGGCGGCGGCATCTGGCCGACCGACGCTCAATACATGGTCACGGGCGTTCGTGGCGAAACCGTCATGGCAGCCGATATTCAGAAGATGGGCATGGATGATGCCTACAAGAAAATCCATGCCGCCTTGCAAGAGCATCGTCCGGTGGAACTATCCACCAAGGACGAGAATCCCGGGGCTTCCAAGGATGGACTGGACAACCATCACGTATACATGCTGGAAGGCGTGCACAAAGACAAGCATGGTGAAGTGCTGGTGACCTTGCGCAATCCGTGGGGAACCAATACGGGCATCGGCGAAGACCATGACACCGCCAAGGCGCATGTTACGGTCAAACTCAAGGACATTACCCAAGGCGGGGGACTGGACCGCATCGACATCGGCCCTTCGGCATCGCAGAAACCCGATCTGACCCACAATCCGCAGGCCAGTATGATGCCAACGGGCGACAGGGATTTGGACAAGCTATTCGCTACCATGCACGATCCAGTCGCCTTCGGACAGTCACTTAAGGACTTAGCGAATTCTTCTTATGGCCAAGCCTTTAAGGCCGAGGGGTGTGCGCAGTACGCGGAGCTGCAGAACCAGCAACAGCAAGCGCAACCGGCGCAGCAACAGAGCCAGCCGGCACCCACCCAGGCACCACAAGGTCCCGTGATGACCCGTTGATTGGATCTCGCCGCCGCCATGCCAAGCAAACATTCACTTTTCGCCACCTTTCTCGCGACGATTATCGGACTTTGCGTAGCCGGCGCCGTTTCAGCCCAGGACTCTCGTATGCTGATCGATCAGGTACCTATTTTCGTCGGCTTCAAGCCAGCCACGCCGCTGCGAGAAGATCAGTATCCCAAGGCCCAGGCGGCCTTGGTCAAGGCGCTGAACGAGCAATGGAAGGGCAAGTACCGTATCGTGGCGCAGCGCTTCTATGTGTTCGCGCCATACGACCGACGCACTTTCCCTCAATGGGTCATGCTGCAGGATTTCGTGGGGAACTACTTCAGGGATGAAGTGAAAGGGGAGAAGGAGTATTGGGATATCACTCCATTTCCAGGTCCTGCCGCCACCGTGTGGAAATTAGGCGATCAACGCTTTGCCGCGGCTGAGGCGGGCTCCGCGTTGCCCAATGGCGGCGCGCTTTGCGGCTATTTCCAACTCGAGAAAGAATAAATTTGGGTGTAGATGTATGGCGTTTCGAGGATAAGCGCCATACTGCGGCTTCACGCAGTTGCCTTGGTGATGGTCAGTGGATGTGTGATGACTAGAGCGACCCAAACCGAGGCCGATACCCCCGCATCGCTGGTCAAGAGTCAAAATGCGTTGGCCCTCGATCTTTATCGCGCGGTGCGGAATCAGCCGGGCAACTTGATCTTTTCGCCGTACAGCGTTTCGCAGGCGCTTGGCATGCTCTATATGGGTGCACGGGGCGACACGGCGAGCGAGATTGCTGGTGTGCTGCATTGGGTGTGTTCTGCCTCGTCGGAGGCAGGGGCGGACCTCGGGCAGGCGAACGCGCTTCAAGCTGACGGGCTTGGCAACAAGGATCGGTCCAAGGACTTCATCCTGCGCGTTGCCAATGCGTTGTGGGTGGGACAGAAAACCGACGCCGTGCCCGATTTCGGCGCGACGATACGCCGCGACTTCGGCGGTGCGGTCGAGCAGGTCAACTTCGACGACGCAGCTGCGGCCGTGGCAACGATTAATCGCTGGGTGAAAGAGCACACCGAAGGAAAGATCCCGAGCATCCTCGATTCGAGCGCTAACCCTTCGAACCACGGTGTAGTGCTCACCAACGCGATCTATTTCAACGGGCGTTGGTTGTCGCCGTTCGACAAGGACAGAACCGCCGTCCGCGACTTTCACGTGGTATCTGGCGTCAACGTCCGCGTGCCGACGATGTCCGGTTCGGGGCACTTCGAATTCGCAGATGCGGACGGTGTCAAGGTGCTGTCGATGCCTTACCAAGGCGGCGCGTCGATGATCCTCGTCCTTCCGGATCGCCAAGATGGCCTGGTCGAAGTCGAGGCCGGATTGACTGCCGATACACTCGCTCGATGGCTGGCTACGCATCCACTATCTCAGGTCGAGGTGTCGTTGCCGCGGTTCCGCAGCGAGACCTCCGTCAAGTTGCGCGAAGCGCTGCAGGAGCTCGGCATGGAACGAGCGCTCGATAGCGCAAAGGCCGACTTCACCGGAATCGCAGATACAGCAGATGAGCGGCTCTTTGTCGGCGATGTCGTGCACAAAGCCTTTGTCGATACTGACGAAGGTGGTACTGAAGCGGCAGCCAGCACCTTGGTCGCCATCGCTGCGAGCGCACGGTCCGCCCCCGCGCAGCCTGTTCGCTTTGTTGCCGATCATCCGTTCCTGTACCTGATCCGGGACGATCGCAGCGGAGCCATCCTGTTTATCGGCCGTGTCGTCGATCCTTCGTCATGATCCGTTGACGACTGATGGAGTCGGCAGATGGAATCAGCCACAGGCGAAACGGAAGCGCCCAAGCGGGTTTGGCGGAAAAGGAGATGTGACCGGCGCAGCATTGCTCCGCCGGCCTTCAGCCATGAGCAGACATGCGCGCTTGCTTCGATCTCCGTCTTCGAGATCTGCGTCGATTCGGGAGCGGCGCATTTTCAGGGCAGGCAAGGGCAGCTGATCCAGTGAGCGGCCAGTTGGAAGCGGTTGTCGGAGTATCGGTGCGCAAGTCATGGCCAAGGGTTATAGCGTGGACTGCCCGGCTCTCCGGGCCATGCCGAATTCCTGTTTAACAGCAGGCTTCTTGTCCGACGGTGACATCGTCGCGGATGTGTCGTTGGCGACAACAGGCAACATATGCCGTTGGCTGCACGCCGCATGCATGAGCATGCGGATGCGGCATGTCGCGGAGCGCGGACCCTGCCAGTCCCTGCAAGCAAACGCCGGCCTCGCAAGGACGCCGGCGTTCGTTGAGTGCCGCCGAAAAATCAGGCAGCAGACACGCCGTCAGCCGAGCTGTCCGAGATATTGCTGAGCCTGGGAAGAACTCAGCACGCCGCTCTGCTCGGCATACTGGATCGCGCTGCGTGCCGCCTGCGGCCAGCCGTTGAAGGCGTATTGCGTGCCCATCTGCTGCACCCAGTTCGGCAGCGTGCCGTTGTCCTTCATCACCTTGATGATTTCGGCCTGGTAGGCGGCGCCGTGGTTGCTCTTCAGCAGGTTGCCGATCTGCTCCTGCTGGCTGGTGCCGCTGGACAGCGCCAGTTCGTAGTCGCGATCCGCCTGCCGCCGCGCCACGCCGTCGGCGCTGAACACGTCGAGCGCCTGGCTCTGCACGTAGGCCTTGGCGTTGGCGAAGCCGCCGCCGCCGATCAGGTCGGTGAGGTTGTCGACATTGGTGAGCGGCGTCGCGGGGTTGTCGGCGCCGGCGACGCGCCGGTTGAACAGCATGTCGACATAGTCGGGATTGTCCTTGGCCAGTGCACCGAGGAAACCGTCGACGTCGGCCGGCTTGATCTGGCAGGCCTTGACCACGTCGATCACGCCCTGCGCGTAGCCGGTCCCTTCGCCGAAGGCTTCGGGATGGGCCATCAGCACCTGCTGCGCCTGCTGCGGGCTCAGGCCGAGCTGCTGGCTGAAGGCGTTGATCGCATCGCCGTCCTTGGCCAGCGCCTCGGACTCGTCCTTGTCGATGCCGGCCGCCTCCAGATATTTGATCTGCTGCTCCTGGAATTCCTTCTGTTCCTTGTTGCCGTCGATCAGCTTGCCGGCCAGTTCGAACGGCGCCGACATGATCATGCCGATGCCGGTCACGATGGCGCCGGGCACTTCGCCGACGCCGGTGCTCTCCATCACGCTGCCCAGCACCGAGAGCACGTCGCCGGCCATGGCGAGCGCATAGGCGGGATTGCCCTTGGCTGCCGCGCTGAAGTCTGAGGCGAACGCGGCGGTGCTGGCGACCACCGCCAGGCCCGGCACGAACTTCGCGCTGAACTTGGCCATCTCCGCCGGGAAGTTGAAGGCGCCGAACTTGCCGGCGTCGGCCAGCGCCTGCACCGCGCCGCTGCCGACTTCGTCGACGGTGCCGCCGGCGGTGGCGAAGGCGCCGAGCATGTCGTTGAGCTGGTCGGCGTTGGCGCCGTTGATGCTGCTGGTCATCACCGAGGCCACCGCCCAGGCCTTGCCGGCCGGCCCCATCTCGCTATAGCCCTTGGCGAACTCGGCGGCGTTGAACAGCTTGGTATCGCCGTTGGCGAGAGCCTGGTAGCCCTCCTTGATCAGACTCCAGCCGTCCTTGCTCTTGAATACCGGGTCGGCCAGTTCGAGCAGCTCGCTGCCGGCTTGCTTGGTGTCGCCGCCGTCCTCGACCAGCAATTGGCCCTGCGCGGATTCCAGCGCCTCGGGCAGGAACTTGCTGTCGTAGTCGGAGAACTTGCCGAAGGCCTTGGAGGCCGCCGCGTCGTTCTGCACATCGCCGGCGAACTGCAGCGCAGTCTTGCCCTGGCCCGACTGCGCCAGATCCTGCATGGCGCCGTAGAGCTGCTGCGCCGCGCCCGGGTTGCGGCCAGCCGCGTAGATCAGGCTGGACTGGTTGGCCTGCATGTAGGCGGCCAGGTTCTTCGCCGCGTCGGCATCGGCCTGATAGGCCTTGGCGTTGTCCGGATCGTTGCGATAGGCCTTGATGAAGGCCTGCTTCTGCGCGTCGGTGAGCGGGCCCGACTTGGCCAGCAGCTCGGCGAGCTGCTGGTCCTTCTGCTCGGCTGCGCCGTGCGCGGCGTCGTAGGCCTTGAGTGGGCTGCCGCCGTTGTTGGCGAGGTAGTCGTGCACGCCTTGCGCGCCGGCGTCGAAGGCGGCGTTGGCGTTGGCGGTCTCGCCGCGGTCCTGCAGCGCCTGGCCGAGCGCGATGGCGAAGTTGGGGCTGCCGGCCGAGCCGAAGCCCGGGCTGTTGACGATGGTGCTTTCCAGCTCGCTGGTGCCGCCGCCGCGGGTGAGGAAGCCGACCGCGCCGGGATTGTCCGCGTAGGCCGCTGCGGTCTGCTGGATCACCGCCTGGGCCTGGCTGCTGCCGCCGAGCCCGGCGAGCACGCTCTGCACGCTGTCGAACGGCACCATGCTGCCGGCATAGCCGAGCTGCAGCTGGGCGATCTTCTGGATGGTCGGCAGGCTGGCCTGGGTGACTGCGGTGGCTAGCTCGGGCGGCAGGCCGTCGGTGACGTTCTGCAATTGCCCGGCCGCCTGGGTGGCCTGGTCCTGTGCGTAGTAGACGTCGTCCGGCTTGGTCTTGGCGTAGGGCTGCGCGACCTGGTCCGCCGCGGCCTTGACCCAGCTCTGCACGGTGGGATCGGCCAGCACGCGATCGACCACCGCCTGCGGCTGCCCCTGCAGGTTGGTGCCCAGGCTCTGCAGCTTGTCGTGCGGGCTCCAGTCGCCGTAGAACGAGGGAATCAGCGCATCGGCCTTGCTCTGCAGCTGGTAGTCGCTGACGCTGGCCTGGATCGCCGCCTGCGCGCCGGGATCGCCCGCATGACGCTGCTCGATCGCCTGGCCGGCGCTGGCGATCAGCTGGTCGGTCGGCGTGCGGAACTGCGCCGGCACGCCGTTGTTGCGGCTGGCCACCTCGCCCGCGAGCTCGTGCTGGATCGCGGTGTTCATGGCGCTCTGCGCACTGTCGACGCTGGTGGATTCGTCCTGCCAGATCTCGCTGCGGATGCCCATGTTGTGCGGCGCGTTCTGCATCGCCTGATCGCGTTGCTGCACCGCCTTCTGGTAGGCGCCGATCGCGGCATCGGTCTGCTGGGCCGGGGTCTGCGCGGGCGCCGCCGGCGGGGCCTTGTCGGTCTGCACGGCATTCGCCGGCAGGTTCAGCGTCTGGCCCGGGGTGAGCGTGGCGGTCACTGTGATGCCGTTGTTGCGTGCGAGTTCCTCCGGGGTGACCCCGTGTGCGTGCGCGACGCTCTGCACGGTGTCGTGCGGCTGCACCTTGTAGGGCGGCGGCGGAGGCGGCGGTGGCGGAATGTAGCGGGCCGGGGAGCCGGAATCGACGGGGAACATGGCAGGCCTCTATCGCGACGGATACATGCCCGCCATTTGGCGGCGTCGCGCGAGGCCCGGGCAATATGGGCTTTCCCTAGGTTGCCGCGGCGGGATGCGAAAGCGTGAGCCGGTGCCGGATGCCGCCGCGCTGCGAATGGCTCAGGCCGGCGCGCTACGGCGCGACAGCGACAGCAGGATCAGCAGCACGGCCAGCGCGAGATAGCCGCCGGCGAATTGCCAGACCATGCTGCGGGCGAACGGGTCCAGGCTCCACGGCAGATAGATGTCGCCACCCGGACGCACCGAGTGGATCACCCCGAACAGGGTCAGTGCGCCGCCCAGCAGCACGATCAGCGCGGCGCGCAGCGGCCGGCCGTCGATCATCGCCACCACGAAGCTGGCCCAGACCATCGAGGTGATGATGAAGCCGTTGCCGAGCACGGTGATCACCGCCAGCTCCGACACGCCATGCGAGGCGTCGCCGAACATCGCGACGGCGTGCTCCGGCGCGAGGTAGCTCGGATCGCCGAGCTTGATCGCCAGCATGCGCGCGATGGCGGGGAAAAAACTGAACACCACCGCGGCGGCGTAGCGCTGCGGCGTGGCCTCGAAGGCCTGGGTGGTGATGCTGATCGCCACGAACACCAGGATCGGCGCGAGCACCGCCATCGGCAGCAGCTCGACCAGGTTGGCCAGGTAGCCGAGCATGCCGCCGAGGCCGACCACCAGGCCGGTCAGCAAGGTGTAGCCGCTGCGCGCGCCCATCGCCTTGTAGGCCGGCTGGCCGATGTAGGGCGTGGTCTGCGCCACGCCGCCGCAGCAGCCGGCGATCAAGGTGGCCAGCGCCTCCACCAGCAGGATGTCGCGAGTGACGTAGTCGTCGCCGGCGGCGCGGGCGCTCTCGCTGACATTGATGCCGCCCACCACCATCAGCAGGCCGAACGGCAGGATCAGCGGCAGGTAGGGCAGGGTGCGCGGCAGCCCGCCGAGCCACTGCAGGTTCGGCCACGGCAGGCCGACGCGCCACTGCCAGGGCGGCGGCGGCTGGTAGCCGTGGCCGAGCCAGCCCAGCGGCCCCAGCGTCAGGTACAGCAGCAGGCCGGCGGCGAAGGCGACCAGCACGCCGGGCAGGCCGAACGGCATGCGCGCGCGCGCCACCAGCGCATACAGCACCACGCCCAGCCCGGCGAAGCCGACCACCGGCACCTGCATGATCTCCAGCAGCGGCAGGAAGCCCATCAGCACCAGGGCGATGCCGGCGATCGAACCGAGCAGGCCGGCGCGCGGCACGTGCCGCTGCACCCAGGCGCCGAAGAACGACAGCACGAACTTCAGCACGCCCATCACCACCAGGGCCGCCATGCCCAGCTGCCAGGTGGCGAGCGCGGCGGCGTGCTCGTCCATGCCGTCCTTGCGATAGCCCAGGAAGGCCGGGCCCAGCACCAGCAAGGCCATGCCGATGCTGGTGGGTGCGTCGAGGCCCAGCGGCATCGCGGTGACGTCGTCGCGGCCGCTGCGCCGCGCCAGCCGGCGCGCCATCACGGTGTAGGCGAGGTTGCCCAGCAGCACGCCCAGCGCGGTGCCGGGGAACATGTGCGCATAAATGATCTCGGCCGGAAAGCCGAAGCCCTGCAGCACGATGGCCAGGAACGACAGGATCGAAAGATTGTCGACCAGCAGGCCGAGGAAGCCGTTGAGGTCGCCGGGCGCGAACCAGCGCGGTGTGGCGCGCGCGCTCATGCGGCGACTCCGTCGGCGCGATCAGTCATGGCCTGCATGAGGCGGGGCGTGAGCGGCTTCAAAACGACACCTCGGCCGGCTCGGTGACGCGCAGCACCGACTGGTCGCCGGTGCGCTGCTTCCAGGCCGCGCGGATCGCTTCGACCTTGGCGCGATTGTCCGGCGTGTCGGGATAGTCGATCACCAGCAGCTTCGAGCGCAGCCGTTCCGGCGTCGCCTGCTGGCGGCCCTGCCACTGGCCGTAGACGTCGATCACGCTGAGGCCGTCCGGAAAGCGCGAGCTGACTTCGCGGTCGAGGAAATCGCGCCACGCCGCCTCGCTGATGCCCTGGTTCGGCTGGTCGGCTGGGCCCAGCCCGAAGTAGAGCCGCGTGTCCACCCAGCCATGGGTCTGGGCGGGATGCGCCGCATCCCCCTGCAAGGTGGCGCTCGCCGGCGCGGTGGCCGGCACGGCGGCGCAGCCGACAACAGCACATGCAAGCGGGGCGCATGCGAGCAGGACGGCGAAGCGCGAGTGGTGAAGGATCGACATGGTTTTCCTCGAAATTTCCGTCTGGACATCCAGACGTCCAGATGGAATGCGCTGACGAGTATTGACAAGACCTTGGGTGCAATGCAACAAATAGTCCACGCGGGCCGGGGGAACGGCATGCCCGCGCGGTTGCCGACGACATGCTCGCCGGCAGGCCGCCCATCCAGCCGCAGGCGAACTCTTCCGGTGAACAGCCTTATGCATCGCGCCACAGCCTATCGTCGCATGACCTGTTGCGGGTCGCGATGTCGTGGCTGCGGCGGCTGATTCGCCCGCGATCGCGCACCTGTTCATTGCTCGGCGCCGAGCGCCGTCATCCTAGAGACCCGCCCTCGGTGGGCGCACGACTGGCCGACACTCGGCCGGACGCTTTATCCCGTTTTCCAGGAGGCCTCATGTCGTCTCGTCGTCGCAGCATCCGCCGCAAGGCGCTCCACGGCGCCTGCCTGCTCGGCCTGTTCGGCTCGGCGGCCGCGCAAGCTCAGCAGGCTGCGGCCGACAATGCCAAGACCCTCGACCAGGTGGTGGTCACCGGCGTGCGCGCCAGCAGCCGCACCGCGCTGGATTCGCCGGTGCCGATCGATGTGCTGAGCGCCGACGACCTGCGCAACGCGGGCGGGGTCAACGGCGAACTCGGCGCCGCCCTGGAAACCCTGCTGCCCTCGTTCAATTTTCCGCGGCAGTCCAACTCGGGCGGCTCGGACCACGTGCGTGCCGCGCAGCTGCGCGGGCTGTCGCCGGACGAAGTGCTGGTACTGGTCAACGGCAAGCGCTTCCACACCTCGGCCCTGGTCAACACCGACACCAAGATCGGCAACGGCACCACGCCGGTGGATTTCAACGCGATCCCGCTCAGCGCGATCAAGCGCGTGGAAGTGCTGCGCGACGGCGCCGGCGCGCAGTACGGTTCGGACGCGATTGCCGGGGTGATCAACATCATCCTCAAGGACGCGCCCGAGGGCGGCGCGGTCGAGGCCGACTACGGCGCCTATCACACGCATTTCCGGCCCACCGACCGCACCATCACCGACGGCCAGGGCGGCAATCTCTCCGCCGACTTCGGCACCACCCTGGGCGGCAGCGGCTTCTTTCACGCCGGCATTGAAACCAACCATCATGCCGGCACCAACCGCGCCGGCGACGACAGCGTGCCGGATTTCATCGCCGATCCCACGCCGGCCAACCTGGCCTTGCGCGGCCAGCGCAACTACGCCGCCGGCGATCCGCCGAACGAGAGCTACAACGGCTGGTTCAACAGCGAGCTGCCGCTAGGCGAGGTCAAGCTGTACTGGTTCGGCACCTACACCCAGCGCCACACCATTGGCGACAACTACTTCCGCTACCCGGACAGCGACGCCAACGTGCCGTCGATCTATCCGCAGGGCTATCTGCCGCAGTCGATCGGCCACAACCGCGACCTGCAGACCGCCGCCGGCGTGCGCGGCAAGCTGGGCGAGTGGGATTACGACGGCAGCCTCAACTGGGGCGGCAACGCCTTCGACTACGACCTGCGCGACTCGCTGAATGCCTCGCTGGGCGCGGCCAGCCCCACTTCGTTCCATATCGGCGACTACCACTTCAGGCAGGGCAGCGCGAACTACGACGCCAATCGCCAGTTCGAGCTCGGCGACCGCTCGCTGACGCTGGCGCTGGGCGCCGAGTACCGCGACGAGAACTTCCGCACCGGCGCCGGCGATCCGGCCTCGTACGCGGTGGGTCCGATCGACGCGCCCGCCGGCGCGCAGGCCGGCGGCGGCCTGCAGCCGCAGGACGCGGCGAATCTCTCGCGCCACGTGGGCGCGGCCTATGCCGAGGTTTCCAGCGACATCACCGAGCACTTCTTCGCCGACGCCGCCGGCCGCTACGAGCACTACAGCGACTTCGGCGGCAACTGGAGCGGCAAGCTGAGCGCGCGCTGGGAGTTCGCGCCGGGCTTCGCGCTGCGCGGTGCGGTGTCCAACAACCTGCGCGCGCCCTCGCTGAGCCAGATCGGCTTCGAGTCCACCACCACCGGCTACGGCGCCGACGGGCGGCTGGTCACCGGGCGCATTCTCTCGGTCAACGATCCGCTGGCGCGCGAGCTGGGCGCGCAGCCGCTGCGGCCGGAGAAGTCGCGCAACTACAGCCTGGGCCTGACCGGTCAGCTCGACGAGGCGTTCGACTTCTCGCTGGACGTCTACCAGATCAGCATCGATCACCGCGTCACCCTGTCCGAGACCATCGACAACCCGGGGCTGGAGGACTACATCCAGCAGCAGTTCGGCATCCCCGGCGTGCAGAGCGTGCAGTTCTTCACCAATGCGGTGGACACGGTGACGCGCGGCGCCGAGCTGGTCGCCAATTACCGCACCGCGCTGGCCGGCGGCCGCCTGCTGCTGACCGCCGCGTACAGCCACAACAACACGCAGATCCGCAGCGTGCAGGCCACCCCGGCCGCATTGATCGCCGCCGGCGCAGACAACGTGCTGTTCGGCGTCGAGGCGCGCAACACGCTGACCGACGCGGCGCCGCGCCAGCGCGCCTCGCTCAGCGCGAAATGGGACGGCGCACGCTGGAGCTTGCTGACCCGGCTGACTCGCCAGGGCGCCACCACGCGCGTGTTCGATTTCGGCGACGGCGACATCCCGACCCAGACCTATGTGCCGCGCTTCCAGCTCGACGCCGAGGTGGAGTACCGCGCCACCAGCCAGCTGAGCTTCGCGGTCGGCGGCGACAACATCACCAACCAGTATCCGACCCGCTCCGATGCCGACATCAACTACGGCGGCAACTTCCCCTACGACGTGATTTCGCCGATCGGCAGCAACGGGGCCTATTGGTATGCGCGGGTGCGCTACACCTTCTGAGCTTCCGCATCATGCGCGCCCGCGCTTCGCGTCGAGGCAGCGGGCTGTCTCGCTCGGGGCGGCGGTTTGCACATCGATCGAGGGGCGGCCACGGTGCGCATGTCGAGCCGCTGCCAGGGCCCGCGCAAGTCACGCTGGCTGATGAGGCCGGTTCGTCGGCGACTCGCGCGCGATGGGCGATCCTCTTGCTGCGACAGGCGAGCCACTCATCCCGCCGAAGCTGCATCGCGATGCGTCGATTCCGCGATCGTCGACAAGCGATACCCGTGGTGCCGGGAGAGCGAGCCAGCGCTGCCGCAGTGCGATGCCGATCCGCGAAGACTGGCATCCCGGGCAGAGACGGTTTTCGCCGGCAGCGGTTTGCGTGGGCGGCGGCGTGGAGACTGGGGTTCGGCTGTGCCGCCGCGATGGCGTCCTCCGCAACGATGCATGCCGAGCAGAGCATGGGCTATCGCCGCGAGCAGGCTGAGGCCGATCGTCCTTTCGTCGCGTGGACACGCATTCGACACCGTCAGGTCCATGCTTCATCGAGGCATGCCCCAGTGCCAACGCGAACGGTGCGCATCGGCGGCGGCGATCGCCCAGATCAGAACCAAGGCCCGATCGGCGAACAATCCGTTCCTGCGCCGAGGTCTTTAGCGCTGGGAATCCGGGCAGCATATTGCGGGCTTGCCCGTTTGACCTTACGGAGGATGCCATGATCGAACGCAAGCCCTACGCCAGCCTCGGCGGCGCCAATCACGGCTGGCTCGACGCCAAGCACCATTTTTCCTTCGCCGGCTATCACGATCCCGCGCGCATGGGCTGGGGCGCGCTGCGTGTATGGAACGACGACGCCATCGCGCCGGGCACCGGCTTTCCGCCGCATCCGCACGCCGACATGGAGATCATCACCTATGTGCGCGAAGGTGCGATCACCCATGAAGACAGCCTCGGCAACAAGGGCCGCACCGCCGCGGGCGACGTGCAGGTGATGAGCGCCGGCAGCGGCATCCGCCACGCCGAATACAACGCCGAGCCGGACGTCACGCGCATCTTCCAGATCTGGATCATGCCGGAGCGCAACGGCGGCCAGCCGACCTGGGGCGCCAAGCCGTTCCCGCGCGGCGAGCGGGCAGGGCACTTCGTCGTTCTCGCCAGCGGTTTCGCCGAGGACGCGGAAGCGCTGCCGATTCGCGCCCAGGCGCGCGTGCTGGGCGCCAGCCTTGCCGCCGGCGAACAGCTGGACTACGCGCTGGGCGCAGGCCGCTACGCTTACCTGGTGCCGGCCAAGGGCGCGGTCGAAGTCAACGGCGTGCGGCTGGAGGCGCGCGACGGCGCGGCGATCCGCCACGAACCGGCGCTGCGCATCGTGGCGCTGGAGGATGCCGAGCTGGTCCTGGTGGACACCGACTGAATCACTTGCCGCTGCAGCTGCGTCAGCCGGCGGGCGCTTCAGTCCGGCTTGCTCGGATACGGCGTGCCGTCCTTGTGCAGGTAGCCGCGCTGCGGGTCCCAGTGCAGGTCGACGTCGACGTAGTGGCAGACGTCTTCGTCATGGCGAGTGCCGGCTTCCAGGTAGACCGCGATTTCCGTGCTGCGATTGACCAGATGATGGCCGTCGGCCTGGCCTTTCGGAAACGCGGCGCAATCGCCGGCAAGCAGGGTCTGTTCGCCGTCGTCGCTGACCAGCACCAGTTCGCCCGACAGCACGTAGACGAATTCCTCTTCGTGGCTGTGCCAGTGGCGCTGGCTGGACCAGGCGCCCGGCGGCAGCCGGGTCAGGTTGACGCCTAGCTCGCTCAAGCCGCCCGCCAGGCCCAGCGCCTGCTTCTGGCGCGGTGCCACCGGCGTCGAAAACGGCGAGGGGTAGCCGCTGCCTTCGCGCCAGGCTATTTGTGAGGAATCGATCTTGGGCACGCAGGCCTCCGCGGCATGGCTGGAAGCGCGGATGATGCGCCGTCGGCCGCGGCGACGAAAGCGCGCCGCATCACGCGTCAGCGGCTGTGCGAATCCGCTTCTGTCGACGCGTGGCGGTCGCGCCGAAAGGCGAGGCGCTCGATCGCCATCGGGGTCAGCGCCAGCGCCAGCACGCCGCACAGCGGCAGCCACACCGAGCGATACAGCAGCAGGCCGACGCCGAGGTGGGCACCGTGGTGCAAGGCGTCGTTGATGCCGGCGCCGATCAGGTTCTCGAAGATCGAGGTCACCGTGCCGCCCAGGAAGGTGGCGCCCAGGAACAGCCACAGCGAGCAGCGCAGCCAGGCCAGGCCGATGGTCACCCCGCCCAGCGGCATCACCGGGATGAAGCGCAGGAACAGGGTATAGCTCACCGGATGCCGGGCGAAGCCGTGGCGCAGGCGCTCCACGATCGCCGGCGGCTGCCGGCCGCCGCTGCCGAAAGCGTAGCGGCTGGCCAGGTAAAGGATCAGCGAGCCCAGGGTCAGCCCGATCGACGCGTAGAAAGTGCCCTCGACCACGCCGAACACGAAGCCGCCGGCGAGGATGATCACCACCACGCCGGGGATGCCGGTGGCGATCGCCAGGGTGAGGATGCCGATGAAGATGATGCGCGCGCCCCACGGATCGGCAGCGATGTGCTCGTGGATGCGGTCCTGGTTGGCGATCAGCCGTTCCGGGTTGAAGTGGTCCAGCACGCCCGAGAAGTACAGCGCCACGCCGGCCAGCACCAGCAGGATCAGCGGCAGCGCGGCGCGCAGGCGGCTCATGCCGGGCACGTAGCCCATGCGGCCGCGGCCGCTACGGCGAGGTGCGCAACCAGCGTCCCGACAGCGGGACGAGGCGAGGGCAGGGCGTGAGTCTGACGATCATCCATGATGAGTCAGTAGTGTGGCCCGGATTCGCCGTAATTGGCTAGTACGGACCGGGCCTGCTCGCGCAGGATGTCGCGGCGCACCGCGATGCCGCGGCGTTCCAGCTCGCCGACCCAGTCGGCCGGCAGCGGGCCTTCGTCGAATTCGGTCAGCTCTTCGACGTCCTCGGCGCGCGCGCCGATCAGCAGCTCGTCGACGCCGGCCCACACGGTGGCGCCGTAGCACTGGCAGCAAGGCTGCGCGCTGGTGGCCAGCACGTAGCGGCGGCCGTCCTCGTTGAGGCGGAAGCGGTTGAGCCGCTGCTGCGCGGTCATGTAGGCCATGATCTCGGCATGCGCCACCGAGCAGTGGTGCGGCACCACGCGGTTGGCGGCGGCGGCCACCACGCGGCCGTCCTCGTCGAACACCGCCGCGCCGAACGGGCCGCCGGTGGCGTGGGCCACGTTGAGGCGCGACAGCTCGATGGCCAGCCCCACGCGTTCCTCGTCGCTGTGGTAGCGCTTGGCGGTATCCACCGCCTCGACGATCCATGGCGGCAGGGTCAGGTGTACTTGCAGCGGCAGCATCATGCTCGTTCCTCTCAACCGGCCTGCTTGGCCCAGGTGTCGCGCAGGGTCACCGTGCGGTTGAACACCGGCGCCTCGGCGCGGTGGTCGACGCGGTCGGCGACGAAGTAGCCCAGCCGCTCGAACTGGTAGCGCTGCTCGGGCGCCGCCGCGGCCGCGGCCGGCTCCAGCCAGCCGCGCACCACGCGCTTGGCCTCGGGGTTGATGTGCTCGAGCCAGCTCTTGCCGTCGCTGTCGTCGTCGGGCGCCGGCACGTTGAACAGGCGGTCGTACAGGCGCACCTCGGCGGCCACCGCGTGGCGCGCGCTGACCCAGTGGATGGTGCCCTTCACCTTGCGCTCGGCCCCCGGCATGCCGGCACGCGAGTCCAGGTCCAGCGTGCAGTGCAGCTCGGTGACCTGGCCTGCCGCATCCTTCACCAGCGCCTCGCACTTGACGATGCCGACGCCGCGCAGGCGCACCTCGCCGTCCGGCTTGAGCCGGTGGAAGCCCTTCGGCGGCACCTCGGCGAAATCTTCGCGCTCGATCCACAGCTCGCGCGCGAACGGCACCTCGCGCTGGCCGAAGCTCTCATCCTTCGGATGATTCGGGAAGCTCAGCGTTTCCTGGTGGTCGTCGGCGAGGTTGGTGATCACCAGCTTCAGCGGATCGAGCACCGCCAGCCGCCGCGGCGCGCTGCCGTCCAGGTCCTCGCGCACGCAGTTCTCGAAGATCGCGTAGTCGATCACGCTGTTCTGCTTGCTGATGCCCAGTCGCTCGATCAGCAGGCGGATGCCGCCCGGGGTGAAGCCGCGCCGGCGCAGCCCGCGCAAGGTATTCATGCGCGGATCGTCCCAGCCGTCGACCAGGCGCTCGTTCACCAGTTGCGCCAGCTTGCGCTTGCTGGTGATGGAGTAGCTGAGGTTGAGGCGCGAGAACTCGATCTGCCGCGGCTTGGCCGGCTCGGTGCGGAAGCCACCTTCGCGCAGGTGCTGCCACAGCTCCGGATGGGCGGGCAGGTCGATCTTGTCGACGAACCAGTCGTACAGCGGCCGGTGATCCTCGAATTCCAGCGTGCACAGCGAATGGGTGATGCCTTCCAGCGCGTCCGACAGGCAGTGCGCGTAGTCGTACATCGGGTAGATCGGCCAGGCCTCGCCGGTGTTCTGGTGGGCGATCTTGCGGATGCGGTAGATGGTCGGGTCGCGCATGTTCATGTTGCCCGAGGCCATGTCGATCTTCGCGCGCAGGGTCTTGCTGCCGTCGGCGAATTCGCCCTCGCGCATGCGCCGGAACAGCTCCAGGTTCTCCTCCACGCTGCGATCGCGGAACGGCGAGTTGCGGCCCGGCTCGGTCAGCGTGCCGCGGTATGCGCGCACTTCGTCGGCGCTGAGGTCGTCGACGTAGGCATGGCCGTCGCGGATCAGCTTGCGCGCAGCGTCGTAGAACACCTCGAAGTAGTCCGAGGCGTGGCGCAGGTCGTGCCAGTCGTAGCCCAGCCAGCGCACGTCGTCCTTGATGCCTTCGACGAACTCGGGGTCTTCCTTGCCGGGATTGGTGTCGTCCAGGCGCAGGTTGCACCAGCCGGCGAATTCGCCGGCGATGCCGAAGTTGAGGCAGATCGCCTTGGCGTGGCCGATGTGCAGGTAGCCGTTCGGCTCGGGCGGGAAGCGCGTGCGGATGGCGTGATGGCGGCCGCTGGCCAGGTCGTCGCGGATGATCTGGCGGATGAAGTCGCGCGGCTCCGGTTTCTGGCCGTCGGCGCCGGGCGAAGCGGCAGAGGCGGCGGACGGCGTCGGGACGGCGGCGGAATCGGTGGACATCGGGCGGCAACTCGGTCGCGTGGCGGAAATCACCGAGTTTACCTCGTCGGGCCGCTTCGCGGTCCGGCTTGCCGGCGCCGCGCGGCGGCGCTAGCTTGGCTGCATGCATACCGCCTACCGGGCCGCCAACCTGATCGATGCCCACCTGGTGAAGGACGCGCTGGAGCAGGCCGAGATCCCCGCCTTCATCGCTGGCGAGTACCTGACCGGAGCGGTCGGCCAGCTGCCGGCGCTGGACTACGTGACGGTGATGGTGCCGGAATCCAGCGCGGAGCAGGCCGCCGGCGTGGTGCGCGAGATCGAGCTGGCGCTGGCCGAGGCGCGCGCGGCGATCGGCGAGCTCGAAGGCGATCCGGGCGGCTTGCCCTGTCCGGCGGGCTAGCCGGGTTCGCGCAGACGTCCTACCCTGCACGGCCGCGGCGGCGCGCCGCCCCCTGGATGCCATGCCCATGAACGAGATCGCGGCGCTGATCCGCGCCATTCCCGACTTTCCCAAGCCCGGGGTGACCTTTCGCGACATCACGCCCCTGCTGGCCGACGCCGGCGGTTTCGCACGCTGCATCGATGCGCTGGCCGAGCCCTGGCTGGGCAGCGGCGTGCAGGCGGTGTGCGGGATCGAGTCGCGCGGCTTCATCTTCGGCGCGGCGCTGGCGCAGAAGCTGCACGCCGGTTTCGTGCCGCTGCGCAAGCCCGGCAAGCTGCCGCCGCCCGTGGTCGGCGTGGACTACCAGCTGGAATACGGCCACGACCGGCTGGAGGCGCGCGACGACGCCCTGCGTCCCGGCGAGCGCGCCTTGCTGATCGACGACGTGCTGGCTACCGGCGGCACCCTGCTGGCGGCGCGCCGGCTGGTTGCGGCGCTGGGCGCCGAGCTGGTCGGCGCCGGCGTGGTGATCGAATTGCCGGCGTTGCAGGGGCGTGAACGCTGGCCGGCCGGCGTGCCGCTGCATGCGCTGTTGCGTTATTGAGCAGTTGGTCGCGAATTCGGCGGCTTGGAAGCGGCGCTAGAGGCCTTATCTTTCGGATGCCTGCCGCGACTGCGGCGAAACCTCCCGAGGAAACCCCATGCTTGGCATCGGTGCCTGGAAACAACGCCTGCCCCATCGCGACGATGCGTTGCCGGGGCGCGATCAGCCGATCGTGCCGGCGCAGGGGCATCACGTGCATGGCCGCCCGCTGCAGCCTGAGGCCTTCCCAGGCAGCGAAAGCATCCTGTTCGGCATGGGCTGCTTCTGGGGCGCGGAGCGCAAGTTCTGGAGCATTCCCGGCGTGCTCACCACCGCGGTGGGCTATGCCGGCGGCTACACGCCGAACCCCAGCTACCGCGAGGTATGCAGCGGACAGACCGGCCACGCCGAAGTGGTGCGGGTGGTCTACGACCCGGCGCAGGTGTCGCTGGACAGCCTGCTGCGCACGTTCTGGGAGAACCACGATCCGACCCAGGGCATGCGCCAGGGCAACGACGTCGGCACCCAGTACCGCTCGGCGGTCTATGCGAGCAACGTAGCGCAGCTGGCGGCGGCGGAGGCTTCCGCCAAGCGCTATCAGGCCGAACTGAATCGCGCCGGGCTGGGGGCGATCACCACCGAGATTTCCATGGCCGCGCCGTTTTTCTACGCCGAAGACGATCACCAGCAATACTTGTCGAAGAATCCGCAGGGCTATTGCGGTATCGGCGGCACCGGCGTTAGCTGTCCGATTGGTGCACTTGCCGCTCACTGAGCCGCGCGCTGCCCAGCAGCCGGTTCGCGCCGAGGCGACACTTGCACTGATGATCGCAGCAGGGCGGCGCTAGCCGGAATCTGGCTGCGCGGAAGCCGCGTGCGCACCGTGTGTTGCCCGCAAGTCATCGGTTTTGCGGCGCATCGGTGCCTGCGTCTTGGCGGTTCTTCGAGTCGATCTGTCTAAGTTGATTTATCCGGGTCGATCTGTCCGGGTCGATCTGCCTGGACCGGCTCATCCTTGGCGTTCTTTGCGCGGCAGGCGCCTCCCGCTCTGGCTGGCTTCACCAAGCGGCTCGCGGCTGCTTGTCGCCCTTCGCATCTGGAGCTGCCGGCGCTATGTCGGCGCCGGCTCCGGCGCTTTGCCTTGAATCGCCCAGAACTTGCTGCAGACGATCGAGTAGTACCCCGCAGCGAGATGTCCGCCATCCCGCCGCGAGCCGCGAGCCGCGAGCGCTAGGGCGCCGTCTTGCGCGGCATCGGCGAGGAAACCTGCTGACGCGGCTGCAGCAGGGTCTCGGGCATGCTGCGGATGATCGCGGCGAAGCGCTTGAGGAAGCCGCTCATCGACGAGCTGCGGCGCCACACCAGGGCGATCCGCCGGCTCGGCGCGGGCGCCGCGAATTCGATCAGGTGCACGTTGTCGGTGCGCGCCATCGGCGGCTGGATCGCCAGCGTCGGCAGCAAGGTGATGCCGACGTTCGCGGCCACCATCTGGCGCAGGGTTTCCAGGCTGGTGGCGCGGAAGCCGGCCTTCTCGCCGGCGCCGGCCAGCTGGCACACCTCCAGCGCCTGGTCGCGCAGGCAGTGGCCCTCCTCCAGCAGCAACAGGTTCTCGTCCTCCAGCTCGTCCAGCTTCAGGCGTCCTTTGCGGCGCGCCAGCGGATGCAGCTCGGGCACCGCCAGCACGAACGGTTCCTCGAACAGGAATTCGCTGTGCAGGCTGTCCTCGTGCAGCGGCAGCGCCAACACGCCGACGTCCAGCGCGCCTTCGCGCAGCATGCGGATCACGTGCTCGGTCTTCTCCTCGAACAGCAGCAGTTCGAGCCGCGGAAAGTGTTCGCGCACCATCGGCACCAGATGTGGCAGCAGGTAAGGGCCGAGGGTAGGGAAGATGCCCAGGCGCAGCTTGCCGGACTCCGGGTCGCGAGTGCGCTGCGCGATCGCCTTGATCTCGTCGATCTCGGCCAGCACGCCGCGCGCGCGGCGAGCGATCTCCATGCCGGTCTCGGTCAGCAGCACTTTGCGCGGCGTGCGCTCGACCAGGGCCACGCCCAGCTCGTCCTCCAGTTTCTTGATCTGGGTGGACAGGGTGGGCTGGCTGACGAAGCTGGCTTCGGCGGCGCGTCCGAAGTGGCGGTGCTCGGCCAGCGCCACCAGGTAGTGCAGGTCGCGCAGGTTCATGGCAGACCTCCGACGGGCTGGAACAAGGGCGCGTTGGCCCGGTCAGGCATGGATTTGGCTCGATAGTTCATGTCTATGATTGTGATCCAGACAATCAATTTGAACAATCCATCCGCACGCCGTAATTTGCGTACTCCGGATCGCTGTCAGGGCGGCCGGAAGGTCCATAAGCTCCCAGCGAGCAGGTTCGGCGGCGTACCCCCTACCGCCGTCGAGCCGGACCAACGCAGTCCCCCGCGCCGGACCCTCCCTCCCCCCGCGGCGCGGTGGACATCCGACCGGCGGCGAAGCCAGCTTCGCCGCCGGTTTTTTTCGTCCGCGATCGCCTGACGACAGGCAGCTCGATGGCATGCAAGGAACGGCGTGCGGGATACGCGGCACCGAGCCAGTTCGCCGAGCCGCCCAAGTCGCCGGTGCGCGTGACGCCCTCGCCAAGCCAGGCGCCTCCGTTGATGCAACCAACGGTGCGTCGCCGCGCTCTGCATGGCGCCTTCAGCACTCGCGCAACCCCGTCGGGCGGATTGCCGCGTTGCATGGAAGGGCCGTCTGCCGTCGATCGCCGATGGATGCTGTGCCGGCCCGGTCAATCTACCTACACTGTGACCTCGGTCGGGGGACAGGGAGAAAACATGCATCGCCGAAGCTTGCTGTTGCTGGTACTGCTATGGATGGCCGCGCCGCTGTGGGCGCAGGACATTCCGCCTTCGCTGCGCGACTGGCAGGCCTGGGTCCTGCACGATGTCCCCGAGCACGCCTGTCCGTTCCTCGCCACCGAGGAGCCGGGCGACGACAGCTATCAGTGCGTCTGGACTGGTCGCCTGCAGATCGAGGCGGGCGCCACCGGCGCGCACTTCAGCCTCGGCGTGCACGTGGATGTCGCCAGCTGGGTGGAACTGCCCGGCGGTGAACACAACTGGCCGCAGCAGGTCGTCGCGGGCGGCAAGCCGCTGACCGTGCTGAAGCGCGACAGCCAGCCGTGCGTGTGGCTGGAGCCGGGCGACTACACCATCCAGGGCGAACTGCCTTGGGACGAGCGCCCCGCTTCGCTGTACGTGCCGGAATCGATCGGCCTGGTCGCGCTGAAGCTGGACGGTGCCGCGGTGAGCCGGATCGAGCGCAACGGCGACCAGCTGACCCTGGGCGAGGCGGCCGCGGCGCAGCGCACTGCCGATGCGATCTCGCTGCGCGTGTATCGCCGACTCACCGACGGCCTGCCCGCGCTACTGGACACCGAATTGCAGCTTGACGTCGCCGGCAGCGCGCGCGAGCAACTGCTCGGCCCGGTGCTGCCGAAAGGCTTCGTCGCCGCTTCGTTGGAAGGCAGGCTGCCGGCGCGGCTGGAAAGCGACGGCCGCCTGCGCGTGCAATTGCGCCCGGGTCACTGGGTGCTCAAGCTGGGCGCGCGCGCCGACGCCCCGCTGCAACAGGTGGCGTTGACCCTGCCGGCCGCGCCCTGGCCGCGCCAGGAGATCTGGGGCTACGCGGACGACAGCAGCCTGCGCAGCAGCCGCGCTGAGGGACAGGCGGTCGACGCCGACCAGGCCAACGTGCCCGGCGACTGGCATAACCTGCCCGCCTATGCACTGGACGACGCCAATGGCCTGCGCATCGTGCAGGGCGTGCGCGCGGGCGAGGGTGGCAAGGACGACCAGCTGCACCTGCGGCGCCAGCTGTGGCTGGATTTCGACGGCCAGGGGCTCAGCGCCAGCGACCAGCTCATCGGCCAGTTGCATCGCAGCCAGCGGCTGGATGTGGCGGCGCCATGGCATCTGCAGCGTGCCGAGCTGGACGAGGATCCCCTGCTGGTGACGCGCGGTGCGGGCGACGACAGCGGCGTGGAGCTGCGCGGCAGCGAGGTACAACTGCATGCCGGCCTGCGCCTGCCCGACCATCACGGCGCGCTGCCCAGCAACGGCTGGCAGACCACCCTGGACGGCATCGATGCGGTGCTGCATCTGCCGCCTGGCTATCGCCTGCTCGGCGCGCCGGGCGCCGACCATTCGCCGGATTCCTGGGTGGCGCAGTGGAGCCTGCTCGACCTGTTCGTGGCTGCCTTGGTCGCCTTGCTGGCGGGGCGCCTGCTGGGCTGGGCATGGACCTTGCCCGCGCTCGGCTTCCTGATCCTGTCCCAGCACGAGGCCGGCGCGCCGCACTGGACCCTGCTGCTGGCCCTGGCCCTGCTGCTCGCCTGGCGCGCCTTGCCGGTGGGGCGTCTGCGTCGATTGACCCAGTGGATCGCCTCCGCGGCGATGCTGTTGCTGGTGCTGTGGGCGCTGCCGTTCGCTTCCGACCAGGCGAAATATGCGCTGCATCCGCAGCTGGAGCCGCAAGTCTGGTCGCAGCCGCTGCAGCTCAGCTTCTATGAGCCGGACCAGGGCGGAGCGATGACGGGCGTGGCGCCGCTGGCCGTGGACAAGAAGGTCGCCCAGCAGGCTCGGCAGGCCGCCGAGGATGCCGCCGGGGAGAATCGGCGTGACTTGCCTGAACCCCCGCCGCCACCGCCGCCGCCCGAGGAGATGGCCGCCGCGCCGGCGCCGATCGCACCGCCGGCGAGCTTGCCGTCGAAGATGCAGGCAGACAGCTATGCGAACAAGCCAGCGCGCAAACTGGAAACCGTCACGGTGACGGGGTCAAACATCCAGGCCAGCGATCTGGTGAGCAGCGTGGTCGACAGCCACAGCGTGGTGCAGGCGGGGCCGGGCCAGGCGCACTGGCAGGGCGGCCGCTACCGGCTCGACTGGTCGGGACCGGTGACGCCCGCGCAGAGCATGCGCCTGGTGATCGCGCCGTCCTGGCTGGTGCGGCTGCTGCGCGTGGCGATGCTGGCCCTGCTGTTCGTGCTGCTTGCCCGGCTGTCGCGCGACGCGGTGCTGGCATGGCAGGAACGCTGGCGTTCGCGCCGGCCCGTCGCCGCACCCGCCGCGCTGCTCGCGCTAGCGCTGCTGCCGGCGCTGTGGATGCCGGCGTCACCTGCGCAGGCGCAGGCGACGCCGGACAACGACTTGCTGCAACTGCTGCACAATCGCTTGCTGGAAGCGCCGAAGTGCTCGCCGGATTGCGCGGAGCTGCCCACGGCGACGGTGCAGGCCAAGGGCGACGGCATCGTGCTGCAGTTGGAGGTGCACGCCGGTGCTGCGGTGGCGCTGCCGCTGCCCAGCGCGGACCAGGCGCTGGCCTTGACCCAGGTGAGCGTCGACGGTCACGCGGATGCGCCGCTGGTGCGCCGCGAGGACGGCCAGCCGGCAGTGCGCCTGGAGCGCGGCGTGCATCGCGTCGAGCTGCACTACCTGGCCGACGGCGTCGACCACGCCAGTGTGCACTTTGCACTGACGCCGCGGCGCATGGTCTTCGAAGGGCAGGACTGGGCCTTGAGCGGGGTGGACGAGGGCCGCGTGCTGGGCGACAGCGTGGAACTCAGCCGCGCGCGCAGCGGCGCCGACGGCGGCGCGGCCGAAACCAAGCAGGCTTTCCCGCCTTACGTGCGGCTGACCCGCAACCTGGTGCTCGGGCTGGACTGGACGGTGGAGAACACGGTCGAGCGCATCGCGCCGAAGGAAGGCGGCTTCAGCATCGAGCTGCCGCTGCTGCCGGGCGAGCATCCGCAAGGCGACGGCCTGCGCGTGCAGAACGGCCGCATCGGCGTCACCTTCACCGCACAGCAGAACAGCGTGACCTGGACCAGCAAGCTGGACCAGGCCGACAAGCTGCAGCTGACCGCGCCGGCGCTGGGCGAACGTGCCGAGACCTGGCAGGTGTCGGCCGCGCCGATCTGGCACGTCGACGCCAAGGGCTTGCCGACCATCATGGGCGAGCGCAACCTCAGCTTCCAGCCGCTGCCGGGCGAGCAGCTGCAGCTGTCGATCACTCGGCCGCAAGCGGTGGCCGGCGACAGCCTGGCCTTCGATCAGGTGCGCCTGAGCAGCGAGGTCGGCGAGCATGCCAGCGAAGTCGGCATCGACCTGAGCGCGCGCAGCACGCGCGGCGGCGATCACGCGATCGGCCTGCCCGAAGGCGCCGTGCTGCTGCAGGCCAGCCGTGACGACGCCAATCTCGACCTGGCCGTGCAGAACGGCAAGCTGAGCCTGCCTCTGCTGCCGGGTGAACATCGCTATCACCTGCGCCTGCGCCTGCCGCAGGGCATCGCCGCCGGCACGCGCACGCCCTCGCTCGCGCTGGGCGCCTCGGGCGCGAACCTAGATCTCAGCCTGGGCTTGCCGAAGGACCGCTGGATCCTGTGGACCTGGGGGCCTACGCAGGGGCCGGCGGTGCTGTACTGGTCGCAGCTCGGCGTGCTGCTGGTGCTGGCCTGGCTGCTGGGGCGCTATGCGCCGACGCCGCTGCGCTTCCATCACTGGCTGCTGCTGGGGCTGGGCTTCTCCGCCTTCGCCTGGAGCGCGTACGCGGTGGTGGCCTTGTGGCTGATCCTGCTGGGCCTGCGTGCGCGGCTGAGCAACACCGAGCAGTCCAGGCGCTGGGTGTTCAACCTGATGCAGGTGCTGCTGGCGGTCTCCAGCGCGATCGCCGTGCTGACCCTGGTGGCCGCCGTGCCCGGCGGCCTGCTGGGCCGGCCGGAAATGCACCTGGCCGGGTCGAGCGACGGCGGCGTGCTGAACTGGTTCGCCGACCAGACCGCCGACGCCTTGCCGCAAGCCGGCGTGTTCAGCCTGCCGGTGTGGATCTACAAGCTGGCGATGCTGGCCTGGGCGCTGTGGCTGGCGAATGCGCTGATCGGCTGGCTGCGCTGGGGTTTCGCCGCGTGGAGCAGCGGCGGCTACTGGCGGCGCAAGCCGGTCGCGCCGTCCTTGCCGGAGGTGGCGGCCGCGCCCGAGGGAGAAGCGGGTGGATGAATTGAGGGCCGTGCTGCGCGACGCCGCCGATTCGTTGGGCGGCGAGCGCGGCGAAGCCGAGCAGTTGCTGCTGCATCTGCTGGGCAAGTCGCGCAGCTGGCTGATCGCGCATGCCGACGAGCCGCTCGACGCGTCGACCCGCGCGGCTTATGCCGAGCTGGTCGCGCGCCGCGCGGCCGGCGAGCCGCTGGCCTACATCGTCGGCCGGCGCGGCTTCTGGACGCTCGATCTGGAGGTGACGCCGGCCACGCTGATTCCACGCGCGGACACCGAGCGGCTGGTCGAGCTGGCGCTGGAACGCTTGCCTGAGCAAGCCGCTGCGACGGTGCTCGACCTGGGCGCCGGCAGCGGCGCGATCGCGTTGGCGCTGGCCAGCGAGCGGCCGCGCGCGCAGGTGACGGCGGTCGAAGCCAGCGCCGAGACGCTCGCCGTCGCCGCGCGCAATGCCGCACGGCTCGGTCTGGCCCGGGTGGAGCTGCGGCAGGGCAGCTGGTTCGAGCCGGTGGCGGGGCGACGCTTCGCGCTGGTGGTGTCCAATCCGCCCTATATCGAGGCAGGCGATCCTCATCTGAGCCAGGGCGACCTGCGCTACGAGCCGGCCGCCGCACTCGCTTCAGGGCGCGACGGACTGGACGACATCCGCCATATCGTCGCCCACGCCGGCGAGCACCTGCAGCCGGGCGGCTGGCTGTTGTTCGAGCACGGCTGGAACCAGGGCGAGGCGGTGCGTGTGCTGCTGCGCGATGCCGGTTACGCCGAAGTGTTCACCGCGCAGGATCTGGAACAGCGCGACCGGGTGAGCGGCGGCCGCTGGGTGGCGGCGGCGCCGGCGTAGTCGTCGGCTGATCCATGCGATGGCCGACAGGCGGCGCGCGTGATGCGGCTTGTCTCGACGGTGCCGGCGAGCGTTCGCCTTCGTGCGTCGCTGTTCCCCGGATGGTCCAGTCGTCGAGTATCGGCCGGTTGAGCATCAGCTCAACGATGATCGCCCATCACCCATCACCCATCACCCATCACCCATCACCCATTGGCCGCAAGTTATCGGCGCGATCGCTTCGCCTGGCCGAAGCCTGCGCAGACATCAGCCGCGCCTGCGGCCGCGCAGCACGGCGCGCGATGTGTCGACGCTCACACGGCGCCACGATGTGCGACGGTGGCACGTTGACATCGCCGCGCGTGCTGGCGGATACAATCGGAACAAGCGATCCCCGGCCTGCGCCAGGAAGCGAGGCCGAGCCGCTGCATTCCGTCCCCGGAAGGAAGCCCGCATGCCCGTCCGCTTTGCCGTGCCGAGTCGGTGTCGTCTCACTCCGCGCTATCTGCCCAGCCTGCTTTCCTGCCTGTTGTTTCCCGCGCTGCTGCCGACCCACGCGCAAGACGCGCCTGCGTCCGCTGCGTCGTCGCCGGTGGCGCAGCCCAGCGTGAAGAACAAGGCCGACGCCTCGGCGGTGACGCTGGGCGAGGTGGTGGTCACTGCCAACCGTCGCCGCGAGCCCTCGCGCGAAGTGCCGATGCACGTGGATACGGTGTCCGCGCAGAGCCTGCAGCAGGTCGGCGCGAAGACCATGGCCGACTACGTGGCCTACCAGCCTGGCGTGTTCTACGCCAGCCAGGGCGGGCCGGGGCAGGGCACCCTGATCATGCGCGGCGTGTCCACCGGCAACCAGACTAGCCCCACCACTTCGGTCTATATCGACGACGTGCCGGTCGGCGGCACCACGGTGTACGCCGCTTCGGCCACCTTCGTGTTCGACCCGGCCCTGATGGACCTGGACCACGTCGAGTTCCTGTACGGCCCGCAGGGCACGCTGTACGGCGCCGGCTCGATGGGCGGCCTGGTCAAGTACGTGACCAAGCAGCCGGACACCAGCGAGTTCTTCGGCGACGCCGGCCTCGATCTGTCCAGCACGCAGGGCGCGAACGGCATCAACTACACCGAGCACGCCACGGTGAACCTGCCGCTGAAGAAAGACGTCGCGGCGCTGCGCATCTCGGTGTTCGACCAGCACGTCGCTGGGCTGTACAAAGGCGTGGCCGACAAGCAGCCGGCCTATACCGATCCCACTAGCGGCGTGGTCACGCCGGTGAGCGCCACGCCGGTCGACGGCGCCGATCGCAACCACACCCGCGGCGCGCGCGTGCAGCTGGAAGTGGACCCCATCGACAAGCTCACCCTCAACCTCACGGCGATGGTGCAGCAGAACGCGGCCGACGGCCTGTCGATGGCCGACTACTCGGCCTCGACCGGCCGCCCGGTGTCCGGTGGCGTCTACAACCGCACGCTCAATCACCGCGAGCCGTTCACCCAGAACCTCGCGCTGTATTCCTTCAAGGCCGCCTACGACTTCGGCTGGGCCAACCTGGACTGGATCAGCTCCTACCAGGACTACACCAACCACAGCGTGCAGGACTATCCCAGCCAGTTCATCCCGCTGTTCAACGCGTTCCGCGGCTTCCTCACCCAGCCGGGCCTGCCCGAACCGGAGCCGATGAGCTCGCTGTACGTGGACTCGCACTACACCGTGCACAAGACCGCGCAGGAAATCCGTCTGACCTCGGCCAAGGGCGAGCACTTCGACTGGCTCGCCGGCGTGTGGTTCGACCGCGAAAACCTGTGGGAGAACTACCGCCTGAAAGGTGCGACGATTCCCGGGCCGGGCACGCAGTCGATCCTCAACCAGGTGACCAACGCCGGCTTCAGCGAATACGCCGGCTACGGCGACGTCACCTGGCACATCTCGCCGCAGTGGGATCTCGCCGCCGGCGTGCGCGCCAGCGGCAACACCCAGCACCTTTCCAACTTCGAGGATGGCGCCGTGGCCGGCAGCCCCGGCGGCTTCCGCGAGCACATGGTGAGCGACGACATCACCAAGATGCTCACCCTGAGCTATCGCCCGGACAGCCAGCACTCCTACTACATGCGCGCCGCCACCGGCTATCGCCCCGGCGGCCTGCAGGCGCCGGTGACCAGCACCATCACCGGCGGCGGCACCACCGTGCAGCGCACCTTCGGCTCGGACACCTTGCAGAGCTACGAGCTGGGCTACAAGGGCAGCCATCTAGACGGCCATTTGAGCCTGGGCGCCGATGCCTACGACATCGAATGGCACAACATGCAGCTGATCACCTACACCCTGGGCAACCAGGTGGTGCAGAACGCCGGCGACGCGCGCATCGACGGCCTAGAGCTGCAGTCGGCCTACACCGACGGGCCGTGGCAGTTCAACGGCAACGCCGCCTACATCAATGCGCGCACCATGCAGGCCAATCCCGCGCAAGGCATCCGCGACGGCGCGGCGCTGCCGTATTCGGCCCGTCGCGCGGCGACCCTGGGTGGGCGCTATGCCTTCCACCTGGCCGGCAACGACGCCTACGCCGGCGCCACCTGGCGCGTCACCAGCAAGCGCAACGCCGGCTTCAACGGCGACACCAACGACCCCGGCTTCAAGCTGCCCGGCAACGGCATCCTCGACCTGGACGCCGGCGTCACCCTGCACGACGGCACCAGCATCGGCCTGTACCTGCGCAACGCGCTCAACCGCCAGGTGCCGGTCGGCGTGCTCAACGACGAGGCGATCAGCTTCCTGGCCTCCTTCAACGGGCCGATGCTGGTGCAGCTGTCGACGCCGCGCACGGTGGGGGTGTCGCTCAACGTGCCGTTCCGCTAGGGAGGGGGTTTTGCGCGTCCGCGCGGGGGACGCTCGCTTTGCTGCGGCGCTGTGGGCTGCGTGGATGGTGGGGCTGAGGTGTGTTGAGGGTGTGCCGGGGTTTGAGCCTTGCATGCCCGATTGCGATGAGGGGTTTGCTTGATGGGGCGGGTGGATTCGCTTGATGAAGTGCTGGGGTGGTTTGGCTTTCGCCTGCTTTGACACTTTGCGGCGTGGCTTGCCTGGCTCGACTGCTTTCGTGGTCTGGTTCGCCTGATGCAATGTTTCTGCAGTCTGGCTCGCCTGCGGCGGGCTTTCGGTCGCCTCCCGGCGCCCGAGCCACTTTTCTTTGCTGGCCCAAAGAAAAGTAGCCCAAAGAAATGGCCTTTGGAGCACGCCGTGCATACCAGCCTGAACTACTGCGCGTTGGCTCCTTAAGAGGAGCTACAGCGGCTACTCCGCGATCGCTCGGGAACTGCGTCGAGCACGCCGGAGATAGAGCGTGCGAGGTGACGCTTTGCCGGCAGAGCTTGATCCTCACAGAGGAGTTACTGCGGCTATCCCGCCATCGCTCGGGAACTGGCGCAAGGGAGGTGCTTTGGCAATTTGGAATTGGCAATTCGAAATTGCACATTTAAATTGATCTATTTGGATGCACGTCGCGTGATGCGATTTGCAGTGACACCCCATCCACTTATTTGCATCGACCTTCCAGGCCCGGCGATCCGTGGCGAGCCGCGCTGGCCTAGCTCCAGTTCACCGAGTGTTCGTGAGATAGCCGCTGAGGCTCCTCTTGAGTAACACCCTTCGTCGACAAGCCGCGACGGTTCGGACCCGTGTCTTCGGTGTACTCGACTCAGTTCCCGAGCGATGGCGGTGTAGCCGCAGTAGCTCCTCTTGAGGAGCACCCTTCGTCAACAAGACGCTACGGTTCAGGCTGGTATTTCCGGCGTGCTCGATGCAGTCCCCGAGCGATTGCGGGGTAGCGGTAGTAGCTCCTCTTGAGTAGCGCCCTTGGTCGACAAGGCGCGGTAGCTCAGGCTTGTATGCTCGGCGTGCTCCCCAGGCCATTTCTTTGGGCTACTTTTCTTTGGGCCAGCAAAGAAAAGTGGCTCGGGCGCCGGGAGGCGACCGAAACCCCGCCGGAGGCGAGCCAGACTGCTGAAACATCGCATCAGGCAATGCCAGGCCGCAAAGCGTCGAAGCAGGCGAAACCAGTCCGCCCCAGCGCATCATCGGGCGAGCCCATTCGCGTCCCACTCGGCGAATCCAATCGCCAGTCGCCCCGTCGCCCAGCGGGCCTGCAAGGCCCTAGCCTCGCGCCTGCCTCACCGCCTCTCGGGCGTCCCCAACGCATACAACAGCGCCGGCAGGAAGACGAACGTCGCCAGCAACACCGCCACCAGGCTCAGCAGCAGCAGCGCACCCATGCTCGCCATGCCGCGGTCGTGCGACAGCGCCAGCGAGCCGAAGGCGGTGCCGGTGGTGAGCGCGGAAAACAGCACCGCACGCGCCGAGGCAGAGCCGACGAAGTCGCGCATGCCGGCGCGCCAGTTCATCACGAAGTACACGTTGAACGAGACGCCCACGCCCAGCAGCAGCGGCAGCGCGATGATGTTGGCGTAGTTGATCGACATGCCGCCCAGCCTGGCCAGCAGGGCGGTGAGCAGGGCGGACAGCGCCAGGGTGAGCAGCACGATGCCGCTGTCGCGCCAGCGCCGCAGCACCAGCAGCAGCACCACGGCGATCGCCACCGCGGCCAGCGCGGCGGCCTGCTGAAAAGCGCGCATGATGGTGTCGGCCGAGGCGATGATGCTGACCGCGGGGCCGCCGGCCTCGGGGGCCACCGCCTGCACGGCCTGCACGAAGTGGCGCAGGCCGTCGGTGTTCTGCGCGGCTACGGTGGGCGACACCTGGATGCGCACCTTGCCCGAGGGGCTGAGCCAGTCGCGGCGAATCGAGGCCGGCAGGCTTTCGAGGCTGATGGTCTGCGCGTTGAGCGCATCGCGCAGGCTGGCGAGCTGCTCGGGCAGGAAGCGGCTGACCGCTTCGTTCATCGCCAGCAGGTCGGCGTCGGGGCCCTGGCTCAGCCGCTGCAGCGCGGCGTCGATGCCGCGCAGCGGGGAGTCGGCGGGCAGCGCACTGGCGGCGCCGGCGATGCTGCCGCGGGTATCGGCGATCGCTTCGCGCAGGGCCTGCGGCGTCACCGGCGTGGGCGCCTGGCGGGGCGTCAGCGAGGGCAGCACCAGGTCCTGCGCCTGTTCCAACTGCGCCAGCTTTTCGTTCTGTTCGGAAGGAACGAAGGTGGCGGCGGAAATCACGCTGGACACTTCCGGCAGCTTTTCCAGCTTCGCCGTCAGCGCGCGCGCCTGCGCCAGGTCGGGCACCAGGATGTTGATGTTGAACGGGTTGGTGACCGGGTTGTCGGCCAGGCTCTGCAGCGTGAGCATCGGCTCGGAGTCGGACGCCTGGGTGTGCAGCGGATTGGCGTCGAAAGGCAGCGACAGCGCCGCGGCCGCGCCGGCCACGCCGAGCGCGGCGAACAGCGCCAGCACCGCGCGCCGCCGCTGCTGCATCAGTCGATCCCAGCGCCGCCCGAACGGCAGCGCCAGCTCGCGTCCCTGATCGCCGGGCCGGAACAGCCACAGCAGGGCCGGCAGCAGGCTCAGCGTGCACAGCAGGGCCAGGCCCATGCCGACGCCGGCGATCAGGCCCAGCTCGGCCACGCCGACGAAGGCGGTGGGCGCGAAGGCCAGGAAGCCGCAGGCGATCGCCACCGCTGCCACCGCGATCTGCGGCCCGGTGCTGCGGGCGGTGCGGCGCAAGGCTTCCGCCAGTTCGGTGTGTTCGAGTCGTGCGTCGCGCAGGCGCACGGCGAACTGGATGGCGAAGTCCACCGCCAGGCCGACGAACAGTACGGCGAAGGCCACCGAGATCAGGTTGAGCGTGCCGATCGCCAGCGCCGCGAAGCCCAGGGTCAGCGCCAGGCCGCCCACCAGGGCCAGCAGGATCGGCACGATCAGCCGCCACGAACGCAGCGCGAGATACAGCCACAGCGCGAGCAGGGCGAGGCTGGCCAGGGTGCTGCCGAGAATGCCTTCGGTCAGCGCGCCGAACTGCACGTCGGACAGCGCGACCGAGCCGGTGTAGTTCACCCGAACGCGTCCTGCGCGTACCTCGGGCAAGGCTGCCGCAGCGCGTTGCAGCGCGTCGGTGGCGGCCAGGCCGGGTTGCAAGGTGTTTTGCTGCAGCACCGGATGGCTCAGCAGCAGGCGCATCGGCGGACCCTGCTGGGTGACGTCGGAGCCCAGCAGCAACTGCCAGGACAGCGGCACGGCATGACCGGCGGCCGCGCTGTCCAGCACCTGGCGCAGCTGTTCCAGCGCGGGACGGTAGGCGCCGAGATCGGCATGCTCGATGCGCACGCCCTCGGCCATCAGCGCCACGCCGTGCAGCAGGCCCAGCGCGGACGGCTGGGTGGCCAGCGGGCCCAGCAGCGGCTGCGCCTTGAACAGCGAATCGAGCAGCTTGCCCAGGTCCTGCGAGGACAGCAGCAGCAAGCCTTCGTGGCGGAAGAACGGATCGGCGTCGGGGCGCACCACGTCACGGAAATGCGCCGGGTCGGCCTGCAGCGCGCGGGCCAGGCCAGCGGCGGCGTGCTCGGTTTCCTCCGGCGTGGCGCCGCGTACCACGGCGACCAGCACGTTGTTGAACTGCGGAAATTCGCGGTCCATCGCCAGCGCCTGCTGCCGCCACGGCAGGCTGGCGGCGAACAGGCGGTCGGTGTCGGTGTCCACGCCAAGGCGCTGGCTGGCGAGCCAGCCGCAGGCGAGCGACAGCAGCAGGAAGATCAGCGTGGTGGCCAGGGCGTGCCGTCGGCTGGCCTCGACCAGGCGCGCGATCCAGGCGGTCATCGGCGGAACGGCCTGCATGTGTGCTGCCAGGTCGGGCTTGCCGCGCCAGCATCGCGATGCGGGGCGCAGGGTGGCGTGATCGCGGGCGCGGTGGTCGAACCTGCGGCGTGGCTTGCGCGCCTCGCATCGCGACAAGCCTTTGCGAAGCAGTGCAACTCGCTGTGACTCGCGTGGCTGCCGGAGGGCGGCGCGTGCACAGCGCTGGCCTTCCGCCATACCGATGCTTCGCTCGCTGCGGCGGGTCTGTTGCCGGCGATCGCGCGGTTTGTCGAGCGCGGGCCTGATTCAATGCGCCGAGCAGCGAGAAGCAGACGTGGATCGCTGAAGCTCGCGTGGATGCCGGACGGCGATGCGCATGGCGCGCCGATCATCCGCCACTCCGATGCTTCGATCGCTGCGGCGGGGCTGCTGCCAGTGATCGCGCGGTTTGTCGGGCGTGGGCCTGGTCCGGCATGTCCAGTTGTGGGAAGCGCGCGCGGACCGCCGAGGCTTGCTTGGCTGTCGGACAGCAATGTGCATGCCGCGCTGGCCGGCGCTGCGACCGCTGCAGTTGGACAACCGCCGGCGATCGCGAGGCCCACCAGGCGCGGGCCTGATTCATCGCACCGAGCTGCGGGAAGCAGGCGCGAATCGCCGTGGCCCGTATGAGTATCGGACGGTGACGCGCGCATCATGCCGGCTATCCGCTGCTCGGAGGCTTCGATCGCTGCGGCTGGGCGGCCGCCGGCGATCGAGCAGTTCATCAGGCGCTGGCCTGGTTCAGTGCGCCGAGCTGCGGGAAGCGGGCGCGGATCGCGTTGCGGATGCCCGGCAGGTCCAGCCCGGCCATGCTCAGCACTTCCTCGCGGCTGCCGTGGTCCAGGTACACGTCGGGCAGGCCCAGGTGCAGGATCGGCAGGGTGATGCCGTGCGCGGCCAGGCATTCGGCCACGCCGCTGCCGGCGCCGCCGGCCACGGCATTGTCCTCGAGCGTGACGAAGGCGGCATGGCTGCGCGCCAGCTCGACGATCATCGACTCGTCCAGCGGCTTCACGAAGCGCATGTTGACCAGGGTGGCGTCCAGCTCGGCGGCGATCGTCGCCGCCGGCGCCAGCATCGCGCCGAAGCTGAGGATGGCCAGGCCGTGGCCGCGGCGGCGCAGTTCGGCCTTGCCGATCGGCAAGGTGTCCAGCTCGGGGCGCAGCACCGCGCCGGGGCCGGTGCCGCGCGGGTAGCGCACCGCGGCCGGGCCCTGATGCTGGAAGCCGGTGCTGAGCATCATGCGGCATTCGTTCTCGTCGGCCGGCGCCATGATCAGCATGTTCGGCAGGCAGCGCAGGAAGGACAGGTCGAAGCTGCCGGCGTGAGTGGCGCCGTCCGGCCCGACCACGCCGGCGCGGTCGATCGCGAAGGTGACGTCGAGGTTCTGCAGGGCCACGTCGTGGATGGCCTGGTCGTAGGCGCGCTGCAGGAAGGTGGAGTAGATCGCCACCACCGGTTTGGCGCCTTCGCAGGCCATGCCGGCGGCCAGGGTCACCGCGTGCTGCTCGGCGATCGCCACGTCGAAATAGCGCTGCGGGTATTCCTTGGAGAAGCGCACCAGGCCGGAGCCTTCGCGCATCGCCGGGGTGATGCCGAGCAGGCGCGGGTCGGCGGCGGCCTGGTCGCATAGCCAGTCGCTGAACACGTCGGTATAGGTCGGCTTGGCCGGCCCCGACTTTTTGGCCAGGCCGGCCTGCGGATCGAACGGGCCGACCGCGTGGTATTCGATCTGCGCCTGTTCGGCTGGGGCATAGCCCTTGCCCTTGGTGGTGATCACGTGCAGCAGCTGCGGCCCGGGCAGTTCCTTCACCGTGCGCAGCGCGTGCAGCAGCTGCGGCAGGTCGTGGCCGTCGATCGGGCCGGTGTAGTGGAAGCCGAGTTCCTCGAACAGCGTGCTGGGCACGAACATGCCCTTGGCGTGCTCTTCCCAGCGCTTGAACCAGCGGCCCAGGAAAGACTGCTTGGGAATCGCGCGCTTGGCCCGCTCGCGCCAGCTGTTGAGCGTGCGGCTGGCCATCGCGCGGGCCATCATCTTGGTCAGCGCGCCCACGTTCTCGCTGATCGACATGCCGTTGTCGTTGAACACCACCAGCATGTTCGGTTCGATGCCGCCGCCGTGGTTGAGCGCTTCGAAGGCCATGCCGGCGGTCATCGCGCCGTCGCCGATGATCGCCACGAACTTGCGCGGCTCGCCCACGTCCTTGCCTGGCAGGCGCTGCGCGGCGATCGCCATGCCCAGCGCGGCGGAAATCGAGGTGGAGGAGTGACCGACGCCGAAGGTGTCGTACTCGCTTTCCTCGCGGCTGGGGAACGGCGCCAGGCCGTCCTTCTTCTTGATGGTGGTGATGCGGTCGCGGCGCCCGGTGAGGATCTTGTGCGGGTAGCACTGGTGGCCCACGTCCCACACCAGGCGGTCGGTCGGGGTGTCGAACACGCGGTGCAGCGCCACGGTGAGCTCGACCACGCCCAGGCCCGCGCCGAAATGCCCGCCCGAACTGGCTACTGCTTCGATCAGGTATCGTCGCAGCTCGTCGGCGACGCCGGGCAGCTGATCGTCGGGCAGGCGGCGCAGGTCGGCCGGCGATTCGATGTTCGCCAGCAGCGGATAGCGGGTGAGCTCATTCATGCGCGTATTGTTGAACCACAGCCAGGGCGGAGCAAGGGCGCCAATGTGAACGTGCCGGGTCGCCTGGGGCCTGCACACGATCACGACGGGCCTCGCGCCACGCTGATCGCCGTTCAGCTTCGAGGAGCCGCCATGAACCAGGCCGCCGCGTTCCGTCGCTTCGCCGAGGCTGCCGCGCGCCAAGCCGGCAGGCCCAGGGCCTTTCTGCTCGCCGTGCTGCTGGTGCTGGCCTGGGCCGCCACCGGGCCGCTGTTCCATTTCGGCGATACCTGGCAACTGGTGATCAACACCGGCACCACCATCATCACCTTCCTGATGGTGTTCCTGATCCAGAACACCCAGAACCGCGACAGCGCCGCCGTGCAGATCAAGCTGGACGAACTGATCCGCAGCAGCCGGGCGCACAACGCGCTGCTGAATCTGGAGGAGCTGGACGACGAGATGCTGGAGCGCATCCGCCGCCACTATCGGCGGCTGGCCGAGCTGGCCCGGACCGACCTGGCCAACTTCGAGGACGCGCCGGCCCGGCCCGGCTAGCCGAGCGCGTTGCGGCGGTTGCGCGGCAGGTGGCTGACCAGGAATTCCATCTGGTCGGCCAGGATGTTGCGGTTGGACAGGATCAAGTGCTCGACCCAGCTCGGCCGGTACGGCACCGCCAGCAGGGGCATGCTGGCCTGCTGCGGGGTCTTGTTGCTCTTCTTGAGGTTGCAGGCCAGGCAGGCGCTGACCACGTTCTCCCACTCGTCGCGGCCGCCGCGCGAGACCGGCAGCACGTGGTCGCGGGTCAGCTCGGCGCGGCTGTAGTGGTTGCCGCAGTACAGGCACAGGTGGCGGTCGCGCGCGAACAGAGCGGTATTGGTCAGCGCCGGGGCGGGGTCGATGGCGTGGTCGCGGCAGTGGCCGGAGCTGGCCACGATGGGATGCAGCCGCACCAGGCTCTGTTCGCCCAGGGCGCGGTTGTGGCCGCCGTGCACGACCAGGCAGGGTTCGCCCAGGGTCCAGGCCACCGCGTCGCGCACGTACAGGCAAACCGCCTCCTGCCAGCTGATCCAGTCCAGGATGCGGCCGGCGGCGTCCAGTGACAGCACCCGGGTCGAGTGGATGTCGGCCCGGCTAGGCACTTCCATCAGCATGGATATCGTCCTTCAGCGCAAGCGAAAGAGCGTTTCTAGCGATGTTGGAACCTGCATGCCCGTTCCGGACGGCCCGTCGCCAAGCCATTCGGAACGGGCATACAGGCTCCCGGCAAGGCTCGGTGGCTCCAGCATAGAGCAACTTCGTTGCCGTGCGTTGACTGTCGCTTCCGGGGGCAATGGCCGATTCCCGGGGCCGGCGGGGCACTGATATAGTGTGTATTCATCGAGTAGGCCCATGCCGGGCTCGGGAGGGGGTCCTGGTGGGACCCCCGGCACGGCGGGGCGGAGAGGGATCAACGTGGCTGAAGTTCTTTTCTACGAGCGGCCGGTACCGCTCAACCGCACGCTGCATAAGGACCTGCGCGTCAAGACGCTGACCAGCTTCAAGTTCGCGCACAAGGTGCATTCGGTGCCGCTGACCGGGGTGGAATTCCCGATCGCCGCGCGCGACCTGCCGATCCTGTTCGCCGGCACCAGCGTGGACGATGCGGTGCCGCTGGCCCTGCTCGGCCTGCGCGCGGACGAGAACCTGTTCATCGACGCCGACGGTCAGTGGATGCCGAACAGCTACATCCCGGCCTTCATCCGCCGCTACCCGTTCGTGCTGGCGGAAAAGCCGGTGGGGCAGGAAGGCGACGACTTCACCGTGTTCCTCGACGAAGGCTACGAAGGCTTCAACAATGTCGAGGGCGAGCGTCTGTTCAAGGACGACGGCAGCGACAGCGAGATGCTGGCCAAGGCGGTGAGCTTCCTCGGCGAATTCCAGCAGCACGTCGCGCGCACCCGCTGGTTCATGGAGCAGCTGCGCAAGCATCAGCTGCTGGAACCGCGCAACATCCGCCTGCAGAAGGAAGGCAAGTCGCTCAACCTCAACGGCCTGTTCGTGATCAACGAGGACAAGGTGCGCCAGCTGGACGAGCAGACCGCCCACGAATTCCTGCGGGAAGGCGTGCTGGGCTGGATCTACGCGCACCTGCTGTCGCTGGCCAACATCGATCGCATCGCGCAGCGGCTCGACCAGATCGAGCGCAGCGAAGAGGCCGCCAAGGCGGACGGCAAGCTCAACTGAGCCTGGCCCTCAGCGTCGCATCGAAGGCCGCCCACGGGCGGCCTTCGCATATGGGCGCTCAGCGCAGCGGCTTGGCCAGGCGCAGCAGATCCGGCGCGTAGCCCTGGGCCTCGTACAGACCGCGCGCGCGCTCGTTGCCGGGAAACATCGCCAGGGTCAGCAGCTGGCAATGCTGCTCGCGCGCCCATTGCTCGGCATGACCGAGCAAGGCCTTGCCGACGCCTTGCCCCTCGTAGGCCGGCGCCACCGCCAGGTCGGCGATGTGCGCGTTGTGGCGGCCGTTGAAATAGTCGCGGGTCCGCTGCAGGCGGATGAAGCCGACGCGCTCGCCGTCGGCGTTTTCCGCCACGAACAGATAGCTGTGCGGCGGCGGTTCCTCCAGCTGCTGCAGCAAGTCGTCGCGGATGCCTTCGATGCATTCGTGGCGTTTGCGCCAGGGCGGCAGCGGGAAATCGACGAAGCGGGGCACCAGGCCGATGATGAAGTCGTCGTCGTCTTCGGCCAGCCGGATCAGCAACGGCATGTCGCTCATGAAAACATCGCTTGCAGGATGACACCGCGCAGTTCTACACCCGCGCGCAGGTCGCGCGAAAGTCCCGCCAGGCACGGGCGACGGCTTCCGGCAGCGCGCGACTGCTTCGTCGCGCCGGCGCAGCGGGCACGCAGACGGCCGCATTGAATCGATGGGTGACGCTGCGGCCAGGGCCGTCGATCGCAGGGGCATGGATCGGCGTCGGGCTGCAAGGCTACTATCGCGGCGCTTCGGAGCGGCCGTCGGCATGGCCGGCGGCGGCTCCGCTTCAGGCATGGCGAGCCGTTGCCCGCGTGGCACGGCGTCGGCCGGTCACGTATGACTCCAGGAGATCGCCATGCCCAGCACTACCCGCCGCATCCTCGTCCAGCCTGCTGCCGAGGCCGTGCTGGCGCCGGGTCTGCGCGACATCCAGGCGGAGCTGAAGCTGTCGGCGGCGTTTCCGCCGGAGGTCGAGGCGGCCGCCGCGCAGGCCGCGCGCCAGCCGCGGCTGCCTGCGCTGGATCGCACCGACCTGCCGCTGGTCACCATCGATCCGGCCGGCTCGATGGACCTGGACCAGGCGCTGTATCTCGAACGCAGCGAGCAGGGTTATCGCGTCTACTACGCGATTGCGGACGTGGCCGCCTTCGTCGCGCCAGGCGATCCGATCGACCTGGAAGCGCATCGGCGCGGCGAGTCCCTGTACGGCGGCGCCGGCAAGATCCCGCTGCATCCCAAGGTGCTGTCCGAAGACGCCGCTTCGCTGTTGCCGGGACAGCTGCGCCCGGCGCTGCTGTGGACGGTGGAGCTGGACCCGCACGGCGAGAGCGTGGCCATCGACGTGCGCCGTGCGCGCGTGTGCAGCCGCGCCAAGCTCGACTATGTGGGCGTGCAGCAGCACATCGACGCCGGCCAGGCCGAGCCGATGTGGGCGCTGCTGCGCGAGGTCGGCGAGCTGCGCCGGCAGTGCGAGCGCGCGCGCGGTGGGATCAGCCTGCCCTTGCCGGAGCAGGAGATCGAGGTCGGCGAGGCGGGCTGGTCGCTGTCGTTCCGTGCCCGTCTTGCGGTGGAGGACTGGAACGAGCAGATCTCGCTGCTGGTCGGCATGGCCGCGGCGCAGCTGATGTTGCGCGGCCAGATCGGCCTGCTGCGCACCTTGCCCGAACCCAGCCCGCAGGCGCTGCGCCGCCTGCATCTCACCGCGCAGGCGCTGGGCATCGCCTGGCCGGCGCAGCAGGCCTATCCGGATTTCATCGCGGCGCTCGATCCGGCGCAGGACGCGCACGTGGCCATGCTGACCGCCTGCACCACGGTGCTGCGCGGCGCCGGCTACGTGGCGTTCGACGGCGCCGCGCCGGCACAGCCGCTGCAGTGGGCCCTGGCGGCGGCCTACAGCCATGCCACCGCGCCGCTGCGCCGGCTGGTCGACCGCTACGTCGGCGAGGTCTGCGTGGCGCTGTGCGCGGGAGTGCCGGTGCCGGACTGGGCGAAGACGGCCCTGCCGGCCTTGCCGGCGACCATGCAGGCTTCCGGCCATCGCGCCCATCAGTACGAGCGGGCGGTGCTCGACCTGGTCGAGGCGACGGTGCTCGCGCCCAGCGTCGGCGAAGTATTCGACGGCGCCATCGTCGAAGTCGCCGCGGCCGATCCGCACAAGGGCGTGGTGATGGTGCGCGAGCCGGCGATCGAGGCGGCCCTGAGCGGCGCCGCGCCGCTGCCGCTGGGCCAGGAAGTACGAGCGAAGCTGGTCGAGGCGGACCCGCAGCGGCGACTCACGCGCTTCGAACGGGTCGATTGAGCCGATCGAGCCGATCGCCGTGGTAGATCCGCCCGAAGTCCTTGAACTGCGCCGCACGCAGGCGGTCGATCAGGTTGCCCAGCGCGCCGCCGATGATCAGCGACACCGGCAGCGTGGTACGCCAGTCGCGCCGCGGGGTGTGCCGTAGCTACACCGTCATCGAGACGCTGACCACCAGGGCCTATGCGACGAAGAGCCGGCGCTGCCAACCGCTGCCGTTAGCCGAAGCGGTCGTCGACCCGGCGAATACGACAAGCAATGCCGCAAACGCGAACGCCCGGCCGAAGCCGGGCGTTCGCGTGCATGGCGTGACCGAAGAAGCGTCAGGCCACGGCCGGCAGCGTGTCCACGCCGGCCTCGATGGCGGCCTGGTGCACCAGGGTGCGCGGCAGGATGCGCGCGAAGTAGAACGCGGCGGTATCGCGCTTGGCCTGCTTGAACGCGGCGGGGTGGTTGCTGGCGTCGGCGGCGGCCACGCTGCGCGCCCACATATAGGCCAGGGTGATGTAGCCGGAGTAGTACAGGTAGTCCACCGCGGCCGCGCCCAGCTCTTCCGGGTTGCCCTGCACGCGCTGCACCAGCTTCATGGTCAGCTCGCCCCAGGCCTTGGCGCTGAACGCCAGCGGGCCGACCAGGCTGCGCAGCGACTCGTCCTGCGCATGCTGCTTGCAGAACGCACCGACTTCTTCCAGGAAGTGCTTCAGGCCGGTGCCCTGCAGCTGGAGAATCTTGCGCCCCAGCAGATCGGCCGCCTGGATGCCGGTGGTGCCTTCGTAGAGGGTGATGATGCGCGCGTCGCGCACGAACTGCTCGACCCCGTTCTCGGCGATGTAGCCGTGGCCGCCGTAGATCTGCAGCGCTTCCTTGGTGCTCTCCTGGGCCAGCTCGGTGACCAGGCCCTTGGCGATCGGGATCAGGAAGGCGACCAGCTCGCTGGCGCGCTGGCGCACCGCCGGATCGGTGGCGCGCGCTTCCACGTCGGTCTGCAGCGCGGTGTACAGCAGCAGCACGCGGCAGCTCTCGACGAAGGCGCGCTGGGTCAGCAGCATGCGCCGCACGTCCGGCTGCACCAGCAGGTTGTCGGCCGGCTTGTCCGGGAATTTCGGGCCCGACAGCGCGCGCGACTGCAAGCGCTCGCGGGCGTAGTTGAGGCTGTTCTGCAGCGCGCGCTCGGCCAGCGCCAGGCCTTGCACGCCGACGCCGAGGCGGGCCGCATTCATCATGGTGAACATGCCGGCCAGGCCCTTGTTGGGCTGGCCGACCAGCCAGCCTTCGGCGCCGTCGAAGTTCATCACGCAGGTGGCGGAACCGCGGATGCCCATCTTGTGCTCGATCGCGCCGGCGGCCACCGCGTTGCGCTCGCCCGGCGTGCCGTCGGCCTTGATCTTGAACTTGGGCACCAGGAACAGCGAGATGCCGCGGCTGCCCACCGGCGCGTCGGGCAGGCGGGCCAGCACCAGGTGCACGATGTTCTCGGCCAGGTCGTGCTCGCCGGCGCTGATGAAGATCTTGGTGCCGGTGAGGCGGTAGCTGCCGTCGGCCTGCGGCTCGGCGCGGGTCTTCAGCAGGCCGAGGTCGGAGCCGGCCTGCGGCTCGGTGAGGCACATGGTGCCGGTCCAGCGGCCTTCCACGATCGGCTTCACGAAGCGCTCCACCTGCGCCTCGGTGCCGTGCACCTCGACCGCGTGGCAAAGCCCTTCGGACAGCATCGGGTAGAGGCTCCAGGCCAGGTTGCCGGACTGGAACACCTCGGTGGTGGCGGTGCCGAGCACGCCGGGCAGTGCCTGGCCGCCGAGCGCCTCGGACATGGTGAGGCCGGTCCAGCCGCCGTCGGCGAACTGGCGATAGGCCTCCTTGAAGCCCTTCGGCGTGGTCACCGTGGCGGTGGCCTTGTCGTAGTGGCAGCCCTCTTCGTCGCCGGAGGCGTTGATCGGCGCCAGCACCTGCTCGCTCAGCTTGGCGGCTTCTTCCAGCACGGCGTCGAGCAGGTCGCGGGTGTGGCCGTCGCCGTGCTGCAGCGAGGTGAGGGTCTGTTCGGCGCCGAGCACCTCGTGCAGGGCGAAGCGCAGGTCGTCGAGCGGGGCCTTGTAGAGCGTCATGGGCATATCCTTCGGTAGAGGGCGGCAGTCAGCGGGCGGCAGTTAGCGGGCAAGGGCATCAGCGATAGGTGTTGGCGATGCCGGGCACCGGCGAAAGCCAGGCATTGCCGTGGAAGTCGAAGTCGCGCGCCTGCTTTTCCTGTTCGGGCTTGGCGTTGGCGCGGCCGGCGATCTGGTAGGCCAGCGAGCCGGCGCTGCCCTTGGCGGCGACGGCCTGCAAGGCCTGGCTCATGGCCGGCGTCGGCAGGATCGCCAGCGGGGTGACGTCGGCGGCGAAGGCGGGGATGTCCAGCTCGAAGGCGCTGTGCAGGCGCACCGGAATGCCGTCGGCGATCTGCAGGCTGCCGTCGAGCGACTTGAAGTCCATCTCGCCGTAGCTGTTGTTCTGGATCCGCACGGTGAGCTGCCACATCCCGTTGGGCAGCACGCTCATCTGCTGGATGCTCACGGTGGGCGGGAACACGCTCTTGCGCGGCGGCCCGCAGGCGGCCAGCGCGGTCGCCAGCAGCACCGGCAGGAGCAGTCCCGGCCGCAGCCGGCGCAGCAGTCGTTTCATCGGATCACCTCAAACGATTGTTTGAATATACCCGAGCCTCGGCCCGGCGTCAGCGTCCGATGACAGGCGCGATGGCCGCAGGTTCCCATCCTGCGGTGCAGCAGGCATCATCGGCAGTTCTCCAGACTCGCCCTTGCCCATGACTCGACGCATCGTAGCCCGCCGCTCCCCCATTCACGGCAACGGCGTATTCGCCGTCGCACCCATCGCCAAGGGCGACGAGGTGATCGAGTACAAGGGCAGCTTGATGACCCATGCCGAGGCCGATCAGCTGTACGGCGACGGCGGCGAGACCGGGCACACCTTCCTGTTCACCCTCAACGACGACTATCTGATCGACGCCAACCGCCGCGGCAACACCGCGCGCTGGATCAACCACAGCTGTGCGCCGAACTGCCGCGCGCTGATCGAGGAACACGCCGGCGGCGACCGGCGCAAGGACAAGGTGCTGATCGAGGCGATCCGCCACATCCGTCCGGGCGAGGAGCTGACCTACGACTACGGCATCGTGCTGGACGTGCCGCACAGTGCGCGCCTGAAGAAGATCTGGGCCTGCCGCTGCGGTTCGCCCAAGTGCATCGGCACCATGCTCAAGCCCAAGCGCGGCTGAGCCCTGCCGAGCGCGTTGAACGCGCGGGAAGGGCGGCCCTATACTTGCCCTTCAGCGGTCCGGCCATGGGGGACGGGAGCGTTGGAATTGAAGGAGTAGGGGTTCATGGATGCTAATAATCCGTATGCGGCGCCGCAGTCCGCGGTCGAGGATCTCGGCCGTTACTCGGGTGCCGATCTGGAGGCGAGAAAAGCCTCGCGCGCACAGCGCCTGGGCGGCGCCTTGCTCGACGGCCTCGCCTTCATCGTCTGCCTGTTGCCCATGTTGATCGGGTTTGCCGTACTGGGTGCCAACCGTTCCGTCGGAACGGGCGCCAACGTCGTGGGGGTCGTCTGCGGCGGCTTGAGCATCCTGATGGTGCTTGCCTTGCTGATCTTCAATTGCATGTGGATAAGCAACAACGGACAGACCATCGGCAAGCGGATGAACGGCACCAAGGTCGTGCGCACCGATGGCAGCGCCATTTCGCTGGGACGCTATATCGGCCTGCGCGTGTTGGTGATCCGCTTGTTCGGCCAGGTGCCGGTGGTCGGGCCGCTCGCGAGCCTGATCGACTGTCTACTGATCTTCGGCGCCGAGCGGCGCTGCCTGCACGATATCTTCGCCGACACCATCGTCATCGTTAACGATTGATCAGAGCGGATGCTCGACACCGTCCGGCAGATCGAAACCCCTGAAGGGGTATTCCTGCGCCTGCACAGCGCCGGCGCCTTGCCGCGCGCGCAGGCTTGGCTGATCGACCTGGTCATCCGCGCGCTGGTGTTCTGGGCGGCGATGATTCCGCTGGGCCTGCTGGGCCGCGGCGGCATGGGCATCGGCTCGCTGGTGATCTTCGCGCTGACCTGGATCTACGGGGTGGTCTGCGAGGTGTGGTTCGGCGGGCAGACCCTGGGCAAACGCGTGATGTCGCTGCGCGTGGTCGGCGCCGACGGCACGCCGGTGACCTTGATGCCGTCGGTGGTGCGCAACCTGCTGCGCGTGGTCGACATCCTGCCCGGCGTGTACGCGGTGGGCCTGATCAGCACCCTGATCGACCCGTATGCGCGCCGCGTCGGCGATGTGGTCGCTGGCACCATGGTCGTGCACGTCAGCGATACGCCGTGGGGCCTGCAGGTGCCCGTGCTGAAGGCGGAGCCGCCGCCGGCCGGGCTCAGCGCCGAGGAGCAGGCGGCGATCGTCGAATTCGCCGAGCGCTGCGGCCAGCTGACCCCGCAGCGCCAGCGCGAGCTGGCCGACCTGCTGATCCCGTTGACCGGACGCGGCGGCGAAGACGGCGTACGCCAGCTGGTCGCCTATGCCAACTACCTGCTGGGGCGCACATGAAGCAGGATCGCTTCGTCGCCCTGCATGCGTCCGAGTGGGATCAGCTGCAGGCCTGGCTGTACCGGGCCGAGACCAAGCCTGGCCCGACCATGCGCGCCGAACAGGCGCTGGATTTCCCGGCGTCCTACCGGCGCCTGTGCCATCACCTCGCGCTGGCGCAGGCGCGCGGCTACAGCCGCGAGGTGACCGATCGCCTGCAGCACATCGTGCACCAGGGCCATCGCCTGCTGTACCGGCCGCCGCCGCCGCGCTGGCATCGCGCCGCGTTTTTCCTGGTCGCGGGCTTTCCGCGTCTGGTGCGCGCGCAGTGGCGTTACATGGCGCTGGCCGCGGCCCTGCTGTACCTGCCTGCGCTGGTCTGCCTGGTGCTGGTGCATTTCAAGCCGGAGTTTGCGCACGCGGTATTCGGCAGCGGCCAGCTGCTCGAGTTCGAGAAGATGTACGACCCGAGCAATCCGCGCATCGGCCGCAGCAGCGGCACCGATCTCGGCATGTTCGGCTTCTATATCTGGAACAACGTCAGCATCGCCTTCCGCACCTTCGCCTCCGGGCTGGTCTTCGGCATCGGTGCGGTCTACGTACTGGCGACGAACGGGGTGATCCTCGGCACGCTGGCCGGACACCTGGACCAGATCGGCTACGGCGCGCCGTTCTGGCGCTTCGTGGTGGCGCACTCCTCGTTCGAGCTGACCGCGATCGTGATCACCGGCGGGGCCGGCCTGAAAATGGGCCTGACCCTGCTGGCGCCCGGTCGCCAGCGGCGCGGCCAGGCCATGATGGCGGCCGGCTGGATCGGCGCCCAACTGGCGCTGGGCGGCTTCGCGATGCTGGTGGCAGCGGCCTTCCTCGAGGCGTTCTGGTCCTCGGTGGCGTCGTTTCCGGATTGGCTGAAATACGGCAGCGGCGCGCTGCTGTGGGTCGTGGTGCTGGGCTGGCTGCTGCGCGGAGGCAGGGGCGGCCATGGAGCTTGAACGGATCAGCGTGGCCTTGCGCCCGCGCTCGTCGCGCGAGGCGGTCGATCTGGGCGCGGCGATGCTGCGCGCGAATGCGCGCGCGGTGTGGTCGGCCTGGTTCGCCTTCAGCCTGCCGATCGCCTTGCCGTGCATCGCCCTCGGCTGGCTGGTCGGCTGGCCCTGGCTGGGCATGCTGCTGATCTGGTGGCTGAAGCCGTTGTTCGACCGCGTGCCGCTGTACGTGCTGTCGCGCGCCGTGTTCGATCGCGCGCCGGCCTGGCGCGACACCTTGCGTGAGGCCTGGCGGATGCCCTGGCGCGGCACCGTGGCTTCGCTGCTGTGGCTGCGGGTGGACAGCCAGCGCGCACTGCGGCTGCCGCTGGAGCTGCTCGAAGGGCTGGGCAGCAAGCAGCGCGGTCCGCGCTGGCGCGTGCTGCGCCGGCACATCGGCGGCTCGGCGACCATGCTCACCCTCGGCTGTCTGCAGCTGGAGCTGGTGCTGTTCCTCGGCGTGTTCCTGTTTATCGCGTCCTTCGTGCCGCACGAGCTGCTGCCGGATACCTTCCGCGCCGTGTTCAGCAACGTGGCGCGGCAATCGCCCACCGGCGCGTGGCTGTTCGCCTCGCTGGTGGTCTATCTGGCGATCAGCGTGATCGAGCCCTGGTACGTCGCCGCCGGCTTCGGTCTGTACGTTACCCGGCGCACGCAGCTGGAGGCCTGGGATGTCGACCTGAGCTTCCGCCGGCTGCGTCAGCGGCTGGAGCAGGCTACGCGCACCTTGGCGCTGCTGCTGGCCTGCGCGCTGGCCTGGTCGGCGCCCTCGCATGCCGCCGCTGTTGCCGACGGCAAGCCGGGCGCGGACAAGCCGGTGCCGATCCAGCTCGAGCAGGTCTTCGGCGAGCCGGTTTCCGCCGAGGACCGGCGCTTCGCCGACGCGGCGACCAAGGCCTATGCGGACCCGCGCTTCGGCCAGAAGATCCAGTCCCATGAATGGGTGTTGCGCCATCCGCGCAAGGAGCAGGAGCCGAAACAGGACGAGTCGATACGGGTCGAGTCCGACACGGCCAACTGGTTCGCCGGCGGTCTGAACCTGTTGCTGTGGCTGCTGCTGGCCGTGGTGCTGGTGGCGCTGCTGTTGTTCGGCCTGCGCTATGCGCGCGGGCGCTGGCCGGGCACCGCGGCAGCGCCGCGCAAGTTCGAGGTGAGCGAGGCCGAGGCGCCGGAGGTCGCGCCGCTGCCGCAGGACCTGGCCGGGGCCGTGCGTGCGCGCTGGCAGGCCGGACACCGCCGCGAAGGGCTGGCCTTGCTGTATCGCGGCTGCGTCGAGCAGGTGGCCTCGGCGCTGGGCGTGGGCGTGCCCGACGACGCCACCGAAGCGGATTGTCTGCGGCGCGCCCGTGCGCTGCCCGATGGCGAGCAGGGCAAGCGCGCGGTGGCGATCGTGCGTGTATGGCAGTACGCGGCGTATGCCGATCGCTTTCCCAGCGATGGCGAACTGGATGCCTTGCTCAGCGGCTGGCCTGCGCAGGGGAGGGGCGTGTCATGAATCGCCCGGGCCTGATCGTGCTGCTGTGCCTGCTCGGCGGCGCTGCCTTGTGCGCGGCGATCTTTTTCGCCGCGTTCGAACGCAAGGAAGTCTCCACGTATACGCCCGCCCACGGCGAGGCGCGCTACAACCGCTTCTTCGCGCTGGAGCTGAGCCTCAAGCAGCTGCATATCCCGGTCAGCTCGGTGACCGTGCTGCCGACGGCGCAGGCGCTGCATCCGGACGACGTGCTGGTGCTGGGCGAAGGCCTGAGCCGCATCGAGCCGGCCGAGGCAGCCTACCTGGCCGCCTGGGTCGACGGCGGCGGTTATCTGATTCTGTCGCCGGGCGACGCCGAACTGGCCACGCGCACGCCGCTGTTCCAGCGGCTGGACCTGCTGAAGGCGGAGGACGCCGGCACCGGCTGCGACGAGGTGGTTTCGGGCAAGGACGACAAATTCCAGCTGTGCGGCAAGCATTTCCGCCTGGACTCGATGGATCAGACCGACGCTTCGATCGGCACCGTGCAGGGCGGCTACGCCTTCGTGCGCACCGCTTACGGCGGCGGCCAGGTCGGTCTGCTCGACGATCTCGACGTGTTGTCTTCCGAAGCGCTGCGCCATCCCGCACAGCAGCAGTTCGCGCGGCGCCTGCTGTTGCCGCCCGACCGCGACGTCAGCCACGTCTACCTGCTCTACGCACTGGATGGGCCGTCGTTCTGGGGCAAATTGCTGAGCCAGGGTTGGCCCGCGCTGCTGGCCTTCAGCCTGCTGCTGCTGGCGTGGGCGCTGATGCGCGGCGAACGGCTGGGGCCGCTGATCCCGGCGCCGCCGCAACAGCGCCGCGCCCTGCTGGAACACGTGCAGGCGATCGGCGAATTCCTCTATCGCCGCGACGGCGGCCGCAGCCTGCACGCGATCGCCTGCCGCATCCAGCTGGCGCGGGTATGCCGTCGCGATCCGCTGTGCGCGGCGCTGCACGACGAAGCGCTGTACCAGCGCATCGCCGAACGCTATCGGCTCGACCCGGCGCAACTGGCGCGAGCCTTCCAGCCACCCGCGAACGCGCTGGCGTTCCGCGAAAGCCTTGCCATCCTGGCGCGACTCAGGAGCCGTCCATGACCACCGAAACCCCGTCCCCCGTCGCCGCGCCGGAACCGCCGCCCGCCGCCCTGTCCCTGCAGGAACTGGCGGCGCGCACGGCGGCGCTGCGCGAGCAGGTGTCGCGCGCCTTCATCGGCCAGACCGAGGTGTTCGACCAGGTGCTGCTGGCCCTGCTCGCCGCCGGCCACGTGCTGATCGAGGGCGTACCCGGTCTGGGCAAGACCTTGCTGGTGCGCGCGCTGGCTGCTTCGGTCAGCTGCACTTTCGGGCGCATCCAGTTCACTCCGGACCTGATGCCCACCGACGTCACCGGCCACGCGGTCTACGATCCCAAGGCGGAGCGCTTCCAGATCCGCCGCGGCCCGGTGTTCGCCAACCTGTTGCTGGCCGACGAGATCAACCGCGCGCCGGCCAAGACTCAGGCCGCGCTGCTCGAGTCGATGCAGGAAGGGCAGGTCACCATCGAGGGCCGCCGCTTCGCCTTGCCGGCGCCGTTCATGGTGGTGGCGACGCAGAACCCGATCGAGCAGGAAGGCACCTATCCCTTGCCCGAGGCGCAGCTGGATCGCTTCCTGGTCAAGGTGCTGATCGCCTACCCGAGCTTCGAGGACGAGAAGCGCATGGTCGAGGAAGTGCTGGGCGGGCGCATCGCCGCCGACCTCGATGTCTCGCGCGTGCAGCCGGTGCTGAGCCAGCCGGAACTGCATGCGCTGCAGCAGGGCGTGGCCGCACTGCATGTGGATCCCGCGGTGGTCGATTATGCCGTGCGCATCGTGCGCGCCAGCCGCGAGTGGCCGGGCGTGATCGGCGGCGCCGGACCGCGCGGCGGCCTGGCGCTGGTGCGCCTGGCGCGCGCGCAGGCGGTGCTGGACGGCCGCGACTTCGTTACCCCGGACGACGTGCGCGCGGTGACCCTGCCGGCGCTGCGCCACCGCCTGACGCTGGCGCCGGAGGCGCTGATCGAGCGCCAGGACGCCGACGACATCCTGAAGGCGCTGCTGCACAAGGTCGCCGCGCCCCGCCAATGATGCGTCCGAATCTCGCGCTGCTGTGGCTGCTGCTGGCGCTGAGCGTGCTCGGCGTGCTGGCCAGCGTGGGCTGGCTGCCGCTGTGGAGCTGGCTGGCCGGCGTCGCGCTGGTGCTGGTGCTGACTGCGCTCGACGCCTGGCGACTGCGTCGCCAGCCCAGTCCGCAGCTGAGCCGCCAGCTGCCGCTGGTGGTGCCGCTGACACCGGAACTGCGGGTGGGGTTGCGCCTGCGTGCCAGCGGCAGCCGCGCGCAGCCGGTCGAGCTGCACGACCTGCATCCGGGCGAGTGGCCGGTGCAGGGCATGCCGCGGCGACTGCTGCTGCAGCCGGGGCGCGAACTGGCCCTGGACTACAGCGTCGCGCCCAGCGGACGCGGCGAATTCGCCTTCGCCGGCTGCCACATCCGGCTGCGCTCGCCGTGGCGGTTGTGGACGCAGCGGCGCACATTGGGCGAGCGCAGCACGATCCGCGTCTATCCGAACTTCGCGCCGCTGATCGAGATGGCCGGCCTCAGCGTGGAGGTCGCGTCGCGCAGCGTGGGCGCGCGCCTGCAGCGCCGCCGCGGCGAAGGCACCGAATTCGAGGAGCTGCGCGACTATCGCATCGGCGACAGCCTGCGCAAGATCGACTGGAAGGCCACCGCGCGCATCGGCCGCCCCATCTCGCGCGAATACCGCGACGAGCGCAACCAGCAGGTGGTGCTGCTGCTCGACTGCGGCCGCCGCATGCTGGCCCAGGACGACCGGCTGCCGCACTTCGACCATGTGCTCAATGCCTCGCTGGCGCTGGCCTACATCGCGCTGCGCCAGGGCGATGCGGTGGGCATGCTGGCCAGCGGCGGCGAGGAGCTGCGCTGGCTGCCGCCGCAGCAGGGCAGTGGCGGCATGGACATGCTGCTGGGCGCCGGCTACGACCTGCAGGCGCGCCCGGTGGCTACCGATTACCTCGGCGCGGCCAGCGCGCTGCAACAGCGCCAGCGTCGCCGTTCCTTCGTGATCCTGATCACCAACGTGCGCGACGAAGACGACCAGGAACTGCGCGCGGCGGCCAACCTGCTGGGACGCCGCCACCTGGTGCTGGTAGCCAGCCTGCGCGAACTGGCGCTGGACGCCGCGGCGGCGACCGCGGGCGACGAACTGGAGTCGGCGGTGCGCAGCGCGGCGGCGATGCAATACCTCGCCGAGCGCGAGGCCATGCACGAGCGGCTGCGCCGCGAGGGCGTGGCGGTGCTCGACACCACCTGCAGCGAACTGTCCGGCGTGCTGATCGAGCGCTACCTTGCGGTGAAGCGCGACGGGCGGCTGTAGCCGCCCGTCAACGAGCCTGTGGCCGGCTGTAGTTGCCCGTCAATAGGCGTGTGGCCGGCTGTAGTCGCCCGTCAATGAGCTTGCGGCTGGCTGTAGCCGCCCATCGATGAATTTGCGGCTGGCTGTAGCCGCCCATCGATGAGTTTGCGGCCGGCTGTAGCCGCCCTTTAATGAGCCTGCAATCGGCTATGGCAGTCCGTCAACAAGCTTGCGCTCGGCTTGAGCGATTCGTTGGCGAACCTGGGTCGTGCGGGTTCAATCTGGAAAGCCGGCATGCCAATGAGGTCGGCGAGATAGGCGTCTTCAAGCCGCACGGCCCGAGCGGGAGCATAGCGATGGGCTCTCCGTGGCCACAGTCAGCGCGACGCTCCTTGCTCAGCCTGCACGCCACGCTGCGACAGGATTGCGGGCATCATGCTGAGCATGCTTGCTCGCGCCTGGTCGCTGCACCGAAATCGCCATGCTTGCGCCATCCCAGGAACCCGTGAGGGAATCAGCATGCGACGCGCTGTTTGCCGACGCGGGGCTGCGATCTGCCCGCACCATGTCGTCCCTTTGAACCACGCCGTTGCAGGTCAGCTTCGGCGGCTCGAGACCCCAGCATGTCGATGAAGTCATTTGCTCCAGCTTTCCTGGCCCTGACGCTGATCGCCACGCAGGCGCAGGCCCGCACGATCTGTACGGTCGTCGCCGATGCCGGCAGCGGCCGGATCCTGCAGCAGCAAGGCGATTGCGCCCGGCGCGTGACCTCCGCGTCCACCTTCAAGATCGCGATCAGCCTGATGGGCTTCGATGCCGGCATCCTGAAGGACGAGCACACGCCGACACTGCCGTATCGCGAGGGCTATCCGGACTGGGGCGGCGCGGCCTGGCGCCAGCCCACCGACCCCGAGCGCTGGATCCGGCTTTCGGTGTTCTGGTTTTCCCAGCAAGTCGTCACGTCGCTGGGGCAGCAACGCTTCCAGCAATACACGAGCGCGTTCCACTACGGCAATGCGGACGTGTCGGGCCGCCCGGCCTATGCCAACGGTGCGGGAGGGGCCTGGATCAACTCGAGTCTGCAGATTTCGCCGCTGGAGCAGATCGCCTTTCTCGAGAAAGTGGTGAATCGGCAGTTGCCGGTGTCGGCGCACGCCTTCGACATGACGGAGCGCATCACCGAAGTCGCGACCCTGCCGGACGGCTGGGACGTGCACGGCAAGGCCGGCACCGGTTCGCCGGGCAACGACGGCAAGTACGACGCGGCTCATGCCTACGGATGGTTCGTCGGCTGGGCCGTCAAGGGCTCGCGCAAAGTGGTGTTCGCCCGGCTGAGCCAGGACGAACAGGCCGCCACGCCGAATGCCGGCATCCGCGTGCGGGAGGCTCTGCTGAAGGAGTTGCCTGCGTTGCTGGCAACGGGCAATCGTTGATGCACGTGCGCGCTGTTCGCTCAGCACGTGCATCAAGTGAGGGTTTGCCGCGACCGCCTGGAATCCGTTCGAACGCGAGGCAGGCTGGAGCGAAGACAGGCAGGCTACTGCGCGACTTGGCGATGGCGACGAACGCAAGACGGGCCACCACGCATTGAAGCGTTACTGCCGAGCGCCTGCCGTGCGGCGGCGTGTGGCATGCCGCCGTCAGGCAAGCTAGCTACACCACGACATGCGCTGCTGCCTGCACTGCCGCGTATCCGGTGACGTATGGCGTTGAAGGACGAGGCGCCGGTGGCCGAAGGTGTGGTGGTGCCGGCGCAGCGGCCACAGATCGCTGGGCGACGTGGACGTTGTGTACACGACGATTCCTTTGACTGGAGTCCGACGCGCGCAACGCCCATTGCGGGCGATGAACGGCGCAGGATTGGCGTATTGGCCCAAGGAGCCGGCGAGTCCACAGGCTCCAGCCACCTGTCCGACCATTCTGCAGGCACGAGAAAACGCCTGCAGATGACTGCGCGCTTACGCGTCATTGGATTCGCCGCGTCAATCCCGACGGCCGAATGGGCGACCGCAAATTCGCGATGAACCTTGTTTCAGACAGTGTCCATCCGTTGCGCCGCCGGCGCCTTGCTATGGTCCGGGCGGCTTCATCTGAATTTGCATCGTCGGCTGCGCCTGTTGCCGGGTCATGTCCTGGGCCTGCGCCTGCGCCTGAGTTTGCTGTTGCGTTTGCTGCTGCGCCTGCGCTTGCGCCTGTTGCTGCGCCACCTGCTGGTACTGCGCGCTGCTCTGCTCGAGCGACGTATTCATGCCCCGCATGGTGGGCACTTCCGCGATGGTTTTCAGCGGCGAGGTGTTCTGCGCCACGAACATGGTGGAGCCGTTGTTGATGTCGGGCAGCACGTGGTCGATACGGGTGATGCCTGCGCCCAACGCGGCTACCGTGGCAGCGCCGGCGAGGTTGGCAGTGCGCTGGTCCGATGCGCGGCCCATTTGGCCGTCCAAATCGGAAAGCTTGCCGTAGGCCTGCTGATACAGATCGTTGCCCGGGTGGGCTGGATCATCCAGGCGCGGCGCCAGCGGGCTCTGCTGGCCGGGCGAGCCGGTATGCACCAGCTCCACGAAGCTGGGGCGCCCGTGACTCATGTCGATGAATGTAAACGGACGCTGGTTGCCGCCCAGGTCCACGCCATTGTCCATCAGCTGCTTGCGATCCAGGCCTAGCTTTGCCATGTCCAGGCGCAGGCTAGGCTCCGGGCTTTGTTGTTCCCCCGGTTGGTAGAATCGATTCAGCTGCGCCGCGCGGCTGACCACGTAAGCTCCATAGAAATTCCGGTAGTCAGAATCACCGCTCCGACCAAGGCCTTCATCATGTTTTAAATCTGGCTTGCGGTCGAAAAATGATTTTCCGACAGCTTGAATGTTCTCTGGCGTTTCTGAGGCCGAGTGGTCCTTGTTTAGCGTGATCCCAGGCTTGGGTGTAACGACTGGCTGACCATCGATCGTTTTGACCTCTAGAAACTCTGAGGCCCTCTCCCTATTGGCGTCATAAATCTGCCTGAGTGTCGCGCCTTCGCCATGGTTCGGGTAATTATGATTGAGGGCGCTAACCGTGGCGTTGTAACCGGCTATTTCCGACTTTGCCTCGTCTACCTTTCGCCCTTCGAGAAATTTTTGCGCGATAGCTGTGATGTCATGAGGTGTGTTTCCTTGCATCGCTAACCGCAGTGAGGCATCAAGCTCCTTATAGTCAGCCTGCCTTGTATCCATATTTAGCGAGTGTTTAAGCTCATGACCAAGAACCCACGTGGCCTCATACCTTGATACCTCGCGTTTGTTGCTGAGAAGGTCGCCGTGGACTTCTACGGCACGAGATTTGTTGGCATCGTTGAAATCACCTGCTGAGTGAGGATCCTTCGATAGCTGAATTGCCTTCACGTCCCCCTTCTGCGCCGACTCGGAAAACTCAGTGGATAGCACAGGGGACTCGTGCATTATCTGGCGTAATTCCGTGACCATCTGCGGCGTAACGTCGGGCTGGTTTGCGAACTGCAGAAGAATGTCATTTGCTTCCTTGCCAATTTCGCTCGTGTCTTTTACTCGATGTGATTACTGATGACGATGGAGTCAACGCAGCTTTGAATTGATCCGTCCTCGCTGCGACCGGCCGCGTGGGTGGCGCTTATATCGAAATGCTTGTCGCTAAATAGATCGGCGTCATAGCTGTTATGTACGCCATGCATGACGTTATGAGACATGCCTGCCCGTTTTAACTTTTCGACCAATTCTGAAACTGTGCTTGCGCAGAAGGGCATTGTGTCGTCGCCTTCTTCATTCTTGCCGAATGAGAACATAATCTCCCTTCCGCCAGCATTCGTGGTCGTGGAGATTGCCATCCACCAGGTGCCGTCCAGCATTAGGCTGCGACTGAATCCTTCGTCATCAGGGATGACTCGGGTGTTGAAGGCCTTGTTGACGTAGGTTGCTGTGAAGTCGTTAGTTGATTTAACGTCACGTATTGCCGCGAGCATTTGTTGTAATCGCTGGTGAGCTGCTTGCTGAAGCGCGCTCGCAGCAAGCGTATTCCCAGAAATCAGCAGCGTGCCTATCCATAGCACGCGGATCGGTAACTGACGTCTCATAGCCAAGACTCTCCTGTTTTCAACGCCATTTCAGCCTAGCATGAGCGTTATCGTTGGCGTTTGCGTCAAATCCTCCTTGTTGCTTTTCGCGCGACGGCATCCGCTCGTTTTCACTCGCCTATCTCGTGATGTGTCTGTCGCATATGGCGCATCAGGTGCAGTGATAAACAGGATTGCCAGGTTGGCTGCCGCTGAAGGCGGCGCAGGTAGCGGACTCCATTACGCCCAGCCCGATCTCTCGCAGGCGACCGGGCTGGGCTGATCCCGGACGCAGCGCAAGCACATGGCAGATCTGCGCCTGCCATGTGCACAGCTGTCTGGGTGCCCGATCGGTAGCGCCGCTCAATCCTCCTCGGCGTGCGGCTTCCAGGCCTCGCACAGCTGCTTCTGCAGCGGCGGCGGCACTGCTTCGTAGTGGCTGAGCTGCAGGCTGTAGCGGCCGCGGCCGCCGGTCATCGCCTTCAGCTCGGTGGCGTAGTCGGTCAGCTCGGCCATCGGCGCCTGCGCCTTGATCACCAGTTCGCCGCCATGGCCGCCTTCGTTGCCCATGATGCGCGCACGCTTGCCGGCCAGGCTGCCGGTGACGTCGCCGACGCTGGCTTCCGGAATGGTCACGTCGAGGTCGACGATCGGCTCGAGCACGATCGGCCTGGCCTTGCCGACCGCGTCGAAGAAGGCCTTCTTGCCCGCGCTGACGAAGGCCACTTCCTTGGAGTCGACCGGATGGTATTTGCCGTCGTGCACGGTCACGCGCAGGTCCTGCAGCGGGTAGCCGGCCACCGCGCCCTGGGTCATGGCCTGTCGCACGCCCTTCTCGATCGCCGGCATGAAGTTGCCGGGAATCACGCCGCCCTTCACCGCGTCGACGAACTCGAAGCCGGCGCCGCGCTGCAAGGGCTCCACGCGCAGGAACACTTCGCCGAACTGGCCGGCGCCGCCGGTCTGCTTCTTGTGCCGATGATGGCCCTCGGCCAGCGCGCCGATGGTCTCGCGATAGGCAATGCGCGGCGGCCGCGCGATCACTTCCACGCCGTAGCGCTCGCGCATGCGCTCCAGCATCACCTTCAGGTGCAGGTCGGACAGGCCCAGCACCACCAGCTCGTTGAGTTCGCGATGATGCTCTACGCGAAAGCACGGGTCCTCCTCGCCCAGGCGTTCCAGCGCCTGCGACAGCTTCTGCTCATGGCCCTTGTGCTTCGGTTCCAGCGCCAGCCCGAACATCGGCCGCGGGAAGGTCAGCGGCTCGAGCTGGATGCGGTCTTCGTCGTGCGAGTCGTGCAGCACGGCGTCGAAATGGATCTCGTCTACCTTGGCGACCGCGGCGATGTCGCCGGGAATCGCCTGCTCGATTTCCTCGTGCGCCTTGCCCTGCAGGCGGAACAGATGGCCGACCTTGAATGGCTTGCGGCCGTCGTCGACCAGCAGCTGGCTGTCGCGGCGGATGGTGCCCTGCCACACGCGGAACACGCCGAGCTTGCCCACGAAGGGATCGTTGATGATCTTGAACACGTCGGCGAGCACGTGCCGTGCAGGATCGGCGGCGACCTCGAACGGCTGGCCGTCGCCGCGCCGGAACGGCGGCGGATTGCCCTCGGCGGGATTCGGCAGCAGACGCGCGGCCAGCTCCAGCAGTTCCGCGACGCCGGCGCCGCTGCGCGCGCTGACGAAGCAGATCGGCACCAGGTGGCCTTCGCGCAGGCACTGCTCGAAGGCATCGTGCAGCTCCTGCGGGCCGAGCGAGGATTCGCCGCGGTCGAGATAGTGGTCCATCACCGTCTCGTTGATCTCGACCACCTGGTCGAGGATGCGCCGGTGCGCCTCGGCCAGCGAGGAGAAGTCGGTCGCGCCTTCGGCGTGGAAGAAGCAGTCGAGCACCTGGCGGCGGTCCGGCGCGGGCAGGTTCACCGGCAGGCATTCGTTGCCGAAGGCCTCGCGCAGCGCCTCTACCAGCGCGGCCAGATCGGTGCCCTCGGCGTCGATCCGGTTGACCACCAGCAAGCGCGCCAGGCCGCGCTCGCGCGCGTGATGCATCAGCCGGCGCGTGCCATGCTCGATGCCGTTCGCCGCATTCACCACGATGGCCGCCGTCTCCACCGCCGCCAGCGCGGACAGGGTTGGGCCGCGGAAGTCGGCATAGCCGGCGGTGTCGATCAGGTTGATGCGGCAGCCGGCATGATCCACCGCGGCGATCGCGGTATCGATCGAATGGCTGCGTGCCTTTTCCTGGACGTCGGTGTCGGACACCGTATTGCCGCGCTCGACGCTGCCTGGCGCCTGGATCGCGCCGCCGGCGTGCAGCAGTGCTTCGAGCAGGGTGGTTTTGCCGGCGCCGGCATGGCCGACCAGTGCGATGTTGCGGATGCTTTCCGTGGTGTACGACACGATGCGACCCTCCCAGGACAGGGCGCGGCCTTCCGCCGGGGCGGAGCGGCATGAACGGCCGCCGCATGAGGCCGCGCGTGGCGGCTGACGATGGCGGGCCGTCATGGTCGTCCGGGCGTGCGCGACGCGGGGGCGGTCATGGCGGTGCGGCGCGCGGCGCCGCGGACATAGCCTTCTGCGATTGGCCGGGGCGGTCAAGCTGCAATGCGGAGAAGCGTGCATGCGGTGCGTCGTGACGCGCCGCGCTGTGACGCAGGCACGGCCGCCATCGCGGCGCGGTGCTTCCGGGCGCATCCAGGCAGCCGCAGCCCGCTACACTGCCGCGCATGCCGTTGCCGCCCTTCGATCCCACTTCCTCGTCCGCGCCGCCGGCGTCGCCGCGTGCCGCCGCGGACTGGGCGATGGTGTACCGGCGGCGCATCCGCGAGCGGCCGCGCGAACGCGTGCTGCGCATCCTGGCGATGGCCGGCGCCATCCTGGTGCACCTGGTGTTCCTGTTCGGCATGATCCTGGGCCCGGCCTACGAGCCGGTGGATCTGCCGGACAGCGATCTGTCGCCGCTACTGGTGCACCTCACCGAGCCGCCTCCGCCGCCACCTCCGCCCCCGCCACCTCCGCCGCGGCGCGGCACGCCGCCGCGGCAGGTCGGGCCGCGCCACCAGGGCAGCGCCGCCGGCCAGGTCGCCACACGCGCATCGGCGGCCACGCAGGCGCCGATGACGCCGGTGTCCTTGCCGGCACCGGCGATCGAGCCGCCGGTGATCACCACGCCGGCGCTGCCGAGCGCGCCGCAGCCGCAAGTCGCCGCTGCGCCGCCGCCGCCCGTGAGCTTGCCCAAGCCGGCGCCGGCGCCGACCTTGCAGCCGGTACAGGTAGACAGTCAGCCGCCGCCGATCAGCTTGAATGCGCCCGTGGTGGCGCAGCCCGTGCCGCCGACATTCCAGCCCGTACCGGTGCTGCGGCCGCAGCCCGAGGGCAACCAGCCGATGCCGCCGCCGGCTTCGCTGGCGCCGGTGGAGCTGCCCGCGCAAAGCAGCCCGGCAGTGACACCGGCGAGCATTGCGGTGACCAGTCCGCAACCGCTGCCCAAGGCGATGCCCAGCGTGCGGCCGGTGACCCAGGTCGAACCACCGGCGTCGCCGCCGGTACCCGCGCTGCAGCCGGTGCCCTTGCCGGCGCAGGTTTCGCCGGCTCCCAATCTTGCCGGTCAGCTCAGCGTGGCGACGCCGCAGCTGCCGCGCGAGCGGCCGCAGGTGCAGGCGCCGGCGGTCCGCGTCGACGCCGCGGCGCAGCCCACGCCAGCGCCGCTGGCCGCTGTGGACTTGCCCAGCAAGACGGTGCCGCCCGCACCCGCGATCCAGCCCACACCCACCGCAACGCCCTCGCTTGCGCCCAAGGTGGCGATCAGCGTAGCGCCGGTGCGGCTCAGCGCGCCGACCCCGTCGAACGTGGCGCCGGCGCCGGCCGATCAGGCCGCCGCGAATCAGCCTGCGACTTCGTCGCCGTCGTCCTCGCCGGCTTCGGCGGAGCGGAACGCAGCGAACGCCGGCGAGCATGCGGGCGCCGACGTGAGCAGCGCACCGGACGCGACGCCGCAAGGCAGCGACCTCGGCGCGCCCGGTCGCCCCGACGGCGTGCCCAATGCGCCGCAGATCTACGGCAAGGACGGCAGCATCAACCTGGGCGCGGCAGGGCAGGGCCAGGGTCGCACGGGTTCCACGAATGGTGCCGGACAAACCGCCTCGAACGGCGCGGGGCAGGCCGCTGCGAACGGCGCCGCGCAGGCCAGCGCGAACGGCCCGCAGGGCAGCTATATCCAGCTGCAGCCGCACGGCGACACCGAGATCATGTCGCATGGCTCGCCCAAGCTGGGCTACTACAAGCACACCCGCTTCGAGGACGCCTGGGATCCGGTGCGCGGCGAGAGTTCGGTCGATACCGCGCTGCGCCATGCCGTGCAGGACACCACCATGTCGCACACTTTCCGTCTGCCGCGCGGCGTGCGCGTGAAGTGCGTAGTGATGCCGCTGCTGCCGATGGCGCTGGGCGGCTGCGGCGGCGGCAATCCGCCGCCCGAACCGGTGGCCGATCAGGTCTATCAGCGCATGCATCTGGCGCCGGTCAATCCTTCGATTCCGGCGACACCGGCCACGGCAGCCAGCGCGGCTGCGCCGGTCAAGCTCACCAACAGCGCGGCCTGCGCCAGCGCGCGGGTCAGCGGCGGACCGCTGCCGCCCGAGTGTGTGGCGGCGACCATCGAGCTGCCGGCACCGCACCGGCCGGCCTCGGCGGCATCCACCTCGTGGGTGCCGGCCAGCGACCAGTTCCACTAGCGGCGCATCGCCATGCCTGCGCCGGACTACTCGAGAAGAGCGCTGGCCGCCAAGCTGGGCATCCAGCCTGGCATGCAGCTCCATGTGGCGGGCGCGCCGATGGCCTATGGCGAACTGCTCGGCGCCTGGCCCGAAGGCGTGAAGCTGGCGGCCAGGGTCAGCGACAAGACCGATCTCGTGCATGTGTTCGCGACGCGGCGAAGCGAACTGGTGAAGGCGTTGGCGTCCTATCGTGCGCGGCTCAAGCCGACCGCGGTGATCTGGGTGTCGTGGCCGAAGCAGTCGTCCGGCGTGCCGAGCGAGATCACCGACCACGTGGTGCGCGAGCTGGCGCTGCCGCTCGGCCTGGTCGACATCAAGGTATGCGCGGTCGACGAGGTTTGGTCGGGACTCAAGCTGGTGCTGCGCAAGGAGCTGCGCTGAGCGGCATGGCTGCTTGTGGATCGGGTCACTCGATGGAAGGGAGGTCGATGAGCCAGCGTGTTCTTTCGCCTTGGACAAGCCGATTGTTTCGACTCTCGCGTCAGGCTCTGGCTCGTCCGCATGCTTGAGCAACGAGCTGATCGCTCGTCACTACGGCATCGACGTCAAGCGCGTGAAACAGATTATGTCGGCGAAGGGGTGGATGCCCGTAACGAGAAAGGCCGGACTCGCCGATGAGTCCGGCCTTTGAGATTGATTCTTGCAGTGGATCAGGTATCGCTGATCACCATTCGCCTTGATGCGCAGGTCAGGGTGTCAACGGATGCCTGCTTATTTTCGCGAGAGGCTCAATCCGCATTATTCCGGCCCGGCAGAAGAGGGCCGACCGTGACAGTGCCGCTTCCTGGCGCGTCCGTGCCTCCAGGGCCGGCCGGGTAATACCCGCTCCCGGCACCGCCAGAACCGCTGCCGCCACCTGTTCCGCCCCCGCCTTTTGCCGGCGGATGTTCCTCATATTTGGTCCAGGTGCCATTCACATATTGCCCTTGGCTGGCATAAGTGTATGTTGCACATCCTCCGCTATTGCAAACGGTCACTTGGTCGCCCGTTTCGAAATGCACATTTCCACTGTAGCCGGGCCAACTCGGGTTTCCATATAGATTCATTATCTCGCGCGTTCCGGCATCCGGGCTTGGGGTTCCAAGGTTGCAGTTGCAGGTGCCGGGAATCATGTATATACCGTTTGCTGCGAAGGCAGTCGGTGCAGTAAATAGCATGGCCATAATGATCAGCTTCTTGCTCATTTTAAACTCCTTAAAGGCAATGCTTTGCCACAAACGCTTGTGCCTGTTGCCTCAGGTCGAAAATTTCGTTCGATATCAAATCATGTTGAATGAAATCCATATTTTTACGGGAAGATACATCATCCCTGGCTAAGAGAGATTGAATGGCGAAATACTTGTAGGAGAGTTTCGGGTCTTTGGGAAAGACGGCGCTTCCATTCAACGCGTCCATTCCAATCTCGGCAATTGCATCGTAGTGGCATTGCTCTGATAGATGGATAAGATATTCTTGTGATTTGGTCTTGTAGTTAACTGCCGATTGCGAATGATCTTGTTCTGAAGCTTGTGCCGTAACGATATCCTCGTAGCCGCTGGTGGCATATATATATTGCGCGTCCGCATCGCCGTTTTCGGCGGCAATTTTCAGCCATCTCCCCTTTTGTTGCATATCTTCAGCTGTGATTTTTGCGCATTGCTGTTTGAATTGGGCTTTATTGACCAATGCCGAAAAACCACTGCATTGCGATAACCCGGCATATATCTGCGCAGCGGCGTTGGCGTCTCCAGAAAGGGCCTTTTCTTTTAGCGATGGAAGACTATTGATCAACTGCCCTGCGGGCGGATTGATGCTGCGCATTTCCGTGGCCCGGGTGTAAATGGACTTGTAGGAAGGTGGGGTTCCGGCTTCTTGGTGTTGCACACTGGAACTAGCCATGGTCTGGGCAAAGCAGGCCGAAATCACGAGTGGTAGTGAGGCCAGCCCGAGAAGGTATTGCGGGTTTGTCGTACGCATCTGGTCATGCTCCATGAAAACAATTTCAAACGATTTGATATCGTCATGCTCATCTTCGAGCGTGCGACTTGCTTCCGTTCTAAGCTGAGACTCCTTTGTATGATGGCTTGAAGTATAAACGTACTGCGTGCCTCTCCCCCTACTTTCTTGGGTGAGCGGGGAAGTGTGCGGTGCGATAAATGTCACATAAGAATGCATGCCACGTGTTGGTGTAGAAAGCACGGTGAGCAATAAGCTGATCGCTTGGCATTACGGCGTCTGCGTCAAGCGTGTGAAATGGATTACGACGGCGCAGGGATAGGTCTATTCATAGAAAAGGCCGGATATGGCCGGCCTTTTGGGCTCTGAGGGGAGTTCGAGATGACGGCTACACCACATTTCGCGGATGGCCTGGTCGCGATCAAGAGTTCTTATGCGGCAAAAGAGACCATGGATCGACTCGAGTTCCAGGCCAGGCAGCGCGGGCTCACCGTCTTCGCACGGATCGACCATGCCGCCGGCGCCGCTGCGGTCGGCATGTCGCTGCGCCCCACCGAAGTGCTGATCTTCGGCCATCCCCGTGGCGGCACGCCGTTCATGCTGTGCGCGCAGACCGTTGGCATCGATTTGCCGCTCAAGGTGCTGGTCTGGGAGGATGGTGACGGGCAGGTGTGGCTCGCCTATGACGATCCGGCGTTTCTCGCCCAGCGCCACGGCGTGCCCGACTGCCCGGCCGTAGCCGGCCTGAGCCAGGCGCTGTCGGGACTTGCCGAAGCGGCCGTGGCGAGCTGATCCGCCAGCGCCACGGGCCAGGTTCTGGTTCGGTCGCCGTCATTGCCACGCCAACGTATCCATGCCGGACGTCAGCAATCATGCGCGCATTTCTCAGGCTCTTCCGAAGCGTCCTCTACACCGGCCTGGTATGGGGTGCCGTCGCGTTCTGCGCCTTCGGCGATCCGCGCAGGGATGGCGGCGTGCTCGGCGCGCTGGCGCCCGCCCTCTGCACGCTGCTCGGCATCGCCTTCTTGGTCATGGTGTTTGCCGCACCCTTTCTCGGGCAATCATGGGCCACGCCTGCACAGCAACGGCGAGCGCTGGTCTTGTTGTTCGGCATCGCCGGCATCTTGTGCCTCTATGTCGGCGGCAGATGGGTGCTAGGGGCATGGCTGCCTGCTTGAGCGGCATCGCGTCGATCTCGCGAAGGCCGCGCCTGCCTGCGGCTGTGCCGACGTCGACAAGACGCGCGTTGCCTGAGCAAGCCGGCGGCGGCTTGCCTGCCGCCGTGATCGCTCCATAAGGGCCCGATGGCGCCGTCGGCACGCTGGTGTCGCCGACGGCAGCAATACAGCAACGTGGCGCCTGTCCGCGCTTCTCAAAGCAGGCGCAGCAGTTCCTTCATCAGCGGCAGCCGGCGCACGCGCACTGCGCTGGCGCGGAACACCGCGTTGGCCAGCGCCGGGGCCGCAGTCGGCATGGCGAGGAAGCTGGCGCCGGCCGGGTCGCCGTCGCCGGGCACGGTGATCACCTCGACTGCATCGGGCAGCTGCAGCATGCTGGCCAGCGGGTAGTCCTTGAAGTCGTGCTGCTGCACCTGGCCGTCCTTGAAGGTGATCGCCAGGTTCAGCGCGTTTGACAGGGCATCCAGGGTGGCACCGGCCACCTGGCCTTCCAGGCCCAGCGGATTGATCACGCGGCCTACGTCGACCGCGCACACCACGCGCTGGATGATCAGCCGCTCGCCCTGCATCGCCGCCTCGACCGCATGCGCCACGTAGGCGCCGTTGAAGTGCCAGCAGGCGGCGCCGAGACCGTTCACGCTATGCAGCCAGTTCTTCCACTCGATGCGATCGCTGACCAGGCGCAGCACCTGGGCCAGCCGCGCGGTGTCCAGCATGCCGCCGCCGCGCAGCGGGATCTGCCGCGGCGGGCCAATCAAGCGTAAACGGGTGTCCAGCGGATCTTCCTTCATCGAGTGCGCGAGCTCGTCGACGAAGCTTTCCACTGCGAAGGCGTTGCAGGTGTCCGGCATGCCGCGCGCGGGCCCGCGCGGGATCGCCGACTGCATCGCGTACCAGTCGTTGCGGTAGTTCGGCACCAGGCCGGCGGGCAACTGGTTGATGGTAGTCTCAGAAGTCCACAGCTGATCGTCCGGGGTGCCGCGGTGGGTCAACGCGGACGCGCTGGCCATGCGCTGCTGCCAGGTCATGATCTGGCGCTTGTGGTCCACCGTGACGCTGATCTTGTGCACGCAGCCGGAGCTGTAGAAATCGCGCTGCAGGTCGTTCTCGCGCGTCCACAACAGCTTCACCGGCTTGTTGACCGCCTGCGCCAGCAGCACCGCCTCGGCGACGTAGTCGTGGTCGAGCCGGCGGCCGTAGCCGCCGCCCGTGCGCGGCACTTGAATGTCGATCTGCGCCGGCTTCAGGCCGGTGAGCCGCTGCACCACCGACCACGCGCGCTGCGGCGCCTGGGTGGGCACGATCAGGGTGGCCTTGTCCTTGTCCAGGCGCACCTGGCAGTTCATCGGCTCCGGCGTGGCGTGGGCCAGCCACGGCTGCACGTAGCTGGCCTCGAGCCGGCGCGCGGCGCGGCGGCCGATCGCGACGATGTCGCCGTCGTCGCGCACCCGCGTGGTGGGCGCGCTCTCGCTGTCGACCAGCGCCAATGCCTGCTGCTCGAGCTGGGCGCTGTTCTCGCTGCCGCTCGCGCCCGGCTTCCACTCGAGCTTCAGCAGCTTGCGTCCCTGCAGGGCCGCCCAGGTGCTGTCGGCGAGCACGGCGACAGCGGGCGCGATCACCGTCTGCCCGGGCGGCAGGTCAGCCTCGGGTTTCAGCTGCACCACCTTCACCACGCCCTTCACCGCCAGCGCAGCCGAGGTGTCGATGCGTTCCAGCCGGCCGTCCTGCCAGGGACTGTGCGCGAGCACCGCGATCAGGCCGTCGTTGAACTGGCTGTCGGCCGCGAAGGCGGTCTGGCCGGTGACCACGGCGCGCGCCTCGGCGTCGCCGGCAGGCTGGCCGATCAAGGTATAGCGGTCCGGCGTCTTCGGGGCTGGCGGCGTTGCCGGCATGGCGACGCTCACCGCATCTGCGATTAGCCCGCCGTAGCCCAGCTTGCGGCCGTCCGGCGCGATCACCGTGCCCTTGTCGCAGCGCAGTTGCGCGGCGGGTACGCCGAGCTGGCGCGCCGCCGCCTGCAGCAGCAGCCAGCGGGCCAGCGCGCCGGCCTGGCGCAGATCGCGCCAGGCCGCCGGAATGCTGTCGCCGAGCCCGCCGGTCTGGTGGCCGTAGGTCCAGCGCGGACGGCCGTTGTCGTCTTCCACGCCGAGGCCCAGCGGCACCACGCTGACCCGGCTCCAGTCGGCGTCCAGTTCGTCGGCGATGATGCGCGGCAGGGCGGTGCCGACGCCGGTGCCGGACTCGGGGTCGCGCGCGCCGATCAGCACGGTGCCGTTGGCGTCGATGCTCACGTACGGGCCGAGCCCGCGGAAGGTGTTGTCGCTGAGCTGGAGCGGCACCGGCAGGTCGGCCGCGCCGGCTTCGCGGACGCCCACCACCAGGGCGCCGGTGGCGCTGGCCAGCACTTGCAGGAAGCGTCGTCGCGACAGTCGCAGCAGACCACTCATGGGGTGGCTCCGGCGTGCGCCGTCGCGCCTTTCAGCAGCGGCGCGGCGCGTTTGATCGCGCGGCGCACGCGGGTCTGGCAGCCGCAGCGGCAGAGATTGGGCAAGGTGTCGATGTCGTCGTCCGAGGGGTCGTGCTTGCGCTGCAGCAGGTCCAGCGAGGCGATCAGCCAGCCGGCGGTGCAGTAGCCGCAGCCGATCGCGTCTTCGTCGATGAAGGCCTGCTGCAGCGGATGCAGCTTGCCGCCGGCATCGGCCAGCCCCTCCACCGTCAGCACCTGCTTGCCGGCCAGGGCCGACATCGGCTGACTCAGCGCCGGCACGGCCTTGCCGTTGATCAGCACCAGGTCGTTGCCGGCGAGCCCGGCGTTGTCGCCGTACTTGGTGCCGGTGAGGCGCAGCACGTCGCGCAGATACCACAGCAGCGGCATCTGCGGGTCGCCGGTATGCCGGTAGTGCTCGCCGTTGATCTTCAGATCGATGCCTTCGCGCACCTTCTCGACGACGTAGTTGACTTCGGCTTTCGTCGACAGGTCTTGGGCTTGCGCCATCAGGAAACTCTCCTCGCGGGTCGCCGCATTGTCGCATCCTGAGCCCGGATCGTCATGGCGCGGGCCCGCCCAGGGGCTGCGAGGCCGCAACGGTCCCGCATCGAACATGCATGCCGACGCGCGAAGCGAGACGCCTTCGCGCATGAGCGCCCGCTGCCGTGGCCGCGTCGCCGCGCTGGCCGCGGCTTGGCGAAAGCCTTCAGGATGCAGCGCTGAAGAAGCGCCGCCACACGTAGTACACCGGCACGCCGGCGCCGATGATGAGCAGATCGATGCCGGCGCTGGCCGGCTTGTCGAGCAGGGTGGAGATCACCACCCAGCCGATCACGCCGATGAACAGCAGCGGCAGCAGCGGATAGCCGGGCACGCGGAAAGCGGTCGCTTCGTCGCGCCGGCGTCGATACCAGAACAGCGTGGAGACGCCTACCGCGCAGGCGAGCCAGTCGCCGAAGGTGGCGTAGTCGAGCAACTGGCCGTAGTTCCCTGGCAAGGCCAGCACGATCGACCAGGCGGTCAGCAGCAGCAGGGCCAGGTTCGGCGTGCGATGGCGCGGATGCAGGCGCGCCACGGTGCGGAAAAACAGCCCGTCCTGTCCCATCACCTGCAGCACGCGCGCGCCAGCAAGCAGGGTGATGTTGCAGAAGCCCAGAGTGGAGATGGCGATGCCCAGCGCGATCAGCTTGGCGCCGAACGGGCCGAACAGCCGCCCCATCACGTCGGCCGCGGGGGCGTGGCTGGCGGCGAGGCCGGCGTGGCCGAGCGCGGCGAGGTAGGCGAGGTTGACCAGCGCATAGGCGGCGATCACCACCAGCATGCCCAGCAGCAGGGCGCGCGGCAGGGTGCGTTGAGGATCGCGCACTTCGCCGGCGAGATTGTTGAGGTAGGTGAAGCCGGAGTAGGCGAACAGCACCGGCAGTGCGGCCCCGGCAAAGCCGACGCCTGCATAGGCCGGGTCGGGCCCCAGCATGGCGTGCCCGCCGGCGCCGGCGAGATAGAGCCCGCTGGCGACCAGCATCGCCACGGCAAGCAGCTTGAGCAGGGTGAACAGGTTCTGCACCTGCGCCCCGAAGCGCAGGCCGAACAGGTTGATGCCGGCGACGAAGACCAGGGCGCCCACGGTCAGCGGCAAGGTCCAGCCGGCGGCTAGGCCGAACACCGCCGTGGCGTAGTTGGCGAAGATGGTCGCCACCGCCGCGGTCGAGCCGGAATAGATCACCAGCAGCATGGTCCAGCCGAACAGGAAGCCGGCCAGTTCGCCGAAGGCCTCGCGCATGTATACGTAGATGCCGCCGGCATGCGGGCGGCGGGCGCCCAGTTCGGCGTAGCTCAGCGCGCCGATCAGGGTCAGCAGGCCGCCGCCGATCCAGATCAGCAGCAGGCTCCAGCCGGACTCGGTGCGCTGCGCGGCGATGCCCGGGTTGAGGAAGATGCCGCCGCCGATGATGCCGCCCACCACGATCAGCGCGGCGTCGCGCAGGGTCAGTCGGCGCAGGTAGCCGTCGCTTGCTGCCGGTTCGGGGCTCATGGCGGGTCCGTGGCAAAAATGACCGCCAGCATCGCCGTTGCAGGCGGTTCCCGACAAGCCCCCGCGCCACGGATTCGGTCCCGGTTTCCAGCGCTCTATTGTGCCGACCTCGGCAGCCGCCAATAATGCGTGGCCGCATAAAGGGAGCGGCATGGAAACGTCATAACGACTTCGATTCAAGGAAGGGGAGACAATGGATAGACGAGTTCGCACGACGGCCGCGGCCGTCGCACTGGCAGCGGCCAGTTTCAGCGCGCATGCGCAGATGCAGGGGCAATTCTTCGTCAGCGGCAATGCTGGCATGTCCTACAACTATGACAGCGACATCGACAAGCGTACCGGTGCGGCGGGTGCCGTGCGTGCCGGCTACGAATGGCAAAGCGGAGCCTGGCCGGACGACCGCTTCGATTTCGGCGTCGAATTGGGCTACGCGGATCTGGGCAAGGCCAAGGCCAATACGGTGGTCTATGAGGGCTATTACCTCGGCAACGTCGAGGCGAAGTACGACGTGCATCCGACCGGTCCGACCCTGGGCGGCAATTTCAGGTTCAGGTTCAACGACCACTGGTACGTCTTCGCACGCGCCGGCTACATGCACATGCAATTGAAGTTGAACGTGAGCGTGCCGCAATACGGGCCCAGCGCCCATGTCACGCGCAACCAGTCCACCGACGGCGCCTATGCGGGCTTCGGCATGGGCTACGACGTCAACGAGCACTTCGGTCTGGGCTTCGGCTACGACAGCTACTACGGCCAGGGCAGGTATCAAGGCATCAAGTACAGCAACAGCAGCGGACTGCTTTCGGGGTTTGCCGAATACCGCTTCTGAGCTGGAAGCTGCCTGCCCGTGACGACGGCCGCCTTGCGCGGCCGTTGTTTTGTCCGGGTCTGGCCGGGCCAGGACAGCTGCCCAGGAATGCCTGGGCCAGGTCGGAAGCTCAGTTGCGAAATCAGCATTGAAAGTTAAGAATATGTATTCCACGCGCCGGAAAACGTGGGAACGGGAACGTCAATTTCTATTGAAAGGGGAATTATGGACAAGCGGATCAAGGCGGCCTTGGCGGTCGTCGCGCTGGCTGCGGCCTTCGGGGCGCAAGCGGAGGAGACAGGGGCGTTTTACGTGGCGGGCAACCTCGGCTCGTCGTATGCCTACGATCGCGGCCTGAGCGATCGCACCGACGTCGCAGGCGGTGTGCGTGGCGGTTACGAGTGGCGCAGCGATCCGTGGCCGGACGGTCACATCGATTTCGGCGTCGAACTGGGCTATGTCGATCTGGGCAAGGCTTCCGGCAACGACCATGTCTACGTGTTCAACAGCAACAACAATTACATCGGCACCTTCCCCGGTCGTTTCAGCCTGCATCCGAGCGGCCCCACGCTGGGCGGCACCATTCGCTGGAAGTTCGCCGATCGCTGGTTCATGTACGGCCGCGCCGGCTACATGCATGCGAAGCAGAAGCTGAGCCTGTACGTGCCCGAGCTCAACCTCAGCGATACGCACGAGATCCACAGCAATGCCGGCTACACCAGCATCGGCATCGGCTACGACTTCACCGAGCGTTTCAGCGTGGGCTTCGGCTACGACTATTACTTCGGCAGCGGCAGCTATCACGGTCTCGACTACAACAGCCATATCGGTGTGGCTTCCGGTACGGCGCAGTTCCGCTTCTGAGATCGAGCTTCATGGCAAGCCACGACGGCCGCCTTGTGCGGCCGTCGTTTTGTCCGGCCTCCATCGCTGCGGCACAATAGACGGGTTTCGCGGGCGCCATGCCCGCATCGCCAGCCTTCCTCCGTCAAAGCCGACGCCATGACCCTCATCAAGCAAGACGATCTGATCCAGTCCGTCGCCGACGCGCTGCAGTACATCAGCTACTACCACCCGGTCGACTACATCAAGAACCTGGCCGCGGCCTACGAACGCGAGGAATCGCCGGCGGCCAAGGACGCGATGGCGCAGATCCTGATCAATTCGCGCATGGCCGCCGAAGGGCATCGCCCGCTGTGCCAGGACACCGGCATCGTCACCGTATTCCTCAAGGTAGGCATGGGCGTGCGCTGGGACGGCGCCAGCATGAGCGTGGAGGACATGGTCAACGAGGGCGTGCGCCGCGCCTACAACGACCCGGACAACAAGCTGCGCGCCTCGGTGCTGGCCGATCCGGCGGGCAGGCGCAGCAACACCAAGGACAACACCCCGGCGGTGATCAACGTATCGATCGTGCCGGGCGACACGCTCGAGGTGATCGTGGCCGCCAAGGGCGGCGGCTCCGAGGCGAAGTCCAAGTTCGTCATGCTCAATCCATCCGATTCCATCGTGGACTGGGTGCTCAAGACGGTGCCGACCATGGGCGCCGGCTGGTGCCCGCCGGGCATGCTCGGCATCGGCATCGGCGGCACCGCCGAGAAGGCGATGCTGCTGGCCAAGGAATCGCTGATGGAGCACATCGACATCCAGGAGCTGATCGCGCGCGGGCCCAAGAACCGTGTCGAGGAACTGCGCCTGGAGCTGTACGAGAAGGTCAACGCCCTGGGCATCGGCGCGCAGGGCCTGGGCGGCCTCACCACCGTGCTGGACGTGAAGATCAAGGATTATCCGACCCACGCGGCCAACCTGCCGGTGGCGATGATCCCCAACTGCGCGGCCACCCGCCATGCGCACTTCAGCCTCGACGGCTCCGGTCCGGCCGTGCTGGCGCCGCCCTCGCTGGAAGACTGGCCCAAGCTCACCTACAACCCGCAGAACGCGCGCCGGGTCGATCTCGACAGCATCAGCCGCGAGGACGTGGCCAGCTTCAAGCCTGGCGAGGTGCTGCTGCTCAACGGCAAGCTGCTCACCGGCCGCGACGCCGCGCACAAGCGCATCGTCGACATGCTCAACAAGGGCGAGCCGCTGCCGGTGGATTTCCGCGGCCGCTTCATCTACTACGTCGGCCCGGTCGATCCGGTGCGCGACGAAGTGGTCGGCCCGGCCGGCCCCACCACCGCCACCCGCATGGACAAGTTCACCGAGCAGGTGCTGGCGCAGACCGGCCTGCTGGGCATGGTCGGCAAGGCCGAGCGCGGCCCGACGGCGATCGAGGCGATCAAGAAGCACCAGTCGGTCTACCTGATGGCGGTGGGTGGCGCGGCCTATCTGGTGTCCAAGGCGATCAAGGCCTCGAAGGTGCTGGCCTTCGAGGATCTCGGCATGGAAGCGATCTACGAGTTCGAGGTGAAGGACATGCCGGTCACTGTGGCGGTGGACTCCAGCGGCAGCTCGGTGCACCGCACCGGGCCGCGCGAGTGGCAGGCACGGATCGGCAAGATTCCGGTGGTGGTCGAGTAGCCGTCGCTGCCGGCGGCGCGCGCCAGGGCGATCCGGTGCGCGCCGTGCGGTGACGCAGGCGCCGGCGGCCAGGCGCATCGAAGTGTCGGAAATCGTCACTGGAACGCAGCGACTCGCGACCCGAGAGAGTAGCTTTCGGGCGAACGGCCATGAGCGAAGCTCTCGGTGCCGGCTGTGCATGTGGCGACGCCGAGAGGCAGCCATGCCGGCTCCCGGCTCCCGGCATGGCGGATTTGCCCACTGCGCGAGGTATCGACGATGAACAGTGCCGATGAACTGGTGACTTTCTGGCTCGACGCGGGTCCAGACAAGTGGTTTACCCAAGATGATGCCTTCGACGAGGCGATCCGCGAGCGCTTCGAGGGCACGCACCATGCCGCGGCCCGCGGCGAGCTCGATGGCTGGGCGGCGACGCCTGAGGGAGCGTTGGCGCTGGTGCTGCTGCTCGACCAGGTGCCGCGCAATATCTATCGCAATTCTGCGCACGCCTACGCCACGGATCCGCTGGCGCGCATTCAGGCCGGGAACGCGCTGGCGCGCGGCGACGACCAGCAGGTGCAGGAGATCCTGCGACAGTTCTTCATGCTGCCGTTCGAGCATGCCGAGAATCTGGCCGACCAGGATCGCGCGGTGGCGCTGGCCGGCAAGCTCAGCGACGAGAAGCTGAAATACGCGTTGGAGCACCGCGATATCATTCGGCGCTTCGGCCGCTTTCCCTACCGCAACCGTGCCCTGGGGCGCACCAACACGCCGGAAGAGCAGGCCTGGCTGGACGCCGGCGGCGGATTCTGAGCGTGATTCATGGCACGCATGGGCAGGTGCGCGGGCGTATGGATGTCTAGACTTCCAAACGCGATTGCCGTGCCGCCCAGGCGTTGCATTCCGGCTGCTGCGGCGCAACACTGGGAGGATCGTTTTCCCCACCCGCACCGTAGGTACCCGTGAACCCGCCAAGCCCCGCGTCGCTTTCGGCCGACGCACCCTGGATCGTGATGAAGTTCGGCGGCACCAGTGTCGCCACCCTGCCGCGCTGGCAGAACATTCTGGAACTGACTGCCAGCCGCCGCGCCGAAGGCGCCCGCGTGCTGGTCGTGGTTTCGGCGCTCTCCGGCATCACCGACGCACTCAAACAACTGTGCGCGCAGGGCGACCAGGGCAAACGCATCGAGGCTGCCAGGGCGATCGCACAGCGCCATGACGACCTGCTCGAGCACATGCAGTTGACCGTGCCCGAGACGCTGGCGGCGCGCCTGGCCGATCTGGCCCGGCTGGCCGAGGAAGGTCCGGCCGGCCTTGGCGAACTGGCCTGGCAGGCCCAGGTGCAGGCGCACGGCGAGCTGATGTCCAGTGCGCTGGGCGCCGCCTTCCTGAGCCATAGCGGTCTGCCCACGCAATGGCTGGACGCGCGCGCATGCCTGGCCGCGGTGGCATTGCCGAACCAGAACGAACGCACCCGGCTGCTCTCGGCGATGGTCGACGCGCAGCCCGATCCGGCGCTGTCGGCGCGGCTGGCCGCGCAGGGCGAGGTGTTCATCACCCAGGGTTTCATCGCCCGCGAAAGCGAGGGACGCACGGTGCTGCTCGGCCGCGGCGGCTCGGATACCTCGGCCTCCTACTTCGGCGCCTTGCTGAAGGCGCTGCGGGTGGAGATCTGGACCGACGTGGCCGGCATGTTCACCGCCAATCCGCGCCAGGTGCCGGGCGCGCGCCTGCTGCAGCGGCTGGACTACGAGGAAGCCCAGGAAATCGCCTCCACCGGCGCCAAGGTGCTGCATCCGCGCTGCCTGTCGCCGCTGCGCCTGCCGCGCGTGCCGCTGCTGATCAAGGACACCAACCGGCCTGAGCTGAGCGGCACCCGCATCGGCCCCGAGCTGCGCGAGGAAGCACCCAGCGTCAAGGCGATCAGCACGCGCAAGGGCATCACCCTGGTGTCGATGGAGTCGGTGGGCATGTGGCAGCAGGTCGGCTTTCTCGCCGACGTGTTCGACCAGTTCAAGCGCCACGGCCTGTCGGTGGACCTGATCGGTTCTGCCGAGACCAACGTCACGGTGTCGCTGGATCCCACCGAGAACCTGCTCGATTCCGACGTGCTGGCCGCGCTGGCCACCGACCTGGCCAAGGTGTGCCGGGTCAAGGTGATCGCGCCCTGCGCGGCGGTGACCATGGTCGGCCGCGGCATGCGCTCGATGCTGCACCGGCTGCATACGGTGATGGCGGAATTCGGCCAGCACCGCGTGCATCTGATCTCGCAGTCCTCGAACAACCTCAACCTCACCTTCGTGGTGGACGAGAGCGTGGTCGACGGCCTGCTGCCGCAACTGCACGAGCAACTGGTGCGCGCCGGCGCCATGCGCACCGACGACGCCACCTTGTTCGGCCCGACCTGGGAGCGGCTGTACGGCAGCGCCGGCGGCGGCCACGAGCCGGCCTGGTGGGTGGATGCGCGCGCGCGCCTGCTGCAGCTCGCGCAGGAACGCAGCCCGCGCTACGTCTACCACCTCGACACGGTGCGCGAGCGCGCCCGCGCGTTGAAGGCCAAGCTGCCGGTGGATCGCCTGCTGTACGCGATCAAGGCCAATCCGCATCCGGCCATCCTGCGTGCGCTGGCCGCCGAAGGACTGGGCCTGGAATGCGTCTCGCCGGGCGAGCTGGCACGCGTCGCCGAGACCGTGCCGGCCGGTGTGCCGCGCCTGTTCACGCCCAACTTCGCGCCGCGCGAGGACTATCGTGGCGCGCTCGAGGCCGGCGTGCTGGTGACCCTGGACGCGCTGCATCCGCTGGAGCACTGGGTGGAAACCTTCGACGGCCGGGACATCAGCCTGCGCGTCGATCTGGGCCGCGGCCTGGGCCACCACGACAAGGTGCGCACCGGCGGCAGCACCAGCAAGTTCGGCCTGCCGCTGGAACAGCTCGAAGCCTTCCTGCACCTGGCCAGCGCGCGCCATGCGCGGGTGATCGGCCTGCATGCGCACCTCGGTTCCGGCGTGCTCGATCCGGGCCACTGGGCCGAGGTCTACGGCCAGCTGGCCAGCCTGGCCGAGCGCATCCCCACGGTGGAGTTCCTCAACATCGGCGGCGGCCTCGGCGTGCCCTCGCACCCGGGCGAGCAGCCGCTGGACCTGGACGCGGTCGGCGCGGCGCTGGTCGAGGCCAAGCGGCTCTATCCGCGCTACCAGCTGTGGATGGAGCCGGGCCGCTACCTGGTGGCCGAGGCCGGCGTGCTGCTGGCCAAGGCGACCCAGCTGAAAGGCAAGGGCAGCTGGCGCTATCTCGGCGTGGATGCCGGCATGCACAACCTGATCCGCCCGGCGCTGTACGACGCCTGGCACGAGATCGTCAATCTCAGCCGGCTGGACGAGCCCGCCAGCGCGATGTACCAGGTGGTGGGGCCGATCTGCGAGTCGGGCGACGTGCTGGGCAACGACCGCCGCCTGCCCGAGAGCCACGAGGGCGACGTGATCCTGCTCGCCACCGCTGGCGCCTACGGTCAGGCGATGTCCTCGCCGTACAATCTGCGCGGTCCGGCCGAGGAGATCGTGCTCGATTGAGCCGTTGCCGGCGGGCCGAGGGTCCGCCGGATCCTCCCGGCTCCGCCAGCGCGGATCGGCAAGCGCCGCTTCCGTGCCGGGCAGCTCCTCCGCACTTTTTCAGTCAGAGACACTTCGTGAGCCCAAGCATCCAACCGCGTCTGACCCAGGTGTTCCGCTTCGTGCGCCACAGCTATGCCGACGGCGTGGCCGAACTGGTCTACGCCTTCGACCAGGGCGAGGAACTGGTCGAGCGCATCCACTTCCCGCAGGCGCCGGCGCTGCCGCCCGCGCGCGCCGAGGCCTTCGCGCAGGCGCTGCGCCTGCTGCACCTGATCGCCGGCGTCAGCTACTACAAGGCCGGCGTGCCGCCGCGGATCGAGCTGCAGGACGGGCCGCTGGACGATGCCACCGCCGACCTGCTGGACGCGCTGTACCTGCACGGGCTGGCCGAGTTCGCCTATCGCAACGGCCTCGACCTGCGCGGCCGCATCGCCTTTCCGCGCGGCGGCGCGCGCGGCCCGGCGGCGCCGGCGCTCGGCCTGCCCAAACGCACCCTGGTGCCGATCGGCGGCGGCAAGGATTCGCTGGTGGCGGTGGAAGCGCTGAAGCAGGCCGGGGCGAGCGCCACCGCGGTGTGGGTCGGCCGCTCCGACCTGATCGCGGCCTGCGCGGCGCGCACCGGCTTGCCCACCCTCAACCTGCAGCGCGAGCTGGCGCCGGGCCTGTTCGAGCTGAACCGACTGGGCGCCTGGAACGGCCACATCCCGGTCACCGCGGTGAATTCGGCGATCCTGGCGGTGGCAGCGCTGCTGTACGGCTTCGACAGCATCGCCTTCGCCAACGAGCGCTCCGCCTCGGCGGCCACGCTGGAATACGACGGCCAGCAGATCAACCACCAGTGGAGCAAGGGGCTGACGTTCGAGTCCCTGCTGCAGGACTGGCTGCACAGCCACGTCGCCTCCGATCTCGATTACTGCTCGCTGCTGCGGCCGTACGCCGAGCTGGCGATCACCCGCGCGTTTGCCCGGCTGACCCCTTATTTCGAGGTGTTTTCCAGCTGCAACCGCAACTTCAAGCTACTTGGGCCGCGCCCGGCCGACCGCTGGTGCGGCGAATGCCCGAAGTGCCATTTCGTGTTCCTGGCGCTGGCGCCGTTCCTGCCCAAGCCGCGGCTGCTGACCATCTTCGGGCGCAACCTGCTGGACGACGAGGCGCAGACCGCCGGCTTCGACGCGCTGCTGGAATATCGCGACCACAAGCCGTTCGAATGCGTGGGCGAGGGCGCCGAGGCGCGCGCCGCGATGTACGCCCTGAGCCAGCGTCCGGAGTGGCAGGAGGACGCCCTGGTGGCGCGCTTCCGCAACGAGATCCTGCCCCAGCTGGATGCGGCGCAGCTGGCGCTGGAGCCGTGGCTGCAGGCCGACGGCGAGCATCGCGTGCCGGCCCGGCTGCTGTCGGCGCTGCAGGCTCTGGGTTGATGCCGAACGATGCCGTCGCCTCCGGCGGCCTGGCCGCGCTGGCCGGGCGTCGCGTCGCGGTTTGGGGCTATGGCCGGGAGGGGCGGGCCACCCTGGCTGCGCTGCGCGAGCGTTCGCCTGCGCAGTCGCTGACCCTGTTCTGCAGCGCTGCCGAAGCGGACGAAGCGCGCCGTCGCGATCCCGCCTTGAGCGTGATCGACCACGAGCCGGATGCGCAGGCGCTGGCGCAGTACGAGGTAGTGGTGAAGTCGCCGGGCATCTCGCGCTACCTGCCGGCGATTGCCGAGGCCGAGGCGCGCGGCACCCGTTTCACTTCCGGCACCGCGCTGTGGTTCGGCGAAAACCCGCAGGCAAGGGTGGTGGCGGTCACCGGCACCAAGGGCAAGAGCACTACCAGTGCGCTGATCGCCCATCTCGCACGGGCGCTGGGCGTGTACACCGCGCTGGCCGGCAATATCGGCCTGCCGCTACTGGAACTGCGCGGTCAGTCGGCCGAGCTGTGGGTGATCGAACTCTCCAGCTTCCAGACCGGCGAGGCCGGTCCGCTGGAGCTGGGCGTGATCACCAGCCTGTACGAGGAACACCTGGACTGGCACGGCTCGCGCGAGCGCTACCTGGACGACAAGCTCAAGCTCGCCGCGGCTGCCAGGCGCCTGCTGGTCAACGGCACCCAGCCGCTGCTGCTGGAGCGCACTGCCAAACATCCGCAGCGCCTGCTGTTCGGACTGGCTGACGGCTGGCATGTGCGCGACGGCTTCATTCGTCGCCGCGAGCGGCCGGTATTCGAGATCGCGCAACTGGCCGCGCCCGGTCTGCACAATGCCTTGAATGCCTGCGCCGCGCTGGCCGCCCTGGAAGCGAGCGGGCTCGATGCCCTGCGCGCGGCGCCGGCGCTGGCCAGTTTCCGTCCGCTGCCGCATCGCCTGCAGCCGCTGGGTCGGCTGCACGGGCTGGACTGGATCAACGATTCCATCAGCACCACGCCGCAGGCCACCCTGGCCGCGCTGGAAAGCTTGCATGGCCACGAGGTCGTCGCCTTGATCGGCGGGCACGACCGTGGCCTGGACTGGAGCGACTTCGTCGCTGCCATGCAGCGGCAGGCGCCGCGCGCCCTGGTGTGCAGCGGCGCCAACGGCCCGCGCATCGCGCAGGCGCTGCGCGATGCGGCGGTGCGCACCGAGCTGGTGCTGGTCGATACGCTGGCGCAGGCGGTGGAGCAGGCCAGGGCGCTCGCGCCGCCCGGCGGCTGCGTGCTGCTGTCGCCGGGCGCGCCGAGTTTCGACCAGTTCCGCGACTACGCCGAACGTGGCCGTCGCTTCGCCGAGATGGCGGGTTTCGACGGCCACGCCGCCGTGGGGTTGGAAGGGTTGGGCATCGCCTGAGTTGATGCCCCTCGCTTGCCGGCGAGGCCTGGCACTTCTCGCCGCTTGCCAGCGATCAATGCTTGTTGGGCTAGCGAGAGCACTGCAGCCCCGCTCGCTGAAAGCCGCATGCAACGAGTCGCGCCGGGCTCTCGTTCGACGAGCGCTCCGATCGCGAGGCGCTCGTCTGTAGCGCTTGCTTTCAGACTCGCTCCAGCAGTGCCACGCTGCCCAGGCCACCGCCTGGCTAGCCGAAAACCGCAGGCGACGAGTCGGCAGGAGTTGTTTCTCGACGAGCGCCCCGATCACGGAGCGCTCGCCCACAGCGCACGGACTTCAGACGCGTTCCAGCAAGGCCACGCTGCCCTGGCCGCCGTCGGCGCACAGCGACACGATGCCGCGCGAGCCCACCGGCAGTGCGGCGAGTTCCTTGGCCGCCTGGCTGAGGATGCGCGCGCCGGTGGCCGCGAACGGATGGCCCAGCGCGATCGAGCCGCCGTGCGGATTGATGCGCTCCCACGGGATCTCGCCCAGCTCCGCCTGCACGCCGGCGCGCTCGCGGCGATAGTCGGCATCGGCGGCCATGCGCAGATTGGCCAGTACCTGCGCGGCGAAGGCCTCGTGCACGTTCCAGGACGCGATGTCCTCGAAGCGCAGGCCGTGCCGCGCGAGCAGGCGCGGGATCGCGCGCGCCGGAGCCATCAGCATGCCCTCGTCGCCGTTCACGTAGTCCACCGCGGCGAGTTCCCAGTCGACCAGTTTCACCGTGGGCGCCACGCCCAGGCGCGCCAGACCTTCGCGGTCGGCCACCCACAGCGAGGCGGCGCCGTCGGTCAGCGGCGAGGCGTTGCCGGCAGTCAGCGTGCCGTGCTTGGCGTCGAAGGCCGGCGGTAGTTGGGCGAGCCGCTCCAGCGAGGTGTCGCGGCGGGGGAAGCCGTCGCGCGCCACGCCGTCGAACGGCAGCAGCAGATCGTCGAAGAAGCCTTCGTCCTGGCCCTTGATCGCGTTTTGGTGACTGCGCAGAGCCAGCTCGTCCTGGTCGGCGCGCGCAATGTGGAAGCGCTTCACCGTGTCCTCGGTGTGCTCGCCCTGCGAGCGCCCGCTGGTGCGGTTGACCCAGCCGCGCACCGGCAGCACGAAGTCGGCCGCGCTCACTTTTGACAACATCTCGGCGGCCGCGGGGTTCTTCGGCAATTCGCTGAACAGGCGGTCCGCCAGCGGCCACTTCAGCGCCACCGGCACATGGCTCATGGTTTCCACGCCGCCGACCAGGGCCAGATGGGTGCCGCCGCGGCCGAGCATGCCGGCCGCCTCGACCGCACCCATGAAGCTGGTGGCGCAGGCGAGCACGGTGGAGAAGGCGGGAATGGTCGGGTCTAGCTTGGCGTCGATCACCAGCTCGCGGCCGATGTTGGAAACCTCGGGGTCGGTAATCACCTGGCCCCAGATCAGGAAGTCCGGCCGCGCCCGCGCGGCCATGGCCTGTGCGACGGGCACCGACAGCTCCAGTGCGCGGTGCTTGGCGTAGGCGCCGCCGGCTTTGACGAAGGGAGTACGCAGACCGGGGACGAGATAGATGTCGTGCATGGCGTGATCCTCACAGTGGCGATGGGCCGCGTTGCGGCCAGCTTTGCCACATTTTATATGATGTTTGTCATATAAAAAAGCAAGAGTGGGCGGCGGCGCTGCGGAGATCGCGGCAGCGGGTTGGGCCAGGCAGAAAGACAAGGCGGTCGAACGCCGTAAGTTCGACGATCGGACCGTTGCGCCGACGCCGCATCGGACGAGACGCGACATGCGAGTTGGCCCACAGCATCAGGGCGCCGCGATGGGCGCCCTGAGGTTTCGGTGTCGGGTCTTCATGGCCGGCTGACGCTCAGGCCATGTCGCTGCGGCGAAGGAAGCTCAGCGCAGCGTGTAGCCGGACACGCGCCACTTGTTGTCGGCGTCCAGGTGGTAGGAGATGAGCTCGCGCACCGGCTGCTTGGTGTTGGCGAACTGCGTGGCGAACTGCACGTTCATGTAAGTGCCGGGGGGCGCGCCGGCCGGATTCACCGAGGCGCTTTCGCCGGCGAAGTTGCGCGACTTCAGCGCGCCGACGGTCTTGCGGTCTGCGGCGATGCCTTTCACGAAGGCGTCGCGGCTGACGAGCGGCTTGATGCTGCTGGAGGCGCCGTCCCAGACCTCGCCGAACTTGCCCTGGTCGATCTGCTGCGCGGTCTGCAGCGCCGCCTGGGCGATCGGTTTGGCGAGCTGGTTGAGCTGGGCCTGCTGCTGCGGGCTCAGCGGCGGCTGTCCGGCTTGCGGCGCGGGCTGCTGCTGGGCGTGCACGGCGGCAGCGGCGATCAGCAGCGCGGCGGGGAGGGCGAGTTTCTTCAGCATGTGCGGATTCCCTTGTAAAAAGTCCAATTCGATGCCGTGAACCTATCACGCCGCGGCGCTTGCGCGTCGTCGTCGGGTATCACGGAAGCAGCCCCCTGGACAGCGACCTCACCAGATTTTGACTCGATCGGCAGGTGCCAGATAGAGCTTCTGCCCTGGCTTGGGCGCAAAGGCATCGTACCAGCTGTCGATGTTGCGCACCGTCTGCGCGCGGAAGCGCGCCGGCGCATGGCCGTCGGTGACCACCTGCTGACGCAGCGCTGCCTCGCGGGTCTTTTCGCGCCACGATTGCGCGAAGGCCAGGAAGAAACGCTGGTCGCCGGTCAGGCCGCCGATCACCGGAGCGGGCTTGCCGCCCAGCGATTTCTGGTAGGCCAGGTAGGCGATCGCCAGCCCCGACACGTCGGCGATGTTCTCGCCCAGGGTCTGCTGGCCGTTGACGTGCAGGCCGGGCAAAGCCTCGTACTGGTTGTACTGCTCGACCAGACGCTGGCCGGCGGCCTTGAAGTGCGCCTGGTCCTCGGAAGTCCACCAGTTCGCCAGGCGGCCGTCGGCGTCGAATTCAGCGCCGGTGTTGTCGAAGCTGTGGCTGATCTCGTGGCCGATCACTGCGCCGATCGAGCCGTAGTTGGCGGCGTCGTCGGCCTTGGGATCGAAGAAGGGCGCCTCCAGGATCGCCGCGGGGAAGTTCAGCGCGTTCTGCAGCGGCAGGTTCACCGCGTTCACCGTCTGCGGGGTCATCCACCATTCGCCGCGGTCGACCGGCTGGCCGAGCTTGGCCAACTGGTGGTGATATTCATGCAGCTCGGCGCGCTGGTGATTGCCGACCGGATCGTCGCGGCGGATCTCCAGTTCGGCATAGTCGCGCCAGCTTTCCGGATAGCCGACGCCGACCTTGATGGTGGCGATCTTGGCCTTGGCCTTCAACTTGGTGGGCGCGGTCATCCAGTCCAGCGTGTCGACCCGTGCGGTGAACGCCGCCAGGATGTTGCTGACCATTTGCTGCACGCGCGCCTTCGAAGAAGCCGGGAAATAGCGCTGCACGTAGAACTGGCCGACCGCGTCGCCGAGATCGGCGTTGACCATGCCGATCGCGCGCTTCCAGCGGTCGCGCTGCTTCGGCGTGCCGGTCAGGGTGTGTCCGTAGAACTCGAAGGCGAGGTCTGCATAGGCCTTCGGCAGCTGCGCGGTGTTTTGGTTGATGAGATGAAAGGCCAGATAGCTCTTCCAGGTTTCCAGCGGTTCGCTGGCGACCAGGGCGGAGACCTCGCTGACGGTATGCGGCTGCCACACGATCACCTGCGGCTGGCCGGCCAGCTCGGCCGCCTTGAAGTAGGCGTCCCAGTCCAGGCCCGGCGCCTTCTTGGCGAAGTCGGCCGTCGCCCAGGGGTTGTTCGCCTTATGGATGTCCTCGCTGTCGACGATGCTGGTCTGCGCCTGCGCGATCTTGTTTTCCAGCGCATAGACCGCCTGGGCGGCGGCGTCGGGCTCGGGCGTGCCGGCCTGCTTCAGCAGGGCGGCGATGTAGGTCTGGTATTTGCCGCGAAAGGCCGCCATTTCTTTGTCGGCGGACAGGTAGTAGTCGCGATTGGGCAGGCCCAGGCCGCCCTGCAGCAGATAAGGCAGGTTGTGCGAGGGATCTTCCAGCCCCTGCGCCACGAACAGGCCGAACAGGTTCTCGGTGTGCAGGTGGGTGGCGTTGATCGGGTCGACGTCGGCGCGCAGCTGGCTGCCGAGCGCGCGCGCCAAATCCTCGCGCGTGTGGATCGCGGCGATCGCGGCTAGTTCGGGCTTGAGCGGATCGAGGCCGCGCTTTTCGATCGTCGCTTCGTCCATGTAGGCGGCGTAGTAGTCGGCGATCTTCTGCTGGTTCGAGCCAGGCGCCGGATGGCCGGCGGCGAGCTCGCGGATCAACTGCGCATTGCGCTTCTCGGCCTTCTCGAACACCTGCAGGAAGATGCCGGTGCTGGAGCGGTCGGGCGGAATCACCGCGGTCTTGCGCCAGTTGCCGTTGGCGTAGCCGTCGAAGTCGTCGCCGGGTTGGACGGAGCGGTCCATGCCGGCGGTGTCCACCGAGCCCGCGTGGGCGGCGGTCTTCATGGCAGGCGTGGCCGCCATGGCGCCGAAACTGCACAGCACGGCGGTGGCGAGTATCCAGCGAGAAGAGGGCATGACGGGGTTCCTGCATGAAAGAGCCCCCACCATAGTGCGCGCTTGCCGGCTTGTGGGTATGACTTCTGGCCTAGGCGGGTAGCGGGATTTCGTGCGGTCGGCATGGCAGTTCTGCCTCGTATGCGCAGGTCTTTGTTTGGCTGTCCTGCGCGGACGTCGCGAATTGATCGGACGTCTGCGCCACCTGGGGGCACGCGGCACAGGAATGGCCGCAGCGAAGCGAGCTCAACTTGCCTTGCCCATGCAGCGTCGCATGGCGGAGTGGATGAAGGCGTGCTCTGTCAGGTCGCGGTCGCATGCTGCCCGTTGCCCGTTGCCCGTTGCCCGCTGCCCGCTGCCCGCGATGCGCGCGTGCCGGTGCCGACGGCGTATGCATGTCTACGGTGCCTCGCGACCTTATCTTGGCGCGGCGCGGGTCGGCGCTTGCTTGCACTGTACGGCACAGGTTATATGATATGCATCATATCAATGCCGAGGCGAGGCCTGGCCATGCGCTACGACAGCGAACACAAACAGCGGACGCGCACCAAGGTGCTGGATGCCGCCGCGCGGGCGATCCGCCACGACGGGCCGCAGGGCATCGCGGTGGGCGGCGTGATGGCGGCCGCCGGGCTCACCCACGGCGGCTTCTACGCGCATTTCGAATCCAAGGACGCGTTGGTGGCGGCGGCGATCGACCACATGTTCGAGGAGGCGCGCGGCCGCGTGCGCAAGGCGGCGCAGGGACTGGGTCCGGCCCAGGCGCTGGGCTCGTATATCGATCTGTACTTGTGCCGCAAGCATCGCGACGCGCGCGCGCTCGGCTGCCCGATGGCCTCGCTGGCGTCGGATCTGCCGCGGCTGGGCGACGCGGCGCGCGAGCGCTTTGCCGCGGGCGTGCGCGGGGTGATCGCGGCGATCGGCGAAAAGCTGGCCGAGCTCGGCTATGCCGATCCGGAAGCAGAAGCCGATTCGCTGGTCGCGGAACTGGTAGGCGCTCTGGCGCTGGCGCGCGTCGAGCCTTCGGCCAAGCGTTCGGAGGCGATCCTCGCGGCCTCGCGCGAACGGCTGAAGCGGCGCTTCGGTCTGACGGAGGCCGCCGCATGAGCCTGGTGCGCGAAATTGGTCATGGCCTCGGCGGGCTGGAGCAGCTGCGTGCCTTCATCGCCTCGGGGCGCCGCGCGGGCATCGGCGACTCATTGGACTTCGACCTCGTTGAAGTGGACGAAGGCAGCGCGGTGTTCAGCGGCACGCCCGGACCGCATGCGTTCAATCCGATGGGGCAGGTGCACGGCGGCTATTTCGCCACCTTGCTGGATTCGGCCTGCGGCTGCGCCGTGCATACGCGGCTCACGCCGCAGCAGGGCTACACCACGCTGGAGCTGAAGGTGGCCTATCACAAGCCGCTGACGGCGGAGTCGGGCCGCGTGCGCGCCACTGGACGAGTGATATCGATGGGGCGACGCGTCGCCTTCGCCGAGGCCAGTCTGATCGATGGCGCCGGCCGACTCTGCGCCAGCGCCAGCTCGACCTTGCTGGTGTTCGAGACATGAAGCCGGTTGTCGCCGCTGAGCGTTTCTCGGCAGGCGATCGAGGCGAGCCGAAGCTGTCAGACCAGCATGGTCGCGCGCGGTATCGAAGCCCGCACCGACGGAACTGGCTGGCTTCGAACGGGCGGCGCGGCCGGCCGTAGAGCACGATTTTTCCCGATGCGGAGTTCCCGATGAAAATCCAAGGTAGTACGGCCTTCGTGACCGGTGCCAATCGCGGCCTGGGCCTGGCTTTTGCGCAAGCCCTGCTGGCGGCCGGTGCGCGCAAGGTCTATGCCGGCGCGCGCGATCCGGCCAGCGTGCGTGAGCCTGGCCTGGTGCCGGTGCGCCTGGACGTGACGCGCAGCGAGCAGATCGCCGAGGCGGCCGCGCAATGCGGCGACGTCGACCTGGTAATCAATAACGCAGGCATTTTCCATGGCGGCCTCGAGCTGCTGTCCGCCGACGGCGATGCTTCGCTGCGCCAGCAACTGGACACCAATCTTTACGGCATGCTCGCGGTGAGCCGCGCCTTCGCGCCGGTGCTGCGCAGCAACGGCGGCGGCGCGCTGGTCAACATGCTGTCGGCCCTGAGCTGGACCAGCCTGCCGGATGCTGGCGGCTATTCGATATCGAAGGCGGCCGCGTGGGCGCTCAGCAACGGTCTGCGCCATGAGCTGCGCAGCCAGGGCACCCTGGTGGTTGCGGTGCATGCGGGCTACATCGATACCGACATGGCGAAGGGCGTGCAGGGGCCGAAGGCGAGGCCGGAGGACATCGCCAGCGCGACCCTGGCGGGCATCGAGGCGGGCGAGCAGGAAGTGCTGGCGGACGGCGTCTCGCAGGCGGTGAAGGCCGGCCTGGTGGCGGTGCCGCCGCGCTATCTGGGCGGTGCGCGCGCCTGATCGAGCGTCTGTTCCCGAATTCCAGGCAGCTCGCGGCGGGTCGGCAAGGCGGGCGTCTGGAGATCGCGAAGGGTTTTCTGGACCAGGCCGAGGTAACGCGACGGCCTTGGGGTTAGCTGCCGGGATGCACTCCCGGCAGCTTTTTTTCGGCAGCGCTCAGCTCTTCTTGCCGAAGTGGTAGTCCAGCTCCAGCCACCACTGGCGCCCATACACGTCATAGGTGCTGGACGGGTAGTTCGGCCAGCCGCCAGTGCGGTCCACCGGCATCTTGTTGGCGAGGTTGTTGATGACCACCGAGAGCTTGGTCTGTTCGTTGAACTGGTAGCCGACACTGCCGTTGAACACCACGTAAGGCGAACGCCGGGCGCTGTAGTCGGCCTTGGGGATCTCGCCGAAGCGGGCGCCGTACAGCGACGCGGACCACTGCTCGCGGCTCCAGTCCAGGCTGGCGTTGATGCGGCTGCGCCACTCGGTCTGGTAGGCCAGGTCGTTGCGATAGTCCAAGCTGGGATCGCCGGGGAACTGCTGGTACTTGTGGCTCAGCACCAGGGTGTAGTTCATGTTGAGGCCGAAGCGGCCCCACGGCGTCTGGTTCCACTTCAGGTTGGCGGTGGCGTCGACGCCGCTGGTGTGTTCGCTGGCCGCATTGATCGGGTTGATCCGTACCAGGGTCACCTGGTTGGGCGCCACCGGCGCGGTGGCCGAGTTGCGCGTGACGCGCGAGATATAGTCCTGGCACAGCGCCGAGTTGGGATCGACCGGCGTGCCGCTGGTGCTCACGCCCAGCCGGCAATCGGCCTCGGTGCGCAGCAGCTGGTCCACGTCGAGGTCGGTGACCTCGTTGCTGATGGCGATGTGGTAGTAGTCCACCGACAGGTCGAAGCGATCATTCGGCGACCACACCGCGCCATAGGTGAATGACTTCGAGGTCTCCGGCTTCAGCTTGGCATTGCCGGTTTGCACGTAGTTCATGTTGTAGTAGTCGCTGCAGCTGCTGTAGTCCTGCGGCGGCTTGTCGATGCGGCACTGGTAGTAGTCGGTCTGGCTGGGGAAATAGCCGCGCACGCTGCTGGCGAAGGTGTAGTTCATGTCCGGCGCGCGGAAGCTGGTGGCGTAGCTGCCGCGCAGCAGCAGGCTGTCGATCGGCCGGTATTCCAGCCCGAAGTTGTAGGTGGCCTTGCCGAGACCGTTGCCGGCGGCGCGGAAGTGGTCGTAGCGGGCGGCCGCGGTGGCGGTCAGGCTGGACAGCACGGGCGCGTTGAGCTCCACGCCCACCGCGTAGTTGTTGCGCTTGCCGCCGGCGGGGTCGTCCTCCACGGTGTTCCAGAAATAGCCCTGGTTGATGCGCGGATCCGGATTGTCCTGGTAGGCCTGGCTGCCCACTTCGGCCACGGCGGCCACGGCGAGTTCGCCGCCGGGCAGGTCGGCCAGCGAGCCGTTGACGCTGAAGCTGAGGCCCTGCACCCAGGAGCGGTCGCGCTCGGTGCTGCGTGCGGTGAGGCTGGCGTACTGCGCCGGCGTCAGCGGGGTGTACAGCTTGCTCGGGTCGGCGGCATAGACCGGGAAGGTTTCGCCGAGGTAGTCCTGCGTGCCGGTCTGCGGCCCCAGGAAGAAGTTGTCCAGCCCGGCCAGGAAGCGCACCCGGCTCTGGTCGCTGTAGTACTTGGAGATGCTGTAGTTGGCGTCGTAGTGCCAGCTGCTGTCGCCGAACTGGCCGCGTGCGCCTACCGAGGCGCTCCACGAGCGCTCCAGGTAGGTGCGATCGAAGTTGTCCAGGCCGCCGGCTTCTTCCGGTGTGAAGGTGCGCGACCAGTTTTCCAGCTGCTGGGTCACGCTGTTCCAGAACGGGCCGGTGGGGCCGGTGGAAGTGGTCCAGCTCGGCGGACCGATCAAGGTGCTGTCGACCTTGGTGTCGTCGGCCAGGAAGTCGCCGTAGAACTCGGTGTTCTCGTTGAACTGGTAGTGCAGGCTGGCGAAGGCGGAAGCCTGCCGCTTGCGCGGCTGGATGGTGCCGTTGTTGTAGTAGCGATCGCTGCCGCAGTAGGTGCCGGGATAGCGGTTGCTGGGGGTCAGGCCGATGCTGCCGCCCAGGTCGCCGGCGAAGGCGTTGCAGGCGCCGGACGGCGGATCGTAATAACTGTTGTCCACCGGATTGCGGATCGCCGCCACGCTGGGAATCGAGGTGGTGGGATCGACCGCGTCGCGAGTGAACGAATCGGTGAGGTGGCGCTGGCCGAAGTAGATCGGCTGCTGGTTGTTCAACTCCAGCCCGACCACGCCGTTGAGCTTGCCGTCCTCGAAGCCGTGGGTGAGCTGCAGACGCTGGTTCTGGCCGCCGCCGCCCTGGGTGCCGCCGGTGCGCAGGTTCAGGTCGGTGCCGGAGTAGTGCTGCTTGAGAATGATGTTGACCACGCCGGCGATCGCGTCCGAGCCGTAGATCGCCGAAGCGCCGGCGTCGAGGATCTCGATCCGCTCGATCGACTGCGAGGGGATGTTGGCCAGGTTCACCGCGTTGACCGTGCCGTTGTAGGCCACCGGGTATTCGGCCATGCGATGCCCGTTGACCAGCACCAGGGTGTGGTTGGGTCCGAGGTTGCGCAGGTTGAGGAAGTTGCCCACCGGGGTGAAGGTGCTGCCGTAGTCGGTGCCGGTGACCTGGCCGGTGTTCTGGCTCAGCGAACTCAGCGCGTCGAAGGCATTGCGGAAGCCGTGCGCATCGATGTCCTTGGCGGTGATCACGGTCACCGGACTCGGCCCTTCGACCTGGGCGCGCGGGATGCGCGAGCCGGTCACGGTGACCTGCTCCAGCGCCTTGGCCTTGGCCTTGTCGGGCTGGTCGCTCTTGCTTTTGCTCTTGCTGTCGCCGTTGTCGGTGGGCGCGGTGTCCTGCGCCCAGCCGCTGCCCGCCAGGGCTAGCCCGAACAGCAGGCCGGCGGCGCCTTTCGCATAGAAAGCCATCAATGGTGCTCCCGCATGGTCAATGAGCCGTACCCGACGGGCGTTGTCTTGTTGCAGCGCCGCAATCCGGACGGGGCGCAAATCATAGGAAGGACGCGACCCCAAGCGTCATAACAAAATACGATATCGATATTCCTTGCCGAGGCTATCGCGATTATTTGTGGGCTGCATCGCATTTTGCGCATGCAACTGGACGTCTAGACGGCTTGACGTCGGATGCATAAAAGGCATTGTCACGTACGCTTGCGCAGGGTCGTGCGCGCGACGGCGTCGGACGCCGCAGCTGTCGCAGCTTCATGAGGTCGCCGATGCGGGGGGCTGGCCGGCCAGGGCTTTCTTGCGCCGTCGCCGCGGCAAGGACCTGCGGATCGGTCGCAGGCGGCCGAGATGTGCCGCGCCGCTGATGCCGGCGCCGGGCGTCGGCTATTTCTCGTAGCGGTAGTTGAGGCTGGCGCGGTTGAAATCGGTGGCGTTCTGCGCCTCGAAGCTCCAGCGATGGCTGAGCTTGTAGCGCAGGGTGATCACCTGGCCGGGATCGAACAACCCTACGCCATAGCTGAGGTAGAGCCGCGGCGACAGGTACTTGCCTACGGTGAAGGCGGAATTGCCGCCCAGCGCGTCGCTGCTGGAGACGCCAATGTCGTCCACGCCGATCTTCGAGCCGATGCTCTTGGCCAGCAGGTCGCCGGCGGCCGAGCCCAGCGCCTGCGCGGCGGCGCCGACCATGTTGCCTTCGCCGCCCTTGACCTGCGACAGCGGCTTGCCGGTGATCAGGTAGGACAGCGCGTCGGACTGTTCCATCACCGGGTTGGAGAACACCGTGAGCACCGGCTTCTGCGCGGTGCCCGACACGTACAGCCCCACCTTCTGGCCGTCGTCGATGGTGGCGTTGGGGTTGAGCTTGCGCGCCGCGCGGATGTCCAGCCCGGGATTGTCGATCGGCGTGCTGGCGAACAGCAGGCGGCCCTGCTCGATCTGCAGGTTCTGGCCGTAGGCCTTGTAGATGCCGTCGACGGTGATCTGGCCCTGGCCGGTGGTAGCGCGGCCCGGTCGTTCGCTCACCGTGAGCACGCCGCTGAGGCGGCCGTCCAGGCCCAGCCCGACCAGGTGGGTCTTGTGGCCTAGGTCGACCTTTACCTGGGCGGTGATCGGCAGCGAGCTGCCGGCCTGCGCGGCCTGCTGCTGGTCGACGATCACCACGTCGGGCGAAGCCTTGGTGGCGCCGGCGCCCGGCAGCTTGGACACGTCCACGTCGGCGCTGTCGAGCAGCACCGAACCGCCGACGTCGAGGCCCTTGGCGTCGTGGCGCAGGCTCAGGTCGGGGGAGATCAGCACCTTCGCCGCCGGGATGTCGGCGGCGACGAACTGGCTGCCCTTGATGGTCAGCAGGCTTTGCGCATTCGCGCCCACGCCGGCGGTGCCGGCGATGGCCAGGCTGCCGGTGCCGGAATGCAGGCTGCCGTCGATGCGGAAGGTCTGCGCGTCGGTGGTGCTCACCGTGAGCTGGCCCTGGCTGAGCTTGAGGCCGGCGGCCGGAATCTCCGCCGCCAGGCCGTCGAGCCGCGCCTGGCCGGTGACGGCCGGCTGCTTTAGCGTGCCGCCGAAGCGGAACTGGCCATCGACGCTGCCCTTCAGGTTCGCCACTTCGCTGGTGAACAGCTCGACGAAGCCCAGGCTGCCCAGGTGCATCGCCAGCCGGCCGTCCAGCGCCTGTTGTGCGCCGCTGATGCCGATTTGGCCGTCCAGACGTCCGCCGTCGCTGAGCTGGGCGCGCAGGGTGGCGCGCTGGCTGTCCGGCGCCAGGTCGGCGTTCAGCGCCAGGTCGTTGTAGGCGAGCAGCGGCTGGTCCGGATGCTCGGTATAGGTGACGCTGCCGCGCGCGGAACTGATCTCGGCGTGGCCGCTCAGCGCGCCGGCGGCGTTGCGGTGGATATTGCCGCTGCCTTGCAGGGTGCCGTCGGCGCGCATCGGCAGGTCGGCCGAGCCGGCGAGGCTCACCAGCAGGGCCAGTGGCAGATCCTTCAACCGGTAGCCGGCGTCGAGGTTGCCGGCCTTGTCCTGCTTCGCGTTGACGCACAGCTGCGGATCGCCCGCGCTGAAGCACAGCTCGGACAGGCTCATCGCGCCCTGGTCGTAGCTCAGCTGGGACGGCTGCAGCAGGCGCAGACGCGGCAAGCCCTGCGGATCCAGTTCGAGCGTGCCGAGCGTGCCGTTCCAGGCCGAGCCCTTCATCGCGCCGTGCAGCGACAAGGCCGCGGAAAGCTGGGTGCCGCGCGCGTCCAGGCTGAGGCTGTGCTGCTCGGCGGTGCCGCCGCCGTCGAGCGTGACCTGCTGGAAGGCCAGCCCGCCGGCCGTCACGCCGCTGCCCTGCAGATTCAGTTTGCCGCCGGGATGGCTGAGGTCGGGCACGTCGAGCGACAGATGCAGCTGCTGCACGACGTTCTGCTGGTAGGCCAGGGCCTGGCCCTGCAGCTGGCCGTCGAGCGCGAAACGGGGCGCGTTGCCGCGCAGGCGGAATTGGCCGTCCAGACGTCCGCCGGCGTTCGGCAGCCAGTCGGCCAGCGAGGCCACGGCCAGCTTCAGGGTGGCGTCGTTGCTGTTGCCCGGGCGGGCGTCGAGCTGGATCGTGCTGCCGCCGGAAGCCAGCGCCAGCTGGCCGTCGAGCACGCGGCTGGGCGTCAGATGCAGGCTGCCGTGGGCGTTCACCGGGCGCTGGCGCAACTGGCCGCTCAGCTTGCGGATCTCCACGCTGGCGTCCGGGCCGGAGGCGGGCAGGCTGCCGCGGCTGGCCAGGTCCGCGTCGAGCGCGCCATTCCAGCCGGCGAACAGCTGGCCGGGATCGAACTTGTTCGCGCCGATCTGCAGTTGCCAGGCCAGCGCCGGCTGCAGGGTCAGCGTGCCGCTGGCCTGCAGGCCGCCCTGCGGCTGCTTCAGCGCCAGCGTGCGCAGCTCGATCTGCTGCGGCGTGCCGTCCAGATTCAGGGCCAGCTTGGCCAGTTTGCCGGGCGGACCGATGTCCACGTCGCCTTGCGCGTGGAAGGCGTCGGCGCTGCCGCTGGCCTTCAGGCTGCCCTGGCTGGCCAGCAATTGGCCGGCCAGTTCGGCGGGCAACTGCAGGTCCTGCCAGCGCAGCTCCAGTTCGCCGCCGACCGGCTTGGCCGCCAGCTGCACCTGGCCGCTGGCCGACACGCTGCCCTTCACCTGCGGCGAACTCAGCTTGAGCTGCTCCAGCGTGAGCACGCTGAAGTCGTCGTTGAAGTGCGCCTGCAGCGGGCTCAGCTGCAGGCGGTAGTCGTTGAGATCGAGCTGGCCTTCCAGCCGTCCGCTGCGGCGGTCGCCGCTGCCCTGCAGCTGCACCGCCAGGGCATGCAGCGCGCTGTCGCCCAGCAGCGGCTTGGGATCGAAGCTCGGCGCGTCGAGCTTGGCGGTCCAGGCGTAGCGGTCGTCCTGGCTGAGGTCGAGCTGCAGCTGCGCCGGCGTGGGCAGGCTCAGGCTCAGGTCCAGGTGGGCGGTCTTGCCGTCGCTGTGTACGGCCAGATGGCCGGCATAGTCGGTGGCGCCGGCCTTCCAGGCGAAGCCGGCCTGGCCCTGGCCCTGCATCTGCCGGCCGAGCTGCAGCTCGCCGTCGAGGTCGGCGTGGCCGTCCGGCGCACGCAGCGCCAGCTGCTTCAGGGCGATGCCGCGGCGGGTCCAGGAGCCGGCGAGGTCGAGGCTGTCCGAGGCGAACAGCGGCTGGTGTTCCTGGATGACCGTGAGCTTGCCCACGTGCAGCCGGTCCAGCACCAGTTCCACCGGCGGTTGCAGCGAGAAACTGCCCGAGCTCGACGACGATGCGTCGCTGCTCTTCGGCAGCTCCACCGCGACGCCGTCGACGGCCAGCTCCAGCACGTGCACGCGCTTGGCCAGCAGGGGCCAGAAGCGCAGGTCCAGGCGCACGCTGGCCACGCGCACGTCGGTGCCCTTGCCGTCGTCGTAGCGCAGGCCGTCCAGCTGCAGCGGGCCGATCAGCCGGCCTTGCGCCTGCTGCACGCTGAGCGCGTTGCCGGTAAGGCTCTGCGCGCGCGCCAGCGCGAAGCGCAGGCCCGAGGCGGTGCCGAGCAGCCAGCCGGCCGTCGCGGCCAGCAACAGCAGCAGGACCAGTAAGCCAAGGCCGAGCCGCCACAGCCAGCGGCGGCGTCGACGTGGTGCGGGAGCAGGGGCGGGGGTCGGATCGTTCATGCGCGCCTCACAGATCCGGGCCGATGGTCAGGCCCAGCTCGATGCCGTGCTTGTCGCTGTCGTTGATCGGCGTGCCCAGGTCGACCCGGATCATGCCGACCGGCGACAGCCAGCGTACGCCGAGACCGGCGCCGATTTTCGGCCGATAGTCGGTGCCGTTGAAGGCGTTGCCGGCATCGACGAAGGCGGCGATGCCCCAGTTGCGGGTGAAGTAGTGTTCCACTTCGGTGCTGGCGACGGCCAGGTTCTTGCCGCCGATGACGCGGTCATAGCTGTTGCGCGGGCCGATCGACTCGAAGCTGTAGCCGCGCACGGACTGGTCGCCGCCGGCGAAGAAGCGCAGCTGCGGCGGCAGGTCGGCGAGGTCGTTGGTCCAGGTGGCGCCCACGGTGCCGCGCAGGATCAGCCGGTTGTTGCCGGCGAAGGCGCGGATCCACTTCGCGTTGGCGATCAGCTGGCTGAAGCGCGCGTCCGAGAGCAGGGTGCCGGCGGTGCTGCGCGCGGTGAAGCTGAGCGACCAGCCGCGGCGCACGAAGGTCGGGTTGTCGGCCTGCTTGCGGGTCAGCGAGGCTTCGCCGAACACCTCGGTGCTGCGGCCGTGCTCGATGCCGGGCGTGCTGTCGGGCTCGTCGCCGCGCTTGCCCACGGTGAAGGTGCCGTCCAATGCGTGCACGCCGAGTGTGCGGGTCCAGCCGTACCAGAGCTTGGTCTCGTTGCCGACCAGCTCCAGCGTGCGCGACTGCGAGGTGGTGGTGTTGGCGTCGCGGTAGGTGGCGCCGAAATTGAAGCTGCGCTGGTCGGGCCCGGGCATCGGGATGGAGTACAGGGTGGACAGCGTTTTCAGCCGCTGCGCCAGCACCAGCTCGTTCTTCCACTTGTGGCCGCGGTTGTTGATCCAGCGCTGCTCGATGCCGCCGCGCGCGCCGAAGCCGGTGTCGGTGCCGATGAAGGGGCCGCCGGTGTAGATGGTGCGCTTGGCCGGGGCCAGCTGCACGGTGACGTCGACCACGCCGTGCCTGGCCTCGTCCACGTCGGGCAGCACGTTGACCACCGAGAAGTAGTCGGCGCCGTTCAGCGCCTGCTGCAGGGCCAGCAGCTGGTCCTGCGAGAAATAGTCGCCGCGCTTGAACGGCACGTAGCGGTCGAGGAAGCCGTCGCGGAACTGCGAGCCCTCGAAGCGCACCTCGCCGTAGCGGTAGCGCTCGCCGACTTGCCAGTGCAGTGAGATCACCGCGCTGCGGTCGGCGCGGTTCACCTCGACCTTGCGCACCAGCAGCTTGGCGTCGAGGAAGCCGTTGGCGGTCAGCGCGGAGCTGAGCGCGTCGCGCGCGGCGTCGTAGTTGCCATCGTTGAGCGGCTGGCCGACGAATTTCTCCAGCGCGCGGCGGGCGCGGCGGATCGGACCGATCGCGTCGGCCTCGCGGTCCAGCTGCACGTCCACCTTGGTCACCTTGACCGGCTCGCCGGGCTGCACGTGCAGGGTGACCTGCCAGCCGCTGCCCTTGTCGGCCGGGCCGAGCGGACGCAGCTCGCCGCGCACGTTGGCGCTGTAGTAGCCGTACGGCTGCAGCGCGGCCTGGGCCTGTGCGGTGGCGCGCTCGTACAGTCGACGGATCTGCGCTTCGCTGACGTCGCGGTTGGCGTACTGGGTCAGTTCCACGCCGGCGACCACGGCCGCCTTGAGGTTGTCGTCGACGCCGTCCACGTTCAGTTGCACCCGCGCCTGCGCCAGCGCCGGCAGCAGCAGGAGACACGACAGCAGGCCTGGAAGGCACAGGGGCGGGCGTCGGCAGCGTCGGCGCATGCGGTGGGGTTCCATCCTCGAAAGGCGTTTCACCAGCGCCTGCGATTTCTTGCCGGTTTCGCAGGCTCGTGCGGACAGCTTAGCCAAAGCCGGGTGGGCCGCGCCTGAACCGCCGCGGCCGATGGCGGCGCAGGGCGGCTCAGCCGGTCTTGTCGCCGGCCTTGTGCGCGATCCAGGCGCCGACCACCGCCGACACGTACGGGATCGACTGCGCGGCCAGGATGAAGATCCACAACCGGCCCTCGATGTAGTGCGAGCCGTAGCCCATCGACATGCCGATGATGCACAGCGTCAGCGCGATCGCCATCAGGCCTTCTTCGCGCACCGGCGCGAAGGCGGCGAAGTTGCTGCCGCCCAGGCGACGGCTCTTCGCGGTGACCACGAACGAGGTCTTCTTGCGGGTGAGTCCGTGCAGGATGCCGCGCGCGATGGCGTGCGACAGGCCCATGCTGGCCAGCGAGGCCATCAAGGTGTCGTACCAGCTGCAGGGCACGCGGGCGCGGTACAGCACGATGCCGAACAGCGCCTTGGCGAAGAAGAAGCCGATCACCGGGATCAGGAACAGCTGCATCGGCAGGCTGAACACGTCCGGCCTGGCCACCATGCCGGCGGTCCAGAAGATCGCCATCAGGGTGAAGATCAGGTGCAGGGCGTCGGCGAACCAGCTGAACCAGCCGGTGAGGAAGTGGAAGCGCTGGCCGCTGCTCAGCGGGCCCTTGCGGGTCATCCAGTTCCAGCGGCCTTTGAGGATCTGCATGGCGCCGAAGGCCCAACGGTAGCGCTGGCTCTTGTAGGCCTTGAAGTCGGCCGGGGTGAGGCCCTTGCCCATCAGCTCGTCGACGTAGACCAGCTCGTAGCCGGCGTGCATCAGGCGCAGGCCCAGCTCGGCGTCTTCGCAGATGGTCCACTCGGACCAGCCGCCGGTGCCTTCCAGCGCCGAGCGGCGCACCATGGTCATGGTGCCGTGCTGGATGATCGCGTTGCGCTCGTTGCGGTGGTGCATGCCGATGCGGAAGAAGCCGTCGAATTCCCACGCGGTCATGCGGCGGAAGCGGTTGTGCTCGAAGTCGCGGTGCGCCTGCGGACACTGCACCACCGCCACCTTGGCGTCGTGGAAGTAGCCGGTGAGGGTGGACAGCCAGTCGTTACGCACTTCGTAGTCGGCGTCGATCACCGCCACCACCTCGGCGCGTGGATCGGTTTCCTTCAGGCCGAAGTTCAGTGCGCCGGCCTTGAAGCCCGGCCACGGTTCCAGGTGGAAGAAGCGGAAGCGCTTGCCGAGCTTCTCGCAGTATTCCTGCACCGGCTTCCAGATCGCCGGGTCCTTGGTGTTGTTGTCGATCACCAGCACTTCGTAGTTGGCGTAGTCCAGCTCGGCCAGCGAGTCGAGGGTGACCATCACCATCTCGGGCGGCTCGTTGTAGCAGGCCAGGTGGATCGACACGAACGGCTGCTTCTCCGGCGGATCGGGGCGCAGCATGCCGGCCTCGCGCACCCAGCTCCGGCGCCACAGCACCTCGGTGAACTCGAAGCCGTTGATCAGCAGGATGGCGAGGATCGCGATCTGGGCCGGGAACAGCAGCGCCAGCATGGTCCAGTCGATCCAGCTCAGGTAGAAATTGAACGGCAGGGTGGCCGACCACACGATCAGGCCGCAGGCCAGCTGGATCAGCGCGGCGAAGAAGAAGCGGCCCATCAGCTTGAAGCGGCTGAAGCGGCGGCCGAACCAGATCATCGGCAGCAGGGCCAGCAGGCTGGCGGCCAACGCCTTCCACGGCCACGCCGTGTCCTCGGTCACCGGGCCGGTGAACGGGAACTTCGGCTGGCGATCGGCATTGAACACGCCCCAGTAGGCGCCCGTGCGGCCTTCGCCCAGGCCTTCCTTCCACGGCTGGTCGAAGGCCTCGAACAAGAAGTAGTCGATGTGATTCGTCTTGGCTGCGAGCAGCCACTGGCGGTCGAAGATCGCCTCGTTGGAGATCGAGGGATTGGCGTATTCGTGGCGGTCGCCGTTGGAAGGCCAGCCGATTTCGCCGACCACGACGTGCTTGTCGGGGAATCGATCGCGAATCTGTTTGTAGGCGCCCACAGCTTCGTCGGTGGCCGGCAGGCCGGTGCCGCTGGGTGTGGTTCCCAGGACGGCCGTACCGTTCCAGAACGGGAACAAGTGGATGGTGATGAAGTCGACGTGGTCGGCCAGCTCGGGATACTTCAGCCAGATATAGTCGGGCTCGGCGATCGACACCGGCTGGTGCAGCGCGGCGCGCACGCGATCCAGGTAGGCCATCATCTGCTCGGGCGGCAGATCGTTGCGGAACAGCACTTCGTTGCCCACGGTCACCCGGTTGATGGTGCCCGGATACTGCCGCGCCATGGCGATCAGCAGGGCGATTTCCTTCTCGTTGTTGTCCAGCCGCTTGTCGATCTCGGCGCCGGCCATCACCTTCAGTCCATGCTTCTGCGCCAGCCGGTACAGCTGGGTGTTCTGCTGCATGGTGTAGGTGCTGACCTGGCCGGTGTAGTTGCTGATCAGGGCGAGGTCGTCGTCGACCTGCTGGTCGCTGGGAAACTTGTGGTCGAACGGGCTCTGGTAGCGCTGGTACACGTTCAGCGCGAAGCCGTTGATCGGGCCGTGCCAGTCGTCCGGGCCGTTGGGCTGGTTGCTCCACCACCACAGGCCGATGTTCAGGGCAGCCACCAGCAGCGCGAGCAGGATGGCGGTGAGCAGCGGAAAACGACTGTGTTGGTTTGCTGGTGCGGCGCTCAAAAAAATCCCCGACGGTGCCTCTCCGAGAGGCGGACAAAGCCCTGCGAGCTTACCGAAAGCAGCCGGTTGGGCCAACCGACCGGCCTCCGGCCGGGTCAGCGCGAGGTCAGTCGGTGGCGTTGTAGGGGGAATCGCCGGTCGGCACGTTAGCTCCCGGGCCACCCTTCCGGCACGTAGGCGGCCACTGCAGATTTGCTAGCCTTCGTGCCCGGACCCGCCCCTACTCTCGACGCAAGGATTCCCCGTGAAGAAAACCCTGAAGCTCCTGGCTGGCGCCGTGTCGCTGGCCCTGGCGGGTACGGTCGCCGCCCAGCCGGATGGCGCCGACGTGCTGCGCGCCACCCTGGACAACGGCCTGCGCGTGGTGATCGTGCGCGACGCCTTGGCGCCGGTGGTGACCACCGAGGTCAACTACCTGGTCGGTTCGGACGAGGTGCCTGAAGGCTTTCCCGGCACCGCGCACGCGCTGGAGCACATGATGTTCCGCGGCAGCCCCGGGCTGAGCAAGGACCAGCTCGCCGCGGTGGCGGCCAACATGGGCGGCGAATTCAATGCGGACACCACGCAAGGTGTGACCCAGTACTACTTCATGGCGCCTGAGCAGGACCTCGACGTGGCCCTGCATGCCGAAGCACTGCGCATGCGCGGGCTCGACCTGGCCGACGCCGAGTGGGCCAAGGAGCGCGGCGCGATCGAACAGGAAGTGTCGCGCGACCTGTCCAGCCCCGACTACAAGTTCTACAGCCAGCTGCAGGAGCAGCTGTTCGAAGGCACTCCGTACGCGCACACCCCGCTGGGCACGCGCGAGTCGTTCGACAAGACCACCGCGGCGATGCTGCGCGAGTTCCACGATCACTGGTACGCGCCGAACAACGCGATCCTGGTGATCGCCGGCGACGTCGACCCGGCCGCCACCCTGGACAAGGTGAAGGCGCAGTTCGGCGACATTCCGCGCAGGGAGCTGCCGGCGCGGCCGTCGTTCGCCTTCAAGCCCAGCCCGGCCAAGACCGTGCGCCTGCCCACCGACAGCCCGTACGGCTCGGTCTACCTGGGCTACCGGCTGCCCGGCATGCGCGCGGAGGATGCCGCCACGGCGCTGGTGCTGGAGCAGGTGATGGCTTCGCAGCGCGCCCCGCTGTTCGGCATGGGCATGACCGGCAAGGCCTTGTTCGGCGGCTTCTTCGGCCAGTTCATGCCGGAGGCGGGCATCGGCATGGCGGTCGGCATCTTCCCGCGCGGCGGCGACCCGCAGCCGGTGCTGAAGCAGATGCAGGCGATCATGGCCGAAGCGGCCGAGAAGGGCGTCGATCCGGCCCTGGTCGAGGCGGCCAAGCGCAACTCGATCGCCAGCATGGAGTTCAAGAAGAATTCGGTGTCGGGCCTGGCCCATGCCTGGTCCCAGGCGCTGGCCTTTCAGGGCGTGGATTCGCCGGATGCGATGAAGCAGGCGCTGGAGGCGGTGACTCCGGCCATGGTGAACGCGCTGGCCAAGCGCAGCTTCGACCCGGCGCATGCGGTCACCGCCATCCTCACCCCGGAAAGCTCGGGCAAGCCGGTCGAGGGCAAGGGCTTCGGCGGCGCCGAGAGCTTCGCCTCCAGCCCGGACAAGCCGGTGGCCCTGCCGGACTGGGCCACCCAGGCCTTCGCCAAGCTGGAGCTGCCGCGCTCGACCATCCACCCCACCGTCTACACCTTGTCGAACGGCCTGCGCCTGATCGTGCAGCCGGAAGACATCAGCGAGACGGTCACCGTGTTCGGCCGGGTGAAGACCAACCAGGATCTGCAGGCTGCGCCCGGCGATGACGGCGTGGCCGATGTGCTGGGCGGCATGTTCCCGTTCGGCACCGCCAGCCTGGATCGCCTGCAGCTGCAGCAGGCGCTGGACGAGATCAGCGCGAAGGAAACCGCCGGCGCCGCCTTCTCGCTGGCGGTGCCCGCCGCGCATTTCGAGCAGGGCATGAAGCTGCTGGCCGACAACGAACTGCATCCGGCGCTGCCGGCGCAGGCCTTCGCGGTGGTGAAGCAGCAGACCGCCGGCTTCGTCGCCGGCCAGGTGCAGTCGCCCGACTTCCTCGCCGAACTGGGCCTGCAGCAGGCCCTGCTGCCCAAGGGCGACGCGCAGCTGCGCCACGCCACGCCGCAGAGCGTGGCCGGGCTGAGCCTGGACAAGGTGAAGAACTACTACGCGCAGACCTTCCGCCCGGACATGACCGTGATGGTCATCGTCGGCAAGATCGATCCGGCCCAGGCCAAGCAGGTGGTCGAACAGACCTTCGGCGGCTGGCAGGCCAGCGGCGCCAAGCCCGTGGTGGAATACGGTGCGGTGCCGGCGAACAAGCCGGGCCGGCTGCACGTGCCGGACGCCAGCGCCAGCCAGGACAGCGTGCAGATGGCGCAGACCGTCGACGTGACGCGCAGTGACGACGTGCGCTTCGCGCTGAACCTCGGCGACCAGGTGCTCGGCGGCGGCTTCTACGCCTCGCGCCTGTACCGCGACCTGCGCGACAAGCGTGGCCTGGTCTACAACGTCAGCACCGGTTTCGACTTCAGCAAGCATCGCAGCACCTATGGCGTGTCGTTCGGCAGCGATCCGGACAAGGTGGCGCCGGCGGCCAAGCTGGTGGTGCAGGACCTGAAGCAAATGCAGGACGAGCCGGTTTCCGACAGCGACCTGAGCCGCGCCAAGGGCATCCTGCTGCGGCAGATTCCGCTGGGCGAGTCGAGCATCGACGCCATCGGCGGGCAGCTGCTGAGCTATGCGATCGAGGACAAGCCGCTGGACGAGTCGAGCATCGCCGGCCAGCGCTATCTGCAGCTCAGCGCGGCCGACGTGCAGCAGGCCTACAAGCAGCACGTCCGCCCCGACGACTTCGTCATCGCGGTGAAGGGGCCGGCGCCCAAGCCCTGACGCCCTCGCGCCGCCGGCGTCGCGTGACGCCGGCGGCAAATGCCGTCCGCATTCATGCATGCCCCGGCCAGGTCGGGGCGTGGCAGGTTAGGCGTGGGCGGGCTTCGGGGCGCTCGCGTGGAGTGCGCGGCTGACCTCGGAGCCTGCGCGTGCGGCCGCGCGGAGCCACGGCGGCGCGGCGGCCTCGTGCGCAAATTCTTGCTGGATTGACCGGTAGCGAAACCTTGTGCAGCAATGCACCGCGGCTGCAAACAGGAACTGCGGCCGCCGGGGATCCTCACCGCACTGCCGATCGACGCTGCCTTGCCAGGAACATGCTCGACACACGGTTCGTGACCGTGTGCCTGGTTTGGCCGCATGGATCGGCGGCGGCAGTGGGGTCCCCTGTCGCCGACGCGTTTGTAGGGAGACGGCTCGCGCCGAGCTGTAACGCCAGAGGGGCCACACAAATGGAATGCCATAAGAAGAAGTTGTTGTCCGTCCTGATCGCCTGCGGCCTGGCCGGCGCGATGAGCCTGCCAGCGTCGACGCTGGCCCAGTCCGCTGCCCGGGGCAATATGGATGCAGGCAGTGCAGATGCAGGCAGTGCAGGCGCAGGCAGCGCGGATGCGAACGGCGCCACGCCGTCGCCGGCCGCACAGGGCGCCGCCGACGTCTCGGCCAATCCGGATCAGGCGAAGACATTGCAGGCGGTGCACGTCACCGGCTCGATGATCCGCAGCGTCGACGTCGAGCTGGCGCAGCCGGTGGTGACCATCACCGCGCAGGACATCCAGCGCCAGGGCTTCGCCACGGTGGGCCAGTTCCTGCAGAACATCACCGCGGCCAACGTGCCGGACATCAGCAAGTCGGACCCCTACGACGCCGGCGTGGACGCGGGCGGCACCTTCATCAACCTGCGCGGCCTGAGCGCGGTGCGTACCCTGGTGCTGGTCGACGGCAAGCGCTGGGGCGCCTCCTACGACGGCCTGACCAACCTCGACACCATTCCCACCTCGATCATCGACCACATCGACGTGCTGGCCGACGGCGCCTCGCCGATCTACGGCTCGGACGCGATCGCCGGCGTGATCAACATCATCACCAAGAAGAATTTCGACGGCATCCAGTTCGACAGCTACAACGGCCAGTACATGCCGCATCACGACGGCAACCAGCAGCAGTACGGGCTGACCTTCGGCAAGACCGGTTCGCGCGGCTCGATCCTGTTCTCCGCGCAATACCAGGACCAGGACGCGATCGGCGCGGGACGGCGGCCCTTCAGCGCCTACCCGCTGACCAACCAGCATCCGCTGGCCGGCTGGGAAGCGGCCGGGCCCTACGGCCAGATCCTCAATCCGGCGACGACGGCGGACAATCCCAACGGCGTGCCGCTGATCCTCAACGCAGGCGGCAATCCGCTCAACCTCAGCGACTACCACCAGCAGGTGGAGCCGACCTTCGGTCCCAACGGCAACGTCATCGATCCGGGCGACACCTACAACTTCAACGCCCTGCGCAACCTGCAGAGCGCCACCAACATGAAGAACATGTTCCTGCAGGGGCGCTACAACCTGCTCGACAACCTCACCGCCGACTTCGACCTCAGCTACAACGAGCAGGGCAACACCGCCGTGCTGAACGGCTACCCGCTGTCCACCGCCAACGGCAACTTCGTGCTGTCGCAGAACAGCTACTACAACCCCTACAACGCGCCAGGCCAGACGCCGCAGGACATCGACTATCAGCGCACCCTGCTCGAGCTGCCGCGCTACTCCATCAACAAGATCAAGAACTATCGCTACAGCCTGGGCCTGGAGGGCAACTTCAGCATCGGCGAGCACCAGTTCAACTGGGATGCGAGCTACTACAACACCAAGTTCGAAGGCGACCTGTTCAACACCGGCAACCTGTGGAACGCCAACCTGCAGAACGCGCTGGGGCCCTCCTTCATGGACGGCAGCGGCAACGTGGTCTGCGGCACGCCGGGCAATGTGATCGCCGGCTGCGTGCCGCTGAACATCCTCGCCGGTCCCGGCGGCATCACGCCGGCCATGCTGAAGTACCTCGAGGCCGACACGCTCGACCACTACGGCAGCCAGGAGAAAGGGCCGCAGATCGACCTGAGCGGCGACCTGTATCAGCTGCCTGCCGGCGACCTGACCTTCGCGGTCGGCGCTTCGCATCGCACCGAGAGCGGCTACGACAATCCCGATCCGGTCGACGTGCAGGGCCTCACCACCAACCTGGCCGGCCAGCCCACCGAAGGCTCGTACGGCGTGAACGAGGCCTATGCCGAGGTCAACGTGCCCCTGCTCAAGGACCTGCCGTTCGCGCGCGCGCTGAGCCTGGACGTGGCGCGGCGCTTCTCGCACTACAGCGATTTCGGCAGCACCCGCAACAACTCCTACAAGCTGACCTGGAAGCCGATCGACGACCTGCTGGTGCGCGCCAGCTACGGCACCGGCTTCCGCGCGCCGACGGTGGGCGATCTGTATGGTGGCGTGTCGACCACCTATCCCGGCTACAACGATCCCTGCGACGTGGTGTACGGCCTGGCGCGCTACAACGCCACGGTGGCGAAGAACTGCGCCAGCGGCATCGGCAGCCAGCCGGCGCTGAGCCAGCAGGCGCTGACTCAGGCGGGGCTGGCCGGGGAGTTCCCGAACGGCTTCATGCAGGAGCAGGCGCCGGGCATTCCGGTGACCTCGCCGGGCGGCGCGCCGGTGTACGGGCCGTTCACCCTGGGCGGCAACCCGAACCTGAAGCCGGAGACTTCCGACAGCACCCAGATCGGCTTCGTCTACAGCCCGAGCTACCTGCAGGGCTTCAACGCCACGGTGGACTGGTTCAAGTACAAGGTGCGCAACGTGATCTCGGGCATCGGCACCAATGAAGTGCTAGACAACTGCTACCAGCTGGGCATCACTGCGGACTGCAACCTGTTCCAGCGCACCGCCGCCGACAACTTCCAGGTCAGCAATCTCTATACCGGCGAAGAGAACCAAGGCTATCTGGAAACCAGCGGCTACGACGTCACCCTGTCGTATGCATTGCCCAAGTTCTCCTTCGGTCAGTTCAAGCTGACCTCCAGCTCGACCTATCTGACCAAGTTCAACAACCTGCAGTACGAGGGCGTGCCGGTCAGCTACGAGGCAGGCACCGCCGGCAACTGGCGGCTGCGCTCGAATTTCAGCGTGGACTGGAGCTACCACGACTTCGGCGCGCAGTGGACCCTGCGCTATTTCTCGCCGCAGAAGGCCAGCTGCTACGACCCGCAGGCCAGCGTGTTCCCGTGCACCCTGCCGAACTACTACGCGGTGGGCACCGGCGTGACGCCGTTGACCCAGGTGCCGTCGGTGACCTTCAACGACCTGCAGGTGTACTGGAAGACACCCTGGCAGGCGACCATCTCGATCGGCGCCAACAACATCTTCAACCGGCTGGGACCCTACATGTACAACGGTACGGGTACCGACAGCCTCTACGCCTACAGCACGTCCTACGACTACGGACGCTTCGTCTACGTGCGCTACAGCCAGAAGCTCGACTGGTAACGCGTCGCGCGCGCCGGGGCGACAGGCCCCGACGCGGCGGCGAGGGTGCTCACTTCAGCAGCGAACGCAGCATCCACGCGGTTTTCTCGTGTTCCTTCAGGCGACCGGTGACCAGGTCGGCAGTGCCTTCGTCGCCGGCGCCGTCGGCGGTCTTGATCGCCTGGCGCGCGGTGTGCGCGGCGATCTCGTGGCCTTCGACCAGCTGGCTGACCATTTCCTTCCACTCCGGCACGCCGGTCTCTTCCTTGATCGAGGTGAGCTTGCCGAACTGGCTGTAGGAGCCCGGCGCGAACACGTCCAGCGTGCGGATGCGCTCGGCCACTTCGTCGGCGGCCAGCCACAGCTCGTTGTACTGCGTCTCGAACATGGTGTGCAGGCTGTTGAAGTTCGCGCCGGTGATGTTCCAGTGGAAGCTGTGCGTCTTCAGGTACAGCGAATAGGTATCGGCGAGCAGCTTGGACAACTGCTTGGCAATGGCTTCGCGGTCTTTCTTGGCGATACCGATGTGGGCGGCCATGGACAGGCTCCTTCTCGAGGGGATGAGGGCTAAGTTAGTGCGCGGGCAGTCTAGCGTGAAATGAATTCTGGCAATGCCGCCGATAGCCGGCAGCTATCGAGGATGTCGACAGGCCTGCGCCGACGCGCGCGGCTACCGCTGCGATGGCTCGCTCGTGCCGCTTTCGCGACAGCGCGGTAGGCCAGGTCGATGCCGGCGCAACGAATCTGCCGGCGCGAGCCATGCTTTATGTTCGAGCTTGGCGTCGCGCGGTCGGATCTATCGCATGATCCGGCACGCGCGTTGGATGCCACGCTGCTGGCATGGCCGGATCGAGCGGCACGACGATGCCTTGCTCGAGGCGGGGTCGGTGCATGCAGCTGAAATCGTCACGATGCGTGGCCGAAGACGGCAGCCGTCAAATCGATCGCCTGGAACTCGGTGCACCGCATTCATGCGCGCGATCGTGCCCGGTCGGCGTGGACGAAATCGCCGAGCCTGATCTGGATACGACGCGCTTTTAACCCAGCCGTCGGGTCTATCCGCCATGCCCTCGCGCGAGCTGCATCGCGAGTCGCCTGCGCTCGTCCCATGCGCGAGGATGCGCATGCGCGGTCGGGCACGAGGCGTCTTATGCGCCAGATCGACGGCCTGGGCCGTTATCATCGCGCCCCATGTCTCGTGATGTCCCCCTTCGTACCGATACCGATCCGCGCCTGGTCGAACTGCGCCAGGCCCTGACCAACGTGTGCAGCCGCGACTACGGCCGCCTGCTGGGCCGCTGGCGCGGCTTGTCGCGCCGCGCCGGCGACAGCGTGCCCGATGCCGGCAAGCTGCAGGCGCTGGCCACCGAGATCGCGGCCTCCGCGGCCAGGCGCCAGGCGCGCGCGGCGGCCAAGCCGGCGATCCGCCTCGATGAGTCTTTGCCGATCACCGCGCGCGCCGACGAGATCGTCGAGCTGATCCGCAAGCACCAGGTGGTGGTGATCGCCGGCGAGACCGGCTCGGGCAAGACCACCCAGCTACCCAAGCTGTGCCTGGCCGCCGGCCGCGGCGAGGCCGGCATGATCGGCTGCACCCAGCCGCGCCGGCTGGCCGCGCGCTCGGTGGCGCGCCGCGTGGCGGAAGAGCTGGGCACCGCGCTGGGCGACCAGGTCGGCTTCCAGGTGCGCTTCAACGACCAGGTGTCCGAGCGTAGCCTGATCAAGTTCATGACCGACGGCATCCTGCTCGCCGAGACCCAGGGCGATCCCTGGCTGAGCGCCTACGACACGCTGATCATCGACGAGGCGCACGAGCGCAGCCTCAACATCGACTTCCTGCTTGGCTACCTGAAGCAGCTGACGCAGCGGCGGCCGGACCTGAAGATCATCGTCACCTCGGCGACCATCGACACCGCGCGCTTCGCCGAGCACTTCGGCGGCGCGCCGGTGGTCTCGGTGGAGGGGCGCACCTATCCGGTGGAGCTGCGCTGGCGCGCGCTCGACCAGTTGGGCGCGCGTCGCGGCGGGCGCGACATGGCGCAGGGCGGCGCGGAACACATCGCGGCCGTGCTCGACGAGATCAGCCACGACGATCCGCGCGGCGACGTGCTGGTATTCCTGCCGGGCGAGCGCGAGATCCGCGACGCGCATCTGCTGCTGTCGCGCCGGCAGTATCGCGAGACCGAGATCCTGCCGCTGTACGCGAGATTGTCCGCCGGCGACCAGGATCGCGTGTTCAAGCCCGGTCCGAAGCGCCGCGTGGTGCTGGCCACCAATGTGGCCGAGACCTCGCTGACGGTGCCGCGCATTCGCTACGTGATCGATCCCGGCACGGCGCGGGTGAAGCGCTACAGCCAGCGCAGCCAGCTCGAACGCCTGCACGTGGAGCCGATCTCGCAGGCCGCGGCCGACCAGCGTAAAGGCCGCTGCGGACGCGTCGGTGCGGGCATCTGCTACCGCCTGTACGACGAAGCAGACTACGCCAGCCGCGCCGCCTACACCGATCCGGAACTGCTGCGCTCCTCGCTGGCCAATGTGATCCTGCGCATGCTCTCGCTGCAGCTGGGCGAGGTCGACGAGTTCCCGTTCCTGGAAGCGCCCGATCCGCGCGTGGTCGCCGACGGCTATCGCCGGCTCGCCGAGATTTCGGCGATCGACGAGCAGCGCCGGCTCACCGCGCTCGGCCGCACCCTGGCCAAGCTGCCGATCGACGTGCAGCTGGCGCGCATGCTGGTCGAGGCGGATCGCCTGCATTGCCTGCGCGAGCTGCTGGTGATCGTGGCCTTCCTCAGCGTGCAGGACCCGCGCGAGCGCCCGGCCGATGCGCGCCAGCAGGCCGACGCCGCACACGCGGCCTTCGCCGATCCCAAGTCCGATTTCGCCGGCGTGCTCAATCTGTGGCGTGCCTACGACGCTTCGCACGAGGAGCTGACCCAGTCGAAATTGCGCGACTGGTGCTCGCGCCACTTCCTCAGCTTCATGCGCATGCGCGAGTGGCGCGAGCTGCACCGGCAGCTGCTGCTGGCGGCGCAGGAGCTGGGCTGGAAGCTGGAGTCGCCGACGCAGGCCGTGCCGTCGGCAGGCGTCAGTGGCGCCTCGCCGTCGGCGTCCGCACCGGCGCGCCATCGCCGCGCCGGTGCGTCGCGCTCGGCGCCCGCGGAGCAGAGCGAGCAGGGTGCGAACGCGTCCCGGCGAGATGGCCGCGTGCTGCCCGCATCCCGCGCCGGCACGTCCAAGGAGCGCGTGCAGGATGCGTCGGCGCAGGCATCCGCGAAGGGCGGCACGCGCTCGTCCGCGCCGCGGCAAGAGGCCAGCGAAAAGCAGGCCGCCGCCACGGCAGCAGCGCCGGAAACGGTGCAGGAGCGCTTGTACGAAGCGGTCCACCGCAGCCTGCTCGCCGGCCTGCCCACCCAGGTCGGGCACAAGGACGAGAAGGGCGTGTATCGCAGCACGCGCGAGCGCCGCTTCCAGGTATTCCCCGGTTCGGCCTTGTCGAAAGTGCCGCCGAACTGGATCTTCGCTGCGCAGATCCTCGATGTCGGCGGCAAAGTGTGGGGCATGATGTGCGCGCGCATCGAGCCACTGTGGATCGAGCAGCAGGTTGCCCATCTGCTGCGCGGCGCCTGCCGCGAGGCGCACTGGTCGCGCAAGCGCGGCTGCGTGGTGGCCTACGAGCAGGTCAGCCTGTTCGGGCTGATCCTGGTCGAGCGGCGGCCGGTGACTTTCCAGCAGCAGGACCCTGCTTTGGCGCACGAGATCTTCTTGCGCGAGGCGCTGGCGCGCGGCGACATCGACGCGCGCGCCGACTTCGTGCGCGCCAACCAGCGTGTGCTGGAAGACGCCCGCGGCATCGAGGCCAAGCAGCGCCGCGAAGGCCTGATCCGCCACGAGGACGAACTGGTCGCCTTCTTCGAGGGCAAGTTGCCGCAGGAGATCGCCAGCAGCCGCGCGCTGGACGCGTGGTACAGCCGCGCCCGCCCGGCCGAGCAGGCGGCGCTGCGCTGGTCGCTCGACGACGTGATGGCGAGCGGCGCCGGCCTCGATCCCAAGGCCTTCCCCGCCTGGCTGGAACTCGCGACGCCAGGAACTCCCGAGAAGCGACCGCCGACCAGGGAGGGTCAAGTGTCGCGAGCGCAGGATGCACCGGAGCGATCGCCGACCAAGGAGGGTCAAGTGTCGCGAGCGCAGGATGCGCAGGAGCGACCGCACCGCTATCGCCTGGAATACCGTTTCCTTCCCGGCGACGACGCCGACGGCGTCACCCTGCACCTGCCGCTGGCGATGCTCAACGCCGTGCCGACGGCGCGCTGCGAGTGGCTGGTGCCGGGCCTGCTGGCGGAGAAGGTGGCCGAGCTGATTCGTGGCCTGCCCAAGCCGCTGCGGCGCAACTTCGTGCCGGCGCCTGACTTCGCCCGCGCCTTCGTCGAGGCCGAGGCGCCGCGCGACGAGCCGTTGGCGCGCGCGCTGGCGGCCTTCCTGCGCCGCGCCACCGGCGTCGAGATCGACGCGGAGGCCTTCGCTGCGGTCGAGCTGCCGCCGCACTTCCGCATGCGCTATCGCCTGCACGACGAAGCAGGCCGCACCCTGGCCACGGCACGCGACCTGGTCGCCCTGCGCGCGCAATGGGAAGGCCAGGCGCGCGAGGCCTTCTCGCGCAAGGCCGACCTGGAGCTGACCCGCGAAGACGTGACCCACTGGGACTTCGAAGACATCCCCGCGCAGGTGCGCTCGGACGGCGGCCTGCTGGCTTATCCCGCCCTGGTCGATCTCGGCGACGCGGTGGCGCTGCGCGTGTTCGAGCGCAGCGACGAGGCGCGCGAGGCACACACGCAGGGCGTGCTGCGGCTGCTGCGCAACGCACTGGCCAGCGAGGCCAAGCAGGCGCGCCGGCGCCTGCCGATCGCCAATTCGCTGGCCTTGAAATATGCCTCACTCGGTGGTGTGGAGGGCTTGCGCGACGATCTGCAGGAAGGCGGCTTCGCCGACCTGCTGCAGCGCCTGTCGCTGGATGCGCGCAGCGCCGGCGCCTTCGAGGCCTTGCGTGCGCGCAGCGCGCGCGAACTGTTCGCCGCGGCGGTGGAGCGCCTGAAGCTGGCCGAGCCGATCATCGAGGCGCAGGCCGAGCTGCGTCCCTGGCTGGAGCCGCCGCTGATCGGCTTTGCCCGCGCCAGCTACGACGATCTGCGTGAGCAGTTGGCGGGCTTGCTCGAACCCGGCTTTCTGCGCGAGCTGCCGTCGGCGCGGCTGGCCCAACTGCCGCGCTATCTCAGGGCGATGCGTCTGCGCGCCGAACGATTGCGGCAAGACCCGGCCAAGGATCAGCAGCGCATGCTGCAGGTGCTGCCGTATTGGCGCGAATACCTGCGCCGCCGCGCCGGCGGCACCGACGCTGCCGCGCTGGCCGAGCTGCGCTGGCTGATCGAGGAGTGGCGCGTCTCGCTGTTCGCGCAGGAACTGAAGACCGCCGAGCCGGTCTCGGCCAAGCGGTTGGCGCGGGCGCTCGAAGCGCTGGATTGAACCCGTCGACTGATCGCGCTGCCCCGCCGGCACGAGCCGGCAGGGCGCGCGAAAGCCTCAGCGCTCGATCGCGAAGGGCGTGGCCTGCGCCACCAGCGGCGTGTCGCTGCCTTCGAAGAAATACCAGGCCTCGTAGCGACCCGGCGGCAGCGGCGCATCGCTGGTGCCGGTCAGGGCCACCGAGCCGATGCCGCGCGGCGCGGCGAGACGCCGCAGCAGGTTGGCCGTGGTCGGTGCGGCGCCGGCCGGGAAAATGCCCAGCCAGTTGCCCGGGCGGTGATGCCAGGGCGGCGTGACGTAGTCGAAGCGCAGGGTGTCGTTGCGTTCGCCGTGGCTCGCCAGGGCCGGCTTGAAGCGCTCGCTGTTGCCGATCGCCGGATCGGTGCTGGCGTCGCGCCGATGCGCGGTGGCGCAGCCGGCCACGCGCCGGTAGTAGGCGAGGTCGTCGGCGATGCGCACGCTGACGTCGTACCAGCCCGCGGCGGTGCGCCAGGGGATGTGCTGCTCGTCGCCGGCGGCCACCACGATCTGCAGCGGCTCGTTCTCGGCGTAGGCGTTGTCGCTGAGCAGGAAGCGGCAGGCGCGCGGATTGTCGCGGTTGTCCAGGTGGATGCGCAGGCTGCCACGCATGAGGTCGAACGCGGCGCTCACCTCGGGCGTGCCGGGCACGCTGGCGGCGCCGCGGAATTCGCGCAGATAGCCGTTCTGACCGTAGACCGCCCAGTCGTACGGCCCTGCAGCGATTCTCGGCGTGGCGTCGAGATATTTGCCTGCCTCGACCGTGTAGTGAAACGCCTGCTGCGCGCCAGACATCGGCTGCGCATAGGCGATGAAGGCCGCGCCGACCGTGCCGGCGTTGGCGAAGCGCAGGGTGAAACCACGCGACGTCGCGCGGCCGTCCACGCTGCAGGCCTGGCGCAGCGCGCAGGCCGGCCGGGTCTGCGGCGCCAGCGCCGGGAAGCTCTGCGGATTCGGCACCGTCGCGGCGGCGGTGCCGTTGTGGAAGGGCGCGGCAGGATCGATCCGCGGCGGCTGGTCGGGCTGGCCGAAGTCGAAGGCTTCGGTGAGGTCGCCGCACACGCTGCGGCGCCAGTCCGAGATCAGCTCGCAGCGCGGTTCGCCGTGCCGGCTCAGCCGTTTCGCCGCCAGCCATTGCTCCAGGAAGCGCAGCACCGAGGTGTGGTCGCTGAGCTGCGAATAGACCTTGCCGCCGGTAGTCCACGGCGAAACAATCAGCATCGGCACGCGCGGGCCCAGCCCCACCGGCACCGAGTCGAAGTTTTCGGCGGCGCCGGCGTCGGGCAAGGTCATCTGGCCGTAGGTCAGGCTCAGCGGCGGCACCGGCGGCGGCTGGTGGTCGAAGTAGCCGTCGTTCTCGTCGTACATCAGCAGGAACGCGGTTTTGCGGAACACCTCCGGGTGCTGGTTGACCAGGGTGTCGAGCAGCTGCGCGGTGAAGCCTTCGCCGTCGCCCGGCGAGGCGCTGGGGTGTTCGCAGAACCGGTACGGCGCGACGATCCAGGAGACGCGCGGCAGGCCCGGCCGCACCGTGCCCAGCGCGGGATCGTCCGGCTCCGCGCCGGCGGCCACGTCCTTGGCGAACTCCGCCAGCAAGGCCGTGCCGAGCGCACCGGGCGTGTCGGCGAACACGCGGCCGCGCCGGTACAGCGTCTGGAAATACGGGTCGCTCGACTGATCGATCGGCACGCCGTGGTTGTCGATGCGGAAGTTCTTGAAGTACTGCAGGTAGTTGTCGCCGTAGTTGTCGTTCTCCTGATAGATCTTCCAGGTGATGGCGTGATCGGTCAGGGTTTCGGCGAAGGTCTTCCAGTCGGCGATGCCGGCGGCCACGGCGGCGGCGCGCGCCTGCGGGCTCTGCCCGTACATGGCCGAGGTGATGTCGCTGTTGATGTCGTAGTCGATGTTGGCGACGTAGCCGCCGCTGCCGTAGTTGTCCGGGAAGTTCATCGGCGGCGGGCAGGTGCCCGACCACAGGTAGAAGCGGTTCGGATCGGTCGCCGCGAACACCGAGCAGTGGTAGTCGTCGCACACGGTGAAGGCGTCGGCGAGGCGGTAGTAGAACGGCAGGTCCTCGCGGTCGAGGCCGCCCATCGACTGCCGGCTCTTCAGCGGCAGCCAGCTGTCCCAGTTGCTCCAGATCTGCTGCGAGGCCTTCCAGGAGTGGTTCAAGTCGGTCATGTACTGGAACTGCACGTTGCCCGGCTGGTTCAGCCGGAACGGCAGCACGTAGTCGGCCGACTGCAGCGCGCGGTCGCTCTGGTACCACGCGGCGGGGTTGGTCCACTGCGCGTAGGGCACGTCGGCGCTGAAGCCGCGTGAGGCCGGGTTCAGGCCCTCGGGCTGGTACCACACGTAGTTGCCGCTGGGCAGCGGCACCGGGCGCGGATCGCCGTAGCCGCGCACGCCGGGCAGCATGCCGAAGTAGTGGTCGAACGAGCGGTTCTCCTGCATGAACACGATCACGTGTTCGATGTCGGCCAGGCTGGCGCAGCCGGTGGGATTGTTCGGCTCGAGCGCCAGCGCCTTCTCGATCAGGCCCGGCCACATCGACGCGGCGGCGAGGCCGCCGGCCGATCCTGCGGTCATTTTCAGGAAGCGGCGGCGCTTGGGATCTTCGATGTCGCTCATGGGGCTGGCGTCTTGGTCGGCGAGGCGGGCATGCCACGATCGCCTACCAGACCACGGCCGTATGACATCCCGCTCCGTGCTGCCGCGTATCCCGCCGATTCCGTGGCGGACTTCACGTTAGCCGCGACGAACACCCCAGCCGCGATGTGCGAAGCGGCGCGGCGCTCGCGCATGCGGCATGGCCGGACGAGCAGGCTTGCGCGACGGTGCCAACTTTTCAGCGCGGGCGAGCCTGCGCGTAGCCGCTGCGCACGCGGCGACTGCCCCGAGGCACTGCTCGGGGCGCTGATCCTGCGAGAGGCTACGGGCGAGTTTTAGTTCGCCGGCTTGACCTGGGCGCTGGTGTTGTAGCCCTTGACCTTCATGATCCAGCCGCCGACCAGGCCCGGCTTGATGGTCACCTGGGCGTTGTCCAGCCCGTGATAGATGCTCAGCGAGCTGCCGTCGGCGACCTGCCACTTCTGGCCGTTCTGCAGGGTGATCACGCTGCCGGGGCCCCAGCCCCTGAAGTTGCCGACCACCTGGCTGACCACGGTGTCGTTCGGCACGCCGTCCTTGCTCTCGTGGCGGCGCCAGTGATCGAACCAGCTGTCCTTGGCCGGCTTGCCGTTGGCGGCGACCGAGGCGGACTGCGCGTCCGAGGCAGGGATGGTGGCGGCCAGTTCCGGCGCATGCGCGCCGAGCCACTGCTGCAGATGGGCCAATTCCTGCGGGCTCAGCTTGTTCAGGCCGGCCTGCTGGAACTCGGCGCTGCCCATCTGTTGCTCCAGGTTGGTGGTGGGCGGCGTCTGCTGCGCATGCAACGCGCCGGCCAGGACCAGCAAGGGCAGCAGCAGCATCGGGCGAGGGCGGCTAAGCATCATCGGGCGGCTCCGGTCGTAGCGGCACGGGGCCGCGGGTCGTCATCGCGTGATTCTGCGCGGTATGCTGCCTCCAAGCCAAGCGCCGCGTGGCGGTCGCCGCGCGGGCCGTCCGTTCCGCTCCATCGCCCTCCGGGCCGCACCAAGGTCGCCCATGCCGCCAGCCGCTTCCGCCGCCACTCCGAGCCTGCGCCCCTGGCGCGAGCGCGCCGGTGCGCTGCCTGCAGCGCTGGCGGCGGCGCTGCAGGCCTGCGCGGAGGCTGGCGCGAACGAAGCGGAGTGCGCCGACACGCTGGATCTGCTGGCCACCCTCGGCTGCGACGGGCAGACCCAGGCCGCCGCCCTGTGGTTCGCCGTGGCCGAGGCCGCGCCGGCCGCCTGGGAGGCGCGCGCGGCCGAACTGCCGGCGGAGCTGCAGCGGCTGGTCGCCGGCCAGCTTGCCGCCGGCAAGGTGTGGGCCCTGCACGCACAGCGCCATGCCGAGGGCGGCAACGAGGGCCTGCGCCGGCTGCTGCTGGCGATCATCCGCGACCTGCGCGTGGTGTTCATCCTGCTGGCCCGCCAGCTGGCGCGGCTGCGTGCGGCCTCCGCGCTGCCGGAGGCGGAGCGGCAGGCACTGGCGCGGCTGACCAACGACATCCACGCGCCGCTGGCCAACCGCCTGGGCATCTGGCAGTTGAAATGGGAGCTGGAGGACCTGGCCTTCCGCTACCTGCAGCCCGAGGTCTACCGGCGCATCGCCAAGCTGCTCGACGAACGCCGCAGCGACCGCGAAGGCTTTATCCGCGCGTCGCTGGAGGAACTGCGCCGCGCGCTGCAGGAAGGCGGCATCCAGGCCGACCTGGCCGGGCGGCCGAAGCACATCTATTCGATCTGGAAGAAGATGCAGCGCAAGGCGCTGGATTTCTCCGACCTGTACGACATCCGCGCGGTGCGCATCCTGGTCGACAGCGTGGCCGACTGCTACGCCGCGCTGGGCGTGGTGCACACGCTGTGGCCGCACCTGCCGGGCGAGTTCGACGACTACGTGGCGCGGCCCAAGGGCAACGGCTACCGCTCGCTGCACACCGCGGTGATCGGCCCCTACGGCAAGACCCTCGAGGTGCAGATCCGCACCCACGAGATGCACCGCGCCAACGAGCTGGGCGTGGCGGCGCACTGGCGCTACAAGGAAGGCGGCAGCGGCGACGCCGAGTTCGAGGCGAAGATCGCCTGGATGCGCAAGCTGCTCGACGCGCGCGCGGACGGCGACGGCGAGCTGGCCGCCGACCTGCACAACGAGCTGGTCGAGGACCGCGTCTACCTGCTCACGCCCAAGGGCGAGGTGTTCGATCTGCCGCACGGCGCCACTGTGCTGGATTTCGCCTACCACGTGCACACCGAGGTGGGCCATCGCTGCCGCGGCGCCAAGGTCAACGGACGCATCGTGCCGCTGGGTTTCCAGCCGCAGAGCGGCGACCGCGTGGAGATCCTCACCGCCAAGCAGGCCGAGCCCAGTCGCGACTGGCTGTCGGTGCACCACGGCTACCTGCATACCTCGCGCGCCAAGGACAAAGTGCGCGCCTGGTTCCGCCGCGTGGCGCACGACAGCAACCTCGCCGCCGGCCGCGCGATCTTCGAGCGCGAGCTGAAGCGGCTGGCGCTGCAGGCGCCGGACATCGCCTGGCTGCCGGCGCACTTTCACCTCAAGACTCACGACGAGCTGCTGGTCGCGCTGGCCCTGGGCGAAGTGGCGCCGGGCCAGCTCGCCCGCGCCCTGCAGGAAGACGCCTCGCCGCCGGCGCCGCCGACGGCCTTACCGGTTTCGGCGCGGCACACCGCGCCCGACCACGCGGCGTTGCGCATCGAAGGCGTCGGCAACCTGCTCACCGTGCTGGCCCGCTGCTGCCAGCCGCTGCCCGGCGACAGCGTGCGCGGCTTCATCACCCGCGGCCGCGGCGTTTCGGTGCATCGCGCCGACTGCGCCAGCCTGGCGCGGCTGGCGCGACGCGACCCGGACCGGGTGATCGACGTGGAATGGGGCAGCGCCAGCGCGCAGGCCTACGAAGTCGATGTCGAACTGCACGGCTACGACCGCAAGGGCCTGCAGAAAGACGTGGTGGGCGTGATCAGCAACGCCTCCATCCACATCATCGCTTCGTCCAGCCGCATGTTCGCGCGCACCGGCGAAGTGGAAATGCACTTCACCCTGCGCGTGCGCGACTTCGAGCAGCTCTCGACCCTGCTGGCCAAGCTGGTGGCGCTGCCGAATGTGGTGGATGCGCGGCGCATCGGGGCGGGGTGAACGCGGCGCTTCGCTGGATCACTGCGTGAGTGCGGTTTGTGGACCTTGCGCTGTCGCTGCCGGTCTATCGCCGGGGTTTGTTGGGATTGGACGTGGCCTAGTTGTCTACCTGTGCGTTGCGCTTCTTGTTGGGATGTCGGAGCGGCGCTGGGGAGCGCTTAGATTTTGAGGTTTGCACGACCTGATTCGGCGCTTGCCGAGTTGGTTATTTAGCTCGCCTGACGCGGCGACTTGGTTCGTTTGATGAATCGCTTGGACGGCCTGGCTCGCGTGATGTAACGCTTCCGCAGCCGGGCTCGCCTGCCGCGGGCTTTCAGTCGCCTTCCGGCGCCCGAGTAACTTCTCTTTGCTGGCCCAAAGAGAAGTCACCAAGAGAAACGGCCTATGGAGCACGCCGAACATACCGGCCTGAACTGCCGCGCCTTGTCGACGAAGAGTGCTCCTCAAGAGGAGCTACTGACGCTACACCGCGGCCGCTCGGGAATTGCATCGAGCACGTTGGGGATAGAGCGTGCGAGGGGATGATTTGCCGAGATAGCTCGATACTCACAGAGGAGTTACTGCGGCTACCCCGCCATCGCTCGGGAACTGGCGCAAGGAATGCGCTTTGGCAATTTGGAGTTGGCAATTCAAAATTGCACATTCAAATTTGTCTGTTTGGATGCGCGTCGCGTCATGCGTTTTGAGGTGGCATCCAGCTCACTTATCTGCCTCGACCTTCCAGGCTCGGCGATGCGCAGCCAGCTGGGCTAGCCTTGCTCCAGTCACCAAACGTTCGCGGGATGATTGCTGTAACTCCTCTTGAGGAGGGCCCTTAGTCGACAAGGCGTTGCGGTTCGGACCAGCATCTTCGGCGTTTTCGACTCTGTCCTCGAGCTATGACGGAGTAGCCGCAGTAGCCCCTCTTGAGGAGCACCCTTCGTCAGCAAGGCGTGGCGGCTCGGGCTTGCATGTTCGGCGTGTCCAACTCAGTTCCCGAGCGATCGCGGTATAGCCGCAGTAGCTCCTCTTGAGGAGCGCCCTTCGTCGACAAGGCGCGGCGGTTCAGGCCTGTATCTCCGGCGTGCTCGATGCAGTTCCCGAGCGGCCGCGGTGTAGCGTCAGTAGCTCCTCTTGAGGAGCGCGCTTCGTCGACAAGGCGCTGCGGCTCAGGCTTGCATGTCCGGCGTGTTCGACTCAGTTCCCGAGCGATGACGGAGTAGCTGCCATAGCTCCTCTTGAGGAGCACCCTTTGTCGACAAGGCGCGACGGTTCAGGCTGGTATTCCCGGCGTGCTCGATGCAGTTCCCGAGCGGTCGCGGTGTAGCCCCAGTAGCTCCTCTTGAGGAGCGCCCTTTGTCGACAAGGCGCAGCAGCTCAGGCTTGTATGCCCGGCGTGCTCCCAAGGCCATTTCTTTGGGCTACTTTTCTTTGGGCCAGCAAAGAAAAGTGGCTCGGGCGCCGGGAGGCGACCGAAAGCCCGCCGCAGGCGAGCCAGGATGCGAGTAACTCGATTCGAAGCCGAAACCCCAAGCCTGCCGCCAGCAGGGACTACGACGCTCACAGGCGAGCTGGACTTCCAAAGCGCTGCGCCAAGCGAGCCAGATCGCAGTCTCCGATGATTTCCTAGAAGGCCAGAGGCCCTGGCTTCAACTCTCACTTCCAACCAACTCAGCCCCCGCCCACAGCCGACAGCGACCACCGCCGAGCTCGCCGCCGCCGGCCAGCCAGGCCCAATCCCCCGCGCGCGCGGCTTGCCGCCAGTTGAACGCCCAGCCCCGCGAATCCCGGTGCTGCGCCGCCGCGATGTTAAGCTGCGCCGATTACTGGACCCTCGAGCATGAACGGACGCCGCGAACCTCACGACCCCCATGCCGGCGGACGCACCGAGCCGACGCTGGGCGATCTCGACCACCTCGACGGGCCGCCGAAGCCGTCCCGCGACGATCTGCCGTCGATGACGATCGAGCCGGACCGCCGTCGCGGCGGTGGCGGTGCGCCGCAGCGTCCTTCGCATCAGGAGCCGCGCAAGCCGAGTCGCCGCGGCTGGCTGTTGCCGTTGTTCCTGTTGCTGGTGGTGGCTGGCCTGACCCTGGCCTGGCTCAACCAGGACAAGCTGCGCAGCATGGTGCCGCACACCGAGCTCAATGACGTGCTGACGCGCGGCGAGACGGCGCTGCGCGAAGGGCGCCTGAGCGGCAACGACGGCAGCAGCGCGCGCGAATTGTTCGAGGCCGCGCGGGCGCTGGAGCCGGACAACGACCGCGCCCGCGACGGTCTGCGCCAGGTCGGCCAGGCCGAGGTGTCGAAGGCGGACGCGGCGCTGCAGGCCGGCCAGGTCGATCAGGCCGACCAGGATCTGCAGGTCGCGCGCGAATTGCTGGGCGGCGGCGCCGACGTCGATCGCCTGACTCAAGCGATCGCCAAGGCGCGCGTGTCCTCGGCGCAGACCGACACCCTGGTCACCCAGGCGCAGCAGGCCTTCGCCGCCGGCAAGTTCACCGGCGCGGACGGCGCCGGCGCGCTGTACCAGCGCGTGCTCGCCGGCGATCCCGGCAATGCGGTGGCGGCACACGGCCTGGATCAGGTCGGCGGCGCGCTGGCCGCGCAGATCCACAAGGCGCTGGATGCGAACGACGCGGCCGCGGTGGCCAGCGGCATCGATCAGTTGGCGCAGTTGCTGCCGAACTACGGCGAGCTGCCGGCGCTGCGCGCAGCGCAGGCGCAGATTCGCGAGCAGGACCACGGCGATGTGGACGCCGCGCTGAAGCAGGGCGAGAACGCCTTGCGCGAAGGACGTTTCGCCGGCGACGGCGACGACACCGCACTGGCGCATTTCAAGCAGGCGCTGCAGCTCGACCCCGACAACGCGCAGGCCAAGGCCGGCCTGGGCCAGGTCGCGCAGGCGCTGATCGTGCAGGCGAACGCGGTGCTCGATGGCGGCGACAAGGCGCAGGCCGCGGCCTTGCTCGATCAAGCTGCTGCGCTGGCGCCGAAGTCGGCGGATCTGGCGGCGGCACGGGCGCGACTCGGCGCGGCGCCGGCCGCCGCGCCCGCGCAGCCGATCGCGGCGCCGACCGCGGATGACAGTGTGACGCCCGCAGCTCCCGCAGCACTCAGTCCGCAGCAGAGCGCCCAGCTGGCGAGCCTGCTGCAGCGCGCGGAGAACGCCGCCGGCCGCGGCGATATCATGCTGCCGCCGGGCAACAGCGCCTACGATCTCTATCGCAGCGCGCTGGCCATCGACGGCAACAACGACACGGCGCGCAAGGGCCTGCAGGAACTGCCCAGCATGGAGGTGTCGCAGTTCAACCAGGCGCTGGCCAACGGCCAGCTGGTGAAGGCGGGCGAGCACCTAGCGGATCTGTCGGACCTGGCGCCGGGCGACGCTGGCCAGGATCAGCTGCGCCAGCGATTGTCCAACGCCTGGCTGGATCAGGCCGAGCAGGATCTGGCGCGCGGCGATCGCGGCGGCGCGATGCAGGCGGTCGATCACGCGCGCAAGCTGACGCCGGAACTGCCGCGCGTGCAGGAGTTCGGCGCGCGTCTGCAGGGCGGTTCCTGAGTTGAATTGCTGCGTGAGCGGCGGTCGCTGCGCGCTGGTGTCGCGCTCGATAGGGCTTCGCTGCGCTGACACCGGCGCCGGCCTGCAAACCCTGAGCCGCCCGCATGATCCGATTTGCCGGTGTGCTTGCACGATGCATCGTCGTGCCGGGCAGCATGCAGCCATCGCGCCATGACGATCCTGGTCGTCGGCGCCAGCAGCCAGATCGGCTATTTCCTGTTGCAGCGGCTGCGCGCACGCGGCGAGCCGGTGCTCGCGCTGAGCCGCCGGCCGCGGCCGGCGCTGGACGGCGTCGAGTGGCTGGTCGGTGACTTGCCGGCCGCGGTGCCTGCGCTGCCGCCGCTGTCGGCAGTGGTGAGCTTCGGGCCGCTGCTCGGCCTGGCCGCCTGGCTGCGCCGCGGCGAAGGGCAGGGCACGCCGCGGGTGGTCGCCACCAGCTCGATGAGCGCGCAGAGCAAGCGCGATTCCGACGTGCCGGCCGAGCGCGCGATCTCGCAGCAGCTGCGCGACGGCGAGGCGGCGCTGGCCGAGGCCTGCGCCGCACGCGGGCTGGCCTGGACGGTGCTGCGGCCGACCCTGATCTACGGCGCAGGCCTCGACAAGAGCCTGACCCCGCTGGCGCGCCGCGCCATGCGCACGCGCGTGTTCCCGCTGCCGGCCGGGCGCGGCCTGCGCCAGCCGGTGCATGCCGACGATCTTGCGCAGGCGGTGCTGGCCGCGCTGGCGCAGCCGGCGTCGAGCGGGCTGATCCTGCCGGCCGGCGGCGGCGAGCGCATCACCGCGGGGGAGATGTTCGCCCGCGTGCGCCACAGCCTGCCGTGCGCCACCTTGCCGATACCGCTGCCGGCCTGGGGTCTGCGCCTGGCGCGACACGCGGTGGGCCGCCTGCGCGGTCCGCTGACCCGGCTGGAAACCGACCTTATCGCCGACAACGGCGAGCTGCAGCGCGTGCTCGGGGTGTCGCCGCGGCCGTTCCGGCCCGACGCGGCCTGCTGGACGCCGCGCGGGTGACTGCCCGCGCCCTGCCATAAAAGCGCCCGTCGCATTCATATGCGCGCCGGGTAGCAGGCCCTATGATCGAACCGTTCCGTTACTGGATTTTCCTGCGTTGAGCCTACTGACCCGTTTCCGTTCCGCGGTGAGTGCCGTCTGGCCCTGGGTGCGCATTCCGTTCTGGATCTGCATGGGCCTGCTGTTCGGTTTCCTGCTGCCGTACACCATGGTGCTCAACAAGCGCGTGCAGGATCGCTTCAACGATCTGGTGTTCGCCGTGCCCACGCGCGTCTACGCGCGCCCGCTGGAGCTGGCGCCCGGCACGCCGATGACGCCGGCGGCGCTGGAGCTGGAGCTGACCTTCGCCGGCTACAGCAGCGACGGTCACGCGGTGGTGCCCGGCAGCTGGGCCAAGAGCGGCAGCACCTACCTGATTTCTTCGCGCGGCTATGCCGGCCCGGACGGCGGCGAGCTGCCCAAGCGCATTCGCGTGAGCCTGAGCCGTGGCCAGGTGACCTCGCTGCAGGACGCCGCCGGCGACAAGCCGATCGACGTGGCGCACCTCGACCCGGCGCGCATCGCCACGGTCTACGGCCCGCAGCAGGAGGAGCGCCGCATCGTGCGCCTGGCCGATGTGCCGCCGCTGTTGATCTCCGGCCTGCAGGCGGTCGAGGACCGCGACTTCAAGCACCACATCGGCATCGACTTCACCGCGATCCTGCGCGCCAGCTTCGCCAACCTGCGCGCGGGCCACACCGTGCAGGGCGGCTCCACCCTGACCCAGCAGCTGGTGCGCAACCTGTTCCTCAGCCGCGATCAGAACTTCGTGCGCAAGTTCAACGAAGTGCTGATGTCGATGCTGCTGGAGGCGCACTATCCGAAGGACCGCATCCTGCAGGCCTACGTCAACGAGGTCTTCCTCGGTCAGCAGGGCGACCAGGCCGTGCACGGCTTTGCGGCCGCGGCGGAGTTCTATTTCGGGCGCCGCCTGGAAGACCTGCGCCCACAGGAGATCGCGCTGCTGGTCGGCATGGTCAAGGGCCCCAGCTACTACGATCCGCGCCGTTACCCGGACCACGCGCTGGCGCGCCGCAACCTGGTGCTGGACGAGTTCGTCGGCACCGGCCTGATTACCGCCGCGCAGGCCAATGCGGCCAAGGCCACGCCGCTGGACATCGTCAGCAACGGCCAGCTGCCGCACAACCGCTTCCCGGCCTTCATGGAGCTGGTGCGCGCGCAGATCACCGCGGACTTCGACGAGGATGCGCTGAGCCAGGGCAATCTCTCGATCTTCACCACGCTGGACCCGGCCGCGCAGCTCTACACCGAGCAGGCGATCAGCACCACCACCGCCAACCTCGGCAAGCGTGGCGACGCCGCGCAGGCGGCCGGCGTGGTGGTCGATGCGCCGACCGGCAGCGTGCTGGCGATGGTCGGCAGCAAGGTGCCGGGGGACCAGGGCTTCAACCGCGCGATGGATGCGCGGCGGCAGATCGGCTCGACCATCAAGCCCTTCGTCTACCTGGTCGCGCTGACCCAGCCGGAGCGCTGGAACCTGGCCACCCAGCTGGACGACTCGCCGATCAGCGAGCGCCAGCCCGACGGCAGCACGTGGACGCCGCAGAACGACGACAACCAGAGCCACGGCATGGTGCCGATGGTCGACGCGCTGGCGCATTCGTGGAACCTGGCCTCGATCCGCCTCGGCGAGAATGTGGGCCTGCCGCGCATCAAGGCGTTCCTGGAATCGTTCGGTCTCAGCGGCGTCAATCCTGGTCCATCGATGCTGATCGGCGCGATCGACCTGGCGCCGCTGCAGGTGGCGCAGCTGTACGAATACATCGCTGCCGACGGCCATGCGCTGCCGCTGCTGGCGGTGCGCGGCGTGGTCGACGGCGACGGCAAGACGATCAAGCGCTACCAGGTGCAGAGCGGTCCCGGCGAATACCAGCCGGCGGTGCGCCTGGTCACCTGGGCGATGCAGCAGGTGGCCATCTACGGCACCGCGCACAGCATCGGCGATTCCAGCCTGGCCTCGCTGCACGCAGCGGGCAAGACCGGCACCAGCAACGAGCTGCGCGACAGCTGGTTCGCCGGCTTCACCGGTCAGCACCTGGCGGTGTTCTGGATGGGCCGCGACGACAACAAACCCAGCGGCCTGTTCGGCGCCACCGGCAGCCTGCGCGCCTGGCAGGAACTGTTCCGCAAGCTGCCCACGCGGCCGCTGTCCACCGCGCTGGCGCCGGGCCTGGAGATGGCTACGGTCGATCCGGCCAGTGGCAAGCGCACCGACGCGCAGTGCGAGGGCGCGCGCAGCGTGCCAGTGGTGGCGGGCAGCCTGTCGCAGGACAGCCAGGGCTGCTTCTGGCAGCACGTGGAGGGTTTGTTCGGCGGCGGCCAGAACAACAACGCGCCGGCAACGTCGAGCACAGCGCCGGTCCGGGATTAGTGCTGGCCGTGATTGGCGCTGGTCGTGGAGCGGATCGGCGTCGTGTGGCGGAATGCGCGCGATGCCGGCTCGCCGCATGCTTCAGTTTTCGCACGACTGGCGGGAGTTGGCTGCGGCGAGCATCGCCGCGGGGATGCTAATCTCGGCGTTGCGCCGGCTTCCCCCAGCGATGCCAGGCCTGCGTAGACTTTTCCTCCACCCTGGCTGGTGCAGCGTCGCCTTTCGGCACAGGCCATCGATCACCAAGCGGATTCCGACATGTCGCACCGATTCAAGCTACTTCCTGTCGCCGGCCTGCTGGGCAGCGCGCTGCTCTCGGCTTGCTCCATGTTCGCCGGCCAGACCCAGGTACAGCCGGCGCCGACCCACGACCAGGTGGCGGCGATCCGCGCCGCCGGCGACCAAGAAAAATCCGTCATCGACGTGACCCCGCTGCGCGATCCCGGCGTGGCCGCGCTGGAGGATGCCGCGTTGAACGACGAAGCGGCGGGACGCTACGCCGATGCGGCGACCAAGCTGGACCAGGCGATCAAGCTCAGCCCCAAATCGCCCGACCTGCTGCAGGACCGCGCCGAGATCGCCGTGCGCCTGAAGGACTACGCCAATGCCGAACAGTTGGCGCACCACTCCTGGGAGCTGGGCCCGCGCCTGGGGCCGCTGTGCGCGCGCAACTGGCAGACCATTGTGGAGATGCGCCAGCAGGCCGGCGACGCGGCCGGCGTGCAGACGGCACGGCAGGGCGTGAAGGATTGCCACAAGGCTGGGGTCAATCGCTTCTGAACCTTGGAAGGTTATGGCGACGGCAAAGCAACAGCTGGGTGCGTGGGGTGAAACACTGGTCGCGGCAAACTGCGCCTGCCCGAAGCGCTAGCGGGCGAAGACGTTGAAGCGGCTTCCCCCTTTCAAATGTGCCGACCTGATCTGCGATTTTCTGGCCGAGTGTTGATTTCCGCGGAAGATCAAGTCGCTCGGTTTTTGGCGGAACACAACAATCTTCAGTTCTCGAAGTACGACTCCCCCGGATCTGGAAGGAAGAACTCGTAGTTGCGGCGCAGCCCACGAAGGTAGCCCTCCATGCTGCCGATCGCCAGTTCAAGTGCTTGAATGCCGTCCGCTCCGTACACGGTCTCGGCTTTCTCCGGAAGGCCAATGAAACTGATGGAGCAGGCATATGCCCCTGGAGCGAATGAGAAGTCCGCCAAATCCTCGGTGATGAGGTATGGCGCACCCATGCAGACAGTGAACGCTCTTTTCGTGTGGCTGCCCGCTATTGCGTAGAGCAAGTTACGAGTCGCAATCACTCGGTCTGTTGCTTGGTTCATTTGGTCCGCCTTGCTTTTTAGTTGCGCGCCACCGGCATCAGGCCGGCTTCGAACGCTTACGCATGCCCCGGGGTCGGAAGCAGACACTCCGCAGCGGTGAAGCCTGCTTTCTTATCGCCGTGTCCCGCCAGCATCGGTGATGACTACCTTGGTGAACGGGATGTCGCGCGCGCGATCCTCGGTGGCGGTGAATCCGCTGCAGGCGCCCTGCGGCGGGCACTGGAACTGGACCAGGCCGAAAGGCCAGGGGCCGACATAGCTGCCCTTGCCGAACGGAGCCAGTGGAATGTCGCCACGCGAATAATGAAGCACGACGCCGCTGTCTTTCACGCTGACGGTATAGAGCACATGCAGTTCGTCGCTGTAGTACTCGCCTTCCATGGCTTTCCGTTCGTCGTCCGTGAACTTGGCAGGTGCGATGCGCGTGGCGCGCCTTGAGCGCGCGTTCTTCTGCCAGGTGCCGCCCGGGCTCATGCCGTCCGCCGCGGGTGCGTCGAAGCTGAAGCGGGCATTGGTCAGCTTGACGAAGAACTCGCGCTCGCCGGTCGGGTAGAACGCCATCCTGTCATCGCCTGCGGTCCAGCCGATCAGATGGTCGTGATCCCGGACAAAGGTGATCGCCGAGCCGTTGTCCAAGGCATAGGTGCCCACCAAGGCGTCCAGTCGTTTTGGATCGAGCTTTACTTCGGGGCTGTCGGCGTAATCAGGTATGGGGGCCGGCGAGGCTTTGAACTGGCCCTCTAAGAAAATATCTGCGATGCGATCGCCCAGGCGGTTTACCTGCACATCCGCACCGTTGCCCAGGATGACGATCGCCAAGTGCTGGTCCGGAAAGCGCAACGCATAGCTTCTGAAGCCCGCATCCGCACCGTCGTGGCCGATGGTCCTGAGCCCGCGATAATCCTCGACGAAGAGCCCGTCGCCGTAGTCCAGAGCCGAACCGTCATCGAGTTTCCCCGGCGTCTGCATCTGGGCGAGCAAGGACTTGCCGCCCACACGGGCGTCCTCGAAATTCCGCTCCCATAGCACCAGATCGTCTGCGGTGGTGAACAGGTTGCTGGGGCCGACGACGGAATACGACAAGGCGACGCCTTCGTAACCGGTGTCTGCGGAGGGCTGGTAGGACTGGGCACGTCCTGGTACCAGGGTGGAATAGCGTTCGTGGAAGAAGGTGTGCTTCATGCCCAGCGGATCGAAGATACGCTGCTTGGAAAAAGCCGCCAGCGATTCTCCCGATACCCGCGCGACGATCAGGCCGAGCAGGGTATAGCCGGTATTGCTGTATTCGAACTCGCTGCCGGGCGCAAAATTCAGGCCTCGCTGGCGTCGTACCAACCCCATGACATCATCTTCCGTGATCACGTCCTCCATGCGCCATCCGGCCATGGACAGCAGGTTCCACTGGTCGCGCAAGCCGCTGGTGTGATTGAGCAGCTGGCGAACCCGGATGACGTGCCCAAAGTCAGGCAGCTCCGGTACGTAGCGGCGCACGTCGTCGTCCAGCGACAGCTTTCCGTCCTGCGCGAGCAACAAGACCGCAAGGGCCGTGAACTGCTTCGACACCGAGGCCACATGGAAATCCGTGGTCGGCGTGATCGGGCGGCCCTGTTCGATATCGGCCATGCCGAACGCGCGTCGGTAGACGACTTTGCCGTCTTGGACCACTTCCACGGCGGCGCCCGGTGTGTCCGTTCCATTCCAGCGCGCGAACAAGGCATCTACCTGCGTTTGCTTGCTGGCGACCGGTGTCGTGGCATGGGCCTGCAGGCAGGCCGCCGATAGCAGTATGGAAAACAGGGTGGGCCGAAGTGCTTTCAGCACGCCGCCCTTGCTTCCGTGGATATGTCGGTACATATCGGGCTCCTGTCATTGTGAAGGCGGGGCCGCTAAGGGCGAAAGCGGACACTAACCTTGTGAACGGTTCCGTGCAGCCTGATAGTGATCCAGCGCCCCTTGAACGAGCTCTGCGATGTCCTGGCCATCACAGCGATAGAAGTCATCGCTGCGCAGCTTCCCTCCAGAGATGACAACCGTATAGATCGTCGGAATACCGGCAAGAATCCGCTCCCCGTCAATCTTCACCGTCACTGCCGCGCCTTCACCAGCATATTGGTAAGCACGCTTCATGAGTGCTTCGATTCTGTCGTCCATAAAGTTCCGAAATCCTCAACTCGTTGGTTAAAGCCCTCGGGCCATCGTCCATCCGAAATGTCCGCTCCGGGTCGAAAGCGGACGTTCAACTACGTGGCGACATCGTCGAGTTTCTTGGCGGGTCAAGCAACCATGCCAGTAGCAGCAGCCCAGCGACCACGGGAATGGTCCACGCCAACGTGCTCATCAGGTCTGGGGGTTCTCCGGGATAATCCATAGCCGCGAACGGGTTGAAAACCCCGATGGGAATGAAGATCGCCACGACAAGGGCGAATGCGGCCGCCACACGGCGCGCATATCGATTCATACGCAACAACCCTATGGCGAGTGCCAGCAGGCCGATCGAAAGCGCTGTCGCGCCGACGGGCGCCATCTGCCCTCGAAATGCACCGAACATCGCGTCGCCGGCCCGCCAAACGCACCAGCCTGCCACCAGATAGGCTGCAATACGGCGAACTAAATTCAAACGTCCCATGTCTCCCCCATTCCGGCGTTCTGCTCAACAACGCTTATCCGAAATGTCCGCTTTGGGTCGAAAGCGGACATTTGATACAAAGTGCTGTTGAAGTTTACATCTTTAAAACTTCGTAAGTGCCCTATGAGGGGCCGGCACTACGATGAAATTGCGTTAATGTTCGGGTGGCAGCTCTTGTACACGCTGGCGCCTGAACTTTTGCACGTCGCTGAAACGAAGATACGGCTTCAACAAGGCAGTCCGGTGCATTCAATAGAATGAAATGTGGCGCATCCTGCACGGGAATGAGAGTAATCGTACCGGTGCCTTTCATTCGTTCCACTTTTATGTGGGCGCCATCGAACGGTGTCTTAGGATCGAGCGTCCCTTGCAGCACAAGCGTGGGAGGAAAATGCGCGGGCAGTTCTCCGAAGTATTTGTCGCGAGGATAAAGGGGAAGCCCCGAATCAACGAGAAGAGCCGGGATAGGCGTCGCAAACAGTAAATGCTCTTGTTCGGAGGCAACCTGCTTTGCGGTCAAATCAGGCCGCGCATCATTTTCAGAGCCGCTGATGATGCTAACCAATGGAATGGACGGTGGCGATTGAGGGTAACGTCCAATCATGTCACTGATGGACTGGATCTGACGTTTGACAATGTCGACTGTTCCCGTCTTTCCGCGATTAAGTTCAGCAATAAGGCTCGGAATTTCAGCGCGGGTTGCGGGAGAGTCCAACAGGCTTCCAAAAAAAATCTTCAAGTCCTTTCCGGGGATTTGGTCGAGCATGGACGGTTGAATGGAAGCTAGAAGATGTGTGTATGCATCTTCGGCATGGCCGCCGACTTGGCTACGGCATGTCGCATCGACATCACAGCGATGAAGAATCTCTAATCCGATTTTGTTTGCCACGTCCGAACGATGGCTAAGGTCCCACTGTGTCGTCGTCTCTGGCGGAACAAGCGAATCGAGTATCACGCCGTCTATCTTGGGGTTGTGTATCAACATGGTGCGAAGTATCAGCTGAGTCCCGTACGACACTGCATAAACGTAAACAGGTTTGGAACTTCGATAGTTCGCAATCAACGTTGCCAGATCGTTCGCCGCGTTGGTGATTGAAAAAGCGCGCGCATAGTCAGGGGCATCATTCAGCGATTTCCAGCACGTTGCCCATTCGTCACCAACGAGTTGCGCGCCTCCCGGCGAATCGATGGCCTCTTCTTTGGGGCATAAGCGCGAGGAGTATCCCGTGCCTCGGTGGTCTGGAATCAACAGGTCGAAGTCCGGAAAACTCTTTCTCAGGGTAGCTATGAAGGGATAAAACGTGGCTCCCGATTCGCCCGGGCCACCTGAAATTAGCCATAGCGTCCCCTTGGCTGGCGAGTTCGCAGGGAACTTACGAACGAAGATATGGATTGTTTTGGGCGCTCCCCCTACTGCATTGCCTGGCGCTCCAAGAAGCACCTGGACTTCAGTACACAGTGATGTTCTGAACTCCGGAAATGCGTGGCGATCTTTGCAAGGAGTGAAATCGCTCGCCTCGGCTTTTGGAATCATCAACACAAGAGATGTCAGAACCATGCTTAACGCAAAAATCATCCTCATAAATATGGCTCTCTCTTGGTAATTTGGTGAATTTGTTTTCGGATGGCAAGAATGTCCGCTTTGGGGCGGAAGCGGGCACTTCAACGCCGCACCATCCAGCGCGCCTCAACACATTATCGGGAAGCACCAGCCCACGCTTTAGCTGCACTTGTTTCCTTGATGTTCGGAAATCGAGCCGAAATAACGCTTGGCTCAATCGGACCTTCGACTGTTCTCGTGGTCAGGTTAACTGCCATGAGCCCGTCAGGGTCTCCTCGAAATGTCGAGTGTCGACGTACGACGATAACCTTGTCATTCCAACCTATCGTCTGCACGACGCCATCGATCACGCCTCCTGCTGATGCCGGTTCACCAACGCGCTGAAGGTAGTAGACCGTCGGCCCGTTATCGTCGCGACAGAGCCAATGCCCGCTGGTGCCTATGTCGTGGCAGTCGGCATTGAATGGATCGACGTCACATCCCGTTTCCAGAGCCACTGCCGCAAGCAACAGCAACCATCGCCGCATGATGCGTCTTCCCGTTATTGAAAACCGTAGTGTCTGCTTCGGGTCGGAAGCGGACCTTTCCCGAACTTGGCCATAAGCACACCTCGACACCCAGGTCAGAGTCGACAAGATGTTCAGTGTCTACTGGAACGCATGTTCAGCCTGACCGCAATATGCCCAATTGCACCCCGGGCATGCCTGCGCGACTCGATGCGTTTGCGCGATGCACTGGGTCGGCGATACTTAGGGGATGATCGATCCTGACGACAGCGCCGCCCTGCTTGGCGCCGACGGCCCGTTCGCCCGCGAGCTGCCGAATTTCGCGCCGCGCGAGGCGCAGCAGGTGATGGCGCGCGCGGTGGCGCAGGCCATCGCCCAGCGCGAGACCTTGATCGCCGAGGCCGGCACCGGCACCGGCAAGACCTACGCCTACCTGGTGCCGGCGATGCTGTCCGGCGAGCGCGTGATCGTTTCCACCGGCACCAAGGCGCTGCAGGACCAGCTGTATTTCCGCGACCTGCCCAAGGTGCGCTCGGTGCTGGGCGCGCGTCTGAAGACCGCGCTGCTGAAGGGGCGTGCGAATTACCTATGCCTGTACCGGCTCGACCAGACCGTGCGCGAGGGCATCGCCTTCGAGCGGACGCAGGCGGCGCAGCTGGCGGCGATCCGCGCCTGGTCGGCGCGCACGCGTCATGGCGATCGCATGGAACTGGCCGAGGTGCCGGAAGAGTCGACGCTGTGGCCGCGGGTCACCTCGACGCCGGAGAACTGCCTGGGCGTGGAGTGTCCGTTCTTCGACGATTGCTACGTGGTGAAGGCACGGCGCGAGGCGCTGGAAGCCGACATCGTGGTGGTCAATCACCATCTGCTGTTCGCTGATCTCGCGCTGAAGCAGGAGGGTTTCGGCGAAATCCTGCCCGGCGCGGCGGCCTTCATCCTGGACGAGGCGCACCAGATTCCGGAGCTGGCCGGCCAGTTCTTCTCGCACAGCATCAGCGCGCGCCAGCTGACCGAGCTGGCGCAGGACGCGCTGGCCGAATGCAATGGCGTCACCGGCGCGATCGGCCTGTTGCTGGAGCCGGTCGAATCCCTGCAGGACGTGGTGCGGCGGCTGCGCCTGGCGCTGGATCCGCTGCCCCAGCGCGGCGCTTTTCAGCTGCTGGAGGAACGCGCCGAGGTCGGCGATCTGCTGCACGATCTGCACGAACTGCTGGCGGTGCTGTGCGACCTGCTGGCCTCGCAGGCGGAGCGCACCCGCGGCTTCGCCAACCTGCACGAGCGCGCCGCGCTGATGAGCGAGCGGCTGGAGCGCATCGTCGAACGAGGCGGCGAGCAGGACGTGCGCTGGTACGAACAGTTCCCGCGCGGCTTCGCGCTGTACGCCACGCCGCTGGATCTGGCCGCGCCGATGCGCGCACTGCGCGAACGCATGCCGGCGGCGTGGATCCACACCTCGGCGACCTTGTCGGTAGCCGGCGACTTCGGTCACTTCGCGCGGCAGCTGGGCCTGGACGAGCCGACCACGCTGAGCCTGGAAAGCCCGTTCGACTATGCGCGCCAGGCGCTGTGCTATCTGCCTTCAGGCCTGCCCGACCCGAATGCACCGGAGCGCGATGGGCGCGGCTATACCGAGCGGGTGATCGAAGCGGTGCTGCCGGTGCTGCAGGCTTCCGGCGGACGCGCCTTCCTGCTGTTCACCTCGCATCGTGCGCTGCGCCGCGCCGCGGAGCTGCTCGAAGGCAAGATCCCCTGGCCGCTGTTCGTGCAGGGCAGCGCGCCGCGGCATCAGCTGCTGGAAGAATTCCGCGCCAGCGGGCAGGGCGTGCTGCTCGGCGCGGCCAGTTTCTGGGAGGGTGTCGACGTGGCCGGCGAGGCGCTCAGTGTGGTGGCGATCGACAAGCTGCCGTTCGCCGCGCCGGACGATCCGGTGCTGATGGCGCGGCTGGATGCGTTGACGCAACAGGGCGTCAATCCGTTCATGGGCTGGCAGGTGCCGAATGCGGTGATCGCGCTGAAACAGGGCGCCGGCCGCCTGATCCGCGACGTGCACGACCGCGGCGTGCTGGTGCTGTGCGACCCGCGCCTGCTCGGCAAGGGCTATGGAAAGCTGTTCCTGGCCAGCCTGCCGGCAATGCCGCGCACCCGCGAGCTGGCCGAGGTGCAGGCGTTCTTCGCCCCGGTGGCGACCGGCGCGGCGCCGCCGGTATAGACTCGCAGCCATTCCGGGGCGGAGCACATGGCATGGCCAAGGTCGTGGGTTTGGGCGGGATTTTCTTCAGGGCAGCCGATCCGAAGGCGCTGGACGCGTGGTATGCGCAGCATCTCGGCCTCAAGATCAACCCTTGGGGCGGCGCACGCTTCCGCGAAGGTGAAGCGCCTGCCGGCTACACGCTGTGGACGCCGTTCGCGGCCGACACCGAATATTTCGGCTCGAGCCAGCAGGCCTTCATGCTGAATTTCCAGGTCGACGACCTCGACGCCTTGCTGGCGCAGTTGCGCGCCGACGGCGTGGCGGTGGACGAGCGCGTCGACGACAGCGAATTCGGCCGCTTCGGCTGGATCACCGATCCGGAAGGCCACCGCGTCGAGCTGTGGCAGCCGCCGGCAGCCAAAGCAGCCGACAAGTAGGGCGCAACCGCCGCATTTCGGCACAAAGCCGCCCGCGTGGCGGCCCGATGACGCCTTTCGCAGGTCATCCGCCGGGTCGATGCTCGCTGCACCCCATCCTCGCGGCATCGGATGGATAAGTGCCAGGGCAAAGCAGGGGCGGTGGTCGCATGTGCGATGCAAGACCGACAGTGTTCGTAGTCTTATCCGGTGCCTGGGCAATGAAGCGGGCGCCGACGCGCAGCGTCTGCGAGCCGGGTCGCCGCGAGGCTCAACGCGCACCCGCGGAGTACGCCTTGCGCGAGACTGCTGTCGCGGGTGACAAGGCCTCGAGCACCCTTGCAAGGAACCATTCCATGCTTGGTTGCGCGAGCCTTGGCCGCGGTCACCGCATCCGCTTCCTGTTCGGACACGCAGCCATGGCATGGACGGATGCGCAGCGCGGCGAACAGCACCTGCTCGGGATTCCTGTCGGCGCGACCTTCAGGACGCACCGCAAAGCCCATCCAGAAATTCTTGTCCGTAAGCCTCATCGAGGCGTCGACGGGCATCGGGCGAACGATCACGGCTTGGGTGCACGACCGGCGACCCTGATAAAGGCGATCGCCGGCAGGATGGCGAGCCTTTGCGCCGGTATGCAGCCATCCCTGCAATACCGGGAGGCTCGCGCGTGAGCACCCTCAAAGAGCGGCATCGTGATGGCTGCTGCGCAGCCGTGCCGGAACCGTATCGGCCGATGGCACGAATCCGGCTGCGCGGATGGATGATCGTCCTGATGAGTCGCGCTCGGTCCTGCGCGATCACCACCTGTTAATCGGAGCAGATACATGTCGAAATGGACGCAGAACCCGACCGCCAAGGTGCTCGGCATCGGCATCCTGGCCTTGTTCATGCTGATCCCGCTGATGCAGGTGCGCGGACTGATCGCGGAACGGCAGCAGCTGCGCGAGGCCACCGTCGCCCGCATCGCCGAAGGCTGGGGCGGGCGGCAGGTGCTGGGCGGGCTGATCCTGCACGTGCCCACCCAGCGCCTGGTCGATCGCGGCAATGGCCAGCCGCCTGAGCAGCAGCTGGGCAACGACACGGTGCTGGCCGAACAGCTGCAAGTGGAGGCGCAGCTCAGCGTGCACACGCGCCGCTACGGCATGTATGCGGCCCCGCTGTATGCCGCCACGCTGCATCTCAACGGGCGCTTCCTGCCCGAGGACATCGCACAGGATCGTCGGCTGAGCACGGCGCAATGGCAGGGCTCGAAGGCCGAGCTGCAACTGCTGGTGGCCGACCTGCATGGCCTGCAGGACGTCGGCCAGCTGCGCATCAACGGCAAGCCCATGCGTTTCCATTCGTCGGCGACGCGGGTGGCCGGCCTCTCCACCATTACCGTGCCGGTGGATCTGGATGCCTTCGACGGTCAGTCGATCGATTTCGACGTGCAGCTGACCCTGGCTGGCACCGAGTCCTTGCAGTTGCTGCCGCTGGCGCGGACGACCGATGTGCGCATGCGCGCGCCCTGGCCCGACCCCAGTTTCGCCGGCGCGGTGCTGCCGCTGGAGCACACGGTGGATGCGCAGGGTTTCAGCGCGCACTGGCATACCCTGGATCTCAACCGCAGCTACGGCCAGTGGTGGAGCGACGGCGTGGCCGAGAACGAAGTGGGCGCGTCGTCCTTCGGCGTCGAGCTGTATCAGCCGGTGGACGTGTACCAGCGCAATGAACGGGCCGGCAAGTACGGCCTGCTGTTTATCGCGATGACCTTCGTGGCGTTCTTCCTGGTCGAGGTGCTGCGCAAGCTGCGCGTGCATCCGGTGCAATACCTGCTGGTCGGCGCCGCACTGGCCACGTTCTACGTGCTGCTATTGGCCTTGTCCGAGCAGATCGGCTTCGAGTGGGCTTATCTGGTTGCGGCGGTGGCGGTGGTGCTGATCGTCGCCGGCTATGCCGCGGCCGTGTTGCACGCGCGCCGTGCCGGCCTGCTGCTGGGCGGTATCCTCAGCCTGGTCTACGCCATGCTGTACGGGCTGATCGCCACCGAGCAGTACGCGCTGCTGATCGGCGCCGTGGTCTTGCTCGCCACCGTCGCGCTGCTGATGTACCTGACCCGGCGCATCGACTGGTACCACGATCTGCCGGCATCGCCTCCGTCGGCTCCGGCCGCTACCATGGAACGATGATGAACCTGCTCGCCATCGAAACCGCCACCGAAGCCTGCTCCGTCGCCCTGGTCCACGGCGACGACGTGATCGCCCGCAGCGAACTCGCGCCGCGCCGCCATGCCGAGCTGGTCCTGCCGATGGCCGACGCCTTGCTCGCCGAGGCCGGCATCAGCCGGCACGCGCTGGATGCCATCGCGGTAGGGCGTGGGCCGGGCGCGTTCACCGGGGTACGGCTCGGCATCTCGCTGGCCCAGGGCATGGCGCTGGCGCTCGACCTGCCGGTAATCACCGTGTCCTCCCTGGCTGCTTTGGCGCTGGAGGCGCCTTGGACCGAGAGCGACGAGCTCGGGCAGGGCGACGAGGCGGCAGTGCTTGCGGTGATCGATGCGCGCATGGGCGAGATCTACGCCGCCAGCTATCGGCGCAGCGGCGCCGGCGAGCTGCTTGCGCTGGATGCCGAGCGCGTCACTGCCGCGGAGACGCTGCAGCTTTCGGCAGCGTCCGGCTGGCATGTGGTCGGCAGCGGCTGGGCCACCTATGCGGAGCCGATCCAGGCCCGTCTGACCGGGCCGCTGCGCAGTGCCGACGGCGCACGCTACCCGCAGGCGCGCCACGTTGCCGTGCTGGCGGCAGCCGAATTCCGCGCCGGGCACGTGCTCGCGCCGGAGCTGGCGCTGCCGGTCTATCTGCGCGACAAGGTCGCCTTGACCCTGGTCGAGCAAGGGCGCGCCTGAGCGCAATCGCATGCCTGCGCTGACGGCGAGATTCTCGCGGTGTTGTCGGCGTGGCCGGAGACTATCCCAGCCTGCGCTGCGATCGGCGATAGCTCTCTTGTGGCTGCTGCTCTCATCGGCGGTGATGGCTGATCCATGCACTGACAAGCTGCCTTCCGATCTGCAACGCATGTTGCAGTCGCGCTTTCCGCATGAGCGACTGCCATCGAGCAGTGACTCGCCAGCCGATGCCTATCCGGCGGGTAAGCGCGCTACGGACACCTGTCTGCTGGTCGCGAATGCCGACGTCGATGGCGATGGCCGCGACGACGTGATGCTGGTGCTGCCGTCGAAGTCGCAGGACAGCTATCGCCTGGTGGCAGCTGTGCGTCGCGCAAGAGGCTGGCGCATCGATACGCTCGGAAGCTGGCGCTTGTCGTATCAGTACGTATACGTCGGCACGGTACCGCCCGGGCTTTACAAGCATACGGATGACTATCTCTACACGCCTGGAGAGGGCGACATTGAACGTTTCGATGCGAAGCATGCCGGCTTCGAATTCGGCGATATCGAAGCTCAAGCAGACGATTACTTCTTCGACGGCCACCGCTGGCTGTACGTGCACACCATCGATTGATTCGGGCGTGGCCGCCTATCGCCAAGTGCATCGGCAGGCTGCCGATCGCGGTGGCGGCCCATATGCGAAGGACCTGACAGGGCGGCGGCAGTCATCTTGCACTGGGCCGCTGACGGGCCGATGGTGGCGCGTGCGTCGACGATCAGGAGCGATGTGGTCCCGTAGATCGTCGTTGCATTGGGCCACGGCGTGGGCGAGCCTGGTCGATCAAGAGCCGGAGGATTGGCCACGGGACGACTGCCGCCAGCCCACCCGGGCCGACCGGCCGTGGTTGTCGCATCGCTGTCGGATCGTGGCGAAGGGCGGGGCATATCGAGACGATCGGCGTGGCGCGGGCGGACTTGACGACGCTGGCGTGGCCGCCAGTTGCCAGCGCTGCGAGCCGTCGTTGATCCATGTGCAGGTTCACGGATCGAAGCCGAAATCGGACGGTCGCCGACGACCGGGCAGCGCAACCACAGCACCGGCGCCCACTGGAACAGGAAGATGATGACGGCCATGAAGGCGTCGTCGTGCTCGTCCGGCTTGGTGATCGGGGGCGCAGCCATCGACGGGCCGTTGCCTGTCACGGTCTTCGGCTTGTCATACGCGGCGCGCGGCCGTTGCCTGCGAATGGCGAAGCAGTCCAGGCGCCCGGCAATAAACGTGACTTATTTCCTGGTTCTTAATGCGTCATCACGAGTTTGGACGATTATCCAGTTGTTGCCGGATTTAGCGATTTAAATCACAGTCGATGACGAAATTGATCGTATAGTAGATCGGGCCTGCTCATTTAATGATGTCATTCGGGATGCGTGCCGCATGCCCGTTGGGCAGGCAAACGGACGGCGCCGAAACGGTGTGGACACCGTGGCGGCGCCTGATGCTCTCCCGTTTACGGGCGGGCTGGTCCGAGTCGCCGTTTCGCCAAGTCGCCGCGCAACAGGTATTCGATAATCGTTCGAAGGCCTGTGCGTGCCAAACAATCAGGGGGTTCATATGACTGCAATAGATATTGTTGCCGACGATGTCTTGTCCCGCCGTGCGCAGTTGGAAAAGAAATTGCGCGAACGTGGCCGCTTGATGAAACATCACCCGGTTTTCGAGAAAATCAAGACCATGGACGATTTGCGCACCTTTATGTCCTGGCATGTTTTCGCGGTTTGGGATTTTATGTCCCTGGTAAAACGGCTGCAGAATGAATTCACCTGCACCACCTTGCCCTGGCTGCCGCCGCGCAGCAGCGTCGCCGCCCGCCTGATCAACGAAATCGTGCTCGGCGAGGAAAGCGACGAAACGCCCGACGGTCGACACTGCAGCCACTTCGAGCTGTATCTGCGCGCGATGGACGAGATCGGCGCGCCCAACGATGCGATCCGGCAGATGGTCGAGGCGCTTGTCGACGGCGTGCCGGCGGAGCGCGCGATCCGCCAGGCCGAGGCGCCGCAGCCGGTCAAGGATTTCGTCCGCTCGACCCTGAAGACTTCGCTGTACGGCAAGCCGCACGAGGTGCTCGGCAGCTTCTTCTACGGCCGCGAGGACGCCATCCCGCAGATGTTCGAAAGCCTGATGCGCAACTGGTCGATCAGCCCTGCCGAAGCGCCGATGTTCGTGTTCTATCTGCAGCGGCATATCGAGCTGGATGGCGACAGCCACGGTCCCGCCGCGAACGCGCTGATCGCCGATGTGCTCGGCAGCGACGAGGACGCCCGCATCGAGATGCTCACCGCGGCCCTGGATGCGATCGAACAGCGCGTGAGGCTGTGGGATCGCCTCGCCATCGCGCTGCGCTAGGCGGCTTCCATCGCAGGAAACATCGCCTGGTTCGTCCAAGCTTAGGCACGCATCGCCCGGCCATGCCGCGCGATGCGTGCCCGGCGGGCTAGAGCTGGCCGATCGCCATCTGCACCAGCAGGCTGCTGACCGCCACGGCGGCCCACACCCCGAGACCCAGCAGGATCGGGCGCACGCCCGTGGCTGCCATCTTGCGCAGGTCGGCCGACAGGCCGATGGCGGTGAGCGCGACGATGATCAGGAATTCGGCGCCGGCGTGGATCGCCGGCAGCAGTGCTGCGGGCACGATGCCGGCGGTGCGGACTGCGGAGGCGACCAGGAACCACAGGATGAACCAGGGGAAGATCCGGCTCAGCCGGAAATCGCTGCCGGCGGCCGTCTGGCCGGCCCGGCGCTTCTCGCGCCAGGCCACGGCAAACGCCAGGGCGAGGCAGATCGGCACGATCAGGGTGGCGCGGGTGAGCTTGACGATGGTGGCGTAGTCGCCCGCCGTCTTGCTGTAGCTGTAGCCGGCGGCCACCACCGAGGAGGTGTCGTTGATCGCCGTGCCCGCCCACAGGCCGAAGCCGAGGTCGGACAAGTGCATCAGGTGGCCGAGCAGAGGGAACAGCAGCACCGCCACGAGGTTGAACAGGAAGATGGTGGAGATCGCGAAGGCGGTGTCGTGCTCGTCCGGCTTGATGATCGGGGTCACCGCGGCGATTGCCGAACCGCCGCAGATCGCCGTGCCGACGCCGATCAGGATCTTCAGCTTGTCGTGCACGCCGAGCAGGCGGCCGAGCAGCCAGGCGGCGAGAAAGGCCATGCTCATGGTCACCAGGGTCACCGCCAGCGATTCCAGGCCGGTCTTGGCCACCTGGGTCAGGCTGAGACCGAAGCCCAGCGCGATGATCGACCACTGCAGCACCTGCTTGCCGGCGAAGCGCAGGCCGGCGGCGTAGACCTCGCCCGGGCGCAGCAGGTTGCGCACCAGGATGCCCAGCACGATGCCGAACACCGGCCCGCCGATCAGCGGCAGCCAGCGCCCCAGGCCGAGCGCGAGCAGGGCGATGCCGCTGGCGAGCAGCAGCCCTGACGCGTGGCTGCGCAGCGGCGAATTCGGGGTGGCGGTGGGAGCGGCGATGGTGTGCATGGCGGATTCCTCGATTCCCGGCCATTGTCCGCGCCGTCATCCATCAAGAAAATTTGGAATATCTGATCCTTCATATAAGATGGATTGATGATCAATATCAGCCCGCGCCAGCTCGAAGTGTTTGCACAAGTCGCCCTGCTCGGCAGCGTGCGCGCCGCCGCCGAACGGCTGCACCTGACCCAGCCGGCCGCCAGCATGGCGCTCGCGGAAATGGAGCGTCAGCTTGACGAGCAGGTATTCGATCGCGAACGCGGCCGCCTGCGCCTGAATGCGCGCGGCCGCGAGCTGCTGCCGCTGGCGCAGGAACTGCTCGAGCGGCTCGCCGAGTTCGGCCGGCGCGGCGGCGCCAGCGAGGCGCTGGCCGGCGAGCTGCGCCTGGGCGCCAGCAACACGGTGGGCAATTACCGCGTGGGCGAGCTGCTCGGCGCCTTCGTGCGCGCCCAGCCGCAGGTGGCGATCCGCCTGCGCGTGGCCAACACCGAGGCGATCGCCGCCGGCGTGCTGGACCACAGCCTGGACCTGGGCTGCGTGGAAGGCCCGGTGGCGCATCCGCTGCTCGACGTGCAGCCCTGGCGCGACGACGCCCTGGTGGTGTGCGCGCCGCTCGACCATCCGCTGGCGCGCCGGCGCAGCCTGGCGCCGGAGCATTTCGCCGGTGCGCATTGGGTGCTGCGCGAGCACGGCTCGGCGACGCGCGCCATCACCGAGCGCGTGCTGGCGCAGCTGCCGCCGGGCCGCACCGTGCTGGAGCTGGATCAGATCGAGGCGATCAAGCAGGCGGTGGCGGCCGGGCTGGGCATTGCCTGTCTGCCCGAAGTGGCGGTGGTGGACGCTCTGGCCGTGGGGCGGCTGAAGGCCTTGAAGACCCCGTTTCTCGACCTGCAGCGCAAGCTGTTCCTGCTGCAGCATCGGCAGAGGTATCGCGGCGCCCTGCTGGAAGCCTTCTTGCAGAGCATCTGAAGTTTGTCTGGAACGGCGGCCAGCGAGGCACACTGCGAAAGACGGCGCAGGCATGGGAGCCTGCACGCGATCTCCAGGCGCTTCGCCTTGCCATCGCATGGCGATCACGCAATGACCACCCGTCGGGCCAGGGCGGGTGCCCACCTGTCGGCGTCATCAATCCGTCGTGGATCGGTGGCCGATGTCTTTGCGCTTGCTTTGCATGCGCGCGAACCGTTCCGGGTGCGCGCTGCTGGGAGACTGCGAGCCGGCTCTCAGCCCTGCATGGTTTCGCTGATCGCAGCTAGCAGCGCCTCGGCGTCCTCGTGGGTGCGCGCGCGGATCAGCCGCGGCGCATACCGGCGCAGCTCTGCGTGGTCGAGCATGGCGAGGCGGTCGCGCACGTGCAGCAACTGGCTGGGATGCATGCTGAATTCGCACAGGCCCAGCGCGAGCAGCAGGGCGGTGAACTTCACGTCGCCGCCAATCTCGCCGCACAGGCTGACCGGCTTGTCGGCGCGCCGCCCGGCGCTGATCACGTGCGCGATCAGGCGCAGCAGGGCCGGCTGCAGCGGGTTGTAGATATTCTCCAGCGCGTCGTTGCCGCGGTCGGCAGCGAGCACGTACTGGGCCAGGTCGTTGGTGCCGATGGCGAGGAAGTCGGCGTGCTCGAGCAGGGCGCGCACGTTGATCGCCGCGGCCGGCACTTCGATCATCGCGCCCAGCGGCAGCTTCTCGGGCAGGTCGACATTCTCGCGCTTGAGATCCTGGCGCGCCAGCTTGAACAGGGTGCGTACCGCGATCAGCTCGTCCGGCTGGGTCACCATCGGCACCAGCACGCGCACCGGGCCGTAGCAGGCGGCGCGCAGGATGGCGCGGATCTGGGTGGTGAACACCGCCGGGTAGCGCAGCGACAGGCGTACGCCGCGCACGCCCAAAGCCGGGTTGTCCTCGCCGCGCAGCACCAGGCCGGCGGCGTCGGCCTTGTCGGCGCCCAGGTCCAGGGTGCGGATGGTCACCGGCATGCCGCCCATGCCCATCACCAGGTCGCGGTAGGCGATGAACTGCTCGTCTTCCGAGGGCAGACCTTTGTGGCGCAGGAACAGAAATTCGGTGCGATACAGGCCCACGCCGTCGGCGCCGCGCGCCCGCGCCGTGGCCACGTCCGCGGTGGATTCGGCATTGGCCAGCAGGCGGATGCCGACGCCGTCGCGAGTGCGTGTCGGGGCGTTGGCCAGGCTGGCCAGGCGGCGGCCTTCCTGCGCGGACTCGCGCTGCCAGGCACGGTAGCGCGAAAGGTCCTGGGCGGTGGGATGCACCACGGTCTCGCCGCGCTCGGCGTCGAGCAGGATCAGGTCGTCGTCGTGGATGGTCGACAGCGCGTCGCGGGTGCCGACCAGCATCGGCAGGTCGAGGCTGCGCGCAAGGATCGCGCTGTGCGAATACGGGCTGCCGGAACTGGCGATCACCCCGAGCAGGCCATGCCCGGCCAGGTGCGCCATGTCGGCCGGCGCAATGGTGTCGGCGACCAGGATCTCGCCCACGCGGGCGGCCAGCTTGCGTTCTTCCGCGCTGGTCTGCCGCTGCAGGGCGGAAACGACCCGGCTGATCACCTGGTCGATGTCTTCCTTGCGGCTGCGCAGGTAGGGATCGTCCATCGCCTCGAACACCGCGGCCAGGCGGTCGCGCTGTTTCTTCAGCGCGGCGCCGGCGCGGTAGTGGCCGATCCGCACCATGTCGTCCAGGCCGCGCAGCAGCTCGGCGTCGTCCAGCAGCAGGCTGTGCGCGTCGATGAATTCGTTGACCTCGCGGGCCAGCGCGCCGTGCAGCTTGCCGCGCAGTTCGCGTAGTTCCTGCCGCGCCGCATCCAGCGCGCGATGCAGTCGCGCCAGCTCGTTGTCGACTTCGTCTTCGCCGAGCGGGCGGGTGTCGACCTGATAGCGGTTCGGCTGCACCAGCCGCGCACGGCCCAGCGCCATGCCGCGCGAGGCGGTGGTGCCGGAGAGCAGCTGCCTCACGCGCGCGCCCCTTCCGGCGCGGCAGCGCTGGTGCGGTGGCGGGGCAGGCGGGCAGGCGGTGCGGGCATCAGGATCCTTCGTCGAATTTGCGGTCGAACAGCGCCACCACGGCGCTCAGCGCATCGCCCTCGTCCGGGCCGTCCGCACGCACGGTGAGCGGAGTGCCGAGGCCGGCCGCCAGCATCATGACGCCCATGATGCTCTGCGCGTTGACCTCGCGGCCCTTGCTGACCAGCCAGACGGTGGACTTGAAGCCCTGCACCAGTTGCACCAGCTTGGCGGACGCGCGCGCGTGCAGGCCGAGCCGGTTGGAAATCACGATCTCTTGCTCACGCATAGGTCGAGTCAGGCATGGTCGATGAAGATTCCCCCGCGGCCGCCGCTGGCGGCGATCTCGGCCAGTTCGTCCAGCGATTTATCCGAATAGTTCAGCACGCGCAGCAGCATCGGCAGGTTCAGTCCCGATACGCAGCGCAGGCGCACGCCCAGCGGACCCAGCGAGAGGCCGATGTTGCACGGCGTGGCGCCGTACAGGTCGGCCAGCACCAGCACGCCGGCGCCCTGGTCGAGCTGGCGCGCGTGGCGTGCGGTGAGCGTGCGCATCACGTCCGGGTCGGCATGCGGCGGCACCTCCACCGCATCCACCTGCAGCGGCAGCTTCGGCATCACGTGCTGCGCCGCCGAGATCAACGCCTGGCCCACGGCTTCGTGGGTCATCAGCATGACGCCGACGCTCATGGCCAGGGTGCCGGTTGGATAACGGTGATCATCGCTCTACTCGAGTTCACGGTGAAAGGTAAGCACGCCGTCGCGGCTGGCGCGATAGTGGGCGGCCAGTTTCTCGACCAGGTAGACCGAGCGGTGGCGCCCGCCGGTGCAGCCGATCGAGATCGTCACGTAGCTGCGGTCGTCTTGTTCGAAGCGCGGCAGCCAGGTGTCCAGCCAGCGCGCGGTGTCGGCGAAGTACTCGGCCACCAGCGGGTCGGCGTCGAGGAAGTCACGCACCGCTGCGTCCTTGCCGGACAGCGGGCGCAGCGCCGGCTGCCAGTGCGGATTGGGCAGGCAGCGGGCGTCGTAGACGAAGTCCGAGTCCAGCGGCAGGCCGCGGCGGAAGGCGAAGGACTGGAACATCAGGGTCAGCCCCTCGGTGGCCTCGGCATAGCCGGTGGCGACGAGGCGGCGCAGCTGGTGCACGTTGAGGTCGCTGGAGTCGATCACCTGTTCGGCGATCGCCATCAGCGGCCGCAGCAGGCGCCGCTCGGCGGCGATCGCGTCCGCCAGCGACACCCCGCGCACGGCCAGCGGGTGGCGCCGCCGCGTTTCCGAGTAGCGCTTGATCAGCACGTCGTCGCGGCAGTCGAGGAAGACCAGGTGCACCTGCACGCCGGCCTCGGCCAGCTCGGACAGCACCGCCGGCATGCGCTGGAAATCGTCGCCGCGATTGCGCACGTCCACGCCCACCGCGATCAGCCGGCGCTTGCCGCTGCCGCGGCTGGCCGCGCTGACCAGCTGCGGCAGCAGTTCGGTGGGCAGGTTGTCGACGCAGTAGAACTGCAGGTCTTCCAGCGCGCGCAGGGCCACCGTCTTGCCGCCGCCCGACATGCCGGTGAGCACGATCAGGTGGGTGGCGTGCGGATCGCTGATGCGGCTGCGCGTGGTGTCGACGTCACTCATGGTTCACCACGGCGGCAGTCGGCGCATCTGGTGCGCCTGGCGGTCGATGAAGGTCTTAGCCGGGTCGATGCCCTTGCTCTTCAGCATGTGGTTGCGCACCGCGGCCTCGACCAGCACGGCGAGGTTGCGGCCGGGCGCCACCGGGATGGTGATCTTCGGCACCGGCACCTCGAAGATGTCGTGGTGGCCGATGTCGCCGGTGAGCCGGGTCATCGCGTCGGTGTCCTCGTTCTCGCGCAGCGGCTTGAGGTGCACCACCAGGCGCAGGTACTTGGACGGCTTGATCGCGGTGTGGCCGAACATCTCGCGGATGTTCAGCACGCCCAGGCCGCGCACTTCCAGCAGGTCCTGCAGCAGCTCGGGGCAGGCGCCGTCGATCACGTCCGGGGCGATCAGGGTGAATTCGGTGGCGTCGTCGGCGACCAGCCGGTGGCCGCGGCTGATCAGTTCGAGCGCCAGCTCGCTCTTGCCGGAGCCGGATTCGCCGGTGATCAGCACGCCGATCGAGAACACTTCGAGGAACACGCCGTGCAGGGTCACCTTCGGCGCCAGCATGCGCGCCAGGTGGTATTGCATCCAGGTCAGCAGCTCGTGGCCGCGCTTGGAGCTGATCCACAGCGGCGTATTGGTTTCCTCGGCGACCTCGCGCAGGTCGGTGGGCACCGCCTGGTCCTTGGTGACGATCAGCGCCACCGGCTGGTAGGCGGCCACCTTGTGGATGGCTTCCCAGCGCTGGCGCGATTCCAGTCCGTCGAGGAAGTTGAGCTCCTCGGTGCCGATGATCTGGATCTTGTTCGGGTAGATGACGTTGAGATAGCCGATCAGCGAGGGCCGGCGCGTCTGCGTGTGGCCGCGTTCGAGCACGCGCGATTCGCCGCGCATGCCCGAGAGCCAGCGCAGCGCCATGCGTTCGTGGACGCCGTCGTAGAGTTGTCGTGCACTGACCCGATCCAAGCGCCGATCCTTAAGCGGTCCCAGCCTGCGCCAGGCGACTGTCGGCCTGACATGCGACTATTGTGCCAGCTTGACGGAAACGCTGTGTTAGCGCGGGTTTAAAGGAGCGTGCAGGGCTGGTGGCGACGGTCTTGGCCGCCGCGGGCGCCCCCTCCGGGTCGAGGGGGCGCCGCAGAAGGGCTGGATCAGCCGTACTGGCGCACCTCGCGCACTTCGCGCTGGTGCTTGTCGGAGAGCTTCTCGCGATGCTTGCGCAACTGGTTATGCAGCTTCTCGAACATGAGGTCGATCGAGGTATACATGTCGCTGTTGGTGGCTTCTGCATGCAAGGTGGTGCCGGAGACGCTCAGGGTGCCTTCGACCCAATGTTCGAGCTTGTCCACTGCCAGCACCACGCTGAGGTTAATAAGTCGGTCGTCCAGTCGAGTGAGGCGGTCGAGTTTGGCGTTCACGTGATTGCGAAGCGCCTCGGTGACCTCGATGTGCTGACCGCTGACTTGAACTTGCATGGTTCGCCTCCTCTCTTGCTGCCGCCGTAGCGGCGTGGTCGGTGCGCCGAACCTGGCGCGCCTCTAGCTATAGCAGTGGGATGCTTTTGCGGGCTTCAAGTTCCCGCCGGTGCTTCAGCTGGCGCGCTGGCGTTCGCTGGAGCTGGGTATGCGCATGGCCTCCCGATATTTGGCGACGGTGCGACGGGCCACCTGGATGCCCTTGCGGTGCAGTTCCTGGGCGATGGCCTGGTCGGATAGGGGTTTTCGCGTGTCTTCGGCGTCGATCAGCTTGCGCAGCATGGCCTGGATCGCCATGGCCGAGGCGCTGCCGCCATCCTCGGTGGAGACGCCGCTGGAGAAGAAGTGCTTGAGTTCGAAGGTGCCGCGCGGGGTGTGGATGTATTTGCGCGTGGTCACCCGCGAGATGGTCGATTCGTGCATGCCGACTTCCTCGGCCACCTCGCGCAACACCAGCGGGTGCATGGCTTCGGGGCCGTAGTCGAGGAAGGCGCTCTGGCGCCGCACGATCGCCTCGGCCACCTTCAGCAAGGTCTCGGCGCGCGACTCCAGGCTCTTGATCAGCCAGCGCGCTTCCTGCAGCTGGCCGCGCATCCAGCTGGCGTCTCCGCCGCGCGCCTGGGCGATCAGGTTGCAGTAGTGCTGGTTCAGGCCCAGGCGCGGCTGGTTGTTCGGATTCAGGCTGACCTGCCAGCGGCTGCCTTCGCGGCGGGCGTAGACGTCGGGCGCGACGTATTCCACCGGGGTCACATCCATCGACGCGCCCGGGCGCGGGTCCAGCCCGCGGATCAGCAGCGCGGCGGCGGCCACGTCCTGTTCGCTGGCGCGCAGGCGGCGCGCCAGGCGCGGCAAGTCGTTGTGCGCCAGCAGTTCCAGCTCGTTCTCGACGATGCGCAGCGCCAGCTCGCGCTGGGGCACGTTCTGATCGTATTGCTCGAGCTGGGCACGCAGGCAGTCGCGCAGGTCGAGGCTGGCCACGCCGGCGGGATCGAAGCGCTGCAGCTCGCGGCGCACCGCCTCGACCTCGGCAAGCTCGGCGCCCAGCTCGGGCGGCAGGGCGCCCAGCAAGGTCTCCAGTGGCTCGGTGAGGTAGCCGTCGGTGTTCAGTGCGTCGATCAGCACGGTGGCGATGGCGCGGGCGCGGGGCTCGAAGGACGACAGGTTGAGCTGCCACAGCAGATGTTCGCGCAAGGTTTCGGGCGCGGCGTTCTGGGCGTCGATGTCGTCGTCTTCGCGCGATCCCTGGCCGTTGGCGGGGCTGCCGACGCTGCTGCCTAGCGAGAAGTCGATCGGCTCCTCGCCGGAGCGCTCGACCTCGGGCCATTCGTGGTCGTCGTCGGCATCGCGGTCGGGCGTGCTGTCCGGCGCCTTGGCGTCGGCGGCGAGGAATTCCTCGTCGCCGGCTTCCTCGTGCTCGCCGGGGTTGTCCTCGTCGAACTCGAGCAGCGGATTGCTTTCGGCCAGCTGGCGCAGCTCGGCCTGCAGTTCCAACTGCGACAGCTGCAGGAGGCGGATCGCCTGCTGCAGTTGAGGCGTCAGCGAAAGCTGCTGATGAAGGCGGAACTGCAGTCCTGTTTTCATGGAGGCGACTGGGATGAAATCGTCTTCATCCTAATCCTTCGAGCCGGGGGCGACCATAGTGCATCGTCCCGGAAATCGCCTTCGGCGGGCGCAAATATTCGCGGCTGTTTTTAAGTCACTGATCTGCCGGGCGAACGCCGGCAGGACGACTCACAGGCGGAATTCGCGACCCAGGTAGACCTCGCGCACCTTCTCGTCGGCGAGGATGTGCGCCGGGGTGCCGCGCGCGAGCACCTCGCCGTCGCTCATGATGTAGGCGCGGTCGCAGATGCCCAGGGTCTCGCGCACGTTGTGGTCGGTGATCAGCACGCCGATGCCGCGTTCCTTGAGGTGGCGCACGATGCGCTGGATCTCGCCCACCGAGATGGGGTCGACGCCGGCGAACGGTTCGTCCAGCAGCATGTAGCGTGGCTGCGCGGCCAGCGCGCGGGCGATTTCCACGCGGCGCCGCTCGCCGCCGGAGAGGCTGATGCCCTTCTGGCCGGCGATGTGCGCGATCTTCAGCTCGTCCAGCAGGCTTTCCAGCTCGGTGTCGCGCTGCTGCTGGCTGAGCCCCTGGCGCAGCTCCAGCACGGCCATGATGTTGTCGGCCACGGTGAGCCGGCGGAACACCGAGGCTTCCTGCGGCAGGTAGCCGATGCCCTGCTTGGCCCGCATGTGCATGGGCAGGGCGGTGATGTCGCGGCTGTCGAGCTTGATGCTGCCGGCATCGGCCTCGATCAGGCCCACCACCATGTAGAAGCAGGTGGTCTTGCCGGCGCCGTTGGGGCCGAGCAGGCCGACCACTTCGCCCTCGCGGATCGAGAAGGCGAAGTCGCGCACGACCTTGCGTGCCTTGAAACTTTTCTGCAGACCTTCGGCGGATAGCATCGTCGGTCTTACTTGGCCGGGGCGGGAGCGGTGGACGCCGCTGCCGGCTTGGCCGGTGCAGGCGCCGGTGCGGCAGGCTTGGCGGCGGCGCCGGGCTTGGCCGGCGGCACCGGCTTCGGCTTAGGCAGGAAGATCATGTGCACGCGGCCGTCGTCGCCGCTGTTGCCGGTCATCTGGCTGGTCTGGGTGTTGTAGGTCAGCTTGTCGCCGTGCGCCTCGCCGCGGCCCTGCTGGTGCACCACGGCGTGGCCGGTGAGCACGGCGATGCCGTTGATGTTGTCGTAGTCCAGCACGTCGGCGTCGCCGGTCATCAGGTTGCCGGCGTCGTCGATCTGCTCGATGTGGGCCAGCCTACCCGGCGCGTTCATGGTCACGTGGATGTGGCTGATCTGGGTGTCGCCGTCGATGGTGACCAGGGCCTTGTCGCCGAGCAGCTTGAGCGTGCCCTGCACCGCGACGATGTTGCCGGTCAGCGTGGTGACGGTATTGGGCAGGTTGAAGCCATCGGTGGACGTGGCGTGCAGGTCCATCGGCTGGTTGCGGTCATCCTGCTTGGCCAGGGCGGGCTGCAGCGCCAGCAGGGCGAGCAGCAGCAGGCCCAGTGGCAGCCGGCTTGGGCGGGCGCGGCGGGAAAGTGATATGGGAAGCATCCAACAGCTCCAGGTGATTGTCGTTGAGACTGGCGCGCATGCCGATCCCGGTCATTGTACGTTCGCCCTGCACGATTTTTACCGGCTCGGCGGTCAGCATGCGGTTCTCCTTGGGCCAGGCGGTGACCTCGGAGGTGTGCATGGTGGTTTCGGGCACGGGCGTGCCCTTCACGTCGGTGTAGGGCGGCCGGTGCATGTAGACCGGGCCCTGCAGCTTGAGCAGGTTGCCGGTCTTGTCCACCCAGGCATACAGCGAATCGCCGTCCCAGTCGGGGATGCCGGGCTGTTTCGACGGCAGCAGGAATTTCGGCGTGTTGATGTACAGCGATTCGTCGCCTTCGCGCCGCTCCAGATGCGGCGAGACCATGCGGAAATTGGGCAGGCCGTCGACGTCGTAGGCCCACATGGTGTAGTTGTGTAGCACGTAGCCCGAGCGCGGCGGCCCGACGAAGTCGTGGGTGGTCGGCGCCGGCCCCAGCCACAGCATCAGGCCGTAGGCGCCGACCAGCGCGACGCCGGTGGCGACGATCGCCGCGGTCAGGCCGCGGTCGCGCACGAAGCGGACCAGGCTCATTGCCAGCGTTCCCGCTCGACGGCGCTCTTGCCCTGGGCATGCAGGATCAGGTCGCAGACTTCCCGCGCCCCACCTTCGCCGCCGGCCCGGCGGGTCTGCCAGTGCGCCTGCTCGGCCACCCATGGATGGGCGTTGGCCACCGCCACCGCGAGCCCGGCCACGCGCATCGCCGGCAGGTCGGGCAGGTCGTCGCCGACGTAGGCGACCTGGGCCGGAGTCAGGTTCAGCGCGTCGATCAGTTCGAGCAGACAGGCGCGCTTGTCGGACTGGCCCTGGTAGACGTGGGCGATGTCGAGTTCCTCCGCGCGCAGCGCCACCGGGTGGCTGATGCGTGCGGTGATGATCGCCACGGTGACGCCGTAGGCCGGCAGCAGCTTCAGCCCGAGGCCGTCGTGGACGTGGAAGACCTTGGTCTCATGGCCGTCCTCGCCGTACCACAGGCGGCCGTCGGTCAGGGTGCCGTCGACGTCGAACACGGCCAGCTTGATGGTGGCGGCGCGCTGCAGCAGCTCGGCGGGCAGGTCGCTCAGATAGGCATTCGGCATGGAGCGGCTCTCAGACCACGCGGGCGCGCAGCAGGTCGTGGATGTTCAGGGCGCCGACCACGCGGCGCTGCTCGTCCACCACCAGCAGGGCGTGGATCGGGTACTTGTCCATCAGCTGGGCGGCTTCGATGGCGAGCTTGTCGGCGCTGATGGTCTTGGGGTCGCGGGTCATCACCTCGCCCACGGTGATGCTGCGCAGGTCGACGCCGGCATGGTCGAGGGTGCGGCGCAGGTCGCCGTCGGTGAACACGCCGATCAGGCGCTGGTCGGCGTCGATCACCGCGGTCATGCCCAAGCGCTTGCTGCTCATCTCCATCAGCGCCTCGGCCAGGTTGGCCTCCGGCCGGGTCAGCGGGATGCCGTCGCCGGTGTGCATGATGTCGCTGATGTGCAGCAGCAGGCGCCGGCCCAGGGTGCCCGCCGGATGCGAGCGGGCGAAGTCCTCGGAGGTGAAGCCGCGCGCTTCCAGCAGGGCGATCGCCAGGGCGTCGCCCATGACCAGGGAGGCAGTGGTGCTGGTGGTCGGCGCCAGACCCAGCGGGCAGGCTTCGGCGCTGACGCTGATGTCCAGGTGCACTTCGGCCTGGCAGGCCAGGGCCGACTGCGCGTTGCCGGTCATCGCGATCAGCGCGGTGCCCTGGCGCTTCAGCGCGGGCAGGATGAACAGCAGCTCGTCGGTCTCGCCCGAGTACGACACCGCCAGCACGATGTCCTGCGGCTGGATCATGCCCAGGTCGCCGTGGCTGGCCTCGCCCGGATGCACGAAGAAGGCCGGGGTGCCGGTGGAGGCCAGGGTGGCCGCCATCTTGCGCGCCACATGGCCGGACTTGCCCATGCCCGACACCACCACCCGGCCCTTGCCGTTCAGGATCAGCCGGCAGGCCTCGACGAAGCCGGCGCCGATCCGCGGCTCCAGCGCGCGGATCGCGGCCGCCTCGGTGGCGATCACCGTGCGGGCGCTGCGGACCACCGCGTCGGCGTCCACCAGAACGGGTTTGGCGGTAGTGGCGATGTGTGCGTTCATGGATTCTCGATGGCGGACGTGATCGGGCTGTTCAGGATTCGACCCGTCCCGGGCCGCCCGGACGGGGCGGGGTGGAGCGGCTGCCGCGGACGGAATCGGCCGTGTCGTTTCTGCGACAGCGTATTTCCATTACCATGGCATATTCGCATTTTAACGTCACAAGTCGGCGCGATGGGTTCAGTATGTGTTCTGGATCCGGACGCCGACCGACCCAGCTTTAGTGGATTTCCGATGGACGCGGCCGATATCCGGGCATTGATCCAAAACGGCCTGCCCGGTGCGCAGGCTGACGTGAGCGGCGCCGATGGCGTGCATTTCGAGGCCACCGTGGTGGCCGCGCAGTTCGCCGGCAAGCTGCCGCTGGCGCGGCACCGCCTGGTCTACGCCACGCTGGGCGAGCTGATGGGCGGCGCGATCCACGCGCTGGCGCTGAAGACCCTGACGCCCGAGGAAGCGGCGGCCTTGCCGAGCTCCCCGAAGCAGGGCTGAGCCCGGCCGCGTTTTCAGTACTCCAAGCATTCTTCAAGGACAGTAATGGCCAAGATTCTGATCAGCGGCGGCGAGCCGCTCAACGGCGAGGTGAGCATTTCCGGCGCCAAGAACGCGGTGTTGCCCATCCTCGCCTCCTGCCTGCTGGCCGACGAACCGGTCACGATCAGCAACGTGCCGCACCTGCACGACGTCACCACCACCATGGAGCTGCTCGGCCAGATGGGCGTGCAGCTGGTGCTGGACGACCGCATGAAGATCCAGGTCGACCCGCGCTCGACCGACCGCTATTTCGCGCCGTACGACCTGGTCAAGACCATGCGCGCCTCGATCCTGGTGCTGGGCCCGCTGGTGGCCCGCTTCGGCCAGGCCGAGGTGTCCCTGCCCGGCGGCTGCCAGATCGGCTCCCGGCCGGTCGACCAGCATATCCGCGGGCTGCAGGCGCTGGGCGCCGACATCGTGGTGGAAAACGGCTACATCAAGGCACGGGCGCGCCGCCTGAAGGGCACTCGGATCATGATGGACATGGTGACCGTGACCGGCACCGAGAACGTGATGATGGCCGCCGTGCTCGCTTCCGGCACCAGCGTGATCGAGAACGCCGCGCAGGAGCCCGAAGTGGTCGACCTGGCCAACTGCCTGATCGCCATGGGTGCGCAGATCGAGGGCGCCGGCACCTCGACCATGGTGATCCACGGCGTGGAGCGCCTGAGCGGCACCGAATACGAGGTGCTGCCGGACCGCATCGAAACCGGCACCTTCCTGGTCGGCGCGGCGATGACCGGCGGCAAGATCCGCGCACGCAACGCCCGCGCCAACACCATGGAGGCGGTGCTGGCCAAGCTGGAGGACACCGGTGCACATGTCAGCAGCGGCCCGGACTGGATCGAGCTCGACATGCGCGGGCGCCGACCGAAGGCGGTCAACATCACCACCGCGCCGTACCCGGCGTTCCCGACCGACATGCAGGCCCAGTTCACCGCACTGAACTGCGTGGCCGAGGGCGTCGGCGTGATCACCGAGACGGTGTTCGAGAATCGCTTCATGCACGCGCACGAGCTGCAGCGTCTGGGCGCGGACATCCGCCTGGAAGGCAACACCGCGATCGTGCAGGGCGTGCCGCAGATGAGCGGTGCGCCGATCATGGCGACCGACCTGCGCGCGTCGGCCTGCCTGGTGCTGGCCGGCCTGGTGGCCAAGGGCGACACCACGGTCGACCGCGTGTACCACATCGACCGCGGCTACGAGAACATCGAAGAGAAGCTGGGCGTGCTGGGCGCCAGGATCCGCCGCCTGCCGTCCTGAGCCAGGCGCTCGCTATGGCGATGCGTCATGCAGCATGAAGCATGAAGCGAAGGCCGCCACGTGCGGCCTTCGTTGCGTCAGGGCTGGCTGAAGCGCACCAGCTCCAGCGTGAGGTCGCCGCCGTCGGCCTGGGTCAGCTTCACCGGCACCGGGAATTTCTGCGGCACGTACCAGCCGCTGAAGGGCTTGTCGGCGTTGCTGCGCTCGATCCGCTCGGCCTTGAAGCTGCCGGCCGGCACCTGCACCGCCTCGCTGCCGGCGACCCGGTACTGCTGCTGCTCGACGTTCTGACGTACGCCGACCGGCAGGGTCACCTGCTGGCTGCCGTCGGCCAGCGCCAGGCCCAGCGCCAGCGGCAGCAGGTTGCGGTCGATCATGCCCGGCACGCCGGCGTAGCTGTGCACGCCCTTGCCCTCGTCGACGCTGACCTGATGGGTAGCCGGGTCCACGCTCAGATGGCGCCGCTTGGTCTTGAGCGCCACCTGCTCGCTGTCGTAGCGCAGGGTTTCCGGATGCCCGTCGACCCAGCGGAAGCGGCTGGTCTCGGTGGAACTGGCGTTGAGCATCGCGGCCATGCCGGCGGTGCCGCGGCTCTGGTTGCTGTAGACGAATTCGCCGCTGCCGGCGGCGCTGAGCTTGATCGTTGCCTCGCCCTGCAGCTGACCGCCACTGGATACCTGGTAGGTCGCGGTGAACGGCGCCGGCGTGGCGGCGAACGCGGCGGAAGTGGCGAGGGCCAGCGCAAGGCCGGCGGCGAGCGGACGGACGAAAGTGAGTTTGCGCATGAGACCCAGTCTACGCATGGTCCCTGAACCAAGCGTAGGGAGCGCCTCAGCCCGCCTGCAGCGCGCCGTCGCGCCACTGTAGCGGTGCCGTGAGCCCTTGCCCGTCGTGCAGGATGCCGCCGTCGCGCAGCGCGAGACGGCCGGCCGCGATGGCCGCAACCGTGCCGACCAGCAGTTGATGCTCCAGTGGCAGCAGTCGCTGGGCCAGGGTCTGTTCGTCGTCGCCGGGTTCGATCGGCATGCGCACCTGGGCGATCACCGGGCCGCCGTCCAGCTCGGCGGTCACGTAGTGCACGCTGGCGCCGTGTTCGCGGTCGCCGGCCTCCAGGGCGCGGCGATGCGTATGCAAGCCGGGGTATTTGGGCAGCAGCGAGGGATGGATGTTGATGGCGCGGCCCAGCCAGGGCTGCAGCGCCCGCGCATCGATCACCCGCATGAAGCCGGCCAGCACCAGCAGCTGTGCGCCGCTGGCGGCCACGCGCTCGAACAGGTCGAGGTCGAACGCGCGCCGCCTGGGATAGTTGCGTGGATTCAGCGCCAGCGTGGGAACGCCTGCCGCGCTGGCGATACCCAGCGCGGCTGCATCGGCGCGATCGCTGGCGACCAGCACGAAGTCGACCGGCAAGTCGCCGCGCTCGTGCGCCGCGAGCAGCGCGGCCAGATTGCTGCCGCGCCCGGAAGCGAGCGCGGCGACGCGCAGCGGTGCCGCCTTCGCGGGCGCGCTGCGGTCAACGCCATTCATAGGGGAAGGCTTGTTTCGGTGGCTCGAAGCTCAGGCCGAGATGCGTGTAGAGCTCGACCATGTCGGTGATGTAGACGTGCCCCATGCTGTGTTCGCTGCCGCCGAACACTTCCAGGGAAATCTCGATGGCCGGGAAGCGGTCCTCGCAGGCCAGGCGGGCGTAACGACCGGAGGTCAGGTGCAGGCAGAACACTCGCATGTCGCCAACGCGTGCGGCGCGCGCCTTGAACCGGCTCAGCGCGGACTCGTAGCTGATGTCCGTTTCCTGCCAGACGGGGTAGTAGTTCGCGATGGCCTTTTGCCACGGCACCCAGGTGGTCGTGGCCGGACGAGAGCGATCCAGCGGCTGGGGTGCCGGGCGCGGCTTGCGCATGCGATGCGCTTCGCGCGCCGGCGTCTTCGCCTGGATGGCCTCGGGGACGCCATCGTCGCAGGTGCCTATCGAGTTGTTCGCGTAGAGCGCCACCCAATGCACGCCGCGGGCGGTCGGATAGCTCCAGTAATGCGTCTCGCCCGAGCCCTCCTGCGCCGTGCCCAGATAGATCAGGCTGCCGTGGCGAAGCAGCTCGCCGTCGTCCTCGGCCTGTTCGAGGCGCAAGTAGTCGAGCAGCTCTTTCTGGATGCCGGGGCCTCGAAGCTTCCGCATTGCGAGGCCTACGCGATATGGACGCGTTCGTCGCCCGATGCGGGCACCACGCTGCCGATGATCCGGCTGGCCAGGCCGTGACGTTCAAGCAGGGCGCGGGCGCCGGCCACGGCGTCGGCCGGCAGGATCACGGTGAAGCCGATGCCGCAATTGAAGGTGCGCCACATTTCTTCGCGCGCCACCTTGCCTTCGCGCATCAGCCAGTCGAATACCGGCGGCAGGGCGATCGCCGAGGCTTCGATGGCCAGGCCGAGACCGTCCGGCACCACGCGGATGATGTTTTCCTTGAGGCCGCCGCCGGTGATATGGGCCATGCCGTGCACCGGCGACGCCTTGATCAGCTCGAGCATCGGCTTGACGTAGATGGTGGTGGGCGCCAGCAGGGCGTCGGCCAGCCGCGTGCCGTCGAGATCGAGCTCGAAGCCTCCGTTGTCCGCGGTGATGCCCGCGCGCTCGACGATCTTGCGGATCAGCGAGTAACCGTTCGAATGCGGGCCGCTGGAGGCCACGCCGAGAATCACGTCGCCGGCGGCAATGGCCTCGCCGGTCAGCAGCTCGCTTTTTTCCACCGCGCCGACGGTGAAGCCGGCTAGGTCGTATTCGCCCGGCGGGTACATGTCCGGCATTTCGGCGGTTTCGCCGCCGATCAGGGCGCAGCCGGCCAGTTCGCAGCCCTTGGCGATGCCGCCGACCACGGCCGCGGCGGTATCCACGTCCAGCTTGCCGGTGGCGAAATAGTCGAGGAAGAACAACGGCTCCGCGCCTTGCACCAGCACGTCGTTCACACACATGCCGACCAGGTCGATGCCGATGCTGTCATGCCGGGCCAGTTGCTGGGCCAGCTTGAGCTTGGTGCCGACGCCGTCGGTGCCGGAGACCAGCACCGGCTCCTTGTAGCGGCTGCCCAGGTTGAACAGGCCGCCGAAGCCGCCCAGGCCGCCCATCACTTCGGGGCGGCTGGTGCGCTTGACCAGCGGCTTGATGCGTTCGACCAGGGCATTCCCGGCGTCGATGTCGACGCCGGCGGCGCGGTAGGTGAGGGCGTCGGACATGGCGGGGAACCGGGATGGAGAAACGCATCATGATAGACGCTGGGGATGGGATTGGGCAGACTCTCGCAGGTGTCCCCATGGAATGCGGCCCGCGTCATGCGTCTATCCCGGTGGTTGATCCTTTCCTTCCTGTTGCTGCTAGTCGCACTGCCGCAGGCTCATGCGCAGGGCTCGGCGTTGCCGTACACCGTGGTCGTGCCGGTGAAGGACACCAGCGAGGCGGAGCGCAACCAGGCCTTCGCCACCGGACTGGGCCAGGTGCTGGTCCGCGTGGCTGGCGGCCAGGACCTGCGCGGCAAGAGCGGCTACGACGAGGCGCTGAAGGGCGCCTCGGGCATCGTGCAGCAGTACCAGTACCAGCGTGGCGGCGGCTCGGCGCCGTCGATCAGCCTGCAGGTCAGCTTCGACCAGGGCGCGGTGGACCGCACCATCGCCACCCTGGGCGTGCCCAGCGCCGGCATGAAGCCGCCCGTGCTGGCGATCGTGCGCCGCGACGGCGGCGATCCGCTGGGCAAGGCGGCGCTCGGCGCCCTGCTGCAGTCGGCCACGGCGCGCGGCTATAACGTGATCACCGCCGACGAATCCAATCCGCCGGACGTGGAGGCCTTGCAGAAGGCCGATCCAGCCGCGCTGACCGACGTGACCCGCGACTACAAGACCGGCCTGGTGCTGATCGGCAATCTCAACGGCAACAACGCCGACTGGACCCTGGTCAGCGGCGGCCGCGCGCAGCAGTGGAAGGACCAGGCCGCCAGCGCCGACGCCCTGCTGGGTAATGCCGGCAATACCTTGGGCGACCGCCTCGGCAAGCAGCTCAACGTGATCGGCGCCAGCGCGGTCGACGGCAAGCTGTGGGTGTCCGGCATCGCTTCGGCGACCGACTACGCCAACCTGCTCGCCGTGCTGCGTGCCGATCCGGCGGTGCACCAGGTGAATACGCTGCAGGCGCAGGGTGACGGCATGCTGTTCCAGCTCAAGGCCGACCTGCCGCTGGATACCCTGGCGGCCAACCTCGCCGCCGGCGGGCGCCTGCTGCAGGCGGCGCAGCACAGCGGCGCGGACGCCAGCCTGCGCTGGTTGCACTGAGCATGAGCAAGTCCCAGCGTCCCGCCGCACCGACTCCCGCGCCGGCTCACGGCCCGATGCTCCACCCGGACGTGGCGCGCCGCTGGCAGCTGCTGGCGATCACCGTGGTGATCGGCTGGCTGATCTGGCTGCTGGCGCCCGTGCTGATGCCGTTCGCCTTTGCCGCCATGCTGGCCTATCTCGGCGATCCCTTGGCCGATCGGCTGGAACGCCTCGGGCTCGGCCGCTCGCTGGCGGTGTCCATCGTCTTCATCGCGCTGCTGCTGATTGCGGCCGGCGCGCTGCTGCTGCTGGTGCCGCTGATCTCGCGCCAGGTCGAGAACGTGGTGCAGAACATGCCGCGCTACGTGGAGTGGGCCAAGGGCACCGCCTTGCCGTGGCTGCAGGCCAAGCTGCACCTCGATCCGGGCACCTTCGACACCGACCGGGTAATCGCTGCGATCAAGGAGCACATGGGCTCGATCGGCGAGGTGATCGGCAAGCTCTCGCGCTCCGGCGTCGGCATCGTGATGGAGCTGACCAATGTGGTGCTGATCCCGGTGGTGGCGTTCTACCTGCTGCGCGACTGGGATCGCCTGATGGCCTGGTTCGACCGCATGCTGCCGCGCTCGATCGAACCGACCATCGCCTACCTGGCGCGCGAGGCGGACCACGTGCTCGGCGCCTTCGTGCGCGGCCAGCTGCTGGTGATGGCTGCGCTGGGCGTGTTCTACGGCGGCGCGCTGTCGCTGATCGCCGGGCTCTCGGTAGGCCCGCTGATCGGCATGGTCGCTGGCCTGCTCAGCTTCGTGCCCTATCTCGGTTTCATCGTCGGTTTCGGTGCGGCCATCATCGCTGCGCTGGTGCAGTACGGCGACTGGACCCACGTGCTGCTGGTGATCGGCGTGTTCACCCTGGGCCAGCTGCTGGAAGGGTATGTGCTGGTGCCCAAGCTGGTCGGCGACAAGATCGGCCTGCACCCGGTGGCGGTGATCTTCGCGGTGCTGGCCGGCGGCTACCTGTTCGGTTTCCTCGGCGTGCTGCTGGCCTTGCCGGCGGCCTCGGTGATCCTGGTGCTGCTGCGCTATCTGGCCGAACGCTACAAGCAGAGTGAGCTGTACACCGAACAGGGGCCGGAAGATCCGGTGCTGGCCGAAGTCGAGGTCACCGTGAACGCGGCAGGCCACACCGCCAGCACGGAAACGGTGGTGATCAAGCGTGCCGCCGGCGATGCCGACCACGCTGCCGGTGACGATCCGGACAAGCCCGCCCGCTCATGATTCCGCAGTTGCCGTTGAGCCTGCGCTGGCCGCGCCGCCAGCGCTTCGAGCATTTCCACGCCGGCGACAACGCGGCTGCGCTGGCGGCAGTGCAGGCTGCGGCGATCGACGCGGCGACCGGCTGGGTGTTCCTCAGCGGGCCGGCCGGCAGCGGCAAGAGCCATCTGCTGATGGCGGCCTGCCAGGCGGCGAGCGAATCCGGACGCGGCGTGCAGTATCTGCCGCTCGGGCGCCTGGGCGAGCGTGCGGCGGCGATCCGCGGCGTGGCCGGTGGCGAGCTGCTGGCGCTGGACGACGTGGACGCCATCGGCGGCGATCGCGAAGCCGAGCACGCGCTGTTCGATCTCTACAATCGCGCCCGCGCCGAGGGCAGCACCCTGCTGTTCGCGGCAGCCGGGCCTGCCGCCCAACTGGAACTGGGCCTGCCGGACCTGCGTTCGCGGCTGGGCGCCTGCACCCAGTACGCCCTGCATCCGCTCGACGACGCGCAGCGCCGCGAGGTGCTCAAGGGGCAGGCCGCGATCCGCGGCATTGAGCTGGACGACAGCGTGCTCGACTGGCTGTTCGCCCGCTACGCGCGCGACCTCGGCGCCTTGCTGGACCTGCTCGACCGGCTGGACCAGGCTTCGCTGGCAGCGCGACGGCGGATCACCGTGCCGTTCCTGCGCGGCCTGCTGCGCGAGGCCGGCGAGCCGGGCGTGTGAGCCGCGACTGCGCTTGAAGGCGCGCGGGCGCAAGGGTTAGGCTGGCTGCTTATGCCTACTTCCATCATCGTCGTCGACGACTTTCTCGACAATGCGCTCGAGTTGCGCAAGGCCGCGCTCAAGCTCACCTATCCCGAGCAGGACGGCGCTTTTCCCGGGCGCAACTCGCTGGAGCGCATCAATATCGACGGCCTGCTGCCGCAGGTCTCGCGCATCGTCGGCGAGCCGCTGGGGCTGCTGAATCCGCTGCAGTCGCATGCGAAGTGCCGCATCACCCTGGCCGCGGACCAGGGGCGCGCCAAGGTGCATATCGACCGCTCGCACTGGTCCGGCATCCTCTATCTCAGCTTGCCTGAGCACTGCCAGGGCGGCACCGATTTCTATCGGCACCGGCGCACCGGCACCGATCGCCGGCCGATCAATCACGAAGAACTCGCGGCGATGGGCTACAGCTCGATCGACCAAGTGCACCGCGAGATCATCGAGAAGGAAAGCAACGACGACTCCAAGTGGGAGCTGACCATGCAGGTGCCGATGCGTTTCAACCGGCTGCTGCTGCTGCGCCCCTGGCTGTGGCACACCGCCGGGCAGGCCTTCGGCGACAGCCTGGAAAACGGACGTCTGGTCTACCTGATGTTCTTCGGCTCGGCGCAGGGGTGAGTCCGTTTCGCTGCGGGACTTCGTCGCAGCGAGGATGCATCTATGATTGGCCGTGACCGCGTGAACCCGCGGGGTTTGCGCCAGGCTGCATGAGGCGGCGGGGAAGCCGGATGGCCTGAACGGGCAGGCCTGCCAGACTTCAGTGCTTCGGTCGAGCCTTCACACCCGAGGCTCAACTTTCCTTCCGGGTTCGTTGCGCTCAGGCCTTGAGCAGGGCCGGTGTGGCCTGTGCGCCGATCGCGTCCACCATCGCCTGCGCCACGCGCAGGTTGCCGGCGACGATGTTGCCGCTGGCGGGAATGCCGTCGCGTCCGGCGAAGTCGCAGTAGCGGCCGCCTGCCTCGTGCACCATCAGCGCGCCGGCGCCGATGTCCCACGGCTTCAGGCCGATCTCGAAGAAGCCGTCGTAGCGGCCCGCGGCGACGTAGCACAGGTCGAGCGCGGCCGAACCGGAGCGGCGCAGATCCTCGGCCTGGCCGAGCAGGGCGCGGGTCATGCCGAGCTGCGCGTCGAGATGCTCGCGCTGGCGATAGGGAAAGCCGGTGGCGATCATCGCGCCGCCCAGGCCTTCGCGCTTGCCGACGCGGATGCGGCGATCGTTGAGGTAGGCGCCGTCGCCCTTGCTCGCGGTATAGAGCTCGTCGCGCAACGGGTCGAACACCACGCCATAGACCGGCACGCCCTTTTCCAGCAAGGCGATCGAGACGCAGAAGTGCGGGATGCCGCGCAGGTAGTTGTGCGTGCCGTCGAGCGGGTCGATCACCCAGGTCAGCGGATTCTTGCCGATCGCGCCGCCTTCCTCGGCGAGGATGGCGTGTTCCGGGTAGGCGCGGCGCAGTTCCTTGACGATCTCGGCCTCGGCCAGGCGGTCCACTTCGGAGGCGAAGTCCATGCGCTGCTTTTCGACGACGTTGAGACCGTCGATGCGGTTCATGTAGCGCAGGATGATGTTGCCTGCGGCGCGCGCGGCGCGCACCGCGACGTTGACGGCGGGTCTGGACATGGCTTCGGCTTTTCAAAAGAACGGGTTACGGCCGCCGATTGTAGCAAAGTCGGAGATGGCTTAGCAGCACGGCTGGGGCATGCTGAGCCTGTGCGGTGCGGGCCGGTAGCCTGGTCGTTGCATGGCCAGTGGCAGCGGCGTGCGCCCGGCTTCGCTATGCTTGTCCGCTTTCCATGGCCTGCCCGGACCGCATGACTGCAGACCGCATGACCGCTGACGATCTTTATGCCCGCTTCCGCTTCGTGCTGGTGCGTACCTCGCATCCCGGCAATATCGGCAGCGCGGCGCGGGCGATGCGCACCATGGGCTTCGAACGTCTGGAGCTGGTGGCGCCGGAACAATTCCCGCACCGCGAGGCAGACGCGCTGGCGGCCAATGCGGTGAGCGTGCTGGCGACGGCCGGCGTGCACGGCAGCCTGGTCGACGGCCTGCAGGGCGCGACCTTCGCGCTGGGCCTGTCGGCGCGGCGGCGCGGCGTGAATCTCGCCGAGCTGTCGCCGCGGGAGGGTGCCGCACAGGCGCTGGCCGCGGCGGCGCGCGGCGAACAGGTGGCGCTGCTGTTCGGCAACGAACGCACCGGCCTGGAGAACGAAGAGCTGGCGCGTTGCCACGCGATGGTGCGCATCCCCAGCGTGGACGACTACAGCTCGTTGAACCTGGCCCAGGCGGTGCAGGTGATGGCCTACGAGCTGCGCCTGGCCTTGCTGGGCGACGTTCCGTCCAGCGCGCCGCCGGACCACGACGAGCCGCCGGCCGACGCGGCGCAGATGGAGCGCTTCTACGAGCATCTCGCGCAGACCCTGGACGACATCGACTTCCATAAGGGGCGCTCGCCTACCGTCATCATGTTGCGCCTGCGCCGCCTGTTCCAGCGCGCCCAACCGGACACGCGCGAGCTGCGCGCCCTGCACGGCATCCTCGCCGACGCGCAGCGGATGGGGCAGATCGTCAGCGGACGCCTCAAGCCCGGCCGGGCAGGCGATACGGATACGGAAGCCTGATTAGGCGCGAGTGCGCGCTCAGGGCGACTCGACCAGGCGGTGGGCAGGTTCGGCGGCAATGATGCGCTGCACTTGCGCGAACAGCTCGGCCGCGGCGGCATCCATGTCCTGGCGGCTGATGCCGTTGCACCAACGCTTCAGCCAGCCCGCTTCCGCGGCGGCGAAGCAGGTCCAGATGATGTCTTCGCTGGTCGCCGGCAGCCGTCTCGGATCGAACGCGTGGCCGCAACCGATCCACAGCGCGAACGGTTGCTCTGCACAGGGCAGACACCAACCCCAGTCTTCCTCAATGGCCTCTTCGGCAGCGCGGCCTTGCTCAATCAGCTTGCTGCGCAGCCAGGCCGCCAGCGCCTTGCCGTAGCGATGCGGATTGCCTGCCGAGTCTTCGTCAGGATCGATGACGAACAAGCTCGATCTGAACCAGATCTGTGCGTCATCCATGACGGCGCCTCACTGTTCGTCGTCGGCGGGATCGCTGCGGACGGCAGGCGTGACCAGCAGCTTGTCGATGCGTGCGCCATCGAGGTCCACCACTTCGAAGCGGATGCCCTTCCAGGCGAACACCTCGCCGACCTGGGGGATGTGGCCCAGCGCGCTCATCACCATGCCGGCGACGGTGCGGAAGTCGTGCTGTTCCTCGCCGGGCAGGCGATCGACGTGCAGCAGCTCGCGCAGATCGTCGGTGGGCAGGCTGCCGTCGATCAGCCAACTGCCGTCCTCGCGGGCGACGATCGGCGCGCTCTCGTCGCCATTGCCGTGGCCCAGCTGAGAGGCGCCGACCACCGCCGCGAGCAGGTCGTTGAGGGTGACCAGGCCCTCGATGTCGCCGTATTCGTCCACCACCAGGGCCATCGGCGTCTCGGCGTCGCGGAATTCTTCCAGCAGGTCGAGCGCGCGCGCCGTGGCCGGCACGAACAAGGGTTTGGCCAGTTGCCTGAACAGGTCCAGCGTGCCGTCGGCCATGCTGCCCAACAGGCTCTTCACCTCGACCACGCCGACGATGTCGCTCTCGTCGCCGCGATAGACCGGATAGCGCGAGTACGGCGTCTGGCGCAGCACCTCGATGTTCTCGCCGCGCGGCGCGGCCAGGTCCAGCCAGGCGATGCGCACGCGCGGCGTCATCACGCTGTCGACGGTGCGGTCGCCCAGACGCAGCACGCGGTTCACCATGGCGTGCTCGTCGGCATCCAGCACGCCCTGCTCAGCGCTTTCGGCCACCAGCAGGCGGATTTCCTCTTCGCTGGCGGCGTCGCGGCCGCCGCCGTTGACCCGCAGCAGGCGCAGCAGCAGTCCGCTGGAGGCGTTGAGCAGCCACACGAACGGCGCGGCGATGCGCGACAGCACCAGCATCGGCATGGCCACGTAGCCGGACACTTTTTCCGGTGCGGACAGCGCCAGGCGTTTGGGTACCAGTTCGCCCAGCACGATCTGCACGAACGAGATCAGCACGAAGCCGAGCACGATGCCGAGCACGCGGCCATAGGGCTCCAGCCAGGGGGCGCGGGCATGCAGCGCGTCGGCGATGTGGCCGCCGAGGGCATCGCCGGTCAGGGCGCCGGTAATCAGCATCACCAGGGTGATGCCGACCTGCACGGTGGACAGGAAGTGCTCCGGCGCCTCGGCGTGGCGCGAGGCCAGCCGCGCACGACGGCTGGTGCGCGCCATCTGCTTGAGACGGCTCTTGCGGGACGCGACCAGGGCCATTTCGGACAGGGCGAAAAAGCCGTTGCACAGGGCCAGCACAAAGACGAGCGCGATTTCGGTCAGCATCGCGTCAGGCGATCATGGGGTGACATGCCCGCAGTGTAAGGCTTCGGCGGGCGTTGATCTAACCGGCGGGAACGCCGTGGGCGAGGCGGCGTGTGGTGCGGGGCAGGGTGGCGCTCCTGTAACATTCCGGTCACTTTTCTCCCCCGTCCTGGCCCCGCAGGCAAGCTCCCATGTTTTCATTGCAAACCATTTTCGGCAAAGGCGACAAGTTTTACGGCTTGCTCGAGCAGAGCGCCGCCGCCGCCAGCGAGAGCGCCAAGACCCTGTGCGAGCTGGTCACCGGCACCGACCACGCGCCGGTGATGGCCGGCTTCGCGGCCGCGCGGGCCCGCGGCAAGGCGCTGGCCGGACAGATCAGCGAGGAACTGGTGAACACCTTCGTCACTGCGCTGGACCGCGAGGACATCGACGCGCTGAACTCGGCGCTCTACAAGATCCCCAAGACGGTGGAGAAGTTCGCCGAGCGCTACGACATCGTGTCGGCGCGCGTAGCCGGGATCGATTTCGGCCAGCGCGCCTTGGTGCTGCAGCAGGCGACCGAAGTGGTCGCCGAGATGATCGGCGAGCTGCGCCGCGGTTTGCGCATCGACGTGGTGAAGAAGCTGCAGGACCGCCTGCAGACCCTGGAATCCGAGGGCGATCGCATGTTGCTGGCGCCGTATCGCACCCTGTACGTCGAGGGCAACGACGCCATGCGCGCGATGCTGGCCAAGGACTTGTTCGAGCTGCTGGAGAAGGCCATCGACAAGTGCCGCGACGTCGGCAACATCGTCTACGCGATCGTGCTGAAGAATTCCTGAGGGCGCCGTCGTGCTGATTTCCGGCCGTCGCCCGCTTCGTCCGTTCCGAGCCGTCCGCCTTGCCGCCGGGGCCTGCCCATGAGCATGAGCCTGGTCGCGGCCGAGGTGCTGATTGCGCTGGCTTTTACTTACATCAACGGTTTCCACGACACCGCCAATTCGATCGCCACGGTGGTGGCGACCAAGGTGCTCACCCCGGGCCAGGCGGTGCTGCTGGCGGCGACCACCAACCTGATCGGCGCGCTGTGGGGCAGCGCGGTGGCGGTGACCATCGCCTCGGGCCTCATCGACGCCGGGGTGATCGAAGTCGGTCCGCAGCTGCTGATCTGCGCCTTGCTCGGTGCCACTGTGTGGAACCTGATCACCTGGTGGTGGGGCCTGCCGTCCAGTTCCAGCCACGCGCTGGTCGGCTCGCTGGTGGGCGCGGCGGTGGCCGCCTCCGGCGACAGCTTCGACGCGGTGATCTGGAGTCAGGGCGGTGCGCACTGGTGGCTGGGCAAGGGCGTGATCCCCAAGGTGGTGGTGCCGATGGTGGTGTCGCCGCTGCTGGGCTTCGTCATCGGCCTGCTGCTGATGGGTGCGCTGTATGCCCTGCTGGCGTGGTTTTCCAGCCGCAAGGGCCTGCTGCACCGCTTCGGCCGAACGCCCTTCGTCAACAGCTTCTTCGGCAAGGCGCAGATCGTCTCCGCCAGCGCGATGGGCCTGGCGCATGGCATGAACGATGCGCAGAAGAGCATGGGCATCATCGCCCTGGCCCTGGTCGGCGCCACCACCGCCGGACAGTTCGATCACCTGCCGGCGTGGCTGGGCTTCCTCAGCATCCACGGCTCGGTGCGCGGCGGCTTCAGCATTCCGGTGTGGGTGAAGGTGCTGTGCGCGCTGACCATGGCGGCCGGCACCGCCGGTGGCGGCTGGCGCATCATCAAGACGCTCGGCCACAAGATGGTCAAGCTGCATCCGATCAACGGCTTCGCCGCCGAGACCAGTTCGGCCGCGGTGATTCTCACCGCTTCGGCGTTCGGCCTGCCGGTGTCGACCACCCACAACGTTTCGGCCTCGATCATGGGCGTGGGCGCGGCTAAGCGCTTCAACGCCATCCGCTGGTCGGTGGTGGAGCGCATGGTATGGGCCTGGATCCTGACCCTGCCGATTACCGCCTTGCTGGCCTATGCGCTGGTGCGGCTGGCCCGGCTGGCGATGTGAGATCGTTCAGAGCGCGTCGCCCTCGCTGACGATGATTTGCTCCAGTTGGTCGCCCAGCACGCCGAGTTCGGCGATCAGGCGCTCCAGCTCGAGGCCGTCCAGGTAGCCGTAGGGGCGGTTTTCGCACAGGTGCAGATAGGGCGAGCCGTCCAGATCGGCCATTGCCAGGTAGCCGGTGCGCTGTTCCCAGTTGAAGCGCAGGCAGCGCCTGGGATCGGTGCCGGCCAGCGGGCCGATCGGGGTGGAGATGCGCAGGTAACGGCGCCCGTGCTCGTCCTCCAGTTCGGCCAGGTAGATGCCCTGGTGCCTGCCCTGCGGCAGGCGCAGGTCGAAGCTGAGCAGGTAGGGATCGTTCTGGCGCAGCTGGTGGCGGCTGCCGACGTGGGAACGCACCGCTTCGAAGTGGCGCATGGCGAAATCCTTCATCCGCGGGGGACGCTGCTACTCTGCCATGCGTCCCCGGTTGCTGTCCCCCCTGCCATGAATGATATCCACGCCCGCGTGTTCGCCGCCATCGCCGCCATTCCGCCCGGTCGCGTCGCCAGCTATGGCGCCATCGCCGCCCGTGTGGGCCTGCCCGGGCGGGCGCGGCTGGTCGGGCGGCTGCTCGGCGAGGTGCCGGACGGCATGGAACTGCCCTGGTTCCGCGTGCTGCGTTCCAGCGGGCAGATCGCCTTTCCGCCCGGCAGCCGCGGATTCCGCGAGCAGAGCCGCCGGCTGCGTGCGGAGGGTGTGGAAGTGAAGAACGGCAAGGTGCCGCTGTCGCGCTTTGGTCTCGATGCCGACATCGACCGGGCCTTGTGGGGCATGCCATAGGCTTGGCAGCAGAACGGTTCCTGGTCGCCTGGCGGGCGTCGGCCGTTTTAGGCGGCCGATCGCGCCGTCATGCCGACGGACGTGCCGGAAAGCCAGCCCTGCGCGCTGCGTATGCGGCGGCCATGGCCGCTGCCAGCAATGCAGCCACGGTCCACGGAAACGCGGTGACGCCGCGCGTCTCGAGCAGCAGGCCGCCAATCAGGCCGCCGGCGGCGACGGCGGTATTCCAGACCGTCACGATCATCGACTGCGCGACATCGGCGGCTGCGCCGGCGGCCTTGGCCGAAGCCGTCTGGAACAGGGTCGGCGCGCCGCTGTAGGCCAGGCCCCATAGAGTGACCGCGAGGTAGATCACCGCGGGGGAGTCGCCGCGCAGGCCCAGGGCAACGGCCGACGCGCCGAACAGCAGGATGGCGCCTAACGTCATCTCGCGCAGCCAGCGGTCCACCAGCAGACCTACGCCGCCGATGCCGGCCAGCGAGGCAAGGCCGAACACCAGCAGCACCAGGTCGGCCCGCTCGGCCAGACCGGCGGGCGCGATGAAGGGCACGATGTAGGTGAACAGCAAGTTGTGGGCGATCACGAAGCTGAGCGTCACGAACAGCACCGGCCGCACGCCCGGCAGCATCAGTACGTCGAGCAGGGAGAGCCGCCTGGTGGCCGGCTGGCCCGGAAAGTCGGGCACCTTCGCCAGCACCCAGCCGATCAGGATCAGGGTCAGCACGCTCATGCAGCCGAAGGCGACGCGCCAATTGGACAGGCTGCCGAGCAGGGTGCCGGCGGGTATGCCCAGCGAGAGTGCCAGCGCCGTGCCGAACATCGCGACCGTGATGGCGCGCCCGCTCAAATGCGGCGGGGCCATGCGGCTGGCGTAGCCGGCCAGCAAGGACCACACCAGGCCCGCGAACACGCCGGCCAGGAAGCGCGCCACGAAGGTCAGCGCGTAGTGGCTCGATATCGCGGTCAGCGTGTTGACCACGGCAAAGCCGCCGATCGCGATCAGCAGCAGGGGCTTGCGTCGCATGCCCTGGGTCAGCGCCGTCAGTGGGATTGCCGTTGCCAGCGAGCCGATCGCGTAGATGGTGACGAGCTGGCCGGTGAGCGCCGCGGAGACGCCGAGGCTCGCGCTCATGTGCGGCAGCAGACCGGCGGGCATGGCCTCGGTGAGTACAGTGATGAAGCCGGCCATGGCCAGTGCCAACAGGCCGGCCATGGGCAGGCGGTCGCTGGAGGGAATTGCCTGCGTGGGGCAGGGCACAGCCGGGATGGCGGTGATGCCGCGGCTGTCGTCGTCGGGGGACTTGGTATCGGAAGCGAGCAGGGTCATGAGAGTGTCCGTAGATGTGGGCGGTCGCGGCGAGGCTCGAGGTGAAACTCGGCATCGCGATCTTGTGGCGCACCCTAAGCGCTCTCTGTTTTGAGAAAAACTAGCTATAGTTCAAAAGACATCGGACAAAATCATCTCTAATCGAGCGCGGTGCAGACAGCGACATGGACAGCCTCGGCCCCTTGAACGCCTTCGTCCAAACTGCCGAGGCCGGCGGCTTCAGCGAAGCGGCGCGCAAGCTCGGCGTCTCCTCGTCGGCCATCGGCAAGGCGGTGGCGCGGCTGGAAGAGCGGCTGGGCGTGCGTCTGTTTCATCGCTCGACCCGCAGCATCACGCTGACGCCCGAGGGCAGCCTGTTTTTGGAGCGCTGCCGACGCATCCTGTGCGAAGTCGAGGTGGCCGAACTGGAGCTGGCGCAGACCCGGCAGGCGCCGCGCGGCAAGCTGCGCATCAGCCTACCCTCGGCCGGCATGCTGTTCATGCCCAAGCTGGCGGCCTTTAAGCGAAGCTATCCGGAGATCGAGCTCGACATCGACAGCTCTGACCGTCTGGTCGACGTGATCGAGGAGGGCTTCGACGCGGTCATCCGCGCGGGCGAGCCCGACGATTCGCGCCTGATGGCCCGCGTGCTGGGCTCTTATCGCCAGGTCGTGGTCGGCGCACCGGATTATTTCCGCCGTAAAGGCACGCCGCTGAAGCCGCAAGACCTGGAGCAGCACGACTGCCTGCTTTACCGCCTTGCCAGCACAGGCCGCCTGCTGCCGTGGCCACTCGGGCGTGACGGCGAGCGCTTCGAGGTGCCGCTGCCGGCGGCGATGGTGACCAATACGTTGGAGCCGCAGCTGTGTTTCGCCGAGCAGGGGCTGGGCATCGCCTGCGTGCCGGACTTCGCCGTGCGGCGCCAGTGCGCCGAAGGCCGCCTGGTCACCGTGCTGGACGACTACATCCAGGACAGCACCACGTTCCGCGTGCTGTGGCCGTCCAGCCGGCACCTCTCGCCCAAGCTGCGGGTCTTCGTCGATTTCATGGTGGAGCATTTGTTCGCCGACTAGCGGGCACGGCACGGCCCGGTGCGGTTTGCTAGCATTCGGCGGATGCCTTCGACCGCCCTCGACATTCTTCACAGCGTTTTCGGTTACGCCAGTTTTCGCGGCCCGCAGCAGGCCATCGTCGAGCACGTCGCCGAAGGAGGCGATGCGCTGGTGTTGATGCCGACCGGCGGCGGCAAGTCGCTGTGTTATCAGATTCCCGCCTTGCTGCGGCAAGGCACCGGCGTCGTGGTGTCGCCGCTGATCGCGCTGATGCAGGATCAGGTGGATGCCTTGCGCGAGGCCGGCGTGGCGGCGGCCTATCTCAATTCCAGCCTGAGCGCGGAGGCCCAGCGCGAGGTCGAGCGGCAGTTGCTGGCCGGCGAGCTGCAGCTGCTCTACGTGGCGCCGGAGCGCCTGCTGACCGGGCGCTTCCTGGGCCTACTGGAACGCATCGAGCCGGCGCTGTTCGCGATCGACGAGGCGCACTGCGTGTCGCAGTGGGGGCACGATTTTCGCCCCGAGTACCGCGAGCTCACCGTGCTGCACGAGCGCTTCCCGCAGGTGCCGCGGGTGGCGCTCACCGCGACCGCCGATCCGCGCACGCGCGAGGAAATCGTCGAGCGCCTGGCCTTGCAGCAGGCGCGCCAGTTCGTGTCCAGCTTCGACCGGCCCAACATCGGCTACCGGGTTACGCTGAAGCACAATCCGCGCACGCAGCTGATGCAGTTTCTCGACGGCCATCGCGGCGAGTCGGGCATCGTGTACTGCCTCAGCCGCAAGAAGGTCGACGACACCGCGGCCTGGCTGGCCGAGGCCGGCATCGAGGCGCTGCCTTACCACGCCGGGCTGGACGCTGCCGCGCGCGCGTCCAACCAGCAGCGCTTCCTGCGCGAGGACGGCGTGGTGATGGTGGCTACGGTGGCCTTCGGCATGGGCATCGACAAGCCCGACGTGCGCTTCGTGGCCCACCTGGACCTGCCGCGCTCGATGGAAGGCTACTACCAGGAAACCGGCCGCGCCGGCCGCGACAGCCTGCCCGCCGAGGCGTGGATGATCTACGGCCTGGCCGACGTGGTGACCATGAGCCAGATGATCGCGCAGTCCGAATCCGCCGACGCGCGCAAGCGCATCGAGCGGCAGAAGCTGGAATCGCTGCTGGCCTATGCCGAGGCCACGCGCTGCCGGCGCGAACTGCTGCTGGGTGCTTTCGGCGAGGACTATCACGGCCCCTGCGGGCACTGCGACAACTGCCTCGAGCCGCCGAAGACCTGGGACGCCACGGTGCCCGCGCAGAAGGCCTTGTCGGCGGTGTACCGCAGCGGCCAGCGCTACGGCTCGGGCCATGTGATCGACATCCTGCGCGGCATCGAAGGCGAGCGGATAAGCCAGCTCGGTCACGACCGGCTGAGCACCTTCGGCGTGGGCGCCGACATGGACGAGAAGGGTTGGCGCTCGGTGTTCCGCCAGCTGCTCGCTGCCGGCCTGCTGGCCACCGATCCGGACGGCTATGGCACGCTGCGCCTCACCGCCGCCAGCCGCGAGGTGCTGCTCGGCCAGCAGCGCGTGCTGCTGCGCGAGGACGCGCGCCCGGAGCGCAGTGTGCGCCGTCGCCGCGACAGCCAGCTGGTGACCGGCGCCAGCATCGGCATCGAAGCCTACGAGCAGCCGCTGTGGGATGCCTTGCGCGCCCTGCGCACCCAGCTCGCCAAGCAGCAGGGCGTACCGCCCTACGTGGTGTTCCACGACGCCACCTTGCTGGCGATGCTGCGCGCGATGCCCGCCGACGAACAGGAACTGGCGGCGGTCAGCGGCGTCGGCGAGGCCAAGCTGAAGCGCTACGGACGCGACTTCCTCGCAGTGCTCAACGCTGCCGAATGAGCGGTGGGCTCAGGTCGGCGTATCGACCTCGTCCCAGGGCTTGTCCTCGAAGCCGACCAGCCAGTTCAAGGCATGATGGCGCTCCGCGATCACGCCGGGTTCGAGCCCGGCCGGTGCTTCGGCCTGCTGCAGGCGCGCCTGGCGCACCGCCCAGTGCAGGCGCTGGTGCAGGTCCAACGCATCCAGCAGTTCGCTCGCGTGGCGCAATCGGGCGGCAACGACGTAGGCCTCGTCGGGATGCTCGAGGGCGATCCGTGCGGTGCGCGGCACATCGCAGATCGCCTGCGGTAACGGCAGCTCATCGATCAGGCCTAGCGCCCATTGCAGCAGCGCCAGGGCTTCGTAGCGCCAGGCGAAGTCGATGATCTGCTGCGGTTCCGGCGCCGCGTCCTGCATGAAGGCCCGCTCCCGCGGCGACAGCGCGGCCTGGGCGGCCGGCACGCGCGCGTAGATCTGTTCGGGCGACATCGGCTCGCCGCCGTTCAACGATTCCGCGCGCACCGCCACCGCAAACAGGGCGAGCATGCGGCGGGCGACTTCCTCTGCCGGGCGCAGCACCAGCTCGTCGGCGCCGATCACCGGCGGCAAGCTGGCTGGAGTGCGCACGTCCATGGCCTGCAGGGCGGCGAGACTGCGCGCCTTGCGCGCCTCGGCATCGGCCGGGTAGGGCAGGGTGGCGTCCGCATCCGGCGCCGGTTCGCCGCGGCTCGCCAGCACGCGCCCGCTCGGATCGCGCACGCTGCCGTCGGGCAGGAAACACAGCGCATTGGCCTGTGTCGCCCATGCGGCGTAGGCATCGAGCGCGTCGTCTTCCAGCTCCAGGCTGTAGTGCTGGCGCACGCGCTGCAGGTGCCGCATCACGTGATAGAGCGTGGGCGTCATGCGACCCTGCCCGGTTTGCAGCACGTAGCCGATGAAGCCTTGCAGGTGCGGAAGCAGCTCCGGATCGCTGCGGTCGCGCCGGCCGAGCAGGCGGTGCGGGAAATCCAGTGGCGGCGGGTTGCGCAAGCTGGCGTAGGCATTGATCAGCAACGGCATGGGCATGTCCTTATGGCGGCGCGCGGAACGGCACCGGCAGGTTCTGCGACCACGCATGGTAGCGATCGCAGCGGCCTTTGTCGGCCCGCCAGGCTTGTGCGGATCGATGCTTGCCCTTACAACAGGATGAGCCTGTGCCTGCCGCTGCGTGGCACCGCACCCATCCCACGAAAGGAACGCCGTGATGCACGACGCCCCCCTTATCGCCACCCTGGTCAGCGGCATCGTCCTGGCGTTCCTGTTCGCGATGCTGGCGCATCGCCTGAAGCTGCCGCCGCTGGCCGGCTATCTGGTGGCCGGCGTGGTGGTCGGGCCGTTCACCCCGGGCTACGTGGCGGACGGACACATCGCACACCAGTTGGCCGAGCTGGGCGTGGTGCTGCTGATGTTCGGCGTCGGCCTGCACTTCTCGCTGAAGGATCTGCTGTCGGTGAAGCGCGTCGCCATTCCCGGCGCGCTGGGCCAGATGGCCGCGGCCACCGTGCTCGGCGTGCTGCTCGGCTGGGCGCTGGGCTGGCCGTTCGCGCAGGGGCTGGTGTTCGGTCTGGCGCTGTCGGTAGCCAGCACGGTGGTCTTGCTGCGTGCGCTGGAGGAGCGCCGCCTGATGGACAGCGAGCGCGGGCGCATCGCGGTCGGCTGGCTGATCGTCGAGGATCTGGCGATGGTGCTGGCCCTGGTGCTGCTGCCGGCGATCGGCGGCGCGCTCACCGGTGGCGAAGGCGTGTCGGCCGGCGCGGTCGCGCTGGCGGTCGGCCTCACCATCGGCAAGGTGGCCCTGTTCGTGGCGCTGATGCTGATCGTCGGCAAACGGCTGATTCCATGGCTGCTGGGCGTGGTGGCGCAGAGCGGTTCGCGCGAACTGTTCCGGCTGGCGGTGCTGGCGATCGCGCTGGGCGTGGCCTTCGGCGCGGCGGGCCTGTTCGGCGTGTCGTTCGAGCTAGGCGCGTTCTTCGCCGGCATGATGATGGGCGAGTCCAAGCTGGCCCACGACGCCGCCGAGGAAACCCTGCCGCTGCGCGACGCCTTCGCGGTGCTGTTTTTCGTCTCGATCGGCATGCTGTTCAACTATCACGTGCTGCTGACCGATCCATGGGTGGTATTGGCTGCGCTGGCGATCATCGTGGCCGGCAAGTCGCTGATCGCCTGCGGCATCGTGCTGGCCTTCGGGCGCTCGATGCGCACCGCGCTGACCATTGCGGTCAGCCTGGCGCAGATCGGCGAGTTCTCCTTCATCCTGATCGGCGTCGGCGTGACGCAGCACTTGGTGTCGAAGGAGGCGCAGGACGTGCTGCTGGCAGCGGCGATTCTGTCGATCCTGCTGAACCCGCTGCTGTTCGGCCTGCTCGATCGCGCCAGCGCGCGGCTGGAGGCGAAGGCGTCCGTGCCCTCGCCGGAGCCCTTGCCTGCGGCCCGCGCGCACGTGGTGGTGACCGGCTACGGCCGCATCGGCCGGCCGGTGGTGGATGCGCTGCATGCGCGCGGCGAGGCCGTGCTGGTGCTCGAGGAAGAACCCGAGCGCATCGAGCGCCTGCGCGAGCTGGGCATTGCCACCGTGGTCGGCAACGCGGTGCGCCCCGACGTGCTGCAGGAAGCCGATCTGGCACGGGCCAGCGCGATCGTGGTGACCTTGCTGGACGCGTTCGAGAGCGGCGAGGTGGTGCGCACGGCGCGAGCCGCCAGCACGCAGCTGCGCATCGTCGCCTGGGCCGACAGCGACGAGGGCATGGCGCATCTGCAGTCCTTGGGCGCCGATCAGGTGCTGCAGGGCGAGCGCGAACTGGCGCGCGGCATGCTGGGCTGCCTGCACGCGGATGCCGCGGCGGCGGGTTGATCCGTGCTCAGCGGCGCGGCACGAAGTTAATCATGATGGCCGCTGCTCAGGCCAGGCTGGGTCGCAGCGGCAGGCGCGAATGCGTCAGCGCCTGCTCGGGCAGGTAACGCCATTCGCTCAGGCAGGCGGGCAGGCGCGCCTCCGGCCATTCGCGGCGCAATGTGTCCAGTGCCGCCGGCGCGGAAGGATGCCGACCGGTTTCCTGGCTGTCCAGCAGTGAGCGCCAGCGGCGTCCGTGTTGCACGATGCGGAAAAGACCTGCCTTGGAAGGAAACACGAACTGCGCCAGCACGGTAATGCTCTCGGTCTGCGATGACGCATAGGATGCATCGCCGGCATGACTGCGATGTGATCGGCAAGCGACGTCGGCATGGCATCGGCGGGGCGGTCGCCGTCGCGCCGTCAGCGCATCGAAAGCTCGTTGTCATTTGCCGCATCGAGTCCGCCAGCGAGGTTCAGTTATCGCACGGCATGCATCGATGGGACATCGCGCCGCGCCGATTCCATCACGCTGATTCAATCGCGCTGAGTTTAATCGCGCTGAATTTAATCAGGCTGATGCAATCGCGCCGATTCAGCCGCGGCGATACAAGGTGACCACGCAGGCCCCACCCAGGCCCAGATTGTGCTGCAGCGCGATGCGCGCGCCCTCGACCTGGCGTGCTCCGGCCTGGCCGCGCAGTTGCCAGACCAGCTCGGCGCATTGGGCCAGGCCAGTGGCGCCGAGCGGATGTCCCTTCGACAGCAGGCCGCCGGAGGGATTGGTGACCACGCGCCCGCCGTAGGTGTTGGCGCCGTCGCGAATGAACTGTTCGGCGCCGCCCTCGGCGCACAGGCCTAGGGCCTCGTAGCTCAGCAACTCGTTGGTGGTGAAGCAGTCGTGCAGCTCGACCACCTGCACGTCTTCCGGGCCGATGGCGGCAGCCTCGTAGACCTGCCTGGCGGCTTCGCGCGACAAGTCGTAACCGATCATCTTGATCATCGAAGGCGGCTCGAAGCTGCTCGGGTAGTCGGTGGTCATCGACTGCGCAGCGATATGCACCGCATCGGCGATGCCGTGACGCCGCGCGAAGTCGTCCGAGCACAGGATCGCAGCGCCGGCGCCGCAGGTCGGCGGACAGCACTGGAAGCGGGTCAGCGGATCGAACACCGCGTCCGAAGCCATCACCTGTTCCAGGCTCAGGGTCTGGTTGAACAAGGCATAGGGATTGCGGCTGGCGTGCTCGCGCGCCTTGACCGCAATCATGCCGAAAGTCTCCCTGGCGATGCCGTGTTCGCGCAGGTATTCGCGGCCGGCGCCGCCGAACATCTGCGCGGCCAGCGGAGCGCTCGAGCTGCCTTGCAGGGCCTCGGCCACTTGCATGTGCCGTTCGAGCGGCGAGGCGCGATCGCTGAAGTGCGAGCCGATCGCGCCCTTGGCCATTTTCTCGAAGCCCAGCGCCAGCACGCATTCGGCCGCGCCGCTGGCGATCGCCTGACGCGCCAGCCACAGCGCGGTGGAGCCGGTCGAGCAGTTGTTGTTGAGGTTGACTACCGGAATGCCGCTCAGCCCCAGTTCGTACACCGCGCGCTGTCCGCAGGTGGAGTCGCCGTAGACATAGCCGACATAGGCCTGCTCCACCGCGGCATAGGGAATTCCGGCATCGGCCAGCGCGGCCAGGCCGGCCTCGCGGGCCATCTCGTAGTACTCGGGGCTGGCGCCGGGCTTGGCGAACCTGATCATGCCCACGCCGATGACATTGACGCGACGACTCATGCGGTATTCCTCGATCGATGCGGCTGGCCGCCGGGCGGCGTGCGTGCGCCCGCGCCGGCGGCTGCGGCGGTTTCAGAAGATCTTCATGATGCGCAGCTGCGCGCTGTATTCGTTCTTGAAGCCGGCATCGCTCGACAGCGCCTTGCCCAGCATGCCTGCGACCTGCCAGGTCGGGGTCAGCATATGGCTGGCGAACAGGCGCAGCTGATCCGAGCGGGTCTCCTGCCCGGTATAGACGTCGTCGACGTACTGCTTGCCGCCGAAGAAGCCGGCATAGCCGAACGAAACCGAGCTGGCGGGTGAGAACTGGTAGCGCAGATAAGCCTGCACTTCGGTGGATGCGTTGGTGGCGTACTTGATGTTGGCGTTGGTGTGCGAGCGCTGCACCGCGATGTCGAGCGAGCCGTCGAGATAGAAGCCATGGCCGAGTCCCTGCACCAGACCGAGCTGCGGCGTATAGGTGGTGGTGCCGGCGCCGGCGCCGACGCGGCCGGGATCGTACTTGCCGGTGTCGAGCGAGACGTAGGCGGTCAGCCCGATGGTGGTGCCGTAGCTGGGGTCGTCCTTCTTGAGCAGGAAGGCGGTGAAGCCGAGGGTGAGGTCGCCGATGCCGTTGTTGGTCTGCAGCGGCGCGCCGCCGACCTGCGCGTTCGAGATGCGCGCGAACGGCAGATAGGCCTGGTAGGCCACCGGCATGCCGCCGATCTCGCTGTAGTGCAGGATGCGCGCGATGCCCACGGTCTGGTCCAGGCTCGACTGCGGCACCCGGCCCACGCCGTCGAGGCGGAAGTCGTTGCTCGGCGTGTAGCCGAGATAGACCAGGCCGAGGTTGGCGCCCGGCGGCGCGATGATGTAGTCGCCCGGATAGATGTCGGTGGCGGCGGCGGTCTGCGCGGCGCCCAGGCCCAGCAGCGACAGGCCGGCCAGGGCGACGAACGAACGGAACGGCTTGCTAGTCATGACAACCCTCCCTCGTGGTGTGAATGCACCCGGCGCGCGGATGCGTGCTCTCGCCGCCGGCGGCGCCGACGGGTGTCTCTCGAACGATGTGGCGCCCGCCGCCTGCCGGCGGGCACGGGCAAGCGCTAGGCCGTATCGATGCCGGCCAGCAGGCGCGCGCGGATGTCCGGCTTGACGACCTTGCCCACCTTCGAGCGCGGCAGCTCCGGCCACACCTCGATCTGCTTGGGCGTCTTCACGCTGCCGAGCTTGGCTTTCACGAAGGCGGCCAGTGCCTGCACGTCCACGCTGCGGCCGGCGCGCGGCTGCACCACCGCCACCACGCGCTCGCCCCATTTATCGTCGGGCAGGCCGAGCACGGCGCAGTCCTGCACCGCGTCGTGCGCCTGCAGCACTTGTTCCACCTCGACCGAATAGACGTTGAAGCCGCCGGTGATGATCATGTCCTTGGCGCGGTCGACGATGTAGAGGAAATGGTCGGCGTCGAGATAACCGATGTCGCCGGTGTGGTGCCAGCCGTGCGCCGAGGCTTCGGCGGTCGCCTGCGGATGCTTGTAGTAGCCGTCCATCACCAGCGAGCCGCGCACCACGATCTCGCCGCGTTCGCCGCTGGGCAGCAGGCGGCCGTCCGCGTCCATGATGCCCACCTGCACCAGTGGCGTCGGACGGCCTGCGGAAGACAAGCGCTCCGTCGCGATCGAGCCGTCCGCGCGGTAGTGGTCCTGCGGCGCCATGGTCGACACCATCATCGGCGCTTCGGTCTGGCCGAACAGCTGGGCCATCGGGCCGATGCGCTGCAGGGCTTCGGCCAGGCGCGCGCTGGAGATCGGCGCCGCGCCGTACCAGAAGCACTGCAGCGAGCCCAGTTCCGCCTGCGCCAGGCCGGGATGATCGAGCAGCATGTAGATCACGGTCGGCGGCAGGAAGGTGTGGGTGATGCGGTAGCGGCCGATCGAGGCGAGGAATTCGCCGATGTCGGGGTGGTGCATGATCACGATGCGCCCGCCCAGCGCCATCACCGGAAAGCACAGCACGCCGGCTGCGTGAGTCAACGGCGCGAACGCGAGGTAGGCCGGCCGTCCGCGGAACGGATAGCTCATCAGGGTCAGCGCGGTCATGGTCTCCAGGTTGCGGCCGGAGAGCATCACGCCCTTGGGCTTGCCGGTGGTGCCGCCGGTGCCCGGAATCATCGCCAGGTCGTCCACGGTGGCCTGCTCGAAGTAGCTGTCGTCGAGGCCGGCCAGCCATGCTTCGAACGAGCCTGCGAAGGGCAGGGGTGCATCCAGGCAGACCACGGTTTTCAGCTTGGGCAGGCCAGGCAGCAGCTGTTCGACCATCGCCGCGTAGGCGCTGTGGAAGATCAGCAGGCTGCAGTCGAACGCATCGAGGATGAAGCGGTTTTCGGCGGCCTCGTTGCGCGGGTTGATCGGGCACCACACGGCGCCCGCGCGCGAAATGCCGAACACACAACTGAACGCGATCGGGTCATTGCCGGAAAGAATCGCCACCTTGTCGCCCGGGCGCACGCCGGAGCGATCCAGGCCACGCGCCACGCGATAGCTGAGCCGCTGCACCTGCGCGTAGCTCAAGTCGGCGCCGTCCATGCTGAGACATGGCGCGTCGCCGCCCAACGAAGCACCCTTGTCGAGATAGTCGATCAGCCGCATAGCTTGCGCCTCGCAGATAGGGCAGGGACGGCGCGGCCGCAGCAGCGCCGCGGATACACGCCGGTGGATCAGTCCTGCACGGTGAGGATCGGCTTGGAAACCAGACCGAAGCTGCGCAGCTGGCCGAGCAGTTCGCGATGGCCGAAGGCCTGGCAGCCCGAAGCGAAGCCGACCTTCTTCGGCGGCGTCTGCAGCAGCGAGTACGCCGCATAGGCCTGCAGCAGGCCGGTCTGCTTGTAGTTGCAATTGCCGTGGATCACGCAGTGCGCGCGGCCGAGCGGGCCGGAGGCATGTACCGAGTCGACCGAGGTGTTCACGCGCGGGTTCTCGCGCGGCGGCATGCCGGCCTGGATCGAGGCGGCGATCTTGCCGAGTTCGATTTCCTGCTGATCCAGCGGCAGCGGCTTGATGTTTTCTTCGTACATTTTCACGGTGGCGACCACGCCTTCCATCACCGTGCGCGCGAACACGCCGGCCGCCACCTTGCAGTTGGCCACGCGCGGATCGTTCTTGAACCACACCGGGTGACTGGTGCCGCCCCACGGCAGGGCCAGCGCGGTGCCGTGCTGGCCGGGCACCACCACTTCGAACTTGGTCTCGTGCGGCCACTCGACGTACTGGTTCTGCTCGAGGTAGTGCCACTTCGCCTTGAGGATGGTGAAGATGGTCTGGGTCGAGGCATAGGTCGGCAGGCCGCCGAACAGCACCAGGATGTCGAGCGTGTCGAGGCCGGGGTGCTCCAGGCACAGCTGCGCGGCGATCTCGCCGGTGGTGTACATGTGCGCGATGCCCGGTGCGAGCAGCAAGTTTTTCTCGGCGAAGCGGGCGCCCCAGCGTTCCTGCGCCAGCATCACCCAGTCCTGCTCGCCGGTGGTGTCGCTGTAGTGGCAGCCGGCAGCCAGGCAGGCTTCCACCACTTCGCCGCCGTACTTGATGAAGGGGCCGACCATGTTGCTGACGAAGCGGGTGCCCCGGAACAGCTCGGTCAGCGCTTCGACCGTGTGCTCCACCTCGACCACTTCGTAGTCGGCGTTCTCGATGCCCGGGATCTTGTCGACCACCTCCTGCACCCTGGCCTTGTCGCGGCCGGCGGCGATGAAGGGGATGCGGTATTCGCGCAGGTATTCGCAGACCAGGCGCCCGGTGTAGCCGGAGACGCCGTAGACGACGACAGGTCTTTTATCGCTCATGGATTTTTCTCGATGGTGGGTTGCGCCGGGCGGAGTGCCGAGGCGTCGCGTCTACATGCCCATGCCGCCATCGACCGGCACGCCGGCGCCGGTGATGAAGCGGGCATCGTTCGAGCAGAGGAAGGCGACCGCGTCGGCCACCTCGGCGACGTCGGCGAGGCGCCCCAGCGGGGTCTGCCCGATCACCGAGCCGACCGCGCTTTCAATGTCGGCGGCGAGCCCGTTGGCGACGATGTCGGTGGCCAGCTGCAAACCCATCTCGGTGGGGATCAGGCCGGGATAGACGCAGTTGACGCGAATGCCGTAGCCCAGCTTGCCGGCTTCCATCGCGGCGATGCGGGTCAGCCGGTCCACCGCGGACTTGGTCGCCGAATAGCCGGCGATCGCCGGAAAGGCGATCGTCGCCGCGACCGAGGAGATGTTGACGACGGCGCCGCCGGCGCCGGCCGGGCCGCCCGGGCGCATGGCGCGGAAGGCGTGCTTCATGCCGAGGCCGACGCCGACCACGTTGACCTCGCACATGCGGCGCAGGTCCGCGGCCTGGATGTCGGCGACCAGCGAGGTGATCTCGATGCCGGCGTTGTTGACCAGGATGTCGTAGCCGCCGAGGGTGGCCACGGTCGCCGCGACCGCGTTTTCCCATTGCGCGTCGTCGGTGACGTCCAGCGCCACGAAGCCGGTCTTGACGCCGTGCCGGGCCAGTGCGTCGGCGGTCTGCCGGCCGAGATCGGCGAGGATGTCGCCGATCATCACGGCGGCTCCCGCCTCGGCCAGCCGCTGCGCGATGCCGGCGCCGATGCCGCGCGCTCCGCCGGTAATCAGGGCCTTGCGCCCCGCTAAGGTCTTTCCGCTCATCTCACTCCCTCCCGTTGGCGATAGCTGTCTTGGATTGGAACTCGATCGATCGAGGCCAGCGGCCCGGCGGCTACCGGACCCTGGTTCCGGCTCTGCGCGCGCTGGCTGGCGATGGACTGACGCACTGGCTTGTCGCTGGTTTCGTGCCGCTTCGCAGCGCGGCTGGCTGCTGCTTTCTAGCCTCTTCTGAAGAATTTATACATATGTCCAAATTATTTTGGACGAACGTAAAGTAAAATTTGGACAGTTGTCACGCTGCAATGCGCAATGGCATGATCCGGCCACAACCACGCATGAAATGCCGTGGCGTAGGCATCGGCGATGAGCCGGGTCGCTTGAATTGAGGTGGCGGAATGGCGCAGCAGAAAGCCCGCCTGGCGGACCCCGAAGATCGACGCCAGGACCGGATCCAGCGGATCCCAGTCGACAAATACCAGGCGCGACGGATCGAACTGGCGGAAGCGGCGCTGGAGACTCTGGCCACGCTGGGCTACGCCAGAACCAGCCTGCGCGAGATTGCGCAGAACTCAGAGTTCACTCATGGCGTGCTGCATTACTACTTCACCGACAAGCTGGATCTGATCAGCTGCAGCATTCGCCACTTCAAGGCGAAGTGCGCCACTCGCTACGACGAAGTGACGGCGCAGTCGCGCAGCCGCGAAGAGCTGGCCCACGGCTTCCTGGAGAAGCTGGCGGAAACGCTGCGCAAAGAACCGCAGATGCACTGCCTGTGGTACGACCTGCGCGCGCAGGCGCTGTTCGAGGAAGCTTTCCGGGGCGACGTGGCCGAGATCGACCGCAGCCTGGAAGACATGGTCTGGCGCGTCGTCACGCGCTATGCAGAGCTAGGCGGAGAACAGGTCGCGCTGACCCCCGGAGCTGCGTACGCGCTGCTCGACGGACTGTTCCAGAAATACCTGCTGCGCCACGTGGCGGGCGATACGGGCGCCGTCCCGGCGCTGCAGGACGAAGTGCGGCAGTTGCTGCCGATGTGTACGCACAAGGCGAAGCGCTGACGGCACTCGCTGCGACGGTCCGCCGGTTCGGTCTGGGCTTTTCGGAAGACAAACAAAAAGCGCCGCCGGCAACCGGCGGCGCTTTGCGTTGCAGGATGCCCGATTAGAGCGCGGCGTCCTTGAGCTTCTTCAGCGGGCGCAGCTTGACCTTGGTGGTCGCCGGCTTGGCCGCGAAGGTCTGCTCTTCGCCGGTGAAGGGGTTCTTGCCCTTGCGCTTCGGCTTCGCCGGCACCTTGACCGCCTGCAGCTTGAACAGGCCGGGCAGGGTGAAGTGGCCGACGCCCTTCTTGTGCACCGAGGAGAAGATCGCGTGCTCGAGCGCGCTGAGCACGGCCTTGACCGTCTTCGCTTCGACGCTGGCCTGGGCGGCGATGTGCGCGACCAGGCTGGACTTCGACAGCGCCTCGTTCAGCGGCTTCACGGGCGCGGGGCCTTTCGCCGCAGCAGCGGGCTTGGCCTTGGCAGGAGCTTTCTTGGCAGTGGTTTTGGTAGCCATGGATTCCATCTCAAGTGTAGGAAACTCCGCCTGTCAGCATGCGGAGGCCATACGGCAGCGCTAATGTAGCGAAATTTCGCCTAAAAAAGGGGCTTAATCGCACACGCGGCAGCGTTGTCGTAAAGGCGAGAGACAGCGACGGTGTCGATGACGCGGCGACGATGCGCCGCATCCGTGCCGCGAAGAAGCTCAAGCGCGCCGTTCGTCGGCGCCGATTCGCTCACCTCGCATACGCACCGCAGCGGGCGATGGATGCCGGTCGCACCGCCGAATCGGCTGCAGCGACAGGCTTGGGACGCTCAGCAAGTCAGCCCATAGGCCTTGGCGTATTCGCGCAGTTGGCTGTTGTCGAGCAGGCCGAGCTTCTGCATGGCTCCGCTCAGCTGCTGGCTGACCGTGGTGGCGCTGCGATGCACTTCGGCGCCGATTTCCTTGAAGCTCAGGCCCTGCAGATGCAGGCGCAGGATTTCGACTTCGCGCACCGACAGCGCGCCGAGCGCATCTGCGGCGTGCGTGTCGCCGGCGGTTTGCCGCTCGATGCGCCGCAGCGCATCGGCTTCCAGCTGGGTGCTGAGATAGCTTTGGCCGCTCGCCACGGCGCGGATTGCGACGAGCAGTTCGTGGTTCATCGCGCGCTTGTTGACGATGCCCCTGACGCCGCAATCGAACATCTTGCGGATCAGCGGCGGATAGCTGGTCATGGTCAGGATGATTACCGGCAGGCTGGGATGCCGGGCGTGCAGCTCGCCGAGCAGAACCAGGCCGTCCATCGGGCTGGTCGAGTCCGGCATGCAGAAGTCGGTAATCACCAGATCGCAGCTACGCGCCCCGAGCAGGGCCAGCAGGCCGCGGCCGTTGTGGGCCTCTCCCGCGATCCGATAGCTTTCCCCCTCTTGCTCGAACAGCGTCCGTATGCTTGACAGCACAACGAAATAATCGTCAGCAACGATGATCTGCACGGATGCACCCCCGCGTTACGAAGACATTCCCTGCTTTTCCCCCCGCACACCGCATTGTCGCTGCGTGCCCGGTGCCAAGGTTACTCCACGACCGCGGTCATGGAGCAACTCTCCAGTCACTCAACGGAATCGGGGCGAAGCATCCCCCCTCGGGCCGTCTCGGTGGCGACTGAATCTGTTGCGGCTGTAACCAACCGGTACGCGAGGTGGCTGCAACGTTTGCCGATCGCGAGGCATGGCCGGCGCTTCACACTGATGGCGCTACGGTGCTCATGCACGTTCACGGCAGGTGCCGCCTGGCTGGACAGGTGGCCAAGATCTGCCAGGCACACGCGGGAGCGCCAGTCCGTGTCTTATGTGCCGACAGGCATGCCTGTACTTGAGGCTCGTCGTCATCGAGACGGTCGACTTCCGCGCGCAGTGTCGCGGTGAACATGCAAGCCGACTGCGTCTGCCCTGCGGACATCGGCGCATGCAGATAGGAATAGTCCGATGGGTGGTTCCGGATGCTTTCGCTAACGTTGTCAGGAGATCCGGCGGCGTGTCTTTCCCTTCCATGTCCACGTTCGATCCTTCCCTCAAATCCACTCGGCAGAGCAATCGCCGGGGCGGCCAGGCCATCGTGAATCCTTTGCTGCGCATTGAGGGTGAGATCCTCAGCTATGCGGAGCTGGGCGCGCGCTTCCGGCTCAGCGAGCAGGACATCCGCACCGCCGTGCGCAGGGCGCGCGGGCTCAAGGCCGGCCTGACTTGGGATACCCTGAAGTTCGTCCTCAAGAGCGCCTAGCGACGTTCCGCTAGGCAGCTGTCGCGCGTCTTCACCGCGATGGCGCGGGTGCGGTGTGTCAGTGTCGCCATGGAATAACCGATCGAGCGTCACGCGCATCCGACGCGCGCCTTGCCGTGCGTCCTAGTCGGACGATGTCGCGTCGTCGTCGGAGTTTTGCCAGTCGCCGATGGTGCGGGCCGGCGCCAATCCGACCCAGCCGATCTTGCCGACATCGGTGAACAGCACCATGCCGGAGGGTTTGTCCTTGTGCCGCGACCAGCGCAGCAGAAAACCGTCGGGGTGCGCCTTGGCCCAGGCGGCCGGATCTTCGGCGGTGGGCAGGGGCTGAGGCAGGCGGGCCAGGAAGCCGACCAGTCCGGGCTCATTGGGTTCGCGGGCAATCACGTCGCCGTGCGCCACGCGCTGCGCCAGTGCGTCGGCGAACGGCGCGAGATCGTAATCCTTCAGCACCAGCGCATGCATCGCCGGCCAGGCCGACACCGTCATCAGGATGGCGATCAGTCCGGCACGCAGCGGCGCAGACCAATGCCGTTGCTGCCACAGCGCCACGCACACCGCCAGGCAAAGGCCGGCATAACCCCAGGCCGCGCACGAGACGGCGCGCCAGCCGCCCGCGCCGTCGGCACGGAAGGCGTATATCGCCACCGCCACGGCAAGCAGCCATACCAGCATCAGCCGCGATACCGAGAGCACCTGCGCATCGCGGCGAAGCAGCGCGGCCAGCATCAGGGCCACGCCGGGCAGCAGCGGGATGAGGTAATGCACCTGCTTGCCGCTGATCAGCGAGAGCAAGGCGACGCCGGGCAGCACGGCGACCAGCCCAAACCGCCATGCCGTGGCGCGAGCGGCTTGCCGCCATGCCGCGGCCACGCGCTTCCAGCGCAGCACCAGCGGCCACGGCAGTACGAGCAGGGGCAGCAGCGGCAGATACCACCACCAGGCGCGGCGGTGCGCGAAACTCTGCACCATTCGTCCGGCGGTCTGCTTGATCAGCAGGGTTTCCAGCCCGGAGTCGCTGCGTGCGGCCAGCAAGGCCCACACCACGGCAGGCAGCAGACCGGCGAGCGCGACCGCCAGGTGCGTTGCATGCCAACGCATGCCGCGCGCCCGCGTCTCGGGAAGCCACCACGGCATCAGCAGGATCGGGCCGGCGAGGTAGACCAGGATCACCGGACCTTTCTGCAAGGCGCCGAACGTCACGGCGGCGAACAGCAGTCCAAGCGCGGAGCCTTGGGTACCCTGCGCCCGCGTCACCAGCGCGACATAACCCAGCACCACGAAGCAGCACAGGCCGACGTCGAACATGTCGACGCCGCTGAACATGGCGAAATAAAACGTACCGGCGAGGATCCATGCGGTGGCGTACAGGCCGCAGTCGAGCAGCCGGTCCAGCCTGGACATGGCGGCCAGGCAGAGGCAGCTCAGCAGCACATTGATCAGGCGCGCCGACCACACGGATACGCCGAACACCTTCCAGCTGAGGTTGATCAGCCAGAACAGCAGCGGTGGCTTGTCGAAATAGGGCAGGCCATTGAGATGCAGCGCGATCCAGTCGCCGGTCTGGCGCATTTCCCAGGCCACCGTGAGGTAGCGGGTCTCATCGATGGGCACCGCCGGCAGCACGTTGAGCATCGGCACCAGGGCCAGCATGGCCCACCATGCCCGCGTTCCGGAGAAGAGTGTTTTGCTCGCCGCGTTCGCCATGCGGCGGCATGATGGTGGGCCACGCTTAGCGGAAACTTTGTGGCGCGTGACGGATAAGTTTCAGTTTGCGTGTGCGCAGCTGGCTTGCGGAATTTTTGGTTGTGGCCGTGGTGGCATCTGCTGTGCTCAGACACAGCTGTGCCGTTGACGGCTGCCGCTGCTCCGCGCTGCGACGAACGCTCGCGTTACGCGCTGTCGAGCGCGTTGCGTGCGACCTCGCGCAGGTCCCAGGCTTCGTCGGGGCCGCTGATCGATATCCATTCGAGTGCGAGGCGGAGTCGTTCGACTTCATCGAGCAGGTCCCAGAATTCGGCTGGAACGCCGTCCGCAAGCTCACGCTCGCCGACGCTCCCGTGCAGAGCGCGCCATGTGCTGATCTGTTGCATTGAAACCGCCACCGTTCCCCCTCCCAACGTGCGGTAATGTCCCCCTGGTGTTTTCGCCGAGTCCCTGGCGACCGCCCTAGCATGACCTAAAACGTACAAGGGCCGCTAGCGATGACCGCGACTCCGGCGACTTGGCCGCAGCGACCCTGGGGTATGGACGTCCGCGTCCGTCGCGATCGTCTCGGGAGTCTTGCACCGCACAAGTCGCGAGGCCGCGCAAACTAGCGCATGCCCGCAATCGGCGAACGTCCGCAGCTTCGCTTGCATCGCGCGCTGCCCTGGCGCTTGCCGTTATCGCCTGCGCAGGCCGAACTGGATCAGCAGGCCGATCGCCACGAAAAGGGCTGCAGCGCTGGCGGCCAGGGAATGGTGAATGCCGATGCGGGCGCCGGCGAGACCGATGGTCACGCCGCTGAAGGTGCGCATGCCGGAAGCGAACATGTTGAACACGCCGATCGCGCGGCCGCGCATCTCGGCGGGGGCTTCGAGCTGGACCAGGGTTTGCGCCATCGAGTTGAAGGAGAGTTCGGCGAAGCCTGCCGAGAACAGCAGGGCCAGCGCCAGCGGATAGCTGGACGACAGTGCGAAGCCGCCCAGCGCCGTGCACCAGATCATCGCCAGCAGGCAGGCGGTGCCGGGGCGAGGCTGCAGCAGGCCGCGGCTTTCCAGCAGCAATCCTGCGCACAGTGCGCCGGTGGCGTCGGCGCCGAGCAGCATGCTGTAGGTGAAGTCGGCATGCAGGTGACCGAGGTCGTGCGCGAAGCCGGGCATCTGCGCCTGATAAGCGTTGCCGATGAACAGCGCGGCGCCGCCGGCCAGCAAGGTCATCGCCAGGATCGTGCGGTGTTCGGCGATCTCGCGCAGGGCGCGCCAGACGTCGCCCAGGCTGCGCACGGCGCGGCTGGCTACGGCGGCACCGGCAGCGCGGAACTTCGGCCCGTAAGGCGCCGTCGCCAGCCATAGCACGAAGGGTAGGTAGAGCAGGGCGTTGAACAAGATGCCGTAGTTCGGCCCCAGCAACTGCAGCAACAGGCCGCCAACACCTGGCCCCATCAGCATGCCGAGCTGGCGCGCCGTGGCATTGAGGCGCACGGCGCTCTGCAGGTGCTCGCGTCCCACGATGTCGTGCAGCAGCAGCTGCGAGGGTGGCCCCCACAGCACACCGGCCATGCCGTGCACGATCAGCAGCAAGCCGGCATGCCATATCTTCAGCGCGCCGGTCAGGAACAGCACGCCCCAGCTCAGCGAGACGCTCATGAACAGCAGCATGCCGAGCTGGATCATGCGGCGCGGATCGCGCCGGTCGGCCTGCGCTCCCGAGTAGACCGAAAACAGCAGGAACGGCAGCCAGTGCGAGACCACTGCAAAGCCGCCCAGGGCGGCCGAGTGGAACTTCTGGAAGATCACCCAGTAACTGATCACGTGCTCGATGTTGTCGGCCATCATGGCCAGAGCCGACAGCAGGAAATAGCTGCGGAAGCCTGGATGCCGCAAGGCGGCGAAGGCGGTATGGGGCGTCGTGGCTTGCGGCGCCGGTTTGGTCAGGGCGTCGGTCATGGCGATGTGCGAGCGTATCGATCGACGGCCGAACGGCGTGGCGAGCTGGATGCCGGATTCACGCCATGGCATGCGCGCTGGTTGGCGCCAAGTCTTCCCGGCATTCGATCTGGCCTTCGTGATGAGGTGTGGGTGCAGCCGTGAGCGTAACCGCTGAGGATCGCCATGTGGCGGCGCGTTTCGCTGCTACGGCTTGGCGCCGCCGTTCCGGATGGCCTGCTTGACCCACTGCACCCAGGGGTCCGCCGGGCTCGGAATCTGCTCGTTGGTGGGCGTGAGCGGCTGCCAGTACGGCGAGCCGTTGCGGATCATCAGCAGGAAGCTGCCGCCGCGCCTGTAGCGGGTGGCGTAGCAGCTGCCGTGCCGGCCATCGGGTCGGATCCAGGTTCTCGGCACCTTGGGATCGTCGTTGAAGTCGTCCTGGTCGACCAGCTCGCCCGGGAAGGCGAGGCTGCGTTGCGCGGGACCCTTCAAGGTTTCCAGCACGGTGAATTCCACCTAGATGTCGATGACGCTGTCGTTCTGATTCGGTGGCAAGGCCGCATAGCGCACGGCCGTGGCCACATAGATCGCATCCGATCGGGCGACCAGCACCTCGGCCGTCGGCGGCGGCTTGCCGAGGCTGCAGGCGAAGGTGGCGCCCGGTCCCAGCAGCAGAACCAAGGCCAGCACGGCTGACGGCGCGGCAGGTTTCATCGGGGGCAGCTCCCAGCGAAGTGCACGGATGATGTCGCCGTGTCACCGGAGCGGCAAGTGCGGAAGCCGCCAAGGTCCGGGCATGCAGAGGCGCGATTGGCGCCTGCGGGTGCTCAGGCGATCTGCAGCTGGCTCCCGGCGTAGCTGTAGGCGAGCAGGGCCTTGATGAGGAAGTCGACCTGTTCCGGCCTGCGCGCGTCGACCTTCATGATCGGTAGCTTGAAGCCGGCGCGGAGCAGGGCATTGCGGAACTCGATCAGGCTGAAGTCGTCGGCCAGGTCCGCATGCGTGACGCCGATGGCGAAATTCGCGCTCGGTGCCATGCGCGAGAATTCGTTCAATAGCGATTCGGTGGTGGCCAGCTTGTCGGGATGACCGGCATTGACCAGCACGATGATGCCGAGCGCGCCTTCGCACACCATCGGCCACATGAAGTCCAGGTACTTCTGGCCCGGCACGCCGTAGATGTGCAGGAGCTCGCCGTCGTCCAGTTCCACCGTGCTGTAGTCGAGGGCCACCGTGGTGGTGGATTTCGTGTCGGTTCGTTCGCCGACGCTCATCGGCATTTCGGTGCTTACCGGCTCGACGTCGGAAATAGAACGCACGGCGGTGGTCTTGCCGGCCCCCATGTCGCCTACGAATACCAGCTTGTTGTGGTAGTGATCAGGCATGACCTATTCCGAACAGTTTGAGGCCGAATCGCTTGGCGACCTTGAGGATCGATCCGGTCAGGGCAGCGGCTGCGTTCGATGTCGCAGGTTTGGCTTGAGCGACCTGCGGGGCCTGGCTGGCGAGGCCGCTGGCGACGACCACATGCAACAGGCGCCGGATCATACCGGCATCGATGCCGCTCAGCTCGGCCAATGCATCGGCGTGCCAGCTCTCGTGCATCAGATAGGCCAGCGCCGTCAGCCACTGCGGATCGATGACTTGCGCGTCCAGTTCGGGCCAGGCAGCGAGCCGCACCGGCGCCTCGCGAGCGGAGGTCTGAGCGAGGTCGATCTGGGACAGCTCGAGCAGGCGCCACCAGATCGACTCGATCGAATGGCTGGCGTGCACGTCGCTGCGGTGTTGCTCGGCCCACTCCGGCGTGACGGCTGTCGAATGCCAGTACGGGTTGCCTGCTTCGTGCAGTAGATCTTCCAGCGGAACCCGTCGCAGCATGTGCACGACGCCGCTGTCGCGGTTCACCAGCAGGCGGACCAGCCCCAGCTCCATCAGTTGCAGGCCGCCGGCTGGGTGGTCGAGGCGGAGTTGTTCGAGCAGGGGGCTCAGGCGTGGGGCATGACCGGATTCCCCGACGAGCGAGCGGATCAGCGATTTCAGCTCGGCCGCAATGTCCTTGACGGTGGCTGTCGGCGAGAGCGTGGGCAGCAAGGAGCTCGGCGTGCGTCCCAGGGTCAGGGTGGGAAGCTTCAGCTGGCGTGCGCTGTCGATGGCGAGGCTGCCCTCGAGCGAGGCATTGTCCGCCACCAGGATATTGGCTTCGGAGGCGCCCCAGGCGACCACATCCACCTGCATGCGGTCCGCCATCAACAGCGTGCACGCCACCTTCAGGCGCGTCTCGGGGAGCACGCCCAGGCCGGCGGTGGCGATCGTGATGCGAGGCTTGACGGAAGAGCGTCGGGACACGAGGAGTCAACAGGCGGAGGAATAAGTGGTTTCCGCGGCTGGCTTGGACGCGTGCAGGCGTTGGCCTGCACGCGCGGCCGGACGGCTCAGGAAAAGTCCAGCGTGCCTTCGAAGCTCTTCAGTTCATGGCGTGCCATGGCGAGGTTGGCCTTGGCGCGGTCCAGCACGACATACAGGAACAGCGTGGGGTTGCTCTGCAGCGGGCGGATCAGGTGGTACTGCTTGCTCAGCGTGATCAGGATGTCCTCGATGGTGTCCTTCAGGTTGAGCCGCTCGGCGACCTGACGCTTGGCGCGCACCACCTCGGTGTTGCCGGCTGCGGCGACTTCGAGGTCGACATTGCCGCCGCCGATGACGGACAGGGCCATGCCGCTGTCGCTGTCGACCAGGGCAGCGCCGACGAAGCCGGCCAGGGTGTTGAGTGCGTCGAGCTGGGGTTGCTTAGCCATGGTGTTGCGATCCTTCTGTTGGGGGGGCTCAGGTGGTGCGGGCGCTTTTGATTGCTTTTATGGCGATGCAGCCGGGATCAGGGCGCCGATTCGGCTGGCGCATTCCCGGGCTGCGAAAAGGAGGGTGGCCAGGGTGGCGTCGGACTTTCCGACGGCGGCCAGCGTGAGCGGTTGAGGGCCTTCGATACGGATCAGCACGACATTGCCGTCGGCGGTACGCACGGTAGCGTGATCGGCGGCCGCCAGACCCAGTTCCTTGGCCATGGTCTCGCCCAGGGTCAGGAACGAATTGGTCATGGCTGCCACGCGGCGGGGGTCGGCTGACAGGCTGGACTTTTCCGCAATGGCGCGGCCATCGGCCGTCGACAGCAGCAGCACGATGATGCTCGGCGTCAGCGCCACGGCGCGTTCGAATTCCTGCAGGACCGCGATGGGGGCGGGAAGTGCGCTTGCCTGGGCCGGCTTGCCCATAGAATCGGCCACCATGGCCATGGTGTTCCTCTGCATGTGAATTCCCAAAGGTGTTGGCGGACCGCAGGGAATCTCCGGCGCACTTCCGCTTACGCTGCTTGCCTGATCGGGCAGGCGCGAAGAAGGGGGTTGGGTCGGAGACTTACGCTTCGTGCGAAGCCATTCTAGCAAGATTTTGTGACATTTTTCACAAAATTTGATGCCCGTCGCAGATTCCTCGCCGAGATTCTGCTGGCGATGGGGACATGGCATAAGAACTGCTTATTGCCATTGGTTATAACGGGCCGGGGCTTAGGCGATCGCAGGCGGCGTACCTGGGCGGGTCGCGGTCCTGGCGCGGTCCGCTCTGAGCGACTTACCCGGAGCTGGAGGCTGGCTGAGGAAGTTGACGAGGGGATGCTCAGAAAGTCGCAATAGCAGGCAGCCATGTCCTGCATCGCGGTGATATGAGGCTGGTTGGGGCGGCGCGAGCGGCCAGTCGCTATGCCAGGTGCGCTCTGGCGGTGAGAGGCCTTGCGAGCCGCTGCATGTGGATGACTGCCGTCATGCCTGATGGCAGGCGCAGCCTTCCATCATTTGCCGTCCGCTTTGAGCCGATCGTGGGCATCGGCGCTAACGCGAACTTGCAATAGAAAATGCGGCACCTGAGGCGATCAGAGCTAGGCCCATGCAGACCATCAGAAGTGATGGCCTGATAGCTGCGGAGCCTTTGAAGGTCTGATTTCCCATTCTAGTGCGCATGGTAATTTTCTTTTTGAAAAGGCCATGAAATCCCCACACTACAGGGACTGTTCCCCTCACATATAGAAACAAGTTTCCGTCATCAGGGCTCATCACCTGTTCCACTAGACCTTAACCCGATAGTTTTCACGGACGCTTCGGAAAGGCAGGGCATTCCTGCAGGCATATCCCGAATTTGGCAGGATCGGCGCCGATGCTTCGAGGCAGGATAGTGGGCATGCCGCAATCGTGGCACTGCCATGCAATCATGCCGAAAACGGATATCTCGGACAGCGGGGCTTAATCAGCCTCATCTGTCGACTTCCAATACACACCAAAGACAGCCATTGGTTCCGAGGACGAGGCAGAGATGCTCTTGACCTGAGTTTTCCCCGGCAACGCATTGCCCAGCGGAACAGAAGCGCAGGCGTTTAGCTCGTCGGTGCCTGTGATTTCGCCGTGCGAAGTCAACACTTCGCTCTTGGCCGGCCGGTCGATTGAGCGTCCGTCGCTGGTTGTCAGGTGTACCTGAATTTCTGTGCCTTGGAGGGCCTCATCGAACGCGGCATCCATATTATGTACGTCGACCGCACCCGATCGCACCACGAAGCACACGGAGTTCCTCCGTCCTAAGAGAATGAGGGGCCGATCGGGCTGAAAGGGTGTAGGTTCGGCGCCCAATGTCACCTGGTCCTTCGTAAGTATCACGCTTTGCGAATTAATCCCGAATGCCTTGTCAAGGGACTCTTTGCTTGGTTGGCTACACCCGTACAGCAGAAAGAATGCGACGCATCCACAAATAAGTCGTTTCTGTCCAAAACGGTTTTTGGATTCACGTATGCCCATGCCAACATCCCCTATCCAAAAGCGGCTCAAGCAGGCCGTTCAACGCTTATGACTGGCAGCGTTTCCTGATTCTTTTAAGGTATGCCTGGAATGAAGTAGGTGCAAGCGGCTTGAATTGGCATCAAGGCGCGGCTCGAAAAATTCGGCCATGGCGACCTATCCAGACCGCCGTCGTCCGCACACGCCGAATTTTATCCCCGCAGATTTTGAGCTTTTGATTTCCAGGGGGATCGCCCATGGCTCGAAGAGGCTTTCGATCGGCTGCTCGAGAGGCCTGGGGAGCGCGCCGAAATCGGCGACGAAAAAGTTGGCCGCAAGTGGAGCAAACAGGTGCCGAGGCGCCGGTGGTCGAGGCGACCCGACTGCACGCGCGACGCTGTCCGCTGGCGTACATGCTCAATGCGCTGAATGACTCAAGCGCAACACTGGAGTCCCGGCCCGAATGGCGATTGCGGTGGCGGCGCGCGTCAATGGGCTGGGGCAGTCAAGGCCGAAGGCCGAGGGGCTTGCCGCCTCGGCCTTCGGTTTCCAGCTTTCGACGAGAGCGATTCGCGCTCAGTTCGATTCGGTGAACTGGATGAACGGCGTGGCGCCGCCCGTTGCGCTGCACTTGCCCAGCGTCAGGTTGTTGTACTCGCCGGTGGTGCCGCCGCCCGAAGGCCCGAGGCAGCTCGGGGCGTTGGTGCTTCCGTCATTCACCGACAGCTTGACGGTGAGGGACGAGCCCTTGTTGAAGTTCACTGCCGGCGATTCGGAACCGTCGCCGACGATGTTGAACTCCGACTGCAGCCAGGTGGAGGCGATGTCGAGCGTGCTGTCGTCCTGGCTGATGGCATACACCTTGGTGCCATAGGTGAGAGTCACCGTGTCCAGGCCATTCGCGGTGGCAGAGCCTTCGAGCTTCACGCTGGCCAAGCTGGCGGCGGGGATGTTCGGCACGGCGACGGCATCGCTGTTGGTATAGCAGCCGTAGTAGCCCTGGCTGAAGCTGCCCCAGCCATCCGGACAGCTGTCCGATGCGCCGACGAACAGCCAGTTCTGGATGAAGACCTGCGGATTGCCGCCGCCGTTGTCGGTGGAATAGATGAACTGCTGCCAGGTGGAGCAGGCGGCGTAGCCGTTCTGCGCGCAGTAGGGCGAGGTATTGCCCAACTGGACCACGTCGTCGCTGATATTGGTGTTGAGCTGCAAGGTGTACTTATTTGTGCCGTAGTTTCCGGAAACCGACTTCACGCCGGTCACGGTCGGAAAACTGCCGGTTGCTGACTGGGTCAGGTTCGAGGTGACCGCCGAGTAGTCGGAGCCGGCGCCAGCCTTGTCGGCCGTGTTGCCTGCGGCAGACCTGCTCGCCGCCGTCTTGCTGGAGAAATTCCCCGAGATCGCATGGCCAGTGACGATGCTTGGCGGGATGGACCGATAAGACGTCACTTTCTTGCAGGTCTCTTGTTTCCACACATGGCTGGGATACGCCACGCTCCAGCAGCCCGCGGCCGGCGGACCCGCCTGCTTGAGATCTTGGTGCCAGGTCTGCAATGCCTGCGCCTGGGCTTCCTTGGCTACGTCATTGGCAGCTTGCGCGGCAATGCTGGAGGAAAGTGGAATCGCGCTGAGCAGCGCGATGGCGACGGCGATCCGGATCGAGGTGTGAGCGTGGTCTCTCTTCATCGATGGCATACGTTTCTCCGCAAGATGGGTTGTAACGGCTTCGAGTTTCATCACGGCTGGCCGGTGTCCGACGACGTCGTCGGAGTTGGGGATGTCACCGGAAGCCGTGAGCGTGCCCCCTGTCTATCGAAACGGGCGCGATTCGACGCCCCCCCTGCTGGCTTGCCTGAAACTTGACTTGGTTCGCGAAAGTCGGCGTATGTGGCATCGACGCAAGGTGATCGATGTCTCGATGTCGGCCCATCTGTGATGTCGCGGCATGCGCCGTGACGAAGCTGCGCGACGAGCCGCAAAGGACGCATGCGGTGGTCGGCGAATGCATCAGTCGCCGCATGCGGTGATGAGCATCATTTTTTACCGGGGACGGATCAGCGGCTTGGATCGAGATGGTCGTTGCTGAGGTTCGCTCGCGATCGCGCGTAGCGAAGCCGATCTTGCTTCCGTGAGCGCGCGCGGACCACGGCGTGGCAAGTGGCCTTCAATATATTTGCCTAAACATCTTCTCGCCGCGACTTGATGGCTTGTCGAAGAAGAACCGGCGCTGCACATGTTGCGTTGAGCAGTGACATGCCACGGCCGAGCGGGATGCGGTCGGGCGGCGATGATGGCGTGGTTCGGACGACGTCATCGGCGAAGGCGATGTATTTCGGAGCGAAGGGTCGACTGCAATGTCTTCGCCATCGCGGCGCTCGCAAAAGATCCATACAACTTTCTTGTAACTGGTCTACACTGATCCTGACCATGGAAAGCAAGGGGAGATTCGATATGGTGAATCGCTATGGCGACAGCATTTCTGTCCAGGCTTCTTGGTCGAGAGAGTCCTCGTACGGCGGAGTCGGCGTTCTCGGGGAAATCTGAAGAAGGGAGCGTCACCGTACGCTACCGGATGAGTCTTCCGGCAGAGATGCGGCGGTCGCATGCGGAAGCTTCCACGCAAGTGCGAGCCCTGTTGGATGCGTGTCGGGCCGGAGACATGGCCAAGGCCATTGTGGCGATGCGCAAGTTTGCCGAAGAGCACCGGCGGCTCGGCCTGCTTCGCAGCGTATTTCTCTGCCCCTATTTGCGCTGGGCCATGAGCCGCGACAGCGCCGCCTCGCAGCAACTGCAGTCGATATATGGCGAGCTGGCGCGTTCGACCTTGTTTGTCGAAGCCACCCTGGTCCGATATCTGGAATCGCCCTGGGACGAAGAGCGGCGCCGGAATTTCGTGCGCGAGACCGCCGCCCTGGCACGGGCGTTTGGGCAGAGCCTGCGCATCGAAGCCTCTCATCTGCTGCCGATCTATCTGCCGCCGGGACAATATCGCTTCGTTTCGAGCGGACTTCATGCGTTGTCGGCTGGCGCCGAGCAGCATATCGAGCTGGTCTAGTGCGTGACGTGATGCCCTGACTCAGGCATGGGGCCATGCTGCGCGACATGCCATGCTGCGAAAGTGCGCTGCCCGTCGCGAAATACAGGGCCGAACATGCTCCGCTGTCAGCGCTTCTTTGCCGGTCTGTGTGTGAGAACACAAGCCAAGCGTGTAACGCGCTTACATGTAAGGTGCTTAGAGAAAGGCTTTGTCGAAAACTTCAGGGACATCTCCGGGCATGCTGATCGACGGTTACTTCGAAATGGATCGGGTAGACAAGATCCTTTACTGGGCCAGGCTGATCTATCGCCACATGCGCTGGATGGGCGAAAGCGGCAAAGACGAGATGGGTGTCTTCGACGCGAAGCTGATCGAAGGCTTCCGTCAAGCCGATCCCGATATCGATGCGCTTATGTCGCCGATCCTTACCTATGTGTCCCGCATGTGGCTCGAGAACCCGGCCGAGTTCCTGAGCAAGGCGAATGCCGGCATGGGAACCCCTTATGCGGTCGATAAAGAAATAGCCGAGGCCAAGTTCGGCATGCGTACGGGCTGATCGTTCCGGAGGGGTACGCGGTTCGCTTCCACGCCATGCCGGGTGCCGTCCATCGTGCGGCGGCTCAGCCAAATTCGGGCCCGTGCATCCAAAGTTCACTCCACGGTCTTCGGATGGGCCCGCAGACGAAGATATCTGGATGTTCTCCGCTTTCCTCATTGCGTATGCCCAGCGCATTGGCCGTGTGGCCGGCAAGGCGACAATCGACGAAAAGCGCGTCGGCGCGCTGGTGCGAACTTCCGAGCACGATAAAGGTGGTCGGTGATGGCTGTGGGTAGCCGCGCAGCCATCCGGTGTTCACCGCGGTGATCGGCATCGGCAGGTGGTAGCGCTGGCCGAGCAAGGCAATGGCGCCGTATTCGCCATAGTTGCCTACGACAATGCCCAGATCGGCTTGTTGCGCGGCAGGCAAGGCATCACGGATGGCTACCACCTGCGCGACGATCTCGTCCCAGCCGATTTCCTCGCGCAGATCGCCGTTGTTTCGCAGCGCGCAGTCCCGCAGCGGGCCGCTTGACGCCATGGGCACGATGCGCAGCGCCGCATAGATGCCGACGGCGAAGACGCCGGCAAAGGCTAGCGTGGCGATGCCCGTGCGCCACGCGAAGGGAAATCTGCGCAGCCATTGTTCGCCGACCACGGCGCCCATGGCCAGCAGCATGGGGTAGGCGCCGCCGGTGTAGTAGAAGCGTCCGCGCGCCATCAGGAACAACAGCACCGGTACCACATACATCCAGCCAAGCATGCGGTAGCGCCGGCTATTGAAGTAGGCGAACAGACCCGTCAGCCAGACCGGTGCGGCGAATAAGTTGGCATTCCACAGGAGCTGATCGCGCAGAAAGCCGTCCGCGCGCCCCTGGCGCACGTCGCGCGCATGAATGCCCTGCAGGAAGTGATAGGAAATGAAGTCATGCCGTACCAGCCAGATCAGGTTGGGAGCGAATATGAGCAGCGCGGCGGCGCCGCCGGCCCAGAACCAGACACTCGCGACATAGCGCCGCGCATCGGTGAGCAGCACTCCCGCCAGCACGCCGGCTAGCTCGAAGGTGACCGAATACTTGGTCTGCAGGGCCAGGCCGGTGAAGACGCCGATCGCCACCCACCAGCGCGGCTCGTCGTCGCGCCGCAGGCGGATCACGCACCAGGCGATGAGCACCCACCACAACAGGTCGAACGAGGAATACTGAAATTCCGTCGCCCAGAACATCGGCAAGGGCGACAGCGCGACGACGAGAGCCGCAAACATCTGTACCGCCCGCCCGCCGCCCAGGTCGCGCGCCATCAGGCCGCTGGCGAGGATCACCAATACTTGTGCGAGCACCGAAAACAAGCGCAGGCCGACCAGCGACAGACCGAACATCTTGAGGCCCAGGAACTCCAGCGCCGCGGTCAAGGGCGGATAAGGCACAAAGCCCCAATCGAGTCGCTGAGCGTCGCTCAGGAATTGCCATTCGTCGCGATGAAAGCCGTATTGCCCGTTGGTCAGCATATGGGCGATGCCGAACAGCGCGGCCACGACGAGCACCGGCATGGCGCTCCCTCGGCGGGCGGTGGTGGCGTGCTGAACCGGAGTGCCGGTTGCGACCATGGACGCGTCCTTGGCAAGGGTGATTGTTTGCCGCGCCTGTCTGGCTGCTCGAGCGAGCATGAGTGTACTTCCCTTAAGATAACCATCGCCCGCCTTCCGGCCGAAGCGGACGCCGTAAAGGAAGAGACTTAGTTAAGGACCTCTGTCATGACCGATGCTCATCATCAGGAAGTGCCTTGGGACGGGGCCGTCGCGCTCGATCTCCCCGGAAAACTGCTGCTGATCGGATTGAGCTTCACTGACGCGAAAGGCGACTTGAAGCGGCAGGAGCAATGCTGGGGGCGAGTCACTTCCGTCGACTCGCGCGCCGGCATTTCGCTGGTGCTGGAGGGCAGCCGTCATGGTGAAAATTTCAGCCTTCCTCCCGACACTCGCTCGATCAAGCCGGCTCGACCTGGGGATTACCATCTCCGATCGACAGGTGAAGTGGTGTCAAATCCAGACTACATGGTGACTTTCGTCGTGCATGAAGGTGAAGGCTAAGCACCAGCGTCTGCGGCGCTCAATTACCGAGGCTTGAATCGATGCCGATGGCTCAGGGGCGGTTGCTTGGAGACAGCGTCTCATGCACTTGATAACAAGGGGCGAAGATGGGGTCTCAAATCACCACGGTTCTGACTTGGTCATTCGTTGCGCTTACGGTCGCGGTGATCGTCGCCAATCGCATGAGCGTCAGATTCAAGAACGAGCGATGGCGAGCCAGAGTTCGTCTGACGTCGCGCCTATTCGGCCTGTTTTGGGTGTTGCTGCTAGTCTTCGGCACGGCCTATGGCGTGTACGAGTTCAGTCAGCTCGACTCGTGAATTGGTGCCTCGCGGTGCGTCTGACTGGCGTCTTGCGCCGGATTTCGGCCGACCTTGCCTGAGTCCCAAGATCTCCGCCTCGAATCGAAGCCGGCGGCTTGGAAACTTGGTGATTAAGAGAGCACGGCCAAGACGGTTGAGGGTGGGCGGCGGTTCTTTGCGATCGCCAGTGAGGTTCTCGGTCCGGGCGACTGGCATGCGTTCGACAGCGTGTCTTGGTGCGTCTACACGACGTTCGATGGCCTGAAAATAGGGGCGCGTTGTTGGAATCGAGGCTTGCCGCCAACAAGCGAAGCGGGGGCCACTCACGTCGTGGAAGGCGGGACTTGGCTTCGGCCGGTTTCTTATCAGGAGTTGGCTCATCTTATCGTTCCGAGGTCTTTCCAATGGGGCCAAGTACACGCCGTATTCCGCGTGAGGTACACGCACTCAGGGCATCGATCGTCTCTCCGAGGCTTGGCGCGCAGCCGGCATTCCCCATCGCCTCACTGATCTGGTGCTCGAGATCAAGCTGTACTAAGACCAGCGAGTCTCGGAAATATCCAATGCTCGCTTTTGCCCTGAGGCTGGCGTAAGGGATATGCAGGCGCGCTTGAGCGGCCTGCCAGATGCGCTCAGGCCGGCCGATAAATCTGCAGCATCGAGCCGCGCGGAAAGGCCCTGGAGCTGACCAGCTTGAGCGTCCGAGGTGAGGGCAGTTCGGCGAAGATCGGCAGACCCTGGCCCAAGATGACCGGATAGACCCATAGGGCATACTCGTCGACCAGGTTCTGGGCGATGAGGCTGCGGGCGAAGGCGGCGCCACCATGGGCTCGGATCGGCTTGCCATCCTCGGCCTTCAGTCTGGCGATTTCGTCTGCTATATCGCCGCCGGCCACGTAGGCCTGTGCCCAGCTTTCCGCGCCGGGTTGACGTTGCCCGGTTTGGGCGCCGCTGACCTGGGCCGGGCTTTCGCCAGGGCTCTTGTGCATGCCAGCTGCTTTCAGGATCTCCGATCCCTGCTTCGAAAAGACCGCCTTCGGGATCTGGTTCATCGGCGCCGCGAACGGCAACGTGGAAGTCGGCCAGAAAGCGGCCATGCTTTGAAAGACGCGCCTGCCGACAATATGCAGGCTGGTGTTCCACAAGTTCTCCACCTTGCAGGTGATGGCCTCCGGATCGCCGTCGAATATCCAATCGACCTGGCCCTCGGGACCGCCGACAAAACCGTCGAGCGACATGGCCATGCCTAGAATCAACTCTCTCATCGCGTTCTCCTCGTGCTGATCCGGCCCAGCGTCGGGGCAGATCGATCGGTTCCGGACACTCGATTCGCCGGCTTCATGCTCACGACGAACGACTGAGGCTGGATTCGACACGAAGATTAGGAGGATGGCGCGTGGACATGCCCACCCGATTTGCCGGAGTGCGTGATCGAGCTTCCGGCATGGATGGCATGGGCATCGGTGCAAGGGTGTTCAAGTCATGCCGGCATGTCGGCGTTGTCGGAACGCAGCGCTGTCGCGATCGGAACCCGCCGGCAAGCGATGCGGGTGGATGCTGCGGCGATGCGCAGGCAGAGCGTGGCATGCCGAAGCTGCTGACGCATGAAAAGCCAGGCGATCGCCTCGCGATGCGCGGCGGATGCTGCCCCATCCATGCCATGTGCGCGCGGCTCAGGCATGCCAGGAGCAGGAGCGGCAGCCTTCGAGGTCGCCGCCCGTTGCGTGCAACGGGCGGCGTGCGTAACTCAGTTCGACTCGGTGAACTGAATATTGGGCGAAGATCCGCCCGTGGCCGAGCAGCTGCCGAGGTTCAGATTATTGGTCTCGCCGGTAGTGCCGGTCTGCGAAGGCCCGAGGCAGCTCGGTGCATCCGTGCTGCCATCGTCCACCGCCAGCAGCACGCTGATCGAGGAGCCGCTGTTGAACGATGCCTGCGAGCCGCCGGCATTGCCGACCACGTTGAATTCCGACTGGCTCCACCAGGACGCGAGGTCATTGGTGCTGTCGGGCTGGCTGGCGGAATAGGCTTCCGTGCCATCGGTAAAGGTCACCGTGTCGTTGCCGTTCGCCGAGGCGACGCCCGACAGCTTCAGCTTGCCGAGCGAGGTCGCGGCGACGGCCGGCACATTGGTCGCATCGCTGTTGACCAGGCAAGCGTACTGGCCCTGGGACGGATCGCTGGCGTCCTGCCAGCCCGACGGGCAGCCGCTGTTGTTGTAGTCGTCCTCCGACGGGAACACCCAGTTCTGGATGAAGACCTGCGGCTCCACCGGGCTGCCGTTGTTGTTGGTCGAATAGACGAACTGCACCCATACCTGGCAGCTCTCGTAGCCGAAGTTCGAGCAGGCCGCCGACGAGCTGTTGATGTCGCTGTTGAGCTGCAGCGTGTACTGGTTCTTGCCGGTGATGCCGTCGCTCTCGCCGCTGCCGAACGGGACATTGATGCCTTTCTCGGAAGTCACGCCGCTCACCGAGGGAAAGCTGCCGACTGCGGACTCGGTGGTGTTGGCGGTTTCGGCGACGTAGTCCGTGCCGTTGCCGGCAGTCTCGGCCAGCATCTTCTCGCCCTTGGCGGTGTGCACGGTTTTCCATCGCGGCGCCGAGCGATAGCCCGGTGCGGAGCCGCAGGCGACCTTCTTCCACAGCACGCTCGGATACGAGGCGTGGAAGCAGCCCGAGGTGGGCGGTGCCAGATGCTTGATCGATGCGTGCCAGCTGTTCAGAGCATCCTGAAGCGCCAGGGCTTTCACGTCATTGCTCGACTGTGCGGCCGCGGAGGCCGTGAAGCCTGCCGCGCTCGCCAGACCGATCGCGGCCGCCGCAACAGCCAGGCGACGCACGCCGAACATCATTTTCTTCGATTGCATATTTCTCTCCCGAATTGAGGAAAAGCTTCGCCGATCGGCGTCGGATCACCCGAGCCGAGGTATCGAAAAAAGAACATGAACTCAGACACACCATCCGAACTGCAGCGCGATGAACTTCGACGTCTGCGTGCCCTCCGCACTGGTGGACGGCATCATTCGTCGCGACATGCGCACCTCGCTCATGCCTCATCGTGCAAGGCAATTGCGCGGCCCCCGTGTCGATAAACTACCTTGGCTGCTTCTGGATAAAACGCCAAGCGGTTCCGCTACCCTCGCTTCGAAGATCGGAAGTGCTTAGCAATCCACACTCGTCTTTCGACGTTTCTGCTGATGCTTTCGCGGGCCTTTCCTGTCGCGCGCCGTCGTGCGGAAAAAACGCGGCGATTTATGCTTGCGACAGGATCAGGGCGGAGCGTCGCGAACCAATTCGCGCGCATCGGCAGCGGCAAGCGAATCATGCGCAGTGCTCGCATCGCCGAGATAGCGGCAATCGTCGAGAACAGCCTGCATCGGAAAATCGGAGCCATCTCCGTGCGCACCGTCGTTGTGATCGAGGCGATACCCTGCGGGCGAAGCGATGCCTGCGAGTTCTCGACATGCACATCACGCCCGGCCGCCAAGTTGCCAAAGAAGTTCGACGGCGGATTTCCGGTGACACGGATTGGGTGAAACGCCGGAGCTTGGAGTGGCCTTCAAGATCGTTGTCGATGGCTGAGGATCGGAATGATCCGATAGGGCAGCGCGGGCGATTGCGCTAAGTTCGCTGCGATCCCTTGTCGAGCTGTGGCTGCCATACGACGACCGCGTCGCCAGAGAGCCGCTGCCATGAGGTGCGAGTCCAAGCCGGCAGCCTGCGCATTCGGTAGGTATCGTGGGCGCGGCGTGTGTGGCCGGCTTTGCGCGGGCGCGGGCGAGGGCGAGGGCGGACAGCCTGAGTCACGGTTGGCCGCGCCGCTGGTAACGCCGGATACAGCCGATACGGGTCCTTGGCGTGTAAAATGATCGATTTTTAGTTGACCGCATGGTGCAAGTCCCTCAACGGGCGACGATACGTGGCCCGACCTTTATTCGCTTGCTCGCTCGCCTGACGAGCGCCGAGGCCCCGCAATCCGACCGGCCGCTGCCGGACCTGTTGAGCCAATGGCTCGACTGGACCCACGCGATTGCCTTGTCCACTGCGCTCGATGGCCAGCCCGCCGAGCACGAACAGGAGGCAGCGTCGGCGGAGCACGAGGTGCGGAACGAATGCGCTCAGGCGCGAGCCACCCTGGCTGAGGCGATTGCCGAAAAGGAGTGGAAGGTCGCCGGGGCTCGTGCTGTGGGTGACCTGTACGCGGCTGATGGCGCTCAGGCGCTGCCCATCGACTATGCGGTTTTTCGTCAGCGCTGCCTTGCCCTGCAGCGACAGATGCAGGCGACTACGGGTCGTCTGCGCGGCCGTCTGCGCGATGCGCTGGCGCGGAAATCGACCGAGATGGCCAGGCTGGCGGAAGTGGATGCGCTGATGGAGCGAGCGCTGAGCCCGCGCGAGCAGACGCTGCTGGCTGCCGTGCCGGGGCTGCTGGGAGCGCGCTTCGAGCGCCTGCGGCAGGCATCGTCCGAGGCGAAGCCCGTACCGGCCATGGCGCACGGCGCGTGGCTGGAAACCTTCCGCAACGACATGCGCGAGCTGCTGCTCGCCGAACTGGATGTCCGCTTTCAACCGATCGACGGCCTGCTAGCCGCGCTTCGTGCCGACTGACTGGGAAATTATGTTGAGAAATCTGCTCAATCTTGGGGTGTTCGCTGCCGGCCTGGTGGTGGTGTGCTGGATCGGGGCGGGCTACATCGCCTCGAATCCGCTTGGCGCCGCTGTCGTCATGCTGATCGCCGTCTGCTATCTCGCCGGCGGGCTCGAGCTGTATCGCTACCGCGAGGCGACGGCCGGCCTGCAGCGCGCCGTCGCGGAACTGTCGGCGCCGCCGCCCAACCTGGCCGACTGGCTCGGTCGCCTGCATCCCGGCCTGCGCCATCCGGTGCGCTTGCGCATCGAAGGCGAGCGGATCGCCTTGCCGGCGCCGACCCTCGCGCCGTATCTGGCCGGCCTGCTGGTGCTGCTGGGCATGCTGGGTACCTTGCTCGGCATGATGGCGACGCTCAGGGGCACCGGCATGGCGCTGGAAAGCGCGACCGACCTGCAGGCCATTCGCGGATCGCTCGCCGCGCCGGTCAAGGGCTTGGGTTTCGCCTTCGGCACGTCGATCGCCGGCGTGGCCAGTTCGGCCATGCTGGGGCTGCTTTCGGCGCTGTGCCGGCGCGAACGCATGCAGGTTCTGCAGCTGCTGGATGCGAAGATCGCCACGACGCTGCGCGTTCATTCGCAGGCTCACCAGCGCGAAGAGGCTTTCAAGCTTCTGCAGCGGCAGACCGAGCTGATGCCGACTCTGGTCGATCGCCTGCAGACGATGATGACGGCGATGGAGCAGCACAGCCTTGCGTCGAACCAGCGGCAGGAGGACGGCCATGCAGCCTTCCACACCAGGCTGGAGGCGAGCTATGCGCGCCTCGCCACTTCCATGGAGCAATCCATGAAGGATGGCGTGCTGGAAAGCGCGCGCGCCGCCGGCGCAGCGTGGCAGCCGATGGTGGCGACCACCATGGCGGGGCTCGCGCAGGAAACCGCATCCCTGCATGCCGGTGTGACGCAAGCCGTGCAGCGGCAGCTGGATGCGCTATCGACCGGCTTCGATGCCACCGCTGCGGCCATGGCCGATACCTGGAACCAGGCGCTGGCGGAACATCGGCGATCGAACGAGGCGCTTGCCGGAGATCTGCGCGTCTCGCTTGACGGCTTCGCTGAGACTTTCGGCGAGCGCTCCGCCGGCTTGCTCGAAAGCGTGTCGACCCACCTCGACGCGGCGGCGAGCGGCGCGGCGAAGGCGTGGGACGGCGCGTTGTCGCGGCAGCGCGATGTCAACGACGAGCTGGCCTCGCGCAATCAGCAGGCCTTGAGCGCCGCCGCGGCAAGTTTCGAGACGCAGGCGTCGTCGCTGGTCCGCGTCCTGCACGAGTCGCACGCGGAGCTGCAGGCGGCGCTGGCATCGCGCGACCAGGAACGCCTGGCGACCTGGGCCGAGACACTGGGCTCGATGCAGGCGACCTTGAGCGGACAGTGGCAGCAGGCCGGCGAGCAGGCCGCGAGCCGGCAGCAGGACATCTGCGACGCGCTGGCGCGCACCGCGAGCGAGATTTCGGCACAGGCGCAGGCACATGCTCGCGACACCATCGCCGAGATCTCGCGGCTGGTGCAGGCAGCGTCGGAGGCGCCAAGGGCGGCGGCCGAGGTCGTCGCCGAGCTGCGCCAGAAACTCTCGGACAGCATGGTGCGCGACACTGCCATGCTGGAGGAGCGCAGCCGGCTGCTGGCCACGCTGGAAACGCTGCTTGATGCGGTGAATCACGCGTCCACCGAGCAGCGCTCGGCCGTCGAAGCCCTGGTCGGCACGTCGGCGGAACTGCTGGAGCGCGTCGGCACGCGCTTCATGGATCACGTCAGCGCCGAGACCGGCAAGCTCGAAGCGGTGGCGGCTCAGGTCAGCGTCGGCGCCGCCGAAGTAGCCAGCCTGAGCGAGGCCTTCGGTGGGGCGGTGCAGTTGTATGGCCATTCGAACGAGGCGCTGATGGAGCGTTTGCAGCAGGTTGCCGATGCGCTGGACAAATCGCAGGCGCGCAGCGACGAGCAGTTGGCGTACTACGTCGCGCAGGCTCGCGAAGTGGTCGACCTGAGCGTGTTGTCGCAGAAGCAGATCATCGAGGATCTGCAGCGGGTCGCCGCGCGCAAGAAGCCGGCCGGCAGCGAGCGGGCATGAACGACGACATCGAGATGGAGTCGGCATCGGCGGCGCCGATCTGGGCCGCTTTCGGCGACCTGATGTCGGTGCTGCTGGGCGTGTTCGTGCTGATCCTGGTCGGGGTGATCGGCGCGCAGCTGCAGCTCTCGGGTCAGTTGGACGAAGCGCTGCGCCAGCGGCAGGCCGAGGCGCAACGGCGCATGGCCCTGGAACAGGCCCTCGCGGTGCCACTGGCCGCCGGCCGGGTCACCCTGGTCGACGGGCGCATCGGCATCCGTGGCAATGTGCTGTTCGCGCTGAATTCCGATCAGTTGCAGCCGCAGGGACGGGAATTGCTGAAAAGCCTGGCCGGGCCGCTCTCGAGCTATCTCGGCTCGCGCGACGAAATGCTGATGGTCAGCGGCTTCACCGACGACCAGCCGGTGCACCAGGACAATCGGCAGTTCGCCGACAACTGGGAGCTGTCCGCGCAGCGCGCGCTGACCGTGACCCGCGCCCTCGTTGCGGAGGGTGTGCCGGCCTCCTCGGTCTTCGCTGCCGCGTTCGGTTCGGAGCAGCCGGTGAGCCCGAATGCCGACGATGCCGGCCGAGCCAAGAATCGCCGCGTGGAAATCGCCCCGGTGCCGAAGCCGTCGGCGAATGCGAGTCCGCCGCATGGATGATGCGCAGACGCCGGCCTGGGCCGTGCTCGATGCCTGGCGCGAGCAGCAGGCCGATCGCCTCGATCCGCTGCGCTTCCATGTCATGGAGGCGCTCGACAGGCGCTTAGTCCTGCACGCAGGTACGGTGCGAGACTTGCTGGAGCAGCGCCTTTCCGCGCTGCTCCAGGCCTATGCCGACGATCTCGAGGGCAGGGCGCCCGATGCCGTGCATGATGCCGGCGTGACGTTGCCTGGACCCGGGCGCGGCGAGCTTGGCCAGTTGGTCGATGACATGAGCGGCCGCAGCGTGGAGCTTGCGGATGAGCGCGCGGCAAGCGATGGGGCTGTCGTCGCGCCTGCGATGCCGATCACCGAGACGCTGGCCGAATTCCGCCGCCTCTGGTCCAGGCTTCGTGCGGAAAGTCAGCTGCGGCAATCGCTGGAACATGTGCCCACCGATGCAGGCCCGCTGAATTCGGCCGCCCTGGTCCATCGCTCGATCGCCTTGATGCGCGAGCTGTCGCCAGGCTATCTGCAACAGTTCCTGGCCTATGTCGACCATCTGTCCTGGATCGAGCGCCTGAACGCCGGCGGCCCTGCGTCGAGTGACGACGCATCGCGTGTTCCTGCTGCACGAAAGCGCAGCCAGAAGCCGCGCGGCCATCGCCAATGAGTGCGCGTCGCTGAAGTCAAGGCGAAACGCGGCCGCTGCAGCTTGATGCATCGTCGTACTCGCCGATGAAATCCATGAAGGCGTGAGGCGGGCTTTCGCGTCGCGAGTTCGCCTAGCCTCTGCTTGCCCCCAGCGGCGTGGTCTCTATCACGTGGGGTGGCAGCGCTGATGACCCCGGCGCCTGCCATGCCTAGGAATGGCAGGCACATCCGCCTTCGCCGTCGACGTGTGAGGTTCGAGCAGCCTCGCTATCGTCGAGCGCGACGTTTGCTTCGTGGCGTTTGTGCTTCGCGCCAAGCTACTCGCTGTCAGCCGCTTCTTTCCGTCGTTGCCGATGCGCTGCCTGCTTCGCACGATTGCCGCATTGGGCCATGCTGCACCAGCGCCGCGCGCGGCCTCGGGTGTGGTCGACGAACAGCAGCGTGCAGGCGGGGCCCTGGCAGGCTTTCACCTGGGCGAAATCTTCGTCGCAGACCAGGCGGGCCATCGCTTCCGCGACCGGCACGAGCAAGGCATCGGGAGCGTTCCAGCGCCGCATTTGCGTCAGGGTGAATGCGGATGGCTCGCCCGGCGGCTGCGCCACGATCTCATGGTGATTCTGGTCGCGCCTCAACAACTCGTTGAGGGGTTCGAGTGCGCCGAGGTCGGCCTTTCGCAAGGAGCGCCCCATATGCGTGCTGACGAATGCGCGGAACCAATCGCGCAGCGCCCTGGCTTGCGCGGCGAGGCCGTCGATTTCTCCCGGAATGGCGCGCTCGCGAACCGCGCGTAGCACGCTGTCCGGCACCAGCTCCGCCTGCCGCAGCCAGCGCAACAGGCCGTCGCCGTCCTCCAGCCAGTCGATGGGCGTGTCCACCGGGGTGGCCACCGAATTGAGGAAATCCAGGCCGCGCGAGTCGGCCAGGAAAAGGGCGGGCGTGGGCTGGCTCATGCGGGTTCTCCTTGGCTGCGATGGTAACCACATAAAAATTTGTTGACAAGTTACGCACGTGAACATAACCTCCAAAACAAATTTATCCAGGTTACTCATGCCAGCGGCAAGCTGGCCTTCCGAAACTTCCGAAGAACTTCAAGGAATCAGCCGAAATGAGCAAGAAAGCAGCTACCGTAGTTCTGATTCACGGTGCTTGGGCGGACGGCTCGAGCTGGAGCAAAGTAATTGAGTCTCTGAGAGACGAATCCATTGAAGCGGTTACTTTGAGCCTGCCGATGCTGTCGCTGCCCGGCGATGTCGCCGCGCTGGACGGAAAGCTGGCGGAGCTCGGCGGGCCGGTGATCCTGGTCGGTCACGCTTATGCCGGTGCGGTGATCGCCGCAACGCAAAGCCGGCAGGTGCAGGCGCTGGTGTATATCGCAGGCGTGGCTCCGGATCGGGGCGAGACGGTGGCCGACGTGTTCAATCGTTTCGGGCACGATGAGTGGACGCCGGCGCTGGCGCCCGGCCAGGATGGGCGAATTCGATTGCCGGCCGAGGCCTTCGCGACCGCCTTCGCACAGCACGCGACGGCGCAGGAGCAGCAGGCGCTCGCCGTGACCCAACACCCCATCGCGCCGGCCTGCATCACGGTCGCCGTGGGCGAGCCTCTGTGGAAGAGCGTGCCGGCCTGGTACCTGCTCGCCGAGGACGACCGCATGATCCCGGAGAGAACGCAGCGCTTCATGGCCGAACGCATGGGGGCGCATGTCGTCGCCGCCCCAGTCGATCACCTGCCGAGCGTGAGCGCGCCCGCGGTGGTGTCCAGGCTCATCGTCGAGGTTGTACGTCAGCTCGCGGGCTGAGCGAGGCGATGGCCTGCCTGTCGGCGCAGGGCTTGAGCTGTCCGTAGCGCGAGGCGCTGACTCTGCAGTGATACGCGAACTCCGCCTTCTCCTGCCGGCAGCGATATCAGGTCGTCGGCGATGACGACACAGCCATCGATTCAGCCACCCATCGCAATCCATCCCTCTTCACCGTTGTTCCAGTGGCATCCATCCGAAGGAGTATCCCCATGTCCGAGATCCACTACCGTCAAGCCGATGTCGACGGCTTCAAGATTTCCTATCGCGAAGCCGGCACGCCGGGAAAGCCGAAGCTGTTGCTGCTGCATGGCTTCCCGAGTTCCAGCCACATGTTTCGTGATTTGATTCCGTTGCTGCAGGACCGCTTCCACATTGTGGCTCCCGACCTGCCGGGGTTCGGCCAGTCCGACATGCCCTCGCGTGATCGCTTCACCTACAGCTTCGAGCGCATCGCTGACATCATTGATCGCTTCACCGAGCTGGTGGGTTTCGATCGATTCGCGATCTACGTGTTCGACTATGGCGCTCCGACGGGCTTCCGCATCGCCGTGAAGCATCCGGAGCGGATCACCGCGATCATTTCCCAGAACGGCAATGCCTACGTCGAAGGCCTGAGCGATGGTTGGAATCCGATCCAGGCCTACTGGCAGGAGCCGAGTGCCGCCAATCGCGAGGCCTTGCGTGGATTTCTCGCGGCGGACGCGGTGCGCTGGCAGTACACGCATGGCGTGCCCGACGAGGCGCAGGTATCGCCGGATGGCATCGCCCTGGACAACTACTATCTCGCACGGGACGGCGCCCACGACATCCAGCTGGATCTGTTCCTGGACTACCAGAGCAACGTGGCGCTTTATCCGACCTTTCAGGCTTATTTCCGCAAGCATCGGCCGCGCTTCCTGGCGGTATGGGGCAAGCACGATCCGTTCTTTCTGCCACCCGGCGCCGAAGCGTACAAGCGGGACATTCCCGAGGCTCAGGTGAGCTTCTTGGATACCGGCCATTTCGCGCTGGAGACACATGCACGCGAGATCGCCGACGCCATCCGCGCCTTCTTCGCCGAATGAAGTTTGCGGCGGCGCCCGGTCGAGTCGACTAGTCACCGCGGCAGGCAGCTTGGCTGCTGCCTGTCGCGGTGCGGGGTGCGCCTGGGCACTCGCGTAACCAGGCCATCGGGAGGACCGCATGGATGCGGTGCTACGAAAGGTGCAAGAAGGTTCACCTCCGATGGGTTTTCTGCACTCATCTATATGGGCAGTAACGCTATCGGGCTCCGACGAATGAGCTTGCGAGGACGCGGCGGATCTGCCTGGCGTACATCCAGATAGCTTGGGTCGTGCTGCGGCCGAGGGTTTTGCCGCCGATCCGGCATTCGGCCATCCAAAGGCTGGGCGAGAGCTTGCGCCACGTGGCGAGCATCGTTGCTGTCATGGGAGGCTTTGCGTCATAGGCGAGCTCCGGCTGGGCGTAGGTCGAACGCTGGTGATCCAACATATCGTTCGACAGGCACGGCGAGACTGGCCGAAGAGTGCGGCATTGCGATCACGTGGCTCGGGCTGAGCAAGGGCAGCTTCTCTCTACTTTGCAGGGGATGGCCTGGTTTGTTCGGGTGCGATGTGACTGCCTTCACGCGGAAGTCCGAAGTGTGATCTGTCAATCTGATACCGAGAAAATCGGACTTTTCTGATTGGGATAAAAGCCATAATTGGTTTGCGTGGATACCGGGCTGTCTGATGTAGCGAGCAGCACGATCGATGCGCAGAACCAGTGATCATGCCTTGTCTGACGGAAGAGCGAGGCTCAGCACTATGGGGGGCGAGAAGCTAGTCGGAGGCACAAAGGTGATGGGACGAAGTGCGCCGGAATCCGACCAGGCCGACGCCTGGGTTCATGCCAGCAGGGCGATCGATACGCCTCTCCATCAGCCGGATTTGATGGCCGAGCTGGCGCGCCGCCTGGCGACTTCAGGTAACACGGGCATTCCCTTGATGCTGGCGGCCATCGAGCTGCGGCAATTCGGAGCCATTCGAGAGCTTTACGGCCGTGAGACGGCCAATCGATTCCGGATGGCGGTGCAAGGGCGTCTGTCGAGGGTCTTCGGTGCCGGCGACTATCTGGCTTATCTCGGCAAAGGATGGTTCGCTGCGATCACCCAGGCCTCGCGCGTCGACCCGGATGCGTCAGGCGAGGTCTTGTGGTCTCGGCTACTGACGACGTTGACCGGGCGCTTCGGTCTGGGGGGGCCGGTGATCGACTACGCCGGCCCTGCGGTGAGCATCGTGATAGTCCCCTCGAGCGAAGCCGCCCCCGAAGCGGTGCTTGCCCATGCCTACGGGACTATGCGGGAGAGCGTGCCGCTGCATTGATCGGGCGATTGCCGTGTCATCTTGCAAGGCCTCGCCTGACCGCACCTGCCCGCATCGCTCGCTTGGACCGCTCGTTCGGACGCGGGCGAAGAGTGCTTCAGTGAGGCCGTGTTCCGGGAGATTGCCGCAGGCCAAGCTCCAAGGACTCGCATCGTGCATCTGGGCTAGGAGCTGAGCGACCCGGCGCGAAATGTGCGCTCGGCGTCTTGTGGATTCCCGGGAAGCGCACGGTTGCTCTCGGAGTCACGCCTCCGAAAGGCATGATCTGCCTGCTTGCGTTCTCGACGATGGGCGAGCGCAGGTGTAGGGTCGAGGCGGCGCGACAGAATCAGGGAAGAGCTATGTCGAAGACAGGAATGCTAGCCGGCTGCATGGGAATGCTGTGGATCGGGCTGGCCATGGCGCAGACGCCGGCTCCGGCGAACCAGCTTTCGCCCGACGACCTCAAGCACTTGAGGCTGACGCATTCGCTGATGGATATCCCGACGATCGCCGACAAGCATCCGGACGTGTATTACCGCAATCTGGGCGTGCAGGCCTATCAGGATGGCTACAAGGATCAGGCCTTGTCGCTGCTTCTGAAGTCCGCCAGCTATGCCGACAAGATCGCCCAGGCGATGGTCGCCACCATGTACTGGAACGGCGAGGGTGTGCCGGTCGACCGTCCACGCGCCTACGCTTGGATGGATCTGGCGGCGGATCGCAGCTATCGGGATTTCCTCATCCAGCGCGAACGCTACTGGAGCCAGCTCAGCGCATCCGAGCAGCAACGGGCGCTGGAGATAGGCCGTGAGGTCTATGCCTATTATGCCGATAAGCGCGGGCTGGACCGCCTGCAGATGAAGCTAGGCGCGACCGCTGCGCAAGCCCTCGGCAGCCATACCGGCTGACGGGGGAACGGCGGCACGATCTTCTACGACGGATCGTTCAACGGGCGACGTTCGCAGGGCGGGCAACACAGCGTGCAGGATGCGTTGGAAGGTTCGTCAGGTATCTACGTCGACAACAGCAAGTTGTATAGCCCTGAATTGTGGAACGCTCAGGAATATGCCCGACTGAAGGATCTCGAATGGAATCTCAAGGCTGGTCATGTGGAAGTGGGCGATCTGCAGGTCGTGGATGACCCTGCTCAGAACCCCGTTCCGTCGCATTGAGCATGGTGCTTCGGTAGTTGGGGGGATTCCCGCTTGATGCAGCCGGGAACGGCCAAAGTGAGTGCTTCGTGTGGGTGAGAGAAGTGCGCTTCCTGGAAGTCTTATGAGGTAGCCGCTTTGGCGGCCACCGTGGCGCTGACTGACTCAACAGGGCATCGATAGCAGCGATAGATTGGATGTCCAGAGACGGCGGCTTCGAGCGCTGGATCGCTCGAGAGCTGGCACTGAGATGACACAGTCAGACGAATGCACGTCGAATAGCTCGCGGCATGCGGCAAGTCCGACGCGTATCGGCGATTGCGTCGTGGCCTGAAGGCAGTCGCGCGATGGATGCGCGACTGCCAGGTAACCAGCGGCCAGCTTTTATCTCGCTGGCTCAGGGCAGCGCTGGGTCAGGGAAGCACTTGCAGGGTCGCTCCGTAAACCTTCGAGGCATAGGCCGAGAACAGGTCGCGCCAGGGCAGGAAGTTCGTGCCGCCCCAGCAGCCGGCGCCATCCTTCCAACTGGTCAGCGCATTGCTCTTCGAGGCGATCTTCCGGTCATAGCACTCGCCGAAGCTGTCGCCATAGGCATAGGCCTGGCGGCTATACGTGTCGCTCAGCCCGGTGATCTTGTTGGCCGCCGAATTCAGCAGGATGGTGTTGTTGCCGACGAAGCGGTTGTCCACCGTGGCCGCGACCGGCAGCGAAAAGTCGGACAGCAGCGAAACCGACTGCTTGAAGCCCTGCTCCTTCACGTGGCTGTATTGCTGGTAGGTGCCATCGGTCTGCTGGAAATAGCCCAGGTCGAGCTTGAGCGGATAGCTGTGCCGTTCGCGAACGACGGTGGTTTTCCAGCCTTCGCTGCGCGTGGTGGTGGAGTCCACGGTGGACTCCTGCACGATGCTTTCGCCCTCGCTGTTGGCCGGCAGCGTGTAGTCCTGCGAATTCGAGAAGGCGACGGTCTGCGCCACCTTTGTCTTCACTACGCCGTGCGAGGTGGCCACCACGCCGACGATGGCGAACTGGCGGTTCGAACTCACCGTGATATTGCCGCCGGTGACGTTCTTGTTCGCATCCACGCTGAGGTTCTCCGCCACTTTCGGCGTGGGCGCAGCGCTCAGGCTGTTGGAAATCACCGAACCGCTGACCTGGCTGGCGCCATGATCGAGATACAGCAGCAGGTTGCCGGCAACGCTGAAATACTGGTTGGCATTGAACACGCTCAGCGCGACGGTGTGCGTCTTGCCGTCATCGAGCACGCCGGCGAAAGGCGTGAGGTCGACGCGATAGGGCACGAAGGACAAGGTCTGCACGCCGGGCGTCGGCTCCCACAGCCAGGGGTTGCCGGTGCCGCCGGTATAGATCCACGGGTACACCGGCGCGACGCCGGCGGGCTTGCCGTCGATGCTGATTTCGGCTTCGCGGAACGCGGTATTGTTGCAGCCGAAGAAGCTGAGCTGGCCCTGGTCGTTCGGGTTGCAGGAGTACCAGATTTCGTCATTGCTCTGGCTCTGCGTATAGACGTCCAGATAAGCGCGTTCGATATTCCTCGGCAGCGCGGTGTACGTCGCCACGTACTGGTCGGCGGTGGTGTTCAGCGCATAGGTGCCGCTGGTCGGACTGGCGTTCATGGACAGCACCACGTCCGGGCGCGGCTGCAGCGACTGGCGTGCGTTGCCGACCACGGGATAGAAGTACAGCGATGCCGATCCGGTGATCTTCCCGTCGTAAGGGCCTTCGACGTAGTTGGCCAGATCGGCGTGCCCGACCTGGCTGGCGCCGAACAGGGCGCTGTAGTCCGTCACGTCCCGCTCGATATGCCAGGTGGTGGGATTGGGCGGCGCGATGGTCGGCTCCTGTGTCGTGCCGAAATACAGGATGGCGCCGCCCAGCCAGATCGAGCCGGTGCGGTCGAACTGATTGGTGCCGACGATGCCGAGGTCGATGCTGAGCACGACCTTCTGCCAGGGCCCGGGGCAGCCCGGCGGCGGCGCATAGTTGAACGGGACGCCGCCGCTCAGGTTGTCGAACGACTGGTTGTTGAACAGCGAGATGACGCAGGGCTTGCCCGGCGGGCGGGCCACGTCCGGATCGGCCACGGCGACGTTGTGCGATCCGATGGTCAAGGATTGCGCCGAGGCATGCGGCGCGACGCCATACGCCAAGGCCACCATGACGCATGCGGCGAGACGTGGCTGCAACCTGCCCACAACGGTTCGAAATGACATACGCGATGCTCTCCTCGAAGGATGTGATGAACGCCAGCGCCAAGGCGGAAGGGCCTGCAGCCCTCCCGACAGGTGCATTCCATCGGCCAGTTTCCCCAGACTCTTCTATAACGCGATGCGTGTATTTCCCCCCGACCGCGCCATGGCTTTGGGCGGCCCGGTGCCGCCCGAGTTCCATGTTTGCACGGCCTCGTCTGCCGGCTTTGCTCCGCCTCGTTCTCGGGGCGACGCCACGTTCGACGCCTGGCGAGGTTTTGCGGTGGGCGAACGCGGGATGGGAGGTAGGTTACGCGGGGCCTTGTTTTCGATGTGTGCCGTCCATCCTGCCAGTTGGCGGTGCGAGGTGGGTCGCCAGGCGGAACGCGCAGCTGTTGCCGCAAAGATTTGCGGCTCCGTCCTGCCAGGCCCGTGAGCTGGCTCGCTGCCGACGACTTGGGGCTACGGGGCTGGCCTGTTGTCGCCAAGGATTCGGAGGCTGGTCGCCTTCGTCGCCGGATGCCCGGGCCTGGCCCCTCGCCGAATCCAGGCGCGGTGCGCCTACGCTGGAATCCGGCGCCGATAGGGAGGGTAGGCGGGCCCGTGGACCGCGATGCCATTCGAGCGGATAAGGCAGCCGACCTCAGCGCGTCTTGAACGGCGGTCGCGGCACCGGAGCGCAGCGCGATCCCTGCAGCTCGTTCGCCGAGCCACTTTCGATCAGGCGCCGATACATCCCTGCGACACAATCATTCCATTCCGTGTGCCCCTGGTCGTGCACCACGACCACCGCAGCATTCGGGAAACCTTCGACGACGTGCCGGGTGTACCAGAGCGGCGTGCCGCCGTCCGCATCGCCGGTGACGAAGAGCGCGGGCACGGAGGAGTGCACGGCCTTGCGATAGCCGGGCGGCAGTGCGGTCCTCGGCCAGTATTTGCAGGCGGCTTGCTGCTCGCGGATGCGGTGATCGCCGAGGAAGCTGCCCTGCGTCTGGCTGGCGATGTCCTGCTGGGACATGAAAGGGATGTCCTCGTTGCAGGTAATGGCGAAGAACAGGCCGAAGCTGAAATCCGAGCCGCCTGCGCCCGAAGCCATGTCGTCCACGATCGGGCTCCAGTCGCCGAGGTAGGCGCGATGGATCGCCCACGGCAATACGGCGGCGCTGCCTGGCCGGTACAGCTGGGTGCGCACCCATTCGGCGACGCGGCCACGGTAAAGCGGCCAGCTTCCGGGATGGCCGGGAACCGGGACGTTTACCGGCCCGGCTTCCAGTCGGGCAGCGACCTGACGGAATTCCTCGGGCAGGTTCGGGAAAGCCGCGTGACAGGCGCCGTCGTCTGCGCAAGCGTTGAAAAGTTGCTGCAGGACGGCGTCGGCCGTGCGGGCCATGGCCAGCGGCGTGGCGGCATCCACCGGCACCACGCTGCCGAAGTAGGCGCTACGCACGCTTTGGGGATAGGCGCGCAGATATACCTGCTCCGCCCTCGTGCCGTATGACCCGCCGAGCAGATTCATGGGTCCATAGCCCAGCGCGCGACGGACGCGCTCGAGATCGTCTGCGAAACGCGGATAGTCGTATTGGGTCAGGTCGGCGCGTTCGCGCAGCTGCCGTGCGCATTGCTTGACCGCGGCCGGCGGAAACAGGTCGCGCAGGTGCGCTGCCGGTCCGTCGGTCCAGGCAAAGTTGCACGGCAGCGCGCCCGAACGCCCGGTGCCTCGCTCATCCACCAGCAGCAGGTCGTGGTCGTGCAACAGCGTGCCGAATTGCTGGACGTACAGTGCCGCGGCACTGATCGCATCTTCGCCCGGACCGCCCATCAGCACGACTATCGGGTCCGGGTGCTTCTGTCCATCGGACGAGGCCACCACGGCCACGCCGATCGCGAGCTGGCGGCCGGCCGGGTGCTGCGGATTCTCCGGCACGCGAAGCGCGCCGCAGCGCACGGCCTGCGCGACATCGGGCAGCTTGCACGGAGCAAGCTCCATGGCCTCGGCCTGCGGTGATGGCAAGACCTGCGAATGCTTCGCTGCGGCGACGCCCGCGCACGATATCGTCATCACGATCAGCAGCTGCAGAGCACCGATGGCCACATCCAGGAGGCTACGATGTCGTGGTGCCGATCGGCTCATGGTCGCTGGCTCCGATAGTCCGGTCGTGGACATGGATTTGCTGGGCTGCGGGAGTTGCGCACAAGGGCTCGCGCCCGCTCGTGCTCTCCGTCGCCGAGGCTATCGCTTGGACGCGGCGGCTTCCAGTCTGGGTGGCGCGATGCTCGATCATCCGCCGGCCGCCTGCCGTGCCAACGGTTGAGCCGGGTTTGTCGTCGTGGCCAAGCCGACGTGCTTATCCGGTATCGATCGATGCTGCAGGCGAGGGCGCCCGACATGCGAGCTTTCCTATGCGTGGAAGTTGCCCCGTCTGCTCACTTGCATTCGAGGACCGCCAGCTCGGCTAGGCGATCCTAAGGAATGAGTCGCTTGGCCGCAGGCTCTCTTCGATGTGGAGAATCGCGGCCAAAGGAACGATCTGCGATGTATGGATCCCAGGGGACATTCGAGACGCACAGATTCCGTGTAATCGACATGGGTCTGACCGGGTGGGTTGCCTGGCCTGGTTGATGTATGGCGGGATTGGATGGCGGCTTATGAGACGAAGCGGGTGACACAAGCCGTGGGCGCGGGCGGCGCCTACCCGGGCGCGACCTGTACAGTCTCATTTCGCTGCAGGGGCATCGGATCAGGATCAGTCCACGATCAACCCGCGAGTCTTCCGTACCGATCCAGACGATGGTCTGGTGCTCTGGTGCTCAGGGCGAGGCGATGGCGCCTTGCGCCTGGCATATTCCTCTTGACGCCAAGGTGTCGACCATCCGTTCCAGCGACACCGAACCGCGGGACAAGGCATCGACGAGATGCGGGATCGAAGTGCTTCCCGCGTCGATGGCTGCGCACAGGGACTGCCATCGTTCGGCGTCGCGGCGGCCGTCGTGATCGGACGGCGATCCGAGCAGGTGCGCCAGGCTTTGCAGGGCTTGATCCGCCGCGTAGCCGATGGGCTGCCCCGCGGCGGCGGCTCGCAGGACGGGCATGGCCACGCGGTTGCACCAGTCGATTAAAGGTGTGCCATTCATGAAACCTCCGCCAGGCGTGAGATCGACCCGACGTCACGGGCTGTTGATCGAATCGACCTGGACCGTACGCCCAGCGCTATTAACTCAAAGTCAAATGACTACTCGCTCATATGGCCCGGGGGCGCAGAGCCTCGCGAACGTCATTCGACATGAGTCCTGGCTTGCCATTCGATGCCGACGCGAGGTTGGCTGGTTTGGCTACGCAATACCGCCGTGCTGCGCGGCTGGCTCGTCGTCGCCTGTCGCCGGTTCGCCATGAATGGGCGATACTGAAAGGCCATGTCATTCGAATATCTTCATGGCGCGCCCATAAAACCGGGATGCCTGGCGATCGACGGCGGCGACTCGACGGAAACGAGCGTGGTGGCTTGCCTGGAGCAGGCTGAAGTGAAAACAGGGCGGAATGCATCGAGAACTGGATCGCAGGATGGCACGTTGCAGCAAGGTTTCATTCCCAGCTTCCGTCGTGTCTCTCGACAGCGCCGGCATGCGCATCGATGCGACGATGCCGGGGCGCGAGTCTGTTTCGACAAGGCTGGTGTGCAGCAGCCCGGAACTCGGTTCATGCATGCGGCGTTCGCGGGTGATCCATGAGCTTTGCTGATGCCACGGGTTCCGATGCCGTGGGTCCCCAGATCTGGGTCGATGCCGACGCCTGCCCGGTAGTGATCAAGGAAATCCTGTTCCGTGCCGCCGAACGCGCGCAGGTCCATGTCACTCTGGTCGCCAACCAGTACCTGCGCTGCCCCGCTTCGAAGTACCTGCACGCCCTGCAGGTGCCCGGCGGGTTTGACGTGGCCGACAGCGAAATTGTCGAACGTATGCAGCCCGGTGACTTGGTGGTGACTCAGGATATTCCGCTGGCCGCCCGGGTCATCGAGAAAGGGGGCGTGGCGGTCAATCCGCGTGGCGAGCTCTACAGCCGGGACAATATGGCGGAGCGCCTGTCGATGCGGAATTTCATGGAAGAGCTGCGCAGCAGCGGCGTGCAGACCGGCGGCCCGTCCGCCTTCCACGCCCGCGATCGCCAAGCCTTCGCCAACCAGCTCGATGGCTGGCTGGCCCGGCGCGTCGTGAAACCACCGCGCGGCTGAGGGCGGGCGCCGCGCGCGCTGTGCCTCGGCACCTATCCTGCCCCATGGGTTCGAAGCGCGGAATAAGCCGGGAAAGTGGCCTTCTTCCCGGGCACTGCCTGTCTGACGGAACTGCATTGAGCGCCCTGTTCGACTCGGCAGTCGGGCGAGCCTGATCCTCTGCGAAAGGCCTTGCCGGGTCCGGCCTGCGGGATAGATCTTTCCGGCCGCGCCACGCCCGGCGCGCGGGTCGGCGTGCTGCCGAGGTAGGGGGCTGCAGGGTTTTTCCGTTTACCACAGTGAGAATCCAGCGGTGCGACGCCGCCGATCCGGCGGCGATGCCATGCCACAGCGAAAGCCTGGTGTGCCTGGTCACTGGATGCTGGTGTCTATTTCAATCTCCTGAAGCAGGCGAAGCGGAAAATCCGCCCATGCGATGCCGTCTGTGCAGAGAGCATCGGCAGAATCCTTGTGCGCCGGGGCGGCTTGCCTGATCTGCGAGCCATGCCACTCCAGGGGCATCCCTTGTTAATGCAGTGCCCAAGATAGAATGACAAGTTAGGCGACACGAATTTGATCTTCAAGGCTGGCCAGCTTCAGGGCTGACCAGCTTCAAGACTGACCTGCTTCAAGACTGACCAGGGGCCTTGGCGCAGGACCCGGAAGCCGACCACACGTTATGAACAGCGACAACCAACCCAAACTGCCCGACAGCGCCGAGGGCTGGCTGGCCCGGCTGCATTCGCCGGCCTGCAGTGCGCCGGAGCGCGTGGCCTTCGAGCGCTGGCGCGGTGCGGACGCCGCGCATGCCCAGGCCTATGCCCAGGTCGAGCGGCTGCATCGCATCGCGGCCGGCCTGGCCGACGATCCGCTGCTGCGCGCAGCAGGCCTGGCCGCGCGACGACGTGCGGCGCGCCGCATCGCCACGCGGCGTCTGCTCAGCTTCACGCTGCCGCCCGCCCTCGCGGCCGGCGTGCTGCTCGCGATCGGTCTTTGGTTTTACCGGGGCGGCGGCGAACAGGCGCCCTCGCGGCACTATGCCGGCAGCGCCGGTCAGGCGCAGCCGGTGCTGCTCGAGGACGGTACGCGCATGACCCTGGATGCCGGAGCTTCCGTCACCACCCATTTCGATCGCACGCAGCGGCTGGTGGTGCTGGACAACGGCCGCGCCGAATTCATGGTGGCGCACATGCCGCGCCCGTTCGAAGTGCGCGTGGGCGCGAACCTGATCCGCGACATCGGCACCACCTTCCAGGTGAGCAAGGACGGCGACGCAGTCACCGTCGGGCTGCTCGAAGGCAAGGTTGCGGTGACCCACGGCGACGGCGCGCAGGCGCAGACCCACACGCTGGCGCCGGAGCAGCAGATCCGCATCGCCAGCGATGGCAGCAGCGTGGGCGCGACGCCGCTGGACCTCGAGGCTGCGCAGGGCTGGACGCACGGCGAACTGGTGTTCCGCCAGCGGCGGCTGGACGAGCTGCTGGAGGAGGCGAACCGCTATTCGTCGACCAAGCTGCGGCTGGGCGATCCGGCGCTGGCCTCGCTGCTGGTCAGCGGCAGCTTTCATGCGGGCGATCAGCAGGCACTGGTGAGGGCTTTGCAGGTAGGCTGGTCGCTGCGCGCCGAGGCGAGCGCGGCGCACGGGCTGACCCTGTACCCGGCCGGCGACCGCGGACGCCTGCACGCCAACTGAGCAGGCCCTGTCCGCATCGACTACTCCTCGTCATTGCCAGCAGGGAATATCTAGCGGTATGCAGCTTGGAGGGATGCCCACGCTCAGAAGATTGACGCTTGCCCTGAGCGGCTGGCTGCTGACGGGCGGTGCCTGCGTGGCGACCGAGACGGCGGCGCACGCATACCACATCCCGTCCGGTACGCTCGACGACAGCCTGCGCGACTTCGAAGTGCAGAGCGGCACGCATGTGCTGCGCGCGTCGGGCCTGACGGCGCGCCTGCCCAGCGCCGGGTTGAGTGGCTCTTACCAGGCGTCGCAGGCCCTGCATCGCCTGTTGCTGGGCAGCGGCCTCGACGCAGTCGAGGTGGCTGCCGATACCTATGTGCTCAAGGCCGCGCCGGTCGAGCGGCCGGCTGCCGCGCCGGCGCAGCCCAAGGCAGCCAGGTCGTCGTCCTTGCCGACCAACCTGGCACAGGTGGACGTCACCGGCATGCACGTGCGCCTCAGCGATCTCGAGACCGCGCAGCCGGTGGTGACGATCACCCAGGCGGACATCCAGAAGAGCGGCCTGGTCACCGTGGGCGACATCCTGCAGGACCTCACCATCGCCGGCCAGCCGACCTTCAGCAAGGCCTCGGTGCTTGCTTCGAATACCGAAGAGGGCGGCCAGTACATCAATCTATACAACCTGGGCGAGAACCGTGTGCTGGTGCTGGTGAACGGCAAGCGCTGGATGACCAGCCTGGCCGGCTTCACCGATCTGTCGACCATTCCATCCTCGCTGATCGACCACATCGACGTGCTGAAGGACGGGGCCTCGGCCGTCTACGGTTCCGACGCGGTCGCCGGCGTGGTCAATATCATCCTGAAGGATCACTACAACGGCGCCGAGTTCAGCGGCTACGTGGGCCAGAACCAGCAGGGCGACGGCACCCAGCAGGCCTATTCGCTGACCGTGGGCAGCACCGACGACAAGTCCTCGGTGGTGTTCTCGGCCAGCTACGACAAGACCGACCCGGTGTGGGCCGACCAGCGCGCGATCACCAACTACACCTTCGGCCCGGCTCACAAGCTGCAGGGGCTGAACTCGAACGGTCCCTGGGGCAGCTTCATCTCCCTGGACGATCCCAGCGGCACGCGTTACACCTTGAATCACACCGGCGGCTGGAACGGCATCGGGGTCGGCGAGGACGCCACCCGGCTCAGCAGCTACCACGTCGGCGTGAACGACCCGGGCGATTACTACAACACCTCGCAGCAGATGATGGCCCAGTTGGGCTCGGAGCTGAAATCGATCTTCACGCGTGCCAGCTACCGCTTGAACGACGATGTGACGTTCAGGGCCATCGGCATGTATTCCGAGCGCATCTCGACCGCGCAGTCGTCGGGCTATCCGCTGAACAGCCAAAGCCAGCCCGGCTTCCCGGTCTATATCAGCGGACAGGACTACTACAACCCCGAGCCGGGCCAGCCTCTGTATTTCTTCCGCCGCATCGTGGAGCTGCCGCGTGTGGCCACCGAGTCGGCCAAGTCCTACCACTTCGACGCTAGCCTCGACGGCGCGTTCGAGGTCGGCTCGCACAGCTGGAGCTGGGACACCGGCTTCGACTACAACAAATACGACGTGTCCTCGGTCGGCACCGGCAACATCAACTTGTTCAACCTGCAGAATGCGCTGGGTCCGTCGTTCCTGAACAGCATGGGCGTGGTCCAGTGCGGCACGGCGACCGAGCCGGTCATCCGCTGCGTGCCGTTCAACATTCTCGGCGGCCCGAATGCTTCCACCGCGGCGGCGCTGAACTACATCAATGCGCTGGAGCAGGCCAACCAGGAGAGCCTGACCAAGGACTACACCGCCAACATCACCGGCGGCCTGTTCGACATGCCCTGGGGCGCCGGTACGCTGAGCTTCGCCACCGGCTACGAGCACCGCCAGATCAGCGGCTATGACCGCCTCGACGAACTGACCAGCGCGGGCTATACCACCGACCTGACCGCGAATCCGACCGTCGGCAACTATCACACCGACGAAGTCTACGTGGAGTTCAACCTGCCGCTGTTGAAGGACCTGCCAGGTGCGCGCGAGCTGTCGTTCGACGTGGCCAGCCGCTATTCGCACTACAGCAATTTCGGCAGCACCACCAACGACAAGTACAGTTTCTTGTGGAAGCCGATCGATGACCTGATCGTGCGCGGCACCTTCGCCCATGGCTTCCGCGCGCCCACGCTGGCCGACACCTTCGGCGGCGGTTCGCAGAGTTTCGATTACTACACCGATCCCTGCGATGCGGTGTATGGAAACCCGGGCAATGCAGCCGTGGCGAAGGCTTGCCAGGCGGCAGGTCTGCCCGCGACATTCCGCCAGACCGACAGCGCCGGCCATCCCGTCGACAGTTCCGACTCGCAGAGCACGACGCCGTTCTATACCGGCTACGGCAATGCCAAGCTGCAGCCCGAGCACAGCCTGGGCCGCACGGTGGGCCTGGTGTACAGCCCGGCCTATGTGCCGGGCCTGGGCTTCACCCTCGACTACTACAAGATCCTGGTCCGCAACGTCATCACGGCGATCAGCGCGGACTACGTGCTCGATCAGTGCTATCAGTACAGCGTGCAGTTCTATTGCAACTCGTTCAGCCGTGACCCGGCCACGGGTCAGGTGGTCGGCCTGGAGCGCGGCAACGCCAACCTGGGTTCGCTGGACACCTCGGGTTTCACCTTCGGCGTGAACTATCACTTGCCGGCATTCGCCTTCGGCAAGTTCACCGCCACCTTCGACGCCAACTACCTGAAGAACTACATCCAGACCTCGCAGCCGGGCGCGGCCGGGCAGGACTTCGCCGGCCAGTTCGGCTTTCCGCATTTCCGCGTCAACCTGGGCCTGGACTGGCAGCTGGGCGACTGGGGTGCCACCTGGGGCCTGCGCTACTACGGCAAGTACAAGGACATCTGCGAGTTCGGCGTGTGCAGCGACCCGGACTACAGCAATGCGAGCTGGGCCTACGGCGGTGGCGCGAATCGCAAGGGCGCGATCGTCTACAACGATGCGCAGCTGCGCTATCAGTTGCCGTGGAACGGCAGCATCTCGGTGGGCGCACGCGACATCTTCGACAAGCATCCGCCGGTGGAATTCGAATCGACCGGTGCCAGCACGGGGCGTATCGACCCGACCCTGGATCTGGGACGCTATTTCTACCTGCAGTACTTCCAGAAATTCTAGGCGCCGCGGGTCTCGCGGGTTGCTTCACCGCGAATCCAGACGTTGGCTTGGCCTGTGGTGAGTTGTTCGAAACCGGGCGTCGTGTCGGCGAATCGATCGGCGGCGTGAGCCGGCGCGAAATGGCCGCGAAGAGAAGGCTGGGCAGCCGCCGGGAAGGTAGAGCCTTTGCCGCGATCCGGACGGGGTGCTGGATGGCCGGCTCGACGCCGGATCGGCGGAAGGGTTTTGCAGACCGTTAGTCGCGTGCGGTGGCGATCCTGATTGCAGGATCCGCATGGACAATATTCAGAAGGCGCGCGGAAGGCTCGCGCTTGTTCGAGTGCCGGTGCCGCCCGGCGACGGCGAAGCGCGATCATGCGCCATGGCGCGTCATGCAAGTCCGTGCCTGCCGGGTCGGGTGAGGCGCAAGACAAAGGGCGATTCCGGAGGTTGGCTTCCAGCCACGTTACCGCGTGACGCGTGAGTTCTGCCGCATCGCTTGATGGCGCGCTTGCGGCGCGATGCCCTGGCCGGGGCGCAGACTGGGTCGGCCGCGCACCTGGCGGCTGCCGTGACAAGGCTAGAGCGGGCGTTCCAGCCCCAGTGAAGCGGCCTCCTCGGCGCTCAGCTCGCGCAGGTCTTTTCCCTTCAACGTGATGAACCAGGTGTAGTCCAGGGGGCCGCCCGGTGCGGTACCGCGTCGAGGATAGGCGACCTGGATGATGGTGCCTTCGGCATCGCTGCGAGCGATCGAGGCGCTCATGGGATGGATGCCATGAGTATTGTGGAATGTCGCGATGGCTTGCTTGATGGCCGCATATTTACGGCGATCGTCTTGCCATAGGCGTAGGCGCTGCAGCATGGCACGAACCTCCCGCGTAAGGATCTGCTGCGGTGAGTGCAATCCGGCACGGCACCAGCCGGCAGCAATGCCGCAAACCGAAGCTTAGACCAAAGCCGACCGCAAGGGTTTCCGACTCCGGAGCGCCGAGTGATGAGGTTCACGTGAAGAGCGGTGCCGTTACCGGTGTTCCTTCATCGGTCAGAACGGCATGGGGGGCTTTTGCGTGTGGTACGCGGTGCCACAATGCAGGAAGAAGTTTTCCCGGCAACAGGAGATCAGGGGGAAATCTTGGATGCCACCAGCGTCGATTCGCCGGTACAGACCATCCTGGTCTGTGGGAAATCAAATCATTCGAGACGGCATCGATATGTGACGCGACTCTTGCGGGCGTCGATCAAGACGCGCCATGACACGATCAGTTTCGGTCATGTGCTCGAGCGGGACGATCAGACGAATCCGATTGTTCCGGTTGCGCGGCCATCTCACGGGGCGCCATGCTGAGCCAGCGAGCGAGATTCGGATGCCTCGGGCATCCGGCACAGACGCGATGGCGAAGGCATGGCACGCGAGGCGTCGGATTGGTCGATCGCAGAGGGAAGCAGCAAGCCGATGGCCAGCCGGCATGCAGGGGAGAGTTGCGCTGCATCTCGTCTCATGCACTGAGTACCCTGTTGCAGGGGCAAGCCTGTCCTCGATCCAGGCCGCGGCGGACGGAGCCGCATCGCCTGCCGCGATAAGTTGAGGCGATCCTGGTAGTCGCCTTACTAGGATGCGATCACTACTTTTAGGGCCGGGCGGATGACCGGATAGTGAGCGGGTGACGACTTAAGGAGACCTCACTATGCGTATCTTTGTTACGGGTGCGACCGGCTTCATCGGCTCGACCCTCGTTCCCGAGCTCATCAAGGCGGGTCACCAGGTGGTCGGCATGACCCGGTCGGATGCGGGAGCGCAGGCGCTGGTCGAGGCCGGCGCCGAGGTACACCGCGGCAGCCTGGAAGATCCGGATAGCCTGCGCCGCGGCGCCGAGAAAGCGGACGGCGTGATCCATACGGCCTTCGACCACGACTTTTCTCGATTCGTCGAGAACTGCGAAAAGGACCAGCGCGCCATCGCGGCGCTAGGTTCCGCCCTGGTCGGTTCCGAGCGGCCCCTCATCATTACCTCGGGCACCGGCATGGGCAGTGGCGAGCACGGCGAGCCGGCGAAAGAGGATGTGTTCAATACCGAGCATCCCAATCCGCGCATCGCGTCCGAGCTGGCCGGCAACGCGCTGCTGGACGCCGGCGTGAACGTTTCCGTGGTGCGGCTGCCGCAGGTGCACAATCCGTTCAAGCAGGGCCTCATCACGCCGCTGGTCGCCATTGCCCGCGAAAAAGGCGTCTCGGCGTATGTGGGGGATGGCCGCAACCGCTGGCCGGCCGGACACGTTTCCGACGTCGCGCTGCTCTATCGGCTGGCCGTGGAGAAGGCCGAGCGGGGCGCCCGCTATCACGCCGTCGGCGAAGAAGGCATCAGCAGCCGGGAAATCGCCGAGGTGCTGGGGCGCGGCCTCAAGCTGCCTGCAGTTTCGGTCGCTCCGGAGCAGGCCATGGCGCACTTCGGGTGGATGGGCATGTTCATGGGCCTGGACATGCCGGCGTCCAGCGCCCAGACGCAGGCGAAGCTGGGCTGGCGACCGGTCGGTCCCACGCTTATCGCCGATCTCGAAGAGGCCCGCTACTAGCGACTTTGCAGGCGCGCGTGTGCCGGCGCGTACGACCCGGCCTCGGCACATGTTTTGATCTGGGCCGAGGCAAGGGTCGAGGCAGGCCAAAACAAGATCGCGCTATCCGTGCGCTCGCTGCCTGGAAGGGCGGAAGTCGTCCGGGCATTGAGCGCATCAGGACGCGCAGCCGAAATTGTCCGTGTCTGGTCGGTGCACGTGCATGCGTGCGGTCTGCGCCGACCGGTCATTCGCAGCACCAAACAGGCCATGACGGTGCGGCGACGGAGTTGCACCGCTGTGTTGTCGATCGCCGGCCAGCATGCACGCCCGGGGCTTGTGCTGCACCTGCTACGACAAGCCCGCGGGCGCTAGTGTGATACCGACGAACTTTCCGCCGGATCGCGTACGATCTCCAGATCGCCGACTTCCACATGCCCGCTTTTCAGATTCCATTGCATGTCGTTCAACTGCGCGTACTGTTTGGGATTCCACAGATCGGGGCCGTAGAGTTTCTCGTTGTCGATGTAGAAACCGCCGGTATTGTTCAGTAGCCCTTGCAGTCCTGGTGCATGCGGGCCGTAGGACGATGTCGACGCAAAAAAGCTGCCGCCATTGCCGCCCTTCCAGCCGGCATGGCTGCCTGTGATGTGCGCCGGCGCCCGGCTGAGAAACAGGCCGAGCCGGTGCAGGCCTTCCTTGTCGTTGTATTCGGCATAAACCTGCCTGCCTACTTCGAGTGCGCCTTGACGCTCGCTCTCGCTCATCCGGCTCCAGTAGATCTCGCGCTGAATCAACAGGTCGCGATAGCCGCGGTCTGCGGCCAAGTCCATCCAGGCGTAGGCGCGTGGGTGATCGACAGGAGTTCCTTCGCCATTCCAATACATGGTGGCGACCATCGCTTGGGCGATCTTGTCGGCATAACTGGCTGCCTTCAGGAAAAACTGCAGGGCCTTTTCCTTATGGCCATCCTGATAGGCTTCGGTGCCCAGATTGCGATAAAGCACATCGGGATGCTGATTGGCGACCCAGGCTATGCCCATCAGTTCCTGTTGCGTCTTCATCCGCTTCAGGTCTTCGGGAGAAATCTGAGCCGATGAGGCATTGGATGGAGCCGCGCGTTCGGCTTGAACCGCATCAGCTGCGATCACGATTCCCCATCCCAGGGCGATCCCGATGAGGCGCATACGCATGCTGGCCATCACGTGTCCTTACGTCATTGCTGAAGGCGCAGAAGAAGTTACTCTCACACTTATATCGAGTCCAGCCGTCAGCGCTTCCCGCTCGCACGGAGCTGCGGTCGTGTGTTGCAAGTGCTCGCACGCTGCATGGAGGCCGCGCTGAGGTCCGCGCCGATGGACGGATGGCACGGACAGCTATGCCGGTTGTTTGCATGATATGCATCGAATGGTCATGTATGGTCGCTCAAGCGATGGGGCGAGATTCCGTCGGCGCCTGAGGCGATCTCCGCAGCGAGGTGAGCCAAGGCGGTAGCGTCGGTTTCATGCGACCGGGTCGTCGCGCAACGCAGATATATTCCGGAGCGCCATATTCGATCGATGGCGGCTTGATAGCGGCCTGGTAGATGGCCGTTTATGCCGGCCGCGTGCGCAAGCCCGAAGTAAAGCCAGTCAACAAGATGGTGTATCGCCTCGCTGTCCGCAGGCCTGAAACAGCCTGATTAGACGATGCTTGTCATGTCTCGAAAGAAGCGTGCCTGGACGGCCGCTGCCGAAGGGTTTACCTTCGAATCATTGGTCGTATTGGCATGGCACTTAACGGAATTTGTCCATATCCATCCATGCCTTGCCATTCGCCTTACGGAGAAAACCATGTCGGTAAAATTTCGTTTCGCGGACGGCTTCTTGAAGAGTGTTGCGATGCCGCTGGTTCTGTGTGTTCTTTCGACATCTTCTGTGGCGTATGCGGGGAATGCTTCGCCGAGCTCCGCTTCATCGGCCCAATCCGCGCTTCAAGGGGGCGACGAAGACTGCATGACGATTGGCAATCGCTCCGAGCGTGAGGCGTGCTTCGCCAAGGAAAGCAACGCTGACCTCAAAGAGTGCGAACGCCTGAAGCCGAATGCATGTCGGCCGTACAAGGATATGTTCTTTGCCGAAAAACAACTTACTGCGCTTAATGCCGAGCTGCTGGCGAAAGCCCAGAAACGTTATGCTTTCTATGCTCAGGATGATGCCAACTATCTTTCCGATATAGCCCAGGGCCTCGCCGATGTCGATCGAACCTGGCGAGCCTATCGGGACGCGCAGTGTACGGTCAGCCCTTTCCTGGAAGGGATGGCCCGTGTTGAAACCGGTGATCTTGCCGAAGCCTGTCGCCTCAAGTTGACCAGGGATCGCATCAAAGAATTGAAAGGGCGCAATTCATCTCCTAAGGACGAGGAACCATCTCATGGCTGATCCATATGTCTACGATCCTTTTGACCGCAAGACCTTCGACGCCATCATGTTCAATGCCGTGGGGCGTGCCAGCGAAGTAGGGGTGATGGGACCGGCTTATGGATTGACCCATAGCACGGGTAGCTCGGGCTGGTCGGTCGGAATGATCCAAACGGATTTGGGCACCAACGACAATCACAAAAAGACCGTCGAGACCTTGCTGAACAACTACCAGGCTTGGGCGCCACCGAATGAACGCTTCAGCGCCAAGGAGATTGAGTCCCTAGACACACGACTCAGCACGCGCGGCAGCGACGGCAAAGACTTGACCAAGGCCGAGCAGAACCGTCTGGATACGTACCTGCGCTCGGATAGCGGCAGGCAATTCGTCGGCGAACTGGATCGCAAGGAAGTCGATCGGGCATGGGACAAGGTCGGCCAGCCTCTCTCGCAAGTGCCATGGCTGAAAGATCTGAGTGCCCGCGACCCGGCTCAGGCCGCCGAGATCGTCGGCATGACCACCAAGGTGTTCAACCAGAACCAGGTATACGGTCAGAAAATGCTTGATCACCTGCAAAGCAGCAAGGGTGAAACGGCTCAAGAGGCGAGTGCGTGGCTGGATAAATGCATCAAAGACGCTCCTTCCCATAACTCGTCTCCTACCATCCATGATGGTTTGAGCGCGTCCTCGAAATTGGCCCTGCATTCCGGGCAGCGAGACGTGAAGGAGGGCGTGGATCTAATCAACAAACTCGAGCTGGGCGAAGGTCGCTTGAGCAAGGTGTGGCGGGATGAAGTGCATACGAAGGGCAATACCAACCTAAGTGCTGGCTTCAACGACAAGCCCGACCTGCAGCTGCTGGACGACATGCTCCGCGCGCCCGGTGCAGGCAAGAAAATCCTGGCGCATACCGATCTCGGCGCAGCCCCCGCGACGGTAGACATCCAGGGATGGAAGCCCAAGAAGCAGCCGGATTCGCTGGTTCGACACGAAATGGCGCACGCCGAACAGGATTCGCACGGCGTAGTGGTCAACAGTACGGACGGCAATCGCTACAAGATGAATGCGCAAGGTGGCTGGGACAAGAACCCCACCATGCTCTTGAATGAAAAGGATCATCCCGGCAACGCGCTGTATAAAGAAGCTTATGCTGCCGTGGCCAAGCTGGACGCACAGCATCACCGGAAACCGGATCAGCACACCGAGCAGCTTGCCGCCTCGCTCGCCGTGGCTGCCAAGGAGCATGGCCTGAAGAAGATCGATCACGTGGTGTTGAGCGACGACGGAACCAAGGCTGTCGCCATTGAGGGCGGACTGAAATCGCATACCAGGCAATTGGCGTCGGTGGACACGGCGCAGGCTGCCAACACCCCGCTGGCGCAAAGCAGCACGAACTGGCAACAGACCCCGTCGCCGCAGCCATCGAATCAGGCGCCCACCAACAATCAACAGCCGGCTCAGAATCAAGCGCAGAACCCGGCTGTTCCGATGTCCAGTCCCGGTAGGTAGGCCGTGCTGCTGCGTGGCGTCGCGATGTGCTTTCTAAGCAAGTCATCCAGATGAACTGGCGGCGAAGCTAGTCCAGAGCTGGATGGCCGGGCCTCACGACAGCACCAATCGCTGTGAGGCCCTCAAGTCGTTTTCGAATAAGCCGGACCGGGAAGGCCAGTTCGACGAGTGCCGGCCTTGTTGAGGCAGCGCTTTGGGTGCAGCGCGGATGCGTATGCCATGAGCAAGGCGCCATTGGCAGCAGGATCATGCTTGCATCAAAGAGTGCAGGCCAACTTATTACCGGGTCAAGCAGGACCTATCGACTTCCCACCCCGCACCTTGTCAGCGAAAGAACCAACGACTGCTGGTATAGACAGGCTGGTCGCTGCGTTTCACAGGATGGCTTGAGCCTGAGCCGTATGCACGGAGGCGCGCTCGCGCAACCAGCGGGAGAGCGGACTGCCTTCGCGCGGGGCGGTGATCCACAGCAGCTTCAGGTAGGCCTGGGCCAGCTCGCGGAAATGCTTGGCCAGATGATCGTGGAGTGGCATGGCGTATGCCGTGCGCCATACCTCGTCGACGGACGGTGTCACGCCCAAGGCGCCGGCCAGGTCACGGGCGTGCACGTACTCGCGTGCGAGGCTGATCACCACCGTCTGGGTGCGTCGTACGCCGAGGGATTTCAGCTGGCCCGCCACGTCGGCCTGGGCGCATCGCCTGGCGGTGTGCGAGAGATGGGCGAAAAGCACGACCCACTGGGCATGGGCCAAAGCCGAATGCATGCCTGTCTCGTAGGGTAGCCGTACCGCATCGCTGGGGGCCATGCTATCGGCGGTGATTCGCCCGCCGGGCATGGTGGATGCGAGCATGGGCAAGTCTCCCTTCGCGATGCCGTTGAAGAGCTCTTGCTTCATACCTATCCCCCACGATGGTATCGGGTGGCGACCAGGTCGTTCGCATTGAAAGCAGCTAGGCAGCTATCTGCAAAGCCAGCCATCCCCAGGCTACGGCAAAGAGCACCACATGTCCTCGTCGGAGGAGGCGATGCAGTGCTGCCGCATGGATCGAATGACGGCTCGATCCATGCGGCGACATCGACTTCACTTCAAATCGAAGCGATCCAGGTTCATCACCTTGTCCCATGCGGCCACGAAATCGTGGACGAACTTGTCGCCCGCATCGGCGCTTCCGTATACCTCCGCCAATGCCCGCAGCTGGGAGTTCGAGCCGAACACGAGATCCGCACGGGTGCCGGTCCACTTGAGCGCTCCCGTGTGGCGGTCGCGGCCTTCGAACACGTTCTTGGATTCCGCCGCCGGCTTCCACTCGGTGCTCATGTCGAGCAGGTTGACGAAGAAGTCGTTGCTCAGCGCTTCCGGATGCTTAGTGAAAACGCCGTGCGTGCTGCCACCTGCATGGATGTTCAACACGCGCAGGCCACCGACCAGTACCGTCATTTCCGGAGCAGTCAGGCCGAGCAGCTGCGCCTTGTCGATCAGCAGAGTTTCGCCGGGCACGCTGTCGCCGTCCTTCTGGTAATTGCGGAAGCCGTCGGCAAGCGGCTCGAGCGGTGCGAAGGACGCCACATCGGTCTGCGCCTGCGAGGCATCCTCGCGACCCGGCGAGAAAGGCACTTTCACCGTGTGCCCTGCATTCTTCGCCGCCTGCTCGACGCCCGCGCAGCCCGCCAGCACGATCAGGTCCGCCAGCGAGACATGCTTTTTGTCTTTCTGGCTGTCGTTGAATGCCTTTTGAATGCCTTCCAGCGCGGCCAGCACCTTCGCCAGCTGCTTGGGCTGATTTACCTCCCAGTCTTTTTGCGGAGCGAGCCGGATGCGTGCGCCATTGGCTCCGCCGCGCTTGTCCGAGCTGCGGAAGGTCGATGCCGACGCCCAGGCCGTCGAGACCAGTTCCGCCACGGACAGCCCGGATGCCAGGATCTTGGCCTTCAGCTGTGCGATGTCCTGCTCGTCGATCAGTCGATGGCCCGAGGCGGGAATCGGGTCCTGCCAGATCAGCTCCTCGGCCGGCACTTCCGGGCCGAGATAGCGGGCGCGCGGGCCCATGTCGCGATGGGTCAGCTTGAACCAGGCGCGCGCGAACGCGTCGGCGAACTGCTCGGGGTGCTCGTAGAAGCGCCGGGAAATTTTCTCGTAGGCGGGATCGAAGCGCAGCGACAGGTCGGTGGTCAGCATCGAGGGCGCATGCCGCTTGGCGGCGTCGTGCGCGTCGGGCACGGTGCCGTTGCCGGCATCGCCCTTGGGCTTCCATTGATGGGCGCCGGCGGGGCTCTTGGTCAGCTCCCATTCGTAGCCGAACAAGTTCTGGAAGAAGTTATTGCTCCATTGGGTCGGCGTGGTCGTCCAGGTGACCTCCAGGCCGCTGCCGATGGCATCGCCGCCCTTGCCGCTGCCGAAACGATTGGCCCAGCCCAGGCCTTGCAGCTCGATGTCCGCCCCTTCCGGCTCCGGCCCGACCAGGCCTGCGTCGCCGGCGCCATGCGTCTTGCCGAACGAGTGGCCGCCTGCGATGAGCGCTACCGTCTCTTCGTCGTCCATCGCCATGCGCGCGAAGGTTTCGCGAATGTCCCTGGCTGCCGCCACCGGGTCCGGCTTGCCGTTCGGGCCTTCCGGATTGACGTAGATCAGGCCCATCTGCACCGCACCGAGCGGGTTCTCCAGCTCGCGGTCGCCGCTATAGCGCTTGTCGTCCAGCCATTTGCTCTCCAGACCCCAATACACGTTCTCTTCGGGTTCCCACACATCCTCGCGGCCGCCGGCGAAACCGAAGGTCTTGAAGCCCATCGATTCCAGCGCGACGTTGCCGGTGAGTATCATCAGGTCGGCCCAGGAAATCTTCTGCCCGTACTTCTGCTTGATCGGCCACAGCAGGCGGCGCGCCTTGTCCAGGTTGACGTTGTCCGGCCAGCTGTTGAGCGGGGCGAAGCGCTGCTGGCCCGCACCGGCGCCGCCACGGCCGTCGCCGATGCGGTAGGTGCCGGCGCTGTGCCAGGCCATGCGGATGAACAGCGGACCGTAGTGGCCGAAATCCGCTGGCCACCAGTCCTGCGAGTCGGTCATCAGCGCGAGCAGGTCCTTCTTCAGCGCCGCGTAGTCGAGGCTGTTGAACGCCTTCGCGTAGTCGAAACTCCGGTCCAAGGGATCGGACAGCGGCGAGTTCTGGTGCAGGATTTTCAGATTCAACTGGTTCGGCCACCAGTCCTTATTGGTCGGGCCCTTGTTGGCGTGGTTGAACGGACATTTCGATTCAGTTGCCATCTGCCTTCTCCTTTAAAAGCGGCGGTGCCATCGGATTGCGAAGTGGCTCGGATGTCCGGACTGGCGTTGTCCGGCCCCATGATCGGCTGGCGATCCATCCAGAGACGTCGGTACAGGCAAATGCATGCGGCACGCATCCACGCTGTCAAAGTAGGCTGAGCTTCTGCCGCGTGAGTTGATAGATCAAATCGTTTTTCTCAATCGAATCGATAGCCCGAATCGATGAGCATGGCGGAGCACTACGACTCGAAGAAATTGCGAACGGGATAGCGCCACCGGCTGTCCGATACGCGTAAAAATGCTGTGTTAGGCTCGGCCTCCGTTGGGGTTCCAGATCGACTTCCGCCGCTCTTCGACCGTGCGCTCGGGCGATATCGGGTGACGCCGGGCGGCCCTGAACAACCACGTTGCCGCGGAGTACGAAGATGCCTAGGGCATGCTGGCGGGCTGTCGTTGGGTGCTTCCTGTTTGGCGTCATCTTTCATTGCGCAGCGACGACTGCGCCGTCGACATCTCCGGTCCTGCTCACCTATCCGGCGCCTGCCGGGGTGGCGCCGTCTGGCCTTTACCAGGTGAGCGTGAGCCAGCTTGGCGTGCAGCAAGGCTCGTTTGTCTACACGGTGAACAATATCGGGCTCGCCCAGAACAACTGGCAGGGGCATGCCTGGAACAACAGCACCGAGCTGACCACCGCGTGGACGTCGTTCGACTTCAACGATCCCGGTTCGAGCTTCAGCGATCCCGGCACCGCACCCATCACGGTGCAGGTAAGCATGAAGATCCCGAGTCCGGCCTGGGGCGCGCCCGCGGTGCGGATTCTTCCGTCGGCCTCGAAGATCACGCCCACGGCCGTCACCCAGGTCGGCGATACCTACCAGGTCAGTTTCCAGATCAATTTCGCCACCCAGTATTCGGTGGAGTTCTATGACGCCGCCACCAAGCCGGACTTCACCACCTGGGTGCTTGAGAACCCGCTGTTGATCTTCGCGAACCCGATCGAGACGGATGTGCCCGACGTGACCGCTGCGCATGTTCGCGTGCTCACGCCGGCCGATACGCTTCCGACATCGGGGAATTGGGGAACGCAGGGCGGCGTCGCGGTGGATACGCTGTATTTCTCTCCCGGCGTCTACGATCTCGGCAGCGTGGCCAGCAGCGTGAATCCCGGGATTTACGTGCTGCACTCCAACCAGACGGTTTTCGTTGCCGGCGGCGCCTACATCAAGGGCGCGTTCGTCAGCTGCCCCACGCCGACCAAGTGCACCGACGCAAAAAATATCAGCATCAACGGCCGAGGCATCATCTCCGGGGAAAACTTCAACCGTCCCTTCAATAGCGCCAGCTTCGAATCCCTGGCCGATGACCTGCCCGGCCTGGTGCAGTTGCAGGGCAGCGATATCAGCGCAGGCGCCTACGAAGGCGAGCAGGGCGCGCACATCGAAGGTCTGACCTTCATCCAGGCGCCTTTCGACAACATTTATCTGAGCGGCATCAACAATTGGGTCAACAACGTCAAGCTGATCTCGTGGTATCCGAGCACCGACGGCATCAAGGCCGGCAACGACTACCAGATCGCCGGTGTCGAATATCCTGGCAACGGCGTGGTCGAGAACAGCTTCCTGAAGGACGGCGACGATTCGATCCACCTGTATTCGAGCGGCTTGCGTGTGAACAACGTGGTGATCTGGCAGTCCAAGAACGCCTCGCCGTTCCAGTTCAGCTCGGGGCTCTCGGGAAGCATCGACGACGTGCAGGTGATCAATTCCAACGTCATCCATACCGAATGGGTCTGGGCCAACCCGCCCAATGCAGTGTTCGATGCGAATCTCGGCGGGCAGGGTGCCAAGGGCCATGATCTGGGCTATACCTTCAACGAGATCCACGTCGAGAATTCTGCGTGGCAGCTGTTCCGCCTTTCGATCGGGCCCAGCATCTGGCAGTTCGGAAACACCCAGCTCGGCTCGCTGAGCAACGTGAGCTTCCATAACATCTTCGTGGCCGACAAACAGGCGCTGCCGAATATTTTCCAGAGCTACGATCGCGTGCACGCCATCGCGAACGTGAGCTTCGACAACGTGGTCGTCGCGGGCGTGGTGCAGCCGCAGCCGACCGTCACCTACGATGCGAACCGCTCGATGAGCCTGAGCGGCGACATCGTCAGCGAGCCGATGTGGGCGAATACCAGCGGCAGCGCCAATCCGAACGTGCAAGTCTGGTCCATGGCGCAAGGCATGCCCACGACCTCGCCGGTGACCTCCGTGGCCACACTCGACGAGTCCTTCTTGAATGACCCGAACGTGCAGTTGCAGCGGCGCGGCGATTTCTTCGGCGACGGTTATGCCAGCCCGCTGATCCTCGACACGGCGAAGCAGACGCTCGGCATCTGGAGCGAGCCGCTGAATCCGACCTCGGACAACGGCCAGCTGGGCTACTTCATCGCCGGCTCGATTCCGGCCGGCTATACCTTTGCAGGGGTAGGGGATTTCAACGGCGACGGCCTGTCCGACGTGCTGCTGTGGAATGCCCAGCAGCAGAACGGCATGATCTATACCTTGCAGGGTTCGAGCTTCGTCCAGATCGGGCAATTCCAGCCGACCGACAAACAGTCGCAGTGGAGCGTGGCCGGCATCGGCGATATCGACCACAACGGCGTATCGGACGTGGTGCTGCGCGATGCGAATGGAAACCTGGAGTTGCTTTATTTCGGCACGCAGGGCCTGCTCAGCTCGACCGATCTGACGCCCGTGCAGTTGACCTACAACGCCACCGCGGCGTTCAAGTCCAACGATCCCAACCTGCCTTTCACCGGCAAGTTCAACAACAGCTGGTCCGTGGCCGGTGTCGGCGCGGTCAACGGCTATGCCGGCATCATCTGGACGAATGCGCAGGGTGAAGTCGGGCTGACCCAGTTCGTATTCCCCAGCGAGAAGCCGTACGGCTACGTGATCGCCAGCCTGCCCGCGAACACCCGCATCAAGGGCATCACCGATTACAACGGCGACGGCTCGGTCGACCTGATGCTGCAGGACACCGGCAGTGGCGACGTCTCGTTCTGGTACATGGGCTATATGGGCGGCAACTACTACCAGGCGGCGCCCGCCACCGGCATGTCGATGCCGCCGGCCTGGGAGAATTGAGCGAGCCTGCGCTGCGACGAGCGGATCGCTTCACCGCGTTGACTCGGCGAGTTGCCGGATGACGCGAGCGGGCGATCGTGTGCGGCTGCCTGTCCTGCCGGCTTGCATGCGCTGGGCATCGATGCCGGCAGCCGAACGCATTTGCGAGCGGGAGGTGCCGCGCTCTTGAGGCGCTGGCGCACGAGCTGCATCGCCACGCTCATCAGGTCGTGGACGGGCCCGCGGAAGACTTCGCGCATCCAGCGGTCATGGACGGCGAGGCGGCGCCGCTTATGAAAGGATCGCGGAATCCGCTCGCCTGCATACGAAGCGCCGACACCGCATCGCCAAGGCGACCTCGTCGGAGCAACCGGCGAACGCAGGGATCGTCGTATCGCCATGCACTCGGCCACTGCAGGCTCGCTTCGGTGTCCTTATCAAACCTCTGCGCGGCGCCTCGCAGGCCAGCGGCAGATATTCGGCGTCGAGCCGATGGCCTGATTCGGCCCTTGCTTATCAGGAGCCATCGCAACCCGCCTGGCGTTCCGCGTTCACGGCTTCGTCGTATGCGCGCTTGATATCCGCGTCGCCGGTGGCGAAATTCATTTTCTGCTGCGTATCGCCGACGGCTTCGCCGAGCTTGGCGCAGCGCAGGCCTTTCGCCCAGGGGCTGTCGTCGTCCGCAACGATGACGAAATACGCGGGATGGCTGCTCAGATAGCGCGCGGTGAATGCATTGCCGGGCCCCGGGTAGCTGGTGGCGTTGTGCGGGGGGTACACCGTGAAGTCGTCATCCTCGAAACTGGTTTCGACGATCTTGCCTTCGGCGGTGCGGATCATCACCCGGTAACCCATCACATCATGATCGTTGTATTGGATATTGGTGCGGTATTCGCCGGTCACCATCGCACTGCCGGAAACCCCGAAGTGATAGATCAGCCGGGTGACAAGCTGGGTGCCGAGCACGATGTTGACGATGCCGAAAGCGATGCACAGGGGAATCGCCCCGACCAGGAGTCCAGGCACTTTTCGGCCGCTGCGGCGCGCTCTTCTGCTCAGCCAGGGAATCGTGAAGATAGGTACCAGGATGAACAGCGGCAAGGCAAAGAATCGATACTTGGCCAGAAAGAACAGCAGACAAAGCAGCGGGTCGAGCACGGCGGCAGACGCGCCGGCAGGATGCGGCGGGGGCGCCCAGAGGGTCGGCGCCTGCGTGTCCGTATTTGCGGTCTTTTGAATGACAGGTGGTGGCAGCACGGGGTCCGGTGCGATGCCGGCCTTGGCCACGATGGTGGCGCCGGCGGCCTCCAAGGCTGCGCGCTGAACGCGATAGGCCCAACTGGGATGAGCCCTGGCTGCGGCCGTCACGTTGGTGATGGAGAGCGTGACGTAGTTGCTGCTGTGCACCGCCCATACTTGCTCGGGATGCTCGCCGTCGAGCACCACCCGGTCGCCCGGATCGTCGGTGGTCACCAGGTCGCTGGCCGGAAAATATGGGGTCTGACGATGCTGGAACTTGAGCGCGTCGGCGTGATTGCCGCGGTCCTCGATTTCCAGATCGGCACGGCCTCGGTTGTTCACCCAGCCGCTGATGGCGCCCGATGCGTCCTTGACGCTGTAGAAGCAGCGATTGCCGTCCAGCGAAGACTCCAGCGCCGACGGCGTGAGGGTCAGCACGCCCTGGATATGCTCGGCCGGCAGCAGGTGGCAGGCGTCGGCGGTCGCGCGCGCGTCCAGCGGTCCAAGCACCTTGCCGCCGACCACAGTCAGGGCCAGGGCCTGCACCCGGTAGCGCCAATCCGCGGCCGCTTTGGCTGCGTCCCGAGTTTCGTCGGTGTGTGCGACCGCGATGTCCGCGCCGTGCCTGGCCACTACGGTGTCGCGGTCGATGCGCACGATGGCGTCGTCGGCATCGGCCGTGCGCACCAGCACCGCCGAGCTCGTGCCGGCGGAAAGCTGGCTGGTCTGCGCCTGTGCCTTGGCCGCGTCGGCGTAGTGATAGAACTGCAGCGAGAACTTGCCCTCGGGCGGTGCGTCCGCGGTCAGTCCGCTCCGATAGGCCATCCAGGTGCAAGTGGATTCCCCGGGCGCCGGATGGCCGCTCTGGCTGCGGATGCCGTCGTCGTCGCGGGTAATGAGCGTAAGCACCTCGGACGATTTCGCCAAGGTGCAGGCGTCGGGATCGGGGTCCGTGTCGTCGGCGCCGCGCTTGGGGCCAAGCACCTGGGCGCCGGCCGCGTTCAATGCCAGTGCCTGGATGCGATAAGGCCAGTCTCCCTGCGCCCTGGCCGGCTCCTGCACCTGGTCGGTATGGACGACGGTGATGATCGAGTCGTGCCGGGCGATCACGGTTCCCGGGTCGGGCATGACGATCTCGTCATCGGCGTTGCGGGTGCGCACCAGCTTTTCCACGGTGAAATTCGACTGGATGTCGCTGGTCTGGTCCTTCGCATCTTCGATGCTGCCGTAGCGATAAAACTCCAGCGACATCGCGCCCTCATCGTGTTGGGCGTCCGCGTTGGCCTTGGGATAGGCCTTCCAGGCGCAGGTGAGCTTGCCTGGCTCCGGATGGTCGCCGGTGGCGCGGATCTCGCCATCGCCCGTCACGATCAGGGGCCGCAGCTGGGCGGCGGAGGCCAGCGAGCAGCCGTCGTGCGGCGCGGGCATATTCCTGGCCGTAGCCGCCTCGGGCATGAGGCTCGCCAGCAATAGGCCAAGAAAGACCAGGCTTGCTTTCCTTTGACGCCCCATACATGCCTCAAGCATATAGATCGTTGATCGGCAGACGCAGAAACTCACGCACGCGGATGTATGTAAAAGCCCGTCCGGTTTGCCCGGCGCGGACGCGCGATCATCGCATAGGAATATGCGTCTCGGTATGGCTGCTCCGGCGCCACCTGAGGTCTCGCGGCAGGGTGAATGAAGAGCTGCAGTGGCTATGGCGTGGTCTATCGTTTCCTGGTGCGAGTGCAAGGCCTGACGCCGTTCAAATCCAGCGCCATATGGCTGCCGCTTGACCAGGGCATTGCACGCAACATGACAAGAGCATGGCCGTGGCGAGAGCGAAGATATTTCCGATCCCGCCTCGTTGATGGAATACGCCGCTGCCGGTCATTGCTTGCGGGGCGATCGACCGGCGGATGGATGCGAATAGCCGGCGGTCCTGGTTTTTCGATGCTCCCGGCCTATGGACGCCGACCCGGCCAGGCCGCGCGGTCGGCTGTCTCGGCGCCCGACTTTCGCCGCCGAACCCGATGGCCATTCCAGAAGTCGCGGCCTGGACTGGCGCGCTCCGCACGAAGGGCGATGGCCCGGCTAGATATCGATGGCCACGTAGGGCAGGCCGAAGCGCATCTGGCAGCCGAGACACCGATAAGTGCATGGCCTGCGTCAGCGCAAGGGCTGATGCCGGCAAGCGCTGCGCTGATATTGCGTCATAAAGATGCAGGCTTGCCGGTAATTCCGAAGCTCGGGAAAAGCGAATTATCGGCATTGGGCGTGTTTTGAACACCATTATTGAATGGCATCACACCATGCGCTTGAATTGGATCACGACGAATGGTTTGGGAAAAAATGAATAAATCGTGCTAATTCGTTTTTGAATGCGAGTGCGTCCTGGGTCTGCTGGTTTCAATGATGGCTTTTTGCCGTTATTTGCCTGGATTCCTTGGCTTTCGCGGGCGTCGTCTTAAATGCGAGTAGCGAAGTCGGCTGGGCGCGGACAGAATGCTTGGGTCGTCGCGCGAATTATGTTGGCGAAAGGCCGATTCGCGATAAGCGGAAGTTTCAAAATAATTGCGGGGAATTTATGGATACGCTATTGCCAGCTCGACACGATCGAGACTCAGCAAGGGGTGGGCGTGCGTCTGCCGGTGCCGGTTCGGCCGGCCAAGGCCGATCAGCACCCTTGGAGTCGGATCTGGACCATGAGGCGCTGATCGCGAAGTCGACCGAGGTCGCCAAGATTCTTGCGGAAGAGGCGCATGCCGCGGACGAGCAGCGCCGATTGACCGACCGTGCGGTGAGCGCCATCACCGAGGCCGGTCTGATGCGCCTGTACACGCCGCAGCATTACGGCGGATACGGCGCGCGGCCGAGCACCTTGTTCGAGGTGTGCGTGGAACTCGGCCGCGGCTGCTGCTCGGCATCTTGGGTGGCCAGCGTGCTGAACATGGGCAACTACATGGCGGCGCAGTTTCCCGAGCGCGCGCAGGACGAGGTCTGGAGCGGCAACCCGGATGCGCGCAGCGCGCTCGTCATCGTCGCCTCGCGGGCCAACGTTGAGCGGGTCGACGGCGGCGTGGTGGTCAGCGGCGAATGGAGTTTCGCTTCGGGCTGCCTGCACGCCGAATGGATTGCCGCACTGATTCCGAAGGGCGTCGATCCGGATGACGACACGACCAACCTCGTGCTGATGCGGGCCGACGAACTCAAGGTTCGCGATACCTGGCATATCGCCGGCATGCGCGGCACCGGCAGCAATACGGTGGCGGCCGAACGGCTGTTCATTCCGCGGCACCGGGTGACCCCTTACGCACCGATCGTGATGGGCAAGGTGCGCAGTGCGCACGCGGCGAATCCGCTTTACCGCAGCAGTTATTCGGGCTTGCTCTCGCTCGGCCTGCTCGGTCCACAGCTCGGCGCGGCGGAAGCGGCCCTGCGGCATGTGCGTGAGCAGGCGCACGAACGCCGCGTGGCGTCGTCCACCTTCAAGAGCCAGGCGCAATCGCCGGCCTTCCAGACCGACCTTGCCGAAGCCGCCTTGATGGTCGACGGCGCCCGGCTGCATGCCTTGCGGATCGTCGATGCGGTCGAGCAGCACGCCCAGGCCGACGTGATGCCGGACGAGCTGACCCGCTCGCGCTTCCGCATGGAGTCGACCCGCGTGGCGCGCATGTGCCGGGAGGCCGTCGATCGCCTGATCACCGCCTATGGCACCGCCGCCTTCATGGAGACGAACCCGCTGCAGCTGATCTGGCGCGACCTGCACGTGGCGAGCCGGCATGCCGGCTTCGGCATGGGCATTCCGCAGCTGGTCTACGGCCGGGCGCTGGTCGGGCTCGACCCGCGCGAAATCAGCTACCTGGTCTGAAGGCTGCGCTCATTCGCTTTGAACTGATTTGGGAGGAATCGAGCCATGACCAATGCAGAGATGCTGGCCGAGACGTCGCCCGGCCACGAAACCGTCCGTCGACGCAATCGCAAGATCGTCGAGCAATACATGCGCACCCGCGGCGAGGAGCGCCTGAAGCGGCACCTGCTGTTCGCCGACGACGGCGTCGGTGGGCTGTGGACCACCGAAAGCGGCCAGCCCATCGTGATCCGCGGGCGCGATCGCCTGGCCAGCCATGCGGTGTGGTCGCTGCAGTGCTTTCCCGACTGGGTGTGGACCGACGTGCAGATCTTCGACACGCAGGACCCGGACTGGTTCTGGGTCGAATGCCGCGGCGAGGGCGCCATCCTCTTTCCGGGTTACCCCAAGGGGAAATACCAAAACCACTTCATCCATTCCTTCCGCTTCGAGAACGGCCTGATCAAGGAACAGCGCGAATTCATGAATCCGTGCCAGCAATTTCGCGCGCTGGGCATCGAGGTGCCCACCGTTCGGCGCGACGGCCTTCCCAGCTGAATCCGAGACGTGAGAACAGGGCCATGGCCGGTATACCTACGATCCAACCGTACCATCTGACCTGCTCGGGCCGGCTGCCGGAGAACACCGTGTCCTGGCATGTCGAGCCGTCCCGCGCGGTGCTGCTGATTCACGACATGCAGAGTTATTTCCTGTCGCCGTTGCCGCCGATCATGCGTGAGACGCTGATCGCCAACGTGGCGTCGCTGCGCGAACGCTGTCGCCAGGCTGGCATCCCGGTGGCCTACACGGCGCATCCGGGGCGCATGACCGACCAGGACCGCGGCCTGCTGCGCGACTTCTGGGGCCCTGGGATGGAAACGCGACCGGCCGACCGCGAGATCGCGGCGACCATCAGCCCTTCCGCGGACGACTGGATGTTCACCAAGTGGCGCTACAGCGCCTTCTTCCGCACCGATCTGCGCCAGCGCATGCAGGAACGCGGGCGCGACCAGCTGGTGCTGTGCGGAGTCTATGCGCACATCGGCGTGCTGGTTTCGGCGGTGGAAGCCTTCACCCACGACATCCAGCCGTTCGTGGTCGCCGACGGCGTCGCCGATTTCTCGGAAGACCATCACTGCCGCGCGATGGAATATGTCGCGCGCTGCTGCGGCAAGGTGACCACCGCCGCGGAGGCCTTCGCATGAGCGCCGACGAATCCTTGAGACTGCTGACGCGCATCTTGCGCGGCGAGGCCGCGAGCTTCGCCTTGCTGTGCCGCGCGGAACATGGCCGGCCGCCGATGGTCGACGTGGTGATCGGCCCGGTGAGCCATCCGGCCAGCCTGGCCGAGCTTCCGCTGGCCACCGCCGCGGAAGCGGGCAGGCCGCGCCAGGAACTGCTGGTGCTGGTGCCGTATCGCCAGCTGCACGAGCGCGGCTTCGAATGCCGGGACGACCAGGCGAAGCTGATCGCCCTGCGCTGCGACGAGCACGAGCTGCTGGCCTTGCCCGAACTGCTGTCCAGGCTGCCCGACGCGCGGACCAGCTTGAACAACAAACGCTTCGACATCAGCGACGACGAGTACGGCCGGATCGTGCAGCGGGTGATCGCCGAGGAGATCGGCGCCGGCGAGGGGTCCAACTTCGTAATCAAGCGCCAGCTGGTCGGCGAGCTCGGCGACTACTCGCTCGACCAGGCCTTCGCCGTGTTCGGCCGGCTGCTGCAGAAAGAGCTCGGCGCCTACTGGATCTTCCTGGTCCACTGCGGCGGGCAGACCTTCCTCGGCGCCACGCCCGAGCGGCACCTGAGCCTGCGCAAGGGCAGGGCGCTGATGACGCCGATCAGCGGCACCTACCGCTACCCGAAGACCGGCCCGACCCTGGAGGGTCTGAACGCCTTCCTCGGCGATCGCAAGGAATCCGACGAGCTGTACATGGTGCTCGACGAAGAGCTGAAGATGATGGCGCGCATCTGCCGGTCCGGCGGCCAGGTCACCGGCCCCTACCTGCGTGAAATGACCCGGCTCGCGCACACGGAATACCTGATCGAGGGGCAGACCGACAAGGACGTGCGCGAGCTGCTGCGCCAGACCATGTTCGCGCCCACCGTCACCGGCAGCCCGATCGAGAGCGCGACGCGGGTGATCGCCCGGCACGAACCGACCGGACGCGGCTACTACAGCGGCATCGCCGCCCTGATCGGCCGCGACGCCGAGGGCGAGCGGACGCTGGACTCGGCGATCCTGATCCGCACGGCCGAAATCGACGCGCACGGGCAGGTGCGCATCGGCGTCGGCTCCACCCTGGTGCGGCACTCCGATCCGGCCTCGGAGGCGCTGGAGACGCATGCCAAGGTGGCTGCGCTTTCCAGCGCCTTCGAGAGCGCGGACGCCGTCGTTCCGCTGGGCCAGCATCCGTCGGTGCGCGCGGCGCTCAGCCGGCGCAACGAAGGCATCGCCGAATTCTGGTTCCGGCCGCATCAGGCCAGGCACAGCAAGCTGCCCAGTCTGATCGGGCGGCGCGCGCTGATCGTCGACGCTGAAGATCATTTCACCTCGATGATCGCGCAGCAGCTCGCCTCGCTCGGCCTGCTCACCGACATCCAGGGCGTGCGCGAGGGCATGGCGCTGGACGATTTCGACGTGATCGTGATGGGCCCGGGGCCGGGCGATCCGCGGGCCGTCCAGGATGCGCGCATCGCGCGCCTGCACGCGCTGTCGCGGCGACTGCTGAGCGAGCGCAAGCCGTTCGTGGCGGTGTGCCTGAGCCACCAGATCCTCGCCCTGTGCATGGGGCTGCCCTTGCTGCGCCGACCGGTGCCCAACCAGGGCATCCAGGTGGACATCGACCTGTTCGGCCAGCGCGAGCGCGTGGGCTTCTACAACACCTATGCGGCGCGCGCGCAGGCCGGCGAGTTCGTCGTCGACGGCGTGGGCGAAGTGCAGGTGAGCAGGGACCTGCACAGCGGCGAGGTGCACGCCATGCGCGGGCCTTTCTTCAGCTCGATGCAGTTCCATGCGGAGTCGGTGCTCACCGCGGACGGCCCCAGGCTGCTGGCCCAGGCCGCCTCGCATGCCTTGCTCGATCAACGATGGGCCGCACGAACGGCCTGATGCCTCCAGCCCTGCAGAGCTATCGCGTGAACCCCATGATCGTCGACATCGTATGGTGGAATCTGGACGGCTCGACGCAGACCATCGACTCGCTGCGCAACCATCTCTGCGAGGACATGTTCGAGCGCTGGCGCAAGGTGCCCGGGCTGCGCCTGAAGTTCTGGATCGCGGACGCGGAAGCCAATCGCTGGGGCGCGGTGATGCTGTGGGACGAGGCGCGTCCGCCGTCCTACCTGATGCCGGAAAACAAGGCGCAACACCTGATCGGCCTGCCGATCACCCAGCGCGCCCGCTTTTCGGTGGATGCCCTGGTCGAGGGCGAGAAGAGCTTGCGGCATGCGGGCCCGTCCTCGTCGTCGAGTCCTTTGCCCGGAGCTGCGGTCCGCATGGCCGAACGTGCGCAGGGCATCGACTACATCGTGGTCGATGCCTTCACCCGCTCGCCGCTGCAGGGCAATCCGGTGGCGGTATTCCTGATCAAGCAAGCGCTGCCGGCCGAACGCATGCAGCAGATCGCGCGGGAAATGAATCTCTCGGAAGTCACCTTCGTCATGCCGCCCGAGCAGGACGGCGACGTGCGGGTGCGCATCTTCACTCCGGTGAACGAGCTGCCTTTCGCTGGCCATCCCCTGCTGGGCACGGCGGTGGCGCTGCGCCAGTTGAGGGAGCAGGAACAGTTTCGCTTCGAAACCGGCGTGGGCACGGTCACCTTCGAGGTGCGTCCGGAAGAAGCGGGGCTGGCCTTCGTCACCATGCAGCAGCCCATTCCGACCTGGCAGCCCTACGAACATGCCGCACGCCTGCTTGAGGGGCTGGGCCTGAGTTCGTCCACCATGCCCGTCGAGGCATACCGCAACGGGCCGCGTCATGTGCTCGTCGGCTGCCCGGACGTGGCCTCGCTTTCGGCGGTGCGTCCGGACCTGCGCATCCTGGCCGAGTTCGAAGACATGTCGGCGATCTGCCTGGCGCCGGCCGACGACCATTGGCGCTGCCGCATGTTCTCGCCGGCCTACGGCGTCGCCGAGGATGCGGCCACCGGCTCGGCCGCCGGCCCCATCGCCATCCATCTGGCGCGGCACGGCCAGGCGCCCTGGGGGCGGGCGCTGCACATTCTCCAAGGCGTCGAGATGGCGCGGCCCTCGCACATGTACGCGCTCGCCGCCGGATCGGAGCACGGCATCCGTTCGGTCAAGGTCAGCGGTTACGGCGTGGTGGTCGCCCGCGGCCAGCTGCACGCCTGATTCCTTTCGTCGCTACGGACTCATACACATGAACACGAACACCAGCCGATTCGAAAGCCTGACCGGGCGAGTGGACGTCTCGTTCCCGGAGTACGACGACCCGCCCGAAGAGCCCATCGGCCTGCTGCGCCACTGGCTCGCGGTGGCCGAATCCGTGCGCGTGCGCGAGCCGAAGGCGCTGGCGCTGGCGACGGCGGCCGCCAACGGGCGCGCCTCCACGCGGGTGGTGGCGTTCTCGAAGATCGACGATCGCGGGCTGATTTTTTCCACTCACTCCACCAGCCGCAAGAGCAGGGAGCTCTCGCAGACGGGCTGGGCTTCCGGCGTGCTGTATTGGCGCGAGACCGGGCAGCAGATCATGATCTCCGGCCCGGTGAAGCTGCTCGAGGAGAGCGAATCCGAAGCGATCTGGTTCGCGCGCTCGGTGCCTACCCACGCGATGACCACGGCCTCGCGCCAGAGTGAGCAGCTGCTGGATGTGCTGGCCCTGCGCAAGGAAGCCGAAGAGCTATTGGCCTTGGGCAAGCCGCTGCCGAGGCCGGCCGGATTCATCACCTACTGCCTGGTGCCGCATGAAATCGAGTTCTGGGCCTCCAGCTCGGACCGGCTGCATCGACGCCTCAAATACGACCGCCTTGGCCCGCTTTGGACGGCCACGCGGCTCCAGCCCTGACTCGCCTCTCCGCCTACGAGGAATCCCTGCGTGACTACTCTCGACATACCTATCGGGGTCGGCCAGACCGCCTTGTTCGTCGCCTGGCAGCGGCATGCCGAAAGCCAGCGCCCGGACGCGCTGTTCCACGATCCTTTCGCCGAAGTCCTGATCAACCATCTGGCCGGCACGGCAACCCATGCGCACGTCAGCGAAGTCGCCAGGCGCGCCAATTTTCCGCAGTACTTCGTGGTGCGCACGCGCTATTTCGACGACGGCATCCGCGAGGCCCTGCAGCGTGGCGTCAAGCAGGTAGTCACCCTGGCCGCCGGCGTCGACGGTAGGCCAGCGCGCCTGCCGTGCCCGCCGGACACGCGCTGGTTCGAGCTCGATCTGCCCGATATGGTGAGCTTCAAGCGCGAGCTGATGCAGCGCTCCTCGCTGCCGCTGCATTGCGACTGGCGGCCGATCGTCGCCGACCTGACCACCGACTGGGCGACGCCGCTGCGCAAGGCGGGCTTCGATGCGACCCAGCCCACGGTGTGGCTGATCGAAGGCCTGCTGATGTATCTGACCGAGGCCGAGGGCAATGCCGTCGTCGAGCGCATCAGTGCCTTGTCCGCCGCGGGCAGCGTGCTGCTGCTCGAACACCTGCACACGCTGATGATGAGCGAAGAGGGCAGGTCGGCGCGCGAGCGCGTCGAGTCGCAGGGCGCGCGCTGGCTCTCCGCGCGCGACGACATCCAGGACTGGCTGTCGCGCTACGGTTGGTCCGCCATCGTCCATGCCGGCGCCGATCCCAGCATCACGCACGGACGCACGGTCGATCGCATTCCGGCCGGATGGTTTGCTTCGGCGGTTTTTGCGGGCTAGCGACGAGTCCGTCTTTGCGCCGGCCTGCCGAACCGGGGTCAGGCCGGCGCTCTTTTTGCCGACGGCGTGCCCCCGGTGCCCTTCAGACCGGGATCAGCATCGCGCGCTGGGGCTGCCTGGCGTGATGGCCAGGGGATGGGCCCGCAGCGATCGAGGCACCGTGCTTGCGCACGATCAGCATGGCGATTTCCAGCGACTGCTCGTAATTCAGTCGCGGATCGACCGTCGATTTGTAGGCGCGCGCGAGATCGGCCTCGGTGAGGTTGCGCGCACCGCCCAGGCATTCGGTGACGTTCTCGCCGGTGAGCTCGAGATGCACGCCGCCCAGGCGCGTGCCGCAGGCGGCGTGGATGTCGAAGGCGGTCTCGAGTTCGGCCCGGATGTTTTCGAAGCGCCTGGTTTTCACCCCGTTCGGAGTGGTCTCGCCATTGCCGTGCATCGGATCGCAGCACCACAGCACGCGCCGACCTTCGGCCTTGAGCGCATGCAGGTGCCGCGGCAGCTCGCTTTCGATCTTGGCCGCGCCCATACGGGTGATCACGGTGATGCGGCCTGGCTCGTTGTCGGGATCCAGCACGTCGAGGAGGCGCAGCAGTTGCTCAGGCTTTACCTCGGGACCGAGCTTCAGGCCGATCGGGTTGCGGATGCCACAGCAGTACTCGACATGGGCGCCGTCCAGCTGCGCGGTGCGCATGCCGATCCATGGAAAATGCGTGGAAAGATTGAACCAGCCCCAGTGCTGCGGCACCTGGCGAGTCAGGGCGGCTTCGTAGTCGAGCAGCAGCGCCTCGTGCGAGGTATAGAAGCCCACCCGCGCATCGGCGCGCGCGGGTTCGTCCGCGAGGGTCTCCACGAAGTGCATCGAATCGGCGATCGACTGCGCCATGCGCTGATACTCGGACTGCAGCGGCGCATGCTCGACCCAGGCCAGGTCCCAGTACTCGGGATGGCGCAGGTCGGCGAAGCCGCCGTCGATCAGCGCCCGCACGAAGTTCATGGTCAGCGCCGACTTCGAATGGGCTTCGATCAGGCGCTGCGGATCGGGTTCGCGCGCGGCCGCAGTGAATGCGCTGGCGTTGACGATATCGCCGCGATAGCTCGGCAGGGTGATGTTGCCGCGCGTCTCCATGTCGGCCGAGCGGGGCTTGGCGTATTGGCCGGCGAAGCGGCCCACGCGTACCACCGGCAAGCGCAGGCCATGCATCAGCACCAGGCTCATCTGCAGCAGCACTTTCAGGCGGTTCGCGATGATCGGCGAGATGCAGTCGCCGAAGCTCTCCGCGCAGTCACCGCCTTGCAGCAGGAAGCAGCGTCCCGCGGCGGCGTCGGCAAGCTTGCGCTTCAGCGCCAGGACCTCCCATGAAGTGACCAGGGGCGGCAGCAGACGCAGTTCGGCCAGTGCGCGTTCCAGCGCCGGCTTATCCCGGTAGGTCGGTTGTTGCACCGCCGGCTTGTGCTTCCAGGACGATGGCGTCCAGGACTCGGTGGTCTCCACGCTTGCAAGATGGCGTTCCATGATCATGCTCACTTCTCGTTGATGGGATCGTGGGTCGCATGAACTTCATCTTCGGCGCGGACGCGGCAGGGCGGTGCGGCTGGCTAGGGCTTCACCAGCACCATCCCATGATGGCGTCCGCGCGCGGTGTCGCACAGGGCGTCGGTGGCTTTGTCCAGACCATCGATCACCGTGCGCGGCAGCACGATGTCGCCGGATTCCAGCCATTGCGGCAGGCGTTCGAACCACTCCTGTTTGGCTTCCGGGTTCTCGTCCGCGCTATAGCCGCGAATGGTGATGTGCCTCAGCAGGATCTGCACGGTATCGAGCTCGACCGGTGCGGTGCGACCGGTGCCTTCCTCGGCGAGCTGGCCCGACAGCGTTCCCAGGATGACGAAGCGCGCACCGGTGCGCGCGGTCGCCACCGCTGCCTGCAATTGCTCGCCGCCGACGTTGTCGATGTAGACGTCGATGCCGTCCGGTGCGGCTTCGGCGAGCTGTTGTGCCAGGGGCGTCGCGCTGTGGCGGATCACTGCGGCGTCATAGCCGAGTTCCGCCACCAGCCATTGCGCCTTTTCCTGCGAGCTGGTGCTGCCGATCACGCGACCGGCGCCGAGTCGGCGCGCGATCTGCCCAGCCATGGAGCCGATCGCACCGGCCGCGCTGGAGACGAATACGGTGTCGCCCGGACGGATCTGCACGCCGCGCGTCATCGCCGCGTAGGCCGTCCATCCGTGGCCTAGATAACCGGCATATCCGGCCGGTTCGGGCAGCGGTTTTACGACGCGATGACATTGTCCGACCGGCACCGCGGCATAATCGCGCCACCCCATGAAGTGCGTCACCATATCGCCCGGAGACAAACCGCTATCATGAGGCGCGGTCACTACCTCGCCGATGGCTTCGCCACGCAAGGCATCACCGGGCATCAAGGCAGGAAACGGAACGCCCGGCACATCGTCGGCGCCTTCGCTGACCATGGCGCGGAGCGAGGCGGACACCAGGAAATAGTGGTTTCGGATTAATGCATCCTTGGCGCCGGTTTTCGGTATCGGCAAGGCGACTAATTCGAAATGTTCCGGCGCAGGAAGGCCTTTGGTTCTTGCTTTTAATTTGACTGCGCGATTCATCGAAAAAACACCATCTGCAGGTAAATTATTCAGCCTCGCCCCATCGTTGGGCGAATCGTTGAAAATTCATTTTGAACTTCAGGTGATAACTTGGCTACTCGCATTTCTTCGTCGACAAGCGCCATGCGCAAAGAGCCCCGACAAGGGCGGTCACGCGCCACCATCGAATCCATTCTCGATGCGGCGGCTCATATTCTCGGCGAGCGCGGATGGTCGGGATTCACGACTAATGCCGTTGCCGAAATCGCCGGCGTCAGCATCGGATCGCTCTATCAGTACTTCCCCAACAAACTCGCCTTGATCGAAGCGGTCAGGCGGCGCCATTTCGACGAAATCATGGGCGCGCTGCGCTCCGCCGCCGATGAGCGAGTGCCGCGCATGAAGCGCATCGAGGCTTTCGTCGACGGAGTCATCCTGGCGCATACCCGCTACCCGGCGGCGCATCGCGTGCTGCTGGAAGAGGCGCCGCGCAGTGCCGATTCGCGCGAGAGTCATGACGAATTCGGATTGTGGTACGTGCAGGGCTGCCGCGCGCTGCTGCAGTCCGCTGGCGAAGCGCATGCCGCCCAGGGCGACCGCCTGCATATTTCCACGCAGGTCTTGGCCTCGGCGGTAGCGGGCGTCGTGCACAACGCGGCGCGACAAGGTTTGCTGAGTTCACCGGGATTGAGGTTGGAGTTGATGACCCTGGTCGAGTCCATCTGCCGAAACAATGAGCTTACGATGGTGCCCGAGCCCGGCGTCGGATCGTGTCAGGCTTTCGGAGAGCGGGCTTAGTGAGCATTGCGATCGGCGCGTCGATCGCATGCCGGCCTGGTTGCGTCTGATTCGCCGATAGACCGAGCTTCGATGTCGGCATGCCTCGCCATCGTGTATCGACTGGAAATCATCGCTGCTTGATCGCACGTCGTTGAAGGATGCGGACGAAGGCGCGTTCGACATGTCGAAGGCGGTCAGTGCGCTTCGGCCGCTGTGCAGGTGACGGTGGCGCTGCGTTTCTGCGTCCAAACTCATGGATGGCGAGCGATGATGAGCTGACCGCGCCACCCCGGCGCACGAGGTCGTCCCGTCGGTGTGATGTCGACAGCCAGGTCCGACTCTACGCGGGATCGATGGGTTTCCGAGTGCCGATCTGGCGGCATCCCGTCTGGCTGATTCAAGAGATGTCTGTATCGCTGTCTCGCACGGTGTTCCGCGGCTTTGGGCTCCACCCATCACGCGAATCAAACCGTTGCATGGCGCGTCGATGGCGATGCGAGCACCGGCGATTTCCCTGGCAGGCCAGGCGCCGCACGATGAACCCGCCGGTCATCTTGTCCCGGTCGTTCAGTGGGCCAGGGCATGCCTGCCTGCGGAAGCCCGCGAGCGCCGTCGTGCTCTCCTCTTGCCCTCGCAGCGTGCCCAGATCGAGTCCGCGAGTCGCTCACGGTGCCTTATTGCATCGAAGGCGCTTCCTGGCACAGGCGATGGATGGTGCGGCGCAGCCATTGGTGCGCCGTATCGCCCTGGAAGCGCAGATGCCAGGCCTGGGTGATCAGCACGGTCTCCAGCGTGATCGGCAGGTCGAAGCGCCGTATGCGCAGGCCGGCTCGTACGGCGCCTTCGGCGAGGTGCTGCGGCAGCGGCAGCAGCAGATCCGATTCGAGCAGGGCGAACATCGCGGCATACGGCGTCGGCGCCAACAGGGCCACGTGTCTGGCCAGGCCGAGTACGGCCAGCGCGGCGTCGATGGGGCCGGAGGATTTGCCGCGCCGCGAAATGCCGATATGACCCCAGCGCGCGAAGCGCTCGGGGGTGATCTCGTCTTCGAAAATCGGGTGCCCTTCGCGAGCCAGGCCGGCAAACGTCGCGGTGAACAGCGATTGCACGCAGATTTCGGGGCCCGGCTGGCGGGAAGTGCTGATCAGCAGGTCGATTCGGCCGTTGCGCAAGGCTTCGTGGTCGGCATCGTCCTGCTCGGGAGTGAAGCGCAGCATGGCTCGCGGCATGTCGCGGGCCATCGCCTCAAGCAGTTGCCCGCCATGGATCCCGATAAAGATGTCGTCGGCGCGGACACTGAACTGCCGATCCAGGGTCTTCAGGTCGACCTCGCTGCCGGGCGCCAGCAGGTGCAGCGCCTGTGCGACCGTGCCGCGCACCTGATCGCGCATCGCCAGGGCCCGCGGAGTCGGCACCAGGCGACGCCCGGTCTGTACGAAGATCGGGTCGCCGACGGCTTCGCGGATGCGGCCCAGCGTGCGGCTCATCGCCGGGGCGCTCAGTTTCATGCGCCGGGCTGCGCCGACCACGCTGCCTTCCTCGAGCAGTACGTCCAGCGCGACCAGCAGGTTCAGATCCGGCAGTGACACGGCAGGCCCTCGGCTGAGGCATGATTTGCAGCGCAATGATATGCCGCGATCAGTGTCTGCGATCCATCGAATGGTCCGCACTCCGGGCGCCGGCGGCGTTGCGCGTGGCGAGCCTGTGACGGGGTGGTCGGAAAGCGCGGGTTGCAGATGTCCTGCGACGAAGGGCTTGAGCGCGGATGGGCGCAAGATCGAGCGCTGCCGGACTTGATTTAGCCGTCCAGACGCGAGAGCTTGCGGGAGCATGTCGGGCGAATGCGCTTGCATGGCTGGGGCATGCGCAGGCGATGAGTCTTATTCGAGCGTCGCGCTTCGGAAGCATGTCTATGGGGCAGGCAACGCCATCGGCCTGGTCTGCGGCAAGCGCCGGCAGTCGCATCGCCTCATGGTGAGCCCTTGCTTCGGGCGCCTGCTGCAGGGATTCGATCCGGCGTTGATCCGCTCGGCGATGGACGTCGTGGAGCTTCATCGCGCGCCGGAAGGCTGCTCGGCTACCGGCTCGCCACCCGGCCGAACGTGCGGTCGCCTGGCCTTACCCTGGAGGCTGCTCATCCACGATGCCGGCAGTCGCGTGGTTCTGCCGATGAGCCGGGGCGTCTGCACGGAAGTCTGGCCGGGGCGGCGCCCAGGCCATGCAAGAGCTGGAGTATCGGCCGGCGCCTCATCGCCGATCCGAGCGTGCTTCCCGGTGCCATCGGATTTCCGCGTGGCGCCTGGACTGACTCTTCTGGGCTGACTCATGCGGAAGCCGGGGCGGGGCCCATAGGTCGCCGGGCATCGTCAGGCGCATAATGCGCGCCCCGAGGTTCTCAGTGGAGCAGCGCATGCCAGGCGTGCAGCACGTCGTCGATTTCCGCTTTCTGGCCCAGCCGACCGACGTCAATTTCGGCGGCAAGGTGCATGGCGGCATGGTGATGAAATGGATCGACCAGGCCGGCTATGCTTGCGCGGTGGGCTGGAGCGGCGCGTACTGCGTGACGGCTTCGGTCAGCGGCATCCAGTTCGTCAAGCCGATCCTGATCGGCGACCTGGTCAGCGTGACGGCGCGGTTGATCCATACCGGCACATCCAGCATGCATCTGGCGGTCGACGTGACGGCGCACGACCTGCGCAGCGGCGAGGAGCGCCTGGCGACCAGTTGCGTGATGGTCTTCGTGGCGTTGGACCGGCCCGACGGCAAGCCCACGCCGGTGCCGAGCTGGGAGCCCCGCGACGACCACGAGCGGCGCCTGCAGCAGCGCGCCAAGCACCTGATGGAGCTGTCCCGCGAGATGGAGCAACTGGTGGAGCAGCGCAGCCAGGCTTCGCCCTGAGCCGGAACGCCGTCGCGAGGGCCGTGTCTGGCGGCACGCGACGGGGCGGAAGGCGCCCGCAGGTGTTGACAGTAGTGAGTCCTATCCACACAATAGCCGTTCTTTGTTGGAGGGATACCCAAGCGGCCAACGGGGGCAGACTGTAAATCTGCTGGCTCACGCCTTCGGTGGTTCGAATCCACCTCCCTCCACCAGACGAGTTCCGCGCGGGACAAGATCTATCCAAGCGGGAGTAGTTCAATGGTAGAACCTCAGCCTTCCAAGCTGATGGTGCGGGTTCGATTCCCGTCTCCCGCTCCATTGATCTCGTCCTGAATGCTTAAAGCTCATATAGCTCAGTCGGTAGAGCACTTCCTTGGTAAGGAAGAGGTCACAGGTTCGATTCCTGTTATGAGCACCACCTCCCAGCGGGTATTGCCGGGAGTCCCGGAAGCTCGGGAAGTTTTCCTTCAATCATTGACTCCATCGGGGTTTAGCGCGCATGGCAAAGGGTAAATTCGAACGCACCAAGCCGCACGTGAACGTGGGCACGATTGGTCACGTGGACCACGGCAAGACGACGCTGACGGCAGCGCTGACGAAGATCGGCGCCGAGCGCTTTGGTGGGAGTTCAAGGCATACGACCAGATCGACGCGGCGCCGGAAGAGAAGGCGCGCGGTATCACGATCTCGACGGCACACGTGGAATACGAATCGCCGACGCGTCACTACGCGCACGTGGACTGCCCTGGCCACGCGGACTACGTGAAGAACATGATCACGGGTGCGGCGCAGATGGACGGCGCGATTCTGGTGTGTTCGGCGGCGGACGGCCCGATGCCGCAGACGCGCGAGCACATTCTGCTGAGCCGCCAGGTGGGCGTGCCGTACATCGTGGTGTTCCTGAACAAGGCGGACATGGTCGATGACGCGGAGCTGCTCGAGCTGGTCGAGATGGAAGTGCGCGAGCTGCTGTCGAAGTACGACTTCCCGGGCGACGACACACCGATCGTGAAGGGTTCGGCGCTGAAGGCGCTGGAAGGCGATCAGAGCGAGATTGGCGTGCCGGCGATCATCAAGCTGGTGGAAGCGCTGGACGCGTACATTCCGGAGCCGCAGCGCGACATCGACAAGGCGTTCCTGATGCCGGTGGAAGACGTGTTCTCGATCTCGGGTCGCGGCACGGTGGTGACGGGTCGAATCGAGCGCGGCATCATCAAGGTGGGCGACGAAGTCGAGATCGTGGGCATTCGTCCGACGGCGAAGACGACGGTGACGGGCGTGGAGATGTTCCGCAAGCTGCTGGATCAGGGCCAGGCGGGCGACAACGCGGGTCTGCTGCTGCGCGGTCTGAAGCGTGACGACGTGGAGCGCGGTCAGGTGCTGGCGAAGCCGGGCACGATCACGCCGCACACGGACTTCGAGGCGGAGGTGTACGTGCTGTCGAAGGACGAGGGCGGTCGTCATACGCCGTTCTTCAAGGGCTACCGTCCGCAGTTCTACTTCCGTACGACGGACGTGACGGGCGCGTGCCAGCTGCCGGACGGCGTGGAGATGGTGATGCCGGGCGACAACATCAAAATGACGGTGAGCCTGATTCACCCGATCGCGATGGACGAAGGCCTGCGCTTCGCGATCCGCGAAGGTGGCCGCACGGTCGGCGCCGGCGTGGTCGCCAAGATCATCAAGTAAGCGTGCACGACTGCGCCCGCTGCGGCGGGCGCGGAAGTGGTGGGGCGAGCGGACTTTGCGCCGCTCGCCGTCGCATTTAGGCTTCAAGCAACCTACGCCAGTAGCTCAATTGGCAGAGCAGCGGTCTCCAAAACCGCAGGTTGGGGGTTCGAGTCCCTCCTGGCGTGCCATCTCCGAGGAACGACGACGGGTGGATAGGCGTCCGGCTGCGGCCGAGGCCGCAACATCCAGTCACTGCGCATGAATACCAAGGCGGAACAGAACAAGGGCGTAAGCGGTGCCGATATCGGCAAGCTGGTGCTGGCGGCGGCGGTGCTGATCGCCGGCGTGTTCGCCTATTCGTGGTTCAGCAGCGACAGCCGCTTTCCCACCTCGGTTCGACTGGTGGGCGTGCTCGTCGCGCTGGTGCTCTCGCTGGCCATTGCCGCGTTTACGGGGCCCGGGCGTCGCATGCGCGAATTCCTGAGCGAGTCGCAGTTCGAGCTGCGCAAGGTGGTCTGGCCGACCCGCGAGGAGACGCTGAAGACGACCGGCATCATCATCGCGGTGGTGATCGTGCTGTCCCTGCTGCTGGGCCTGATCGACTGGCTGCTGAAGACGGTCGTGTTCGACTGGCTGCTCAAGATCGGTTCGTGAGGTAGATGCGCATGAGCAAGCGTTGGTATGTGGTGCACGCCTATTCGGGCTTCGAGAACCAGGTCAAGCGTTCGCTGGACGATCGCATCCGCCGTGCGGGCATGGAAGAGAAGTTCGGCGAAGTGCTGGTGCCGACCGAGGAAGTGATCGAGATGCGCGGCGGCCAGAAGCGCCGCAGCGAGCGCAAGTTCTTCCCGGGCTATGTGCTGGTGCAGATCGAGACGGACACCGAAGGCAAGGCGCCGCGCATCGACGACGAATGCTGGCATCTGATCAAGGAAACCCCGAAGGTGATGGGTTTCATCGGCGGTACGGCCGACCGGCCGCTGCCGATCCGCGACTCCGAGGCCGACGCCATTCTCAGCCGCGTGCGCGAGGGCGTGGAAAAGCCCAAGCCCAAGGTGCTGTTCGAGCCGGGCGAGATGGTGCGGGTCATCGACGGTCCGTTCAACGATTTCAACGGCGTGGTCGAGGAAGTGAACTACGAAAAGAGCCGCCTGCGCGTGGCAGTGCTGATTTTCGGTCGTTCCACCCCGGTCGAGCTGGAATTCGGGCAGGTCGAGAAGGCCTGACGCCGGGCGGGGCCGGGTCCGGTTCCGCGGCGGTCAAACTATGGCAGCCCCGGCTTCGGCCGGATGTTTCGGCACGGGGCTTGCTTAAGAGGTGATCAATCCTTATACTGCGCGGTTCACGCCGGGGTCTTTCGATGATCCCGCGTGTCCGTGTTTCCGAGTCCGCGGGATGGCGGGCTCCCCTCCATCCATGGAACGAAGCTAGGCGAGGAGCCGCAAGGCGCTTGAACTCGCGAGGAACTCCAAATGGCAAAGAAAGTTGTCGGTTACATCAAGCTGCAGGTCAAGGCCGGTCAGGCCAACCCGTCGCCGCCCGTGGGCCCGGCCCTCGGTCAGCGCGGTCTGAATATCATGGAATTCTGCAAGGCGTTCAATGCCGCCACGCAGAAGATGGAACCGGGTATGCCGATTCCGGTGATCATCACCGCCTATTCGGACCGCAGCTTCACCTTCATCACCAAGACGCCGCCGGCCACCGTGCTGATCAAGAAGGTGACTGGCGTGGCCAAGGGCTCGTCCAAGCCGAACAGCGACAAGGTCGGCAAGATCACCCGCAAGCAGCTGGAAGACGTCGCGAAGCAGAAAGAGCCGGATCTCACGGCTGCTGATCTGGACGCCGCGGTGCGCACCATTGCCGGTAGCGCGCGCAGCATGGGCTTGGTGGTGGAGGGCTAAGACATGGCAAAGCTTACGAAGCGTTTGAAGGCCGCCCAGGCCGCGGTGCAGCCGGGCAAGACCTATGGCCTGGACGAGGCCCTGAAGATCGTCAAGAACAACGCCAAGGCCAAGTTCGCCGAGTCGGTGGATGTGGCGGTGCGTCTGGGCATCGATGCGAAGAAGTCCGACCAGGGCGTGCGCGGTTCCTCGCTGCTGCCGCACGGCACCGGCAAGACCGTCAAGGTGGCCGTGTTCTGCCCGGCCGGCGAGAAGGCCGAGGCTGCCAAGGCCGCCGGTGCCGACGCCGTCGGCATGGACGACCTGGCCGAGCGCATGCAGGCCGGCGATCTCGACTTCGGTCGCGTGATCGCCACGCCGGACGCGATGCGCGTGGTCGGTAAGCTCGGTCAGCTGCTCGGCCCGCGCGGCCTGATGCCGAACCCGAAGGACGGCTCGGTCACCGCCGACGTCGTCACCGCCGTGAAGAATGCCAAGGCCGGCCAGGTGAAGTTCCGCAACGACAAGGCGGGCATCATCCACGCCACCATCGGCAAGGCCAACTTCGAGGCGGCCCAGCTCGCCGACAACCTGAACGCGCTGGTCAACGACCTGCTGAAGGCCAAGCCGGCCACGGCCAAGGGTCAGTACCTGCAGAAGATCGCGCTGTCGTCCACCATGGGCGTCGGCGTGCCGGTCGATACCTCGACGCTGTCGATCTCGACCAAGTAAGCGTTAGAAGCCCCGTGCCGGCGCATGCCGGCGCGGGCACGTTTTTGAGGGTAGCCGAGGCTCGCGCCGAGGCCGCCGTCAAAGACCGCAGGCGCGGCCAGCGCGCGACGACGACGGGCAGGGAGCTCGTTTTGGCAGGGAAACCGCCGTCGCCGCAAGCGGGTTCGCTTAATCGGACTCCTTGACCGGATCCGGCCTGCGTAGATGGTGCAGCCCCTTCTGGAATCGCTTTTCTGGAAAGGCCACCACCCGGGATCTCCGGATCCCCGACGTCAGGGACGGCGTCGCTCAGGACCGCAAGCGGCAGGAGTCGCAAGCGGATGTCAAAGTGGAGGAGTGATATGGCTCTGAATCTCTCTCAGAAGCAAGAAGTAGTCGCCGAACTGGCCGAAGTGGCCGCGAAGGCCCACTCCTTGGTCGCTGCCGAGTACGCGGGCACCACGGTCGAACAAATGACCGCGATGCGCAAGAAGGCCCGTGAAACCGGCGTGTTCCTGAAAGTCGTCAAGAACACGCTCGCTTCGCGCGCCGTGGTAGGTACCGAGTTCGAGGTCGTCAAGGACGCCCTGACCGGTCCGCTGCTGTACGCGTTCTCGACCGAGGAGCCCGGCGCCGCCGGTCGCCTGATCAAGGAATTCGCCAAGGGCAACGACAAGCTGAAGCCCAAGGTCGTTTCCGTGGAAGGCAAGCTGCTGCCGGCCGCCCACGTGGACGTGCTGGCCTCGCTGCCGACCCGCGAAGAAGCCCTGGCCATGCTGGCCCGCGTGCTCGCCGAGCCCGCTGCGATGTTCGCCCGCGCCGTCAAGGCCGTGGCCGACAAGCAGGGTGGCGGCGAAGTCGCCCCGGCTGCGGCTGAAGCCTAAGTTCGACGTCTGTCCTAATCGATTCAATTTCCAGAGGTAAATCAAAATGTCCCTTTCCAACGAACAGATCGTTGAAGCCGTCGCCGCCAAGTCGCTGATGGAAGTGATGGAGCTGGTCAAGGCCATCGAAGAGAAGTTTGGCGTGTCCGCCGCCGCTCCGGTCGCCGTGGTCTCCGGCGGTGGCAATGCTGCCCCGGTCGCCGAAGCGCAGACCGAGTTCGACGTCATCCTGAAGAGCGCCGGCGAGAAGAAGGTCGACGTGATCAAGGCCGTCCGCGCCATCACCGGCCTGGGCCTGAAGGAAGCCAAGGACCTGACCGAGGCCGGTGGCGTCGTGAAGGAGCAGGCTTCGAAGGAAGACGCCGAGAAGTTCAAGAAGGACCTCGAGGCCGCCGGCGCTACGGTCGAACTGAAGTAATCGGCGCTCTTGCGCGCCGTCAGTTTGACTCAGCGTCAAGCAAGCCTGGGGGCGTAAGCCCCCGGGCTTTGCCCGTTTCATCGAGCTGTGCCCGACAACGGCGGCTCGCCCGAGACAAAGCGCGAATCACGGACGATTCGATCTGGGCCAGGCGCACGAGCGTCCGGCTCGCCGGAGCCAGGTCCTGGACCTGGCGCATCCGAGAAGGGCAGGAGCCCTCCCTGGACGACAACTTAGAGCTGCGCAGGAACTTGGGCATGGCGAATAGGGACTCATCTACGAAGTCTCTAACCGCGATTCCCCAGATCCAAGCTTTCCCACTTTAGCCGGTGTGTGCACCACCGGCGTCACTGCGAACCGAGGCGTCACCGACCATGACTTACTCGTTTACCGAGAAGAAGCGCATCCGCAAGGATTTCGGCAAGCGTCCGCCCGTGCTGGGCGTACCCAACCTGCTGACCATCCAGACCGACTCCTACCGGGAGTTCCTGCAGGAGCACGTCGCTCCGAAGCAGCGCGCCGACAGGGGCCTGCATGCCGCGCTGAAATCGGTTTTCCCGATCACCAGCTACTCCGGCAACGCAGCCCTCGAGTATGTCGACTACCGCCTCGGCGAACCGGCTTTCGACGAGCGCGAGTGCCGCAACCGCGGCATGACCTTCGGCGCGCCGCTGCGCGCCACCGTGCGCCTGGTGATCTACGACAAGGACAGCCCGGCCTCGAAGAAGGCGGTGAAGTACGTGAAGGAGCAGGAGGTCTACATGGGCGAGATCCCGCTCATGACCGAGACCGGCACCTTCATCATCAACGGCACCGAGCGCGTCATCGTCTCGCAGCTGCATCGTTCGCCGGGCGTGTTCTTCGACCACGACCGCGGCAAGACGCACAGCTCGGGCAAGCTGCTGTTCTCGGCCCGCGTGATCCCGTATCGCGGCTCCTGGCTGGACTTCGAGTTCGACCCGAAGGACGCGCTGTTCACCCGTATCGACCGTCGCCGCAAGCTGCCGGTGACGGTGCTGTTGCGCGCGCTCGGCTACAGCAACGAAGAGATGCTGGGCATCTTCTTCGAGCACAACGTGTTCCACCTGGGCAAGAAGGGCGGCACCACCCTGGAGCTGGTCGCCGAGCGTCTGCGCGGCGAAACCCTGAGCTTCGACCTGACCGTGGGCGACAAGGTGCTGGTCGAGGCCGGCAAGCGCATCACCGCGCGTCACGTGCGCCAGCTCGCCGCCGAGAACATCACCGCGCTGGAAGTGCCGGACGACTACCCGGTCGGCCGCATCCTGGCCATCGACATCGTCGACGCCAAGACCGGCGAGCTGCTGGCCTCGGCGAATGACGAAATCTCGGCCGAACAGCTGGAGAACTTCCGCAAGGCCGGCATCGAGACGGTGCCGACCCTGTACGTGAACGACCTGGACCGCGGCGCCTACATCTCGCACACCCTGCGCATCGACAACACCAAGACGCCGCTGGAGGCGCTGGTGGAAATCTATCGCATGATGCGTCCGGGCGAGCCGCCGACCAAGGAAGCGGCGCAGAACCTGTTCTACAACCTGTTCTTCACCTTCGACCGCTACGATCTGTCGGCGGTCGGCCGCATGAAGTTCAACCGTCGCGTCGGCCGCCAGGAGATCACCGGCCCGGGCGTGCTGTACGACCACAAGTTCTTCGGCGAGCGCAAGGAAGAAGAGTCGCAGCGCCTGGTGCAGGCGCAGGGCGAGTCGTCCGACATCCTCGACGTGCTCAAGGTGCTGATCGACATCAAGAACGGTCATGGCACCGTCGACGACATCGACCACCTGGGCAACCGCCGCGTGCGCTCGGTCGGCGAAATGGCCGAGAACACCTTCCGCATCGGCCTGGTGCGCGTGGAGCGCGCGGTGCGCGAGCGCCTGTCGCTGGCCGAGGCCGATGGCCTCACCCCGCAGGACCTGATCAACGCCAAGCCGGTGGCGGCTGCGGTGAAGGAGTTCTTCGGCTCCTCGCAGCTCAGCCAGTTCATGGACCAGAACAACCCGCTGTCGGAAGTGACCCACAAGCGCCGCGTGTCGGCGCTCGGCCCGGGCGGCCTGACCCGCGAGCGCGCAGGCTTCGAAGTGCGCGACGTGCACCCGACCCATTACGGCCGCGTCTGCACCATCGAAACGCCGGAAGGCCCGAACATCGGCCTGATCAACTCGCTGGCCGTGTATGCGCGCACCAACGCGTACGGCTTCCTGGAGACGCCGTACCGCAAGGTGGCCGGCGGCAAGGTCACCAACACGGTGGACTATCTGTCGGCGATCGAGGAAGGCGACCACGTGATCGCCCAGGCGAACTCGCCGCTGGACAAGGACGGCCGCTTCATCGAGGACTTCGTGTCCTGCCGTTTCCGCGGCGAGTCCGAGCTGCGTCCGTCGGCCGAAGTCGACTACATGGACGTCTCGCCGATGCAGACCGTGTCGGTCGCGGCCGCGCTGGTGCCGTTCCTGGAGCACGATGACGCGAACCGCGCGCTGATGGGCGCGAACATGCAGCGCCAGGCCGTGCCGACCCTGCGTTCGCAGACTCCGCTGGTGGGCACCGGCATCGAGCGCGCGGTGGCGCGCGACTCCGGCGTCATCGTCACCGCCAAGCGCGGCGGCGTGATCGACCAGGTCGACGCGGGCCGCATCGTGGTGCGCGTGAACGAGGAAGAAGTCGGCGGCAGCGATGCCGGCGTCGACATCTACACGCTGACCAAGTACACCCGCTCCAACCAGAACACCAACCTCAACCAGCGCCCGCTGGTGAAGGTGGGTGACGTGGTGGCCAAGGGCGACACGCTGGCCGACGGTTCGTCGACCGACCTGGGCGAGCTCGCGCTCGGCCAGAACATGCTGATCGCCTTCATGCCGTGGAACGGCTACAACTTCGAAGACTCGATCCTGCTGTCCGAGCGTGTCGTGCAGGAAGACCGCTATACCTCGATCCACATCGAGGAGCTGTCCTGCATCGCGCGCGACACCAAGCTGGGCGCCGAGGAAATCACCGCCGACATCCCCAACGTGGGCGAGCAGGCGCTGGCGCGTCTGGACGAGTCGGGCATCGTGTACATCGGTGCGGAAGTAAAGGCCGGCGACATCCTGGTCGGCAAGGTCACGCCGAAGGGCGAAAGCCAGCTGACCCCGGAAGAGAAGCTGCTGCGCGCGATCTTCGGCGAGAAGGCCTCGGACGTGAAGGACAGCTCGCTGCGCGTGCCGCCGGGCATGGACGGCACCGTCATCGACGTGCAGGTGTTCACCCGCGATGGCATCGAGAAGGACAAGCGTGCGCGCCAGATCGAGGAAATGGAGATCAAGCGCATCCGCAAGGACTTCGACGACCAGTTCCGCATCCTCGAAGGCGCGATCTACAACCGTATGCGCGTCCAGCTGCTGGGCAAGGTCGCCAACAGCGGCCCGGGCGGTCTGAAGCGCGGCACCGAGATCAACGACGCCTACCTGGACGGCCTGAAGAAGGACGACTGGTTCAAGATCAACGTCAAGGACGAGGACGTCACCGAGTTCCTCGAGCGCGCGGCCGAGCAGGTCAAGCGCCATCGCGAGGAGTTCGACAAGCGCTTCAAGGAGAAGCAGGGCAAGATCACCCAGGGCGACGACCTCGCGCCGGGCGTGCTGAAGATGGTCAAGGTGTTCCTGGCCGTGAAGCGCCGCATCCAGCCGGGCGACAAGATGGCCGGCCGTCACGGCAACAAGGGCGTGGTGTCCAACGTGGTGCCGGTGGAAGACATGCCGTTCATGGCGGACGGCACCTCGGTCGACATCGTGCTGAACCCGCTGGGCGTGCCTTCGCGTATGAACATCGGCCAGATTCTGGAAGTGCATCTGGGCTGGGCCGCCAAGGGCCTGGGCAAGAAGATCCAGAAGATGATCGAAGCGCAGGAGAAGGTGACCAAGATCCGCGAGTTCCTGGATCAGGTGTACAACCACCACGTCGCCGGCGCCGTGCAGCACGTCAACCTGAAGTCGCTGACCGACGAGGAAATCCTCGCCCTGGCCGACAACCTGCAGGAAGGCGTGCCGATGGCGACGCCGGTGTTCGACGGCGCCGAGGAAACCGAGATCAAGGCGATGCTGAAGCTGGCGGATCTGCCCGAGTCGGGCCAGACCACGCTGTACGACGGCCGCACCGGCGAGTCCTTCGACCGCCCGGTCACCGTGGGCTACATGCACTACCTGAAGCTCAACCACCTGGTCGACGACAAGATGCACGCGCGTTCGACGGGCCCGTACTCCCTGGTCACCCAGCAGCCGCTGGGCGGCAAGGCGCAGTTCGGCGGCCAGCGCTTCGGCGAGATGGAAGTGTGGGCGCTGGAAGCCTACGGCGCGGCTTACACCCTGCAGGAAATGCTGACGGTGAAGTCCGACGACGTGCAGGGCCGCAACCAGATGTACAAGAACATTGTCGACGGCAACCACGAGATGGCGGCGGGCATGCCGGAGTCCTTCAACGTGCTGGTGAAGGAAATCCGCTCGCTCGGCATCGACATCGACCTGGAAGAGATCAAGTGATCCGCGCGATCACGGGAGCTATGCAATGAAAGATCTGCTCAATCTGTTCAATCAGCAGCGCGCCACGCCGGACTTCGACGCGATCAAGATCGCGTTGGCGTCGCCCGAGCTGATCCGCTCGTGGTCGTTCGGCGAGGTGAAGAAGCCCGAGACGATCAACTACCGCACCTTCAAGCCGGAGCGCGACGGCCTGTTCTGCGCGGCCATCTTCGGCCCGGTGAAGGACTACGAGTGCTTGTGCGGCAAGTACAAGCGCATGAAGCACCGCGGCGTGGTGTGCGAAAAGTGCGGCACCGAGGTCACCCTGGCCAAGGTGCGTCGCGAGCGCATGGGCCACATCGAGCTGGCCAGCCCGGTCGCGCACATCTGGTTCCTCAAGTCGCTGCCGTCGCGCATCGGCCTGATGCTGGACATGACCCTGCGTGACATCGAGCGCATCCTGTACTTCGAAGCCTTCGTGGTGATCGATCCGGGTCTGACCTCGCTCGAGCGCGGCCAACTGCTGAGCGAAGACCAGTACCTGGAAGCCACCGAGGAGCACGGCGACGAGTTCGACGCCCGCATGGGCGCCGAGGCGGTGTACGAGCTGCTGAAGTCGCTCGACCTGCCGGGCGAAGTGATCCGCCTCAAGGAGGAGATCGCCTCGACCAATTCCGAGACCAAGCTGAAGCGCCTCACCAAGCGCGTCAAGCTGATCGAGGCCTTCCTGGAGTCCGGCAACCGTCCCGAGTGGATGGTGATGACCGTGCTGCCGGTGCTGCCGCCGGACCTGCGTCCGCTGGTGCCGCTGGACGGCGGCCGCTTCGCCACCTCGGATCTGAACGATCTGTACCGCCGCGTGATCAACCGCAACAACCGCCTGAAGCGCCTGCTGGAGCTCAATGCGCCCGACATCATCGTGCGCAACGAGAAGCGCATGCTGCAGGAGTCGGTCGATGCGCTGCTCGACAACGGCCGCCGCGGCCGTGCCATCACCGGCACCAACAAGCGCGCGCTGAAGTCGCTCGCCGACATGATCAAGGGCAAGCAGGGCCGCTTCCGTCAGAACCTGCTAGGCAAGCGCGTGGACTACTCCGGCCGTTCGGTGATCGTGGTCGGCCCGACCCTGCGCCTGCACCAGTGCGGCCTGCCGAAGAAGATGGCGCTGGAGCTGTTCAAGCCCTTCATCTTCGCCAAGCTGCAGCAGCGCGGCGAGGCCACCACCATCAAGGCGGCCAAGAAGCTGGTCGAGCGCGAAGAAGGCCAGGTGTGGGACATCCTCGAAGAGGTGATCCGCGAGCATCCGGTGCTGCTGAACCGCGCGCCGACCCTGCACCGTCTGGGCATCCAGGCGTTCGAGCCGAAGCTGATCGAAGGCAAGGCGATCCAGCTGCATCCGCTGGTGTGTACCGCCTTCAACGCCGACTTCGACGGCGACCAGATGGCCGTGCACGTGCCGCTGTCGATCGAGGCGCAGCTGGAAGCGCGCGCCCTGATGATGGCGACCAACAACATCCTGTCGCCCGCCAACGGCGAGCCGATCATCGTGCCGACCCAGGACGTGGTGCTGGGTCTGTACTACATGACCCGCGAGCTGGTGAACGCCAAGGGCACCGGCATGGTGTTCTCGGGCATCGGCGAGGTGCGCCGCGCCTATGACAACCGCGTGGTCCAACTGCACGCCAAGATCAAGGTGCGCATCAAGCAGGTGCGCATCGACGCCGAGGGCGCGCGCCACGCCGAGACCTCGCTGGTGGACACCACCGTGGGTCGTGCGCTGCTGCTCGAGATCATGCCGGAAGGCCTGCCGTTCGAGTTGGCCAACACCGAGCTGACCAAGAAGAACATCTCGCGCCTGATCAACCAGTGCTATCGCCGCCTGGGCCTGAAGGACACGGTGATCTTCGCCGACCAGCTGATGTACACCGGCTTCCGCTTCGCCACCCGCGCGGGCATCTCGATCGGCATCGATGACATGATCATCCCGAACGAGAAGAAGGCGATCCTGGAAGAGGCCGAGAAGGAAGTGGTCGAGATCCAGGAACAGTACCAGTCGGGTCTGGTCACCGCCGGCGAGCGCTACAACAAGGTGGTCGACATCTGGTCGCGCACCAACGAGCAGGTGGCGAAGGCGATGATCGACGGTATCGGCACCGAGAAGGTGGCCGACGCAGAGGGCAAGACGGTCGCGCAGAAGTCGATGAACTCGCTGTACATCATGGCCGACTCCGGCGCCCGTGGTTCGGTGGCGCAGATTCGTCAGCTCGCCGGCATGCGCGGCCTGATGGCCCGTCCGGACGGCTCGATCATCGAGACCCCGATCAAGGCCAACTTCCGCGAAGGCCTGAACGTGCTGCAGTACTTCAACTCCACCCACGGTGCTCGTAAGGGCCTGGCGGATACGGCGCTGAAGACGGCGAACTCGGGTTACCTGACCCGCCGCCTGGTCGACGTGGCGCAGGACGTGGTGATCACCATGACCGACTGCGGCACCGAGGACGGCCTGCTGATGCAGCCGATCGTCGAAGGCGGCGACGTGGTGGAGCCGCTGCGCGAGCGCGTGCTCGGCCGCGTGGTGGTCGAGGACGTCTATGCGCCCGGCGACGACGACGAGCCGATCGTCACCCGCAACACCCTGCTGGACGAAAGCCTGGTCGAGAAGCTCGACAAGGCCGGCGTGCAGCTGATCAAGGTGCGTTCGCCGATCACCTGCAAGGCCGATCATGGCGTGTGTGCGCTGTGCTACGGCCGCGACCTGGCGCGTGGCCATCTGGTCAACATGGGCGAGGCGGTGGGCGTGGTGGCGGCGCAGTCGATCGGCGAGCCCGGCACCCAGCTGACCATGCGTACCTTCCACATCGGCGGTGCGGCTTCGCGTGCGGCTGCGGTGGACAACGTGACGGTGAAGACCACCGGTACGCTGAAGTTCAACAACCTCAAGACGGTGCAGCACTCCCAGGGCCATCTGGTGGCGGTGTCGCGTTCGGGCGAAGTGTCGGTGATCGACGCCAACGGTCGCGAGCGCGAGCGCTACAAGGTGCCTTACGGCGCCACCATCGCGGTGAAGGACGGCGCGCCGGTCAAGGCCAGCCAGACCGTGGCCAACTGGGACCCGCATACCCATCCGATCGTGTCGGAAGTGGCCGGCGTGGTGCGCTTCATCGACTTCATCGACGGCGTCACCGTGCAGAGCCAGACCGACGAGCTGACCGGCCTGGAGTCGGCGGTGGTGACCGATCCGAAGCGCCGCGGCACCGCGGCCAAGGATCTGCGCCCGATCGTGCGTCTGGAAGATGCCAAGGGTCGCGAGCTGAAGCTGCCGGGCACCGACGTGCCGGCGCAGTACTTCCTGCCGGCCGGTGCCATCGTGTCGATCCAGAACGGCGCCGAAGTGGGCGTGGGCGACGTGGTGGCGCGTATCCCGCAGGAAACCTCCAAGACCCGCGACATCACCGGCGGTCTGCCGCGCGTGGCGGATCTGTTCGAGGCGCGCAAGCCGAAGGAGCCGGCGATTCTGGCCGAGCGCTCCGGCGTGATCAGCTTCGGCAAGGACACCAAGGGCAAGCAGCGCCTGATCATCAAGGATGCCGACGGCAACGAGCACGAGGAGCTGATTCCGAAGTGGCGTCAGGTCATCGTGTTCGAAGGCGAGCACGTGGAGAAGGGCGAGACCGTGGTGGACGGCGAGCCGAATCCGCACGACATCCTGCGCCTGCTGGGTGTCGAGCCGCTGGCTTCGTACCTGGTCAAGGAAATCCAGGACGTCTATCGCCTGCAGGGCGTGAAGATCAACGACAAGCACATCGAAGCGATCATTCGCCAGATGCTGCGCAAGATCGAGATCACCGAGCCGGGCGACAGCCATTACCTGCGCGGCGAGCAGGTGGAGCGCGTGCGGATCAACGCCGAGAACGATCGGGCCAGCAGCCGTAACGAGCGCCCGGCCGACTTCCAGTCGATCCTGCTGGGCATCACCAAGGCCTCGCTGGCGACCGAGTCGTTCATCTCGGCGGCTTCGTTCCAGGAGACCACCCGCGTGCTGACCGAGGCGGCGGTGCGCGGTACGCGAGACACCTTGCGTGGCCTGAAGGAAAATGTTATTGTCGGCCGTCTTATTCCGGCGGGTACGGGCTTGGCCTTCCACGCGAAGCGTCAGCACCATGGCGGTCTTTCCGCCTCGGACCTGGAGACACTTTCCGGTTCCGCCGCCCCGACCACCTTCGCGGAGGTCTCGGCCGGTGACATCGAGTAAATCCGTCAAGGGATTTGCTCGCTGACATACGAAATGAGGCGCATGGACTGCGCCTCGTGTTCGAGCCAAGGACGACAGGCGTCAACTTGCCCATGGCAAGTTGCCCATGTTAAATTCCCGCTTCTTGGCAGGCCGGTTTTCGGTCTGCCTTTATGTTTCTCAGGAATAGCTTCGCATGACGACAGTCAATCAGCTGGTGCGCCAATCCCGCAGCCCGAAGACCTACAAGAGCGCTTCGCCTGCCCTGCAGAGCAGCCCGCAGCGTCGCGGCGTCTGCACGCGCGTGTACACCACGACCCCGAAGAAGCCGAACTCGGCTCTGCGCAAGGTGGCCAAGGTTCGCCTGACCAACGGCTACGAGGTCATTAGCTACATCGGTGGCGAAGGCCACAATCTGCAGGAGCACTCGGTGGTGCTGATCCGCGGCGGCCGCGTCAAGGACCTGCCGGGCGTGCGCTACCACACGGTGCGCGGCAGCCTCGACTGCGCCGGCGTGACCAAGCGTCGCCAGTCGCGCTCGAAGTACGGCGCGAAGCGCCCGAAGAAGTAATCCATTGAAGAGCGCGGTCAGGACGGCCGCTTTTCCGCGGGCAAGGAAGCGCCCGCACATGACGGACAACAAACATGTCGCGTAAAGGTTCACATCCCGCCCGCCTGGTCCTGCCGGATCCCAAGCACGGCAGCCAGCTGATCGCCCGCTTCATCAACATGGTGATGAAGAGCGGCAAGAAGTCGGTCGCCGAAAGCATCGTCTACGGTGCGCTGGCGCACCTGGGCGAAAAGAACGCCGAGCCGGTGGCCCTGGTCGAGAAGGCCCTGGGCAACATCGCTCCGGCCGTCGAGGTGAAGTCCCGTCGTGTCGGCGGCGCCACCTACCAGGTGCCGGTCGAAGTGCGCTCGGGCCGCCGCATGGCGCTGGCGATGCGCTGGGCGATCGAGGCGGCGCGCAAGCGCGGCGAAACCTCGATGCCGCGCAAGCTGGCAGCCGAGCTGCTGGAAGCCTCCGAGAACCGTGGCGGCGCGATCAAGAAGCGCGAGGAAACCCACCGCATGGCCGAGGCCAACAAGGCCTTCTCGCACTACCGCTGGTAAGCGTGCCGGAAGGCATTGCCTACCGGTACCCCAGAGGTCTAGATCGTGGCACGCACCACCCCCATCGAGCGCTATCGCAATTTCGGCATCATGGCCCACATCGATGCCGGCAAGACGACGACGACCGAACGCATTCTGTTCTACACCGGCGTTAGTCATAAGATCGGCGAAGTGCACGATGGCGCGGCCACGATGGACTGGATGGAGCAGGAGCAGGAGCGCGGCATCACGATCACCTCGGCGGCGACCACCTGCTTCTGGCAGGGCATGGACCGCTCGATGCCGCAGCACCGCCTGAACATCATCGACACCCCCGGGCACGTCGACTTCACCATCGAAGTGGAGCGCTCGCTGCGCGTGCTCGACGGCGCGGTGTTCGTGCTGTGCGCGGTGCGCGGCGTGCAGCCGCAGTCCGAAACCGTGTGGCACCAGGCCAACCGGTACGGCGTACCCCGGCTCGCCTTCGTCAACAAGATGGATCGCGCCGGCGCCGACTTCGACAACGTGATCGAGCAGCTCAAGTCGCGCCTTGGCGCCCGTCCGGTGCCGATGCAGTTGCCGATCGGTGCGGAGGACGAGTTCCGCGGCGTGATCGATCTGGTCAAGATGAAGGCGGTGTACTGGGACGCCGAATCCCTAGGCATGAAGTTCGAGTACCGGGACATTCCCGCCGGACTGCAGGACGCCGCCGCGAAGGCGCGCCGCTTCATGATCGAGTCCGCTGCCGAAACGTCCGAAGTGCTGATGAACAAGTACCTCGAGGAAGGCGGTCTTCCCGAGCAGGACGTCATCGCCGCCATTCGCGCCGGCACCCTGGCCAACACGCTGATCCCGGTGTACTGCGGCAGCGCGTTCAAGAACAAGGGCGTGCAGGCGATGCTCGACGCGGTGGTCCAGTTGCTGCCGTCGCCGGCCGATCGGCCGGCGATCAAGGGCGTGGACGAGAACGGGCGCGAAGTCAGCCGCCGAGCTGGCGACGATCAGCCGTTCTCGTCGCTGGCCTTCAAGATCATGACCGACGACCTCTTCGAGGATTCGCTGACCTTCTTTCGCGTCTATTCCGGCACCTTGAGTTCCGGCGATCAGGTTTACAACCCGGTCAAGGCGAAGAAGGAACGCATTGGCCGCATTCTGCAGATGCACGCCAACGAGCGGCAGGAAATCAAAGAGGTGCGTGCAGGCGACATCGCCGCGGTGATCGGCTTGAACGACGTCACCACCGGCGACACCCTGTGCGCGCAAGACCACGTGATCATGCTGGAGCGGATGAGTTTCCCGGCGCCGGTGATCGCGATGGCGGTGGAGCCGAAGACCGAGCTGGACCAGGAAAAGCTGGGCATCGCGCTGTCGCGCCTGGCGCAGGAAGATCCTTCGCTGCGCGTGCGTGCCGACCAGGAGTCGGGCCAGACCATCATTGCCGGCATGGGCGAGCTTCATCTGGACATCGCCGTGGATCGCATGCGGCGGGTGTTCGGTGTGGAGGTCAATCTCGGCAAGCCGCAGGTGGCCTACCGCGAAACGATCCGCAAGGCGGTCCGGCAGGAAGGCAAGTTCGTCCGGCAGTCCGGCAGCAAGGGCCAGTATGGTCATGTGGTGCTGGAAATCGAGCCGCAGGCGCGTGGCGCCGGCTATGCGTTCGAGAACGCCGTCGCCGGCGGCACGATGCCGAAGGATTTCGTCGCCGCGGTGGACAAGGGCATCCAGGAGGCCATGCAGAACGGTCCTCTGGCCGGTTTTCCGGTAGTGGATCTCAAGGTGCGCCTGGTCGACGGCTCCTATCACGAGGTCGATTCGTCCGAGATGGCATTCCGGATCGCCGGCGCGACGGCCTTCAAGGAAGGCTACGGCAAGGCGAGTCCGGTGTTGCTCGAGCCGATGATGAAGGTCGAGGTGGTGACGCCTGAGGACTACATGGGCGACGTGATCGGCGACCTGAGTCGTCGGCGCGGCACGCTGCGCGGTTCGGACGACACGGCATCGGGCAAGGTGATCGATTCATTGGTGCCGTTGAGTGAAATGTTCGGCTACGCCACCAGTCTGCGCTCGCAGACCCAGGGGCGCGCCACGTTCACCATGGAGTTCGATCACTACGCCGAGGCGTCGGCCCATATCGCCGAGCAGGTAATGAAGAAGGCGTAATCCCTGCGGCCACGAAGGCGGCAGGCGTTGGTACCGCGGCCCTCCATGGCCGCACTCTCACATTTTGATCAACAGTTTCATCAAGAGGTTTAGGCCATGGCAAAGGGTAAATTCGAACGCACCAAGCCGCACGTGAACGTGGGCACGATTGGTCACGTGGACCACGGCAAGACGACGCTGACGGCAGCGCTGACGAAGATCGGCGCCGAGCGCTTTGGTGGCGAGTTCAAGGCATACGACCAGATCGACGCGGCGCCGGAAGAGAAGGCGCGCGGTATCACGATCTCGACGGCACACGTGGAATACGAATCGCCGACGCGTCACTACGCGCACGTGGACTGCCCTGGCCACGCGGACTACGTGAAGAACATGATCACGGGTGCGGCGCAGATGGACGGCGCGATTCTGGTGTGTTCGGCGGCGGACGGCCCGATGCCGCAGACGCGCGAGCACATTCTGCTGAGCCGCCAGGTGGGCGTGCCGTACATCGTGGTGTTCCTGAACAAGGCGGACATGGTCGATGACGCGGAGCTGCTCGAGCTGGTCGAGATGGAAGTGCGCGAGCTGCTGTCGAAGTACGACTTCCCGGGCGACGACACACCGATCGTGAAGGGTTCGGCGCTGAAGGCGCTGGAAGGCGATCAGAGCGAGATTGGCGTGCCGGCGATCATCAAGCTGGTGGAAGCGCTGGACGCGTACATTCCGGAGCCGCAGCGCGACATCGACAAGGCGTTCCTGATGCCGGTGGAAGACGTGTTCTCGATCTCGGGTCGCGGCACGGTGGTGACGGGTCGAATCGAGCGCGGCATCATCAAGGTGGGCGACGAAGTCGAGATCGTGGGCATTCGTCCGACGGCGAAGACGACGGTGACGGGCGTGGAGATGTTCCGCAAGCTGCTGGATCAGGGCCAGGCGGGCGACAACGCGGGTCTGCTGCTGCGCGGTCTGAAGCGTGACGACGTGGAGCGCGGTCAGGTGCTGGCGAAGCCGGGCACGATCACGCCGCACACGGACTTCGAGGCGGAGGTGTACGTGCTGTCGAAGGACGAGGGCGGTCGTCATACGCCGTTCTTCAAGGGCTACCGTCCGCAGTTCTACTTCCGTACGACGGACGTGACGGGCGCGTGCCAGCTGCCGGACGGCGTGGAGATGGTGATGCCGGGCGACAACATCAAAATGACGGTGAGCCTGATTCACCCGATCGCGATGGACGAAGGCCTGCGCTTCGCGATCCGCGAAGGTGGCCGCACGGTCGGCGCCGGCGTGGTCGCCAAGATCATCAAGTAAGCGAATAAGTGGCCGGGCGGATGATTTGCCCGGCCACCTCTTCCCAAGCTCGGGGAGAGCCGCTATACTGTTTGGATTGATTTGGCTGGACGGCTCACTTGGGTCGCTCGGCACACCGCGAAATGAGGTGCAGGACGTGCCTCGAGTTCGCTGACCTGGATGGTCGTGAGTGGTATCTACAGCCCAGCGACAGGAGCGTTCCTGTTGACCTGGGTTGTTGTGCACTCTATACTTTTCTGTCTTGGCAGGCCTCGTAGGCCTGCCAAGACTTTTTAAGTCGGCAATCGCTGGGTGGCAGTAAGCTCGGTGGCGGACTCTGGTGGCAAGCAAGGGTAGTGCGGCATAGCGAGAAGCCATGCCGGATCACACATTACGTTCTTTCGACAACAGGACACGGTTTTATGGCGAACCAAAAGATTCGCATTCGGCTCAAGGCGTACGATCATCGCCTGATCGATCGCTCGGCCAGCGAGATCGTCGAGACGGCCAAGCGCACCGGCGCTACGGTGCTCGGCCCGATCCCGCTCCCGACCAAGATTGAGCGCTACACCATTCTGGTGTCGCCGCACGTCGACAAGGATGCACGCGACCAGTACGAGACTCGTACCCACAAGCGCGTGCTCGACATCATCGATCCGAACGACAAGACCGTGGACGCGCTCATGAAGCTCGATCTCGCCGCCGGCGTCGATGTTCAGATCAAGCTCGGTTGAGCGATAGACAGGATACGAAGATGAGTATCGGACTGGTTGGCCGCAAGTGCGGCATGAGCCGACTCTTCACCGAAGACGGACGTTCGATTCCGGTGACGCTGATCGAAGCGACGCCGAATCGCGTGACGCAGGTAAAGACGGACGAGAATGACGGTTACAGCGCGGTGCAGGTCGCGGTGGGCGTGAAGCGCGCCAGCCTGCTGACCCAGCCGCTGAAGGGCCACTACGCCAAGGCGAAGGTCGAGCCGGGTCGTGGTCTGTGGGAATTCCGCGTGTCGGCCGAAGACCTCGGCAAGTACAACGTGGGCACCGAGATCAAGGCCGAGGAAGTGTTCAGCGTCGGTCAGATCGTCGACGTTGCCGGCGTGTCGAAGGGCAAGGGCTTCCAGGGCACCATCAAGCGCCATCACTTCAAGATGGGCGACGCCACCCACGGTAACTCGCTGTCGCATCGCGCTCCAGGCTCGATCGGTCAGCGCCAGACGCCGGGTCGCGTGTTCCCGGGCAAGAAGATGGCAGGCCACATGGGTGCGGTGAACCGCACGCAGCAGGGTCTGGAAGTGGTCAAGGTCGACGCCGAGCGCCACCTGATCGCGGTCAAGGGCGCGGTGCCGGGTGCTACCGGCGGCGACGTCGTGATCCGTCCGACCACCAAGGGTTGAGGAGAGACGCCATGGAACTGAATGTCATTGGCGCCAAGCCGCTCAGCGTGTCGGACGAAGTGTTCGGCGGCGAGTTCAAGCAGGCCCTGATCCACCAAGTGGTCATCGCCTATCAGGCGGGTGGTCGCGCCGGTACGCAGTCGCAGCTGACCCGCGGCGAGCTGTCCGGTACCACCAAGAAGTTCAAGAAGCAGAAGGGCGGCGGCGCCCGCCACGGCGACTATCGCGCGCCGATCTTCGTGGGCGGCGGTCGTGCCTTCGCGGCGAAGCCGCGCAGCTATGTGCAGAAGGTCAATCGCAAGGCCTACCGCGTGGCGATCCGTTCGATCCTGTCCGAGCTCAACCGCGCCGGTCGCCTGAAGGTGGTGGAGAGCTTCGGCATCGAAGCCCCGAAGACCTCGGGCATGGTCGCCAAGCTGAAGGAGCTGGAGCTGTCGGGTCGCGTGTTGCTGGTGTCCGAGGATGCCAACGAGGCGCTGTTCCTGGCCGCGCGCAACATCCCGTATCTGCACGTGGTCGACGTGGTGGCGCTGAACCCGGTCAGCCTGGTCGGCTCCGACTACGTGGTGCTGACCGTCGATGCAGTGAAGAAGATCGAGGAGTGGCTGGCATGAGCAACGAACGCATTCTGGATACGCTGCGCGCGCCGCACATTTCCGAGAAGTCCGCCCGTCTCGCCGAGCACAATCAGTACGTCTTCGTGGTCTCGCAGACCGCGACCAAGGCCGACGTCCGCGATGCCGTGGAGAAGATGTTCGACGTCAAGGTCGAGCAGGTGAACCTCGTCAACGCCAAGGGCAAGGTGAAGTCCTTCCGTTTCCGCGCTGGCAGCCGCCAGGGCAAGCGCAAGGCCTACGTGCGCCTCGCCGATGGCCAGACCATCGACGTGACGGCCAAGGCCTGAGCCAGGAGTTTTGTGAGATGGCACTAATTACCCACAAGCCGACCTCGCCCGGTCGCCGCGACGCGGTAAGCGTCCGCACCGAAGGTCTGTACAAGGGCGCGCCGTACGCGCCGCTGACCGAATCGCAGTCCAAGACCGGTGGCCGCAACCATTTCGGCCGCATCACCACCCGCCATCGCGGCGGTGGTCACAAGCAGAACTACCGCATCATCGACTTCAAGCGCGACAAGGAAAGCATCGCCGGCGTGGTCGAGCGGATCGAGTACGATCCGAACCGCACCGCGCACATCGCGCTGCTGTGCTACGCCGACGGCGAACGCCGCTACATCATCGCGCCGAAGGGCGTGGTGGTGGGTGACCGCCTGGTCTCGGGCCATGACGCGCCGATCAAGGCCGGCAACTGCCTGCCGCTGCGCAACATCCCGGTGGGTTCCACCGTGCATTGCATCGAGATGAAGCCCGGCAAGGGTGCGCAGATCGCCCGCAGCGCCGGCGCCTCGGTGCAGCTGATTGCCCGCGAATCCGGCTACGCCACCCTGCGCCTGCGCTCCGGCGAAATGCGCAAGGTGCCGGTCGACTGCCGCGCCACCATCGGCGAGGTTGGCAACTCGGAGCACAGCCTGCGCAAGCTCGGCAAGGCCGGCGTGAAGCGTTGGCAGGGTATTCGCCCGACCGTTCGCGGTGTGGTGATGAACCCGGTCGACCATCCGCACGGCGGCGGCGAAGGCCGCACTTCCGGTGGCCGCCACCCGGTGAGCCCGTGGGGCACGCCGACCAAGGGCTACAAGACCCGTAACAACAAGCGCACGCAGCAGTTCATCGTGCGTCGTCGCAAGTAACAGGACACGATCATGCCTCGTTCTCTAAAGAAAGGTCCGTTCGTTGACCTGCACCTCATCAAGAAGGTCGAAACTGCGGCTTCGACCAACAACAAGCGCCCGATCAAGACCTGGTCGCGCCGCTCGATGATCCTGCCGGAAATGGTCGGCCTGACCATCGCCATCCACAACGGACGCCAGCACGTGCCGGTGCTCGTCAACGAGAACATGGTCGGGCACAAGCTCGGCGAGTTCGCGGTGACCCGCACCTTCAAGGGCCACGGCGGCGACAAGAAGGGCAAGTGATGAGCACTGAAGCCAAAGCGATCCTGCGCAGCGCCCGCATCTCGGCGCAGAAGGCACGCCTGGTGGCTGACCTGGTCCGCGGTCTCCCCGTGGGCCGCGCCAGCGACGTGCTCCAGTTCACCAACAAGAAAGCTGCGCACATCGTCCGCAAGGTCCTGCTCTCGGCTGTCGCCAACGCCGAGAACAACCTGGGCGCCGACGTCGACGAGCTGAAGGTCGCGCGCATCTTCGTGGACGAGGGTCCGGCGATGAAGCGCATGTACGCCCGCGCCAAAGGCCGCGGTTCCCGCATCCTGAAGCGCACGAGCCACATCACTGTGGTCGTTGGCAACTGACTGGGGACATAGACGATGGGTCATAAAGTTCATCCCACCGGTATCCGCCTCGGCATCGCCAAGGACTGGAACTCGAAGTGGTACGCCAATAAGGGCGAATATGCCCAGTACCTCGCCGCCGATCTGAAGGTTCGCGAGATGCTGCGCAAGAAGCTGGCCGCCGCCGGCATTTCGAAGATCCTCATTGAGCGTCCGGCCAAGACCGCACGCGTGACGATCCACACCGCCCGTCCGGGCGTGGTGATCGGCAAGAAGGGCGAGGACATCGAGAAGCTGCGCAAGGAAGTCAGCGACCTGATGGGCGTTCCGGCGCACATCAACGTCAGCGAAGTGCGCAAGCCCGAACTGGACGCGCAGCTGGTCGCCGAGTCGATCGCGCAGCAGCTGGAGCGCCGCATCATGTTCCGCCGCGCCATGAAGCGCGCTGTCGGCAACGCGATGCGCCTCGGCGCCCTGGGCATCAAGATCAACGTCTCCGGCCGTCTGAACGGCGCCGAGATCGCCCGCTCCGAGTGGAGCCGCGAAGGTCGCGTGCCGCTGCATACGCTGCGTGCCGACATCGACTACGGCACCGCCGAGGCGAAGACCACCTACGGCATCATCGGCATCAAGGTGTGGGTCTACAAGGGCGAGATCTTCGACCTGACCCAGGCCGGCCAGGAGTCGAAGGAAGAGCAGCAGTCGCAGCCGCGCCGTGAAGGTGGCGAAGGCCGTCGTGGTGATTCGCGTCGCGAGGGCGGTGAAGGCCGCCGCGAGCGGACGGCGAAGTAAGGAGAGTTGCCATGTTGCAACCCAAGCGAACCAAATACCGTAAGCAGTTCAAGGGCCGCAACGACGGCCTGGCGTTCAGCTCGAACCTCGTCAGCTTCGGCGAGTACGGCCTGAAGGCCACCACGCACGGCGCGCTCACCGCTCGCCAGATCGAGGCTGCTCGTCGCTGCATCACCCGTTTCGTGAAGCGCGGCGGCAAGCTGTGGATCCGCGTGTTCCCGGACAAGCCGATCACCAAGAAGCCGATCGAAGTGCGTATGGGCGCGGGCAAGGGCGGCGTCGAGTTCTGGGTCGCCCCGATCCAGCCGGGACGTATGCTGTACGAAATCGAGGGCGTCGACGAGACGACGGCTCGCGAGGCGTTCCGCCTGGCCGCCGCCAAACTGTCGGTGCAGACCCAGTTTGTGACCCGGGCGGTGATGTGATGGCCATCAAAGATCTGACGAACAAGTCGGCCGACGAGCTGAACCAGCATCTGCTGGACCTGCGCAAGGAGCAGTTCAACCTGCGCATGCAGAAGGGCAGTGGCCAGCTCAACCAGCCGCATCAGCTGCGCCGCGTCCGGCGCGACATCGCCCGCACGAAGTTCGTGCTCGGCAGCAAGAAGTAAGGGACGGCCGACATGAGCGAGAACAACAAGCAGGCACGCACCCTCGAGGGTCGTGTCACCAGCAACAAGATGGACAAGACGGTCACTGTGCTGATCGAGCGCCAGGTGCAGCATCCGCTGCTCGGCAAGATCATCCGCCGTTCCACCAAGCTGCACGCGCAGGATGACATCGGCGCGAGCGAAGGCGACGTGGTGCGCATCGCGGAATGCCGCCCGCTGTCCAAGACCAAGCATCACCGCGTGGTGGAAATCATCACGCGCGCCAAGGTCTAAAGGGAGGGTGCAGACATGATCCAGATGCAAAGCACGCTTTCCGCGGCGGACAACAGCGGCGCGAAGGAACTGATGTGCATTAAGGTGCTCGGCGGCTCCAAGCGCCGTTACGCCGCCATCGGCGACGTGATCAAGGTCACCGTGAAGGATGCCATTCCGCGCGGCAAGGTGAAGAAGGGCGAGGTCTACAACGCCGTGGTGGTGCGTACCGCCAAGGGCGTGCGCCGCGCCGACGGTTCGCTGATCCGTTTCGACGGCAACGCGGCCGTGCTCCTCAACAACAAGCTCGAGCCGATCGGCACCCGTATCTTCGGGCCGGTCACCCGCGAGCTGCGCAGCGAGAAGTTCATGAAGATCGTCTCGCTCGCTCCCGAAGTGCTCTGAGCGGAGTCCAGAACCATGAACCGTATCCGCAAGGGTGATCAGGTCCTCGTGATCACCGGCAAGAACAAAGGGCAGCGCGGCGACGTGCTGCGCGTGCAGGGCGAGCGTGTGTTCGTCTCCAACGTGAATCTGGTGAAGCGCCACACCAAGGCGAATCCGCAGGCCAACCAGCCGGGCGGCATCGTCGAGCGCGAAGCTTCGATCCATATCTCCAATGTGCAGCTGTTCAACCCCGCCACGAACAAGGGTGAACGCGTAGGTGCCAAGACGCTCGCTGATGGGCGCAAGGTCCGCGTGTTCCGTTCGTCCGGCGAGGTCGTGGACGCGTAAGGAACACAGTCATGACGCGCCTTGAAAAGATTTACAAAGACCAGGTAGTGAAGCAGCTCACCGAGCGCTTCGGCTACGAGAACGTGATGCAGGTTCCCCGCATCACCAAGATCACGCTGAATATGGGCGTGGGCGAAGCGGCGGGCAACAAGAAAGTGCTCGAGAACGCCGTGGCCGACATGGCCAAGATCGCCGGCCAGAAGCCGATCACGACCAAGGCGCGCGTTTCCGTGGCCTCGTTCAAGATCCGCGACGGTTGGCCGATCGGCTGCAAGGTCACCCTGCGCCGCGCCCAGATGTGGGAATTCCTGGATCGCCTGATCAACATCTCGCTGCCCCGCGTACGCGACTTCCGCGGCGTGTCGGGTCGCGCCTTCGATGGCCGTGGCAACTACAACTTCGGCATCAAAGAGCAGATCATCTTCCCGGAAATCGACTTCGATCAGGTCGACGCGCTGCGCGGTATGGACATCTCCATCACCACCACCGCCAAGACCGACGAAGAGGCGAAGGCGCTGCTGGCAGCGTTCAGCTTCCCGTTCCGCAACTGATACACGCGAGAGATACCCATGGCTAAGACCTCGATGGTCAACCGCGATATCAAGCGGACCAAGCTCGTCAAGAAGTACGCGACCAAGCGCGCCGAACTCAAGGCGATCGTGCTGAGCCCCACCGCCTCCTACGAGGAGAAGATGGAAGCCCAGACCAAGCTGCAGAAGCTGCCGCGCGACGCCAGCCCGAGCCGCCAGCGCAACCGCTGCGCGCTCACCGGCCGTGCTCGCGGCGTGTACGCCAAGTTCGGCCTGGGCCGCAACAAGCTGCGCGAAGCCACCATGCGCGGCGACGTGCCTGGCCTGCGCAAGGCCAGCTGGTAAGCACGGGCAAGATCGATCGGGCTCGGCGCTGGTGCGCCGATTCCGGCAAGACGACACGGCTCGGCCGTGACGCCGACGTTGAATCGACGTCGATATTCGCAAAACGCAGGAAAGCCTGCTATAGTCGTCGGTCTGCGCAACGCAGGCCGGTGTCTTTGCCGGCTCACAATCTGACAAGATTTCCGGTTTTTCGGATATCGGTGCACTCTGAAGGATGTTTTCATGAGCATGACTGATCCCATCGCCGATCTGTTTACGCGCATCCGCAATGCCCAGCTCACGGGCAAGCAGACCGTAAGCATGCCGTCGTCGAAACTGAAGGTGGCCATCGCCAACCTTCTCAAGAACGAGGGCTACATCCTCGACGCCAAGGCCTCCGCTGCGGAAGGCAAGCCGGTGCTCGAGATCAAGCTCAAGTATTTCGAAGGCCGTCCGGCCATCGAGACCATCGCCCGAGTCAGCCGCTCCGGCTTGCGCGTCTATCGCGGCAAGGACGAGCTGCCGAAGGTTCTCGGCGGCATGGGTATCTCGATCATTTCGACTTCCGCCGGTCTGCTGACCGATGCGCAGGCCCGGGCCAAGGGTCTGGGCGGCGAAGTCATCGGCCTCGTGGCGTAAGGAGTCTTCGATGTCTCGTGTTGCCAAAAAACCGATTTCCCTGCCGAAGGGCGTGGAACTGAAGACCACCGAGGACGGCGTGACCGTCAAGGGCCCGAAGGGTACCTTGTCCACGCATAACCTGCCGGGTGCTGCGGTCACCGTCGAGAACGGCACCGTCAACATCCAGGTTGCCGAAGGCGCCGAGGACAAGTTCGGCGGCACGCTGCGCGCGCTGCTGGCGAACATGGTCAAGGGCGTGTCCGAAGGCTACGAGCGCAAGCTCGAGCTGGTCGGCGTCGGCTACCGCGCCTCGATGGCCGGCAAGGCGCTGAACCTGAGCCTCGGGTTCTCCCATCCGGTGGTGTTCAACGCGCCCGAGGGCATCACCCTCGAAACGCCGACGCAGACCGAAATCCTGATCAAGGGTTCGGACAAGCAGCGCGTGGGCGAGGTGGCCGCCAAGATCCGCGCCTATCGTCCGCCGGAGCCCTACAAGGGCAAGGGCGTTCGCTATGCCGGCGAGAAGATCACCATCAAGGAAGCCAAGAAGGCTTAAGCGGGCTAGTACGCTGTTCCTGCCTCTCGAGGCGACTGTCCATCGTCGCGCTCTTCAAGAAAGCAGGATGTGTCTAGCCAACCGAGTCGATCCGCTTTCGAGGAACTACGACGATGAACAAGAAAGAATCCCGTCTGCGCCGCGCCAAGTCCACGCGCTCGCATATCCGCAAGCTGGCGGTGCCGCGTCTGTCGGTGCATCGCTCCGGGCAGCACATCTACGCCCAGGTGTTCGATGCTTCCGGCGCGAACGTCGTGGCGGCTGCCTCGACCGTGCAGAAGGCGCTGGCGGAAGGCCTGAAGGGCACCAAGAACCTCGAAGCCGCCGCGGCGGTGGGCAAGACGGTCGCTGAGCGCGCCCTGGCAGTCGGTATCGAGGCCGTGGCGTTCGATCGCTCGGGCTTCCGCTACCACGGCCGCATCAAGGCCCTGGCCGAGGCAGCCCGCGAAGCCGGCCTGAAGTTCTAAAGCTTTAAGCAACATCCCTGCGCGGGATAGCGGTGGTCCACCGCGATTCCCGCCAGACAAAAACAACTCCAAGCGGCCTGGCCGCAAGAAAAAGTCCCGGATGGTCCGGGCATACGGAAACGAATATGTCTTCTACCGATCGCGAAAATTCCGACGGCCTGCTCGAGAAGCTGATTGCCGTCAACCGCGTGGCCAAGACGGTCAAGGGCGGCCGCCAGATGAGCTTCACCGCGTTGACCGTGGTGGGCGACGGCGAAGGGCGCGTCGGCTTTGGTTATGGCAAGGCGCGCGAAGTGCCGGTGGCCATCTCCAAGGCCATGGAGCGCGCCCGCCGTCAGATGGTGACTATCGACCTGAACAACGGCACCCTGTGGTACGCCATCAAGGCCAACCACGGTGCAGCCCGCGTCTACATGCAGCCGGCTTCCGAAGGTACCGGCGTGATCGCCGGCGGTGCGATGCGCGCCGTGCTGGAAGTGGTCGGCGTGAAGAACGTGCTGGCCAAGGCGGTCGGCTCGCGCAACCCGATCAACCTGGTGCGCGCCACCATCAAGGGCCTGCAGGCCATCGCTTCGCCGAAGCGCATCGCCGCCAAGCGTGGCAAGACCGTGGAAGAGGTGCTGGGTCATGGCTAAGAAGAACGAAGCGGCGGCCGACGCCACCGTGCGCGTGCGCCTGGTCAAGGGCCTGCGCGGCGTGCAGCATCGTCATCGCCTGAGCGTGAAGGCGCTGGGCCTGAACAAGCTCAACGACGTCCGTGAACTGAAGGACAGCCCGCAGGTGCGTGGTCTGATCAACACGGTCTACTACCTGGTGCGGGTCGAGGAGTAAGCATCATGCGTCTGAATGACATCAAGCCGGCCGCCGGTTCGCGCAAGACGCGCCTGCGCGTCGGTCGCGGCATCGGTTCGGGCCTGGGCAAGACCGCCGGCCGCGGCCACAAGGGTCAGCATGCCCGCGCGGGCGGCACCCACAAGTACGGTTTCGAAGGCGGCCAGATGCCGCTGCAGCGTCGCCTGCCGAAGGTCGGCTTCCGCTCGCTGAGCAAGGCCGAGAGCCAGCAGGTGTTCCTGTATCAGCTGGCCAGCATCGCGACCGACGTGATCGACGTGATCGCGCTGCACAAGGCTGGCCTGATCGACAGCCGCGCCAAGAAGGTCAAGATCGTGCTGAAGGGCGAGATCGGCCGTGCAGTGAAGCTCACCGGCGTGCTCGCCACGGCCGGCGCCAAGGCGGCCATCGAGGCCGCCGGCGGCAGCGTGGAGTAACGACGTGGCGCAAGCCAAGGGCAAGACGCTTGGAACGCCTGGCAGCAAGCTGGTCGAGCTGCGGGCGCGCCTCTTCTTCGTGATCGGCGCGTTGATCGTGTACCGCCTGGGTTCGTTCATCCCGGTTCCCGGGGTGAACCCCGAGGCGATGACCAACCTGCTCGGCCAGCAGAACAACGGCCTGCTGGACATGTTCAACATGTTCTCGGGCGGTTCGCTGGCGCGCTTCTCGGTGTTCGCACTGGGCGTGGTGCCCTACATCTCGGCCTCGATCGTGGTGCAGATGATGGGTTCGGTGATTCCGAGCCTGCAGCAGCTGCGCAAAGAGGGCGAGTCCGGGCGCCGCACGATGACCATGTACACCCGCTTCGGCACGGTGGGCCTGGCGGCCTTCCAGGCCTTCGGCATCGCCATGGCACTGCAGAAGCAGACGTCTGCGGGCGTGCCGGTGGTGTACAACGGAGGCTTCGGCTTCGTGCTGGCCGCGGTGGTCGGCCTGACCGCCGGCACCATGTTCCTGATGTGGCTGGGCGAGCAGATCACCGAACGAGGCCTGGGCAACGGCATCTCGCTGCTGATCTTCGCCGGCATCGTCGCTGGCTTGCCGGCAGCGGTGGCCAACACCCTGAACAAGGCCAGCAACGGCGAGCTGACCCTGGCCAAGTCCTCGGTGATCGCGGTGGTGGTGGTGGTGGTGATGATCCTGGCGGTGACCGCCTTCGTGGTCTTCATGGAACGAGCGCAGCGGCGCATCACCGTGAACTACGCACGGCGCACCGGTGGGCAGCGGGCCTACATGAACCAGACCTCGCACCTGCCGCTGAAGATCAACATGTCGGGCGTGATCCCGCCGATCTTCGCCTCGAGCCTGCTGCTGTTCCCGGCTACGGCGATGAACTGGTTCAGTAAGGGCGGCAACGGTCAGTCGCGCTGGCTGCAGGAGCTGGTCCAGGCGCTTTCGCCGGGCGAGCCGCTGTACGACATCATCTTCGCGGTGCTGGTGATCACCTTCGCCTTCTTCTACACGGCGATCGTGTTCAACTCGCAGGAAACGGCGGACAACCTCAAGCGCTCGGGCGCGCTGATTCCCGGCATTCGTCCGGGGCGTGCGACCGGCGAGTACATCGACTCGGTGATGACCCGTCTGACCGGCGTCGGTGCGTTGTACCTGGTGCTGGTCTGTCTGGTGCCGACGTTCATGCACAACGTGTGGAACGTGCCGTTCTATTTCGGCGGTACGTCGCTCTTGATCGTGGTGGTCGTGGTGATGGACTTCACGGCGCAGGTCCAGGCTCACCTGGTCAGTCACCAGTACGAAGGTTTGCTCAAAAAGGCCAATCTGCGTCGCAGCTGAAGCTGGGGCGAGCTGGTCGACAGCGGGAAGGGCGGTGGCGCCTAGGCGCCGCAGGGCTTTCCTGTCGGATTAATTCAGGTTAGAATTGCGCGTTTACCGCGCACGAAATGCATCGGAGATAGAACATCATGGCGCGCATCGCGGGTGTCAATTTGCCAGTCCAGAAGCACGTGTGGGTTGGCCTGCAGAGCATTTACGGCATCGGCCGCAGCCGGGCCAAGAAGGTCTGCGCGGACGCAGGCGTGGTTCCGACCACGCAGATCAAGTCGTTGAGCGAAGGCGAGGTGGAGAAGCTCCGCCACGAAATCGCCAAGTACGTGGTCGAGGGCGATCTCCGCCGTGAGGTCGGTATCGCGATCAAGCGCCTGATGGATCTGGGCTGCTACCGCGGCCTGCGCCATCGCCGCGGCCTGCCGGTTCGCGGTCAGCGCACCAAGACCAATGCACGCACCCGCAAGGGTCCGCGTCGCGCCATCAAGAAGTGATAGGTCAATAAATCATGGCTAAGCCGGTCAAAACCAAGAAGAAGGTCAAGCGCGTCGTCACGGATGCCGTGGCTCACGTGCAGGCTTCTTTCAACAACACCATCGTCACCATCACCGACCGCCAGGGTAATGCGCTGTCGTGGGCGACTGCGGGCGGCGCGGGCTTCCGCGGTTCGCGCAAGTCGACCCCGTTCGCTGCGCAGGTGGCCGCCGAAAAGGCTGGCCGCGCCGCCGGCGACTACGGCGTGAAGACGGTGGAAGTGCGCATCAAGGGCCCTGGCCCGGGCCGCGAGTCGGCGGTGCGTTCGCTGAATGCGTTGGGCTACAAGGTGCTCAACATCGTCGACGTCACGCCGATTCCGCACAACGGCTGCCGTCCCCCCAAGAAGCGTCGCGTTTAAGGAGCACTACCATGGCCCGTTATCGTGGAGCCACCTGCAAACTCGCGCGCCGTGAGGGTTCGGACCTGAGCCTGAAGAGCCCGGCGCGCGCCATCGACTCCAAGTGCAAGCTGGAGAACAAGCCCGGCCAGCATGGCGCCAACAAGCGCGCCCGTCTGTCCGACTACGCCGTGCAGCTGCGCGAGAAGCAGAAGGTCAAGCGCATCTACGGCGTGCTCGAGCGTCAGTTCGGCAACTACTACGTGAAGGCGTCCACCCTCAAGGGCAACACCGGCGAGAATCTGCTGCGTCTGCTCGAGAGCCGTCTGGACAACGTCGTCTATCGCATGGGTTTCGCGGTCACCCGCGCCCAGGCCCGCCAGCTGGTCGCCCACAAGGCGGTGCTGGTGAACGACAAGAAGGTGAACATTCCTTCGTACCAGGTTCGTCCGGGCGACGTGATCGCGCTGACCGAGCGCGCGCGCACCCAGCTGCGCGTGCAGGAAGCCGCGACCGTGTTCGACACCATGGACCTGCGTCCGATCTGGGTTGAGGTCGATGCGAAGAAGTTCGCCGGCACCTTCAAGTCGTTGCCTGATCGCAGCGATCTGCCGTCGGACATCAACGAAGCCCTGATCGTCGAGCTTTATTCGAAGTAATTATCGGAGCCTTGCATGGCAGTTTCGTCAACTAGCGTGCTGCGGCCTCGCGGCCTCAGCGTCGAGCAGCTCGGAGCCAACCGCGCCAAGGTGGTGGTCGAGCCGCTCGAGCGCGGCTTTGGACATACCCTGGGCAACGCGCTCCGTCGCGTCCTGCTTTCCTCGATCCCGGGCAGTGCCATCGTCGAGGTCGAGATCGATGGCGTGCTGCACGAGTACACCACCCTCGAAGGCCTGCAGGAAGATGTGATCGAGGTTCTGCTGAACCTCAAGGACGTGGCGATCCGCCAGCACACCGGCGATGAAGTCACCCTGACCCTGTCCAAGAAGGGCAAGGGCGTGGTCACGGCCGGCGACATCGTCGTCGACCACTCGGTGGAAATCGTCAACCCCGAGCACGTGATCTGCCACCTGACCAAGGACATCGCGCTGAATATGCGCCTCAAGGTGCGTCGCGGTGTCGGCTACCAGCCGGCCAGCGCGCGCATCCTGCCGGACGACGAAGCGCGTCCGATCGGCCGCCTGCAGCTGGATGCCTCGTTCGCGCCGGTGCTGCGCGTGGCTTACGAAGTGGATGCGGCTCGCGTCGAGCAGCGCACCAACCTCGACAAGCTGGTGCTGGACATCGAGACCAACGGCACCATCGGCGCCGAGGACGCGGTCCGCAAGGCGGCTGAGATCCTCAACGACCAGTTGTCGGTGTTCGGTGATTTCTCGCGTCGCGAGAGCGCCACCGACAAGGCCGAGAAGGGCGGTTTCGATCCGCTGCTGCTGCGTCCGATCGACGATCTGGAGCTCACCGTGCGTTCGGCGAACTGCCTGAAGGCCGAGAGCATCTACTACATCGGCGATCTGGTGCAGAAGACCGAAGTGGAGCTGCTCAAGACGCCGAACCTCGGCAAGAAGTCCCTGACCGAGATCAAAGACGTGCTGGGCGGTCGTGGTCTCGCGCTCGGCATGAAGCTGGAAAACTGGCCGCCGCCGGGTCTGTCGCACGGCATGCAGCTGGGTTGATGTGTGGTCGCCGCGATCGTCCTCGATCGCGGCGACATACGGTTTCGGCGGGTAGGCGCAGCGCGTTCCTGCCGAATACCGAAAAGTGGTTCTTCGTTGAAGCGCATTCTTTGCGGTCGCGCTTGACTGCTGCGCAGTATCGGCTCGGCGAGTGTTGCATACCTCGCTCGAAGCCAGAAGCGACCTTCGCCGGTCGCGCTCTTAAAAAAGCCTGCATCACGGGCTCAACAGCGGGTAACCGCGGAAGCCGGACCTGAGCGCCGGTTTTTCATAACAACAGACAAGAGAGTTTGCCATGCGCCACCAAAAATCCGGACGCAAGTTCAACCGTACCAGTGCCCATCGCGAAGCGATGTTCCGCAACATGGCCGCTTCGCTGGTGAAGCACGAGCTGATCCGCACCACCTTGCCCAAGGCCAAGGAGTTGCGTCGCGTCGCCGAGCCGCTGATCACCCTCGCCAAGACCGACGGCGTCGCCAACCGCCGCCTCGCCTTCTCGCGCCTGCGCGACAAGGAAGCCGTGGGCAAGCTGTTCGTCGAGCTGGGCCCGCGCTACCGCGAGCGTCCCGGCGGCTACCTGCGCATCCTCAAGTGCGGTTTCCGCGACGGCGACAATGCGCCGATGGCCTACGTCGAGCTGGTCGGCCGCCCGCGCCAGGAAGCTGCCGTCGAGGAGTGATCCTCGGCCGTTGCTGACCCCTGAGAGCCCCGGCCCTGCCGGGGCTTTTCGTTTTCGGCTGTCCGGAAACCGTGTGGTGCTTTTAGATCGCCCGCCAGTGTGGTAAAAGCGATTTGGGGACATACAAGGGGAGGGGCTGTAATGAGTTCGACTGATAGCGAACTGTTCAACACGTCTGGTCCAAATCCAGGCATGCCGAACCTGCACGACATCCATCAGGGCAACTACGGGGACTGCTATTTCCTTTCTTCGATGGGCGCAATCGCCGAGAAGAACCCGCAGTCGCTCAAGGACATGATTCACGCGAACGACAACGGCACCTATACCGTGACGTTCTACGCCGGCGCGAGCGGCAAGCTCCAGCCGACGCAAGTCACCATCGATCCGAGCAAGGATATTCCGGCGGATTCGGTGGACGGAAAAGACTACGGGCATACCACCGACAGCGCCAACGGCAAGCAGGTCATCTGGCCGCAGGTGATGGAGGCCGCCTACGCCAAGCTCAACGACAAGGTGGTCAACGGCGTCGACAAGGGCGGCGGCTACGCGAAGATCGGCGACGGTGGCGATCCGAAGAACGCGCTGGAAACGCTGACCGGGCAGGCTGCCCAGGCCTACTACGATCCCAAGACCTCGTCGACCGAGTTGAAGAACCTGCAGCAGCAGTTCAATTCGGGCAAGCTGATCGTGGTCGGCACGCCGGAATCCGACGGCGACCAACAGGGCCAGGAAAGCGGGAAAAATCCTTATGGTCTGGTCGGCGGCCATGCCTACACGGTCACCAACGTGTACAACAAGGATGGCAAGGAGTACGTGTCGCTGAACAATCCCTGGGGGATCGATCAGCCGCAGGACATCCCGGTGTCGGCCATCCCGAAGGTCATAGACGAGATCGCGGTCGGCAACTCGGTCACCAAGACGCAGAAACAAGGTGCGGATACCCCGACGCATCCGCATGAAGCAGCAGCGCATGGGGCTGCGCCCGCGACAGCGCGGCTCGACGAGCCCGCGAATCCTGACCATCCGTTGTTCACGCAGGCGCGCGACGCCATCCACAAGCTCGACGAGCAGCACGGCCGCACGCCCGACCAGCACAGCGACAACCTGGCGGCTGCCTTGACTGCCGCGGCCAAACGCGACGGCCTGAACCGGATCGACCACGTGGTGTTCAGCGACGACGCCGCGAGCCGCACCATCGCCATCGAGGGCAAGCTGGATTCGCCGGTGCGGCAGTTGACCAGCGTATCGACCGCACAGGGAGCCAACACCCCGATCGAGCAGAGTTCGGCGGCCTGTCAGCAGGCCGGGCAGCAGCGTGCGGCGCAGGCTCCGCAACAGCCGGCGCAGCCGCAGCAGCCGCAACCACAGCAGCCCGCGCCGGAACAGCGGCAGGGGCCAGCGGTTTAGTGCACCGGGACGACATGTGCATGGCCTACGGGGCATGCACACCTGTCGCCGACATCAGGAGACGCAACGATGATCAACGGACATCCCGGGGGCTTCGCAGGCTTGGCCGCGACAGCATGGTTGGCCCTGGGCGTGACCGCTGGACAGGCTGCGTCGGACACTTCCATGCAAACGAGTAGAGCCATGCAGACCGATCATGAGAGTCAGGCAAGTGCGGCGCGACCGATCGAAATCCAGGCTGGCAGCACGGCGGCCATCGGCGGATGGACGGTGGGCGCGATCGCCGTCGGCGACAGCGCGCGGGTGGCCGTCGGTGCTTATCCGAGCGGGGTACAGGCCGAATTTGTCCTGCAACTGCGCAAACACGAGCTGATGCCTGCCGGCGACGGCCTGCACCGCGTGGAGAGCGTGGTGCCGGCGAGCGGAGCCAGCCGGGGTCACCTCTCGGTGGCGGCATCGCCCGACGCTGCGACAGCTGGCAAGGGCCAGGTCGAAGTCTATCTGGCCCGCGAGGGCCGGGTGCGGGTGAACGGGCCGGACACCCACGGCGCCTCCGACCTGCGCATCACGGCGTGGGGGGCGGATGCCGCCTCGCCGTCCGCCGATGTCGAATGGAGTCCGTCGCAGTTCGCACCCGAAGACACCGACCCGTCCACCATCCAGCGCGCGCATCTCACGCCCGGCAGCCATCTGGTGATCGGGCGCACGGCGTTGACCGTGGCGGCGATCGAGGCGCAGACCGCCGACCATCCGGCGTGGATCCGCTTCGAAGTCAGCGCGGCGCATTGAGTCCGCGCCGCCTGGCGTGCTTGCCACGCCAGGCGGTGCCGGAATCCACCCGAGGCCGGCTGAGGTCGCAGATGGAGCACGCGCCGTAGCCGCGCCTGGCGTGGGCTTTTCATGGGCAGCTGCGCCTTGCTGACAGGTCAGGCGCAAGCAGGTAATGTCGGCATCCCTGCCAGACCGCGTCATGCCCATGAATCCGCTTCGTTGGTCCTATCGCACCGCCTGCCTCGTCGGCTTCCTGATCTGCGTGGCCTTGCTCGGTTTCGCTCTGTACACCGAACATTATTGGGGCCTGATTCCCTGCCCGCTGTGCATCTTCCAGCGCATCGGCTTCCTGGTGATGGCGGTGTTCTTCCTGATCGGCGCCATCCACGGTCCGCGCGGCGGCGCACGCTGGGTGTACGCCGCAGGCGCGCTGCTGGGTGCGGCCTTCGGCATTGCGGTAGCCGGCCGGCATCTGTGGATTCAGTCGCTGCCGGCCGACCAGGTGCCTTCCTGCGGACCGCCGCTGGACTACATGTTCAGCGCCTTCCCGTTCGCCAAGGTGCTGCGGCTGGTCTTCACCGGTTCCGGCGAGTGCGCCAAGGTGCAGCTGGTGCTCGGCATGCCGATGCCGTTCTGGACTCTGCTGTGGTTCGTGCTGCTGGCCGCGCTGATCGTCGTGGCCGCCGTGCGCAAGCGAGCCTGAGCGATGACTTCGTCCAAAGCCTTATCGATGAACGACCTCTCTTTCAGTGACGCAGCCAACTGGTCGCCGGGTTCGTGGCAGCGGCACACCGCGCTGCAGCAGCCGCAGTACGAGGATGCCGTCGAACTGGCCACGGCCACCTCGCAGCTCGCCTCGCTGCCGCCGCTGGTGACTTCGTGGGAAGTGCTGGCGCTGAAGCAGGCCTTGGCCGAGGCGCAGGAGGGCTCGCGCTTCCTGCTGCAGGGCGGCGACTGCGCCGAAAGCTTCGCGGACTGCACCAGCCCGATCATTTCCAATCGCCTGAAAGTGCTGCTGCAGATGAGCCTGGTGCTGGTGCACGGGCTGAAGCAGCCGGTGCTGCGGGTGGGGCGTTTCGCCGGCCAGTACGCCAAGCCGCGTTCGGCCGATACCGAGACGCGCGACGGCGTGACCCTGCCGAGCTTCCGCGGCGACGTGGTGAACGGACCGGCCTTCACCGCGGCGGCGCGGCGCGCCGATCCGCAGCGGCTGATCCAGGCGCACGCCCATTCGGCGCTCACCATGAACTTCGTGCGTGCGCTGATCGACGGCGGCTTCGCCGACCTGCATCACCCCGAATACTGGGACCTGGCCTGGGTCGAGCACGCACCGCTGGCCGCCGAATACCGCCGCATGGTGGCGGGCATCGGCGACTCGCTGCGCTTCATGGAAACCCTGGCCGGCCCGATCGCCGGCTTCACCCGGGTCGACTTCTTCACCTCGCACGAAGCCTTGCTGTTGCACTACGAGCAGGCGCTGACCCGGCAGGTGCCGCGTCACGCCGGCTGGTTCAACCTGTCCACCCACTTCCCCTGGATCGGCATGCGCACGGCGGCGCTGGACGGCGCCCACGTGGAATATTTCCGCGGCATCCGCAATCCCATCGCAGTAAAGGTGGGGCCGTCGGTGACGCCCGAGCAACTGCTGCCGCTGATCGACGCGTTGAATCCGGACGAGGAGCCGGGCCGGCTGACCCTGATCCATCGCATGGGTAACGCGAAGATCGCGGAAGCCTTGCCGCCCCTGCTGGACGCGGTGAAGCGCGAAGGCCGCCGCGTGCTGTGGGTGGCCGATCCGATGCACGGCAACACCGAGAGCACCTCGAACGGCTACAAGACCCGCCGCTTCGACAATATCCGCGGCGAGCTGGAGCAGGCGCTGGACATCCATGCGGCCGCCGGCACGCGCCTGGGCGGCGTGCACCTGGAGCTGACCGGCGAGGACGTCACCGAGTGCATGGGCGGTGCGCGCGACCTCGGCGAGGCGGATCTCGACCGTGCCTACAAGTCGATGGTCGACCCGCGGCTCAACTACGAGCAGTCGCTGGAGCTGGCCATGCTGATCGTGCGCAAGTCGGTGGCCGGCGCGCGCTGAGCGTATCGGCGCACGATAGCTTCGGAGAATTGTGCGGCGGACCGGCGCGTTCGGAGCGGGGGCGCTGTCGCGTTTAGCCGTCCAAAGCGGAGCCAGGCTTGCCGCTTTTGCAGGCGCTCGGCGTAGCGGATTCCGCCGCGAGTCATGCCTGCGACGAGGCAGGTTGCTGGCCGGTGCCGCAAAGCCGACTGCCGACGATGGAGCCAAGGCAGGTCATCAGATTGGGACGACATGTCCCTCGGACAGCAGCGCTGCAGCAGTGGGCTGGCCACGCCGGCGAGGACATCGACGGAGCACAGGCCCGCGCCTCGCCGCTAGCTCTCGAGCCAGCGTATCCATGGCGGCTGCTCGCCACCATTCGCATGGAAATAGGCGATGGCCCGATAGCACTGCTCGAGCGGGATGCACCAGGCCAGTGGATATTCGTCCTTTTGACCGTTGCTCAGGATGTATGCCTGGGTGCTCGGCCGCTCGGCCTCGCCGAGGGAAGTGAAGCCGCTGTCGCCCTCCTGGCGCAGGTACATCAGCCAGGCATGCTCGCCATGCCGCAGCATGCACAGGCTCGGCCCTGCGGGGACGGACGCCCAGAGTTCAAATTCGGCGGCGCGATCAAAGCGCTGCAGCGCCTCGCCCAGGGCTTCGGGCGAGGCCACTTCTTCAGCGTGGCCGTTGAACAGGATCGACACGGTCATCGCAGCTGCTCAAGAGCCATGCTTGCAGTAGGCGCTGCCGGCCACGGTCCAGCGAGGCTCGGCACGGAGCATCAATCCAGCGCGGTGCCGAAGCGTCCGGAGCGCGGCAGGTAGTGGTGTTGCGGATCGAGCGACAGCGCGACATAGCGGGAGCGCCCCACGATCTCCGCGCGCGGCACGAAGCCGAGGAAGCGCGAATCGAAACTGTTGTCGCGGTCGTCGCCCAGCAGCAGATACTGGCCTTGCGGCACGGTCACCGGGCCGTAGTCGCTGGCCGGGCTGGGCGCGTGCAGCGAGAGGCGCACGGCATGATGCATCGCGCCCAGGCTTTCGAGCTCGTAGCGGGCGGGGTTGGCGGTGTCGTCGGCGATCCCGCGTTCCTGCAGCGGCGCATAGCTGGCGCGCGTGCCGTTCACGTACAGCATGTTGTCGTGCAGCGCCACCACGTCGCCGGGCAGGCCGATCACGCGCTTGACCAGGCGCTCGTGCGCCGCCGCCGAGTCCAGCACCACGATGTCGCCGCGCTGCGGATCGGCGCGGTGATACAGCGAGATGTGGGTGAACGGCACGCGGATGTCGTAGGCCGAGCGATCCACCAGGATGCGGTCGCCGATGCGGATGGTCGGCTGCATCGAGCCGGTCGGTACGTCGTTCCAGTCGGCCACCGCGCTGCGGAAGGCCAGCATGCCGAGCATGAAGACGAACAGGCTGCGGTTCTGCACCAGCAAGCGAATGAGTTTGCGCATGTCGGACCCCAGGGTGGACCGGCTCAGGCCGGCCGGCATGCTGTGGACCGCGTGGCGACCCTCAAAGTTTCCCGGCAGGCGCCTGCTGCTCCTTGGCCACGCGCGCGTCCAGCCAGGTGGTCGCATCCGCGGCATAAGCGCGGCAGGCCTGCGGATCGATCAGGGCATGGACATCGCCGCGGTCGCGGCGCGCGACGCGTGCCATCAGATAGCTGAGCCCCGGATGCGGCGTGATCAGGATGTCGCAGGGCAGCGCCGCCACGGTCTGCAGGCTGTGCCGGAAGGCCGGAACCCGGGAAGCATGGGTGGCGTCGCCGCTGAAGCGAAAGCTGGCGGCGCCCATCGGCGTGAGGCTGTCGACATAGGCCATGGACAGGCAGTCTTTCCCTTCGCAGCTGCGCCAGGTCCACGAGGTACTGCCGGGGGTATGGCCGGGCGTGTAGTGCGCGGTCAACTGCAGCTCGCCGACGCGCACGACGCCGCCATCGGCCACCACCTGCACGTGCGCGATCGGCGGGTACGGCGACGTCTCGCCGTACAGCGGGTCGTCCGGGTCCTTGCCGCCGAGTTCCAGGGCGCGCGCGCCCGCCGCGCTGGCATAGACCTTGGCGCCGCTGGCCTTGGCCAACTCGGCGATGGCGCCGGCATGGTCGTCGTGTGCATGCGAATTCAGGATCGCCTTGACGTCGCCGAGGCGGATGCCGAGCGCGCGGATGTTGGCCTTGATCTGCGGCGCATTGCGGGGCAGGGTGCCGTCGATCAGCACGTCGCCCTGCGGCGACACGATCAGGATCGCGCTGAGCCCCTGCGTGCCGACGTAATAGGTATCTCCGTAAAGACGGAACGGCTTCTGCGGCTGGGTCCAGGAAGCATCCTCCGCCGCAGCGGCAGCCACGAAAACGAAGGAGAGGGCGGCGGCGAGCAGGGCGGAGCGGGCGAGCTTCATGAAGTTGGCATCCGAGGTCGAGACATGCCCGCCATGCTGCCCATGGCTGCTGGCGCGACGAAGGCTGCGATTGGTCGCCGCGGAGGCAATTTGCGGGCGCTTCCCTCAGTCGTCGTCGCGCAGGAGTTCGCCGACTTCCTCTTCGTAGCGCCGCAGCGCGTCCAGCATGCCCGGCATGTCGGCATACCTCTGCCTGGCCTCGTCCAGATAGGCGCGCATCTCCTCGGCGTAGTGCTGTCCCGGATCGTCGGAGGGCTGCCAGGCTAGGCCGCGTGCGGCGAGAAAGGCATCGACGGCGCCGAGTTGGGCGATCGCTTCGCGCAGCTTGTGCTGCTGCGCCGCGTAGATTGCCGCCGGCAGCGGCGTGCGGCGATACCAGGCCGGCTCCGTCGCGTCCTTCGATGCGGCATGGGCCAGCTGCGACCACACGGCGTCGGCAACCAGGGCGAACAGCACCGGCTCGCCGTCCAGGCACGCGGTCGCCGGATCGTCGTTGAGATTGCGTTCGAAGCCGCGCAGCAAGGCCTCGATGTCGTGGATCGGCAACTGCTCCGGATCGACCACGAAACGGCCGGCGCGCAGCTGCTCGCGGAAGTAATCCAGGATCAGTCGTGTGTTGAGGTCTTCCCGGATGCCGTCGATGCTGCCCAGGCGGTCGTACTGCCCGTGGATCGGCAGCGCGGCCGGCGCATGGCCGCCTGCATGCCGCAGCAGTGGCACCAGAGTAGTCTCGGCGCCCTTGAGGCTGACCCCGGTGATCGCGCAGCGGCAGTCGAAAAGGCCCATGCTCAGGGTGTCTCCGTATCGATGGTGGGCAGGAAGCGCGGCGGCTGCCAGGCCTTGGCATGCTGTTCGAAGCCGTAGGCGATGGCGATCAGGCCGGGCTCGCTCCAGCGCGCGCCGAACAGCACGATGCCCACCGGCAGGCCGTGCGCCCAACCGGCCGGCACGGTGATGGAAGGATAGCCGGCCACCGCGGCGGCTTGCGAAGGCCCGCCCACGGTGGGATCGCCGCTGACCACATGGTCGCCGAGCAGCGGATCGGTCTTGAAGGCCGGTCCCCACGAAGGCGCCAGCAGCGCATCGAGATGGTCCTTGGCCAGGGCGGCGTCGATGCCTTCCGCGCCCGCCAGGCGTTTGACCTTGGCCAGCGCGTCGCGATAGGCCGGCTCGCTCAGCGCACCCTTCGCTTCGGCCTGCTCGAACAGCTCCTGGCCGAACCACGGCATCTCGGCGACGGCGTGCGCGCGATCGAAGGCGATCAGCTCGGCCAGCGTGTGCACGGCCAGGCCCGGGCGTGTAGCCAGGTAGGCCTCCAGATCGTGCTTGAACTCGTACAGCATCACGGTCATCTCGTCGTGACTCAGTTCGCCGACGTGCGGCAGCTCCACCGGGTCGACGATCACCGCGCCCTGCGCCTTCATCAGCGCAATCGCTTGGTCGAGCACGCGATCGGCATTCGGCTCGGCGCCGCCCAGCTGGCGCACTACGCCGATGCGCTTGCCCTTCAGGCCGGCCGGGTCGAGGAAGCGGGTGTAGTCGGTGGCGTACCGATCGGCCTCGGCGGTGGCCGGATCGCGCGGATCGCTGCCGGCAATGACGCTGAGCAGCACGGCGGCATCGGCCACGCTGCGCGCCATCGGACCGGCAGTGTCCTGGCTGTGGCTGATCGGCACGATGCCGCTGCGGCTGACCAGGCCCAGGGTCGGCTTGATGCCGACCAGGCCGTTCATCGAGGCCGGGCAGATGATCGAGCCGTCGGTCTCGGTGCCGATCGCCGCGGCTGCCAGGCCGGCGGCCACCGCTGCGGCCGAACCGGCGCTGGAGCCGCAGGGGTTGCGGTCCAGCGCATACGGGTTGCGGGTCTGGCCGCCACGCGCGCTCCAGCCGCTGCTGGCGTGGTCCGAGCGGAAATTCGCCCACTCGCTGAGGTTGGTCTTGCCGAGGATGACCGCGCCGGCCTTGCGCAGGCGCTCGACCAGGCCGGCATCGCGCGCGGCCGGTGCGCCGGCCAGGGCCAGCGAACCCGCGGTGGTGTGTTCGCGGTCGCCGGTGTCGATATTGTCCTTCAGCAGCAGCGGGATGCCGAACAGCGGCGCTTGGCGGGCGTCGGCGTGCGCGGCATCCAGTTCGGCGGCATGCTCCAGCGCCTGCGGATTCACTTCGAGCACGGCATGCAGTGCAGGGCCGCTGCGATCGAGGCGCTCGATGCGCTGCAGATAGGCCTGGGTCAGGCGGCGGCTGTCCAGCTTGCCGTCGCGCATGTCCTGACGCAGCTGGGCGATCGAGGCGTAGGTGTCGACCGGATCGGCCGGGGCCGGCGTCGTCGCCGCTGTCGCCTGACCGGACAGCAGGCCGCTCAGCAGCAGTACGCGAACGGGCGATAGGCGCATGGTGGCTCTCCGGGGTGCGGCATGTTGCCGCGAAAGCCAGCTTAGCGGCGCCGGCGCGACGTGCCCAGCGAGCGCCGACTTATACTCGCGGCATGCCCCAGCAAGCGATGTCATGCCTAGCCGGCAATCGTCTTTCCCGCATGCGCCACGCAGCGCAGGTGCTGATCGTGTGGCTGCTGTTGTCGCTGGGATCGCCGGCGCGCGCCGCCGATGCGCCGGCCGCGCCGGTGCCCGACACCTTGCAGCAGCGCATTGCCGCCTGCACCGCCTGTCACGGAGTGCATGGCGAAGGTTCGCCGGGCAGCGGCTTCTATCCGCGCCTGGCCGGCAAGCCGGCCGGTTATCTATCGCGGCAGCTGCATGACTTCCAGCGCGGCCTGCGCCGCTATGCGCCGATGGAATACGCGGTGCGCGGGCTGGACCCGGCCTATCTGCAGGAGATCGCCGAGTACTTCGCCGACCAGCAGGTGGCCTATCAGCGTTCGCCGCTGCCGCCGGTGACGCCGGCCCTGCTGCAGCGTGGCGAAACCCTGGCGACGCATGGCGATGCCGCGCGCGGCATTCCCGCCTGCCAGGCCTGCCACGGCGCGCAGTTCACCGGCGTGCAGCCGTCCATTCCGGGTCTGGTCGGGCTGCCGTACGACTACCTCAGTTCGCAGCTCGGCTCGTGGCGCACCGGCGCGCGCGCCACCACCGCGCCCGACTGCATGGCGCAGGTGGCCAATCGGCTGCAGGCGTCCGACATCACCGCGGTGGCTGCCTGGCTGGCCAGTCGTGAGCCGCCGGCCGACATGCACGCGCAGCCCGCCGGCTCGGTGGCGCCGCCGCTGCGCTGCGGCGTGCTGATCGGCGAAGCAGTGGGAGGCGGCGCATGAAATGGCTGTGGCGATTTCTCGCGCTGGTGCTGCTGCTGGTATTGGCGCTGGGCGGCTGGTTGATGGTGTCCGAGCGTGCGCCGCCGCTGTCGGCGGCCGATCGGGTGGAGCCCGCCGCCCTGCGCGATCCGGCGCTGATCGCCCGCGGCGAATACCTGGCGACGGTGGGCGACTGCGCTTCCTGCCATACCCGGCAAGGCGGCACGCGCTATGCCGGCGGGCGGATGCTGGACACGCCGTTCGGCCAGATTCCCTCGACCAACCTCACTCCCGATCATGACACTGGCCTCGGCGACTGGAGCTTCGCCGAGTTCCGGCGCGCCCTGCACGACGGCTGGGGACGCGACGGCAAGCCGCTGTATCCGGCCTTTCCGTTTCCGTCTTTCAGCAAGCTGCGCCGCGACGATGCGCTGGCGATCTTCGCCTACCTGCAATCATTGCCGCCGGTGCGTCAGGCGACTGAGGCGCCGCGGCTGAGGTTTCCCTATCGCCTGCGCAGCACCGTGCTGGCCTGGCGCGCGATGTATTTCGAGCCGGCCGAATACCGCGACGATCCGGGTCGCTCCGCCGAGTGGAACCGCGGCGCCTACCTGGTGCAGGGCCTCGCCCACTGCAACGAATGCCATGTGCAGCGCGATGCGCTGGGCGGCCTGCCCAAGGGCCAGCCGCTTTCGGGCGGCACGATCTCGGCGCTGGACTGGTATGCGCCCGACCTCGGCATGCAGGAACATGGCGGCCTGGCCGGCTGGAGCGAGCAGGACGTGGTCGACCTGCTCCAGCGCGGACAGTCCGCGCGCGGGGTGGCGTTAGGCCCGATGGCCGAAGTGGTCACCCAGAGCACCCAGCACCTGCACGACGAGGATCTGCGCGCGATCGCCGTCTATCTGCACAGTTTGCCGCCGCGCGCCCCTGCGGCGGCCCCGGCGCTGGCGCCGGATGCGTCCGCGGCGATCCAGCAGGGCGCCAAGATCTATCAGCAGCGTTGCGCGGACTGCCACGGCATGGACGGCAACGGCATCGCCGGCGTGTATCCGCCGCTCAACGGCAATGTTTCGGTGAACGAGCCCAGCGGCATCAATGCGGCGCGCGCCGTGCTGCTCGGCGGCTTCGCCCCGCTCACCGCGGCGCAACCGCGGCCGTACTCGATGCCGCCGTTCGCCCAGCAGCTCAGCGACGCCGACGTGGCGGCGGTGGTCAGCTACATCCGCCAGGCCTGGAGCAACCGGGCGCCGGCCGTGCTCGAGCGTGACATCGGCAAGGGGCGCAATCCCTCGCTCGACTAAGTTCCGTCGGACCGCAGCGCATGCCTTGCGCGGGCCGGCTGTCCGCGCTGTCCGCGCCCAGCTGTCCGCGGACAGCGCGCCGGCCTGGCTTCGATTTATCAGGGCCTTGAAAAGCAAGGCAAATCCTCCGTGTGTCCGCTTGGTATGCCTCTTGCGACAGACGACTGTCGCCCTTGCGCGCCCACCACGGAATCGGAGTCCTACATGCTGCGTACCACGCTCTTGCTCGCCTGCCTTGGCGCTTCTTTGGCCGCACGCGCCGGCGAAGCTGTCACCCCCGAACAGGCCAAGCACATCGCCGCGGATGTCGCGACGGTGCTGCACGACAGTCCTGCCTCCGGCGCGGTGATCGCCGTCGCCAGGGACGGCCATATCGTGTACCGGCAGGCCTACGGCCAGCGCGATCGCGAACGAAATTCGCCGGTCACGGTGGACACGCACTACGAGATCGGTTCGATCACCAAGCAGTTCACCGCCGCGGCGATCCTGCAGCTGCAGGAGGCCGGCAAGTTGAAGCTCGACGACAAAGTGTCGGTCTATCTGCCCGACGCGCCGCATGCCGGCGAAGTGACCCTGCGCCAGCTGCTCTCGCACACCAGCGGCCTGCCCGAATATCTCGACGCGATGGACGCCGACCACACCATCGACAAGCCGGCCAGCTTCGCCCAGCTGATGGCGCACATCGCCGGCAAGCCGCTGGATTTCGCGCCGGGCAGTCACTGGAGCTATTCCAACACCGGCTACGCCATGCTCGGCCGCATCATCGAGGTGCTCACCCACGGCAGCTATCGGCACTACATACAAACCCACCTGCTCGATCCGGCCGGCATGACCCAGACCTACACCGTGGCGGACGAAGCGCATCTGCCGGATATGGCGCTCGGCTATACCCGCGACAACGGGCGGATCGTGCGCGCCGGCATCATCGGCGACTCGGTGGGCGGCCCCGCCGGCTTCCTGGTGTCGACCGTCGCCGACCTGCAGAAGTGGAACGTCGCCCTGCAGGGCGGCAAGATCGTGAGCCCGGCCGACTACGCCTTGATGCACACCTCGGTGAAGACCACCGAAGGCGGCGATGCCGGCTACGGCTTCGGCTTGTTCGTCGACAGCATCGACGGCCAGCCGCGCATCGGCCATACCGGCGGTTCGCTGGGCTTCACCACGGCCAACGAGTACTTCCCCGAACAAGGCGTGCAGATCATCGCCTTCACCAACGGCAAGGACGATCCGGAGCCCGGCGAGCGGATCACCACGGCGGTCTACGAAACGCTTTATCCGGCGATCGCCGCGGCGGCGATGCGCCCGGCAGCCGGCGAAGACACCGCCACGACGGCCGCCGCGAAAGCGGTGTTCCTGCAGTGGCAGCGCGGCGAGCCGGATGCGGCGCAGCTGTCCGCCAAGCTGGCGGCCAAGATGCAGGCCGGACTGGCCAAGCGCATGGGCGCGAACCTGCAACCTTACGGACAGCCTTCGGCCTTCGTCTTCAAAGGCCAGCGCACGGTGGCCAAGCTGCACTGGTTCGACTACGTGATTTATTTCGGTGCGGGCAGCCGGCTGCCTTTCTCGCTCGGCATCGACAGCGACGGCAAGGTCGCTGCTTTGTCGCTGGGCTGAGCCGGTGGCGGCGCACGCTGCGAGGCCGGGGCGACGAAGCTCCGGCCTTGCGCGGCGGCTGTCGATTTACTTCGCGGCGGCCGGAGCAGTCTGCGCGACTACGCGCACCTGTTCGCCTTCGGTGAGCGAGTCGGCCGGATTGAGCACGATGCGCGATTGTGCGTCGAGGCCGGAAGTCACCTCGACCGTGCTGCCGAAATCGCGGCCCAGCGTCACCGGCTGCAGGTGCACGCGGCCCTGCGCGTCGACCAGGGCGATGCGCAGGCCCTCGCTGCGGAACAGCAAGGTGTTGGCCGGCACGATGAAGTTGTGCGTGGCGCTGGTCAGCGCCAGCTTCACGTCGGCATAGACGCCGGGCACCAGGCTGGCGCCGTCGTTGTCGACGTCGATCTCGGTGCGCAGGGTGCGCGTATTGGCGTCCAGCGCGTCCGCGGTGCGCGCGACGCTGCCCTGGATCGGCTTCGCGCCGTAGGTGTTCAGCGTCACCGTCGCCGGCATGCCGATGCGCACGCTGCGCGCATAGCTTTCCGGCACGTCGACGAATACGCGCAGCTTGCTGGTGTCGGCGATCACGAACAGGTTGCTGCCGCTGGAGCCGGCGTCGACCAGGGCGCCCACGTTGAGGTTGCGCTGAGTGACCACGCCGTCGAACGGCGCCTCGATGTACTTGAAGTCCTCCATGTTCTGCAGCCGCGCCACGTTGGCGCGGTCGGCCTCCACGGTGGCGACGTCGGCCTTGTAGGCGGCGTTGTACTGATCGCCGGTCTGCACCGCGACCAGGCCTTGCTTGACCAGGCTGGCGTAGCGGTCGGCGGTGACCTTGGCCAGCTGCTCGTTGGCCTGGTCGGTGCGCATCTGCGCCTGGCCCTGGCTCAGCTGGTTGTCGACGTCGGGTGTATCCAGCTCGGCCAGGCGCTGGCCCTGCTTCACCCGCGTGCCGATGTCGACCAGCCACTTGCGCACGTAGCCGGTGGTGCGCGCATAGACCTGGGCGTCCTGCCATGACTGCACCGTACCGGGCAGGCCCAGCGCCTGGTCGTCGGGCGCGGGCTGTGCCTGGATGGTGTTGACCGAGGGCGTGGCCTCGCGGTCGGTGTCCTCGCGCAGCTCGCCGCGCGCATGCATGCGCTGCACGATGCCGTAGGCGGCCAGCAGCACCAGCACGATGCCGAGCACGAGCAGGACCAGCCGCACGCGGTGAGGCTGGCGAGGAGAGGCGGCGGGAGCGGCGTGAGGCGTGTTCATGGCGGCAAGCTCAGGCGGTTGCCGCCCGGCGCGCGGAGCGGCGCCGATGCAGCAGGCTGAAGAAGGTGGGCACGAAGAACAAGGTGGCGGCGGTGGCCAGCAGCAGGCCGCCGATCACCGCGCGGCCGAGCGGCGCGTTCTGCTCGCCGCCTTCGCCCAGGCCGAGCGCCATCGGCACCATGCCGATAATCATCGCGAAGGCGGTCATCAGCACCGGGCGGAAGCGCGCGAAGCCGGCCTCGATCGCCGCCTTGACCGGGTCGCCGTGCGCGGCCAGCCGCTCGCGCGCGAAGCTCACCACCAGGATCGAGTTGGCGGTGGCCACGCCCATGCACATGATCGCGCCCATCAGCGCCGGCACCGACAGCGGCGTGGCGGTGAGGAACAGCATCCACACCAGCCCGGCCAGCGCCGCGGGCAGGGCGGTGATGATGATCAGCGGATCGAGCCAGCTCTGGAAGTTCACCACGATCAGCAGGTACACCAGCAGGATCGCGAAGGCGAGCCCGCCGATCAGCCCGCGGTAGGACGCGGCCATGGTCTGCACCTGGCCGCGCACGTCGATGCCGACGCCGCGCGGCAGATGCTTGGAGCTGTCCTCGACGATGCGCTGCACGTCACCCGCCACGCTGCCCAGGTCGGTGCGGTCGACCGCGGCGAACAGATCCATCGCCGGCTTGGTGCTGTAGTGGCTGACCACCGCAGGCCCGGCGCTGCGCGCGAACGAAGCCACGTCCTGCAGGGTCTGCCCCGGCAGGCCGCCGTTGCCGGCGGGCGCTGCGCTGCTGGCCGCGCCGGCGGCGCCGATCGGCAGCGTGCGCAGCGCTTCCAAGCTGTCGAGCCGGTACTGCGGCGCCTGCGTCGCGATGGTGTAGCTGATGCCGGACTTCGGGTCGACCCAGAAGGTCGGGCTCACCTGCGAAGAGCCGGCCAGGGCGGTCAGCAGGTTGCTCGCCACGTTCTGCTGGGTGAGGCCGACCAGGCTGGCGCGCGTGCGGTCCACGTTGACGTTGATCTGTGGCAGGTCGAGCGCCTGCTGCAGACGCAGGTCGACCAGGCCGGGCACGCGCAGCAGCTTGCCGTACAGCTCGTCGGCCACGCGCGCGGTGGCCTCGGCGTCGTGGCCGCTGACCTGCACATCGATCGGCGCGGGCGCGCCGAAGTTGAGGATCTGTCCGACGATGTCGGCCGGCAGGAACGAGAAGATCACGCCCGGATAGCGCTCAGCCAGGGTCTTGCGCAGCGAGCGCACGTAGTCGATGGTCGGCCGGTGGTCCTCGTTGAGGCTGACGAACACGTCGCCGTCCGAGGTGCCGATCACGCCGGTATTGCTGTACGAGAGGTTGATGCCGCTGTACGGCAGGCCCAGCGTGTCGACGATGCTGGCCAGCTCCTGCTTGGGAATGGTCTGCCTCACCGTTTGCTCGATGCCGTCGGCGAGCCGCGCGGTCTCCTCGATGCGCAGGCCGGTGCGCGCGCGGAAGTGCAGCTTGATCTGGCCGCCGTCGACATAGGGGAAGAAGTCGCGCCCCAGCCACGGCGTCAGCGCGCCGATCGACAGCGTGCAGACGGCGAAGAACAGCACCGCGAAGATCACCCGGTGTTCCTCGGCCGCCGCCAGGGTGTCGCGATAGCCTTCGCGCAGGCGCTCGAAGCGCCGCTCGAAGCCGGCCTGGAAGCGTGCCAGGCCGCCGCGCGGCGCGTGCTCGCGCGACTCGTGCTTCTTCAGCCAGTACATCGACAGCGTCGGCACCAGGGTTCGCGACAGCACGTAGGAAGCCAGCATGGCGAACACCACCGCCTCGGCCAGCGGGGCGAACAGATACTTCGCCACTCCGCCGAGGAAGAAGATCGGCACGAACACGATGCAGATCGACAGCGTGGAGACCAGCGCCGGCACGGCGATCTGGTGCGCGCCCTCGAGGATGGCGTCGTACACCTCCTTGCCTTCCTCGAGGTGCGAGTTGATGTTCTCGATGGTTACCGTGGCGTCGTCCACTAGGATGCCGACCGCGAGGGCGAGGCCGCCCAGGGTCATGATGTTGATCGTCTCGCCGAGCGCGGACAGGGCGATGATCGAGGCCAGGATCGACAGCGGGATCGAGATCGCGATGATCAGGGTGGAGCGCCACGAGCCGAGGAACAGCAGGATCATCAGGCCGGTCAGGCCGGCGGCGATGGCGCCCTCGCGGATCACCCCCGAGATCGCCGCGCGCACGAACAGCGACTGGTCGGACAAGGCGTGGATCTGCAGGTTCGGCGGCACCGCGTCGCGGATCTGCGGCAGCAGCTTCTTCAGCGTGTCGACGATGTCCAGGGTGGAGGCGTTGCCGATCTTCAGGATCGACATCAGCACTGCGCGCTGGCCGTTCACGCGCACGATGTTGGTCTGCGGCGGCGAGCCGTCGTGCACATGGGCGACGTCGCGGATATAGGTGGTGACGCCGTTGGCGGTGCGGATCGGCGCGTCGTTGAGTTCGGCGATCTGCTGCGGGCTGCCGTTGAGCCTCACGCTGTACTCGAGGTCGCCGATCTTCTCGGTGCCCGCGGGCAGGATCAGGTTCTGCGCGCCGATCGCGCTGACCACGTCGCCGGGCGACAGGCCGTGCGCGAGCAGCGCCTGCGGATTGAGGTCCACCTGGATCTGGCGCTGCTTGCCGCCGTAGGGGTAGGGCGTCGCCGCGCCGCGCACGCTGGTCACATAGGTGCGCACGATCTGGTTGGCGTCGTCGAAGATCTGCGTTTCCGACAGCTGGTCGGAAGACAGCGCGAACTGCAGGATCGGCACGCTGGAGGCGTTGTAGACGATCACCAGCGGCGGCGTCACGCCCTGCGGCATCGAGCGCAGCACGGTCTGCGAGATCGAGGTGATCTGCGCCACCGCCATGTCGATGTTCACGTTCGGCTGGAAGAACACCTTGACCAGGCCGACGCCGTTGAGCGACTGCGTCTCGGTGTGCTCGACGTCGTTGACGGTGGTGGTGAGCGAGCGCTCGAAGCCGGTGACGATGCGGTTGTTCATGTCGTCGGCGGGCAGGCCGGTGTACTGCCATACCACCGAGACCACCGGGATATTGATGTCGGGGAAGATGTCGGTAGGCGTGCGCAGGATCGCCAGCGGACCGAGGATGAGCAGCAGCAGCGCCAGCACGATGAAGGTGAGCGGCCGCTCGAGCGCGATTTTGACGATCCACATGGCCGAGACTTTCCGTCGTCCTCGTCTGCGGATTCCTCGAGCAGGCGAGATCGGGTTAGGTTACGGGGAAACCGCAGCCTAGGCAGTTTCGTGGACGGCCAGTATGTGCCGAACGGCATGCCCGAAACCGCAGGCAATTGCGACGGCGCCGCCCTGGTGTGGCGACAGCGGCGCCGCGGCGCCATCTCGCGCCGAAGCCGGGCGGCTGGTGCGGCGCTGGATTAATTATCGTTAATGCGTGTGCGGCTGAACGTGCTGCGGCAAGGCCGTCAGGCGAGCGCCAGCGCGGCCAGCGCCTGCCATGGGGCGAGGTCCCAATGACCGCGCGCCTGGCCCGAGGGCGAGGGCAGCACGAACACCGGCACGTCGGCGAGGCGCTCATCCTGCAGGCCGTAGCCGGCGGCGCGACCCAGCGCCGCGCGCGCCGCCGCCTTGCTGGTGAAGGCCAGCATGCGCGGCGCGTGGCGCTGCAGCTTGCCGAGCAGGGCAGGGACGTCGAAGGCGTCGGCGGGCAGTTCGTCGTCGTTGCCGACGTGGCGCTTGGCCAGGTCGGTCAGGCCGATGCCCAGCGCGGGCAGCTGCGCGAATTCCGCCGGTGCGTACAGCCGTGGGGTGAAGCCGGCCGCATGCAGGGCGGGCCAGAAGCGGTTGCCGGGGTGGGCGTAATACGCGCCCTCGGCCGCCGAGCGGCGCCCGGCCGCGGTGCCGCAGAACACCAGCCGCAGGCCGGGGCGCAGCACGTCGGGCAGGATCACGAGCGGATGCTCAGGCGGCATCGGGGCCTGCTGCATGCGGCCGCTGGCTCGCCGCATCGGTTTCGGCAAGCAGGAAGTCGGTGAACTGGAAGCGCTCGTCGCGCAGCACCGATTCCCCGCGGCGCAGCGCGAGCGGGCGGCGGAACAGCGGGCCGGCATAGCTCAGCGTGTGGAACTCGCCGCGCTCGCCGCAGGGGTCGACCGCGGACGGCAGCGTGTCGAGCAGGGCGCGATCGTACGGCCGTCCGCAGAACGCCGGATCGAGCTGCTGAGTATCCACGCAGCACAGCACGGCGCGATGCCCTTCGCCGACGAAACGCCGCGACAGCGCCGCGGTGTCCTCGCCCCACAGCGGGAACACCGCGCGCCAGCCGCTGTGGCCGAGCTGGCGCACGCGATAGTCGCGCACGTCCTGCAGGAACAGGTCGCCGAAGGCGCAATGCCGCACGCCTGGCCACAGCCGGCGCGCCTCGACCAGCGCCGCGGCCTGCGCCTGCTCGTAGGCCTCGTTGCTGCCCGGCCAGTCCAGCGGCGCCTCCAGCAGCGGCAGGCCCAGCGCCTCGGCCTGGGCCAGCAGCACGTCGCGCCGCACGCCGTGCATGGCGACGCGCTGGTAGGTGCGGTTGATCGTGCAGAGCAGGCCGACCGGCTGCCAGTGCGGATCGGCGCGGAGCCGCTGCAGCGCCATCAGGCAGTCTTTGCCGCCGCTCCAGGCCAGCAATATCGGGGTGGCGTTCATGGCGCTACTTTAGAGCCTGTCGGCCGGTTCGCAGTACTTCGCACTGGAGAGCTGCCCGCGCCGGTGGTGGATGGTCGGGCCAGGCCGGGCACAGCCGGCGGTGAGCGGGCGCTGCGTGGGGATGGTGTCGGTATGTGCGGAGGTGCGATGACCTAGACCTGGGTTTGCAGGCGGGGCGTGCCCCAGCTGCTCGACGGCTGCTGCCGTGCGGGCAGCGTCTGCAGGCTCGGGCAGGGTCGCCGTCATGCGTTGCGGCGGGTTCGGCCTCGCCGCCCTCGTCGGGCGAGGCGGAGCGTCGGCAGCGGCGATGCAGGCTCTTGCGAAATGGCCGTCCGGCGAGCGGTTTCGCGCCGGAGCGCCGCCGGCAGCGGCCGGCGCATCGACAGCCTGCGCATGCACCCGCTATAAGGGTTGCCTGTTTTTAGGAGCTCCCGGTGAGTGAAGAAATCCTGATCAACGTGACCCCGCGCGAGACCCGCGTCGGGGTGGTCGAGAACGGCATGCTGCAGGAGGTACATGTCGAGCGGACCTCGCGCCGCGGTTATGTGGGCAACGTGTACAAGGGGCGCGTGCAGCGGGTGATGCCGGGCATGCAGGCGGTATTCGTGGACATCGGCCTGGAGCGCGCGGCCTTCCTGCACGCCTCCGACATCCTGCGCGCGCCGCTGCCGGAGGGCGCCGAGAGCAACGGCAACGGCCACGGCGTGCCCTCCATCAGCGAGCTGGTGCACGAGGGGCAGGAGATCGTGGTGCAGGTGGTGAAGGACCCGATCGGCAGCAAGGGCGCGCGGCTGTCCACCCACCTGTCGATCCCGTCGCGCTACCTGGTGCTGCTGCCGCACGCCAGGACCCTGGGCATCTCCGCGCGCATCGAGGACGAGGCCGAGCGCCAGCGCCTGAAGGACGTGCTGACCGCGCTGATCGGCGAGGACATCCCCGGCGGCAACCGCCTGGGCTACATCGTGCGCACCAATGCCGAGGGGCAGTCGGCCGAGTCGCTGGCCTTCGACGTCACCTACCTGGGCAAGGTGTGGCGGGTGGTGCAGGAGAACATCGCCAAGTCCAAGGTCGGCGATCGCGTCTACGAGGAACTGTCGCTGCCGCTGCGCGCGCTGCGCGACCTGCTCAACGAGGACATCGAGAAGGTGCGGGTGGATTCGCGCGAGACCTACGACAAGGTGGTCAAGTTCGTGCACAAGTTCATGCCGAGCCTGGACGACCGCATCGAGCACTACGCCGGCGAGCGCCCGATCTTCGACCTGTACGGCGTGGAGGACGAGATCCAGCGCGCGCTGAAAAAGGAGGTGCCGCTGAAGTCGGGCGGCTACCTGATCGTCGACCAGACCGAGGCGATGACTACCATCGACGTCAACACCGGCGGCTACCTCGGCTCGCGCAACCTGGAGGAAACCGTCTACCGCACCAACCTGGAAGCGGCGCAGGCCGCGGCGCGCCAGCTGCGGCTGCGCAACCTGGGCGGCATCATCATCATCGACTTCATCGACATGACCGACGAGGAGCATCGCCGCCAGGTCATCCGCATGCTGGAAAAAGGGCTGGCGCGCGACCACGCCAAGACCACGGTGTACCCGATGTCTTCGCTGGGCCTGGTCGAGATGACTCGCAAGCGCACCACCGAGAGCCTGGAGCGCCAGCTGTGCGAGCCGTGCCCGGCCTGCGCCGGCCGCGGCACCCTGAAGACCGCCGAGACGGTCACCTACGAGATCTTCCGCGAGATCACCCGCGCGGTGCGCCAGTTCAACGCCGAAAAGCTGCTGGTGATGGCCAGCCCCAAGGTGGTCGGACGCATCCTGGAAGAGGAGTCCAGCGCGGTCGCCGAACTGGAAGAGTTCATCTCGAAGAGCATACGCTTTCAGGCCGAGGAGCATTATTCGCAGGAACAGTTCGATGTCGTACTGCTTTAAGGTGGCCCGAAGCGCGGGCAGCGGCTGGTGACCATGCGCTGGCAACGGCGCCTGCATCGTGGTGCCCGCCTGCTCGGCTGGGTGGCCGGGTGCTCGCTGATCGTGCTGGCCGTGCTGGTGGGCGTGGCGCAGCTGTCGCTGCCCCTGCTGGCGCGCCACCCGCAGTGGGTCGCCGCGCAGCTCAGCGAGCGGCTGCACCGTCCGATCAGCTTCGCCTCGATGGAAGGGCACTGGCGGCCGGCCGGCCCGCTGTTCGTGCTGCACGACATCACCGTGCAGCCCACCGAGGGCGGCGTGCCGCTGCGCGTGCCGCAGGCCGCACTGAGCCTGGATCTGGGCGCCTTCGCGCTGCCGTCGCGGCACCTGCTCAACCTGCATCTCAGCGGCATGCGGCTGGACCTGACCCGCGACGCCGACGGCACCTGGCACGTCAACGGCTTCGGCGTTGGTGGCGACGGCGGCAACCAGAACGCCTCGTTCGGCAATCTCTCGGTCGACCTGTGGCTGAGCAATTCGCGCCTGGACATCACCGACGCCGGCGCCGGCCGGCACTACGCGGTGGTCGCCGACGAGCTGCGCCTCAGCCGCCAGGGCGATCGCGTGCGGGTCGGCGGCAGCCTGCACCGCGAAGGCGCCACCGGCGTGCTGCACGGCGCCGGCAGCTTTCGCCAGGACGGCGCCGACGGCCGGCTGTGGATCGAGGGCAGCGGCCTGGACCTGCCCGGCCTGCTGTCCGACATCGATCTGCACGGCTACGCGGCGCAGGCCGGCCGCGGCAGCGTGGCGCTGTGGCTGGACTGGCGCAAAGGCAAGGTGGTGCGCAGCCTGGTGCGCGCCGACCTGCGCGATCTCGCGGTGATCAACCCGGACGGCAACCGCGCCCAGGTGACGGCCCTGCACGGGCTGGCCGAAGTGCGCATCGACAACGGCGACTACCGCCTGCGCTGGGGCGGCGACGACGGCAGCGGCCTGGCCGCCATGGTGCGCCAGCCGGGCAGCGACGCCATGCGGGTGGACGCGGTGGCGCGCAACCTGGCGCTGGATCCGCTGCTGCCGTGGCTGGCGCTGAAGCCGCAGTTGTCGGCCGGGCTGGCGCAATGGATCGGCACCGGGCAGCCGCATGGCGTGTTGACCCAGGCGGACTTGCATTGGAGCCAGGCCGCCGGGCTGGAGTCGGCGCAGATCGGTTTCCGTGGCCTGGGCATCGAGGCGCTGGGCAAGCTGCCGGGTGTCGACCATCTCGACGGCAACTTCCGCGCCGACGCCGAGGCGTTCTCGATCGAACTGCCCAGCCAGGCGGCCACCCTGCGTTTTCCCGGCGTGTTTCCGCAGCCCTTCGTGATGTCCCAGCTGGGCGGCGAGGTGGCGATGTGGCACGACGCGCAGGACCAGGCCTGGCACATCGGCACCGACCGGCTGGCCTTCGAGGGCGCCGGCTACGGCGGCGAGGCGCGCGGCGAGGTGGCCTTGCCCGACGCGGGCGGACGTCCGTTCCTGGATCTGTATGCCACGGTGAACCACGCCGAGGTGACCGCCGCCAAGCTGTTCTGGCCGAACTCGATGCCGCCGCCCTCGGTGGAATGGCTGAACCGCGCGCTGGTGTCGGGCAAGGTCGACCAGGGCGACGTGCTGGTGCGCGGCGATCTGCGCGACTGGCCGTTCCGCCACAACGAAGGGCGCTTCGAGGCGCACGCCGTGGTCAGCGACGTAGTGTTCGACTACGGCAAGGACTGGCCGCGCGCCGAGGGCGTGCACGCCACCGCCGACTTCATCGACGGCGGCATGCTGGTGCAGGCGGATGCGGGCCAGTCGATGGGCTTCAAGGCCGACAAGGCGGTCGCCTCGATCCCGGATTTCGCCGACACCACGCTCGACCTCACCGTGCAGGGCAGCGGCAGCGGCGCCGACGCGATGAATTTCGTGGCGCACAGCCCGATCGCCAGCAAGCAGGCCGACGTGCTGGCCAAGCTCAACCTCGGTGGCGACGTCGCCGCGAATTTCCACCTGGTGCTGCCGGTGAAGGACATCAGCCACTTCACCCTGGACGGCAGCGCGCAGCTGAAGAATTCCTACCTGCGCGCGCCGGACTGGAATCTGGCGCTGGAGCAGCTCGGCGGTCCGCTGCGCTTCGACGCGCACGGCCTGCAGGCCGGCCCGCTGCAGGCGGTCGCACACGGGCGGCCGACCACCCTGAACCTGTCGATCGCCGGCGCCACCGGCGATCCGGCCAAGATCCTCGCCGCGCAGCTGCACGGCAATTTCAGCGTGGCCGAGCTGGTCGACGGCTTTCCTTCATTGAAATGGCTGGGCCCAACGGCGCAGGGGCGCAGCGACTTCACGATCGGTTTCGAGATCGCCCATCCGGGTGGCGACGCCGCTGGCAGCGCACCGCTGACGCAGGTCCTCAGCATCGATTCGGCGCTGAACGGCATGAGCCTCGAGCTGCCCGCGCCGCTGCACAAGCCGGCGGCGGACAGCCTGCCGCTGCACCTGTCGATGAACCTGCCGGTGGCCAACAGCGACGTGCAGATCAGCCTGGGCGGGCTGGCGCGTGCGCGCCTGCGCCTGGCCGGCAACGCCAACCAGCCGTTCGCGGCCAGCGCCGCGTTCGGCACCGACATGCCCGACGCCGCGCCGGCCAAGGGCATCCGCGTGCGCGGGCGGGCTGCCCTGCTCGACGTGACCGGCTGGGTGCAGCAGACCGCCGGCGGTGCGGGCGGCGGCGACGGTCCCGGACTGGAGAGCATCGATGTCAGCGCCGACCAGGCGCAGCTGTTCGGGCACAACTTCGCCAACATGAGCCTGCAGGTGACGCCGCAGCCGGGCGCGCTGAGCGTGGTGGTGGACAGCGCGGCGGTGGCCGGCCAGCTCAGCGTGCCGACCGAAGACCTGCGCAAGCGCGGCATCACCGCGCATCTGCAGCGCCTGTACTGGCCGAAGGACACGCCGCCGGCAGGCCAGGAGCCGGCCGGCGCGCCGGTGGTCGCAGCGGCCGCGCCGGTGTTGCCGCCGCCGAATCCCGCGGCGACCGGCATCGATCCGGCCTCGCTGCCGCCGTTCCACATGTCGGTGAACGATCTGCGCCTGGGCCAGGCCAAGCTCGGCGAGGCGCGACTGGAAACCTGGCCTACCGCGCAGGGCATGCATCTCGACCAGCTGCGCTCGCACTCGCGCAGCGTGCAGATCAGCGCCGGCGGCGACTGGAACGGCAGCGCCGAGAACAGCCGCACCCATCTGGAAGTGGATTTCTCCGCGGAAAACCTGGGCAAGATGCTCACCGCGCTCGGCTATGCCGGCATCGTCGAAGGCGGCAAGACCCAGGTCAGCATCAACGCCGGCTGGCCCGGCGCGCCGTCGTCGATCGACTGGGCGAACATGGACGGCACGCTGCGCGCCAACGTCAGCAACGGCCGCATCCTCGACGTGGCACCTGGCGTGGGTCGCCTGTTCGGGCTGGTCTCGCTAGCCGAATTGCCGCGCCGCCTCACCCTGGATTTCGGCGATGTGTTCGGCAAGGGCCTGGCGTTCGATTCGATCAACGGCAACTTCCGCCTCGCTGCCGGCATGGCCACCACCGACAATCTGAAGATCCGCGGCCCGGCCGCGGACATCGACATCAGCGGGCGCACCGGCCTGCGCGCGCGCGACTACGATCAGCAGGTCTCCGTGGTGCCGCACATCGGCAACAGCCTGCCGGTGGTCGGCGCGGTGGCCGGGCCGATCGGCATCGCCGCCGGGCTGGCGGTGCAAGGCCTGCTCGGCCGGGTGCTCAACAAGGCGGCCGTGCGCCGCTACCGCATCACCGGCAGCTGGGACAAGCCGGTGATGACGCCGCTGGACAAGGCCGAACCCGCCGCAGCCTCGACTGCGGCGCTGCCGGAACCCGCGGCAGCCGGCTCAGCCGCCCGCTGAGCCGTCGGAGGGGGCGGCGGCCTCCACCGGCTTGGTGCTGCCGCGGAAGGGGAACATCTGCTGGCGCACGAAGCCGTCCGGCATGTAGTCGCCGACCACGCCGTATTTCTCGGGGAACTTGTTCTTCGACTTCACCGCGGTGCCGAACAGGTAGTCGAGGAAGGCGTAGTGCGCCGCGTAGTTCTTGTCGATCGCCTCGTCGTCGGAGGCGTGGTGCCAGTGGTGGAAGTTCGGCGTCACTACGAGGTATTTCAGCGGCCCCCACGGCAGGTGCACGTTGGCGTGGTTGAACACCGCCTGGAAGCCGACGATCAGGATGTAGCCGTTCATCACGCCCTCGCTGAAGCCGAGGATGTACAGCGGCGCCAGCACGCACACGCGGGTAGCCACCAGCTCGAGCATGTGCTGGCGCGAGCCGGCCAGCCAGTCCATGGTCTTCACGCTGTGGTGCACGGCATGGAAGCGCCACAGGAACGGCACCTCGTGATAGGCGCGATGGGTCCAGTACTGCGCCAGGTCGGCCACCAGCACGCACAGCAGCAGCTGCGGCAGGAACGGGATGTCGCGCACGAACTGCTGAAAATCGCTGCGTACCAGCCAGCCGAACAGGTGGTGCAGCAGGAAGTTCACCACCAGCAGGATCAGTCCGACGATGAAATGGTTCACCGTGAAGTGCTTCAGGTCGGTTTGCCATTCGGGGCGAAAGATGGTCTGGCCGCGATACAGCGGGAACAGCTTCTCGATGACCACGAAGATCAGGGTGGAGCCGAGCAGGTCGAGGATGAACCAGTCCAGCCCGATGTACGGCGTGTGATCGGGGAAGTTGCCCACCGGCACGCGCGAACCGCCCATCGCCACCGCGGCCACCACGATGGCGAACACCGCGATGTTGAGGTTGCGCTGGCGGTTGAACACGATGTTGACCAGGGACAGCGTGCCGGACACCAGCAGGGCCACGAACAGCGCCTGGCGCAGCATGTCCACCGAATACTTGGCGCGCAGTTCCGGCGTGGTCAGGTATTGCGGATAGTGGAAGGCCAGCACGCCGAGCAGGCACAGCACGGCCAGTCCCATGCCGATCGCCGTGCTTACCATGGCCTTGCCCGGCTTCAGCTCGCCGCTGCGCTTGAACAGGTCGCGCGTCTCGTCGACCACCGTGCCGATGCGCTCGGCCGGGGCCACCACGGTGTTGTCCAGGACCTTGTGGGCCAGCTCGCGTTTCGAATGTTTGCTCATGTGCGTACCTGCAGGGAAAGGCTCCAGCGCCGGCGCCGGCGGCCACATGGTAGCCGGGACGTGGCCGGCGCGCTTGCAGGGGTGGGGTTTAAGCCGCAGGATTCGGCCTTACCTTTGAGAGTCCGACCGGACCAATACGGCAGACCAGCATGGATTCCCTGATTACGCAGGCGGAACGCCGCCTGCTCGCCCCGGGCGGCCTCGCCGCCAACGACCTCGATCGCGTGTTCGCCCAGTTGATGGGGCCGTCGATCGACGCCGCCGACCTGTATTTCCAGCACTCGCGCAGCGAGTCGTGGCTGCTGGAGGAGGGCATCGTCAAGGATGGCAGCCATTCGATCGAGCAGGGCGTGGGCGTACGCGCGATCAGCGGCGAGAAGACCGGCTTCGCCTATTCAGACGAGATCGTGCTGCCGCAGCTGCTGGAGGCATCCCGGGCCGCGCGCGCCATTGCCCACGACGGCAACGGCGCCGGCAAGCCGCTGGCCGTGCACGGCGCGCGTGCGCTGTATCCGGCGATCGATCCGGTCGAGAGCCTGCCCAATCCGGACAAGATCGCCCTGCTGCGCGAGGTGGACGCCTATGCGCGATCGCGCGATCCGCGCGTGAAGCAGGTGGTGGTCAGCCTGGCGGCGACCATGGACACCATCCTGATCGCTGCTTCCGACGGCACCCTGGCGGCCGACGTGCGCCCGCTGGTGCGCATCAGCGTGCAGGTGATCGCCGAGCAGAACGGCCGCCGCGAGCAGGGCTACGGCGGCGGCGGCGGCCGCTACGGCTACCGCGAGCTGATCGACAACGGCCGCGCGCTGGCCTTCGCCGACGAGGCGGTGCGGCAGGCCCTGGTCAACCTCGACGCGGTGGAAGCGCCGGCAGGCAGCATGACCGTGGTGCTCGGACCCGGCTGGCCGGGCGTGCTGCTGCACGAAGCGATCGGTCACGGCCTGGAAGGCGACTTCAACCGCAAGGGCAGCTCGGCCTTCGCCGGCCGCATCGGCCAGCGCGTCGCCGCGCCCGGGGTCACCGTGGTGGACGACGGCACCCTGGAAGGGCGTCGCGGCTCGCTGAGCATCGACGACGAAGGCACCCCGACCGAGTGCACCACCCTGATCGAGGACGGCATCCTCAAGGGCTATATGCAGGACAAGCTCAACGCGCGGCTGATGGGCATGGCGCCCACCGGCAACGGCCGCCGCGAGTCCTTCACCGCGCTGCCGATGCCGCGCATGACCAATACCTACATGCTGGCCGGGCAGCACGATCCGCAGGAGATCATCCGCTCGGTCAAGCGCGGCCTGTATGCGCCCAACTTCGGCGGCGGCCAGGTGGACATCACCAACGGCAAGTTCGTGTTCTCCGCCAGCGAGGCCTACCTGATCGAGGACGGCCGCATCACCGCGCCGGTGAAGGGCGCCACCTTGATCGGTTCCGGTCCCGAGGTGCTGACCCGGGTCTCGATGATCGGCAACGACCTGGCCTTGGACGAGGGCATCGGCGTGTGCGGCAAGGACGGCCAGAGCGTGCCGGTCGGCGTCGGCCAGCCGACCCTGCGGGTGGACGGCATGACCGTGGGCGGCACCGCGTCCGGCTGAGGTTTCGTTTCACGGCGTCACGCGGGTGGCGCCGCGTTTCGGCGGGGCGATCGAGCGAACAGCCACGCGGAGGCATGCGTGGCTGCGGTCTGGGCGACCAAGGCATGCAGGTCGGCTCCGCCCGGCCGAGCCTGCAGGTATGCGGCATCACCGTCAGGGCCAGAGCTTCAGCCTGAAACTTCGATCATTCCGTGATATCGCAGCGGTGGCGTCGTGTGCCCGCATCGTGCGGATATCTGAAACGGGCAGGCAGGAATCCTTGGGTAGAAATGCCGGTTCGATCGCGCGCTGATCCCGGCGCAGTATACGTACGGACGTATCAGGCCCGAGAGCGTGCCGGCCACGTACGGTCTCCGGCGAGAAGCGTCGGGACAGGCGGCAGACGCTCCTTGCGGCCATGCCGCGCCAGCGCGATGGATGCACTGAGGCCATCCATGCGCGGATACCCGCCGGCTTGCCGCTTCTAGGGCATCGGCCGTGCGTCCTGGCGCCGCCGATCGCACGCCTTGCGGCCACAAGCCCATATCGCGATCCAGCTATGCCGCGATGCGGCATAAGCATAGTCGGCAAAGTCATTTCGCTTTGCGCATGCGTGCGTCGAGAGTAGTTGCTCCGGCGCACTGGCCGGCGCCTGCGTGCGTGGGCTGACGGCCAGGACGCGCGTTTGTCTGCGAGGTGTCGCCATGAGTGATGTGCATGCCCTGTCCGCGCCGTCCGGCGCTGCCACCGATGCCGCTCCGGCAACGGTGCGCACCGGCGGCCCGTTCGCCAGCGAGGACGCCTGGTCGGTCTGGCTGGGCCTGGCGCTGGTGCTGGCGGCGTGGGCGCTGTTCACTTCCGGCCATTCGCTGCAGTGGCTGGCGGTGGCGCCGGCGAAATGGTCCAGCCCGGCGCAGTGGCTGGCCGACCTGCAGGCGCACTGGCTCGGCTATGTGGCGCTGTTCGCCACCTTCGCGGCGCTGTTCGGCATCGGGCTGTCCGCGCTGGGACATCGGCTGAGCCATTTCCTGCCGTCCTTCGCAATCCTGTTCGTGGCCGCGCTGCTGGTGTTCGGCGCCGGCGCCTGGGTGCAGGCGTCGCGCTACAACCTGGAGCCGCCGCTGGTGGCCCTGCTGCTCGGCCTGCTGGTGTCCAACCTGCTGCCGTTGCCGGCCTGGTTCGCCGCCGGCCTGCGGGTGGAGTTCTACATCAAGGTAGGCATCGTGCTGCTGGGCGCGACGCTGCCGCTGACCCTGCTGGCCTGGGCCGGCCCGGTGGCGGTGGCCCAGGCCAGCATCGTCTCGCTGCTGACCTTCGGGGTGATCTTCCTGGCCGGCCGCCGGCTGGGCCTGGAGCCGCGCTTTGCCGCCGTGCTCGGCGTCGGCGGCGCGGTATGCGGCGTGTCCGCGGCGATCGCCATCGCCGGCGCAGTGCGCGCGCGGCGCGAGCAGGCCTCGATGGCGATCACCCTGGTGATCCTGTGGGCGATCGTGATGATCTTCGTGCTGCCGTTCGCGGCCCGTTCGCTCGGTCTGTCCACCGCGGTGGCCGGCGCCTGGATCGGCACCTCGGAGTTCGCCGACGCCGCCGGCGTTGCTGCGGCGCAGGCCTACGGCGACCTCGCGCGCCAGGCTGGCGGCAGCATCGCCGGCGCGCCGGACGCCGCGGTGCAGACCTTCACCTTGATGAAGGTGGTCGGCCGCGATGTGTGGATCGGCATCTGGGCCTTCGTGCTGGCCTGGGTGGCGGCGACGCGCTGGGAAGGTGCGGCGGACGGCGTGCGCGCCAAGGTGAGCGCCGGCGAGATCTGGAAGCGCTTTCCGAAGTTCGTGCTTGGCTTCGTGCTGGCCTCGGCCCTGGTCACCCTGGTCACCAGCCACTACGCGCTGGACGAATACCGCAAGGTGGTGGTGCCCGGATTGGTGGCGCCCATCGTCACCTTGCGCACCTGGGCCTTCATTCTCTGCTTCCTCAGCATCGGCCTGAGCACGCGGCTGCGCACGCTGGGCGCGGTGGGCTGGAAGCCGTTGCTGGCCTTCGCCGTCGGCGTGGCGGTGAACGTGGTGATCGGCTACCTGCTGTCGGCCCACGTCTTCGCCGGCTACTGGGAGAGCTTCGGGCAGCCGCGATGAGCCGCTTGGCGAACGAGGTGGCCGATGCAGGCGCTACGCCGGCGCGCTGCGCCGACTGCCGTCACCGCCCCGACGACCGGCGCGGGCTGGAACGCCGCCTGCCGGGATTGAGCGTGTTCGGTTCGGCCGACGCGGCCGCGGTCGGCGACAGCCGCTGGTGCCTCCGTCACGACCGGCTGGTGTCGCCGGACGATAGCTGCGCGGCGTTCAGTCCGGCGGGTTGAGCTCGGCGTCGTCCGCCTCGGCCTCGCTGTCGCTATTGCTGTCGGCAAGCTGCTTGAGCAGCTGGTAGATCTCGCGATAGGCCTTCGGCGGTTTATTGCCGGCGCGCTCGCTGCGGGCCTGGCGGATCAGCGAGCGCAGATGCTGGCGGTCGACCTCGGGATATTGCTCGATCAGGCCCGACAGTGCGCTTTCGTCGTCTTCCAGCAGGCGCTCGCGCAGCGCCTCCAGGCGGTGCATCGCGGCGTTTTCCTGGCGCTGCCGCTCGCGGTTCTCGCCCAGCTCGGCGCGCGCGGCGGCAAAGGCCTCTTCGCCGTGGCGGCGCATCAGCTTGGCCAGGAAGGCCAGCTGGCGCTTGCGCGCGATGTGCGAGGTGATGCGCCGGGTGGTGGCGACTTCCTGCAGCACGTCCTCGGGCAGCTCGAGCTTGGCCAGCCGGCTGGGCTGCAGCTCGACCAGCTGGGCGGCCAGCGACAGCACGGCCAGCGCGTCGCGGCGCTGCTGGGTGCGGCTGGGGCCGTAGTCGGTCTCGTCCAGTTCGGTTTGATTGCGGCTGCGGCTGGGGCTCACGGATCGAATTCCAGGTCGGGCCGGCGCGGGCCGGCGGGTGCGAAAGAGGGCGGGCGGATCAGCCCGATGCGCCTAGCTCGAAGCCGGGTCCGGCCTGTTCCAGCGCGAAGCGGGCCACTGGCTCGCCGTCCAGCTCGACGGTCTGCACGAACATCGCAGCGGGCCGCACCCACAGCCCGCGCTCGCCGTACAGCGCCTGATAGACCACCAGTTCCTCCAGCGTTTCGCTGTGCCGCGCGATGCCCAGCACGCGATAGCGCTGGCCCTTGTAGTGGCGGTAGATGCCGGTGGCGATGGGCATGCGGGATTCCGGCGGAGGAGGTTGGAAGTCGGCCATCAGGCCTTACATCGGGCAGATGGCGTGGCCTTGGCCGGCTATTCTACCCGTACTCCTTCGTCCGCACCTTCAGGAACCCACGTGAGCGAAATCAGCAGCAGCGCCGACCACAGCCGACAGGAACTGGATCGCCTGGCCCAACTGGCGGAAGACGTGGTGCGCCGCGCGCGCGCCGCCGGCGCCAGCCAGGCCGAGGTGGCCGCCAGCATCGACAGCGGGCTCAGCGTGAATGTGCGGATGGGCGAGGTGGAGACGGTCGAGCACACCCGCGACCGCGGCTTCGGGCTGACCGTGTATTTCGGCCAGCGCAAGGGCTCGGCGAGCACCGCCGACCTGCATGCGGATTCGATCCAGGCCACGCTGGAGCAGGCCTGTGCGATCGCGCGCTACACCGAGGAAGATCCGGCCAGTGGCCTGGCCGACGCCGCGCTGATGGCGCAGGACGTCCCCGACCTGGACCTGTGGCATCCGTGGGACATCGACACGCCGCGGGCGATCGAGCTGGGCCTGCGCATCGAGGAGGCCGGGCGTCGCCATGCCGGCATCAGCAATTCCGACGGCGCCGGCGTGCAGGCCAGCGAGAGCCTGTCGGTATACGCCAATTCGCACGGCTTCGTGGGCCGCGAGCGCGGCACGCGGCACTCGCTGTCGCTGTCGCTGATCGCCGGCGGCGAGGACGGCATGCAGCGCGACTACTGGTACGACAGCGTGCGCGACGCCGCCGATTTCATCGACGCGCAGGCGCTGGGCGACAAGGCCGCCGAGCGCACCCTGGCGCGCCTCGGCGCGCGTCCGCTGTCGACCCGGCAATGCCCGGTGCTGTTCGCGCCCGAGATCGCACGTGGACTGATCGGCCACCTGATCGGCGCGGTCAGCGGCGGCTCGCTGTATCGCAAGGCCAGCTTCCTGGTCGACCACCTCGGCAAGCCGGTGATGCCGGGCTGGCTGAACATCGTCGAGCGACCGCGGCTTGCACGCGGGCAGGGTTCCGGCGCGTTCGACGCGGAGGGCGTGGCCACCCGTGACAGCGCCTTGGTCGAGCGCGGTGTGCTGGCCCGCTACGTGCTGGGCAGCTACTCGGCACGCAAACTGGGCCTGCAGACCACCGCCAACGCCGGCGGCGTCCACAACCTGATCGTGGAAGCCGGTCAGGAAAGCGGCGAGGCCCTGGATTTCCAAGGCATGCTGCAGCGCATGGATACCGGCCTGCTGGTCACCGAAGTGATGGGCCAGGGCGTCAACACCATTACCGGCGACTACTCGCGCGGCGCGGCCGGCTTCTGGGTCGAGCGCGGGCAGATCGCCTATCCGGTAGAAGAGATCACCATCGCCGCCAACCTGCGCGAGATGTTCGCCGGCATCGTTGCGGTGGGGGCCGACGTGGATCGCCGCTCGCACCTGCTGACCGGCTCGATCCTGCTCGAGCGGATGACCATCGCCGGCGAATGACGCTGTCAGGCGCATGACGCAGCGCCGCGGACGAAGCGATCCGGCGCATGACGCGGCAATATTCGCCGCTAGCGCGTGGTGCTAGCATGCGCCCACCGGCGGAGGGGCCGGCTTCTACTTGGGGAGATGAGTCATGAGCGTTCCACCCGATCAGATCGTGCCGCCGTCGATGACGCCGCCGCCGGTGGGAGGGGTGAGCCCGGAAGAGCGTCAATGGGCGCTGTTCACCCATTTGTCCGCGCTGATCGGCTTCTTTATTCCGTTCGGCAACCTGATCGGGCCGCTGGTGCTGTGGCTAATCAAGAAAGACACCCTGCCGTATGCGAACAGCCAGGGCAAGGAAGCGGTGAACTTCAATATCACCGTGGCGCTGGCCGCCGTGGTCTGCGCCGTGCTGTGCCTGGTGGTGATCGGTTTCTTCCTGTTGATCGCGCTGTTCGTGCTCTGGCTGGTCTTTGTGATCATGGCCACGGTCAACGCCAGCAACGGCGTGGCCTATCGCTACCCGATGACGATTCGCTTCATCCAGTAATCACGCAAGTTTTGATGGCTAGCCGAGCCTAACCTGCGCTAGCCTACGCGCCACGCCCGTTGCGGGCGTCGCATTGACCCATTGAATTGTCAGGGAGGTAGTCGATGAACATTGCAGGTTCCACCCAGGAAGAGCGCACCGGCGCGCTCATAACCTATATCCTGACCGCGCTGTTCGGCTGGTTGGGCGGCCTGATCGGTTGGCTGATCTGGAAGGGCAAGGGCAGCTTCGCCAAGGACCAGACCACCGAGGCTTTCAATTTCGGTCTTACCACCCTGATCGTCATCATCGTCATCAGCATCCTGGCGCGTTTCGTTCCATTCCTGGGGTTCCTGACGTGGATCGTGGGCTTGCTGCAGCTGATCCTCAGCATCATCGGCGGGGTTGCTGCGAACAAGGGCACGGCCTACCGCTACCCGTTCTCGCTGCGCCTGATCAAAAGCTGATCGAGCAAGCACGCTTCATCGCTTCAAAAAAAAGCGGCCTTCGGGCCGCTTTTTTTGTGGGTGTCGCCCGGGGCCTCCGGTGCCGACCCGGGCTCTTCAGTGCCGGCGTTGCGCGGCGTAGTGGGCCAGTTCGCGCAATAGCGCGGCACGCTCTCCCAGCGGTGCGATCGCCTCGAGCGCGTCCGCAATCAGCGCCGTCAGGCGCGCGCGCGAAGCGTCCAGTCCGATGATCGACGGGAAGGTCGGCTTGTTGGCGGCGGCGTCCTTGCCGGCGGTCTTGCCGATCACCGTGGATTCGCCTTCCACGTCCAGGATGTCGTCGCGCACCTGGAAGGCCAGGCCGACCGCACCGGCATAGCGGTCCAGCGCGGCCAGCTGCCCGGCATCGGCGCCGGCCACCAGGGCGCCCAGGCCTACCGAGGCGCGGATCAGCGCGCCGGTCTTGCAGGCATGCATGTGCTCCAGCTCGGCCAGGCTCAGCGTGCGTCCTACCGCGGCCAGGTCGAGCGCCTGACCGCCGGCCATGCCTTCGGCCCCGCAGGCGCGGCCCAGCAGGCCCAGCATCTCGACGCGTCGCGCGGCGTCGACGCCGTGCGGTCGCGTGGCCAGGATCTCGAAGGCCAGGGCCTGCAGGGCGTCGCCTGCGAGGATCGCCATCGCTTCGCCGAACACGATATGGCAGGTCGGTCGGCCGCGGCGCAGCGCGTCATCGTCCATCGCCGGCAGATCGTCGTGCACCAGCGAATAAGCGTGGATCAGCTCGACCGCGCAGGCCGGCGCATCCAGTGCGGCGCTGTCGCTGCCCAGCGCGTGGCCGGCGGCGTATACCAGCAGCGGACGCAGCCGCTTGCCGCCGCCCAGCACGGCATAGCGCATCGCCCGGTGCAGTTCGGCGGGCGGGTGGTCGGCGGGCGGCAAGGCGCGATCCAGCGCCTGTTCGGCGCGCACGATCAAGGCTTGCAGAGCCGGCCCGAGCTCAGGGATCGGATTCAAACGGTTCGGCGCTCTCGGGGGCTTCGGGGTCGAGCAGCAAGCGCACCCGCAGTTCGGCCTTCTCGAGGGCCTGCTGGCAGTGGCGATACAGACCGATCCCGCGCTCGAACGAGGCGAGCGATTCATCCAGGCTCAGTTCGCCGCCTTCCATGCGCGACACCAGCTGCTCGAGTTCGTCCAGCGAGTGTTCGAAGTCGACGGTGGGTGCCGTATCGGCGGGTGCGGAAGCAGGCTTGGCCATGGGCCGCAAAGCTAGCGCAGCCCCCGTCCGGAATCAATCTGCATCGAGGTCGCGCAGCTCTCGATCGACGATATCGCCGCGCTGCCGCGCGCCGTTTGTGCGCATGCTGTCAGGAGGCTGCCAGACCGGGCGGCTGCCGGTTCGTTCGAACAAATCCTGCGCTTCGGCGCTGAGCCAGCGATCGGCCACCGCGAGCAGGCGGTCGTCTCGGTACAGCAAGGGGCAGGCGCTGCGCTGCCAGGGCGGCCACGCGGCCTGCTGGAACAGGTCGCGCAGTTCGCGCGTATGACGATCGCCGGCGGGCCGGATGCGCTCGCCGCCGCGGCGCAGCTGCACGCGCAGCGGCTCGGCCAGGCGGGCGGTGGGTTCCAGCCGCAGTTCGCCGCCGTCCGGCAGCTGCAGCGGTTCGCCGTGCCAGAGGGCTTCCCAGGATGCCGGAGGCGGATCGCGCGGCGGCCTGGCCCACAGGCGGCCTTTCCATACGTGCAGTTCGGTGCCGCTCCAGTGGATGCACGGCACGCGGTCGCTGCGTGCGCCGAGCTGGTGTTCGATCTGCGCCCGCTGCCGCGCGGTCGGCGCGCTGCAGCCGTGCCGGTGCAGCCAGTGGTCGAGCAGCGGATGGCGCAGCGCCGACGGCAAGGCCAGCCAGCCGGCTGCGTGCAGGCTGCCGTCTACATCGTCGCAAAGCTCGGTCAGGGCCGCCCGCCACTGCGCTTCCAGCGCGTCGGCGGCTTCGCGGCTGAGCCGTGCGCTGTGCAGGATGGCGTCGAGCGCATGCGGCCAGGGCGCGAGCAGGCGCGGCAGGATGTCGTGGCGCAGGCGGTTGCGTGCCAGCGCCGGATCGGCGTTCGAAGGGTCCTCGATGCAGTCGAGGCCATGCGCCAGCCGGTAGGCGCGCAACGTCTCGCGCGGCAGTTCCAGCAGCGGACGCCACAGTCGCGCGCGGCCCAGCGCGCGCCAGGCGCGCATGCCGCCCAGGCCTTCCGGCCCGGCGCCGCGCAGCAGCTTGAGCAGCACGGTCTCGGCCTGGTCGTCACGATGCTGCGCCAACAGCAGGATGTCCTGTGCGCCCAGTCGTTCCGCCAGCGCGGCATAGCGGGCCTGGCGCGCAGCAGCTTCGGGCCCTTGGCCGTCGCGCACCACGGCCACGCGCAGCGCTTCGAAGGGGATCGACCAGGCCTGGCACTGGCGCTGGCACTGTTCGGCCCATGCCACGCTGGCGGGATGCAGACCGTGGTCGACGTGCACCGCGCGCAGGCCGCGCGCGCGAGCCGCGGGCAGTCCGCCCAGCGCATGCAGCAGCGCCACCGAGTCGCCGCCGCCGCTGAAGGCCACGCACAAGGCGCCAGCCGGCGCCTCGGCGAGGCGGGCGGCCAGGTATTCGCTCAGTGCATCGGATGGCGTAGGCAACGGTGCGCTCAGCCTGCTTCGCGCCGGGGCGGCCGATTGCGCACGTAGATCACGCGCGGGCGCCCTTCGCCGGGGCTGCGCCGCTCCATCTCGAACAAGTCGATCGAGGCGATCAGTTCGCTCAGCTTGACGTAGCCGTAGCTGCGCGAATCGAAGTTCGGCCGCTGCTTGGTGACGATCGAACCGACGCCGCCCAGGCCGGCCCAGCCGTCTTCGTCGGAGGCGGCGTCGATCGCGTTGCGCAGCAGGTTGATCAAGCCGCCGTCCTGCTTCAGTTGGGCTGCGCTGCGCGGCTTCAGCGGCTGCTCCTCGTCGGGCTTGCTGACCAGGATCTCGGTGTAGATGAATTTGTCGCAGGCGGCGACAAAGGGGTCTGGCGTCTTGCGTTCGCCGAAGCCGTACACGGTCAGTCCGGACTCGCGGATGCGCGCGGCGAGGCGGGTGAAGTCGCTGTCGCTGGACACGATGCAGAAGCCGTCGAAGCGGCCGGAGTACAGCAGGTCCATGGCGTCGATGATCATCGCCGAGTCGGTGGCGTTCTTGCCGCTGGTGTAGCCGAACTGCTGGATCGGCTGGATCGACTGGGTCAGCAATTGTTCCTTCCAGCCCTTGAGGTGATTGCTGGTCCAGTCGCCGTAGGCGCGCTTGACGTGCGCCGTGCCGTACTTGGCGACTTCCGCCAGCAGGCCTTCGGCGATCGAGGGCTGGGCGTTGTCGGCATCGATCAGCACGGCAAGCTTGGTGGCGTTCTCGTTGGCCATGCGGGCACTCCCGGTGATGGATGCCTGATGGTAGCGCCCGTCGGCAGCCGCGTCGCGAACGACGCTCAGCGCCCGGCTTCGAACACGCGCAGCCGGCGTTCCAACTCCCATTGCGCCGCAGCCTTTTCGCTGCCGGCCAGCAGGCGTCGGCAGGCGGCGTCGGGATGCTCGCTGCCGGGCGTCTGCGTGCTGCAGGCCGGGGCGAGCGAGCCGCCCTGCGTCCACAGGCTGTCGCCGGGCAGGAAGCTGTAGCTCAAGCTGTTGCGCGCCATCTGCTTGAGGGCGCGGTAGTCGAGCCCGAAATCCTGCACGGCGCGCACGTATTCGTGGGTGAGGTCGATGCGCGAGACGCCTTCGTCGTCGGTGGACAGCGCGGTCGGCACGTGATGCTTGAGATAAAGCGGCAGCGGATGCTCGGCGCCGCGCACGCCGAGGATCACATCGTTGCTGGTGAGATTGATCTCCACCAGCACGTGGCGGGCGGCCATCTCGTCCAGCAGCTCTTCGGGGCGGTCTTCCTGCATCACGTCCACGCCGTGGCCGATGCGCTCGGCATGGCCCAGCTCCACCGCCTGGCGGATATGGAAGCGCAGGCCTTCCGGCGGGACCAGGCCCGGCGCGAGTTCGCCAGCATGCAGGCTGATGTGCACCTTGGGGTATTTGCCATGCAGATAGTCGAGCATGCGCATCTGCAGGTTGTAGTCGCGCATCGACAGATAGCCGTCCTCGGGCATCACGAAGTTGATGCCCACCCAGCGCCGGTCGAGCGTGGCCAGTTCGAAGCCGAGCAGGGTTTGCGCGAATACGCGCTCCGGCGCCGCGCCGCGCAGCACTTGGTAGAGAAAGCGCAGCTGCACGCTGCAGCCGACTTCGGCCTGAGCCGTATCGCAATGCTGCTGGCGCCTGCGTTGGTCCAGCGCTTGCGTGATCAGGCGTTCGTCGTCGGCGATTTCGTCTTTCAGGCCGCGCGCGAGCAGTTGCGTGCGCATGGCGTCGAAGTCGCCGAGCCAGCCCACGTCATGAGCGAGCTTCGCGGTGTGCGCGAACGGCGGCGTGGTCATCAGCTCCAGGTATTGCTCGTTCTGCGCGCCGGCGCGTGCGCTCGCTTCGCTGAGCCAGTCGCCCATGTGCTGCTGCGGACGGACGGCTGCGAAGCGATCGAAGCTACCGAAGAACTGGTCGTGGCCGGAATGCCCGGCGGAAGGCACGAAGCTGCGCATGGAGAAGGCATCGACCAGCGCGTCGTAGAAGCGTTGATCGCTGAGCGCCTCGCTCGCCGGACGCCGGCCGGCGCCGCAGTCCGGCGCAGTCGCGTTCTGCTTGTCCAGCAGCTTCAGTGCGGCGACATCGACGCACAGGCCGTCGGCGGCGCCCTGGCTGATCCATGACTCGGCGTAGACCTCGCCGCCGAGGTGGTTGTGCAGATCGGCGCCCTTGGGCATGCGCGCGAGAAAGGCGCGCAGGGTCAACGGACCTTGCGCGCGTGCGGTTTCAAAAGCCTGCGCGGTGCGCGCTTCGGCGTCGTCGACGGATTGCGCCCGCGCCTGGGCCAGGGCTTGCGTGGCGCTGGCGAGCGCCATAACGATGACGGCGCAACGCAACAGCGTGCACAGCATCGCGAAAGACTGGTGCGAACGCGTCATGGCAGGCAGCCGGAGGCGGTTCGCTTATTCCTGATAGGCGCCGTGGCCGCGCAGGCGCCGGTAGCGCTGCTCCAGCAGGTCGGGCAGCGGCATTGCGGCCAGTTCGTCGAGCTGGTTGAGCAGCACGGCCTTGAGACGCACCGCCATCGCCCGCGGGTTGCGGTGGGCGCCGCCGAGCGGCTCGCGGATCACCTTGTCGATCAGGCCCAGCTCGAGCAGGCGCGGTGCGGTGAGGCCCAGCGCTTCGGCAGCGTCGCGCGCGCGCTCGGCGCTCTTCCACAGAATCGATGCGCAGCCTTCCGGCGAGATCACCGAGTAAGTGGAGTACTGCAGCATGTTCACGCGGTCGCCCACGCCGATCGCCAGCGCGCCGCCGGAGCCGCCTTCGCCGACCACCGAGCACACCACCGGCACCTTCAGCTCGGCCATCTCCAGCAGGTTGCGCGCGATCGCCTCGCTCTGGCCGCGCTCTTCCGCGCCCACGCCGGGATAGGCGCCGGGCGTATCGATAAAGGTCAGCAGCGGCAGGCTGAAGCGCTCCGCCAGCTTCATCAGGCGCAGCGCCTTGCGATAGCCCTCCGGCCGCGGCATGCCGAAGTTGCGGCGCACCTTGGTCTTGGTGTCGCGGCCTTTCTGGTGACCGATGATCACCACCTGGCGTCCGTTGATGCGACCCAGGCCGCCCACGATGGCGGCGTCGTCCGCATACATGCGGTCGCCGGCCAGCTCGTGGAATTCCTCGCACATCACGCCGATGTAGTCGAGCGTGTAGGGGCGCGCCGGATGCCGCGACAGCTGCGTGATCTGCCACGGCGTGAGGTTGCGGAAGATGTCCGCGGTCTTGAGCTTGAGCTTTTCGCGCAAGCGGTTGACTTCGTCGTCAATGTTGAACGCCTGCCCGTGACTGGTGTGGCGAAGCTCTTCGATCTTCGCGTCCAGGTCGGCAATGGGTTGTTCAAAATCGAGGAAGTTGGGGTTCATTCGCAGCTGTTCATGGCATACAAGAGCAGCAGTATAGCGGGCTGCATGGGAAGGCGAGAATCATACCGTCGAGGGACCGCACGACCCGGTGAAAAGGGCTGCGTCGGCTGCCGGCTCCGGGCTCGTGGAATCGATCTCTCGCGGCGAAGGGGTGGCGGGTTCAGTCGGCCTGGCGCACCAGGCGCAGTCGTGCGGCCTGCACGCCGGGCAACTGGCGCACGCTGCGCAGCAGCTCCGGGATCGCCTCGACGCGCCATTCCTCACCCAGCTCCAGGTCGGCCTGGGCGGTGCGGTTGTGGTAGCCGTGCAGCAGCACGGTGGCGCGGCCGCCGCGGTAGCCGGCCAGGGTCTGCTGCAGGCGCGAGGCGAAATCGGGGCCGATCCCGTTCAGTTTCAGCTGCAGCAGGCGCGCGTAGCGGCGGCAGGCATCGCTGAGGGTGAGCGCGCTGCGCGCGCGCAGCTGGAAGCCGCCGCCGGAAAACTCGTCGATGCGCAGGCCGCCCTCGACGATCAGCATCTCGTCGCGGGTCAGCAGCGGCGCCACCTGCTGGTAGAGCTCGCCGAAGAAGCTCACCTCGATGATGCCGGTACCGTCCTCCAGGCGCACGAAGGCGTCGCTGTCGCCGCGCTTGCGCACCGCGCTGACCATGCCGGCCACCGTCCACGGCGTGTCGGGGCCGCGGCGGAAGCGGTTGCCGTCGTCGCCGTCGCTCTTGCGCGGCCGCGGCGGCTGGTAGCGTTCGGCGATCTCGCCCAGCGGACAGGAGGCGAGCTGGGCCAGCTCTTCGCGCCATGGATCGGTGGGGTGGCCGGAGAGGTAGTGACCGAGGGTGTCGCGCTCGCCCTGCAGCTTCTGCTCCAGCGGCCATTCCGGCGCCACCGCGAGCTCGACCTGCACGATCGGCGCGGTGCCGCTCATCGGCGCGCCGAACATGTCGTTCTGGCCGGATTCGCGGTCGCGCAGGTGCTGCTCGGCGGCCTTGATCGCATCGGGCAGCTGCAGCATCAGGCTGGCGCGGGTCGGCGCCAGCGCGTCGAGCGAGCCGGACAGGATCAGCGCTTCCAGCACGCGCTTGTTGAGCTTGCTGGGATCGACCCGGCGGCAGAAGTCGGCGAGGTCCTGGTAGGCGCCGCCGTGCTGGCGTTCGGCGACGATGGCCTCGCAGGCGCCCTGGCCGACGCCCTTGATCGCGCCCAGGCCGTAGCGGACGGTGCGCAGGCCGCGGCGGCCCGGTGGCGGAGCCCCCTCGGGCTCGACCGCCTCGAACATGAAGGTGGAGGCGTTCACGTCCGGCGGCAGGATGGTCAGGCCGATCGCGCGCGATTCGTCGAGGAAGGTCACCGCCTTGTCGGTGTTGTCCATGTCCGACGAGATGGTCGCGGCCATGAACTCGGCCGGGTAGTGCGCCTTCAGCCAGGCGGTCTGGTAGGAAACGAGGGCGTAGGCGGCCGCGTGCGACTTGTTGAAGCCGTAGCCGGCGAATTTCTCCATCAGGTCGAACACGGCGTCGGCCTTGCCCTCGGCCACGCCGTTCTTGGCCGCGCCTTCGCGGAAGATGGCGCGGTGCTTCACCATCTCCTCGACCTTCTTTTTGCCCATCGCGCGGCGCAGCAGGTCGGCGCCGCCCAGCGTGTAGCCGCCGACGATCTGCGCCATCTGCATGACCTGCTCCTGGTAGACCATGATGCCGTAGGTCTCTTTCAGGACGGGCTCGACGCGCGGGTCGGGATATTCCACTTCCTCGCGGCCGTGCTTGCGCGCGACGAAGCTGGGGATCAGGTCCATCGGGCCGGGGCGGTACAGCGCGCCCAGCGCGATCAGATCTTCGAAGCGGTCGGGCTTGGCGTCCTTGAGCATGCGCTGCATGCCGGCCGATTCGAACTGGAAGATGGCGACCGTCTGCGCCTTCTTGAAGATGTCGTCGTAGGTCTTGGCGTCGTCCAGCGACAGCGCGGCGATGTCCAGCGCTTCCTCGCCGGAGGCCGCGCGACGTTCGTTGATCGCCTTCACCGCCCAGTCGATGATGGTGAGCGTGCGCAGGCCGAGGAAGTCGAACTTCACCAGGCCGACCGCCTCGACGTCGTCCTTGTCGTACTGGGTCACCACGCCGCCGCCGCCGGCTTCGCAGTAGAGCGGGGCGAAGTCGGTGAGCGGGGTCGGCGCGATCACCACGCCGCCGGCGTGCTTGCCGGCGTTGCGGGTCAGGCTTTCCAGCTTCAGCGCCAGGTCGACCAGGGTGCGCGCTTCCTCGTCCTGCTCGTACAGCTCGCAGAACTCCTTCACCACGCGCTCGGGTTCTTTCTTGGCCTTCTCGCTGCGGCCTAGCGCGCAGGAAAGGGTGAGGTCGAGCGGCCGCGGTGGGATCAGCTTGGCGATCTTGTCTACCGCGTTGTAGCCCATGCCGAGCACGCGGCCGGAGTCGCGCAGCACCGCCTTGGCCGCCATCGAGCCGTAGGTGATGATCTGGCTGACGTGGTCGCGGCCGTACTTGCGCGCGACGTAGTCGATCACCTCGTCGCGGCGGTCCATGCAGAAGTCGATGTCGAAGTCCGGCATCGACACGCGTTCGGGGTTGAGGAAGCGCTCGAACAGCAGGTCGAACTGCAGCGGATCGAGGTCGGTGATCTTCAGCACCCAGGCCACCAGCGAGCCGGCGCCCGAACCGCGGCCGGGACCGACCGGGATGCCGTTCTGTTTGCCCCAGTTGATGAAGTCCGCCACGATCAGGAAGTAGCCGGGGAAGCCCATCTTGACGATGACGTCCAGCTCGCGCTCCAGGCGCTTCTCGTAGTCTTCCAGCGTGCGTCCCGGCGCCATCGGCGCAGCGGCGAGGCGCTCCTCCAGGCCCTGCCGGGACAGCTCGCGGATGTAGCTGCCCAGGTCGTGGCCGGCCGGCACCGGGAAGTCGGGCAGGTAATAGGTGCCGAACTTCAGCTCGAGGTTGCAGCGCTTGGCCAGCTCGACGGTGTTTTCCAGCGCCTCGGGCAGGTCGGCGAACAGCTCGGCCATTTCCTCCGGCGTCTTCAGGTACTGCTGATCGCCGTAGTCGCGCGGCCGCTTCGGATCGGCCAGCACGCGGCCCTGATTGATGCACACGCGCGCTTCGTGCGCCTCGAAGTCGTCCTGCTTGAGGAAGCGCGCGTCGTTGCTGGCCAGCACCGGCAGATCGAGTTCGGCGGCCAGCGCCAGCGCGGCCTGGTTCCAGCTCTCCTCGCCTTCGCGGCCGCAGCGGGTCAGCTCCAGGTACAGCCGGTCGGGAAACATCCGCGCCAGCGGGCGCAGCTTGGCCAGCGCCGCGTCGACGCCATGATGGATGGCGACGCGGCCGACCTGGCTTTCGCGCCCGAGCAGGGCGATCAGCCCGTCGGTGGGCCGCGCGTTGCCGTCGCCTTCCAGCCAGGCGGCCTCCAGCATGGCCTTGCCGCCGTGCTGGCCCTCGCGCCAGGCGCGCGAGACCAGCCGCGACAGGTTGAGGTAGCCGTCGCGGTCCTGGCACAGCAGGGTGAGGCGCCACGGTCGCGGGTCGTCCGGCGCGCCGATCCACAGGTCGCTGCCGCCGATCGGCTTGATGCCGGCCGCGCTGCAGGCCTTGTAGAACTTCACCAGCGCGAACATGTTGTTCTCGTCGGTGAGCGCCACCGCCGGCATGCCGGCGCGCACGCAGGCCTCGACCATGGCCTTGATACGGATGGTCGAGTCGACCAGCGAATACTCGCTGTGCAGGTGCAGGTGGACGAAGCGGGCGGCCATGGCAGGTACGTGTAGCGGTTGCCCAGCCTAGCGGCAGCCCCGGGCACGGGCAAGAATTGACAGCCGCGCACGGCACGTCCGGGCGCGACGAGGCGCTGTACGCGCGCAGCAGGCGGGCGCGGCGGCGTAAGCCACGCGAAGTCTGCCTTTCCCAGATCGGCCGGCGAGGGCAGGGAGCCGTGGCGGTTCGAAGGAACTGCGTGTGGAAACGCTTTGCGATGCTTACAGGGCGCTATGGCAGGGCGCCTTGGACTTGGCTGGACGGCCAGGCGCTCGGGCTGCTCTTGGCCTGGCCGCACCTTGCCGCTGGGCTGACGATCCGCACGAGATCGCCGATCATGTCGGGCTCGCCGCGATCCAACTGGCGATCATCGCCTTGTGCTGCGGCCGCTGGAGAGCCTGCATCCGCTCGCAGTGGCCGGCGGGCCGCGTCATCGCTGTCGATCACAGCCACACCCTGACAAGCCATTCGCGTTGCTGCCGATGTTCGGCGATCTGGCGCTTTGGCTTCGCCAGGGTTGGCAGCCGGGCGACACAGTGTTCGGCGAAAGCCTGTTGCCGCAGCCGGCCACGGAACATTTGCCGGCATTGCCGACAAGCGACCGAGTCAGCGGCAGCGGTGCGCGGCCGTGCTAGTTCGCGGCGACGCCGGGCGGCACCGGTTCGCGCAAAAGGTCGTTGATCTCGGCCACCAGGGTGTTGAGCATGTTTTCGCCGTAGCCGGCGTGCACGTGAGCCACGCTGCCGTTTCGATGCAGCATCACCATCACCGGAATGCCGTTGTCGGCGCCGAACTGCTCGCCGACGCTGCCGTCGCGATCCCAGCTGATCATCAGGCTGGGCAGGCGCGCCTGCAGCGGTCGCGCGTAGCGTTCGAAGATGCCGCGATCTTCGCGGTAGTCGACCGCGACCACCTGCAGCTGCAGGCCGCGCGCCGCGGCGGTGGCCTGCAGGTTGGCCAGCACCGGCAGTTCCTTCATGCAGTAGCCGCACCACGAAGCCCAGAAGCTGACCACCACGACCTTGCCGTTGAGGCTGGAGAGGCTTACGTCCTGGCCGTCCAGGGTGCTGCCGAGCGCATCCGGCGGAATATCGCCGGGACGTACCTGCGCCTGTGCGCAGCAGGCGATGAGCAATCCGCACAGGGCGATGGCAATCCGACGCATGGCTTGGGTTCCCTCCGATGGATCGGCCAAGCATAAGCCAGTCGCTGCGGGCTTGTATCGCCTCGGGCAAACGCGATCGCGGCAGGTTTCGCGCCGAGACCTGCCGCAGCCGTTTCAGAACAGCGCGCCCTGGGCCAGCGATTGCCGCACCGGCGCGTAGCTGCGCCGGTGCTGAGCGCAGGGGCCGAGCTGCCGCAGCGCGGCCAGGTGCGCCGGGGTGGGATAGCCCTTGTGCACGGCGAAGCCGTAGCCGGGGTGCTCCTGCTCCAGCGCGATCATGGTGCGGTCACGGCTGACCTTGGCCAGGATCGAGGCGGCGCTGATCGCCGGTTATGTCGTGCTCGCCGCGACCCAGCTGGCGATCATCACCGCGGCTGGAGAGCCTGTATTCGCTCGAGCTAATGGCCGGTGTGCCGCGTTATCGCGATCGATCGCAGCCACCCCCGATGAAGCTGTTCGCGCTGCTGCCGATATTCGGCTATCTGGCGCTGTGCTACCGCCGGGGCTGGCGGCCGGGCGGCGCAGCGTTCGGCGAAAGCCTGTTGCCTCAGCCGGCCACGCAACATGTGCCGACGCTGCCGCATATGATCGAGCCAGCGCTAGCAGCGCGGCCGTGCTAGTTCGCGGCGACACCTGGCTGCGCCGGTTCGCGCAGCAGGTCGTTGACCTCGGCCACCAGGGTATTGAGCATGCTTTCGCCGTAGCCGACGTGCACGTACGCCACGCTACCGTTTCGATGCAGCATCACCATGATCGGAATGCGGTGGCCAGCGCCGAGCTGCCTGCTGATGCTGCCGTCGCGATCCCAGCTGACCAGCAGGCTGGGATCACGCGCCTGCAGCTGTCGCGCGTAGCGTTCGAAGGTGTCGCGATCTTCGCGGTAGTCGACCGCGATCACCTGCAGCTGCAAGCCGCGCGCTGCAGCAGCGTTCTGCAGGTTGGTCAGCACCGGTAGTTCCTTGGTGCAGTAGTCGCACCAGGAGGCCAGGAAGCTAATCACCACGACTTTGCCGTTGAGGGCGGTGAGGCTTACGCCCTGGCCATCCACGGTGACCCCGAGATCGTCCGGCGGAATGTCGCCGGGAGCTACCTGGGCCTGAGCTTGTGCCTGCGCGCAGCAAGCGAATAACAATCCGAACAGAGCGATGGCGATCCGGCGCATATGCGGTGTTTCCCTCCAATGGATGAGCTAAGCATAAGCCAACGGTGGTTGGCCTGCATTGCTCCGGGCAAACATGGTCGAATCAGGCCTCGCGGCGAAGCCCGCCGCGGCTGGTTCAGAACAGCGCGCCCTGCGCCAGCGATTGCCGCACCGGCGCGTAGCTGCGCCGGTGTTGGGCGCAGGGGCCGAGCTGCCGCAGCGCGGCCAGGTGCGCCGGGGTGGGGTAGCCCTTGTGCACGGCAAAGCCGTAGCCGGGGTGCTCCTGCTCCAGCGCGACCATGGTGCGGTCGCGGCTGACCTTGGCCAGGATCGAGGCGGCGCTGATCGCCGGTTCCAGGGCGTCGCCGCCGACGATCGCCCGGCCGGGACAGGGCAAGTCTTTCGGTAGCCGGTTGCCGTCGATCCAGGCCTCGTGCGCGCGAACGCTCAAGCCGCGTACGGCCCGGCTCATGCCGGCCATGGTGGCCTGGAAGATATTGAGCGCGTCGATCTCCTCGCGCTCGATGGCGACGATGCAATAAGCCAGCGCCCGCTCGATGATCAGCGGGTAGAGCTTTTCGCGCCGCGCCTCGGTGAGTTTCTTGGAATCGTCGAGGCCGTCGATCGGCCGCTGCGGATCGAGCACCACCGCGGCGACCAGCAACGGGCCCGCCAGCGGGCCGCGGCCGGCTTCGTCGACGCCGGCGATCAGGCGCTCAGTCATGCGTGGCGTCGCCTTCGGGCGGATCGATCAGTTCGGCGATCGCTTCCGCGGCACGCGCGCCGGCATGTCCTTCGAGATCGCCGCGCAGCATCCGATGCAACTGCTCGAACGCGGCCACGATGGCGCCGCGCCGCTCGCTGTCCTGGAACAGCTGCACGGTGGCTTCGGCCAGCTTGGCGGCGGTGCAGTCGTCCTGCATCAGCTCCGGCACCAGGACCGTCTTCTCGCCCAGGCCGCCGGCGCGGGCCAGGATGTTCGGCAGCGCGTAGACGTCGGTCTTGAGCATGTTCAGCGCGCGCGCGACGCGGTAGCTCAGCGGCGACACGCGGTAGCCGACCACCATCGGCCGCTTGGCCAGCATGGCCTCCAGCGTGGCCGTGCCGGAAGCCAGCAGCACCACGTCCGAGGCCAGCATCGCCTCGTGCGCGTGGCCGTCGAGCAGCAGCGGCGCACTCTCGTCGCGCGGGCCGTCCGCCAGCAGCCCGCGCAAGGCGGCATGCACCTGCGGATTGGCCGCCGGGATCACCACGCGCAGCCCGGGCAGCGCCGCGGCGACGCGGCGGGCGGCGTCGACGAAGATGCGCCCCATGCGCGACAGCTCGGAGGCCCGGCTGCCGGGCAGCAGGGCCAGCACCGGTACGTTCTGCGGCAGCTGCAGAAAGTCGCGCGCGCCGATCCGGTCCGAGACCAGGGCGAAGCGGTCGGCCAGGGGATGGCCGACGAAGCGCGCGTCGATGCCGTGCTTGGCGTAGATCGGCGGCTCCATCGGGAACAGGCACAGCACGCGCGACGCCGAGCGGCCGATCTTCTCGGCGCGCTTTTCGCGCCAGGCCCACACCGACGGGCTGACGTAGTGCACGGTGCGCAGGCCGGCCTGTTTCAGCCGTTGTTCCACGCCCAGGTTGAAGTCCGGCGCGTCGATGCCGACCACGATCGCCGGCTGCGCCGCCAGGATCCGTGCGATCAGTTCGCGACGCAGCCGCAGCAGGCGCGGCAGGTGGCTGATCACTTCGGCGAAGCCGAACAGCGACAGTTCGCGGATGTCGTACCAGGACTCGAAGCCCTGCGCCTGCATGCGCTTGCCGCCGATGCCGGCGAAGCGCGCCTGCGGCTGGCGCTCGCGCAGCGCGGCGATCAGGTCGGCGCCGAGCTGGTCGCCGGAATCCTCGCCGGCGAGCAGCACGATCAAGGGAGTTTGCGCGGAAGCGTCGGCTGTCTGCATGCGATGTCTCCTGCGGCCGGCCGGGGCGCGCGCGTCCCGACCGTGGGGCCCGTCAGCGGGCCAGCGAACGCTCGCTGCGCTCGAGGAAGTCGAGCATGGCGCGCACGTCCTCGCTGTTCTGCGCCTGCACTGCCAGCTGCTCGCGTGCCTCGGTCAGCGACAGGCCGGCCATGTAGAGCGTGCGGTAGGCGCGCTTGATCGCAGCGATGCGCGCGGTGTCGAAGCCGCGGCGCTTGAGCCCTTCGCTGTTGATCCCGCGCGGACGCCCGTGCTGCTCGTTGGCCATCATCACGAACGGCGGCACGTCGGCGCCGACCAGGCAGCCCATGCCGATGAAGGCATGCGCGCCGACCTTGCCGAACTGGTGCACGCCGGCATAGCCGGAGATGATCACCCAGTCGCCGATCTCGGCGTGCCCGGCCAGTGCGGCATAGCCGGAGAACACCGTGTGGTTGCCGATCCTGCAGTCGTGGGCGATGTGCACGTAGGCGAGCAGCCAGTTGTCGTCGCCGATGCGGGTGACCCCGCCGCCGTCGCCGGTGCCGCGATTGATGGTGACGTACTCGCGGATCACGTTGCGGTCGCCGATCACCAGCTCGGTGCGCTCGCCCTTGAACTTCTTGTCCTGCGGGTCGCCGCCGAGCGAGGCGAACTGCGCGATGCGGTTGTCGCGGCCGATGCGGGTCGGCCCTTCGATCACCACGTGCGGGCCGATCACGCTGCCGTCGCCGATGTGCACGTCCGCGCCGATCACGCTGTAGGCGCCGATCTGCACGTTCTCGCCGATCACGGCCGACGGGTCGATCACTGCAGTCGGATGGATCATTTTTCGGACCTCGCCGCGCACATCAGTTCGCAGCTGGCGACTTCCTTGCCGTCGACCACCGCGCGCGCGGCGAACAGGCCCATGCCGCGCATCAGGCGCTTCTGTTCCACCTCGAGGCGCAGCTGGTCGCCGGGCGCGACCACCGCGTTGAAGCGCGCGTTGTCCACCTTGACCAGATAGAACAGCGGGCTGCCGCTGTGGCCGTTGAGGCGGCTGGTGATCTGGGTCAGCAGGCCGGCGGCCTGCGCCATCGCCTCGACCAGCAGCACGCCAGGCATGACCGGGTGGCCGGGGAAGTGGCCCTGGAAGAACGGTTCGTTGATGGTCACGTTCTTCAGCGCCACCACGCTGTGGCCGGGCACGATCTCGATCACCCGATCGACCAGCAGGAACGGATAGCGATGCGGCAGCAGCTCCTGGATCTGCTCCACGTTCACCGGTAGGCTCACGGTTGCCGTGTTGTCACTCATGCTTACTTGTCCTTCTCCAAGGCCGACAGACGGCGAGCGTAGTCGTCCAGATGCTTGAAACGGGCGGCGTTCTTGCGCCACTGGCGGTTGTCCTGCAGCGGCACGCCCGAAGAGTATTCGCCCGGTTCCCGGATCGAACTGGTGACCAGGCTCTTCGCGGTAATGGTAACCCGGTCGGCCAGTTCGAGATGGCCGAGCACGCCGGCATTGCCGCCGATCATGCAGTAGCGGCCGATTTTCGCGCTGCCGGCCACCGCAGCGCAGCCGGCCATCGCGGTGTGCGCGCCGACGTGGACGTTGTGGGCGATCTGGATCTGGTTGTCGAGCCGCACGTCTTCCTCGAGCACGGTGTCGTCGAGCGCGCCGCGGTCGATGGTGGTGTTGGCGCCGATCTCGCAGTCGTCGCCGATGCGCACGCCGCCGAGCTGCGGCAGTTTGATCCAGTGGTCGCGGTCGAAGGCCAGGCCGAAGCCGTCGGAGCCGATCACCGCGCCCGGATGCACCAGCACGCGCTTGCCCAGGCTGACGCGGATCACCAGGGTCACCCGCGCGACCAGGCGCGACTGCGCGCCGACCACGCAGTCCGGGCCGATGGTGCACAGCGGGCCGAGGATGGCACCGTCCTCGATCACCGCGCCGTCCTCGATCACGCAGCCGGGGCCGATACTGGCGCTGGCGGCGACTTGCGCGCCCGGCGCGACCACTGCACTGGGGTGGATGCCCGGCGGGGCGGACGGCAGCCGCTCGAACAGTGCGGCGATCCTGGCGTAGGCGACGTAGGGATCGCGCGCGAGCAGGGCCGCGGTGGGGCAGTCGGCGAGGTTTTCCTCGCGCACCACCACCACGCCGGCGCGCGTGCCGGCGAGCTGCGCGGCGTACTTGCCGTTGGAGAGGAAGCTGAGCTGCTCCGGCCCGGCGCCGGCCAGGGTGCCCACGCCGGCGATCAGGCGGTCGCCGGCGCCGCGGTACTCGAGGCCGAAGCGTTCGGCGAGTTGGGCCACCGTATAGCGGCCGGGCGTGCTGTCGTTCGCGCTCATGCGTGCTCCCGGGCGTCAAGGGCATTGTAGAGGCCGACGGCCTCGCAAAAGAAAGCGCGGACGGGCCGCGCTTTCGGAGGGTTCGACGGCGCCGGCCGCCGCGTGCGGCCGGCCGGCGCCGATCGGCAGTGGGTCAGAACTGGCTGCCGAAGGTGAACTGGATGCGTTCCTCGTAGTAGCCGTCGTCCGACTGTTTGCGGAAGGGCACGGCGAAGTTGATGATCAGCGGGCCGATCGGCGCCTGCCAGTGCAGCGACAGACCGGTCGAGGCGCGCAGCGTGCTTGCGCTGAAGCCGGAGGGGATGCCGTACTGCGCATAGCTCGAGTAGCCCTTGCCGACGTTGTAGACGTTGCCGACGTCGACGAACCAGGACACGCGCGCGGTGTTCACGTCCTTCAGGAACGGCAGCGGCAGGTACAGCTCGGCGGTGCCCAGCACCTTGAAGTTGCCGCCGATCGGCTGCGCATGGCTGTACACGCTGCCGTTGCAGTAGCCGCCCGAGGCCGGCAGGATCGGCACGCTGGCGCCGGCCGCGTTGGTGGTGGTGCCTACGCAGACGCGCGGGCCCAGGGTGTTGTCCTGGAAGCCGCGCACGTCCTGCACGCCGCCGGAGTAGTAGTTGTCCCAGAACGGGAAGGCGTAGTTGTCGTCCTTGCCGTAAGTCTGGCCGTAGCCGACCTGGCCGTTGAGGTACAGCACGAAGCCCTTACCCACCGGGAAGTAGTGGTTGGCCTGGCCGGTGAAGCGCCAGAACTGCACGGTGGAGCCCGGCAGCGAACCGTCGACGGTGGCGGAGATCAGGCCGCCGCGGGTGGGCGCCCAGTAGCCGTTGCGGGTGTCGTGGGTCCAGCCGATCGAGGCGGTCCAGGAGTGGTCGGTCTGATGGTTGATCTTGGTCTGGTAGTCGATCAGCACCTGCGGCGTGTAGCCCGGCAGCGTGTTGATCTTGTTGCTGCTCAGACCCATGCTGAGGTTGAGGCCGTTGGTTTCCGAGATCGGGATGCCGACGTTGGTCGAGAACGCCTTCATGCTGGTGTCGTAGTTGGCCATGTCGGTGACATCGCCGAAGTCGGTCTTGGTGTAGGTGGCGCTGTAGCCCAGGCCGATGCCGTTGTCGGTCAGGTAGGGGTTGTAGTAGCTGGTGTTGATGCGGGTGTAGTAGTCGCTCTTTTCAGCGCCCACCGAGAAGCGGTCGCCGGTGCCGAGGAAGTTGTTCTGGGTCACCGAGGCGGACAGGATGATGCCGGAGTACTGCGAGTAGCCCACGCCGAACTGCAGGCTGCCGGCGGACTGCTCTTCCACCTTCACGTTCAGGTCGACCTGATCGTCGGTGCCGGGCACCAGGGCCTTGTCGATGTCGATCTTCTTGAAGAAGCCCAGGCGGTTCAGACGAGTCTTGGAGCGATCGATCGCCGCCTGCGAGTACCACGAGCCCTCGAGCTGGCGCATTTCGCGACGCAGCACGGTGTCCTCGGTGCGGGTGTTGCCCTGGAACACGATGCGGCGCACGTAGACGCGCTTGCCGGGCTCGATATAGAAAGTCAGGTCGACGGTGCGCTTGTCCTTGTCCAGCTTCGGCACCGGCGTCACCTTGGCGTAGGCGTAGCCGATGTTGGCCAGGATCGCCTTGATCGCGTCGGAGCTGGTCTCGATCGCCCTGCGGTTGAAGACGTCGCCGTCCTTCACGAAGATCAGCCGGCGCAGGGTGTCCTCGGGCAGGATCAGGGTGCCGAGCAGGTGCACGTCGGACACCACGTAGATGTCGCCTTCCTTGACGCTGGCTGCGATGTACATCGCGCGCTTGTCGGGCGAGATCGCCACCTGGGTCGAGTCGAGGCCGAAGTCGGCGTAGCCGCGGTCCATGTAGTAGGACTGCAGCTTGTTGAGGTCGCCGGTGAGCTTCTCGCTGGAGTACTGGTCGTTCTTGGAGTACCAGGACAGCAGATTGGTGGTGCCGGACTCGAAGCCGCTCTCGATCTCCTTGTCGGCGAAGGCCTTGTTGCCGACGATGTTGATCTCTTTGATCTTGGCGACCTTGCCTTCGCGGATCTCGATGTCGATCGACACGCGGTTGTGGTCCAGCTGGGTCACGTGCGGGTCCACCGCCACGTTGTACTTGCCGCGGTTGTAGTACTGCGTGACCAGTTCCTGCTGCACGCGGTCCAGCGCCAGGCGGTCGAAGGTCTCGCCCTCGGACAGGCCGATCGACTTCAGGCCTTTGCGCAGGTCGTCTTCCTTGATGTCCTTGTTGCCGCGCAGGGTCAGCTTGGCGATCGACGGACGCTCGACCACCTTGATCACCATGATGTCGCCGTCGCGGTCGATCTCCACGTCGCTGAAGAACTTGGTCTGGTACAGCGCACGGATCGCGCGCGCGGCGCTCTCGTTGGTCAGCCGGTCGCCCTTGTTCACCGGCAGGTAGTTGTACACCGTGCCGGCCGAAATGCGGCTGAGGCCGTCGATACGGATGTCCGAGACCACGAAGGGATCGAAGGCCAGCGCATTGGCAGAAAGTGAAGCAAGCAGGATGAGGGCGGCGATACGCTTCATCGTCGATTCCGTTGAGTTATACCGATGTGGCAGCCGGGGCTGCCGCGAGCAACAGGTGAAGCTGGCCAGCCCCGGGCCGCGAACGCGTCCGCGCCCGATCCGTCTCCGCTCCGGACGACGCGTCGTCGGAGTGCGGGATCGGGCGGGCGCAGCGCCGGGTGGCACGGGAACCATGGCCGGCAAGACGCAGACTGCTGGCCATGGTCATCCGCGTCACGTCGGCAGGATGATGTTGTGGATGTCGTTGTAGAACGCCAGCCCCATCATGGTCAGCAGCAGCGCCAGGCCGATGTACTGGCCGGCGATCATGGTCCGTTCGTTGAGCGGGCTGCCCTTGAGCAACTCAATAAGGTAATACAGCAGGTGCCCGCCATCCAGCATCGGAATCGGCAGCAGGTTCAGGATGGCCAGGCTGAGCGAGACCAGGCCGAGAAAATCCAGGAAGCTGGCGAAGCCCATGCTGGCTGAAGCGTTGGCGACCTGGGCGATCTCGATCACGCTGTGCAGGTTCTTGGTCGAGGCCTGCCCGTTGAGCATCTTGCCGAACATGTTGAAGATCGAGGCGGTGCGGTCGCGGGTCATCGCGAGCGAGGCCTCGAAGGCCTTGGCCGGACCGTAGTGCTCGATCGCCGTTTCCGGCGCCGGTGCGGCGACGCCGATGATCCAGCGCGCCGGTTCGCCTTCGACCGAGCGATGCGAGGCCTGGACATGGAACTGCAAGGGCTTGCCGTCCCGCTCCACACCGATGGTGAGGGTCGGCGACTTGGCGGCCTCGCTGCCGACCAGATCGCCGAAGGCGCTGAAGTCGCTCACTGGCTTGCCGTTCACGCTGACCAGGCGGTCGCCGCCGCGCATGCCGGCCTGCTCCGCCGGCAGGCCCGAGGAAACCGTCGCGGCAATCGCCGGCGCCGGCGCCGGGCGCAGCCCCAGGCCGATCAGATATTGCTCGACGCTCTTGCCAGCCGGCAGCTGGTTCAGCGGCAGCACCAACTGGCGCTCGGCGCCGTCGCTGCCACGCACCACCAGCGGCAGCGCTTCGCGGCCGAGCAGGGCGTCGCCGATCAGGTCCAGCGAATCGCTCCAGGTGTCGACCTGCTTGCCGCCGATGCTGAGCACGCGGTCGCCCGAACGGATGCCTGCGCTGGCGGCCATGCTGTGCGGCGTGGCGGCGATCAGCGGGGCGGTATCGCTGCGCCCCAGCATGAACATCAGCCAGAACGCGAAGACGGTGAAGATCAGGTTGAACAGCGGCCCGGCAGCGACGATGGCGATGCGTCGCCACACCGACTTGCGGGTGAACTCCTGGTCGTACAGCGAAGGATCGACCTCGGCCTCGCGCGAGTCGAGCATCTTGACGTAGCCGCCCAACGGGATCGCTGCGATCTGATATTCGGTCCCGTCGCGGCCCAGACGCGTCCACAGCGGCTGGCCGAAGCCCACCGAAAAGCGCAGCACCTTGACGCCGCAGCGTCGCGCGACCCAGTAGTGGCCGAACTCATGGAAGGTCACCAGCACGCCGAGCGTGACCAGCAACCAGAACACCGAGCCTAGGAAAGGATTCATTGTCAGAAGCTTAGCAGACAGTCAGCGGCAGGCGTGGGCGAGAAGTCGGCGCGCCGAGGCGCGGGCCTCGACATCGCGTTCACGCAGGGTCTCCACATCGACCACGGACTGCGCGGGCAGTTCCGTAAGAACGCCTTCGACGACGTCGGCGATGCTCAGGAAGGGCAGGGCGCCGGCCAGGAACGCCTCGACCGCGACTTCGTTGGCGGCGTTCAGCAGGGTGGTCGCGTCGCCGCCGGCGCGCAGCGCCTGGAAGGCCAGCGCCAGGCAGCGGAAGGTTTCCAGGTCGGGCAGCTCGAAGGCCAGCGGCGCGGTCGCAGCCAGATTCAGCGGCGCCACGCCGGCTTCGATGCGCTGCGGCCAACCGAGGGCGTGGGCCAGCGCGGTGCGCATGTCCGGATTGCCCAGCTGCGCCAGCACCGAGCCGTCGACGTACTCGACCAGCGAGTGCACCAGGCTCTGCGGATGCACCAGCACCTCGATCGTCTCGACCGGCGCGCCGAACAGGTGATGCGCTTCGATCACCTCCAGCCCCTTGTTCATCAGGGTGGCCGAGTCGACCGAGATCTTGCGGCCCATGCTCCAGTTCGGGTGTTTGCAGGCCTGTTCCGGCGTGATCGCCGCCAGCTCGGCGCGCTTGCGCCCGCGGAAGGGGCCGCCCGAAGCGGTGAGGATCAGCCGGCGCACGCCGCTGGCGCGCAGGTCCGGCCTGCCGCCGGGCAGGCACTGGAAGATCGCGTTGTGCTCGGAATCGACCGGGATCAGTTCGCCGCCGCCCTCTGCCAGCGCCTGCAGCAGCAGCGGGCCGGCCATCACCACGGATTCTTTGTTGGCCAGCAGCAGGCGTTTGCCGCTGCGTGCGGCGGCCAGGGTCGAATCCAGCCCGGCCGCGCCGACCAGGGCCGCCACTACCGTGTCGCACTGATCGCTGGCCGCCGCGGCGGTCAGCGCGTCGTGCCCGCTGGCCACCTCGCAGGCGAGGCCGGCGGCGGCAAGGCGACGAGCCAACTGGGCCTCCAGCGCCGGGTCGGCGATCACCGCCAGCTGCGGGCAGTGGCGTTCGCACAGCGCGACCAGGGCCTCGACGTTGCGGTGCGCGCTCAGCACGCTGGCCTGGAACCGGTCTGGGTGGCGCGCGATCACGTCCAGCACGCTGGCGCCGATCGATCCGGTCGCGCCGAGCACGGCGACCTTTCTGGGCAGGGCGGTGGACATGCCGGCCTTCCGCTACAGGCCCAGCAGCAGCTTGCCGACCGCGAACACCGGCAGCGCGGCGAACACGCTGTCCAGGCGGTCGAGCAGTCCGCCGTGGCCGGGGAACAAGGTGCCGGAATCCTTCACGTTGGCGTGGCGCTTGAGCAGGCTTTCCAGCAGGTCGCCGATCACCGAAGCGGCCACCGTGAACAGCGACAGCACGATCAGGCCGAGCAAGCGTCCGCCTTCGACGCCGAGCAGGCGTCCGCCGCCCCAGGCGACCGCGGCGCTGGCCACCGCGGCGCCGTACACGCCGGCCCAGGTCTTGCCGGGGCTGATGGTGGGCGCCAGCTTGCGTTGGCCGAACAGGCGTCCGCTGAAATATGCGCCGATGTCCGCCGACCACACGATCAGCAGGGTCAGCAGCACCCACCAGTGACCAGAAGCCGGCGGCCACCAGTCGTCGTGGTGCAGGCCGCCGTGGATCAGCAGGGCGGCGCTCCAGGCCGGATAGATCACCAGCACGCCGGCGGCCAGCTTGATCGCGCGGTTCTCGCGGGTCGGTGCGGCGCCGAAGGGAAAGTGGCGCAGCCACTGGCAGACCAGCAGCCACCAGGCCACGCCGAGGATGGCCAGCGCGGGCAGCAGCGCGGTGTCGCGCACGCTCCACAGGAACACGAACAGCAGGGTGCTCAGCACCAGCACGGCGGCGCGCTGGCCGGCCTGCTGCAGGCCCGACAGCGCGGTCCATTCCCAGGCGCCGGCGAGGAACAGCAGGGCCAGCACCAGCGCGAACCCCGGCGTCGGCAACAGCACGATGAAGGCGATCGCGAAGGGGGCGAGCAGCAGGGCGGTCAGTACGCGCTGTAGCAGCATGCGGTTTCTCGGGTCAGGTCCGGGCGACCTGCGCGCCGGTGCGCCCGAAGCGGCGCTCACGGCGAGCATAGTCCTCGATGGCGCTTCGCAGGCTGGCCTGGTCGAAGTCGGGCCACAGGGTATCGGTGAAATACAGTTCCGCGTAAGCGGTCTGCCAGAGCAGGAAGTTGCTCAGGCGATATTCGCCGCCGGTGCGGATGAACAGGTCGAGCGGGGGCAGATCGGCCAGGCTCATCCAGCGCCCCAGGCTGGCCTCGTTCAGCTCCTCGACGCCGAGTTCGCCGCGCGCCACCGCCGCGGCGGCCTGCTGGGCGGCATGCACGATGTCCCAGCGGCCGCCGTAGTTCACCGCGATGTTCAGCTGCAGCCGCTGATTGTCGGCAGTCTTGGCCATCGCGGCGCGCATGCGCTGCTGGAGCAGCTCGTCGAAGGCCTGCAGGGCGCCGATGAAGCGGACGCGCACGCCGTAGCCGTGCAGTTCGTCGACCTCCTTGTCCAGCGCGCGCACGAACAATTCCATCAGCGCGCCGACCTCGTCCTGCGGGCGCTGCCAGTTCTCGCTGGAGAAGGCGAACAGGGTCAGCACTTCGACGCCTTCCCGCAGGCAGCATTCCACCGTTTCGCGCACCGCCTTGCGGCCGGCGCTGTGGCCGAAGCTGCGCGGGCGATGGCGCGCCTTGGCCCAGCGGCCATTGCCGTCCATCACGATCGCGATATGGCGTGGAACCTGGAGTTGTTCGGGCTTATTCGGCACGGATGCCACCGGCGCGGTCTGCAGGCAGGGCGGGCGGCTGGCCGTGGATGGCCGGGGTGACGGCGCCGGACAGCGGCAGGTATCCCGTGGCCTCGGTGCCGGGCATGGGGCGGCGATGGCGCTCAGAGCGCCATCAGCTCCTCTTCCTTGGCCTTGACGATCACGTCGATGTCCTTGACGTAGCGGTCGGTGAGCTTCTGGATCTCGTCGTCGGCGCGGCGCTCGTCGTCTTCGGTGATCTGCTTGTCCTTGAGCAGGTCCTTGACTTGCTGCAGCGCGTCGCGGCGCACGTTGCGCACGGCGATCTTGGCGTTCTCGCCCTCGTGGCCGACGTGCTTGGCCAGCTCGCGACGGCGCTCCTCGGTGAGCGGCGGCATGTTCAGGCGGATCACCACGCCGGCAGTGGTCGGCGTGATGCCGATGTCCGAGGCCAGCAAGGCCTTCTCGATCGGCGCCACCATGCTTTTCTCGAACGGCGTGATGGTGATCGAGCGGGCGTCGGCCAGCGCGATCGAGGCAACCTGGTTCAGCGGCATGTCGGCGCCGTAGTAGGACACCTTGATGTGGTCGACCAGCGAGGTGCTGGCGCGGCCGGTGCGCACGCGGGTGAGGTCGTGCTTGAGCGAGTCGATGCTCTTGCCCATGCGGGTCTGGGCATCGTGCTTGATGTCGTTGAGCATGGGGCGATCCCGATGAAGCCAGTCAGCCGATGAGTATAACAGGGCGACGCCCCGGCCACGCAGGGCGCGGGCCGGCGCGGATGCGCCGGCGGCGGGCGGGGCTCAGGCGGCGTCGACCAGGGTGCCGATCGGCTCGCCGCGCATGATCCGCATCAGGTTGCCCGGCACGGTCATGTCGTAGATGCGCAGCGGCATCCGGTGGTCGCGGCACAGCGCGATGGCGGCGGTGTCCATCACCGCCAGCTTGCGCTCGATCACTTCGTCGTAGGTGAGGTGGTCGTAGCGGGTGGCGTCGCGGTGCTTGGCCGGGTCGGCGGTGTACACGCCGTCCACCTTGGTGGCCTTCAGCAGCAGGTCGGTGCCGATCTCGACCGCGCGCAGCGCCGCGGCGGAATCGGTGGTGAAGAAGGGATTGCCGATGCCGGCGGCGAACAGCACCACGCGCCCCTTCTCGATATGGCGGATGGCGCGGCGGCGGATGAAGTCCTCGCTGACGTCGTGGATCTGGATCGCGCTCATCACGCGGGCGTAGCCGCCGCGCTTCTCGATCGCGTCCTGCATCGCCAGCGCGTTCATCACGGTAGCCAGCATGCCCATGTGGTCGGCGGTGACCCGGTCCATGCCCGCGGCGGCGAGGCCGGCGCCGCGGAAAATGTTGCCGCCGCCGATCACCACGCCGATCTGCACGCCGGCCGACTGCACCTCGATGATTTCGTCGGCGAGCCGGCCGATCACCTTCGGGTCGATGCCGTAGTCGGCCTCGCCCATGAGGGCTTCACCGGAGAGCTTGAGCAGGATGCGGCGATAGTTCAGCGGTGTGCTCATGAGGTCTCCGGATTGTTTGGCGCAAAACGGTCATATTGTAGCGGCAGCCGGTTATTCCCGGGAGAGGCATGCGGTGCCGATGCCGGCACGATGCGCTTGAATCGTGCGCTTATTCAGCGGCGGTGCGGCTTGCGCCGACATGGTCGCGGCATCTCGCAACAGGTTTTCGGCGGCGATGCCAAGCGTGCGCCTGAGCGCCGGATCGAATCGCTGCCCTTCTTCGGCGATGCGCGCGGTCTTTGCTCCAGCCGGATTTGCCAACTCGAGTCCGCTCCGGATGAACCTGCCATTGAGCATCCGTCAGGCGCGCCATGCGTGCGTCGGCGCATAAAAAAGGCCGCGGATATCCGCGGCCTTTCGATGAATCCGGCATGTGCCGAGGGCTTAGACCTGCATCGCCTTCTGCACTTCGGCCAGATAGTCTTCCTGGTGCTTTTCGACGCCTTCGCCGACGGCCAGGCGCACCACGGAAACCACGTCCGCGCCTTCCTTCTTCAGCGCATCGCCGACGCTGACATTGGTGTCCAGCACGTACGGCTGGCCGACCAGGGTCACTTCCGACACGATCTTGTTGATCTTGCCGGAGACGATCTTGTCGAGGATGTCGGCCGGCTTGGCCTTTTCCTTGTCCGACATGGCGGCCAGGGCGATTTCCTTCTCCTTCGCGATGAAGTCGGCGGGCACGTCCTCGGTCTTCACGTAGGGCGGGTTCATCGCCGCCACGTGCATGGCGATGCCCTTGGCCAGCTCGTCCGAGCCGCCCTTGAGCGCCACGATCACGCCGATCTTGCCGCCGTGCGAGTAGGTGGCCACCGGGCCATTGTTCTCGACACGCGCCGCGCGGCGCACTTCGATCTTCTCGCCGATGGTCGCGGTCTGGGCCTTGGCGGCTTCCTCGATGCTGTCGGCGCCCGGGAAGGCGGCAGCCTTCACGGCATCGATGTCACCGCTGCCGGCCTTCAGCGCAGCCTCGGCGACGGCGTTGGTGAACTCGATGAAGTTCGGCGCCTTGGCGACGAAGTCGGTCTCGCTGTTGACCTCGACCAGCACGGCCTTGCCGCCGTCCTGGGCGGTGGCGATGCGGCCTTCGGCGGCGATGCGGCTGGCCTTCTTCTCGGCCTTGACCAGGCCGGTCTTGCGCAGCCATTCCATCGCGGCGTCGATGTCGCCGTTGTTCTCGACCAGCGCTTTCTTGCATTCCATCATGCCGGCGCCGGAACGCTCGCGCAGTTCCTTGACCAGCTGGGCGGTGATGTTGCTCATCAGGATTCCTCGACAGACTTTGTGGCGTCGCGGCGGCGGACCGCCGCGACGGCAGGGGATCGCTTACTCGCCGCTCTTCGATGCATCGCCGCGGCCGCCACGGCCACCATCGCGGCCGCCGTCACGACGCGGAGCGCCGGAACCCTTCTTGGCCGGGCCGCGGTTGTCGCGGTCGCGGTCGCGACGCGGCGGGGCAGCCTTGCGCTCTTCCTTGGCGATCGGGTTGCCTTCCTCGTCGAGTTCGACGAAGTCGTTGGCGTCGCCGTGGGCGGCGGCCGGCGCGGCAGCCTTGCCTTCCAGGATCGAGTCGGCGGCAGCGCGGGCGTACAGCTGGATCGCGCGGATCGCGTCGTCATTGCCGGGAATGGCGTAGTCCACCAGCTCCGGGTTGTAGTTGGTGTCGACCACGGCGACCACCGGGATGCCGAGCTTCTTGGCTTCCTGCACGGCGATGTCTTCGTGACCGATGTCGACCACGAACAGCGCGTCGGGCAGACGGTTCATGTCCTTGATGCCGCCCAGCGAATTCTGCAGCTTCTCGCGCTCGCGGCGACGGGCCAGCACTTCGTGCTTGACCAGCTTGTCGAAGCTGCCGTCGGTTTCGGCCGCTTCCAGCTCCTTCAGGCGGGCCACGGACTGCTTCACCGTGCGGAAGTTGGTGAGCATGCCGCCCAGCCAGCGCGAGGTGACGAAGGGCATGCCGGCGCGTGCGGCTTCCTCGGCCAGCGGCTCGCGGGCCGAGCGCTTGGTGCCGACGAACAGGATGGTGCCGCGCTTCTGGGCCAGGCCCGACAGGAAGTTCATCGCGTCGGTGAACAGCGGCAGGGTCTTTTCCAGATTGATGATGTGGATCTTGCCGCGCGCGCCGAAGATGTACGGGGCCATCTTCGGGTTCCAGTAACGGGTCTGATGACCGAAATGGACGCCGGCTTCGAGCATCTGGCGCATGGTGACTTGAGCCATGGTGTAACTCCAAATTTTGGGGGTTGGGACCTCCACGCATCCCCGGCTTCGACCGCGGCGCCCCCTGCAATGTGATGGGGTAGCTCCGCGGCACCCCGAAGGCGGTGCCGACGCGTGTGTGGCGTTGGTGTAAGTCCAATCAAGGACTTGGGTGATCATGCCGCAGCGCGGTTACAATCACTTTTCGCTTTGCGCCGGCTTGTTTCCGACTGCCTCGGCAGCCATATCCGGTCAGCAAAACTGCGAAATTGTAGCCGGTGCGCCGGCTCGGCGGCAAGTCGCCGGGCGGCGGCGCCGCTGTCCCGACCCGAGTGATTCCATGCCTGTTACCCTGAAAACCCCTGCAGACATCGCCGCCATGCGCGAGGCGGGGCGGCTCGCCGCCGAAGTGCTCGCCATGCTGAAGGAGCACGTCAAGCCCGGCGTGACCACCGAGGACCTGGACCGGCTGGCCTACGAGCACATCGTCAACGTGCAGAAGGCGATTCCGGCCAACGTGGGCTACCACGGCTTTCCGAAAACGCTGTGCACCTCGGTCAACCACGTGATCTGCCACGGCATTCCCAGCCCGGCCAAGGTGCTCAAGGACGGCGACATCATCAATCTCGACGTCACCGTCATCAAGGACGGCTGGCACGGCGACACCAGCCGCATGTACTGCGTGGGCGCGCCGTCGGTGCTGGCCAAGCGGCTGGTCGAGACCACCCACGAGGCGATGATGCGCGGCATCCAGGCGGTGCGCCCGGGCGCCACCCTGGGCGACATCGGCCACGCCATCCAGCAGCACGCCGAGGCGGCTGGGTTCAGCGTGGTGCGCGAGTATTGCGGCCATGGCATCGGCAAGGTCTACCACGACGAGCCGCAGATACTGCACTACGGCAAGCCGGGCGTCGGCCTGGCCTTGCAGAAGGGCATGACCTTCACGGTGGAGCCGATGATCAACGCCGGCAAGCCGCAGACCCGCCAGCTGCCGGACGGCTGGACCGTGGTGACCAAGGACCATTCGCTCTCGGCCCAGTGGGAGCACACCATTGCGGTGACCGACGACGGTTTCGAGATCCTCACGCCCTGGCCGGATGCCTGAAACGCCGGTCGGCTGATTTTCGCGGCAATTCCGCGCCTTAATCTGGCTGATTATCTTTTACCTGATGCTGCGGCTGGCCCTGTCGCTAATGGGGCCGGTGCTATAGTCGTGCGCAGGGGGGTAATGGATCAATCAACCATAAGGAGTGCGGGGCGATGACAAAGACGATTTTGGCCGGCGCATTGATGGCGGCGGCGGGATGTATTTGTTCGGTGCTGCCTCAGCAGGCGAGGGCGCAGACTTCGGTGACGCTGGACTGCAGCGGGGGCAGCGATTTTTGCACGGCTTCCGTGAATAGTCCGAATGTTCCGTTGCCGCTGCAATATGCCTGGCGGTTCGATACCAGTACCAAAGTGGTGATGTTTCCAGCCAACTGCACGAATAAACGAGTATGCAGTTTTACCTGCCCGAATTTCAGTGGCACTTTCGTGGTGAATTTGACGGTGAGCGGCGCCAATAATCAGTTCGTCGGCTCGGCTTCGACTCCGGCGCTTTGCACGCCACAACCGGAGTGAGCTGCCGCGGCATGGGGAGCCGAGTGTCATGGCATTCCCCATGCCGCTTTCTTCAGCGACTTCAGTGCGCCGCCTCGGCTGCTTTGCGCGGCGGCGCGTTCTTCACGTAGCGGTCGAACCAGGCCAGCATCTCGGCCACCACCTGTTCGTTGGATTCCAGCGCGGTGTACCAGTGCGGCTCGTGCGGCAGCATCACCAGGCGGGTGGTGCCGCCGTTGCCGCGGATCGCCTGGAACAGCTTGCGCGACTGGATCGGCTCGGTGCCGGGGTTGGCGTCGTCCTCGCCGTGGATCAGCAGCAGCGGCAGCTTGAGTTTGTCCGCGGAGAAGAACGGCGAAGCCTTCAGGTATACGTCCTGCGCCTGCCATACCGAGCGGCGCTCGTTCTGGAAGCCGAACGGCGTGAGGGTCTTGTTGTACGAGCCGCTGGTGGCCACGCCGGCGCGGAACAGCTGGGTGTGCGCGATCAGGTTCGCGGTCATCAGCGCGCCGTGGCTGTGCCCGGTGACGCCGATGCGGTCGCGGTCCACCACGCCCAGCTCGACGGCCTTGTCCACCGCCGCCTTGGCATCGGCTTCGAGCTGTTCCAGGTAGGTGTCGTAGGCAGTCTTGGGGTCGCCGACGATCGGGAACGAGGCGTTGTCGATGATCGCGTAGCCGGCCAGCAGCATCAGCCGATAGTAGGGCAGGCGGGTGAAGGTCTGCTGCGAGCCGGACACCTGGCCGGCCTGCTCGCTGCTGGCGAAGTCGGCCGGGTAGGCATACAGGATCGCCGGCAAGCGCGTGCCTTCCTTGTAGCCGGGCGGCGTGTACAGGGTGAAGGACAGGTCCACGCCGTCGGCGCGCTTGTAGGTGACCAGGCGCTTCTTGATCTGCCGCACTTCCGGCGTGGGATCGGCGACGTGGGTGAGCTGGTCGGCGCTCGAGGCGTATTGCGCTTCGCCCGCTGCGCTGCTGGCGGTGCGCTCGCCTAGCGTGCGCACGAAGGCGTTCGGCGGATCGATCACCGACTGATGCCAGGTGAGGAAGCGGCCGGCCTGGGCGCTGAAGCCGAGGAACTGCTCGAAGCTGTCGGCGCTGCTGCGGAACAGGCGCTCGCTCTTCAGGGTCTTGAGGTCCAGCCGGTCGAGGAAGGGGCGGTCGCCCTGCGGCGAAGCGCCCAGGCCGTGCAGGAAGACCTGGTCGCCGTCCTGGCGCACGATCACCGCGCCGTTGGGCAGCCGGCGATAGACCAAGCCGCCCGGGTCGCCGTAGCGCTCGTCGCTGGACATGTCCCACAACACCCGCGCCGGCTGCTTGGGATGGTCGACGTCGACGATGGTGGTGTGGCGCCAGTGGCGGTTGGCGTCGTCCTCGTCGAGGAAGGCCACGCCCGGCTGCGCGGTCCAGGCGAGCCCGTCGAAGCGCTGCGCGGTACGCGCGATCTCGGTCGGCTTGCCCTTGAACGGCGCCGCTTGCATCAGCACGCGGTCGCGCGCCGGCACGCTGACGTTCCAGTCGCCGTGGTCCAGCGCTTCGGCCCAGACCAGGGTGGCCGGGTCGGTGGCGCGCCAGTCGAAGTCGCGCGGGCCCTCGGGCACGCCGCGCACCGGCACGCGATCCGCCAGCGGCAGGCTGGCGATCGGCGTGGAGGTATTCGCCGTCACGTCGAGCACCGCCACGTCATGCGCGAAGCGCTGGTAGGTCACCGCGTGCGAGAACGGCGGCTTGATCGCTTCGGTCAGCACGTGCACGCCGTCCGGCGCGGCGCCCACGCCGTTGTACAGCGCCGGCGCGCCGACCGGGCGCACGCTGCCGGAGTCGGCATCGACCACGGCCAGCTGCGAGGCGCCGTAGTAGGCGAACTGCGCTTCGTCGAGCGCGCTGCTCAAGGTGTCGCGTGCTTCGTAGGTGCTGCTCTCGCCCTTGCCGCCGAGCGATTCCTGGACGTCCGGGCCCGAGCTCGTATCTGCATCGGTGGGTGCTGGCCCCTGGTGCTCGGGCACCAGCTTGACCAGCAGGGACTTGCTGCCGCCCAGCCACTGCACGGTGCTGCCGAAGATCGGATTCAGCCGCGCGCCCTGCACCTGGTGCACCTGGCCGGTGGCGGCATCGCCGATCCACAGCTCCACTGAGTCGTCGACCACGTTCTGAAAGGCGAAGCGCTGGCCGTCGGGCGACCACAACGCAGCGCCGGGGCAGGCCTTGGCTGGCAGGGCTACCTGGGTTTCCTTGCCGCTGGCGATGTCCACCAGCACGAAGTCGCTCATGCAGGCCGGAATGCCGTAGCCGCCGGGCGTGTCGTGGCGGCTGCGGTTGCGCGGCTCCAGCCGCACGCCGGCCAGCTTCAGATAAGGCTGCGCCACGCGCGTGATCGACGGATAGGTCTGGCTGGTGATCAGCAGCAGCCTGCGGCCGGTCGGATCCATGCTGGGTGCCGGCGGCGGCGGCGCCTTCAGCACCTTGAGCAGGTTCGCCGGCGGCACGGCGTAGTCGGCGAACGCGGGTGCGCTGGCGCAGATCAGGCCGACGATCGCGACGAATGTCGCGGGCCTGGCATTCCAACGAAGATGCATCGTAATTCCCTTCCTGCCCGGTGATGACGGGCATGCCTCGGTATTGCCAGGGCATGCGTCGTTCGACTCTAGCATCCACATCCGGCGGCGGACTGGGCCATTAGTCGGGGTAGGGTCCGCGCCGGTGGCCACGTCGGCGGATGGTGGCGCCTGCCAGCATGCGGCGCGATCACGCGCTGGGCCATAATGCCGCTCCGATAGCCCTGGCCGTGCACGCTTCGTGACCGCCTATCCCAGCACGGCTGCAGATCCCCATGAATGCCTTTTTCATCGCTTGGCTGATCCTGATCTTCCTGACCATCCTGTGGCTGCCGGCCTGGGGCGTGGCGCTGCGGCTGCGCAATATGGACGTGCTCAGCCCGTTTTCCGGGCTGCTGCTGATCCTGCCGCTGCAGCTGGGAGTGGCGGTGATCGCGATCTTCCTGGCGGATCGCCTGGGGCTGCATAACCCGGCGGGCTACTCGCTGGCCATCACGGCGGCGACCAGCGTGCTGGGCGCCGCCGCGCTATGGTGGTGGCGTCGCCCGGCCCGCTGAGCGGGCCATCCTCCGCTGCGGAATTCCTGGCCATCGAAACCCAACGACCAAGCCTGCCTCCGCTGCCGCGCCTGCCGGCGGCCGTGCCGCGCTCCGGCGTCTCGGCCGAGGCGCGGCGCGCGCTGCGGCAGTTGCTGGGCGACCTGGACCGCGCGCTGGCCAATGCTTTTCGCGACGGCGTCGACGCCAGCGCACTGGCGCGGCGGCGCAGCGAAGCGGTCGAGCGCGTGCTGGCCCACGTGTGGACCTGCTGCCTGGGCGATCCGCCGGGCGCGGCGCTGTTCGCTGCGGGCGGCTTCGGGCGCGGCCTGCTGTTTCCGCATTCCGATGTGGATCTGCTGGCGCTGGTGGAACCGCGGCCGGAAGCGGCGCGACTGCGTGCGCTGGAGCAATTTTTCGCGGTGTTGTGGGACGTCGGCCTGAAGGTCGGCCATGCGGTGCGCGAGCCGGCGCAATGCGCCGCCCTGGCCGCCGCCGACGCCAGCGTCTTCACCAGCCTGCTGGATGCGCGGCGCCTGGCCGGCGACCCGACTTTCGATGCGACGTTGCGCGCCATCGTGGAAGACCCCGCGCAGTGGCCGCCGCGCCGCTATCTGGACGCACGCCTGGCCGAGCGCGACGCGCGCCATGCGCGCTTCCATGACACCGCCTACAACCTGGAACCGCATCTCAAGGACGGCCCCGGCGGCCTGCGCACCCTGGATTCGCTGCGCTGGCTCGGGCAGCGCCTGGCGCATGCGCCGGATTTCGCCGAGATGGTGGCCGAGGGCCTGCTCGATCCCGCCGAGCGCGCCAACCTGGAGGAAGCCGAGGCGGTGCTGCGGCGCTACCGCTTCGCCCTGCACCTGGAGGCGGGGCGGGCGGAAGAGCGGCTGCTGTTCGACTATCAGCGCGCCCTGGCCGCGCGGCTAGGCTTCGAGGACGAGCACGCCAAGAATCTCGGCGTCGAGCAGTTCATGCAGGGCTACTACCGTGCGGCCAGCCAGGTCGAGCGGCTGGGCGTGCAGATCGCCGAACGCTTCGAGGAAATGCTCGAGCCGCTCGGCGAGGCGCAGCCGCTCGGCGCCGACTTCGTGCGCCAAGGCAACCGCGTGGCGGCGCGCGACCCGGAGCTGTTCGTGCGCGAGCCGGCTGCCCTGGTCGAGATCTTCATCGTGCGGCTGGACACGCCGGGGCTGATCGGCTTCACCGCCGACACCATGCGGCGCATCCACCAGGCGACCGCGCTGCACGACGGCCGGCTGGCCGACGATCCGGCGGTGCTGGCGGCGTTCCGCCGCGTACTGCAGCGTGGCGCGCCGGCGGTGGAGGCGCTGTGGCGGATGAACCGGCACGGCCTGCTGGCGGCGATCCTGCCGGCGTTCGGCAAGGTGTTCGGACGCATGCAGTACGACCTGTTCCACGTCTACACCGTGGACGAACACACCTTGCAGGTGCTGCGCAACCTGGCGCGCTTCGCCGAGCCGGCGGCGGCGCAGGAATTCCCGTTGGCCTGCGAGATCTGGAACGCGCTGCCGCGGCCCGAGGTGATGCTGCTGGCCGCGCTGTTTCACGACATCGCCAAGGGGCGGGGCGGCGATCACTCGGTGCTCGGCGAAGAAGAGGCGCGGGTGTTCTGCACGCGCCTGCGCCTGCCGCCAGGCGATGTCGAGCGGGTGGCCTGGCTGGTGCGCCAGCATCTGCTGATGAGCACCACCGCGCAGCGGCAGGACATCACCGATCCGGACGTGGTGCACCGCTTCGCCGAAGCGATGATCGACCGCGAGCGGCTGGCCCAGCTCTACGTGCTGACCATCGCCGACATCATCGGCACCAGCCCGCGCCTGTGGAACGCGTGGAAGGATCGCCTGCTCGCCGACCTTTACACCGCCACGCGCTACGTGCTGCGCAGCGGGGTGGAGCTGCCGCGCGACGCCGACGCGCGAGTGCAGGAGTGCAAGGAGCAGGCCTTGCCGCTGCTGTCGGCGGAAGGTTTCGATACGGCTGCGGTGGAACGGCTGTGGGCGGATTTCCCCACCGTGAGCTTCCTGCGTCATCGTCCGGAGCAGGTGGCCTGGCAGACCGCTGCGATCCTGCGCGCGGACGGGCGCTGGCCGCTGGTCGCGGTGCACCCGTTCTCGGTGCGCGGCAGCACCGAGCTGTTCGTGTACGCGCCGGACCGCGACGGCTTGTTCGCCACCGTCACGGCGGTGCTCGACCGCATGCGTTTCTCGGTGATGGAGGCGCGCGTGCTCAGCTCGCTGGCCGGCATGGCGCAGGACACCTTCCTGTTGCTGGAGGCGGACAGCCAGCAGCCGGCTTCGGCGACCCGGGCGCAGGAACTGCAGCAGCGCCTGCAGCGCGCGCTGGCCCAGCCGGTGCCGGTGATGCCGACCAAGCGCGGGCTGTCGCGGCATTTCAAGCATTTCCAGATGACTCCGCGCATCGTCTTCAATGCGGCAGCGGGGCGTACCCAGATGGCCCTGGTCTGCACCGACCGCCCCGGCCTGCTGGCGGCGGTGGCACAGGTGCTGCTCGAGGTCGGCGTGCGCGTGCACGATGCCCGCATCGCGACCTTCGGCGAGCGCGTCGAAGACTTTTTCCAGCTGGCCGACCGCAGCAACGCACCGTTGAGCGCGGCGCAGCAGCAGCGGCTGCACCAGGCCCTGCTGGCCAGGCTGGGCGACGCCAAGAGCGGCTGAGCCTGCCGCACTTCGATCGGCGGCGGCGAGCGCCAGGAATGCTTCTCATTTGGCATACTCGCCGGCAACTTGATGCCCGGGTCGTCCTGGCCGCCTCGCCGCGCGCCGGCGCAGGATCTTGCATCCAGGTTCGCCGCCACCTTTCCACGCACGCCAGGGTTCTATGTCCGCTTCGCACCGCCTGCTGAAATTCCTCCGCCTGCTGCATCTCTACCTGGGCGTGTTCACCGCGCCGATGCTGCTGTTCTTCGCCATCACCGGCGGCCTGCAGACCTTCGGCCTGCACGAGCGTTCGCGCGGCAGCGACTACGCGCCGCCGGCCTGGCTGGCGACGATGGCGCAATTGCACAAGAAGCAGACCACCGTGCTGCCGCAGCGGCGGCCGTCGCCCGGCAGCGATGCGCCGGCCGGCGAACACCGCGCCGGCGCGGACGGGGCGGCTCATGCGGCGATCGCCGGCAGCGGTGCTGGCGCGCTTGCTGCGGATCATGCGACGCCGGTGCCCGCACCCGCGGCGAAGGCGCCGAGCGCGCTGCCGCTGAAGCTGTTCTTCGCGCTGGTGTCGCTGGGCCTGCTGATCTCGACCCTGAGCGGCCTGTACATGGCGTACCGCTATACGCGCCATCCGCTGCGCATCACCGCGATCCTGCTGGCCGGCGTGGCGGCGCCGATCGTGCTGGCCATGCTGTGAGGCGATCCGCGCGGCACGCGGTCCACGCCGGCGCCGTCAGCGTGTAACCTTGTCGACCGACCGAGCGTGCAAGGCCCAGCGACATATGCAGACCATCGAGACTCTCATCGACGACGCCTTCGAGCGCCGCAGCGCGCTCAGCCAGAGCGAGATCGAGACACACCTGCGCCCCGCGATCGGGCAAGTGCTGGACCTGCTCGAATCCGGCGAGCGCCGCGTCGCCGAGCCGGACGGCCACGGCGGCTGGACGGTGAACCAGTGGATCAAGAAGGCCGTGCTGCTGTACTTCCGCATCAACGGCAACCGCGTGGTGGACGGCGGTCCGGCGCAGGCCTTCGACAAGGTGCCGCTGCGCTTCGCCCACGGCGACGACCTGGAGCTGGAGCAGCTGGGCGCGCGGGTGGTGCCGGGCGCGCTGGTGCGCCGCGGCGCGCACATCGCCAAGGATGCGGTGCTGATGCCGAGCTACGTCAACATCGGCGCCTACGTCGGCGCCGGCAGCATGGTCGACACCTGGGCCACCGTGGGTTCCTGCGCGCAGATCGGCGCCGGCGTGCATCTTTCCGGCGGCGTCGGCATCGGCGGCGTGCTCGAACCGCTGCAGGCCAACCCGACCATCATCGAGGATCACTGCTTCATCGGCGCGCGCTCGGAAGTGGTCGAGGGCGTGGTGGTGGAGCGCGGCAGCGTGATCGGCATGGGCGTGTTCCTCGGCCAGTCCACCCGCATCTTCGACCGCGCCACCGGCCAGATCAGCTATGGCCGCGTGCCGGCGGGCAGCGTGGTGGTGGCCGGCAGCCTGCCGGCCAAGGACGGCAGCCACAGCCTGTATGCCGCCATCATCGTCAAGCAGGTGGACGAGAAGACACGCAGCAAGACCAGCATCAACGAGCTGCTGCGCGGAGCCGTGGAGTGACAGAGCGGCGGGCCGGGCGAAGGATTTCGTCCGGCCACATGCTGCTGATGAAATGGGGTTATCCGCTGGGCGTGACCGCCCTGGCCGTCATGGCGCTGGTGGTGATGAGCGTGGGCGGGGCATCCCGATGGTCGGCCGAATATCTCGCCCAGATCGCTTTCATGATCGTGATTGGCGCATTCATGTACGGCCAGTACGTGAAGGGCCTGGTCGAGAGCGTCTACGACTGCGGCGATCATCTCGACGTGCGCAGCGGCAAGGGGCTTACCTCGATTTCCCTGGGCGACGTGACCAATGTCTGCTACGAGGAGGCACAGCCTTATCGGGTGACGCTGGTGTTGAATCGGCCCTGCGCGCTGGGCGATGTCATCTCCTTCCTGCCCAGGGTGCCCACGATCAGGCTGGTACCATCTAGACCCGTGGTCGAGGCGCTGGTCCGCGACCTGAGCGAGAGAGCGCAGCAGATGCGCCCAAAGGATGTTTCGGCATGACGACGCTGTATGGCTTGCCCACCTGCGATACCTGCCGCAAGGCGCGTAACTGGCTCAACCGTTTCGAGGTCGCGCACGACTTCGTCGATTACCGCGCCAATCCCGTGCCGGCGGCCACCTTGAAGGCGTGGGCGCAGCAGCTCGGCGGCTGGGAAAAGCTGGTCAACAAATCCTCGACCACCTGGCGCAATCTGCTGCCGCAGCGCAAGAACCCCGGCAGCGATCCGGAGTGGACCCTGCTGCTCAAGGAGCATCCCGCCCTGGTCCGCCGGCCGGTGGTGGTGATGGACGACGGCAGTGTGAGCGTCGGTTTCACCGACAACGGCTTCAAGAAGCTGTTCGGTCGCTGAGTTTCTCGGCCGGCGTCAGTGCCAGCGTCCAGATCTGGCCGACCAGGTCGTGGCCGAAGCTGTGGTGGCGATATTCCTTGCTCAGCGTGAAGCCGGCGGCTTCGTAGATGCGTCGCGCCGCGACCAGCACATCATTGGTCCACAGCATCATGCGGCGATAACCGGCCGCACGGGCGAAGCGGATGCATTGGTCCACCAGCTGTCGGCCCACGCCCAGGCCGCGGCCGGCCGGGTCGACCAGCAGGCAGCGCAATTGCGCGGTGTCGGCATCGTCCGCATTGCGCACCAGGAACACGCAGCCGGCGCGCTGGCCATCGACTTCGGCGATCCAGAAGTGCTCCGTCGCGGGATCGTGCCGCGCGGCGAAGTCGGCGAACAGGCCGGCGACCAGCACTTCGAACTGTTCGTTCCAGCCATATTCGTCGGTATACAGCCGGCCATGCCGCTCGATCGCCCAGCCCAGGTCGCCTGGGCGGTGGCTGCGAATGACGACGCGACCAGCTTCTGCCGAGGGCGGATCGAGCAGCTGCTGCACGGTGTGCATGCTGTCCAGCAACTGCTGACGGCGGTTCGGCGACAAGCGCGACAGGGTGGCGGACGCCTGCGCTTGTGAGCTCTGGTCGAGCTGCTTGAACACGCGTCGGCCAGCGGCGGTCAGCGCCAGTGCCACATGCCGGCGATCTTCATGCGAGCGTTTGCGCGCCAGCAGGCCTTGCTGCTCGAAGCCGCGCAGGATGCGGCTGAGATAACCGGCGTCCAAAGCGAGCGCCGAGCCGATCTCGCTGGCCGTGGTCTGCTTGCGCTGGGCCAGTTCGTACAGCACGCGCGCCTGGGTCAGCGTGAACGCGCTGTCGAGCAACTTCGGCTCCAGCACACCGATCTGCTGCGTATAGAACCGGTTGAACCGGCGGAAGGCTTCCAGATGCTGCTGTTGCGGGAGGGACATGGCGCGACCTCGGAGCGGGGGTGACAGCATCATGCCATATAGTTGACTCAGTCAACTATATGGTCGCCGCCCCGCTTGCTATGCTGGGTCACCTTCCTCGTGCTTGACCGTGCCGTCCATGTCCGACGTACTTGAACTCGCCTTCGACCTGATCCGCCGCCGCTCCGTGACGCCGGAGGACGACGGCTGCCAGCGCGTGCTCGGCGCGCGCCTGCATGGCGCGGGCTTCCAGGTGGAGCATGTGCGCTACGGCGACGTGGACAATCTGTGGGCCACCCATGGTTCGGGCGGACCCACCCTGATCTTCCTCGGCCATACCGACGTGGTGCCCAGCGGTCCGGAGTCGGCCTGGGGCAGTCCGCCGTTCGAGCCTTCGATCCGCGATGGCCGTCTTTACGGCCGCGGCGCGGCGGACATGAAAGGCTCGGTGGCGGCGATGGCGATCGCGCTCGAACGGTTCGTGGCGGCACAGCCGCAGCATCGCGGTCGGGTCGGATTGCTGCTGACCAGTGACGAAGAAGGGCCGGCCAACCTCGATGGCGTGCGCAAGATGGCCGAGCGCTTTCGTGCCGACGGCGAACGCATCGACTGGTGCGTGGTCGGCGAACCTTCGGCGAAGTCGGTGCTGGGCGACCTGATACGGGTCGGCCGGCGCGGCTCGCTTTCCGGACAGCTGCGGGTGCGTGGCGTGCAGGGTCACGTCGCCTATCCGGAGAAGGCGCTGAACCCGATCCACGCCTTCGCGCCGGCGCTGGCCGAACTCGCTGCCGAACGCTGGGACGAAGGCAATGACGACTTCCCGCCGACTTCGTTTCAGGTCTCCAACCTCAATGCGGGCACCGGCGCCAACAACGTGATTCCCGGCGAGCTGGTGGCTGCGATCAATTTCCGCTACGGCACCGCCAGCCGTGCGGACGAGCTGCGCGCGCGCAGCGAGGCGATCCTGTGTCAGCACGGGCTGGATTTCGCGCTGGATTGGAATCTCTCCGGCGAGCCCTTCCTGACTCCACCGGGCGGCGTGCTGCGCGAGACGGTGCTGGCGGTATGCCGGGAGCTGTGCGGGATCGAGCCCGAGCAGAGCACCGGCGGCGGCACGTCCGACGGTCGCTTCATCGCGCCGCTGGGCGCGGAGGTGGTCGAACTGGGGCCGGTCAACGCCAGCATCCACAAGGTCGACGAGTGTGTCGAGGTGGCCGACGTGGAACGGCTGCCCGCGCTGTACCAGGCGATCTGCCAGCGCCTGCTGGTTGCGTCAGGCTGAGTTCTCATCCGCCGAGCAGGCATCGCAGTGGCAGCCATTCCGTGAGTCGCGTCGTGCCTTGGTCTTCGCCGCGCCCAGCGGTGCGGGGCGACAAGGCGAATTCGCGAAGCCAGTGGCTGCCGGCCATTCGACCTGTAACCGCGAAACTTCGAAGCTCGCCGGCCTTGTCGGAAGGCCGCAGGATGCATGGCGTCAGCGACTGGCAAGCTCTCGGACGGCGACCGCGGTTCGTGTCGAGGCTGCACTATCGGAGGTCAGGCCTTGTGCTGCGTGAGCAAGGCAAACCGGCTGTGCAGTGCCCTGGCGCTGAACATGTCGCGGCCGGCAAGGGAGCTCGCGGCAGGCCGCGTGGTGTGGCGGCGAAATCATGATGCCGTCGGTCGACGCCGACGCGCGAGTCGCCGAGGCGCATGCCAGTGATTCAAGCATGCGGCTCGGCGAAGCGAATGCCCCGGTGCGATGCCGGAATTGAAGAGCTGCGCGAGCCAGAAGTGCGAGACTGGCTCGCGCGCGAGCCGGCGTTCAGGACAGGTGGATCAGACGGGATGGTTCTTGGCAGGCCTGCACGCGCAGGCGACGCCTGGCATCGCGACGCCGCGACGGATTCCCATTGCCAGCGCATCGCTCTGATCAGGGCGTCACGGGCTGCCCCGCGTTGAGGCCATCGGCGATCACGTTGCCGCTGATGACATTGCCCTGGCCGTCCGGGTTGTACTGCCCGATCGGACCATGGAAACCGCTGTTGGGGAAATAGGCGGTGGAGAATTTGTTGTCGGTGACATGGATGTTGGTGGCGTTACCGTTACGATTGCCGGCATAGAGGGCAAACGCGCCGCCGGCCAGCCAGTTGTCGTCCACGGTGACATTGGTCAGCGGGCCGTCGTCGTCGGTGGCGTACACGGCGGCCGTCTCGCCGCGGTCGCCGGTCACTTGATCGAGGAAGGTGTTGTGCTGCAGCAGCAACGGACGAGTGTCGTTGCCGCCGTCGTAGACGTCTTCAAGATGGGCATAGTCGGTGCCCGTGCCGTAGATGAAGGCCTGCAGGTCGTGCATGTAGTTGTCGTGCACATAACCGTTGCTGCCGGCGAAGTCGTGCGCGAACTGCGAGATGTCGTTGTAGGCGATCTCGACGCCGGGGCCGCCATAGATTGCGATGCCGTAGTCTTCGCCGCCGTTGTCGGCGCCTTGTCCCGGCACGCCGACCACCGTGCTGTTGAGCACCTTCAGGCCTGAGTAGCCCTCGGCCAGCATGATGCCCCAGTAGCCGGTGGTAGTGATGCGCGAATTCTTGATGGTCACGTTGTTGGCATAGACGTTGATCCATCCCGTCACGTCGGCCGCGTCGATGACGGTGCCATCCTGGGTGATGGTGAGCCCGTCGCTTCCTCCATTGATAGGCGTGAGCTGAATGCCGCTCGGTACGCCGCTGTTGGCGGCGTTCGGAAATCCGCAGGAGACATAGTCGTTGCAACCGATCATCGCTGCGGCTTCGGCCCGGGCGCGAGGCGCGGACTGGGCATGCAGGTTGCCGCTGCCGAGGGCAAGCGTCAGGGCGGTGAAGAGCGTGGTGGCGACGAGGCTGGGGCGAGCTCGTGATATCGACATGGAATCTCCCGGATCGAGTGAGTGGAAGCTGTCGGTGCATAGAGGTCGAAAGTCGCGCGTGCGGCGGCCATGACACCGCGCACTTCGCGCAGCTCGTACTACCGACGCCTCTTTACATGGGCTTACGACGACTCTACAGTTGAACTGTATACAGTATGCATACACGGGTAAAGTCATATGCGATCGAATGCGGAACTGGCCTACACCAAGCTGCGCGAGATGGCGGTCAACTACGAGTTGCCGCCGGGCTCGCGAGTGAACGAGGTATGGCTGAGTCAGCGGCTCGGCATGAGCCGCGTGCCGATCCGCGAGGCGCTGAATCGACTGGTCAGCGAGGGTCTGGTGCGTTCTTCGGCGGGCATCGGCTTCATCGGTCGGCACGTGGAGGCGCCCGAGGTCTGCGAGCTTTATGACATCCGCGCGGACCTGGAGGCCGGCGCGCTGCATCGGGCGGCGGTCGCCGGCGCCGACACCGGAGGACTCGCGGCGCTGGAAGCCACCACCAAGCGCATCCTCAAGGCGCCGGGGCGGTATGCGATCCGGGAGCTGATCGCCGAGGACGAGGCCTTCCACATGGCGCTTGCGAACCTAGCGCCCAATCCCGAGCGGGAGGTCATCCTGCGCAACGTGAATGCCCGCGTGCGTTTCGTGCGGCGCATGAATCTGGAGACTGCCGTGCGGCGCCGCCAAGCTTTCGAAGAGCATCATGCGATCTTGCAGGCATTGTTGAAGAACGATTGGACGTCCGCCGTCAATCTGCTGAGAAGCCATCTTGCGGTGAGCGCCGAGAAGGCGCTCGGCCTGACGCGAGCCGCGCAGGCGGTGCTGGCGTCGAGGAGCGACGCATGAGCTCCTCGCCGTTCGATGTCTCGGGAATGGTCGTGCTGGTCACCGGCGGCACGCGGGGCATCGGCCTGGAAATATGCCGGCTGTTGCTGCAGCAGGGAGCCAGCGTCTGCGCGGGTGGCCTGGACGAAAACGAGGCGAGCGCGGCCCGCGATGAACTCCGCGCCCATGCCGCCGGATTGGCGACGGTGGTATGCGACATCGCCGCCGAGCGTGGCGCCGTCGAGCTGGTTTCCGCGGCGATCCAGCGCTTCGGCCGGCTCGATGCGGTCATCTGCAACGCGGGGATCGACGTCATCAAGCCGGCCCTGGACTACGCCGAAGCCGAGTGGGACCGCATCATGGCGGTGAATCTGAAGGGCGCCTTCCTGGTGGCCCGAAGCGCGGCGCGCGCCTGGATCGCCGCTGGACAGCGGGGCGGTTCGATCGTCATGACGTCGTCGATCGCCGCCCGTGCCGGGATACCCCAGCTCGCTCCGTACAGCGCCAGCAAGGGCGGGTTGGATCAATTGGTGCGCACGCTTGCCGTGGAGTGGGCGCCGCATGGCATCCGCGTCAACGCCATCGCACCGGGCTACGTGGAAAACATCATGTCCGGCGTCACTGTGCATGCGAATCCCGGTGCCGAAGCGCAGATCCGGGAAGCCACTCCTCTAGGACGCCGGGCCAGGCTCGAGGAGATCGCTGCGCCGTTCCAGTTCCTGATCTCCCGGGCGGCGAGCTATGTGACGGGCGCGGTGCTCGCGGTCGATGGCGGCTACACGGCCAAGTAGCCGTCTATTTCAACGAGGGCGCCTTGGCGGGCTGGATGCCGGGCTGAGGGGCCGTGGAACGGCCGCAGCTCCGCAGGGATGTATGCGAGTTTTGTTGTCAACGCGTGGCGAAATGTCGGTTCGGCACATCGCGCGACATGGCGCATCGCGGTGGCATCCGCTGCGGCTCGCCAGAGGTCGGCGCGACACCTGGCAGCGGATGCCGCGGCGACTTGGCAGCGCCCATTCGTCGGTCGATTGGGCAGGCTTGCAGGATGCGTGGATCGGCGGGTGACGAATGCCCTGCAAGCGGCTTGTCCATTCGATGAAGATCGAGCTGTCGGAATCCGGTTGTTCGCCAGGCCGGACATGCAGGACTTACCGTTTCCGAGCGAAGCTTACGCCGGGGCAAGCTGGAGCGGCTTCGACGTTCATGCGAATCCGTGTGGATGGCGATGGCGTCGTCCGGTCGCGGAGAACGCGCCGATGGCGTCGCTTCACCCTGGCTGCCGGCGAACCCGCACCGAGGCGATGGAACAGGCACGATCTTCGGCATCCGCGACCTGTTCCAGCGTGCCTATACGAGGCAAGGCGGCAGAGCGGTCAAGGTATCGACGCGCATCGTCGTGATGCCGGCAAGCAGCAAAGTCCAGCGATGCCGCTCAGTCGCTATAGCTGACCTGCGCGATCCAGTTGCGGCGACGTCGCGCCAGGCGCTCGTGTTCGATTTCGCCATCGAAGTCTGCCGGTGCGGCCGCGCGCTGGATCAGCGCGGGATCGACATCCTGCAACGCATTGACGCTGACTACGGCGAAGAGTTGTCCGTCGATCAGGCTGGTGACCAGCGGCACCACGCCGCAGCGCGCGCACACGTGGAACTCGGCGGTTTCGGTGCCGAAAGCGTAGCGCGACACCAGCTTCGGATCGCGCTCGCTAATTTCCAGCGTTCCGCCCGGACACGAAGTCCAGACGCCGCCGTGCTTGGTGCAGAAAGTGCAGGCGCAGGCACGAGCCGGAATCGCGACGGGCTCGCCGACCCAGCGCAGGGTGAAACCGATATTGCCGCAATGACAGCCGCCGGAAATCAACATGACAGTCCTGGGAATACGCGCCGTGCGATAGGCAGAGTGCGAGCATAGCGCAGAGCTCGTCGGCCAGGCGCCTACCGCTTCGACCGACACCGTCGGGCAAGCTGTCTGCGCGGATGCGAGGCCGCCGGCAGCGTGCGAGGTGTGTACGGCAAGCGATCGTCGAAGCAGAAGATGCCTGGCCTAGAGGCCACGCCGTGCGACAGCCTTCGTTCGCCGCAGCGAGGCCGAAGGCTGTGCATCCCTAGGCTGCCGGCGATTCGGTTCAGGGCTTGATTTCAGGCTCGACCAATTGCGCCAGCAGAACCAGCGATTCCTGCCAGCCGAGATAGCAGGCCTCGGCCGGAATCAGCTCAGGGATGCCGGACTGGGTCACGTTCAACTCGGTGCCGAAGGGTGTGGCGCGCAGCTCGATGGTCGTCTCCATGCTGCCGGACAGGTTGGGATCGTCGAAGCGGCTGGCGTAGCGGATGCGTTCGTGCGGCACCAGCTCGAGATAGTCGCCGCCGAAGCTGTGCTGATGACCGGTGGTGAAGTTGGTGAACGACATCTTGTAGCTGCCGCCGACGCGGGCATCGAGCTGATGCACCTTGCCGGTGAAGCCGTGGGGCGGCAGCCACTTGGCCATCGCGTCGGCATCCAGGAAGGCGCGATAGAGGCGTTCCGGCGTGGCGCGGATGATGCGGTGCAGGCGAACAGTCTGGCTGGGCATGCTGAATCTCCGTGAGAAGAGGACGACCCTCAGTGTGATCGACGAACGGGGCGGGCTGGAATCGACATGCGATCCTGCAGGTATTCGAAGCGGAGCGTGAGCGCAGCACTTCTTGCCAACGGTGTCCGGCGCAATGCGGTTGCAGGCGACCTAGGAACAATCGACTAAGCCCGCGCTGCACCGCATGCTGCGCAGAACGTCGCCCGAGGCGTGCGTAGCGGCTTTCCGCAGGTGCCGCATCCCGGACCGAACAGGCTCGAGCGATGATGCCAGAGGACGTCCGGATCGGACTCGGCAGCGCCGGTCAGCTCCCGATATTTGAGCAAGGCCTTGTGGCCGAAACCTTGCTCAAGCGCTTCGGCCAACGGGGCATGGTAATCGCGTCGGTAACGCTGGATTTCCACGAGCATGTCGCGCAGCAAGGGCACGACGGCTGTCCATTCCTGCTCGTCGAGCATGGGGACTGTTCGGTCGCAGCGCCAACAGTAGAGGAGGTCTGCCACGGCTTGGATTCCTGATGGAGTCGCCGTGTGCCTGGAGCTTGTCGAAGCTAGCCATGTACGCGTCGACGCAATGTCCCGTGCTCATGCTTACCCAGGTCAGCCACGTCCCGTCCATCCATGCTCTATCGGGTCGCCGTTGCTTGAGCAGGCGCCTGGACCGAATAGCCGGGTGTCATTCCGAGAAAGCCCCGGCAGTGTATGCCGGTGCCTTCCTCACCACACTATGGCCGTTGGTGGATTCCGCGGCAATCGTCAGACTGGCTATGGCAAGTCGCAGCAGTGATGAGCAAGGCGCGCTTCGTGCCGGCACTGAAGGTGACGGTCGTGCGAAGCGCTGCGTCGACTGGATGAATGGAGCTCACATCTTTCCGAAAAATTGAGTGACATCGAAGTAGAACGTCTTGTGTTCGCCAGCTGCGGTCGTCACATCGATTGCGTCGTAAAGGCGCCCGCCGCTGTTCAGCACAGCCTGGCGGTCGCGTCTGAACCCCGGATAGCGGGCGGCGATCCAATCGTATTCGGCCCGGATGCCGGTCAACTCGTCTGCTGCCTTGATGACCACGGCGCTTGCAGGGCTGCTGCCGTCCTGTTTGGAAGCAGCCGCTTCAGTCGCGGCGTGCGAGGCAGTCGATGCACCTGCCATCAGCAAGGCCGCTGCCAGTGCCATCGTATTCAAGTAACGCATGAGTTCTCCTGAAGTCCGCTTTTCCAGTGTGGCGGCATGCCTGCCGATGTTCGCTTGAAGACGTTGCAGATCGATGGGGCGTGGCGGCCGGAACGTGCCGGGTCCGCCAGGCCGTTTGCTGGATCTTAGCCCGGTCGCCGCGCACCCAGCAGCACCAGCACTTCCTGCGCGCTGCGGATGCGTTCGCTGGCGCCGGGCAGGTCGAGGCTGATCCTCAGCTTGTCCTGACCATCCAGCTTGTAGACCCGGGGCAGGCCCTGGATCAGCTTGATGATCGCCATCGGGTCCACTTCGGGCTTGTCGCGGAACACGATGCGGCCACCGGTGGGGCCGAACTCCAGTTTGCGGATGCCGAGCGGCGTGGCCATCAGCTTCAGGCCGGCCACCGCGAACAAGTGCTTGGTCGGGTCCGGCAGCAGGCCGAAGCGGTCGATCATTTCCACCTGCAGCTCGCGCAGCGATTCCTGCTCGCGCGCACTGGCGATGCGCTTGTAGAGCGTCAGGCGCGCATGCACATCGGGCAGGTAGTCGTCCGGGATCAGCGCCGGCAGATGCAGTTCGACTTCGGTTTCGTGCTCGCTGCTGAGATCGAAGTCCGGCACCTTGCCGGATCTCAGTGCGCGCACCGCGCGTTCCAGCAGCTCGGTGTACAGGCCGAAGCCGATCTCCTGGATCTGGCCGGACTGCTCGTCGCCCAGCAGCTCGCCGGCGCCGCGGATTTCCAGGTCGTGCGTGGCCAGGGTGAAGCCTGCGCCCAGTTCTTCCAGCGAGGCCAGCGCTTCCAGGCGCTTCTCGGCGTCGGCGGTGATCGCCTTGCGGTCCGGCACGATCAGGTAGGCGTAGGCGCGATGGTGCGAGCGGCCCACGCGCCCGCGCAGCTGGTGCAGCTGGGCCAGCCCGAAGCGATCCGCGCGGTCGATGATGATGGTGTTGGCGGTGGGGATGTCGATGCCGGTCTCGATGATGGTGGTGCACACCAGCACGTTGAAGCGCTGGCGGTGGAAATCGGCCATCACCCGTTCCAGCTCGCGCTCGGGCATCTGTCCGTGGGCGATGCCGATGCGCGCCTCGGGCATCAGCTCCTGGATCTCGCGCGCGGTGCGCTCGATGCTTTCCACGTCGTTGTGCAGCAGGAACACCTGGCCGCCGCGCGCCAGCTCGCGCTGGAACGCCTCGCGCATCAGCGCCGGCTCCCAGGTGGAAATGAAGGTGCGCACGCCCATGCGATGCGCCGGCGGGGTGGCGATCAGCGAGAGGTCGCGCAGGCCGCTCATCGCCATGTTCAGCGTGCGCGGGATCGGCGTGGCGGTCATGGTGAGCAGGTCCACCTCGGCGCGCAGCTTCTTCAGCTGTTCCTTCTGGCGCACGCCGAAGCGCTGTTCCTCGTCGACGATGACCAGGCCGAGGTCCTTGAACTTGATGTCCGGCTGCAGCAGCTTGTGGGTGCCGATGACCACGTCGATCTGGCCCTCCGCCAGCCGCCGCACGGCCTCCTCGATTTCCTTCTTGGACTTGAAGCGAGACAGCACTTCCACGCGCACCGGCCAGTCCGCGAAGCGGTCGGCGAAGTTGCGGTAGTGCTGCTGCGCCAGCAGGGTGGTCGGCACCAGCACGGCGACCTGCTTGCCCGCGGTGGCGACGGCGAAGGCAGCGCGCAGCGCCACTTCGGTCTTGCCGAAGCCGACGTCGCCGCAGACCACCCGGTCCATCGCGCGCGGCGCGGCGAGATCGCCGAGCACGGCGTCGATCGCCGATTCCTGGTCGGGGGTTTCCTCGAACGGGAAGCTGCTGCCGAATTCCTCGACCATGCCGCGGTCGATCGGCAGCGCCTTGCCGCCGCGCGCCTCGCGCTGGGCGTAGATCGCCAGCAGCTCGGCGGCGACGTCGCGCACCTTCTCCGCGGCCTTGCGCCGGGCGCGCTCCCAGGCGTCGCCGCCCAGCGAATGCAGCGGCGCCAGCTCGGGCGCGGTGCCGCTGTAGCGGCTGACCAGGCCCAGCTGCGCCACCGGCACATAGAGCTTGTCGCCCTTGGCGTATTCGATGGTGAGGAACTCGTTGGCCATGCCGCCCACGTCCATCGAGATCAGGCCCTGGTAGCGGCCCACGCCGTGGTCGACGTGCACGATGGGCGCACCGATGGTCAGCTCGGTGAGGTCGCGGATGATGCTTTCGGGATCGCGCGCCGCGCCGCGGCGGCGCTTGCGCTCGCTGCGCACGCGTTCGCCGAACAGCTCGCGCTCGGTGAGCACGGTCAGCGCCGGCTTGTTCAGCGCGAAGCCTTGCTCCAGCGCGGCGATGGCGATGGCGAAGCGCACCGCGCCGTCGGCGAAGGCGCTCCAGCCCTCGCCGACTTCCGGCTTAAGGCCGGCGCCGCCGAGCTGTTCGAGCAAGGCTTCGCGGCGGCCGGCGGAATCGGCGGCGATCAGCACGCGGCCGGGGTAGCTGCTCAGGAAGTGGCGCAGCGCGGTGCCGGGCTCTTCGCCCTTGCGGTTGAGCGCTAGCTCCGGCGCCGGCTGGGTGCCGCTGGCGACGGCGTGTTCATGGCCGGCCGCGACCAGCTCCACGCGCAGCCGCTTGTTGAGCTGCGCGCGCAGCTGTTCCGGCGACAGGTACAGCTCGGCCGGCGGCAGCACGGGGCGCTCGATGTCGTGCGCGCGCTGGTCGTAGCGTTCGGCGGTATTCGTCCAGAACTGTTCCATCGCTTCGCCGGTCTGCTCGCCCAGCACGAACACCGCATCGTCACCGAGGTAGTCGAACAAGGTGGCGGTCTGCGCGAAGAACAGCGGCAGGTAGTACTCGATGCCACCCGGGGTGACGCCTTCCTTCATGTCCTGGTACAGCGCGCAGCGCCGCACGTCGATCGGGAAGCGCTCGCGCAGCGCATTGCGGAAGTGCTTGGCGGCTTCCTCGGTAACCGGGAACTCGCGCGCCGGCAGCAGCGCAACGCGCTCGACCTGCTGCAGCGAGCGCTGCGTTTCCGGGTCGAAGCTGCGGATCGAGTCCACCTCGTCGTCGAACAGCTCGACGCGATAAGGCTCGGCGGCGCCCATCGGGAAGATGTCGATCAGCGCGCCGCGCACGGCGAAATCGCCGGGTTCGCTCACCTGCGGCACGTTGCGGTAGCCGGCGGCTTCCAGGCGCCGCTGCTCCTGCACGATGTCCAGCTTCTGGCCCTTGCGCAGCATCAGGCCGGAGCCGTCGATATGGCTGCGCGGCGCGATACGCTGCATCAACGTGGCCACCGGCACCACCAGCACGCCGCGCTGGGTCGACGGCAGCCGGTACAGCGCGGCGATGCGCTGCGAGACGATCTCCGGATGCGGGCTGAACACGTCGTAGGGCAGCGTCTCCCAATCCGGGAAATGCAGCACCGGCAGGCCGCCGGCGTAGATGCGCAGTTCGTCCTCGAGCACCGAGGCCTGCTGCGTGTCGCGCGTGACCACCACGCACAGGCCGGCATGTGCCTTGGCGGCCTCGGCGATCAGCAGCGCGCGCGCGGAGCCGTGCGGGCTCTGCCAGTAGCGGCGCTGCTTGGGACTGGTCGGAAGCGGGGGATGCGGAATCGGGCTGGACATGGACGGCATGCGGCACTCGTGGCGCGGCCGTGGCGGCGCCGGGGAAAGCGGGCAAGTGTACCGCCACGCGTGCGGCAGGCCGAATCCGCCGCTCAGTGCCTGGCTTTGCGCAGGATGTTGCAGCTGAGCGGCAGCGCTTGCAGTCAGCTGCCGGGCGAGCGTACGAGCTGCGTCAGAGCTTCAGCGAAATCAGCGCCGTGCCGGGTTCGCCCTGCGCGGGCCGGCGTACGAAGCCCAGCTCCTTGCACAGCTGCAGCATGGGGCGGTTTTCCATCAGCACATGCCCCCAGATGTCGTTCAAGCCACGGCGACGGGCATCGTCCACCAGGCGCTGCAGCAGCAGCGCGCCGAGGCCGATGCGGGTCCAGTCCTGCTCGACCAGCACCGAGAACTCCGCGCTGTCGGTGGTCTCGTCCACGTACAGCCGGCCCACGCCGCGCATCTCGGCCGGCCGCACGGTTTCGTCCATCAGCACCAGCGCGGTCTCCAGCGCGGGATCGATATGACTCAGGCGCTGCGCCATCGGTGCCGGCAACTCCGCCATCGCATGCAGGAAGCGGCGACGCACTTCCTGCGGCGACAGGCGGCCGAAGCAACGCTGCAGCGCCGCCACGTCGCCCGGCTCGATGCCACGCAGGCGCAGCTCGCGGCCGTCCTGTGCACGCACAACTTCGCCCTGTGGCTCGCTGCGCAGCAGCGGGCGGGCGTAGCGTTCCCGGCTGGGCGGGGGCAGGGTCGAGTGCGACATGGCGTCGGAGCAGGGCGGATTGCGAAGGATGGCCTGATTCATGACCATACTTTAGCGTATTGTGTGCAACGCAACATGAATCTCCCGGATGCCGTCCATCCACATGCCGGAAGGCCTCGCCAGATGCCTTGATTCAAGGCCATCCGACGTCAGGCTGGCGAGCGCGCCTTGCATGCTGTCGTGCAGCAGCCGGATCGCGAGCTTGGGCTGGCCTATCATGGCGCGCCTGAGCGGAGACGCGGCATGCGCAAATTGACCGGATTGACCGCCGAGCGCCTGGAGTCCTTATGCGGCTCCTGGCCCGGAGTCACCCGCGACATCAAGTGGGGCGACGAGCGGGTCTACAGCGTGGCGGGCAAGATGTTTGCGCTCACGCGCGATCAGCCCGGGCCACTGCCGCGGCTGTTCGTCAAGGTGGAGGCGGAGCGTTTCCTCGAATTGACCGATCAGCCCGGCATCCGCCCGGCGCCTTATCTGGCGCGCCATCACTGGGTCATGCTCGAGCCGCTGCAGCGCTTGGCCACGGACGAACTGGAGCGGCTGGTCCGGCGCTCGTACGGCCTGGTCCGCGCGAAGCTGCCCAAGAAGACCCAGGCCGCTCTCGGCGCGGTGCCGGAGGCGGACGCCCCGTAGCATTTCATTGATCGAGGAAGTCTTTACGTGAAGCAACATATCGGAAGCATTGCCCTGGTCGTCGCCGACTATGACGAAGCGATCGCCTGGTACACCCGCGCCCTGGGTTTCAGCTTGGTCGAGGACACGCCCCAGGGCGGCGACAAGCGCTGGGTGGTGGTGGCGCCGCCGGGCGCGCAGGAAACCCGCCTGCTGCTGGCGAAGGCGACCACGCCCGAGCAGCGCGCGCGGGTAGGCGACCAGGCCGGCGGCCGGGTATTCCTGCTGCTGCACACCGACGATTTCTGGCGCGACTACCGGCGCATGCAGGAGCACGACGTGGTGTTCTGCGAGCAGCCGCGCGAAGAGGTCTACGGCACCGTGGTGGTGTTCCAGGACCTGTACGGCAACCGCTGGGATCTGCTCCAGCTCACCTCGTGAGGGCGCTGCCGCTCAATCGGTGAGGTCGGGTTCGAAGAAGCTCCAGCGCACATCGTCGAAGCGCGCCTTCATCGCTGCTTCGACCGTGTTGATGGCCTCGATCAGCTGGCGGTCGCCCGGCACCGGCGCCATGCGCGCCTTCACCGCCACCATCACGTCCGGTCCCATCTGCAGAGTGATCAGATTGAGCACCGCGACCACTTCCGGACGGCTGTTGAGGAAGTCGAGCAGCTCGGCGCGGCGGCGCGGTTCGACACCCTGGCCGATCAGCAGCGCCTTCACTTCGATCGCCACCGCGATCGCCACCACCACCAGCAGCACGCCGATGGCGATGGTGCCGACGGCGTCGAACAGCAAGTTGCCGCTGACCATCGTGCCCACTACCGCCAGTGCGGCCAGGCACAGACCGAGCAGGGCGGCCAGATCCTCGCCGAAGATCACCAGCAGCTCGCTGGAGCGCGTCTCGCGGAACCAGGTCCACAGACCCTGCTCGCCGCGTGCCTTGTTCACTTCCTGCAGGCAGCCGCGCATCGAGATGCTTTCGGCGACCACGCCGAACACCAGCACGCCCAGCGCCAGCCACGGCCACTTCAGCGGCTCCGGGTGGGTCAGCTTGTGCACGCCCTCGTAGATCGAGAACATGCCGCCCACGCTGAACAGCAGCACCGCCACCAGGAACGACCAGAAATACAGCGCGCGGCCCCAGCCCAGCGGATATTCCGCCGATGGCGGCCGTTGGGCCTGGCGCATGCCGAGCAGCAGCAGGCCCTGGTTGCCGCAGTCGGCGAGCGAATGCACCGCCTCGGCCAGCATCGCGCCGGAGCCGGTGACCAGGGCGGCGAACAGCTTGGTGAGGAAGATGGCGAAGTTCGCGCCGAGCGCGAGCAAGACCGCCTTCAGCGAATTGGCGTGACCCGACATGTGGCATCCCCACGATAGATTGGGCGAGTGTAAGGCACGCCGCAGCAATAACCTGCGACATCGGCGTCGGCGACGCTGCGGTGCCGTGACATGCCAGTGCCCCGGCGCGCAAGATGTCGCCATGAGCTATCGCGAATCACTGCCTGCACCGCCATTGCGGCCCTGGGTGGTCGCCTACTGGGGCGTCGCGGAGAGCGCGGTCCTCGCGGCGCCGGGAACGCGACGCATCCTGCCCGATGGCTGCGCCGACCTGATCTGCGATTTTTCCGGCGGTCACGCCTCGATGCGCTGGGTCGGCACCATGACCCGCGCGATCGAGGTGCCGATCGTCGCGAGGCAGGATCTGTTCGGCATCCGCTTCGCGCCGGGTGGCCTGTATCCGCTGCTCGGTGCGCCGATGACGCCGCTCACCGACGGCAGCGTCGCCTTTGCCGATCTGCCGGCCACGGCCTGGTTGCCGCCCCTGAGCGGCTGGCTCGAGGACGGCGACTTCGCTGCGCGTTGCGCACGCGCCGATGCCAGCCTGCAGAGCCTGCTGCTGCAGCTGCCAGGCACGCCGATGCTGCAGCTGCTGCAGGGACTGTCGGCATCGCGCCATCTGCCCGAATCGGCGGCGGCACTGGCCGATGCCGTGGGCTGGGGCATGCGCACCCTGCAGCGTCGTTTCCAGGAACAGCTGGGCGTCAGTCCGCGCCAGCACCTGCGCTATCTGCGTTTCGAGCGCGCCAGGCAGTTGCTGGCGCAGCGCGGGCAGCGTGCGGTCGAGGTGGCGATGGCTGCGGGCTACAGCGACCAGGCGCATTTCGTGCGCGAATTCCGTCGCTTCGCCGGCATCACGCCGGGGCGCTGGCGCTGACGTCTTCGTTCAAGACCCGCCTCGGCGCCTGCGGCAGACTGCCGCCTTCTCAACCCCGGATACATGCCATGACTTCAGCGCTTTGCCGCAAAGCCACCCCCGTGCTGTATGTCGACGCCATCGCGCCCAGCCTCGCGTTCTGGCGGGACCGTCTCGGTTTCGAGCTGACCACCGAAGTGCCTGGCGAAGACGGGCCGGCGTTCGCGATCCTGGTCAGCGGCGGCATCGAGGTGATGCTGCAGACCAAGGCTTCGCTGGCTGCCGACCCGCACGCGGCCAGCATGGCGTGGCGGGATGATCGCAGCTGCCTGTTCGTCGAGGTCGACGACATCGACCGGCTGGCGGCGGCATTGCAGGGCCAGGAAATCGTGGCGCCGCGACACGCGACTTTCTACGGCGCCACCGAGATCGGCTATCGCGAGCCGGGCGGCCACTTCGTCACGTTTGCCCAGTTCCAGCGCGACTGAGGATCAGCGGATGCCTACGCCCACGCCGACGCCGAACTGCACGTTCGGATGGCCTTGGCCCATCTCGGCGGCGGTCCATAGATGGGTTTGCGCCGCCTTCACCAGCGGGAACACGTAGCTTGCATTGCCGACCTGGCCGGCGCGGCTGCCGTCGAGCGCGCCGCTGACCGTGATCGGCGCGCCGGCCGGATAGTTCAGCGACTCCACATAGCCGGGCAGCACCGCGATGAAGCGGCCGCCGCCGGGCTGTCTCAGGCGCGGGCGCTGCGAGCTGTCCAGCGGATAGCCCAGCACCTCGATCTCGCTGTGGTCGACGAAGTTCCTCACTTCGACGATGGCGCCGCCCCAGATCACCGGGCTGCTGGCATAGCGTTCCGGCGACTGCGCCACCTGCTGCGGCGTCACCGCAAGCGTGCCCGGCGGCGTGGTGTAGATCGGCGCCGGGGCGCAGGCCGCCAGGCCGAGCGTGGCCAGCAGGACGGACAGGGCACGTAGGTGGATGCGCATGATCGAGGCTCCGGCGGATGGGTGAAGCGAGGTTGGTGGAGGCTATCTCAGACCGAATGGGCGCCGCGTGCAAGACGGATGATTTACGCGCGGCGTGAAGGCGGTGTCGGCGGCGCTGCCCCTTCTTCCCGCAGCCAGTCCAGGCGCCACTCGGCCGGAGTCTGCTGCGACAGCCGCTGGGCCATCGCGCGCAGCGGTTCGCGCAAGGCCTGGTCGAGCTGCCAGGGCGCATTCAGCACGGCCATGCCCGAGCCGTTCAGGCGCAGCGGCGAGTCGTCGGGGTGCACCAGCAGTTCGGCGCGCAGCACGCGCTTGGCCTCGCACTTGCCCAGCCAGCGCAGGAAGGGCTGCACCTGGCTGCGCAGCTTGATCGGATACCACACTGCATAGATGGCGCCTGGCCAGCGCTGCAGGGCCAGCTTCAGGGCGGCCTGGATCGCCTGGTACTCGCCTTCCTGCGCCTCGTACGGCGGATCGATCAGCACCAGCCCGCGCTTCTGGCGGGGCGGCAGCAGCGCCTTCAACGCCTCGTAGCCGTCGCGGTGATGCACGTGCACGCGGGCATCGTGATGGAACAGGCTGCGCAGCCGCGCGGCTTCTTCTTCATGCAGTTCGCACAGCTGTGCGGCATCGTCGGCGCGCATCATCTGCGCGGCCAGCAGCGGCGAGCCCGGATAGCGGCGCAGCTGGCCGTCGTTGCCGGGCAGCGCGAGCAGCATGTCGAGCCAGCGCCGCAGCAGCGGCGGCAGTGGGGTGTCGATGGCGGCATCCTGAGGCAGCGGCACCAGCGACAGCAGTCGCCCGATGCCATCGCGGTATTCGCCGGTCTTGCCGGCCTCGACACTGTCCAGCGCATAGCTGCCGCTGCCGGCATGGGTGTCGACGAAACAATAGGGCGCGGGCTTGGCCTGCAGCGCCTCCAACAGCGCGAACAGCACGGTGTGCTTGAGCACATCGGCGAAGTTGCCGGCATGGTAGGCGTGGCGGTAGTTCATGGCGGTCGTCGCGCGAGGGGAGTCCAGTATAAGTGCGCACTGCCATGATCCGTGCCGGCCTGCCGTTCCGCGTGTCGGCGGGCGGATGACCGTGAGGCCATCGCCGGGCAGCGACGAGGCAGGGCGGCGCATCGTCGTCGCGCAGCCCTGATGGAGCCTGCTCCAGAGTTGGCAGGCGCAGCGTTCTTGCGTAGGCTCGGCGCATGTTCCGCTTCCTGTTCCATCGCCTGCGCCGTTGCCGCGTGCTGTTCGCGCTGGCCTGCTGCGCCTGGCTGTCGATGGGCAGCCTGGCCTGGGCCGGCGTGGATTGCTGTGCCGAGCAGGCCGCTCCGATGGCAGGCATGTCCATGCACGACATGGCGCACATGCATGGCGATCACGGCCAGCCGGTGCATCACCATGCGGCGCACTGCACCTGCGGCTGCGTGCAGGCCACCCTGGTCCTGCCGTCATGCGGTGCGACCGCCCAGGTCGCGCCGTCGGCAAGAGCTGTCTGGATGCTGCAGGCGAAGACGGCACCGCAGCCCGGCCAGCCGCCGCCACTGCGGCCACCTGCCGCCTGATCCTCCGTGAAGAGGCCGGCCGCCGCGTGCGGCCGCATCGCGCGCCCGTGCGCGCGCATCCAGGCAGGACACATCCATGAACAGGCAAGATCCGTGCGGCATCCAGCTGCCGCGCCGGCGTTTCGTGCAGGGGCTGGCGCTGGGCGGCGTCGCTGCTGCCCTCGGTCTGCGCGGCCGGGCATTGCATGCGCAGGCGACCGCAGCCCGCGCCGAGTTGCGCGGCGACCATTTCGAGCTGTCGATCGGCGAATTGCCGGTCGACTTCACCGGCCGCCGGCGCATCGCCACCGTGGTCAACGGGCAGCTGCCGGCGCCGCTGCTGCGCTGGCGGCAAGGCGATACGGTGACCCTGCGCGTGCGCAACCGCCTGGCGGCGACCAGCTCGATCCACTGGCACGGCATGGTGCTGCCGGCGGACATGGACGGCGTGCCGGGTCTGAGCTTCGACGGCATCCCGCCCGGTGGCGAATACCTGTACCGCTTCCAGGTGAATCAGGCCGGCACCTACTGGTACCACAGCCATTCGCGCTTCCAGGAGCAGACCGGCCTGTATGGCCCGATCGTGATCGAGCCGCGACGCGGCGAGCGCCATCCGGCCGAGCGCGACTACGTGCTGTTGCTCAGCGACTGGAGCGACACCGACCCCGAACGCGTCTACGCCAACCTGAAGAAGCAGTCCGATTACTACAACACCGGCGAGCCGGTGGCGGGAGATTTCCTGCGCGACGCCGGCCGGCGCGGCGTCGCGGCGGCGCTGGCCGAGCGGCGCATGTGGCAGCAGATGCGCATGGACCCGACCGACCTGTCCGACGTCTCTGCCGCTGCCTACACCTATCTGGTCAACGGCACCACGCCGGCGGGCAACTGGAGCGGCCTGTTCGCAGCCGGCGAGCGGGTGCGCCTGCGCTTCATCAACGGCGCCTCGATGAGTTTTTTCGACGTGCGCATCCCTGGCCTGAAGATGACCGTGGTCGCCGCTGATGGCCAGGACATCGAGCCGGTCAGCGTGGACGAATTCCGCATCGGCACCGCCGAGACGGTCGACGTGATCGTGCAGCCGCCGGCGGATCGCGCCTGGACCATCTTCGCGCAAAGCATGGACCGCTCCGGTTATGCGCGGGCGACCTTGACCCCAAGGATTGGCATGACGGCGGAGCTGCCGCCGCTCGATCCGCGCCCGCTGCTGAGCATGGGCGACATGATGGGCGATATGGGCGGCGGCATGCACGGTCACGCCATGGCCATGCCCGGCATGGCGCACGATATGGGCGGCGATGCGATGGCAGGTATGTCGGGCATGTCTGGCATGACCATGGCGCCGTCGGCGACCGGCGTCGAGGTCGATATGCGCGTGGCGCAGCCGCGCACGAATCTCGACGATCCCGGTGTGGGCCTGCGCGGCAACGGCCGGCGCGTACTCAGCTATGCCGATCTGCACGCGCTGGATGCACCGATCTCGCCGCGTGTCGATCGCGAGATCAGTCTGCGCCTCACCGGCAATATGCAGCGCTATCTGTGGTCGTTCGACGCCACGCGGTTCTCGCAGGCCGAGCCGCTGCGCCTCAAGTACGGCGAGCACGTGCGCATCGTGCTGACCAACGACACCATGATGACTCACCCGATCCACCTGCATGGCATGTGGAGCGAGCTGGAATCGCCAAACGGCGAATTCCAGGTGCGCAAGCACACTGTGGTGGTGCAGCCGGCCCAGCGGATCAGCTACCGGGTCAGCGCCGACGCGCTGGGGCGCTGGGCCTATCACTGCCATCTGCTCTACCACATGGAAGCGGGCATGTTCCGCGAGGTGGTGGTGGCATGAGCGCGCGCGATTTGCCGAGGCACCATTTCATGGCGTCGACGCGAAAGAGCCGTCTGAATGGTTGGATGGCGATTCGCGCGATGGGAGTCTTTGTGGCGATCAGCGCGGTTTCGCCGTGTCTCGATGCGCTGCCCGCGGCGCAGGATGCAATCGCCGCCGCCGCATCAAGTGCCATCGACGGCAGCGCGCCAGCATCCGCGAGCAGCGCTGCCATGCCAGGCATGGCACACGGCGATGCAAGTCGCGCCGCGCCGCCGATGGAGGGTATGCCGGGCATGGACATGTCGCCGTCGGCTCGATCGACCGCTAACCCGGTGGATGGACATGCCGCGTCGAGCGTTGCCACCGAGAGTGCGTCGGCATCCGCGGGCGGCACGGTCATGCCAGGCACGATGCACGGAAATGCCAGTGAGACGATGCCGCCAATGGACAATATGCCGGGCATGGATATGTCGACGTCTGCTCGACCGGCAGCGAGTCAGACGACTGAGCATGCTGCGCCGACGTCCGCGAGCAGTGCCGCCATGCCGGGTATGGCGCACGGAGATGCCAGCCATGCCATGCCGCCGATGGACGATATGGCAGGCATGGACATGTCGTCGCCTGCTAAGCCAGGGGCGAGTCAGCCAGCTGGCGCCCATGACGCCATGGATCATCATCAGCATGCCGCCAGCGCTGCGCAGACCAACGCGGCTTCGGACCAGGCTGTCGCAGTTGCCGAGCTTCCGCCCAACGATCACGTGGCGCCAGCCGCGCCGCAGCAGGTGATGGCGACCATGTCGCCGGCGCAGATGGTCGCCGTGATGCAGATGGACGATCAGGCCACGCGCGGCATGCTGTTGTTCGATCGTCTCGAGCGGCGCAGCGGCGACGACGGCGAGCCGGCTACGGCGTGGGAGGCCGATGCCTGGTGGGGCGGCGATATCGACAAGCTGTGGCTGCGCGGCGAAGGCGAGCTCACCCCGCGCGGCACCCAGGATGGCCGCGCCGAGCTGCTGTGGAGCCACGCCTTCGCGAGCTTCTGGGACTGGCGGCTGGGCGTGCGCGACGACATCGGCCAGGATCACGGGCGGCAGTGGGCGGCCCTCGGCGTGCAGGGGCTGGCGCCGTACTGGTTCGATCTGGACGCTACGTTTTATGTCGGATCGCAGGGACGCACGGCAGCACGGCTGGAGGCCAGCTACGACCTGCGCTTCACGCAGAAGCTGGTGCTTACGCCGGATCTCGAGCTGAATCTGTACGGCAAGGCCGACCCGCTGCGCCAACAGCGCGCTGGCCTGTCCGATGCGGCCTTGGGCCTGCGCCTGCGCTACGAATTCAGCCGCCGCTTCGCGCCCTATCTCGGCGTGAACTGGGGCTATCGCCAGGGCGGCACGTCCTGGCCGTTCATGCGACGCGACGAACCCGTGCACCAGCTCAACTGGCTGGCCGGCGTGCGTTTCTGGTTTTGACCGATCACGGAATCCAACGATGAAAACACTGAAGATCCTGTTGACCTTGATCCTGCTCGGCGGCCTCGCGGTCGCCGTCTGGGTGGAGTCGGGCTGGTACGACATCGGCGCCGACCAGCCGCATACGCGACCGGTGCTGGCCCTGCTGCAGACTTTGCGCGAACGCTCGATCGCGCATCGCGCGGCGGCCATCGAGCTGCCGCACGATCTCGACGATCCGGCAGTGATCCTCAAGGGCGCGGGCCAATATGCGGCGATGTGCACCGGCTGCCATCTGGCGCCGGGGATGGACGATTCGGAGATCCGGCCCGGACTCTATCCGCAGCCGCCCGACCTGACGCGGCAGGCGGTGGACCCGCGCGCCGCGTTCTGGGTGATCAAGCACGGCATCAAGATGAGCGCGATGCCGGCCTGGGGCAGCAGCCACGACGACGCCACGATCTGGAGCATGGTGGCCTTCCTGCGCAAGCTACCGACGCTGACTCCCGCGCAATACCGCGACATCGTCGCCAAGGCCCCGCCGGACGACGACATGGGGCCGATGGATCACGATCACGCCATGCCGGCCGCTGCGGCCAGCAGCGCCGATCATCATTGAACCTGTCGCTTGCGCAGGGAGCGTGATGCGGCCGGCGAGCGCCGGGCGGAATGGCTTTCGCCGCGAAGCAGGCCTCATGCGCCTCGATCCGGCGAGGTCTGGTTTCGGCTGAGCACTGCTGGACAAGTCCGGTGCCGGGCCGACCGCCCCTGATGCCATGCAGGGCGATGCAACGGTGGCATGGATGGCTTGCTGTAACACCGTGGCGAGGAGTCCCGCCGCGGTGCTGCAGCAGCGTCGCGCTCAGTACGCGACGGTGATGCGCTGGCGCAGGGCGTCGTGCTTCTCGATGCGATCGAGCAGGGCGACGGCGTAATCGGGAATGGTGATGCGGCTGTGGCCGGCAGCATCGACGAGCAACTGCTCGCCGCCGACGCGATACTTGCCGTTGCGCTCGCCGGGTTCGATCAGGGCGGCAGGGCTGATATAGGTCCAGTCGATGTCGGCCTGGCTGGCGCGGAACACCTCCAGCGCCTTGCCCTGCGCTTCGGCCTCGGGCTTCCACGCAGCCGGGAAGTTCGGGTCGTCCAGCACGCGCACGCCGGGCGCGGTCTGCAGGCTGCCGGCGCCGCCCACCCACAGCAGGCGCTTCACGCCGGCCTTGGGCAGGGCGTCGAGCAGCACACGGGCGTTGCCCGGGACGCTGGCGAGGTCGCCGTCGCGGCGGGCCGACAGGCTGGCCACCACGGCGTCGCTGCCGCGTACCGCATCCAGCCAGGTGTCGGGCTTGGCGACATCGCCGGTGACCACGTGCAGCTTGTCGTGCCGACGCTCGAGCCGGGCGGGGTCGCGCACCACCGCGATGACGTCGTAGCCGCGCGCCAGCGCTTCGTCGAGGATGCCTTGGCCGAGATGGCCGGTGGCGCCGAACAGGGCGATTTTCATGGGGATCTCCAGAGATCGATGAGTGTTTAGGGGTGGACGTTCAGGGGATGAGCGGGCGGGAGCGGCTCAAGGCCACTTCATTTCGCCCTTGCTGACCTTGGCGCTGAGTTCCAGCGAGGCCCGCTCGCCGGCCTCCGGGTAGCGCCGCTCCATCGCGGTGACCAGCGCGGCGGCGTCCTTGGCCTTGGCTGCTTCGGCGTCGTAGGCGCGGATGTAGTCGCGGGTGTAGCGCACCGAGCCGAGGTCGAACGGCGCGCCGGCTTGGTAATGGCCCGGCACCACCTCGGTCGGCTCGAGCCGTTCGATCCCGCTCAGCGCGGCCAGCCATTGCGCATGCGAGGCAGGCGTCTGCGTGTCGGCCATCCAGACGTGCAGACGTCCAAACACCAGCACGCCGCCCACCACCGCCTTCAGCGAGGGAATCCACACGAAGCTGCGCTCGGGCGCCGGGCCGTCGAGGCCGATCACCTGCAGCTTGCGGCCTTCCAGGGTCAGCGTGTCACCGTGCAGCGCCTCGGGCAGCACGATGGCGGTCGGCGCATCCTGCTTCAGGATCGGGCCCCAGTAGGCCAGCTTGGCCTGCTCGGTGGCACGGATGTGTTCCAGCGTGGGGCGACTAGCGACGATCTTGGCGTCCGGGAAGGCGGCATGCAGCACGTCCAGGCCGAAGTAGTAGTCGGGATCGCCGTGGCTGATGTAGATGGTGGCCAGGTGCTTGCCGGAAGCCTTGATCTTCTCGACCAGCTTTTCGGCGTCGCTGCGCGCGAACTGCGCGTCGATCAGCACGGCGTCGTGTTGGCCTTCGACCAGCACCGAGCTGACCGGGAAGATCGCCTTGGCGCCCGCGTTGTAGACCTCGAGCGTCAGCGGAGGCTGCTTGGCCTGGACGCTGCCGAAGCTGCCGGCCAGGGCCAGCGACAGCAGCAGGAGTGGGGTACGGAAGGCGCGCATGAGCGTTTCGCATCGGGAGGAGGTAGTCAGCATGCGCCATTCATTGGCGCGAATATACGAACCAAAATAGAATTCAATGTAAATTTATGATTGACAGTCGAGGTGCGCATGGCGAACGAAGTCAATCTCAATCGGCTGGCGATCTTCGCTGCGCTGGTACGCGCGGGCTCGTTCACCGCCGCCGCCGAGCGGCTCGGCCTGACCAAGGCAATGGTCAGCCAGCATCTGGCCAAGCTCGAGCGGGAACTGGGCGTGACCCTGCTCCTGCGCAGCACGCGGCGGATGGCCTTGACCGAGGCCGGCAGCGCATTCCTGGCGGACTGCGAGCGCATCCTGGCCGATACCGCCGCTGCGATCGAGCGCGTGGGCAAGAGCCAGGAGACGCCGAGCGGTACGCTGCGCCTGACCACCACCACCGATTACGGCACGGCGGTGGTCGCGCCGGCACTGGCCGGCTTCATGCGCCTGCACCCGCAGGTACGGGTCGACCTGAGCCTCGACGACCAGATCAGCGACCTGATCGCCGAACGCTTCGACCTCAGCATCCGCATCGGCTGGCTGCGCGATTCCGGCATGCGCGCCTTGCGCCTGGCCGGCTTCCGTGAGCTTGCCGTGGCCTCGCCGGCCTATCTGGCCGAGCACGGTACGCCGCGTACGCCGGCGGAATTGGCCGGGCACGACTGGATCGCGGTGTCCTTGCTGGCGACCCCGCTGCGCTGGACCTTCACCAACCCCGACGGTACGCGCCGCACGGTGCGCATGCGCCAGGCGGCGCAGGCCAACAGCACCATCGCGGCGCGCGCGCTGGTGCTCGGCGGCACGGGCGTATCGGTGCTGCCGGACTACCTGGTGACCGAGGACATCCGCGCCGGGCGGCTGGTCGCCGTGCTGGCGCAGTATCCGCTGCGCGGCGGCGGTGTGCATGCGGTATACCCGGGGAAGCAGATGCCGGCCAAGGTGCGCGTCTTTATCGAGCACCTGCGTGGCTATCTGGCGGCGCGAGCCTGAAGCGCTGTCATCTAGTTGCCTGCGGCTCGCGAGGTCAGCCGGCAGCGCTCAGGGCGTTGCTCTGGGGATAAATCCGCCAGAGGGCGGATCCTGGCGCAGACCGCATGCGTGCATGCGCGTGCCGCCGAGAAGCGGTGCGGGTTTCATCGAGACAGTTCTAGGCCGCATATCACCTGGGGCGTCATCCTTCGGGCGGATTCGGCTTGCTCCAGGCCGAGGTCGGCAGGTGGTCTCGTATCGACAAGCATCTGCTTGCTCATCGCCGGCCTGCGCGCGAGCCGCTGCAGTGAGCTCAGGAAATTCTCCATCGCAGCGCAGAACAGGAGGCGCGGGAGAGGCCGCGAGCCTGGCCATCCGGCGATGCGGTGCCGCTTATTCGACGATGTTGTGGCTTTCCGCGGTGCCGAGCAGTTCGGAGTTTTCCGGGCTGCGCTGCACGCGATGCAGCAGCGGGTGCACGAACACCGCGGCGAGGATCACCGCCACGCCGGCGTAGAACCAGCCGTCCAGCACGCGCTGCTCGCCGAACCACAGCATCGCCAGCACGATCGCGTAGACCGGCTCCAGATTGGTCACCATCTGTGTGCCGAAGGCGCTCAGGTGGCGCAATGCCACCAGGGCCAGCGCGAACGGCAGCAGGGTGCAGCCGAAGGCCAGCACCAGCAGCAGGACGGCGTCGTGTGCGCCGGGCAGCACGAAGGCTGCGCCCTGGTGCGGCAGCAGCGGCGCCAGCGCGGTGAGCAGCAAGGTGCCGGTGCCCAGTTCCAGCGCGGTGACGGTGAGCGGTTCCGCATGTTCGACCAGCCGCTTGTTGCACGCGCTGAACAGCGCCACGAACAGCGCCGAGAGCACGCCGACGGCGATGCCCAGGCGCATGTCGGCGGGTACGCCGCCGACCACCATGGCCACGCCGGGCACCACCGCGATGCCGATCAGCAGCTCGCGAGTATCGAAGCGGCGCCCGGCGATCCACGGTTCGACGAAGGCCAGGAAGACCGGGCCGAGCGCGATGCAGGTGGCGCCCACCGAGGCATTGGACAGCTTGATCGCCGCATAGAAAGTGAGCCAGTGCAGCGACACCAGCAGGCCGATCCCGGCATAGCTCCAGCGCAACCTCGACGACATCGCGCGCAGGCCGCGGCGCACCCGCGGCAGCATCAGCAACGCTGCACTCACCAGCAGCATGCGCCACCACACCAGCGGCAGCGCGCCCAGGGTGATCTGCTTGCCGAGGATGGCGGTGAATCCCCACAACAGGACGCAGAAGTGAATCTGCAGGCGGGCTTTGCTGACGGCTTGCATGCGGGCTTGGCTGGCGGGGATGCGGCCATTCTAGCGATACGCGGTGATCGCCCGCCGGCCCGAGTCGTTTGCGTGCCGGCTCAGGCATCGGCCGGCCGCGCCAGAGCCCGCGCGATGACTTTCCCGTTACGGCTGGCGCCCTGGCATGTTGCCTTGCGCAGGGCGCCGAGTCGGCTGCGCGCCGCCGGCTGCGGCACGTGCGTTCGGTTCGATCGATCCGGGGCTCAGTGCTCTCCCTGGGCGCTGTCCGCGGCGGCGATGGGCAGATAGAGCGCGCTGGGATGGGCTGCGTCGTGCAGCAGGGTGACGGTGACCGTGTGCGCATCCTTGCCGGTTTCGTCGGCGATCACGCCACCGCTGTTGTAGTTCTTCTCCCAGTCGCGCGAGTTCAGCGGGCCGACCACCAGGCGCAGCCGGCTGCCCTTGCCGATGCGCCGCGCGATGAACGGGAAATGTTCGAACTCGTAGCGTTCGACCGTGCCGGGCTTCACCGGCTCAGCCTGGCGCAGGCTGTGCCGGTAGCGTGCGCGCAGCACGTCCATGGTCAGCAACTTGCTGTGGCCGTCGGGGCCGATCTCGTAGATGGCCGCGCCGATGTCGGTGTCGGGCTGGTCGAGCTTGATCCACGCCGCCAGACGGAAGAAGCCGGCGAGGTCGGTGGCCTGCTCGAAAGCCGGCGTGTGATAGACCAGCAACTTGCCGGACGAGGCCAGCAGGCCGCTGACGTCGGTCAGGCTGTTGTCGCTGTCGACGTTGTCCCAGCCCGAGAAGTGCGTGTCCAGCGGATCGTAGACGTAGTGATCCGCGCGGCTGGACGCGCTCGCCTTGGCCGTGCCCAGCGAGCCGGCGGCGAACACATCGTTGGCCTGCCCGCCGGACGAGTCGAGGTACATCGGCTGCATCGTGGCGGTCACCGCCTGCAGCGAGCCGGCGTAGCGCCACTGCTCGGCGCCTTCGCCGGCCACGTAGTAGGCCACCTTGTCCTTGAGGAAGGCCGGGCGTGCGCCGTCCTTCAAGGTCCAGTCGTACCAGTCCTTGTGCAGCTTGTTCATGTCGACCAGGCTGGCCGGGCCGAACTTCAGGCCGGCCAGCTCCGCCTGCGGCGTGCGCGTGCCGGCGTGGTCCCAGGGGCCGATGATCAGATAATGCTTGGCCTTGGCGGCGGCCGAGGCGTTGCGGAAGTGCGCGCGATAGAAGGCCATCGCGCCGGGCTGGTCGCCGTCGTACTGGCCGGTGATGGTGAGGATGGGCAGGTCGATGCCGGCGAACTCCTGCGGCGTCGGGCTGTAGCTGTCCCAGTAGGCGTCCTGCGATGGATGCTGCAGCCAGGTCTGGAAGCTCGGCGACGGGTTGCCGACCACCTGGTCGAGCTCGCGGAAGGCGCGATGGCTCTGGAACAGCTTGTCGAACTGCGCATCCCAGAATTTCTGGTCGGCGAAAATGTTCTGCTGCGAGGCGTGCCCGCTGGTCAGGGTCAGCCACTGCATGTCATAGGCATAGAAGACGTTGTTGAAGCCGGGGAAGTCGACGCCCGGCATCGGCGGCGCCACCGGCACGATGGTGAGCAGATGCGGCGGCCGCGACTTCGCGGTGATCCACTGGTCGTAGCCGGCGTAGGAGCCGCCCCACATGCTGACCTTGCCGTTGCAATACGGCTGCGTCGCCAGCCATTCGACGATCTGCGGGCCGTCGTTCGCTTCCTGTAGCAAGGGCGTGAACTCGCCTTCCGAGTTGCCGCGTCCGCGCACGTCGATGGTGAGGAAGACATAGCCGTGCGCGGCGAAATACATGCCGCGATCGTGGTAGCTCTGGCCGATATAAGGCGTCAGCGTGAACAGGCAGGGCAGCGGATCCTTCTGCTCGTGCGGCCGGTACAACGTGGCATTGAGCTTGACGCCGTCATGCAGCGGAATCTTCACGCCCCACTGGAAATCCACCGATTCGCCTTTGTCGGCGTCCGGCGCTTGGGTCGGTGCGGCGGCGAGGCCGGCAGTCGTCAGCAGGGTACTCAGCAGCAGGCAGGCACGGCGCAGGGACATCGGCGTACTCCTTCGGGCGTGGGGAGAATGCGGGCGAATCGGGCGGGCTCAGGGCCAGCGGGCGGCGATGCGGTCGGCCAGCGCCAGTTCGACTTCCTGGTCGCGGCCGTCGCGTCGATACTGGATTATCAGATGGCGGCCTGCGGGCGATTCGCGCAGCAGCGCACGCCAGTCGCTCAGGCTGTGGCGGCTTACCGCCTCGCCGGCGATCGCGAAGATGCGGTCGCCGACCCGTAGCCGGGCGCGCGCTGCCGCGCTGCCTGGTGCGACGTCGACGATCTTCAGCGCGTCGCCGTCGGCCAGCAGCCACAGCCCGCTGCGGTCGAAGTCGTCGGCCTGCCCGTAGGACGTGTTAGACGCCAGGTACAGCCGTTTGTGCGCGTAGTCGATGCCCAGGGTGAAGCGGCTCAGGCTGTTGCCGCCGAGGTCGGCGTCGAGATCGGGGTCGGCGAAGGCGCCCTTGTCGGTGGTGGCGATGTCGCCGGCCAGACCGCCGAGGATCAGCTTGTCGATATGCAGTTCGCCCAGGCGGGCCGGTCGGGCGCGGCTGGCGCCGCTGAGGCCCCAGCCGATCACCGTGTCGGCGGCGGCGTGGTACTTGTGCAGCAGCTGATGCCTGCGCGCGAACGGCGCGAAGAACGACAGCGAGCTGCGCGAGCCGGTGTCGACCCACAGGCCGAGTGGAATGCCGTCGAGCTTGCCTTCGATGATCGGTGCGCGGTCTTCCTGCACGAAGCGCAGCGCGACGGCATCCGGCGGCGGCGTGTAGCGCTCGGGATCGGACAGGCTGAGCGTGCGGTGCGCGTAGTCGATGGTCACGCCGAAGCGGCGAAAGGTTTCGTAGCCGATAAAGCCGTCGATGGCGGTGCCTTCCACTTTCGGCATGTCGCCCAGGTCGAGCACCTCGAACACCGGCTGGTCGATCACCGCATCGCCGATGCGCAACTGCCTGGCGTGCGCATAGCCGAGATCCATGTCCTGCTCGCCGGCGCCGGTCTCGGCCAGGGCGCCGAGGCTGGACAGGCCGAAGCGGTGCGCCGCTGCCGGCGTCAGCAGGTTGACGCCGCCGCTGTCGACCAGCAGGTGCGCCGGTTGGCCGTCTATGTCGGCGTCGACGTAGATATGGCGGTTGAGCAATTCGAACGGCACGCGGGTGCTGCCACTGGCTGCGTCGACGTGCGCGATGGCGTTCATCGCGGGTGCTGCGAAATCGGCGTCGGCGAGAGCGACGTTGACGGCGATCTGCCGATAGCGGTACTCGATGCGCCGGCGCGGATCGGTGCGGCCGGCGGCATCGGTGAAATCGATGCTGACGTGGTGAGGCAGGCGCAGGCCGTCGGTCTCGCGGTAATCGTCCAGGCGGGTGGTCGCGGTGTACAGGCCCTGCGGTTGCACGATGCGTGCGAGCAGGCCGCTGTCGGCGTCGAACCACAGCGTGAGCGGATCGCCGCCCTGCGGCGTCGCTGCGATGGTGAGGTAGCGCCGCCCGGCGAACGATTGCGACGCGACTGCGCCGTAGCTGGCGGCCAGGCGCGCCGGATACCAGTAGGCGCGCGCATCGAGCCAGGCCTGCGTGTGGGCGCGGCGCAGTGCGATCGGCCCATCGAGCAGGGCGACCTCGCCGCCGGCGTCGCGGCGCCAGAGGCGGCTGCCGTCATAGCCGTCGGCGCCTTCGATCGGGCCGAGCCGGTAGTCGTCGCTGGAGCGGAGGTTGGCGAGATCGAGCGTGAATCGCCAGGGGCCGTCCAGGCCGCCGCTGGCGATCGTGCCGTTCCATTGCAGGGTCTTGATCGCATCCCAGCGGGCGCCGCCGCTGGCGGCCTTGTAGCGCGCGAGCACGGCGTCGGCAGTCTCCGTGGCGCCAGCGCGCGACGCCGGCAGCGTCGTGGCGGCGATGAAAGCGAGCAAGACCAAGCCCAGACGCATGGCGCCCCCTGTGATCGCCCGAGCAGCTTGCTGGGCGCGTTCCGTGTTTGAATAATTCAACGAAATTTCAATCACCGCAAGTGAAGCCGATGACCACCCGCAAGCCGGCTCCCCGCAGCAAGCAGAAAACTCTCCGGCCATCCGCGGGCGGCAAGGCGCCTGCGGCTGCGCGCGGGCAAGGCGCGCAGCCGCGCGAACTGGCGGCGACCACGACGCGGCGCGCTCCGGCTGTACAGACGCGGCGGCCACGCGGCGTCGAGGATGCCGGCCAGATCGCCATGCTGGCCTCGCCGACGCGGCTGGAGATCGTGATGACGCTGGAGGCGCTGGCGCAGCCCAGCACGGTGGCCGAGCTGGCCGCGGAGATGGGGCGCCCCGCCGATGGCCTGTACTACCACTTGCGCGCCCTGGTCGGCTGCGGCCTGCTGGTGGAGGACGCCAGGGCGGGCGATCGCCGCTACCGCTCGATCACGCCGCGCGGCGGGCGCATTCGTCTGCGCTATCGCCTGGGCGAATCGGGCAACGCGCGGGCAGTCAGGCGGGTCGCCGCCGGCATGCTGCGCCTGGCCGAGCGCGATTTCGCGCGCGCCTCGGCGCGTGCCGGCACGGTGGTGGAAGGAAGTCAGCGCGAGCTGTGGGTGGCGCGTCTGCGCGGTTGGGTCGATGCTGCCGACCTGACCGAGATCAATCGCCGCCTGCATGAGCTGATCGAGATCATGGACCGGCCGCGCCCGTCGCCGTCCCAGCCTAGCCGCATGCTCGCGCTGACCTGGCTGATGGCGCCGCTGGATCCGCGTCCGGCGCGGCGCGGCGCGGGCAGGGCGAAGGCCTAGCCGGATCGACCGACGCAACGATGCCGCGATGCGGCCCGCGCGGACTCGCGGTGCGCTGCACGTCTCCGTGTGGATCGGCGCCCGCCGATCCACACGACGTGCCCGCCGTCAGCGCGCGTGCTGTTTGCCTGAGGTTGCCGGGGCAGTCTTGGTCTTGCCGGCATTGGCCTTCGCCGGCGTCTGCATCTGCTGCAGCACCATGCGGCAAGTGTTCGCATCGCCTTCGTCGTGGCTGGGCGAGACCAGCGCCAGCAGTGCCGCCACCGGCGCAGCCACCACGCCCAGCGCCACCGCGCCACCGGCGCGGACCAGCAGCGGGCCGGCGTGCACGCCCACGTTGGGATGCTTGAGCGTGCCCTGCACATACAGCGGCGAGCGCAGCGAGAAGATGCGCAGGCCCTTGGTATGCGGCACCACGTTCAAGTCGAGCTTCTCGCTGGCCATGTTCGCCGTGCCGGTGACGTTGATGACGGCGTCGGCGGTGTCGAACACGAACAGGCGGGCGTCGAACAGGCCGTTGCTGGCGACCAGGTCGGAGGCGGCGCAGTTGATCTTCACCGTCTTGTCGCCGAACAGCTTGCCGATCACGATGTTGCCCACGTTGAGCCCGGCGGTTTCCAGCAGGGTCTTGCTGATCGCGCCGTCGTTCATCAGCAGCTTCAGCTCGCCATTGGCGTTGCCGAGCAGGGCCGCCACCGAATTGCCGCGCAGGGTGAGCGAAGCGTCGCCGTTGATCTCGCCGAGGCTGGTCTGCATCGAGGCCAGCTGCGGGAACAGCTGTTTCAGCTTGAGATGCCGCGCGGACAATTTCACCGCGCCCTGCATCGGCGTCTTGCCGCCGTCGAGGCGCAGATCGCTGGTGACCCGCCCGCCGGCCAGGCCGAAGTTCAGTGGCTCGAGCCGCAGCAGGCCGTTGTCGAGGATCAGGTGCGTGTCCAGCGATTCGATCGGCAGGCTGTCGCCGTGCGCGATGCGCGCCGCGCTGAATTTCACGTCGGCGTCCATCGCGCGCCAGCGGTCGGTGCGGAACGGCTCGACCGGCAGCAGCTTGTCGGTGGGCTGCGGCGTGGCATCGCCGCGCTGCTGTTTTTCCGCCGAGGAATCGGCGCCGATCAGCGGCGCCAAGTCGGAAAACTGCAGCAGGTGCGAGCTGACCGCGCCGCTCAGTTTGGGGCGCGCGCCGCCGCCCTGGTAGTCGAGGTCGCCGCCCAGATCGCTGCCGCCGACGCGGCCGCGGAAATGCTGATAGCTGAAGTGGCTGCCGTTGCGCTGCAGCTCCGCCTTGAGATGGCCTTCGGTGGCGTAGGGCGGCGTGTCGGGCAGGGTGACGCCGATGATCGGATAAAGCTTGGCCATGCTGGAGCCGGCGAACCACAGGCGCAGGTCGAGCGCGGCGAGGTGCAGCGGATCGGTCAGCGTGCCGACCAGGGCGATATGGCTGTCGCCGATATGCACGCGGGCCTGCAGCGGGAACGGCCGCTGGCTCTCCTGCAGGGCCAGCACGGCGCCGATCTTGCCGCTGCCGTCGGCCGGCACGCCCTGGTAGCTGCCGTTGGCCTTCCAGGCGAACTGATAGCTGGTGCCGTGCGCATTGGCGTCGCCGACCGTCGCGGTCTCGTCCTTGTTGGCGGCCTCGGCCCGAGCGGCGCCGCCGGCGGTCTTGCCTGCCTGCGCGCGCGCGTCGGCGGATTCCTGCGCCACGATCTGGTCGTAGGGTATCGCCTGCTGCAGCGGCTCCACGCCGATCTGCAGCTTGATCCTGCTGGCTGCGTCGTCGACCGCGATCTGGCCGCGGTCGAAGCCGATCTCGCCCAGCTGCAGCTGCCAGGTCGACGGCCCGCTGCTGGCGGGCAGATTGAAATCCCAGGTGGCCTGCCCCTGCGCGTTGCGCTGCAGGTCGACGCGGGGCTGCATCAGCTGCACCGTGGGCACGTCCACGCGATGGGCCAGCAAGGCCAGCGGCGACAGGCGGAAGCGCACGCCGTCGAGATGGGCGAACTGCGGCTCCTTGGCCCAGGCCGGATTGGCGATGCTGATGTCGCGCGCAGTGAACTCGGGCCAGGGAATCCAGGCATGCCAGCCGCCTTCGGCCGGCTCGCGCTGCCAGTCCACGCTGAGGTCGCCGTCGATCGAGAAGGCGCGCCCGATCGCCTGGCTGACCTTGTCGTCGATGTAGGGCTTGAGCCGGTTCCAGTCGAACAGTTCCACCACCAGCACCACCGTAAGCAGCAGTGCCAGCAGCAGCGCGACGACACTCACCAGCAGCCTCTTGATCCATCGCCTGGCGCGACTCATCGTGCCGTTCCCTCCACCGTGGGCCGCGCCGGTCCGGCTGGCCGATGGAGCAGCAATACCCGATCAAACGGCAAGATTGTGTGGTGAAAGCGGCTTTTTGCTCAGCGCGGATTCATGCGGCGGGACACAAGCAACGGACGACGGCTCAATCGTCCTCGTCGTCTTCGCCGCTCTTCCAGTAGCCGGTGGCGCGGACGGATTCCTTGGGCACGCCCAGCTCCAGGTTCAAAAACTGGCGCATCGCACGCGCGCGGCGCGATTCGGTGGCGATCCAGTAGAAGCTGTCGCCCTCGGTGGCGGGCAGCGCGCGCAAGCCCTGTTCGAGCAGATCGCTGGCAGCGCCGTCGCGCCCGTCGCGCTCGAACCATGCAAGGTCGAGATGGGCCCGCGAACTCAGCGCCTGGCGATCGGCGGCGCCGGGAATTTCCAGCAGGACCTGGGCGCGGGCGCCTGCAGGCATTTCTTCCAGCCAGCGGCCGACCGCCGGCAGCGCGGTCTCGTCGCCGATCAGCACGTAGCGGTCGTAGTCGTCGGCGACCACGAAGGAACCGCGCGGACCGCCGGCGCCGAGGCGCTGGCCGGGCTGCGCCTGCTCGGCCCAGCTCGAGGCGGGGCCGTCGCCGTGCAGCACGAAGTCCACCACCAGTTCGTTGGCGTCGGCATCGTGGCGGCGCGGGGTGTAGTCGCGCATCGGCGACGGTTCGCGGCCGGGCGGATATTCCGGACCGTTCGGCCCCAGCGTCGGCGTTACCAGCTCGCCGCGGCTATTGGGGAAAAACAGTTTGACGTGATCGTCCGGCGCAGCGCTGATGAAGCCGCGTAGCGCTTCGCCGCCGAAGGTGATGCGTTGCATGTGCGGCGTCAGGCGTTCGACGCGCAGGACCTCAAGCGTGCGGAACACGACTTGATGGCGCACGCCGCGGTGTTGGTGAAGCGTCATGGGCTTACCTCGGACAAGGGAATGGCCGCTAATACGCGGAGAATGACGGGGCCAGCGTGGGCGGCTCGTGTATCGACGAAGTCGCCGCTGCCGGCAGCAGCTGATAGCCGAGTTGCTCGGCGATGCGCCCGAGCAGCTCCAGCGCATGGCCGGCCTGGCGTGGCACGACCGGCGGCGCCAGCAGCGACTCGGCCAGGCCGAGCCGATCCAGCTCGCGCAGCAGGGTCTGCACCTGCTGCAACAGGCCGTGTACTTCGCCGGTCGCCGATGGAGTCGGCGGCGCCGTCGCCTGCAGCTGCCAGCGCATGCGTCCGTGTGGCTGGGCCCAGGCGCGGGCCAGGCCGGCACGCTCCAGCTCGCGCAGGAAGCGGTACACCGTACCGATCTGCGCGCCTGGGTGATGGCGCTTGGTCGCCTGCAGCAGGGTCACCGCGTCGCCGGGCTGCTCCAGCTCCAGCAGGGCGGCGAGGATCGCTCGCCGCGGCGCGGTCATCGACAGGCCGTGCGCGGCGCAGCGCGCCTGCCAGTCCGCGCGGTCGGGCTCGCTCGCGGGATGGTGCATGAGCATCGTGCTCCTTCGGGTTCGTTCGCCTGCCGCGTGGCCGTCGGTACGGGGCAGCGGCACTCAGTCCTCGCGCGGCCCGGTGGCGATCTCCGCCGCGGCGCGCTCCAGGATCGTGGCGATGCGCTGCGCCTCGGCCTTGCTCCAGTCGGCGCCGCGCATCAGCACGGCGTGCTTGAGCGCATGCATGGCCTTGCGTACCGCCATCGGCGCGGCCATCTTGGCGGCCATGCGCGCGCTGTGCTCGGTGCGCGCATTGACCGCGTCCACCGCATCGCGGTTCTGCTCCAGGAATTCGCGGCCGGCTTCGGTGATGGCGTACAGCTTGCGCCCGCCCTGTTCGAGCTGGACTTCGGCGTAGCCCATTTCCTCGAGCATGGTGAGGGTGGGGTAGATCGCGCCCGGGCTGGGCGTGTAGTGGCCGTGGAACATGTCTTCGATCATGCGGATCAGTTCGTAGCCGTGGCGCGGCTGCTGCTCGATCAAGGCCAGCAGCAGCAGCTTCAGGTCGCCATGGCCGAACATGCGGCCGCCGCCGCGCCTGCCGCCGCCGCGCAGATCGTTCCAGCCGCCCATGTCGCCGAAGCCGTCGCCGTGATCGTGCCGATGGCGGCCGCGGCCGATCGCCTGCCAGGCGTGCCAGTGCGCATGGCCACGCTCGTCGCCGGCCCAGCCTTCGTAGTCGTGGTCGCCGCCGGGGCCAGGGCCATAGCCGCCGTGCTGGTGGTAGCCGAAGCGGTCGTGATGGTGCCGATGCAGGCGGTCCATGGTGCGATGGAACAGGTGATGCATTCTCATGATATGTTTCCGATATATCGAAATTGAAGAAAACGATATATCGAAATCATATCGAATGCAAGCGGCTGGCGACCGCCGGATTCCGCGCTAGGATGCCGGCGTGGACCAACCGGGGAGTGCGCGGCATGCGGACGAGGATGGGGATGGCATGGATGCTGGCCTTGGCAGCGCTGCTGCTGGCCGGTTGCGGAAAGAAGCAGGAAGCTGCGCCGGCCGGACCGGCGCAGGGGGAGAAGCAGCATGCCGGCTCGATGCTCGCCTACGAGCAGCAGATTCGCCTGCTGCTGCCGCAGGCGGACATCGCGGCGCGCCTCGACGCCGCGCGTGAGGCCTGCGAGCAGGCTCGCTTCGGCGCCTGCAACGTCCTGCACCTGGAGCAGGGCGACGGGCGGGCCGCGCTGAGCCTGCGCATCGTGCCGGATGGGGTGGAGCCGCTGGTGCGGCTGGCGGCGCAGGGGGGCAGCGTCGGCTCGCGCAGCATCAATGCAGAGGACCTGGCCGACGCCATCGGCGACAACCAGCGCCAGCAGGCCCTGCTGCAGGCGCAGCAGCAGCGGCTGAGCGAACTGGCGGCACGGCACGACATCGGCGTGGGCGATCTGATCACCCTCGGCAAGGAGCAGGCGGAGCTGGAAAGCCAACTGCAGTCCCTGCAAGGCACCGCGGCGATGCAGCAGCATCGGGTCAACACCAATCTGCTGAATCTGGACTTTCTGCCGCAGGATGTGGATTCGCGCAGCAGCCGCATCCGCGTGTCGTTCGCCGAGATGCTCGACAACCTCACCGAAGGCACCAGCTCGGCCTTGAACGCGCTCAGCTACGGCCTGCCGTTCCTGATCCTCGCCTTCCCCTTGCTGCTGCTGTGGCGCTGGCTGTGGCGCAAGGCCGTGGGGCGCCGCCGCGCCAGCGACTGAGGCAGATTGGCGCGCCGCCCGTGCGAGGGCGGGTGGTGCGTGGCATGCTTCGCCTTCGCCGGATCCAGGGAGGCGCGATGCCGCGTCAATACAGCATGGGCGGCCGCACCGCGCCGGGCCAGGGAGCAGGCGGCCGCCACGAGCCGCCGCCGCCGAAGACGCTGCGCGAGCGCTTCGCCGCATTGCGCAACCTGCCGCCGTTCCTGCGCAGCATCTGGCGCACCAGTCCGCTGCTCAGTGTGGGCACCATCGTGCTGCGACTGGTGCGCGCCCTGCTGCCGGTGGCGACGCTGTATGTGGGCAAGCTGATCATCGACGAGGTGACCCGCCTGCTGCGCAGCGGCGGCCACCATGCCGACCTGGATGCCTGGCTGCATGCCGGCGTGCTGTCGCACCTGTGGGGGCTGCTGCTGCTGGAGTTCGCGCTGGCGATCGGCAACGACCTGCTCGGCCGGGTAGTGTCGATGATCGACGCCTTGTTGTCCGAGCAGTACGCCAACCGCACCAGCGTGGAGCTGATGCGGCATGCGGCTTCGCTCGATCTGGAGGATTTCGAGGACGCCGACCTGCAGGACCAGCTCGATCGCGCGCGCCGCCAGGTGGCCGGCCGCAGCACCTTGCTGTCGCAGCTGCTCGGCCAGGCGCAGGACAGCGTCACCATCGTCAGCTTCGCGGTAGGCCTGATGGTGTATGCGCCGTGGCTCATCGTGCTGCTGCTGGTCGCCCTGGTGCCGGCCTTCGTGGGCGAGTTCCATTTCAATGCGCAGAGCTACGCGGTGAATTATCAGTGGACGGCGGAGCGGCGCGAGCTGGACTACCTGCGCTACATCGGCGCCACCGCGCAGAACGCCAAGGAAGTGAAGAGCTTCGCGCTGGACGATTTCCTGATCGAGCGCTATCGCACGCTGTCGCAATCGATCTATCGCGCCAACCGCCTGGTCGCTCTGCGCCGCGCCGGCTGGGGCGGACTGTTCACCACCATCGGCACGCTGGGCTACTACGCGGCCTACGCGATCATCGCCTTCCGCACCGTGCGCGGCGATTTCAGCATCGGCGACCTGACCTTCCTGTCCGCCTCGTTCCGGCGCCTGCGCAACCTGCTGGAGACCTTGCTGGTCGGCTTCTCGCAGGTCGCCGGCCAGGCGCTGTATCTGGACGACTTGTTCTCGTTCTTCCGCATCACGCCGGAGATCCTCTCGCCGGCCTCGCCGCGCCCGTTTCCGAATCCGCTGCGCGAAGGCTTCGTGTTCGAGGACGTGGGCTTTCGCTATCCGGACGCCGAGCGCTGGGCGGTGCGCCATCTCCATTTCACTTTGCGCGCAGGCGAGGTGCTCGCCCTGGTCGGCGAGAACGGCGCCGGCAAGACCACCGTGGTGAAGCTGCTGGCGCGGCTGTACGACCCGGACGAAGGGCGCATCCTGCTCGACGGCCATCCGCTGCAGGAATACGACCTGGCCGAGCTGCGCGCCAATATCGGAGTGATCTTCCAGGACTTCGTGCGCTACAACTTCGACGCCTCGGACAATATCGCGGTGGGCCGCATCGACGCGCGCGAGAACCGCGAGCGCATCGTCGACGCGGCGCAGCGCAGCACCGCCGACGAGGTGATCGGGCGCCTGCCCAAGGGCTACGGGCAGACCCTGGGCAAGCTGTTCAAGAACGGCGTGGATCTCTCCGGCGGCGAATGGCAGAAGATCGCCATCGCCCGCGCCTACATGCGCGACGCGCAGCTGCTGATCCTCGACGAGCCCACTGCGGCGCTGGACGCGCGTTCGGAGTTCGAGGTGTTCCAGCGCTTCAAGGAACTGTCGCGCGGCAAGACCGCGGTGATCATCTCGCACCGTTTTTCCACCGTGCGCATGGCCGACCGCATCATGGTGCTCGAGCACGGCCAGGTCGAGGAGATGGGCAGCCACGACGAACTGCTCGCCGCCGGCCGCCATTACGCCGAATTGTTCGAGCTGCAGGCGGCCGGCTATCGCTAGGCCCGGCGGGTCGGCTCAGTGGCTTGGCGGTGCGGCCACTCGTCCGCGCACAGACCTAAGCCACCGGCTTTTCCCGCGCGTCTGTTCGAAGCCTGTCCCCCGCATCCCGGTTTGTCAGGGTGCGGCTTGTGGCGCAGGCCGGGCCGGCGGCGTGGCGCACAGGGAAAGATGCGGGCCGCATGGCAGCTACGAGCGAGTCGTGCGCTGCGGCGTCACAGGTTCAGGCAGGAGTCGTCACGCGCCGATGCGTCGGCATGCACTGGCGCGTGCTCGTACGGTCTGCGCCAATCGTTTGCGCGGGCCGCATGAAATCGCCTCTCTCGACGCCGACCATGCTCGCGCCCGGAGAAGCCGCTGCCGAGGAGCGATCCTTGGTCATGGCGGACTCCACGAAGTCCTGGCCCTGTCGGGGCTTTCGCTTTCGCGGACAGCTGTCCGCTGGCCTCTCGATAGGGCCTCTGCGCGCGCCAATTGTCCTCGGATGCTTTGGAGTCTCGCCCGCAGGGCTGAGCCGCGGCTCAGGCCTCGACGTGCGCGCGCTGGCGGCGCGAGATGCGGAACACCGAGGCGGGCGGCAGGTTGCGCCAGGTGCGGCCGATCAAATGTGCTTCCAGGCCGAGCTGGTCCAGCAGCGCCGGCCGCAGCGGGCAGCGCAGGCCGTAGGTGAACTGGTAGAACACGCCATCGTGGCGCAGCTGCCGGTCGAAGGCGCCGTGCACAATCGCCTTGACCTGCTCGGGCGCCAGCGACAGCATCGGCAGGCCGCTGACCACCGCGCTGGCGCCGTTCTCGTCGTCGAACAGCTGGCCGGTCTGGCCGAGCTGGGCGGCGTCCATGCGCAGCACGCGCAGGCCGGGATAGCGCCGCGAAAGCTTGCCGGCGAATTCCGGATCGGCCTCGATCAGGGCCAGGCGGTGCTGCGGCACGCCGCGCTTGAGCAGGGCGCGGGTGAACACGCCGGTGCCGGGGCCCAGCTCGATCACCGGCCCGTCCAGGTGGTCGATGCGCGAGGTGATCAGTCTGGCCAGGGCCGGGCCCGACGGCGCCACGGCGCCGATCTGGCGAGGATCGCGCAACCAGGCGCGCAAGAAGACCAGGGCATCACCTACGGACATCGGACGGCTTCCGGTTTGAATCTGTCGACGGCCGCGCTCCGACGCGGCCGGGGTATACCGTAACGGACACGGCTGAACCTAATGTTGCGGACGCCATCAATGGGCGGGCTCCGCGGCGGCCACTTCGCGCACCGGCGCGCTGATGCCGCACAGGTCCAGCCGGCCGGCCGGCACGGTGTAGAAATCGTCGCGCCGCTGCCGCTTGGCTTCGACCAGCGCGGCGAAGGTCGCGCTGTCGGTGCGCAGCACCTCGATCTTCGCGCGCTGCGCGGTGGGCAGGTCCGAGCCCAGCCGCACCGACTGGATCACGATGCGCTGCTCCGGCTTCTCGTAGAAGCCCAGCGGCCCGGTGCCGCGGGGAATGCCGGACAGATACTGCATGCCCTGCAGCACGCGGCCGACCAGGGCGATGTTGCGGTCCAGCGCGCGCGGCGCCTGGCCGATCACCGCATACAGCGCGCTGCCGTTGCCGCTGCGCGGATCGATGTCGCGGCCGACGCCGACCATGCCGTAGCAATGCGCCAGCCAGGCCTGGCCATCGGCGGGATTGCGGGCGGCGGGAAAGCCTTCGCTGAAGCCCACCTGGGGCGCGTAGACGTCGCCGTCGGGCAGCGCGGTCCACGGCAGCTTGGGATCCCATGCGCGGGTGTATTCCGGCGCCAGGGTGGTCGCGGCGCTGCCCAGGGGGCGCAGCTTGCTGGTGTCGACGTGTTCTTCGTCGCCGGCAGGGTCATCCCACTGCGTCACGAAATTGTCTTGCACGCGCACGATGGCCAGGCCGTCGTAGTAATGCTCGTGCGCCAGCAGGCGGATGTTCGCCGCGTGCAGCGGGGCGAAGTCCGGCGCCAGCTCGATCAGCACGCGACCCTGCGGCAGCTGCATGTAGAGCAGGTTCTGCGGGTCCGGCGTGCGCCACTCGGCGGACTTCGACTTGGCCAGCAGCTCCTTGGGAGTAGGCGTGGCCTTGGCCGGATCGGCGTGCGCCGGCAGGGTCAGCGCGAAGGCGGCGACTGCGAGCGCATGGAGTAGGTGGCGCATGGCTTCCCTGGATGACCTGGACGAGGTCCGCGAAAATTAGCAGAGCGGGCCGCCGAAGGCATCCGCCGCCGGCGCCCGGGCGTCGTGCCGGATTGTGCTCAGGCGCCCGCGGCCAGGCGCTTCTCGATGCGGCGCATCAGGCCGTCGAACCCGCGGTCGCTGAGCATGCGGCGCAGGAACAGGATGGTGCGCGCGCCGCCGCCGGTGGCGTAGCGGGTCTTCGGACGTCCCGCGCGCAAGGCCTTGGCGATGGTCTCGGCGACTACCGAGGGCGGCGAGACCATCGAGTTGGTTTCGCCGCTGGCCAGCATGCGCGCATGGCTTTGCGCCTGTTCGGCATAGGCGGTATGGCCGGAACGGTCGAGCAGGCTCTGCCGGGCGATGCCGCCCCATTCGGTGCGGATCGCGCCGGGCTCGACCACGATCACCTCGATGCCGAACGGCTGCAGTTCCATGCGCAGGCAGTCGCTGAGCCCTTCGACGGCGAACTTGGTGGCGTGGTACCAGCTGCCCAGCGGCTCGTGCATCTTGCCGCCGATCGAGGTGATGTTGACGATGCGGCCGCTGCGCTGGGCGCGCATCATCGGCGTGGTCAGCTGGATCAATCGGGCCAGTCCGAACACGTTGACCTCGAACTGGCGCCGCGCCTCGTCCAGGGGCACGTCTTCCAGCGCACCGTAGGAGCCGTAGCCGGCGTTGTTGACCAGGGCGTCCAGCCGTCCGGCCTCGGCGTTGATATGCCCGGCCGCCGCCACGATGGAGGCGTCCTCGGTGAGGTCGAGTGCGAGCAGGCGCGCGCCGTCGCGCTCCAGCGGCTTCATGCGATCGACGCGACGGGCGGCGGCGTAGACGACGTAGCCGTCCTGCAGCAGGCGCCGGACGGTGGCCTCGCCGATGCCGGACGACGCGCCGGTGACCAGGGCAACCTTGTTCATGGGCTGAGTTCCAGTGGTGGATACGCGGCTAGTGTAAAGTGTGGTCTATAGGCCACAGTCAAGCGTTTGCCCGTCATGCTCATCGCCGAATTTTCCCGCGCCACCGGGCTGACCCGCGACGCCATCCGTTTCTACGTCAAGCGCGGCCTGCTGACGCCGAGCGTCGGTGCCAGCGGCAGCAATCGCTACCAGCGCTTCGACGCCGCCGACGTGCAGCGCGCGGCGATCATCCAGATGGCGCAGGCGCTGGGTTTCACTATCCGCCAGATCCAGGCCATGCGCGACGAGTTCGACGGCGGCCACATGGACGGCGCCCGCCAGCTCGAACTGATGCGCGAGCGCCTTGCCGTACTCGATCAGCAGGCCGCACGCCTGCTCACCTTGCGCAGTTATCTGGCGAGCAAGATCGCCTGGGTCGAGGACGGCGAGCAGGGCGAGCCGCCGGTGCTGGATCTTTCCGCGCTGCAGCCGTCCGGATCGACCATCGAGTGCCCGATGCCGACCGCCAAGCGCGGAAGCTGAGGCGGCCGACTCGCGCTCGCTGGCTCGCAAGGCCTAGGGGACGGCTTGTCCGCAGTCTCCGGTTGAGCCCTGCGGGGATATCTTTCAACCGGCCGGCCGGCGCGCGCTCTGCGCCTTCGTCTCGCCGGCCGGCAAGTGGGTCTTGCCCAGCTCGGCCTGCAGCTGCTTCCACAGGGCAGGGCCACCTTTTTCCAGCTTGGCCGCCGGCGCGCCGCTTTCCTTGGTGACCGGCAGATGCTTGCGGCCCCAGATGCCGATCTGCGCCAGCACCGGCAGCAGTTCGATGCCCATCTGGGTCAGGCTGTAGATCGCCTTCTGTTTGTGGGTGGGATCGTCCGATTTGCTTAGGATGCCCGCCTCGACCAGCCTGGCCAGGCGCTCCGCCAGGATGTTCGAGGAGATGCCTTCCTCGGACTGCAGCAGTTCGCGGAAGTGCCGCTTATCGGCGAAGGCCAGGTCGCGCACGATCAGCAGGCTCCAGCGATCGCCGATGATTTCCAGGGCCAGGTTGATCGGGCACAGCGAGCGATGACTGCTCATGATTGAGCTCCTTTCGAAACTGCTTGCATTTTAAAATCACTTGGCCTAGCCTGCAACTGGTTGCAATATACAAGCGGTCATGGCGATCGCATCCCGGGAGGAGAAATCTCTATGAGCACGACGGCTGAAAAGCGCACGTATGTGGTGGTGGGGGCGAGCAGCACGCTGGGCCAGATCATCGTGGAGCGGCTGGGTGCCGCGGGGCACCAGGTGGTGCCGGTGTGTCGTTCCGCCGGGGTGGCGCTGGACGATGCGCAGGCCCTGGGTAAAGCGTTCGCCGGAGCAGACGGCGCCTTCCTGATGATCCCGTTCGATCTGAGCGTCGATGACTTGCATGCGCGCGAACGCGAGATCGGCCGGCATCTGGCCGAGGCGGTGGCGCAGGCGGGCGTGAGGCGGGCAGTGCTGCTGAGCGGGCTGAACGCGCCGCTGAAGCTGGGCAGCTCGCTGGGCGCGGCGCTGATGGAAGAGCGGCTCGAGGCGCTGGGCATCCCGGAACTGGTGCATCTGCGTGCGGGCTTCTTCATGGAGAACTTCATCAAGGGCCTGGACTTCGCCAGCCAGGCCGGCAGCGGCAGCTTCGCCACGCCGTTCAGCGCCGAGCGGCCGATGCCGATGGTGGCGGCGCGTGACGTGGGGCTGGCGGCAGCCGAGCTGTTGACCGTCGCCTCGCTGGGTTCGACGCGGGTGCAGGAGCTGCGCGGGGCCGCCGACTACAGCATGGCCGAGGCCACGGCAGTGCTCGCCGCGGCGCTTGGCCAGGGACCGGTGAGCTATGTGCGGGTTCCGCTCGAGGCGGCGCGGGAAGGCATGCTTGCAGGCGGCATGTCGGCGAGCTTTGCCGATGCGGTGATCGAGACCGCACGCAGCTTCAATGCCGGCGAACGCTGGGGCACCGAGCAGCGCGATGCGCGCAGTACCACCGCGACCACGCTGGAAAGCTGGGCCCGCGAGGCGTTTCGCGCGGCGTCGTCGCCGAGGGAGCTGGCGGCATGAACAAGCTTATCGTGCAGATGCAGGCGACCGTCGACGGTTTCGTTTCGGTGGACGATCCCGAGCTGGACTGGCAGGTGTGGAGCTGGGGCGAGCACTGGCCCTGGGACGAGCGGCTCAAGCAGACCTTCAATCGCACCTTTGCCGAGGTGGGCTGCATCCTGCTGAGCCGGCCGATGATCGAGGAGGGCTATCTGGATCATTGGACGCGCATGGCCACACGCTTTCCGGCCGATCCCAGTTTTGCCTTCGCGCAGCGCATCGTCGAGCTGCCGAAGGTGGTGCTCAGCGACAAACTGAAGGCGTCGCGCTGGCCGAACACCTCGATCGCGCGCGGCGGCATGCTCGCCGAAGTGCAGGCGCTGAAGAAAAAAGCCGGCGGCGACATCATCACGTTTGGCGGTGTCGGCTTCGCCTCCGCCCTGGCCGCGCATGGTCTGGTCGACGAATTCCAGTTCTACGTGAATCCGGCCGCGGCAGGGCAAGGCCGGGGCATCTTCGATGACGCGCCGGAAGGCGTGCACCTGCGCCTGCTCGGTTCCGAGCCTTACGACTGCGGCATCGTGGTCAGCCGCTATGCGCCGAGGGCGGTGGGCGAATTCGGCGCCTGATCGGATCGCTTGCTTTCGGCGACATGCCGGGACTGGTTGGTGCGAGGCGTTACCTGATCGGTAGGTCAGCGCTCGTCTCGCACCCGGCTGCCGATGGTTCGTGATGGTTGAGCGGCGGCGCTGCTGAACCCGCGATTTCTGGCTCGCGTAAATCCTCGCTAGCCACACGCGCCATGGTGGTGGATGCATGGCCGTTGCCTGGCGCAAGGCAACGATGCTGGCCTCAGCGCAGCGGTACCTTGAAGCTGGCCAGGTAGCCGAACACCGCGCGTTCGGTGCGAACGGCCAGCGCCTGGTCGTCGCGCTCGCCCATCTCGCCGGCGGTGTCGACCATGCCGCGGATGATGGCGAAGAGATCCTGCGGCAGGCGCGGCTCGAGGGCCAGCAGGGCAGGGCCGAGGCTGCGCTGAAACAGCTCGGCCAGCAGCGCATGCAGTCGCTCGGTTTCGTCGCTGGGCGGAAGCCGGGCTTCTTCGGCGTCGAGCAAGCGGGCCAGCAGCGGGCGTCGCAGTTGTTGCGCCACGGCGACCCGCACCAGCTCGTGCAGCAGGCCGATGCCCTTGGGATATTCGAGCAGCTTGCCCAGCTCGCGCAGCAGCGCAGCATCCTCGCGTGCGATCAAGGCCTGGGTCAGCGCCGCCTTGTTCGGAAAGTACTGGTACAGCGAGCCGATGCTGGCGCCTGCGCGCTCGGCGATGGCATTGGTGGTGTAGGCGTCGAAGCCTCCCGTTTCGAGGATGCAGGCGGCAGCCTCAAGGATGGCCTCGACGGTGGCGGTCGCCCGGCTCTGGCGCGGCAGCCTGCGCGGGCGCAGCGGCTTGCCGGCGGACGGCTTCGGCGGCGCGGCTGCCGCGGGGCGGGGCGCCTTCTTGGCGGGGCGTGTCTTGCCGGGCGGGGTCATGGGTCAGGGGGAAATGTGAGCTTGCGTTTCGGCACTGTCGCGATCGGTGCAGTTTTTGCCCGTTTTCGCCGGGGAAAACTGCGGTTGAGCAAGCGAGCCGGCAGGGCGCGAAAGGCGAGTAGTTGATGTGAGTATTTGCTCATAAATTTGATGCGCAATCCATCCATCAGGAATCCACGGATTCCGCCTCGCGGCCCGGCGCGGCAGCCACCGGTCAGGCGGCGAGGTTCGACCAAGAGGCATGGCATCGATGCGTATCATCATTGCGGGTAGCGGCATCGTCGGGCTGACTACGGGCATCGCCTTCAAGGCGATCGGCTGGGATGTGCTGGTATGCGAACAGGCGCCGGAGATCCGCGCCGCGGGCGCGGCGATCGGCCTCTGGCGCAATGCACTCGACGTGTTCGCCGAGTTCGGCGCGGGCGATTCTATTCGGGCGATCGGCGCGCCTGTTGAGACCTGGTTCTACGATGCCACCGGACAGCGCTACAGGGCGCCGGGATTCGACCTGGCCGAGCACAGTTTCGAGCTGTTTCCGCGTCCCGAGCTCAATCGGCTGCTGGCCCAGGCGGTCGGCGCCGAGAACATTCGCCTCGGCGCGAAGCTGCTTGCGTTCAAGGAGGCGGACGATGGCGTCGAAGTCAGCTTCGCCGATGGGCGCGTCGAACACGCGGATTTGCTGGTGGGCGCGGACGGCGTCTACTCGGCGGTACGTGCCCAACTGGTGCCCGGGCATCCGGCACAGGAGCATCGCGGCCATCATGTATGGCGCGGCATGCTGGCCGCAGGCGACGAACCTGCCGAGGGCAGCATCCTGACCGTGGGACACCAGCGGGCGCGTGGCGGCTATGCGCGCACCTACGGCGATCAGGTCGTATGGATGGTCAATCAATTCGACAGCGAAGCGCCTGTCGGCAGCAAGAAGGAAGAAGCGCTGCGTCGCGCCGCGCTGCTCAACGAGAACGGCTGGAACGACGCGCTGGCCAGGCTGATCGAACGGACGCCGGAAGCGCAGATCCTGCACAACCAGATCATGTTCGTGCCTTCGCTGCCGCGCTGGACCTCTGCGCGTGTCGCGCTTATCGGCGACGCGGCGCACGGTCTCTCGCCGCACATCTCGGCAGGCGGCACGCTGGGCGTGGAAGACGTGCACGTGCTGGTGCGGGCAGTGCAGCGGCACGACACGCTCGCCGCGGCCTTGTCGGCCTACCAGGCCAACCGCATGCCGCACTATGCGCAGGTCCACGCCCTCGCGGATGCGGTGGAGGCGGCCCGCGATGCCCATGAATACGCCCAGACCTACGCCGAGTTCACCCACTGGATGCTCAACGAAGGCTATCGGGCCTCGCGTGCGTGAGGACGGGGGCCTGCGAGCCTGTCGCAGTCCGCTGCGTCCATATAACTCGGTGCAGCGGACAGCGATCGATCGCCGGTGTGCGATGTCGTACCGGCGCGGTGCTTTTCGAACACGGCACCCTTCGGATGCCATCTGTTCGGGCGCGGCGCCCTTCGAATGTGGCATGTTTCCGCATGCGATCTCTCTCGCATGCGAAGGGACCGTTCGCTGCAGAAGACGCGGCGCGAAGGCCAACGAATGACTGCGTCATCAAGGCGCGACGCCTCGAGCATCGAACACGTTGGGGGCGCAGGTGTCGGCGACGAACAGACCGCGCGACGATTCAGGCGAAGGCTGACATCGGGCGCTGCCAGCGCCGACCCGGTACGAAGTTGCCGTGCAGGCGTCGAGGTTGCTCGAGCTTCGGCTAGGTCGGAAGCGAATGGCCGGCGGTGCAGGATGCGTCGTGCACGCTAGCGCCGAGTCTCGGCCACTCAGCCGACGAATGCCGGTTCGAAAGACTTGTCCCCGGACCTGTCCTCACATACCGCGTCCCGCGCCGACCGATGTTGGTCGCAAGGCGTGGCTGGTATGCCGCCTTCGATGGCTTGACCGGTATTCCCATCGGATCCCGCGATCGATGCGATGACGGCCGCTGTACCGGGCTTCCATCCCGTGGAGCTGCATTGATGAAAGGCGGCTAGGCCGTTCACGGCGAAGGGTTGGAATCGCGTGCTCGATTACTCTGCGGAGCGTGGCGCAGCCTGATCGCCCGGCACTGGCCCGAACCAGCGACGCAGCGCTTCTTCCAGGCCATCCGTGTCGTCATCCTCACCCACCCAGGCCACACAGGCGTCGGGGCGGATCAGCATCGACGGGCCGCTGTCGACGGCGATGCAGCGCAGCCGCTGCGTGCCGGCCGCGACCAGCCTGGAAGTCTGCTGGCTGTTCGAGGCGTCGAGCAGTACCCCCATGCCGTCCTGCATCGCGGCGTAGAGCGTGTGTTCGCTGTCGCCATCGCCGGCGGCGTGGATCGGCTGGTCGCCGATCAGCCGTCCGACCTCGTTCCGCTCCGAACCGAATTCATAACGGGTGGCGAGGCCGCTGGTCATCTCGCCGATATAGCGATTGACGTCGTCGAACTGCATCAGCTTGGCGACCATCTCGCGCATGGCGCCCGCCTGCGGATCGGGCCGCATGATGGCGACCTGAGCCAGCGTGTTTGCCAGCACGGCTTCGGCGGCCGGTCGCCGCTCGGCGGTGTAGGTGTCGAGCAGGCTGGCCGGCATCTCGCCGCGGATCACCGCGGCAAGCTTCCAGCCGAGGTTGGAGGCATCGACCAGCCCGAGGCTCAGGCCCTGGCCGCCGAACGGCGTGTGGATGTGCGCGGCATCGCCGGCGAGCAGCACGCGCCCTTTGCGGTAGCTGTCGACGAGGCGTGTATGGTCGGTCCATCGGCTGGCGCTTTCGAGCGCCTGCACGCGCACGTCCGCACCGCTGACGCGGCGCAGGACGGCTTCGATTTCCTCGCGGGTGACCGGCGCCTGCCGGTCGGCGGGCGCGCCGGAGAATTCGAGCATGACCAGCCGGCCGGGGAACGGGCCATACGAGAATATGCCGTCCGCGGTGCGTCGCCATCCCATCGGCGCCAGGCGCTCGGGATGGTCGATCTGTGCGACGGCCTGGTAGAAGGTCGACGACGGCTCGGTGCCGGGAAAGTCGAAGCCGGCCCGTTTGCGCACGAAGCTGCGTCCGCCGTCGCAGCCCACCAGGTAGCTGCAGCGATGCTGCTCTGGCCCTGCCGGAGCATTCCACCTCACTTCGACGCCGTCTGCCTGCGCATCGAAGCCGGTGACCTCGCACCTGCGGCGCACCTCGATCCCCAAGGCCTGTGCGCGCTCGGCCAGCATGGCTTCGAGGGCCTGTTGGTCCACCGGGCGCGCGCGGCGCCGTGGCTGTTTCTGCGCATCCTTGCGGATCAGCGAGAGGCCGGCGAAATGGCCGACGTATTTCGAGCCCTTGGCCCGCGGGTCCGCACCGGTCTGTGCCATCGCTGCGAAGCTGCGCGCTTCCGCGGCGGCAATGGCCGCTGCCATGCCGCGGCGTTCCAGCGCTTCCAGCCCGAGTGGCCCGAGGCCGCCGGCCTTCATGTCCAGGCTGGGCGCGGCGAGCCGTTCCAGCACCAGTACACGCGCGCCGCCCAGGCTCAGCTCGATTGCGGTCAGCAGCCCGACCGGCCCGGCGCCCACCACGATCACGTCGATTTGCATTTTCATAGACTCGATATCAAAATGTACTGAGTACATATATTAGGAGGCCGTCGTGAGCCCCATGTCAACCACGGCCGATCGCCGCAGCCGGAAACGAGCGGCCACGCGGCAGAGCATTTCCAATACTGCGACGCGCCTGTTCCTGGAGCGGGGCTTCGATCAGGTGACGGTGGACGAGATCGCGGCGGCCGCCGACGTCGGGCGCATGACCGTGTTCAATCACTTTCCGCGCAAGGAAGATCTGTTCTTCGATCGCGACGAAGAAGTGCGCGAGCTGCTGCGCGAGACTGTGCGGCAAGGCAAGCCGCGGGTCGCCCCGATCGAAGCGCTGCGCTTGCTGGCGCATCGATTGGTGGCGGAAAAGAGCCCCCTGGTCGAATTCTCGGTCAGGAGCCGAGGCTTTGTCGAAACCATCGAGCGCAGCGAAAGCCTCAAGGCCCGAACTCGGGCGATACGCGATGAACTCGCGCACGTCGTGGCCGCAGCGCTGGCCGAAAGCGCGGGCCGCGAAGCCGCCGACCCCGAGGCCGAGCTGGCGGCCGGTCTGCTGCTGGCCACCTGGAGCGTGGCCCTGATCCAGGCACACCGTAGCTTTCGATCAAAGCGCAGCGTGGCGAAGGCGAATGCGATCTTTCTTGCCGTGGTCGACCAGGGCAGCCGCGGATTGAAAGCCGCCATGGCCGGTACGCCTTATGCCTGAGCAGTCGATGCCAGGGCAGGGTCGAAGTCCTGGCCATGAGCACGGCGATCCCTAGATAAGCCGATGGCCGAGCCCTTCACTTGGAACGATGGACTGAAATGCTTCGCTGGATATCTGCGAAAGTGTCGATGGAAGAGGGGCAAGATCAGCTGCGCCGACGCGTTTACTCGGAACGTATTAGCCAATAAAAAGGGCGAGGAATCCTCGCCCTGGCCCCCTCCCGCAGCGAGCGGGAGGAGGCTTTCTTGCTGTTGTCGTTGAGGCTGGCGATGTCCAGCGACAGCTTATTGATAGCGAGCCACGACAAAGGTCGACGGCGAATTGCCATAGCCCACGGTGACGATCTTGCCGTCGGCTTGAATGGCGATCCCTTGAGCCGAAGCATTCGCGCTGCCGACCGTCGTGGTGACCGGCCCGAAGCTGTTGTCCTGGTTGCCGTACTGGTCGTAGCGATTCAAGGTCACCTGGCGATAGCTGCCCGCACTGGAATAGCCGCCGATGATGATGCCTCCATTGGCGTCGATGGCTACATCGCTGCCGATCGCATCGCCGCTGCCGATGGTGGTAAGCACCTCGCCGGTGCCGGCTCCAAAGCTGCTGTCCAGCGCGCCGCTGCTGGTGTAGCGAACGACCGCAAAATGGTAGTTGTTGCTGTTCGCGCTGTTCGCGTAGCCGGCGGCGACGATGCTGCCGTCGCTTTGAATCGCCAGCGAAGTGGCGTTGGCGATGTTGCCGAAGAAAGTGCCGCCGACATTGGTCAGCACCTTACCGCCGGTACCGAAGGTGGTGTCCAGCACGCCGCTCGCGGTGTAGCGCACGACCGCGAATGCGGTGCCATTGCTCGACGAATCGCCCGCCAGCACGGGCTTGCCGTCCGCCTGGATGACCACGCTGCTGGCGTAGGCACCGCCGGTGCCAAGCGCCGTGGTGACGAAACCGGAACCGCTACCGAAGCTGTAATCCAGCGTCCCGCTGCCGGTAAGGCGCGCCAGCGCAACGCTGGAACCGGCATAGCCGGCCACCCAGATCGAGCTGCCCTGTACCGCGACGGCGTAGGCCTCCGAAGCACCCGCGGAGAAATTGATCGTCGTCTTGCCGAAGCTGCCGAAGCTGGTGTCCAGCGAGCCATCCGTGTTGTAGCGATAAACGGTGAAGTTGCGGATGGAGTTGAAGTTTGGGCACGAGGTGCCGACTACGACGATCTTGCCGTCCGCCTGCAGGGCGAGTGCGCGGGCCTGTCCCGGGCAGCTGCTGGACGGCGTGGTGACGACCTTGCCGGTGCCGTTGAAGCTCGTATCCGGCGCACCGCTCGTCGTGTAACGCGCCACTGCAAAGTCGCCGAGAGCGTCCTGGCCTGCGGTGACGATGCGTCCATCTGGTTGGATGACCACCCGGGCGGCGGCACCGTAGCTGCCGAATGCGGTGGACGCGATGCCCGCCGAACCGAACGTGGGGTCCAGCGATGCGGCCTGTGCGGACGCTGCGAGTGCGCTGATGGCCAGGCCGAACGATATCTTCATCATGTTGCTGATCACTGCGTGTTCTCCCTGTTTAATGTGCTTGAATCTAGATCGGGTTCAATTCAATTCACTGTCGCTTGTTGCGTAGCTTCCTGCTCGTAGTGCTACCCCCTTTAAGTCGAACGCAGCCTTCATGGCTGCTCCATGCCTGATCTGGCATCGATGCGTCGATCCGTCGGAAACCTCAGTCGAAGCTGTGCCAGCTGTGCTGGCGAATGGCTGCTCCATGCAAGCCAGCCACCTCGTCAGATGGCTGACCCTCCGTGATGTCATCTGCGCCCCTATCGCTGGACGGCTATGGACTTCAACGCGCATGCGTTTGTCCCCTGTCCCCTGGTGATGACGTCCCGGAACTTTACGCCGTGTTCGTCTCAATACTTTGGACGCGCGGTCTGCCTTTTTTGGGCGTTTTGGAAGTCACCGATCTAGTGGCAGCGGAGTGATGCCGCATGCCTCGCGTCATGACCGCCGGCATGACTTCATACCCATGCACTAGTGTTGACTCAACACTATGATTCACTCGTGGGCATAAGCCAGTACGGGTGAGCAATGGATGACCTTGCCGGCCAGCTGAAGAAATTCCAGAAGGAACTGTCCGCCGGCACGGTGTCGCTGGTGCTGCTGGCCGTGCTGGCGCAGGCGCGTCAGCCGATGTACGGCTACCAGATCGCCAAGCGGTTGGAGGAGGTCGGCGAGGGCGTGCTGGCGGGCAAGCAGAGCGCGCTTTATCCGGTGCTGCGCAATCTGGAGGCGAGCGGCCTGCTGGCCAGCGAGGTGGAGCCGTCGATCAGCGGCCCGCCGCGCCGTTATTACCGCATTACCAAGCCGGGGCGAGAGGTGTTGCGCGAATGGAGCGCCGCCTGGGATGCCACCCGGGATTCCGTCGACAAGGTTCTGCTAGGAGGGTTGCGATGAACGCGCCGCGTACGATAGCCGAGTACCTGGAGCAACTGCGCCGGGCCCTGCAGGGGGCCGATCCTGCGCTGGTGCAGGATGCGCTCTACGACGCCGAGGAACACCTGCGCGCCGAACTGGCCGAGCAGCCCGGGCGCAGCGAGGCGGACATGTTGGCCCGGGTGGTCGGCAGCTACGGTGCGCCGGAAGAGGTCGCCGAGCTGTATCGCGACCAGGAGATCAAGATCCAGCGCAGCCTGCGCCTGCCGCCGCCAGCGCCGCGCCGCTCGCTGGTCGGACGCTTCTTCGGCGTGGCCGCCGACCCGCATACCTACGGCGCGCTGTTCTACATGCTGCTGGCGCTGGCCACCGGCATCTTCTACTTCGTGTGGGCCGTCACCGGCACCGCGCTGTCGCTGGGCTTTTCAGTGCTGGTCATCGGCGTGCCGTTCATCGTGCTGTTCCTCGGCACGGTGCGCGCGCTGTCGCTGCTCGAGGGGCGCATCGTCGAGACCATGCTGGGCGTGCGCATGCCGCGGCGGCCGCCGTATCCCGCCCGCAGCCTGCCGCTGATGAAGCGCATCGGCGCGATGTTCTCGGATGCGCGCACCTGGAGCACGCTGTTCTACATGGTGCTGATGCTGCCGCTGGGCATTCTTTATTTCAGCCTCAGCGTGAGCCTGCTGAGCGTGTCGATCAGCCTGATCGCATCGCCGTTCATCGCGCTCTTCACGCCCTACGACGTGATCAATTTCCAGACCGACGGCTACAGCTACCACGGCCCCGGCCTGCCTGCCGACATCGGCCTGTGCCTGCTCGGCATCCTGCTGCTGTTCGCCACCCTGCACTTGGCGCGCGGGCTCGGACGCCTGCACGGCGCCATCGCCAAGCACCTGCTGGTGCGCAGCGCGGAAAGCTGAGCGGCAACGCGGATCTGGCATCGAGGGATCGGTGCCTTAGGGCGCCGAAACCTTGCACGGTCGCCAGAATGCCTGCAGCATGCGTGCGTTGCGACGGCCAAGGCCGGCCGGCGCCTGGCTGCCGGCTTGCCGCGACGGTCGGAGCATGGCGTTCCAGGTGACCGTGCATGAAGCGTTTCTACATCTTTTTCCATCTGCGCCCGCTGTTGCTGCTGCTGGTCATCCCGTGGCTGCTGCACTGGCTCGATCATGCGGGCCTGCCGGTCGCACTGCGCTGGTTCAACCTGCTCGGCCTGGCTGTGATCGTGCTCGGCCTGGTCTGGCTGTTGCCGGCGCACTGGCAGCTGTACCGGCCATCCCAGTGGACCTCGCAGACCAGCGCCTTCGACGAGCCGAAGGCGCTGGTGACCGGCGGCGCTTATCGCTACGTGCGCCATCCGCAGCTGCTCGGCATCTATCTCACCCTCTTCGGCGAGGCGCTGCTGCTGCAGTCCTGGTGGATCGCGGGCTATGCGCTGCTCATCGTGCTCACCAGCGCGCGAGTGGCGCTGGGCTACGAGGCGCAACGCTTGCAGGGTGCTTTCGGCGAGAGCTACGCGAGCTATGCGGCGTCGACCAAGCGCTTCGTGCCGGGCGTGTTTTAAGCGCTCGCCCTAGGCGCTTCGCGCCAGGATCGGTTTGCACACCGGCCGAGCAAGAGTGGACGTCGGCCCACCATGAAATGCTGATGCTGGGACGCAGGCAGACAGACCCGGCCTGGTGGGCTGCCATCGCATAGCTGCTGTGCGGTCGAGCGCGGCATGCTTTGACAGCCAATCAGACCCGCGCCACTCCAACCGCGCGACCGCCGCTTGATGGCAGTATGCGGCGCTTGGAGAGCGCGGGCCGGCTCTCGGCGTCGGTTCGATGCTTGCCGCGACTCATGTGCGGGGCAGCGATTTCGCGAGACCTGAGCGACTCGCTCGTACGCCGGCGTGGAAGAACGAAGGCGCCGCGCGATGCCGGATCACGACTGGCCCGAGAGAACCGGCTGCTGCGGCGCTTCTGCTCCCGGCTCACGCGAAGCAGGGATCCCGCCGGAAGCTTCGCTCCGGCGGGTCCTGCGCAGTCGGCTCAGACCAGTTGCAGGTCGCGCGGCTTGGCGCCGGGGAAGACCGTCTGCAGCTGGCTGCCGGAGAGTCCCCAGACGCGACCGAGCACGCCGCCGAGCACGTCGCGGTAATTGTTGAGCACCGGATAGTCGCGGTTCTGCAGCAGGTTCTGCTGGTTCACCGCCACCTGCTGGCCGGCGATGCGGCCGCCGCGCACGCTGCCGCCGAGCACCCAATACACCGTGCCGTGGCCGTGGTCGGTGCCCTTGTCGCCGTTCTCGCGGAAGGTGCGGCCGAACTCGGACACCACCACCACGGTGGTGTCGCGCCAGGCGTCGCCCAGCGCTTCGGCGTAGGCAGCCAGGCCCTGGCCCAGGTTGGTCAGGTTGTTGGCCAGCCCGCCGGTGGTGCTGCCCTGGTTGACGTGGGTGTCCCAGCCGCCCACGTCGACGAAGCCGAGCCGGTACTGGTCGCGCATCAGGGTGGCGATGCGCTGGGTTTCGGCGGCGAAGTTCTTCGCGCTGGCGGCGCCGCGGTTCGCCTTCATCATTTCGTCCTGCAGTTCCTTCGAGACCTGCTGGCGCAGCTCCAGGCCGTCGGAAGCCGCCGCCGCCAGCGAGGTGTTCTTGTACATGCCGGAGAGGATCGAGGCCTGACGATCGTCGAAGGCCGGCTTGGCCACGCCGCGCAGCGAGATGTTCGGAATGTCGGCCTTGCCGCCCTGGAAGCTCAGCGGCAGGGCGTCGGTGAAAGCGATCGAGGGCGTCGCGCGCAGGCTGCCCGACAGCCGCGCCATGAAGCCCGAGCGATAGCTGCTGCGCTGCTGGGTGGGCTCACCAGCCTCGATGTTGTCCTGTGTCTCGAAATGGCTGCGCGACATGTCGTCGGTGCCGGCAAAGGGCACGAAGGCCACTTGCTTGCGCTGCCACAGCGGATAGATCGAATCGCGCAGCACCGGGTTGAGGCCCCACTCGGCATCCAGCGGAATCACGCTGTTCGGGTTGGCGGCATCGGGGCGGGCGATCGCCAGGGTGGGGCGCGACTGATAGTAGAAGTCGCTGCGGTACGGCACCAGCAGGTTGTTGCAGTCGTAGCCGCCACGCAGGAACACCAGCAGGAAGCGCGGCGTGCTGGCCGGCGCGGCGAACAGCTTGCCGGAGAACGAAAGGGCGGGAGCAGCCGCAGCGGCGGCCGCCGCGGTGAACAGGAATTGTCGACGGTTCATGGTGGTACCTCGTCAGTCTGTCCGTTGATGCATCGGCGCGGCGCGCACGGCGCCTGCGGTAGGGGTCAGCGATAATTGAAGTCGGGCGAAGACAGCAGGAAGGTGTTCCACTCCTGCTGCGAGGCTGCCTTGCCGAGCGCGTCGCGAGTGGCCGCCGACAGATGCGGCTCCATCGCGTCGTAGTACAGCCGCGTGGCCAGCATCGGGAAGCCGGCGCCCACCTTGGGGCTGCCTTCGGGGGTGAACAGGCGATTGTCGCCGGTGCCGATCGCACGCGCGATCTCGAAGCGCTTGGACATCTGGCCCGAGCTGGACCAGCCGCTGGCGTCCAGCGGCCAGCCGTCCGGGGTGAGCCGGCCGTAGATGGGCTCGCCGAGCTGGTTCAGCCAGTTCAGCAGCGGCATCGCGTTGACGATCGGCTTGCCGTCGTAGGCCGTGCGCACCGCGGACACCACGAACTGGGCCGGGTCCTTGAATTTCTTGCCCGAGCTGGCCAGCAGGTCCTTCGATTCGAACATCACGCGCACGGTCTTGGCGATGTCGCCGCCGCTGCGCTGGAAGGTGCGCGCCATGCGATCCACCAGCGCCTTCGGCGGCTGGTCGGCGATGAAGTACTCGGCCAGTTGGCGCGAGATGAACTGCGCGCAGGCCGGCTGGCGGGTGATCAGATCCACCGCCTGCTCGACTTCGTTGAAGCCGCTGCCCTTGATCGGATGGCCGAGCAGCACCTTGTCGCTGAAATCGTGCCGGTTCGGGTTGAACTGGAACAGGCCGCTCTGCACCACCAGCGGCGCCATCTGCGGGTTGAAGCGCTGCGGCTTGCCGTCCGGCGGAATCAGGCCGACGCCGGTGAGGATCAGCGCGAGCTGCTGCACGTCCTGCTGGCTGTAGCCGGAATTCACGCCCAGCGTATGCAGCTCCATCAGTTCGCGCGCGTAGTTCTCGTTGACGTGGCCCTTGGCGTTCTGCGCGTTGTCGAGGAACTCCAGCATGGCCGGGCTTTCCAGCGTGGCCATCACCAGGTCCTTGAACTTGCCCAGCGCATGCGGGCGGATCGCATGGTCCTCGTAGTCGGCGGCCACCCAGCGCACGCGGCCCTTGTTGCCGTACACGCTGAAATGGTTGAGCCAGAACCACACCAACTGCTCCTTGAGCTGGTTCGGCCCGTACACGGCATGCAGCAGCTCCACTTCCTGCGACTGCTGGCCGAGCAGGTTGGCGTGCTCCTGCTGGGCTTTTTTCGCGGAGGTCTTGGCGTCGCCGTCGGGCATCGCCTTGATGCGCTCCTGTTCGTCGCGCAATTTGTCGAGCAGTTGCAGCGAAGGAGTGTTCACCACTTCGTAGCCTTGCATCAGCGCGTTAATCGGCGCCGGCAAGGTGTCGTCGATGCGATCCGCGAGCTGCATGTCGAGCATATGTTCGCGTCCCAGCGAGCGATAGCGCGCCACTGCGGCGCTGTCGAGGTCGAAGCCGTCGCGGCGCAGCCAGTCGATGTCGGCCTGGCCCAGCGGCGATGGCGAGGCGGCTTGGGCAAGGCAGGGCAGCAGGATCATCGCGCCAGCCAGCGCGAGCAGGCGCGTCAGGCCGGGGAAGAGCGGAGTTCGCATGCAGTCGGGCTCCGGGCAGTGTCGAGGTTGAAAACGCCTTGGCCGCCACGATGGCGGCCGCGCACAGTTTCAACGTTATCGGCATCGCATGGCTGACGGGTGACGCCGAATCCCCGCCGCGGGGTTGGGCAGGGTTCATGCTGTCGGCAAGAAATCGCCGCACTAGCGTACGAACTTTCGAGGTGGGCGGGGCAGCGAGCTAGAACTCGTCGACGAATTCCACTGCGATGCCGCGCCGCTCCGCTTCGATCTCGGCAATCACGCGCACGGCGTCGGCCTGCAGTTCGCCGGGCACCTCGACTTCGAGGTAGTAGACGCTGCCCTCGTTGTCGTCGACCAGGCCGCTGGAGCTGGAGTCGTCGCGCATGGCCGGCATCAGGTCGTCCACTTCTTCCACCCGCTCGATGCCGTCGATGCCATGCAGAGTAGAGATCAGGGCGTCGGCGTCGTTACGGTCGCCGACCAGGCGCAGATGGAGGGTGGGCATGTCGCGGTCGCCGTCGATTGCTTCGGCGCATGCTGGAACGGCCGGCGTGATCGTCGAGTGATCCCCATGGCTGCGGTTACCATAGCCGTTTTGGGAGCGACGCCGTGCCCGCATCCGATTCGGCCAAGGTCTACGACCGCGCCTATTTCGACAAGTGGTACCGCCATCCGCGGCATGCGGTGGGTTCGCCGGCGGCGCTGAAGCGCAAGGTGGCGATGGTGGTGGCGCAGGCCGAGTACTACCTGGGGCGGCCGCTGCGCAACGTGCTCGATGTGGGCTGCGGCGAGGGCGTCTGGCGCGCACCGCTGCGCGCGCTGCGGCCGCAACTGGAGTACCGCGGCCTGGACGCCAGCGAATACGCGGTGGCGCGCTACGGGCGCAGCCGCAATCTCGGGCTGGCTCGCTTCGGCCAGCTGGCCGAGCTGCGCTTCGATCAGCGCTTCGACCTCATCGTGTGCACCGACGTGCTGCACTACCTGGCGCCGGCCGAAATCCGCGCCGGCCTGGTCGGCATCGGCGAGATGCTGGAAGGCATCGCCTTCCTCGAAGTGTTCACCAGCCGTGACGACGTGGCCGGCGACCTGGTCGGCTTCCGTTCGCGCACGCCGGCCTGGTATCTGCATGCCTTTGCCGAGGCCGGGCTGCTGCCGTGCGGCTCGCACTGCTATCTCGGGCCGCGGCTGGAGCGGCGCATCGCCGCGCTGGAGCGCGCGCAGACGACGGCGTGACCGCGACGGCGCCGATGACTGGCGCCGCCGCGATCGAGCTGCCTAGGGCAGGGCGTCCAGATCGATGCGCGGCCGTTCGCCGACGGGCTTGCGCGTGAAGGTCTGGCCCGAGGGCGTGGAGTCGCTGAAGAAGCCGTCGTTGCGCAGGAAGAATTCCCGGCCGATGCTGCCGCCTGCGTAATCTAGGCGCTGCTTGTTCAAGCCGGTCGGATCGACGTCGTAGTAGGCCGAGGTGATCTCGCTCCAGTGACCCTTGGCGTCGACTGCCCACTGGTTGCCGTAGCGCGCCGAGCGGCCGAGGTAGCCGTGGTCGGGGTCGAAGGATTCCAGGAACGAATACACGCCCTGCAGATAGGTCGCGGTGCCGGGATATTTCCAGGTGGCGATGAATTTCCAGTCGCAGCCGTCCTTGCGCGGATCGGCGCGTCGATCGTGCGGCGCACGGCTGAACCAGGCCGAGAACAGCGTGTTGCCGTTGCCGTCGGGCTGGGCGCGGGTGAGGAAGCGATAGGTCTCGCCGGCGATCCAGGGATAGACCAGATGACTCTGCCCGCCGGTGCCTTCGCCGCCGAAGCTGTCGACGATCACGTCGCTGCCCTGCCTGACCAGGCTGGTGCTGCCGTTGCTGGGGTCCCACACCGAGAACAGGATCCAGCGCTCGCTGGCCGACACCACCTGCATGCCGAAATAGCCCACGTTGAAGCCGTCGGCCATGTAGTACGAGCCGATCGGATCCTGGCCCTTGGGCACGGTGACTTCGCTGTAGAAGTACTCGGTATTGGCGGGCACGTTGAAGCCCAGATGCACCGAAGGACCGCGGCGCGACCAGTAGAAGTTGCTCGGGTCATTCGCATAGACGGTGCCGGCGGCAGTGGCGGAGCCGGCGATCTGCAGGCCGGTGATGTCGCCGTAGTAGCCGCCGTCGGTCTGCACGCCCTGCAGGTCCACCTTGACGTAGCCGGGCTTGCGCACGGTGAAGCTGCCGACCGGGAACACCGACGGCGCCACCGAGGACAGCCGCACCAGGCGCGACTGCTCGCCGACCGACACCTTCACCACACTGTGGCTGGCGCCGTTCAATGCGCCGGCGAGGGCGAGCTGCAGTTCGCCGGCCTGCTGCACGTCGAAGTAGACGCTGACCACCGCCTTGGACGAATCCCAGTTGTGCAGGCCGGTATCGGTGATGGTTTCGTCGCCGGTCGGCGACGGCTGGGTGACGTAGGCATTGCCGCCGAGCGGCACGGTGTTGCTGCTCTGCTGTGCCGGCGCGGCAGTGGCGAACAACGCCCAGGCCAGCCCCAGGCCCAGGCATACGGTCAGATGTCGCATAGCTCCTCCCCTCGATCGCAGTGATGGTGCAGATGGTCCCGGCCAGGCTGGCCGGTGACGGAAAGCGGACCGTGACGGCGCGCCCTGTCCACGCCGTAATGAAGATATACGACAGAAATCGTAATTAAATGAAATTATTTTGCAAGATTGTTTGCTTGCGAATGCGAGCGAGTGCACGCATGCCGTCTGGTTGGTCCATAGCTGCCGCGGTCGGCAAGGCGGGACGGCTGGGACGCTTTCGCTACCTGGAGATTTGCAGCGTGCTTGTCGCCTTGAGGTAGTCCGTATCCGATCAGAGATTTTCCACCGCCGTCCGAGAGCGGCCGGGGCAGTGGTTCGAGCGGGAGCGAGCAAGCGCACGTCGATACGTGGCAGAGCGACGACGGCCATCGGGAACGAGTTGGCCTGGCTCGAGCGGGTGGCTCATCGATGACGGCCCACAGGGCCAGGGCGGTCCACCTGCTTCCCGGCGTCATCCTTCGGTCGTCGACAGACGTCCACGCGAGCGTTCTTTTCCGCTGGCGCGCAAACAGGCTCCGGCGCGGTGCGCCTGAAGCCAACGAACGAGCTTCCGGCGCAGCTCACGCCAGTTGCGGCTCACCGTGCAGCGCTTGCGTGTACGCCTGCAGAACCTGCGCGACGCGCTGCTCCCGGCGACCACCGCAGGGTGGCGCAGACCAGGCGAGAGCGCGGGGGCTGCTTAGACCAGGGTGACGGCGACCCCGGCGGCGCGCAGCGCGTCGGTGATTTCAGCAGGCGCGCTGGTGTCGGTAATCACCTGGTGCAGCTTGCCGACCGGCGTGATCACCGACAGGCTGCGCTGGCCCAGCTTGCTGGCGTCCAGCACCGCGATGGTTTCGCGCGAGACGCGGATCATCAGCGCATTGAGCGCGGCCTCTAGCGGATCGGGTGTGGTCACGCCCACCACCGGGTCGAGGCCGTCCACGCCGAGGAACAGGCGGTCGGCCGACAGCCGCGCCAGGGTCTGCTCGGCGTCCGGGCCGACCAGCGAATACGAGGTCTGCCGCAGCAGGCCGCCAAGCATCATCACGCGCACCTGCGGCAGGCCGGAAAGCTCCAGCGCGATGTTCAGCGCATTGGTGATGACGGTGAGCGACTCGAACTTCATCTGGCGGATCTGCCGCGCGATCTCCACCGTGGTCGAACCGGAGTCGAGGATGATCGTCTCGCCGTCCTGGATCAGCTGCGCCGCGGCCTTGCCGATGCGCAGCTTCTGCGCGTGCCAGCGCGTCTCCTTGATGTTCAGCGGGGTGTCGGCGGTGGTGGTGGTCTGGCCGATCGGCAGGGCGCCGCCGTGCGAGCGGGCGATCGCGGCGACCCGCGCCAGCGCCTCCAGGTCCGCGCGGATGGTCACTGCCGAGGTGCCGAAGCGGGTCGACAGTTCCTCCACCGTGGCGCGGCCGTGCTCCTCCACGAAGTCGACGATCAGACGCCGGCGTTCCTCGACCAGCAGGCGGCGCGAGGTGGCGGAGGCTTGGGGCTTTTTCATGCAGGCAGGCTTAGCAGTCGGGCGGCGTTGTCATGGTATACCTTGCGCAGGATGGTATCCGACAGCTTCAGCCCGTAAATCGACCAGCGGCCCTGCGGCGGCACCGGCGCCGGCGCATAGTCGAAGTATTCGTCCTCGGTTTCCAGAAAGCGGTAGTAGATCTCGTAGAGTTCGTCGCCGAACAGCTGCTGGGGCACGTCGTCGCCCCATGGCGAGGGCACCGCGTCGGTGCCGAACAGGATGCGGTCCTGATGGCGGTCGAAGAAGCGCTGCGCGATGCGCGGCTGGCGCCCCAGCTCGCCGATGCGCGCGCTGATGTCGATCAAGGTGTTCGGGAAGCGCTCCAGGCAGGCCTCCACGGCAGCCAGGTTCTCGGCGTTGTTGCCTACGTGCAGCAGCACGAAGGTGGTGCGGGGATGGCGTGCGATCAGGCGGTCGCGCGCGGCGATCAGCTCGGCATGGCCGGGGAATTCGGGGCCGTAGAACGACCAGTCCGGATGCTGGCTCAGTTCCTCGTAGCGCTCGTTGTGCGCATCGGTGGGCAGGAAGAACGCCTCCGGATCGGACACGTGCAGGAACACCGGCATGCCGAGCGCGGCGCAGGTTTCCCACATCGGATCGAAGCGGCGGTCGTCGACCGCTACCAGCGGGCCCTCGTCGATGCGTTCGCGCAGGTACAGGCCCAGCGTCTTCAGCAGCTTGAGGCCGCGTGCGCCGACGCGGTGCGCATGCGCGATCGCCTCGGCCTGCAGGCGCGGGTAGTCCGGCTGCGGGAACAGCGCGAACGAAGGTTCGGTCAGGGTGAGGAAGCGTCCCGGTGCGGCCTGGTCGAACAGGCGGATGCTTTCCTCCAGGCCCTTGCCGACGCCGCCGGTGAGGTTGACCAAGGTGCGCACGCCCTTGCGATCCATCACCGGCAGCAATTCCTCGGCGCGGGCGAATACGGTGATGTCCTCGCCCACCGAGACACCGCCGCGCACCTGGCTGGACCAGGTGAGGTGCGCATGCACGTCGATCACCGGGAAGCGCGGATGTTCGACCCGCGTGCGCGGCACCTGCAGCATGCTGCGCGGCTGGAAGTCGCGCAGGCGCAGCTCGCTCTTGCCGGCGTCGGGAGCCGTCTGCAGCGGGTTCTTGCCGCCGCCGGCGCGCACCGTGCCGGCGCCGCTCGGCGGCGCGCAGCACAGGCAGCCGGCCTGGGGCGATTTGGCGGGATTCTGGCTCATCGCATGGCGTCCGATCGGTGCGGCATCAAGGTGGGCGGCGCTGTCGGCGCGGGCGGGCGACGGCCCGCGCAAGCGAGGCTTTCGCCGCCGGCGCAGCGCGCGTCACGGTCAGCGACGCAGACCCGCCGGCGCGGCTTCCCGCGCCGACGATCCGGCGCTCAGCGCGGATACTTCGCCATGATCGCATGCGCGGCGCGGGTCAGCGCCACCGCCTGGTCGAACGGGCGCAGCCACATGTTGCGGCCGAACATCACGCCGTTGGCGCCGGACTGCATGTAGAACTCCACCTTGCGCAGCACCGCGTCGTCGTCGTCGTTCTTCTCGCCGCCGGAGAACAGCACCATGGTGCGGCCGGCCGAACGCACCACCCGCGCGCAGCGCGCCGCGGCGTCTTCCTGCAGCTTGTCGTAGGGCGCCGGCACGTTGGTCACGCTGTTGTTGGGCTCGTGCAGCTTGACGATGTCCGCGCCCAGCTCCAGCGCGACGCGCGCGGCGTAGTCCTGCGCATACAGCGTATTGGTGCCGCCCTTGGCGTTGACCGCGCTGCCGCGCGGGTAGGACCACAGCACCAGCGGCATGCCGTAGCGCTCGCAGTCGCGGCGCACCTGCTCGAACTGGCGGAACTCGTCGTGCTGGCGCGGCGAGCCCACGTACATGGTGTAGCCGACCGCGTCGGCGCCCAGGCGCACGGCGTCCTCGACCGAAGCGAACAGCGGCGAGGTCGCCTCGGCATCGCTGGGGATATTGGTCTTGCCGTTGAGCTTGAGGATCAACGGCACGCGGCCGCAGTACTCGCGCATGTACTTCTCGGCCAGGCCGATGCCCAGCGCGATGGCGGAAAAGCCGCCGGCCGCGGCGAGCTCGAACTGGTAGCCCGGATCGACGGCCGGCGGGTGGGGAAAGAAATCCGTGGGACCATGCTCCAGGCCCTGGTCCAGGGGCAGCACCAGCAGGCTGCCGTTGCCGGGTCCGTGGCCGTACAGCAGGCGCCACAGACGGGTGCGCTTGCCGTGCGAGAGCGGCAGATTCGAAAACTTTTCGGAAGCTTTCGAAGGTGCTTGTAAGTTTTGTTTCATTTCGAATACTCTGCGTAGGTGATCGAATGATTTCACATTCGGGTGATTTGGGCGAAATGTCAATACTTGGTAACAAAACGAAAGATCCGCTGCGGCTCGCCGCGCTGCAGCTGCGCAGCGCCGCCGAGCAGCAGGCCCTGGGTTACGCCGACACCTTGCGCGAGATCTTGCAGCAGCCGGCGACCTGGCGCGCGACTGTCGATCTGCTCGGCCGCGCCGAGGCGCAGCAGCCGTTCGAGCGAGCGTTGCAGCCGGCGCCCGCGCACATCGTGCTGACCGGCTCGGGCAGCTCCATATATATCGGCGAATGCCTGGCGCCCTCGCTGCAGCTCGCGCTGGGTCTGCCGGTGCAGGCGATCGCGGCCGGCACCTTGCTCACCCACTGGCGCAGCGTGCTGCCGCCCGGCCCGGGCCTGCTGATCTCGCTGGCGCGCTCGGGCGACAGCCCGGAAAGCGCCGGTGTGGTGAACCGCCTGCTGGCCGATGCGCCGGACTGGCGCCACCTGGTCATCACCTGCAACGCGGCCGGCAAGCTGGCCACCCATTATCGCGACGATCCGCGCGTCAGCGTGCTGGTGCTGGACGAGCGCATCAACGACCGCAGCCTGGTGATGACCAGCAGCTTCACCAACCTGCTGCTGGCCGGTGCGGGCCTGCCCGGCGCGCGCGCCGACGGCATCGACGCTGCCGCCGTCGAGCGGCTGGCGCAGGGTGTGCAGCGCATCTTCGACGAGCATGCAGATGCCCTCGCCGCGATCGCTCAGCGCGTGGTCACCACCGTGGTCTATCTGGGCAGCGGCGGTGCGCTGGGCGCGGCGCGCGAGGCGGCGCTGAAGATGCTGGAGATGACCGGCGGCGCCGTCACCACCATGGCGGAGACCTATCTGGGCCTGCGCCACGGGCCGATGTCCAGCCTGGACCGCTCCACCCTGGTAGTGGCTTTCCTGTCGCCCGATCCGGCGGTGCGCGCCTACGAGGCGGACCTGCTGCGCGAACTGAGCCGCAAGCAGCTGGGCATGACCCGCGTGCTGGTCGGCGCCGATATTCCCGCCGACCTGCTCGGGCCGGACGACCTGGCGGTGGACGTGGCGGAGCTGGCCACGGTGGGTGAAACGCTGCCGTTGCTGGCCGATGTGGCGGTGGGCCAGCTGCTGGCCTTGTTCCGCTGCCTCGCGCTCGGCGGTCGTCCCGACGCGCCTTCGCAGGGCGTGCTGACCCGTGTGGTGGAGGATTTCGCCCTGCACCAGGAGACGCCGTGAAACGCATCCTGGTCGTCGGCGAGATCAATGTCGATCTCATCTTCCGGCACTGCGAAGCGCTGCCGGCGCCGGGCCGCGAAGTGCTGGCCGACGACTTCATCGTGACCCCGGGCAGCTCCTCGATGATCTGCGCGATGGGGCTGGCGCGGCTGGGCAATCCGGTGAGCTTCCACGGCAAGCTGGGCGCCGACAGCTGGGGCGAGTACTGCCTGCGTGCGCTGGGCGAGGCTGGCATCGAGATCGGTTCGATCGTGCCGGATGTTGCATTGAAGACCGGCGTCACCGCGTCGCTGTCGACCCCGGCAGATCGTGCCCTGGTGACCTATCCCGGCGCGATCGCCGCCCTGCACGCCGACGAAGTGGATCAGCATCTGCTGGCGGCGGCCGATCATCTGCACGTTTCTTCCTACTACCTGCAGACGGCGCTGCGGCCTGGTTGCCGCGAGCTGTTCGCGCGCGCGCATGCGGCGGGACTGAGCACCTCACTGGATCCCGGTTTCGATCCGGCGCAGGCCTGGGGCCTCGATCTGCTGGACACCTTGCACGAGGTCGACCTGTTCCTGCCCAACGCGCTGGAGCTGGCTTCGATCACCGGCCAGGCCGACCTGCTCGCCGCCTTGCAGGCGCTCGACAACGGCCGCACGCGCACGGTGGTGAAGCGCGGCAGCCAGGGCTGCGCCACGCTGGACGGCGAGCGCGTGCTCGAGCTGCCGGCCTTCGCGGTGCCGCCGGTGGACAGCACCGGCGCGGGCGATTCTTTCGACGCCGGCTTCCTGCACGGCTGGCTGCGCGGCTGGTCGCTGCGCGACAGTCTGCGCTGGGGCAATGCCTGCGGCAGCCTTTCCACGCGCGCCGCCGGCGGCACCAGCGCGCAGCCCAGCGCCGCCGAAGCGCAGGCGCTGCTCGAGGCGATGCCGTGATCGCCGTCGCCGGCTTCAACACCGCCATCGACCGCCTGGTGCGGATCGGCGCGTTGCGGCCGGGCGAAGTGCATCGCGCGCAGGAAGAACAGGTCTATCCCGGCGGCAAGGGCCTGCACGTCGCGCAGACCGTGGCGGCGCTGGGCGAACGCGCGCAGCTGGTGGGCCTGGTCGATGCGGTACATCGCAACCTGGTAGGGCGCCATCTCAGCCGTCGCGGCGTGCTGTTCCACGGCGTCGAGATCGGCGAAAGCATCCGCACCTGCGTGGCGCTGCAGGAAGCTTCCGGACGCATCACCGAAGTGCTGGGGCAGGGGCCGCTGCTCGGACCGGCGGCGTGCGACGCCTTGCTGAGCGCGCTGCGCCGCTGCATCGACGACAGCGCGCTGGTGGTGCTTTCCGGCAGTCTGCCGCGCGGCCTGCCGGCGAACACCTACGCCGAGCTGGTCGCGCAGGCGCGCGAGGCCGGCAAGCGCTGCCTGGTCGATGGCAGCGGCGAGGCGCTGCGGCTGGCGCTGCAGGCGCGGCCGGCGCTGGTGAAGCCGAATCGCGACGAGGCCGTCGACTTGCTCGGGCGACCGATCGACGACCTCGAGGCCGCCGTCGCCGCGCTGCATGAACTGCACGCTGCGGGCGTCGACACGCCGGTGATTTCGCTGGGCGCGCTGGGCGCGGTCGCCAGCGACGGCGCGGCGATCTGGCATGCCGTGCTCGAACTGGCGCAGGCGCGCAACACCGTGGGTTCCGGCGACTGCCTGCTCGCCGGCATGGCGGTGGGCATGGCGCGCGGACTGGATCTGGAACACACCCTGCGTCTGGGCGTCGCCTGCGGCGCCGCCAACGCGCAGGGCGAGGAAACCGGCTTCGTCGAGCGACGAACGGTGGAGGCGTTGCTGCCGCAAGTACGCATGCAGCGCCTGGCTTAACGCGCACAAGCGTCGACAACCGGACCGCCAGACGGTCCGGCGGGGTCGCTTGCGCCCGAAAAACTCGACGAGCTTGCACATCGTCCGTGGCAGGGAGAGCGATCGCACGGGCATCCACCAACGCTCGCGGCAGAGGGGAGAAGTTGTTCTGTCGCGATGCGGGCAACGCGGGAGAGGGCTAGCAAGATGGGTACTGAAAGGCACGGGGAGTGGGATCGGAACTGTCGTCGCGAAGGTCGCGAGCTGCTGGCGGCATCGATCGGCAGATCGCTATGGGCCATGCGCGCGGCCTGTCTGCTCGGCGGCATGGCGTTGGCCGGGAACGCACTGGCACAGACGGACAGCGGCACGCCGCCGAAAGACAGCACCGGCGCGGACACCAGCGCCACCCAGGACAACACATCGGCGAAGGCGTCGAAGAATGCGGTGAAGCTGCAGCAGATCACCGTCACCGGCTCGAACATCCGCGGTGTCGATCTGGAGACGGCGCTGCCCACCATCACGATCAGTCGCCAGGACATCGATCGGCAGGGTTTCGCCACGGTCGGTCAGTTGCTGCAGAACGTCGCCTCGGCGGCCACCCCCGACCTCAGCCGCGGCGACGCCGGCTCGCTCGGTCCCAACCAGGGCGGCACCTTCGTTGACCTGCGCGGCCTAGGCGCGCAGCGCACCCTGGTGCTGGTGAACGGCGAGCGCATCGGCGCGGTGCACGGCGGCTATACCGACGTCAGCGTGATTCCCACCGCGATCGTCGACCACATCGACGTGCTGGGCAACGGCGCCTCGGCGATCTACGGCTCCGACGCCGTCGCCGGGGTGATCAACATTGTCACCCTGAAGAAGTTCGACGGCGTGCAGATCGACGGCTATGCCGGCCAGTACGCGCCGCACGGCGACGGCAGCCAGGTGCAGTACAGCGTCACCGCCGGCAAGTCGAGCGACAAGGGCGACATCGTGTTCAGCGCCTCATACCAGAATCAGAGCGCGGTGTGGGGCAACGACCGGCCATGGTCGGCCTATCCGTACACCAACAACTATCCGTATTTCGGCCTCAGCTCGCTGCCGCCGGATCGCGGCTTCATCCTCAACTCGCCGCAGACCAATCCGCTGATCGCCGGCGACCACGTGCTGGTGCTGAACCCGGGCGGCGACCCGCGCAACCTCGCCGACTACTCGTTCCGCCAGCCGCGCACCTATGGGCCCGACGGCAACGTCACCAGCCTCGCCGACGCCGGCTCCTACGTCTACAACAACAGCAAGTACAGCACCAACCTCAGCCCGAACAAGACCAAGAACCTGTATCTGGACGGGCACTACAAGCTCACCGACAACATCACCGCGCACCTCAACCTCGGCTACAACGAGAGCCGCAACGGCGGCGCCGGCGGCCCGAGCGTGCTGTACAGCGGGCAGTCCAGCAATCCGCCGAACCTGCCGCAGTTCCCGCTGCTGCTGTCGGCGCAGAGCTACTACAACCCCTACAACGCGCCGGGGCAGACGCCGCAGGACGTGAAGTTCGAGCGGCTGTTCCCGCAGATCCTGTTCACCAACGACAACCGCTCGAAGAACTACCGCTACAGCGTCGGGCTGGAAGGCAACTTCAGCGTCGGCGACCACATCTTCAACTGGGACGTCTACTACTACGACAGCAAGATCCGCGACGTCGACGTGCGGCCGGGCCAGTACAACCTGATCAACGCCACGCAGGCGCTGGGGCCGTCCTTCATGGGCGGCGACGGCGTGGTCCACTGCGGCACGCCGGGCAACATCATCGCCGGCTGCGTGCCGCTGGATCCGTTCGGCACCGTCACCAGCCAGATGCTCAACTACATCCGGCTCAGCAACGTCGAACGCACCGGCTACGACGAGCGTGCCACGGTCGCCGACATCAGCGGCAACCTGTTCGAGCTGCCCGGCGGCGACTTCACCGTGGCGGCCGGCGTGCAGCACCGCGACGAGTCGGGTTTCGACGACACCGATCCGTTCGCCACCGCCGGCTACTCCAGCGACTATTCGGTGGCGCCGAACCAGGGCGGCTTCGACCTCAACGAAGGCTACATCGAGGCCTATGCGCCGCTGCTGAAAGACCTGCCCGGCGCGCAGAGCCTCACCCTCGACGTGGCTCGGCGCTGGTCGCACTACAGCAACTTCGGCGGCACCCAGAACAACTCCTTCAAGCTGACCTGGAAGCCGATCGACGACCTGCTGCTGCGTGCCAGCTACGGCACCAGTTTTCGCGCGCCCACCATCAACGACCTCTACCAGGGCCTGTACCTGGCCGGCGGCTTCACCGATCCCTGCGACGCGTTGTACGGACCGGCCCAGTACGGCTACAGCGCGGCGGTGGCGCAGCGCTGCCAGAGCGGCATCGGCGGCCTGCCGGGCCTGCCCGCCGGTTTCCGCCAGACCGACAACACCGGCACGCCGGTCGAAGGCCCTGGCGCCGCCGGCATCACCAACAGCTACAACGGCGGCAATACCAATCTGCGCCCGGAGACCTCGTACAACGGCGACATCGGCCTGGTCTACAGCCCGTCGTGGGCGCCGGGCCTCAACCTCACGCTGGACTGGTGGAGCTACAACATCCGCAACCTGATCACCGGCATCAGCAACGACCAGGTGCTGGCCGACTGCTATCAGTTCGGCATCACCTCGGCCTGTTCGCAGTTCCAGCGTCAGGGCGGCACGGGCCCGCTGGCCGGGCAGATCATCAACCTGATGAACCTCGAAGTGAATGCCGGTTGGCTGAAGGAGCGCGGCTGGGACTTCGGCGTGAGCTACGCGCTGCCCAAGTACAGCTTCGGCCAGTTCAAAGTGGCCCTGCAGGGCACCTACATCGCCTCCAACAATGTGCAGCCCACAGTGGGTGCGCCGGTGCAGTACACCGCCGGCACCAGCTACGGCAATCTCGACGGCGCAGTGTGGCGGGTGCGCAGCAACCTCACGGTCGACTGGGAGTGGCGCGACTTCGGTGCGAACTGGACGCTGCGCTATTTCTCGCCGCTGAAGGGCGCCTGCGCCTATCCGCCGCCGACCCAGTACACCACCTTCCCCTGCACCATGCCGAACTACTACGCGCCGGGCATCGGCGTGTCGCCGCTGACCCAGTTCCCGTCGGTGATCTTCAACGACCTGCAGGTGCACTGGAAGGCGCCGTGGCACGCGACCTTCTCGATCGGCGTCAACAACATCTTCAACCGCGTCGGGCCGTACATCTACGGCGGCGGCTTTAACGCCGGCACCGACAACTATGCGGACTACAACGCCTCGTACGACATCGGCCGCTTCGTCTACGTGCGCTACCAGCAGAAGTTCTGAGGTAAGGCCAGGTGCCCCGATCCGAGAGGTGATCGGGGCGCCGTTTCGGCCGGTCGCCGCGTGCGGCCGGCGCCCGTCCCGTGATTCAATGCAGCAAGGAGTAGACATGTCCCCAGTGCGCTTCCATCCCACGGCCGTGCCCGGTCGAGGCCTTCGTCGCCGTTCCCGCTCGCGCTTGGCCGCCGGCCTGCTGTGCGCGCTGCTGGCGCAGGGCGGCCTGGCCGCCGAGCAGGTCGCGCCCGGCTCGCCGTCTCTGGCCGAGCAGGGTGGCCAGGCGAGTTTCGGCAATGCGGCGATCGTTGCGCGCTGGCGCGTCGCGGACGGCCATCTGAGCGAGATGAGCATCGCCGACCGCCAGGGCGGGCGCAGCGTGGCGATCGAGGCGCCGTTCGCGCTGAAGCTGGCCGACGGCAGCAGCCTGGGCTCGGCGCAATGGCATCTGCTGGCGCCGCCGACTGCCAAGCCGCTGCCGGTGGACGCGCAGGCTCCGCGGTTGGCCGAACGCCTGCCGGGGCAGGTGGTCGCCGCCAGCTTCGGCGACGCTGACGGACGCTTCCGCGTCGACTGGCAGCTGGTGCAGCGCGAAGGCTCGGCCTATCTGCGCGAGCTGGTGACGATCACCGCGCTGAAGCAGGACGAGGCAATCGAAAGCGTCTCGCTGCTGCAGGCCGACGCGGCCGACGCGATGGTGGACGGCACTACCAAGGGCGCGCCGGTGGTGGTGGGGCCGGGCGCGGGCGAACAGCTCTACCTGGGCTTCGAGAATCCGCTGTCCGACAGCGAGGTGCGCGGCAAGCACGTCAGCCTCAGCATGGCGCGCAGCCTGCCGCTGCGCAAAGGCCAGGCGATTGCCTATTCGGCGGTGGCGGGCGTGGCGCGCGAAGGGCAGCTGCGGCGCGACTTCGGTGCCTATGTCGAGCGCGAGCGCGCGCATCCGTATCGGCCGTTCCTGCACTACAACTCCTGGTACGACATCGGCTACTTCACGCCGTACACCGAGGCGCAGGCGCTGGACCGCATCAACACCTTCGGTACGGAGCTCAGCGTCAAGCGTGGCGTGAAGCTGGATTCCTTCCTGTTCGACGACGGCTGGGACGACCGCTCGGGCAGCTGGCATTTCAGCAAGGACTTCCCGCGCGGCTTCGTGCCGCTGCGCGAGGCCGCAGCGAAATACGGCGCCGCGCCGGGCATGTGGCTGTCGCCGTGGGGCGGCTACGGCCCGCCGGTGAAGGAGCGCGTGGCGCGCGGCAAGGCCGGCGGCTACGAGATCATCGACGGCGGCCTGGCCCTGTCGGGCCCGAAGTACTATCAACGCTTCCACGACGCGGTGATGGAGCTGGTGCGCGACGACGGCATCAACCAGTTCAAGTTCGACGGCACCGGCAATGCCGACAAGGTGTTCCCGGGCAGCATGTTCGACAGCGATTTCGCCGCTGCGATCAAGCTGATCGAGGACCTGCGCGAAGCCAAGCCTGACCTCTACATCAACCTCACCACCGGCACCTACGCCTCGCCGTTCTGGCTGCGCTATGCCGACTCGATCTGGCGCGGCGGCGAAGACGACTGGCATGCGGGCGTCGGCACCGAGCGCGAGCGCTGGATCACCTACCGCGACCAGCAGACCTACGAGAACATCGTGATCCAGGGGCCGCTGTTCCCGATCAATTCGCTGATGCTCCACGGCATCATCTACGCGCAGATGAACAAGCGGCTCAACACCGATCCGGGCCACGACTTCGCCAACGAAGTGCATTCCTACTTCGCCACCGGCACGCAGCTGCAGGAGATGTACATCACGCCCTCCTTGCTCACGACGCAGGACTGGGATGCGCTGGCCGAGGCGGCGAAGTGGTCGCGGGCGAACGCCGAGGTGCTGCGCGACACGCACTGGATCGGCGGCGATCCCGGACGTCTGGACGTCTACGGCTGGGCGGCCTGGTCGCCGGACAAGGCGATCGTCACCTTGCGCAATCCGGATGCCTCGCCGCAGGCCGCGGTGATCGACCTGTCGCGCCAGCTCGAATTGCCGACCGGCGCCGCACGCCGTTACCGCGTGAAGGATGTCTGGCGCAGCGGCGGCCGCAGCGTGCCGGCCAAGCTGGACGCGGACCACGCGAGCAGCATCGTGCTGGCGCCGTTCGAAGTGCTGACGCTGGAACTGACCCCGGAGCGATGACCATGCTATCCGCCCGCCGCACGTCGTCGTCGCCCGCGCAGGCCTGCGCACCAGCACACGGCGCGCGGCGGCTGCGGCGCTGTCTCGGCGGGCTCGGCCTGCTGGCCTGGATGCTGGCGGCGATGCCGGCGCCGGCCTGGGCTTCCGAGGCCGACGTGCGCGCCGCGCAGCTGGTGCAGCGGATGCCGCCGGAAGCCCTACATCAGCTGGTGCAGAGCTACGCGATGATGGGCCTGAAGCGGCAGCCGCCGGGCAGTGTGGGCGCCGCCGGTTACGTGTCGGCGCAGCCTGCCTACGGCATCCCGGCGCTGCAGGAGAACGACGCCGGTGTCGGCGTGAACAACTATCCGATCGACGTCGACGCGCGTGGCTGGCCCATCGGCGTGCGCGGCGCGGCCGGCGCGGCCACGCCGCTGCCGTCGCCGCTGGGCATGGCGGCCAGCTGGAATCCGCGGCTGGCCTATGCGGGCGGCGCGATGATCGCCGGCGAGGCGCGCGCGCAGGGCATCAACCTGCTGCTGGCCGGCGGCGTCAATCTCGCACGCGAGCCGCGCAACGGGCGCAACTTCGAGTATTTCGGCGAAGACCCGCTGCTGGCCGGCAGCATGGCCGGCGCGGAGGTGCGCGGCATCCAGTCGCAGCACGTCATCTCGACGGTGAAGCACTTCCTGCTCAACGCGCAGGAGACCGATCGTCTCGCGCTCAGCGCCGATCTGGGCGAGCGCGCCATGCGCGAGTCCGACCTGTTCGCCTTCGAGCTGGCGATCGAGCAAGGCCATCCCGGTGCGGTGATGTGCGGCTACAACAAGGTCAACGGCATCTACGACTGCTCGAACGCGCACCTGCTCAACGACGTGCTCAAGCGCGACTGGAAATACCCGGGCTGGGTGATGACCGACTGGGGCGCCGACCACGGCGTGTCTGACGCGCTGGCCGGCGTGGATCAGGTCTCGGGCGAGGACTACGCCGACGGCGCGCAGGGCGACGGCAGCTTCGGCGCGCCGCTGATGCGCGCCATCGCCAGCCACGCGCTGCCTTATGCGCGGCTGCAGGACATGGCGCAGCGCGTCCTGCGCTCGATGATCGCGAACGGCCTGCTGGACGCGGCGCCGGCGCCGAAGCCGCTTGACGCGCTGGCCGACGCGCAGGTGGCGCAGAACGTCGCGGCGCAGACCCTGGTGCTGCTGAAGAACGCCAGCGGCCAGCTGCCGCTGGAAGCCGGCGTGCGACATATCGCGCTGATCGGCGGCCATGCCGATGTCGGCGTGCTGTCCGGCGGCGGTTCGGCTCAGGTCTGGCCGATCGGCGGCGCGGCGATCAAACCGGAGCATCCTGACCTGCACGACAGCGCGTCGCCATGGGTCGTCTATGACCCGTCCTCGCCGCTGCAGGCCTTGCGCCAGCGCCTGCCGCAGACGCGCATCGACTACGACGACGGCCGCCGGCCGGCGCGCGCCGCGGCGCTGGCGAAGTCCGCCGACGTGGCCATCGTGTTCGCCACCCAATGGGCGGCCGAAGGCATCGACCTGCCCGACCTCGGCCTGCCGGAACACCAGGATGCCTTGATCGAGGCCGTCGCCGCGGCCAATCCGCACACCGTGGTAGTGCTCGAGACCGGCGGCGCGGTGCGCATGCCCTGGCTGGGCAAGGTGGCCGCGGTGCTCGAGGCCTGGTATCCCGGCGCGCGCGGCGGCGAGGCGATCGCCGACGCGCTGAGCGGCGCCGCCGATCCCGCCGGCCGCCTGCCGACCAGTTTTCCGCAGGACGAAAGCCAGCTGCCGCGTCCGCGCATCGGCGCCGACGATGCGGTGGACTACGACATCGAGGGCGTCGCGGTCGGCTACAAGTGGTTCGACCGCCAGCGCTCGACGCCGCTGTTTGCGTTCGGTTACGGCCTGTCCTACACGCATTTCGGCTATGCCCACCTGCAGCTGGCGAAGCAGGACGGGCGCGTGACCGCGCGCTTCGAAGTCAGCAACGACGGCGACCGCGCCGGGGTCGACACGCCGCAGCTGTATGTCGACATGCCGCCGGAAAGCGGCGAGGCGCCGCGGCGCCTCGCCGGCTTCGGCAAGATCGCGCTGCGGCCAGGCGAGCGCCGCACGCTCTCGCTGAGCATCGACCCGCGCCTGTTCGCGGTGTTCGATGCCGCAACCGATCGCTGGCGCATCGGTGCGGGTCGCTACACGGTGGAGCTGGGGCATTCCTCGCGCGAGCTGGTGCTGCACGACGACATCGCGCTGAGCGCGGCGAGCCTGGCGCCATGAGCCTGGTCGACGTGGTGGTGATGAAGGTGATGGCAGCTTGCGCGTCCGCGCAGGCGAGCTGGTCGAGATATCCGGAGGCTTTTCCATGCTGAGACGAGACTTCCTGCGCCTGAGCCTGCTGGCGCCGCTGGCTGCCGCTGCGACCGGTGTGCGCGCCGATGTCGTCACGTCGCCAGATCGCCTGCCGCCGCTGCCGGATGGCAAGCCGCATCGCTTCGAATTGTCGGGCCGGCAGTTCCTGCTGGATGGACGGCCGTTCCAGATCCGCAGCGGCGAGATGCATCCGATCCGCATCCCGGCCGAGTACTGGCGCCAGCGCATCCGCATGGCCAAGGCGATGGGCCTCAACACCATCGCGGTCTACGTGATGTGGAACGCGCTGGAATCGGAGCCCGGCGTGTTCGACCTCAAGAGCGGCAGCCGCGACTTCGCGCGTTTCATCGCGTTGTGCCGCGAAGAAGGCCTGTGGGTCTATCTGCGACCCGGCCCCTATGTCTGTGCGGAATGGGATTTCGGTGGCCTGCCGCCGTACCTGCTGCGCGAGCCGGACATCCGCGTGCGCGACCGCCACGATGCGCATTACATGCAGGCGGTGCGGCGCTATCTGGATACCGTGGCGCCGCTGATCGCACCGTTGATGGCGAAGCAGGGCGGCCCGATCCTGATGCTGCAGGTGGAGAACGAGTACGCCTCGTTCGGCCACGATCTCGACTACCTGAAGCTGCTGCAGTCGATGTGGCGCGAGCGCGGCATCGACGGCCCGTTCTCGATTTCCGATGGGCTGGGCCAGCTGCAGAAGCAGCACACCTATCTGCCGGGCGCCGCGCTTGGGCTGGACGGCGACACCGATTTTGCCGCGGCGCAACCCATTGCCGGCGAGTGCCCGGTATGGGTGGGCGAGGGCTATCCCGGCTGGCTCACCCACTGGGGCGATGCGGCGTTCGCGCGCGGCGACTATGCCGACACCTTGCGCCAGCTGCTCGAGCAGGGCCGTTCGTTCAACCTCTACGTGGTTCACGGCGGCAGCAATTTCGGCTTCGGCGCGGGCGCCAATGCGCATGGCGACTACTCGAACTTCGAGCCGGTCATTACCAGCTACGACTACGGTGCGCCGATCAATGAGCGCGGCGAGGCCACCGCTGACTACCATCGTTTCCGCGGAATGATCGAGGCGCATTTGAAGCATCCGCTGCCCGCGCCGCCACCGGCGCCGCCAGCGATCCGCATCGCCGCCGTGACGCCACAGCCGTATGCCTCGCTATGGGACAACCTGCCGGCGCCCAAAACCGTGGAGCGGCCGCAGTCCAACGAGCAATTGTTCGCTCAGGACCACGGGCTCGTCGTCTATCGCAAGCGCTTGCGTGCAGGTGGTCAGCTGAGCATCGACGGATTGCGCGACTATGCCACGGTATCCAGCGACGGGCGCTATCTCGACTACCTGTCGCGCGTGCGCAAGCCCGGTCTGCACGAGCGCGCCGAGGTGGCCGTGCCGGCGCTTGCCCATGGCAGCGAAGCGGAGCTGGCGATCCTGGTCGACAGCTTCGGCCACGTGGGTTATGGCCCGGCCATGGCCGATCGCAAAGGCATCGTCGGCGAGATCAGTCTGGACGGCCATATGCTGCGCGACTGGCAGGCGCACGGCATCCCGCTCGACGAGGCCTGGCTGGCCGGCCTGCATCCGTTGGCGCAGGCACCGACGCGGCCCGGTCTGTTCTTCCGTGCCTCGTTGAAGCTGGACCAGCTGGGCGACAGCTATCTCGACATGAGCGCCTGGGACAAAGGCTATGTGTGGGTCAATCGCCATCTGCTCGGCCGCTACTGGCGGATCGGGCCGCAGCAGCGCTTGTTCTGCCCCGCGTCCTGGCTGCGTAAAGGCGACAACGAACTGCTGGTGTTCGACCTGCACCGCACCGAAGGCGCTCCGCTACAAGGCTTCGAGCGGTTAAGCGGCTAGCCCGTTCGCGCGCAGCCTTGCGAGATCGGCGGTGCGTACCGACCTCGCAAGGCCATTCGACTAGGGCTGCTGCGGCTGAGCTTCAGTGCGCCGTGGCAGAGGCCAGCGCCATTTCAGGTTGACGCCCAGGGTGCCCAGCACGATCAGCACCAGGCCGGCCAGCTGCACCCAGGCCAGGCGGTGCCCGTAGATCAGGTAGTCCAGCAGCAGGGTCACCAGCGGATAGACGAAGGCCAGCACCGCGATGGTCGCCACCGGCAAGCGCGGGTAGGCGGAATAGAACAGCACGTAGACGATGCCGCTGTGGATCACGCCCAGGCCGACCAGCCAGGCCCAGTGCGTGCCGAGGTGGAATACGCCGGGGCTGGAGAAGCCGGCCAGCATCGCCACGCCGACCCAGCACTGGATCATCACCAGAGCGAACGGGCGCTGCTTGCCGATCTGCCGCGACATCAGCAGCGAGGCGCCGCACAGCAGCGCGCTGAGCAAGGTCAGTCCGATGCCCAGCAGATAGGACACGTCGGCCTCGCGCCACAGCCGCATTGGGTCGGTCGAGCACATCACGCCGGCGAAGCCGAGCAGGGTCCAGGCCAGGTCGGCCGGGCGCGTGCGCTCGCCTTGCACGACGGCGGCGAGGATCAGCATCACGAACGGGAAGCAGTGATAGATCACGGTGGCCACGCCGATCGACGAACGCGCCATGCCGGCGAACAGCGCCACCCAGTTCAGCACCAGCAGCACGCCGCTCAGCAGCGCGCCACGCAGCAGCGCACGTTCGCGCAGCAGGCCGCGCAGATGCCCGCGCGCCAGGCCCCAGGCGAGCAGGAACAGGCCGCCGAACAGGCAGCGGTAGAACACCGCGGTAACCGGGTCCTGGCCGCTCTCGTGCACGAACACGCCGACCGAGCCGATCAGCAGTTCGCCCAGCAGCAGCTGGTACAGCGCCGCGCGCGAGCTTTCGCGGCCGGATATCTGGTTCATGGCATGCCTCTCCGATCGGATAGGGCACAGAGTAGGGTGGTGGCAATGACCGATACAGATTCAGATATCATCGATCCGCACCGATACAGATGAGGCTGCCCATGCTGCTCTACGAACGTGTGGCCGAGCAGTTGCGCGAACAGATCGCCAGCGGCGCGCTGCGTGCGGGCGAACGCCTGCCGTCGATCCGGCAGCTGGCGCAGGGCCACGGGGTGAGTACCGCGACCGCGGTGCAGGCCTGCCTGCAGCTGGAGCGCGAAGGCGTGGCGCAGGCGCGGCCGCGCTCGGGCTATTTCGTGCGTGCCGCCGCACCCCGTTTGCCGGCCGCGCGGCCGCCGCGCAGGCGTGCGCCGGGCACGGTGAGCAACCCGGTGCTGCAGGACGTGCTCGACATGCTGGCGCGCCGCGACGTGCTGCCGCTGCACAGCGCCACGCCGGCGCCCGCGTTGCTGCCGCAGGCGGCGTTGGGTGCGTCGCTGTCGCGCTGTCTGCGTCGCCAGCCGGCGGCGGCGCTGGACTACGCGCCGCCGCAAGGCCTGCCTGGATTGCGCCGGCTGATCGCGCAGCGCTACGCGCAGCTCGGCGCGGCGGTGGCGCCGGACGAGATCGTGATCACCGCCGGCGCGATGGAGGCGATCAGTCTGGCCTTGCGCACGCTGGCCGAGCCGGGCGACGTGGTGCTGGTCGAGTCGCCCACCTATCACGGCATCCTGCAGGCGATCGCCAGCCTGCGCCTGAAGGTGCTCGAGGTGCCCAATCTGCCTGGCCGAGGCATCGACGTCGCGCGGCTGGAATCCCTGCTGGCGCAGCATTGCGTGCGCGCGGCGGTGCTGGTGCCGAACTTCAACAATCCGCTGGGCAGCCTCACCGACGACGCGGCCAAGCAGGCCCTGCTCGACAGCTGCGCGCGGCACGGCACGGTGGTGATCGAGGACGACATCTACGGCGAGCTGGCCTGGTCGGGCCAGCGGCCCTCGCCGCTTCGGCGCTGGGACCGGCGTGGCAACGTGATCAGCTGCGGCTCGTTCTCCAAGATCCTGGCGCCGGGCCTGCGCGTGGGCTGGCTGGCCGGCGCCGGTTGGACCGAGGCGCTGCTGCGCGCCAAATATTTCTCCACCGTGGGCAACGCCAGCCTGCCGCAGCTGGCGCTGGAGGATTATCTGCGGCGGCACGACCTGGAGCGCCATCTGCGCCGGCTGCGCCGCACCCTGGCCGAGAACGTGCAGCGCCTGCACGAAGCGGTGGCGCGCCACTGGCCGGCGGCCACCCGCGCCTGCGAGCCGCAGGGCGGCCTGTCGCTGTGGCTGCAGCTGCCGCCCGGTGGCGATGGCTACGGCTTGTTCGAGGCGGCGCTGGCCGAGGGCATCGGCACTTCGCCCGGCGTGTTGTTCTCCAGCCGCGGCGATTATGCCGACTGCCTGCGCCTGAGCTGCGGCCTGCCTTGGAGCGAGACGCTGGATCGTGCCTTGCGCCGGCTCGGGCGACTGGCAGCGCAGCGGTTGCGCTGAAGCGTGCGCGATGGCTGAGCGCGATCTGCAGACAGCTCGCGTCTAGAACGACCGCGCGCAGGCCATGAGAGAACGGGCGCGCGGACGCTGAAGAGAGCGAACGCCAGTGCGCGACGGAAGGAAAGCGTCGGGATGCCAGCGGACCGAGTTTGCGCGTCAAGCCGCCACCGAGCGATCGTCCTGCGATGGCACGCGACTGAGTTCTACAGCCGATCAGGCCGACACCATGCGTGGACCAGCCAACCGGTCACGCGATGACTACGCGAACTGCCTGGAGGTCGCGCTCGGACGCTCAGGCCGCGCGCATTTCGGCCAGATCGCCTTGTTCGCCCGCTTCCAGGAAGGCCATGCGCGGCGCCGGATGCATCAGGAAGTTCTGGTGCGAGATGTTCCAGGCATAGGCGCCGGCCAGCGGGAACAGCAGGCAGTCGCCCACGGCCAGCGCTTCGATTGGCTGCTCGCGCGCCAGCACGTCCTTCGGCGTGCACAGCTGGCCGACCAGGGTGACCTGCTCGTCTTTCAGCTGGGCCGGTCGCGCGCCGCGCAGCACGCGGAACGGATGATCGTGGCCTTGCGCCGGCGGCGTGCGGAAATGGTGGGTGCCGCCGCGTGCGACGGCGAAGTACTGGCCGTGGCTGCGCTTGATGTCGAGCACTTCCATCACGTACCAGCCGCATGACACGCTGACGTAGCGGCCGGGCTCGAAGCGCAGGCGCGGACTCGGCCCACGGCGCGCCAACAGCGCGCGCAGGCCGTGGCAGAAGCGCGCCCAGTCGAACGAGGCTGCCGGTTCGGCGTAGTCGACGCCGAAGCCGCCGCCGGCGTTGAGCACGCGCGCTTCCACGCCGTGCTCGCGCTGCCAACGCGCCAACGTGTCGAGGTAGGCCTCGACCAGCTGCAGCTGCATGTCGGCGTCGCGCTGGTGCGACATCAGGTGGAAGTGAAAGCCTTCCAGCCGCAGCACGGGATGTTCGCGCAGGAAGGCCAGCGCCTGCGGCAGGTCGTGCTCGTCCATGCCGAACGGGGTCGGCTTGCCGCCCATCATCAGGCGCGTATCGCCGATGCCGGGCACGGCGATGTTCATGCGCAGGAACACCGGCACCGACCGCTGCGCCTGCGCGGCGATGCGCGCCAGCCGCTCCAGTTCACCGAGGCTTTCCACGTGCAGGCTGCAGTTGGGCAGGGCCACCGCCTGCGCCAGCTCGCTGTCCAGCTTGCCGGGGCCGCCGAACAGCAGCGGCTGGCCCGGCTGGTGCTGATGCAGCCAACGCAGCTCGCCGCCGGAAGCGGCTTCGAAGCCGTCCACCCACGGCGCCAGCGTGCGCAGCACGGGCGGTTCGGCGTTGGCCTTGGCGGCGTAATACAGCTCGCAGCCTTCGGGCAGCAGCTCGCGCATCCGGCGCACGTGCCGGTGCAGCGCCTGCAGGTCGTAGACGTAAGCGCAGATCGGTTCGGCGGATTCGCTGCGCCACTGTTCGACGAGCGCTTCGATGCGCGCAGAGGAAAGCTCGATGGTCATGGGATGTCGGTCGCTGCGTGGTGCGCTCACGCCGCGCGGCGCGCGGCTGCGGACGGCTGGATCGGATTGGGCAGCTCGGTGTAGTCCGAGTCGCGGTCCGCGCGCTTGTACAAGCGGGTGCGCAGGTTGTTCTTGCTCGGAATGGCCTGCCCCTGCAGCAGGCCTTGCAGCAGCGGCTGCGCGCCGAAGCGTTCCTGCCAGCGCACCACCAGGCGCGCCACGCACTGCCACAGGCGCGCTTCCAGCGCGGCTTGCAGCGAAGGCTTTTCGCCGCCGCACAGCTGGAAGATCGCCTCGGCCAGGTTGTTGATCAGCGTGCAATAGGCCACGCGTCGCCAGCCCAGCGCCCAGCTGTAATGCACCGAGCTGCGGGCGCGCTCGGACAAGCCGGCCAGCCGCTCCGCCGGCCATGATTCGAAGACCAGCTTGGTGCCTTCCAAGTCGCGGATCCATACCCGCGACGGCAAGCCGCGGTCGAAGCCGATGACGGTGTTCTGCAAATGGGGCTCCAGCACCACGCCGTGCTTGAAGAAGGCCAGCCACACCCCGTCGAGCAACAGGGCGGCATAGGCCTCGAACCAGTGTTCCGTCGCACGCGCATAGCTCAGCGCGTGCTCGGCGGCGTAGTCGTGCAGCATGGCGCCGCAGATGCTGTCGCCGTCGCGGTCGGCGGCGAACAGGGCGCCGGCCATCTGCGGCCGGTAGCGCTCGCGCTGCAGAGCGGGGATGTTCTCGCGGTAAAGCACGCCGAAGCTCTCGGCGAGTTCGCGCTGTTCGTCGTCGGTGCCGCCGAGCTGGGCGAAATCGAGCGTGCTGGCGGCGGGCTCGAGCATCACTTCGAAGCCCGGCACGCGGGCGCGCAGGTCGTCCCAGACCGGCGCCAGCATCTCGCTGAGCGCGACTGCGCTCTCGAGTTCGTACCAGGCGTTCTTGCGCACGCAGTTGGTCAGCCGCACGTGGATCGACAGCTTGAGGAAATAATCCAGCTCGGGGTGGTACATGGTGCGCACCGACGAGGTCGGCAGCATGGCGAGGCCGCAGCTGCCGAGAGGTTCGATCAGGCCTTCGGCGCGCGCGCGCTGCAGCAGCGGATTGGCCAGCAGGCGCTCGACCTCCCAGGGATGGCAGGGGTAGAGATGTTCGGCGTCGGCCACCTGGGCGAGCGTGGCGCGCATGTCGCGCCCGTAGTGGCGCCACAGGCTCGGCGCGATGCGGAACCAGTACAGCGGGAAGCGCACCTTCGCTTCCGGCGAGCAGGCCAGCACCTGCGGCAGCGCCAGGCCTTCGCGGCTTTTCGGGGTGGGATGCAGGGCATGCCCCCACACCATGTCCTGCTCGGCTTCGATCAGGCTGTCGCGCGATGCGCTGGCCGCGTCGTGGCGTCCGGGGGCGGAGCGCTCGAGCAGGTGCCGGGTCACTTCCACGCTCTGCTCGCTCTGGGCGAGCAATTCGGCGTTGAAGCCGCCGGTCGGGGCCAGCCGCTCCAGCAGAAAGTGCACCAGCGCGCGGGCGTCGGCGCTGCGCCACGGCATGCCCGGACGCTTCAGGTACGGCGCCGAGGCATACTCGCAGCGGCCGAGCCGGCTGCTGCGCGCCACGCGCACGCACAACAGGTAGCCCGGCTGTTCGAAGTGGATGCGCAGCACCGAGCCCTCGCCGTGCAGCAGCCCGGCCGGCCGGTCGAGGCCGCGATAGTCCAGCTCGGCCTGGCCGTTCGGCAAGGCGAATTCGCGCAGATAGCAGTTCAGCCAGCAGGTCATCGCCTGCGCCTGCGCCATTCCGTCGAACCATTGCTCGCGCATCGTCTGCTCACGCATCGTCTGCTGGCGCATAGGACTGCCTCTGTCGAGTGGAAATGAGAACCAGGGTGGCCGCCGCCAGCGCGCTGAGGCCGGCGATCAGGAAGGGTGTGCCCAGGCCGTAGCGATGCACCAGCGCGCCGGCGGCGATGCCGCCCAGGGCGCCGGCCCATTTGCCGCAGGCATCGAAGCGGCCGAACAGGCGGCCGGCCGGCGCGCGCGCGGCGCAGTCGGCGAAGGCCCGGTTCAAGCCGACGATGGCCAGGGTCATGCCGAGGCCGTAGACCGCGCGCAGCGGAATCAGCGCGGTCGCGTGGGTCGACGCGGCCTGCAGCAGGCTGGTTGCGGCGAGCAGGCCCAGGCCGCACAGCAGGATCGGCTGCGGCGCCGAGGAGCGCGCGCGCAAGCCGGGCAGGATCAGCAGATAGACCAGGTGCGGCAGGCTGTAGAGCATGCCGGCGACACTGTCGCTGGCGACGCCGAGTGCTCTGCAATACGCGACGAAATACGGGAAGGTGACGACTACCGCGAAGTAGTACAGAAACTGCACCGCCAGCCAGCCGGTCAGCTCGTGTCGCAGAGGCGCTGGCGTGGCTGTATCGGCGCGCGCCGACGACGGCTGCCGAGCCGGCGCCGGCGTATCCGCGGGCAGCATCATAGTGACGAGCAGGCCGAGCAGCGGCAGCAGCGCGAGGTAACCGTACAGGCCTTGCCCGAGGCCATGGTCGATCGCCACGCCGAGCAGGGCCGGCGCGGTCAGCATCGCCAGCCGCGCCGAGAACTGGGTCCAGTCCAGCGCGCGCGACAGCGCCTGGCCGCTGGACTGGGTGGCGAGGTAGGCGTTGGCAGCTGCCAGCGAGCCGCCGCAGGCGCCCTGGATGATCAGGCCCAGCACGAATAGCGCAAGGTTCGGCGCCGCCCCGGCAATGGCGAAGCCGCAGGCCAGGCCGAGCTGGGCGCGCATCAGCGACAGCTTGCGCCCGTGGCGATCGGCCAGCCGGCCCCACGCGGAGGCGGTGAGCGCGGTGCAGATGGTGGGCAGCACATAGAGCGTGCCGGCCAGCCAGTCGGGTGCGCCGGGGGCCAGCTGCGCCAGCACGCGCGGCATGAACACCGGCATGCCCAGCGCGGTGAAGGCGGCCAGGTAGTGCGCGGTCAGCACGGCGCCGAGGACGCGCATCAGTCGCGACCCACGGCGTGTCTGCGCATCGCCGCGACGGGGCTCGCGTCGGCGAGGGCGTCGGCGAGCATGAAGTTCGGCGCGCTGTCTCCGTAGAACTTCTGGATGTCCGCTGCGCCGGTGGTCTGCTTGCTGAGCAGGCTGCCGGCGCTCATCAGGTATTTCACCGGCAGCTTCGGCGCGCCGAGCAGGGCCTGCGCAGGCGCGATGTCGACGCCTTGCGCGCGGAGTTTCTGCAAGGCTTCATCGAGGCCGTGCCGCAGTGCCTCGTACATCGCCGCGCGCAGGCCGTCGTCGCCGGCGGCAACGCCTTCCAGCACCGCGAGCAGGTTGAGCTGCAGGGTGATGGTGCAGAACATCTGGCCGAGCGCGGTGTCGTCGCGCACCAGGATGCGCTCGTTGTGCAGCGGTCCGAATGCGTCCACGCCGGGCAGCCGCGCACGCAGGCGCGGCATCCAGATGCGCCCGGCATCGTTGTCCTTCATCAGCAACTGCAGCGGCGCATCCGGGCGGCAGATCAGCACGGCGTTCTGCTGGTTGGCTTCCAGCGCGATGCCGTAGACCAGCCACAGGCGCAGATGCACGCCGCAGAGCAGGGCCAGGTATTGCCGCCACCAGGCGAGCGTATCGCCGCCGTGGTAACGCTCGACCAGGTGCGCGGCGAGCGGTCGTCCGTCCGGCATGTCGCCGCACAGCGCGGCCACCGGGATCAGGGTGGCCTGGTCCAGCGAGGCGGGATAGACGCGCAGCAGGTAGGACAGGTGGCGGGCGTCGGCGACGTGGCCATAGTGCGCCTCGTCCACGTGCAAGTAGCGGCCGCGCAGTTCGGCATCGCTTTCGCGGATCGCGTTCAGCACGCGCTGGAACCACAGCCCGTCGTACAGCGAGGAGGGGCGCATCATGCGCAGGCTCAGCGCGCCCAGCGTGTACATCAGCAGCGGCAGCTTCACGTGATGATGCGGATGTTCAACCGGCATCACCGTGCGCACCGACAGGGTCGGGCGCACGCGCAGGAAGCGGTGCGGTGCGCGCTCGGTTCCCGCCGGCAGCGGCAGCTCGTGCAGGCGTGACCAGGTGAGCGGGTGCACCGGCAGCATCGTGTGGCTGTGCTGCAGCGCCGGGTCGAGGCCGAGTTCGCCGGCCTGCGGCCAGAACGCCGGCGGCGCGCTGGAGAGGGTGGCCTGTGCGCGCGGCACGGCCAGCCAGTGCAGTTCGAAACTCGGATCGAACTCGGGCGCGTAGTCGCGCAGCGCCGCGGTGTCGAGCCCGGTCTTGGCGCGCGCGGTGGGATAGAACGGATGGTCGCGGTAGCTGGCGACCTGGTCGGCCAGCAGCAGCCGTTCGCCCCAGGCCGGATGATCGAGCGCCTGCGCCAGTCGACCGGCCTGCCCGGCATAGGCCTCGCGCGCCAGCGTGCGGTGCGCAGCGGCGAGCTGCGCTTCCTCGACATAGCGCCGGTGCAGGGTGGCGGTTTCTTCGTCCAGGCCCTGCGAGATCAGGCCCAGCCAGCGCTCGGCGCCGTGCTCGCGCAGCGCGCCCTGTGCGCTCTCGCGCACCCAGCCGTCGCTCAGCGCGCGCAGCGGCTGCATGTAGTCGCTGGGCTCGACCGGCAGCCACACGATGCCGCACGGCCAGTGCGCGATGCGCCACCAGGCGGACGGCCGGCCGGCTTCCGCCCAGGCCTCGAGCACGGCCGGCGGCGGCGAAGCCTGCTGGCCGGCGTGCACGATGTCGTGCAGGTTCTCGCGCAGGCAGCCGTCGATGATGCGCTGGGTGACATAGGCCAGGTCCGGATCGCGATCGAGCCAGAACGATGCCTGTGACGTCGGGTTCTGCAGGTTCATGCCGGCTGCGCCTCCGCGCGGATCTGCCAATGCAGGCGCGACTCCATCGCGGCGACGGTGCGGTCCAGGCAGTCCCGATCCTCGGCAACGACGCTGAGCACGCCGAGATAATCCTTGTTGGAGCGGCTCAGGCGAATCATCTCGCCTTCTTCGCGCAGGCGCCGATACGACGCCTCGGCCTGCGCCGTGCGCTCGGCATAGGGATCGCTGGCGCGCACAAGCTGCCCTTCCTGCTCGGCCACATAGAAGCGCAGCAGGGCTTCGCGGGCGACGGCCTGTTCGCGCTCGATGCCGGCCTGATCCAGCGGCTCGCCGAGATGCAGGCGCAGTATCCATTCGAACCAGTGGCCGCCGAACATGCGGTCCAGCATGAATTCGCAGCCGTCGCCGATGCTGCGGTAGTTGATCTCGATCAGTACCGGGCCCTGCGCCGTCAGCGCGAACTCGCTGTGGCAGACGCCGAACTGCACGCCGAACGCGGCCACCTGGGCCAGCGCCTGCTGGCGGTAGCGGCGCGCATGCGGCCCGTTCCACAGCGATTCCATCTCGATGAAATGCGGTGGCTCGGACAAGCGTGTGTCGAAGCCGCCCACCGCACGCAGCTGACGACCGTCGCCCAGTGTTTCCAGGCTGAACAGCGGGCCTTCCAGGAAACCTTCGAGCAGCAGGCTGCGATTCGGATGCCGCTCCCAGAAGGCGCGGCTGTGCGCCTGCAGTTCCTGCGGCGACGCGCACAGCTGCACGTCGAGCCCGGCGACGCCCTCGCGCGGCTTGGCGATCAGCGGGTAAGGCGCGTCGTCCGGTATCGGCTGGCCCGCCGCGAGCGTGTGGAACCACGGCGCGGGCAGATCCAGCTCGCGCAGCCGCGCACGCATCGCGGCCTTGTTCTTGGCTGCGTAGCACACGCGCCAATCCTTGCCGGGCAGGCCGAAGCCCTGGGCGACCAGGGCCGCGGAAGTCTGCAGATGATCGCTGTTGGAAAGCACGGCGGCGGGACGGATGCCGGCATCGTGCAGCGCGTCGATCACCCCGAGCGGGCTGAACACGTCGCACTCGATGATCTGCTGCGGCGCGTGGGCCGGCTCGCGGCTGAAATAGTCCAGATGATCGAGCCGGTGGTCGGTCAGCAGCACCACCGGCAGCCCGAGACGCTGTGCCGCCGGCAGGAAACCCTCGGTGACGGCGGCGTGCCGTATGTGGGTGAGTATGACGAGAGGCTGGTTAGACATGGCTGGTCTTGGTATCCGCTGCGAGATGAGACGTTCGGGTTTGGCGTCGGGCGGCAGTGCCGCTATGTCGATGAAACACGAGCTGCATCTGTTGGACCGTCGCGACGCGGATGCCATCGCGACGCCGTGCCGCGCGGTCGCCTGTCCGCGGCCGTGCAGGTCCGCCGGCATCCTCCGCCTGCGCTGCAGCTGCGGATCCGGTGCGGCGCTTGTGGCGCCGATGCATGGCCGGCCTTCCGTGGCCGTCTGGTGTATGGCTTTCGAATCCCGGCTAGAAGCTCAGCTCCAGTCCGAGCGTGGCGGTGCGTTCCGGCCCCGGCTCGCGGCCCCAGGGGCTGGTGTCGATGCCGCGGTACCAGTAGTGCCGGTTGAACATGTTGTTCAGCGCGAGAGAACCCTTCAGCACGCTGTCGCCGCGGCGCAGCAGGGTGCGGCTGACCTGCGCGTTCCAGACCCAGTAGGAAGGCAGCTCGCCGATCGAGGCGATCGCGTTCTCGGTCTTGGTGTTCGCGGCGTCGGTGTAGGCGCTGCTGAAGTAGTAGCCGTTGAGCGCGAACACGGTGTCGGACCCGAGCGCGTAGGTGGCGCCGAGGTTGAACTGGTTGCGCGAGGTGTACGGCACTCTGAGGCCGGCGTACACGCCCGACCGCTGGCTGGCGTCGAGATAGGCGTAGCCGAGGTCGAACTTCAACTCGCGCAGTCCGGCCGGGCTCCAGTTCAACTGGACTTCCGCGCCCTGGTTACGCGTCTTGCCGATGTTGTAGTAGTTGGCGGTGGTGCTGTTGTATTGGATCTGGTTGTTGAAGTCGATGCGGTAGAGATCGAAGTTGATGCTGGTCCCTTCGCTGGGCTGATAGCGCGTGCCGACTTCGTAGTTCCAGGCCAGCTCGGATTCGAGGTTGGCGCCGTACACGATCATGGTGACCTGCGGCGGGCGCAGCGAGCGCTGCGCATCGGCATAGACGAACCACTGCGAGCTGGCCTGATAGCCCACGGTGAGCCCCGGCAGCAGGTTGCGGATGTTGTTCTGGTAGCTCTGGTTCTTGACGCGGTCGAGGAAGTCCGAGTCCAGGTGCTCGTAGCGCAGGCCGGGCGTGACGACCAGGCGGTCGTCGTCGAAGCCGATCGCGTCGCTGACATAGGCGGCGAAGGCGCGGTTGCGGAACTGCCAGTCGCGGAACAGCGAGTAGGCGCCGTTGTCCAGTTCGGTCGCCTCGGCGAGATAGCCGATGCGCTCGCGTTCGGCGCGCACGCCCAGCGCCCACTGCTGGCTCACCCCGCCCGAATCCATGTGCAGGTTGAGCTGCGGCTGGGTGGCGTAGACGCTGAAGCTGCGCGGGCCGCTGTTGTCCAGCTGCGGCGGCAGGTCGGGGCGCGAGGATTCGCTGGACAGCAGGCGCGAGCCGAACTCGAAGTTGCGGTTGCTGCGCCAGTCATAGTTGGTCCAGGAGAACTGCGACTGGTCGAACGGGCCCCACGCGCCCAAGTCCTGCTGGTAGATCAGCGAGGTGCGCGTGGTGCGTCCGCTGAAGGCGTCGAGCGGGCGGGTGGACTGGCGCGGGTTCTGCTCGTAGTCGGCCACCGACAGCGCGCCGGCCAGATCCATGTTGGCGACATAGCGCTCGACGCTGGCCTTCAGCAGCTTGTCGTCGGCCAACCACCACTCCGCGCGCCAGCGCACGTTCTTCACGTCGGTATCGCTGTGGTCGCGCCAGTACTGGCCCTTGATCCAGTCGGCGTCCAGCTGCATGCCGAAGTTCGGGCTGAGGTAGCCGCCGGTGCTGATCGAAGTGTCGCGCAGAAACTTGCCGGCGCCGCCCGCGGTGATCCGCTCGCCAATCGTGGTGGTCCAGGTTTCCGGGATCGGCTTGCTGACCAGGTTGATCACGCCGCCGACGTTGTTGGGGCCGTACTGCACCGCGGCGCCGCCGCGCACGATGTCGATGCGGTCGATCTGGTTCATGGTCACCGGGAACAGCGACAGGCTGGTCTGGCCGTACGGCGCCAGCGACAGCGGAATGCCGTCCATCAGCACCTGGGCGCGGCCGCTGCGGCTTTCGTACAGGCCGCGCAGCATGATCTGCGGCAGCACGCCGGTGCCGGTCTCGTCGAAGATCTTCACTCCCGGCACGTGCTGCAAGGCGTCGTCCAGCGAGCGATTGGCGCCATCGGCGAGCTGCTCGCGGCTGATCACCTGGCGGCTGCCGGCGTAGCTGTGCACGTCTTCCGCCTTGGAGGCGCCCAGCACATTGCCCTTGACCACGACGGTGTCCAGCTCGCGCGCCTTGCTGGTGTCGTTGCTGTCGTCGGCGTAGGCATGGCTGCTGATCAGCGCCTGGCTGACCAGGGCCAGGCTGACGGCCAGGCCAAGACGGTTGAAGCGGGTCGATCCACTCACTAAAAAGCCCCTCGGGATGGTATGAAATTCATGCGTTGCGCAGCGCGGCGACATGGCTGCGCAGCGCTGCCTGCAGCAGGCCGCGGTCCTCGCCGGCGAGCAGCCATTGGATGTTCTGCGCAAGCCAGTAGTCGCGCTGCTCGTCGTTGCGCGGATTGGCGCAGAACGGCGTGCCGGCGGTCCGGCAGTGTTCGGCGATCTTCCGTATGGACGTCCAGACGTCCGGGTGCATTGGCTGCACGCCGAGGCCGAGGTCGAGCGCCAGATCGGCCGCGCCCTCCATCACCAGCGAGATGCCCGGCACGGCGAGGATCTCCGGCAGCGCGGCGATGCCTGCGGCGCTCTCGATCATCGGCGCGATGTGGATGTCGCGATTGGCGCGCTCGATGTAGTCGTTGATCGGCAGCTTGCCGAAGCCGGTGACGCGGCCGCCGGTGATGCCGCGCCGGCCCAGCGGCGGGAAGCGCGCCGCGGCGACCGCGCGGGCGGCCTCCTCGGCGCTTTCCAGGCGGGAAATCACGATGCCCCGCGCGCCGGCGTCGAGCACCCGGCCGATCAGCTTGGCGTCGACCTCGGGTACACGCACCCAGGGCGCGCAGCCGCCGAGTTCGCAGGCGCGGATCGCATGCTGCAGCTGGTCGGGCGATACCAGCTGGTGCTCCAGATCGAGCACCACGAAGTCATAGCCGGCATGGCCGATCATCTCGCACAGCAGCGGCGCGGGCAGCGAATTGAGCAGTCCGATCGAGCGAGGCATGGCGTGCAGGGCGCAGAAAGTTGCGCCGCACCATACAGTTAATAAGAATCATTATCAATCATAAATTTGCCGGCATCGCAATTTCGTGATGCGGATCGCGCGGGGATCGGGACGGGCGGCGCGGTGGCACGGCTGTGTCGAAAGCCGCTGCCGGGTTTCCGGTATGCAGGCCATCCGAGGCAGTTGGCGAAGGTCGCCGCTGGGTTCCAAGTCGCCGCTGGGTTCCGACATGCTGGCTGCGCGGGGATCTGGCTGATAGCTGCTCACGCGCTTCCGGCGTGCAGGTCATCTCTGGTCTTGGCCGAAACGGCTGCTGTGGTGTCGGGATGCCGGCTGCCCTTGGCCATCGCCGAAATTGCTCTTGCGTTTTCGGTATGCGAGCGGTCCTTGGCCTATGCCGAAGATTGCTCCTGCGCTTTCGGCGTGCTGGCCGTCCCCTGGCCATTGCCGAAAAATGCTCCTGCATTTTCGGCATGCAGGCCATCCATGGCCATTGCCGAAAATGGCTCCTGCATTTTCGGCATGCAGGCCATCCATGGCCATTGCCGAAAAATGCTCCTGCATTTTCGGCATACCGGCCATCCATGGCCATAAAAAAGGCCGCCTTGCGGCGGCCTTGGTGGCTTCGGCGTTGGCCGGAGCGTGCGTTTAGCCGGCGCGCGAGGCCTTCTTGCGATCGTTCTCGGTGAGGTGCTTCTTGCGCAGGCGGATTTCCTTCGGGGTGACTTCGACCAGCTCGTCGTCGTCGATGAAGTCCAGCGCCTGCTCCAGCGAGAACTTGGTCGCCGGGGTGAGCTGGATCGCATCGTCCTTGCCGGAGGCGCGCATATTGGTCAGCGGCTTGGGCTTGATCGCGTTGACGGTGAGGTCGTTGTCCTTGGCGTGGATGCCGACCAGCTGGCCTTCGTAGACCGAGTCGCCTTCCGCCGCGAACAGCTTGCCGCGTTCCTGCAGCGGCCCCAGCGAATAGGCGGGGGTGGTGCCGGCGGCGTTGGCGATCATCACGCCGTTGAGGCGCTTGGCGATCTGGCCTTCTTCCTTCGGGCCGTAGTGGTCGAACACGTGGAACAGCAGGCCCGAACCCTGGGTCAGGGTCTTGAACTGGTTCTGGAAGCCGATCAGGCCGCGCGCCGGGATCATGTACTCGAGGCGCACGCGGCCCTTGCCGTCGGGCTCCATGTTCTTCAGCTGGCCCTTGCGCACGCCCAGGCGCTCCATCACCGGGCCCTGGTGGATTTCTTCCACGTCGACCACCAACTGCTCGATCGGCTCCATCTTCTGGCCGTCGATCTCCTTGATGATGACTTCCGGGCGCGACACGGCCAGCTCGTAGCCCTCGCGGCGCATGTTCTCGATCAGCACCGACAGATGCAGCTCGCCGCGGCCGGAGACCAGGAACTTGTCGGCGTCGGAGCCCTGTTCCACCTTCAGCGCCACGTTGTGCACCTGCTCGCGGTCCAGGCGGTCCTTCAGCTGGCGGCTGGTGAGGAACTTGCCGCCGGAGAGGTCCTTGTTGCCGGCGAACGGCGAGTTGTTGACCTGGAAGGTCATGCTGATGGTCGGCTCGTCGACGGTCAGCGCCGGCAGCGCCTCGGGCGCGTCCAGCGCGGTCACCGTGTCGGAAATGGTCAGCTCCTGGATGCCGGAGATGGCCACGATGTCGCCGGCCTCGGCGCTGTCCTGCTCGATGCGCTCCAAGCCGAGGAAGCCCAGCACCTGCAGCACCTTGCCCTGGCGCTTCTTGCCTTCGCGGTTGATGATCGCGACCGGCATGTTCTTCTTCAGGGTGCCGCGCTGGATGCGGCCAATGCCAATCACGCCGACGAAGTTGTTGTAGTCGAGCTGGCTGATGCGCATCTGGAACGGGCCGTCCGGATCGACTTCCGGCTTCGGCGCGTGGTCCATGATGGCCTGGTACAGCGGGGTCATGTCGCCTTCGCGCACGCTGTCGTCGAGGCTGGCGTAGCCGTTCAGCGCCGAGGCGTAGACGATCGGGAATTCCATCTGCTCCGGCGTGGCGCCGAGGCGATCGAACAGATCCCACACCTGCTCGACCACCCATTCAGGGCGGGCGCCCGGGCGGTCGATCTTGTTGACCACCACGATCGGCTTGAAGCCCATCGCGAAGGCCTTCTGGGTCACGAAGCGGGTCTGCGGCATCGGGCCGTCCATCGCGTCGACCAGGATCAGCACGGTGTCGACCATCGACAGCACGCGCTCCACCTCGCCGCCGAAGTCGGCGTGTCCGGGGGTGTCGACGATGTTGATGCGGTTGCCGCGCCAGGTGATCGCGGTGTTCTTGGCCAGGATGGTGATGCCGCGTTCCTTTTCCTGGTCGTTGGAGTCCATCACGCGCTCGGCCAGCACGGTGCGCTCGGAGAGCGTGCCCGATTGCTTGAGCAACTGGTCGACGAGGGTGGTCTTGCCGTGGTCGACGTGGGCGACGATGGCGATATTGCGCAGATTTTCGATGGACATGGGATCGGCTCGGACAGCGGCGAGGGCCGTCGCGTACGGTTTCATGAGGGGTGAACCCGCCGATTATACGGGCTTGTATGACAACTTGCCCGTGCGCCGCGCCCGGTGCAGCCCGGGTGACGGCGCCGGGGCCGGCCGCCGGTGCGTCGCCGCCCCTGCCAATGGCCTCGAAACCCGCGTGGCGCCTGGATTCCCGGCGGCCTGGGCCAGGCATCGAAGCCTGGCGCCGGGCGCCCTCCACGCCGCCTGCCTTGTCGGGGAAGGCGGCGGCGCGAGGGGCTTCGTTCAGGGTTCCTGGCAGCTCGCCGGCAAGTATTTGGCGTCGATGTCGTCGGAATGGCAGCGCCAGTTGTCGCCCTGCGGAGTGAGCAGCAGGGTCTTGTCGTCCAGCTTGGGATTCGCCGCCGGCGTTGCCGCGATGCTGAAGTGCACGCGGATTTCGCCGCCGGCGCCGAGCGTCACGCTGTCCACGTAGGGGCTGTCGGTGGTCTGGTCGATGCCGGCCTGATGCGCGTCTTTCGGCCAGCGGCCATTTTCTTCGTGATACATGGCCACTGCGGTGCGCAGCGGGGCGGCCTCGGCCATGGCGGCGCTGACCTGGGAGCGCACCGTATAGTCCTGATAGGCCGGAACGGCGACCGCCGCGGCGATGGCGACGCCTGCCACGGCCGCCATCGAGCCGCCGCTGGTGAACAGTTCGGTCGGCTGCTGCTCGTAGCTGAAGCCGAGCGAGAAGTCGTCGGCGGTGGCGCCCATGTTCATGCCCAGCACGCCCTGCGTGGGCAGGTTCAGGCCGTGCGCGGCGGGCAGCGACGCCAGGTCGATCGAGCCGCCGCTCAGGTCGCCCAGCATCTGCAGCAGCTGCAGGTAGGTGTAGTAGGCGTCGCGCTGCGCGTCCAGCGACTGGGTGGTGAAGCCGAGCAGGTTCTGCGGGCCCTGCCAGCCCTGGGTCTTCAGCCAGGCGTCGAGCGGGGTGTCCAGCGTCGCGGCGGTGCGGTCGGCCAGCGCCTGCGGCACCTTGGCGAAGATCAGGAAGTCGCCGTCCTCGATCCAATAGAAATGCGAACCCAGGCGGCCGAACAGCTGGGTCCAGGCATGCGACGAGGGATCGGTGCCGTCATCGCTCGGCATGGCGGCATTGGGCAGGTCGAGGATATGGATCTCGGCGCCGTCCATCGACTGCGTGCGATAGCTGCCGTGCAGGCGCTGGGCCAGCGTCTGCAGGTGGTCGTACAAGGCCTTGCGGTCGCTGACGCGCACGGCGGCATAGTTGCCGGCCTGGTCCTGGAAGGCGATCAGCTCCGGTCCCAGCCAGCGGCTGAGCTCGGCCAGGCCGAAGCCCAGCTTCTGCTGCATCGTGGCGTCGGCCTGGCGCAGCGTCTTGGCGCGGTCCGCACCGAAATCCAGCGCGAGGTTGTCCTCGAAAGTCTTGACCTGCTCGGCGCCGGGCAGGGCGAAGCTCATCACCCAGCGCGGCACGCCGGCGACCTTGAAGTTCGGCGCGAACTGCTTCGGCGCCAGATAGCCGAGCAGGCGCGCCTGCGGCGCGTGCACGATGAGGCTGATGCGCCCATGGCCGTCGACCGTGCCCGAGCCGAAGGCGATGCTCTCGGCCTTGGCGGTGAGGTCGCCAGGCAGGGTGCCCACCGATTCGCTGGGAATCGCGCCGGCGGCGAGGCCGCCGAGGCCATGCAGGCTGATCCAGCCGAAGTTGCCCTGGCCGGACTGGTCGATCTGCCGTTCCTGCGCAGCGATGGCCTTGGCGACGGTGCTGTCGGGCTTGCTGTTCTTCAGCTCGGCGATCACCCCGGCGAGCTGGCTGGCGTCGCCGGGCTGGCGGCTGACCAGGGCGAACAGGCGGCCGCTGTCGGCGTCGAAATGCAGCGGCGTGCCCTGGCTCAGGCGGCCGTCGCCGTGATCGTCCAGCGGCGCGGCCAGCTTCAGCTCGGGCACGTTGAATTGGGCGAAGCGCGCGTTGAGCTCGGCCGCGTTCTTCTGCGCCAGACGCATGGTCAGCAGCAGCTGCGAGTTGGGCGACGGCGTGCCGATCGGGTCGATCAGCACCGCTTCCGCCGGCGAGCGCAGGTCGGCCAGCAGCGGCAGTAGGTAAGGCGTGACGCCGGCGTCGGCCAGCACCTTGTCCTTGCCGATCGCCTCGCGCAGGGCGGCGATCGCCTTCAGGTTCGCGTCGCCGGCCATCACCGCGTCCAGCGGACGGCCGTTCGGCACCGCGCCGGCCAGGCTCCACGGCGAGGCGATGCGCAGATAGCCCACGGTAGTGGTGGGCAGGTGGTCGTGCAGCCAGGCCGGTTGCGACAGCGCGTCCTGCGCGCGATGCAGCGACGCGTCGTCGATCGCGCCGACGGCGGACTGGTCATGGTGGCAGGCGCCAAGGCCCAGCGTGGCGGCCAGCACGGCGGCCGCAAGAAGGCGGTACGGTTTCATCTGTGAGCTCCCTGATGAGATGCCCAGGGAGTCGCGTCCACATCGTCCCTGATGCATTGGAGCGCAGAGCTTAGCAGAGGCGGTCGCCTCTTGTTTCTTATGGCTTTTCAACCTCGAAATAGCCTACGAGCGCATTACCATCTGGCAAATTGTCAATCATGGCTATTGCGACCCACTCGGTGTGGAATGTTCCGACCTTCCAAACCTCAGACATGACAGGAACGGCGCTGGTAACTTTAGTTGTTTCAAGGTGACCATGCAGAGTTGTCGCAATGTAATTGCTGATATAGCTATCCACCACGGGCCAACTTGGACGAACGCCGTCTGTACTCGGGTAAAGATAAATGCGCTGAGAAATGACTTTATATTTCCCGCCCCACTGATCATTCAAAGTCTTGACAAGCTCGGCTTGCTGAGCCGGATACTGCGCCTCACTGATCGGACTTTGCGGCGAAAAGAGCTGAGAGACAGGAATCTTATCGATCAACATGCTGGAGTCCTTGGAGGTGGATGCAATACAGCTTGCACATAGCAAGAGCATCAGCGGCAAAAGTAAATGAGGTGCGCGTGGTGCTTTCTTCATGTCCTTGGCTCCTACCGCGTCAGTACTGGACCCTGTTGTTGCGGTTGCGCCTGCTGCTGCGTCACCTGTGCTTGCGGTTGCTGGTTCTGCATCTCTTGATACTGTGCGCGCCCTTCTGCGTGGAAGGCTTGTCCTGATGGTGACGCCGCAAGTTCAGTCATTGCTTGCTTGAAGGCCGTAGGATCGCCCATGCTCGCCAGCAGCTTGTCCATGTACGGGTCGCCGGTCTTGGCGTGCGGCTGATCCGGCTGCTTTTCCGGTTGCTGCTGATTCGTCTTGTCCGTTTGGTTCGTTATTTTCTGTGTCTGTTCGCGTGATGGCCCGATCTCAATATTGTAAAGATGGTCATGCTGCAGAACGTCTTTCAGGTTAATGGTAATTTCGGCGTCTTTTTGATTGACGCCCTGGTCGGGGGCGACGTTAGTTCCCCACGGGTTACGCACCGTTAGCATCACATTGCCATCAGGGTCTTTGGAGACTCCTTCCAGCATGTATGCGTGCCCCATCCCGTGGTCGCCTCTGATCAGTCCATCTGGAGGCGTGTCAGGTCCGACAGGTGCGGACGATAAGAGCATCGGCCGCCCCTCTTTCATCGCAGCATCCAGTTTCGTGAAAGCTGCATCCATGCCCATTTTGTTAATGCTCTTTGCGCTGAGCGTTTCGTCATGTACACCAGTCAGCGTATACATGCTGGCCGGCGTATTGCCGCCGCCGCCGATTTTCGCCAGGCCGTCGTCCAAATTCTGGTTGGGTTTTTCCGACATCTTGGCGAATGCCGCTTCGTATACGGATGGCCAAATAGGCGGTTTATCACCCTTGAAGTTACTGTGCGGGCCATCGACTCCGATGTTCAGGTCACTCTTGATGTCTGCTTGGTTGACTTCGACTTGAACAGGCCTGGGCGTGTTATGGAGGCCCAGAAAGCCCCGGTGTTCTTGGTACATGGTGACAGTAAATGTGCCCTTGTCCGCGTTGTAACTTATGGCGTTTTGTATGTGATCCGGCTGACTGCTCGCCAGAGCGCCAAGCGGGGAAACCCAATAGCAGTCGCCTAGCTGGCCTTGATTTATGTCAGATGCCTGTGGCTTTCCGGTAGGGCCGTACAGGTCTTTGTCGGTGTAGATCGGGTCGCCCATCCTTGCTCATCCTTGTGGCCCATATGTCACTATGAATCTACCCCAGGGGTTCAGGCTGAACAAGCCGCGTGTTTCCGGGGCTGGCAATCACTATTTCAAAGGAATGCACATGGAAGGCGAGGCTTCGGCTGAAATTTCAGCATTGATACAAACTGCTCGGCAGCTCGCGCTGCTGACCGAAACGCTGGAGCGCCGCACAGAGGCGGCCGTAAGGGCGCAGCTCGATGCTGGTCAGGAGTTGGCGCAAACCGTTGCAAGCGTGCGGCATGACACTCAGCAAATCATCCACGGCGCAGGACAACAGGTCACCCAGTCAGTACGGCAAGGCTTGGACGCAGCGCTCTCACAAGGAACCGCGAAATACGATCAAGCCGTCGCCGCTTCGACAGCTAAGCTAGATGCTGCTTGTCGCGTAGTTTCCGATACGCTTGATTTTACCAATAGCCATGCACGACGCCACATATGGATGACATACGGCGCCATCCTGGGGGCGTTGCTTTTGCTGATCGGTGGTGGCTTTGGTCTTCTATGGTTTGAGTGGCAATCCTATAACGAGGCTCGGGCGCGGGCCTCGGCGGCTCAAATAGACGCAGAAACCATGCAGGCATACGCACAAGTAGGGATTACGTCATGCGGCGGTCGGCCATGCATTCGGCTTGATTCCAAGTCGCCGCGCTGGGGGGATAAAGGCGAGTACGTCTTGCTTGAGAAGATCGCTCATTGAAATGGCCCGCTTCATTGGACCGACCCCTAAAAGAGGAGCGATGGCCAGTCGTCGGAATATCCATTGAGGACGTGGGCAGATGCTTTCAAAGTGGCGATTGTCTGGCCAGTTATGGCTGGTGTTTCTGGTCGAGAGAAATCGCAGCACCCGCGCCGATGTGGCACGCGGGCACCGCAATCGCAGTCGGCTTATTGCAACAGGCTGAGCTGGTCCGCTGCGGTGTACAGCAGCAGGCCGTAGTGGCCGTAGGGATAGGTGAGGCTGCCGGTCTGGCCGTCGATGGTCGAGGTGTGCACGCCGTTCACCGTACAAAGGCCGCCGTAGCAGTTGATCTCGTCCACCCAGGATATGAACGAGTACATCTTCTGCCCGAAGCGGTGTCCGGCGATGTCGTTGAGCAGGAACGGGCTATCGACCGAAAGCCCCCAGCTGCCGCAGGTGGTGGTGGGCACGTTGAACGGATAGGTGCCGCAGGACCACAGGCCGTGGAAGGCGCCGGCGATGCCGATGAACACGTCGACCTTGCTGGCCACGCCGAGCACGTCGATCTCGTGCGCGGCGAGGGTAGCGCCCATCGAGTGGCCGATCACGTCGATATGGCCGGTGCAGGAACTGGCCAGGGCGGCGGTGATCGCGTTGCGCACCGGCGGCTCCTCGGTGCCGTGGTGGTCGTTGCAGGCGGCGCACAGGCTGTTGCCCCAGGCAGGGGCGAAGATCTGCGCGTCGGTGTAGCCGTTCTGCAGCAGCAGGTCGTAGGTGTTCTGGAAATCGCTGGGGCTGCCGGTGTTGCCGTGCACCAGCACCACGCTGTCGACGCAGGCGGCGTGCAGTTCGAAGAACGGCATGCACAACAGCATGGCCAGCACGATCAGGATGCGTTGCTTGACGGACATCGTTGGTACCTCCTCTTCGCTGGGTGAGGCTCCGACGCATCGGAGCGGTGAGGAGCCGCGCCGGCGGCGTGGCTCTGGATCGAAGGCGGCGGCATCGGTCGCGACATGCCGCTCAGACCAGGCCGGTGAGGTAGAACGCGGCGATCGCCACGAACACCGCAAGGGTCTTGATCAAGGTGATCGCGAAGATGTCGCGGTAGGACTGCCGGTGGCTGAGCCCGGTCACCGCCAGCAAGGTGATTACCGCGCCGTTGTGCGGCAGCGTGTCCATGCCGCCGGAGGCCATCGCGGCGACGCGATGCAGCACTTCCATCGGAATGCCGGCCGCGTGTGCGTTGCGGATGAAGGTGTCGCCCATCGCCGCCAGCGCAATGCCCAGGCCGCCCGAGGCGGAGCCGGTGACGCCGGCCAGCGCGGTCACCGAGACCGCCTCGTTGACCAGCGGGTTGGGGATCGCCTGCAGCGCGTCGGCCACCATGCGAAAGCCGGGCAGGGCGGCGATCACCGCGCCGAAGCCGTATTCGGAAGCGGTGTTCATCGAGGCCAGCAGGGCGCCGCCCACCGCGGTCTTGCTGCCTTCGGCGAATTCCTTCGCCACCGGCCGCCAGGCGAACGCCAGCACGCACAGGATGCCGACCAGCAGGGCGCCTTCGACCGCCCAGATCGCGGCGATCTTGGAGACTTCCTGCACCACCGGCGGCGCGCTGCCGACCTGCGAGGGCAGGAACGACTGCGTCTTGCCGTAGACGCGCGGGATCAGGTCGGTGAACAGCTTGTTGCTCACGCCGACCAGCAGCAGCGGCAGCACCGCCACTAGCGGATGCACCAGCCGGCCGCCGGCGAACGGCGCCGGTTCGTTGCGCAGCTCGCTGCCGTAGCCTTCGCCTGTGGCGGCGGCGCGACGGCGCCGTGACTCCAGGTAGAGCAGGCCGGCGATGAGAATGAAGACCGAGCCCAGCGTGCCCAGCCACGGCGCTGCCCAGGCAGTGGTGCCGAACACCGGGCCCGGGATGATGTTCTGGATCTGCGGCGTGCCCGGCAGCGAATCCATGGTGAAGGTGAACGCGCCCAGCGCGATGGTGCCGGGGATCAGCCGCTTCGGAATGTCCGACTGGCGGAACAGCTCGGCGGCGAACGGATACACCGCGAACACCACCACGAACAGCGAGACGCCGCCGTAGGTGAGCAGGGCGCACACCAGCACGATCGACAGCATGGCGCGGCCGCGCCCGAGCAGACCCAGGGTGCCGGCGACGATGGCGCGCGAGAAGCCGGAGATCTCGATCAGCTTGCCGAACAGCGCGCCCAGCATGAACACCGGGAAGTACAGCTTGAGGAAGCCGACCATCTTGTCCATGTACAGGCCGCTGAACATCGGCGCGACCAGCGCGGGCGAGGTGAGCAGCACGGCGCCGAGCGCGGCCACCGGCGCCAGCAGGATCACGCTGTAGCCGCGGTAGGCGGCGAACATCAGAAAACCGAGCGCGGCCAGCACGATCAGCAACGCCATATCCACGACTCCCGCCTGAACCCCATGATTGATCGGCCATGCCGGCACTGCGCTGGCGCTGCTGCACGCAGCGGCGTCGGCATGCGGTGCGCAGCGGCAGCTCGTGCCGGCGCGAGGCGCTGCCATGCACCCCGGCGGCGCGAGTATCCGGGGCAGGCCGATGCGGCGGCACTGTACGAAAGTACAAGTGAGACGCCGTGCGCACCTGCCTAAGCTGCGCGCATCGGCACCATAGGGGGTGCGCATTGAGCGAGGGGAACATGGGACGCACCTATCTGAGTCTGGCCATCGGCATGGCGATGGGCCTGGCCGCCGCCGGCACGCTGCAGGCGCAGCAGGCGCCGGCCGATGCCGGCAATGCAGCCACGCCGCCGGCGCCGGCCGACGCCAAGCAGCTCGGCGAGATCAAGGTCACTGCGCGCAAGCGCGAGGAAACCCTGCAGGATGTGCCGATCGCGGTCAGCGCGTTCACCGCCGAGTCGCTGTTCAAGCAGAACGTGCAGAACCTGGCCGACCTGCAAGGCAAGGTGCCTTCGCTGCAGATCTATGCCGCGCGCGGCTCCAACACCACCTTGACCGCCTACATCCGCGGCATCGGCCAGGCCGATCCCACCTGGGGCTTCGACCCGGCGGTCGGCATCTACATGGACGACGTCTACCTGGCGCGCCCGCAGGGCACCATGCTCGACGTGTTCGACCTCAGCCGCATCGAGGTGCTGCGCGGCCCGCAGGGCAGCCTGTACGGCAAGAACACCATCGGCGGCGCGATCAAGTACGTGTCCAACCCGCTGCCGACCAAGACCGAGGGCTCGGTGGAAACCACCGTGGGCACGCACGGCGAGAAGGACATCAAGGCCAGCCTCGGTGGCGCCAGCACGGACGGCGTGTGGCGCGGCCGCGTCGCCTATGCCAGCGAGCACAACGACGGCTTCGGCACCGACCTGGTGAACGGCAGCCGCAACGGCAACAAGAACACCAATGCCGCGCGCGCCACGCTGGGCTTCTTCCCGTCGTCCTCGTTCAATGCGCAGCTGTCGGTGGACGGCCTGCGCGACAACTCCAATCCGCGCGGCGCGAAGATGCTCACCGCCAACTCGTTCGATCCCGGCTATGCGCCGCTGCCGAGCGACTACGACACCCGCAGCGGCATGGCGCAGGTGAACCACACCAAGCTGTGGGGCACCGCGCTGACCATGAACTGGATCGCCAGCCAGGATTGGACGCTGAAGTCGGTCACCGCCTATCGCGGTTCCTCGACCCTCAGCAACATCGACTTCGACACGCTGCCGGAGCAGATCGCCGACGTCGCCGCGGTGTACAAGGACCACCAGTTCACCCAGGAACTGCAGGCCAACTACGACTCCGGCGGCTCGCTGCACGGCGTGTTCGGCCTGTACTACTTCAACGGCACCGCCAAGGGCCAGATCGACAACATCTTCCTCGGCTCGCCGCCGTACAGCACCCTGGGCTATTCGCAGTACGGCAGCACCGGCGGCGCGATCGGCACCAAGAGCTACGCCGCCTACGGCGACTTCACCTGGGACATCAGCCCGGTGTGGAGTCTCGACATGGGCCTGCGCCTCACCGACGAGAAGAAGACCGCGCAGATCCAGAACTACGGCTTCGCCAACGCCAGCTTCACCGACCCGATCGCCACGCTGGCGGACTTCCACGGCGCGCACACCTCGCGCAACGCCTCGCCGAAGGTGTCGCTGGACTACACCGCCAGCGATCAGGTCAAGCTCTACGCCAGCTACAGCCAGGGCTTCCATTCCGGCGGCTACAACATCCGCGCGAACTGTTCGGCGATCCCGACCTCGTGCCGGCCGATCAACGACGAGAAGGTGCAGTCCTACGAAGTGGGCAGCAAGATGACCTTCTTCGACGACAGCCTGATGATGAATACGGCGCTGTACCACAACGTCTATTCCAATATTCAGCTGTCGGTGTTCACTTCCTACACGCTGCCCAACGGCACCCAGGGCTTCTTCGGCGACTTCACCAACGCCGGCAAGGGCCACATCGACGGCCTGGAAGAGGAGTTCGCCTGGAAGCCCAGCGAGAACTGGACCCTCAGCGGCAACTTCGCCTACCTGCACACCAAGTACACCCAGTTCATCAGCAGCGGGGTGAACATCGCCGACACCCAGCGCTTCACCAATGCGCCCAAGTGGGCCGGCGCGCTGAACCTGGAGCGCAGCTTCATGCTGCCCGACGGCAGCAGCCTCACCGGTCGCATCAACTACACCTACCAGAGCATGGTGTATCCGGAGACCACGCTGTCGCCGCTGATCGCGCAGGGCGGCTACAGCCTGTGGAACGCCGGCCTGATCTGGCGCATCGACCAGCCGTGGACCTTGAGCCTGCAGGGCACCAACCTCGCCAACAAGTCGTATCGCACCACCGGCTACAACATCGCTGCGCTGGGCATCGTCACCGGCTTCTACGGGCCGCCGCGCATGGTCACGCTCACCGCGCGCTACACGTTCTGAGCGGAGGCGGGCCGGTGCAAACGTCGTCCCGCCCGGTCGCGCTGGTGACCCAGGCCGCCGGCTACGCCGGGCCGGCCGCGGTCGCGGCGCTGCTGGCGGCCGATTTCCGGGTGCTGGTGCATGATCGCGCCTTCGAGCAGGCGCAGGCCTGGGAAGCTTTCGGCGCCGAGCATCCGGGAGCGGAACGCTTGCAGGCCGAACAACCCGCCCAACTGGCCGCAGCCGCCTGGGAGCGGGCCGGACGCGTCGACGCGCTGATCAGCAACGATCACTACCCGGCGCTCCAGGCGGCGACGGCAGCAGTGTCGTCCGCCGCCTTGCGGCAGACGCTGGAGGCGCTGGTGGTGGCGCCGTTCGAGCTGCTGCAGGCGGCGATTCCGCGCCTGCAGTCCCAGGGCGGCGGCAATATCGTGATGATTACGTCCTGCCGCACCCGGCTGCCGATCGCCGGCGCTGCGATTCCGGACGCCGCGCGCGCCGCCGCCAACGCCCTGGTGCGCTCGCTGGCGGTCGAGCTGGCGCCGCACGACATCGCGGTGAACGCGGTGGCGCCGAACTACTACTACAGCGAGGCTTACTACCCACGCGCCACCTTCATCGACGCGCCGCATGGCCGCGCCTATGTCGAGACGGCCGTGCCAGCGCGACGACTTGGCCGTCCCGAGGAGATGGGCGAGGTCGTGCGCTTTCTGGCGACCACGCGGGCGCGCTTCCTGACCGGCGCGATCCTGGATTTCGCCGGTGGCTGGCCGGCTTCGCCGGCACGGCCGATGCGCAGCGAGGATGCTGTCGGGTGAGGGCATGGCGCGCCCTGCTGCTGGTGTCGCTGTTCTTCATCGGCGCATGCAGCGGCGATGGCGCGACGCCGCTGCCGCGGCTGCGGCTGGACCCGGCGCGGGTGGCGGTGGCTGGTCTCTCCTCGGGAGCCTATATGGCGGCGCAGGCGCAGCTGGCCTATCCCGAACTGTTTCCTGCTGCGGCGATGGTGGCCGGCGGGCCTTACGGCTGCGCCGAGGGTCGGCTCGATCTCGCGCTGGGCAGCTGCATGAAGGGCGCGCCGGCGCCCGACGTCGATGCGCTGGTGGCGCGTGCGCGGCAGCGTGCGGCGCGCGGTGAGATCGGTCCGCTGGCGGTGCTGGCCCATGCCCGCGTGCTGCTGCTGCACGGCACTGCGGACAGCGTGGTGGCGCCGACGGTGGCCGAGGCCGCCGCGCGCTTTTACGCGGGCCTGCGCGCCGCCGAGCCGAGCCTGCAGGGGCTGCAACTGCGCGACGACGGCCAGCGCGCCTTCGGGCACAACTTGCCGATCGCGGCGAGCGGCGGCGATTGCGCGCAGTCGGTGTCGCCCTATCTCGGCCACTGCAACTTCGATGCAGCCGGCGAGATCTTCGCCCAGCTGTACGGGCCGCCCACCGGCGCCGCCACGGAGCCGCGCGGAAGCCTGCGCCGCTTCGACCAGGATGCGCTGCGGCCCGATGGGCGGGACGCCTTGCTGGCCTCGAGCGGCTATCTGTACCTGCCGCCCGACTGCGCCGCCGGCCAGCCCTGCGGCCTGCTGGTGGCCCTGCACGGCTGCAAGCAGGACGCCGCCAGCGTGGGCGAGTCCTTCGTGCGCGACGCCGGCTTCAACCGCTGGGCCGACGTCTACCACGTGGCGGTGCTATATCCTCAGGTCCGCGCGAGCTTCGCGCCTTTGAATCCGCAGGCATGCTGGGACTGGTGGGGATATTCGGGAGCCGACTACGACAGCCGTCGCGGCGTGCAGCTGCGCTGGCTGGCGAACGCAGTGCGCGCGCTGGGGCTGCCGGCGGCCGCGCACTGAGTCGCGTGATGCGTGGCGCGATCGCGTCTGGGTGCAATAGGGGCGGGCGCGACGGAGGCGAGACATGCTCGGCGTCGGCCTGATCGCCACGGCTGCGGCCTGCTGGCTGGGCCTGCTGTTCGGCGTGGCCTTGCTCGGCGAGCGACGCCCGCGGTTGTTCGAGCGGCGCTGGGCGATCGTCTACGCGCTGTCGCTGGCGATCCACTGCACCTCGTGGACCTTCTACGGCACGGTGACCCAGGCCAGCCGCTCGGGCTGGTGGCTGCCGCCCACCTTCGTCGGCGCGATCCTGATGTACCTGTTCGCGATGCGTTTTCTGCATCGGCTGGTGCAGCTGGCGCGCGAATACAACGCCGGTTCGCTGGCCGACCTGATCGCGGTGCGGCTGGGGCGCCACTCCGGCCTGGCCGCGCTGGTCACCCTGGTGGTGCTGATCGGCATCGTGCCCTACATCGCGCTGCAGCTGAAGGCGGTGGCGATGAGCTACGGCATCCTCAGCCGCGGCGAGCTCACCGAGTCCGAGCCGTGGCAGGACAGCGCACTCTACGTAGCCCTGCTGATGGCCTTGTTCGCCATGTTGTTCGGCACGCGGCGCGCCTCCACCGTTGCGCACAACCGCGGGCTGGTGCTGGCGATGGCGTTCGAGTCGCTGTTCAAGCTGGGCGCGATGCTGGCGTTGGGCAGCCTGCTGTTCGTCGCGCTGCCGGCGGGGCTGCCGCCGCACGTGCCGGCGCCGCCGGACAGCGGCGGCTTTCCGGCGCTGATCCTGCTCGGCGCGCTGGCCATGTTCACCTTGCCGCACCAGTTCTACGCCGGCGTGGTCGAGTGCCGCGACGACGGCCACCTGCGCACCGCGCGCTGGCTGTTCCCGCTGTACATGCTGCTGATCTCGCTGCCGATCCTGCCGTTGGCGCGACTCGGCGACGCGTGGCTGGGGCCGCAAGGCGTGTCGTCGGACATGTACGTGCTGGCGCTGCCGCTGGCGCGCGGCCAGCATGGGCTGGCCCTGGTCGCCTTTCTCGGCGGCCTGAGCGCGGCGACCAGCATGGTGGTGATCGCCACGCTCGCGCTGAGCCTGATGGTGGTGAATCACCTGGTCGCGCCGCTGCGCGTGCGCGCGGGCTGGGGCGTGGACGCGCACGGCGACCTGCGCGGCCAATTGCTGAATCATCGGCGCGTAGCGATCCTGCTGGTGATCCTGCTGGCCTGGGCCTACAGCCGCGCGCTGACCCGCAACGAGGCGCTGGCCGACATCGGCGCAATTTCGTTTTCGGCACTGGCCGAGCTGGCACCCGCGCTGCTGGTGGCGGCCTACCGGCCGCAGCTGGGCTCGCGCGCGGTGATGGCGGGCCTGTTGGCCGGCACCCTGGTGTGGCTATACGTGGTGGCGCCGGCCTTGCTGCCGGCGGCACCGTCGTGGCTGTGGCAGGGGCCGCTGGGCCTGCGCTGGCTTTCCCCCGACGGTCTGCTTGGCCTGGACGACTGGAGCCGCCTGGGCCGTGCGGTGGCGGTGAGCTTGCTGGTGAACGGCGCGGTGATCCTGCTGGTGGCGGGTTCGCGCTATGGCCGCGCCGCGCGGGCGGTCAGCGTGGGCGACGTCGACGTGGTCGAGCTGCGCGCGCTGGCCGCACGCTTCCTGCCGCTGGAGCGAGTAGAGCATCTGTTCCAGGATGCGCCATCGGCGGGTTCGGCGGGCCGCGCGCGCGTGGCCGAAGTGGAGCACGAACTGGCTGCGGTGATCGGCGCCGCTTCCGCGCGGCTGCTGCTGGAAGTGGTGCATCGGCAAGGGCGCGGCGATCTCGACACGGTGGCGGCGATCGTCGACGAGGCCGCGCAGGACCTGCGCTTCAACCAGCGCGTGCTGGAGGCCGCGCTGCACAACATGAGCCAGGGCATCTGCGTGGTCGACGCCGAACTGCGCGTGGTGGCGTGGAACAGCCGCTACGCCAGCCTGTTCGGCTATCCTGACGCCTTGCTGCAGGTGGGGCGTCCGATTGCCGAGCTGACCCGGCACAACATCGAGGCGGGCATGCTCGGCGCCGGCGAAGTGGAACGGCGCGTGCAGCGCCGCCTCGCGCACATGCGCGCCGGCACGCGGCATCTGTCCGAGCGGCGCTTTCCCGACGGCACCGTGGTGGAGATCCGCGGCAATCCCATGCCTGGCGGCGGCTTCGTCGCCACCTTCACCGACGTCACTGCGTTCCGCCAGGCCGAGGATTCGCTCAAGCGCGCGAACGAGACGCTGGAGCTGCGGGTGGAGGAACGCACCCGCGAACTGGTTGCAGCATCGGCCGAGGCGCAGCGTGCGAACGAAGCGAAGAGCCGCTTCCTCGCCGCAGTGACGCACGACCTGATGCAGCCGCTGCACGCGGCGCAGCTGTTCGCGCATGCGCTGGCTGCGCATGGCGACGACGCCACCGCGCACCATCTCAACGGCGCGCTGGCCGCCACCGAAAGCTTGCTGGCCGGTCTGCTCGACATCGCACGGCTGGAAGGCGGTCGCCTGCACCCGCAACCGCGTGCCTTCCCGCTGGCCGACGTGCTGGATCCGCTCGCCGCCGAGTTCCGCGCGCTGGCGCGCGACCGCGGCGTGCGGCTGGACGTGGTGGGCACGGCGGCGTGGGTGCACAGCGATCCGCAGCTGCTGCGCCGGGTGCTGCAGAACTTCCTGTCGAATGCGTTGCGCTACGCCGAACGCGGGCGCGTATTGCTCGGCGTGCGCCGGCGCGACGAGCAGCTGCGTGTCGAAGTGTGGGATACCGGGCCGGGCATCGAGGCGGAAGAACGCCAGTCGATCTTCCAGGAGTTTCATCGCGGCAGCGCTGCCGGCGGGCAAGGCCTCGGTCTCGGCCTGTCGATCGCGCAGCGCATGGCCGCGCTGCTCGGGCATCCGCTCGGCCTGCGCTCCTGGCCTGGCCGCGGCAGCGTGTTCGATCTGAGCATGCCGCGTGCGGCACCGCTGCCGATGGCGCCGTCCGAACCGGCCCGCCTGCAGCGCATGCCCGGTGGCCGCGCCCTGGTGCTGGACAACGAGCCGGCCGCGCTTGCCGCGCTGGGACGGCTGCTGGCCGACTGGGGCTGGCAGGTGCACGCCGCGCGCAACGCGGAGCAGGCGCTGGCGGCGCCGTGGCGGCCTGACCTGCACATCCTCGACTTCCACCTGGACGGCGGCAGCACCGGGCTCGATGTACTGCGTCAGTTGCGCGCGCGCCACGCCGACGTGCCCGCGGTGATGCTCACCGCCGATCGCGACGGCGAACTGCGGCAACGCCTGCTCGATGCCGGCGTGGGCGTGCTGTACAAGCCGCTGAAGCCGCTGGCCTTGCGCCAGGTGTTGCAGCGGGTGACGGCCGCGGCACAGGCCTGACTGATTGCTTGAGCAATGCGCTCGCTTCGAGGTGGGTGTGCCCCGTCGTCGCTGACACTGACCGATGGATATCCGCAAATGGAAGTCCAAACGATATGGCTTCCGGGTGGCGGCGCCTGCCCGATGTCGGCATGGGCAGGCTCCGCAGGCTGCCGAAGTCGCCGGCGCGGTGTCAAGTGCGCGGCGGGTGACGGTCGTGGCGCAGGCCTGACTGATTGCCTGAGCCGTGCGCTCGTTTCGAGGCGGTGCGCCCCGTCGTCGCTGGTGCTGCCTGCTTGCCCTTCACAAATGGAAGTCCAAACGATATGACTTCTGGGGGAGGGGGGGTTCGAAACTTTTCGCGTTAGATACATGAGGCGGGTATATGCATCCGCCTTGTCGCACTGCGCAAATCGCGCGGCGGCAGGTATCGACAGCCAGACCGGGAGTTGCCGCAGGGGACCTTCAGTTATTCCGTCTTTCCTCAGCACGGCGTGCGTGTGTGCATGCAGATGATGCGCATGCATAGCGCCGAGAAATTTCGTTCCTGAGGAGCGGAAGTGATTTCACACATGCCGCAGGCGTCGCGGGTTTTGCGACGCAGGGCGGAGCCTTGCCCAAATTCCGGAAAACCTGGCTGTGGATGGACATTCAGCGAACCAGATCGGGGATGTGACTAGATGAGCAACCACAAGCGTGTATCGAACGGCCGTCTTTCGGCCTTGCCCAGGGCTGCACTGCCGTTGGCCCTGGCGGCCTCGCTGATGGCCTGGCACGGCGCTGCTGCCGCTGCCGCCGCCGGGGCGTGGCAGTCGACGGCGACCCATGCGGCCCTGTTGAAGGTCGCGGCATCGCCTGCGGCGGCCTCCGGCGTCTCGAAGGCCGCCACCAGCGCAGCGCCCAGCTCCGCGACGTCGATCGGCGCAGCCGCTCCGGGCGTTTCCGCCGCGACGGCCTGGGCGGTGAACGTGAGCGGCACGCCGAAGTTGAACAGCGATGTCGCGGTGACGCCGCTGGAGACCAGCAAGTCGCTGCATATCGCCGTCAGCCTGCAACTGCACAACCGCGACAAGCTGGACGCCTTCCTCAAGGATCTGCATGATCCGGCCAGCGCCTCGTATCGCCATTACCTCACGCCGGCGGCATTCAAGGCGGCCTATGCGCCGACCGATCAGGACGTGCAATCGGTGGTGGCCTATCTGCAGAAGAACGGCTTCAGCAACGTGCAGGTATCGCCGAACAACCTGCTGGTCAGCGCCGACGGCAATACGCTCAATGTCAGCGCCGCTTTCAACACCGGCATGAAGCAGTTCAGCGCGAACGGTCAGCAGTTCTACGGCAACGACAGCGACGCGCAGGTGCCGCAGGCCCTGGGCGGCGTGGTGAGCGGCGTGCTGGGCCTGCAGAACCTCAACGTCAAGCAGACCCTGAGCCACCGCGTGACCCTTGCCGAGGATGCCAACGGCGTGAATCTGGCGCATGCGCCCTCGGCGGTCGCGCAGATCTACCACGTCGGCACCACGCCCACGGCTTATGCGACCACGGTGGCCGTGGTGGGCTGGGCCGATCAGGCGCAGACTCAGGCCGATCTGAATCAGTTCACCACCGCCAACCTGCTCGCTCCGGTGACGCTCAACGTGGTCAAGGTGCCGGCGAATGGCGACTTCGAGCCGGACGCGGATGCCGAAGGCGAGTGGGCGCTGGATACGCAGACCATCGTCGGCGTTTCCGGCGGCGTGAAGAATCTGATGTTCTACACCGCACCGACGGCCAGCGACGCGAATCTGCTCGCCGCCGAAAGCCAGGCGGTGACCGACAACCTGGCCAAGCTGATCAACTGCTCGTTCGGCGAGGACGAGGGCGGCGGCATCGCTGGCGGCACCGCGGCGGCCGAAGACGCCGTGTTGGCTCAGGCCGAGGCGCAGGGCCAGATCTTCTCCGTTTCCACCGGCGATACCGGCGCCTACACCTGGGCCCGGGGGCACGCCTGGAACCTGGCGTCGGCGGCCGACCAGGCCAACCTGACCAAGTACACCACATCCTGGCCGGCGTCCTCGGCCCACGTGGTCGCGGTCGGCGGCACCGAGCTGTTCACTGATCCCAACAACTCCACCGTGTGGTCTTCGGAAGTGGTCTGGAACGATGGTCTGCACGGCGATGGCACGCTGTGGGCCGGCGGCGGCGGCATCAGCGACGGCATCCCCGCGCCGGCCTGGCAGACCCAGTACCTCGGCAGCCTGGCCAACACCAATCGCGTGCTGCCGGACATCGCCTTCAACGCCTATACCGGCGTGGCCATCGTCGGCGGCCAGCCGGGTGCGTGGGAAGGCACCAGCCTGGCCTCGCCGATCTTCGTGGGCGCCTTCGCGCGCATCGAGACCGCGGCGAACAACTCGATCGGCCTGCCCACCAGCGATATGTATCGCGACTTCTCCAACCCGGCGAACGCCGGCCTGCTGCACGACATCACCTCGGGCAACAACGGTCTGCAGGGCAACGGCTACAAGGCTGCCGCGGGCTTCGACTACGCCACGGGCTGGGGCAGTTTCGACATCGACAAGCTGCGCGTGTTCGCGGTGGCCAACTGGGGCGACGGTTCCGCGCCGCCGGCGCCGCCGGTGCCGCCCGCGCCGGTGGTCACCGTGCTGCAGAACGGGTCGACCGCGCAGGCTGCCGGTACGCCGAACGCCATCAGCCAGTTCACCATCGACGTGCCGGCGGGCGCCAAGGCGCTCAATCTGCGCACTTTCGGCGGCACCGGCGACGTGGCGCTGTACGTGAAGTTCGGTGCGGCGGCGAGCGCGACGTCCTACGACTTCGCCTCCAGCCATGCGGGCAGCAACAGCGAGTCGGTGACCATCGCCACGCCGAAGGCGGGGACGTACTACCTCACCGTGACCAGTCCGGTGACCTACGTCAACGTCAACGTGGGGGCGCGCTACGTGCAGCCTTGATCGATGCCGGCCCGTTCGCGGGCCGGCAGATGTCACGGGACGGCCGCGCCAGCTTCTCGGCGCGGTCGCCTCGCGGCATCGTGGGGCATAGGGGAAATCGTATCTGAGCGGACGTCTAGACGTCCGTAGCCAACCTGTCTTCCGAGCTTGTTGCCGGCGATGTCCCGGCGGCAGCAGGGCCATGCATGCCGAGCGCGCGCAACGCGCCGCCGGAGACAGCCATCATTCGTCCTGGAGTCATCGATGAACAAGATCTACAGCAAGGTATGGAACAAGTCCTTGGGCATGCTGGTCGTGGCCGGCGAATTCGCCCGGCGCCGCGGCAAGGGTGGCGTGGCGACCCGCCCGGCCCTGTCGATGACGCGGGCAACATGGCTGTTTGGTGCGTCGCTGGCATGCAGCGGCGCGTTCGCGCAGACCGCCACGTCGAACAATCTGTTCCAGGCCGCCGACGCCAGCGGCAAGGCCACGGCGACGGTGAGCGGCCCGAATGCGGTGGCCGCCGGCGCGGGCAGCCAGGCGACCGCCAATAGCGCCGTCGCCTACGGCGCCAATGCACAGGCGACCACCGGCAATGCCACGGCGCTGGGGGCGAGCGCGATCGCCAGCGGTGCCGCTGCCGAGGCGGTCGGCTCGATCGCGCATGCCTACGGCCAGCGCAGCCTGGCCGTGGGCTACCAGAGCACGGTCACGACGAACGGCACGGACAGCGTGGCGATCGGCTCCAATTCCTATGCCGACCAGGCCGGTGTGGTCTCGGTCGGCAACAACACCATGCAGCGGCGCATCATCAATGTCGCGGCCGGCACGGCGGCGACCGATGCGGTGAACGTGAGTCAGCTCGACGCCGTGAGCAACCAGACCGCGACGGCGACGCACTACTTCGCCGCCGACGGCGCGAAGGACGGCAGCGACGATGCCGCGGCGCTGGGCACGCACAGCGTGGCGGCCGGCGCCAACAGCACGGCGGCGGCGAGCGAGAGCGCGGCCTACGGCTACGGCAGCTATGCGGGCGATGCGAACAGCACGGCGCTGGGCGCCAACGCGAGCGCGAGCGGCACCGGTTCGTCGGCACTGGGCAGCGGCGCCAGCACCAACGGCGATTACGCCACGGCGATCGGCTACGGCGCGGCGGCGAGCGCGACACGCGGCATCGCCCTGGGCGCGGGCGCGCAGGTGAGCGGCAACAGCGGCGTGGCGATCGGCGGGGTGTCGGTCGACTCGAACGGCGCGCCCTTGCTCTACGACGCACAGGGCAATCCGCAGGCTGCGACGGCGGCGTACAACAGCGTGGCGATGGGCGCCAGCGCGATCGCCAGCGGTTCCTCGTCGACGGCCTTGGGCGCACGTTCCAGCGCGAGTGGCCTGGGCGCGGTCACGGTAGGTGCGCTGAGCAAGGCCAGCGGCGATTTCGCAGTGGCGAACGGAGCGCAGAGCAGTGCGACCGGTCAGTTGTCCTTGGCTTCCGGTGCGCAGAGCATTGCTGCAGGCAAGGGCGCGACCGCGCTCGGAGCGGGCGCCAGCGCGGCGAACGACGGCAGCGCGGCCATCGGCATGCAGGCTTCGACCCTGGGCGACAACAGCATTGCGCTAGGCAACGGAGCATCCACCGGAGGCAATCCGGTCAGCTTCCTCGGCATCTCGCTGGCGCCAGGCAGCTCGGCGACCAATGCGGTGGCGATCGGAAACAGCAGTCATGCCTACTACGCCAACAGCGTGGCGCTGGGGCCGAACGCCTGGGCCGTCGGCGAAAACAGCATCGCGATCGGTCAGGCGGCGAAAGTAGGCGATGGCTTCGACGCCAGTGCGCTGGGGCTGGGCTTCATTCCGCAAACCACCGTCGCTAACGGCGTCGCGCTCGGCAGCGGCAGCAGCGTCAGCGCCGACAACGCGGTGGCGCTGGGCGCCGGTTCGGTGGCCGATCGCGCGAACTCGGTGTCGGTGGGTGCGGCAGGCGCGGAGCGACAGATCACCAATGTCGCTGCCGGCACGGCAGCGACCGATGCGGTGAACAAGAGCCAGCTGGACGCCGTGAGCAGCCAGACCGCGACGGCGACGCACTACTTCGCCGCTGACGGTGCGAAGGACGGCAGCGACGATGCCGCGGCGCTGGGCACGCACAGCGTGGCGGCCGGCGCCAACAGCACGGCGGCGGCGAGCGAGAGCGCGGCCTATGGCTATGGCAGCTACGCGGGCGATGCGAACAGCACGGCGCTGGGCGCCAACGCCAGCGCGAACGGCACCGGTTCATCGGCGCTGGGCAGCGGCGCCAGCACCAATGGCGACTACGCCACCGCGCTGGGCTACGGCGCCAGCGCGGCGGCGGTACGCAGCGTAGCCCTGGGCGCGGGCGCGCAAGTGAGCGGCAACAGTGGCGTGGCGATCGGCGGCGTTGCGGTGGCCAGTGACGGTTCCCCGTTGACCTACGACGCGCAAGGCAATCCGTTGGCCACCATGGCGGCGGCCAATGGCACCGCGGTAGGCGCGAGCGCGGTGGCCAGCGGTGCTTCGGCCACGGCGCTCGGCGTGCAGTCGAACGCCTCCGGCGACCACGCGCTGGCGCTGGGAGTCGGCAGCAACGCGTCGGGCACCTATGCGATCGCACAGGGCATCGGCACGCAGGCCAGCGGTGGTTTCTCGACCGCCGTGGGCGAACAGGTCCAGGCGAGCGGTTCGGGGGCGACCGCGCTGGGCGGGGAAAGCGTGGCTTCGGGCACCTTCGCCTCGGCGGTAGGCGTGCTCGCCAACACCAGCGGCAACTACGCCACGGCGGTAGGCGAACGCGCCGTGGCCTCGAATACCGGCGCAACCGTGCTGGGCGGCGAAAGCACCGCATCCGGCCAGCTGTCCACCGTGGTGGGCGCGGCGAGCACGGCCTCGGGGCAGTCCGCGGTGGTGGTCGGCGCGAAGACCAAGGCCACGGCGGCCAATGCCGTCGCGATCGGTCAGTCCGCCAACGCCAGTGGCAGCGCCAGCCTCGCCGTGGGTTCCGGCAGCACGGCCTCGACTACCAATGCCGCCGCGTTCGGCCAGTTGGCCAACGCAAGCGGCAGCGGCAGCCTTGCCGTGGGTTCCAGCAGCAAGGCCTCGGCCACCAATGCGGCCGCGATCGGCCAGTTGGCCAATGCGAGCGGCAGCGGCAGCCTCGCCGTGGGCTCCGGCAGCACGGCTTCGGCCGCCAATGCAGTGGCGCTGGGCTCAGGCTCGGTGGCGAATCGGGCGAATGCGGTGTCGGTCGGCGCGGTGGGCTCCGAACGGCAGATCACCAACGTCGCGGCCGGCACCACGGCAACCGATGCGGTGAACCTGAGTCAGTTGAATGCGGTGAGCAGCCAGGCCGCGACGGCGACGCATTACTTCGCCGCCGACGGCGCCAAGGATGGCAGCGACGACGCCGCAGCGCTGGGCACGCACAGCGTGGCGGCCGGCGCCAACAGCACGGCGGCGGCGAGCGAGAGCGCGGCCTACGGCTATGGCAGCTACGCCGCCGATGCGGACAGCACCGCGGTAGGTGCGAACGCCAGCGCAGCGGGCGTGGGTTCCGCGGCGCTGGGCAGCGGAGCCAGCACCAATGGCGACTACGCCACGGCGATCGGCTACGGCGCTGCAGCCAGCGCGACGCGCAGCATCGCTCTCGGTGCGGGTGCGCAGTCGACCGGCAACAGCGGCGTGGCGATCGGCGGCGTCTCGGTGGACCGGACCGGCGCGCCGTTGTTGTACAACGCACAGGGCAATCCGCAGGCGGCGACGGCGGCGTACAACAGCGCGGCGGTAGGTGCCAGCGCAGTGGCCAGCGGTTCGTCGGCGACGGCGCTGGGTGCGCGCACGCAGGCCACCGGCGTGGCCGCCAGCGCGGTAGGCGTGCTGAGCTCGGCCAGCGCGAGCTATGCCACCGCGCTCGGCGCGCAGAGCGTGGCTTCGGCGACTGACGCCACCGCCGTGGGTACTTCCGCCTCGGCATCCGGCCTGTCCGGCACGGCGATCGGCTACAGCAGTGCGGCGCTGGCGAAGAACGCCACCGCGATCGGGCCGTCGGCTTACGCCAGCGGCGAAGCCAGCGTGGCGATCGGCCTGCAAGCCGATCCTGATACGGGCGCCTTCGGCGTGCAGTCGATCGCGATCGGCGACGACAGCCTGGCCAGCACGGACTACAGCACCGCGCTCGGCGGCTACAGCACGGCGACCGGCAAATTGGCTACGGCGCTAGGCTATGGCGCGAATGCGTCGGCTGCTTCGTCGGTAGCGCTGGGTGCCGGCTCGGTGGCCAATCGGGCGAACACGGTGTCGGTCGGCGCGGTGGGCGCCGAGCGGCAGATCACCAACGTGGCGGCCGGCACCGCAGCGACCGATGCGGTGAACCTGAGTCAGCTGAATGCCCTGGGCAGCCAGGCCGCAACGGCGACGCATTACTTCGCCGCGGATGGTGCGAAGGATGGCAGCGACGACGCCGCGGCGCTGGGCACGCACAGCGTGGCGGCCGGCGCCAACAGTACGGCGGCCGCCAGCGAGAGTGCGGCCTATGGCTACGGCAGCTACGCCGGCGATGCGGACAGCACCGCGCTGGGCGCGAACGCCAGCGCAGCGGGCGTGGGCTCGTCGGCGCTGGGCAGCGGGGCCAGCACCAACGGCGATTACGCCACCGCGATCGGCTACGGCGCCGCGGCGACTGCGACGCGCAGCATCGCCCTCGGCGCGGGTGCGCAGGCGAGCGGCACCAGCGGCGTGGCGATCGGCGGCGTGGCGGTGGGCTCCGATGGTTCGCCGCTTAGCTACGATGCGCAAGGCAATCCGCAAGCGGCATCGGCCGCGGCTTATGGCACCGCGGTCGGCGCCAGTGCGGTGGCCTCGAACAGCGGCACCGCACTGGGCACCTCGAGCACGGCTTCGGGCGCGGCGGCGACGGCGTTGGGCGATAGTGCGGCCGCGCTTGGCGTGCAGTCGCTGGCAGCAGGCCTGAACAGCAGCGCCGGCGGCGACGACAGCATTGCGCTGGGCGGCTTCGCCAAGACCTCCGGGCAGTTCGCCACCGCGCTGGGCTACGGCAGCTACGCGGGCGCGAGCAATGCGATCGCACTGGGTGCGTCGTCGTATGCCACCGGCGCGGACAGCATCGCCATCGGCGTGCAGTACGACCCCAATACCGGCGCCTTCGGCGCGCAGTCGATCGCGATCGGCCTGGACAGCCTGGCCAGCGAGGACTACAGCACGGCGTTGGGCAGCTTCAGCACGGCGACGGCGAAGTTCGCCACCGCCCTGGGCTACGGCACCACGGCGTCGGGCGACTCGTCGACGGCCCTGGGCGTGGGCAGCACCGCCAGTGCGGCGAATGCGGTGGCGCTGGGTGCAAACGCCATCGCGGATCGCGCCAACACCGTGTCGGTGGGCAGCGTGGGCAACGAGCGGCAGATCACCAATGTCGCGGCGGGCACCGAGGGCACCGATGCGGTGAACGTGAACCAGCTGAGCCAGGCGATCGCCGGCGCCGGGGTCGATGCCGCCAATGCGGTCAGCTATGACGACGGCAGCAAGGCGCGCGTCACCTTGGGCGGCGCCGGCGGCACCTACCTCGGCAATGTCCACGCCAGCAGTGTGGCTACCGACGCGGCCACGGTCGGCCAGGTGGTGGGCGTGCTGAACACCATCGGTGGCGGCGCCGGCCTGAACGCAGACGGCAGCGTGGCCTATCCCAGCTTCGCCATCCAGGGCAGTTCCTACTACAGCGTGGGCGATGCGCTGGGCGCGCTGAACGGCGCGGTCGACGGCATCCGCACCGACCTCAACGGTCTGCAGAGCCAGACCACTTTGCTGCAGCAGAGCATCGCGGCAGGCAATGGGCAAAGCCGGCAGATGGCGGTGGACGGCAGCGATGCGGCCAGCGTGGCCTCCAACAGCAAGGGCGTGGCGATAGGTTCCGACGCCAGTGCAGGCGGCGACCACGGCACCGCGGTGGGCGGCGACAGCTACGCCGCCGGCCCGAACGACACCGCGCTGGGCGGTCATGCCCATGTCGGTGCCGACGGCAGTACCGCGGTGGGCGCCAACAGCAGCGTCGCGACGGTGGCGACCAATGCGGTGGCGGTGGGCGAGGGCAGTTCGGTGAGCGCAGCCTCGACCACGGCGCTGGGTCAGGGCGCCTCGGCCACGGCCGCCGGTGCGGTGGCGCTGGGCCAGGGTTCGGTGGCCGATCGCGCCAACACGGTGTCGGTGGGCAGCGCGACCAGTCAGCGTCAGATCACCAACGTGGCGGCCGGCACGCAGGCGAGCGATGCGGCCAACACCGGTCAGGTGGCGCAGGCGCTGGCGACGGCGAAGACCTATGCCGACGCAGGCGACCAGACCACGCTGAACAGCGCGCAGGCGTACACCGATCAGCGCGTGAGCGGCATGGCCAGCAGTGCGGACCTGAACTCGCTGCGCAACCAGGTGAACGACCAGTTCCATGCGGTGAACACGCGGCTGGATCGGGTCGGCGCGATGGGTGCGGCGATGTCGCAGATGGCCTTCAGCACCCAGGGCATCGAAACGGCGAACCGGCTGGGTGTGGGCGTCGGCGGCTACGGCGGGCAGGCGGCGCTGTCGGTGGGTTATTCGCGCTCGTTGTCGCCGCACGCCAACCTGACCTTCGGCGGCGCGGTGAGCAATGGCGGCGAGGCTTCGGGCGGAGTGGGCGTGGGCATCGGCTGGTAAGTCCACGGCCGTTTGCCTGATGGACGGCCGGGCCGGTCGAAATGATGCGACCGGCCCGGTTTTCGAGTGATTCGCTGCGGAGGCATCGGGGCCTTGGCTTGGCGAATGAACGCCTTGGCAGAAGCGAGAACAGCGCATGGCTGGCCCGCCCGTGTGCAGGGCCATGTGGTCCGGTCGCCAGCATCGTCATGTCGTGGAGCAGTCGATCGCGGCCATTTACGTAAGGTGCAGGCCGGCGCGACATCAGCGCCCCGGCGTACGCCTCGATCCAGCCGAAGCAGGTTTTTGCGAGGTCGGCAGCGGCGGTTCGGGTTTGCAAGTTTGTCGTAACGCCGGCCCCGTTCCCGGCGGCCGATGGTTCATCGGTTGCCGCGATCGTCGGCCCGGCATTTCAAGAAATCGATCGTGATTCGTCTAGGAGAAGTTGGACGTGCCTTGGCGGCATGAGCTGCCGTGCCCGAAAGGGGGAGGCGACGTTTGATTTCTTGGCCGGTGGGCGCTTATGAACATTGATTTGGATGCGCTTGACGCAGAGCAACTGGACAGCCTGGTCAACCAAGCCTGCGATCGGCGGGATGACGTGAACCGGGAGCATCTCGCCAGGCTCCGCGAAGACATCCTCGGCATGATTGCCGAGGAGGGCCTGGCCTTTCACGATCTGTTTCCGCGCAAGCCGCGCCGACCGCGGGCCAAGGGACCTTTTCCGCCGAAATACCGCAACCCCTTCGATCCCCTGCAGGTATGGACCGGGCTCGGCAAGCGGCCCCAATGGATGAGGGCGGCACTGCGCGCGGGGCTGTCTCTGGAAGAGCTGGCCGTCTGACGCGCCGGCGCCGGGCCATCCCGGCGGGATAGGGAAGCCGTCTGCTGGCAGGCTCCGAAGACCGATGGAAAACGGGCTGCCGGTTTGAGAGAACCGTGATGCAAGTTTCCGATGTTGAAGCGGACAGCGGCAAGTCGGGCCTGGATGGGACCAGTGCTGGGATAGACTGAGCCTGACTGATCCCGGAGATGGAAAAACATGGCGCTCAAGCGGATGGACAACATGGGTATCGTTGTCGAAGACCTTGGAGTGGCAATTGATTTCTTTCGCGAACTCGGCCTTGAGCTCGAAGGGCGGGCCACGGTCGAAGGCGCATGGGCCGGACGTATCACCGGACTGGGTGATCAGCGTGTCGAGATTGCCATGATGCGCACGCCGGACGGCCATGGCCGGCTCGAGCTGTCCCGCTTCCTTGCGCCGGCTGTCGTCGCGGATCACCGGCATGCTCCGGTCAACGCCCTGGGCTACCTCCGCGTCATGTTCACCGTGGACGATATCGACGAGACGCTCGAAAGGCTGCGTGCGCGCGGCGCGCAGCTCGTGGGCGATGTGGTCCAGTACGAAGATACGTATCGGCTCTGCTATATCCGCGGGCCTGAAGGACTTCTGATCGGACTCGCCCAAGAACTCGGCTAACAGCATGCCGAAAGCCACGTGGCGAAGAGGGCCCATCTCAACGAGCGCGCTCGACACTGACCTCGCCTGTTCGAGGTCCAACTTGTCACAGCTGGCAGCATTCGCGCCGAGGACGATGGCACTGAATGGCATCGGATATCCCGGACAGTGACGGGACTCGGATGCCCTCGCCATGCTGGTGGGCGCTGACCTTGGACTGAGCATCTGCACGCCGACAGTGGCTGGCCGGAGCAAGCGCGGCGGCTCAGGTCGCCTATCCCGATTTCCTCATCGAAGTGGTCCGATGCATCGAAGGCCAGCCGTGGCTCTAGGTTCTGCCGCGATGCTGGGCAATCGCGCAGACCTTAATCCGGATGGCACGAGGGCGATGCCTCATCTGCGACTGCGCAACTTGCATCGATGCGGCAGCCGCCATGATGCATGCGGCCATGAGCGGTTCTTTGCCCCGACCTATCAGTCACTGACATTCTCGAAACATTGCTAGGGCGAATCGCCGACGCCTGCGATATCTCCAGGTCGATAAGCCGCCAGGCAGCGTTCGAAGTCGACGATCGACACGGTCTTGGAGTCGATGCGGCGGATCCGCTCGACCGCCTGGCGGATGACTTCTTCCGGCGCGGCGAGCAGCTTGCGCCGGATGCCGGTCTGCAGTTCCAACAGGGGATAGGCGTTGCGCATGTCGGCCACCTCGAGATAGTCCGGGCAGCCAGGCGTCGGGCAGGTATATGCGGTGATCCAGTACCGATGGAACTCGCCGGTCGGGATCAACGGCTTGCCGCAGCGGGGACAGTGGCAGGCCATCGCGTCGTCGCTCAGACGGTGCGGGTGGGGTCGCTCAGTTCCAGCGTGTGCAGCAGCATGCTGGCCTGGGTGCGGTTGCGTACCTTCAGCTTCTCGAAGATCGCGGTGACGTGCGCTTTCACCGTGCGCTCCTGGATCAGCAGGCGGTCGGCGATCTGCTTGTTGAGCAGGCCTTCGGCCAGCAGCACCAGCACGCGGTACTGCTGCTCGGTGAGGCTGGCGAGCCGGCCGGCCAGGTCGGCGTCGGCGGGATCGGACGGCAGCGCGGCCACGCTTTCCGCGAGTCCTGGCGGCAGCCAGTTGCCGCAGTCCAGCACGCAGCGGATCGCCTCGCCGATCTCGGCCGGGCTGGCGCTCTTGGGAATGAAGCCGGCCGCGCCGTGGTCGAGCACGCGCCGCACGGTGCGCGGCTCGTCGTGCGCGGAGACCACCAGCACCGCCACGCCGGGATGCTGGCCGCGCAAGGTGGCCAGCCCCGACAGGCCGTGGCTGCCCGGCATGTGCAGGTCGAGCAGCACCAGGTCGATATCGGGCTCGTCGGCCAGCGCGGCGAGGATGCCGGGCAGGTCCGCCGCCTCATGCACGCTGCAGTCGGGCAGGCTTTCGCGGGCAGCCAGGCGCAGCGCGGTGCGAAACAGCGGGTGGTCGTCGGCGATCAGCAGGCGGGTCATGGCGTGGACGTTAGCGGGCGGCGGCACGGGCGTCGAGCCGGCCGCGCGGCCTTGTACTTTCGTACTAATGCCCGGGCCGACGACGCTTGCTATGGTGCCGGAATGAATACACTACTGCGCCCGTGCTCCGTCCTGTTCGCGCTGGCCGTGGCCGGCTGCGCGAGCACGTCCACCCTGCCGGAGTCCAAGATGTCAGCGACCGATTTCGTGCAAGGCGAGGTGCGCGTCACCGAGCATCGTGGCAGCGACGACCTGCTCAGCGCCGGGCTTGGCTTGAGCGGCCTCGCCGGCGCGCCGGCGCCGTTCGCCGATCCGCTGCAGCCCACCGCCGAAGAGCTGCGCCGCCGCGCGATCCAGACCAGTTGGAAGGGCATCGCCGATCTCGGCCCGCTGGGTGGCTACGGCCATGTCTACGGCGCCGTGCCGGACGTTCCCGGACGCGAATACCAGGCCTTCGCACGGATTCCCGGCGCGCATGCGCCGCACCGGGTGCTGCTGCAGCTGCCCGATCATTTCGACCGCAGCAAGCGCTGCCTGGTGGTGACCGCTTCGTCGGGCTCGCGCGGCATCTACGGCTCGATCGCCCTGGCCGGCGCCTGGGGCCTGCCGCGCGGCTGCGCGGTGGCCTACACCGACAAGGGTACTGGTCCCGGCTATTTCGACTACGCCGACGACAGCGGGGTGGCGCTGGACGGCCGCCACGCCAAGCGCGGCAGCGCGCCGCTGGAGTTCGAACCGCCGCCGGCACCAGCCAGCGCCGGCATCGCGATCAAGCACATGCACTCGGGCGACAACCCTGAGGCCGACTGGGGCCGGCATGTGATTCAGGCGGCGCAGTTCGGCCTGGCCATGCTGGATCGCGCCTATCCCGGCGATGCGCCGTTCACGCCGCAGAACACGCGGATCATCGCCACCGGCCTGTCCAACGGCGGCGGCGCGGTGCTGCAGGCGGCCGGGCTGGACCAGGACAAGCTGTTCGCCGGCGTGGTCGCGCTGGAGCCGAACGTACATGTAGAGGGCCAGGGGCGGGCGCTGTACGACTACGCCAGCGAAGCCGCGATCTGGCTGCCGTGCGCCTTGCTCGACCAGCGCTTCGCCCACGTGCCGCTGGCGCGCGGGCCCGGCGGCGCGCTGCCGCCCGGCGGCACGGCGCGCTGCGCCAGCCTGCATGCGCAGGGCTTGCTTGCCGGTGGCGACGTGGCGGCACAGGCGGCACAGGCCGTGCAGCATCTGCACCAGGGCGGCTGGACCGATCTGGCGATGGCGACCGCGGCCTCCACCACCGCCTTCGATCTATGGCGGGTGATCGTGGCCGGCTATGCGTCCTCGTATATGCGCCGCGGCGCGGGCGAGATGCCTTGCGGTTTCCATTACGCCGGCATGGGCGCGAACGGCCAGCCGGGTGCAGTCGATCCCGCCGCGCGCGCTGGCTGGTGGGCCAATGGCTCGGGCATTCCGCCGGGCGACGGCGTCGGTCTGTTCGGCGGCGACGGCGAAGGCGCCGATCGCCACCTCGCCGGGGTGGATTGCCTGCGCGCCCTGTGGAGCGGCGACGGCGCCGATGCCCACGCGCTGCATGCCGGCGTGGCCGCCACTGCGGTGCGCTTGCCGCGCGCCGATCTGCCGCTGTGGGTGATCCACGGCGCCGCCGACGGCCTGCTGCCCACGGCCTTCACCTCGGAGCCGTACGTGGCGTGGCTGCAGGCCAATGGACGCGCGCCGCTGTACTGGAAGGTGCCTTACGCACAGCATTTCGACGCCTTCCTGGCCGTGCCCGGTTTCGGCGCCCAGCATGTGCCGCTGCTGCCCTACGGCTATGCCGCGCTGGATCGGCTGTGGGCGCATCTGTACGAAGGCGCGGCGTGGCCGCGCGAGTCGATCACGCCGGCGGCGCAGGCGCGTGGCGATGGCGCGCTGCAGGCCGGCATGCTGGGCTTGCCGGGCGGATCTTGAGAGCGGGCGGAGCCTGAAGACCCATTCGCGATCATCCCCGGATAGCTTGCGTCGGGGACAGTTTGCGCGCCGGCCGAGCTAGAACGACGGATTGGGTGTCGGTCCACGATTGAGCGAAGCGGCCGGGATGCGCGCAGACAGCCCGCCCGGCGGGTGGTCATCGTCAGGCCGTCGTCACACACGACGGTCTGATCGCCACTCGGCGGCAGCGCGGGGCGCGCGGATGGAGACCGTGAACAGGCTTTGACACGCCGGACCGGCGGGCTGCGCTATGCTTGGCGATTCCCACGCCCGCGCGCAACGGCGCGGCGCCTCACCATGCAAGGAATTCCGATGACCATCCACGTCACCATCGACACCAATCGCGGCCCGATCCGGCTGCGCCTGCACGACGACAAGGCCCCGGTCACCGTGGCCAACTTCGTCAACCTGATCAAGCGCGGCTATTACGACGGCCTGTCGTTCCATCGCGTGATTGCCGACTTCATGATCCAGGGCGGCTGCCCGCTCGGCACGGGCACCGGCGGCCCGGGCTACAAGTTCGAGGACGAGTTCAACAGCTCGCTGCGCCACGACAAGCCCGGCGTGCTGTCGATGGCCAATGCGGGCCCGCGCACCAACGGCAGCCAGTTCTTCATCACCCACGGCGCCACGCCCTGGCTGGACGGCAAGCACAGCGTGTTCGGCGAAGTGATCGGCGCGGAAGATCAGAAGGTGGTCGACGCGATCCGCCAGGGCGACAAGGTCGAGAAGGTCACCGTGGAAGGCGACGTCGATGCGCTGCTGGCCGCACAGGCTGAGCGCGTGCAGGAATGGAACGCGGTGCTGGACAAGCGCGGCTGACAAGTGCGCTGTCCGATGTCGAAAGCCGCCGGTCACGGCGGCTTTTTTTATGCGTGATCGCGCTCGGACGAGGGCATCGGTGCGGGGATTGATTGCGACCGATCTTCTCGATGGAAACGCGGATAATTTTGGCCGCGACGGCGCCGATATGCCGGCGCTGGCGCATCCGTGACAGGCCTTGATCGTCTGGCTAAGCGCCGGAGAAATGCGCTGGATGGATGCTTGGGTCGACGCGGCAAGAGTCGCCGATCTGCTCGGGTCGCAGCTCGGGAAAGCGCTGGAACAAGGGCTCGACGAATTCGCATATCACGCTACCCATGGCCTGGCCGAGCGCGTGCCGATAGGCCTGCCAGTGCGCGTCGTCGCCTTTTTGCTGCATGAAGGCGGCGCTGTCGTCCAGGCGGGCGATGATTTGCAGCCGGGCCATGCTTAGCCGTTCGGCATCGCCTGTGGTTGTCGTCTGCCCCATGCATGGGCGTTCCGTAATTCATATGGTCCGCGAGGACGCGCTCATCCGTGGCGTGGCCGGCCATCAGGACACAGGCCTGCGGATGGCCAAACTGCATGCGTGCTTCGACAGTCCGGCGGCGTAAGCGTGATGCTGCAGGCCATGACCATCGCCGTTGCCCAGGGCGCCGTGCGCATGGAGTTTCCGGCAGCGCCGATCTCGCATGATCGGCGACGTCCCATCTCCGGAGTGAGACGAATCAGCCCGGCGACCTACGCCAGGCCAGCATCAGCAGGCCGGCGAGCAGGGCCAGGTCGAGCCAGGCGAACCAGTCGCCCCAGCGGGCGTACAGCGTCTGCGTGCGATGCAGCGGCAGCTCGCCGACCAGGCTGGCGTCCTGCTGTTCGCTGGAGGCTTCCGCCACCACGCGGCCGCGATCGTCGCTGAGCGTGAGGCGGCCGGTGCGTGCGGCTCTGGCGATGGCGAAACCGTTCTCCACGCCGCGCATGATCGCCATGCGACCGTGCAGCCAGCCGTCGACGCCGAAGTCCCAGGCCGGCACCAGCAGCAGCTGCGCCTGCCGCGCGGCATAAGCGCGGCCGATGTCGTGGAAGTCCATGTCCTTGCACACGGCCAGGCCGACGCGCGGCGATCCGTCGAGCATGGTGTAGCTGTCGCCCGGCTTGTAGCGATCCTCATAGCCCGGAATCAGATGATGCTTGCTGTAGGTAGCCGGCGCGGCCTGGCCTGGTGCGAAGACCATCTGCATATTGCGTTCGACGCCCAGTTCGCCCTTGAATTCGATGCCGACGGCGAGGGTCAGGCCGTCCCGGCGGGCGAGATCGGCCAAGGCGTCCACCGAGCGGTCGGCGGTGGCGAAGGAGGTTTCCGGAATGACCACGACCTGCGCGCCGGACTTGGCCAACCCATCGATGGCGCTCAGGTAGCGCTGCAGCAGCGCCTGGCCGGCGGGGTCCTGCAGGGCAGGGCGGATCGGCTTCTCCAGCGATACCAGGCCGATTCGCAGGCTGGGTCCGTTCCCGGCCTGCAATCGTGCATAGCCGTAGACGAGGCTGGCCAATAGCAACAGCGCAGCCATGCCCGCGACGGCCAGGCCCGAGCGCCGCGCGAGGCGCGGGGCAGCGGCGACAGCGATGGCGCTGGGCACCAGCAACAGCAGGAAGCTGATGCCCCAGATGCCGGTGATTGCGGCCAGCTGGATCACCGGCAGCAAGTCCATCTGGGTATAGCTGATGCTGCCGAAGGTGCCGTGCGGCGAAAGCACATTGTTCACGTATTCGACGGCGCACCACAGCGCCGGGACCGCCAGCGCCGCGGCGATGCCGCGGCCGGCGAGCAACAGGCGACGGAACAGCAAGGCGCACAGGGCGAGCACGATGCCGGGCGCGATAGTGATCGGCACGATGACCGTCAGCGGCAGCGCGATTTCGCTGTGCAGGTAGTGCCATTGATTGAGCGAGCCGATCACCGCGGCGAGGAAGGCGGCGAGCGCGGCCACGTGCGAGCGCACACGCGGCGCGAGCCACAGGATCGGTAGCGGTGCCAGCCAGGTCAGCCATGCCTGCGGCTGCAGGCCGGTACCCAGCCAGTAGATCGCTGCAGCCAGCGCCGTCGCAGCCAGCGCAGCGAACAGGCGCCTGCGTTCAGCCTTTGATGCCATCGAGCACTCTCCCGAACGATTGCAGATAGAAGGCACGAAAGCGCTTCTCGTCGTAGCTGAAGCGGCCTGCGTGATAGAGGGCGATCAGGCCGTGCCCATGCGCCCACAGACTCATTGCCGCATCCCACGGATCGTCCTGCCGCAGCACGCCTTCGCGCATGCCCTCCATCAGGGCATCGGCCACCACGTTGAGGGTGGGCGAGCGGCGCTCGCGGAAATCCTCGGGAAAGCGCCGCGCATCGTCCCGACGAGTAGCGAAGGCGTGCTCGAACAGATGCGGATGTTCCAGCGCGTAGTCGAGGTAGTTCTCCATCGACCTGAGCAGTCGCTTGGTCACATCGGGATGGCGCGAGCGCCGCTCCCAGTGCTCGGCGGCCGTGACGAAGCTGTCGTCCGAGATCCGCTTCAGCAAGGACTCCCGATTGGGAAAGTGCCGATAAATCGCCATCGGCGTGATGCCGACGGCCTCGGCGATGCGGCGCATGCTGACCGCATCGGCGCCTTCGCGATCGAACAGCGCATGCGCGGCGCGCAGGATTTTCTCCGCGGTGCTGAGTTTCTTCATGTATACACCGTATACATGCGATGGCTTGCGGTCAAGCAGGCCGGATGGCAGGGGCGAAGGGCTCGTGCGTGCATGACCGGTGTCGGCGTGGCGGCGGATGCGCCGCTACACGGTTCGCCGCAGCGAGGTCGGCGGCGATCAGTCGCCGAAGCTGTGTCGGAAGCCCAATTGTCGAGTGATTCGGACGGGCATGATGGTCGAGCGAGTCGTTTGGTCTTGCGGCGCGCCCGGTCCGTGTGCCGCTCAGATCGGCGGCGTGATCGGGCAGCTCGATGGTCTGGCGGCGCGCATGCGGGAGGCACCGGCTTGGCCGGGACGGCCAAACGGAAAAATCCGATGGCAGCTGTCATGGCCCGGGCCTAGAATCCTCGGGTCAGACGCATCCTTCATCTTCCAGGAGAATAGCTATGTCGTTCCTCAATGATTTGCTTGGCGGCGGGCAGGGCAACGCGGCAGCTGGCGGTTCGCTGGTCTCGGTGGCGGGGGATTTGATCCAGCGCGCCGGCGGCGTGCAGGGCTTGGCCAGCATGCTGCAGCAGCATGGCCTCGGCGAGGCCGTGCAGTCGTGGATCGGCAATGGCGCCAACCAGCCGGTGTCGGGCGAGCAGCTCGGCCAGGCCCTGCAGAACGGCGGGCTGGGCTCGGTGGTGCAGGAAGCCGCCAACAAGTTCGGGGTGGACCCGAACCAGCTGCTGGGCCAGCTCTCCCAGGTGTTGCCGCATGCGGTCGACCACCTGACGCCCGACGGCCAGGCGCCGGCGCAGGGCGGCGGCTTCGACCTCGGCGCGCTGGCCGGCCTGGCCGGCAAGCTGTTCGGCAAGCCGGCCTGATCCTGCTGGCCTGATCCTGGTCGGCCTGCCGCTGACCGACCTGTTTCAAACGATTCCCGGTCTACGAACGCCGGCGGGCTTCGATCCCGCCGGCGTTTTGCCGTTCCGGTGCGGCTGCGCAAGCTGCGGGCGGATGCCGGCACGCAGGAACGGAGTGGCCGCCTGAGCGGCGCCGCGGCGGGCGCTGCCGGATGATGCGTCGCCGCATGCTAAAATCCTCGGGTTAGCTGCTTTCGACCCTACGATCCCGTCCCCACGATCCCGAGGAAGTCATGCCCCAGCTCGCCCAGCGCGTCGGCCGCGCCAAACCCAGCGCGATCATGGTCATCGCCGAGAAGGCGAAGCAGCTCAAGGCCGCCGGCCGCGACATCATCAGCTTCTCCATCGGCGTGCCGAACTTCCTGCCCGGCGAGCACGTCTACGCCGCTGCGCGCGAGGCGCTGTCGCATGACTCCGGCCAGTACGGCAGCAACCGCGGTGCGGACGCGCTGCTGGACGCCTTCCTCAAGCACATCGAGGCACTGGGCTTCAGCGGCTACGGGCGCGCCAACCTGTCGGTGGGCATCGGTGCCAAGCAGGTGCTGTACAACCTGGCCGAGGCCTTCCTCAACGAGGGCGACGAAATCTGCTTCGCCGCGCCGTACTGGACCACCTATCACGACATCGCCGACATCGTGGGCGCCAAGGTCAACGTGCTGCATTGCGGCTCGGCGCAGAACTACAAGCTGACCACGGCGCAGCTCGAGGCCGCGCTGCAGCGCAAGCCCAAGGTGTTCCTGTTCAACAATCCGTCCAACCCCACCGGCATGGTCTACACGCGCGAGGAAATCGCCGCGCTGGCGGACGTGCTGGCGAAGTATCCGGACACCTGGATCATCACCGACGACATCTACAACACGATGGTGTTCGACGGCATCGGCTACCACAACTTCGTGTTCGCGCGGCCGGAGCTGAAGGAGCGTCTGGTGTTCGTCGACTCGGTGTCGAAGACCTACGGCATGCCGGGCTGGCGCGTGGGCCTGATCGCCGGGCCGGAGTCGGTGGCGAAGGCGATCACCACGCTCAATTCCAACCACATCACCAGCGTGCCGGAAGTGATCACCGCGGCAGCGGTGGCGGCCTTCGCCGGTCCGCAGGACGTGCCGCAGGCCAAGTGCCGCGAGTTCGCCGCCAAGCGCGACCAGGTGGTCGCCGCGCTGAGCGCGATCCCCGGCGTGGTGTGCCCGCGGCCGCAGGGCGCGTTCTACGCCTTCCCGGACATCTCGGTGGCTTTCGGTAAGAGCCATCAGGGCAGTTTGATCGACAGCGACGTGGCCCTGTGCGCGGCGCTGCTGGAGAGCAAGGGCGTGGCCTGCGTGCCTGGCTCGGCGTTCGGCGAGCCGCGTTCGCTGCGCATTTCCTACACCTGTCCCACCGCCCAGCTGCAGCCGGGGCTCGAGCGCATCGCCGAGTTCTTCGCCGAGCTGAGCTGAGCGCACCGCTTCGGGCCCGCATCGCAGGATGCGGGCCTTGTCTTATGCACCCCAAGGAGTCACCACGATGAAAACCCCCGTTCGAGTTGCTGTTACCGGCGCCGCCGGCCAGATCGGCTATGCGCTGCTGTTCCGCATCGCCGCCGGCGACATGCTGGGTCCGGACCAGCCGGTGATCCTGCATCTGCTGGAAATCACCCCGGCGCTGCCCGCCCTGCAGGGCGTGGTGATGGAACTCAACGACTGTGCCTTCCCGACCCTGGCCGGCGTGGTCGCCACCGACGACGTCAACGTCGCCTTCAAGGACGTGGACTACGCCCTGCTGGTCGGCGCGCGTCCGCGCGGCCCGGGCATGGAGCGCAAGGACTTGCTGGAAGCCAACGGCGCCATCTTCGCGCCGCAGGGCAAGGCGCTGAACGATCACGCCAAGCGCGACGTGAAGGTGCTGGTGGTCGGCAACCCGGCCAACACCAATGCGCTGATCGCTCAGCAGAACGCGCCCGATCTGAATCCGGGCCAGTTCACCGCGATGGTGCGCCTGGACCACAACCGCGCGCTGTCGCAGCTGGCCGAGAAGACCGGCAAGCACACCACCGACATCAAGAAGGTCACCATCTGGGGCAACCACAGCTCCACCCAGTACCCTGACCTGCACCACGCCAGCGTGGGCGGCAAGGCCGCGCTGAGCCTGGTCGACCAGGCCTGGTACGAGAAGGACTTCATCCCCACCGTGCAGCAGCGCGGCGCGGCGATCATCAAGGCGCGCGGCGCCTCGTCGGCCGCATCGGCCGCGTCGGCCGCGATCGACCACATGCGCACCTGGGCGCTGGGCACGGCCGAGGGCGACTGGGTGTCGATGGGCATTCCGTCGGACGGCTCCTACGGCATCGCTCCGGGCGTGATCTACGGTTACCCGGTGACTGTGAAGGGCGGCAAGTACGAGATCGTGCAGGGCCTGGAGGTCAACGATTTCTCGCGCGCCCGCATGGATGCCACCGACAAGGAATTGCGCGAAGAGCGCGCCGGCGTCGAGCACCTGTTCGCCAAGAAGTAAGCGGCGGCGCGAGCCGTCGACGCGAAACGGGCGGCTGCGGCCGCCCGTTTCGTTTGGATCGCCGCGCGCCGGTTTGCGGCGATGGGGCGAGTCCCGGGTAGAATCAGCGCATCTCCCACGGAAAACCGACATGAAGCGATTGATCCTGGCCTCTGCTTGCGCCCTGCTGGCTGCCTGCGGCGGCATGCATGGCTTGCGCAGCAACTCGCCCGATCTGAGCAGCCACACGGACAAGAACGTGGCGGACTACGCCGAGTGCGTGCGCGCCAAGTGGGCGACGCTGACGTCCGATGTGAGCGTGTCCGGCAAGGACGGCGAGAGCCACCTCGCGGCCAGCGACAAGAATGGCTCGAAGGCCTTGCTCGACGTGACGCCGGACGGCAAGGGCGCGCAGGCCATCATGTACGAGGCCTGGAAGGCGAAGGGCAGCTACGATACGCATTTCCGCGACGCCGCCACGGGCTGCCTGTAACGGCCGGGATTACGCCACGCCACGATTCACGCGCAAACCCATCGTGCTGCGATCTGGCCGCTGCATTCGCCTTGCTGCGGCGTCAGGCCGAGCCTGGACGCCGTGATCGTGCCATCGGTCGCTGCGCTGCCGGCTGATTCATACTTGCCCGCAGCAACCGAGCGGGAGCGGGCATGCGCTACGAGGATTTCTACCGGCGTTCGATCGAGCAGCCGGAGTCGTTCTGGGCCGAGCAGGCACGGCTGATCCACTGGCACACGCCGCCGCGGCAGATCCTCGACGCCAGCCAGCCACCGTTCCGCCGCTGGTTCGTCGGCGGCACTACCAATCTCTGCTACAACGCGCTCGACCGGCATCTGGCCGAGCGCGGCGAGCAGTTGGCGCTGGCGGCGGTGTCGAGCGAGACCGGGCTCACCCGCGAACTGAGCTATCGCGAGCTGCACCGCGAAGTGAACGCCTTCGCCGCCGTGCTGGTTTCGCTCGGGGTGGAGCGCGGCGACCGCGTGGTGATCTACCTGCCGAATATCGCGGAAGCGGTGTTCGCCATGCTGGCCTGCGCGCGCATCGGCGCGATCCACTCGGTGGTGTTCGGCGGCTTCGCCGCACACAGCCTGGCCCTGCGCATCGATGACGCCGAGCCCAAGCTGCTGATCGCCGCCGATGCCGGCATGCGCGGCGGCAAGACGATTCCCTATCTGCCCCTGGTCGAGGCCGCGCTGGCCGAGGCGAAGCTGGTGTCGCCGCAGGTGCTGGTGGTGGATCGCGGGCTCGCGCCGCAGCGCTCGGCCCGATCGGAACGCTATCTGGACTACGCCACCTTGCGTGCGCGCCATCTGGGCGACGAGGTACCGGTAGCGTGGCTGGAATCCAACGAGCCGAGCTATCTGCTGTATACCTCCGGCACCACCGGCAAGCCCAAGGGCATTCAGCGCGATGTCGGCGGCTATGCGGTCGCGATGGCGATGTCGATCCGCCTGATATTCGACGTCGCGCCCGGCCAGGTGATGTTCTCCACCTCGGATGTGGGCTGGGCGGTGGGGCATTCCTACAACGTCTATGGCCCGCTGATCGGCGGAGCGACGTCGCTGTTGTACGAGGGCCTGCCGGCGCATCCCGATCCGGGCGTGTGGTGGCGGTTGTGCGAGCGCTACGGCGTGCGCAGCATGTTTTCTTCGCCCACCGCGATCCGCGTGCTGAAGAAGCAGGATGCGGCCTGGCTGAAGAAGTACGACGTGTCCGCGCTGAAATGGCTGTTCCTCGCCGGCGAGCCGCTGGACGAGCCGACCGCGCAATGGATCACCGCGGGACTGGGCGTACCGGTGATCGACAACTACTGGCAGACCGAGACCGGCTGGCCGGCGATCACCTTGATGCCGGGGCTGGAGCTGAAGCCGGTGAAGTTCGGCTCGCCCGGCCTGCCGGCGCCCGGCTATCGGCTCAAGGTGATCGACGAAGCCAGCGGCGACGAGGCCGCGCCGGGCGAGAAGGGTGTGCTGGTGTTCGAGCCGCCGCTGCCGCCGGGTTGCCTCAGCACGGTATGGCGCGACGACGCGCGCTATGTCGCCAGCTATTTCGAACACTTCAAGCCGTTGCTGTACAGCTCGCTGGATTGGGCGATCCGCGATGCGGACGGCTATACCACCATCCTCGGCCGCACCGACGACGTGATCAACGTGGCCGGCCATCGGCTGGGCACGCGCGAGATCGAGGAATCGGTGGCAGCCCACCCCGGCGTGGCCGAGGCCGCCGTGGTCGGCGTGCAGGACGAGCTGAAAGGGCAGGTGCCGGTGGTGTTCGCCACGCTCAGGCAGGGCGTTGGCGAAACGCCGGGGCAGGCCGCAGCGGGCATGCGCCGCTGCGTGGTCGAGCAGCTCGGCAGCATTGCGCGGCCGGCGCGTATCTACGTGGTGAATGCGCTGCCGAAGACGCGTTCGGGCAAGCTGTTGCGTCGCTCACTGCAGGCGCTGTGCCAGCAGGCCGATCCAGGCGATCTGTCGACACTGGACGATCCGGCAGCGCTGGACGAAGTACGCCGGGCCTTGCAGCGCGGGCCCGACGACTGAGCGCTTTGCGCCCAGCCGCCGGGTTTGCCCTGCATGCTCAGGCAGCCGTTTCCAGTTCCATCGCTTCGCTGCGCACGGGCGCCTCCACCGGCAGGCGGATCAGGTAGTCGAAGGCACTCAGCGAGGCCTTCGCGCCTTCGCCCAGGGCGATCACGATCTGCTTGAACGGCACCGTGGTGACGTCGCCGGCAGCGAACACGCCGGGGATCGAGGTCTGGCCGTGCGCGTCGACCACGATCTCGCCGCGCGGGCTCAGTTCCAGCGTGCCCTTCAGCCACTCGGTGTTCGGCAGCAGGCCGATCTGCACGAAGATGCCTTCGAGCGGCAGCTGGCGGCTCTCGCCGCTGTGGCGATCGGTATAGCTCAGCCCGGTGACCTTCTGGCCGTCGCCCAGCACTTCGGTGGTCTGCGCGCTCACCAGCACGTCCACATTGGGCAGGCTGCGCAGCTTGCGCTGCAGCACTTCGTCGGCGCGCAGCTTGCCGTCGAACTCCAGCAGCGTGACGTGGCCGACGATGCCGGCCAGATCGATGGCCGCCTCCACGCCGGAGTTGCCGCCGCCGATCACCGCCACGCGCTTGCCCTTGAACAGCGGGCCGTCGCAGTGCGGGCAGTAGGTGACGCCCTTGTTGCGGTAGCCCTGCTCGCCGGGCACGTTCATGTTGCGCCAGCGCGCACCGGTGGACAGGATCACCGTCTTGGCCTTCAGCGAGGCGCCGCTGGCCAGCTGCACTTCATGCAGCCCGCCGGGCTCGTCGGCAGCAATCAGCTGCGCACCGCGCTGCAGGTTCATCACGTCCACGTCGTATTCCTTCACGTGCTGCTCCAGCGCCGCGGCCAGCTTGGGGCCTTCGGTGTAGGGCACCGAGATGAAGTTCTCGATCGCCATGGTGTCGAGCACCTGGCCGCCGAAGCGCTCGGAGGCTACGCCGGTGCGGATGCCCTTGCGCGCGGCGTAGATCGCCGCCGCGGCGCCAGCCGGGCCACCGCCGACCACCAGCACGTCGAACGCCGACTTGGTGCGCAGCTTCTCCGCCTCGCGCGCCGACGCGCCGGTGTCCAGCTGGGCCAGCAACTGCTCGACCGACATGCGGCCCTGGCCGAAGGACTCGCCGTTGAGGAACACCGTCGGCACGGTCATGATCTGGCGCTGCTCGACTTCATCCTGGAACAGCGCGCCGTCGATCGCCACGTGCTTGATATTGGGGTTGAGCACGCTCATCGCGTTCAGCGCCTGCACCGTATCCGGGCAGTTCTGGCACGACAGCGAGAAATAGGTTTCGAAATGGAAATCGCCCTCGAGGTTGCGCACCTGCTCGGCGACTTCGGGATCCAGCTTGGGCGGATAGCCGCCCACCTGCAGCAGGGCCAGCACCAGCGAGGTGAATTCGTGGCCCATCGGGAGGCCGGCGAAGTGCACGGCGACGTCAGTGCCGATGCGGCGGATCGAGAAGGCCGGCTTGCGGGCGCCATCTTCGCGGCGCAGGCTGACCTTGTCGGACAGGCCGGCGATGTCCTGCAGCAAGGCTTCCAGCTCCTGCGATTTTTCGCTCTCGTCCAGGGACGCAACCAGCTCGATCGATTGCGTGACCCTTTCGAGATAGGTCTTCAATTGGTCCTTCAGGTCGGCGTCCAACATGGGGAATTCCTCGGATCTGGGGAGTGGGGTGTCGCGCGCCATCTGCGGCGGGATTCCGCCGCCCGCGGCCGGGGAGAGCCGCGGGCGGGGAGTGCTGCTTGCTTAGATCTTGCCGACCAGAGCCAGCGACGGCTTCAGGGTCTTCTCGCCTTCCTGCCACTTGGCCGGGCAGACCTCGCCCGGATGGGCGGCGACGTACTGCGCGGCCTTGACCTTGCGCAGCAGTTCCTTGGCGTCGCGGCCGATGCCTTCGGCGGTGATCTCGACCGCCTGGATGACGCCTTCCGGATCGATGATGAAGGTGCCGCGGTTGGCCAGGCCCTGCTCTTCGCGCAGTACTTCGAAGTTGCGGCTGATGGCCAGGGTGGGATCGCCGATCATCGGGTACTTGATCTTGCCGATCGCGTCGGAGGTGTCGTGCCAGGCCTTGTGCGAGAAGTGCGTGTCGGTGGAAACCGAGTAGATCTCGACGCCAAGCTTCTGGAACTCGGCATAGTTCAGGGCCAGGTCTTCCAGCTCGGTCGGGCAGACGAAGGTGAAGTCAGCGGGGTAGAACACTACGACCGACCACTTGCCCTTCAGATCGGCGTCGCTGACGTCGATGAACTTGCCATCCTTGTAAGCGGTGGCCTTGAAGGGCTTGATGGGGGTGTTGATCACGGACATCGTCGATTTCTCCAGGTGAGTGACAGGTGGCACGATAGCGTCGTGGCGCGCATCGATCCAATCGATTATTGGCATCGCTTTGATTGATATTGGCTATCGATTGTGACTGCCGTGCATCCGCGCGGTTCAATCGCGCCGTTCCGGCAGGGCGCCGGCGTAGCTGGCGCGGGGACGGATCAGGCCTCCCGCGTCCTGCTGCTCCAGCGCGTGCGCCAGCCAGCCCGCCATGCGGCCCGCGGCGAACACCGCCAGCGCCGCCTCGGCGCCCTGTCCGTAGGCCAGGGCGATCGCCGCCAGCGCGAAATCCAGATTGGCGCGGCGGCCGCATTGGGCCTGCACTGTCTCGGCCAGCCGGGTGATGCGCGAAGTGGCGGCCGCGCGCGGTCGTGCGGCGGCCAGCGCCTGCAGCAGTGCCTCGGCGCGCGGATCGCCGTCGGCATACAGCGGATGGCCGAGGCCGGGCAGGGCGTCGCCGCGACGCAGCCGCTCACGCAGGCGCGCGGCGACGTCGCGCTCGCGCAGCATGTCGCGGATGAACACGTACGCGCGCGCCACCGCGCCGCCATGCTGCGGTCCGCTGAGGGCGGCCAGCCCGGCGCAGACGGCGGCATGCAGGCCGGCGCCGGTGGAGGCGGCCACGCGGGTGGCGAAGGCGGAGGCATTCAGCTCGTGGTCGGCGCACAGCACCAGGGCCTGCCGCAGCAGCTCGGCCAGCTCCGGCGCATCGCGCCGCCAGCTGTCGGCGATCTGCAGATGAATCGCCTGCGCCGTCGGGCGTCGGCCACCCAGCAGCGCAGCCGTCTCGCGCAGCAGCCGGGCCGCCTGCTCGCGCCGCCGGACCGGGTCGCGACTGTGCGCATGCGCCGTCTCCAGCCCGAGCAGGGGCAGCGCGGCGGCGGTGCGTTCGAGCGGCGGCAGCGCCGGCTGACGCAGCAGCATGCCGACGGCAGCCGGCCAGCGCGTCGGCAGCGGCGCAGCGAAGGGATCCTGCTCGCCGCCATCCCATAGCAGGCGCGCGACATCTTCCAGGCTGGCGCCGGAAGCGGCCAGGGCCAGCGCCGACTGGCCGCGGTAGTAGTGGCCGTGCGCCCGGATCAGCGAAATCCGCGTCTGCAGCACCGGCAAGCCCCAGGCCAGGCTGTGCGCTGCGCCCTGAGCCGCGCCGCGGCCGGCCTGGCGCTGCTCGATCAGCCGCTCGATGTCCTCGGCGCGGTATTCACGGCTGCGTCCGTCGGCGCCGGGGCGGGAATCGACCCTGCCGCGGCTCACATAGGCATACAGCGTGGCCAGGCTGACGCCCAGCCGCGCGGCGGCCTCATGGGCGGAGAGGTAGTCGGTGCGCATGCCAATATATTGATCGCTTCAATCAAGATTGATCAACATATTTGGGCGTGACACAGTGCCAATCCCATCGATTCGGGGGCGTTATGGCCAACGAGGCGGTGCGCGACGCTTTCGCGCGACAGATCCGGTATTGCGAGGCCTACGGTTCGCCGTTCACCGCGCGGCTGCTGCTGGGCATGGCGCAGGCGCTCGCGGAAGGCGAGCCGGCGCTGCGGGCCGTGGCCGACTGGCCTGGCGACCCCGAAGCGGATGCGCTGCCGTTGCGACTGGCCGGTGCGCTGCACGCGCTGGTGCTGACCGGTCAGGCAGCAGAGTTGGCGCGTTTCTACCCGGGCGGTACGGCGCCGGCCGACGCGGCGGCCTTGCGCCAGTCGGCGGTGGCCGCGCTCGCCGCCCATCCTGCCTGTCTCGCCGATTATCTGGCCCGGCCACCGCAGACCAACGAAGTAGGGCGCTCGGCCGTGCTGCTGGGCGGCTTCCAGTGGATCGCCGAGCACACCGGCTTGCCGCTGCGCCTGTTCGAACTGGGCGCCAGCGCCGGCCTGAATCTGCAATGGGATCGCTACCGTTATCGCTACGGCGAAGTGTGCATCGGCGCTTCCGACAGCCCGCTCGAGCTTGCGCCGATCTGGCATGGCGAGCCCCCGCCGGCGAGCCTGCCGCGCGTGGTGGCGCGTGCGGGTTGCGACCTCGCACCGATCGATCTGACCGACGAAGCGCAGCGTCTGCGCCTGCGCAGTTATGTGTGGGCGGACCAGGAGCAACGGCTGCGCCAGCTGGAAGCGGCGATGGCGATTGCCGATCGCCACCCATCCATGCCCGAGCGCGCCGACGCAGCCGACTGGGTCGAGCGCGTGCTGGCCGAGCCCATGCCTGACGGCGCGGTCAACGTGATCTATCACACGATTTTCTGGCCGTACCTGCCTGCGTCGGCGCAGGCGCGCATCGAGACGGCGATCCGCCGTGCGGGCGCGCGCGCCACCGCGGCCGCGCCGCTGGCCTGGCTGCGCTTCGAGAGCGAGCAGCCGCAACAGCATCCGCGCTTGCGGCTTGAACTGTGGCCGGGAGCGCAGAACCTGCATCTGGCCGACGCGCAGGCGCACGGCCGCGAAATCTTCTGGCACGGCGCTGCGACCGCGCGTACTGCGCCGCGGCACGTGCGCGACGGCACATCCCTTACAATCCCCTGATTTGGAGAATCGCCATGAGCCGACCTGATTCCGCCGGCACCCGTTTTCGCGAAGCGCTGGCTGCCGAGCAGCCGCTGCAGGTGATGGGCGCGATCACCGCTTACGCCGGCCTGATGGCCAAGCGCGTGGGCTACAAGGCGCTGTACCTGTCCGGCGGCGGCGTGGCGGCCAATTCGCTGGGCATCCCCGACCTTGGCATCAGCACCATGGAAGACGTGCTCACCGACGCGCGCCGCATCGTCGACGCCACCCAGATGCCGCTGCTGGTCGACATCGACACCGGCTGGGGCGGCGCCTTCAACATTGCGCGCACCATCCGCTCCTTCATCAATGTCGGCGTGGCTGCGGTGCACATCGAGGACCAGGTCGGGCAGAAGCGCTGCGGCCATCGCCCCGGCAAGGAAGTGGTGCCGAAGGAGGAGATGGTCGACCGCGTGAAGTCCGCAGTGGATGCGCGCACCGATGCGGGCTTCGTGATCATGGCGCGTACCGACGCCGCCGGCGCGGAAGGCATCGACGCGGCGATCGATCGCGCCTGCGCCTACGTCGAAGCCGGCGCCGACATGATCTTCCCGGAAGCGATGAAAACGCTGGAGGACTACCGGCGCTTCAAGGCCGCGGTGAAGGTGCCGATCCTGGCCAATCTCACCGAATTCGGCTCCACCCCGTTCTTCACCACCGACGAGCTGCGCGACGCCGGCGTCGACATTGCGCTGTACTGCTGCGGCGCCTATCGCGCGATGAACAAGGCGGCCCTGCATTTCTACGAGACGGTGCGGCGCGAAGGTACGCAGAAGCACATCATCGACAGCTTGCAGACGCGCGAGCAGCTATACGATTTCCTCGGCTACCACGCCTACGAGGACAAGCTGGACCAGCTGTTCGCCAGCGGCAAGGGCTGAGGAGCAGTGCCGTGATCCGCGCCATCGACCATGTGCAGTTGGCGATGCCGGCCGGCGGCGAGCCGCTGGCGCGGTGCTTTTACGGTGAACTGCTCGGCTTGGACGAACTGCCCAAGCCGCCTCGCCTGGCTGCCCGCGGCGGCGCTTGGTTCGGCTGCGGTGCGGTGCAGCTGCATCTCGGGGTCGAGGCGGATTTCCGGCCGGCGCGCAAGGCACACCCCGGCCTGCTGGTCGATCATCTGGATGAGCTGCTGGGCCTGCTGCGCGCACACGACGTCGCAGTGCGCGAGGACGACGAACTGCCCGGCTACCGGCATGCGTATGTGAACGACCCCTTCGGCAATCGCATCGAGCTGATGCAACCCCTTTCTTTCTCATGAAACGCGTGCCGGTCCCGTCGCGCGGCAATCCCAGGAGTCATCGATGAGCGAGCAAGTTCTTCCCAAGGCCAAGAAATCCGTGGCGCTGTCGGGCGTGGCGGCGGGCAATACCGCGCTGTGCACGGTCGGCCGCAGCGGCAACGACCTGCACTACCGCGGTTACGACATCCACGACCTGGCGGCCAAGGGTTGCTTCGAGGAAGTAGCCTACCTGCTGGTGCACGGCGTGCTGCCGAACTGGACCGAGCTGCAGAACTACAAGGCGCGGCTGAAGCGCCTGCGCGGCCTGCCGGCGCCGGTGAAGGGTGCGCTGGAGCTGCTGCCGGCGGCGACTCACCCGATGGACGTGCTGCGCACCGGCTGCTCGATGCTGGGCACCGTGCTGCCGGAAAAGGAAGACCACAACGTCACCGGCGCGCGCGAGATCGCCGACCGCCTGATGGCCAGCTTCGGCTCGATGCTGCTGTACTGGTACCACTTCAGCCACAACGGCAAGCGCATCGAGACGCAGACCGACGACGACTCGATCGCCGCGCACTTCCTGCACCTGCTGCACGGCAAGAAGCCCAGCGAGCTGCATGCGCAGTCGCTGGACAAGTCGCTGGTGCTGTACGCCGAGCACGAGTTCAACGCCTCCACCTTCACCGCGCGAGTGATCGCCGGCACCGGCTCCGACATGTATTCCGCGCTCACCGGCGCGATCGGCGCGCTGCGCGGTCCCAAGCACGGCGGCGCCAACGAAGTGGCGATGGAAATCATCGCGCGCTATCGCAACGCAGCGGACGCCGAGGCCGACATCCGCGCCCGCGTCGAGCGCAAGGAGATCATCATCGGCTTCGGCCATCCGGTGTACACGGTGTCCGATCCGCGCAACACGATCATCAAGGAAATCTCGCGCAAGCTGTGCACCGAGGGCGGCAACCCGACTCTGTTCGACGTTTCCGAACGGATCGAGAAGCTGATGTGGGACCTGAAAAAGATGTTCCCCAACCTCGACTGGTTCTCCGCCAGCGCCTATCACATGATGGGCGTGCCCACCGCGATGTTCACGCCGCTGTTCGTGATCGCCCGCACCTCCGGCTGGAGCGCGCACGTGATCGAACAGCGCGAGGACGGCAAGATCATCCGGCCCAGTGCGAACTACACCGGCCCGGAAGACCGCACCTACGTGCCGATCGACAAGCGCTGATCGGCGCAGCGGCACTCGCTGATGTGCGAAAGGGAGCTTCGGCTCCCTTTTGCTTTTGGCGATGCCGCTTGGCGGCGTCGTACCAGCCACCTGGCGCTAGGCCTGCCTGCGCCGCCGCTGCACCAGCCAGCCGCCGCCGCAGATGCCGGCGACCAGCACGATGTCGAGCAGATACTTCAGCGCCTTGCGCTGGTCAAACCAGGCCGCCAGCAGGTGGTCGTGGGCGATCATGCGCGCCGCGGTGAAGGCGATCGCACCGGCGCCGACGTATACGATGATCGGCCAGCGCTGGATCAGCTTGAGGATCAGGGTCGAGCCCCACACCACCAGCGGCACGCTGATCAGCAGGCCGATCACGATCAAGGACAGATGACCCTTCGAGGCGCCGGCAATGGCCAGCACGTTGTCCAGGCCCATCAGCGCGTCGGCGAAGATGATCGTGCGCAGGGCGGCCCAGAAGTTGCCCGCGGCGTGAATCTGCCGCTCTCCGTGCTCTTCCTCGGCCAGCAGTTTCCAGGCGATCGGCAGCAACAGCAGGCCGCCGGCGAGCATCAGGCCCGGCAGGTGCAAGAGGTAGACCACCACGGCGGTCAGCGCGAAGCGCACTGCCACCGCGCCCACCGTGCCCCAGAACACGGCCTTCTTCTGCAGGGCAGGGGGCAGGTTGCGCGAAGCCAGCGCGATCACGATGGCGTTGTCGCCGGCCAGCACCAGGTCGAGCAGGACGATGGCGAGCAGGCTGGAAAGAAAATGCGTGGTGAGTTCCATGGGCAGACCCGGCGCGTCGAGCCAAATGCAGCAGCCACAGGCGCGCGCAACCCGTGGCCACCGCAAAAGTCTCGTTCGCGAACCTGTGGCCGCCGCGGCGCCCGGAGCGGTGTTCCGCTCGTGATGACGATCGCCGCACGGAAGCGAGAAACCGCCTCCGGAACTACTCCCCTTTGGGATGAAGTAGCGAAATTGTCGATGCCGCCGTCGCAGCGGTCAAGCGCGGCCATGCTGCCGTAGGGTACGCCGGCCGGATACAATGGGGGATTCCCCATACGCGAGAGCCGTCATGAGTGCGCACGATATCCGTTCCGCCAAGCGCCCCGATCCCGACCAGCCGATGGTCGACATCGCCAACTATGTGGCCGATTACCAGATCGATTCCGCCGAAGCCTACGATACCGCGCGCTACATGCTGCTGGACTCGCTCGCCACCGCGATGATGGCGATGAAGTTCCCCGAGTGCGTCAAGCATCTCGGCCCGGTGGTTCCCGGTGCGAACCTGCCGGGCGGCGCGCGCGTGCCGGGCACCAGCCACGAGCTGGATCCGGTGCAGGCGGCCTTCGCCATCGGCACGCAGATCCGCTGGCTGGACTTCAACGACACCTGGCTGGCGGCGGAGTGGGGCCATCCTTCCGACAACCTCGGCAGCATCCTGGCCGTGGCCGACTACCTCAGCCGCAAGGCCGAGCGCGAGGGCGGCAAGGCGCTGACCGTGCGCGACGTGCTGGGCTACGCGATCAAGGCCCACGAAATCCAGGGCTGCTATGCGCTGAAGAACAGCTTCAACCGCGTCGGCCAGGATCACGTGATCCTGGTGCGCCTGGCTTCCACCGCCGTGGCGACGCAGATGCTCGGCGGCGACAAGGAGCAGATCGTCACCGCGGTGTCGCATAGCTGGATCGACAACGGCGCGCTGCGCACCTACCGCCATGCGCCGAACACCGGACCGCGCAAGAGCTGGGCCGCCGGCGACGCCTGCCGCCGCGCCGTCACGCACGCCATCAATGCGGTCTACCGCGGCGTGGTGGGTTACCCCTCGGCGCTGAGCGCCAAGACCTGGGGCTATTACGACGTGGCCTTCAAGGGCAAGGCCTTCGAGTTCGAGCGCCCCTTCGGCAGCTACGTGATGGAAAACGTGCTGTTCAAGATCAGCTTCCCGGCCGAATTCCACGCGCAGACGGCAGTGGAATGCGCCATGCAGCTGCACGGGCAGGTGGCGGGCAAGCTCGAGCAGATCGACAAGGTGGTGATCGAGACCCAGGAAGCGGGCTGCCGCATCATCGACAAGACCGGCCCGCTGGCCAACTACGCCGACCGCGACCACTGCATCCAGTACATGGTGGCGGTGCCGCTGATCTTCGGCCGTCTCACGGCCGACGACTACAACGACGACGTGGCCGCCGACCCGCGCATCGACGCTCTGCGCGACAAGATGGTGGTCAGCGAGAATCCGCAGTTCACCAAGGACTACTTCGATCCGGAGAAGCGCTACATCGGCAACTCGGTGCAGGTGTTCTTCAAAGATGGCTCGAGCACCGAAAAGGTGTCGATCGACTTCCCGATCGGCCATCGCAAGCGCCGTGCCGAGGGCATTCCGGTGCTGCTGAAGAAGTTCGAGGCGGCCATCCGCAGCCATCTGCCCTCGCACCAGGTCAAGGCGATCCTGGAAGCGACCCGCAAGAGCGAGACGCTGGACCAGATGCCGATCCAGGATTTCCTGGGTCTTTTTGCCCTGTAAAAGCTGCGTGAGCCAAATATGAACAAAAGTCCGCCCAGGTTGAATAATTACCCGTAATTGTTTATTTTTTGCTAAGCTGCCAGCGCCCGCTTACTTAGGGTGGTTGGGCCAGAGCGGTGCGCCGGGGTATTTCTGCTGAATGATGTGGCGCATTCGAGATCTTGGGGAAACGGACGCAAAACTTCACACGAGGAGATACCTGATGAAACATAAGGGCCTTTATTTCGTCATCGCTTTGGCTCTGGGGGCGTTCGGTGCGGCCCACGCGCAAGACGCTTCGGATACCTCCAGCTCGGCCGGCTACGACAGCCGCTGGTACGTGGCGCCGACCATCGGCGGCTACTACAACGACAGCAAGCGCAACACCGACAGCACCAACGTGTTCGGCGGCATCGGCTTCGGCCGCCTGCTGACCCCGAACTTCGGCATCGACATCTTCGCCGACCGCGTCAGCCGTACCCGTGACGGCGTCCTGGCGCCGAACGGCATCCGCGGCCCGGGTCAGGGCCAGTGGCCGAGCACCACGCTCGGCGTGAGCGCGCGCTACTACTTCGGCGCTCCGGACAGCTTCCGCTTCTTCGTGTCCGGCGGCGTGATGGCCAGCTATCACAATGCCAACGACCGTCAGAACTCGGTCAGCCCGTACTTCCCGATCCCGCCGAAGACCTCCAGCGGCGTGTCGCCGGCGGCTCAGGTGGGTCTGGGTCTGCAGAAGTCGATCACCGAGAACGTCGACCTGCGCGTCGAAGCCGACTACCGCTACGACTGGGATGGCGACACCCAGCCGAACCGCAGCGGCTACGGCGACTACCTGCTGGGCTTCAGCGTGCTGGCCAAGCTCGGCTCCGCGCCGACGCCGGTCACCCCGACCACCACCGCGCCGCCGCCGGTTACCCCGGACTGCTCGAAGATGGACAGCGACGGTGACGGCGTGAACGATTGCGACGACAAGTGCCCGAACACCCCGGCCGGCACCATTGTGGGTCCGGACGGCTGCCCGAAGAACATCGTGATCGATCTGAAGGGCGTGAACTTCAAGTTCGACTACCCGAAGAAGGGCCACGTGGACGCTTCGGAGATCAGCAAGGCGCTGGCCGAGCCGTCCGCCGAGTCGATCTCGATCCTGGATCAGGCGATCGACACCCTGCAGCGTTACCCGCAGGTGCACGTGACGGTGGCTGGCTACACCGACTCGGTGGGCAAGCCGGCGTACAACCAGGGTCTGTCGGAGCGTCGTGCGAAGATCGTGTACGACTACCTGACCTCGCACGGCATCGACGCGAGCCGCCTGCAGGGCCCGATCGGCCACGGCGAGAACGATCCGGTGGCGGACAACAAGACCGCCGACGGTCGCGCCCGCAACCGCCGCACGGAGCTGCAGGTTCAGCAGTAATCCGCAAGCTGCATCAAGCATCGAAGAAAACCCGGCCTCGGCCGGGTTTTCTTTTTGGACGTCCGAAATGTGCGGAAAGAACGAGTGAAACGATGTATTTGTGCGCATTTTCACGTCGCGCATGACATGGCTGAACCTAGGCTCACCAAAGGCTGGTCGCTCAGTCCGAACTGCTTAACGCTTTTGCTACACTTCCTATCGCTTGCTAAAACGGATCGTTCGGGAGTGGATCACCCGGATATTCAGTAAGTGCCAACGCGGTTCCGTCTGGGGTGGGAGCGGAAACGCAAAACAATAATCGAGGAGACACCTGATGAAACGTAAGGGCTTGTATTTTCTGATTGCCTTGGCCCTAGGTGGTGTGGGTGCCGTTCACGCGCAGGACAACACTGCCGCTGACAGCGCCAGCGCGACTACGCCGAGCTACGACGGTCGTTGGTACATTGCTCCCACCGTCGGCGGTTACTACAACGACACCGACCGCAACACCAACAGCCGCCAGGTTTACTACGGACTGGGCTTTGGTCGCTTCATCTCTCCGAACATCTCCATCGACCTGTTCGTCGATCGCACCAAGCGCGATATCGACTCCGCCGTTGGCGGCGGTCACTGGGCCAGCAACAACGTCGGCGTGGCCGCGCGTTTCTACGCCGGTGCGTGGGACGCCTGGCGCCCGTACCTGCTGGCTGGCGTGATCGGCAGCTACCATCATGACCCGGTCGACAACGGCTGGTCGCCGGCTGCCGAACTGGGCGCCGGCCTGTCCAAGACCGTGACCGCCAGCACCGACGTCCGCGTCGAGGCCGGCTACCGCTACGACTGGGACGACAAGACCCAGGTGCAGAAGAACGGTTACGGCGACTGGTTCCTGGGCTTCAGCCTGGTGTCGCGCTTCGGCCAGCCGCCGGCTGCTCCGGCTGCCGCCGTGGCCCCGCCGCCGCCGGTTGCTCCGGACTGCTCGAAGATGGACAGCGACGGCGACGGCGTGAACGATTGCGACGACAAGTGCCCGAACACCCCGGCCGGCACCATCGTGGGTCCGGACGGTTGCCCGCAGAAGGTGGTGATCGACCTGAAGGGCGTGAACTTCAAGTTCGACTACCCGAAGAAGGGCCACGTGAACGCGACGGAGATCAAGAAGGCGCTGGCCGAGCCGTCCGCCGACTCGATCGCGATCCTGGATCAGGCCGTCGACACCCTGCAGCGTTATCCGCAGGTGCACGTCACGGTGGCTGGCTACACCGACTCGGTGGGCAAGCCGGCGTACAACCAGGGTCTGTCGGAGCGTCGTGCGAAGATCGTGTACGACTACCTGACCTCGCACGGCATCGACGCGAGCCGCCTGGAAGGCCCGATCGGCCACGGCGAGAACGACCCGGTGGCGGACAACAAGACCGCCGACGGTCGCGCCCGCAACCGCCGTACGGAACTGCAGGTTCAGCAGTAAGCTGCAGGCTGTACCAAGTGTCGAAGGAAACCCGGCTCCGGCCGGGTTTTCTTTTGGGCGGAACACGACGCCGGGGCGATGGCTGCATGCAGGCCGGTGTTGCCGTCACCTGCTCGGGCTGGCTAGGCTTGCCGGATGACTTCATCGCCTCCTCGTTCACGCGGCCGCAGCGCGCCCAGCCATGCCGCCCGCATGCCGCGCTACGGGCTGGCTCGGGTTCTTTCCAAGCTTGGTCTGTGCTCGCGCAGCCAGGCGGAGCAGTGGGTGCGCGCCGGTCGCGTCACGGTCGACGGGCGCGTCGTGCGGGATGCCGAACATCCCACCCTGGCCGAGGCGCGCGGAATCGCCGTGGACGGCAAACCCGTAGCGGCTGCCGCGAGGGTCTACCTTGCCTTCAACAAGCCGCGCGGCGTGGTGGTCAGCGCCTCTGACGAACACGGGCGAGCCACGATATATGCCTCGCTTGCTGCGGCCGGCCTGCCCTGGCTGGGGCCGGTAGGACGGCTCGACAAGGCCAGCGAGGGCTTGCTGCTGCTGAGCAACGACACGGTCTGGGCGGCGGGCATCACCGAGCCGTCGACGCATCGCGAAAAGATCTATCACGTGCAGGTCGCTGGCGTGCCGGATGCGGCCATCCTGGCTACCATGCTGGAGGGCGTGGAGGACCGTGGCGAGCATCTCGCCGCACGCCGCGTCGATTTATTGCGTGCCGGCGAGAAGAATGCCTGGCTGGAGGTCGTGCTGGACGAGGGCCGCAACCGGCATATTCGCCGGCTCATGGATGCGTTGGATTTCGCCGTGCTGCGCCTGGTCCGCGTAGCGATCGGCGCGGTGGCGCTGGGCGAGCTGCCGAAGGGGCAGTGGCGGCATCTGTCGCTGGATGAAGTCGCCGCGCTGCGTGCGGATGCGGGCTAGCTCCCGGCCGGCATGACGCGCAGGCCGGCCGGGATGCGTTGACTCAGCTGATTACGCCGAGCTCGCGGCCCACCTTGGTGAAGGCAGCGATGGCCTGGTCGAGGTGTTCGCGCGTGTGCGCCGCGCTCATCTGGGTGCGGATGCGCGCCTGGCCCTGCGGCACCACCGGGAAGAAGAAGCCGGTGACGTAGATGCCTTCATCGAGCAGGGCCGCGGCCATCGCCTGCGCCTTGGGCGCGTCGTAGATCATCACCGGCACGATCGGGTGCACGCCGGGCTTGATGTCGAAGCCGGCCTGGGTCATCCGCTCACGGAAGTAGCGGGTGTTTTCTTTGACCCGCTCGCGCAGCTCGCCGGCGCTCGAGAGCATCTCGAACACCTTGATGCCGGCGGCCACCACGTGCGGCGGCAGCGAGTTGGAGAACAGATAGGGGCGCGAGCGCTGGCGCAGCATCTCGATCACTTCCTTGCGCCCGCTGGTGAAGCCGCCGAGCGCGCCGCCCAGCGCCTTGCCCAGGGTGCCGGTGAAGATGTCGATCTGGTCCAGCACGCCGTGCACTTCGGCCGAGCCGCGGCCGCTGTCGCCGAGGAAGCCGGTGCAGTGGCATTCGTCGATGTGCACCAGCGCGTTGTATTTCCTGGCCAGGGTGGTGATCTGGTCCAGCGGCGCGATGAAGCCGTCCATCGAGAAGGCGCCGTCGGTGGTGATCAGCTTGGTGCGCGCGCCGGCGGCATCGGCGGCCTGCAGCTGTTTCTCCAGGTCGGCCATGTCGCAGTTGGCGTAGCGAAAGCGCTTGGCCTTGCACAGGCGGATGCCGTCGATGATCGAGGCGTGGTTGAGCGCGTCGGAGATGATCGCATCTTCCTCGCCCAGCAGCGGTTCGAACAGGCCGCCGTTGGCGTCGAAGCAGGCGGCATAGAGGATGCTGTCCTCTGTGCCGAAAAACTCGGCGATGTTGCGCTCCAACTGCTTATGCAGGTCCTGCGTGCCGCAGATGAAGCGCACCGAGGCCATGCCGAAGCCGTGGCTGTCCAGCGCCTGCTTGGCGGCCTCGATCACCTCGGGATGGTCGGCCAGGCCGAGATAGTTGTTGGCACAGAAGTTCAGCACCCGGCGGCCGTCGGCGAGAACGATCTCGGCCGACTGCGGCGAGGTGATCACGCGCTCGGCCTTGAACAGGCCTTGTTCGCGGATGGACTGAAGTTCGCTCTGGTAGCGCGCCTGGCCGGGGTAGCTCATGGGGGATTCCGACGGGAGAAAACCCCGATTGTGAGCCTTCCGCGCCGATCCTGGAACCTCGACGCGGCAGTTCGGGGCCTGCCAACGATCTTCTAGCCCCTCGCCGCAGGATTGGTTTGTGCGCAAGCCGAGGACAAGCACTGGCGCGGATGTCGATCCATGGCTGAGTGACGACGCTCGGCTGCCGCTGAACGATCCCGCCGCATCGGGTTGTCATCGAGTGGTCGCTATATGGCCGCGCGTTGTTTGGCGCGACGGCCAGCCAGGTCGGTGCCATGCACGACCACCCCTCGGCCACTCGGCGACAACGCGAAGCGTCTGGAAATCTCGAGCCGGCTGTCAGTGCAGGCCGAAGTCCGTTCGAGTGGTCTTGCCCTTGTCGTCGATGCCCTTGGCGTCGAGCTTCGGCGCCAGCACGAAGATGCGCTTGTCGTCGATCTTGCCGTGCAGCCAGCCGCGCACGGCGTCGGCGCGCCGCTCGGCCAGGTGGCGCATGGCGTCCTGGTCGACCGGCACGTTCGCCTCGAGCATCTGGCGCATTTCCTCCGGCGGCTCGGACTTGTGCAGGCCGAGCAGGTTGCGCGGCTTCTTGAACTTGGCATGCTTGTAGGCGCGCTCGAGGTACTTGTCCTCGTCCTTCGGATCCGCCGCTGCGGGCGCCGCCTGTGCGGCGGGCGCCTGCGAGGCCGCGGCGGCCGGCTGCTCGGCTTCGCCGCCTTCGTCATCGCGACGCTCGTCCTGCACCAGCTGGTCCACGGTGACCTTGCGCAGGCCGTCCTGGTCCAGCGACGGGTCGACCCGGCCGGTGATGTCCAGATTCAACGAGGGGCGGTCGTGCAGTGCCTTCACGATCAGGGTCAGGCGCTTCTGCGCCTCGGCGTCCAGCGCGCTGCTGCCGGGGGCGAATTCGACATAGCCCAGATCCTGACCGCCGGAGCCGCCGCCGAAGGCGGAGCCGAGCAGGCGGAACGGCGAGGTGACCGCCTTGCCGATCAGGTTTACGAAGGCGTGCCAGATCAGCCCGCCGACGCTGAATTTGGGATCGTCCAGCGAGCCTGAGACCGGCAGGTCGACGTCGATGCGGCCTTGCGAATCCTTCAGCAGGGCGACCGCCAGCTTCACCGGCAAGTGGCTCACGCCCGGACTGTCCACCTTGTCGCCGAAGGTCAGCTGGTCGATGAAGATGTGGTTGTCGGCAGCCAGCTTGCCCTGGTCCAACTGATAGTGGACGTTGGCGTTGAGCCGTCCTTTGACGATCGGGTAGCCGGTGTACTTGCTGGAATAAGTGCTGAGGTGGGTGAGCTCGACCCCCTCGGCCTTGCCGGTGATGTCGAGAAAGGCCACCGGCGCCAGCGGATTGATGGTGCCCTCGATATCCACCGGCGAGTTGTCGTCCAGCGAGCCCTGCAGGCTCAGCGGGGCAGGGTCGCCGCCCGTGGTGCCGAAGCTGCCGACCTTGCCCGACAGCTGGGTGATGTTGGCGGTGTAGTTCGGCTTGATGAAGTTGTCGGTGTAATTGAGCTGGCTGTCCGCGAGGCTGATGCCGCCGATGCGGATCTGCGCGGCGGGCGCCTTGACCGACGAGGCCGGCGCCGGCGTTGCGGTAGCCGTCGATGCCGGCAGCGGCGTGGCTTCGGCGCGAGTCACCGAAACTGGCTGCGCTGCGGTCGGGCTGGCCACCACATCCTGCAGGTTCAGGCGGCCGGTGCTGTTGACGATCACACGCGCATAAAGGCCATTCAGCGCCAGCGCGCCCAAGCTCAGCTTCGGCGCGCCGCTGCCGATGTGCACGTCGACGCCGCCGGCGTTCAGCGCGTTCCAGCGCAGGAAATCGTCGCCGCTGAGCTTGTCCTGCACACGCACGCGGTTCAGCGCGACGCGTCCGCCATAGTCGATCTCCGGCTGGCCGGCATGCTCGGCGTAGCGTACGCGGCCGTCGTTGCTGAGCAGGGCGCTGGTGAGGCTGACGTTGAGCGGTACGCTGACGTAGCTCTGCAGCGGCGCGAGGTCGAGCCGCGAGGTCTTGACCTGCAGTTCCGCGGCCAGCGGCTGCAGCTTCAGCGTGCCGCCGACGCGGTAGTCGCCGTTCTTGCCCACCGTGCCGCTGCTGTCCAGCTTCAGCGGCTGCCGGAAATCGTCGGACAAGCCTTCGACCCGCGCATTGAGCTTGCTCAGCTTCAGCGGGGGCGCGCGGCCGGCCTTCTCGTCGCTGAGCGTCAGCGCGCTGTCCTGCAGCTCGAAGCGCTCGATGCGCCAATGCCATGCCGCTGCGGGCGGTGCCTTCGTCGGTCGTCCTGCCGCGGCGGGTTTCGAGGGCGCGGCCAATGTGGCCAGGTCGAACTGGCCATCGGCGAGCCGGCGGGTCTGCACCTCGAGCCCCTGCACGTTGATGGCATCCAGCTGCGCACGATGCGCGGCCAGGTCGAACTGGGCGATGCCGGCCTGAACGTTCTTCCAGCGCAGGCCGGCATCCGGATGGCGTTGCGGCTTCAAGGCCAGCTCGGCCAGCGAGACCCGCGTCGAATTCAGCTGCAGGTTGAACTGCGGCTTCCACGTCACGCTCAGCTGCCCGTCGCCGCCCAGCTTGCCGCTCAGCTCCGCCGCCAGATCGGGCGCCGCCAGCGCCTGCAGCGGCTTGATGTCGATGCCTTGCAGGCCGAGCTTGCCGTGGTAACTGCCGGCAGCAACTCCGAGTTCGCCCTGCGTGCTCAGCTGGCCGCCATTGAGCTGGGCGGACAGCGTCGTCTTGGCTGGCGGCGCAGCCAGGGTGGCGAGGCCGGCAATGTTGCCCTGCAGGTTCGACAGCTCGAGCTCGGCCGGTGCCTTGCCGCTGCGATCGGCGTAGACGAGGCGGCCGCCGCTCAGGCTCAGCTGCGCGATGTTCACTGCCATCGGCGCGCCGGCCGGCGATTTGCCCGGCGCCGGCTTGGTGTCGCCGAGCAGGGCATCGAAATTGCTGTGGCCGCCAGGCAGGCTGGTGTAGTGCAGTTCAGGGCGATCGAGCCGCACCGCGCCCAGCTGGTAGCGCGACTGCAGCGGCTGCACGTCGGCCAGCTCGGCGTCGACTTGTCCCAGGCTCAGCAGCGGCGCCGAATCCTTGCCCGTGACATTCAACTGGTCCAGACGCAGCCTGCCGTTGAGGCCGAGCTTGGGCGCATCGGGGCTGGCGACGAAATGCAGCTCGATGTCGCCCGAGAGCTGGCCTTGCGACACCTTCACCGGCAGCGGCTCCGGCACGTAGCTCAGATAGCGCGGCAGGTCGAGGCGGTCGAGATGGAAGCTGATCACCGACTCGCGCGTGCTGGCGAACGGCTTGGTCTGTCCCTGCAGGCGCAGCGGGCTGCCGTCCACGTTCATGGCCAGCAGCGGCTTGACGAAGACGTCGGCGGCGCTAGGCAGGTTGGCGATGAAGGGAATGCCCAGCTCCAGCCCGGAGATCTCGTGGCGGGCCTGCTCGACGCGGTCATCCAGCACGATGTCGCCCTGGTGCACGCTGATGTTGGAGAGCGCGAAGCGGGTCGGCTTGGCGTCGGGCTGCGGCGGGCCGCCGGCGAGGCGCTCGATGATGTCGGAGAAGTTGAAGTGCTGCGGCGCGTCGCGCGTGATCGCCAGCTGCGGATGATCCAGCTCGAGTTCGTCCAGGATCGGCGCCAGGCGGAACAGCGAACTCCACGAGGCGTCGACCACCAGGCGGTCGATGTCGACGAAGCGGCCGTGGCCGTCGTGATCGCCGATATGTACGCCGTCCAGGGTCAGGCGCAGGCTGAAGGGGTTGAGATGCACCTGGCGGATCTCGACCGGGCGCTGCAGCAGGGCGCCCAGCCGGCTCTGCAATTGACTGCGGATGATCGGTGGCGCGGCCAGGGCGCCGAGCAGGCCGAAGATCAGCAGCGCGATCGCAATGATGAGCAGGCTCTTGCGCAGGCGGCGGGAGCGATACAGCCGGCCGGCCGGTTCGCGCCAGGCGGAGGGACGGACAAGGCTCGAAAGCTTCCGTTCGGGCATGCGGGCGTGCTCTGGTCTAGGTCGATCCCCTGCACGACCGCCGGGTCGTGCGCCGTGATCCCTTCGAGACGGCTTCCTGCCTGTCGCCGCTGCAGTCTACTCGTCGTCGGCCGCGGTGTCCCGCATGGACCGCGGTTATGGGAGGGCCGTCACGGCGGCGCCCGCTGCGCCGCCGCGGCGTCAGACACTCAGTTCCAGGAGCAGACGACCTTGCCGCAGGTGCCGGCATCCATCAGGTCGAAGCCCCGCTGGAAATCGTCGATGTGGATCTGGTGCGTCAGCACCTTCTGCAGCGGAAAGCCGGTGAGCACCATCTGGGTCATCTTGTACCAGGTCTCGTACATGCGACGGCCGTAGATGCCCTGCAGGGTGAGGCCCTTGAAGATCACCTTGTCCCAGTCGATGCCGGCGCCGCGCGGCATGATGCCGAGCATGGCGATCTTGCCGCCGTGGTACATGCACTCGAGCATGTCGCCGAAGGCGCGCGGATTGCCGCTCATCTCCAGGCCCACGTCGAAGCCCTCGATATGCAGGTCCTTCACCACGTCGCGCAGGGACTGGTTGGCCACGTTCACCACGCGGGTGGCGCCCATGTCGGCGGCCAGCTTCAGGCGGTAGTCGTTGACGTCGGTGACCACCACGTTGCGCGCGCCCACGTGCTTGGCGATGCCGGCGGCGATGATGCCGATCGGGCCGGCGCCGGTGATCAGCACGTCCTCGCCGATCAGGTCGAACTCCAGCGCGCAGTGCGCGGCGTTGCCGTAGGGATCGAAGAACGCGGCCAGCTCGGACGGAATCTGGTCGGGGATCGGCCACAGGTTCGAGGCCGGCATCGCCATGTATTCGGCGAAGGCGCCGTTGCGATTCACGCCGATGCCCACCGTGTTGGGGCACAGGTGCTGGCGGCCGGCGCGGCAGTTGCGGCAGTGACCGCAGACGATGTGGCCTTCGGCGGAGACGCGGTCGCCGATCTTGTAGCCGGTGACGCCTGCGCCCATCTCGACGATGCGGCCGACGAACTCGTGGCCGATGGTGAGGCCGGGCTTGATGGTGCGCTGCGACCACTCGTCCCATTTGTAAATGTGCAGGTCGGTGCCGCAGATCGCGGTCTTCTCCATCTTGATCAGCACCTCGTTCGGGCCGATCTCGGGCATCGCGACTTCTTCCATCCAGATGCCCTGTTCGGGCTTGCGCTTCACCAGGGCTTTCATCGTCTGCGGCATGGGGGAATCCAGGCTTGGCCCGCGGGGCGGGCAGGGTGGGGACAGTCCCTAATTATATGTCGCCGACGCGCCGCCATGCCTTGCCGCGCTGCGGCATCGACGGCCGGATCGAGGCTGCGTCGCTCAGAGATCCAGGCGGTCGTAGCTGCGCTTGAACTCGATGGGCTGCTGCACCGCCGGCGTGATCCAGCGTTCGGTGACGGTAAGGTGGTGGCCGTCCGCCGACTTGGTCCATGCCTGTTCCAGCCGCACGCCGCTGTCGAACTGCAGTGAGATCTGCAGCGTCGACGGCGTCAGCTGCGACTGGGCGACGGCGCTGCCATTGAGCGTCTGGCGGGTGCCGCCGTCCAGGCGCGCGTCCAGCCGCTCGGTGTTGTTGAACGATACCTGCAGGGTTTTCGCATCCTGCTGCACATTCAGGATGCCGTCGTTCTGCAGCAGCGGCGGCGGCGGATCGGCTGGCGTGCTGCCGCTGTCGCTAGAGCTGTTCCAGTTCTGGCCGCGCCCGCCGTGGCGACCGCCGCCACCGCCGTTGCCTCCACCCATGCCGCGGCCACCACCGCCGCCACCGCCGCGGCCGCTGTGCCCACCGAGGCCGGTCAGCGGCGAGGCGCTGGAGCTGGCCGCGGCGGGCTGCACTACCGGCGGCTGTTCGCGCTTGCGCTCGGCCTGCAGGCGTTTGGTGATGTCGGCGGCGCTGTCGCTGTGCAACTCGTCCAGTCGCCAGATGCCGCTGAAGTTCGCGGTCGGAGTATCGGCGGCCGCCACGGAGCCTGCGGCGAGCAGGCTGAGCACGACAAACAGTGGCAATGGGCGGACAAGCGGGAAGGCAGGCATGGCGGCGGTTTCGCGGGAGGTTGGGCGGATTATGGCGGGCGCGCGGCGCAGCGGAAGCGCATGGCCGGGCGTCATTCAGCCGATGCGCGAGGCTTCGCAGGTTATCGCCGCCCGACGCCGAGACACGACGTGACCGGCAAGCTGCTGCCGAGCCGCGCCGTGCTGCATCGCGCGAGCTGTCGGCGCCACGCCTTCGTCGCGTGCAGAGCCGATATGGCACGCAACAATGTGCGTCGCCGCGTTCAGCCGGCAAGTTCTCGCCGGCATGCCGGGCGGCCGTGCATGCGGATATCGACGCCTCGCAAATCTTTCTAGAATGCGCGATGCCTTTCGACCAGCGTCCGCCCGCCGTCTTCCTGATGGGCCCCACCGCCTCCGGCAAGACTGCGCTGGCCTGCGAGCTGAGCGAGGTCTTCCCGCTGGAGCTGATCAGCGTGGACTCCGCCCTGGTCTACCGCGGCATGGATATCGGCACGGCCAAGCCGGATGCGCCCACGCTGGCACGCTATCCGCATGCGCTGATCGATATCCGCGATCCGGCCGAGCCCTATTCGGCGGCGGATTTCCGCGGCGACGCCATGGCGGCGATGTCGGCGATCACCGCGCGCGGCAAGGTGCCCTTGTTGGTCGGCGGCACCGGGCTTTACTTCAGGGCGCTGCAGCAAGGCCTGTCGGCCTTGCCCGAGGCGCAGCCGGCACTCCGGGCAAGGCTGACTGAAGAAGCCTCGCAGCTGGGCTGGCCCGCGCTGCACGAGCGCCTGCGCGGGCTCGACCCGGCCGCGGCCGCACGCATCGGTCCGCAGGACGCGCAGCGTCTGCAGCGCGCGCTGGAGGTGATCGAGCTGACCGGGCGGCCGCTGTCGGAGCAGCAGGGCGGTCCGCGCCAGGGATTCCCGTGGCGGGTACTGAAATTGGCCCTGCTGCCGGCGGATCGCGCCGGCCTCCATGCGCGCATCGCGCAGCGCTTCGAGGCGATGCTGGCAGCCGGCCTGCTCGACGAGGTGCGCGCTTTGCGCGCGCGCGGCGATCTGCATGCGGACCTGCCGGCGATCCGTGCGGTGGGCTATCGCCAGGCCTGGGAATATTTGGACGGCCAGACCGACCTGGCCGGCCTGCGCGACCGCGGCGTGTTCGCCACGCGTCAGCTGGCCAAGCGGCAGATCACCTGGCTGCGCAGCGAGCTAGACGCCCGCGTCTTCGATCCGTTGGCCGTGGCACGCGGACGGCCGCCGCTGCTGCAACGGGCCGCCGAGGCCTTGCGGATGTTCCTGCCTGGCCCCATCTGATGGGGGCCATTCTGCGCGACGGCCTTTCATCCACGATTTAAAAGCGGTTAACATCCCTTCATCTTTGGCCGGGGCGTGCAGACGCCTTTTTCCCGGCCCGTCCGGTTGAGGGGGAGAACAACAAATGTCCAAAGGGCAGTCTTTGCAGGACCCGTTTCTGAATGCATTGCGCCGCGAGCGCGTGCCGGTCGCCATTTACCTGGTCAACGGCATCAAGCTGCAGGGCACGATCGAGTCGTTCGACCAGTTCGTGGTGCTGCTGCGCAACCAGGTCAGCCAGATGGTCTACAAGCATGCGATTTCCACGGTCGTGCCGAGCCGCAATGTGCGCGTCGGCAATGGCCACGACGGCATCGGCGAGCCGTCGGCCGACGCTGACGTCGAAGCCTGAGCCAGTCCGCAGGGCGGGGGCTTCCGTAGCGGGCCGGCCGGTCCGTGGCGGCCGGATGCATCGCGGCGGCAGGGCGCATGAGGTCTGCCGGCTGTTTCCCCCCACCCTCCCGGAGGCGCGTTGCCGCAATCGTTCGGTGCGTCCCCGGCTTGCATAGGTCTTCTCAACGCTGTGTTTGATCGTCAGAAAAAAGGCGAGCGCGCCGTCCTGGTGCTGCCGCATGCGCGTGGTCAGGGCGACGCCGCCCGCCGCGCCGAAGAGTTCATCGAACTGGCCCGCTCCGCCGGCGCCGAAGTGCTGGGCAGCGTGCCGGCGCGTGTCGAAGATCCGAACCCGCGCTACTACATCGGCAGCGGCAAGGCCGAAGAAGTGGGCGAGATGGTCGCCGCGCTCGAGGCCGATCTGGTGCTGGTCGACCACCTGCTCACGCCGGTGCAGGAGCGCAATCTCGAAAAATTGCTGAAGACCCGCGTAGTCGACCGCGCCGGGCTGATCCTAGACATCTTCGCCCAGCGCGCCCGTTCGCACGAAGGCAAGCTGGAAGTGGAGCTGGCCCAGCTCAAGCACGTGGCCACCCGGCTGGTGCGCGGCTGGACTCACTTGGACGCCCAGCGCGGCGGCGCCATCGGCAACCGCGGCCCGGGCGAGACCCAGCTGGAAACCGACCGCCGCCTGCTGGCCGAGCGGGTCAAGCAGCTGAGCAAGCGCCTGGAAAAAGTGCAGACCCAGCGTGGCCAGCAGCGCCGCGCGCGCCTGCGCAACACGGTGCCGCGGGTGGCCCTGGTCGGCTATACCAACGCCGGCAAGTCGACCCTGTTCAATGCGCTCACCTCGGGCGCGGTGTACGCAGCCGACCAGCTGTTCGCCACGCTCGATCCCACCGTGCGCCGGCTGGAGGATCTCTCCTGCGGCCCGGCGGTGCTGGCCGATACGGTGGGCTTCGTGCGCGATCTACCGCATGACCTAGTCGCGGCGTTCCGCGGCACCCTGGCGGAGGCGCGCGACGCCGATCTGCTGCTGCACGTGAGCGATGCCGCTGACGAGGAGCGCGAACCGATGCAGCGCGTGGTCGACGGCGTGCTGGAAGAGATCGATGCCGGCGAAGTGCCCCAGCTGCGGGTCATGAACAAGATCGACCTGGCCGGCGCCGAGCCGCAGCTGGTACGCGATGCCGACGGTCGTCCGCGACAGGTCTGGCTTTCCGCCGCCAGCGGCGCCGGGCTGGACCTGCTGCGCCAGGCGCTGGGCGAGTTGCTGGGCGGCGACCGCGTGCAGGCCGAGCTGCCCTTGCCGCTGTCGGCCGGGCGCCTGCATGCGCGGCTGAAGGCGGCCGGCGCGATCGCCGGGGAAAGCGTGGACGAGCACGGCTGGCGGCTGCGGATCGATGCGCCGCGCAGCGTGATCGCTCCGCTGAGCGGCGGGCGTGATGCCGATGCCGCCCTGTTGCGTGAGCTGCTGGCCGACGCCGACCTGCCCGAGGACGCCTGAGCGGCCCGGGTCGGTCATCGGCGCGCGGCGGTAGCGGCTCTGCTAGAATTGGTGCCGTTTTGTGCCGCACTCGGTCTGCGGCCGGTTCCCTTGCCAAGGCATGTCACCCACTTGAACATGGCCCATTCCGACCATTGTGTTCACCGGCTGTTGCCAACGGCCTCCCGGCACCCCAAGGAGACTGTCCATGGCGTGGAATGAACCCGGCAACGGGCAGCGCGATCCCTGGAACCGGAATCGCCCGCCGGCCGGCAAGTCGGGCCTGGACACCTTCCTGAAGCAGCTGCGCGCGCGCTTCGGCAAGCTGATCAACGGTCCCGGCGGCCTGTTCACGATGGTGCTGGCGGTGTTGCTGGCCTGGCTGCTGCTCGGCAGCTACACCATCATCGGCGCGACCCAGGCCGGCGTGGTGCTGCGCTTCGGCCAGTACGCCCGCACGCTGTCGCCCGGCTTCCATTTCAAGCTGCCGCAGCCATTCGAGATGGTGGGCAAAGTGGACGTGGCCAGGGTGCGCTCGGTGTCGGACACTGTGCACATGCTGACCCGCGACCAGGATGTGGTGGTGATCGCCTTCACCGTGCAGTACCAGGTGTTCGACCCGCGCAAATACCTGTTCGTGCTGAACGAGGCCGACGGCGACGTCAAGATGGCTGCCGAGGCGTCCGTGCGTGCGGCGGTCGGCGCCGGCAACATGGATCAGGTGCTGGCCGGCGGCGGTGCGACGCTGGCCGGGCAGGCCAAGCAGACACTGCAGAACACCCTGGCCGGCTATGACGCTGGCGTGCTGGTCAGCGACCTCAGCTTCCAGAGCGTGGCGCCGCCGCAGGAGGTCAAGCCGGCCTTCGACGACGTCGACAACGCCCGCGAAGATCAGCAGGCCAGCGAGACCGCGGCCAAGGCCTACGCCGCCAAGGTGCTGCCGGAGGCGCGCAGCGAGGCTGCGCGCAGCACGGCCGAGGCCGAGTCCTACCGCACCGGCCAGGTCGCACGTGCGCAGGGCGAGGCCGAGCGCTTCAGCCTGATCCTGAAGGAATACAAGGCGGCGCCGGAGGTGACGCGTCGCCGGCTCTGGCTGGAGACGATGGAGCAGGTGCTCGCGGCGAATCCGAAGGTGCTGGACGGCTCCGGCGGCCGCAACATCATCAACCTGCCGGCGCTGTCGCCGGAGGCCCCGTCTGGGGCGGCGCGCAGCGTCACGCCGTCGGCCGAGGCGATCCAGGCGGTCACTCCGCTGCCGGATGCCGGCAAGGAGAAGCAGCCATGAAGATCGTCGTCGCGCTGGTTGCGGCCCTGCTGGTCCTGCTCGGCTTCAACAGCATGTTCCAGGTCAGCGAAGGGCAGGGCGCACTGCTGCTGCAGTTTGGCCGCATCGTGCGCACGGACTATGCCCCCGGCCTGCATTTCAAGCTGCCGCTGTTCCAGCAGGTGCTGCATTTCGACGACCGCATCCTGTCGCTGCAGCCCTCGCCGGAACGCGCGCTCACCGCCGACCAGAAGAACGTCAGCGTGGACTACGACGTGAAGTGGCGCGTGGTCGACCGTACGCAGTACTTCCGCGCGATCCATGCCGATGCCTTGCAGGCGGCCCAGCGGCTGACTCCGATCGTCCGCGACGCATTGCGCGCGCAGGTCGCCGCGCGCGGCCTGTCCGATCTGGTCGCGGCCGATGCGCAGACCTTCACCGATCCGGTGCGCCAGCAGGCCGACGCCGTCGCGCGCAAGGAACTCGGCCTCGCCGTGGTCAGCGTCGGGGTAGAGCGGATCAGCCTGCCGGACGAAGTGAGCAAGTCGGTATACAAGCGCATGCGCGAGGAGCGCGAGCGCCTGGCCAACCAGTTGCGCGCCGACGGCGACGAAGCGGCGGCCAAGCTCAAGGCGCAGGCGGACGGCGATGCGGCCAAGGTGCGCGCCGATGCCGACCGCGACGCGGCCAAGGTGCGCGGCGACGGCGATGCGCAGGCGGCGGCGATCTATGCGCAGGCCTATGGCCAGGATCCGGAATTCTTCGCCTTCTACCGCAGCCTGGCGGCCTATCGCAAAGCCTTCGCCAACGGCGGCGTGCTGGTGCTGAAGCCCGATTCGGAATTCCTGAAGTACTTCAACGAAAGCGCGCCGAAGAAATAGGCGGCGTGGGCCGGCGTGCCCACGGAATGAAACAGTGCCTGTGTAGAACGTCAGGGCGGATCGCCGCCGCGGCGTACGGCATTCCCGGTTCCCGCACGGGGCCAATGCAAATCGTCGCCTCACGAGCGGGGCATGACATGAACGAGCGAGAACATCATGGGTAAGTCAGTCGTAATCCTCGGGGCCCAGTGGGGCGACGAAGGCAAGGGCAAGATCGTCGACCTGCTGACCGAACAGGTCAGTGCGGTGGCGCGCTTCCAGGGCGGCCACAACGCCGGCCACACGCTGGTGATCGGCGGCAAGAAGACCGTGCTGCACCTGATCCCCTCGGGCATCCTGCGCGACGACGCGCTGTGCCTGATCGGCAACGGCGTGGTGCTGTCGCCGGCTGCGCTGAAGCAGGAAATCGAGGAACTGGAGGCGCAGGGCGTGGAAGTGCGCTCGCGCCTGAAGATCAGCCCGGCCACCCCGCTGATCATGCCGTACCACATCGCGGTGGATAAGGCGCGCGAAGTCGCCGCCGGCAAGAGCGCGATCGGCACCACCGGCCGCGGCATCGGCCCGGCCTACGAGGACAAGGTGGCGCGCCGCAGCGTGCGCGTGGCCGATCTGATGTATCCGCACGAGCTGCCGGAGAAGATCAAGGCGGCGGTGGAATACCACAACTTCATCCTCACCCAGTGGCTCAAGGCCGAGGCGGTCGACTACCAGCAGGTGCTGGACGACGCGATCGCCTATGGCGAGTTCATCCGCCCGATGGTCGACGACGTCGCCACCATCCTGCACGACGTGCGCAAGAGCGGCGGCCACATCCTGTACGAAGGCGCGCAGGGCGCGCTGCTCGACATCGACCACGGCACCTATCCCTACGTGACCTCGTCCAACACCACGGTGGGCGGCGCGCTGGCCGGCACCGGCGTCGGCGCCGGCGACATCGACTACGTGCTGGGCATCTGCAAGGCCTACGCCACGCGCGTGGGCGGCGGTCCGTTCCCCACCGAGCTGCACGACGAGATGGGCGAACGCTTGCGCAAGGTCGGCAACGAGTTCGGCGCCAGCACCGGCCGTCCGCGCCGCTGCGGCTGGATCGACCTGGTCGCGCTGAAGCGCGCGGTGCAGATCAACGGCATCAACGGCCTGGCCATCACCAAGCTCGACGTGCTCGACGGCCTGCCCAGCATCAAGGTGTGCATCGCCTACGAATACCGCGGCAAGCGCCGCGAGCTGGCGCCGCTGGATGCGGACGGCTGGGCCGAGTGCAAGCCGGTGTACCTGGAATTCCCGGGCTGGGAGGAATCCACCGCGGGCATCCGCGAGTGGGACAAGCTGCCGCCCGCGGCGCGCGCCTATCTGCGTGCGGTGGAGGAATTGTCCGGCTGCAAGCTGTCCATCGTCGCCACCGGCGCCGACCGCGACGACACCATCGTGCTGGACGATCCGTTCGCCTGAAGATCGGCGGCTCATTCCGACTCGGCGGAATGAGCAAATCCTGTGACAGCGATGCCAGGCAAGGCCTGGCATCCTTGTCGTGTTTTAGCGCGCTGCGCTTGAAATCGTCTTGATGGCGTCGCTGCTCCGCGGCGATGTCAACTCTGGCCAGGACGAGGCGTCGCCATGCTCAGCTTGACGATCTTGTCCGCATCCGCAGCGGTGGCAGGGTTGTAGATCACCATGCTGAGATCCGGCCGGCCATCGACCGCGAAGGCCGAATATTCGAAGGCGATCTCGCCCACCTGCGGATGGTGGATGTGCTTGACCGCCTCGCCGGGCGCGCGGATGTCGTGGTCGCGCCACATCGCTGCGAAGTCGGCGCTCAGCTGGCACAGCTCGTCCACCAGCGCGCCCACCTGTTCGGTGGCGCCGGCGCGCGCCACGTCGGCGCGGAACGCCGCGACCACGAAGCGCGCGGCGCTCGCCCAGTCGTATTGCGCGGCGCGCGCGCGCGGATCGAGGAACATACGGCGCAACACGTTGCGCTGTTCCGGCGGCAGCAGGCCGTAGTCGAACAGCATGGCGGCGGAAGCCCGGTTCCAGGCCACCACGTCCCATATCGCGGTGCGGATCAGCGCCGGGCAGGGATCCAGTCTGTCGAGTACGCGCTGCAGCCGCGGCGTGACGCCTTCGATGGCCTGATAGCGAATGCCGGGCGGCCGCCCGAGGCCGAGCAGGAACAGATGCTCGCGTTCGACCTCGGTCAGCATCAGCGCGCGGGCGATCCGGTCGAGCACCTCGGCCGATGGAGCGCCGCCACGTCCCTGTTCGAGCCAGGTATACCAGGCCGGACTGATATGGGCGCGCTGGGCCACCTCCTCGCGGCGAAGCCCCGGCGTGCGGCGACGCTTCGACGGCAGCCCGAGCGCCGCCGGGTCGAGCCTGGCCCGGCGATCTTTCAGGTAGCTCCCGAGCAGGCCGGGATTGGCGATGTGTCCGCTCATCCTGTTAGTCGACATAGCACGATAAAGTCACGCCTTTACCACGATAGCGAGTGAGCGGAGCTTTGTCTCGGGCAAACACCGGAGATCAAGTTCATGCGTGTATTCGTTACTGGCGCCACCGGCTGGGTGGGTTCGGCTGTGGTCAAGGAACTCGCCGCCGCCGGACATCGCGTGCTCGGTCTGGCTCGCTCGGAGCACGGCGCCGAGGCGCTGGCCGCCGCTGGCGCGGAAGTGCAGCGCGGTTCGCTCGAAGACCTCGACGGCCTTCGCCGCGGCGCCGAGTGGTCGGACGGGGTGATCCACACGGCCTTCAATCACGACTTCAGCAAGCTTGCGGAGAACGCCGAACAGGAACGGCTCGCCATCGAGGCGATCGGCGGCGTGCTGGAAGGCTCCAATCGCCCGCTCATCGTCACTTCCGGCGTGGCGCTGCTGGCACCGGGGCGGCTGGCGACGGAGGACGAGCCGCTGCGCGCCCCGCTTGCCGCGTTTCCGCGCAACCCCGAATGGACCGCCGCCGCGCTGGCCGCGCGTGGGGTGCGTACGACGGCGATCCGTCTTCCGCCGACCGTGCACGGGCATGGCGATCACGGCTTCGTGCCGCGCCTGATCGCTTTCGCGCGCGAGCGTGGCATCTCCGCCTACGTGGGCGAAGGGCGCAATCGCTGGCCTGCGGTGCATCGGCTCGATGCCGCGCGGGTCTTTCGGCTGGCGCTGGAGCAGGGCGCGCAAAGCGGGCCGTTTCACGCGATCGCCGAACAGGGTGTGCCTTTCAAGCAGATCGCGGAAGTGATCGCTCGCCGCCTGGGCATTCCGCTGGTCGCGCAATCGCCGGAAGAAGCCGCCGAACATTTCGGCTGGTTCGCCCGCTTCGTGGGCGTGGATTGCCCTTGCTCCAGCGAGCAGACCCGGACGCGTCTCGGCTGGCGGCCGGAGCAGCCCGAACTGCTCGCCGATCTCGATCATCCCGCTTATTTCGCGACATGACGGCGAGTGGCGTGCCTGTGCCCGGACCGGCCGCTGAGGCTCGGGCCGGCGCCGTGGTCTCGAGCTTGGCGGCGAGAGACGGCGTGGGGATGGCGTGCGCCGGGGAGTCATGACTTCCGGCGGTATCGGGTCGGGGAGCCGGGGCGCAGTATCAGAGTATTTGACGCTGCTGCGCCCGCCGGCACGCCTGACCACGCCACGAGGAATTGTCTATGCGTAAACACCTGGGTACCGCCATCGCCCTGGCCCTGGCCGGCCTGTCCTTCGCCGGCATCGCGGGGGCGGCATGGGCCGACACGGCACCGACGGAGCAGACCACCACCCAGTTGCCGCGCGGCGTGCAGCCCACGCACTACGACGTGGTGGTGGTGCCGCACGCAGCGTCGCTGAGCTTCGATGGCAAGGCGACGATCAGCATCGAGGTGCAGCAGCCCACCGATCGCATCACCTTGAATGCGCTCGACCTGACTTTCACTTCGGCCCAGCTGGCCGTGGAGTCCGGCAAGAAGGTGTTTTTCGGCGCACCCAAGATCAGCGTGGACGAGCAGGCGCAGACCGCCACCTTCACCTTCAAGCACACGATTCCCGCCGGTAGCTACCGGCTGTCGATGGTCTACAGCGGCAAGATCAACACCCAGCCCAACGGTCTGTTCGCGATCGACTACGACAGCAAGAGCGGCAAGAAGCGCGCGCTGTACACCCAGTTCGAGAATTCGGATGCGCGACGCTTCATTCCCTCGTGGGACGAGCCGGCGTTCAAGGCCACCTTCGTGCTGGATGCGATCGTGCCGGGCGACGAGATGGCGGTGAGCAACATGCCGGTGGCCTCGCGCAGCGATCTGGGCCAGGGCCTGGTGCGCGTGCGTTTCCAGCCGTCGCCGAAGATGTCCAGCTACCTGCTGTTCTTCGGGCTGGGTGAATTCGATCGCACCACCACGACCTCGGACGGCACCGAGATCGGCATGGTGACCCAGAAGGGCCTGTCCTCGCAGGCCCAGTTCGGGCTGGAATCGGCCAAGGCCATCCTGCACGAGTACAACGATTATTTCGGCGTGCCGTATCCGCTGCCCAAGCTGGACAACGTGGCCTCGCCGGGGCGCAGCCAATTCTTCGGCGCGATGGAGAACTGGGGCGCGATCTACAGCTTCGAGTACACCTTGCTGCTGGACCCCTCGATCTCCACGCTGTCGGACAAGCAGGAAGTGTTCGGCGTTGCCGCGCACGAAATGGCGCACCAGTGGTTCGGCGATCTGGTGACGATGCGCTGGTGGGACGATATCTGGCTCAACGAAGGCTTCGCCTCGTGGATGGCCAGCCGCACCACCGCCAAGCTGCATCCGGAATGGAACAGCGTGCTGGATGAAGTCACCGTGCGCGAGACGGCGATGGCGCGCGACGCGGTGTCCACCACGCATCCGGTGGTGCAGCATGTGGAGACGGTCGAGCAGGCCAACCAGGCCTTCGACTCGATCACCTATTCCAAGGGCGAGGCGGTGATCCGCATGCTCGAGGGCTATGTCGGCGCCGAGACCTGGCGTCAGGGCGTGCGCGACTACATCAAGGCGCACGCCTACGGCAACACGGTGTCCGACGATCTTTGGCGCGCCATGGATGCCGTTGCGCCCGGCAAGTCGGTCGCCACCATTGCGCACGACTTCACCCTGCAGCCCGGCATCCCGCTGATCCGGGTCGAGGCCGCCAGCTGCAAGCATGGCCAGACCACCCTGCAGCTGAGCCAGGGCGAATTCACCCGCGACCGGCCGGACAAGCAGCCGTTGTCCTGGCACGTGCCGGTGATCGCCCAGGTGCTCGGCGCGGCACCGACGAGCACCCTGGTGAGTGGAGGCCAGGCCAGCCTCGACCTGCCGGGCTGCGGCCCGGTGGTGGTCAACGCGGGGCAGAGCGGCTATTACCGCACGCTGTATACGCCGAAGGCCTTCGCCGCCCTGAAGGGCGATTTCGCGAAGCTGGCGCCGATCGACCAGCTGGGGCTGATGGACGACAGCTGGGCGCTGGGCATGGCCGGACTGCAGAGCTCGTCCGACTATCTGGACCTGGTGCAGGCGACCCCGGTCGATGCCGGCCCGCAGATCTGGGACGACATCGCCGGCGATCTTTCCACGCTGGACGACTACTACCGCGGCACCGGCGAGCGCCAGGCCGCCTTCCGCCGCTTCGCCATCGCCAAGCTGTCGCCGGTCTTCAAGCGCATCGGCTGGCAGCCGCAGCCGGGCGAGTCGGCGCCGACCAAGAACCTGCGTCCTGACCTGATCGGCGTGCTCAGCGCGCTGGGCGATCGCCAGGTGATCGACGAGGCACGCCGCCGCTACGCAGCGCCGGCCAGCGATACCCAGGCCATGCCGGAAGAGCTGCGCAAGACCATCACCGCCGTGGTGGCCGAGCATGCCGACGCCGCCGACTGGGACAAGCTGCACGCCGCCGCCCAGGCCGAGAAGACCCCGTTGATCAAGGACCGGCTGTATATGCTGCTGTCCAGAACCGAGGACGAGGGGCTGGCCCGCCGCGCCTTGGATCTGGCGCTGACCGACGAGCCCGGCGCGACCAATAGCGCCGGGATGATCCGGGCGGTCGCCGGCCAGCATCCCGACCTGGCTTTCGATTTTGCGGTGGCGCACCGCGAGCAGGTCAACAAGCTGGTCGACCTGAGCTCGAGCAGTCGTTATTACCCCGGCCTCGGCGGCGGCTCGTTCGATCCCGCCATGATCGACAAGATCCGCGCCTATGCCGACGCGCATATCGCTGCTGGTTCGCGCCGCGCGGCCGACACGGCCGTCGCCAGCATCCAGTACCACATTCAGGTACGCAGCCAGCGCCTGCCGGCGATCGACGCCTGGCTGAAGCGACACGGCAGCTGAGCCCGCGCGCCGCGCCCTGCTTCGGTGGGGCGCGGTTGTCATCTGGCTGTCACCCGGATCTGTGCTTGACGGTCGTGTTGTCCAATCGACACCCAGCAAGGCTATGCTTGGGGCTGCGCAGATGACCGGGGGTGGCCATGGGCGATTATGTGCCTGACAAGCCGTCGCAGCCGCTGGACGGGGCGCGGTTATTGGAAGTGATCCGGTTTCAGGGCGAGATCGCCAAGCTGGGACTGGATCTCGGCGCCGTGATGGCGCGGGTCGCGGAACGCACGCAGCAGCTGACTCCCGCCATCGGCGCGGTGGTGGAACTGCTCGAAGGCGATGACCTGGTCTACCGCGCCGCCACCGGCGTGGCCGAGTCGCATCTGGGCATGCGGCTGCAGCGTGCGGGCAGCCTGTCCGGGCACTGCATCCGCGACGGCGCGGCGTTGTCCTGCGTGGACTCCGAAAGCGATCCCCGGGTCAATCGCGAAGCCTGCCGCCAGATCGGCCTGCGCTCGATGATCGTGGTGCCGCTGCGCCACTACGAATCGGTGGTGGGCGTGCTCAAGGTGCTGTCCGACCGGCCCGGCGCGTTCGACCAGGCCGATCTGGGCATCCTGGAGCTGATGTCCGAGGTGATTGCCGCAGCGATGTTCCATGCGGCGCGCTACGAGGCGAACGAGCTGCTTTTCCGCGCCACCCATGACGCCTTGACCGGCTTGCCGAATCGCTCGTTGTTCTACGAGCGGCTGCACCAGCGCCTGGCCGATGCGGCCCAGCCGTTCAGCGTGCTGAATCTCGACATGGACGGCCTCAAGCCGATCAATGACCGCCTGGGGCATCGCTTCGGCGATGCGGCGATCAAGGAGCTGGGCGCGCGCATCAAGCGCGCCTGCCGCGAGACCGATACGGTGGCGCGGGTGGGCGGCGACGAATTCGGCGTGATCCTGCCGGGCGTGGGCAACCGCGACACCGCCCTGAACCAGGCTCAGCGCGTGGCAGCGCAGATCGCGGAACCCTTCGAGTTCGAATGGAAGCCGGTCGCCCTGGGCGCGAGCATCGGCGTGGCGATCTATCCGGAAGACGGCCAGGAACTGGATCACCTGCTCGACAAGGCCGATCAGTCGATGTACCGCGCCAAGCGAGAGCGCTCCACCGGTCCGTCGCGCAGCGACGCGAGCTCGTGAGCACGGCAGGCAAGCGTCACGTCGGCGGTAGATCGCGCTAGAGCACGCGGCACGGGTTCAATTGGTCGAGCATGGCGTGCGCCGCATCGTGAAGGCGATGCGTGCCAATGACGGCGTATCGCCTTTCGCTACGAACACCCGCATCACGCTCTCGTGCAGCAAAGAGCATGAAGCGATGCCGGTGTGCTCGACACCGCGCCGAGTCCTTCGCGCAGCGACTTGCCAGAGCCGATCGCTGCGAGCTTCGCAGCCGGCCTCGACGCGCCGGCTGCATTTGCCATCGGCCCGCCGAAGCGGGCCGGTCGACGTGCTCAGGCCTCGGCTTCTTCCTTGTAGGCATCCACCGGGATGCACGCGCACATGATGTGCTTGTCGCCGTACACGTTGTCCACGCGGGCCACCGGCGGCCAGTACTTCTGCTGCTTCAGCGAGGCCAGCGGGAACACCGCCAGCTCGCGCGGATAAGCGTGGGTCCACTCGCTGGCGCTGGCCATGGTGGCGGTATGCGGCGCGTGCTTGAGCGGATTGTCCTCGCGGTCCAGCTTGCCTTCCTCGATCGCGCGGATCTCGTCGCGGATCTGGATCATCGCGTCGATGAAGCGGTCCAGCTCGTGCTGCGATTCGCTCTCGGTCGGTTCGACCATCAGCGTGCCGGCCACCGGGAAGCTCAGGGTGGGCGCGTGGAAGCCGAAGTCGATCAGACGCTTGGCCACGTCCTCGGCGCTGATGCCGGTGCTGTCCTTGAGCGGGCGCAGGTCGAGGATGCACTCGTGCGCCACCAGGCCGTTGCGGCCGGTGTACAGGGTCTTGTAGTGCGGCGCCAGGCGCTTGGCGATGTAGTTGGCGTTGAGCAGGGCCACCTGGGTGGCCTTGTGCAGGCCCTCGCGGCCCATCAGGGTGACGTACATCCACGAGATCGGCAGGATCGAGGCCGAGCCGTAGCTGGCCGCGCTGACCATGCCCACCGTGCCTTCGCCGCCCAGCGTGCGCGGCAGGAAGGGCGCGAGGTGTTCCTTCACCGCGCAGGGGCCGACGCCGGGGCCGCCGCCGCCGTGCGGGATGCAGAAGGTCTTGTGCAGGTTCAGGTGCGAGACGTCCGAACCCCACTTGCCGGGCTTGGCCAGGCCGACCAGCGCATTCATGTTGGCGCCGTCGGTATACACCTGGCCGCCGTGCTGGTGCACGATCTCGCAGATCTGCACGATCTCTTCCTCGAACACGCCGTGGGTCGAGGGATAGGTAATCATCAGCGCGGCGAGGCGGTCGCTGTATTTCTCCGCGGCGCGGCGGATGTCTTCCACGTCGACGTTGCCGTTGGCGTCGCAGCGGGTGACCACCACGCTCATGCCGCACAGGTGCGCCGAGGCCGGGTTGGTGCCGTGCGCCGATTCGGGGATCAGGCAGATGTCGCGATGGCCTTCGCCGCGCGAACGGTGATAGGCGCGGATCGCCAGCAGGCCGGCGTATTCGCCCTGCGCGCCGGAGTTCGGCTGCAGGCTCACCGCGTCGTAGCCGGTGCATTCCACCAGCATCGCCTCCAGCTCGTCGATGAGCTGCCGGTAGCCCTGGGTCTGCGCAGCCGGCGCCAGCGGATGGATCTGGCCGAACTCGGGCCAGGTCACCGGGATCATCTCGGCGGTGGCATTGAGCTTCATGGTGCACGAGCCCAGCGGGATCATCGTGCGGTCCATCGCCAGATCCTTGTCGGCCAGCGCGCGCATGTAGCGCAGCAGTTCGTGCTCGCTGTGGTGGGTGTTGAACACCGGGTGGGCAAGGAAGGCGCTGCGGCGGCGCAGGCCGGCCGGCAGTGCGTCCGCGGTGGCGGCGTCCAGCGCATCGACGTCGGCGATGCTGGCGCCGAACAGCGCGGCCAGCGCGACCACGTCGTCGCGGGTGCTGGTCTCGTCCAGGCTGATGCTTACGCTGCGCGCGTCGATCGGGCGCAGGTTGATGCCTTGCGCGGCGGCCTTGGCGTGCAGCGCCGTGGCATCGATATCGACTACATGCAAGGTGTCGAAGAAGTCGGGGCCGACGGTGAGGCCGGCCTGGCGCAGCGCGGCGGCCAGGATCGCGGCCAGCCGGTGAGTGCGGCGGGCGATGCGCAGCAGACCCTCGGGGCCGTGATAGACCGCGTACATGCTGGCCATTACGGCTAGCAGTACCTGCGCGGTGCAGATGTTGGAGGTGGCCTTCTCGCGGCGGATGTGCTGCTCGCGGGTCTGCAGGGTGAGGCGGTAGGCGGGCTTGCCTTCGGCGTCCACCGACACGCCGATCAGGCGGCCCGGCATCGAGCGCTTGTAGGCGTCGCGGCAGGCCATGAAGGCGGCGTGCGGGCCGCCGAAGCCGAACGGCACGCCGAAGCGCTGCGAGTTGCCGACCACGATGTCGGCGCCCCATTCGCCCGGCGCGGCCAGCAAGGTCAGCGCGAGCAGGTCGGTGGCCACCGCCACCAGCCCGCCGCGCGCGTGCACGGCGTCGGCCAGCGCGCGGTAGTCGTGCGCCTGTCCGAAGCTGTCGGGGTACTGCAGCAGCACGCCGAAGCTGTCCAGCGCGGCGGCTTCGGCATCGTCGCCCACGTGCAGCTCGATGCCCAGCGCCTCGGCGCGCGTGCTCACCACTTCCAGCGTCTGCGGATGCACGCCGCGGGAGACGAAGAACAGATTGCTCTTGGACTTGCACGAACGCTTGGCCAGGGTCATCGCCTCGGCGGCGGCGCTGCCTTCGTCCAGCAGCGAGGCGTTGGCGATCTCCATGCCGGTGAGGTCGGCGCACATGGTCTGGAAGTTGATCAGCGCTTCCATGCGGCCCTGCGAGATCTCCGCCTGGTACGGCGTGTAGGCGGTGTACCAGGCCGGATTCTCCAGGATGTTGCGCAGGATCACGTTGGGCGTGTGGGTGCCGTAGTAGCCCTGGCCGATGAAGCTCTTGAACACCTGGTTCTTGTCGGCGATGGCGCGGATCTTGGCCAGCGCCTCCACTTCGGTGATCGCGGCGGGCAGGGCCAGCGGCGCGGTCGACTTGATCCGGCCCGGCACGATCGCTTCGGTCAGTGCTTCCAGCGAAGCATGGCCGACCGTGCGCAGCATCTGCGCGATTTCGGCGTCGTTGGGGCCGATGTGGCGCTCGATGAAGGCGCCGTGGTTTTCGAGCTCGCGCAGCGAGGTGGGGTTCTGGCTCATGGCAGGGGCATCCGGTGGCAACGCGCGAAGCCGCACGTGGGGCGCCCCTCTGTCCTTTTGCCTGAGAGTTTGGAAGCCGGCGCTTGCCTGTGCTTCGTGCCCCTTCGGCGCCGGATCGAACCGGTCTCTCCAGAGTTTTACGCGGGATGGTGTGGGGCCTGAGCGATTACGGGCGTTGCGTCTTCGGCAGCGGTGCGTCCACCAGGGGCGCGCCGCTTCTCCCACCACGCGTTATCGCCGGATTATACAGGGGATTGCCGTACCGCAAGCGTCGGTCGGGACGATGTTCGAGCCCGCCCTGCAGTGCCTGGCGCATCGCGGCCGTCTGGTCGAGACCAGCGCCACCGGCGCCAGCCGGGTCAGCTTCGACCTGCGCGATTTCTACCACAACGACACCCAGCTGTTCGGCGCCGACTCGCTCAAGCTCGACGGCGCTGGCACGGCCAGGTTGCCGGACCGGCTGACGCCGCTGTTCGAGGACGGCACGCTGCGGGCGCCGCAGGTGCACGACACGGTGGGGGCTGGAGCAGGCGATCGAGGCCTATGCCCGGGTGGCGCGCGGCGAGGGCGGGCGCCTGGTGATCGCGCCTCGGTCGGGCTGAACGCGACCGGGCAACGCCGGTCCGGTCGCGCCACGCGAGGCCGCGCGAAGCCCTCGTTCATCCGAAACGCTATGATGCGCTTCTTATTGCAGGCTCAGGGACGCGCCATCGCATGGCATCGCAACCACACATCCATTGTCCGCGCTGCCAGTGGGAGCCGCGCATCGACAGCCGCTGGTATTGCGCCCCCGGCGAGCCGGGCTCCGGCTGCGGAACGCGTTGGCATACCTTCTGGACGGCTGGGTGCTGCCCGGGCTGCGGGCACTTCTGGGAAATGACCCAGTGCTTTTCGTGCAAACAGAGTTCGCCGCATCAGTCCTGGTATCACTATCCTTCCGGCGACGACGAGGCGCAGCGGCGGCAAGAGGCCCTCGAAACCGCGCGCTGAGCGGATGCTGGGGGCGTGATGAATCGGGTCACGCCTGATCGGAGTACCCGTAATCGACCATGGCCGCGCAGCTCTGGTCATGGGCGCATTCAACGTGCCGGGCGTGGTTTTGCGGAAGCTTTCGGCTTGGCCGCCTGCCGCGTGGTTTTCCGTCGCGGCGACGGCGCCGGGTTCGTGGTGAACCCGCTGCGCGCACCTTCGATCAGCAACTGCAGGCCTGCATCGAACAGGGCGGTGTGTCCACGTTTGCGATAGCTCGCGATGGCCTTGGCCAGCAGCGGGTGCGTCTGCGCTGCCGTATCCAGCGCATGCTGGTGCGGTGAAGCCTCTTCGGCCGCGTCGGCCTGTTCCTCCAGCACGCAGCCGACCGTGTAGCGGCCGACCGCAAGCAGCAGTTCCATCGCAGTGGCCTCTCCCATGCCGGTGGCGACCAGCAGGCGGAGCTGTGCCTCGAGCGCACCGAGGTCGCCCGGATCGGCCTCGCTGCCGGCATGCACGCGCGCACCGTCGCGATGCGCGAGCAGGGCACGGCGGAAGCTGTGCGCGTTCGCCTCTACGAAGGCATCCCAGGCTTCGCCCACTGCCGGGACGCGATGCGTGTGATGGCGCGCCAGCATGGTCTGGTTCATCGCCGCGAGCAGCGCCTGTTTGCTCTTGAAGTGCCAATACAGCGCTGGCTGCTGCACCTCCAGCCGCTGGGCCAGCAGACGTGTGCTGAGCTGGTCGATGCCGACCTCGTCGAGTAGTTGCAGGGCCGCATCCACGATGCGCGATCGATCGATTTTCATCAGGGCCTCCGGTCAGGTCTGGATTATCGTTGATAAATTAATTTATCAGTGATAAATTTCTTGCCCCGATCATCCCGAGTTCCGCTCTTGAACATCTCTTCGAAGCAAGCTCTGGCCGCCGTGTACGCCACAGTCACGCTGGACGCCGCCGGCATCGGTCTGGTCATGCCCATGCTGCCGCGCCTGCTGCGCGAAACCGATCACGGCGCCGGGCTGGGCTGGCGCTATGGCGGGTTCCTCGCCGTCTACGCGCTGATGCAGTTCGTCTGTGCGCCGCTGCTGGGCGCGCTGGGCGACCGCTACGGCCGTCGTCCGGTGTTGCTGGCCGCACTGGCTGGTGCGGCGCTGAATTATCTGTCGATGGCCTTTGCCGGCGCCTTCGTCTGGCTGTTCCTGGGGCGACTGGTCGCCGGCATCTGCGGCGCCAGCGTGTCGGTCGCCTCGGCCTGCATCGCCGACATGACGCCCGAGGCGCAGCGCGCCAGGCGCTTCGGCCAGTTGAGCGCATGTTTCGGCGCGGGCTTCATCCTGGGACCGGCTCTGGGCGGTGTGCTGGGCGACTGGTCGTTGCGTGCCCCGTTCGCCGCAGCGGCCGCGCTGGCGACGCTCAATCTCGCGTTCACTGCCCTGGTGCTGCCGGAATCGCATCGCGAACGCGCGTCGGCGGAAGCGGTGACGCTCAATCCGTTTGCGGCGCTGCGCTGGCTGGGTGCGTTTCCGGCACTGGCGCCGTTGCTGGCGGCCTATGTGATCTTTGCCCTGGTCGGGGAAGTGGGCGGCACCGTATGGGTTCCCTACGGCGAGGACCGCTTCGGCTGGAGCGGTGTGTCGATCGGCCTGTCACTGGCCGGCTTCGGCGCCTGTCATGCCCTGGTGCAGGCCTGGCTCGTGGGGCCGCTGACCGAGCGCTGCGGGTCGTTGCGCGCGCTGTGGCTGGCCATGGGCGCCGACGCTGCGGCCTATGTGCTGATCGCCTGGGCCACGCATGGCTGGATGGCCTGGCTGCTGCTGCCGCTGTTCTGCGTCGGCGGCATCGGCGCGCCCACGCTGCAGGCGCTGTTGTCGGCGCAGGTCGACGGCGAACGGCAGGGGCGTCTGCAAGGCACGCTCGCCGGCATGTCCGCCTTGGCCTCGGTGATTGGGCCGCTGGCGATCAGTGCCGTGTATTTTCACTCGCGCGCGAGTTTCCCAGGCCTGATCTGGATCCTCGGCGCGATGCTGTATGCGCTGTGCCTGCCCATGCTGCGCGCTGGCATGAGCTCGCTGCCGGTTGCAGCGGCGATACCCGGGGATGCGTCATCCAGGCAGGGATAAGCTCGGAGGCGCAGCGGCTCGCGTGGCTGCCTTCCGGCATTGTGGACATGGAGAAGTCGGGAGACCGGCATGGTCGGTTCGAGCCAAGCACGGACCACGCGATCGCCAAGCACCGGTTCCCTACCTGAGACGATTCGCGCTTCGGAAAGCATCGTCCACGCAGCGTGCGCATGGCAGCGCGTGCGGGGCGGGCCTGGACGCTGCGGGGCGGCGCCTCGGCATCGCTTCAGCTGCGGCGAGGGGAGCCGCTGCCCTGGCTTGGTTCGCCAGCATCCGGCTGCCTGGATGCGCCGTCTGGCTGAGGGGCGCTCCTGGTCTGGGAGCTTTGTGGCGCAGCTTGCTGTTCGTGCTGATTTACCGTGGCGCTCGCCTTTTGCTGCATCTCGGCGACCGCTCCCGGATTGCTGCGAGCCAGCCTGCTGATGTCGGTCAGGCTCAGATCGCCGCTCAGCATGGATTCGACCTGGGCATGCACGCCGCCGGACGCGGTGCGCGGCGATGGCGGTGAGTGGCTCGATGGCTCGGCCACGGTGGCGGCGGAGGTCTTCTTCGAGAGGACCTCGAGCTGGCTGTCTGCCTTCTGCACGTTTTCTCGCACGTCTTCGACGACGCGTAGTTCCGTGCGCTTGGTCAGCAAGCGCTGGGCCGTGGGGCCGTCGACCTGCCATTCCGTCAGTTTCGCGGGCAGTTGCCGGTGCAACTCGGCCTGCGCATGCCATCCCGCGCTGAGCACCTGCATGACGGTCGGTTCATTGACGCGCGCTTCGCGTGCCTCCCGCATGGCTACATCGGGCGATCGCGTATCGCTCTTGCTGTCGTAGACCGGCTTCGGCACGTCCGTGTTTGTGAAGCTGCCGCGGTCGTAGATCCTGATGGGGACGCCGGTCCTTTCCTGCACGGACTTCAGGTTGTCCGGCAAGCGGTCGTAAACCGTCTCGCGCACTCCCTTGATGACGTAGCGGCCCGAGCGTTCATGCGCGAGGCCGTCGGTAAAGCGCTGGTCGACCCCCAGCTCGCTTTCGAGCTTGTGCGCGGCCATGGCGCGGATTTCGACCTTGTAGCCGGCTTTCTGCAGCTCTTCGACCATCTCGCTAGCGCGGTCGGCGTTGCCGAGCGTGCTGTCGATGATGATGTTCTTCTTGTCCGCTATGGCATTGTCGCGCAGCTGGTTGGTCCAGGCCTGCGCGGCGCCATGGGTTTCGGTAGACCAGGAATAGGGATATTCGGTTTTGAGCCTGCCGATGTCGGGGTGGTAATTGCGCAGCTCGTCCGGATCGAGCGATACGGCGCGGCCGGAAGTGTCTAGTTCACGCAGGGTGGCGCGCGTGATACCGCCCTTGCCTGCACCCGGCTGCCCGGCCAGGATGATCGCCCTGGGCTCGGCCTGCGGGATGACTCTGTCATAGCCGCTCTCGCTGAGGATGTTCTTGAAAATTCCGTCCTGCACCTCTTTGGCGAGCGGCGGAGTGTTGGGGACGGCCCGATCGCGTGGCACGCTCACGCGAGGTCATCCCGGTGCACGTGGATGTAATCCTCCAGTGCCTGGTCGGTGATCCAGCGCGACTTGAATCCGGCGCTCATCATCAGCGACTGCTTGGCCTTGGCCTTGTCGATGGCCCGCGAGTCGCCGCTGCTCTCGGCATGGGTCAATTCGTTGCCGGCTTCCTGGGCGAAGGTCTCGAGCCTCCCCTCCAGCAGCCACACCGCGCGCTCGAACGGGTCGATGCCCGCCGAGGGCTCGTTGACCAGGACATTCAAGGCCTCCTGCAGGCGTTCGATGTGCCCCGGATAGTCCTTGAGCATCTCGCGGAGCCTGGCGGGCACGGGCGGCGGCGAAAGGGCAGGCATAAGGGTCTCCTCACGAAAGTTCGCGCCCGCAGCGCAGCGGGCCGAGCATGGTTGCGATATGGCGAAAGCGCACCGGGTCGGGAAGCTCAAAGCGCGAGTTTTTACGTCCCGTCTCGCATCGAGCGTAGCATCCCGGCTCCGGGCCAGTGCCGGCCAGGGAGATGAGGTCAAGCTCTTGCGCCGGAAGATGTGCACCAGTTGGCGTAGGGCCGACGATATCCGCCCGCCGCCTTGCCGGGAGCGGTGCAGTAGACGGGCAATCCCCTGTCGCGGAAACCACGTTCACGCGCACCGGATCGGCTGCCGCGCACACCAATTGCACGCGGGCAGAAGACGGGCGAAGGCCTGCGAATCTTCCAGACTCTTTTTCGGGATGGCTCCATCGAATCGCATGACGCACGCAAACGACCCGGCATGTGCGGAAAGGGCCGGACATCTGCCGTCAAATCACCTTGCCGCGCCAACGCGCTTGTATCGGTGGCGGCGGACCACAGTTGCCCGGTCGATCAGACCAAGGGCGAAGGCAGGAGTCGCCTGTTCGCATGTCTCGGAGAAATGCTGATTTTGTCCTGCGGTGGAAGCGAAATCAGCCTTCCGCGAGCGTAACCGATGCCTGATCCACCGAACCTGCCAACACGTGAAAGACGTGCAGGTTTCTACTGAGCATGGTGGGATAGGTAAGCCCGAAGAGCGTATAGCCGCGATTAAACACGGCGATGGGGCGTGCGCTTCGCACTCAATCGCCTTGCGGTCGCGGGTGATGCTTAATCAGGCTATCCCTGGATAAGTATGAGGCGAATGAGCGCCTTTACATTTGTGTGATTGCCCGCAAGCAGAATAAACAGCCTAGCAGCCCTATGAATAGGCCGATCAATACAAACGTCCATTTCGCATCGGTATCGGTGGCTTCATCCACGAATACCAGGCGGCGGATAAAGGGGATGTAGATCGCGGCTGCAAAAAATAAGGTATAAAAGATCAGCAGCAAGCCAATGACTAATTTTGCGTGGGCGTGCTCGGCACCCCTTAGTTCGCCGTGAGTTACTATGATGCCGACCACGATGGTGCCGTACCAAGTTGAAATGGCAAGCAGCTTAAATCCAGGGCGAAAAAGTCGAGATTCTTTAATAGGCATGCATTTTAGAATGCCGAATCGGAATGGGCTTGAGTTAATTTAGCGCCGACTCGTCCACCATAACAAGTCGAGCCGGTTGCGGCTGCGATGCTTGTTGAATGGCGGGTGCCTGCCCGCCCCACTTTCCGTGGCGCGGCATGACGCCACCTGAGGGCGCTCGGATTTTGCCCTGCGGTCGACGCAAGGCCGTCACTCCCGGAATGTAAACGACGCTTGATCCACCGAACCTGCCAACCTATGGCAGGCGCGCGAGCATCGGCTGGTCACGGCGGGATAGATGCGTCCGAAAAGCGCATCGCCGCGCTTGAACGCAGCGATGTGACGCTAAAGAGCATGGCCGCGGATATCGCCAGGCCTGTGCTTCCCGCTCAATCGCCTCATGGTCGCGGGCGAGGGTCAATCAAGCCGTCCTCAGGTTCCGTCCGCGGCGGCCTGTTGGTCGCGCGCATACTGCGTCGGCGGGCGGCCGACGTGCCGCGTGAAGGCCACGCTGAAGGTGCTGGCGGAGCTGTAGCCGACGCGTTGCGCGATCTCGGCGACGCGGCCTTCGTTGCGGCGTAGCAGGTTCTTCGCCAGCGCCATCCGCCAGGTGAGCAGATATTCCATCGGCGCGACGCCGACTGCGCGACTGAAGCGCTCGAAGAAGCTGGAGCGCGACAGCGCGGCTTCCTTGGCGAGTTCGGCGACCGTCCATGCGCGCGTCGGTTGTTCGTGCATGCCGCGCAGCGCGGCCGCGAGGCGGCTGTCGGACAGTCCGCGCACCAGGCCGGGCGGCGCGCTGGTTCCTGCCGCGGAGCGCAACGCTTCGATCAGCAGCACCTCGAGCAGGCGCGAGAGCACGACCTCGCGTGCGGGGCGCTGCTCACGCGATTCCTCCCGCACCAGCTGCACCAGCGTGGCCAGTCGCTGTTCGCCGCGCACGTGCACGAACTGCGGCATCAGCGACACCAGCAGGGCGGCGTCCGGTGAGCCGAAGCTGCAGTGGCCGACCATCATGCGCGCGTCGATGGGACAGTCCGCGGCTCCGATCCTGAATTCGTTGTTGCCCAGCGCGACGGGCGCCAGCGTGTCGGCGCCGGCCAGCGGCGGCTCGAGGCTGGACATCGCCACGCCGTAGGCCGCGGGGATCAGCACGAAGTCGCCCGAGCGGAGTTCGATCGGCTCGTGACCGTCGATGGCGATGCGGCATCCGCCCTCGAGGATCACGCAATAGAACGGCTGGCCGGTATCCGAGCGGCTGATGCGCCAGGGGCTGGCGCCGAGGACCAGCTTGGAATAGCGGGCGCCCGGCTGCAGCAGGGTCACGACTTCCGCCAATGGGTCGATCATTTCCGGACTCATGCCAATGAAATTTGGATTCTTGATTGTAGTGAGTACGGCGCTCGCGATCTATCGTGGCGTCCTCTGCAACCCCCAGGAGTTTTCATGGACACCGTACTCATCACCGGCTGTTCGTCCGGATTCGGCCTCGAGACCGCGCGCCACTTCCTGGCCCGCGGCTGGCGGGTCGTCGCCACCATGCGCACGCCGCGCACCGACCTGCTGCCGGCTTCAGACCGCCTGCGCGTGCTGGCGCTGGACGTCACCGACCCGGAAAGCATTCGCCAAGCCGTCGCGGCCGCAGGGCCGATCGACGTGCTGGTCAACAACGCGGGCTTCGGCGCGGCGTCGCCGGCCGAGCTGGTGCCGATCGCGACGGTGCGCGAGGTGTTCGAAACCAACACCATCGGCACGATCGCGCTGACCCAGGCCGTGCTGCCGCAGTTCCGCCAGCGCAAGGCCGGTGTGGTGGTCAACGTCACGTCGAGCGTGACGCTGAAGGCGCTGCCGCTGATCGGCGCGTACCGCGCGAGCAAGGCGGCGGTCAATGCCTTCACCGAATCGATGGCGCTGGAGCTCGAGCCGTTCGGCGTGCGGGTGCGCCTGGTACTGCCGGGCCGGGCGCCCGACACCCGCTTCGGGGACAACGCGCGCGCCCGCATGCACGGCTTCGAGCATGAGGCCTATGCCGATCTGGTGAAGAGCGTCCTGGCCATGCTGGGAGATCTGTCTGCGCCGGTCACCCATGCCCAGGACGTCGCCGAAGCGGTGTGGCGCGCCGCGACCGACCCGTCGTCGCCGATGCGCATCCCGGCCGGCGTCGACGCCGAGGCGTGGGCGGCCGAGGCGCGCTGAGCCAACGATCGACGACTTCCACCGATGACAACGTCCTACCTTAAGGAGCATGCCATGCAGAACCCACCCGTCGCCCTGGTCACCGGAGCGAATCAAGGCATCGGTCTTCAGATCGCCAAGGATCTCGCCGCCCACGGCTTCACCGTCTTGGTCGGCTCGCGCGATCTGCAGCGCGGCGAGGCGGCCGCCGGCGAAGTCGGGCAGGGCGCCTGCGCCGTGCAGCTCGACGTGACCGACCAGGCTTCGATCAGCGCAGCGGTGCAGCGCATTCGGCACGAGTTCGGTCGCCTCGACCTGCTGATCCAGAACGCGGCCATCTCGAACACGCAGAAGCAGCCCGGCCAATCCGTCGAGGCGTATGCCAAGACCACCCGCCCGAGCAATGTTTCCCTCGAGGAAATGCGTGCGGTATGGGATACCAACGTGTTCGGCGTGCTGGCCGTGTATCAGGCGATGCTGCCGCTGCTGCGCGCGACGCCGGGCGCGCGCATCGTCAACGTGTCGAGCGGCGCGGGGTCGATGACCCTGAATTCGACCCCGAGCTTCGCCCACCGCGCGATCTTCGGTCCGGTGTACCCGGCCTCCAAGGCGGCGCTCAATGCCCTGACGGTGGCCATGGCCATCGAGCTGGAGCCGGAGGGCATCCGGGTCTGCGCGGTGTCTCCCGGCTTCACCAAAACCAACCTCAACGGCTATGCCGGCACCGAGACGGTCGAGCAGGGCGCCCGCGAGGCGGTGCGCGTCGCGCTGCTCGGTCCGGACAGCCCCACGGGAACATTCACGCGCTGGGAAGACGAAACCATTCCGTGGTGAGGTGGCGCTGGGTGAATCATCGAGGCAGCGCTGGACGAAGCTGCCGTTAGCGCACGAAGAAGCGAAGAAACCTGGCGCATAAAAAAAGCCGGGGCTTGCGAAGAAGCCCCGGCCCGTGCAGCGGACGAAACTGCGATTTAGAACTTCTGGTTGTACTGCAGGTAGAAGTAGCGACCCAGGTCCAGGGTCGGGTCGATCAGCGCCGTGCTGCTGCCGCTCGAGGAGTAGGTGATCGGCGGATGCTTGTCGAAGATGTCGCGCGCGCCCAGGGCGATGCTGCCGTTCCAGGGCAGCTGGTAGCGCACCTGTGCATCGTTGTACACGATCGCACCCTTGCGATTGGCGCCGGGGCCGGTTGCCCAGCTCGAATTGGTGTAGTTCGGCTGGTTGCACTCGCCGTCGAAAACGCATTGGTCCTTGAAGGCGCCGTAGTAACGCATGCCCCAGGTGGCGCCCCAGTCACCCAACTGCCAGTCCAGGCCGAGATTGGCGCGGAAGTGCGGCAGACCGAACTGTCCCACCAGATCCTGCTGCGGCGCACCGAGCGTCGCGGTCTCGATGAAGTTCTTCAGGTAGTTGGTGTCGAAGGTGACGGTGAACTTGCCGAAGGAGAATTCCGGCAGGTGGTAGTTCACGCCGAAGGTGTAGCCCGAAGTGATCAGGCCGCCCAGGTTGACGTTGCCGCGCTGCAGGTTGATCACCTGGCCGCTCACCGGATCGCGGCTGAAGTCATTGCAATAGCTCTGGATCGAGTAGACGTAGCAATAGTTCAGGACCTGATCGGCGCTAAGCGTGATGATCTCGTTGCGGACCTCGATCTTGTAGTAATCCAGGGTGAAGTCCAGGCCAGGTGCGTAGCTCGGGCTGTACACCATGCCCACCGTACGGCTCAGGCTGCGCTCGGGCTGCAGCTTGGCGTTGCCGAAGCCGGTGAAGAACGGCGTGGTGCCCTGGCTCTCGGGACCGCCGACCGGATTGCCTGCGTTGTCGGTCTGGGTGAAGTTCGCCGGCAGGCCGGCCGCGCGGCAGGCCTTGGCCACCGTCGGGTTACTGAGGTAGCCGAAATTCGAATCGCAGGGATCGGTGTAGTAGTCGAACGTCTCGCCGCCGCCGCCGAAGGTGTCGGCCAGCGTCGGCACGCGGAAGCCGTGGGCGAAGGTGCCGCGCACGATCAGGTCGTCGATCGGCTTCCACAGGAAGCTGTACTTGTTGTTGGTGGTGCTGCCGAAGTTGTTGTAGTGCGAGTAGCGGCTCGCCACGTCGAACGACAGCTCTTTCGCGCCCGGCAGGTCTTTCAGCACCGGGATGTTGAGCTCCACGTAGAACTCGTCGGTGTGGTACTTGCCGACGGTGGGCTGCGCCGCCAGGTCGGTGGTGTAGCCCAGGCTGGACAGCTCGTCCGGATGATCGTAGCCGTTGATCTGGCGGTGCTCGTAACCGGCGGCGAAGCTCACCGTACCGGCGCCCCACGGGATGTCGAACAGGCCGCCGGTGATGTTGGCGGTGAAGTCCTTGGTCAGGCTCTGCTCGTTCGACTGTTCCAGCGTGTTGATGTAGTTGATGGCCGCCGGGTTGGAGACACTCGGGCCGCCCAGGACGTTGAACGGCACGCAGCCCGCGATGATCGCGCCCGGCGTGCCGCACTTCACGATACCGTCGGTATCCTTGAAGGACGGACCCAGCGCCTTCTGCAGGTTGAGCAGGTTGATGTTGCCGGTGCCGACCGTGGAGACGTCGAACTTGTTGTAGTCGAAGCCGGTATCCCAGTTCCAGGTGTGCGAACCGACGTCGAACGCACCCTCGAAGCTTGCATCGAAGTGATAGGACTTGGCGGACTCGTTGGTCACGCGCGGTATTTCGACGATGCGCCGGAAGAAGAACAGATCCTTGCCGGGCTCGGGATTGTAGTAACTCTGGCCGCTGATATAGACCGGGAATTTCGGCTGGCTCAGGCTGTTCAGCGGATAACCGGCGGTCTGCGTCACCGAGTCGCGCTCGGAGTACATGCCGGTGGCCTTGAACGTCACGTAGTCGTTCAAGTTGTAGCTGGCCTGGGTAAAGATCGACTTCAGCTCCGAACCGAACTGCGCCATCATCTGCTGGGTCGGGTTGTAGTAGTCGTCGTAGCGGTTGACGCCCTGGTGATAATCGCCGATCTGGGTCGCATCCTGGCCGATGCCGTTGCCATCCCAGCTGCCCGTATGGTTGAGCACGTAATAGGGGCCGGTGCGCAGGCCGGTGGTGGGATCCAGCGTCTGGAAGCGCCCCCAGATGCCGGTCGAGCTCAGGCCGGTCAGCTGGTGATTCGGGCCGAAGGTGTAGTCGGTCAGGCTACGCTCGTTGGCCCAGACCGGATCGGTCTTGTTGTAGCTGGCCGAGAACACCACCGAGGACTTGTCGCCGGTGCTGCCTACGGTGAACGAGTAAGCCTGCTGGGTGCCATCGCCCTTCTGGTTCTGGCCCACGTAGCCGCTGAATTCGGCGCCGTTGTAATGATCTTTCAGGATGATGTTGACCACGCCCGAAATCGCGTCGGAGCCGTACACGGCCGAGGCGCCGTCCTTCAGCACGTCGATATGATCGATCAGCGCGGCGGGAATGGTCGACATGTCGGTGAAGCCGGCCAGGCTGGTCATCCAGCGCTTGCCGTTTACCAGCACCAGCACGCGATTCTCACCCAGGTTGTACAGGTTGATGTACTGGCCGCCCTCTTCGGTGTTCGAAGTGAGCACCGCCGCCTTGCTGAAGGTCGGCTGGCCGGCGATGGTGAGGTTCTGCAGGATGTCGCCCACCGTGACCAGGCCGGTCTTCTGGATGTCGGCCTGGGTGATCGTCGCCACCGGCTGCGCGGTTTCGATGTCCGCGCTGCGGATGCGCGAACCGGTCACCGTCACGGTTTCCAGTTTCTTGGCGCTCTGCGGATTGGCCTGATCGCTATTGCCGGCATCCTGGGCGAAGACCGTTCCGGTCGCCACCAGGGCACTCATCGACAGCGCGAGGCGCACGGCGAATGCCAGCCGATTTGTGTCCTTGGTAAAGGTTTTGGAGCCACCAGTCATCTTGAATCCCCTGCTCAAAGTTGAGTTAACGCGTGCCATAACTTATTTCCCCTATGCATCTCGGCGGTTTGGTTGTTGAAGGTGAAGTCCTAAGTGGCATATGGTTTTCGTGATTATCTGGCCGGTTTTAATGGCCAGCCCTTACGGGGTTTTTCGCCCGAGAATCATCGAGGCGAGTGCATTGGATCTTCTTATTGAGTAATGATTTTCCATCAATATATTCAGCGAATTGCGCTGGTCCTTGTTGCTCAGGCAGCGCACGATGCCGTCCCAGTACCCGAGATCCAGCCATTTCAGAAAGCGCTCCTGAGACACTTGCCAGCGGCCGTAAGGGCGGGGCAGGTAGGACCACTTTGCCCCGGTGTCGGCTACCCACATGACGCCCTCGATGAAGCGGCGAAGGGCTCGCGTGCTCTTCTTCAAGCTGGGTTTTTTGGGAGTCGGCGAGTCGTATTGGTCCAGCTGCCGATAAATGCTCGGCCAATCCTCTTTATGAATGCGGTAGACCGGCTCCCAGCGGGTCCGCAGATGGGAAATAATGTCGTTGCGCGCGCTCAGTTCATCCTCGGTACTGGCATGCAGGTGCCTGGCGGCTTCTTCCAGCAGCTCCAGCGAGCGATAGCGGTGTAATGGAGAGCCTTTGGCTTCAAATAAATCCTGGTCCAAATCGAAATAACCGGATCTGGGCAGGGATGAGTCCAGATTGGCAATCGAGGAATGCATGGGGCGGGAGGTTTTGATGATGTTCGGCGAGGGGGTGGAGGAGCCGCCGAGTTTCAATTCATTCATGGCTGGATCGAATTTCATCGTCATGGCATGCATTGCCGATCAGGAAATCGAAGTGTCAGAGAGGCAGGTGCTTTGCGCGCGCGCGCAGCACCAAGGCCGAGGTGGTGGGGAAGGTGGTGGGAAATAAGGCCATGGCGCGGCCCTTTTCGCGAGGCGAAGTCGCGCCGGACGGCGCAGAGCATGAAGTGTGATTGGTCCCCATAAGCCCATTCCCCCTCAGTGCGGCTCGGTGAGCCTGGCTTGAACTGTTCGACGGAAATCGGTGAGCGTCATTCCCGTCGCTCACGACATGCACGGCAGCAGAGGCTTCGTCGGTAGCCCCCACGCCGCTTGTTTATGGATGCCGTCGAACGACGCGCGCGCGCTTCGCCGATAAGCCTGGTGCGAGTCGTTCCTGACGGCGGCTGCGTTCGTAGCGCGCCGGAACAGCGCCAGAAAACGGATCAGCCGATGCTGGCGCACGCTGCCACTTGGGCCTGGGATGATTCGGCTCGTCCGCATCACCAAGTGCCCCAGCGTGGCTTGCGGCGGTGCCGAGGCGAGGCCTGGTCCCTTGTCACCTTTAACGAGCCGGCCAAGCTCGAGCTGCTGCGCGAGGCGTGCGAAGTGCAGGCGCGCGAGCGTAGGGTCGATAAAGCCGGCGTTGAAAAGGCGTACGTCCATTAAGCGTCCAGTGATGGTCGGCAGCGCTGCGCGAACGATCCACGCAACGCCTCCTATTTCCCCAGACGTTCGTCAGTCGGAATCCGGACAGGTCAATGCAAACATTTTTTTAGCAGGCGCCCGCGGCCCTCTCGACCGCGTCGGATGGCCACCCGTCGGCATCTCGAAGGCAGAGGCATGGTGCGGGTTGGCACGGGCAGCACCTCCTGCGGAGTGCCGAATGACGCCCATGTGCTTGGACGGGAGTTGGCTGGAGGGTGGTTCGGGCGCGTGCCCGACGAGGCGCTTACCCTCGGAGTAAGGCGCTGCCGCTTCGAAATGCGGCCGGCAGCTCACCCGGCGGCCATGTATTGCCCCGATACCCAGTCGCTGCCTGCTTCAGGGGCTGACTTGGTTCGTGCGGCGTCCGACGAAGGGTGGGTCGACTACTCCTTAGCTATATCTCTTGCATCCACCAGTGATGCCTCTCGTATCCGCCCACCGACGATGCCTGCCGTGCCGGCATCGCTCCCGCAGCCGCGTGGCGAATGGGAGTGCGATGGAGACGTCGAAGCACTCACCGTGCCGGGCCCTAGTAAGATAGTCGGGGCGGTGCGGCTGCAGCGCGGCGAAAAGGTGCCTGTCCGGATGATCCCTGGAAAGCGTCTTTCATCAGTGAGGCAGCGGGCGGAATTCGCAGGGCGCAGGCATGAGTGATGTTCTAAAGATGTTTCGGAAGGTTCGGGCCGTCGTGCTGCGGCACGGTGTGGCGTCGCAGGATGCCGACGACATCGTGCAGGAGGCTTTTGCGCGCCTGGAGTCCTATACGCGGCGTCAGGAGCTGCGCTCGGAGGAGGCGTTCCTGGTCACCACGGCGGTGAACGTCAGTCATGACCAGGCGCGTCGACGGTCGCGCTCGCAGCCTGGCGAACTCGATCTCGAGGCCATCGCGGATGTGGCGCCCTCGCCGGTCGAGCAACTGCTTGCGCAGGAGCGGCTTCGGCGTGCAGGCACCGGCCTGGCCCGGCTGGACCCGGTCACCCGCCGCTGCCTGCTGGCGCAAAGGCTGGAGGGGCTCACCTTTCCGCAGATTGCCGCACTCGAGAACATGTCGGTCGCCGCCGTGGAGAAACGTGTCGCCAGGGCGGTGATGTTTCTGACTAAATGGATGGACGAACAATGATGCGTACCCAGCCCGAAATCTTCGATGATCTGGTGCTGGCGGAGGCAGCGGCATGGCTGGCGCGACTGCAGGGAGAGCAGCGCACCGATGCTGCCGTCGCCGCCTTCAAAATATGGCTGGCGGACGATGTCTCGCATGCGCGGGCATTCGCTCGCGTCACCGAGACCTGGGATATCGTTCCCGGCGCGGCGCGGCTCCTGGCCAAGCCGGCAACGCAGCGTGTGCGGCGGTCGCGCCACAGCTTTTGGATGATGGCCGCTGCGAGCGTGGTCTGCCTGCTGATGGCCAGCGCGGGCGCGTGGTACTTCTGGAAGGATCCGACCTATCGGACCGCGATCGGCGAGCAGCGCACGATCACCCTGCAAGACGGCAGCAACATCACCCTCAACACGGACACCGAACTGACGGTGTCTTACCGCCAGGCCGAGCGTCGCATCCACCTCGTGCATGGCGAGGCGGTGTTCGAAGTCGCGAAGAATGCGCAGCGGCCGTTTATCGTGCTGGCCGGCAATGAACAGGTGCGCGCGCTGGGCACGCTGTTCGACGTACGCAGCGACCCCAGCCGTCTTGCCGTCTTCCTGGTCAAGGGCAGCGTCGAGGTCAGCTCGCGCCAGGGCGCTTCCTCGTCCGATCCGCAGGCGCAGGCGATGATTCTGTCGCCCGGCCAGCGGGTGACGCTGGGCACGCATGGCGGCAAGCTGGTGGACCGCCCCGATCTGGCTGCGGCCATGGCATGGCGCCAGGGCCAGGTGATGTTCGACAACGTCGCCTTGTCCGAGGCCATCGCCGAATTGGATCGCTATGGCGGCACCCGCATCGAGCTGGGCGATCCGGCCTTGGCCTCCTTGCGCGTGTCAGGCGTGTTCAACATCCGCAACCCCAGCGAATTTTCCAGCACTATCGCCCAGCTGCATGGCTTGAAGGTTGTGCAGTCCTACGACAAGATGATCATCGAGCGATAATGATCACAAAAGTCGATGGTGATATTCATTTATCCGGGTTGTCCTGCTCGAATATCTAACGCGAAAGACGAGCTGGCAGACCATGAAGCGGCCATGGACGCTGGGCGCGGGCCATGCTGTTCCCGGTAAGCCGCCGCGCACTCGTTCATTCGCTCTCGCTGGCCCTTTGTCTTGCGCCCTCGGCGGTCTTTGCTCAAGCCGTCTATCCTTTCCGCTGGCCCGAACAGCCGCTGGCCGATGCCTTGCGTGCGGTGGGCAGCCGCACCGGCGTCAATATCGCCTTCGACCCGGCCGTCGCCCAGGGTCGAAATGCGCCGGCGCTGACCGGCAGCTACTCCGCGCAGCAGGCGCTGGAGCGACTGCTCGACGGCTCCGGGCTGATCCTGCATACCACGGCCGGCGGTTCGTTCCTGATCCAGGCGCCGCCGCTGCCGCCGCCGAGTTCGCGGCCGCCACCGCCACCGCCACCACCGCGATCTCTGCCGCCTCCGTCCTCGCCGCCGCGTGAGTCATTCAAGCCGCCGACCGACCTGGCGCAGATGAGTGTCACCGGCATGCAAGTCCGCTTTGCCGGCCTCGAAGCCGCGCAGCCGGTGGTGACGATCACCCAGGCGGATATCCGCAAGACCGGCCTGGTGGACCTGGACGACATCCTGCAGAACCTGACTATCGCTGGCCAGCCGACTTTCAGCCGGGCTGCGGTGCTGCAGTCCAATACCGAAGAGGGCGGCCAGTACATCAACCTGTACAACTTGGGCGAGCAGCGTGTGCTGGTGCTGTTGAACGGCAAGCGCTGGATGACCGGCCTGGCCGGCTACGCCGACCTTTCGACCATTCCGGCGCTGCTGATCGACCACATCGACGTGATGAAAGAGGGCGCCTCGGCGCTGTACGGTTCCGACGCCATCGCCGGCGTGGTCAACATCGTGCTGAGGGATCACTACAGCGGCGCCGAATACAGCGGCTACGTGGGCCAGAACCAGCAGGGCGACGGCACTCAACAAGCCTACTCGTTCACCGTGGGCAGCACCGGCGACAAATCTTCGGTGGTGTTCTCGGCGAGCTACAACAAGAGCGATCCGGTCTGGGCGAGCGAGCGCGATTTGACCAACTACACCTACGGCCCGGATCACAAGCTCGACAGCCTGAGCTCCATTGGCCCCTGGGGGCGCTTCTATTCGCTTTCGGATCCGGGGCTGGCCACGGGCAATCAGGTGATATGGGCACTCAACCATACCGGCAGCTGGAATGGGCTTGGCGTCGGCGCCGATGCGACCCAACTGAGCAACTACCACCGGGGCGTCAACCCATTCGACGACTATTTCAATGCAGCCGAGCAGATGACGGCGCAGCTGGGCTCGCAGCTCAAGTCGATCTTTAGCCGAGCCAGCTACAACTTGAATGACGACGTGACGTTCAAGAGCACGGGCATGTACTCCGAGCGCAACTCCGTCTTGCAGAGCGCCGGCTATCCGCTGAACAGCTTGAGCCAGCCCGATTTTCCGGTGTACATCAGTGGCCAGAGCTATTACAACCCGCTGCCGGGCCAGGATCTATTCTTCTATCGTCGCGTGGTGGAGCTGCCGCGCGTGACCAACGAGTCCGCCAAGTCCTACCATTTCGACGCCGGCTTCGAAGGCTCGTTCGAGCTTGGCTCGCATAGCTGGAACTGGGGCACCGACTTCGACTACAACAAGTACGACGTCTCTTCGGCCCTCACCGGCAACATCAACCTGGTCAATCTGAAGAAGGCGCTCGGTCCGTCCTTCATGGACGCCGACGGCATCGTCAAGTGCGGTGCGCCGGGAGCCATCATCGCGGGCTGCGTGCCGTTCGATGTCCTGGGCGGTCCGAGCGCGTCCACCGCGGCGGCGCTGGGTTACATCGGTACCTTGGAGCAGGCCAACCAGCAGAGCCTGACCAAGGACTACACCGCCAATGTCGTCGGCGGTCTGTTCGACATGCCTTGGGGCGCCGGCACGTTGAACCTGGCTGCCGGCTACGAACACCGCCAGATCGGCGGCTACGATCATTCCGACGAATTGGCCAATGCCAACTTCACGACCAATCCGACCTCAAATTCAACATCCGGCAGCTACCACACCGATGAGGTCTATGCGGAATTCGACATCCCGGTGCTGAAGGACTTGCCGGGTGCGAAAGAGCTGTCGTTCGACCTGGCGAGCCGCTATTCGCACTACAGCAACTTCGGCAACACCACCAACAACAAATACAGTTTCTTGTGGAAGCCGATCGAGGACCTCACCATCCGCGGCACGCTCGCCCACGGCTTCCGTGCGCCGACGCTGGAAGACACCTTTGGCGGCGGCTCCGAGACGTTCGACTACTACACCGATCCCTGCGATGTGGTCTACGGTTCCACCAGCAATTCGGCCGTCGCCGCACGTTGCAGGGCGGCGGGCTTGTCCGCCCAGTTTCGTCAGACCGGCATTACCGGCGCTCCGGTGACCGCCCCGGACAGCTCGAGCGCGACGCCGTTCTATACCGGCTACGGCAATGCCACGCTGCGGCCGGAGTACAGCCTGAGCCGCACCGCCAGCCTGATCTACAACCCGAGCTATGTCACGGGTCTGAATTTCCGTCTGGACTACTACAAGATCGATATCAGCCATGTGATTACGGCGATCAGCGCCGACTATGTGCTCGATCAGTGCTACCAGTACGGCGTACAAAGTTACTGCGACGACTTCAGTCGTGATCCCGCCACGGGCCAGGTGACTGCTCTGAAGCGCGGCAATACCAACCTGGGCTCGCTCAGTACCTCCGGCTACACCTTTGGCGCGAGCTATCACCTGCCGGAGTTTTCGTTCGGCAAGTTTGTCGCCACCTTCAATGCCAACTATCTGCATGACTACACCGTCATCGCCGCAACGGGCGCAGCGCCGATCGATTCGGCCGGGCAATGGCCGTTTCCGCATTTCCGGGCCAATGCCAGCCTGGACTGGCAGCGCGGCGACTGGGGCGCGACCTGGACGCTTCGTTACTACGGCTCTTTCAAGGATGAGTGTTGGCGTGGCATGCCGAATCCGCTGGAATGCAACGAGCCGAGCTACAACAATTCGAGCTGGCCCTACGGCGAAGGCGCCAACCGCAAGGGCGCGATCGTCTACAACGATGCGCAAGTGCGTTACCAGCTGCCGTGGAGCGCCAGCCTTGCGCTGGGTTCGCGCGACATCTTCAACAAACATCCGCCGATCGTGTATTCGTCGTCCGGCAGCAGCTCCGGCCTGATCGATCCCACCCTGGATCTCGGGCGATATTTCTATATGGAATACAGCCAGAGGTTCTGAAGCCATCCTGCCACGACACCATGCAGAAGCTCGGCGCCCTGTGCTTTTCGGACCCAATGAATGTAGCCCTTTCAGATGCCTGCAGCCTTCCTGACGGCTGATGGTGTTCGAGTCATGGCTGGGCTTTGATCCAGCGAGGAGGGCAGAACCCAGCGCGCTCGATTACAGCAGGGCTTCGTGATGCCGTTTGCTGGTGCCGTTGTTCATGCCTTTCGTGCGCATCCCGAGCACGCCCAGGCGCACTGCACGCGTGATCGCCGGCATCCTGACCGATACCTCGGACAAGACCGGCATCTTCTGCGACGAGCGCGGCCGACCCATGCGGGTTCGGCGACTGTGCGCGATGCAACCTTTCAGGATCGCGTCGTCGCCGAAACGCGTGCGCTGCTGTCCGGCGCCGAGCGCGGTCAATGAACTGCTGATCCGGCAGCGGCGAGGCGGTAGCTGAAGCGGCTCCCAGAGCGGCAGCGAAACGGGGGCGGGTATGCATGCACCGGGCCGAGGCGCCGATGCAGCCTTGGCTTTCTGCTTCAGTGATGCACGCCTACACGATGCGCACTTGATGAATATTGTTCTTCGGATCCATCCAGAACGCCTCGTTGACGAAGCGACCGAAGATTTCGCGCGGCAGGATCGGCTGGCGTTCGATCGACTCCACCTTCGTGCGTACGGCGTGCAGGCCGGGCATGCCGACGCGGGCGTCGAACTCGTCCGCCTGATATGCGATATGGTCGAAGTCGTGCTCGAACCAGGGTTCGCCGAGGAACTGGTAGACCGCGCGCATCGCCGTGGCCGGATCGCGCGCCAGGCTTTCATAGGTCAGCATCAGCAGGTGCTCGCGTGCATGCTCGCCGTAGAACGCTTCCTTGGTGGCCTGGTAGGCGAAGCCCACCATGCCGCGCGGATCGGTCAGCGCCTCGACGCGCGAGTAGACCGTGGTGTTGGTGTCGAAGCGGAACACCTTGCTGACGCTGACCGGCTGCTTGCGTACCAGGCGCTCCATGCTGTCCAGCACCCAGGCCAGCTGGCGCACGCAGGCGATTACCTTCACTCCAGGAAAGAGCGTATCGAGCAGCTGCATGCGGCTGCACCACAGCCGGCTGGTGTCGAACACCACGCTGGCGTCGTTCTGCACTGAGTAGAAGTTCTCGACCAGGCCGCGCAGCAGCGCAACACGCTGCTGGTCGGAGACGTCGAAGGAGAAATCGTTCTTGCTGCTCGCCTCCGCGATCACCACGCCCATGATGTCGGCCAGCGGGCTGGTCATGCCGGCGCGGAAGCGCGGATTCTGGTTGAGGATGGCGGCCAGCAGGGTAGTGCCTGCGCGCGGCAGCCCGGAAATGAAATGGAACTTCCGTGGCGGCTGGCTGGCGTCGGACGTGGCAGGCATGGAAACGTTCCTCTCGAGCGATGGCCTGGCTGGCAGGAGCATGGGTGCAGGACGGCGCCTGCGCTAGGGGGCTGCCGCGGTCGACGCGCGCATGCGCATTTCGTAGGCGACTTCGACCATGCGCGCTTCGCCCTTGCCCAGCACGCGAAGCAGCAGCTCCTCGGTGGCGCGCTTGCCCATGTCGCGCACGGGTTGATGCACGGTGGTCAGCAGCGGCCATACCTGGGTCGCGATGGTGGTGTCGTCGAAGCCGCAAATGGAGATGTCGCCGGGCACCGACACCCCGGCTTCGGCGGCGGCCCAGATCGCGCCGACGGCCATGTCGTCGTCGGCCGCGAAAATTGCGGTAGGCCGCTGCTTCAAGGCGAGCAGCCGGCGCGCGGCGGCCACGCCGGATTCGAAGGAAAAGCGGCCCTGCACCATGTACGCCGGATTTTCCTTCAGGCCCGCACGCTTCAGACCATCGCGATAGCCGGCCAGGCGCCAGATGCCGGCGCCGTGCTTGGGGTCGCCGAGAATATGTGCGATGCGCCGGTGGCCCAGCGAAACCAGGTGTTCCACCATCGCGGCAGCGGCTTCGCGTTCGCGCAGCATCACGCCGATGCAGCCCTTGGGTTGGCGTGGGGCGATCGAGGCAAACGGAAGCTCGCTCTTGCGCAGGTGATCGAGCAGCTTGGTGTGGTCGGTGATGGGTGGGGTGAGGATCAGCCCGTCCGGCCGGTGCCGCAACAGGATGCTCTCGACCCGCTCGACGAAGTCCGGCGCCGTCGAGACCAGCGGCTGCACCATCATGCTGTACTGCTGCGCTTCGCAGGCCTCCAGCACGCCGGCCTGCACTTCCATGATGTAGCTCGGCGACAAGTTGTCGTAGAGCAGGCCGATCATGAAGGAGCGGTTGGTCGCCAGGCTGCGTGCCGAGGTCAGCGGCCGGTAATGGAGTTCCGCCACGGCGGCGAGCACGCGCTCGCGCACCGAATCGCGCACGTTCGGCTCGTTGTTGAGCACGCGCGAGACGGTTTTCTTCGAGGTGTCCGATGCACGGGCGACATCGTTGATCGTTACGCGCGACATGCAAGCCTAGGCGTCATCAATGATCTGTCCCTTGCGTGGCAGCTGCCGGAACGCTTCGGTTGGGAGCGTTCCATCCGCTCACTTCGACCTGCGGCGCCGTGTTTTCCTGCGCCGCGTATCGCGCCGTCAGGGTTGCCGACTCGCCAGGCCATAGCGTGATGTCATTGTCATTCCAGCGTATCGGCAGCGCAAGCTCGCCATGCGCGCCGCGGCGGATCGAGACGTGCTGGAACAGCGCCACCGCCTTGGACGATGCGGGCACCGACAGCGTGACCGTGGTGACGTCCTCCTTGCCTTCGTGCCGTGTGCTCGCGCGGACCTCGCTGGTCGCGGCCGGCAAGGATCGCAGTGCGGTCAGGTCGGCGTACTGGGTGAGCGGGGTGAGGTACCAGGTCGACTGCGCCCAGTCGAGCACGTCCGCCCGAGTGGAAAGCCAGTAGACATTGCGGCTGAGCGACGTGCCATCGGCAGCGGCCAGCTCGAGCTCGATAAAGTAGGCTGCAGACAGATCCTTGATGGCCGGCACGATCGCCAGCGGCCGCGTGTGGTTGCCCGCGAGGTCGATGCTTTTCAGCTGCTGCTCGTAGCGCACTTTGCCGTCCAGATTGCGCACGCGGATGCTTGCCTGCAGGCCATGAAGCTCGTCGAGCGTGTGGTTCACCAGCACGATGCCGCGCGAGTCGTACGAGTATTGGATATGCACCGGCTCGTTGGCCTTCTTGGCGCCGAAATAGGCGCCGGCGGGATTCATGTAGTAGTCGTACAGATGCCAGTGCAAGGAAGGCCAGGCGTTGTTGAGCATCCAGTAGATCACGCCGGTGGCCGGCTTGGCCGCATCCATGCGCGCGTTGAAGGCTTCGAACTGCGCGCGCACGTTGTCGTAGTTGTCGAGCTGGGCCTTGGCGGCGTAATCGGCAAGGCTTGTGGGCGCGCCGTAGCGGGCGGCCAGCGCCTTGTCGAACGGGGTCAGTACGGCGAAGGTCGACCAGTCTGCGGAGGCGTGGTACTGCCTGGCCTCCGGATATTTCCATAATGCTTCCTGCTCCTGCGGCGACAGCATGCGCTTGAGGTCTTCCAGCCGTGGGATGTCGGCACCCGCGCTGACCTCGGAGTCGAAGCCGAACGCGCCGCCCAGCTTGTCGGCGTACCAGTAGGCCGGCGGGATCCAGTCGTACGGCCCGGCCATCTTCATGCCGGAAGGACCGGTCTCGGCGGTCGGCTGCTCGGCCGCCGCCGAGACGATGGGCAGCGACCAGTCCGCTGCGTGCAGCGCATCCACGTACATTTTCGCGATGGGCGGCGGCGGTGCATTGTCGCTGCCGATCAGGAAGCCGATCACTGAGGGATGGTTACGCAGCAGGCGCGCTTCGCTGGTCATGGAATCTTCCGCCACTTTCTGATCGGCGGCGCTCCAGGGCGAGCCGCCGGTCTTGGCGGCCGATTCCCATTTGTCGCAGCACTCCCAGCCGGCCAGGATCAGGATGCCGTGGCGGTCGGCCAGATCGTAGAAACGCGGGCTTTCCAGCTTGCCTTCGCTGCGAATGGTGTTGAGGCCGAGGTTGAGCACGTAGTCGAACTCGGCGTCCATGCGGGCAGGATCGTCGCGCAGGAACAGGTCGGGAGCCCAGCCCGCGCCGCGGATCAGCAGCGGCTTGCCGTTGATGAAGAACTGGCGGTAGCCCTGCGCGGTAAGACTGGAGCTGACGCTGCGGATGCCGAACGTCGTCGCGGCCCGATCGGAAGTTGTGCCGTCGACCGTGGCGCTCATCTCGAGCTGGTACAGCGGATGCTCGCCCATGCCGACCGGCCACCAGATCTTCGGGTGATCCAGCGCGAGGCCCGGCGTCGTCCGCGGCGAGAAGGCGACGAGCTGCGTCTGTCCTGGCGCGAGGTGCACGGTCTGCTGCATGGCGACGCCGGCGGCGCTACCGCTGATCGTCGCGTCGTGCGCCACCGTATCGAGATTCTTCGCGGTGACTTTCACTTCCAGCGTGGCGTGTGCGAGGTCGGGCAGCGACAGCGTCGACAACACCTGCGGAAAGCTCAGCTCGACCGGACCGGTCTGCACGATGTCCACGCCGCGCCACGGCCCTATGTTGTTGTCCGGCGGCGTGGGGTTCCAGTCCACCCAGCCGATCGACAAGCTGCTGCGTGGATCGGCCGGATGCACGCGTAGCGCCAGCACGTTGCCGTCGGCATGTACCCAACGCGTCACGTCGAACTCGTGCACGGGATAGGCGCCGGCGAGTTCGCCCTGATCGGCGATCAGGTGGCCGTTCACCCACAGGTCGGCGCTGGCGATCATGCCGTGGGTGCGCAGCAGCGTATGCCGTCCTGCCGGCGCCTTCGGCAGGATGAATTCGCTGCGATACCACCAGGGCGTCACGAACAGGTTGCCGCTGGAGTCGGGCACCTGCACCGCGCGCAGGTTGTCGCTGTAGAACACGTCGTTCTTGAACACCTTGTTTTCGAGCAGGCCGGCCATCACGGTGGCGCGACCGCTCACTGGGTACCAGCCTTCGGTGGAGTAGCCGGTCGCAGAGATCTCGGCACCGTCCTGTTGTGCCTTCGCGCTGTCCTGGATTCGCCAGTGGTCGACGGCGGTGCTGGTGCCGGCATCGGCGCTTACCGCCGTGGGCGCATCGCTGCTCGATGCCGGTGCGGCTGCCGCGGCCGAGGTCGAGGCCGAGGCCGAGGCCGCCATCGCGGCGATCGCCCAAAGTACGTGCCTGGTCGAAGTGGGCATGAGTCAAGATTTCCCGAGATAGGCTTCGCGTATTTCCGCGGGCGCGAACGGCCAGGACCGGTTGAGCCTGGCCCAGATCGCGAACACCACCAAGCCGGCGACGATCCACAGGCCGGACAGGATCAGCGACAGCGTGGAGGCGGACACGTATACATAGACCCAGCCCACCAGCGCGATGATGCAAGGCACGGGATAGAGCCATTGCCGGTACGGGCGCGGCAGGCCGGGCTGGCGCTTGCGCAGCACCACCAGGGCGGCGATCTGCGCGATGGACTGCACGATGATGGTCGCGGCCAGCAGCATGTTGATGACCTCGGTGAGGTCGAAGAACGTGCCGACTGCCGTCACCGCACCCATCGTGAGCAGGGCTACGTGCGGAAAGCCGTGCTTGGCGTGCAGATGCCCGAACATGGACAGGAACACCTTGTCCCGCGAGGCCTGGAAGGGCACGCGCGAGCCGCCCAGCAGGCCGGTGAACACCGAGGCGAACGCGGTCACGATGATGAGCACGGTCATCACAGCTGCCGCCGTATGCCCCCAGCTGCGCTCCACCACCAGCGAGGCCACCGACTTGGAGTGGGCGATGTCCTGCCATGGCGCCACGCCAAGCACGCTGATGTTGAGCAGCAGGTAGACGACCATCATCGCGATTACCGAGGCGATGATCGAGCCGGGCATGGTGCGTCCCGGCTGGCGCAGCTCGTCGCCGATGTAGGCGGTGGTGTTGTAGCCGAGATAATCGTAGATGCCGATGATCAGGCCCGCACCCAGCCCGACGAAGAAGTGGCTGCCGAAGGTGTCGGCGGGATAGCTGAAGGCGAAGCGCGGATTGAAGTGCGAGAAGCCGGCGGCCGCCACGCCGACCACGGAGACCAGCATGATGACCCACAGCGCGATGGTGATGGTGCGTACCGATTCGATGCGGCGATACAGCAGCCAGGTGACGATCGCAGTCGAGGCCAGGCCGATCAGGTGCACCGGCCACCAGCCCAGGCCGGGAAAGAAGAATTCCAGGTATTCCACCATGCCGATGATGCCGGTGGACATCAGCAGGGGAATCGCCAGCAGCATGGTCCAGATAAACAGGAAGGGCATCAGCTTGCCACTGCGGTACTGGAAGGCTTCGCGCAGGTAGACATAGGTGCCGCCGGAACCCGGCATGGCCGCGCCGAGCTCGGCCCAGACCAGGCCGTCGGCCATGGCCAGGATGGCGCCGGCGATCCAGCCGATCACCGCCTGCGGCCCACCCATGGCGGCGACCATGATGGGAATGGTGATGAACGGCCCGATGCCGCACATCTGGGTCATGTTGATCGCGGTGCCCGAGAACAGGCCGATGGAGCGATGGAAGGCGTGGTCGCGAGCGGGCGGTGGCGTGCTGGAATCCTGCATGCTGGCCTTGTGCTGATGGATGGCGAGCGGGGCGTGATGGAACCGCTCCGATGGACGATCTTGCTGCTGCAGACTCAAGCCCTGTCTCGGCGATCCCATGCCCTTGCATGCAGGCATGAGGTCATCGTCAGGCCCGCATCGGCGGGGCAGGGCGTTCCGCTTACCACTGGCCGCGGATGCCGACCATGAACATGCGTTCGGAGAAGGTCGAGTGCGCGGGCTGGTCGGGCCACACCAGATAGTAGTGCTGATATTCGTTGGTGAGGTTGGTGCCGTCCAGGAACACTTCGGCGTATTTGTTGAACTTGTACGAGATCGACGCATCGACGTACTTCTGCGGCGCCTCGTACATCTCCATGCCGGTGATGCCGCCGACGCTGTCCATCACCGCGCGGCGCGAGCGGTAGTTGTAGGCGACGCGAGCCTGGAAGTGGTCGTCCTGATACCACAGGATGAAGTTGCCGGACTTGGTGGAGTTGTCCTGGAACGGAATCTTGTGGCCGGCCAGATCCTTCTCGCCCGAGTTGCTCGGCGCGTAAGTGGCGTTCACTTCCACGCCCGTCTTGGACAGCAGGCCCGGCAGGAAGGTGAAGCCCTGGCGGTAGTCGAACTCCGCACCCTGGATGCTGTTGCCGGTGCCCTGCACGGGCTGGGTGATCACGATGCAATGGTCGCGCACCACGCCGTCTTCGTCGGGCAGGGTGCAGTTGGTCACGCTGCCGTTCTTGATGAAGCTGTCCACGTTGATGCGGAACAGCGCAAGGCTGAGCATGCTGGTGGGGTTGATGTAGTACTCCAGCGACGCGCCATAGTTGGTGGAGCGCCACGGATTGAGGTTCGGGTTGCCGGTCGAGGTGCCGTCCGACACGCGGAAGATCGGCCCCTGCGGCGTCTCTTCCAGCGAGTAGTTCAGCTGCAGGCCGCCGCCCCAGGTGCTGAGGTCGAGCGGCATCATGTTCTTGGAATAGGCCAGCCGCAGCTTCAGGCTGTCGGTCAGGTCCAGCGAGAAGTTGGCCGACGGCAGCACGTCCTGGTAACTGCGTTTGGTGACCGAGGTGCCGGCATCGGCCGGTTCGTCGCCGTACGCGCCTGGGGCACCGCTCAGGTGCTGGGTCACGTTCAGATGGGTGCGGATCACGCGCACGCCGACGTTGCCGCTGTACGGCATGTCGCCGAGGGTGCCGTTGAAGTCGCCCTGCAGATAGCCGGTCAGCTCTTTCAGCTGCACACCCCAGGTCGTGCCCGGCTCGGCCACCTGGACGGTGTCGGGGTAGAGCGATTTCCAGAACGAGATCGGGTTGATCATCGCGGACGGGTCGAGCGCCCAGAAATTGATGCCCGAACCCAGCAGATTGTTGTACTGCTTCCAGTTGCCCGACAGCGGTCCGGCGGCATTCGGCATCGACACCGCGGACAGCGGTCCCGAGCGGAAATAGCCCTGGTCGTTGCCGGCGGTGCACGAGCCGCTGTTCATCACCACGTCGGCGCCGACGTAGCGCACCAGGCAGCCGTTCGGGTCGCTGGCGCCCATGCCGGCATACACCGGGGTTTCCAGGGTCCAGCCGTTGTTGTTGGCGTCGCGGATGCTGTTGCGTCCGCCGAATTCGAGCTTGAAGCCGTCCTGGAAGTCGAATTGTCCGTCGAAGCGCAGGGCGTTCAGCGCCACCTTGCGATCGTAGTCGCCGGAGGATTCCAGCGTCTTCATGGTCCAGTCGTTCGGGTTGGCGAAGTTGGCGGCCAGCGAGGCGGGCATGCTGACGGTGAGGTAGCGTCCGCCGAAGTTCGCGATGATCGGCACGGTGTTCTGCGGAATGCCGTTGGGGTTGAACACGCGGTTGCCGCCCAGCTGCGCCGGATAGACGAAGGTGCCGGGCGGTACCGAGTTTGGATCGACGCCGGGCATCAGCACATTGGGCCACAGCGCGCCGTCGGAATCGGAAACGTTGACGTCGGTTTCCTGGTTTGTCTGCGAAGCGGTGTCATGGATGCCGCGCAGGCTGCCGGTGAACGGGCCGCCGTCGTCGTAGTCCAGTTGCAGGTTCAGATTTTTCGCGACCGAGCTTTTCTGGGTGATCTGCGAGAACGACTCCACGTCGCCCGGCCACTTCTCGTACACCTGGGTGGTGTAGATCTGCGAACCCTCCCAGCCCGGCTGCGGCGTGCCGTAGGCGCCGAGGGCAGGGCTGCCGGTATCGCGCGACTGCAGCGGCACATAAGTAGCGCCCTGCCAGTTGGTGGAGTTGAACTGGATGCCGACGTTGCGGTCGTACTCGTGCTGTTGCGAATAGAAGTAGTCGCTGGTCAGGCTGAAGCCATTGCCCAGGTCCATCTGGAACGAGGCATTGGCGGACTTGCGCTTGCGCTGGGTGGTGATGTCGTAGAGGCTGATGTCCTGGCTGCCCATGAACACGCCGTTGGACTTGCCGTCGCCGTTGACGTCCACGCTGCCGTCGGCGTTCTGGGCGATCTTCGACGGAATCGGCGCGCCGTTCCATGGACTCAAGAAACCGTTATAACCGCCTGCGCTGGCGGCGTTCTCGCCATTCAGCACCACGCCGTATTGGTCCAGGCCTTCGCTGGCGTTCATCCGCTTGGTGTCGGAGTAGTCCGCCGCGATCAGCAGGCCCCAGCGGCCATGGTCGTTGTACGAGATGAGGCCGTTGGCCTCGGGTCCCCAGTGGTTGGTGGTGGTGCCGCGCTCGCCGTCGGCCGAGTAGCTGTAGGTGAAGCCGCTGGGCAGGTCCCACGGGCGATAGGTGTGCAGATTGATGGCGCCGCTGATGCCGCCGTCGGTTTCGTTGGCGGTGGACGACTTCACCACGTCGACGCCATGGAACAAGGTGGACGGCAGCATGGTGAAGTCGGGCTGCTGCGAGTCGATCTGGTCCGCGGTGATGAACACTTCGCCGTTCAACATGGTGCCGACCTGGGGCAGACCGCGCACGTCCACCGAGGTGCCCACGCCGGCGTCGCGATTGATCTGCACGCCGGTGACGCGTTGCAGTGAGTCGGTGATGGTGGTGTCGGGCAGCGCGCCGATGTTTTCTGCGGTGATGCTGTCCTGGATATTCGCCGCGTCGCGCTTCAGGTCGATCGCGCGCATCTGCGATGCGCGTACGCCTGAGACGTTCACCGTCGAGAGCGTCGTCGCGTTTTTCTTCGCGTCGCTGCCGTCGGCCTTGGCGTCGGTTTTCTTGGTCTCGCCGTTATCGGCTGCACTTTTTGCGGCGTTGGGCGATGCGGTTGCCGGCGCGGTTTGCGCCGTGCTGGCCTGCGCTGCCGTGCCGTCCGCCTGGATATCGGCGAGAGGCGACGCCGCAGCCGACGTCGACACGGCGGCGAACAGCGAAGCGGTGACGGCAAAGGACAATGGATGCTTGCGAAGTACGGTGGACATGGGCTTTAACCTCGTTGGTGTTGCCTGTCGAACCTCAGGTGCTCCGTGGTGTTCCGAAACGTGTGCAGCCCGGCGCTGCCTGCTGGCCTGTGCGCCGTCGTGATGCCATTTCTCGATGTCCCCGGCTTCGGCTTCGACGCCGGAGCCACTTGCTCGGTCCTGCTGCGCGGGGTTTTGGCCCCGCGTACCGCTATTTCGAAAGCGCCATGTGCGCCAGCGCCCACTGGCCATCGCGTGGATCGCCGGTGGCGAAGATGCACAGATCGTGGACGCCGGCCCCCACCGGCGTGGTCAGCTTGGCCTCGAGACGGACTTGCCCTTTAGCCTGTGCCGCACTCGGCAGCGACGAGCGCGACAGCAATGGCCCGTTGCAGGCATCGGCATGGATCTCGAACTCGCCGAACGCACTGGCCTTGCTCCGTGCTACGGCATCCTTCGCCTCGTCGCCGAAGCGCCACGTCATGCGTTCGACCGTCATCGCGACATGTCTGATGCCGTCCAACGGCAGCTGTGGCCATAGCCAGCACGCGTTGCCGATATCGACGGCATAGACCGGTCGCGGTCCCTGCGCCGGCTTTGCACCGTCCAGGCGTGAGCCTGATTGTCTGGAGCAGGTAGTCAGCGCGCTGCCATCGCGGCTCAGCAAGCCGGTGTCATCCAGCGTCTGCGTGCGTGGTGCGGCCAGCTCGAAACCGTCAGGCGCGAACGTGGCGACGCGCAGCCTGGTGTCGGCCGGCAGCGTGAGCGGCCCCGCATACGGCGTGGAGCGCTCGGTCGGAGCGGAGCCGTCGGTGGTGTAGCGCATCGCCCCGTAGCCGGCTTGATTCGACAGCTCGATCCGGAACGCGCCATCTTCGACAGCAGCGATTTGGAAGGAGGGCGCGAACGCACTGTCGGCATAGTCGATGCCTAGCGCGCGGTAACGTGCCAGCTCGGCTGGCATGCGCTGCAGAAAGTCGTTCCAGTCGTGTGCGCCTGGCGCCGACCAGCCCAGCTCGGACAGCGCCGCGAGGCGAGGGAACAGCGCATGCTGGTCGTGCGCGAAGTCGATCATCTGCTCGGTCCACAGGCCAGCCTGCACACCGATGATGTGTGCGGCTTCGCTCGCGCTTGCGCCGTTCGGGACCAGGCGAGTGTCATAGGCCTGCCGCAAGCTCGCCGCAGGGGCCGGCCCCGGTCCCTCATCCGGCAGCTCGGACTGGTAGTGGTCGAAGTACAGCGACTCCTGCGGCGTCATCACCACGTCGTGGCCTTGCTGGAGTGCAGCGAGCGCCACGCGTTCGCCGTCGTCGCCATGCCACGACATCACTACCTGCGATGCCGGCAGCGCGGCACCGGCGACCAGCTCGTCGTCCCAGCCCACCGGCGTGCGCCCATGCTCGACCAGATGCGCGGCCACCTGCTGCATGAACCAGCCCTGCAGCTGATCCATGTTCGCCAGGCCCTGCCGCTGCATCTGCGCGTGTACTTCCGGCGATGCATTCCATTGCTGCTTGTCGGCCTCGTCGCCACCGATCGAGATATAGCGCGAAGGGAACAGCTGCATCACCTCGTCGAGCACGTCGTCGACGAAGCGCAGGGTTTTTTGGTCGGGCTTGAGCAGCCATGGGCTCACGCCCCAGTCGGTCCACACGGAGGGACGCTTGCCGGTGACACCCAGCCACGGATAGGCGGCGATGGCTGCCTGCGAATGCCCTGGCAAGTCGATTTCCGGCACCACGTCCACGTAGCGCTCGGCGGCATAGCGCACGATGGCACGCGCCTCGGCCTGCGTATAAAAACCGCAGTAGGGTCGATCGGCGGAACCGCTCAGCTCGCTGTCGAGACCGACCGCCTTACGGCAGGCACCGACCCGCGTGAGTTCGGGATACTTGGTGATATCGAGGCGCCAGCCCTGGTCTTCGGTCAGATGCCAGAGCAGCACGTTCAGCTTGTTGAGCGACATCCAGTCGATCAGCTTCTCGATGTCGGCTACGCTTTGGTAGTGCCGGCCCGAGTCGAGCAATACGGCCCGCCAGGCAAAACGCGGATGATCTTCGATGACGCCGTCAGCCACTTTGACGGGTGAGCCGCGCGTCCACCCGGGCGGTGTCAGCAATTGCCACAGGGTGACGCTGCCGTAAAACACGCCGCGTGGCGTGCGCGCAGAAACCAGGATGCCGCCGTTGCCGACGGTGATGCGATAGCCGGCCTCGTCCGCGATATCGGCATGCGGATCCACCTCGAAGGCGATCGCAGGGTGCGCCACGTCCGTCGTGGCCAGGTGCAGTTGCAAGCCGTCGATGTCCGCCACGCGCCGCACGAACCGCTCTGCGATGGAATGCACTTCGCGATCTGCGCCACGTACCGACATCACGGCGCCGCTGGCGACGTCGACCGCACCCGATCGGGCTGGACTGAGCTTGGCCGGTTGCGGCAGCAGCGACCATGAGGGCATGGCCGATGCTGCAAAGGCTACACCTGCTGCTGCCAGCCACGCGATGATCGCGCAACCAAGAACGGTCGCTGGCCTGTGGCGGTTCATGCGCTGACGCCGTTCGCGGCATGCCGCCAGGCGCTCGTTCCCGATCGGCCATGTCTGAGGTACCAGTGGGCTGCGCCCTGCACGCCGTGACGGCCGTGCTCGGTGACCCATACCGGCACTTCCGACAGCAGGGCGCGTGCACTGCGTCCGTGCAGGAAGCGTTCTTCGAAGGCGCTGCGCTTGAGCAACTCGAAGATCGATGACAGGAAGCCACCTGCCAGGTACACGCCGCCTGTGGCCATGAAGGCCATCGCCAGATTGCCGGCGAAGCTTCCCAGCGAAGCGCAAAATATCTCCACAGCTTCCGCGGCCTGTGCATCGCTGTGTGCCAGTGCGGCCGCAGTGACGGCTTCAGGCGTCGCCAGCCTCGGCGTCTGTTCTTGCAGGGTGCACAGGGTCGCGTAGAGGGTGAGCAGGCCGGGGCCCGATACGATGTGTTCGAACGCCACGTAGCCGCCCTGCGGCATCAGCTGCGCGAGCACTTCGCGTTCGCGCACCGAGTTCGGTGCGTAGTCCATCTGGCCGGCTTCGGTCGCCAGCACCACGCCGCCGGCAGGGCCGGGGATATGCGCCGCCGCACCGAGGCCGGTGCCTGGGCCGATCACCAGGGCCGGACCATCGGAGCGTTTGTCCGGTCCGCAGAGACGTCGCCCATCGTGGGCCAGCGGACCATCGAGTGCGTAGGCCAGCGCCTCGAAATCGTTGAGCACCGCAACTTCGTCCAGATCCAGCGCGTAGCGCAGCTCCGCCAGGTGGATCGGCCAGGCGAGGTTGTCGTTCACTACCTCGTTGCCCATGATCTGGCCGGCGCAGGCGAGCACGCAGTGCCTCACCGGAGCTTGCGCGTCGGCATCGACAAAGGCGCGCAACAGTGCCGGCAAGCTGGTGAACTTCGCGCACGCGAAGACGCGATAGGCGAGCGTTTCGACGTCTTGGCTCCCATCGCGTGAGGCGCGCATAAGCGCCACACGCGCATGCGTGCCGCCGATGTCGGCCGCCAGAAACGGCATGGCCACGGCCCCCCTCGCTTGCTTCGAATGGTCCACTGCCACGCTCGGCGCGCCCCTCGCATTGGAACGGTGACCAGCGTGAAACGTAATTGACACCGGTGTCAAGCCGTGCCGCAGCATGTGCGGAATTGCCTATGCATGCGGTTGGTGCGAGTGCTGGCCAGGTTTGGAAGCCATGTCGATCGCCGATTCGGGGGCGCGGACGAGAGCGGGCCGAAGCTTGGCGTCCCCCACGAACGACCGGCGCTCATGCCTGTCTTTTCGATGCGAAGTCGGCGCGGAAAGGCGACAAGGAAGAGGCCGCTGATGCCCATGTTTGTCGCGGGCTCGACCGGCCAGCGCACAAGCGCATCCAATTCATTGCCGTGGCAGGTGTTGGATCAGCGCTTCAAAGAGGACTCGCAGGCGGAACGGATCCGGCGATATGTTGTGTGAGCCGATGCGGATCGCCATTGAAAGCCGGAAACTCATGGCGCCATCGAATAGGCCCGAAGTGGCCGCCTTGGTCTCTGGTTCTCTGGATTAACTTTACATCTGTCAAGTTAATCCGGGCCGGCCATAATTCGGTCCGGATCAGCGATGACGCTTCAGACAAGCCGGTGTGATCGGGCTCGCTGTGGCCATAGCCTGGCTAGCGTCATGATCGCAGCGGTGTGCGGTCACGGCCGTCGAGCGTGCCGACGATGCTATGTTTCAGCGAAGCCTTGAGGCGGGCGATGCGGCCTCAGGCTTTGCGCGGTTGTCCGCGCAAGCTGAGTGAGCGCGTCGCTGCAGGAATGCGATTACAATCACAAGTAAATAAGCGCTAGGTGGCGAGTGATAAGCGGTAAGCTATGTCCATCACGGATGATTTTCGTCATGGTCTTTCATTCGGTGCACTACATGCCTCTTTCAGAGCCTGGGTTTGAACAACTGCTGCAGCGAAGTTCGACTGATAAGGACGCTTTCAAGGAAGCTTTTGCGGCCATCTACGATGCCTTGCGCTCGCGTTCGTCACGCTTGCTGGGCAGGCAGCCCATGTATTCGATCGGTGCGACCGGTCTGGTTCATGAGGTGTATCTGAAGCTGGTCGGCGCCAGCATCGATGTGCAGAGCGAAAGCCATTTCTATCATCTGGCCGCCAAAGCCATGCGCATGGTCTTGGTCGACTATCAACGTCACCGCAGTCGCGCCAAGCGCGATCCTGGCGAGATCGTCACGCTCGATGAAGAAATACCGCACGATCCGCGTGTGGTGGACTTGCTGGTGCTGCATGACGCGCTGGAGCGATTGCAGAAACGGCACGAGCATCTTGCCGAAATCGTCGAACTGCACTTTTTCGCCGGCCTGAGCTTTCCCAAGATCGCCGAGCTTCAGGGCGTTTCTTTGAGCACGGTCGAGAGAGGCTGGCGGACAGCGCGTGCGCTGCTGTACTCCGACATGAATGTCTAGGCTGGAAGCGGGAGGCGATCGATTTGGCCCTGAGGCCCTCCCGCGTATTTTCGGTACGCCGACGATTGCCAGTCATCATGCCGCTGATTCGGCGACAACGAGATCCGCTGCATTTCAGACTGACCGCATAGGCGCAGCCACCAGCGGTCGAGCCAGATGGGGGGCGGCTGGACCCGCGCTGCAATGTACATTCCCGAATGTATAAGCTGGCTGTGGCGATTCGGCGTTGAAGCGATGAGGCAGCTTCCGCGCCAACTGGATCACAGTTTCAGTGGTCGGCTATCAAGCTTCATTTCGAGTCCATCGAATGCATGCTGAAGGAAGCCCGGGCGGCCACACTGCGGCCCGTGACGGTGAGAGATGAAGGCTTGTGCCGTCATCATTTCCATGTGTTTTTAGCCAGATGAAGGGGTAGGTACCGATTTGCCGATATGAGAGATGAGTGAGGGCAAATCATGGCCTTCGGCAAACCGACGGAGCGCCCGATAAGTTATGGTCAGGCACGGTTTGAGGCTTCGATCAAGGTTGGGTTGTCAGGGCTTCTTGCGATGATCGCTTGCCGGTCATGCCGGCAAGCGTACTCGACAAGCTGGCACTGTCGGCCTGAAAGCATGGGAAAGCCACGGGCCAGGATTGCTTGAGGCTGCGCCCATGGATTCATCAGATCGTGCGCAACGAATGCAACAGGGGATGCGCCACAACAGCCGAACTTTGAGTTATCAAGCTCGGGTTGGCCGCTGAATTCCGCATCCGCATAGGCACGTTGCCGCTGGCAGCTTGGCTGCCGACGGGCAACGAATTCCGGCGCCCGCGTGGGGCATGAAGATGGATGAGCACACCCTCATCAGTCTGTTCGAACAAGCGCTCGACTTGCCCGAGGAAGAGCGGGAAACGTTCATTGCACGCGTCTGCGGCAACGATCGGGCAAGCATGGCGAAATTGCGCTTTATGCTGGCCGCGGACGCGACAGATCGCGGCATTCTGGATTTCTCGGTACAGCAAGTCGCCGCAAAGATCGGTTTGTTTACCGGATCGATCGAGGATACGGACGAGACGGGGCGCCGCATCGGCAACTATCGCCTGGTCGAGCGCCTGGGGCACGGCGGCATGGGCGTGGTCTATCGGGCCGAGCGCGATGACGGCATGTTTTCTCAGGTTGTCGCCTTGAAGCTGATTCGAAAAAGCAGGCTCAGAGCGAATGCGAAAGCCCGCTTCCTGCGCGAGCGCGGGATCCTCGCGGAGATGAAGCACCCGCACATTGCGCACATCGTGGACGGTGGCCTCGTCGACGACGGTGAACCATGGTTCGCCATGGAATACGTCGACGGCGATCCCATGCTGGCGTGGTGCGATGCGAAGTACCTCGACGTCGCCACGCGCATTCGGCTCTTTCTGCCGATATGCGAAGCGGTTGGATTTGCGCACCACCACCTCGTCGTCCATTGCGACATCAAGCCATCGAATGTGCTGATCGACAGCAATGGCGAGCCCAAGCTGCTCGATTTCGGCGTCGCAAAGCTGCTCGGTGCAGACGGAGTCAACGACGCGTCCATCGACCAGGAGCCGGCCATGGCGCAGCGCTACGCTGCGCCCGAACAGATACGTGGAGGCGCCATCACGGTTGCCACCGACGTCTATGCCCTCGGCCTGCTGCTGTATGAATTGCTGTGCGGCCGGCCGGTGTTCGAAGTCCACTCGCCGAATAAGCCTGATGCATTGCGGGAAGTGTTCGACTTTGCGGTGCCGCCGATGGCTTCCGCGATCGCCTGCGACGCCGCCGCGGAAATCGCCGCGAGGCGCCGGACGAGCCTCGCCGCCCTGAAACGAACATTGAGCGGTGACCTGCAGCATATCCTGACGCTGTCGCTGCATGAAGAACCGGAACAGAGGTACGCATCCGCCGACGCACTTGCTGCCGATTTGAAAAGCTATCTCGATAGAAGGCCCATCGCATCGCGTTCAAACGCGTGGACTTATCGCCTGCGCAAATTCCTGTTGCGGAACAAGATTTCGGCGGCGCTGGTTTCCGTCATCGTGCTGATCACGATAGCCGGATTGTTCGTGGCGTCATGGCAATATCAGCGTACGAGACAGGAAGTGCAAGCCACCGAGGCTGTAAGCCGCCTGTTCACATCGACGCTGGGCAACGCGGTGCTTTCGGGGCTTGGCAACACGCCTTTTTCGTCCAAGGCCCTGCTTGTTGAGTTCCATCCAAAACTGAGCCACTTCGGACGGGAGTTTCCATCGAAATTTGAGCCACCTCCTACCACCCTCCGCTCACCATCCGAGCGGGAGCTAAGGAGTGATCGACGTGGCCCTACTGAGCGTCATCCGACGTTGGCACCTGCGTGACAAGATCTCGATCCGGGAGATCGCACGACGCACGAAGCTGTCACGCAACACCATCACCAAGTATCTGGCGAGCGGGGACCTCTCCCCGCGTTATCCCATCCGCAAGCGTTCCAGCCAGCTCGACCCGTATGCAGCCCATCTGTCCCGCTGGCTGCGCGCCAACCAACAAGTACCCCGTAAACAGCGGCACACGATCCGGTGGATGTATCAGGCCCTGGCAGCCCAAGGCTATGTCGGCTCCTACGGTCGCGTAGCGGCCTTTGCCCGAGCTTGGCGGCAAGCCGAGCAGGAGCGCAGCCGCACCGCCGGCCGCGACACCTTTGTGCCGCTGGCCTTCGCGCCCGGCGAAGCCTTCCAGTTCGACTGGAGCGAGGACAGCGCGCGCATCGGTGGTGAACGGGTCAAGCTGCAGGTCGCCCAGTTCAAGTTGTGCCATAGCCGAGCGTTCCTGCTACGCGCCTATCTGCTACAAACGCACGAGATGCTGTTCGACGCCCACTTGCACGCCTTCACGGTCTTCGGCGGTGTGCCGCGTCGAGGTATCTACGACAACATGAAGACGGCCGTCGACAAGGTACGCCGGGGCAAGGTCCGTGACGTCAACCCGCGGTTCGCGGCGATGGTGAGCCACTACCTGTTCGAGGCCGAGTTCTGCAATCCGGCATCGGGCTGGGAGAAGGGGCAGATCGAGAAGAACGTGCAGGATGCGCGCCACCGGCTATGGCCCGCGGCGCCGCCCATGCCGACGCTCGAAGCGCTCAATGACTGGCTGCAGGAACGTTGCATAGCGCTGTGGGAGACCCAGCTTCATCCGGAGTGGCGAGATCGCACCCTCGCTGAGGTATGGCGGGATGAACAACCTCAGCTGATGCCTGTCCCCACGCCGTTCGATGGCTTTGTCGAACAGACCAAGCGTGTCACGCCCACCTGCCTGGTCCATGTCGATCGCAACCGTTATAGCGTGCCCGCCAGCTTCGCCAATCGACCGATCAGCGTACGCCTCTACGCCGATCGCGTGGTCATGGCCGCCGAGGGGCAGAGGATTGCCGAGCACCCGCGACTCATCATCCGTGCCCACGACGGCGGCCGGACCATCTACGACTGGCGGCATTACCTCAGCGTCGTGCAGCGTAAGCCTGGGGCCTTGCGCAACGGTGCGCCGTTCACCCAGCTACCCGAGGGGTTTCGAAAGCTGCAGACGGCCCTGTTGGCACGTCCAGGCGGTGATCGAGAGATGGTCGAGATCCTCTCTCTCGTCCTGCAGTACGACGAGCAGGCGGTCCTGGCCGCGGTGGAGTTGGCGCTGGAGGCCAAGGCGCCTTCCAAGCCCCACATCCTCAACCTGCTGGGCCGCCTGCTGGGCGAGGCGCCCCCGGCACCGGTGAGCGCGCCGCCAGGCCTCGCCTTGCAGACCGAGCCGGTTGCCAACGTGGCGCGGTACGACCACCTCAGGAAGTCACGCCATGTCGCATGATGCCATCGCTGCCACACTGAGATCATTGCGCCTGCATGGCATGGTTCACGCGCTTGACGAACTGGCGCAGCAAGGTGCGCCGCTGTACCAGCAGGCCTTGCCGTTGATGACGACCCTGCTCAAAGCCGAGGTGGCTGAGCGCGAGGTGCGTTCCATCAATTATCAGCTCAAGGTCGCGCGCTTCCCGATCTATCGCGACTTGAGTCACTTCGACTTCACCCAAAGCGTCGTGGACGAAGCGCTGATTCGGCAATTGCACCGTGGCGACTTCATGGACGAATGCCAGAACGTGGTGCTCGTGGGCGGGCCGGGCACCGGCAAGACGCACCTGGCCACGGCCATCGGCGTACAGGCCATCCGGCATCATCGTCGGCGCGTGCGCTTCTTCTCGACGGTCGAGCTGGTCAATGCGCTGGAGCAGGAAAAGGCTGTCGGTAAGCAAGGGCAACTGGCCAGCCGATTAGTCGAGGCTGATCTCGTCATTCTCGACGAACTGGGTTATCTACCCTTCTCGCAGGCGGGCGGCGCCTTGCTCTTCCATCTGATCGGCAAGCTCTACGAGCAGACCAGCCTGGCTATCACCACCAATCTCAGCTTTGCCGAATGGGCAGCCGTCTTCGGCGACGCCAAGATGACCACGGCACTGCTCGATCGGCTCACCCATCGCTGCCACATCATCGAAACCGGCAACGACAGCTACCGCTTTCGGCACCACACCACCGACGCTAAGAAGGAGATCTCGACCCCCGTTCATCCCACCACTGAGCTAAGCTGACCCCGCAGCCGGTGGCTCACTTTTCGATGAAAAACCCGGCTCAGTTTTCGGTGAAAATCAACAGACAGAGCAATCGTTGCGAGAGTTGGGTGGTTGCAAGGTCATCAATCCATCGCTGGTGGAAGATCGAGCCGACCTATGAAACTGGTCCCGATCCCCTGGATCGAAGTCATGAACTATCGATTGAATAAGCCTTCTAGGCTGGACCGGCAGGATCACCGAGATTAAACAGCGAGCCGCAAGCTCAGTCGCCTTCGGACTGTCCGGATATCACGATGGGGCTCCTCAGACCCTGGCGCTGCTGGTCCCAGATCCGGCGATAAACCTCTTCGAGATCGCGCGCGAATTTTGCCGTGTCGAACAAGGGCGACTCGAGCCGCTGGCGCTCGATGGTCAGGCGCACGGCCTCGAGACGGCTGGGTGTGAGCGCGAGTTCCCGCGCGAGGGCGAAGTAATCGGCCGACGTCGTGGTCACCAGTTCGGCCAGTCCATGGCAATGCAGGATGCTGGCGGCCACGCGGCTGGCAAACGTCTCGCCCATGCAGGTAATGACGGGCACGCCCGCCCACAGCGCGTCACTTGTCGTGGTGTGCCCGTTGCAAGGGTAGGTGTCGAGGGCCAGGTCGACCAGCCGCAGGCGAGCCAGGTGTGCAGCTTGTTCCAGCTTGGGTGCTGCAATAATGCGGGCAGGGTCGATGCCCGCGCTGGCCGCTTCCTGCCGCAGGTTGGCGAGTGCTGTCGGGTGCGATTCTAGTTGCCATAGCACCGAGCCGGGCACTTCACCCAGGAGTCGCATCCATAAAGCGAATAGGTGCGGATCGATCTTGTAGGTCTGATTGAAGTTGCCGAATACCAAACCGGTTTCCGGCAAGCCTGCCTGCTGGCGCGATGGACGATCGGCGATCGCATGGCGCCGATCATTTGGTTGATAGCAATGCGGCAGCAGGGCCAGCGTCTCGCTGTAAAGAGGCGCATGGTCTAATGGCGTGGCCACCGGATCGCCGATCAAGTAATCCGCCAGGCGTGGATGGCCGAAGCTGCCGGGGAAACCAAGCCAATTGACGATCACCGGCGCCGGACGGCGCGCGGTGATGCCGGGGCGCATGTGCTGAGTCGGACCCTTCAAGTCGATCAGGATGTCTATGTCATCGGCGGCAATCTGCCTGGCGAGCGCCTCGTCGGTAGCTTGAGGAAGATGGCGAAAGACATCGCTGATGGCCGCCATGCGCCTGGTGCCGTCGTCGCAGACCTGGCCGTAGGAATAGCAATAAATCGCGAACCGCTCGCGATGATGTTTCTCGATGACGCCAGCGATCAGCCTGACCGTGGCGTGCTCATAGAAGTCTGCGGACAGATAGCCGATACGTAGCTGCTTGCGCTGGCGGAAACGCTGGGGATCCACCAGCGGAGGCATATGCAGTGCCGGCCCCATGCGCTGTGCTGCGGAACGTCGCGTGACATCGGCGAAACTTTCGGCCGAAACGTCGGCGATGGGTATCAGGCCGAACGGCGAGAGGTTCAACGGGCCTGGGCGCTGCAGCCGCCGTATGAGATGGGCGTCGTCCTGCTTCAGTGATGCCCATTGGCAGATCACCCGGCTTATGAAGCACACCTGCTGCGCGGCTTCGGCATCGTCGGGCTGCAGGTCGGCTGCCATGCGAAACGCTTCGATGGCTTCTTGCAGGTGGTTGAGATCGTGCAAGGCGGCGGCACGGTTCTGCCAGGCCTGAGGCATGTCGGGCTCGAGCGCGAGCGCTCGATCGGCATCAATCAGCGCGTTCGCCACGTCGCCCAAGCCGCGTTGCACGAATGCACGATCGCTGAAGGCCGAGGCGCAAGGGGAAAGAACCAAGAGCCGATCGAAGTGCTGCTTGGCTTCCTGCAGGTGTCCAGACTGCGCCAGCAACTGGCCCGCAGCTTTCAAGGAGGGAGCGTGTCCAGAATCGAGTGCGATCGCCTGGTTGAGGCAGGTCATGGCGCCGCCCAGGTCATCCAGAAAATAACGTGCGATGCCTTGGTAGTAGTACAGGTCCGCGAACGGAGAAAGTACTTTGAGCGCCGCCTCAAGGTCATCCAGGGCTTGCTGCTGGTCATGCATCTCGATGGCGCATAGCGCGCGTAGATACAGCGCTTCGCCGTGCGATGGCGAATGCGTCAGGATTTCGGTCCATTTGACGCGGGCGCCTGCGTAGTCGCTGCCCTGCATGGCAGTTTCGGCTTCGCGCCGGAGCAGCGAGACATCGACGGGGGAAGGCTCATGACCAGGCATCGCGCGCATGATCCTGACAAAAAGAAAGTGGGGCGTCTACCAGGAATCACATCGGCAAGACGATCAAAGCAGGATCAGGCCAAGCGCCACCGCTCTGGCGCAGGTGGCGCACTTGCCCTTGGTGCGCAGCTTTTTTGCGGCCTGACGCAGATGAAAGTTCACGGTGCATTCGCTGATGCGAAGAATCATCGATATTTCCCATGCCGTTTTGCCGATCGCCGACCAGCGCAGGACCTCGCATTCGCGGGGGCTTAGCTTGGGGATGCGATCGGCTGGGCGCAACAGGCGATCCATGCCGGCCTGCAGGCAGGCCATGAAGTAAGTCGAGGTGCTTACGTGCGGTGCCAATTCGCGAAGATCGTAGGTGGCATCGGTGGACAAGGTCAGAAAAGCCCAATGGATACCAGGCGACCAGCCCGGCAAAGTCAGGCCGGCCGTCATGCCGAATTCTCCGGCCATTTGCGCCTGCTTGTGCCCAAGACGAGCGATATGGGGACGGGTGTACCCGCCGAGTTCGCCGTGCGTATTCCATGCATTGCCAGGGAGTCCCGCTCGCGCGTGCAGGATGCGCGCATCGGATCGTTCGACATCGGGGCGATGCAAGACGTGATAGCGCTTACCCCATTCGTTGTCGAAATCGTAGAAAAAACGGTAGTCCGAAGTATCTGCATTCGTGCTGTTGCAAAGCCTGACGGCGTATCCGAAATTTCTAAAGCCTGTCGCTTTGGTGTAGGCCGAAGTCATGGCCTTCAATTCGTCGAACGAACGAACGCGCATGATGCGGTCGACGTGGTCCCAATATTTGAACATGGCACGCGTCCATCTTGATGAAACAGCGCTTGATATGGCTCGGCCCATTTGTAATGGAATACATAGTGCTGTGCGCCCGAATAGTACATCGGCAAAAGATCCGCATCGTGATTTTGAGGTGTCGAAGCGCGACATCGGTTTCGCGATACGGCAAAAGGTCGCTTATTAACTTTCGATTAAAAGCAGATCAATTTGTATGAATGGCTTTGCCCGCGTACTAACGCGTTCGAGGCGGTTGCCGCCTGCGATCATAGACGCATTGCCGTGGCGAGCGGCGCTGAATTTGGCTTGCTTGCAATAAAGCAAATGATGTCATTTTCATTTTTCATGGGCGACCTTTTCTGATGCGGTTTCGAGTGGCGGGAATGCTTGCGCTTACGCATCCGTTGCGCAGCCGCTGAAAGATTCGGTAAACGAATGGCGGATGAGTCGCCTGAGCGCGAGTGGTCGGGGCTGCGGCGGTGCACGTGAGCGAAGCAATCCAGGCTGCCAATATGACATCAAGCTCGCCGCCAACTTGAAGTGTGTGTTGTTGCACGTCGACCGAGAGGTTTCCTACACAGGTGCGGCACCGTGATCTTGCCGGTTCTATGCTGCCTCGATCGACGCGCGTTCGCTCGCGAAACGACCGGCAGTGCTTGGAGCTTGCGGGCAATTGCCATCGAGAGGCGCAGTTGAGGGAAGCCCGGGCTTCGGAACTCGCTTGGCGCAGCTGGCCTGGCGCAGCAGATCGTAGCCGGTCTGGCCGCATCGCCGCCGTCCTGCGTCGTTAGGGCCCTTGAGCGCCGAACCCGAGTTGCCCTCGCAGTTGCGTAGCGAATACGCCGATGACTCGCGACTCTGTCTTCGAGTTGAGGCAGCACGTGGATACGCCGCGGGCCGCGCCGCCCCGGACTTGACCGATTTCGTGCTGGTGGCGGATAGACGGCACGGTTTGCGCGGGCGGCCATCCTGGCGGCGCTCGCTCAATCAGCAGCTTCCGGACAGGGTCGCCAGGGGAGTTGCCATTTCCCTGACGAACACGAAATCATGCGCTTCGCCGAAAGATGGCCAAGGCGCCTGCAACATGCCGATCAAGCCCGATGGCCTGTCTGCAGGCGCCTTGGCGCGATCGTTCGGTGTGGCGTGGGTGCGCGTGTCGTGGATGAAGCCGGGTCATCGATGAAGCCGAGCGCGGCAATATATACGTATCCGCCGTGTTGGCATCAAAACGGGCGGCAGGCCCGGCGCGCCGTAAGTTCACCTGCGCGGCGAGTGCAGGCAGACCTCGCTTGGATCGGGCATGAACATTTCGAGGACTGAAGAAGGGTCATTCAAGGCGGGGTGGGGACGGGCTGCGCTGCCGCAGTGCTGCCGTGATCTTCAGTCACTCGAGGCAGTGATTGAGGCGGGGCGTCGCCGCCTTCAAAGTAGTCGAGCCCGGTGATCTTGCCGGCAGCGTTGCGGACGGGTACGAAATAGTTGAGCTCATCGGGTTGGAAGTGAAGCTGGCGATCGGCCGTCATCTGCATGGGAACGGCGTGATGGTGACTGCGCTGCGCGTAGAGTCGGCCATCCTTGACGAACAGGGTTTCTGTCGTCATGTCGTCGATGCGGTACACACCTGCCAGCGCACGCAGTGCGTCATCGGATATAGCCACCGCCGTAGGCTCCGCATAGGGTTCGCCAAGAGCGATGGCCGCCAGGCGGCGAGCCATGGTTTGCGCATCAAAATTATCATCGTTGGCGAGGACGACCACCGTGATGTCCTGCTTCGGCAGATAGGCAACGGCAGAAGCAAAGCCGTCGATCTGCCCAGTATGACCGACCATCGGGTTACCCCGCACGCGCCAGCTATACATGCCCAGGCCGTAACGGTGCGTAGACGATGCGCCCGGCAACTCCGGCGCAGGAGTGATCATTTGCTGAAAATCTTCGCGACTCACGATCCGCCCGTTGGACAGGGCTCGCATCCAGCGCCATAGATCGTCAGCGGTCGAGACCAGGCCGCCGGCTGCGGCCGGAATGCTCATGCTGATGAAGGTGGCGTTTTCGACGCGATGCGCGGGGTTATCCGTGGTGTAGCCGGCGACGCGCCCCGGCATGAGTGGTGCATTGTCGCCGTAACGGGTCCGCGTCAGTCCCGATGGATCGAGCAAGGTCTTTTGCAGCGCCTCGTACCAACGCTGCCCCGTGACTTTTTCTATGACGGCTCCCAGCAGGATATAGCCTGCGTTGGAATAGGACCAACGTGTGCCGGGAGCGAAGTTGGGCGGGCGCTTGCGGATCTCCGCAATCAAGGCGGCGGTGTCGACATCACGCTTCATGAAGCCTGGCGTGGGGTCCTTTACGATGTCCGAGATGCCTGACGTATGGTTCAACAACTGGCGCAGCGTGATCTGGCCGGCGTTGGGGAAATCGGGCAAATACTTCGCCAGAGCATCGTCCAGCGACAGCTTGCCTTGTTCGGCGAGCTTGATGACCATGGCTGCCGTGAACATCTTGGTGACGGATGCGATGCGAAATATCTGGTTCGTCGTGAGCGGAACGCCCAATTCGATTTCGGCGCGTCCGCGGGCGCCACGGAATAGCACGGTGTCGCCCTGTGCGATCAATACCACGGCGCCAGGGCCGTCCGTGCTCGTCACTAGTTCCAGGGCCTGTTGCGCCTCCTTGGCCATGCTCTGATGCGAAACAGGGGAGGCGGCGGCCAAGGACATCGAGCAGGCGGCAAGCATGACGACAGCAAGAGAAAGCGTGCGCATTTTCTTCCCCCTGAGGCCGGTGTGTCGATTCGCGCCGGCGTTGATTCGCACTGAACGTCGGTTCTGGGTTTACACCGAAACGCAGCGTCCCAGGTAGGTTAACTGGAACCGCTAATGGTTGCGATGCAGGAACGCATGTGGTCCGGCTGCCATCGATCCACGATTGACACTTAGGATATCTTTGCCTGGCTGGCGTTCGAAGGAGTTTTATGGCGGAAATCTTTTTCCCGGGTGGCGTAAAGCCCAAGCCGCGAGTGCTCCCCGATCACTCGGTACGTGAACTGATCGACGCACGCGAGCGCGCAGGCCAAGAGCTTCGAGCTGCGCTATACCTGTATGACGACAAGCTCTTCCTGGTGTCGGCCATAACGGGGATTGTCGAAGTCGGCGCCCCGATAACCTTGAATGTTTCCGAGCCCGACGATCTGCTCGGCCTGGCGATTTGCGACAAGCTCCTCGAGTTCGGAATGCACACCACGGGCGACCTGCGTGACTATCGTGTCGACGACTGGAGGGTTTTCACCCATTCGGGAGCCAAGACTGCAAAACAGTTCGAAGCGCGGGCCTATCACGTGAGAGTGGAGACCAGGAACACGGCGATCATCCTGCGTGCACAGCCGCGCCTGTCGCTGGAGCCGGACTTTTATGCCGGAGCCACGCTTTCCAACGCAGCCGATCATGAGAAGATCGGAGGGGCGGTACGCCGGCTGATCGCTTCCGCGAAGGTCTTGCGGGACGCCGAGTTCATCTAGATAGCCTGCGGGCTTGGCCTTCGGCGACGGAGAACCAGGTTCTCCACATCATGGATGCCGTTAGCACGTGCTGGCTTGGACGGGCCGACTTCTGGCAGAGATTTGAAGGTTTCCCTGCGGCCCGAAGCCGATATGGCGAACTAAAAGCATGTTGTCTCCTTTGCCTGGTAGCGTGTTTGCTTGCTGGCCACCGAGAAGCACGGCAAGCTATCGCCATCCGCCTCGGAGCGGCCAAGTACGGACGCTCAAGAGGGGAGCTCGTGACACTACTGTTCACTGCATTTTTTCCGATGCGGCATGCGAAGCCATGGGCGCGCACCTGTCGGCGTATTCTTTGCCTTTTGCTGGCAATCGCCTGGTCGAGCGTCGCATCGGCCCATAGCGAACAGGTGACGCCGGAACTGGTGTCGAGCCATGGCTATGTCTTGGTGTACTTCCCCAAGGGACTCGGGCTTCTGGAAGTCCGGCCCGCCGGCGGTGGTTCGACCGTAAAACTGCGTCCGCGTGACGGGGCGGATGGTCGGGCCTACGGGGCCTGGCTCCCTCCGGGTGAATACCATCTCTCTAACTGGAACTCATACCTGTGGGGCGACTATGCGAGTTTCAGGGTAGAGGCAGGGCGTATCACTGACTTGGGCAGTCTGGTGCCTTTCAATATCGGCGGTTATCAGGAAGTGGTGTTGCCGCTCCGCGTCGAGGAGAACGCCGGCGCGGTCGACGAGGCGCTCAAGCAATATGGTCCGCTGCTCAAATCGAAGGAGCCGATTCTTTGGACTCCCGTATCGGTTCCGAGGCCGATCCAGCTGATGCAGCCGCCCACCGGCCTGGGCCTGGTCGCAGATCTGCTGGAGGCTCACGATCGCAAAGTCAACAAGCCGTCGACGATTGCCCAGCTCAAAAGCGCGACCAGCGCCGAAGTCTTCCTTCGCCTGTTCAGAGACGTGACGAAGCCGCTCTATGTGCATCCCGCACAGGATCCGAACGGCAACTTCTATTTCGGCGCAGATCTGGGACAAATACGTGTTCGCCACGCCGACGGAAGCTGGAGTGGCATCGGCATCGATACGCTGCATAGCATCTCGGCCGTCGCATACGTCGACGGCGTGCTCTATGCCGGCTCCGACAACGGCGTGCTTCGATCCAGTGCCGATGGCGGCAAGAGCTGGCGTGACATCAAGTCATTCGGTGAGGACGAAGCCATCATCGATATCGAGCACGAAGACACGACGTGGATCGTTGCCACGGCCCATCAGGTTCTGCTGGGTACGGGAGGGACGACGGCGGACGGCATGACGGTTTACCTCTCGCAGCAGGGCGGTCCAGGCACACTGGAGAAGTCTCGGGAGTTTCCTCTGGAAAAGAAGCTGTTAGCCTGGTTCGGCGCCATGGGCCAGCTTGTCCACGGGTCCTACTACATCAATACCCACGACGCGCTCTATCGCTATGACCTGGCTTCGCGTCAGTGGAAGACGATCACGCCGCCGTCGACCATTTCGGGCCACCATGTAGACCCCACCACCGACGTGGTTTCGGTATTTTTCAGCAAAGGTATGTTCTCCAAGGTGTTCGTGTCGATTGACAAGGGCGACACCTGGAAGCAGGTGAAGCGACCGCCATACGCCATCGCCGACGTGCAGTTCGATACCCCGACCAAGGGTTATGCCATTCGCGCCGATTCTGGCGCCTTCAAAGTGACCTGGGAGATTTATTCCTATGACCCCGGTACCGGAGATTGGGTCCAAGGAGTGAGCGCCCCCGCCTTGTGCGTGCCTCAACGCGTCGCTGTATCGATTCCGGTGTATTGCATAGCCAGCGACGGCAGCATTCTCGGTAACCGCGGAAAGGATTGGGACGTAGAGTTTTCAGCGCAGTGAACTGGTTTCGTCCACGCTGAAGTGCTTTGCGACGGAGCTGCGCGTGAATCGGCTTCGCCGGAGCCTTTATCTGTCTGATGAGGCATTCAGCTGGCCAATTCCTGCAGTCTCGGAATGCCTTCTCGAAATGTTCGGCCGAGAGCGCTGATGGTTCCCGAGCCCGCGCTTGCAAGCCATGCGCGGTGCGGCCGCTGTCAGGCCTGCAAGCCTAGGCCCGATCCTGCGTTGAACTAGGCCGCGGCGACTGCGGCCGAGCCGGGCGATAGATGCAAACCCATCATGGCCAGGGCGCCTTGTACATCGACCGCAGGCTGGATCTGTCGCATTCGGCGCGGCATTGCCGCTTGCGACTCCGTGAACCACAGGTGATTCCAGACCAGGCGCAGCATATCCGGCCGGTCGGCGTGCAGGCTTGGCGAGGATCTTCCAGTGCAGGATTGGCATCGCTGCGGGGCAAGCCGCAGCTGCTATTTCGACGGCCGGTAGGCAGCTCGGCAGGGAACGCTCAGCAGCCATTCCGTGCCGCCTGGACGTCGTCGCCGCAAGCTCAGCTTCGCTCCCAGTCGCTCGGCACGCTCGCGCATGCCAATCACTCCCCAGTGGCCGGCTTCTGCCGCGGACCTGAGGCAGGCGTCATCGACGCCGTGGCCATCGTCGACGATGCGGATCTCCAAAGTGCGATGCCGATATTCCACATGTACGTCGACGTGGCGTGCCTGCGCGTGGAGGAAGGCGTTGCGTATCGCCTCACGGGTGATGTCGACCATCTCGTCGCATGCGCTGCCCAGCAGTGGTCGAGGCTTTCCTTCGGTAGTCATCTGAAACATCACATGCGGGTACGCGGAAGCCAGGTCTTCGCCCACGGCCAGGATGGACTGCACGAGCGCGTTCTGTCGGGTGGTGTCGCCTCGCAGCGCAATGATTTTGTCGCGCCCTTCGATCACCATTTGCCGCGCCTGCCTGATCGCCGCGTCAAGGACGTCGGTTTCCGGCGTGACCCTGTTCGCCATCAGCGCCTGCAGGCGAAGCAACAAGCCCTGTACGCCCTGGAGCAGGGTGTCGTGGATTTCACGGGCAATGCGTTCGCGCTCGTTCATGCGCTCGGTCAACTGCAAGTGCACGCGCTCGGCGGCAAGACGCATGCGCCAGACAAAGAAGCCGGCGACGAGCGCGACGAGCAGCAGCCCGCATAGCGCATAGAACCAAACAGACTGGTAGAACCATGGTGCGATGGTGAGGCGTACGTCCGCGCTTTGAGCGCTCCAGATGCCGTCGTCATTCGCGGTCAGCACGTGGAAGCGGTACGTGCCGGGGCCGAGGTTGGCGTAGAACGCATCGCGTCGGTTGCCGGCGTCCTGCCAGCCGATGTCCGCGCCGTCGAGCCGGTAGCGAAAGCGTATGCGGTCGGGAATGGCCAGGCTCGCGGCGCTGTAGCGCATCTGCAGGTTGGTGGTGCCCTTGGGTAGCTGGATCTGGCTGTCGACCGGGTAGTGCTTGCCGTTGGCCACGACATCGATGATGGACGCCGTGGGCGGCGGCGGGTTCTTGCTGAGCATGTCCGGCTCCATCCAGGCCGGCCCCTGATTGGTGAGAAACCACAGGCGCCGATGCCTGTCGATCAGCGCCGTGGGCGTTATCGCCGCCTGCTTGGCGATGCCGGGCAGGCCATCGCGATAATCGAGCAGGCGATAAGCGGGCTGGCGGCCCGGATACGCGAAGCTTGCCGAGGCCTCGGCGGCGTCGACGCGCACTACGCCCTTGCCGGTGTTGAGCCAGAGGTCGCCATTGGGCATGCGTTCGATGCCGGTGATGCCGCTGAACGCATCGGCGTCGGCCACGTTCATCGAGGCGATGCGCCCCTGGCTCAGACGGGCGAGTCCTTGTTCGCCGCCGATCAACACGTCGTCGCCGCCGGCCTCGATGGCGGTAATGGTGCCGATATGCAGGCCGTCCGATTCGGTAAACAGCTGAGCTTTGCCGCGATCGAGCCGCAGCAGGCGGTTGCCGACATAGCCAATCCACAGCTGGCCGTGCGCATCGCTGGCCAGCGCCGTGGGAGTTTCATGGGCGACCGCTGCTGCCGGCGTGACTGGCTGCCATTTGTCTTCATGCAGGCGGTATAGGCCGTACTCGGTCAATGCCAGCCAGGCGGTGCCGGAGGCATCGATGACGAAGGCGTTGGCGCGGGCGAAGTCGGGAGAGACCGGCCATTCGATGGTGCTCAGCGTGTCGCCGTGCAACCGGTAAAGACGGTTCCTGCCGACCAGCCAAAGGTCGCCCGTCTGATCGAACTGCATGCCATCCACATCATGCAGGTCACGCCGCACCACTTCGCCGGCGTCGCCATCGAAGCGAAACAGCACGCCGCCATTGGCGATCCACACGACGCCGCCGGCATCCCTCGCCATGGCGTAGTTTGCGGCCGTGCCGGGCAAGACCAGCGAAGGCGTCTGGAAGCTGTTGCGATGAAAGCTCGCCAGGCCCATGTTGGTGCCGGCCCAGATGGTGCCCTCTGCATCTTCCAGCAAAGGCACGGCGCGTTCGGAAACAAGCCCGCTGGCACGGTCGATGGTCTCCGCGTAGTCCCCGGCGCGCAACGAACGGCCAGTGGCGGGCCGCCCCGCCGCAGCGACACGGAAGATGCCGCCCCTGTCCACGCAAGTGCCCCAGAGATTGCCGTAGCGATCGAACAGCAGGCGGTTGGCCCAGCTGAAATCACTGTCGTCGGCTGCCTCGGTGGGCGTGCTGCCGGCATGTTCGGCGCTCAGGCCGGGCAGGGCGCGCGTGCCATGCAGGTGATCGGATAGCCACAGCACGCCATCCGGCGCCTGCGCGATGACGCCGTACTTGGCCACGGCCTGGTCGGTAGGCTCGAACCGGTGCTGGCCTGGGCGAAGAAACACCAGGGACTTGCCGGTGGTGACCCACAAGCTGCCGTCGCGCGACACGGTGAGCCAGTCCGCGCGGCCCGTCGGATAGCCCCAGTCGGCGCCTACGGTCTGCCAGCGGAGGCCGTCGAACCGCGCGAGCCCGCCTTCCGTGGCGGCCCAGACGGCGCCGTCGTCGGTCTGCGCGAAGGCAAGCACCATGCCGCGCGGAAAACCTTCTTCAGCGCCGTAGTACTGCAGCTGGCTGTTCCGCATGACGCTCGCGCCGCCATAGTAGAAACCCATCCACAGGCTGCCGTCATCGAGCATGGCCAATGCCGTGATGTCGTTGGAAGGCAGCTGCTTGCCGGTCGCCGGCTGGAAACGTTCGAAGCGGAAGCCGTCGAATCGATAGAGCCCACTGCCTGTGCCCAGCCACAGGTAGCCGTCCTTGCCCTGTGCCAGGGCCCAGATGTCGGAGGGCGTGCCGGCTTCAGTCGCCCACAATCTGCGGCGGAAACCGGGCGATTCGCCTGCCTGGGCCATGCAGGCACTCGCCAGCAGCGTGGCAACCATCAAGGGCAGGGCGCGACGGCCAATCTGCGCGAGCCATCCCAGCATCGACATAGGGTTTCCGTGAAATGCTGCGCACGGCGGGCTGCGTGCAGGCGGCACGCAGCATATCGTCCTATGCGCGGTCGCCAAAGCTGCCATGGCGCGAACATAGAATCACTCGATCGGGCATTGCTTGCCGCCGGGGCTGACGGGATAGTAAGGCCGGATGCTGGGCGAACCATATCCATCAGAGCAGCGAAGATAGCCATGCCCCGAGGACGTCCATCGTGACAGCCGATGCGAGACCCATCCGGGTGCTTATCGCCGATGATCACCCGATCATGCGCGACGGCATTGCCGCCGCGATCGAGAGCGCGCCGGACATGAGCGTGGTCGGCCAGGCGGCGGACGGCGCCGAGGCCGTCGTGCGCTATCGCGAGCTGCATCCCGACGTGGCCCTGGTCGACCTGCAGATGCCCGGGGTCGACGGCCTGCAGGCCATTTCGATGCTGGGCAGCGAATTTCCCGATGCGCGCATCATCGTGATCACCTCCTATCCCGGGGACGCACGCGTCAAGCGCGCGCTTGCCTTCGGTGCGAACGCCTATCTGCTGAAGACCGCCACGCGCGACGAGATCCTGGCCGCCATCCGATCCGTCATGGATGGGCGCCGCGTGGTCGCCACCGAAGTGGCCGGCGAGATGGCCTCGCATGCCTGGTCGGAGATGCTGAGCGATCGCGAATTGAGCGTACTCCGCCTGGTGGCCACCGGTCATACCAACAAGCGCATCGCCGACATCCTTTGCGTGTCCGAGGACGCGGTGAAGGCGCGCCTGAAGAACGTCATGACCAAGCTCGGCGCGCACGATCGCACGCACGCCGTCACGCTGGCGCGCCATCGGGGCTTCTTCGATGACTGAGCATCGGCTTCAGTCGAGCAACGGGGCTCTTTACCTCATATTGTGCTGAAGAAATGTGCGCCGAATCGACGGGCGAACATTTCGCATCATTTACCTGATCGGGTAGTCGCGTACTTACCTGATCGTGCATTGGCAGGGCTGGCCGTTGGGGCGAGAATCCTGGCTTCCAGCGGCAGCCTGCGATCGCTGCCGATCGAGGCGGCAACCCGGCGCCATGCTTGCGGTCGCCGTCGCATCGCGCACTTCTTCTGCCTGGCAGTTCATTCTTCAACGCACATGCCCACTTCACTGGAGTTTTCTCGATGAACTCGATCATTAAGACCAAGAGCGGCGCGGAAATCTTCTTCAAGGACTGGGGTTCCAAGGACGCCGTGCCCGTGGTGTTTCATCACGGCTGGCCGCTGTCGGCGGACGACTGGGACAACCAGATGCTGTTCTTTCTGGCCGAAGGCTTCCGCGTCATCGCGTTCGACCGGCGTGGCCACGGCCGCTCCACTCAGACCGACACCGGCAACGAGATGGATACGTACGCGGCCGATGTCGCCGATCTCACCAGCCACCTCAATCTCAAGGGCGCGGTTCACGTCGGCCATTCCACCGGCGGCGGCGAAGTGGCCCACTACGTCGCCCGTGCCGCGGCAGGCCGCGTCGCGAAGGCCGTGCTGATCGGGGCGGTGCCGCCGATCATGCTGAAGACGCCGGCCAATCCCGGCGGCCTGCCGCTCGAAGTCTTCGACGGCTTCCGCAGCGCCCTGGCCGCCAATCGCGCGCAGTTCTTCCTCGATGTGCCCAGCGGCCCGTTCTACGGCTATAACCGGCCGGGCGCGAAAGTCGACCAGGGCGTCATCTGGAACTGGTGGCGCCAGGGCATGATGGGCGGAGCGAAGGCGCACTACGACTGCATCAAGGCCTTCAGCGAAACCGACTTCACCGACGATCTCAAGGCGATCGAAGTGCCGACCCTGGTCATGCATGGCGAGGACGACCAGATCGTGCCGATCGCGGATTCGGCCCTGCTTTCCGCCAAGCTGCTGAAGCACGCCACCTTGAAGACCTACCCGGGCCTTCCGCACGGCATGTGCACGACGCACCCGGACATCATCAACCCGGATCTGCTCGCCTTCATCAAGGGCTGAAGTTCTCTCGGTTCGACCGAAATTCCGCACTGACCGCTCATCCCGTGCAAGCGGGATGAGCCTGGGAAACACCGGCATCGCGGTTTGCGTTGCCCCCCGATTTGGCGCCCATGCTTCGGGGAGCGACGCCGGCGGTCTTGATGCTGTATCCACCGGCGGCGAGACATCGGCCGTCCATGAGGGCGCGCGCCTGTCGTATGGCAGCGTCGCCGTTGATGGCGAGTTCGGCAAAGCATGGCTCAGGCCGCAAAGTTGAAGTCTACGTACGAGGTGACCGTGATCGATTCATGCTTGCCATGTCGTCCGACAGAGCCGCGGCAGGAGTCCACCTTCTCCCGCCGGATCACTGGCTTCGCGCCGGGCGACCGCGTCGACCGGCCGCGCAGCGCCGGCTGCGCCGCTTCAGCGCTGCTTGCGCCGCTTCGTCGCCAGGTCAGCTTCCCACGGCGTGCCGTCGGAAAACGTTTCGACCAGCATGTCGATGATGGCTCGCACCGCATGGCTGACGTAGCGCGTGCGCGGGTAGATGGCGTAGATCGTGTCCGCGCTCGGCGGCGTCCCGGCCAGCACTTCGATCAGGCGGCCATCGCGCAGCGCCGGGGCGGCGATGAAGCGAGGCAGGGCGGCCAGCCCCAGGCCGGCGATCGCCGCGTCGCGCATGCTCTCGCCATTGTTGAGGTGGACGGAGCCGTGCACCACGATCTGCTCGGGTTCGTCTGCGTCAGGTGTCTCGAACTCCCAGTACGGCGTCACCGAAGCGTTGCCGTAACAGATGCAGTCGTGCGCGGCGACCTCGGCGATGGTGTTCGGCAACTCGTGCCGGGCGGCATAGTCGGGGCTGCAGCACAGCACGCGCCGGCTCGGCGCCAGTGCCCGGGCCATCAGCGAGGAGTCGTGCAGGCGCCCGATGCGCACGCCGAGATCGAAGCCGCCGGAAAGCAGATTGGTGTAGTGATCGTCGAGCTCGAGGGTGAGCTTCAGGCGCGGATGCTTGCGCATGAAGGCGAACAGCAGTGGGCCCACGTATTGCGTACCGAAGGTCATCGGCGCGGTGATGCGCAGGCTGGCGTTGATCGCGCCGCTGTCGTCGCCGTTGATTTCGTCCACCGCCTGCTGCAGCCGCGAAAGTATGTCGCAGGCGCGTTCGTAGAAGCGCCGGCCGGCGTCGGTCAGCGTGATTCCACGCGGCGAACGGTGCAGCAGCTTGGCGTGCAGCATGCCCTCGAGCCTGGCCAGGCGCTCGCTGAGCGCCGACTTGGCCACTCCCAGGCGCTGCGCCGCCGTGCTGATGCTGCCGTTCTCGACCACTTGCACGAACGCACGCAGGTTTCCGAAATCATGTTCCATGCGCCGGATCATGGCGTGCCCGCGCGCGCGGGCGCAATACATGCGTTCGGTTCTGGCGAACACGGGGTTCGCGATTGCTTGTCTAGGCGGCGCCGGGCGAGCTTCCTACATTGAGCCCATCCCATCAGTTCGCCTGGAGTACGCCATGCTGACCTTGCGCAAATCCGAAGAACGAGGCCTCGCCGACTTTGGCTGGCTCAACAGTCATCACACCTTTTCCTTCGGCAACTACTTCGATCCCAAGCACATGGGTTTCGGTCCGCTGCGCGTGATCAACGAAGACCGCGTCCAGCCCGGCCAGGGTTTCGGCACGCACAGCCACCGCGACATGGAAATCCTCTCGTGGGTGCTGGAGGGGGCGCTGGAGCACAAGGACAGCATGGGCACCGGCGCGGTGATCCGCCCGGGCGAGATCCAGCGCATGACGGCCGGCACCGGCGTGACGCACTCGGAGTTCAACGCTTCGAACAGCGAGCTCGTGCACTTCCTGCAGATCTGGATCATTCCGGATCGCAGCGGTCACGAGCCCGGCTACGAGCAGCATGCCTTCACCCAGGAAGACCTTGCCGACCGCTGGGCCCTGGTCGCGTCGAATCATCCGAGCGGCAAGGCCGTGAAGATTCATCAGGACGCCAATCTGTATGTCACGCGCCTGCCTTCCGGGCATGAGCTGACCCATCTCACCGACAAGGCGCGCAGGCTCTGGCTGCACGTTGCGCGCGGCGCGGTGACGCTGGACGGCGCCAGGCTGGATGCTGGCGACGGCGTGGCGATCAGCGCCGTCGACCAGGTCAGCGTGCGCGCCGACACCGATGCCGAAGTGCTGCTGTTCGACATGACCGCTTGATGTGCCTTCCGCCCGGCCCGACCGGGCGGACAGCTTCCCTTACCTGTCAGGAGAAATGCCATGGCCACCGCCAAAGCCGTTCCGGGAAAGAGCCTGCTCAACGGCCCCGATCACACCTTGATCCTCATCGACTACCAGTCGCAGATGGCGTTCGCGACCAAGTCGATCGACCTCGTCCAGCTGCGCAGCAACGCTGCCCTGGTGTCCAAGGCCGCCGCTGAATTCAAGGTGCCGACGATTCTCACCACGGTTGCCGAGAAGTCCTTCTCCGGCCCGATGTTCACCGAAGTGACTGGCCCATTCCCCGGGCAGAAGATGTTCGACCGCACCTCGATGAATACCTGGGAAGACGAGAAAGTCATCCAGGAAGTCAATCGCATCGGCAAGAGCCGCCTGGTGTTCGGCGGCCTGTGGACCAGCGTGTGCATCGTGGGTCCGGTGCTGTCGGCGCTGGACCAGGGTTTCGAGCCTTATGTGATCACCGATGCCTGCGGCGACGTGACGACCGAAGCGCATGAGCGCGCGGTCACCCGCATGGTCCAGGCCGGCGTACGCCCGATGACGTCGCTGCAGTACCTGCTCGAATTGCAGCGCGACTGGGCGCGCGGCGAAACCTACAACCAGACGGTCGCGACGTCGATCGCCCATGGCGGCGGCTACGGCCTGGGCCTGATCTACGCCAAGACCATGTTTGGCGGTTCGGAAGGACACTGAGCGTCGCAGGGCAGGGTTACGCGATCGGGACGGCGTGGTCCCGCTCGCCTCTTCAACCGACACGAGCTAGCGAGATCACAGCCCATGAAGCTCTACCTGATGTCACTGGCGGCCGGCATTCTCGTCGGCGTCATTTACAGCCTGCTCAATGTGCGTTCGCCGGCACCGCCGCTGGTGGCGCTGGTAGGCCTGCTGGGCATCCTGATCGGCGAGCAGATGATTCCGCTCGGCAAGCAGGTATTGGCCGGCACGGCCGTGGCGACGGCCTGGCAGCGTTCTCGCTGCGGCAGCCATTTGTTCGGCGAATTGCCGGGCCGCCTCACTGCGGACCAACCGTCGGCCGACAAGGCGGGCAGCAAGGAGAACCGCTCATGACTGCCGTGTCCAAGGCGCCCGATCTCATCTTGTACGGCGGCCGCATCACTACGCTGGATCGATCGAACCCCGCTGCGACCGCGGTAGCCGTCAAGGACGGAAAGTTCGTCGCCGTCGGCGACGATGTCGACGTGATGCGACTGGCCGAGCCGACGACACGGGTCATCAATCTGAAAGGGCGCTCGGCCCTGCCTGGCCTGGTCGACAACCACACCCACGTCATCCGCGGCGGCCTGAACTACAACATGGAGCTGCGCTGGGACGGCGTGGCTTCGCTGGCGGACGCGATGGATATGCTGAGACGGCAGGTCGCCATCACGCCGCCGCCGCAATGGGTTCGCGTGGTCGGCGGCTTCACCGAGCAGCAATTCGCCGAAAAGCGCCTGCCCACCATCGACGAGTTGAACGCCGTGGCGCCGGATACGCCGGTATTCATCCTGCATCTGTACGACCGTGCCCTGCTCAACGCTGCGGCGCTGCGCGTCGTCGGCTATACCCGGGACACGCCGGAGCCGCCGGGCGGCGAGATCACCCGCGATGCGCAAGGCCATCCCACCGGCTTGCTGCTGGCCAAGCCCAACGCGACCATCCTCTACGCGACCCTGGCCAAGGGGCCGAAGCTTCCCTTCGACTATCAAGTCAATTCGACACGCCACTTCATGCGCGAATTGAATCGCCTCGGCGTGACCGGCGTGATCGATGCGGGCGGCGGTTCGCAGAATTACCCGGAGGACTACCAGGTCGTGCAGAAGCTGGCCGAGGAGGGGCAGCTGACGGTGCGCCTGGCCTACAACCTGTTCACCCAGAAGCCGAAGGCGGAGAAGGACGATTTCCTCAACTGGACCCGGACGGTCAAGTACAAACAGGGTGACGATTATTTCCGCCACAACGGCGCCGGCGAAATGCTGGTCTATTCGGCCGCCGATTTCGAGGATTTCCGTCAGCCGCGTCCGGACATGCCGCCGCAGATGGAAGGCGAACTCGAAGAAGTCGTGCGGATCCTGGCCGAGAATCGCTGGCCCTGGCGGCTGCATGCGACCTACGACGAAACCATCAGCCGCGCGCTGGACGTGTTCGAGAAAGTGCATCGCGACATTCCCCTCGACGGCATCCACTGGTTCTTCGATCACGCGGAGACGATTTCCGAGCGCTCGATGGATCGCATCGCCGCCCTGGGCGGCGGGGTGGCGGTACAGCACCGCATGGCCTATCAGGGCGAATACTTCGTCGACCGATACGGCGCGGCGGCGGCGGAGGCGACCCCTCCGGTAGCCAGGATGCTGGAGAAAGGCCTGCGCCTTTCCGCAGGCACCGATGCGACCCGCGTGGCCTCGTACAACCCCTGGGTATCGCTGGCGTGGCTGGTCAACGGCAAGACCGTGGCCGGCCTGCGCATCTATCCGCAGCGCCACTGCCTCGATCGCGAAACCGCGCTGCGCATGTGGACCGAAAAGGTCGCGTGGTTCTCCAACGAGGAAGGCAGGCGTGGCCAGATCGCCGTAGGCCAGCTTGCCGATGTGATCGTGCCCGACCGCGACTTCTTCGCCTGCGCAAGCGACGAGATAGCGCACATCGTCTCGGACCTCACCCTCGTGGGCGGCCGGGTGGTCTACGGCGCCGGCGAGTTCGCCCGCTTTGACGACGGCGAACCGCCTGCGGCGATGCCGGACTGGTCGCCGGTGCGGCAGTTCGGCGGTTTCGGTGCGTGGAAAGACGAGCGCTACGCAGCGTCCCAGCGTCGCGTCGCGGCCTCCGCCTGCGGCTGCGCCTCGGCCTGCGCAGTGCACGGGCACGACCATGCACGCGCCTGGGCGAGCGACGCGCCGGCTTCCGACCTGCGTTCGTTCTGGGGGGCGCTGGGTTGCGCCTGCTGGATGGTCTGAGATGACGACGACACGGCCAGGAAATCCAAGCTGGATCGCCGCACTGCTGTCATGGCCGTGGGTGGCGCCGGCGCTGCGCGTCGCGCTGGTGTCCGCCTATCTGGTGGGCGGCGTGGACAAGCTGATGCATTTCCACGATGCGATCTTGGAGCAGGAACACTTCGGCCTGCATCCGGGATGGTGGTGGGCGGCGATCACCATCGTGGTGGAACTGGGCGGCTCGCTCTGCGTCCTCGTCAATCGATGGGTCTGGCTGGGCGCCGGCGGGCTCGGCGTGCTGACGGCAGTGGCCATGCTGGTCGCCAACGATTTCTGGAACCTTGCCGGCCCGGCCCGCTTCATGGCCTTGAACAGCTTTTTCGAGCATCTTGGCTTGATTGCCGCCCTGGTCATGGTGACCCAGCTCGCCGACCGGCGAGCCGTTGCGAAAAAATCCCTCTCCCTGTGAATACCCGATGATAGGAGCCTAGCCATCATGCGTAACCTTCGTTCTGCCTTCCTGTTCGCCTTGTTGTTGAGCGGCGCGGCCCTGACTTCCGGAGCCATGGCCAAGGGAACGGCCGTGTCGAGTCCCGACGTGGCCGTGGCTGCGCAATACGACACCACCCATATCTATGTGGCGCCGGAAGACTTCGACCGCTTCACCGACAGCTTCGTGGCGACGTTCGGCGGCCACAAATCGCAGCAAGGCGTGTTCCAGGTGACGCCGACGCCCAGCCAGACCATGTCCCAGCTGGTCTTCACGCCGGTCGGTACGGTGTCGGTGTTCGGCTTCAAGACGCCGATTCCCTATCCCTTCGGCAGCGAGCGCACGGGCTACCTGGTCACCGACATGGATGCGGCGGTGAAATCCGCCCGAGAGCATGGCGCCGACGTGACCGTGGCGACCTTCCCCGATCCGATCGGCCGCGACGCCATCGTCGAATGGCTGGGCGGCCTGCACATGCAGCTGTACTGGCATACCCAGGCGCCCCATTACGACGCCCTGCAGAGCGTGCCCGAGAATCGCGTCTACGTGTCGCCGGATCGCGCCGACGCCCTGGTCCGCGACTTCGTGGCCTTTGCCCACGGCAAGGTCGTTTCCGACGATCGCCAGGCGCCCGGGGTAGAGATCGGACGGCCGAACGACAGCTATCGCCGCATCCGCATCGAGTCGAAGTTCGGCAAGATGGCGGTGCTGGTGACGGATGGACACCTGCCGTACCCGTTCGGCCACGAGGTGACCGGCTATGAGGTGGCGAATCTCGCCGATGTGCTGCAGAAGGCGAGGGCGGCCGGAGTCCAGGTGCTGGTGCAGCCGTTCACTTCCGACCGGCGCGAGGCGGCGATCGTGCAATTCCCCGGCGGGTATATCGCCGAGATCCATGCGGCCGCGGCGCACTGATTCACTCCCGCGATAACCCCCCATGCTGCAAGGAGAGGTCGATGAAACGAAAAACTTTCACCTCGATGTCGCTGCTCGCCTTGTCGGGCATGACGGGAGCCTGGGCGCAGACATCGCCCGCGCCCGTGGCCCAGGGACCGATCAGCCATGCCGACATCGACCACTGGGCCGCCGCCTGGAACAGTCATGACATCGGGCAAGTGCTGGCGCTGTTCTCGCCGGTGGTGCAGATCGACCAGCCGGCCAATCCCAAGCCGCTGGACTACCAGGGCACGCGCCAATTCTTCAGCATGATCTTCAAGGCCTATCCGGACTTCCACGTCGAAGTGACCCAGGCGATCGTGGAGGGATTCGATGCGGTATCGGTCGAGCGCGTCACCGGCACCTGGAGCGGTCCTTACGTGGATCCGGCGACCGGCAAGAGCACGCCCGGCAACGGGCGCAAGTTCGACCATCCCGGGGCGATGGTCATCCATTACGGGCCGGACCATCGGATCACCCACGTGTCGATCTACTGGGACCAGCTGACCGTCGACCGCCAGCTCGGCATCGGGTCGAAATCGTGAGGATCGCTTGAAGCGATGGTGCAGGCCCCTGATCTCCCTGTGCGGCCTCGGCGGTTGCTTTGGCCATGCCCTGGCCGCCGACGTCGTGCAGGAGACGGATCCGCCCATCCCGCAGAGGCCGTCGATCCTCTTCAACCGCTGGCAGGAAGACTGGTCGGTGCTGGCCGATCCGCGCGTGCCGCGCCGGCCTCTGGACAGCCTCAAGTACATCCCGCTGGCTGCGAACGAAGCGGACGTCTATCTGTCGCTGGGGGCCAATCTGCGCGAGCGCTTCGAATCCAACGACGCGGCGCTGTTCGGCACCGGCAAGAACGTTTCGCAGAGTTATGTGATCAGCCGCGCCGAAGTGCACGCGGATCTGCACGTCGGCCCGCAGCTGCAAGTCTTCGTGCAGCTGCAGAGCGACTTCGCGCCCGGGAAGACGCAACTGACGCCGGTCGACCAGAATCGCCTGGACCTGGAGCAGGCTTTCGTCACGCTGACCGAGCCGGTGGGCGACGGCACGCTGAAGGCGAGGGTGGGGCGCCAGCAGTTCGCCTTCGACATGCAGCGTTTCGTGTCGGTGCGCGACGGGCCGAACGTGCGCCAGTCCTACGATGCGATCTGGGTTAACTACGAGCAGGGGCCGTGGCGCTTCATCACCTTCTACAGCCAGCCCGTGCAGACGGAGAACGAGCGTCTGTTCGACGACCGCAGCAGCGGAAACCTCACGCTCGGCGGCTTTCGCGTCGAGCGCAAGCTGAGCGAAAAAGTCAATCTTGCCGCCTATTACGCACGCTTCACCCAGGCGGACACGCATTACCTCAGCGCAGCGGGCGACGAACGACGGAACGTCTTCGATACCCATATGACCGGCCTGGCGGGCCCGGTGGACTGGGATATCGAAGGCATGGAGCAGAATGGGCGCGTCGGCGACAAGAACGTGGAGGCCTGGGGATTCGGCTCGCTGGCCGGCTACACCTTCGCCGAAGCGGCATGGATACCGCGCCTCGGCATCCAGATCGATGCCGCTTCGGGAAACCGCGATCCGGACGGCCATACGCTAGGCACCTTCAATCCCTTGTTTCCGAACGGCGCCTACCTGGCCTTGGCGGGCTACACGGGCTATACCAACTTCATCCAGATCAAGCCGTCGCTGACAGTGCATCCTTCCCAGGCGCTGAAGATCATGTTCGGGCTTGCGGCGCAGTGGCGGCAGACCACCCGCGACGCCGTCTATGCGCAACCGACCGTGCCTGTTCCGAATACCGCGGGGCAGCCCGGAAAATATACGGGGACTTATGAGCAGCTGCGTGCCGACTGGGCCTATTCGCGCGACGTGTCGTTCGCGCTCGAGGCGGTGCACTTCGACGCCTCGGACGTCATACGACGGGCCGGCGGGCACGACAGCAACTACATCGGCCTGCAGGTGTCCCTGGGTTGGTGACGGCGTGCAGAGACTGACCCAGTGAATTAAGGAGTTGGCGTGAAAATTTCCATCCCCAAGTTGCTGACCTTCAACGGAGGCTATGTCGACACGGCTGGCTTCCTTGCCTTGCAGGGCTTGTTCACCGCCCATGTGACCGGCAACTTCGTCACCATCGGCGCCAGCCTCGCGCATGGGACTTCGGGCATCGTGACGAAGCTGCTGGCCCTGCCGATGTTCTGCATCGTGGTGGCGCTGGTGCGCTTTTTCAGCGGCAGCCTTTCGAGGTTCGGCAGCAACTTCCTCAACGTGCTGGCGGCCATAAAAATCGGCCTTTTCGTCATCGCGGCGATATGCGCCATTCGACTCGGCCCATTCCGTGACGGCGACAGCGCGGCGGCCATGCTCACCGGCATGACCCTGGTGGCCGGCATGGCCATTCAGAACGCGATCCATCGCATCTTCTTCCCGAAGGACCCGCCCACCACGCTGATGACGGGAAGCACCACCCAGATCATGCTGGATCTCGCAGACCTGCTCCGGCCAGGTCTGCCTGCGGAAGCTAGGCTCGTGGCGCGCAAGCGATGCGCTGCACTGGCGGCGAGCGTGTGCGTCTTCGCGGTCGGTTGCGCGGTGGCGGCATTGGCCTATGTGTATTTCGGCATGGCGGCCTTTCTGCTGCCGCCCGTCGTGGCGGCCTTGATCTTCTGGCCGGGCGTTGCCGCTGCCAGCCCGCAGAGCGGTGCCGCCTGAAGCTGGTTTCATCGAGTGAGGCGATCGGTGATGAATCGCTCTGCTGCCATGACTCCATGAAATGGACAAACCTCTATGGAGGCACTGAGCAAGGTGGTTCGTTCCATGCCGCGAGAACGGTCAGTGCAGGCTGCCTGTCGACAAATCGCGTGGCATATCGAGGCGGGCGCGTAAGCCGCCTTCCACTCGATTGACCAGCGTGAGTCGCCCGCCGTGGCGCAAGGCCGCAGTGCGTGCAACGGCCAGCCCGAGCCCGACTCCACCAGTCCGCCGATTGCGCGAACCTTCCAGTCTCTGAAAGGGCTGCTGCAGGCGCTCGAGCTGGTCGGGGGGGATGCCCGGACCGTCGTCATCGATCACCACGGACACACTTTCAGCGTCCACAAGGAGGGCAACTCGTGCGCAACCTGCATAACGCAGTGCATTGCTCAGAAGATTCGACAAGGCGCGGCGCAGACTCAATTCATCCATCATCATCGGAAGCGCTGGGACGGGCGTCGTGAATTCGACATCCCCATCAAGCGTGCTGGCATCGGCAACGCACTCGCGGACGAGCGCCACGAGATCGATGCATTGGTGAGCTTCCGAGTGAAACTGCCCACGAGCGTAATCCAGCACCTGCTCGATCATCATGGTCATCCGATCGATATCGGCGATCATGCGAACAGCCTGATCACGTGGTGCCGTTTCGACCCGCAGGCGCAGACCTGTCAATGGCGTGCGCAGGTCATGAGCCACCGCAGCCAGCATGCGTGTCATGTCGTCTGCCTGCGCACGCAGACGCACCTGCATGCGGTTCATCGCGGTAGCGGCGATGCGTATCTCCCGAGCGCCCTCGAGCGGAATAGGCTTATCCATATTGTCGATGCTGGCACGTGCCGCCCCCAGGGCGAGTTGCCTCAGCGGCGACACCAGGCGGCGTGCAACCCACCAAGCCATCGGGGCCAGGAGCAATGCGCAAGACAGAAAAGCAGCCAGAATGCGTAGGCGCCAGGTTTCCATCGGCGTATGCGATGGCGCGACGACCGACCAACAACCCGTGGCCTCACGTCGAGCCAGGGCAAACGCCGGCAGAGTGAAACCAGGTTGCGTGAGTACAGCAATCGCTTCCGCAGGCATGTCATAGGCTTTCGTGACGGCGTGACCGGATTGGACCACTTCCAGCCGCAGCTTCGAAGCCGATGACCGAGACCGCCATACGGCTTGAATGTCATTCAGTGGCGTGCCCAGTTTCACGGAAGCTATTCCGGCTATCAAAGGAGCCGGCTCTCCCGTTAAAGAAGAACATTCAAGGGTTCGAGTCAGGTCGTTGGGGACTGCAGCATGGGGATGTTGTAGCGCACCGATGGCATCGGCCAAGCTCATGGATTCGGAATCGGGAGCGGGCATCGCCAGGGCAATCGCGAAGCTGATGGTCAAGCTCACCGAAATGGTGGTGATGGTCAGGCCGCCAATGTGCAGCAGAAATGGCATGGACCGCTTCATCGCCGCTCCACGGTCACGCAAAAGCGGTAACCCTCGCCGCGGACGGTCTCAATCAGCTCGGGCTGATCGGGCCGACTCAGCTTGCGCCGCAGCCGGCTTACCGAAAGATCGATGGCACGGTCGAAGGACTCGGCATCCAGCCCGCGGGTAAGCTGCAGCAGCGTGTCGCGGCGCAAAAGCCGGCCGCTGCGCTCGACAAAAGCCTGCAGAAGCCGAGCTTCCAGCAGGGTCAGAGATACCGGCTCGTCGGCGGGATTCCACAGCAATCGTTCCGCGGGCTGAAACCGCCAGCCGGCGAACACATGCTGCGAAGGGGGCTCGGTCTCCGATTTTCCGCGTCGCCTGAGCAGAGCCCTGACGCGGGCCAGCAATTCGCGCGGATCGAACGGCTTGGACAGATAGTCGTCGGCACCCACTTCCAGGCCCACGATACGGTCCGGGCTGTCGGCAAGCGCGCTCAGCATAAGAATCGTCTGGCCACCCTGATGCAGGCGTCGACAGATCGAGAGGCCGTCTTCGCCTGGCATCATCCAGTCCAGCACGACCAGATCGACGGGCTTGCGAGCGAGCACTTCATCCATCTCGACGCCATCGCATGCGCCATGCACGACATACCCGTGGCGCCCGAGATAGTCGCACAGGGCATCCCGGATGCTGGCGTCGTCATCCACGATGAGCAGGGTCTCACGGCCATTCATATCGCGATTATGGGCCCGGCGAGTATCAATTCTGTATCAGGAATGTAGTTATACGACATAAGCGGGACATTCGGCGGATACGCACATCTTGTGCAATGGCGCCTCGTATTTTTGCAAGGCTCATCCACATGATTTCCGTCCGTCTGTATCGCACTTTCTCCCGGCGTCGGGCAGCCAGGTTGCTCGGCTTCCTACTGACTGCTCCAGTCGCTGCTTTCGCATCGGCCAGTTCGACATCCTTCGTGGCCACTCAGCGCTTGCCCTTGGCGATGTATCAAGGGCACCCGGTCGTCATAGGTCATATCAAGGGAAGCTCGGAGGCATTGCGCTTCGTTGTAGACACCGCCGCAGGGGCAAGCGTTATCGATCTGTCTCTGGCCAAGCGATTGGGATGGATCGATACGCATAAGACGGCCTTGCATGTGCACGGATCTGGCGGGAGCTCGAACATGCTTGTCGCCCGTGTCGAGCCGCTGAGGGTCGGCAGGCTCAATTTGCCGACAGATATGATCGCCGCCGATCTGAAAGATCTGAAGATCGATGGAATTCTCGGGCAGGACGTCATCAATCAATATGACACGACGTTTGATCTTTCGAGGGGCGAGTTGATCTTCGATGCGGACGAAGATTTCAAATCGAAGGATGTCTGTTATCCCAACGAAGCCTTGAACATAGGCTCCGATGGCAAGCCGATGGATCAAGGATTCGTGGTCGTTGACCTCACGCTGCCGAACGGCAAGAAAGCATCTTCAATCGTGGATACGGGAAGCCCCTCAACCATACTTAATTGGCCGGCGGCAAAAACCATGGGACTCGCTGCCGAGGACGCGCGCGTCAAACGCAAGCCCAAGGGCACGGAAGGACTGCAGCCGGGTATAAGCACGCCGACCTGGCTGTACCGTGCTTCCGGCTTGAAGCTCGGCTCCTGGGCCATGAAGCCGATGGAAATCCGCATCAGCGATCTGCCGGTCTTTGAGGGCTTCGGCCTGCAGGCGAAGCCCGGTGCCATCCTGGGCTTTTATGCGTTGAATCAACGACGGTTCACGATAACCAGGCAGGCAAAGTCTCTGTGCTTGTCCAAGCCCGGTCCAGCATGAATCAGGGGTCGGGTGACAAAGTCCGGCATCGGACAGGAGAGATGGCGACGTTTGGACGTTGAGGGGCGCAGGCAGGCCGGTATGCGCATCTGCGAAAGAGCTCCACCCGGGCAGGGATGCCACGTCGTCATGCCGAAATCGAGCCGATCAGGCGAACCGCGCGTGCTTGGCTTGCCAGCGCATGCCGGCGCTATCGGCAGGCTGCTGCCTGTCTTCAGCGCGTCGGATGCATGGCTTCCGCCACGATATGGGCTTCTTGCTGGCAGAAGTCCAGATAGGTTCGCACGATGGTCGATGGATGTCGGTGCGAAGGGTAGAGCAGATGAACCTCCTGTTCGGGCAACGGATATTCAGGCAACAAGCTGACGAGCTTGCCTGAGCGTATCGCGGCAGCTGCGAGGAAGGGCGGAAGTTCGGTCACGACGTCGCCGGCAAGCGCGCGGCGCTGAAGCTGCGCATAGTCGTTGGTGGTGAATACGCTTCGTGGCGCGATGCTTTCCTTGCCCAGCCGCCAACGGCCGGCGGGGCTGGCGCCAGGCGACCAGACGGCGCATGGAAAATGGTGTAGCGCATCGACCGACGTGGGCAGACCCAGCCGCTTGACGAGCTTGGCGCCTGCAACCAATACGTGGCGATAGGAGAGTATCCGTCGGGCGATCATCGAGTCGTGCACGATAGCCCCTACCCGCAAGGCCACATCGATCCCGTCTTCGACCAGGTCGACCCGACGCTCCGTGGTGAATACCTGCAGTTGAATATCCGGGTAGCGCTGCTGGAAGACTGCCAATAAATCCCACCATGGTTCGAAGGCCGGTGGCAGCGAAAGGCGCAGTCGGCCCTTGAGTCGCGCCTGGTCATTGACCACCGCTTGCCTGGCTTCTTCCAGCACCTCGATGCCACGCCCTGCGTATTCGTAAAGCCGCGCTCCTGCGTCAGTCAGGCGCGTGCCTTTGACGGAGCGCTCGAGCAACTGCACGTGCAGCTGGCGTTCCAGTTCTCTGATTCTGCGGCTCACCGTCGGGAGAGGCAGGCCAAGCCGCGTGGCGCCGGCCGACAGGCTGCCGCCCTGCACCACATTGACGAACATCTGGACGGCGTTGAGGTCCATGGTAGACCTGTCATTTTTGAAAGTGTTAGTGTCAATTTTATTTATATATTTTCAATATAGATAGATTCAAAGTGCTCCGCAGCCGCCAACGACGACGGCGCTTTCCGGAGATACGACCGTGACCATCCTGTCCGCCCTGAAGACCTATGAAACCGCACTCAATGCCAACGACATCGACAGCATTCTTGAACTCTATGGCCGCGAGCCGGTGTTCATGCCGCAACACGCACCGGCTCTGATCGGGCGTCAGGCTGTGCGTGCCGGGTACGAACAAGTTTTCGCCACCATCAAGCTCGACGTTCAATTCACTGTCCACGAAGTCGAAGAGGCCGGGGACTGGGCATGGGCCAGGACCAGCTCGGCCGGGCGCACCAGGATCCTTGCCTCCGGCATCGAGGTCGCCGAAGGCAACAACGAGCTGTTCGTGTTTCATCGCGAAGACGGCGCGTGGAAGATTCACCGCTATCTCTTCGCCACCACCCAGCCGCGCGCGTGAGCGGCGCCATGAAGGCCTGTGTATTGGAGCGTGCCGGCGGCCTGGACGTTCTGTAGTTGCGCGATATCCCGTCTGCCGAGCCGTGCGCGAATGACGTGCAGATTCGAGTCCGTGCTTTTGGTCTGAATCGGGCGGAGATTTATCGGCGGCAGGGCAAGATGGGGCCGATCGACGGCCCGGTCGTGCCAGGTATCGAAGCCGTCGGCGAAGTCATCCACGACCACTCCGGCGTATTCCGTATGCCGCAGTTGCCAGTCGCTATCGATCTGGCTTGGTGGCCTGTACACAACCCTACGATACGTAGAGGGTGAGCGGCCGAACTTCAATCTAATCGGATTTCCGCGCGCGGCTCGTTGGCCGGTTGTGCGGCGCAAACTGCAGCACCTGGCTCAGCGTAGCGAGGTCAGGTGCAGGATGGATCGGGCCCTGTTTGAAAAAACGCGGGCTCGCATCGCCGGTGCCGGGTGAAGTGAGGATGCTGATTGGCTGGATGCGCCGCCATCTCCAGGCCAGTCCAGCACACCTTGGCGCTCGACTAAGGACGTGATCCATGGCTCTCGAGTCACGGCTGCTGCGCCATGTTCACGGCGCGAGCGATGGTGCAAAGATCACGGTCGCCGATGTCGAACAGGCTTCGGCGGAACGGCATGCTGTGGAGTTCCATCCAAAATCGAGCGGGCTTGGACAGCAATCCCGTCGAAGTTGAGCCAGCTCCTACAGTCCCCTGCGCACTACCCAAGCTAAGCAGCGCTGCAATTGTCGGTTCACTTTTCGACGGAAGGTCCAGGTCAATTTTTCGCAGCAATCACGATTCATGGGTTGGGTGCGGCCCCGAGATTGCCGCAGGTCAATGCCAGAGTGGCCGCCGCGGAGAGCGCTGCGCTATGTGCATCGGCCACAGCATCGCGTGCTTCGATCAACTGACGCTCCGCCGTGAGCACGTCCGTGGACGAGCCCACGCCGTGCCGGAAGGCGGCAAGTGCAGCGTCGTAGGTGGTTTGCGAGGCGTCGCGCAGGGCCATGGCGGCGGCGATCGCGGCAAGGCTGGTGTGCAGCTTGGAGTAGGCCATCACCACTTCCTGTGCCGCACCAAGCTTGGCACGCTCCAAGGCTTCCTGCGCCGAATCGGCGCGATTGCGTGCTTGCGCCAGTTCGGCATTTTTCACGCCGCCAGTGTAGAGGGGCACGGTCACGCCGAGCATGACGGTCTTGCCCCAGCCGTGGTTGGCCAAGTCGACCGTGGGCGATTGATCGCCGACCGCGGGCAGCGCGGACAATGCCAAGCTGCCGCTGGCGCGGTTGACCGAGGCCGAAAGGAAAACCTTGGGCAGAAAGCTCGCTTGCGCCATGCGGACGTTGGCGTTGGCCGCCTTTTCCGCAGCGATCGCGGCAAGCACATCGGGCCGGCGTTGCAGTGCGGTGGAAAGCACTTGATCGATCGGCTGATCGAGATCGGCAGGCAGCGAGCGTCCGGACACGTCGGCCAGCCGGATGCGCGCCAGCGGCGACACCCCGGCCACCGACAGCAGCGTGGCGTAGGCCTCCGCGTCGTCGCCGTCGGCACGCACCTTCGCCAGCTCGGCCTGAGCCACGAACTGACGAGCCTGGGCGATCTCGATGACGGTGCCGACTCCGTGCTTCTTGCGGCTTTCGGCGGCGGTCAGAATGTCCTGCGCGTCCTTGAGCGATTTCACCGTACCGTCCGCACGCGCGCGGACGGCCGAATAGGCGTAGAAGGCGAGACTGATGTCGTGGATCAGTTTCTGGTGCGCGCCGGTGAAGGCGATGTCGGCGATCACCGTGGCCTGGTCGGCTGCATCCACCAGCGCCTTGCGCTGGCCGAAATCAAACAGCAGCCAATCCAGCGAGAGCACGCCGACGCCACCGCTGAGGCGGTTGTCCTGGCCCAGCGAGAGGCCGTAAGCCGATTGCGTGGTGCCCGTCCATTGCCGCCCGGCCAGCGCAGTGGCGCTGACACGCGGCAGGTAAGTGCTGCGGGCGATGCCGGCGGCCAATGCCGCGTTGCGGGCGTCGTTCCATGCGATGCGCGTTTCGGGGTTGGTGCTCCCCGCCAGATCGATAAGCTCGGCGAGGCCGTAAACGTGATTCGTATCGATGCTGGGTGGCGGCGGTAACGTGGCGGCAGCCGGATTGGGCGGCAATACATAACCCTGCGCAGGAGGCGCGGTCGACGACGAGGCTTGCGCGACTAGCGCACCTGAGGCATCCACCGAGGGCGCCCACGGCCGATCGGGGGCAGGGGGCGCCATCTGCAACGCCGAGGTGGCGCATCCGCTCAGGCACAGCGCCAGCAAGGGAACCAATCTAGTGCGCAAGAGGCTGCTCCCTTCCAGGATCATGCTCACCCACCGAATCACGGATCATGGCCGCGCTGCCGTCCACCACCTCCGCAAGCCGTTGCAGATGCATCGCCATCGCGTCGGATTCGGCATGGGCATCCATGACCAGTAGCGGAAATTCGGCCGCAGCCGCCTCGGCGATCCAGGCCTGGCGCTGGCGCAGCCAATCGGTGGAGCGGCGCAGTGAGAGCGGTTCGTAGCGGGCAAGATGGAGGTCTGCCGACGCATTGGCGACTTGCGACGGCATGGCAGCCAACGCGTCGCGGCGCTTGCCGTGTCCGTCCATGCGGGCAACGGCGGCCAGTTTGTGCAGGATGGCGGCGATCGCGGCATCGACACGCGGCGCAATGCTTACCGGCCAGACGTGGGCAAAGATCACATAGACCACCACGTTGCCCAGCAGGATGCCGATCACGCGATCACGCGCAATGGCGAGGTCATAACCCGGCTCGGAACCCTGGATCACGCACAGGAAGAACGCAAAGGTGAGCTGGAAACCGGCGTAGGCAATGCGCGGGCTGCCCGCTGCGATCCAGCCGCCGGCCAGCCCGCCGGCAAACACCAGTGCCAGCAGGCCCGCCACGTGGTCGATGGACGGCATCAGCCACACGATGGCCGCCAGGCCCGCAGCCGCACCCAGCAGTGCGCCGGCGATGCGCAGCGCCATTTTCTCCACTGTCTCCGCTGCCGTGCCGAGCGCGACGATGTAGCAGGTAATCAGGCAGGTGTGGATGCCGGGCCAATGGGCGAGCGAGTAGAACAGATAGCAAGCCATGGCCGCCGCCGTGACCTTGACCGCGAAACGGACATGGGCGGGATTGCTGAAGGCATCTGCATCGAAGAAGCCGCGTTTGACTCCCGCGGCATGTGCTGCCTGGGCTTCGCCTGACTGCGCGAAATGCGCAAGTGCGGCGTTGAAGTCGGCGACCAGCAGCGCGACCGCACGGCCTGACTGTCCGCGAGGACATGGCACGGCTTCGACATCGGCCGGATAGCGCCCGCGCTCGAAGATCGCCGCCATTTCGCCCAGCCGGTTCGCTGCCGTCTGCCGCCATTCCGGTGGTGCGTGTGCATGGTCGAGTGCATCGACTAGCATCAGCAACGTGCCGATGGAATGCGCGGATTGTCCAAGCGCCTGCACGTCCTCGCGTGGTGCGGTTTTTTCCAGCCCGGCCAAGTGGAGGTGTCCCTGGATGCTCGCCTCGCCGGCGCGGCGCAAGGTGACGAGGCGCGCGCGCGCGGGCTCGCCCGGGCTCGCCAGCAACTCCTGCGCGGCACGCAGCCGCAGTGCGATGGCACGCGTCGCCAACGTCGCGGGTGCCGGCCCGATCAGCAAATTGACGGCGATGGTCACTCCCGCCGGAATGCCGACAAACAGCCATGCATACAACAGCCCGCGCGTCGCCAACTCGCCCACAGGAACCCTGGCCAGCTGATCCAGCGCAAAGGCAATGATCAGCATGAGGATTCCGGCCAGCGGCTTGAGCTTGCTGGCCGAGGCGAGAAACAGCATGCCCAGCGACAGACTTGCCATGACCGTGACGCGCCATGCCGGCACGTCGAGCGTGGCATTCGCGATGAGCAGCAGCAGGCCGATGATCAGACTGATCAGCACGGTAAAGACCACGCTGGTCAGGATGCTGCTGGTACGGTCCGGCTTGTTCATGAAGAACACGACGTAGGCGGTCAACGCCGGCTCCGGCGTCTGGTAGATCTGCGCCACCCAGGTCACCAGCGCACAGATCAGGGCAAGGCGCAGCGCGGATTCGCCACGGCCTGATGTAGCGGCCAGCAGTTCGTGCCAACGGGTGCGAAGCATGCCGCGGGGCCGCTCATCGACAAGCGGCGCCATGATCGATCTCGATGATGGCGCTGGCCCCCAGCCGCACCAGATCCTGCGGCGGGTTTTCCAGCTTCACGCGCACGGGGAACCGTTGCGAAACGCGCACCCAGTTGAGCGAAGGTTCTACATAGGGCAAACCGCGCGGCAGATTGACGCGATCAGTATCCAGCACCCCCGAGCCGATCCCCGTGACGATGCCCTGCATCGGTCGCGAGCGGTCGATCATCGAGTAGACCGTCGCGCAATTGCCTACCTTGACGCGCGAAAGCACCGTTTCGCGGAAGTTGCCCACGGAGAACCATTCGTCGGATGCGATCAGCGTGAACAGCGATTGCGAGGGCGCCACGATCTCGCCGCTGGTGATGGTGAGGCCGACCACGCGCCCGTCATGCGGCGCCAGTACGGTGGTCTGCCGCAGTGCATGCTCGGCGATGGCCAGCGCAGCCCGCCTGGCCTGCACCGCCGCTTCGGCAGCATCCGTCGTATCGACGGCGGTTTTCGCCGCGGCCTGCTGCTCGCGCGCCTGGCTCAGCGATTTGTCGGCATCGTGTGCCGCCACCTCGGCCTGATCCAGTTGCTGCTCGGGTATGTAGCCATCCTGCGCCAGCGGGCGCAGTCGATCGACGGTGCGGTGCGCGAGCGCGGCGTTCTGTGTGGCTTTGCGTACTTGGTCGCCCGCCACGACCGCATTGGAATTCTGTGTGGCTACGACACGCTGCTGGGTCGCGAGCGTCGCTTCGGCCACCGCCAAATCCGCCTGTGCCTGCGCCACGGCGTTCTGGTAGGGCTCCGGGTCGAGCTGGAATAGCAGGTCGCCGCGCTTGACGTCCGCATTCTCGGAAACGCCGAGCTTGATGACGCGCCCACCCACCTCGGAGGCAACATGCACGACGTCGGCATCGATAGAGGCGGCGTCGGTCGAAGGGTCGCGCATGGCACGCGAAACAATCACGATCAGCACGATGATGGCCAGTGCGATGATCAGCAGCGCCAGCACCTTGGCTCGCCGCGATTTGCCTTGCCCGCCCGCGGCGCGCATCACCGCCCCAACCACAAGAGATCGAACGCGCCGGCCACGAGGATGCCGACGGCGAGAAACGTGAACAGGGGGAACGGCACGGCCTGTGCGAACCCGGCAATCCCGGCGACCACGCGGGTGATGATAGCGGACATGATCGCCAGCACGCCGAACAGCAGCCAGTCCGGGAAGTACGCGCCAAACAGGATCAATGCCGGAGCTGATCGCGACGAACAACCCGTCAGCAAGCCGAAGCCGATCAAGCCGGGACCGAACAGGCCCAGCCGGCGCATGGGTTTCTCGATGTCGGCCGGCCACAAGCCGGCGTGCCCCGTCACTGCCATGTCGCCTCCACGCAAACGCCCGTGCTTGCTCTGCGCAGGCCAGGGCCGCCAGCCTCCCGCGCGCCAGACAACAACAAAGAAGTGACTGCTCCCCACTACCTGGGGCAGGTTACCCCCTGCCTGGAATGAAGGCTAGGCCGGTCACGGGGACGAGGAGGGCGTGAATGGTCGCAGCATGTCTCGATGCACGGCCGACAGGTGACGCGCCGCCGTCGCTTGGCGCCTTTGACGCGACGACTTCCCCCGAACGAGCGACTTTTAAGACAGCGCGCAAGGTTCCGGCCAACGGCCTAGACCGCGGTAGGGCGCATCACCACGGTAGTAGAGTGTATGTGCGCGGGCCGGTCGCGCATCCATGAAGGTTAGGTTCCATGCCCGTTTTCCGCAGTGTCGCGTTCCATGTCGTCGCGGCGACGGGCGCGCTGAGCTTGCTTTTCGGCGGGCATAGTGCGGCTACGCCGAGCAAGGCATCGGTGGGACACATGACGCTGGCGCTCGCGCCACAGCTCGATGCGGCCGGTCACCCGACGGGCATCGACGTCCACTACCAGTTCACACCGTCCACGCCGGGGCAGGTGTTGCGATTGAAGCTGGATACGCTGGAACCGATGCTGGCACGCGATACCGACGTTGTGTCGGGCCTTCGCGTCAGGGACGACAGGGGCGTGCTGCCGCTGGATGGCCCGCGCATGGAAAAGAGCAGCGACGGAAGCTTCGAGGTGTGGTCCACGACGCGCGAGGCGGCAGGCACGATCGAGGTGTCGTACCAGATGCCGGTGGCCCGGCCGATCACGCCCAAGCGCGGCCCGCACTTCGATCTGCAGGCGGCAGGTGGTGGCCTGTCGGGAGGGTTCAAGGGCTTCCTGTTGTATCCCGACGTGGGTGGCAAGCCTATCGATACGAGCATCCGCTGGACGCTGCCCGGCGGCCAGCGCGCGATCTCGTCGCTGGGCGACGGCACGCTCAGCGGGCAGTGGAACCAGGACGTGATGTTCAATGCCATCTTCCTGGCGGGCCCGATCACCGAGGTGCAGGGGCACGGCGATGCGCCTTTCATCGCCTACGCACTCGGGCTCGATGCCGGAAAGCTGGCGTCACTGGAGGCGTGGACGGAAAAAGCGTACGACGTCGAGCGGAAGGCCTTCAAGGTCACCGCACGTAAGCCGTACCGCCTGCTCGTGCGGGTCTACGACGGAGGACCCATCTTCAGCGGCCGATCCACCGACGATGGGTTCATGCTCTACATGCCGCCGGGGCTGGACGTCGAGCGGACGGATCTGCACCAGACCTTGGCCCATGAGATGGTGCACAGCCTGGTCGGTAATCTGGACGACGCCCCGGGCGAGCAGGGTGACTGGTACACCGAGGGCGTCGCTGATTACTTTTCCGTGGTGCTGCCGTTCGAGGCGAAGCTTTATACAGCGGAAGAATATCGCACCCTGGTCGACTCGCTCGCGGCACGTTACTACACGAACCGGCTGCGCCTTGCCGACAACGCGTCCCTGGATACACTCATGTGGAGCGGGCGCAACGCATGGATGGTGCCCTACGCACGCGGCGCGCTTTATTTGGCCGACCTCGATGCGCGGCTTCGCGCGCGCGCTGCCGGACAGTCTGCGCTGAATTTGGTCAACGAGATGAGTCGGCGGATTCGCCAGGGCGCCCCGCAGACCAACGACACCTGGCAGGCGGTGCTGCAGGAGCGCGTCGGCACCTGGGCGGTGGACCGCTGGCACGCGATGATGAAGGGCGAGCTGCTGATGCCGGCGCCGGGGACGTTCGGCCCATGTCTGACGGGTATACGGCGCAATGTCCGGGTGTTCGATCTCGGTTTTGCACGACCGGTGCGGCTGACCCAGGGCGAAACGATCGGCGGTGTCGTGAATGGTTCGAACGCCTGGAAGGCAGGCCTGCGTGACGGAGACGTGCTGCGCGCCTCCGTCGACATCAACCCTCTGGCCGAGAGTTTTACCGATCCCATCACCCTGGCGGTACGCCGTGACGGCGCGAATCAGGAGGTCACGTACGATCCCAGCGACGGATCGGTGGCCGGCATGGCGTGGGAGTTCGCCCGCCCGGCGGTGTCCGGCACGTGCGGCAGGCCAAACTAACCCGGCCGCGCACGTCGGCATCGTGCGCCAGGCCCTTTGGCAGCAAGTCGAGCGACTGTCCCGCCCTGGGTCGCGTGCGCGCAGCGGACGGACGCAGTCGGCTTGCTGGCTGTGCGCCCTATCGCTTGGCCCGGGCTTAAAGGCATCACGCGCCTCGTCACGTCGCTCCAGCCTTTTGCGGCAACATGCCTTTCAACTGGAATGACATATGGCGCTGGGGCAACTGGCGCGCTGCCTCATCAAAATCCTGCAAGGCCCGGTCTGTCTCACCAATTTCCCTATGTGCTAGACCACGGTCGTGGAGGGCTGCGCTTAGGGAGACGCCTTGCTCGACAGCGCTGAAAGGGAAGCGTCGACTTCTTGGTAATCCTCGGGCTCATCGGGCAGCAGAGCACCGTAGGGCTTGCCGTGTCAGCAATGCCTGCCATCTGCTCCTGCCTTGTTCAGCAACGGGTCGCAGCTCAAATACGCCCGCCTCGGGCCGGACGCGGACCTATGTCCGAAGAAAATCGACTCTCTCCTGTTTCGAATGCGAGGGCTTCCGCTATCGCCTCCATGCCAGTTCCTTCCAGCCTAAGGCTGGCCTGTCGAGCTCCATCCAAAATCGAGCCGGCCAGGAGAGAAATTTCCGCCAGAAGTTGAGCCAATGCCTGCAGTCCCCCTGCGCTCTACCCAAGCTAAGCCGCGCTGCGATTGCCGGCTCACGAAAGTCCGGCTCAATTTTTCGCGGCAATCAACAGGGGGCTTATCAACAGAAGTTCAAGACGCAAAAAAGCCCGCAGCAGCGGGCTCTTTTTTGCTCCATCGAAGACATTGAATCGAGATGGAGCTATGATTGGTGCCCAGGAGAGGACTCGAACCTCCACGGTTTTACCCGCTAGTACCTGAAACTAGTGCGTCTACCAATTCCGCCACCTGGGCAGGTGGTCCACGCAAGCCTGCGGGCTGCGTGAGCCGCGTAGATTAGGCATCTGTCCGCGGTCTGTCAACTGGTTCTTGTCCTTTGCCTCCGTATTTCTTCGGCGTGCGCCCCTTCGAGCGCCGTCGCTACAACCCAAGGCAACTGAGTGACCCCAAAAAAACCTTCACGCAAGAAATCCGCCGGCGCCAGCAAGAGCCAGGCGAAACCCCTTACCGCGCGCAAGCCGCGCAAGAACGCTCCGGTGTCCAGTCCCGGCCCCGATCCGCATGCCGAGCGCGAAGCACAGCGCTACGAGCGCCCGATTCCCAGTCGCGAGGCGATCCTTTCCCTGCTGGAAGCCCATGGCGCAATGCTCAGCGAGGCGCGCATCGCCGAGGCTTTGCAGCTCGACGACGAACATGAGCTGCTCGCTTTGCGCAAGCGGCTGGGCGCGATGGTGCGCGACGGCCAGCTGCTGCAGGGGCGTCGCGGCGACTATGCGCCGGTGCAGAAGCTCGACCTGATTCCCGGCGCAGTGATCGCCAACGCCGAAGGCTATGGCTTCCTGCGGCCGGACGAAGGCGGCGACGATTTGTATCTGTCGCCGCAGCAGATGCGCAGCGTGCTGCACGGCGACCGCGTGCTGGCCAGCGTGGTCGGCGTGGACCGGCGCGGCCGCCGCCAGGGCGCCATCGTCGAAGTGCTGCAGCGACGCCCGTCGCGGCTGGTCGGCCGGGTGGTGATCGACAACGGCGTGACCCTGGTGACGCCGGACGACCGCCGTCTGCACCAGGACATCCTGATTCCCCCGAACGAGACCCAGGGCGCGCGCTCGGGCCAGATCGTGGTAGCCGAGATCACCGATCCGCCGACCGGCAAGCGCGGTCCGCTGGGCGCGATCCGCGCCGTGCTGGGCGAGCGGCTGCAGCCCTCGCTGCTGGTCGAGATGGCGATCGCCAGCTTCGGCCTGCCGCACGAATGGCCGGCCGAGACCCTGCGCGAAGCGGCCCAGGTCGAGCCGCAGGTCAGTGCGGCCGAACGCGAGGGCCGGGTGGATCTGCGCGGCCTGCCGCTGGTCACCATCGACGGCGCGGATGCGCGCGACTTCGACGACGCGGTCTACGCCGAGCCGCGCCGAGGCGGCGGTTGGCGCCTGATCGTGGCGATCGCCGACGTCTCGCATTACGTGCGCATCGGCGGCGCGCTGGACAAGGAAGCCTACGAGCGCGGCACCTCCACGTATTTCCCCGGCTTCGTGGTGCCGATGCTGCCGGAGACGCTGTCCAACGGCATCTGCTCGCTCAACCCGAAGGTGGAGCGGCTGTGCATGGTCTGCGAGATGCAGGTGGACGCCGCCGGCGAGGTCACCCGCGCGAAGTTCTACGATGCGGTGATGCTGTCGCACGCCAGGCTCACCTACGACCAGGTGTGGCAGGCGATCGGCCTGCGCGACGAAGATGCGCGCCAGCAGGTGGCCGACGTGCTGCCGCAGCTGGAGAACCTGCACCGGCTGTACCAGGCGATGGCGGCCCAGCGGCTGCGCCGCGGCGCGATCGACTTCGAGACGCCCGAGGTGAAGTTCCGCCTCGACCAGCGCGGCGAAGTGGAGTCGATGGGCGCCAGCGAGCGCAACGATGCGCACAAGCTGATCGAGGAATGCATGATCGCCGCCAACGTGCAGGCGGCGCTGTTCCTGGAGAAGAAGAAGATTCCCGCGCTGTTCCGCGTGCACGAGCCGCCGCCGGCGGAGAAGTACGAAGACCTGCAGCAGTTCCTGCGCGAGTTCAAGCTGCGCATGCCGGCGCTGGAAGAGGTCGAGCCGGGCGATTTCGCCGACGTGCTGCGCATGGTGCGCGAGCGGCCCGAGCGCGAACTGATCCAGTCGGTGCTGCTGCGCGCGCAGAGCATGGCCGCCTACCAGCCGGAAAACCGCGGCCATTTCGGCCTGGCGCTGCAGGCCTATGCGCATTTCACCTCGCCGATTCGTCGCTATCCGGACCTGCTGGTGCACCGGGCGATCCGCTACGCGTTGACCGGCAGCAAGCCTGCCGGCTATGCCTACAGCCCGGCCGAGATGGCGGCGATGGCGGTGCACTGCTCGCAGCGTGAACGCGCGGCGGAAGAGGCGGAGCGCGACGTTGACGAGCGCTTCAAGTGCGCCTGGATGGAAAAGCACGTCGGCAGCGAATTCGATGGCGTGGTCACCGGCGTCACCTCGTTCGGCCTGTTCGTGGAGCTGGACGAGTCGAAGGTGTCCGGCCTGGTGCACATCAGCCAGCTGGCCAACGACTATTACCACTTCGACCCGGTGCGCAAGCTGCTGAAGGGCGAGCGCAACGGCGGGCAGTTCCGCCTTGGCGACCACGTGCGCGTGCAGGTGCTGCGGGCCAGCCTGGAAGACCGCAAGATCGATTTCCGGCTGGTGCCGCCACGCGCCGCCGCGGTCGTGCCGCCCCGTGCGGCGCGTGCGTACGACTACGCGGCCAGCGGCGAGCGTTATTCGCTGCCTTCCCATCGCGGTGCAAAGCCGTCTGTGCCAGCCGCGCCCGACCGCTCCGGCAAGGCCGCGACTGCGTTCGGCCGCGTGGTCAAGGCCGTAGGCCGTGCCTTTGGTCGCGGTGGCACAGCGGACGAGGCTGCGGAGTCGACGCCGGTACGCGATAATCCGCCGAAGGCGCGCCGTTCGTATGCGTCCGCCGGTGCCGATGCCGGTCGCCAGGCTGGGCAAGCGGCGGCGCCTGCGTTTGCGGGCCAGTCCGAGCGCGGCAAGTCCGGCAAGGGCGGCAAGCCAGTCAAGAGCGGTGGCAAGCCGCCCAAGGCCGGTGGCAAGCGCGCCGCCGCGCCCGAGGCAGGCAAGCGCGGCCCGCGCAAATCGAAACCCAAAGGCAGGTCATGAGCGGAAGCGAAAGCTGGATCGTCGGCATCAATCCGGTCGAAGGTGCATTGAGCAACGACGCCGCGCGCGTGCGCGAGCTGCTGGTTGAACAAGGTCAGCGCAACGCGCGCGTGCAGGAGCTGGCGGCGCGCGCGCAGGCCTTGAAGATTCCGGTGCAGCAGCGCCCGCGCGAACAGCTGGACAAGCTGGCCGGCGAGGCGCGTCACCAGGGCGTGGCTGCGCGCTACGAGGCGCCGCCGCCAGCGCAGGAAAGCGATCTGGTCGGGTTGCTGGAGCAGGCTGGTGCTGGCGCGCTGCTGCTGGTGCTGGACGGCGTCACCGATCCGCACAATCTCGGCGCCTGCCTGCGCAGCGCAGCGGCAGCGGGCGTCACCGCCGTGATAGTGCCCAAGGATCGCGCGGTCGGTTTGACGCCGGTGGTGCGGCGCGCCTCGGCTGGCGGCGCCGATCGCGTGCCGCTGGTCGCGGTGACCAATCTGGCGCGCACCCTGCGTACGCTGAAGGACGCCGGGGTGTGGATCACCGGTCTGGACGGCGAGACCGATCAGTCGCTCTATGCGCTGGACCTGAAGGGGCCGGTGGCGCTGGTGCTCGGCAGCGAAGGGGAGGGCATGCGCCGGCTCACCCGCGAGAACTGCGATTTCATCGCCAAGATTCCGATGCCCGGCGAGATGGAAAGCCTCAATGTTTCCGTGGCCGCCGGTGTCGTATTGTTCGAAGCCCTGCGTCAAAGGAGTGCGGCACGATGAACATCTATTGGTACGACTGGACCGGCTATATCGGTGTCGCGCTGGTGCTGCTGGCCTTCCTGTTGCTGCAGGCCCACAAGCTGCGCGGCAACGGCCTGATCTACCAGTCGATGAACGTGCTGGGCGCGATCGGCGTGGCGCTGTCGCTGCTGTTCGGCGTGGGACCGCTGAATTGGCCGGCCTTCTTGATGCAGCTCGCCTGGATCGTCATCGGTGTGTACGGCGTGATGCATTCCACGCGCGCCCGTCGCGCGGCGCGCGCGTCCGGGCAGAAGGTTTCGCCTTGGTAACCCCCGGCTGACCCGCTGGATCGGCACGCCTTGTCTCGGCGTGCCGATCAGCTAAGCTGACAGGGCAAGACGGCACCGGCGGCCCGCAAGCGCCGGCGCGGAGGGACGACCCTTCGCCTGTCCACTCGATGCGCTCATAGCGACGCTCGACATTCCGCGGGGACGACCCTGCTCGGTGGCAGAGGAGTCTTCGTCATGCCCTGGATTTATCTCGTACTGGCCGGCCTGGCCGAAATCGGCTGGGCGATCGGCCTGAAATACAGCCAAGGTTTCACGCGTCTGTGGCCCAGCGTGGGCACCATGGCCGCGATGATCGTCAGCGTGGTGCTGCTGGCAATGGCGACCAAGCATTTGTCGATCGGCACGGCTTATGCGATCTGGACCGGCATCGGTGCGGTCGGCGCCGTCCTGCTCGGCATGCTGTTGTTCGGCGAGCCGGCGAGTCCGCTGCGGCTGGCCTGCGTGGCGCTGGTGGTGCTCGGCATCGTCGGGCTCAAGCTTACCGGCGGCGCGCACGGCTGAGCGCGTCGGCATCCGTTGCGGATGCCGACGCTGTCCGTGTCAGGCGCGCCAGGCGCTATTGCGCGGCATGGCGCATGCGTGCGGCGCTTGCCCCGCCACGCCCGAGCATGGCCGTTTCGACCGGCACATACGGGACGATCAGGCGGCTGCCCGGATCGAGGGCCTTGGCTGGAACCGGTGGCGGCGAGCCAGCTGAAGCATCCGGGGCGAGCAGGAGCACATAGCCGGCCGAGCGGGACACCCAGGACAGTCGGCGCCAGATGAATTTGTCGAACTCCTGCACGATGACCGGATGCCGCGTCTGGCGCGCCATGTCCTGGGCCATCTGCATGGCCAGGGGTTCGTCCACGTCGTGCACGCCCCAGGCCAGCAGCAGGCAACTGCCGGAGACGCCCGCGCGCTGGCTGCGTGCCTCGATCAGGCTGGCGGTCTGCGGCAGCGCCTGCGGCCCGGCCAGCTCGCTGGGCAGGTAAGCAGCGGGGCGTGAGCTCGGCGGCAGGTAGTAGCCGAAAAACTCGCGTTCGGTCAGTGTGCGGAAGGCCGGCGTGGCCGGGCTGAAATTGAACGGCAACACCACCGGCAAGGCCTGCCCGGCGCAACCGGGCAATTGCGCCACGTAGTCGGCGGAAGCCCGCCATGGATCGTTGCGCGGCAGCCAGCGGCCGCGAATCATCGACAGCTGCCCGACCAGGGCAAGCACGATCAATCCGGCCACCAGGCCGTTCACCAAGGTGCGCCGGCGCGGCCCATAGGCATCGTAGGCGATCGCCAGCAGCAGCCAGGCGAACGGAGCGCAGGTGAGCAGGTTGCGATCGGAGAAAGACGGCGCGATCAGGATCGACACGCCAATTCCGCAGACGATGACGCCGACCAGCACGCACAGGCACAGCCCGATCGCCCAGCGCGTTTCCGGGGCGGTTTGCGATGACGTAGCCTGCGACGAGCCGGAGCGGACCAGGCGGCGCAGCAGCCAGCGCGCCAACAGCAGCAACAGGCCGATCGCGATGATCCATTTGGCCAGCAGCTGGACCAGCGCATGCAGAATCTCTTCGCTGAAGAAGTCGACGCTGTTCTGGAACCACAGGTGGTGCAGATCGAGCTGGGTCGAGTGCATCAGCCAGTGGAAGTAGAGCAGGTTGGGTAAAAGGATCGCCGGGCCGGTGATCAGCAAGGCGATGCGCAGCCGCCAGTCGGGCACGCTCAGCAGCATGAAGAGCCACACCATGCCGGTGGCCAGCAACAGATAGGCATGGGTCAGGCTAGCCGCCAGGCCGATGGCCGTGAGCAGGGCCAGCTGTCCTCCCGGAAACACGCGTGGATGGCGCAGCGTGTGGCGGTACAGGGCGATCGCGGCATCCAGCATGCAGGCCGCCAGCGTCAGCGCGAGCATGTAGCTGCGCGCGTTCTGCGACTGGTCAAACCAGAAGGTCGAGATGGTGGCGGCCGCGCAGGCGAACGCCACGCCGGTGCCTCGGCTCACATGGCGTGCGGCCTGCGCGAACAGCAGCACGGCCAGCACACCCAGCAGCGCGCTGGGCAGACGCAGACTCCATTCGGAAAAACCGAATAGCCGCGACCATTCGTAGAGGAAGAAATAGTAGAGCGGCGGATGCACGTCGGTCAGCGCGAGCCGGAAGACCTCGCCCAATCCGCCTTGATGGTGAATGACGTGGACGGTGAACAGCTCATCGATCCAGAAGCTGCTGGCGGACAAGCCGACAAAGGCAAAGGCGCAGGCCAGCATGGCCATGGCCGCGTAGCACAGCCCCGGCCAGCGCATGGATGCCGCTTCGGCTAGGCTGGTGTCGGCCGCCGGGAATAATCGCTGCAGCCACTGCCGCCATGCCTGCACTTGCGTGGAGCCGACATCGCCGTCGGCTCGACCATGCGCTGCATCTGCTTGGCTGGGGTGGGAAGAGACCTGCACATCGGCGTGGCTTGAGGGCGACATGAGCGATCGCGGCATCGACGAAGCCGCCGAGTATAAATAGTTCGTCGCACCGCGCCAGCGTGGGATTTTGCGGCGTGGCGACGCAAGCATCGCCACGCTGTCCGGGCCGACTCGGAGAGGGCGTTCAGTCCGCCTTGTCGCCCAGCTTCGGCAGTTCCGGCGCCGAGGTGAGGTCGCCCTTGCTGCGCTGCTTGGTCAGCGGCTCGCCGGTGACCTGGAACCACACGTTCTCGGCGATGTTGGTGGCGTGGTCGCCGATGCGTTCGATATTTTTCGCCATGAACAACAGATGGGTGCACGGCGTGATGTTGCGCGGATCTTCCATCATGTAGGTGAGCAACTGGCGGAAGTAGCCGGTGTAGGCCTCGTCCAGCTCGATGTCGTTCTTCCACACCTGGTAGGCGCGTTCGGCGTCGCGGTCGCGATAGGCCAGCAGCACTTCGCGGACTTCATGGGCGGCCAGTTCGGCCAGATGATCGAGCCCGCCGGTGGCGGCTATCGGGGCCACCATCGACAGCGGGATCGAGCGCTTGGCCACGTTGGCGGCATAGTCGCCGATGCGCTCGATGTCGGCGGCGATGCGCAGCGCGGCGAACACGTTGCGCAGGTCGCTGGCGATCGGCGCGCGCAGCGCCAGCAGGCGCACCACGTCGTGGCTGATCTCCTGCTCGAGCTGGTCGATCGCGTCGTCGTTCAGCACCACGCGCTGGGCGGCCTGGCCGTCGCGCCGCTCCACCACGTCGATGGCAGCCTCGAGCTGGGTCACCGACAGTTCGCCCATGCGCACGATTTCGCCGGTGAGCCGGGTCAATTCGTCGTCGTAGCTCTTGATGATGTGTTCTTTGCTGCTGCCGCTCATGGTGCGCACTCGCGAAAGGAGGTGGATGGACGACGCCGTCAGCCGAAGCGTCCGGTGATGTAGTCCTCGGTCTGCTTCTTGCCAGGCTTGGTGAAGATCTTTTCGGTGCGATCGAATTCGATCAGCTCGCCCATGTACATGAAGGCGGTGAGGTCGGAGACGCGCGCCGCCTGCTGCATGTTGTGGGTGACGATGACGATGGTGTACTCGCCCTTAAGCTCTTCCACCAGTTGCTCGATGCGGCTGGTGGCGATCGGGTCGAGCGCCGAGGTCGGTTCGTCCAGCAGCAGCACTTCGGGCTTCAGCGCGATGCCGCGCGCGATGCACAGGCGCTGCTGCTGGCCGCCGGAAAGCCCCAGCGCGCTCTGCTTGAGCTTGTCCTTCACCTCGTCCCACAGCGCCGCGCTGCGCAGCGCCTGCTCCACGCGCGACTCCATGTCGGCCTTGGACAGCTTCTCGTGATGGCGGATGCCGTAGGCGACGTTCTCGAAGATGGTCATCGGGAACGGCACCGGCTTCTGGAACACCATGCCGACCTTGCTGCGCAGGCGATTCATCGAATAGCCCGGGCCGAGGATGTTCTCGCCGTCGAGCACGATCGAGCCCTTCGCCTCGAGCTTGGGATAGATCGCGTAGATGCGGTTGAAGATGCGCAGCAGGGTGGACTTGCCGCAGCCGGAAGGGCCGATGATCGCGGTGACCTTCTTCTCCGGAATGTCCATGCTGATGTTCTTCAGCGCATGGTAGCCGTTGTAGTAGAAGTTGAGGTCGCGCACCTCGAGCTTGGTCGGCGCCAGCGGCGCGGACGGAAGCGACTTGTCGAGACCGACGGCGGTTTCAGAGCCTGTATGCATATTCTCAATACCCCGCGCCGGGAGCGGTCTGGCGGCAGATCAAGGAAGAACGAAGAAGTGTATGTCGATACGCGAGCGAGCGACGACGCAGCGATGCCGCCAAACCGCCCAGGCCTTGCGGGTTGCCGTGAGGCAACGCGGGACCTCGGGGATATGCACACAGGCTCTCAATCATGGGACACCTTGCTGCGGGAAAGGATCAGGCGGGCCAGCAGGCTCAGCAGCAGCACGAACATGGTAATCACGAACGCGCCGGCCCAGGCCATCGCGTTGAGCGTGTCGTTCGGCTGCTTGGCGTATTCGTAGATGATCTGCGGCAGGCTGGACATCGGCTTCAGCGGATTCACCGTCAGGAAGTTGTTGCCGAAGGCGGTGAACAGCAGCGGCGCGGTTTCGCCGCTGATGCGCGCCAGCGCCAGCAGCACGCCGGTGATGATGCCCGAGCGCGCGGCGCGGATCAGGATCTGGCAGGTCAGCTTCCATTGCGGCACGCCGAGCGAGAGCGCGGCCTCGCGCAGGGTCGAAGGCACCAGACGCAGCATTTCGTCGGTGGTGCGCACGATCACCGGCAGCGCGATCAGGGCCAGCGCCACGCCGCCGGCGAGGCCGGTGAAGCTGATGTTCTTGTGCGACAGCGCTGTGGTCGGCAGCACCACGAAGGTGTAGACGAACAAGCCGAGCACGATCGAGGGCGCCGACAGCAGGATGTCGTTGAGGAAGCGGATCGCCTCGCCCAGCCGGGTCTTGTTGGCGAACTCCGCCAGCCAGGCGCCGGCCAGCACGCCGATCGGCGCGGCGATGGCGATGCCGATGAAGTTGAGGATCAGGCTGCCGACCATCGCGTTGAGCAGGCCGCCGTCCTCGGCGCCGGCGGTGATGCGCGTGAACAGCGTGGTCGACATCGCGCCGATGCCCTGGACCAGGGTCTCGTACAGGATCCAGCCGAGGAAGATCAGGCCGATCAACGTGGCCACGCCGCTCAGGCACAGGGCGAGCACGTTGAAGATGCTGCGGCGAAGATAGAGACCGGAATGCATCAGTTGCCCTCCTTGGCGGCAAGGCGGCGCAGCATCAGGCGTGCGATCAGCAGCACGATGAAGGTGACCACGAACAACAGGAAGGCCAGCGCCATCAGCGAGGATTTCTGCAGGCCGGCGGCTTCGCTGAACTGGTTCGCGATGGTCGAGGAGATGGTGGCGCCCTGGTCCAGCAGGGAAGGCGACAGGTCCATGCTGTTGCCGATGATCAGGGTGACCGCCATGGTCTCGCCCAGCGCACGGCCCAGGCCGAGGAAGATGCCGCCGATCACCGCCGCGCGGGTGTAGGGCAGCATGATGTCCCAGGCCACCTCCCAGGTGCTGGAGCCCAGCGCGTAGGCGGACTCCTTCAGCCGGGTCGGCACGGTCTGGAACACTTCGCGCATGACCGAGGAGATGAAGGGCAGGATCATGATCGCCAGCACGATGCCGGCAGTCAGCACGCTGCCGCCGAACGGACGGGTGTCCTCCAGCAGTTTGCCGACCAGCGGAATGTGCGCGGCGATCCAGGAGGGCTGATTGGTGTCGGGATCGACGCCTAGATGGCTGTCGATCCACGGCTTGGCATGAGCCTGGAAGAAGGGGGCGAAGATCAGCAGGCCCCACATGCCGAAGATGATCGAGGGAATGCCGGCCAGCAGCTCGATGGCCGAGGTCACCGGCGTGCGCAGCCAGCGCGGCGCCACTTCGCTGAGGAACAGCGCGATGCCGAAGCTGAAGGGCACCGCCAGCACCAGCGCAATCAGCGAGGTGACCAGGGTGCCCACGATCGGCACCAGGGCGCCGAACACATTGGTGCTGGGGTCGTCGGGATGCTGGCTGTCGGGATGCCAGGTGGCATCGACCAGGAAGTGCCAGCCATAGGTGCTGAAGGCGCTCCAGCCGCCGGTCAGGGTGACCAGGGTGGCGCCGAGCAGGGCCGCCAGCACCAGCAGGGCGCACAGCTTGAGCAGCCAGCCGAAGCGGCGGTCATGGGCAGAGTCGCGCCGGGCGCGAGCCTCCTCGACCTGGATACGTTCGCCGTCGACGGACGGGGCTGCACCTTCAACGGCTGGCATGGGGGCGTTCGCCTTTACAGAAACGATGGATCACGTCGGCGGCATCAGCGTTCGTGCGGAAGCCGCGCTGCCGATGGCAGCGCGGCTTCGAGGTACATGGCCGGCCTGGGTGCAGGCGCTGCCTGCAGCCTTGCCGGCGCTCACCTCAGTTCTTGAAGTCCGAAGTCCAGTAGGCTTCGATCTGCTTGACCAGCGTGTCCGGCAGCGGCACGTAGTCGAGCGCGGCGGCTTCCTGCTGGCCGCTTTCCAGCGCCCACTTGAAGAAGTCGAAGGCTACCTTGGTGTGCTCCGGGTTCTTGGACTTCTTGTACATGATCACCCAGGTGGTGGCGGTGATCGGCCAGGCCTGCGCGCCCGGGGCGTTGGTCATGATGACGTTGAAGTCCTTGGCGCTGGTCCAGTCGGCGGTGGAGGCGGCCGCGGCGAAGGCGGCGGCGCTCGGCGCGACGAAGTTGCCGGCGGCGTTCTTCAGGTCGACCCAGGAGATCTTGTTCTTCACCGCATAGGCGTATTCGACGTAGCCGATCGAGCCCGGGATCTGGCGCACGTACTGCGAAACGCCTTCATTGCCCTTGCCGCCCACGCCGGTCGGCCACTCGACGGCGGTGCCGAACTTCACCTTGCTCGCCCAGTCCGTGCTCACCTTGGACAGGTAGTTGGTGAAGTTGAACGAGGTGCCCGAACCGTCCGAGCGGTGCACCACGGTGATCTTCTTGGCCGGCAGGGCCACGCCGGCGTTCAGCGCGGCGATCTTCGGATCGTTCCAGTTGGTGATCTTGCCCAGGAAGATGTCGGCGAGGGTCTCGCCGTCCAGCTTGATCTGGCCGGCGGCGACGCCGGGGATGTTGACCACCGGCACGATGCCGCCCACCACGGAGGGGAACTGACCCAGGCCGTACTTCTGCAGGTCGTCGCCGCTCATCGGGGCGTCGGAAGCGCCGAAGTCGATGGTGCCTTCCTTGATCTGCGCGATGCCCGCGCCGGAGCCGATCGACTGGTAGTTGAGCTGGTTGCCGGTCTTGCCCGCATAGGCCGCGGACCACTTGGAGATGACCGGATAGACGAAGCTGGAGCCAGCGCCGGTGATGTCGGTGGCCTGCGCAACGGTGCCAAACAGCGCGCCGGCGGTGATGAAGGCGACCGCAGCCAGCTTGCTGATGGACGAAGAGAGTTTGTTAGTGGTCAACACGTCGACTCCTTAGATGATTTTAGCGCCGCAGGCAGTGCCCGATTTCGCTATTTCATGCGTGACGTGTTGCAATGTTGTGTGTGCGATGTTTCAGCCTGATGACATGTGCCGCCTGGCGCTTGCGAAAACGGTGCGGCGGCAGCCGCAAGAAGCTTCAGACGACGCCGTTGGCGAGGCTTTCGCGCTCGAGTATTTCAAGTTGCCGCCAGCGGTTGACGATGCCGCAAAATAATACGGCGGTGCGCTCGGTGTCGTAGACCGCCGAGTGCGCTTCGCGGCTGTCGAACTCGTGGCCGGCAGCTTGCATGGCCTTGCTGAGCACGGTCTGCCCGTAGGCCAGGCCGCTCAGGGTGGCAGTGTCGAAGCAGCTGAAGGGGTGGAACGGATTGCGCTTGTGCCCGCAGCGGCGCACGGCGGCATTAATAAAGCCGAGATCGAAGGCGGCGTTGTGGCCGACCAGGATCGCGCGCTGGCAGCCGCTGTCCTGGATGGCCTGGCGGACCGGCTGAAAGATGTGGTCCAGCGCCAGGCGTTCGTCCAGCGCACCGCGCAGCGGATGGTCCGGGTCGATGCCGGTGATCTCCAGCGAGCGCGGGTCGATGTGCGCTCCCGGGAACGGGTGTACATGCGCGTGAATGGCCGGCTGCGGCTGCAGAAAGCCATCGGCGTCCATGCTCAGCGGTATCGCGGCGATCTCCAGCAAGGCGTCGCGCTCGGCGTCGAAACCACCCGTCTCCACATCCACCACCACTGGCAGGAAGCCGCGGAAACGTTGTGACATCTGGCGCGCCAGGCTGTTCGTCGAAGCATTCTCATCGTCCATATGTGAATCATAGCAGCCGGCCCGGCGGCGCCGAAGTTCAGCCCGGTCGTGGCCGGCCAGGATGACCGTTGTAATTATTCTGTCATCTAACATCCATCTAACCGCAAAGAGCACAACGCATTCTTCACCAAATGAGTTTGACCGGCCGATTTCAGGGGACGGTCCAAGTCATCCATTCCACAGGCGGAGAACAACATGCGTTCCAAGATGCTCACGGTGGCGATCGCTGCTGCGCTGGGTGCCGTCAGTCTGGGCGCGATGGCCCAAGACGCGTCCAGCGATGCGGCCAGCACGTCCAAACCCACCACCCACAAGACCGCGCGCAAGCACGTGCAGTCCAGCAGCGTCCGCTCCAGCGGCAGCTCGGCCGACAAGCAGGAAATCGAACTGCTGAAGGCTCAACTGGCTCAGCTGCAGGCCCAGGTGTCGGCGCTGGAGCAGCGCTCGGATGCGCAGTCCGACATCAACGTCAGCACCAACCAGAACGTGCAGGCGATGCAGCAGCAGGTCGCCGCGGCCGACCAGAAGGTGGCTGCCGCCGACAAGTTCGTGTCCGACGCCAAGGCCGGCAAGATCGACTTCAAGGGCATCACCATCACCCCCGGCGGCTTCCTCGAAGCGGCCTCGATCAACCGCCAGCGAGACGTCGGCGCCGACATGGCGTCGAGCTTCTCCATCCCGTACCCGAACACCGCGACCGAGCACACGCACGAGCAGCGCTTCAGCGCTCGCCAGAGCCGCCTCTCGCTGCTGGCGCAGGGCGACATCACGCCGGACATCCACGCGTCGGGCTACTACGAAATGGACTTCCTGGGCGCTGCGCCCACGGCCAACCAGAACCAGAGCAACTCGTTCACCCCGCGCACCCGCGTGGTCTACGCGACTTTGGACTGGGACACCTACGGCCTGCACTTCCTGGGCGGCGACAGCTGGTCGATGCTGACGCTGAACAGCAAGGGCATCATGCCGCGCACCGAACAGCTGCCGCCGTCGATCGACGCGCAGTACGTGCCGGGCTTCACCTGGGCGCGCCAGCCGGGCTTCCGCATCGTGAAGGATTGGGACAAGACCTTCTGGCTGGGTCTGTCGCTGGAAAACCCGCAGACCACCTTCGCGGGCACCACGCCGGCCGGCGTGACCATCAACCAGGCGGGCGGTTCGGGCTACTTCAGCGGCAACAACATCTCGCTGAACTCGATGCCTGACATCATCGTCAAGGCCGCGCTGGATCCGGGTTGGGGCCATTACGAAGTGTCCGGCATCAGCCGTCAGTTCACCAACCGCTACGGCCAGTCGAACCATAACGTGCACGGCGAAGGCTTCGGCCTGGGCATGATCCTGCCGTTGGTCGACAAGTTCCTCGACTTCCAGTTCTCCGGCCTGACCGGCAAGGGCATCGGCCGCTACGGCACCGCCGGCCTGTCCGACGTGACCTTCAAGCCGAACGGCGACACCTCGCCGATCAAGGAAACCATGATGCTGGCCGGCCTGACCATGCATCCGACGCCGGATTGGGACGTCTATCTGTTCGGTGGCCAGGAGCGTCAGCAGAAGGACGCCTTCTTCGACGCCAAGGGCAACCCGTACGGCTGGGGCAACCCGCTGGTCAACAACAGCGGCTGCTTGATCGAAGGTTCCACCCTGTGCGGCGCCAACACCCGCAAGATCAGCCAGGGCACGCTGGGTTTCTGGTGGCGCTTCTACCAAGGCAAGTTCGGCAAGGTGCAGGTCGGTGCGCAGTACTCGCACACCGTGCGTGACATCTTCCAGGGCATTGGCGGCGCGCCCTCGGCCACCGACAACATGCTGTTCACCAGCCTGCGCTACTACCCGTTCTAAGCAGGGCGCAAGCAGTACCACGGTTATCGGAAAGGAGTTCGACCCACGGACGGAAAACGGCGGCCATCGGCCGCCGTTTGCTTTAGAGCCTGTCCATGCTCTCCAGACGCCTCGCGCCGGGAACGGTTTGCGCGCAGGCCGAGGAAGAACGAAGGAGTGGACGTCGGTCCACGACTGAATGATGACGCTGGCCTGCGCGCAAACCGACCCGGCCCGGCGGGTTGCCATCAAGTGGCCGCCATGCGGCAGTGCGCGGCTTGACCTGACAGCCAGTCAGGCCTGCGCCACGCCCTACCACCTGACGGTCACTTGATAACAACGCGAGGCGCCTGGAGAACATGGACAGGCTCCTATGGCCATGGATGGCCGGTATGCCGAAAATGCAGGAGCAATTTTCGGCGGGCCATGAGTGACTGACACGCCCGAAACGCAAGAGTCGCCTCCAGCGAGCCATCGGCGACCGCCGTGCCGGAAGCGCAAGCGATCTCCGGCAATCGCTGGGACATGCGCTCAATGCGTGACGGCGACGGCCTCCGGCGGCGGCTTCTTCAGCTGCTGCGCATCCCAGCCGCCGCCGAGCGCGCGCACCAGGTTCACGCTGGCCTGCAGGCGCCGCGTGCGCACTTGCTCAGCGGTGCGTTCCGCCTGCAGATAGCTGGTTTGCGCGGTCACCACATCGAGGTAGCTGACGATGCCTTCGCTGTAGCGATTGATGGCCATCTGCGCGGCTTCCTTGGCGGCCGCCGCGGCGTCGTCCTCGGCGTGCACCTCGTGACCGAGGTTGCCGATCAGTGACAGGTTGTCCTCTACCTGCTGGAACGCATTCAGTACGGTCTGCCGGTATTGCCCGGCGGCGGCGTCGAAGGCCGCCCGCGCCTCGCGCTCGCGCGCATGGCGCAGCCCGCCGTCGAACAGGCTCAACGCCGCCACCGGTCCCAGCGCCCACATGCGGTTGCCGGCGGTCAGCAGGCTGCCGTCGCCGGTGTTCTGCCAGCCGAACATCGCCGACAGGCTGAGGCTCGGAAAGAACGCTGCACGCGCCACGCCGATGTCGGCGTTGGCGGCGAAGGTGCGCCGTTCGGCGGCGGCGATGTCCGGTCGTCGCTGCAGCAGGGTCGAGGGCACGCCGGCTGGCACCTCGGGCAGCGGCATCTGCCGATCCGAGGGGAGCAGGGAAAAGCTGGAGGCCGGCTCGCCGACCAGGCTGGCGATGGCGTGCTCGGTCAGCGCGCGCTGGGCGGCGACTTCGTCGGCCTGCGCCTGTGCATCGGAAAGCTGGTTCTTCGCGCGCGCTACCGCCAGGCCGGAGTCGATGCCGCCGGCCATGCGGTTCTCGGTCAGGGACAGTCCCTGCCGATAGGCGGCGAGCGAGTCGTTGAGGATGCGCGCCTGGATGTCGTAGCCGCGCAGTTGCAGATAGAGATCGGCCAGCTGCGCCTGCAGACTGAGCCGCGCCGAGGCGAGATCGGCCTGGGCCGCCTCGGCCTGGGCCTTGCCGGCTGCTACTTGGTTGCGAATGCGCCCCCACAGGTCGAACTCGTAGTCGAGCGAGAACTGCGCGGTGTTGGCGTCGTATTCGTTCGGCTGCCCGCTGCCGCGCAGCGGGCGATTGTTCGACTGCCGGTTGTCGCTGGGGCTGCCGCCGACGTCCAGTTGCGGGAACAACCCCGAGCGCAGCTCGCCGACATAGGCATGCGCCAGATCGTAGTGGGCCAGGGCGACCGCGATCGAGGGATTGGCCTGGTCGAGGCGGTGCTCAAGCCCGTCCAGGATGGCGTCGCCGAACATCTGCCACCAGTCGCCGCGCGGTGCCGTGTCGGCCGGCACCGCCGGCGTCCACAGGCCGGAGGATTCCTTGTACGTCGCCGGCACCGCGATGGCAGGCGTGTGATAGGCCGGCGCCAGCGAGCAGCCGGCAAGGCCGAGCAGCATGGCGGCCGGCAGCGCGCGGCGGGCCAGGCGACGCAGGGAGCGGAAGCGGGATGCGATGGTCATGCGCCTACTCGCGGCTGGCTTGGCCCGCTGGGGCCGAGGTGGTCGATGCGCTGGCGATGCGCACCTGGCTGCCCTGCATCAGCGAATCGGGCGGATGGTCGATGATGCGATCGCCCGGCTGCAGCCCATGGTCGATTTCCAGCACGTCGCCCAGGTCCATGCCGATGTGCACGTCGCGCAGCAGCACGCGGTTGTCTGCGCCGAGAACGGCGATCTGCGGGCCTGCCGCGCGGAACAGCAGGGTGGTGGCGGGCACCTTGACCAGTCCCTGGTCGACCGCCACCGGCAGGTGCACTTCGGCATAGTCGCCGGGCAGCAAGGCGCCGTCGGGGTTGGGCACCTCGAACTGCGCGAGCAGCGCGCCGGAGGCTTCGTTCACCGAATCGGAAGAGCCGATCAAGGTGGCCTGGAAAGTCTTGCCGGGATGCTCCAGCACGGTCAGACCCACCGTCATGCCGGGCTTGATCGAGGCGGCATAGCCCTGCGGAATGCGCACGTACAGGCGCATCTTGCTGGTGTCGGACACAGTGAACAGGGCCGGGCTGCTTTCGCTGGTGGCGGAGATCAGGTCGCCGATGTCGGTGTTGCGGCTGGTCACCGTGCCGCTGAACGGCGCGGTGATGCGCTTGAACGATTCCAGCGCGGCGAGGCGGTCGACGTCGGCCTGCGCGGACAGCACGTTGGCCGCCGCCACTTCGGCTTCGCCGCTCTTTTCGTCGGCTTCCTGCTTGGACACCGAGTTGGAACTCAGCAGGTGCTGCCAGCGCTTGCTGGTGACCTCGGCCAGGCGTTGTGAGGCGCGAGCGCGAACCAGCACGGCCTTGGCCTGCTCCAGCTGCTGGTCGAGTTCGGGCGTGTCGATGATGCCTAGCGTGTCGCCGGCCTTGACCTTTGCGCCGATGTCCTTGTCCCAGCTCTTCAGATAGCCGCTGACGCGGGCGTGGATCGGCGCGCCGATCCAGGCGTCGAGGCGGCCGGGCAGGGTCATGCCGTGGCTGTCGGTGGCGCCCAGCGGCGCGATCAGCTGCACGGTGGGCAGCTCCTGCGCGTCGGTCCACTGCACCAGCTGGTGATAGTCGTGGGCGCGCACGGCCAGGCCGATGGCGGTGGCCACCGCCGCCAGTCCGAGGATCGCGACGATGGCGCGGCGAATGCGCAACGGACGCTGCACCGGCGCGTCGGCGTTATGCGACATGGGGAGTTTCTCCAAACGAGGAAGCGGAAGCGGGCGAGCGTTGCTCGCGGCCGTGGACGATGCTGAAGATCACCGGCACGAACAGCAGGGTGGCGACGGTGGCGAACATCAGTCCGCCGATCACGGCACGGCCCAGCGGCGAGTTCTGTTCCTGGGTCAGCGCCATCGGCAGCATGCCGATAATCATCGCCAGCGCGGTCATGCAGACCGGGCGGAAGCGGGTGAAGCCGGCTTCCAGCGCCGCCTTCACCGCGTCGCCGTGTTCGGCCAGCCGCTCGCGGCAGAAGCTCACCACCAGGATCGAGTTCGCGGTGGCCACGCCCATGCACATGATGGCGCCGGTGAGCGCGGGCACCGACAGCGTGGTGTGGCTGACGAACAGCATCCACACGATGCCGGCCAGCGCCGCGGGCAGCGCAGTGATGATCACGAACGGGTCCAGCCAGGACTGGAAGTTCACCACGATCAGCAGATAGATCAGCACGATCGCGCCGATCAGGCCGAAGATCAGGCCGCCGAAGGCCTGATTCATGGTGTCCACCTGGCCGCGCAGATTCACCAGGGTGCCGCGCGGACGGGATGAAGCGAAATCCGCCAGCACCTTCTGCACATCGTGCGCCACGGCGCCGAGGTCGCGCCCCTGCACGGCGGCGTAGATGTCGAAGGCGGGCATGATGTTGTAGTGGGTGACTACCGCGGCGCTGGGCGAGCGGCTGAAGCTGGCGATGCCGCCCAACACCTGGCCGTCGACGGCGCCGGACGAGGTGACCGGCAGCGCCTGCAGGTCGGTCAGGCTATCCATCTGGTATTGCGGGGTGGCCGCCACGATCGGGTAGGACACGCCGGTGCGCGGATTCAGCCAGAACGCCGGCGCCACCTGCGAGCTGCCGGCCAGCGAGGCGACCATGCTGTTGGTGACGTCGCGTTCGGTGATGCCCAGGCCGCTGGCGCGGATGCGGTCCACCTTCACGTCGAGCTGCGGGTAGCTGGTGCTCTGCTGCAGGCGCACGTCGGCGATGCCGGGAATGCTCTTGAGCCGGTTCATGATGCTCATGGCATAGGCTTCGTTGGCCTTGCTGTCGCGACCGGCGATCGAGATGTCCAGCGGCGCCGGCGCGCCGAAGTTGAGGATCTGGCTGCTCATGTCGGCGGGCAGGAAGGCGAACTGGGTGCCCGGAAATTGCTGCGGCAGCTGCGCGCGCAGGGTCTTCACGAAGTCGTCGGTGGGCGCGTGGCCTTCCTTCAGCGCGATCTGGATGTCGCCATCCTGCGGGCCGATGGTGCCGCTGTTGTTGTAGACGTTATTGGTGCCGCTGTTGGGCAGACCGATGTTGTCCACGATGGTCTGCAACTGATCGGGCGGAATGACCCGGCGGATCGCCGCCTCGACGCGGTCGAACTCGGCGGCGGTCTCCTCGATGCGCGTGCCCATCGGCGCACGCACGTGCAGGGCGATCGCGCCGGCGTCGACGCTGGGGAAGAAGTCGCGGCCGAGGAAGGGCACCAGCACGAACGACACCAACACGAAGCCGAGGAAGCCGAGCACGAACACGCGGCGCCGCTCCAGCGCGATCGTCAGCATCGAGTAGTAGACGTCGCGCACGGCGGCGAAGCGATGCTCGAAGGCGCGCTGGAAGGCCACCATGGCGCCGAGCACCGCGTTGCGCCGCCGCGGCTGCGGCTGATCGCCTTCGTGGTGATTGATGAAGGGATCTTCCGGGTGGTCGCCCGGACCCTGTTCGGTCCCGTGCGGCTTCAGCAGATACATCGCCAGGGTCGGCACCAGGGTGCGCGACAGCACGAAGGACGAGACCATCGCGAAGATCACCGCCAGCGCCATCGGCCGGAACAGGAAGCCGGCGATGCCCTCGAGCAGGAACATCGGCACGAACACGATGCAGATGCACAGCAGCGAGACGAAGGCCGGCGTGACGATCTGCTTGGCGCCGTCCATGATCGCGCTGTGCACGTCCTTGCCCTGCTCGAGATGCCAGTTGATGTTCTCGATGGTCACCGTGGCGTCGTCGACCAGGATGCCCACCGCCAGCGCAAGGCCGCCCAGGGTCATTACGTTGAGGGTCTGGCCGGCGGCGGCGAGCAGGGCGATGGCGGACAGGATGGCCAGCGGGATCGACACTGCGATGATTACCGTGGAGCGCCAGCTGCCCAGGAAGATCAGGATCATCACCGAGGTGAGCAGGGCGGCGATGATGCCTTCGCGCGCCACCGAGGTGATCGCGGCCTTCACGAACACCGACTGGTCGTTCATCTGCGAGATCCGCAGCGACGGCGGCAGCGTTTCCTCGATCAGCGGCAGCAGGTGCTTGATGCCGGCTACCACCGCCAGGGTCGAGGCGCTGCCGTTCTTCAGGATCGGCATCAGCACGGCGCGCTTGCCGTCCACCCGCACCACGTTGGTCTGGGGCGGCGAGCCGTCGCGCACGTGAGCCACGTCGCCGATGGTGATGGTGGCGCCGTGCACCGTCTTGATCGGCAGATTGTTGAGGTCGTCGATGGCGGTGGGGCTGTCGTTGAGCTGCACGTTGTATTCGAAGGTGCCGATCTTGGCGGTGCCCACCGGGATGATCTGGTTCTGTGCCGCCAGCGCGTTGGACACGTCCTGCGCGGACAGGCCCTTGGCCGAGAGCACCTGCGGATTGAGGTCCAGCATCACCTGGCGCACCTTGCCGCCATAGGGCGCCGGGATGGTCGCGCCGGCCACCGACACCATGGTCGGGCGCACGAAGTTCTGCGCCTCGTCGAGGATCTTCGACTCCGACAGCTGCGTGCTGGACAGCGCCAGCTGCAGGATCGGCACAGTCGAGGCGTTGTAGTTGACGATCTGCGGCGGCGTGATGCCGGGCGGCATCTGCTTCAGCACGGTCTGCGAGATCGAGGTGACCTGGGCGGTCGCAGTGCGGATGTCGGTGCCGGGCTGGAAGAAGATCTTCACGATGCCGTAGCCGGGCAGCGACTGTGATTCGATATGCTCGATATTGCTCACCGTCGAGGTCAGCGAGCGCTCGTAGTAATAGATCACGCGGCCCGACATCTGGTCCGGCGGCAGGCCGGTGTAGCTCCATACCACGCTGATCACCGGGATGCCGATGTCGGGGAAGATGTCGGTAGGCGTGCGCAGCGCGGCCAGCGGGCCGGCGATCAGGATCGCCAGGGCCAGCACGATAAAAGTGTACGGTCGCGCGAGGGCGATGCGGACGAGGGCGAGCATGGAAGATCCGTCGGTGCGGGCCTGTCCGAGCCGCGCCCGCTGCGGACGTGAAGCCGGGCGGGCGGGGCGGGCAATGCCGTGGATACAGGGGTGCGAGGCGTGTCGGCGAGGCGGTCTGGATGAGGTCGCGAGGTATGCTCGCAGCCTTGGCTTATAGAAACCTTTTGCGTTTCGGGCCGCCTTAAGTTGCGGACAGGGGTGGCAACGGAAGGCTTGGTCAGACCTGTTTCAGCGGAGCCGAAGCGTTGCGGACCAAGCCCTGCGGCCGGGCGGTGGCCGCTCTCCATCCAAGACTGGGAGGGCGTCCGCTGTGTCGGTGCGTACGGCCGATGCCGCGGAGTCTGTCCATGACATCCCCACCCCTTGCGTTGCCTTCGAGTGGCTTCAGGCGATCATGCGTGGCGCTGGGCTAACGGGGCCGCCGCATGCTGCCGCATGGCGGTCACGCGACGGCCACTCACCAGGCCAGGCTTGTTTGCCTGCGTCTCCGCGTCATCGTTCCGTCGTGGACCGACGTTCACGTCTCCGTACTCCATCGGCCTACGCGCAAGCCGTTCCCGGCGCCAGCTGCCTGGAGATCGTGAACAGCTCTTACATCGGTGGTGGCATGGCGGGGAGCACCGTTTCGAGCGAGATACCGGTGCATACGCGCAGTCCGCGGCGAAGGTCTTATGCAGCAGCTCGATTGCCGCATCTTGCAGCGCAGTTCGCTGCGCTGATGCTGGAAGCGGATGTTTAGGCCTGCGGCGTCGTGCCGGGCGCGGCCGCCTCGAGCGGGATGCAGATGCGTACGCGCAGTCCGCGCCCCGAGGCGTTGTCCAGCAGTTCGATCCCGGCATCGTGCAATTGCGCGGCGCGCTTGACGATGCTGAGGCCGAGGCCGTAGCCGTCTTCCGGCTGCATGTCGCCGCGCTGGAAACGGCCGAACACGTAGTCGCGGCGCTCGGCCGGAATGCCCGGGCCGTCGTCGCAGATCTCGATCACCGAGGCGGCCTCGGTGCGGTGCAGGGCGATCTCCACCTGGCCGCCCGGCTCGACGTAGCGCAGCGCGTTCTCGATGAGGTTGCGGAACAGCGCATCCAGCGCGGCCTCGTGTCCCGAGATCATCAGCTTCGGCTGTTCATGCGCCAGGCTCAGCGCCACGTCTTTCTCGACGATCAGCGGCGCCAGTTCCTCGATCACGCCGGTGGCCACCGCGACCAGGTCCTGCGGCGAGCGCTGGTTGGCCGCTGCGCCGGCCTCGAGCCGGGCCAGCGCCAGGATCTGCTCGATCCGCCGCGCCAGCCGGCCAAGGCTCTGCTGCGCGCTGTCCAGCGCGGACTGCATGTCCTGGCGGTCGCTGGCCAGCGAGGCGTTTTCCAAATGGATCATGGTCGCGGTGAGCGGCGTGCGCAGCTCGTGCGCCACGTCGGCGTTGAAGCGGTGCTCGCGTTCGAGCGCGTCTTCCAGGCGCTCGAACTGCTGGTTGAGGGTGCGGATCAGCGGCAGCAGCTCGCGCGGCGTGTCGTCGATGGCGACCGGCTGGCGGCTGCCCGGCGTGCGTTCGTCGAGCAGCCGGGTGAGCGATTCCAGCGGGCGTAAACCCCGGCGCACCGCCAGCCCCGCCAGCAGGGCCAGCAGCGGCAGGCCGATCAGCAGCGGCAAGGTGTGCTCCAGGATCAGCCCGCGGGTGATGTCCTGGCGATTGTCGTAGCGCTCGCCGATGCGGATCACCAGGCCGTAGCGGTTCTGCAGGGTGAAGGTGCGCCAGCGGTGCCCCTCGTGCTCGATGTCGTGGAAGCCCATGTCGTCGGGGCCGGGCACCGGCAGGTCTTCCAGATTGTCGGTCGCCACCAGCGGGCGGCGCTGCGCGTCGTAGGCCTGGAAGCCCACTTCCGGTTCGTAGTTGCGGTGGTGCACGGTGACCATGATGGCCTGGCGCACCGGCAGCGGCGTGTCGACCCGGTTTGCACCACCCGTGGCATTCGCAGTGCGCCCGTTGATGGCGTCGCTGTGCTCGATCAGCATGCCGAGCGTGCGTCCGGCCTGGGCCAGTCGCCCGTCGAGCAGCTGATTCATTTCGCGCGATTCGCGCTGATAGCTGAGCAGGCCCAGCGGAATCAGCACGATCACCAGCACGGCGATGATCAGCCAGGTCAGCCGGATGCGCAGGCTGGTCTGCCTCATGCGGCGGACCCCGGCGCCCGGCTGCGCAGGCGATTCGGCGATGTCGGTCGGCGCGGCGGCCGGATCATTGCGGCTCCCGCGGCATCATGTAGCCGACCCCGCGCACGGTGCGGATTACGTCCTGGCCGAGCTTGCGGCGCAGCCAGTGCACCTGCACCTCGAGCGCATTGCTCTCGACATTGGTGTCCAGGCCGTACACCGAGTTTTCCAGGCTTTCGCGGCGCACGATGCGACCGGCGCGTTCCATCAGGGTGCGCAGCAGGGCGAACTCGCGGCGGGTCAGCGCCACCGGCTGGCCGCGGAATTCCACTTCGGTGGTGGCCAGGTTCATGCGCAGGCTGCCTTGCTCGATCAGGTTGTCGGCCAGGCCCTGCGCGCGCCGGGTCAACGAGCGGATGCGCGCGGCCAGTTCCTCCAGGTGGAACGGCTTCACCAGATAATCGTCGGCGCCCAGGTCGAGCCCGCGAATGCGTGTCTCCACCGCGTCGCGTGCGGTCATCACCAGCACCGGCGTCTTGATGCCGCCGCGGCGCGCCTCGGCCAGCACGTCCAGGCCGTCCTTGTCGGGCAGGCCGAGGTCGAGCAGGACCAGGTCGGCGGACTGCCCGCGCAGCGCCTCGGCTGCTTCGCGACCGTTGCGCAGCCAGGTGACCGCGTAGGCACGCTGGGTGAGCGCGTGCTGGATCGCGTCGCCGAGTTGGAGATCGTCTTCGATCAGCATGATGTGCATGTCGCGCGTGATCCTGATGCCGACGGGGCTGCCGACGATTGTCGAAGGCGATGCTTTTGCCAAGCTTAAAGCTTGCGCGCGGGCAGGCTCGCGCAGTTGCAGCATCTTGCGCACGCTGCGGTTGCGATGGCGTAAAGGCTTGCCGGGGACTCACTGAACGAGGCCGGCGCTATGGTTCAGCTTGCATGCGCACTATTGCATCGCAGCACTTGCCATTCGCGGCATGGCTCGGTAGGTTCCCAGCATGTTCTTGCGATCCGCCAAGTTCATCGTCTCGCCTGCCAGCCTGCTCCGGCTGCTGCTGGTCGTGCTGGTCGGCCTGACTGCCGCCACGGCCTTTCCGCGCGCCGGGCATGCCGCCGCGCTGCAGGGCGATACGGTCGCCTCGGTAGCGATGCAGCCATCGGCCGCAAGCGATACGCCGACGGCTCCGCTGCAGGACGAAGCCGTCGACGACGGCCTGAGCCTGGGTGACGATCACGCCGACGAAGTGCTGATCCTGCCGCTCGACGCGGTCGAACTGCAGCGCATGGTCGGCACGCGTCCCGCGGGCGTCGACTTCATTTCGATCGACGCGCCGCTCGACGACGAGCCCCGTCCGCCCGACCTGGGCTGAACGCTTCCGCGCAGCCGCGGCGCCCGCCGCCTGCTGCGCAACTCCCGTTTTTCCCGATTCCCGTTCGAGCCGCGGCGCCTATGCGCCGGGTTCGGCACGCGCGCGCCGCCTTTGCGGCTGCGCCCAACTCCTATTGAGGTCGATTTATTTATGGAACGCATGATCGAAGGCTTCGACGAATTCCGCCGCCACACCTTCCCCGAGCAGCGCGAGCTGTTCCAGCGGCTCGCCAACGGGCAGAGCCCGCATACCTTGTTCATCACCTGCGCAGACTCGCGGGTGATGCCGGAGATGATCTTCTCGGCCCAGCCGGGCGAGCTGTTCGTCTACCGCAACATCGGCAATATCGTGCCGCCCTATGCCCAGCACGTCAGCGGCGTGGTGGCGGCGATCGAGTATGCGGTGAAGGTGCTGCGGGTGCGCGACATCGTGATCTGCGGCCATTCCGACTGCGGCGCGATGAAGGCGCTGCAGCATCCCGAGCTGCTGCAGGAGATGCCCTCGGTGAGCGCCTGGCTGAAGCACGCCGACGTGGCGCGCCACGTGGTGGCCGAGAACGGCCCGGGCCTGCACGCGCACGACAGCCTGCGCTGCCTCACCGAGGAGAACGTGGTGGGCCAGCTGGAGCATCTGCGCACCTTGCCGTCGGTGGCTGCGGCGATGGCCAACGGCACCGTGCGCATCCACGGCTGGATCTTCGACATCGCCAAGGGCGAGCTGCGCGGCTTCGATGCCGCGGCCGGCCGCTTCCTGCCGATCGGTCACGGGCACCAGCTGCCGCAGGCGACGCCGCTGGCGCGTTTCGCCATGCGGCTGGCGACGGCGGCGGCCTGAGGAGCGGCGATCATGCGAGGCTATTTTTCCAACGGCCTGTTCGGTCGTGACCTGCTGGCGTCGGTGGTGGTGTTCCTGGTCGCGCTGCCGCTGTGCATGGGCATCGCGATCGCTTCGGGCATGCCGCCCGCCGCCGGCCTCATCACCGGCATCGTCGGCGGCGTAGTAGTGGGCTTGATCGCCGGCTCGCCGTTGCAGGTGAGCGGCCCGGCGGCCGGCCTGGCCGTGCTGGTGTTCGAGCTGGTGCGCCAGCACGGCGTGGCCGCGCTGGGGCCGGTGGTGCTGCTGGCCGGCGTGATCCAGCTGCTGGCCGGGCTGAGCCGGGTCGGCGTCTGGTTCCGCATGACCTCGCCGGCGGTGGTGGCGGGCATGCTATCGGGCATCGGCATCCTGATCGTGGCTTCGCAGTCGCACGTGATGCTGGACGCCTTGCCGGAGGCGCGCGGCCTGCAGAACTTCGCCGCCTTGCCGGCGGCGGCGTGGCAGGCGGTCAGCGGCACCGGCGGCGGCCAGGGCCTGGCCGCGCTGGCGCTCGGGGTGGCCACCATCGCGATCATGCTCGGCTGGGAGAAGCTGCGGCCGGCCCGCCTGCGCGCGGTGCCGGGCGCCTTGCTGGCGGTGATCGCGGTCACTGCCACTGCGCAGCTGCTCGGCCTGGGCGTGAAGCGGGTCGAGGTGCCGGCCAATCTGTTCGAGGCGGTGAGCCTGCCCAGCCTGGGCGGCCTGTTCGGCCTGTTCGACGCCACCTTGCTGCTGTCGGCGCTGACCTTCGCCTTCATCGCCAGTGCGGAGACCTTGCTGTCGGCGGCGGCGGTGGATCGCATGCATGCCGGGTCGCGCACGAACTACGACCGCGAACTGGCGGCGCAGGGCGTGGGCAACATGCTCTGCGGCCTGCTCGGCGCGCTGCCGATGACCGGCGTGATCGTGCGCAGCGCGGCCAACGTGCAGGCGGGTGCGGCCACGCGCGCGTCCACCGTGCTGCACGGCAGCTGGCTGCTGGTGTTCGCCTTGCTGTTGCCGTGGCTGCTGCGGATGACGCCGGTGGCCTGTCTGGCCGGCATCTTGGTGTACACCGGCGTCAAGATGATCAACCTGAAGCAGGTGAAGGAACTGGCGGTCTACGGTCGCGGCACCGCGGCGATCTACCTGGCCACGATGGCGGCGATCGTCGCCACCGATCTGCTCACCGGCGTGCTGGTCGGCTTCGGCCTGTCCCTGCTGCGCCTGGCGCTGCAGTCGGCGCGGCTGAAGGTGGGGCTGGACCACGGCGAGGAGGCCGGCACCGCGCAACTGCGGCTGGAGGGCTCGGCCACCTTCCTGAAGGTGCCGGCGGTGGCGCGCACGCTGGAACGGGTGCCGCCGAACACGCGGCTGGGACTGGCCCTGGATCGCCTGCATCACATCGACCAGGCCTGCCTGGAGCTGCTGCGCGACTGGGCCCGCAACGCCAAGACGCGCGGCTGCGAACTGGTGGTGGACTGGCAGCAGTTGCAGCAGCGCGTGGAAGGACCCAAGCGCGCACCGGCCTGATGAAAGCACGAAGGCGCTGCGAGCGGCTCGCAGCGCCTTCGTCGGGCGATCGGGCAGGAGCTGCTGCGATCAGTAGTGCTGTTCCTGCTGCATCTGTTCCTGCTCCTGCTGCGCGCGCGCGCGCTCCTGCTCCTCTTCTTCCTCCTGGCGCTGTTGCTGCTCCTGCTGCCAGCGCTGCTGCTGCATCATCATCTGTTGCTGTTGCTGTTGCTGTTGCTGCTGCTGATCTGCCCAGGCCTGTTCCTGGTAGGCCTGATTGGCCTGCTGTTGTTGCTGCTGCGCCATGTATTGCTGCTGTTGCTGCTGGTTGGCGTAGGAGGCCTGCCGGTCCTGCGCCTGCACCGCCGACTGCATCATCTTGCTCAGCTGGGCCAGATTGTTGCGCCCCTGTTCGTCGCCCTGCGCGGCGGCCTTCTGGAACCAGCCGGCAGCCGCCAGATAATCCTTGGCCACGCCCTGGCCGTTCGCATAGAGCATGCCGAGATTGTTCTGCGCGGTCACATTGCCCTGTTCGGCGGCCTTGCGGTAATAGTCGACGGCCTTGGCGTAATCCTGCGGCACGCCGGAACCGTTCTGGTAAAGCGTGCCCAGGTTGTTCTGCGCATTCACGTTGCCCTGTGCCACGGCCTTGTTGTACCAGGACAGCGCCACTGCAAAGTCGCGCGGCACGCCGTCGCCGTTGGCGTACATGGTGCCCAGGTCGCTCTGCGCGTCGGCGTCGCCCTGCTCGGCGGCCTTGCTGTACCAGGAGATCGCGGTGGCCTGGTCCTTGCTCACGCCGGTGCCCTGGTTATAGGCCATGGCGAGCTGGTACTCGCCCTTGGCGTTGCCTTGATCGGCGGCCTTGCGGAACAGTTCGGCCGCCTTGGCCGGGTCCTTGCTGACGCCCTGCCCGAACAGGTAGAGCTTGCCAAGCGTGGTCTCCGAGTCGGCATCGCCCTGGGCGGCGCCCTTGGCGTAGAGCGAGGCGGCCATGGCGTAGTCCTGCGCCACGCCCTGGCCGTTGCGGTACATCACGCCCAGGTCGTATTCGGCGTCGACATAGCCCTGGTCGGCGGCCTTGCGGTACCACTCGACGGCCTTGGCAAAGTCCTGCTGCACGCCTTTGCCCTCTACGTACAGCGAGCCCAGCGAGGTCTGTGCGCGTGCGAAACCCTGGTCGGCGGACTTGCGGTACCACTCGATCGCCTTGGCGTAGTCCTTCTCCACGCCCTGGCCGTCGGAATACATATTGCCCAGGTTGTTCTGCGAGCGTGGCTCGCCCTGATCGGCGGCCTTGCGGAACCAGGTCGCGGCGTTCGTGTAGTCCTTGATGCCGTTGTAGTACATGCCGTAGTCGTGCTGGGCGTCGCGGTTGCCGGTTTCGGCCGAAGCCTTCAGCTTGGCCAGGGTCTGCGCGTCCGGTGGCGTGTAGGCCGGCGCATCGCCACCGGCGGGAGTGGCCAGTGCGAGCTTGGGCAGGGGGGCGGCGAAACACAGCACGGCGGCCAGGACGGCCAGACTCTTGCGCGGGGCTTGCATACAGAACTGTTCCATGTAGTGACGGCAAAGTCGCGCATCATAGGGCAGGTCGGGCCCCTGCCGCATATGCCGGTCAGGCTGGCGGCGGCGCGGCGCGCGGAAACTCAGGCCGCCGGCGTCTTGTCCTTGTAGCGGCACAGGTCGCGGATCACGCAGCGCGGGCAGTCCGGCTTGCGCGCCTTGCACACGTAGCGGCCGTGCAGGATCAGCCAGTGATGCGCGTCCTGCTTGAACTCGGCAGGCACCGCCTTTTCCAGCTTGTCTTCCACCGCGCGCACGTCCTTGCCGGGCGCGAGGCCGGTGCGGTTGGCGACGCGGAAGATGTGCGTGTCCACCGCGATGGTCGGCTCGCCGAAGGCGGTGTTGAGCACTACGTTGGCGGTCTTGCGGCCGACCCCGGGCAAGGCCTCCAGCGCCTCGCGCGCACGCGGCACCTCGCCGCCGTGCTGTTCGACCAGGATGCGGCACAGCGCGATTACGTTCTTGGCCTTGGCGTTGTACAGGCCGATGGTGCTGATGTACGGCTTCAGCTTTTCCTCGCCCAGCTTGAGGATCGCCTGCGGCGTATTCGCCACTGGATAGAGCTTGCGCGTGGCCTTGTTCACGCCGACGTCGGTGGCCTGCGCCGACAGCACCACCGCCACCAGCAGCTCGAACGGCGTGCGGTAGTCCAGCTCGGTGGTCGGATGCGGATTCAGTTCGCGCAGTCGGGTGAACAGCTCGATGACCTCGGCGCGCTTCATGGCGGGGTTCCCTGGGATTTGGCGCGGGCGTGCGCCAGCGCAGCCAGCACCGGATTGTTGGCGGCGCCGGCGTCGACGGCGTGTTTGCGCGCGGCCAGTTCGGCTTCGCGTGCTGCGCGCTCGCGCGTCAGGCGCGCTTCGCGGCGTCGGAAATGCATGCGCGCCTGGTCTGCATGCGCATCGTCGATCTGGGCAAGCGGCATCGGCTCCAGCGCGATGCAGTCCACCGGGCAGGCCGGCACGCACAGCTCGCAGCCGGTGCAGTCGTCGGCGAGCACGGTGTGCATCAGCTTGGCCGCGCCCACGATGGCGTCGACCGGGCAGGCCTGGATGCACTTGGTGCAGCCGATGCAGTCGGCCTCGACGATGCGCGCCAGCATGCGCGGCTTCTCCACGCCGTGCACGGGATTCAGCGGCAGCGGCTCGCGCCCGAGCAGGGCGGCGAGCCGGGCGATGCCGGCGCTGCCGCCCGGCGGGCACTGGTTGATCGGCGCCTCGCCGCGGGCGATCGCCTCGGCATACGGACGGCAGCCGTGATAGCCGCACTGCTCGCACTGGGTCTGCGGCAGCACGGCGTCGATGCGTTCGGCCAGGGATTCCGTCGACATGTTCTCAGCCATCGCCATGCCGCGCCGCCGCTGCCGGCATCTCGACGTGAGGTGGCTGTGCCGGCGGCGCCTTCCAGCGAAAGCCGCATGCGCGGCAGTGTTCGCGCCAGGCCGGCCACAGCAGGGGCAGGCCGATGAGGTAGGTAAGCGCAAAAGCCCAGTCGCGGCGGCGGTCGTCGCGTTCCACTTCGCTGCTCTGGCAGCGCGGGCAGCGCAGTGCGTCGGGCTCGATGTCATCCTCGGTCAACGCATACTCGCCGTTGCGCCAGCGGCCGAGGATGTCCAGGGCGGCATCGCGGTCGGCATCGGCGACCGTCACCCGCGCGCCGCCATAGGCGAGCACGTAGGGCCAGTACAGGCGCGACAGCCCGTTTTCGAAGACGTAGGCGGGGCAGCCCTGCTCGCGCAGCAGGGCTGCGGCGATTTCCGCCTCGGTATGATCGAAGGACCGGTAGACGCAGCGCATGCGGCCCTTCGGGATCAGCGCACCGTCGCGCCGGGCTTGGCGCCCTGGTCGGCGTCGAGCAGGAACAGATCGCTGCCGCCGTCGCCGGCCGAGAGGATCATGCCCTCGGACACGCCGAAGCGCATCTTGCGCGGCGCCAGGTTGGCGATGAACACCACGTTGCGCCCCACCAGCTTGCTCGGCTCCCCGTAGGCGCCGCGGATGCCGGAGAAGATCTGCCGTTTGCCCAGCGCGCCGGCATCCAGCTCGAAGCGCAGCAGCTTGTCCGAGCCGTCCACCAACTCGCAGGCCAGCACCTTGCCCACGCGCAGGTCGAGGCGGGCGAAATCGTCGATGCCGATCAGTTGGGTGGAAGCATCAGCAACCGGGGCTGCGGCGGAAGCGGCGGGCTTGGCGTCGTTGTTCATCGGCTTCTTCTTGGGAGCAGCGGGTGTTTCCTCGACGACGGGGCCCAGCGATTCCTTGGACGACTCGACCATGGCCTCGATGCGCTTCGGGTCCAGTCGCGCCAGCAGAGGCTCGAAGGGATTGACCACGTGGTTGTGCAGTTCGGTGCGGGCATCGTCGAAGTCGGCGATCGGCGCGGCCAGGAACTGCTCCGCCGCAGCCACGGTGGCCGGCATGATCGGCTTGAGCAGGCCGGCGAGCAGACGGAACGCGGCCAGCGCCAGCGAGCAGACCTGGTGCAGTTCCTCGCGGCGCGCTTCGTCCTTGGCCAGCAGCCAGGGCGCCTTGGCGGCGATGTAGCCGTTGACCAGGTCGGCCATCAGCACGAAGCGGCGGGTGAGCTCGGCGAACTCGCCGCGCTCGTACAGCGACGGCACGTCACCGTACTGCGCGACCAGTTCCCGCCACAGTGCGGCTTCTTCCGCAGCGAACGAGCGTGCCAGGCGGCCGTCGAAGAATTTCTGCACGAAGCCGGCGGTGCGGCTGGCGATGTTCACCCACTTGCCGACCAGGTGCGAGTTGACCCGCTCCTCGAAGGCCTTGAGGTCGAGGTCCACGTCGACCGGGGTGTCGTTGAGCAGGGTGGCGAAGTAGTAGCGCAGGAATTCCGGCTCCAGCCCCGCGTTCAGATAGGTGCGGGCCTGGATGAAGGTGCCGCGCGACTTCGACATCTTCGCGCCGTTCACCGTGAGGTAGCCGTTGACGTGCAGCGCGGTCGGCGTGCGGTAGCCCGCGCCGTGCAGCATGGCCGGCCAGAACAGGCCGTGAAAGTTGATGATGTCCTTGCCGATGAAGTGGTGCATTTCGGCGCGGCTGTCGGCGCCGAGGAAATCATCGAAGTTCAGGCCGGTGCGTTCGCACAGCGCCTTGAAGCTGGCTAGGTAGCCCACCGGCGCGTCCAGCCAGACGTAGAAGAACTTGCCCGGTGCATCGGGAATCGGGAAGCCGAAATACGGGGCGTCGCGCGAAATGTCCCAGTCCTTCAGGCCGCTGTCCAGCCATTCCTTCAGCTTGGCCACCACGCCTGCGTTGGCCACCGGCGCGCCGGCGGTGAACTTGCCGCCGAACCAGTCGCGCAGCAGGGGTTCGAACTTGGACAGCTGGAAGAAGTAGTGCTCCGAATCGCGCAGCACCGGCGTGGCGCCGGACACCACCGAGTACGGCTTGATCAGGTCGGTGGGTTCGTAGGTGGCACCGCAGTGCTCGCAGTTGTCGCCGTACTGGTCCGGCGTGCCGCAGTTCGGGCAGATACCCTTGATGTAGCGGTCCGGCAGGAACATGTCCTTCTCGGGATCGTACAGCTGCTGGATGTCGCGGCGGGCGATGTAGCCGCCGTCGCGCAGGCGCGTGTAGATCAGCGAGGCCAGTTCGCGGTTCTCGTCCGAGTGGGTGGTGTGGTAGTGGTCGAAGCTGAAGTGGAAATCGGCGAAGTCGGCCTCGTGGCCGGCGCGGATGCCGGCGATGAAGTCCTCGGGCGGCAGCCCGGCCTTTTCGGCGGCCAGCATGATCGGCGTGCCGTGCGCATCGTCGGCGGCGACGAAGTGCACCTCGTTGCCCATCATCCGCTGCGCGCGCGCCCAGATATCGGTCTGGATATAGCCCAGCATGTGGCCCAGGTGCAGCGGACCGTTGGCGTAGGGCAGGGCGTGGGTGACGAGCAGACGGCGACTCATGGCGTACAGGCACTCCGGATGGACTTTGCATTATGCCATGCGGCTGCGGCCGGCCCGCGCCGGCGGCGTCACGCCTGGCGCGCGTCGCGGCGCCGGCGCCACAGGTAGATCGGCAGAGCCAGCAGCGCGCTCGGCAGCCATACCCAGCGCAGCTCGGAGGCCAGCACCGGCCAGCCACGCGCGCTGAAGAAGCCTGCCCCGATCGGCGAGACGCGGATAGGCCGCCACGGCAGGAAGTAGCGATGGGCGTCCAGCGGCCAGGCCAGGGCCACGCCGAGCCCGCCGTCGGTCATCGCGTCCAGCAGGGGATGCGACAGCGCGGCCAGGCCGACGAACAGCAGCGCGCGCCAAGGCGTGCTGCGCAAAGGTCGATGACAGGCCGCGGCGAGGACGGCGACCAGCAGCGCGAAGGCGATCGAATGGCAGGCGCCGCGGTGGCCGAAGGCGTCGGCATAGGGAATGCCCAGGCGAAAGCTCAGCACGTCGGCGTCGGGCAGGATCGCGGCGACTGCACCGGCGGCCAGCAGCGGACGGCTGATCCGGCGGCGTCCGGCGGCGGCGCCCAGCAGGAGCGGTACGGCGGCATGGCTGAAGATGGTCGGCATGGCGGGCTCGCGGCGGATGAGCGGCATCTTCGTCGGCGGCGCCGGATTCGACCAGTCTCATCGCACGGATCATGGTCGGCGTTTGCACGTTTTATCTTGTTTGTTTATATTTGTGCACGATCTACCGCGAGTCGTGCCGATGAACATGCAGCAAGCAGAGGCTGGGTTGGCGCCGCCGGCGGCGGCGATCCGGGCCACCCGCGCGATCTTCCTGGTCTCGGGCATCGGCATGGCCAGCTGGGCGCCGATGGTGCCGTACGCCAAGGCGAGGCTGGGCCTGGACGATGCGCAGTTGGGCCTGGTGCTGCTGGCCTTCGGCGGCGGTTCGATGTTCTCGATGCCCCTGGTCGGCATGCTGGCGCACCGCTTCGGCAACCGCCGGGTCATCGCGGTGGCCGGCCTGCTGCTGTGCCTGGCGATCCCGTTGCTGGCGCTGGCGCCGACCGCGCTGGCACTGGCTGCGGCGCTGGTGTATTTCGGCGCCTGCCTCGGCGCGGTCGACGTGGCGATGAACGCGCACGCGGTCGAGGTGGAGCGGCACGCCGGCCGCGTGCTGATGTCCGGCTTCCATGGCTTGTTCAGCGTGGGCGGCCTCGCCGGCGCCGCCGCGATGAGCGGACTGCTGGCCTGTCATCTGCCGCTGGTGACATGCGCGGGCGCGATAGCGGTGCTGCTCGCCTTGATCGTGCTGGCGCTGCGACGCGGCCTGTTGCCCGACGTGCAAGACAGCGGCGCGCCGGCCTTGCCGTTCCGTCTGCCGGGAGGCCTGGTGCTGCTGCTCGGCCTGCTGTGCTTCGTCAGTTTCCTGGCTGAAGGCTCGATGCTGGACTGGAGCGCGGTGCTGCTGCGCGACGTGCGCGGATTTCCGGCGGCCTACAGCAGCGCGGGCTACGCCTGTTTCTCCACCGCGATGGCGATCGGACGGCTGAGTGGCGACCGCGCGGTGGGCCGGCTCGGGCCGGTGTTCGCGGTGCGCCTCGGCGCGGCATCGGCCGCGGCGGGCTTTCTGCTGGCGGCGCTGGCGCCGTGGCCGCCGTTGGCGCTGGCGGGCTTCGTGCTGATCGGGCTGGGCGCCTCGAATATCGTGCCGGTGATGTTCAGCGCCGCCGGACGGCTGCCGGGCACGCCGCCGGCGATCTCGCTGGCCACCACCACGGCGCTGGGTTATGCCGGCCTGCTCAGCGGCCCGGCGCTGATCGGCTTTCTGGCCCATGCGAGCAACTTGCCGATAGCCTTGGCGGCGGTGGCCGGTTTGCTGCTGCTGGTCGCTGCGGCGGCCGGCATCGTGCGGCCGCGCTGAGCGATCGGTGCGAATCAAGGTGTCGATATGGACGGCCAAATCGCAACAGGCTGCGAGCCCAGGAAAGACAGCTCGACACGGCAAGGCAGCCGATGTTCCGCAGCGCCGCCGGCGAGCATGGCCGCTGCCATCATGAGACGAGGCTAGAACACGATGAGCATGACCAAACCGCCGACGCGCGACACCGTGGTATTCGATCTGGGCGGCGTGCTGATCGATTGGAATCCGCGGCATCTGTATCGCCAGCTGTTCGATGACGAGCAGGCGATGGAGCACTTCCTCGCCGAGGTGTGCCACCAGGGCTGGAACGAACAGCAGGACGCCGGCCGGCCCTGGCACGAGGCGATCCGGCAGCTCAGCGCGGCATTTCCCGAACACGCCGAGCTGATCGCGGCCTATCGCGCGCGCTGGCACGAGATGCTGGGCGGCCCGCTGTCCGACAGCGTGGCGGTGCTGGCCGAGCTGCGCGCGCGCGGCGTGCCGCTGTACGCGCTGACCAACTGGTCGCAGGAGACCTTTCCGATCGCGCTGGAACGCTATGCCTTCCTGCAATGGTTCGAAGGTGTGGTGGTGTCCGGGCAGGAACGGTTGATCAAGCCGGATCCGGCAATCTTCCAGCGCCTGCTGCAGCGCTACGGTCTGCGCGCGGAGCAGGTGATCTATATCGACGACGCGCCACGCAATGTCGAGGCAGCCGCCCGGCTCGGCATGCAGGCGCTGCTGTTCCGCGACGCCGCGAGCTTGCGTGCGGCACTGGTCGCGGCCAAGCTGCTCGACGATCAACCGCAGGGGTAGCGCATGGCCAAGCCGAGTCCCGCCGATGCTTTGCCGCAGGAGCGCCAGCAGCAGATCCTGCAGCGCTTGCGCGAGCGCGGGCGCGTGGTGGCGGCCGAGCTGTCGGTCGAATTCGCCGTGTCGGAGGACTCGATCCGCCGCGATCTGCGCGAACTCGCCGCGCAAGGCCTGTGCAAGCGCGTCTATGGCGGCGCCTTGCCGCTGTCCGCCGCAGTGGCGCCGCTCAGGCAGCGGCGCAGGGAACATGCCGAACGCAAGCTGGCGCTCGCGCGCAAGGCGGCCACGCTGGTACGGCAGGGCCAGGTGCTGCTGATCGACGCGGGTTCGACCAATGCCGCAGTAGCGGCGGCGCTGCCCGAGCGCTACGCCCTCACCGTGGTGACCAATGCGCCCGACGTCGCGCAGATCCTGATGGAGCGCGAAGGCTTCGAGGTGCTGCTGATCGGCGGCCGGATCGATCCGCGCATCGGCGGAGCGGTCGGCGCGCGCGCGCTGCAGGACATCGAGCGCGTCCGCGCCGACCTGTGCTTCCCGGGCGCTTGCGCGATCGACGCGGAAGGCGGGCTATGGGGCTTCGACAGCGAAGAAGCGCTGCTGAAGCGCAGCATGATCGAGGCCAGCGGCGAGACCGTGGTCGTCGCCACCAGCGACAAGCTGGGCGCGGTGGCGACGCATCGCATCGCCGGCATCGGCGAAGTGCAGCATCTGGTGGTGGAACACGACGCCGGGCGCAGTCTGCGCGCGGCGTTCAGCGCGCACGGCGTCAGCGTGCATCGCGCCGACCCGCCGGCGGCTTGAGCGGTGTCGTCGCTAGCGACTTAGAAGCCTGGGTCAGCGGCCGAAGCGTCGCCACCATGATTCTTTCGACGGGGCTGGCGTGTTCGGAACGGGCAATCCACTCTTTTCCAGAAGTGCCTGGTAGTAGTGCCAGACGTTGTCCTCGGCACCATTGATGAGCCGATTTTGGACACGGCCCCACGGCCAGAACAGGCCTGCAGGGCCATCGGTCTTGAGGCCCGGAAAGGATTGGCCCTGAAGCGTAACCATGCCCCAGGACGCACCGTGATTGCGGCGGAAGGTTTCGCCGATATAGCTGCCGAAAGCCTTGGCGAACTGGAAAACCTGTTCGGGCGCTGGTTTGGCCTTGGCAGCTTGCGAGTGGAGCTTGCTCAGGATCGTTTCGACATGGGCGATGCTGGCATCGCTCCAGTCGAGCCTGCCGGCCGATGCCTTCGTGGCGAGGTCGATGGCATCGAGGGCATAGGCTTCGGCGATCTGCTGGATCTTGGAGTCGGCTACAAAATCATCCGGCATGGAGAGCTTTCCTTGCGAGCGCCTGAGTGGGTGATTCCGGCCGCTATGCTTGAAAAATCGTCATGGCCGACCGAGAGCTGTGCAGAGCTTACTTCAGCGCATGCAACCAAGACACCACGGCCTGGGGAAGCGCTCCCTCGGCTGTCGCCGATTCCTCCATGGCCGCCAGCCACTTCGAATCCCGGTCATTGCACCGATGACCGCGCAGCTGCCGCAGTAGAACTCTGGCATGTATCCAGGACACTTCGACCAGGTTGATGCCCTGCCATTCAAACCTGTTTGCCTCCCGAAATTCGAGCCGTTCGAAGACCACCGGCTTGGCGTAGCCAATACGTTGCACGTCGCCGTTGGAGTCGCGCATGGTGATGAGTTGAAAGTGCAAGCAATAGCTCGAGCCATTGGCGCCGATAAAGTGCGCGGCCAACGATCCGCCGTCGCGGACCATCTCGATGCTTAGGACAGTACTGATGGAGGGCAGCATGTAAATCCGGTGCAACACTGAGCGGAATTGTAGCCATCCAATCAGGTGTCGAGAGCGCCGATACCTCGATGGAATTGAGTGAAGCCAGCTTGCGCCTCTACCGCCCCCGGCTAAGCGGTCCGTATCTGGCGCACGATGTCGGCTCCATCTACCACCACAATCGGTTTGCCCAGGGCTTCAAGCATACCGGCGGGCATATGGTGCGCAGCAGATGCGTGGATGACCATTGGGCCAGCGCAACCCGGAAAGTAAAGCACGGTTTGGCCGTGTGCGAGCAGCTGGGCAAGTCCGTGCCAGAGCCGCTCATCGGCACAGGGGCGACTGATCGTGATGTTATGGATCTGCTCGTGGTTGCCTTCCAGGGGAGACAAATAGAGTTCGCATGAGTTGTGAGGCCCGAACGTGAGTCCCCAATAATCGGGTCCAGGGGTGTCGAGGTAAGGCTCAAAAACCTCGCGGATGAGGGAGCGAGGCAGCCCTGCCAGGTTACCGTGCTCGAAACTTTGCAGATACAGATCGAAGCTCATCGGTGTATGGACTCGGAAATTCCCGTTCGCAGTGAGATGTCCGTTGACTTGATCTGCTGCGCTGCGGTCCTGCCAAATGTCGTATTCGCTGCTGTCCCTCGGCGCGAACAACGCCATGGAATCATCTGGCCGCATCTGTATAGCCTGGACGCCGTTCCGTGCGACTCGCGTACCAGAGGCCCGATGATCGTCCTGGCCGACGGCGACCAGAGAGCGCAGCTCGCCGACATTTTATTGCATGGTCGGATGCTTGCTTCGAAGAGGCCTGATGGCCGGGCGCGTATGAAGCAACTAAGACTTGTCGATATGACGCAAATCCGCGGCGAGCTCGCCGGTGAGTTGCCTTATGGCGGCCGGCACTCTGTGCCAGGACCAGGGGGCCAAGGCGATCGACGCCCTGACGAGGTGGATGCGGGCTGCCTCGGCCCGTTTGTCTCGATAATGGGCGACAGCGTGTTGCGGCCAGTCCTGCGCAGAGCAGGTGTCGGAAGCCAGTCGCTGCGGGAAAGAAGCAAGCGCAGCTTCGACCGTCTCGGGCGCCGAGTTCATGCCGGGCCGGCGATCTTCGCGTCATCCAGGCGGTGCGCGTTTTCACGCACCCGCCTGGACGCGGGCTGCGAGCAGGACGGGTTTGGCGGCAGCGCATGTGGCGCCACAAGCCGGCCCGTCCAGCCTGCCGGCTTATTCCTGGCGTACCCAGATCTGGCTGCGGCCGAGCAGGGAGAAGCCGATATAGCCGTGTACATCGAGTTTCTGCCCGCCGTCGGTGAGCGACAGCTTGACCTTGTAGGTCGAGCCCTTGGCCGGATCGAGAATGCGGCCACCGTCCCACACGTCGCCGTCTTTCTTGACGCCCCACATGATGGTCATGCCGATGATCGGCTGGTTCTTGCGGTCGCCGTCGCACTGGGTGCACTTGGGCGGTACGCCGTCGCGGGCGATTTCCGCCTGCGTGGCGTTGAGCACTTCTTTCACCACGGCCTGCAGCTCGCCGTTGTGGTCGGTGATCTCGATGATCGAACGCGGCTTGCCGGTTTCGTCGTCGATGGTTTTCCAGGTACCCACCGGCGAATCGTTGGCGGCCAGCGCGGCACCGCTGCCCAGCAGCAGGCCCGCGACGGCGGCAGTGCGGATTAAACGCTTCATGATGTCTCCCGTACGGAACAGTACGGCGAGACTGACGAGGCACCGCGGGAGCGTCAAGCTGCACTGCGCAAACACCTGGCCTTCACCGTTGCCGGCCGGCGACCGGGCCTCGACTGGCATAATAAGCACCCCTCCGTTTTCCCCTGGACTGACCCGATGCCGCCGAGCGAACCCCTGGTCCGCCGTCTCCTTGCCGAGCTGATCGATCCCCACACTGGCGCGCCCTTGGCCGACGCGGTGCGGGCGGTGGGCGTGGACGGCGCGCGCGTGTCGCTGGACCTGCAGCTCGGCTATCCGCTGGCGGACAGCCATGCCCTGGCCGCGCGCGTGCAGCAGGCCTTGCAGGCCGATCCGTCGATCGAGTCCGCTGCCGTGTCGGTGGGCAGCCGCGTCTATGCGCACAAGGTGCAGGGGCAACTGGCGCCGCTGCCGAACGTGAAGAACATCCTGGTGGTCGCTTCCGGCAAGGGTGGCGTGGGCAAGTCCACCGTCTCGGCCAACCTCGCGTTGGCGCTGGCCGCCGAGGGCGCCAAGGTCGGCGTGCTCGACGCGGACATCTACGGCCCCAGCCAGCCGCGCATGCTCGGCGTCGGCGGCAAACCGCACTCGCCCGACGGCAAGACCATCGTGCCGATGCAGGCGCACGGCCTGCAGGTGATGTCGATCGGCTTCCTGGTCGACGAAGAGACGCCGATGATCTGGCGCGGCCCGATGGTCACCCAGGCGATGATGCAGCTGCTCACCGATTCGCGCTGGGAGCAGCTGGACTACCTGGTGGTGGATCTGCCGCCGGGCACCGGCGACATCCAGCTCACGCTGTCGCAGAAGGTGCCGGTGGCCGGCGCGGTGATCGTCACCACGCCGCAGGACATCGCCCTGCTGGACGCGCGCAAGGCGCTCAAGATGTTCGAGAAGGTCGAGGTGCCGGTGCTCGGCGTGGTGGAGAACATGGCCACCCACGTCTGTTCGAACTGCGGTCACGAGGAGCACATCTTCGGCGCCGGCGGCGGCGAGCGCATGGCCGAGCAGTATGGCGTGGCCTACCTGGGCTCGCTGCCGCTGGACATCCGCATCCGCGAACAGGCCGACGGCGGCACGCCGACGGTGGCGGCGATACCGGATTCCGAGCTGGCCATGCGCTATCGCGAGATCGCGCGCAACGCGGCCGGGCGCCTGTCGCGGCAGCCGCGCAACAAGTCGCTGGGCCTGGGCAAGATCGTGGTGCAGGGCACGCCGGGCGCATGAGCGCGCCGCGGCGGGTGCTGTGCCTGGCGGGCAGCCTGCGCCGGGTCTCGGCCAATCGCGCCCTGCTGCAGGTGGCGGCGCAGCTCGCGCCGCCTGCGCTGAAACTGGTCATCTACGACGGCCTGTCCGGGCTGCCTCTGTTCAATCCGGACCTGGAGGTCGAGCCGCTGCCGCCCGCGGTGGCCGCACTGAGCCGCCAGGTGGGCGAAAGCGATGCCTTGCTGATCGCCTGCCCCGAATACGCGCACGGCATCCCCGGCGCCTTCAAGAATCTGCTGGACTGGCTGGTCGGCAGCCTCGAGTTTCCGGACAAGCCGGTGGCGCTGTGGAACGCCTCCGGCCGCGGTTCGCACCATGCGCAGGACGCGCTGCACGAAGTGCTGTCCACCATGTCGGCGCGGATGCTCGCCGAAGCGGCGGCCAGCGTGCCCTTGCCGGGCGCCGGCTGCAGCGAGGCGACCATTCTGGGCGATCCCGCGCTGCGCGCGCAGGTGCGTGACGCGCTGGACCGGCTTACCGCGAGTCTGGCGCGCGGCTGAACGCATCCGACGGCCGGCGCATCACCAGTGCGCCGGATGGGCAGGCGCCGCCGTATGCTGCACAGCAGTCCGCGCCATGGAGGCGAACGCATGCGGTCTGGCCGAAATCGGTATCTGGCGTGCTTGGTTTGCTGTCTGCTTGCCTGTTCGGCGCTGCCAGTCAAGGCCACGGCAGTTGCCGACAATGCCCACCTGCTCGCTGCAGCCCATGCGCAGGTGGGGCGCACCCTGGTGTATGACCCGAGTTATCAGCGCCTGGCTTTTCCGGGCGGGGACGTGCCTTTGTACCGCGGCGTCTGCGCCGACGTGGTGGTGCGCGCGCTGCGTGGCGCGGGAGTGGACTTGCAGCGCGAGGTGAATCTCGACATGCGCGCGCATTTCGCCGCTTATCCGGCCATCTGGGGCATGCGCGAGCCGGACGCGAACATCGATCACCGGCGTGTGCCGAACCTGGAAACCTGGTTCCGCCGTCATGGCATGGCGCTGACAGCCAGCACCTCGGCGCCGGATTACCTGCCCGGCGACATCGTGTCCTGGCGGCTGCCGCACGGTCAGCCGCATATCGGCATCGTCTCCGACCGGCGCAGCGCCGACGGCCTGCGCCCGCTGGTGATCCACAACATCGGCCTGGGCGCGCAGGAGCAGGATGTGCTGTTCGACTGGCGGATCAGCGGCCATTTCCGCTATTTTCGCGCATTGACCGCGCCAACCACCGCCCCGCAGGGACATCGGCACGCGGATTCCTGACCACCTCCCCGGAGAACCCGTGAGCATCAAGTCCGACAAGTGGATCCGCCGCATGGCCGAGCAGCACGGCATGATCGAGCCGTTCGAGGCCGGCCAGGTCAAGCTGCGCGACGGCCAGAAGCTGGTGTCCTACGGCACCTCCAGCTACGGCTACGACGTGCGCTGCGCCAGCGAGTTCAAGGTGTTCACCAACATCAACTCGACCATCGTCGATCCCAAGCACTTCGACGAGGGCAGCTTCGTCGACGTGGTCTCGGACGTCTGCATCATCCCGCCCAACTCGTTCGCGCTGGCCCGCACGGTGGAGTACTTCCGCATCCCGCGCAAGGTGCTCACCATCTGCCTCGGCAAGAGCACCTATGCGCGCTGCGGCATCATCGTCAACGTGACCCCGCTGGAACCCGAGTGGGAGGGCCACGTGACGCTGGAGTTCTCCAACACCACGCCGCTGCCCGCGCGCATCTACGCCAACGAAGGCGTGGCGCAGATGCTGTTCCTCGAGTCGGACGAAGAGTGCGAGGTCAGCTACAAGGATCGCGGCGGCAAGTACCAGGGCCAGCAGGGCGTGACCCTGCCGCGTACCTGAGCCGGGTTCCACCAGTCGCCGGCGCAGGTTGTTGCGCCGGCGCCCAGGTTTATTGTTTGCCAGCTTGATTGTTTGAACGGGCTCTGAGCCCGGCGTGGCGCCGCGCTAGCGCCAATCCGCCGGCTTGGCGCTACACTTCGCCGGTGTATAAGCATCCATTGCAGGAGATCCGCATGTCCCGTTTTTCCGCCCTGCTGAACCGCGTCGCCGCGGTGGCGCTGCTCGGCTCCCTGCTGGTGCTGGCCGGTTGCCACTTCGGCCGCAGCAAGGACACCGTCAGTACGGCACAGCTGCAGAGCAAGTTCGACCTGACCGTGCAGGCCTACAAGAACGGCGAGTTCCTGGTCGACGGCGCGGTATTGTCCGCCACCGACACCGGCAGCCACTTCGCCTATCTGAAGGATCAGGGCAAGCTGCCCAAGACCGTGCTGCTGACCCGCAGCGACGATTCCAAGATCCGCAAGGTGCACCTGCAGTACATGGCGCGCCTGCAGCTCGACTACGGCTTCGTCGTCTACTACGACGACGATGGCACCCTCAAGAAGATCAACGCGGTGGAGACCAAGGCGCGCGATCTCGAGGATTACCATGCGCCGGTGAAGAATTCCACGGAAGACAACAACCCGCCCAGCGGTGTCAGCGGCCGCAGCGGCGGTAACGGTTATTGAGCAAGCGCCGCTGCTAGCCAGCGCGAACCAGCCCGCGGAGCGATCCGCGGGCTTTTTTATGCGCCGATGGGGCCGTGGATGCTCGGCTGGCGAAGGCGTTGCGGCCTCAGTTCAGCGTGCCGGCGCTGATCTGGCGATCGACGCGGGTCAGGGCCGCCGCGCGCAGCGCGACGGCGAGGCCGCGCACCATGTCTTCCAGCGCCATGCTGGGCGCATGCCGCAGCGCCACCGCCTGCGACGGCAGGTAGGGAATGTGCATGAAGCCGGCGCGCACGCCTCGGCGCTGCGCGGCCAGATGCAGCATGGCGTAGGCGATGTGGTTGCAGACGTAGGTGCCGGCCGTGTACGAGATTTCCGCGGGCAGGCCGGCGGCCTGCATGGCCGCCAGCATCGCCTTCACCGGCAGGTCGCTGAAATAAGCCGCCGGTGCACCGGCGATGACCGGCTCGTCCACCGGCTGCGCGCCGGCGTTGTCCGGGATGCGCGCATCCTGCAGGTTGATGGCGACGCGCTCCAGCGACAGCCGCGCGCGCCCGCCGGCCTGGCCTACGCCGAGCATGATCGCCGGCCGGGTTTCGCGCATCGCGGCCTTCAGCTGGCGCAGCGAGGCCTCGAAAGCGGTCGGCAGCAGCTGCGCCACCACCCTGTGCCCGCCGATGCGCTTGCCGTGCAGCAGACGCACCGCCTCCCAGGACGGATTGATCGACTCGCCGCCGAACGGATCGAAGCCGGTCAGCAGGATCGTGGGCAGCTTGCTTGTGGCCATGGTCGGGATCGTCTCGGACGGAGGTGCCGCTCCAGTGTACCGCCGGCGACGCGTGACGCCGGGCCTCAGTGCCTGTTCGCTGTGTCCAGACGGTTCGCGCCGAGCACGGTTTGCGCGCAGATCGAAAAAGAACCAAGGAGTGGATGCCGGTTCATCACGGAATGACGACGCCGGCATGCGGGCTAACACTTGGCCTGATGCATTGCCGGCGGGTGGCTGCCTTCAGGCCGCGCGTGGCGCGGCCTGAAGGCCAGTCAGATCGGCGCCGCGCACCGCCACTCGACAATGCTGCGAGGCACTTCGAGATTGCGAACAGTCGCTCAGTGCCGGAACAGCAGCAGCCACATCAGCACGACGTTCACCGCGAGAATGGCCAGCGCGCTGAGCAGCTGGGCGCGGATCACCCCGTAGGGGCTGCGCAGTTCGAGCAACACCGCGGGCACCAGGTTGAAGTCGGCCGCCATCGGCGTCATCAGGGTGCCGCAGTAGCCGCACAGCATGCCCATCGAACCAAGGATCGCCGGCTGCGCGCCATGCATCCCCACCAGCAGCGGCATGCCGATGCCGGCCATCATCACCGGGAAGGCGGCGAAGGCGTTGCCCATGATGACGGTGAAGATGACCATGCCCAGCGCGAACGCGAGCAGGCAGGCCAGCGCGCTGCCGGTAGGCAGCCAGGTGCCGGTGAGGCTGGCGATGATGTCGCCGACGCCGCTGTGCGTGAACACCGCGCCCAGCGCCGCCAGCAGCAGCGGCAGCAGCGCCGCCCAGCCGATCGTGTCGAGCAGGCGGCGGCCCTCGGCGGGGCCGTCGCGGAGCGGGCTGCGGCTGATCGCGGCGGCGGCCAGCAGGGCGGCGACGCAGGCCATGGCCAGGCCGATCAGGGGCACCTGGGTCATCTGGTCGGGCGCGAACAGGCGATGGCTGCCGATGGCCAGGCGGTCGCCCAGCAGGCTCGCCGACAAGGCCACCAGCAAGGTGATCAACGGGATCAGCAGGGCGGGAAGGAACAGCCGATGGCCCAGTCGCGCCGCCGAGGCCTGGCGCTGTTCGGGCGTGCCTTCCTGGCTCGATGCGCCGTGTTTCAGCCGCGGCGCCAGCAGGGCCAGGGCGACGATCGCACCGCCGGCGAGCTGCGCCGGCAAGGGTCGGCCGGCGGCGTTCTCGGCCAGCACCCAGTCGCCACCGCCGAACAGGATGCTCAGCAGCAGCCAGAATGCGGCGCGGCTCCATTGCCGCTCGAGCAGGTTGCGCAGGCCCGAGTAGCCCAGCAGCGCGGCGATCAGCCAGTAAGCCAGTTGGATGCGCAGCATGCTCAGTGCGCCTCGCCGCGCGTGGCGGCATCGGCGGCCTGCTGCAGCCGGCGCTGCAGCCGCCATACGCGCAGCGACTGGATGACGAAGGCGGCGACCGCCGTGGGCAGCGACCACAGCGCGATCGACAGCGGCGACAGTCCGATGCCCTGGCCGGCATAGAAGCCCTGGATCAGCAGCACGGCACCAAGCGCGAGGAACACATCCTCGCCGAAGAAGCGGCCTACGTTGTCGGTGGCCGCCGCCGTGGCGCGCAGGCGTTCGCGCTCGGCATCGCCCAGGCCGGGCCGGATCTTGTCGGCAGCGGCCTCGCACATCGGCGCCAGCAGCGGGCGCACCGTCTGCGCCGCGCCGGCCACGCCGGTGAGGCCGACCATGGCGAGCAGCTGGCGCAGCAGCAGATAGCCGATCAGCAGGCGCGCCAGGGTCAGCCCGTGCAGGCGGCTCATCCATTGCTGCGCGTGCTCGCGCAGGCCGGCGCGCTCGAGCAGGCCGATCGCCGGCAAGGTCAGCACGAACATCAGCAGCATGCGGCTGGAGAGGAAGCTCTTGCCGAGCAGGGCCAGCAGTTCTGGAATGCCCAGACCGGCCAGCAGGCCGCTGACCAGGCCGGCCGTCACCACTACCAGCACCGGGTTGAAACGCAGCACGAAACCGAGCGCGATCACCGCGACGCCCAGCAGTGGCCAGTAGTTGACGGCGGAGTGGACCAGCAATGCGTGATTCATGCCGCGTCGGCCACGGCGCCGGGCGCGGCGATCGCGATGCCGGCCGCCTGCAGCGCGGCGCGCAGGCCGCGCGCGAAGCTCAGCGCATGCGCGCCGTCGCCATGCAGACACAGCGTGTCGGCCTGCAGCGTGAGGCAGCTGCCGTCGACGGCCTGCACGCTGCCTTCGCGCGCGATCGCCATCGCCTGCGCGATAGCCTGGTCGTTGGCCTCGATCACCGCGCCGGCCTCGCCGCGCGGCTGCAGCGAGCCGTCGGCGCGGTAGCGGCGATCGGCGAAGGCTTCAGCGACGACCTCGAGCCCGGCAGCGCGTCCGGCCTCGAGCAAGGCCGAGCCGGCCAGCCCGACCAGGCGCAGGCGCGGGTCGAAATCGCGCACCGCCTGGGCCAGCGCATCGGCCAGGCGGCGGTCGCGCGCCGCCATGTTGTACAGCGCGCCATGCGGCTTCATATGGCCGAGCCGGGTGCCGGCGGCCTGCGCAAAGGCATGCAACGCGCCGATCTGGTACAGCGTCATTGAGTAGGCCTCCGCCGTGCTCACCGCCATCTCGCGGCGGCCGAAGCCCTGCAGATCGGGCAGCGACACGTGCGCGCCGATGGCCACGCCGTGCGCCAGCGCCGACTCGACCGTGCGCTGCATGATCGCCGGGTCGCCGGCATGGAAGCCGCAGGCGATATTCGCCGAGCTGACCAGGGCGAGCAGGGCGTCGTCGTCGCCCATGCGCCAGGCGCCGAAGGATTCGCCAAGGTCGCAATTGAGATCGATGCTCTTCATGCTGCTGGATCCACCCCAACCTGTTTGCATAAACCTGATTGCATATTCGCTGCCGCTTGCGTCATCCCGTCACGGTGGTCGGCAGACCGATCCTGGTGCGGGCCATACTGGTCGCATGCTCAGGCGCCGGCAAAGACGCAGACACCGACCAGGGTGCAAGCCGCACGGCGCGCATGACGAAGTAAGCCACGGGCGAAGTAGTCCACAGCTGGCGGCGGTTTGCACGCCGTCCTGCGTCATCGCCTGTTCGTGCATCGATATGCGCCCCTCGCTCTTGCACATCCGCGTGCAGATCACTTCCGATGTGAGGCCTGGGACATAGGCAGGCTACGATGCCGCAGCCAGTCGCCGCGCGATCGCTGCGAGCAGTCGCTCGAGCCGATCGCGATGCTCGGCCAGTCTCTGCTGCGCTTCTTCCAGTGTGCATGCGTGGAAGCATACGGTGTCTCCGGGGCGCCGTTGCGCCAGTCGCGGCAAGTCCACCGCAGCGAGCTGACCGATGCGCGGATAGCCACCGGTCACCGGCGCCTCGGCCAGCAGCACGATCGGCTGGCCCGACGGCGGCAGTTGCACGGTGCCCGGCAGCACCGCCTCGGAGATCAGTTCCAGCGGTTGCTGCAGGTCCAGGCGATGGCCGTCCAAACGGCAGGCCGTACGATTGGCGTCCTTGCTGAGGCGAAAGGTCTGACCGTGGAGCATCGACTGCGAGGCCGCTTCCAGTCGATCGGTATGCGTGCCGGGCAGCAGGGCGAGCGCGATCGGTTCCGGCTCGAACCACGCTCGCGGATCCAGGCTCCAGGGCTGCGCCTGCACTTGCGGCTGCGGTGTGCCGTGCAGCGAGTCGGCATGGTGGGGGTCAAGCTCGAGGCGATCGCCTTCGCGCAGCGCGCGGCCGCCGAAAGGCCCCAGCCCGGCGTGCAGGTCGGTGCTGCGGCTGCCCAGCACCGGCGTGGCAGCGAAGCCGCCGCCCACGGCGAGGTAGCCGCGGCAGCCCTGGGCCATGCCGCCCAGGCGCAGCACGCTGCCGGCGGGCAGCCGGCAACGGGTCCAGCCTGGCAGTGCATGCCCGTCGACCTCTGCGGTGGGAATCGCGCCGCACAGGGCGATCGTCGCTGCGCGCTCGAAGCGCAGGGTGGGGCCGATCAAGGTGAATTCGAGCGCCGCTTCGTCGCCGGTGTTGCCGACCAGCGCATTGGCCAGCCGCCACGCCGGTACATCCATCGCGCCGGCATGGCCTACGCCGAGCGCGGCTTGGCCTGTGCGGCCGCCGTCCTGCAGGCTGCTGAGCAGGCCGGGCTTGAGTACCTCGATGCTCATGGCGTCGCTGCGCCGGCAAGGCGCTCGAATGTCGCCGCATCGATGGGCTGGAAGCGCACCCGGTCGCCGGGCCGCAGCAGCGAAGGCGTGGGCGCGTCGACGTGGAACAGGCGCAGCGGCGTACGACCGATCAGCCGCCAGCCGCCCGGAAGCTCGGCGGGATAGATGCCGGTCTGGCTGCCGCCGATCGCTACGCTGCCGGCCGGCACGCGCTGGCGCGGATCGTGCCGGCGCGGCGTCGCCAGGCCAGGGTCCAGCCCCAGCAGATAGGGAAAGCCCGGTGCGAAGCCTAGCATCGCCACGCGGTAGCTTGCTGCGGCATGACGGGCGATCACTTGCTCGACCGACAGCGCGGTCAGGATCGCGACTTCGGCCAGGTCGGGTCCGCACTCGCCGCCGTAGAGCACGGGGATGTCCACCTGGCGGTCGGCCTCGCGCTCCTGGTCGGCCTGCTGCAGCGCGGCCAGCACGGTGTCGATCAGTTGTTCGTGCGGCGAACGGCCCTCGCGCGCAGGCCACTGCGCGGGATCGAAGCGCAGCAGCAGGCTGGCGTAGGCCGGCACGATTTCCAGGCCGGGGCAGCGCGCGTGCAGCCGGCGGGCGGCGGCATGCACCTGGGCGTTGATGGCCACGTCGATGGCGTCGCCGAAGCGCAGCAGCAGGGCGTCTTCGGCCATGGCCTCGCATTGCGGCGTTGACGACATGCGCTCAGCCCTCGTTCGCACCGAGGGCGCCGCGCAGCGCCTCGATGCGCGCCGCCAGCTGGCCCGGCGCATAGGGCTCGGCACGGCCGCTGCCCCAGACCGGGCCGGGCCAGGCGGCGTCGCCCTCGACGCGGGCGACCACGTGCAGGTGCAGCTGCCGCACGATGTTGCCGAGCGCGCCCAGGTTGAGCTTGTCGCAGGGCGCGACCGTGCGCAGCGCGGCGGCCGCGCGGCTCGCTTCCTGCCACAGCTGCGACTGTTCGGCCGCCGTCAGATCGGCGATCTCGACCAGCGCGTGCCGGCGCGGCACCAGCAGCAGCCAGGCGAAGCGCGCATCGTTCATCAGGCGCAGCTCGCACAGGCCGAGCTGCGCGACCGGCAGGCTGTCGGCCTGCAGTCGCGGATCGAGCACGAAGCCGGTATCGCTCATGCGCCGCCGGCCAGGTGCTGCTCGAAGAATGCCAGCGTGCGCTGCCAGGCCAGGCGTGCGCCGCCTTCGTGGTAGTGGCTGGCATCGACGTCGCGGTTGAAGGCATGCCCGGCGCCGGGATAGACGAACACCTCGGCCTGGGGCAGGCGCTCGCGATGCTTCGCGATGGCCTCCGGTGGGATCGAGGCGTCCTCGGCGCCGAAGTGGAACATCAGCGGGGCCTTCGGCGTTTCGTCGAGGAAGGCCACGTTGCGCGCGCCGTAGTAGCTCACCGCGGGCAGGCCCAGGCGCAGGGCGGCCAGCATCGCCACCGTGCCGCCCCAGCAGTAGCCCACGGCGCCGATCCTGCCGGCCGAAGCAATCGCCTCGGCGGCGCTGGCCACGTCTTCCACCGCGCGCTCCAGCCCCAGCTCGCTGACCAGGGCCTTGCCGCGGGTCATGCCGGCCTGGTCGTAGGCCAGCTCGACGCCGCTTTCCAGGTGGTCGAAAAAGCATGGTGCGATGGCGGTGTAGCCGGCGCTGGCAAAGCGGTCGGCCACCTCGCGGATGTGCGCGGTGACGCCGAAGATTTCCTGGATCACCACCACGCCGCCCTTGGGCGTGCCGGCCGCTTCGGCGACATAGGCGCCGATGCACTGGGTGCGCGACGTGGGAAGGGCGATGGAGTGGCCCATCGGAGGCTCCTGTGTTGATGCAGGCATCGAGCCTAGCCGCCTGCGCGTGCATGTCAACGCCGTATCGATCGGGTTCGGCATGTTGGCTCATGAGCTGTTCCGACGCATGCCTGGCCGATCGCGTGATGGAGTGAAACCGCGGTGACGGGTGGGGGGGATTCCTGTATGCGCTGCGACACGCATCTGAAGGTGTCATCGAAGCCGCTGCGCGATGTCCAGGGTCGACTTCGGCGCGCTCGCGACGGAGATGCGTAGTCCTTGATGAGGCCGCGGCACAGGCGAAGTGTCGGAGCTGGCGATCGCTACGTGAGATCGATCACGGATCGCCGAACGATCGACGCAGGGGTGCCGCAAATTGCGAACTGATTGGCGGGGAGCGCATGCGGGAATGCGTCCTAAGCAACAAGGCCGCGTGAGCCCGCCTGCGGCCGATGCCGAGAGTGTTCGAGGTCCCTCCATCCCCAGTCAGGAGATTTTCCATGAAGCCTTCATTGCGTCTGCTATGCGCCGCCGTCGGAACGGCGCTCGCCGGATTGCCCGTTGTGACGATCGCGCAACAGTCCCTCGCGGCCAGCCCCGCGCTCGCAGGCTTGCCCTTGGCCGAGTCGCCGCGGGTGACCGGCGCGGTCAACGCGGCAGCGGTATCCACCCTGCAGAAGACCCATCTCGCGCTGGTCGAGCAGGTGTCGTCATCGGGCAGCGTCGACGACGCCACCGCCATGAATCACATGCACCTGATCCTCAAGGCCAGCGCCCAGCGCCAGGCGGCGTTGAGCAGCCTGATCGCGGATCAGCACGATCCCAGCTCGACGAAGTTCCACCAGTGGCTGACGCCGCAGCAGTTCGGCGCGGCCTTCGGCGTGGCGGACGCCGATATCGCCGCGGTGACCGCATGGCTGAGCGCGCAGGGCTTCACCGTGCACGGGGTCTATCCGAACAAGCTGCAGATCGATTTCAGCGGCACCGCCGGCCAAGTGAAGCGCGCCTTTCATACCCAGGAAAAGCACTACGCCATCGGCGCGGCCAGCCATATCGCCAATGCCAGCGACATCAGCGTGCCGAGCGCGCTGAGCAGCGTGATCGCCGGCGTGGCGGGGCTGGACGACATCCATCCGGAGGCGCTGAACACCGGTGCCAGGCGCACCCAGTTCGATCCGTCGACGCAGCGTTTCACGCTGGCCTCGACCTCGACCTCAGTTTCAGCCAAGTCCAAGACGGCATCGATCGTGATGCCGGATGCGGTGAACTCGCCGTCGACCAACTTCGTGCGGGCGCTGGCGCCATACGACATGGCCAAGATCTACGGCGTCGACACCCTGCATGCTCAGGGCATCACCGGCAAGGGCATCACCATTGCGGTGGTCGAGGACGATGGCATGGTGCCGGCTGACTGGACCACCTTCGTCAAGCAGTTCAACCTGGGCAGCTATGGCGGAACCTTCACCCAGACCCAGCCGCAGGCAAGCGGCTTCACCAACTGCGCCGACCCGGGCGGCACCACGGTCGATACCGAGTCCGGCGAGACCCTGATGGATGCGGAATGGGCGACCGCGATGGCGCCGGCTGCGCACGTGGTGGTGGCGAGCTGCGACGACGCCAACGGCAGCAACTTCTTCGGCGGCGTGTTCACCGCGGCCACCAACCTGATCAACGGCAGCCAGCGCCCCGACGTGATCAGCGCCAGCTACGGCTACGGCGAAGCGGACACCGACGCCGCCAGCAAGCAGGCCATCGACCTGATGTGGGCACAGGCCGACGTCGAGGGCATCTCGGTGTTCGTGTCGACCGGCGATTCCGGCGCCAATCCGAGCTTCAACGGCAGCGTGATCAACGGGGTCGGGGTGGGCGCCAATTCGCTGGCGACCTCGGCCAACGTGACCGGCGTCGGCGGCACCGATTTCGCCGATCAGCTGGACCACACCACCGCCAAGTATTTCAGCCCGACCCAGAACAGCGTGTACGGCTCGGTGCTGTCCTATGTGCCGGAAATTCCCTGGAACTGGTCGTGCGGCAACGACGTGGCGGCCAAGTCGCTGGGGTATCCCAGCGCGGTAGCGTTCTGCAAGCAGAATCTGGCCTTCGATCCGCAGGCGTTCCAGACCACCTCGGAGGCGGGTAGCGGCGGCCCTTCCGCGGTCGATCGCAAGCCGGCGTGGCAGCGCCTGGTCTACAACGCGGCCAAGGACCAGTCGCGCGATCTGCCCGACGTTTCGCTGTATGCCGGTTCGTACGCCAACGCGACGGCGGCGATCGTGTGTGACGCGGCCAATCCGTGCACGCCCGGCTTCACCAAGCCGGTCGACACTGATGGCGGCACCTCGCTGTCGGCGCCGATGTTCGCCGGCATCCAGGCGCTGATCGACCAGGGCCTGGCGGCGAAGGGCTTGCCCAAGGATCAGGGCAACGCTGCGCCCACCTTATACGCGCTGGCGCAGAACGAGTACGGCGCCGCCAGCGGAGCGGTGCCGGCGAGCCTGGCGGCCTGCAACGCCGACAACGGCGCCAAGGGCACGGGCGCCTGCGTATTTCACGACGTCACCCGCGGCAGCAACGCGACGCAGTGCATCCAGCTCGCCGACGAGACCACGCCGGACTGCTACTTCTACGCCACGGTGCAGAACTTCTGGGGCAAGTACGGCCCGACCAAGATCGGCCTGACCTCGACCAGCGCCACGCAATACACGCCGAAGACCTCGGCCTATGCGGCGCGTCCCGGTTGGAGCTTCGCTACCGGACTGGGCTCGGTCAACGCCAAGAATCTGCTGGCGGCCTGGAAGAGCTTCGTCAACGCGCCTTGATGCTTGAGCGGGCAACCATCGACGGACCCGCGCGGTTCGTCGATGGTGCCTCGGCATCGTGAAACACTTGCGATGTCGTGGATCGCTCGCGGCTTCGTAGCATGGAGGGCTGGCGGGCATCGTTCTGCCAGCCCTTTCGATGGCGCACGAGCCGCTGCGCCTTCGCTCATGATCCGCGGTTTCGATCGCTGTTTCGCAGCCCTGGCAGCGATGGGCTGACGCCTTCCGGCATGGCATCGGCAAGCACGACACCGGTATTGCCGTCGTGGATGGCGTCCGATGCAGGGGAGTCCCGGACCACCTCGGGGCAACGCGCTTTGGCAAGCGGGTCGACTCCGAGCCGGGCCGACAAATGGGGAGCCATGGCGACATATGTGCCGAACGTCGGTTCGGGCGCAGCCGACGGCATGTCCATCAGAAGGGCTGCACAACAAGCCGCGTTAGACGCCGGCGATGCTCGACATCGGTCGGCCTGCATGGCTTCGATTTATTCCAGAGATGGAATGTGGCGCCACCATCATGGATGGCCCGGGCAACTATTACGCAGCTTACGGGGTGCCATCTTGGAAGAGGCAAAAAAACCTGGCCGCTCGCGCAGGCAAGGGGTACCAAAACGGCCATGCGTGCTGCCCCGGCTGCGGCCTCCCGCACATTCAGTCATCGCGCTCACTCGTTTGTCGAGACTTCAGGCACCGCCCGCCAGCCAGTTTCGCCAAACCGCTGGTGCGTCATGTTCAGTATGAAGTGGTTCGGCGCCGGCCTGTATGGATGAGCGCGCGGGACCCTCTCGAGCTTCCCCATCGCGAGTCAAAAAAGTCCGGTGACTGCGAGGCTCGCATCCATGCCAAGTCTCTGTCTCAATCCGGGACTCCCGAGATCCCGCTCGAATGGCTGCAGCGCACCGAACAGTGACGTGTCTTCGTGCCGTGCTGTTGAAAACGTCGAACCGGACTGATGAACCCAGTGGGTGGATAACTGGTTGCAGCGGTCAATTCATTCCTGACTTCGTGCCGAGTTAATTTTATGCGGCAGCCAGTGTCTGCCCGTAATGGGGCTGAGCTGGGATTCTTCGATATCTCCAACGGCCGGTTTTTCAGTGTTGTTGGGCTTTCCGAGGGGCGAGTGTCACGAACAATGCCGGTAACCGCATTGCCTGATGATTTGACATATTGATCTGTTGAATGTGCCAATAAATGGTCGAATCGCAGCCAGTTCGCCGTATGCTTCGATATGCTAGAGCATGCTGACGTGCTGGCTCTGTTAGGCGAGTCGAGTTAAGGTCCGGGTACGAGGCGCCTTTGACAGGTGCGAGGAGAGATGACTGAAACGAATGCGCGGGTGCCGATCTTCTTGAGTGGTTTGCAACTCGGTGATTGTCTGTGCCGTCTGGCTTCATCAGTTCGGAAGTGATCGAGCACTTGACTTATTTGCTGCATCTCGACATCGACATGAAAACGATAAAACTGACCGTGATGCCCCTTGAATCTGTACGACGTCGATACATGCGTTTGCCCATGACAGAAGGTCGGCGGCGCCGCGCCCGTTTCATTGCAGCCGTCCGCGAGGTAACCAATGCCTTGCGCTGACGGTAAGTCGAGCACTGCCCGGTACAGTGTCCTGATTGTCGCCTTGACCGTTATCGTTGCCGGCTGCGATTCGAAAAAGCCGGCCTTGCCGGCGACGCCGCAGATTCCGATCGAAACGCTGTCCGGATTTCCCGACAATGCCGATTTCAACGATGGGCCGTTCACGCTGAAGACGCAGGAGCCAGCGGACCGTTCTGCGGCGCGGGAGATGCAGATGCTCTACCGCGGCTCGCCGATATCGCATATGCCGCCGTCTGCGGAAGGGGCTGGCCCGGAACCGCTTCCGCTCACCTTCGCGCGTCGCGTGCACAATGGTCCGGCAGCCTATGTGCTGTCCTACGACTGCAAGGCGGTCGATCTCGTGACGGAGGCGGGGGAACGCCCCGCGGTGACGACGCTGCAGGGCACGTATGACGCGCCGCTCGACGCCGACGTGGGCGGGCAAAATTCCTGTGCGGGCTTGCGCCTGTCCATGAACGAGCTGGCTTTCCCGGGCAGCCGCACCATCGACGAAAAGCGCAACGGCACGATGTCGCATCGCACCGAGCACGAAGTCAACGTACTCAATACCGATACGCTCGACATGCAGACTTACCGCCAGCCCGACCACGATGTTGTGGCCTGCGTGGCGGGAAGCGCCGAGCAATGCGAAGCGACCAAGACGAAAGGCGTGGAAAGTTCCGCCAACGATGCCGATGTGTCCGTGACGGTCGCCATCAATGCGAGGGCGGTCGATGCCTGGGATCGCTTGCTATTGGTCGGCCATTCCCCCGACGCGCGGTTTGCCGCCTGGATTACGCCTCCTGCCGGCGTCACCACGGACGATGCGCCGGCCCGTGCGGTGATCGTGGCCGATGCGACGGGCGAGCATCCGCGCAAAATCGCGATTCCGGACAGCCTGCAGGCCAGGCTGACGACGGCGACTGAAAGAACGCAGGCGCAGTATCCGATGACACCGGCCTGGCTGGCGACGGCATTCGACTGGCAGAAGGATCCGCACGGCGAGTGGACGCTGGTGCCTCGCGATACCGGGCAGGCCGCCGGGCCGCAAGGACTTCAGACCGTAGGCGACAAGGTGGAAGCCGTGCTCGTCGACCCGGCGTCGGTCGACAGTCTGACGCTGGCTGATCAGCTTCAGGGTTCGATGGGCGGCCAGGATGCCGCGCGCGGGGCCGACGGGCAGGTGATCCCGGCGAGGTCGTGGCCGCCGCAAGTCTTCAGCCTGACCTCGCCAGGCCTCAGCCCCTTCGCGATTGCCCAGGACAAGACGGCCGGTCGCGACGGCGCGGACCATCCCGATCCTCGATTCCTGGTGGGTATCAGCACGCGGGAAGACGGCGGCGAGCCGGGTGGGAGCCTGGTGCTGACCTTTGCCGGCGACACGCCTTCGCTGGATGACGAGAGCGGCATTGCGTCCCTGCACGACCGGCTGGACGCATGGTTGAAAGGCCGGCATGCGCCTTGTCTGTGGGTCAAGCCGTCCGAACTGAAGAATAGCGCCGCGCTCGCGCAACGCCTGCGCGATCAACTGGGCTGGCGCGAGCCGCAGATTGCCGGGGCACTGGCCACGTTGAGCAGCGAACCGGTCGCCCGCTCGCTGGAGGAGAAGGGCTGGTTGCTCTTTACTGGAGCCGGGGTCTTTCTGCTGGACACGACCTCGGCCGGCATTCCGAATGCAGGGCTGGCGTGGGATCTGTGGGCAGTCTATCGATTGCCGTCGCCCGCGCGTACGGCTTTCTCCGATCAGATCCGCCATGCGGTGCTGTTTCCCGCCTACGGGGAATATCTAACGGCGTCGCTGCCGGCCTGGTTGCGGTCGGGACAGCTTCTTGACGATACCGCAGACAAGGACCATCCGCCGGACGGGTATCTGCTGCGTCGTCCGGTCGATCTGTCCGGCATGTCCGTACTGTCCATTCATCCTGCCGGCGAGGGTTATGCGATGCGTGTCGACGGCACGCCGCAAACGACGCTCGCGGCGCTCGAGGCGATGTTGCAGGTCGAGAAGATGCGCTATGTCGTGCTGCCGGCCGAAGAGCGCGAGCCGAAGGAGGCGACGATCGCCCGCCTGCGCGAGCAGCTGGGCTGGAGCCAGCGCAGGATCGAGGACTGGACGAACAACCGGGCGGCCGGATCGGATCGCGATGCCGGTGCTCAATTGATCACGAATCATGGCGTGGTGACGGTATCGTCGATACAGACGACAGACGACTTCGCGATTCCCGCAAGTCTCGTGACGACCTCGCGAGGGACCTATCCCGGCCATCCGGATTGACGAACGGATCCGGCCGGCGCGTCGTGGCGGGCACGTGGTCGTGCGCCGGCATGCCGGAACGTGACTGGCGAAATGCGCTGCAGAGGAGGGTATGCGCTTGACGAAGGACGATGCGTAGTAGACGCGGGTCGAGGCCAATGCAGGGCACGTTCGCCTGTTGCAGGCGGCGCCGGCGCTGCCGTTCGCTGCCGCTGTCAGCGCCATCGAACATCGATCGGAAAAGCGTGGTTTCGAATCGGGGCTCGCGCGGCAGATCAGTCGTAGTCGATCGGATGGTCCGGCGCATCCAGTCGGGCCAACAAGGTGGTCAGATAGCGTTCGCCTTCGTCGATCGACGCCACGAGCGCGGCGCGCTCGACTTCTCCCCAGAACGGCAGGCGCCACTGCGGATCGGGGTACGGACGCAGCACAGCTGCGCGAAACAGACCGTCGTTTCGGCGAGCGATATGTGCGACGAGATTCCGATTCGCGAGATGTCGCTCGACGACCGTGACCTCGCCCGGTTCCGGCGATATCCAGATCCCTCCATACCGCTCTTCCCAGCTCATCTCGCGCCTCGTATGCGTGCGTCGGCATCGCCGAGCAGAGGTGTCCTGGCCGCAGAGCCACACGATATCAGGCGCGTATGGCGAGCGGCACCGGCTTGAACGCCAAACGCAGCGATGGAAGCCGCGCCTTCCGCACGTCTCCTGGCCTGAGGCAATGGACCTGGGGCAATGGACCTGAGGCACACCATGGACGATCGACCACGATGAGTCCATGCATGCTTCAACAACGCGCAGACGATCAGTCCGCGCCGCCTTGCGCGGCCTTTGATCGTCGCGATCTGGGTCGCTGCATGCGAGTGCTCCGATCGTGAGAGACGTCTGGCCGGGTGGCTTGTCGGACATCGTGCCGGTTGCGTGGTTCTTCGGACTCACGCTTTACGTTGCGGCCGCTGGTTTCGCACGGGAGCGATAGCGCGATGCAGAGACAAGCCAGTTCACAACGTGATGCGCCGCATGATGACCGCGATCAATCAGGGAGGCATGTCGCATGGTGTCATTGATGATACTGCCGCTGGTCGTATTGAGCGTGCTGATGCTGGGTCTTGCACTGTGGCGGGCCCGGCAATTGCGTGTCGCCGGTAGCGATCGTCGGCGTTCGTTCGCCGCTCGGTTGATGGTGCCGCTATTGCTTGGCGTTATGCTGGCCGCCGTCGCCTTCGTGCTTGTCGATGCTTCGGGGGAAGACGAGGCAGCAGGCAGCGGCAAAAGCCTGTCCGGTATCTACACGCTCTATCAAGGGCGCGTCTACATGAGCATCGGCGGGCAGGGCTACTATCTGGTGTCCGGTGCCGATGCCGCCAGCTTTAGTCCGCTTGGCGGCCTGGATTCGGAGAATCTCGGCAAGGATCGCAGTGCGGTGTATTGCGGCTCGCGCGTGATTCCGCAGCTTCGTCCCGAGCAGGTTCGTTTCGTCAGCAATGGCTATGTCAGCGACGGACGACGCGCGTGGTACTGCACGCGGCAGAAGAAGAACGCGTCCTATCGCTGGTGGCAGGACGTCACGCACAGCCGGGGTGAGGACAACCCGGGGAAGCCGCGCCCCACGGACTACGTGCTGGTTCTGCTGGAATCGGTGAATGCCGCGAATCTGAAGGTCCTGGTCGATGCCTACGCGCAGGATGGTGTGCACGCTTTTTACGAAGGCGGTGTGATTCCGGGCGCCGACGGCGCGTCACTCCAGACGGTGAAGCTCGGCCAGGGAGATCTGGCCGGCAGGGTAGAAGATCGTTACGCGCGCGATAGCCGCCGGGTATATTTTCAGGGCGAAGTGGTGCCGGACGCCGGGCCGGCGACATTTTTCGCGTTCCGGCCGGACAGCGGCCATGAGGATAACGTCTACGGGCAGGACAGTGCGACCGGTCGATTTTACTTCGGCGCAACCCCGTTTCCTGCCGAAGTCGACGGCGTGGACAGCCGTTCGCTGCACCTGTTGATCGCCGACCGTGACCGCGCCAATCACGAGCTTTTCTATAACGCGTCGGGAATCTGGTTCTGGGACTATCAGGGGGTAGGGCTCCAGCGCGGCTGCGCCAACCCGTTCGCCGGAACGCCGACGATGCTCTCGCCCGGCATATGGACCGATCAGCGCAGCGCCTTCGTGATACGCGCTATCGACGAGTGGGGGAACGGACGGAGCGATCGCTCGCTGAAAGCCCGCAAGACGCAATTGTGGATGCTGCCGGGCCTTTCGGCGCCGAAGTGGAGCAAAGTTGCGGATCTGAGCGGTGAACAGGGCGAGTCGCGCGGCATCCTGTGGCGAGGCGGCACCCAATTGTATTTCGCGCCGAACGCCGGAAAAAATGTTTTTCTGAACGATGCCTTGTATATCGTCAGCGATCCGGAGGGGCTCAAGCGCGATCTCAAGTCCGATCAAGACTATATGAAAGTGCTTCAGGCTGGCGATGTTCAGCGGCTGGATTCGTCGGACAGCCAGGTCGTCTGCCGGGCTGCTTCGCGGTATCCGTCAATGTGGGAATTCTGGAAGCAATGACCCCGTTCGAAACGGACGAGGTCGAATGCGGTACGTAGTTTTCCGCCCAATCGAATTCACATTTATCTGGCCGAAGCATTTTTCAGGGATGTCTTTGCATCATGTCGCGACCGCCCATGCCAAGCTGGCTTTGCCCCCGAACCTGTCTGGACGAAGCACGATTGCGGCGCGAGCTGGCGGGAAAGACCATCCTGATCACCGGCGCCTCTTCCGGCATCGGTGCGGCTGCCGCGCGCCTTCTCGCGCAGCCTGGCGCACGGCTGCTCTTGGTCGCGCGAAACGAAGCACGACTGGCCGACGTCTGCAGGCAGGCAACCGAGAAAGGTGCAAGCGCGCACCACTACTGCGTCGACTTCGCGGAGATGAACCAGGTGCATGCGCTTGGCGACCGGATCGAGGCCGAGTTTCCGGGGATCGACGTGGTGATAAGCAACGCCGGGAAATCGATTCGCCGATGCCTGACCGAGGCAGAGCAGCTGTTGCGCGATGCCTTGCGTTGCAACCAGATCAACTATGTCGCACCGGTCGCGTTGCTGAGCCGGATTCTTCCGCTGATGACGGCGCGCGGCGCGGGGCAGGTCATCAACGTCTCCACAGTGTCGGCCAGGCTTCCCGCGACGCCTTACTGGGCGGCCTACCAGAGCAGCAAGAGCGCGTTCGACATGTGGTTTCAGTCGCTGGCAGGTGAGTTGCGCCCCCAAGGCATCGATCTGGGATCGGTCTATCTGCCGTTGGTCCATACGCCGATGAGCGCGCCCAGCGCCGTGTTCGAGCGCGTGCCCGGCATGTCTGCCGAGCGGGCGGCAGGGGTACTGGCCTATTCGCTGGTTTCGCGCCGGCGGCGCGTCGCGCCGTGGTGGCTCTGGCCAAGCGAATGGATCGCGATTCTATTCCGTCATCCTGTCGACTGGATGCTCGCAGCGCTGTACCGGCGAAGTGCATCGCAGGATGCATCGGAGAAGCGCGATGCGTGACTCCCTGACGGCGATGCGATGGGTATGGCGAGCGCTGCGCATCAGCGGCCTGCCCGCGCCGGGCTTGCTGGGGTTGCGTCTTGTCCGGCTGGGCGTCAGGCACGGATGGTCGATGTATGTGCTGGCGGCGCTCTGGAAAGACCTCGCGCCCGACGAGGCCGCGTTGACGGACGATCGCCGCCCATGGAGCTGGCGGGAGCTCGCGCTCGACGTCGACGCGCTTGCCACTGCCTTCGACGGCATGGGTGTGCGGCGTCGCGACCGCGTCGGACTGATGTGCCGGAATCATGGCGAATTCGTCATCGCATTGCTGGCGTCGATGAGGCTGGGTGCCGACGTCGTCCTGCTGAGCACGCGCTTCGGCGGGCGTCAGCTGTCGGCGGCGCTCGGTGCTCACGATGTGCGCACGCTTGTCGTCGATCCGGAATACGCAGCCCAAGTAAAGGAGGCCGATTTTCGTGGCCGGGTGCTATGGAGCGGATCGCTCGCGGATCGCGAAGCGGAGGGTCCCGGCCCGAATCTGCCGGGATTGATCGCATCGACGCCTCCCGCGTGGCTTGGTCGGCGCAGGCCGGGCGCGCTGATCGTGCTGACCTCCGGAACGACCGGTGCCGCGAAAGGCGTGCGCCGCGCACTATCCGTGACGCAGGTGGCCGGAATCATGTACAGCCTGGTATCGCGGCTGTCGTTGCGAACCGGGACGCGTACGCTTATCGCGGTGCCGCTGTTTCACGGCTACGGAATCGCGGCGCTGGCACTGGGCCTGGCGCTTCGGTGTCCGGTGGCGCTCACGCGTCACACCGACGGCGGCCGGCTGTGGTCCATCGCCAAGCGCACGCAGGCAAGCAACATCGTCGTGGTGCCGACCTTGCTGCGCCGCATGCTGGACGCATCGCTGCACGACCCGTCCGCCGTGGTCGAGCGTATCGTTTCGGGATCGGCACCGATGCCCTCGCGCTTGATCGAGGAAACGTCCGACCGCTGGGGCGCGGTGCTCTACAACCTCTACGGGAGCACAGAAGCGGGCCTGATTACGATAGCGGCCCCGCGGGATCTGCGCGTAGCGCCCGAAAGCGTCGGGTATCCCGTCCACGGGACGGAGATTGCCATTCGAGGGAACGCGGGCGACGCATTGGGGCCCGGAAAGATCGGCGAAGTGGTCGTGACGGGGCGGCTGGTCTTCGGCGGATACGATCATGCGCGCGTGCCGCCGATGTCCACGCATACCGTTGCGACCGGAGACAAAGGGTGGCGAGACGCCGCCGGGCGGCTCTATTTGCTGGGGAGGATGGACGATATGCTGATCGTCGGCGGCGAAAACATCTATCCGCAGCAGGTCGAGGATCGACTGATGGCGCTGCCTCAAGTGGTCGATGTCGCGGTGGCCGGGCTTGCCGACGACGACGGGGGGCAGCGCATCGTTGCGTGGTTTGTGCTGCGGCCGGGCCACGATATCGGCGCGTCCGATTTCGCGAGCGTGCTGCCTGCCTATATGCACCCGACGCGCTGGACGGTGGTTGACGCATTGCCGCGCAACGCAATCGGAAAACTGGCGTATTGATTCTCGCAGAAGATTGAGCCGGGCTGCTCATCGAAAAATGGACCGTCGGTTCCCGTGCTGCTGAGCTCAGATGGCGAGCGAAGAGCGGCAGGAAGCGGCTCAAATTTAGACGAAGTTTCTGTCAGGGCCGGCTCGGTTCTGGATGGAACTCGGCAGCAGGAGCCTGGAGCGTGCCCTTCGGGCCAGGCCCATGGCCTTTTGAGTCTGGCCGTAAATTTCGACTCAAACGGGTAAAATGGCCCGCTGCGGTTCCGTATCTAAGCGTCATTAAGATGGCTAAAATTTCGAGCGTCCGGTGAAAAATTCTTCAGAATCAAACGCTAATCTCGATCGTTCGGGGCGGATCGGTCTGGCCTCGCTAGGCTGTCCGAAGGCGCTGGTCGACTCCGAGCGCATCCTCACCCAGCTCAGGGTGGAGGGCTACGAGATCGTGCCCAGCTACGGCGAGGCCGACGCAGTGGTGGTGAACACCTGCGGCTTTATCGATGCGGCGGTGCAGGAGTCGCTGGATACGATCGGCGAGGCCATGCACGAGAACGGCAAGGTGATCGTCACCGGCTGCCTGGGCAAGCGCTCGGAGCTGATCCGCGAGGCCTATCCGGACGTGCTGGCGATCAGCGGCCCGCAGGACTACAGCAGCGTGATGAGTGCGGTGCACAGCATCCTGCCGCCCAAACGCAACAAGTTTCTCGACATCGTGCCGGACACCGGGGTCAAGCTCACCCCGAAGCACTATGCCTATCTGAAGATTTCCGAAGGCTGCAATCACCGCTGCAGTTTCTGCATCATCCCTTCGATGCGCGGCGACCTGGCGTCGCGGCCGGTCGACGAGGTGCTGATCGAGGCCGAGAAGCTGGTCAAGGGCGGGGTGAAGGAACTGCTGGTGATCTCGCAGGACACCAGCGCCTACGGCGTGGACCTGAAATACGCCGAGCGCACGTGGCGCGGGAAGAACTACCGCACGCGCATGACCGAGTTGTGCGAGGGCCTCTCCGAACTCGGCGTGTGGACGCGCCTGCACTACGTCTACCCGTACCCGCACGTGGACGAGGTGATGCCGCTGATGGCGGCCGGGAAAATCCTGCCCTACCTGGACATCCCGTTCCAGCACGCCAGTCCGCGCATCCTCAAACTGATGAAGCGCCCCGGCAATATCGACAAGACGCTGGAGCGCATCCGCCACTGGCGCCAGGCGGTGCCCGAGCTGACCCTGCGCAGCACCTTCATCGTCGGCTTTCCCGGCGAGACCGATGCCGAGTTCGGGGAACTGCTGGATTTCCTGCGCGAAGCCGAACTGGACCGCGTGGGCGCGTTCGCCTACTCCCCGGTGGACGGCGCCAAAGCCAATGAGCTGCCCGATCCGGTGCCGGAAGAGCTCAAGGAAGATCGCCTGGAGCAGTTCATGGCGGTGCAGGCGGAGATTTCCGCACGCAAGCTGCAGCGCAAGCTTGGCCGCAGCATCCAGGTGCTGGTCGACGAGGTCGGCGCCGATGGCGCCGCGGTGGCGCGCTCCGCCGCCGACGCGCCGGAAATCGACGGCGTGGTGCATATCGCGCGCGCCGACGGCGCGGCGCTGCGCCCGGGTCAGTTCGTGCAGGTGACCGTCGAGCGCGCGGACGAGCACGATCTCTACGCGCGCGTGACGGGCTGAGCCCTGCGGCGGTAGCGGTCGATGCGCTACCTCGCGCCGTCACGGGATGCGCTTGCCCGGTCGGTGTTCGACCAGATGCCTTTGCGCGCCTGGCTGGCCTACGGCGATTGGCTGCAGGGTGAGAACTGGCCGTCGGTGGAGGCGCTCAACGAGCGCCTGCCGGCGGCCGCAGGCATCCGCTTCGTTGCGCAAACGCGCGAGCTGCTCGCCGACGGACTGCACTACGAGCAGCGCATTGCCGAGGCCGGCCTGGTCGCCACCCGCGAGTGCAACTGGCACGACTTGTTCAATGCGCTGGTATGGCTGCGCTACCCGGAGCTGAAGCGCGCGCTGAACGCGCGGCAGTGCGCCGAGATCGGCCGCATGGGCCCGAAGATCCGTTCGCGCGCGCAATATGCGCTGACTCACTTCGACGAGGCCGGCGTGCTGGTCGAGCTTTGCGATCCTGCGCTGCTGGCGCTGTGGGATGCACATGACTGGCACGGCCTGTTCTGGCGCCAGCGGCAGGCCTGGATGGACGGCCGCATCCGCGTCGAGCTGTTCGGCCATGCCTTGCTCGAGCATGCGCTGACCGAAGGCAAGCTGCTGGTCGGCAAGGCAGTGGTTTTTCTGGGTGGGCAGGAATCGACGGATCTGGCCGCGGCACTGGCAGATGCCATCGATGCGGGAAGCGCGCTGCGCGATCCGCTCGAGCTGCGGCCACTGCCCTTGTCCGGCATACCCGGCTGGCATGCACAGGGCGATGGCGAAGCCTTTCATCTCGACAACCCCAGCTATCAGCCGCTGCGAATCGGTCGATGCTATCCATCGCCGCTGTCGTGCTGACATGCGCCGGCGCGTCGCGCGCCGCGCTTGCCGCCCGCGCCGGCTCTGCCCCAAGCTAGGCGCCCATGCCCGGACCTCGCATGGACGACCACTCCAATACGCCTCCGCCACTGCCACTGCCGGCCGTCACGCGCGTCGGCTACCTGCGGCGCCATTGGCGCGGACAACTGCCGCTGGCGCAGAGCTGGTGGTTGAACTGCGTGCTGTTGAGCCTGCTGTTCGGCGCAGTCAATGTGCTTGCGCAAGGAGGTGCCGCTGCCAACACCGATGTCGGTCTGCAGATGTTGGCCTTGGTGGCGGCACTGGTGGGCCTGTTCGGGCTCATGCTGCGCTCCTGGCAACTGGTCGGCTTGTGGCGCTCGGCCGGCCGCCACGGCGGCGGCTGGGGAACGGCGGCGCGCGTTCTGGCCGCCTTGTTCGGTCTGAGCGAGATGATGGTGCTGTGGTCCATCGGCCTGATGGTGAGTCAGCTCTCTGTGGCGGCAAAGGAGCAGGAGCGATGGAGCCACTACACGGTATCGATCGCCGCGGACGGCAGCAGCCTGGATGCACGCGGTTATATCGGTGTCGGTTTCGCCAGTGCGGTGATCCATGCGCTGGAAGCACACCCCGCGATCCGGCGTCTGCACATCGACAGCCTCGGTGGCGACATCGGCAACGCCGAGCGGCTTGCCGCCTATCTGCAGGGCCGCACGCAATTCGAGGTCCTGGTTGACGGCGAATGCGCCAGCGCCTGCACGCGCATCTTCAGCGCTGCGCGCACGCGCCTGCTCGGGCCGGACGGCCGTATGGACTTCCATCAGGGCCGCGCCCTGATCGCCAATCGCTTCTCGGCCTACCTGGTCGAACACTACCGGCAAGTCTTTTCGGGCGTGCTGGCAGCCAACGGCGCCAGCGCCGAGTTCATCCGCAAGGCCTTCGAGAAGAGCGGCGACCAGTTCTACCGGCCGGCGACCGCCGAATTGTTCGCCAACGGCGTGGTGACCGGGCTGCTGGCCGACGGACACGTGTACACCGAGGCGGAATGGGATCGCGAGAAGTACCGCTATCGCGCTAGCCATGATGGCTGCCCAGCGGAATACGGAGCAGTGATCCGCGTGCTGCCGACGGCATGGCCTAGCGTGGCGCGCAGCCTGCATGCGCAGATGGCGAGCGCCGAACTCGACGAGGACGTCGCGCACCGCCTGGCGCAGGAACGCCTGGCCTGCGGCCGCGCGGTGGGCACGGTCACCTTTGCGTCCTATTGGCGCGCCGGCGACGATGGGCTGCGCGGCTACGCCGAGGACCAGCGCGCGATCGCGATGTTGCTGCGCGACCAGGTGTCGCCGGAGTCCTGCGCGCATCATGCGAGAGGCGAAAGCTTCGTGCTGGGGACGGCGGCCGAGGCCTATCGTCTGCGTATCGACCATGCCTTGCACCAGCTGACCGACGGCGTCGACGCACGTACGGCGCGCGTGCCGATCGGCACCGCCGGCGTGGCCGAGCTGCGTCGGGCCCAGGTCGCGATCGAGCCGCCAGCGGCCGCTGGCACTGCGCGTGGATCGGCCGCGCCTGCGCCGGTGGCGGCCTGTGGACGCGACATCGCCATGCTGGACGATCTGCTGAAGCTGCCCGCTTCGCCGGCGAGCGCAGCTGCCTTACGTGGCTACCTGATCGAGCGCGTCGGCGGCAGCCTGAGCGCTTCGCTGCGCTGAGCGACGTTCATCTCTGCGAGACGGGGCGGATATCGTCGGCGCGGATATCGGCATGTTTCGTTCGCCGGCGAAGCGTGCCGGTTGCCGGCTCGCTACGATGCGCTTGATCGAACGGCCGGAGCGATGGTCATGACCCGCAAACGTGCTTCCGACATCAGCGCTTCCGACCTCGGTGCAGACGACCACGAGGCCAGGCTGGCCCGCGTGGCGGCCGCGATCGCCGAGCCGGCGCGCAGCCGCATGCTGTGCAGCCTGCTCGACGACCATGCGCGTACCGCCACCGAACTGGCCGTCGTCGCCGGAGTCGGCGCCTCGACCGCGAGCGCGCATCTGCTGCGCATGAAGGAACTGGGCTTGCTGCGGCTCGCCGCACAGGGCCGACATCGCTATTACGCGCTGGCGGGAAGCGAGGTGGCGCGTGCGCTGGAGGCGCTGCTGGTGGTGGCGATGCCGTCGGCGCCGCTGCCGCCGTTCGTGCCTGGTACGCCACCGCCGCTGCGGCTGGCGCGCAGCTGCTACGACCATGTGGCCGGCGAGCTGGGCGTGGCTTGGCACGATCGCCTGCTGGCCTTGGGCTGGCTGGGCGCCGATGCCGTCGACTATCGACTGACGCCGACCGGCAAGGAGGCGCTGGCCGCGTTGGGCGTGTCGCCCGAACACACGCGCCGCCGCCGTCTTGCTTATCCCTGCCTGGATTGGAGCGTGCGGCGTCCGCACCTGGGCGGCGCGCTGGGTGCGGCCCTGCTGGAGCTGGGACTGGCGCGCGGCTGGCTGCGTCGGCAGCCGGACAGTCGCGCGCTCGATGTGACGGCGAAGGGCTGGCGCCAGCTCGATGCGCTGTTCGGCCTGCGTCTCGAAAGCCTGGACCAGCCGTCCGCAGCCAGGCTAAAGGCCACCTCGGGCTGAAGGTCGTTTGCATGCTCCCCATCGATGGCGTTCGTCGTCGGCCAGCGGAGTCGCAGCGGATCAGGCGAGCTTGCATCCTCGCGCTTGAATCCCTCTCGGCTCGCTCCTGTGCGAGCGTGCGCGACGGCATGGCTCGATCGCGCATCGATAGGTCTGCTCGTCCTTCCCCGAGTCATCACGCGACCAGCTTTCGGCGCGAGACGGTGGTCGTTTGCACGGCAGCTGCCGCGACGTACGCGCTCAGTCGTAGTCCACGCCGATGATGGCGAACTGGGCGGCACCGCCCGGCAGCTCGGCCGCGAATTCGTCGTCCAGCCGTTTTTTCAGCGCGGCGCGGGCCAGCGGCGAGTCGACGCTGATCCAGCCCAGCCGCGCGTCGGTCTCGTCGGGGCCGACGATGCGGTAGCGCGCTACATCGCCGGTGGCGACGTTTTCCAGCTCGATGCGTGCGCCGAAAAAGATCGCGTCACGATCCGCCGGAGCGCCTTCGGCGACCTTCAGCAGCGGGATGCGCTTGCTGAGATAGCGCACGCGGCGATCGATCTCGCCCAGCTGCTTCTTGCGATAGGTGTATTCGGCGTTTTCGGAGCGGTCGCCCTCGGCGGCGGCGGCGGCCAGCGCCTTCACCACTTCCGGGCGCCGCACCGACCACAGCTGGTCCAGTTCGCTCTTGAGTTTCTCGAAGCCCTCGCGCGTGATGATCGCGGTGGAAGAAGGCGAGGGCGGGCGCCAGCGCGTCATGGGGTGGCCTCCGGCAGGCTGGGCAGTTGCAGGGAAAGCGCGCGGATGGCGGCTTGCTGTTCGGGTTGCCCGCCGTAGCTGGCGAGCAGGCGGTCGAGCAGGGCGCGCGCTTCGCGTGGCTGGCCCAGCGGCCCGGCCAGCAGGCGCACCGCGAGCAGCCCGTACGGCACGGCCTGCGGGTCGCGCGGCCAGCGCGCCAGATAACTCGTGCACAGATGCAGCGCCAGGCGCGACATGCCAAGGCGTTCGCCGAGCTCGGCCAATTCGCCGGTCGCGCGTGCATCCTCGGGCAGGAAGGTCGGGTCGAGGTCCAGGCATTCCTGCAGCACGCCGAGCGCACGGCGCGGCTCGCCGCCGGCCATCAGCGCGGCGAGCCAGATATGGCCGTGCTCGAGCAGGCCGTCACGCAGGCCCTGGCGTCGCAGCAGGCGGCGATAAGCCTGGTGCAGCGGCGTCGATGCGTGTCGGCCCTGCATGCGTTCGACCAGCAGGGCGAGCGCGGCGCTGGGGTCCTGCGTCTCCAGTCTGGCGACCTGATCGAGCAACTGCTGGTCGGCGTCCTGGCCGGTCTGGCCGGCCAGTTGCTCCGCCTCGGCAACCAGGCCGAAACGCTCGTGGCGTCGATGGATCAGCGCGCCCATCAAGTGAAAATCCAGCAGGATGAGATAGGTGGCGAGGAAGGCCGAGGTCGGCACGGCGAGCAGCCAGGGCAGGCGATCGCTCAGCCGCGCACCGAGCAGCAGCAGAATGCCGATCAGCAGGTTGATGCCTACCGGCAGCAGATAGCTCGGGCCGAACTGGCCGATCACCGGCAGCCAGTTGAACGGATTCAGCGCCGCCGGCAGGTTGCCGTCGAAGGCCAGCAGCATGTCGATCGCCGGCAGCAGCAGGATCAAGGCCAGCAGCAGCGGCCACAGCAGGCGCGGCATGAACAGGGCGCAGAGCACGCACAGGGTCGCGGCTAAGACATGCAGCAAGGCCAGCGTCCAGCCCTGGGCGCTGCTGATCTCGATCATGGTGTCCGGCGCTCGCGCATAGCCGTTGGCGGTGTGCAGCAGGCAGTCGGCGGCGTAGCGCCAGGTGGCCAGCCAAGTGACGATCTCGATCACCCAGCCGATGCCCGGCAGCCGGGCCAGACAGTGCGACAAGGTCAGCGCCACGCAGACCGCCAGCGCCGCGCCGCGCAGCGGATAGACCAGGCCGCCGAGCAAGCGCTGGCCGAGCGGCATGTCGCGGGCGACGGTTTCTATGCGCGGCATGGCTGTGCGCGCCGAGCCTTTCGAGCGGCGAGCGCCGATGGGCAAACGGATGCGCGGCTCGCCCGCTCAAGCGTGCGCGACATGATCTCGGCCGCAAGCCACACCGGTATGCGCCGCGCCGGTTGGCAGCCGTAACCATCCGGCTCGCAGGATCGATGCGGAAGCTTGCGCATGCGTATCAGCGTTCGACTCAGCGCTTGCCGCCGAAGATGCCGCCGAGCACACCGCGCACGATCTGCTGGCCCAGCCGCGAGCCGATCGCGCGGCTGGCCGATTTCGCCATCGCCTCGATCATGCCCTGGCGGCGGCCGTCGCCGAGCAGCACATCGTGCACCGTGTCGCCCCAGCCGGATTTCGGCGCGGCCGCGCCGGCGCCGCCGGCGGACTTCTCGCTCGCGCGACGCGCCAGCATTTCCTGTGCGGAATCGCGGTTCACCGACGTGTCGTACTTGCCGCCGACCGGCGAGCGCTGCCGCACGGTGTCGCGTTCGGCAGGGGTGATCGCGCCGATCCGGCAGCATGGCGCGGTCACCAGCACCTGCTGCACCGGGCTGGGCACGCCGCCGTTGCCGAGCGTGGAAGCCAGCGCCTCGCCGACGGCCAGGCGGGTGATCGCGTCGGCGACATTCAGCCCTGGGTTGGTGGCGAAGGTCTCGGCGGCCGCGCGCACCGCCTTCTGGTCGCGCGGGGTGAAGGCGCGTAGGGCGTGCTGGATGCGGTTGCCCAGCTGGCCCAGGATATTGCCGGGCACGTCGTCGGGATTCTGCGAGCAGAAATACACGCCGACGCCCTTGGAGCGAATCAGCCTTACCACCTGCTCGATCCGCTGCAGCAGCGCCGGCGGCGCATCGTCGAACAGCAGGTGCGCTTCGTCGAAGAAGAACACCATCTTGGGCTGCTCCAGGTCGCCCACTTCCGGCAGTTGCTCGAACAGCTCGGACAGCAGCCACAACAGGAAGGTCGCGTACAGCCGCGGCTTCATGATCAGCTGGTCGGCGGCCAGCACGCTGATCACGCCGCGACCGCTCATGTCCTGGCGCATCAGGTCGCTCAGCTCCAGCGCCGGCTCGCCGAAGAACTGGTCGGCGCCGTCCTGCTCCAGCTTGAGCAGGGCGCGCTGGATCGCCGCGATGCTGGTGGTGCTGATCAGGCCGTAGTGCGCGGAGATGTCCTTGGCGTTGTCCGCGGCGTAGCCGAGCAGGGCGCGCAGGTCGGACAGATCGAGCAGCAGCAGGCCTTGCTCGTCGGCCAGCTTGAACAGGATCTCCAGCACGCCTTCCTGGGTGTCGTTGAGTTCCAGCACCCGGCCGAGCAGGGTCGGGCCCATCTCGCTGACGGTGGCGCGCACCGGATGGCCCTGCTTGCCGTAGATGTCCCAGAAGATCACCGGGTTGGCCTGCGGCTTCCAGTCGTCCAGCTTCAGCGTGGCGAGTCGCGCCTTCAGCGTGTCGCCGGGTGCGTTGGCGGCCAGCGCCAGGCCGGCCAGATCGCCCTTCACGTCGGCCAGGAAGCACGGCACGCCCAGCCGCGAGAAACCTTCGGCGAGCACCATCAGCGACACCGATTTGCCGGTGCCGGTGGCGCCGGCGATCATGCCGTGGCGATTGCCGTAGCGCGCGTCCAGGCTGACGCTGGCGGTGGAGTTGCGGCCGATCAGGATCTCGGTCATGGCGTTCGTCTACGGAATGGCGGAAGGCGGATTGTAGCCAAGCGCGCCTGCTCGCATGCCGAAGATGTCGCGAAGCTCGCCTCGTTGCGCGTGCGCCGGCGCCGACGGCCGGCCGCCTCGACGCCAGCTGAGCGTGGCGCAACGAGGTGCGGCCATATCCGTTGAGTCCTTGCGCGCTGCGGGCTATGGTGCAGGCTTTGCTCACCGCGAAGTCCACGATGCCGGTACGTTCCCGCTTTCTGCTGCTTGCGCCGTTGGCTGGCGCACTGTTCCTCGGCGCCTGCGCAAGCGCGCCTCCGGCCAAGCGTCCGAACGCGACGGTGGATGCGCTGTACGCCCAACTGGACCGGGCCAGCCAGGGCTACGAGACGGCGCTGCAGCAGTCGCGCGAAGGCAACCAGCAGGCTTCGCAGCAGACCCTCACGCAGTCGCTCGACGCGCTGAAGGACGCGGCCACGCGCTGCGGCAATACGCCGGGCTGCGATGCGCAGCGTTTCTACTCGGTGTTCGATCGCCTGCTGCGCCTGAAGGACGGCGACTTCTCCGGCGATGCCGATCTCGCCAGCGACATCGATCCGACCCAGGCCGCGCTGCCCACCGGCAAGGCCGGAGCGGCCAGCCTGCCGGAAGCGCAGCGCAGCGTGACCCTGCTGCACGGGCAGAAGCTGTCCGAGCTGATTGCCATGAACGGGCCGGTGAAGTCGGCGCTGGAGATGTGGCTGACCCAGTGGCGCCCGGCGCTGATGGACGCCTACGTCAACTATCAGTACATGCGCTACGAGATGTGGCCGGCATACCAGAAGGCCGACCTGCCCGAGGCCCTGCTGTTCGGCATCATGGCCAAGGAGTCCGGCGGCAAGGTGCACGCGGTGTCGCGCTCCGGCGCGGCCGGCCCGCTGCAGTTCATGTACGCCACCGGGATGCGCTTCGGGCTGGTCAACGACGGCGGCTTCGACCTGCGCTACGACCCGGGCGAGTCGGCCCGCGCCAACGCCGACTACATCAACGAGCAGCTGCAGGTGTTCAACAACAACCTGGAGCTGACCATCGCGGCCTACAACGGCGGCGAGGGGCGGGTGCATCGCGTGGTCGGCGACGACACCTCGGTGAGCTTCTACGATCCGCGCATCTACAACCAGCTTTCGCAGGAGACGCGCGACTACGTGCCCTCGGTGCTGGCCGCGGCGTGGCTGTTCCTGCATCCGGACAGCTACAACCTGCGCTTTCCCAAGGTCGACGGCGTGCCGGGCTACGTAACCCTGAAGCGCTCGGCCTCGCTGTCCGAGCTCACCGTGTGCCTGGGTTCGGCTGGCGGCATGCAGAACGGCTGGTTCCGCACGCTGCGCAACCTCAATCCGCGGCTCGATCCGCAGGTGCAGCAGCCGGCCGGCAGCCGCATCGACCTGCCGAAGATCCTGGAGAAAGCCTACGCGTCCCGCTGCGTGGAAGGGCCCTGGCCGATTCTGGCCAACGACCTGCATACCGCGGTGGTTCCGGTGGTGCCAACACCGTCGGCATCGGCGTCGACGCCTGCAGCACGGGCGGCACCGGCGCCGCGCACGCGCAGCTACAAGGTGCGGCGCGGCGATACGCTGGAAAGCCTGGCGCGCAAGAGCTGCACGGATACCGCGCAGCTGGCCCGCATGAACGGCCTGCAGCACCACAAGGTCAAGATCGGCGAAGTGCTGACCCTGCCGGTGTGCCGCTAGTCCCCAGGCGGGTGAGCCAAGTCCACTGAGGGGTCAGCCATGCTGCGCCCCCACTTCGTGGCCCGCTGACTGATCGATCGAGCGGACCACGGGAGTGCTGACACTCCTTCGGACGGCTGTCGGCCGCCGCTAGTCATGCTTTGTCCCCCCGGCGGCAGCGCAGGGCGCGCTGCCTGCGGTGTTCAGGCCGCGCTGGTATCCATCCACTGCTCGATGGCGCTGCCGGCGGGCGAGGTTTCCTGCAGCTCGCGCAGCAGCCGCGCCAGTTGGCGATGCGCCTGCTGCAGATTGGCGTGCTGGGAGTCGCGGGTCTCGTGGAAGGCGACCGCCAGCCACAGGGCGACGCCGCGCAGGCGCACCTCGGGATTGTCCGAGCGCGCACGGGCGAAGCCGATGTCAGTGCCCTGGCCCCAGGGCAGGTAGCGCTCTTCCGGGGCGGTGCCGTACAGGTGCGGGAAATCGCACTGGCTGGCCTGCTGAAGTTCGCGCTGGGTCAGCACGCCCAGCCGCCCTCGGCTGCGTGCCGGCAGTTCCTGTACGGAACGTTCGATCACGCGCAACTGGCGCAGCAACACGCGGCCACGGTTGATGGCGATAAAGCGGGTAACGATATGCACGGGTCCCCTCGGCTTCAACGGTGTCTCCACGCAAGGATAACCGATTCGTCGCACAAGATGCGCCAAAAACGTCACGAAATGACCTGGGGCGGCACTTCATATTCGAAGCGAGTGACGCGCTTGGGCAGTAATGGACCGCTCAGGCGCCTCTGCGCAGGCTTCCCAGGCGCTGCCCCACCTGCATCGGCTGCTGCGGCTGCAGCGTGTCCAGCTCGGCGACGCCTTCGGGCAGCAGCAGGATGACCGTGGATCCCATGTTGAAACGCGCCATCTCGGCGAAGCGCTCCAGGGCGATGTTCTGGCCCTCGAACGACTTGCGCCGGATCGAGGGCGCATAGGGCGGGATGACCAGGCCGTCCCAGACCGTCGCCACGCTGGAGACCAGGATCGCGCCCACCATCACCACCACGAACGGGCCGTGCTCGCCTTCGAAATGGCAGACCAGCCGTTCGTTGCGGGCGAACAGGCGCGGGATCGCCTCCACCGCGAACGGCGCCACGCTGAAGATGCGGCCGGGTACGTGCACGGTCTGCCGCAGCACGCCCTTCAGCGGCATGTGCACGCGGTGGTAGTCGCGCGGCGACAGGTAGACGGTGACGAAGCGGCCGTTGCGATACGGCGCGGCGTCGGCCTCGTCGCCCAGCAGCTCGGCTGCGGTGTAGCTCTGGCCCTTGGCCTGGAAGATGCGCCCGTCCTCGATCGGCCCGGCCTGGCTGATGCGGCCGTCGGCGGGGCTGAGCAGGCTGGCCGGGTCGCCGTCGGCGCGGCGCGCATCGGCGCGCAGCTTGCGTGTGAAGAACGCGTTGAAGTGCTGGTAGGCCAGGGCGTCCGGCTGCAGCGCCTGGCTCATGTCGACCTGATAGCGGCGCACGATCTGGCCGATCAGGAAGTTCTTCCACGGCGCGAACGTCCAGCGCGTCGCCCAGTAGACCACCCGCGACAGCGCGCGATGGGGCAGCAGGTATTGCAGGAGGACCTTTGGCTTCATCGCCGGATTATTAGGGATGCCGGCGGATGGCGATAGTCCGGCCGCCGGTCAGCGCGGCAGCGGACGGAAATAGCTGCGCAGGTGGTATCCCACGGCTTCCCGCGTGCTGCGCGCGAAGCGCTTGAGCCGGTAGTGGTGCCGCCCGCGCGTGAGCAGCAAGTGCTGGCCGAGCAGGCGCACCGCGTCGGCCAGGGCTTCCTCGACCGGCGGCTCGGCCGGATGCGGATCGTGGTGGTGGCTCAGCATGAAGTCGCTGGCGGGCAGGCCGTCGCGCTCCACCAGGATGCGGTTGACTTCGTCGAAGCTCTGCATCATCTGCTCGCGCTGCTGCCAGGAGAGCAGGCCACCCAGCGGGATCGGGTGCGCCTCCGGCTGCTCCTTGCGCAGCCAGTCGAGCAGCTTGCAGCGCAGCCGCATGGCCTCGGTGTGCTGATCGACGCGCCCGTTGCCGATCGCTTCGCGCCAGGTCGGCAGGCACTGGTTGAGCTGGTGCAGCACGCGCGCTTCGGACAGGCTGATCTTTTCGTTGACCCACAGGATCTGGTGTAGGTCGGCGATCGCGCTGCGCTCGAGTCCGGCCAGCGACAGGAAATCGTGGGCCAGCCCGACCGCGGTGGCGCTGGCGTAGGAACGCACCTGCACGGCCTCGGCGCCGAACACCGCGCGCCAGTCGTCGATCACCTGCAGCGGGTTGTAGTAGCGGTTGTCGGGATTGATATCGTCCAGGCACAGCCAGTCGCGTTCGCCGCACTTGAGCGTCGTGCTCAGGCGGCTGATCGCCAGCTCGTCCTGCCGGCGCACGTAGAACACCACGCTGACCTGGTATTTCGCCAGCCGCTCGGCCAGCGCGGCGATGACCGGGCGCTCCAGCCGGGACGAGAAGTGTTCCGCGCTGAGTACCGCGATCTCGGGGCGCTTGCTGGCGATCAACGCATCGAGCCGGGCGAACAGCTCGCCGGCGGGGCGGGAAGGGCGCTCGCCCATGAAGTCGCAGTCGACCCGGTGCAGCAGACTGGCCACCAGCGGGAAATGCGCCTGACGATGCAGCAGTGCGGAGCTTTTCGGGTAGAGGATGCGGTGCTTGCGGAGCAGCGCGGAGGCGTTCCGGTGCAGAAATCTCTGCAGGTAGGAGCTGCCGGTCTTTTCGCCTCCGATGTGGAGGATGATCCTGGTCATGCTTGTTCCACGCTAGGTTCCCCTGGAGATCCTTCTCACCGTCGGTGTAATCCTCGGATTGCTCCGTCCGACGGGTCGTGCGAGGTCTCGGGGCCTGCTTGCGACGAGTTCGGGCGGGCGAACCTGAAATCGATTTCAGGGATGAACGCACGGCAACCCTAACGGTTGACGCAGGGCCAGTGCAATCTGGCTGAAACATTCGGTGCCGGGCCGGCAGGCCGTATACTTGCCGGTCTTTTGCTGACGGATGGGACCGCCGTGACCGCCGAACTCGCCACCATCATCGACTTCATCCGCTACGGTGCCAGCCGCTTTTCGGCGGCGGGGCTGACCTTCGGCCACAGTCACGACAACCCGATCGACGAGGCCACCCACCTGGTGCTGGCCAGCCTGCACCTGCCGCCTGATCTGCCGCCGGCCTACGGCGCGGGCCGGCTGACCATCGAGGAGCGCGAGCGGGTGCTGGCGCTGATCGAGCGACGCATCGGCGAGCGCCTGCCGGTGGCCTACCTGGTCGGCGAGACCTGGTTCGCCGGGCTGAAATTCAAGAGCGATCGCCGCGCCCTGGTGCCGCGCTCGCCGATCGCCGAGCTGATCGAGTCGGGCTTCGCGCCCTGGCTGGATGGCCGCACGGTCGAGCGCGCGCTGGACATGTGCACCGGCTCGGGCTGCATCGGCATCGCGATGGCCGAGTACAACCCGGCCTGGCAGGTGGACATCGCCGACGTCAGCGACGAAGCGCTGTCGCTGGCGCGCGAGAACATCGCGTTCCAGCACGTGGAAGATCGGGTCGAGGCGGTTAAGTCGGATCTGTTCGGCGGGTTGCAGGGACGCCGCTACGATCTGATCGTCTCCAATCCGCCCTACGTCACCGAAGACGAATACGCCGCACTGCCGGGCGAGTATGTCCACGAGCCCAAGCTCGGCCTGACTTCGGGCGAGGACGGCCTGGATCTGTGCCTGCGCATGCTCGATGAAGCAGCGCAGCATCTCAGCGAGGACGGCCTGCTGATCGTCGAGGTGGGCGAGAGCGAGCACGCCCTGGCCGCCCTGTTGCCGGAAGTGCCTTTCGTGTGGGTCGAGTTCAAGGTCGGCGCGATGGGCGTGTTCGTGCTGGAGCGGCGCGACCTGCTCGAGCACGCCGCCGTGATCCGTGCTGCCGCTGCGGCGCGCCGCGGCAAGCAGGTCTAGGCGCTAGCCTGATGCATGGCGAAACGGCGCGACTGCGCATCGATCTGCTGCGCGTCGAGGACGCTGCGGCGCTGTACGCCTATCGCAGCGATCCGATAGTGGCGCGCTACCAGGGCTGGTGGCCGACCGAGCTGGCCGAGGCCGAAGCCTTCGTCGCTGCGCAGGCGCAGCCGGCGACGACCTCGGGCGGCTGGACCCAGCGCGCGATCCGCCTGCGCGAGGACGGCCGGCTGATCGGCGACCTCGGGATCTGCTTGCCTGCGGACGACGAAGCGGCGGTCGAGTTCGGCATCAGCCTGGCGCCGGCGCAGCAACGCCGCGGCTATGCCGGCGAAGCCTTGCGCGCGGTGCTGGACTGGGTCTTCGTCGAGCAGGGCCGGCGCCGGGTCTGCGCGTCGGTCGATCCGCGCAACCAGGCCAGCGTGGCGCTGCTGCGCAGCCTGGGCCTGCGTCAGGAAGCGCACTTCCGCGAAAGCCTGAAGCTGCGCGACGAGTGGGTGGACGACATGGTGTTCGGCCTGCTGGCGCGGGAGTGGCAGGCGCTTCGGCAGCAACGATAGCGCCACGAGTCCCGCTCCTGCGAAGGCGGCGTGCCGGCCGGTTCGCTGGCGCCGGGATTGCAACGTTCGGCGATCGAGCTGTGTGATGCCACGGTGCATGCGGCCTTGGCGCCGGCCTGGGCAAAGGGGCGTCGCGAAGTGCCACCGACCTCTCGCGCAGCGATCCCATCGGGCGCCCGCGCGCACGGAACCGGCCCTGCGCTTCGGTTAAGCTGTGGCTCTTCCGTCCCAGCCACGCAGCGCCGCGCCCGTGTCCAGCAATTCCTTCGGCAAGCTCTTCACCGTCACTACCTTCGGCGAAAGCCACGGTCCGGCCATCGGCTGCGTGATCGACGGCTGCCCGCCGGGGCTGCCGCTCGACGAGCAGGAGTTTCGCCACGACCTGGATCGGCGCGCCACCGGCAAGAGCCGGCATACCTCGCAGCGGCGCGAGGCGGACGAGGTGGAGATCCTTTCCGGCGTGTACGAGGGACGCACCACCGGTACGCCGATCGCCTTGCTGATCCGCAACACCGATCAGCGCAGCAAGGACTACGGCGATATCGCACAGACCTTCCGCCCTGGGCATGCCGACTACAGCTACTGGCAGAAGTACGGCATCCGCGATCCGCGCGGCGGCGGCCGTTCCTCGGCGCGCGAGACCACCATGCGGGTGGCGGCGGCGGTGATCGCCAAGAAATGGCTGGCCGAGCGCCATGGCGTGCGCGTGCGCGGGCACCTGGCCCAGCTGGGCGAACTGCTGCCGCAGGCCTTCGACTGGGAGGCGGTGGAACAGAACCCGTTCTTCTGGCCGGACGCAGCGCAGGTACCGGCGCTGGAGAAATACATGGATGCGCTGCGCAAGTCCGGCGATTCGGTGGGCGCGCGCGTCAGCGTGGTGGCCGAAGGCGTGCCGCCGGGCTGGGGCGAGCCGATCTACGGCAAGCTGGACGGTGACCTGGCCGCGGCGCTGATGTCGATCAACGCGGTGAAGGGCGTGGAGATCGGCGACGGCTTCGCCGCGGTCGGCCAGCGTGGCAGCCAGCACCGCGACGAGATGCGCCCGGACGGTTTCGCCTCCAACCATGCCGGCGGCATCCTGGGCGGCATCAGCACCGGCCAGCCGGTGATCGCCTCGATCGCGCTGAAGCCGACCTCGAGCATCCTGATTCCCGGTCACAGCGTGAACCTGGCCGGCGAACCGGTGGAGGTGGTGACCAAGGGGCGCCACGATCCTTGCGTAGGCATCCGCGCCACGCCGATCGCCGAGGCGATGATGGCCCTGGTGCTGATGGACCACGCGCTGCGTCACCGCGCCCAGTGCGGCGACGTGGGCGAGGTTGCGCCGCGACTTTCCTGAGCAGGCGTCGCCGCGGGCCATGCGGCGACCATCGATGGGTACGATCGACATGAATCACCCGCAGCGAGTCTGGGTTTCGCGCCCGCTTTTCCCCGAAGTGGTGGCGAAGCTGGCCGAGCATTTCGAGGTGTTGGCCGAGAGCGAGGACCAGCGCCGCAGCCCCGAGCAGCTGCGCGCCAAGCTGGCCGAAGTGGACGGCGCCCTGCTGGGGCTGGCCGATCGGGTCGACGCAGCCGTGCTTGCCGGCAACCGTCGGCTGAAGGCGATCGCCAATCTCGGCGTCGGCTACAACAATCTCGACATCGATGCGCTGAACGCTGCCGGCATCGTCGCGACCAACACCCCCGACGTGCTCACCGAAAGCGTGGCCGACTATGCCTGGGCGCTGCTGCTGGCGGCGGCGCGACGGGTGAGCGCCGCCGAGCGCTGGCTGCGCGCCGGGCACTGGCAGGGCATGCGCTTCGACGACTGGCTGAGCGTCGACGTGCACGGCAAGGCGCTGGGCATCCTCGGCATGGGCCGGATCGGGCAGGCGGTGGCGCGCCGCGCGGCCGGCTTCGGCATGGCGGTGAGCTATCACAACCGGCGGCCGCTGCCGGCCGAGTTGGAGCAGGCTTGTCGCGCGCGCTACGTCGACAAGCCCACCTTGTTGCGCGAGTCCGACCATCTGGTGCTGGTGCTGCCGTTCACGCCGGAGAATCGTCACGCCATCGGTGCGCCGGAACTGGCTGCGATGAAGCCGACGGCGGTGCTGGTGAACATCGCCCGCGGCGGCATCGTCGACGACGCCGCGCTTGCGGCGGCCTTGCGCGAAGGGCGACTCGGCGCGGCGGGGCTGGATGTGTTCGAAGGCGAGCCGGCGGTGCATGCGGATCTGCTCAAGCTCGACAACGTGGTGCTGAGCCCGCATATCGCCAGCGCCACGGCCGATACGCGCCGCGCCATGGCCAGCCTGGCGGCCGACAATTTGATCGCGGCGCTGGGCCGCGGTCCCCGCGCGGGCCGGCCGCCCACGCCGATCAACCCTGCCGTGCTGGCGAAATAAGCGCCACCGTCCGGCCATCCGGACGTATACTCGATGACTTTGCGGCGAAGCGCGGCTTCACCCAACCTGTGCGAAGCGGATCATGAGCAAGAAGAGCAGCTATAAGGTGGCGATGGTCGGCGCAACTGGCGCCGTGGGCGAAACCCTGCTGGCCATCCTGGCCGAGCGCGAGTTTCCGATCAGCGAGCTGGTGCCGCTGGCCAGCGAACGCTCGGCCGGCGACAAGGTCGAGTTCGCCGGCAAGCAGGTCACCGTGCGCAACCTCGCCGACTACGATTTCGACGGCGTGGACATCGCGTTCTTTTCCGCCGGCGGCTCGGTCAGCCGCGAACACGCGCCGCGCGCTGCGGCGGCCGGCGCGGTAGTGATCGACAACACCTCGGAGTTCCGCTACCAGGACGACATCCCGCTGGTGGTGAGCGAGGTTAATCCGCACGCGATCGCCCACTACACCACCCGCGGCATCATCGCCAACCCGAATTGCTCGACCATGCAGATGCTGGTGGCGCTGGCGCCGATCCATCGCGCGGTAGGCATCGAGCGCATCAACGTGGCCACCTACCAGTCGGTGTCCGGCGCCGGCCGCTCCGGCATGGAAGAGCTGGGCAAGCAGACTGCGGCCATGCTCAACTTCCAGGACGTCGAGCAGAAGAAGTTTCCCAAGCAGATCGCCTTCAACGTGATCCCGCACATCGACGAGTTCCAGGCGAACGGCTACACCAAGGAAGAGATGAAGATGGTGTGGGAAACCCGCAAGATCCTGGAAGACGAGACCATCCAGGTGAATCCCACGGCGGTGCGCGTGCCGGTGTTCTACGGCCATTCCGAAGCGGTGCACATCGAGACCCGCGACAAGATCAGCGCCGAGCAGGCGCGCGAGCTGCTGGAACAGGCGCCCGGCGTGGTGGTGCAGGATGAACGCAAGGCGGGCGGCTATCCCACCCCGGTCGGCGACGCCGCCGGCAAGGACCCGGTCTTCGTCGGCCGCATCCGCGAGGACATCTCGCACGACAAGGGGCTGGACCTGTGGGTGGTCTCGGACAATATTCGCAAGGGCGCCGCGCTCAACGCGGTGCAGATCGCCGAACTGCTGGTCGAGGACTATCTCTGATGACCTCGGTCCGCTGCGCCCTGGCATGCGTCGTGCTGGCCCTGGCGGCGGCGCCGCTGGCGGCTGACGAGGCGCCGGCCAAGGCAGCGACGGCCCAGGCCGCTCCGGCGGCGGGCGGCAAGCTGGCCCGGCGCCAGGCCGAAGTGGCGAAGCTGCAGCAGCAGGTGACCGGTCTGGAGGCCAAGAACGGCCAGGCCGGCGCCAAGCTGCAGCAGCAGGATCAGGACATCGCCGAGCTGCAGCGCCAGTTGCAGGCGCTGCAGAGCCGGCCGGCGGCGCAGCACTGAGGGGGCCATAGGCCCGGTTTTCCTCGCGGCACGGAGCCCAAGGATTGAGACACGGGTCCAGCAAAGTGTCGCAAGCACTTGCCGGGACTATTGTTGATTGACTGACATCTAACTAAAGTGACGCATCGTTTCGGGCCCCCAACAGGGTGGTGGCGGCCTGTGAAACCGTAGGGGCAGGTGGGGAGCATGCAATGAACCGTCCGTTGAAGCTGTCTTTGCTTTTGGCGTTGGCGCTGGGCAGCAGCCAGGCCGCTGCGCTGGAGCTGGGGCAGATCCACATACGTTCGGCCCTGGGCCAGCCGTTGCTGGCGGAGATTCCGGTGACCCTGGCCAATCCGGCCGAGGGGCAGAATCTCAGTGCTCAGTTGGCCTCGAACGTGGTCTTCGAGCGGGCCAACATCAGCAACCGGCCGACCATGCCCTTGCTGTTCACCGTGGTCGGCAACGGCAACCACCGGCTGATCCGCATCACCAGCAGCGTGCCGGTCAACGACCCCTACTTGGATCTGCTGATCGAGGTGGGCAGCACGGCCGGCCACAGCACCCACGAATACACCATCCTGCTCGATCCGCCGGGCAGCGTCGCGCAGGCGCCGGTGCCCCGTTCGTCGTCGACCAGCGGCAGCGGCCGCGTACACCAGGATGCCGGCGCGGAAACCTCGCGCCGTGCGGCCGCGTCCGCCAAGCCCGCAGCGCCTTCGTCGACGCCCGCCCCGACCCAGCCCCAGGCCCAGGCGCATGCCGAGCAGCACTCGGTGGTCACCAGCGACGGCAAGTACGGACCGGTCGAGCGTGGCCAGAGCCTGTCCGGCATCGCCCGTCTCACCTCGCCGCCGGGCGTGGACGTCAACCAGATGATGCTGGCGCTGAAGCAGGCCAACCCGAATGCCTTCTACCGCGACAACATCAATGCCCTGAAGACCGGCGCCGTGCTGCGCGTGCCCTCCGCGCAAGATGCGCAGGCGGTGGCCGCCGCCGAGGCGCTGGCCAAGGTGCAGCAGCAGAACGGCGACTGGCGCAACGGCGCCACCCACACCCCGGTGGCGGTGGCCGATGCCGGCACCCGTTCCAGCACCAGCTCGCCCACAGCCGGCGGCGGCAACGAGGACCGACTGGCCCTGGCGCCGGCGCAGAACGGCGGCGCCGGCGGCAAGGGCAAGGCTGCGCAGCACAACCAGGAAGAGCTGACCTCGCTGCAGCAGCAGAGCGAAGAGCTGAAGTCGCGGGTCAAGGACCTGGAGGACATCAACAGCAAGGATCAGCGTCTGCTCTCGCTGAAGGACAGCCAGATCGCCGAGCTGCAGAGCAAGCTGGCCGAGGCGCGCAAGACTGCCGGCCTGCCGCCGCAGGCGGCCGCGCCCGCGACGCTGCCGGCACCCGTCGCCGCTCCAACCCCGACTCAGGCACCGGCTCCGGCCGTAGCCGCCACCACGCATCCGGCCGCGCCTGCGGCTAACAAGCCGGCAGTGGCCGTTGTGCCCACGCCGCAGCCGTCTGCGGCGAGTTCGGCCAAGCCGGCCGCCGCCGCGACCGCGCATGCTGCGGCGGTGCCGGTGGCCAGCACGCCGGCCGTGCCGGTGCAGGCCAAGCCCGCGCCGGTCCATGCCACGCCGCGACCGGCTGCGCCGGCCGCCGAGGCGCCGTGGTACATGCAGACCTGGGCCTGGATCGCCGGGGCTGGCGCGGTGGTGGTGCTGTTGCTGCTGGCCTTGCTGCGCGGCCGCCGCAAGTCGGCCGGCGCAGTCCAGAACGGCGGCCGCCAGGCCGGCCCTTCGCTGGCCGATCGCTTCAGCGACGACGTGCTGAGCTCGCACGGCGGCAGCGACGCCGACCAGGACGAACTGCTCGACCAGTTGGCCGAGCACCCGGACAACGTGGAGCTGCATCTCGAACTGGTCAGCCTCTACTACGGTCGACGCGACGTCGATCACTTCGAAGCGGCCGCGGAAGCCATGCAGGCGCACATCAGCGACCCCGAGCAGGAAGAGTGGCAGGAAGTGCTGCGCATGGGCCGCGACCTCGCGCCGGAACATCCGCTGTTCGCCAACGCGCGCTCGACGCCCACGCCGCCGCCGTTCCGCGCGCCGGCGCGCGGTGATGAGCACGAGGCGCTGCATCCGTTCGACCTGGATCGCTACGCGGCCGACGAAGAGCCGCCCGCCTCGACGCGTTCGATCAGCGGCGAGCACCGCTACGACTTCAACCTGACTCATCGCGACGATCATGCCGGGACGCCTGCTCGCGCCGAGCCGCCGGCACCGCGTGACGAGCCGGTGTCGCGCTGGCGCTTCGACGAGCCTGCCGGGGAGCACGAGGCCGAGCACGCAGCCGAACCGGAAGCTCACGAGCATTACAGCGACGACCCCAGCGACACCAAGCTGGATCTGGCGCGTGCCTACATGGGCATGGGCGATCCGGACGGCGCCCGCGCGATGCTGGAGGAAGTCCTGCAGGAAGGCAGCCAGATGCAGCGCGACATGGCCCGTCGCCTGCTCGACGAACTGCATTAAAGCGGCTCGCCGACTAGCATCGATGGCGCATCGGGCCGGCCATGCCGGCCCGATGTTTTTGCGGGCGCTGCATCGTGTCCGGCGGGCCGAGCACGTACACTGAGCCGGATTTATCCTTGCCGGTTCGTCCGTGCCGCTCGCCGGTTGGTTCGATCAGGCAGGACTTTTCCGCGTCCGCGTCCTTTGGTCATCGGTTTTTACATGCGCATCGCCCTCGGCATCGAATACGACGGCACCGACTTCCTCGGCTGGCAGCGACTCAGCCACGGGCATACCGTGCAGGCGTCGCTGGAGCGTGCCTTGTCGCGCGTCGCCGACGCGCCGATCGAGGTGACTTGTGCCGGGCGCACCGACGCCGGCGTGCACGGGCGCTGCCAGGTGGTGCATTTCGATACCGAGGCGCAGCGCGACCTGCGCGGCTGGGTGCTCGGGGCCTGTTCCGGCTTGCCGTCCAGCGTCGCCGTGCTGTGGGGCAGGCTGGTGCCGGACGATTTCCACGCGCGCTTCTCCGCGCGCAGCCGGCGCTACCGCTACACCATCCTCAATCGACCGGTGCGCGCCGCGCTGGATGCGCGCTACGTGACCTGGGAGCGCCATCCACTGGATGCGCAGCGTATGCATGAAGCGGCGCAGGCGCTGCTCGGCGAACACGACTTCAGCGCCTTCCGCGCGGTGTCCTGCCAGGCGGCGCATGCGCGGCGCCAGGTCATCGCGGTGCGCGTGCACCGCAGCGACGATCAGGTGGCGGTGGAGATCGAGGCCAATGCCTTCCTGCACCACATGGTGCGCAACATCGTCGGCTCGCTGCTTCCGGTCGGGCGCGGCGAGCAGCCTGGCGCCTGGATCGCCGAACTGCTGGCCGGCCGCGACCGCAGCGTCGCCGGGCCGACCGCGCCGTCCTCCGGCCTGACCTTCCTCGGTCCGCGCTACGAGGCGCACTGGGGTCTGCCGGCGGAGGTGAGCCAATGAAGCGCACGCGCATCAAGTATTGCGGCATGACCCGGGTCGAGGACGCGCTGGAAGCGACGCGGCTGGGCGTGGACGCGATCGGCCTGGTGTTCACCGCACGCAGCAAGCGACGCGTCGCGCAGGCGCAGGCGCAGGCGATCCGCGCGGCCCTGCCGCCGCTGGTCAGCGCGGTGGCGCTGTTCATGGACGACGAGGCGGAGCTGGTGCGCGAAGTGATCGCCGCGGTGCGCCCTCATCTGTTGCAGTTCCACGGCGGCGAGCGCGACGACTGGTGCGCCCAGTTCGGGCTGCCCTATCTCAAGGCGATCGGCATGGGCGACGGCGCAGCCTCGCTGGCGCGCCTGCGCGACTATCCCGGCGCAGCAGCGCTGCTGCTGGACGGCCACGGCCTGGGCGAAGCCGGCGGCAGCGGCGTCGCCTTCGACTGGTCGCAGATGCCGCAGGATCTGGCGCAGCCGGTGATGCTGGCCGGTGGCCTGCGCCCCGACAACGTGGCCGCGGCGATACGCCTGGCGCGTCCCTGGGCGGTGGACGTGGCCAGCGGCGTCGAGGCGTCGCCGGGCATCAAGGATCCGGCGCGGATGCTGGCCTTCGCCACGGCGGTGCGGGATGCCGACGCTCGCTGAGCGCGCACCGGTACTGCGGCATCGCATCGTCGGTGCATCGGACCCAAGCCGGATCGCATGCGCCGGCGCGCGTGCTTCGTGCTAAAAACTTCGGGATACCTGCGCAGCCTCGACAGGCTGCGTTCCTTGCAACCACGGGATGGAAACCAAGTCATCATGAAAGCTCGATCGGGCGCAGCCTTTCTCTTGCTGGCGGTGGCCAGCATGCCGGCCCTGGCGATGGATTGCGGCAAGGCCAGCAGCAAGCTGGAGCATCGGATCTGCGCCGACCCGCAGTTGCACGCGGCCGACACGGCGATGTCGGCGGCCTATTTCAAGCTGCTGCGCGGAATCGATGACGCGGATATCCACGCCAGCCTGGTCAACAGCCAGCGGCGCTGGCTGGCCGCGCGCGAGAAGGACCTGGGCGACCTGGGCGGATGGGACAACGACGGCGAACCGCTGAGCGAGGCCCAGCAGCGCGCCATCGTGCTGGAGGCGACGCGCGATCGCGCCAAGCAACTGTCGGCTCGTGCCGGCAGCCAACCGCAATTCGTCGCCGACGCCTTGAAGCAGCGCGCTCTTGTCAGCGCTTATTCCGGCGGTCCCTTCGCGGGATACCAGGCCTGGTGTTCCTTCATCCCCGGCCAGACCGACCATACCCACTTCGGCTACAACTGCTTCGGCAGCCACGCCTATCAGAACGGCAAGCGCGTCTGTGCCCAGAAGCAGGATTTCGCCAGCTATCGCGCCGAGACCACGCGCGGCGTGGCCGAGGTCGAGAACGGCGAGCTGAAGCCGGTGGCGAGCTGCGTGCTGGGCAGCGACGGCGACAGCACCTGCCCAGACAGCGGGATCGGCGGCAGCGAGGCGCGCTGGAACACCCGGCCCAGCCAGGGGCAAGTGATGGATGCCTTTGGCGACGGGACGCTGGTGAAGCTCGATCCGGAGCTGCCCGACGACGACGGCGATCAGGGCTGGATCCATGCCTGCCTGACCGATCCTGCCTTTCCGCAGGCAGATACCTCAACCGGTTCGCACAAGGCGAGCTAGATACCTCGCGCTTTCGGGGGCGCTGACCGCATCGGACAGGCGCTTTAAGTCGCCAGGCGAGCTCAGGCGAGGTGAGTCACGGCCCGGGAGCCGGTCTGCCCGATGTGCCGATTGGTGCTGCGTTCGATGTAGGCGTGCGTGTGATCCGGACCTCTGTCGAGATCGGGATGGACGAAGGCGCAGGATCGATCTAGCCGCTGATGGGTGCCGTTGAGCCTAGGTGCTCGAACGCGCTTGGTATGGGCGCATGCGCGGGCGAGACCGGGCAGACTCAATCGTTCGCCAGCTCTTTTTTCAGCCAGGCCGCCAGGGTTTCGATGCGTGGGTCCTGGCTGCGCTTCGGTGCGCACAGCAGCCAGGCCGCCTTGGTCCTGCGAAAGCCCCAGGGTGCAACCAGGCGGCCGGCGGCGAGATCATCGGCCACCAGCGGTTGCGGTGCGATGGCTACACCCAGGCCGGCCACCGCCGCTTCCAGCAGGTAGTACAGATGCTCGAAGCCCTGGCCGTAGTGCAGCTGGCGCGCATCGATGCGCATCGCGCGCGCCCAGCCTGGCCAGGCCTGCGGCCGCGAGGCGGTGTGCAGCAGCGTCTCGCCGAGCAGGGCGTCGGCATCGGCGTTCGCCAGTCGCTTGAAGTGGGCGTGGCGCGGACTGAGCACCGGGCCGATGCGCTCGGTCCCCAGTCGGTGCATTTGCCATTCGGCATGTGTCGGCGGTTCGGCCAGCAGCAGGGTGGCGTCCAGACCCGGCAGGGCCGGCTCCGGCGCCGCCTCGCTGGCGGAAAGGTGCAGCTTCAGCGCGGGCAGCTCGCGGCTCAGGCGTTCCAGCCGCGGGATCATCCAGCGCGCCAGCACGCTGCCGGAGCAGCCCAGCACGAACGGCGCCTGCGCGGCGCCGCGGCGCAGTTCGCCACAGACTTCGCGCAACTGGCCGAAGCTGGCGGCAGCGACGTCGCGCAGGCGGCGGCCGGCGTCGGTGAGCACGAGTCCGCGTCCCTGGCGGCTGAACAAGGCCACGCCGAGTTCGGCCTCCAAGGCACGGATGTGGCGGCTCACCGCGCCATGGGTGACATGCAGCTCGTTGGCTGCGCGACTCATGTTTTCCAGGCGCGCGGTGGCCTCGAAGGCACGCAGCGCATTCAGAGGCAACAGTTCGCGGGCCATGGTTTCTGTGAGTTTTTCTGACATGTCGTGGCGATCTTATCGCTTTTGCCCGGAAGCGCGCTGCGCTACGGTGTGCGCCTGATCCTCGCCAGCGACGCGAGGCATGCGACGAGTACCGACGATGACGATGACGACCACCGACGATTTCCACCGCTGGCCCGACACGCACGGGCGTTTCGGCGACTACGGCGGCATCTACGTGGCCGAGACCCTGATGGCGCCGCTGGCCGAGCTGACCGAGGCATACCTGCGCCTGCGCGAAGATCCGGACTTCATCGCCGAGCTGGACCGCGACCTGAAGCACTACGTGGGCCGACCCAGCCCGATCTACCACGCCGAGCGCCTGTCCAAACACGTGGGCGGCGCGCGCATCCTGCTCAAGCGCGAGGACTTGAACCACACCGGCGCGCACAAGATCAACAACACCGTGGGTCAGGCCCTGGTGGCCAAGCGCATGGGCAAGACCCGCATCATCGCCGAGACCGGCGCCGGTCAGCACGGCGTGGCCAGCGCCACGGTGGCGGCGCGGCTGGGCCTGGAGTGCGTGGTCTACATGGGCGCGGTGGACATCGAGCGGCAGAAGATCAACGTCTACCGCATGAAGCTGCTCGGCGCCGAGGTGGTGCCGGTGACCTCGGGTTCGAAGACGCTGAAGGACGCGTTGAACGAGGCGATGCGCGACTGGGTCACCCACGTCGCCGACACCTTCTACATCATCGGCACCGTGGCCGGCCCGCACCCGTATCCGCTGATGGTGCGCGACTTCAACGCCATCGTCGGACGCGAGGCGCGCGCGCAGATGCTGGAGCAGTACGGACGCCTGCCGGACGTGCTCACCGCCTGCGTGGGCGGCGGCTCCAACGCGATCGGGCTGTTCCATGCCTTCCTCAACGATCGCGACGTGCGCATCGTCGGCGCCGAGGCGGCGGGCGAGGGCATCGCCAGCGGCCATCACGCCGCCTCGCTGGCGGCCGGCCGGCCGGGCGTGCTGCACGGCAACCGCACCTACGTGCTGTGCGACGACAACGGCCAGATCACCGAGACCCACTCGGTGTCGGCCGGCCTCGACTATCCCGGCGTCGGTCCCGAACACGCCTTCCTGAAAGATGCCGGTCGTGCCGACTACGTGGGCGTCACCGACGACGAGGCGCTGGAAGCGTTCCACCTGCTGGCGCGCACCGAAGGCATCCTCGCTGCGCTGGAGTCCAGCCATGCGGTGGCACAGGCGATCAAGCTGGCGCGCGAGTACCCGCCGGACGGCATCGTGCTGTGCAACCTGTCCGGCCGCGGCGACAAGGACGTGCATACCATCGCGGCACGCGAAGGCGTGCAGGTATGACGCCGGCCGACCCTGTCGAGACCTCGGTCGGCCAGTGCGGCGGCGCGATGCGGCGATCAGGGAAATCGGCCGCAGGCGCGGCGGACGGCAGCAGAGGCGCTTGAACCCATGCCGACTCGCCGAGGCAGAGCGCGAGCAGGCGACGCAATGGTTGGCCGGAGCACCAGGTGACACGGCGTAACTTTGGAATGACCCGACATGACCATGCAGACCACCATGAATCGCATCGACGCTCGCTTTGAAAAGCTGAAGGCCTCCGGACGCACCGGCCTGATCCCCTTCGTCACCGCCGGCGATCCCGCGCCGGAGCATGCGGTGGCGCTGATGCATGCCCTGGTCGAGGCCGGCGCCGACCTGATCGAGCTGGGCGTGCCGTTCTCCGACCCGATGGCCGACGGGCCGGTGATCCAGCATGCCAGCGAGCGTGCGATCGCCAAGGGTGTGGGCCTGGCCGAGGTGCTGGGCTGGGTCGCCGAGTTCCGCCGTCGCGACGCCGACACGCCGGTGGTGCTGATGGGCTACCTCAATCCCATCGAGATTCACGGTTACGCGCGCTTCGCGCAAGAAGCGGTTGCCGCCGGCGTGGACGGCGTGCTGCTGGTGGACTGCCCGCTGGAAGAGTCTGCGGTGCTGCAGCCGCTGCGCGCCGACGGCCTGCGCCAGATTCTGCTGGCGGCGCCGACCACCGCGGCGGCGCGACTGGCCGCGCTGTGCGAGGCGGCAGAAGGTTTCCTGTACTACGTGTCCTTCGCCGGCATCACCGGTGCCGGCCTGCTCAGCACCGATGAAATCGCCGCGCGCGTAAGCGAGATTCGCGCACGCGCCAAGGCGCCGGTGGCGGTGGGCTTCGGCGTGCGCGACGCACAAAGCGCCAAGGCCATCGCCGGTTTCGCCGATGCGGTGGTGATCGGCAGCGCCCTGGTCGAGCGCCTGGATGGCGCAGCGAGCGAAGCGGAAGTCGTCGCGCGCGCACAGGCCTTCCTGCAGCCGGTCCGTGCAGCGCTGGACGCGCGCTGAAATCGTGTGGCGGGTAGTTGCCTGCGTCGGAAGCGGCAGGCATCGCAGCAGGCACCTGTGGGCCGCCTTCGATCTTGCGGCGTGGCGATGCACGGATCGATCGATGTGCCGCATCTTCGGTGCCGGCGGCCTGTATGATGGCCCGCCCTAGCGCCTGACCCGGCAGCGCGCGCTCGGCTCGATGAGGCCGAAGCGTGCAGCGAAACGGCTGGCGCGCTCACGAGCGGCGACGATGATTTCCATACGCAAATCGACGATGGCCGACGGCCCCCGGGTGATCGACATCTGGAGGAGCGCCGTCGACGCCACGCATGATTTTCTGTCGGCCGCGGATCGGCAGGACATCGAGCGCGAGGTCGTGGCCTTCTTGCCGGCGGCGCCGTTGTGGCTGGCGCTGGACGCGGCGGGCACGCCGGTCGGCTTCATGCTCGTGCACGAAGGCCATATGGAGGCCTTGTTCATCGCGGCGGCCAGCCGTGGCGAAGGCGTCGGCCGCGCGCTGGTGGCGCATGCGGTGCAGCTGCATCCCGGCCTCACCACCGACGTCAACGAGCAGAACGGCCAGGCGGTCGGTTTCTACGAACGGATGGGCTTTCGCCGCACGGGTCGTTCCGAGCGCGACGGCCAGGGCCGGCCGTATCCGCTGATCCATCTGCGCCACGAATCGGCCGATTGAATCTTTGCGGGGCTGTCGTCCGGAGTGGATTGGCAAGGCAAGCATGGCCGGTGGCGCTTGCCTTTCGCGCGTTCGGCGCCGATGGAGCTCACTGCCAGCAGGCGTCACCGAAATAAATCGGGCCGTCATGCGGCCCGCGAAAGCCTGTTGCCTTACAGGCCCAGTGCGAGCCGTTCTCGTCCAGCGTATTGGGCCGTGATGGATCGGCGGCAGTAAATCGAAGCACGACGCCTGTGGTCGATGCGCCCAGCCAGTGTGCGACGGGATCGTCGCGATAGCTGAGCGTGATCGCGCCGCCGTCGATGCGCACGGATTGGACATAGCGGCCGCGCATGTTTTCGGCGGAGGCCAGGCCGGCGCTGCGGTTGTCCGGCGGTTGCGCACCTTGATGCTCGATCCAGTAGACCTGCACGGCGCGAAACGCGGTCGAGGCGAAGGCATGTGCCTCGGCCGCCTGCCGTTCGCGCAGTCGATCGGCGTAGCCGGTGGCCGCCAGCAGATAGGCGAGCGGGACCGCCAGGCCGGCCAGCGCGACCAGCAGCGCCGCGAAGCCCAGCGGCATCGGCAGCCGGTGCGCGGGCGCTTCGCCCGATGGCGGGGGCGCTCTGCGTATCAGCAGCGCGATCAGGAAAAATAGCGAGAGCAAGCCGAAGCTGGCGGAGGCCGGAGCCAGGCCATCGATCCATTCGACCTCGTGGCGTTCGACGGCGATGCGCAGTCCGGCCATGCCCGAGAGTCCGATCAAGCTGGCCGGCAGGCCTGCCGCCAGCAGCCCGCAGATCAGGCCGGCGCGACGCTCGATCAGACCCGGCCAACCCAGGCCGAGCCAGGCCATCGTCAGTCCGGTCAGGCCGGCAAGCCGGACACGCCGGGCAGGACGATCAACAGGCCGGCCAGAGCCATGGGCGTAAGCACCACGATGCTGCCAACCACGGCCGGCATAAAGGCGGCGAGCAGCAACGGTCGCGGTTGTGCGTAAAGCGTCGGGGGCATGGCGACTCCGTCGATAGTGCTGGGCTTCCGTCACGGCTTGCGAGTGGGGCTCGCCAAGCGGGCCGCGGAATTCCCTCCCGGCAGCTGGTCGAGCATCGATGTAAGCCGGCGCTGCCCGGCCGAGATTCCTGCGCAGAATCGCGGTCTGGCCGACCGGCACGCCGTGATCCACACCGATCGCCCAAGACGCAGGCCCATAGGTGTTCTAGAGATCAGACACCGGTACCCACGCGGTTCCGTTCCATTCCACCCAGCCGGCCCCGGTGTTGTAACGAAGCCCGATCGATTCGCCGATCGTGCCGGGAAACTTGCGGGTTTCTTCCTGGCTTACCGTGGCGAGTCTTTGCAGGGCCGCCGCCGCTGCTTCGGGGCTGCTTACATCGTGGCCGCTCTCCTGCAGCAGCGTTTCCAGCTCGGGCAAGGGAAACGCATCGAGAAATTCCACGGCCAATCCCGGATCGAACAAGGCAATCACGGCGGCCTTGCGCAGGTCGCTCTTGATCCGCCAGGCGCGCTGCAGTCGTTCGAAAGGCTCCGTCGCGTCGTCTGTCATCGCCTCCAGGGTGGTGACCATGTGCCGATACCACTTGGCGGTGTCGGATATCGTCATCGACTCTCGCGCTGGGGGCACGAAGGCCAGGGAAGGCGCCTGTAGTCCATGCTCCAGCAATTCCTCGATCTCCAGCAAATACTTCCTGGAATACTCAGGTTCGCGCGGAACCAGGTTCTGGATGGCATGGGTGATTTCCGCGTTGCTATCGCAAAGGCTGTATGCAAGCACGCGGTCGTGATCCAAGGTGGATTGCAGATCCGCGAGATTGCTTCTGACGCAGCGGAGCATCTGATAGAAGTTGATGTTGTCGGGATCGGTTTCCTCCCAGTCCGATAGCGGGTCCTGCATGATCTGCGCGATCTGCTTGCTGAAGAGTTTCCCGCCCAGGAAGACCGCTGCCGATGCGGGGTCGTCGCAGAAAAAGCGTTCGACCCGCATGAAACTGTCGATAGCCTTCTCCATGGCCGGCCGGTCCAGCACGGCATACGGCTTATGCACGTAGTCGATGCCTTCCAGTCCGTGCACTAGCGCGACGATGCGCAGCAGGACGAAAGCACCGAAGCCTTCATAGGGTTCATAGCCGGGCTCGTCATCGATGTGCTTCTGGCACAGCTCCGGGAATGCTTCGTCGTTCGGGTCGAGAGGGACTGAGGGAACGTGCTGGGCTTCAAGCGAGAGTGTGATGGCGTATGGCATGGCATCCTGGCCGTGTAGGGTTGGAATAGCTGCGATGTCGAGCGTCTGCTTCAGCGGCCAAGCAGGCGCACCGGTCTGGCGTCGGCTGCTCGCGGCGGCAAGTCGATCATGCGGTCAAGCGATGAAATCCCCCTTTGGCTGCGCGCGATCGATTTCCTTCGATCCGCAGGCGCGGGCGCACCGGTTCCAGGCCTATCGCGTGGAGCTTGGCGATACTGGGCCGAGACAGGGACCGCGTCGAATGATCTTACGCCAACTTGGCCTTGCGCGCGCCATGCGCCGATGGCTGCGAGGTAGCTGATCGAGCGGCCTTGTTCGATCCGGTCCGGATCAAGGCGCTGATCTTCTCGGCGTCGGCCGGCGTCGAAGCGTTGTAGACCACCATGCCGAGGTCGGGTCGGCCGTCGACGGCGAACGCCGAATACTCCAGGGCGATCAGGCCGAGCTCGGCATGGTGCAGCCGCTTGCTGCCCTCGCCATAGGCGCTGACGTCATGGTCGCGCCACATCGCCTCGAATTCGGGACTGGCCCGGCTCAGCTCCTCGACCAGCGCCTCGATCTTGCGCGTTGCGCCGGCGCGCGCCGCATCGGCGCGGAATATCGCCACCACCGAGCGCGCGACGCTTTCCCAGTCGGTCTGCGCGGCGCGCACGCTGGGGTTGCAGAAGATCAGGCGGAGGATGTTGCGTTGTTGCGGCTCCAGCGCGCCGTAGTCGGTCAGCACGATCGCCGCCGCACGATTCCAGGCGACGATGTCCCAGGTGGAGGTCTTCACCAGGGCCGGGCTGAACTCCAGCGCGTCGAGCACGCGCTGCAGCCGCGGCGTGATGCCCTCGCTCGCCTGGTAGCGCACCTCGGGCGGATGGCCCAGGGCGAGCAGGAACAGATGTTCGCGCTCGACCTCAGTCAGCATCAGTGCGTGCGCGATCCGCTGCAGCACGTCGGCCGAAGGCGCACCGCCGCGGCCCTGTTCGAGCCAGGTGTACCAGGTCGCGCTGAGGCTGGCGCGCTGGGCCACTTCCTCGCGCCGCAGGCCGGGTGTGCGCCGGCGCGCCAGGGGTAGGCCGAAGGCGGCCGGGTCCAGTCGTGCGCGGCGATCCCTCAGATAGCTGCCCAAGGCGTTTTCGTTGGCGATCGGCATGAAGGCCTGCTCCATCGCTCTACCTGTATGAGGCCGGCATTTTACCTGGGTAAGCTGGGCCGGATGCGGGCGTATCGCCGTGGCGATGATCTGGACCCAACGGCTGCGTGCGCTCAGGGCATTGCCGGGCATGAGTCCGCCGATGCGCCGGCACCGCCCTGATGTGGCGAAGGCCGGGACCGGGGCGACCCGGCCCGCTTTCCGGGGGCGGTCCGAGGCGGAGGAGGCGCCAAGCCCGGTTAGGTTAGAATGCTCGCTTGTCTTGAGGTACGGCTATGAACTGGCTACAGAAAATCATGACGCCGCGCGCGCGCGCGCAGAGCGCCACCGGCGGCAAGGGCAAGGTGCCCGAAGGCGTGTGGGAGAAGTGTGCGGGCTGCGGCGCGGTGCTGTACAAGCCAGAGCTGGAGCGCAACCTGATGGTCTGCCCCAAGTGCAGCCACCATCATCCGATCCGCGCGCGCGCGCGCCTGCAGGCCTTGTTCGACGAGGGCAGCACGCAGGAGCTGTGGGCCGGCCTGGAGCCCACCGATCCGCTGAAGTTCCGCGATTCCAAGAAGTACCGCGACCGCATCGTCGCGATGCAGAAGAGCACCGGCGAAAAAGATTCGCTGCTGGCCATGCGCGGCTCGCTGAAGAGCATGCCGCTGGTGGCCTGCGCCTTCGAGTACGCCTTCATCGGCGGCTCGATGGGCTCGGTGGGCGGCGAGAAGTTCGCCCGCGCGGCCGAGCTGGCCTGCAAGGAACGGGCGCCGCTGGTCTGCTTCGCCGCCAGCGGCGGCATGCGCATGCAGGAAGGCTTGTTCTCGCTGCTGCAGATGTCCAAGGCGTCCGCTGCGCTGGCGCGCCTGCGCGATGCCGGCGTGCCGTACATCTCGGTGCTCACCGATCCTTCCACCGGTGGCGTCTCGGCCAGCCTGGGTATGCTCGGCGACATCAATATCGGCGAGCCGCGGGCGCTGATCGGCTTTGCCGGTCCGCGCGTGATCGAGCAGACCGTGCGCGAGACCTTGCCGGAAGGCTTCCAGCGCGCCGAGTTCCTGCTCGAGCACGGCGTGCTCGACATGATCGTCGACCGCCGCGAGATGCGCGACAAGCTAGCCGAGCTGTTCGCCCTGTTGATGAAGCTGCCGCGCGCTGCCTGACCCGTGATGCATGTGATCGCGATGCGATGCCGCCTTCGGGCGGCATCGTCGTATCCGGCACAAGGTTTTCCACAGCAGCGATGAACAGAGCGCGGGCATTCCTGTGGACAAGCCGGATTCGAATCTTTCGCGTCAAGCACTTGGCACGGATTGCTGAAGATTTGCGCAGCAAGGCGCAAGGTTTTCCACAGCGGCTGTGGACGTTTTCACGATAAAGCTGTGGACAAGCGGTCTAGGTGCTTGATGGCAAACGCGCATGTGACGCCGTGCGCAGAAATTGCACAGTGATGTCAGGCGAACACGCCGGAGAGCAGCCACAGCGACAGCGTGCCGAGTCCGCCGCCGATCAAGGTAGCGGCCAGCACGTCGCTCGGATAGTGCAGGCCGAGGATCACGCGCGAGGCGGCGACCAGCAGGGTGAAGGGCAGCAGCAGCCCGGCGAGCAGCGGATACCAGGCCAGCGCGACGATGGTGAAGCTCACCGCCTGCAGGGTATGCCCCGAGGGGAAGCTGAACTCGTCCAGCGGCGGGATGCGGGCAATCACGCCGGGGCAGCTGCGGAACGGCCGCGGCCGCCGCGTCCAGCGCTTCAGCACGCGGTAGAGCATCAGGGCGGTCAGGCCGGTGATGGCCATCTGCGCGGCGGCGCACACGCCGCGCCGGCCGCCGATCAGGGCGATCGCCAGCATCAGCGCGTACCAGAACACGCCGTCGCCGAGTCGGCTGACGGTGGCGAAGAACAGCCCAACGGCGCGGCGTCCGCCCCAGCGGTTGCCGACCTCGCAGAGGCGGCGGTCGATGGCGAAACGCGGACCGAGCGGCAAGTCAGGCGTGGGCGACGGCGGCATGGCGTGCATGCGACTTCTCCTTGGCGAGATCGCGCAACAGCGCTTCGAATTCGCGGATGACCGCGTCCGGCGAGAGCGCCGCCACGCTGGCGTGCGCGGCGCGTCCCATGTGGCGGATCAGGCCCGGGTTGGCGGCGAGGGTCGCCGTCGCGGCGACGAAGGCCTCCTCGTTGCCGGGCTCGATGCGATAGCCGTTGTTGCCGTGGTGCAGATGCTCGCGCGCGGCGCCTTCCTCGTAGGCGACCACCGGCAGGCCCGCAGCCAGCGCCTCCAGGATCACGTTGCCGAAGGTCTCGCTGAGGCTGGGGAAGGGAAACACGTCGGCGCTCGCGTAGTGGCGGGCCAGCGCTTCGCCGCGCTGCATGCCGGCGAACACGAAATCGGGGTTGGCCGCCTGCAGCGCGGCGCGGGCCGGGCCGTCGCCCACCCACACGTAGCGCGCCTGCGGCACCTGCTGCTGGATCGCGCGGAAGCTGCGCACCGCCAGCTGCAGGTTCTTCTCCGCGGCGATGCGTCCCACGTAGAGGATCACCGGTGTGGCGGGGTCCGCGCCCCAGGCGGCGCGCAGGGACTGGTCGCGATGGCTGGGATGGAACAGCTGCGTATCCACTGCGCGGCGCAGCAGGCGCGCGCTGCCGACGCCGAGTTCGCCCAGCTCGCGCGCGAGCGCCGCGGTGGGCACCAGGGTGGCCGCGGCGCGGCGATGGAAGCGGCGCAGATAGCCGCGCACCAGCGGCGTGAACACGCCCAGGCCGTAATGGCCGGCATAACTGTCGAAGCGCGTGTGGAAGCCGCTGGCGACGGGAATGCCCAGGCGCGCCGCCATGCGCATGGCCGACCAACCCAGCGGGCCTTCGGTGGCGACATAGATCGCGTCGGGGCGACGCTGCATCCAGCGCCGGCGCAGCAGGCGCCCGGCCGGCAGGCCGAGGCGCAGACCGGGATAACGTGGCAGGGCGGTGCTCGACACTTCGACGGCGTCGATGCCGTCTTCGTCGCGGTGCGATTGCGCTTGGCGCGGGCGGATCAGGTCGATGCTGTGGCCGCAGGCGGCGAGCCCGCTGGCGAGATTGTGTACGGTCAACGCGACGCCGTTGATTTCCGGTGGATAGGTCTCGCTGACGATGCCGATGCGCATGGGGATGCCTCGCTGGCTTGGCCTAGTCTCGGCCGCCGGCGTTGCGTCGGCATGGCGCCCGCGTGACATCCGCATGACGGGGTCGCGCACGGGCCGTGCCGGATCGTTCTAGACTGAGCGTCCCCAGCCTTGGAGGTCCCCATGAATCGTCTGATGTTCAGCCGTCCATTCTCGAAAGGCCTGCTGCTCGCGCTGGCGCTGAGCGGCGCGGCGATCGCCGCCGATACGCCGTCGCTGCCGACCACCAAGGCGCCCGCCGGCGCCGAGGTCTACATCATCTCGCCGAAGAACGGCGCGACCGTGGGCCAGGAGTTCACCGTGCGCTTCGGCCTCAAGGGCATGGGCGTGGCGCCGGCCGGCGTGGCCAAGGAGAACACCGGGCACCATCACCTGCTGATCGACGTGAAGGATCTGCCGGCCGCCGGCCAGCCGATCCCGAAGGACGAGCAGCATATGCATTTCGGTGGCGGTCAGACCGAGGCCACGGTGAAACTGGCGCCCGGCACGCACACCTTGCAGCTCGAGCTCGGCGACCAGAACCACGTGCCGTTCGATCCGCCGCTGCTGTCGCCGAAGATCACCGTGCACGTGAAGTAGCACAGTGTGGCCAGGCGGGCTCAGTGGCCGAAGTAGATGGAAACCCCGAGCCCGCCTTCCCAGTCGTTGACCTGGCCATATAGCCGGCGCCGGAAGCCGGCGTCCAGCTGCACCCGTTCGCTGACCTGCCAGCCGGCGCCGGCGCCGACCAGCATGCCGCTGCGGCTGGCGGCGTTGTGCTCCAGCGCGGCTTCGGCGTAGAGCATCCAGTCCGCTGACGGCAGGTAGTTCTCGCTGACCGCGATCAGCTCGCTGTCGCTGCCGCCGCTGCGCAGGTCCTGCGCGTAGGCGCCCAGGATGTTGCGGCTGTCGACCTGCAGGTTGAGCTGCAGACCGAGCAGATATTGCCGCTGCGGGCTGCGCAGGGCCGGCGCGCCGTCAGTGAAGACCACGCTGCCGAGCAGCCCCCAGCTGAAGGCGGGCTGCGACGAGGGCAGCACGTATTTCAGCGACAGGCTGCTGTCGCCGTGGCCTTCGCGCACCTCGCTGCGACCCGCCTCGCGGGTCTGCTGATAGTTGTAGAGCGAGCCGCCGAGCTGCAGCTCGAGCTGGTGGCCCAGGCCGAGCCGGATCAGGGTGTCCGCGCTGTACAGCGTAGTGGTGCTGCCGTCCTGCGCGCCGCGCGTCCAGTCGGGCAGGCCCTGTTCGACGGTGACCGCGCCGGGCGCCAGCGCCACCGGCGTGAAGCCCAGCCCCGGGCGGTCGTAGCCGGGATTGGTGTCTGCCCATGCCGGCGCGGCCAGGCCCAGGCCGAGCAGGGCAAGCCCGCAGCGACGCGCAGCGATGTGTACCGGGCGTGGCCGGCCATATCGGCTAAAATCCATGTTTTTGAATCCCCAGATCGAATCCCGATGACCGTACGCACCCGCTTCGCCCCCAGCCCGACCGGTTTCCTGCACATCGGCGGCGCGCGCACCGCATTATATTGCTGGCTCGAGGCGCGCCGGCGCGGCGGGCAGTTCGCGCTGCGCATCGAGGACACCGACCGCGAGCGTTCCACCGAAGCAGCGGTGAAGGCGATTCTCGACGCCATGCACTGGCTGGGCCTGGCTGCGGACGAAGGCCCGGTGTACCAGACCCAGCGCCTCGAGCGTTACAAGCAGGTGGCCGACGAGCTGCTGAAGGCCGGCAAGGCCTATTACGCCTACGAGAGCAAGGACGAGATCGAGGCGATGCGCGAGGCCGCGCTGGCGAAGGGCGAGAAGCCGCGCTACAACGGCTACTACCGCGAGCGCAACGAGCCTTGTCGCGACGATCCGAACCGGGTGATCCGCTTCAAGAACCCGCAGGAAGGCTCGGTGGTGTTCGAGGACAAGGTCAAGGGCCGGGTGGAGTGGGCGAATGCCGAGCTGGACGATCTGGTGATCTTCCGCTCCGACGGCTGGCCCACCTACAACTTCGCGGTGGTGGTCGACGACATCGACATGGGCATCACCGAGGTGATCCGCGGCGACGACCACGTCAACAACACGCCGCGCCAGATCAACATCTACCACGCGCTCGGCGCCAAGGTGCCGGAGTTCGCGCATCTGCCGATGATCCTCGACCAGGAAGGCAAGAAGCTTTCCAAGCGCACCAACTCGGTCAGCGTGATGGAGTACCGCGAGGCGGGCTTCCTGCCGCATGCGCTGCTCAACTACCTGGTGCGGCTGGGCTGGTCGCACGGCGACCAGGAAATCTTCTCGCGCGAGGAGATGATCCGCCTGTTCGACATCGCCGACGTCAACAAGGCCGCCTCGCGCTTCGACACCGAGAAGCTGGCCTGGCTCAACCAGCATTACCTGAAGACCGACGATCCGCAGTCGCTGGCGCCGGAATTCGAATGGCACCTGACGCGCGCCGGCATCGACTATCGCCAGGGACCGGCGCCGGCCGACGTGATCGTGGCGCTGCGCGACCGCGTGCAGACCTTCAAGGAGATGGTCGAGAAGGCGCGGGTCTGGTATGCGCCGATCGCGGAGTGGGACGACAAGGCGGTGGCCAAGCACCTGCAGAACGACGGCGCCGTGGCCGTGCTGAACGAGGCCAGGGCCTTGCTTGCCGAGTGCGCGTGGCAGCCCGAGCCGATTCACCAGGTGATCGAGCAGATCGCCGCGAAGCTCGAGCTGGGCATGGGCAAGATCGCCCAGCCTTTGCGCGTGGCGATGACCGGCACCCAGGTCTCGCCGTCGATCGACCACACCATCTATCTGGTCGGTCGCGGCGAGGCGCTCAAACGCATCGACGACGCGCTGGTTCGGGCGAAGGGCTGAGCGGAGCCGCTGCTGCGGCATCCACGCTGCGGCGCGGATGCCTGACCTCGCGGGCGCGAGTCGTCGTCAGGCGGAGCGCGGCTTCGGCGATTGCTCTGCCGCAAAACGCCGGCAGCAAAGCGCACATGACCTGGATGCCCGGGTCATGCGCGCGCGTGCACGCTACAGCCGGGCCCGCTGGGGATTATTGGGCTGCTGCTGCGGCGACTGCTGTTGATCGGTGTTCTGCGCAGGCGGCTGCTGCCCTTGCCCTTGCCGTTGCGTTGTCGCGGCAATCGGCTGTTGATCGACCGCAGCCCGGGCCTGCTGGCTCTGTGTCTGCGCGGACGACGAACTCGCCAGCGCATGCATGTCCTGATGCAGGGCGCTCGAGTTGTTGGTGTTCATCGCTTCGCGCATCCGCTCGACACGGGCCGACAACTCGTTGGAGGGCGCCGCTCGGCCTTGCTGCTCGTGCTGGGCTTCCTGCTGGGGCACCGGCCCGATGGTGACCTGGCGCCACCTGAAGCTGTCGCTCAGCGCCGGGTCTCGCGGTTCCGGCGCCGGCTGGTTGATATAGCCGTTATCGAGTCGGTCGACCTTGCTGCCGTACTTGAACAGCACGTTGCCTTCTTCGGAGCGATGCACCACGTTGAGGCGCTGCTCGGTGGGCTCGGCGCGCTTCTCCAGGAAGGGCTGGTCGCGCAGCGAATTGAGATAGTCGACCATCAGGTTGTTGCTGCGGGTGCTGAGGCCGTCCAACTGGTAGCTGCCGCCGATATCCGAGTGCGCGCCGGCCACGGTCAGCCCCAAGAAGCGCCCCTCGTCGGTCTTTCCCGGGGGAATGATGTAGTCGACCTTGAACTTTCCGCGGCGCTCGTCCTCCGCGATGATGTGGACGCCGGAGATGACCGAAGGCGGCGGCCGCCGATCGTGCTTGTGCGGCTCGCCGGTGCCGACCGCATCGAACAGGCCTTCCACCTGGGGAACCCGTCCGGGCGGAACCAGGGGTTCCTTGTCCTTGCTGTAGCTCACCTTGGTGATCAGGCCGTCCTTGTTGTAGCTGTAGGTGGCGCCGGTCGGGTCCTGGATGCCGCGTTCGTGAACCATGCGCGCGAAGCCGGCGGCCTGTTCGGCGCCGCGGCTGAAGCCGATGTCGGCGACGCTGATCTTGGCCTGGGGATCCTCTTGTTTCCACAGGTAGGCCTGGTCGATGAACTGCTTGTACATGCCTTCCAGGCGCTGGTCGTAGGTTCGCCCGGTGGCGCTGTCCAGCGTGCTGGTGAGAAAGCCGCTCTGCGTGCCAGGGCCGGCCATGTAGCCGGTGGAGAGGTGGCCATCGCGATTGGAAGCAAGCACGGTCTGGTCGTGCAGGTTCGCGACATTGGTCGCGTGCGAAGGGTTTTTCAGCGAGTCGTTGCCGGTGCCGTCGAACGCCGCGACGAACAGGCGTGCATGCGGGTCGTCCTGAGGCAGCAGCACGGGCGCATGAAACGTCGCCAGTTCGCCGCTGGCGACAACGTAGGTTGCCAGCCGGGCATCGTCGGCCGGATAAGTCGAGACGCCATCGCCCGTGGTGCCGTTGCCGGTATTTCTTCCACCGCCCATGTCCGTGGCTCCGTAATCAGTAGGTGTGGGTCCAGGCCAGCAGCAGATCGTGCCGGCTGAAGCTGTATTTGTTGCCGGGGATCTGCTCGGACTTGGTCGGGATCAGCATCGTCATGTAGACATTGATGGTGCGGTCGTTTACCTCGAGCACGATGTCCGGCGTGCCGGCCACCGGGCCTTCGTAGAAGTTCGCCATCTGCGCCTTGGGCACTTTGTGCCAGATCAATTCGTCCTTGAAGATTTCGCCGATGTCCACGCTGGCCTGGTGGGCCGAGCCGTCCTGCGAGGTCCAGCGCACCTCCGCCGGCGCCGGGAAATTGTGCACGCCGAGGTAAGGGGCCTTGCCCCAGCGCTCCTTGTAGTCCGCGCCTTCCGGTGCCGGTGACGGCTTGTCGTGGAACAGGCGGGTGAAGTCGTTCTCGTCGTAGACCACACTGCAGCTCTGGGTGTTGTAGCAATGGGCCGCGAAGTTGTGGACCTTGAAATGCAGCGGCGCAGCTTCGGTCGCTGCGGGCGGTTCGATGTGCGCAATGGCGTCGGCAGACATGGCGGGATGGCATCCTGTCATCAGGAGTAGAGAGAGGGCGATGGAGCGGAGGGCGGGGCGGGATGGCGGATGTCGCAGCCTCTGCGAAGGCTCGGACGACTTTACGCCCGCCACTACCGGGTCGCAATTTGCGCTGGAAGGCTGGGGTGGCGCTCCAGGGTGATGTGCTTGCCGTTCGCGCCTGGTCGGATCATCGGGGTTTGCGTCAACGGGCATGCGCAGGCTGGCGCCCGTGGTCTCGAGATCGGCGAAGAACAACGCATGATCCAACGGCGAATTCCCCAGCAAGTCCGACATGGCATCCGTTGCGGCCCATGTGGCGGGCTTTCCGTCACTCGCGACAATAATGCGGGGACGGCCATCCATTTGCGATCAATTGCACAGGCCGCGGCATCGGGCCGCTGCGGTGGGCGCGGCCATGCGCCTCGGCGCTGCCTGGTTCGCGCGCTGCGTCGCCGTGCTAGTTTTAGGCGATGAGCGAGATCTATATCAGCACGGATGTTGAGACGGATGGCCCGATTCCCGGCCCGCATTCGATGCTCAGCCTGGGGGCGGCGGCCTATACCGCCGACAAGCGCCTGCTTTCGACCTTCTCGGCCAACCTGGAGACCTTGCTGGGGGCCACGGCGCATCCAGCGACGGCACGCTGGTGGGCCACCCAGCCGGAGGCCTGGGCGGCCTGCCGCGAGCAGCTGGAAACGCCGGCCGGCGCGATGAAGCGCTACGTCGAGTGGATCGCCGCGCAGGGCGGCAAGCCGGTGTTCGTGGCCTATCCGGCCGGCTTCGATTTCCTGTTCGTCTACTGGTACCTGATACGTTTCGTGGGCGAAAGCCCGTTCGGCCATTCGGCGCTGGACATGAAGTCGTTCGCGATGGCGCTGATGAAGACCGACTATCGCGCGAGCATCAAGCGCAACATGCCGAATCATTGGTTCGATCCGCTGCCGCATACGCATGTCGCCGTCGACGATGCGGTCGAGCAGGGCGCGACCTTCTGCAACATGCTGCGGGAAAATCGCGCCTGAGCTTGGGTGGACGCGACGTAGCGGATGCCGTCGACTCTAGGGTTGGTTCGCGACGGCGTCGCCGTGGTCGCCGCCCCAGCCGCCGCCGAGCGCTTGGATCAGCGCGGCCGTATCGCTGTAGCGCGCGGCGAGTGCCTGGATCCGGCCCACCCGGGCCTGCTGATAGGCCTGCTCTGCGTTGAGCAGGGCGAGTCCGCTGATCTCGCCGGCGTCGAGCTGGTGCCGCGACAGTTCCAGCGTCTTGCGCGCCGCGTCTTCGGCGTGCTGCGCCGCCTGCAGCGCGACGGCATCAGCCTGCAGGGCGTACAGCGCGTCCGCGACATTCTGGAAGGCGCCAAGCACCACGCCCTGGTATTGCGCGGCGGCCTGCTGCAGCGCTGCTTCGGCGGCGCGCTGGCGATGCTTGAGCGCACCAAAGTCGAACACGGTCCCGGCCAGGTTGCCGGTCAGGCTCCAGAATTTATTGTGGTCCGAGAACATGCTGCCGAAGCTGGTGGCGCTGCCGCCGTCGGTGGCGGAGATCGAGAACTGCGGCAGCCGGTTGGCGATGGCGACGCCGATCTCGGCGCTGGCGGCGTGCACCTGGGCCTCGGCGGCGCGCACGTCGGGGCGCTGATCCACCAGTTGCGAGGGCAGACTGAGCGGCAGCTCGCGCGGCAGGTGCAGGCGGCTCAGCTCGAAGTCGTCGAGCCCGCCCTGCGCCGGCGCCTCGCCGACCAGCACCGCCAGCAGGTCGCGGGTCTGCTCCAACTGCTTCTGCAGCGGCGGGATGGCTTGCTCGGCCTGGGCCAGTGCGCTTTCCTGGGTCGCCACGTCCAAGCCCGAGGCGCCGCCAAGAGCCTGCTGGCGATGCAGGATCTGCAGTGCTTGCGTGTCCGCCGCGACGATTTCGCGGCTGGCCTGCAATTGGGCGCGCAGCATGGCTTCCTGGATCGCGGCGGCGACCACGTTGGATGCCAGCGTGAGATAGGCCGCCTGCAGTTCGAAGCGCTGTGCGTCGGCTTGCGCCTGCAGCGACTCGACGCTGCGGCGGTTCAGCCCGAACACATCGGCGGTATAGCTGATGTTGAGCTGCGCGGTGTGCAAGGTGTACAGCGCCTGGCCGGAAGTCAGCGTGGGCGAGATCGTGCCCACCGCGTTTTTCTGCCGGCTCGGCGAATAGTCGAGCTGTGCGCTGGGGAAGTAGGCGCTGCGCTGCGCCGCCACCTGCTCCTGGGCCTGGCGCAACGCCGCCTGCGCGCCGACGATGCTGGGGTTGTGCGCAAAGGCGCGCTTGACCAGCGCATCCAGGCTGGGCGAACCGAAGGCCTGCCACCAGGCCTGTTCGATCGTGCCGCCCACCTCCAGGCGCTGCCGGTCGGCTGTTGCGCCGACGCTGGCCGGCGCAGGCGCCCGCGTGTAGCGCGGCGGTTCCGGCAGTGGCGGCCGGCGATAGTCCGGCCCCACTGCGCAGCCGGCGCTTAGCGCGATCGCCAGCAGCAGGACGCAGCGGGTCAACGTCCGGGCGCGGTGCATGGCGAGGCGCATCAGCCTTCCTCCGCGCTGGCCCGGCGCGCCTGGCGCCGCTGTGACCATTCAACCGCCAGCACCTGCAGGGCGGGCGCCACCACCAGCAGCATCACTGGGCCGAGCAGCATGCCGCCCACTACCACCGTGGCCAACGGCCGCTGCACCTGGCTGCCGATGCCGGTCGACAACGCCGCGGGCAGCAGGCCGATGCAGGCCGACAAGGCCGTCATCAGCATCGGGCGCATGCGCTGCTCGGCGGCCAGGTACATCGCTTCCAGCGGGGTCTTGCCGGCGAACACCAGTTGGTTGAAATAGGAGATCACCAGGATGCCGTTCATCACCGACACGCCGAACAGCGAGACGAAGCCGATCGCCGCCGACACGCTCATGTTCAGCCCGGACAGGTACAGCGCGATGATGCCGCCGGCGATCGAGAACGGAATCGCCGCGAGCGTGAGCAGACTGTCGCGCAGCGAGTTGAACAAGGTGAACAGCAGAGCCAGGATCAGGCCCACCGCGATCGGCAGCACGATGGCCAGGCGCTGTTTGGCCTGCTGCATGTCCTCGAACTCGCCGGCCCAGACGATGTGGTAGCCGCTGGGCAGCGCCACGTTGCGCGCGATGCGCGCCTGCGCTTCCTGCACGGTGCTGCCCAGGTCGCGTCCGCGCACGCTGAACTTGACCGGGATGAAGCGCTCGGCGCTCTCGTGATAGATGTAGGAGGCGCCGGTGTCCAGGCTGATGTCGGCGACTTCGCGCAAGGGCACGTAGGCGGTATCGCCGCTAGGCGTGCTGTAGCCGACCTGGATGTCGCCGATCGCGCGGATGTCGGAGCGATAGCGCGGCGCCAGCCGCACCACCAGCGAGAACTGCCGGTCGTCCTCCAGCACGGCGGTGGCCTGGGTGCCGCCGGCGGCGGCCTGCACCACCGTGTTGATGTCGCCGGTGTTGAGGCCGTAGCGCGCCGCCTTGGCGCGATCGATGGTGATGTTGAGATTGGGCTGGCCGAGCACGTGGAACACGCCGAGGTCCTCGATGCCCTTGACCCGGCTCATCTCGTCGCGGATGCGGTCGGCCAGTTTTTCCAGCACGCCGAGGTCGGGGCCGATCACCTTGACCGAGTTGGCGCCCTTCACGCCCGACAGGCCTTCCTCGATGTTGTCCTGGATGTACTGCGAGAAATTGAATTCCACGCCGGGGAATTCGTCGGTGAATTCCTTTTGCAGTTGTTCGACCAGCTGCGCCTTGGTATGTCCGCCGGGCCACTCGTCTTCCGGCTTCAGCGGCACGAACAGCTCGACGTTGTAGAAGCCGGAGGCGTCGCTGCCGTCGTCCGGGCGCCCGTGCTGGGACACCACGGTGATCACCTCGGGGTGCGCCTTGATGATCTGCCGCATGCGGTCGACCTTGTCCATGCCGGCCTCCAGCGAGATGGTGGTCGGCAGGGTGGCGCGGATCCACAGATTGCCTTCCTCCAGCGCGGGCAGGAATTCGCTGCCGATGCGCGACAGCAGCAGGGCGGCGAGCAGCAGGAAGGCGCCGCCGATCGCCACGGTGGCCTTGCGGCGCTGCAGGGCCCAGCGCAGCACCGGCGAATAGACCCGGCGGATCGCGCGCACGAACACCGTCTCCACTTCCTTCACGCGCTTGGGCAGCAGCAGCGAAGCGAGCACCGGCGTCACCGTGAAGGTGGCGAGCAGGGCGCCCGACAAGGCATAGGCGTAGGTGCGCGCCATCGGGTTGAAGATCTGGCCCTCCACGCCCTGCATGGTGAACAGCGGAATGAAGGCGGCGACGGTGATGGCCGAGGAGAACAGCACCGCGCGGTCCACCTGCACGGCGCTGATGAACAGCAGGCGCAGCCGTTCGGTCCAGTCGTGCGCCGCGCTGCCGCGCGCGTACATGGCGAAGTCGCTCTGCGCCTGGTCGTGCAGTAGCTGCTGGCGTTCCTCGCGCTCTTTCTGGAAGTTGCGGAAGATGTTCTCGGTGAGGATCACCGCCGAGTCGACGATGATGCCGAAGTCCACCGCGCCCACCGACAGCAGGTTGGCCGAGTCGCCCAGCAGCACCAGGATGATGATGCTGAAGAACAGCGCGATCGGGATGTTCGCGCTGACGATGATCGCGCTGCGCAGGTCGCCCAGGAACACCCACTGGATCAGGAACACCAGCAGGCAGCCGAAGATCAGGTTGTGCAGCACGGTGTGCGTGGTCACCCCGACCAGGATCGAGCGATCGTAGAACGGCACCACCTGCACGCCGGGCGGCAGGCTGCCGTCGCGGTTGATCTTCTCCACCGCGGCCTTGACCCGCGCCACCACGTCGTTGGTCTTCTCGGTGCGGTTCATCACCACGATACCGGTGACCACGTCGCTCTGCGCGTCGCGCCCGGCCTTGCCCAGCCGCGGCACCGCGCCGATCGAAACCCTGGCCACGTCCTTCACCAGCACCGGCGTGCCGTTCGACTGCGACAGCACGATGTTGCCGATGTCGTCGGTGTTCTTGATCAGCCCGACGCCGCGGATGTTCACCGACTGCTGGCCGAGGTTGATGGTGCGGCCGCCGACGTTGACGTTGGCGTTGCCGATCGCGCCGATCAGCTGGGGCAGGGTGACGTGATAGCCCTGCAGCTTGTCGAGGTCGGCGTCGACGTCGTATTCCTTGGTGGTGCCGCCCCAGGTCACCACCTGGGCGATGCCGGGCACCGACAGCAGCCGGCGCGTGACCACCCAGTCCTGCAGTGTGCGCAGGTTGGTCAGCCCGAAATGCGGCGGCCCGACCAGCTGATAGCGATAGATCTCGCCGACCAGGCTGGAGGCCTGGATCTGCGGCTGCACGCTGTTGGGCAGGCTGACGTTCTGCTGCAGGTTGAGCGCGGCCTGGGTGTAGGCGAAGTAGTAGTCGATGCCGTACTTGAAGGTGACGCGGACGAAGGACAGCCCGTAGAACGAGGTGGAGCGGATATTGTCGACGCCGGGCGTGGTGGCCAGGCCGACCTCGAGCGGGCGCGTGAAGCTGCGCTCCATCTCTTCGGCGGACAGCCCCGGCGACTGCGCGGTGATCTCCAGGATTACCGGCGCCGGGTTCGGATAGGCCTCGATGTTGAGCCTGGCGTAGGCGGCCAGTCCGGCCACGAAGAAGGCCGCCAGCGCCATCAGCACGATGGCGCGGCGGGTCAGCGCGAAGGCGATGAGAGCTCTGAACACGGGCCTGCCTGTGGATGCGGGGATGCGGCTGGGTAAGGTGTCGGCGCTGGATTGCTGGACGATGCCGGGCTACTGCGACTGCAGCGCCAGCGCCGCGCTGAGGAACAGGGCGCCGTCACCGGCCACCTGCTCGTTCGCGGCGAGGCCGTGCAGCACCTGGTCCAGGCCGTCCTGCTGCAGGCCCAGTCGCACCTCGCGGCGCACGAAGCGGCGGCCGTCCTGGGTGGCGAACACGGTCATGCTGCCGTCGCCTTCGCGCACCACGGCATTGGTCGGCACGGCCACCGCGCGCATCGGTTCGCCGGTCTGCACGGTCAGCGTGGCGAGCATCTGCGGGCGCAGCTCGTGGGTGGAATCCTCGATCGCGGCGTGCACGGCAAGGCGGTGCGTGTTCGGGTCCACCGCGTCGCCGACATAGTCGAGCGTGCCCTTCAGGGTGCGCCCCGGCAGCGCCGAGATCGCCACGCTGACCGGCTCGCCGGCGCGCAGCGCGGGCGCCGAGCCTTCGTCCACATTGGCCACCGCCCACACGTTGGACAGGTCGGCGATGGTCAACGGCGCCGGCGTGGTGCCCGGCTGCACCAGGGTGCCCGGCGCGATGGTGCGCGCGGTCACGCGGCCGGCGAACGGGCTGACCACCACGAAGCGGTCGTCGACCTTGCGGCTGGCCACGATGCGCTGCATCTCCGCATCCGACTTGCCGAAGATGCGCAGCGCCTGGCGCGCGGCCTGGTAGTTGCCAGCGGCGGTCTGCTGGTCGGAAGTCGCCTGTTCCAGGTCCTTCTGTGCGCTGGCCTGCGCATGCAGCATCTGGCGCGTGCGCGCCAGCGTGCGCTGCGACAGTGCGAGCAGGCCGGCAGTCGAGATCAGGGTGGATTCGGCCTGGGCCAGGTCGGGGCTGGCGATGGCGAACAGCGGCTGGCCCTTCTTGACGTCCTCGCCGGCCTGCACCTGCACCTGCAGCACCCGCCCCGGATAGGGCGAAAACACCTGGGCCAGGCGATCCTGGTTGAAGTCGATATAGCCGACGGCGTCGACCCGGGTCTGGAACGCATGCAGGTCGGCGCGGACCAGCTTGATCTGCCGCGCCTGCAGCTCGCTGACGTCCACCGTGTCGTGCGGGGCTGCGGACGACGTGGCGGCGACCGGCGGCGGCTGTCGCGAGTTCAGCGCGACATGGCCGAGCAGGCCTGCGGCGGCGACCAGCAGCACCGCTGCGCCGAGCTTGAACATGGATGACTTGGACATGCCTGTTCCGGGGAAAGGAAGCCGGCGCGAGGCTCGGCCGACCACGGCGGCACCTGTGCAGGCGCCGCCGCAGTCATCGCATCGCTGCCGTCCGGGGAAACGGCCGCACCGCTGCCGCGCTGGTGGGGAGCCGCGTCGCGCGCCATGCCGGAACCTTAACGAGCGGGGTATCCGGCGAACAGTTACGGTTTGGAAAGGTTGCCGCCAGGCGCCGCCTGCGCGGCGGGCGCGGCCAGCGTCCATGCCCAGGCGAGCGCGGCGGCGACGGCCAGCGCCGCCGCGATCCACAGCGCATCGCGCATGCCCTGCGCGAAGCCTTGCGGCGCGGCGAGCAGGCTGCCGCACACCGCGATGCCCAGCGCCGCGCCGCTCTGCCTGGCTGCGTTGAGCACGCCCGCCGCCACGCCGGCGCGGCCGGGTTCGACCGTGCCCATCGCCGGCGCTGTGGCGGCCGGCGAGATGAAGCCGGCCGCCAGCCCGATCGGCGGCAGCGCGATGGCGGCCAGCGCATAGGGCGTGTCGTGGCCGAGCAGGGACAACAGCAGCAGGCCCGCCAGGTAGAGGCCGAAGGCGCCGCACATCGGCCAGCGCTGGCCGAAGCGCGCGCTCAGCGGGCCGCACAGCAGGCTGCCGAAGGCCATCGCGGCGCTCAGCGGTAGAAAGGCGAGGCCGGCGCGCCACGGTGAGTAGCCGCGCGCCTGCTGGAAGTACAGGCTGAGCACGAAGATCAGGCCGTAGAACACGAAGGCCGAAGCCAGCGAGGCAAACACAGAGGCGGAGAACACCGCATGCCGGAACAGCGACAGCGGCAGCATCGGCTGCCTGCGGCGTGCCTCGATCATCAGGAAGCTCGCCCAGGCCAGCACGGCGCATACCGCGCCGCCTTGGATGGGCAGGGTGTGCCAGCCGAGCTGCGGCGCTTCGATCAGCACGCCGATCGAGCTGCCGAGAGCGAGCATCGCCGTCAGCTGGCCGGCCAGGTCGAACGATGGCGCCGTCGCCGTCGCCGCCTGCCGCGCGGTGCGCAAAGTGAGCCAGATGCCGGCCAGGCCGACCGGGGCATTGAGCAGGAAGATGCTGCGCCAGCCGAAGCTTTCGATCAGCAGTCCGCCGAGCGGCGGGCCGGCCGCCATCGCCACGCCGCCACAGCCCACCCACAGGCCGATCGCTGCGGCGCGCTGCGCAGGCTGTGGATAGGCGCGGCTGATCAGGCTCAGCGAACACGGCACCAGCAGGGCTGCGCCGACGCCTTGCGCGGCGCGGGCGGCGATCAGCGCGGCCAGGTTCGGTGCGACGCCGCACAGCAGCGATGCGGCGGTGAACAAGGCCAGGCCGGCCAGGTAGATGCGCCTGGCGCCGCAGCGGTCGCCCAGGGTGCCGCCGCTCAGCAGCAGGCTGGCGAAGGCTAGCGTATAGGCGCTGACCACCCACTGCAGGCCGGCGACGTCGGCCGAGAAAGCCTGCGCGATGCGCTGCAGCGCCACGTTGACGATGGAAGCATCCAGCAGCACCAGGGTGTAGCTGACGCTGGTCGCGGCCAGGATGCGGCGGGGTGCGGCACGTGCGTCGGTCATGATCTGGCGAATCCGCTCGAACGAGCTGCGAGTCTGGGTGGCGCTGCCGGCCCGATGTTTCGATGCGTGTCGAAGCATTTGCCGCAACGCCGGACTAGCCTGGGTGGCCTCAGTCGGAGCCTGTCCATGTCGATGCCGCCCAAGCTTGCTTCCATGGCGCACCTGATCGCCGATCCCACCCGCGCAGCGATGCTGATGGCCCTGGCCGCAGGGCAGGCGCAGCCCGCCGGCGTGCTTGCCCGCGAGGTCGGCGTGACGGCGCAGACCGCCAGCGCGCATCTGGCCAAGCTGCTTGCCGGCGGCCTGCTGGCGGTGAGCCAGGACGGACGCGAGCGGCGCTATCGGCTGGCTGGTCCGCAGGTGGCGCTGGCGCTGGAGACCCTGGCCACGCTCGCCGCCGCGCTGCCGGCGTCGCCGGTGCGCTCGCCGCAGTTCGCGCGACGCTGCTACGACCATCTCGCCGGCCGGCTCGGCGTGGCCTTGACCCAGGCGCTGCAGCAGCGCGGCGTGATCGCGGCGACTGCGGATCGCTTCGAGGTCACGGCAGCGGGTTGGGCCTGGTTCACGGGCCTCGGCCTGGACATCTCGGCGTGCCCGCGCGACGGCGCCGAGGTCGCGCGTCCCTGCCTGGACTGGAGCGAGCATCAGCACCATCTGGCCGGCCCGCTGGGCGCGGAGTGGTTGCGCTGGCTGTGCGCCAGCGGCTGGCTGCGGCCGTCGCGATCCGCGCGCCTGTTGCAGGTGACGCCACGCGGCTGGGACGGGCTGCGCCACGAACTCGGCATCGAGCGCGATCGGCTGTTGGCTGAGGCGGCCGCTTAGTCGTCGGCTTGGCCGAGTCGCCTGAGCAACTGCTGCAGGGAGCGCCGACGTTCTTGCTAGACTTGGCGGTTTGTCGCTCACGGATCGAAGCTCATGCAGACCATCGGAAAGGTACTCAGCCGCCACCGCAAGAACGCCTCGCTGGGGCTAGTGATGTTTCTGCTCGGCGGCCTGTTCCTGGCCTGCGCCGTGCTGCTGGCGGCCATCCAGGGCAAGGCGGCGCCCGAAGGCCGCGCGATGATCGCCGCCGTGATGGCCGGCGCCGCGCTGCTGGGCCTGGCGCTGTGCGCGGCCGGCTGGTGGTCACGCCGCCGCGGCGTGATGGTGCTGGGCGAACAGGGCGTCCGCGTGGAGCAGGGCGGCCAGTCGCGCAGCTATGCGTTCGGGCAGCTCGCCGAGACTTGCCAGATGTATCGGGCGAACATTTCGGTAGGCCTGGCGTTTCGCAGCGCCGACGGCCCCTGGGAGTCCGCCAACGCGCACCTGACGCGCTACGGTGCGTTCCGGCTTGGCCTTCTGGATGGCTATATCGAGGCGCGCCTGCCCGGCCTGCTCGCGATACTGCGCAGCGGCGGGACGGTGCCCTTCAAGGTCACCACCGGCATGGGCAAGCTGCAGGAGAGCTTCTCGCTGGGCATCCATGCCTATGTCGGTGCGAACACCGAGCAGGCCTTGTTGACCTCCAGTTCGCTGACTCTGCGCGGACAGCTGCTGGACATCAGCGACGTGGTCGACTGCGCGCTCGACCCCTACAGCACCCAGCTGCGGCTGTTGCGTGTGGACGGCAGCCAGGCCGCGCTGACCTATACCGAATTCTTCGAGCCGGAGCTGCTGACGGCGGTGCTGAAGCAGCTGCGCGCAGACGCTATCTGAGTCATTCGCCAGGCGTGCTTCAGCCGCGCGGCAGGCTGATGCTCACGCGCAGTCCCGGTTGGGCGTTCTCCAGTCGCAGCGTGCCGCGGTGCAGGGCCACCACGGCGGCGACGATCGACAGGCCGAGGCCGTTGCCGTGCTGGTGGCGGCTGGCGTCGACGCGATAGAAGCGCTCGGTGACGCGGTGGATCAGCGACTCGGGAATGCCCGGGCCGTCGTCCTGCACGGTCAGCAGCACGTGCTGGCCGTCGTGGCGGACGCTTACCAGCACCTGCGCGCCGCGGCCGGCATATTTGAAGGCATTGTCCAGCAGGTTGGCGATCACGCTGGCGATCAGGTCGCGGTCGGCCGGCACGGCGCTGTCGTCGTCCAGCTGCAGCACGATGCGGATGCCTTCGCTTTCCGCCGCCGGCTGGTACAGCTCGACGATGTCGGCGATGACCTCGCCCAGCGCGGTGGGGCCGAAATGCTGCCGGCGCACGCCCGACTCCGCCTCGGCGATCTGCAGCAGCTTGTCCAGCACCACGGTCAGCGCGTCGATCTCGCCGATCGCGTAGCGCGCGCCGTCCGGCAGCTTCTGCTGCGGCTGGTCGGAGCGCAGCGCATCCTCCAGCGCGCCGCGGATGCGCCCCAGCGGCGTGCGCATGTCGTGCGCGACCGCGTTCGAGACGTTGCGCGCGGTGTCCATCAGGCGCTCGATCTGGTCGAGCATGGCGTTGATGTCGTCGGCGACCACGGCGAACTCGTCGCGCGAGCGGCCGATGTCGATGCGCCGATCGAGGTTGCCGGCGGAAATCTCCGCGGTGGTGCGGTGGATCGCGCGCAGCTGCTGCTTGAGCTGTGAGCGGAACAGCCAGGCGCCGGCGGCGGCGAGAGCCAGCGCCACCAGCCCACCCAGGCCCAGCGCCACCCAGATCATGTGCTCCAGATCGCGCTGGTCCTGCATGTCGCGGCCTACCACCAGCACCTCGCCGTCGGCGAAGCGATACACCAGCAGCCGGCTCATCGAGTCGCGGCCGAGGCGCTTCACCTGCAGCCGCACCAGCTGGTTGTCGTGGCCGCCGAGGCCGGGCCAGGCGGTGAGGTTGCCGATCAGCTTGCGTCCGTCCGGCGCGACCAGCAGGTAGACTTCGGTATCGACGTCGCGGTCGTCGGTGAGCAGGGCGTGGATCTCCCGCTCCAGCGCGTCCTCGCCGCCCTCGGCACGCAGCTGGATCAGCCGCCGCGAGGTGGCGGTGAGCTGGTTGTCGATGTTGCGGGCGAGCAGGCCGGCGGTGCCGACGTAGAACACGGTGGAGATCAGCGCGAACGAGATCAGCAGCAGCAGGCCGTAGCCCACCGCCATGCGGAACACCATCGAGTGACGGAAGCTAGCCATCGGCGCGGATGGTGTAGCCGACACCGCGGAGGGTCTGGATCAGCGGCACTTCGCCGTCCTTGTCGATCTTGTTGCGCAGCCGGCTCATCTGCACGTCGATCACATTGGTCTCGGGATCGAAGTGGTAGCCCCACACCGCCGACAGCAGCATCTTCCGCGTCACCACTTCGCCCTGGTGGCGCAGCAGGTATTCGAGCAATTGATATTCGCGCGGCTGCAGCGGGATCGGCTCGCCGCCGCGGAAGGCGCGGCGCGCGCGGGTGTCCAGCAGCAAGTCCGCCACGCCCAGTCGCTCGGCCTCGTCGCGCGGGCTGCGGCGGCGGGTCAGCGCCTCGATGCGCGCCTGCAGTTCGTCGAAGCCGAACGGCTTGGTGAGATAGTCGTCGCCGCCGCTGCGCAGGCCTTTCACGCGCTCGTCCAGGCTGCTGAGCGCGCTGAGGATCAGCACCGGGGTGGCGTCGTCGCGCGCGCGCAGCGCGGCCAGGATGTCCAGGCCGTCGATGCCGCCGGGCAGCATGCGGTCCAGCACGATCACGTCCCAGCTGGCCTCGGTTGCGCGGCTGAGGCCGCTGCCGCCGTCGTGGCAGATCTCCACCTCGCAGCCGCTGCGCCGTAAACCGTCGCCGATGAACTGCGCGGTGGGCTTGTCGTCCTCGATCAGCAGGCAACGCATGGATGGCATCCGCTCAGGCCAGAGTCGTCGGGTGGAACGCCGGCGCCGCGCCGCTGCGGCCGGCCGTGCCCGCTATGCTAAGCATATGGACATGAATGACTGGCTCGATCGGGCGACCCAAGGCGTCGATCCGGATTCGCCGACGGCGAGCCTGCATATTTTCCTCAACCTGATGCAGATGGTGCCCTGGGCGGCGCTGCTCTGGTGGAGCCTTGGCTTCGTCGCGGTCGGTGCCCTGCTGGGCTGGTGGCGCGGGCGCCTGCTGGAAGGGGTGCTGTGGTCGGTGCTGCTCGGCCCGCTGGGCTGGCCGCTGCTGTGGCTGCCGCGGCGCAAGCCGCCGCCTTCCGGGTCGGGCCGACCGCCGCCGCCGCCGCTGCGACGCTAGGCCACGGCCGGGGGTGTATCATGGCGCCTCGAGGTGAAGCCAGTGACCCAGAGCGCCAGCAAACCGCATTCGCACCATCACCACCACGATGACGCCAAGAGCTTCGTGGCGGCGGTGGAGCTTGCCAGCGAGGAACGCGGGCTGCGCCTGACGCCGCTGCGCAAGGAAGTGCTGGAGCTGATTGCTGCGGCCGGCAAGCCGGTGAAGGCCTACGACCTGCTCGACCAGCTGCGCGACAAGCACGGCAATGCCGCGCCGCCCACGGTGTATCGCGCGCTGGATTTCCTGCTTGAGCACGGCTTCATCCACAAGCTCGAGTCGATCAACGCCTTCGTGTCCTGCCACCATCCGGCCGAGGCGCACCAGGTGCCGTTCCTGATCTGCGACGTCTGTTCGAGCGCGCAGGAAGTGTGCGACGAGCGGGTTGCCGAGCTGATCGAGGCCCAGGCCAAGGCGCTGGGTTTCCGTCCGCAGGCGCAGACGCTGGAAGTGCACGGCATCTGCAAGCAGTGCCATAAGGGCTGAGGCTGCGACCCGGCGCGGAGCCGGCTTACGTGGCTTCACGCGGTTTCCTTCCCGAGCGGTTTCTTTCCTAGCCGAGCAGCTTTGCGCGGGCTTTGCCGTGACGTGTCGGCGTCGCCCCCATGCAGCTTCGCTGGGCGTTTGCGCCGGGTAGTGGCGTTACGATTTGTTATAAAGTAACATGCGTCCGTCTATCCGGTAGGACGAGGGCGCGAGCGTCCGAGTCGGAGCCGGTACGCCATACGGATGCAAAGGTCAGACATGGGTCTCGAGCCGTCGAACCTCGATCAGCAAGACGCTCCGGCGAATGCGCGGTGGTGGCATCTGGCCGACCGCGTCGGCACGGCTGCCTCGTTCCTGTGCGCGATCCACTGCGCCGCCTTGCCCTTCGTGCTGGCGCTGCTGCCGGTGCTGGGCCTGAGCTTCCTCGCGGACCATCGCTTCGAGCGCGGCTTCGTGCTGTTCGCCAGCCTGCTCGCGCTGACCAGCCTGATCGGCGGCTTCCGCCGGCATCATCAGCCGGTGGCGCTGATGCTGGCGATTCCGGGCCTGTTGTTGCTGCTGCTCGGCGTGACCTTCGCGGAGAATTATTCGATCGCGCTGCACAGCGTGCTGGTCACCTGCGGTGGCCTGATGGTTGCCGCCGCGCACTTCATCAACCTGAAGACGGATCGCCGCCTGGGCCACGTGCACGGGCCGCATTGCGCGCACTGACGCGTCGAGTCGTCGCGGTGGTGATTGTGTAACCCGCTGCGCGCTTCCTAGCATGTGCCCATGAGTTCCAGTCACGCCCATCATCACGAGCACGCCGCCGGCGGTCATTCGCACGGCCATGCGCACGCGCACATCCATCACGCATCGCCGACGGCGCCGGGCCGCCTGCGCGCGCGCGAACGCAAACTGCTGCTGGCCTTCGTGCTGACCACGGCGATGATGGTGGGCGAGGTGGCCGGCGGCCTGTGGTCGGGTTCGCTGGCCCTGCTGGCCGATGCCGGCCACATGCTGGTCGATTCGCTGGCGCTGCTGCTGGCTTTTCTCGGCGCCTGGCTGGCGCTGCGGCCGGCCGATGCGCGGCGCACCTATGGCTACGGTCGGCTGGAGGTACTGGCCGGCTTCGTCAATGCGCTGACCCAGTTCGTGCTGGTGGGCTTCATCGCCTTCGAAGCCATCTCGCGCTTGCGCGCGCCGGTCGAAATCCTTTCCGGCCCGATGCTGGCGGTGGCCCTGGTCGGCCTGCTGGTGAACGTGGTGGTGCTGCGCACGCTGCACGATCACGCGCACGACGACGTCAACCTGGCCGGCGCCAGCCTGCACGTGCTCGGCGACCTGCTCGGCTCGGTCGCCGCGGTGATGGCCGCGCTGGTCGTGCGCTGGCTGGGCTGGAACTGGGCCGATCCGGTGCTCTCGCTGCTGGTGTCGCTGCTGATCCTCAATAGCGCATGGCAGCTGCTGCGCCGCTCGACCCACATCCTGCTGGAGGGCGTGCCGGAAGGCATGAACCCGGACGAGGTGGCGGCTGCATTGCGCGAGGCCGATGCGGTCATCCGCGACGTGCACCATCTGCACGTGTGGCAGCTGGCCTCGGGCTCGCGCATGGCCACCCTGCATGCCGAACTGCACGACCCCGCACGTGCTGCGCAGGCCCTGCATGCAATCAGGCAGCTGTTGAACGAGCGCTTCGGCATCCAGCACGTCACCGTGCAGATCGATCCGGAGGACTGCCCCGATCGCGCAGGCTCCTGCGGCGGGCACGGTCATCCCTGAGCGTTGTTCGCGATGCTCCGGGCAGCTTGCGCCGGGAACGGCATGCATGCGCGCCAAGCAGGAACGAAGCAGCAAACCTCGGTCCACGACGGCAGGACGACGCTGGGATGTGGCAAACCGACCCGGCCCGACAGGTGGTCATCGAGTGAATGCCCTATGGCCACGCACTATTGCCTTGCGGCTATTGGATAACCACGCCAGGCGCCCGGAGATCGTGAACAGGCTCCAAGACGCGCTCTTGCGCTTTGGGCCTGCGCTGCTACGATGGCAGACCGTTCATGCTTGAAATGTAAGGAGTTCCCTATGGGTAAGGGCGATCGCAGGACCCGTCGCGGCAAGATCTACCGCTCCAGCTACGGCAACAGCCGCTTGCACAGCGCGCAGCCGGCGGTGGTCGGAGCCAAGCCGACCGTGACCAAGCCGACTGCGGCCAAGAAGGCGGCGCCGAAGAAGAAGTCGGCCTGAGTCTTCGCACAGCGCAGCACCAAGCCCCCGCCTCGGCGGGGGTTTTGTTTTTTGGAGCACGGTCAGCGCGGAAATGCGCGCGGCTTCACAGCTGATCCACCTGCTGCCGCCTTGGGGCGTGCTGGCACTTGACCCCGAAGACCCGGGGGCGGATATATCGGCGCGCATTTGCGGGGGATATCCCAATTCAAGCCGGGCGCGACATGCCCGCACGGGGAGGGTCGGATCGTGAGCATGCGACAGAAGCGGATCAGCTTGGCCGTACGCGCGGCATGGACGCTGGCAGGCTGCAGCCTGGCCACGTGGGCGGCGGCGCAGTCCGCGACACCGGCGCAGCAGACGCCGCCTGCACAGACCGGACAGAACCCGGCCGGCAGCGATGCGACGGTAGCGCAGGCCTCGTCGCAACCGGCCGTGCCGACCGGCACCAAGACCTTGCAGGCGGTCACCGTGACCGGCTCGATGATCCGCAACGTCGACGTGGAAACCGCGCAGCCGGTGACCGAGCTGACCCAGGAGGCGATCCAGCAACAGGGCTTCGTCAATACCAGCCAGATCCTGCAGAACGTTTCTTCGGTGGGTTCGTCGGGCACCAGCAATCAGAGCACGCTGGGCAACGTGGTCGGCCAGTACGCCAGCCTGCGCGGTCTCGGCGCGCCGCGCACCCTGGTGCTGGTCGACGGCCACCGCTGGGCCACCGACATCTTCGGCGAGACCGACCTCAGCACGATCCCCAGTTCGATCATCGACCATGTCGAGATCCTGCAGGACGGCGCTTCGGCGATCTACGGCTCCGATGCCATCGCCGGCGTGGTGAACATCATCACCAAGCAGCATTTCGACGGCGTGCAGCTGGACACCTACAACAGCATGTACATGCCGCACAACGACGGTCACGTCGGCCAGTTCAGCCTCACCGCGGGCAAGACCTGGGACCGCGGCTCGGTGCTGTTCAACTTCACCGCGCAAGGCACCGGCGCGCTGATGGCGGACTCGCGGCCGTACAGCCGCTACGGCTATTTCAGCTTCGGCTCCAAATATCCGCAGAGCACGATCCAGGGCGCACCCTACGGCACCATCACCGGTGCGCTCGATCCGGTCACCGGTGCGCCGGTGAACCTGTCGCAACTGGCCAACGGCCCGCTCACCGTCAACATGGGCGGCAACGGGCTGGACATCAACGACTACCACGTCAACACCTTCGGCGTTTCGTATCCGTCGCCGTATTTCCAGAACGACTACGGCGATCCCGGCAGCACGGAGTCGCTGCTGCCGGACTACCACCAGCGTTCGTTCTTCGCGCGCGGCGAATACAAGCTCACCGACAACATCACCGCGAGCCTGAGCGGCACCTACAACAGCAATACCTCCACCACCTACATCGGCGGCTATCCGCTGAGCTCGCTGACGCCGGCCAACGGCGCCAATCTCGCCGCCGCGCTCGGGCTGCCGGCGGGCACGTTCCCCACCACGTATTTTCCGACGCTGTCCTCGAACAGCTATTACAACCCGCTGCCCGGCAACAACCTGCAGTTCAACCTGCCGTTGATGTATCCCAACCGCAGCACGCTGAACCGCATCAAGCAGTACGGCTATCGCGCCGGGCTGGACGGCAACTTCTCTCTCGGCGAGCGCAGCTTCGACTGGTCGGTGGACTACAGCGATTTCCGCTACACGCAGTCGTCCTTCGGTCCTGGCAACCTCAACATGGTGCACCTGGAGCAGGCGCTGGGGCCGTCCTTCATGGGCGCCAATGGCGTCGTGCAATGCGGTACGCCTGGCAATGTGATCGCTGGCTGCGTGCCGTTGAACCCGTTTTCCGGCGCCGGTGGGCTGAGCCCGGCCGAATCGGATTATCTCAACATCATCTCCGGCACGCGCTCGTACAGCGAGATGAAGACCGCCGAGGCGAACCTGAGCGGCGACATCGTCACCCTGCCGCAGTCGCTAGGTGCCGGCGACGTCACCTTCGCGGTCGGCGCCGACCATCGCAGCATTTCCGGTGGCGCCACGCCCGACGAATACACCCAGCTTGGCCTCAACACCAACCTGCAGCAGAACATCGGCAGGGGTTCGTATGGCCTCAACGAGGCCTTCGCCGAAATCAACATCCCGCTGCTGAAGGATTTGCCGGGTGCGCAGCTGGTGGACTTCGACGTGGCGCGCCGCTTCTCGCACTACAGCAATTTCGGCGACACCCGCAACAACCAGTTCAAGCTGTCGTGGAAGCCGTTTGACGATCTGCTGGTGCGCGGCAGCTACGGCACCGGCTTCCGTGCGCCGGCGATCGCCAATCTGTATGGCGGCACCATGCAGAGCTTCACCGGCTATACCGATCCGTGTGACATCAACTACGGCCTCACCGGCAATCCGACGGTGGCGCAGCGCTGCCAGCAGGGCTTTGCGGGCCTGCCCGGCGTAGGACCCAACTTCACCCAGCTCAACGCCAACGGTCAGCCGGTGGCTGCGCCGAATACCACCAGCACCACGCCGTTCTACACCGGCGCCAATGCCGCGCTGCGGCCGGAGACCTCGCACAGCGCGACCTTCGGCGTGGTCTACAGTCCGGCCTGGCTGAGCGGCTTCAACGCCAGCCTCGACTGGTTCCGCATCAAGGTGAACAACATCATCACCTTGCCCACAGCATCCGACATCCTCAACGACTGCTATCTGCTGGGCGAGGCCTCGCAGTGTTCGCAGTTCCAGCGCTCCACTGCCACCGGCCCCTCCAACGGGCAGGTGATCGACCTGCTGCAGGCGCTGGTGAATCAGGGCTACGTGCAGGAGCGCGGCGAGGATCTCGGCCTGAGCTACCTGTTCCCGGATTCCCGCTTCGGCCGCTTCAAGGTCGACTCGACCAGCACCTACATCAACTCGCTGCGCGAGCAGGCCGTGCCCGAGGGCCCAATAGTGTCCAATACGCTGGGTTCCTACGACCCGGTGCTAGGACCAGTGTGGCGCTTCCGTTCGACGGTGAACCTCAACTGGAGCTACGGCAACTTCGGCGCCACCTGGACCATGCGTTTCTACTCGTCGTTGTCGGAGCCGTGCATTCCCGACAATCCTGCGCTTAGCGAGGTGTTTCCCTGCAACGAGCCGAACCGCAACCTGGGCAATTCGCCGACCGGCATGAACCGCCAGGGCGGGGTGACCTTCAACGACCTGCAACTGCACTGGAACACGCCGTGGAAGGGCCGCATCGACCTGGGTGCCACCGACCTGTTCAACCGCATGGCGCCGATGTCGTATACCGGCGTGTATTCGGTGGCCGGGCCGCTCGGGCCCACCGGTACCGACGGCTATAGCCAGTTTCCGTACAACCCGCAGTACGACATCGGCCGCGTGGTCTACCTCAAGTACGAGCAGAAGCTGTTCTAGCGCGAGGCGATCGTGCGGTCCGCACCTAGGCGGGCCGCACCGGTGTGCCGCCGATCCAGGAGCGTAGCAGCAGCTCGCCGCCGATCCAGTAGCACAGCTCGGCCGGCCTGGCCACGCGCCAGGCGGCGAGGTCGGCGCGCTGGCCTACCTCCAGCGTGCCGCGGTCGCGCAAGCCTAGCGCGCGCGCTGCGTGGACGGTGACTCCGCGCAGTGCTTCTTCGGGCGTCAGCCGGAACAGCGTGCAGGCCATGCCCGCGGCCAGGCGCAGCGACAGCAGCGGCGAGGTGCCGGGATTGCAGTCGGTGGCCACCGCCATCGGCACGCCATGCTCGCGCAGGCTGGCTATTGGCGGCAGCTTGGTCTCGCGCAGCGCATAGAAAGCGCCGGGCAGCAGCACCGCAGTGGTGCCGGCGGCTGCCATCGCCTCGATGCCCGATGCGCTCAGATATTCCAGATGATCGGCCGAGAGCCCCTGGTAGTGCGCGACCAGGGCGGCGCCGCCGAGATCGGACAACTGCTCGGCGTGCAGCTTCACCGGCAGGCCGAGCTGGCGCGCGCGCTCGAACAGACGCCGGGTTTCCTCGTGGCTGAAGCCGATGCCTTCGCAGAACGCATCGACTGCGTCGACCAGGCCTTCCGCGGCGAGCGCCGGCAGCATGACCTCGCATACCTCGGCCACGTAGTCGCTGCGGCGTTCCTTGTATTCGGGCGGCAGTGCATGCAGGCCGAGAAAGCTGGTGCGCACTTCGACGCCCAGCGTTTCGCCGATGCGTCGCGCCACCTTCAGCATGCGCCGTTCGGCATCCAGCGCCAGGCCATAGCCCGACTTGATCTCCAGCGTGGTGACGCCGTCGGCCAGCAGGGCGCGCGCACGCGGCAGCGATTGCGCGAGCAGAGCCGCCTCGTCGGCCTGGCGGGTGGCGCCGACCGTGGACGCGATGCCGCCGCCGGCGCGGGCGATATCTTCGTAGCTGGCGCCGTTGAGGCGCAGATCGAATTCCTGCGCGCGGTCGCCGCCGAACACCAGATGGGTATGGCAGTCGATCAGGCCGGGTGTGAGCAGGGCGCCGTCGAGCCGCTCGACCTCGGCCGCCAGCTCGTGCGGTGCGCCGGGCAGTTCGCGGCGCGCGCCGACCCAGGCGATGCGGCCGTCATGCAGCGCCAGCGCGCCGTCCTCGATCAGGCCGAAGGGCTGCGCTCCGGCGAAGGTCGCCAGATGGGCGTCGAGCAGCAAGGTATCCCAGCGCGGCGATGCGCTCATGGCTGCGGCCTCTGGTCTTGCGCGGCTGCGTCGACGCTCGCCGTCGGCTCGTTTGCATCTGCCTCGTGCTCGGGCACGACGGGCGTGGCGGGATCCTCGACCATCGATGGCACTGCCTCGTGCTGGCGCCTGGCCAGCTCGTGTTCGTAACCCTCGATCAGCTTGTCGGCCAGCGCGTGGTAGACCGGCTTGCGGCAGATCAGGGCGGAGACCGCGCGCGCCAGCAGGCAGGTGGCCATGATCGGCAGCACCATCTGCTGGTTGGCAGTGAGCTCCATCGAGATCACCGTGGCGGTCAGCGGCGCCTGGGTGACGCCGGACAAGTAGGCGGCCATCGCCAGCAGCACGATCGCCGAGTGATCGGTGCCGGGCATCAGCGCGCTGATGTTCGCGCCCAGCCCGGCGCCCACCGCCAGCGCCGGCGAGAAGATGCCGCCCGGGATGCCGGCCCAGTACGAGGCGATGTTGCCGAGGAACTTCAGTGCGCCGAAGCCGGCCACGGTGTCGCTGTGCCCGGCGAGGATGGCCTTCGCCTGCTCGTAGCCGGTGCCGTACAGGCCGGTGCGGGTGAACTGGCTGAGCAGGACCAGGGCGAGCCCGCAGCCGGCGGCGAACAGCACCGGCTGGCGTGCGCGCAGGCGACCCATGGCGCCGCGCAGGCCGCCGTCGTTCGGCAGGATCAGCCAGGCGAACAGCCCGCCGGCCAGGCCGCAGACGATGCCGGTGACCAGCACCGCCAGCCACGCCCGCCCCAGCGGCAGCATGATGTCGAAGCGGCCGAAATACGCGTAGTTGCCGAGGATGCCCAACGAGACCACACCGGCGACGATCACCGCGGTGAGCAGGATGCCGCTCATGCGGTGCTCGAAGGCGCCGCTCATTTCTTCGATGGCGAACACTACGCCGGCCAGCGGCGTGTTGAAGGCGGCGGCCAGGCCGGCGGCGGCGCCGGCCAGGATGAAGCGGCCGGCGGCCACTGCATCGGCGAAGCCGAAGCGCCGGCCGAGGCTGTACAGCAGGCCGGCGCCCACGTGCACGGTGGGACCTTCGCGCCCCACCGATGCGCCACCGAGCAGGGCGGCCAGGGTCAGCGCCATCTTGCCGAAGGCGATGCGCAGCGAGAGCAGGCTCTTGCGGAAACCTTCGTCCTCCACTTCCAGCGCAGCCATCGCCTGCGGAATGCCGGAACCGCGGGTAGGCCTGAGCGCGCCCTGGGTCAGCCAGGCCAGCAAGGCGAAGGTGGCCGGGGTGATCAGCAGCGGCCAGAAGCGGTTGTGCTGCACCACTGCCTGGAACAGATGGAACAGCCAGTCGGCTGCGGCCGCCATGCCGATCGCGGCCAGGCCCACCAGCACGGCGCCAGACCAGAACAGGATGCGCCGGCGCCACTGCAGCGGCGAGAACAGCCCCGACTCGCCCAGGCGCTGCAGCTGCCGCAGATAGCGGCTGGCCGGCAGCGGGTCACGGTGCGGCTCGGTGCGATCTTCGTGCGCAGCGCTCACGCCTCGCTTCCCGGCTTGTTGGTCCAGCGGGTCTGGTAGAGGTCGTAGCGGCGGTCCTTCAGGTTCTGCACCGCCCCGGCGTTGCGCGCGCGGGCCAGGCTCTCCAGCCGCAGGTCGGCGAACAGCACGGTTTCGATGTTCGGCGTGGAGTCGGCGGCGATGCCGTCGCGCGCGAACGGAAAATCGCTGGGCGTGAGGATGCAGCTCTGGCCGTACTGGATGTCGAAGTTGTTCACCCCGGGCAGGTTGCCGACGTTGCCGGAGAGCACCACATAGCACTGGTTCTCGATCGCGCGCGCCTGTGAGCAGTAGCGCACGCGCAGGTAGCCCTCGCGCACGTCGGTGCAGAACGGCACGAACAGGATCAGCGCGCCCTGGTCGGTGAGATGGCGCGCGACCTCGGGGAATTCGGAGTCGTAGCAGATCATCACGCCGATCGGGCCGCAGTCGGTCTGTACCGTCGCCGCGCTGTCGCCGCCGGTGATGTTCCACACGTTGCGCTCGCTCGGCGTGGGATGCAGCTTCTCGCGCTCGTGGATCGAGCCGTCGCGCAGGCACACGTAGCAGACGTTGTGGATGTCGCCGTTCGGCTGTTCGGTGGGGTGCGAGCCGGCGATGATGTTGATGTTGTAGTGCACTGCCAGGCGGCTGAACAACTCTTTCACCTGCGGCGTGTACTGACTGAGCTTGCGGATGGTGTCGAACGGCGACAGCTCTTCGTTCTCGATCGACAGCAACTGCAGGGTGATCAGTTCGGGAAAGGTGACGAAGTCGGCGCTGTAGTCGGCGGCGATGTCGGTGAAGTACTCGACATGGGTGGCGAATTCCTCGAACGACTGGATACGCCGCTGCTGATACTGCACCGAGGCCACGCGCACCGAGTCGGGCAGGCGCTGGGTCGAAGGAATCGACGGCATGTCCGGTTGGTCGAGCAGGCGCGGATTGCGCCAGGCCAGGTGCGCGGCATAGCCGAGCGAGTCGTAGTCGGACGGCACGTAGGCGCGCAGCAGGCCGATCAGCTCGAAGTCGTTGCTGAGCTGGAAGCTCAGCGTCTGGTCGCGGCGCCGCCCCTCGACCACCGCCTGCACATAGGCTTCCGCGCTGCCGTAGCGATGGATGTTGCGGGCCAGTCCGGGAATGCGCCCGCCGAACACGATGCCGCGCAGCTTCAGGTCGGTGCACAGCCGCTTGCGCGCCTGGTACAGGCGCTGGCCGATGCGCATGCCGCGGTAGTCCGGATGCACTACCACTTCCATGCCGTACAGCCAGTCGCCGTCCGGCCGGTGGCGCGAGCCCATGCCGCCGCCGGTGATCTGCGCCCAGGTGTGCGGCGCCAGCGCGGTGGCCTCGTCGATGCGGAAGGTGGCGCAGTAGCCGACGATGCGGTCTTCGTATTCGACTACGAACTGGCCTTCCGGAAAATGCGTCTGCTGGGAGCGCAGCATTTCCGCGGAGTGGCCCCATTCGGGTGTGTAGACGCGCGCGGTGAGTTCGACCAGTTGCGGCACGTCGGCTGGCGTCGCCAGCCGCAGCCGCAATTTGGCGGTGTGTTCCTGGGTTTTCTTGGCCATTTGCCGATTATGCCGCATGGCGATGAAGCGCATTGCAACCGCGCCGACGCACGCGGCGGGTACACTGTGGAGCGAACGCAGCAGGAGTACCGAAACATGCAGCAACAGGCAGTACAGCGCTATCGCACCGGTCGTCTGTGGCGCGTGAACGGCTGGCAGAGCGGCGCGAGCTTCGGCGTGGACGCCAGCGGCCATCTGCAGGACGCGCCGGCGGAAGACGCGCAGACCCTGGGCAACTGGGTGCTGCCCGGCATGCCGAACCTGCATTCGCACGCCTTCCAGCGCGCGATGGCCGGTCTCGCCGAACATCGCGGCGTGACCTCCTCGCAGCAGGCCGATTCGTTCTGGACCTGGCGCGAAACCATGTACGCCTTCGCCGCGCGGATCGGGCCCGAGCAGTTGCAGGCGGTGGCCGCCCAGCTCTACGTGGAGATGCTGAAGAGCGGCTACACCCAGGTCTGCGAGTTCCATTATCTGCACCATCAGCCGGACGGCACGCCGTACGCGCAGCCCGAGGCGATGTCGCTGGCGCTGATCGAGGCGGCGCGCGAAGCCGGCATCGCGCTGACCCTGATGCCGGTGCTGTACATGAGCGGCGGCTTCGACGGGCGCGCGCTGACCCAGCGTCAGCGCCGCTTCGGCCTCGACGTTTCCGGATACCTCCAGCTGCTGCAGGCGCTGCGTCCGCTGCAGGGCGCGGGCCTGCAACTTGGCATCGCGCTGCATTCGCTGCGCGCCGTGCCCGAGCAGGCCATGCGCAGCCTGATGGCGACCAGCGAGGCGGCCGATCTGCCGATCCACATCCACATCGCCGAGCAGATCGGCGAAGTGCAAGATTGCCTGGCCGTGCGCGGCGCGCGTCCGGTGGAGTGGCTGCTTGACCACGCCGAGGTGAATTCACGCTGGTGCCTGGTGCATGCCACCCACCTGACCGGTCACGAGGCGTCGCGGCTGGCGCGCAGCGGCGCCGTAGCCGGTTTGTGCCCGACCACCGAAGCGAATCTCGGCGACGGCCTGTTTCCGCTGGCCGATTATCTGGATGCAGGCGGCGCGCTCGGCATCGGCTCGGATTCGCACATCTCGATCTCGCCGGTGGAGGAATTGCGTTGGCTGGAATACGGCCAGCGTCTGCAGACCCGTCATCGCAACATCGCTGCGCGCGGCGAAGGCGACAGCGTCGGCGAAACGCTGTGGCGCGCCGCGCTGCGTGGCGGCGCGCGCGCGGCGGGGCTGCCGATAGGCGAGTTGCGCGCCGGTGCGCGCGCGGATCTGCTCGTGCTCGACGACACCTCGCCGCTGCTGGCGGCGCGCGATCAGCGCGTGCTGCTGGACAGCTTCCTGTTCGCCGGCAACACGCCGCTGGTGCGCGACGTGATGTGCGGCGGCGAATGGGTGGTGCGTGGTTTCCGGCATCGCGACGAAGAGCGCATTGCCGAGCGCTATCGACGTGTGGCGGCGGAACTGGTGGCGCAATGAGGCACGTGGTCAGCTGAGCGCGGGCCAAATGAACGAGCGCCGTCCGCGGCTTTAGGCATGGTCATCGCGGGCTTCGCCGCCCGCGTTCTTCGGCACACCTCCACTTCGAAGGTGTCAGCCATGCGCCGTCTGCTTTCCACTCTACTGTTTTCTGTCGCGCTGCTCGGCGGCACCCTCGCGCTCAGCGGCTGCATCGTGGTGGCGCCGGCCCGCCCGGGCCATGTCTGGGTGCCTGGCTACTGGGCGCCGGGTCATGTCTGGGTGCATGGCTACTGGCGCTGAGCCTCGAGCGACGTTGCCATTTCAGACCTCTCGGGCTCTGGTTTTCAGGTGAAACCGACAGCATGAGCCAGGGCCGGCGGCGATGCGTGCCGCCGGCCCTGGTCGGTCGCGCCGCTGCTCACACGTCTGGCGCGAAGGAATGACGCGTGCGGCGTTGGGCCTCGAACGGCGCCGCTTTGCATTTGCAGGTGCTCCGGCCGCTGGTTTCCAGATGAAACCTGCAGGATGGGTGAGGGCACGCGCGATGCATGCCTTGGGCCCGAAGCGCTCGCGTCATGGCTCGCACGCCCTACGGCCAAGGATTGGCCCAGGCCACGACGCGAATATGCGCTAGCCCACCCGCGTCGATTCGCGCAGGAAGTCGATGAACACGCGCAGCTTCGGCGGCACCTGGAAGCGGCTCGGGTAATACAGGTAGAAACCGTCGAACGGTGGCAGCCAGTCGTCCAGCACGCTTTCCAGCCTGCCGTCAGCGAGCGCTTCGCGCACGTGCGGCTCCAGGATGTTGGCCAGGCCCACGCCGGCCAGCGCGGCGCGCAGCGCCAGCGGGATGTTGTTGACGATCAGGCTGCCGTTCACCGCGATCTCGAACCAGCGTCCCTTGTTCGGCCCTTGCTTGTGCGCGAACTCCCAGCGGTACAGCGCACGGCTGCTGACGTGGCGGAAGTTCACGCAATTGTGCGTTTCCAGTTCGCGCGGCTGGCGCGGCTTCCCGTGCCGTGCGAAATAGGCGGGCGAGCCCACCACCAGCGAACGGATCGGCCCGCTCACCGGCACCGCCACCATGTCGCGCTGCAGGCGCTCGCCGAGGCGGATGCCGGCGTCGAAGCCTTCCGCGATCAGGTCGCTCAGCGCATTGTCGACATGGATGTCCAGGCGCACCTCGGGCCAGCGCAGCATGAACTCGCCCAGCAGCGGGTCCAGCAGCGAGGTGGTCGCCACGTCCGGCACGGTCAGCCGCAGCAGGCCGCCGGGCCGACCGCCGTGTTGGCGCAGCGCGTCCATCGCCGCGTCGAGTTCGTTGAGCGCGGGGGCGATCCGCTGCAACAGCTCGCGGCCGGCTTCGGTGAGGCCGACCCGGCGCGTGCTGCGCTGAAGCAGCCGGGTGCCGAACTGGCGCTCCAGTTGCTGCAGGGTCTGGCTCAGCGCGGAGGCGGTGACGTCCATCGCCGCCGCGGCACGAGTGAAGCTGCCGTGCTCGGCGATCGCGCGGAAGGCGCGCAGGGCGTAGTCGTCGCGCATGCCTGCTCTGTTGATCCTGCTCTATTGATTAGGTGAACTTAATAAGCTATCAAGATGTTCGTGGTTTTTCCGCCTAATCGCAAGGCGCAGACTGGCTCCATCGACCACCGAGGAGCCTGTCATGTCACTCGATCAATACGTCACCCTGGGCCGTTCCGGCCTGCGCGTCAGCCGACTTTCGCTGGGTGCGATGACCTTCGGCGAAGACTGGGGCTGGGGCGCCGACGCGGACGAATCGCGCCGCATCTTCGACGCCTATGTGGCGCGCGGCGGCAACTTCATCGACACCGCGAACTTCTACACCGGCGGCAGCTCCGAGCGCCTGCTCGGCCAGTTCATGGCCGGCAAGCGCGAAGAGCTGGTGCTGGCCAGCAAGTATTCGCTGCACATGCGGCCGGGCGATCCCAACAGCGGCGGCAATCACCGCAAGAACATGCTGCGCTCGGTGGAAGCGAGCCTGCGCCGGCTGGATACCGACTACATCGACCTGCTGTACCTGCACATCTGGGACGGACTGACCCCGATCGAGGAAGTGATGCGCGGCTTCGACGATCTGGTGCGCGCGGGCAAGGTGCTTTATGCCGGCATCTCCGACACTCCGGCGTGGCAGGTCGCACGCATGCAGACCCTGGCCGATCTGCGCGGCTGGTCGCCGCTGGTGGCCTTGCAGATCCAGTACAACCTGGCCGAGCGCACGCCGGAACGCGAACTGCTGCCGATGGCCAGGGAACTCGGCCTGGGCGTGCTGGCCTGGTCGCCGCTGGCCGGCGGCGTCCTTACCGGCAAGTACGCTGAGGCCGACCTCGCCCACCAGGGCCGCACGGTCGGCAGCGGCGGCACGCGCAAGGACGTGATCGCCGCGATCGGCATGCTGACGCCGCGCGCACTGGCGATCGCCGAGACGGTGAAACAGGTCGCCGCCGAGGTGGGACGTTCGCCGGCCCAGGTCGCGCTGGCCTGGACCCTGCTCGATCCGGTGGTGACCGGCCCGATCATCGGCGCGCGCAGCCTGAAGCAGTTCGAGGACAACCTCGGTGCGCTGGAAGTCGAGTTCAGCGACGAACAGCGCCGCAGGCTCGACCAGGCCAGCGCGATCGAGCTGGGCTTTCCGCACGACTTCATGCAGCTGCCGCAGACCGAGCACGTGCTGTTCGGCGGTGCGAGCGTGCGCCGCCTGCTCTGACCGACGCCGAGCCACGATTCCGCCATCCCACGACCCCACGATCTCACGACCCCACAGCCTCACAAGGAAATCCGACCATGGCACTCGATCAGTACTACACCCTGGGTCGCTCCGGCCTGCGCGTCAGCCGCCTCGCGCTCGGCACCATGACCTTCGGCGACGACTGGGGCTGGGGCGCTGCGGAGGACACCGCGCGCGCGATGTTCGATCGCTACCTGGACGCCGGCGGCAACTTCATCGACACCGCCGACCTCTACACCGAGGGCACCAGCGAGACCATGCTGGGCAAGTTCATCGAGCAGGCCGGCGTGCGCGACCGCGTGGTGCTGACCACCAAGTTCAGCTACAACGCCCAGCCCGGCAATCCCAACGCCGGTGGCAACGGGCGCAAGAACATCATGCGTGCGGTGGAGGGTTCGCTGCGCCGCCTGCGCACGGACTACATCGACTTGTATCTGCTGCACACCTGGGATCGCGTCACTCCGGCCGAGGAAGTGGTGCGCACGCTGGACGACCTGGTGCGCGCCGGCAAGATCCGCCACGGCGGCCTGTCCGACGTGCCGGCCTGGTACGCCGCGCGGGCGCAGACCTTCGCCGAGGCGCACGCGCTGTCGCTGCTGGTGAACCTGCAGCTGGAGTATTCGCTGGCCGAGCGGCACATCGAGCACGAGTTCGTGCCGCTGGCGCAGCAGCTGGGCATGGGCATCACGGCCTGGAGTCCGCTGGCGATGGGCCTGCTGTCGGGCAAGTACCGGCCCAGCGAGGGCGGTGGCAGCGGCGACGGCCGTCTCGCCAAGGTCGCGGCGGCTCCGGGTTTCGAGCGCTTCACCGAACGCAACTGGCGCATCGTCGCCGCGCTGGAGCAGGTGGCCAAGGACGCCGGGCAGAGCATGGCCAAGGTGGCGCTGAACTGGGCGGCAACCCAGCCGGGCATCGCCTCGGTGATCATCGGTGCGACCAAGCTGGAGCAGTTGGACGCCAATCTGGCCGCGCTGGATTTCGAACTGCCGGCTGAGCTTCGCGCTCGGCTCGACGCGGCCAGCGCACCGGAGCGGCCGTTCCCGTACTACATGTTCGCCGACGCACAGCAGACCCGCCTGCACGGCGGCACGGCGGTGGGCGACAAGCCGGCCGGCTACGCGCCGCCGGCGTTCGTCCCCGCGGTGCCCCCGCGCGACATCAAGGCCAGCCGTTGAGCGCGCTGCGGCATCCCCCTCGCTTGCGGAGAACGCCATGAACGAAGCCTTCGCCATGCTCGCCGTCGCCACCGCGAAGCCAGGGCAGGAAGACGAGCTGGGCCGGCGCCTGCATGCGCTGATGGTGCCTACCCGCGCCGAGCCCGGCTGCCTGCGCTTCGAGCTGCACCGCTCGGCCAGCCATCCCGCGGTGTGGATGGCCTACGAGCAGTGGCGCTCGCCGGCCGACCTTGAGGCGCACTACGGCATGCCGCATCTGCGGCAGTTCGTCGCCGGCAGCCACGAAGTGCTGGCCGGAGAGTTGCGCTTTGAGCGCTACGCGATGCCGCTCGAGGCCAGCGCTGGGCAGGCGCAGGCCTGAGCCAGGCGACGCCCGGCCGCCGATGGACGGTCGGGCGTCGTCGTTCACTTCCATCTTCATGCGTACGAGGAACCCGTCATGTCCGAGACCCGCCAGCGCTTCGTCGATGTCGATCATGCGCGCCTGTATGCCGAGGAGGTCGGCGAGGGCGAGGCGATCACCTTGCTGCACGGCTTCCTGGTCGACAGCGGGCAATGGGAGCGGGAGTTTGCCGCCCTGGCCGGCACGCATCGCGTGCTGCGCTACGACGCCCGCGGCTTCGGCCGTTCGGAGATCGCGCCGGGCGCGTATGCGCATCATCGCGATCTGGCTGCGGTGCTGGACGCCTGCGGCATCGAGCGCACCGCCTTGCTGGCGTGCTCGGGCGGTGCGGCGACGGCGCTGGATTTCGTGCTGGAGCAGCCGCAGCGGGTGAGTGCCCTGATCTTCGTCGGCGCCGGCTACTGGGGCCAGTTCGCCGATCGCACGCCGGCCGCGCGGGCCTTCCTGCAGGCCCTGCATACCTTCGATGTGCCCGGCCTGATCGACAGTTCGCTGCGGGCCTTCACCGACGGTCCCCGGCGCGGGCCGGACGAGGTGGATGCGGCGGTACGACGCCAGGTACAGGTGATGAGCTCGCGGCTGTTCCGCCGCGAGTCCAGCTACTGGACGCGTGCCGCGCAGGATCAGAGCACACCGCAGCCTTCGGCGTTGCAGCGCCTGCACGAGATCGAGGTGCCTGCCTTCTTGCTGGTCGGCGGCGAGGATCAGCCCGAGGTGCTGGAACTGTCGACGCGGTTGGCCGAAGGCATTCGCGGTTCACGCCTGCAGGTGGTGCCGGATGCCGGGCATCACGCCAACCTGGAGGCCTCGCTGCTGCCGGACATCCGGGCCTGGCTGGCCGGGCCGGTCAGGCGACTGGCCGCAGCTGGCTGAGCGTCGCCCTGGCGGTTTACGTATCGCGTGGCGACGACGTACGCGGCACCCAAAGAAAAACGGCCGCGCCGAAAGTCTGGCGCGGCCGTCGTCATGGAGACGATCAGGTGGTCAGGCTCTTACTGGCCCGAGCTCTGCTGGGTGGTGGAAGCCGCCTTCTGCTGGGCGCGGAACTGTTCCCACTGCTGCTTCTGCTGGGCGCGCTGCGCCTTCAGCGTGGCCAGCTGCGACTGCTGGGCCGGGGTCAGCACGGCATAGATCTGCGCGCGGATGCTGGCGCGCTGCAGCGTGCGGGCCTGGGCGGCGCTGGCTTCGGCCTGGGCCAGGCTGTTGGCGGCGGCCTGGTAGCCGGACGAGGTCGGCGAGAGCGCCTCGAAGGCTTCGCGCTGCTGGTGCAGGGCCTGGAACTGGCTCTTGTTCTGCTGGAAGCTGCCCTTGACGATCTGCTTGATGCTGGCCTTCTGGGCGTCGCTCAGGTTGAGCTGCTGGAAGCCGCCGAAGTCGCCGTGGTGATGGCCGTGCCAGCCGCCGGGGCCGCCGAAGCCAGGCTGCGCGAACGCGCTGAAGGAACCGATGGTCAGCGCCGAAGCGAGGGCCAGGCCGAGAAAGGTGCTCTTGCGCATGATGTCTTACCTCAGTCGTTGGGGGAGTGAACTTGCGAGATATTTGACGACATGGGCGCGTGTATGTTCTTTGCAGAAACGTAAAGATGCGTAAAGAGCCTGCCTGTTCATTTTCTGCCGGGTTTGAATGGGCGGGTTCTCAAGCTATCCACGGGTGCCATGTCCAGAATCCTGCTCGTCGACGACGACCGCGCCCTGACCGGGCTGCTGGCCGAATACCTGCAGCGCGAAGGCTTCGTGGTCGACGTAGTCCACGACGGCGACGCTGCGCTGGCGCAGCTGCAGAATCCGGCGCAGCGGCCGGACCTGCTGATCCTCGACGTGATGATGCCGGGGCGCGACGGCCTGGCGACCCTGCGCGAGCTGCGCCAGCAATACCGCCTGCCGGTCATCATGCTGTCCGCGCGCGGCGAGCCGGTGGACCGGGTGGTCGGCCTCGAGCTGGGCGCCGACGACTACCTGGCCAAGCCCTGCCTGCCGCGCGAACTGCTGGCGCGGGTGCGCGCGCAGCTGCGGCGCAACACCCCGGGCGGCAATCCCGGCACGCTGGAGCTGGGCCTGTTGCGCCTGCTGCCGGCCGAGCGTCGTGCCTACGTCGGCGAGCACGAGCTGTCGCTGACCGGGGCGGAATTCCTGCTGCTGCTGGCGCTGGCGCAGCGAGCCGGCGAACTGGTCGACAAGGCGGTGCTCACGCGCAGCGCGCTGGGGCGCGAGCTGGAGCGCTTCGACCGCAGCATCGACGTGCACGTCAGCCGTCTGCGCCACAAGCTGGCGGAGGCCTCGATGCAGTCGCCGCGGATCGAGTCGGTGCGTGGCGCCGGTTACGTGCTGGTGGCGGGGCCGGCATGAATCCGTTCAAGGGCTCGCTGTACTGGCGCCTGCTGCTGTGGTTCTGCCTGGCCAACCTGCTGGTGCTGTTCCTCGGCGGCTTCTTGACTCGCAGCTTCATCGAGTACACCACCGCGGTCGAGATCAACTGGGACGGGTTGGCGCAGGGCGCCAGCCAGGCCTACGAGCAGGGCGGCTCGGCCGCGCTGGGCGAGTGGTCGATACAGCAGCGACACGAAGGCATCGAGGCGACCCTGTACGAGGACGGCCAGCCGCTGTATCCGATCCGTCTGTTCGGCAGCATCCAGAGCGCCTTGCCCGACTGGCTGCAGGGTGGCCGCGACCTGGTGCTGCAGCCTTGGCCGGGCATGTACGTGGCCGTGCAGCAAGTCACCGGCAAGGACGGCAAGACGCGCCAGCTGGTGGCCTTGAGCCGCACCCATGCGCGTTTGCGCCCGCAGACGCGCGAGAAGATCCTGCTGGTGGTGCAGGGCCTGCTGTCGCTGCTGTTCATCGGCCTGATCGGCTGGTGGGTGGCGCGCAGCGTGGCCAAGCCGGTGGAAGCCCTGCGCGACGCCACCCGGCGCATGACTGCCGGCGAGCTCTCGGCGCGCGTCGGCGCCCAGGGCGGCGCCACGCCCACCGAGCTGGGCCAGCTGGCGCGCGACTTCGACGCCATGGCCGAACGCATCGAAGCGCTGGTCGCGCACGATCGCGGCGTGCTGCAGGACCTGTCCCACGAACTGCGTTCGCCGCTGGCGCGGCTGCACCTGATCCTCGATTTCGCCCAGCGCAGCGGCGATGCCGCCGAGGCCGAAGCTTATTTCCGCCAGGCCGAGCAGGAGATCGGCCGGCTGGATCGGATGACCGGCGAGATGCTGGCGCTGTCGCGGCTGGAGGGCGGCCTGCCCGGCATGAATCAGGAGCCGGTGCCGCTGGACGAGCTGCTGCGTGATTGCGTGCGGCAGGCCGAGCTGGAGGCGCGTTCGCGCGGCGTCGGGTTGGAATTGCTGCATAGCGTGCCGGCCACGGTGCTGGGCAGCGCCATGCTGCTCGAGCGCGCGCTGGACAACCTGATCGCCAACGCGATCAAGTTCAGCCCGGCGGGCAGTGCGGTCGAGCTGTCGCTGTGGAGCGCGCCCGGCGCGGTCGAACTGTGCATCCGCGACCACGGCCCCGGCGTGCCCGAGGCCGAGCTGGAGGCGATGTTCCGGCCGTTCTACCGCGGCAGCAATGCGGTGCGTGCCGAAGGGCACGGTCTCGGCCTGGCCATCGTCAAGCGGGTGATGAAGGTTCACGGCGGCGAGATCCAGGCGCAGAACGCCGCCGGCGGTGGACTCGAGGTGCGCTTGCGGTTGCCGGCAGTGCCCAAGCCGGCCTGAGCTGTTGCGGTCGATCGCGATGCGGCGGCGCTTGCCGATTCGCCGGCAACGAAGGACAGCTCCGAGGCGAACAGGCAGGGCATGGCAGTTCTTCGCAAGGCGATGGCCAGGCGATGCAGGCATCGGCGTCCGTCGATCATCTGGGCGCGAAGTGCGAGGGGATGACGGGACAGGCATGCGCCGTGCCGATTTGACACACGAGGCCGATTGTCCCTAACTGGCCAGATGCCTTTGCGCTCGAATGCTCTAGCCGCGGTAGGACTGGCGATCTGCGCGGCGCTGTTCTTCACGCTCACCTATGTCCTCAATCGCAGCCTGGTCGCCGGCGGCGGCCACTGGGCCTGGGCGGTGATCCTGCGCTACCTGATCACGCTGCCGCTGCTGGCCCTGGTCCTGCCCTGGCAAGGTGGCCTGGGCGAGCTGCCCGCGGAGCTGCGCGCACATGCGCGGACCTGGCTGCTGTGGAGCAGCGTGGGCTTCGTGCTGTTCGGCGTCGCGCTGACCTGGGCAGCCAGCAGCGGGCCGTCGTGGCTGGTGGGCGGCAGTTTCCAGACCACCGTGCTGGCGGGACCCTTACTGGCGCCGCTGATCTACCGCGATGCGCGCGCCCGGCTGGCCTGGCCCACGCTGGCCATCGGCGCACTGATCGTGGCCGGCGTGTTCGCCCTGCAATGGGGGCATGCGCCTGGTCCGCTGCATGCGCGCGACTGGCTGGCGGTCGGTGCGGTGGTGCTCGCTGCGTTCGCCTATCCGCTGGGCAATCGCATGCTGCTGCTGCATCTGGAGCGCAGCCGCCACACCATTCATGCAGTGCAGCGCGTGTTCGGCATGACCTTGTGCAGCTGGCCGCTGTGGTGGCTGCTCGCGCTGCTGACCTGGTGGAGCGTGGGCCTGCCGAGCTGGCGCGAGGTCTGGTTGGCCGGCGGCGTGGCGCTGTCCTCGGGCGTGATCGCGACCATCCTGTTCTTTCGCGCCACCGGCATGGTGCGCAGGCAGCCGGCCGCGCTGGCGGCGGTCGAGGCCATGCAGGCGGTCGAATTGCTGTTCACCATGCTGCTCGGCGCAAGCCTGCTCGACGAGCCGTGGCCGCACGGTTTCGCCGCGCTGGGCGCGGTGGCGATCACCCTGGGCATCGCGCTGTGCGGCTGGATCACCGGCCGCGAGGCGGCCGGCGACGAGCAGGCGATGCGGGCGGTGCGCTCGGACCGCAGCGCCTGAGCGCCTGCGCCTGCGATGCCTCGATTCACTGTATCGAATGCGGGCATGGCTGATCGCATCGGCATAGCACGGTTTTGATGCAAGTTACGGCGAAGCCGGTTTGTGCTTCTGGCGTGTTGCGGTCCGCTCAGCCGCGCGCAGCGGCAGTGAGCGCATCCCCCAGCCTGTCGTTGCCCCAGTACATTTCTTCGCCGACGAAGAAGGTCGGTGCGCCGAAGATGCCGCGCGCCTGCGCAGCCTCGGTCTGCGCGCGCAGGCGCAGCTTGTTTTCCTCGGCGACGGCTGCGGCCATCAGTTCGCCGTCCGGCAGGCCCAGCGCGAGCAGCGCTTCGCTCACGGCGGCAGGGCTGTCGATGTCGCGGTCCTGCGCGAAGTTCATCAGCATGATGCAGCGGCAGAAGGCACCCATCCAGGGCTGCTCGGCACCGAGCAGGGCCACCCGCATCGGCAGCAGCGCGCTGCGCGGAAAGCGGCTGGGCTGCGTCCACGGCAGGTTGTATTTCTCGCATTGGCGCTGCATGTCGCGCCAGGTGTAGGCGCCCTTGGCCTGCTGCAGCACGAAGGGCGAGGTTTCCCAGCCGAACGACTTGAAGATCGGGCCGAGCAGAAAGGGTTTCCAGCGCACCGTCACGCCGCGCGCTGCAGCCAGCGCCTCGATGCGCATCACACTCAGGTAGCTGTAGTTGCTGCCGAATTCGAACCAGCATTCGATCATCGTGGTATGTCCTGGCGGCATCGGCCGCATGCTCAGTCGAAAAGAACCAGGCAGCGCGCCTCGATGCTCTCGCGCGGCGGTGTGCCGGCGGGCGCATGCGGATGATCGAAGGCCGCGTGGGGCACGAAGCGGGCGACGCCGCCCAGCTGCGAGTCGTATTGCTTGAAGACCAGGGCCTCATGGCGGTCCATGGCCGAGAAGTACGACCAGCGATGGCGCGGCGCATGCGTCACCAGATAGATCTCGCCGCGGCGCTTGGGATAGTGCACGTCGGCCTCGACCAGGTCGGACACGCCCAGCGTGCGCGCGTCGCAGACGGCCAGCGGGGTGTCCAGCACCGGGCCGCGGATCGAGCGCCAGATATTCACGATGGCATAGCGCGACACGCTGGCGGGCGGCTGCCGTCCTTCCAGCACCATGGCCAGCCGGCGGAGGCCGGAGGCTTCGGTGTAGTCGTTGTGGATGCGGCCGTTGGCCGCCGCCGTCTCGCCGCGCGCGGCGCGCCCGAAGTCGAGCGCTCGATGGTCGCTCTCGCGTTTGCGCACCAGGTGATCGAACACGTAGGCGCGGCGGGCGCCGGTGACTGCGCAGGCCAGCTCGGCCAGCTCGGGGTAGTAGCGGTCGGCGATGGCCTGCGCATCGCTGAAGTCGCGCAGCGCGCTCGGTGCGTCCCACAGTTCGAAGCCTTCGCGGTGCACCGAGATCGGCGCGCTGAGGTGGCGCGCGTCGGCAATCGCCGTCACGCGGTTTTCGAACGGAGCGCTTTCCCACGGCGTGCCTTCCGGTGGCGTGTAGGCGTACTGCTGCGGGCGCTGTCCGGTCGGCAGCAGATAGCCGAGTTCGGCCAATACCTGCGGCAAGGCTGCACGCACGGGCGCGTAATGATGAGAGGAGACATCGGATATCGCTTGAGGCATGGCGGCCATGATCGGCTCCGTTCGGGCGTGCGCTGCCCGGCCGCTCCATTGGGCGCCGCCTATGGCGTCGCTTCAAACGAGTTGTACGCACGCTTCGCATGCGCCGCGCGCATGTCTGCGCCGGCCGGCTAGGCGCCGGCCTCGAGACGCAGCCAGTCGACCACCGCGGCCAGGTCAGAGCCGGGCGCGGCAGTGTCCGCCAGCACCAGCCAATAGCCATGATCGTTGTCCGGCGGTGCTGTCGCCTGGCCCAGCAAGGCCAGCTGGCCGGCTTGCAGCATGGTGCGGAGCAGGGGAATGCGACCGAGCGCGACGCCATGCCCGGCCATCGCCGACTGCACCACCTGGTCGTACTGATTGAAGCGCAGGGTGGCCTTGGGCCGGATATCGCGCCAGCCGCGCGCGGCCAGCCAGGACGGCCATTGCAGCCAGGGCCGCTGCGGATCGTCGAACTCCAGCAAGACCTGTCCGTCCAACTGCTCTGCGGCGTCGAGCGTGGACAGGCGCAGCGAAGGATGTGCAATCGGCGCGATGCGTTCTTCGAACAGCAGGCTGGCTCCGGCCGGCGCTGCCTGCGCCGAGCAGTAGCGGATCGCCAGGTCGATGTTTTCCTGGCGCAGGTCGAGCACGCGATTGTGCGTGGCCACGCGCAGGTCGATGGCGGGATGCAGCGACTGCAGCCGGCCCAGTCGCGGCAGCAGCCACAGCCCGGTCACGCCGATGCTGGCGGTCAGCGTGATCGGCGGCCTCGCGGCGGCCTGCCGCACCGCGCCGAGCGCATCCTGCAGCTGCTGCAGGGCCTGGTTGGCGCTGCGGAACAGCTGCGCGCCTTCCGGCGTGAATGCGATCGAACGATGCCCGCGCTGCAGCAGCTTGGTCCCCAGCCGAGTTTCCAGCGTGCGGATCTGCCGGCTCACCGCCGACTGGGTGAGGCACAGGTCGTCGGCGGCGAGGGTGATGCTCATGCGGCGACCCGCCGCGACGAAGCCACGCAAAGGTTCCAGCAGCGCGGCAAGCGAAGTGAGCGAGGCAGACATGCGGACTCCCGGCGAACTGACCGTCGTAGCGCGCCAGTCTAGAGCCTGTGGCCAGCGTATCGAACGGCGCGTGGTCTTGCCGGGATCGGGCAGGCGTCGCGTTTGGCTGCGCACTTGCGCGGGCCCACGCGGGAAAGGGCATGGACGGAATCTGGCGCACGGCGGCCAGGGCAGGGGCGTTCCGTACGCCGGTTCGGTTTGCGTCGGACTCGGCGTCATCGTCCGCTTGCGTATCGGCGCCTCTGCCTGGCGTATCCGCGATCCGTGCGCAATCGCCTCCGGCAAGCGGACAAATGCTCTTGCGAGTCGCGCCATCTGCCCGATGCGGGCATGCCTTGCTCAAGCCGTCGTCGGGGTTTCCGCCGGGACATCGGCCACTGGCCCCAGGTCGCGCCGATAGAACGCCCAGAAGTTGGCCTGCAGGGCCGCATCGAGGATCTTGGCGCGCTTGTCCGCCAATTGCGCCAGCGGGGTGCCGCCATAGGGCCGGCCGCTGGCCATCGCCAGCAGTTGCGAGCGACAGGCGCGCTCCAGGAACACGCCCATCAGCACGGCCTCGGCGATGCTGCTGCCGACGAAAGCGATGCCGTGATTGCGCATCAATACGCTGGAAGCGCCGCCCAGAGCCTGCGCCAGCGCCTCGCCGAGCGCCGGCGTGTCGATCAGGTTGGTGGTGGCGTCGAAGCACCCGGGCGGCCCGCCGAGATAGGCCGCCTCGTTGCTGACCGCAAGCAACTCTGCGTCCAGTGCAGAGAACACGGTGGCGTGCGGTGGATGGCTGTGGCCGATCGCCTGCACATCCGGGCGCGCGCGCAGGATCGCGGTGTGGATCGGCCACTCCTTGTGCAGCCGGCCGCCGCCGGCGAGCACCTGGCCGTCGAAATCGAGCAGCACGAAATCCTCGGCGCCCCGCACCTCGCCCAGACCGATGCCGGAGCGCTTGAGCCAGACCCCGCGACCGTCGGGATCGCGCAGCGAAAGATGCCCCAGGGTCATGTCGGCATGGCCTTGCGCGTGCAGCACGCGGCAGCCTTCGGCCAGTTCCTTGAGCAGGGCAAGCGGGCGGGATGGGTTCATGGGTAAGTTCTCCGTCGGTGGGATGGGCAGCGTGCGGCCGGCCGCGGCGACGGGGAAGCGCGCCGTGCGCAAACATGTCTTGCGCGCCGTGCACGCCGCGCTCATGGCATGCTCGCCGGCATGGCATCGCCCGACTTCAACCTGCTCACTGCGTTCGACGTGCTGCTGGCCGAGGGCAGCGTGAGCGGGGCGGCCGAGCGCCTGAACGTCAGCGTCTCGGCGATGAGCCGCACGCTGGCGCGCCTGCGCGAGCTCACCGGCGACCCGTTGCTGGTGCGCGCCGGGCGCGGCCTGGTGCCGACGCCGCGCGCGCTGAGCTTGCGCGAGCCGGTGGCGCGCGTGCTGCGCGATGCGCAGGCGCTGTTCGACGGCGGCGCGCTCGAGCTGACGCGGCTGCAGCGCACGTTCGTCATCCGCGCCAACGAGGGCTTCGTGCAATCGTTCGGCGCCGCCTGGCTGGCGCGTCTGTGGCGCGAGGCCCCCGATGTCTGCCTGCGCTTCGCGCCGAAGGCGGACAAGTCAGTGGCGCCGCTGCGCGATGGCGGGCTGGACCTGGAGGTTGGCGTGCTCGGCGACAGCGGGCCGGAGGTGCGCGTGCAGCGGCTGTTCTGCGACCGCTTCGTCGGTGTCGTGCATCCGCGTCATCCGCTGGCGGCTACGCCGGTGACGCCGGCGCGCTATGCCGAGGCCATCCACGTCAGCGTTTCCCGACGTGGACGCCGGCATGGGCCGATCGACGCGGCGCTGGCGCAGCAAGGCCTGCAGCGTCGCGTGGCGGTGGTGGTGCCGGAGTTTTCCGCAGCCCTGGCCCTCGCCGCGGCGGGCGAGCTGGTCGCCAGCGTGCCGGAGCGGCAGACCGCGGCAGCGCGCGTGGGGCTGCACAGCTTTGCGCTGCCGGTGGCGACCCCCGAATTGACCGTGATGCAGATGTGGCACCCGCGGCTGGACGCCGATCCGGCGCACGCCTGGCTGCGGCAGTGTCTGCGCGAGGTGTGCGCGGAGCCTGGCTGAAGCGCGATCGATATCTAGAACGTCTCAAACAAGACCGATAAGGTTATCGATCGTCTCGACGGGCCGGCCTATGCTTGCGCCATCGACACGCCGCGCCACGCGGCAGGAACCACGATGGACACGCTGCAAAGCATACCTGCCGGCCAAGCGAGCGCCAGCGAATCCGGCCACCTGCTGGCGCAGGCGGAGGACTTCATCCGCCACGGCACGCCGGCCTTCCGGCACACCAATCTCGCGCTGTTCGCCGCCGGCTTCGCCACTTTCGGCCTGCTGTACTGCGTGCAGCCGCTGATGCCGGCTTTCAGCCATGCCTATGGGGTCAGCGCGGCCACCAGTGCCTTGTCGCTGTCGCTGACTACCGGCGTGCTGGCTTTCGCCATGTTGTTCGCCGGCGGACTATCCGACGCCTGGGGACGCAAGCGGGTGATGGTGGCTTCGCTGCTGGTGTCCGCCGTGCTGGTGCTGCTGTCCGCGCGGGTTTCCGGCTGGGTGCCGCTGCTGCTCGTGCGCACCTTGCTCGGCCTGACCCTCAGCGGCCTGCCCGCCGTGGCGATGACCTATCTCAGCGAAGAGATGCATGCCGAGTCGATCGGCCTGGGCATGGGGCTGTACATCAGCGGCAGCGCCGTGGGCGGCATGGCGGGACGCTTGATCTCCGGTGTGCTGGCGGATTTCTTCGGCTGGCGCGTGGGCGTGGCCGGGGTCGGCGTGATCGGCTTGCTGGCCGGACTGACGTTCTGGTGGGCGCTGCCGCCGTCGCGGCACTTCACGCCGCATCCGCTCGATGCGCGCGCGCTGCTGCGGCGCTTCGGCGGCATGTTCCGCGACGCCGCCCTGCCGTGGCTGTTTGCCGAGGGCTTTCTGCTGCTCGGCGCCTTCGTCACCGTCTACAACTATCTCGGCTACCGCCTGCTGGCGCCGCCCTTCGGGCTCAGCCAGAGCACGGTGGGGCTGATCTTCGGCATCTATCTGGTCGGCACCTTCAGCTCGGCTTGGATGGGCGAGCTGGCGGGGCGTCTGGGGCGGCGCAAGGTGTTGTGGACCGCCTTCGCGTTGATGCTCGCCGGCGTGCTGCTGACCGTGTCCGGCTCGCTGTGGCTGATCGCGCTGGGCATCGTGGCGATCACCTTCGGCTTCTTCGGCGGCCATTCCATTGCCAGCAGCTGGGTCGGCCGCCGCGCCGGCGCGGCCAAGGCACAGGCGTCGTCGATGTACTTGTTCTGCTACTACATGGGCTCCAGCGTGGCCGGTGCCGGCGGCGGCCTGTTCTATGCCGCGCATGGCTGGACCGGCGTGGCCGTGTTCGTCGGCGCGCTGGTGCTGGCCGGCCTGCTGGTGGCCGCGCGCCTCTATCGCGTGCCGCCGCTGGCCGGCATCGCGACGCCTGCCACCCCGATGAGCAAAGGAGCGATGCCGTGAGCACGGCCATGAAGATCGACAGCCTCGACCACCTAGTGCTGACCGTCGCCGACGTCGAGGCGAGCTGCGCCTTCTACGAACGCGTGCTGGGCATGCAGACGGTGAGCTTCGGCGCCGGCCGCAAGGCGCTGGCTTTCGGCACGCAGAAGATCAACCTGCATCGATACCGACACGAGTTCGAACCGAAGGCCGAGCGGCCCACGCCCGGCTCGGCCGACCTGTGCCTGATCACCTCGCTGCCGATCGACGCCGTGATGGCGCATCTGCGCGCCTGCAGCGTGGCGATCCTGGAAGGGCCAGTGCCGCGCACCGGCGCGCGCGGCCCCATCGTCTCGGTGTATTTCCGCGATCCGGATCTGAACCTGATCGAGGTCAGCAACTACGCGGCCTAGCCCCTGTTTGGTGAATGGATTGTCTCGGGCATCGTGTAGTCATCGGACTACAGAACGCGAACGACGCCGTTGATATATTGCGATTGACCCGGCGTGTTAGGCGAAAGCCGACTGACTCGGGCCAACTCCGAGGCCCTCGCAAGGGGGTCTTTTTTTGTGGATCACCCTGCGCGCCGTGTGCTATTAAGGGGGCAAACAAGCGGGGCATCGCTTTGTTTTGGTTTGAAAGTTTTGTATCTCGCCAACTGCCGCGCAACGCCAAGGAAAATGGGTATGAATGCCACAGCTAACAGCTTGGATGATCTTTTTCATATAAGTAACGGTGTTCACGCACCCTCATGGCTTCCAATCTATGACCTTGCTGCCTTTCTGAAGAAATCTGATGAAGAGTGTGGATATGCGTCTGAAATGATGGCCGCAAAGGAATCTATTTCCGTTCAAATCAATGAATATCAATCAATAGTCGATTTATGTGCCGCATTTCAGGATGATGGATTTTCATCCAATAGCCATTTTGCCGTCAAAAACAGAGACCGAGCATTAATAGCGGAAGTTATTCAAGCCAATTCCAAGCAAGATTTTCCAAGTTATGGCCATCTTTTAAATTTAATGGTGAGTCGCGGAATACTGCAGCGTCGATAACGCAATTAATCCATAACTAAGGAAGGTCTGCCATGGCTCAATTTACAATCGATGACTATGTAAAGGCCGCAATGGGTGGTGCAAGAGATATTTCCACCAACAAGTCGCTTTCGCAGGCTCGGATTGATCGTGTTGCGAGCTACTTAAAATCGCCCGGACCCGATGCCGCATCCAGCTTTGAATCTTATATCGCTCATGTTGATGTTCGTCGCCCAAAACACGTCACCGCTCAAGGCCGTGGCCGAAGTGCAGACCGTGCAGGCCATGAATACCCCGCTTGAACAAAGCAGCACGCAGTCTCAGCAGATAGTCCAACAGCAAGCCCAGCAGGCACAGACCCAGGCTCAAACGCAGCAACAGGCCCAGCCGACGCAGCAAGCGCCGCAAAGCCCCGTGCTCACCCGCTGACAGTAGAACGCAGCAGCGGCCTGGCTAGCCCGGGTTCCGCGCTTGCGAATGTCACGATCGGCGTAAACGATGGGTGGCGTACGCGAGCTATTCGAAGCCGGGGCCGATTCCTGCTTGAATAGGCGTCGGCGCGAGAATGCGGTGCAAGGCGATGGCTTGATGGTTCACCGACGACAGGTGCCTTCCATCCAATCAGTCGCGTGTCGCGCCGGATGCGCACCATCACGACGAAGCGGGTCCGAAGCTTGAGGGGGCGGTCTATGCGGCGTGGCAATGCTTTATTCGTGCAGAAGCTGTTGCGTATCGTGCTTTGCTGCAGCCTGCTGGCCACGGCCGGGCGAAGTCTTGCTGCGGATCAACCGGACCGGCTGCCGAAGCTGTGGTTCGGCATGGGCGCGCTCTCGAGCGACGCCGGTCATCGCAGCTGGCAGGCGCTTTATTACCAGGCCCAGCCGTCATGGCCGACAGCCTTGACTCGCGTGACGGTGATGGGCGTGCTGACCCAGGCGCTGGTCAAGATTCCCGATGCGGATCTCGCCAAGATGGTCGCCGAACTGAAACGGCGCCACATCGCCTTGGGCATCGAGATGCTGGCCCAGGCCTATACCTTGCCGGGCATGAGCGCGCCGCCGGGTTGCGGCGGTGGCGTGGAGGGCTATTTCCCGCCCGACCAGACCGCAGCGCTGGCGGCGAAGCTCAAGCGCGCGGGAGGTCGGCTCGACTACATCGCGATGGACGAACCTTTGTGGTTCGGCCACTACTACACGGGCGCCCATGCCTGCCGTTCCTCCATCGATGACGTGGCGCGGCGCGTGGCGGCTAACCTGAGGGAGTATCAGCGCCTGTTCCCTGGCGTGGTGATCGGAGAGATCGAGCCGTTCCCCTCGATCACCGATCAGCCGGCCTGGCGCGATGACTATCAGCATTGGCGGCAGGCCTTCCGGCAGGCCACCGGCCAAGCGCTCGCCTATCTCTACGTGGACATCAATTGGGGCCAGCCGGCATGGCAGCGCAGCCTCGCCGAGGTATCCGGGTTCACGCATGGCGCCGGCCTGCCGCTCGGCATCATCTACAACGCAGCGCCCTCGCGGTCAGGCTCGAGCGAGCAGGCCTGGCTGGATGCCGCGGTCGCCAACGCCGCCCATATCGAGCGCGATCTGCACGTGCGTCCCGACTGGGCCATGTTCACCTCGTGGGATCGCTATCCGGGGCATGCGGTCAGCGATGCTTCCGGTCCGGGCGAGGACTATGTGCTCACGCAATATCTGCGCATGTATGGCCGGTAGCGTCATCCAGGCCTCGGGCGACGCTGGGTGAAGTTGCTCGATCGCCTCCCTCGCGATGGCGCGCTGGGGGATCCGCTGAATGCGCGCCGCGCAGTTCGTTGCGGCATGGCGCAGGCTGGCTGATCCGTTTCGTGACGGCGATCCGGCGAAGTGCCTTGCAGGTCGTTCCACGTCGTCATTCGTTACGGAGGTGAGCATGCGTTGCGTAGCGATCTTGCTGGGATTTGCCGGTCTCTCGATGTCCTTGGCCGCGCCGGCCTCGCAGGTCTGGTTCGCAGGCGTCGATCCGGTGGTGGCGGCCGATCGGGCCGGCCCCGCGTCGCACGCCAGCCCGACCGAGAGCGACTTCATGAACCTCTTTTCGCCGCATGCCCCCTGGCAGAAGTCCGCGGCGGCGATACAGGTCTTCAAGCTCTCCACCCAATTCCTGCAGCGTGCGGACGATGCGCAACTGCGGACGGTCATACAGGACCTGCATCGTCGCCATATCGCGCTGGCGATGGAGGCGGAAATCCTGGTGGCTACCGCCAAATGCGGCAATGGCATGCCGGGCTACACCACCAGCGCAGTCATCCAGAAGGCGGCGCGGCGTGTCTCGCAGCTGGGTGGCGAGATCGCCTATGTCGCCTTCGACGAGCCGATGACCTGGGGCCATTTCGCCCATCGCGCCTGCCAGTACCCGACCGAGGCGGTGGTGCGGAATATCGCACCCAACATCAAATTCCTGAAGAGCGTTTTTCCCGCCGTCCGCTTCGGGGACATCGAGCCCGTCACCGATCAGACGCCAGGAAGGCTGACGGACATCCTGGATTTCGCTTCGATCTTCAAGGCCGAGACCGGCGAATCGCTGAGCTTCCTGCAGGCCGACCTGATCTGGCAGAACAACTGGCGGCCGCAACTGATCGTGTGGAAGACCCGCTTGCATGCAGCAGGCCTTGCCTACGGCGTCGTCATCGATGGCGATCCCGCCGACCGTACCGATGCCGCCTGGGTCGACCATGCCGTCGAGCGCTATCGCAAGCTCGCGGCCGATCCCGCGGTGGCGCCGGATGAATACGTGTTTCAAAGCTGGCAGCCCAAACCCGCGCGGTTCCTGCCGGAAGACCAGCCTGGAACCCTTGCCAACGCGATCCTGCGGACGGTGGCCCACTGAGCTGCAGATATTCGCCCTGCCTGGCTTTCGTTGGCAGGGATCATCATCTGCGCACGCTTCGTCGACGGCCTGCATCAGTGATGCAGAGCACGGTTTTTCATTGCTGCAGTGCTTTGAGAATTGTCCTGCGCGTAGGTTTTTGCGGCTTCGGATAGAGTCATGCGGCCCTGGCTGCGGATAGCCGCCAGTGGCAGGACCTCGTGCGCAAGAGTGCAAACGTATCGCAACGTTCACAAGGAGAAGCATATGCACGTTTCGAAGATCAAGGGAAAATCAGTAGCCAGTGCGTTCGCCATCTGTCTCGGCGCTGCCTGTGCAAGCATGGCCGTCACCTCGCCTGCGGTGGCCTGGGGGGCTCATCCCGGCGGCCCGGTGACGTTGTCCGGCCAAGTGACGATGACGAACACCAACCCGATTTACGCGACTTCAGGCGTCACTTGCCCGATGACGCTCGGCGGCAACTTCGATTCAAGCACCGGCAACCTGACCATCACCTCCGGAAATTTCACTTCCGATTGCAGCTACTCGGTGGGAAGCGTGATCCAGGGCGTCACGGTCGATCAGAACCAATTTCCTCTGCCGATGCTGTCGCCGCAATGGAGCGGCTCGTCTGCCAATGGATCATTCAGCAAGACATTCAGAATCAACTTGATTTTCGTGCCGGTGGTCGATTTCAGCCCGGCACCGCCGCCGTCGACATGCGAATGGACGTCGAATCTGCTCTGGAACAATACGCAGCACATCAGCAGCTCGCCGCCTACCAATCAGGCCACCCTCACTGCCGGCTTCGGCTATGCCTCGGATGGCCAGGGCGGCCCCTTCACTTACGCCTGCTCCGTCAGCGGGGTCTTTACGCTCAGCCCTCCGCAGACGATCACCTACTGATCGCATAGCGTCGCGCCTCACCCCGGTATTCGCGAACTCCTGATGTCGATGCCCCGAATCGGTAGGGCATGGAGCGCGCGGACTACCGGGGTGACGGCATAGATCGCCTGCCTCCGGCGGCCCGCGAACCGTTGTCCATGGATCGGCCGGTACGCGCCGGTCTATCGGCTCATGCGAGGACATGCCCGAAGGTCGGATGTCGGCTCCCGGTATTGCTGCCCCGGATCATGCACGAGAAGCTGTGTTTGCCGTGGCTTCGAGGCGATTCCGTACAGCTGCATGAAAGCCGGTGCCCGGGCAGGGGCCTGATATGGCTTATCGCGGCGCCGGCTTCGACAGCTGCTTGAGCGCCTGAAAGGCCTGCTCGAAATGTTCGACCAACGGCAACGATGGGTCCTGCACCCAGGCCTGCAAGGCATGCCCGGTGACGGCCATGCCCGTGACAGCTGCCAAGCCGGCCAGTGCGGGTTCGATCTTGCGGCGCTGCAATGCCTCGGTGATGGCCCGCGTGATCGAGGCCGTCTTGGCGAGCTGACGCTCCTGCAAGGCGGGCGTCTGCGCGATCACTGCGCGCCCCGGCTCGGCGAGCGGACGGTTCTCCTCGAACATCGGCGCGAGCGACTGGAATGCCCACACCACGGCTTCGAGCGGGCCGAGTCTGGGTGGCGCCTCGGCGATCGCGGCATCCAGCCTGGCATGCAGCTCGGCTTCGTTGAACAGCACTTCCCGCTTGTCCGGGAAATGGCGGAAGAAGGTGCGTTCCGTGACGCCGGCGCGCGCGGCGATTTCGGCGGCGGTGGTTCCGTCGTAGCCCTTTTCAAGGAATAGCTCGAGGGCTGCTTCCCGCATGCGGCGACGCACATTTCCTCGATCTCTAGGCATGGCTCGGATACCTCTATTGTCAGTCACTGACATAAAGCATAGGATGATATGTCAGTGACTGACTTTAACGGATCCCGAGGGCCGAGCGACATGCCCGGGATTCGTCGACGCCTGGAGGACTGCATGCCTGCTGAGAAGATGAGAGCGATCCGTTATCACGCCTACGGCGAGCCTGCCGACGTGCTCAGGCTCGAGGAAGCGCCGATACCAGTGCCCCAGGCAGGGCATGTCGCGGTGCGCGTCCATGCCTGCGGACTGAACCCGGCCGACTGGGCACTCTGCCGGGGGCTGTTTGCCCGCCAGCTGCCATCCGGCATCGGGCTGGACGTGTCGGGTGTCGTCACGGCCGTAGGAGAAGGCGTCTCCGACCTTGCCGTGGGCGATGCCGTATTCGGCCCCGCCGACTTCAGGAACTATCCGAGCGCAGGCGCGGCCGATGAAGCCGTTCTCTATCATTGGGACCGGCTTCCTGACGGGCTGTCGCATGTCGATGCTGCGGCGCTGCCGATGGCTGTCGAGACGGCGGCTCGCTACCTTGCCTGGTCCGGTTTCCAGAAAGGCCAGACCATCCTGGTCAATGGAGCCGGCTCGATGGTGGGCTTCGCCGTCGTCCAGATGGCCCTTCTGCACGGTGCCAGGGTGATTGCGACGGCCGGCGAAACCTTCGCGGACCGGCTGCGCGCCTTGGGCGCCCTGGTCGTCGCGCATGGTGAGGGCGTGGTGGAACGAGTGCGTGCCCTGGTCAGCGAGGCGCCGGACGTTCTCGTGGATGCGGCGCCGGTCAATCTGCAATCGCGCTACGCCGGTGCGTTGCCTGACCTGGTGGAGATTGCTAGAGGAGACGCCGCGCGCGTCATCACGGCCACCGATGTCGAGGGCGCCGCCAAGGCCGGCGTGCGCACCGGCGCGGAGAACATCCAATCCGAGGGCGGCTTCAAGCTTCGCTGGGACGTGCTTGGCGAATACGGGCGACTGGCGGCGGAGGGACGCTTCTCCATACCCGTTGCGCAGACCTTCGCCCTGGAGGACTGGCGCAAGGCGCTCGACATCAGCCTGGCCGGCCGCGCTCGCGGCAAGCTGGTCCTGATGCCCGGCGGTTGAGCAGCTTCGCCGGCATGCCGGCGAGCTTCTTCTGAATCGTGTCGACCGGCGCGGGTGGAATGATCGGCCGGTACGTATCGATCCTGACGACACATGCGAGAACAGGGCCGACGGCGGGATGTCCGCTTCAGGCATCGCGGTTCCGGACTCATGCAGGCGTCTCGACTAGCGACAGTGCGCGACCAGCAGCTGCACGAACTGCCGCACCAGCGGCGAACGTTCCTCCGGCAGGTGGGCCGCATGGATCTCCGACATCGCGGCGGGATCGGCCAGCGGCACGAAGCGCACGCCGTCGATGCGGATGTGTTCGCAGGACGCGGGCAGGATCGACACGCCCATGCCGGCAGCGACCAGGCTGACGATGGTGGAGGCTTCGCGCGCTTCCTGGGCAAGGCGCGGAGTGAAGCCGGCATGGCGGCACAGCGTCAGCACGTGGTCGTGGATGCCGGCGCCCGAAGCGCGCGCGAACAGCACGAACGGTTCCTGTGCCAGCGCCTCGGTGCGCAGGCGTCGGCGTGGACCCAGGCCGCGCAGGGCCGGGTGACGTTCATGCAGCACCGCCACCAGCGGGTCGCGCAGCAGGCGGCGCGAGGCCAGCGTGTCGGGCAGGGCGTGGCCGCGCACGATGCCGATCTGCAGCCGGCGTTCCAGCAGCGCGTCGACCTGCTGCAGCGAGTTCAGCTCCAGCAATTGCAGCTGCACCGCGGGGAATTGCTGGCGGAACGCGAAGATCGCGCGCGGGATGTGGGTCGACAGCGGCGCCGTGCGGGTGAAGCCGATGCGCAGCTCGCCCGCCTCGCCGCGCTGCGCGCGCTGGGCCAGCTCGGTCGCGCGCTCGACCTTGTCCAGCACCTCGCGCGCCTCGGCGAGGAACAGCCGGCCTGCTTCGGTGAGGGCCACGCGGCGATTGCTGCGGTTGAACAGGCGCGCCCCGATCGCGCCTTCCAGCTGACGGATCTGCTGGCTGAGCGGCGGCTGCGACATGCCCAGCCGCTCCGCCGCACGGCCGAAGTGCAGCTCGTCGGCGACCGCGATGAAGTAGCGCAGATGACGCAGCTCGATGCTCATGGCGCTACTTTCGCGGTTGACGCGGCCAGGCTCAAGCGCCGCCTCGGAGCCTGCTCACGATCTCCACGCAGCTCGCGCGGGAACGGTCTGCGTGCGGGTCGAGGAACAGGAACGCGTGGAGATCATCGGTCCGCCACGGAATGACCACGCGGAAATCCAGTCAGACCGGCCCGGGCCTGCGGGTGGTCGTCGAGTGGCTGCTGTGCGGCGGCCCGCGGCCTGGCCTGATCGCCTGTCAGGCCAGCGCCGTGCAACGCCATGACACGGCGAGGCGTCGAAGTTCGCGAGCAGGCTTTCAGCGCAGCTCGGGCTTCAGCATCTGCTTCACCGCGTCGTAGTCGCCGTCGCCGGGCACGGCCGGGATGCCGAGCAGATGCGTCATCAGCGGATACACGTCCACGTTCGGGAATTCCGGCACGCGCAGGCCTTGCTCGAACGACGGGCCCGAGGCGATGAACAGGGCACGCATCAAGGGATCGGCGTTGTCGTAGCCGTGCTCGCCCAGGTGCGGCGATTCCTTGTGCTTCGCCATGCCGTCACGCGAGGTGATGCGCCAGCCCACGTCGGCCAGGCACAGCAGCTGCGGCACGCGCGGATGGCTGCCGTAGCCCAGCCGCGCCGGCACCTGGCTCTTGTCCCAGCACTGCATGTGCTGCTGCGGCCGGGTCATGCGCGCTTCGATGCGGGCGAAGTCGTGGCCGGGCTTGGGATTGAAGCCGGCCAGCACGCCGAGGTCGACGGTCTCGACCTGCTTCAGCGGCAGCAGCCGGTCGATCAGGATGTTGTGATCCGGCGCCACGCCGGCCATGCCGTGGTCGGCCACCACGATGATGTTGATGTGGCCGTACAGGCCGCGCTGTTTTAGCCCGTCCACCAGGCGTGCGATGGCGCCGTCGGTGGCGCGGATCGCCGCGTTCACCTCCGGCGAATCCGGACCGTGCTCGTGGCCGGCATGGTCGACCGCGTCGAAGTACAAGGTCATGAAACGGGGGCGTTGTGCGTACGGCAGGTCGAGCCAGCTCAGCACCTGGTCCACGCGCTGCTCGGGCGGGAACTTGCCGTCGAACGGCCGCCAGTAGTCCGGGTGATGGCCGTGGATGTCCGCCTCGGAGCCGGGCCAGAACATGCTGGCGGTGCGCAGGCCATGCGCTTCGGCGGTTTCCCAGATCGGCGTGCCGCCTGCCCACCAGCGCCCGTCGCTCGCCGCGCTGTGGTCCTTGTAGACGAACTTGCCGAGCACCGGGTCGGTCATCGTGTTGTTGACGATGCCGTGGTGGTCCGGGGTCAGGCCGGTGACCAGGGTGTAGTGGTTGGGAAAGGTCAGCGAGGGGAAGGACGGCTGCATCGCATCTGCATGGACGCCTTGCTGCGCCAGCATCTGCAAGGTGGGGCTGAGGCCACGCTCGAGATAGTCGGCGCGGAAGCCGTCGATCGAGATCAGCAGCAGCGGGGCGGGGGCGGGTGCCGTGCTCGCGGATGCCGCGGGAGGTGGAAGCGGCGCGCTGGGTGGCGCGGAGTATTTGCATTTACTGGTAGAACAAGCTGCGATCAGTACGACAAGGCAGCAAAGCAGCAAGGCACGGGGAAATTTCATGGCGACGATCGTGGCGCGGAGACAGTCGCGCATGATCGCGCAGCGACGTGACGATTTCATCCGTCTGCGTCGGCCGCCGTCGCGTTGTTCAGGCGGAGCGCGAGCGCGCCGTCGCGGCCGAGCCGAACAGGTCGCCGCGGGCGACGTGGTCTTCCAGGCTCAGCAGGAAGCGCTTGGTCGGCAGGCCGCCGCCGAAACCGGTGAGGCTGCCGTTGCTGCCGATCACCCGGTGACAGGGCAGCACGATCGGCAGCGGATTGCGCCCGTTCGCGGCGCCGACCGCGCGCATCGCCTGCGGCTGGCCGATGCGCCGCGCCAGTTCGGCATAGCTGATGGTGGCGCCGTAGTCGATGCGCGCAAGTTCCTGCCACACCGCGAGCTGGAACGGCGTGCCCAGCGGATGCAGCGGCAGCTCGAAGCGCTGGCGCGTGCCGGCGAAATATTCTTCGAGCTGGACGCGCGCGAAGGCGAGCGGTTCGCTGGCCTGCACCCAGTCCGGTTCCAGCCGCTTCGGATGGCGCTCCTGCGCGAACCAGAGCTGGCGCAGGCCTGCGCGGTCGGCGACCAGTCGCAGGCGTCCGACCGGGCTGTCGATGTCGTCGTAATAGATCGGTTCGGCCTGGTTGCTCATCGGGAACTCCGTAAGCTTTGCCGACGCCGTGAGGGCGGAGGCGGAAGCGGTTCGACGGTGCTGCGCCACAGATGCATCACCGCGTAGGCGCGCCACGGCCGCCAGGCTTCGGCGCGCGCGGTGAGGGCCTTGGTGCTGAGCGTCGATCCGTCACCGGAAGCGGCACGGCGCAGGATCAGATCAGCGGCCGGGAACGCATCCGGATGGCTGAGCGCACGCATCGCCATGTAATACGCGGTCCATTCGCCGATGCCAGGCAGGGCGGTCCAGGCCGCCACGAATTCGTCCAGCGACTGCTCCGCGCGGAAATCGACGCGGCCGTCCAGCAGCGCCTGCGCGACGCCGCGTACGGTCGCTGCGCGCGCAGTAGTGAGCCCGATCTCGCGCAAGTCTGCCTCGGCCAGCACCGCCGGCGTCGGAAACAGCCGGTCGAGCCCGGGCTGCGCCGGCATCGCCAGCGGCTCGCCCCAACGCTGCACGATGCGCGTGGCCAGGGTGCGCGCCGCCGCCACGCTGACCTGCTGGCCGAGGATCGCACGCACCGCGATCTCGAAGCCGTCCCAGCCGCCGGGCAGGCGCTGACCTGGGCGGTGCGCGGCCAGCGGGCCCAGCAGGGCATCGCCTGCGAACGCCTCGGCCAGCGCCTGCGGGTTCGCGTCCAGATCGAACATGCGGCGCAGCCGGGTCACCACGCCCAGCAGCTGCGCCGGCTGCGGGCAATGCAGCTGCAACTGCAGCGCGTGTTCGTCGCCCGGCCACGCGCGCAGGCGCAGCCAGCCGGGCGCTTCGGCCGGGCCGAACACGCGGGCATAGCTGTGCTCGTCCACCTGTTCCACCCCGGGCAGCGCGCGGCCGCGCAGGAAGGAAAGCAGCGCGGCGAAGTCGTACGGGGGGCGATAGCCCAGGCGCAGGATCAGCGCCGCGCCCGGCGCTTCGCGCGGCCGGCGACGCAGTTCGCGCGGCGGCATCCGGTTGGCCTGGGCGAACGCCGCGTTGAAGCGGCGCAGGCTGCGGAAGCCGGAGGCCAGCGCCACCTCGGTCACCGGCAGCGCGGTTTCGGTCAGCAACTGCTTCGCGAACAGCAGGCGGCGAGTGGTGTGCACGCTCACCGGCGGCGCGCCCAGGCGCTCCACGAACAGGCGGCGCAGCTGGCGCGCGCCGATGCCGACGCGCTGGGCGAGCTGCTCCAGCGACTGCTCGTCCAGCGCGCCGCCCTCGATCAGTTTCAGCGCGCGCGCCACCACGTGGTCGCCGCGCTGCCACAGCGCGTGGCCAGGCGCGAGTTCCGGCCGGCAGCGCAGGCACGGCCGATAGCCGGCCAGTTCCGCCGCGGCGGCGCTTTCGTAGTAGCTGACGTTCTCGCGCTTCGGCGACGGCGCGGGGCATACCGGTCGGCAATAGATGCCGGTGCTGCTCACCGCGGTGAAGAACAAGCCGTCGAAGCGTGCGTCGCGGCTGAGCCTGGCCTGTTCGCACACGCGCGGATCGGGGAGGGCGTGCTGAGCTTCGTTCATGCCTGCAGGCTAGCATGCGTCCGGCACAGGAACTCGCCGTTTTCGGACATCAATCATGCATGGGCGCCGAGGCGGCAGGGGCTAGGCGCCGAACCTCATACGGCGTAGCTTGCGCGCTTTGCCTGCGAGCCGAAGGGATTCATGAAACGCCTGTCCATGCTGCTGTTCGTCGCCTGCTGCTGTCTCCTGCCGGGCGCACGTGGCGCCACTTCTACGCCGACGCCCCCGAGCTGGCAGGTGACCGGCAGCGGCCATCAAAATTATCGGCTGGATGGCGGCGGCGATCCGGTCGGCGCCGACGGCGCGACGGTGAGCCTGAGCGCGACGCAGGCCGATCCCTACAAGTTCGGTGCTTCCGTGTACACCCTGGATGCAGCGCCCTATCGCGGCCACACCCTGCGCTTGTCCGCCGACCTGGACGTCCGCGATGCGGCTCGCGGCGCGGGGCTATGGCTGAGAGCCGACGACGACAAGAACAGCATCGTCGGCCTGGTCACCTCGCTGCGCATGCCGGCGATCGGCACCAGTTCGGGCATGCATCGCGAAGTGCGCCTTGACGTTCCCGCGTCTGCTGCGCACCTCCTGGTCGGCGTGATCCTCAACGGCAACGGCGAGGCCACGGCCAGGCATCTGCATCTGGAAACGCTGGCTGCGTCCACGCAGGCTGGAGTGACGCCGCAAGCCGAACTGGATGCCGCCATCCGCATCGTGCGCACGCATGCCCTGCATGCGCAGGAGATCGACTGGGACCGGTTCGAGCCCGAGCTGCACGCGATGGCGAAGGATGCGAAAACCTCGGTCGATACCTACCCGACGATCCAGGCGCTGCTGGCCAAGCTCGGGGATCACCACAGCTTTCTGATGGGTGCCTGGGAGGCGAAGCAGGAACACAGCGAAGGCGGCGCCAGTTCGCCGGCCGCGGTCGAACTGAAGCCGGGCGGCATCGGCTATATCGCGATGCCGGGCTACCGTGGCATGAATGCAGAGGCGCGCCACGCCTTCGTGCAAAACATGGTGGACGCCATCGGCAAGCAGGCCGCGTCAGCGCGCTGCGGCTGGATCGTCGATCTTCGCCACGACGGCGGCGGCAGCATGGTGCCCATGCTTGAGGGGCTGCGTCCCTTGCTTGGCGACCAGGCGCTCGGTGGTTTCCGCGATGCCAAGGGCCATGTGCAAACCTTCGCTGTGGCGAACCCGCTGGACAAGAGTTCGCCGCGCGGACCCGCACTGGAACAGGCACCTGTCGCTGTACTGCTCGGGCCGCATACGGCGAGCTCGGGCGAGGTGGTCGCGGTGGCGTTCCGCGGCCGGCCGCGCACGCGTTCGTTCGGCGAACCGACCGCCGGCCTCAGCACGGCGAACGCCGGCTTCAATCTGCCTGACGGCGGCATGATCTTCCTCACCGATGCGATTGATGTGGATCGCCTAGGACAAGCCTATGGCGGCAAGCTGTCGCCCGACGAGCCGGTGGCGCCGTCCGCTAGCGGCACCGATGGCGTGCTAGCCACCGCATCGTCCTGGCTGAGCAGCAGCTGCGGCGATTGAGGCGATGCAGGTGGTTCGCTGCGGCGCAGCCCGGCCATGCTGGACAGCACGCCGTCGCGGCGGATCAGCCCGTGGTAAAGCGCTGCGCCCAGGTGCGCCAGGAAGGTAAGGAACAGCAGCAGCGCGAGCCAGGCATGCAGGTGGCGCAGCACGGCGAACGCGGTCGGCCCGGCCGGGAAGATCGACGGCAGGCGCAGCGATTCGCTCAGCATCACCGGATAGCCGCCGGCCGAGAGCATCGCCCAGCCGACCAGGGGCAGCGCCAGCATCAAGACATACAGGAGCCAGTGCGAGGCATGCGCCGCCAGCCGCTGCAGCGCTGGCAGGTCTGCCGGCAAGGGCGGCGGCGGATGACGCAGGCGCACACCCAGCCGCAGTACCGCCAGCAGCAGGATCGCGATGCCCAGCGGCTTGTGGATGCGCAGCAGCCAGGCGTGCCGCTCGGACACCGACGCGACCATGCCGACGCCGATGAACAACATCGCCAGGATCAGCGCCGCCATCAGCCAGTGCAGCAGGCGCGCGGGCCACACGAAACGATCGGACGGCGCGTTCATGGCTGATGCTCCGGGTGGGACGGCGCCGTGGCGGTGCCAGGCAGGTGCGCTTCTTCGCTGGTGCGGCGCAGGTAGGAGTCCGCATAGGCGGCCGAGCGCGCCGGCAGCAGCGGGTCGTCGGATGCTTCGATGCCGGCCGGCAGCACCAGCGGGTCGTAGTTGATGTCGCGGCAGGGGCCGCTGTCCTGCGGCTCGGTGCCCTGCAGCACCAAGGTGCCGGCATCGACCTCGCGACGATCGGCCGGCCAGGTTTTGGTGGCGTCGTCGGTCGGGTCGCCCGGCGCGGCCAGCGTCACCAGCAGGCGCCAGCGCAGCGGGCCCTGCGTCAGGCGGCGGCGCAGGTCGGCTTCCAGATAATCCGGGTCGCCGGCTGGGGCAGTGGCGTCGGCGTCCGCTGCGTCCTGCGGCGCCATGCGCCAGCGCACCGCATGGCGCACGCCGGCGCCGTCGACGAATTCGAAGGCGTCCAGGCCCCAGTAGCTTTCGCTGGCGTAGCTGGCCGAAGGCTTGGCGGACTTCGCCCAGGCGCGGAACGCTGCGGTTTCCGGGTGCGCGGCGAAGAAGGCCGCCAGTCTGGCCGGATCCGGCTTGCCCGTCGCCGGGTCCGGCTGCTGGGCCTTGAGCTGTTCGTAGAAAGCCTGCGGCGTGGCCACCGGGAACACCGGCATGCTGTTCATGCCGGTGCGCCACTGCTGCCCGTTCGGCAGGGTGAAGCGCAGCGCCATGCTGCGGATCGGCACGCTGGCGTCCGGCGCATAGGGATTGCCGCCGGGGATCGCGAAGCGGCCCACCACCGGCGTGCGCTCGGAGGCGAATACCGAGGCGGTGGAATACGCCGAGGCCTGCCCGTTGCCCTCGAAGTAGCCGGTGACGCAGACGCCCTTGGCATGGTTGCGGCGGAAGCCGGGATGGACGCCGCCGCTCTGCAGCTGGTCGACCAGACGCTGTGCAGTGAGCCGCCCCGGCGCCAGCCAGCCGCCGACATAGCCGAACGCGGCGGCGGTGCCGGCCACGGCCGCCACGATGGCGGCCCAGCGCCAGAGGCGGTGCGGCGGCGGGGAGGCGGGCAGACTTGGCATGGCGATTCCTGTCAGTGAGAAGCGGGGTGGCGGGCCGATGGAAACAAGGGGCGTACCGGGTGATTCGCCGTATCGCGGCGAAAGTTACCTGTCGCCATGATGTGGTCGGGCGGCACCCTGACGCGCCGGCGCGGCGGTGCTATGGTGTGCCGCCGCTGAATGTCGCACAGGGGAGACACTCATGAGTCCGAGCCAGCGCGGTTGGCTGATCGCCTTGATCGTTCTGCTGGGTCTGGCGGAAGTCGGCTGGCAGATGCATGCGTCGGTCCTGCACATCAAGCAGAACATACGCCTGACCCGCGACAGCCATCCGTACGCGCATCCGGCGAAGGACGCCAAGCCAGGGGAATTCGGCGCCGACGAAGTGCGCAACTTCCTCGCTGCCGCGCGCCAGGCGGAGACCTTCAACGATCCCATGCAGCGCTGCCTGGCCTATCCGGATCCGCCGCACAGCCATTGGTCGCACGTGGCCGCGGCCGCGTATTGCCGCTACCACTTCAACGTGGTGTTGAGCCTCCCGGAGATGCAGGTGCTGATCCAGGGCGGCCACGCTGCCGAACTCGACCGCCGCCTGGCGCAGGCGCTGCAGGAGCAGCAGAGCAAGCCGGAGTCGGCCGGTCTGCTCGACCGCATTTATTACGCCAGCTTCAACAGCGGCTCGGCGAATGTCCGGCCGCTCCTCGACGCCTGGAAGCAGGCTTCGCCGCACAGCGCCTTCGCCTATGCCGCCAGCGGCTTCGACTATGTGGCCAGGGCGAGCGAGGCGAGGGGCACGGACTATGTGCGCGATACGCCGCCCAGCCAGATGGACGCCATGAAAAACCTGCTGGCCAAGGCGGACGAAGACCTGAAGCGCGCCGTCGCGCTCGATCCCAAGGTCACGCCGGCCTATGTGGCCCTGATCAATGCCGACCGCATGGGCGACACCAGCGATGCCGCGAGCGCATTCGAGCAGGGCATCGCCGCCGCGCCGGCCGACTATTCGATCTACAGCGCCTACCTGACCGCGCTGCAGCCGCGCTGGGGTGGCTCCTTGCAGCGGATGGCGCGTGTCATCGACAGCGCACAGGCGCATGCCGGGGAAAATCCCTTGCTGCAGCTGTTGCCGGCGGAGGAACTGGCCGAGGACTACGACGTCTGCGACTGCCACTCGCGGGCGGACTGGCTGATGGACCCGGTGGTGTTCGACAACGTGGCCGGCTCCAACCTGCTCGAGCGGGCCGGCGATGCCGCCTCGACGCACAACTACCCCGGCCTGGCCGTCGTGTATCTGTCGGAAGCGCTGCGCTTCGATCCCAACCTGTGGCGCGGACGCGCCTCGCGCGACTATGCCCTGACCATGCTTGGCGAACCGGATTGGGCGATACAGGACGCCAACCACCTCATCGACATCGCGCCGAAATACGCCGAGGGCTACAACGTGCGCGCCTATGCCTACGAAGCGCAGCACGACTACGCGCATGCCGCGCAGGACCTGGTTACCGCGACTTCGCTCAAGCGCGACGATAGCTGGGGGCTGATCGAGCTGGGCAACCTCTACGCCCACAAGACCCATGAATGGGACAAAGGCTGGGACGTCGCCGACCGCCTGATCCGTTTCTATCCCGAGAAGCCGCAGGGCTGGCTGATTCGCGCCAGCATCCAGAAGGATCAGCCGCGCGCGGGGCTGGACGACACCATCCATTATTTCCTGGCGCATTTCGGCGGCGATCCGCGGCAGCACGTGGCGGTGGCGGAAATGCGCGCCACGCTCGCCCGCGAAGCCGCGGCCAGGACGGCTTCGACGTCGGCGCCGCACGGCTGACCGCTCATATCGATCGGGCCGGCGCGGCCCGGTCCGGCGTCGATGTCGTGCGGCCGTGAAACGGTGCTATCGTGCGCCGGTCCATAGGGGGACTTGCAGGGAGGCAGGTGATGAACTCGAATTGGCGTGCCTACTTGGCCACGGCGATCATGTTGCTTGGCATGCTCGGAGTGGGCGGGTACTGGTGGAGTTCGCGTTCCGCCGCGCAGCGGGTTGCGACGCAATCGCAGTCTGGGCAAGGGCAACCGAATCCGGCTCAAGGCCCGGCTCGCCCCTTCTTTCTGCAGGAAGAGCTGGCCCCTTTTCTGGCCGCGACGCAAAAGGCCGAGGCGATCGCCGACCCCTTGCAGCGCTGCCTGGCTTATCCGGATCCTCCGAACAGTCACTGGTCGCATGACGCGGTTGCGGCCTATTGCCATTACCGTTTTCAGTCCTTCCTTTCATTCAAGGAAGTCCAGGCGCTGATCCAAGGAGGCCATGCGGCAGAGCTCGACCGCCGCCTGGCTCAGGCGCTGAACGAACAGCAGACCAAGCCGGACTCGGTGGGTCTGCTCGATCTCATTTACTACGCCGATTTCGATTCTGGGCTGCCTGAGGTCAGGTCGATGATCGAGGCATGGAAGCGTGCTTCGCCGAAAAGCGCCTTCGCCTACGCGGCCAGCGGCTTTGCCTATGTGGACGCCGCAGCCGACGCGCGCGGAACCGCCTTCATGCAGGACACGCCAAAAAGCAAGGTGGAGGCGATGGAGCGCTTCCTGTCCAGGGCGAACGACGATCTGCAGCACGCCATCGCACTCGACCCGCAGGTGACGCCCGCCTATGTGGCCATGATCAATCTCGGAAAAATGGGAGCAGGCGGTGAGGGCGATTATGCGGGGCAGGCATTCCAGCTCGGCGTGACCGCGGCGCCGGCCGACTACGCGATCTATAACTCCTACATGACGGCCTTGCAGCCGAAATGGGGCGGTTCGCTGTCAAGCATGCAGCAGCTGGCCAGCATGGCGCAGGCGCATGCCAAGGAAAATCCGCTGCTGAAGCTTTTGCCCGCCGAGGTGCTCGCCTATAGATACGATGTCTGCAATTGCGAATCGAGGGCGAATTGGGCGATGGTTTCGAGCGCATTCGACGAGGCGGCCGACGCCGAGTTGCTGATGAATGCGGGTTCGGCTGCCTCGGTCAACGGCTACAACGAACTGGCGGCGGTCTATCTTTCCGAGGCGCTGCGTTTCGAGCCGAATGCGGGGAAGGCCCACGTCTATCGCGACAATGCCCTGACGGTACTTGGCCAGCCGGCCTGGGCGCTGGCGGACGCCAACTGGATGGTCAGTGTGTCCCCGAATTACGGCGAGGCTTACGATGCGCGTGCTTATGCCTACGAGGCGCAAGGGGACTACACCCATGCCGCGCAGGATTTGAGCAAGGCCATCACGCTGGATAACGACGATACCTGGGCAGTGGCCGAACTCGGCAAGATCTATGTCGACAAGACGCACGAGTGGGACTACGGCTGGGATATTGCCGACCGGCTGATTCGCTTTCATCCCGAAGATCCGCGCGGATGGGCCTTGCGTGCTGGCATCCAGGAACATCAGCCGCGGGCCGGGCTGGACGATACGATTCAGTATTTTCTGGGGCACTTCGGCGGCGATCCGAGTCAAAGCAGCCTCGTGATGCACCTGCGTGCATTGCAGGCGCAGGGGGCGACATCCAGGACTGCGGCGGCCGCTTCGGCTAGCACTCCGCACGGCTGACCGCTCATGTCGATCGGGCCGGCGCGGCCCGGTCCGGCGTCGATGTCGTGCGGCCGTGAAACGGTGCTATCGTGCGTCGGTCCATAGGGGGACTTGCAGGGAGGCAGGTGATGAATACGTGTCGACGCGCATGGCTGGCGGCAGCCATGGTTTTGTTCGGGCTGGGCCAGTTCAGTTCCGATGCCCGTGCCGCAACGCAAGAATTGGCCGGGCTTTTCGGGAATGCGCCCTCAGGCCATGCCGATTCGCCGGGCACGGCAACGACCGTCCAGCCGAGACTATTTTCTTCGACGGAAGTGCACGCGTTTCTGGCTGCTGCCCGGCAAGCCGAGTCGATCAAGGATCCGATGCAGCGATGCCTCGCCTATCCGAATCCGCCCGGCAGCCACTGGTCGCGTGAAGCGGTTAAGGCGTATTGCCAGTACAACCTGCAGCCCGTGCTGTCCTTCGATGAGATGAAGGCGATGATCGATGCCGGGCATGCTGCCGCGCTGGATCGGCGACTCGCGCGGGATCTGCGTGATCAATTCACCAAGCCTGCGGCCAGGGGCCGACTGGATCACACCTTCTTTGCCGATTTCAACAATGGCTCTCCCGAGATGCGTGCGACCCTGGATGCGTGGAAGCGCGCGTCGCCTGCGAGCGCCTTTGCCTACGCCGCCAGCGGTTTTGCCTATGTGGACAGAGCCTTCCAGGTACGCGGCGGCGATTTCATCCAGCGTACGCCGCAAGCTCAGCTAGACGAGATGAATCGGCTCTTTTCGCTGGCGGATGCCGACCTGCAGCGGGCGCTTGCGCTGAATCCCAAGATCACCCCGGCCTATGTCGCGATGATCCATGCCGGTTTGGCCAGCCTGGGTCAGGACTATCTGCTCAGCGCGGCCAAGCGCGGCTTGGCGATTGCCCCCGACGACTATGCGATTTACGGCATGCTCAGCGGCGCCGAAGAGCCTCGCTGGGGCGGCTCGCTGGAAGGTATGCAGCAGGTCGCCGACGCAGCGATGGCCCATGCGAAGCAAAATCCCTTGCTGACGATCATGCTGTCGACGGTGCCTGCCTACAAATACGGCGTATGCAATTGCAAGCCGGCGACCGAGTGGTCGCAGATGCCGGTGATGTTCGACAACATGCCGAGTACGGACCTTCTGTTGTATGCGGGGCATGCGGCGAACGAACACGGCCACATCGAGCTGGCGGTGGTCTATCTGTCGGAGGCGTTGAGGTTTCGCCCGAACAGTTATGCGCGTTTGCGCCGGAATTACGCGCTGAGCAACTATGACGAGCCGGGCTGGGCGTTCGAGGACGCCAATCGCCTGATAAGCGAACAGCCGCAATGTTCGTGCGGCTACAGCATGCGCGGGTATGCCTACGAAGATATGAAGCAATACGACCGCGCCGAGGCCGATTTCATCAAGGCCGAGCGCCTCAATCCTAAGGACACCTGGCCCTTGGCCCAGCAGGGAAAGATGTTCGTCTATGAAGCCAAGGATTGGGACAAGGGCTGGGCCGTCGCCGATCGCCTCATCCAGACGCACCCGGAGCTGGCCGACGGTTGGGTGTTGCGCGCGAATATCCAGGGCCATCAGCCGCGTGCCGGGCTGGCGGATACCGTGCACTACTTCAAGATGCACTTCGGCGGTGATCAGGCCGAGCGCGTTCACCTGAGCCAACTGGAGTCGATGCTGGCGCAGCAGGCCAGTGCGAAAAACCCTGTAAATCCAGCCGTAGATCCGGCGCATCGCTGATGCGCAAGGGCGGCACGGGAGCTGGCGCCAGCTCCCGGTTCGGTGTCGGCAGCAAGGTCTATACTCGGCCATTGCCTTGCCTGCACGTTTACCGGAGCCACCCATGAACGCACCGACCCGCATCGACACCACCCGCACCATCCGTGCGCCGCGCGGCACCGAGCTGAGCTGCAAGAGCTGGCTCACCGAAGCGCCGTACCGGATGATCCAGAACAACCTGGATCCGGCGGTGGCGGAGAATCCGGCCGAGCTGGTGGTGTACGGCGGCATCGGCCGTGCCGCGCGCAACTGGGAATGCTTCGACGCGATCCTGCGCAGCCTGCGCGAATTGAACGACGACGAGACGCTGCTGGTGCAGTCGGGCAAGCCGGTCGGCGTGTTCCCCACGCACAAAGACGCGCCGCGCGTGCTGATCGCCAATTCCAACCTGGTGCCGGCCTGGGCCAACTGGGAGCACTTCAACGAGCTGGATAAGAAGGGCCTGATGATGTACGGCCAGATGACGGCCGGCTCGTGGATCTACATCGGCTCGCAGGGCATTGTGCAGGGCACCTACGAAACCTTCGTCGAGATGGGCCGCCAGCATTACAACGGTTCTCTCAAGGGGCGTTGGATCCTCACCGCCGGCCTCGGCGGCATGGGCGGCGCGCAGCCGCTGGCTGCGACGCTGGCCGGCGCCTGCTCGCTAAACATCGAATGTCAGCAGAAGAGCATCGACTTCCGCCTGAAGACGCGCTACGTGGACGAGCAGGCCAGCGACCTGGATGACGCGCTGGCGCGCATCGAGAAATACACCAAGGCGGGCGAAGCCAAGTCGATCGCCCTGCTGGGCAACGCGGCCGACGTGCTGCCGGAGCTGGTGCGCCGCGGCGTGCGGCCTGACGCGGTGACCGACCAGACCAGTGCGCACGATCCGGTCAACGGCTACCTGCCGCAGGGCTGGACGGTGGAGCAGTGGTTCGAGCGGCGCAAGAGCGACCCGAACGGCACCCGTGACGCCGCCAAGAAATCCATGAAGCGGCACGTGGAAGCGATGTTGGCCTTCCACGCGCAGGGCATTCCCACCTTCGACTACGGCAACAACATCCGCCAGATGGCCAAGGACGAAGGCCTGGCCAACGCCTTCGATTTCCCCGGCTTCGTGCCCGCCTTCGTGCGTCCGCTGTTCTGCCGCGGGGTGGGGCCGTTCCGCTGGGTGGCGTTGTCCGGCGATCCGGAAGACATCCTCAAGACCGACGCCAAGGTGAAGGAGCTGATCCCGGACGATCCGCACCTGCACAACTGGCTGGACATGGCCGAGCAGCGCATCAGCTTCCAGGGCCTGCCGGCGCGCATCTGCTGGGTGGGCCTGGGCCAGCGCCACAAGCTTGGCCTGGCCTTCAACGAGATGGTGCGCAAGGGCGAGCTGAAGGCGCCGATCGTGATCGGCCGCGACCACCTCGACTCCGGCTCGGTCGCCAGCCCCAACCGCGAAACCGAAGCGATGAAGGACGGTAGCGACGCCGTGTCCGACTGGCCGCTGCTCAATGCACTACTCAACACTGCCGGCGGCGCCACCTGGGTGAGCTTCCACCACGGCGGCGGCGTAGGCATGGGCTACAGCCAGCACAGCGGCGTGGTGATCGTGTGCGACGGCAGCGCGGAGGCCGACAAGCGCATCGCGCGAGTGCTGTGGAACGACCCCGGCACCGGCGTGATGCGGCATGCGGATGCGGGGTATGCGGATGCGGTGGCGTGCGCGAAGGAGCAGGGGTTGAAGTTGCCGATGGTTTGAACTTTAGAAGACCAAGTTGGTTCTCTGGCTCTTCTGCATGTTTTGACAGGGGCGCTAAATTAGCGGAAATGAGTGAATCTTGTCGCATGAAGTTATTAGTTAGTTGTGGTTTTATTGTGTCTTAGCCGAACTTGGGCATAAATCCTACTATGGAAGACTATGGCTACTTTAGAGGATGTATTCAAGAAATCAGGTGTACCAACGCATACCTTCGTGCCTCCGATGGAGTACGACAGGGTCTTAGTGTCGTTACGGACTCCGGGGCGTTGCATAGTAGTGGAGGGTCCTTCAGGGATTGGAAAGACTTCCTGTATCAAAAAGGCGGTTGAGGACGCTGGGCTGGGCGATTCTTGCCTATTTCTTTCTGGTCGAAAGTCCTCAGATCTTAGTCTAATCAAGGAGCTTCCGAGTCTTGGTTCTCTTGGAATTGTAGTCGTGGATGACTTTCATCGCCTTGGGGACCGAGAGAAGCATTTGCTAACAGATTTCGTGAAGACGCTGGCCGATGAAGAGACTTTGGGCAGCAAAGTGGTTTTAATTGGTATTAATCGAGCTGGACAAGCGCTGGTGGAATACGCGCCAGATGTTCTTCATAGGATTGAAACAATTAGATTTGGTAGAACAAACGTCGAGCGTATATTGGAGCTGATAAGGCTTGGCGAGCGTGCTTTAAATTGCGAAATTGCAATCTCTGAGGAGATTTCTACTGAGGCGGAAGGTAGTTTCGCAATGGCGCAAATTCTATGTCATGAGGCCTGTTTGAAGGCAGGGCTGCTTGAAAGCAATGATGGAGTAAAGCCGGTTCAAATTGCCACAAGTTTGCCTGCGGTGAGGGAGTCTGTTATCGCGGACCTCAGTAGTAGATTTTTCGCCATTGCGCGTGAATTTGCTACTGGAAGAAAACTCCGTCGAGAAGGGCGCGCGCCTTACTTGCACTTGCTTCGTTGGTTGTCTCATACCTCTGAGGGCGTTCTAGATACGCGTGAGGCAATGGCGATAAATCACGAACTAAAAGATAGTATCGGTCAAGTTATTTCCAAGGGGCATCTTGCAACATTAATTGCTGAATCGGATTCTATTGGGCAGTTAGTGCATTTTGAGCAGAGTACGCATCTCCTAACGCTTGAGGATCCTAAGTTTTTATATTTTATAAGACACTTGATTTGGTCGAAATTTGCTCGCCAAGTTGGTTACTATAATATAAGCCTTGATAGTCGTTATGATTTTGCCCTTTCCTTTGCCGGGGAGGATAGGTCATTGGCTGAATCTATTTTTAATGAATTGACTTCAAGGGAGGTTGCTGTGTTCTATGATAAAAATGAGCAGCACCGCATTCTTGGAAATGACGTCGAGGAATACCTGGCGCCTATATACAGGAGTGAATCTCGTTATGTAATTCCTTTGCTTAGTCATAGCTATCCAAAGAAAATTTGGACAAAATTTGAGTCTGAGAATTTTAGGCAGAGGTTTGGTGATAAATCCATTATTCCCATTTGGTTTACTGATTGTCCGCCAGGTATGTTTGATGAGTCGCGGAGATATGGTGGCTTGAGCTATGATCCAAATGGAAGTGTGGATCAGGTGGAAATTATTTGTGATTTACTTTGTGGAAAATTAGCGGACGAAAGGCGGGCGGAGGAAAGTGTAAGTCAAGAAAACTAGTGGTAGTGAGTTAAGGCGTGCAGGAATGCTCTCGGAGACTCCTTCGGGAAGTGTAAAAAGAAGAAGTTAAGATCGGTGTTCCTCAAGAGACAGGGCTACTGCAGGTGCCTGCAGTAGCAGAGTTAAAGCCGTCACCCCCGCCTAGCCGCCTCAATCGCCGCGATATCAATCTTCGTCATGGTCATCATCGCCTCGAATGCGCGCTTGGCCGCGGCCGCATCCGGGTCGGTGATCGCGGCCAGCAGGGCACGCGGGGTGATCTGCCACGACAGGCCCCACCGATCCTTGCACCAGCCGCAGGCGCTGGTTTGGCCGCCGTGGTCGACGATTGCGTTCCACAGGCGGTCGGTTTCGGCCTGGTCGTCGGTGGCCACCTGAAACGAGAAGGCATCGGTGTGCGGGACGCCGGAGCCGCCGTTCAAGCCCAGGCATGGGATGCCCATGACGGTGAATTCCACCGTCAGCACGTTGCCTTGTTTGCCTGCTGGGTAGTCGCCCGGCGCGCGATACACGGCGCCTACAGCACTGTCCGGGAATGTCTTGGCGTAGAAGGTGGCGGCTTCCAGTGCGGTGCCGTCATACCAGAGGCAAATCGTGTTCTTGCTGACCATACGGGCTCTCCTGGTTCGGGCTGGTAGGAAGGGTGTTCATACTCTTCGACGAATGACGGGTGCGTGGATCGACAAATAAAATTCGAGTTCGGCTGACTCGGCATGCAGACATGGCCGCGCCTGCTCGACCTCGACATTGACATTTCAGGCCGCTGGCCTCTTGTGCCGGCCGCTTTCAGAGTCCTTATCGTCGATCCGGGGCCGGTCGTATCGTGCGATAGTGCTCTGACCGATCGGCGGGCCCCTGCCTGCCTCGCTACTGGGGGAGTCGCACCGTGCCTACGAGAGCCCGTCGCTTGGTATCTGTCTTGTCGTCGTTCCAAGCCTTTCGGCATGGTCGGCTGGTCGTCGCATTGGCAGGATGCTTCGCGACGGCATCCGCCGGGGCGCAGTCGCCGGCGTTGTCCGCACAGACGCAGCAGTATGTGACGTATGCCCAGCCCCTGCTTGCGATCACCCACGTGCGCGTGATCGACGGCACCGGCGCGCCGGCCAGGGACGACCAGACAGTGCTGCTGCGCGACGGGCTGATCGCGGCGGTCGGCAAGCGGGTCGACGTGCCGAGGGAGGCGACAGTAATCGACGGCAGCGGGCACACCCTGATTCCGGGCCTGGTAGGCATGCACGACCACATGTTCTATCCGGCGCCGAAGGTGAACCCGGAGGCGAAGGAAGCGATTTATCCGGAGCAGGCGTCGAGCTTTCCCAAGCTCTATCTGGCCGGCGGCGTCACCACCATCCGCACCACCGGCAGCACCGAGCCGTACACCGACCTGGAGCTGAAGAAGGCCATCGACGCCGGCAAGATTCCCGGGCCGAAGATGCATACCACCGGGCCCTACCTGGAAGGCAAGGGCAGCTTCACCCCGCAGATGCATGAGCTGACCGATGCGGCGGATGCCGCCGGCACGGTCAATTACTGGATCGGCGAGGGCGCTACCTCGTTCAAGGCGTACATGCACATCACCCGCGCCGAGCTGTCGGCGGCGATTGCCGCGGCGCACGCCAAACACATCAAGGTGACCGGCCATCTTTGCACGATCGGTTTCCGCGAGGCCGCCGAGCTGGGCATCGACGACCTGGAGCACGGTCTGCCGGTGGACACCGAATTCGTGCCGGGCAAGCAGCCCGACGTCTGCCCTGACACCAAGCAGGCGGTGGCGGGGCTGGCAAGCATGAGCGTGGACGATCCGCGCATCCAGCAGCTGATCAAGTACCTGGTGGCGAAGCACGTGGCGGTGACCTCGACCCTGCCGGTGTTCGAGACCTTCGTGCCGGGGCGCGCGCCGGTCGATCCGCGCGTGCTGGATGCGATGCTGCCGGAGACCCGCACGGAATACCTGAAGAGCCGCGAGCATGTCGCCGGCCTGGCCGATTCGCCGTGGCCGAAGGTGTTCAAGCTGGAAGAGGATTTCGAACACGCCTTCGTGCAACAGGGCGGCACCTTGCTGGCCGGGCTGGACCCGACCGGCTATGGCGGGGTGATCGCGGGCTACGGCGACCAGCACGAGGTGGAGCTGCTGGTGGAGGCCGGCTTCACGCCGCTGCAGGCGATCCGCATCGCCACCCTCAACGGCGCACGCTTCATGGGCGAGGAGCGCGCCATCGGCTCGATCGAGCCCGGCAAGGCCGCCGACCTGGTGCTGCTTGACGGCAATCCGGCGCAGGACATCAAGGACATCGAGAAGGTCGCCCTGGTGTTCAAGGATGGCGTGGGCTACGACCCGGCCAAGCTGGTGAAGGCGGCCAACGGCACGGTGGGTTTGCGCTGAGGCGTTGAGGTTGCGGGGTGAACAGCGAGGCTGCGTCCATGCCGGTCTCGCTGCCGCTGCCGCTGCCGCTGACGGGATTTGTTTGATGGATGTGCGATGTGTGCCGGCATTGATGCCTGCGCGTCGACAGCAGCTGATGCGGCACGCGATCGCGGAATGCCTGCCACCTAGGCGCATCGCCAGCTGTTTATGATCTCGCTCTAGCCAGCGAGAATGCGCTGCGCGCAATCCGCAGATCGCACCTTCGCCTCCCTCACCAATACGGCACCCGCCATGCTTGCCATTGGGCTGCTCGCCTACCCGAACATGCAATCGCTCGACCTGGTCGGGCCGCTCGACGTGTTCGGCACGGCGAACGGGCAGGTCGCCGGCGAGCTGCCTTATCAGCTGCATATCGTCGGCCTGGACCGCGAGCCGGTGCGTGCCGAGAACGGCCTGGTGGTGATGCCGAGCTGCACGCTCGACGACGTTCCCGCGCTGGACACGCTGCTGATTCCGGGCGGCGCCGGCAGTCGCGTCATCAACGCCGACGCGCGCCTGCTCGCGTGGCTGCGCGAGCGTGCCGCCACCACCCGGCGCATGGTCTGCGTCTGCACCGGCATCTACGTGCTGGCGGCCACCGGTCTGCTCGACGGGCGCCAGGTCACCACGCACTGGTGTTACGCCGAGGACGTGGCGCGCCGCCATCCGGCCCTGCGTCTGCAGGCGGACCGCCTGTTCCTGCGCGACGGTCCGTTCGCCACCTCGGGCGGCCTCACCGCCGGCATGGACCTCGCCCTGGCTCTGGTGGAAGAGGATCTTGGCGGGCCGGCTGCCTTGATGGTGGCGCGCTATCTGGTGATGTACGTGAAGCGACCCGGCAACCAGGCGCAGTTCTCGGCGCCGCTGGCGGCTCAGAGCCAGGACAAGGGACGCCTGGCCGGCCTGCTCGACTGGCTGCTGCAGCATCTGGACGAAGACCTGGCAGTCGAGCGTCTGGCCGGGCAGGTGGCGATGAGCCCGCGGAATTTTCGCCGCGTGTTCGTCGAGACCTTCCGCGACACGCCGGCGCGCTTCGTCGAGCGCCTGCGGCTGGAACAGGCCTGCCTGCGCCTGACCGCAGGCAAGGGCTCGGTAGAGCGGATCGCGGCAGGCGTCGGCTTTCGCAGCGCGGATGCGTTCCGGCGGGCGTTCCGCGCACACTACGGCAGTTCACCGGCGGAGTATCGGCAGCGCTTCGGCAGCTGAAGCGCTGGCCGGATTCGTCGGGAATCTGGCCGACGTGCAGGAAGGCCGGTCGTCACAATCACGGCTTGTTTTCGCTGAAGATTCCCGCTGCGACAGCATGTCCAGCCAAACCGCCAATCGTCATGCCGAGCATCGCTTCGAAAAGCCTGGCTTCAGCGTCGCTGACGAACATCGCGGACTGCGGTGCGGCCGGCCTGAGCTACAGGTTGGGAGCAGGATTTACTGAGGCATGCATCAGAACACCGAGCACCGGCTGTGCCTGCCGCACGGCGACCCCACAGTGCTGTCAGCGGCTCCGAGCCATCTGCATGACAAGCTGTTCCCATTGCTTAAGGTCAAAGGAAAAAACCGCATGAGGAAAGCTCTCCGCCTCGCCCTGCCGCTGTGGCTGCTCAGCACGAGCGCCGGCGCCATCGTGATCCGCCACGACCAGCCCGACGCGAGCTACCGCATCAGCCCTTCCGCCATCCCGGCCTTGGCCGATCTGCCCGACGAAGGCCATGGCACCCTGATCGCGCCGCGTTGGGTGCTCACCGCAGCGCACGCCGTGAACATGATGCAGCAGATGCCGGAAGAGCACTTCGTGACGATCAACGGGAAGCGCCGCGCGGTGAGCCGCATCATCGTGTACCCGGATTTCCCTCCGGCGTGGGTGCAATGGAAGCAGATGTTCGAGCACATCAAGACGACTGAGCCCGACGTCTTTGCCCATCAATACGGTACGGCAATGAATGCGCTGCACGATGTGGCCTTGATCGAACTGACCGAGCCGGTGACCGATGTCGCGCCGTTGCCGATCGACCGCGGCAACGCCAGGCCTGGGCTGCTGGCCGACGTCTATGGCGCAGGCGCTACCGGCACCGATCTCACCGGCGCACCGGATAGCGAAACGCATCGAACCCAGCTGCGTCACGCGGAAAATCGCCTTGCCCGAACCGACGGCGTGTGGTTGCGCTACGTATTCGACTGTGGCGCCGGCGCGCCTAAGCTCAGCGGAGCCACCGCCGGCGGGGATAGCGGCGGCCCGCTCACCATTACGGTGGGCGGACGCACCTATGTGGCCGGCGTTACCCATGGCCTCGACGGCACGGACAGCGAGGTGCGGCATATCCAGCAGCAGACGAAAGACGGCTCGTTTCGCATGGGTATGTGCGGGCAGCGTTTCGCCGCGGCGCGGGTGAGCTTTTATGCGTCGTGGATCGATCAGGTGATGGCCGGGCACTGAAGTGCAAAGCCAGCTTGAGCCAGATTCAGTGCATCATCTGGCACCGCTTCTTTAGATGAGCCTGTGTCTGCCATTCAAGGAAGCTGGATTTGCGCAGCGGCGAGGTACTCAGTTTCCCGTAAGGCTTTCTCCGCCTTGGCTCTGTCGCCAGCTTTAGCGGCAGCGCACACGGCGGCAGCGGCGTCGAAGGCGCATCGATGCCGGGCGGCGCATCGTGTTCGCCGAACTCTCAGGCTGCGTCCAGCCTCGGCGCGTCATGATGCCAAGCTGCTACGCAGTCATCGATCCAGGATGCCAGCCCGAGCGATTGCGCAGTAGATGGCATGACTTATCGGGAAGCGTCGCGTGGCGGCTGGCATGGTCGCGGATTCGCCGGCGCGGAAACGAACAATCCACCGGCTAGACATAGGCATGTAGGACATCATGCAGCCGCGTACATGAGCTGATTCATCGCGTGCCTGCCCGTGGATTGCCCTATTTCCGGCGCCATATCGACCCGGGCCTCGGCGAGAATGGCGACAGGCAGCCGATACCATGAAGCTGCCCACACCCCCGGCATCCCCAAAGGCAAACCATGAATCGTCGAGACCTGCTGAAAGGCATGTTGATGAGCGCGTCGGCGCTCGCGCTGCGCCCCGTGTTCGCCCAGGCGCAGGACGCCAGCGGCAAGGACGTCGCAGCGCAACTGGCCGCGCTGGAGCGTCGGCACGGCGGCCGGCTGGGCGTGGCCGCGATCGATACCGACAGCGGCAGGCAGGCGCTGTATCGCGCCGACGAACGCTTCCTGATCTGCAGCACCTTCAAGCTGCTTGCCGTGGCCGCGGTGCTGGCGCGGGTCGATCGTGGCGCCGAGCGGCTGGACCGACGCATCGTGTTCGGCCAGGAGGTCGTGCTGTCCTACGCGCCGATCACCAGCCACCGGGTCGGCGCGCCGGGCATGAGCGTGAGCGAGCTATGCGACGCGGCGATCACCTTGAGCGACAACACCGCCGCCAATCTTCTGCTGCAGAGCCTCGGCGGTCCGTCCGCGGTGACGGCTTATGCGCGCGGCCTGGGCGACAGCGCGACGCGGCTCGATCACATCGAACCCGATCTCAACATGGCCAACGGCGAGCAGGACACGACCACGCCGGCGGCGATGCTGGCCGACATGCGCCGCGTGCTGCTGGGCGATGTCCTGTCCGCAGCCTCGCGCCGACAGCTCACCGATTGGCTGGTGGCCAGCCAGACCGGCCCGCATGCCTTGCGCGCCGGCCTGCCACCGGACTGGCGTGTCGGCGACAAGACCGGCTCGGGCCAGGACGCCAACAACGACATCGCGATCGCCTGGCCGCCGCGCCGGGGGCCCTTGCTGGTGACGTCCTACTACATCAATCACGCGATCGACAGCGACGGGCGCACCGCGGTGCTGGCGGAAGTGGCGCGCATCGTGGCGTCGCTGTCGGCGCCGAAATGGGCGCGGCAAGGGCCGGTGGCGCTGGTACCTTCGGTGCGCTAGCGGCGTTCGTTCGGCGCCACGCGTGGCGCATGCCTGGCATCGACGAGCGGCGATGAGCCGACACCTTTCTCGCCACCGCGTCACGGCACGATCGGCACCGTGGCTTGGCGCCGCATACGGCGTGATCGACATCGTTGAGCCTGCCGCACGGTCGCGCATGCCGGCCGTGCGGCAAGCCGTTCAGATCTGGTCGCGCAGGCGCAGCCGGGCGCTGTGCTCGCTGCCGGCGCGCCGGTACACCACGTCCACCACGCTGCCGACGGGGCGCGTGCGCAGCAGTTCGCGCGTGGCGGACAGCTGCGCTGTCTCGGCCGGCTTGCCGTCCAGGCGCAGGATCACGTCGCCCTCGGCCAGACCGGCCTCGGCTGCCGCGCTGCCGGCGGCGAGACCGACCACGCGATAGCCACCGTCCTCGGCGTTGAGCCACAGTCCCGAGCGGTCGAACTGGCCGGCGTCGGCCGGCGGCGGCTGCAGCCGCTGCAGATACATGCGCTGGTGCGCGTAGTCGAAACTCACCACAAAGCGCTTGAGCAGGCCGCTGCCGATGTTGCCTTCATAGTTGGTGTCGCTGATCGAGCCGCCCTTGCTCTCGGACAGGCCGCCCACCACGTTTTCCAGCTTCACGCTGCCCAGCTCCACGCTGGGGATGCGCACCACGTAGGAGCGTGACGAACCGCCCACGCCCCAGCCGACGATGGCGCTGACGCCCTTGGCATAGCGCTCGCGCAGGCGGGCCTTGTCGGCGAACGGGCTGGTGATGTCCAGCTCGCTGCGCGAGCCGGTGTCGATGTCGAAGCGTGCCGGCATGCCGTCGATGCGGCCCTGCACGAAGGGCAGGTGGTCGTAGAACACGAAGGGCACTGGCGTGCCCGCGCCGCGCGGGTCGAAGTGTGCGAAGTCGGTGACGGTCAGCACGTGGCGGCCATAGTCGATGCGCACCGCGAAGCGGCGGAACACCTCGAAGCCGATCATGCCGTCGACCGGGATGCCTTCGATCGAGACGTCGTAGACCGGGGTAATCATGGCGAGCTGGTCGTTCATGCGCACGCCGCCGACGTCGATGTCGCGGGCCAGGGCGAAGCCGCTGGTCTGGGTCTTCTCGCCGGTGCCGGAAGAGGCCGCCGAGCCCTGCGTCTCGAGCCCGGCCTCGGCCGCGATGCGCGGCGACAGCAAGGTATTGCCGCCGGTGTCGACGATGAAGTTATACGGCCCCTTGCCGTTCACCCGGCCCTGCACGTAGATGTGATTGTTGAGCAGCCGGAACGGCATGCTGACGCTGGGCTTGCCGCCGTCGAGAGTCATGCCGGTGGGTGCCTCGTCGGGGCAGGCATAGGATGCCGGCGACCGCGCTGCACTGAAGTCGGCGTGCTGCAGCTGCAGGCTTTCGTAGTAGTCCTTGCCCACGCCTGGATCGAAGCTCAACGCATGCGGCAGCAGGGCGGCGCCTTCGCGGCGGTAATCGGTGTAGAAGGTACGGGTCTTGAAGAACTGCTGCGTCTCGGCGATGCGTCCAAGCAAGTGAGTGTGCGCATCGAACCAGGCCTCGAACGGCTGGCCGCCCTGCGGTGCGATCGAGAGATGATCGTAGGCGTTGCCGTCGATGATCTCGCGGCCGAGATAGGCAATGGCGGCGCCGCCACGATCGGCGCGCCACCACCGATTCGCGCGCCGGTAGGCCTCGCTCACCGCGACCGGGATGCGGTCGCCGCCCTGCTGCGGTGTATAGGCGCCGGAGAAGTCGCGCATCCACGGCAGGCGGCCGTCGTAGCCTTCGCCGCGGGTGACCGCGCCGGCCGCATCGGCGTCGACATAGGCGCCGCTGGCCAGGTCGACGATGGCGCGACGCGTGCCGACCAGGCCGTCCGCTGCATAGCGATAGTCGAGCTGCAGCGTGCCGGCGGCGGGCATGTCGCCGACCGCGGCATGGTTGGCGTCCAGCACCTGGGCCGCACTCGGCATCGCAGCAGCAGCGATGGCGGCCGGCGCGGCGAGCGCCGCCATGCATCCCAGCGCAGGCAGGAAGTACTTCGGCATGATGATTTCTCCGGCCGCGATATGCAGCATCGATGCGGGCACTACAACACAAGGCCAGGCCGGCGGATTGGGCCATTGGTCACCATCGGCGGGAGCTGCTTTTTGCCGGCGGACCGGCGACACTGCGCGATACGATCCATGGAGGGGAGAGGCGTCGATGCTGAGCACGCTGGCCATCGCCAATTACCGTTCGCTGCGCGCGCTGAACATGCCGCTGGGGCGGCTCAACCTGGTCACCGGGGCCAATGGCAGCGGCAAGTCCAACCTGTATCGCGCGCTGCGCCTGCTGGCCGAGACGGCCCAGGGCGGCGTGGTCAACGCGCTGGCCCGCGAGGGCGGCCTGCCTTCCACGCTATGGGCGGGCCCGGAGCGCTTCAGCCGCGGCATGGAACGCGGCGAGGTGCCGATCCAGGGCGGGCCGCGGCAGGAGCCGGTGGCGCTGAAGCTGGGCTTCGCCGGCGAGGACTTCGGCTATGCCATCGATCTCGGCCTGCCGCCGCCGCCGGCCTCGTCGTTCTCGCTCGATCCGCAGATCAAATGCGAGTCGATCTGGAACGGCCCGTTCCTGCGTCAGGCCAACCTGCTGGTGGAGCGGCGCGGAGCGATCGTGCGGGTGCGCGACGGCCGCAGCTGGAGCGTGCTGTCCGAACGCGTGAACGGTTTCGACAGCATCTTCACCCAGATCGCCGACCTGCAGCGCGCGCCGGAAGTGATGCTGCTGCGCGAATCGATCCGCGGCTGGCGCTTCTACGATCATTTCCGTTCCGACGCTGATGCCCCGGCACGCTGGCCGCAGATCGGCACGCGCACGCCGGTGCTCAGCCATGACGGCCACGACCTCGCCGCCGCCTGGCAGACCATCCGCGAAACCGGCGACGCGCGTTCGCTGGATGCGGCGGTCGAAGATGCGTTCCCGGGCGCGGCCGTGGCGGTAGAGATCCGCGACGGCCGCTTCGGTCTCACGTTCCGCCAGCACGGCCTGCTGCGTCCGCTGTCGGCGGCCGAGCTGTCCGACGGCACCTTGCGTTATCTATTGTGGATCGCCGCCCTGCACACGCCGCGGCCGCCCCCGTTGATGGTGCTGAACGAGCCGGAGACCAGCCTGCATCCCGACCTGCTGCCGGCGCTGGCGCGCCTGATTGCGCAGGCCGCGCGGCACAGCCAGATCTGGGTGGTGTCGCATGCCGCGCGGCTGGTCGCGGCGCTGGAGGCGACGCCGGACTGCCATGCCATCGAGCTGGAAAAGGAGCTCGGCCAGACCCGCATCGTTGGCCAGGGCATGCTCGACGAGCCGGCCTGGCACTGGCCGACGCGTTGAACGAGGTGATGCCGCTCGTGGGAGAAACGCGTGCGGAGCCCGGCGGCGTGGCGCTTTATGGAAGCCTGTCTGTCGCGTCGCGCCGATGGCATTCGACTATGAGGGAACCTGCGATGAAACGCTTTTGTCTACATGCCGGCATCCTGCTCGCCGCGATGATCCTTGGCAGCGTGCCGGCGCATGCTGCCGGCGTCGCCCGCTGCAGCACGGATCAACTGCTTGCCTATGCGCCGTCGGATGACGAAGTCGCCGCGCATCGCTCATTCGACCTGCCGGTCATCAGCTACCCCTTTGACGCGAAGATCGGCGAAGCTATGTCGTGGTCCGGGACGTTGGACCTGACGCTGAGGACGGACGAGTCCGGCAAGGTGGTCTGCTATGCCGCCAAGGATTTTCGCGACCGCGAAGTCGCGCTGGACGATCGGCAACGCGCCTTGGTCGATGGCTTGAATACCTGGCGCTACGCGCCTTTCACCGAGGACGGCAAGCCTGTGGCGGCGGTGTTCAAGGAACACGTTCGAGCCCAGGAGCTGCCCGAGAAGCACCTGCCGCTGCCCGAAGTGCCGCTCGATCAGGTGCATATCACGCTGGAGCGCACTGCCTGCTTCGGTTCCTGTCCGGCTTACCAGGTGGATGTCTATGGCGACGGCAGGGTGGTCTACCTGGGAAAATACGTCACCGATGTCGAGGGCGAACATCGTTATCGCATTCCCGTGCAGGATGTGGCCAAGCTGGTCGACAGTCTGCGCGCCAAGGACATCTGGTCGCTGCGGCCGGAATATCGCGCAGAAGTCACCGACTTGCCGACATTCGTGCTGACGATGGACATGGGCGGGCAGGTCCACAAGCTGGTGGACTATGCGGGCCCCTGGGTCGGCATGCCGGCTGCCGTGTCCGACTTCGAGCAGGAAGTCGACCGGGTGACGCACAGTGACCAGTGGATCTATCTGTCGAGCGAGGCGGTGGCACAGCTGAAGTCGGAAGGCTTCAAGTTCGATTCGCAGGCCGGCGCGGATTTGCTTGCGCGTACCGTGATGCACCCGTTTTCCAAAGGCAACGACGACGGCCCACTGGCCCTTATCCAGCTGGGTGCGCCGCTGCAGGGCAGCGATCTGGGCGACAGCAGGCTGGTGCGAGGCAAACCCGGTTCCTTGCTGGAAATGGCCTTGCGGAATCATCGCTGGAGGCTGGTGCAACCGTTGATTGAACGCGGTGCCCTGCGCACCGACGGCAAGCCGGAGTCGTGGAAGATCGATGCGGCGTTTCGCGCAGCCATCGCCGGCGGCCAGCTGGCCGCGGTGAAGGCCGTCTGGGATGCCGCAGGAGCCCGCGCGCGGCCGTCGCTGAGCTTCGACGACGTGGCCGAGATCAGGCCGGTGCATCGGGAGTCGCCGGTGACCTTGCTGCTGGAATACAACAGCTATCAGTGGGAAGTCGATCGTGATCCTCATGCCGTGCCCCGTTGGGACGGCCTGGCGATCGCCCGCTGGCTGATCGCTAAGGGTTGCAATCCCAAGGCCGTCGATGCGGAGGGGAAGAACCTGCTGCATATCGCCGCCAAGGCGAACGATGTGGATTTCGCGCGCTATCTGCTCGGCCTGGGTTTGAATCCTTCGGCCGCCGACAAGGATGGCATCGCGGCGCTCGGCTATACCGATAGCGACGACGTCGCCATGCTGCTGCTGCAGGCCGGCGCCGATCCCTCTCGCTTTAGCCGTGATGGCGGTTCGTTCCGCAAATATGCGATGTCCCGGCAATGGCCGCGCGCCGTGGCCTGGCTGGATGCGCGTCCTCGGAAGTAAGGCGAGGTTCCGCTGTGCAGATCGCCGCGGACGCTTGGGGCGTGCGAAGACCTTCGGCGTGAGGCCGCTGTGCTCGTTCGTCATGATTTATTCGACGAGCTTGCGCCAGTGGTGCATGTCGGCGATGTAGCGGTGCCGCGCATGAGCTGACATTGCGGCACTCGCCGGGCTACGGCGAGCTGGCGCCGGTGAACCGCGGTCGGCTTGGAAGCATCCGGGACGCTGCCGTGGCACGAGCGACTTGCGTAGCGCATTGCGCAAGTTCATGGCGGTCGCCGCTGCATGCGTCGCGTCGACGCGCCGGTCACGGGCATCGGTTAGGATCGGTCGACGCCAATGCCGGAGCTCAAGATGGACTACGTGAAACTCGGCAACACCGGGCTCGAGGTGTCCCGCCTGTGCCTGGGCTGCATGACCTACGGCGATGCCGATCGCGGCAATCACGCCTGGACCCTGGACGAATCGGCGAGCCGCCCGTTCATCCAGCGCGCGCTCGAGCTGGGCATCAATTTCTTCGACACCGCCAATGTGTATTCGGACGGCACCTCGGAAGAAATCGTCGGCCGTGCGCTGAGCGATTTCGCGCGTCGCGACGACATCGTGCTGGCCACCAAGGTGTTCAACCGCATGCATGCCGGGCCGAACGGCATGGGGCTTTCGCGCAAGGCCATTCTTGCCGAGATCGACCATAGCCTGCGCCGGCTCGGCACCGACTACGTGGACCTGTACCAGATCCATCGCTGGGATGCGCGCACGCCGATCGAAGAAACCATGGAAGCGCTGCACGACGTGGTGAAGGCCGGCAAGGCACGCTACATCGGCGCTTCCTCGATGTGGGCCTGGCAATTCGCCAAGGCGCAGCACGTGGCCGAGCGCCATGGCTGGACCCGCTTCGTCAGCATGCAGAACCACTACAACCTGCTGTATCGCGAGGAAGAGCGCGAGATGATCCCGCTGTGCCGCGACCAGGGCGTCGGCATCATTCCGTGGAGCCCGCTGGCGCGCGGCCGCCTGACCCGCGCCTGGGACGAGGCCAGCGAACGCCAGCAGACCGACCAATACGGCAAGACCTTGTACGCCTCGCCCGAGGCAGACCGCCGTGTGGTGGAAGCGGTGGCGCGCGTGGCTGCGGCGCGCGGCGTGCCGAAGGCGCAGGTGGCGCTGGCCTGGGTGGCGCGCCAGCCCTTCGTGACGGCGCCGATCGTCGGCGCTTCGAAGCCGCAGCACCTGGACGATGCGGTGGCGGCGCTGTCGCTGGCGCTGAGCGACGACGAGGTCAAGGCCCTGGAGCACGACTACGTACCCCACGCCGTGGCCGGCCACGTCTAGCGCTTGGCGGTCGGCACCCATGTGTCGGGATGGGCATCGGCGTATCTGACGTTGCGGCCCGACCATGTGGCGCTCGTCCGGCGCATGCATGCGCCACGCCGAGCCGGCGATGGTTGCGCAGTTCTCGCGGTGATCGGCCATGGCGCGGTGAGCTGGCGCTGCGATGCACGTCTGGCGCATGCATCGCGCCTGGCCGTTGACGGCCGTGCCGCCCTGGGCGATCGACACCGGCATGGTGGCCTGGTGTGCGGCGCTCTTCAGGCGATCGCCTGGCCGAACACGATGCGGTGTCCGTCCGGTGTCACCAGGGCGAATTCACGCATGCCCCAGGGCTTGTCCTCCAGCGCGTGCCAGATCGCCACTTGCCGGGCGAGGTATTCCCGGTACAGCGCCGCCGCGTCGTCTACCTGCAGGTAGGCAAACCAGGAATGATCCTGACAGGCGCTCATCGGCCGCGCGTCCGGGCAATGTCCCAGTCTGAGCTGGCAGGCGCCGCGACGCAGAAAGGACCAGCCGTCCGCTTGCAAGGTCTCCTCGAAGCCCAGCAGGTCGATGTAGTAGCGCCTCGATGCGTCGAGGTCGTTCACCGCCAGCACGAAGGTGGAGGAAAGAAGCTCGGACATGCTTGCACCTCGCAGATCGAAAGTTTCCGGGCTGATGCGTTTCGGCTGATCGCGGCCGAGCGTATGTGGCTCCGGCCGGAGGTCGTTGCGCCGCTGCACTGACGTCGGCGACGCCGGCCTGTCATGCATGAGGCGCGTGAGGTTTTCCCGCAGGCACGGCGCCTATTTTGCGGGCATGCCGCATCGACGCCTGCGCGAACGATGCCGCCCGAAGCGCGCCTGTGCGCATACTGAAGCATCCTTGCGGAGCAGGCCATGCCATCCATTCTCCCCATCCTGACCGACGAAGATCCTCGCCTGAGACGGCGCGCGCAAGACGTCGCCGCGGTCGACGGCAGCGTGCGCCGCCTGGTCGACGACCTTATCGCCACGCTGCTCGACTTTCGCGGACGCATCGGCTTCGGCCGTGCGATCGCCGCGCCCCAGGTGGGCGCGGACCTGCGCATCGTCGCCCTGCATCTGGGTGCCTCGCCGTTCGCCTTGATCAATCCGCTCATCACCTGGCGCAGCGCGGAGACCATGGATGTGTGGGACGACTGCCTCAGCGTGCCGGGGCGCCTGGTCAGGCTGCGGCGGCATCGATCGATCAGCCTGAGCTACCTGGACGAGCGGGGCGACCGGCGCCACTGGGAAAAGCTGCCTGCCGACCTGTCCGAGCTGGTCCAGCACGAGATCGATCACCTGGACGGCGTGTTGATGCTGGATCGCGCCGAAGGCGACGACGCGATCCAGCCCTTGTCCGCGCGATCGTGCCTGCCGGCCGTGGCGTCGCCGCCGCACCGCATCACCCTGGAAGGCATCGCCGCAGCCAGCCGGCTGATTGATCCGGTCTTCCTGCACAGCCCGCAGTTCCTCTGCGAGGCGCTGGCCGAAGAGCTGGATTGCGCGCTCACGCTCAAGCTCGAGACGCTCAACCCGATCCGCTCGTTCAAGGGGCGCGGCGCGGACCACTTCGTGCGGGAGGCCCGCGCGCGCGGCGAGCGGCGCCCGCTGGTGTGCGCCAGCGCCGGCAACTGGGGCCAGGCGCTGGCCTATGTCGGGCGCGGCCGCGGCGAGCGCATCGAGGTGTTCGCCGCTGACTCGGTGAACCCGCTCAAGGCGCAGCGCATGCGCCAGCTGGGCGCCGTGCTGCATCTGGGCGGGCGCGATTTCGACGAGGCCAAGACGCTGGCGCGAGCCTATGCCGAACAACGCGGCGCTTGGCTGGTCGAGGATGGACTGGAGCCGGAGATCGGCGAGGGCGCTGGCAGCATCGCAGTGGAACTGCTTGCGGCAGGACGGCCGCCGGACGTCGTGCTGGTGCCGCTAGGCAACGGCGCGCTGCTCAACGGCATGGCGCGCTGGATCAAGGCGGCCGCGCCGGGGACGCGGGTGATCGGCGTCGCGGCCAGCGGCGCTCCCTGCATGGCGCACAGCTGGCAGGCCGGGCGCCCGGTGGCCGCGACGAGCGTCTCGACCATCGCCGACGGCGTGGCGGTGCGCACGCCGATCGCCGAGGCGGTGGCCGACATGCTGCCCCTGGTCGACGAGGTGCGTCTGGTGGACGACGCCGTCATCGTCGATGCGATGCAGCGCGTGCACCGGCATGCCGGCGTGGTGGTCGAGCCGGCGGGCGTGCTCGGCGTCGCCGCGCTGATCGCCGACAGCACTTCCTTCCGCGGCCTGCAGGTGGCCACGGTGCTGTGCGGCGGCAACCTGGCCGACGAAGACCGGCGCCGCTATCTGGCGTGAGCCGCTCCCTGGCTGGCCTAAAGGCTGGCCAGGAAGCTTGCGGACGGCACGAAGAACAGCGTGCCGGTCACCGCCTTGCTGAAGTCCAGCAGGCGATCGTAGTTGCCGGGCGGCAGGCCGACGAACATATTGTTGAGCATGCGCTCGATGCGCGCCGGCGAACGCGCATAGCCGATGAAATAGGTGCCGAACTCGCCCTTGGCGGCATCGCCGAAGGGCATGTTGTCGCGCACGATCTCCAGCGCCTCGCCGTTCTCCTCGATGCTGGTGAGCACGTTGTGCGCATAGGCGGGCTTGGCTTCGTCGTCCAGCTCGACGTCGGAGAGCTTCTTGCGGCCGACGATCCTTTCCTGCTGCTCCACAGGCACCGCGTTCCAGGCCTTCAGGTCGTGCAAGTATTTCTGCACGATGACGTAGCTGCCGCCGGCGAAGGCAGGGTCTTCGTCGCCGATGATCGCCGCATCCAGGGCGGCCTGGTCCACTGGATTCTCGGTGCCGTCGACGAAGCCGAGCAGGTCGCGCTCGTCGAAGTACTTGAAGCCGTGCACCTCGTCCGCGCCGGCGACGGCCGCACCGAGCCGAGACATGATCTGCGCCGCCAGCTCGAAGCAGAGGTCCATATGGGTGGCGCGGATATGGAAGAGCAGGTCGCCCGGCGTGGCGACGGCGCGATGCACGCCCTCGATCTCGCGGAACGGATGCAGCTCGGCCGGCCGCGGCGACCCGAACAGCCGATCCCAGGCCGCCGAGCCGATGCCGACCACGCAGGACAGCCGCCGGTCCGGATGGCGGAAGCCGATCCCGCGCAGCAGCGCCGGCATGTCGCTGCACAACCCGCGCACAGCCTCGCGGTCGGCCGGTTCGGTATTCAGGGTCACTACCAGGAAGATCGCCGCGTGCGTCAGCTGCGCGGTGACCGGTTGTGTCGTCACGGAAGGCACCTTGAGCTCCTTGTCGGTGAAGTCGAGAGCATATCGGCAGCTTGTTTCGGCATCCATGCATGCCGTCCGCTGCGTGCTGCGGCGCATGTCACAGGCGGTGCCTCCAGCCGGGCGGGCGCGCAGACGGCGTGACCGATACCCTGCCGGCGGCTGGCCTGTTGCCTCTGTGTCCGCCTGCCGACCTGGCCGATGAAGCAGGCCTGCGTTCCGGAGGTTCAGTCTGGCGCAGCGGGCGTCGCCTGCAGCGGCGGGGGCGCAAGCAGCTCGAGTATCTCGACGGCATCGTTCTCGCGCACGCCCGTAGGCACCCACCCTTGGGCGCGATAGAAGGCGTGGGCGGGCCGTGACGGATCGGAGGGTGCGCTCAGCCAGATTCTTTCCGTGCCTTGACTCCGGAGCCAGGCCACCACGACGGCCAGCAACCGGCGGGCAATGCCTTGGCGTCGGTACGCGGGAACGACGGAGAGCCCCAGCACTTCACCGGTCGCCGCATTGCCCGAGCAGTGGCCGACTACCTGTGCGTCATGCAGGCACTCCCAGCTTCTGATGTGGCCTTCGGCAAATTCCGCCGGCACCGGCTCACTGGGCCGGGAAGCCTGCCATAGCTCGGGCAGTCGCACTTCGCGAAATTCCAGCGGCATGGCGACCCCTGTCTTGTACGTCATCGAGATATTCCTGTGGCTGGCCGGCCTTGCTACAAGGCATCCCAGGCCTTGTTCGGAGCGACCAGCGTGATGGCGGGGTACGCTTTCAGCAGCGAAGCCTCGTCCGCCACCGGTCCGTCAACCGTGCCTTTGGCGACTATCATCAAGCCATCGGGATCGCCTCTGAAAATTGCGCGGCGGCGTACGAGGATGACTCGGGCATCCCAGCCGATGGAGGTGACAGTGCCTTCGAGCACGCCGCCGCCTGAAGGCGATACGCCGTTAGGCTCAAGGTAGAAGGTCGCATTGTCTTCCGCCATGCACAGGGAATACCCGGAGCCGCCGATTTTCCGGCAGTCGCCTCCCAATAAATCGACTTGGCAAGCCGACAACGATGCAGCGCAGGCGAGCACCACCAGCAGTCTGACGGGCATGCCATCTCCGGTTCCGGAATCACGCTTTATATAAGCCGTATGCCGAGCCATTTCGGAGCCTATTTTCGGGCGAAACAGCGCGGCCTTGCACATTGACGTTCGGGTGCGACGTGAAGCCGGCACGGCATGCGGGCATTCGACGAATGCGGATCTGCGCATCCGGGCTCAGCGGCGCTGCCGTCGTGCGCCGCGCGCCGGCGCAGCCAGGGTCGGCGCAATCTCCTTCACGACTTCGACAAAGGCACGCAGCCCTGCCGGCGCGTGGCGGTGCTTGGGATAGTACAGGCACAGGCCGGGGTAGGGCGGCGACCAGTCTTCCAGCACGCGCACCAGCCGCTTGGCGGCGAGGTGCTCGGCGACCGACCATTCGTTGGTCCAGATCAAGCCGACACCCTGCAGGGCCGCCTCGATCATCAGCGGGTGGCTGTCCAGGGTCAGCGGGCCGTCGACGTCGATCGCTTGTTGCTCGCCGCGTTTCTCGAATTCCCAGCGATAGATGGCGCCGCTGGCGTAGCGGCTGCGCACGCAGTGGTGACGGGCCAGGTCGGCCGGCACGCGCGGCTTGCGGTGGCGCGCGAAGTAGGCCGGGGCGCCCACCACCACGAAGCGCAGCGGCGCGCTGCACGGCACCGCGACCATGTCCTGCGGCACGTCCTCGGCGCTGCGGACGCCGGCGTCGAAACCGTCCGCGACGATGTCGACCAGGCGCCCCTCGGTGACGATGTCCACCTTCATGTCCGGGTAGCGCCGCATGAACTCGAACACGATCGGCGTGAGCAGCATGCGCGCCGCGCCTTCCGAGGCGTTGAGGCGCAGGGTGCCGGCGGGCGTGTCGCGAAAGTCGTTGATGGCCTCCATCGCGGCGCCGATCTCGCGCAGGGCGGGCTGCACCCGCGCGAGAAACTGTTCGCCTGCCTCCGACAGCGACACGCTGCGGGTGGTGCGATTGAACAGGCGCACGCCCATGCGCTGTTCCAGCGCGGCAACGGCATGGCTCAGCGCCGACGGCGACAGGCCCAGCTCGTCGGCGGCGCGACGGAAGCTGCGATGACCCGCCACCGCGGCCACGGCCTGGAGTTCGAGCAGTCCGGCTTTCGACATTGTGCGATTTCCTGCATGACTTCATGCAAGATTAGCCCGATTGTTTCATCGGTGGGCGGCGCCTATCGTCTTCGGTCTCTCGCTGCGCGGATGCCCGGACCATGCTGCCGACCTTGCCCCACCGCTGCCTGCCGGCTGGTTGCCTGTATTCGCCGATGGCATGCCTGGTTGCAGCGCTTGCCGCGGAGCGACTCGCATGACTGGCGAAACGGTGCTGGTTACCGGAGGCTCGGGCTTCCTCGGCGCGCACTGCATCGTGCAGCTGCTGGCGGCCGGCTATCGGGTGCGCACCAGCCTGCGCGCAGCCAGCCGCGAAGCCGAAGTGCGCGCCATGCTGGCGGCCGGCGGCGCGGCGCCCGGCGCTGCGCTCGAAGTGGTCGTCGCCGATCTCGGCGCGGACCAGGGCTGGACGGAGGCGCTTGCCGGCTGCCGCTACGTGCTGCACGTGGCCTCGCCGTTTCCATCAGGCGTGCCGCGCCACGAGGACGAGGTGATCGTGCCGGCGCGCGACGGCGCCTTGCGAGTCCTGCGTGCGGCGCGCGACGCGGGCGTGCGCCGCGTCGTGCTCACTTCGTCCTTCGCGGCGATCGGCTACGGCACGACACAGATCGAGCGCCCGTACACCGAGCGCGACTGGACCGATCCGGCCAGCCCGCAGCTCAGTGCCTACGTGAAGTCCAAGACGCTGGCGGAACGGGCCGCCTGGGATTTCATGCAGCGCGAGGGCGGCGGCATGGAATTGGTCGCGATCAATCCGGTAGGCATCTTCGGACCGGTGCTCGGGCCGGACTATTCGAGCTCGATCCAACTGGTGCGGCGCCTGCTGCAAGGCACGCCGCCGGCGCTGCCGCAGCTCGCCTTCGGCGTGGTCGACGTGCGCGACGCGGTCGAGCTGCATCTGCGCGCGATGACCGCACCGGCGGCGGCCGGCGAACGCTTTCTCGCGGTCGCCGGCGAGAGCATGAGCATGCACGACATCGCCGTGCTGCTGCGCGCCCGCCTCGGCGCGACCGCCGCGCGTGTGCCGACCCGCGTGCTGCCCAATGCCTTGGTGCGGCTGCGCGCGCTGTTCGATCCGGCGGCACGCCAACTGGTGCCTCAGCTGGGCCAGCGCAAGCGCATCTCCAATGAGAAGGCGCGCCGCGTGCTCGGCTGGGCGCCGCGCCCGAACGAGGAGGCCATTCTCGCCACCGCTGAAAGCCTGCTGCGGCTGGAATCCTGATGGCCGCCACGATCCGGTGAGCCGTCTTCTATATCGATCACGCTCAAGGAATCTCACATGAAAACCGTACTGATCACCGGCGCCTCGAGCGGCCTCGGTCGCGCCACCGCGCTCTTGTTCGCCCGCAGCGGCTGGAACGTGGTGGCCACCATGCGCACGCCCGCGGCCGGCGCCGAACTGGCCGCGCTGGAACGGGTGCTGGTGACGCGGCTCGATGTGCAGGACCCGGCCAGCATCGAGCAAGCGATTGCGGCGGGCATCGCCCGCTTCGGTGGCATTGATGTGCTGGTCAACAATGCTGGCTTCGGCCTGTTCGGTCTGTTCGAAGCGACGCCGCGCGAGAAGATCCGCGAACAGTTCGAGGTCAACGTGTTCGGTGTGATGGAAGTGACCCGCGCCGTGCTGCCGCATTTCCGCCAGCGGCGCTCTGGCGTCATCGTCAACGTCAGTTCCGGCGCCGGCGTGTTCGGCCTGCCGATGCTCTCGCTGTACAACGCCAGCAAATTCGCGCTGGAAGGCTTTGCCGAATCGCTGTCCTACGAACTGGCCTCGCAGGGCGTTGCGGTCAAATTGGTCGAACCGGGCGGGGTGCAGGACACTGGTTTCAGCACGCGCTCCGCCGACGAGGCGGCGCTGGCCGCTGTGCCGCCCGGCTACGAGGACTTCGTCGCCAGCACCGCCAGGCATTTCGAAGACCTGCGCGCTGCGCGGCGATCCCATGCGGACGACGTCGCCGGGGTCATCCTGGAAGCCGCCAGTGACGGCAGCGACCGCCTGCGCTACGTGGCCACGCCGGACATCGAGCCCTTCGTGAAGGCGCGGCGCGAGACGTCGGAAGAGGCGTACATGGCGACGATGCGCGCGCGCTTCGCACTGCACGCCTGAGCCACCGCGCGTTGCGCGCACCGGCCGGACCGCCTACCTTGGATGGATTCTCCCTGCGCAGGAATTCCCCATGCAGCTGTCCGACTTCCCGATCGCCAAGCGCTGGCCGGCCCAGCACCCGGAGCGCATCCAGCTGTATTCGCTCAACACGCCCAACGGGGTGAAGGCCTCGATCATGCTGGAGGAAACCGGGCTGCCCTACGAGGCGCACCTGGTGGACATCATGAAGGACGAGAGCCACACGCCGGAATTCAAGGCGTTGAACCCGAACGGCAAAATCCCCGCGATCATCGACCCACACGGCCCGGGCGGACAGCCGCTGGGTTTGTTCGAGTCCGGAGCGATCCTGCTCTACCTGGCCGAGAAGAGCGGCCGCTTCCTGCCGACCGATCAGGCCGGCCGCTGGGAAGCGATCCAGTGGGTGTTCTTCCAGATGGCCTCGATCGGCCCGATGTTCGGCCAGGTCGGCTTCTTCCACAAATTCGCCGGCCGCGAGTACGAGGACAAGCGGCCGCTGCAGCGCTACGTCAACGAAGCCAAGCGCCTGCTCGGCGTACTCGACGCGCGGCTGGACGGACGCGCGTGGATCCTCGGCGCGGACTACGGCGTCGCCGACATCGCCACCCTGGGCTGGGTCAACAACCTGATCACCTTCTACGGCGCGCGCGAGCTGGTGGAATTCGACCGCTACACCCACGTCGCCGCCTGGCTGGAACGCGGCCTGGCCCGCCCGGCGGTGCAGCGCGGCCTGCTGATTCCGTCGCGCGGCTAGCGGTCGCGCTGCAGCCAGCGTAGCTCGACCGCCGCGGCCATCGCCTTGTAGCCGGCGTCGTTCGGGTGCAGATGGTCGCCGCTGTCAAAAGCGGCCAGCAGGCGCCCGGGCTGGCTGGGATCGCGCATCGTGCGGTCCAGGTCGATCACTTCGTCGAAGGCGCCGGCGCTGCGGATCCATTGATTCACGGCCTGGCGCTTCGCCTCGCCCGCTGCGGTGTGGTACGGCCATTCCACGCCCGCATACGGGGTCAGCGTGGCGCCCCAGATTTTCAGGCCGTGCGCATGCGCTTGCGCGATCAGGGCCTGCATGCCCTGGATGATCTGCGCGGCCGAGGCGTCGGCATCGGGCTTGGCCAGGCTGTCGGCCGCGCCGATGTCGTTGATGCCTTCCAGCAGCAGCACCCAGCGCACGCCGGGCTTGCCGGCGGCATCGCGCGTGAAGCGCGACAGCGCGCTGGGGCCTATGTACGGCGCATCGGCGTCGTGCAGCAGGCGGTTGCCGGCGATGCCTGCGTTGATCACCGCGGTCGGCGCGAGCGTGCGGTCCGCTGCGATGCGCGAAGCCAGCGCGTCGGTCCAGCGCGCATTGCGTTCCGGCGTCGAGCCGGCGCCGTCGGTGATCGAGTCGCCGATGACCGCGAGCGTGCGTGCCGTCGGCGTCGCGGCGACTTCCACGTCGGTCAGGAAGTAGCGGCTGCTGCTGATCTCCGCGACGGGAAAGCTCGTTGTCGCGGTGGCGTCGCCGTCCTGGCTCAGGTAGGCCGTCTGGTTGCCGAGGCCGTGCATGGTGGAGGCGCCGGCGCCGGCCGGCAGGTACAGGCTGACCGCCAGATCTTCCGCTGGCGTCGTCGATATCGCCACCGGGTCGCTGAGCACGTCGGCTCCGGCGGAGATGGTCACGCTGTCGCGCCCGCGAAAGCTCACGCGATGGTCGCTGCCGGCGAGGATCGCGCTGCCGCCGGCGCTTTGCGCCAGATGTACCGGGCCGATCGTCAGCGGGGTCTTGCCGAACTGGTTGGAGAGGCGGATGCGCAGCGCCGAGCCGGCGATGCCGAGATGCACGACCTCGCGCAGCGTGCGCGCCTGGATGGGCGGGCTGGCGGAGTCGGGGGCTGCGCTCCAGGCGTCGATCCAATGAGGGCTGCCTGCAGCGGCTGCGGTCGCGTGAAGAGAGCTTGCCGCGATCAGGGCGACACAGCAGCCGCCGAGGACGATGCGCTTGTACATGATGCGACTCGCAAGCAGGAGGGCATGGCGCGACCGCTTTCCGCGGCGCCGAAGCAAGCTAACAGAAGCCCCGCAGGCGTGGTACATGACTTGACGCACACTCGACACTGCTTGCACGCGCCGCGTGGGATACCGAACAGGTGTTCAGTGCGAGGAGAGGGTCATGCCCGAGGAAAAAGTACGCAGGGCCGCGGCGAAGGATAAGCGCGAGGGCAAGTCGCCCTCCACCCAGGCCGGCGAGTATGTGCGCGAGGAGATCGAGCACATCCGCCAGGGCAAGCATGGCGCGCGATCGACCAGGCAGGCCATCGCCATCGGCTTGTCCAAGGCGCGCCGCGATGGCGTGAAGCTGCCGCCCGGCAAGAGCGCCAGCAAGGCGGTGCGCAAGCGCGCAGCCTCGGATGAGGCGGCAGCGAGCCAGCATGCCAAGCCGGCGGCGAAACGTTCCCGCGCCACGCTCGGGGCCTTGAAGAAGGAGGGCACTCAGGCGGCCTCGCGCAGCGCGCTGTCGGCGCAAGCCAGGAGGAGTGCAGCCAAACGCAGCGCCGACGCGCGTTCCGCCGCGGCCAAGAAGGCGGCGCGCACCAAGGGCGTCAGCGGGCGCTCCGCGGCGGCGAAGAAGGCCGCCAGGACGCGCCAGCGGCGCGGCGGCGACGAGGTCGGCCGCCGCGCCGCTCGGAGAGTTACCAGATCCTCACCCGATCCTGCGGCGCCACGTACAGCTTGTCGCCGGGCTTGATGCCGAAGGCGTCGTACCAGGCGTCGACGTTGCGCACCACGCCGTTGACGCGGAAGGCGCGCGGCGAGTGCGGATCGCTGCTGACCTGGCGGCGGATCGCGTCGTCGGTGAGCTTGCCGCGCCAGGCCTGCGCCCAGCCGAGCAGCACGCGCTGATCGCCGGTGGTGCCGTCCAGCCGCGGCGCCGGGTGTCCCTGCAGGGAGGCGTGGTAGGCATCCAGCGCCAGGGTGACGCCGCCCAGGTCGGCGATGTTCTCGCCCATGCTCAGCGCGCCGTTGATGTGCAGGCCGGGCAGCGGCTCGAACGCCGAGTACTGCGCGCCCAGCTTCTTGGTGCGCGCCTCGAAGGCCTGCGCATCGGCAGGCGTCCACCAGTCGCGCAGGGCGCCGTCGGCGTCAATCTGGCGGCCCTGGTCGTCGAAGCCGTGGGTGAGTTCGTGCCCGATCACAGCGCCGATCGCGCCGTAGTTGATCGCCGGATCGGCGTTCGGATCGAAGATCGGCGGCTGCAGGATGCCGGCCGGGAACACGATGTCGCGCAGGGTGCCGTTGTAGGCGTCGTTGGTCTGCGGCGTCATCAGCCAGTCCGAGCGATCCACTGGCCCGTTCAGCCGGCCCACGTAGAAGGCCCAGTCCGCGGTGGCCGCGCGCAGCACGTTGCCGACCAGGTCGTCGCTGCGCACCAGCACGTGCGAATAGTCGCGCGGGTGGTCGGGGTAGCCGACCTTGATGGTGTAGGTGTCCAGCTTGCGCAAGGCTTCCTGGCGGGTCTGCGGACCCATCCAGTCCAGCTTCTCGATGCGGGCGCGGTAGGCGCTCTTCAGGTTGGCTACCAGTTGTTCGATCTTCGCCTTGGCCGACGGCGGGAAGTACTGCGCCACGTAGAGCTGGCCGACGCCCCAGCCGAGGTTGCCGAAGCAGTCCAGCCGCGCGCCGACGCCGCAGTCGCCGCCGGAGACGGCGTGCACGCCGCGCTTCCAGCGCTCGCTCTGCGCCTGCTGGCCGGCCAGGGTGCGGTCGTGCAGATCGAAGTAGGCCTCCTGGAACGGCTTCGACAGGTAATAGGCAGCATTGTCGGCGATGCGTACGGCCTGCCAGGCGCGCAGGGTCGCCACCGGCGTGCGCGCGTACAGCGCGGCGAGCTGCGGGAAGGCGCTCTTCTCGCTCACCACCACGCGCTGCGCGCCGTCCAGTCCGGCTGCCTGGAGGAACTCGGTCCAGGCGAAGCCCGGCGCCAGCTGCTGCAGCTCGGCCACGCTCATCGCGTTGTAGCTGGCCACCGGATCGCGCTGCTGCACCTTGTTCCAACTGGCCTGGGCCACGGCCGTCTCGTAAGCGACCACGTCGGCCGCCGCGGTCTGGGCGTCGGGCCAGTCGACCAGCTTCAGCAGGGCGGCGACATAGGCCTGGTAGGCTGCTTTCTGCCGGGCGAATTCCGGCTTGAGGTAGTAGTCGCGGTCGGGCAGGCCGAGGCCGGCCTGGCCGAGATAGACGGCGTAGCGCTTCGGGTCTTTCAGGTCGACGTCGATGCTCAGGGCGAACAGCGAGCCGTCGAAGTCGCGGTTGGTATGGCCCATCAGTCCGGCGAGCGCGGCGCGGCCGGCGGCATGGCGCACGGCGTCGAGCTGCGGTGCGATCGGCTTGGCGCCGAGGGCGTCCACGCGCGCTTCGTCCATGTAGGAGTGATAGAAGGCGCCGACTTTGCCGTCCAGCGTCGCCGGCTGCACCTGCGAGGCATGCGCGGCCGCGTTCTCCATGATCGCGTGCAGGCGCTGCTCGATGCGGTCGCTCATCTCCAGCCGCAGGCTGACCCCGGGCTTGTCGGCGGGAATTGGCGTGCGGTCCAGCCAGCTGCCGTTGGCGTAGCGGAAGAAGTCGTCGCCCGGCTTGACGCTGGGCTGGCCGCCGTCGCTGTCGAAACCCCAGTGGCCGTACTGCGGTGCGGTCGCGGCCGGGTCGGCGGCGTGGACGGCGCCGGCGATGCACAGGGCCAGGCCGGCGGCGACGAGTTTGTGAAGATGCATGGTTTTCCGCCCAGGCATGAATGGGACGCCGATCTTCGCATGTCCGGCCAGCGTCGCGACTTGCACTGCGTCCCCGCGCCGGGGCAGGCTGGCAGCCGCTTATGAGCGTGGAGTACTTCCGTCCTTGGCCGACGCCGGCGCAGCGCCGGCGGCCGGACCAGGCCACCACGCGAGATCTCGATCGACCGGTCGCCCGGGCGATGTTCCCCGACTCAGTGCGTAGCGCATCTTCGTCCGGACTCGACCGTGCCGCCTGTACCGCAGGCCGGCGGGGGGCGCCGGCAAGCGCCTGAACCATCGTCGCTGCGGTTCGGGGCCCATGCTGGCGCAAGGCGCCGCCGGGTCTTCCGTACGCGCGACACGACGCCGGGCGCATCGCTCCGGCCTGTCATTCCCCATTCCGCTCCGCGCCGCAGGGCCGCGGAACGACCACGGTTTCCGCCACTGACGCTCGTCGGTCGGCGGAATGCACCGGCACCAGAACATGGGCCGGATTACACACCAACCCATCGATATTCTCCTAAGGAGCAGATTTATGAACATCCGTTTCGAACGCAGCGGCCCGTTGACCGAACTGAGCAGCTACCCGCAATGGGCGCAGGACATGGTGGACGATTGCGCCGACACCAAGGCGCGCGTGCTGGACCACGAGATCTGGAAGATGATGCTGGATCTGCGGCTCGACCAGGAGTCGACCCGGAACTTCATGATGGGCCTGTGGCCCTTCATCGAGCGCTTCCCCAGCTACATGGCGCTGAACCTGCTCAAGACCAAGTATGGGCGCAGCCCCGGCGACGACATGTCACGCCGCTGGCTGGTCCGCAACATCCGGGTGGAGCAGAACCATGCCGAGTACTGGATCCACTGGGCCGAGGGCGCCGGGGTGCCGCGCCAGGAGCTGCTGCACGGGGTTCCCCCGCACGGCACCGACGGGCTGTACCGCTGGTGCGAGGAGATCAGCTCGCGCGGCAGCCTGGCCGCCGGCATGGCGGCCACCAACTACGCCATCGAGGGGGCCACCGGCGAATGGGCGCAGATGATCTACAGCAGCACCAAGTACCGGGAGAGCTTCGACCCCTCGATCCGCGCCTCCAGTCTGCGCTGGCTGCACCTGCACGCCGACTACGACGACACCCACCCGTGGGAAGCGTTGGAAATAATCTGTACGATCATGGGCAAGAACCCGTCCGCCGAGGACGTGGCGCACCTGGCGGAGTGCATCAAGCGCAGCTACGTGAGCATGATTCTGCTGGGCGACCGCTGCATCCAGGGGCAGTGGAAGTTCGCTCCGGCGCACGAAGCGGCGGCATGACCGTGCGGAGCAGCGCAGGTCGGGCCGGGGGCAACTGACCGAGTAGGCCATCGATGCGTTTCATGAGGACCGGCTTGAAACGACCCCTGTCACGGCAGCTGATGCCGTTGGCTTACGCGCTCGCGGCCGCCGTCGCCCTCATCATGGCGCTGACCTGGGGTGTGCTGCAGGTCCAGATCACTCTCGCTGGTTTTCTCAACAGCGAGAGTCTCTGGTCCAAGGCGCAGAAGCAGGCCGTGATCAATCTCAGCAACTACGCGGTCGAGGGCGATCCCCAGGACTTGGCCGCCTTCAAGCAGTACTACGGCGTGCTGGCCTCGGACCGCTGGGGCCGCGACGCCCTGGCCTCCGGCGTCTACACCCAGCCGCAGATCGAGGAAGTGTTCCGGCGCGGCAGCATCATGCCGGCGGCGCGGCCGGGCATGATCTTCATGCTGCGCTACTTCGCCGAGGCGCCGCACATCCGCCAGGCGCTGGCGGCCTGGCGCTCCACCGACGACAAGGTGGCCGAGCTGGACGTGATCGCCGACGAGCTGCAGCGCGCCTACACCGGCGGCACGGCGACTCCGGCCCTGGTGGCGAGCCAGCGTCACCGCATCAACGCGCTCAACGCCTACATCGAGCCGCGCACCCAGCAGTTCTCCATCGAGGTGGTGAACGGCGCAGTGCTGCTCGGCCAGGTGCTGTTCTGGGCCGTGCTCACCGCGTTCTGCCTGGCCGCGTGGCTGTGGATGCGCATGGCGCGGCGCATCCTGGAAAGCATCCGCAGCAGCGAGGAGCGCTATCGCCTGCTGTTCGACAGCGCGGGCGACGCCATCGTGATGGTGGACGAAAGCACCGGCAACATTCTCGACGCCAACCGCACCGCCTCGGTATGGACCGGGCGCGAGGCGCATCAACTGGTGGGCGGCAACTTTTCCGAACTGTTCATGCAGGACCCGCTCTCGCAAGGGCGCGAAGCGGCGATCAATGCGCTGCTTGCGGCCGGCGGGCTGGCGCGCCCGGTGGAAACCCAGAGCAGCCTCACCACCTGGGGACCGCGCTCGGTGCGCCAGGCGATCATCCGCGACATTTCCGAACGGGTGGCGATGGAGCAGGAGCGCCAGGTCGCCGCCGAGGCGCTGGCCAGCATCGCCGAGGGCGTCATCATCGCCGACGCCGACCGCCGGGTGGTCACCGTGAACGCCGCGCACACCAGCATGACCGGCTTCACCGCGCGCATGCTGCAGCAGCGTCGCTTCGACGAGACGCGCACGCTGCCGGACGGCACCCCGCTGCCGAAGTCGATCTGGAACGCGGTCGCCAACGGCGGCAACTGGCAGGGCGAAGTGCTCAGCCGGCGCCGCGACGGCAGCAGCTATCCCGAAATGCTCAGCATCAGCGCGATCCGCGACCCCAACGACGCGGACCGGGTGCTGCACTACGTCGCGGTGTTCACCAACATCACCTCGATCAAGGCCAACCAGCGCCGGCTGGAGCATCTGGCCACCCACGACCCGCTGACCGGCCTGATCAACCGCGCGGAGTTCGAGCGACAGTGCGCGCGTGCGATCACCCTGGCGGCGCACGAGCGCTGCGCGGTGGCGGTGATGTTCGTCGACCTCGACGCCTTCAAGGTGGTCAACGACAGCTACAGCCACGCCATCGGCGACCGCCTGCTGGCCAAGGTGGCCGAGCGCATCCGCGCCGAACTGTCCGAGAACGACGTGGCCGGCCGCATCGGCGGCGACGAATTCACCCTGCTGGTGGGCCGGCTGGGCGCGCGCGAGGATGCCTACAACCTGGCCAACCGGCTGCTCGCCGCGCTGGCCGAGCCGGTGGTGGTCGGCGAATACGAGATCGTGCTCAGCGCCAGCATCGGCATCGCCGGCTATCCGCTGGACGGCACCGACGCGGTCACCCTGATTTCCAACGCCGACGCCGCGATGTACGCGGCCAAGACCGAAGAGCGCAACACCTTCCGCTTCTACACGCCGCTGATGCACGCCGACGCGCGCAAGCGCCTGCACCTGGCCTCGCAGCTGCGCCGCGCGCTGACCCGCGAGGAATTCCGCCTGGTCTACCAGCCCAGCGTGGAGCTGCGCTCCAGCCGCATCGTCGCGGTCGAGGCGCTGCTGCGCTGGGAGCATCCCGAACGCGGCGAGCTGCTGCCCGGCGAGTTCATCGCGATGGCCGAGAGCTTCGGCCTGATCCGCCGCATCGACGAGTGGGTGATGCAGGCCGCCTGCGCGCAGATCCGCCGCTGGGACCAGGCCGGCGTGCCGGCGATCCGGGTGGCGGTGAACGTGTCGGCCAGCTGGTTCAGCCATCAGGGCTTCGTCGAGGCGCTGCGCCGCACCCTGCAGTCCAATCAGCTGTCCGGCCGGCGCCTGATGATCGAGATCACCGAGGGCGCCATGCTGCGCCTGGGCGAGGACACCGAGCGCACCATGCATGCCCTGCACGCGATGGGCGTGGGCGTGGCGATCGACGACTTCGGCACCGGCTATTCCTCGCTGGCCTATCTGAAGCTGCCCGCGGTGGCCGGCCTCAAGGTGGACCGTTCCTTCGTCTCGGGCCTGCCGGGCAGCACCAACGATCGCGCCATCGTCGAGGCGATGCTGGCGATCTCGCGCAGCCTCGATCTGCGGGTGATCGCCGAGGGCATCGAGACGCCGGCGCAGCACGACTTCCTGCTGCGCGCCGGCTGCATGGAGGGGCAGGGCTTCCTTTATTCGCGGCCGCTGCCGCCGATCGAGATCGAGCGCCTGCTCACGCCGCGCCCGCAGCACGCGCCGCCCAAGCTGAAGCTGGTGCCGCCGGAAGGCCGCTGAGCGGCCGGCTCAGCGCAGCTGCACCTCGACCACTTCCTGCGGCGGCCGGTACAGCTCGGGCAGCAGCTGCTTCAGGTGCTCCACCTTGGGTGCGTCGTTGACCGCGATGTAGAGATTATCCGGATGCAGCCGGGCGAAATCCTGGTGATAAGCCTCGGCGGGATAGAACGCCGGCAGCGCCTCGATGCGGGTGACGATCGGCGAGGCAAAAACCTTGGCGGCGGCGAGCTGGGCCACGTAGGCCTTGGCGATGTCGCGCTGCTGCTCGCTGGTATAGAAGACCTCGGAGCGATACTGGCTGCCGTCGTCCGGGCCCTGCCGATTCAGTTCGGTCGGATCGTGCGCCACCGAGAAATACACCTTGAGCAACTGGCCGTAGCTCACCTGGGCAGGATCGAACAGCACTTTCACCGATTCGGCGTGGCCGGTGTCGCCGTCGCCGACGCGCTCGTAGTGCGCGGTGTCCGCCGCGCCGCCGGCATAGCCCGCCCACACGCGCTTCACGCCCTTGACGTGTTCGAACACCGCCTGCATGCCCCAGAAGCAGCCGCCTGCCAGCACGGCGACCTGTTCCTGCGCAGCCGGCGCTTTCGGCGCATCGAGCTTGGGATCGGGCAGGGCCACGGCATCGTCGTGGGCGACGGCCGAGCTGCAGGCGGTCAGGCCGACCAGCAGCAGGGCCAGCCAGGGGCGAGGGGAGGGAAAACCGCATCTGTTCATCGCATCGTTCCCGTCGGGCAGGTAGTCGAAATCCGCCGTCGTCGCGAGCTTGCGCGGCGACTCATATGGATATTCGCTGCAAGGCGGCGATGGGTTACCTGCGAGTGCGGTGAACCTGGCTCCAGGGTTTCATGCGCGATCCGGTCGTGCCGGCCCACAGCTGGAGCGGTGGCGTGTTCAGCGGGCTCAGGCAAGTCGGCGTCGGTGTGGATCGTGGTGGCGCAGATAAGAGGCTTGTCTTGCGCGATGACCGTCTAGGCTGGTCGGTGCAAGCTGCCTGAGGCGGAGGCCTGGCAGCGAAATCCGCGGTTCCGCAACGGATCTCGGGCAGGGGCAAAAATGATGTCTCCCTGCCGCTTCCAGATTATAGCTGGCCGGGGGGCTTGCCGTAAGGCCGGGCCCCTGCTGCAGCATCGCCCACCGATGCCAGTACTGGCGGCCACGGGAGTCATGACATGCACAAGGCGACAAGCGAACACGCGGTAGTGATTGCGGGAGCCGGTCCCACCGGGCTGATGCTGGCAGGCGAGCTGGCGCTGGCGGGCATCGATGTCGCCATCGTCGAGCGGCGTGCCAGCCAGGAGCTTGCCGGCTCGCGCGCAGGCGGCCTGCACGCACGTACCCTCGAGCTGTTCGACCAGCGCGGCATCGTCGAGCGCTTCCTGGCCGAAGGGAAAGTGGCGCAGGTGGCGGGTTTCGCCGGCGTCAATCTGGACATCAGTGATTTCCCCACCCGGCACAACTACGGGCTCGGGCTGTGGCAGAACCATATCGAGCGCATCCTGGCCGGCTGGGTCGATGAGCTGGCGGTGTGCATCTATCGCGGGCGCGAGGTGACCGGTCTCGCACAGGACGAGGGCGGCGTGGACGTTGCGCTGTCCGACGGCGAGTCGTTGCGGGCGCAATACCTGGTCGGCTGCGACGGCGGGCGCAGCCTGGTGCGCAAGGCGGCCGGCATCGACTTCCCCGGCTGGGACCCGACCATAAGCAATCTGATCGCCCAGGTCGAGATGGCCGAGCCGCCACCGCTGGGCGTGCATCGCACGGCCCTGGGCATGTACGCCTTCGGCAAGCTCGACTATGAGATCCGCGATGGCAAGGTGGTCTATCGGGATGGCGGGCCGATCAGCGTGATGATGCCCGAGGCCGAGGTCGGCGCCACCACCGAACCCACTCTGGACGATCTGCGCGAGACGATGATCGCCGTGTGCGGCAGCGACTACGGCGTGCACAGTCCGATCTGGATATCCCGCTTCACCGACATGACGCGGCAGGCCGCGAGCTACCGCAAAAGGCGCATCCTGCTGGCCGGCGACGCCGCCCATATCCACGCGCCCGATGGGGGGCAAGGCCTGCAGACCGGCGTGCAGGATGCGGTCAACCTGGGCTGGAAGCTGGCCCAGGTGGTCAAGCAGGTGTCGCCGGAAAGCCTGCTCGACAGTTATCACGCCGAGCGCCATCCGATCGCGGCTCGCGTGCTGCGCCATACCATGGCGAGCGTCGCGCTGCGCCGCCCTGGCGAGCGCGCGAAAGCGCTGCTCGAGACCGTGGGCGAATTCCTCGGCATGGACGAACCGCGTCGACGCTATGCCGGCATGATGTCGGGCCTGGACATCCGCTACGAGTTCGGCGAGGGCCACCCGCTGCTGGGACGGCGCATGCCCGATCTCGACCTGCTCACCGACGCCGGGCCGCAACGGGTCTTCGGCCTGCTGCACGACGCCCGCCCGTTGCTGCTCAATCTCGGCGAACCCGGCAGCCTCGACATCGCGCCGTGGGCAGCGCGCGTACGCGCGATCGACGCGCGCTACGACGGCGCGTGGGAATTGCCGGTGCTGGGCACGATCACGGCGCCCACCGCCGTGCTGGTCCGTCCCGACGGCCATGTCGCCTGGGTCGGCGAGGGAAGCTCGCAGGGTCTCGTCGAGTCGCTGACGACTTGGTTCGGGTCACCTGCGGTGGCGTAGCACGGCTGCTCGCGGAGGGCTGCGCGCATTTTCTTTAGGTGTACCTCAGCAGGCAGGACGCACCTGGATCTCGAAGTCGTCGAGGCGCACGATCTGGCCCGCCCTGATCTTGCAGGTCTTGCGCAGCTCCTGCTGGCCGTCCACGCTCACCGCGCCGCTGGCGACGATGGCCTTGCCGGCGCCGCCGCTGTCGCACAGGCCGCTCAGCTTGAGCAGCTGGTTGAGTTCGACGTAGTCGCCTTCGAGTTCGAATGTCAGCTCTTGCATGGAAGTTCCGGAGACGGGTCGGTTCAGCCGCGCCGGCGCAGCGGCGCGTCGGGCGGCAGGTTGAGCAGGGCGAAGAAGGGGCGGTCCTCGTCGACGGCGAAGCTGGCGGCGTCGTCGAGGATGCCCAGCAACACGTCGAAGTCCGCAGCGGCGGCACTGCGCAGGTCTTCGGCGTGCTCTAGCAGCAGCGCGTGTCCCCAGCCGGGCAGCCAGCGCAGATCGCGCAGGCAGTCGGCGAGGGCGTCCCAGTTGAAGCCGAAGCTGCTCGGAAATTGCAGCGACGCGGCCATCCGCCGGAGCAGCTCGGTCTTGTCGCGGCAGCCTTGCAGCGGAATGCGGCAGACCTGCAGCTCCTCGCGCTCGGCCTGCGTCGCGAGCAGGCGCAGGTCGTCGTCGTCCACCGCGTAGATGCCGCTGCAGGCGGGCCGGCTGAAATCGATCTCGAGGCGCGGGGAATTCATGCGCGCCCGCTCACCGCGACACCGTGGGTTCCGGCCGGAAGCTGCGGAAGCTGTGGTAGTGGTCGTCGGTGTAGTAGTAGATCTGCGGCGGTTCGCCGCCAGTGATGATGCGTCGCGCACCGCGATCGCCGGCGCCAGGCGTCTCCACCGTGTACTCGTGGTAGTAGCCGCGCGGTTCGTTCGGCAGCAGGCCTTCGTAGTTGCCGAACACCACGCCGTCCTGGCGATGCGGGAACGGGCCGCCTGCCGCGATGCTGCGCAGGGTGGCGCGTGCCTCCGGCGGCAGGTAGGCCGGCAGGCTCGACTCCGTCGCCGCCGAGGACGCGGGTCCGCCGGACTGGCCGGAAGGCGTCGGCAACCAGTGCCAGGCGGCCACGGCCACGATCAGCAGGAGCACCAGCCAGGAAGGTTTGAGCGTGCGCATCGTCGCCGTGGAGTCAGAGAGTGCCGGAAAGCTTAGTGCCGCGGCGCAGCGCCGCCTAGCCACGGCGCTGCCGGGTGGTTCACGGCGGGGATCAAGGTGAGGCGTTTTTGCCGATCGTTTCGACCACCGGCTGCTGGCCGGCGCCTGGGGCGCCGTCGATCGCGTTGCGGCTGCGCAGCGTTTCGGCCAGCCCGATGCACAAGGTCAGCCAGGCCAGGCCGCAGGCGTAGCCGGCCATGACGTCGCTGAAGTAATGCACCTGCAGCATCACCCGGCTGAGCCCGATCACGCCGATCAGGCATACCGCGGCAGCGATCACCAGGCGATGCCAGCGCGGCGGCAACAGCCGCAGCAGTACATAGGCGAGCATGCCGTAGAACACTGCGGCGCCGGTGGCGTGTCCGCTGGGGAAGCTCCAGCCCGGTTCGGTGATGAAGCCGTGACCGCCGAGCGGACGCGGACGCTGGAAGCAGGCCTTGATGCCGCCGTTGATCGGCATGATGCCGACCATCGCCCAGGCCCAGCTCGCAGCGAGCGCGTAGCGACGGGCCAGCAACAGCAGCGCGACCACCAGCAGGGCCGCGGCAGTCACCGCCGGTGGATCGCCGAGGTGGGTGATCAGCGCCACTACGCGCAATGCCGATGCAGGCAGCCGCGCATGCAGCTCGGCGGCCAGGGCCATGTCGAAGCCGGGCAGGGCGCCGGCCGGCTGGCCGGCGACGGCATAGGCGATCAACCCGAACAGCAGGGCGAGCCCGCACAGCAACAGCAGCCCCGTGCGCAGGCGCAGCACCACCGGCCGGCGTCCGGCGGCGAGCGCGGCCAGACGCAGGCGATGGTTGCGCCGCCAGGCCAGGTCGCCCGCGAACATGGCCAGCAGCAGCCACAGGCCCCACAGCCATAGCGCGTTCCGGGCAATCCATGGGGTCATCAGGCATCGTCTCCTTGCGGCATGCGGCGCGGCGCTCGGCCGCGCTGCACGAAAGGGGCGCATGATCGTCGCTGGCGCGGGCCGCGTCGAGCCCGCGTGCCGCAGCATCCGTCTGTCGGGATGTCTCGCACTGGCTTCGAACGGCGTTTGCCGCGATAGTGCCGGGCATCCCCGTGATGGAGTCGCCGATGTTCCTGCGTGATGTGTCTTTGCGTCTGGCGGTATGCGTCGCCTTGTCTGCATGGGGAAGCGTCGCTGCCGCGCAGGAGCCGACCGCCACGGCGCCCGCGTCCTCGTCGACGGCCTTGCCGGCGCAACTGCAGGATTTCGGCGATTACGTGGACCGCGCCCGCAGCACTTTCGATGTGCCCGGCATCGCGGTGGCCATCGTGAAGGACGGCAAGGTGGTGTTCGAGCAGGGCTTCGGCCTGCGCGAGCAGGGCAAGCCGCAGCGCGTCGATGCGCATACCTTGTTCGCCATCGCCTCCAACACCAAGGCGTTCACCGCCGTCGCGCTGCAGCAGCTGGCCGAGCAGGGCAAGCTGCGCATGGATGATCGGGTGATCGACCACCTGCCGTGGTTCCGCATGTCGGACGCCTATGTCACCAACGAGATGCGCATCCGCGACCTGCTGGCGCATCGCAGCGGCCTCTCGCTGGGCGCCGGCGATCTGCTGTACTGGCCGCCTACCAGCTACAGCACGCGCGAAGTGGTCGAGCGCCTGCGCCACGTGCCGCTGAAGAACGGCTTCCGCAGCGGCTATGCCTACGACAACATCCTGTTCGCGGTGGCCACCCTGGTGATCGAGCAGGCTTCCGGGCAGAGCTATGCCGACTACGTGCGCGAACACATCTTCAAGCCGGTGGGGATGGACGAGTCGCTGATCGACAAGACCTATCTCAAACCCGACATGGACGTGGCCACCGGCCACGCCAAATCCGATTTCAAGGATCTCAAGCCGGTGCCGCCGATGGCCTGGCTCAACGACCCGGGCGCCGGCGGCATCTATGCCAGCGTGCACGACCTGGCGAAATGGATGAACGTGCAGCTGGCCGGCGGCGTGCTGCCGGGCGCGGACGGGCAGGCGCGGCTGTTTTCCGAGGACAGCCAGCGGCAGATGTGGTCGATGCTCACGCCGATCGCCATCGCCAAGCCGGCTATTCCGGAACTGGCGCCGCTGCTGCCGCATTTCTACGGCTACGGCGAAAGCTGGTTCCTCTCCGACTATCACGGCCGCCGGCTGGTCTGGCACACCGGCGGCTGGCCCGGCATGGTGTCGCGGCTGACCCTGGTGCCCGAGCTGCACCTGGGCGTGGTGGTGCTGACCAACCAGGAAAGCGGCGCGGCCTTCAACGCGGTCACCTATCGCGTGCTGGACGCCTATCTCGATCCGGCGCAGAAGAACGACTGGGTGGCCGTCTACGACAAGTCGGTCAAGCATGCTCAGGCCAAGGCCGACGACAGCTTCGCCGCACACCAGGCGGCGCGCGACAGCCATGCCAAGCCTTCCTTGCCGCTGGCGAAATACGCCGGCACCTATCGCGATCCCTGGTACGGCGACGTGGTCGTCAGCGAGGAGGGCGGCAGGCTGCGCCTGCGCTTCAGCAAGACGCCGCAACTGGTCGGCAGCATGACCCCGTGGCAGCACGACAGCTTCATCGTGCACTGGGACGATCGCGCGTTGAATGCCGATGCCTTCGTCAGCTTCGCGCTGGACATGGACGGCGGCATCCGCGAGGTGCGCATGGAACCGGTATCGCCGCTGACCGACTTCAGCTTCGACTTCCAGGATCTGCGCCTGGTCCCGGCCAAGGCTGACGCAGGCGCCAGCGACGACTGAATCCATGCCGTCTTGCCGCGGGCTTGGCGTCGTCGCGGCCGGCGCTAAAACGGGTACGCTCGAACGAAGCGGGCGAGGAAGAGCGAGGCATGCGCAGATCGTCGTGGGTGGTGGCGTTGCTGATGGGCGTGCTGGTGCTGCTCACCGGCACGCTGGCGCTGCGCTGGCATGCCGCGCGCACGCCGCCGATCTTCAAGGTCGAGCTTGACGGCGCGGCCGCCCAGCCGGTATCCGGGCGGCTGCTGCTGTTCGCCACCGAGGCCAGCGCCGCGCGCGCCGCCGCCAAGGACGGCAAGGTGGAAAGCGTGGATGCCGATCCGCTGTATCCGATGCGCACCGCGGTCGCCGCGCGCGAGGTGAGCCGGCTGGCGCCGGGGCAGCGGGTGACCATCGACACCGATGGCCTGGCCTTTCCCGAAAGCTTTTCGCAGCTGCCGCCCGGCGACTACCTGCTGCAGGCAGTGCTCGATCTCGACCATAGCTACAACTACACCGGCCGCAATACCGGCGACCTGGTCAGTGCGGTGGTCAGCGCGCATCTGCCGGCGATCACGCCGGCGACCCTGCGCCTGGTGCAGGTGCAGTCGGAGCCGTATCCCTGGCAGCTGTCGACCTCTCCGCCCGAGTTGCAGGCGGCTGCCCCGGTCGCGCGCCAGCACACCCGGCCGATCGATTTCGTCAGCCCGGCGCTGTCGACCTTCTGGGGCCGGCCCGTGCACATGCGCGGCTGGGTGCTGGTGCCGCCGGGCTACGAGGGCAGCGGCGACTTGCGCTATCCCACGGTGTATTACACGCACGGCTACGGCGGCGACCAGAACCATCTGCTCGGCGCCCTGGTCGACGTCTACCTGGCGATGAGCCGCGGCCAGATGCCGCCGATGATCTGGGTGTTCCTGGACGAATCCAGCCCGACCGGCACCCACGAATTCGCCGACTCGGTCAACAACGGCCCGTGGGGCCAGGCGCTGACCGAAGAGCTGATTCCGCACCTGGAAGCGCAGTTCCGTATGGACGGCCAGGCGTCCGGACGTTTCCTCACCGGGCATTCCTCCGGAGGCTGGGCGACGCTGTGGCTGCAGACGCGCTATCCGGCGATGTTCGGGGGCACCTGGTCCACCTCGCCGGATCCGGTCGATTTCCACGACTTCTCCGGCATCGATCTGTACGCGCCGCATGCCAACGTCTACAGGGGCCCGGACGGTACGCCCTGGCCCTTCGAGCGGCTGCACGGCAAGGTGGCCGGCACCTTCCACGACTTCGCGCGGCTGGAGCAGGTGTTCGGCCCCTACGGCGGGCAGATGGCCTCGTTCGAATGGGTGTTCTCGCCGCGCCGCGAAGACGGCCGGCCAATGCCGCTGTTCGATCGCGACACCGGCGACGTCGATCCCACGGTGATCGCCTACTGGCGCGACCACTACGACATCGCGCATCGGCTGCAGGTCGACTGGCCGCAGCTGAAGCCCGAGCTCGACGGCAAACTTCACCTGATCGTGGGCACCGCCGACACCTATTACCTGGACGGCGCCGTGCGCAAGCTGCAGGCTGTGCTGGATGGGCTGGGCGCGCATGCGGATTTCCGCTATCTGCCGGGCAAGACGCACATGGATCTGTATGTGCAGGGCAAGGATCCGGAAGGCCTGCTCAAGCAGATCGCCTGGGAGATCTATGCCGTGGCGCGGCCGCATTCCAGCCTGCGGCGACCCGCCAACGTCGCGAAATAAATGACGGCTGCATCGTGTGTTGCTTCGCAGCATGTGCGGTGCTGCACGTCTTGCCTCCTGCAAGATGAATGCGACGCGGGGTCCAGGCTGTCGTTTTCATCGTTTTGATGCATAGTCGGCCCCGCAAGCGCCGGAGCATCTGCGCTTGGGGCGGTGGCATGTCTCGCACAAAGATGCGCGCGCGTGGCGCCTGCGAAGGGGTTGGTAGTGACTAGGGAGACCTTCATGAAGAAGTCGTTCGGTTTGATCGCGGTCCTGGCGGCCGCTTTGTTGTCCGTTCCAGCCGTTTACGCGCAGCAGTCGGCGGCGCCCGCCGGCTCCACCGGCCAGTGCAAGGACGGTAGCTACAGCAGTCAGGCCACCAAGAAAGGCGCCTGCAAGGGCCACAAGGGTGTGAAGGAGTGGTACGCCGCCGCTTCCACGGCTGCGCCTGCCGCCGCCGCTGCGCCGGCTGCCGCGGCCGCTCCCGCTCCAGCGGCTGCACCGGCCGCAGCCGCACCGGCTGCTCCGGCGGCCAAGTCCTCGACCTCGACCGCCTCCACGGCGGCTGCCGCTCCCGGCGGCGGCCCCGGCATGGTGTGGGTCAACGACAAGAGCAAGGTCTACCATTGCCAAGGTGACAAGTGGTACGGCAAGACCAAGCAGGGCGAGTACATGAGCGAGGCCGACGCCAAGGCCAAGGGCTATCACGGCGAGAAGGGCAAGACCTGCTCGTAAGCGCTCGCTGATGGCGAATCGCGGGGCCGGTGTTCGCGCCGGCCCCGTTTTTTTGAGGCGCCCGCGTCCACGTGGCTGCCGCCAAGCGTCGCTTCTGCCAAGCGGCGTCCGCATGACCAGGGAGGGCGCAATGAAACGACTGATGACTGGGATGCTGTTCGGCAGCGGCATGCTCGCTGCGCATGCGGCCGCACCCGCCTCGTCCGGAGATGCGCATGCAGCGCTGCAGCTGCGCTATGTGCAGGCGCTGCAGGCAGCGATCATGCAGAACTGGATCCGTCCGGAGCACGAGCCGGCGGTGCCGTGCCGCGTGCAGATCGAGCAGGCGCCCGGTGGCCAGGTGCTCGACGCGAGGGTCGATGCCGACTGTGCCTATGACGAAGCCGGGCGCCGCTCCCTGATCGAGGCCGTGCGGCGGGCCGAGCCACTGCCGTACCGGGGTTATGAAAGCGTGTTTCGGCGCAAGCTCAGCGTGGTTTTCACGCCGCGCTGATCCGCCCGCACGCGACCGAGATCAGGCATGCCAGGCATCGCGGTCAGACATGGGGCATGCCGGCAGTGAAACATACCAGCGGCTAGACATCCCCGCGGTCAGACATGCACGCAGTCAGACGTGCCTGCAGTCAGACATGCCAGGGATCGTAGCTGCCGAACGACCACAGATGCCCTTCCGGATCGCGGCAGCTGTAGCCGGCGCCGCCGTAGTCCTTTTCCGCGTAGTCGTCGACGATGTGCGCGCCGGCCGCCTTGGCGCGGTCGTAGTGGGCCTTGCAGTCGTTCACCACCACATAGGCGCATTGGGTCTCGCGTCCGCCGATCTGCTCCGGCTGCACCATCTGTGCGCCGAAGCCGTCCTCGCGCACCGAGCCCAGCATGAGCATGCCGCCGCGATAGGTCAGCTGGGCGTGCGCCACGCCGCCCTGGTCGTCGTCGTAGACCGCATGTTTCTCGAAGCCGAAAGCCTTGCACAGCCAGGCGATGGCCGCGTGCGCGTCGCGGTAGCGCAGGCAGGGAATGATGGTGCTGGCCGCGGGTGAGGCGTCGGTCATGGCGGAACTCCGCAGAGTGAAAGTAGGCGTGAGCCTAATCTGCCGCGCCGAGCGGGTCTTGTAGATTTTTTCGGGCGGCTCAGTCCAGCACCAGATGGTTCGCGTAAGGGCCGCGCAGGTCCATGAAGGCGCTCGGCGTGACGCCGGCGAATGCGCGGAATTCGTGGCTGAGGTGCGCCTGGTCGCAGTAGCCGCCGTCGGCGGCGACCCGGCTCCAGTCGACCGTGCGCTGGGACCGCACCTGGGCCACCACCGCGCGAAAGCGCAGCAGGCGCGCGTAGCGCTTGGGGCTCATGCCGACGTGGCGGCGGAACAGCAGGGAGAAGCGCGCCGCCGAATAGCCGCTGTCGCGCTGCACGGCCGCGATGCGCGCCAGTTGCGGCGTGCGATCGAGCATGGCGACGGCATGCGCGATCGCGGGGTCCAGCGCCGGCTGCTCGGCCAGTCCCTGCAGCCAGCTTTCCAGCAAGGCCAGCCGCTGCAACGGGCAGGCGGTTTCCAGCAGGCGCTGGCGCAGACGCCTGGCATCGGCGCCGAACAGGTCTTCCAGACCGATGTCGCCCTGACCGAATGCGTCGGCGTCGATACCGATCAAGGCATGCGCGCCGCCGGGCCGGAAGCTCGCTCCCATCACCCGGACCTGCTCGGCGGTATCGATGATCCAGCTGCTGCGATAAGGGCCGCCGATCACGCCGCCCGGCGCGCGTCGGCAGCTGCGCTGCGCGTCATCGCCGTAGACGCGGGTTTCGTCCTCATACAAGTTGATGATCAGGCTGGTGCCCGGCGTCGGCAGGATGCGCTCGTAGCGATGCGCGGCCGGCGGCATGTCCCAGTCCCAGATCGACTCGATCAGGCGATCCAGAGGTGCATGCGGGACGATGCGATGCCAGCCGTGCATGCGCTGCACTCAGGACGACGGAAATGGCGCGCCGCCGCCATCCTTGTCGATTGCGCCCAGCGTGCGCACCACCATGTCCTGCGGCTTCGACAGCGGCAGCTGCGCATCGCGCAGGCGCTGCAGGATCTCGAACAGCAGGTCGCTCTTCACCGTGCTGGCGTCGCGCGGATTGCGCACGTAGGCGGTGGCGGCGAAGTTCATCGAGACCGCGTCCACGCTCTCCAACTGCACGTAGGGCGAGGGCGTCTCCAGCGTCGACGGATGCGCCTGGAAGGCTTCCAGGATGATCTGCCGCGCCTTGCCGGCGTCGGTGTCCACCGGCATCGGCAGCTTGATGTGCACGCGGCCCTGCGCGTTGGCCAGGGTCACGTTGCGCACGTTCTGGGTGATGAACTGCGAGTTCGGCACGATCATGGTCGAACGGTCGCTCATCTGGATTTCGGTGGCGCGCACGTTGATCCGCTTGATGTCGCCCTCGACGCCGCCGATGCTGACCCAGTCGCCCACCTTGACCGGCCGCTCGGCGAGCAGGATCAGGCCGGAGATGAAGTTCTGCACGATCGCCTGCAGGCCGAAGCCGATGCCGACCGAGAGCGCGCTGGCCATCCAGGCGATGCTCTGCAGGTTCACGTTGAGGGTGAGCAGCACCAGCACCACGATCAGTACCCAGCCCACATAACTGAGCAGGGTCATCATCGAGGTCTGCATGCCCAGATCCATCGAGGTCTTGGGCAGCAGCTGGTCGTTCAACCAGCGTTTGAGGATGCGCAGCAGCGCGACGCCGAGCAGCAGCACCAGCAGGGCGTCGAAGATGTGGTCCGGCGCGATCGGCAGGCCGCCCAGCGAGCTGCCGGTGAGCATGCTGCCGACGCGGCCCAGCAGCTCCTGCGGCTCGGCACCGTAGGGCGCCAGCACGAAGGTGACGGCGAGGATCACCAGCAGGCTGCGGCTGAGGCCGGACAGCACGGTGCCGGCCTGTTCCAGCTTGCTGGCGTCGAGCCCGAAGCTTTCCTGCAGGCGCTGGCCGGTGCGGCCCTTGGGCGCGAACACGCTGTCGAAGATGTCGTCGACCAGGTGCATCAGCAGGTACAGCGCGGTGAGGATCACCCCGACCCACAGCATCTGCCGCGCGATGAAGAAGGCGAAGGCGATGTAGCCGGTGGCCACGCCCAGGCCGATCAGGCCGACCCCGACGAAGGCGGCGGCGACCACCAGTCCCACCCACAGCGGACGCGGCGCGAGCGCCTTGCCGGCGGCCTGGCTCGCGCGGCGCGATTTGCCCAGCCGCAGCAGCGCTCCGCCGATCAGGCCGCCGATCAGCAGGGACAGCAGGCAGCGCGTGGCAATGGTCGCGGGCAGGCTGAGCGCGGCGGTGCTGCTGACCCGCTCGACCGTGCCCAGGATCAGGGTGGCGCTGCCGAGCAGCCAGGGAAACGCGCGCAGGCGATGCGCGGCGTCGTCGGAGAGCGCCGGCAGCCGCCACGAGGGATGCCGGTTGCTCAGGATGGCCCGGCCCAGGCCGGCCATGAAGGCGCAGAAAAACACCAGGCTGACCAGGTGGCGGCCGAGCGTGTCCAGGTCTTCGTCGAGGATGTCGTGCCAGTTGAGCGCGAGATACACCGCATAGGCCGCCAGCCCGATGGTCAGGGTGGAGGCCAGCGCGGCGGTCACCGCCAGCGCGCTGCGGCGCAGCTTGCCGGCCGGCATGCGGTCCGCCGTGAGCCGCATCATGCCGTACTCGACCAGCCGGCGCCCGGCGCTGAACAACAGCACGGCGAACAGCAGGCAGAGGATGAAGGGCGCGCGGTTAGGCGGTTGCCAGGCCTGTGCCCAGGCGGCGAGCACCTCGCTGCCGAACTGGTGCAGCCGCTCCATGTCGTCGGGATAGGCCTTGAGCGGGTCCGACCAGAAGGCTGCGCTGAACGGTGTGGCGGTGCGCTCGGCCAGCTGGCTCTGGAACTGGTCGCGGCGCAGCTGGGCCATTTGGACGGCAAGCTGGGCGGCGTTCTTGCTCAGCGACTGGGCCTGGATGATCTGGCCCTGCAGGCTGCTCTTGGCTTTGTCCAGTTGCTTGCGCTGCGCGCTGAGCGCGGCAGGTTCGCTGCTGCCCTTGGCGGGCGCTGGGCCGAGCACGCCGATCTGGGCGTCGAGATTGGCCTGCTGCGGCAGCAGGGTGGAGACCAGTTGGTCGGCCTGCTGCTGCACGTCCTGCGCCTGGCTGCGCAGATCGTTCAGCGGCACGCTTTGTTCCTTGTTCTTGGCGCCGGCGTCCACGCTGGCGCGGATGGCGTCCAGGGCGCTGCCAAGCTTGCTCAGCTGCTGCGCCGGCGTGGGCGCCGAGGACGCCGAGCTGGGCGCATCTTGCGCAAGCGAGGGAGAAAGGCTGGCGCCGGCCAGCAACAGGGCGAGCAGGGAACGATACAGAAAGCGCATGCCTGGATGATCCCGGGGCAGGCGCGGAGGGTCAATCGTTCCGCGCGGCGCGGCGCTTCCGCTTTGACGCGGCGTTCAGGCTGCACGCCGCAGGCTCGCGCGATGACCATGGATCCGATCCAGCCATCGGACGACGAAGTGTTGCCTTGGGACGGCGACGTCGCGCATGCGCGCGCCGTGCAGTCCGCACTGGCCGGGCGCGTGCGCATCGAAGACGATTATCCGGCGCTGCGCCTGATCGCCGGCGTGGACGTGGGCTTCGAGGCGGACGGCACGGTGACCCGCGCGGCGGCGGTACTGCTCGACGCGCGCAGTTTGCGACTGCAGGCGCAGGTGGTGGCGCGCCTGCCCACGCGCATGCCGTACATCCCGGGGCTGTTGTCGTTCCGCGAACTGCCGGCGGTGCGCGAAGCCATGCGCAGACTGCCGCAGGCGCCGGACCTGGTGTTCGTCGACGGGCAGGGCATCGCACACCCCCGCGGCCTGGGCATCGCCGCGCATCTCGGGGTGATCTCCGGCCTGCCGACCATCGGGGTGGCCAAGTCGATCCTGGTCGGTACCCATGGACCGGTCGGAGAACGTCGCGGCGACCGCGCCGAGCTGCGCTATCGCGGCAAGCCGATCGGCATCGTCCTGCGCAGCAAAGATCACATTAAGCCGCTGATCGTGTCGCCGGGCCATCGGGTCAGTCTGGCCAGCGCGGCCGAACTGGTGCTGGCCTGCTGCACCCGCTACAAGTTGCCGGAACCGACGCGCTTGGCCGATCGGCTGGCCTCCCGGCGCGACGGCGTGCCGCCGCAGCAGGATGAGTTCGACGGGATGCGCTGAGTTTTCCAGCAATACTGTGATGCGCTTCAACTATGTCCCGGCCGAATAGGAATCGTCCGAGAGATCGTGCAGGCCGCGCTGCCTAAGCTTGTTTCGTCGCCCGTCGAGCGACGCTTGCAAGCGACTGCAGGTGCCGGCAGGACGCCGATCGATGTGTGACGCAGGACCATGAGCCGGTGCCGCCCCCCCTGCGGTACCGGCTTTTTTTATCGCCTGCGGCAAGAAGCGGTTGGCGCGATGCCTGCCTGGCCCGCGTGGCGGGTCGCGGTCCGATGAGGCGCAAGGCGATGCCGCTTCGCAAAAGCCGCTAGCGCGACTAGGGCTGGCCCTGCCGCCGTTCTAGAATGGCCGCTTTGACGAGGCAGGACGCGGCCGAATGATTTTCCGCTGGTTCGAATCGCTGATCGACGCTTTCAAGGAGCCGGTCGACCACATGCCGCCGCAGTCGGTGGGACGCTTCTACGCGTTCTACCTGCGCCAGGTGTGGCCGGTGTTCGCCACCGCGATCGTGGTGGGCTTCGTGGTGGCGATCGTGGAAGTGTCGCTGTTCGGCTTCGTCGGCAGCATCGTCGACATGGCCAAGGGCGCGCCGGCCAAGGATTTCTTCCGCCTGCACGGGCACGAGCTGCTGTGGATGGCCCTGGTGGCGCTGGTGGCGCGCCCGCTGTCGATCGGCCTGCACGACATGCTGATCAACCAGGCCGTGGTGCCCAGCCTGACCAACCGCATCCGCTGGCAGCAGCACCGCTACGTGATCCGGCAGAGCCTGACGTTCTTCCAGAACGACTACGCGGGTCGCATCGCCAACCGCATCATGCAGACCGGCGCCTCGCTGCGCGAATCGGCGGTGCAGATCGTCGACGCGATCTGGTACGTGGTGATCTACACCGGCAGCGCGCTGGTGCTGTTCGCCAAGGCCGACGTGTGGCTGGCCCTGCCGCTGGTGCTGTGGCTGGTCGCCTACGTGGCCACCCTGAGCTATTTCATCCCGCGCACCAAGGAGCGTTCCTGGCGCGCCTCGGAGGCGCGTTCGAAGCTGATGGGCCGCATCGTCGACGGCTACAGCAACGTGCTCACCCTGAAGCTGTTCGCGCATACCCAGCGCGAAGAGGCCTACGTGGCCGAAGCGATGCGCGAGCAGACCGACCTGCTGCGCCGGATGACCCGGCTGACCACGGCGATGGACGCCACCATCACCGCGCTCAACGGCTTCCTGATCGTCGGCACCTCGGGCCTGGCGGTGTGGCTGTGGAACGAAGGCAAGGTGACGGTGGGCGCGATCGCCCTGGCCACCGGGCTGGTGATCCGCATCAACAACATGTCCGGCTGGATCATGTGGGTGGTCAACGGCATCTTCGAGAACATCGGCACGGTGCAGGACGGCATCACCACCATCGCGCAGCCGCGCGCGGTGCAGGATCGCGAAGACGCCGTGCCGCTGGAGGTCAATGCGGGCGCGGTGCGCTTCGAGCAGATCCACTTCCACTACGGCAAGCAGGGCGGCGTGATCGCCGGGCTCGACCTGGCCGTGCGCGCCGGCGAGAAGATCGGCCTGGTCGGCCCTTCCGGCGCCGGCAAGTCGACCCTGGTCAACGTGATGCTGCGGCTGTACGACCTGGAAGGCGGGCGCATCCTGATCGACGGCCAGGACATCGCCGGCGTGACTCAGGAAAGCTTGCGCTCGCAGGTCGGCGTGGTGACCCAGGACACCTCGCTGCTGCATCGCTCGATCCGCGACAACCTGCTGTACGGCCGCCCCGACGCCAACGAGGAACAGTTGCTGGAAGCCGTGCGCAAGGCGCGCGCGGACGAATTCATTCCGCAGCTGATCGACAGCGAAGGACGTGCCGGCTACGAAGCCCTGGTCGGCGAGCGCGGCGTCAAGCTCAGCGGCGGCCAGCGCCAGCGCATCGCGATCGCCCGCGTGCTGCTCAAGGACGCGCCGATCCTGGTGCTCGACGAGGCCACCTCGGCGCTGGACTCCGAGGCGGAGGCGGCGATCCAGAGCAGCCTGGACATCCTGATGCAGGGCAAGACCGTCATCGCCATCGCGCATCGCCTGTCCACCATCGCGCGCATGGATCGCCTGGTCGTGCTGGACAAGGGCCAGATCGTGGAGTCGGGCACGCATGCGCAGCTGATCGCGCACGACGGTCTCTATGCCCGCCTGTGGCGGCGCCAGACCGGCGGCTTCGTGGCGGCGGAGGACGCCTTGGAGACCGTGCAGTGAGTGCGTACAGCATGCAAGACATGATCGGCTGCCAGTGCTGCGCGCGCAGGTTGTCGCGATGAGCGCGCCGGTACTCATCCGATCGGTGCGGCCGGAGGATCGCGCGGCCTGGGCGCTGCTGTGGGACGGCTATAACGCGTTTTACGGACGCGAAGGCGCCACGGCCTTGCCGGCCCAGGTGAGCGAAACCACCTGGGCGCGTTTTTTCGACGCCTACGAGCCCATGCACGCGCTGGTCGCCGAAGACGAGGGCGGCTGCCTGCTCGGTCTGGCGCATTTCCTCTATCACCGCAGCACCATCCAGCTCGCGCCGAGCTGTTATCTGCAGGACCTGTTCACCATCGCGTCGGCGCGAGGGCGCGGTGTCGGCCGCCTGCTGATCGAAGCGGTCGGCGAACACGCGCGCTCGGCCGGCTGCCCGCGGCTGTATTGGCAGACCCACGAAACCAACGCGACCGCCATGCGGCTGTACGACCAAGTGGCGGAAAAGTCCGGCTTCGTGGTGTACCGGCGCGCACCCTGAGCAGGAAATGCCGTGCGAGCAGCGGCCGCGCGAGATCATCTCTTGCGCGAACCGTGCCTCGGTTTCAGCTGGCGTCGAGCGCGCGCCAGTGGCCTTCGTACAGTTCGTAGAGCAGGCCGTCCTCGCCCTGCGCGTAGTAGGCGTAGGCGCCGAGTCGCCATGACACCGCGCAGGCGGGGCCAGCCAGCGGGCTGGCTTCGGGCTTGCCCAGATTTTTCCAGGGCGACCAGGCGTGGCGATATTCGCGGCACCACAGATTGCCGTCCTGGCAGACGCCGGCGATCGCGTATTGGCGATCCGACCAGGAGGTGGAGGCGAGCGTCCGCAGCGGCGAATCCGGCCGGCCGACGCTCTCCCAGCCCGACCAGCCCGAGCCGTACCACTTCTGCCAGACCTGGCCGTCGGTGCCCAGTGCATAGACGCCGTAGCGGTAGCCGCTCCAGCTCACCGCGGTGATCGCGCCGGCGAGCCCGATCGGATCCGGCCGTCCCAGGTTTTCCCAGGGATGCCATTGGTTCAGGCCCCACCAGCGCTGATAGAGATCGCCGTTGTTGCCGACGGCGTAGATGCCGTAGCGACCGGTTTCCCATTTCACCGCGGCGAAATCGCGCAGCGCCACGCCGTCGGGCGAAGCATGTTGCATCCATTCTTCCCAGCGGTCGGTCAGCCAGGCTTTTTCGTAGAGCAGGCCGTCGCTCCCCAGCGCATAGACCGAGTAGCGAAAATCCGCCCATGACGCCGCGGCGATCGGACCGGCCAGGCCGGCCGCCGGCTTGCCCAGCGATTCCCACGGCGCCCAATGCGCGGTCAGATAGGCCTTCTGCACCAGGGTGCCGTCGCGCTGGTTGGTGCCGTACAGCGCGTAGCGGGAGTTGGCCCAGGCTACCGCGGCGATCTGCGGGCCGGTGGCGAAGCGCACCAGTTCGCCGGCGACGCCGCCCTCGGGACCGACCACCAGGGCGATCGGGCCGGGGCCGGCGAAACCGCCCAGGCTGGGCGCGCGTTCGTCGAAGCGGCCGTCGGCGGCATGCCGCACCTTGCCTCCGCGCGCATAGAGCGCCGACACGCGATCGCCGACGCGCAGCCAGATGTGCGCGTCGGCGAAGTCCGCGGCGGAGTCGGCGACCGGCACCGGCGCGCTCGCTGCGCCGTACAGGCTGGCGTAGTCCACCGACTGGTCCGGACCGAGCACCAGGTCGTAGCTGAGCCGGTCCGACTTGTGCAGCACGATCAGCTGCACGTAGTTCCGCGACTGGTTGGTGACGCGATGGATATAGTTGTTCATGCCGGCTCTCCCTCTGTCATCAGTGCGAACTGCTGCCAGCCCGTGTATTCGAACTGCGCGGCGTAGTGCCAGAACTTGTCCCAGTACTCGCCGATGAATCGCCGCGTTTCGTCCTTGCCGGAGATCAGGAAGCCGAACTCCTGCAGGCCCTCTTCGTTGTTCGGCGCGGCATAGGCGTTGTCGGAGCCGACATAGAAGGCTTCCTCGTCGATGATGTAGACCTTGGCGTGGTTGGCCGGCTCGATGGCCTTGGAGCCGTTGCGCCACTTCCAGCTCTGCGCGCCGGGATCGCCCGGCTTGCGCTCGTAGATGCGCACCGGCCCGACGTGGACCAGGGGGGCCAGGAACCTGGCCAGTTCCGCACCTTGCTTGCCGGTGATGCGGCCCACTTCGGTGGCGATGTGCTCGGCGGTCTGCTTCACGCCGTAGCCGGAGTAGGGCGCGCCGGAGGCGCTGCTGGCGCGCGTGTCGGAGATGATGATGCTCAGCTGCTTGCCGCCGGCGACGTGGCGGCAGAGCGCGTGGAAGAAGTCGTCGTCGAGATGGCCCATGGCCGAACCGCCCAGCATCTGCTGCGAGATGCGCACGTGCGACTTCGCGCGCTTCACGGCGGCGATGCGCGCGCTGCGGCTGGCGTTCGCGCTCGGGCTGGACGGCACCAGCTTGGCGCCCATGCGCGCCAGCGCCAGCACGCGGGTGGCGCCGGCGCCTACCGCGGGGGCCGAGCGGATGCTCGGCAGCGCGTTCTCGTACAGGCGGCCGTCGAGCTGCATGCGGCTCCAGTACCACTTGCTGTGGTCGCTGCTGCGCGAGTAGCGCGCGAGCACGCTCCATTGCTTGTCTAGGAAGTTCTGCGCCACCGCCACGGCGGGTCCGCTCAGTTCGATCGACACGTCGTGCACCGGGGCGAAGCCGCAGTAGGTCGCCGTCCACAGATTGTGGCCGCCGGTGATCGCGCGCTGGCCGTCCACGATCACCAGCTTGGCGTGATTCCAGGACGTCCAGCCGCTCTGCATGGCGCCGACGTAGGCGGGCACGCCTTCGGGCAGGTCGAGATCGCGCAGGAAGCCGAGCATGCCCGGCAGCGGATCGATGAACGGCACCGACACCGGATAGAACACGCCCTGCAGCACGCGCACCACGATCTTGCGGCCGGCCTTCGCTGCGGCCTGGATGCCTTCGCGGATGGCCTGCAGGAACAGGCCGTCCGGCAGCGGCGTGAGCGTGGCGATGTCGACGCTGTGCTGCGCCGAGCCGATCAGGTTCTTGATCGCCTCGACCAGGTTGAGCCCGGCCGGCTCGTAGTCGTTGACCGCGGGATTGTGGCCCCACAGGTTGGGCGTGGAGAGCAGCTGCTCCCAGGTGTTGCCGTCGCTGAGGCCGTAGGTGATGCCTCGGTCCGGGTTGGCGTCGCCGCCCAGCAGCTGGTAGATCTCGTCGATCAACATGGTCTCGGTCCTCTGGATGCTTGCGATGCTGCGAAGGGCTTGCGTGGTGCCGGTCGTGCGCCGCGTCGCTGGCTTCCGCGGGGCGCACGACGCCGTCCCGCGCGGAAGGCGCGGAGGGCGTGCGTCGGTGACAGGTCTTGCGCGTGCTTAGGAACGGCGGCGGCGGGGCGGCGGCCTGGCGGGAGGGTGCAGGCCGGCGAAAGGCGATCCGAGCAGCTGCGATCCGAACAGCGACGGTCCGACGTCGGCGAGGCCGAGCAGGCGGGACAGCGACGGGTCGGGATGGCCGACGCGCTGGGTGAACTTGATCAGCAGGTTGATCGAGATGTTGATCGGCCGGGTTTCCGCGAAGGTCTTGCCGACCCATGCCTGCGGCGCGCCGTAGTCGGTGGCGCAGGCCTGCGCGGTGGCGAGGCCGGGCGGCCCTTCGCCCTGGGTGACCAGTTCGGACGGCGGCGTGGTCACCAGGTGCGTGTAGTCGTGGCCGTGGTTCTGCACCACGCTGTCCTGGGTCGAGCCGACGCCGGTGGCCGATTGCCCGGGACTGGACGGCGTGCGCGTGGCACGGTCGGGATCGCGCGGCGTGTAGGAGCCGCTGCCGTTGTCGAAGTCGCGGCCGCGGAAGAAGTAGCCGCGATAGTCGGGCAACTGGAAGTGGGCGGCGTCGCCGCCGTAGAGGGTGCCGATGATTTCGTACAGCGGCCAGTACACCGTGCGCCTGCCGTGGTCGTCGTGGATCGGCAGCGCGAGACCGTCGCAGACCAGCCAGCCTTGCGCATGCAGGCGCTGACGCTGCGGCGTCGGTGCAGCGAGATGATCTTCCACCGGCCCGGCATACATGACGACGCTGCCCACCGGTGCGGACACGGCGTGCGTGGCATGGCTGCCGAAGGCCTGCAGGTCGCTCATGGCGCGGGTTCCGGCTGGGTGACGTCGCAGCCCGGACGAAGCTGGTCCGGCTGAAATACCACGCGGGGCAGGTACTCGTCCTGCTGCAGGATCTCCAGCGCGGTGGGTTCCTCGATCCACCAGCAGCGCCGGCGCGGTGAGCGCGGCCGCGCCAGTTCGGCGGCGGCGGCCAGCCACGGCGCGGGCAGCAGGGCGTCGCCGTCGCCGAGTCGCCAGGGCGCGCCGTAGCTGAGGTAGTACAGCAGGGCGAGTTCGTGGCCCGGCATCACCGGGATCAGCACGCGCGCCGAGCCGGCGCTGAGGAAGGCCTCGCCCAGGGCGGCGTCGGCATGCGTGGCGCTGTCCAGTCCGTGCCAGGACGGCGCGGTCGCTGTGCTGGGCTGGTCCGGCGCCCACGGCAGAAAGGCATAGGCCATCTGGCGCCATTGAAAGGCCACATCCAACATGCTCAGCAGTGCCGGCGTCGCCGGCGGCGGCGTGCCGCTGGGCGAGCAGTGCAGGGCGGCCAGCAGATCCAGCGCCTGACGTTTCAGCTCGGCGACCAGGGTCGCTCGCTGGGAAGCGCCAAGGCATTGCTGCAATCGTTCCTTACGCTCTTGCGCATAGCGCCGACGCTGTTCGATGCAGGCGGCGAGCAACTGCGCGTAGAGCGCCTGCTGCCAGCGCTGCAGCTTTTCGGCATACGCGCTGTCCTGCGCCTGCACAGTCACGCTCACCGCATAAAACGTCGCGCCCGAATAGACGAGGATGGGAATCTCCGTGGCCGCGGGGTCGATGGTCACCGCGGCGTCGCTGCCGGTGCCCGGTACGGGCGGCGGCATCGGCTGCTGCTTGAACGGATCGATCATGTTGCAGCTGCATGGCGGCGCCGGCGGATCGGCGACGACGGCGAGGTCGGCGCGCGCCGCCGGCGGTGCAGCCGGTGCAGGCGGCGTGCCGCCGTAGACGGCGGTGTAGGCGCCGACGCTGCATACCAGCGCCTGCGACTTGTCGGAGCTGACATAGCTCAGCGTGGCCTTGGCGGTCGCTGCGTTCGAAGCGCCTGTGGTCACGGGCAGGTAGCCGTCGGGCAGGCGCAGGCAGGCGCTGGCCTGCGCGGCCTGGCCGGTGAGCCGCACGCTGAAGCCGCGCTGCGGTTCGGGCGGCTCGGGCGGCTGCAGCAGGCCGAAGGTCGCGGCCAGCCCGAGGTAGTTGTCGGGCTTCACGTCGGCAGGCGCCTGGATCTTCAGATCGGCCAGGGTGGGCGGCGGCGTGACCGCGACGCCGGCCGGCAGGTCGGCCTGATTCGCCAGCTTCGCGCCGGGATGGGCCACGATGCATTCGACCACCAGGCGCCGACCCTCGTCCTGCAGGGACAGCCGCGAGCGCCGGATCAGCCAGCGATACAGCCCGTTGAGGTGCTGCGGCGCCGCGCGGTTGTCGATGTCGCGGACGACGGTGTGCTCACGTCGCTGCGCGTGGATGGCGCGGCGCACCGACTGCACGCTTTCGGCCACCCGGCGCGCGGCGCGGCGAGTGATCTCGCGCGCCAGCCTGGCGGCGCGCGACTGCTCGCGCAGCTGGTCGGCGGCGGTGTCGGTCCAGTCGCCGCTGATCGACTGCGGCATATAGATGTCGTTGTAGACCACGCTGAGGTTGTTGAAGTCGCGTTCGTTGCAGCCCGACTCGATGGTCGCGCGCAGCGCCTCTTCCAGATCGCTGGCCTGGGTCGTGCGTTCGCCGGCAGATGCGCTGAGGTCGCGGGCGCTGGCGTTGTCGGTCTGTTCCAGGTCGAGGCTTTCCTCGATCGTGCGCAGGCGCCGGCGTTCTCCGCGCAGCACGTTGAAGGTTCTGGACAGCGGCCCCGGCACGTAGCGCTCGCCTTCCTTGTAGATGGCCTGCAGCTCGCCCACGCCGAGCAGGCGCACCAGCCCGCCAGTGGGCATGGGCAGCGCGCCGCGGGGCGGCACCGCGCAGACGGGTATCACGGCGACGCCTTCGAGCCGTTCCAGCCGTGCGCGCGGCTGGCTCAGGTCGACGTCGCCGGCCTGCAGATCGAACAGGAACCAGGCGGCGCGCAGCAGATCGCGCAGCGCGGCGGCGTATTCGCCGTCGCCGTCGCACAGCGCCAGCGCGACCAGGCTCTGCCATACGCGCACCCATTGCGTGCGGAAGGCCTTGCTCTCGGCGTAGCGCGGCGGTATCGCGCCTTGCTCGGCGACGACGGCGTCCAGTACCTCGCGCGTGGTCTCGCCCTCGATCCGCAGCAGGCGCAGGCGCAGGGCGCTCAGCGCGCGCCATTCGGGGTCCAGCTCGGCCAGCGACTTCAGGTAAGGGAAGGCGTTCTCGGTCTTGGCCTTGCTGCTGCCCTGCATGTAGGCAGCGGCCGTCTTGGCCAAGGTGACCCAGGCGTCGTGCGGCGTTGCCGCCTTGTCGCGTTCGTCGGCCAGGGCGGTCAGCAGCGGATAGCTGGTCGCCGTGGAAACCTGCCGGGTTTCGAGGAAACTCGGCTCGTCCGCGCCCGCCGCGGCGATCCCGCGCAGCCACAGGAAATCGAAGATGCGGTAACGCTGACGCGGATTGACCAGGCTGAAGCCGTAGGCCTGGTCCGGATCGTAGAACGGACTCCATGGCGGCGAGTCGGGATCGTCCGGCCCGTCCGGATCGGGCGACGGCGTGGGCTCGGGCGGCTCGTCCGGACTCAGCACGTCGCTGAACCATTTGTCGGTGTCGAACGGAATGCTGGCGTGCAGCTGCAGCACGCCGGCGGCGTCGTACTCGAGCAGGAATTCCACGTGGCGTTCCTGCGGGCCGATGATCCGCGCGGGCATGCGGAAGCGGCATACCGGCACGCTGTGCATCGACAGGTGGCAGGCGTGGATCAGATAGGCCGGCGTGGTGTTCAGCGCATGCAACTGCACGCGCACCGAGCGGGCGTTTTCCCAGGTCCAGCTGACCGCGAGTTGGGCCGGACCGCCGAGGCGCCGGATGTATTCGGTGCTCAGCGCGGGACCGGCGGTGGAAGTGGGGAAGGACATGGCGGCAGGCGCGACGGGGTCAGCTCGACGACTTGCCGCCGCGCGGCTTGCTTTTCGCCGGCGCGGATTTCGAAGCCGCGGCTGCGGATTTCGAAGGAGCCGGCGCCTGCGCGACGGGAGCCGGCGTGTTGTCCGGCGTGGCGGGCGCCGGTTCCGCCGCGGCCTGCGGCTGCAGCTGCCCGAAGCTGCCGCAGGCGATCTTGCCGAGAAAGCCGCTGGATGCGCCGAGGCGGCAGTGCACGTGCAGGTAGATCGGCTCGTCGGGAGCGATCGCGCCGTCGATGCGCAGCTGTCCGGGGCGGTCGTTTTTCCGGCCCAGGTAGATCACGCCGCTGGCCTGCCGCGGATCGACGTCGCTGCCGTCGGGTTCGCCGGCGCCGGGCCCGATGCGCCGCTCGATCTGGAAGGACTGCGTGTGGGCTTCCAGGCTGAGCCGGATGACGCCGGCCGGCGTGCCGCCGGCGTGGTCGCTGTCCGGCGCGAGCGCGAACAGGGCGCAGTGCAGCGACGGCGGCTTGGTCTTGGCCTCGAGCTGCCAGACGATGGCCAGGCCGGCGCTGCCGGCGAATCGCCTCACGCCGTGCGTCAACGCGGGCAGTTCCGTGAGCGGGCCGGTTTCAGGAAAGGCTGATGGTTCAGTCATGGGACTTGCCTTCTTGCGGGATGAGTAAGGGCCGATCCGCCGTGCCGCGCGGATCGGCGCCGGAGACGTCAGTCGATGAAGCGCACGCTGTAGCCGGTGAAGTCGGAAACCAGTTCGTTGTCGGCGAAGATCTCCACCGTGACGTTGCCGTTGGAGGTGGTGATCGAGGACGAGGTCACGCCGTCGACGATCGACTTGAAGCTGTAGATCTCGCGCGTGCTGACGAAGCCGCGGTTGTAGTCGTCCACCACCGTCACCGAGCGCAGCGGGTTGCCGTTCATCGAGGTGCTGAAGGAGACCGGGTACTTGGTGTGGTTGTGCAGGGTCACGCCGCCTGGGTTGGTGCCGGCTTCCATCGCCAGGCGGAACACGAAGGTGCCGTTCTCCTGCCGCACTTCGGCGGTGATGTCCTGCGAATTGCTGGAGAAGGTCACCGGACCGCTGATGAAGGTGTTGCCGTCGTCCATGGTCACGGTGGCGGTCACCGTGTAGGAGTTCGAGGTCGGCACGATGACTTCGCCGCGGCCGTCCACCGGCAGGCGGCCGGTGAGCGTGCCGTCGCGCGCCATGATGATCTGGCCGGGGATGGTGGTGCTGTTTTTGATGGTGATGCTCATGGATGGGATTCCTGCGTTGCGTTGAGGATGAGGATCTGGTCTGCCCGCGCATGGCCGGCGGCCGTGCGACTGGGCGATGACTAAGCTATGCGGCAGCGCCGTTGCGGGGTATGCGTGGCGCGGCTGATTGCTGCTGCGCCGATCGGTCGATCCGGGGATGCCCAAGACCTACCGTGTTCGCGTCTGTCGCCTAGCTCGCCTCAGCGGATTTCCGAAGGGTTCCTCGCGGCATGCGCTACAGCTCCACCAGGGCGCGTCGCAGCGCGAAGCGCACCAGCTCCAGGTTGTTGCGCAGGCTCAGCTTGCGCATCAGGTTCATGCGATGGGTGTCGACGGTCTTGGCGCTGATGAACAGCTTGGCCGCGACCTCCTTGGAGCACAGTCCCTCGGCCAGCAGGCGCAGCACCGAGAGTTCGCGTTCGGTCAGCCGTCTTTCCGGAGCCTCTTCGGCGGGATGCAGGTAGCGGCTGGCGAACGAAGCCTGCTGGCTGCGCGGGACGAACAGCGCGCCGTCGGCCACGGCGGCGACCGCCGCAGCGAATTCGCCCGGGGGCTCGTCAATGGCCAGGTAGCCGCGGGCACCGGCGCGGATCAGCTGGGCTGCGGCATCGTCGTCGCGCACCAGCGCCAGCACCAGCGGCAGCGCCTGCGGGTGCCTGCGCATGGCCCGTGTCAGTTCGCGCCGCGCCTCGTCCAGGCTCGGACCGGCCAGGGTCACCAGGACCTGGCCGACCGCCTCGTCCGGCGGCAGCGGCGTGAACGAGGTGCCATTGCCGCCGTCGCGCAGGCGCAGATGCCGCGGTCCCTCGCAGGCCGCGAGGGCGGCGTCGAGCCCCCCGCGCAGCAGGGGCGGGATGTCGTGCAGGGTGACGTCGATGATGCCGCCGCTCAGCATGAAGCTCCTGCCCATGTCGTGCTTACGTACTTCCTGATTGATTCGCATTGGTAGATCCCCCTGTGGCTGGCAGCAGTTCGACCATGGCCGGTGATCCGGCGCATGGCCCCCGCGGCGATGGCCGACAAGCTGGCCGAATGCCTACCCGGCAACCTTCCGAAAACCTTCTTTTTGAGAATTCCCTTTGTGGACAGCGGCTTGCTCGTTACGAAGAGCCGGTGCCGCGGTAGCCGTGCGCTCCCGGCGCAAGCGGGACGTGCGCGCCGTCACCCCTGAAGGGCGCTCTGCCTTTACAATCGAGCACAGGGGGAAGGACCGGAGAGCAGGCCCAGCCGCAGGGCGGCGGGCGGCTGTCGTCCGTCCCTTCGCATGCGTTCCTGGACTGGACCGGATCGATAGGGGAATACAGGGGGTGACAGGAGACCGTAAAGCGGGCGTGGCGCATTTCCGCCTGGGCGACTGGCTGGTCCGGCCGCAGGAGCGCATCCTGCAGCGCGGTGCCGTGTCGGTGGAGATCGGCGCCAAGAGCATGGACGTGCTGGTACACCTGGCCGAGCACGCCGGCGCGGTGGTCAGCGCCGAAGAGCTGCTGATCGAGTGCTGGCGCGGCACCTTCTACGGCGACAATCCGGTGCACAAGGCGATCGCCGAGCTGCGCAAGCAACTCGGCGACCAGGCGCAGTCGTCCGCTTATATCGCGACCATCCGCAAGCGCGGCTACCGGTTGCTGGCGCCGGTGCATTTCCCGGAGGACTTCGTCGGGCCGCAGAGCCGCTCCGATCCGGCATGGGCGGACGGTTCGCCGTTCCGCGGCCTGGAGCCGTTCGACGCCCGGCATGCGGCGGTGTTCTTCGGACGCAGCGTGGCGACCGCGCAGATCCTGCAGGCATTGCGCCAGCAGGTGGACGCCGGCTGCGCCTTCCTGCTGTGCATCGGTCCCAGCGGCGGCGGCAAGACCTCGCTGGTGCGCGCCGGCATACTGCCCCTGCTGATGCAGCCTGGCGGTTTCGACGGCATGGCGGCCTGTGCCAGCGCCGGGGTGAGCCTGCTGGGGGAGAACCTGTGCCAGGCGCTGGCGCATGCGCTGAGCGAATGGCGGGTCGGCGATCGACCGGTGTTCCTGCCCGCCGAGCTGCCCCAGCTCGCGCAGCAGCTGCAGACCGATCCGGCCGCCGTCACGGCGCGACTCGATGCCGCCCTGCGCTCGCCGCTGCCGGCCCCCTACGCTCAGGCTGCCTACGTCGGCTTCGTGCTGGTGATCGACGCCCTCGAGGGCATGTTCGCCAATCCGCTGGTGGGCGCACGCGATCGCGCCGCCTTCATGCGCGCGGTGGACACACTGGCGCGCAGCGGCCGCTGCATGGTCATCGCCACCTGCCGCAACGATTTTTACCCGCGCGTGGTGGAACTGCCGGAACTGGTCGAGCTCAAGCAGGGCAGCGGCCTGTACGACGTCAAGCCGGTGACGCGCGGCGAGATCGCGCAGATGATTCGCCGCCCGGCCCAGGCGGCCGCGCTTGCCTTCGATCGCGACGAGCGCACCGAGGAAACCCTCGACGACGTGATCCGCGATGCCGCGGTGCGCAACCCTGAGGCGCTGCCCCTGCTGCAGTACACCTTGCAGGAACTGTATGCGCGGCGCAGCGAGACCGGGATGCTCAGCTTCCAGGCCTATCGTGAGATCGGCGGCCTGGAGGGCGCGCTGGGCACGCGCGCCGAGGCGATCTTCCAGCAGCTGGACGACGAGGCGCGCGCCGAGCTGCCCTGGCTGCTGCAGCACCTGGTCAACCTGCGCGCCGACGACGAAAGCGTCACCGGCCGCAAGATCGCCTGGTCTTCGCTGGGCGAAGGCGCGCGCCGCCGCCTGGTCGAGCGCCTGGTCGAGGCGCGGCTGCTGATCAGCGAGCTGGCTTTCCAGGCGCCGGTGGTAGGCGTGGCACACGAGGCCCTGCTGCACCACTGGCCACGCGTGGTGGCCTGGATCGACGAGAACCGCGCGGCCTTGCAGGCGCGCGCGCGGCTGGAGCCGATCGCGCAGCGCTGGGAGCGCGAGTCGCGCCGGCGCGACCTGCTGCTGCCGCCGGGACGCCTGCTCGAGGAGGCGCGCCCGCTGCTGGAGAGCCCGGTGATTCCGCTGGCGGACTACGAACTGGCCTTCGTGCGCGCCTCGGACCGCCACGCCCGCTTCGCGCAGCGCGTGCGCCTGCTGATGGTGTCGCTGATCGGCCTGTTCGGGCTCGCGGCGATCGTGGCCGCGGCCGTCGCCGTGCATGCCCGGCACGACGCCGAGCGCCGTCGCGCCGGCGCCGAGGGCCTGGTCGACTTCATGCTGGGCGACCTCAGCCAGCGCCTGCAGCCGCTGGGCCGGCTGGACCTGCTCGACAGCGTCAGCAGCGAAGCTCTGCGCTATCTGGGCACCACCCAGGCCGACGAAGCCGATCGCGACAGCTCGCTGCACCGCGCCAAGGCGCTGATGCAGATCGGCGACAACAGCCTCAGTCGCGCCGACCGTGCCCAGGCCTTGGCCGCGTTCTCGCAGGCGATGAGCCTGTTGACGCGCCTGCATGCGCAGTTCCCGCAGGACACGGGCATCCTCGCCGAGCTGGGCAAGGCCAATTTCTGGATCGGCCTGGTGCAGTTCCGCCAGCACGATCTCGCCGGCGCGGAGCAGGCATGGCTGCGCTATCGCGACGCCGCGCTGCAGCGCAGCCGGCTGGATCCGACCGAGCCGGATGCCTGGTCGGAGCTGTCGTATGCCTACAACAACCTGGGCACGCTGGCTTCGGCGCGCAACGACTACGACGCGGCGCTGGACGATTTCCGCCGCTCGATCGCGCTCAAGCAGCAGGTGCTGGCCAAGCAGCCAAGCAACGACGGCGTGGCGGTGGAGCTGGCCGACAGTTTTTCCTGGGTCGGCTCCGATCAGGAGTATTCCGGCCGGCTCGCCGAGGCGGCGGACAGCTACCGGCAGGCGTTCGAGGTTTTGGCGCAGGCGCGCGTAGCCGATCCGAAGGCCGCCGTGTGGCGCTTCAGGCAGGCGTATGCGCACAGCCACATCGCCGATCTGGCGATGGTGACCGGTCGGCTCGACGAGGCCGCGCAACATTACGAGGCGGCGCGCGCGATCCTGGTCGACATCGTGGCCAAGCAGCCCGACAACCGCTCCTGGCAGCACAGCCTGGCGGTGCTGCGGATCGAGACCGGCGGGCTGCTGCTCGCGCAGGGGCGCACTGCCGAGGCGCGCGCAACGCTGAGCGAGGCGATTGCGACGATGGAGTCGCTGCTGCAACGGGACGCCTCGGTCGGCGACTGGCAGGTGCAGCTTGCTCTGGCGCATCGCTATCTGGCGGACGCCTCGTTGCAGGCTGGAGATCTCGTCGCGGCACGCAGCGAAGCCGATCGTGCGGTGCGCCAGCTGCAGGCGCTGGCGCCCAAGACCGGCGACGGTGCGGTCGGCCGGGCCGCCCTGGCGCAGGCGCTGATCGTGCGTGGCGATGTCGAGCAGGCCGCAGCCCAGTCCGGAGCTGCGGCGAAGTCCTGGTACGCAGCGGTCACGCTGCTGGCTGACGCGGCGGGCAACAGCCGCGACCCGAGAACGCTGGAGCCATGGGTGCGCGCGCTGCTGCGCCTGCATTGCGACACCCAGGCCGCCCCTTTTGTGGAACGCCTCGCCCGCATGGGCTATCGCGATCCTTTCAATGCATCACCCCTTCATCAACGCACGCGAGGAGCTTGAGCCGTGACAACGCATACAGACAACAACGCAGCATCCGAGACGTACGAGCCCGAGGCGGATGGTCCGGTCGCGGTGGTGGTCGTGCAGGTGACCTATACGGGCAGTGGCGGCAACACCAATGTCGTCGGCGTGGGCGACTATGAATATTCCTGCACGCCCGAAGTGACGCATGTGACCAAGTCGAACACGGTGCTCCGCTACGAGCTGTCGCCGGAGGTGGGCGCGGAGTTCCAGTTCAGCGGCATGTACACTTCCGATTCGCTGTACAAGCCGCAGCTCAGCAAGGCGCGCATCAAGTCGGGCGGGCGCATCATCGAGACCACGCACGCCAACCAGGTGGCCACGCTGATCAATGTCGCCCTGCAGGTGATAGACACCGCGCAGCAGTCCACTGTCAGCTGCGATCCACAGGTTACCAACGAGCCCAACCCGAGCTGCTGAAGCAGGCTGGGTACCGCGCCGGCGCCGGCCGGAACAGCGGTGGGCCGAGGTGCATCGCGCCTCGGCCTTCGGCGCGGACCGAGGCGGCAGTTCTCCCCTGATCGCCGCCGCCGCGACTCAGCCGATGTCCAACTGGCCGCGCAGTTCCCGCAGTACGGCTTCCAGATCGCTGAGGAAGGGCAGGGCGTGCAGGCGGATCGACGCCATGTCGCCGTGCCAGGCGGCATCCTCCAGCGGGCCGGCCGATTCGCACAGCCTGTGTGCATGCAGATAGGTCGCCGCGCCGCGCACCGAATGAACCAGATGGGCGATCGACTCGCTGCGCTCCTCCTGCAGGCTCTCGGCCAGGCGCGCGGGGGCGTCGCCGAAATCCTGCACGAAGTCATGCAGCAGTCTTTGCAGCAGCGGGCGCTTGCCTCCCAAGTGCCGCAGCGCCGCGGCCAGATCCAGCGCAGGCGCGCTGGCTGGCGTAGCCGGGCCGGGCGTGCGTTCGGGCGTGTCGTGGCTGTCCGCTGAGGCTGGCGTCAGCACCTGGTGCAGGGTTTCGTAGAGGGTGGATTCGTCGATCGGCTTGGCCAGGTGCGCGTTCATGCCGGCCGCGAGGCTGGTGCGCCGATCCTCGCTGCGCGCGCGTGCGGTCAGGGCGATGATCGGCAGGCTGGCCCAGCGTTCGCTGCGGCGGATCTCCCGTGTCGCGTCGAGTCCGTTCATGCCGGGCATATGGACATCCATCAATACCGCGTCGACCGCATGCCGCTCGAGGTAGGCCAGGGCCTGCAGGCCATCGACGGCGATGGCGACGTGCATGTCGGCTGCGCGCAGGAATTCGCTGGCGACTTCGCGGTTGAGCGCGTTGTCGTCCACCACCAGCACGCGGCGACCGGCCAGGCCCGCACGCGCGTCGATGTTGCGCAGATGGCCCGGATCGGCCTGCCCGGCATCGGCTCGCCGTGCCGGCATGCGTTCCAGCGAGCCGTCGGCGACGTCGACCAGGGTGTCGAACATGACCGACTCGGTCACCGGCTTGATGAGCACGCCTTGCAGACCGAGCTGTTCGGCGCGCAACAGCACTTCCTGGCGGCCATAGGCCGTCACCATCAGCACGGCCGGGAGCTGCTGCAAGGCGGGGTCGGTGCGTATCAGCTTCGCCGCCTCGAGGCCGTCCATGCCGGGCATGCGCCAATCCATCAGCACCAGCTCGAACGGTGCCCCGCGTTCGGCCGCCACGCGCAGGTGCTCCAGGGCGATCCCGCCGGAGTCGACGGACTCGACCGCCATGCCGAAACTGCGCAGCATCTGCGCGAGGATGTCGCGCGTGCAGGCGTTGTCGTCGGCGATCAGCACGCGGCGCCCGGCGAGCACCGGCAGCCTGAGTGGTTGATGCGACGCGAAGGCTGTGCCGGGCAGCAGCGCTTCGACGGTGAAATAGAAGGTACTGCCTCTGGCCGGCTCGCTGTCCACCCAGATCTGGCCGCCCATCAGCTGCACCAGCTGCTTGCAGATGGCCAGACCCAGACCGGTGCCGCCGTAGCGGCGGGACACGTGGCTGTCCGCTTGCGCAAAGGCCTGGAACAAACCCGCCAGCTGTTCCGGCGCGATGCCGATGCCGGTGTCGCGCACGGTGAATTGCAGGGTGGAGCGATGTGTCTTCGATGAGCGCACCGGCGCCACCGCGACCACGATTTCGCCGTGGTCGGTGAACTTGATCGCGTTGTTGACCAGGTTGATGAGCACCTGGCCGAGCCGCAGCGAGTCGCCGATCAGGCGCTTCGGTACGTCGGGCGCCACTGCATAGGCGATCTCCAGGCCTTTTTCTTCCGCGGTCATCGACGTGACGGCGGACACCGATTCGAGCACCGATTCCAAGGTGAACTCGGCTTCTTCCAGCTCGAGCCGTCCGGCCTCGATCTTGGAGAAATCCAGCACGTTGTCGATGATGGCGATCAAGGTCTGCGCGGCGGCGTTGACCTTGTCCAGATAGTCCCGTTGCCGTGGCGCCAGCTCGGTCTGCAGGGTGAGCCGCGTCATGCCCAGCACGGTGTTCATGGGCGTGCGTATCTCGTGGCTCATCATGGCGAGGAATTCGCTCTTGGCGCGCTCGGCGGCCTCGGCGTCGTCCTTGGCCTGGCGCAGCGTTTCCGCGGCCAGGCGCTCGGCGGTGATGTCCCAGTTGACGCCGAGCACGCGCAGCAGCTGGCCGTCGGCGTCGCGGAAGATCTGCGCCTGCGCGCAGAGATGGCGGATTTCCCGCGTCGGCAACAGGATGCGGAAGTGGTCCTTGAAAACTGTGGCGCCAGGATCGGCCAGCGCGGCCTGCCAGGTTTCCACGATCCGGCCGGCGTCGTCCGGATGCAGCAGCGACAGCCACTCCTCCAGGCCGCCGCGGAAGCTCACCGGCGCGAGGCCGTACAGCGCGTGCATCTGCTCGTCCCAGATGAAGCGCCCTTCCGCGATGTCGGGCAGCTCCCAGATGCCGACGCCGCTGACCTGGATCGCCAGCTGCAGGCGCTGGTTCAGCGCCAGGATCGCGGCCTCGCTCTGCTTGCGCATGGTGATGTCGGTATGCGTGCCGATCACCCGCAGCGGTTGGCCGTCTTCGCTGCGCTCGATCACCCTGCCGCGGTCGAGTATCCAGTGCCAGGATCCATCCTTGGCCAGCATGCGGTGTTCCAGCACGAAATCTGCGGTCTTGCCGCGCAGGTGCTGGTTGATGATTTCCCAGCAGCGCGGCAGGTCCTCCGGATGGACGCGCCCCGACCATTCCTCCGGCGTCGTGCCCACTTCGTCCTCGGCATAGCCGAGCATGGCCTTCCATTGGCGCGAATAGAACACCTGGCCGTTGCGCACGTTCCAGTCCCAGATGCCGTCGCCCGAGCCTTCGAGCGCGAATTCCCAGCGCAGTTCGCTGCGGCGCAGCGCCGCCTCGGCAGCCTTCATGTCGGTGATGTCGCGCGAGATGCCGATCAGGCCGATGATCCGGCCATGCTCGTCGCGGTACGGGGCCTTGTTGGACGAAAAGGTGCGCAGCACGCCGTCCACATAAGCCGTTTCTTCGATGGTGTGCGGCCGGCCGCTGCCGAGCACGAGCCGATCGTTTTCGATCAGGGCTTCCGCCGTCCCCGGTTCGAACAGTTCGGTGTCGATCTGGCCCAGCACGCTGTCGCTGGTGCGTCCCATCACCTTCTCGGTGGCTTCGTTGATGAGCAGGTAGCGGCCGTCGCAATCCTTGATGAAGATCAGGTCCGGCGTCTCGTTCATCACCGTGCGCAGCAGCCCGGCCGATTCGCGCCATTGGATGGTGCGCTCGATGACGCGCTGCTCGAGTTCCGCGTTGAGCTGCCGGATGGCGTGCTCCGCCGCGACCCGCTCGCTGATGTCGCGCACCATGCCGAGGAACAGCTTCTGGCCATGGATCAGCTGGCAGGCGAGGCGCACCTCCACCGGAAACACGCTGCCGTCCTTGCGGCGATGGTGGGAAAACACGGTAGTGGAGCTGCCTGGCGGCGTGCGCGCCCAGATCGCCTCCACGGCGGCCTGGTCGCGGTCCACGCCGATGTCGGTGACGCGCAGCCGCAGCAGTTCTTCGCGCGAATAACCGGTGTTGAGGCAGGCGCGCTGACTGATGTCGAGGAAGCGGCCCCGGTCGTCGTGCAGGAAGAAGTCGTCGGCCGCATGCTCGATCAGCAGGCGGAAACGCTCCTCGCTCAAGCGCAGCGCTTCTTCGCTGTAGTTGCGCTTGCCGTGCGTCTCGGACATGGACGCCGGTGGTAAAGGGATTTGCGCAAGCTGGCTTTCCACCAGCTCGCGGCATTGCTCGACCAGGCGCTGCTGGATTTCGGGGTAGGCGCGCGCGCGGCGATCCAGCACGCAGATCGTGCCGAACGGCCTGCCGTCCGGCCAGAAGATCGGAAAGCCGAGATAGGACAGCATGCCGAGTTTCAGGTCGGGATTGTGCGCCCAGGCAGGGTCGGCCAGGGCATCCGGCACCTGCAGCAGCTGCCGCTTGCGGATCACGCTTTCGCAGTACAGCCCGGAATCGAACAGCGGCTCGGAATCGCTGGGGTGATACGGATTGTCGACGGTGTTGCTGCTGACCAGCACCTCGATGCGGCTGCCGGCGATGCGCATGATGAGCCCGGCCGGAACGTCGGTGAGCTCCGCCATCATGTCGACGGTGTGCTGCCATTTGGCCAGCAATCGCGGAGGGATCGACGGCAGCGGCGAGCTGTCCATCAGAGTCGTCTCGGAGTCTGCTTCGAACGGATTGACGCTCTGATGATCTTCTTCAGTCATGCGCAATGTTCCGGCACCGGCAGCTGCGTCGGCGAATGCTCATCGCAGCTGGCATATGGCGTTGCGCCGAGTTTGCCCAGAAACCACCGGCATTTTTCAACTGTTTTCTTTCAGAAAACCTTTACGGCCGACGCGAGAGCCGATTCGCGACAGCTGCCGCGACAACGGTATACATGATGCTCATCGAATGCGGCAGCCGATGTTTTACCTGGGCGCTCCGCTCACGCAGGCGTAATTGTACTGTCGATCAAGGCCTTGTCCTCGATGTCCTGCGCATGGACGGGTCCGTCGCAGCAGCCATGCGTAGGAGTAAATTGCCTTTGCGCGATATATATGTGCCTGGCGAAACATTTCACTGCTCGAACTCGGTGCCGGCTTCACTAAGCATGCACGGCGTGACCGCATGGTCCTGGCTCGAGCGCTCGCATCGCGAAGCTTATTTCGATTAATAACGAACGCGGTGGGGCCGACGCCTTTGTTGTCGGTGTTCCGGTGCACCGCTCATGCTTGAATCAAACGAAGTGGCGTGTGCAGCGATCGACGCCGGCTCGGAATGCGCGCACGGCGTCAGGTCGACCGAACGTCGATTCCGAGTGGAGCGAAGCGTGACGTCACCCATCAGCGGGCGGGATCTCCATCGAACTTGCAGCGATTGATGGAGCCGCCGCCCATTCTCGGCATCCGCAGCAGCGTTGAGGGACAGGGCACGAAGCAGACGATTCGCCGCATCGCATCGGATCATGTCTCGTAGAGAGGGCACAGTGGTCCCGACTTTCGTCGTTTGGTGCAGCGTTGCCCGATCTGAGCGAGTTCGACGTGATGTTGGCCGTTGCTGCAGGTCGCGATGAGCTGCGAAGAGCGACCCGTTTGTCGTAGGGGCTTGACTCTGGACCTTGCTCAAGAGTCTAGACTTGTCTCATGAACCCATCTATCGCTGTCTTGAGCATCGGTGCCGTCGCCAAACGCGCCGGCGTGGCTATCGACACCATCCGTTACTACGAGCGCGCCGGTCTGCTGCCCGAACCGGCGCGACGCGCGTCCGGTTACCGCAGCTACGGTGAGGACACCGTGGTCCAACTGCGCTTTATCCGGCGGGCCAAGGAGCTGGGCTTCACCCTCGAGGAGATCCGCGAATTGCTGGCGCTGTCGGCCGACCGGCAGCGCGGGGTGAAGGCCGTGAAGCAGCGCGCGCAGCGGCGGTTGGCCATGATCGAGCAGCGCATTGCGGAATTGCAGCGTGTGCGCGATGGGCTGGCCAGCCTGATCGAGTCCTGCCCGGGGCACGGCCGGCCGGAAGCGTGTCCGATCCTGCAAGCTCTCGGCCATGGAGCGACGCACCATGCATGAGTCTGCTTCCTGCTGTCATGGCGATGCTGCGCACTCCGCTGCGGTGACGCGCGATCCGGTCTGCGGCATGCCTGTGGATGCGGCCACGTCGCCGCATCAGTCCCGATACGAGGGGCGCAGCTTCCATTTCTGCTGCGCGGGCTGCAAAGCTAAATTCGATCGCGCGCCTGCGGACTACGCTGGCCGACACAGCGAAGAGATGTCGATGATGAACATCCCCGCCGGGAAAGAGTCGGTCGCGCCGGCCGGATCGGCGCCCGCGCAAGAAGCCGGCATCGCTGCCCATGACGAACATGCCGACCATCGAGCGGTGAAGGACCCGGTCTGCGGCATGACGGTGGATCCGCTGAGCACGCCACACCGGTTCGAGCATGAAGGACGCACCTACCATTTTTGCGCCGCGCGTTGCCGCGAGAAGTTCATGGCGTGGCCATCGGACTACCTGGCCGGCAAGGTCGCGCAACCGGCCGTCGTCGCCGGTGCGATCTACACCTGCCCAATGCATCCGGAGGTGCGGCAGGTCGGCCCCGGCGACTGCCCCAAGTGCGGCATGGCGCTGGAACCCCTGCTGCCTGGCGCGGAGGACGCGCACGATGGCGAGCTGTCGGCCTTGCGGCGGCGCTGCCTGGCCTTGTTTGCCCTGAGCCTGCCGGTCACTGGGTTGGCGATGAGCGAGCACTTCTTCGCCTGTCACGAGGCGGCGGCCTGGGTGCGCGCGTCGGGCTGGATCCAGGCCGTGCTGGGCAGCGTGGCGGTAGTTTGGGGCGGTGCGTCGTTCTTCGCGCGCGGCTGGCGTTCGCTGCGACCCTGGTCGCCGAACATGTATACCTTGATCGCGCTGGGCACTGGCGTGGCCTGGGCATACAGCATGCTGGCCTTCCTGCTGCCGCAGCTCGTGCCGGTCGGTTTTCGCGATGCGCACGGCCGGGTCGGGGTCTATTTCGAATCGGCGGCGGTGATCGTCACCCTGGTCACCCTCGGCGACTTCCTCGAATCGCGCGCGCGACGGCGCACCGGTGCGGCATTGAGGGCCTTGCTCGACCTGGCGCCGAAGACGGCGCGCCGGCTGGAGGCGAATGGCTCCGAGCATGACGTGCCGCTGGACGAAGTGCGCGCCGGCGATACCTTGCGCGTGCGTCCGGGCGAAAAGATTCCCGTCGACGGCGTGGTGGTTGCGGGCAGCAGCCATGTGGACGAGTCCATGCTGACCGGCGAAGCGCTGCCGGTGAGCCGCCGCGAAGGCGAGCGCGTCACCGGCGGCACGCTCAATCAGGACGGCGCTCTGCTGGTGCGCGCGGAAAAGCTGGGCGCCGAAAGCATGCTGGCGCAGATCGTCGCCCTGGTGGCGCAGGCGCAGCGCAGCAAGGCGCCGCTGCAGCGCATGGCCGATCGTGTCGCTGCCTGGTTCGTGCCGGCGGTGGCGGCGATAGCGCTGCTGGCCTTTGTGGCGTGGGCATGGCTGGGGCCCGAGCCGCGGCTGGCCTATGGCCTGATCGCTGCGGTGTCGGTGCTGATTATCGCCTGCCCGTGTGCACTGGGCCTGGCCACACCGATCTCGATCGTGGTTGCCAGCGGCCGCGCCGCGCAGCACGGCGTACTGTTCCGCGACGCGGCGGCGATCGAGTCGCTGCACGGCATCGACACCCTGGTGCTGGACAAGACCGGCACGCTCACCGAAGGTCGGCCTGTCCTGCGGGAAGTAGTGGCGCTAGGGACTTTGCCGGACGATCGACTGCTGGCGCTGGCGGCCGCGTTGGAAAAGCCCAGCGAGCACCCGCTCGCAAGAGCCGTCGTCGAGGCTGCGCAGGCCCGGAATCTCGAGCTGCCCGACGCGGAGGACTTCCGCAGCGTGGCAGGTGCGGGCGTGACCGCAAGGGCGCAAGGGCTGGCGCTGGCCCTGGGCAACGAGCGCTTGCTGGCCGATCTGGGCATTCCGATCGAACCGGCGGCGCGGGAAAAGGCCGACGCCCTGCGCGCGACCGGCGCGACCGTGGTGTATCTCGCCGCCGAAGGCGCCCTGGTCGGCTTGCTCGCGTTGGCCGACCGCATCAAGGACGACGCGGCGCAGACGTTGCATGAGCTGCGTGAAGCCGGCTTGCGCCTGGTCATGCTGTCCGGCGACCATGCCGCCACCGCCAGGACCGTCGCGGAAGCGCTCGGCATCGACGACGTGCAGGCGCAAGCCTCGCCGGCGGACAAGGCCGCGCGGATCCAGGCGCTGCGTGCGCAGGGACGGCGCGTGGCGATGGCCGGCGACGGCGTCAACGACGCGCCGGCGCTGGCGGCGGCCGACGTCGGCATCGCCATCGGTGGCGGTGCCGACGTGGCGCTGGAGAGTGCCCAGGTCACCCTGGTCGGGGGCGGGCTGGCCGGCATCGCGCGGGCGCGGGCATGCTCGCTCGCGACGGTGCGCAATATCCGGCAGAACCTGTTCTTCGCCTTCGCCTACAACGCTGTGGGCGTGCCGCTGGCGGCCGGCGTGCTGTATCCGCTGGCGGGCGTGATGCTTTCGCCGATGCTGGCGGCCCTGGTGATGAGCCTGTCCTCGGTCTCGGTGGTGAGCAATGCGCTGCGCCTGCGGCGGGTTCGCTGGTGATATCTGTCATCCGCAACGGCTGACGGTCGCTTCTGCCTGGCGCGCCGTCTTCGGCGGAACATCTCTCCTGCACCGACCCGGTGCCGGAGGGGACGACCATGAACGACTTTGCCCATGACACGCGCAGCACGCTGGAAAAGTACATGCCCTTGCTGCTGGGTCTGCTGACGGCGTGGCTGGCCGGCAGGGCCCTGAAAAAGATCTTCTGGACCGGCTTCGGCATGTACTGGGCGTTGCGGGCCAGCGGCATCCATTTCTGAGGGTGCGGCAAGCACGAAGGACGGCGGCGGGCAAACGCACGGCGATGCATTAAGCTGTGCGCCCCTTGGCTCAGGAGGCCGCCGTGTCCGCCAGCACCGACCTGATCGCGCGCTACTACGACGCCTTCAATCGCGCCGACTGGCCCGCCATGCTCGACTGCCTCGACCAGGCGGTAGCGCACGACATCAATCAGGGCCAGCGCGAGATCGGCCGCGACGTCTTCCGCGCTTTCCTGGAGCGCATGCATCGCTGCTACCGCGAACAACTGCGCGAGATCGTGGTGATGGAGCATGCGGACGGTCGCCGCGCGGCCGCCGAATACGTGGTGCACGGGGAATACCTGGCCGACGACGAAGGCCTGCCGCCGGCGCACGGGCAGCGCTACGTGCTGCCGGGCGGGGCGTTCTTTGAGATCCGCGACGGGCGGATCGCCCGGGTCAGCAACTACTACAACCTGAGCGACTGGCTTGCCCAGGTCGAAGGGCCGGTGACGTGAGCGTGCGCCTGGTCGCCTGCGTCGGCGAGGCGGTCGCGCCACATCTGCCGGCGCTTGCTCAGTTGCGCATCCGCGTATTCCGCGACTATCCCTATCTGTACGACGGCGACATGGCTTATGAGCGTCGCTATCTCGAGGCCTATGCCCGTTCTGCGGGCAGCGTGTTCGTGCTGGCCCTGGACGGCGACGAGGTGGTGGGTTGCTCGACCGGCATGCCGCTGCGCGATGAGATCGCAGCGATCCAGCAGGCCTTCGTCGAACGCAGCCTGCCGCTCGACCCCGTGTTCTATTTCGGCGAATCGGTCTTGCTGCCTAACTATCGGGGACAGGGGATCGGTCATCGCTTTTTCGACCTGCGCGAGGCGCATGCGCGTGCATCCGGCGTCTTTCGTCAGATCGCGTTCTGCGCTGTCGAACGCGCCGAAGACGATCCGCGCCGCCCGCCCAACTACCGGCCGAACGATGCCTTCTGGATCAAGCGCGGCTATCGCCGGCAGGACGACATGTTCTGCGTGCTGGACTGGACCGAGGTCGGCGCCAGCGCTTCGAGCCCGCATCGGCTGCGCTTCTGGCTGCGTTCGCTGGATCACTGACTCACTGCTGCCCCGAGCTCGCCCATGACGACCCGCACCCTCGACGAATGGCTGGCCTACCAGGAACGCGTGAACGTGCGCAGCATCGAGCTGGGGCTCGAGCGCGTGCGGGCGGTGTGGCTGCGCATGGGCGCGGCGGCGCCGGCGCGCTGCATCGTCACGGTGGGTGGCACCAACGGCAAGGGTTCCACCGTGGCCCTGCTCGAGGCGATCCTGCGCGCCGCCGGGCTGCGCGTGGGCGCTTTCACCTCGCCGCACCTGCTGCGCTACAACGAGCGCATCCGTCTCGACGGGGCCGAAGCACAGGACGACGCGCTGGTGGCCGCCTTCGAACGGATCGAAGCCGCGCGCGGCGATATTCCGCTGACCTATTTCGAGTTCGGCACGCTGGCCGCGCTGGACCTGTTCGCGCGCGCCGGCCTCGACGCGGCGATTCTCGAAGTGGGCCTGGGTGGCCGGCTGGATGCAGTGAACATCGTGGATGCGGACGCGGTGGCGATCACCACCATCGATCTCGACCATATGGACTGGCTCGGTCCGGACCGGGACAGCATCGGCCGCGAGAAGGCCGGCATCGCGCGCGCCGGCCGGCCCGCGATCGTCGGCGAGTCGTCGCCGCCGGCCGGCCTGATCCAGGCGCTGGCGGCCGCCGGCGCCCTCGTGGAGCGCGCCGGTGCGGATTTCACGGTCGAGCGCCTGGACGCCGGCTGGCGCTGGCGGCATCGCGACGGCACCGGCTGGGAGCTGCCCGACCCGGCCCTGGCGGCGCCGGTGCAGTACGCCAATGCCGCCACGGCAATCGCGGTGCTGCACACGCTGCAGGCGCAGGGAAGCTTGCCGCTGACGGCGCAGGCTCTGCAGGCCGCAGTCGCCACGGGACTGCGGACGGCGAAGGTGCCGGCCCGCCTGCAGGCCCTGGGCGGCGATCCGCCGCTGTTCGTCGATGTCGGGCACAACCCGCAGGCGGCGCGCGCCCTGGCCGAATGGCTCGACGCGCAGCCGGCCGCGCCGACACACGCCGTGTACGGCTCGCTCGCGGACAAGGACGCGGCCGGCGTGATCGCTGCGCTGGGCAGTCGCATTTCACATTGGCATCTGGCCGGACTGGAGCACGATACGCCGCGCGGCATGCCGGTGGCCGAGCTGGCGACGCTGCTGCGCGAGGTGTTGCCCGAGGCGCGCAGCGATGCGCATGGCGATGTGCGCGGCGCCCTGCTTGCCGCGCGCCGCCACGCCGGGCACGGCGAGCGGATTCTCGCCTTCGGCTCGTTTTTCGTCGCAACTGCGGTGCTGGCCGAAGCTGCGAACGCCAGCTGAGCGCATCGCCGCTTCGGCGGCGTCTGCAGGCTTGCCTGAATCGATGGCAGCCGCGGCCATGGTTGGGGCGGCAAGGCGGGTATAATGGTGCTACCACGCGCCGCAATCGACGCCATGGAGCCTGTCTTGAAAACACGTCTGCTTGGAGCTGCCGTTCTGGTCGTGCTGGCGGTGGTATTCGTTCCGATGCTTTTTCCGAGCAATCCGCCGGCGAGCGGCGGCGACCAATCCGTCAGCCTGGCGATTCCGCCGGCGCCGGATCGCGACCTGCAGACCAAGACCATGAGCCTGACGCCCGGTGCGCCAGCAGCAAGCGCCACGGCAGCGCCGGTGGCGCCGGCGCCTGCGGTGTCCTCCGCGTCGGTGCCGCGGCCGGCTGCGAATGCCTCGTCGCAGCAACCGCTGGTGCCGCTGCGCACGCCGGGCGGCGCGAACTCGCTACCGGCGGTGAACATCCCTTCCAACCGCCCGCATGACGTGGACACCCAGCCTGCTCCGGGCAAATCGCCGCCGCCGACCCCTGGCCGCACCGGCGCCACCGCCATGCAGCCGCTGATCCCGGCGCAGCCCCCGGGCGGGGCGCCTCAGCATGCCGCTCCGGCCGACCAGTCCGCCGCCTTGCCCGCCGCCACCGCGGCGCGCGGCAACTACAGCGTGAACCTCAGCGCCTACTCCTCCAGCAGCGGCGCGCAGAACCTGATGCAGCGCGTGCGTGGGCTGGGCTATCCGGTGAGCGGCCGTCCGGTGGATCGCGCCGGCAAGACGCTGACCCTGGTCAGCGCAGGACCGTTCGAGTCGCGCGCCGCTGCCGAGGCGGCGCGCCTGAAGATCTCCCAGTCGATCAGCGGCCTGACCCCGACCCTGCAGGGCGGCGCCAGCACGCCGGCCGCGGACGCGCCGGCACCGGCGCCGACGCCTGCGGCACCCGGCGGCAGCCGGCGGGCGGGTGGTTTCGCCGTGCAGGTCGCGGCGATGGGCAACCAGGGCGACGCCAATGCCTTGCGCGACCGCCTGCGCGCGAGCGGCTTCGACGGTTTCGTGGATTCGGTGAATGTGAACGGCAAGCAGTTGTGGCGTGTGCGGGTGGGCCCGCAGACGCAACGCGCGGACGCGGAACGTCTGCGCGATCAGGTCAAGGCCAAGCTCGGTATCGCCGGCAACATCGTCGGCGTGCCCTGAGTCGGGTCTTTCCTTAACTCAAGCGCGCGGGTGCATGGATGAACTTCATAGACATCGTCATTCTCGCTGTGCTGTCGATCTCGGTCTTGATCGGGCTCTCCCGTGGCCTTACATCGGAGATCCTGGCGCTGGCCATCTGGGGCATCGCCTTCTGGGTCAGCTGGATGTTCGGCCCGACGCTGGCGGCGCAGTTCGAGCACAGTATTTCGTTTCCATCGGCGCGCCTGGCGGCCGGCTACGGCATCTGCTTCGTCGGGGTGCTGGTGGTCGGCGCCATCGTCAAGGCGATGGTCAATCGCATGCTGATTCGTTCCGGCCTGTCCGGTGCGGACCGCATGCTGGGCATGGCCTTCGGCTTCGTGCGCGGCGTGCTGCTGGTGTCGCTGGTGGCGTTCCTGCTCGGCATGACCGCCTTCACCCGCGAAAGCTGGTGGGGCAGTTCCTCGCTGCTGCCGAAGTTTCAGCCGGTGGCTGCGTGGCTGGGCAGCCAGATGCCGGCGAACGCGTCGCGCTATCTGCGCTCCGCGCCGTCGGCGCTGCCGGACATGAGCGGCCTGGGCGATTTCCATGGCTTCTCGGGCCTGACCCAGGGCGGCGGCAAGCTGCCTGACCTGCACAACCTGGGCGCGTCCGGGATGGGCGGCGGCAACGGCCTCAACAACCTGTTCGACCTGCGCGGCCTGCAAGGGCTGTCGGGGATGGGCAACCTGCAAGGATTGCGCAACCTGCCTGGCTTGAACGGTCTGTCCGGACCGACGACCAGGCCGCCGATGGCGCCGGCTCAGGCTTCCACGGCGGAAACCCCCATGTACATCAGATAGGCGCAATCCACCATGTGCGGAATCATCGGCATTGTCGGTACCACGGAAGTGGCATCGGCGCTCTACGACGGCCTCACCGTGCTGCAGCACCGCGGCCAGGACGCGGCGGGCATCGCCACGGTCGACGGCGCCAGGCTGCGCCTGCACAAGGGCAACGGCCTGGTGCGCGATGTATTCACCCAGGGTGCGATGAGCCGCCTGCGCGGGCGCATCGGCATCGGCCATTGCCGCTATCCCACGGCGGGCTCGGAAGGCGCCGACGAGGCGCAGCCGTTCTACGTGAACTCGCCTTACGGCATCGCCTTTGCGCACAACGGCAACCTGGTCAACACCGAGTCGCTGCGGCGCGAGATGTTCGAGGACGACCGCCGCCACATCAATACCGACTCCGATTCGGAAGTGCTGCTCAACGTGCTGGCGCACGAGCTGCAGATCCAGGAGCGCATGACTCTGACGCCGGATCACATGTTCAAGGCGGTCGCCGGCGTGCATGCGCGCGCGCGCGGCGGCTATGCGTGCATCGCCCTGGTGCAGGGCTACGGCCTGCTGGCCTTCCGCGACCCGAACGGGATCCGTCCGCTGGTGCTCGGCGAGCGGGTGAGCGGGGAAGGGCGCGAGTATGCGGTGGCGTCGGAATCGGTGGCCTTCGACGTGCTCGGCTTCAAGCGTCTGCGCGATGTGGCGCCCGGCGAGGCGGTACTGATCACCGAGGACGGCCAGCTGCACACCCGGCTGTGCGCGCAGGGCGCGGTGCATGCGCCGTGCATCTTCGAATACGTCTACCTGGCGCGGCCTGACTCGATGATCGAGGACGTGTCGGTGTACAAGGCGCGCCTGCGCATGGGCGAGAAGCTGGCTGAGAAGATCCTGCGCGAATGCCCCGACCACGGCATCGACGCGGTGATCCCGATCCCCGACACCGCGCGTACTGCCGCCAGCGCGCTGGCCGAGGCGCTGGGCGTGCCGTTCCGCGAGGGCTTCGTCAAGAACCGCTACGTCGGCCGCACCTTCATCATGCCGGGGCAGGGCGACCGCGTGAAATCGGTGCGCCGCAAGCTCAATGCGATCGATCTGGAGTTCCGCAAGAAGACCGTGCTGCTGGTGGACGATTCCATCGTGCGCGGCACCACCTCGCGCCAGATCATCCAGATGGCGCGCGACGCCGGCGCGAAGCAGGTGTTCTTCGCCTCCGCCGCGCCGCCGGTGCGTTACCCGAACGTGTATGGCATCGACATGCCGGCGGCTTCCGAGCTGGTCGCCGCCGGGCATACCGATAAGGAAGTCGAGGCTCAGCTCGGCGCCGACTGGCTGATCTACCAGGACCTTCAGGACCTGATCTGGGCGGTGCAGGACGGCAACGACGGGCTGACCCATTTCGACACCTCGTGCTTTTCCGGCGAGTACGTCACCGGTCTGGAGCAGAGCTACCTGCGTCAGATCGAGATGCTGCGCTCGGACGAGGCGAAGGCATCGCGGCGTCTGGCGTGATCTTGCCCATGGGGCAGCGGGCAGGTCGATGAGCGACTTGCACGACGCGGCGGCAGCCTGCCTGGCGGCCGCCGATCCCGCCGAGAAACTGCGTCTCACCCACGCCGCCTGGCTGGCCTTGCAGGCCGGCGCCTTGCGCGCCGATCCGGCTGCGCCACCGGCCACTCCGATCACTGATCCGGGCCGGCCGCTGCGGCCGCGGCTGGTGCCAGCGCGAGAACTGCCGCAGCGCGGCCTGGGCACGCCGGAGGGGCGCGCCGCGCTGGTGCATGCGGTGGCGCACATCGAGTTCAATGCGATCAACCTGGCCTGGGACGCGGTCTACCGTTTCCGTGGCATGCCCGAGCGCTATTACCTGGACTGGGCCGCGTGCGCGGCGGACGAGGCGCGCCACTTCGCCATGCTGTCGGCACGCCTGCAGGAACTCGGGCACGTCTACGGCGATTTCGACGCGCACAACGGCCTGTGGGAAATGGCCGAGAAGACCGCGGGCGACATCGCCGCGCGCATGGCCCTGGTGCCGCGCGTGCTGGAGGCGCGCGGGCTGGACGTGACGCCGGGCATGATCCAGCGCCTGCGCGAGGTCGGCGACGAGCGCACGGTGGCGATCCTGGAAGTCATCCTGCGCGAGGAGGTGGCCCATGTGGCGGCCGGCACGCGCTGGTTCCGCTGGTGCTGCGAGCGTAACGGCGCCGACCCCTTCGAGGCCTTCTTCGGCTTGCTGCGCGACTTCATGGGCGTGGGGCTGCGCGGCCCGTTCAATCGCCCGGCCCGACTCGAGGCCGGTTTCGTCGAGGCCGAACTCGACCGGCTGGCCGTTCTGGCGACGCAGCGCTGAATCCGACGCCGATCCGGCTGCCGCATCGCTGCGGTCAGACCGCCGCCACGTTTTGCTTGCAGCCCATGCAAAGAAAAAGCCCCGGAGCGTCGAGACGTTCCAGGGCCTTCATGCAGACATCTTGGTCGGGGAGACAGGATTCGAACCTGCGACTTCTACGTCCCGAACGTAGCGCTCTACCAGGCTGAGCTACACCCCGTGGGAGCCGCGTATCTTAATGAGCCGGCCCGGACTTGGCAACACTCGCGCGTCGAACCGCTTAGGCCCTCGCGCGCGATGAGGCGGCAAGGGCGCTTCTGCTAATCTAGGCGACTGCCGTCGCGGCCTTTGCCGGCGCGGCGTCTGCCCATTGTTTGGATAGAGGACCCCATGGCGCTAACCCCGGCCCGCACCATGCCCGGCGTGCTCGAGCTCTTGCCGCTCGACCAGATCGCCTTCCAGCGCATGCTCGACACGATCCGGCGCAATTACGAGCGCTTCGGCTTCCTGCCGGTGGAGACGCCGGCGATCGAATTCTCGGACGTCTTGCTGACCAAGACCGGCGGCGAGACCGAGCGCCAGGTCTATTTCGTGCAGTCGACCGGCGCGCTCGGCAACGCCGAGAAAGGCGCCGGCGACAAGCCCGAGCTGGCGCTGCGCTTCGACCTCACGGTGCCGCTGGCACGCTATGTCGCCGAGCACGAGCACGACCTGAGCTTCCCGTTCCGCCGCTATCAGATGCAGCGCGTGTATCGCGGCGAGCGGGCCCAGCGCGGCCGGTTCCGCGAGTTCTACCAGTGCGACATCGACGTGATCGGCAAGGACGCGCTGTCGGTGCGTTACGACGCCGAAATCCCGGCGGTGATCTACAGCGTGTTCCGCGAGCTGAACATCGGCGCGTTCACCATCCAGCTCAACAACCGCAAGCTGATGCGCGGCTATTTCGAGAGCCTCGGCGTGCTCGACGGCGAGCAGCAGATGCTGGTGCTGCGCGAGGTGGACAAGCTGGACAAGCGCGGCGCGGACTATGTGCGCGACACGCTGACCGGCGAGGGTTTCGGTCTCAGCGCCGAGGCAGTGCAGAAGATCCTGGCCTTCGTCGAGGTCCGTTCGAGCTCGCTGCAGGATGCCTTCGACCAGCTCGACGCGCTGGGCCCTGGCCCCGAGGCGATGGAGCAGGGCCGCGCCGAGCTGAAGGAAGTGCTGGGCCTGATCCGCGACTTCGGCGTGCCGGAGACGCACTACGCGCTGAACCTGTCGATCGCGCGCGGGCTGGACTACTACACCGGCACCGTCTACGAGACCACCCTCAACGACCACCCGCAGATCGGCTCGATCTGCTCGGGCGGGCGCTACGAAAACCTGGCCAGCCAGTACACCAAGTCGAAGCTGCCCGGCGTGGGCATCTCGATCGGCTTGACCCGCCTGTACTGGCAGCTGCGCGACGCGGGGCTGATCGACACCGCACGCAGCACGGTCGACGTGCTGGTGACCCAGATGGACGCGGCGCAACTGCCGGCCTATCTCGCGCTGGCCGGCGAACTGCGTGGCGCCGGCATTTCCACCGAAGTGGTGCTGGAAGGCGGCAAGCTCGGCAAGCAGTTCAAGTACGCCGATCGCGCCGGCATCCGCTTCGTGGTGGTGCTCGGCGAGGACGAGCTGGCCAGGGGCGTGGTGACGGTGAAGGATCTGCGCCGTGAGGATCAGTTCGAGATCGCGCGCAACGAGCTGATCAAGACCTTGCGGGTGGAGCTGGCCCAGGCCGAGATCGCCCCGTGAGTTCGCGCTGGCCCGTGTGGCTGGCGCTGGGCTTGTCGCTGGACGCTTGCAGCGACGACCGCTGGCAGGTGCGCGAGTCGCAGCCCGGCAGCTACGAGCTGACTCATGTCGGCAGCGATCGACCGGCGGCGATACGCCCCGAGTTCGAGCGACGCGCCACCACGGTGTGCCATCACGGTTATCAGATGTCCGAACCGCAGGTGGTCGCCGAGGGCTGGCACGGCAATGCCGTGTTCGGCGAAGGCCCCACTTGGACAGTGCGCGCCGAGCTGCGCTGCAATCCCTGATTCCCCTTATCGGCGCCTCGGCGCGGAGCATGTATGACGGTTGAGACGGTAGTTCTGGACGGCAGCAGCCTGACGCGGGAAACCTTGGTCGCGGTGGCCCGCTCGGGCCGGCGCGTCGAGCTCGACCCCGCCAAGCTGGACCGGGTGCGGCGCGCCGCCGACTTCCTGGCCGACAAGGTCAGCTGCGGCGAGCCGATCTACGGCGTCACCACCGGCTTCGGCAGCAATGCGGACAAGCTGCTGGGCGCGCATCGCCAGCGCGACGAGCTGCCCGGCGGCCATCCCAGTCAGCCCGACGGCACCTTGCTCGACGAACTGCAGCACAACCTGATCACCACTCACGCGGTCTGCGTCGGCAAGCCGTTCTCGCCGGAAGTGGTGCGGGCGATGCTGGTGATTCGCATCAACACTTTGATGCGCGGCCACTCGGGCATCCGCGTGGAGACGCTGGAGGCGCTCACCGCCATGCTCAATGCGGGCATCGTGCCGGTGGTGCCGGAAAAGGGCTCGGTCGGCGCCAGCGGCGATCTGGCGCCGCTGTCGCATCTGGCCATCGTGCTGCTGGGCGGCGGCGAGGCGTTTTACAAGGGCGAGCGCCTCGACGGCGCGGAGGCGCTGCGGCGCGCAGGCCTGAAGCCGATCCGGCTGTCCTTCAAGGAAGGCCTGGCACTGAACAACGGCACTGCGCAGATGCTCGCCACCGGCGCCCTCGCGCTGGATGCGCTGGAGCGCCTGCTGGACACGGCCGACCTCGCTGCGGCGATGACGCTGGATGCCTTTGCGGGCCGCGGTGGTGCGCTGCGCCCGGAAGTGCACGCGCTGCGCCCGCATCCGGGGCAGGTCGACACGGCCAAGCGTGTGCGCGGCCTGCTGGAAGGATCGACCCTGCTGGATATTCCGTATCACCTGGTGCCGCGCTACAAGCCGTGGACCGCCGAGGCCTGGCAGACGCCGGAAGACCAGGCGCTCAGCTTCGACATCGGCTGGGACTGGGTGCCGGCCGGGCAGCGCCACGGCCGCGAGGCCTTCTATGCGCGCTTCCTGCCGTTCAAGGGCGGCAAGAAGCATCAGCCGCAGGACGCCTACTGCCTGCGCTGCATGCCGCAGGTGCACGGCGCCGTGCGCGACGCCTGGGCGCAGGCCTGCCGCGTGTTCGACATCGAACTGAATGCGGTCACCGACAATCCGCTGATCTTCCCCGACCCGGACGACGAAGTGTTCGCCGAAGGCAAGGCCGCGGGTCGGCCGCGCCACATCGAAGACCAGGTCGTTTCGGCCGGCCATTTCCACGGCATGCCGCTGGCGCTGGCGATGAGCTACGTGAAGGCGGCGATTCCCGTGCTCGCTTCGATTTCCGAGCGCCGCCTCAACAAGCTGGTCGATCCGGCCACCAACGACGGCCTGCCGGCCTTCCTCACCGGCAACGAGGACGGCACCGACTCGGGCTTCATGATCGTGCAGTACACCGCGGCGGCGCTGGTCAACGACCTGGCCACCCGCGCGCACCCCGCCAGCGTGTATTCGGTGCCGACCAGCGCCAACGCCGAGGACCACGTCTCGATGGGCGCCAACGAGGCGCGCCAGGTGCTGGAGATGACCGAAGACCTCAGCCACGTGCTGGCGCTGGAGCTGTATACCGCCGCCCAGGCGCTCGACTACCGCAACGACATGCTCAACGCGGCGCGGCGCCTGGCAGCCCACGGCGACTGGAAGGCGCTGGCCGCCAAGATCGCCAACGCGCCGCGCGAGGATCATCCGCACTACGCGCAGTTCGTGCGCGAAGTGCAGCAGTTGATGGCGGCCCTGGCCGAGGTGGGCGATTTCCATCCCGGCGGCGCGGTCCGCAGCGCCCATGACGTGCTGCGCAAACACATCAGCTTCATGCACCGCGATCGCGCGATGGACCGCGATGTGCAGACGGTCTGCCGGCTGGTGCAGGCGGGCGAGTTCGATCAAGCGTAACGGGGCAGGCTGCTGCGTGGCCGGCCGGTCACGCAGCGCGGCGCCCGCGTCTGATTAGAGCCGGGTTCGCTTGATCGAGCCTGACTTGATCGAAGCCGGCTCGATCAGGGCTGGCTTGATGAGGGCTGGCTTGATCAGGGCTGGCTTGATCAGGGCTGGCCAGATCAGGGCTGGCCAGATCAGAGCGGGCCAGATCAGAGCTGGCAGGTCGAGTTGCCGTTATCTTTCGAGCAGACCTGCGCCCAGCAGCGCAGCTGCTGCACGTTCGCGCTCAGGTCGCTGTCCACCTGCTGCCTGACCGCCGCCGAGAGACCCGGCTGCTGCAGCACGCTTTGGCGGTTCTGCTCGATGACATTGGCGGCCTCCCAGTAGCCGCCGTATTGCCGCGCCTGTTCCTTCAATGCGATGGGCTGGCGCGACGTGATGGTCTGGCCATTGTCGCTGACCTGGCCGCGGATACCCATAAGGTCGCAGGCCATGGCGGCGGGCGCCGCGAGCGTCAGCAGCAGGGCGGCGATGGCAAGCTTCATGGCGTGTCCTCGTCGAGGGTGAGTCGGTCGCATTATGCCTCGTCGATGCCGGATGTCCCATGCGGCAGATCGAGTTGCGACTTCCGTTCGGGCGACATCGGCAAGGTGTGACGCGGCCGTCATGCGGGCGATTTGCGTGCCGTCCGGATTTGCCGTACGATGCGTTCTATCGTATTAGCGCATTAGTACATTATGAAGCGTCGATCGCTGGATCCGGAAATTCCGGGGGAGGCCGCCGAGCTCAGTCTCTGCCAGGCCTTGCTGTCGCTGAAGAACGCCGAGGAGATGAGCGCCTTCCTGCACGATCTGTGCACGCCGGCCGAGCTCGAAGTGCTGGTGGACCGCTGGCGTGTGGTGCCGTATCTGCTGGACGGGCTGTCCTATCGCGAGACGCACGAGCGCACGGCGGTAAGCATCACCACCATCGGGCGCGTCGCCCGTTACCTCAATCAGGGCAGCGGCGGTTATCTGTCCGCCGCCGCCCGCCGCACCGCCGGATCACGCAAAAAGGCCAAGGCATGAAAACCCGCGACCGCCTGCGCATCGCCATGCAGAAATCCGGCCGCCTCACCGAGCCGGCGCAGGACCTGCTCAACCGCTGCGGACTCACCTTCCGGCAGAGCCGCGACAAGCTGTTCTGTTTCGGCGAGGGCGAGCCGGTGGATCTGCTGCTGGTGCGCGACGACGACATCCCCGGGTTGATCGCTCAGGGCGTGTGCGATCTCGGCATCGTCGGCCGCAACGTGCTCAACGAGTACCGCCTGACCGGCGGCCGCGATGAGGCGCCGCTGGCCGAGTGGCGTGCGCTGGGCTTCGGCCGCTGCCGCCTGTCGATCGCGGTGCCGCAGGAACTGGACTACCAGCGCCCAGAGCAATTGACCGGACTGCGCATCGCGACGTCTTACCCCGGCCTGCTTGGCGAATGGCTGCAGCAGCGGCAGATCGATGCCGGCGTAGTGACCCTGGCCGGTTCGGTCGAGATCGCGCCACGGTTGGGCACGGCCGACGCCATCTGCGACCTGGTGCAGAGCGGCGGCACCCTGGTCGCCAACCAGCTGCGCGAAGCGGATGTGCTGCTGGAAAGCGAGGCGGTGCTGGCCGGCGCGCAGACGCTGCCGACCGACGAACGCGGCGACATGATCGAGCTGCTGCTGAAGCGGCTGGACGGGGTGATTCAGGTGCGCGAGTCGCGCCTGCTGTTGCTGCAGACCTCGCGCGGCTCGCTCGATGCGATCACCCGCTTGCTGCCGGGCGGGCCGCAGCCGACCTTGCTGCCCCTGGCAGGCCAGCCCGACCAATTGATGCTGCAGGCGCTGTGCGCAGGCGAGGTGAGCTGGCGCCAGCTGGAAGAAATCAAGAAGGCCGGTGCGCGCGAGATGTTCGTGCTGCCGGTCGAAAAAATGTTGGCATGAAGAGCGGCTCGGCATGAAGCGTCTGGACTGGAATCAATTGAATGAGGCGGCAAGGCGCGAGGCCTTGGCGCGCCCGGCGCAGTCGCGCGCCGACGAACTGCGGCGTGGCGTGGAAGCGATCGTCGCCGAGGTGCGCGCACGCGGCGACACGGCCTTGTTCGAGCTGAGCGCGAAATATGATCGCTGCAGCTTGCAGGCGCTCGAGGTGGACGCCGCCGAGTTCGCTTCGGCCGAGGCCGCGCTGACGCCGGAACTGAAGGCTGCGATCCGCGAAGCTGCCGGGCGCATCGAAGCCTTCCATCAGGCGGCGGCGCCGCAACCGGTAGCGCTGGACACGGCCGAAGGCGTGCGGGTGGAGCGCATGCTGCGGCCGGTGCAACGCGTCGGCCTTTACGTGCCGGCTGGCAGCGCGCCGCTGCCGTCCACGGCCTTGATGCTGGGCGTGCCGGCGCGGTTGGCCGGCTGCCGTGAAGTGGTGCTGTGCTCGCCGGCGCGCGCCGATGGGCGCTGCGACGAAGCGGTGCTGTATGCCGCGCGCGTCACTGGCGTGCATCGGGTGTTCAAGCTGGGCGGCGCGCAGGCGATTGCCGCACTGGCCTACGGCACGGCCAGTGTGCCGAAGTGCGACAAGCTGTTCGGCCCGGGCAATGCCTGGGTCACCGAGGCCAAGCTGCAGGTGTCGGGCGATCCGGAAGGAGCGGCGATCGACATGCCGGCTGGCCCTTCCGAGGTGCTGGTGATCGCCGACGCGGCGGCCGCCCCGGCCTTCGTCGCCGCCGATCTGCTGTCGCAGGCCGAGCATGGTCCGGATTCGCAGGTGATCCTGCTCAGCGACTCGGCCGAGCAGCTCGAGCGCGTGGCATCCGAGGTACAGCGGCAGTGCGCCTTGCTGCCGCGTGCGGAGACTGCCCGCCAGGCCTTGGCGCAGAGCCGGCTGATCCTGGTCGATTCGCTGGAACAGGCGGTGGCGGTGAGCAATCGCTACGCGCCCGAGCACCTGATCCTGCAGGTGGCGGAGCCGCGCGCGCTGCTGCCCGCGGTCGACAGCGCCGGCTCGATCTTCCTGGGCGCGTGGACGCCGGAGTCGCTGGGCGACTACTGCAGCGGCAGCAATCACGTGCTGCCCACCTACGGCTATGCACGCAGCTACAGCGGCGTCTCGGTGGCCAGTTTCCAGAAGCAGATCACCGTGCAGGAGGCCAGCGCCGAGGGTCTGCGCCGGATCGGGCCGTGTGCTGCGACGCTGGCGGCGACCGAGCAGTTGGAAGCGCATCGCCAGGCGGTGATGCTGCGGCTGGCAGCGCTGGAGGCGAGCGTATGAGCGTGCTCGATCTGGCGCGCGCGGAAATCCGCGCGATGCAGCCGTATTCCTCCGCGCGCATGGAGGCCAGCGGCGGGCAGGTGCTGCTCAACGCGAACGAATCGGCGTGGCCGCCGACCGGCGATCTCGGCGCCGGGTGCAATCGCTATCCGGAACCGCAGCCGGCCGAACTGCTCGATACGCTGGCCCAGCTTTACGGCGTGCGGCGCGAGCAATTGCTGGTCGGGCGCGGCAGCGACGAGGCGATCGACCTGCTGGTGCGTGCGTTCTGTCGTGCCGGCGAGGATGCCATCCTGATCCAGCCGCCGACCTTCGGCATGTATGCGGTGTGCGCGCGCATCCAGCATGCCGGCGTGATCGAGGTGGCGCTGCGCAGCGACTTCACGCTGGACGTGGAAGCGATCCTTGCGGCCGTGACGCCCGCGGTGAAACTGGTGTTCATCTGCACGCCGAACAACCCGACCGGCCAGGTGGTGCCGCGCGCGAGCGTCGAGCATCTGGCGCAGGCCTTGGCCGGCCGCGCGCTGCTGGTGGTGGACGAGGCGTATATCGAATTCGCCGACGCGGCCAGCATGGCCGACTTGATCGACCGCTACGACAACCTGGCCGTGCTGCGCACGCTTTCCAAGGCCTGGGCCCTGGCCGGCGTGCGCATCGGCAGCCTGCTTGCGCAGGCCGAGGTGATTGCGCTGCTGCGGCGGATCATGCCGCCGTATCCGCTGCCGCAGCCCTGCGTGGATATCGCGCGGGTCGCGCTTTCCGGCTGGGGCAAGGCGAACGCGCGCGCGCATATCGAGCTGGTGCGCGCGCAGCGTGAGGCGGTCGGCGCAGCGCTGCGAGCCCTGCCGGGGGTGCGCGAAGTGCTGCCCTCGCAGGCGAATTTCCTGGCCGTGCGCTTCGAGGATGCCGGTGCGGTCTATCGGCGGCTGTTCGATGCCGGCATCGTGGTGCGCGACGTGCGGCGCTACCCGAATCTCCACGATGCCTTGCGCATCACCGTCGGCACGCCGGAAGAGAATGCCCGCGTGCTCGACGTGCTGTCGTCGACGGCAGTGCCGGCTGGGAGCACACCATGAGGTCCGCCGCATGAGCCGCAAGCTGCTTTTCGTGGACCGCGATGGCTGCCTGATCGAGGAGCCGGCGGACGAGCAGATCGACAGCTATGAAAAGCTGGCCCTGCTGCCTGGAGTGATCGCCGCGCTGCAGCGCTTCGTCGCTGCCGGCTACGAGCTGGTGATGATTACCAACCAGGACGGGCTGGGCACCGACGGCTTTCCGCAGGCGCACTTCGACGGTCCGCACGAGCTGCTGCTGCGCATCCTCGCTTCACAGGGCATTCGCTTCCGCGAGGTGCTGATCGATCGCAGCTTCCCGCATGAAGGTCTGGACACGCGCAAGCCCGGGGTCGGGCTGGTGCGCGGCTATCTTGCCGACGACAACTGGAGCCGCGCCGCCTCGGCGATGGTGGGCGATCGCGAGAGCGACCTGCAGTTCGCCGCCAACCTCGGCGTGCAGGGCCTGCGCGTAGGGCCGCTCGGCCTGTCGTGGCAAGAGCTGGCGCACCGTTGGCTGGATGCGCCGCGCGTTGCGACGGTCCAGCGCAACACTAAGGAAACGCGCATCGCGGTGAGCGTGGATCTGGATCGCGCGGCCGAGCCCGAGGCGCACACCGGTCTGGGCTTCTTCGACCACATGCTCGAGCAGATCGGCAAGCACGGCGGCTTCGCGCTGAGCCTGCGCTGCGAGGGCGATATCCACATCGACGAACACCACACCATCGAGGACTGCGCGCTGGCGCTGGGCCAGGCCTTGAGGCAGGCGCTCGGCGACAAGCGCGGCATCGGCCGCTACGGCTTTGCGCCGGACGAGCTGCCGCAGCGGGAAACGTCGGCGCAAGGCCAGGCCGGTTTCAGCCTGCCGATGGACGAGACCCAGGCCAGCGCCGCGCTGGATCTGTCGGGCCGCCCGTATTTCGTGTTCGAAGGCCACTTCCCGCGCGAGCGCGTGGGCGAGGTGCCCACCGAACTGGTGCCGCATTTCTTCCGCTCGCTGTGCGAGACGCTGGGCGCCAATTTGCACCTCAGCGTGCGCGGTGACAACGCGCACCATATGGTCGAGGCCTGCTTCAAGGTAGTGGCGCGCGCACTGCGTCAGGCGATCCGGCGCGAGGGCAGCGAGCTGCCCAGCACCAAGGGAGCCTTGTAATGGCGGTGGTCCTGGTCGATGCCGGCGGCACCAATATCGGTTCGGTGCGCTATGCGCTGCAGCGGCTGGGTACGGACGCGGCGCTGACCGCCGACGCCACGGCGATCCGCGCCGCCGACAAGGTGATCCTGCCCGGCGTGGGCGCGGCGGGGCCGGGCATGGCACGCCTGCGCGAGCTGGGCCTGATCGAGCTGCTGCGCTCGCTGACCCAGCCGGTGCTCGGCGTCTGCCTGGGCATGCAGCTGCTGTGTGCGCATTCGGAAGAGGGCGACACCGCCTGCCTGGGTCTGATTCCCGCCACCGTGCGCCGTTTTGTCGAAACTTCCGATCGGCGCGTGCCGCACATGGGCTGGAACCGGCTGCGCCGGCAGCGTGAGCATCCGCTCCTGGCGGGCCTGGGCGAGGACGACTACGCCTACTTCGTGCACAGCTACGCGGTGCCGCTGGGCGAGTGGAGCCTGGCCAGCACCGACTACGGCGAGGCGTTCTCCGCTGCCGTGGCGCACGGCAACTTCCACGGCATGCAATTCCATCCCGAGCGCTCGGCCGCAGTCGGCGCCAGGCTCCTGCGCAATTTTCTCGAACTATGAATTTCGACGTCATTCCAGCCATCGATTTGCGCGGCGGCCAGGTGGTGCGCCTGAAGCAGGGCGACTACGCGCAGCAGACCACTTACGCGGTCGAGCCGCGCGCGCTGGCCCGGCGCTACGCCGAAGCCGGTGCGCGCTGGCTGCACCTGGTCGACCTGGACGGCGCCCGCTCGGGCAGCCTGGACAATCTTGCGGTGATCGAGGCGATCGCCGGCGACGGCATGCAGATCCAGGCCGGCGGCGGCGTGCGCGACGAGGCCGATCTGCGCCGCCTGTTCGATGCCGGCGTGCGCAGGGTGGTGCTGGGCAGTGTGGCGATCCGCGCCCCCGAGCAGGTGGCCGGCTGGCTGGCCGAGCATGGCGCCGAACGGCTGACTCTCGCCCTCGATACCCGTCGTATCGACGAGCGTTGGGCCCTGCCCAGCGCCGGCTGGACCGAGCTGGAGGCGCGCAGCCTGGACGAACTGGCGCCGTGGTATGCGGCGCGCGGCGCACGCCACCTGCTGTGTACCGACATCGAGCGCGACGGCATGCTGGCCGGCTTCAATCTGGAGCTTTACCGGCACCTGGCCGAGCGCATGCCGCAGCTAGCCGTGCAGGCTTCCGGCGGCGTGCGCTCGCTGGACGATATCCGCGCGGCGCGCGCGGCGGGCGCACGCGGCGTGATTCTCGGGCGGGCCTTGCTGGAAGGCCGCTTCGGCATCGAGGAGGCCCTGGCATGCTGAGCCGACGCATCATTCCCTGCCTGGACGTGCGCGACGGCAAGGTGGTCAAGGGCGTGCGCTTCCGCGATCACGTGGTCATGGGCGAGATCGTCGAGCTGGCCCTGCGCTACCGCGACGAGGGCGCCGACGAGCTGGTGTTCTACGACATCACCGCCAGTCCGGAAGGGCGCAGCGTGGATCGGGCCTGGGTGGAACGGGTGGCGCGGGCGATCGACATTCCGTTCTGCGTCGCCGGCGGCATTCGCTCGGCAGACGAGGCGCGCGCCGTGCTGCACGCGGGCGCCGACAAGATTTCGGTGAATTCGCCGGCGCTGGAGCGGCCGGAGCTGATTGACGAGCTGGCTGATGCCTTCGGCGTGCAGTGCGTGGTGGTCGGCATCGACTCGCTGCGCGACGCCGACGGCGAATGGCGGGTGCGCCAGTACACCGGCGACCCCAGCAAGACCCAGGCGCTGGCGCGTCGCACGCTGGACTGGATGATCGAGGCGCAGCAGCGCGGCGCCGGCGAGATCGTGCTCAATTGCATGGGCAGCGACGGCGTGCGCCGCGGCTATGATCTGACCCAGCTGTCGGTGGCGCGCGCGATATGCCAGGTGCCGCTGATCGCCTCCGGCGGTGCAGGCGCGCCGGAACACTTCCGCGACGCCTTCGTCGAGGCGGACGTGGATGGCGCGCTGGCGGCCAGCGTATTCCACGCCGGCACGATCGCGATTCCCGCGCTCAAGCGCTATCTGCACGGACAGGGCATCGCGATGCGCCTGCCAGACCAGGAAACGACTGCATGAGCGAGACCGTGATCGAACCGAACGACCTGGACGCAAGCCTGGACTGGGCCAAAGGCGACGGCTTGCTGCCCGCGATCGTGCAGCACTGGCTGAGCGGCGAAGTGCTGATGCTGGGCTACATGAATGCCGAAGCCCTGGCCGAGACGCGGCGTCGCGGCCAGGTCACCTTCTGGAGCCGCAGCAAGCAGCGCCTGTGGACCAAGGGCGAAAGTTCGGGCCATGTGTTGGGCCTGAAATCGATACGCGTCGACTGCGACGCCGATACCTTGCTGATTCAGGCCGAGCCGCATGGGCCGACCTGCCATCGCGGCAGCTCCAGTTGTTTCGGCGATGCAGTGCGGCCACCGCTGGGTTTTCTCGCCGAGCTGGACGCGCTGGTGGCTCGCCGCGCAAGCGAGCGGCCGGCGGGCAGCTACACCACGCGCCTGTTCGAGGAAGGCCCTCGCCGCATCGCGCAGAAGGTCGGCGAGGAGGGCGTGGAGACCGCGCTGGCCGTGGTGGCCCAGGGCGATGCCGAGCTGCTCGGTGAGGCCGCCGACCTGATCTTCCACCTGACCGTCGCGCTGCGTGCACGCGGGCTGTCGCTGGCCGACGTGGCCGAGTTGCTGGCGAGCCGGCACGCGGCGCGGCCGGCTCGTTGATCGTCGATGCGGGGCGGTGTGCCCCGGTGGCCAGTCGCTGCTAACCGCCCAGCGTCTGGCTGTCGCGGGTGTTCTTCTGCACCGCGATCGCCGCGAACAGGCTCATCGCGAAGGACATGCCGTAGAAGCCCTTTTCGCTGAGCGTCAAGGTGGCGTTGTACAGGCCGATGACCAGCATGGTGATGGCGATCAGCACCGAGGCCCAGGCCAGGCCGTAGTAGATGCCGGTGACCGGTATCCCGTCGAGGCGGTCACGCACGCTTTTCTGCACCGACACGGCGGAGAACAGACCGTACAGCAGGACGGCCAGGTAGTAGCCCTTTTCGTTGAGCTGCATGTTGGCGTTCCACAGGCCGACCAGGAAGGCCGCGAAGCCGACCAGCAATGCCGTCCAGGAAGCGGCCACGAAAGCGAAGGAAGGTTTTTGAGCCATGGTGTTCACTGTTTCTCCTTTTCAGTGATCGATGCCGCCGGAGGGGAACCGGCGGCATGATTCTAATGCATGCGTTCCATGTCGAGTTCCACCGACCGCAGGCTGGGATGGCGCTTCCCGCTAGGGCGACGCCTCGGCACTCTCGCTCGAGCTGGGCATCGGCTGGAACGGCACGGCGGGGCCGGGTGCGAGATTCTTGCGCCACAGCGCCAGCTGCTCGGCGATGCCGGCACCGATATCGATCTGCGGTTCGGACGGGGTGAGCTTGTCGCGCTGCTCCCACTGGCTGATTTCGCCGCTGGCCTGCTTGAAGGCGTCGATCAGGTCGGGCGTGCGGTTCAGCGCGTCGACCAGCCAGGCGCGTCCAAAATACGTCGCGTCCGAATCGCTGCCGCAGCCGAACGAGCTGCGGTCGCTGCGCGCCGCGGTGAGCACCAGGGTGCCGGGACCGCGCAGGCCCGGCACGAAACCGCCGGAGTAGCAGGCGTTCACCACCACCACCTTCCACTTGAACGGGTGCTTCTTCAGGATGTCCGACAGATCGGGCGCGCCGATCTGGTCGAGCGGCAGCGGGTCCATGTCGACCAGCAGGTTGTGGTCCTCGTCGCCGTGGCTGGTGAGGTAGAGCACCAGGATGTCCTCGGGCTTCATGGCGTCGCTCAGGCCATCCAGCGCGACCTCCAGGTTGCTCCAGTCGGCCAGCGGATGTTTCTCCAGCGTGTCCGGGTGGTTTTCCAGCACCAAGGCATGCGCGCTCGGCCCGAAGCGCGTGGTGAACAGCTGCGCGGCGTATTCGGCTTCGTTGTGGAATACGTCCTCGCTGCCGTCGCCGGCGAAGGCGAGCAGATAGAGGTTGGGCTTGCCGGCCACGCGAGGGCTCAGCCGGGCCAGTTCTTCGTGCAGCATGCGCGGCTGCGCATAGACCACCTGTTCGGGAGTCGGGCCGCGCGCCGGCCAGTCGTCGCCGGTGTCGTCCTGGGTGTCCGCATCGGCGCTGGACGCGGCGGTCGCCGGCGACGCATGGCTGCCCGTGACGGCTGGCAGCGAGGTGGCCGAATCCGGCGCGCCGCTGCCGGGATGGCCGGTTATCGACAGCATCAGCAGGACACCGGCGGCAAAAGCGAGCAGGGCGGTCAGGGTGGTGCGCATGCGAGTCGTCGGCTCAGAGGCGGATGGCGTCGAAATCGGCGTAATGCGGGTGATCGGAATGGGCGGTCGGCGGCATGGGCGCGCGCTGCAGCCAGCCGGTGTGCAACCCGGCGGCCTTGGCCGCATCCAGTTCCTCGACCACGTCAGACAGGAACAGCACATGCTCGGCGCGCTCGCCGAGCGCCTCGACGATGCGCTCGTAGGAGCGTCGTTCGCGCTTGGGGCCGGTTTCGGTATCGAAGTAACCGGCGAACAGCGGGCTCAGGTCGCCGGCTTCGCTGTAGCGGAAGAACAGCCGCTGCGCCGGCACCGAGCCGGAGGAATACACGTACAGCGTCAGTCCGTCGGCGCGCCAGGCGCGCAGGCGCGCGGCGACTTCGGGATAGAGATGGGCGCGGTACTCGCCAGCCTCGTAGCCCTCTTTCCAGATCATGCCCTGCAGCGCCTTCAGCGCGGTGGACTTGCGGTCCTCGTCGATCCAGCGCTGCAGCAGCTCGATGATTTCCTGGCGGCTGGCTTCGATGATGCCGGCCTCCTTGGCGGCCTCGTGCAGCCAGTGCTGCACCTCGGCCTGATCGCCATGGGTTTCGATGAAGGCGGGCAGGCGCTTGCGCGCATACGGGAACAGCACGTCCTTGACGAAGCTGATCGAACTGGTGGTGCCTTCGATGTCGGTGACGACGGCGCGGATGACGGTCATGGATCGGGAGCAGGTCAAAGGGCGATCAGCATAGCCTACCGCGAGCGCGGCGCCGCGCCGACAGCCGCGATGACCCCCGTTCGGAGTCCCCGTTCAGGCGGCGACGGCGCTGGCGTGCGGCGTCATTCGCGGAAAGCGTTCCGCAATGTCCTGGCCGGTGAAGTTGGCGACCCAGCCCTCTTTGTTGGTGAACAGGCGGATCGCCACGAAGTACGGCGACTCGCTCATGTCGAACCAGTGGCGGGTGCCGTCCGGCACGCCGATCAGATCGCCCTGCTCGCACAGCACGTCATAGACCTTGTCCTGGATGTGCAGGGTGAATTGTCCGGCGCCGGCGACGAAGAAGCGCACTTCGTCCTCGCTATGGGTATGTTCGCTGAGGAATTTCTGCCGCAGGGCGGCGCGGTCGGGGTGATCCGGGGTCAGGCTGACCACGTCGACCGACTGGTAGCCCTCCGCGTGCATCAGCCGATCGATGTCCGCGCGATAGGCGGCGATCACTTCGTCCTGGCTGGCGCCGGGGGCGATCGGTTGGCTGGCGTTCCATTGTTCGAAGCGTACGCCGACGCGCGCCAGTTCCGCCGCGATGGCGGCGTGGTCCGCGTGTTCCGACAGCGGAGCGGCGGGGCGGGTTTCGTCGAAGATGCGTAGACGGCTCATGCTGAAAGCCTCCTCAGGTCCAGTTCGCAGCCCAGCAGGAATTCCAGGGCTTCCAGATGGCGCCGGGTTTCGGCCATGTCACGACCCCAGGTATAGATGCCGTGGCCATCAATCAAGTAGGCGTGCAGCGGCTTGCCGGCATCGAGCCAGGCATCGACTTGGGCGACCAGCTCGGGCATCTGCTGCGTGTTCGGGAAAACCGGGATCTCCAGCACGCTTTCATGGGTGGTGTAGCCGGAGATCGCCTTCTGCAGCTCCCAGCCTTCGAGCCGGATCACGCCGGCCTTGGCGAACAGCCGGGAGGCGACACTCTGCGTGCGCGAATGGGTATGCAGCACCGCATTCATCGCCGGCCAGCGCCGGTAGACCTGGGTGTGCAGCTCGGTTTCGGCGCTGGGGCGAGCTTCGGTGCCGACCGCCTTGCCTTCGAGATCGACCAGCATGATGTCGGCGCGGCCCAGCTTTCCCTTGTCACGCCCGGAAATGGTGATCGCCGCGTGAGCGTCGTCCACGCGCATGGAAAAGTTGCTGCTGGTGGCAGGGGTCCAGCCGAGCTGCGCCAACTCGCGGGCAGCCTCGGCGATGGCGTCGGCGCGCGCGGCGAATTGCTCGGCGGTAATCGTGGCTGGCAGGACCTGGCTCATGGCGAATGGACGTCCAAATGGCAAATGACTATAGCATGCGGGATCGGCATGGCCGCCGACGCGGGTTGAGGCCTTCCGCGGTGCCGGTTGGGGAGGCGATACGAAACTCGCCGGCGTGCGGCATCACGTGATCGATGGTGGGCATTCGATGCATGCATCGCGCGATGGCTAGCTCACTGCAGCCATCATCGCCAATAACCATGACGCATAGGCATATGCGAGATATGCATTTCGAGCCGGGCGACGCAGCAGCGAGGATGATGTCGAAGCGTTGCGCGCTGGACGATGGTGACGATCGAGAGAGATGCGCCTGAAGCGGCGACGAGATGGCGTGGTTTAAAGATGCTGCCCGGACGCGTCAGGCTGAGGAGCTGACCCGCCTGACGCGCCGGGCGGCAATTCCGGGGCCCACTGCCAAGTGATCAACCCACGGACTGGAGATCATACTCCCGGCCAAGGCGATTCGGGCGGTTGCGGCTCACAAAAATACTAAAAAAATCTCGTTAAATTTATATAAATCAAGAAGTTATGTAACTTTTATGGAATATTTCTTATGTCTCAGGATGACTTGTCTATCACTTCAAGATCCTGAGGGGTTGGCGGGAATTGCTTGGATTTCTCCGAAATTTCCCGAATTTTTCAGTCAATTAAGGAAGTTTTCGCCGATGCAACCGGCTGTGACGTAGCCCGTAACCGAAATAGATCGCCAGGCCGATCGCCGTCCAGACCAGCATCAGCGTCCAGTTGAGCCAACCCATCGTGCACAGCAGGACCAGGCAGCACAGCACGCCGGCCGGGCAGATCACCCAAGCCGCTGGCACGCGGAACAATCGCGGTAGTTCGGGCGAGGTGTAGCGCAGGATCAGCACGCCTGCGCAGACCGCGACGAAGGCGATCAGCGTGCCCATCGAGGTGAGGTCGGCGAGCAGGTCCAGCGGAAACACCGCCGCCAGCAGGGCGATGCCGGTTCCGGTGATCAGCGTGTTGATGTGCGGCGTGCGATAGCGCGGATGGATGCGCGTGAACACCGGCGGCAGCAGGCCGTCGCCGGCCATGATCATGAAGATGCGCGGCTGCGCGATGATCATCACCAGGATCACCGACGAGAGTCCGATCAGTGCGCCGATCTCGACCACCAGACGCAGCCAGCCCAGCTCGGGGTGGTTCTTGATGGCGGTGACCACCGGCTCGCTGGTGCCGAGTTCGGTATACGAGATCAGCCCGGTCAGCACCGCAGCCATGGCCAGATAGAGAACGGTGCACACCGCCAGCGAGACCAGCGTGCCGAAGGACAGGTCGCGTTGCGGGTTCTTGCACTCCTGCGCCACGGTGGAAGTGGTCTCGAAGCCGATATAGGCAAAGAACACCATCGCCGCGCCGCGCAGCACGCCGCTCCAGCCGTACTTGCCGCCGTCGCCGTGTGGATCAGGCACGAAGGCCGGCACGAAGGGGTGCCAGTAGTTGGTGTTGATATAGCGATAGCCGGCGACCACCACCAGGATGATCAGGCCCACCTTGAGCAGCACCATCAGCAGATTCATGCCGGACGATTCACGGATGCCGACGTAGCACAGCCAGGTCAGCGCCAGCACGATGGCCACCGCCGGCAGGTTGAACAGGTGCCCGGTCGCGACCAGGCTGTGATTGTTGTAAGCCAGCGGCGCTTCGGTCAACGCGGCCGGAAGATGGATGCCGCCTTGATCGAGCAGGCTGGTGAAGTAGCCGGTCCAGCTCGCCGCCACCGCCGAGGCCGAGATGCCGTATTCGAGCACCATGTTCCAGCCAATGAACCAGGCGAGCAGTTCGCCAAGGGTGGCATAGGCGTAGGAGTAGGAACTGCCCGAGATCGGGATCAGGGTCGAGAATTCGCAGTAGCACAGCGCAGTGAAGCCACTGCAGATCGCGGCGAGCAGGAACGAGATCAGCACGGCGGGGCCGGCATGTTCGGCGGCGGCCTGTCCGGTCACCACGAAGATGCCGGTGCCGATCATCGCGCCGATGCCCAGCGCCGTGACGCCCCACGGACCCAGGGTGCGCCGCAGGGCAGGGCCGTGGGTGTCTTCGGATTGGGAGAAGTCGGTCTTGCGAGCGAATAACTGCTTGAGCATAGGTCTTCCGGACATGAAGCCGGCACGGTTTTCACCGTGCCGGCAGGAGCGTTTGTGCGCCTCGACTCAATCCGGCTCGGTGCCGTTGGCCAGATGGCTCTTGCGATAGCCGTATACGTAGTAGATCACCAGGCCGATCACCGCCCAGCCGAAGAAGATCTTCAGCGTTTCCACCGGCAGATTGGCGAACAGCAGCAGGCAGCCGATCACCGCCAGCGGGCAGACCACCCAGACCAGCGGCGTGCGGAACGAGCGTTTGCGCTCGGGCTGAGTCACGCGCAGCACCATGACGCCGATCGCCACCATCATGAAGGCGAACAAGGTGCCGGAATTGGTGATGTCAGCCAGCCGGCCGACCGGATACAGCGCGCCGAAGATGGAAACGAACACGCCGGTGATGATGGTGATCACGTGCGGCGTGTGGAAGCGCGGATGGATCTTGGCCAGCGATGCGGGCAGCAGGCCGTCGCGCGCCATGGTGAAAAAGATGCGGGTCTGACCGTAGGTCATGGTCAGAATCACTGAAGGCAGCGCCACCACGGCGGCGAGACCAAGCAGGTTCGCCACCTGATCGTGGTTCAACAGGCGCAAGACATGTACCAGAGCTTCCTTGCTGCAGACCAGCGCCTGAGAGTTCTGACAGGCGGCGGCCATCTCGGCTGTGCCGGGCGCCAAGGCGACGCCGTGGGCGTCGAGCATGGGCTGCGAGCCGACCGAACCTACCGCGCCGTAGCTTGCCAGCAGGTAGTAGACGGTGCACATGCCGAGCGCGCCGATCAGGCCGATCGGAATGTTGCGGTTCGGATTGACGGTTTCCTCGGCTGCGGTGGAAATGGCATCGAAGCCGACGTAGGCGAAAAAGATCGAAGCGGCAGCGCCCAAGACGCCCAGGCCGCCCATCGGGCTGCCCCAGCCATTCGGCGTGAATGGATGGAAATTCGGATCTTTCGCTGCGGGTACCGCGATCACGATGAAGGCAGTGAGCGCAGCGACCTTGATCAGCACCAGTACGGTATTGACCTTGGCTGATTTGGAGGTGCCGAGCACCAGCAGCACGGTGACCGCCAGGCCGATCAGGAACGCGAGCAGGTTGAAACTGCCGCCGTCGATCGGGCCGGTGCGCAGAAAATTCGGCAGGCCGAAGCCGGCATGGGCCAACAATTCGTTGATGTGGTTGGACCATCCGACACAAACCGTACTGGCCGCAATGGTGTATTCCAGTACCAAGGCCCAGCCGACCACCCAGGCCAGACTTTCGCCCAGCACGCCATAGGTGTAGGTGTAGGCGGAGCCGGCCACAGGCACCATCGAAGCGAGCTCGGCGTAGGCCAGTGCCGCCAAGGCGCAGACGACAGCGGCAATGACGAAGGAGATCATCATGCCGGGACCGGCTTTCTGGCCTGCTTCGGCGGTGAGCACGAAGATGCCGGTGCCGATGATCGCGCCGATGCCGAGCATGGTGAGCTGGAAGGCGCCGAGCTGGCGGGTGAGGCTTTTCTTCTCGGCGGTGGCGATGATCTGATCGAGCGGCTTGACGCGCTTGAAAAGCATGTAGTGGGGCTCCCCAGGAAAACGGTCGTCACACCCCATCAAACCGCGACGAATCGGACGCGACGAGTCGAGGCGACAGCGCACCATAACGGAGCGGGGGTAGGGGTACAAGCTGCGACGCAGCTATGATTGTTGCGGTTTCAGCCTTCCGTGCCACAAGTCATGCTTCGAAATCCCATCGCCCTTGCCGTCGCATTTTCCGACTATGCCGAGCGCCATCCGTCCGAGACGCCGCTGGCGGCAGACTTCGCCGAACTGCTCGCTGACGAGGCGGCTTTCGAGCGTAGTCGTACCCAGGGCCATTTCACCGGATCGGCCTGGCTGGTGAGCGGCGACGGCGAGCGCGTCTTGCTGACCCATCACCGCAAGCTCGGGCGCTGGCTGCAATTGGGCGGGCATGCGGACGGCGACGCCGACCTGGCCCGGGTGGCGTTGCGCGAGGCCGAGGAAGAGTCCGGACTCAGCGATCTGGCGGTCGAGCTATCGGTGTTCGATCTCGATCGGCATCTGATTCCTGCTCGAGGCGAGGAAGCGGCGCATTGGCACTACGACGTGCGCTACGTGGTGCGCGCCTGCGCGAGCGAAAGTTTTGCGGTCAGCGAGGAGTCTCTGGCCTTGGCCTGGCGATCGATCCATGAGGTGGCCGACGACGCGGCGAGCGACGATTCGCTGCGGCGGATGGCGCAGAAGTGGTTGGCGCGTCCGCGGATGTCGGCCTAGCCGTATTTCGCCGGCGCCGGGTTGAGGTGCCCGCAGGCGGTGCAGGTGCGCGCCTCGCGCGAGCCGTAGAAGCGCTCGAACACCGGCGGGAAATCCTCTTCGATGCTGCGCAGGCTGAAGTATTCCTCATACAGCTTGTGGTTGCAGCGCTCGCAGAACCACAGCAAGCCGTCTTTTTCGCCGGCCAGCCGGCGACGCTCGATGACCAGCCCGATCGAGCCGGGCATGCGCTGCGGCGAGTGCGGCACGCGCGGCGGCAGGTAGAAAATTTCGCCGGCGCGGATGGGCAGCTCGCGCGCCTCGCCGTCGTCCTGCACCTTCAGCACCATTTCGCCTTCGAGCTGATAGAAGAACTCGGGGCCTTCGTCGTAGTGATAGTCGGTGCGCACGTTCGGCCCGCCGACGATCATGATGATGAAGTCGCCGTCGACGATGCATTTGTTGCCGACCGGCGGCTTGAGCAGGTGGCGATGCTCGTGGATCCAGCGCTGGAGATCGAGCGGCGGTGACAGGGCCATGGCAGGTTCGCAGTAACAGTGGGGAGCCGCGCCACCTTAGCGCTGCCGGCGCCGCAAGAACAGCTGCCCCGGCGTTCAGCCGGGGCGAGACGTAGGTATTACCAGCGCATGCCCTGGAAGGGATTCCAGTCGCTCTGGCTCTTCACTTTGAGGCGGTAGTAGTTGTAGTTGGTGATCAAGGCGTACAGGAAGGCAAAGCCGAAGTCGATGCCGCGGCTCACGGCGGCGAATATCTGATCGGGCAGGACGATTCCGGCCACCACGCTGACCGCGATGCAAATGCCCAGCAGCACCAGGGCGTGCTTCCACAAGCCGATGATGGCCATGTAGATCGGGCCGAAGAAGAAGGCGAACCAGTTCAGTTGATCAGGCGCTTCTGCGAGGTCGGCAAGGCCTTGAGCTCGGTCTTGTAGGTCGGCGTATTGGGCGCACCGAAACGGTCGAAGAAGTCGAAGCGAGTCTTCCACTTGGCTGGCAGTTTCGGGTCGTTGCGGTAGTCGTAGTCCATGGCGTTGCCTTAAGTATGTGATCGACCTTGCGGTCTGAAGATCGCGCCGCAGCGAGGGGGAAGCCCTACGCGAGCCAACTCGGCGGCGCGCCGATGGCGCAACGATCGAAGGACGTGCCTGGGCAAGAAACACGGAAACCGGGATCACTCACCGGGATGGCATGCGTCGCATGCCGCGGATCGTCCTTGATCGAAAAGCGCGGGGCGCAAGCCAGCACATGCCGCGCCCTGAGGCGAGGCAAACGCGCACGACCTGCCGCGTGCTAGACCTCCAGCGTGGCGAGGTCGCCCTTTTCCTCCAGCCAGCTGCGGCGATCACCGGCACGCTTCTTGGCCAGCAGCATGTCCATCAGCTTCGAGGTGCCGTCATCGCTTTCCACGGTGAGCTGCACCAGCCGCCGCGTGTCCGGGTGGATGGTCGACTCGCGCAGCTGGGCCGGATTCATCTCGCCCAGGCCCTTGAAGCGGGTGACGGTGATCGCGCCCTTCATCTTCTCGCGCTCGGCGCGTTCCAGCATGGCGTTCTTTTCGCTCTCGTCCAGGCAATAGAACACCTGCTTGCCCACGTCGACGCGGAACAGCGGCGGCATCGCGACGAATACGTGGCCTTGCTGGACCAGCGTGGGGAAATGGCGCAGGAACAGCGCCGACAGCAAGGTGGCGATATGCAGGCCGTCGGAGTCCGCATCGGCCAGGATCACCACCTTGCCGTAGCGCAGGCCCGAAAGATCGTCCTTGCCCGGGTCGCAGCCGATCGCCACGGCCAGGTTGTGCACTTCTTCGGAAGCCAGCACCGAGGTCGACTCGACTTCCCAGGTATTGAGGATCTTTCCGCGCAGCGGCAGGATCGCCTGGAAATCCTTGTCGCGCGCCTGCTTCGCGCTGCCGCCGGCGGAATCGCCCTCGACCAGGAACAGCTCGGTGCGGGCGAGGTCGGTAGCGGTGCAGTCGGCCAGCTTGCCGGGCAGGGCGGGGCCTTGCGTGATCTTCTTGCGCACGACCTGCTTGGCCGCCTTCAGGCGCGCGCTGGCGCGCTCGATGGCGAGCTGGGCGATGCGCTCGCCGAGATCCACGTGCTGGTTGAGCCAGAGGCTGAAGGCATCGTGGATCACGTTCTCGACCAGGGCCACGGCCTGGCGCGAGGACAGGCGTTCCTTGGTCTGGCCGGCGAACTGCGGATCCTGCAGCTTCGCGCTGAGGACGAAGGCCAGGCGTTCCCACACGTCCTCGGGTGCCAGCTTGACGCCGCGCGGCAGCAGGCCGCGGATGTCGCAGAACTCGCGCACCGCATTGGTCAGGCCGCTGCGCAGCCCGTTCACGTGGGTGCCGCCCTGCGCGGTGGGAATCAGGTTCACGTAGCTCTCCTGCACCAGCTCGCCTTCGGGCAGCCAGGTCAGGGCGACGTCCATGCCTTCGGTGTCGCGGGTCACGTGATGCACGAACAGCTCGGCCGGCAGCGCCTCGGCGCCGTCCAGCTCGCCGCGCAGGTAGTCGCGCAGGCCGTCTTCGTAGTACCACTCGTTGACTTCGTTGCTGGCCTCGTCGGTCAGCTTCACGCTGAGTCCGGCGCACAGCACGGCCTTGGCGCGCAGCAGATGCTTCAGCCGGGACACCGAGATTTTCGGCGAGTCGAAATATTTCGGATCGGCCCAGAAACGCACGGTGGTGCCGGTCTTCTTCTTCGGCACGGTGCCGATGATTTCCAGCTCGCTGACGCGCGCGCCGTGCTCGAACGCCATGCGGTATTCGCTGCCTTCGCGGCGAATGGTCACTTCGACCCGGCTGGACAACGCATTCACCACCGACACGCCGACGCCGTGCAGACCGCCGGAGAAGTTGTAGTTCTTGCCGGAGAATTTGCCGCCGGCGTGCAGCCGGGTGAGGATCAGCTCGACACCGGGGATGCCTTCCTCCGGATGAATGTCCACCGGCATGCCGCGACCGTCGTCGGTCACTTCCACCGAGCCGTCGGCGTGCAGGACGACCTCGATGCTCTTGGCGTGGCCGGCCAGCGCCTCGTCGACCGAGTTGTCGATCACCTCCTGCGCCATATGGTTAGGGCGGGTGGTGTCGGTGTACATGCCGGGCCGGCGCTTGACCGGATCCAGGCCGGAGAGGACTTCGATGTCGGCGGCGTTGTAGCGGCTGCTCATGAGTGGGGTGAACCTGAAAACTGGGGGGTCAAGGGCCGATGGATCGGCTGCAACAGTGCAGCATGGCGGGGTGTTTCGGGACGGTCAAGCCATGCTCGCGGCGATCAGGCGTTTTGCGGGCAGCGGCGAGGCGTTGCGCCCGGCCAGCGCATCTGCTCAGGCACCCGCCACAGTGCGATTCTGCCGCCAGTTCGCCGCATGCCAGGCGCCCAGGCCGATGGCGGTCACCAGCATGCAGTCCGCCGGCGGCCACCAGAATCCGCCGAGGCGCAGCAGCAACACGCTGAGCAGCAAGGGCAGCGGCAGCGCGACGATGGCCAGCGGGATGGATTTGCGCAAGCCCGGCAGGCCCTGCAGCAGCACGGGCAGGGCGAGCACGAGCAGGTCGAGCAGGAATCGTGCCGTGAGGTTCAGCGGCGCCAAGGCCCTGCCGTGCAGCAGCGACTCCAGCACGTTGGCCTGGTATTCCACGCCCGGCATCGGTTCGCTGCCGCGCGTCGATGGCGTGGGGATGGTGTCGCCCATGCCTTCGGCAGTGGCACCGATCAGCACCCAGCGGTGCCGCAGCAGCTGAGCGGGAACGCTGCCGTCCAGCACGTCCGCAAAAGATACGCGCCCGAAGCTGCCGCTCGGGCCGGCATAACGCAGCAGGATGTAGTGGTCGCGCATCCACAGATAAGGCGAGTCGCTGCTCGGGTCGGTATCGCGCAAGCCAGGCAGCGCGGCATGCGCCCCGACGGCATCCAGCTGGTACGTGGCCAGCGCCAGCAAGGGCCAGTAAGGGCGGCCCAGGCCGGCCTTCAGGTAGGCGCCGCGTACAAGGCCGTCGGCATCGCGCGGCACGTCGACCTGGCCTACCGCAGCAGCGGCCTGCATGACGCTGGGTATCGGCAGCATTTCCTCCGGCATCCCACCGAGTTCCGGTTGTTCGGCGAACATCGGCACCACCACCTGCCCGTTGCGCTTGATCGCCTGGGCCAGCAACTCGTCGTTGCCGGGATCGGCGGCGTCGACTTCGGCGGTGGTCACGTCGAAGCCGATGCCGCGCACTCCGGCGGCGGTGAGTCGATCGATCATTTTGGCGTGCAAGGAGCGCGGCCACGGCCAGCGGCCGAGTTTGGCCAAGCTTTGCGGATCGATCGCCACGATGACCACGTCGTCGGCCGGCGCGTACGACCAGTGCCGCAGATGCCAGTCGTAGAGCGCGTTGTCCCAGCGCGTGGCCTGGCCGCTGAGCAGCAGCAGGGTCAGCAGGGCCACGCCGAGCAGCCAGACCGCGGCGCGCACCAGCAGGTCGAACGGATTCAGCCGCATCGAGCCGCCTTCGCCTCGGCGGGCGGGCTGCGCCTCAGAGCGGCGCAGCGCAAGGAAGTCTCCCGTTCAGAGCACCAGCCATAGCAGCACCACGCCGCCGCCGCCCAACGCGAATCGGCATGCGATGCAGGGCAGTTTGATTTTCTGCACCGGACTCCAGGGACCGGCGTAGCCGTCGGTGTCGATGGTCTGCACGCGCAGATACCAGACGCCTGAGCCCGGCTTGGCGACTTGCAAGGCCGGCTGGTCGAGCGTCTGGTCCACCAGCGGATGCGCGAAATCCTTGTCGCGTGACAACTGCACGTGATAGCGCTGGCCCGGCAGGCCGTTCTGCCAGGCAAAGCCCAGTTGATGTCCGGAGCGCTTCGGCGCGTCGACGGTCGGCGCTGGCGGATTCGGCACCAGGTCGAACGGCAGCGCGTCGGTATAGGGGCCGAGCTTGCCCTGGCCGTCACGGGTGGCCACGCGCCAGTAGTAGTGGCCGAACGGCAGCTCCTGCGGTGCGCGGGTTTCGCCGCCTTTGACGGTTTGCTGCTGCGCCAATGGCTGATTGAAATCTGATGTGCCGGCAAGCTGCCAGGCGTAGGAGGCGGCTTCTTCGCTCTCGGTCCAGCGGAAGTGTGGCCGCTGCTCGCGTACCTTGCTGTTGGGCTGGGGCTCCATCACCAGCGGCGGCTGCGGGTGCGCCGCCACGGTGAATACGCAAGTGGCGTCCTGGCCTTCCAGGCGCTGCCCGTCGATGCCGCGCACGCGGAAGGCATGCTCGCCGTCCGGCAGATCGGGCAGGCTGGCCTGCGGTGCATCCAGCACACGGTCCACCAGCAAGGCCTCGAAGCGGGCCGACGGCGCCACTTGCAGGCGGTAATGCGCGGCGCCGTCCAGCGCTTGCCAGCTGAGCTGGTAAGGCGTCTGGCTGACCGGCTGCTGCGGGCAATGCAGCACGGGGGCTGCAAGCAGGGGCTGTGTCTTGCCGGGGCGGTTGCCGTCCGTCACCGCGACGCCGCTGCCGGTGTTGACCATCACGTGGCGGTTGTCGCCGGCGACGTCGACATGGCCTTGCATGACTTCAGTCTGCGAGCTTTGCGCCGAAGCGTCGGCCGCGACGCGGAAATGCGTGCCGCGCACGCTGGAGATGGTGCCCGGGGTTTCGATGCTGAAATGCGCGGCCGAGCCGTTCAGCGGGATGACATCGCTGGAGGCGCGCCCATGCTGCAGGCGCAGGCGGGTATCGACCATGCCGGTGCTGCCGTAGGCGCTCAGGCGGTCCAGTTCGAGTTTGCTGTCACCCTGCAGCAGCACGCGCGAGCCGTCGGCGAATTCCAGGGTGAGGCTGGCGTTGTCGTCGGTGCTGAGTTCCGCGCCGTAGCCGAGGCTCATGCCGGCGGTCACCTCGACGGCTTGCGCCTGGGTATCCGGCTTGGCATGCGCCGAGCCGATCACGGCGACCACCTTGGCCTGGGCTGGCTGCACGCGCAGCCAGGCGATCGGTACCGACAGGCTCATGCCCGGCGGCAGGTGCATGGGATCGCTGACCTTGTTGTATTCCTGCAGCTTCTGCCAGGCGATGCTTGGCTTGAGATAGCGGCTGGTTAGGTCCCAGATGTTGTCGTTCGGGCGCACGCGGTAAATCCAGTCGCCGGCCTGGGCCGGCGACGACAGGGTGGCCATCGCCAGAACCGCCGCGATCGCCCCGCAGGTGAGCCGTTTGCCTTGAGTGAACTGCATGATGCAGCGCCTTCGCCTTGTCCGTGGTGAACGCCCCCTATCGCTCCTTGGCGCCGGCCCGGGCCCGTCCTCATCCAGAGTCCGGACCATCGAGTCGACGAATCACTGCTTAATTTTGCGGCAGCGCGGCGCGCATTGCCAATGCGCGGCCAACACGTCGGGTCGGCTAGGCGCGCTGTCTGGCCAGTCCGGCGAGCAGATGGCGCAGGTTCTGGGCGAGCGCCGGCAGGTGTTCGAGTGCCTCTCTCGCGGCCGGGCCGTGCAGTTCATGCAGCAGGCTACGGCCTTCTTCGAGCAGGGCGCTGTCGGTAAACAAGGGCAGGGCGCCCAGCACCCGATGCAGATGCTCGATGGCCCGGGGCACATCGACGCTGGCGGCAGCGGCATCGATGGCGTCCAGATCTGGGCCGCTGGTTTCCAGCATGACCTGCAGCATGTCGCCTTGCCACGGATTCGCTTCCTGCCCGCCGGTTGCCTTGGCGGCGGTCGCTTCGGCGGCAGCGAATGGGTCGGCCAGCGGTTCGCTCAAGGCCTGTCCTCCTTGCAGCCAGCGATCGATCTTCTCCTGCAAGAAGCGCAACTGCACGGGCTTGCTCAGATAGTCGTCCATGCCGGCGGCGCGGCAGCGGGCGAGGTCGTCGCTCATCGCGTTGGCGGTCATCGCCACGATGGGCAGGTGCCGCGGCGCAGCTTGTCGGGCTTCGTATGCGCGCCAGGCGCTGGCCAGCTCATAGCCGTTCATCACCGGCATGTGGCAGTCGGTCAGCAGCAGCGCATAGTTGCCGCTGCGCAGCGCCTCGAACGCCTCCTCCCCGTTGCCGACGACGTCGCCGTCGCGTTCGAGCAGTTGGAGCTGGCGGCGCACTACCTGCTGACTGATCGGATGATCCTCCGCGACAAGGATGCGCCAGGGGCTTGCTGCGATGTCGCCGGCGATTTCGGGCGACTGCGCCGTCAGTTCCGTGGCAAGCGCGAGTTCCGCCGCGCGCTGCGCGGGCCGATTGAGCGGTGCTAGCGCCAGCGTACAGGCGCGCTGCAGCACCTGCCATTTCAGCGGATTCGCGTTCAACAGGACGCGTTCGTCTTCCTCGCGCAGGCTTGGCGCGGCGGCGCGCAGGGTGACCGCAATGACTGCCGCAGCGATCAGCGGCGGACTGTCGAGATCGCCTTCGTCGACGAACAGCAGATGCGCCGACATGCCTCCGCGCAATGGCTGCGCGGGCGCGATCCGCTCGACGCTCAGGCCCAGGCTTCGCAGATGATCGGCGAGGGCAGCGGCGGTCTCGGCCGAAGCCAGGCGCACGATGGCATGGCGTCCGGCCAGGCCGGGCGGGGCCTGTACGCTGCGCTGTACGATGGGCAGGCGCAGCTCCAGCGTCACCGTCGTGCCGACGTCGGCTTCGCTGCTCAACTCGATGCTGCCGCCCATCAGCTGGACCAGGTGCCGGCAGATGGCCAGGCCCAATCCGGTGCCGCCGTAGCGGCGCGTAGTCCAGGACTCGGCCTGCGCGAAAGGAGTGAACAGGCGCGCCTGCTTGTCTGCGGCGATGCCGATGCCGGTGTCGCTCACCGCGATGCGGATGCGCTGGCTGGCGCCGTCGTCGCCGATCACGCGCAGGGCGAGCGCGATGCGCCCGCGCTCGGTGAACTTGCTGGCGTTGTTGAGCAGGTTCAGCAGGATCTGGCGCAGCCGCACGCTGTCGCCGCGCAAGCTTCCGGCTGCCGTGGCAGCCACGTCCACCTGCAGCTCGAGCCCTTTCTTGTGCACCTGGGCGGCCATCGTGCTGATGACGTTGTCGATCAGCGTGCGAGGATCGAAGGGCTCCTCGTCCAGGCTCAGGTCGCCGGCTTCCAGCTTGGAGAAATCCAGCACGTCGTTGAGGATCTGCAGCAGCACGCTGGCCGAGTCCTCGACCGCATGCAGCAGCTCGCGCTGTTCGCCGTCGAGCTGGGTGTGGCCGAGCAATTCCAGCATGCCGATCACGCCGTTCATCGGCGTGCGGATCTCGTGGCTCATGGTGGCGAGGAAATCCGCCTTGGCCTTCGAGGCGCGCTCGGCAGCATCGCGTGCCGCCCGCAAGGCCTCGTTGTGCGCGTTGATCTTGGTGGTGTCGATGAAATAGCCGGTCCAATGCATGGTGCCGTCGGGCAGTTGCCTGGGCGCAATGGTCAGGTGCAGCCAGCGCAAGCCTTCTGCACCGAAGGCGCGGAAATCCATCGACAGCACCTCGGTGCCCTGGCGCGATCGTTCGATCAGATGCTTGAAGTCGTTCAGATCCTCGGGGTGTATGCGGTCCTGGAACGGCCAGTCGCGCATGATGTCTTCGGTGGCCAGGAAATCTTGCGGCGCCAATCCGAACAGCGCTGCGGTGTCTCCCGCCATGAAAACCAGGCGGCGGACGTTGTCCATGCCGCGCTGGATGGTGAATACCACCACCGGGATGCGCTGCGTGATTTCGCGCATGCTCTGTTCGGTCGCGCGCGCCTCGCGTTCGATTTCGCGATAGCGGGTGAGGTCCACCAGCAAGCCGACCGTGCCGCCTTCGCGCGGCATCGCCCGCTCCCACCAGAGACCGAATTTGGGTTGGCCGTCGGCATCCACGTATTCGATGTCACGGCGAAATTCGCCCTGCAGACGCGCCTGCTCGCTGACTTCATGCAGCCATTGCGCTGCGACTTGCGCCCCTTCGATCGAAACGGTCGGAGGCGCTGACCAGGCCAGGCTCGAGCTGCCTGTCAGTGTGTTCTCCAGTCCGAGTTCGTGCTGTGTCGCTCGGTTGATCCGTCGATAGTCGCCGTTGGCGTTTTTCTCCATCAGCGGAAACGGCAAGGTATCCAGCATGTCCTGCAGCGCTTGTTCTTGCTGCGCCAGGCGTTCGTGCATTGCCATGAGGCGTTGGCGTTCGCGATAGGCCACCCATAGCGCCAGCAAGGCAAGCACGGCAGCCAGCGCCAGCAAGGCCGCGAGCACGAGCAGGGTGACTGAAGCGGGCCACGCCTGCGGATCGATGGTGGACGGGCCAGCCATCAAGCGTTAAACCTAGTCAGCATCAGGGCTGTCGGAAAGTGATTACTTACGTAGACGGATTGCGCAACATCCCTGCGCCGTGTCGGCGCCATGCAGGTCCGCCCGAAAAAATCCGCAGTGACATACAATATAGGCATCGGGAGTTGCAGGGCATGAGTCGATGCCTTCAACGCGTAAGGCGGGTTTGGTGCTCGCTCGCCTCCAAAATCCCATCCGGGCGGCGTGATGCGATCCGGGAAGCTGAGCGGTGCCGTCCGGATGACGGCGCCATCGCGGCAAGCCTCGATAGGCCGAATATGGTCTTGCCGAGTAGGAGTGTCGTGCGAATTCACGCGTAGTTTGGAACCATAAAAGCAGACAAATGAAGCACGCCGGATGACGGACTAGCAGGCCTGCTACCGTTCAGGATGGCAAAATGAATAATTGCACACATTTAAATGTGTGCGGTCCATCTCGATGCAATTCACCTTGAAAGGAACCATCTTGCGGCATAGTAGCTACCGATGTCGCGCGAAAGGGGGAGGCAGAATCGATGCAGATCATCGTCGCTGACGATCATCCCGTCGTCTTGATGGGAATCAGGGCATTGTTCAAGAGCCATGGCGACGGATTCCAGGTAATCGGCGAGGCCAATACCGGCAGCGAGCTGTTGAGCCTGCTCTCGACCCAATCTTGCGACTTGCTCATTACCGACTTCTCGATGCCGGACTCGCGCGGCTCGAGCGATGGGCTGCCTCTGTTGAAGCGGCTGCAGCGCCATCATCCCGATCTGCCGGTGATCGTACTTACCATGGTGCACAACCAGACGCTGATCCGCGGCATGCTGGCCTGCGGAGTCCGGGGTGTGGTGAACAAGGCCGAGCTCACCAAGGAATTGCTGTTGGCCGTACAGGCTGTGAGCAACGGCCGGACTTATCTCAGTGAGCGGATCCGAGCGGACGCGGCGAATTCCCCGCAGGGCAGTATCGAAGATCCGACGTCAGCGGCAGGCGCCAATGTCCTTTCCACGCGCGAAGCCGAAATCGTGCGGCTGTACGCAAGGGGGCTGACTATCACGCAGATCGCCGAACAGGTGCATCGCAGCGTGAAGACCGTCAGTCAGCAGAAGAACGATGCCATGCGCAAGCTGGGATTGGTCAGCAACAGCCAGTTGTACGAATACGCCAAAGCCTACGGTCTGCTTTCTTAAGCGATTGTCCTAGAGAACTCTTGGATGGCTCGATGCCCTGCCGCCGGTTCGGTGGCGGGGCATGGCCGTTTGCGCCTTGCCCAGCCTGGGCTGCCGGTAGGGGGTTGCAGCGCTGAGCCGTTACTTGTGGGTGGAGTACGGCTAAGAGGTGTCGGTCCTGGAGCCCGCAACGGGCTTTTAGGAATTTTCTGAAAGCCACTCAAGTTCACCTAGCACACAATCATAGACGTAAAGTGTGATGAATATCGCACTTATAGAGTTGTGAGTGGTGCTGGTGCCGCCCATGAGTTCAGTTTCTGGCTTTCCCGCACGCCGATGGAGCGGTGTGTGCCGACGAGTTTACGACGGTGGCAGGCAGGACCTCACCCCCTGAGTCTTTGCCTGTCGGGATTTCGATATGGCTGCGCCCGGCATGACTGTCGGGCGCAGCTGAGCTCAGGCCGGCAAGCGGTGCTTGGCCGCGCTGGCATTTCTGAATCGCCGAAGCTTCCTTGTTGCGCGCGACATACCGGTTGGATGTATGTGCATGCCTGACTCGTGGGCCGGACTGACTTCATGACTAGAGCAACTTCCCAGCGATAGTGGCTGGGTTGCTTTGCTGCAAGCATTCGCGGGGCGGTGGTGTGTCCGCCCCCTGCGGCATCTTCTTTGGCTGACTGATGCTTGGTCTTCGTTTGATATGGCGCCTAGCATCTGTAAAGCATAAAAAACTTGATGTGCATCACATTCATGTGCATGATTGGGCGCGACGGGGCGGTGCCTTCGGGAATAGGGGCGTGCTGCAGGCAGTTCGATGCCTACGACTGGGTGATGGCTAGCCGGACAGGCGAGCGAGCTGTGCTACTGAGCGAATGCCATGGTTTGGCGGATGCCTTCCGTCTTGTCTTCGGGGCGTGGATCTGAGGGAAGCCGGCACTTCCGGGTGCATTTCAACACGGCGCCGGCAGTGCTGCGAAATCCGTGAGTCAAGCCCGATGGTGGGCTGGAAGGGCGCGAGTGATTCAGAGCGGAGCGATGGCCTTATCGCTTGCGCCTCGTTGGAACCCACTTTTGAGGGGCTCCCATGCCGAAATTCATGCTCGGAACGATGTACAAGGGCGTGTCATCACCCAGGTTGCCATGAGGCTGATTTGCCGGGAAGCCCTGAAATTAAAGGGTGAAAAGGGTTGTGCGATAACGGCTGCGTGCAACTGGCCGGGCCGCTGCCGCGAATGAATTTCGCGCAGTGGACGCCAGCCGAAGTTTAGGAATCATCTGAAGGGCGGAGGCAATCTCCTGCCACATAATGACATCAGACAATGTGATGAATCTCACATTTTGATCTTTAGATGGCGATGTCAGTTTTCCCGCTGACGATGGAGCGGCAGTGCCGACGAGCTTACGACGGCGACAGGCGAGGCCTCACCCCCTGAGTCACGCCTGTTGGGATTCCCACGGGGTATCCGGGCAGTACATCAAGGCCCGGATACCGATTTCGTCGGTGCATTCAATCCAGCGGGGTGGCGCACATGTCACGCCAATCCAAATACGCAAGAACCCGCCGATCTCTTTGAAAGCATCGGTTTTCGCATGTCTGGCTACGACGCCTGACGTGCCTTCCGTGTTTCCGGTACCTGCAGGCGCCCCGCGGGCGTCTAAGAGAGAACTCGCATGAACAAAATCTACAGCAAGGTTTGGAACAAGTCGCTCGGAGCTTGGGTCGTGGCCTCGGAAATTGCCTCGGCGAAAGGGCGACCAAGTATCCAGTCCGCAGCAAAAATAGCTGTGGCTACCTTGCTTGTAGCGGGCACGGCGACGCATGTCGCACATGCTCAATATACCGCTGGAGGAGCCACCGGCGCCTCGGGATCGGGCGCGGTCGCGATCGGCACGGGGGCGAATGTAAACAGCGGAACGGCGTTCGGAGGAGTAGCGCTCGGTGGGAGTGCCACCGTAAATAACACAACCAAGGGGGGGGCCAATGCCGGTGTGGCCATCGGTGGTAATTCTAAGGCGATTAGTACGTCTTCTGCAGGCTCCTCGCCGATCGCGATCGGACCCAGTGCAAATGCCACCGGAGCGGGGTCGCAGGTGGCCATCGGTGATCAGGCGACGGCCACCGGGCAGAATGCTGTCGCGATCGGCGGCAATGCCTATAGCACGGGTACGTCGGCGACTGGCGACTACGCCGTATCTATCGGTGCGGGCAGTCAGGCCACCGGGGCGGGGTCTCTGGCATTTGGTGGAAACAGTACGGCAGGCGCCTTGGCGTCGGGTCAGAACGCCGTAGCTGTAGGTGGGCAATCGAATGCTTCGGGCAACAATGCCTTTGCGCTTGGCAATCAGACATCCGCAGCGGGCGGCCAGTCTCAAGCGATCGGCTATAACGCTAATGCATCGGCCAACTACGCTTCGGCGATTGGGCCATCGGCAAGCGCCTCGGCTGTGGGAGCGACGGCCATTGGCGGCAACGCAACAGCGGGCGCACAGGCGACGGGCACGAACAGCGTGGCGGTGGGTCCGGCAGTATCCAGCCAGACCAATGCGGTGGCGATCGGCAACGGCGCAACGGCATCGAAGAACACGGGCGACGTCGCGTTGGGCAGCGGCTCGAGTACAGCTACGGCAGTAGCCACCACGAGCGGCACAATCAATGGCAGCAGCTATGCCTATGCCGGCACTAACCCGAGCAGCACGGTAAGCGTAGGCGCTTCGGGCAGCGAGCGGACGATCACTAATGTAGCGGCAGGTCGGATCGCATCGACGTCGACCGATGCGATCAATGGCTCGCAGCTGTATGCGACCAACACGGCGGTGACGTCGGTGGGGACGCAGGTCACGAACCTGGGCAACAGCGTAGCCTCGGGCCTGGGCGGTACGTCGAGCTACAACAGCACGACGGGTACGGTGACCACCAACCTGAGCGTGGGCGGCAACACCTATAACAACGTCAACAGCGCCCTGAATGCGGTGAACACGACGGCGTCGAAGGGCTGGAACCTGTCAGCGAACGGCGGCACGGCGACGAACGTGGCGCCGGGCGGCACGGTGAACGTGTCGGCGGGAAGCAGCGGCAATCTGGCGGTGACGCAGAGTGGCACGAACCTGACGATCGACACGAATCCGAACCTGACGGCAACGAGCGTGACGACGGGGAACACGGTGCTGAACAGCGCCGGGGTGACGGTGAGTGGCGGTGCGAACGGCCCGGTGAGCCTGGGCAATGCAGGCCTGAACAATGGCGGCAACAAGATCACCAATGTGGCAGCGGGCACGCTGAGCAGCACCAGCACCGACGCGGTGAACGGCTCGCAGCTGTATGCGACCAATCAGAACGTCAGCACCGTGACCAACACGGTCAACAACATCAACAACGGCGGCGGCATCAAGTATTTCCACGCCAACTCGACGTTGGCCGACAGCAGCGCGACGGGCACGAACAGCGTGGCGGTGGGGCCGGCGGCGGTATCCGGTCAGACCAATGGCGTGGCGATCGGCAACGGCGCGACAGCCTCGAAGAATGCCGGCGATGTGGCGCTGGGCAGCGGGTCGAGCACCTCGACGGTGGTGGCGACCACGGGCGGCACGATCAACGGCAGCAACTACGCGTACGCCGGTACCAACCCGACCAGCACGGTGAGCGTGGGCGCTTCGGGCAGCGAACGGACGATCACCAATGTGGCAGCGGGTCGGGTGAGTTCGGGCAGCACCGATGCGGTGAACGGCAGTCAGCTGTACGCGACCGACCAGGCGCTGCAGAACGTGACGGCAGCTGCCGGCAATGCGGTGGTGTACGACAACAGCGGCAAGACCAGCGTGACGTTGGGTGGCGTAGGCGACACCTCCGCGGTGAAGCTGACCAATGTGGCACCTGGCAATCTGACCAGCACCAGCACCGACGCGGTGAACGGCTCGCAGCTGTACGCGACGAACCAGAACGTCAGCAACGTGGCCAATACGGTCAACAACATCGAGAACGGCGCAGGGATCAAGTATTTCCACACCAACTCGACGTTGGCCGACAGCAGCGCAGCGGGCACGAACAGCGTAGCGGTGGGGCCGGCGGCGGTATCCGGTCAGACCAATGGCGTGGCGATCGGCAACGGCGCGACAGCCTCGAAGAATGCCGGCGACGTGGCGTTGGGCAGCGGGTCGAGCACCTCGACGGTGGTGGCGACCACGGGCGGAACGATCAACGGCAGCAGCTACGCATACTCTGGCACCAACCCGAGCAGCACGGTCAGCGTGGGTGCTTCGGGCAGCGAGCGGACCATCACCAACGTGGCGGCGGGGCAGGTGGCCTCGACGTCGACCGATGCGATCAATGGCTCGCAGCTTTACGCGACCAACACGGCAGTGACGTCGGTGGGGACGCAGGTCACGAACCTGGGCAACAGCGTGGCGAACAGCCTGGGCGGCGGCTCGACTTACAACAGCAATACCGGCGCAGTGAGCGCCCCTAGTTACACGATCAACGGCAATACCTACAACAATGTGGGCTCCGCGTTGAGTGCGGTCACTACGCACTACGTCAGCATCAACGACGGCGGCACGCAGAGCGGCAACTACAATAATGATGGCGCCACCGGCGCCAACGATGTAGCGATCGGGCCGAACGCCAAGGCGCAGGGCGGCCAGGCCGACGTGGCGCTGGGCTTTGGCGCAACCACCAACAGCTCGCCGCTGCAGGGCGGCAGCATTGCGATCGGTCACGTGGCGAATGCCGGCCCCGGTTCGGTGGCGATCGGCGAAAGCTCCCAGGCAGGCATGGTCGATGCCGTGGCGATCGGCGTTTCGGCGCAGGCAACCAGCTCCTTTGCCTATGCGCTGGGCAACAATGCTTTGGCCGGCGGTACGGGTCAGAGCCAGACAGCCGTCGGCACCGGCAGCAAGGCGACGGCGCAGTCCGCAACGGCGCTGGGCGACAACGCAACGGCTGCCGGCATCGGCTCGCTTGCCCTGGGCGGCGGTGTGTCCAATGCCGCGGCAGGTGCCAGCGCGTATGGCGCCAAGGATATTGCGTTGGGTGCAGGCGCAGTCGCGGGAGCGAGCGGCAGCGCCGCCGGAGACAACATCGCGATGGGCGATGGTGCGCAAGCCACTGGTGGTTCGTCGATCAGCGTGGGTGCGGGCAACGTGGTGAGCGGCGCCCATGCCGGCGCGTTCGGCGACCCGAGCAAGGTGAGCGGCACGGGTTCGTACAGCGTGGGCAACAACAACACGATCGCGAACAACAACACCTTCGTGGTCGGCAACGGAGTGACCACCACGCAGGACAACAGCGTGGTGCTGGGCAATGCGTCAACGGACCGCGCGGCGGTGGCGGTGACCGGCGCGACGATCAATGGCACGGCGTACAGCTACGCGGGTGCGGGTTCGGCGACGAATGGCGTGGTGAGCGTGGGCGCGTCGGGTGCGGAGCGTCAGATCATCAATGTGGCGGCGGGCCAGGTCACCTCGAACTCGACCGATGCGATCAACGGCAGCCAGTTGTATGCCACGGATACGGCGCTGAATACGCTTTCCAGCAATGCGGTGCAGTACGACAACAGCGGCAAGACCAGCGTGACGTTGGGCGGCGTAGGCGACACCTCCACGGTGAAGCTGACCAATGTGGCATCTGGCAATCTGACCAGCACCAGCACCGACGCGGTGAATGGCTCGCAGCTATACGCGACGAACCAGAACGTCAGCAGCGTGACGAACACGGTCAACAACATCGAGAACGGTGCGGGGATCAAGTATTTCCACGCCAACTCGACGTTGGCCGACAGCAGCGCGGCGGGCACGAACAGCGTGGCGGTGGGGCCGGCGGCGGTATCCGGCCAGACCAATGGCGTGGCGATCGGCAACGGCGCAACAGCCTCGAAGAATGCCGGCGACGTGGCGCTGGGCAGCGGGTCGAGCACCTCGACGGTGGTGGCGACCACGGGCGGAACGATCAACGGCAGCAACTACGCGTACGCCGGTACCAATCCCACCAGCACGGTGAGCGTGGGCGCGTCGGGCAGCGAGCGGACGATCACCAATGTGGCGGCGGGTCGGGTGAGTTCGGGCAGCACCGATGCGGTGAACGGCAGTCAGCTGTACGCGACCGACCAGGCGCTGCAGAACGTGACGGCAGCTGCCGGCAACGCGGTGGTGTACGACAACAGCGGCAAGACCAGCGTGACGTTGGGTGGCGTAGGCGACACCTCCACAGTGAAGCTGACCAATGTGGCACCTGGCAATCTGACCAGCACCAGCACCGACGCGGTGAATGGCTCGCAGCTGTACGCGACCAACCAGAACGTCAGCAGCGTGACCAATACGGTCAACAACATCGAGAACGGTGCGGGGATCAAGTATTTCCACGCCAACTCGACGTTGGCCGACAGCAGCGCGGCGGGCACGAACAGCGTGGCGGTGGGGCCGGCGGCGGTATCCGGCCAGACCAATGGCGTGGCGATCGGCAACGGCGCGACAGCCTCGAAGAATGCCGGCGACGTGGCGTTGGGCAGCGGGTCGAGCACCTCGACGGTGGTGGCGACCACGGGCGGAACGATCAACGGTAACAGCTACGCCTACTCTGGCACCAACCCGACCAGCACGGTCAGCGTGGGTGCTTCAGGCAGCGAGCGGACGATCACCAATGTGGCGGCAGGGCAGGTGGCCTCGACGTCGACCGATGCGATCAATGGCTCGCAGCTTTACGCGACCAACACGGCGGTGACGTCGGTGGGGACGCAGGTCACGAACCTGGGCAACAGCGTAGCCTCGGGCCTGGGCGGCACGTCGAGCTACAACAGCACGACGGGTACGGTGACCACCAACCTGAGCGTGGGCGGCAATACCTATAACAACGTCAACAGCGCCCTGAATGCGGTGAACACGACGGCGTCGAAGGGCTGGAACCTGTCGGCGAACGGCGGCACGGCGACGAACGTGGCGCCGGGCGGCACGGTGAACGTGTCGGCGGGGAGCAGCGGCAACCTGGCGGTGACGCAGAGCGGGACGAACCTGACGATCGACACGAATCCGAACCTGACGGCAACGAGTGTGACGACGGGGAACACGGTGCTGAACAGCGCCGGGGTGACGGTGAGTGGCGGTGCGAACGGCCCGGTGAGTCTGGGCAATGCGGGCCTGAACAATGGCGGCAACAAGATCACCAACGTGGCGGCGGGCACGCTGAGCAGCACCAGCACGGATGCGGTGAACGGCTCGCAGCTGTACGCGACCAACCAGTCGATCAACAACATCAACAATGGCGCCGGCATCAAGTATTTCCACAGCAACTCGACTCTGCCGGATGCACAGGCGCTGGGGACGAACAGCGTGGCGATCGGGCCGAATGCGGTGGCGAACAACGCGGGTGATGTGGCGCTGGGCAATGGCTCGAGCACCTCGAAGGCAGTGGCGACCACCGGCGGCACCATCAACGGCAGCAGCTACGCCTATGCCGGCACCAACCCGACCAGCACGGTCAGCGTGGGCGCATCGGGCAGCGAGCGGACGATCACCAATGTGGCGGCGGGCCAGGTGACTTCGGGCAGCACGGATGCGGTGAACGGCTCGCAGCTGTACGCGACCGACACGGCGCTGAATAACCTGACCGGCTCGGTCACCGCGGGTCAGACGCACTACTACAGCGTCAACGATGGCGGCACGCAGGGCGCAAACTACGCCAACAACGGCGCCACGGGAGCCGATAGTCTGGCCGCGGGCGTGGGCGCGAGTGCCTCGCAGCAGAACGATGTCGCGGTGGGCGCCGGTGCGACGGCGAACAGCGCGCCCAAGAGTGGTTTCAGCAGCGGAGCCACTGCTATCGGTGCGAGCACTTCGGCTTCGGCGGCCTTCAGTACTGCCGTTGGCCTGAGTGCCTCGTCCAGCGGTGTGGCCTCGACCAGTGTCGGATCCGGGGCCAATGCCAGCGGCGACTCAGCCGTGGCGATCGGCGATCATCCCATTTCTACAGGCAATCACAGCATCGCCGTAGGTAGCCACGCGGAGGCAGACAACTATGCCTCGACGTCGATTGGCGCATTCAGCAAGGCCACGACGGCCGGCTCGGCGGCCTTCGGCGATACGGCACAGGCGACCGGGGCTGCTGCGACAGCGCTGGGCTATTCCGCCAACGCCAGCGGCACCAACGCGGTGGCGCTTGGCGTGAACGCTCAGGCTACAGGTGCCGACTCGATCAGCGTCGGCAACGGCAACGTGGTGAGCGGAGCGAGCTCAGGTGCGTTCGGCGACCCGAGCACGGTGTCGGGCACGGGTTCGTACAGCGTGGGCAACAACAACACGATCGCGAACAACAACACCTTCGTGGTCGGCAGCGGAGTGACCACCACGCAGGACAACAGCGTGGTGCTTGGCAATGCGTCGACGGATCGCGTAGCGGTGGCGGTGACCGGTGCGACGATCAATGGCACGGCGTACAGCTACGCGGGTGCGGGTTCGGCAGCGAATGGCGTGGTGAGCGTGGGCGCGTCGGGTGCGGAGCGTCAGATCATCAATGTGGCGGCGGGCCAAGTCGCGTCGAGCTCGACCGATGCGATCAATGGCAGCCAGTTGTATGCCACGGATACGGCGCTGAACACGCTTTCCAGCAATGCGGTGCAGTACGACAACAGCGGCAAGACCAGCGTGACGTTGGGCGGCGTAGGCGACACCTCGACGGTGGCGCTGACCAATGTGGCGCCTGGCAATCTGAGCAGCACCAGCACCGACGCGGTGAACGGTTCGCAGCTGTACGCGACCAACCAGAACGTCAGCAACGTGACCAATACGGTGAACAACATCGAGAACGGCGCGGGCATCAAGTATTTCCACGCCAACTCGACGTTGGCTGACAGCAGCGCGACGGGCACGAACAGCGTGGCGATCGGCCCGGTATCGACAGCGGGCCAGACCAATGCGGTGTCGATCGGCAATGGTGCGACAGCCAGTGCGAACACCGGCGACGTGGCGCTGGGCAGCGGCTCGACGACGTCGACGGCCGTGGCCACCACCAGCGGCACGATCAACGGCACCACTTACGCGTACGCCGGCACCAATCCCACCAGCACGGTGAGCGTGGGCGCCTCGGGCAGCGAGCGGACGATCACCAACGTGGCGGCGGGCCGGGTGAGTTCGGACAGCACGGACGCGATCAACGGCTCGCAGCTGTATGCCACCAACCAAGCTGTAGATAGCTTGGGTAATACAGTGGCCGCTACTCGTACGCACTATTACAGCGTCAACGATGGCGGCACGCAGCAGGGCAACTACAACAATGACGGTGCCACCGGATCGAACAGCGTGGCGGCAGGGCCTGGCGCGGCGGCGGGTGCCAGCGAAAGCGTTGCCATAGGGCATGGCGCGACCACGACCAATTCGGGTGCGGCCTATGCCAGCGTGGTGATTGGCAGCGGCGCCTCGGATGCAGGCCTGCAAACAGTGGCTCTAGGGGCGCAGGCTGGCTTCAATGCATCCGCTCAGCCGAACTCGGGGGCCACTGGGGCCACGCTGATCGGCACGGCCGCCGGTATCAACGCCAAGCTTGGCTACCGGGATATTTTCATGGGCTACCGTGCGGGCGAGAACACTACGCCCGGCGCACCCCAGGGCGGCATTGCGGGTAACAATGTCGGCATCGGCGGCAACGCTCTGAGTGGCGCCGTCGGCAACTGGAACGTGGCTCTGGGTGGCTACGGCCCAGGCGCCGGGATCAACGGGTCGAACAATCTGGCGTTGGGCGGCTTCAAGTCCGGCCAGAATGTGACCGGCAATGCCAACGTCGCCCTGGGCTCGGAGGCTGGTCAATCGGTAACCGGCGACAGCAACATCGCGATCGGCTCCCAGACTGGCAGCGGTTATCCGGTCACCAATACCGGGGCAGGCCAGGGAGTGACTGGCTCCGACAATATCGCGTTGGGCGCAAGCGCCGGCCAGAACATTACCGCCAGCAACACAGTGGCCATCGGCAACACGGCACTGGCGTCGCAGAGCGGTGCAATTGCGCTGGGCCAGAATGCTCAGGCGACTGCTTCGGCGAACGACGTGGCGCTGGGCAGCAGTTCGGTGACAGCTGCGGCAGTGGCGACGACGGGCGGCACGATCAACGGCACCAGCTACGCATACTCTGGCACCAACCCGACCAGCACGGTGAGCGTGGGTGCCTCGAGCGCCGAGCGGACCATCACCAATGTGGCTGCTGGCCGAGTGGCCGCGACCAGCACGGACGCAGTCAACGGTTCGCAGCTGTATGCGACCAATCAAGCGGTGGACGGCATCGGCAGCACGGTGACCAATATCCAGAACGGTGGCGGCATCAAGTACTTCCACGCCAATTCCACCGATCCGGATAGCCAGGCGCTGGGCAGCAATAGCGTGGCGATCGGTCCGAGCGCGGTGGCGGCAGGTGCCGATAGCTTCGCAGCAGGTGTTGGCGCCTCGGCGTCTGCTGTACAGAGTACGGCGCTGGGTGCGGGCGCAACCGCGAATAGTACGAATGTGACGGCACTTGGTTACAGCGCAGGCCAAGGTTCGGCGGGTAACGACGGCAGTGTCGCTATCGGCGCACAGGCGGGCAGGAACGTCAGCAATGTCGCCAATGTCGCGGTCGGCGGCATCGCCGGCAACAATGTCACAGGGTCGAACAACCTGGCGATAATGTATCAAGCGGGTAACAACGTATCCGGCTCGTTCGGCATCGCGATCGGCACAGGCGCAGGGAATAACGTCAGCGGTTTCGACAATCAGGCCTATGGTCCGAATGCCGGTGACAACGTCAACGGCGATCACAACGTCTCGATCGGTTCCAATGCGGGCCAGTCGGTGACCGGCAGCAACAACTGGAACGGCGGCAATCAATCCGGCAACAACGTTACTGGCTCAGGCAACGTCGCTTTGGGCAACGGTGCGGGCGCCGGTTCGGTCAGCGGAACAGCGGCCAACATCAGCGATACCGTGGCGATCGGCTCGGCGGCGTCAGCGTCGCAGAACGGCGCGATCGCCCTGGGTCAGAACGCCAATGCGGGGGCCTCCGCAAACGACGTAGCGCTGGGCAGCGGCTCGAGCACGGCGGCGGCGGTGGCGACGACGGGCGGCACCATCAACGGCACCAGCTACGCATACTCCGGCACCAACCCGACCAGCACGGTGAGCGTAGGCAGTGCCGGAGCGGAGCGGACCATCACCAACGTGGCTGCGGGCCAGGTCGCCGCGAGCTCGACCGATGCGATCAACGGTTCGCAGCTGTACGCGACCAACACGGCGGTGACGTCGGTGGGAACGCAGGTGACGACCCTGGGCAACAGCGTGGCGAACAGCCTGGGCGGCAACAGCACGTACAACAGCACCACCGGTGCGGTGACCACGGACCTGAGCTACGGCGGCAGCACCTACAACTCGGTGCAGAACGTGTTGAGCCAGATCAACAACTCGGTCAATGGCGGTGGTGGCATCAAGTACTTCCACGCCAACTCGACCAACCCGGACAGCCAGGCCACCGGCACCGACAGCGTGGCGGTGGGCCCGAGCGCGGTGTCGGGCCAGAGCAATGCGGTGGCAATCGGCAACGGCGCGACGGCCTCGGCGAATGCGGGCGACGTGGCGCTGGGCAGCGGCTCGAGCACGGCGGCGGTGGTGGCGACGACGGGCGGCACCATCAACGGCACCAGCTACGCTTATTCCGGCACCAACCCGACCAGCACGGTGAGCGTAGGCAGCGCCGGAGCGGAGCGGACCATCACCAACGTGGCCGCGGGTCAGGTCAGCGCGACCAGCACCGATGCGGTGAACGGCTCGCAGCTGTATGCGACCAACACGGCCGTGGACGCGATCGGCAACCAGCTGACCACCATCACCACCGGCGGCGGCATCAAGTACTTCCATGCCAATTCCAGCGGGGCGGACAGCCAGGCCAGCGGCGCCGACAGCGTGGCGATCGGTCCGAACAGCGTGGCCAGCGGCAGCTCGAGCTATGCGGCCGGCAACGGTGCGCAGGCGAGCGCGGCCGATGCGGTGGCGATCGGGCACGGCGCGAACGCGGGCGGCGGCTCGGCGGTGTCGATCGGCGCGGGCAACAGCGCCTACGGCAACGGGGCAGTGGCGATCGGCGATCCGAGCTACGCCTCGGGCACCGGCGCGTTCACCGGCGGCGCCAACAACATCGCCAACGCCGACGGCAGCGCCAGTGCGACGGCGGGCAACCAGGCCAACGGTGCGGTGGCGATCGGCAACGGCAACAAGGCGGTGGGCCAGGGCTCGGTGGCGCTGGGCAACAACAGCACGGCGGGCGCGGCCGGGTCGGTGGCGCTGGGCGATACGGCCACGGCCTCAGGCAGCAAGGGCGTGGCGATCGGCAGCGGCGCGACCGCGACCAACGCCGGCGACGTGGCGCTGGGCGCAGGCTCGGTGACCAGCGCGGCGGTAGGCGTGAGCAGCGTGACCATCAACGGCACGACCTTCGGCGGCTTTGCCGGCACGAACCCGACCAGCGCGGTGAGCGTGGGCAGTGCGGGCAACGAGCGTCAGATCCAGAACGTGGCGGCCGGTCAGGTGAGTGCGACGAGCACGGATGCGGTCAATGGCAGCCAGCTGTACTCGGTGGCGAGCCAGGTGGCGGCGGTGGGCTCGACGGTGACGAACGTGCAGAACCAGGTGACGCAGAACACCACGGACATCAAGAACCTGCAGGACGGCTCGGCGGGAATGTTCCAGGTGAGCAAGGACGCGAACACGACGGCGCCGTCGGCGACCGGAACGACGTCGGTGGCGGGCGGCAATGCGGCGGTGGCGTCGGGATCGAACAGCACGGCGCTGGGTGACAACAGCGCGGCGACGGGCGCGAACAGCACGGCGGTAGGCCAGGGGTCGCAGGCGACGGCGTCGAACAGCGTGGCGATCGGCACGGGGTCGGTGGCGAACCGAGCGAACAGCGTGTCGGTGGGCAGTGCGGGGAATACGCGTCAGATCACCAACGTGTCGGCGGGGACGGCGACGACGGATGCGGTGAACGTGGGCCAGCTGCAGGCGGCGCAGGCGGGGTCGGTGCAGTACGACACGAATGCGGACGGCAGCCCGAACTACAGCAGCGTGACGCTGGGCGGTGGCGGGAGCAGCACGGCGACGACGACGATCCACAACGTGGGTCCGGGCACGGCGGGGACGGATGCGGTGAACGTGAATCAGCTCAACGCGGGCATCAACACCGCGGAGAACTGGTCGAAGAGCTATACCGACCAGCAACTGCAGAACGTCAATCAGGATCTGAATCGCATCGGCAATCGCGCCAATGCGGGTATCGCGGCAGCCATGGCCATGTCTGGCCTGCCGCAAGCCTACGAGCCGGGCAGGAGCATGGCGGCAGCGGCGGCAGGCACTTTCCACGGCGAGACGGGCATTGCGGTGGGCGTGTCGACCATCTCGGAGAGCGGTCGCTGGGTCTACAAGCTCACCGGGTCGACCAACACACGCGGCGATACCGGGCTGACCGTGGGCGCAGGCATGCAGTGGTGACCGGGACTCAACCCATGGCGCAGGTGTGCGCCGGACGACTCCGGCGCGGCCCATCAATCGAATGGCGAGGATTGCAGCATGCGTAAGCCTATGAAGCTGGCCGTGGCGCTGGCGATGGTTGTCCAACTGACTGCCTGCGGCACGGCAACGGTGAGCCGGGACGTGGCGAAGGACGGCAGCCATGCCAATGAGCTCATATGGCCGTCGCCGGACAGTGTCATCCCGATGCATAAGGGCGGCACCTATCCGACCGCGGCCAGCCTGCGCGGCATCGCGGCGGGCATGAACAAGCAGCAGATCATGGCGCGGCTGGGGCCGCCGCATTTCCACGAAGGTGTGTGGGGTGTGCGCGAATGGAATTATCTGTTCAACCTGCACAAGCCGGGCACGGACGAGGTGGTGCAGTGCCAGTACAAGATTCTGTTCGACGAACAGAAGCTGGCGCGCAGCTTTTACTGGCAGCCGGCATCCTGCGCCGATCTGCTGCTGAAGCCATCGAAGGAGGTGGCCGCGGTGCCGGCCGCGCAGGAGCAGAGCTTCACGCTATCGGCAGATGCCCTGTTCGCCTTCGGCAAGGCCGATATCGACGACATTCGCCCGGAAGGGCGTCGCCAGTTAGATGATCTGGCAGCCAGGCTGGTCACGAAGCGCGGCGAAATCAAGGACATCCATATCGTTGGCTATACCGATCGCCTGGGCAGCGACAGCTATAACGCGAGGCTGTCGGAACGCCGGGCCTATGCCGTCAAGCATTACTTTGCCGAGCACCAGGTGCCGGAGGATCTGATGGTGGCCGAAGGGCATGGAGCCGCCGATGCGGTGGTCGAGTGCGCGCAATCTCAGCGGGCCGTGCTGATCGATTGCTTGGCTCCCAACCGGCGGGTCGTGGTGAAGATCGAAGGTGCCCAGAAGTAGCACCTCCTGGTAGCGCGGCGTCGCCATGGCGCCCAGCTAAGCAAATTTGATGCCTGAATTGGGCTGTGCCTCCGCGGCACGGCCCAAATTTGTGCGCTTGATATCACTTTTCTGCGAATCAGGAAAAATCCCATTTCTTGGCTTTTCCCGAGCCGGGACCATGCCCCGGAACTGCCAATCTTTTCGTGATCTAGTTATGCTTTTTATTGTGATGTATGGCACATTTTATGCTGAACCGTGATGGTCAACACATTTTGTGCATTCGGCGCCGAAAGTTTGGTTTTAACTGCGCGCATCGGGTGCCGTCGCCTGATCCAGGCGGCGACATCCAGCTTCAGGGGGTGGAGCGATGGTGCGGTAGCAGAGCGCGACAGGTGGCCGGCAACGCAGGGCGCGGAGCGGGAGGAACTGCATGTGACGCTGGGAAAGCTTCTTTTGACAGCTTGGGCAACACCTGAAAAATCAATGGGATGACACGTATCACTGCCTGCGCGTACGGCCAGGCGGGTGGATTCGTGTGTCCGCAATAAAGCCGTTCAAACACAACCGCATCGAGAGCACTCATGAACAAGATCTACAGCAAGGTATGGAATAAATCGCTGGGTCAGCTGGTCGTGGCGTCCGAGCTGGCCAGCTTGCCGCAGCAGGGCGCCAGCGCCGCGGCGGTGGTAGACCAGACTTGCGCACGAGCGACTGCACGCCTGCGGCCATTGCCGATAGCCTTGCTGTTGATGGGCATGCTATGCCTCGAACCGCAGGCTGCGCACGCACAGTACGGCGTAGGAGGGGGGAACGCTTCCGGAGCGCAGTCCGTTGCTATTGGCGGCGGCACCGGCACGGGTACTGCTGCGTATGGAAATAGTGCGGTGGCGGTCGGTACGGGCAGTATCGCGGGCAATTCCGCTGGCGGCACCAACCAATCAGTAGCCATAGGCTCCGTAGTTGGCGCGACCGGTGATCAAGCGACGGCCATCGGCAACAACAGCATGGCGAACGGCAATTCGAGCGTGGCCATCGGCAGCGACGACGTCGATAAAGTAGCCAATGCGAGCTATACCGCCACGATCAACGGTACCAGTCAGACCGCTACCGGAGGCGCACTCTATAAAGCACTGACGGGCAGTTCTGCGATTGCAGCAGGAACCTATATCGCCCCCACGGCAGGCGATGCTTCCATTGCGCTGGGCGCAGAGGCCACCGCAGGTGGCGTCAGCAAGAACTCGACGCCTAATGGGGGCTGGACACCGAACGGCGTCTTCGATATCGCCATCGGTACGCAGGCGAATGCGGCAGGATTCTCTTCCATTGCTTTAGGTACCGGTGCAGCGGCAACTGGAGACGCATCGGCTGCCATCGGAGCCAATGCACGCGCCTCAGCGCCCAATACAATCGCCTTCGGTACTTCCGCGCTTGCCAATGCCGGCTACAGCACGGCGATCGGTGTGGGAGGCACCACGGCGGCCACTTTCACGCAGGCCACCGCAGCCGGTGCGACGGCCATCGGCGGCAACCAGACAGCGGGCGCCAAGGCCAGCGGCACCAACTCGCTAGCCCTGGGCCAGGCGACGGCTTCCGGTGCGAATGCCATCGCGCAAGGCGCGAATGCTGTCGCCAACAGCACTAGCGCGGTTGCCATCGGCGGATCGAGCCAGGCGACTGCGACCGGCGCGATGGCGCTCGGCGTTTCGAGCCAGGCGCTGGGCGCCAGTTCCACGGCGATCGGCACGGGGGCGGTGGCCATGAACGCCAACGATCTCGCCCTGGGCACGAACAGCGTGACGGCCGCGCCGCACACCGGCACCACCGGCCTGTATGGCGTCACCGCCGCGGGCACGCCCAATGCCGCCTCGGGCGTTGTTTCGGTGGGCTCGTTCGGCAACGAACGGCAGATCCAGAACGTCGGCGCCGGCGCGATCGCGTCCTCCAGCACGGACGCGGTGAACGGCTCCCAGCTGTATGCCTTCGCCACCGGGGAAAACAACCTGGGCACCGCCACCGCCAGCGCGTTGGGTGGCGGCTCGACCTACAACCCGAACACAGGCGCGATCAGCGCGCCGAGCTACACCATCAACGGCACGACCTACAACAACGTGGGATCCGCCTTGAGCGCGGCGACGACGCACTACTACAGCGTCAGCGACGGCGGTACCCAGGGCGGCAACTACAACAACAACGGCGCCACCGGGACCAATTCCCTGGCGGCTGGCGTGGGCGCTGCGGCCAATTCGAATTCGGTAGCCATCGGTTCGGGCGCCACGGCGACTCAGGCCGGCATGGGCAGCATTGCGATCGGCCAGAACGCGAATGCCGCGAACCTGGGCAGCAGCAACCTGGCCATCGGCGATAACGCTCTGGCGACCGGAACGGCAGCAGGCCTGGGCGATTCCACCGCGATTGGCACCCAGGCTGTTGCGAGCGGGCAGGACTCGACCGCCGTCGGCGGGCAGACCACGGCCAGCGGCACCAATACCCTGGCGATCGGCAACAACGGCACCAAGGCGACGGCAACTGGCGCGACGGCGTTCGGCGTGGGCAGTCAGTCGACCGCCAATTACGCCCTGGCCGCAGGTTCCGGCGCCAGCGCGAGCGGCGCCGGCGCCGTAGCCATCGGCAGCAACGCCACTGCAGCGGCCAATTCGGCAGGGTCGAATGGCATCGCGATCGGCGGTCAGTCCTCGGTGACGACGGCGGGTACGTCGGGTGTGGCTATCGGACTTTCTTCGAACGCGAACGCCGCCAATGCGATTGCGCTGGGCAGCGGTGCTTCGGCAGCAACGGCCAATAGCGTGGCGCTGGGCAACGGTGCTGCCACGGCAGCAGCCGTGGCGACCACCGGCGGCACGATCAACGGCACCAGCTACGCGTATGCCGGTACGGTGCCGACCGGTACCGTCAGCGTAGGCGTGGCCGGCAAGGAACGCACGATCACCAATGTGGCGGCGGGCCAGGTGGCCTCGACGTCGACCGATGCGATCAACGGCTCGCAGCTGTATGCGACCAACACGGCGGTGACGTCGGTGGGGACGCAGGTCACGAACCTGGGCAACAGCGTAGCCTCGGGCCTAGGCGGTACGTCGAGCTACAACAGCACGACGGGTACGGTGACCACCAACCTGAGCGTAGGCGGCAATACCTATAACAACGTCAACAGCGCCCTGAATGCGGTGAACACGACGGCGTCGAAGGGCTGGAACCTGTCGGCGAACGGCGGCACGGCGACGAACGTGGCGCCGGGCGGCACGGTGAACGTGTCGGCGGGCAGCAGTGGCAATCTGGCGGTGACGCAGAGCGGGACGAACCTGACGATCGACACGAATCCGAACCTGACGGCAACGAGTGTGACGACGGGGAACACGGTGCTGAACAGCGCCGGGGTGACGGTGAGCGGCGGTGCAAACGGCCCGGTGAGCCTGGGCAATGCGGGCCTGAACAATGGCGGCAACAAGATCACCAATGTGGCGGCGGGCAATCTGAGCAGCACCAGCACCGACGCGGTGAACGGCTCGCAGCTGTATGCGACCAACCAGTCGATCAACAACATCAACAATGGCGCCGGCATCAAATATTTCCACAGCAACTCGACCCTGCCGGATGCACAGGCACTGGGAACGAACAGCGTGGCGATCGGCCCGAACGCGGTAGCGAACAACGCCGGCGATGTGGCGCTGGGTAATGGTTCGAGCAGCTCGAAGGCGGTGGCGACCACCGGCG
>JAJEJU010000024.1 GCA_021390615.1 Rhodanobacteraceae bacterium ZG21-1 | reverse complement strand
CCGAACGCGGTAGCGAACAACGCCGGCGATGTGGCGCTGGGTAATGGTTCGAGCAGCTCGAAGGCGGTGGCGACCACCGGCGGCACCATCAACGGCAGCAGCTACGCCTATGCCGGCACCAACCCGACCAGCACGGTCAGCGTGGGCGCATCGGGCAGCGAGCGGACGATCACCAATGTGGCTGCGGGCCAGGTGACTTCGGGCAGCACGGATGCGGTGAACGGCTCGCAGCTATATGCGACCAACACGGCGGTGGGCGCCGTCGGCAGCCAGGTGACTAGCCTGGGCAACAGCACGGCAAGCACCCTGGGCGGCAACGCGACCTACAACAGCACGACCGGAACGATCGGCGGCTTCAGCCAGCCGATCAACAGCGTGAGCGCGACCGGTGCGGTGGGGGCGGCGACCAATCAGACGAGCGTGGCTGGCGCGCTGAGCGCGTTGAACACCAACGTGAACAACACGGCGAACGTCGCGGTGAAGTACGACGCCGCAGGCGGCAACACCATCACCCTGGGCGCAACGGGTGGAGCGGGTGCGCCGGCCGGCGGGGTGAAGATCACCAATCTGACGGCAGGTACGCTGAGCAGCACCAGCACGGACGCGGTGAACGGTTCGCAGCTGTACGCGACCAACCAGTCGATCAGCAACATCAACAATGGCGCCGGCATCAAGTATTTCCACAGCAATTCCAATCAGCCCGACAGCGTTGCCGTCGGCGCGGACAGCATCGCGGTAGGGCCGCTGGCCGGTGCCTACGGCAACGACTCGATCGCGCAAGGTCTCAATGCCGTGGCGGGTGTGAACGGGACGCCGACCATCGCGGCCGATATCGCCCTGGGCAACGGCGCCCAGGCGATCGGTGGCTCCTCGATTGCCGAAGGCTCGTTGGCCAAGGCCAGCGGAGCCAATACGATCGCCATCGGTACCAGTGCCGGCGCCGGCGTGGATACCGGCAAAGGGGTAAGTCAGCTGGACGTGGCGATCGGCGCCAATGCCCAGGCCAATCCGATCCCCTCGAACGGCTTCGGCGGCGCGACGGCGATCGGTGCCGACACGACGGCCAGCGGCCTGAGCTCCACCGCGATAGGGGCCGCATCGACGGCCTCGGGACAAAGCTCGTTTGCCGCTGCCGGCTCGACGGCAGCGGGTTTCGGTGCGGTCGCGATAGCGCCCATATCCAGCGCGAGCAGTTACGGCTCGGTGGCCGTGGGCATGCATTCGACGGCAGCTGGTAGTGGCGATGTCGCGCTGGGTGTGGACTCCACGACCAAACCGAGCAGCGGCGGGCAGACCGGCGGCAACGTAGCTATCGGTACGTCCATCTCCGGCGTGTTCGGACTTTCCGGAGGCGCCGGACCGACTGCGACTGGCGGCGACGCCGTGGCGATCAGCACGGCGGCGCAGGCGACCGGTTCGGCCGCGGTGGCCATCGGCAACGCCAGCAATGCCAGTGGCGGCAATACCGTGGCCCTGGGCAATTCGGCGCAGGCGGCCGGTGCCAATGCCGTCGCCGTGGGAGCCAATGCGGGCGCCTATGGCAATGGTGCGCTGGCGCAGGGACAGAATGCTGTCGCTGGCGTCAGCGGTTCGCCGGGCATTTCCGGTGATATCGCGTTCGGTGCTGGGGCGCAAGCGACCGGCGGTAATTCGATTGCCCAGGGCGTCGGTGCCATCGCGAATTCGGCCGGCGCAGTGGCGATCGGGCAGACGGCAAAGGCGACCGGTGGTCAGGCGGTATCGATCGGCGTGGGCAACACCGCCAACGGCAACGGCGCGGTGGCGATCGGCGATCCGAACAGCGCGACCGGTACGGGCGCAGTCGCCATGGGCAACAGCAATACGGCGAACGGTCAGGGTGCCGTGGCGCTGGGCAATACCAATAGCGCGACCGGCCAAGGTTCGGTGGCGCTGGGCAATAGCAGCAATGCGGCGGCGGCAGGCGGCGTGGCGCTGGGCGACACGGCAACCGCATCGGCCGGCAATGGCGTGGCGCTGGGTTCGGGTGCGAGCGCGAAGAACGCGAACGATGTGGCCCTGGGTGCAGGCTCGATCACGGCGGCTGCGACCGCGACGACTGGCGGCACGATCAACGGCAGCAGCTACGCGTACTCTGGCACCAACCCGACCAGCACGGTCAGCGTGGGTGCTTCGGGCAGCGAGCGGACCATCACCAACGTGGCCGCCGGCCAGGTCGCTGCGAGCTCGACGGATGCGATCAACGGCTCGCAGCTGTACGCAACCAACACCGCGGTGGGTGCCGTCGGCAGTCAGGTCACCAGCCTGGGCAACAGCACGGCGAGCACCCTGGGCGGCGGCGCGACCTACAACAGCACCACCGGGACGATCAGCGGCTTCAGCCAGCCGATCAACAGCGTGAGTGCGACGGGCGCGGTGGGTGCGGCGACCAACCAGACGAGCGTGGCCGGTGCGCTGAGCGCGTTGAACACCAACGTGGACAACACGGCGAATATCGCCGTGAAGTACGACGCCGCAGGCGGCAACACCGTCACCCTGGGCGCAACGGGTGGAGCGGGTGCGCCGGCCGGTGGAGTGAAGATCACCAACCTGACGGCGGGTACGCTGAGCAGCAGCAGCACGGATGCCGTCAACGGTTCGCAGCTGTACGCGACCAACCAGTCGATCAGCAACATCAACAATGGCGGCGGCATCAAATACTTCCACGCCAACTCGACCAACCCGGATAGCCAGGCGACCGGCACCGACAGCGTGGCGGTCGGTCCGAGCGCGGTGTCGGGCCAGAGCAATGCGGTGGCGATCGGCAACGGCGCGACGGCCTCGGCGAATGCGGGCGACGTGGCGCTGGGCAGCGGCTCGAGCACGGCGGCGGTGGTGGCGACGACGGGCGGCACCATCAACGGCACCAGCTACGCATATTCCGGCACCAACCCGACCAGCACGGTGAGCGTGGGCAGTGCCGGAGCGGAGCGGACCATCACCAACGTCGCTGCGGGCCAGGTCGCCGCGAGCTCGACCGATGCGATCAACGGTTCGCAGCTGTACGCAACCAACACGGCGGTGACCTCGGTGGGAACGCAGGTGACGACCCTGGGCAACAGCGTGGCGAACAGCCTGGGCGGCAACAGCACGTACAACAGCACCACCGGTGCGGTGACCACGGACCTGAGCTACGGCGGCAGCACCTACAACTCGGTGCAGAACGTGTTGAGCCAGATCAACAACTCGGTCAATGGCGGTGGTGGCATCAAGTACTTCCACGCCAACTCGACCAACCCGGATAGCCAGGCCACCGGCACCGACAGCGTGGCGGTGGGTCCGAGCGCGGTGTCGGGCCAGAGCAATGCGGTGGCAATCGGCAACGGCGCGACGGCGTCGGCGAATGCGGGCGACGTGGCGCTGGGCAGCGGCTCGAGCACGGCGGCGGTGGTGGCGACGACGGGCGGCACCATCAACGGCACCAGCTACGCATATTCCGGCACCAACCCGACCAGCACGGTCAGCGTGGGCGGCGCTGGAGCCGAGCGGACCATCACCAACGTGGCCGCCGGCCAGGTCGCTGCGAGCTCGACGGATGCGATCAACGGCTCGCAGCTGTACGCAACCAACACGGCGGTGGGTGCGGTCGGCAGCCAGGTCACCAGCCTGGGCAACAGCACGGCGAGCACCCTGGGTGGCGGCGCGACCTACAACAGCACGACCGGAACGATCGGCGGCTTCAGCCAGCCGATCAACAGCGTGAGCGCGACCGGCGCAGTGGGGGCGGCGACCAACCAGACGAGCGTGGCCGATGCGCTGAACGCGTTGAACACCAACGTGAGCAACACCGCGAACATCGCCGTGAAGTACGACGCCGCGGGCGGCAACACCATCACCCTGGGCGCAACGGGCGGTGCGGGTGCGCCGGCCGGCGGGGTGAAGATCACCAACCTGACGGCAGGTACGCTGAGCAGCACCAGCACGGACGCCGTCAACGGTTCGCAGCTGTATGCGACCAACAACTCAGTGACCGCTGTCGGTACGCAGGTGACGAACCTGGGCAATAGCGTGGCGAGTGGCCTGGGCGGCGGCAGCACCTACAACAGCACCACCGGTGCGGTGACCACCGACCTGAGCTACGGCGGCAGCACCTACAACTCGGTGCAGAACGTGTTGAGCCAGATCAACGGCGCGGTCAATGGCGGCGGTGGCATCAAGTACTTCCACACCAACTCGACCAACCCGGACAGCCAGGCGACCGGCACCGACAGCGTGGCGGTGGGCCCGAGCGCGGTGTCGGGCCAGAGCAATGCGGTGGCAATCGGCAACGGCGCGACGGCCTCGGCGAATGCGGGCGACGTGGCGCTGGGCAGCGGCTCGAGCACGGCGGCGGTGGTGGCGACGACGGGCGGCAGCATCAATGGCACCAGCTACGCTTATTCCGGCACCAACCCGACCAGCACGGTGAGCGTAGGCAGTGCCGGAGCGGAGCGGACCATCACCAACGTGGCTGCCGGCCAGGTCGCCGCGAGCTCGACCGATGCGATCAACGGTTCGCAGCTGTACGCGACCAACACAGCCGTGACCTCGGTGGGGACGCAGGTGACGACCCTGGGCAACAGCGTGGCGAACAGCCTGGGCGGCAACAGCACGTACAACAGCACCACCGGGGCGGTGACCACGGACCTGAGCTATGGCGGCAACACCTACAACTCGGTGCAGAACGTGTTGAGCCAGATCAACAACTCGGTCAATGGCGGCGGTGGCATCAAGTACTTCCACGCCAACTCGACCAATCCGGACAGCCAGGCGACCGGCACCGACAGCGTGGCGGTCGGTCCGAGCGCGGTGTCGGGCCAGAGCAATGCGGTGGCGATCGGCAACGGCGCGACGGCCTCGGCGAATGCCGGCGACGTGGCGCTGGGCAGCGGCTCGAGCACGGCGGCGGTGGTGGCGACGACGGGCGGCACCATCAACGGCACCAGCTACGCTTATTCCGGCACCAACCCGACCAGCACGGTGAGCGTAGGCAGCGCCGGAGCGGAGCGGACCATCACCAACGTGGCCGCGGGTCAGGTCAGCGCGACCAGCACCGATGCGGTGAACGGCTCGCAGCTGTATGCGACCAACACGGCCGTGGACGCGATCGGCAACCAGCTGACGACCATCACCACCGGCGGCGGCATCAAGTACTTCCATGCCAACTCCAGCGGGGCGGACAGCCAGGCCAGCGGCGCCGACAGCGTGGCGATCGGCCCGAACAGCATCGCCAGCGGCGACTCGAGCTATGCGGCCGGCAACGGCGCACAGGCGAGCGCGGCCGATGCAGTGGCGATCGGGCACGGCGCGAACGCGGGCGGCGGCTCGGCGGTGTCGATCGGTGCAGGCAACAGCGCCTACGGCAACGGGGCGGTGGCGATCGGCGATCCGAGCTACGCCTCGGGCACCGGCGCGTTCACCGGCGGCGCCAACAACATCGCCAATGCCGACGGCAGCGCCAGTGCGACGGCGGGCAACCAGGCCAACGGCGCGGTGGCGATCGGCAACGGCAACAAGGCGGTGGGCCAGGGCTCGGTGGCGCTGGGCAACAACAGCACGGCGGGCGCGGCCGGGTCGGTGGCGCTGGGCGATACGGCCACGGCCTCGGGCAGCAAGGGGGTGGCGATCGGCAGCGGCGCGACCGCGACCAATGCCGGCGACGTGGCGCTGGGCGCAGGCTCGGTGACCAGCGCGGCGGTAGGGGTGAGCAGCGTGACCATCAACGGCACGACGTTCGGCGGCTTTGCCGGCACAAACCCGACCAGCGCGGTGAGCGTGGGCAGTGCGGGCAACGAGCGTCAGATCCAGAACGTGGCGGCCGGTCAGGTGAGTGCGACGAGCACGGATGCGGTCAATGGCAGCCAGCTGTACTCGGTGGCGAGCCAGGTGGCGGCGGTGGGCTCGACGGTGACGAACGTGCAGAACCAGGTGACGCAGAACACCACGGACATCAAGAACCTGCAGGACGGCTCGGCGGGGATGTTCCAGGTGAGCAAGGACGCGAACACGACGGCGCCGTCGGCGACCGGAACGACCTCGGTGGCGGGCGGCAATGCGGCGGTGGCGTCGGGATCGAACAGCACGGCGTTGGGTGACAACAGCGCGGCGACGGGCGCGAACAGCACGGCGGTGGGCCAGGGGTCGCAGGCGACGGCGTCGAACAGCGTGGCGATCGGCACGGGGTCGGTGGCGAACCGAGCGAACAGCGTGTCGGTGGGCAGTGCGGGGAATACGCGTCAGATCACCAACGTGTCGGCGGGCACGGCGACGACGGATGCGGTGAACGTGGGCCAGCTGCAGGCGGCGCAGGCGGGGTCGGTGCAGTACGACACGAATGCGGACGGCAGCCCGAACTACAGCAGCGTGACGCTGGGCGGTGGCGGGAGCAGCACGGCGACGACGACGATCCACAACGTGGGTCCGGGCACGGCGGGGACGGATGCGGTGAACGTGAATCAGCTCAACGCGGGCATCAACACCGCGGAGAACTGGTCGAAGAACTACACCGATCAGCAGTTCCAGACCGTCAACGAAAACCTCAACCGCATCGGCAATCGCGCCAACGCGGGCGTCGCCTCGGCGATCGCGGTGGCCAGCCTGCCGCAGGCCTACCAGCCGAACCAGAGCTCGGCCGCCGTCGCCGCGGGCAGCTTCCACGGCGAGACGGGCATTGCGGTGGGCGTGTCGACCATCTCGGAGAGCGGTCGCTGGGTCTACAAGCTCAACCTCAGCACCGACTCGCGCGGCGACACCGGCGGCGGCGTCGGCGCGGCGATGGTGTGGTGAAGCGGCACGGCAAGGGCGATTTCGCGATGAACGGAATCGCCCGGCTCCGCGCCGGGCGCGGAGCCTCCTCCAAACTTTCGACGAGGTGCGACAAGATGCGCAACGGACTCATGAAACATGCAATGGCGGCCGCCCTGCTGATCGCGCTGGGCGGCCTGGGCGCCTGCGGCAACGTCAGCCGCAGCGTGGCGCCGGACGGCAGCCATGCCGACCAACTGAGCTGGCCGTCGCCGGACAGCGTCACCCCGATGCATAAAGGCGGCACGTATCCGACCGTGGCCAGCCTGCGCGGCATCGCGGCGGGCATGAACAAACAGCAGATCATGGCGCGGCTGGGACCACCCCATTTCCACGAGGGTGTGTGGGGTGTGCGCGAATGGAACTATCTGTTCAACCTGCACAAGCCGGGCACGGACGAGGTGGTGCAGTGCCAGTACAAGATTCTGTTCGACGAACAGAAGCTGGCGCGCAGCTTTTACTGGCAGCCGGCATCCTGCGCCGATCTGCTGAACGATGCGCCGAAGGATACGGGTCCCACGCCGCCCAAGGAGCAGACCTTCACCCTGTCGACCGACGCGCTGTTCGTGTTCGACAAGTCGGATGCGGCGGACATCAAGCCGGATGGACGCGAGCAACTGGCGAAGCTGGCGCAGCAGATCGCCGACGCCGGCGCCAAGGCGGCCGGCATTCGCGTGGTGGGCTACACCGACCGCATCGGCAGCGACGCCTATAACCAGTCCTTGTCGCAGCGCCGCGCCGAGACGGTGATGCACTACCTGGAAGAGCACGGCGTCGCCGCGGACAGGATCAGCGCCGAAGGTCGCGGCAAGGCCGATCCGGTGGTCGAGTGCAACCAGCGTAAACGCACTGAGTTGATCGACTGCCTGTCGCCCAATCGGCGGGTCGAGGTGCGCGTGGATCAGGGCGGTCAGTAAGCCGGCGGGGTCGCTTGCCGTCACGCCTGCGGGCGGATGGTGAGCGACCTCATGGCTGTGCCGTATACCTAGTCTGAAACACAGAGGCGTGCGGGCTGCGGCACCGTGGTTGCTGTGCTTGCCGCAAGCCGGCTTTCGTCGAGTGAGCCGCGGATGTCCTTGCCGCACCGATGCGCGGATACGGCGCGCTGTCGCGCGCCGCATCATGGCCGTGGCCGGCGCATGGCTTATCGGCAAGCGTATTAGCCTAAGCGCATTGGCCGCAGCGTGGCGGCTTTCTGCGCCCGTCGCCGGCTTTCGTCGCATCGGCTGCAGGCGCTGTTGCTGCGCCGATACGACTACAGCGGCAGGCTGCGTTACGGTCGTGGCCGGTGCACACCTTACGGAACAGAGAGTGATCGCAGCGTTCCATCGATGCCTGCGGCCTAGTCGAGCCGTATCGGTGCCCGATGCGACGTCGCCGCGCATCACGGCGTTGTTCGGCATCCTGCCTCCGGCCCGGTGCCGGTTTCGATCAGCGGATCAACTGGCCAGCGGGGCGCAGTGACGTTCCAGCCATTGCCGGTCGTCGCCTTCCAGCAAGGGGGCGATCGCGGCGCGCACGGTGGCGTGGTAGTCGTCCAGCCAAGCCCGCTCTTCGGGGCTGAGCAGGCCGATCTCCAGTGTACGCCGGTCGAATGGGCACAGGGTCAAGGTCTCGAAGGCGTAGAAGTCGCCGAACTCGGTGGTGCTCGCCTCGGTGACCACGGCGAGATTCTCGTGGCGGATGCCGTGCCGGCCAGGCTTGTACAGCCCGGGCTCGATCGAGCTGATCATGCCTGGCTCGAGCGGCACCGGCACGCCGCCGACCGGCGGTCGGATGCTCTGCGGGCCCTCGTGCACATTGAGGAAGTAGCCGACGCCGTGGCCGGTGCCGTGGCCGTAGTCCATGCCGCTGGCCCACAGCGGCGCACGCGCCAGCGCATCGATCTGCGGACCGCTGGCGCCTTTCGGAAAGTGCGCGCGGCTCAGTGCGATCATGCCCTTCAGCACCAGGGTGGCGTCGCGTCGCTGCTCTTCGGTGGTGGCGCCCAGCGCGAGCACGCGAGTGATGTCGGTGGTGCCGCCCAGGTACTGGCCGCCGGAATCGATCAGCAGCAGGCCTTGCGGCTTCAACGCGCTGTGATGCTCGGACGTGGCGCGGTAGTGCGGCAGCGCGCCGTTGGCCTGGTAGCCCGCGATGGTGGCGAAGCTCTCGCCGATGAAGTCCGGCTGCGCCGCGCGCGCGGCGTGCACCAGCCGATGCACGTCCAGCTCGGTGACCGGTTTGCCGTCGGCGAGCTGCTGTTCGATCTCGCGGAACGCCGCCACCAGGGCCGCGCCGTCGCGGCGCATCACCTCGCGCACGTGCGCCAATTCGGCGGCGCTCTTGCGCGCCTTGAACAAGGTGCTGGGATTGGCTGCCTCGATCCGCCTGGCCCCGGCGCCGATGGCCGCGGCGATCGAGCCGACCACGCGCGCGGGATCGAACAGCAGCGTGTCGCTCGCGCCCAGGCCGGCCAGCGCCGAGGTCACGCCGGCATAGTCGGCGATGGCGACGCCGTCGGCGGCTAGCGCGCTCACCAGGGCGTCGCTGAGCTTGCCGCGATCGACGAACAAGGTCGCTTGCCGCTCCGTCTCGACCAGCAGGTGGGCGAGGAAGACCGGATTGCACTCGACGTCGCTGCCGCGCAGGTTGGTCAGCCAGGCGATGTCGTCCAGGCTTGAGACCAGATGATGGGTGGCGGCCTGCTTGCGCAGGGCGTTGCGCAGCCGCGTCAGCTTGTCGGCGCGGGGGATGCAGGCATAGGCCAGGGGGTGTTCGTCGATGCGCGCGCGCGGCAGGGCCGGGCGGTCGGCCCAGATCTGGCCGGGCAGGTCCAGATCCAGCCGCAGGCGGACCTCGTGCCCGGCGAACAGCTGTTCGATCTGGCGCTGGCCGGCCACCGAGAGGCTGTCGCCGGCCACCGCCAGCACCTCGCCGGCCTGCAACTGCTCGGCGAGCCACTGCAGGTGCTCCGAGGCCTGGCCGGCGCGCTGCTTCATCAGGCTGACGCCGCTGCCGGCGAGTTGCCGCTCGGCTTGATCGAAGTAGCGCGAATCGGTCCACAGGCCGGCCTGCTGCGCGGTGACCACCAGGATGCCGGCCGAGCCGGTGAAGCCGGACAGCCAGTGGCGCGCCTGCCAGTGCTCGGGCAGGTATTCCGACAGGTGCGGATCGGCGGTGGGGATCAGGCAGGCGGCCACGCCATGCTGTTGCATGGCCTGGCGCAGGGCGGCTAGGCGGGCGGCGACGGGCTGGCTCATCGCGTCATGCTAGCAGGGGCAGGGGCGGACATGACGGGGCGGCGGAAGGGGCTGTGCCGGCTCGCTGCGACCGTCTTCATGCAACGATGACTCGCGGCAGGACGCCGCAGCCGCTAAAATGCCGATTTCCAGCACGGCTATTTCCCATGACCCCCCTGATTTTCGTCACCGGCGGTGTGGTGTCCTCGCTTGGCAAGGGCATTGCGGCGGCGTCGCTGGCTTCCATCCTGGAAGCGCGCGGTCTCTCGGTCACCATGATGAAGCTGGATCCGTACATCAACGTGGATCCGGGCACCATGAGCCCCTTCCAGCACGGCGAGGTGTACGTCACCGACGACGGCGCCGAGACCGACCTGGACCTGGGCCATTACGAACGCTTCGTGCACACCCGGCTGACCGGCAAGAACTCCATCACCACCGGCAAGATCTACGAGTCGGTGATCCGCAAGGAGCGTCGCGGCGACTACCTCGGCGCCACCGTGCAGGTGATCCCGCACATCACCGACGAGATCAAGCACTGCATCCACGAGGCCACCCGCGGCTTCGACGTGGCCCTGGTGGAGATCGGCGGCACGGTGGGCGACATCGAATCGCTGCCGTTCCTGGAGGCGATCCGCCAACTGCGCATCGAGCATGGTCCGGAAAAGGTGCTGTTCATGCATCTCACCCTGGTGCCCTATATCAAGGCCGCCGGCGAGATCAAGACCAAGCCGACCCAGCATTCGGTGAAGGAACTGCGCTCGATCGGCATCCAGCCGGACATCCTGCTGTGCCGCTGCGAGCAGGCGCTGCCGGAAGGCGAGCGGCGCAAGATCGCGCTGTTCACCAACGTGCCGGAGCAGGCGGTGATCAGCGCGGTCGACGTCGACGTGATCTACAAGACCCCGCTGTGGCTGCATCGCCAGGGCCTGGACGACATCGTGGTGCGCCGGCTCGGCCTCGACGCGAAGCCGGCCGACCTGTCGGCCTGGCAGCGCACGGTGGACGCGGTGGAGCACCCGAAGGACGTGGTCAACATCGCGATCTGCGGCAAGTACGTCGAGCACAAGGACGCCTACAAGTCGCTGGGCGAGGCGCTGCGCCACGGCGGCATCAAGCAGCAGACCCGGGTCAACCTGAACTGGATCGACTCCGAGCAGATCGAGGCCGAGGGCGCGCAGAAGGTGCTGGGCGACGCCGACGCCATCCTGGTACCGGGCGGCTTCGGCAAGCGCGGCTTCGAGGGCAAGGTGCTGGCGGCGAAGTACGCGCGCGAGCACGGCGTGCCGTACTTCGGCATCTGCTACGGCATGCATGCGGCGGTGGTGGATTTCGCCCGCCACGTGGCCGGCCTGGCCGACGCGGATTCCAGCGAGAACGACCGCAACACGCCCGATCCGGTGATCGCCCTGATCACCGAATGGACCACCGCCAGCGGCGAGGTGGAGCAGCGCAGCGAGCGCTCGGACCTGGGCGGCACCATGCGCCTGGGTGCGCAGGAGTGCCGCCTGAAGGCCGGCACCCTGGCGCGCGAGCTGTATGCACAGGACGTGGTGCGCGAGCGCCATCGCCATCGCTACGAATTCAACAATCGCTACCGGCAGTCGTTCGAGGACCTGGGCCTGGTGATCTCGGGCAAGTCGATGGACGATCTGCTGGTGGAGATCGTCGAGCTGCCGGCGCAGAAGCATCCGTGGTTCCTGGGTTGCCAGGCGCATCCGGAATTCACCTCCACCCCGCGCGACGGCCATCCGCTGTTCATCGGCTTCGTGCGTGCGGCGCGGGAATACAAGGCGGTACGCGACGGCCAGCAGCTGGCCCGGGAGGCGACGGCATGAAACTGTGCGGTTTCGAGGTCGGCCTGGACCGGCCGCTGTTCCTGATCGCCGGCCCTTGCGTGGTCGAGTCCGAGCAATTGCAGGTGGACACCGCCGGCACGCTGAAGGAAATCACCGGCCGGCTCGGCATTCCCTTCATCTTCAAGTCCAGCTTCGACAAGGCCAATCGTTCCTCCGGCCAGAGCTTCCGCGGGCTCGGCATGGAAGAGGGCCTGCGCATCCTCGGCGAGGTGAAGCGCCAGGTCGGCGTGCCGGTGCTCACCGACGTGCACGAGTACACCCCGTTCGCCGAAGTGGCGTCGGTGGTGGACGTGCTGCAGACGCCGGCCTTCCTGTGCCGGCAGACCGACTTCATCCAAGCGGTGGCCCGGGCGGGCAAGCCGGTGAACATCAAGAAGGGCCAGTTCCTCGCGCCGTGGGACATGAAGAACGTGGTCGACAAGGCCAAGGCGGCCGGCAACGACGCCATCATGGTGTGCGAGCGCGGCGCCAGCTTCGGCTACAACAACCTGGTTTCCGACATGCGCTCGCTCAGCGCGATGCGCGACACCGGCTGCCCGGTGGTGTTCGACGCCACCCATTCGGTGCAGCTGCCGGGCGGCCAGGGCACCAGTTCCGGCGGCCAGCGCGAATTCGTGCCGGTGCTGGCGCGCGCCGCGGTGGCGGCGGGCGTGGCGGGGCTGTTCGCCGAAACCCATCCCGACCCGGCCAAGGCATTGTCCGATGGACCGAACGCATGGCCCTTGGGCAAGATGGAAGCCTTGCTGGAGACCTTGCGTGAACTCGACGAAGTGACCAAACGCCACGGATTTCTCGAACAGGGCTGAGCCATGAGCGACTGGAACCTGCCCGGCATGCCGCCATCACCGCCGCCCTTCGCTGCCGAGGCGTTGCCGCCTCAGCCGCTGCGGCATTCCGGCCTGGGCATCGCCTCCTTCGTGATCAGCCTGCTCGCCGGCCTCATCATCTTCTTCACCGTGATAGTCGCCGCCGTAGTCGTCCGACAGCAGGGCGGCCAGGGCGATCCGCAGTCGCCGGCGCTGATCGTGGTCGGCCTGGTGACTTTCCTGTTTCTGTTCCTCGCCCTCGTCGGCCTGGTGCTCGGCATCACCGGCGCCGTGCAGGCGCAGCGCAAGAAGCTGTTCGCCTGGCTGGGCATCTGCCTCAACGCCTTCGTGCTGCTGGGCACGATCGGCCTGATGGCGCTCGGCTACGCCAACCAATGACCCTCACCTGGACAAACGCATACCCATGAGCACTGAAATCAGCCGCATCCATGCCCGCGAAATTCTGGATTCGCGCGGCAACCCCACGCTCGAGGCGGAGGTGACCCTGGCCGGCGGCGGTTTCGGTCGCGCCGCGGTGCCGAGCGGCGCCTCCACCGGTTCGCGCGAGGCGGTCGAGTTGCGCGACGGCGACAAGGCGCGCTACCTGGGTAAAGGCGTGAAGCACGCGGTGGGTAACGTCAACGGCGCCATCGCCAGTGCGCTGAAGGGTTTCGACGCGGCCAACCAGGGCGGCCTCGACGCCAAGCTGATCAACCTGGACGGCAGCCCGAACAAGGGCAAGCTGGGCGCCAACGCGATCCTCGGCGTGTCGATGGCCGCGGCGCACGCGGTGGCCGCGCAGCAGCGCCAGCCGCTGTGGCAGTACCTGGCCTCCATCAACGGCACCACCGGCAAGCCGGGCGCGCTGCCGGTGCCGATGATGAACATCATCAACGGCGGCGCCCACGCCGACAACAACGTCGACGTGCAGGAATTCATGGTGCTGCCGGTCGGTGTGACCAGCTTCGCCGAGGCGCTGCGCGCTGGCGCCGAGATCTTCCACGCGCTGAAGAGCGTGCTGAAGGGCAAGGGCCTGAATACCGCGGTGGGCGACGAAGGCGGCTTCGCGCCGAACCTGCGCTCCAACGTCGAGGCGCTGGACACCATCCTGGAAGCGGTCGGCAAGGCCGGCTACAAGGTGGGCAGCGAGATCCTGCTCGGCCTCGACGTGGCCAGCTCGGAGTTCTTCAAGGACGGCAAGTACGACCTGGAAGGCGAGGGCAAGATCTACGCGCCGGCGCAATTCGTCGACCTGCTGGCCGACTGGGCCAGGCAGTACCCGATCGTCACCATCGAGGACGGCATGGCCGAGGGCGACTGGGACGGCTGGAAGCTGCTCACTGACAAGCTCGGCAAGCAGGTGCAGCTGGTGGGCGACGACTTGTTCGTGACCAACCCGTCGATCTTCAAGGAAGGCATCGACAAGGGCATCGCCAACGCGATCCTGATCAAGGTCAACCAGATCGGCACGCTGTCCGAGACGCTGGAAGCCATCGCCATGGCCGATGCGGCGAAGTACGCGGCGATCGTTTCGCACCGCTCGGGCGAGACCGAGGACACCACCATCGCGGACATCGCGGTGGCCACCACCGCCACCCAGATCAAGACCGGTTCGCTCTGCCGCACCGATCGCGTGGCCAAGTACAACCAGCTGCTGCGCATCGAAGAGGCACTGGGAGCGGCGGCGCGCTACGCCGGCCGCGATGCCTTCCCCAGCCTCGCTCGTCTGCCGGGCTGACCGGGCGCCGCACGGGCCATGTTGCGCTGGGTCGCCCTGATCCTGATCCTGCTGCTGATCGGTCTGCAGATGAAACTGTGGACCGGCACCGGCAGCATGCGCGACGTGCAGAACCTGCGCGCGGCGGTGCAGGCGCAGAGCGAGAAGAACGCCAAGCAGCTGCAGCTCAACCAGGCCTTGAGCGCCGACGTGCAGGACCTGAAATCGCCCGGCAATGCGAAGGACGGCAGGCAGGCGGTCGAGGCGCGCGCGCGATCCGAGCTGGGCCTCATCAAGCCGGGCGAGGTGTTCTACCAGGTGATCGAGCGGCCTGCCGCGCCAGCGAGTGCCGCGGCGCCTGCCGCCGCCGGCGCTGGCCATTGACCACCGCAGCGATGGAACGGATAGCGTTCGGGCTGGTTCGGCCAGAGCTGCCACAGCGTGGCTGTGCTGCCAAGTGGAACGGCGCGGCGTGGCCGGAGCCTGAGCAAACGAGGCTTCGCCTTGCCGAAGCGAGCGCGCAACCGACCGCATCGCGTCGGTACCTGGCGGCATGCCGGTGAGCGCGCGCCCCGCTTGCTGGTGCGTGGTGCCGGCGGCTGGCCGCGGCACCCGCGTCGGCGGCGATTGCCCCAAGCAGTACCTGCCGCTGGCCGGGCGACCCTTGATCTTGCACACCCTGGAGCGACTGGCCAGCCATCCGCAGATCGCCGGACTGCTGGTCGTGCTCGGCGCTGCCGATCCGCATTGGCCGGGCCTGGCGCTTCCGGGCGGCAAGCCGGTGCTCACCACGGTCGGCGGCGCGGAACGCAGTGATTCCGTGCTGGCCGGCCTGCTGGCCTTGCCGGAGGCGGTGAGCGCGGAAGACTTCGTGCTGGTCCACGACGCCGCGCGGCCCTGCGTGCGGCATGCCGATATCGCGCGATTGATCGAGCTGGGCATGCCTGCCGGCGGTGCGCTGCTCGGTGCGCCGCTGCGCGATACGCTGAAGCGCGCCGACGATGCCGGACGCAGCGAGCAGACCGAGCCTCGCGACGCGCGCTGGCGTGCCTTCACCCCGCAGATGTTTCGGCGCGGCGAACTGATCGCCGCGCTGCGCGCCGCCGCCGAGCAGGGGATCAAGCCCAGCGACGAAGCGATGGCGATGGAACTGGCCGGCTTCGCGCCGCTGCTGGTGGAAGGCGCCGAGGACAACCTCAAAGTCACCACCAGCGCGGATTTCGCGCTGGCGGAATTCTTGCTCGCGCGCACCGCAGGGGCTTGAGCGCGATGTTCCTGGGGCACTTCGGACTTGCCTATGCCGCCAAGCGCGTAGTGCCGCGCGTCTCGCTGGGCAGCCTGTTTTTCGCGGCGCAGTGGGCGGATCTGCTGTGGCCGCTGTTGCTGCTGCTCGGCATCGAGCACGCTGAAGTGAAGCCTGGCGCGACCGCGGTGACGCCGCTGGCCTTCACCGACTATCCGTATTCGCACAGCCTGCTCGGTCTGTGCGCGATGGGTGCGCTGCTAGGCCTGCTGCACTTCGCCTTCAAGCGCAGCCGGCGCGAGGCGTGGGTGCTGGCCTTGCTGGTGCCTAGCCACTGGCTGCTGGACTGGTTCGTGCACGCTCCCGATCTGCCCTTGTATCCGCATGCCTCGACGCTGCACGGCCTGGGCATCTGGCGATTTCCGTTCGCGACCGCTGCCATCGAATTCGCCTTGCTGGGTGGCGGCGCGGCGATCTACCTGAGCGCGACGCGGGGCTATGGTCGGAGAGGACGCTGGGGCGCATGGGCGCTGATGGTCTTTCTGGCCCTGGTCTACCTCGACGGTTTGCTGGATCCTTCTTCGCCGGACAGCATCGCCGATGTGGCGTATGCCGCGGCGGCCATGTGGTTGTTGATTCCGTGGGCGGCCTGGGCCGACCGTCGTCGTGTGGCAAGGGTGAATGATGCGTATCGGACAGGGTTTTGACGTTCACGCCTTCGGCGTAGGCAACCACGTGACGCTGGGCGGCGTGGCGGTGCCGCATACGCATGGCGTGGTGGCGCATTCCGACGGCGACGTGGTGATCCACGCGCTGTGCGACGCCATCCTCGGCGCGCTGGCGCTGGGCGACATCGGCAAGCATTTTCCGCCGTCGGACGCGCGTTGGCGCGATGCCGACAGTCGGCTGTTCCTGCGCCACTGCGCTGCGCTGATGCACGAGCGCGGCTATCGGCTGGGCAATGCCGACGTGACGGTGATCTGCGAGGCGCCCAAGGTCGGCCCGCATGCGCAGGCCATGCGCGACAACCTCGCCGCCGACCTGCAGTGCGATCGGGACCAGGTGAGCATCAAGGCCACCACCACCGAAAAGCTCGGCTTCACTGGCCGCGGCGAGGGCATCGCGGCGCAGGCCTGCGTGCTGCTGATGAAGGACGGGAAGGGCGAACTGGCGCAGTGATCCGGCGCGCGGGCCTGGACCGGCGGCCGCGCGCAAGAGTCCTGTCGTTTGTCCAAAGTGCCATCCGGGCAGGATGCGCCGGATGGCAGTGGGGTTCTCAAATGTCGTCCCGTTCGAAGTAGCCGCCATTGCAGACGCCGTATCTGCCATCCCGCGAGTTCGAGCCATGTCCACGATAAGGTTGGCCGATCATGGGCGGAAAGTTCCGGCACGCCTTGACGGCGGCCGACCGGTTTGCTGCTCTGCTATAACGTACGGCGCGTCGTCAGCCGTTGCGAGTATGATGCGGCGCCGGTAAGGCGGTCCTGGCAGGTGCCGATCGCCCCTTGATGTTTGTGTCGCCACGGAGGCTGCGCAGCATGTCCGTTACCCCTGACAACAAGCCGCTGGATCTGTCGACTTTCGACGACTTGGCGCCGTCCGTTCCCACGCCGGCGGCCTTGCCCGCCAAGACCGATCAGCCCCTGGTGCCCGTCGACGATCCGCGCCTGCTGGCGCAGCCGCGTGCCGAGCGGCTGGTCGAAGTGGCCAATCTGGCGCCCGATGAACTGGCCGCCGCCAACCATTCTGCCCAGCGCATCGATTTCCGCAAGACCACTTCGTTGCTGCAGCACGGCGACGACGTGCTGTCGGGCATCAGCGAAGCTTCGCGCCAGCTGCTGAGCGGCGTGCGCGTGGGCGATGCCGGCGAAGTCGGGCGCATCGCCGCGGCGGTGATCGACGGCGTGAAGATCCTGCGTATCACGGATCTGCAGGCCGAGGCTTCCGGCAAGGCGCCGGCGCCGCGTTCCGGCCTGTTCGGCAAGCTGATGGGCGCCGTGTCCGATGCGCACACCGCGTTCAAGGGCTTCCAGGAAAACCGCAAGCAGTTCCTCGCCCTGATGGACGAGGAGCAGGCCAAGGCGCGCAAGACCAAGGCCGATCTCGGCGTCACCATCGAGCTGCTCGACCAGCAGGCACACGCGATCCGCGACAGCCTGCACAAGCTGAAGATCGAGATCGCCGCCGGCCAGATCGCGTTGGACCGCGGCGAGGACGAACTCGAGGCGCTGCGCCAGCATGCGCTGCAGACCAGCGATCCGGCCGACGCCGCCGACGTGATGGAGTTCCGCGGCGCGTTGGCCAATTTCCGCGGCAAGGTGGCCGAGATGCGCGAGGCCCTGGTCGGTTCGGCGATGCTGATCCCGATCATCGGGCAGAACCGCAAGGCCGCCGAGACACGCATGATGAAGGTGTCGAACGGCATGCTGGTGGTGATCCCGCGGCTGATGGCGGTGGCCTCGCAGGCGGTGGTGCAGGTGCAGCTGAAGAACGTGGCCGACGAATCCGAGAAGCTCGACGAAGCCAGCCGGCAGATCACCTTGCTGGCCTCCAAGGGCGCCCACGACGCGGCCACCGCGGCCGCGCGCAGCCTGGGCGGCGATTCACGCAACATCGACGTGCTGGCCCAGGTGGCCGACGAGACCATCCGCACCATGCACGAGGTGATCGACATCGAGCGCGAGGTGGCCGCCGGCGATCGCGAACGCGAGAGCAAGCTGGCCGAGGTTCGCGACCGCCTGGTGCGCGGCATGCACGGCGTGAGCCAGCATGCGCTGGAGCAGGCGCCGCCGCGCTGATCGGCAACCCGGACGAGCGCAGCAGAGACGAGGGCACGAGAGTGGACGGATTCGATACCCAGGCCGCATGGTTGCGGCGTTTCCAGGCGGACGCGGAAAGCAATCTGCACGCCTTTGCCTTGCGGCTGCGCGAGGCGATGCCGGAACGGGTGACCGTGCTGGAGCGCAAGGGCCTGTTCGCGCGCAGCGCCAAGACCACCGGGGTGGCGGTCGAGATGGAGCAGCACCGCTACCTGCTCGAGCTGGTCGATGGCCGACTCAAGGCCAGCATCGCGATGGTGGTGCGCGACATCGCCATCAGCACCAAGACCATCGATCCGGCTGAGTGGTTCGCCAAGCTCTCGGCCGAGACGCAGAACGCGTCGGAGCACGCCAAGCGACTGGCGCAGTCGTTGTCGGCCTTCATGGCCAGCTGAGGACGAGGCTCCATGGGACTTTTCGATTGGCTGAAGCCGGGCGCCAGCGACCCGGCCATCCAGGCCGCGCAGGCGGCCTCGGCGCAGCGGCAGCAAGACATCCAGCAGTCGCTGCGCAGCGGGCGGGTTCCCTCCGACATCGCCGCGCGGCTGGAAGGCTCGCGCAACGGCACCCAGCCCTGGATCGCCACACTTACCCCGGCCGAGCTGCTGATCGCGCGCTCGCACGGCTTCCGGCCGATCGCGGCGATTTCCGCGACCTGCTGGCTGCACTACGGCTGGTCGTGGACCGAAGGGCATGCGCAGGGCTGGGAGGCGGCGCTGCGGCGCCTGCGCGCCGAGGCGCGCGCCTGCGGCGCCAATGCGGTGGTCGACGTGAAGATGCGCAGCATCGCGCTGGCCGTCGAGAACAGCATGGACTTCACCTTGATCGGCACCGCGGTGCGGGTCGAGGGCCTGCCGGCCAGCGAGGAGCCGGTCATCGCCACGGTGCCGGCGCTGGAGTTCGTCAAGCTGCTCGACGCCGACATCGTGCCCACCGGCATCGCCATCGGCGCTCACTATCAATGGATGACCGACTGGCGCGACAGCGCGCGCATGACCTGGATGGGCAACGTGGAGTCGCGCCCGCTGAGCCAGCTGTGGGAGAGCGTGCGCCAGCGCGCGCATGCCGACCTGCGCCAGCGCGCCGCCAGCCAGGGCAACGGCGTGCTGGCCCATGTCAACTTCAGTCAGATGTTCGAGCGCGAGGGCGACCCCAAGCAGTACCTGGGCCGGCACATCGTGGTGGCCACCGTGGTCGACGTGCCGGGCGCGCAGGGCACGCGCGGACGCTGGCGCGGCAGCGACACCCAGCGCAGCGCGCCGCTGGCGCAGGAATTCAAGATGGTGGTCGACGTGCACGCGGGCGGCACGCCGCTCACCGGCAGCTCGCGCCATCACCAGGCCTATCAAACCAACGACGAAGACGGAGCGATCTGAGCATGACCAGCCAAATTCCAGCCCATGCGCAGGAGCGCCTGAAGGGTCTGCGTTCGTCGGCCCATTCCACCGGCGTGTTCACTTCGGACTTCAGCGTCAACGAGTTCCTGCTGGTGCGCAAGGCCGGCTTCGAGCCGATCGGCCTGTGCGTCGGCACCTGCGTCTACCACGTGGGCATCCAGTACGGCAGCTGGAAGAAAAACGAGGAGCTGCAGGTGCTGTCCAAGGCGATGTACCACGCGCGCGAGCTGGCGATGGCGCGCATGCGCGCCGAGGCGCAGGCGATGAACGCGGACGGCATCGTCGGCGTGAAGCTGACCATCAAGCGGCTGGAGTGGGACGAGAACCTGCTCGAGTTCATCGCCATCGGCACTGGTGTGGTGCATGGCGACGGCCACAAGGGTTTCCGCGCGCATGACGGCGGTCCGTTCACCTCCGACCTTTCCGGGCAGGACTTCTGGTCGCTGCTGCATGCCGGCTACCGGCCGGTGGAGATGGTGATGGGTTCGTGCGTCTATCACGTGGCGCATCGCGGCATGTTCGCCGCGCTGGGCACCACTGGGCAGAACGTCGAGCTGGAGAACTTCACCTCGGCGATGTACGAGGCACGCGAGATCGCCATCGAACGCATGCAGCACGAGGCGGCGGCGGCCAAGGCCGAGGGCGTGGTGGGGGTGGACATCCACGAAGGCAGCCACGGCTGGCAGACCCATGTGATCGAGTTCTTCGCCATCGGCACGGCGGTGCTGCCGCTCGACCAGGAAATCGCGCCGGAGAAGATCGCCGATCCGATCATGGTGCTTTCGGTCAACGACTAGGCAAGAATACGCGCGTTCCGCCACGGAACACTCTCATTCCGGCCGCGCCACGACGGTGGCGCAGCCCGTTCGGACGGAACTGCGCTCGATGACCGACGATTCACTGCTGCCGTTCGCCCACGGCGGACCGCCACTGCTGGCGCGACTGCGCGTCGCCCCCGAAGATTTCCAGGTCGAGGAAATGCTGGGCTACGACGCCGACGGCAGCGGCGAGCACGCCTTGCTGTGGGTGGAGAAGCGCGGCGCCAATACCGACTGGGTGGCGCGCGAACTGGCGCGCCATGCCGGCGTGCCGCCGCTGGCAGTGGGTTACGCCGGGCTGAAGGATCGCCACGCGGTGACCCGGCAGGCCTTCACCGTGCAGCTGGCGGGCCGGCCCGATCCGGACTGGTCGGCGTTTCCGCATGCCGAGGTGAAGGTGCTGGCCGCGTCCCGGCATGGACGCAAGCTCAAGCGCGGCGCCCTGCGCGGCAACCGCTTCGTGCTGGTGCTGCGCGAGGTGCAGGGCGATCGCACGCAGGCGGAAGCACGCCTGGCCGGCATTGCCGCACGCGGCGTGCCGAATTATTTCGGCGAACAGCGCTTCGGCCGCGGCGGCGGCAATCTGGCGCAGGCGCGGGCGATGTTCGCGGGACGCCGGGTGGACCGCGACAAGCGCGGCTTCCTGCTGTCGGCGGCGCGCTCGCACCTGTTCAACGAAGTGCTGGCGGCGCGGGTCGAACGCGATGTCTGGGATCGCCCGCTGGACGGCGAGATCTGGGCGCTGGCCGGCTCGCGCTCCTGGTTCGGGCCGGAGGCCTATGACGAGACGCTGGCCGCACGCCTGGCTCAGGGCGATATTCATCCGTCAGGACCCTTGTGGGGGCAGGGCGAGCCGCCCAGCGCCGGGGAGGCTGGTGCATTGGAGCGCACTATTGCCGCGGCGCACCCCGATCTCGCCGCCGGCCTGGCCGCGGCACGCATGGACCAGGAACGGCGCGCCTTGCGCCTGCTGCCTGCGGACCTGCGCTGGCGCTGGCTCGGCGAAGACGCGCTGGAACTGGCGTTCGCGCTGCCGGCCGGCGCCTATGCCACCGTAGTCGTACGCGAGCTGGCGCGCAGCCCGGAAGAAGTCGCGCAGGAGCCGGCCGTCCAGGATTCATCCAGCTAGCGCTCATTCCGTTAGTACTTGTCCAGAAAGGCCGCCAGCGCCTGTTCGTAGGCGGTCGGGTCGGCGTTCCAGGCCAGTGCGTGCCCGGCGCCTTCCACCCGGACATAGCGCACTACGCGAGCGTGGCAGGCCGCGAAAGCGTCGCTGCCGGCCACCGGCACCTGGCCATCCGCGCTGCCGTGGAACAGCAGGGTAGGTAGGTCGGGTCGATCCGTGCGCTGCCGATGATCCAACCCGGCGAAATCGATCCCGCTGCGTCGCGTCGCCATCGCCATCAGCATGCGGCCCAGCCAGGCTGGCAGGCGCCAAGCTGCGAGGAGCTTGGCCTCGAGCGCAGCAACGGGAGCCAGCAAGGGCGCGTCGAGCACCGCCGCGCGCACCTGGGCGGCGCGAGGCGAGCGCTGCAGCAAGCATTCCACCATGGCGCCGCCCATCGACCAGCCGTACATGACCAGGCCTTCGGCGCCCTGGTCCAGCGCGTGGCCCGCGGCGGCGTCCAGGTCTTCCCACTCGCTGTCGCCGAGATGGTAGAGCCCATCGGGCGAGGCGGGCGCTCCCGCGTCGTTGCGATAGCCGAGCACCAGGCAGGGAAAGCCCAGCGCCTGCAGCGCACGCAAGACGCGCAAGGCTTCTTCGCGCGTGCCGCCGCGGCCATGCGCGAGCAACACCCAGGTCCTGCGCGAGCCCGCCAGGTACCAGGCCGGCAGCAGGCCCAGCGGGCCGGGGATCAGCAGGTTTTCGTAGGGCAGCCCCAGCGCGCTGAGCGGATCGCCGTGGAACACGTACTTGTGCCAGTACGCTGTGATGCCGATCGGCGGACCCGATGACTCGACCAGTCGGCGCGTCACCGTTCGTGCGTCGCTGGCGAGCAGCGCATCGACCTGGGCCGAGCCGCCTTCCCACACCAGCCCGTAGCGCCCCGGACAGGTCGTCAGCGAATGGCGCGGCAAGGTCACCGAGCCGTTGTTCGCAGCGAGTACGCGCAACGGAGTCTTGGGGCGTGGTGGCCCCGCGCGCAGCAAGGCCATGATCCGGCGATCGGCGGCGACCGCCAGCGCGACCAGCACCAGCAGGGCCAGGACGGTCAACGCGAAGAGTGCGACGAGCAAGATGAGCATCACGTCGGAGGGCTAGGGCGTCGAGTCATTGCGCGGCAACCGCCAGGCGCATCGATTCGCCTCGCGGCGAGGCTATGCGCATCCGTCACTGCTCAGCCCTTGAGCAGCACGACCACGGCGCCGGTGCCGCCCTGCATCGGTCGGGCCGAGGCGAAGGCGATCACGTCGTCGCGCCGGCGCAGCAGGCGGTCGGTCAGCACCTTCAGCACCGGGCCGGCGGCACGCGAGCGCAAGCCCTTGCCGTGCACGATGCGCACGCAGCGCAGGCCTAGCTGGTGCGCCTCGGCGAGGAAGGCGGCGATGGTGGCCTGCGCAGCGGCGGCATTCATCTGGTGCAGATCGATGTCGTCCTGCACGCTGAATTGCCCGCGCTTCAGTTGTTTGAGGAGCTTGGGCGGATAGCCGTCGCGCAGGTAGCTGAGCTCCTCGCCGATCTCCAGGATCCCCGGGTCGAAGGCCATGTCCAGCAGCTCGCCCGGCACCGCGGCCTCGTCGGCCTCCAGCATGCGCGGCAGCGGTTCGGGCCGGGGCTGCTGGGGGGCGGGTTCCACCTCGCCGAGCCGGCGCACCTCGCCGATCGCCTCGCGGAACAGGCGTACGTCGTCGGCGGCTACGGTCTCGGGGGGCGCACGTCGCTTCATGCCTACATCCTAACCAAAGCCTGGCGCCGCGGCCGCGCACTGTGCTCTGCGCGTGTGAAAGTGCGGTCCCGCTCCGGTAGACTTCAGGCTTCAGTGGGCCGGCATCGCGCAACGCACGGTTCGCGATCCGATGGTTTGAACGGACGGATGATGCGAGTTCTTGTAAGCAACGACGATGGCGTGGATGCGATTGGCATTCGCGTGTTGGCCGATCGCCTGCGCTCGGTCGGCCAGGTGACCGTGGTGGCGCCCGACCGCGACCGTTCCGGCGCCAGCAATTCGCTGACCCTGGATGCGCCGATCCGCGTGCTGGAGATGGGCGACGGCTTCTACCGCGTGGCGGGCACGCCGACCGACTGCGTCCACCTCGCGCTGGCCGGCCTGCTCGATCACGAGCCGGACATCGTGGTCTCGGGCATCAACAATTCGGCCAATCTCGGCGACGACGTGATCTATTCCGGCACGGTGTCGGCCGCCATGGAAGGGCGCTTCCTCGGCCTGCCGGCCGTCGCGGTGTCGCTGGTCAGCCACGACCACCAGGGCGTGCACTACGAGTCGGCCGCGCGTGCGGTGCTGCTGCTGATGGAGCGCCTGCTGGTCGATCCGCTGCCGGCCGACACCATTCTCAACGTCAACGTGCCGGACCTGCCTTGGGAAGAGATCCAGGGCTTCGAGGTCACCCGCCTCGGCAAGCGCCATCGCTCGGCGCCGTGCATCCGTCAGCAGGATCCACGCGGCAAGCCAGTCTGGTGGATCGGTCCGGCCGGTTCCGCCGACGACGCCGGCCCCGGTACGGATTTCAACGCAGTGAAGCGCGGCTTCGTTTCGGTGACGCCGATCCACGTCGACCTGACCCGCTTCCAGGCCCTGGACAAGGTCAGCCACTGGGTGAAGAGCCTGTCGGGGGCGACCACCGCCGACGGCGACAAGGCGGCCTGAGCGATGAACATCTATCCGCTGCCGCCGTCGGCCCTGAAAGGCGAGGGAATGACCTCGCAGCGCGCGCGCGATCGTCTGGTGGCCAGCCTGAAGGAGGGCGGCATCCGCGATGCGCGGGTGATCCAGGTGATCCGCGACCTGCCGCGCCATCATTTCATCGACCAGGCGCTGCATCCCCGCGCCTACGAGAACACGGCGCTGCCGATCGGCCATGGCCAGACCATCTCCCAGCCGTGGGTGGTGGCGCGCATGACCGAGGCGCTGCTGGAGTTCGGCGTGCCGCAGAAGGTGCTGGAAATCGGCACCGGCTCGGGCTACCAGGCGGCGGTGCTCGCTGCCCTGGTGCCGCAGGTGTACACGGTGGAGCGGATCGAGGAACTGCTGCGCCAGGCGCGCCGCCGCTTTCGCCAGCTCGGCCTGAACAATCTGCGCACCAAGCACGACGACGGCAAGCTGGGCTGGGCGGACGAGGCGCCGTTCGACGCCATCATCCTGACTGCGGCCGGCGACGCGATTCCCTCCCAACTGCTCAACCAGCTCAGCCCTACCGGCGTGGTGGTGGCGCCGGTCGGCTCGCCCAGCAGCCAGACCCTGATCCGCATGCGCGGCGACGGGCAGGGCGACTTCATCCAGGAAGAACTCGGTGCGGTGAGCTTCGTGCCGCTGCTCGGCGGCATCGGTTGATGCCATATCTTCAACAAGGAGCGGGTTGATGCGTCTGTTCGGCGCTCTCTATGCGCGTGCGCTGACCTGGGCGCGCCACCCCAGGGCGGTGCATTACCTGTGCGGCCTGAGCTTCGTCGAGGCCTTCATCTTTCCGGTCATGCCGGAGGTGATGCTGGCGCCGATGATGCTGGGCAAGCGCCACAAGGCGTTTTTTTACGCGAATATTTCGCTGCTGTTCTCGCTGCTGGGCGCCCTGGTGGGCTACGCGCTGGGCCACTGGGCCTACGAGGCGGTGAAGCCGCTGTTCAGCGCGCACATGCAGGAAACCGTCACGCTGTGGGTGGACAACCTGCGTCACGACATGCAGCAGCACTGGCTGGCTATGCTGGGCGCGCTGATGCTGGCCGCGCTGCAGCCGGTGATCCCGATGAAGTTCGTCACCTGGGCGGCCGGCATCGTCGGCGTGCCGGTGCTGCCGTTCCTGGCCTGCATGGCGGTGGGGCGCGGCAAGCGGGTCTGGCTGCTGGCGCTGCTGATCCGCATGTTCGGCGAACGCGCGGAACGCATCCTGCACAAGCACATCGAATGGATCGGTTGGGCGGCCCTGGCGGTGCTGGCCGCGCTGCTCGCGTGGTGGCTGCTGCGTCGCTAGGGTATACATCGCGGCAACCGTGGTTCTGGGTGTTCCCGCATGGCTGTCATCAAGGTCGATCGACGCATGAAAACTCCGCAACGCCCCGTTATGCTGCTTCGCATGCACGGATATCCGAAGCTGCTCGTACCGCTGTTCTGCACCTCGCTGCTGGCGGCCTGCGCCACGCAGCGCTCGGTGGTGGTCGAACCTGCCGGCGACGAGCGGCCGATGCCGGCCGCCGTACAGCAAGCCCCGGCTGCACCGGGCGGCAGCTATCAGGTGTCCAAGGGCGACACGCTTTATTCCATCGCCTTCCGCAACGGCGTGGACTACCGCAACCTGGCTGGCTGGAACAATATCGCCGAGCCTTATCGGATCTGGCCCGGGCAGGTGCTGCGCCTGTCGCCGCCGGGTGCGCCGGCACCTGTTGCGGGCGGCCGCGGTGCAGCGCCGGTGGTCGCCGTCAATCCGCCGCCGCCGCCGGTCAATCGTCCGCCGGCACCTGCAGCGCCGGTATTCGAGCCGGTGAGCGGTGCTTCCGCGACACCGCCTGCCGTGGCTTCGGCACCGCCGCCTCCTCCGCCAGTTTCCTCGCCGGTACCTGTGCCGGTGCCGGCAGCGCCATCTCATTCGGCGCCTGCGGCGGCAACCACCGTGGTGCCGGTAGCCGGAGTGCCGGTGCCCGCGCATGCGCCGCCGCCCCCGCCCCCTGTTCCGGTCGCCGCAGCGCCGGGCGGGGCCCGTTCGAGCGGCGGCGTCAGCTGGCGCTGGCCGGCCGACGGCAGCCTTATCAAGCATTTCCAGAGCGGCGACGCGATCCCGGGCATCGAGATCGCCGGCAATGCAGGCGACGCAGTGCGTGCGGCGGCCGACGGCGTGGTGGTGTACAGCGGCAACGGCCTGGTCGGTTACGGCGAGCTGATCATCATCAAGCACAACGACAGCCTGCTTTCCGCCTACGGCCACAATCGCAAGCGGCTGGTGACCGAAGGACAGAAAGTCACGGCGGGTCAGCAGATCGCCGAGATGGGCTCGTCCGCCGCGCCGCGCGAGGAGCTGCAGTTCCAGATCCGCAAGGACGGCAATCCGGTCGATCCGCTCAACTACCTGCCGTCGCGCTGAAGCGGCACGACGGCAGCGGAGCGCGCAGGCTCAGGCTTGGCGCGGCGGCTGGATAAAGGCTGCGACCACGCGCCGCCCTTCGCCGACCAGCAGGCCGTAGGTGCGTGCGGCCGCGGCGTTGTCCATCACTTCGATGCCGACGCCCCGCTGCAGAAAGCGGGCCAGCATAGCCGGTGCGGGAAAGGCCTGGCGTTCGCCGGTGCCGAGCAGGACCAGCTCGGGCTGCAGGGCCAGGATGGCCTCGACGCCTTCATCGCCCAGGCCGTCGACGGTGTCGACCGGCCACGGTTCGACCACGCGATCGGGGGCCAGCAGGAAGCTCTGCCGCAGCAGGCGGTCGTTCACCGTAATGCCGTGCGCGTCGAGGCGGCGCACGTAGAGATAGTTGCCGGGATGATCGAGCGAAAGATCCATCAGCGCGGCAGGGCGAGCTTGGGCTCGTCCGCGTTGCGGCGGAACAGCACGGCCACGTGCCCGATCTGCTGCACGGTTTCGGCTTGCGTGCCCTCGGCCAGGAAGTCGAGCTGGGCCTGGCGCTCCTCCTTGTCGCCGCCGGACAGCTTCACCTTGACCAGCTCGTGGTGGGTGAGCGCCAGATCCAGTTCCTTGCGCACCGCCTCGGTCGCGCCTTTCGCGCCCAGCAGGATCAGCGGGTTCAGGTCATGGGCAAGGCTGCGCAGATAGCGGCGCTGCGAAGGGGAGAGGGACATGCGGGATGGGCTCGGTTCACGGTCGGCGGACCACAAAGGGTATCATGGGGCCGACTTGACCCCTAATCCATGGCCGAATCAGCATGAGTCGCAGCAAGAGTAGCGCCGGCTGGCTGCGCGAACATTTCGACGACGTTTACGTCAAGAAGGCGCAGGCGGAAGGCGTGCGTTCACGCGCCGTATACAAGCTGGAAGAATTGATCGAGCGCGACCGGCTGCTCAAACCCGGCATGCGAGTGGTGGATCTGGGGGCGGCGCCGGGCAGTTGGTCACAGCTGGTACGACAACGCCTGGGCGACCATGGTACGGTGGTGGCGCTGGACATCCTGCCGATGCAGGGTATCGGCGGGGTGGACATCCTGCAGGGCGATTTTCGCGAGGAGTCGGTGCTGCAGGAGCTGGAACAGCGCCTGGACGGCCACAAGCTCGATCTTGTGCTGTCGGATATGGCCCCCAATATGAGTGGTGTGGCACTGGCCGATCAGATCCGGGCAATGGATCTGGCCGAGCTGGCACTGGATTTCAGCCTGAATTGGCTCAAGCCCGGCGGCTCCTTCCTGATCAAATTGTTCCAGGGAGCCGGCTTCGATGATTACCTGCGACGCTTGCGTATGGAATTTACCCGCGTAAGCATGCGTAAACCTAAGGCCTCACGCGCACGTTCGCGTGAGGTGTATGCACTGGCCGTCGGGCGAAAAGTCCGCCACGGGCAGAACGGCGAGCAACGCGCCTGAGAGAATCGCGCATGAACGAAATGGCCAAAAATCTGCTGCTCATGGTGATCATCGCTCTGGTGCTCATCGTGGTGTTCCAGAGCATGAACTCCCACGGCGTCGCCTCCGCGGACCTGCCTTACAGCAGCTTCGTGCAGAACGTGGACAACGGCAACGTGTCCGACGCCACGATCAGCGCCGACATCCCGTCGACCATCAGCGGCAAGCTGAAGGACGGCAGCATCTACCACACCGTGGCGCCGCAGCTGGGCTTCTCCACCAGCGGCCTGGTCAAGCAGATGCAGGACAAGGGCGTCACGGTGAACCAGGAGCCGTCCAGCAACGGTTTCTCGCTGATCGGGCTGCTGCTCAACTGGCTGCCGATCATCATCATCGTCGGTCTGTTCATCTGGTTCATGCGGCAGATGCAGGCAGGCTCGGGCGGGCGCGGGGCGATGAGCTTCGGTCGCTCGCGCGCCAAGCTGCAGGGCGAAGACCAGATCAAGGTGAACTTCAGCGACGTCGCCGGTTGCGACGAGGCCAAGGAAGAGGTCGGCGAGCTGGTCGAGTTCCTGCGCGATCCCTCCAAATTCCAGAAGCTGGGCGGCAAGATTCCGCGTGGCGTGCTGATGGTAGGTCCGCCCGGCACCGGCAAGACCCTGCTGGCCAAGGCCATCGCGGGCGAGGCCAAGGTACCGTTCTTCTCGATCTCCGGTTCCGACTTCGTCGAGATGTTCGTCGGCGTCGGCGCCAGCCGCGTGCGCGACATGTTCGAGCAGGCGAAGAAGCATGCGCCCTGCATCATCTTCATCGACGAGATCGATGCGGTGGGTCGTCACCGCGGCGCCGGCATGGGCGGCGGTCACGACGAGCGCGAGCAGACGCTGAACCAATTGCTGGTCGAGATGGACGGCTTCGAGGGCACCGAAGGCATCATCGTGATCGCGGCGACCAACCGGCCCGACGTGCTGGACCCGGCCCTGCTGCGCCCGGGTCGCTTCGATCGCCAGGTGATGGTCGGCCTGCCCGACGTGAAGGGCCGCGAGCAGATCCTCAAGGTGCACCTGCGCAAGGTGCCGATCGCCAGCGACGTGGTGCCGATGACGATTGCGCGCGGCACGCCGGGCTTCTCCGGCGCCGACCTGGCCAACCTGGTCAACGAGGCTGCGCTGTTCGCTGCGCGCGAGAACGCACGCGAAGTGCGCATGAGCCACATGGACAAGGCGCGCGACAAGATCCTGATGGGTGCCGAGCGCCGCTCGATGGCGATGAACGAGGACGAGAAGAAGCTGACTGCCTATCACGAGGCCGGTCACGCCATCGTCGGACGGCTGGTGCCCGAGCACGATCCGGTCTACAAGGTCACCATCATCCCGCGCGGCCGCGCGCTGGGCGTCACCATGTACCTGCCCGAAGGGGACAAGTACAGCATGAACAAGGTGGCGATCGAGTCGCAGCTGTGCTCGCTGTATGGCGGCCGCGTCGCCGAGGAGATCATCTTCGGCCACGACAAGGTCACCACCGGCGCCTCCAACGACATCGAGCGGGCCACCAAGATGGCGCGCAACATGGCCACCAAGTGGGGCCTGTCCGACGAGCTGGGACCGGTGACCTACGGCGAGGAAGAGGACGAAGTGTTCCTCGGCCGCTCGGTGACCCAGCACAAGAACGTCTCCAACGAGACCGCGCACAAGATCGACGAAGTGGTGCGCACCATCCTCGATCGCGCCTATGCGCGCAGCAAGGATCTGCTCACCACGCATATCGACAAGCTGCACACGATGGCGGAGGCGCTGCTGCAGTACGAAACCATCGATGCACGCCAGATCGACGACATCATGGCGGGCCGCGAACCCGGAGCGCCGGCTGACTGGAACAAGAATCCGCCCGGCGGTGTGATGCCGCCGCCGCCGCCACGCGGCGACGCGGGAGCTAAGGTCGGCGATCCGGCCACGCAGAACCGGGTGACGAATTCCTGATCGAGGAAAGAGCGAGCAGCGAGACGGGCGTCTTGCTGCTCTCCCGGCGGCGATGGCTCAGCCTTGGGCGCGCGCCCCACGGTTTGGACGGCTAAACGATTTCGCTCGGCAGCGCTGTCCGGTGACGAGCCGCATCAGCTTCGGCAACAATCGTGAAATTCTTTTGCAAAAAGTGTTGACGTGCGTGCTGCGAGTCTGAATAATTCCGCTTCTGGCTTCGGCGGACTTCACTTCGGTGAGTGGTCGACGAAGCAATGGTTCACCACGCGCCCGTAGCTCAGTTGGATAGAGTACCAGGCTACGAACTTGGTGGTCGGGAGTTCGAATCTCTCCGGGCGCGCCATTTTTTCGCAAGGCATTGAGCAGTCGCCGAGCGAGTCGAACTGAGGTGTGCAGTTCGGTGCAAGTGCTTCGATGTGGATTGACTGGACAATGCATCGCCCGTAGCATTCCAAGGCTCAGGCCTGCGCAAGTGGGCCGGCGTTGAGAACAACGGGGTATAGCTCAGTCTGGTAGAGCGTTGCGTTTGGGACGCAAAAGTCGGGGGTTCGAATCCCTCTGCCCCGACCAGTTGGTGCTTTAATGAGCACGACTGCGCCCGTAGCTCAACCGGATAGAGCATCGGCCTTCTAAGCCGACGGTTGCAGGTTCGATTCCTGTCGGGCGCGCCAGTCTACAAGTTTATGGTGGACGTAGTTCAGCTGGTTAGAGCACCGGATTGTGATTCCGGATGTCGTGGGTTCGAGTCCCATCGTCCACCCCAGTTAGCCCGGTTCAAAGGGCCGTTAGCTCAGTTGGTAGAGCAGTTGACTCTTAATCAATTGGTCCAAGGTTCGAATCCTTGACGGCCCACCAACCCAGACAGGCGCCTAGGCAATCCCTAGGCGCCTGTTTTTTTGCCTCTGAAATTCGGAGATGCCACTCAACAAGTGTGCGGCGTTCATCCGAACAGAGCTTGGAAACTTCGCTCGCTCATAGCCGGGCGAGCCCAAATCTTGTCGAACTTGATTCGACAACGAGGTCTTCCAGCAGACCCGTTCGATGCGCTTGCCCTGTAACGCCTGGCAGCGGCAGCGAGGCTTGGAACTGCGAGAAGAATTCAGATCTCGAAATCGACGCATTCGTGATCTTGTTGATCACTCGATTTCTGTGATGACTGCGCTGGTTCTGCTGCTGGCTCATCCGCCACTTGCGGCGGAAGAGGAGAGGGGGCGGTGCGGTGCGTTTCCATCGATTGCTCCGCAGCTTCGCGCCGACATGGGCCTTGGGCTTCGCAGCGCGAGCATGCTGAAGCGCACGCCAGGAACAGCGCGGCGCGGCAGTGCCGACTCATAGACTTGTGCAGGTAGTCCGGGCGACCGTAAAATGACCTGCTTTGGTTCAAGGGAATCATCGACTTAGGGCGGACGGCCCGATCTCCAGGCGACCTCGGCGCGCGTACCACGCGTGGCGTCGAATGACTTGGAGATCAAGGGTTTGCGGCTCTGATGTCGGGATGCTTGCGAAAGTGGCGGAACTGGTAGACGCACTGGATTTAGGTTCCAGCGGGTAACCCCCGTGCGGGTTCGAGTCCCGCCTTTCGCACCAAACCCCTTGAGCTCCCATTACCACGTGATGGACGGTTCCCCGTCCTTGGCACCCGTCGGGGGCCATCAGTTATCCAGGAGACGCCATGCAGGTTTCGGTCGAGAACATCGGTACGCTGGAGCGCAAGCTCACGGTGAAGTTTCCCGCAGAGCGGTTCGAGTCGCAGGTGAGCGAGCGCATCGCGGAGCTGACTCGTACGGTGCGTCTCAAGGGTTTCCGTCCCGGCAAGGTGCCGCTGCAGGTGATCCAGCAGCGCTTCGGTGCGCAGGTGCGCGGCGAAGTGCTTTCCGACCTGATCGGCAGCACGCTGCGCGAAGCGGTCACCCAGGAGAAGCTGCAGCCGATCGCCAACCCCGCGATCGACACCACCGGCCAGCCGGAAAACGGCGAAATCGCCTATACGGCCACTTTCGAAGTGATGCCGGAATTTCCCGCGATCGACGTCGACAGCCTGGAAATCACCCAGCCGGTGGCCGAGGTAACGGACGACGACATCGCCAAGATGATCGAGACCCTGCGCCAGCAGCGCCGCAGCTTCGAGGAAGTGCAGCGCGCCTCGGCCGAGAGCGATTTCGTGATGTTCGAGTACTCGGCGGAGGCTGGCGATTACCGCTTCCCGGCCGAAGGGCTGGAGCGCGCCGGCAGCGTGCTGGGTTCGGGCAACCTGTTCAAGGCGCTGGACGATGCGCTGGTCGGCCGCAGCGCCGGTGACGAGTTCGAGACCGAGATCGATTTCCCGGCGGATTTCCGCAACGAGCAATTGGCCGGCAAGAAGGCCAAGGTCAGCTTCAAGATCATCCGGGTGCAGGAGCAGAAGCTGCCCGAGGTCGACGCCGAGTTCGCCAAACTGTTCGGCATCGCCGACGGCGACCTGGACAGCCTGCGCAAGGAAGTTCGCGCCAACCTGGAGCGCGAGCTCAAGGCTACGCTGATGGCGCGCCTGAAGTCCGAAGTGGCCGAGAAGCTGGCCGAGACCCACGCACAGCTGGACGTGCCGAAGCTGATGGTGCAGAGCGAGGCGCAGAGCCTGGCTTCCGGCAGCGTGCCGCGCGGCCAGCAGGTGCCGCCGCAGCTGGTCGAGGCGGCTACTCCTATGGCACGCAAGCGGGTCATCGCCGGTCTGCTGATGGGCGAGATCGCCCGCAAGCAGTCGCTGGTGCTCGACCGCAAGCGCGTCGCCGAGCAGCTGGCGGCGATCGCCTCGACCTACGAGGAGCCGGAAAAGGTCATTGAACTCTACAACGGCGACCCCCAGCTTATGTCCGGGCTGCAGAACCGCGTGATGGAAGACCAGGTGGCCGAGTGGGTGGCGGAGCACGCCAAGACCACCGTGCAGAATCTGGGCTTCGACGAGGTGATGCGTCCGGCCGGTGCCTGAGCCACTTCCTTATCGGGCCACTTCACAGAGAGTCGCAAGCATGGCTATGGATCCGATCCAGAACCTCAACCTCGTGCCGATGGTCATCGAGCAGACCGCCCGCGGCGAGCGTTCGTACGACATTTACTCGCGACTGCTGAAAGAGCGCATCATCTTTCTAGTGGGCGAGGTGAACGATCAGGTCGCCAACGTGCTGGTGGCCCAGATGCTGTTCCTGGAGTCCGAGAACCCGGACAAGGACATTAGCCTGTACATCAATAGCCCGGGCGGTGCAGTGACGGCCGGGCTGGCGATCTACGACACCATGCAGTTCATCAAGCCGGATGTCAGCACCATGTGCATCGGCCAGGCCTGCAGCGCTGCTTCGCTGCTGCTTATGGCTGGCGCCAAGGGCAAGCGCTACTCCTTGCCGAATTCGCGGGTGATGATCCACCAGCCGTCGGGGGGGGCCCGCGGCCAGGCCACCGACATCGAGATCCAGGCGCAAGAAATTCTGTATCTGCGTCGGCGCCTGAACGACATCTACGTGCAGCACACCGGCCAGCCGCTCGATCGGATCGAGCGCGACATGGAGCGCGACCGCTTCATGAGTGCGGAAGCCGCACGCGAATACGGTCTGATCGACACCGTGATGGAGCGGCGCACCGAGGAATCCGTGCGTTCCGCCTGACGGTATCCAAATCGGCTTTACGCGTCTATCGAGGCACGGCTCCCGTCCCTGGGTGCAGGGGCGGGAGCCTGTGCTATTCTCAAGGCGCAATCTGAATATGGCAGCAGGACCCAAAGCATGAGCGACGAGCGGCAAGGCCGTTCCAACGATAGCGGCAAGATTCTCTATTGCTCCTTCTGCGGCAAGAGCCAGCACGAGGTACGCAAGCTCATCGCCGGCCCGTCCGTGTTCATCTGCGATGAATGCGTGGAGCTGTGCAACGACATCATCCGCGAGGAACTGGAGGAGAAGGCCGCCTCCGGGCGCAACCAGCTGCCCAAGCCGCGCGAGATCATGGAAACCCTGGACCAGTACGTCGTGGGCCAGACGCGCGCGAAGAAGGCCTTGTCCGTCGCGGTCTACAACCACTACAAGCGGATGGAGTCGCGGCTGAAGAGCGACGACATCGAGCTGGGCAAGTCCAACATCCTGCTGATCGGTCCGACCGGCTCGGGTAAGACTCTGCTGGCCGAGACGCTGGCTCGCCTGCTCAACGTGCCGTTCACCATCGCCGACGCCACCACGTTGACCGAGGCCGGCTACGTGGGCGAGGACGTCGAGAACATTATCCAGAAGCTGTTGCAGAAGTGCGACTACGACGTCGAGAAGGCGCAGTCGGGCATCGTCTACATCGATGAAATCGACAAGATCTCGCGCAAGAGCGAGAACCCCTCGATCACTCGCGACGTGTCGGGCGAGGGCGTGCAGCAGGCGCTGTTGAAGCTGATCGAAGGCACGCTGGCCTCGGTGCCTCCGCAGGGCGGCCGCAAGCATCCGCAGCAGGAATTCCTGCAGGTCGACACCAAGAACATCTTGTTCATTTGCGGCGGCGCGTTTGCCGGGCTGGAGAAGGTGATCCAGCAGCGCTCCGAGAACACCGGTATCGGCTTCTCGGCCGAGGTGCGCAGCAAGCAGCGCACCGACAATCTGGGCAAGTTGTTGGCGGATGTGGAGCCGGCCGATCTGGTGCGCTTCGGCCTGATCCCCGAGTTCGTGGGGCGCCTGCCGGTACTGGCGACGCTGGACGAGCTCGACGAACCGGCGCTGGTGCAGATTCTCACCGAGCCGAAGAACGCGGTCACCAAGCAGTTCAAGAAGCTGTTCGAGATGGAGAACGTCGAGCTGGAGTTCCGGCCCGAGGCGCTCCGCGCGATCGCTCGCAAGGCGCTCAAGCGCAAGACCGGTGCGCGCGGCCTGCGCACCATCCTCGAGCAGGTGCTGCTCGACACGATGTACGAGCTGCCTTCGCTGGAGCACGTCAGCAAGGTGGTGGTGGACGACGCCGTGATCGAAGGCCAGGCCGAGCCCTATCTGATCTACCGCGGCAACCTGCATCAGCAGCGTATCGCTGCCGACGGCGACGCCGCCTGAGCTGAGCCCGCTCAGGCTTGATCGCGTCCTGCGGCCCCGGCCTTCACGCCGGGGCCGCTTTCGTATGGCCGATGCGCTCTTGAGTCGCCCCCATACCGCCTCCACTTGACGTACATCACGCTCCGGCGCAGTGTCGGGGCGCACCCCGATGACCTTCCCCAAGGGCCTCCTTCGATGGCAAAAAACGCCGCACTTCCTGTTCCCGCCGCCGGTGCCGCGCTCAATCCGCTGCCGGTACTCCCGTTGCGCGATGTGGTGGTCTATCCGCACATGGTCATCCCGCTGTTTGTCGGCCGCGACAAGTCCATGCGTGCGCTGGAGCGCGCGATGGAAGGCGAGCGGCAGATCCTGCTGGTGGCGCAAAAGAGCCCCGACATCGACGACCCGCAGATCGCCGACCTGCACGAGATCGGCACGCTGGCAGGCGTACTGCAGCTGCTGAAGCTGCCCGACGGTACCGTCAAGGTGCTGGTGGAAGGGCAGGCGCGCGTGTCGATCGAGGAATACCAGGACGACGCCGGCATGCTGTCGGCGCGTTCGCGCGTGATCGAGCCGGTGTATACGGCCAAGGAGCGCGAGTTGGACGTGGTGTCGCGCACCCTGGTTTCGCTGTTCGAGCAGCTGGTGAAGCAGAGCCGCAAGCTGCCGCCCGAAGTGCTGGCGACCTTGTCCGGCATCGACGATCCTTCGCGCCTGGCCGACTCCATCGCCGCGCATCTGTCGGTGCGCATGGCGGACAAGCAGAAGGTGCTCGAGACCGCCGACGTGGGGCAGCGCCTGGAGCTGCTGATCGGGCTGGTCGACGGCGAGATGGATCTGCAGCAGGTGGAAAAGCGCATCCGCGGCCGCGTCAAGACGCAGATGGAAAAGAGCCAGCGCGAGTACTACCTCAACGAGCAGATGAAGGCCATCCAGAAAGAGCTCGGCGAGAGCGAGGACGGTCCGAACGAGCTCGAGGAGCTGCAGAAGAAGATCGACGGTGCAGGCATGCCCAAGCCTGTGCTGGCCAAGGCCAAGCAGGAGTTCGGCAAGCTGCGCCAGATGTCGCCGATGTCGGCGGAAGCCACGGTGGTGCGCAACTACCTCGACTGGCTTGCCGGCGTGCCGTGGAAGAAGCGCAGCAAGGTGCGCAAGGACCTGCAGCTAGCGCAGGACGTGCTCGATGCCGATCACTTCGGCCTGGAGAAGGTGAAGGAGCGCATCCTCGAGTACCTCGCCGTGCAGCAGCGGGTGAACAGCATGAAAGGCCCGATCCTGTGCCTGGTCGGTCCGCCCGGCGTGGGCAAGACTTCGCTCGGCCAGTCGATCGCCAAGGCGACCAACCGCAAGTTCGTCCGGATGAGCCTGGGCGGTGTGCGCGACGAGGCCGAGATCCGCGGTCATCGGCGCACCTACATCGGCTCCATGCCGGGCCGCATCGTGCAGAACCTCAACAAGGTCGGCACCAAGAATCCGCTGTTCGTGCTGGACGAGATCGACAAGATGTCGATGGACTTCCGCGGCGATCCATCCTCGGCCTTGCTTGAAGTGCTGGATCCGGAACAGAACCACACCTTCAACGATCACTACCTGGAGGTCGATCTGGACCTCTCCGAAGTGATGTGGATTGCCACCGCCAACTCGCTGAACATCCCTGGTCCTTTGCTGGATCGCATGGAGGTGATCCGCATCCCCGGCTATACCGAAGACGAGAAGCTGGGCATCGCGCAGAAATACCTGCTGCCGAAGCAGATCAAGGCGAATGGCCTCAAGCCGGAAGAGCTGGAGATCGATCAGGAAGCCTTGCGCGACATGGTGCGCTACTACACGCGCGAATCCGGCGTGCGCAATCTCGAACGCGAAATCTCCAAAGTCTGCCGCAAGGTAGTCAAGGAACTCACGCTGGGCCAGATCCGCAAGAGCGAGGCGAAGAAGCCCGCGGCGAAGAGCGACGCCAAGAAAGCCGTGGCTGCGACGAAGTCGAGCAAGGCCAAGAAGGGCTTCGCCGGTGTGCGCGTGGACTCCGCTAACCTCGAGCATTACCTCGGCGTGCGCCGCTTTGATTTCGGCCGCAAGGAGCTGCAGAACCAGGTCGGCCTGGTCACCGGTCTGGCCTGGACCGAAGTGGGCGGCGAGCTGCTGAGCATCGAAGTGTCGGTGGTGCCGGGCAAGGGACGCTTGATTCACACCGGCCAGCTGGGCGACGTGATGAAGGAGTCGATCCAGGCAGCCTTGTCGGTGGTGCGCGCGCGCGCCAGCGTGCTGGGCATCGATCCCGAATTCCACGAGAAGCTCGATCTGCACGTGCACGTGCCCGAGGGCGCCACGCCTAAGGACGGCCCGAGCGCCGGCATCGCGATGTGCACCGCGCTGGTGTCCGCGCTGACCAAGATGCCGGTGCGCTCCGAAGTGGCCATGACCGGCGAGATCACGCTGCGCGGCCGCGTGCTGCCGATCGGCGGCTTGAAGGAGAAATTGCTGGCGGCGCATCGCGGCGGCATCACCACGGTGATCATCCCGGAAGAGAACAAGAAGGATCTGGCGGATATTCCGAAGAACATCACTGAGTCGCTGGAAATCCATGCAGTGCGCTGGATCGACGAGGTGCTGGACATCGCGCTGGAGCGTCCGCTGCAGCCGCTGCAAAACAAGGACGCTGCAGCGTCGAAGGTCGAGGCGGTCGCTGACGACGCGGCTGCTGAAACGCATCCTCGACCGCACTGAAGTCTTGCCTCCGGCATCTCGCCGCGACGGGCGACACGCGAGAGTGTGTCGCCCGTTTTGTTATTTGACCTGCGCGCGAAAATGTGCCGAAAAAGTGTGTCTGAGAGGTCTTGCAAGAGGCATTTTTGAACCGCGTCCATACCGCGAAAAGCCTTGGAATTGCTTATATTGCGGAGCTTCCGGAGCACTGGTATAAAGGGCAGCACCGCAATCTTGGCGAGTTTGTCGCAAAGCGCAGCAGGGCTGGATCGCGGGGCGGCGCCTTCGAGGAGCCAACCATCCATGGCGGCGTCGCCTGCGCAAGGCAGGTTACGTAGGCCGCAAAATTGCTCAAGGAGTGTCTCAATGAATAAAACCGATCTGATCAACGCCATTGCCGAAAAGGCCGAACTCACCAAGGCTGACGCTGGTCGTGCTCTGGAAGCCTTCTTCGAGACCGTGCAGAAGACCCTGAAGAAGGGCGACGACGTGTCGGTGGTCGGTTTCGGCACCTTCACGGTGCGCAAGCGCGCTGCTCGCCAGGGCCGCAACCCGCGCACCAACGAGACGATCAAGATCAAGGCTTCGAAGGTTCCGGCTTTCAAGGCTGGCAAGACGCTCAAGGACGCCCTAAACTAAGCGGCTGTCGCTTGGTTTTGGGTGCTTAGCTCAGCGGTAGAGCGCCGCCCTTACAAGGCGATGGTCGTAGGTTCGATCCCTACAGCACCCACCAGAAACTGCGGAGCGGTAGTTCAGTCGGTTAGAATGCTGGCCTGTCACGCCGGAGGTCGCGGGTTCGAGTCCCGTCCGCTCCGCCACAGTTTTGCAAGGGCGCCCGTGTGGCGCCCTTGCCTTTTGTGCGATATCCGAGCTGCGCCCTTCAACGATCACGAGACGACATATGCTGCAGACACTACGCGACAAGATGCACGGTTGGCCGGCCATCCTGATTCTGGCCATCGCCGTCTTCGCGATGTCTTTCTTCGGCATCGAAGGCTATTTCATGTCGCAGACCGACACCTACGTGGCCAAGGTCGGCAAGCGCGAAATCAGCCAGCAGGACTACCAGAACCGGACCAACGAATTGCGCCAGCAGATCGGCGCGCAGCAGGGCGACAACTTCGATCCCAGCCAGTTCGATTCGATGGATACCAAGCGTCGCATCGTGGACGGCCTGATCAACCAGCAGCTCGCGCTGCAGGCCAACGACGATCTGGGGCTGGTGGTGTCCGATCAGGCCGTGCGCGATCTCATCGCTGCGTATCCGGTTTTCCAGGTCAATCACCAGTTCGATCCGGCCACCTACCGCAGCATGCTGGCCGTGCAGCACATGACGCCCGAGCAGTTCGAAAGCAGGACGCGCGCGTCGCTGGCTTCGCAGTTGCTGTCCGACGCGATCACGTCGAGCACGCTGCTTACCGATGCGGATATGAACCGCTATTTGAACCTGAGTCTGCAGCGCCGCGATCTGCGCTACTTCCTGTTGCCTCGGCAGCCGGTCGAGGACAACACGGTGACCGATGCGCAGATCGACAGCTACTACCAGGCGCACAAAGCGGATTTCATGAATCCCGAGCAGGTCTCGGTGAAATACCTGGAAGTGAGCGCTGAGGGCCTCAAAGCCGATGCCGCGCCGAGCGAGGACGAGCTGCAGAAGCGCTACGAGCAGGAGAAGCAGCGCTTCGTGAAGCCGGAGCAGCGCCTGGTTTCGCATATCCTGATCAACGTGCCGAAGAACGCCACCCCCGATCAGCAGAAGGCCGCTCTGGCCAAGGCCGAGAAGATCGCCGGCGAAGCGACTCCGGCCGACTTCGCCAAGCTGGCGACGGAGGATTCCGAGGACCTCGGCTCCAAGCCGGTGGGCGGCGATCTGGGCTGGCTCGAGAAGGGCGTGACGAACGCGGCCTTCGACGATGCCTTGTTCGCCATGCAGAAGGGACAGATCTCCAAGCCGGTGCTGTCCGATGAGGGTTACCACATCCTGTGGCTGCGCGATGTGCGCAGCGGCCAGGCCAAGCCGTTCGCCGAAGTGCGCGATCAGCTGGTGAAGGAAGCCACCGACGGCCAGGTCGATCGCAAGTACAACGAGCTGGCCGGCAAGCTGGCCGACGACACCTACCAGAATCCGGCCTCGCTGGAGCCTGCCGCGCAGGCGCTGGGGCTGACCATCAAGAGCAGCAACCTGTTCTCGCGCGACGGCGGCGGCGAGGGCATCGCCGCCAATCCGAAGGTGATCAAGGCGGCGTTCTCCGACGACGTGTTGGCGCAGGGCAACAACTCCACCTTGATCGACCTCGGTGGCAACCATGCCCTGGTGCTGCACGTGGACAAGCATGTGCAGGCCGCGCCACGGCCGTTGACCGAAGTGCACGACACCATCCGACAGAAGATCCTGGACGAGCGTGCGGTGGCCGCCGGACAGAAGCGCAGCGACGATCTGCTTGCGCGTCTGCGTAAAGGCGAGGACATGCAGGCTGTGGCCGGCTCGGCGAGCGTGAAGGCGGTCAAGGAGGCGCAGCGGTTCCAGCAGGATCTGCCGCCGCCACTGCGCGAACAGGCTTTCCTGGTGCCGCACCCGCAGGACGGCAAGCCGCAGTTCGTCAGCGTCGACCTGAAGGACGGCAGCTTCGCGCTGCTCGCCGTGGACAAGGTGCAGGGCGGCGACCCGAGCAAGATCCCGCCTGAGCAGCTCGAGCAGTTGCGCCACGAGATGATGCAGGTCTATAGCAGCACGGCGGTGAGCGAATACCTCGACGCGCTGAAGGCCAAGACCGAGATCAAGATCGCGGAAGACCGTATGTAAAGCCCTTGCCGTTCCGATCGCGCACAGCGCGGAACGGCACTGCCTCACCGCCCTGATCGCCGCATGGACTTCGGTTTCATGCGGCGCTTGCGCCAGCGCAGTCGAGCGAAGCCCGGCGTATCTCGAAAGGCCACGCAGGCGTGGCTGTCTTGCCTAGTGGGTGGCATCACCTAGCTATGGGTCAGGCCCGCGAAGACGGGCCCTCCGAGGCTTGTTATCTCGTCTTGGCAGCCGAAGCCGACATGCGGTCGGCCGGTGCGCTCACCTTGAGTCGCTGCCCAGGCTTGAGCGTCTGCCCGCGCAAGTGATTCCACTGCTGCAGCTGCTGCACGCTCACCGAATATCGCCGGGCGATGCCCCAGAGGCTGTCTTTGCGGCCGACGGTGTGGAATTTCACCGCTGGCGTCATCCGCGCATCCGTGTCGTCCGTCGAAGTGACCGGATCCGCATTGCGCTGCGCGGCGGCAGGCAGCACGTTCGATGGCCCGCGCGGCGTCGCCTCGGCGAGCAACAGGCTGCCGTCATTCGGGGCTGCCTGCGGATTCGCCATCGCATTGCGGAACTGCTCCGCGTTGCTGTGCGGCAGCAGCAGGGAAGAGGCCTGTGGGTCGACCATGCCGTTGCGATAGGCTGCGTTCAAGTTCATCAGCGCATCCACCGACATGCCGGCGTGATCCGCTGCCTTCGCGACCGGCATGCCGTGGTCGACGCTCACGACTTCCAGGCGTTGCTCGGCAGGCAAGCCCGGCAGGCTGACGTTGAAACGCTCCGGCTCGCGGATCACGCAGGCAAGCGCCAGCAGCTTGGACAGGTGCTCCTTGGTGATCGCCTTCACTGGCAACCGCGGAATGGCCGGTTCGGCCGGAGGCATGCCGCGGCGCTCGACCAGATGCTGCACGCCGAATTCGCCGGCGTTGTAGGCGTAATCCACCAGGCGCCAGTCATTGAGGTCATCGTGATAGCGGCGCAGCATAGCCATGACGGCGTCGGCCGAGGCCGGCACGTCGAGCCGGCCGTCATAGCCGCCATCGACCCGCAGCCCCATCGAATGAGCGGTGACCGGCATGATCTGCCACATGCCCGCAGGCCGGTTCTTTCGCCCGGCCACCGGGCGATACTGGCTTTCCACCCACGGCAGCAGGGCAAATTCGCCGGCAACGCCGTGCTTGGCGGCAATTTGTTCAACGTAGACGAGCTGCGGCATCGCTGTGCTCATCTGGCTTTCGAAGTGCTGCGGATTGTGCGTGTAGTACTTCGCCCAATTCAGGATGGCTGGGTCCGCATCGCAATCAGGCATGGCGAAGCTGCCGCGCAGCCGGTCCCATACTTCCCGCTCGGCTTCGGCCGAAGCCGTCGGCGAAACGCCTGGCGTCGGCACCGACGGCGGCTGCAGCGTCACCGGCGGCGGCGCGAGCTGCTGCGCGCGAGGCGGCGCCGGCAGCCTATTCGACGGCGTGTTGGCGCAGGCGGCGAGCAACAGCGAAAGGCATAGTGGCAACGGGTGCTTGATCGGCTTCATGCGCGGAAGATGTCCTTGGCGGAGCGCAGGGCCGCGAAGCGATCGATGCGTGTCGGGGCAACGTTCTGCCGTGCGCACCAGTCGATGACTGCTTCTTCGTCCACACGCAGAAAAGGGTTGCTCGCCCGCTCGATGCCCAGCGGCACCGGCAGGCTGGGACGGCCCTCGGCGCGCAGCTGCGACACTTCGCCCAGCCGTGCGGCCAGGGCAGGGTTGTGCGGCTCCACGGTCAGCGCAAAACGCCCGTTGGTCTCGGTATATTCGTGGCCGCAGCAAAGCAGGGTTTCTGGCGGAAGGGTGGCCAGTCGATCCAGCGAGGCGAGCATCTGGGCCGGCGTGCCTTCGAACAGGCGGCCGCAGCCCATGCTGAACAACGTATCGCCACTGAACAGCAGGCCCTCGCCGACGTAAGCGACGTGGCTGCTGGTATGGCCAGGCACGGTCCATACCGCGAAGCGCGCCTGTGGCCGTTCAAGCGTCACCCACTGGCCGTCGGCCACGCGTGTGGCGGGCAGGTCGATGCGTTCGTCGAAGGGCGCGAAGATCGCAGCCTGGTGATGCTCGTGCAGCAGGCCTGCCGCTCCGATGTGATCCGGGTGATGATGCGTCAGCAGGATGGTGCGCAGGCGCAGTCCATAGGTCGCCAGAGCGGTTTCCACCGGCGCGGCCTCGCCTGGATCCACCACGATGGCGTCGCCTGCGTCGTCGTGCAGCAGCCAGATATAGTTGTCGGCAAGCGCCGGTAACGGTACGACGTGCAAGAGGGTCTCCGCTCACTACGTATCGACTGACGCAGGCAGAGCGCATGCGCAAGCGGTCGACTATAGGAGGCTCTGCCTCGGGCAGCGTTAGAGTGTTGTTAAGCCGTTGATCGAGTTCAGCTTGCCCGCAAGAAATGGCGGTGCGTCGCAGACACGTCAAGCTATCCGCACCGGCTACACTGCATACTGCACTTTGCAACGATACGAGTCAGTTCGACGCATGCTTCAGCGCGATCAAGCCATCTATGCCAGCAGGCCCTTGCGGGCGCTGCAGGATGTGCAGTCAGCCGCGATGCTTCCCGAGTTGCAGCGTTGCGCCGGCCGCCACGGGCTGCTGCTTTGTTCAGCGCCGCAGGATCGTTCGCCGGCTTCGCCTCTGCTGGGGCACTGGGTGCGCATGCAAGTGGCCGGATTGCGCTGGCAGGGCGATCTCGATGCCGCTGCCGACGAGCCGCTGCCTTTCCTGGATGAAGCGTTCGACCTGTTGTTGCTGCTGCACGTTTTTGAAGGCGTGCCGGAGCCGAAAGGTCTGGTCGACGAGGCCATGCGCGTCCTTGCGCCAGGCGGCATGCTCATGGCTTGTGGCGTGCACCCGCGCAGCCTCTGGGCACCGTGGTTCTACTGGCGCAGTCGCGGCTGCGGCTTGCGCCTGGCTTCGCCCGAGCGCCTGGCGGGCTGGCTGCGCGGCGGCGGGCTGCTGATCGAACGCATACGCCGCCTCGGGCAGCCGTGGCCGAGCGGCGAGGCGCATACCTGGCCCGGTCACATGCTGGGTGGAGGTTATGTGCTGACCGCGCATAAGCCGCGTCGTCTGGTCTTGCCGCTGCGGACGCGCGAGGCGACACAGCGGCGGCCGGTCAATGTCGGCCTGGTGCCTGGCGCGCGGCGACACTCCGCGCCATGACACATCTGCCATGAGAGAATCGGCGGTTCCGCCCTGCGTCGTCGCGCAGGACAACATGCTGTGAGGAGCTATCGCGAGCCGTGGAACCATCGCCCCAAGCATTGACTGAAATCGAAGCCTTTACGGATGGTGCATGCCTGGGCAATCCGGGGCCCGGCGGCTGGGCTGCGCTGTTGCGTGCTCAGGGCAAGGAACGGCTGCTGGCGGCCGGCGATCCCGATACCACCAATAACCGCATGGAGCTGATGGCGGCGATCGGCGCGCTCGAGGCCTTGAAGCGACCGTGTAAGGTGAAGCTGACCACCGATTCCCGCTACGTCATGCAGGGCATCGAGGAGTGGTTGCCGAAGTGGCGTGCCAACGGCTGGCGCACGGCCGACAAGAAGCCGGTGAAGAACCAGGATCTGTGGCAGCGCCTCGCCGCCGCCGTCGCCCCGCATCAAGTGCGCTGGCAATGGGTGAAAGGGCATAACGGCCATGCCGAGAACGAGCGCGTCGATCAGGCCGCGCGAGAGCAAGCGGAACGACTCAGGAGCAAGCCATGAGGCAGATCGTTCTCGATACCGAGACCACCGGCCTGGAGGTGCGCCAGGGGCATCGTCTGATCGAAATCGCCTGCGTGGAAATGCTGGAGCGGCGGCCCAGCGGTCGCAATTATCAGACCTACCTCAATCCGGATCGAGCCATCGACGAGGGGGCGCGGCAAGTCACCGGCATCGAAGACGAGTTCCTGCTCGACAAGCCGCGTTTCGCCGAAGTGGTCGGGGAATTCCTGGCTTTCATCGATGGCGCCGAGTTGATCATCCACAACGCCACCTTCGACATCGGCTTTCTGGATGCGGAGCTGGCCCGGCTCGGCCCGGACTACGGTCGCATCAGCGATCGCTGCACGGTGCTCGATACTCTGGCGATGGCGCGCGAGCGCTATCCGGGGCAGCGCAACAGCCTGGACGCTTTGTGCAAGCGCCTGGGCGTCGACAACACTCATCGTGATTTGCACGGTGGCCTGATCGACGCGCAACTGCTGGCTGAAGTCTATCTGGCGATGACTTCCGGCCAGGTGGCCATGGACCTGGGCTTCGAGCAGCCGACGGAAAACGGGGCCGCGATCCAGCTGAATACGCGCATCGTGCTGGACCGACGCCCGCGCGTGCTGCGTGCAAGCGAGGATGAACTCGCTGCTCATGAAGGCCGGCTCGATGCGCTCGACAAGAGCGCGGGGGGCGGAACCAGCCTGTGGCGTCAGCAGGACACGGCGCAAGCGAACGGATGACACCGGCGGCGCATGCTGCGCAGCCGGCCGCGCGCCATCAATGGATGCGCACGACGATCGCGGTGATGTTGTCGCTGCCGTTGGCGTCGAGTGCGGCAAGCAGCAGGTGATCGACGCATTCCTGTGCGGCGATGTGGTTGCGGGCGATCATGCGGGCGATCTCGCCGTCGCTGACTTCCTCGGTCAGTCCGTCGCTGCATAACAGGAAGCGCATGCCGGGCTCCAGCCGGCCGCGTGCCATGCCGATGTGCAGCTGATCGATCGCCGTGATGCCGAGTGCCTGGGTCACCACGTTGCGCTGTGGGTGCACCGAGGCCAGCGACGGATCGAGCCGGCCGGCGGCCACCAGCTCCTGCACCAGGGAATGGTCGTGGCTGATCTGCCGCATGCCGTCGTGCTGCCACAGATAGATGCGGCTGTCGCCGACCCAGGCCACTTCATAGCTGTCGTCGGCCAGGCGCAGGGAGGCGATGGTGGTGCCCATCGGCAGCGGGCTGGGCTGATCGCGCGACTGGTCGAGCAGGCGCTGGCCGGCGGTGCGGATCGCCTCGATCAGGCTGCGTCCCTGCCAGACCTGGTCGGCCACGGCGTCGCGCACCAGCGACGAGGCCACCTCGCCATGCTGGTGGCCACCCATGCCGTCGGCCACCAGGAACAGGCCCAGCGCGGCATCGGCGTAATAAGTATCTTCGTTGCGGGTGCGGCGCAGTCCGACGTGCGTCCCGTGTCCAAATTCAATCATGGCGAGCCTGGTGGAGCGAATGCCAGGGCATTCCGCATGTATTTTCGGTTGTCACGATCGGCTCGCCCGCGTATGATTCGCGGCTCGCGCCGGCCACCAGGCGCGCCGATTCGGAGAGGTGGCAGAGTGGTCGATTGTACCTGACTCGAAATCAGGCGTACGTGTAAGCGTACCGAGGGTTCGAATCCCTCCCTCTCCGCCAAGAGTTGCACTAAGCCGCTGATTCAGCGGCTTTTTTATTTTCGTCCTTTGACTTGTCCCACATAAAAGCCCACTAAGAATCTGGGTTGCTTGGATTCTTGGCGCGCTCCTACCTGGCGCTGATGAGCTGTCCGCGAAAAAACAGACTGCTTCCTGTACTTCCTGGCCGGGTCGCGAGGCATGCGACGCCTTGCCACTATTTTTCGCGGTACCAAAGTTCGTCATGTCGCGCCTAGGCTGATCCCCGAACACCGGGCACCTTCCCCGGCTGGCGCGACCCTTTTGAAGGGCGCGGGGGTGTGCGCAATGAGTAGTGACCCACTGTTTGACTGGGCAGATTCTAGTTTGCCGGAAGACAATGTGACAGCACCGGACTACTGGAAACTCTGGAAAATTGTCGATCCCATAAGTATCCGAGAGGCGGCGCGATTACTCGCGGGGCTAAACCCTCGGCCGTCATCGAATCGCATGGATGCCGATAGGGAAAAGGCTGCCAAGGCAGATGCCTATGATGTTGCTTTGATTCGTGCCGTACAAAGTGGTCGCTTGCACGCAGTTAGCGCCTTGGCTTGGGAAGCTGATGGTTATGAGCATTGGCCGGTTGCTTGCAATCCAGACAGTGGGGAACTATGCAATGAGACAAAAATCTCTGTCGCTAAACTAGCGCAGTGGGCCCATGGGTGCGAACTCCGGCACTATTGGCCTGTCGACTCCAACCAGCCAGAGCAAGGGACATTAGACTTGGCTGCTTACCCGGTCGAACTTCGCGCCGCAATCGAGGCTTTCGATGCTGTGCGTCACGATACGAAGGCCACAGGTGGTAAGAGTGCTAAGCAAGCGTTGGCCGCATGGCTTGAGGCAAACAAGCCTGAGCTGACTGCAAATGCACGCGATCGTATCGCTATCGTTGCGAACTGGCAGCCCGTTGGCGGTGCGCCAAAGACCCCTAGTGAGTGACTGATCCGATGGGGTACGTTCCACGACGTCCGTGAGGTAGGTTCACATGATTAGCGGGGTTGGTTTTTTGAATCTGCCCCACTATTCAACGCGCCAGCCGTACTAACAATGGGAGGCCATGTCCAACGACGCTCAAGCATGGGCGAAGGAAAGCAACATGGCTATACCCCTTCCCGAAACGGGTTATCTGCGCCTGCCGCAGATCGTCGGCAATCCCCACGCTGAACCACCGATTCCCGCACTGATCCCGGTCAGCAAATCCACCTGGTGGGCCGGCGTCCGATCCGGCCGCTATCCCAAACCGGTCAAGCTCGGCGAGCGCATCACCGCCTGGCGGGTAGAAGACATTCGCGCGCTCATCGCGAAGGTGTCGTCATGAAAGGGCTCGCATGGCGCTCCAGTCCTGCTCACAGCGCTCTGCCACGCCATTGGCGTGACCGTCTGCCCGACCCCGCGGCTTACTACGCCCAGCATGTGGCTCGCCTGAGTGCGCCCAATGCGCATGGCTACGCGACCGGGTGCTGTCCCTTCCACGATGACCACACGCCAAGTCTGGGGGTGAAACTCCAAGGCGCCCGCGGCGCTTGGCGATGTTATGCCGGTTGCGGGCAAGGCGACCTGGTGACCTTTCATCAGCAGCTCACCGGCCTGGACTTCAAGGCGGCGGTCCGCGATCTGCTGGGGCTGGCGCCATGAATGCTGTTCCGGTTGAAACGCCTCAGCAAGCAGCCCGCCGTCTGGCGCAGGGTGTGGTTACTGGCGGCTTCATGCCCGAAGCCCTGCACGTTTACTGCGACGCTGCAGGGACACCGGTGTATTGGCGCTGGCGCGTCCGCCAGTCAGCCGGTGAAAAGGTCATCCGTCCCATGCGTTACGACGGCGCGGCCTTCGTGCTGGGTGAGCCTCCCGCGCCGATCACCGGCAAGCTGCTCTACCGTCTTCCCGAACTGCTGGCGTCGGATCCCGCCCAGACCGTGCTGGTCGTGGAAGGCGAGTGGTGCGCCGATCACCTGGCGTCCCTCGGGCTGACCGTGACCACGTCAGGGAGCGCCTCCAGCGCGCAAGCAGCGGATTGGTCGCCTCTGGCGGGGCGCGCTTGTCTTGTATGGCCCGATCACGATGCGGCAGGGCAAGGCTATGCCACGGCGGTCATCGCGAAGCTGCGCATGCTGGATTGCCCGGTCAATCGGATCGACGTGGCGGCGCTAGGCCTTCCCGACACAGGCGACGCCGTGGACTGGCTCGCGTTGCATCCCCACGCCACAGCAGACACCGTGCTGGCGCTTCCACGGTGCGCTGAATCGCAGGAATCGCAAAAATCGCAAGCTGCATCCACGGATGGCCGGTGGGGCAGCGCCCCGGAGCCCTTGCGCCGCCCGCTGGCACCGGCCTCGGCCTATCCTCTGGCCGCGCTCGGTTCGTTGTTGGGAAACGCGGCGCAACGGGTGCATGACGTAGTCCAGGCGCCGGCCGCGTTGTGTGGCGCCTCGATCCTGTCCGCGGCGTCACTCGCAGTCCAGGCGCATGCCGATGTCGCTATCTCCGGGTGTCGGGAACCGCTGAGCCTGTGGCACGTCACCATCGGTGCGAGCGGCGAGCGCAAAAGCGCCGTGGATCACCTGGCCACGCGCGCGCATCGCGATGTCGAACGTGGCCGGGCGGAGCAATGGACCCAAGCCAAAGCCGGCTACACCATCGAGGCGGCGGCCTACGATGCGGCGGCTCGCAAGGCCGGGAAGGGAAGGGATGCCGCGGCCATCCGCGATGCCTTGCATGCCTTGGGGGCTGCACCCGATGCCCCCTTGTTGCCCTGGCTCATGCTGTCGGAGCCGACCATGGAAGGATTGCATAAGGCCTATCAGTTCGGTCAGCCCAGCCTGGGCCTGTTCAATGACGATGCCGGCGATTTCCTGGGTGGGCACGCCATGAGCAAGGACCACCGTGCCAAATCGGCGGCGAGCTTTTCCAAGCTCTGGGATGACGGGCAGTTCAATCGGGTACGCGCCGGCGATGGGGCCAGCAAGTACTACGGCAGGCGCCTGGCGATGCACCTGATGGTGCAGCCGGTCCTCGCCGAAACCCTCCTGGGGGATGACCTCTTGGTGGGCCAGGGCTTCCTGCCCCGTTGCCTGCTGGCCTGGCCGGCCTCCACCATCGGCACGCGCACCTATCAGGATGTGGACCTGAGCCAGGATGTCGACCTGGCGCGTTACTGGCGACGCATGACCGATCTGCTGCGTACGCCGTTCCCGCTGCAGGCGAACACCCGCAATGAACTGGCGCCGCGCGCCCTGATGCTCGCGCCGGCCGCGATGGCGCTCTGGATCGAGATCAAGAATGCTCTGGAGGCGGCCATGCGGGGTAGCTATGCCCCGATACCAGCCTGGGCGAGCAAGGGCGGTTCGCAGGTGGCTCGGATGGCCGGCGTACTGACCCTGACCGAAGACCCGGAGGCCGAGGTCATCCCGGACGAGGCCATCGAGCGCGCCGCCCAACTGGTCACCTATCACCTGGACGAAGCCGCCCGGATCGTGGGCACTGCCAGTGTGCCGGCGGTGATCCGCCACGCCGAGAGTCTGCTGGCATGGTGTCATGCGCACGGCATCACGCAGCTCTACTCCACGCAGGCCTTGAACACGGGTCCATCGGTCATTCGCACGCGCGATGCGTTTATGGAGGCCATGGTCCAGCTGGAGGCGGCGGGCTGGGCGCAGCGTCTGGATCGCGGCGCGCATCTCGATGGCAAGCATCGCAAGAAGGCGTGGTGCATCGTGCCGCCGGAGGCCGCGTGATGAGTGCCCTGGCCGAGTTGCGCAAACGCGCAGGCCTTCCTGCGATTTCCGCGATTGCTGCGATTCCGAGCCAGCCCCTGGGGATCGAATCGCAGGAATCGCAGGAATCGCAGCGAGACAGTAGCCAACATCCGCTTTCAACGCTTCGCCAGCACCTGCTGACCCTGGTTGAGCGTCACGGCGGCGACCCGGCGCTTATTCACCGCCTGCATGATCAGGACATCGCTGGTTGCCTGGGACTGGATGAGGCTCAGCTTCGCACCTACCTGGCCATGCTGGAGGCCACGGCGATGCGTTGGGCAGGCCGGGTGCCTTTGGACCATACGGCGGCCATCCTCTGCCAAGGCTGCGGTCCGGTATGGGTGCCACCGACGGTTGCTGCCGTGCTGCCAGTGGTACGAGGCTGGCCGCGGGCGCTGGGATGTCCCTGGTGCTTGGTGCGCAAGACCGGCAGCGATGTCCCGCGCCCGTCGATCCGCTGCGAAGGGTGTCAACATGCTCTGGCCGACGCGATTCACCCCGGGGCGGGTGTTGGTGGTTGTGGGCTAGGGCATGGCACGCACTATCCGATGGCGTCGCATGCGTGTGCGGCGTTTCAGCCCGGCGACGCGGTATGAGCGGCTGGCGTCCTCATCTCGAATCGGCGTTGAAACTCGACCTGCGACGGATGCTGGCCTGCGGTTCGCTGCGGGTGGGTACGACCACGACGGGCACCTGGCAATGGACCGATACCCACACGGGCAAGCGCATCAGTGCGGTGAGTTACTGCGGCGAGTGGAGTGGGAGCACCGGTACGCTCACCCTTTCCTATGCGTTACCCAGTGGGGAGCCAGGCAAGCGCAAGGACGTGATCTGCCGTCTGGCGTTGTCGTCGATCCCGCTGCACTACGGTGGCCGGCGCTGGTACCTGCATTGCTGCCCCTACACCAGACGACGCGCCCAAGTCGTCTACAAGTGGGAGGGCATTGACCTGTTCTGCCATCGTGAGGCGATCCGGCCGCGACCGACCTATGCAAGTCAGCGCGACAGCGGTGCGGACCGCATCAACCGGCAGCGCTGGGCGATCCGCGAAAAGATCGGCGATACCTTCAGCACGCTGTTTGACGAGCCGGTCAAGCCCAAGCGGATGCGTGAGCGCACGTTCCAGAAACATGCGGCGCGGGATCTGGCTCTGGCGGCCTCGGACACGAGCGTGCTGCGATTGCTGGCGCGCTTGGAGGGGTTGAAAAGGGCCCGATAAGACAGTGGATTTAGGTGGTTGGGTGCGCGTGGAAACTAGTGTGCCTGGTGATGACCTTGCATTTTTCGTAAGCAATCGAAGGCGAGTGTTGCCATGGGGAGTTTCTCATCACGGTGCTGTGATGGTGTTTGTTAGCAAGGACGAATGGGTGTGCAATTTATGGCTTGCTTGTCGGCAATCGGAATTTTTTGCGAATCCTCAAGCCGCTGGAACACTTTCGAAGAAGACCGTGACCGGGTTAGCACTACGTCTAGTTGCTGATTGATTTCAATCAGCGCCTGTAATGATAGTGCAAGAAGGGGTTTTAGGGCGCCAGCGGCTGCCAGCAAGACAATGCAACAGAGAAGGCGGTTTGGCTGTAGGAGGAGCTAACGGGATGTACACCACAAGATGGAACCGGCCCTGGTTTCACTATCTTTGGATTACCGCAGCTTATGCAGCAATCTATGCTTTGTTGCGCCTTTCACTGATATCCCATTGGCAGCTCACTGCTGGCTTCCGGCTTGCCTGTTTACTGCTGGTGCCTCCTCGCTATTGGCCGTCGCTGTTTGCAGGCGAGATCATCGCTGCCGGAGAGACGGCTTACGTATGTAGCAGCGCGCGCGGAGTGCCTTGGGCATTGGCCTTCTTACTCGTGCCGATAACAGCGAATATGCTTTCGGTGTCGTGGTTTCGTAAGCATCGGCCGGTCATGGACGAACACAGGAACGTGTCTGTCACTGCTTTGTTCCAGTGCATTGCAGCTGCAGTTGTTCTTTCGACAAGTGCCGAGGTATTGCAATATGCACTGATGCAGGGGCTGCAACCGGCGTTGGGCTGGCCCGCCAAGGCTTCTTACTTCACGTATCTTTGGTTCCTTGGAACTGGCTTGGGGATCTTCATGGTCGTGCCGCTCGTGCTATGGATGTATAGCGAGGGCGACATGCGGAACATTCGTAGGCGCATAACGCGAAGTCCCGTGTTACTTGCATCAGTAGCGTTCCTAGTGCCGCTCTTGTACCTGCTTGGGTATGTCATAGGCTATTCGCATTCGGTGCAAGTAAGGCATGTTGGTCAGATTATCATGTTGGCCGCGCCTGTTTGGTTTGCCGTGCGCTATGGGTGGCAAGGTGCGGGTCTGGCGTGCGTACTGGCGAACCTTGGCATCGTACTTTCGATGCCTTCGCTGTACGATCCGATTACGTTAGGAACGCAGACATTGATGCTCCTGTCGAGCACGGTCTGGTTGTTGTTGGGGGCGCGAATCTCTGTCACTCGCTTAGATCAGGCACTTGCTCACTAGATGGTGAAGCGATGATAGGCAGGTGCTCACTACTTTCATTCGTTGTTCCGGAGGAGCCATGTTGAAACGCAAAGGTTTTATGGGCTTCGCCATGGTCCTGAGTATCTGCTTTGCTAGCCAGGTCATGGGGCAGCAAAGTGGCCTTGGAAGTCATTGGCCGAATGCGGCTGACGTAAGCAGCAGCCCTAATTGGCACGTCTATGTGTTTAGCCAGTCAGGCGTGAAGTACATCCAAGTGAATGACTTGAGTGGAAACGTGCGAGAAGTGGTTGCGAATGCGGGCGATCAGTTCTTGGTGTTGCCTATGGGAGCTGACATGCAGCGAGCCACGACGCCACAGGATGATTCCACTCCGAAGTTGGCCCTGCAAAGCGGAGTCGTCATGGCTGCCTCCTGCGAGCCTCCCGAGTGTGTCAACGTGACTCCGACACCTACTGTCGCGGCAAAGGCCAACCTCCTGCCGACACAGCTGGTCTATCGGGACGACACGGTCGCAGTGACAGTAGCGATGGATGCAGATGGGCATCTGCATTGGAACAATCAGCTCTACAAGAGCGCCGCCGTTTCAAAATGTCAGCCGCCGGAGTGTGTTGGGGTCCGGTCGCCTCAGTGATTTGAAGCTGCCTGCGCGGCAGTGAACGATGGCCAGTGCCTTCGCTGCGTCCCCAAACGCTTCTTAGTTGCCTGCGTGGCAGATTAGGCGAGATTGGCGGCTAATGACGTCTTACTTATCGGTCAGGTAGGTTTGCAAGCCTGACCGCTGCCCTTCAGGCAGATGGGCAAGTTCCGAGGAAATGATATCGACGCTGCGCGGTATCTCGCGCTCAAGCCACCAATGCAGGACTGCAACGTCCAAGATGCCGAGCAGTGATCCTACGCATGGAATCCAGTTTTCTTTGATGACGTTCTGAACGAACGTCATGGTAAGCAGCCCGATGAGGAAGCTGAGGCCGGATAGAATTCTTCGGGTGGGTCGCGGCGCGATTACAGAAGGCTCGTCCATTAGAGTTTTCCTGGGGCTAGGAAAGCCAAGATTCCCTTGCGTTGAAGCGGTGTCTTTTCGCGAAAGGCATCGAGCAATATACGTTCTTCGTGGCTTAAAGACCCCGATTCTTCCATCGAACCGATGCCTGATTCTAGCCAGTAAGCGTTAACGCCGAGGATATGCGCAAGTGTAGCCATACGCCTCGTGCCGTCGATAGTTCCAAGTTCAAGCTTAGAGACGGTTTGCTGAGCCATTCCAGCTAGCTCGGCAAGCGCATTCTGTGATAGCCCCCGCTTGGTCCTCGCCAGCACCAGTCGCTCTGCCAGCGTAGTGTGTGCGGTCATGGCGGCAAGTTACAGGTGGCCCCATACCACAGCAAACACTGAAGTGTGTTGACACTTACGCATTTGGGTGTATGTTCCCGCCAGGGTATAGCTGGCGGGGATGCCGCGTGGCAGGGAAAGACCTTCAGGAGAACTTCTACCAGAGGCAGCGCGCCATAGCCTTGGTGCTCATTGCTGTTGTGCTGGTTGCCAGTTTGCGACTCGGCAACGTGGAGTGGCGGCCCATCATCCTGATCGCGGTCTTTGTGCCGATGATCGTCCTTGCCGTGAGGCATGGTCAGAAGCCGCAGATTGATGCCCAACGAGCACTGGAGCACCAGGCCACCCACGACATGCTCACAGGTCTGCCGAACCGCGTTCTATTCCAGCGACGTTTAAAGGAAGCAAGGCGTAACGCGCTGGGTCGCGGCACGGGCTTCGCGTTAGTGCTAGTTGATCTTGATGGCTTCAAGGCAGTCAACGACGAGCACGGTCATCTAGCCGGGGATGCGTTACTCCAGGTTGTCGCTTCGCGACTCCGCAGCAACCTTCGTGTATGCGACATCGTGGCGCGTTTCGGCGGCGATGAGTTCGCCATGATTCTCGAAAACGTCTCGGATAAGGAAGTGCTGTCTGAGCGGGGTCAGCAGCTCAGATCAATCCTGGCCGAACCGTACACGCTGATCGGTCGGCAGGGGCAGTTCATCGCTCACCTGAGCGCGAGTATAGGCATCGCGTTAGGTATAGGGGAGGGCGGCGACTGGCTGATCCAAGCCGCCGATCAGGCGCTTTACATGGCGAAGGCGGCAGGCAAGAACGGGTGTGTGGTGACCGATGGATTGATAGCAGAAAAATCGTCGCCTGACGCGACGATGGCCGAACGGCCGTTAATAGAGGTCCGCTAGTAAGAACACCGTCATTAATTCGGAATGAGCAAGGAGTCGCACATTATGAATACAAGGTCGGCAATCGATTTTGCGAGAAAATCACGACTGGCATTAAGCATCGCACGAGCCCTCGTTCCACTCACCGTTATTACAGCGGCGGGTGATAAGCAGAGGCGGCTAAGAGGGCGGCGTGAAGCCATTCGGTTGCGTCAGGGTTCAATCGTAGCTGGAGGCATGGCGCTGTGGGCTGGCGTGGTATCTCCCAGCTTTGCACAATCGCAGACGATCCACTACGCGCCGCCGTATTTCTATCAGGCGACGGATGCGAACAATAACCCGATCATCTACGTCTTCAGTGACGTCGACGACGCTATTGCAAGCGCGAAGACGTACTTGGTTGATGAGTATCCTGCCACCATCCCTGCGGATTGTCAGGCCGAATCAACCTACCTCAAGGACGCGACATCGGCTAGTCAAGGCTACCTGGTGAAGATCGACTACGCGCCGAGTACCAACCCCAATGTGGGATGTCCGTCGAACACGGTCACGATCCAGTTGTCTGCCTATAAGGGCGATCCTTTGAAGGGGAATGGGAATGATTGCAACGGCGGCAACGGGGTTCAGAATGGCGATGGGCGAATCCTCTGTTACGGAACCACCAAGCTGCTCGACCCGATCGATGCCGCGACTGGGAACAAGTACGAGCAAGTCACCGACTATTCGGGTTCGGCCTCGCTGAGCTTCATGCGCTTCTACAATAGTTCAACAGCGATTCAAACGACGGCGTTAGGGCCTCAGTGGCGACATTCGTTTGATCGAACCTTGTCGTTTCTCACCACGTTCCCGGATGGGACTGGCTCGGCCTATATCCAAATGAACAGGCCGGACGGAAGCGGCGTGAAATTCAATGCCAGCAGCGGTGCCTGGGTCGCTGACGCCGACGTGGCTGATACGCTGACCCAGCAAAGCGATGGTAGCTATATCGCCTTCATCGCTGGTCCCGACCAGTTCGAGCACTACTCGTCGTCGGGCCAGTTACAGTCGATCACTGATAAATCGGGCATGGTCACATCATTGAGCTACAACAGCTCGGGCCAGCTACAGACGGTTACTGATCCTAACGGCCGCACGCTGACATTTACCTATGACGGTAGCGGCCACTTGCATACCGTCACCCAGCCGGATGGTGGCACGCTGACGTATAGCTACAGCAATGGCCTCCTAGCGTCAGTTCAGTACCCCGATAGCAGTACGCGGCAATATATCTACAACGAATCGAGCCTCACCTCTGGAGCGAGTCTGCCAGACGCAATGACCGGCGAGATCGATGAAGCCGGCGTGCGCTTCGAAAGCACGGGCTACAACGCGAGTGGCCTGGCGATTTCCACCAGTCAGGCGGGTGGAGCAAATGCAGCCAGCATGTCGGGTGTCAACTCGACTTCGATCTCCGCCACGGTGACGCTGCCCCTCGGTAAGACCATCACCATTGGCAGCAAGGACGATGGATTCGGTAGCTTGAAGTTGGCGCACAGTTCGGTGTCTTGCAACACCGACCTTTGCAAGCAACCTTGGTTGACGCGCACGTACGATGCAAATGGGTACCCGGCCACGGCTACCGATTTCAACGCCAATCAAACCAAGTACACCTACAACAGCGCGGGCTTGGAAACGCAACGCATCGAGGCGGTCGGTTTTACTGATCCATCCATTCCCTTCCAGCGCACTATTAACACCACCTGGGATTCGGTGTTGCGTAATCCGCTGACCAAAACTACGTTGGACTATGCGGGCAATACGGTCACTCAAGAAGCCTGGGCCTACAACACCCGTGGTCAAGTGCTGGCGCACTGCCAGATCGATCCTGCAGTCTCTGGTGCCTCGGGTTACGCTTGCGGTAGCGCAACGAACGCACCGGCTGGTGTGCGTCAATGGACATACACCTATTGTGATGCCGTGGACACCACAAAGTGCCCGGTGGTGGGGCTGGAGTTGACGGCGGACGGTCCGCGCACGGATCTCGCAGATATCACCACCTTCAGTTATTACATGGCTGACAGTGCAACCGCTCATCACGGCGACCTCAACAGTGTCACCGATGCCCTGGGTCATACGACGACATACCTGAGCTACGACGGCGCGGGGCGTGTGCTGAGCCAGCAGGATGCCAATGGCGTCGTCACCACCTTCACCTATTACCCGCGTGGCTGGCTGAAGACCCGCAGCGTGGGCGGCGCCACTACTAGCTTTACCTATACGGCTTATGGCGCCTTAAAGACGGTGACCGACCCAGACAGCGTGACCATCACCTATGGGTATGACGGGGCTCACCGCTTGACTGACATAACCGACGCCCTGGGCAATCATGTGCATTACACGTTGGATGCGGCGGGCGACCGGACTAGTGAAAATACCTATGCGACCGGCAGCACGACCGCTAGCCGTACCCTGACGCGCCAGTTCAATACCCTCGGCCAGCTGACCAAGATCATCGATGGGGTCAACCATACCGTGTTCGACGCCAGCGGCACCGGCGCAGGCGGCAATCCTACGGGCTATGACCCTCAAGGGAACTTGCAGTTCACCCAGGACGCTTTTGGTAAGCAGACCTTAAACCAATATGACGCATTGAACCGTCCTTGGCAGGTGATGGATGACTACAGCGGGCTGTCGTCCGCTACGCAGTTCACGACAACAATTACGCTACGTGATGCACTGGATCGTTTGGTGACCGTCACTGATCCGAGTCAACACGCGACCACCTATACATATGATGGTTTGAGCAACCAGACGTCTACAAAGAGTCCCGATGCCGGGACGATTAGCAGCACGTTCGACGCGGCAGGTAATGTGGTGACCCAGACTGATGCCCGCGGTATTGTCGCTACGAGAACCTACGATGCCGTGAGTCGGTTGACGTCCACCAGCTACTCCGACAACGCGCAGACCAGCGACAACGCCACTTATACCTACGACGAGGCCAACAGCACCACCGGCTGCGCCACCTCCTATCCGCTGGGCCGGTTGACGCGAATGGTAGAAAGTGCGGTCACCACGGTGTACTGCTACGACGCCCGGGGCAATGTCACTCGCAAACAGCAGATCACCTCGGCGGGGACCGACAATACGGCTTACAGCTACACGTCGGCCAACCGCCTTAGTGGTATCACCTATCCCAGCGGCACCCAGGCCAGTTATGCCTTCGATGCGGATGGGCGCATCCAGAGCATCACCCTGACGCCGCCAGGTGGTAGCGCCAGCTTGGCGGTAAGCAACATCACTTATCTGCCGCTCGGACCGATCAGTGGCTACACCCTCGGCAATGGTCAGACCGTCACGCGCGCCTATGACGCCAACTACGCCCTGACGGACCTGACCAGTCCTGCGTTGAATCTGCACTTCTCGCGTGACTTGATGGGCAACATCAATGCGGAGGGTAGTGCCCCAGGAGCCAGCCCGGCCGCTGAGAGCTATACGTACGATCCGCTGTATCGCCTTACCGGTATCACCCAGGGCAGCACGAATATCGAGACGCTGACCTACAACCAGACCGGTGATCGCACTAGCAAGACGGGTGGCGGCTTAGCGACGGGGACTTATACTTACGCCTTCAGCCCAACCCCGAGCCATCGCCTTGCCTATATCGGCAGTGCGGCGCGCACCTATGACGCCAATGGCAACATGACGGGCAACAGCAGCGGCGGCCAGACCTGGGGATACGGCTACAACGGCCGCAATCGGCTGACTGTGGTCCAGGTGGGGGGAAGCACCGTGGGTACGTATGCCTACAACGCACTGGGGCAGCGTATTCAAAAGGTGGCGACAACGCCGGTCGCGATTACGCAGCGGTTTGGCTATGACGAGCAAAATCATCTGATAGGGGAGTACGCGATCGGTAACAACCGGGACACTATATGGGCGGATGATCTTCCCATCGCTACGGTGGACAGCGGTGGTTCTTCGAGCGTGGTGGCCTACATCACTGCCGATCATCTAGACACGCCTCGTGCAGTCAGCGACGTGAGCGGCAATCTGCTTTGGCAATGGTCGTGGCTTGGAAACCCGTTTGGTGAGGTTGCTCCCACCTCTAGCACGGGCTACACGTTGAACTTGCGGTATCCAGGTCAGTACCTCGACGCAGAGTCGGGGATGGCGCACAATGGCTATCGAGATTACGACGCCACTGTGGGACGGTTCATCCAGAGCGATCCTTCAGGGCTCAAGGGGGGCATTAGTACGTACGCCTACGTAAACAGCAATCCCTTCAGTCTTGTGGATAAGAGTGGATTGCAGGCGTACTACCCTCCCCAATGGGGTGGTATTTCTCCCGGTCCATACGCATTAATCCCCACACAGGTTTGCCCTCTGAAATATGGTACTTCGGATAGCCCGAATGCCAGCAGACTCTACAATCCTCAATTGGCCTATAACATGGGGATGATGGGCCAAGTTGGCGGTGCTATTTCTATTGCTGGGGCTTTTGCCGTTACCGCAAATACAATTGGTTTCCCAGAGACGGAGCTTTCCGAGTCAGCGCTGCTGTTCGAATTCGGTGAAACTGGAGAGGCGGCTATGGGATCTGAAGGCGTCAACTTCATGAAATTACTGGATGGCTTTGCTGGAGAGCCAGGTGGATCATGGGCCACTATCGGACTTGCAGGTGCTCCCTATGGTTTTATCCCTGGCGCGATAGTGGGTTTTATGATTACCACGCCGATGGCGCCGCCTGATGAGGTTCGGCAGGTCCAGGCGGGGACGCTGCCGCATAATTAAACGACACAAACCCACAGAAGAGATGCCACGATGCTCATGCGTATCATTACTTCCCGACCTGTTGCGTGGGCAAGCACAACGCTCATTGGTCATGTGGTCATGGGCCTTGTTATCTTCACCATTCCAATGAGTATTGTGGGTTCTTACCTCATTGCGTCTGAGGGGAATGAGCCTCCGGGTTGGGAGGCGAATATCATTGTTACTTGCGTTGCTATGGGCGTCGTTTTTGGAATTGGGCTGTGGTTCGGATTCAGCAAGAAATTGGTTGAACGAGCTGCAAAGGAAAAGAAGTAGTCTGCTGTCGCTTCGTCTAGGGTTAAGGCGTACCGTATGCGATGATGCATCGGTACGCCTCAACTCATCCAAAGTTTGATCTCAGCTTCATGTCGATTCACGAGGCCCGGGTTGACGACCTTCTTGCCTCTGATGGTTTCCTTGTTCCACATACGGAACGCAACGAACACCGCCGACGTCAAGAAGTAGATCTCGATACCCGCTCATCCCATCATTGGAGCTAAGCTGGCCCCGCAGCCGGTGATTCGCTTTTCGATGAAAAGCCCGGCTCAGTTTTCGGTGAAAATCAACACTCAACACTCAGTCGACCGAAATTGCTGCCGATCCCGAGACAGCTTCATGAAGGTTATGAACAGCCAGATTGAGCCAATGAGTGTGGCAATAACCTCAAGGGCAAAGAATGCAAAACCCCACTTTAAAAGCATCCACGCTCTAGCCTGGATGACCCCTGGTTGGCCCATGGCTTCACTAAAGCCTGCGTAGATCAGGCCCGAACAGTTGCCAATGAGCATCAAAAGTAAGCTTGGGTGGCGCGTCCTTAGAAAGCAAGCTATCAAGAAACCTATTAGTAAGAGCTGCGACGTTGAACCAAGCACCAAATGCAGGTGCACGAGATTCATAAATTCATCAGTTGTCATCGGAGCTTCCTTGATCAGTCCATGAAAACCCAAGAATAACGCTCGGGAATCTAGTCGATCCACCCCTATCAAGCCGGAGATCGGCACCGGCCCCGAATTCGTTTCAGAAAGGTCCCGCTAGGTTGGCAGGAAAGCGGTCTCGAAAGCTGGAGTGAACCCCACGAGCGGGGGCTGAGGAGTGGTTGTTGGTTGGCGCGCAGCCAGCGGGACAGCTGGGCGGCATAGCGGTCGAGCTGGCTGGAACACTTGCGGATCGAGTAACGCAGGGAGACGTCCCCGCTCGCTAGATACTTGGTGATGGTGTTGAGTGACAGCTTCGTGCGCCGTGCGATCTCCCGGATCGAGATCTTGTCACGCAGGTGCCAACGTCGGATGACGCTCAGTAGAGCCACGTCGATCACTCCTTAGCTCCCGCTCGGATGGTGAGAGGAGGGTGGTAGGAGGTGGCTCAAATTTCGATGGAAATTCCCGTCCGAAGTGGCTCAGTTTTGGGTGAAATTCAACAGTTGCTCCCTCAACCAAAAGGGCGCAAGCCAGGTGGAGCGATAAGTGGCTCGCGCGAGCCTACTAGGCGGCACTAGAACATATCGGCACCTAGGGGAGGCGGGCATCGGTCCTTATAGGATGAGGACTCCGCCCTACTTACAGTGGCTTCCAAAGCTAGATGGTGGCAGTCTTGCCATGCTGGCCACCGGAGAGGGCCAAGGGGCAATGGATTTCCGAATGTTCACGACCAGTCATGGCGTATTTAACGGGACGACTTGGGAGGCTCTATGCCAACAAGTGTTCAAGTCCCGATATTTCAGCGACGGCTACCATCCGATTCCGGCATCACCGGGAGATTTCGGTCTAGAGGGTTTTACCCTAGATTCCGGGTGCGGCTTTCAGTGTTACTGCCCGGACAAACAGCCATCGAGTGACGAACTGTACGTCGCCCAGCGTGACAAGATCACCGAGGACTTAAAGAAACTTCGCACTTTTGAGACGGAGCTGGCCGAGATTCTCGGCGCCACCCGTCTATCGAAGTGGGTGTTCGTGACCCCTCAAATTGGCCGGCATGCTCTTCTGCGGCATGCCAGGAAGAAAGAGAGAGAAGTTCGGGCTTGGGGCCTGTCAATCCTTACAGATGACTTTTCGGTTCATTTGCATGATGGCGACGTCTATCTCCACGAAATCAATGCCATCAGGGCAGAGAGTGGCGAAGCTCTGATTTTTGGGGACGAGGTAGCGGAACTTCCTGCGCTTGATGAACCGGCTGAAATCTACGAGCAGAATTTGCTTCGCAAGTCGAAGCTTCGCCTAAACCACAAGTCAGATGATGGTGGGCAGGAGACGCGCGTGTTGGAGCTCTACCATCTGACACTGAAAAATTTTCTCGAAACAGACGTCTATTTGAAGCAAATTTCGGATGGTGCACCGACTCTGTATTTCAAGTTGAAAAGGCTCATCAACGAATTTGAGCAACACGTTCTTGAAGCGAAGTTGACCTGGAGTGGCAGTCCACATGAGCTCACAGAAAATCTGAAACAAGCCTTGGCCAAGCGTATTGGCCATGACCTTCGGCCGGAGGTGGATGAGACGACAGCGGCAAAGATCTCCCGACATATGGTCGCTCGTTGGCTTGCCATCTGCTCGCTCGACTATGAATGACATGACCAGACTCTTGAGATTCCAACGTAGGCCTGCACCAGTACTTCCTGAGCACCGCCCGTTGTACAAGATTGCTCAAACGCTTCTTATCTTGCATTTGTCTTCGAGAGGTGGTCGATCAGGCTTGCCTCGCCTTCACCTGCTCAACTGGGCGCTCAAAGACATCGCTCGTGCGAGGGCTCTGTCGCAGACCGCGAGATCGGGGACGCTTAACGTCAAGGCATGGGGCTTCGATCCTGCTTTGGCCATAGCGCTTCGGTATGCCTGTGCTGAAGGTCTTGTAGTCGAATCAGGAGCAAGATACGGAATAACAGATGAGGGTGTGTTGTATGCGAAGACGATCATCGCGGATCCCGAAATTCTCCCTGAGGAAAAGTTGATCCTGTCTGAAATGGGCAAAAGCATCACCGAAGCCATGGTCGAACAAGCCTCGAAGGAATGGGAACGCTGATGATCATTCGAGCGATACGACTCAAGATTGAAACCGCTCTGGGTCCCTACGGTTTCTTCTTCGAATTTTCCCGTCGCCTGACTGTGGTCAAGGGCAACAATTCCAGCGGCAAGAGTACATTCTTCAACACACTGTTGTACTCACTTGGTATGGAGGAGTTGGTCGGAGGAAAGGGGGAGAAGACACTGCAATATGCCCTGAAGGATTCTTTCTACGTTGGCGACGAAGAGAAGGTGTCGGTCGACTCATCTGAAGTTTGGACAGAATTGGAAAATCGGGCAGGGTATGTCGTAACACTGCGTCGAGCAATCAAGGATTCGCAACGCGGGACCAAGCTCATTGAGATCTACCAGGGTGCTTGCCTGACAGATCAGGTCGCAGCAGTGGATGCCCGTCCAACTTATCTTCACGATGGAGGAAGTGCCACCCGGGAAGAGGGCTTTTATAGCTTTCTGGAGAGCTTTCTTGGTCTTCAACTGCCCAAGGTTGCTAGGACAAGTGGGGGAGATGCCAAGCTCTATCTTCAGGCCATTTTTGCGGCGCACGCGGTCGAACAAAAGCGAGGCTGGACTGACTACATCGCAAACATACCGTTCTATGGGATTCGTGATGCACGTACGAGGGTGGCCGAGTTCATCCTTGGTCTTGGCATCTTCGAATCAATCTTGCTGCGCAGCCAGCTCGATGCCGCTGCAGTCGCTATCAATCGAGATTGGACACAACTGGTCAGCGAAATAAAGCGGGATGTGAGCGAGCTTGGACTGTTGCTTGATGGCGTCCCGAACCAACCAGTTGCATCGTTTGAGTCCAGTTCTACTCGTCTCTTGAAGCTTGGAGACGAAGGCGCATCGGATGCAGATGAATACATCAAAACGCTGCTCGCGGAACACGCTGTGCTACAGGCTCAAGCGGACCTGAAGGGTCCATCGAGCAACGCCCTATTGCTTGAAAAGCTGGAGAGTGCCGATGCGGAAGTCCAGCGCTTAGGTGTCCTGCATGAACGAGCAACATCCAATCTGTTGCTAGAACGTGCCTCATTGCAGGAGTACGAAAGCCTGTTGGCCGAGGTGAAAGGAGACTTGGAAAAGAACAAGTCGGCTAAGAAATTGAGGGATCTGGGAGCGCAACAGGGTATTTCGATTGCCTCGGGTCAGTGTCCGACCTGCCATCAATCGGTTGAAGACACGCTCTTGAGAGAGATGGTCACGGGTCCAGAAATGGACATTGAAGACAACATCGCATACCTCGATAGTCAACGGCGAATGCTTGAGCGGCAGATCGCCGGATATGATGAAAGTATCCAGCGCTCAACTTCTACTATCTCCAGCATCGAGAAACAGCTGGAGGCGAGGCGCGATCACGCTGCCGCGCTTCGTGTGGACCTTGGATCAAGCAATCTTCAATCCAAAGCTCAGATTCGACGTCAGGTCAGCATTGAGCTCGAAGTTAGCCGCCTTCAGCGCCTTGATGAGACCGTGTCACGAAAGGTGGTTCAACTTGCTCAATTAGGAACACTCCTACGGGAAAATCAAATCGCCCGTCGAGCCCTACCCAAGGATCAATACACTGATCAAGACATGGAACGGATTCGACTGTTTGAAAAATTCTTCCGATCTAACGCGGGATCATTTGGCTATGAGAGTGCGCAAACTGCTGACATCAGGATCAGTACAGACAATCTTGTTCCCACGCTAGCCGACATTGAGCTGAGGGAGATTATTGAGAAGCCGCGTCCAATGGCGGACATCCGTTCCGATTCAAGCGCAAGCGACTTTGTCCGACTTATCTGGTCTTACTTGCTCAGTCTCTTCGAGACATCTTCTGCCCCTGGCGCTACAGGAAACCATCTAGGCATCCTCTTGTTTGACGAACCAGGTCAGCATTCCATGCGAGAGGAAAGTCAGCGAGCACTCCTCCTTCATCTGTCGAAGAAGGGGAATCTACAAAGCATCGTGGCAGCTTCCTTTGAGGAGTCACCAATTACATTTCGGAATGTGACGAACAATGTTTCGCACAAGCTGATCAGCTGGGAAGGAAAGTTGATTCGACCACTGAGCTGATCTGAAATTTCTGGTCCAGATCCAAAGTTCATAGACTTATGACGAGGAGACTGGCTACTCCGCTACCTATTCAAGGCTTGCTGGATCCGTATGCTGCCCAATCCCCCATCAACTGCGTACGCTTTACGAGCAAGTCACCACGTTGATAAGCAGCTTCCGCTTTATCTTTGAGTTGGTGTGCGAGAGCGTGTTCGATAACCTCGCGCGGAAAGGCTGTTGTCTCAGCTGCCCAGTCTCGGAAAGTTGAGCGGAACCCATGCTGCGTGATGTCGGCATAGTCCATGCGTTTCAGCGCTGCAGTAAGTGCCATGTCCGAGAGCTGACCGCCACGCGGTGCGGGAAAGATCAGAGGCTGATCCATGAACCTTGGCAGGGCTTCGAGGAGTTCGACGGCTTTCTTGGACAGAGGAACCCGATGCTCCTTGCCCGCTTTCATACGTTCGGCGGGGATGGTCCAGAGCTGGGCTGGCAGGTCGATCTCCTGCCATGTCGCACCACGGACTTCTGCCGAACGAGCGGCTGTTAGGATCGCGAACTCTAGGGCGCGAGCAGAGATGCCCTCGCGCTGGCGCAAGGTTTTCATGAACCCTGGAAGCTCGGCATAGGGGAGGGCAGCGTGGTGTTTAACGCGCTGGACTTTGGCCCGTGAGGGCAACTCGTGTTGGAGATGGCCCTTCCAACGGGCGGGGTTATCGCCTTGCCGGTACCCGCGAAAAGCTGCCCAGTCGAGAATGGACTCGATGCGTCCTCGTAGCCGGCTTGCTGTTTCGGTCTTGCCTTGCCAGAGGGATACCTTTTCCCCGTCCACAGCGACGGACTGTTGCAGTACGGCGAGAATGGCAGCGGTATCAACGGCGGCAATCGATGACGCACCAAGCATGGGATGTGCGTAGGTCTTGAGGGTGTTTTCCCATTGCTGGGCATGCTTGGGGTTTTTCCATCCAGCGCGATTAGCTTCGATATAGGCCGCAGTACAGACGGCAAAGGTCTGGTCTCGTGTGGCTGCCAGCTTGGCCTGTACCTTGGCGTGCTGCCGTTGCTGAAGAGGATCGGTACCTTCCCGAACTTGTCTGCGGTAGAGGCGAGCTTGATCGCGTGCATCCGCCAGGCTTACTTCTGGAAAGCTTCCCAGGCCGATATCGCGGCGATGGACCACAAGACGGCCTTGGGCATCGGTGCGATGGCCGACCGCCAAGCGAAGTACCCATGCACGAGAGGCGCCGGCAATGCGTAGGTGAAGACCATCGACTCCACCGACCGCATGGCGGCCAGGTGCCCTGAGCTTGGTAACGGCGAGGGCAGAGAGTTCGCGGGCTTTCCGGGGCATAAGATGGTTGTCCATCATTGTGTCCCACATAAGATACCGGATTTGGCTGGACGGTATCGAACTCTCTCAAACGAGGAGTTATATAACTTGCTGATAGATTGGATGATTATTGGGCTGCGTGAGACATGGTCACACACAATTAGGGCGGACTCCCTCTCCGCCAAGAAATCAAGGGCTTGCAGTGATGCAAGCCCTTCTTGTTTGTGCAGTCTCGGGAAGCTGCGATCAGCCCTTGGCGGCGCGTTTCACGGTGCTTTTGGCGGTACGCTTTTTCGCGGGGGCCGCTTTCTTCACAACGGTTTTCCGGGCAGCTCGCGCCGGCGCGGCGGCAGGCTTGTTCGCTGCTGCACCGATGAGCAGGCTTTCCGGCGTCACGCCGCGACGCTTGAGCGCTTCCACGAACCAGCGCGGGCGCTTGCCCAGGCCGCTCCAGGTCTGCGAGGGGTCCTGGGGATTATGGTATTTCGGGCCGGCTCCGCTCCTGCTGCGCGTCGACTTGGCGCCGCGCACGGGATAGACGTCTGCCAGGCTCAGCCTGTTGCTTGCCAGCAAGGCATCGATCTTGGCGCGGACTTCTTTGACGTGATTGACGCGTGCCGTTTGCATCTGCGACTGCGCATCGGCAATGAGCGCCTCGAGTTCCTTCGGCGACAAGGCGTCGAGATTGATGGCCATGCAGTGTCCTCGCTGTTTGGTCCCTGCAGTTTAAAGCATGTTAGACAAGTGACAAATCCTTGCCGCATCTCTGCTCGAGGCCATTGCTGCTCATGCTGGGCGCGGAGCCTGCTCGCCGAAATGACAAGGGCCGCTTGCGCGGCCCTTGTTCTCTGCTACGACTCCTGGGCGTCCTGCTCAGAAGTGGTAGGTACCGGTCAGGCTGACGACGTCGCCGTGATCCTTGAAGTAGCCCTTCATGGTGCTGGCGCCCAGCAGGGCCTGGTTCTGCAGATTGACCGGCGTATTGCTGACGAACTGGTGCTGGTAGCCCAGGTCGAAGCCCAGGTGATCGGTCGGCTGGTAGCCGACGCCGAGGCCGACCAGGCGGCGCGCGCCGTCCGGAATGCGCGGATCGCGGCTGATGATGTTGGTCGGCGTTTCGTCATAGCCGATACCGGCGCGCAGGGTCCACTGGTCGGTCAGCTTGTAGTCGCCGCCGATCGCGTACATGTACGAATCCTTGTACTTTTCGGGCAGGGCCACCAGCTGCTGACCGTTCGAGTACAGCGCCAGCTCCTGGAAGCTCGACCAGTTGGTCCACTTCGCGGTGGCCGCGAGCGAGAAGCGGTCGTTGAACACATGCAGCCAGTCCAGCGAGGCGAAGGCCGGGGAGTTCAGGCGTGCGTTGGCGTTGTCACCGTTGGGGTTGAGCGTGGGCAGACCGTTGATACCGAGCAGCGGGCCCAGCTGCGCCGCGGCGGCAAGCAGGGTGATGCCTTCCTGGCTGCCGTACAGGTTGTAATGACCGCGCATGTTGTTGTCGACGCGCGAGTGATAGCTGAAGCCGAGACTGTCCTTGTCGGTGGGCTTCCACTCGAAGCCGGTGAACCAGCCGAACGCCCACTTCTGCTTCACGTTGACGTTGAGCTGGGTATCGAGCGACTGCGGAGCGGCATGCAGGCCGGCCGAGCCGAACAAGGCATTGATCGCACCGCCGACGTCGATCACGGTGTTGAGCTGGGCCTTGGTACGCTGGCCGAGCACGCCGGCGCCGATCGAGAATTCATCATTTACCTTGAAGCCGGCCGACAGGCTCACTGCCACCGATTGCAGGTTGGTCTTGGTGCCGAAGTAGCGGCCCTGCCAGTCGGGGTTGTATTCGCTGCGCAGGCCATAGGGCACGGTGACGCTGCCGCCCAGGGCGAAGCGGTCGTTGACCGGATAGACGAAGGCGATGTCCGGGAACGGGATCATCTTGCCGAAGCCGTTCGGGTTGTTGCCCGTGGTCGGGGCGCCGCTCTGGTCGAGCGTCTGGCCGCTGAACTGGGCGCTGGGGCGAATGCCGGTGGCCGTCACCTGCGCCACCGGGGCAGTGAAGAAGGCCATTGCCGCCGGATTGTTGTAGGCCGCCGTGGGATCGTTCGGGAACAGCGAACCGCCTGCATTGGCGCGGGCCCAGCCAGCGGCGTTATCGGTGGGGAGCTGGAAGGAGCCAGCCTGTGCGCAGAGCGGCAGCGCCAGCGCGGAGACCACGGCTACGGCGAGGCCGCTCTTGGTGCCAAGACGGGTGAGGCGATGCAAGGTTTGACGGTTCACGATGGTTCTCCTTGTTAACGACGGTCTGGGGTAAGTGGCCCGCTGCAAGTGGATCCCTGTTGTGATCGACGGCGTCGGCGCGAAGCAGGAGGTCTGGATCGCCCCGCCGCAGACGTTGCGGGCTGTAGTTGTTTTAGGGGGTCAATCTCCCTTCCTTGAGCCATTGCAAGACGCTGCCGCCGACGGGCGCGTCAATAGGGTCTGGCGCAGCAGCGGCAGGAGGGACGGCGGCCACGGCCTGATCCATCCGCAGCACTTGCTCGATCACCGAAACCTGTTCCGGATTACCGAAGGGAGCCGTAAGAATCGGGGAGAGCAGCGAGATGAGGCGGGCCAGCAATCCGGCATCGTCGATCGTCTCGCCCTTGCTCAGGGTAGTGATCAGCTCGTGCATGTCCTCGCCGGCCAGAATCCCCGACAGCGCCTTCAAGGTGAAGTGCAGTCGCAGACCCAGCTCGTTGCGCGGCAGCAGCGGCAGCGCGCGCGAGAAGGCTTCGAAGAAGCGGCCGAAGATCGGGCGGTAATGTTCCTGCAGATAGTTCCGCACGAACGGCGACGGATCGCTGTAGACGCGGCCGAGCAAACGCATGAAGGCTGGCCCGCAGAAGCCGTCGCGGCTTAGCCGGAACGCCGGGATGAACAGAATGCCGAGCACGGCCGAGGCATCCATGCCGTCGGGCCAGCGTTCCTCGCAGGCATCGAGCAATTGCAGTCTTTCGTTGTTGAGCCGGGCCAGGCGCTGCGAGAGCAGGGCCTGCACCAACGCTTCCTTGCTGCCGAAGTGATAGTTCACGGCGGCCAGGTTGGCTTGCGCGCGCGCAGTGATCTGGCGTAGCGACATCGCCTCGTAGCCGCTTTCGATAAAGAGCGACTCAGTGGCTTCGAGCAGCCGCTTGCGGGTGTCGCCGCTGCCGCCGCGCAATGCAGCGCTCAAGCGGGACATGCTTGATGATGGAGGCGGAACCGCACGGACATCTGCTTCAAATCCCCAGTTGAAACGCGTGTATGAACGTTAGTTCCTGCTTAAGGCTTGGGCAAGCTGCAGCGCACGAAAGCGAAAACTCCCGCTCAACCCGCCGAAGTCGCGGGACCATTACGACGCCAAGTGCCTGCGAGGGCTGGAATTCGGGCATCTGCGCCCGATCCGCATGCATGCCCGGCGCCGAGGCCGGACATGGTTAGCTTTGCGTTATGTTGCAGTGCGATGACGACGACGCTGCATCGTCATCGCTTTGCAGAGTCTTAACCTGCTTTCTTCTTGGCCAGGCGCAGCCAGGTGTCGACCACGGTGTCCGGGTTGAGCGACACCGATTCGATGCCTTGGTCCATCAGCCATTCCGCCAGATCAGGATGGTCGGAGGGGCCCTGACCGCAGATGCCTACGTACTTGCCTTTCTCGCGGGCAGTCTTGATCGCCAGGGCCAGCAGCTTCTTCACTGCCGGATCGCGCTCGTCGAACAGGTTGGCCACGATGCTGGAATCGCGGTCCAGGCCCAGGGTGAGCTGGGTAAGGTCGTTGGAGCCGATCGAGAAGCCGTCGAAGATATCCAGGAACTCATCGGCGAGCAGGGCATTGGACGGCACCTCGCACATCATGATGATCTTGAGGTCGTGCTCGCCCTGCTTGAGGCCGTTCTTGGCCAGTACCTCGATGACCTTGCGGCCTTCGCCCAGCGTGCGTACGAACGGGATCATCACCCAGACGTTGTCCAGGCCCATGCCTTCACGCACGCGCTTGACCGCCTTGCACTCCAGCCCGAACGACTCGGCGAAGCCCGGATCGACGTAGCGGCTGGCGCCGCGGTAGCCGATCATCGGGTTTTCCTCGTGCGGCTCGTAGCGCGAACCGCCGATCAAGCCGGCGTATTCGTTCGACTTGAAGTCGGACAGGCGCACGATCACCGGCTTCGGGTACACCGAGGCCGCGATGGTGGCGATGCCCTCGGCCAGGCGGTCGACATAGAACGACACCGGATCGGCGTAGCCGGCCATGCGCTCGTCGATCTTGTGCTTGGTCTCGGCGTCCTGCTTGGCGTACTCCAGCAGCGCCTTGGGATGCACGCCGATGTGGCTGGCGATGATCATTTCCAGGCGGGCCAGGCCGATGCCGGCATTCGGCAGCATGCCGAAATCGAAGGCGCGCTCGGGGTTGGCCACGTTCATCATGATCTTGAGCGGAGCCTGCGGCATGTCGCCCAGATCGGCGGTCACGCGATCGAACTTCAGCATGCCTTCGTAGATCATGCCGGTATCGCCTTCGGCGCAGGACACGGTGACCTCGACCCCGTCCGGAATGGTGTCGAGCGCATGGCCGGTGCCGACCACCGCGGGCACGCCCAGTTCGCGCGCAATGATCGCCGCGTGGCAGGTGCGGCCGCCGCGGTTGGTGACGATGGCGGCGGCGCGCTTCATCACCGGCTCCCAGTCGGGATCGGTCATGTCGGCAACCAGCACGTCGCCCGGCTGCACCTTGTTCATGTCGGCCAGCGAGCGGATCACGCGCGCCTTGCCGGCACCGATCTTCTGGCCGATCGCGCGGCCTTCAGCCAGCACCTTGCCCTTTTCGTTGAGGTGGAAGCGCTCGAGCTGGGTCGCGTGCGCACGCGACTTCACCGTCTCCGGGCGGGCCTGCACGATGTACAGCTTGCCGGTGTTGCCATCCTTCGCCCACTCGACGTCCATCGGACGGCCGTAGTGCTGTTCGATCACCAGCGCCTGCTTGGCCAGTTCCTGCACGTCCTCGTCATTGATGCAGAACTTGCGGCGCAGCTCGGCAGGGGTTTCTTCGATCCTCACCCGTTCGCCGGGCTTGTCCGAATAGATCATGCGCTGCTGCTTGGCGCCCAGGCTGCGACGCAGCACGGCCGGCTTGCCGGCCTTCAGGGTGGGCTTGAACACGTAGAACTCGTCGGGATTCACCGCGCCCTGCACGACCATCTCGCCCAGGCCGTACGAGCCGGTGACGAACACCACGTCGCGGAAGCCGGACTCGGTGTCCAGGGTGAACAGCACGCCGGAGGCGCCCACGTCCGAGCGCACCATCAATTGCACGCCGGCCGACAGGAACACGTCTTCGTGCTTGAAGCCTTGGTGCACGCGATAGGCGATGGCGCGGTCGTTGTACAGCGAAGCGAAGACTTCCTTCACCTTGTGCAGCACGTCCTCGATGCCGACCACGTTGAGGAAGGTTTCCTGCTGGCCGGCGAAGGAGGCGTCCGGCAGGTCCTCGGCGGTGGCGGAGGAGCGCACCGCGACGGCGATGTCGTCGGAGCCGGCGTCCTTGCAGAGCTTGGCGTAAGCGTCGCGGATGGCCTGGTCCAGCTCGGACGGCAGCGGGGTCTCGGTGACCCACTCGCGGATTTCCTTGCCGGCGGCGGTCAGCGCCGACACGTCGTCCACGTCGAGCGAGGCCAGCCGCGCCTGGATGCGCTTGGCCACGCCGCTCTTGTCGAGGTATTGCTGGAACGCGTCGGCGGTGGTGGCGAACCCGCCGGGCACGGAGACGCCGAGCTTGGCCAGATTGCCGATCATCTCGCCCAGCGACGCATTCTTGCCGCCGACCTTGCCGAGATCGGTCATGCGCAGCGTGTCGAGCCAAAGCACCAAGTCGTTCAAGGGGGTCTCCTCAAGAGCTCTGCGGAATGGAATAGGGTGATGGGGAGTGGGCCGCCTCGAAGGACGCTTGCCGGCCGCAAAGAACTGGTATTGTCCGCTGACGATGACGCACAGCACAAGAAGACCATTGCCGGCCGGTGCCGCGCCAACTGCATACCAGTCAGCTTGCGGTCAAGCCGGCATGGCTTCTGCGCCGTGCACCACAGCGGCGGGCAGCGACGCCGGACAAGACGGAACCCACTCATGCAGCGAACAGTTTTTTTCATCTCCGATTCCACTGGTATTACGGCGGAGACGATCGGCAACAGCATCCTGGCCCAGTTCGAGGCGGTGCGCTTCGACAAGCACCGGCTGCCGTTCGTGGACACCACGCAGAAGGCCGAGGCAGCCAGCCTGCGGATCAAGACGCACTACGCCCAGACCGGCGAGCGGCCGATCGTGGTGAACACCATGGCCGACCGCTCGCTGTGCGAGATCGTCGCGGCCAGCGGCGCGCTGATGATGGATGTCTTCGCGCCCTTCATCGGCACGCTGGAGGACGAGCTCGGGATCAAGCGTTCGGGGGCGGTCAACCGCTCGCATGGCATGGTCGACTTCGAGAAATACGAGGCGCGCATCAACGCCACCAATTACGCGCTGTCCCACGACGACGGGCTGGACGTCGACTATGCGCAGGCGGATCTGATCCTGGTCGGCGTATCGCGCTCGGGCAAGACGCCCACTTGCCTCTACATGGCCTTGCATTATGGGGTTCGCGCCGCCAATTACCCGCTCACCGACGATGATCTCGATAAGCTGGAGCTGCCGGTGCGGCTGCGGCCTTACAAGCATCGGCTGTACGGCCTGAACATCGATGCCTCGCGACTGGCGCAGATCCGCGAGCAGCGCAAGCCAGGCAGCCGCTACGCCACGCTGAAACAATGCACGTGGGAGCTGGAGCAGGCCGACCGGCTGATGCGTCAGGCCGGCATTCCCAGCCTGAACACCACCCATGTGTCGATCGAGGAAATCGCCAGCAAGATTTTCGACCGCTTCGGTATCGAGCGGACCATGTTCTGAACCCAGCCAGGAGGTAAGCTCGCTCCATGAGTGCCGTGCTTGACAGTCGCTCCGCCTTGCTGCCCGGTCGCTTCGGCTTCCTGATGGGGCTGTACGCGGAAAACTATCATCGTCTGCAGCGTCTGTTCGCGCCGCAGCAGCTCGCGCCTGGGCGCTATCTCTCGACGGTCGACGATGGGCTCGACGTGCACCTGCACATGCAGGAATGTCATCCCTACACGTTGGAACTTGAGCTCACCTACGGCTTCGTCGACGCGCATACCGGGCAGCGCGCACCCTCCGCGCAGCTGCGCGTCTACACCGACGCGCACGTGGCGGAAGCCTTGCACTGCCATCCCGGACGCCATCTGTGGCACGTGCTCGGGCCATTTCCGCCGGCGCATACGGTCTTGCAGCATCGCCTGCGCATGAATGGATTCCTGTCGCGCTGGCTGGAATATCTCGCGGAGCAGGGGCACGGCATCGGCACGCTGGAACGCCAGCCCGATTGAAGAGCGGCGCCGCGTGCATCGCGATATGGACGGCTAAACGAAAAAACCCGCCAGCGGCGGGTTTCTGCGATTGGCGGAGCGGACGGGACTCGAACCCGCGACCTCCGGCGTGACAGGCCAGCATTCTAACCGACTGAACTACCGCTCCGCGTTGTTGCAACTTTCCAGCGTCAAACCTAACAACCTCGAATCCATTGCCACTCCGAAGAGTGGCGTCCCCACGGGGATTCGAACCCCGGTCGCCACCGTGAAAGGGTGATGTCCTAGGCCTCTAGACGATGGGGACTTGATCTGAGTTGGTGGAGCCAGGCGGGATCGAACCGCCGACCTCCTGCATGCCATGCAGGCGCTCTCCCAGCTGAGCTATGGCCCCGCCGCTGGAAGCCGCAAAGAATAGGCCCGGTCTCACATCTCGTCAAGCATTTTCTGAAGAAATTTTTACACGCGCATCGCAGTGCATCGAGCATGCGTGCATCGCGTCGAGGTGGCGATCACGCATGCTGCGGGTAAGCTGCATGCGGAAAGGAATGCAACGAGAGGCGCATGCACGACATCGGCTTCATCCGTGACCTGGCGATCGTGATGATGGTGGCAGGAGCCACCACGGTGCTGTTCCAGCGACTGCGCCAGCCGGTATTGCTGGGCTACATCCTGGCCGGCGTGCTGATCGGGCCGCACACGCCAGGGTTGCTGATCACCGATCAACGCACCATCGACGACATCTCCAATCTCGGCGTGGTGCTGCTGATGTTCACCCTGGGCCTGGAGTTCAGCGTGCGCAAGCTGCGCCAGGTCGGCATCGCCATGCTGGTGGTCGCGGTGGCCGAAGTGGGCCTGGTGTTCGGCCTCGGCTATGTGCTGGGCGGCGCTTTCGGCTGGAAGAGCCTGGATGCCTTGTTTTTAGGCGCGATCATGGCGCTGTCGTCGACCATGGTGGCCACCCGTACGCTGGCGGAAAGCGGACTGCGGCGACATCCGTTCGCGCGGCTGGTGGTGGGCCTGCTGGTGGCCGAAGACATGCTCACCATCGTCATCCTGACCTTGCTGAGCGCCGTGGCGATCGGCGGTGCGGTGCAGGCGGATACGGCACTCAGCCTGGTCGGACACCTGGGTCTCTTCGTGGTGGCCGGCATGATCATCGGCTTGCTGCTGCTGCCACGTCTGGTCGACTACGTGGCCGGCTTTCAGCGCGACGAGACCTTGCTGGTCAGTGCCTTGGGCATCTGTTTCGGCGCCAGCCTGCTGGCCGCCTGGCTCGGCTTCAGCGTGGCGCTCGGCGCTTTCCTGGCGGGCGCGGTGGTCGCCGAGGCGCGACAGGCCGGTCGCGTGATCCATCTGGTCGAACCGCTGCGCGACATGTTCGCGGCGCTGTTCTTCGTGGCCATCGGCCTGAAGATCGATCCAGCGATGCTGCTGCAGTATGCGCTGCCTGCCTTGGCCATCACGGCGGTGGTGATGCTGGGCAAGAGCCTTATCTGCGGTGCGGGCGTGTTCTTCGTCGGGCACGATGCGCGCACGGCCTTGCGCGTGGGCCTGAGCATGGCCCAGATCGGCGAGTTCTCGTTCGTGATCGCCACCCTGGGGCTTTCGCTGGGGGTGATCAGCGATTTCATCTATCCGATCGCCGTCGCGGTCTCGGTGCTGTGCATGGCGGCCTCGCCATACTTGGTGCGCTCGGCCGATCGCGCTGCCAACGGGCTGCGCCGGATGACGCCGCGCCCGCTGCAACTGCTGGTGCACAGCTACACGGGCTGGCTGGAAAGCCTCAAGCCGGTCGACGACAACGCCGTGATCGCCGCCATGCTGCGCCGCCTGCTATGGCACATCGCGGTGAACGTGATGCTGGTGATCACCTTGTTCGTCATCGGCGCCTACGTCAACGCGCACAACTGGCAATGGTTCAGCACGCTGGGTATCGGGCGCGACCTGCGCCATTCGCTGATCTGGGCTTGCGCGCTATTTCTTTCGCTGCCGCTGTTGATCGCGGTGTATCGCAAGGCGGAGGCGCTGGGCATGCTGCTGGCCGAGCTGGGCATCCGCGAGCGCCACGTGGGCGCCTATACCCAGCCGATTCGGCAGATACTCGCGCGCTTGATTCCTTTGGCGACCCTGCTGGCGCTGGCGGCCATGGTCAGCGCGCTGGGCTCGGCCATCCTGCCGCCGCTGGGGGTCGCGCTGTCCCTGCTGGTGGCCGGCGTGGTGCTGGCGGTGGTGCTCTGGCGCGGCCTCGTGCAGGTGCACGCGCGGCTGCAGGCGGCGTTGAAAGAGACCATCGACAAGCCTGCGCCGCCGCCCACGGATGAGCGACACTAGGCATTTTCGCGGCCGTGGAACCTTTATAAATCCTGTCGGTCCCAGGCACCGTATCATTGCAAGCACCGCGCAAGCACCGCACAATGCTTAACCTGCCTCCATTGGGGAGGCCCGGCCAGCACGCCGGCACATATACACACGAGGGAGTTTCGAATGAAGCAAATTCTGCGTCCCGCGCTGATCGCGGCCACCATGGCTGCCGCGTTGGGCATGACGGCAGGCGTGCAGGCTCAGGCCTCCAAGGCCGGTGCCAGCGGCGGCACGGTCGACAAGGCCAAGGCCAGCTACATCGTCGGCTACCAGCTGGTCGGTTCGATGCCCGCTGCCATGCGCGAATCGGTCGATCCGGCCGCCACCGCCAAGGCCGTGCAGGAAGCGCTGTCCGGCGTCAAGCCGAACATGACTCCCACCGAGGCTGAAGCCGTCATGCGGCCCTTCATGGCCAGCGTCGAAGCCAAGGCGAAGGCCCAGTACGACCAGGTCGCCGCCAAGTTCAAGGCCGACGGTGATGCCTATCTGGCCAAGAACAAGGCCGAGCCGGGCGTGAAGACCACCGCTTCCGGCCTGCAGTACCAGGTCGTCACCCAGGGCACCGGCGCTCGCCCGGGTCCGAACGACACGGTCACCATCAACTACACCGGCAGCTTCACCAACGGCGAAGTGTTCGACGACTCGTCGAAGCACAACCCGCCGGGTGCGGCCACGATCCCGCTGTCCGGCGTGATCCCGGGCTTCAAGGAAGGCCTGCAGCTGATGCAGGTGGGTGGTCATTACAAGTTCGTGATCCCGGCGAACCTGGCCTACGGCGCGCAGCCGCCGCAGGGCAGCCCGATGCCGCCGAACGCCACGCTGATCTTCGACGTGACCCTAGTCAAGACTGCCGCCGGCAGCGCGTCGGGCTCGAGCTCGCAGGCCAACTGATACGGCCAGCGCCAGCAGTTGAGAAAGGGGCGCGAAGCGATTCGCGCCCCTTTCGTTTGAAGGCGCTGCGGTCGCTCCGCGCGCCCATGCTTCGCTAGAATAGGCGGCTGTCGCCTGCAGGAACCGTTACACCATGAAGGTCACCATCTTCGGCACCGGTTACGTAGGTCTGGTCACCGGCGCCTGCCTGGCCGAAATGGGCAATCACGTGGTCTGCGTCGATATCGATGCCGCCAAGGTCGAGCGCCTGAAACGCGGCGAGATTCCGATCTACGAGCCCGGTCTGGAGCCGATCGTCAGGCGCAATCACGCCAGCGGCCAGCTCGATTTCACCACCGATCCGGCGCCGGCCATCGCGCACGGCCAGGCAGTCTTCATCGCGGTGGGCACGCCGCCGGACGAGGACGGCAGTGCCGATCTAAGCTATGTGCTTGCAGTCGCGCGCACGGTCGGCCGCCACATGGATCGCTACACCGTGATCGTGAACAAGTCGACCGTGCCGGTGGGCACCGCCGATCGCGTGCGCGCGGCGGTAGCGGCCGAGCTGGCTGCGCGTGGCGCAGCGGTGGAATTCGACGTGGTCTCCAATCCGGAATTCCTCAAGGAAGGTGATGCGGTGGAGGATTGCCTGCGCCCCGATCGCATCATCATCGGTAGTTCCAGCGAGCGCGCCATCGCAGTGCTGCGCAAGCTCTACGCGCCGTTCAACCGCAATCACGAGCGCACCGTGGTGATGGACGAGCGCTCGGCCGAGCTGACCAAGTACGCGGCCAACGCGATGCTGGCCACCAAGATCAGCTTCATGAACGAGATCGCCAACATCGCCGAGCGGGTGGGTGCGGACGTGGAGCTGGTGCGCCAGGGCATCGGTTCGGATCCGCGCATCGGCTATCACTTCATCTATCCGGGCGCCGGCTACGGCGGCTCGTGTTTCCCCAAGGACGTGCAGGCGCTGGAGCGCACCGCGCGCGGGGTCGGCTACGAAGCGAGCCTGCTCGGCGCGGTCGAGGCGGTGAACCAGCGCCAGAAGCTGAAGCTGTTCGAGCTGATCGAGCGGCACTTCGGCGGCCACCTCGAGGGCAAGACCATCGCGCTGTGGGGGCTGGCCTTCAAGCCGAACACCGACGACATGCGCGAGGCGTCCAGTCGCCAGCTGATGGAAGCGCTGTGGCAGGCCGGCGCGCGAGTGCGCGCGTTCGATCCCGAGGCGCGCGAAGAGACGCGCCGTATCTATGGCGAGCGCGCCGATCTGGTGCTTTGCGAAGGCGCCTATCAGGCTCTCGAGGGAGCGGACGTGCTGGCCATCGTGACGGAGTGGAAGGCATTTCGCAGTCCCGACTTCGGCCGCATCCGCGCCGTGCTGGCCGAGCCGGCAATCTTCGATGGCCGCAACCTGTACGAACCCGACGCGGTGGAAGAGGCCGGCTTGGCCTATTATGGGATCGGCCGCGGACGCAGCCTGGCGACTCGCACATGAGCTCAGGGTTCGAGCAGCGCCTGACCGAGCTGGAGGTCAAGCTGACCTTCCTCGACGATGCCGTGCAGGCGTTGGGGGCGGCCGATGCAGACCAGGCGATGCGGGTGGCCACGCTGGAGCAACTGGTGCGCGAGCTGCGCAACGAGCTGTCCACCATGCGGCTGACGCCCGGGCACGATCCGCAAAGCGAACCGCCGCCGCCGCATTACTAATTATTTCGCTTCATCGATATCGACACGATCATGGCTGATTCACTGCGCGACCTCCTGCTGAAGAGCGGCATCGTCCAACAGGTGCGCGACGAGAAGCGCACCAAGGCGGCGGAGTCCGCCGCGACGCGTGCGCCGCGCAAAGATAGCCCGGCGCCCCAACGCAAGCCGGGTGCTGGCGGCCACGGCAAGCCGGCGCAGCGTCCGAACCAGGGCCGCCAGGAGATCGATCTGGCCAAGGCCTATGCCTTGCGCGCGCAGACCGAGGCGCAGGAGCGCAAGCGGGCGGAGCACGAAGCCGCCGAGCAGGCGCGGATCAAGCGCGAGCGCAAGGCCAAGGTGCAGCAGCTGCTGCAGGGACAGGCGCTGAATCTGGCCGAGGCCGAGCTGGTGCGGCATTTTGAATACGGCGGCAAGATCCGCCGCGTGCATGTCGATGCCGCCCAGCTGCGTGCCTTGAATGCCGGCGAGCTGGGCGTGGTGCAGCAGGGTGGGCGCTATCTGCTGGTCCGCCGCGAGGTCGTCGACCAGCTGCGCGAGATCGATGCGGGACAGATCGCCCTGCTGGTCGAGCCCGGCGCGACCAGCGGCATCGGCGAGGATGGCGTGCCGGACGATCTGGTCTGGTGAGCGGTGCCGGTGGGCGCGTCAGGCTGACGCCGGTGCCTGAAGTGGGTGCCCGATGCGCCAGAGCACGCCGCTGGGATCTTCGAGCGTGAAGTCGCGCATGCCCCACGACCGGTCCTCGGGCGGTGCAGTGTGCACGCCGTATCTGGCCGCGAGCTGGGCCGCCTCGACCTGCTGCCACCAGCTGTCTGCATTTTCGACCAGCAGATGCATCATGAAATTTTCTGCCAGTTCCTTCGCATAGAAATTCTGCAGCAGGAAGCTGGTCGCGCCGGCGTGCAGGCAGGCCAGTTCGGCGGAGTCCCAGGCCAGCGTGAAGCCCAGCTCCCGGTAGAAGGATTTCGAGCGCTCGAAATCCTTCGCCGGCACGTAGGCCTTGAGCTCGACCGTGCGCAGATCGAGCGGTTGAGCGGCCGTGCTCATGCGTCGCTGTCGCGCGGGGCCAGGGCTTCCACGGTGACTTCGGCGCCGCGGCGCAGCGACGGATGATCCCAGCCCTGCTTGGGCGCGAAACGGCTGCCGTAGCGGCTGGCCAGGGCTTCCAGGCGCTGCTTCACCGTATCCGGCCCCTCGCTGCGCGCGTACTGCAGCGGACCGCCGCGGAACGGCGCGAAGCCGGTGCCGAAGATCACGCCGGCATCGAGCAGGTCGGCATCGTCGACCACGCCATCAGCCAGGCAAGCCACCGCTTCGTTGACCATCGGCAGGATCATGCGGTCCTGCAGATCGGCCGGCACGGCGTAGTCCGGATCGACCTCCGGTTTCTGCGGCTTGCCTTCATGCCAGGTATAGATGCCCTGGCCGTCTTTCTTGCCGCGCTTGCCGGCCTCGAGCTTGTCTTCGAGGCCTTGCGGCACTTCGAGACCGAGGAACGGCGCCAGCTCCTTGCCTACCGAGGCGCACACGTCCAGTCCGACGGTGTCGGCCAGTTCGATCGGCCCCATCGGCATGCCGAACTTCTTCGCTTCGCGATCCAGCACCGGACCAGGCACGCCTTCGCCGAACAGCCGCATGGACTCCAGCAGATAAGGCATCAGGATGCGGTTGACCAGGAAGCCTGGCGTGCCCTTGACCGCCACCGGCAGTTTGCCGATCGCCTTGCAGAAGGCCAGCGCGCGCTTCTCGATGGCCGGATCCAACTGGTCGTGCCGGACCACCTCGACCAGCGGCATCTGCGCCACCGGGTTGAAGAAGTGCAGGCCGAGGAAGCGCTGGGGCGCCTTCAAGTCCTTGCGCAACTCGTCCAGCGGAATGCTCGAGGTATTCGTCGCCAGGATTTCGTCGGCCTGGAACTGCGGCTCGATGACCGCATAGAGGTCGCGCTTGGCCTGGGGATTTTCGTAGATCGCCTCGATTGCCAGGTCGGCGGCCTCGACACCCTTGCCCTCGACGTCGGCACGCAAGCGGCGCATGGCCTGCTCGACTTTCTCCGACGATTTCAATTTCTTTTCGTACAGCTGGCGGGCGCGATCCAGTGCCGGCTGGATGTACTTCATCTCGCGGTCCTGCAAGGTGACCTGGAAGCCCTTGAAGGCGCTCCACGCGGCAATGTCGCCGCCCATCACGCCTGCGCCGACCACGTGCACGTGCTCGATGCCGTGCGGGGTGCCGCCGCCCTGGTTCTTCAGGCGTTCCTGCAGGAAGAAGATGCGGATCAGGTTCTGTGCGGTGCTGGTCTGCGCCAGCTTCGCCACCGAGCGCGCCTCCAGCTTCAGGCGCTGCTGGATGCTGGCGCCACCGCGTTGCCACACCGAGATCATCGCGAACGGGGCAGGGTAGTGTTCCTTGCGCACCTTGGCCGCGGTCTGCTTGAGCACCATCGGCGCAAGAATCTGCCGTACCGGCCACAGGTTGGTCGCCCAGGCCTTGGCGCGTCGGGACAGCGGCCGCGCCTGCGGGCGGCGCAACAGATGTCGCGCCTCCGCCAGCAGTTCGTCAGGGCGGGCCAGACGGTCGACCACGCCGAGCGACAGCGCGCGCTTCGCGGACAGCGCTCTGCCGGTCAACATGATCGGCAGGGCGTCAGTCGCGCCGATCAAGCGCGGCAGCCTGGCGGTGCCGCCCCAGCCGGGATGGATGCCGAGCATGACTTCGGGCAGGCCGATGCGGGTCTTGTCGTCATCGGCGGCAATGCGCTGACGGCAGGCCAGAATCAGTTCGGTGCCACCGCCCATGCAGGCGCCGTGCACCGCGGCGATGGTCGGGCAGGGCAGTCGAGCCAGTGCCTCGTAGACGCGCTGGCCGTTCTCGATGTTCTCCAGCACGCTGCCCTGCTTGGCGTACTCGACGAATTCCTTGATGTCGGCGCCCACCGCAAAACCGGAAGATTTGGCCGAGTGGATAATCACGCCCGCCGGCTTCTCGATCGCCAGGCGCTCGACGATCTGGCCGAGTTCGTCCAGCACCGCGCGGGAAATCGCGTTGACGCTGCTGGCGTCGCGGTCGAGCGTGAGCACGACGATGCCGCTGTCGTCCTGGGCCGTTTTCCAATGATTGAAGCGCAATCCTTCGAACATGATGATGTGGGCTGCAAGCGGAGGATTTAGCACATTACCTTCCCGCCACGATGATTGCGAGACGTGCCCCTCATCCGATGCGCGCCGCCCGCTTCCGGCGCACACTGGCGCTTGTCTGGCGGGTGGTGAGCTTTTGCCCTTGCGCTTCCGCCGGGAGCGCGTAACGTACCGCGCGATGACTTCCCTGATGAGCACTGTCCCTCTATCCGTTGGCGCCGACATGCTCGAGCGGATTCTTGCCGCGCCCAGCGCGCTGGTGGCGCTGGAGGAGTGCGACAGCGCGATGCTGATCAGGCAGTTCGCCACCCTGTCGCGCCAAAGCGGGCAGTCGATCTACCTGTGGCAGCCGGACGCGGGGCTGGCCAGCCTGCGTGAGGCCCACGTGCGCATGCCCGGCCTGCAGCAACTGGGCGGCGCCTTGCGCTACATGCTGCAGAGCAATCACTTCGGCATTTACCTCCTGTCCGGGCTAACCATGCCGATCGCTGCGGCGAACCTGCTGCTGCTGCGCCAGCTCGCGCGCGAGTCGACCGCTCACGTACGGCGGGTGGTGCTGGTGGATGCCGGACTGGCGCTGCTGGGCGAATTGGGCGAGGCCGTGGTGCGCCTGCGCGCGGAGGCGAAGCCGCCGCAGCGGCCGCGCCTGCGTGATGGCCGCTGGGTGTTCTGAGAGGCGCGCTCATGGGCTCAGGCATCCTGGTTCTTGCATCTCAGCGTGAGTTGCGACGAGTTTTGTTCGACGTACTCGACCGGCAAGGGCATCCGGCCATTCATTCCGCGCGCGACGTAGCGCATGCGGCGATTCTGCTCGAAGGCAGGGATCCGCTTGCCCTGCTGGTGGTGGTGCTGGCCGGCGACGATCGCGAGGCGCAGCGCTGCTGCCAGCAACTGCGCGCCATGCCGGCCTGCGCGGAGGCACCCTTGATCGCGGTGCTGGTGCCCGAAGGCGTGCTGCGGCCGTCGCAACTGCCGGAGACGGTCGGCGACTGGCTGGACGCTTCGCGCATTGAGGCCGAGCTGGTCGAACGCTGGCGGCGGCTGCGGCCCGTGGTCGTCACGGCCGTCGCGCAGACCGACGAGCCGCTCGCGCTGCAGGAAGGCGAGGACGACGAATGGCTGCTCACTGATCCTGCGGGAGAGCGGGTGTGGGAGATCAGCCCGGCCCTACTGCGCCGCATGGGCATCGGCGCGCAACGCATGCTCGGGCGAGCGGTGAACGAGCAAATCTCCTTCGAGGACGGCGTCTCGGTGCTGGCGCTGGCGGTGGGCGACCGCCGCTGGCATGCCTGCCGGCGGCGCAGCGCGTTCGGCTTCGAGCAGGCGGAGGCGGCGATCCGGCCGGCGCGGCATGCCGGCCGTGACGGTCTCGCTGTGGTATTCCGCAGCCGGCATGCGGAAGATCGTCCCCTCGCGGCGCTGAACTTGCTGATGCGCCTGTTCGACGACCAGGACGACGGCGGCCTGGCCGGCGCGGCTCAGCTGCTCGCCGACGGACTCGGGCTGGACTATCTGGCGGTATGGTCGGCCCGACCCGAGGAAAACGGCACCCCGATGCAGCGCTACCAGTGGTGGCGCGGCGAAGAACCGGCCTGGCCGGAAGCCTCGGTGCAGACCTCGTTGCGCCTGGTACTGGGCGGGCGCACCCTGCTGCATCCACAGGATGCCGCTCGCCTGGCCGCCGACGATCCGCTGATTCGCCAGCTGGGCCTGCTCGGTTTCGCCGGGTTGCCGCTGGTCGACGAGCGGCGCAGCGTGCTCGGCGCCCTGCTGGCCGGCGCGCGTCGCCCGATGAGCGAGCCCGAGGTGGTCGAGCCGGTGCTGCGCTGTGCCGCGGCCCATTTCGCCCACGTGCTCGAGCTGCAGCGCACGCGCGAGCAGGGTCGCGCCGAGGGCCTGCTGGACGCGCTGACCGGCTTGCCCAATCGACTGCTGCTGAACGATCGGCTGGACACGGTGATCCGCGAGGCGAATCGCACCGGCGAGTGTTTCGCCCTGTTGTTCGTCGACCTGGACCGCTTCAAGTCCATCAACGACAACCTGGGTCATGCGATGGGCGACCAGGTGCTGGTCGCAGTGACCCAGCGGCTCATCGGCAGCGTCCGCGCTTCCGACACGGTGGCCCGCTACGCCGGCGACGAATTCATTGTAGTACTGCGCCACATCGTCAAAAACGAGGACGCTGCGCGGGTCGCCGAGAAAATCGTGCAGGCCATGGCGGTGCCGCTGCAGCTCGAGCAGGGGCCCGAGCTGCACATCACCATCTCGATCGGCATCAGCTTCTTCCCGGACGACGCCACCGACGCGGAGACGCTGCTCAAGCACGCCGACGACGCGATGTACGCGGCCAAGAGTCGCGGGCGCAACAGTTTCCAGATCTACGAGGTGAGCCCGGAACAGGCGCGCCAGCAGAACCTTGCGCTGAAGTCGCGCCTGCGCCTGGCCGAACAGAACAACGAACTGCGCGTGGTCTATCAGCCCCAGGTCGATGCGGCCAACGAGGACATCGTCGGCATGGAGGCGCTGCTGCGCTGGGAACATCCCGAGCTGGGCTCGATCGGGCCGGCCTTTTTCATTCCCATCGCCGAAGAGAGCGGGCTGATCGTGCCGATGGGCGAATGGGTGCTGCGCACGGCCTGTCTGGAAGCGCAGGGGTGGGAGCAAAAGTACGGTTTGCGTCTGCGCCTCGGCGTGAATCTTTCGGCGATGCAACTGCTGCAGCCTGGCCTGCTCGAGACCGTCTCAAGCGTGCTGACCGAGACTGGCCTGGACCCGGGGCTGCTCGAGCTGGAGGTCACCGAGAGCATCAGCGTCAAGCAGATGCCGAACCTGGTCGAGAACCTGCACGGGCTGCACCGGCTGGGTTGCCGCATCGCGATCGACGACTTCGGCACGGGTGCGGCGTCGCTGGATTATCTGCGCCGCCTGCCGGCCGACCGCATCAAGATCGACCAGAGTTTCGTGCGCAACATCGGCGTCGATCCGGACGACGAGGCCATCGTGCGCGCCATCGTCGACATGGCCCACCGGCTCAAGCGCGGCGTGGTGGCCGAAGGGGTGGAGACCGAGCAGCACCTGCACTTCCTGCGCGCCAATCATTGCGACGAACTGCAGGGCTATCTGTTCTGCCGCCCGTTGACCTCGGCCCTGTTCGACCAACTGCTGGCCGAGCGGCAGAGCCTGCTGGCGGCGCGCGCCTGAGTTTGCCTTGCGGCCGCCGTGGCCCCATATGAAGGGCAGGGCCGCCCTGGCGGATCTTCGCGCCGCCGAGAGTGCCATTTGGCACGGGGCGTGAAATAGTAGCCGTGGCGGCTGAACTCGGGCGGCCGGCGCTTGTCTGAGCACGTCGGTCCATTCGGCGAATTCCTAATGAGGGCAGAGGTGACGAAGGAAACAGTCCGGGTGGGCGAGGGCGAACTCGACAGCGTGTTGGTCGAGCGGGTCCAGCGCGGCGACAAGCGCGCGTTCGACCTGCTGGTGCGCAAGTACCAGCACAAGGTGATCGGCCTCATCTCGCGCTACGTCAACAATCAGGCCGAATGCGAGGACGTGGCGCAGGAAGCCTTCGTGCGCGCGTGGCGTGCGATCGGTTCGTTCCGCGGCGACAGCGCGTTCTACACCTGGATCTACAAGATCGCGGTGAACACCGCGAAGAATCACCTGGTGGCCATGAAACGGCGCCCGCCGATGGACGACATCGCGGTGGAAGACGCCGAATTTGCGCCGGGCGCCGAGCGCATGCACGAGAGCGCCACCCCCGAGCGCGAATTAATGCGTCAGGAAATTGAACAAACGGTGTATTCCGCAGTCCAAGCTTTGCCCGAGGAGCTGCGCGCGGCCATCACCCTGCGGGAGGTGGACGGCCTCAGCTACGAGGAGATCGCCGAGGCCATGGACTGCCCGATCGGCACCGTGCGTTCGCGGATCTTCCGGGCGCGCGAGGCCATCGATGAAAAATTACGTTCGTTGTTGCCGTAATCGTTGAGGATCAGGAGCATGACTGAAGACCATCGCGAAAACCTCTCCGCCGCCGTGGACGGGGAACTGTCGGGCGAGCCGCTGCGCTTTCTGCTGCGCCGGCTGGACCACGATGTCGCGCTGCAGAAGGCCTGGTCGAACTACCATGCGATCGGCGATGGCCTGCGACGCGCGCTGCCTGCGCTGGCTTCCCCCGGATTTGCCGAGCGGGTGCTGCAGGCGGTCGAGCAGGACGGCGCGGCATTCGTCGCCGATGGCCGGCGCCGGCATTGGCTGCGCCTCTCGGCTGGCGGAGCGATCGCCGCCGGCGTGGCGGTAGTGGCCCTGATGACGGCACGCCCGATGGGTGACGGCGCCGCCCATCGGGCCGGCCCGGCGACGGCGGCCGTCACCACGCGGCCGATGGCTGCGTCGCAATCGCTGGCGGCGACCACGCACGTCGGCACTCCGGCCGCCGTGCCCGGCTGGTTGCTCGACAGCGCCAGCATGCCGGGCCTCACCGAACGGGCTTCCGCCACCACCTCGTTCGGCACCACGCCCGGCCGCTTCGCCGCGCCCTATGCCAACAACCTGTCGACGTACCAGTTGCCGCGCTATCGCACCTATAACAACAACGACGGCAGCTATCTGCTGCTGATCGATGCCGACGCCAAGCAGGCGCCCCCGGCGGCACAGCGCGCACCGTCCGGAGCCGTCGTGCATTGATTCTCTGCCGGCGGCGCCGGCCCCGTCAGCTTTTTTCCTGCCCGCGGCCGCGCCTTTTCTTCACGGTTCCAGCCAGGCCGTGATGGGTGAGTGTGGCCGCCAAACCACCTCGAAGGAGAACGAAGTCATGCATCGATCCCTCTGGCGTACTCTGGCGTGCAGCATCCTGGTCGGGCTCGCCACCACGGGCGGCGTACAGGCGCAGTCGGCCACCGCGGCACCGATGCTGCCGGATTTCACCGGTATCGTGCAGGACAATGCTCCGGCGGTGGTCCACGTCGAGGCGAAGTACACCGGCCGCCGCCGCGCGGCGCATGGCGCGCCGGGTTTCGATGATCCGCAGATGGAAATCTTCCGGCGCTTCTTCGGCATGCCGATGATGCCCTCGCCGGAAGAGCAGGCACGTACCTCGCTGGGCTCGGGCTTCATCATTTCCAGCGATGGCTATATTTTGACCAACACCCACGTGGTCGACGGCGCCGATCAGGTGACCGTGCGCCTGCAGGATCGCCGCACTCTGGTCGCCAAAGTGGTTGGCAGCGATCCGCAGTACGACATCGCGCTGCTCAAGGTCAGCGCCGGCGGTGCGCTGCCGGCGGTGCACATCGGCGATTCGCGCTCGCTCAAGGCCGGTCAATGGGTGCTGGCGATCGGCTCGCCGTTCGGCTTCGACTATACGGTGACCCAGGGCATCGTCAGCGCGGTGGGGCGCAGTCTGGGCAGTTCCGACCAGCCCTATACCTCGTTCATCCAGACCGACGTGCCGATCAACCAGGGCAATTCCGGCGGGCCGCTGTTCAATCTCCAGGGCCAGGTGGTCGGCGTCAATTCGCAGATCTACTCCAACACCGGCGGCTATCAAGGCGTGGCCTTCTCGATCCCGATCGACGTGGCGATGAACGCCGTGCAGCAGATCAAGACCAAGGGCTACGTCTCACGCGGCATGCTCGGCGTGGGCATGGGCCCGGTGACCGACGACATGGTCAAGGCGCTGAAACTGCCTAGCGCGGATGGCACCATCGTGGCGCAGGTGGTGCCGGGCGGCGGAGCGGAGAAGGCCGGTATCCGGCCTGGCGACGTGATCGTCACTTACGACGGCCATCCGATCCACCAGAGTTCGGACCTGCCGCCGCTGGCCGCGATGACCAAGCCCGGTACCGCGGTGCCGGTGGAAATCGTGCGCGATGGCCATCGACAGAGCCTGCAGGTCACTGTGGGCGAACAGCCGCGCGATGGCAACGTGGCCGGTTCGGCCGCAGGCAGCGGCTCGACGCCGCAGTCCGGTTCCGCCGCGTTGGGGCTTTCGGTGCAGGACATCGACGCGGCGACCCGGCGCCAGCTCGGCCTGCCGGCCGGGCAGGGCGGCGTGGTGATCGCCAAGGTGACCGGCTCGGTCGCGGCCCAGGCCGGGCTGCAGGCCGGCGACATCGTGCTGATGCTGAACCAGCAGCGCGTCGCCAATGCAGCCGAATTCCGCGCCGCCACGAAGGGACTGCAGCCGGGACAGACCGTGCTGCTGCTGGTGCGGCGCGGCGACAACACCGCCTTCCTCGGGCTCACCCTGCCTGACGGCAGCGGCGGCCAGGGACCGGGCGACAACAGCCAGGACGACTGAGCCGACCCGGCGACGGGGCACCCGCGGGAACGCCTGCGTATGGTCCCGTCGCCGCGATCGAGCGGCGGTTATATGACGCCGCTCACCCGGCGCCTATCGAAGGACGCCCGGACGTCCGCCGTTCCATGCGATAATGCGGGGTTAGCGTCGCCATCCCGGCGGCGGCCGGCCCCGCCTTTGCGCGCGGCCCTTCAGGTATTGCCAGCGCTCCATGGAACTGATCCGCAATTTCTCCATCATCGCCCACATCGATCACGGCAAATCCACGCTGGCTGATCGAATCATCCAGATTTGCGGCGGCCTGGCCGAGCGCGAGATGGAGGCGCAGGTGCTGGACAACAACCCGATCGAGCGCGAGCGCGGCATCACCATCAAGGCGCAGTCGGTCTCGCTGCCCTACCGGGCGCGCGACGGCAAGACCTATCAGCTGAACTTCATCGACACCCCCGGCCACGTCGACTTCAGCTACGAGGTGTCCCGCTCGCTGGCTGCCTGCGAAGGCGCCTTATTGGTGGTGGACGCGGCGCAGGGCGTGGAAGCGCAGTCGGTGGCCAACTGTTACACCGCGGTGGAGCAGGGCCTGGAAGTCGTGCCGGTGCTGAACAAGATCGACCTGCCCACCGCCGACATCGAGAAGGTGAAGGGCGAGATCGAGGCGGTGATCGGCATCGACGCCACCGATGCCGTGGCGATCAGCGCGAAGACCGGCCTCAACGTCACCGAGGTGCTGGAAGCGATCATCGCCCGCATCCCGCCGCCCAAGCCCGGCGACACCGACCGGCTGCAGGCGCTGATCATCGACTCCTGGTTCGACAACTACCTGGGCGTGGTCTCGCTGGTGCGCGTGATGCAGGGCGAAATCCGTCCCGGCGAGAAGCTGCTGGTGATGTCGACCGGGCGCAGCCATGAGGTGAGCGAGGTCGGCGTGTTCACCCCCAAGCGCAAGAAGCTGGACAAGCTGGGCGCAGGCGAGGTGGGCTGGATCAACGCCTCGATCAAGGACGTGCACGGCGCGCCGGTGGGCGACACCCTGACCCATGCCGCGCGCCCGGCGGAGAAGCCCCTGCCGGGCTTCCAGACCATGCAGCCGCGCGTGTTCGCCGGCCTGTTTCCGGTGGCTTCCGACGATTTCCCGGCGATGCGCGAGGCGCTCGACAAGCTGCGCCTGAACGACGCCGCGCTGTTCTTCGAGCCCGAATCCTCCGAGGCGATGGGCTTCGGCTTCCGCTGCGGCTTCCTCGGCATGCTGCACATGGAAATCGTGCAGGAGCGGTTGGAGCGCGAGTACGACCTGGACCTGATCACCACCGCGCCGACCGTGGTCTACGAGATCCTGAAGAGCGACGGCTCCACCATGCTGCTGGACAATCCGGCCAAGTTGCCGGCGCCGCCGCAGATCCAGGAAGTCCGCGAGCCGGTGATCGTGGCCAACATCCTCACTCCGCCGGACTACATCGGCAACATCATCACGCTGTGCGAGGAAAAGCGCGGCGTACAGCGCTCGATCCAGTACCTGGCGACGCAGGTGCAGATCAGCTACGAAATGCCCCTTGCAGAAGTGGTGCTGGACTTCTTCGATCGCCTGAAGTCGGTCTCGCGTGGCTATGCTTCGATGGACTACCAGTTCGACCGGTTCGAAGCCGGCCCGTTCGTGCGGGTGGACGTGCTGATCAACGGCGAGCGCGTCGATGCGTTGAGCCTGATCGTGCACCGCGGCCATGCCGACCGGCGCGGGCGCGATCTGGTCGAGCGCATGAAGGACCTGATCCCGCGCCAGCAGTTCGACGTGGCGATCCAGGCGGCGGTCGGCGCGCAGATCATCGCGCGTTCCACCGTGAAGGCGCTGCGCAAGAATGTGCTCGCCAAATGCTACGGCGGCGACGTCAGCCGGAAGAAGAAGCTGCTGGAGAAGCAGAAGGAAGGCAAGAAGCGTATGAAGCAGGTGGGCAAGGTGGACATTCCACAAGAAGCCTTCCTGGCTGTCCTGAAGGTGGACAAGTAGAACAAGATAAGGCGCTGCAACAGGAGCTAATGCATGGATTTCGATTTTTCGGCGATTCTGCTTGGACTCACCGTGCTGTTCGGTGTGGTCTGGGCGCTGGACCGACTGCTGTTCTACCGTAGCCGCAAAGCCAAGGTTGAAGCCGCCGGCGAGGAGCTGCGCGATCCGGCGATCGTGGACTGGTCGCGTTCGCTGTTCCCGGTGGTGCTGGTGGTGCTGCTGCTGCGCTCCTTCGTGGCCGAGCCCTTCCGCATTCCGTCCGGCTCGATGATGCCGACCCTCGACGTGGGCGACTTCATCCTGGTCAACAAGTTCGCCTACGGCCTGCGCATGCCGGCCTTCAACAACAAGTTCCTCAGCCTCGGCGAGCCGAAGCGCGGCGACGTGGTGGTGTTTCGCTTTCCCGGCTATCTGTGCAACGACGGCAGCGGCAAGCTGGTGCGCAGCGGCGACCTCACCTGTGCCGACCCGCATGCGCCCGTGCCCAACCAGAACTGGATCAAGCGCGTGATCGGCCTGCCCGGCGACCGCATCGAATCGCACGGCGACCAACTGCTGATCAATGGCGAGCCGGTGCTGGCGGACGAAGTCGGTCCTTATGTGGGCAATCCTCAGCGCAGCGAGGACAAGGAGATGCTCGACTTCGGCGCCACGGTGTGGAAAGAGCACCTGGGTGGCGTCGATCACTTGACCGCGCGCATGCCGGAGCGGATGACGCCCAATTCTATCCCGAACCCGGTGGTGCCGTCGCTGGTGCCGGAAGGTTGCTACATCGTGATGGGCGACAACCGCTACAACAGCACCGACAGCCGCTGGTGGGGTTGCCTGCCGGAACAGAACCTAGCCGGCAAGGCCTTCCTGATCTGGTTGAGCTGGAATGGCTCTAGCGTGGCGTTCAAGCGCATGGGCACAATCATCCACTGAGGGGGTGCGCGGCCCGACGGGTCGCGCAGGTATTCCATCCAGCCGCGCGGCGGCATTAGCGAGGGGACTATGAAATCGAGGCAGCTAGGTATCACCCTGGTGGGGTTCCTGTTCGTGCTGGCCATTGCCGCCTTCTTCGGCTACATGGCGATGCGACTGGTGCCGTCGTACACCGAGTTCATGGGCGTCAGCAAGGCGATGTCGCAGCTCGTTACCGACGGCACCCAGGACAAGCCGATGGAGGAAATCCGCGCCGACCTGATCAAGAAGATGGATTTCCAGTACGTGGATGATGCCGTGGTGAAGCCCAGCAACATCACCATCACGCCCAACGGCTCGGGCGGCAGCACGCTGAAAGTGGCCTACGACAAGCAGGTGCACTTTATGTACAACGTCGATTTCCTGCTGCACTTCGAGAAGAGCGTGACGCTGGCCGGCAACGCGGCGCAGTAAGCTCTTGAAGCTGTCTTATCGGTTCCGGGATCCGTCGCTGGCCGAGTTGGCGCTGACCCATCGCAGCGCCGGCCGGCCGAACAACGAGCGACTCGAATTCCTCGGCGACGCCCTGCTCGGCGCGATCGTCGCGCAAATGCTCTACGCGGTTCATCCACATGCCAGCGAAGGCGAGCTGTCGCGCTTGCGCGCGCAGCTGGTGAACGGCCAGGCGCTGGCCCTGCTCGCGCGCGAACTGGAGCTGGGCGAACAGCTGCGGCTGGGGCAGGGCGAGCTGAAAAGCGGCGGCTTTCGCCGCGACTCCATCCTCGCCGACGCCTTCGAAGCCCTAGTGGCCGCGGTATACCTCGATGCGGGCTTCGACAGCTGTCGCGACTTCGTGCAGGGGTTGTTCGCGTCGCGCATCGCTGCGCTGCCGCGTTCCTCCAAGGACGCCAAGACGCGCCTGCAGGAATGGCTGCAGGGCCGCGGCCTGGCCCTGCCGAGCTACGAGCTGACCGCCACCCATGGCGAGGATCATGCGCGTACCTTCGAAGTGAGCTGCGCGATCAGCGAACCGCTGCCGCTGCGCAGCGAAGGCAGCGGCGGCAGTCGCCGCGCGGCCGAACAGGACGCGGCCGAAGTGGTGCTGCGCCAATTGCTGGAACGCAGCGGGCCGGTCTAGCCGCCGGACGTCATCGTGATGTGCGACACGCCCGGGCTGGCGCACGCCGCGGCGTGGGGCCATGCTTGTCCCCTCTCAGAAAGAATATGCAGATCGTTATGAACCATGAAACGGAAACCGCGGCCGGCGCCGCCGGAATGCCCGAGGACGACCACGCCGGCGTTCTGCCGCACGCGGATTTCCGTTGCGGCCTGGCTGCCCTGGTCGGGCGTCCCAACGTCGGCAAGTCCACCCTGCTCAACGCATTGATCGGCTTCCGGCTGTCGATCGTCAGCCCGCGTCCGCAGACCACCCGCCACCGCATCCTCGGCATCGCCAGCAGCGAGGCGGGGCAGATCATGTACGTGGACACGCCCGGCTTGCACCGCGGCGCCAAGCGCGCGATGAACCGCAGCCTCAACCGCGCCGCCCGCGCCGCGATCAGCGACGTCGAACTGGTGGTGCAGGTGATCGAGGCAGGGCGTTGGACCGACGAGGACGAGACGCTGTACGCGGCGCTGGCCGAGCAGAACGTGCCGCGCCTGCTGGCCATCAACAAGGTCGACCTGACCAAGGAAAAGACCGCGCTGCTGCCGTTCGTCGCCGAACTGGCGAGCAAGCACAGTTTCGACGAGATCCACTACGTCAGCGCGCTGAAGAACAAAGGGCTGGGCGAACTGGAGCGCGCCATCCTGGCACGCCTGCCGGTGCGCGCGCCGGTGTACCCGCCGGACGAGATCACTGATCGCAGCGAGCGCTTCCTCGCCGCCGAGATGGTGCGCGAACAGCTGATGCTGCGACTGGATCAGGAGCTCCCTTACGCCACCACGGTAGAGATCGAGCAGTTCAAAGATCGCCCCGACGGTGTCGCCGAGATCCATGCGGTGATCTGGGTCGAGCGCGACGGCCAGAAGGCGATCGTGATCGGGCAGGGCGGCGCCCAGCTCAAGGCCATCGGCAGCGCGGCACGCCGCCGGATGGAGCAGATGTTCGACCGCAAAGTGTTCCTGCGCCTATGGGTGAAGGTGCGCGAAGGCTGGGTGGACGACGAGGCCATGCTGAAAAAGCTCGGCTACGATGACTGAGCAGCAGGCGAAACCCGGGTAACTTCGGATGGGCATCGACCAGCAGCCGGGCTACGTCCTGCACCTGCGTGCATATCGCGAGACCTCGCTGCTGCTCGAATGCCTGACCCGCGACCACGGCCGGCTCGGCGTGGTCGCGCGCGGTGTGCGCAGCGCGCGCGGGCAGGCGCTGCGCGCCCAGCTCGAACCCTTCCAGCCCTTGCTGCTGGACCTGCTGGCGCGCGGCGAACTGGCCACCTTGCGCAGCGCCGAGCCAGCCGGCCTGCCGCTGCGCCTGTCCGGCAACGCCGGTCTGGCCGGCCTCTACCTCAATGAACTGGTGGTGCGCCTGACCGGTCGGCAGGACCCGCATCCGGCCTTGTTCGAGGCCTATGCGCAGACCCTCCCGCGGCTGGCCGCCGCTGAGTCGCCGGGCTGGCAGCTGCGCCGTTTCGAACGGGATCTGCTGGCTGCCATCGGCTATGCGCTGCAGCTGGAGTTCGACGCCGACGGCGGCGAGCCGCTGGATCCGCAGGCGCACTATCGCTACCAGGCCGAGCTGGGTGCCTGCCGCTGCGGCCCGGGTGAGGCCGCCGCGGTCCGCGGCGCCGACCTGCTGGCGCTGGGGCAGGACCGCGTGCCGGGCGATGCGCGCGGGCTGCAGTCGCTGCGCCGGATGATGCGCGAGGTGATCCGCTTCCACCTGGGCGGGGCGGAGCTGCGCTCCTGGCAGGTGCTCGCTGCGGCGATGACGCGGCCGTGAGTGGCTACCGGTCGCCGGACCGCCGCGGCTGGTTCAGCCGTCGACGGTAGCCTGCAAGGCGAACATGGTCTGGCGCAGCGTGGTGCGGAACGGCGCCAATGACGCCGCATCGATCGGTATGCCCAGCTTGATCTGCTGCTGCAAGGCGATCACGCGCGTGGCCAGCGCGGTGGCGCCGCAGAAGCCGCAGGAGGCGCGCAGCCGGTGCAGGCGCTCGCCGAAGCCTGGCGGGTCGCCGGCCAGCTGATCGAGCTGGTGGTCCAACACGTCGAGCTCCTGCAGCAACAGGTTGCGCAGCGCCTGCATCACGGCGTCGTCGCCGCTGCTCTGCAGGGCCTGGGCGTCGTCGAGCACCGCTTCCCCGTTTTCCGTCGGCCTGGCCAGCGCTAGCAACTGGCGCAGATCGTCCAGCCGGCAAGGCTTGCTCAAGGTGTCGCGGAAGCCGGCGGCAAGCAGCGCGTGCCGTTCGTCGGCGTCGAGTTCGGCGCTGGTCGCCACCGCAATGGCGGCGGCCGAGCTTGCCGACGGGTCATTGCGCAGCGTCGCCAGCACTTCCCGCGCGCCCGCGCCGGGCATGCGGCAGTCGAGCAGCAGCAGGTCGAAGGCGGCCCGGCGACCCTGGGCCAGGGCCTGGGTGCCGTCGGCGCAAGGTTCCACGCGGGCGCCCAGGCGGGCCAGGGCATCGGTGAGGTAGCGCAGGCTGGCCGGGTCGTCGTCGGCCACCAAAACATAGGGCGCCGCTGGGCGGGCAAGCGCCTCGAGGGCGCCGGGAGCAAGATCGGGCTGGGCTATTGGCATGACGCATCCGTGTCGTTCAGCTAATTTTTAGCAGAATGACGTGACATGAGCTGCATATCAAGCTGCCGGGGGATCGTGCTGGGGGTCGCACTTTGGGTGCTGGCGTCGGCCCCCGCGCGCGCGGACACCGTGTTGGCTGCGCGGGTCTTCGCGGTGGCGGGCGTCGAGCTGCGCAATGTGCAGGCGCGGATCAGCGAAGGAGACGCCGGCACGCTCAAACTCGAACTGCAGGCCGAGCAGGCCGATCTGCCGATGCTGGGCTGGCGCCGCGTCGGCCTGCACGTGCAGGGCGTACTGCGACGCGACGCCGATCTGCGCTGGCTATTCGAAGGCGACGCCCAGGCCAGCGGGGCGCCGGGCGGGGCGTTCAGCGATGCCAGCCTGAGCCTGGTGGTCGACCAGGCCGCGAACAATCTCCAGGTCGACATCGGCCAGGGCAAGACGCAGGCCAGCACGGCGCTGCCGCTGGACCAGCCCAGCCATGCCCAGATCAGCCTGCACCATCTGCCGGCCGCCTGGCTGCAGGGCTTGCTGGCCAAGGCCTGGAGCGGTCGCTTCAAGAGCGGCCAACTGGATGCCGAACTGGCGTTGGACGTAATCGGCTCGGGCCTGCAGGCCTCGGGCCAGTTCAATCTGGACGGGATCGGCTTCGATTCGCCGGGCGGCAACCTGGCCGGCCAGGCGCTGAGCGGGGGCGGCCTGCTGGGCATCGATACCACCGGGACGCAGAGCCGCATCGAGCTGGACGCCAGCCTGCGCGGCGGCGAGCTGCTGCTGGGGCCGCTGTATGCCCGCCTGCCGGATCATCCGGTGCAGCTGGGATTGAACGCGGCCGCGCATGCCGGCGCGATCGAGCTGAGCCGGCTGCACGTCGCCGATGCCGACGCGCTGCAGCTCGACGGTTCGCTGGGCTTCGACGCCAAGGGCAGTCTGCAGAAGCTGCATCTCGCCCATATCGAGGCGCATTTTCCGGCGGCCTATCAGCGCTATGGCCAGGCCTGGCTGGCCGGCCTGGGTCTGCGCGACGCGCGCACGGCCGGCGCCCTGGAAGGCAGCCTGGACCTGGAACCGGCCGGGCTGCGCAGTTTTGCCTTCCACACCGACGGCTTCGATTTCGTCGACGGCGGCGGGCGCCTGGGCGTAAGCCAGTTGCGTGGCGGCCTGGACTGGTCGGCGCAGGGCGAGCGCCCCGACACCACCCTCGGCTGGCGCAGCCTGAGCCTGTACCGGCTCGAGCATGGCGCAGCACAGGGGCGCTGGCTGAGCCGCGACGGCCAGCTGAGCCTGCAGCAGCCGCTGGACCTGCCGCTGCTGAACGGGCATGTGCGGGTGAACGAGCTGGAGTGGCGACCGGCGGCGGCCAACGGCAAGCGGCTGTCCACCTCGCTCGCGGTCACCGGCGTCGACATGGCCGCGTTCAGCCGTGCGCTGGGCTGGCCGGCCTTCCCGGGCACCCTGGGCGGAGCGATTCCCTCGCTGCGCTGGGTCGGCGACCGCATCGAACTGCAGGGCGGCCTGAGCGTGCATGTCTTCGACGGCTTCGTCGACATCACCCGGCTGGCCTTGCAGCAGCCGTTCGGCAACAGCCCGGTGCTCACCGGCGACGTGCACCTGAACCAGTTGGACCTGGCGGCGATGACCAGTGTGTTCGACTTCGGCAGCATCACCGGCCGCCTCGACGGCGAGGTGGAGCAGCTGCGCCTGGTCGACTGGAACCCGGTGGCCTTCAAGGCTTCGCTGCGCGCCGACGGCGGCGGCCGGATCAGCCAGCGCGCGGTCAACAATCTCACCACGGTCGGCGGCGGCGGCATCGCCGGCGGCCTGCAGGGCACCATGCTGCGCCTGTTCAAGACCTTCGGCTACAAACGCATCGGCCTCAACTGCGTGCTGCAGGGCGACGTGTGCCAGATGAGTGGTCTGGAAAGCAGCGGAGACGGCTACACTATCCTGGCAGGCAGCGGCTTGCCGCACCTGCAGGTCATCGGGCACCAGAACCGGGTCGACTGGCCCACCCTGGTACGCCGCCTGAAGGCGGCCACCGCGGGCGCGACCCCCGAAATCCGCTGACTGCGCATGCAGCGGTCCCGCCCCCACGGGATCGGATGCAGCCGGTTCACCCTATTCAACGCCGGAGCCGAACATGCGCCAACGCGCCCCCATCCTGCTGGCCTCCCTGCTCGGGCTGTTGCTGTCCACCTTGCTCGGCTGCGTCACCATCAACGTCTATTTTCCGGAGGCGGCGGCGCAGAAGGCGGCCGACCAGTTCGTCGGCACCGTGCTGGATGCCGGCGGCGCAGCGCCCGACGCAAACAAGCCGGCGCCGGCCAAGCCTTCGTCGCACAAGCCGGAGCCGGCGCAGCGGCCGCCGTCGGCCATGCTGGTCGATCTGCTGATTCCTGCAGCCGAGGCGGCCGAGACGCCGGACATCCGCATCCAGAACGCCACCACCGAACGCATCCAGCAGCGCATGCAGGAGCGTTTCCGCGGCGGCCTGGCCGCCTCGTTCGACAGCGGCGCGCTGGGCTTCGGCCGCGACGGCATGGTGGCGGTGCGCGACGCCTCGCAGCTGCCGCTCAGCCAGCGCGCCGAGATCAAGGCGGCGGTGGCCGATGAGAACAGCGATCGCGCGGCCCTGTACCGCGAGGTGGCCAGCGCCAACGGTCATCCGGAATGGGAGGCGCAGATCCGCGCCGCCTTCGCGCAGAGCTGGATCGAGCACGCCCGTGCGGGCTGGTATTATCAGGACTCCGCAGGCGTCTGGAAGCGCAAGTAGTCCAGTTCGACGCCATCTTCCGCCTTCCAGTCCACCGGGCGAGACCGTCCCGGCGTGCCCCAGTCCGCGATGAAAGAATTCGAGACCGAGATCACCAACCTCAACCATGACGGCCGCGGCGTGGCCCGCATCGACGGCAAGGCCGTGTTCGTCAGCGGCGGCCTGCCCGGCGAGCGGGTGCGCGTGCAGATGCGCCGACGCCATCGCAATTTCGACGAAGCCGAGGTGATCGAGCTGCTGACGCGCTCGCCGCAGCGGGTCGAGCCGCTTTGCCGTCACTACGGCCAGTGCGGCGGCTGCTCGCTGCAGCATCTGGAGATCGGCGCACAGATCGCCGCCAAGCAGAACGTGCTGGCCGAGAATTTCGAGCGCATCGGCAAGGTGACGCCGCAGCGCTGGCTGGAACCGCTGACCGATGCCGCCTGGGGCTATCGCCGCCGCGGCCGGCTGTCGGTGCGCAACGTGCTGAAGAAGGAGCGCGTGCTGGTCGGTTTCCGCGAGGAGAGCAACCCGCGCTACGTGGCTGACATCGAGCGCTGCGAAGTGGTGCATCCGGCGATCGGGCCGAAGATCGGCCTGCTCGGCGAACTGGTCGGCGGCCTGGACGCGGCGGCCGACATCGCGCAGATCGAGTTTGCCGCCGGCGACGACACGGTCGCCCTGGTGTTCCGTCACCTCAAGCCGCTCAGCGAGCGCGACGCCGCCGCGCTGAGCGCATTCGGCCAGCAGCACGGCTTCGCCATCTATCTGCAGCCGGGCGGCGTGAGCAGCGTGCATCCGCTGTGGCCGTCCTTGCCCCGGCTGGCCTTCCGCATGCCGGGGCGCGACGCGGCGGAAGAACTCGAGCTGGAGTTCGAACCGCTGGACTTCGTGCAGGTCAATGCCGGCATGAACCGGCGCATGCTGGAACACGCGCTCGACCTGCTGGATCCGCAGCCCACCGATCGCGTGCTCGATCTGTTCTGCGGCCTGGGCAATTTCACCCTGCCGATCGCCCGGCGCGTCGGCGAAGTCGTCGGCGTGGAAGGCGAGCACGGCCTGGTCGAGCGCGCACGCGCGAACGCGGCGCGCAACGGCATCGCGAATGCAGACTTCCGCGTGGCCAACCTGTTCGAGGACCAGCGCGGCGCGGACTGGGCGCGCGAGCCCTGGGACAAGCTGCTGTTCGATCCGCCGCGCGCCGGTGCCGACAAGGTACTGGAGTACCTGCCGCACAAGCAGACCGGGCGCGTGGTGTACGTATCCTGCCATCCCGCCTCGCTGGCGCGCGACGCCGGCCTGCTGGCGCAGCGCGGCTTCAGCCTGGTTGCCGCCGGGGTGATGGATATGTTCCCGCACACCGCCCACGTCGAATCGATCGCGCTGTTCGAGCGGCGCTGAGCCCGGCTCCCCGAGTTTCCGATCCACCCGACCATAAGGACATACGAGCATGTCGAAGCAGCAACGGAACGTCTCCTTGATGTTGTGCGTCACCCTGGCGCTGGCTGCCTGCAACGGCCAGCAGGCCGCGTCGCCGAACGGGCAGGACCATGCACCGGCAGGTGCCGGCAGCGCGGCGACGAGCGCACCGAAGGACGCGTCCAGCCAGGACGAGATGGGCGCGACTGCCACCAAGGCGAATGCCTGGCTGGACATCGTGTCCAACAAGCTGTCGATCAGTCTGCCGCGCAGTGCCGGCGGTTCGGTCGGTGACCTGAACTTCGTCGACACCGGCATCTACGATCTGCCGGATAAGGTGAAAGGCTATCTGAAGGCGGTCGACAAGGACGGCGAACTCGACATGCGCCGGCTCACCGGCCAGGGCTCGGCCATCGGCCAGCAGGACGGGCTGGAGCGGATGTTCATGATGACCACGTTCGCCGCCTACACCGATCCGACCGATGCTTCGCGGCAGAAGTACCTCGACTTCCTCAAGAAGGTCGCCGCGCTGTCGCCGTCGCTGCCGAGCATGGACCAGGCCGGCCTCGCCTTCGGCCAGCGCGTGGTGGATCTCTCGGTCACTTTCAGCAGCATTCACCACTACTACGAAAGCGGCGCCTACAAGCTGGACGACTTCAAGCAGGGCAAGGCGCTGCACCATCAGCTGGTCGAGCAGTACAAGGCCTATCGCGCCGCAGGCCAGGCCCTGGAGGAAGCGCGCGATGCGCTCTATCAGGAGCAGCACCAGAAGGAGCTTGCGCAGCTGCAACAGGACGGCAAAGTGCTCATGGTATCGATCTACCAGGCCAGCGACGCCGTCGACGATCTGATGGACGGCCTGGTTGCACGCTGGAGCCGCGACGGCAATCTGGACGGCCTCGACGTCAAACAGCTGCAGGCCAAGGTCGACCGGCTCGAGCAGCTGTCTGCCGGCGTGAAGAAATTCCAGGGGCAGAGCGATCGCTTGCAGCAGGAGCATGTCAGCAACGACAACTTCGAGCACTTCACGCAGGCCATCGACGATGCGCTGATCAGCGCCAAGGTGCTGATCAAGGAACTGCATCAAGGCCACGATCGCGAGCTGCTGCAGAATCTGCAGGAGAAGCGCGAGCGGGTGGTTTCCCAGTTCAACGACATCGTCAGCTGAGTATTCCGGCATCCGCATGGGCATCGAGATCGAACGCAAATTTCTGCTTGCCGCCGATGACTGGCGCGAACAGATCGAACGCAGCGAGCGCATTGCCCAGGGCTACCTGATCGGCACGCGTGCGCTGCGCGACGGCAGCGCGCGCGCCTCGGTGCGCGTGCGCGTCTCGGGCGCGCAGGCCTGGCTCAACGTCAAGGCCGCACGCGTCGGCATCGAGCGCGCCGAGTTCGACTACCCGATTCCCGTGGCCGACGCCGAGGCTATGCTGGCCGAACTCAGCGACGGCGCGCTGGAGAAAGTGCGTCATCACGTGCACGTCGACGGCACCTTGTTCGAGATCGACGAATTCCTCGGCGACAACGCCGGCCTGATCGTGGCCGAGGTCGAGCTGCCTTCGGTCGATGCGGCGTTTCCCCGACCGGCCTGGCTGGGCGTCGAGGTGAGCGGTCTGGTCCGCTACTACAACACCAGCCTGGTGGAGCGGCCGTATGCGGCATGGAGCGCCGAAGAGCGCGCCGCCGGCGATGCCGGGGAGGGCGCGTCATGCTGATGATCGGCTTGGCCGGACAGGAGCTGGCTGCGCACGAGCACGCCTGGCTGCGCGCGCCCGGCGTCAGCGGCGTGCTGCTGTTCGCGCGCAATTTCGCTTCGCGCGAACAGGTCACCGCGCTGATCGAGGCCATCCGCGCCGCTGCCGGCGACGAAGTGCTGGTGGCGGTCGACCAGGAGGGCGGCCCGGTGCAGCGCTTCCGCACTGGCTTCACCCGCCTGCCGGCGCTGGCCAAGCTCGGTGCGGTCTACGATCGCGACCCTGCGGAAGCCGTGCGATTGACCGAGGAACACGCCTGGGTGATGGCCAGCGAGCTGCGCGCGATCGGGGTGGATTTCAGCTTCGCACCGGTGGTCGACCTGGCCCGCGGCAATGCCGCGATCGGCGCGCGCGCCTTCCACGCCGATCCGTGGGTTACCGCCGAGCTGGCGCAGGCCTACGTGCGAGGCATGCATCTGGCCGGCATGGCTGCGGTGCTCAAACATTTCCCCGGGCACGGTTCGGTCGCGGCCGACACGCACAAGGCGCAGGCCATCGATCCGCGGCCGCTCGAGGAGATCCGCCGCGACGACCTGGTTCCGTTTGCCCAGTGCATCGAGGCGCGGGTCGAGGCGGTGATGATGGCGCACGTGGTCTATCCGCAGGTCGACACGGCGCCGGCCGGCTACTCGCCGAAGTGGATCGGCGAGATCCTGCGCGGCGAGCTCGGTTTTCCCGGTGCGGTGATCAGCGACGACATCAGCATGGCGGCCGCCGGCGTGGCCGGCGGCGTCGGCGAGCGTGTGCACGGCCACCTGGACGCCGGCTGCGACCTGGTGCTGGCCTGCTTTCCGGACGTAGTGGATGAGGCGATCGCTGCCGTGGCCGGACGCACGCCGCTGGCCCCTGCACGCCTTGCCGCCTTGCGCGGCACGATCGGCTCGACCTGGGAAAGCCTGGTCTCCAATCCCCAGCGCGATCATTTCATCGCGCGCATCACGGCACTCGATGCCGACGAGGTTCATGCATGAGCGCATCTCCCCCGAGCCTGGCCGAAGCCCTGGCCCGATCCGATCGTCTGTTCGATCGTCCCGAGCTGGAATCGGTGATCGACCGCATGGGCGGCGACATCGACCGCGCGCTGGACGGCGAGCGCGCGGTATTCCTCACCGTGATGAACGGCGCGCTGATGTTTGCCGGGCAACTCGCGCTGGCGATCCGCACCGATCTCGAGTTCGACTACGTGCACGCCACCCGCTATCGCGGCGCCACCACCGGCAACGAACTGCACTGGCTGCGCGAGCCGGCGGTGTCGCTGCAGGACCGCTGCGTGCTGCTGGTCGACGACATCCTCGACGAAGGGCACACCCTAAAGGCCGTGCGCGACGACTGCCTGCGCCGCGGCGCGCGCCGGGTGCTGGTCGCCTGCCTGTGCAGCAAGCGGCACGACCGCGTGGTGGAGGGCATCACCGCCGACTTCAACGGCGTCGAGCTGCCCGATCGCTACGTGTTCGGTTACGGCATGGACTACTACGAGCAAGGCCGCAACCTGCCGGCGATCTATGCGCTGCAGGACGACGGCAGCGCCGCCTGAGCGGGCTTTTCCCATTTTTCCGAAGGATGCGACTGCAATGAGCGCGATCGACCTGGCCGTGATCGGCGGCAGCGGCCTGTACCAGTTCCCTGGGCTGCAGAACAGCGAGCGGCACCGCATGGACACTCCCTACGGCCCGGCTTCGGGCGACGTGGTGCTGGGCGATTTCGCCGGCCGCCGGCTGGCCTTCCTGGCCCGGCACGGAGAGAGCCACAGCGTGCCGCCGCATCGGGTCAACTACCGCGCCAATCTGTGGGCGCTGCATGCGCTGGGCGCGCGGCGGGTGGTGGGAGTCAACGCCGTCGGCGGCATCCGCGCCGACATGGGGCCGCGCCGCATCGTGGTGCCGGACCAGATCATCGACTACACCCACGGACGCTACACCAGCTTCTGCGACGTCGAGGGCGCCGAGGTGAAGCACATCGACTTCAGCGAGCCGTACACCGCGTCGCTGCGTCGCGAGCTGCTGGCCGCGGCCGCACGCGCGGGGGTCGCCACGATCGACGGCGGCTGCTACGGCGCCACCCAGGGACCGCGGCTGGAAACCCGCGCCGAAATTGCCCGCTTGAAGCGTGACGGCTGCGATCTGGTCGGCATGACCGGCATGCCGGAAGCTGGCCTGGCCCGCGAGCTGGAACTGGAATACGCCTGCCTGGCCCTGGTGGCCAATTTCGCCGCCGGCTGCGGCGACGAGGAAGAAATCAGCATCGAAGAAATTTTCGCTCACCTGGCCGCGGCGACCGCCGAGGTCCCCGCCATCCTGGCCGAAATGCTGAAAAGCTGAGTACGGCGTCGAGCTTTGCGTACCCCGTCGTATTGTACGTATTGCACTGGGCCCGCAAACATGCTGATACTTGATCTGTACCAAGGGGCGCCTGACCGAGGGGGGTATGGCGGTTTGCGCCAGGCTTTGGTGCATCCAGTCCATGATTCGAGGTTTTCGCGATGCGTTTCGGTACGGTCAAGTGGTTCAACGATGCCAAGGGTTTCGGTTTCATCGCACCCGAGGACGGTGGGGAGGACGTTTTCGTGCACTTTTCGGCGATCAACTCCAAGGGCTTCCGTAGCCTGCAGGAAGGCCAGCGGGTGCAGTTCGAAGTCACCCAGGGCCCCAAGGGCGCCCAGGCTTCCGGGGTTGAGGTCGCAGCCTGAAGTTAGCCGGCCGTCGTCAGCGGCGGCCGTGACGTGACACCCAGGCCCCGCGCCGCAAGGCGCGGGGCTTTTCCGTTTATGCGATCCTGCGCGCCTTGTGTTCTCTTGCGGAGAATCGCGCGTGGCCGATCGTAGAAAATTCCTCAAGGCATCGCTGCTCGGCGCCTCGTCGCTGGCGCTGTTGGACAAGACGGCGATGGCCGCCGCCGGGACAGGCAGCACGCCCGGTACGAGTGCCGCTTCCGCTGCAAGCAGCGCATCCGCCACAGGCGCTAAGGTTGGATCAGGCGCGACGCCGGCGACGACGCGCGTCGTTTCCACCTGGGATTTCGGCATCGCTGCCAATCGTGCGGCATGGACGGTGCTGAGTCAGGGCGGCGCTGCGCTGGATGCGGTGGAGGTCGGGGTCAAGGTGCCCGAGGCCGATCTCAAGAATCACAGCGTGGGCCGCGCTGGCTATCCCGACCGCGACGGCAAGGTCACGCTGGACGCCAGCATCATGGATGCCGAGGGCAATTGCGGCGCGGTCGCTGCGCTGGAACACATCGCCCATCCCATCTCGGTGGCGCGGCGGGTGATGGAGCGCACGCCGCACGTGCTGCTGGTCGGCGACGGCGCGCTGCAGTTCGCGCTGGAGCAGGGCTTCACCAGGGAAGAACTGCTCACGCCGGAATCGAAGCAGGCCTGGCACGAATGGCTGAAAACTGCGCACTACCAGCCGCAGGCCAACAGCGAGGTGCACGACTACGGGCGCACCGGTCGCCCGGGCGGCGCCGGCAACCACGACACCATCGGCATGCTCGCGCTGGATGCGCACGGCCGGCTGGCCGGCGCGTGCACCACCAGCGGCATGGCCTGGAAGCTGCACGGCCGGGTCGGCGACAGTCCGATCATCGGCGCGGGGCTGTACGTCGACGGCGAGGTCGGCGCGGCCACCTCGACCGGCGTGGGCGAGGAAGTGATCCGCAATGCGGGCAGTTTCCTGGTGGTCGAGCTGATGCGGCAGGGGCGCAGCCCGCAGGAAGCCTGCCACGAAGCGGTGATGCGCATCATCAAGCGTCGGCCGGCGGCGACCAAGGACATCCAGGTCGGCTTCCTGGCGATGAACCGCAACGGCGAAGTGGGCGCCTGGGCGATCCAGTCAGGCTTTTCCTATGCGGTGTGCGACGCGCAGCGCCAGGACGGCCTGGTGCCGGCGTCCAGCGTCTACCGCACATGAGCGCCGCGTTCCAACTGGAGGTGGCGGCCAACTCGGTGGCCTCGGCGCTGGCCGCACAGGCCGGTGGCGCGGCGCGAGTGGAGCTGTGCACGGCGCTCGAGCTGGGCGGCCTGACGCCTTCGCAGGCGCAGATCGGCATGGCGCGGGAACGGCTGGAGATTCCGCTGTATGTGTTGATCCGGCCGCGCGCCGGCGATTTCCTCTACAGCGACATCGAGTGCGAGGTGATGCTGCGCGACATCGAGGAATGCGTGGCGCAAGGCTGCGACGGCGTGGTGCTCGGCGTGCTCGACGCCGCGGGCGATGTCGACCTGCCGCGCTGCCGCGCCCTGGTCGCCGCGGCCGGGCGCTTGGGCGTGACTTTTCATCGTGCCTTCGATCTCAGTCGCGATCCGCTGCAGGCGCTGGGCGACCTCATCGAGCTGGGTTGCGAACGCGTGCTGAGTTCCGGTGCGCGCTCGAGCGCACTGGAAGGCGCATCGCTGCTGCGGGCACTGGTCGAGCGCGCGGCCGGACGCATCGCGGTGATGCCCGGCGCGGGCGTCACCGCGCATAACGTGGCCGAGCTGGCGCGGCTCACCGGCGCGCGCGAATTCCACGCTTCGGCCAAACGAGAACTGGCCTCGGGCATGCAGCATCGTGGGCCAGGCCTGGGCATGGACGGCGGCGAACTGCGCAGCGACGAGGCGCAAGTGCGCGAGCTGGTGGCGGCGCTGGCGGCCATCGGCGCGGCTTAGCGCGTTCACGTGCGCGGCCTTGTGCAGGCGCGGTCGCAACATCGAGGATGAAACCCAATCTGCAGGGAGCTGCTGTTTTGAAACGAGCTTGTCTAGGTTTTCTACTGCTCGCCCTGAGCTTCGGCGCGCATGCGTCGACCGTGCTCTGTGCCGCGCCAGCGGCCGCCACCAACGTGGCCGTGCCGGGACATCCGTTCGCCGCCGCGCCGACGAGCGATGGCTGCTGGGTGTTCGTCTCGCTCGAAGTGGGCAAGGGGCGCGGTGCGGTCGCGGTGCTGCACAACCAGGGCGGCAGTTTCACGCTGGCGCATGTGGTCGGGTTGGCCGGCGAGGGATTCGGCGAGGCGCTTTCGCACGATGGCCGCCTGCTGGCGGTGACCGGAGGCGAAGGCACGGCGCTGCTGGATGTCGCTGCCCTCGAGCGCGGCGAGGCGACCGCTGCGCTGGGCCTGCTGCGCAGCGGCAGTGGCGCGGGCGCGGTGTATGCGCTGTTCAATCGGGACGACAGCCTGCTGTTCGTCAGCGACGAGGACGCGCAACGGCTCAGCGTGTTCGATCTGGCCAAGGCGCGTGCGGAGGGCTACAGCGGCAAGACGCCGCCGGCGCGCATTCCGGTGGGCATCGGCCCGGTCGGCTTGGCGCTTTCGCCTGACGGCCGCTGGCTGTTCGGCACCAGCCAGGTCGCGGCGGCTGGCCTGAAATTGCCGGCGACTTGCCAGCCGGAAACGCGCGAAGAGCAGAAGCATCCACCGGGGCTGCTGTTCCGGCTCGACGTGGACAAGGCGATGGCCGATCCCGCACACGCCATCGCCGCGGCGCTGCCGGCCGGCTGCAATCCGGTGCGCGTGGCGGTGTCGCCCTCGGGCGAGCTGCTGTGGGTGACTGCACGCGGCGACGGCGCCCTGTTGCGCTTCCGCATCAAGGACTGGCTGGGCGGCAGCGAGCGGGTCGATCTCGCGCGCTTCCCGATGGGCGCCAGCCCGGTCGGCGTGGCCGTACGTCCCGACGGCAAGCAGGTCTGGCTCACGCTGTCGAACCGTTTCGGCAGCGCCGATGCCGGCCAGCTCGTAGGCCTGCAGGGCGGCCTGGACGGTGCGGCGGCCATGCAGCGCCTCTCGATTTCTGCGCCTGGCTTCCCGCGCGAACTGAGCTTTCTGCCAGACGGCCATACCCTGGTCGCCACGCGTTTCGAGGCGAACCAGGTGATGTTTGTTGCTACCGCATCCGACTAGCCGATCGCCTCAGCAAGCCTGACCGGAAGGCGGGCGATGGCTTGCCGCGATCGAACGGTGGTCGAAGCCACTCAGGCCGCGAACTGCAGCCGCGCCAGCTTCGCGTACAGGCCGCCTTCGGCCAGCAGGCTCTCATGCGTGCCCTGCGCCACGATGCGGCCGCCGTCCATCACCACGATGCGATCGGCGCGCAGCACGGTGGCGAGGCGGTGCGCGATCACCAGGGTGGTGCGGCCTTTTTCCAGCCGCTCCAGCGCCTGCTGGATCGCTGCCTCGGATTGCGCGTCGAGCGCCGAGGTGGCCTCGTCGAGCAGCAGCAGCGGGGCGTCGCGCAGGATCGCGCGGGCGATCGCGATGCGCTGGCGCTGGCCGCCGGACAGGCGTGCGCCGCGTTCGCCCAGTTCGGCCTCGTAGCCGTTCTGCAGGGCCGAGATGAATTCGTGTGCTTCGGCCAGGCGCGCTGCTTCGCGCACTTCGGCGTCGCCGGCGTCTTGGCGGCCGAAGCGGATGTTGTCGGCGGCACTGCCGCTGAAGATCACCGTTTCCTGCGGCACCAGGGCGATCGCCCCGCGCAGGCTGGGCAGGGTCTGCGCGCGCAGGTCGACCCCATCCAGGCTGATGCGCCCGCTTTGCGGATCGTAGAAGCGCAGCAGCAGCGCGAACACGGTGCTCTTGCCGGCGCCCGAGGGACCGACCAGGGCCACCGTCTCGCCGGGCTTCACTTCCAGGCTGAAGTCGTGCAGCGCCGGCGCATCCGGTCGGGTGGGATAGTGGAAGGCCACGTGCTCGAAGCGCAGTGCGCCGCGTACCGGTGTCGGCAGTGCCTGCGGCTGGGCCGGGCTGGTGATCTCGGGCAACTCGGTGAACAGTTCGCCGATGCGCTCCATCGCGCCGGCCGCGCGCAGCACGTCGCCCCACACCTCGCTCAATCCGGCGACCGAGCCGCCGGCGAAGATCGCGTAGATCACGAACTGCGCCAGCACGCCGGGATCGAGGGTGTTCTCCAGCACTTCGCGCGCGCCGACCCACAGCACCAGGGCGATCGCGCCGAAGAACAGCACGATCACCGCCGCGGTCAGCAGGGCGCGGGTGCCGATGCGCTGGCGCGCGGTGGACAGCGCGCGGGCGATCGCGTCGCCGTAGCGGCCGCTCTCGATGCCCTCGCGCGCATAGGCCTTCACCGCTGGCGCCGCGTTGAGCGTTTCGTTGGCGATCGCCGCAGCGTCGGCCAACCGGTCCTGGCTGTCGCGCGAAAGTCTCTGCACGCGCCGGCCGACCGCGATGATCGGCAGGATCACCACCGGAATGACCAGGGCGGTGAGGCCGGCCAGGCGGGGGCTGGTCCATACCATCATCACGCTGGCGCCGAGCAGCATCACCGCGCTGCGCAAGGCCACCGAGATGCCCGAGCCGATCAGTGCCTGCACCACTTCGGTGTCGGTGCCCAGCCGCGAGATCAGCTCGCCGACGCGGCTGCGCTCGAAGAAGCCCACGTCCAGCCGGATCACGTGCGCGTACAGCTGGGTGCGCATCGCCGCGAGCGCTCGCTCGCCCAGCAGGGTGATGCAGAAATAGCGGGCGGCGGTGGCGAAGGCGAGCACCAGCGCGATGCCGAACAGGCCCAGGAAGGTCGCATCGATCGCGGCCATGCTCGAATGCTGGAAGCCCTGGTCGAACATGTGCCGGATGGCGATCGGCAGCACCAGCGTGGTCGCCGACGACAAGGCCAGGAACACCAGCCATCCGAGCGCCAGGGCGCGATGCGGGCGCAGGAACGGCCAGAGCTGGCGCAGGGCGCCGACGCGGCGGGCTGGGCGTGGGGCGGCAGTGTCGCTCATGAGGGCTCGCTGAAGGAAAGAGGGCGGAAGGCGCGCAAAGCATTCAAGGTGGGGCGGTTGCCATGCCGATTCAACCGGAGCTGCGACTATCCGTCCAGCCGGACCACCCGACTGCGGCCGCGGCTGAGGTCGGTGATGCGCGCCGTCGCCTCGTCCAGCAGGGCTGCGGGCAGCTCCAGTTCCAGCCTGACGCCGTCGCCGTCGAAGTGCTCCGCGCCGATCGAGGCCTGCCATTCGCGCAGCCGCGCCTTCAGCAGGGCCAGCTCGGCGAAGCTGCAACGCAGGCCCAGCCGCGCCATCGGCACGATGGGCAGGCGGGCCGCGCGACGCAGGCATTCGGCGGCGGTGCCGCCATAGGCGCGCACCAGGCCGCCGGCGCCGAGCTTGGTGCCGCCGAACCAGCGCGTGACCACCACCACGGCGCGGTCGATGCCCTGGCCCTCGATCGCCTGCAAAATCGGTCGACCGGCGGTGCCGCCCGGTTCGCCGTCGTCGTTGAAGCGATACTCCTGACCAATCCGATAGGCCCAGCAATTGTGCGTGGCGGCTGCGTCGGCGACGTCGCGCACGAAGGCCAGCGCCTGGCCGGCATCGGTCACCGGCGCGGCCTGGGCCAGGAAGCGGCTCTTGCGGATTTCCTCGGCGTGCCGGCAGGGTCCGGCCAGCTGCTGCAGCCCGTCGCTCATGGCGACGGCAGCAGCGCCCGCAGATCGTCCGGAAGCACGTAGGCAGGATGCCGGCGATGGAAGGCTTCCAGCCGCTGCTGCGCCTCGTCGTGATGGCCTTGCGTCAGCAGCGCACGGATATGCGCCAGTTCGGCGTCCAGCGTCTGGCCTGATGGCGGCAGGGCGGCATCGGCGGCCGGGGCAGGCATCGGCGGCGCGGCAGGGGCCGCCATCATCGGCGCGGGCGCGGCCGGCATCGCATAGCGCTGCGGCTGGCGGGGCGCCGCCGGTGCTGCGGCCGTCGACATCGTCTGCTCCAAGACGGGCGCCTGGGCTTGAGTCGGAACTGGAGCGATGGGTGCGGACGCAGGGGCCTCCGCCAGGCCTCCCGAAGGTGCGGCCGACGGTGGCATGGCCGCCGTCGATTCGAGCATCGGTGCTGGTGGAGCGGGCGGAGCGGGTGCCGGAGCTGGCGGCGGTGGCGGCGCTGGCATGGGCGTCGGTGCCGGCCGGCTGGTTTGAGTGAGCTGATTGGCGAACGGCGCTGGTGCGGTCTGGGCCCTGGGTGCTTCGGCCACGGCCTTGGACGGCGCGTACGCCTTGCGATCGAACGTCTGCGTTTCGACCCGCCTGCCGGGCGCCGCTGCCTTGGCTTCGGGCGCGACCGCCGAGCGGGCGGCCATCGGGCGCTCGGATGAACTGGACGGCTCGGCTTCGACTGCGTGCGGCGGCCGCAGCTTGGCGCTGACGATCAGTGGCGGTGGCGGTGGCGGTGGCGGAGGAGCGAACTGGCTCGGGGGATTTGCCGTCGCCGCAGCGCCCGGCGTCGTGGCCGGCATCGCGTCTGCGGACGGGCTGCTCGAGGACAGCGAAGGCGGCAGCGGCGAGCGCGTGGTCTCCGGCAGCTCGCGCAGATGCCAGGCCAGCCCGGCCGCCAGCGCTATCGTGGCGGCGCTGCCGACGGCCAGCGGCCAGCGCGGTCGCTTCGGCTGCGCCGGGCGCAGCGCCGCGGCGGCCGCGCGCAGTACGGCGGCGTCCAGCGCGGCACTGGGCTGCCGCTCGGGCAGCTTGCGGTACAGCGCCGCCAGTTCGTCATCGCCGGGTAGGCGTTCGTCGTCGTGGGTGTTCATTCGCTTGGCATCATTCGCTCAGCCGCTCGCGCAGCCGGTTCATGGCATAGCGCAGCCGCGACTTCACCGTTTCGCGTCCGGCCCCGGTGACTTCGGCCATCTCCTCCAGACTCATGTCGTGTTCCAGCCGCAGCAGCAGCACCGCGCGCTGCTCCTCGGGCAATTGTTCGATCGCCAGTTGCATGCGCCGCCGCTGCTCGAAGTCGGACAGCGCCTGCTCGGGTTGCTCGCGCTCGGGAATCGGCAGGTTGGCCACCGCCAGTTCGGCTTCCTCGCCGCTGGCCAGCGGACGTTTGCGCCGATAGCTGTCGATGACCAGGTTGTGCGCGATCTGCAGCAGCCAGGTACTGAATTTCGCCTGCGGCCGGTAGCGCTCGCGTGCGGCGATGACCCGGCTCCAGGTGTCCTGGAACAGCTCGTCGACCAGGCTGGCATCGCGTGTCGAGCGCTGCAAAAAACGGTACAGCCCGCCGCGATGCCGCGCGTACAGCGCCTCGAACGCCGCCAGGTCGCCCTGGGCGTAGGCCAGCATCAGCGTCGAATCCTCGTCCAGGGGCGCATCCATGGATGGCGAGGTTAAGCGAAAAGCCCCTCGTTCGGCGAACATCGATGCGCTGTGCGGCGAAGGAGCACCGGCCGGCTCAGCCGGCCCCATCGCGGATCCTCGCGCCGCCTTGCGCGGAAGCGCGGCCGGCGCCTGCCGCGCGCCTGTGCTCGTCGGGGCGACCGGGCGGCGGCGCGGCGCGGGAAGTTCTTGCGCCCATGGCGATCTCCGCAATTGCATGATGGGTGGAACGCAGCGGCGGCGCAGACGGGGTTGACGAAGCGGGCGAACGGAAGCGGCCGCGGATTCGCTAGACTGCGCAGGCCCGGCTCGGGCAGGGGGAATGCCTGGGGTGTTCCGGATCAGTCTTCGCTACACAAGGAAACGTATGCTCGCTTTGAAGATGCCGTGGCGGCTGCACATGGGGGCGGCCGTTGCGATGCTGCTGGGTCTGCTGGCGGCCGGGCAGGTCGCCGCCGCGACGCTGGATCCGGCGGTGCTGCCAAGGATTCAGGCTGCTACCTTCGAGGTGGTCGCGGCCAAGCCGGTGAATGATCCGCTGAAGTACGACCGGCCGTTGCCGCTGGACCTGCTGCCGTATCAGGAACGCAACGACAAGTACTACTCGGTGGGCACCGCCTTCGCGATCGGCGACGGCCGCTACGTCACCGCCGGGCATGTGCTGCAGATCGGCATCGGCAGCCTGTGGGGCGAGCCCTCGCTGCGCGACGCCGCCGGCCATGTCTATGCCATCGACAAGATCGAGAAGTACTCCAAGCAGCAGGACTTCGTGGTGTTCACCCTGGTGTCGCCGCCCAAGGTGGCGCCGCTGGAAATCAACACCAAGCCGACCATGAACGACGTGGTCTACGCGGTGGGCAATGCGCTGGGCACCGGCGTGGTGATCCGCGACGGCCTGTATACCTCCGATACGCCCGAAGACCAGGACGGCCGTTGGAAGTGGATGCGCTTCTCGGCCGCCGCGTCGCCGGGCAACAGCGGCGGTCCGCTGCTGGACAAGGACGGCAAGGTGATCGGCATCGTGCTGATGAAGTCGGCCAACGAGAACCTCAACTTCGCGTTGCCGATCGACCTGATCCTGAAGGCGCCGGATCACGTCGCTTCGATCGACAATCGCGAGCCTTATCAGCTGGACATTTTCGACACGGTCGACAACGGCACCTTCAAGGCGCAGTTCGATCTGCCCAAGAGCTTCGCGGACTTCAGCGCGACCTATCTGAAATACAAGGACGCCTACGCCGACGCCGAGCTGAAGAAGCTGCTGGAACGCGATCCCGACAAGCTGTTCCCGCGCGGGCCTGGTTCCAGCCGCTTGTTGCACAGCGTGTCGCCGCTGCGCAGCTTTCCCGCCTTGATCACCCGCAACAGCAGCGACGAATGGGTCTACGCGGGCAGGGCCGCGGGCAAGGTGCCGCTGGCGGACAACGGCTACATCATGTTCGGCCTGATCGGGCACAACTTCCTGTTCCACATGCGCAAGCCGGACAGCCTGCCTTCGGCCCAGCTGTATGGCGATCCGGTCCACTTCATGGACCTGATGCTGAAGGTCGGCTTCATGACCCGCTCGGTGGGCAGCGAGAAGATCAAGATCACCTCAATGGGCAAGCCGATCGAGGATTCGCTGTACACCGACGCCTGGCAGCGTCACTGGCAGGTGCGCGTGTGGCCGATGCCGTATGCGAATTCCCGCATCATCACCTTCTCGCTGCCGGTGCCGGATGGCTACGTGACGATGATGCGCTTCTCCGGGGCTTCGGAAGAGCACGACGAGACCATCGACATGCGTGCGCTCACCGGCTTCATCGACATGTCCTATGACGGCACCTTGTCGCAGTGGCAGGACTATCTCAAGAGCGGTTCGCTGCTGCCGCAGGCGTTCAAGGACATCAAGATCGGCATCGACTACAACAAGCGCTTCAGCTATGACTCCAAGCGGCTGAGCCTGTCCTTCACGCCCGAGCTGCAGAAGATCGACCACGACAGCAAGCTGACCCTGGGCTTCAGCTATTTCAACGACGGCGGCCATACCGTGTGGGACATCACTGACGTATGCGTGCTGGCCGACGCCGACGACAGCAACCGCGTCAACATCGAGCGCCATGTGGCGCCGTCCGACGATCTGGACGACGGCTTCAAGAGCGAGTGGAACAAGCTGCTGCACAAGCTGCATCCGTACGAAGGCGTGGCCTACAGCGGCGACGACGAGATGCGCATCGCCACGGTTCTCGGCACCGGCGGCAAGGGCACGCCGACGGCGCTGTACACGGCCTTCTACGGGGTCGAGGGCACTAAGCCGCCGGAAGCGATGAAGAGCAAGCTCGATCTGCTGACCAGCGGTCTGCGTATCCTGGAGCCCTGAGCGCCTGTGTCCGGGTGCCGGATGCCTGGCGCCGTCATTGGGCGGGCTTCATAAGTGGCCGCGCGTGGCTTGACCTGACTGACTGTCAGGCCAGGCCCGCACGGCCGCAGGGCGGTCACTTGCTGGCAACCTCGACTTGCGCGCTGCGGGGTCGAGTTTGTTTGCCCGTACCCGCGCGTCATTCTTCCGTCGAAGAGCGATGTCGACGCCCGAGTTCTTGCTCGGCCTGCGCGCAAACAGTTCCGACGCGAGCTGTCTGGCGGTTACGAGCGGGCTCAGTCGGTGCCGATAAGCGGCCCGATGACCGGATTGCTGAAATCCTCGGGGCTAAGCCGCTGGGTCAGCCGGAATGCGCCTTCGTGCAGCTTGCGCGGCAACACCACGTCCAGCACCGTGGCCTGATGTGGGCCGAGGATCTCGAGCAGATCGTCTCCCGGTGCGCTGCGCGCCAGCGCATGATGGACCAGCCCGCCGAGGTCGGCTGGCCTGATCCGCGCGCCATAGGGGCGATGCGCCGGCATCGCCGGGCGCAGGCTGCGATTGATGCGGCGCGGGTCGGCCACGCGCGCGTCGCCGGCGAGCAGGGAGTAGTTGAGAAACAGCGATACCACCGCCGGTTGTTCGGGATGGGCCTGTCGGTCCAGCATGAAGCCTTCCGGCATCAGGTCGGGGCTGGCTTCTTCGCCGGCAGTGAGCAGGAAGCCGCCGTCCTGCAGCGGGCGGCCGGATTCGTCGGCCAGGCGCACGATCAGCAGGCTGCGCGGATCGTGGATGTGCACGCGCGGCGCGAAGGGATCGGCCGGTTCCAGCTCGACCTTGTCGGCGTCGCGGGCGGCGTTCTCCGCCTCGAAGGCTGCGGACAGCTTGGCGTAGGCCTCGCGACCGTCGACCTGCAGACAGCGCAGGATGGCATCCGCCGTGGCCGGCCCGGCCTGCGCCATGATGCCGTGCACGCGGCCGGAATGCGCGGCGCCGGCGATCAGCTTGAAGGCGCTGCGCGGCGCGCGGGCCAGCTGCAGGCCGAGCCGGTCGATGGGGTCGTCGTCACGATCGGCGCCACGCAGGGCCAGCACCGCGTGGCGCGCGTTGAGGTTGGCGGCGGCGATGCGCACCACGCCGTCCGAACCGTCTTCGCCGGTGTAGCTGTTGAGGTGGTCGTAGAGCGCGCGATCCGGCCGGTCGCCGGTCAGCACGAACAGGAACTGGCCGGCCGCCGCCGGGTCGTCGCCGTGGATGCTGTCCAGGTTCAGCGACAGCGAATCGGCACTGCCCAGGGTGAGCCAGTCGAGGATGCGCTGGCCTGGCTCCACGCCGTCCCACCATGCCTTCAGCCGGCCGAGCATGCCTTTGCCGAGCCTGGCCAGCGCCGAGCCGAAATTGGCCGGTGCGAGCATTACCAGATGACTGAGCCGCAAGCTGCTGTACAAGCTCGGCTGTTCCCGTTGCGCACGCAGCCAGGCGCGCACCAGCGGCCCGCCGGTCGAATGGGTGACGCAGGCAAAGCGGCTGTCGGTCAATGCCAGCCGGCGCAGCGCGTGATCGAAGGCGCGCACCAGATCGTCCATGCCGATCGCGTCGTCGAAGCTCACGTACTCGGACAGCCACAGATCGGTCACCGTGACCTTGAGGCCGTTCGCCTGTGCCTGCTGCTGCAGGCGCAATGGCAGATCGCCGTAGGTCGAGGTGTCGGTCACGCTCCATCCATGCACAAAGACCAGGGTGGTCATGCTTCGGCTCCGTCGAAGGGCCACTCATGATGAAGCATCCTGCGCCGGCCGCAAGCGTCGCGGGATATCGGGCCAGGTGCGGCTCTGCGCTACTCTTTGCCGCATTGTCCTGCCCAAGCCATCGCCCATGATCCTCGCCGTCCTGCTTATCCTGTCCTTGCTGGCCTGGCTGCTCCGGCGACGCTGGCGCCGAACCGCCTTGGCTTGCTTCGTGCTCGCCGCAGGACTGCTGTTCGCCGCTGGCTGCGGGCCCTTGCCGGCCTGGCTGCTGGAAGGGCTGCAGCAGCCTTACGCCAGCGTGCCGGCGCCGAGCTGGGCGCCGCGCAACGCGATCGTGCTGCTGGGCGCCGGCAACCTGCGCGCCACCGAAACCAGCCCGGTGGAACCGGCCTGGTTCGCCAATGGCCGCATCCTGCGCGCCTTCGCGCTCTACCGCGACTGCAAGGCTGCCGGGCGCGCCTGTGTGGTGCTGATCAGCGGCGGCGACGCTAATCATCTGGGTCGGTCCGAGGCGGAGGCGTACGGTGCAAGCCTGCTCAAGCTGGGCGTGGCTCCGGACGATCTGATGCTGGAACCGCGCAGCATGAATACCTGGCAGAACGCGCAGTTCAGCGCGCCGAAGCTGCGCGAGTACGGCGCGCAGCAGGTGCTGCTGGTCAGTTCGGCCATCCATCTGCGCCGCGCCATGCTGTACTTCGCGCACTTCGACATACACCCGCTGCCGGTGCGCGGCGACTATGCCGAGGTGGTGTGGTCGGTCTTGCCGCAGGCCTGGAATCTCGCGCTGACCGACTTCGCCTTGCACGAGGACATCGGTGTGCTGCGCTATCGCCTGTACGAAGCGATGGGCTGGAATGCGGATGCCGTCAAGCCGGGTTCGCCTTAGCGTTTGATGTGCGCCTCGGGTGGCCTGGCTTGCTCTTCAGTCGCTACTGAAAGGCAGGCCGCTGTGCAGGCCTGCGCTGCACAGGTAGAGCGCTGGCAAAGGCATAGGCCGCGGGACGCATCGGGAAAGGCATAACTGCGCGGCCATCGCATACAAGCCAGCGCCCGGGTCGCAAGGGATGCCCCCGGGCCTGCGCCGTCGATCAGTGGTGCATCTGCACGAATGCACTTTCCGGTAAGCCTTCGGTCGTGCGCGAATCATTCCCGATAGCTGCAGCCATCGGGAACGGATCACGGCAGCGTCGAACAAGCCCTTGCTGTGCTCGCCATGTCGATGACGGACATGGCGAGGTGGCGTACAGCGAAGATCAGCTTTCCCGCATCACCATCAGGCGGATCTCGGTCATGTCCTCGATCGCGTAACGCACACCTTCCTTGCCCACGCCCGAGAGCTTCACGCCGCCATACGGCATGTTGTCCACGCGGAAGCTGGGTACGTCGTTGACCACCACGCCGCCCTGGTCGAGTTCGTTCCACGCGCGCATCGCGTGCTGCAGGCTGTCGGTGAAGATGCCGGCCTGCAGGCCGAAGTCGGAATCGTTGACCATGTCGATTGCCTGGTCGAAATCGCGATAGCGCGCGAGCAGGGCGAACGGGCCGAACACCTCGAGGCGATTGACCTTGGCCTGCGTGGGCACGTCTTCCATCAAGGTAGCTTCGAGCATGGCGCCGCGGCGCTTGCCGCCGCACAGCAGCTTGCCGCCGGCTCGGCGCGCCTCTTCGATCCAGCCGTGCAGGCGTTCGGCGGCGGCTTCGTCGATCATCGGGCCGAGGAAGGTGTCCTTGCGCTTGGGATCGCCGGCCTTGAGCTTCTTCACCGCCGCCACCAGGCGCTTTTTCAGCGCGTCGTAGATGGCCTCGTGCGCGATGATGCGCTGTACGCTGATGCAGCTCTGGCCGGACTGGTAGAAGGCGCCGAAGACCAGCCGCTCGACCACGCGATCGAGATGCGGCTCCTGGTCGGCGTCGACGATGCAGGCCGCGTTGCCGCCCAGTTCCAGGGTGACCTTCTTGTGGCCGGCACGCGTCTTCAGATCCCAGCCGATCTGGCCGCCGGTGAATGACAGCAGCTTGAAGCGCGCGTCTTCGACCAGCGCGGTGGATTGCGCGCCGAGCAGGGGCAGCACCGAGAAGGCGCCGCGGGGCAGGTCGGTTTCGGCCAGCACCTCGCCGATGATGAGCGCGCCGATCGGCGTGCGCTCGGCCGGCTTCAACACGAAGGGGCAGCCCGCGGCGATCGCCGGCGCGACCTTGTGCGCGACCAGGTTCAACGGGAAGTTGAACGGCGTGATGAACGACACCGGCCCCAGCGGCACGCGGCGCGTATAGCCGCGATAGCCGTCCAGCCGTCCGGCCAGCTCGAGGTTGATGGTTTCGCCGTTGACGCGCACGGCTTCCTCGGCCGCGATGCGGAAGGTTTCGATCAGTCGGGTCACCTCGCCGGCGGCGTCCTTGATCGGCTTGCCGGCCTCGACGCACAGCGCGTAGGCCAGTTCGTCCCGACGCTGTTCGAAGCGCGCGGCACAATGCTGCAGCACCGCCTGGCGCGCCCACGGCTTGAAGGCGCGCATCGGCGCCGCCGCATTGACCGCCGCGGCGATGGCTTTTTCGACCGCCTTGGCGTTCGGCACTGCCACGCGCGTGGCGACCTTGCCGCTGTACTTGTCGAGCACATCCATGCTCGCTTTCGAGGTCTGCGGCTGGTTGGCGAGGTAATAGGGGTAATGCTTCTTGAGCATGGGGATCTCCTCGACTGCGGTTCGGATCGTCGCCGTCGCAAACGGGCTGCCACAAGCGCTGGCTAGCTGCGATGACGGTCGATCACGTCATGGTGATACGAAAGTGCCTGCGTGGGTAATGGCCTGCACGGCGCTGCGCTGAAGCTGACGATAGCAGGCGACGAGGAGGCATGCGGATATCGTCGCGTGGCAGGCGTGCAGGAACCGGCAGTGCGTCATGCTTGCAGTTGCCTGTGTGCAGCACTCGGCGCTGGGCGATCGCGCATGGCCGACATGCCGGCGCGCTAGATGGGCATCGAAGCGAAAGCGTGGTACGTGACTTCCGCGCGCAACGGCATATCGAGACCCCAGGGCGAGACGAGGGCGGCTGACCGGTCCGTGGATGCTTGGCTGGAGCCGATATTGTCGCCGGCGTATAGCGTGCCGACCGTGCGTCGCATCGGGATCGCCGTGCCTACCGTAAGCACAAGCTTGATCCGGTGCGCTTGCAGATCTTTCGAGCGCGGCGGCGTGAGCATCGGTCGCTGCATGCCTCTCGAAGCGGGCCGTTTTCACGCTCTGTGAAGACCGCTCAATACGCATGCCGATTGATGCAAAGCATCAACGATTCGGCTGGTTTCCAGGGAAAAGCCTGTGCTAGAACTGCCTGCGCCAAGAGGCCGCTGCCATGGGCGGATGCACGGCCTGGCACGCACGAAGCCGCCCTTTCCGTGGTGAAGTTCCACCTGAGCGCAAGCGGAGGTAGTCATGCCCACGAGTCTAGGCATTTCCCAGGAACTGCTCGATCGCCTGATCGACGAGAGCATCGGCAAGGCCGATATCGGCGATGACCGATTGGTCGACAAGACGCCGTATTCGGTGGCTTCGGCCTGTCCCACCACCACCGTCAATCGGACTTTCGATTGCTGATGGCGTACGCCGCGGCTCCTTCGGAGCCGCTCTTTTCTGGTCTTGCATGAGGGAGTGTGTCATGCCGGTGAATCTGGAAATCGAACAAGAAGTCTTCGACCGTCTGCTGCGCGAAAATATCGGCAGCATCGACCTCGGCGATGCCGAGCTGGTGGATAGATCCGGTCGCCTGGCCACGGCAAATTCGTGCTATCGATCCTGCGTGCACAGCATGTGCCTTTGCCTTGCCTGAGGGCACGGGATGCTTGCCGGCGCGGGCTGCCCGATGCGGCAGCCCGCGCTTTTTCAGCGCTTACGTGATCGAGCAAACAGCTGCACTGCATAGCTCGTCACGCATTGCGCATTTTCGGCGTCGCCGGTGTGTAGACGTCCAGATCGTTCGCGTATGCGTCGTGCGCGTGTGATGGCTGTGGCTTGCGCGGCGCAGCATCTTCGAGATGTTTTCCAATCGAAATCGCTGTGCTAAAACCGGCGGCGGCCTGAGGTCGACGCATATGGGCGAATGCGTCGATCCGTGCCAGACCAATCGCCCGATATCCGATCGATGAACTCTTCACTACCCGGAGAATCTCATGCACACGAATCTGGAAATCTCGCAGGAAGCCTTCGATCAGCTGATCGACGAAAGCATTGGCCATGTCGATGTCGCCGACCACAAGCTTGTCGACAAGATGACGGCTGCCCACACTCAACCCACCACCACGGTGCTGCCGACCTTCGGCCTCTGCTGAGCCGCCCACGACGGCTTCGTTCATGAGCACGAGAGACTGTGATGTCCGTGGATGCATGCAAGCACGGTGGTCTCCGATCGAATGAACAGCGTCGTTTCGTCGACTTCGGCGATTGCGGACGGGTCGACGCGATGGCAGCCCGCGGGCCGCCGGTTTGGATCGCGTTGATGCGCCTGCACAAGGCAGGCAGGTCGGATGGATGGTTGCCGAGTCCAGTCCGGTGTCGCGAGGGGAAGCTACCGAAAGGTAGCTCCTCTTGCGGCTTTCCCGCAGGTCGCCAGGTGATTTGCCTGGTGGCCTGCATCGAGCACGACGGAGAAATCAATCATGGGTGCGAATAACGATATTTCGGCGGATACCTTCGACCGGCTGATGCACGAGAGCATCGGCGGCGTGGATCTCGGCGACGACAAGCTGGTGGACAAGTCCGACCTGATGGCCAGCCATCAGACCATCCTGACTTCCCGGACCATTACCGCTTCCTGCGGCTGATCCGGTGGCCGGCGTTGCGGGCATGAGCGTGCCCGGGCGCCGTCGTCTCACGGCAGTGACGGGCTGCTCCGAAAGGGCAGCCCGTTTTTGATGGGAGCAGCGAAACGTCATGGCATGGGGCGAAACCGAAGAGCGTCCGAGCGGCGCGCCGTTCAAGCCGCTGCTGCGCTGGGCTGAGCCGCTGTTCGCGCCCATGCGCGAGCGTGCATTGCGACAATGGGCGGAAGCCGCGCGGCGGGCGCCCCATCGTTTCGACATCGGTTCATTGGAACGCAGCCTGCATGCGGCCTTCGCCGGGCCGGCGTTGTCGATGAGCGTGCGTGCGCTGTTGCTGGAGCTGGCGATTGCGCGGCACCAGCAGCGCTTGCAGGAAGCAACGCCGGAGCGGCGCCTGCTGGAATTCATCGACTGGATCGACAGCGCCGCGGGCCGCGCCGTCATCGATGCGCGCTATCCGCTGCTGCGCGGCGACATCGTGCGGCAGGCCACGCAGACCGAAGGCTTTCTCGCGCAATGCCTGCAGCGGATCGAGGCCGATTACTCGAACCTGGTGAGCTTGTTGCCGCAGTCCTCGCAGTCTGCCCGGCTGGCAGGCTTCGACATGGGCCAGGGCGACCGGCACGATCACGGCGGCAGCGTGGTCAAGCTCGACTTCGAGGGCGCACGCCTGCTGTACAAGCCGCGTTCGCTGGCGATGGACGTGGCTTTCGCGCGATTCATCGATGCGTTGGCCGAACGCGGCGTGGAGCCGCTGCAGCGGGCGACGGTGACGCTGGACTGCGGCGCCTACGGCTACGCCGGTTGGGTCGAGCACGCCGCGGTGGCGGACGAGGCGGCGGCCGCCCGCTACTACCGGCGCTACGGCGGCCTGGTGGCGATCGCCTATGCGCTCAACTGCACCGATCTGCATCTGGAGAACCTCATCGCCTGCGGCGAATACCCGGTGCTGATCGATCTGGAGACCGTGCTGCAGCCCTGGATCAAGCGGCACGAAGAAGACGATCCGCTCGGCGTGCCGTATGCGCCGTCGATCCTGGTCTCCGGCCTGTTGCCGGGGCAGCTGAGCGTGGATGCCTGGGACGTCAGCGGACTGGCCTGGGCCGAGCATCGCTATCGCACGCGCCTGGCCGCCGGCGCCGGCACCGACGAGCTGCGCCTGGCGCCGGCGGATGCGGTGATCCGGCCGGAGGCGAACGTGCCGAGGCTGGTCGACGGGCGGCCCATACCTTCCACCGGTCATGCGGCCGGGATCGTCGAGGGCTTCGAGTCCACCTATCGCGGCCTGCTGCGCCTGAAGCCCGCGCTATGCACGGAGCATGGCCTGCTGGCACCGTTCGCGCCGCTGGAAACCCGCACGGTGCTGCGCTCGACGCAGATCTACGCGCGCCTGCTCGACGCGATGTCGCATCCGCAATACTTGCGTTCTGCAATGGAGCGCGAGGCCTTGCTGGACAAGCTCGAGCTGGGCGGTCGCGAGTGGGCCTTCCTGCGGCGCAGCCAGAAGTACGAGCGCGAAGCCATGCAGCGCGGCGACGTGCCGCGTTTCCTGGCGCGCGTCGATGGCGCCGACATCCACGATGTCGACGGCCATGTGGTCGAAGGCCTGTGCCAGCTGTCGGGCATGGCGGAGGCGCAGCGCCGCGTCCGCCGCATGTCCATGCGCGACCTGCGCCGCCAGCGCTATGCCCTGGTGCAGGCGCTGGAATGCGACAGGCTTGCCGCTGCGAAGCACAGCGCGGGCGAGGCGGCGCCACCGGACAGCATGCTGGCCTCGGCGTTCCGGCCCTACCGGGGAGCTTCCTTCATCGACACGGCCGCGGCGCTGGGCGACGATCTGCTGCGGCTGTCGTTCCATGACCGGCATGGCCTGCTGCTGTTCCAGCCGGAATATCGCGAGGACGAAAATTCTTCGATGGCGGCGATGGGCAGCGCGCTCTACGAAGGCTTGCCCGGCATCGCCCTGCTGTTCGCCGAGCTTGGGCGACACGAAGGGATGGGACGCTTCGCGCTTGCTGCGGAGGCTGCGCTGGCTTCGTGCCGGCGCATGCTGCGCGACGATCCCAAGGCCTTGAGCTCGATCGGCGCCTTTGATGGACTCAGCGGATGGATGTACGTCCTGCTCTTGCTCGGCTTGCGCTGGCGACGCGAAGCCTTGATCGACGAGGCGTTGGGCTGGCTGCCGACACTGGCCGCACGCATCGGCGAGGATCACGAGTTCGATCTGATCGGCGGCTCCGCGGGTTGCCTGCTGGTGCTGCTGCAATTGCAGCGCCATCGCCCGAGCGATGACGTGCTGGCTGCGGCTACGGCCTGCGCCGAACGGCTCGCCGCGACTGCGCAACGTCACGTCGACGGCGCCTGCTGGGTTGGCGTCGCCGCAACCGAACATGGCGGCCTGAGCGGATTTGCGCACGGCACGGCGGGCATCGGCGCAGCCTTGGCGAGCTATGCGCAGCTGGTTCAGGACGCCGCTTGCCTGGAACTGGCGCGGGAGGCGCTGCGCCATGCGCGCGCCGCGTTTGCCGCCCGCAGCCGTCGCTGGTACGACCGCGCCGAGGAGCTCGGCGACGGCGACGATGAAGACCCGTGCTCCTGGTGCCACGGCGCTCCGGGCGTCGGCTTGGCGCACTTGCTGTGGCCCGAAGCGACGCGCGACGCGCGCTGGCACGACGAGCTGCGGCATTGCCTGACGACCACGCGCGAGCAGGGCATGACGGAAGGCCATTCGCTGTGTCACGGCCAGATGGGCAATCTGGATCTGCTGCTGCAGCATGCGGTGCAGACGCAGGATGCCGATGCGCTGGCCAAGGCGCGCCGGCTCGGCCAGGGCGTGCTGGAGCAGGCGCGTGCGGGTTGGCGCTGCGGCGGCGCATCGATCGCGCAGGAACCGCTGGGCCTGATGGTGGGCATTGCGGGCATCGCCTACGGCTGCCTCCGGCTGGCCGATCCGATCGGTACGCCGTCGGTGATGAGCCTGTCCGCCGGTCCGCTTCCGCATCGAGCGTAGCGGTTCGGGCGGTGGTGCCTTGGCTCAGCGATCTTCGATGCGCAAGGTGAGTTCGCCATCGGCCAGCCGGGCGGTGACCGCGTCGCCGACGGCTGCCGCGTCGCGAGAACGCAGCACGCGGCCCTCGGCATCGAACAAGATGGCGTAGCCGCGCTCCAGCGTGGCCAGCGGGCTGATCGCGTGCAGGGCGCGGGCGCTCTGCTGCAGCACCAGGCGCCGATGCTCCAGCAAGCCGGTCATGGCGCGACGCAGGCGTTGCTGTTGCTCGTCGAGGCGTCGCTGCAGCAAGGTCAGTCGCTGCTGCGGGTGCTGGCCGAGCAGGCGGCGCTGCAGGCGTTCGAGCCGCAGCTGGCGATGCCGGTCGTACTCGCGCCAGCTCGCATCCAATCGTTGCCGCAGATGCCGCAGGCGTTCGCGGTCGCGCAGCAGGCGCGCCTGCGGACGCTGCGCCTGCAGGCGCGCGAGCAGGTGGTCACTACGCTGCACCAGCGACTGCAGCCGGCGCTGCTGCAGCGTGGCGAGGCGCTGGCGCAATTGGCGCAGCTGATGCAGGCTGGCCGTGCGATCGGGAACCAGCAGCTCGGCTGCCGCGGAAGGCGTCGGCGCGCGCAGGTCGGCTACGAAATCGGCGATGCTGAAATCGACTTCGTGCCCGATCGCAGCGACCACCGGCACCGCGCTGGCATGGATCGTCCGCGCCAGCGTCTCGTCGTTGAAGGCCATCAGGTCTTCCAGCGAACCACCGCCGCGAGTCAGCAACAGCACGTCGTAGCGGCCGACGGCCGCGGCCTTGCGCAGCATGGCGACGATCGCCGGCGGCGCTTCGCGGCCCTGCACCGGCACCGGCAGCACCTCGACCTCGGCCAGGGGCCAGCGCCGGCGCAGCACGCTGAGCACGTCGCGGATGGCGGCGCCGGTCGGCGAAGTGACCACGCCGATTCGCTGCGGATAGCGCGGCAATGCGCGCTTGCGCGAAGCCTCGAACAGGCCTTCGGCCTCGAGCCGCCGCTTGAGCTGCTCGAACTCGCGCTGCAGGGCGCCTTCGCCCGCCGGCTCCATGTGCTCCGCCACCAGCTGGAATTCGCCGCGCGGCTCGTACAGGCCGACCCGTGCGCGGACCAGCACCTGCATGCCGTCGGCCGGCTTGAATTTCAGCCAGCCGCTCTTGGGGCGGAACATCGCGCAGCGCACCTGCGCGCCGCTGTCCTTCAGGGTGAAGTAGAGATGGCCGGAGGCGGGACGCGCCACGTTCGACAGCTCGCCCTCGATCCACACCAGGGGCAGGGCGTCCTCCAGCAGATCGCGCACCAGTCGGTTGAGCGTGCTGGGAGTGAGGATATGCCGCGGCGGCGGCGCACTGTCATCGGGCGCTTGCATGAAGTGGCGAGCCTAACATGCCGGGCCGTCCGATGGCCTTGTCAGCGGCTGCGTGGGCAGCTCGTTGCCGTGCGCAGGCTGCTTGAACGCGTCAGGCATGCGGCGGTTGTGCATCGTGCCGCAAGCTGCCGGCATGACTTGGTCGAACCGACTTCCGTGCAGTTGCATGCTGCGAAAACGGCATGGAATCAGCTATCGCAGCAGGGTGTGCGTTTTTGCTCACTCAAGGCTTCACCATGCCGATGGTCTGCAGCCAGGTGTCGACCAGGTCCGTCCAGGCCGTGATGGGGAGGCTGGTCCGGCGCAGGCCGAAGGCGTGCCCGCCTTGTGCATACAAGTGCATTTCCACCGGCACCTCGGCTTTCCTCAGCACGTCGTAGTAGGCCAGCGACTGATGGATTCCATCCACGTGATCGTCTTCCGCCTGCACCAGGAACGTCGGCGGCGTATCGCGAGGGATATGCAGATGAGGGTTCGGTGCATCGTCGTTGGTGGCGAGGTGGCCGGGATAGACCGCCACGGCAAAATCCGGGCGGCTGCTTTCTTTGTCGGCGGCGTCTACCGGCGCATAGGTGCGGAGCCCGAAGGTCGTGCTGGTCTCCGCCACCAGGAACCCGCCGGCGGAAAAGCCGAGCACGCCGATCTTGTGCGGATCGATATGCCATTCGGCCGCATGGAAGCGCACCAGCCGCAAGGTTCGCTGGGCATCTTGCAGCGAAGGCATCGACAGTTCGAGATTGTGCGGGCGGCAATCGCAGTGCCAGTCGTACGGTTTGCCCGGCACGCGATATTTCAGCAGGACGCAGGTGATGCCCTTGGCGGTCAGCCAGTCGCAGACCTCGGTGCCTTCGAGATCGATCGCCAGCATCTGGAAGCCGCCGCCGGGAAACACCACGACGGCGGCGCCGGTGTTCCGTCCCGCGGGCGCATACACCGTCATGGTGGGCCGCGATACGTTGAAGACCCCGGTCCCCGGCTTGCCGGCGATCAGCACTTTCGGATCGCTCGAGGCGTATTCGGCGCCCGGCACGGGTTTGGCATCGGGTGCTGCCCCCGGCCATATCGGCGTCTGCGTATGCCCGGCGGTGGGCTGCCATACCGTCGTGTCCGCATATGCACTGGCGCATGCGGACAGCAGAATCCAGGCGATGATCCACAGTTTCATGGCGCTACTCCGTTAGGGCGTCGAGTGGACTTGCACAATCAAGGCAGGAAATCGGGCAGGTCTCTTCGCCGATTCTGCCTAGCATCCGGGGCAGGGAATGGCCGCTGCGATGGATTTTCCGGGGCAGGGATCATCTGCGCTGCATCGATGCGGGCATCGCGTCAGTGCTTGTGCCGATGCCGGTGAGCCTTGCCAGTGCGCTTATCGTCCGGCTTCACGGCCAGCGTGACGACGTGGGCCGAACTGCTTCACGGCGCGAAGACCTGTCAGAGCGCGAGTTGTGGCCAGTGTGTCCAGGCCGACTCAATGGCTTGAGTCGCGATGGATAGGACAGGCCTCTCGGCCGTGCCCTTGCACGGCATCGGAGAGCTTGGGTTCCTGGCTGTGCTGGCCGTTTCCAGGCACGGCACGACAGGGTGTGCATGCGCCGCAAATCCTGGCTGACTGCATTCTTCAGCGCAGGGCCGTCCGACCGCCGGGCGAGGGAGGTGTTTACGCTTGGTCCGGAAGTTCGGGCCCGGGCGCCGAAGACCTCGACAACGGCTGCATATGAGCCTGCGCCGGAATCAGCGCCAGCAGCTGTCGTATGCCTTCGCGATAGGCCTGGGCATCCATCTCGGTACTTTCCTTAGCGAGCAGATAGGCCCGGCCCAAGCGTTTCTGCGTGGGAGTGGCCAATTGGTAGAAGTCGCCGATGTCCTGCACTTTTGCGATGCCCTGCCAGGGCAAGGTGACCGCTTTCCCGCTGGGTCCACGCAGCACCAGGGCCTCCGGCGAAAGCGACCAATGATGCAGACCTTCCTGGCGCGCCACGCCCTTCTGGATGAGACGGCCAATGCGCCGATGGGCGGCTGCCACCAGAGGTCGGCTCCAGCGCAGCCCCCATCGGCGTCTGTGCTCGAACAGAAAGCCGATGAAGGCCGCTCGGTATCGCCACCAGAGCCAGAGGTAGACGAGCGTGATCATGGCGAAAGCGATCACGCCACCGATCATGTCTTCCGGCTTGCCGTGTGTGGCGGACGATCCATGTGTCGCGAACCATGCGGCCAGCACCGGCGCGAACAGCAGCAATATCGACAAGGCCTTTTTCTGGAAAGCCCCGATGCGCTGCTGGCGGGCTTCGATCGTACGCGCCAAGCGCATGGTTTTGGACGCCGTGATGAGATCAGTGAGTGCCTGGCAACTTTCCTTGTCGATCCTGAAGCAGTACTCCATGAGAACCATCCTATGTGGCTTGTCCTTGCTGTTTGGCTGTTTGCATCGGAATACGCCGCCGATGCGCCTCCATATGGGAGCTCATGACGCTGGCCGGCATGCAAACCAGCTCGATGTGACGAGGCGCTCTCCATGCGAGCTGTAGCACCAAGAAGACGAGCGAATCGAGCTCCGCCCGCTGGCCAGGTCAGAGTGCCGCGTGGATTAACGCATCAGGGATTGGAGATAGGAAATGCTTTCTTCCTCGGGAAAGCAGGCCAGAATCTCGGCGATCGACAGACCGTATTTGCGCTGCATATCGCGAAACTCGGTCTTGGCGAGTACCAGTTGCTGATCCCGGTTGAGCTTCTGGATTTCTTCGTGCGTAAGAGGAGGCGAAGGCTTTGCTTCGAGGCTGGCCAATTCACTCTGGAACTGGCGCCATAGATCGTCATGCTTGCGTGCGGTCATATGTGCAGCTTGGCTTATTAACCGCTCTAGTGTATTGCATCTGAGCGATCGATTCTTTCGGGCGGCCAATTCATGGCGTTGCTCGGTATCGACCTTGGTACGCCGTTCGGATTTTGGCGGGCAAAGGCTAGAAAAGCCACAGCATTTTCCTTGTGCCGCGACCGCGGCTCAAGGGCAGGAAAGCGCAAGGCATGCACGCGCGCTTTCAAATGAAAGGTATCGAAGCATTCGGTGTCTGAGCGGCCGCTCGGATCATTCATCGGCCGAGCAAAGCGGCTGGGTCGGGCTTGCCTTGTCTGTCTTTGAACGGATGTAAGGCAGGAAGCCCGTCCGCAGTAGCGCGAGGGCCGCCGCGATAGGCGGACTTGAATGATGGCCGTATCCGAGCGTCCGTCAGGTGCCGCTATGGACGGCTAAAGATTGAGCAAGGCGATGTCCATCATCGAGTAGCCCCAGCCGTTCAACGGTTCCGAGGTGATGTGGATCAGATAGCTTCGTTCATGGCTGATATGCCGGACCTTGCCATAAGGCGAATCGAACTTCGCCTGCGCCATGGCTCGCTGCAGCGGCAAGGCCTTGTCGCTGGGCAACAGCAGGCCTGTCACGAAAGCGGCTTTTTGCAGCAGGGGCGGGTCGACGTACATGCCGGCTTTCGTCCAGAGCCGCACCTCGATAGCGCGCGCCGAACAGCCGAGGCTGGTGGCTTTGAGCACATCGCCGTCGGTGAGAAGAATCGTCGCGTGCAACATGTCGGGGTCTGCCTGGACGGCCTGAACTTCCTTCGCATGGCGGATGCGCTCGATGTCCAGGCGCAGCGGCTCGACCGTGCATGCCTGCGGCGGCGACCCTGCCAAGGCCGGCGGTGGCGGCAGAGAGGGCACCTGTGGCGGCGGCGTCAGGCCGATGGCGAGCAAGGCAATCGAAAGAGCAGCCATTCGAGTTTCTCTTGGTGGGTTTGCTCAACTTGGATGCTGGCAAGCAGGCAGCGAAGCGTTTGTCCCGAATCGAAAGCTGATCTGCTTCGTGGGAACTTCGTCAGCGATAAAGCCGGGCCGCAAGCTCAAGCAGCCCCAAAGAGAGCGGCAGGGATGCCAGCCCCACGATGAAGCGCGCGTAGGTCTTTGTCGGCGTTCTGAAGAAGGCGATCATCAGGCCGAGCAGGGCGGCTGCGGCATAGACTGCAAAGCTCATCACCCACATGGCGAAGAACGCGAAGATGGCGCCTGGGTCCTTCGGCGATATCAGATATTCGATGGTCGCAAACACGTAGAAACACAAAAGAGGGCATACGGCACCGAGCATCACCACAGCCTTGGGCTTGGCTGCGCGGGAGAACCTGATAAGCAGTAGCAGTACCACCGGCAGGCCGAGTTCTGCGGCTGCGGCCGCGATGGTTAAGACGTTCTCGTCAATATGCATGCTTGTCACCTAAGCTTGTCCCAAGCCCTGCGCACTGCCTGCTCCGTTTGCCCTGGTGCATGTCGCGCCGAGATCTGGGCCCTCGAAATCAGGCTAAGCCAGCCACACAGAAACGCGGCCGCCAAGCAGGCGGCCGACAGGCGTCAGCTGCTGCTTACTTGAACGGCACGTAGCTGCTGGGAGGAATGCCCTTGGCTTTGAGCAGGCTCAGGCATTCTTCTTTGCTCGGCGGATGCCCTTCGGGCTGCGGATCCTGGAACATCTTGGTACCCAGGCATTCCACGAGCTTGATCTTGTTGGCATCGGCGTCCCCCTGCTGGGCATCCGCGAGGGCGTCATTGGTCTGTTCGGGCGTCATGCCCTGGCCGTTGGTGGCAGAGAGATCGCCGGCCGTGATGGTGGTGGAAGGACTGGCCTGCCCCCAGGCAGCGAGTGCGGCTCCAGCCAGCGCCAGCCCGAATAATCCGGATACGAGTGCCTTGTTCATCCCTCAATCCCCTAAGTTCGGCTCGTGGCGAGTGTAGCAGGCACAGATAGCGATATATGAGGCGTTCTCCACGCGGAAAAGCTGGCAGATGGCGGCCGTAGACAGCAATGGATCACTGGCGAAGTTTTATTGGAAACCAGTCGAGTAGGCGCTTGATCGAGGACTGGCTTCAATGGCTGTTTGTCAGAACGGAATCTCTGCCCTTGATGCGATGCCCGCATAGCTCTCGTCCCTACGTCCTCAGTCCGCGCTGCAGGCAGTCGGCCCTGCCTGGACCGTTGTGTCGGATTTGTCCTACACGGCCGGTCAGTCATGCCTGATTTCATGCGGACACGGCTGCATGGATGATGCCGTCGTCCGGTGAATCAGGCGACGCCTCTCATGGAGGCGCGGCCGATACTCCGGCGATTCCCCACATGGAGAGGCAACATGAACGCGGTGACCTTCCTGCTCGTCGAGTCGCCTTCGGGGCTCTGGCGGGTCATGAGGGGCGGGGCGACGATCCTGCAGGGCCTGAAGCTCGGATCGGCGATCAAGCAGGCGCGCCAGGCGGCGCGCGAGGAGCATGCTCTCGGCCGGCCCGCACGCGTCGAGATGAGCTGCCTGGAAGCGACCATCGAGCTGGCGAACTACGCCTGAGTGCGGATTGCCGAGGACTGCCGGCGGAGCCTTGAACGAGAAACCGCTACCAGGCCCGCGAGGCGCACAGCTCAGTGTGCGCAGGGCGAGCCTCTAGTTCACAACGTGTCCGACTTCTTCGCAGCAGGAAGCCGCGAAGACTAACTTTCTTCCCGGAACCAGCAGATGCGGCGTATGGCGATCCCACCATGCAGCCGCCGATGGGGCATGTGCGCGCAGCAACTCGACGGCAATGATGGTGTCCACCAGATAGCCGACCTCGGGCTGCTCCACGACGGGGATACCAAATAGCCGTTTGATGCGCGCCCATACACCGCGATCCTTGCCGAGCACACCCCTCGTGATCCACACGTCGGGCTGGGCTTGTGGAATGTCCGCGAGGGGAAGGACTATGTTCACCCACGCGGCGCGGATACGTGCAGGCGCTTCGCCAGGGGGAGCTTCGGTAATCCGTATATGTCTCATGGCCATGCTGGATCTCGCCGATGTCCGTCATGGATCGAAAACACACGCATTTCGCGCAGAGAAGTCATCAGAATTGAAATTCCTGCAGGGCGACGGTGCTTATCTTCTTGCCATCGAGCGTGCCGACATCGAAGCGCCAGGTAAGGGTTGCCTCTATCGCCAGTCTGCACAGCTTTGGCTCGGTGCATTTGATGACTGTCGGAGAGGCGGCATGGCCGTCGAGCGTGACGACGTAAGCCAGCATGACGTGGCCGTGCAAGGCGGTTCCGTCGTCAGCCGTCGCGGTATGCGGGGTGGACCCTGCGATGGGGCGCGGCGAAGTGTAGGCGTGCTTGGCGAGCTCGAAGTCGACGATGTCGTACTGCTTGTCGAGTGCATCGTGCACCAACTGATCGGGCGCCGTGCGGCCGCCCGGCGACAAGTTGTTGTAGGCGACGGGCTTGTCCTGGCCGAATGCCGGGCTGACCATCGACAGCAGGAAAAGGTAGCTTGCCCATATCTTCATACTCTGCGTACTCCATGGTTTGGAAGCGATGGCTGGATGACCGACATGACATATCTTGCTCGCGCGTCAATCTGCAGTGGCGCCGGCCCTCATAGGGCGCAGCACCTCATTCCGGCAGTCGATTTGAAGGTTGCCGAAACACCCCGTCTTAATGGCCTATCGATCCGAGCAACTTCCCCTTGCCGTAGATTAACGCGACTGCAGCGTGCTCGGCATGGCGGTGCTCCATCCCTGATTCGGGCATTAGGCAAATGCCGTTGTCGCCATCGTGTGCAGGTCGCACTGGATAGACAGGCGGGTCTGCCGATGCGCCAAGATCGATATGAGCCGCGTGCGCGTACGGTAGTTCGATCATGGCGGCCGCGCATCACTTTTGATCTGCCGTACCGGCTTGGAGCGGCGCGCCTCGAGGCTGTCTGCTCATGAGACAATCCGTCCGATTAATGTCAGCTGGCACGGGTTGTGGACTCCTGGGCTGGCCCCTCTGGATCGTCACTATCCAGTGTTTGGAGATGCTGCCGGCCAACGCGAGACCTGCGCTTGTCGAAGCCATTGCCTCAGGGCTGGCCCCGCTTCTGCCAGGCATGATCTATCTGGCGCGGCGATTCGACACGCAAGGTGCCAAGGGGCTGGGGTGGGTCGCCCTCGGGATGCTGCTTGGAATAGCCGTGCCCGTTGCACTATTCGTCGGCCTGCTGGCTCTTCTTGGCCCCTTGGTTCCGCGTGGATGACCCAGTCGCCAATGGCCGATGCAGTCGACGACGATCAGGGCTGGCAGGATGTCGAAGAGTGCAGGAAGTCTTACGTGCTACTCCAACGGCGCTTCAGCGCGCGTCGAGGCGAGCGGAAAGCCGTGGCCGGTGGTTTTTCAAAGCCCCCTTTATCGGCTGAAAAAAATCACCATCGACACGATGGCTAGGCCGATCAAGAGGGTCGTGATAGTGACATTGCGTTCGAAGTGATCCTTGCCGACCCGGACACCATTTTCTTCGTAGATGGGCAGGGAGCGGCATCGACAATCCGAATCGTCGCCCGGGAAAACCCGCTGAAGACGCTCGATCTCAAGGCCCATGTCGAGGTCGAACCTCAGGCCTTCGCGGTGTCTGTGACCGCATTTGTGATCAGGCGGCGACCACCAGTACGCTTCCTTGGCTCCTCGCCACATCATGCCCCGGCGATGAAGCCAGGTTTCCCGTGTCGCTGCTGGAATCGGCGTGATATCGCCTGGAATATAACCATCATAATCTCCTCCGTGATGGTGGTGCATGGCTTACCTGCCTCCTAGGCGGGTTCGTATGAGCCCCTGCTTGGTGCTGAAGTGGGCAAGAATCTTCGCGCTGCTCAGCAATGGCTGTGGGCGATGATGCCATGGCATCACCGGTGCGAGGCAGTTCGCCACGTGGCCTGTGCGGGCGAGCATGCCTACAGCCGGCTCGCCGTTTGTTGCCCAAGGACACGGCATCTTCGGGATTCGACTCTGCCTGCATGGGCGCAGGGAGGCCTGAAGTCGCTCATCGAGCCAGTGAACCATGTCTGAGCCCGGGGGTTGCCAGTCAGGAAGTTTTCGTGAGCCTTCGAGAGTCGTGCATCGTCGAAGGTGTTCCTTCGCAGGCTCTGACTTAGTCCGCAATCTCAAAAGTGACGGGCACGCGGACGTAAGATCTTTCCGGTACTCCAGCTTGGTAGGCAGGCAAGAATCTCCACCGCTCTACCGCCTTGTGTGCTGCGACGTCGAGATCGAGGTAGCCACTGCTTCTTTCGACGCGGATGTCGGACAACGATCCGTTGGCCTCGACTGCTACCACCAGGATCACTGCACCCTCGTGAGGATGAGATTCCGCCTTATCGCCACCGGGAAGCTTGGGTGGATACTTCGAAGCGTAGGAAGAATCCAATTCCGCGCATCGATTCCACGGGACATGCCTTCCATTGGACAGAGTTCTGAAGGATTTGAGTTGCGCGCACTGGTCTGCGGAAGGGATCGCAGGCAAGTAGTTATAGCCAGGCCCAGGGAATTCGCGCTGTGCGTGTGCGCCTGGGGCCGTGGCGATGGTTACGCATAGGGTCGAAGCCATGCTCCATCTCTTCATCTTTAATCCCCTCGATTCGTGGTGCGCAGTGCGATGGCGAGTCGGCACTACGTTTAAAAATGGCTTGCGGCTTTCCGCGAGAGTCGCAAGCCATGGCGTTAGACGGCTATGACGTATGTGCCCTCGTACACCCCACGCTCCCATCCCTCGCCTTTCATGCATACGAGGATATTGTCGTCGAAACATCAGTGCCCCTCTGCCTGGGGCCGCGACTGAATAGGGCCCGGATGATCGATGTCGATCTGAATGCCGTCTTGAGATGGTGCCCTCTCAGATCAGTGACCCGGAGCCGATGGTGGAACGTTGAGTTGGAAGTTCACAGGAACGCGTGCAAAACCATCGATCGGTACACCGTTCTTCGTGGCGGGATTGAAGTGCCACTGTTTCACCGCGTCGATCGCTGCCTCGTCGAGCTCGGGGTAACCGCTGCTCTCCTCGATGGTTACGGATGCCGGTATGCCATCCTTCGAGATCATGGCCTTGGTGATGACGGTGCCCGAGTGATGGGCACGTATCGCCTGCGGTGGAAATACGGGCAGGTGACGCGAGTTGTAAGAGAGATTTTCGCTGGGCACGCAGTCATAACTGGCCATCATCACGGGCGCGCCGTTGGGGTAGCGCAGGCCTGTAGGCCTGAGGCATCTGACCGCCCCCGCGTGGGGCGGGGCAGGAGATGGATTAGCGGCCAGCATCGGTGGAATGGCCGTATCAGCCTGCTGTTGGGCCTGCGCCGAGGACAGCAATGCCGGCGAGGCAAGCATCACCGCCAGAACGATCAAACGCGCCATCCTTGTCCCCCTTGCTATGAACGACGATCCAGCCTTCGTGACGGTGAGCCCGATAAGCCAGATGAGTCGATAGCTGCTCCGCGGGGGCACTATATCGCTTCGTGTCGTTCGGCGGGGCCAACTACCTGCAGCTAGTGGCTGGGGCGCGGTGTCGTGCTTCTCTCAAGCTCAGGCCATATGCGGATAGGTTGCGAGCATCAACGGCTTTGCTAAGGGCCGTGCTGCTATTTCATTGTGACGGCCGCGTCTATGACGAAGAACCTACCGCCCCAATCGTTTGAGCGCCTGATGGCCCAGGTGCCGGTTATCTCACTCTCTCTTTCCAAATGGAGTTGTAAATTTTGCGCCAATTTACGAAATCCACGCTAGATACATCTCCACCCACGACCTGGGCATAGTGAATGCGAAGTGCCATATTGAATGGCCCTTGATGGAAATAGAAATCTTCGTCGCATTCGGGGTGATTTGTATAAAAATATGCGAGCATTTCATATGCTCGCGCTGGCGAGTGGGAAAATATGGCAATTAACTCTGATCTAATATCATCATAGAGTTTGTTGACATATTTATCGTTACTGAGTGGGGGTATTTTCATTATCGCACCATGTATTTATCTAAAAGAGTCGCAGCGTTAGGGCTATGTATGCTGGTCTGAGGTGCCCGGTGGGTCGGAAGCGGGCAATAGTCAAGGTCCATCCATAGTGGCTGATTGCACTATCTTTTTGTCATGACGAATGAGGCGGGCAACATCTCCGAGGGTCGGCATCGCGGCATCGCGGCAACTGGCAGAAACCAGTCCTTCGCGCCTTCGTCATAAACACCTTCATCTGACTCTATATTGACGCCATGACGATCAGCGATCGCTGACAAATCTACGATAGGTGTGCCCGAATGCACGTCACTACAGAATGACTGCAATTTCTGCACTTCCCAGTGGGGCCAGCCTGTATATACACAAAGTAGGATAGCTAACAGGATGATGACTTGAAGCAAATTCCGAATCCATCGTGTCAAGGAGGCCATTGGTTTCTCTGTCGTGGTCGCGACGTAACTGACTGGATGTTCGCTTTGGGCCGAAAGCGGACAGTTCACCTATCTAATGTCTAATGATTGCCAAAAATGAGGTCGGTTACGTCGCGCCAACCCGGTGCCGAGGTGGGCAGTAGCACGCCGCCGCGAAATTCAATGAGAACCTGAGTGGCCTGCACGGCGGTGAACCACTCATCTCCTTGAAGCACTGCGGATCCCGCTCCGAAGGCTAGCGTGGTTCCGTCCGGAAAGACGGGATGGGGTCGATTTTGGTGAGCTCGATAATGCCTGCCGGCGGCGGCATCCCGCACTTCTATTAAGCAGGTCTGGCTACCCCCCGCCACTTGAATGTAGCTCCCGCCCTCCGATGAGAGGATCGCAAAAGAGTGCGGTCCAGAGCTGCGAAGCGCTCCCAATGCACGCGCGATGTCCGCATCGCTGGCATTCTGAATCGCGAGTTCTCCCTCTACATTGAGGTGCACTTCATCCCCCCTAAGGCCACCAAACATCTTTCCACGGTCATGTCCGCTTCGGGTCGAAAGCGGACACTGGCGAATATCTCATTTGGCCATGTTATGAGCGGGGCTGATCCACAGCTCTGAGCCAATGATTTCGTCCAGGCTTTCGAGTTGGTCGCCTACCAAGATGCCTAACGTGGTCGCCTCGGTAAAGCATTTGGTGAACCGCTCCACCCCTAGCGCGGTTAACGTGCAGCGCCTTCCTGTCGGTAGCACCAGTTCAAAATGGTCACCTGCACTGAACCCGACCTCGCTCAGTTCCGTTCGGGCAATGAGGACGATACCCCGGCCCGGGATGTCGAACACGTCGCCAACATTGAGAAGCTGTCTCATACCGATCCTTGCGCTTGAAATGTCTGCTTTGGGTTGCGTGCTCAATGGGTCAACGCAACACCCTAGCGATATACCAGCAAGGGGCGGACTGATTGATCGCGTTGAGCTTAACCCATTGCATTAGAACCAAAAAGATCAAGACGTCCAAATTTCCGCGAAGAATTGGGCATGTTGGCCAGGCAGGATCGATTTACGAGTGTTGGACAGCGCACTGGCCTTTAAAGCGCTGTTCCGGTGGGTTCGCCAGAGTGTTGCATTGGCCGGTTGAAACAGCAGTCGAAAGCAGACGTTACAAGATCGGCAATCAGGTTAGATCGCAGTTATCCACATGCGCTTCTGCAACGCCCTGTGTGAGGCCATGGGGTATGGGGCGCACTTGGCAGGCGGCGCGTGGATACCTAGGCGCATGACCTGCCCCCACGATCCCCTGTTACCACGGTCGGGCGGGGACAGCACAGGCGCTTGCGCGGAGCGGTGTCCCGGCAGTTCCCATGGTTTCCGCGCAAACAGCCAAGGTGTTACCTGTGATGCAGCAGGCTGGCTGGCCACGAACCAGGTGCAAGCTGCCTTTTTGCACTTATCGCGCACTTACAACGAAAAAAAGCCACCCCTCGCAGGATGGCTTAAGTCGTTGAATATTATGGTGCCGGAAATAGGAATCGAACCTACGACCTACGCATTACGAATGCGCCGCTCTACCAACTGAGCTATTCCGGCGATGGGCCAGCCATTTTAAGGGGCTCCACGGGGCGGCGCAAGCCGCCGGGGTCTTGAAGCAGCCGCTCGCGCAGGCCGCCCTGGCGCTCGATGGTCCGCGATGCAGCGGCGCGCAGGGCGGCGGCGCTGGACCACAGCTCGGCGTGCGTGCGCGCGCGCGACACGGCGGTATACAGCAGTTCGCGGCTGAGCATGCGCTGGTTCGGGTCGGGCGGCAGCACTACGGCGACGTCGCGGTATTCCGAGCCCTGGCTGCGGTGGATAGTGATGGCCCAGGCCGTGTCGTGGGCCGGCAGGGCGCGTGGCGAGTAACTGCGCAGGCCGGGGTGGCCGTCGCGGTCGCTGCCCTCGAACCAGACGCGCAGCCCGTCGGCACCCTGCAGGGCGATGCCGACGTCACCGTTGAACAGGCCGCGCACATAGTCGTTGCGCATCACGATCACTGGCCGGCCGTGGTACCACGGCCGCGTGCCGTCGAAACCGTAGCGTTCGCCGAGGCGCCGGCCCAGCCACAGATTGATGCTTTGCGCACCGTAAGTGCCTTCGCGAAGGGCGCACAACAGCTGCATGTCGCGCAGCACGGCCAGTGCCGTGTCGGCAGCGACATCCCGGCGCAACAGGGCATCGAAGCGCGACTGCTGGCGGTCGAGCCAGGCTTCGCAGCGAGTGCGCAAGGTCGCGGGATCGTCGCAGGACAGCCAATGCAGGTCGCCGTCATGGCCGGCGGCCAGGAACTGTTCCAGCCATTCTCCATCGGCTTCGCCACGCAGTGCGGCAATGCTGCGCTGCAGGCCGCTGCCGGCGCGCCAGACATGGGTCAGCGCCAGCACGTTGCCGTTCAATGGCGACGACGTGTTGGATGGCGGCTGAGGCCAGTCCAGCATGGCGGCAAGCGCATCCGGCAGGGCGGCGCGCGAGGCGCTGGCGACGATGTCGGCGAGCACCGAACCGGCATCGACCGAGGCGAGCTGATCCGGGTCGCCGAGCAGGACCAGCACGGCCTCGGGGCGCATCGCATCGAGCAATTGGCGCATCACGGCCAGGTCGATCATCGAGGCTTCGTCGACCACCACGATATCGGCGGCCAGGGGATCGGCCTTGCCGCGCGTAAAGCGATTCTCGCGCGGATCGAAACCGAGCAGGCGATGCAGCGTACGCGCTTCCGCATGCGGGATATGTTCGAGCAGGGGAGCAAAGGTCGCATCGTCGCCGAGCTGGCTACGCAGCGTGGCCTTGCCGTGTGCGATGGCCTGTGCCAGTCGCTGCGCCGCCTTGCCGGTGGGGGCTGCCAGGGCGATCGACGGGGTTTCAGGCAGGCCACAGGCCTTGGCGTGCCGCAGCAGCATCAGCAGGATGCGCAAGGCGGTGGTGGTCTTGCCGGTGCCCGGGCCGCCGGTCAGCACGAATAATTGCGCACCAGGCGCGGCGGCTGCCGCGGCGCGCTGGTTCAGCGTGGCTTCGCGCGGCGTGCCTGCGAACAGCTGCTCGAGATCGGCGCCCAGGGTGGCGGCGTCCACCGGCCAGTGGCCGGCGCGCCGTCGATGCAACAGGTTCTCGGCCAGTCGCGTCTCGTGCTCCCAGTTGCGCCAGAGGTAGCAGCGGTCCTGCGCATCCAGCACCAGCGGCGTGAACTGGCTGCCGTCGCCGATCCAGGCATGCGCGCGCAGTTGCACCAGCTGGGCGGCATCGAAATCCGGCGGATCGAGCGACGCGCAGGCATGGCCGCGCCCCTCCGCAGCGCTGGCTGCCTGCGCCGCCCAGGCCAGCAGCGCGGAGCCGGTGCGTGCCTGCACCCAGCGCGCCAATCGCTCGTCGATCGCCCGCAGCTCGTCGGGCGCGCCGCTTGGAACGTTGGCGGGAAACGGAGTCATGCCATGTGCTCCGCATCGCCGGCGAAAGCGTCGTCCAGCGCCTGGATCAGCGACGGCGGCCAGCCGTGCCGCCACACGCCGAGACCGGGCTGCAGGCCGACCGCACGCACGAACAGATACCAGCTGTCGCCAAGATGGCGTTCGATCGTATAGCCGTCCAGACGCTGACCCAGGTAGCGGTGCAGGGCGACGGTGTAGAGCAGGGCCTGCAGCGGATAATGGTGCGCCTGCATGGCTTGTTCCAGGCCGCGCCCGCGATAGTCGACGCGGCGCGCGCCTAGCCAGTTGGTCTTGTAGTCCAGCACGTGGAAGCGGCCGTCCCAGCGAAAGATCAAGTCGGCGAAACCGACCAGCATGCCGTTGAGCATGCCGGCGGTAAGCGTCGCCGGCAGCAGTTCGGCATAGCCATGCGCGTCGCACAGCTGGCGCAGCCGCGCGACGGCGACGCGGTGCACCGGAAACTGGAATTCGAATTCGGCGACGCGCTCGCCTGGCGCCAGGGCCGAGAGCTGCAGGCCATCGCCCAGCTCCGCCTGGCGCACGCGCTCCGCCATCGTGCCGACGCGCAGCAGCAGTTCTTCGATACCGGCGCCGGGCAGGTGCAGGCCTTGCGCGCTGAGCTGGGCGTACAGCAGCTGGCGTTGCGCCGGCCACAGGGGCTCTGCGCCGGCCTGCTCGAGGATCAGGTGCACGGCATCGCCGAAGCGCGGGCCGCGCACGGCCTGCAGGGCCAGCAACTGCGGGTCTTCGCTTTGCTCGTCCGTGTCAGCGGCGACCTCCTCGACTTCCGGCGCTTCCACTTCGTCGCCGGCTGCGCCCTGGCCGAACACCGCCTCCGCCGCGCTGCGCCGGGTCAGGCTGCTGAAGCTGTGCAGCCATTGCGGCAAGCGCGGCGCGGGCGGAGGCGTCTCGGCCGAGCGCATCGCCTTGATCGCTTGCGGCGGCATATAGCCGTCCGCGCCGATGGCGGCGGGACCGCTCAGCGCGATACCGGGAACTGCGGCCGCCAGGGCTGGCCAGACCGGAGCGTCGGCGGCAAGCTCCAGCCTGTCGCGCGCCTGCAGCAAGAGCAGGTCGAGCGCAGACAGCTCCCACGCCTCAGCGTCGTCGCGCGGCCTGCTGTCGCGATCGACCCAGTACAGATGCAGGCTATGCACCGCGCGGGTCAGCGCGACATACAGCAGGCGCAGGCGCTCCTGCAGGTCTTCGCGGAAATGCCTTGCGCGATGTGCGGCGAAGTCGGCCGAGCCGAGATCCACGCAGGCCTCGTCGTGTTCGTCGTGGAAGCGCAGCAGCTTGGGATCGTACGGTGGCTTGCGCGAGCTGGTCTGCCACAGCAGCGGCAGGAACACGATGGGGAATTCCAGGCCCTTGCTGACATGCACGGTGAGCAGCTGCACGCGACGGCTGTCGCTCTCGATGCGCAGCTGGCGCTCCTCGGCCGCCTCGCTGTCGCCGTCGCCACCGTCGCGGCGCATCGCGGCGAACCATGCGTACAGGCCGTCCAGGCCCTGGTGTGCGGCCGCTTCGGCGGCCAGCAGCTCGCCGAGATGGCGCAGGTCGGTGAGCAGGCGTTCGCCGTCGGTCCGCGCCAGCAGGGCGCCTGCACGCAGCGATAGCACCGCCTCGACCAAGGCCAGCACGCCGCGCGCGCGCGCCAGTTCGCGCCAGCTCTCGAAGCGCTCCAGTTCGCGCTCGAAGGCTGCGGCGTCGTGTCGCCATGCCGCAAATTGCGCCAGGTCCGCACCGAGCAGGCGCGTGGACAGCGCGCCGCGCACGGCCTGGTCGTCCTCGGCATGGATCACTGCATACAGCACCAGGTCGAGCTCGGCGGCCATCGCGGTGGCGAAGATGCTGCCGCGGCTCAATCCCAGGCAGGGCACGCCGCGTGCGACCAGGCGTGCGCGCAGCGCGGCGACGTGTGCGTGCCTGGGCAGCAGCACGGCGATGTCGCCGGGTTCGACGCGGCGATCGCCCAGGCGCTGCGCCGGATCGTTGAGCAGCTCGACGATCCGTTCGGCGCAGTCGTCCAGGGCCAGCCGCTCCAGCTCGCTCTGAGGAAGCGGCTTGCCGTCTTCCCGCCGCGGCTCGGGGCAGAACTGGTGCACCACGAGCGGCTGCGTTACCGGCATGCCGTCGACGGCGTAGGGCAGCGCATCGGCGCGCGCGCCGGCGGCGACCTGGCGATAGCGGATCAGCGGATGGTCGAAGCCGCCGTCGGCGTGGCCATACAGGCCGTTGAGCGCGTGCACCAGGGCGCTGGCGGAGCGATGGTTCACCGCCAGCGAATAGCGTTCGGTGGTGCTTGCGCCGGCGCGCAGATAGGCCGCGATGTCGCCGCCGCGGAAACCGTAGATCGCCTGCTTGGGATCGCCGATCATCACCAGGGCACCGCGGCCGCGGTAGATGCGTTCGAAGATCGCGTATTGCCGCGTGTCGGTGTCCTGGAACTCGTCGATCAGCGCGACCGGGTGCGCAGCGAACAGCCGGTCGGCCAGCCGGCCATCGGCGTGCTCGCCGCACAGGCGCTGCCATACCACGTCGATCAGCATGGTGTAGGTCAGCACGCCACGCGCGCGCGCGCGGCGTGGCATTTCCTCGCGACAGAAGCGCGCCGCCTCGGCCAGCACGCGGCCGCGCACGAAGGTCTTGCGCAGCTTCAGCGCTTCGCGCAAAGCCTGCAGCTGCTGGATCAAGGGATGGTCGCCCAGGCGTTCCGCGGCATCGGCGGCCTGCTGCGCCAGGATTTCCTCGGGGCTGAAGTATTCGCCGAGCTTTTCGATCAGCACGGCTTCGTTCGCCGGCACGCTGGCCAGCGCCTCGGCGATGCTGCGCAGGCGCCCGGACAGGGCGGTGCGGCGTGGTGCGTAGAGGCCCTTGGTCTCGGCCAGCCGGCGCAGCTCGGTCACCGCTTCGGCGGTGCCCAGATCGGCGAGCGCCCGTGCCAGCGCGGCCGGGCCATCCACTTCCAGCACGCGCGCCTGGCCGGCGAACAATGCGCCGAGATCGCGCAGCAAGCCTTGCGGACCATCCGGCAAAACGAGCTCGGCTTCCTCGGCATCGATCGCCTGGTCCAGGTAGCGCCGGCGCCAGAAATCCTCCACGCACTCGCGCAGCAGCTCGCCCTCGTCGAACAGCCGATCCGCCGAGAAGGCGGCGCCGCTTTCCAGCGGATAGTCGCGCTGAATGCGCTGGCAGAGCGCATGCATGGTGGCGATCGGCGCACGATCCAGTTCGGCGCGCGCGAGTTGGATGCGCCGCAGGGCCAGCCGGCCGGCGTCGTCGCCGCTGCGGCGCAGTACGGCCAGATAGGCCGCCAGGCTGGTCGGATCGGCGCTCTCGTCGGACGCCGTCGACTGCAGCAGGCGTTCGGCCTCGATCAAGCGTCGGCGCAGCCGTTCGCGCAGCTCCTGCGCTGCCGCGTCGGTGAAGGTGGTGACCAGGATCTGTTCTGCGCGCAGTCCTTGTTCGAGCAGCAGGCGCAGATAGATCAGGCCGATGTTCCAGGTCTTGCCGGTGCCGGCGCTGGCCTCGATCAGCACGCGGCCATGCAGCGGCATGCGCTGCCAGTCCAGCGGCGGCAGGGCGTCGTCGGCGGTCATCGCACTTCCTTGGCGGGCAGACCGAGCACCTCGCGCAAGGCCTGCGCCATCCCGACGAAGGCGACATGCGCGGCGGAGGCCGGCTCGAACAGCTCGATGCCGCGCGTCAGCAGGTCGGCGTAGCCCGGCGCGTAGTCGCGCTCGCCGACCTGGTTGAAATCATTGCCCTCCCACGCCTCGCGCGCCTTGGCGTCGCCACCCTGCAGCCAGGCCCAGGTGGTGCGCGGGAAGAACAGCAGCGGCTGCTGCGTGCTGTCGGCGGCCAGCGCGATCAGCCGGCGCAGGCCGCTGCGCAGTTGTTCGGGCGATTGCGCGAGGATGGTCGTCAGCGCCGCCGGCAGGCGCGGCGACCGCCCTTTCGGCTGCTCCAGCAGAACGGCCTCGACCGGTTCGGCCAGGCCCAGCCGCAGCGTGGCCCAGTCGAGATAGAAGGGCAGCAGTTCGCGCAGGCCGGCCTCGCCGTGCGGACGCAGGCCGAGCAGCCGCAGCTGGCCATCTTCGCCGCGGAACGCATCGTCGATCGTGCCGTGCAGACGCAGGCCGTCGCCAAGCTCGAGGGTCAGCGCTTGCGCGGCGCGCTCGATGCGTGCGCCGCCGAAGTGCTGGCGGACGGCTTCCAGCATCGGCTGCAGCGCGGTGAGGGTGCCTGCATAGGCGCGCTCGCCGACCGGGCCGGCCGCCAGCATGCCCGAACGCGCCAGCCAGGCGGGCGCTTCCGGCGGCAGCGGCAGACCGTCGCCGAGCGCATCGAACAGCAGGCGCTGATCGACGCGGTGCAGGCGTTCGACGATCGGCTGCAGCGGTTCCCGGTCGGGCCAGTTGGCCGGGTCCTGCGACTCCAGACTGATGCCGCGTTCGCGCAGCAGCTGATGCCGGGCCGGATCGCGCCAGAAGCGCTTGAGCGTGGCGAGGCTGATTTCATTGAGCGCGGTCTCGGCAAGCACCATCTCGTTTGGCGCGAGTTCGTTGCCTGCCTGAGCCGGTTGCGCGAACGGGCCCGGGTGCGCCGGTGCGGCCTCGCGCTCCCGTTTCGACGCCAGCCAGCTGCGGTCGTAGGAAAACAGTCGCGGATCGTGCAGCAAGCGGCCTTGCGCATCGCGTTCGTAGTAGCGCGGATCGAACGGCTGCAGCGGATGGCGCAGCAGCCATGGACGCAAGGCCTGCTCGTCGCCGTCCAGTCCGTACTGCTCGTCGAGGAACTGCAGCAGCTCGGCCAAGGGCGCGGCAGGATTGCGCGGCTTGCCGTCGCGCACGCCCTCGGCGAGGTAGCTGATGTGCAGCGCGGCGCGCGCCGACATCATCGCCTCGAGGAACAGGTAGCGGTCTTCGTTGCGCGTATCGCGATCGCCGCGGCGAGGCTGCTCGGCGATGCGATTGAGGCCGGCGTCGCCGCCCTGGCGAGGAAACTCGCCCTCGTTCATGCCGAGCAGGCAGACCACGCGGAACGGAATCGAGCGCTGCGGCACCAGGCCGCAGAAGGTGGCGCCGCCGAGCAGGAACGGCTGCCGCTCCGGCACCTGCTGCAGGGCATCGCGCAAGGCTTCGCGCACCACGCTCCAGGCCTGCGGCTGGGACAGTCCGGCCTGGTCCGCCTGCTGGCCGGGCGCGGCCACCAGGCGGCGCAGTCCGTCCAGCGCGGCCAGCTCGGCGTCGTCGCGCGGATCGGCCTGGAACATCGCCTCCAGCCGTTCCAGCAGCCACTGGCTCCAGGCGGCGAGCGGGCGTGTCGCGTGGGCGGCGGCGCGCCAGCGGCGCAGCTCCTCGAGCAGGCGATCGAGTTGGCCCAGTGCCTCGGTCGCGCCGCCGGCCACGCCGGGCAGCGGCAGCACGCCGTCCAGCAGCACGCTGCCGTCGTCGCCCTGGCCGCTGAGCAGCCCGGCATACATGCGATCCAGCCCGAACTGCCAGGAGTTTTCGTCCACCGGCGCGCCGCCGCAGGCCGCCTTCATCGAGGCGTCCAGTCCCCATGCCACGTGGGCGCGCTGCAGCCAGCGCTCCAGCGTCTTGCGCGCGGCGTCGTCGAGCGCGAAGCGGCGCGCCAGCGCCGGCACCTCGAGCAGGTCCATCACTTCGCTGGCGGCGAAGCGGCTTTCCGCCAGGTCGAGCAGGCGCGCGAAGGCGCTGGCCAGCGGATGCGCGCGCGCCAGGCCCACGTCGGCGACGTGCCAGGGAATATGCAGCGGCTCGTCGCGGTATTGCGCAGGCGTGCCGAACACCGCCGGCAGGTAGGGCGCGTAGGCGCCGATGTCCGGCGCCATCACCACGATGTCGCGGTGCTGCAGCGTCGGGTCGTCGGCGAGCCGGCGCAGCAGGGCGTCCTTCAGCGCTTCCAGTTCGCGCAGCCGGGTATGGCACTGGTGCACGCGCAGGCTGGCGTCGGCGCGCAGGTCTATCAGCACAGCGGCGCGATCCTGTCCGGCCTGCAGAGCCTCCCGCATCGGTGCGCCGACCTGCTCCGGCTCCATGCAGCGGATGCTGGACTGCAGCCGCGCGAGCAGCGGCGCTGCGTCGTCCGCGCTTTCCGCGTCGTCCTGCGCGTCGCGCTCGTCGATCGCATCGCACTCGTCCAGGCTCAGGCAGAAATCCTGCGCGACGCGGCCCAACGCCACCAGCAGGGGATGGCCCACTTCGTAGTAGAGCGCCTCGGGGTCGTCGGCCTGGGCCAGCAGGTAGCGCCGGCTGCGCAGATGCACCCAGTGCTCGCGGCAGGGGTCCGGAAAATACAGGTGCACTTCGCCATGCAGCGCCTGCGCGCGCAGCGCGAGCAGCAGATCCGGGGGCAGGTGGCTGACCCCGAACACGTGCAGCGGCAGCGCCTCGTCGTCGCCGGCCTGGCCGCCTTCCGCCAAGGCCTGCAGCAGCAGCGCGCCGCGTTGCGCACGATGCGGCCGCGCCACCGCGCGGGCGAGCTGTCGCCACAGGGCGGCCTGCCAGTCCTCGCCCGGCCTGGGCGCGGATCGCTCCCAGGCCAGGATCCAGTCCGGTCGGTAGATCAGGTACTGGGTGTACAGCGCGGCCAGATGATCGGCGAGCTGGAAGCGCCGCCGCGGCGCTTCGTCGCCGGCGAGATAGGCCTCGAGCTCGGGCGTGTGAAAGTGCGCCAGGGCATCCAGCAGGTACCAGCGCAGCACGTCCTGACGCCAGGCGCCGCCGAGCAGGGCCTCGCCGCCCAGCCGCTGCCGCGCGACCCGCTCGTACCACTGCCAGGGCAGGATCATGTCGTAGTTGGCGGCGATGCCATGGCCGCCTTGCGGCCCTGGCCGGCGGGCCAGCCGCTGCAGCAGCCAGGCCTTCAGGCCGGGGTGGGCCACCAGCACGGTCTGTGCGGCGAGCGGGCTGGCCGGGCGCCGCGCTTCCAGGCGCTGCGCCAGCTCGTCGGCCAGATTTTCGGTGCGGCTGCCGCGATGCACGTACAGGCCGCCCAGGGGTTCGCTCATGCCTTGAAGCCTGTCCTCGCCGATGGAGCGTCAGGCTGGCATTCTCGCATCTCGCGCGGCGTGACAGCGCGGCGCCGGCGACGGATCAGGGCTTGCGCGCCCGCACGATCCGCACCGGCGGGAACATCAGCAGGATCGGCCAGGAGCGGCGCGGTGCGAGCATGCCGCCGCTGCGCAGCGCGCGCAGGTAGTCGCCGGTGCAGCGGAAGTCGAGCAGGGCTGCGCGACCGCCGGGCTTCAGCACGCGCACGATCTCGGCGATCGCCTGCGCGCGCGCTGCGGCGTCTGGCAGGTTGTGGATGGCCAGGCTGGAGACCGCCACGTCGAAGCTGGCGTCGGCATAGGGCAGGGCGCGCATGTCGGCGGTGTCGATGTGCACGCGCGCGGCGAGGCCGGCGCGGGCGGCGTTTGCTGCGGTGACCTCGGCGGCATTGCCGGACTGGTCGACCCGGCTCCACAGGTCCACGCCGGTGGCGCGCCCCTCGCGCAGGCGCCGGGCCGCCTCGAGCAGCAGCAGGCCGCGGCCGCAGCCCACGTCGAGCACCTGTTCGTCGCCGCGCAGCCGCAGCGAGTCGATCATGCGTCGCGCCACGATGCGCTTGCCGAAGCGGCTGCTCAGCAGCATCAGCGCGCCGCTGGCCAGGCACGAGATGCCGGGTTCGAGTTCCAGCCCGATCGGATCGTGGCGACCGAGCGCGACGCTGGCCAGGGCCAGCGTGAGCAGGCCGCCTCCCAGCAGGACCAAGTTGCGCACGACGCCCGGCGCGTCGACGCCGAACTGCAGCCGGTCGGACATGGCTTTCCCCGTCATCGGATGGACGAGGGCGATGTTCATGCGCTGATCGAAGGCGAACCAGTGACAAGCGTCAGCCGGATCGCATGCACTGTGTGGCTGCCGCGCGCGAGTCGCGAAAGTCCCGCGCGCGGCGACGCCAGCGGCGCGCTAGCCCCCGGCCGGCTGCAGGGTCAGCGTGTGCTGCGCCGGTCCCGGCAGCAGCGGCGCGGCGCGGCCCTGCACCCAATCCTCGTTGCCGGCGCCGTAGTAGGGCGACAGCGGATGGTCGCTCTGTCCGCCGGGCATGTGCAGCAGGCTTTCCGCCTCGTGGCCGGGCATCACGTCCAGCCGCTCGGAGGCGCCGAAACCAGTGGTGGCGACCCGTGGCATGTTGCCGTCACCGGCCAGCGGTTCGTCGGGCATGTCGAGGAAGTGCGCGATGAAGCCCGGCAGCACGCGCGACAGCGGATGGCGGATGCCGCTGCGGTTGAACTCGCCCCAGCTGCGCGCCGCGAGCCCGCCGGGCTGCTTGCCGAGGTCGTCGACCACCTTGTGCGCGCAGGCCAGCAGCAAAGCGTTCCAGTCGCGGTATTGCGGGTCGAGCAGATAGGCCGGGTGCTGCTGCAGCAGCATCCACACCGCAGCCTCGGGATCTTCCATCTTGGGCCAGGCGAAGTCGGGATATTTCTGTTTCACCCGCGCCACGAAGGGGGCCAGCACGGCTTGTTTCACCTCGGTGCGGAACGTGCGCACCAGCCGGTAGTCGACGCTGTCCGGATCGGCGCGGCCGCGCCAGTTGGCGGTGAGCTGGCGCAGCTGATCCAGATCCTGGTCGTGCTGCCCGGCCAGGGTGTCCTGCAGCAGTTTCTGCCAGCGCGTCAGCAGCAGGGCGCGGTCGTCCAGCTGCACCGTCAGCAGGTCGCCCGGATCGAAGCTGGTGCGGGCGCGCAGGTCGTCGCGGATCTGCTGCGCGCGCGCGCCGAGGTCGTGCCCGCCGCTGCCGAGCAGGGCCAGCGCGGCGCCGTCCACGGTGCGGTTGTTGGCGGTCCACAGGCGGCCGTCGACCGGGTCCTCGATGCGTGGGTACTGCTCGGCGGCCGCCCAGCCCTGCCAGCCGGTGCCGGCCTGCGACCAGTCGGCCGGCAGTTGCGGGTCGTAGCCGCTGCGCAGCGGAATGCTGTTGCCGGCGATGGTCCAGCCGATGTGGCCGCCGCTGTCCGCCGCCAGCAGGTTCTGCGGCGGCATGCCCAGGGTGGGGCCCAGCGCCAGCGCGTCGTGCACGCTGGCGGCGTGTTCGAGCTGCATCAGGCCGAGGTTGTAGCCGCGCGCGCGATCGCCGATCCAGGCCAGCGCCAGCGGGATGCCGTCGGTGTCCTTGTCCAGCAGCGGACCCCAGCGGGTGTCCTCGACCTTCAGGATCTGCGAAGGCTTGCCCTTGATGTGGATCACCTCGTCGTGGACCTCGAACGAGGCCCAGCCTTCCGGCACCTTGTAGCGGCTCGGATCGGCCGGATCGCGCTGCACCCGCACCCAGTCGCTCCAGTCGCCGTAGCTGTTGGTAAAGCCCCAGGCGACCTGTCCGTTGGAGCCGACCACCAGGGCCGGCGTGCCGGGCAGGCTGACGCCGTTGGCGTCGCGCTGGCCGCCCGGCGCGGCAGGGTCGGGGTAGCGCAGGCGCGTGCGGAACCAGATGTTCGGCACGCGCAGGCCCAGGTGCATGTCGTTGGCCAGGATCGCCGTGCCGCTGGCGGTGAGCTTGCCCGACACTGCGAAGTTGTTGCTGCCGGGACGGCGCCCATCGTCGACCGAAGCCAGCGCCAGCTCGAGCGCGGCCGGGCTCAGCACGGCGGCCTGCGCCGGCGTGGCGGCGTTGCCGCGCAGGTCCAGCGCGGCGGCATCGGGCAGCGTGGGCGGCGGCGACAGCTCGCCCTGCAGCGGCGCTTCCCAGTCCGGGCCGCGCGCCAGCAGGAAGTCCACCACCGGCTTGGGCAGCACCGCGCGCATCTGCGCGAAACGCAGCTCGCGCTCGTCGCGGCCGTCCTCGTTGAGGTCCAGGTACATCGCGGCGATCACCAGGAAGCCGTCCTCGGCGCGCCAGGGCTGCGGCCGCTGGCCGAGCAGCAGGTATTCCCACGGCCGCACGCGCAGGTCGGCGAGTCCGGCGTTGACGCCGTCGCGATAGCTGTCCACCAGCTGCTTCTGTTCCGGCGGCAGCTGCGCATAGGCCTCGGCGGCGACCGCGCGCAGGCGGTGGCGGCGATGATTGAGGTCGGTGTCTAGCGCGGCCGGGCCGACCAGTTCGGCCAGCTCGCCCGCCGGCAGCCGGCGCATCAGGTCCATGTCGAAGAAGCGTTCCTGCGCATGCGCGTAGCCCAGCGCATAGCTGACGTCGGCGCGATTGGCTCCCTCGATGGTGACCACGCCGAGCGCATCGCGGCTGATGCGCGCGCTGCCGTGCAGGCCGGCGACGTGGCGTTCGCCGTCGAGCTGGGCACGGCTGCCGGTGAGCAGGAAGGCGGCGGCGGCGAGCAGCAGCACCACCAGGCCGAGGATGAGGCGCAGCAGGCCGCGCAGCCAGCGAGAATGTCGACGAGGCTTCATTGATCGGTAAACACCGCGAAGATGCCCGCGTAGGGCTTGACCATGAAAGTGGGAGCGCCGGCATAGCCGTCGCCGTCGTTGTAGAACTGCGAGATGGTGCCATCCAGGTACAGCGCGTCGCGGCAACCCAGGTCACGGAACAGCCGCGCGAAGGTATGGAAGTTCACCGGCGACTCGCTGATCGCGAACACCGCCTCGTGCGGAGTCCGGGCGCACACGCCGCTGCGCCATTTGGTGCTGTCGGAATCGCCGACGAACTGCGGATTGACCTCGCCGTCGATCAGCAGCATCGGGCCGGACTGGGTGGCCCACTGCGCCGGCTTGGCGTCGCTCTTGAAGTCCAGCGTGCTGCGCACGGCGGCGTGGCCGTCCGGATAGATCGCGAACACCCCGTTCGGCTGCAGCGAGAAATTGCCGGCAGCCGGATTGCCGTGCGCCAGGTTGAGCGGCACCAGGATCTTGCCGTTCTCCACGTACAGGCCGAGCGGCGCCGACTGGCGGTCGTAGATGCCGGCGTTGGCGGCGAACAGCAGGCGTTGCCCGTGCGCCATGCCGGCCTGACGCAGCGCCTCGATGGTGGCGTACGGCGCGCCGCTGCCGGGATCGCGCCAGTGCAGGTCGAGCGCGGCGCGGCGCAGGTCGATGCTGACCACGCGAAAGCCCTGGCCGTCGAACATGCGTTCCTGGCTGGACACGGGTGCCTGCGGCCGGTGGCAGCCGAGCAGGCCGGCCAGCGCCAGCGTCAGCAACGGCAGCCAGTGCTTCCGTCTACCTGCGGCGGTGGCGGCGCGATGTGCGCTCACCGCGCCCTCGGCGGCGCGGAAGCCGGGCGGCCCGGCACCATGAGGGCACCCGGTGGGATGAGGTCGGCGACATACATGCACGGATGGTCGCTGTCCGGGGTGATCGGCGCAAGTCCATGCCGGATCGTGGACGGCGCGGCCGGGCCTCGGAGCCAAAGCCTTGCACGCGGCCGAGCAGGCACGCTGCGCGCAGGTCGATGCGCCTCGCGAGCGAGGACATCGCGCGACCGGCGAACTGCCCGGGCCCTGACGCGATGTGCGCTCTTGGGATACGCCGGACAGCCTCTTACACTTGGGCTTGATCCGCCGCAACTCCCGAGCTCGCCATGCCTACGCCTTACAGCCCGATCGTCGCCACGCTCGGCTATGTGCTCTCGCCGGACCGCCGGCGCGTGCTGATGATCCATCGCAATACGCGGCCGGACGATCTGCACCTGGGTAAATACAACGGCCTCGGCGGCAAGATGGAGCCGGGCGAGGACGTGGCTGCCTGCATGCGGCGCGAGATCCACGAGGAGGCCGGCATCGAGTGCGAATCGATGCGCCTGCGCGGCACCCTCAACTGGCCGGGCTTCGGCAAGCACGGCGAGGATTGGCTGGGTTTCATCTTCGTCGTCGACCGTTACAGCGGCACGCCGCTGGAGGCCAATCACGAGGGAACGCTGGAGTGGATCGTGCTGGATCGGCTGCTGGAACTGCCGATGTGGGAGGGCGACCGGCATTTCCTGCCGCTGGTGTTCGACGACGATCCGCGACCGTTCCACGGCGTGATGCCGTATCGCGACGGCCGCATGCAGTCGTGGTCATACAGCCGGTGAACGAGTCGGCGCCGGGCGGCACGATCCGCATCGTCGCGGCAGTGGTGCTGGATGTCGACGGGCGCAGCCTGCTGGTGCGCAAGCACGGCTCGCGGGTGTTTCAGCAGCCTGGCGGCAAGCGCGACGCGGCGGATCGCGACGACCTGGAGACGCTGGCGCGGGAACTGCGCGAGGAGCTGGGCTGCACGCTGGTAGCGCATTCCGCCCAGTGGCTTTGCCGCGGCGAGGCGCCGGCGGCCAACGAGCGCGGCTGCATGATGGAGGCCGAGGTATACCGGGTGCAGCTGGCCGAGCCGCCGCAGGCGCAGGCGGAAATCGCCGAGCTGCGCTGGGTCGATCCGGCTGCAGCGCGGGACGACCCCGAGGTCGCCATGCTGAGCCGCCACCTCATCATGCCCCTGCTGGCTCCGTCGCGGAGCTAGCGAGGGTCTTCGTCACGACGGCAACGAGCGCTGCCTCGATGCAGGCAAGCGCGTGCGGGCGAGCCGCTCTAGAAACCGCGGCCGTGGAACTGGCCCTGACTCACCCCGATCGACACGCCGATGGCGCCGGTCGGATGCTCGCAGCTGCCGGTGTTCTTGGTGATGTTGACCTCGCCGCCCTCGTAGCTGCCGCTGACGTGGTTGCCGCCGACCACGCCGGTGGTGAGGCTGCCGTGCACCTGGGCATCGTTGTAGCTGGCGTCGTCGCAGGGCGGCGCGGGGGCGAAGGCATTGGCGCGGTCGCCGTGATCGGTGCTGCCGCTGGTGTCGCCGTAATAGGTGCCCGGCGGATCCTTGGCGCTAGGCTTGGCGGCGGCGGTCGTGCCGACACCGGCGGGAGCCGCCTTGGCCGCGGTGGAACTGGCGGCGGGTGCGGCGGCGGTGGAGCTGGCGGGCGGCAGGAGGTCGGTCGGCGGCAGCTTCAGGTTCAGCGGCTTGCTGGCCGTCTGCGCCCAGGCGGTCGAGGCCAGCAAGGCCAGCGCCAGGGCCACGGGTTGCCATTTCATGTTCATGCTCAACTCCTGGATACCACCGCATCAACGCAGCAGGCCAAACGGCGTGCACACACGCCTTGCCCGAGGCTTGGAGCCGCGCCGGCGGCTTAAAGTTCCGGCGCGCCTGCGGGCTAGGCCGTGGTCTCGATCCGCTCCACCCGGCGCAGGCCGCGCGGCAGCACACCGCCACGCGTGGCGCGGCTGCCGCCGTACTCGACCAGGTCGGCCCACTTCAGGGTCAGCTTGCGCTGGCCGGCGTACAAAGTCACCTCGCCCTTGCCTTCGGCCACCACCGCCACGCCGACCACGCGTTCTTCGCCGCTGCTCAGTTTGGCCTTGGGGATATCGATCAGCTTGTTGCCCTTGCCTTTGTCCAGTTCCGGCAGTTCGGCCACCGAGAACATCAGCAGGTGGCCTTCGCTGGTGACCACCACGATGCGGTCGCGCGCCGGATCGGCGCTGACCGGCGGCGCCAGTACTTTGGCGCCGTCACTGAGGCTGATGATCTGCTTGCCTGCCTTGTTGCGCCCGGTGAGCGCCTCGAAGCGGGTGACGAAGCCGTAGCCGAAGTCGGTGGCCAGCACCAGGCGGGTGTCGTTGTCGCCGGCGGTCAGCGCGTCGAAGCTCGCACCGGCCGGCGGGCTGAAGCGGCCGGTCAGCGGCTCGCCGTTGCCGCGGGCGGAGGGCAGGGTGTGCGCCGGCGTGGAATAGCTGCGACCGGTCGAGTCGATCACCGCCACCTGCTGGGTGGTGCGCGTCCTGACCGTGGCCAGCAGGCTGTCGCCTTCGCGGTAGCTGAGCCCCTCGGCGTCGATGTCGTGGCCCTTGGCGGCGCGGATCCAGCCCTTCTGGCTGAGCACCACGGTGACCGGCTCGCTGGCGACCAGGGCGCTCTCGTCCAGCGCCTGCGCCACATTGCGCTCGACCAGCGGCGAGCGGCGTTCGTCGCCGTACTTGGCGGCGTCGGCGCGCAGCTCCTCCTTGATCAGGCCCTTGAGCTTGGCCGGCGACTTCAGCAGCACATTGATGCGGGCACGCTCTTCTTCCAACTGATCGCGCTCGGCATTGATCTTCATCTCCTCCAGCCGGGCCAGCTGGCGCAGCCGGGTCTCGAGGATGTAGTCGGCCTGTTCCTCGCTGAGCTTGAAGCGCTCCATCAGCACCGGCTTGGGCTCGTCCTCGCTGCGGACGATGCGGATCACCTCGTCCAGGTTGAGGTAGGCGATGCGCAGGCCTTCCAACAGGTGCAGGCGCCGTTCGACCTTGAGCAGGCGATGGTTGAGCCGGCGCGTCACCGTGTCGGTGCGGAAGCTCAGCCACTCGCTGAGGATGCGCTTGAGGTCCTTCACCTGCGGCCGCTTGTCCAGGCCGATGATGTTCAGGTTGACCCGGAAGCTTTTCTCCAGATCGGTGGTGGCGAACAGGTGCTGCATCATCTCGTCCGCATCGATGCGGTTGGAGCGCGGCACCAGCACCAGCCGGATCGGGTTCTCGTGATCGGACTCGTCGCGCAGGTCCTCCAGCATCGGCAGCTTCTTGGCGCGCATCTGCGCGGCGATCTGCTCGAGGATCTTCGAGGGACTGACCTGGTGCGGCAGCGCGGTGATGACGATGTTGCCGTCCTCGCGCTGGTATAGCGCGCGTGCGCGCAGCGAGCCGGTGCCGGTCTGGTAGATCGCCAGCAAATCCTTGCGCGGCGTGATGATCTCCGCCTCGGTCGGATAGTCGGGGCCCGGGACGTGTTCGCACAGATCGGCCACGCTGGCGTCCGGATCGTCGAGCAGGCGGATGCAGGCGCTGACCACTTCGCGCAGATTGTGCGGCGGAATGTCGGTGGCCATGCCCACCGCGATGCCCATCGAGCCGTTCAGCAGCACGTGCGGTATCCGCGCGGGCAGCCAGCTCGGCTCATCCAGCGTGCCGTCGAAGTTCGGCACCCAGTCCACCGTGCCCTGGCCCAGCTCGCCCAGCAGCGCCTCGGCGATCGGGCTGAGCTTGCTCTCGGTGTAGCGCATCGCGGCGAAGCTCTTCGGGTCGTCCGGCGAGCCGAAGTTGCCCTGGCCGTCGACCAGCGGATAGCGATAGGAGAACGGCTGCGCCATCAGCACCATCGCCTCGTAGCACGAGGTGTCGCCGTGCGGATGGAACTTGCCGATCACGTCGCCGATGGTGCGCGCCGATTTCTTCGGCTTGGCGCCGGCGGCCAGGCTGAGCTCGCTCATCGCGTAGATGATGCGGCGCTGCACCGGCTTCAGGCCGTCGCCCACGAAGGGCAGGGCGCGGTCCAGCACCACGTACATCGAATAGTCGAGGTAGGCCCGCTCAGCGTATTCCTTGAGCCGGATCTGTTCGAAATTGGCTTGCAGATTCATGGATTTGCTTTGATCGAATGGCGCGCGTCGATGGCGCCCAGCCGGACGATGGTGCCAGATGCGAAGGCGCTTAGGCTAGAATCGCCGGGATGAAGGCGAGCGCAACCAAGGCGAAACCGATGCTCAGTCGACGCAAGATGGCGATTCTAGGCTGTGCCCTGCTGGCAGGGTGCACTACCTTGGGCAACAAGAGCCCCAGGATCGCCTACGACGACAAGAACCATCCGCTTTCGGATACCGCGATCTTTTCCTGCGTCGACAATCCTGGCTACACCTGCGGCATCAGCCGCGTCGACGACCAGAGCACCTGGGACCACTACAACGGCGGCCGCACGCTGTGGGTGCGCGTGCTGCCCGGCGAGCACCGGATCGGCGTGGTCGCCTCCGACGGCCGGGTGATCAACTGGCTGTCGTTCGAGATCAAGGACGCCGAGCCCGGCCACGTCTACAGCATCGGGCTGGCCCAGGCGCCGCCGCCGCCGGTGGCGCATCCCGGCGCCAAGCATGCCCACGGCCCGCAGACCGCCAGCATCGTGGTGTCCTACAAGGACCTGGGCAAGATGGATTCATACAGTTTCCGCTACGGCGAGAAGAGCATGCATCCCAGCCAGATGACGGCGAGTTTCTAAACGGCGCGCTTCTAGTTAACTTGAGCTAATTAACTTGAGCTAGTCGGCTTGAACTACTTGGCTTGAACTAGCTGGAGCTTGAAGCAGCCAGCCTGAACCGGCCGCTCAGCGGATCTGGGTGCTGATGCCGAGCTTGGCCAGTTGCGCCTGCACGCTGTCGGGTCCGGCCAGGTGGCCGGCGCCCACCGCGATGAAGACCGTGCCGGGGCGCTGCAGCAAGACCTGGATCTGCTTGGCCCAGGCCTTGTTGCGATCGACCAGGAGGCGCTGGTAAAGCTCCGGCGCGTCGCCTTTCATGTCGTCGTTTTCCAGGCGGGCGATGGCGTCCACGTCGCCCTGCTTCCATTTGTCGACCATTGCGCTGAGTTCGGCGGAAGCCTTGTCGGCGTCACGCAAGGTGTCGCGCAGGAAAGCGAGCTGCAGCGACTGCGACAGGCCGGCCAGGAGCTGCACCTGCTGCTCGGCGGTTTCCAGCCCCAGCACGGGCTTGCCGCGCGCGCTCATCTCGCTCCTGAGCTGTTTGTCCACGCCCTGCGAAGGGTCGAAGCCGGCCTTCATCAGCGGCGCCACCGACAGGGTCAGCGCGGCCAGCCACGGCTTCATCGGCTGCAGCGACTGGCTGCCACCCGGCAGGCCCGAAGCCTCCGCCGCGCGCGCCAGGGCGGCGTTGTCGTCCTTGTCGAGCTGGCTGGACAGCGGGTGCGACGGGTCCAGCCCGTAGCGGATCACCAGCTGGGCCATGTTGGCCTGGTCGTCGTCGACCAGTTCGAGGTACAGCGTCTGGCTGTCCGCGAGCGCTTGCTGCAGGGCCGGAAAACGCCAGTCGGTGTCGTTCGGCAGCAGGTGCACGGTGCCGAACAGGTAGACCGTGCTGTCGGCGTGCTTGCTCACCCACAGGGCGGGGTGGGCCTGGATCGGCGACGCGCCGATCAGCAGCAGGACGGGCAGCAGGGCGATCAGGCAGCGGCGGAACAGGCGCATGGAGCCTCGGATGGCTGGGATTCGCTTCGCAGCTTAATCAGCGCGGCACGCGATAGCCACCGGGAACGCCGTGCGGACTGAGCGTGAGCTGCCACAGCTGGTCGCGGCGACTGCGGAAGATCGCCGCGGAAACGGCCAGGTAGAAATGCCACATGCGGCGGAATCGCTGGTCGTAGCGCGCGGCCAGCTGCGGCCAGGCGGCATCGAAACGCTCGCGCCAGGCGCTCAGCGTGCGGTCGTAGTCGGCGCCGAAATTGTGCCAGTCCTCCACCACGAACAAGCCCTCCAGCGCAGCGGCGACCTGCGAAGCCGCCGGGATCACCGAGTTGGGGAAGATGTACTTCTCGATCCAGGGATCGGGCCGCGCCGACGGGCCGTTGCTGCCGATGCAATGCAGCAGGGACAGGCCGTCGTCGCGCAGGCAGCGCCTGACCACTTCGAAATAGCTGCGGTAATTCAGCGGCCCCACGTGCTCGAACATGCCGATCGAGAACACGGCGTCGAAGCTCTCGTGCAGTTCGCGGTAATCCTGCAGGCGGATCTGCACCGGCAGCCCGCTGCACAGGCCGCGGGCGAATTCGGCCTGTTCTTCGGACACGGTGATGCCGACGCCTTCCACGCCGTAATGCTCGGCAGCGTATTTCAGGGCTTCGCCCCAGCCGCAGCCGATGTCCAGCACGCGCTGACCGGGGCGCAGGCGCAGCTTGCGGCAGACCAGGTCGAGCTTGGCCGCCTGGGCGTCGTCGAGGTTGCCGGCCTCGGCCCAGTAGCCGCAGGAATACACCAGCCGTCGCCCGAGCATGGCGGCGAACAGGTCGTTGCCGAGGTCGTAGTGGGTGTGGCCGATCTCGTAGGCGTGTTCGCCGCGCTGCAGGTTGATGAAGCGCGCCCGCAGATGCGCCAGCAAGGTGTCCAGCGTCTTCAGCTCTTCGTCCAGATGGGCGCCGAGGATGCGGGTGAACATGCCGGGCAGGTCGTCGGCATCCCACCAGCCGTCCATGTAGGCCTCGCCCAGTCCCAGCGAGCCGTGGGCGAAGACGCGGGCATACAGGCGTTCGTCGTTGACGCGCAGATCGGTGGGCGCCGTGCCGTCCAGATGGATTCCGGCCAGTTCGAGCAGTTGCGCGGCGCGCTGCTTGAGCGAATCCTGTTTCATGGACGGCTCCGTGGCCGGGAGGAAGGGAAGGTTCAATCGCTGCCGAGCAGGCCGAATTCTGCCGGTGCACTTGCATACACGGCGTCCACGCGCTGCTCGCGCAATTGCTGCAGCAGGCTCTCGGCCTGGGCGGCGCTGAGCAGGAATTCCAGCTTCACGGGCAGGTCGTCGACCAGGTCGAAGAATTGTTCCTCGTGCAGCACGCCGTGGCGGCCGTAGCCGGCGATCGCGCGGAACACCGAGCCGCCGCCGATGCCGGCGCGCCTGGCCTGCTCGAGCAGCCATTCGCTGAGCAACTGGCCTTGGTGGCGGGCGCGCGCGTGCACGTAGAGGCTGAGCTGCACGCCGGAGATGGAGGTCTGGGAGGTCATCGAGGTCTCCTCGTCAATGGCGCAGCAGGCTGCGCACGATGCTCAGGCCGAGCACGGTCAGGCTGAGCGAACCGATCAGATGCACGGCGACATGGCTGCCGAACCAGAAATACTGTTGGCGCAGCAGCAGGGTGGCCGACTCGGCCGAGAAGGTGGAGAACGTGGTGAGCCCGCCCAGGAAGCCGGTGAAGACGAACAGGCGCAGTTCCGGCGGCCATGCCTGGAAGTGTTCCCACAGGCCCATCACGCAGCCCATCACCAGGCCGCCGATCAGGTTGGCGGCCAGCGTGCCGAGCGGCAAGGTGGGGAACAGAGCGTTGAGCGTGTAGCCCAGGAACCAGCGCAGCCAGCAACCGAGAGCGCCGCCGACGCCGACGGCGAGAAATCCGATCCAGCCCACGAGCAAGTCTCCTTTCAGTGACGTTGAAGAGGCTTGGCGGGACGGGCACGCGCCTGCGCCCCGGCAAGGCCGGTAGTGCAGGCATCATCAACCTTGCCCGGGGCGGGGGCGCAAGGCGGTTTGTTCCTCGACGGAACGGGAGGCATGCCATCTCCCATGCGGGCATGGTAGCCGAAAGCACCCTAGGTCTGCAGACGAGTGCATGGCGCGGCCCCGAGCATGCCGGACGCCTGATCAGGCGTGGCGGGCACCAGGGCGATGGAAGGTCGCGCTCAGCGCGGGCGGCCGTCCTCGGCCAGCAGGCCGCGCGCGATCAGCCAGGCTTTGGCGTCCTCGGCATCCTGCTCGAACCAGGCCTGGGCGGAGCCGAGCCGGAACGTATAGCCCCAGGCATCCATGTCGGCAGCCAGCCGCGCGCGGCCGACGCCGGGCAGTTGGTCGGCCAGCATGATCTGCAGGTAGCAGGTGGCGTCCTCTTCCTCGATCGAGTCGGTCGCGTCGGTGTGCACGGCGGCGCGGCGCGGCGGCGGCAGCACGATCAGATGGCAGGCCTCGTGCAGCAGCGAGTGCACCGGCGTGTCGTCGCGCACGTAGACGGTCTCGCCGATGATGCCGGCCTCCTCGTCGCCCCAGAAGCTGCCTGGAATCGGCTGGCCATCGGCCACGCGCTGCAGCGCCAGCCCGTAGTGGGCCAGCAGGGCGGCAGGCGCCGCGAGGCCGATCTCGGCCACGCGCAGGACCTGGGCGGCCGGGCTGGGATTCTCGTGCATGGCTCAGGTTTCCGGAGATGATGCAGCCCAGATCGTTCGATGTGCACCGTCATGCCTGGGCTGCATAAACGGGCCGGTTGCAAAACCGCAGCTTGCGAAGACACGCTGACACACCGACTTGATCGAGCCGAAGTTTCCCACGGCTTGCCTGGCGGGAGTCAGCGCCCGCCGATCGATCTTCGCTCCGGTAGCTTTGCGGCCAAGCCTCGACGGCGGCAAGGAATGCGGTACTGCGCCGAACCCGTCGATCTGATGGCGAGCAGGCGCTGTTTCATGAGAGCCCGATGCGCCGGTCCTGACTTGAGGCTGCTGCCGCCTGCGTCCACGCGTTCCGACGGCACGGTGTTTCCGCCACGCCCTCTAGAGAACGGCGGCTTGCTGTGGCCTGGCAGTAGCCGGCCCATGGTGGCGCGATCCGCGTCGCGCCACTGTCGCGGCACTGGAGCAGACACCGATGTTTGGCCAGGCGCCGGGTGGCCACGCATTCGACCAGCACGGTGGCCGATCGCGCCGCATGGAGATCGGCGGTGGCGCTTGGCTTAGGTCACGGTCCAATCACGCCATGCGCAATCCCGGCGCCATGCAGGCAAGCAGCCGGCGAGAATGTGCAGCGCCATTGCGGCCGGCGGCGTGCCGCCGGCCTACACCGAGGCTCAGGACCCGGACTTGCCGTCGGGCAGCGCCACGGACAGTTCCAGCACTTCGTGGCCGCTGTCGCGCTCGACATTGATGCTGATCGCATCGAGGTCGACGTGGACGTACTTCTTGATGACTTCGAGCAGTTCGCTGCGCAGCAGCGGCAGGTAGTCCGGGGCGCCGCGGGTGGAGCGCTCCTGCGCCACGATGATGCGCAGGCGTTCCTTGGCGATGCCTGCACTGGGTTCCGGCTTGCGCTTCAGGAAATCGAGGATGCCCATCGTGCTCAACCTCCGAATACTCGCTGGAAGAAGCCCTTCTTGGGTGCGTCAAGAAAGCGCAGCGGGCGCTCTTCGCCGAGTACGCGGGCCACGGTGTCGCTGTAGGCCTGGCCCACCTGCGAATCGGCGTCGAGGATCACCGGCACGCCGGCATTGGAGGCGGCCAGCACGTTCTCGGATTCAGGGATCACGCCGACCACCTTGATGCCGAGGATTTCCTCGACGTCGGAGACGCTGAGCATCTCGCCGGCGGCGACGCGGGCCGGGTTGTAGCGGGTGAGCAGCAGGTGCTGCACGATCGCGCCGTCGCCGCGCTCGGCACGGCGGGTCTTGCTGGCGAGCAGACCGAGGATGCGGTCCGAGTCGCGCACCGACGACACCTCGGGGTTGACCACCACCACTGCGCGGTCGGCGAAGTACATGGCCAGATGGGCGCCTTTCTCGATGCCGGCCGGAGAGTCGCACACCACGTAGTCGAAGCCGTCCTCGGACAGGCCCTGCAGCACCTTTTCCACGCCTTCCTGGGTCAGTGCGTCCTTGTCGCGGGTCTGGCTGGCGGCGAGCACATAGAGATTCTCGTAGCGCTTGTCCTTGATCAGCGCCTGCTTCAGGGTGGCCTCGCCGTGCACGACATTGACGAAGTCGTACACCACGCGGCGCTCGCAGCCCATGATCAGGTCGAGATTGCGCAGGCCGACGTCGAAGTCGATCACCGCGACCTTCTTGCCGCTCATCGCCAGGCCGGTGGCGAAGGACGCGCTGGTGGTGGTCTTGCCGACGCCGCCTTTGCCAGAGGTGACAACAATGATCTCTGCAGTCAAGGAACCATCTCCCGGGTATTTTTGTTGTTCGTGGTGGGTGTTGCGGTGATCGTCAGAGCTTCGCGATCAATAGTTTTTCGCCTTCCAGCCAGCATTGCACGGACCGGCCCTCGAGGTCTTTAGGAATTTGCTCGAAGACCCGGTAGTGGCCGGCGATAGCCACCAATTCGGCATGGAAGTCGGACACGAAGATGCGTGCCTTTTCGTTGCCTTGCGCGCCGGCCATCGCGCGGCCGCGCAGGGTGCCGTAGATGTGGATGTCGCCGTCCGCGATCACTTCGGCGCCGTTGGCGATCGCCCCGGTGACTACCATGTCGCGGTCGCGCGCATAGATCTGCTGGCCCGAACGCACGGTGCCCACCTGATGCATGGCGCCGACGGCGGAAACGGCCGGCGCAGCTTGGACCGCTGCGGTCGGCGTCGGCACGGCCTGCGGCGCCGGTGCGCTGGCGGGCGCGGGCGGGGCGATGCTGCCGCCGTCGGCGGGCTCGTAGGCGGCGCGGAACTTGGCGATCAGCGGCAAGCCCATGCGCTTGGACAGCGCCTCGACCTCGCTGGTGCCGTAGGCCAGGCCCACCGGCAGCATGCCGGCGCTGCGGACGGCTTCGAGCAAGGCGTCCACGGTGCCGTCGTCGGGCAGGTTCAGCAGGTGGCTGAGGTCGAGCACCACGGCGGCGCGCGCGAACAGCTGCGGGGCGCTGCGCACGCGGCGCTCCAGTTCCTCGCACAGCGCGGCGGCGTCGGGTCGGCGGATCCGCACTGAGGCGATGCCCACTTGTCCGAAGCGCAGGTCGCAGGCGTCGGCCGTTTCGGCACGTGCATTCATGCGCCGCGCTCCCCGGCCAGCCGTCGTGGCGCCGGCGCCCGATCGTGGCGCAGATGGGCCCGCTCGGCCAGCCAGGGCACGTCGGGCAGGCCGCCATGCTCGAGCCAGGTTTCGCGTACGTAGGCGTAGCTGGGCAGGTCCTTGGCCAGCAGGCTCACCTGCGGCCCGTGTTCACCCATGCGCTGCTGGCCCACTTCCTGGAAGCCGTAGGTGCCGTGGAACAGCACGACCACGTCGTCGCGCGGCTCCAGGAACACCTCGCAGGTGAGCAGCGGCACCCGCACTTCGGCGTAGCTGTTCACATCGCAATAGAAGATGCGCCCCAGCCCGTGTCGTCGGTACTCGTTGGCGATCACGATGCGGTCGATGTAGACGAACTGCGGGTAGTGCTCGCTGAACCAGCGATAGTTCGGGCTGCCGTAGCTCTGGCCTTCCCGCAGGGCGATCAGGAACCCGGCCAGCCGGCCGTCGATCTCGGCCACCCGGAAATAGTTGGCGTGTTCGTAGAAGTAGCGCAGGTGCGTGGCGTCCAGCGCGAGGATGGAGTGGCCGGCGGCGTTGTTGAGCGCCAACACGGCATCCAGCTCGTGCTCACACACGTCGCGGATGGCAAGGGCCATTCGTTGCTCCGCATTGGTGATTCATGAAACTGGGCCGGCGCGCGGCCCACGTGATAGCGCATTATGGCATGCGGGTGCGGGCGACACATCCCGCGCCGCGCCATGTAAAACCTTTGTAAAGTGATGTCGACATGGCTTTCGGCAGGGGAGCGGGGATGACTTCTCGCGGATTGCGCGCGACCCGCCGGCTTCTATGATGCGCGTATGCGCTGGACCTATCTCAACCATACGCGACTGCTTCGCTATGCGGGGTTGTTTACCTATTTGTCGGCCGGGACGCCCCTGGTCACCAACTGGGCGGTCGAGCGTCTGAATCAATTGCAGAGCCCGAATTTCGCGCTGCTGCTGTGGACGCTTTCCTACTTCGTCTTCGGGCTGATGTACTGGGTGCTGACCAGCGACCTCGGCTCGCGGCGCTACCTCGTCCTCAAGCTGCCCGGGCTGGCCTTGATGACGGCGGCGGCGATCGCGGTGGGCTGGTACAGCCACAGCGGCCTGTCGGCGATGCTGATGGTGGTCGCGTCGGTGGCCTTGCCCTGGCTGTTGCCGCTGTGGTCGGGGGTGTTCTGGCTGCTGCTGCAGCATCTCAGCCTGGTCATCATCTTCGCCACCTTTCCCGAATACGATCATAGCCTTACCGTCAGCTTCATCCAGGCCAGCATCTACCTCGGCATTTCCGTGCTGGTGTTCGTGACCTCCACCGTGGCCAGTCAGCAGACCGAGCAGCGCGAGGCGCAGCGCCGGCTGAACTCCGAACTGCGCGCCACCCGCGCCATGCTGGCCGAATCCACCCGCATCGCCGAGCGCATGCGCATCGCGCGCGACCTGCACGACCTGATCGGCCACCACCTGACCGCGCTGAGCCTGAACCTGGAAGTGGCCAGCCATCTGGCCAATGCCGAAGCGGTCGACCACGTGCGCAAGGCGCAGGCGACCGCCAAGCACCTGCTGTCCGACGTGCGCGAGGCGGTCAGCGAGCTGCGCCAGGACGATGCCATCGATCTGACCCAGGCCCTGCGCAGCCTGGTCGAGGGCGTGCCCGGCTTGAGCGTGCACATCGTGATGCCGCCACGCTTCAGCATGCAGGATCCCCGCCGCGCGCAGGTGTTGCTGCGCTGCACGCAGGAAATCCTCACCAATACGGCGCGGCATGCCGGCGCGCGCAACCTGTGGCTCAACTTCGCCTATGCGGAGGCCGACCTGCTCGGCCTGCACGCGCGCGATGACGGCAGCGGCGCGCCGCACTTCGTCCCGGGCAACGGTCTGGCCGGCATGCGCGAGCGGCTGCAGGAATTCGGCGGCAGCGTGGCGGTGGACCCGGTGAGTCAGGGCTTTGCGCTGACCATTCGCCTGCCGCTCGGGGAACAGCCGTCGCTGGCGCATGCGCCGGCCCGCTTCGAGCCGCCGGCGCTGAGCGTGTCATGAGCCGCCGCCGGTGCTCCCGCCAGCTTCCGCCGTCGTGCCAGAATGCGGGGTGGTCCGTCCCGTCATGTCGCAGCTGGAGCTGCGCAGTTCGTTGTAGCCAACGTTTCGAGGGCCTGTAATGATTTCTGTCTGTCTAGTCGACGACCAGAATCTGGTACGTCAGGGGGTACGTTCGTTGCTGGACCTGGCCGCGGATATCCGTGTGGTGGCCGAGTGCGCCGACGGCGCGCAGGCCGTGCTGGAGATTCCGCGCATCAAGCCGGACGTGGTACTGCTCGATCTGCGCATGCCGAACATGAGCGGGCTCGAGGTGTTGCAGGCGCTCTCGGCGCGCAACGAGTTGCCGCCCACCATCATCCTCACCACCTTCGACGACGACCAGCTGGTGCTGCAGGGGCTGAAGGCCGGCGCCCGCGGCTACCTGCTCAAGGATGTCTCGCTGGAACAACTGGTGGAAGCAGTGCGTACCGTCGCGGCCGGCGGCTCGCTGGTTGCGCCGATGGTGACCCAGCGCCTGATGGCGGGGGTGTCGAGGATGCAGAACCAGTTCACCAGCCTGGAGCAGCCCGATCCGCTGACCGAACGCGAGACCGAGATCCTGCGGCTGCTCTCCGGCGGCTACAGCAACAAGGAGATCGCCAATTCGCTGAAAGTGGCCGAGGGCACGGTGAAGAACCACGTCTCCAACATTCTCTCCAAGCTGGGCGTGCGCGACCGTACGCGAGCGGTGCTGAAGGCGCTGGAACTGGGCATCGTCTGATCCTCGTACGGACGTCCAGAGGGGGATTCGGCGGGCCTGCGGTCCCCGATAGCGTTCCTGCCCGCGAGCAAGTAACATCGGTGGCTTACGGCACCAGCCGGCCCCTTGCGTGGCCGACCTTCGGGTCGCCGCGCTTGCTGCGCGGCTGGTGGCGACCTGTCGCGTAGAGACGTTCGGAGACCCCTGGGATGATGCGTGTTCTGGAATTCATTGTTGCCCTGCTCATCGTCGCCGTGGTCGGCGTCGTGGCCGGGGTGATCATGCCCGGCAACGGCCATGTGGACAGGTCGGTGGAGATCGGCAAGGACATGCGCCAGGTCTACGACCTGTTGGACAATTTCCACCGCTTCCCCGAGTACTCGGTGCTGGGCACCTATGATCCGCAGCTGCAGTACGAGTTCTCCGGCAAGTCCTACGGCCCGGGCTCGGTGATCAGCTGGAAGAGCAACGATGCCAAGGTGGGCAGCGGCACGCTGACCATCGCGAAGGCCGACCCTGACTTCGACAAGATCGATTCCACCGCGCGCAAGGCGCAGATCGTATGGAATCTCGACAACGGCTGGCGCGGCAGCGACAAGCACTTCACGCTCGATCTTGAGCGCACCGGCCGCGGCGACAAGCTGACCAAGATCACCTGGGCCTACGACGTCGATTACGGCTGGAATCTGGTCAACCGCTATTCCAACCTCTATATCCACGGCGCGCCGGACTCGTTCATCCAGTTCAGCCTCAACAATCTGCAGAACGTGCTGGCTGCGGTGCCGAACGTCGACTACGGCAAGCTGGATCCGACCATCGAGCAGACCAAGCAGATTCCGGTGCTGATGATCTCCACGTCCAGCCAGCGCAAGGACGGCGATGACGGCCTCAACGACGCCGTCAACAAGGCCACCTCGGTGATCCAGTCGGCGGCCAAGAAGCTCAACGTCGAGACGATCGGGCCGAGCATCGTGTTCGTGAAGAGTTTCGGCGACCAGTCGGTTGTCTTCGACGTGGCCGTACAGATCAGCGCCACCAGTCTTAACGTGGGCGGGCAGTCGCAGGAGCTGACCGCGGTAAGCGCGGCGACCTTGCCGGCACCGGCCAGCGCGGGCACCGCTGCCGCGCCGAGCGACAGCAACACCCCCGGCAGCCGCGATCGTTTCGGCCGCCTGGTGATCGACAGCGATGTGCGCGGCCAGCTGGTCGAAGGCGGCGCGGCGCTGAAGGGCGAAGCGAGCGGCCAGGTGGCGATCGTCTGGCAGCTGACCCGTGACCAGCTGAAGGCCTATGCGGCGACGCACGGCTACCGCTACGACGACGTCACCAACATGATCTACTACAGCAAGGTCAAGCAGGGCGACAACGTCAATACCTTCGACCAGTACGAAGTGTATCTGCCGATTACCGTCGCGCCGGACCAGACCCAGACCCCCGAGCAGGCCGCCGGCATCAAGCAGGAATCGCTGAATGGACCGGCAAGCTCCGGCACGGCACCTGCGCCGGCCAGCACGGCACCGGCGGCGGCAAGCAGCAGCCACTGAGCCCAAGCTTCAAGCATCGCCGGTTCGCGCAAAGGCCCTTCCCGACGGAAGGGCCTTTGCTTTTGCGAGCGCGCTGCGCCGAACGGCGAACTTTCGCGGAACGATGCGGTACATTGCATGGTGGCGATCGCCGCGACTACCGCCGCCACCACGACAGGACATGATCGAGACCGAACAGCTCAGCCGACGCTATGGCAGCCTGACCGCGGTGGATGCGCTGACCATCCGCGCCGAACCGGGTCAGGTATTGGGGCTGCTGGGCCCCAACGGCGCCGGCAAGTCCACCGCCATCCGCATGATCGCCGGGTTTCTGGCGCCGACTTCGGGCACGGCGCGGGTCTGCGGCCATGACGTGCGCCGGCAGCCGCTGCAGGCCAAGCGGGCGCTGGGCTATCTGCCTGAAGGCGCGCCCAGCTACGGCGAGATGACGGTGCGCGAATTCCTGGTCTTCATCATTCGCATGCGCGGGCTGAAGGCCGATGTGGGCTATCGCCGCTTCGACGAGGTGGTCGGCCAGCTGCAGCTGGAAGACGTGCTGGATCAGACCATCGACACCTTGTCGAAGGGCCTGCGCCGCCGCGTCGGTCTGTCCCAGGCGATCGTGCACAATCCGCCGGTGCTGATCCTCGACGAGCCGACCGACGGCCTGGATCCGAACCAGAAGCACGCGGTGCGCCAGCTGATCGATGCGATGGCGCGTGACCGCACGATCCTGATCTCCACCCATCTGCTCGAGGAAGTGCACGCGCTGTGCAATCGCGTGGTGATCATCGCGCACGGGCGGCTGCTGGCCGATGCCACGCCGGCCGAACTGGAGGCGCGCTCGCGCTATCACGGTGCGGTGTCGTTCAGCGCGCCGGGCAGCGCGATCGCGCAAGAGATGCTCGGGCGCCTGCCGCAGGCGGCGGCGATCGAGGTCGATCCGCTGGACGGGCGCATCACGGTCTTTCCCAAGCCCGGCGAGCGCATCCTCGAGCCAGTCGAGACGCTGCTGCGCCAGCAAGGCCTGGAGGTCTCGGAAATCCAGCTCGAGCGCGGCCGGCTGGACGAAGTGTTCCGCCAGATCACCAGCGGCCCGGCGCCGTCCCGCGGCGCGGAGGGCAGGGCATGAGCCCGATCGCGGCGGTGATGCGGCGCGAACTGCGCAGCCTGTTCGTGACGCCGGTGGCCTATGTGTTCCTGGTGATCTTCCTGGTGCTGGCCGGTCTGCTGACTTTTTACGCGGGCGACTTCTACGAGCGCGGCCAGGCCGACCTGCAGCCGTTCTTCGAATGGCACCCCTGGCTGTACCTGATCCTGGTGCCGGCGGTGTCGATGCGCATGTGGGCCGAGGAAAGCAAGGGCGGCACGCAGGAGCTGCTGCTCAGCCTGCCGCTGCGGCTGAGCGAGGCCATGCTCGGCAAGTTTCTGGCTGCGTGGCTGTTCGTCGGCATTGCCCTGCTGCTGACCTTTCCGATCTGGATCACTGTCAACTACCTCGGCTCGCCGGACAACGGCGTGATCCTGGCCGGCTATCTGGGCAGTTGGCTGATGGCCGGCTCGTTCCTGGCGATCGGCGCATGCCTGTCGGCGCTGACTCAGAGCCAGGTGGTGGCCTTCATTCTCACCGCGGTGGTGTGCGTGCTGCTGCTGCTGGTGGGGCAGCCGGCGGTGCTGGACTTCGTGCAGGATGCGTTGCCGCGCCGCTTCGTCAATGCGGTGGCGCACTTCAGCATGCTGCGCCATTTCGAAGCGATCGAACGCGGCGTGCTCGACGTGCGCGACCTGCTGTACTTCTTTTTCAGCATCATCGCCTGGCTGCTCGCCGGCGTGCTGGTGCTCGACCTGAAGCGGACGCGCTGAGCGATGTCCCGCCTCACGATGTCCCGCCATAGCCGTCTGCTGCTCGCGCTGGCGCTGCTTGCGCTGGCGTTTTCGGCGCTGATCCTGCTCAACAGCCGCTGGCGCAGCGCGGCGCGCATCGACCTCACCGCCGACCAGCTGTACACGCTCACGCCGGGCACGCGGCAGATCATCGACAAGCTGCCGCGGCCGGTCAGGCTGACCCTGTATTTTTCCGAGCATGCCACGCGCGACCTGCCGCAGCTGCGCAGCTACGAGCAGCGCGTGCGCGAGATGCTGCAGGAAATGGTCGCGCGCTCGCATGGACGGGTCGGCCTGCAGATCGTCGATCCGGTGCCTTACTCGGACGACGAGGCCAGTGCCGAAGGCAACGGCTTGACCCCACTCAGCATCGGCAGCAACGGCGAGCGCGTGTTCTTCGGCCTGGTCGGCACGGCGGTGCGCGACAACGATAGCAGCGACGGCGACGAGCATCCGCTGGGCCGCATTCTGCCAATCCCGTTCTTCGACCCGCAGCGCGAAAGCTTTCTCGAATACGACATCGCCAAACTGCTGTACGAACTGGGCCAGCCGCACAAGCCGAAGATCGGCCTGATCAGCTCGCTGCCGGTCAACGGCCATCCCTCGACCGGCGAAGATCCGTGGACGGTGATGCGCCAGCTTGATCAATTGTTCGACGTGCAGCCGATCGAGCCGAACGGGCTGAAACGGATCGACGACGACATCCACGTGTTGCTGTTGATCCATCCTCGCCATCTTTCCGACGATGCGCTGTATGCGCTCGATCAGTTCGTGCTGCGCGGCGGTCATCTCGCTGTGTTCGTCGATCCGGACGCGGAGATGGACCCGACGCCGTTTGCCGACGGGTCGACGGATGAGCATCAGTCGGATCTGCATCGGCTCTTCGAGGCCTGGGGTGTGGTCTATGACCCCAGCAAGGTCGTGCTCGACCGCACGCGCGCCCTGACTATCGAGCTGATGGGCAACAGCCTCGCGCATCCGGCGATGCTTTGGCTGGGCAACCAGGAGCTCAACCGCGCCGATGCCATCACTGCCAGCCTGCAGCGCATCAACGTGGCCAGCGCCGGCTATTTCGACCTGGCTCCGCAGACCGATAGCCGTCTGCTGCCGCTGATGCAGAGCAGCCAGGACGCCGAGATCGTGCCGGTGCAGCGGGTGATCGAGGCCAGCACGGATCCTTCCTCGCTGCTGCAGGGCTATGTGCCTTCCGGCCAGCGCTACGTGCTGGCGGCGCGCCTGCGCGGCGCTTTTCCGAGTGCCTTTCCGGAGCGCGCGAAGCAGCCAGGCCATCTCGTCCAGGCTCCGCAGGGCAGCGAAGTGCTGCTGGTCGCCGACACGGATCTGCTCAGCGACCGCCTGTGGCTGGACACGCAGAACTTCCTCGGTCAGTCGATTCTCAGCCCGTTCGCCAACAACGGCGAATTCGTCAGCAACCTGGCAGACAATCTGAGCGGGTCGTCGGCGCTGCTGTCGATCTCCGGGCGCTCGACCTCGCAACGGCCGTTCACGCGTGTGCTGGCGCTGCAGAGCGCGGCCGACCAGAAGTTCAAGGCCAAGGAGCAGGAACTGGAGCAGGAGCTGGACGAAACGCGCCGCCGCCTCGACGAGCTGCAGGCAGGCAAGGGCACGCATGCCGGCACCGCCGGCGCCGAGCAGAAGCGCGAGATCGAGCAGTTCCTGCAGCGCAAGCTGGCGATCAGCAAGGAATTGCGCGAAGTACAGCACCAGCTCAACGCCGAGATCGATGCGCTGGGCTTCCGGCTGAAGATCCTCAACATCGTGCTGATGCCTGCGCTGGTGGTGCTGTGCGGCTTGCTCTACGGCTGGCGCCGCACGCGACGCAGGCGGCATCAGGGATGAGGCCACCGGACGAGGCCATCATCGGATGAAGCCTGAAGCGGCCGTTTGCCGCAGCCGCCTGGCGTGCCTGCGGCCGCAGCGGGCGCTATGCTGCGCGATGGAGCCGAGTCGGGCGGTGCGCTGATGACAGGCGTGTTGAAGTGGATGGTGCCTTGGGAGTTCTCGTGGGTTTTCCTCGCGAGCTTCCTGCTTGCCTGCGTGCTGTATCGACGCGGCAGCCGCCGCCTGCAGGTGAGCTTCGGCCGCCGCAGCGCCTTCTGGCTCGGCATGGCGATGTTCTACCTCACCCTGCACACCTATTTCGATTTCTATGCGGAGCACGAGTTCTTCATGCACCGCATCCAGCAGCTGCTGCTGCATCATCTGGCGCCGCTGCTGGTGATCGCCTCCTATCCGGGCAGCGTGCTGCGCGCAGGCATGCCGCTGGCCTGGCGGATCCGCTGGCGTTCGTGGCGGCGCTCCCGGCCTTGCCGCGTGCTGGCCGCCGTGTTGTTCAATCCGCTGCTGGCGACGCTGGCCTTCGTGGCCTTCATCCTGGTCTGGCTGATTCCCGCGATGCAGACGATGGCGATGCTGGACTGGCGCGTTTATCGCTTCATGAACTGGTCGATGGTGATCAGCGGCATGATTTACTGGGGCTTGGTGCTGGACCATCGGCCGCGTCCGCCGGGGCGCATGACCCCGGGCCTGCGCGTGCTGTCGCCCGGCATCACCATGGCGCCGCAGATTCTTGCCGGCGCCATCGTGACCTTCTCCCGCAGCGACCTCTATCCGATCTTCGAAATCTGCGGCCGGGCATTCGAGTTCAACGTGCTCACCGGACAACTGGTGGGCGGCGTCATCATGTGGATACCTGCAGCGATGATCGAGAGCGTGGGCGGCCTGCTGGCCATGCGTCAGTGGATACGCCTGTCGCGCAGCGGGCGCATCCGCCGCGTCGCGCGTGCGCGCCGGAACCTGCCCGCGCAGGCCTGAGCGCGAAGCCCTTCAGCCGCCAGTCGCGGCAGGCGAGCCGGTTTGCTGCAGCGCCTCGACCTGGATGCGCAGGGTGACTTCCATGCGAAAGCCGTAGTCCTTGCCCATGTCCAAACCGAAGGCGTCGCGCTGGAAGCTGGCCAGCGCATCGGCACCGCAGACCTCGCGTTTGTACATGGGGTGCTGCACGCACTTGAAAGAGAGGATTTTCAGCGTCAGCGGACGGGTCACGCCATGCAGGCTGAGCTGGCCATCGACCCGCGTGGGCGCGCCGTCGACGAAGCCGGCGAGGGTGCCGGTGTAGTGCGCCTGGGGGTACTTGGCGACGTCGAAGAACTTGTCGCCGCGGATTTCCTTGTTCAGCGCTTCCTGGCCGAAATCGACGCTGGACAGGTCTACCGTGATGTCGACCTGACCGGTGCCGGCGTGCTTGTCCAGCGTCACTTCGCCGCGGCTGTGGTCGAACTTGCCGCGCCACACCGACAGGCCGTTGAAGTGGTCCGCCTCGAAGCTGGGATAGGTGTGGTTGGGATCGATGTCGTACTTGGTCGGCGCTGCTGCGGCCGGAAGGGCGGCGAACAGCAGGGCCAGGGCAAAACCGCAGCGGGTCCGGCGAAGGGTCTGGCGGGACGAGAACATGGCGAGCGCTCCTGTGAGTGGTGAACACTGGAGCGACGTTCGGCAGCGACGAAAATCGACAATCGTCCGTCAGGTCGACATGTTTCGTCGGGAGCCGACCGGCGAGAGCGGCGTCAGGGCCCCAGCGCGTTGGCCGGGCGCGCCGCAAAGTCGACGTGCAGCAGGCTGCCGTCGGCGAAGCGCAGATCGATCTTCACCGCATCGCCAGTTTTCACCGGGCTGGCCGGTTTTTCCAGCATCAGGTGATAGCCACCGGGTGACAGCTCGACCTGGCCATGCGCGGGGATATCCAGATGATCCACCATCGCCATGCGACCCATGCCGCCGCTGTCGCTGCTCTGGTGCAGCATGACCTGCGCGTAGACCGGACTGTTGGCGCCTTCGAGCCGCACGGCCTGGTCGCCTTGATTCTGCAGCGTCACGTAGCCGCCGGCCGGCAGATCGCCGGGCAGCAGCCGAATCCAGGCGCTGTGGGCATGAACGTGTTCGGCTTGAGTCGCCTGGGCAGTGCCGGCCAGCAGCAAGCCGGCCAGCGCGAAAAGACCGGGCAGATATTTCATGGAGGGCTTCCTGCGTTCAGCAGCAGGTGCAAGTCATGCACCAGCTTGTCCTGGGTGTCGGCCGGCGTGGCCAGCAGCTGCGCCTTGCCGTCGCGATCGAAGATATAGATGGCCGAACTGTGGCTGACGTCGTAGCCGCCACCGGCCTGGTCCGGCTCACGGGTGAAGGCGGAACGATAGCGCTTGCTGAGCGCTTCGATGTCCGCTGCCGATCCGGTCAGGCCGACCGCACGCTTGTCGAAGGCGTTGACGTACTGGTGCATGACGGCCGGCGTGTCGCGTGCCGGATCGACCGTGACGAACAGAATCCTCACCTGGTCGGCCTGCGCTCCCAACTGCTGCATCACCTCGTGCAGATGCGCGAGGGTCAGCGGGCATACGTCGGGGCAGTGCGTGTAGCCGAAATACAGCAGGGTCAGTTTGCCGCGGTAGTCGGCCGCGCTCGCCGGCTTGCCGGCATCGTCGGTGAGATGGAAATCGAGATCCGGCATGTGCCCGTCGATGCGGGTCAGCTGGGTGGGCAGCGATTGCTCGCGCTGGCAGGCCGCGAGAAGCAGGCTGCAGGCGAACAGGCAAGGCAGCAGGAGCAGCGAAACGCGGCGCAACGGCTTCATGCGAGAATCCGGATTTGTCACTGGCGCAGCATACGACAATCGTCGCGATGCTTATCGCGCCAACCTGGAATTTCGCCGCATGCGACAAACTGCCTCAGTTCGATCCGGCCTGCTGGTCGCTGCCGCCGGTGCCAGCGCGGTGCTGCTCGGCGCCTTCGGCGCACATGCCTTGCGCGACGTGCTCGATGCCCGCGGCACCGAGCTCTGGCACACCGCCGTGCAGTATCACTTCTGGCATGCCCTGGCCTTGGCGATCGTCGTCGGTGTCGGCCAGGGACGTGCGGCGCGCAGCGCCATATGGGCGTTCGCATTGGGCATCGTGCTGTTCAGCGGAAGCCTGTATGCGCTGGCGCTGGGCGCGCCGCGCTGGTGCGGCGCCATCACGCCATTGGGCGGCGTGGCTTTCATCGTGGGCTGGATCGCGCTGGGCTGGTCGCTGCGCCGGTCGGCCTGAGCGGAAGGTATTACGCGCGCTCCTGGCGAGCAGCCTGGAAAGCCTGGCGGTAGTGAAGCACGAAGGCGGGTCGGCGAGATGCGGTCGGGCAGGTCGCCGCCTTCAAGGCATCGCGGCCAGCGGGGCCAGTACATGCAGCACGAGATCGGCGCTGAAGTGCGCGAGCATGGCGTGTTCGAGCCCGAGCCTGCAGTACAGCGCGCCGAACACGATGCCGGCGACGGCGTTGAGCAGGATGATGCGCAGGATCGGCAGCGGCGCCGCGTGCATGCCGGCGGCGAAGGCGGCGGGCAGATGGCCCGCGCCGAACAGCACGGCGGCGAGCAGCACGGCAAGCACGAACATCCAGGGCCGTGCACGGCCATGAGCGGTGCGGGCCAGCAGCCAGACCAGCAGGCTGACCAGCAGCAGGCGGCATTTCACTTCTTCCACGATGCCACCGTAGAACGATGCCAGCGCACCGCGCCAGGCCCAATCGATCGAGGCGTTGTGGGGATGCGGCGTAGCCGTGCCGGCATGATGGACAAAGAGCTGCTGCAGCAAGAGCACGAGCAAGGCCGCGCCAATGCCGAGCAGCGCGGCGAGCCACCAGCGAGACCGCGTCGAAGCAGCACGCGGCTGGCGATAAAGTGCCGCGTGCAGCCAGGGCGCGCCCTGGCCATACTTGGCGCCCAGGCTCAGCCCCAGCCAGCCAAGCAGCCAGCAGAGCACTCCGGCCTGCAGCGCCTGCGCGCCCATCACCGCCCACCATGGCAGCGGCAGCCGCGCGAATTTCTGCGGCATCAAGGCCATCAGATAGGGGAACAGCAGAAGGGTGGCGACGATGCCGGCCGCGCCCAGGCACAGCGCCACGCGCAGATGCGGCCCGCGCACGGGCAGGTTAGGCGGCAGCGCCAGTTCGGCCGTTTGTGCGGGATCAGGCATCGGGATCGTCCTCGACTGGCTGCGGTTTGCCCGGCTTGAGCCGGCCGCTCTTGCGCAAGGCTTCGCGCAGCACGTATTCGATCTGCGCATTGAGGCTGCGCAGATCGTCGTCCGCCCAGCGCTGCATGGCTTCCAGCACGGCGGCGCTGATGCGCAGCGGATAGGCTTTCTTATCGACGGCCATGCCTGCCTGCGCCGTCGATTTTCTGCAGATGCAACAGGTAGAGCAGCAGGCCGACGATCAGCAGGCCGTTGCCGCCGCTGAGCACCAGTCTGGCCAGGGCGGCGTGCGCGCGATCGTCAGGATAGAGCCAGGCGTAGACGCCATGACCCAGGATCAGCGCCGCCATCTCGACCAGCACATTGCTGGTGGCGCGGCCGGCGCGGCGGCGGGTCTGCTCGCTGACCTTGCTCCAGTCGCCGATGCCGTGCACGAAGCCTTGCGGCCCGTGCAGGCGGATCACGTAGGCGAGCACCAGCAGCACCGCGGCGGGAAACGACGAGGCGAGCAGCAGCATGACTTGGTCCGACATGGCGCGCGCCTCAACCGCCGTACAAGGTGCCGGTATTCACCACCGGCTGGGTACCGCGCTCGCCGCACAGCACCACCAGCAGGTTGCTCACCATCGACGCCTTGCGTTCCTCGTCGAGCTGGACCACGCCTCGCTTCGAGAGCTGGTCCAGCGCCATCTCGACCATGCTGACCGCGCCTTCGACGATCCGCGTGCGGGCGGCGATGATCGCGCCGGCCTGCTGCCGCTGCAGCATGGCCTGGGCGATTTCCTGGGCATAGGCGAGGTGGGTGATGCGCGCTTCGGTGACTTCCACGCCGGCCTTGTCCAGGCGGGCCTGGATCTCGTCGCGCAGATGCGTCATCACCGCGTCGCCGTGGCTGCGCAGGGACGGCTTGCTGTCGTCGTGCGCGTCGTAGGGATAGCTCTGCGCCATCTGGCGCAGCGCCGACTCGCTCTGGATGTGCACGTAGTTTTCGTAGTCGTCCACGCAGAACACGGCCTCGGCGGTGTCCAACACCCGCCACACCACCACCGCCGCGATCTCGATCGGATTGCCGTCGCTGTCGTTGACCTTGAGCTTGCTGCTCTCGAAATTGCGCATGCGCAGCGAAAGGCGCTGCTTGGTGAAGAACGGATTGGTCCAGCGCAGACCTTCCTCGCGCACGGTGCCGGCGTACTTGCCGAACAGCTGCAGCACCTGGCCCTCGTTGGGCGCGACCTGGAACAGACCCTTCAACATCAGCGGCAGCAGCGCGAACAGCACCACGGCCGCGAAGGCATATGGCGGGACGTGCGTGCTCAGCAGGTACAGCGCGACGGCTGCCTGCACCAGCATGAGCAGGATGGCGGGAATCCCGCCGAGCGAAAAACCCTTGCGTTCGTTCATGGATGCGACTCCTCCCTTGTTGCGAAAATTAGATATCAAAGTGATATCTAAATGCAAGTGAGCCTGTCGCCTGGGTGCCGGTCAGCTGCTGGACTGCGCCCTCGCCGAGGCGGCGCTCTACAATTCGCGTTTGCTCGTGGAGTCTGCGATGAAGCCTTTCGGCACCCCCTATACCGATCATGCCGTGCGCGTGCTCCTGCTCGGCGCCGGCGAGCTGGGCAAGGAGGTGGCGATCGAGCTGCAGCGCTATGCGGTCGAGGTGATCGCAGTGGACCGCTACGCCAACGCGCCGGCGATGCAGGTGGCCCATCGCAGCCACGTGATCGACATGCTGGACGGCGCCGCCCTGCGTGCCTTGATCGCGCAAGAGCGTCCCGACCTGGTGGTGCCGGAGATCGAGGCGATCCACACGCCGACCCTGCTGGAACTGGAGCGCGAGGGCCTGCGGGTGGTGCCCACCGCGCGCGCGACCTGGCTGACCATGGATCGTGAGGGCATTCGCCGGCTGGCTGCGGAAGAGCTGGGCCTGCCAACCTCGCCTTATCGCTTCTGCGACGACGAGCCGGCGTATCGCGAGGCGGTGGCGGCGATCGGCCTGCCGTTCGTGGTGAAGCCGGTGATGAGCTCGTCCGGCAAGGGCCAGAGCCTGGTCCGCGATGCCGCGCAGATCGATGCGGCGTGGGCTTATGCGCAATCCGGCGGCCGTGCAGGCAAGGGGCGGGTGATCGTCGAGGGTTTCGTCGATTTCGACTATGAGATCACCTTGCTGACCGTGCGGCACAAGGACGGCGTGAGTTTCTGCGCGCCGATCGGACACCGCCAGGAGGACGGCGACTATCGCGAATCCTGGCAACCGCAGCCGATGGCGGAGTCGGCGCTGGCCGAGGCGCAGCGGCAGGCCGCGGCGATCACCGGCGCCCTGGGCGGCTGGGGCGTGTTCGGCGTGGAATTTTTCGTCAAGGCCGACCCGCAGCATGGCGATCAGGTGATCTTCTCGGAGGTCAGCCCGCGTCCGCACGACACCGGCCTGGTTACCCTGATCTCGCAGGAACTGTCGGAATTCGCCCTGCATGCGCGGGCCATCCTCGGCCTGCCGGTGCCGGCAATCCGCCAGCTCGGGCCGTCGGCTTCCTGCGCCGTGCTGGTGGAGGGCGAGGGCCGCGGGCCGCGCTTCCACGGCGTGGCCGAAGCGCTGGCCGAGCCGGACACGCAACTGCGCCTGTTCGGCAAGCCCGAGGTCAAGGGTCGACGCCGCATGGCGGTGACCCTGGCCCGCGACGCCGATCTGGAAGCGGCCAAGGCCAAGGCGGTGCGCGCGGCGAAACGCCTGCGAGTGGAATTATGATGGAGCGGTTGCCGCATCCGCGCCGCACCGGGCGCGAGGCGGTCCGTTGGTTCGAATAGGCGCTGCCCTCGCGGCATCAACCCAAGGAACGATCATGCAAACAAGCGGTTTCGCCCACTGGCTGGTGGTCATGGTGGAGATGTTCGCGGCGCTGTTCCTGCTGCTGCTGGCCTTGTTGGTGGTGGTGCTGCTGGCGACCTGGGTGGCCGACCGCAGCCAGACCAGCAATGCGGTGCTGCGCAATTTTCCGGTGATCGGGCATTTCCGCTACGGCTTCCTGAAGCTGGGTGAATTCTTCCGCCAGTACCTGTTCTCCAGCGACCGCGAAGAGCTGCCGTTCAACCGCGCCGAACGCGTGTGGGTCTACCGGGCGGCCAAGAACGTGGAGAACACCAATGCCTTCGGTTCGACCCGCGACCTGCGTGGCGAAGGCGTGCCGTTCTTCGTCAACGCGCCGTTCCCCGAGCTGGATCAGCGCCACGTCGAGCCGAAGCCGACGCTGATCGGCCCGTATGCGCGCGAACCTTACAGCCATGCGGCTTTCTTCAATATCTCGGCGATGAGCTTCGGTGCGCTGTCCGCGCCGGCGGTGCGCGCACTGTCGCATGGTGCCGCCAAGGCCGGCATCTGGATGGACACCGGCGAAGGCGGGCTGGCGCCTTACCACCTGGAAGGCGGCTGCGACATCGTGTTCGAGATCGGCACGGCCAAGTACGGCGTGCGCACCGAGGACGGCCGTCTGGACGACCAGAAGCTGCTGGCGATCTGCGCGCACAAGCAGGTGAAGATGGTCAGCATCAAGCTGGGGCAGGGCGCCAAGCCGGGCATGGGCGGCCTGCTGCCGGCTTCCAAGGTGACCCCGGAGATCGCAGCCATCCGCGGCATTCCGGTGGGCCAGGATTCGCAGAGCCCGAACCGTCATCTGGATATCGGCAACGTCGACCAGTTGCTGGACGCCATCCAGCACATCCGTCAATTGACCGGCAAGCCGACCGGTTTCAAGGCGGTGCTGGGCGACGTCGACTGGATCGGCGAGCTGTGCGACCAGGTATGGCGGCGCGGCATCGAGAGCGCACCGGACTTCATCATCGTCGACGGCGCCGAGGGCGGCACCGGCGCGGCGCCGCAGACCCTGATGGAGGGCGTCGGTCTGCCCTTGCACGAATCGCTGCCGGCGCTGATCGACATGCTGGTGGTGAAAGGCCTGCGCGAACGCAGCAAGGTGATCTGCTCGGGCAAGTGCATCACCGCCTACGACGTGGCCTGGGCGCTGTCGCTCGGCGCGGACTTCGTCAATTCGGCGCGCGGCTTCATGCTGGCGCTGGGCTGCATCCAGTCGCTGCAGTGCAATCGCAACACTTGCCCCACCGGCATCACCACGCAGAACGTCAAGCTGCAGCGCGGCCTGGTGGTGACCGACAAGTCGGAGCGCGTGTACCACTACGCCACCAACGTGATGAAGGAAGTGGGCATCATCGCCCACAGCTGCGGCGTCAGCGAGCCGCGTCAGCTGAACCGCCGTCATTGCCGCGTGGTCGGCAACGACGGTCTGTCGGTATCGCTCGAAAAGCTCTATCCCTATCCGAAAGTGCCGGCGCCGCGGGAGAGCGCCGAAGCGCTCACTTGACGTTGACCAGGGGGATCGGCGCGACTGAGGTGGCCTTGGCCGGGGTGGGCGTGGTCCGGGCATTCCGTACCGCTTCGACAGCGCAGTCGCTGACCTGCGCCGTGGTGCTCAGCTGTTCCTTTACGATGCAGGCGCGCACCGCGTTGGCGGTCTGCACGGAATCGAGCGCGTCGCGCGCGCCGATTTCCTCCGGTGCGGCATCGAGTTCGGGGTGTTCGGCCATCTTGCGGTAGAGCTCTCTCAGCTTCGCCGCAAGGGCGGGGTCCTGGATCATGCTGAAGCTCAGTCCCAGTTCGACGGTCCTGCGGCGCATCGCATGCAGGGCGTTCTGATACACCTCGTCCGACGCATACAGATTGCCCTGGTTGTCGAGCAGCAGCTGCGATGCCTCCATGGCGCGTGCGGCTGCAAGCTCGCCGGGCCCGCTGTCGGGGCGGGTCATCACTTTGCTGGTGGCGTAGCCGCCGAGTATCGCACCAGTGCTCACGGCCCCGATCAGCATCATGATCGGTCCGTGCTTGATTTTTTGCTTCATTGCTTCCCCTGTACCCATCCATGCAGCAAAGACTCCGCAGCGCAGACAATGCGGGGTCGACTGCCTGCCGTCAATCGGCCATGTAGCGCCAGCCCTCGGCGCCGCGGATCTGCAGCGGCCGGAACCGCCGCTTGTAGTCCATTTTCGGATGCCCCTCGATCCAGAAGCCCAGATACACCCAGGGCAGCCCACGGCGCGCCGCCAGCTGCAGCTGTTGCAGGATGGCGAAGGTGCCCAGTCCGCGCGCCTGCTCGCTGGGATCGAAAAAGGTGTAGACCGCCGACAGGCCGTTGAGGCAGACATCGGTGACGGCCACGCCGAGCAGGCGCGATGCCAGCCTCAGCTCGAGAAACAGCGTGGGACTCCAGGGTGCGGTGAGGAAGCGCTGGAAGTCGGCGGCGTCGGCTTCGTCCATGCCGCCGTCGGCGTGGCGCTGGCGCAGATATGCCTGGTACAGCGCGTGCCGCTCGGCGGTGTAGCCCGGCGAGGTCTCCAGCACCTGCAGGTCGGCGTTGCGCTTCAGGCAGCGCCGCTGCGAGCGGTCGGGCTTGAAGGCGGCCACGTCGACGCGGCACGGCGTACAGGCGCGGCATTGCGCGCAGTGCGGCAGGTACAGATGACCGCCGGCGCGGCGGAAGCCGCGCTCCAGCGCCGAGCCGTAGAGCTTGTCCAGTTGCGGGGCGGCCGGGTCGATCACCAGGTTCTGCGCCGTGCGCGCGGCGTAGTAGCCGCAGGTGTGCGGCAAGGTCTGGAACAGGCGGACGCGATCGGAGCGCATGCCGACGATTCTAAAAGCCTGCCGGCGAAATGCGCACGGGTCGCCGGAGATCGGTTGCCCAGGCGCTTGCCTTGCGGCAGCCAGGCCTTTGCGTACAACTTCCGGGAAGACGCTGCTTGTCGCGCTATCGAAGACCAGGAGTTCGAGCCGCTCCCCGACTTCAGGTCATGGCCTCAAAGCATGTGAAAGTAGTAGCGCAAGGCCTGCAGCGCGAACACCGCCACCACCGCGATCAGCAAGATCCGCCGCACCCGGTTGGGTGTGCTGCGGCGACCGACCTGGCGCGATGGATCGCGCGCTGCGGCCAGTTCCTCGCCGTGGCGAATGACCGGCTCGATGCCGAGCTCGCGCAGCAGGCTGCGTGCCTGAGCATAGTCCTCGGCGCGGCTCACCCAGACCTGCGGCCAGCTCTCGCGGCTGTCCTGCTGCTGCGAGTAGCTGAAGCGCTGGTAGCTGGGGCGATTCCAGTTCGAGCGGTTGGTGACCGTGCTTTCGATGCCGTGCTCGGTGAGCATGGCGACCACACGATCGATGTTTTCCTGGCGGGGCGAGGTGTAGAGCTGGCGCATGCGCTGATTCTACTCTTCGATCAGTGGTCGGGCTGGCCGCCGTCGCGCAGACGGATCAGGCCTTCCTGCGCGGTAGAGGCGACCAGGCGCCCGTCGCGGGTGAAGATCTGTCCCCGCGCGAAGCCGCGCGCGCCCTGCGCGGTGGGGCTGTCGAACGAATACAGCAGCCATTCGTCCACCCGGAACGGGCGGTGGAACCACAGCGCATGATCCAGGCTGGCCATCTGCACGTTGTGGGTGTAGTAGGAAATGCCGTGCGGCAGGGTCGCCGTGCCGATCAGGTTGAAGTCCGAGGCGTAGGCGAGCAGGGCGCGGTGCAGCGCGGGCGACTCCTGCACCGGCGCAGCCAGGCGAAACCAGATGTGCTGGATCGGCGGGCGCTTGACCGGATGCAGCTTGTCCTGCGGCCACACGTGGCGGAACTCGATCGGCGAATCCACGCCGAGCCAGCGCTGCAGCTTCTCGGGCAGCTTGGCCAGCTGTTCGGGCGGCAGCGGCTGCATCGGCGCGATATCTTCCGGCGCCGGCACCTCCGGCATCGACGACTGGTGTTCGAAGCTGTGCTCGGGCACCTGGAACGAAATCGAGCCGTTGAGGATGGGCTGGCCGTGCTGGATCGCCACCACGCGGCGCGAAGAGAAGGTGCCGCCGTCGCGGGTCCGTTCCACGCTGTACACGATGGGGGCGTTGATGTCGCCGGCGCGCAGGAAATAGGCGTGCAGCGAATGCGCCTCGCGGGTCGCATCCACCGTGTTCTGCGCCGCCGCCAGCGCCTGGCCGAGCACCTGCCCGCCGAACACGAACTGCGTGCCGATGTCGCGGCTCTGGCCGCGGAACAGATTGTCTTCCAGCCGCTCGAGGTGCAGCAGGTCGACCAGCTCGGCAACGTGACTTTCCAGCATGAAGGGGAATCCGCACAGAGAAGCGGCGATTATAGCCGCAGTGCTTCAGCGCCCCGTATCGGCCGCCGCCTGCGCCTGGCGCGGCAGGCGCTGCAGGCCGCTGCCCTGCAGCACTTCGGCCCAGGGAAACTGCGGGCCGGGATCGAGCTTGCGATGCACCTGCCGGGCCGGATCGTCGCTGGCTGGCATCAGAGCGGTGTCCAGATCCTCGTGCCCCGCGATGGTATGGAGGCGAGGGAAATCGTGACGAAGCTGCTGCAGCAGGGCGCGCAGGGCGGCGATCTGTGCCGCCGTATACGGCTCGGTCATGAGCTGATGCCGGGTATCCCACCAGTTCGGATAACGGCCGAGGTTGACCAGCTCGATGCCGATCGAATGCGGGTTGTAGCCGCGCACGTGATTGGCCACGCGCGTGCCGGGCACATAGCGATAGACGCTGCCGTCGCGATCGATGTAGTAGTGCCCGCTGTTGCCGCTGCCGTTCGCGTACAAGGCCCGCTCGCCGTACTCGCGGGCCGTCGCCAGGTCGGGCAGCTCGGTGCAGTGGATCACCACCAGTTCGACTGCGTCGGCCGGGCGCTCGGGCAGTTGTTCGACATAGGGCAGGGGCTGGTCGTGGATGATCAGGGCGGGCATGGCGGGCGACCGGGAACGGGAGGCCGCAGTCTCGCACGCGCTGCCGGGACGCGGAATGGCGCCTGCTACCATGCGTGTCCTGTTTCGGCATCCAAGGAGGCCAGCATGCGCGGCCAAGTCATTCTTTCCCACGGCTCGGATTCCGGGCCGGATGCCACCAAGGTCAGCCAGCTGGCCGCCCTGGCCGAATCGTTGGGCTGGCGCACGCAGCGGCCGGACTATCGCGCGGACGACGCCCGCGGCCACGCCGGCTCGGTGGCGCCGCGGATCGCCCGGCTGCGCGCCACCATTGAGGAGCTGGATGCGCCCCCGCTGCTGGTGGGTTCCAGCATGGGAGCGTTCGTGTCCGGGCTGGTCACGCTGGATGTGCCGGTGGCCGGCGTGCTGCTGCTGGCCACGCCAGGGGCGATCCCCGGCTATGCGCGCGCCTTCGATCTTGCCGCCGGCGTGCCGGCAGCGATGATCCACGGCTGGCGCGACGAGGTCTGTCCGCTGTCGGCAGTCTATGCCTTCAGCGCGTCCCGCCGCCTGCCGCTGCTGGTGCTCGACGACGATCATCGGCTAGGTGCCAGCATGGACGCGATCGCTGCGCAATTCCGCCTGATGCTCGAGCGACAGGCCGGCGCCGCATGAGCGCTTATTTCGCCAGCTGCCCGAAGGGACTGGAATATCTGCTGCGCGACGAGCTGGCGGCGCTGGGCGCGGGCGAGGTCCGCGAAGCGCTGGCCGGCGTGCATTTCTCCGGCACATTGGAAACTGCCTACCGCGCCTGCCTGTGGTCGCGCCTGGCTAGCCGCATCCTGCTGCCGCTGGCCGAATTCGACGCGGCGGACGACGAGGCCTTGTATCGCGGTGTCCAGGCCGTGGACTGGAGCGAACACCTCGCCTCGCACGGCACTTTCGCAGTAGACGCCGGCACGGCCTTGAGCAAGCTCGGGCACAGCCAGTTCGTCGCGCTGCGCGCCAAGGACGCCGTGGTCGACCAGTTTCGCCAGCGCGAAGGCGTGCGGCCCGACGTCGACACCGACGAGCCGGATGTGCGCATCAACCTGCGCCTGCGCCGCGACCGCGCGGTGCTGTCGCTGGATCTTTCCGGCGCGCCATTGCATCGCCGCGGCTGGCGCGAGGAGCAGGGCGAGGCGCCGCTCAAGGAAAACCTCGCTGCGGCCGTGCTGCTGCGCGCGCGCTGGCCGGAGCTGTATGCGGACGGCGGTGCGCTGCTCGATCCGATGTGCGGTTCGGGCACCTTGCTGATCGAGGGGGCGTTGATGGCGGCCGATGTGGCGCCGGGGCTGCGCCGCGAATACTTCGGCTTCCTCGGCTGGCGCCAGCATGACCTAGCGCTGTGGCGCGGACTGCTGGATGAAGCCGGGCAGCGCGCCGAAGCCGGCTTGCGCGAGCTGCGCAGCGTGTTCTTCGGCAGCGATACCGATCCGCGCATGGTGCAGACGGCCAAACGCAACGCGCAGAGCGCGGGTGTCGCTGGATTTTTCACGCTGGACCGTCAGGACATGGCGCACGTGTCGCCGCCGCCCGGCATCGGCCATGGCCTGGTGGTCACCAATCCGCCCTACGGCGAACGCCTGGGCGAACGTGCGGAAATGCCCGGGCTGTACCGGGCGCTTGGCCAGAGCCTGCGCACGCGCTTCGCGGGATGGCGCGCTGCCGTGCTGGCCGGCGACGCCGAGCTGGGGCGCGCCATGCATCTGCATGCGGAGAAGCGCTACGCGCTGTACAACGGCGCGCTGGAAACCTTGCTGCTGACCTTCGACCTGGCCGGCCAGGAAACGCCGCCGCGCGAACCCAAGCCGTTGTCGGCCGGCGCGCAGATGTTGAAGAACCGCCTGGAAAAGAACCTGCGCCATCTGCGCAAGCGACTGGCTCGGGAAGGCATCCACTGCTGGCGTGCCTACGACCAGGACTTGCCCGAATACGCCGCGGCGATCGACGTCTACGGCGACCGTCAGGGTGGCAATCATCTGCATGTGCAGGAATACCGCGCCCCGGCGGACGTGCCGGCCGAGCTTGCGCGGCAGCGCCTGCGCGAGATCGCCCGCGTCGCCGGCGAGGTGTTCGAGGTGCCGCGCGAACGGATTGCCCTGAAGACCCGCGAGCGCGGCAAGGGGGGCTCCAAATACGGTCGCTTCGATCAGCGCGGCGAGTTCATCGAAGTGGAAGAGGGCGGTCTGGGTTTTCGGGTCAATCTCACCGACTACCTGGACACGGGGCTGTTTCTCGATCACCGGCTGGTGCGGGCCAAGCTGCGCGAGCTGGCGCGGGGACGCAGCTTCCTGAATCTGTTCGCCTACACCGGCACGGCCAGCGTCTACGCCGCGGCGGGTGGCGCCACCACGACCACCAGCGTCGACCTGTCGGCGACTTATCTGGAGTGGGCCTCGCGCAATCTGGCCCTGAACGGCTTCAGCGGGGCGGCACATCGCCTGGCGCAGTCGGATGCGCTGTCCTTCCTGCAGCAGGATCGCGGACGCTATGGCTTGATCTATGTCGACCCGCCGACCTTTTCCAATTCCAAGCGCGCCGACGACTTCGACGTGCAGCGCGACCACGTGGCCCTGCTGCTGGCTTGCGCGGACCGGCTTGCCGGCGACGGGGTGCTGGTGTTCTCCAACAACTACCGCCGCTTCGCGCTCGACCGCGCTGCGCTGGAGGAACGTTTTTCGGTGGAGGACTGGACCGCTCCCAGCCTGCCGTTCGACTTCGCGCGCCGCGCCGACATCCATGCCTGCTGGGTGCTCAGACCGCTCGCGCCGGCGGCGTCAGAAGACCCCTGGAAGGGCGCCAGGATCAAAAGATGAACGGCGCTGATAGGCCTGAAGTTAGCACTTCGTTGGATAGAAAACCCTTCAGTTCAAATTAAGTGCGGCAGGCCGAATATGCGAACCGTGAGGTGCGAATCCGCATCTGCCCGGAGGTAGTGTATGAACACGCGTAAGAGTGTTGCCGGCAAGTGGTTGGCGATGGGCCTGGCGGTCATGGCTGCCGCGGCGACACCGCTGAGCGCTAGCGCATACGGCTGGGGTCATGGTGGTTATTACCATGGTGGCGGCTGGGGTGGATACCATGGCGGCTACTATCGCCATGGCGGTTACTGGAGCGGCGGTCGTTGGATCGCCGGTGCGGTGGTTGCAGGTGCGGTCACTGGCCTGGTGGTCGATGCGCTGCATCCGGCGCCGGTCTATTACGGCCCGCCGCCGGTGGTCTATACCCAGCCGGCGACTGTGGTCTACACCCAGCCGGTGGTCGAGCGTCGCGTGGTGACGCAGACGGTGGTGACCAGCGACCCGTACCAGACTCAGTACATCCGCGACGACGGCTATTGATAAGCGAGTCGCTCTTCGCGCCAGAGACCATCCTGGCCTAGAAGCAACACAGCGAAGCCCGGCGCAAGCCGGGCTTTCGCGTTTCAGGCGACCCGTCACGATCCGACGAGTCGGGCAGGCCGCTGCAAGCGAGTCGGGCCGCCACATCACAAGATATGAACATGGCCTCCGGCATGTTAGCGGGCATGAGTCGCCGCCCGATCCATCGTCTTGCCTCCGGTTCGATCATCGCTTTGCGGCTCCCCGCCGCGAGGGCTGTCGCGTGCTGAGCGCGGCCCGGCCGGCTTCCCGGCAACAGGAGCTGGCGGTCCGTTACGAGGCGGTGCGTCGGCGCACGCTGGAGCTCTGTGCGGGACTGAGCGCGGAAGACTTGATGGTGCAGTCGATGCCGGACGCCAGTCCGGGCAAATGGCATCTGGCGCATACCACCTGGTTCTTCGAGCAGTTCGTGCTGGGGCGCGACCCCGGCTATGTGCCGCCCGAGCCTGCCTGGCAGGTGCTGTTCAATTCCTACTACCAGTCGATCGGGCCGATGCATGCCCGCCCTCGTCGCGGACTGCTGTCGCGGCCTGCGCTGCAGGCGGTGCTGGATTATCGGCAGCGGGTCGACGAACAGGTGCTCGCCGCTCTCGAGCACGGTGACGCCGAAGCGCTGGAGCCGCTGGTCGAGCTCGGACTGCAGCACGAGCAGCAGCATCAAGAATTGTTGCTCACCGACATCAAGCATGCCTTCTGGTGCAATCCCTTGCGTCCGGCCTACGCGGGCACCATGCCGCGCGCCGTCCCGGCGCCGGCAGTGCCCTTGCGCTTCCTGTCCGGCCGGGAGGGCGTGGTGGAGGTAGGGCATGCCGGCGACGGCTTCGCCTTCGACAACGAGACGCCGCGCCATGCCGCGCTGCTGCATCCTCACGCGCTGGCGAACCGGCTGGTGAACAACGCGGAATACGCCGAGTTCATCCGCGACGGCGGTTATCGCGAGCCTTCGCTGTGGCTGTCGGACGGCTGGGCGACCGTACAGCAGGAGGGCTGGCAGCATCCCCTGTACTGGCAGGATGACCTGGCCAGCGAATTCACCTTGAATGGCCTGCAGGCGCTGGTGCCGGAGGCGCCGGTGAGTCACCTAAGCTATTTCGAAGCGGACGCTTTCGCGCGCTGGGCCGAAGCCAGGCTGCCGACGGAAGACGAGTGGGAGGCTGCCGCGGCGAGCTTGCCGCTGCGCGGCCACTTCCAGGACGACGGCGACTTCCACCCGCGACCTCCGGCGGGCGGCGAGGGCTGGCTGCAGATGTATGGCGACGTGTGGGAGTGGACCGCCTCGCCCTACGTCAGTTATCCGGGTTTCCGGCCGTTGCCGGGGGCGCTGGGCGAGTACAACGGCAAATTCATGAACGGGCAGTGGGTACTGCGCGGCGGCTCCTGTGCGACGCCGCGCGCGCATATCCGCGCTTCCTACCGCAACTTTTTCCCGCCCCATGCGCGCTGGCAGTTCATGGGGCTGCGACTGGGACGGGATCGATGAGCATGCAAGCGGTTGGGGACGATGATCGCCGTCCCCCTGTCAACGAGGTGCTGGAAGCGGCGCAGCGTGGTCTGGGACTGCGCCCGAAACGCCTGCCTTCATGGCTGTTCTATGACGAACGTGGTTCCGAACTGTTCGAGCAGATCTGCGAGCAGCCGGAGTATTACCTCACCCGCAGCGAGATCGCCTTGCTGCACGAGCACCGCGACGACATCGCTGCGACGCTGGGGCCGGATGTGCGCCTGGTCGAGTACGGCAGCGGGCATGCGCTGAAGACGCGCGTGCTGCTGGAGGCGATGGCGTCGCCGGTTTCCTGGGTGCCGGTGGAAATTTCGCCCGAGCCGCTGCGACTCAGCGTGCAACGCATGGCCGAGCGGTTCCCGGAACTGCCGATGCAGCCGCTGTGCGCCGACTTCAGCCGCCCGCTGCGCCTGCCGATTCCGCCGCGGGCGCCGCGCCGCACGGTGGTGTATTTCCCCGGTTCGACCATCGGCAACTTCGACGCCCGCACGGCGATTCAGCTGTTGCGCAAGATGCGCGGCGAGATGGGCGATGCCGGCGGCATCCTAGTGGGCGCCGATCTCAAGAAGGACGTGCCGCGCCTGGAAGCGGCCTACAACGACCGCGCAGGTGTCACCGCAGCGTTTACCCTCAATATGCTGACGCGGATCAATCGCGAGACCGGCAGCGACTTCGAGCTGTCCAAGTTCGCGCACCGCGCCCGCTACAACCCCATGGCCGGGCGCATCGAGACGCACATCGTCAGCCTGCGCGAGCAGCAGGTGCGACTCGGGCGCCAACTGGTCAAGTTCCACGAGGACGAGGCGATGCTGGTGGAATACAGCTGCAAGTATTCCACCGAGGATTTCGCCGCCCTGGCCGGCCGGGCCGGTCTGCGCGTGCATGCCCGCTGGACCGATCCCGAGGGTTTGTTTGGGCTTTACTACCTGGTGCGTGGCAGCGGGATAGCGGCGACATAGCATGGGCCGGCGGTAGCCGTGCCGGCCTGCTGCAAATCCGTGCGACGAGCTGGCCCGGGCCTTATCATGTGGCAAGGCATGACGGTGCGGTCTGCGCCGCCCGTTTGAGTGCCGCCTTTTCCAGCCTTTGCGGAGCATCCATGAGTTCGACGTCCACCTCCCTGGTCGAAGTGCCGGTGTCGTACGGTGAGTTGATCGACAAGATCACCATCCTCGAGATCAAGTCGCAGCACATGACCGACCCGGCCAAGTTGGGCAACGTGCGCAACGAACTGGATCTGCTCAATGCGACCTGGGCCAATCATTCGGCCTCGCAGGTGGACATCGGCGACGAGCGTGCGCGTCTGCTGGCGGTCAATCAGGCCCTGTGGGATATCGAGGACCACATTCGCCTGAAGGAAAAAGCCGGCGCTTTCGATCAGGAGTTCATCGAACTGGCCCGCTCGGTCTACATCCGCAACGACGAGCGCGCCACGGTCAAGCGCGAGATCAACCTGAAGCTCGGTTCGCAGCTGGTCGAGGAAAAGTCCTATCAGCCGTATCGATAGACCTTCGGCTAGGCATGCCTGCGCATGCCATCCATCCGGACAAGTGGGATGGCGTGCGGCGCGTTTTGATGTCGTGCGCGTGTAGCGCAGTCGCGAAACCTTGTATGCCGTAGCTTGGCGGGCTTCTGGAGCGGTCTGGCCTGCAGGGGCAATGCGCGGCCGCGTTCAACGGCCTTCCGGTGTGCCACACATCAATCGCCGCAAGCGGGCACCGCCATCGTGCCATGGAACGGATGTGTGCCGATAAGGCCCGTCCGGGTGCATCATGGTCTGGCTCGGCGCAGGCTTGAGCGCCGATACGTTTCATTTCAGGTCCCTGTTCATGGGGCAGGCCGATTAAGGCCGCGTATGCTGCGATCCACCCGGCCTTGCTGGGACAGGTGCTCCATAAGCGCAAGGGGAAGGGGCGATGCCGCTGTCATGTGCAGGTCTTCGGAGAGGCGCTCTGCGTGCATGGATTGCCGTCTTGTTATCCATTGCGCCACTCATCGCGACGGCAGGCGGCGGGCAAATCATCGGTGCCAGCAGCCTGAATTACGACCGCGAACATAGGCAGTTTTACGTTTCGGGCTGGGCTTGCCAGCAAGGTGTGCATGCTTCGATCGCCGTGCACGTCTACGTCGACCGCTCCGCGTACGACCATCCGCCAGGTACACGCGTCGCCATCGGCATGGCCGATCAGGCGAGCGAGCCGGCGGTGAATCAGGCCTGCCAGGATGGCAGCGGCAGGCACCGCTTCCGGGTCAATCTGCCGTCGAGCGTTTTTGCGGGCGGCGAGCCGCACAAACTCTTCGTGCATGGAATCCGCCCGGCAGGCGATGGCGAGAACTCGGCGGTGTCCGGCTCGAATGTCTTGCAGCAGCCGGCTCGATTCACGCGAGCGGATGGCCCGTTTCATCCGGTCGCCGGCTCGTACGCGAGTTCATCCGTTCATCCGCGGGTGTTCACCACGCCAGCGGAGTTGAGCGAGCTTGCCCGAAGGATCAGTGTGCCGGGAAGTTATTCCGCCAGTCGGTTCGAATCATTGGAGGCGCAAGTGGCGCGCGATCTCGCTGCGCCGAACCGCATGGATGCGACTTATGCCGGTTGCTCGGCGACGATCTACCAGTACGCGTTCTCTTACGAGCCTCAGGACGGCAATGCCGGCAAAGTGCGCGACGCCATGAAACTGGCGGCTTCGGAGACTGCGCCGGCAGGGGCGGCGGTCGTGGCTTCCAGACTCGCGCTGTACGGTGCCTTGGTAAAGGCCGGCGAAAAAACCGCGCCTGGGGCGCCCGATGCGGCGCAGGCGATCGCTCTGGCGAAGAAGATCATGCTCGCCTGGAGCGAGCGCGGATTCCGGGATGAGCATGGGCAGATTCGCAGCACGCCGACAGCGTTCTGCGACGATCAAGGTAAGCCGATCCAGGCCGGGGTTGGACTGATCGTCGGTCGCGGCATCGTTTACTCGGTGCAAGCAGTGGATTTGCTCTTCTATGCGGGCGCCTTGAACGAGCAGGAAGGCAAGACGGTCAACACCTTCCATGCTGCCATGTACGAACTCTTGAGGAACTCGCTGAACTCCGAGTTCATGCAGCCGCTGGCGCTTTGCGATCACTACAATAATCAGTCTGCGAATGCCGTCGCCGGCTTGATCGCGTTGGCCAGGCTGGCAGATGACCGCAGGCGATTCATGGCCGCGTTGAACGGCGACGATCCCTCGATGCCGGTGAGCATTCCCTGGAACGCACTGGTGAATGGCGCGATCTACGGCGATGACGATGTCTCGAATATGTGCCGGGCCAACACCGGCGCCGACGGGTTTTCCAGCAAACCCTACTTCGAGACCCCGACGGTCGCGGCGGGAGAAATGGACGACCGCTTCCGCAATCTCCATCCGGAACAGGGCATCGGCTATCCCATGTTTACCCTGGAGCGCATCGTAGACAGCGCGGAGGTGCTGAAGCATGCCGGCTTCGACGGCTATGGCTATCGCGGGTCCCACGGGCAATCGATCGCGTCGGCTATCGATTACTACGCTTGTTATGCGCTGCACGCCGGTTTCGAGAAGACGGTCACCGCGCAGAATTCGGCAGCTTGTCCCGATGTGGCGCAGTATGACGGGAAGATAGTGAATGGCGTCGACCCGATGGTGACGATCGGTGCCTACCGCTTCGCGAACGATGCCTCCCTCGAAGCACTGGAACCAGCCGCTAAACAGGCCGAATCCCATGGCGCGTTTGCGCTGGACTCGATCCTGTTCGGAAAGTGGAGTGACTGAGTTGAGCGCCGAGCCGCACAAGGACCAGGGCACGCCAAGCGAGAGCAAGCCTCGCTTTCAGCCAGCCTTTTTTCCTTGCCATGCTCGTGGGCCACATTTCGCGTCGCACCTCCTCTTTTCATGCATGGCCTTCGGCATGAGCTTTTCGTCCGCGCTGGCTGCCGCGGCCTGTCCTCTGGATCATGTCGTTTTTGTCGACCAGGCAAGTGGCCGAAGCTTTGTCGCACAAAAGGTGGCGATGGAGCTGGTTTATCGGTGCGCCAGGATTCACCGCGCCATCCGGCCCCAGCCCCGCCTGGAAGGTCGGCTCGACTGCCGTGGCCCTTTCGGGAGCACCATCGTGCAGGGAAGCTTGGGCAAGGCGGTCGTCTATGCCGTCTTCAGCGTCGAGGATGGCGCGCCTTGCTGCCGCTGGGATTCCTTCGGCGCAAACGACCGGGCCGTGAGCGGCAGGAAGTACACGTGGCTGACGGGGCGGGATCGACCGTTGGTCGAACTCGGCAGCGAGCAGTACACCATTGCCAGCAGCGGAACGCTCGATCCGATGAGAGGCCCGCTCGCCGGGGGAAACTATGTTCCGGACCAATGCCGCGGCCAAGGCGAGGACCACTGAACAGGCAGGCCGGTAGAGGTGTCAGGCGCGTCTTGGCTGCCGTGGCACATGGTCGAGACTGACTTCGCCATGGCGCCGAAAAGCTTCTCGTCAGATACCACGAGCATGTCTCGATCAGGTCGGCGACGTCGATCTGGCGCGCTGGCTAATTACCCGCCATCGAGCGCTTGATCGCCTGGGTGGCGATACGCTGATATCCCGCCGGCAGCAGGCGCTGCAATTTGTCGAACAGCCAGGCGTCGCGGCCGATCAGCACGCGTCGCCGGTTGCGCCGCACCGCTTCCAGGATGACCGTGGCAGCACGTTCGGGCGGCGTCAGCAGAAATTTTTCGAAGTTGCGGCTGGCCGTGCGCTCGTCGCCGCCGAGTTCGCGGATCGACGCGTCGGTACGCGCATGACGCGCGATGGCGGTGCGGATGCCGCCCGGGTGCACGCAGGTGGCGCTGACCGGCAGGCGCGCCAGTTCGAGCTCCTGGCGCAGCGCTTCGGTAAAGCCGCGCACCGCGAACTTGCTGGCGTTGTAAGCGCCGGAGCCAGGCGTGGCCAGCAGGCCGAACAGGCTGGAGATGTTGATCACGTGGCCGTCGCCGGAAGCCTTGAGGTGTGGCAGGAAGGCCTTGGTGCCGTGGACCACGCCCCAGAAATTGATGCCCATGATCCACTCGAGGTCTTCGTAGCGCATGCCGTCGATGCTGGCGCCCAGGGCTACGCCGGCATTGTTGAAGATGAGATTGATCCGGGCGTGCTCGCTGGCGACCCGGGCGGCCCAATCGTGCATGGCCTCGCGCTGAGCGACGTCCACGCGGGCGGTGCTGATGCGCAGTTGAGGCGCGGTGCGTGCCGCCAGCGCGGCGGTTTCCGCCAGCCCGTTCGCGTCGATGTCAGCCAGGGCCAACTGACAGCCTCGTGCAGCCAGTTCCAGCGCCAGCGCGCGGCCAATGCCGGAGCCGGCGCCGGTGATGGCGGCGACCTTGTGCTCGAATGTCTTCAAGGCAATCCCCTCGTGTGCAGCATCGCTGGCTGGCCTTCGATGTTCAGGCGATCGCGCCGTCCGCAGGCACGCTGTGCGGCGCGCCTTCGCGGGAGAACTGCAGCACCCCGTCGTCGAGCCTGCCGAAGCTCATCGCCTTGATGTCCAGCAGGTAGTTCTGCGGCACCCGCCAGGGTTTGTGCGGCCCTTGCTTGGGAAGAAAATCGTAGGCGCGGGTGAAGTAGCCCGAGTTCAGGCCCAGCAGCGGCTGGGGTTCCAACTGGGCGTGGTCTGCCCGTGGCACGCATTGGCGATAACCCTTGCGCCGCATATGCCTGAGCAGGCGGCAGACGAAGCGCGACGACAGGTCGGCGCGCAAGGTCCAGGAGGCGTTGACGTAGCCGATGCAGAAGGCGAAGTTCGGCACGTTGCTGAGCATCAGGCCCTTGTAGGCGAAGTGTGCACCGGCATCGACGGCGTGTCCGTCGACGCTGATGCGCATGCCGCCGCACAGCTGCAGCTGCAGGCCGGTGGCGGTCACCACGATATCGGCCGGCAGCTCGCGTCCCGAGCGCAGGCGGATGCCGTGAGCACTCAGATGATCGATCTGCTCGGTGACGACATCGGCTTGCCCGCTCGCGATGGACTTGAACAGATCGGCATCCGGTACCAGGCACAGGCGCTGATCCCAGGGTTCGTAGCGCGGATTGAAATGGGTGTCCAGGTCGTAGCCCTGCGGCAGGTGACGGGCTGCGGTCCAGCGAAACAGCTTGCGTGCCAGGCGCGGCGCGCGCCGGCAGAGCTGGTAGATGCCGAGCGAAAGCAGCACGTTCTTCCAGCGCGCCAGGCGATGCGCCAGTCGTTCGGGCAGCCAGCGGCGCAGCAGGTCGGCGAGCGAATCCGTCGACGGCAGGTCGGCGATATAGGTCGGCGAGCGCTGCAGCATGGTGACCTGCGCGCCCTGGGCGGCCAGCGACGGCACCAGCGTCACCGCGGTCGCGCCGCTGCCGATCACCACGACGCGCTTGCCGCGGCAATCCAGCTCCTGCGGCCACTGCTGCGGATGCACCAGCAGTCCCTGGAACTGGTCGCGGCCAGGAAAGTCAGGCGTATAGCCTTGCGCGTAGTCGTAGTAGCCGCTGCAGATGTACAGAAAATCGCAGCTGTAGCGGCGCAGAGTTTTTTCGGGACCGGACTCCACCTCGAGCGTCCAGCGGCCATCAGCGGACGAGTAAGCCGCCGCGCATACGCGCTGCTGCAGGCGGATGTGCCGGTCGATGCCGAATTCCCGTGCGGTGTCCTTCAAATAGCGCAGGATCGACGCACCATCGGCGATCGCCTTGGCATCCTTCCAGGGGCGAAACGGATAGCCCAGGGTGAACATGTCCGAATCGCTGCGGATGCCGGGGTAGCGGAACAGATCCCAGGTGCCACCAATTTCGCTGCGCCCCTCGAGGATGAGATAGCGCCGGTCCGGGCACATGCTCTGCAGCCGGTAGCCGGCGCCGATGCCGGAGAGCCCGGCGCCTACGATCAGTACGTCGACATGCTCGATGGTCGCCACGCCGCCCTCCATCAACGGTAGGCCGCCGCCAGCAGCGCGTCGCAGGCCAGCGCCGGGCTGCCGGTGCGCTGGTAGGCCTCGAGCCAGTTCCGGTAGTTGTGGATCACCGGCAACTGATTCGGATGGAAGCCGGGCTTGAAATAGGCCAGCAGCCTGGGCGTCAAGGCACCGAAGATGCCTTTGCGCGGGCCGTGGATCCACGGCAGGTTCTTGAAGTGCAGCCACAGGCGCTGGCGCCTGCTGTAGCCGTCCGCCTGCAGCATGCGGTCGGTGATGGTGTAGGAGGTGACCAGGATCTCCTTGATCATCCTGAGCATCGCCCCGGCGCGCTGGCCATAGCCGACCCGCGCCACTTCGCGCATCACGTCGTAGGCGACTGCCTTGTGCTCCATCTCCTCGATGGCGTGCCAGGCCAGCATCGCGCGCATGCGCGCATCCATGCCCTCGGTGGTATAGGCTTTGGCGAAGAATGCCTCGGCGAGCATCGCGGTGAAGTGCTCGGCGGCGGCGGTCATCGCCAGGTTGAATTCGTCGGAATACAGGCGCGCGCGTTCGTCGAGCTTGGCCTTGAACCAGCCCAGCAGCTCATCGATCGGCTGCCCATGCGCCGCCAGCAGCTGGTTGTAGCGCGTATGCGCCATGCCATGCTGGCCTTCCTGGCGGATGAAGTCGCGCACCGCTGCCTGCATGGCGGGATCGTCGATGCGCTCGCGGAAGGCGCGCACGCTGGTGATGAAGTAGCGCTCGCCATCGGGGAAGGTGAGCTGGATAGCGTCAAGGTAGCGCGACTTGTAGGCGTCGCCGCGATACCAGTACTTGGGCACCGAAGCGTCCAGGCCGAAATCCAGGTTTTCGCGCGGAACGATGGTTTCGCTGTAGCTGGGGGCGGCTTGCATGGCACGGTTCTCGTTTGAGCCTAGGACCATCCTAGGAAGGCGACCGGGTCCGGGCTATGCCGCGCGATGCCAAAATGTGGCTTTATGCGACAGCCACGCTATAGTCGATCGGCACTGCGACGGTGCGTGGAGACGGAGGCGGGCGATGGCGGGGCAGGGCCAGGGCAAGCCAGCGTCGGGCGATGGGCGACAGCGGAGCATTTCCTTCGGCGATGTCTCGCTGCTGGCGCGGGTGGCGGCGCAGTGCGGCTTCGATATCGAGTCGGTGCTGGCCGAGGTTGGCCTGCAGGTGTCCGACGCGCAGGAGGGCGAGATCTATCCCGATCTGGCCCTGATGATCGAGCTGATGGAGCTGGGCATCCGGCGCTCGACCCGCGCGCATTATCCCTTCGTGCTCGGCGAGCACTACGGCTTCGAGCATGCGCCCGAGATCCAGACCTTCCTGGCCACCAGCAGCTCGCTGCGCGAGGCCTTGTGGATGCTGGATTTCCTGCCTTACTTCGTGCACCCGGGCCTGAGCGCGAGCCACCGGGTCGAAGGCCATCGCTTCGCGCTGTACTTCCGCTTCAGCGACGAGACGGGCTCGGTGAGCTCGCCCGGCCTGATCGAGACCATCTACGTGGTGCTCGATCGCGTGTTGAGCCAATTGCTGGGCCAGCACGTGCGCCCCGAGCTGGCTTTCCGCCACCAGCCGCTGACCGCATCGCCGGACTACGAGAAGCAATTCGGATCGCTGCCGCGCTTCGGTGCCGAGTGCGACGTTGCCCGCTACGACGCAGGCTTGCTGGATCGTTCGCTGCCGAGCGGGTCGCCCGCGCTGCATGCGCGGATGCAATTGCTGCTGGAGCTGCGCCTGAAGCAGCTGCAGGAAGCGCGCGGGCTGGGCAGCATGCTGTGGATCCTGCTCAGGCACGCGCCCTTCCTCACCATGGCGGAGGCCTCGCGGCGCCTCGGTCTCGGACCGCGCAGCCTGCAGCGCAAGCTCAAGGACTCGGGCACCAGCTTCGTCTCGGTGCAGTCGCAGGCGCGCTTCCAGCAGGCCAAGGCCATGCTGGCCGATCCCGACATGGACATGGACGCGATCGCCGCCAAGCTGGGCTTCGCCGACCGCACCACCTTCACCAAGGCTTTTTCGAAGTGGGCGGGCCTGCCGCCGGCGACCTATCGGCGGGTGCGGCCGAAATAGCCCGACCCGCGCGCCTTCGAGCGGCTCAGCCGAGCCCGAGGTGAGCGGCGCAGGCCTCGAAGCGCTCGATCACTTCGTCGACGCCGATCAGGTCCATCACGCCGGGCTTTTCGATCTTGCTGCCCCAGGGGATGGCAGCGGCTGGCTTGCCGAGGAATCTCCGTGCGGCTTCGTCGTATTTGTCCACGCACCAGCGGCGATCGGAATACGGGCCGGAGCGATCCGGATTGCTGGCCGCATGCAGGCCGAGCACCTTGGCGCCGGCGGCGTTGGCCATGTGCATCGGGCCGGAATCGGGGGTGAGCAGCAGCGGCGCGCGCTGGAACATCGCCATCAGCTTCTTCAAGGTGTCCTTGCCGGTGAGGTCCAGCGGCGCGCGCTTGCACGCCGCCAGCACGGCGTCGGCCATGCTGCGCTCGATCGGCGAAGGGCCGCCCACCAGGACGACGCGCCAGCCGCGCGTGGCGGCATGGTCCATCACCGCGGCATAGCGTGCGGCCTGCCAGTTGCGCAGAGCATGGCTGGAGGTGGGGCTGACCAGCAGGGTCGGCGCATCGCCAGGTAATTGTTCGGCGGCCCAGGCATGCGCCTCCTCGGGAATCGGGATGTCCCAGCGCACCTCGGTCTGCCTGAGTCCCAGCGGTTCGCAGAAGCTGCCGATGGCGTCGAGCACGTGTTCGCCGCTGCGCGCAGGAATGCGCTCGCCGATCACCAGGCCGTGCAGGTCCTTGGAGCGCGCACGGTCATAGCCGATCCGCCGCCCGGTGCGGATGCCCAGGCTCAACAGATTCGAGCGCAACGCCACCTGCATGTGCAGCAAGGCGTCGAAGCGGCGGCCGTGCAGGGCGCGCCGCACCTCGCGCATGCCATCCCAGCCCTTGGCCTTGTCGAAGACCACGAACTCAACCCCGGGCAGGTCGCCGACCAGCCGCTGCTCGAGTTTGCCCACGATCCAGGTGAAGCGGCATGCCGGCCAGGCTTGCTGCAGGGTGCGCAGCAGCGGCACCACATGGGTGACGTCGCCGATGGCCGAGGTGCGCAGCAGACAGATCGAGGCAGGAGCGGACATGGGCTTGGGCTAGAATCTCTGGGTTGTCTGGAAGGCGGCGCCGCATGGGCGCCGGACGGGATGATGCAAGAACAGCTGCGCAAGGACGCGAAGGCGGTGATTCTGTTCGACGCCGCCGTCGCGCCACAAGTCGACGACCGCTGGTTCGCGCCGGACTACTGGCGCGGGCAGGGCGTGCTGCGCGAGCAATCCGGCGGTCGCGGCGGCATTGCCGTGATGGCGACGCCGGCCGGCGAATGCGTGCTGCGGCATTATCGCCGCGGCGGCCTGATCGCTGCCCTGCTGGGCGATCGCTATCTGTGGCGGGGCGCCGCGGCTACACGCAGCTTCGCCGAGCTGCGCCTGCTCGGCACGCTGGCCGCACGCGGCCTGCCGGTGCCACGAGGGATAGCCGCGCGCTACGTGCGCCACGGCCTGTTCTATTCCGCGGACCTGATCATGCAGCGCATCGACGGCACGCGCACCCTGGCCGAGTGCCTGCGCGACGGGCAACTGAACAGCGCGCTGGCCGGGCGCGTCGGAACCCTGCTGGCGGATTTCCATCGTGCCGGCGTATGGCATGCGGATCTGAATGCGCACAACATCCTGGTCGGCGATGACCAGCTGTACCTGATCGACTTCGATCGCGGTCGCCTGCGCCAGCCGGCAGCTGGTTGGCAGCGCGCCAATCTGCAGCGCCTGCGTCGCTCGCTGGTCAAGCTGGGCGCGCTGCAGGCGGGTGAGCAGGTTTTCGAGCGCGAGCTGTGGCAGCCGCTGATCCTTCAATACGAGCGGACCTTGAACGCATGAGCTGGTCATTGCATTTTCTCGGCACCGGCGCCGCGCACGCGGTCGAGCTGGGCTCTTCCTCGGCGGTGCTGGAGCGCGACGGCGCGCCCCAGCTGTTGATCGATTGCGGGCCCGACACGCTCGACCGCTATCTTGCGGCTTACGGCGAGCCGCCGCGGGCGCTCTACATCACCCATACCCACATGGATCATGTGGGCGGCCTGGAGCGCCTGTTCACCCGGCTCTGGTTCGACGCGGCGCGGCGCGGCGGCACGCGGCTGTTCGTGCATGCCCAGCTGATGCCCTGGCTGCAGGGTCGGGTGGCGGATTATCCGGGCGTGCTGGCCGAAGGCGGGGTCAATTTCTGGGAAGCGTTCCGGCTGGTGGCGTGCTCGCGCGGCTTCTGGCTCGACGGCTGCTGGTTCGATGTTTTCCCCACCCGGCATCACCGTCCGCTTACCTCCTTCGGCCTCGGCCTGGCCGGCAGCTTCGTGTTCACCGGCGATACCCGGCCGATTCCCGAGGTGTTGGCGCAATACGCCAGCGGCGGCGAACTGGTGGCGCACGATTGCGGCCTGCACGGCAACCCCTCGCATACCGGCATCGACGACATCGAGCGCGAATACGAAGCGAGCTTGCGCGAGCGGCTGCTGCTCTATCATTACGGCAGTGTCGCCGACGGCGCAGCGCTGGCTGCGCGCGGCTATCGCATCGCCGCAGCCGGGCAGCGGATCCCGCTGGCGCCGCCGGCGCCGCCGCGAGCCGACGCGGGTTGAATCACTACGGCTGCATCACTGCAGCTTGAATCACCCACACGAGGATGTCCCATGAGCCTGAAGCAGGTTCGTACTTTTGCGCGCTACAACGCCTGGGCCAATCAATTGATCTTCGATGCGGTGGCGGCCCTGCCGGCCGGCGAGGCCGAGAAGCCGCGACCGGGTTTCTACGGCAGCATGGTCGGCACGCTCAACCATCTGTATGCGATCGACCTGATCTTCCAGGCGCACCTGCAGGGGCGCGAGCACGGCTTCAACACGCGCACCACGCGGCAGACGATTCCGCTGGAGGAGCTGTGGCCGAAGCAGCGGGCGCTGGACGACTGGTACATCGACTGGAGCGACAGCCTGACCCTGCAGGCCATCGACGAGCCGGTGCGCTTCACCTTCGTCGGCGGCGGCGAAGGCGAGATGACGCGGGGCGAGATTCTGTTCCATGTGGTGAACCACACCACCTATCACCGCGGCCTGATCTCCGAGCAGTTCTACGAGCTGTCGACCAGGCCGCCGACCACCGATCTGCCGGTGTTTCTGCGCGACGCGCGGCCGACGCTGGATTGAATCATCGCCTGCGTGGGCATGCCGGGCGCCGGCTCTCTTGTTCCGAGCCGGCCCTGGCGGTATGCTTCCGCTTCTTTGCTGGGCCACGTGCCCGGCGGAAGGGTTTCAGCCGCGGAGAGGTGTCCGAGTGGTTGAAGGAGCACGCCTGGAAAGTGTGTATACGGCTTATCCCCGTATCGCGGGTTCGAATCCCGCTCTCTCCGCCAGTTTGAAACCCGCGACGGCCATGCGCCGGCGCAAGCTGCAGTGAGGGTGTGGCCTGAGGCCTCGCCCGACGTCTATGGTGGCCCCGTCGGTCCCCCCGCGACGATAGTCCGCAAACTCCGCCAGGTCCGGAAGGAAGCAACGGTAGTGGATGATTCGGGTGCCGGGGTGTGGCTGGCGGGGCCGCCGCCTTTTCGGGCCCGGCGAGGCCTGCGCTGCGGCGCTTCGGCTGACTTGCCGGCGACGACTTGGCACAATCGACTTCCGCCCCCAGCTAGTAATGCCATCAGCAGGCCTTAACGCATGTCCTATCAGGTACTCGCGCGCAAATGGCGACCCCGCAAGTTCGCCGAACTGGTCGGGCAGGAGCACGTGGTGCGCGCGCTCACCAATGCGCTGGATTCGGGGCGCATGCATCATGCCTACCTGTTCACCGGCACGCGCGGCGTCGGCAAGACCACCATCGCGCGCATCTTCGCCAAGTCGCTGAACTGCGAGCGCGGCGAGTCGGCCGATCCCTGCGGCGAGTGCGCCGTGTGCACGGCGGTCGACGCCGGCCGCTTCGTCGACCTGCTGGAGATCGACGCCGCGTCCAACACCGGCGTGGACGACGTGCGCGAGGTGATCGAGAACGCCCAGTACGCGCCGGCGCGTGGCCGCTTCAAGGTGTACCTGGTGGACGAGGTGCACATGCTGTCCAAGCCGGCCTTCAACGCGCTGTTGAAGACCCTGGAGGAACCGCCGCCGCACGTGAAGTTCCTGCTGGCCACCACCGATCCGCAGAAGCTGCCGGTGACCGTGCTGTCGCGCTGCCTCAAGTTCAATCTCAAGCGCCTGTTGCCCGAGCAGATTGCCGGGCAGATGCGGCACATCCTGGCTGCCGAGAACATCGGCTACGAGGACGCCGCGATCGGCGAGCTGGCGCGCGGCGCCGACGGCTCGATGCGCGACGGTCTGTCCCTGCTCGACCAGGCGATCGCCTACGGCGGCGGTTCGCTGCAGGCCGAGGACGTGCGCGCCATGCTCGGCAGCGTGGCGCGCGGGCAGGTGCTCGGCGTGCTGGAAGCGCTGGCGGCCAGCGATGGCGAGCAACTGCTGGCCGAGTGTGCGCGGATCGCTTCCTACTCGCCCGACTTCGGCGGCGTGCTGGACGACCTCGCCGGCGTGCTGCATCGCCTGCAGCTGGTGCAGCTGGTGCCCGGCTATCAGCCTAGCGACAGCGACGACAGCGCGGGCGTCCTGGTGGCGCTGGCCGAGCGGCTTTCCCCCGAAGACGTGCAGCTCTACTACCAGATCGCCGTCAACGGTCGACGCGACCTGACCCTGGCGCCGGATGCGCGTACCGGTTTCGAGATGACCTTGCTGCGCATGCTGGCATTCCAGCCGGCCGATACGCCGCCGTCGACGCGCGAGGCCCGGCCGGCCGCGGCCGCGCCGCCGCCGGTCAAGGCCGCACCGGCAAGCATGCCGGCATCGCCTGCCCGACCGGTTCGGGCCGTGGCGGAACCTGCGCCGCCGGCCAGACCGGCCGTGGCTGAGGCGGCTGTGGCGCCCTCGCTTCCGACTGAGTCGAGTGTGCGTGCTTCTTCGGTGGCAGCGGCGCCCGGCGGCCTGCCGGACTGGGACACGCTGATCCAGCAGGCGGGCCTGCGCGGGCCGATGGGCCAGCTGGCGCAGAACGCGGTGCTGCGCCAGCGCGAAGGCAACACCTTGGTGCTGGCTCTGCAGGGCTCGTATATGCACATGGCGGTGGAGCCGATGATGAGTCAGATGGAGGAGCGCATCAGCCAGGCCATGGGCGAGCGCATCCGGCTGCGCGTGATGCAGGACACCCACGCGACTTCCGAGACGCCCGCCGCGCGCGCAGCCGGGGCTCGCCAGGCTGCCCAGGTGTCGGCCGAGCAGGCGATCGAAGAAGATCCGCTGGTGCAGGCGTTGAAGCGCGACTTCGGCGCACGCGTGTTGCCGCAGTCGATCAAGCCCTTCGAGGCGTGAACTCCGGATGCGCAGCGGATATCGCTGGCTGGGAATGCTGCTGCTGTGCCTGCTACTCGGTGCCTGCCAGACACGCGACTGGGCCTTCGTGCAATCGATCGGCGGCATTGCCGTCGGCGAGCCGTATGCCAGGCCCGAAGGCTGGTATCTGCCGGTCGAGGTCGATGTGAGCGGCATGCGTACGATCGCCGTGAAGCCGACCCTGCAGAATTCCGGCCTGAGCTGTCTGCAAGTCGAGGCCTCGGTGCAGGATCGGCAGATCTTCCTGACTTTGGTGACCGCCCTGGCTGGCGGAGGGCGGCGAACGGACTGCCCGGCCGTGCGGCTGGGCCGGCTCGCGCCAGGCAGTTATGCGGTTTCCTATCGGGGCAGCGACGGACACGCCGTGCCCTTGCGCAACATCGTGCTCGGCAGCGACCCTTTCATTAAGTAGCCACTGGCCACAAGTAGCTTTTGGCCACAATCCATTGCGACGAACGGAGAACCCCATGCGAGGACAAATCGGTCAGTTGATGCAGCAGGCGCAGCGCATGCAGGAAGACATGAAGCGCGCGCAGGAAGAAATCGCCAAGCTGGAAGTCACCGGCAGCGCCGGCGGCGGCCTGGTCACCGTGGTGATGAGCGGCGCGCACGAAGTACGGCGCGTGCAGATCGACCGCAAACTGTTCGCCGACGATCCGGAAATGGCCGAGGACCTGGTGGCCGCAGCGATCAACGACGCGGTGAACAAGGTGGCCGAGATCAACCGCAGCAAGCTCGGTGGCGTCACTGCCGGCCTGAATCTGCCGGCCGGCTTCAAGATGCCGTTTTGAGCGAAGCCACGATGGCGTTTCGTGTGCCACGCGGCCTTGTCGGCCCGCACGGTAGCCTGGCATGAGCAAGCTGCTCGGCGAGCTGATCGAGGCCTTGCGCTGCCTGCCGGGCGTCGGCGCGAAGAGTGCGCAGCGCATGGCCTTCCATCTGCTGGAGCGCGAACGCGAGCGCGGCCTGAAGCTGGCCGGCGCGCTGGACCAGGCGATGCGGCAGATCGGCAATTGCACGCGCTGCCGCAATTTCAGCGAGACCCCGGTGTGCACGCTGTGCGCCAGCACCACGCGCGACCGCCACACTCTGTGCGTGGTGGAGACGCCGACCGAGCTGGCTGCGATCGAACAGGCTACCGGCTATCGCGGCCAGTACTTCGTGCTGCTGGGCCGCCTGTCGCCGCTGGACGGCCTGGGCCCGCAGGAGCTGGGCCTGGGCCTGCTGGCCGAGCGGTTGGGCGAGGGCGAGATCGAGGAATTGATCCTGGCCACCAACCCCACCGTGGAAGGCGAGGCGACGGCGCACTATCTGGCGCAGCTGGCGCGCGCTGCCGGCATCCGGCCGACCCGCTTGAGCCACGGCGTGCCCTTGGGCGGCGAACTGGAGTTCGTCGACCGCGGCACTCTGGCGCATGCCTTCGGCAGCCGGCAGGCATTGGAATGAGGTCGCCGTGCCGGCACTGAGCCTGGCGACTCCCGCCGCCGAGGAATATCTGGCGCTGCGCGTGGCCGCGGGCCTGAGCGCGATGAGCGCCGAAGGGGCGGCGATCGGCTTGCCGGCCAGCTGGTGCTCGGTGTGCGTGCGCGAAGACGGCGAGCTGATCGGCATGGGCCGCGTGGTGGGCGACGGCGGCCTGTTCCTGTGGGTGGTGGATATTGCCGTGGCGCCGGCCTGGCAGGGGCAGGGGCTGGGACGGCGCATCATGCGCGCGCTGATGGACGAGGTGCATGCACGCGCGTCGGCTCGCACGATGGTGGGCCTGATCGCCGACGGCAGCGCTCATCGGCTCTACGAGCAGTTCGGTTTCAGGCTGGTGGCGCCGGCGGCGCAAGGTATGCTGCTGCGTCTCTGATCGATAAGGAGTTGATGCATGGGCGACACCATTTTCGGCAAGATCATCCGCCGCGAAATCCCGGCCGACATCGTCTACGAGAACGACGAGGTGCTGGCCTTCCGCGACCTCAATCCGCAGGCGCCGGTGCACGTGCTGTTCATTCCCAAGCTGGCGCTGGCGACACTCAACGATGCCCAGGAAAGCCAGGCCGCCTTGCTGGGCAAGCTGCTGCTGGCGGCGGCCGACTACGCCAAGCGCGAAGGGTTCGCCGAACGTGGCTACCGCACCGTGATCAACTGCAACGAGGACGGCGGACAGACCGTGTTCCACCTGCATGTGCACCTGTTGGCCGGGCGGCATATGCAATGGCCGCCGGGCTGATGCCGGCACTGTCCGCGTAGATGCAAAAACGCCGGCGTGAAGCCGGCGTTTTTGCGAGCGGGGCTTACCTGTGCACCGGCGGCGGCGGGCGCACCACGATCACGCGCGGACCGCCGTAGTAGCCACCCCAGCCGCCCCAGAACGGGTCGCCCCAGCCCCACGGGCCCGGGCCCCAGTACGGGCCGTAGCCGTAGGCCGGATAGGAGTTCACATACTGGCGACGCGGCCACAGGTAGACCACATCCGCCTCCACCCGCGGGTAGGCGTAGTCGTAGTCGCCCACTTTCTGCGTGACGGTGCCGTGCACGGTGCCGGCGACGGTCACTTCACGGCCGCGGCTGAACACCTCGGGATCATAGAAGCCGGCGCGGCAGGCCACGAAGCGGCCCTGGGTTTCGCCGGCATTGCTGCCGCCGGTCGGTCGCGCCTGCTCGTCCAGCGGGCGCGCCAGCAGGTAGAAGCAGGTCTCCTGCTGGCCCGGCTCGGTCTTGATGATCTCGCCACCCCAGCGCACGTGCGCGCCGCCGGCGCCGCCCTGCTGGGCGTTCAGGCTGGTGACATTGGAAAACGTACCGGTAAGCGGCTGCGGCACCGTGGCGCAGGCAGCCAGCGCAAGGCTGCCTGTCGCGAGAATGAGGATGCGGTTGAGCGGGGACATCGCGGTTCTCCATCGGGGCGGATGCATCGGCATCCGCGTGTACATTATTTGACCACGCCGCGCACTTTGAAATCCCTCACCAGGCGCCTGAAGGCGCGTACCGATTCAGGCGACGGTTCGGCATGGGCGTAGCGGCATTCCAGATAGCTCTCCGACAGGGCCTTCAGGGCGTCGCGTCGCGCGGGCAAGGCCCGTGCTGCCCGGCTCAGGTAGTGCTGCGGTCCTTCTCCTGGCCGGCGCGTCACGCCGTGGCGGTCCAGCTTGTGTTCCAGCACGCGCATCCAGGCGAGCGCCGGGTCGATCTTGTCGCGACGAGCCATGGCCCAGGCCAGGCCGAGCGCTGCGAACAGCGCACTGCCGACGACCAGCAAGGCGCCCAGCGCCGTGCCGTCGAGGTCGTGGATGCCGAATGGCGTCAGCAGTCCGCGCTGGCTCATCGTGTCGAAGCCGATAACGCCTTCGTTCCACCATCGGTTGACGATGTCCCAGTGATTGCGCATCGACTCCAGCCAGTCGCTGCGATACCAGGTCTGCTGGTCCTCGGCCGCCGCATAGGCGCCCAGTGAAATGCGCTCGGGTCGCACGGCCGCGGTGGGGTCGATGCGCACCCAGCCGCGCCCCGCCAGCCAGATCTCGCTCCACGCATGGGCATCGGACTGGCGCACCAGCAGGTAGTTGCCCAGCGTGTTCCAGTAGCCGCCCTGGTAGCCGGTGACCACGCGCGAGGGAATGCCGGCCGCGCGCATCAGCACGGTGAAGGCCGAGGCGTACTGCTCGCAGAAGCCCTCGTGGGTGGTGAACAGGAAATCGTCCATCGCCTCGCGCCCCAGCTCGGCCGGCGCGAGCGTGTAGCGGAAGCCGCCGTCGTGGAACAGCGACAGCGCGGCCTGGGCGATCGCCCCATCGTCGCTGCCGTAGCGCTGCCGCCACTGCGTCGCCAGGGCCTGGGTACGCGGGTTGAAGCCGCCGGGCAGGCGCAGCGCGCGCTGGCGGGCGTCCGCGCTCAGCGACGGCTGCAGGTGATAGCGCAGGGCCGAACGCACGCGATACTCGAGCGGATCGTTGACCGGGCGGTCGGCGAGCAACTGATGGTCCGCCAGCAGTTGCGCATGCGCCGGCGCCTCGATCGGCAGATCGAGCGCCGGCAGCGCGCGCTGCCGCGAGGGCTCCAGGCTGACCCGGTAACTCGTCGTCGCGGCTACCTCGACCGGGGCGGCCGCTTCGTCGCCAGGGTCGGGCGACGACCAGCGGCGGCCGTCGTAGTCCCACAGCACATAGGCACGGAAGTAGCGCTGGTTGTTCGGCGGCGGCGCATCGTCGAAAGCCACCCGCAGCGCCGGGCTGTCGTCCAGCAGCAATTCGCCGAACTCGCTGGGCGACATGCTGTCGCTGAGTCCGGTGACCGAGGCGTGCGACGACGGCGTGCCCCATAGCGGGCCGTTGAGGCGCGGCACCAGCACGAAGGCGAACAAGGCCAGCGGCAAGGCGGCAGCGAGCAGGCTCAGTGCGGGCAGCAAGGTGCGGGGCAGGCTGGTGCGCAGCTGGGCGGGCTCCAGCGCGCGCAGCGTCGCCAGGGTCGGCAGCAGGCCCAGCGCGATGAACACGGTGGCAAGCAGGCCCTGGTCGAACAGCAAGGCGGTCATCAAGGTGAAGCAGGCGAAGCCCATGGCGACCCGCGCGTCCCGCGTGGTTTCGCTCTCCAGCAGCTTCATCACCAGCAGGCCGATGGCGAAGGAGGCGCCGGCCTGCTGTCCCAGCGGATTGGCGTTGCTGGCGGTCACTGCGAGCACCAGCAGGGCCAGGATCGGCAGCTTGAGCCAGGCCGGCGCGCCGCCGCTGCGCTGCCGTCGCTGCCACCAGCGCCAGGCGAGCATCAGGGCGAGCCCGCCGCTGAGCCAGGGCGACAGATGCGGCACGTGCGCGACCAGCACGATGGCTGCGCTCAGGCACATCAGGTCGAAGGCGTCCCGCGTCAGCGCAGGGCTGGCGGCTCTCGCCCTGGCGGAACGCGCGAGCAGGTTCACGGCAGCGTCGCCAGCAGGCTCATGCATTGCGCGTATTGCTGCGCGCCGCTGCCCATCGGCACCTGCTGCTGCGGCAGCCGCAGACTATAGGCCTCGCCGCGCCGGTCCGCCTCGTCCAGCCAGCGAGCCAGCCGCGCGATGCGCGCCTCGTCGTCGAGGCCGGCCAGCTGATACCAGTCCAGCCGCCATTCGTGTTGCGCCTCGGGCTGTTCGAAATCCTTGACCAGCAAATGCTCGTGACGCGCGCTGGCGCGCCAGGCGATATGCCGCGGCGGATCGCCGAGCCGGTAGTCGCGCAGCGCCGCCAGATCGTCGCCCTGGTGCAGGCGATGCCGCTGCTGGTCAGCGTCGTGGTGCGGCGGCGTCGGTCCAGTCGCCTCGGCGCGCGGCCAGACCAGCACGGCCTGCTGCGGATGCAGCCAGCTCCAGGCACGGAACATGCCCAGGGGCCAACTGCTCCAGACTCGCACGCGCGGCAGCGGCATCCAGCCGCGTTTCGCGGTCTGCAGCGGCAGGCCGACCGAGGTGCGGCCGGCCGCGATGGCGAATGCCGTGCTGGCCGGGCCGAGATCGAGCCGCAGGGCCTGACGCAGGCGCGTGGTCTCGAACTCGAATTGCACCTGCACGGCTTCGCCGGCGACCACGTGGTCTGCGCGCACGCTCGCCAGGCGCAGGCCGTCCAGCGTGCGGAAAGCCACCAGCATGCTGGCCGCGCTGGTGGCGCCGAGCAGGCAGGTGAGCAGCAGCGCCGCGTTGTTCGCGTAGTTCAGCGCGCCGACCAGCATGACCGTGAGCAGCACGGCGAAGGCCGCGCCGAAACCGGTGGGCACGATATAGATGCGACGCCGGTGCAGCTCCAGCGGCAATCCTTCCGGCCGTCGGTAGCGAGTCAGCGCAGGCAGCCGACGCTCCGCCCAGCGTTGCAGGCGCGGATTCAATCGACCGGCACCTCGGCCAGCAAGGTCCGTGCGAGCGCCTCGCCGCTGGTGCCTCGTGCGGCGACCAGCCGGTGCGCAGCCAGCGGCACGAACAAGGCCTGCACGTCCTCGGGGATCGCGTGACGGCGCCCCGCCAGCAGCGCCCAGGCGCGCGCGCCGCTGAGCAGCTGCAGGCCGGCGCGTGGCGACAGGCCCACGCGGATTTCCGCATGCCGGCGGCTGGCGCCGATCAGCGCCTGCAGGTAGTCGAGCAGGGCGGGGCTGGCGGTGATCGTCTGCGCCTGGCGATGCAGGGCGAGCAGGCCCGCACCGTCGAGCTGCGGCACCAGCCCGGCCAGCAGGTCGCGACGGTCGCTGCCGGCCAGCAGGGCGCGCTCCGCTTCGGCGTCGGGATAGCCCAGCGAAAGCCGCAGCATGAAGCGGTCCAGCTGCGAGTCCGGCAGCGGGAAGGTGCCGTGCAGGTCGAGCGGGTTCTGCGTGGCGACCACGAAGAACGGCCGCGGCAGCGCGTGCGTGCGGCCGTCTGCGCTCACCTGGTTCTCGGCCATCGCTTCCAGCAGCGCGCTCTGCGTCTTGGGCGTGGCGCGGTTGATCTCGTCGGCCAGCAGCAGGCCGCAGAAGATAGGTCCGGGATGGAAGCGGAACTCGGCCGCCTCGCGCTCGTAGACGCTGACCCCGATAATGTCCGAGGGCAGCAGGTCGCTGGTGAACTGCACGCGCTGGAACTCCAGCGCGAAACTGGCGGCCAGGGCATGCGCCAGAGTGGTCTTGCCGACGCCGGGCACGTCCTCCAGCAGCAGGTGGCCGCCGGCGATCAGGCAGGCGAACGCCAGCTTGACCTGCCGCGGCTTGCCGAGCAGTACCCGATTGACCTGGGCCAGGGCGGCATCGAGGCGTTGCCGCAAATGTTCATCGTGGAGCGTGTCGGTGCTGGACGAAGTGATGTTGGACATGGACTCTTCGCGTGGGATATCGATGGCGTTATACGACGCGCATGCCTGACCGCCAGCATGACCTCTCCAGTGTAGCCGGCGAGCGGCGTTGGCGACGTGCGTTTTTCGTCGCCTTCGCCGTGCTGCTGCTGCTCAAGCTGGTGGTCGCGGCGACCCTGGCGCCGTTCGGCGACGAGGCGTTCTACTGGCAGGAAAGCCGCCATCCGGCCTGGGGTTACAGCGACTTGCCGCCGCTCACCGCCTGGCTGATCCGCTTGGGCGAGGGCGTGGCCGGGCATGGCGTGTTCGGCATGCGCTGGCCGTTCCTGTTGATCGGCAGCGCACTGCCCTGGCTGCTGGTGGTCTTCGCGCGGAGGCTGTTCGGTAGCCGCGCGGGCTGGCAGGCAGGTCTGCTCTGCCTGCTCATGCCGCTGGCCGGCAGCCTGGGCGTGCTGGCGCTGCCCGACGTGCCGCTGACCGTGGCCTGCATGCTGGCGCTGCTGGCCCTGTCGCGCGCCGCGGAGCATGGCCGGCTGCGCGATTGGCTGCTGCTGGGCGCATCCCTGGCCGTCTGCTGGCTGACCCATTACCGCGCGGCGATGCCGATGCTGGCCGGCCTGCTGTTCTGTCTGGCGACGGCACGCGGTCGCGCGCTGTGGCGTCGCTCCGGGTTCTGGCTGGCGTTGCTGCTGGCCGCGGCGGGCTTGCTGCCGTTGTTGATTTCCAACTGGCAGCAGCGCGGCGCCGGCCTGGCCTTCCAACTGGTCGAGCGCAATCCCTGGAGCTTCCATGCCGATGCGCTGGTGCAGCCGCTGGAACAGGCGCTGGCCTGCACGCCGCTGCTCTACGGCGGCCTGCTGTGGGCGGCGTGGCGCAGCTGGCGGCAGCGAAACGAGCCGCCGTGGGACGTGATCGCGATGACGGCCTGGCCGTTCCTGCTCGGCTATTTCGTGCTCGGCTTGTTTGCCGACGACCTGCGCTTCCGTGCGCATTGGCCCTTGCCGGGCTACCTGCCGTTGCTGGCGGCGCTGCCGGCGCTGTGGCCGCGCCTGCCGGATCGGCCGGCGCGGCGCTGGCTGCTGCGGATCGGCGCAGGGCTGGCTGCCGCGGGGCAGCTCGCCGGCATGGCTTATCTCGGCCTGGCGGCATGGCCGGGCGGGGCCACGGCGCTGAGCGGGGTGAAGGCCTTCCCGGCCAACTTCGTGGGCTGGCGAGAGAGCGGGGAATTGGCCGCCACGCTGCACCGCTCACACCCGAGCGTGCTGGTGGCCGACAACTTCATGCTGGCGGCCGAACTGGACTTCTATTTGAATGACGCACAGGCCGCGTTCGCGCTGGACAGCCCGCTCAACGACAAGCACGGCCGCGCACCGCAGCTGGCCCAGTGGCGGCTCGACGAGGCGGCCTTGCGTGCCGGACACGCGGGCCAGCCGATGCTGCTGGTGGTGGAGGAAACCGCTCTGCGCGAACGCGAGCGCCCCGCCTGGCTGGCCTCGCTGTGCTCGCGCGTGCAGGACCCGCAGCTGCTGCAGCGCCTGGAGCTCTACCAGGGGCGTAAACGCTTCGACTTCTATCTGGGTCGGGTGCCTGCGCCGGCCATGCCTGGCTCGACTGCACCGGTGCCGGCCTGCGCGATCTGGCCGCCGCACTGAGCGCGGCGGCAGCTCAGGGCAGGGGTAGCCCGGCGTCGCGCAGGATGCGCGCCAGGGCGATCAGCGGTAGCCCGATCAGGGCGGTTGGGTCCTCGTTCTCGATGCGCTCGAACAGGCTGATGCCAAGACCTTCGCATTTGAAGCTGCCGGCGCAGTCGAAGGGCTGTTCCCGCGCGATGTAGCGGTCGATCTCGTGGCTGTCCAGGGCGCGGAAATGCACGCGGGTCAGGTCGACATGGGTATGCCGACGCCCGTCGCGGGTGTCCAGCACGCACAACGCGGTGTGGAACTGCACGCTGCGCCCGGCGCAGGACGCCAGCTGCTGGCGGGCCCGCGCGGCGTCGCCGGGCTTGTCCAGCACCAGGCCGTCGAGTTCGGCGACCTGGTCCGAACCGATCACCAGCGCGCCGGTGATGCCGCTCGCGGCGGCGTCCGCCTTGGCGATGGCCAGGCGCAGGGCGCGTTCCGCTGGCGCCTCGCCGGCATGCGGGCTCTCGTCGGTGCCTGGCGCGCGCTGCTCGAAGTCGCTGAGCAGCCGGCGCAGCAGTTCCGCGCGATAGCGCGAGGTGGAGCCCAGGATGCAAGGCGGCGCCTGCGTCGGCATATTCAAGGGCTCCGGGTAATGTGTTCGCGCATGGCTGCGTCCAACTCCAGCTGAGCGCGGTCGAGCGCGACCAGCAGCGGCTGGATGCGTTCGCGGCTGCGGCTCATGGCGCGAGCGGCGTCATCCAGTTCCCGGCGGCTCGCATGGGCCGAGCGGTCGCGGATCCACAGGCGCTGCTGCAGCAAGGCGCGCAGGCCGCTGTCGATGGCCTGGCGGGCCTCCTGCTCGCCGGCGGCTGGCTGATCGGGATTCAGCGACATCACCGCATGGGCCTGCTGCAGCTGGCGGCGGCAACTGCGGATATCATCCTCCAGGCGATCGGCTTGCTCGAGCAGGGCGCGCAGGCTGTCGTTGCGCTTGGTCAGGCGGCGCGAGAACAGGGGCAGCAGCACGCCGACGACCAGCAGCAGCGCCAGCCCGGCCAGGCCGGAAACCAGGTAGACATTCATGGGCATGCCGGCAAGCATGGGAAAAGCGGCAGTCTGGCGCAATCGGCACAGCCTGGCAAAGTCGCGCCGAGGCCCGTCGCAGTTGACTTGAGGGGCAGGCGAACCTAGAATTCCGCGATTATGTCCGTGACACTGCCAACGTCTGTGGACGCTTGGCGCATGGTTACGTCGCGCCGTTCGTTCCAGGGAACCCTGTCCATCGACGTCATGCCTCGCCTGTGCGAGATGCTGGCGGCTCCGGAAGGTACGGCGGTGTACGAGCTGGATTTCGGTCGCGACGAGCTGGGAGTGGCCTGGCTCGATGTGCGGGCGAAAGCCCCTCTGACGCTGATCTGTCAGCGCAGCCTGGAGCCGTTCGTGTTGCCGGTGGCGGTGGAGAGCCGATTGGGGCTGATCCGCCACGAGCACGAGGAGGCGGCCTTGCCGCCGGGTTACGAGCCGCTGCTGGTTGCCGAGGACGGCAAGCTGAATCCGCTCGAGGTGATCGAGGACGAATTGCTGTTGGCGCTGCCGCTGGTGCCGGTGAACCCGGACAGTGCAGTGCCTGACGAAGTGACAAGCCCCGAGCCGGAGATCGACTCCGGGGCGCGTACCGACAACCCGTTCGCGGTTTTGCGCGAACTGAAGAAATAACCCGCTTACAAGCGTTTCAGTTGGAGACCATGCCATGGCCGTTGCCAAGAGCCGCAAGACCCCTTCCACCCGCGGCATGCGCCGTTCGCACGACGCGCTGCGCACCGTGCAGCTGTCCACCGACCCGACCAGCGGCGAGGTGCATCTGCGCCATCACGTGACCAAGGATGGCTACTACCGCGGCAAGAAGGTGATCGACACCGCAGCGGCGGCCGTCGACGAGGATTGATTTCCTCGGCAGCGAGGCGACAAAGCGGCGCGGCAACGCGCCGTTTTGCGTTTTGGCGCGCGCGAACGTAACGTGGAGAACCCGCCGCAGGCGTTCCCCCCGCCCGTGCGCGCCGCCGACTCCTGCTTGGAAGCCTAATGTCCTCAATCTATGCCCGCATCCTCGGCACCGGCAGTGCGCTGCCGGAACGCGTGGTGAGCAATGCCGACCTGGCGAAGATCGTCGACACCAGCGACGAATGGATCGCCACCCGCACGGGCATCCGGCAGCGTCACATCGTCGCCGATGGTGAAACTACCGGTGACCTGGCCTTGCTGGCTGCGCAGCGCGCGCTTGAGGCCGCGGGCGTGAAGGCCTCCGAGCTCGACCTCATCGTGCTCGGCACCACCACCCCGGACCTGGTTTTCCCCTCCACCGCCTGCCTGGTGCAGCATCGCCTGGGCGCCAACGGCTGCGCCGCGTTCGACGTCAATGCGGCCTGCTCGGGTTTCGTCTACGCGCTGGGCGTGGCCGACAAGTTCATACGCAGCGGGCAGTCGAAGAAGGTGCTGGTGATCGGCGCCGAGACGCTCACCCGCATGGTGGACTGGACCGAACGCGAGACCTGCGTGCTGTTCGGCGACGGCGCCGGCGCGGTGGTGCTCGAGGCTGCCGACGAAGCGGGCATCTATACGACCTGCCTGCATGCCGACGGCGGCTACAAGGAGCTGCTGTACAACCCGGTCGGGGTGTCGGCGGGCTTCAGCGACGAACCCAACCACGGCGTGCGCATTCGCATGGCCGGGCGCGAGGTGTTCAAGGTGGCGGTGAAGACCCTGGACGCGCTGGTCGGCGAAACCCTGCAGGCCGCGGGCATGCAGGAAACCGACATCGACTGGCTGATTCCCCACCAGGCCAACCTGCGCATCATCGAAGCGACGGCCAAGCGGCTGAAGATGTCGATGGACCGCGTGGTGGTGACGGTGGACAAGCACGCCAATACGTCGTCAGGTTCAGTGCCGCTGGCGCTGGACCATGCCGTGCGCTCGGGCAAGGTGCAGCGTGGCCAGAACCTGCTGCTGGAAGCCTTCGGCGGCGGCTTCACCTGGGCCTCCGCGCTGCTGCGCTACTGAGCCGGGCCGGCGCCGTCGAAGGCGGCCGTGCCGCCTCGTCGCGCCGGATGGCTCTCCGCTATAGCCGCTAAACCGTTGAGCCGCGGCCTCTGGTTGTTATCGCACAGCGGCATGCGGCGGACGGTATGGTCGACACCACGCGGACCGATACAGCTGCGTATGCCCGCCAATGCTGGCACCATGACGGTTTGACCGAAGGACATCCGCTCTCCATGAGTTCCGCGTCGCTTGCTTTCGTTTTTCCCGGCCAGGGTTCGCAATCGGTAGGCATGCTGGCTGAATTGGCCGAAGCGCATGCCGAAGTGAAGGCCACCTTCGACGAGGCCGCGCAGGGCGCCGGCGTCGATCTGTGGGCGCTCGCCCAGCAAGGGCCGGAAGAGGCGCTGAACCGTACCGAGAACACCCAGCCGGCACTGCTGGCCGCCAGCGTGGCGGTGTGGCGGGTATGGCAGAAGCTGGGCGGTGCGCGGCCGGCCCACGTGTCCGGGCACAGCCTCGGCGAGTACAGCGCGCTGGTCTGCGCCGATGCCTTGACCCTGCACGATGCGGCGGCCCTGGTCGCCGAGCGCGGTCGATTGATGCAGTCGGCGGTGCCGGCTGGCGTCGGCGCGATGGCGGCGTTGCTGGGCGGCGACGAGGCGCAGATCGTGCAGATCTGCGCCGAGGTCGCGCAGGGACAGGTGGTGGCTCCGGCCAATTACAACTCGCCGGGGCAGTTGGTGATCGCCGGCCATGCCGAGGCGGTGGACCGCGCGCTGGAGAAACTGACCGAAGCGGGCGTGAAGAAGGCCGTCAAGCTGGCCGTGTCGGTGCCTTCGCACTGCGCGCTGATGCGCGAGGCGGCGGATCGGCTCGGCGAGCGCATGGCCGCACTGGCCTGGCGCGAGCCGTCCATTCCGGTGATCCAGAACGCCGAGGCGCGCAGCTATGCCTCGCTCGACGACATCCGCGGCGCCTTGCAGCGCCAGCTTTATCTGCCGGTGCGCTGGACCGAGTGCGTGCAGGCGCTGGCCGCCACCGGCGTGACGCGCATCGCCGAATGCGGGCCGGGCAAGGTGCTCGCCGGCCTGATCAAGCGCATCGACAAGAATCTCGAGGTACGTTCCATCGGTGCGCCGGGCGACCTGCAGCAGGCGGTCGCGGACTGGGGCAGCACGTCAGCCTGATCGCTGCGACGGATGGCGAGAACAACTCGAGCACAGGGGGATTGCCATGGGCTTTGCGATCGCATGGGTGGCCGTTTCGGGCAAGCAGCCTGAGCGTGTGCTCGAAGAACTCGAGCTGACTCGCACCGGCGCAACCGAGGATTTCCCAGAAGCAAAGCTCAGCTGTGCAGCGCTGCCTGGATCCTGGTTTCTCGTGTTCGCCCATGACTACGACTCGCCGATAGTCTCGGCGCGCTCGCTAGTCAATCTCTCCGCCGGCTGCCAGGTGATCGCCTGCCAGGTGGAGGAGCACGTGATGGCCGCTGCAGCCTTCGCCTATGCCGATGGCGCGCTGCTCTGGCGCGTGGAGCACGAGGCAGAGCAGGGCATCTATCACTTGTCGGCGTCAGGCAGCCCGCCGCCGCAGCTGGACGAGATTCATGCGAGCCTGAAGAAGCAGCAGGACGAGGAAGGCGGCGCCGATGCAGAGGTCGACTTCATTTTTGATGTGCCGGTGGCACTCGCCGAGTCCATCGTTGGGTATCGTCACGACCGCGATACCGCGGCGTCGTTCGAAGTGTTGCGACAAGAGGGTGCCGCGCCGAGCGGCAGAGCGTGGTGGAAGATCTGGTAGCGGGGCTGCGATCGTTCGAGCCCAACATGTGCTTTCGTTTTGTGGAGTGATGCGATGAACAAGCTATTGCAGGGCGAAGTCGCCCTGGTCACCGGCGCCAGCCGCGGCATCGGCGCGGCCATCGCCGACGAACTGGCGGCCCAGGGCGCCACCGTGATCGGCACGGCGACCAGCGAGAGCGGCGCGGCGGCGATCGGCGAGCGGCTGGCACCGCACGGCGGCCACGGCCGCGTGCTCAACGTCACCGACGCCGGCGGCGTGGAAGCGCTGATCGACGGCATCACCAAGGAATTCGGCGCGGTCTCGATCCTGGTCAACAACGCCGGCATCACCCGCGACCAGTTGCTGATGCGCATGAAGGACGAGGACTGGCAGGCGATCCTGGACACCAACCTGACCTCGGTCTACCGCGCCTCCAAGGCGGTGATGCGCGGCATGATGAAGGCGCGCAAGGGGCGCATCATCTCGATCGCCTCGGTGATCGGCCTCACCGGCAACCCGGGCCAGGCCAACTACGCGGCGGCCAAGGCCGGCATCATCGCGTTCTCCAAGTCGCTGGCGCGCGAGATCGGTTCGCGCGGCATCACCGTCAACGTGGTGGCGCCGGGCTTCATCGATACCGACATGACTCGCGCCTTGCCGGAGGAATCGAAGCAGGCCCTGCTGGGCCAGATCGCCCTGGGTCGCCTGGGCGAGGCGCAGGACATCGCCAAGGCGGTCGGCTTCCTGGCCTCGCCGGCGGCGGCCTACATCACCGGCGAGACGCTGCACGTGAATGGCGGCATGTACATGCCCTGAGCGCAGCCGTCGCCGAAGCGGGCGCAGGGTTGTCGCCAGCGCCGCCGTTTTAGGCGACAATTACACTTTCGCGCCGGCCCCGGGCCGGTGCACAACCCTCGCCGGCGGATCGTGGCAGCCTAGCGGCTCAGCCACTACAATGCCGGCGGCTTTGCCGGCGATGGGCCGGTACGGATAAAAATCCCCTCGGGAGGTAAAGGCAACATGAGCACCATCGAAGAGCGCGTCAAGAAAATCGTCGTCGAGCAGCTCGGCGTGAAGGAAGATGAAGTCACGGCGAACGCCTCGTTCGTGGACGACCTGGGTGCGGATTCGCTGGATACCGTCGAGCTGGTGATGGCGCTCGAGGAAGAGTTCGAGACCGAAATCCCGGACGAGGACGCCGAAAAGATCACCACCGTGCAGCAGGCGATCGACTACATCAAGGCGCACTCGAAGGAATAAGCGGTTCGCGATGAACTGCGACGCGGCCACCCGCGTAGTGATCGAGGAAAGCTGCGCCACCTGGCGCAGTTTTCGTTTCTGTGATTTGCAACGTCCGATCCCGTATGGCGCCGTGGCCGATCACGGCCGGGCCGCCGCGGGCGCTCGCAGCTGCGGTCGCCCGGAAACAGCAAGGAAACGAGTATGAGCAAGCGACGTGTGGTAGTGACCGGCCTGGGCATCATTTCGCCGGTCGGCAATGACATCGCCAGCGCCTGGGACAACGTGGTCAAGGGCGTCAGCGGCATCGGTCCGGTGACGCACTTCGACGCCTCGGCGTATTCCACCCGCATCGCCGGCGAGGTGCGCGGCTTCAATCCGGGCGACTGGATCGCGCCGAAAGAAATCAAGAAGATGGATCCCTTCATCCATTACGGTCTGGCCGCTGGCACGCAGGCGATGCGCGACGCGGGACTGGAAGTCACCGAGGCCAATGCCGCGCGCATCGGCGTGGCGGTCGGTGCCGGCATCGGCGGCCTGCACACCATCGAGGCCACCGCGATCGAACTGCACGAGAAGGGGCCGCGCCGCGTGTCGCCGTTCTTCGTGCCCAGCTCGATCATCAACATGGCCTCCGGCCACCTCTCGATCATGTTCGGCCTGAAGGGCCCGAACATCGCCTGCGTCACCGCCTGCACCACCGCCACTCACAACATCGGCCTGGCGGCGCGCATGATCCAGTACGGTGATGCCGATGCAATGCTGGCCGGCGGCGCCGAATTCGCCACCACCGGCAGCGCGATGGCCGGCTTCTGCTCGGCCAAGGCAATGTCCACCCGCAACGACGAGCCGGCCAAGGCGAGCCGCCCGTGGGACAAGGACCGCGACGGCTTCGTGCTCTCCGACGGCGCCGGCGTGCTGGTGCTGGAGGAATACGAATTCGCCAAGGCACGCGGCGCGCGCATCTACGCCGAACTGGTCGGCTTCGGCATGAGCGGCGATGCCTACCACATCACCGCGCCCAGCGGCGAAGGCGCCGCGCAGTGCATGCGCAATACGCTGGCCGACGCCGGGCTCAACGTCGAGCAGGTGCAGTACATCAACGCGCACGCCACCTCCACCTCGATCGGCGACACCGGCGAACTGGACGCGATCAAGAGCGTGTTCGGCGAGCATGCCTACAAGCTGGCGGTGAGTTCGACCAAGTCGGTCACCGGCCATCTGCTCGGTGCGGCTGGCGGCGTCGAGGCGATCTTCTCGATCCTCGCCCTGCGCGACCAGGTGATCCCGCCGACCATCAACCTGGACGAGCCCAGCGAAGGCTGCGATCTCGACCTGGTGCCGCACACCGCACGCCAGGCCAAGATGGACACGGTGGTCTCCAACTCGTTCGGTTTCGGTGGCACCAACGGCACGCTGGCCTTCCGCCGCATCTGAGCGGCGAGTGGCCATTCACAGCCGTAGCCTGCCAGGCCGGCGCGACCTGCTCGCGCCGGCCGCGGCCTTCCCCGAACGCTATCCCTGCCTGCTGCAGAGCGTGCTGCACGGCACGCCGCAGGCGCGCTACGACATCCTGTTCGCCTTCCCGCAGGACCGCCTGGTGCTGCAGGCCGGCGATCGCGTGCGCGACGCCGCGGGCCAGGATCGCGGCGAACGTTTTCTCGAGGCGCTGGACGCCGCCTGGCAGGCGGAGCGCATCGCTCCGTGTGACGACGAGCTGCCGTTCCACGGCGGCTGGGCCTTGCTGCTGGCCTATGAGCTGGCCGGCGAAATCGAGCCAAAGCTGGCGCTGACGCCGCCGCGCGGTCTGCCGCTCGCGCTGGCTTTGCGTTGTCCGGCGGCGATCATCGTCGACCATGCGCGCGAGCGCACCGTGCTGCTTGCCGAGGCAGGGCATGCCGCGTATCTCGCTTCGATGGCCGCCGATCTGGCGGCAGCGGCGCCGGTGACCGACGCCTTGCCGGCGCCGATCGCCTGGGACGAGGACGATCCACAGCACTTCCTGGATGGCGTGGCCGGCATCCACGAGCATCTGCTGGCCGGCGACGTGTTCCAGGCCAATCTTTCCCGCGCCTGGCGCGCCCGCTATGCGCAGGCGCCCGCGCCGGCAGCGCTGTACGCGGCGCTGCGCCGGGCGAATCCGGCGCCGTTCGCCGGCCTGCTGCAGCAGCCTGGCTGGGCAGTGGCCAGTTCTTCGCCGGAACGGCTGCTGGAAGTGCGCGGCGACATGGTGCAGACCCGGCCGATCGCCGGTACGCGGCCGCGTCTGGCCGGCGACGACGAGGCCGCGCGCATCCGCGAGCTGAGCTCGCATCCGAAGGAGCGCGCCGAGCACGTGATGCTGATCGACCTGGAGCGCAACGACCTCGGTCGCGTGTGCCGGCCCGGCACCGTCGAGGTGGACGAGCTGATGGCGGTGGAGAGCTACGCCCATGTGCATCACATCGTTTCGAACGTGCGCGGCCGGCTGCGTCCACAGGTGACTCCGGGCGAAGTGATCGCCGCGACCTTTCCCGGCGGCACCATCACCGGTTGCCCCAAGCTGCGTTGCATGCAGATCGTCGCGGGCCTGGAGCGGGCGCCGCGCGGCGCCTATACCGGTGCGCTCGGTTATCTGGACCGCAGCGGCAATCTGGATCTGAACATCCTGATCCGCACGCTGACCCTGCAGGGCGACGAAGTCGGCCTGCGTGCGGGCGCAGGCATCGTGGCCGATTCGGTGGCCGCCGCCGAGCTGGAAGAAACCCGCGCCAAGGCGCGCGGCCTGCTGCGCGCGCTCGGCGTTGCGGAACCGACGGCATGAGCGGCATGGTGCTGGTCAACGGCCGCGAGGACGAGGCGCTGTCCGCCCTGGACCGCGGGCTGAGCTACGGTGACGGCCTGTTCGAGACGATCCGCTTCGTCGATGGCGTAGCACCGTTGTGGGCGCGCCATATGCAACGCCTGCAGGAAGGCTGCGCACGCCTGCGCCTGCCGATGCCGGCGGTGTCGCTACTGGAACGCGAGGCCGCGTTGGCGGTGCAAGGCCGGGTGGATGCCGTGCTGCGCATCACGCTTACCCGCGGCGTCGGCGCGCGCGGCTATGCGCCGCCGCCGGAACCGACGCCGACGCGGATCGTCGCGGCCTTTCCGGCGCCGGCCGCGGACGCCTCCGCGGCGCGCGACGGCCTGCGCACGCGCCTGTGCACGCTGCGGCTGGCGGCGCAGCCGGCGCTGGCCGGCCTCAAGCATCTCAACCGGCTGGAGCAGGTGCTGGCGCGGGCGGAGTGGAACGATCCGGCGATCGCCGAGGGCTTGCTGTGCGACATGCACGGTCGGCTGATCTCGGCGACCATGGCCAATCTGTTCGCGGTGATCGACGGTGTGCCGGTGACACCGTCGCTGGACACCTGCGGCGTCGCCGGCGTGGCGCGCGCCGAAGCACTGGCCGTGCTGCCGCAGGCGCAGGTGCGCGAGCTGCCGCTGCAGGAGGCCCTCGGCGCCGACGAGCTCTTCCTCACCTCGAGCGTGCGCGGCATCCTGCCAGTTCAGGCGGTGGACGCTAAGATCTTCGCCCCCGGTCCGGTCACGCGCATGCTGCAACAGCATTGGCGCAGGCTTGGCTTCCGGGCGCCGGACGTTCCGATGGAGAGTGCATGAATCGCGACAGGCAGAGCGGGCGGGTGAGATGGCGGGCGTTGTTCCTGCTCGTGCTGCTGGTGCTGGCCGGCGCCGTGGCCTGGCTATGGCAGGACTTTGCCCGCTTCGGCAGCGTGCCGATGCAGGGCGCGGGCGCCGGCCAGAGCGTCGACGTAGGCCGCGGCAGCAGCTTCAAGGACATCGTCGGCGAACTGCGCCGGCAAGGCCTGAGCACCGCCTCGCCGTTCTACTGGCGCCTGCTGGCCGAGCAGATGCGCGTGGCCGGGCGGCTGCATGCCGGCGAATACGCGGTGGTGGCCGGCATGACACCGCGCGACCTGCTGGCCAACATGGCGGCGGGCAAGGTCATGCAGCGCAACTTCACCATCGTGGACGGCTGGAATTTCCATGTCTTGCGGCAGGCGCTGGCCGCCGCGCCCAAGCTGCGCCACGACACCCAGGGCCTGGACGACGCTGCGCTGATGCAGAAGCTGGGCGCGCCCGACGAGCAGCCGGAAGGCCGTTTCCTGCCCGAGACCTACGCCTACGTGAAAGGCGACAGCGACCTGGACATCCTGCGCCGCGCGCATGCCGCGATGGCCAAGACCCTGGACGCGCTGTGGCCGCAGCGCGACAAGGACCTGCCGCTGGCCTCGCCGTACGAGGCGCTGATCCTGGCCTCGATCGTGGAGAAGGAAACCGCTCGCGCCGATGAGCGCGCGCGCATCGCCGGGGTGTTCGTGCGCCGACTGCAGCAGCACATTCTGCTGCAGACCGATCCCACCGTGATCTACGGCCTGGGCGACGGCTATACCGGCACCATCCATAAGGTGGATCTCACCACCGACACGCCGTACAACACCTATACCCGCGCCGGCCTGCCGCCGACGCCGATCGCCATGCCGGGCAAGCCCGCGTTGCAGGCTGCGCTGCATCCGGCGGCTGGCAACGAGCTGTACTTCGTGGCGCGTGGCGACGGCACTCATGCCTTCGCGGCTACTCTGGACGAGCACAACCGCAACGTCGCCTGCTATCAGTTGAAGCGCTGCCCATGAGTATGGCCCGCGGCAAATTCATCAGCCTGGAGGGCGGCGAGGGCGCCGGCAAGAGCACCTTGCTGGCCGGACTGTACGAGCATGTCGTCGCGCGCGGTGTGCCGCTGCTGCAATTGCGCGAGCCGGGTGGCACCGACCTGGGCGAGGCGATCCGTGCGATCGTGCTCGATCCTGCGCAGCGCGGTATGAGCGCCGAGGCGGAGCTGCTGCTGATGTTCGCCTCGCGCGCGCAGCTGGTGCGCGAGCGCCTGGCGCCGGCGCTGGCGAATGGCCAATGGGTGTTGTGCGACCGTTTCGCCGACGCCAGCTATGCCTACCAGGGCAGCGGGCGCGGCCAGCCGCTGGAGCGCATCGCCGAACTGGAGAGCTGGGCCTGCGCGGGATTGAAGCCCGACCTGACCTTGCTGCTCGACCTGCCGGTGGCGACCGGTCGCGCGCGCGCGGCCGGTCGCGGCGAGGCCGACCGCATCGAGGTCGAGGCCGACGCCTTCTTCGAACGGGTGCGCGCCGGCTACCGCGCGCGCGCTGCCGCCGAGCCGCAACGTTTTCATGTGATCGACGCCAGCCAGCCGCCCGAGGCGGTGCTGCGCGACGCGATCGCCGCGCTGAGCCGCTTGTTCGGAGCGTCGGCGTGAACGCGCCGCCCTGGCATGCGGAGCCGTGGGAACGCCTGCGCGGCCGCCTCGAGCGCGGCGCGCTGCCGCATGCGCTGTTGCTGTGCGGCCCGGCTGGCTTGGGCAAGCGCGCTTTCCTGGATCGCTTCGTGCGCCGCCTGCTGTGCACCAAGGTGACGGTCGAGGGCGAAGCCTGCGGGCAATGCCGCAGCTGCCTGCTGCTGGATGCCGGCACCCATCCGGACCTGGTGACGCTCGGCCTGGGCCTGCGCAAGGACGGCGTGCAGCGCAGCGAGATCGTGGTCGACCAGATTCGCGAACTGTCGGCGCGGCTGGCCATGGCCAGCCAGTTCGGCGGCTGGCAGGTGGCGGTGCTCGACCCGGCCGACGCGATGAACGCAGCGGCGGCGAACGCCTTGCTGAAGACGCTCGAGGAGCCGTCGCCGCAGACCTTGTTGGCCTTGCTGGCCGATGCGCCGTGGCGCCTGCCGCAGACCATCCGCAGCCGCTGCCAGCGCATCGAATTCCAACTGCCGGCCACCGCGCCGGCGATCGCCTGGCTGCAGGAGCAGGGCGTGCGCGAGGCCGAAGCCGCGCTGGCGGCGGCCGGCGGCAATCCCGGGCTGGCGCGCGATTGGGCGCAGGACGGCGCGCTGGCGCGTCGGCAGGAGGTGCGCAAGGACCTCGCTGCCTTGGCCGGCGGCCGCGGCGAGCCGATCGAAGTCGCACGCCGCTGGCTGGACAGCGAGCCGGAGCAGCGGTTGTGGTTCGCTGCGCAGGCTGTGGCGGACGAAGCCCGCGCCCGCAGCGGCAGCGGCGTGGGTCCGCTGGGCAGCGCACTGGACGGCGAGGCGCTGGGTCACTGGTTCGACGCGGCGAACCGCGCCCGCGAGGCCTTGCGCGGGCCGCTGCGCGGCGACCTGCTGCTGCTCGAACTGCTTTCGCGCTGGTGCTGAGTCGCCGCGCGCCAGCGCCGTCCTGTCGCTGCGGGCGACGGGAAAGCTGGCGGACAGCTAGCTCGCCTAGGCTGGCGGGATGAACATCCCGCAATCCACGCGCCGCAGCTGGTTCGCGTGCGGCCTCGCGCTGCTGGCGCTGGCCGCCCTGCGCCTGCTGTGGCTGCCGGCCTATCCGATCAATTCCGACGAGGCCCAGCATGCGCACGTGGCCTGGGCCTGGACGCGCGGCCTGCTGCCGTATCGCGATGTGTTCGACAACCACGGTCCCTTGTTCGGGCTGATTCATTCGTTGGTGCTGCGCCTGACTGGCGAGCGCGCCGACGTGATGACCTGGCTGCGCCTGTCGATGCAGCCCTGGTATGCGCTGGCGCTGGCTTCGGTGTGGTGGATCGGGCGGCGGCTCTACGGCGGCCGCGTGGCCTTCGCGGCGGTACTCATCACCGGCCTGTTCCCGCGCTTCTTCCTGATCAGCGGGCAGTTCCGCACCGACGACATGTGGGCGGCCGCGTGGCTGGCCTCGCTGGCGATGGTGGTGGGTGCGCCGTGGCGGCCCTGGCGCTGGCTGCTGTCCGGCCTGCTGGCCGGGGTGGCCTTGTCGGTGTCGCAGAAGACCTTGCTGTTGCTGCTGACCTCCCTGCTGGCCTGGCTGGTGGTGATCCTGGTGCGTCCGCCGCCGGGATCGCTGGGCCGTCGCCGCTGCGTGCTGATCGGGCTGGTCGGCCTGCTGCTGCCGCCGCTGCTCTGCCTGGGCTGGTTCTATCTTCACGGCGATCTCGCCGCGGCCTGGTATGGCCTAGCCGGCTACAACATGACGCCGAGCGACGCCGGCGCCGACAGCGGCGGCCAGGTCACCGGCACGGTCTTCATGAAGCTGCCGTGGATGTTCCTGCTGCTGATCGGCGGCACCTGGCTGACCGTCAGCTGGTTGCGCCGCGATCGGCAGAGCGCCGTCGCGCCGGCAGCCTTCCTGCTGCTGCAGGGCGGATTCTTTCTCTTGCTGATCTGGTTCGTCTGGCCGCTGGTCACGCGACAGGATTTCCTGCCGGTGATTCCGCCGCTGCTGCTGGTGATCTGCGGCGTCATCGCGCAACAGCCGTGGGTGCGGCTGGGCCGGCGCGAACTGACCGGACTGGCGGCGCTGGCGATCGCGATCGAGCTGGTCGCGCTGTTCGTAATGAGGCCGCCCTGGCGTGACGAGCTCGCGCGCCAGCGCGCGCAGCTGGCGGCGGTGCTGCGCTACACCGATCGCGACGACACGGTGATGGACGCCAAAGGCGATGCGATCTTCCGCATGCGGCCGTACTACCCGGTGATCGAGAGCCTCGCCATGCGTCGCCTGCGCAGCGGCCTGATCCTGGACACCATCGCTGCCGAAATGGTGCGGCACCGGACCATGGCGGTGATCCGTCTGCGCCTGCCGCCGGCCAGCGACGCCTTCGTGCAGCTCAATTACCTGGGCGGCGACGAGAATCTGTGGATCGCCGGGCAGACCTTGCCGCCCAGCGCCGCGCCGCGCACCGTGCACCTGGCGCTGCCGGGCCGCTACGTGCTGGTCGACGGCGACAAGCCGGTGCAGGCCAGTCTCGATGGCGCGGCGCCGGCCAGCGAGTGGGATCTCTCGCGCGGCGATCACCAGTTCTCGACGGCCGCCACGGGCAAGCTTTACCTGGTCTGGAGCCAGGCATGGGACCGCGGCTGGCGGCCGCAGACGCGTTCCGTGCCCCTGCGACGTCTGGCGGCATTGGAGGCCGAATAATGTCATTGCCGCTGTCGACTGCTACCCGCGTGCTGCTGTTCGCGCCGCATCCCGACGACGAGACGATCGCTGCCGGCGGCCTGCTGCAGCAGGTGCGCGCAGCCGGGGGCGAGGTGCGCATCGTGCTGCTCACCGACGGCGACAACAACCCATGGCCGCAGCGCTGGCTGGAGCGGCGGCTGCGCATTGATGGAGCCGCGCGCCAGCGCTGGGGCCGTCGGCGTCGCGAAGAAGTATTGGCGGCGCTGCGCCAGCTGGGGCTGCCGTCGGAGTCGATGCTGCCGCTGGGCTGGCCGGACGGCGAATTGACCGATCATCTACGCCAGCGCGGTGCGGAAGCCGTGGCGAACCTGCGCCGGATCCTCGACGATTATCGGCCGGACCTGGTGGTGCTGCCTGCGCTGGAGGATCGCCATCCCGATCACGGCAGTGCCCACGTTCTGCTGCGCCAGGCGCTGGCAGGGCATGCCGGCCGACCGCGCCTGCTGGCCTATCTGGTGCACGGGCACACGGCGGTCGCCGCGCCGCAAATGGAAGTCCCGATGCCGGCCGAGCAGCTCGCCGCCAAGCTCGCTGCGCTGGACTGCTACGCCACGCAGATGGCTCTGAGCGGTGGGCGCATGGGCGGTCTGGCGCGCCGGCCGGAACGTTACGCGATGCTCGAGCCGGCGCCGCGCGAAGCGACGGAGCCGCGCCTGCCGTGGCGTCCGCCGGCTGTGCTGTCGCCCTGGCTGCGGCTGGTGGTGGTCGACCAGGCTGGCGTGCAGGACTGGCGTTGGCGGGATGCGCCGCTGCGCCGGGCTGCCGACGGCGCCTGGACTCTGCAGCTGCCGCCGCCGGTCGGTACGCGCTTCGCCCGGCTCCAGTTGGAGCTGCCGTCGCCCTGGATCTTCGACCACTGGGGCTGGTGCGAGCTTTAAGCGGCCCGCCTCATCGGACAGTGCTGATTTCCGCCAAGCGAGGCCGGCTGCGCCCAGGCGGGCAGGGTAGGGCATGGCTGTCCGCTCGCCGCCGGGCCGGCTTTGCTTTTTGCGACGCCCCCGATGCTCCCGCCGGCATGGTCGCGATGTAGAATCGCGCGGTGTCCCTTCCTTCCCGCGGAGCCGCCATGCCGCCCGTTTCCTATGCTCGCCAGGGCATCCTCTCGCTGAAGGTCAAGGACACCACGGCGCTGTTCAATGCCTATATGCCGTTTCTGAAGAACGGCGGGCTGTTCGCGCCCACCGCGCAGAGCTACGCGCTGGGCGACGAGGTGGTGCTGCTGATCAGCCTGATCGACGAGAGCGAGCGCCTGTCGGTGGCTGGCAAGGTCGCCTGGGTCACGCCGGTGGGTGCGCAGGGCAACCGCACGGCCGGCATCGGCGTGCACTTCAACGAGTCTTCCGACGGCGAAGTGGCGCGCAGTCGCATTGAGAGTCTGCTGGCCGGCGTGATGGGTTCGGAGCGTCCCACGCAGACCATGTAGATCGCAGCTCGTGCGGCGGCTTGGCGAATGTTTTCGCGATGCACGTCAAGGCTTGTCGCCGCACCTATGCGCACTGGTACAATAGTGGAATTCCCGAGTTTGATCGTGGAAAGTCGGGCGTTCGTAGTGTGCACGCGTACGATCGCGGCTCGATAGCCCATGGCCTTCGTGGCCTGCCGAATCCAGTCCGGACCGTTCCCCGCGGTCACTGATGCGCCGAGAAGGCGCGGAGGTACGTTGCACCGTGCTTACCGAATACTGGCCCATCCTGCTGTTTATCGGCGTCGCTACCGGGCTCGGCCTGGTCCTGCTCGCCATCGGCCTGCTGGCCGGCCCGCGCCGGCCCGAGTCGGAAAAGCTCTCTCCTTACGAATGCGGCTTCGAGGCCTTCGAGGACGCGCGCATGCGTTTCGACGTGCGCTACTACCTGCTGGCCATCCTGTTCATCATCTTCGATCTTGAAATCGCCTTCTTGTTCCCGTGGGCGGTGGTGTTCAAGCAGATCGGCCTCGTCGCGCTGGTCGAGATGGCGCTGTTCCTGCTGTTGCTGGTCATCGGTTTTGCTTACGTGTGGAAGAAGGGAGCACTCGAATGGGAATGAGCGACTCCATCAGTCGGGTGATGCACAACCCGCCCCCGGTCAGCGTCGTCGACGACATCCTGCGGCCGGGCGACGACAATCCGCTGATCCAGCGCGGCTTCGCCACCGCACGCATGGACGAGTTGCTGAACTGGGCGCGCACCGGCTCGATGTGGCCGATGACCTTCGGCCTGGCCTGCTGCGCGGTGGAAATGATGCATGCGGGCGCCGCGCGCCTGGACCTGGACCGCTACGGCGTGATCTTCCGTCCCAGCCCGCGCCAGTCCGACGTGATGATCGTGGCCGGCACCCTGGTCAACAAGATGGCGCCGGCGCTGCGCAAGGTCTATGACCAGATGCCCGACCCCAAGTGGGTGATCTCGATGGGCAGCTGCGCCAACGGCGGCGGCTACTACCATTATTCGTATTCGGTGGTGCGCGGCTGCGACCGCATCGTGCCGGTGGACATCTACGTGCCGGGCTGTCCGCCCACGGCCGAGGCCTTGATCCACGGCATTCTGCAGTTGCAGAAGAAGATTCGCCGCACCAACACCATTGCGCGCGGCTAAGGGGCTGTCATGAGCGATACGCAAGCCACCTCGCTGGTCGAGCATCTGACCGCGCGCTTCGGCGAGACCCTCGGCATCCGCGTCGAGCGCAACGAGGCCACGGCCGAACTGGCCGCCGCCGACCTGATCGCGGTAGCCACGGCGCTGCGCGACGAGGCGCCGTTCCGCTTCACCGAACTGGTCGACCTGTGCGGCATCGACTACCTCGGCTACGGCCAGACCGAATGGGATACCCGCGACGTGTCGTGGACGGGCTTCTCGCGCGGCGTGGAAGGCGAGGCGATGGGCCGCTTCACCTGGGCCGAGCGCCCGCGCGGAGTCAGCCCGCCGCGCCGCTTCGCCGCGGTGATCCACCTGCTGTCGATCGAGCACAACCAGCGTCTGCGCCTGCGCGTGTTCTGCGCGGACGACAGCCTGCCGGTGGTGCCGTCGGTGACCGGCATCTGGCCGGGCTCGAACTGGTTCGAGCGCGAGGCCTTCGATCTTTACGGCATCCTGTTCGACGGTCATCCGGACCTGCGCCGCATCCTCACCGACTACGGCTTCGTGGGCCATCCGTTCCGCAAAGACTTCCCGCTGATCGGCAACGTCGAGGTGCGTTACGACCCGACCCAGAAGCGCGTGGTGTACGAGCCGGTGTCGATCGAGCCGCGCGTGCTGGTGCCGCGCGTGATCCGCGACGACGCCGATCTGGTGCAGGCCAAGGCTGAAGCCGCCGACCGCTGGCGGGAGAATTGAGATGGCGCAGGAAATCCGCAACTACACGATGAACTTCGGCCCGCAGCACCCGGCTGCGCACGGCGTGCTGCGCCTGGTGCTGGAGATGGACGGCGAGACCATCGTGCGTGCCGACCCGCACGTGGGCCTGCTCCACCGCGGCACCGAGAAGCTGGCCGAGTCGAAGCCGTTCAACCAGTCGATCGGCTACATGGATCGTCTCGACTACGTGTCGATGATGTGCAACGAGCACGCCTACGTGCGCGCGATCGAGAGCCTGCTGGGCATCGAGGCGCCGGAACGCGCGCAGTACATCCGCACCATGTTCGACGAGATCACCCGCATCCTCAATCACCTGATGTGGGTGGGCTCGAATGCGCTCGATCTGGGCGCGATGGCGGTGTTCCTGTACGCCTTCCGCGAACGCGAAGAGCTGATGGACGTGTACGAGGCGGTGTCGGGCGCGCGCATGCACGCCACCTACTACCGTCCGGGCGGCGTCTATCGCGATCTGCCGGACCACATGTCCAAGTACCGCGAGTCGCCCTGGCACAAGGGCGGCGACCTGAACCGCCTGAACAGCTGGCGCGAAGGTTCGATGCTGGACTACCTCGAGGCCTTCACCGCCGATTTCCCCAAGCGCGTGGACGAGTACGAGGAACTGCTCACCAACAACCGCATCTGGAAGCAGCGCACGGTCGGCATCGGCGTGATCTCGCCGGAGCAGGCGCAGGCCTGGGGCATGACCGGCGCGATGCTGCGCGGCTCGGGCATCGCCTGGGACCTGCGCAAGAAGCAGCCCTACGCCAAGTACGCCGAGATGGATTTCGACATCCCGGTGGGCGTCAACGGCGACTGTTACGACCGTTACCTGGTGCGCGTCGAGGAGATGCGCCAGTCCAACCGCATCATCCAGCAGTGCGTGAAGTGGCTGAAGGCCAACCCCGGCCCGGTGATCGTGCAGAACTTCAAGGTCGCGCCGCCCAAGCGCGAGGCCATGAAGGAAGACATGGAAGCGCTGATCCACCACTTCAAGCTGTTCACCGAAGGCTACGGCGTGCCGGCCGGCGAGACCTACGCGGTGGTCGAGGCGCCGAAGGGCGAGTTCGGCTGCTACCTGGTCTCCGACGGCGCCAACAAGCCGTTCCGCGTGCATCTGCGCGCGCCGGGCTTCGCCCATCTGTCATCGATCGACGCCATCGTGCGCGGCCACATGCTGGCCGACGTGGTGGCGATGATCGGCACCTATGACCTCGTGTTCGGCGAAGTCGACCGCTGAGCCCGGAGGAGAAAGAAATACATGAAAGCCACCGGTAACTACGAACAGGTCAAGGACGTCGATCCGCTCGTCGTGCTGACCGAGCACACCCGCCATCACATCGACGAGTGGCTGGCCAAGTTTCCGCCGGACCGCAAGCGTTCCGCGGTGATCCAGTCGCTGTTCGCCGCGCAGGAACAGAACCAGGGCTTCCTCACCGACGAGCTGATCACCGCCGTCGCCAAGTACCTGGAGATTCCCGCGGTGTGGGCCTACGAAGTGGCCAGCTTCTACTCGATGCTGGAGACCAAGCCGGTCGGCCGCCACAACATCGCGATCTGCACCAACATCTCCTGCTGGCTCAACGGCGGCGAAGGCATCGTGCGCCATTGCGAGAAGAAGCTCGGCGTGAAGCTGGGCGAGAGCACGCCGGACGGCCGCTACTACCTCAAGCGCGAAGAAGAATGCATCGCCGCCTGTTCCGCAGCGCCGGCGATGACCGTCAACGGCCATTACCACGAGCGTCTCACGCCCCAGAAGGTGGATGAGATCCTGGACGGTCTGGAGTAAACCATGGCAGTCGGACCCGCACCCCAGGAACACAACGTCGTCTTCACCACGCTGCACTTCGACAAGCCGTGGGCGTTGGACAGCTACCTGCAGGTCGATGGCTACAAGGCGTGGAAGAAGATCCTCGCCGAGAAGCCCGACCCGGCGACGCTGATCGAAGAACTCAAGAAGAGCAACCTGCGCGGCCGCGGCGGCGCGGGCTTCCCCACCGGCCTGAAGTGGTCCTTCATGCCGAAGGGCAACATGCAGAAATACATGCTGTGCAACTCGGACGAGTCCGAGCCCGGCACCTGCAAGGACCGCGACATCCTGCGCTTCAACCCGCACTCGGTGATCGAGGGCATGGCGATCGGCTGCTACATCACCGGTTCGACCGTCGGCTACAACTACATGCGCGGCGAGTTCCACCACGAGCCGTACGAGCACTTCGAAGAAGCCCTGAAGGAAGCCTACGCGGCCGGCCTGCTGGGCAAGAACGTGCAGGGCTCGGGCATCGACGTGGACATCTACGCGGCGCTGGGCGCCGGCGCCTACATCTGCGGCGAGGAAACCGCGCTGATGGAATCGCTGGAAGGCAAGAAGGGCCAGCCGCGCTTCAAGCCGCCGTTCCCGGCCAACTTCGGCCTGTACGGCAAGCCGTCCACCATCAACAACACCGAGACCTATGCCTCGGTGCCGGCGATCCTGCACAAAGGCGCCGACTGGTTCCTGGCGCAGAGCAAGACCAAGAACGGCGGCCCGAAGGTGTTCTCGGTGTCCGGCTGCGTGCAGAAGGGCGGCAACTTCGAGGTGCCGCTGGGCACCACCTTCGACGAACTGCTGGAAATGGCCGGCGGCCTGCGTCCGGGCCGCACGCTGAAAGGCGCGATTCCGGGCGGCGTGTCGATGCCGGTGCTCACCGCCGCGCAGCTCAAGGGGCTGCCGATGGACTACGACACCTTGCGCGACCTGAAGACCGGCCTGGGCTCGGGCGCCATCGTGGTGCTGGACGACAGCGTCTGCTGCGTGCGCTTTCTGCGCCGCATCTCGCAGTTCTTCCACAAGGAATCCTGCGGCCAGTGCACGCCGTGCCGCGAAGGCACCGGCTGGATGCATCGCGTACTGGACCGCATCGTCGAGGGCAAGGGCACGCTGGACGACCTGCATCGCCTGAAGGCGATCGCCGGCCAGATCGAGGGCCACACCATCTGCGCCTTCGGCGAAGCCGCGGCCTGGCCGGTGCAGGGCTTCCTGCGCCAGTTCTGGGACGAATTCGAGTACTTCATCGTCAACGGTCGCTCGATCGTCGACGAGCCATCGGCTGAATCGAGCCGCGGAGTCGCCGCATGAGTGCGCAGCCGGTCAACCATGCCGCCCCCGATCTGGTCAATATCGAGATCGACGGCAAGCCCACGCAGATCCGCAAGGGCGCGATGATCATCGAGGCGGCCGACGCCATCGGCGTCGCCATCCCGCGCTTCTGCTATCACCGCAAGCTGCCGATCGCCGCCAACTGCCGCATGTGCCTGGTCGACGTGGAGATGGGCGGTCGTCCCATGCCCAAGCCGCAGCCGGCCTGCGCCACGCCGGTGGGCGAGGGCATGAAGATCAAGACGCGCTCGGATTCCGCGCTGAAGTACCAGAAGGATGTGATGGAGTTCCTCCTGATCAACCATCCGCTGGACTGCCCGATCTGCGACCAGGGCGGCGAGTGCGAGCTGCAGGACGTGGCGCTGGGCTACGGCCGCAGCGTGTCGCGCTACACCGAGCGCAAGCGCGTGATCGCCGACGAGAACATCGGCCCGCTGGTCGCCACCGAGATGACCCGCTGCATCCAGTGCACGCGCTGCGTGCGCTTCACCAGCGAGATCGCCGGCACCTACGAGCTGGGCGGCATGAGCCGCGGCGACAACCTGCAGATCGGCACCTACATCGGCAAGACGCTGGAAACCGAGCTGTCGGGCAACATCATCGACGTCTGCCCGGTCGGCGCGCTGACCAACAAGCCGTTCCAGTTCCAGGCGCGCGCCTGGGAGCTGATCGCCAAGCCTTCGATCGCCTACCACGACGCGCTGGGCTCCAACCTGTGGCTGCACACCCGCCGCGGCGAGGTGCTGCGCACGGTGCCGCGCGACCATGAAGCGATCAACGAGTGCTGGCTGTCCGACCGCGACCGCTACAGCCACCAGGGCCTGTACGCGGCCGACCGCGTGCAGCAGCCGGAAGTGAAGCGCAACGGCGAGTGGCGCGGCACCAACTGGGACGACGCGCTGAGCGCAGCGGCCGAGGCGCTGAAGCAGGCGCCGGGCAGCGAGCTGGGCGTGCTGGTGCATCCGGCTACCTCGAACGAAGAGGGCGACCTGCTGCTGCGCCTGGCGCGTGCGCTGGGCAGCGCCCACGTCGACCATCGCCTGCGCCAGCTGGATTTCGCCGACGGCGCGACGGCGCCGGTGTTCGGCCTGCCGGTCGCCGAGGTGGCCCAGGTCAAGGCGGCGCTGCTGGTCGGTTCCGACCTGCGCCGCGAGCTGCCGCTGCTCAACCATCGCCTGCATCAGGCGGTGAAGAAGGGCGCCAAGGTCTACACGGTCAATCCGGCCAGCTTCGAATTCAACTATCCGCTGGCCGGCGAAGCGATCGCCGCGCCGCACGCGCTGGTCGACGCCTTGCTGGCGCTGGCCAAGGCCGCGCTGGGCGAGGGCGTTGCTGCCCCGGCCGCACTGGCCGACGCACTGGCCGCAGCCAAGGCCGATCCGGGCGACGCCGAGGCGATCGCTGCGCTGAAGGCCGGCCATGCGGTGGTGATCCTGGGCGAGGCTGCGGTCACTCACCCGCAGGCGTCCTGGCTGCGCGCGATCGCACGCTTCATCGCCGAGGCCACCGGCGCGGCCTACAACGAGCTGCCGGTGGGCGCCAACGCCGTCGGTCTGAGCCGTCTGGGCGTGCTGCCCGGCAACGGCGGCCTGGATGCGCAGGCGATGCTGGCGCAGCCACGCAAGAGCTATCTGCTGTACGGCGTCGAGCCGCCGCACGACTTCGCCGACGGCGGCGCCGTAATGAAGGCGCTGCAGCAGGCCGGTCACGTGGTGGCCTTCACGGCCTATGCCAGCCCTGCCTTGCGCGAGGTGGCCGACGTGATCCTGCCGATCGGCCTGCTGCCCGAGATCGACGCCACCCTGGTGAACGTCGACGGCTTGGCGCAGTCGGTCGAGGCTGGCGCCAAGGCGCCGGGCCAGGCGCGGCCAGGCTGGAAGGTGCTGCGTGCGCTGGGCGGCCAGATGCAGCTGGCCGGCTTCGAGTTCGACGACCTGGCTGGCCTGCGCGCCGGCATCGGCGAGCGCACCGCGCCTGCGCCGCGCAGCGGCCTCGCGCCGCGTGCGGCCGGCAACGATGGCCTGAGCCGTCTGGCCACCTGGCCGATCTATCGCAGCGACGCCGTGCTGCGCCGTGCGAGCGCCTTGAACGCGCATCCGCTGACCCGCCTGCCGGCGGTGCGGCTGAACGCGGCCGAGGCCCAGCGCCAGTCGCTGGCCGAGGGGACGACGGTGCAGCTCGCCGGCGTCGCGCTGCCGGTGGCGATCGATGATTCCGTGCCGGACGGCGCCGCCTGGATCGAAGCTGGCTACGACGACACCGCCGCGCTGCCGCCCTATGGCGCAGCCATCCACCTGAGCAAGGCGTAACACGATGGGTGCACAACTCTTCAATCAGTTGCTCCTGCCGATCCTGTACATCCTGTGCATTGCGGTGCCGGTGATCATCGCCGTGGCGATGTTCGTGTACTGGGAACGTAAGGTCATCGGCTGGATGCACGTGCGCATGGGGCCGAACAAGATCGGTCCGCTGGGCCTGCTGCAGGCCTTCGCCGACGTGGCCAAACTGCTGTTCAAGGAAGTGATCCTTCCGACCAGCGCGAACAAGTTCCTGTACTACCTGGCGCCGCTGCTGGCCCTGGTGCCTGCCTTTGCGGCCTGGGCGGTGATCCCGTTCGGCGACAAGCTGGTGCTGGCCAACGTCAATGCCGGCTTGCTGTATCTGCTGGCGATGACCTCGCTGGGCGTGTACGGCATCATCCTCGCCGGCTGGGCTTCTAACTCGCGTTACGCCCTGCTGGGTGCGATGCGTTCGGCGGCGCAGGTGATCTCCTACGAACTGGCGATGGGCCTGTGCCTGGTCTGCGTGCTGGTGCTGGCGGGCAGCCTCAATCTGACCGACATCGTGCATGCGCAGGCTGGCGGCAAGGGCTTCTTCAGCTGGTTCTGGCTGCCGCTGTTGCCGGTGTTCGTGATCTATTTCATTTCCGGCGTGGCCGAGACCAACCGCGCGCCGTTCGACGTGGCCGAGGGCGAGTCGGAAATCGTCGCCGGCTTCCACGTGGAATATTCCGGTTCGGCCTTCGCGATCTTCTTCCTGGCCGAATACGCCAACATGATCCTGGTCAGCTTCCTCGCCTCGGTGTTGTTCCTCGGCGGTTGGCTGAGCCCACTGCAGGGCTGGATTCATGCAGATGCCCCCGGTTGGATCAACTGGATCTGGACTGGCGGCTTCATCTGGCTGTTCATCAAGGCCTTCGTGTTCGCCTTCATGTTCCTTTGGTTCCGCGCCAGCTTCCCGCGCTACCGCTATGACCAGATCATGCGGCTGGGCTGGAAGGTGTTCATCCCCATCGCCATCGTGTGGGTCCTGGTCGCCGGCTGCATGAAGTACTACGGCGTCGTCAGCATCGGCACGGGAGGCTGAAGAAAGTCATGTCCCGCGTAATTCATTATTTCAAGAGCCTGCTGCTCATCGAGCTGTTCCAGGGCATGGTGTTGACCATGCGCTACATGTTCAAGCCGAAGTACACGATGCGCTACCCGATGGAGCACATCCCCAAGTCGAACCGCTTCCGCGGCCTGCATGCGCTGCGTCGCTACGCCAACGGCGAAGAACGCTGCATCGCCTGCAAGCTGTGCGAGGCGGTGTGCCCGGCGCTGGCGATCACCATCGATTCCGCGCCGCGCCCCAGCGACGGCCAGCGCCGCACCACGCGCTACGACATCGACTTGTTCAAGTGCATCTACTGCGGCTTCTGCGAGGAGAGCTGCCCGGTCGACTCGATCGTGGAGACCTCGATCCACGAATACCACTTCGAGCACCGCGGCGAGAACGTGGTGACCAAGGCGAAGCTGCTGGCGATCGGCGACCGCTTCGAGCAGGACATCGCCGCCGCCCGCGCTCAAGACGCGGCGTACCGCTGAGGACACTGCCATGATCAATCCGTCCGTGTTCCAGCTGGTCTGTTTCTACTTGTTCGGCGCGGTCACCGTGCTCGCCGCGCTGGGCGTGATCACCCTGCGCAACTCGGTGCACGCCGTGCTCTCGCTGGTGCTGACCTTCTTCAGCGCGTCCTGCGTGTGGCTGCTGGCCCAGGCCGAGTTCCTCGCCATCGCGCTGATCGTGGTCTACGTCGGCGCGGTGATGGTGCTGTTCCTGTTCGTGGTGATGATGCTCGACATCGACCAGGAAAAGGTGCGCGAGGGCTTCGTGAAGTTCCTGCCCGTCGGCCTGTTCGTCGCCGTGGTGATGCTGGTCGAGATGCTGGCCCTGATCGGCGTCAAGGCGCAGCCGATGCAGGTCGCGATGGGCGCCGATCCCGCCGCGGCCGCCGGTTCCAACACCGCGTGGCTGGGCCAGGCGCTGTACACCAGCTACCTGCTGCCGTTCGAGGTGGCTGCGCTGATCCTGACCGTGGGCGTGGTCGCGGCGGTCGCGCTGACCCTGCGCCATCGCGGCGGCGTGCGCCACCAGACGGCCGGCGAGCAGGTGCTGGTCAATGCGCGCGACCGCGTGCGCATCGTCAAGATGGACGCCTCGACTCCGGCCATCGTCACCCCGCGGGAAACCAAGCCGGAGGGCACGCCATGATCACCTTGTCGCACTACATCGTGCTCGGCGCCGTGCTGTTCTGCATCTCGGTGGCCGGACTGTTCATCAACCGCAAGAACGTCATCGTGCTGCTGATGGCGATCGAGCTGATGCTGCTGGCCGTGAACACGAATCTCGTCGCCTTCTCGCGCTTCCACGGCGACGTGGCCGGGCAGGTGTTCGTGTTCTTCATCCTTACCGTGGCCGCGGCGGAGTCCGCCATCGGCCTGGCGATCCTGGTGCTGCTGTTCCGCAACCGCAGCACGGTGAACGTCGCCGACATCGACAGCATGAAGGGTTGATCCGATGCCTTTGTCCACTTCAATCCTGCTGGTCATCGCATTGGCCCCGCTGGTCGGCTGCCTGCTGGCCGGGTTCCTGGGGCGCTTCATCGGTCGGGTGGGCGCGCATTGCGTCACCATCCTCGGCCTGCTGGTGGCCTGCGGGCTGTCCGGCTACGTGCTGTACCAGATCTTGGGCGGCGCGCCGGTGTACAACCAGAACCTGTACACCTGGTTCCAGATCGGCCATCTCAGCGCCAGCGTCGGCTTCCTGGTCGACCGCCTCACCGCGATGATGATGGTGGTGGTGACCTTCGTGTCGCTGCTGGTGCACATCTACACCATCGGCTACATGGCGGAAGAGCCCGACAACGCCTACCAGCGCTTCTTCGCCTACATCTCGTTGTTCACCTTCGCCATGCTGATGCTGGTGATGAGCAACAACTTCATGCAGCTGTTCTTCGGCTGGGAAGGCGTGGGCCTGGTCTCGTACCTGCTGATCGGCTTCTACTTCAAGCGGCCCACTGCGATCTTCGCCAACCTGAAGGCCTTCCTGGTCAACCGCGTGGGCGACTTCGGCTTCCTGCTGGGCATCTCGGCGATCCTGTATTTCCTCGGCAGCATGGACTACGCGCAGGTCTTCGCGGCCGCGCCCAGCCTGGCCGACAAGACCCTGACCATCACCCAGAGCGTGCATTGGGATGCCGCCACGGTGATCTGCCTGCTGCTGTTCATCGGCGCGATGGGCAAGTCGGCCCAGGTGCCGCTGCACGTGTGGCTGCCGGACTCGATGGAAGGCCCGACGCCGATCTCCGCGCTGATCCACGCGGCCACCATGGTGACCGCGGGCATCTTCATGGTGGCGCGCATGTCGCCGATCTATGAAATGTCCCCGACCGCGCTCAGCGTGGTGATGGTGATCGGCGCCACCGGCGCGCTGTTCACGGGCTTGATCGGCATCGTGCAGAACGACATCAAGCGCGTGGTGGCCTATTCGACCCTGTCGCAGCTGGGCTACATGACGGTGGCGCTGGGCGTCTCCGCCTACGCCGGCGCGGTGTTCCACCTGATGACCCACGCCTTCTTCAAGGCGCTGCTGTTCCTTGGCGCGGGCTCGGTGATCATCGCCATGCACCATGAGCAGGACATGCGCTACATGGGCGGCCTGCGCAAGTACATGCCGATCACCTGGATCACCATGTGGATCGGTTCGCTGGCGCTGTGCGGCGTGCCGTTCTTCGCCGGCTTCTACTCGAAGGACGCGATCATCGACGCGGTGAAGGATTCACATCGCTGGGGTTCGGGCTATGCCTACTTCTGCGTGCTGGCCGGCGCCTTCGTCACCGCCACCTATACCTTCCGCCAGATGTACCTGACCTTCCACGGCAAGGAACGCTTCACCGTGCAGGCGCACGGCCATGCGAACCATCATGGCGTGCACGTGCCGCAGCAGGCGCATGCGGCCGCCGCGCACGATGCGCATGCCCACGACGCCCATGCACATGATGCGCATCATGCCCACGATGCGCACGCGCACGACGATCATGGCCATCATGAGCCGGGCGTGCTCGCGCATCCGCCGAAGGAGTCGCCGTGGGTGGTGACCCTGCCGCTGGTGCTGCTGGCGATCCCGTCGCTGCTGGTCGGCTTCTTCACGGTGGGGCCGATGCTGTACGGCCACTGGTTCGGCGATGCGATCCACGTGAACGAGACGAACGATGTGCTGGGCGAGATGGCGCGCGAGTTCCACGGAGCGCTCGGCATGGCACTGGAAGGTTTCAAGCAGCCGCCATTCTGGTTGGTGTTCGCGGCTTTCGTGGTCACCACCTACATCTACCTGTTCAATATCAAGCTTGCCGGCACGATCAAGAGCGCGCTGAAGCCGATCTACATCATGCTCGATCGCAAGTACTGGATCGACGACATCTACTTCGCGATCTTCGCGAAGGGCGGCGTGGCGCTGGGCCGCGCGCTGTGGAAGGGCGGCGACGCCGCCGTGATCGACGGCGTGCTGATCAACGGTTCGGCCGGCATGGTGGAGCGCATCGCCTCGGGCATGCGCCGACTGCAGTCCGGCTATCTCTATCACTATGCCTTCGCGATGATTCTTGGCCTGATCCTGCTGCTCGGCGGGTACTGGCTGGTCGGGCAATAAGGGAACCTGCTCCATGTTCAATCATTTGCTCAGCCTGCTGATCTGGTTGCCCATCGTCGGCGCCGTGCCGGTGCTGCTGGCCGGTTTCGCGCGGCCCAACCTCGCCCGCTGGCTTTCGCTGCTGGTGGCGATCGCCGCCTTCGTCGTCAGCCTGTTCCTGCTGCCGCAGTACAACGCCGATGCCGGCGGCCTGCAGCTGACCGAAAGCCATCTGTGGATCGCCTCGCTGGGCGTGCACTACGGGCTGGCGGTGGACGGCATCTCGGTGGCGCTGATCCTGCTCACCACCTTCGTCACCATCCTGGTGATCGTCGGCGCCTGGGAAGTGATCCAGGACAAGCCGCACCAGTACATGGCCGCGATGCTGGTGCTGGAAGGCCTGATGATCGGCGTGTTCTGCGCCACCGACGCCTTGCTGTTCTACGTGTTCTTCGAGGCGATGCTGATCCCGATGTTCATCCTGATCGGCATCTGGGGCGGTCCGCGTCGCGTCTACGCCACCCTGAAGTTCTTCATCTACACCTTCCTCGGCTCGATCTTCATGCTGATCGGGCTGATCTACCTGTACGGCAAGGCGCACACCTTCGACCTGCACACGCTGCAGCAGCTGCACCTGAGCTTCCAGGAGCAGACCTGGCTGTTCTTCGCCTTCCTGCTGGCCTTCGCGGTGAAGGTGCCGATGGTGCCGGTGCATACCTGGCTGCCGGACGCGCACGTGGAGGCGCCGACCGGCGGCTCGGTGGTGCTGGCGGCGGTGATGCTGAAGATCGGCGGATACGGCTTCCTGCGCTTCTCGCTGCCGATCACCCCGGATGCGGCCAGCGCCTATGCCTGGCTGGTGATCCTGCTCAGCCTGATCGCGGTGGTCTACATCGGCTATGTCGCCCTGGTGCAGGAAGACATGAAGAAGCTGGTGGCGTACTCCTCGGTGGCGCACATGGGCTTCGTCACCCTCGGCGTGTTCGTCACCTTCCTGCTGGTGCACAGCACGGCTTCGGATGCCACCTCGGTGGACATGGCCAAGCTCGGCATGCAGGGCGCGATGGTGCAGATGATCTCGCACGGCTTCGTGTCCGGCGCGATGTTCTCCTGCATCGGCGTGATGTACGACCGCCTGCATACCCGCCAGATCAAGGATTACGGCGGCGTGATCAACGTAATGCCGTGGTTCGGCTTCTTCTACGTGCTGTTCGCCATGGCCAACTGCGGCCTGCCGGGCACCAGCGGCTTCGTCGGCGAGTTCATGGTGATCCTGTCCAGCTTCAGCGCCAATCCGTGGATCGCGCTGTTCGCCGCCTTCACCCTCATCATCGGTGCGGCCTACACGCTGTGGATGGTCAAGCGCGTGCTGTGGGGCGAGGTGAGCAATCCGCACGTGGCCGAGATGAAGGACATCGACGGCCGCGAAACCTTCGTGCTGGCCGCCTTCGCGCTCTGCGTGCTGGCGCTGGGCATCTGGCCGCAGCCGCTGATCCATCTGATGGATGCCTCGGTGTCGCAGGTGGTGCAGCAGCTCGCCGTCTCCAAGATCTGAGTGATATCGACCATGCAGAATCTCACCAACATTCTGATCTTGCTGCCTGAGCTCTATCTGGTGGCGGCGGCCTGCCTTCTGTTGCTGCTGGATGCCTTCATCAAGCCGGCACAGCGCGGCATGCTGCACTGGCTGTCCATCGCGGTGCTGCTGGTCGCCGTCTACCTGGTTCTTTCGGGCCAGCCGGAACACGCGGTCACCGCCTTCGGCGGCATGTTCATCCGCGACGGCGTGGCGGAGATCCTCAAGGTCTTCGCGCTGCTCTCCACCGTGCTGGTGTTCGTCTACGCGCGGCCCTACCTGCGTGACCGCAAGCTGTTCGTCGGCGAGTTCTACACGCTGGCGATCTTCGCGGTGATCGGCGTGATGCTGCTGGTTTCGGCGGGCAACCTGGTGATGGTCTACCTCGGCTTGGAGCTGCTCACCCTGTCGTCCTACGCGCTGGTCGCGCTGAACCGCGATTCCGGCCTGTCCTCGGAGGCGGCGATCAAGTACTTCGTGCTGGGCGCGTTGGCCTCGGGCATGCTGCTGTACGGCATGTCGATGATCTACGGCGCCACCGGCTCGCTCGACCTGGCGCAGATCCACGCGGTTTCCTCGCACGTCGAAATGCACAACCTGCTGATGTTCGGCTTGATCTTCGTGATCATCGGCATCGGCTTCAAGCTCGGCGTGGCGCCGTTCCACATGTGGATTCCGGACGTCTACCAGGGCTCGCCGACTGCGGTGACCGTGTTCATCGGCTCGGCGCCCAAGCTGGCCGCGTTCGGCATGGCCTACCGCCTGCTGGCCGGCGGCCTGGGCGACCTGGTACATCACTGGCAGCTGATGCTGTCGGTGCTGGCGGTGCTGTCGCTGGCGATCGGCAACCTGGTCGCCATCGTGCAGAGCAATCTCAAGCGCCTGCTGGCCTATTCGACCATTTCGCACATGGGTTATCTGCTGCTGGGCCTGGTCAACGCCGGTCCGGAGGGCTATGCCGCTGCGATGTTCTACGCGATCAGCTACGCGCTGATGAGCACCGCCGCGTTCGGCGTGATCCTGGCGCTGGCCCGCGCCGGCTTCGAATGCGAGGAAATCGACGACCTGAAGGGCCTGAACCAGCGTTCGCCCTGGCTGGCCATGCTGATGATGCTCACCGTGTTCTCGCTGGCCGGTGTGCCGCCGCTGTTCGGCTTCTACGCCAAGCTGCTGGTGCTGCAGGCAGCGATCGACGGCGGCATGCTGTGGCTGGCCCTCGTCGGCGCGGCCTTCGCCATCATCGGCCTGTACTACTACCTGCGCGTGGTGAAGGTGATGTACTTCGACAAGCCGGTGGAGGGCAGCGTAGTGCAGGTGCAGCCCGATGTGCCGCTGCGCCTGGTGCTGTCGCTCAACGTGTTGGCCTTGCTCGTGCTCGGCTTCGGCTGGGGTCCGCTGCTGGGCTGGTGCACCGAAGCGCTGCGCGGCTGAGTCATTCCGCCATGGATCATCAAGGCCGGCTGCCTCGGGCAGCCGGCTTTTTTTATGGCTGGATCGACGGCTGTGCGAGGGCTGTTCGCGGAATGGCGATAGATGGGGCAGGCCGGTATTGCCTAACCTGCACCGGCCGCGACAGGCATGGTTCTTACCGTTGGAAACCGTCGCAGCGGTCGCGCTCATTTTGCCGCGACGGGTATTTCGCATCGCGTCGATCGATGACACCGCGTTGAATGGCTCTCGAGAAATGCTCTGGTAGCGAGTGCAGGATTCGAACCTGCAGCAGCGGTGTCGAGCGAATGCTCAGGCAGACGCCAGGGGTGCTGTTTCGCGGTTCGATCGATGCACGCGAAATGACTGCTTGCAATGCGGTTCGCGCGTACCCATGTAGAAGCGGTCAGCGGCAGTCATGTCGCCGATGACAAAAAAATCTTGTCATCGAGCAGAAAAGTTCGGGATATGGCTTGCAAGAATTCGGCCATGTCGCTAGAATTCTCGGACTCTGATGCGGGGTGGAGCAGTCTGGCAGCTCGTCGGGCTCATAACCCGAAGGTCGCAGGTTCGAATCCTGCCCCCGCTACCACAGTTAGTTCGCTCGACGACGGCGCCTTCCGCAACGAAGGTGCCGTTTTCGTTTTTGCCGATGCTTGGATGGCCAAACGATCGAGCTGTGATTTTCAGATGGCCGAGATGCGGCGGAGAACCTGCCCAGGTGCATGGACATCCTGGGCGTCACGGCTGACTTCTTATCCGCATGTGCATCCCGACCGCGGCGAAATGTCAGGCGGCCTCGCCGACCATGCTTCGACGGTTTGCGAGGCGCTGCATTCGCTTATTACCCAAGCTGCTTGATCTGCATGGCCTGTGCCGTCTGCTGTGGCGCTGCCTCTTGATGCTGCGACTGCGTCTGAACTTGCTGTTGAGCCTGTGCCTGGGTCTGCCGCTCGGCTATCTGCCGGTACTGCGCGCTGCTTTGTTCGAGCGGCGTGTTCATGCCCTGCATCGTAGGCAGCTCGGCGACGGTCTTGAGCGGCGAAGTGTTCTGCGCGACAAACATCTTGGAGCCGTCGATGTTGTCCGGCTGCACGTGATCGATGCGGGTGATCCCGGCGGAAAGAGCTGCCACGGTGACGGCGCCGGCGAGGTTTTCGCTACGAGTGTCCGGCGTACGACCGAGCTGTGTATCGAGAGCGTGGACGCGATCGCGAGCCTGCGTGAACAGCCCATTGCCGGGATGATCGGGTTCGTCCAGGCGCGAGGACTTCGTAAGCGGCGGTTGGTCGCCGGTTTGGCCTTGTACTTTTGCAGGCCCGGGCCTGCCGGCCTCCAGGTTGTCCAATACCTGCTGGTTGCCTGTCAGGGTCTTTTGCACATCAGCGGCAAGGGCAGGCTGGTCGTGCTGAAGCTGGTTGAGCGCTTGCGCCCGTTTTTCAAGAATGGGCTGCAATGTCGCGGCAGCGCCCGCAGGATCGTAGGTTTCGGCCTTGGGCTTGAGCCCGGTCAGGACTGGCTCGCCTTTGTCGGCTCTTCCCCAATAAAGTCCGGCATCGTTGGTATTGAACTCCGTCGAAGCGGGGCCTGTTTTGGATTGGGAGCCATAGAACTTGCCATCGCCAGTCTTGGAGTCGTAGCTCTCGACCACGCCTACGTGGCCCTTGAAAAGAACCAGATCGCCTTTCTGCAGCTCGTTTGTCGGCACGGTTTCGTAATACTTCGCCCCCGCCGGCGTGAGATGGCCACCTTCGTAGATTTGGGGCGTCGCAAGATAAGGGACGTTGTAACCGGCCGAGAGCACTGCCTGGTTGGCAAGCTCGGAGCAGTCTATGCCAAGCCCGGAGCGGCCAGGCGGAGCCACTGTTCCGTCATGCGTATGCGTGTTTTCGCTGTAGGTGAAAACACTGTTCTTGGTGTTCTTGGGTGCGTCGTCGTTGCCGAACATGGAAACGGCGCCATCGGCGATATTCGGATCTGACATGTCCAATGTCCTCGGGGATCAATGTTTCGAGAAACTGATTTTCTTGAAATCTTTGTCCGTGATCAGAAAGCCGTAGCCGGCCTTGTTCTTGCAGGTCAAGCCAGCCTCTTCGGAGAGGCATCCGAAATCGTCGTTCGACCACCAGGTATCGTTGAGGATGATGGGATCCTCGATGCGATCGCCCCCCGCATCGCGCCCTTCAGACAGCACTTCAGGGGCCTTGTCGGCAGTCAGCACGACAATGAGGTAAGTGGGCTCGAACCGCTCGCACACCAACTCGGTCTTGGCTGGATTTTGCGTGGTCTTGCCATCGCTGCCGGCCGGTTCGAGATCACAGGCCATTTTCTTCGATTGCGTTCTGAACAGATGGGCTGCCTCCGAGACGGGAGTGCCTTTATCGAACGAAATGTCTTGAGGCTTGCCCATCGTGGATTGAGCGAAGCATAGTGAAATCAGCAAGCCCCCGATTCCCAAAACCCGAGCTTTGTCGTGCTTCATGCGTACTCCCGCGGAAAGTGCGTGCTGGACCGGATGTCGCGGCTGAATCAGTGCGGTTGACGTACTCGGGACTAAGCTAGGCTCATTGCGCAAGTATTGTCCAGGCTTCTGCGCGCGGTCCGCCGCGGGATCAGGCAGGGCGAATGACTGAAACTCGAGCAGCAGGGCAACTTGCCGGCAGGCATGTCATCGGCAGGCATGGCCGTTGGGTCGTTTGTCATGCGTCGCGTCAGCGGGATCAGTCAGTTGCGCTTGATGGGCTGCGCGCGTATCATTCCGGGACTTTGTGGCGGGATGAGCACGTAATCCTGACAGACAGGATTCGTGCAGGGCCCGCTAACAGGACTTTCTTGGACAAGAAAGCCACCTCGTGTGGCTTTTTTGTTGGGCGCAAGGATGCGTCGCGCCGTGGGTTTCGCATCGCTTATGATACGGGGCTGGCGCCGGGAAGAACTGGATGAGTCGGGACAACGACGGTATAAGGGAATGGGCCGTTTAGAGCCCATTTTTTGTTTCTGGCGACCGCAAGTCGAGTCGATATCGGCGCCGGATCTCATGCAGCGGAATTCATGGATACGCAGGCACTCGCACAACGCTTCACCGACGTTCTCGCCGATCTCGGGCTGGAATGCATCGGCGTGGAATTCAATCCGGCGCAGGGACAGAGCACGCTGCGCGTGTATATCGACCTGCTCGCGCGCGATGACGCGCCGAAGGCCGAGAATGCGACCGAGGACGGAGCGCGCCGCGAAGTAGGCGTGGACGATTGCGAGGCGGCCAGCCGCGAGCTGTCGGCCCTGCTCGACGTCGAAGATCCGATTCCCGGTCATTATGTGCTCGAGGTCTCATCTCCAGGCATCGATCGCCCGCTGTTCACCGCGGCGCAGTTCGCCAAGGTGGTCGGGCAGGAAGTGAAGCTGCTGCTCAAGGCGCCGATCGAAGGTCGACGCCGCCTGCGCGGCAAGCTGATTTCGGTGGAGGGCGAGCGCATCTCGCTCGAGGCCGAGGGCAAGACATTCGAATGCGAGCACGACGCGATCGAGAACGCGCGAGTGGTGCCGGACTGGGTCGCGCTGGGCTACGCCCCGCAGCCCAAGCCCGGCGGCAAGCCGGCCAAGAAGGCCCCGAAATAACCTAATTCAGTGTGATCTGGCGCCGCAGGCGGCGTTCATGGAGTTGCTGCAATGAGCAAAGAACTTCTGTTGGTGGTCGATGCGGTGGCGAACGAGAAGGGCGTGCCGCGCGACGTGATCTTCGAGGCGATGGAGGCCGCGCTGGCTTCGGCCGCCAAGAAGCGCTATCCGGACGAGGATCCGGATATCCGCGTGTCGATCGACCGCCAGAGCGGCGAGTACGAAACCTTCCGCCGCTGGGAAGTGATTGCGGACGACGGCGAGATGGAATCGCCGTTCCGCCAGCTGCGCCTGATGGACGCCGAGGACGAGCGCGCCGGTTCGCAGGTGGGCGACTACATCGAGCAGCAGATCGAGAACGCCGAATTCGGCCGCATCGCGGCCCAGGCCGCCAAGCAGGTGATCGTGCAGCGCGTGCGCGAAGCCGAGCGCCAGCAGGTGGTGGATGCCTTCAAGGACCGCATCGGCGAGCTGGTCACCGGCATCGTCAAGCGCGTCGAGCGCGGCAACGTGTATCTGGATCTTGGCGGCAACGCCGAAGCCTTCATCCCGCGCGACAAGACCATCTCGCGCGAGTCGGCCCGCGTGGGCGACCGCGTGCGCGGCTACCTGTTCGAAGTGAAGTCCGAGGTACGCGGTCCGCAGCTGTTCGTCTCGCGCGCGGCGCCGGAGTTCATGATCGAGCTGTTCAAGCTCGAGGTGCCGGAAGTCGGCCAGGGTCTGGTCGAGATCAAGGGCTGCGCGCGCGATCCGGGCGACCGCGCCAAGATCGCGGTGGTGGCGCACGACAGCCGCACCGATCCGATCGGCGCCTGCATCGGCATGCGCGGCTCGCGCGTGCAGGCGGTGTCCAACGAGTTGAACGGCGAGCGCGTCGACATCATCTTGTGGCACGAGAACCAGGCGCAGTACGTGATCAACGCGATGGCGCCGGCCGAAGTGCAGTCCATCATCATGGACGAGGAAAAGCACTCGATGGACATCGCGGTGGCCGAGGACAAGCTGTCCCAGGCCATCGGCCGCGGCGGCCAGAACGTGCGCCTGGCTTCCAAGCTCACCGGCTGGCAGCTCAACGTGATGACCCAGGACCAGGTCACCGCCAAGAGCGAAGCCGAGCAGGATGCCGCCCGCCAGCTGTTCATGGAAAAGCTGGAAGTGGATCAGGAGATCGCCAACATCCTGGTGCAGGAAGGCTTCTCCAGCATCGAGGAAATCGCCTACGTGCCCAGCGCCGAGCTGCTTTCGGTGGAAGGCTTCGACGAAGACATCGTCGAAGAGCTGCGCGCCCGTGCCCGCGACGCCCTGCTGACCGAGGCGCTGGCGGTGGAAGAGGGCATCGAGGAGCACCAGCCCTCGGAAGAGCTGCTCGCGCTGCACGGCATGGACGAGGCGACCGCGTATGCGCTCGCCGCGCGCGAGGTGAGCACGGTGGACGATCTGGCCGACCTGGCAGTGGACGACCTGATCGATATCGAAGGCATGGACGAGGAGCGTGCGGCAGCGCTGATCATGGCGGCGCGTGCGCCGATGATCGCGCGCCTCGAAAAGGGCGGTTGAAGGCAGGCTGTCGACGGCAGCGTCCGGGACGGACGCGCCAAGGGGAACCCATTGCGGTTTCCTGCCATGGACGGCGGTGACCAGGCGGCGAGGCCGCCTGGCCGATAAGGGCCGGAAGGCCCAGGGACCGAAATGGTCCGAGCGCGGGAACGGCGGAGAAAGAACACGATGTCGGATGTAACGATCAAACAACTCGCCCAGGTCCTGGGCATGCCGGTGGACAAGCTGCTCGGGCAGCTTGGCGAGGCCGGCATGAAATTCTCCGACCCGGAGCAAGTCATCAGCAGCACCGAGAAGGTGAAGCTGCTCGGATTTCTGCGCCGCACGCATGGCAAGGCCGACAGCGTCGTCGAAACCGACGACAGCGCGCCACGGCAGATCACCCTCAACCGGCGCCGGGTCAGCGAACTGAAGATTTCCACGCCCGGCGGTCGCGGCGCGACCGGCGGCGCCAAGACGGTCAACGTCGAAGTGCGCGGTAAGCGCACCTACGTCAAGCGCAGCGTGATCGCCGAGGAAGCGCAGAGTGACAGCGAGCGCGTCGACGCCGTGCGCAAGCTGCAGGAATCGCAGCAGCAGCGCGAGCAGGAAGAGCGCGAGCGCAGCGACGCCGAGCGCAAGCGCCGCGAGGACGCCGAGCAGCGCGCCGCGGAAGCGCAGCGTAAAGCGGCGGAAGACGCCGAGCGCCAGGCTGCCCAGGTCGCCGCGCCCGAGCCGGTCGAACAGGATGAGCCCGCGCCGGTCGAGGCCGAGCCCGAGCAGGCGCCGGTCGTGCAGGAAGAAGTGGTTGCGCCCGTCGCGCCCGTGGCGGCGCCGGCTCCCGCTCCCGCTCCCGCGCCGGCTCGACAGACGCCGGAACCGGCGGTGGTGCAGAAGATCGACCCGAATGCGCTGGGCATGATCCTTCCGCGCATCCACGAGCCGCGCAAGCGCGAGAAGAAGCCGCTGACGCCGGTCGCCGCGAAGCCGGCACCGGCACCGGCCGCCGCCACGCCGGCTGCTACCACCACCACCACTGCCGCCGCCGGCTCGCCCAGCAGCGAAAGCCGCAACAAGGCGCGGCACAATCGCGATCGCGACGATTTCTCCAGCGGCAAGCGCTTCGCCGGCGGCGAGCTGCACCTCAGCGACGCTGATCGCGCGCGCCGTTCCAGCAAGCGCGGCAAAACCGGTCGCGGCGCCACCAGGGAAGCCCCGGTGCGCGGCGCCAGCGCTGGCGCGCACGGCTTCTCCAAGCCCACCGCGCCGGTGGTCCGCGAAGTGGTGGTGGGCGAGAGCAATATCGTCGCCGAGCTGGCGCAGTCCATGGCGGTGAAGGGTTCGGAGGTGGTCAAGGCGCTGTTCAAGATGGGCGTGATGGCCACCATCAACCAGACCATCGACCAGGACACCGCGGTGCTGGTGGTCGAGGAACTCGGCCATACCCCAGTGCTGGCCAGCCAGAAGAACGCCGAAGCGGCGCTGGCCGCGCACACCCAGAACGCCGAGCTGGACGGCGAGAAGAAGCCGCGTCCGCCGGTGGTCACCATCATGGGCCACGTCGACCACGGCAAGACCTCGCTGCTGGACTACATCCGCCGCGCCAAGGTGGCGGCTGGCGAGGCGGGCGGCATCACCCAGCACATCGGCGCCTACCATGTGGAAACGCCGAAGGGCGTGATCACCTTCCTCGACACCCCGGGCCATGCCGCGTTCACCTCGATGCGCGCGCGCGGCGCCCAGTCCACCGACATCGTGGTGCTGGTGGTGGCTGCCGACGACGGCGTGATGCCGCAGACCGCCGAGGCGGTGCAGCACGCACGCGCCGCCAAGGTGCCGATCATCGTGGCGCTCAACAAGATGGATAAGTCCGACGCCAATCCGGACCACGTGAAGCAGGGCCTCGGCAACCTGGAAGTGATTCCGGAAGAATGGGGCGGCGACACCATCTTCGTGCCGGTGTCGGCCAAGACCGGCATGGGCATCGACGACCTGCTGGACGCGATCTCGGTGCAGGCCGAGGTGATGGAGCTGCAGGCGGTGCAGGATGGCCCGGCCTCCGGCGTGGTGATCGAGTCCAGCCTGGACCGCGGTCGCGGCCCGGTGGCCACCGTGCTGGTGCAGCAGGGCACGCTGAAGCGCGGCGACTTCGTGGTCTGCGGCGTGGAATACGGCCGCATGCGCGCGCTGGTCGACGAGACCGGCAAGACCGTGCAGGAGGCTGGCCCGTCGATTCCGGTGCAGGTGCTCGGCTTGTCCGGCGTGCCCGAGTCGGGCGACGACTTCGTGGTGGTGGCCGACGAGCGGCTGGCCCGCGAAGTGGCGGCCGAGCGCCAGCAGAAGCGCCGCGATTCGCGCATGGTCAGCAAGGCCAACCGCCTCGAGGACATCATGGCCCAGATGGGCCAGGGCACCCAGCAGACGCTCAACATCCTGGTCAAGGCCGACGTGCAGGGCTCGGTGCAGGCGCTGCGCGAATCGCTCAGCGCGATCGGCAACGACAACGTGAAGGTCAACGTGATCTCCGCCGGTGTCGGCGGCATCACCGAGTCCGACGCGACCCTGGCGGCGGCCTCGAAGGCGCTGGTGATCGGCTTCAACGTGCGTGCCGACGCTTCGGCGCGCAAGGTGATCGAGACGGCCGGCCTGGACGTGCGCTACTTCTCGATCATCTACGACGTGATCGACCAGGTGAAGCAGGCGGCTTCTGGCCTGCTCGGCGTGGAAGTGCGCGAAGAGATCATCGGCATCGCCCAGGTGCGCGAGGTGTTCCGCAGCTCCAAGTTCGGCGCGGTGGCGGGCTGCATGGTCATCGAGGGCACGGTCAAGCGCAACAAGCCGATCCGCGTGCTGCGCGACAACACGGTGGTCTTCGAGGGCGAGCTGGAATCGCTGCGCCGCTTCAAGGACCTGGTCGACGAAGTGCGCAACGGCATGGAGTGCGGTATCGCCGTGAAGCAGTACAACGACGTCAAGGTGGGCGACCAGATCGAGTGCTTCGAACGCACCGAGGTGGCGCGCACCCTGTAAGTCGCAGGCGGCGGAGCGATCGGCTGCACGCGCAAGCTCCGCGCCTGGCAGAACCCGAAGCCCGGACAGGATTTGTCCGGGCTTTCGCGCTTTTCATAGCCGCCGGCGTCGATCCGATCATTGGTCGTCGCCGCGGCAGCATTCAAGGAGGCCATCATGCCCTCACGTGATTTCAAGCGCACCGACCGCGTCGGTGCCGAACTGCGCCGCGAGATCGGCCTGCTGGTGCATGCCGCCGTGCGCGATCACGGCCTGCCCTCGGTCAGCGTCTCCGACGTGGAAGTGACGCGGGACCTGGACTGGGCCACGGTATGGGTCACCACCATGCTGCCCGACCAGGCGGACACGGCGGTCAAGGCCCTGAAGGATCTGGCGGGGGAGTTCCGCCGCAGTCTGTCGCGCAGCATGCGGCTGCGCCGCGTGCCCGAGCTGCGCTTCAAGTACGACGACTCGGTCGACAAGGGCGAACGCATCGAGCATCTGCTGCGCCAGCAGGCCAGCGAGCCGCCGGCGTCGGACGACGAATCCTAAGCTTCGCCCGGGCTCCGCATGGCACGCATCACGTTCCGCGACCTGCACGGCATCGTGCTGCTCGACAAGCCGCTCGGCCTGAGTTCGAACCAGGCCTTGCAGGCGGTGCGCCGACTGCTGCGTGCGGCCAAGGGCGGCCATACCGGCGCGCTGGATCCGCTGGCCACAGGCATGTTGCCGCTGTGTTTCGGCGAAGCGACCAAATTGGCGGGTCACCTGCTGGGTTCACGCAAGGCCTACCTGGCCGAATGCCAGCTGGGCGTCACCACCACCACCGCCGATCGCGAGGGCGAGGTGCTGCAGCGCCGCCCGCTGCCGGCCCTGGACGAGGCCACGCTGGAAGCCGCGCTGGCCGATTTCCGCGGCCGCATCAGTCAGGTGCCGCCGGCGTACTCGGCGCTGAAACAGGGCGGCGAGCCGCTGTACCTGAAGGCGCGGCGCGGCGAGGCGGTCGAGGTGCCGGCGCGCGTGGTCGAGATCCATCGGCTGGACGTGCTGGCCCTGGACGGCGATCGCCTGCGCCTGCGGGTCGAATGCGGTTCGGGCACTTACATCCGCAGTCTGGCCGTCGACCTGGGCGAGCGCCTGGGCTGCGGCGCCCACCTGAGCAGCCTGCGCCGCTTATGGGTGGAGCCGTTCGAAGGCGCCGGCATGGCCACCCTGGAGCAGCTGCAGGCGGCAGCGGAGCAGGGCGATGCCGCGCTGCCGGCCCTGCTGCTGCCGGTCGAGGCCGGCGCGGCGGCGTTGCCGGCGCTGCACCTGGACCCGGCGCAAAGCATCGCGGTGATGCAGGGCCAGCGCCTGAAGGGCGTCGAGGTGCCGGCGACGGCTCCGGATCAGCTGTGCGCGCTGTTCGGCGATGATGGCCGGCTGCTGGCTCTGGGACAGCCCGATGACGGCGGCGGCGTACGCATCGTACGCGGCTTCCGCCTGCCGGAAGCCGTGCGTGGATGAACGCCGCCGGGTGCCGGCAAGGTGTCCCAAGTCTTGTTGCGACGCGCTTTCCGCCATTACAATAAGCAACTTGTCACAATGTTTTATTCAACCTGTCGAAGCTTGCGCAACGTCATTGCGGTGACGTTGCGCAAGCTTCGTACCGCTTTTTTAGGAAGAGATACTCATGTCCCTCAATGCAGAACAGACCGGCAAGATCATTGCTGAATACGGCCGAGTGCCGAACGACACGGGGTCGCCGGAAGTCCAGGTCGCCCTGCTGTCCGCCCGCATCGACCACCTCACCGGCCATTTCAAGACCCATAAGCAGGACCACCACTCGCGTCGCGGCCTGCTGCAGCTGGTCAACCGCCGCAAGAGCCTGCTCGCCTACCTGAAGGATCGCGATCTGGGCCGCTATCAGAGCCTGATCGAACGCCTCGGCCTGCGTCGCTAATCGGACCGAGGACACAACACGTGGCGAAAGTAACCAAGTCATTCCAGTACGGTAATCACGAAGTCACGCTGGAGACGGGCGAAATCGCCCGCCAGGCATCCGGTGCGGTCATGGTCAGCATGGGCGGCACGGTGGTGCTGGTCACCGCGGTGGCCGCGGCCAAGGCGAAGGAAGGTCAGGACTTCTTCCCGCTCACCGTCGATTACGTCGAGAAGTTCTATGCCGCCGGTCGTATCCCGGGCGGCTTCTTCAAGCGCGAAGGCCGCCCGACCGAGAAGGAGACGCTGACCTCGCGTCTGATCGATCGTCCGGTGCGCCCGCTGTTCCCGGAAGAGTTCAAGAACGAAGTGCAGGTGATCGCCCAGGTCGTCTCGCTGAATCCCGAGATCGACGGCGACATCCCCGCCATGCTCGGCGCCTCTGCCGCCCTGAGCCTGGCCGGCATCCCGTTCAAGGGGCCGATCGGCGCTGCGCGCGTGGGCTACGCCAACGGCAAGTACCTGCTCAATCCGACCGCCGCCGAGCTGAAGACCTCCGAGCTCGACCTGGTCGTGGCCGGCACCTCGAACGCCGTGCTGATGGTGGAGTCGGAAGCCAAGCTGCTGAGCGAAGACGTGATGCTCGGCGCGGTGGTGTTCGGCCACCAGCAGATGCAGGCCGCGATCCGCGCGATCGCCGAGCTGGCCACCGAGGCGGCCAAGCCGTCGTGGGACTGGCAGCCGCCGGCGCGCAACGAAGCGCTGATCGCCACCCTGAAGGGCGCGGTCGGCAGCAAGCTGGAAGAAGCCTTCCAGGTGCGCGACAAGCTGCAGCGCCGCGACGCCATCGCCGCCATCAAGGCCGACGTGCTGGCCTCGCTGGCTGCCGATGCCGAAGCCAAGGGCTGGGAGAAGGGCGAGCTGGCGAAGGAATTCGCCGAGCTGGAATACCGCACCATGCGCGACAGCGTGCTGAAGACCAAGGTGCGCATCGACGGTCGCCAGCTGGACGACGTGCGCCCGATCACCGTGCGCGTCGGCGTGCTGCCGCGTACCCACGGCTCGGCGCTGTTCACCCGCGGCGAGACGCAGGCGCTGGTGGTGGCCACCCTGGGCACCGCTCGCGACGCGCAGATCATCGACGCGCCGGAAGGCGAGTCGAAGGATCCGTTCCTGTTCCACTACAACTTCCCGCCGTTCTCGGTGGGCGAGGCTGGCCGCTTCGGCGCGCCGAAGCGTCGCGAGATCGGCCACGGCCGCCTTGCCAAGCGCGGCGTGCAGGCGGTCAAGCCGGGCATCGAGGAATTCCCGTACGTGGTGCGTGTGGTCTCTGAGATCACCGAGTCCAACGGTTCCTCCTCGATGGCTTCGGTGTGCGGTTCCTCGCTGGCCATGATGGACGCCGGCGTGCCGCTGAAGGCGCCGGTGGCCGGCATCGCCATGGGCCTGGTGAAGGAAGGCAACGACTTCGTGGTGCTGTCCGACATCCTGGGCGACGAGGATCACCTCGGCGACATGGATTTCAAGGTGGCCGGTAGCGCGGACGGCATTTCCGCTCTGCAGATGGACATCAAGATCGACGGCATCACCGAAGAGATCATGAAGGTGGCGCTGGCGCAGGCTCAGCGTGGCCGTCTGCACATCCTGGGCGAAATGGCCAAGGTGATCAGCACGCCGCGCGCCGAGATGAGCGAGTACGCTCCGCGTCTGCTCACCATCAAGATCCATCCGGACAAGATCCGCGAAGTGATCGGCAAGGGCGGCGCCACCATCCGCTCGATCACCGAAGAGACCGGCACCACCATCGACATCAGCGACGACGGCACCGTGGTGATCGCCTCGGTCAACCGCGAGGCGGCCGAGAATGCACGCAAGCGCATCGACCAGATCGTCTCCGACGTCGAGCCGGGCCGCATCTACGAGGGCAAGGTCGCCAAGCTGATGGACTTCGGCGCGTTCGTCACCATCATGCCGGGCAAGGACGGTCTGGTGCACGTCTCGCAGATCTCCAGCGAGCGCGTGGAGAAGGTGTCCGACAAGCTGAAGGAAGGCGACATCGTCAAGGTCAAGGTGCTCGAAGTGGACAAGCAGGGCCGTATCCGCCTGTCCATGAAGGCCGTGGCCGAGGACGAAAGCGCCAGCGCCTGATCCGCATCGACCTAAGCATCGGTCGATCGTGAAGAAAGCCCGGCATCGCAAGATGCCGGGCTTTTTCGTTGATGCGTCAACGGCTGCCTGTCCGTGGTCCTATTTGCGCTGGCCCAGCGGCGACGTAGGAAGATGGAAACGGCGTTGTGCGACACTGCTAGGATGAACCCAGGCACGGACGAGGAACCGGCATGACCGAGCAGGCGAACGATTTCCTGAAGCAGTATCAAGGGCTGGCGCAGCAGGCGTGGGAAAGCTGGGCGCGCCAATGGCAGCCGCCCGCTGCAGCCGTCAATCCGCTGAGCGGTTTCGCTTCGCCGGAGGCCGTGCTGGCCCGCGGCATGCCTGGACTGAAGGGATATTTCGATCTGCTGCAAAGCGTGGCGGCCGGTGGCCTCGGCCAGACGCCGTTTGCGCCGCAGGAACCGGATTGGCGCCAGCAGCTGCAGCAGCTGTTCGGCGCTGCAGGGCAGCCGTTCGGGCAGGCCTTCGCCGGCATCGACACCAGTGCCGCGCAGAGCTTCGCGCAGCAATGGCAGAGCTGGCTGCAGGCGGCGCAGACCGGCGGCTTCGGCGAGCTGCACGGCCTGCAGCCGATGGCGCCGTTCGGCCTCAACCGCGAGCAGCAACTGCAGCAGCAGGCCATGCTGGCCGCGGTGCTCGAATATCTGGAAACCTCGCGGCGCTATCAGACGCTGCTGCAGCAGGCCAACGTCAAGGCGGCCGAGCGCCTGCAACAGACGCTGGCGGCGCGCACCGAACCGGGACGCCAGATCGAATCGATCAAGGCGCTGTACGACCTGTGGGTGGACGCCGCCGAGGAAAGCTACGCCGAGATCGCCTTGTCGGACGAATTCCGCGAGGCCTACGGCGCAATGGTCAATGCGCAGATGCGCGTGCGCGAGCGGCAACAACAGCAGACCGAGCAATGGTGTCGCGAACTTGGCATACCGACGCGCAGCGAAGTGGCCAGCCTGGGGCAACGCCTGCAGGAACTGCGGCGCCAACTGCGCGCCGGCAGTGCGCAGCGCGACGAAGGCCAGGGCGAGGAAATCGCCCGCCTGCGTGCGGAACTGGCGGCCTTGAAGCGCCAGGTGCAGGTGAAGCCGGTGGCTGCGCCTGCCGCTGCGGCGAAAAAGGCCAGTGCTGCCGCGAGCACGCGCGCGCCCGCACGCAAGGCTGCGGCGAAGTCCGTGCCGCGCAAGGCGGCCGCGAAGTCGGCCAGCCGTTCGAGCGCGCGCAAGCGCAAGTAATCGGCGCGATCCCAAGGAGACGTCATGAATACGCCGCTGCGCATCGACCCGATCAAGGCACTCAGCGAAATCACCACTTTCCAGCGCAAGCTCGCCGCCGGCATGAATCACCTGCGCGGCATGGGCGAACCCGAATACGCCAATACGCCGCGTGAGCTGGTCTATCAGGAAGACAAGCTCAAGGTCTGGCATTTCAAAGGGCAGAATCGGCCGACCTCGAAGACGCCGCTGCTGATCGTCTACGCCCTGGTCAACACGGTGTGGATGACCGATCTGCAGCCCGATCGCTCGCTGGTGCGCAACCTGCTGGAGCAGGGCGAGGATGTCTACCTGATCGACTGGGGTTATCCGGACGGCGCGGATCGCTGGCTCACCCTGGACGACTACATCAACGGCTATCTCGATCGCTGCGTCGACGCCGTGCGTGACCGCCATGGCCTGGACGCGATCAACCTGCTGGGCATCTGCCAGGGCGGCGCGTTCTCGCTGTGCTACACGGCGATCCGCCCGGAGAAGGTGAAGAACCTGATCACTATGGTCACCCCGGTGGATTTCCATACGCCGGACAACATGCTGTCGCACTGGGTGCGCAACATGGACGTGGATCTGTTCGTCGATACGCTGGGCAATATCCCGGCCGCGCTGATGAACTACGTCTATCTCACGCTGAAGCCGGTGCGGCTCAACCAGCAGAAATACGTGGGGCTGGTCGACATCCTCGACGATCCGGCCGAGCTGACCAACTTCCTGCGCATGGAGCGCTGGATCTTCGATTCGCCCGACCAGGCCGGCGAGGCGTTCCGCCAGTTCATTAAGGATTTCTACCAGGGCAACAAGCTGGTGAAGGGCAGCCTGGAGATCGGCGGCCAGCCGGTGGACCTGGGCATGATCACCCAGCCGGTGCTCAACGTGTTCGCCGAGCAGGACCATCTGGTGCCTCCCGACGCCTCGCGTGCGCTGGGTCGTCACGTCGGCACCACCGACTACACTCAGGTGGCTTTCAAGGGCGGCCACATCGGCATCTACGTGTCTGGCCGCGCCCAGCGCGAGGTGCCGCCGGCGATCCATCACTGGCTGGCGCAGCGTTCGCGCTGAGATCTGCTTGTCCGTGTGACCGCCTGATCGCTCGATCGGGCGCATGGCGCTTCGTTCATGCTTGCCCTGCGCTCAGCGAATTCCATCGAGCGCAGGGCGTTTCCGCTCGGCATGCGTGCCATGTCGACGCCGTGAGCAGGCCCATGGGGCGAGCGACTGAGCGATCCACCGCCAGCCCTGGCGGACGTCCGATCATGGGACTGGCCGCCTGCCCGTGCATGCGATCGCTCGCCAGGGGTCCGGCGCTCCCTTAAAATAGGCGGATGAACAAGCCCGAATCTCTCGCGCACTACGACAGCATCCGCGCCGTGCAATGGCAAGGCGATCGTCTGCGCCTGCTGGACCAGCGCCTGCTTCCGCAGGAAGAGCGCTGGATCGAATGCCTGGATGCCGCACAGGTGACCCAGGCCATCAAGGATCTGGCGGTGCGCGGCGCACCGGCGATCGGCATCGCCGCGGCCTGGGGCGTGGTGTTGGCGGTGCAGCGAGGCGCTGAAGCGGGCGTGGCGTTGGCGCGCCTGCGCGCGGCGCGACCGACCGCGGTGAACCTGATGTGGGCGCTGGATCGCATGAAGGCGCGCCTGGACGCCGGCGCCGATGCCGCGGCGCTGCAGCGCGAGGCCCAGGCGATCCAGGACGAGGATCTGGCGGCCAACCGTCGCATGGGCGAGCTGGGCGCGGCGCTGATCGCCCGTGGCTCGGGCGTGCTCACCCATTGCAATACCGGTTCGCTGGCGACCGCAGGCTACGGCACTGCGCTGGGCGTGATCCGCGCCGGCGTGGCCGGCGGGCGCATCGAGCGGGTCTATGCCGGCGAAACCCGGCCGTGGCAGCAGGGCGCGCGCCTGACCATGTGGGAGCTGGTGCGCGACGGCATTCCGGCGCAGCTGATCGCCGATTCCGCGGCGGCTCACCTGATGCGCTCGGGCGCCGTGCAGTGGGTCATCGTTGGCGCCGATCGCATCGCCGCCAACGGCGACACCGCCAACAAGATCGGCACTTATCAGCTGGCGATCGCAGCCCGTCACCACGGCGTACGCTTCATGGTGGTGGCGCCTTCGTCCACGGTGGATATGGCTACCGCAAGCGGCGATGCGATCGAGATCGAGCTGCGTGATCCGGCCGAGCTGCTCAGCACGGCGGGCCGGCGCACGGTGGTGGAAGGGGCGCAGGCCTGGAACCCGGTGTTCGACGTGACCCCGGCCGAGCTGATCGACGCCATCGTCACCGAGCGCGGCGTGATCGAGCATCCGACGCCGGCGGTGATGCGCATGATGTTCGCCGCATGAAGTCGAGCAGGGAGCTCGTGCTGTTCGCGGTGGGCGGCGTGATCGGCCTGGTCGTCAGCGCCGGCGTCACGCAATTGCTGGTCAGTCTGCTGCAGGTCAATCCCTACGTGGCCTGGGTGATCGCCTTCGTGCTGGCGGCCACCGCCACCTGGTGGTGGAACCGCAGCCGCACCTTCGCAGCGCGTTCCAGCGGTCGTTCGCTGTGGGGCGAATGGCTGCACTGGATGGCCCTGATGAGCTTCGGCGCGCTGGTCAACTACGGCGTATTCATCCTCTGCCTGCAGCTTTTCCCGAGCTGGCACCGCTGGCCGGCGCTGGCGGTGGCGGTGGGTTCCGTGGTGGCGGCCGGGGTGAATTTTCTCAGCGCCCGCCTGATGCTTTTCAGGCGCTCCAAAACAGTCGTTTAACTTATTGATTCAACAGGCTGTTTTCGGGGATTTTCTAGCCCGTCTGTGCTAATATTGCAGGCTTGCGTCGGCGCCGCGAGAAATGTGCGCGCCATCGCCGTGTCCAATGATCCAGGGAAGCTGTTTGATGGCAGATCTCGCCAAAGAAATCATCCGCGTCAACATCGAAGACGAAATGCGTCAGAGCTACCTCGATTACGCGATGAGCGTGATCGTGGGGCGCGCGCTGCCCGATGTGCGTGACGGCCTGAAGCCGGTGCATCGCCGCGTGCTGTTCGGCATGTACGAGGCGAACAACGTGTGGAACCGCCCGTACGTGAAGTGCGCGCGCATCGTCGGCGACGTGATGGGTAAGTTCCACCCGCATGGCGACAGCTCCATCTACGACGCCCTGGTGCGCATGGCGCAGGACTTCTCGCTGCGCTATCCGCTGGTCGACGGGCAGGGCAACTTCGGCTCCATCGACGGCGACAACGCGGCGGCGATGCGCTACACCGAATGCCGCATGGAGCGTCTGGCCTCCGACCTGCTGGCGGACATCGACAAGGAAACCGTCGATTTCGTGCCGAACTACGACGAGAAGGAACTCGAGCCTTCCGTCTTGCCGGCGCGCGTGCCCAACCTGCTGATCAACGGCTCGGCCGGCATCGCGGTGGGCATGGCCACCAACGTGCCGCCGCACAACGTCAGCGAGGTGATCGCGGCGGCCATCGCCCTGGTCGACGATGCTTCGCTGTCGATCGACCAGCTGATGGAGTACGTCAAGGGCCCGGACTTTCCCACCGCGGGCATCATCAACGGCTCCTCCGGCATCGTCGAGGCTTACCGCACCGGCCGCGGCCGCATCCTGGTCCGCGCCAAGACCGAGATCGAGACCGACAGCAACGGCCGCGAGACGATCCTGGTCCACGAGCTGCCCTACCAGGTCAACAAGGCGCGCCTGATCGAGCGCATCGCCGAGCTGGTCAAGGAGAAGAAGCTCGAGGGCATCAGCGAACTGCGCGACGAGTCCGACAAGGACGGCATGCGCGTGGTCATCGAGATCCGCCGCGACGCGATGGCCGACGTGGTGCTCAACAACCTGTTCCAGCAGACCCAGCTGCAGGTCACCTTCGGCATCAACATGGTCGCCCTGGTCGACGGCCAGCCGCGCCTGCTGAACCTGAAGGAGATCCTCGAGGCGTTTGTGCGCCATCGCCGCGAGGTGGTCACCCGTCGCACCATCTTCGAACTGCGCAAGGCCCGCAGCCGCGCGCATATCCTGGAAGGCCTCGCGGTCGCGCTGGCCAACATCGACGAGATGATCGAGCTGATCCGCACCTCGGCCTCGCCGCAGGAGGCGCGCGAGCGCATGGTGGCGCGCCAGTGGCAGCCGGGCCTGGTGAGCACCCTGCTTTCCGCGTCCGGCGCGGATGCCTCGCGGCCGGAGGACATGGATCCGCGCGACGGCCTGAAGGGCGACATCTACCAGCTTTCCGATGCGCAGGCGCAGGAAATCCTGGCCATGCGCCTGCACCGCCTGACCGGGCTGGAGCAGGAGAAGCTCGCCGACGAGTACCGCGTGATCCTGGAGACCATCCGCGATCTGATCGAGATCCTGGAAGACCCAGTGCGCCTGCTCAACGTGATCCGCGAAGAGCTGGAGGCGGTCAAGGCCGAGTACGGCGACGCGCGCCGCACCGAGATCCAGCATTCGCAGGAAGATCTCGACATGCTCGACCTGATCGCGCCGGAAGACGTGGTGGTCACGCTGTCGCATACCGGCTACGTGAAGCGCCAGCCGGCCAGCACCTATCGCGCGCAGCGCCGCGGCGGCAAGGGGCGTTCGGCCTCGGCGCTGAAGGACGAGGACTTCGTCGAGCAGCTGTGGGTGGTCAATACGCACGACACCTTGCTGGTGTTCACCAGCACCGGCCGGGTCTACTGGCTGAAGGTCTACCAGATGCCGGAGTCGGGTCCGAACTCGCGCGGCAAGCCGATGGTCAACCTGCTGCCGCTGGGCCAGGGCGAGAAGGTGCAGGCAGTGCTGCCGGTGCGCGAATACAGCGACGACCGTTTCGTGTTCTTCGCTACCCGGCAAGGCACGGTGAAGAAGACGCCGCTGAACGAGTTTGCCTTCCAGCTGCAGAAGGGCAAGATCGCGATCAACCTGGATGAAGGCGACGCGCTGGTCAACGTAGCGCTCACCGACGGCAACAGCGACGTGCTGCTGTTCGCCTCCAACGGTAAGGCGGTGCGCTTCGACGAGTCCGAAGTGCGCTCGATGGGCCGTACCGCCACCGGTGTGCGCGGCATGAAGCTGGCCGACGAGGCGAGCGTGGTATCGCTGATCGTGGCAGCCGAGGGCGACATCCTCACCGCCACCGAACGCGGCTACGGCAAGCGCACCGCGCTGGACGAATTCCCCAAGAAGGGGCGCGGCACCCAGGGCGTGATCGGCATCCAGTGCTCGGAGCGCAACGGCGCGCTGGTGGCGGCCACCCAGGTGGGCGACGCGCATGAGCTGATGCTGATCTCCAACCAGGGCACCCTGGTGCGCACGCGCGTGGCGGAGATTTCGCAGCTCGGCCGCAACACCCAGGGCGTGACCCTGATCCGTCTGCCCAGCGAGGAAAGCCTGGTCAGCGTGGTGCGCCTCGATGCGCAGGAAGAGGGCGAACTCGGTGGCGACGAGCCATCCGCCCAGGGCGATTCCGATGGCGTTGCCGATACGCCGCCGGCGCCGGAAGCCGAGTGATCGACACGCGGGGCCGGCAACGGCCCCGCGCTGCTTTTACGGGTCGCCCATTCAGGGGTAGCTCACCACGACCAGTTGCGGATGCGGCGGGGCAACCCGCTGCACGTAGTAGTCGAGCAGCGGATCGCGCCCCTTGCCCAGCTCAGGCACATCGAGGCGCTGTAGCCGCGTGCCGAGCGGAAGGTGTTGGATTTGCGCGCGTTGCGCCGCGACCTGCGCGGTCCATGCCGTAGTCGGCGTCACCACGGCGCCGCGAAACAAGATGCGCCCGTCGCTGCCTCGTGCCTGTGTCGCATACAGGCTTACCGCGACTGCGCAGATCAGCCTGATCGATGCCCGCCAGACCATACCGCCCCCCATTGGGGCGCTCCGCGTCCCCTATGGCTACGCTGCCGATATAGATCCGTGCTGGCGCCTGCGCTGTGATCGGACACGCATATCCGCGCGACTGACCGCCGCGTGGTTCAGGCTTGGCGGTCTGCGTCGTGTTTTAAGCCGGCAGCAGCGCGGCGAGCATCGCTTCGGCACCGGAGACGCGGAACTCGCCGGGAGCTTCGGCATGCACTTGCCGCACCACGCCGTTTTCCGCGTACAGGGCGAAGCGTCGCGCACGCAGCCCCATGCCGTAATGGCGGCCGTCGAGCTCCATGCCGAGCGCGCGGGTGAAGTCGGCATTGCCGTCGGCGAGCATCCAGAGCGCGGGCGGCACCTGCTGGGCGGCGGCCCAGGCCTGCATCACATGCGCGTCGTTGACCGACAGGCACATCACCGTGATGCCGCGTTGCTGGAAATCGGCCAGGTGCTGCACATAGCCGGGCAGATGCTTGTTGGAGCAGGTCGGCGTGAACGCGCCGGGCACGGCGAACAGCAGCGCCTTGCGCTCGGCGAACAGCTCCTGGGTGGAACGGACGATCACCTCGTCGGCAATCACGCTGAGGGTGACATCGGGCAGTACATCGCCGGGCTGGATGCTCATGGCGGACTCGCTGAAGCCAGGGAAAACGACAGGCATGCTAGCGCCGCGAGGTGACCGTTGTCGCCTTGAATCGGCGGGCGGTGCACTTATTTCTCAGCTCAGACGGCGCTGAAGCCGTAAAACCATTGGAGTCTCGCCTTATGAATCTGAGCCGTAGTGTTTCGTGGAATCCCAACCGCACGCTGGGCGATTTCCGCCAGGTGTTCGACCGCTTCCTCGCGCAGGAAGAGAACGATCATTCCAACGTGGTGACCAGCCAGTGGGCGCCGCGCGTGGACATCCGCGAGGAGGATCGCCGCTTCGTGATCTTCGCCGACGTGCCGGGCGTGGACCCCGCAGCGATCGAGGTGAGCATGGACAAGAGCATCCTCACCATCAAGGGCGAGCGCAAGGAAGACAACGCCGGCCAGAACGGCAAGCTGACCCGCCAGGAGCGCGTGCACGGCGCATTCCATCGTCGCTTCGCCCTGCCGGACAGCGCCGACGCCGATGGCATCACCGCCCACGGCAAGCATGGCGTGCTGGAAATCTCCATTCCGAAGAAGGCCGAGACCACGCCGCGTCGCATCGCGATCAACGTCGCGGGCTGATCGTACTCGGCAAGTTGCAGCATGGCCCGCAGCGGATGATGATCCGCTGTGGGTCGCTGTGTTTCGATGGCGCGGCCATCGCCGGGAGTCGGCCTGGTCGCGTTGGCCTCGACCTGCGGACTGCCGGCGTGGCAGCGACGGCGTCGTGCCGGCGAGGCGCAGGTAGCGTCGGCCCATCTCAAGATTCCTTAGCGGACAGCGGCTAAGCGGGGAGCGTGCGTGGAATTCAAAGACTATTACGACATTCTGGGCGTGAAGCCCGACGCCAGCGAAGACGAGATCAAGGCGGCCTATCGCAAGCTGGCGCGCAAATACCATCCGGACAAGAACAAGGAAGCCGGCGCCGAGGAAAAATTCAAGGCGATCAACGAAGCCAACGAAGTGCTGCGCGACGCCGAGAAACGGCGCGCCTACGATCAGCTGCGCGCGGGCGGCTATCGCGCCGGCGAGCAGTTCCGCCCGCCGCCGGGCTGGGGCCAGGGCGGGCAGGGTTTCGATTTCGGCGAATCCGGCGACGGCGATTTCAGCGATTTCTTCGAGAGCCTGTTCGGCCGCTCGGGCGGCGCGCATCGCGGGCCGCCACGGCCCCGGCGCGGCCGCGACGTGCAGGCGCAGGTGCAGGTAGACCTGCAGACTGCCTTCGACGGCGGCCGTACGCGGCTGGCCCTGCATGACGGCCATGGCGGCGAACGCGTGCTCGAGGTGAAGATTCCCGCCGGCATCCAGAGCGGCCAGGTGATCCGCTTGTCGGGCCAAGGCCAGCCGGGTGCGGCCGGCGGATCGAACGGCGACTTGCTGCTGGAAGTCGGCATCCGCGAACACGAGCGCTTCCGCCTGGATGGCCGCAACGTGCATTACGTGCTGCCCATCGCGCCCTGGGAGGCTGCGCTGGGCGCGACCGTGCCGGTGCCGACGCTGGGCGGCGCGGTGGATCTGCGCATCGCGGCGGGGGCGCAATCCGGGCGCAAGCTGCGCCTGAAGGGGCGCGGCATGCCTGGCCAGCCGCCGGGCGATCAGCTGGTGGAATTGTCGATCCGCACGCCCATGCCGGCCGACGAGGCGCAGCGCGAGGCGTACACGGCCTTGCAGGCGGCGTTCGCGGACTACGATCCGCGCAGCTAGCCCCAGCTGTGGGCTAGGCGATCGCTGTGAACGGCTACGGCAGGTCGAGCACCAGGCGGGCGAATTCGCGGGTGGCCGGGGCATCGCCGCCGCCGATCAGGGTGAAGGCCACTTCCGGCAGCGGCGGCAGGCCGTAGCGGCCGTCGACGATCTTCATGCCCGGCTCCACGTCGTCGCGGGCCAGGATGCTGACGCCGAGCCCAGCCTGCACGGCCGCATGCAGGCCTTGTTGGCTGGGCGAGGTGAAGATCACGTGCCATTCCAGCGAAGTGCTGCCCAGTGCTTCGACGCCGGCCTGGCGGTATATGCACGGGGTCGGGAAGAAGGCCAGCGGCAGCGAGGCGCCCGGTGCCGGCTCGAAGTTCTCCGCGGCCACCCAGACCAGCTGCGTGTGGCGCAGCACGGTGCCGTGGTCCTGGCCGCACACCCCGAGCACCACGGCCAGGTCGAGCGCGTCGGTGTCGATCATCGCGCGCAGATCCAGGTTCATGCTGACGCTCACGTCCAGCCGCACCGCGGGAAAGGCTCGCGCGAACTGGCACAGCAGGGAAGGCAGGCGATTGCCCATGTAATTCTCAGGCACGCCGAAGCGCACCAGGCCCGAAACCGGCGACGGCTGGAAGCGGCGCTTCAAGGCGTCCTGCGCCTGCAGGATCTGCTCCGCGTAAGGCAGCAGGTCGGCGCCGTCTTCGGTGAGGGTGAGGCTGCGCGTGCTGCGGCAGAACAGCGACCGACCCAGTTGTTCCTCGAGCCGGCGGATCTGATGGCTGATCGCCGACTGAGTGAGATGCAGGCGTTGCGCGGCGCGGGTGAAGCCGCCGGCTTCCTTGACGGCGATAAAGCTGCGCAAGAGCAGGGGATCGAGTTGCATGGGGGCGGCCATCAATGATGATGATTAATAGATTCCACAAAATCTAATCATTTCCATCATGAAAGTGTGGCGCCCAGAATGGCCCGCGTCCATCCCCTCCGTGCGCCCCATGCAGGAACCGCCCGCCCCCTGAGTTCCTTGGCGTGCGGCCTCGCAGCGGCGCAGATAGTGTCGCCCCTGACGGAGCGATGGACGGCTCAACGATGCCGGGCCTATGCGGCATCGATGCCACGATCCAGCCAGTCCATGTCCAGCCTCTCGTCCCGCAAGAACCTCGTCGCGCTGTTCGCGATCACCCTCGCTTCTCTGATGTTCGGCCTGGAAATCTCCAGCGTGCCGGTGATCCTGCCGATCCTCGAAAAGCTGCTGCATGCCGGCTTCAAGGACATGCAGTGGGTGATGAACGCCTACACCATCGCCTGCACCACCGTGCTGATGGCGGCGGGTACCCTGGCCGATCGCTACGGACGCAAGCGCGTATTCCTCGGCAGCCTGTGCCTGTTCGGCGCCACCTCGCTGCTCTGCGGACTGGCCCAGCGGGCGGACGTGCTGATCGTCGGGCGCTTTCTGCAGGGCCTGGGCGGCGGCGCCATGCTGATCTGCCAGATCGCCATCCTGTCCCAGCAGTTTCGCGAAAGCCGCGAGCGTGCGCGGGCGTTCGCCTTATGGGGCATCGTGTTCGGCGTCGGGCTGGGCTTCGGCCCTATCGTCGGCGGAACCATCGTGGCCTTGTCGGACTGGCGCTGGGTCTTTCTGGTCCATGTGCTGCTGACCGCGCTGACCCTGACCCTGGCGCTGCTCAGTGTCGAGGAGTCCCGCGATGCCCATGCCGGACGTCTGGACGTCTTCGGCATCCTGTTCCTGTCGCTGGCGGTGTTCGGCGTGACCTACTTCATCACGCAGGGGCCGGAGTTGGGTTTTGCCAGCGCAAAAGCCCTCGGCATCCTCGCGCTGGCCGGCTTGAGCTTTATCGCCTTCTTGTGGGCCGAGCGAGTGCATCCACGCCCGATGTTCGATTTCGCCGTGTTCGGCATCCGGGATTTCTCCGGCGCCATCCTGGGTTCGGTCGGCATGAATTTCAGCTTCTGGCCCTGCATGATTTACCTGCCGATCTTTTTCCAGAGCGGTCTCGGCTATGACGCGGTGCAGGCCGGGCTGGCCCTGCTGGCCTACACGCTGCCCACTCTGGCGACGCCGCCGCTGGCTGAGCGGCTGGTGTTGCGCTTCGGGCCACGGGTGGTGATCCCCGCCGGCATGGGCGTGATCGGCCTGGGCTTCATGCTGATGTATCGAGGCAGCAGTGTCGCCGACGCCAGCTGGCTGAGCATGCTGCCCGGCGCGCTGCTGGCTGGCATCGGCCTGGGCCTGACCAATACGCCGGTGACCAATACCACCACCGCCGCCGTGCCGGCCGAGCGGGCCGGCATGGCCTCCGGCATCGACATGAGCGCGCGGCTGATCACCCTGGCGGTCAATATCGCCTTGATGGGCTTCGTGCTGCTGCAAGGGGTGCTGGCGCAGTTGCGCGCAGTGTCGCCGACACTGCCTGAAACCACCTTGCGTGGGACTGCAGCGGCGATCGCCGCCGGCCAACCCGTGGCGTCGCTGTCGCCGGCGCTCGCCCACGCCGCGCTCGCGCATGGTTTCGGCCTGGTGCTGCTTTATGGCGGGATCGGCGTCTGGCTACTCGCAGGGCTGAGCTACGCGGTATTCCCTTCGGCCAAGACGAAGTCGTCGCCGGTCTGCGTGGACCAGGCTTAGACGGAGCTCCATGCCTCTTCGTAAGTTGTGCGGCTTTCCGCTGCGGTTCACGAGCGCTCTCGTTCGAATCGATCGAGGCATGAGCACGGGCCGCATCGAGAGCGGTAGGCTGCATCGCAGCCATCGATGAGCCATCCGCTCGGATTGGCCCAGCCTGTGCACAGCCCCGCGCCCGTCGGTTGAGCCGGCAGGCGCTTCTCATGCTTGCTCGGCTTGCACGCCGATCGCTGCGGCTGGCTGCCTCTCTGTCTATGCGCGAAACCATGCGCCTCACGCACAAAAAAAGCCCCCGCTTGCGCGGGGGCTGCTTTTGTCGAACAGGGAACCGCTCAGCCCGGCAGCAGGCTCTTCAGCGTGGCGACCAGTTCCTCTTCCTTGATCGGCTTGGTGACGTAGGCCCTGGCGCCCTGGCGCAGGCCCCATACCTTGTCGGTTTCCTGGTCCTTGGTGGTGACCAGCACGATCGGAATATGCGCGGTGTCCGCATCCTTGCTGATGGTGCGGGTGGCCTGGAAGCCGTTGAGGTTGGGCATCACCACGTCCATCAGGATCAGGTCGGGCTTCTCGCGGCGAGCGACTTCCACGCCGGCTGCGCCGTCTTCGGCGGTGAGCGGTTCATGCCCGAGCTTTTCGACGATGCGCTTGATGCCAAGCAGCTGCGACGGCGAATCGTCGACGATCAGGATACGAGCCATAAGGTGTGAACCCCCTAGTAGTTGCCTTGGATTCTAAGCTGCGCCAACGGTGGTTCCAAGCGCAACCATCGCCGGCGGCGACGATCCGCAGGGACTCGCGCCATCGCGGCGGCCCGCGCGTTCCCCCGGTCGACGGCGAGACGTCCGGTCACGCGGCAGCGGCACATAGGATAGCCGTTCAGGCCCCACAGCGGCGGCCCGATGCAGATCGGGGCGCGATGACAGTCTCGGCAAGCGTCTCGACACCGGCGCGATGGCTAGGCTCGCCATGACGAATGCGAAAGCGCACGGGCGTGGTCGCACTTCCGGCGCCGAGAAGCGCACGGCTTCTTGTTTGCCGGGGGCCGATAGCGGAGCGCGCGCCGCTTCCTTGCAGCGCGGCGGGAAGCTATTCGCTGGCGGGGGCGGCGATCACCGCCGGATCGGTCCATTTCGGCGTGTAGCTGGCGCGATAGTGCGTCATCCAGTCGAACAGGGCCTGCATGTCCTCGCCGAACCAGACGCCGTCGCGCTGCTCGGCGCGCACGAAGCCTTCGTCGACCATGTGGTTCACGGCCTGCTGCAGCTTGCGGTAATAGCCGCGCACATCGAGGAAGGCGCAGGGCCAGGTGTGCAGGCCGAGCTGAGCCCAGGTCAGCATCTCGAACATCTCGTCCAGCGTGCCGAAGCCGCCGGGCAAGGCGACGAAGGCCTGGGACAGCTCATACATGCGGGTCTTGCGCTGGTGCATGGTGTCGACCACCTGCAGCTCGGTGAGGCCGTGATGGGCCACCTCGCGGTCGACCAGATGGCGCGGGATCACCCCGATCGCGCGGCCGCCGGCGGCCAGCACGGCGTCGGCCACGTTGCCCATCAGGCCGACCTTGCCGCCGCCGAACACCAGGGCGATGTCGCGCCGCGCCAGCTCGGTGCCGAAGGCGCGGGCCTGTGCGACGTACTCGGGATGGTGACCGCTGTTGGAGCCGCAGTACACGCAGATGGAGCGGATGTCAGCCATGGAGAACCCCGGAAACGCGAGACCCGCCTGTTGAGGACGGGTCGTCGGGTGAGCGAAGGCGGCGCGATGCGGGCGCCGCCGGTTTTCAGTTGCCCTTGTGGATGGCGCGCTTGTCCACCGACAGCGCGGCTTCGTGCACGGCTTCGGACAGGGTCGGGTGCGCGTGGACGATGCGGGCCAGATCCTCGGACGAGCCCTTGAACTCCATGGTCACCACGCATTCGGCGATCAGCTCGGACACGCCCGGGCCGACCATGTGCACGCCGAGGATGCGGTCGGTCTCGGCGTGGGCGATCATCTTCACCTGGCCGATCGCCTCGTTCATCGCCACCGCGCGGCCGATGGCGGCGAACGGGAAGCTGCCGACCTTGTACGGCACGCCTTCGTCCTTCAGCTGCTTCTCGGTCTTGCCGACCCAGGCGATCTCCGGCTCGGTGTAGATCACCCACGGCATGGTGTCGTAGCCGACGTGGCCGGCCTTGCCGGCAATCCACTCGGCCACCGCGATGCCTTCCTCGAAACCCTTGTGCGCCAGCATCGGGCCGCGCACCGCGTCGCCGACGGCCCACACGCCGTCCACGCCGGTGTGGCAGTGCTCGTCGACCGCGATGCGGCCGCGCTCGTCCAGCTTCACGCCGCAGTCCGCCGACAGCAGGCCGTCGGTGTAGGCGCGGCGGCCCACCGCCACCAGCAGCTTGTCGACCACCAGGTCGTGCGCGCCGTCCTTGTCCTCGTAGGTGAGGTGGACTTCGTCGCCCTTCACCTCGGCCTTGGCCAGCTTGGCGCCGAGCTTGATGTTCAGGCCGAGCTTGCCGAATTCCTTCAGCGCGATCTTGGCGATGTCGGCGTCGGCGGCGCCGAGGAAGTCGGGCAGGGCTTCCAGCACGGTCACTTCGGAGCCCAGGCGGCGCCACACGCTGCCCAGCTCCAGGCCGATCACGCCGGCGCCGATCACGCCCAGGCGCTTCGGCACGTCGGTGAGGTCGAGCGCGCCGGCGTTGTCGATGATGTGCTTGCCGTCGAACTTGGCGAACGGCAGCTCGATCGGCACCGAGCCCGAGGCGAGGATCACGTTGGTGGCGCTGATGGTCTGCTTGGCGCCGTCGGCGCCGGTGATTTCCACCTCGTTGTTCTTCAGCAGCTTGCCCTTGCCGAAGTAGGCCGCGATCTTGTTGGCCTTGAACAGCTGCGCCACGCCGCCGGTGAACTGCTTGACGATCTTGTCCTTGCGGCCGATGAAGGCGCCCAGGTCGACCTTGGCGTTCTCCACGCTGATGCCGTGCGCGGGCAGGTTGTGCGCCAGGCCGTAGAACTGCTTGGAGGAGTCGAGCAGCGCCTTGGACGGAATGCAGCCCACGTTGAGACAGGTGCCGCCGAGGGCCTGCTTGCCGTCCTTGCCGGCGAAGGCGTCGATGCAGGCGGTCTTCAGGCCGAGCTGGGCGGCGCGGATCGCGGCGTGGTAACCGGCCGGGCCGCCGCCGATGACGATGACGTCGAATTTGTCGCTCATGGGAGTTCCTTGCTGCGTGACGCTGCTATGAGGGCGTCAGGGTGAAGCGGGGGAGGTTTGCAGCGAACGTGAGTGTTGCCCCACGCTCGCTGCCAGAGCTTCGTTACCTATGGCACGTGAGCGGGGGCGCTCACATGCCAAGCAGCATGCGCTGCGGATTCTCGAGCTGGTTCTTGATGTCGACCAGGAACAGCACCGCGTCCTTGCCGTCGATGATGCGGTGGTCGTAGGACAGCGCCAGGTACATCATCGGCGCGGCGATCACCTGGCCGTTCTCGACGATGGCGCGTTCCTTGATGGTGTGCATGCCGAGGATCGCGCTCTGCGGCGGGTTGACGATCGGCGTGGAGAGCAGCGAGCCGAAAGTGCCGCCGTTGGTGATGGTGAAGGTGCCGCCCTGCAGGTCATCCAGGCCCAGCTTGCCGTCGCGCGCCTTCTTGGCGTAGTTGACGATGCCCTTCTCGATGTCGGCGAAGCTCATGTCCTGCACGTCGCGCAGCACCGGCGTGACCAGGCCCTTGTCGGTGGACACGGCAATCGAGATGTCCTGGTAGCCGTGATAGATGATGTCGTTGCCGTCGACCGAGGCATTGATGATGGTGTGGCGCTTCAGCGCCTCGGCGGCGGCCTTGACGAAGAAGCTCATGAAGCCGAGCTTGACGCCGTTGCTCTTCTCGAACTGCTCGCCCAGGGTCTTGCGCATCTTGCTGACCTCGGCGAGGTTCACCTCGTTGAACGAGGTGAGCATCGCAATCGAGTTCTTCGACTGCATCAGGCGCTCGGCGATGCGCGCGCGGATGCGCGTCATCGGCACGCGCTCTTCCGGGCGGGCGCCGGGCGTCGGCTTCGCCGCCGGGGCAGCTGCAGCCGGCGCAGCGGGGGCGCCGCCCTTGCTGTAGTTGACCAGGTCTTCCTTGGTGACGCGGCCGTCGCGGCCGGTGCCGGCGACCTTGGACGGGTCGATGTGCTCTTCGGTGGCCACGCGGCGGCCGGCCGGCGACAGCTCGTCGGCGCCGGCGGCAGCCTTGGGCGCCTCGGCCTGGGCGGGTGCCGGCGCGGGAGCTGGTGCGGCGGCGGGCGCTGGCGCGGGTGCAGCGGCCGCGGCGCCTTCCTCGATGACCGCGATCACCTGCTGGCTGGTCACGGTGTCGCCGCTCTGGAACTTCAGTTCCTTGATCACGCCGTCGACCGGGGCCGGCACTTCCAGCACGACCTTGTCGGTCTCCAGATCGACCAGGTTCTCGTCGCGCTTGACCGCGTCGCCGGCCTTCTTGTGCCAGGTGGCGATGGTGGCGTCGGAAACCGACTCGGGCAGGACGGGGACTTTGACTTCGGTGGACATAGCGAATCCTTAGGTTTTGTGCGCTCGTCCGTGAGCGCGAAGGTCAAGAAGCGGTCGTCCTGGCCGCATGCCTAAACACGGGCTTTATTCGGCGGAATGATCGGAACCGACCGGCGCGGCCAGGGCCTGCTCGACGAGGGCCGCCTGCTCGGCGACGTGATCGTTGAGGTGGCCAGCCGCCGGCGCGGGCGAGCGGGCACGACCGGCGTACGACAGGCTCTGCTTGTTGCCCACGCAGGCTTGCAGGTGGTGGCGGATCTGGAACCAGGCGCCCTGGTTCATCGGCTCTTCCTGGCACCAGATCACTTCCTTGGCCGCAGGATACTTCTCCAGTTCAGCCGCCACCTCGGGGCGCGGGAACGGATACAACTGCTCGACGCGCACGATGGCGACGTCCTTCAGTCCGCGCTTCTCGGCTTCTTCCAGCAGGTCGTAGTAGACCTTGCCCGAGCACAGCACCACGCGCTTGACCTTCTTCGCCGGCAGCTCGCGGTGCTCGCCGATCACCAGCTGGAAGCTGCCGTTGGCCAGCTCGTCCAGGGTGGACACGGCCAGCTTGTGGCGCAGCAGCGACTTGGGCGTCATCACGATCAGCGGCTTGCGCACCGGGCGCAGCATCTGGCGGCGGATCATGTGGAAATCCTGCGCCGGCGTGGTGGGCACGCAGACCTGCATGTTCTCCAGCGCGCACAGCTGCAGGAAGCGCTCCAGGCGGGCGGAGGAATGCTCCGGGCCCTGGCCTTCGTAGCCGTGCGGCAGATACAGGGCCAGGCCGCACAGGCGGTCCCACTTGGCTTCGCCGGAGCTGATGAACTGGTCGATCACCACCTGGGCGCCGTTGGCGAAGTCGCCGAACTGGCCTTCCCAGATGTTGAGCGTGTACGGATCGGTGGTGGCATGGCCGTATTCGAAGGCCATCACCGCCTCTTCGCTGAGCAGCGAGTCGATCACCTCGACGTTGGCGTCGTCGCGCAGCGTGGCCAGCGGCATGAAGGTGTGGCCGTCCTTCTGGTCATGCAGCACGGCATGGCGATGGAAGAAGGTGCCGCGGCCGGAGTCCTGGCCGACCATGCGCAGGTTGTGGCCTTCGTCGATCAGGGTGGCGTAGGCGAGATTCTCGGCAAAGCCCCAGTCGCCCGCCTGCTCGCCGCTGGCCATCTTGCGGCGGTCGTCGTAGATCTTGGCGACGCGCGACTGCAGGGTCAGGTCCGTCGGCAGGTCGAGGATGCGCTTGGCCAGCTCGACCAGCTTGGCCTTCGGCACCCCGGTGTTGACCGGGGTGGAAAGCTTCTTGCCGACGAACTGGGTCCAGTCCACTTCCACGTCCTTGGTCAGCGACGGGTGCAGGTCGGTCATGGCGGCGCCGGCTTCGAGGCGGTCGCGGTAGGCGTCGAACTGCTTCTGCGCGTCGCCCTCGGCCATCACGCCTTCCTTCACCAGCTGCTGCGCGTACAGCTCGCGCGCGGTCGGGCGTTTGCGGATGATCTGGTACATCACCGGCTGGGTGGCGGCCGGCTCGTCAGCCTCGTTGTGGCCGTGGCGGCGGTAGCACACCAGGTCGATCATCACGTCCTTGAGGAACTGCTTGCGGAAGTCGTAGGCCAGGCGGGTGACCTGGATCACCGCTTCCGGATCGTCGCCGTTCACGTGGAACACCGGCGCATTGACCATCTTGGCCAGGTCGGTGCAGTACAGAGTGGAGCGCGCGTCCTGCGGGTTGGAGGTGGTGAAGCCTACCTGGTTGTTCACCACGATGTGCAGGGTGCCGCCGATGCGGAAGCCGCGCGCCTGCGACATGTTGAACAGTTCCATGTTCACGCCCTGGCCGGCCAGGGCAGCGTCGCCGTGGATCAGCACGGCCAGCGACTGCTTGCGCTCGTTGTCCTTGCGGCGCACCTGGCGCGCGTGCACCGAACCGGCCACCACCGGATTGACGATTTCCAGGTGCGACGGGTTGAAGGCCAGCGCCACGTGCACGCCGCCCTTGGGCGTGCGCACGTCGGCGGAGAAGCCCATGTGGTACTTCACGTCGCCGGAATGGCCCGGGTCGTCGTCGTGATGCTCGAACTTGCCTTCGAACTCGTTGAACAGCGTCTTCGGCGGCTTGCCCAGGATGTTGACCAGCATGTTCAGGCGGCCGCGATGGGCCATGCCGATCACCAGGTCCTTGATGCCGTTGTCGCCGGCGGCGCGGACCACGTCGTCCATCATCGGGATCAGGCTGTCGCCGCCTTCCAGCGAGAAGCGCTTCTGGCCGACGTACTTGGTGTGCAGGTAGCGCTCCAGGCCCTCGGCGGCGGTGAGGCCGTCCATCACGCGCTGCTTGCCGGCCTTGTCCAGGTTGGCGCTGCCGTTGGCCTGCTCCAGGCGGGTGTACAGCCAGTTGCGCTGCGCGTGGTCGGAGATGTGCATGAATTCCACACCGATCGTGCTGGTGTAGACCTTCTTCAGGCGGGCCAGCAGCTCGCGCAGCTTCATGCGCTGGCCGCCGCCGGCGAAATTGCCGCAGTCGAATTCGGTGTCGAGGTCGGCGTCGCCGAGGCCATGGAAGGGCAGGCCGAGATCCGGCGCTTCCATCTTGCGGGCCAGGCCCAGCGGATCGAGGTCGGCGGCCAGATGGCCGCGTGAACGGTAGGCGGTCAGCAGGCGCAGCACGCCGGCCTGCTTGCGTGCGTGCTCATCGTCCACCGGGGCGGCGCCGACGCCCGAGCGGCGCTGCTTCTGGGCGGCTTCGATGCGTGCGATCGCGGTGTCGTGGGAGACGTCTCCCGCCTCGCGGCCCTTGAAGGCCTGGAAGTACTGGCTCCATTCGGCGGAGACCGACGCGGGGTCGGCAAGCCAGGAAGCGTAGAGTTGTTCGACATAGTCGGCGTTGCCGCCGGCGAGTTGGGAGGATTCGAAGAACTCGCGGATCAGGTTTGTGCTCACGTCACCACCGGCAGGGAAGGGAGGCTTGCCGCCATACGCGAGAAGGCCGCGGACGGCTGGGGAAATCTTGTTAATTATAGCCTTCGCCTGTTGCGCCGCGCCAACACCAAGGTGAAGCTGCGACGACCGGCCTTCGGTGCAAAGGCCCGGTTTGATGCGGTTTGCCGCTTGCTGCGCACGGCATCCGGCTCAGGACGGGTTCATCCGGCCAAGCCGGCGCGCCAGCCCGGACCGGCGATCCAGGCACGAAGCAGAACGTTAGATGCCCAGAGGCTGCAATATCGAAGCCGGCTCGGCGCGCTCCCAGCGCTCGTCGAACAGCAGCTGCAGCGGAACCTGGGCGGGCCGGTCGCAGGACGATGCCCGCCCCTGGAAGACCTTGGCGTCGGGCTGGTAGAGGTAGCCGCCGGCATCGGTCAGCAGCCACGCCGCGCCGAGCGCCAGGTCGCGTTCGTCGATCGGCATGCGTACCTGCAGCACGCTGGGCAGGCGCTGCACCAGGGCAATCAGGCGATGGTCTTCGCGCAGCGCGGCGGCCGGATCGTGCAGCAGGATGCGGATCTCGGCGCCGCGCCCGGCGGTGGCGATGCGGCGCAACTCGTCCAGTTCCTCCGTGCTCGCATACAGGTCCGGATCGAGCGAGGGCAACTGGATGGCCAGGCGTCGCTTCGCTGCACGCAGCAGTTGCAGGCGCGCGGCCTGCAGCTCGCCGCGGCTGCCGGCGGGCAGGCGTTCGGCCTCGGGCGGCGGCGTCTCGCTCATGCGCGTGCCCTGCGGAGCACCAGATGACCGTCCGCGAGCAAGGGCAGCAACAAGGCCAGTTCGGCCGACGACGGCTTGCGCGAGAAGCCCAAGCTGCGTTGCGCGCACAGCAGGCGAGCCAGCTCCGCGCTGGCGGGATAGGCCTGGCCGTTGGCGTAAAGCGTGGCGCCGATGCGGCCGGCGCTCCAGGCCAGCCGTGACCACGGGTGGCGCAGCAGTTCGGCGCCAGCCTTCAGCTGGGCGAGCAGTTGCGCTTCCGAGAGCGGCTTGACGGCCGGCAGCGGCGTCTGCGCGTTGCGATAGCGGGTGATGAAGCGGCCGAACCAGTCGCGCAAGGCGTCCTCGTCCAGCGCTGCGGTGAACGGCAGGCTCTCGCGCAGGCGCTTCAGCGCCGCGCGGTCGATCTCGCCAGCGGCAGCGGCGGGCTTGAGGTCGGGATCGGCATAGCGCTGCTCTTCCGGCAGGCGTTCGGCCAGATAGTCGGCCAGATCGCCGGTGAGCTCGGCCTGCGAGGGCGCGCGCATGCCGATCGAGAAGGTCATGCACGGTCCGCCGAAGGCCACGCCGTCGTGCGGCACGCCGGGCGGCAGGTACAGCATGTCGCCCGGTTCGAGCAGCCACTCGTGGGTGGGCTCGAATTGCTGCAGCTGTTTCAGTTCGACGTCGGTGCGGAAGGCTTTCGGCGCCGCCGGGTCGTCGCTGATCGCCCAGTGCCGCTGGCCCAGGCCCTGCAGCAGGAACACGTCGTACTGGTCGACGTGCGCACCGACGCCGCCGCCGGGTTCGGCGTAGGAGATCATCACGTCGTCCACGCGCCAGCTAGGCAGGAAACCGAAGGGCTGCAGCAGAGCGGCCACGTCGGCATCCCATTTATCCACGTCCTGCACCAGCAGGGTCCAGTTCGAGTCCGGCGTGGCGGCGAAATCGTCTTCGCTGAGCGGCCCGGTCTTCACCTGCCAGCGGTCGCGCCGCTCGTCGTGCACGATCAGGCGGGACAGCGCGTGCTCCTCGCAGGCCAGCCCGGCGAGATCGTTCGGCTCGATCGGAGGCACGAAGTCCGGAAAGGCCTGGCGGATCAGCAGCGGGCGCTTCTGCCAGTAGTCGCGCAGAAACTGCGCCGGCGACATGCCCAGCGGGCGGTCGGCGCTGCCGCGCACTTCGATCGGCAGCGGCTTGCGGGAAGAGGGGGAGATGGCCATCCCGCTATTCTAGCCGCGCCGTGTGCGCGGCCGACATGGATCGTCGACAGGGCTTCGGGCGATGCGCTTCAAGGCGCGTAACAGGTTAGGGCAGCGCGTCAACACCCTTTGGGTCAGCCCGGACATCGAACGTGTCCGCTGTCTGCCTGATCGATAGGGCTAGCCGCAGGAGCCCAGGCATTTGACCCCGGCCAGGGCTATGCCATAGAGCATGAGCCACGCGTAGATTCCTGCCGGCACGACCATCAGCAGCATGCCCAGCAGGCACAGGATGCGGCGATGCCATAGCAGCAAGGCCACAGGCAGGCCGGTGAAAAGCAGCAGCCAGGCGATCAAAAAGAAAAAGGAATAGTGGTCGACGAAATCGCCCAGCCTGTCGAGGCCGTAGTGGCTTGCTCCTCCTTGCGTGAGCAGGCCGAGCAGGCTAATGAGAGCCAGGTTGCTCAGCGAGGCCAGCAGGCCGATCAACAGGCCATTCCAGAAGCCGAGCTTCGCATACGCGATCTTGATCATGTCGTCCGTGTCCTTGGAAAGTGTTCCGACTCAGCTGTCGCGGGCGTAGGCCGGCACGGCAGCAACACGTTGCGGCGCATGAGCGGGATGCTTGCGCCATTCGTGGATCAGCTTCTGTCCGACGTCGGCCATCGCGCTGATGACCGGCAGCAATTCCCGCCCTAGCGGGGTCAGCGCATATTCGGCCGAGGGCGGCGAGGTATCCAGCGCGTGGCGGACGATGAGCCCGCGCGCTTCCAGCTCGCGTAGTCGCGCACTGAGCACACGCGCCGAGATGCGCGGCATGTCGTGACGCAGTTCACCGAAGCGGCGCGCATCCCGGCTCAGGTGCCAGATGATGCTGGCGGTCCAGGCGCCGCGCAGCAGGGCCAGCACTTCGGCGAACGGGCAGGCCGGCGGCGGTGCGACTTTGCTTTTGCGTAAGGGCAGGCCCATGGCTCGATGTCTGCGGCAAGCGGTAACCGTGCGGTAACCGGATTTTACGGAGAACCCACGCTCAAGTGATATGCAGAGGACAAGGCGCTGGCTAGCATGCGAGGCATACACATCGTAGCGGAACGCCGCGCGATGATGATTCCCCCGTCGCTCTCCCTGGAGAAACGCCATGAAGCTCTATTACGCCGCCGGCGCCTGTTCGCTGTCCCCGCACATCGTTGCGCTCGAAGCAGGTATTCCGCTGCAGCTGGAAAAGGTCGACAACAAGGCCAAGCGCACCGCGCACGACGAGGACTACTGGCAGATCAACCCGAAGGGCTACGTGCCGGCGCTGGTGCTGGACAACGGCGAACTGCTCACCGAGGGCCCGGCCATTGTGCAGTACCTCGCCGATCTCAAGCCCGAGAGCGGCCTGGCGCCGGCCAACGGCACGCTTGGCCGCTACCACGTGCAGGAAATGCTGGGCTACATCAATTCCGAGCTGCACAAGACCTACAGCCCCTTGTTCAGCCAGACCACGCCCGATGAGGTCAAAGAAGAGCGCAAGGCCTATCTGCGCAAGCGCTATGCCTTGCTGGAGCAGCGCCTGGCCAAGCAGCCGTGGCTGATGGGCGAGCAGTTCACGGTGGCCGATGCCTACCTGTTCACGGTGACCAACTGGGCGCGCCACGTGGGCTTCGATCTTTCCGAATTCCCCGCACTGCAGGATTTCCAGAAGCGCGTCGCGGAGCGTCCGCAAGTGAAAGCCGCACTGGAGGCCGAAGGCCTGATCAAGAAAGCGGCGGCCTGAGTCAGGGCCACGTCGGGGCTGTCCGGCTAACCTGGGCAGCTTTGCGAACGAAGCTGTGATCGAGCGGCGATGCGAGCGTCATGCCGGCACCTGCCGCCGTTTCGAAGACGGCGCTCAGACCGTCTTGGCCAGTTCACCCGCCAAGCCGACATAGCCGCCCGGCGTGAGTTCGAGCAGGCGCTGCTTCGCCTCGGCTGGCAGAGCCAAGCTGTCGATGAAGCTGCGCATCGAATCGCGCGTGATGCCCTGGCCGCGGGTGAGTGCCTTCAGCTGCTCGTACGGTTCGGGCAGGCCGTAGCGGCGCATTACCGTCTGCACGGCCTCGGCCAGCACTTCCCAGTTGGCGTCCAGGTCGGCGGCGAGGCGCTCGGCGTTGACGGTGAGCTTGCCCAGGCCCTTCTGCAGCGATTCGAGCGCGACCAGGGCATGCCCGAAGGCGGTACCCAGCGCGCGCAGCACGGTGGAGTCGGTGAGATCGCGCTGCCAGCGGCTGATCGGCAGCTTCTCGGCGAAATGGCCGAGCAAGGCATTGGCCAGGCCGAAGTTGCCCTCGGCGTTCTCGAAGTCGATGGGGTTGACCTTGTGCGGCATGGTGGACGAGCCCACCTCGCCGGCCTTCAGCGACTGCTTGAAATAACCCAGCGAGATGTAACCCCAGATGTCGCGGGCCAAGTCGATCAGGATGATGTTGGCGCGGCGCACGACATCGCAGTATTCCGCCACGCCGTCGTGCGGCTCGATCTGTGTGGTGTACGGGTTGTAGTCCAGCCCCAGGCTTTCCACGAAGCGCTGGGAGAAGCCGCGCCAGTCCAGTTCGGGATAGGCGATGGCGTGGGCGTTGTAGTTGCCCACGGCGCCGTTGATCTTGCCGGGAATCGCGACGGCGGCGAGCTGGCTGCGCTGCCGCTCGAGGCGGGCCACCACGTTGGCCAGTTCCTTGCCGAGCGTGCTCGGCGAAGCGGTCTGCCCGTGGGTGCGCGAAAGCATTGGCAGGGCCGCGTGCTCGTGCGCCAGCGTACGCAGCCTGGCGAGAATGCCGTCGAACGCCGGCAGCAGCACCTGTTCGCGCGCGTCGCGCAGCATCAGCGCATACGAGAGATTGTTGATGTCCTCGCTGGTGCAGGCGAAGTGCACGAATTCCTTGGCCTGGGCCAGCGCCGCGTCGTTGCCGATGCGCTCCTTGATGAAGTACTCCACCGCCTTGACGTCGTGGTTGGTGGTGGCCTCGATGGCCTTGATGCGCGCGCCGTCCTGCGTGCCGAAATCGGCCGCGATGGCCTTGAGGGTAGTGACCTGCGCAGCGGAGAAGGGCGGCAGCTCGCCGATGCCGGGCTCGGCGGCCAGCGCCAGCAGCCACTCGATCTCCACCTGCACGCGGCGGTGCATCAGGCCGAATTCGCTGAAGATCGGACGCAGCGTCTCGACCTTGCCGGCGTAGCGGCCATCCAGCGGCGACAGGGCGGTCAGGGCATGGGAGGACATCGATGTTTCCAAGGCGGGGAATGCGCCATTTTACAACGCCGCGCCCGGTATCGCGTCCGGCAGCCGCTGCGGCCCCGCGAGCACCCTCGCTTGACGTCCCTGCGAGGGGCGTACACTGCATGTCCCCACCCGTGCCGGCTGCGTCGGTACGGGCTTCGCGGCGGTGGCAAGCGCCGGCGCGTCCCACACAGCCAGGATGCACGAGATGACCAAGTTCCGCATCGAACACGACAGCATGGGCGAGCTGAAGGTGCCCGCCGACGCGATGTACGGCGCGCAGACCCAGCGCGCGATCGACAATTTCCCGATCTCCGGATTGACCCTGCCGCGCGCCTTTATCCGCGCGTTGGGCCTGATCAAGGCGGCGGCCGCCGAGGCCAACCTGGGCCTGGGCTATTTGAAGAAGGGCCAGGCGCAGGCGATCCGCAAGGCGGCGCTGGCGGTGGCCGAGGGCGAGTACGACCAGCAGTTCCCGATCGACGTGTTCCAGACCGGCTCGGGCACCAGCACCAATATGAATGCCAACGAGGTGATCGCGCACCTCGCCACGAAGTCTGGTGGCAAGGTGCATCCGAACGATCACGTCAACTACGGGCAGAGTTCGAACGACGTGATCCCCACCGCGATCCACGTCAGCGCGACGCTGGCTGCCAGCGAACAGCTGCTGCCGGCGCTGAAACACCTGCGCAAGACCATCGAGCGGCGCGCGCGTGAGCTGAAGGGCGTGGCCAAGACTGGCCGCACGCACCTGATGGACGCCATGCCGGTCACCTTCGGGCAGGAGCTTTCCGGTTGGGCGGCCCAGGTGAACACCGCGATCGCGCGGATCGAGGACGCGCTGAAGCGGACCCGCCAGCTGCCGCTGGGCGGCACGGCGGTAGGCACGGGCATCAACGCCGACCCGAAGTTCGGCCCCGCGGTGGCGCGCGAACTGAGCCGGCTCGCCGGGGTGAAGTTCGTTTCCGCGGAGAATTACTTCGAAGGCATGGCCGCGCAGGATGCCGCGGTCGAATTGTCAGGGCAGCTGAAGACGCTGGCGGTGGGCTTGATGAAGATCGCCAACGACCTGCGCTGGATGAATTCGGGGCCCCTGGCCGGGCTGGGCGAGATCGAGCTGCCGGCCCTGCAGCCGGGCTCGTCGATCATGCCCGGCAAGGTGAATCCGGTGATCCCGGAAGCGACCGCGATGGTGGCGGCCCAGGTGATCGGCCACGACGCAGCGATCACCGTCGCCGGCCAGTCCGGCAATTTCCAGCTCAACGTGATGCTGCCGCTGATCGCCTACAACCTGCTGCAGTCGATCCAACTGCTGGCCAATGTGTCGACCCTGTTGGCCGACAAGGCGATCGCTGGCTTCAAGGTCAATGCGGCGCGGGTCAAAGAAGCGCTGGATCGGAATCCGATCCTGGTCACCGCGCTCAATCCGGTGATCGGCTACGAGAAGGGCGCCGCGACCGCCAAGCAGGCCTATAAGGAAGGGCGGCCGATTCTCGACGTGGCGCTGGAGACCACCGGCCTGCAGCGCGACGAACTCAAGCGTCTGCTGGATCCCCTGGCGCTGACCAAGGGCGGCATCCACGGCGAGTAAGCGCGCCGGCGGTGTATCAATGGCTGTCGTTGCCCGAACCGTTGTGATCGTGGTCCTTTAGATCGCGCCGGCATTCGTCTGCTGAGGTGCCATCGAGCACCGCATAGGGGCGGAAGGCCTCGAGCTGGGCGGACAGGCTGTCCTGCAGGGCGTGCATCTGCTGCAGGTCCTCGCAGATGTGGGCAGCCTGCGCCTCCACCTTGGCGGCGCTGGCATTGACCTCGCTGTCGATCTTGTCGGTGTCGCCGCTGGCCAGCCCTTTCACCACGCTGCCGATCGCGGTGCCGGCGACTTTGGCGCCGGCTTCGCCGGTGGCGATGCCGTGGTCGCGTATGGCCAGCGCGCTGGCGTAGTAGCGTTTCAGCAGGTCGCGCTGGGCGGGCGTGACGGCGATCATCTGGTCGTCGATGCTCAGGTCGCCGTTGGCGTTGATGTCGGCGTCCGGTCGACCCGATGCGCGTATCGCGATAGAGCCGTCATGCATGCGGATCGCTTGGTTGATGCTTACATCGTGATCGGCCTTGCCGCAGCCGGCGAGGCAGGCAGCCACCAGCAGCAGGGATGCGGACCAGGGCATGCTCATCGCGGGTTCCTCGTTGGTTGGGTAGGGTGCGGCACTGCGGCGGAACGATTCAGTCTTGCAGATCTGGCGGCATCGCCTGATGGCAACTGCCCATGTCGCGCTTCTTCTTCGCGGGATGACGCGATGGCCGGTTTCGTCGTTGGACGCAACCGGCCATGGGGCTCAGGTGTCGTCGCGCCAGCGGCGGAACCAGATGGCGGCGGCGATCATCGCGATGCCGGCGCAGGCACCGATCCACAGATTGGCCGAAGCCAGGATGCCGTAGGTGTGCGAGAGGTCGATGAAGCTCATGCCGATATCGTCGTCGTGGTTCAGCGAACTCGAGCGGATGCTCTCGATGAGCCAGCCGCCAGGGAACACGCTGAGCAGCATGCGGATGCAGGCGGTGCCCCAGGCGGTGCTCGCCGCCGAAGGCAGCAGGTCGAGCAGGCGGAACCAGCCGACCATGATGCTCACGATAACCGGCAGCAGCACCGCCCACAGGAACGGCTTGCTGCGCGCCCAGGCCGAGCAGAGCAGCAGCCAGCCGATCGACGGCAGCGCCCACAGCAGATACAGCGGAATCGAGCCCAGCAGGTTGGCGGTCACCCGCAGCGGATGCGCCAGCGTCAGCAGGTGCCATACACCGATGCCGTGCAGGGACAGGGTAATGGTGAACATAAGCAGCACCACCATACCCGTAGCGACGCCGACCACCAGGCTGATCACCGGCGCCACCACACCCGTGGCGACGACCTTCGACAGCACCGTGGCGGTATCCGAGATCGGCAGGGATTTCCAGAACAGCAGGCTGCGATCGCGGCGATCGTCGTAGAGCGCGCCCAGGAAGTAGAAGAACGCGACGAAGCCGAAGACCACGCTGATGATCAGAGTGGCGACATACATCGCCAGGTCCAGGCCGGCGCCGATGCGCTGTGCCGTTTCGGCGTCCATCGGCTGGTTGAACAGCTGCGTGTGGTTGCCGTCGATGTTGATGAAGGCGCTGAAGCCGTGGTGCCCGCTGATCGTCTCGCCGGCGACGATGCCGATCAGGTTGAGCAGCAGGAAGATCGCGCTGGTGATCAGCGGGGCCCACACGAAACCGCCACGATGCTCCCAGAACTCGCGTTTCACCAGCCAGTAGAAGGTCTTCATGCGTAGGTGCTCCTCATGGTGGCGACGAACAGGTCGCCGACCGAGGGGCGGCGCACTTCGCCCATCGCCTCCAGCCGCGAACGCTCGATGCCGTCGAACAGGAAAATGCTCTTGCCGAACACCTGGCGCTCGTCCAGTGGCTTCAGCGCGCGCGCCGCGGCGGCCTGGTCGGCGTTGACCATGACTTCGATGAAGCGTTCGCCAACATTGTCCATGTCGGCATCCAGCACGATCTTGCCGTCGCGGATGAACATCAGGTCGGTGAGGATGTGCTCGATTTCCTCGACCTGGTGAGTGGTGACCATGATGGTCTTGTTCTCGTCGAAGTAGTCTTCCAGCAGGCTCTGGTAGAACTGCTTGCGGTAAAGGATGTCTAGGCCCAGCGTCGGCTCGTCCAGGATCAGCAGGCGCGCGTCGATCGCCATCACCAGGGCAAGGTGCAGCTGCACGATCATGCCCTTGGACATCTGCTTGACGCGCTGTTCCGGGGTCAGCTTGGTGCGCGCCAGGAAGGCTTCGCACTTGGCCCGATCGAAGCGTGGGTGCACGTTGGCGACGAAGTCGACCGCCTCGCGTACGCGCAGCCAGCGCGGCAGTACGGCGACGTCGGCGATGAAACAGACTTGTTCCATCAGCTTGTCGCGCTGCCGGCGCGGATCCAGCCCGAGCACGTTCAGCTCGCCCTGGAAGTCGGTAAGGCCGAGGATCGCCTTCAGAGCAGTGGTCTTGCCGGCGCCGTTCGGACCGATCAGGCCGACGATGCGGCCGCTCTGGATCTGGAAGCTCACGCCGTCCAGCGCGACCGAGTTCTTGTAGCGCTTGCTCAGGCCGTTGGCCGTGACTACCGCGTTCATGGCGTCTGCTCCGTCGGCGCCTCGCGCATCAAGGTCTTGAGGTCCAGACCCAGTCGCTGCAGCCGGGCATACAGTGCCGGCCATTCCTCGCGCAGGAAGCGCTCGCGCTCCGACTTGAGCAGCGCCTCGCGGGCACCGTCGATGACGAACATGCCTAACCCCCTCCGTTTTTCCACCAATTGATCGTCGACCAGTTCCTGGTATGCCTTCGAGACTGTCAGCGGATTGATCTGAAAATCAGCCGCAACCTGGCGTACCGACGGCAGCGGGTCGCCCTCGTTCAAGGCGCCGTCCAGAATCATCGCCACCACGCGTTCGCGCAATTGACGGTAGATCGGGACGCTGTCGTTCCAGGTGATGGTCATCGAGTTATTCCTTGCTGATACGGCCGAACTTGTTGCTGAACGAATAGTAGGGCATGGCTGCTTGTTCGCTGAGCAGGCCGACTCCCGCGTGGCCGGCCAGGCCGCTCACCGCTGCGGCAGCCGCAGCCGTAGCGTTGTTGAGCAAGGCCTGGCGCACCTCGGTGGCGCTGGGGGTCACCGTGACCGGGGCCAGTTCCACCACATGGGTGCCGTTGATTTCCTGCGCCGGGATGACGCTGACGTTGGAATGGAAGGCAGCCAGACTCAGGGCGGTGAACAGCACGGAAGCAGTCATGGCGGCGAATTTTTGCGTGTTCATGGTAGGTCTCCTTAGTGATGTCGTTGACCGGTGTTGTAGTGAACTATAACACCATCTTTCAGGGCGTCAATAGGGCCAAGCGAAATTCGCAACATGACTGATGGCCTATGCCTGGAAATGGCGCAACCGCGCGACCTGGCGTGCGCAGGCGCGGTTCAAGCCAACGGCGATCAGGGCTGCAGAGGCACAGCTAGGGGCAGCAGGTGCCCGGTCGTATCAGGCACTGTTTGGTGCAGCAGCCAGGCAATGGCAGCCGGCGGGGACCTCAATGAGGCGTTTGATAGACCTGCCGGCCGGCGACCCAGGTCTGCAGCACGCGGGTCGACCAGATCTCCCGTGCCGGCACCTGGAAGATGTCGCGGTCGACCAGGATGAAGTCGGCCCATTTGCCCGGCTCCAGCGAGCCGAGGCTGTGCTCCTGATGCGCCGCATAGGCAGCGTCGAGGGTAAAGGCGCGGAAGGCCTCGATGCGCGTCATCGCCTGCTGCGAATACCAGCCGCCGGGAGGCTGATCACGATGGTCCTGGCGGGTGACGGCGGCATGCAGGCCGTAGAAGGGATTGGGCGACTCGACCGGAAAATCCGAGCCGCCGGCGATCACCGTGCCCTGCTTCAGGAAACTGCGCCAGGCATAGGCGCCCTGCAGGCGCTCGGCGCCCAGGCGTGACGGTGCCATGTCCTTGTCGGACGTGGCGTGGGTGGGCTGCATGGAGGCGATCAGCTGCAATGTCACGAAGCGCGGGATGTCGACAGGCGCCACGATCTGCGCATGCTCGATGCGATTGCGCAGCTGCTCGCCGCCGTGCTGCCGGTAAGCTGCGGCGAAACTGTCCAGCACCTCCCGATTGGCGCGGTCGCCGATCGCGTGCACGCAGACCTGATAGCCCTTGGACAGCGCCTTGCCGATCATGGCGGTCAGCTCGTCGGGCGTATGGAACAGCAGCCCACTGTTATGCGGATCGTCGCTGTACGGCGCCAGCAGCGCGGCGCCGCGGCTGCCTAGCGCGCCGTCGGCGAAGAGCTTTACCGCGCGCACGGTGAGGAAGTCGTTGCCGTAGCCGATCAAGGGGCCGTCGTGGCTGATCGTGTCGAAGTCGGCGCCGGTGTTCATGATCATCGCGTAGATGCGTGTCGTGAGCTGGTGCGCGTCGGCGTAGGCGCGATACAGCCGGTAGGTCGGCAGGTCGATGCCGGGGTCGTCGACGCTGGTCAGGCCGACGCTGCGCAGCTCGCCCAGCGCGGCGTCCAGCGCGGCGCGGCCTTCCTGCTCGGTCGGTGGCGGAAGATGGCTGGCGATCAGCGCCGTGGCGCCATCGACAAAGACGCCGGTGGGATTGCCCTGGGCGTCGCGCTCGATGCGGCCGCCGGCGGGGTCCTTGGTCTGGCGGTCGACTCCTGCCAGTTTCATCGCCGCGCTGTTGGCCCAGCCGGCGTGACCGTCGACGCGGCTCAGCCAGACGGGACGGTCGGACACCGCGCCGTCGAGTTCGCGGGCGGTCGGGAAGCGCCCCAGTTTCCAGGTCACCTGATTCCAGCCGCCGCCGCGGATCCAGCCTGTACCGGGATGAGCGGCGGCATAGGCCTTCACTTCGGCCAGCGCCTGCGGCAGCGACGTGCTGTCAGCCAGATTGGCCTCGACCTTCATGAAACCCAGGGCCATCACGTGGCCGTGGGCGTCGGTCAGGCCGGGCAGCAGGGTGCGGCCGCTGCCATCGACGATGCGGGCGTCGCCGGCGCGACGTGCGAGCTCCTTATCACTTCCGGTGGCGACCACCTTGCCGTCCTGGACGAGCAAGGCCTGGAAGTGCTGCAGTTGGCCATGGCTGTCCAGCGTATAGCCATTGACGTGCTCGACCAGCAGGTCGGCAGCCGACGCAGCGGCCGGCAGCAGCAGGGCAAGGGCGAGCAGGGTGCGGGTCGGCGTTGGCATGAGCGGCTCTCCGAATGAGTTTGCGAGCGGGCCTTCGCTTGCGTGGCCGCACGGGACATTATGGCTGTGGCGGGCCTGAAGTCGGTGCTTTCTCCTTTGGACTCGCATCACTTGCAGCCGCGCAGATGAAAGGGTGCAGGTACTTTCATGGCTCGCCACTTGCCCAGTGACTTGCACTTGCCGTGCAGAGCGAGGATGAAGCTGGCATGCCTGTTGCGTGACTTGGGCACTCTGGGCGCAGTCGGCCCTGTGCTTTTCGAGAACCCTCGAGTAGGTGCCTTATCACAAGCTAGAGAGTGTGGTGTTGCTCTTGCTTGTTCCCGCGCTGAAAGTTCTGTTCTCGATGTGGCCGATCGAGCGCGACATGAAAGGCTGCGCCTGATGTGACTAAGCGATATGCCTGGCAGGATGAGGCGCTATGCGCGTCGAGCAGCCGTGTTGCCCTCAAACGATTTTCAAACGCAACGCATGTGCGGTCGATGAGGGTTGTATAAAATGTATTGCGTGTCACTGATATTAAGTGATTTGTATGTGGCTAAGCCGTATTCGATCGATTTTATAGAGGCATCATTTATAAAGCTGGTTTAGGAATTTTCCTGAGATAAATTAAGTGCGTTGCCTCACGAGTGCGCTTGTTGAAAATGTTTTATTCGGCACATGTGTCTGCGGCGCCTATGTCCCGATTCGAGCGGTTGTTGACGGGCAATCAATTAATGTGCTTCATTGACTCAAAATGGAAGTATTGCAATAAAAGGGCTCTCGGATTTAGGTGCATGCTTGAACGCATCTTTCAAGAGGCAAGGAAGGGTAGGCATGACGAGTCAGGTGAGGGCTAGTGCGATATCGCGCCAGGCGCAAATGACCATCTGGCAGAGCCTCGTTGTCAGTGGCGCTTTTCTTCGTGCTCCATGATCAAGCCAGCATATTTGCTGCCAGAAATTTTTGATGGGCGACAAGTGCATAGCCTTCGGCTGTCGATGGTCGATTTGCTTGATCGACCATCGATTTATTTGATGAGGACTGCGAAATGAAAATAGATTCACTTGTTAACAGGTCTGGCCATGGCTGGAGGCTGGGCGTGGCTTGCGCCATGGTCGCTTATCTTGTGGTCAATGTTGCCAATGCTCAGGTGCTCGTGACCGATAACGCCAGCATTGATGCGAATGGTGCGAGTTTCGCAAAGCAGCTCAAGCAGACCGTCGATCAGTACAAGCTTCAGGGTGAGCAGTACATCAACGAAGTAAATCAATACAAGCAGATGTTGTCGAGCATCGATGTCTTGAAGACTGGCCTTGGCAACATGTCGAACCAGCTGCAGCCGATCACTGACGAAGGCTCCTATGTCGAGGCCAGTTGCCCTGGCGGAAGCGGCAGCATCATGCAAACGCTCACGAGCAGCCTTACCTCGGTGCTGGGTGGAAGCATTGCCCAACAACAGCAGGGTGTATGCGCGCAGATCGTGCATTGCCAGATCGACAAGTACAACAACACCGTCGCGATGATGAATCAGCTTAATCATTACGCCGGACAGTTCGAGGATGTCGAGAAAAAGCTGACAAGTAAGGGCACGATGGCAGATGACGGGCGTGCGGCCAATCAAGCCGCGGACTACAACAATGCGGTAACCACGCAGATGGCGGCTTGGCAGGCCAGGATGCAGTCCGACGACGCAATGATTAGTTCGCTTCAGGGTGAGCAGGACATGCTGGCCAAGAAGTTATTGCGAGGCAGCAACACCATCATGGGCAATCTGGTTCAGGCCGCCGCGCTGAAAGCTGCTTTTGAGGTCAATAAGTAGCAGGCGTCAAGTCGATGGCGGAATGATCCAACTGCACAAGGAGAGCCAAGGAATGCGTAACGCACCTAGCGGATGCCAGGGGAGGCTGCCATGAACCCCATGGGCGACTTGACGGCTTATGCCTACTTTGTCCTGGTGTACCAGTACTTGCAGACCGAGGTGGAGAAATTCCAGAGTTCGGTCCTGGGCAGCTTGATGCAATGGGTGTCGGGCCTGGCTCTCGTCCTGGTGACGATCTGGATCATGCTCCAGGGCTATCGCATCGTCACCGGACAGTCGCGCGAGCCGATGATGGAGCTCGTGGTGAAGTCTGCTCGGGTGGTCCTGATCGTCACTGCTGCCACGACCATGTCGATCATGAACGCGGATCTGCAGTCGTATTTATCTGCGAACGGTGGTCTAGCGTCCGAGATCAGCCAATTGGTTGCCGGCGACGATTCGCCGGTGAGCCAGATCGACCAGAACATGGCGGCAACCCAGCTGACCATGGCGGCGATCAGCACAGTTCAGGTTTCTCCTGGAAACTCTGACGCCAGCAACGAGAAAGAACGCGCCTTGATGCTGGCGACTTTCGGCACGGCAAGCCCGCCTATGGCGGCTGGCGCCATGTTGTTGCTATATCAGTTCGCCTTGGCAATGTTCGTGGGTTTCGGCCCGCTGTTCATCATGTGCCTGATGTTCGAGCAAACCAAGAGCCTCTTCCAGAAATGGTTGTTCTACGGCATCGCCACGATGTTTTCGATGGCCATGCTCGATGTCGTCTCAAGCATCGTGCTGAAGCTGACATTGAACGTAGCGGGTGCGCTTTGGGCCTCGTCGTTCATCAATTCGATCACCGGCCAGCAAGCCGAAGGCTTCAACAACATGGCGATGCAGCAGGGCGGCATCGGCTTGCTGATGACTGTTCTGATCATTTCCGTGCCGCCGATGGCGGGTATGTTTTTTGGTGGGACGATGGGTAACTTCATGCACTTCTCAGCATTCTCTGGAGGAGCTTCGAGCAATCCAGGGCCACAGGGTCAGCCAGCTGGTTCATATAATAAGGCCGAGGCAGGGGGCTATGCGCGACCTGCAGTCATAGGCCAGCACGGAGGGCTGCATAGAGATGGCGGGCACACATTAGGTGGTGGAATAGGTCCGAGCACTGATCCACGAATGACGGGTACCTATGGTCTCGATGGCAACAGTGGTTTAGGGTCGGCTCCGCCACCCGGAACATATGGCCTTGCCGGAAAGGATATGCATTCTTGATGAATACCAGGCTTTATTTAAATGGCAAGCGACCCAATAGTAATCGATATGACGCGCCATCAGACCGAAATCTTGGTTGATAGCCCGGAGGTTCCCCAAAGGTGAATTTGCTAGAGGGCGTTTAATATGCGAAGCATTGCTTGGAGTCGATGGATTGCCGCCGTTAGTCTATTGAGCGTTAGTTCACTAATTCACTGTGAAGGAGGGTGCCCGGCTGGACAAATTCCATACAGCGGAACTGATATTAGTTCTTGCGGCCCGATTCCCTCGGGATATAGCAGTAATTCTAGTGAGCGTCCGGCAAGACCCACCTTACCCACTCCGAAATGGATTGATATGTGGGGGGCGATCGCAACATATGTACCAAAAGGGATAATCGGCACCTCTACAAATTTGCCGACGCGTGAGCAAGCAGAGCAGGCGGCGCAGACGGATTGTCGAATGAAGGGAGGGCTGGATTGTACGATTGAAATTTCTTATGGCAATCAATGTGCAGCTTTAGTCATTGGAGACCCTGGTTATGGTACGTTTTCTGGCCCTACACTAAATGAGGCTATTAATAATGGTTTGAATGATTGTGCTAATGGTGGTAACAAAAACTGTCGAATATTGTATTCGGCATGCAGCCTACCTCGTAGAATTAAATAACTTCATGAGTTGAACTCAATGTGTAGTAACGAATGGATTCGAGCGATACTTTCGATTGGCCTGTTCGGCGCCAGCCTAATTATTTATGCGGAAGGCAGTTGTCCTCAAGGATACTACCAAGTGGGTGACCCAAGCCAAGGCTCGACAGGCTGTGCTCCATTGCCGGATGGTGCTCAAGGCCAAAGCGTGCGGTCTGCCACTTTGCAGCCGCCGCGCTGGGCTACGACATGGGGAGCAATTGCATCATACATACCTAAAGGGGTTCTTGGTTTTTCGACGGGTCTTCCGACGCAAGAACAGGCTGAGCAGTCAGCTGTGCAGGACTGCCGAGCAAAGGGTGGAGTGGATTGCGCAATTGAGCTTTCATATGGAAATCAGTGTGCGGCAGTCGTTGTAGGACATCCAGACTTCGGGGCATTTGCGGCACCGACGCTCGATCAGGTAATTAATAAAGCAATGAAATCATGCGTGGATGGCGGGAACATAAACTGCCGAGTAATTTATTCGGCTTGTAGCATGCCACGTAGAGTTCAGTAATTTGTGGTATAAGTCTCGGAAGCTTGTTATGCGAAAGAATGATTGGATCAGATCAATTTGCGTGCTTACCAATATATTTTGCGCTGCAAGAGCTTATGCAGATGGAGGATGTCCTCCTGGACAGATTCCCCATAGTGGTACTGATATCAGTTCGTGTGGGCCTATACCGTCAGGCTACTACCATCACGCGCGAGATCAGATACCGCAAAAGCAAGCTATACGGCACCAGATAACACTATGGGGCTCGATTGCAACTTATGTGCCTAAAGGAGTGCTTGGTACATCTACAAATCTTCCGACTCAAAGTCAGGCCGAGCAAGCGGCGTTACAGGATTGCCGTGCGAAAGGTGGGCTGAACTGCAAGATTGAGCTTTCATTCGGAAATCAGTGTGCGGCGTTTGTGGCGGGACATCCATCTTATTGGATATACGCTGATGAGACATTGGAGAATGCTATTAAAAAGGGCATGAAGGCATGTGCCGATGACAGAGAATTAAATTGTCGGGTGTTATATTCAGCTTGTAGTGTTCCGCATATAATTCAATAATTTACAAGATCGAAATTTAGAGAAGATCGGTATGCGGAAGGAGCGGTGGATCGGGCTGCTGCTCGTGATCGTCATCTTGTGCGGCATTAGATGCACTTATGCTGAAGGAGGCTGTCCGTCGGGCCAAATTCTTTATAGTGGAACAGACGTGAGTTCGTGTGGTCCTATTCCTTCTGGTTATAATGGCAATAGCACACAATCGCAAAATATATCTGCATCACAGCAATGGGTCACCACTTGGGGTGCAATTGCTACCTATATACCGAAGGGTGTGTTAGGAAGCTCAGTGAACTTGCCTAACGAAAATGGCGCTGCTCAAGCTGCCTTACAAGATTGTCGCGCCAAAGGTGGAGTGGATTGCAAGATTGAATTGACCTATTACAACCAGTGCGCTGCTTTGATCGTGGGTCATCCTGGCTATGTAGTTTATTCGGGTGATACGCTTGACGCTGCTATTAGCAAGAGTATGCGGGCATGTATTTCTTCCGGAAATACAAATTGTAGGGTTTTATATTCGGCATGTAGCTTGCCTCGAAGAATTCAGTGATTTTCGGACGGATAAAGAGATCGATTCTGTTCGAAGACTCGAGCACTTCGAAACGAAATCTGGTTGGGGCAGGCCATCTAGCGAGCGATGCAGGCGATCACGGTAGGGCGACGGTGCCAGTCTTCGGCCAGGTGTTGCACCTCATCGCGTGCGAAGAGGACTGGGTGGCCCGGCATCTAGCACTCAGCTTGGAACGTGCGATCGCAGCGTTCGGTGCAGGCATTCTTGCGTCAGCTAGTCAGTTAGCAGGGTCAAGCCCGGCCACTTGCAGCGCAGCCAACAAAAAAGGCCCCGATTCCGGAGCCTTTGCTGTCCCTTGGAACAAGGGTTCATTCGGTGGTGGGCGGTACAAGGATCGAACTTGTGACACCTGCCGTGTGAAGGCAGTGCTCTACCGCTGAGCTAACCGCCCGCCGAGAGCGCGAAACTATACGGGGACTATGGCGGCACGTCAATGCATGACGTGAAATTCGCCGATGGCGATGGATGTCTGGTGGCCATGGGCACGCAGGCGGCTTAGTCAAAGGCCGAGGAAAGGTCGATAGGTACAATGTGCGGATACTTTCCCGGAATGCCGCGCCATGCACGAGACGCTCGCCAACCTGCACATGCTCACCATCACGCCCTGGAAGCTGATCGGCTATCTGGGCACCTTCCTGTTCACGGCGCGCTGGTTCGTGCAGTTCTACGCCACCAAGAAGCAGAAGAAGGTGGTGGTGCCGATGATGTTCTGGTACCTGTCGGTGAGCGGCAGCGTGTTGACCCTGATCTACTTCATCTGGGGCAAGAACGATTCGGTAGGCATCATCCAGACGGCCTTCCCGATGTTCGTCTCGATCTACAACGTGTTCGCCCACCTGCGCCATCGTGAGCCGGAAACCGTGCGGCCGGGTGGCCCGGAAGAGACCTGAGGATTGCCGCGGCGGGGTGGCCCGCACGGAGTCTGCCAAGACCGAGTCAGTCCGGGTCGTAGTCCAGGTTGGTGGCCAGCCAGCGCTCGGCTTCCGCGCGGGTCCAGCCCTTGCGCTTGGCATAGTCTTCGACCTGTTCGCGGCTGAGCCGGCCGACCACGAAATACTGGCTCTGCGGGTGCGCGAAGTACCAGCCGGACACCGCGGCGGCGGGGTACATGGCATAGCCCTCGGTGAGTTCGATGCCGGCGTTGTTCGTCGCATCGAGCAGCTCGAACAAGGTGCCTTTCTCGGTATGTTCGGGGCAGGCGGGGTAGCCGGGGGCAGGGCGAATGCCGCTATAGCCCTCGGCGATCAAGGCCTCGTTGTCCAGGGTTTCGTTCGGCTGGTAGCCCCAGAACTCCTTGCGCACACGCTCGTGCATGCGTTCGGCGAAGGCCTCGGCCAGGCGGTCGGCCAGCGCCTTCAGCATGATCGCGGCATAGTCGTCGTGCTCGGCTTCGAAGCGCGCGACATGCGCCTCGATGCCGATGCCGGCGGTCACCGCGAAGGCGCCGACCCAGTCCGCGACGCCGCTGTCCTTCGGCGCGACGAAATCGGCCAGGCAGAAGTCCGGTCGATCGGCGGGTTTTTCGGCCTGCTGGCGCAGGCAGTGGAGCACGGCCATGGGCGTTGCATGCCGCGCTGACTCGTCGGTGTAGACCTCGATGTCGTCGCCGACGCCTGCGGCCGGCCAGAAGCCGATCACGCCCCTGGCCTGAAGCCAGCGTTCCGCGATCAGTCGATCGAGCATGCGCTTGGCATCCTCGTAGAGCTCACGCGCCTGCGTGCCGACGATCTCGTCGTCGAGGATGTCCGGAAAGCGGCCGGCCAGTTCCCAGGCATTGAAGAACGGGCTCCAGTCGATATAGGTGCGCAGCTCGGCGAGGTCGTAGTCTGCAAAGACGGTGACGCCGGGCTTGGCTGGTGCGGGTGGGCGGTAATCGCTCCAGCCGCCGTCGAAGCGCTGCGCGCGTGCCTTGGTCAGCGACACCAGCTGCTTGCCCGGGCCGCGATCGCGGTGGCGTTCGCGCACCTCGGCGTATTCCCGGCGAATCTTGGCGATGAAGTCGTCGACCAGCTCCTTGCTGATCAGCGACTGCGCCACGCCCACCGCGCGCGAGGCATCCTTCACCCATACCGTCGGCGCCTTGTAGTGTGGCTCGATCTTCAGCGCCGTATGTGCGCGCGAGGTGGTGGCGCCGCCAATCAGCAGGGGAATGCTGAATTCCTGTCGCTGCATCTCGCGCGCGACCTGGCTCATTTCTTCCAGCGACGGCGTAATCAAGCCGGACAGGCCGATGATGTCGGCGCCTTCCTCGCGCGCGGTGTCGAGGATCTTCTGCGTCGGTACCATCACGCCGAGGTCGATCACCTCGAAATTATTGCAGCGGAGCACCACGCCGACGATGTTCTTGCCGATGTCGTGCACATCGCCCTTGACCGTGGCCATCACGATCTTGCCGTTGCTCTTGCTCACTTCGCCGGTACGCGCCTTTTCCTCTTCGATAAAGGGAATCAGGTGGGCCACGGCCTTCTTCATCACGCGCGCCGACTTCACTACCTGCGGCAGGAACATCTTGCCGGCGCCGAACAGGTCGCCGACCACGTTCATGCCGTCCATCAGCGGCCCCTCGATCACCTCGAGCGGGCGCGTGGCCTGCAGCCGGGCTTCCTCGGTGTCCTCGAGCACGTACTGGTCGATGCCGTGCACCAGGGCGTGGCTCAGCCGCTGGCGCACCGGCTTGTCGCGCCAGGCCAGGGTCTCGGTGACAGCTTCGCCCTTCTTCTTGCGGAAGTTGTCGGCGATTTCCAGCAGACGCTCGGTGGCGTCGGCGCGGCGATTCAGCACCACGTCCTCGACGCGCTCGCGCAGCGCCGGATCGAGGTCGTCGTAGATCGCCAGCGCGCCGGCGTTGACGATGCCCATGTCCATGCCTGCCGCGATGGCGTGGAACAGGAACACCGAATGGATCGCCTCGCGCACGGTGTCGTTGCCGCGGAACGAGAACGACACGTTGGAGACGCCGCCGGAAATGTGGCTGTGCGGGAAGCGCCTCTTCAGCTCCCGTGTGGCCTCGATGAAGTCCACCGCATAGTTGTTGTGCTCCTCGATGCCGGTCGCGATAGCGAAGATATTCGGATCGAAGATGATGTCTTCCGGCAGGAAGTCCAGCTCGCGGGTCAGCAGTTCGAAGGCGCGGCTGCAGATTTCCACCTTGCGCGCGCAGGTATCCGCCTGGCCTTGTTCGTCGAAGGCCATCACCACGGCGGCGGCACCGTACTGCTGCACTTGCCGCGCATGCTCCAGGAACAGTTCCTCGCCTTCCTTCAGCGAGATCGAATTGACGATGCCTTTGCCTTGCAGGCAACGCAGGCCGGCCTCGATCACGCTCCACTTGGAGGAGTCGATCATGAACGGCACGCGGGCGATGTCCGGCTCGGACGAGATCAGATTGACGAAGCGCGTCATCGCCGCCTCGGAATCGATCAGTCCCTCGTCCATGTTGATGTCGATGATCTGCGCGCCGTTTTCCACTTGCTGGCGCGCCACGTCGATCGCCTCGTCGTAGCGATTTTCTTTGATCAGCTTGCGGAACTGCGCGGAGCCGGTGACATTGGTGCGCTCGCCGACATTGACGAACAGCAGGTCGGGCGTGAGCACCAGCGGCTCCAACCCGGACAGGCGGGTGTAGCGCGCCGTTTCAGTCATGGGGGAGCTGGCTTCCGGGGCAGGCATGGCGAATGAAGGCCGGACACGCCGGCGCGATGGCGGCGCTCATGCGGCTTCGGTCGCCAGGCCGGGCAGCGCACGCGGCGGGAAACCCTGCACTGCCTCGGCGATCGCGCGGATGTGCGCCGGCGTGGTGCCGCAACAGCCGCCGACCAGGTTCAGCAAACCGTCGCGGGCGAAGCTGCCGATGACTTCAGCCATCTGCGCCGGAGTCTCGTCGTACTCGCCGAAAGCGTTCGGCAGGCCGGCGTTCGGATGGGTGCTGACGTGGCACTCGGCAACCCGCGCCAGCGTCTGCAGGTGCGGGCGCAGATCAGCGGCGCCGAGCGCGCAGTTCAGGCCTACCGACAGCGGGCGCGCATGGCGTACCGAATACCAGAACGCCTCAGCGGTCTGCCCGGAGAGCGTGCGCCCCGAGCGGTCGGTGATGGTGCCCGAGATCATCACCGGCACCCGGTGGCCGCGCTGCCGGAACAATTCGCTCAAGGCATACAGCGCGGCCTTGGCGTTCAAGGTGTCGAAGATGGTCTCGACCATGATTAGGTCGGCGCCGCCGTCCAGCAGGCCGCTGGCGGATTCGGTGTAGTTCGTCACCAGCTCGGTGAAGTCCACGTTGCGGAAGCCGGGGTCGTTGACGTCAGGCGACAGCGAGGCAGTGCGGCTGGTCGGACCGAGCACGCCGATCACGAAGCGCGGCCGGTCGGGCGTGCGCGCTTCCATCGCGGCGCAGGCGGCGCGCGCCAGGCGGGCGCCCTCGCGGTTCAGCTCCTGCGCCAGATGCTCAAGCCGGTAGTCGGCCTGGCTGATGCGGGTGGCGTTGAAGGTGTTGGTCTCGATCAGGTCGGCGCCGGCTTCCAAATAGGCCTCGTGCACGCCGCGGATGATCTCGGGGCGGGTCAGCGTCAGCAGGTCGTTGTTGCCTTTGAGGTCGCAGCCGCCGGGATGATCGTGGTTGTGGCCGTGATGGTGCTGGTCGTGCCCGTCGACGAAGCGTTGGCCGCGAAAGTCGGTCTCGCCGAGGCTATGCGTCTGCAGCATGGTGCCCATGCCGCCGTCGAGGATCAGGATGCGTTGGTCCAGCGCCTTTTCCAGCAAGGCGACGCGTTCGGGATGCAGCCAGGGCAGGGTATTCATATCGATCCGCTCGTGCGATTAGGGCTTGCGGGCAAGCAGGCTGATCACTTCGAAGTGCGGCGCCTTGCGCTCGCGGCTCAGCCGCGTGCTGCTGCTGACTTCCAGCCCGGCCTTGCGCGCGAAGCCTTCCAGCTCCAGCGGGGTGAAGCCGAGATTGCGGTGGTCGAACGGCGCCACTGCAGCGCCGTGGTCGTGCTTGCCCAGGGTGATCGCCAACAGGCGGCCACCGCTACGCAGATGGCGGGCGGCTTCCGCCACGGCGCGCGCAGGGTGTTCGGCATAAGTCAGTGCGTGCAGCAGCAGCACTAGGTCGAAGCGGCGCTCGCCGAGCTCGAGGGCTTCCATGTTGCCGTGGCGCACCTCGACGTGGGCGAAGCTGTCGAGGCGGCGGCGGGCGGCTTCCACCACGCGTTCGCTGCTGTCCACGCAGACGATCGAATGCGCGTGCGGCGCCAGCAGCTCGGCGGTGATGCCGTCGCCGGAGGCGACGTCCAGCACGTCGCCGGTTTCCAGCAGCTGCAGCAGCGAACGCGCCAGGGTTTCCCAGGTGCGGCCGGGCGAATAATGGCGTTCCATGTCGCCAGCCACGGTATCGGCCCAGCCTTCCTCGCTGGCGCGCTGGGCGAGCACGGCGGGCAGGCGTCCGGCGTCTTCGCGCAGCAAGGCGTCGTCGATGCTCTCGCGCAGGGAGCGCAGCAGCGCGTACTGCTGCTCCTCGCCTTCGTTGTTGGCTCGATAATAGGCGGACACGCCGGCGCGGCGGTCGCGCACCAGCCCGGCTTCCTTGAGCTTGGCCAGATGGGTGGAGACGCGCGGTTGCGCCAGATGGAGCACGGCGGCCAGCTCGGCCACGGTCAGCTCCTCGCGCTCGAGCAGCGCCAGCAGCCGCACCCGGGTCGGGTCGGCGAGCAGGCGCAGCATGCCGGAGGCGGTCGCCAGATCCATCGGTATCCTTATATCGCGATAGAGAGATTTACAAGGCTAGGCGGGACGCCGCGGCGCGTCAAGCGGCAATCCGCCGAATCGCGTCCGTGGTCGGCAGGCCGGGCAAGGACTGGCGCACGAAGAGGTCGTGCTGCGTGCGCACAAAGCGTGGGCGGCCGGCCCGCTACAATAGGCGGCTAACCCTGCATCCGGGAGTTCCCCATGGATTTCAGCTTTACCGAAGAGCAGTTGTCGATCCAGTCGATCGCCCGCGACTTTGCGCAGAAGCGCATTGCGCCGGTGGCCGCCGAGCTGGACGCCAAGGGCGAGTTTCCGCTGGACAACATCCGCGAGATGGGCCAGCTCGGCCTGATGGGCATCGAGGTGCCGCACGAATACGGCGGCGCCGGCCTGGACCCGGTCGGCTACGTGCTGGCGATGGTCGAGATCGCGGCGGCCGATGCCGCCACCTCGACGGTGATGTCGGTGAACAATTCGCTGTTCTGCAACGGCATCCTCAAGCACGGCACCGAGCCGCAGAAGCAGAAGTACGTGCGCGCGATCGCACAGGGCGAGGCGATCGGCGCCTACGCGCTGACCGAGCCGCAGTCCGGTTCGGATGCCTCGGCGATGCACACCCGCGCCTCCAAGAACGCGGACGGCGACTGGGTAATCAACGGCAAGAAGAGCTGGATCACCTCCGGCCCGGTGGCGCGCTACATCGTGCTGTTCGCCATCACCACGCCGGGCATCGGCGCCAAGGGTGTGTCGGCCTTCATCATCGACACCCAGAAGCCGGGCTTCCACGCTGGCAAGACCGAGCCGAAGCTGGGCATCCGCGCCTCGGCCACCTGCGAGATCGAATTCAGCGACTACGTCTGCGCCAAGGACGATCTGCTGGGCGAAGAGGGCAAGGGCTTCTCGATCGCCATGGGCGTGCTCGACGCCGGCCGCATCGGCATCGCCTCGCAGGCCGTGGGCATCGCCCGTGCGGCCTACGAGGCGACCCTGCAGTGGTCGCGCGATCGCAAGGCCTTCGGCCACCCGATCGGCACCTTCCAGATGACCCAGGCCAAGATCGCCGACATGAAGTGCAAGCTCGACGCCGCACTGCTGCTCACCTTGCGCGCCGCCTGGACCAAGGGGCAGGCGGAGAAGAACGGCGGCCGTTTCGGCACCGAGGCTTCGGTGGCCAAGCTGGTCGCCTCGGAAGCGGCCATGTGGATCGCTCACCAGGCCGTGCAGATCCACGGTGGCATGGGCTACTCCAAGGAAATGCCGCTGGAGCGCTACTTCCGCGACGCCAAGATCACCGAAATCTACGAGGGCACCAGCGAGATCCAGCGCATGGTGATCGCCCGCGCCGAGACCGGTCTGCGCTGAAGCGTTGCTTGCCTGACGGCGCCCCTGCGTTCAGGGCGTGCCGTCGGAGAGCCCATGCGCGAGCCGGTGTTCCGGACGAGTGCCGTGGACTCGATTGGAAGCCATGCCCCCGTGCAGGCAGTGTCGCGAGCGCGGCTGGTGGGTTGGGCTGGTATAGAGAAGCGCATCGTCCGGCCGGCACGGCAATGAGTATCTGCCGCTGGAAGCAGGTGTATAGACGGGCGTCACCAGGAAAGCCCGCTGTAGCGCTACTCCATGCAGGTCGTTGCGCCTCGACATGCTGAGGCCTGCTGTTCGAACGAGCGCGCCGCGACCCTCTGCGTCAGCAAAAGAAAACCCCGGCTCAGGCCGGGGTTTTCTTTTCGTCGAACTTCCGTCCGGCTCAGGTCACACGCCGCGGCGCGGATCCGAGTCGAACGACTGCATGCCGCCACCGCCCGCCGGAGCGGCCGGGCCATGCCCGGAACCGCCGCCCTGACCACCGTGGTCGTCGCCGTGATGCGGCATCTTGTGCGACACCTCGTCCAGCTTGTCGCCGAGCAGGCGGCGCACGAACACGTAGAACACCGGAATCAGCAGCAGGCCGAGGAAGGTGGCGAAGATCATGCCGCCGATCACGCCGGTGCCGATCGAGTGCCGCGAGTTCGCGCCCGCGCCGGTCGAGATGGCCAGCGGGAACACGCCGAGGATGAAGGCCAGCGAGGTCATCAGGATCGGGCGCAGACGCAGGCGAGCGGCAGTGAGCACCGCATCGAACAAGGTCTTGCCCTGCAGCTGCTGCTCCACCGCGAATTCCACGATCAGGATCGCGTTCTTCGCGGCCAGGCCGATCACCGTCACCATGCCGATCTTGAAGTACAGATCGTTGGGCATGCCGCGCAGCATGCAGGCGATCGCCATGCCAAGCAGGCCCAGCGGCACCACCAGCAGCACCGCGACCGGGATCGACCAGCTCTCGTAGAGCGCCGCGAGGCATAGGAACACGATCACGATCGAGAGCAGCATCAGCAGGGTGGCCGAGTTGCCCGCCAGAACTTCCTGGTAGGAGAGGCCGGTCCAGTCGGAGCCGAAGCCCTTCGGCAAGTCCTTGTCGACGATGTTCTGCAGCACTTCCATGGCCTGGCCGGTGGCGTAGCCCTGGGCCGCGTCGCCGACGATTTCCATCGCCGCATAGCCGTTGTAGCGCGGCAGCGACAGCGCGTTGACCGTCCAGTTCGCCTTCACCACGCTGGACAGCGGCACCATGTTGTACGGACTGATGGCGCTGTTGCTGGCCGAGGGGTTCACCGAGGCGAGATAGCCGCCGGTATTGCTCGAGCTGCTGGTGGCCGTACCGGTGGCGGCGCTGCTGATGCCGCTGGGCGTATACATGTGCTGCAGCGCTTCGGGGCCCATGCGGTAGGGCGCGTCAGCCTGCACGTACACGCGCTTCACGCGGCCGCCGTAGATGAAGTTGTCCACGTAGACCGGCGCCAGCAGCAGCGAGACGGCCTGGTAGACGTCGGTGACCGACAGGCCCATCGACTGCGCCTGCACGCGGTCGACCGCCAGTTGCAGCTGCGGCGCGTCAGGCAGCGAGTTGGGTCGGATACCGGTCAGGGTCGGGCTCTTCTGGGCGTTGCCCAGCAGGGCGCCGACGGCCTGGGCCAGCTCGCCGCGCGACTGTCCGGCACGTGCCTGCAGGTACATGTCGATACCGCCGAACTGGCTGAGGCCGCGGATCGTCGGCAGGTTCACCACGAAGATCTGCGCGTCGATCGGCTTGCCCATGTGCAGCACGCCGTTGGCCTGCTGGATGAACTGGTCGGCAGTCATCGGACGGCTGTCCCAGTCGGTCAGCTTGATGAAGACCATGCCGGCGTTTTCACTTGAGCCCACGAAGCTGAAGCCGTCGACCTGGAAGATGCCGGCGATGTCGTTCTTCAGCGGACTGTTGTTGAGCCGATCGCGGATCTCGGTCATCACCTGCTTGGTGCGTTCGATGGTCGCGCCCGGCGGCAGGTTGACCACGGCCAGGGCGAAGCCCTGGTCTTCGTTAGGCACGAAGCTGCTGGGCAGGCGGGTATAGAGGAAGCCCGCCAGCACGGCCACCAGCACGAACACCACCATCCAGCTCGGCATATGCCGCACGGCGCTGCCGATATGGCCGTGGTACATGGTGGTGACGCGGTCGAACACCTTGTTGAAGCCGCGATAGACCGGGTTCTTCTTCTCGTGGTGGGTCGGCTTGAGCAGGGTCGCGCACAGTGCCGGCGTGAACGACATCGCCAGGAAGGCCGAGAAGGCCATCGACACCGCGATGGTCAGCGCGAACTGCTTGTAGATCACGCCGGTGGCGCCGGGCTGCAGTGCCGAAGGCACGAACACCGCCGCCAGCACCACCGTGATCGCCACGATCGCGCCGGTGATCTGGCCCATCGCCTTGCGGGTGGCTTCCTTGGGATCGAGGTTTTCCTCGGTCATGATGCGTTCGACGTTCTCGATCACCACGATCGCGTCGTCCACCACGATACCGATCGCCAGCACCATGCCGAACAAGGTCAGCTGGTTGAGCGAGAAGCCCAGGCCGAGCAGGCCGATGAAGGTGCCCAGCAGGGCCACCGGAATCACCAGGGTGGGGATGATGGTGGCGCGCAGGTTCTGCAGGAAGATCAGCATCACCACGAACACCAGGATGATCGCTTCCACCAGGGTGTGCGCCACGTCCTTCATCGATGCGGTGATGAACGGCGTGGTGTCGTACGGCGAGAACCACTTGACGCCCTGCGGGAAGTTCTTCGACAGCTCGTCCATCTTGGCCTTGACGGCATCGGCCACCTGCAGGGCGTTCGCGCCCGGCAGCAGGTTGATGCCGAGGCCGCCCGCTTCCTGGCCATTCCAGGTGGAGCCGGAGCCGAAGGTCTGCGGACCGAAGTCGAGGCGCGCCACGTCGCCCAGCCGGACCACGGTACCGTCGGCATTGGCGCGCAGGATGATGCCGCGGAACTGCTCCAGCGAGGAGAACAGGCTCTCGCCCGACACCGTAGCGGTGAAGGTCTGGCCTGCGCCGGCCGGATCGGCGCCGAGCGCGCCGGCGGCGAACTGCACGTTCTGCGTGCTGATCGCGCTCTCGATCTGGGTGGCCGAGAGGCCGTAGCCCTGCATCTTGTCCGGGTTCAGCCACACGCGCACGGCGTATTCCGAGCCTAGCTGGAAGGTGCTGCCGACGCCGGTGACGCGGCCGATCTGCGGCGCGACGTCGGCGGCCATGATGTCGCCGAGGCGGTGCGCGTCGATCTCCGGATTATTGGAGACCAGGCTGACGAACATCAGGATGTCGGGGCTGGCCTTGGCCACCACCACGCCCTGCTGGGTCACTTCGGCAGGCAGCTGCGGCTGCGCCAGGGTCACCTTGTTCTGCACTTGCACCTGGGCGATGTCCGGGTTGGTGCCGGTGGCGAAGCTCAGGGTGATGGTGCTGGTGCCGTTGGAGTTCGAGGTGGAGCTGAAGTACAGCAGATTGTCGATGCCGGTGAGCTGCTGCTCGATCACCTGGGTGACGGTGGACTCCATGGTCGCGGCGCTGGCGCCGGGATAGGTGGACGTCACCGTCACCTGCGGCGGTGCGATGTCGGGATAGGACGCGATACCCATGTTCAGCACCGAAATGATGCCGACCAGGGAGATCAGGATGGCCAGCACCCACGCGAAGATGGGGCGGTCGATAAAGAAACTCGGCATGAGTCGCGCTCCTTACTGCTTGCCGGCGGCAGGACCGCTAGCCGCTGCCGAGCCCGGCGCCTTGCCGCCAGCCGTCGGCTGCCAGGGCGTGGGATTGATGTCCGCGCCAGGCTGCACGCCCGGCGGCATGCCCGAGATCAGCCCCGAGACGATGACCTGATCGCCGTTGTCGAGACCGGAGGTGACGATCCAGTTGCTGCCGCTGGTGCTGCCGATGGTCACATCCTTGCGCTTGGCCTTGCCGTTCTCGGCCACCAGCACGTAGGCGCCGGCGACGTCGCGCTGCAACGCCTGCTGCGGGATCAGATAGATATTGTTCTGCTGTCCCAGGTTGGCGGCCAGGTTGACGTACATGCCGGGCAGCAGCTGCATCTGCGGGTTGGGCACCAGGGCGCGCAGGTTGATCGCGCCGGTGGTGGCGTTCACCGAGGTGTCGGAGAAGTCCAGCGTGCCGGCCTGGTCGTACTTGCTGCCGTCGGGCAGGGTGATCTGGATTGAGGTCTTGTTCGGATCCGACAGCTGCACGCTGCCCTTGCTCTGCGCCAGGCGCATGGCGCTCATGTCGGCGGCGCTCATGGTGAAGTTCACGTAGAGCTGGTCGAGCTGGTCGACCGTGGTCAGCAGGGTCGAGCTGGTGCCGCTGTCGGCAGTGCCGTTGCCGACGATGGCGCCCTCGGTCACCTGTTGCTGACCGGCCCGGCCGGAGATCGGCGCCACCACGTTGGTGTAGCTAAGGTTGATGCGCGCGGTCTCGACGCTGGCCTGGGCCTGCTGCACGGCCGCGGCCGAGCTGCGCTCGGCGGCCTCGTCGGTATCCAGCTGGGCCTTGGAGACATAGCCCTTCGGAATCAGCGCGCGATCGCGCTCGGCGGTGACGTGCGCATTGGTGGCGGTGGCCTTGGCCGAGGCGAGATTGCCCAGGGCGCTGTCCAGCGCGGCCTTGTAGGGCGCGGGATCCACCTGGAACATCAGCTGGCCCTGCTTGACGTCGCTGCCTTCCTGATAGACGCGCTTGACCAGCAGACCCGAGACGCGGGCGCGTACATCGGCGCTGCGGTAGGCCGACAGGCGGCCGACCAATTCCTTGCTCAGCGTGGTGCTCTGCGGCTGCGCCTTGATGACGCCCACCGTCGGCGGCGGCATCTGCGGCTGGCCCTGGCCTTTCCCTTGGCAGGCGGCCAGCGCAAGCAGACTCACGCAGAGGATGGGAGTGTGCAGTGACGAGGGCTTCATGAAGACTCCGTGGCTGGCAATTTGATTTTTGAATTGAGTCGCTAGGGCGATCCGTCGCCTGGGCGCCGTGCGTACTGGCACGGCATTCCCGACTTGGCGCTACGCCGCAGCACATCGCCCTCGAACGCGTGGGGACGCGCGAGGCCGGTGGCATGCACTGCTCTGGTTGGCTATACCGGTCAGTTTACAATTTATCTGAGTCATTGCGCCAGCTATTTTTTAACGCCGCTGTGACCGATTGCATGCATCGAGTGCGGTTGCGTGGAAAATGGCTTGGCGAGGTGACGACCGGCGAGCGAGACGCTCGCTCGCCGATGCGTCGATGGAGCCGGCAGACGCGGCGCATGCATCGTGCGTCGCATCATGCGCCGCGTCCATATGCACATGCACGCACATGCTGCGAATCAGCGCGCCGAGCCGCGACAACGATGTCACGGCGACAGCCTATGACGGAAGTGTGAATGCTGATGCCATGCGCTGCAGCATGGTGGCTGCGCGAAGCGCTGTTTCGGTGGATTCGCCCCCAGGCGCGGCGTATCCTTTTAAGGCTTAGCAAGACCCCGCCTCCACTGAACAGTAGATGCCATGAATGCCATCCGTGCAGCCAGCGACACAGCGTTTCCGTCGGTCGTCCTCGAGGAAGTGAAAAAACGCGGTTTCCCCACCCAGCGCCTTGATGAGGCGCAATTTTTTATCAGCGCCTTCTTCGCGCGCGTGGCCGAGGCCGATCTCGACCTGCATACCGCTGCGGACTGGGCCGTGATCGTGGGAGGCCTGCTCGAATTGCTGCAGCAGCGTCAGCCGAGCCACGCCAAGGTGCAGGTAACCCACGCGCCGGCCGGCAACGCCGGGCGCAGCCTGATCCAGGTGGTCACCGACGACATGCCGTTCCTGGTCGACACGGTCAGCATGATCGCCTCGGCCCATCTGCAGATCCACGCCGTGCTGCATCCGGTGGTCAAGGTCAGGCGCGATGCCGACGGCCGCCTGCAGAAGCTCGGCGACGATGCCGGCGCGCCGGAATCGGTGATGCACCTCGAAGTCGATCGCGTGGCCGACGAGGCCGGACTGGTCCAGCTGCAGGCGCAGGTGGAGTCGGCGCTCGACGACGTGCGCCAGGCGGTGGGCGACTGGGCCAAGATGAGCGGGCAGGCCAAGGCGATCGCCGCCGAACTGCCGCAGCGTGCGCTGCCGCTGGACGAGGCCTCGGTGCGCGAGGCCAGCGAGTTCATGCACTGGCTCGCCGACGACAACTTCACCTTCCTGGGCTACCGCGAGTACGAAGTCGCGCATGCCGACGGCGAGCAGGTGCTGCGCGCGGTCGACGAGTCCGGCATGGGCATCCTGCGCTGCGGCGAGCGCGGCCTGGCGCCGCGTTCGCTGCGCACCCTGGTGGCCAGCGAGCTGCCGCAGTCGGGCGCCACCGACGCGATCATCCTCACCAAGACCAATGCGCGCTCGCACGTGCACCGGCCGAGCCACATGGACTATGTCGGCGTGCTGAAGTTCGACGCCAGCGGCAAGCCGGTGTCCGAGCAGCGCTTCCTCGGCCTGTTCTCCTCCAACGCCTACATGGCGCGCCCGCAGGACGTGCCGCTGGTGCGCCAGAAGGTGGAAGCGGTGCTGGCCCGTTCCGGGCTGAAGCGCGACTCCTACTCGGGCAAGTCGCTGCGCCACATCCTGGAGACGCTGCCGCGCGACGAACTGTTCCAGAGCAGCGAGGAAGAGCTGTTCAACACCGCGACCGGCACCCTGGAACTGCGCCAGCGCGCCCGCCCGCGGCTGTTCCTGCGCCGCGACCGCTACGGCCGCTTTTATTCCTGCCTGGTCTACGTGCCGCGCGAGCGTTTCACCACCACGGTGCGCGAGCGCATCGAGCAGCTGCTGCGCGAGACCCTGGGCGCCTCGCAGATCGATTCGGCGGTGCTGATGGGCGAAGCCGCTCTGGCGCGCCTGCACATCGTGCTGTGGCCGAAGCCGGGCGAGGCCGTCAGCTATGACACTTCCGCGCTGGAGCAATCCATCGTGGCGATCGTGCGCAACTGGCACGACGACGTGCGCGACGCCCTGGTGCGCCAACGCGGCGACCAGGACGGCGTGGTGCTGGCCAACCGCTACGTGCGTGCGCTGCCCGCGGGCTACGTCGACGAAGTGCCGGCCGAGGTGGCCGCGCGCGACGTGCACGAGCTGTCGCGGCTGGTCGGCGACGACGATGTGCGCATGTCGTTCTACCACCCGGCCGAGCGGCCGCAGGAGCTGCGCTTCAAGATCTACCGCAGCGGCGCCGACATCGCCTTGTCCGAAGTGCTGCCGCTGCTGGAGAACCTCGGCCTGCGCGTGCTCAGCGAGCACGTCTACGAGGCCCAGACCGGCGGCATACCGCTGTTCATCCAGGATTTCCAGGTACAGCCGGTAGGCACGCTCAGCTTCGACGTGGCCCAGGTCGGCTCACTGTTCGAAGACGCCTTCGAGCAGATCTGGCGTGGCAACGCCGAGAACGACAGCTTCAACCGGCTGGTGCTCGGGGCCAAGCTGAGCTGGCGCCAGGTCGCCATGCTGCGCGGCTATTGCAAATACCTGCTGCAGGCCGGCGTGGCCTTCTCGCAGGCCTACATGGAAGACGCCTTCAACCATTACCCGGCCCTGGCCGGCCTGCTAGTGGAGCTGTTCCTGGCCAAGTTCGATCCGCACCGCGAGTCGCTCTCGGCGGACGAGCTGAAGGCCGCCGGCGCCGCCCTGGCCGGCGAGATGCAGGCATTGATTCCGGAGGCGGTGCGCCAGGCGCATCCCGCCCTGATCGACGGCCTGGTCGCCGCCTTGGCGAAGCCGCGCGCGGAACAGGTGGCGGTGATCGAGGACGCCATCGGCGTGCTGCTGGAAACCGTCTCCAGTCTGGACGAAGACCGCATCCTGCGCAGCTTCGTGGCAGTGATGCAGGCTACCTTGCGCACCAGCTTCTTCCAGCAGTGGGATGGCGCCTACCGCAGCTACATCGCCTACAAGTTCGATTCGCGCCGCGTGCCCGACCTGCCGAAGCCGGTGCCGTACCGCGAGATCTTCGTGTGCGCGCCACGCGTGGAAGGCATCCATCTGCGTTTCGGCCCGGTGGCGCGCGGCGGTCTGCGCTGGTCCGATCGCCGCGAAGACTTCCGCACCGAGGTGCTGGGCCTGGTGAAGGCGCAGATGGTGAAGAACACCGTGATCGTGCCGGTCGGCTCGAAGGGCGGCTTCTTCGTCAAGCGCGCGCCGGTGGGCGGCGATCGCGACGCCCAACTGGCCGAGGGCATCGCCTGCTACCGCATGTTCATCAACGGCCTGCTCGACGTCACCGACAACCTGGTCGAGGGCAAGGTGGTGCCGCCGCACGATGTGGTACGCCACGATCAGGACGACCCCTATCTGGTGGTCGCCGCCGACAAGGGCACCGCGACTTTCTCCGACATCGCCAATGCGATCTCGGTGGAGCACGGCTTCTGGCTGGGCGACGCGTTCGCCTCGGGCGGCTCCAACGGCTACGACCACAAGGGCATGGGCATCACCGCCAAGGGCGCGTGGGAGTCGGTCAAGCGCCACTTCCGCGCGCTGGGCCGCGACAGCCAGACGCAGGACTTCAGCTGCGTGGGCATCGGCGACATGTCCGGCGACGTGTTCGGCAACGGCATGCTGTTGTCCAGGCACATCCGCCTGCTGGCCGCCTTCGACCACCGCCACATCTTCCTCGACCCCCATCCGGACACGGCGCGCTCGTTCGCCGAGCGCGAGCGCATGTTCAAGCTGCCGCGCTCGAGCTGGGAGGACTACGACAAGTCGCTGATCTCCACCGGCGGCGGCGTGTATCCGCGCAGCGCCAAGTCGATCCCGATTTCGCCGGAAGTGCGCGTCGCCCTGGGCCTGAAGTCGGAAGCGACCCAGCTGCCGCCGAACGAGCTGCTCAGCGCGATCCTCAAGGCGCCGGTCGACCTGCTGTGGAACGGCGGCATCGGCACCTACGTCAAGGCCACGGCCGAGACCCAGGCCGAGGTCGGCGACCGCGCCAACAACCTGCTGCGCGTCAACGGCAGCGAGCTGCGCTGCAAGGTGGTGGGCGAGGGCGGCAACCTGGGCATGACCCAGAAGGGCCGCATCGAGTCCGCCCAGCATGGCGTGCTGCTCAACACCGACTTCATCGACAACTCTGCCGGTGTGGACACCTCGGACCATGAGGTGAACATCAAGATCCTGCTCGACGACGCCGTGCAGCGCGGCGAGATCGACGTGGACGGGCGCAACGCGCAGCTGGCGGTGATGACCGACGAAGTCGGCGAACTGGTGCTGTGGGACAACTACCGGCAGAACCAGGCGATCACCCTGATGGAGCGCCAGTCGGTGCGCCGCCTGGGTTCGCTGGCGCACTTCATCCGCATCCTCGAAGGCGAAGGCCTGCTCGACCGCCAGGTCGAGAACCTGCCCGCCGAAGCCGAGCTGACCGAGCGCAAGACGCGCGGCCAGGGCATGACCCGGCCGGAACTGTCGGTGCTGCTGTCCTACGACAAGATCCGCCTGTTCCAGCAGCTGCTCGATTCCGACGTGCCGGAAGACCCGTACCTGTCGAAGGAGCTGGTGCGCTACTTCCCCGCGCCGCTGCACGAGAAGTACGCCGCGCACATGCAGCGCCACCGGCTGAAGCGCGAGATCATCGCCACCGCGGTGACCAACTCGACCATCAACCGCATGGGCGCCACCTTCATGATGCGCATGCAGGAGGACACCGGCCAGGGTCCGGCGGCGATCGCCAAGGCCTATACCGCGGCGCGCGAAATCCTCGACGCGCGCGAGCTGTGGGCGCAGATCGAGGTGCTGGACAGCAAGGTGGCGGAAGAGACCCAGATCGACGCGATCATGCAGATCTGGTCGCTGCTGCGTCATCTCACCCGTTGGCTGCTCAACCGTCCGGGCGGCACGCTGGACATCGCCGCCAACGTGGAGCGCTACCAGGCCAGCGTGTCGGAGCTGCGCAAGGCCTTGCCGGGCGCGCTGACGCCGACCGGCCAAGGCGACTTCTCGGCCACCCAGGAAAAATGGGAAGGCCTGGGCCTGCCGCCGGAACTGTCCCAGCGGCTGGCGCGGACGACCGTGCTGCGTGCGGTGCTCGACATGGTCGAGGTGGCCCAGCAGAGCGGCCGGCCGATCGCCGAAGTGGCCGGCGTGTTCTACGAGCTGGGTGAGGCGCTGGATCTGGAATGGCTGCGCGACCAGATCGAGGCGCTGCCGGTGGAAGGCCACTGGCATGCGCAGGCGCGCGGTTCGCTGCTGGACGAGCTGAACCACCAGCATCGTGCGTTGGCATCGCAGGTGCTCGCCTTCGCGGCGCAGCAGCCGGGCGAAGGCTCGGCGGTGCAGCGTTGGCTGAACCGCGACGACGCCACGCTGAAGTACACCCGCAGCATGCTGGCGGAAATCCTCACCCAGAACGCGGACTATCCGATCGCCTCGGTGGCGGTGCGCCGCCTGGCTCAGCTGGCGCAAGTGCCGGTCTGACGCGTCCGCGTCCGGCCAGCCTGAAAAGGGCGTCGCTGTGGCGACGCCCTTTTTTCATGCGCGTACTGGCAGCTTGGACGGTCAGCCGTTGGCGATCGCCTGCAACTGGCTATAGGCACCGTTGAAGACGTCCTGGTCGCCGGGGAAGGTACCCGAGTCGGCGTATTGCCAGAAGGTGTAGTAGCCCCAGGCGTACGGCATGGTGCCGGCGGTGCTGTTGTAGTTGGCCACCCACAGTGGGCTGTTGGCGCTGAAGTTACCCGCGGTGCCGACGCACTGCGACCACCAGCTGGTGCTGGTGTAGATCACCGGCCACACGCCGGTGCGTGCGTGGTACTCGTTGCTGAAGGAGCTGACCCAGGCCGCCATGCTGGCCTGGCTGAGGCCGTAGCAGGTGGCGCCGTAGGGGTTGTATTCCATGTCGATGGCGCCGGGCAGGGTCTTGCCGTCCTTCGACCAGCCGCCGCCGTGGGCGATGAAATAGTCGGCCTGGGTGGCGCCGCTGGTGGTGTCGGGGCGTGCGAAATGATACGAGCCGCGGATCATCCCCACGTTGTAGGAACCGTTGTACTGCTGGGCGAAATACGGGTTGGTGTAGTAGGTGCCCTCGGTCGCCTTGACGTAGGCGAAGCGCGCGCCGTTGCTCCACGCGCCGCTCCAGTTGACGTTGCCCTGGTAGCCGCTGACATCCATGCCGGGCACCGAGGCGATCGCCGCGGCGAAGTAGCGCGGATTGACCTGCAGCTGGTAGCGATTGCCCTCGTGCAGGCGGATCTGCGAACCCATCGGGTGATCGTCGGCGAGGATGCGCGCGGCAAGGTCGGCCGGAATGTCCGGATTGAGGCGATCGATCATGCGGTCGAGCGAGCCGCCTTGCGCCGTGGTCGATCCTTCCTGGGCTGGCGTGGCGCCAGCGCCGACGAGGCCCAGGGCGAGGGCGGCGAACAGAACTTTCTTGCGTGCGAACGTGGCCATGTGTGGTCTCTCCGTGGAGTGGATGCGTCACGATGGAACGGGTTGGACGGCAAGAAGCAACGCGGGCGGCGAGCGGCCGGGTCGGTACGGGCAAAACCCTCCCGGCCGGCCGTGTGGCGACGGTCGGCGCCCCTGAGTTGCGATGGCCTTTCGCGAAGCGCGCCGGGGAAAGCCGTTGGCGAAGGCGGTTCGAAAAGGTCCGCGGGAAGGGTAGGCGGAACGGCAACGCGGGGAATGCCGAGGCCGTCACGCCGCGGCGAAAATCGGAATCGCCGCGGAAGGGCCTCGACGTGCGCGAGTGCTCGAAGTTTTGCGGAGGCCTCGCTACCATCGCCGCATGCCCATGCGCTTTACCTTCGTAGCGAGCGAGACCACGGTAGCCCAGCAGGCGCGCCGCAAACTGATCGATCGCTACGGCGACGTGCCTGCGATGCAGGCCGACGTGGTGGTGGCGCTCGGCGGCGACGGCTTCATGCTTCGCACCCTGCACCTGCATCGCGCACTCGACGTGCCGGTGTACGGCATGAAGCTGGGCCGGGTCGGCTTCCTGATGAACAAGCACCGCCTCGACGAGCTGCCGGGACGCATCGAGCGGGCGCATACCGCGACGCTGTTTCCGCTGGACATGCGTGTCACCGACGGCGAGGGCACCGAGCACACCGCGCTGGCCTTCAATGAAGTCTCGCTGCTGCGTCAGAGCAACCAGGCCGCGCACCTGGAGGTGCAGCTCAACGGCATCGTCAAGCTGTCGAACCTGGTCTGTGACGGCATCCTGGTGTCCACGCCGGCCGGCTCCACTGCCTACAACCTGTCCGCGCACGGGCCGATCCTGCCGCTGGACGCCAACGTGCTGGCGCTGACTCCGATCAGCCCGTTCCGTCCGCGTCGCTGGCGCGGCGCCATCCTGCCGCATCGCACCGAAGTCGTGCTGCGCGTGCTCGATCCCGGCAAGCGTCCGGTCAGTGCCACCGCCGACTTCCACGAAGTGCGCGACGTGCGCCTGGTGGCGATCCGCCAGGCCGGCGGGCAGGGCGTGCGGCTGCTGTTCGATCCGGAGCACAACCTCGAGCAGCGCATTCTCGACGAGCAGTTCGCGGCGGAGTGAGGCGCGCGCTGCGTGCTACATTGCAGGCATCTTCCCCGCCTGCCGGCCGGTCGTGATCCATCCCGAATCTCCTCTCCTGCGCGGCGATGTCGCCGCCGACAACCAGCTGGTGGTGGCGATTTCCTCGCGCGCCCTGTTCGACCTCGGCGACAGCCACGCGCTGTTCGAGCGTGACGGCCTGGATGCCTACCGCGACTTCCAGATCGCGCACGAAGACGACATTCTCAGGCCCGGCGTGGCCTTCCCGCTGGTGCAGAAACTGCTGGGCCTGAACCGCCTGGGCGGCGACGTGCCGCCGGTCGAGGTGATCCTGCTCTCGCGCAATTCCGGCGACACCGGCCTGCGCATCTTCAACGCGATCCAGCATTACGGCCTGCAGATCAGCCGCGCCGCCTTCACCAGCGGTGCGCCGACCTCCGACTACATCGCGCCGTTCAAGGCGGACCTGTTCCTCTCCGCCAATGCCGAGGACGTCGGCCGTGCGCTCGCCGCCGGCGTAGCGGCGGCGACCATCCTGCCGAGCGTCGCGCCGCCGCGCGCCAGCGAGCAGCTGCGCATCGCCTTCGACGGCGACGCGGTGATCTTCGGTGACGAAGGTGAGCGGGTCTCGCGCGAGGAGGGCCTGGCCGCGTTCCATCTCAGCGAGACCGAGCACGCCGACGAGCCCTTGTCGGTCGGCCCGTTCCGCGGCTTCCTCTCCGCCCTGCATCGCCTGCAGGCCGCGTTTCCGGCCGAGGATTCGCCGATCCGCACCGCCCTGGTCACCGCGCGCTCGGCGCCGGCGCACAAGCGGGTGATCCTGACCCTGCGCCGCTGGGGCGTGCGCATCGACGAGGCACTGTTCCTCGGCGGCCGCGACAAGGGGCCCTTCCTCGATGCCTTCGGTGCCGACATCTTCTTCGACGATTCGCCGGCCAACGTGGAGTCGGCGCGCAAGCATGTCGCCACCGGCCACGTGCCGCACGGCGTGAGCAACCGCTGAGCCTCGCCGATGCAGCGACGGCGACAGGCTAGACTCGGCGCATGAGCACCGCGATCCTGTGGCTGCGCCGCGATCTGCGGCTGGCCGACCATCCTGCCCTGAGCGCGGCTTGCGCGCGCCACGAGCGCGTGCTGCCGGTCTATATTCATGCGCCGCAGGAAGACGGGGCTTGGGCGCCCGGCGCGGCCAGCCGCTGGTGGCTGCATCATTCGCTGGCCTCGCTGGATGCGGCCTGGCGCCGCCTCGGCGGCGAGCTGCATCTGCGCCGCGGCGAAAGCCTGGCGATGCTGCTCGATGTATTGGAGCGCAGCGGCGCGACGGCGGTGTACTGGAGCCGCCTGTACGAGCCGGCCACGCTGGAACGCGATCGCCTGGCCAAGGCCGCGCTGCGCGAGCGCGGCATCGAGGCGCACAGCTTTCCCGGCGCCACCTGGTGCGAGCCGTGGCAGCTGGCGACCAAGCAGGGCGACCCGTACCGGGTGTTCACGCCGTTCTGGCGCAATCTGCGCACCCAACTGGAGGCGAGCGTACCCTTGCCGGCGCCGTCGACCTTGCGTACGGCGCGCCTCACGGGCGGACTGACGCTGAAGGCCCTGGCGCTGTTGCCGCGGATCGACTGGGATGCCGGCCTGCGCGAAGCCTGGCGACCGGGCGAAGCCGGCGCGCACGAGCAACTGGAAGTGTTCACCGACGATGCCGTCGCCGGCTATGTCGAGGCGCGCGATCTGCCGGCGCGCCACGGCACCTCGCGGCTGTCGCCGCATCTGCACTTCGGCGAGATCACGCCGCAGCAGATCCTGCATGCCTTGTTTTCCATGGATCGCCGCCGCACGCCGAAGGAGTCGCCGGACCGCGAGGCCTTTCTGCGCGAACTGGGCTGGCGCGAGTTCGCACAGCACTTGCTGTACCACTTTCCGCATGCCACCGAAGGCGCGTTCAATCCGCGCTTCGCCCACTTTCCGTGGGCGCCTGCCGACGAAGCGCTGCTGCGCCGCTGGCGCGAAGGCCGCACCGGCATCCCGCTGGTCGACGCCGGCATGCGCGAGCTATGGCATACCGGCTGGATGCACAACCGCGTGCGCATGGTGGTGGCCAGCTTCCTCACCAAGAATCTGCGCCAGCACTGGCTGGAGGGCGCGCGCTGGTTCTGGGACACCCTGGTCGACGCCGATCTCGCCAACAACACCTTGGGCTGGCAATGGGTGGCAGGCTGCGGCGCCGACGCGGCGCCGTACTTCCGAGTGTTCAACCCGGTGAGCCAGGCACAGAAATTCGACGTGCAGGGAAATTATCTGCGGCGCTGGCTGCCGGAGCTGGCCGATGCTCCGCTCGCGCAGCTGCACGAGCCCTGGCGCGATGCCGGCCTGCTGGCGCGCAGCGGCTATCCTGCGCCGTTGGTCGATCTGGCCGCTTCGCGCCAGGATGCCTTGGCGGCCTATCAGAGATCACGCGCAGGCTGATCTGCTCGCTGCGCACCGTGAACTTCGATCGCCTGCACGAGGGCGGCGTGCTGCCGCGCGGGACTCAGCCCGGTTTGGCTTCGGCGCCGTCATCGCCCTGGCGGCGCAGCAGCCAGGCCAGCACCGGCGGGGTGACCATCGCGGTGAGCAGGGACATCGCCACGATGATTGCGTAGATGCGATCGCTGAACACGCCGGCGCTGAGGCCCAGGCTGGCGATCACCACGCCGACCTCGCCGCGCGGCACCATGCCGAAGCCGACCACGGTGGCGCTGCGCTTGCCCAGCGACAGCGCCCCGACGAAGCCGCCCAGCAGCTTGGAGACGATCGCGATCGCGGTGACCAGCAGCAGGCTCAGCAGAGTTTCGCCGCTGGCCAGCTGGTGCAGGTCGATCTTGCTGCCGGTGATCACGAAGAAGAACGGCGTGAGCAGCGCGAGCAGGGGCTGGGTCTGCTGCTCCAGGGTGTGCTGCTGGCGCGTTTCCGAGGCGATCATGCCGGCCAGGAAGGCGCCGATGATCGCGGCCAGGCCGACCAGGGTGGAGGCATAGGCCAGGCCGAGGCAGAGCGCCAGCACGATCATCAGCGGCGAGTGCGGACTGGCCGGCCGCTCCAGCCAGGTGGAGTTCCAGCGCATCACGCGGCTGCCGCCCCAGCCGATCACCGCGATGAAGCCGACCGCGCCGCCCAGCACCACCAGCAGATGCACCAGGTCGAAGCCTTCGCCGCCCTGCAGCGAGGTGACCACGCCGAGCAGCAGCATGGCCAGGATGTCGTCGATCACCGCGGCGCCCAGGATCACCTTGCTCTCGGTGCGCTGCAGCGCGCCCAGTTCCTGCAGCACGCGGGCGGTGATGCCGGCCGAGGTGGCGACGAAGGCGGCGGCGACGAACAGCGACTTGTTCCAGTCGAAGCCGCTGCCGTGCGCCCACAGGCTGCCCAGGGCGAACGGCACCAGCACGCCGAGCACGCCGACCAGCATGGCGGTAGTGCCGACTTTTTTCAGATCTTCCAGCCGCGTTTCCAGGCCGACCGAAAACAGCAGCAGCACCACACCGATCTCGGCCAGCACATCCAGCGGCGTGCCGGTGGCGGTCTGCTCGGGCACGATCCAGCCGAGCAGGGACGGGCCGATGATGCAGCCGGCGGCGATCTCGCCGACCACGCCGGGCAGCTTCAGCCGCTGCGCGATTTCGCCGCCGATCTGCGCGGCGACGAACACGATGAACAGTGAAAGCAGGATGTCGCTGGCGTGATGCATGCGCGTGGATTCCGTAAAGCCTTGTCCCAGTCGGGATGCTACATGCTGGAGCGCCGGCTAGTCCGCGCCGGCCGCCGCACGCAGCGGGCGGTCGCGGCGCAGGCGGCCGAAGATCGTGCTGGCCGCTGCGGTGATCACCGCCAGCACCAGCATGGTCCAGCGGAAGGCGACGATGTAGTCGGTATGCGCATGGCCCTGCAGCAGCGCCTCCATCAGCAGCGAGGCCAGCGCGATGCCGAAGCTCATCGACAGGTATTGCGCGGTCGACGCCATCGACGAGGCCATCGAGGCGTACTGGATGTCCAGGTCGGTGTAGATCAGCGTGTTCATCGCGGTGTACTGCAGGCCCATGAAACTGCCGTACAGGAACACCTGCACGGCGATCAGCCAGGCCGGCGAATCGCGCCCGAGCAGGGCGAAGGAGGCCAGCAGCACGGCCACGACCAGACTGTTGGCGAGCAGGAAGCGCCGGTAGCCCAGCCGGTTCAGCAGCCGGTTGATGACCCATTTCGCACAGATCGAGCCCAGCGCCTGCGGCACCATGATCATGCCCGCCATCAGCGGCGACCAGCCGCAACCGACCTGCAGGAACAGCACCAGCAGCAGGAACATGCCGGACACCCCGAGGCGGGTGAACAGGTTGCCGGCCAGGGCTACCCACACACTGCGCACGCGCAGCAGGCGCAGGTCCGCCACCGGGTGGGGCGTGCGGTGGCTGTGCCAGACGTAGGTGGCGCCGAAGGCCAGCGCCAGCGCGGCGAAGCCGGCGATGCTGCCCCAGCGATGGCCGGCGCTGCCGGCCTGTTCGGAGGCGGTCAGCAGCAGGGCCGAGGCGGCGGCGAACAGGGCGAAGCCGAACAGGTCGAAGCGATGCGCCTGCTCCAGCCGGTAGTCCGGCATGTCGCGCCGGTTCATCCACAGGCCGGCGAGGCCGACCGGCACGTTGATGAGAAAGATCAGCCGCCACGAGGTGAACTGCACCAGCAGGCCGCCGAGAAACGGGCCGAGCACCGAACCGAGCAGGCCGAAGGTGGCCACCGTGCTCATGCTGCGCACGAAATCGCGCTTGTCGATGCTGCGCACCAGCACGTAGCGGCCCACCGGCATCAAGGCGGCGCCGCCGACGCCCTGCAGCACGCGGGCGGCGACCAGCTGGTGCAGGGTCTGCGCCACGCCGCACAGCAGCGAGCCGAAGCCGAAGATGGCGATCGCCGCGCCGAACACGCGGCGGGTGCCGAAGCGATCGCACAGCCAAGGGCTGGCCGGAATCAGGATCGCCAGGGTCAGCACGTAGCTGGTCAGCGCCGTGCGCATGCTCAGCGGGGTTTCTTTCAGCGCCTCCGCCATGGCCGGCACGGCGGTGTTGACGATGGTGGAATCCAGCGCCTGCATGAAGAAGGCGGCTGAGACCAGCCACAGCAGGCCGCGATAGCTCTGGTAGGAAGGCGGTGCCTGGGGCGCGGCCGGCGGCGTGTCGATGGCGGCGGGGGGATCGGCGGCAGGCGAAGGCATGCAGCTCATGATAGCTGCTGCGGCAGCCGATCCGGCCGCATGGCCTGTGACGGAGTCATGCGCTTTTCATCCGCGACGCGGAGCGATGCGGCGCCGGGCGGCCGAGCCGCTAAACTCTGCCCGATGAGGAGCGCCGCATGAGCCTAGACCCCGCCGCCGCCGAGACCCGCATCGCGTCCTTGCGCGCGCAGATCGAGCACGCCAATTACCGCTACCACGTGCTGGACGACCCGGAGATTCCCGACGCCGACTACGACCGCCTGATGCGCGAGCTGGAAGCGCTGGAGGCCGAGTTCCCGGCGCTGGCGACGGCGGACTCGCCCAGCCGTCGCGTCGGCGCGAGAGCGCAGGGCGGTTTTGCCGAAGTGCGCCACGCGCTGCCGATGCTGTCGCTGGGCAATGCCTTCGAGCTGGACGGCGAGGACGATCGCGAGCGCTTCCGCGAGATCGTCGAGTTCGAGCGGCGCATCGAGCAGACCCTGGACCGCCGCGAACCGGTGTTCTCGGTGGAGCCGAAGCTGGATGGGCTGGCGATCAGCCTGCGCTACGAGCATGGCGTGTTCGTGCAGGGCGCCACCCGCGGCGACGGCGAGACCGGCGAGGACGTCAGCGCCAACCTGCGCACGGTGAAGTCGATTCCGCTGCGCCTGCGCGGCGAGGGCTGGCCGGCGGTGCTGGAAGTACGCGGCGAGGTGGTGATGCTGCGCAAGGATTTCGAGGCCTTCAACGAATACGCGCGTACCCACGGCGAAAAGCCGCTGGCGAATCCGCGCAACGGCGCGGCCGGTTCGCTGCGCCAGCTGGACCCGGCGATCACCGCGCGGCGGCGGCTGAGCTTCTTCGCCTATGCGGTGGGCGTGGTCGAGGGCGGCGAACTGCCGGCCACGCACTCGCAGACCCTGCGCCAGCTGCGCGACTGGGGCTTTCCGGTCTCGCCCGAGGTGGACATCGCGAAAGGCTTCGACGGCCTGATCGCCTATTACCGGCGCATCGGCGCCAAGCGCGACGCGCTGCCCTACGACATCGACGGCGTGGTCTACAAGCTGGACGACTACGCCGGCCAGCGCGAGATGGGTTTCGTCTCGCGCGCGCCGCGCTGGGCGATCGCGCACAAGTTCCCGGCGCAGGAGCAGGCCACCACGCTGCAGGCGATCGACATCCGCATCGGCCGCACCGGCGTGGCCACGCCGACTGCGCGGCTGGCGCCGGTGCAGGTGGCCGGCGTCACCGTGACCAACGCGACGCTGCACAACGCGGACCAGATCGAACGGCTCGACGTGCGCGTGGGCGACACGGTGATCGTGCGCCGCGCCGGCGACGTGATTCCCGAGGTGGTGCGGGTAATCCCCGAGCAGCGCCCGGCCGGGACCGTGCCCTGGGTCATGCCGACGCATTGTCCGGTGTGCGCTTCCGAACTGCTGCGCGAGGAGGGCGCCGCGGCCTGGCGCTGTTCCGGCGGACTGATCTGCGCCGCCCAGCGCAAGGAGGCGCTGTTCCACTTCGCCTCGCGGCGCGCGATGGACATCGAAGGCCTGGGCGAACGCATCGTCGACGACCTGGTCGAGCTGGACATGGTGCGCACCCTGGCCGACCTCTATGCACTGGACGTGGACGCCTTCGTCACCATGAAGCAGCGCGCCGACGAGCGCGACGGCACCACGCCGGAGACGGTGAAGCAGGGCAAGATCGCCACCAAGTGGGCGGAGAATCTGGTCGAGTCCATCGAGGCCAGCAAGCGCACCACGCTGGCGCGCTTCCTGTTCGCGCTGGGCATCATGCATACCGGCGAAAGCACGGCGAAGACCCTGGCGGCCTGGCTCGGCCGCCTGGAATTCGTGCGCAGCATGCCGGCCGCGGTGTTGCGCGTGCTGCCCGACATCGGCGGCGAAGTCGCGGCCTCGATCGCGGCGTTCTTCGAGCAGCCAGGCAATCAGCGGGTGGTCGATGCGCTGCTCGCCGCCGGCATCGCGTTCGGCGACGAATCCGATCCTTCGCCGCAGCTGCGCGAGCGGCTGGATCTGGCGGTGCTGCTGGACATGGCCGGCATCGCCAAGCTGGGGCCGAAGAGCACGCGCCTGCTGGCGACCCACTATGCCGGCCTGGACGAACTGCTCAAGGCCGGCGCGCCGCACTGGATCGTCGCAGGCCTGCCGCAGGCGGCGGCGACGAATCTCGAGGCATGGCTGGCCGACGCCGACGCGGTGGCCGGGCTGCGCTCGACCGAAGCCGCGATGCGTCGCCTGCTGGCCGCCACGCCGGAACCCGCCGCGGCCGGCGCCGCGCTGCCGCTGGCTGGGCAGACCGTGGTGCTGACCGGCAGCCTGTCGGGGATGAGCCGCGACGAAGCCGGCGAGAAACTGGAGGCGCTGGGCGCGAAGGTATCCGGCTCGGTATCCAAGAAAACCAGCTTCGTGGTGGCCGGCGAAGCGGCCGGCTCCAAGCTGGACAAAGCGCGCGAGCTGGGCGTGCCGGTGTGGGACGAGGCGCAGCTGCTGGCCTTGCTCGCCGAGCACGGAGCCGCCGGATGAAACATCTGGACGCTTTGCGCCTGCGCGCGCGGCTGTACGCGCTGATCCGCGGCTTCTTCGCCGAGCGCGGCGTGCTGGAAGTCGAGACGCCGATCCTGTCGGCGGCAGGCAACACCGAGCCGAACATCGAGAGCTTCGCCACCGCATTCAGCGGGCATGTCGACGCCGGCGCGCGCGAGCGCTGGCTGCGCACCTCGCCCGAGTTCGCCTTGAAGCGCCTGCTGGCGGCCGGTGTCGGCGACTGTTACGAACTGGGCAGGGTGTTCCGCAACGGCGAGGCGGGCGGCCGGCACAATCCCGAATTCAGCATGCTGGAGTGGTACCGCATCGGCTGGGATCATCGCCGCCTGATGCACGAGACCATCGAGCTGGTCAGCGCCGCGCTGGCGCTGCAGGGTGGACGCGCGGAAATCCTGATCGAGGGCTACCGCCAGCTGTTCATCGACGAGCTGGTGCTGGACCCGGTGCACGCCTCGCTGGAGGAACTGCGCGCGCCGCTGGCGGACGTCCATATCGATCCGGTGGGACTGACTCGCGACGACTGGCTGGACCTGCTGCTTACGCACAAGCTGCAGCCGGCGTTCCCGCGCAACCGCATCACGGTGATCCACGATTATCCGGCCAGCCAGTGCGCGCTGGCCAAGGTGCGCCCCGGCGATCCGCCGCTGGCCGAGCGCTTCGAGCTGTATCTCGGTCCCTACGAGCTGGCCAACGGCTATCACGAGCTCAACGACGCGGCCGAGCAGCGCCGGCGCTTCGAACAGGATCACCTGCGCCGGCGCGAACGCGGCCTGCGCGAGCCGCCGCTGGACGAGCACCTGCTGGCCGCGCTCGGCGACCTGCCGGATTGCGCCGGCGTAGCGCTGGGCATCGAACGCCTGCTGATGTGCCTGGCCGGCACCGACGCGATCGCCGACGTGCTGGCGTTCCCCTTCCACGAGGCCTGAGATGAGTGCGCCGCTGCTGAAGGCCATCCATCACGTCGCGCTGATCTGCTCGGACTACCAGCGCTCGCGCGCCTTCTATAGCGAGACCCTGGGTCTGCCGATCGTGCGCGAGGTGTATCGCGAGGCGCGCCAGTCGTGGAAGTGCGATCTGGCAGTGAGCCCCGGCGTGCAGCTGGAGCTGTTTTCCTTTCCGTCGCCGCCGCCGCGGCCGTCGCGTCCCGAGGCCCAGGGGCTGCGCCATCTCGCCTTCGCGGTGGACGACATCGATGCCGCGATCGGCACGCTGAGCGAGCGCGGCGTGCTTTGCGAACCGGTGCGGGTGGACGAATACACCGGCCGCCGCTTCACTTTTTTCGCCGATCCGGACGAGCTGCCGATCGAGCTGTACGAAGCCGGCTGAGGCTGGCGCGCGTCGAGTTGCGCAGCTCCTTCGTGGTGGCCTGCGCAACGCATGTCCTCTCCCCATGGTGGCATCCGTTCCGCTCCGGCCCGCACGATCGCACCGGCTGCATCCTTGCTGGCATGAGGCCTCGACCCGCGCTTCGTCGTGTCAGGCCGCGTGGCCTTGAGCATCGAGGGCATGCAACGAAAAGCCCCGCCGGATCGCTCCGGCGGGGCTCGATGGTCTGCACGTTGTTCGAGCGGAACTCAGTCGCGCTTCTCGAGCAGATGGCGATAGATCAGCCCGCCCAGCACGCCGCCGACCAGCGGCACCAGCCAGAACAGCCACAGCTGCTGCAGCGCCCAGGTGCCCTGGAAGATCGCCACGCCGGTGCTGCGTGCCGGGTTCACCGAGGTGTTGGTGACCGGGATGCTGATCAGGTGGATCAGGGTCAGCGCCAGGCCGATGGCCAGCGGGCCGAAGCCGGCCGGCGCACGCGCGTCGGTGGCGCCGTGGATCACGATCAGGAAGAACGCAGTCAGCACCAGCTCGATCACGATCGCCGCCTGCATCGAATAGCCGCCCACGCCATTCACCGCGCTGGGCGAATGCGCGCCGTAGCCGTTCGAGGCGAAGCCGGACTCGGTGGCGCTGAACAGGTGGCCATTGGCGTCGACCCGGCCGCTGACGATGAGATAAAGCACGGCAGCGGCGGCGATCGAGCCGATCACTTGCACGATGACGTAGGGGATCACGTCCTTCGCCGGGAAACGGCCGCCGGCGCATAGGCCGAGGGTCACCGCCGGATTGAAGTGTCCGCCGGAGATATGGCCGACCGCATAGGCCATGGTGAGCACGGTGAGGCCGAATGCCAGCGCCACGCCGGCGAAGCCGATGCCCAGCTCGGGATAGCCGGCGGCCAGCACCGCGCTGCCGCAGCCGCCGAAAACCAACCAGAAGGTGCCGAAGAATTCCGCACCCAGTCGTTTACTCATGCTCATGGTAGTTCCCTCAGTCATGGAATGCCGGCGCCGCACCGCCGCCGCGACGCGGCAGCGGCCACGGCGGACGATTCAAGGTTTCGATTCTAGGAAATCGGGCAGACGCACCATCTAGGATGATTCCGATTCGTCGCGTGGAGCCGACGATGCGCCTCGCCGCGGCGCTCGACTGCACGTTATCGGCAAAGATGCAGCCGCGCCGGCGGCCCATGCCGTCCATGCGGGGCGTGTGAGAACGGGCCCGAAGTTCCGGCCCGGAAATGCGGCCTAGAAATTCATGCCGAGCGCGAGGCTGAGGAAATCGTGGTCCTTGAGCAGGTCGTAGGGCGCGTTGTCCACCCAGTTGGTGTAGCTGAGGGTGGCGAAGTAACGCTTGGCGTATTGCGCGCTCAGGCTCACCGTATAGGGCTTGCGGCCCTGCACGAGCTGGTTGTCGATGGAGAAGCCGTGCACGTCCTGGCCCCAGGACAGCGCCGGCGACAGCGCCCAACCGCCGGGCAGGCTGTAGTTGAGCTGGCCCTTGAGGCGATAGCCCCAGGCCTGGCGCGTGTAGTAGCCCTGGCTGAGACAGCCCTGCGGATTCTGCACCGGCGAACAGCTGCCATCGCTGTACTGCGGCGAGAATCCCCAGGCGAAGCCGCGGCCGTAGCGCGCCACCGACAAGGGCGGCAGGTTGGCGTGGCTCCACACCACTTCGCCGGCCAGGCTGGCGCTGTCGGCGCCCAGCACGTCACGGAACAGTCGCGAGGCGTTGAACTGGGCCTGGGTCTTGTCGAAGCGGTCGTAGCCGACCAGCACGCCGCCCGGTGCGATCGCGGCCATGCGGCCGCCGACCGGGCCGCCGTTGCGGGTGAGGGCAGCGAACATGTCCGCGGTGTTGATCTGCACCGGCTGGTCCTGGGTGTAGGCGATCTCGGCGGCGAGCTTCCAGCCGGCCAGATAGGTCGAGGCCGAGAGCCCGGCGATGCGGATGCCGTCGGGGAATGCCCAGAAGTCGGTGATGCTGGCCAGTCGCGCCGAAAGCTGGGCGTCGGCCAGCGGCACGCCGGCCGCCTGCAGGATCGGGATCAGGCCGGGGTTCTCGGTGGCCGGATTGATGGTGGTGGCATCCAGGTAGGGCGCACGCGAATTGATCCGCATGTAGTAGGCGCCGAACAGGCTGTCGATGTCCTTGGCGTCGTAGTGCAGCGCCACGCCCCACTGGCCGTGGTTGCTGCCTTCGATGTCGCGGCCGCGCGGCAGGATCGCGCCGACCGAATTCATGTAGCCGTCGCTCAGCCACTGGCCGACGCCCGGCGAATAGGCATTGAGCGGGTAGTAGGCATTGCTTTCGATGCCGCTGCAGCCGCGGTCGATGCCGAGGTCGCTGCCGGAAAAGAAGGTGCCGCAGGGGTCGTATTCGTTCGGCCGCCACTTCCACTGGTAGAAGCTTTCCACGCTGAAGCCGCCGTCGAAGCTCAGCTTGCCCCACAGCATTTCCACCGGCAGCTGGGTTTCGCTGGCTGGGTCGGTGCCGGGGCGATGCAGGGTGGTGTAGTCGATGGGATTGATCTGGTTGAGGTTCTGCACGAACAGATCCTCGCCCCATTTGATCGCCTGCCGGCCCAGGCGCAGATCCAGCGCGCTGTCGCCGCCGGGTTCAAAGTGCCCGTACAGATAGGCGTTGAGCCACATGAAGCCCTGGAAGCGGTTGTCGCGCGAGAAGCCGCGGTCGCCCAGCGGGCGGTCTGCCGCGAAGCCGCTTGGCGTATTGCCCTGCGGCACGTCGCGATTTTTTTCCGCCGCGTCGTACCAGGCGCGCGCGCTGACATCGATGCCGATGTTGCGGTACTTGAGGTCGACTCCGCTGACCACCTTGTAGAGATTGGAGAAGACATCGCCCTTGCCGTAGTTGAGATTGCCGTCGTCCGCGGTATCGGCGCCGTCGCCGCCCTTGGGCTTGCCGTCGGAACGGAAGCCCTTGCCGACCAGGTGTCGGGAGGGCTGGCTGGTGCGCATCGAGGCGCCGGCCACCAGGCGCGTGTTCCAGCTACCGGTGATCTCGCCGTTGGCGAGCTTGAGATCCTCGGCATGCAGGACCGAGGCGCCGCAGGCGGCGATCAGGCCGGCGCACAGCGCACCGGGGCGGCCGAAACGAAACTTGGATGGACGATGCACGCAGTCGGCTCCGGGCGGCGGTACGACCGTATCTAGCACTGCGTATTTTCCTTCGTGATCGTACTTTCGATACATGGACAATGCTGCAAGAATCGACTAACTAGCCAACGATCCGGCCGCGCGCCGATCGTCTCGCCGCCTTTCTCCCAGCCCGACATCCCCCGATGACCCTAGCGAATTCTTCCCTGCCGGCCGAGCCGGCCGCTTCGTCCACGCTGACCCGGCGCGATGCTCGCACCCTGATGCTTGCGGCGCTGGGCGGCGCACTGGAGTTCTACGATTTCGTGGTGTTCGTCTTTCTCGCCAAGGTGCTCGGCGCGCTGTTTTTCCCTGCGGGCACGGCGCCGTGGCTGGCCACGCTGCAGTCCTACGGCATCTTCGCTGCGGGTTATCTGGCGCGACCGATCGGCGGCATCGTGATGGCGCACTTCGGCGACAAGGACGGCCGCAAGAAGATGTTCACCCTGAGCGTGTTCCTGATGGCGCTGCCGACGCTGTGCATCGGCCTGCTGCCGACTTATGCGCAGCTGCAGTCGAACGGCTGGCCCGGCCTGCTGGCGCCGCTGCTGCTGCTGCTGTTGCGCGTGGTGCAGGGCATCGCCATCGGCGGCGAGGTGCCGGGTGCCTGGGTATTCGTGGCGGAGCATGCGCCGCGCGGACGGATCGGCTTCGCCTGCGCCTCGCTCACGTCGGGCCTGACCGCCGGCATCCTGCTCGGCTCCCTGCTGACCACGGCGATCAACCAGCATTACACGCCGGCAGAGATCGCCAGCTACGGCTGGCGCATTCCGTTCTGGCTGGGCGGCGTGTTCGGCTTCATGGCGGTGTGGCTGCGCCGCTGGCTCAGCGAAACGCCGGTATTCGCGGCGATCCGCGCACGCAAGCAGCTCACCCAGAGCCTGCCGTTGAGCGCGGTGCTGCAGGGGCATATGAAGGGTGTGCTGCTGTCGGTGCTGGTGACCTGGATGCTGACCGCGGCGATCGTGGTGGTGATCCTGATGGTACCGACCATGGTGCAGAACAAGCCGTTCGGCATGGCCACCGCGGAGGCATTCGAAGGCGGCAGTCTGGCCTCGTTCTTCCTGTGTTTCGGCTGCATCGGCGGCGGCCTGCTGGTCGATCGCATCGGCCATGGCAGGGCGCTGCTGTTCGGTTCGCTGGCCTTGCTGGCCACCACCGTGGCGCTGTTCTGGGATCTGCACGCGGGCGGCGCCCACTTCCTGCCGCTGTACTCCCTGGCCGGCCTTGCCGTCGGCGTGGTCGGCGTGGTGCCGGCGGTGATGGTGGCGGCGTTCCCTGCGGCGATCCGCTTCAGCGGGGTGTCGTTCTCGTACAACGTGGCCTATGCCGTGTTCGGCAGCCTCACGCCCTACCTGATCGGCCTGACGGTGCCGAAGTTCGGCGCGATGGCGCCGGCGATCTACGTGGGGATCACCGCGGTAATCACGGTCATTATCGGCGCCAGACTGCGCAGCCAGCCGCTGGAAGTCGGCGCTGCCTAAAGAACTACGTGCCTGAAAACCGCATGCCTGAAGACTGCATGGAGACGACTCCGGCGGAGGTGATCCCTCCGCCGGAGTCTTGCATCACAGTTTGAACTTCACGCCCAGCGTGTAGAAGCGGCCGACGATGCCGGACTGGTCGTAGGTCGGGTTGTACGGGCTGCCCACGCCGCCGATCGAGGCGCCGGCGTAGTTGAGCGGATCCAGCGGCGGCTTGCGGTTGAAAGCATTGAGCACCGACGCGTACAGCTGGAAGTGCTCGTTGATGTCGTAGCTGCCGGTCAGGTCGAAGGTGGTGAACGAGGACATCCGGCAGCTGCGCGGCCAGTTGTTGCCGTTCGCATCCTGCGACAGGCAGCCGGTGCCCGAGTCGGGCGCGGTCAGCGACATGCCGCTGGTGTAGTAGAAGGTGCCGGTGATAGTGGCCGGCCCGAACATGACGCTGTTGGACCAGGTGGCGCGGTACTGCGGCGTGCCGGCGCCCGACGACAGCTGGCTCGGCCCATGCGTGCCGGCGAAGCGCTGCACGCTGCCATCCTGCAGTTTCAGATCCCAGTTGAAGATCTTGGTGGCGGTGAGCTCGCTGATGAACTTGGTGCTGTCGGTGAGGTTGAAGCGCCCGATCAGGTCGATGTCCACGCCCTGCGTGCGCAGCGAGTTCTGATTGACGAAGGGCGCCTGCACGATTACCGGACGCGCCAGCGCGCCGGGATGATCCGGATCGGGCTTGTCGGCGACGACGACGGCTCCCGCGGGCAGCGGCAGGCCTGCATAGTAGGCGTCCAGAATCGCGCCGGAGTCGTAGGCGCCGATGACCCGGGTCTTCTTGATGTCGTAGTAGTCCACCGAGGCGCTCAGCTGGTCGATCGGCTGGTAGACCACGCCCAGGGTGTAGCTCTTGGAACGCTCGGGCTTGATGTTGTTGTTGCCCACCGTGTCGTAGCCCAGGCTGTACGGCTGCACGTAGCCGTTATTGCCGTGCAGGGCCGCGAAGCTGGCCGGTACGGTGTAGCGGGCGAAGCCCACCGATTCGCTGGAGCCGTTCTCGGGGAAGCTCGGCGCACGGAAGCCGCGGCTGAAGGTGCCGCGCACGGCCAGCGAGTCGAACGGCTTGTACTTGAAGCCGATCTTGGGCGAGAACGCGCTGCCGAAATCCGAGTAGTGGTCGAAGCGGCCGCCGACGTCGACTTCGAGCTGCTCCAGCAGCGGTGCGTCGAATTCGGTGTACAGGCCGCCCACCGTGCGATGGCCGAAGGTATAGGCCACGCCGAGGTTCTGTACTTCCAGGTCGCCGTTGAGGTTGGGATCGTTCTGCGACTCGTGCCGCACGTCGGCGCCCATGGCCAGGCCGAGCGAGCCGCCGGGCAGGTCCATCAGGCTGCGGGTGACGTGGAAATCGAAGGACTGCAGGTCGCTGGTCGAGGTCTTGCTCACCGTCGGCAGCAAGGCGGCCAGGGTCGCGGCGGAGTTCTTCGACGGATCGAGGAAGTTGTAGCTGCCGTCGTTGACGTCCTTGATGAGCTGCGAGTAGTTCAGGTAGCCGTAGCGGGTGGTGTCGAGCGAGGTGTGGTTGATCACCAGCGCGGTGTCGTAGTTCCAGTCGCCCAGCGTGCCGTGCATGCCGCCGACCAGGCGCAGATTGTGGTTCTTGGTCTCGATGCTGCGCTGGCCGGGGAAGGCGTAGTTGATCAGGGCCACCTGGCCCTGCGAAGCGAACGGGTTGTTCGGGTTGAGCTGGCCGTTGCTGAGATAGACCGGCAACGCGATCGCATTGGTGTTGTTCGGCGAGCTGGCCTGGATCTGCGCCGGACCGCCGGCGGCGGCCTCGGCCTGGTTGTAGTAGTAGCTGGCGCCGAGATAGGCCTCGCTGGTATCGCCGACTTTCACGGTCAATCGGCCGTAGGCGCCCAGGCGTTTGGTCTCCGGCTGCGCATTCATGTTTTCCAGGAAGTTCTGCGAGCAGTAGCTGCCGGGATTGTTCGGGTCGTTGCTGATCAGGGTGGAGCCGGCGCCGCAGGGCAGCAGCGGCTGGTATACCGAGCCGGCGACGGGAATGCCGGTGGTGACGTCGCCCGGCGTGCCCAGGGTGCCCGGCCTGACCGTGCCGTAGTAGGAGCCGTTGCGCAGGCTGGGCTGGCCATTGCCGTTGTTGGGACCGCCGATGCCGCGCCAGTCCAGGCTGTCGTAGGGATAGCCGCGGTCGCGCAGCAGGATGGCATCGTTCTTCTGCGCTTCGATGCTGCCGTAGGCGTTGTAGCCGTCCTTCGCCATGTCGCCGCCGCCGAACAGCAAGGTGGCGCGCTTCTCGGCGCCGCCGCCGTGCTGCGAGGTGCCGTATTCGGCCGAGCCCTGCATGCCCTGGAAATCGTGCTTGAGGATGATGTTGATCACGCCGGCGATGGCGTCGGCGCCGTACAGCGAGGAGGCGCCGTCCTTCAGCACTTCGATGCGCTCCACCGCGTTCATCGGCACCGAGTTGAGGTCGACGAAGGTGCGCTGGCCGTCGTCGGCCAAGCCGTAGCTGGCGGAGCGGCGGCCGTCGATCAGCACCAGGGTGGAGTTGACCGTGAGGCCGCGCAGCGCCACGCCGGCCGCGCCCGAGGCGAAGCCGTTGCTGAAGGAGCCGCCGATGGTGCCGCTGTTGTCCGCCGAGATCGAACGGATCACGTCGCTGACCGTCTTCAGGCCGCTGCGCTCGATCTGCGCGGCGGTGATGACGGCGACCGGGGAAGGGGTTTCGGTGTCGACGCGCGGCAGGGCCGAGCCGGTCACCGTGATGGTCTGCAGCTCTTTGGCCTTGGCCTGTGGAGCGGCATCGGAGGGCGCAGCGTTCTGGGCGAACGTCACGCCGGCGGGGATTGCCAGCAGTCCAGCCACGGCTAAGGCGAGCTTATTGCGCTTCATCGTATTACCCCTCGTGTAGTTATGTGCGGCTAAAACGGGACTCCCGACCCTGATCACAAGCCGCCATCGGGACAAAGCATCCGGGCGGATGCGGCTTTCGTCCGCAAGTTTTTCATCTTAATTTTTCGTAAGCAAGTGCGAATTTCGACCTGATTTCGCTAGAAAAGGCGACGCCTGACTCATTTCTTGCGGTTGCACATTCGACGCACGGAGCAAGGCAGATGCGACCCCGAGATCCAGTTGCAGCCGCTGGCCGCCGTTCGTTCTGTTGCGGAAGAGGTGGCCGCAGGGCGCTGTCTGGTGCGCTTCGCAGCGCAAGAAGCAACGGGCTGAAGATGGTGTGGTCGCTGGTTGTTGTGGCGCAGGAAGTCGCGCTCGGCGCGACCTCGCCAGGCCGCGCTTGTCTGCAGTGCAGCAATGAAGTGCTGCAGCGTTCGGGGAGATGGATGGCCGATCAGGCATGGCTGATCGGCCACGACGCCTGCTCGCCATGTGGGAGTCCAGGCGGCGGCCGTCGATCCGGCGGCAGGGATGCCGCTGGGAAGGTTCGAGCCGCTGCCTAACGCGGAGCGGTCTTCGGCTCGAAGCTCAGAATTCCAGTTCCTGCGCGGCGCAGAGGTAGTCGATCAGCGGCGCGACGCGCTTGAAGCAGGCCACGCTCCAGGGCAGCAGCTCGGTGGAGCAGGCCAGCGCTTCGTCGAAATTTTCGCCACAGGCGAAGTCCTTGCGCTTGATGTCCTCGATCAGCTCGTGCGCCGCGTCGAAGCCGCGCGGCGGCCGGCTAAGCGACTCGCCCCAGAAACTCAGATGTTCGCGGAAGGCCTTGCTCTGGGTGGCGCGCTTCCAGGCGGCCGGGTTGTCGGCGATGAACTCGCGGATGCGCTTCAGCGCATCCGATTCCGGATGCCACATGCCGCCGCCGGCGAAGCATTCGCCCGGCTGGATGTGCAGATAGAACGAGGGCGCCGGGATTTCGTGGCGGCGCTCGTGGAAGAAGCGGGCGCCCTGCCACGGTTTGTAGGGCAGCTTGTTGTTGGAGAAGCGCGTGTCGCGAAAGATGCGGAACAGCGAGCCGCCGTTCTTGCGCGGGTCGGCGCGGTAATGCGGACTGATCTTCGTCAGCGGTGCCTGCAGGTCGGTGATCAGCTGCAGGAAGGGCTCGCGCACGTGGCGCTCGTAATCGTCCTTGTTCGCCTGGAACCATTCGCGGCTGTTGTTGCGGTCGAGCGCGCGGAGAAAGCGGAAGGTGGCTGGAGTGAAGTAGGCGTTCGGCATGGCACCGGAATGTGGCGGTCGAGGTGATGGATCAGGCGGCGAGGCCGGCAGCAAGCTGTTCGCCCCAGGCCTGCAACTGGTCGAGCAGGGCGAGGTGACTGGTCTGGATCGGATCGTCGCGCAATTCGGCGAGGCGTGTGAAGTAGTCGTCCAGGGTGAGCTGGGTCAGCGCGGTGGCATGGGTGAGGCGTCGCGTGCGGAAGGCTTCCCAGCGCGCGTGCTCTTCGGCGTTCAGCGTCTCGGGCCAATTGCGGGCGCGATACCGGAACAGCAGCTCGGCGTAGCGCGGATCGCGGAAGCTCCAGGCGCGCTGGCCGAGTTGCGACGGCGGCGTAGCGCGCACCTCGGCCAGCAGGCGCTTGTCGGCGTCTGGCAGGAAGCCGCTGTACAACGCGAGCTCGGGGTCCTCGGGCGGCGGTAGCGCCGCGGCGCGCTGGAAGATGCGGCGCAGCTTCTCGGCGAGGCCGGGCGCCGCGCGCAAGCGCTCGGCGTGAGCCAGGCAGCGCGCAGGATCGAGCTGCAGGCGGCCGAGGTCGGCTTCGCGCAGCACTGACATCGGCGCGAGCGCCGGCGAACGATTGGCGTGCACGGTGCGCAGCGGCACGCGTTCGACGCCTTCCGGCAGATCCTGCCGCGGGGTGAACATGCGGTCGACGATCTCGTCCTCGTCCAGGGTCAGCAGGTCGGTGGGATCGGTAGCCAGGTCGTACACGATCACCTCGCCGGCGCGTGCGGGATGGATGGCCAGCGGCGCGATCAGGGTCAGGCAGTGCCGGCTGGCCGGGTAGCGCGAGGAGACATGCACCACCGGCGTCATGTGCACCGTGTCGAGCAGCTCGAATACCTTTTGCTTGCGGCGCAGTGCGAAATGCCAATCCCACAGGCGCGGCTGGCGCACACGGATCAGCCGCGCCAGTTCGATCAAGGCCTGCACGTCGGAGAGCGCATCGTGCGCGCGTTCCTGGTGCAGCCGATTGGCCTGGGCCAGGCGTTCCAGCTTGAAGCTGGGCGAGCCGTCGTCGTGCGTCGGCCAGGCGATGCCTTCGGGGCGCAGCGCCTCGCACATGCGCACCAGGTCGATCAGGTCCCAGCGCGAATTGCCGTGCTCCCACTCGCGGCCATAGGGCTCGTAGAAGTTGCGATAGAGCAGCTGGCGCGTCACTTCGTCGTCGAAGCGCAGCGAGTTGTAGCCCACGCCGCAGGTGCCGGGCATGGCCAGTTGCTCGTGCACCAGTGCGGCGAACTCGGCCTCGATCACGCCTTCGCGCTCGGCCTGCTGCGGAGTGATGCCGGTGATCAGACAGGCGTCCGGATGCGGCGGCATCTCGCGCGGCGGCTGGGCGAAGAACATCACCGGCTCGCCGATGACCTCGAGTTCCAGGGTGGTGCGGATGCCGGCGAATTGCACCGGACGGTCGCGGCGGGTGTCGGCGCCGAAGGTCTCGTAGTCATGCCAGAAAAAGGTCTGCATGTCCCGGATGATCGCACGGGGTGCTGCTAGACTGCTCGGTCAGGAGGGCGCATGAGCCAAGCCAACGACGACAACCTGATCTGGATCGACCTGGAGATGACCGGCCTCGACACCGACGCCGATTCGGTGTTGGAAATCGCCACCATCGTCACGGACAAGGACTTGCACATTCTGGCCGAGGGTCCGGTATTCGCGATCCGCCACGAACTGGATCGGCTGGAGGCGATGGACGCCTGGAACCGCAACCAGCACAGCCGCTCCGGCCTGTGGCAGCAGGTGCTCGATTCGGTTGTCGATCACGCCAAGGCGGAACAGGAAACCCTGGCCTTCCTGCGTGACTGGGTGCCGGCCGGCAAGTCGCCGATGTGCGGCAATTCGATCTGCCAGGATCGGCGCTTCCTGCACCGACAGATGCCGCGGCTGGAGCGCTACTTCCACTACCGCAATCTCGACGTCTCCACGCTGAAGGAGCTGGCGCGGCGCTGGGCGCCGGCGGTCAGCCGGGGCTTCAGCAAGGAATCCGCGCACACCGCGCTGTCGGACATTCGCGATTCGATCGACGAACTGCGTTACTACCGCCGCCACATGGGAGCGCTCGGCGGCGCATGAAGGCGGCGGCGAGCGCGCACGGTCGGTCGGCACGCCATCGATGGCTGAGCTGGCTGGCCCTGTCCGTGCTGGCGTTTGCCGGCATGGCCCGTGCGGCGCCACTGCCGCTGCTGCATGACGGCGACCTGCTTTTTCAGACCTCGCGCTCGGCGCAGAGCGTGGCCATCCAGCAGGCCACCGGCTCGCGCTGGAGTCATGTCGGCGTGGCGGTTTATCGCGATGGGCAGCCGTATGTGCTGGAGGCCGAGGCGAACGTACGCTTCACCCCGCTCGCGACCTGGATTGCGCGCGGGCAGGGCGGCCACTATGCCGTGCGTCGTTTGCGCGACAGCGCGCCGGTCGACACGCCTGCCGCGCATGTCGCGCTGCGGCGCTGGGCCGCCGGCGTGCTCGGGCGGCCTTATGATGACCGCTTCGCCTGGTCGGATCAGCGTCTGTACTGCTCCGAGCTGGTATGGAAGCTCTATCGCAACGCATACGGCCTCACCCTGGCGCCGTTGGCGCATTGGCGCGATTTCAGGCTCGACAGCCCGGAGGTCAGGCAGCGCATGCGCGAGCGCTTCGGCGGAGCGCCGCCGCCGGACGAGCCGCTGATCGCACCGGATGGGCTGTATCGTTCTCCGCTTCTCGTCACCGTCGCCGAAGGTTGAACATGAGCATCGATCTTTTCGCCACCGTGCTCGACTGCGCCGGCCGCCCGCTGGTGCTGGATCGTCCGCGCGTGGTCGGCGTACTGAATGTCACGCCCGATTCGTTTTCCGACGGCGGCCGCTACGCCAGCCTGGCGGAGGCCGTCGAGCACGGCCTGCGTCTGGCGGCCGAAGGCGCCGACATGCTCGACATCGGCGGCGAGTCGACCCGGCCGGGCGGCCAGGAAGTCAGCGTCGAGGAAGAGCTGCGCCGGGTGATTCCGGTGGTCGAGCAGCTGAGCGCCCGCACCACCGTGCCGCTGGCGATCGACACCTCCAAACCCGAAGTGATGCGCGCCGCGGTGGCCGCCGGCGTGGGCATGATCAACGACGTCTACGCCTTACGCCGCGAGGGCGCGCTGGATGCCGCGGCCGCGCTGGGCGTGCCCGTGTGCCTGATGCATATGCAGGGCGAGCCGCGCAGCATGCAGGACGATCCGCATTACGACGACGTGGTCGGCGAGGTGCATCGCTTCCTGACCGATCGGCTGTTCGCCTGCGAGCTGGCCGGGATCGACAAGCGCAAGGTGATGGTCGATCCCGGCTTCGGCTTCGGCAAGACGTTGGAACACAATCTGGCCTTGCTGCGTGCGCTGGAACGCTTCGCCGATCTGGGCAGCGGCATCTACGCGGGTCTGTCGCGCAAGTCGATGATCGGCGCGATGACCGGCCGAGGGCAGCCCGAACAGCGCGCCGCCGGCTCGGTCGCCGCGGCGATGATCGCAGCCCAGCGTGGCGCGCGCCTGCTGCGAGTGCACGACGTGGCCGCGACCGTCGATGCGCTGGCGGTGTGGCAGGCGGTCAAGGCCGGCGATGCCGCGCCGCGCCGCGAGGCCAAGCCGGCGGCGCCGCGCTGGCCGGACGACGATTGAAGCCGCGAAGCCTTTCGCCTTGCCAGAATGTTCGACAGGAATGACGCCATGAACTCACGCAAATATTTCGGTACCGACGGCATTCGCGGCCTGGTCGGACAATGGCCGGTCAGTGCGGACTTCATGCTGCGGCTGGGGCGTGCGGTCGGCACCGGGCTGGCGCGCGCCGGGCGGCCGCGACCGGTGGTGGTGATCGGCAAGGACACGCGCATCTCCGGCTACATGTTCGAGTCGGCACTGGAGGCCGGCCTGGTCGCGGCCGGAGCGGACGTGCGCCTGCTCGGACCGATGCCGACGCCGGCGGTGGCCTTGCTCACCCGCAGCCTGCGCGCCGACGCCGGCATCGTGATCAGCGCCTCGCACAATCCCTATCACGACAACGGCATCAAGTTCTTTTCCGCACATGGAGAGAAGCTGTCTGACGAGGTCGAGGCGGCGATCGAGCAGGAGGTGGATGCCGAATTCGTGACGGTGCCGTCCGAACGCCTGGGCAAGGCCACGCGCATTGCCGATGCGGCGACGCGCTATGCGGAGTACTGCAAGACCACCGTGTCCGAAGATCTCAGCCTGCGCGGCCTCAAGCTGGTGCTCGACTGCGCCCATGGCGCCACCTATCAGGTTGCGCCCAAGGTGTTCGCCGAGCTGGGCGCCGAGGTGAGCGCGATCGGCGATCGCCCGGATGGCTTCAATATCAACCGTGAGGTGGGCTCCACGCACCCGCAGGCGTTGCGCGACGCCGTGCTGGCCCAGCACGCCGACCTCGGCATCGCCTTCGACGGCGATGGCGATCGCGTGCAGTTGGTCGACCGTCACGGCGTGCTGGCCGACGGCGACGACATACTCTACGTGCTGGCGCGCAATTGGCATGTCCGCGGACTGCTGCAAGGCCCGGTGGTGGGTACCTTGATGAGCAACTACGGCCTCCAGCTGGCGCTGGATGCGCTGGGCGTTCCGCTGTTGCGTGCCAACGTGGGCGACCGCTACGTACTGCAGCAGCTCAAGCAGCACGGCGGCGTGCTGGGCGGCGAGACCTCGGGCCACATCCTCTGCCTGGACCGCGCTACCACCGGCGACGGCATCGTGGCCGCGTTGGCGGTGCTGGAGGCGCTGTCCATCGCCGGACAGGATCTGGCCGAGGCGCGCCAGGGCCTGCACAAGCTGCCGCAGGTGATGATCAATGTGCGCGCCGAAGGCGCCCGCGAAGCGCTGCAGAGCGAGCCGGTGCGCGAGGCCCTGGCCGAGGTCGAGCAGAGCTTGCGCGGCCGCGGCCGGGTGGTGCTGCGCGCTTCGGGCACCGAGCCGCTGGTGCGCGTCACGGTGGAGGCCGCCGACGCGGCGGAAGTGCAGGGGTTGGCAGAAAGGCTGGCGGCAGTCGTAAAATCCTCAGCCGAACGCTCGTGAACCTGAAGTGCCCGGGTCGCCAAGGATTGGCCCGACGTGCACCGCCCCTGCGGTGGCGGAACAAATTGACCGCACGCCAACCTGTGGATCAGACATGAAGAACGTTCCTACCCTCGACATCCGTCGTTACGACACCGACCGCACCGCCTTCGTCGCCGAGCTGGGCGCCGCCTATCGCGAATTCGGCTTCTGCTGCATCAGCGGCCACGGTATTCCCACCGAGCTGATCGACGGCGCCTATGACGTGTTCCAGCGCTTCTTTGCGCTGCCCGAAGCGGTGAAGATGAAATATCACCTCAAGGGCACCGGCGGCGCGCGCGGCTACACTCCGTTCAAGGTGGAGACCGCCAAGGACAGCAAGTTCGCCGACCTCAAGGAGTTCTGGCATATCGGACGCGAGCTGCCGCCGGGCTCGAAATTCGCCGACGTGATGGCGCCCAATCTGTGGCCGGAAGAAGTGCCGGACTTCAAGCCTTACGGCTATGGCTTGTACGAGGCGCTGGACCAGCTCGGCACCCGCGTGCTGCGTGCGCTGGCCTTGCACATCGACTTGCCGGAGAACTTCTTCGAGGACAAGACCGATCTGGGCAACTCGATCCTGCGCCCGATCCATTACCCGCCGATCACCGAGGACAACGTGCCGAACGTGCGCGCCGGGGCGCATGAGGACATCAATTTCATCACCTTGCTGGTCGGGGCTAGCGCAGAAGGTCTGGAAGTGCTGACTCGCGAAGGCGAGTGGCTGCCGATCACCACGCAAGGCGACGCCATCGTGGTGAACATCGGCGACATGCTGCAGCGCCTGACCAACCACGTGTATCCGTCCACCACGCATCGCGTGGTGAATCCGCAGAACGCCAACGCGCGCAAGCCGCGCTATTCGGTGCCGTACTTCCTGCATCCCAATCCGGACGTGGTGCTGGACCCGCTGGCGTCGTGCATCACCGCCGACAATCCGCGGCGCTACGACAGCTCGATCACTTCGCACGAATATCTGCAGCAGCGCCTGCGCGAGATCAAGCTGATCTGACGCGTTCGCCAGGCCTGCGGGATATCGCGGGCCTGGCGCCTGCTTGCGTCAGCGGCAGTGTGCGAGCGGATGTGAGCACACAGGCACTATTGAAACTGCTTCGACGTGGACGGCGGTCAGCTATCGCCGCCGCCCGCAAACGAAAATGATTCCGCGTTTCGCTCGCGGCGTTGCTGATCGAGCGCATTAGAGTGGCGGCGTTCTCCGCGGATGCCGCCACCATGCCCACGTCATCTCATGCCGAGAGGCATTTCGCCGCTTCGGACACGCTTCGCGATCTGGTGATCGGCATGGCCGACGGCCTGACCGTGCCTTTCGCGCTGGCTGCCGGCTTGTCGGGAGCCGTGACAGCTAGCCGCCTGGTCGTTGTGGCCGGCGCGGCCGAAATCGCTGCCGGTGCGATCGCCATGGGGCTGGGCGGCTATCTGGCGGCACGGGGCGACGCCGATCACTACGCCGCCGAGCGGCGTCGCGAACAGTACGAGGTGCGGGAACTGGCGGGCGAGGAGGAGCGCGAAGTCGTGCAGATCTTTGCGCGCTATGGACTCGATCGGGCAGCCTGTGCGCCGGTGCTTGCGCATTTCCGCCGGGATCACGAAGCCTGGGTCGACTTCATGATGCGCTTCGAGCTGGGGCTCGACGCGCCGGTGCCCGGCCGCGCCCTGCGCAGTGCGCTGACCATCGGCGGCGCCTATGTGCTGGGCGGTCTGGTGCCTCTGCTGCCATATATGCTGGTCGGTACGCTTTCCGTCGCCTTGCAGGTGTCGGTGGTCTGCACCTTGCTCGCGCTCGGTCTGTTCGGAGCGGCCAAGGCGCGCTTCACCGGTATCGCCATCTGGCGCGGAGCCATCCAGACCATGCTGGTGGGTGGCCTGGCTTCGGCGGCCGCCTTCACACTGGCGCGCTGGATCGGCGGCTAGTGCTGCGGGCTTTGGGCGCGATAGCGCCTGGACTGACGGGCCGACAGCGCAAAGGCCAGTCGATCCGGCATCAGCTTGAAGACGCTCTTGATGAAGCGATTGACGCGGCCGGTCACGTAGACGGCATCGCCGCGTTCCACCGCCTCAATGCCTTGCTCGACTACTTCTTCGGCACTCAGCCACATGAAGGACGGCAGCTTGTTCATCAATTCGCGCGTGCCGGTGACGTCGTGGAATTCCGACTTGGTGAAGCCCGGGCACAGCGCGCTGACGTGCACGCCGAAGGCGCGGTTTTCCAACGACAAGGATTGCGAGAACTTGATCAGATAAGCCTTGGATGCCGCGTACAAGGTATGCCCAGCCGTGCCCGGCACGTGGCCGGCCAGCGAGGCGACATTGACGATGCGACCGTAGCGCCGTTGATGCATGCCCGGCAGGAGCCGCCAGGCCAGCTCGGTGGGTGCGGTCATCAGAACCTGGATGAAATCCTGATGAGTTTTCCAGTCGTTCCCTTCGAAGGTGCCGGGCACGCCGTAGCCGGCGTTGTTGATCAGCCAATCCACTTCCAGCCCGCGCTGCGCGAGGCTGGCTTCGAGCTGGGCCGGCGCAGCCGGATCGGCCAGGTCGGCCGGGAGGATGGTGACCTCGCGGCCATATTGGCGACGCAACGCTTCAGCAAGCTGTTCCAGCCGGTCGGTACGCCGCGCCGTCAGCACCAGGTCATGCCCCCGGGCGGCGAGCGCGCGGGCAAACGCAGCGCCGATGCCTGCCGAAGCGCCGGTGATTAGGCTGAGCGGACGGGTTTGCGACATGGGTTAATGATCCTTCACCGTGGGTCCTCATCATCGCATGCGTTGCGCAGTGCAGCGTTGCCGGGACATGGACTCGTCGCTAAGCTTGCCGCCCTTGTCGCAAGGGAGGGCTTGCATGCGCAGGAAATTCGTCGCCGGTAACTGGAAAATGCACGGTAGCCGCTCGATGGCTTCCGCCCTGGTGGCGGAGATCGTCGCCGCGATGCCGGGCCATGCCGATGTCGCGGTGTTGCCGCCGTTTCCTTATTTGGCCGGATTGGCCGAAGCCCACGTCGGGTCGGGCCTGAGCTTCGGCGCCCAGGATCTCAGCGAACACGAAGGGCAGGGCGCCTATACCGGCGAGGTATCGGCGGCCATGTTGAGCGAGCTGGGCGCGAGCTGGGTTCTGGTGGGGCATTCCGAGCGGCGCCAATACCATCAGGAGAGCGACGAACTGGTGGCGCGCAAGTTCGCCGCCGCCCTGGCCGGCGGCCTCACGCCGATCCTGTGCGTGGGAGAAACCCTGGCTCAGCGCGAAGCGGGCGAGACCGAAGCGGTGATCGCGCGCCAGCTGCGTGCAGTGCTGGCGCTGAACGGCGTAGCCAGCTTCGATACCGCGGTGATCGCCTACGAGCCGGTGTGGGCCATCGGCACCGGGCGTACGGCCACGCCGGAGCAGGCCCAGCAGGTCCATGCATTCATCCGTAGTCAACTGGCTGCAGAGGATGTTATGATCTCGCGTCTGACTCGGCTGCTTTATGGCGGCAGCGTCAAGCCGGCAAATGCCGCGGAATTGTTTGCGCAGGCGGATGTGGACGGAGGGTTGATCGGCGGAGCCGCGCTCGTGGCGGCCGATTTCCTGGCCATCTGCGCCGCGGCGCATTGAGCGCTACGGGTTCCCTGAGACCATGTTCGTCATTTTCAGCGTGTTCTACATCCTGATCGCTGCGTCGATGATCGTGCTGATCCTGATGCAGCGCGGTGCCGGTGCGGACGCCGGTTCCGGCTTCGGCAGCGGCGCTTCGGCGACGGTGTTCGGCGCGCGCGGTTCCGCCAGCTTCCTGACCCGCACCACCGCGATCCTGGCGGCCCTGTTCTTTGTGCTCAGCCTCGGCATGGGCATTTACCTGAAGAACTTCAGCTCATCGCAGCGCAGTTCGAGCAATAACGATCTGGGCGTGATGGCGGGGATTGGCAGCAAGTCGGCGGCACCGCAGAATGCGCAGCCTGCCAATCCGGCCGTGCCGCAAGCCGCCAAGCCGGCAGCCGCTTCGGACGTTCCGGCAGCCAAGGACGCTAAGAGCGACGTCCCGGCAGCGCCCTCAACGGCGGCGAAGAAAAACTAGTTTAAGCAGTACACCTGCCCAGGTGGCGGAATTGGTAGACGCACTACCTTGAGGTGGTAGCGCTGAAAGGCGTGGGGGTTCGAGTCCCCCCTTGGGCACCAATGCATAATCCGGAAGCGTCCAGAATGAGCCGGAAAGACTAGGAAAACCCGCCATTTAGGCGGGTTTTTGTTGCCTGCTTGTCCGGCGATGTCCGGGGGCATTCATTGCAATTTGCGCCACACGTAGAACGTCGCCTCAGCGCCCCCCATCTTCCGGCAGACTTCTCCCACCGCCGTCCCGAGCTCCACCTGCTTGAGCGCGTAGGCGATCTGCTCCTCCGTAAATCGTGACTTCTTCACTGCCTGACTCCTCGTTGACTACGGGGGCCTATGCTGACGAAGTCTCTACTTTACGATGGCCCAGCTTTCTGGGGGCGGGACCAAAACGTTGAGAAGAGATTGGCCTGCTTTTGACTGGAGGAAACATGTCTCATAAACGTGTAAAGGAAGCCCTGTCCGACTACCTAAGTCTGCCCCCGCCCGGCTATGCGTTTCTGTTGGAGGGTCGCTGGGGGGTGGGCAAGTCCCATTTCTGGCGGCAGTTCATCAGCAAGCCATTCACCAAATTAAAGCGTCGGGACATATCCATTTCGGCGGCCGGTCTTTCGACGTTGGAAGACCTGGAAAATGCTTTATTCCTGGCCACAGTCAAAGAAGCGGTGCCTAGCGCAGTCCGGGAAACTTGCTCGGCTATCTGGAAGGCTGCTTTGCGGGTGGTGAAGATTGATCCCGACGATATCAAGCTGAAAGCTGCGGTGAAGTCAGGCACCACCGTCGTATGTATCGATGACGTCGAGCGTTTTGGTGGGGACTTCCAGGTCCTGTTTGGATTCATCAAAAACCTTCTGGATGACGCCCAGCTTCATGTTGTCATCATTGCAGACGAACAACGCGCGATCACCCGCTTCACTGAGTATAAGGATTATCGCGAGCGCATCGTTCAGAAGTGGGCGCGGCTCACCCCAGATGTGGGCGCCTTTTTCGACGATGTGGTCCAGGGTTACGCTGACCAACGGGTTCGTGAGGGACTGTTGGCCTCGAAAGAGTGGGCCGTCAATTTCTTTGAGGGCCGGCAGATCCAGAACCTACGAACCGTTCGGGCCATCTTGGATGAGATGTATGCGCTCTTGCGGGCGATGACGTGGCCCGACGATGCCGTTCCAAAGATAAAAAGGCTATTGTCGGCGGTCACGTTTTACGCCATGGCAACGACCAAGAGCGTGTCCAATGCGGAGCGTGTAAGCCAAGCGTTTCTCCAATACGACCCCAGTATGGCCTTTGGGATTCTTGGCCACCATAGGGTTCCGGATAAGGACGACAAAACCGGTGAACTCAAAGCCATCCGGGAATTGATCGCGGAGCTTGGATTGACCGACGACACCTACAACTGGCCTCACTCCTTTGTGTTTTCCGCCTATGTCGCGGGGAATGAATTGGATGCGGATGCGATTGCAGGTGATTTCCTGGTCTTCGAGAAAGCCTTCGAAGACCTGTCGCCATTAAAGCGACTGGAAAACAGCCGGCACTTAACCGATGAAGAGTTGACGGCATGCGTTGATGGTCTTCGCAAGCAGGTGGAAGAGCACGAGCTCGAATCGGTGCAGGAGCTATGGGAGGCGTATTGCCGGCTTACCGATTTGTCAGGGTCGTTGCAGACGGGTTGGACCCATGCTGAGTGTCAAAAAATCTTCCTGGACGCCATTCATTCCTATCAAGTCGAGGGCATGAATTCGGCGCTCGAAAACTTCTGGGATCGCCCGTTGGCCGTTGGGGATTCAGCAGTATGGAAGGCGCTTCTTGCGCTACAAACGAAGATCGATGACTTCGAAGGCCGCAAGCGAGACGAGGCTTTGCAGTGCGTGATCATCGAGGGCAAAGGATTGATGCGCAGTGGCCACAGGTCTGCACCTTTTACTTATGCCGATCCGACCGCCATTCACGCGAGGCTGGTGGAAGCGGGCCGGGATGGGATTTGGCGAATGCATGAGTTCTATATGAAGAGAGTGAGTCTCTCTGATATGGACGAGAAAGGATTCACCGCTGAAATGTCTTTTGCAAGACGCCTGGCGGCTCTTGCCGACAAGCATAAAACCAAGGGCAACAAAATCACGCAGGAAGAGGCAGCGTGGCGGGCTCTTTCATTCAAGTTGAAGACGTTCGTAATGACCATGGAAAAAGCACACGCGTTACAGTCGCCGCCTGCTTCCTTGAAGAAAGCCGAGACGAGAGCCGCCAGCAATCAGGCTAAAACTTAGAGGTTGCCCCCTGCCTTCAAGGCCGGTACTTGTCTGGAATTAAAACGTGTAGCCTCGGTGTAGCCCAATAAGAACGACCGTCTGAAAACCGCGTTGCGTCAGGCTTTCTGGGCTACACCCGAATACTTGCACATCAGTATGATGAGCGAGAGCGGGAGGTGGTGGTGTAGATGCCGAGCTAGGGGGAAGCTCACGCCAGTGGACAGGGGAGGCTATGTTCATTGCTTACCTGTGATCGCACAGGGTGGATTCCAAGGACATCAAGCTGATTTGTTTTCATTCGCAGCTATCACTGATACCTATGAGCCTAAGATGTCCACCATCGGCCCGCTGATCCAAGGTTGCTTGATTCAAAAGCGCTAACGCAGTTAAGAGTGACTGCGTGATTGTCCTGGCTTGGACGGCAGCTTTTTACTCAAGGCGTCATCCCGCTGTTGGACTAGCTCCAAACCTTCGAACCACTCGATTTGTTTCTGCAAGGCCATCCACGCGTCCTAATGTCGCTGGAGTTGCTGTCGTTCCGGTTTGCCGAGACGATCAGCTGAATGGCCGGCTTCTGCAATTCGATCAGCTTGCCAGTGATAAACCGTCAGCGCGTCGTTGCTGCGATGAACTTCCATTCAGCCTTCCACGAAGGCGATGCGTTTGGAACTGGCCGGCGATCTACCACCTCGGCGCGGGGATACGGGACACTTTATGAGCGTGCCTGGATTTTGCCGGACAGTTCTCTCACCGCGGTAAGGAGCTCCTCCTCAGTGACAATCAACAGCGATGTTTTGGGGGCATCTTTGAGGGCATGGTTTTGTTTTGTCGATGAAAAGTGCTGTCGTTGACGGCCCCCTTGGGCACCAACAGCAGTTTCAGGAAGTCTCAGCGAGTTCCATGAAACACACGAAACCCCGCTAAATGCGGGGTTTTTTTGTGTCTGCTTGTTTCAGGTTGTTGATTGCTGCGAAAAGTTGAGTCGGGCTTTTCGTCGAAAATGAACCACTAGTTGCGGTGAAACCTGGCTCAGGTGACGAGTGGGTGCGGCAAGAAGTGGCTCAAACTTCGATGGAAATCCCAGTCTGAAGTGGCTCAGTTTTGAAGGGAACTCAACAAATGGTCTTTATTCCAGTCGAAAGTGGGTAATGGCTGACTTGGTGGATAGCTATGCGCTGAGTAACGGGAGTCCGAGCCCAATGCCCCGCCTTTTCGCCAAACCAGTCGTTGATCTGGTGGGAGTGAGCTATTAGAGACAGAAGTTCGTCGATGGCCACCTCTGTATTAGGGCCACCGCTACCTCAACCCGATGGTGCTGATGGGCACTGACGGCTCTCAGTTCGCACAGCGCATATCCCACTGAGACATGAGCTGTCCGACGACCTTCAAGTCGGCCAGGAGATCCGCCGAACGGGAAAGCACCCGCTCGCGCTCCTCAGGCGTCAGCGCCTCGGGCTTCCCGCCGATCAACACCGGCGAAACCGCCCTTGTTTGAGCCTGGAAGAGCGCCATCGCTTGCGCGTTGATGATTTGTTGTTGCAAATAGATGCCAGCGTAACATTGCACTTCGCTGTACTTCATAAAGCCCAGCGCGCCAGTATCGCGTGCCGTGGTCCATGCGGTATCGGAGAAGGCTGACCAGGCGAGGCGGTACTGGAGATCAGAGCCTTCGGGGATATGCCCCGTAGTACGAAGGGTGGCCAGGAGTTGGAGATTCCGGGTCATCCGGGTCATATTCGCCTGCACATCGGCGTTGTTCTGCTTCAATTGCGCGCGGTTCTCGTCGATCTCCCGCCGGATATTCTCCCGCGCCTCTTTGACCAGCGCGCGGTGGTGTTGCCACTCGACGAGCGACTCCAGGCTCAGCGCGATAAGGATACCCACCGTGACGATGCCGATATGGATGAAGAATTGGCGCCAGGTCGTCACAGGGTGATCGGGTGTGTGGAATTCCATGAGGGGATCCTGCGAAGAGGGCGCAGCGGCATGAGCGGCGTCCAATGTATCGACGTTGCGCGGTTGCGATGGCGTTGACGGGTCAGACACGTGATCAAACCTTTGAGCAGGTTGCGGTGATTGTATTTGCGGCATCTTGGCGCTGGAAAGTCCACATCCTGCCACACGAGCCGACGGCGAGCTTATGGGCTTTCGGCATGGGCAGACAGTATGGACGCAGGGCGTCAGCGGTGCCTCCATCTTCATCGCGTAGATAGCCTCGGCGCACTAGGGAGCCGGCCGCGACACTAAGTAAAAGTCAGCTTCTGACCCCCGGCTTTGCATTTCAGCCATGTTCTAGTCAGCGGTCAGGAGGATCGCCATGGTGACTCCTGACAGGACGTTGGCAGTAACCCCCTTGTACAAAGCTCCTATCGGATCCCAATGAGATCGAAAGGAGAAGTGCTGTGAAGTTTGCTTCCACGAGGTTGATCGCCCGGGACATTCGGGCGGTCGTCGGCTTCTATGAAAAGTTGACCAATCAAAAAGCGGAGTGGCTTGCGCCGGTGTTCGCTGAGATCATCACAACAGGCGCCACGCTTGCGATTGGCAGTGTTGAAACAGTGGCGTTCTTCAAAGAAGGAACGGTTGAACCAGCCGCTAACCGTACGGCCATCATTGAGTTTCAGGTGGACGATGTGGAAGCGCAGTTCAATCGCCTCAAAGGCGAGTTGGAGGTGGTGTTTGAGCCCAAGATGATGCCTTGGGGCAACCTTGCGGCACAGTTTAGGGACCCTGAGGGCACCATCGTCAGCTTGTACACACCGATAACCGAAGCAGCCAAAATGCGGTTTGGGGCGCGTTAGTCCAGAGGTGCTGATTTCTGCAAAATAGTCAGCCCGGCTTTTCGTCGAAAAATAAATCACTGGCCTGGCAACGGTGCAACATCGCTCAGGTGACGAGCGGGCGCGGCAAGGGGGGGCTAAATTTCGATGGAAATCTCCGTCTGAAGTGGCTCAGTTTTGGGTGGAACTCAACACACTGCAATCGTGCACTTCTCGGCGCATATCCGAAGCTGGGCACCTGGTTCAGATCGAACTACCAGTCTCGCCAAGTCAGCGGTTTACCGAAGACTTATTGCCGACGTCATAAAAAAAGCCAGTCATGAAGACTGGCTTTGAAGTCATGTAGCTGTGACTCAGGCCTGCGAATTGCTGTCGTCCGAACTCGTCTCGTTCTCTTTTTCCGAGGCCATGGACTCGAGCTTTTCGGCGCCTTTGAAGCCGACCACCGCCGCGACGCCCTTGGTCAGCAGCGACGCATTCGGGTCCAGCTTTTCGGCAGCTTCGACGGCGGCGACCGCACCTGCGATTTCGCCTACTGTATCCAGGATTCCCATGGTGACCTCCGCACTGGTTGATGGCCGGACGAGCATGGTGACGCGAACGGGAATGCAAGGTGAATGCTGCCGCAATTGCTTGCGCCTCGGCCACCAAATGGCTTCGGTGTCTGCTAAGCCTGTTCGTGACTTCGCGATGGCTGAAGTTGCGACATGGCCCGGCGCTGTCAGCGCATGATCTGTGTGGCACCGGCATGTGCCGGTGCATGATGCTTCGGATTTGCCCGGGCGGGGATGGGTCAGTGATCTCGCCCGGAGCAAAGTTTTTTCCCGACCGAGCCTTCGGGGCCGTCGACATCCAGGTCGACGACGCTTGCGCTAGCGGGCTGAATCTCAAAATGGGCATCCGCGGAATTCTTGGGATTGCCCTGCGCGTTTGAGTCGTAGGCGCGCGTGCCGAACAGGGTGACGCGAGGATCTACATCGCCGTTGGGCAAGCAGGTCAGTGCGACGGCTCTGAATGAGACGTGGGATACCTTGCCATCGGCGCCCTTGGTTTCCTGTCTGAAGATGACATCGTACTGCTTGTCGGCTGCGTTGCCCCCGGAAACTCGCGGCAGGGCGTGACTGACTTGATAGGCGTTGTTGTCGGACCCCGACGAAGGGAGAGGAACCCACGGCATGGCCAGAAGTGCACGCGTATCCAGCACCACGGAAGCACCTTGGGCGGCGGCAGTTGTAGAAAGAGCGAGGAGTCCGATCGCGATCCAGGCTTTCATGTATTTCTCCCAAGACTTGAGTAAAGGTGTCGAATCAGTGCGCGAAATGGGTAGCCACAGCTGGGCAAGCTGATTGTCGAGTCCGCCAAACCGGGACGACACGTTCCGGTGGTTGGAAATCAGCCGGCAACATGGTTAATGCGGATGAAAGCCGCGGGGCGTGAAGTCGAAGTGCACCTGATCCTGGTGATCTTCCCATTCCGTATAGAAGCCGAGTTGCTCGTGACCATCCGACCAAGTCAGTCTGGCGGGGCATTGAAGCATATGCAGAACGCTCTTACCCGTAGGTGAGGCGCTATACATGATTCGGGCTTCGTCGGCCAGGAGATCTACGGATTGTATGGAAGGCGTGCCGCCGTTGATCTTGAGAGCCACGGGCACGTAACTGCGAATGCGGTCGACGGTGTCTTGGAGGTTGCAATGTCCTGGTATGCCGTGAGCAATGGGCATGTCCGATCTTTCATTAAGATATTCGACGCTCATCGGTTTCGAAGTTCCATCCGTGAAGGTGTATATGCCTTCGCATAGAATGGTCCCGCGAAGAGTATTATGCAGGTCTTTCACGGCAACGACCTGGCCTCCAGCTACGACTTTGGATTTTCTTTCGTTATATTGGGCGATTATCTCGGTTTGAACTATCGGATCTGTGCAGGGATCGTTGCCGGCCGCCAGTATGGTCGCCGCATCGCTCGCATGGGCTTGTGGCGCAACGCAGAGGGATCCGATGAAAATGGCCATGGCTGCGCCGTATATCGATAAGCTCTGCGCGAAAGGATTGAATCCCCGCGAGCTTGGTGAATTCGCTGGTGGCTTCTTTAGAGATGCTCGCACGGTCAATGGCTCGCTTGTCGTAAGTTTTGGCGCGTCGATCTTGCTGCTCTAAATATTCAGGCTTTCAAGCGCTCGATATAGCAATCTTGCGCAATGGCTTTCATCTATTTCGATATTTAATCGAAACATCTATCGAATGATGCTGGCGAACTGCTGTCGATAGCTTGAGCTATACCCCATAAGGTTGCAAGTTGGCCAGACGTTCCGCTTGGTTCCGCCAAGAGCATTCGCTCCATGCGCTCCAGAGACCAGGACATCCTCGGCAATCTGCTGAGGAACACCACACTCGGAGCCCGCAGCCTGCCTGGCGGAGATGTGCTCGCGTCGTATCTCAAACCTGCACTGCGGCAGGCCATATGACGCTCTATCGAACAGAGCTCGCATGATAGGATGCAGCTGGTTTGCCATGTCGCGCACCGTCAGCGCGATCGACTCTGCAAATCGGCCCGGATGGCGAAACTGGTAGACGCAAGGGACTTAAAATCCCTCACCTTCACAGGTATGCGGGTTCGATTCCCGCTCCGGGCACCAGCGAATCTTTCGAACTGCGAAAGAAGCGGCAGCAGACTCTCTTGTCGGGCCGCCATAGCAGTATTTGCACTAGTGTCGAGATGCCGCGGCGCAGAGTACAGTTGGCGCGGCTGCGATTTGTCGCGGCCGTTGCAGGGGAAGGTTGATGACTGGCAACGCTGCCGTGGCGCCAATAAGCGTTTTGCTCGTGGACGATGATCCCTTCGTGCTGCAGGCCATGAGTCTGCTGCTCGAAGAGGATGGGGTGCTGCAGACCTTGTGCGCGGCCGGCTACGCGAGCGCGCTGGCGCGAATGGCCGATGCCGGGCATATCGATGTGATTGTTGCCGATGTGGTGTTGCTAGGCGCCATGACCGGGATCGATCTCAGCCGAGAAGCGATGGCCAGATTCCCTCGCCTAGGCGTAGTCATCATCACTGGAGATATCGAAGATCATCGGGCCGAGGTGCCGAATCGGGGCGTCTACTTGCGCAAGCCATTCGGAGGTGACGAGCTTCGTGCAGCCGTCAAGCAAGCGATGGCCTCAGTCCGAGCGAGCGATTCCGAGAGCCGATGAAATGCGACAGCAGCTTCATGCGTTCATGCGAAGCCGGTTGGCTAAAATGAACTAATCCGGTAGGTTCGTTCCCACAGAAATCTCGTCGTGTACGTCGAAACCGTTCCTCTGCCTGCAGTGCTCTTGCAATACAAGAATGGGCAGCCTACTTTCGCAGATACCCACCAAGGAGGGCATGCGCATGATCACAGTCGTGTTAGTCGATGATCATGAACTGGTCCGCACCGGCTTTCGGATGATCCTGCAGAAGCAGCCGGACATCGAAGTCTGTGGCGAAGCGGGCACTGCCGAAGAAGGGCTCAAGCTGATCAAGTCGCAGTCGCCCAAGGTGGCGCTGGTCGACGTGCACATGCCTGGCATGAGCGGAGTCGAGCTGACCGAGCGCGTGGTGCGCGCCAAGCTGGCGACGCATATCGTCATCGTGAGCGTGGTGGACGATGCGCGCTTCCCGAAGCGCCTGCTCGACGCAGGTGCGCTCGGCTATCTCACCAAAGGATGCACGGCCGAAGAGTTGCTCAGCGCGGTGCGTCAGGTGGCTAAGGGGCGGCGCTACCTGGCGTCGGCGGTAGCGCAGCAGCTGGCGCTGGCGACCCTGGACGGCAGTGACTCGCCCTTCGATGCGCTGTCGACGCGCGAGCTCGAGGTGGCGATGATGCTGGTGCGGGGCAAGCCGGTGACCGTGATCGGCGAGCAGCTGAATCTCAGCCCCAAGACGGTGTCCACCTACAAGCAGCGCTTGATGGAGAAGCTGCAGGTGGATCACGTGATCGGCCTGGCCCACCTGATGACCATTCATGGCCTGCTCGACGCGCAGAACAATGCGACGACCACGCCGGGTTGACCGCAACGCTTGATGCGTAAGCGCTGCGATCCAAGCATTGCGATCAGTAACAAAAAAGCCGGACAAGTCCGGCTTTTTTGTTACTCAGATGGAGCTCTTGGGCTTCACTCGCCGGAGTGATCCTTGCTGGGCTCGATCTTGTCGGTTTGCGCCGACAGCGGCGTAGCCGCCGGAGTAAGGCGGTCGGATCCGCCCGCTGCACCGAGCAGATCGCCCTGGCGCGGCCATGTGGCTGCTACAGGATGGCTCGGAGCGTGGTCGTAGCGTGGAGACTCGACCGGCTCGGCCTTTGGTTCGGCTTGCGGCTCGGCTTCGGGTTCGCCTTCGACCTTGGATTCGCTAGCGTTCGAAGCTTGCTTCGTCTCGACTTCCGCAGCATCCGCTGCTGCTTCGAATGCCGGCACAGTCGTCGACGGGGCAGGCGCCTCGCTTGCTTCAGGCTGGACCAAGGTCACCGTCACCGGCTCGCTGACCAAGCTCACGGTCACCGGTTCGCTGACCGGCGTTTCGTGAGCAGCCGCTTCATTCTCGATGATCTTCGCGTTGGTCAGCAGCGGTGCCGGCACGGGCGCTTCTTCAGCCACCGAGATGGGGGCAGCGTGCACGCTGACCGTCTCGGCTGTTTCGGCGGAGGGCTGAGCCTCTTGCTCTGGAATGGGCGGCAAGCGCGGCAGATTGAAGGCAACAGCGACGGGAGCCGACGGAATGGCTTCGCTGTCCACGTCAAGGCTGACCTGGATCGGCTGGGCCGGCTGAGATTCGATCTGGGCCTGCTTCGGCAGCTCGCTGGCATTCACATGCACGGTATCGCCGCTGACGTGAGTCAGGCTGGTTGCTGCGACTGTCGCTGCCGCAGCGACGACCTTGACCGTCGACGGAGACGTCGTGTCGGGCGCATCGTCGCGATCCTCGTCGTCCAGCGCGGCGCTCTGCTCGATGTTGTCGACGGCACCGGTCTGCACGGCATCGTCGTGGCGACGACGGCGGCGACCACCGCGACGGCCACGCCGACGGCGCGACTGGCTGCCCTCGGCGTCTCCGCCGTCCTGAGCGTTGCCCTCAGGCACGACAGCCACCGGAACCGGCTTGGCGGCTTCGGCGGGTTTGACCGTTTCGATCTCTGCGCCAGGCCGTTCGGTGGGCGCCGGGCGCGGCTGACGCTCCGGCTTGCCTGCAGGCGCCTGCTTGTTGCGTTCGTTGGGCGCAGCAGCTTCGGCCGCGGCCGGCTTGGGCTGCCGCTCCTGCTTGTTCGAAGCGTTCTGCGCCGGTTGCTGGCGCGGCTGCGCGGCTGCCGTTTCGGCCGGGCGCTGACGATTGCCGCCCTTGGGCGCCTGAGCAGCCTGTCCCTTGGCAGCGTTCTGTGCGTTCTGCTGCGGCGGGCGCGATGCGGCCGGGGCTTGCTGATTGCCTTGCCGATTGCGGTCGTCACGGCGCGGTTCGTCGCGACGCTGCAGCGCCTGTCCGTTGCTGCGGGCGGGCCTTTCGTTCACCGGTGCGGCCGCGGGAGCAGGGGCGGTGGCGGGAGCGCCGCGGAACCAGCCCAGCAGACGCGACAGCACGCCGCCGCTCGGCGCGGGCGCCACCGGGTTGCGTACCTGAGCAGGGGCGGGAGCCGGCTTCGGCGGCGCGGCCACCACGGTCGGAGCCGCTTCTTCGCGCACCGGCGCCGGCGAGGACGGCACGATACCGCTGACGGCGGGCTGTTCGCCGCTGCCGAGGGTCTGGCCCATTTTCGGCGTCGCGGTTTCTTCCACGGCAGTCAGTCGCTCGTAGCTGGGCTTGCTGTGCTCGCCCATATCCGCTTCTTTGATCCGCTGGATGTGGATGTGCGGCGTCTCCAGCTTGTCGTCGGCGACGATCACCACGTGCACTTTGTGTCGCAGCTCGATCTCGACCACGCTGGCGCGCTTCTCGTTGAGCATGAAGTTGGCGACCGTCGGCGGCGCCTGGACCAGCACCTGGCCGGTCTTGTCCTTCATCGCGTGCTCTTCGATCAGGCGCAGGGTCGACAGCGACAGCGATTCCACGCTGCGGATATGGCCGTGGCCTTCGCAGCGCGGGCAGACGATCTGGGTGGCCTCGCCCAGCGAGGGGCGCAGGCGCTGGCGAGACATCTCGAGCAGGCCGAAGCGCGAAATCCGGCCGACCTGCACGCGGGCGCGGTCCAGCTTCAGCGCTTCCTTGAGCCGCTCCTCCACCTCGCGCTGGTGTTTCGGGCTGTCCATGTCGATGAAGTCGATCACGATCAGGCCGCCGGCGTCGCGGATGCGCAGCTGGCGGGCGATCTCGGTCGCCGCCTCGAGGTTGGTGTTGAACGCGGTCTCCTCGATGTCCGAGCCCTTGGTGGCCTTGGAGGAGTTGATGTCGATCGCGGTCAATGCCTCGGTCTGGTCGATCACGATCGAGCCGCCGGAGGGCAGGCGCACCTGGCGGTCGAACGCGCTCTCGATCTGGGTCTCGATCTGGTAGCGCGAGAACAGCGGGGTGTCGTCCTTGTACAGCTTCAGCTTGCGCAGCGAGGTCGGCATCACCTGCTGCATGAATTCGCGGGCGTCGTTGTACAGCGATTCCTCGTCGATCAGGATCTCGCCGATGTCGTTACGCAGGTAGTCGCGCAGGGCGCGGATGAACAGCTTGGATTCCTGGTAGATCAGGAACGGCGCTCGCTGCGCACTGGCGGCGCTGGAAATGGCGCGCCACAGCTGCAGCAGGTAATCCAGATCCCACTGCAGTTCTTCGGCGTCGCGGCCCATGCCGGCCGTGCGCACGATCAGGCCTACGTCGTCGGGCACCTTCAGGTGCTCCAGGGCTTCCTTCAGCGCCTGCCGGTCTTCGCCCTCGATGCGACGGGAGACGCCGCCTGCCTTCGGGTTGTTCGGCATCAGCACCATGTAGCGGCCGGCCAGGCTGATATAGGTGGTCAGCGCAGCGCCCTTGTTGCCGCGTTCTTCCTTCTCGACCTGAACGACGACTTCCTGGCCTTCCTTGAGCAGCTCCCGGATGGTCGCCCGGTGCGGGTCGACACCCTGGGTGAAGTACTCGCGAGCGATTTCCTTCAGCGGCAGGAAGCCGTGGCGCTCGGCACCGTATTCGACGAAGCAGGCTTCCAGGGAGGGTTCGACGCGGGTGATGCGGCCCTTGTAGATGTTGGCTTTTTTCTGCTCGCGGGAGGGGATTTCGATATCGAGATCGTAGAGGCTTTGGCCATCGACGATGGCCACACGCAACTCTTCACGCTGAGTTGCGTTGATCAACATGCGTTTCATTGTAATTAGTTTCCTAGGCTTGCCGCGCGTCGCGCGTCGCGGTGGCGCCGGCTGGCAGCCTGTCGGGAAGCGCGCCGCTGCGGGGAAGCGGCAAATAACGGCGCCGTTGCCGGTGCCGGGATGATTCGTGACATTGCGCCAAGTCGCCCCGAAGCCGGGGAAGCATCGGACAAACGACCTGCCAAACCGTTACGATGAAAAGGAAGCTCGGTTGCTGCAGGCAGCGACCGGCACCGAATTCACCGGTGTCACGGCTGGCGTCCGACCCGAACCGAATCTCGGCGGGCCAGACCAACGCCCCCCGAGTATCCTATCTACCCAGGTTTTTTTCAATGCAGACGGTAACTTCCCTCGATCCACCTCAAGGGGTACGTCAAGTAGAGGTCGGTCCCGAGCGCGACGGCCAGCGTATCGACAATGCGCTGATGACCCTGCTCAAGGGCGTGCCGAAAAGCATGATCTACCGGATCCTGCGCACCGGCCAGGTGCGGGTGAACGGCAAGCGCGCCAAGCCGGATACCCGTCTCAGCGCGGGTGATATGCTGCGCATCCCGCCGGTGCGGTTGGCCGAGCGCGAGGAAAAGGCCGTCTCGGCGCAGGCGGCGGCCAGCCTCGCCGACACCGTGATCTTCGAAGACAAGCACTTCCTCGTGATCGACAAGCCTACCGGCGTCGCCAGCCACGGCGGCAGCGGGGTCAGCCATGGCGCGATCGAGCTGCTGCGCGCTGCCCGCCCGCATGAGCACCTGGAACTGGTGCACCGGCTGGATCGGGATACCAGCGGGGTGCTGGTGTTTGCCCGCACGCGCGCCGGCCTGGTTGGCCTGCAGGACGCCATCCGTGCCGGCACGGTCACCAAACAATACCTGTGCCTGATGGTCGGACACCCCTCCAAGGCCCGCTTCGACGTCAACGCGCCGCTGCTGAAGTCGGTGCTCCAAGGCGGAGAAAGAATGGTAAGAGTTGCCGATAACGGCAAGCCATCACTCACTTTTTTCCGCGAGGTGGAGCAGTTTCCCGGGGCTCGCCTGATGCAGGCGACGCTGGGCACCGGGCGCACGCACCAGATCCGCGTCCATGCCGCTCACGTCGGTCATCCGCTGGCGGGAGACAGCAAATACGGCGATCGGGAGATCAACAAGCGCTATCGCGAACTCGGCCTGCAGCGCCTGTTCCTGCACGCCTCGCACATGGGCTTCGAGCTGGACGGGCGAGCCTACGCCTTCTCCACGCCCTTGCCAGATGACTTGAGAAAATTCCTGGAAGTACTTGCTGTAAAAGGTAAAAATTTTCAGGCAAGAGACTAGAGAAAGAACCTCGCGCTGACTTCCAGCGAACGCAGCAGCACGCCGAACAGCCCCGATTCCAGCAACAAGCCGCAGGCGGCATGCGCCGCGATGATGGGCGGCAGTCGGGGCGAGCGCAGGAAACAGCCTGCCCAGCCCAGTTCGGCAAGCAGGCACAGCTGCATGGCCGCGCCATTGGGCGTATGCAGCAGGGCGAAGGCCGTGGCCGTGGCCAAGAGGGCCAGACCGGTCCGCCACGGATCGGCCAGATGCCCGAAGCTTTGCTTCAGCCGAGGCTGTACGACCACCAGCATCAGCCATTGCTGCAAGCTGGCCCAGGCCAGGTAGGCCAGCAAATGGCCGGCCAGCGGCATATGCCGTTGACGGCCCCAGCCGAGCAACAGGGCCATGGCGAGTGCGGCCGGCAGCATCGCGAGCAGCCAGTCGCGCGTCGAGCCCAGCTTCCACCAGCCGGGCAACGGTCGCTGCCAGGCTAGCCGCACGGCATAGCCCAAGGCCCCGAGTGCAGCGACGACGGCCGGCAGTGCCGGTCGCGGCGCCCATTGCAGGCCGGCGACTAGCCACAGCGGCCCGGTCAGGCTGGCAAGCACCTCGACCCAGGCAAACAAGGCGGTACGGCGTGGATGCGCCAAGGCCAGTCCCGCGAGCAGGCACAAGTAAGTCAGGCAGGCTGCCCATTGCCAGACTTGGCTGCCAAGCGGTGTGCCGGCAAGCTCCTGCCGGGGATCGCCACCCGCCGGCACGATCAAGGCTGCCGGCCAGCGGACGCGCAGGCGATCGCGTAACGCGAGCAGGGTTTCCGCCGAGGCGCCAGCCGGCAGGGCGATCCAAGGCGCCGGCAGGGCATCGATGGCTTGCCCGGCGTCATCGATATCAGTGCTCGAGTGCAGCGTCAGATCCGGAGCCATCGGCATCGAGATCGGTGCCGGACTGAACAAGGCAACACGCCCCAGCCACGTGTTGCCATCGGCGGGCAGTTGCAGGCGCAGACGCAGCATCCAGGATTGCGCCAACGGCGCACAGCTGCCGCCAGTCGCCGACTGCCAATGCAATCGGCGCAGGTCGAACTGCAGCGACGTTCGACCGGGCGGGAGCGGGCCGGCCTCGGCCAGGCATGCGATCGATGTCGGCGTGGCCTGACGGATCAAGGTCAGCGTGCCGGCAGCGCTGGGATCGACCTGCAAGTTCAGTAGCGGCCAATGCGCCAGATCGATGGCGCGTTCGACCGGCAGGCCGAGTTCGAAGGGCGAACCGTCGAGGCTGCGGAAGCGCAGACCGCCATCGATTTGGGTCATCTCAGCGTGGCCGAAGGGACGGCCGGCCACCAGATCGGAAGGCTGGCTCAGCGTCCACGGCCAGGGAGATCGGCCTGCCTGCAGGTCGGCGTATTGCCGCTGCGCCTCGTGCAGCATGTGCGCGGCAGTGATGCGCGCCGCCAGCAGCCGGCAGCCCGCGAGCAGGAGCAGCAGCAGCGCGGCCGCCCCAAGGGCGGCGATCGTACGGCGCAGCAGTCGCGACACCGGCATCAACCGGCGAGCAAGGCCTCGACCTTGGCCGCGCAGACGAAGTCGTTCAGCGACAAGCCGCCGACGTCATGCGTGGACCACAGCAGCTGGCAGTGCCCGTAGCCGGCCTCGAGGTCGGGATGATGATCCTCGCGGTTGGCCATGAAGCCGACCGCATTGATGAAGCCCAGCGTGTGATGGAAATCGTTGAAGCGGAAGTCCTTGACCAGTCCCTTGCCGTCGCCGCTGCGGCGCCAGCCGGGCAACTGCTGCAGCAGCAAGGCCACGCGCGCTTCATCCAGTGCGTGTTCGGCTCCCTTGCGCGGTTGGCAGTGCTGGCTGGCGAGTTCGGCGAAGGTCATGGCGCGCATCCGGAGGTTGGTTCCAAAGAGGGCGAAGCGTCCAAGTTGCCGGGCGAAATGTCAAAGCCTCGGACGCGGGCAGCGAGACACGATCGCAAAACAGGACTAAAATGGTGCTGATTTCATCCCGCTGCCGCGGGCAGCCTTGAGAAACGGCATGATCGATATCTCCGAACGCGCTCAACGACACTTCCTGCGCCTGCTTTCGCAGCAGGGCATCGAGGGCCTGAGCATCCGCCTGCATGTCAGCGATCCCGGCACCCCGGCGGCGGATTGTGCGCTGGAATTCTGCGAACCCGACGAGCTGAGCGGCCAGGAGTGGACCATCGAATGCGAGGGCTTCCTGTTCCATGTCGACGGCGACAGCGTGCCGTGGCTTGAGGGTGCGAGCATCGATTTCGAGCCGAACCTCACCGGCGGGCAGTTGAACATTCAGGCGCCGCGCATCAAGGGCGAGATTCCGGGCGCCGAGGCCGGCATGATCGAGCGCGTGCGTTACGTGCTCGAAGCGGAAGTGAATCCGCGCATCGCCGCGCACGGCGGCCGCGTGAGCCTGCTCGAAGTGGACGCGGAAGGCGTGGTGGTGCTGCAGTTCGGCGGCGGCTGCCATGGCTGCGGCATGGTCGACGTCACCCTCAAGCATGGCGTGGAGAAGACCTTGCGCGAACGCGTGCCGGAAATCACCGCGGTGCGCGATGCCACCGATCACGCCGGCGGCAGCACGCCTTATTACCAGCGCCGCGAGGGCCGCTCGGCGATGGGCTGATCGGGATCGTTCCGAGGCGCGCATGATCCCGGTCGTATTTCCTTCCGCCCGTTTCCTGCTCATCCTGGCGATCTCGTTCGGCGCCTGCGTCGCGCTGCTGGCTTGGCTGGCGCTGTTGGCGGCCAGCGCGGCGGCACGCAGGAGATGGCGGCGGCGGCCGAAGCTCGGCCTCAGCGTATTCGCAGGCCTTGGCCTGGTCGGCTGGATCTACCCCTGGGTGCAGTACAACTACTGGCGCATCGAACACGAAAGCGCCCAGCGTCAGGCTGCATTGCACGTCACGCTCGATCGGCTAACACGGCTGGGCGGCGTGGACATGCCGGCGGGCACGCACTTGCAGCTTTACCAGCTAGGCCAGCCGGACTCCTTCGTGCGCGCCGAATTCCCGCAGCCGACCCCGGCCTACGGCATGCAGGCGCTGGTATTGGAGCGGTCTGTGGTGGATCTGGATGCCGGGCAGGGCGATGCACGCCCGCGCTATGCGCCCGACACGGTGAAGGTGCGCGGTGTCGGCACGCTGGAGATCCAGGGCTGGCATTGCGATGCGACCGCGCCGGTGTCCTTCGCCGTTGCGGCGGATGCTTCCATTCGCCATGTCGATACCTGCGTGCTGGCAGCCGGACAGCGGTTGGCGGAACTGGGCCTTCCAGCGGGCACGACCCTGCGCTGGAACGGCGGCACCGTGTATGCGGATGGCGCACGCGACGACGATGACTGGCGCCTCGAGCTGCCCGCGGATGGCGTGGTCGAGCTTGCCGGCCTGCCGTTGCGTCATCCGGTGCTGGCGGTGGATCGACAGGGGCGCCTGCTGGGTTTTCACGACGCGGTGCTGGCACGCGCGATCGAACGCGGCGCGCTGCAGTATCCGGCGGAAACTGCCGTGACTTCCGCTCCGCGCGGTTGGCGCGAGAAGTATCCGGGCGCGCTGGTGTTCACGGCGCCTGGCGGGCGGAATATCCCCTATCAGGGACACGGGGACGTGGCCGAAGGCTATTCCGTGCTGCAAGGTCCGGCGGCGGACGTGCTCGCCGTGCTGCCCAACGAGCAGTTGGGCGTGGCGACGTATCCGAAGATCGTGGTCGAACCGGACCGGTTGCCCTGACGAAAGGCGTAGGCCAGTCGGACTTCGTCTGGTTCGACACGCTGCAGCGCGCAAGCTCACTCAGCAAAACAAAAAGCCCGCCGAGAGGCGGGCTTGAGTCGGTGCAGCCTCGGGGCTGGCTCAGTCAGTCGCCCTGAATATGGCCCTGCAGCGTGCTCAATTCGTTTGGCTTGCCCAGCGCCTGCGGCATGCTCGAGAAATAATCGGCGATCTGCTCGATGTCCTTGTCGGACAGCGACGCATCCATGCCTTTCATGATGGCGTTGTTGCGGCGGCCATCCTTGTATTCGTGCAGGACCTGCTGCAGGTAGGTGTTGTACTGGCCGGCCAGGCGCGGGTATTGCGGATCGATGGAGTTGCCGTCGGCGCCGTGGCAGGACGCGCAGACCTTGGCCTTGGTGCCGGCCTCGGTGGCGCCGAGCGCCTGCAGCTTCTTGTCCTGCTCCGGCGTATTCGGCGGGACGGTCGGTGCCAGGCTGGACAGGTAGGCCGCGATGTCCTGGATGTCCTTGTCCGACAGGCTCTGCGCCTGCGCGGTCATGGTCGGATGCGTGCGGTCGCCGCTCTGGTAGCCGTGCAGCGCGTTGATGATGTACTGCGCGTTCTGGCCGGCGATGCGCGGCACCGGATACTGCGGATAGGCGTTGGTATATCCGGCGACCCCGTGGCAGCCGTTGCAGGTATAGACCAACTTGCGGCCAGCGGCCTTATCTCCCTCGGCATGCGCGCCGGATACGGCGAAGAAGCTAACAGCTACAGCCAGACCTAGCGATTGCAGTCGAGTCATCGAGATCATTCCACGATTCCGGCGGGTACATGGTGAATGAGACGGGGCAGTATAGTGGTTGCGCCGAAGCCGGAACAACATGCGGCAAGCACCGGCGCAGAAACGCTTTGCCGTGTGGCTGCCCCTGCCGGGAGCGTCGCCGCACGAGCCGTCAGAGCAGGCTCTTGAAGATGTGGATGCCGGCGCTGTACTCGCCGATGATGGTGCCCAGGCAGACCAGGAAGAAATTCAGCAGAGTGCGCGCCACGCGATTGCGCCACCAGCCGCTCCAGTGCCCGATGTCGTCGCGCAGGGTTTCGAAATCCGCCACCCGCGGCCGGCGCGCCCAGGCCTCCACCATCGCACTGATGCCGCCGGAAGGAATGCCCGGGCGGAACGGCTTGATCGGACCGGCGATGAAGGCAGCGAGGATGCTGAGCGGATGGCCGCCAGCCAGCAGCGCCCCGATGGCCGAGAAACCGCCGGTGAGCAGCACCCAGTAAAGCAAGGCTTGCGAGCCCAGCGCCGGGCTGCGGTGGAAGGCGTAGGCGATCGCGGCGAACACCGCCAGCACCAGGCCCAGCGCGATCCACTTCGGCCAGCGCGACTTGGCCGGCGTCCGCGCAAGTTCGCGCACCTGCGCCGCAGGATCGTCCTGCCCGCTGCGCAGCAGTTCGCACAGGCCCTTCAGATGGCCGGCGCCGATCACCACCAGCACGCGGCGCGGCTCGGTGCTCGGCGTGCGGCCGGCTTCCTCGCGCAGGCGCGCCGCCATGAACGCGTCGCGCTCGCTGATCAGGCTGCGGAACAAGGGCGCGGAAGAATTGGCGAACTCGCTGAAGGCGCTCTCCATCAGATCGCCCTGCTTGAGCTTCTCGATTTCGCTTTCCTCGACCTCGGCGCGCTCGAACACGCTGGCCAGCAGGCCGCCGAGCAGGCCGAAGCGCTGCCAGAAGCCGACGCTGTGCCAGGCGCGCTTCAGCGTGGTGCCGACCTCGCGGTCGATCAGCCACAGCGGCAGCGAGCGCTGCGCGGCGCCGTCCATGGCCGCCTTCATCTCGGCGCCAGGCTCGATGCCGTACTGGTCGGCCAGGCGCTTCTGGAAGGTGGACAGCACCAGGCTGGCGGCGACCATGCCGGCCTTGCCCTGGCGGATCACCTGGAACAGGTCCATCTGCTTGAAGGCTTCGGGATTGCGCATGCTCTGCGCGCGGCTGTCGCACAGCTCCACCGCCACGGCGTCGAAGGGTTCGCTCGCCAGCAGCGCCTCGACCGCCTCCACGCTGCTGCGCGAGACGTGCGCGGTGCCCAGCACCACGTACTCGACACCGTCGCGCAGGACGCGCTCGATCGGCTGGCCTTGCAGGGCGTCGGGCAGGGGTGTGGGCTCAAGCTGAGGTTGGTTCATGCCATGGACCTAATGAAAGAGTGCGGCCGAAAAAGGCCGCTTCTTGACGCTTGCGATCGGGCGCGCTCGCCAAGCAGTCAGTCGCGGAAACGGCGCAGCAGATCGCCATAGGCGTCGATGCGGCGGTCGCGCAGGAAGGGCCAGATGCGGCGCACGTGCTCGCTGCGCGCCATGTCCACCTCGACCACCAGCAGGTGCCGCTGATCCGTGCCGGCCTGGCCGAGCAGTTCGCCCTGCGGGCCGGCGACGAAACTGCTGCCCCAGAACTGGATGCCGTGGCCCACGCCGGAAGGATCGGCCTCGAAGCCGGTGCGATTGCAGGCAAGCAGGGGCAGGCCGTTGGCCACGGCGTGGCCGCGCTGCACGGTGATCCAGGCGTCGCGCTGGCGATCCTTCTCGGCCTGCTCGTCGCGCGGATCCCAGCCGATCGCGGTGGGGTAGAGCAGCAGTTCGGCGCCGGCCAGCGCCATCAGGCGCGCGGCCTCGGGATACCACTGGTCCCAGCACACCAGCACGCCGAGCCGGCCCACCGAAGTGTCGATCGGCTCGAAGCCCAGGTCGCCGGGGGTGAAGTAGAACTTCTCGTAGAACGCCGGATCGTCCGGGATGTGCATCTTGCGGTACTTGCCCGCGATCGTGGCCGAGCGGTCGAACACCACGGCCGTGTTGTGGTACAGCCCGGCGGCGCGCTTCTCGAACAGCGAGGCCACCACCACCAGCTTCAGTTCCTCGGCGAGCTTGCCGATGCGCTCGCTGCCTGGCCCGGGAATCGTCTCGGCCAGATCGAACTCCTGCACGGATTCGTGCTGGCAGAAATACGGGCCGTTATGCAGCTCCTGCAACAGCACCAGTTCGACACCGGCCGCGGCGGCCTGGCGCAGGCCGGCCTCGATGGCGTCGAGGTTGGCGTCGCGGCTGCCGCGGTCGGTTTCCTGCAGCAGCGCGACCTTGAGGGTCTTGCGGGTCATGGACGGGCCTCGCGCCGACGGCGCAAAAGCATAGTGTAGCGAAGGCGCCGTCCGCGCGCCGCGCCTCAGCGCCCGTAGGTGAGCACGCTCTGCGCCTTGCCGACCACGTGGCCGTGGATGACGAAGCCGGCCAGGGCAGGCGAGGCGCCTGCGGGAATGTCCAGCGTGGGCACGTCAAGCGCGTACAGGGTGAACACATAGTGATGCGGCGGATCGCCGGCTGGCGGGCAGGGGCCGCCCCAGCCCGTCTGGCCGTAGTCGTTGCGCACCGCTTGCGCACCCTGCGGCAAGGCGCCGCCGGCTGGCAGCGAACTGCTGCCGACAGGAAGGTTGATCACCACCCAGTGCCACCAGCCGCTGCCGGTCGGCGCGTCGGGATCGTAGACGGTCAGGGCGAAGCTGCGTGCAGTGCTAGGCGCGCCTTGCCAATGCACCGCCGGCGCGAGGTTGCCGCCGGTGCAGCCGAAGCCGTTGAAACTGCTGCGTTGAGGCAGCCGTCCGCCGTCGCCGTCGACCTGCAACTGGAAATCGGCAGCGATCGCGGTCGACGCGACAAAAGCAAGGGAACAAGCAAGCAGCAGGCGACGCAGCATGGGAGACTCCGACAGGAAAGCCATGACGCAGCATGCTCTTCGACGCGGCTGCGGGCTGTGCGCAATCGAGCAGACGCTTGCCCGAAACGCTCATCCTGATTTGTGCCCGATGACGACAGTCAGCCGCGCAGCTCGGAAGGCGGGCAGCCGAAACGCGTGCGGAAGCGCGTGGCGAAGCGTGATGGCGAGGCGTAGCCGCACTCCGCCGCGATCAGCTTCAGTGGCTTGGCGCTGCCTTGCACCAGGGTCAGCGCGTGGCTGAGGCGGACCTCTTCCAGCACCGCGCGGAAGCTGGTCTGCTCGGCTGCGAGGCGCCGCCGCAGGGTCGCCTCGCTGACGGCGAGCTGGCGAGCGGCATCGGTAGCGCGCCAATCGCGCGCAGGCTGCGCGTTCAGCAGCAGGCGCAGGCGCTCGCCGCTGCGCTGCTGCGGCTCCTGTCGAAAGCGGAAACCGGCCAGCGCGGCGGCCGTCAGCAATTCGGCGACGCGGTGGCGCAGCAGGCTTTCGTCCAGGCGATCATTCAATCCTTGCTCGGCATGCGCGAAGGCCTGGCTCAACGTGGCCTGTGCCGGCAACACCATCCACGGACGCGCCGCAGGGTCGGCAGCGAGCCGCTGGGCGCGCCAGGTCTGCTCCGGCACGCTCAGGCATACCGCCCGATACGGGCCGTCCGCCGCCGGCAGGTTTTCCACGTGCAGCAGGCTGGCCGGGCCGACCGCGAAATAGCCGCCGGCGGGAATGTCCGTCTCGCCGCGATCGTCGCGGATGCGCTTGATGCCCGCGCGCACGTGGACGATCGAATACTCCGCGAACGGCGCCGCACGAATGCGCTGCAGCCGGCGCGCGACGATCTCGATGCGCGCGACCGGCAAGACCGGATCAGCCGACCAGACCGGCCGGCAACTGCATGGTGATGCAATGCAGGCTGCCGTTCTGCCAGATCAGCGGGCGGCAGGGCACCTGCACGACTTCACGGTCGGGATGTGCGGCGGCGATCACGCGGGCGGCCTCGTCGTCGACCGGATCGCCGTAGGCGGGCACCAGCACGGCGCCGTTGACGATCAGATAGTTCGCGTAGGAGGCGGCCAGTCGCCGGCCGTCGTCGAGAATCGGCTGGGCCCACGGCAGCGGGTACAGCCGGTACGGATGACCGTCTTCGGTGCGCAGCGCTGCCAGCTCGCCGGCCATGCGCTGCAATTCCTCGAAATGGCGATCGGCCGGATCGTCGCAGGCCTGGAACACGATGCGTTGCTCGGGCGCGAAGCGCGCCAGCGTGTCGATGTGCGCGTCGGTGTCGTCGCCTTCCAGGTAGCCGTGATCCAGCCACAGGATACGGTCGGCGTGCAGGCCGTCGCGCAGTACATCGTCCATCGCTTCGCGCGACTGCTGCGGGTGGCGCTGGGCCAGGCAGCGCCAGGTGGTGAGCACGGTGCCGGCGCCGTCGCTCTCGATCGCGCCGCCTTCGAGCGCCCAGTCGATGCGTTTGTGCGCGGCGCGGCGGAATACGCCTGCCTGCACCAGGCCGGCAACCAGCGCATCGTCCTGCGCTGCGCCGAACTTGCCGCCCCAGCCAGTGAAACGAAAGTCGGTCAGCTGGAACTGCGCGTGCGCCCCGTCCGCCTTCAGGGTGATCGGGCCGGAATCGCGCAGCCAGGTGTCGTCGTACGGCAACTCGACCAGGCGCAGCCGCGACGGCGAGACGCCGGCGGCGTCGAGGCGGCGCTGCACGTGACGCCCCAGCGCGTCGTCGGCCACCACGATAATCAGCGGCTGGAAGCGCGTGACCGCGGCGGCCAGCGCCACATAGGTGGTTTCGACGTCGGCCAGGCGCTCGGCCCAGTCGGTGCCGGCATGCGGCCAGGCGATCAGCACCGCGGCCTGCGGCTCCCATTCCGCCGGTAGGCGCAAGCGGTTTTCGTTCATGAGGTCTTGCTTGGATGTCAGTCGGTGGTGGACGGGTTCAGATTGTTGCCGGCGGGCGTGTTCAGCACCGAGTGGATCACGTGTTCGTGCTCGAAGTAGACGATGAAATTCGTGTACTCCCAGCGGTTGATCACCGGCTGGCGCGGACGGCCGCCGCCGCGAGGCGACAGTTTACGCGCCGGCTGGCCGAATTGCCGCTCGACCTGGGCCATGCTCATGCCGCGCGTGGGCAGGTTCATGCCGTGCTCGTCCTGCACGCGCTTGACCAGCAGGTTGTCGGCGTGCGCCGGCATGGGCGTCGCCCAGCCGAGGCCGAGCGCCATGGCCGCCAGCAGCGGCAGGCTGTTGAACTTGATCATGATCCCCCTCGCATATGGCGTAGCACCGACCTTGTAGCAGAACTGCGACGACGGTTCCACGCACAGACAGCGCAGATGTGACGGAGTAAGCCACCGACGGCATGGCGCTATCATAGGCGGTTGCGGGCTGCCTGTGCCCGGCCTTGGAATATCCCCGATGATCGCCTTTCGCCATTTCGCCCTGCGCCGCGGCAGCCGGCTGCTGCTGTCCGACATCGACCTGGTGATCCAGAGCGGCTGGCGGCTGGGCGTGGTCGGCCGCAACGGCTGCGGCAAGTCCAGCCTGTTCGCCGTGCTGCAGGGACAGTTGGAGGGTGACGCCGGCGAGCTCGACCTGCCGGCCAAGCTGAGGCTGGCCTCGGTGGCACAGGAAACCCCGGCGCTGCCCGATGCGGCGATCGACTACGTGCTGGGCGGCGACGAAGAGCTGGCCGCCGCCTTGCGCGCCGAGAGCGATGCGCTGGAGCGCGGCGACATGGAGGCGATGGCGCACGCGCATCACCGCATCGAGGAACTGCATGGCTACGATGCGCAGGCGCGCGCCGGCCGCCTGTTGCACGGCCTGGGTTTCGCGCCCGACACGCACCAGCGCGCGGTCAAGGAATTCTCGGGCGGCTGGCGGGTGCGCCTGAACCTGGCGCGAGCGCTGATGGCGCCGTCGGACCTGCTGCTGCTCGACGAGCCGACCAACCACTTGGACCTCGATGCGGTGCTGTGGCTGGAAGAATGGCTGCGCCGCTACCAGGGCACCTTGCTGGTGATCTCGCACGACCGCGAATTCCTCGACGGCGTGATCGACCACACCCTGCACCTGGTCGACGGCGGCGGGCGGCTGTACACCGGCAACTACAGCGCGTTCGAGCGGCTGCGCGCCGAGCAGTTGCGCCAGCAGCAGATCGCGCACGATCGCGAGCAGGCCGAGCGGGCCCATCTGCAGTCCTTCGTCGACCGCTTCAAGGCCAAGGCCAGCAAGGCCAAGCAGGCTCAGTCGCGCATGAAGCGGCTGGAGAAGCTGGCCGGCACCGAGGCGGTGCGCGCCGAGCGGCCGTTCCGCTTCATCTTTGCCCAGCCTGACCGGTTGCCCGACTCGATGCTGCAGCTGGAATCGGTGATCGCCGGCTATCCGGCGGGTTCGCGCGAAGAAGGCGACGACCACCTGCCGGGCCACGGCGAGCCGGCGGCGCAGGCCACGCCGATTCTGCACGACGTGCGCTTCCGGCTGGAGGCGGGCGAACGCATCGGCCTGCTCGGCCCGAACGGCGCGGGCAAGTCCACCCTGGTCAAGACCCTGGTCGGCGAGCTGGCCCCGCTGGGCGGCGAGCGCAAGGCGCACAAGGATCTGAAGATCGGCTACTTCGCCCAGCACACGGTGGAGAGCCTGCGCGAGGGCGCCAGCCCGTTCGATCACCTGCAGGACAAGGCCCCGGGCGTGGCGGCGCAGGCGCTGCGCGATTTCCTCGGCAGCTGGAATTTCGCCGGCGACCGCGCGTTCGAGTCGGTCGACGGTTTTTCCGGCGGCGAGCGTGCGCGGCTGGCGCTGGCGCTGATCGCCTGGGACAAGCCCAACCTGCTGCTGCTGGACGAACCGACCAACCATCTCGACCTGGACATGCGCGAGGCGCTGGCCGATGCGCTGGCCGACTTCGACGGCGCGCTGGTGCTGGTTTCGCATGATCGCCACCTGCTTGGCATGGTCTGCGACAGCTTCTGGCGGGTCGCCGACGGCGTGGCGGAAAGTTTCGACGGCGACCTGGACGACTATGCACGCTGGCTGCGCGCGCGCGGCTCGGCCGCCAAGAAGTCCGGCAAGGCGCAGGCCGAGCCGGCTGCAGCGAAGCCGGCGGAACAGCGCCGGCAGGATGCCGCGCAGCGCGACGCCGACAAGGCGTCGCGGCAGCGGGTGAAGAAGATCGAGACGCGCACGGCGGCGATCGAGGCCGAGCTGAACACCATCGAACAGCAACTGGCCGATCCGGCCGTGTATGGCGGCCCCACCGCCGAGCTGTTGCGGCTGGGCCAGCGTCAGGCCGCATTGCGGCAAGAGAAGGAGAAGCTCGAGGCCGAATGGCTGGAGCTGTACGAGCGGCTGGAGGCCTGAGCCGTGCGCCTGCTCGGGTCATCGATCAGTGTCGAGCCAGCGCAGGTGAGCTGCTGTCGGCACAGGCTTGCGTGGCGGCTGTCGACGGGGCAGGCAGGCGCATGTCGGTGACCGCGCCGGATACGCCGGCCGATCGCCGGCCGCTGGAAATCTGGCTGCCGGCCGTTGCCAGGCTGGAGTCGGCGCCTTCCTGGCGCCTCGCCATCGAGCGCGCCGATCGACTGCCGGCGGCGCCGATGGCTTATCTGGATCGCCTGGCCGCGCACTTCCAGGGCGATGACGGCGAACTGCCGATTGCGGCGCTGACCCGCAATTATCTGCATGGCGATGCCGGTGAGGGCGCCTGGCTCTGCGCCGATCCGGCCTGGGTGCAGCCCGATATGAACGGCGCGCGCCTGCTGGCCTGCGGACAGATGCAGTTGGATGACGAGGAAGCCGAGGCCCTGGCCGAACCGCTGCGGCCGCTGTTCGCCGAGGCCGGCATCGCGCTGGAGCTGTCCTCGCCCGATCGTTGGCATCTGCGCCTGCCGGACGGCCTGGCGCTGCCGCCGTTCGATCCGCCCGAACTGGCGATGGGCGAGGACTTGTTCCTGCATCTGCCGCAAGGCGCCGAGGGGCGAACCTGGCGCATCCTGTTCAACGATGTGCAGGTGACCCTGCACCAGCATCCAGTGAATGCCGCGCGCCGCGCGCGCGGACTGCCGCCGGTGAACAGCCTGTGGCTGTGGGGCGGTGGCCGCCTGCCATCGTCGTGGCGCAGCGACTTGCGCGGAGTGATCGGCGACGATCTGGTGCTGCTGGCGATGGCCCGCCGTGCCGGCGCGGCAGTGCGGGAGCGTCATGTCGAGGCCTTGGCGGAAGCGGGCCCCGGTTGGCTGCTCGACCTGCAGGACATCGCTGCCGATCAGTTGGAGTCGATCTGGTGGCCGGCGCTGCAGGCGCGTCTGCGGCGGCAGGCGCTGCAACTGGTCTGCGCCGACGGCCAGCGTTGTCTGCTCAAGCCCTGGCACCGCTGGCGCTTCTGGCGCCGCGCTGTGCCGACCGCACGCCGATCGGGAGCCGCGACTTGAGCGGCATGGCCTGGCGTCGTCGGGCGCTGCAGGGCGAACCCAGCGGCTGGAGCGACGGCGTGCATCCGGTGCTGCGCGGGATCTATGCGGCGCGCGGCGTGCTGTGCCCCGAGCAGGCCGAGCATCGCCTGACGCGGCTGCTGTCGCCGCACGGCATGGGCGGCCTGGAAGCCGCCGTGGACCTGCTGCAGCAGGCGCTGCGCGAGCGCTGGAGCATCGTGATCGCCGGCGACTACGACTGCGACGGCGCCACCGGTACCGCAGTCGCCGTGCGTGGCCTGCGCATGCTCGGCGCGGCGCAGGTGGACTATGTGGTGCCTCATCGCTTTGTGCACGGCTACGGGCTGAGCCCGGCCCTGGTGGCTTCGCTGCAGCCGCGGCCGCAACTGCTGGTGACCGTCGACAACGGCGTGGCCAGCATCGCCGGCGTCGCCGCAGCGCGTGCGCAGGGCATCCGGGTGATCGTCACCGATCATCATCTGCCCGGCGATCAGTTGCCGGCCGCCGACGCCATGGTGAATCCCAACGTCACCGCCGTCGGCGCCTGCGGCCACGCGGCGCCGCCCTGCGCACCGTGTGCGGCGGCGGCAGAGCGCAACCGCGATTTCGCCGGCAAGCACCTGGCCGGTGTCGGCGTGATGTTCTATCTGCTGCTGGCGCTGCGTGCGCGTCTGCGCGAGCAGGGCGCCTATGCCGCAGGCGGCGAGCCTGACCTGTCCAGCCTGCTCGACCTGGTCGCGCTCGGTACCGTGGCCGACCTGGTGCCGCTGGATTTCAACAACCGCGTGTTGGTCGAGGCCGGCCTGCAGCGCATCCGCGGCGGCCGTGCCTGCGCCGGCATCCGCGCGCTGGCCGAGACCGGCAAGCGCAGCCTGGCGACCCTGGCCGCCAGCGATCTCGGCTTCGTGGTGGCGCCGCGATTGAACGCGGCCGGCCGCCTGGAGGACATGCGTCTCGGCGTGGCTTGCCTGCTCACCGACGATATCGCCCAGGCACGCCGCTATGCCGAGCAGCTGCATGCGATCAACCAGGAGCGCCGCGAACTGCAGGCGTCGATGGTGGCCGAGGCGGAACAGATGATGACCCTGGCCGGCGCGGTGCAGGCCGACGCCGGGCGCACCGGCGTGGCGCTGTACGAGCCGGGCTGGCATGCCGGCGTGGTCGGCCTGGTCGCGTCCAAATTGAAGGAGCGGCTGCACCGCCCGGTGGTTGCCTTCGCGCCGGCCGGCGAGGAAGCTCCCGACGAACTGCGCGGCTCGGCGCGCTCGATCGCCGGTTTCCATATGCGCGATGCGCTGGCGATGCTGGATGCGCGCCATCCGGGGCTGATCCTGCGCTTCGGCGGCCATGCGATGGCAGCCGGGCTGAGCCTGCGCACGGATGACTACGGGCGCTTCGCCGAGGCCTTCGACGCCGTCGCCTGCGAACTGCTGGGCGAGGAGCAACTGCAGCTGGCCTTGTACACCGATGGCGAGCTGCCGCCGGGCGCAGCGAGCCTCGAGCTTGCGCGCCAGCTGCGTGACGGCGGCCCCTGGGGCCAGGCCTTTCCCGAGCCGCTGTTCGAGAATCGCTTCGAGTGCGCCAACTGGCGGGTGATGGGCGAGAGCCATCTGCGGCTGGAGCTGCGCGATCCCCGCGACGACTCGCTGCACGAGGCGGTGATGTTCAATGCCTATCGCGGCTCGCCGCCGCCTTTGCGGCTGCGCGCCGCCTACGAGCTGGTGGTCAACGACTGGCAGGGACGCGAGACCCCGCGCCTGCTGCTGCGGCATATCGAGCCGGCCTGATCGAATCGGCCTAACCGATCCGTCCCAACCGATCCGGCACGATCGTGCCGATCCGATCGGGCTGGCTTAGTCCCATTCCGCTGGGACCGTTTCGTGCGGCAGCTGCCGCCGCGACGAGGTTTTGTGCGTTCGCTCACTCGCCCGGCAGACGACGCCTTCGTTCGATTGACGTGACAGGCACGTTTCATTAGCGTGAAGCGGCAGGGGAGTGGGGCAGCAGGCCGCTGTGGCGGCTGCCGGGCACGTCTGTCTGGGGAAGTCCATGAACGAACATCGCCTTGAACGCAGCGTGTCGCCGCTGCGCCGCTCGCTGCTGGCCGTCTGTCTGCTGTCTGCCATGGGTTCGGCCGGGGCGCAGACCGCCAGCAGCGATACGCCGCCTTCGGCGAGCAATGCCAAGCAGCTCGATGCCGTGGTGGTCACCGGCACGCGCGCTGCCGACCGCACCGAAGCCGAATCGCTGTCGCCGATCGATGTGCTGACCCCGACCGACCTGCAGGCCAGCGGCGCCACCGACATCGCCACCGCCCTGAACACCTTGCTGCCCTCGCTGGACTTTCCGCGCCCCGCGATCAACGACGGCAACGACGCGCTGCGCCCGGCCACGCTGCGCGGCCTGTCGCCCGATCAGGTGCTGGTGCTGGTGGACGGCAAGCGCTACCACACCTCGGCGCTGGTGAATTACCTGCCCATCGTCGGGCGCGGCTCGGCGCCGGTGGACCTGAACTCGATCCCGATCTCGGCGATCGACCACATCGAAGTGCTGCGCGACGGCGCTTCGGCGCAGTACGGCTCGGACGCCATCGCCGGAGTGATCAATATCGTGCTCAAGCACGGCGCCAAGAAAGGCGACAACGACATCGGCGCCAACGTCGGCATCATGAGCAAGCGCGACGGCGCGCAGAACGGCGTGGACGGCTCGCTCGGCTTCGACTTCGGGCCGACCGACGGCAGCGGCAAGTCGCCGGGCTGGGCGCGGCTGTCGTTCAACTACCAGAACGCGATGAACACCAATCGCGCGACCAATACCGACTTGGCCACCACCTTGCCGGGCAACGCGCCGGCGTCAGGCCCAGGCTACGAGCGCTACGGCGATCCGGCCGTGGTCACCTATCAGGCGCTGGGCAACTTCGGCTATGCCTTCTCGCCCTCGGTGGAGGCCTACGGCTACCTCACCGCGAGCCGGCGCAACGTCACTTCGAACGGCTTCTATCGTTACTACGACGACAACCGCAACGTGCCGGCGATCTATCCCGACGGTTTCCTGCCGCAGTTCGTCAACCACACCAATGACCTCAACGCGGTGCTCGGCGTGCGCGGCACCACCGACAGCGGCTGGCACTGGGACGCGTCGGCCGACTACGGCAAGAACCATCTGGTGTTCGATCTGCAGGACACCATCAACACCAATCTCTACTACTCCACCGGCAGCTCGCCCACCAGCTTCTACGCCGGCACCTTCAACAATCAGCAGAAGGTGCTGAACCTGGATTTCTCCAAGTCCTTCCAGACCGGCTTCCTGCCCAATCCGCTGAGCTTCGCCTGGGGCCTGGAGTATCGCGACGAGAAGTACACCATCCTGCCCGGCGACCCGGACTCCTACTACTACAACCCGAATACTTTCATCCCGGGCACCTGCACGGCCTTGCTGGACGGTCTGACCACCGGTTGCGTACCCTACGCTGGCGGCTCGCAGGTATGGCAGGGCCTGTCGCCGGCAGTCGCCGGCAGCTGGTCGCGACACAGCAAGGCCGCCTATGTGGACTTCGAGACCGACCTCACCAGCAAGCTCTCGGCCGGCCTGGCGGCGCGCTACGAGGACTACAGCGACGCCGGCGCCACGCGCTCAGGCAAGCTGTCGGCGCGCTACCAGTTCACCGACAGCTTCGCCCTGCGCGGCACCATCTCGAACGGCTTCCGCGCGCCCTCGCTGGCGCAGGAGAACTACGAGTCGATCACCACCATCAATACCGGCAGCACCCTGCAGGACGTCGGCACCTTCCGCGTCTCCAATCCGCTGGCGATCGCGCTGGGCGCGCGGCCGCTGAAGCCGGAGAAATCCACCAACTACAGCCTGGGCGCGGTGTGGCAGCCGACCAGCGACTTCAGCTCCACCCTCGACGTCTACCAGATCCACATCGGCAACGAGATCCTGTACTCCGACCAGATCTGCCTGAACCAGCCCGGCTGCGTCAGCTACGACACCGAAGGCCAGGTGCAGGCCGCGCAGTTCTTCGTCAACGGCGCCACCACGCGCACCCGTGGCGTGGACTGGATCAACAGCCTGCGCTTCGATCTCGGCAGCTATGGCGAGCTCAAGCTCACCGGCAGCGCCAACTACAACAAGACCAAGATTGTCTCGGTCAATGCGCCGACCTACCAGTCGCTGGATTACCTGGGCAATCCCAGGACGGTCAGCACTTTCGGGCGGGCCAGCCAGGGCCTGCTCACCGACGGCACGCCGCACACCAAGTTCGTGCTGGCCGCCGACTGGATCTACCGCGGCTTCGACCTGCACGTGAACGAGACCCGCTACGGCTCGGTGACCCGTCTGGTCGACACCGACGATCTCAATCCGAACTACACCAATCCGGTGGCCGCCGACCAGACCTTCGCCGCGCGCTGGCTGCTCGACATGAGTCTGGGCTATGCGGTGCAGGGCTGGACCTTCACCGTGGGCGCCGACAACCTCACCAATCAGTATCCGACCCGGGTGAGCTATGCGGTGTCGAATGCGGCCGGCGGCTACGAGGACGCCTACGACGGCGAGCAGTACTCGGCGCTGTCGCCGTTCGGTTTCAACGGCCGTTACATGTACGCGAAGGTCGACTATCGCTGGTGACAGGGGCCGGTGGCGGGCGCGCATTCACGCGCTCTCCATTGCGCTGGACGGCGGATGGCGCTTGGATAGGCTTGCCTGACTGCAAAGGAGGCTGGCCATGATCGAGCAACTGAGCGGACTGCCACCGGGCGTGCTGGGCTTCCGCGCGCACGGTCAGCTCACCGCGGCGGACTACGAGAACGTGCTGATCCCGGACATCGAGGCGGCTTTCGCGCTCAACCGCAAGCTGCGCATGCTGTTCCAGCTCGGCGACGACTTCAGCGGCTTCGATGCCGGCGCGATGTGGGACGACGTCAAGCTGGGCTTTCGCCATTTCAGCGGCTGGGAGCGCGTGGCGGTGGTCACCGATATCGGCTGGCTGCGCGTGATGACCACCATGTTCGGCTTCGCGGCGCCGTGCGAGTTCAAGTTGTTCGGCAATGCCGAGCTGGACGAGGCGATGCGCTGGATCAGCGAGATCGCCTGATCAGTGTCGATCGAAGTTGAATGGCGTGACTGGCGGCAGGCCGTCGAGCTCTCGCGTTTCGACGTTGCACCAGCTGGCGATCATGCTGACCGTGTGCCGCGCGCCTGGTCCATCGTTGATGCGTCGCATCAGATCGATGGGCTGGCGGTCGCGGAACACCAGGACCAGCTGCACCAGGTCGTACCGGATTTTCAGCAGCGAGCCGCCCACGACCCCAGCGTCCAGGCTTTGGCGGCTCGCGACCATCAGGTGATCCAGCTCGCGGCGGGCGATCGTGGTCAGCATGGGTTTGCGCAACAGGCGCGTGGTGGCCACGTCGATCCGGCGCTCGCCATCGAGCCAATAGAAACGGGTTTCGCGCAAGGGGCCAGCGAACCAGCGTGCGCGCATCAGCTTGGCTCCGAACCAGCCGCTCAGCACGCCTAGGCCGAGCGTGAGCAGGCCGAGGGCGCCCAGACCCAACCACTCATACCAGCGATCCAGCTCGCTGCCGTCCAGGCTGCCTGCCAGGGCCGGCACGCCGGTCAGGCAGGCCAGGCCGAAACAGCACAGACCGAAGCCCAGCGACCACCAGACGAACTGGCCGAAGCGCTGGCGCTGCGGGAACAGGCGCAGGTCTTCTCCGTCGGGCACGCAGGCATAACCGGCTTCGAATACCCAACGATCCGGCGTCAGCGGAAAGATCGAGGTCGACAGCAGGCTGAGCGCGGCTAGCAGCAAGCTCGCCCAGATCAGGCATGTTTCGAACCAGGGAGGCATGCGGCTAATCGGTGATGCTGGCGACAGCGTCCAGTCGCTGCACGCTGCCGTGGCGGCCGTCGATGCGCACGCGCTCGCCGTCGCGCAGCAGGCGCATCGCGTCGCGCACGCTCATCACCGCCGGCAGGCCCAGTTCGCGTGCGGTCACCGCGCCGTGCGAGAGCGGGCCGCCGCTTTCGGTGATCACGCCGCTGGCCTGATAGAACAGCGGCGTCCAGGCCGGATTGGTGGTGCGCGCGACCAGGATCGCGTCCTTCGGGAAGCGTGCGAAGTCCTCCGGGCTGTGCACCACGAACACGGCGCCCTCGACCACGCCCGGGCTGCCGCCGAGTCCCTTCAGCACGCCGGCCTGATCCAGCGGCAGCGCTTCGCTTTCGCCGAACACCCAGTCGGGCGTGCGCTGACAGGCCGCTTGATAGCCGGCCTTGTGCTCGGCCACGACGGCGGGGATGGCGGCGAAAGATTGCTCGCGCAGCGCGGCGTCGAGCACGCGGAACGGCACGAAATAGACGTCCATCGGTTCGGTCAGCGCACCGACCTCGCACAGGCGCTCGCCGATCGCGCGCAGGCCGCGGCGGAACGGCAGGGTGAGCCGGGTGGTCTGGTAATGCTCGAGGTCGTCCAGCGCGGTATAGGCCCGTGCCAGGCGAATCACCTCGTGCACCAGGTAGCGCAGTTCCTCCGGCGTACGGCTTAGCACTAGATGCTCCATCTCGGCCTGCGCGGCCTTCTGGCTCAGCTCGGCAGCGGCGCGATCCTCGTCCGGGCGCTCGGCCAGGATCTTCAGCTGGTCGAGCACGGTATGCGGCGCCTCGATCCAGGTCGGATGGTAGGCGTCGAAATCCAGCTCGCGATGGCCATGGCGCTGCAGGAAGGCGCGGAACTCCTGCTGGAAGGCCGGATACTTGGACAGGTGTTCCAGCAGTTCCCGCCCGGACAGCCCGCGCGCGTCCTGCTGCAGCGCCGGGTCCGCGCGCAGCCGCCGCGACAGCGCCCACAGCTCGGCATTGACCTGGCCGGTCTTGGTGTCGGTCATTGCCAGCAGGCGGTCGAACACCTGCTGCGCCTGCTCCGCGGGCAGCGCCAGCCGCAGCATCTGCAACAGGCCGGCGTAGAGCGTGCGTTGGGTCAGCGAGATGGCGATATTGGGCAGGAAATAGCGCGCGCCCAGCTCGTTGATGCGCAACACGTAGTCCCACAGCTCGGACAATGGACGTCCGTCCAGCGGCTCGCGCATCAGCGCGCCGATCTCGATCAGGTAGGTGTCGAGGTCGCGCATCCACTGCACCGGCAGCTCCTGCACCCACGCGTACTGGCGCGCGATCTGCGGCAGCGCGGCGCGGATGCTTTCCACGTCCTTGAGCAGCTTGGCCGGAGTGCGCCCGCTGTACAGCTGCACGGCGTTCTGGTTGCCGTAGATGTAGTAGTCGCGCATGACGAACCACTTGTCGCCGAACGGCGGCAGGCCCATCAGCCGGAAGCTGTGGTTGAGCGAGGCATGGAAGCCTTCCTCGCACAGGTCCCAGGTCAGCGGGGTGACTGGGTTGGGAAAGCGTTCGGCCGATTCGTCGCGGGTCCAGCGTGGCGGTATGCGCGTCACCGCGCGCGACTGCAGCAGGTACAGGCGACCGTCCTGCCAGGCCCATTCGATGTCCTGCGGAAAGCCGAAGTGCGCCTCCGCCGCCAGCGCCAGTTTGGCCACTTCGCGGCGCTGCTCGGGCGTCAGCGCCGCGAGGCTGCGCTGCGAGGTCGGCAGTTCGACCTCGCGTGTGCCGCCGGCGCCGTCGGTGATCAGGGCGGCCGGTTTCTCGGCGAGCTGGACCTCGGTCTCGCCCAGATCGTCCCGGCGCAGACGGTATTCGTCCACCGGCGACTCGCCCGCGACCACAGTCTCGCCCAGGCCAAAAGCGGCATTGATCAGCACCTGGTCGAGCGCGCCACGCACCGGGTCGATCGAGAAGGCCACACCGGCCGCCTCGTGCGCATCGACCTGCACCATGCGCTGCACCACCACGGCCATCGCGGCATCCAGGTGCGACAGGCCCATGCGTTCGCGATAAGGCAGCACGTGGGCATTCCACAGCGAGGCGTAGCAGCGTCGGATCGCCTCGGCCACGGCTTCGACGCCGCGTACGCCGAGCAAGGTATCGTGCTGGCCGGCGAAGGCGGCGCCCGGCAGATCTTCCAGGGTGCCGGAGGAACGCACCGCCACTGGCGTGCCGAGCAGCTCCGCCGCCTGCATGGCGGCGGCGAGCTCGTCCTGCAGGCCGTCCGGCAGGGGCTGCTGCAGGATCTGCGTGCGGATGCGCTCGCTGCGCGCGGCGTGGTCGAGCGTGGCATCGTCGAGGATGCGGCGGATGTCTTCGCGCAGCGGCGCAATGAAGTCGCGATAGGTCTCGCTGTCGACGATCACGCCCGGCGGCACCGGCAGCTGCTGCGCGGCGCGGGCCAGGCTGGCGCCCTTGCCGCCGCTGCGGGCGTGCTCGGCGGCGGCCGTATCGGTAAAGGCGTGCAGACGGTTCATGCGTGCTCCTTGCGATAGCGTTGAACGAAAGTCAGCACCAGCAGTGCGAGCGCGATGCCGCACAGCAGGTCGATGCCGTAGTGGTAGCGCAGGTACACCGTGGCCAGGATCAAGGCGGCGACCACCGGCGCCAGGGCGAGCGCGAGGCGGCGATAGCCGCCCAGCGCGAAGAAGCCCAGCACGTAGACGCCGATGCCGCTGTGCAGGCTGGGGAATACATCCATGCCGGTGATGCCGTTCTTCACCACGCCGGTGAGGAAGGCGGTGACCGGGCCGCCGTGCACTGGGTAGGGGAAGATCGCCGGAAACGCCATGTACGGGCCGCCGGCCGGCACCAGCACATAGCCGACGAAGCCGCACAGATACATCAGGCTGAGCCCGGCAAAGAACGCCCTGGCTTCGTGGCTGCGCCGGCGCAGGCTGAAGCCGATCGCCGGCAGCAGCACCAGGAAATAGAACAGGAAATAGCCGCAGCTCACCGTTTCGGAAAGCCAGGGCCGCTCCCAGCCGAACAAGTGCTCGGGCAGGCTGGCGCCGCCCCACAGCAGGCGGTCCAGATGCAGCAGCGCGGCGTCGGCGGTATGCCGGATGTAGACCTCGCGGATCGCCTTGAACAGCGGAAAGATCAGCCAGCAGGCGACGAACTGCAGGGTGCCCTGCCAACTACCCAGTCGGCTGCGCTGCGGCAGGAAGGTAGCCGCAGCCAGCGCCAGCCAGGCGGCCGCACCGATAAAGGTGGTGGCGTGCAGCGCCGCGTCGTCCATGCGCCAGGCGGCCACGCTGCCGGCTGCGAGAATCGACAGCAATTCCAGCGCGAAGGCGATGCCGATCGCGCGAACCCAGGCTTCCGTTTTCAAGGCGTGCTCCTTGCCGTCCCCGTTTTGCCGGGCAGGTCCGGCCGCATCAGCCGCGGATAGCGCCACCAGCCCAAGGCGGCGAGGCTGAAGGCGGCCAGCATGGGCAGCGGCTGCCAGACCAGGAGACCGAGCAGGACCGGCAGCCACAGCAGGGCCGCGGCCAGACCGCCGGCCATACGAAAAAACGTGGTGGTGTTGCGCGCATCCGCCTTGCGCCCGATCGCCCAGCCAATCAGCAGCACCGGGGCGGCAAGCAGCACGAAGCAGGCGACCCAGGGCGCATCCCACGGCCTGGCGCGCGATGGCGAGGGCGCCGCTGCGGGCAGGGCTTCGCCTTCGCGCAGTCGTCGTTGCGCGTCGACGAATGCCTCGGCATACGAGCCTCCGCGTTCGCTGATCGCGAGGGCATAGGCCTGGGCCGCCGCGAAGGCGGCCTCGTCGCGGCTGTTTACCGAGACGGCATCGAGCGCGGCGCCGATCGCTGCATGCATGCGATTTTCCCAGGCGCGCATCGCTTCGCCTTCCTGCCGCGGCGGCAAGCTCAACGGCGTGCCCACCAGCACCTCCGCCCGCGAGCGGAAGCGATCCGGCTGGGCGTAGTGCAGCCCGAGCGGGACGATCTCCAGCGAGAGGCCTTCCGCAAGCAGGCTGCAGGCGATGCGCGCCGCGCCGCGCTGGTACGGCAGCGGGCGCCAGCCCCATTCGCTGCTGCCCTCGGGAAAGATCGCCAGATCGCCACCGGCACGCAGATGCGCGCAGCCGGCGTCGACCGGATTGTCGTAGCCGGCGCGGCGGATGCCGTAGCGTTCGCGATCCTTCTCGCGCACCACCGGGATGCCGGTGAACATCAGCCGCAGCAGCCGGCTGCGCAGCAACTGCACCGAAGTAAGGAATTGCACGCCGGGAAAGGCGCGCAGCACGCTGTAGCCGTCGATGGCGCCGTTGCGGTGGCTGCTGACGATCAGCCGCCCGCCGCGCAGCGGCGTGGGCCGTGAGCACGCGCCGACGATCGCGATGCGCCCGAAGTAAAAGCCGCGCAGCAGCCAGGCGATGAAGCGATAGCGCCTGGGGAGCGGGCGTCCTGCCCGTGGTGGTGTCGACATCCGTGCCTGAGTCATTGCGTTCCGGTGGGCCGAAGCTGCGACGCATGATGCCGCGGCTGCGTCTGCCGTGGGTAAAAATTTCGCTGTGCCGACAAGGCGACCGCTTCGACAAAGCGTGGCAGGGAGGCTTGCGCGGCGCTTCGCGATCTGCTCAACTCGACCCATGCATTCATTCGCCGCCTGCCTTTCTAACTTCGCGCTGCCGCTTGCGGCCGGCGCGTTGGCGGTCAGCAATAATAATCGTTCGAACAATAACCCCTGCTCGTACAGGTGGGCCGGCGCGTAGCCGAAGTTCGAGTCAACTCTACGCGACGAAGGCCCGCCCCGTGCGGGCCTTCGTCGTTTTATGGCCATGGATGGCCGGTATGCCGGAAACGCAGGAGCAGTTTCCGGCGATGGCCATGGATGGCCGGTACACCGGAAATGCAGGAGCACTCCGGTGTTGGTCGTGGATGGCCGGTACACCGGAAATGCAGGAGCACTCCGGTGTTGGTCATGGATGGCCGGTATGCCGGAAACGCAGGAGCAGTTTTCGGTGTTGGCCATGGATGGCCGGTACACCGGAAATGCAGGAGCAACCCCGGTGCCGGCGATGGATGGTGTAGCAAACGGAAACGCAGCAGCCGTTTCCAGCGATGAACTGGGGCGGCCGATGTACCTGAAACGCAAGACCTACTCAAACCCGAACTTTTGACGACGACGATTCACCAACCTCAAGGGATTTCCTATGTGTTCGATCTTCGGCATGTTCGACCTGCAGCCCGGCGACGACCTGGCCGGGCTGCGCCGTACGGCGCTGGAGCTCTCCGGCCGGCAGCGGCATCGCGGGCCGGACTGGAGCGGCGTGTTCGTGGATGCCGGGGTGATCCTGGTGCATGAGCGGCTGGCCATCGTCGATCCGGCCAGCGGCGCGCAGCCGTTGCGCTCGCGCGACGGCGAGCTGGCGTTGGCGGTGAACGGCGAGATCTACAATCATCGCGAGCTGCGTGCCGCCAGTGACTACGACTTCACCAGCGGCTCGGACTGCGAAGTGATCAACGCGCTGTATCGCGCCCACGGCGATGGTTTCCTGGCGCAGCTCAACGGCATCTTCGCCTTTGCCCTGTGGGACGGCGCGGCGAGGCGCTACCTGATCGCGCGCGACCCGCTCGGCGTCTGCCCGCTGTACTGGGGCCACGACCAGGAAGGGCGTCTGTGCGTGGCGTCGGAGATGAAGGCTCTGACGGGACTGTGCGCGGACGTGGCGGTGTTTCCGCCGGGCCATGTCTACGACAGCCAGGACGGCGCCTTGCGTCGCTACTACCACAAGGGCTGGCGCGACTACGCCGCGACCCAGGGCAGGGCGCCGGGCGCCGGCGAACTGCGCGAGGCCTTCGAACAGGCGGTGCATCGCCAGTTGATGACCGACGTGCCCTACGGCGTGCTGCTTTCCGGCGGCCTGGATTCCTCCCTGGTCGCCGCCTGTGCGGCGCGCTTCGCACGGCATCGCATCGAAGACAACGATCGCGCCGAGGCCTGGTGGCCGCGCCTGCACTCCTTCGCCATCGGCCTCGAGGGCTCGCCCGACCTGGCTGCGGCGCAGATCGCCGCCGACGCGCTGGGTACCGTCCACCACGGCTTCGTCTACACCTTCTGGGAGGGGCTGGACGCCTTGCCCGAGGTGATCCGCCATATCGAGACCTACGACGTCACCACCATTCGCGCTTCCACGCCGATGTATCTGCTGGCGCGGCGGATCAAGGCGATGGGGGTGAAGATGGTGCTGTCCGGCGAGGGCTCGGACGAGTTGTTCGGCGGCTATCTGTATTTCCACAAGGCGCCCTCGGCGCAGGCCTTCCACGAGGAAACCGTGCGCAAGCTCGACGCGCTGCACAGTTACGACTGCCTGCGCGCGAACAAGGCGATGATGGCCTGGGGCGTGGAGGCACGCGTGCCGTTCCTGGACCTGGCCTTCATCGACGTGGCGATGGGCTTCGACGCCGAGCACAAGATGGCCGGGATGCGTCCGGACGGCGGACGGCGCATCGAGAAGGCGGTGCTGCGCGAAGCCTTCCAGGGCGCGCTGCCCGACGCCATCCTGTGGCGCCAGAAGGAACAGTTCAGCGACGGCGTGGGCTACGGCTGGATCGACGGCCTCAAGACCTACGCGGAGCAGGCGGTCAGCGACCGCGAGTTCGCTGCCGCCGCGACGCGCTATCCGTTCAACACGCCGGCGACCAAGGAGGCCTATCTCTATCGGCGCATCTTCGAGCAGCATTTTCCGGGCGAGGCCTGTGCGGCCACCGTGCCGGGAGGCAAGTCGATCGCCTGCTCGTCGCCGGCAGCGTTGGCCTGGGACCCGGCCTTCGCCGGCCTGGCCGACCCGTCCGGGCGCGCCGTGCGCGACGTGCATCAGCAGGCGCTGGCCTAGCGATCAGACGACCGAGTTCGCGTGATGCCGGCCGAGCATGCCTTGGCCGCCAGGACATGCTGGCGGTCGGGCCGCTTGTGGCGATCCCGCGGAACTTGCAAGCGTTCCGCCGCTTGTGCCGTTCACTGCAGGCCGGGATGCAGCAGAAAGCACATGTGCTGGTGGCGGAAGTCGAGCAGAAAATCCATGTCGCGCAGGGCGCCGGCGCCGAGCGTGATCGGATGGCCCAGATCGGAATCGGTGTAGACGGCGAAATACACCTCGATCGGCTGGCCGGCGATCTCCAGCATCACCTTGGCCCGTTCGGCGTTGGCGAAGGGATGCGCGCCGCCGATGTCGCCCATGCCGAGCTTGCCACGATGCAGCGCGGTGACTTCGTCCAGCGCGGCCTTGGTGCCCAGCAGGTAGCTGCCGGCGCCGGTGTCCAGCATCACCGAGCGGGGCGCGTCGTTGACCATCAGCTGCGGCAGCAGGCGCAGCTGGCTGCCCCACAGGTCCGAGCTGGTCAGCAGCGGTTGATCGCAGGCGGGCACCGTCGACTTGTCGCCGTAGATCAGCAGGCTTTTGCGGCTGATGCGCACGCTGCCCAGCGGTGCGAGCATGTTCGCGCCGAGCAGGGCGATCTGCTTCGGCACCACGGTCACCGGCACATTGCGCAAACTGATCGCACCGAGCTGCAGGCGGTCGAGCTGGCCGCGGCGCGCCGGCACGCCATGGCTGAGCCAGCCATTGACGCGCCTGGATGGCTGCTCGTCCAGTATGCGGACACCCAGGCGTCGGGCGTCGGCCTCACCGAGCACCAGGTCGCTGGCGCCGCTGTCGAACATCAGCTCGAAGGTATGGCCGTTGGCCTTGGCGTCGACTACCGGCGAGGACTGGTCTTGCTTCAGCGACAGGGTGACGTCGACGGCGGGACGCTCGATCGCCAGCTTGGCCGCCGGCGCGCGATCCGTGTAGCCCTGCATGCCGGCCAGCTGCCGATCGACGCCGTGGCCGCGGTAGCGCGCGATCAGTTCTTTCTCGTAGGCGTCGGCTTCCGCGTGCCGGCCGGCCAGGCGCAGGTTGCCGCTCTGGAACTGGCCGCACAGCAGGGCGATCGCCGGATGGTTGTCGAACAAGGTCTTTTCGCACAGCCTGGCGTCCGCGGTGGCGGCGTCCAGGTTGTAGTGCACGCGCTCCAGCGCCATCGCCGCCCAGATGTGCACGATCGGATCGCTGGCGCCCTGGTAGAGCTTGATCAGCGCCGGCGCATCGGCCTCGCGCATGGCTCGCAGGATGCGCTGGATATCTCGGTTTCCGGCCGTGTCGGTGTCGTTGGCATAGCTTGGGGGCGGCGGCGTGGCGCTCGCGGCGGGCGCCGGATCGTCGACCGCGTGGGCGAAGGCCGTAATCGCGCATAGCAAGAGCCCGATCGAACCAAGTTTCAAGAACCCGTACCACCGCTTCTTCATATCGCCCCTGTCCGCGAAGGTCCTGCCTTGGACCGCAGCAGACTATGGTAGCGGCGCCGCAGGTGCTTTGCGTGGGCCGCAAGTCAGGTAGCAGTAAGGATCTCGCTGCGAACGCGGGGGACGGATGCGCCGCGCTATCATCGACGCCATGGCGGCTCCGCGCAGTTCGCCACGATCGATCACTCAAGCCAAGGGACTTCGTGCGCGCCGAGGCACAACGCAAAGAGCTGGGGGCCTTCCTGAAGGCCTGTCGGGCGCGGGTCGATCCCGCCACGCTGGGCCTGCCGACCGGGCGCCGGCGCACGCCGGGGCTGAAGCGCGAGGAAGTCGCCCTGGCGGTGGGCGTCAGCGTCAGCTGGTATACCTGGATCGAGCAGGGCCGCGACGTGCGCGCCTCGCCCGAGGTGCTGGACCGCATCGCCGGCGTGCTGCGGCTCAGCGACGTGGAGCGGGCGCATGTCTTCGTGCTGTCCGGGCATCATGCGCCCGGCGACGCGCCGGACGAAACCGTCAGCGACGGCTTGATGCGCCTGGTCGCCGCGCTCGACCCGATCCCGGCCTACGTGCGCAACAGCCGGCTGGACATCCTGGCCTGGAACGACGCGATCGCCGAGCTGTTCGTCGACTACGCCAAACTGCAGCCGCACGAGCGCAATACCCTGCGGCTGATGTTTCTGTATCCGCCTTACCGCCACCTGATCCTGAACTGGGAAGAGATGGCGCGCGGCCTGCTGGCCAGTTTCCGCGCCGCCTACGCGCAGGCGGCGGACCAGGCGCCGTTCGAGGCCCTGGTCGCGGACATTTCCGCCGGCAGCGAGACTTTCCGGCAGTGGTGGCCGGAGCACGACGTGGGGCGCTTCGACGAGGGTGCCAAGCATCTCGACCACCCGACGCTGGGCGTGGTGCACCTGCAATACGTCTCGCTGGTGCCGCAGAGCCGGCACGATCTGTCCCTGGTGACCTACCTCACGCGACGCTAGCGCCGGGCAGGGAGTTCGACTACTAGGATAAGGACTCGTCTTGTCGTGGGGCGCCGGCGCGCCCACATTCTGGGTGTTGCGACGGAGCGATCCGCTCGTCGCCCGAACAGATCGAGGAGCATGCCCATGTCCGCCTTCGCCGCCCCAACCAGCCCGCAGGTCGCCACCTCGCGCGATCCGGCCACTGGCAAGCTGATCGCCACGCACGCCTTCACCACGGATGCGGAGCTGGAAGCCGCCTTGGCCGCCGCCAGCGCCGGCTTTGCGTCATGGAGCCGCACCACGCCGGCGCAGCGCGCCGAGGTGCTGCGCGCGATGGCGGCGGCGCTGCGCCGGCAGCGCGACACGCTGGCGGCCATGGCCACCGCCGAGATGGGCAAGCCGCTGCGCGAATCGTTGGCCGAAGTGGAAAAGTGCGCGGTGCTGTGCGAGTGGTACGCCGAGCATGGTCCGCGCTGGCTGCAGGACGAGCCGACCCTGGTGCCGGACGGCAAGGCCTATGTTTCCTACCTGCCGCTGGGCGTGGTGTTCGGCGTGATGCCGTGGAACTTTCCCTACTGGCAGGCGATGCGCGCAGCGGTGCCGATCCTGATGGGCGGCAACGCCTTCCTGCTCAAGCCGGCGGAGAACGTGGTGGGCAGCGCGGCGCTGCTGCACCAGGCCTGGCGCGAGGCCGGCCTGGCCGAGGGCGCGTTCGCCTCGGTCAACCTGAGTCGCGAGCACAGCGCGCGCGCCGTCGCCGATCCGCGCATCGCTGCGGTCACCGTCACCGGCAGCGTGAACGCCGGGCGCGCCATCGCCACCCAGGCCGCCCAGGTGCTGAAGAAGGCGGTGCTGGAGCTGGGCGGCTCCGATCCCTTCATCGTGCTGGCCGACGCCGACCTGGAGGCCGCGGTCGAGGCGGCGGTGGCCTCGCGCTTCCAGAATGCGGGCCAGGTGTGCATCGCCGGCAAGCGCCTGATCGTCGAGGCGCCGGTGTATGCGCGCTTTCTCGAGCTGTTCCGCGAAAAGGTGCGCCAGCTGACCGTGGGCGACGGCCGCGACGCCTCGACCCAGGTCGGGCCGATGGCGCGGCTGGACCTGCTCGAGCAGTTGCACCAGCAGGTGCTGGTGACGGTCGAAGCGGGCGCCGAGCTGCTGGAAGGCGGCCAGCGGCTGGAGCGCGAAGGCTACTTCTATGCGCCCACCGTGCTGGGCGGCGTGAAGCCGGGCATGGCGGCGTTCGACCAGGAGACCTTCGGCCCGGTGGCGCCGGTGATCGAGGCGCGCGACGCCGAGCACGCGATCGAGCTGGCCAACCAGAGCGAATACGGCCTGAGCGGCAACCTGTGGACCGGCGATCCGGAACGGGGCCGGCAGCTGGCGCGCCGGCTCGCCACCGGCGGCGTATTCGTCAACGGCTACTCGGCCTCCGACCCGCGGGTGCCGATCGGCGGCATCAAGAGCAGCGGCTACGGGCGCGAGCTGTCGCACTTCGGCCTGCACGAATTCATCAACGCGCAGACCGTGTGGGTGGACCGGCGCTGAGCCGGTCGTCGCATGCCATTTACTCCGCGCCTTCTAGCGCACGCCATTTCCACCACGTCATTTCCCCTACCATCCGTTGACGCATCCCGAGGACGCCGTCCATGAGCAAAGGTTCTGATCTTCTCGTCGCTGCCCTGGAGAACGAGGGCGTCGAGTGCATCTTCGGCATTCCCGGCGAGGAAAATCTCGACGTGGTGGAGTCGCTGCGCAAGTCCTCGATCAAATTGATCCTGACCCGCCACGAGCAGGCCGCGGCCTTCATGGCGGCCACCTACGGCCGCCTCACCGGCAAGCCGGGCGTGTGCCTGGCCACGCTGGGGCCCGGCGCGCTCAACTTCACCACCGGCGCGGCCTATGCGCATCTCGGCGCGATGCCGATGATCATTCTCACCGGGCAGAAGGGCATCGTCTCCAGCCGGCAGGCGCAGTTCCAGATCGTCGACATCGTCAACACCATGAAGCCGCTGACCAAGTCGGCGCGGCAGATCGTGTCGCCGACCATGATCCCGACCCTGGTGCGCGACGCCTTCCGCATCGCCCAGGAAGAGCGGCCCGGCCCGGTGCACCTGGAATTGCCCGAGGACATCGCAGCGATGGAGTGCCCGGCGGTGCCGCTGGTGCCGATGCATCCGCTGGAGCGGCCGGTGGCCGGCACGGCCACGCTGGATCGCGCCGCCGCGCTGATCCGCGCCGCCCAGCGCCCGCTGCTGATGTTCGGCGCCGCCGCCTCGCGGCCGCATTCCAGCGCGGCGCTGTCGAGCTTCGTGCGGCGCGTCGGCATCCCGTTCTTCACCACCCAGATGGGCAAGGGTTCGGTGTCGGGCGGCTCCGGCCTGTACATCGGCACGGCGGCGCTGTCCGAGCGCGACTACGTGCACGAGGCGATCGACCGCGCCGACCTGATCGTCACCATCGGCCACGACGTGTGCGAGAAGCCGCCTTTCATGATGCGTCCCGGCGGCCCCCAGGTGATCCATGTGGGCTATCTGCCTGCCGATGTGGAGCAGGTGTATTTCCCGCAGACCGAAGTGATCGGCGACATCGGCGAATCGCTGACCCTGCTGGCCGACCGTCTCGAGGGCCAGCTGCCGAACGCGCAGGCCTTGCTGTCGCTGCGCGAAGGCATTCTGGCGCACATCGGCGAGCGCGCCACCGAGGATCGCTTCACGCCGCAGCGCATCGTGCACGACGTGCGCCAGGTGATGCCGTCCGACGGCATCGTGGCGCTGGACAACGGCATGTACAAGATCTGGTTCGCGCGCAACTACCGCACCCAGGTCGCCAATACCTTGCTGCTGGACAACGCGCTGGCGACCATGGGCGCGGGCCTGCCCTCGGCGATGATGGCCGCCGCGCTGTATCCGCAGCGCCGTGTGCTGGCGGTGTGCGGCGACGGCGGCTTCATGATGAACAGCCAGGAGCTGGAGACGGCGATCCGCCTGAAGCTCAACCTGGTGGTGCTGATCCTGGACGACGGCGCCTACGGCATGATCCGCTGGAAGCAGGCGATGGACGGTTTTCCCGACTACGGCATGACCTTCGGCAACCCGGACTTCGAGCTGCATGCGCGTTCCTACGGCTGCAAAGGCCACAAGGTGACCGAGATCGCGCGGCTGGCCCCGACGCTCGAGGCGGCTTTCGCCGAGGGCGGGGTGCACCTGGTCACGGTGCCGATCGACTATTCGGAGAACGAGCGCGTGCTGGTCAAGGAATTGGGCGAGGCGTTTCCCGCCAGGGCGCAGTGAGCGCTGCGCGGCGTTGCGGCCAGCCGCTGCCGAATCGGCGGCGGTTGGCTGAGGCGGCCTGCGATCTGATACTCTGAGTGGTCATCACTCAGCCTGATAATCGCATGATCGAGACCAATCCGATCCTGGCGCAGATCGCGGACCTCAAGGGCCGCATCGAGTCGCTTAGGGGGTATCTTTGACTACGCCACCAAGCGTGAGCGTCTGGAAGAAGTAAGCCGCGAACTGGAAAGCCCCACCGTGTGGGATGATCCGCCGCGCGCGCAGGAACTGGGCCGCGAACGCGCCCGCCTGGAAACCATTGTCAGCGGCATCGACGGCATCACCGGCGGCCTGGCCGACGCGGGCGAGCTGCTCGAGATGGCCGCCGCCGACGGCGACGAGGACACCGTGCGCTCGGTGGAGGCCGACGTGGCCGCGCTGGATGCCCGCGTGGGCAAGCTGGAATTCCAGCGCATGTTCTCCGGCAAGATGGATTCGTCCAACGCCTTCGTGGACATCCAGGCCGGCGCCGGTGGCACCGAGGCGCAGGACTGGGCCGAGATGCTGCTGCGCATGTACCTGCGCTGGTGCGAGTCGCGTGGCTGGAAGACCGAGCTGATGGAAGCCAGCGACGGCGACGTGGCCGGGATCAAGTCGGCCACCTTCCGCGTCGAGGGCGATTACGCCTATGGCTGGCTGAAGACCGAGATCGGCGTGCATCGCCTGGTGCGCAAGAGTCCGTTCGATTCGGACAACCGCCGGCACACCAGTTTCACCTCGGTGTTCGTCTCGCCCGAAGTCGACGACGACATCGACATCGAGATCAACCCGGCCGACTTGAAGACCGACGTGTACCGCTCATCGGGCGCAGGCGGCCAGCACGTCAACAAGACCGAGTCGGCGGTGCGCATCACCCACGTGCCCAGCGGCGTGGTGGTGGCCTGCCAGACCGAGCGCAGCCAGCACGCCAACCGCGACCGCGCGATGAAGATGCTGAAGGCCAAGCTCTACGAGATCGAGGTGCAGAAGCGCAACGCCGAGAAGGACGCGCTGGAAGCGACCAAGTCCGACATCGGCTGGGGCAGCCAGATCCGCAACTACGTGCTGGACCAGAGCCGCATCAAGGATCTGCGCACCGGCATCGAGCGCTCGGATACGCAGAAAGTGCTGGACGGCGATCTCGACGAGTTCGTGGAAGGCAGCCTGAAGGCGGGCCTCGATGCCGGCGCCAAGCGCATCGATGCGTGAGCGGCGATGCGCCATCGGGGCATCGGTACGGGCGGGGCGGCATCCGGCTGCCCCGTCGCGCAAGGAGAGCTGAGATGAGGCTGCGTTCACGCCTGCTGGGTTTGCTGCTGGCCGGCCTGGCCGTGGCGGGCGCGCATGCGGAGAACCTGCTGCTGCGCGGCACGGTGGGCAAGTATCCGGTGGTGATGCAGCTGGATACCGACGGCAACAGCTTGTCCGGCGATTACTTCTACGAAAAGCACAAGCAAGGCATTCCGCTGCACGGCAGCCTCGAGCAGCAGACCTATACGTTGAAGTCGGGCGTGTTCGACATGGACGGTGCCAAGACCGACCAGTTCGCCTTGAGCAAGATCGACGGCGGCTTCAGGGGCAGCTTCAAGACCGACCAGGGGCCGGTCTTGCCGGTCGAGCTGCACGTGGTCGATCCGGGCTCGGTGGCCGATCCCCGGCCCGATCTGCAGCTCAAGACGCGCTCCGCCTACGAGAAGCTGCAGCTGACCGGCCTGAAGTTCGTCGACGGCAAGAAGGAAACGGTCGACGGCAAGTACCAGATCCAATGGTTCAAGGAATCGCTGTCCGGCATTTCCATGTTCCACGTGATTGGCGGCTATTCCGAATCGGCCATGGCCGGCATCAACCGCATCATCGACCGCGACTTCTACGGCAGCGTGTCCGGCTACTTCGGCTGTGCCAGCAGCGATGGCGGCTCGGGGACCGAATCGATGCGGGTGGCGAGCCATTACCTGAGCGAGCGCTTCGTCAGCTACAGCATCTCCAGCAGCTGGGACTGCGCCGGCGCGGCCCATCCGGATTTCGCCACCAGCGGCACCATCATCGATGCGCGCTCCGGCCAGGAGCTTGGCCCGGAAGACCTGTACTGGCTGGGCAGCGGCGCGAAGCCGGCGGCCGATTCCGACGCCTTGCGCAGCTATCGCGAGCAGGTGTTCGCGCCGGCGGTGGTCAAGCTGTTCCAGCGCCTGTACCCGCAGCAGATGACGAAGCAAGGCGATGACGGCTGCGACTTCACCGACCCCGGCGTATGGGACGGCGGTCCCTGGTACCTGACTGCCAAGGGCCTCTATGTCGGCGCGTACTTCGCCCGCGTCGAGCGCAGCTGCGACGACCCCGACTGGTCCATCATTCCCTACAGCGTGCTGAAGAAACACGACCCCGCGCTGTTCGGCAACTAGCTGTTCGGCAATCAGCAGAAATCACCACCCGGCGCCTGCCGTGCCCACGCAGGACCCCACCACCGGAATCATCATGAGCGACACGACCCAACCGCCCACCGACGAAAACAAGCTGATCGCCGAGCGCCGCGAAAAACTGAAGGCGCTGCGCGAACAGGGCGTGGCGTTCCCGAACGACTTCAAGGTCGACAGCTTCGCCGGCGACCTGCAGGACGAGTTCGCCGACAAGGATGCGCATACGGCCGAGGCGATCGAGGCGGCGGCGCGGCGGGTCAAGGTGGCCGGCCGCATCATGCGGAAGCGCGATCAGGGTAAGGTCGCCTTCGTGCCGATCCAGGATTTCAGCGGGCGTATCCAGCTGTTCATCCACCAGGGCACGGTGGGCGAGGACGTGTACAAGGCTTTTAACCGCTGGGACGCCGGCGACATCGTAGGCGCCGAAGGCGTGCTGATGCGCACCAAGACCGGCGAGCTGTCGGTCAAGGTGGAGCGGCTGCGCCTGCTCACCAAGAGCCTGCGTCCGCTGCCGGACAAGTGGCATGGCCTGGCCGACGTGGAGCAGCGCTACCGCCAGCGCTACGTCGACCTGATCGTCACCGAGGAGGCGCGCCGCACCTTCGCGCTGCGCTCGAGGATCATCGGCTTTATCCGCAAGTGGCTGGAGGCCGAGCCGCGCCGCTTCATGGAGGTGGAAACGCCGATGATGCACATCATCCCCGGCGGCGCCACCGCGCGTCCCTTCGTCACCCACCACAACGCGCTGGACATCGACCTGTTCCTGCGCGTGGCGCCCGAGCTGTACCTGAAGCGCCTGGTGGTTGGCGGCTTCGAGCGCGTGTACGAGATCAACCGCAACTTCCGCAACGAGGGCGTGTCGACCCGGCACAATCCCGAGTTCACCATGCTCGAGTTGTACCAGGCCTACGCCACCTACACCGAAATCATGGACCTCACCGAGGCAGTGATCCGCGACACTGCCGCAACGGTGATCGGCACCACCCAGTTGCATTGGGATGGCGCCGACCTCGACCTCGGTCCGGCCTTCCGCCGCTGGAGCATGGAAGACGCGGTGCTGGAGCTGAATCCGGAGATCCGCCGCGAGCAGCTGCGCGACCGCGAGGCGATGGCGGCGCACGCCAAGCGCCTGGGCTGCCAGGTCAAGGACGGCTACGGCTGGGGCAAGCTGCTGCTGGAAATCTTCGAGAAGACGGTGGAGCACACCCTGGTGCAGCCGACCTTCATCACCCAGCATCCGGTCGAGGTGTCCCCGCTGGCGCGCGAGAGCGATACCGACCCGGGCATCACCGACCGCTTCGAGCTGTTCGTCAACGGCAAGGAAATCGCCAACGGCTTCTCCGAGTTGAACGACTCCGAGGATCAGGCCGCGCGCTTCCAGGCCCAGGTCGATGCCAAGGACGCCGGCGACGACGAGGCCATGCATTTCGACGCCGACTACATCCGCGCGCTGGAAGTGGGCCTGCCGCCCACCGGCGGCCTGGGCGTCGGCATCGACCGCCTGGTGATGCTGCTCACTGGGGCCACCTCGATCCGCGACGTGCTGTTGTTTCCGTACATGCGTCCGGAAGCCTAGTCGGAAGCCTGGTCGCGCTGCGCTTTACCCCCAAAGCCCCGGTACATGCCGGGGCTTTGCTTTGGGCTTCGCCTCAGTGGATGGCGCGCAGGCGTCGGCGCAGCATCGCCGACTGCAGCAGGTTGACCGAGCTGGAGGCAGCCCAGTAGAGGCCTAGCCCCGCCGCCGCATGCCAGACCACGATGAAGGACACCAGCACCGGTAATAGCTGGAGCAGGGTCTTCGCCTGCGCCGACATGGCTGGATTGAGCGCGATCGCGGCGTAGCTCAGCGCCGCGACCACGAAGGCCAGCAGCAGGTCCGGTCGCGCCAGCCGCGGAATCCACAGAAAGGAGCCGGCGCCGGCCAACCCCTGGCGAATCGCGCTGTACACGCCCAGGCCCAGCGGCGCCTGCACCAGGGCGGTCAGCAGGCCGCTGCCCATGCCGGCGCCGACGCCGTGTTCGCGATAGAGGGCCTGCATGGCGGTGGCGTGGGCGACCGGGTCATCGGCGTGGCGCTTGGCCAGGGCTTCGAGCTTGGGTTTCAGCGCCTCCATCGCCTGGCGCTGCCGCCAGGCCTGCTCGGCGGCGCGCAAGGTCCAGGGCAGCAACAGCAATCGCACCAGCAGTGCCATCGCGATGATCGCCAGACCGTAGCTGTTGCCCAGCCCATGCGCCAGGGCGGTGAGCGCCTGGGCCATGCATGCGACAAATTCGTTCCACAGGCTCACATCCGTCTCCTTCCTCGTCCCGCCGTGCGGCCGGCCTGCTCGGCCAGATGGGCGCCGCCGTGGCGAATGCAAGGCCGGGTGGCGGTCGCCGCGGTCGGTTACAATTCTGTGTTTCCTTTCGTAGGAGCCGCTGCAATGTGGTACGCCATCGTCGGCACCGACGTTCCCGATTCCCTGGAAAAGCGCAAGGCTGTGCGTCCGGCGCACATCGAGCGCCTGCAGAAGCTGCTGGGCGAGGGTCGCCTGCTGCTGGCCGGCCCGTTTCCGGCCATCGACGCGGAAGATCCGGGTCCGGCCGGTTTCACCGGCAGCCTGATCCTGGCGGAATTTCCCTCTCTGGCCGATGCCGAGGCCTGGGCCAAGGACGACCCCTACGTTGCCGCCGGGGTCTATGCCGACGTCAGCGTCAAGCCGTTCCGCAAGGCGCTGCCGTGAGCGCGATGGTCGAGCAGATCCGCGAGCGCCTGCAGCAGGGGCTAGCCCCCGAGGTGCTCGAGGTGCTGGACGAGGGCCACAAGCACGCAGGCCATGCCAATGAAGGGAAGGGGCATTTCCACGTGCGCATCGTCAGCGCGGCATTCGCCGGCCAGCTCTCGATCCAGCGCCATCGGCTGATCTATGCGGCTCTTCGGGGCCTGATGGATAACGGCATCCACGCCCTGTCCATCGACGCCAAGGCGCCGGGCGAGTAGTCACCGCGCCAGGCATCGCTGGTGTCACCGCCGTGTACTGGGCTGCTTGTTTTTTGACCAATTCGCCCGGTCGACGCCCGTGCGCGGCGGCACTCGCCCGGAATCGATCTGAGGCAGTTCGGCATAAGCCTTTTCATAACATTGGTTTATGTAATATTTCAAAAGTGAAATCTATTGTGAGAACGCATTGCGACAGGGGGCTGCGTTTGGCACAGTGACCCATCGCCCGGGCTCCGGGCTTCGACCCCTTCGCCGCTGATGACTGCATGCGCCTGACCACGATCAAACTCGCCGGCTTCAAGTCGTTCGTCGATCCGACGACCCTGCACCTGCCCACCAATATGACCGGCGTGGTCGGCCCCAATGGCTGCGGCAAGTCGAACATCATCGACGCGATCCGCTGGGTGATGGGCGAGAGCGCGGCCAGCCGGCTGCGCGGCGATTCCTTGACCGACGTGATTTTCTCCGGCTCCAACGCGCGCAAGCCGGTGGGGCAGGCCACGGTCGAGCTGATCTTCGACAACGCCGACGGCACCATCCAGGGCGAGTACGGCCAGTACGCCGAGATCTCGGTGAAGCGCCAGGTCACCCGCGACGGCCAGTCGGCGTACTTCCTCAACGGCGCGCGCTGCCGCCGCCGCGACATCACCGACCTGTTCCTGGGCACCGGGCTGGGCCCGCGCAGCTACTCGATCATCGAGCAGGGCATGATCAGCCAGATCATCGAGGCGCACCCCGAAGAGCTGCGCATGCACCTGGAAGAGGCCGCCGGCATCTCCAAGTACAAGGAGCGGCGCAAGGAAACCGAGAGCCGCATCAAGGCGACGCGCGAGAACCTCGATCGCGTGCGCGACGTGCGCGAAGAAGTGGACAAGCAGCTTGAACACCTCAACCGCCAGGCCCGTGCGGCCGAGCGCTGGAAGGCCTTCAAGGAAGAGCAGACCCGCAAGGAGGCCGAGCTGCGCGCGCTGGAATACCGCGACCTGAAGAGCCGGCACGAAGGCGAAGGCGAGGGTCTGTCGGCGGCCGAGACCGAGATCGAGAAGCGCCTGGCCGGGCAGCGGCAGATCGAAGCTCAGCTGGAGAGCGTGCGCGATCGTCATGTCTCCGCCAGCGAGCACCTCAACGCGGTGCAGGCCGAGGTCTACAAGGTCGGCTCCGACATCGCGCGGGTCGAGCAGCAGGTGCGCCACAACCGCGAGACTGCCGAGCGGCTGCAGCGCGCCCAGGCCGACGCCGGGCGCGAGCACGCCGAGCTGGCCGCGCACATCGCCACCGACCGCGAACAGAGCGAGGCGCTGCGGCTGGCTCTGGCCGAAGGCGAGCCACGCCTGGAAGCCCTGCAGCAGATGCAGGACGACACGGCCGAAGCGCAGCGCGCCACCGAAACCAAGCTGGCCGACTGGCAGCAGCGCTGGGACACGCATACCCGCACCGCCGGCGAGTCCAGCCGCGCCGCCGAGGTGGAGCGCACCCGCCTGAACTACCTGGATCGCCAGGCCATCGACCTGGGCAAGCGCCGCGAGGCGCTGGAGAACGAACACAAGGCCACCGACGTGGCCGCGCTGGACAGCGCCGCCGAGCAGTTGCACGGCGAGCACGAGGCGCAGCGCGAGCGGGTGGAGACGCTCGGCGGATTGCTCGATCAGCACAAGCTGGACTACGAGCGCGTGCAGGACGAGGAACGCCAGCTGCAGGGCGTGCTCAACGAAGCACGCCAGCAGCTGCAGAGCGCGCGCGGCCGCCAGGCTTCGCTGGAAGCCCTGCAGCATGCCGCGCTGGGGCAGGAAGAAAGCGCTGCCAGTGGCTGGCTGGCGCGGCTGGGCCTGGGCAAGGCGCGCCGGCTGGGCGAGGCGCTGCAGGTCGAGGCCGGCTGGGAAGCCGCGGTCGAAACCGTGCTGGCCGGCCTGCTCGATGGCGTGCTGGTGGACGGCCCGCTGAACCTGGCCGCCGAATTCGGCAATCTCGGCGAAGCCGACCTAGCCTTGCTGGACGCCGCCGAAGGCGGGCAGGGTGAGGCCGGCACGCTGGCCGCGCGCGTGCGCGGTCCGGCCGCAGCGCTGAGCCTGCTGGCCCAGGTGCAGGCGGCCGAGACCCTGGACGAAGCGCGCCAGCGCGTGGCTGCGCTGAGGCCGCAGCAGTCGATCATCACGCGCGGCGGCGAGTGGCTGGCGCCGCAGTGGGCGCGGGTGCGCCGCGCGCAGGGCAACCAGGTCGGCGTGCTGGCGCGCGAGCGCGAGATCCGCACGCTGGGCGAGCAGGTGGCCAGCCTGGAAGCGCGCATCGAGGAGGCCACCGAGCAGCTCGAATCGCTGCGCGCCAGCAAGTTCGAGACCGAGCGCGCCCGCGACGACGCCCAGCGCGAGCTGTACAACGCGCATCGCCGCCAGTCCGAGCTGGCCGGTCAGTTGCAGAGTCATCGCGGCAAAGTCGAAACCGCGCGCGCGCGGTCCGAGAAGGTTGCCGCCGAGCTGGGCGAGCTGGCCGGGCAGATGGACGAGCTGCAGTCGCAGACCCGCGAGGCGCGCGCGCGCCTGGATGAATCGGTCGGCCACATGGGCGACCTGGAAGACCAGCGACGCGAGCTGGAAAACGAACGGCGTGCGCTGCTGGAGGCGCGCGAGGAAGCGCGCATGAACGCGCGCGAGGCTGCCGACCAGGCGCATTCGCTGGCGCTGTCGATGGAATCCAAGCGTTCCGCGCTGGCCTCGCTGGAGCAGGCGCTGGCACGCCTGGACACGCAGATCCGCCAGATCGAGGCGCGCCGCAACGAGATCGCCGAACAGCTCGCCGCCGGCACCGATCCAATCGCCGAGCTCGAGGCCGAGCGCCAGACCTACCTCGACCAGCGCCTGCTGGTGGACCGGCAGCTGGTGGAGGCGCGCCGCGCGCTGGAGGATTGCGACGCCGAATTCCGCCGCCTGGAACAGGATCGCCAGCGCGCCGAACAGGGTCTGGCCGCCTTGCGCGAAAGCCTGTCCGAGAAGCGCCTGGCCGCGCAGGCCCTGCAGCTGCGCGCGCAGCAGCTGGCCGACGCCATCATCGCCTCGGGGCTGGAGCTGGAGCCGCTGCTGGCCGAACTGCCCGAGCAGGTCGACGCCGCCCAGTGGCGCAGCCAGCTGGCCGATCTGGCGCAGAAGATCGCGCGGCTGGAGCCGGTGAACCTGGCGGCGATCCAGGAGCACGCCGAGCAGAGCGAGCGCAAGACCTACCTCGACAACCAGCTGGCCGACCTGACCAGCGCCATGGAGACGCTGGAGAACGCGATCAAGAAGATCGACCGCGAGACCCGCCAGCGCTTCAAGGAAACCTTCGACAAGGTCAACACTGGCGTGCAGGAGCTGTTCCCGCGCCTGTTCGGCGGCGGCCACGCCTACCTGGAGCTGACCGGCGACGACCTGCTCGACACCGGCGTGGCGATCATGGCGCGTCCGCCCGGCAAGCGCGTGTCCAACATCTCGCTGCTCTCCGGCGGCGAGAAGGCGCTGACCGCGGTGTCGCTGGTGTTCTCGATCTTCGGCCTCAACCCGGCGCCGTTCTGCCTGCTCGACGAGGTGGACGCGCCGCTGGACGAGGCCAACGTCGGACGCTTCTCCAACATGGTCAGGGAAATGAGCGAGAAGGTGCAGTTCATCTTCGTCAGCCACAACAAGGCCACCATGGAGGCCGCTACCCAGCTGTGCGGCGTTACCATGCGCGAGGCCGGCGTATCGCGTCTGGTGCAGGTGGATCTTGCCGAAGCCGCTAAACTCGCCGGCGCCGCCTGACCGTAGCAATGGCGGTCACGGATGGCCGCCTGGCATGCCTGCGCTCAAGGACGGGCGCCAGAGTGAACATGAAACGCGGTCATGGACGGCTGCGGTACTAGCTTCGCGTTCATGGTTGAATGCGAGAACATTTGGGAATCGCCATGACCTTGCCATTCGCACTCGCCCTTGCCTGGAATCCCGCCGTCGGCATTCCGCTGTTGATCGTCGGCGTGCTGCTGCTTGTCGGCATCTGGCTGTTCGGCCAGCCGAAGAAGGAGCAGGGCACGCGGCGACCCCAGCCCGAGCAGGGCGGCGGCACCGGCGAGCGGCGCGAGCCCACCTTCGGCGACGAGCAGCCGCTGGACGGCGATGCCTTCACCGCGCTCGACGATCCCTCGCCGCGCATGCGCTCGGAACCGGGCGCACAGCAGGGCGAGCTGGATGTCGGCCTGCGCGAGGAGCTGGAGCGGCTCGGCGCCACCCTCGCCGGCGAACGCGCGGCGAACGCGCCGGCCTCGGCGCCGGCTCCGGTCAAGGCGACCGGTCCGGCCGCTTCGATCATCGATGCGCTGCGTGCGCCGAGCACCTTGTTCGAGACCGGCGCTGCGCCGGTGGCGCCTGGCCACGTCGCTCCGGTGGCCGCCGCCCCCGTACCGGCGCCCGCGCCTGCACCGACCCCGGCGGCGCCGATGCCGCCGCCGCGCAGCAACCTCGGTCGGCGTCCGGCCCAAGTGCCGGTGGAGCGCATCGTCACGCTGTTCGTGGTGGCGCGCGAGAACCAGTCGTTCAGCGGCGCCGAGCTGGTGGTGGCTGCCGAGAAGGCCGGCCTGGAATACGGCGACATGGGCATCTATCACCGCCTGCTCGACGGCAAGCGCGAAGTGGGCCCGATCTTCAGCGTGGCCAATATGCTGAAGCCGGGCAATTTCGACCTGAGCCGCGTCGACGCCCTGCGCACGCCCGGCCTCAGTTTCTTCATGGCGCTGCCGGCGCCGCTGCCGGCGCTGGACGCCTGGGACGCGATGCTGCCCACCGCGCAGCGGCTGGCCGAACTGCTCGACGGGCAGGTGCTGGACGAGGAGCGCAATGCGCTGGGGCGCCAGCGCATCGCGCACATCCGCGACGAACTGCGCGGCTGGGACCGCGACCACGAAGGCGGCGAGATCATCTTCGGCCGCTAGACGAGGCCGGGCCAAGCTCTCATCCGCTCGTGCAGCGCTTTGAGGCGATGGCGGTGATCCGCACCACCGCACGGGCTTGCTGCGATGCCTGCAAGCTCAACCGCTTGGATTAGGCTGGCACGGGCATAAGCTCTGCCCCATGTGCTCGAATCGATCCGAGGCCGGCGGCACCGATAGGGATATCTGGATACGACCATGAAGCTGAAGTCGCTGGTGCCGTTTTTGCAGCTCGCGTATTTCCTGTGCAGCTTCTTTGCCTGCATGACTTTCGCCGGCTGGGCCGCCGTCGCCTTCGTCGAGGCCAGGCACGTCTCCCATTTCGAGGGAGGCTCGGGCTATGCGGCGATGTTCCAGATGCCGCTGTGGTTCGTGCTGTTCCTGCTGCTGGCGTGGCTGGCCTTTATTCCTTTGCGCCGCCATACCCTGATCCTGGGCCTGCTCACCCTGATCTTTGCCGGATTCGCCGTACCGTTCTTCGTGTTCGTCGCCTCGTTCTTCTGAGCGGCGGCAACGGCGCCGCGCGCCGGTACGAGGCGGCTCGGGCTTGATCGATCGCTGCAGGTCACCGATTCATCGGATGCGTTGGCGAGCGACGTGCTGCTGGCTATTCGCGATCCTGATCGATGGCGCACGTTCACAAGGAGGAGTCCTCGGCCTCTGCGCTCGATCCGCGGCATAGCAAGGATGGCGCATGCCAACGAGCGCGCGGCGTGCCGCTCTCGTACTTTTTCTTCACGCGCACAAGCCTATTTATGAGTGAGGAAGCGCGAGCTTCCCGACGCCATGAATGGTTGCGCATGACGATGGAATGTCCCGCTCAATTGGGCGGCCCTGAAGCAGGCTTCGGCGCAATCGCGATCTCAACCATCCGATGGAGCGCCGACGCCCGATGGCCAGCACCTCCGGCCCGACCAGGCTGAAACGAGCACGCAGCATGCAGCGCCTGCGTGCGCAGGATGCTGAGACTGCCCTGCGCGCCGAGCTGTTCGGCGCCGAGCAGATGGAACGCCACGGCGTGGCGCTGGCCGGCCTGCACCGGCTGCAGCGCAAGCCCTCGGCGGATCTGCTGCTCGGTCGCCTGGCCGAAAACGACGTGGTGCTGGCGCATGCCTGCGAGACCCTGACCGCAGCCACCCAGGCCAACCGGCGGATCACCCCGGCCGGCGAATGGCTGCTGGACAACTACTACCTGATCGAGGAGCAGATCCGCATCGCCCAGCGGCATCTGCCCAAGGGCTACAGCCGCGAACTGCCCTGTCTCGCCGAAGGGCCTTCGGCCGGCCTGCCGCGCGTCTACGATCTTGCGCTGGAGACCATCGCGCACGGCGACGGCCGGGTCGACAGCGACAGCCTCAGCCGCTTCGTGGCGGCTTACCAGACGGCGAAGCCGCTTGCGCTGGGCGAGCTGTGGGCGATCCCGATCATGCTGCGCCTGGCGCTGATCGAGAATCTGCGCCGCGTGGCCACCCGCGTAGTGGGCGACTGGCACGATCGCAACCTGGCCAGCGAATGGGCCGACACCATGACCGAGGTCGCCGAGAGCGACCCGAAGAGCGTGATTCTCGCGGTGGCCGACATGGCGCGCTCGGGCCCGCCGATGTCCAGCTCCTTCGTCGCCGAACTGGCGCGGCGCCTGCAGGGGCAGAGCCCGGTGCTGGCGATGCCGCTGACCTGGATCGAGCAGCGCCTGGCCGAGTCCGGCCTCAGCGTCGAGCACCTGGTGCAGCAGGAAGCGCAGCAGCAGGCGGCGGACCAGGTCTCGATCGGCAACAGCATCGGCAGCCTGCGCCTGCTGGCTGCGGTGGACTGGCGCGACTTCGTCGAGCGCATGAGCCTGGTCGAGGATCTGCTGCGGCAGGAGCCGGCCGGCGTCTATGCGGCGATGGATTTCGCCACGCGCGACCACTACCGCCACGCCATCGAGCGGCTGGCCCGCGGCAGCGGCAGGGCCGAGCCGGAAGTGGCGCGGGCGGTGCTGGCGCAGGCCGTCGCGCACGGGCAGGGCGCGGCGGCGGTGTTGCCGCAGGCGCATGTCGGCTATCACCTGGTGGGTGAGGGCGTGCGCGCGCTGGAGCGTCAGCTCGGTGTGCGTCATCGCTGGGGCTTCCGTGTGCAGCGCGCGATCCAGCGGGCGCCGCTGGGTTTCTACCTCGGCGCGATCCTGCTGCTTTCGGCGGCGCTGGCGCTGCCGCTGCTGCGCAGCGCCTGGCTCGACGGTCTGCCGCACTGGGCCCTGGCGGTGCTGGCGCTGCCCGCGCTGCTGCTGGCCAGCCAGCTGGCGATCGGCCTGGTCAACTGGCTCGCCGCGCTGCTGGTGGCGCCGGAAATGCTGCCGCGGATGGACTATCAGGCTGGCATCCCGACCTCGGCGCGCACCCTGGTGGTGGTGCCGAGCATGTTCTCGCGCGAACGCGACGTCGAAGAACTGGTGGAAGGCCTGGAAGTGCGCTACCTGGCCAACCGCGACGAAAACCTGCTGTTCGCCCTGCTTACCGATTTCACCGACGCCGACGCCGAGACGCTGGAACAGGACGCGCCGCTGCTGCGCCTGGCCCAGCAGCGCGTGGAGGCCTTGAACAGCAAGTACGCGACCGGGCGCGCCGACCGCTTCTACCTGTTTCACCGCCCGCGCCGCTGGAACGCGGCGGACAAGCTGTGGATGGGCTACGAGCGCAAGCGCGGCAAGCTGTTCGAATTGAATGCGCTGCTGCGCGGCCACGGCCGCGATCGCTTCGCGCTGGTTGTCGGCGACCTCACCCTGCTCGGCAGCGTGCGCTACGTGATCACGCTGGACACCGACACCCAGCTGCCGCGCGAATCGGCGCAGCAGTTCATCAGCGCGATGGCGCACCCGCTCAACCAGCCGGTCTACGACCCGCGCCGGCGGCGCGTGGTGTCGGGCTACGCGATCCTGCAACCGCGGGTCGGCGTGAGCCTGCCCAGCGCCGCGCGCTCGGCCTATGCGCGGCTGTTCGGCAGCGATGCCGGTATCGATCCCTATACGCGGATGGTCTCCGACGTCTACCAGGACTTGTTCGGCGAGGGCTCGTTCATCGGCAAGGGCATCTACGACGTCGATGTGTTCGAGCGCGCGGTGGCCGAGCGCTTCCCCGACAACAGCGTGCTCAGCCACGATCTGGTCGAAGGCTGCTACGCGCGCTCGGGCCTGCTCAGCGACGTGCAGCTGTACGAGGAATATCCCGCCAGCTACGGCGCGGACGTCAGCCGCCGCCATCGCTGGATCCGCGGCGACTGGCAGCTGCTGCCGTGGCTGCTGCCGTGGGTGCCCAACCGCGGCGGCGGCCATAGCCGCAATACCTTGTCGGCGCTGTCGCGCTGGAAGATCGCCGACAACCTGCGGCGCAGCCTGGTGCCGGCCTCGCTGCTGGCCTTGCTGCTGTTCGGCTGGATCCGCGCCACGCCCGTACTGGAGTGGACGCTGGGCCTGCTGGCGATCGTGCTGACCCTGCCGCTGCTGTCCAGCCTGCTCGGCCTGCTGCACAAGTCGCGCGACGTGCTGCTGCGCCAGCACCTGCGCGCGAGCTGGCGCAGCGCGGCGGAGTATTTCGCCCAGGCCGGGCTGCTGCTGGCCTGGCTGCCGCACGAGGCCGCGTATAGCCTGGACGCCATCCTGCGTACGCTGTGGCGAGTCGGCGCGAGCCGGCGGCACCTGCTGCAATGGCGTCCTTCCAGCGAGGTGGCGCGGACCAGCACCAATCGGCTGGCCGGGCTGTATCGCCTGATGTGGGCCGGGCCGGCGCTGGCCTTGCTGGTGGCGCTGGAACTGGCGTCGTGGCGACCCGAAGGGCTGCCGATCGCGGCGCCGTTCCTGCTGCTGTGGCTGCTCGGTCCCTTGCTGGCATGGCGGGTCGGTCGGCCGCGCAGCGACGGCGCCTTCTCGCCCTCACGCAGCCAGCTGCGCTTTCTGCGCCGCCTGGCGCGGCGCACCTGGGCCTTCTTCGAAACCCAGGTCGGAGCGGACGATCACTGGCTGCCGCCCGACAACATGCAGGAGTCGCCGGTGGCGGCGGTGGCCCATCGCACCTCGCCGACCAATATGGGCCTGGCCTTGCTGGCCAACCTGGCCGCCTTCGATTTCGGCTTTGCCAGCCTCGGCCGCGTGCTCGAGCGCAGCGGCCACACCCTGCGCACGATGCAGGCGCTGCCGCGCTATCGCCGGCACTTCTACAACTGGTACGACACGCAGAGCCTGCAGCCGCTGGCGCCGCACTACATTTCCACGGTGGACAGCGGCAATCTCGCCGGCCACCTGCTGACCTTGCGTCCGGGGCTGCTGGCGCTGGCCGACACGCCCCTGTTCGAGCCGCGCCAACTGGACGGCCTGGCCGATACGCTGGGCATCCTGCGCGAAACCCTGGGCGGCCGGCACGCGACGCCGCTGGAACCGTTGCGACAGGCGCTGGCGGCCTTGCGCACGACACCGCCCACTTCCTTGCCCGAAGCGGCGCAGGCGGTGCGGCGCTGGCGCACCCAGGCCGAAGAACTGGCGGCGACGCTGGCGCCGGAAGCGCAGAGCGAGGCTGAGTTCTGGCTGCAGGCCTTGTTGCGCCAGTGCGCCGACTTGGACGGAGAGTTGGCCTTCGCGTTGAACTTGCCGGCATCGTCGATCGGCATGCCGAGCTGGCGCCGGCTGGCGCAGCTCGATCTCGAACCCTGGGCGGCCGAGCAGCGTGCCGTGCTCGGCGAGGCGCGCCAGCTCGCCAAGCTGCGTCTCGCCGAGCTGCACGCGCTGGCGCAGCTCGCCGGCGAGCTGGCGGTGATGGACTACGGCTTCCTCTACGACGCTACGCGCGACCTGCTGTCGATCGGCTACAACGTGGGCGAGCGCCGCCTGGACGCCGGCTACTACGACTTGCTCGCCTCGGAGGCGCGGCTGACCAATTTCGTGGCGATCGCGCAGGGCCAATTGCCGCAGGAGAGCTGGTTCACCCTCGGCCGCCTGCTGACCACCACGCGCGGCGAGCCGGTGCTGCTGTCCTGGTCCGGCTCGATGTTCGAATACCTGATGCCGATGCTGGTGATGCCTGGCTATCAGGGCACCTTGCTCGAGCAGAGCTGCCGTGCGGCGGTGGCCAGGCAGATCGAATACGGCAGCCAGCTGGGCATTCCATGGGGCGTGTCGGAGTCGGGCTACAACGCCTTCGACGTGCACTTCAACTATCAGTACCGCGCCTTCGGCGTGCCCGGCCTGGGCCTCAAGCGCGGCCTCGGCGAGGACGTGGTGATCGCGCCTTACGCCACCGTGCTGGCGCTGATGGTGGCGCCGACCGAGGCCTGCGCGAACCTGCAGCGATTGGCCGGCGAAGGGCAGCGCGGACGGCTGGGCATGTACGAGGCGGTGGACTACACGCCGGCGCGCCTGCCGCAGGGGCAGAACTCGGTTACGGTGAAGTCGTACATGGCCCATCACCAGGGCATGAGCCTGCTGTCGCTGGCCTACCTGCTGCTGGGCCAGCCGATGCAGCGGCGCTTCGAGGCGGATCCGCAGTTCCGCGCCACCATGCTGCTGCTGCAGGAACGTGTGCCGAAGACCGCCGCCGAATACCTGCATGCCTCGGAATTCCCTGGGCTGAAGCTGGCCTCGGACGGCACCGACACGCCGCTGCGCGTGTTCACCGAAACCGACCTGCCGCGGCCGTCGGTGCAGCTGCTGTCGAACGGGCGCTACCACGTGATGGTCACGCATACCGGCGGCGGCTACAGCCGTTGCCGCGAGCTGGCGGTGACCCGCTGGAGCGAGGACACCACGCGCGATCACTGGGGCATGTTCTGCTACCTGCGCGACGTCGCCAGCGGCGCCTACTGGTCCGGCGCCTACCAGCCGACCCGGCGCCAGCCGGAGCGCTACGAGGCGATTTTCTCCGAGGCGCGCGCCGAGTTCCGCGTGCGCGAACGCGACTTCGACGCCCACACCGAGATCGTGGTGTCGCCGGAGGACGACATCGAGCTGCGCCGTGTGCGCGTCACCAACCGCGGGCGGATCCGGCGCACCATCGAGCTGACCAGCTACGGCGAAGTGGTGCTGGCGCCGGCCATCGCCGACGCCATGCACCCCGCCTTCAGCAAGCTGTTCGTGCAGACCGAATGGCTGGAGCCGCAGCAGGCCATCCTGTGCACGCGCAGGCCGCGCTCGCGCGACGAGCAGGTGCCGTGGATGTACCACCAGATGGCGGTCCACGACGTCGCGGCGGACGAGGTGTCCTGGGAGACCGACCGCGCCCGCTTCGTCGGCCGCGCGCGCGACCTGGCCGAGCCGCAGGCGATGCAGGTCGAGCGGCTTTCCGGCAGCGGCGGCTCGGTGCTCGATCCGGTGGTGGCGATCCGCTGCCGCATCAGCCTGGACCCGGAGCAGTCGGCCACCGTCGACATGGTGACCGGCGTGGGCGACAGTCGTGACGCCTGCCTACAGCTGATCGGCAAGTATCGCGACCGCCATCTGGCCGACCGCGTGTTCGATCTGGCCTGGACGCACAGCCAGGTGCTGCTGCGCCAGCTCAACGCCTCGCCCTCGGACGCGCGACTGTACGAGCGCATGGCGGCCTCGATCATCTACGCCAACGCCTCGCTGCGCGCGCCGGCCGCGGTGCTGCGGGCGAACCGGCGCGGCCAGTCCGGCCTGTGGGGGCAGTCCATCTCCGGCGACCTGCCGATCGTGCTGCTGCGCATCGCCGATCCGGCCAACATCGAGCTGGTGCGGCAGATGGTGCAGGCGCATGCCTACTGGCGGCTGAAAGGCCTGGCGGTGGACCTGGTGATCTGGAACGAGGACCACGCCGGTTACCGCCAGCACCTGCAGGACCTCATCATGGGCCTGATCGCCTCGGGCACCGAGGCCAGCCTGATCGACCGCCCCGGCGGCCTGTTCGTGCGCCCGGCGCAGCAGCTGTCCAGCGAGGACCGCATCCTGGTGCAGTCGGTGGCGAGGGTGATCGTGTCCGACAGCCGCGGCAGCCTGGCCGAACAGATCGAGCAGCGGCGCATCGAGAAGAGCAAGCTGCCGCCAGCGCTGGAACTCAGCCAGTCGCGCCGCGCCGAGCCGGCGCCCTTGCCGACGACGGCCGAGCCGCTGCTGCTGGAGCAGGCGCTGGGCGGCTTCAGCGCGGACGGCAGCGAATACGTGATCACCCTGGCCGACGGCCAGGCCACCCCGGCGCCGTGGTCGAACATCCTGGCCAATCCCGACTTCGGCTGTGTGGTGTCGGAGAGCGGCGGCAGCTACACCTGGGCGGAGAACGCGCACGAGTTTCGCCTCAGCCCGTGGGAGAACGACCCGGTCGGCGACGGCAGCGGCGAGGCGTTCTATCTGCGCGACGAGGAGAGCGGCCACTACTGGTCGCCCACGCCGCTGCCGCGCCGCGGCGACGGCGCCTACCGCGTGCGCCACGGCTTCGGCTACAGCGTGTTCGAGCATCGCGAGGACGGCATCCGCTCGGAACTGTGGCTGTACGTGGCGCTGGACGCGCCGGTGAAGTTCGCCGTGCTCAAGCTGCGCAACGAGTCCGGCCGGCCGCGCCGGCTGTCGGCCACCGGCTACGTGGAATGGGTGCTCGGCGACCTGCGCGCGAAATCGGCAATGCACGTGGTGTCGGAAACCGACCCGGGCAGCGGCGCGCTGTTCGCGCACAACGCCTACAACATGGAGTTTCCCGAACGGGTGGGATTCCTCGATGCCGACCTGCCGCAGCGGGGCGCGCTCAGCCTCACCGCCGACCGCAGCGAATTCATCGGCCGCAACGGCAGCCTGCGTGCACCCGCGGCGATGGCGCAGGCGCGGCTGTCGGGCCGGGTGGGTGCCGGGCTTGATCCGTGCGCGGCGATCCAGCTTGGCGTCGAACTGGCTGCGGGCGAGCGTCAGGAGCTGGTGTTCCGGCTCGGCGTCGGCCGCGACGCCAAGGACGCCGGCCGGCTGGCGCAGCGCTTCCGCGGGGCGACTGCCGCCGAGAACGCGCTCGATGCGGTGCGCATGCACTGGCGCTGGACCCTCGGCAAGGTACAGGTGGAGACGCCCGATCCGGCGGTCGACGTGCTCGCCAACGGCTGGCTGATGTACCAGACCATCGCCTGCCGCTTCTGGGCGCGCAGCGGCTATTACCAGTCCGGCGGCGCCTTCGGTTTCCGCGACCAGCTGCAGGACAGCATGGCGATGATCCATGCCACGCCGTACAGCGCGCGTCAGCACCTGCTGCTGTGCGCGGCGCACCAGTTCCCGGAGGGCGACGTGCAGCATTGGTGGCATCCGCCGCTGGACCGCGGCGTGCGCACTACCTGCTCGGACGACTATCTATGGCTGCCGCTGGCGACCAGCCGCTACGTGCTCGCCACCAGCGACACCGGTGTGCTGGACGAGACGATCGCCTATGTCGAGGGCCGCCCGCTCAATCCCGGCGAGGAGTCCTATTACGACCTGCCGGCCCGTTCGGAGCGGCGCGATACGCTGTACCAGCATTGCGTGCGCGCCATCGAGCACGGCTTGCGGCGCGGCGAGCGCGGCCTGCCGCTGATCGGCAGCGGCGACTGGAACGATGGCATGAACCGGGTCGGCGAGCACGGGCGCGGCGAAAGCGTGTGGCTGGGCTTCTTCCTGTACGAAGTGCTGCGGCGCTTCGCGGTCACCGCGCGGCGCCATGACGACGAGGCCTTCGCGGCGCGCTGCGAAGCCGAGGCCGAGACGCTGCGCGAGAACCTGGAACGGCACGCCTGGGACGGCGCCTGGTATCGGCGCGGTTGGTTCGACGACGGCACGCCACTGGGCTCCGCGGTCAACGAGGAATGCCGCATCGACTCGATCTCGCAGAGCTGGTCGGTGCTGTCGGGCGCGGCCGGCGATGCGCGCCGGCAGCAGGCGATGGACTCGCTGGAACGGCATCTGGTGCGCCGCGACGCCGGCCTGGTGCAACTGCTCGATCCGCCATTCGACCGCTCCGCGCTGGACCCCGGCTACATCAAGGGCTATGTGCCCGGCGTGCGCGAGAACGGCGGGCAATACACCCATGCGGCGGTGTGGGCGACCATGGCCTATGCGGCGCTGGGCGACAGCGAGCGCGCCTGGGAGCTGCTGCGCATGATCAATCCGGTCAACCATGCGCGCGATGCGGCGCAGGTCGAGATCTACAAGGTCGAGCCCTATGTGGTGGCCGCCGACGTCTATGCGGTGCCGCCGCACGTGGGGCGCGGTGGCTGGAGCTGGTACACCGGCTCGGCCGGCTGGATGTATCGGCTGATCGTGGAATCGCTGCTGGGCCTGCACGTCGAGGGCGAGCGGCTGCGCCTGACGCCGGTGCTGCCGCGCGACTGGCCCGGCTTCACGCTGCACTATCGCCATCGCGAGACCGACTATCACATCGAGGTGCGCCAGGTCGACGAGGGCCCGGCGCAGCTGCTGCTCAACGGCGTGGCGCAGACCGACCTGTCCGGCATCGCGCTGGTCGACGACGGCGGCGAGCACCGCGTGGCGATCCATCTGCTACGTGGCTTTGCTGGCATGCTGCCGCCAACGTCCGGCCATCGGCACACGGCGACATGAAGGCCTTCACCACGAAGGGTTTCGCCTACGCCGGTGCGCGAGACCTGCTCAGGCTACCCGTCGCGCGAGCCGCTCCAGCCACAGGAAGGCCGCCAGCACCGCCATAGGCGTCTCGGCCTGCGTGGTAGCCACCTGTTCGAGCAGTTCCAGCGCGGCCTGGTGCCTCACCACGCCGAGATCGGCCAGGGCGCACTCGCGCAGTTGCGCGGCGAGCGTGCGGCTGTGCGCAGCCACCTGCTGGGGCAGCAGGTAGGCGAAGCTCTCCTTGACGTAGCTGCGCGAAAACACGTCGTTGCTCAGGCGCGCCTGCAGGTATTGCTTCATCACCGCCCGCTGCCGGCGATGTTCGCGCGGCAGCCGATGGCAGAAGTCGGCGAGCCCGGGGTTGCTCAGCGGATTGATCGGCCACAGCCCGCCGCGAAGCATGTCCGGCGCGCGGCAGGCGTGCGCCAGCAAGGCGGTCATCGGCACCGGGCTGGCCGGGGCATCGAACAGGCGCTGGCTGTGCGAGGCGCTCCACGCGCGCGGTGTCAGCAGCTGCTCGGCGCAGCGCCGGTAGGCCGCTTCCAGCGCCTGCTCGCTGTCCTCGTGGGCTTCGTCGAGATAACTCGGAAACAGCTCGTCGCCGCCGATCCCGGTGAACAGCACATCGCATCCTTGCCCGCGTGCCAAGTTCCACAGGGCAGTGGAGGCTTCCAGGTAGTACTCCCAGTAGAACCGCGCGGGCTGTCCCGGCAGCGGCTCCATATCGACGCGAGGCGGATACGCGGCGATGTCGACGGTGCAGTCGCGCAGGCCGAGCGTGTCCGCGATCAGCCAGCGACGCTGGACCTGTGCCTGGCGGGCATCACCGTCCAGCAAGGTGCCCAGGCTGGCGACGCCGCTGTGTGCCGCGGCCAGGGCGCAGGCCACCGTGGCCGAATCCATGCCCCCGCTCAGTTCGGCCGCGATCCGGCCGGCGGTCAGCGGTCGCGCCGACACGGCATGCCGCAGCTGCTCGTCGAACATCGCCAGGGCGTCCCGGCCGGGCGGCAGCGGTGCCGGCACGGTGTCTTCCGCAGGCGCTGGGTAGCTGTAGCGGAGCTTGCCTGGCTCCACATGCAGCGAGGCGCGTTCGGTGAGCAAGGTGATGCCGACGCAAAGCTGTCGCGCCGAATAGACCGAGTGCAGGGCGAGCCGGTGACTGGCCATTTCCACATCCAGCGCCAGGGAGCCGACGAGCAGGTCGTCCGGGTCCCAGGAAAGCCTGAGGCGGTCGTCGAAGGCGCGCGCATAGACCGGCACGGAACCGAACACCCCGGCACGCACGCGCAGGCGGCAACCCGCCTGGGCCGCCTCGATCAGCACATAGTCGAGCGGCCACAGCAGGCATGCCCGATAAAGCTGGTTGAATTCTTCGGCGCCGACGTCCCGCACGCTGATCGCGACGCTGGCTGCCGTCGCCGCCTGGCGCTCGCGCGTCACCATGAACCACTGGCCTGGCGTGCGCACCAGCAGGGTCTCGAGCAGGCGGTGCGGATAGGGCGTGATCCGGCTGTCCGCCCAGACGATCGCACCGCCCTCGCATGCGGGGTCGATGCGGAGGTCGGCTAACGCGATCTCGGCCTTGAGCATGATCGGGCTCCGTGCATGAAAAAGCCGCCTCCGGGAGGAGGCGGCTCGGATGATTCGCAACCGGTCAGGATTGCCGAAGCTCCTGGCGCTTACGGAATGGTCGGTATGCCGTAGCCGCCGTTGTCGCCGGGCCGGAAGGGCTTCGGTGCATATTTTCCGATCGCCATCTGATGCTGCATCGGTTCTTCCAGCTGCACACCGAAAGGATTTCTTTCACTCACACTCTCGTCATGGATAACAACGTCTTGCTGTTTCATGGGAGCACTCCATTGAATGAGCCGCCTGATGCGGCCTAGCCAAGCTAGCACAATCTCCATGCCGCTCTGGAAGATGCTTCACGCTTCCGCCAGCCGGGTCCGGGCAACCGGCATGAGCGGCGGCAGGCGGGAAGCGGGGTGGGATCGGCCAATGCCGGGAGTTCCGCTGCCGACCTGGCCGCGGACGGGTGCATGGCGATACGGCGGGCGACGGCGGGTTTGCCCATGCTTGCCGAGCATGAAAGCGCCGTCAGATTGTCCCCAGGGTTTCATGCCTCCGGCTTAACGAGCGGCCGGTCATGCTTATGGGGTCGCGTGTTGGCGACGAGCATGACAGACTCGCCGGGTCTGTCAGCGGGCGGTGCCGGTGCCGCGAGCTTGTGCGGCCTGCGCTGCCCCGACGGTCGCGCGCGGCTGCCCCACGGCCGCGCTTCTCCAACAACAACAAAGCGGATGGAGCCAGATGGCGATACCCAGTTCGGATGCCTTTGTGTTCTTCGGCGCCACCGGCGACCTGGCCTATAAGCAGATCTTCCCCGCGCTGCAGGCGCTGACCGCCGGCGGCGAACTCGACATGCCGATCATCGGTGTGGCCAAGGCCGGCTGGAGCGTGGAGCAGCTGAAGGAAAGAGCGCGCGACAGCATCGACAAGCACGGCGGCGTCGACGAGGCCGCCTTCGCCAAGCTGGCCGAGCGCCTGCAGTACATCGATGGCGACTACGCCGATGCGGCCACTTATCAGCGCCTGAAGCAGGCCTTGGGCGAGAGCAAGCGCCCGCTGCACTACCTGGCGATCCCGCCCAGCCTGTTCCCGACCGTGGTGCAGGGGCTGGCCAAGTCCGGCTGCGCCGACCAGGCGCGGGTGGTGATCGAGAAGCCGTTCGGGCACGACCTGCCGTCGGCGCAGGCGCTCAACGCCACCTTGCACGAGGTGTTCCCGGAGAACGCGATCTTCCGCATCGACCATTACCTGGGCAAGGAGGCGGTGCAGAACCTGCAGTATTTCCGCTTCGCCAACACCTTCCTCGAGCCGGTGTGGAACCGCAACTACGTGCACAGCGTGCAGATCACCATGGCCGAGAGCTTCGGCGTGCAGGGGCGCGGCGCCTTCTACGACGAGGCCGGCGCGCTGCGCGATGTGGTGCAGAATCATCTGCTGCAGGTGATCGCGCTGCTGGCGATGGACGCGCCGATCGGCCACGACCCGGAATCGATGCGCGCCGAGAAGCTGCGGCTGTTCCGCGCCATGCGCCCGCTGGACCCCAAGCAGGTGGTGCGCGGACAGTTCCGCGGCTACCGCGACGAGCCGGGCGTGGCCAAGGATTCGCAGGTGGAGACCTATGCCGCGCTGTGCCTGCATATCGACACCTGGCGCTGGGCCGGCGTGCCGTTTTACATCCGCGCGGGCAAGTGCCTGCCGGTGACCACTACCGAGGTGATGGTGGAACTGAAGCCGCCGCCGCTGGCGGTGTTCGACGCGGTCGAGCCGCGGCAGTCGAACTACTTCCGCTTCCGGCTCAGCCCGGAAGTGGTGATCTCCACCGGCGCGCGGGTCAAGCAGCCGGGCGACCAGATGCGCGGCGAGGCGGTGGAGCTGATCGCGCGACATCGTCCGCAGCGCGAGAAGTCGCCGTACCAGCGCCTGCTCGGCGACGCCCTGCACGGCGACTCGGCGCTGTTCACCAATGACGAAGCGGTCGAAGCAGCCTGGGCGGTGATCGATCCGGCGCTGGGCAACGCCGAACCCATCCACGAATACGAGCCGGGCAGCTGGGGGCCGGCCGCCGCCGACGGCGTGGTCAGCAGCGGCGAGGGCTGGCACAACCCGCAGCCGGAGGCGGTGCAGGCATGAGCGCGAACGAACTGCCGGCATCGATCCCGCCGCTGGAGCCGCTGGTGTTCCTGCTCGACGTGGACAACACCTTGCTCGACAACGACCGCTTCGGCGCCGATCTCGATGCGCATCTGGAGCAGGCCTTCGGCGCCGCCGAGCGCGTGCGCTACCGCGCCATCTACGATCGCCTGCGCGACGAGCTGGGCTATGCCGACTACCTGGGCGCGCTGCAGCAGCTGCGCACCGGGCTGGGCGACGATCCCGAGCTGCTGCGGATGTCCGCCTTCCTGCTCGAGTATCCGTTCGCCGCGCGCTTCTTCCCGCAGGCGCTGGATACCGTGGCGCACCTGCGCACGCTGGGGCCGGTGGCGATCCTGTCCGACGGCGACATCGTGTTCCAGCCGCGCAAGGTGCAGCGTTCCGGCCTGTGGGAGGCGGTCGAGGGCCGCGTGCTGATCAGCGTGCACAAGGAGCTGATGCTGAGCGCGGTGCAGCGGCGCTTTCCGGCCGCGCGCTACGTGATGGTCGACGACAAGCCGCAGGTGCTGGCGCGCATGAAGCTGGCCTGGGGCGACATCCTGACCACGGTGTTCGTGCGCCAGGGCCACTACGCGGCGGACGCCGCGCAGACCCCGCCGAACCCCGCGCCGGATCGCACCGTCGACGCCATCGCCGAGCTGCGCGACAAGGACCTCGCCTTTTTCGCGCCGGCCACCGCGGCCCTGGCCCAGCCGGCCTGATCGCATTCCCTATGCCCCAGTCCATTCATCGCAAGGATCCGTAAGACGATGCAAGACGCCTCTTCCTCCACTACCGCCGGCGCGCTGATCACCCACCCGGCCTGGCAGGCGCTGCAGGCGCACGCGGCCAGCGTCGGCCAGCGGCATCTGCGCGAACTGTTCGCCACCGATCCGGGTCGCGGCGAGCGGCTGACGGCCGAGGCGGCCGGGTTGTACCTGGACTATTCCAAGCAGCGCGTCGACGACGAAACCCTGCGCCTGCTCGGCGAGCTGGCGCAGGCGCGCGACCTGTCCGGGAGGATTGCGGCGATGTTCCGCGGCGACAAGATCAACAGCACCGAGCAGCGCGCGGTGCTGCATGTGGCGCTGCGCGCGCCGCGCGGCGAAAAGATCCTGGTCGACGGCGCCGACGTGGTGCCCGAAGTGCACGAGGTGCTGGACCGCATGGCGCGCTTCGCCGACGAGGTGCGCAGCGGGCGCTGGAAGGGGCATACCGGCAAGACCATCCGCAACGTGGTCAGCATCGGCATCGGCGGTTCCGACCTGGGCCCGGTGATGGCCTACGAGGCGCTGCGCCACTACAGCCGGCGCGACATGCAATTCCGTTTCGTCTCCAATGTCGACGGCACCGATTTTGTCGAGGCCACGCGCGACCTGGACGCCGCGGAAACCCTGTTCATCGTCTGCTCGAAGACCTTCACCACCCTGGAAACCCTCACCAATGCGCATGCCGCGCGCGCCTGGGCCTTGCGCGCGCTGGGCGACGACAGCGCGGTGGCCAGGCATTTCGTGGCGGTGTCCACCAACGAGGCCGAGGTGGCGAAGTTCGGCATCGACACCGCCAACATGTTCGGCTTCTGGGACTGGGTGGGCGGGCGCTATTCAATGGATTCGGCGATCGGCCTGTCGACCATGCTGGCGATCGGCCCCGAGCATTTCCGCGCCATGCTGGACGGCTTCCATGCCATCGACGAGCATTTCCGCAGCGCGCCGCTGGAGCGCAACCTGCCGGCGCTGATGGGCTTGCTGGCGCTGTGGAACAACAATTTCCTCGGCGCCGAGACGGTCGCCGTGCTGCCCTACGAGCAGTACCTCAAGCGCTTCCCGGCCTATCTGCAGCAGCTGACCATGGAGAGCAACGGCAAGCACGTCACCCTGGCCGGCGACAAGGTGGGCTACCAGACCGGGCCGATCTACTGGGGCGAGCCGGGCACCAACGGCCAGCACTCGTTCTACCAGCTGATCCATCAGGGCACGCGGCTGATCCCGTGCGACTTCATCGGTTTCGGACGTCCGCTCAATCCGCTGCCGGATGCGCAGGGCAGCGACCAGCACGACTTGCTGATCGCCAACCTGATCGCGCAGGGCGAGGCGCTGGCCTTCGGCAAGACCGCCGACGAGGTGCGCGCCGAAGGCGTGGCCGAGGCCCTGGTCGCCCACCGCAGCTTCGAGGGCAACCGGCCGAGCAACACGATCTTCGCCGAAGAGCTGACCCCCTTCGTGCTGGGCGCGCTGGTCGCGCTGTACGAGCACAGCGTGTTCGTGCAGGGCGTGATCTGGGACATCGATTCGTTCGACCAGTGGGGCGTGGAGCTGGGCAAGGCGCTGGCCAAGCGCACCGCCGCCGAGATCGCCAGCAAGGATGAGCCCAAGCTCAGCCACGACAGTTCCACCAACGCGCTGATCGCGCGCTACCGCCGCATGAAGGAGGGCCGGGCATGAGCGAGCGCGTCAGTCCGCTGGCCGGCAAGCCGGCGCCGGCATCCATCCTGGTCGACCTGAAGAAGCTCGAGGACGCTTACGCCGAGCTGCGTCCGGACCCGTCGGTGGCGGCGCAGCGGGTGGCCTTCGGCACCTCCGGCCATCGCGGCTCCTCGCTCGAGCGCAGCTTCAACGAATGGCACGTGCTGGCGATCAGCCAGGCGATCTGCGACTACCGCAAGAGCAAGGCTATCGACGGCCCGCTGTACATCGGCATCGACACCCACGCGCTGTCGCAGCCGGCGTTCGAGAGCGCGCTGGAAGTGCTGGCGGCGAACGACGTGACCACCATGATTTCCAAGGGCGGCGAGTTCACCCCGACCCCGGCGGTGTCGCACGCCATCCTGGTGCACAACCGCGGGCGCAAGACCGGCCTGGCCGACGGCATCGTCATCACGCCCTCGCACAACCCGCCGGACAACGGCGGCTTCAAGTACAACCCGACCAATGGCGGCCCGGCCGATACCGACATCACCCGCTGGATCCAGGATCGCGCCAACCACCTGCTCGAAGCGGGCCTGAAAGGCGTCAAGCGCGTGCCGTTCGCGCAGGCCAAGGGGGCCTCGACCACGCATCACCACGATTATCTGCATGCCTACGTCGCCGATCTGGCCAACATGGTCGACTTCGAGGCGATCCGCAGCGCCGGCGTGCACATGGCGGTGGACCCGCTGGGCGGCGCCGGGGTGAACTACTGGGGGCCGATCGCCGAGCGCTACAAGCTGGACCTCACCGTGGTCAGCGATGTGGTCGATCCGACCTTCCGCTTCATGACGGTGGACTGGGACGGCAAGATCCGCATGGACCCGTCTTCGTCCTACGCGATGCAGCGGCTGATCGGCCTGAAGGACCAGTACGACGTGGCCTTCGCCTGCGATACCGACCACGACCGTCACGGCGTGGTCGCGCGCAGCAGCGGGCTGATGCTGCCGAACAATTATCTTTCGGTGCTGGTCGACTATCTGTATCGGCACCGGCCGCAGTGGAGCAAGGACGCCGCAGTGGGCAAGACCGTGGTCAGCACCGCGCTGATCGACCGGGTGGCCAAGCGTCTGGGGCGCCGTCTCTACGAAGTGCCGGTGGGCTTCAAGTGGTTCGCCGAGGGCCTGTTCGACGGCTCGCTAGGCTTCGGTGGCGAAGAGAGCGCGGGCGCTTCGCTGCTGCGCCTGGACGGCAGCGTGTGGACCACCGACAAGGACGGCCTGGTGCCGGCGCTGCTGTCGGCGGAGATCACCGCGCGCAGCGGCAAGGACCCCGGCGAGTACTTCAAGGCGCTGGCCGACGACCTGGGTCAGCCGTTCGCCGACCGCGTGGACGCGCCCGCCGACGCGGCGCAGAAGGCGCGCCTGTCCAAGCTGAGCGCAAAGCAGGTGAACAGCACCGAGCTGGCCGGCGAAAAGATCGAGCAGGTGATCGACCGTGCCCCCGGCAACGACGCGGCGATCGGCGGCATCAAAGTGATCGCCGCCACCGGCTGGTTCGCCGCGCGCCCTTCGGGCACCGAAGACATCTACAAGATCTACGCCGAAAGCTTCAAGGACAAGGCGCACCTGCAGGCCATCCTCGACGAGGCGCAGAAGATCGTCGACGGGGCGCTGGCTGGTTGAGGTTAGCGGCAGGCGCGCGATCGTGCCGGGAAGTCCTGGGTCAGAGCCCGTCGCTGATGTGGTCTGCGCTGCGCGCCGCCAACGATCGTGGCGGCCTGCAGCGCAGGCGTGTCGGCTGCATGGATAAACATCCGCCAAGATGAAGATGCGGCCTGCATCGAGAAAGGTGTCGGCGATGGCTAGGCCATGCCTGCAGGCTCGTACGGAAGGCCATCCATGACGGAAGGAAACCAAGATGAGATTCAGCGTCTACGTGGCCGCTGAAGGTCCGAGCCTCGATCCGGTGGAGTTTCGACGTGCCTGCCTTTCGTATGGCCTGAAAGGTGATGTGGTCGAGCGAACTCATCTGGGTCCTTCGGGCGTCGCCACAGGCGCTCAAGCCTCGTATTGGAGGTCCGAGCTCATGTCGTTCGACGACGCTGCTCCAGAGGACAGACTGTCGGATCTGGTGGCTTCATTCGAGCGGGTCGTGCATCAGGTGCAGCAGAGTCCCGATGTCAAATATTGGGCAGAAATGGTCGCTTATTACTCTCCGTCAGATTCGCCGCGCGGTTTCTACGTGCCTGCGAACTTGATCAAGTCGCTGGCGAGCATCGGCGCCTCTCTGGATATCGATGTGGTTCCCGATCTGGGCGCTCCGGGCAGTCGATAAGCGTCCAAGTGCGGGACCTGAGCCGTGCAGCAGTCGCTCGTTCGAGACGGGCAAGCCAGGCATGCGTCTCATATGCCGCCCGTCGCAGGTGAGCACCGGGCGGTCGGGATTCAGGCCCCGAGCACCAACGGTCCGAAGGCGTTGTCGATGAGTGCTTTCCAGCCGCCGTCCGGCTGTTTGCGGAAGACGGTCGTGGCGACGAATGCTCTCGAGCAGGCTTCTCCGTCGGGGTCCGTGTAATCGAGCACCCAGCGCGACAGAAAGAGCGCCACGCCGTCGGCTTCGAGGATATGCGTCTTGAGCTGCCGGGCCGACGCGCCGGAGTTCATCGCGTGCTCGAAGAAAGCGCGCAGCTCCGCACGGCCACGGGCCGTGCTCCCAGGTTCGGTGACGACGACCGCGTGGTCTTCGTAAAAGCCGAGCACGGCTTCCAGGTCGTGCTCGTTGAACGCTCGGTCCAGTCGCTCGACCACCTGTTCCAGCTCGGTCAGCTTCATGGCGTCGCTCCTTCAAGGCCTGCAGCAAGCGGGGCAGGCGCATGCCGGCGGCTTCGACCGGCTGCCATGACTATTTTTGGCATCGGTGCACGGCTCAAAGTGACGGTTCGGCCTGGTCGACATCGAACTTCTGGCCGTCGGGTACCCAGCTGGTCTTGCCGAGCACGTCCGTCTTGCCTTCGATGACGCGGCCGTTGGCGAGGCGGATGCGATAGGCATGGCCGGCGGCGACCTGCTGTTCGCCATAGGTCAAGGTGAGCCGCAGGTCGTCCTTGCCGGGCTGCGCGCCGAGGCTGAGCAGGAGTTGCCGCTGCTCGGCGAGGAAGCCGAGGCTGCTGTCCTTGTCGGCGTAGTTGAGCGCGGTGGCGCCGTAGCGGTTCTTCGCGTTCAGCGGCAGTCCGGCGTGCAGCAGCAGCGGAATGACCTCCTTGAGTTCGTGGTTGTAGATCACGTAGACCAGCAAGGTATTGCCGTCGTCGTCGCGCCAGCGCGCGTTGTCGCCGTGGGCCAGCAGCAGCTTCACCATCGCCGCGCTGTTGGCCCTGACCAGGGCCGGCAGCTTGTCCGGTGTGCTGGCCGGCAGCTTGACGCCAGCCGCGAAGAGCATCGTGGCCATCTCGGTCTGGTTGTAGGCGATGGCAGTACCGAGCAGGCTGTCGCCGCTGTGGTCGGCGACATTCAAGCGAATGCCCGGCGCCTTGAGCAGGGCTGCAAAGGTCGCGGAGTTGCTGCCCTCGATCGCGCTGAACAGCAGCGGGGATTCGCTGCTGTGCACGATCAGGTTCGGATCGGCGCCGTGCGCGATCAGTGCGCTGACCATCCGTGGTTCCTTGCCCTCGACGGCCTTTTCGAGCAAAGGCTGGTCGTCTGACGATGCGTCGCCATGCAGGCCGGCGGCCAGCAATTTGTCGAGCACGGGCAGGGCCAGCGCGTCGTAGTCGACGGTGGCCGCATCGGCGTTCACCGAGGGATCGTTTTCCGCGCTGCCCAGCAGGGCGGCGGCCATGTCGGGCAGCTCGGCCGGCTCGGCGTGTCCGGCCAGCACGGCGGCGTTGTCGTAGCGTCGCTTGTACACCGCGCTCTTGAATGCCTCCTTGATCGCGCAGGCCTGCGGCTGCTTCGGCCGGACTTCGGTCAGCAAGAAGCGCAGGCCGTTCGGGTCGGTGTATGCGGGGGCGTCGCACAGCAAGCTGTCCGATTGCGGCAGGACGGCCTGCAGCGGCTGGCTGGTCGCCAGCAGGCGGCGGGCCGCGTCGACGTCGCTGGCGCGTCGCGGCGCCTCCGGCCGATCTTCATCGGTCTGGTCTTCATCGATCTTGCCCAGGGCGGCCTCGAAGGCGGCCAGGGCGTTCCGATAAGGCGCCTGCGCACGCTCCTCGGCTTCCTGCTTCGCGCGCAGCGGCGCCGTCACGCGATCCTTGTAAGGTTGGTAATAAGCGACGAAGGCCTTCAGCATGGCCTGGCACTGCGCGGGCGTGCTGTCAGCCTGCTGCAGCACCGGCTTTTGGACCTGCTCGATCAGCTTGCCCAGGCTGTCCATATAGGCCTTGCCGCCGGGCACCTGGTCCGCTTCGTCGCTGCTCAGCTCGGGCTGGCCGGTCTGGCGGGCGAGGTCCTGCCGGATCTCTTCGCTGAAGACGCTCACGTAGTCGTTCAACAGCAGGCCTTCGTCTTCGTGGAAGAACTCGCCGCAGGCCTTGAATTTGCCGGTCCAGCGGGCGAATTGTTCGGCGTCGGGCCGGATCCCGGCGATGCTTGGCGCGGCTGCCCAGGCCGGCATGCCGCTCAGCGCCAGGGTCAGTGCGAAGGCGAGACGCGGCAACGAAGATGCCGCGCGGGGTGCGTACTTTCTGTCCATAGAGGTGTTGTCCTGATCTGCAGGGTGGATCGTGGTGACCGCGCGCGGCTGCCGTTGGAGAGCTGCGGCGCACGGTCGAGTCGGGGCTGGCATCGCGGATACCTGCATGACGGCCCGGCGTCGAGGCCGGGCCGCTGCATGTTCAGGCACCGCGGAATGAGGCCGGCTGGCTTATTCCTGCTTGATCGCGTGCCCGCCGAACTCGTTGCGCATGGCGGCCAGCAGCTTGTCGGAGAACGAGTCGGCGTCGCGCGAGCGCAGGCGCTCGATCAGCGAAGCGGTGATTACCGGCGCCGCCACGTTGAGCTCGATCGCCTCGGCGACGGTCCAGCGGCCTTCGCCGGAATCTTCCACGAAGGGAGCGATGCCGCTCAGGCTGGGGTTCTTGGCCAGCGCGTCCGAGGTAAGGTCGAGCAGCCAGGAACGCACCACGCTGCCGGTGCGCCAGATCTCGGCGATCTGGTGCAGGTCGAGCTGGAAGGCCTGCTTGTGCTGCATGATCGCGAAGCCCTCGGCATAGGCCTGCATCAGGCCGTACTCGACGCCGTTGTGGACCATCTTGGTGAAGTGGCCGGAGCCGACCGGGCCGACGTGGCCCCAGCCCTGGTCCTTGGCCGGCGCCAGCGTCTCGAAGATCGGGCGGTGGCGGTCGACTGCGTCCTTGTCGCCGCCGACCATCATGCTGTAGCCCTCGGCCAGGCCCCAGATGCCGCCGCTGGTGCCGCAGTCGATGAAGTGGATGCCCTTGTCGGCCAGCACCTTGGCGCGCCGCATCGAGTCCTGGTAGTTCGAGTTGCCGCCGTCGATCACTGTGTCGCCGGCCGCCAGCAGGGGCAGCAGGGCGTTGAAGGTGTTCTCGGTGACGGCGCCGGCCGGCACCATCGTCCACAGCGTGCGTGGCGCCTCCAGCTTCAGCACCAGTTCGTCCAGCGAGGTCGCCGACGTCGCGCCCTTGTGCTCGAGCTCCTGGCGCGCCTCGGCCTTCGGGTCGAAGCCGACCACCTGGTGGCCGCCGCGCAGCAGGCGCTCCGCCATGTTGGCGCCCATGCGCCCCAGGCCGATCATGCCGATTTTCATGGAGTGTCCTTGTGGAGGGGGAAGAAGGGAATTGTGCCGTACGCGGCGCGAATCTGCAGGGTGGTCGGACGCATCGCGCTCATCGCGCCAGCCAGCTGCGCAGCCGCTCCTTCAGCCGAGGCGTGAAGCGGGTGCGGTTGTAGGCGTCGGCGGCCATGCGGATCGCCTCGGCCTGGGTGGGATAGGCGTGGATCACCCGTGACAACTTGCGCAGGCCGATGCCGGAGACCATCGCCAGGGTCAGCTCGTTGATCATGTCGCCGGCATGGCTGGCTACGATGGTGGCGCCCAGGATCTGGTCGGTGCCTTCGCGCACGTGCACCTTCACGAAGCCGTCCTCTTCGCTGTCGGTGACTGCGCGGGCCACCTCGTGCATCGGCACGGTGAAGGTCTTCACCGGGATGCCCAGCCGGTTCGCCTCGCGCACGTACAGGCCGACGTGGGCGATTTCCGGGTCGGTGAAGGTGCACCACGGGATCACCAGCCGGCTCATGCGCTCCTCGCCGCCGAACAGCGCGTTGTGCACGGCGGTGCGCGCGGATTCGGCGGCGGTATGGGTGTACTTGTGCGCCAGGCAGACGTCGCCGGCGGCGTAGATGTCGGGATTGCTGGTGCGCATGAAATCGTCGATGCAGATGCCGTCGCCGCAGCGGTAGTCCACCCCGGCCGCCTCGAGGCCGAGCCCTTCGACATTGGGCTGGTGGCCGATGCCGGTGAGGATGGCGTCCACCGCCACCGTGTTGGCGTAGTCGTCGCTGACCAGGTCGACCAGCTTGTGGCCGTCCTGCTGGCGCACCGCCACCGCGGTGGTGTTCAGCCGCACCTCGATGCCGTCGCGGGCGAAGGCGTCGGAGAGGATCTGCGCGGCGTCGCGCTCCTCGTTGCCGAGGAACAGCGGCATGTCCTGCACGATGGTGGTGCGCGAACCCAGCCGGCAGAACGCCTGCGCCAGCTCGCAGCCGAGCGGGCCGCCGCCGATCACCAGCAGGCGCGGCGGCAGCTCGGTGAGGTCGAACACGTTCTCGTTGGTGAGATAGCCGGCCTCGGCCAGGCCCGGTATCGACGGCACGTTCGGACGCGCGCCAGTGGCGATCAGGGCCTTCTTGAACTGCAGCGCGACGCCGTCCACGGTGGCGCTGCGCGAGCCGGTGAAGCGCAGCTCGCCGAAGAACACGTCGACGCCGGAGGCAGCCAGCCGACGCACTGAATCCTCGCCGCTGAGGTGTGCGCGGATGCGGCGCATGCGCGCCATCAGCATCGGAAAGTCGACCTGGATGTCGCCCGGCACCTGCACGCCGTAGCGGCGCGCGTCGCGCATCTCGGCGTACAGCCGCGAGCTGCGGATGATCGCCTTGGACGGCGCGCAGCCGGTGTTGAGGCAGTCGCCGCCGATCATGCTGCGCTCGACCAGGGCCACCCGCACGCCCAGGCCGCGCGCGGTTTCCGCCGCGGTGAGGCCGGCCGGGCCGCCGCCCACGATTAGCAATTGATAGGGCTCGCTTGGTTGCGGGTTGCGCCAGGCCTCGGGGCGCACATTGGCGCGCCGCACTTCCTCGTAGACGTCCTGCGGCGGCTGCGGCGCGAAGCGGTCGGGTGCGTTCATGCGCGCGACTCCAGCCAGCCGTCGGCGAAACCGGCGCGGCGCAATCCGTCGACGAGGTAAGGACAGCCGCGCATCAGCCGCCAGATCAGCCCGCTGCGATGGTTCTCGATCATCATCGCCACGATGCCCTGGTCCAGCCCGTAGTGTCCGTCCGAGACCCAGCAGCCGCCCTGGCCGTCGCTCAGCGAAGGATTGAAGCTGCTGGCCAGGCGCCCCTGCGGCAGGATCTGCGGGTAGCGCGCCAGCATGTTGCGTATCGCGTCGAGCGTCAGCGCCGGCGCGAACGGCAGCGAGGACAGCGTGGCCGGTGCGCACAGGGTGCCGTCGTCGGGGCCGTAGGGCACGCCGCGCGCGGCATAGCCGAACACCCGCCGCGGTCCGTTGGACTGGTCGGGATGGGCATCGCTGGGGCCGTCGCAGGCCGAGAGGCCCCAGCAGTTCTCGTCGTAGCCGGCGAACTCGTGCGGATTGCGCTTGGCGTATTCGCGCTGGATGCAGGCGGCGCGGCGGCTGTTCTCGAAATAATCCGAGCGCTTCTCGCGCATGAAGGGATCGCGGATGCCGCGCAGGTCGATCCAGGCATGCGAGAAGTGATGCATGAACAGCGGCCCCGCATAGAGATAATCCTGGTCGTACAGGTTTTCCCACTGATAGGTGGCGGTCCAGGCCTGGTAGCAGTCGCCGCCGATGGGGTGGGTGGGCGAGCCCATGGCCAGCACGTAGAGCAGGATCGCCTCGCTGTAGCCTTCCCAGCCGTAGTGCAGGAAGCCGCATTCCGGCTTCCAGCCCTGGCGGATGGTGTCGCCGCCGTCCTGCGCCCAGCGCCAGTCGATGCGCCGATACAGTGCGTCGGCGATTTCGCGCAGCTCGGTTTCCTGCGGCTCGTCGGCGTCGAAGTAGGCGGCGGCGACCAATGCCCCGGCAATCAGCAGGGCGGTGTCGATCATCGACAGCTCCGAGCGCCATACGCGGCGCCCGCTGTCGATGTCGAGGAAGTGGTAGTAGAAACCCTGCTGGCCGGTGGCTTCGGGGCCGCCGCTCTGGTCGCTGTCGCGGAAGAAGCGCAGCGCGGCCAGGCTCAGCTGCACGGCCTCGGCGCGAGCGATCCAGCCGCGCTCGACGCCGGCCGGGTACAGCGAGAGCGCGAAGCCGACCACCGCGATGCTGACCGGCGAATGCTCGCGGCTGGTGTCCGGCACCAGGCCGTTGCGGCGGTTGACGGTCTGCGGGAAATAGCCGAAGGCGGCCTGTTGCAGTTGGTCCAGCAAGGCTTCGTCCGTGAGACGGAAAAGATCGCTCATCGCTCGTTTCCTGCGTATCACCCGTACAGCTTGGCGCATGCCGCGTGAAAAAGTCGCTTGCGCGTATGCGCCTCGTTCACCGCGCATCGATTCTGATGAGGGCAGGCGCCGTGCGCTGCCGCACGATCGGCCATCTTCGCCACTGCCGGAGCCAGCTCATGTCGTTCCATCGTCCCGGGTCCGCCGCGCCGCGCGTGCATCTGCTGTCCAACGGGCGCTACGCGGTGGTGCTGAGCGATGCCGGTTCCGGCTTCAGCCGCTGGAACGACCTGGCGGTGACGCGCTGGCGCGAAGACCCCACCGGCGACGGCTGGGGCAGCTACGTGTTGCTGCGCGACGAAGACAGCGGCGCCGTCTGGTCGGCCGGCGCACAGCCTTACGCTCAGGCTGCGGCGGCTGCGGACTTCGATGCGGATGGCCGCGCCCGTTTCCGCCGGCGCGACGGTGGGCTGGAAACCGCGTTGGAGGTGCTGGTCGGGCAGGCCGACGCGGAATGCCGGCGCGTGGTGCTGAGCAATCGAGGCGATACGGCACGCGAGATTTCCCTGACCTCTTATGCCGAGCTGGTGCTCGGTCCGGCGGGCGCGGATCTGGCGCACCCGGCCTTCTCCAAGATGTTCGTGCAGACCGAGTGGCACGACGGCGACGGCGGCGTGCTGCTGGCGCACCGACGCAAGCGGGCGCCAGGCGAGCCGGGGGTCTGGGCCGCGCATTTCGTGCAGGCTGCCGAGGTGGAGGCCTTGCCGGAAGGCGAGCCGGGTTATGAAAGCGATCGAGCCTGTTTTCTCGGTCGCGGGCACGGCTTGCGCGATGCGCTGGCAATGCGACCCGGCACAAAGCTGTCCGGCACGACCGGCACCGTGCTCGATCCGGTATTCAGCCTGCGGCGACGCGTGCGCGTGCCCATCGGCGGCCGCGTCGAGCTGTATTTCTGGACTGCCGTGGCGGAAACGCGCGAGGCCGTGCTCGCGCTGGTGCGAGGCCTGCGCGGTACCGGTCTGGACGGCCTGCGCGCCGAGGCCGCCGAGCTGGCGCGCCGGCGACGTGAACAGGAAGGCCTCGACGCGGTGCAGGCGCAGCGCATCGACGCCTTGCTGGGGCCGCTGCTCTACGCCGACGCGCGCTGGCGTGCGCCGGCGGAGCAGCTGGCCAAGGGCCGCGGCGGACCGCCACAGTTGTGGGGCCGGGCCATTTCCGGCGACCGGCCTATCGTGTTGCTGCGCATCGCCGACGCCGCCGGTTTGCCGCGCGCGCAGGAATTGCTGCAGGCGCAGCGCTACTGGCGCAGCGGCCGGCTGGCCGCGGACGTGGTGCTGCTCGACGTGTCCGGTTCCGGCGCGCTGGCCGAATCCATGCAGCCGATGGTCGAGGCGCAGCAGACGGCGCTCAAGGCCGGCGAAGGGCAAGTACGCGCCGAGGTGTTCGTGCTGCACGAAGATCAACTCGACCAAGCCACGCGGGAAGGCCTGGTCACCGCGGCGCGCATCGTGCTGGATGCGGCGGGCCCGTGGCCCGACGGGACGCTGGCGCCGGTGGGCGCCGCGCCGCCGAGCTTGCCGGCGGCACGCTCGCCGCAAGCCTGCCTGGCCTGGTCGTCCGCGGACCTGCCGGCGCTGGAGTTCGCCAACGGCCACGGCGGCTTCGCGCCGGACAGCGGCGAATACCTGATCGAACTGCACGGCGAGGACTGCACGCCGGCGCCGTGGGTCAACGTGGTCGCCAATCCCGACTTCGGCTTCCTGGTCTCGGCCGAGGGCAGCGGCTACGCCTGGTCGCAGAACAGCCAGCAGAATCCGCTGACGCCGTGGCCGAACGATCCGGTCAGCGATGCGCCGCACGAAGTGCTGTACCTGCGCGACGAAGACAGCGGCGTCTGCTGGAGCGCTACCGCGGCACCGGTGCGCGTACCGGACGCGCGCTACCGCGTGCGACATGGCGCGGGCTACAGCTGTTTCGACACCGAGGCGCATGGCATCGCCATCGAGCTGTTGCAGTTCGTGCCGGCTCGGGACCCGCTCAAGCTGTCGCGGCTGCGCCTGTGCAACCGATCGGCGCAGCGCCGTCGGCTCAGCCTCACCGCCTACGTGGAATGGGCGCTGGGCGCCAACGGCACGGTGCCGGCGCCGTACGTGGTCAGCGCGCTCGCCGGCGGCAGTGGTGCCTTGCTGGCGCGCAATCCATGGCGGGCCGAGTTCAACCAGCGCGTGGCCTTTCTCGATCTCGGCGGCGTGCAGCAGTCGGCCAGCGCCGACCGCGCCAGCTTCCTCGGTCGCCACGGCACGCTCGCCGCGCCGGCGGCGATGCGCGACGGCGGACCGCTGGACGGTCGCATCGGCGCTGGCCTGGACCCCTGCGCCGCGCTGCGCACCGAGCTGGAACTGGCGCCGGGCGAGGCGATCGAGCTGCGCGTGCTGCTCGGCGATGCGGCGTCGGCCGACGAGGCGGCGGCGCTGATCGCGCGCTACCGCGAGGCCGACCTGGACGCGGTGTTCGACGAGGCGCGCGGCCAATGGGGCAGCGTGCTCGGCGCGGTGCAGGTGCACACGCCGGACCGCGCGATGGACCTGATGCTCAACCACTGGCTGCTGTACCAGACCCTGGCCTGCCGCCTGTGGGCGCGCACCGCCTACTACCAGGCCAGCGGCGCTTACGGCTTCCGCGATCAACTGCAGGATTCGATGGCGCTGTGCCTGGCGCGTCCCGATCTCGCGCGCGAGCACCTGCTGCGTGCGGCCGGCCGACAGTTCGCCGAGGGCGACGTGCAGCACTGGTGGCTGCCACCGGCCGGGCAGGGCATTCGCACGCGCATCAGCGACGACCGCGTCTGGCTTGCCTATGTCGCCGCGCATTACGTCGAGGCCACCGGCGACCGCGCCGTGCTGGACGTGACGGTGCCGTTCCTGCAGGGCGAGACCTTGCACGAGGGCCAACTCGATGCCTTCTTCCAGCCGGCGGAAGCGCCGCAGCCGGGCAGCCTGTACGAGCATGCCGCGCGCGCGCTGGACACCAGCCTGGCGCTGGGGGCGCATGGCTTGCCGTTGTTCGGCACCGGCGACTGGAACGACGGCATGAACGCCGTGGGCGAACAGGGCCGCGGCGAAAGCGTGTGGCTGGCCTGGCTGCTGCTCGCCACCATCGACGCCTTCGCTCCGCTGGCCACCGCGCGCGGCGACAACGCCCGCACCGCGCGCTGGCGCGGCTGGAGCGAGCGCATGCGCGAGACGCTGGAGCAGGCCGGCTGGGACGGCGGCTGGTATCGGCGCGGCTATTACGACGACGGCACCCCGCTGGGCTCGGCCGACAGCGACGAATGCCGCATCGACGTCATCGCGCAATCGTGGAGCGTGCTGGCGCGCGGCGCCGATCCCGCGCGCCAGCGCCAGGCGATGGAGGCGACCGAACGCGAGCTGGTGATGCATGCGGAGCGGGTCAGTCGGCTGTTCACGCCGCCGTTCGAGCGCACGCCGCACAACCCCGGCTACATCAAGGGCTATCCGCCGGGGCTGCGCGAGAACGGCGGCCAGTACACGCATGGCGCGACCTGGTCGATCTTCGCCTGGGCCGCGCTGGGCGAAGGCGATCGCGCCGGCACGCTGTTCGACCTGCTCAACCCGGTGCGTCATGCCGGCTCCGCGCCGGCGGCGGCGCGCTACAAGGTCGAGCCCTACGTGGTCAGCGCGGACGTCTATTCGGTGGCGCCCCTGGTCGGCCGCGGCGGCTGGACCTGGTACACCGGCAGCGCGGGCTGGCTCTATCGCGCGGGCATCGAGGCCTTGCTCGGTCTGCGCCTGCATGGCGCCGAGCTGCACCTCGATCCGTGCATTCCCGCGGCCTGGCCGGGCTTTCGCCTGAGCTACCGGCGCGAGGCCGACGGCGCCGGCGTATCGGTGACCCGCTACGAGATCGCAGTGGAGAATCCCGAGCGGATCTGCCGCGGCGTGCTGCGGGTGGATCTCGACGACGTGACGCTCGAGCCGGTCGACGGCGCAGCCAGGATCGCGCTGCGCGACGACGGCGGCATGCACGTGCTGCGCGTAGTGCTGGGCCGCGCAGCGCATTGATCTGCCGCAGTCTGCCGCGGCGGATTTCGATGTTGCTGCCATCGCGCTGGTTCTAGGTCCCTTTGCTCAGCAGCCTCACGCCTTCAAGGTTCCTCGAATGGGTTTATGGATCCTGGCTGTCTTGAGGCTCACCAGAAACATGACCCAGCAAGACCTCGAACCCTTTGGGCTGGAGCATGAAGTTTTCATGGATGCATTGCATGAAAATCGCACGGATAATTTTTCGACCAAGGTCAGCTTTAGCGTTGGATTAATTCCTCTCGAAGGAACTCGCTCCGGCGAAGGGTGGACGATGCCACATCGGACTTCTTCGACTTGGTGCGCGCTCAGTCAGGATGGCGGTCATCCGCTGAATCCTATGGGGTGAGTGCGCGGGGGGCGGTGAAGCCATCGCGTTCGTCAGTCATTGACGATGGCGCAGCGAAGACCGCACTGCGCGACATGGGCTTTTGCGAATCGTATATGGAGCGGCGTCCTGCACCGATGCGTGCGTTCGCCTGGCGCGTACGTCTGGCGATATCGCGGGTAGCTGCGTGTAGGCCTTCATCGCATCCGCGTCACGGGGCAGCGACGACGCCACGGGCAGTCTGGATCGGGATGGCGCAGTGTGTCCGCCGTCCTGTCGATCCGTCCGCACAGGAGCTGCTATGAATCCGAGCAAGAACGACCAAGGCATCGATGCCGGCGCCAGGCAGAAGGGCGGCATCGGCTACGTGCTGCTGTGGCTGATGGGTGTGCCGATCCCGGTATTGATCCTGCTTGCCTTGCTGCGCGGCTGCGCCTGAAACGCGCGGCGAGCTTTCTCGAACCTCCATCCCCATATCTTCATCAGGAGCAAGCGATGGCCCACTCCTATACGCCCGCAGGACACGCGGCCGATGCAGTCGTAGTGCACCCCGCCATGAGTTTTCGTGCCGTGCTTGCCGGCTGGCTGATCGCCACCGGCATCGCCGGCCTGCTGTACGTGGTCGGCCTGGCGCTCGGCTTTTCGTCCTTCGATGCCTGGCATCCCGAAGGCGCGGCCAAGGGCATCGGCATCGGCAGCGCGATCTGGGTGGTGCTGAGCTGGGGCGTCGCCCTGCTGCTGGGCGGCCTGTTCGCAAGCTGGTTCGACGCCTACGACGACCAGACCCGCGGCGCCTTGCATGGCATCACGGTGTGGGGCCTGTCGATCGTCGCCACCGGCCTGTGGCTGTCGCTCGGCCTGGCGCACGCCATGCACGGGCCGGCCGGCGGTCCCGGCATGGGCGATCACCGCGATCCCGCGCCGCCGGGCCCGGCGATGATGGCCGGCGCACCGGGCCTGGTCCTGCAGGCGAACGTAGCCGGCCTGCTCGGCGAACACGAGCGCGAAGCGGCGCCGCCTATCGTTACCGCCCTGCTGGCGGGGCAGGACGATGTGGCCGGCGCGCTGCTGGCGGCGGATGCGCATACCAGCCAAGCCGAGGCGTCGCAGGCCTTGCAGCGGCTGGCGCCGCAGGTCGCCGCGGCGAAGATGCAAGCCAAGGCCAACGCCGAGCGCGCGGCGCATTACACCGCGCTGACCCTGTGGATCGCCTTCCTCGCCAGCTTCCTTGGCCTGCTGGCGGCCGCGGTGGGTGGCTGGCTGGGCTCCGGCCACATCCACCGCGTCTATCACCTGCGCGACTATCCGGCGCGGACGTTGCGCTGAAGCGGCGTTGCCGCCGCCTTAGCGCGGCGGCGCTTCGGCCGCCTGACTCAGCTCGGGCTGCGGCGCTTGCCAGCCGCCGCCCAGCGCCTTGTACAGGGCCACCGCGCGCGTGTCGATCGCGGTTTCGCCCTGGGCCAGCGCATCTTCCGCGGCGAGCTGGGTGCGTTGCGCATCGAGCAGCACCAGGAAATCCACCGAACCTTCGTGGTAGCGCACCTGCGCGAGGTCGGCGGCGCGCCGGCTCTGGTCGGCCTGCTCGATCAGCTTGGCGACCCGCTCGCGCTCCAGGTTGTAGGCGACCAGGGCGTCGTCGACGTCCTCGACCGCCTGCAGCACGGTGCGCTGGTAGTTCGCCAGCGCGGCGTCGGCGCGGGCTTCGCTGGCATGCACGCCGGAACGCACGCGCTGCACGTTCAGGCCCGGCCAGCTGATGCTTGGCGCGATCGACCACGCACGTGTGCCCGGACTGCCGAAGTCGTTGCTGCGCCCGGCCAGGAAGCCGACAAAGCCGCCCAGCGAGAGGTGCGGGAAGTAATCCGCCTTGGCCACGCCGATGCGCGCGTTGGCCGCAGCCAGCTCGCGCTCGGCGATGCGCACGTCGGGGCGGCGACGCAGCACGTCGTCGGCCGCGCCGATCGGCAGGGCGGTGTCGATCGGCTTGAACGACTTGGCCGACAGGTCGATCGCCAGCTCGCCCGGCCGCTGCCCCAGCAGTACCGCCAGGCGCGCCTTGGCGGTGAACTCCTGGGTCTGCAGTGTGGGCAGGGTGGCCTCGGTCTCGGCCAGGCGCGCCCGCGCGCTGGCCACGTCCTCGTCCGAGCCGCTGCCGATGTCGCGCCGCGCCTCGGTGAGGCGCACCGTCTCGTGCTGGTTCTCGATGTTGTGATGAGCCACATCCAGCTGCAGCTGGGTGCCGCGCAGGCTGAAATAGTTGCGCGCCACTTCGGCGTACAGGCTCACTCGCGCATCGGCCAGCGAGGCCTCTGCGGCCGCCGCATCGGCGCGTGCGGCCTCCACCTGGCGCCGCACGCCGCCGAACACGTCCACTTCCCAGCTGGCGTCAAAGCCGGCCTGATAGGTGTCCGTGGTGATGCGCTGGGGGGTGAAGCCCGGCTGCTGTTCCTTGCTGCGCGCGAAGCTGACGTTGGTTTCCACATCCGGAATCTGCGCCGCGCGAGCGGTGCCCAGCAGGGCCCGCGACTCGCGCAGGCGCGCCGAGGCGATCTTCAGGTCCGGGCTGTTGGCAGCGGCCTCGGCGATCAATGCATCCAGGGTCGGGTCCTTGAACTGCGCCCACCACTGCTGCGGCACCGGATCGGCCAATTGCGCCTTGGCGTCGACGCCCTGCAGGGCCAGCGGCTTTTCCAGCGGCGTGTGGTAGTCAGGGCCGACGCTGACGCAGCCGGCCAGCAGCAGGGCGGCGAACAGCGCGGAGGGATAGAGGAACTTGCGGCGCATCTCAGTGCTCTCCCACGGCCAGCGCCGTGTGCTCGCGCCGCAGCCGGCGGCGCTCGGCCATCCGCTCGCTCCAGCCGCGGATGATGACGTAGAACAGCGGGGTGTAGGCCAGGCCGAACACGGTGACGCCGAGCATGCCGGCGAACACCGCCACGCCCATCGCATGGCGCATTTCGGCGCCGGCGCCGTGCGAGGTCACCAGCGGCACCACGCCCATGATGAAGGCGATCGAGGTCATCAGGATCGGGCGCAGACGCAGGCGGGCGGCTTCCAGCACGGCCTGGCGGCGATCCAGGCCGCGCTCCTGCGCGTCCTTGGCGAACTCGACGATCAGGATCGCGTTCTTGCACGCCAGGCCGACCAGCACGATCAGGCCGATCTGGGTGAAGATGTTGTTGTCGCCGCCGGTCAGCCACACGCCGGCGATCGCGGACAGCAGCACCATCGGCACGATCAGGATCACCGCCAGCGGCAGCGACAGGCTCTCGTACAGCGAGGCCAGCACCAGGAACACCAGCAGCACGCACAACGGGAACACCAGCACCGCGGTATTGCCGGCGAGGATCTGCTGGTAAGTCAGCTCGGTCCACTCGAACGACATGCCGGCGGGCAGGTTGTCGGTGGCCAGCTTCTCCATCGCCGCCTGCGCCTGGCCGGTGCTGTAGCCCGGCGCCGCGCCGCCGTTGATCTCGGCGGTGGGATAGCCGTTGTAGTGCTGCACGCGATCCGGGCCCACGCTCTGCCGCACGGTGACGAAGGAGCCCAGCGGCACCGCCTCGCCGCGTGCGTTGCGGGTCTTCAGGCCGAGGATGTCCGCCGGCTCGTGACGGAAGCCCGGCTCGGCCGAGACGTTGACCTGGTAGGTGCGGCCGAAGCGGTTGAAGTCGTTGACGTAGACCGAGCCGAGATAGGACTGCATGGTCTCGAACACGTCGCCGAGATCCACGCCTTCCGCCTTGGCCTTCTCGCGGTCGACGTCGGCATCCACCTGCGGCACGCCGACCTGGTAGCTGGAGAACAGCCCGGCCAGCGACGGCACCTTCTGGCTGGAAGCGATCAGGCCCTGGGTCTGCTTGTACAGCTCCTCGAAGCCCTGATCGCTGCGGTCTTCGATCTGCATGCGGAAGCCGCCGATGGTGCCGAGGCCGTTGACCGGCGGCGGCGGGAACACCGCGATGTAGGCGTCCTGCACCGCGGCGTACTGCTGCGACAGCGCGGCGGTGATCGCGCCGGCGGAGAGGCTGGCGTCGCGGCGTTCCTCGAACGGCTTCAGGGTGACGAACACGATGCCGGAGTTGGTGCTGTTGGTGAAGCCGTTGATCGACAGGCCGGGGAAGGCCACTGCGCTTTCCACGCCGGGCTGCTTCAGGGCGATGTCGCTCATGCGGCGGATCACGTCTTCGGTGCGGTCGAGCGAGGCCGCGTCAGGCAGCTGTGCGAAGGACACCAGATACTGCTTGTCCTGCGGAGGCACGAAGCCGGTGGGCACGTGGGCGAAGCCGAAGAAGGCGAGCGCGACCAGGCCGGCGTACAGCACCAGCGCGGCCGAACCCTTGCCGAGCACGCGGCGCACGCCGCCCACGTAGCGTTCGGCGCCGCGCTCGAACAGCCGGTTGAACGGACGGAATACCCAGCCGAGGGCGCCTTCCAGCCAGCGGCTCAGGCGATCCTTGGGCGCGTCGTGGCCCTTCAGCAGCACGGCCGACAGCGCCGGGCTCAGGGTCAGCGAGTTGAACGCCGAGATCACCGTGGAGATCGCGATGGTCAGTGCGAACTGGCGATAGAACTCGCCGGTGAGGCCGCTGATGAAGGCGGCCGGGATGAACACCGCGCACAGCACCAGGGCGGTGGCCACGATCGGCCCGGTCACCTCGGTCATCGCCTTGCGCGTCGCCTCCAGCGGCGGCTGGCCCAGCTCGATGTGCCGCTCCACGTTCTCCACCACCACGATGGCGTCGTCCACCACGATGCCGATCGCCAGCACCAGGCCGAACAGCGACAGCGCGTTGAGCGAGAAGCCGGCGAGGTACATCACCGCGAAGGTGCCGATCAGCGACACCGGCACCGCGATCAGCGGAATCACCGAGGCGCGCCAGGTCTGCAGGAATAGGATCACCACCAGCACCACCAGGGCGATCGCCTCGAACAAGGTGTGCACCACCGCGTGGATCGAGCCGCGCACGAACACAGTCGGGTCGTACACGATGCGATAGTCGACGCCCTGCGGGAAATCCTTCTTCAGGGTTTCCATCTGCTGGCGCACTTCGTCGGAGATGGCGATGGCGTTCGAGCCGGGCCGCTGGAAGATCGGCACGGCCACCGCTTCCTGGTTGTTCAGCAGGCTGCGCAGCGCGTAGCTGTCCGCACCCAGCTCCACCCGGCCGACGTCGCGCAGGTGGGTGACCGCGCCGCTCGCGTCCACGCGCAGCACGATGTCGCGGAACTCTTCCTCGTTGGCGAGGCGGCCCTTGGTGTTGATGTTGAGCTGGAACGCATTGCTGTTCGGGCCGGGCGGCGCGTTCAGCGCACCGGCGGCGACCTGCACGTTCTGCTCGCGGATCGCCTTGATCACGTCGCCGGTGGTCATGCCGCGCATGGCCAGCTTCTGCGGATCCAGCCACACGCGCATGCTGTATTCGCCGGCGCCGAAGATCTGCACGTCGCCGACGCCGTCGAGGCGGGCCAGCTGGTCCTTCACGTGCAGGCGCGCGTAGTTCGACAGGTACAGCATGTTGTAGCGGTGGTCCGGCGAGATCAGGTGCACCACCATGGTCAGGTCGGGCGAGCTCTTCTGGGTGGTTACGCCCAGCCGCTGCACTTCCTCGGGCAGCCGCGGCAACGCCTGCGAGACGCGGTTCTGCACCTGCACCTGGGCATCGTTGAGGTTGGTGCCCAGGGCGAAGGTGACGGTGAGCGTCATCGCGCCGTCGCTGGTGGACTGCGAGGAGGTGTACAGCATGTTCTCCACGCCGTTGATCTGTTCTTCCAGCGGCGTGGCCACGGTTTCGGCGATCACCTTGGGGTTGGCGCCGGGATAGCTGGCCTTGACCACCACGGTGGGCGGCACGACCTCGGGGTATTCGCTGATCGGCAGCCGGAACACCGAGATGCTGCCGGCGATCAGGATCAGCACGGAGAGGACGCCGGCCAGGATCGGCCTGTCCACGAAGAATTGAGCGATTTTCATAGGAATTCGAAGCTCTCAATAAGGGTCGCCATGCCTGGCTGGCTGGTTTCAGGCGTAGCGGGCCCGGTGCCGCTGCGGCCGGGCCGCAGCAGCGTCGGATGTCTTCCGGCGGAATCCGTCAGCGGTTCGCGTTGACCAGCGAGGCGCCGCCGCTGCCCTGCGCGGCGAGCGCGCCGGTGTCGCTGCGTCGGCTGTCCATCGCCACCTGCTTGGGGGTGACCTCGACGCCCGGCCTGACGTGCTGCAGGCCGTTGACCACCACCACGTCGCCGGCGGCGAGGCCGTCATTGACCACGCGCAGGCCGTCCACCAGCGGGCCGGTGTCGACCCGGCGGTAGGCGATCTTGCGATCCTTGTCGACCACGTAGACGAACTTGTTGCCGAGGTCGGTGCCCACCGCGCGGTCGTCGATCAGCGCACGCGGCCGTTGGCCGGCGGTGCGCAGCTGGATGCGTGCGTACAGCCCGGGCGTGTAGCTCTGGTCGGCGTTGTCGAACACCGCGCGCAGGCGGATCGTGCCGGAACCGGTGCTGAGCTGGTTGTCGACGAAGTCGAGCCGGCCGCTGTGCGGGAAGCCATTCTCGTCGGCCAGGCCCATCGCCACTTCCGGCGCGTGGCCGTGCTCGCGGCGCAGACGATCCAACTTCAGGAAGCTCTGCTCGTCGACGTCGAAGTAGGCATAGATCGGATTCACGCTGACCAGGGTAGTCAGCACGCTGCTGGTGGTGACCAGGTTGCCCTGGGTCACCAGGGCGTTGCTGACCCGGCCGTCGATCGGCGCGCGCACCTCGGTGAAGCCGCGGTCCAGCCGCGCCGCGGCCAGTGCGGCCGTGTTGGCGGCCACCTGCGAGGTCGCGCTCTGCGCGGCGGTCTGCTGGCGTTCCGCCTCTTCCTTGGAGATGGCGTGCTGATCCAGCAGGCGCGTCGCGCGGGCGGCGTTGGCCTGGGCCAGGGCCAGTTCGGAACGGCTCTGGGCCAGGTTGGCGGTCAGCCGGTCCACCTCGGCCTGGTACGGGCGCGGGTCGATGCGGAACAGCAGCTGGCCTTTCTTCACCAGCGCGCCCTCGGTGAACTCCACCGAATCGACGTAGCCGCTGACCCGCGGCCGCAGCTCGATGGTGTCGACGGCCTGCAGGCGGCCGGTGTACTGGTCGGCATCGTCCACCGACCGCACCAGTACCTGGGCCACCGTGACCTCGGTCGGCGCCGGCTTGTCGGCGGCCCGGCTGGGCTGGCTGCCGCCGAGCCAGGTAGCGGAGGTGGCGGCGACGGCAAGGGCCGCCGTGGCGTACAGGATCTTCTTATTCATCGATATGCCCCAATGTTCCGGTCCGACGTCTGCGGACCGATGGCCTACTAACTGGGTGTTGCGCTGCAGGATAAAAGTAGGCGTAAAATCATTTCTACTTTGACTGACGGTCATTAATGAGGGTGTGGCGATGGAAGATTTCTCGGCGATCGCGGCCTTTGTGCGGGTGGTGGAGGCCAAGGGCTTCTCCGCGGCCGCGCCGCAACTGGGCATGACCCCGTCCGGCGTCAGCCGGGCCATTGCCCGCCTGGAAGAGCAACTGGGCGTGCGCCTGTTCTTCCGTTCCACCCGCGCGCTGCGCCTGACCGACGACGGCGGCGCGTTCTACCAGCGCTGCAAGCAGATCCTGCTCGACCTGGCCGACGCCACCGAGGCGCTGGGCGAGTCGCGCAGCAGCCCCAGCGGCAAGCTGCGGGTGGGCGTGGCGGTGTCGATCGGGCGCACCGTGCTGATGCAGAACCTGGCCGACTTCGAAGCGCGCTACCCGGACATCCGCCTCGAGCTGTCGATGTGCGACTACCCCTACGATCTCAACGAGGAAGGCATCGACTGCGCGATCCGCATGGGCGAGCTGCCGGATTCCAACCTGATCGCGCGCAAGCTCGGCTATCTGTGCAATGTGCTGCTCGCCTCGCCGGAATATCTGGGCCGGCACGGGCGGCCGCGGCGGGTCGAGGACCTGCAGCGCCACCGCTGCATCAACTATGTCTTCCCCAACGGCCGCCCGCACGTGTGGCAGGTGGAGACCGCGCGTGGCCGGGTCGACGTGGCGATCGAGCCGCACATGCTGATCAACGACGGCGAGTCGGTGATCCAGGCGGCGGTGAACAGCCTGGGCATCATCCACGCGCCGTACTGCATGGCCTCGTGCATGGTCGACAAGGGCATGCTCGAGGTCGTGCTGCCGGACACCGTGTGCACCGGCTCGCCGGTGTGGATCGTGTACCCGCAGAAGCGCCATCTGTCGGCGCGCGTGCAGGCCTTTATCGGCTGGGTCGACGAGCTGTTCTCGCGCATCAACGCGCCGGCTTGCGGAGTGACCGTGCCGAGCCTGTCCGCGGCGGCCGCCGCGCAAGCCGAGAAGGAGCTGGCCGCGGCCTGAGATCCGTCGCGCGCGGGCGCGGCTCGCGCAGCGCCGCCCGTGTCGTGTAGCTTGCAGGGCCGGCATCGGGCCGGACGGCTGGCCATGGCCGCCGCATCGCTTCCGCATGGAGATCGCCCCGCGCCATGGCAGATAGTTACCTGAAATTCGTCAATGCGCCGTTCGGGCGCTGGCTGGCGAGCAGCGTCGGACTGCCGCAGCCGGTGCCGCTGCAGCGCGATCGCCCCGATCCGCCCGGATGGAGCGCACCGCTGATCCTCGATGGAGCCCCCGGCGGGCGCTTGCTCGAGGTGCTGCGCGCGCGCTTCGAGGCCGCCGGCACGGCCTTGCTCGATCCTGAGGTCGATGCGCCGGCCACGACGCCACCGAAGGGCCTGGTCTTCGACGCCAGCGGCATCGCTGCGCCGGAGCAACTGGAGGCGCTCTACCGTTTCCTGCATCGGCACGCGCGGCGACTGGCGCCCTGCGGCCGCGTGCTGTTGCTGGGCGCGCCGCCGGATCACGGCGAGAGCTTGTCGGCGCGCACGGCCCAGCGCGCGCTGGAAGGCTTGCTGCGTTCGCTGGCCAAGGAGCTGCGCCGCGGCAGCACGGCCCAGCTGCTGCAGGTCGAGGCGGGCGCCGAAGTGGCGCTGGAGAGCAGCCTGCGCTTTTTTCTTTCGGGACGCTCGGCCTATGTCAGCGGCCAGACCACACGCCTGGCCAGGCCCGTCGACGGCCATCCGCCGTTCGAGCGCGAGCGGCCGCTGGCAGGGCGCCGCGCGCTGGTCACCGGCGCCTCGCGCGGCATCGGCGAGGCGATCGCGCAGGCGCTGGCCCGCGAAGGGGCGACGCTGACCTGCCTCGACGTGCCGCAGGCGCAGGCGCCGCTGCAGCAGCTGGCCCAGGATCTCGGCGGCGACTGGCTGGCGCTGGACATCACCGCCGCCGACGCCGGCGAGCGCCTGCTGTGGGCGGCGCGCGAGCGCGGCGGCTATGACATCGTGGTGCACAACGCCGGCATCACCCGCGACAAGACCCTCGCCAGAATGGACGAGGCGCAATGGCGCGAGGTGATCGCGGTGAACCTGCAGGCGCCGCTGCAGCTCAGCACGGCCTTGCTCGATGGCGACGGCCTGCGTCGCGGCGGCCGCATCGTGTGCATTTCTTCGATCTCCGGCATCGCCGGCAATCGCGGGCAGACCAACTACGCCGCCTCCAAGGCCGGCGTGATCGGCCTAGTGCAGGGGCTGGCCGAGCATGCCGCCGCACTGGGCATCACCGCCAACGCGGTGGCGCCCGGCTTTATCGAGACGCAGATGACCGCGCGCATCCCGCTGGCGATCCGCGAGGCCGGGCGGCGCATGAATTCGCTGGCGCAGGGCGGCCTGCCGATCGACGTGGCCGAAGCCGTGGCCTGGCTGGCGCACCCGGGCTCGGGCGGCGTCAACGGCCAGGTGCTGCGAGTGTGCGGACAGAGCCTGATCGGCGCCTGATCGTCCGGGGCCGTTTTGGCAGTGCTGGTGCGCGAAGCGGGGCGGCATCGGCAGATCGCTGTCTCGGCGTCAGCTGTCTGCGATGGCTTGCGGCTCGCTGCGCGCAGCGGCAGCACACTCGGACAGCACGGCAGGAATCGATTCGATGGCAAGAATCCAGTGCCTGGCGTGAAGCACTGATGCCCGCGGTCAGTAGTTCACGTTCACCGTGACGGTGTCGCTGTAGCTGTCGGGCGTGAAGTTGGCGCTGGGCGCGGTGGCGTATACGGTCGGCGACTGCGCCAGACCGGTGCCGGTGCCGGAGATGCCGTTGCCTACCGTGGTGGTGGTGGCGGTATTGCCCCACGGCGTGCCGCTCGGGCCAGGCGTGGAACTGAGCTGGTAGGACACCTTGTCGGTGTTGCCGCCGAGGCTGCCTTTCAGCTGTCCTGCGCCGGTGGTGCTGCCGTTGGAGGGCGCCAGCCCAACGTAATAGGGCGTGCCGTTGGAGCAGGTGATGCCGAGGGTGTTGCTGCCCGTCGTGTTGACTGCGTTGAACGGCACCGCGCCCAGGTTCACGTTGTTGGCGGTCACCACACAGGCCTTCTGCACCGTCGCCGACACCGAGAAGCTCGCGCTGCCGGCGTTGAGCGTGTTCGGCCCGCTGCTGCAGGTGCTGGGCTGGACGCCGGTGTTCATGGTGTAGGAGCCATTGACGGTGACCGCCAGCGTGCTGCCGTAGGTGCCGACCGGGGCGGTCGACTGTCCGGTCGGCAGTTGCGCGTAGAACGGCGTCTGCCCGCTGACGGTGGTGGACAGCAGCAGGCCGGCGGGAATGTTCACCGTGATGGTCAGCGGGATCGGCGTGGCCGGTGTCGCCGGGGAGCCCCAGATCTGGGTATTCGACGCATTCGAATAAAGCTGGTACTGCAAGGTATTGCTGCCGTTGCTGAGCAGGCGGGGATTGGCTTGGGTACCACCGGTGCCGGTATTGAGATTCAGGCACATGGTGATGTTCGCCTGCGGCGACAGCAGCAGGCCGAGGATGCCGGTGCTGGTGCAGGACCAGGACACCGAGCCGCTGAGATTGACGGTGCCGCTGGTGAAGCTGACGTTGCCGAACTGCACGTTGCCCACGCTGGGGTTGGCGCAGCTGACCGACTGGGCCTGGGCGGCGCGCGGCAGCCACAGGCCGCCTGCAATCAGGCACAGCATCAGCAGCAGGCGCAGCCAGCAGCGACTCATGGCGAAGCATCCCGGCGGCAGAGCAGCGGGCCGATGCTGGGAAGCTTCCCGGCCTCCGCGCGATAGTCGAAGCTGACCGCGCACATGCCGTCCGGCGTGCGCGCGATCAAGCGGTTGTGCACGTCGAGGGTGTCCAGGTAGACGGCGCCGTCGAAGCCGACCATGGCGCCGTGGTCGGCCTGTCCGGCCAGCCTCACGCGGCTGCCTAGCGCCAGGGGGCTGCCGTCGGCGTTCTGCAGGATCACCGTGGCGGCGCGGATGGGCGCGATGTCGAAGTGCACCAGCACGCCGGCGCGATCGGTGGGCGTGGCCAGGGCGTCGACGCGATCGATGCGCATGTCGGCGGGCAGGTCCATCGGGTCGATGCTGAGCCGGTTGTTCTGGTAGGCATTCAGCGGGCTGACCAGCAGCATGCCGTGGCTGTCGGTGCTGCCGACCAGGTTGTTCTCCAGCTTGACCGGCACGTCGGCGACGCCCTCGGTGGAGACGACCGCGAAGCCGTCGTTGACATGCCGAGCGGCGAACAGGTCGCCGCCCATCAGTACCAGGGCGCCGTTCGCATCGAGATAGCCGTAGCGGGTGTCGCCGACCGCGTCGAGGCCGGCCGCGAGCTGGCCGTAGCTGCCCAGATAGTCGAGCTCGGCCTGGCCGCCGTTCTGGTCGTCGCCCTGGCGTACCGCCGCGCGCCAGCTGAAGCCGCCCTGGCTGGGCGGGGTCTGGCTGGCGCTGAGCACGAAGCCGCTGCGGCCGTTGTCGCGCTGCATGCTGACGCTTGCCGTCACGTCGTGGTCCAGCGCCAGCGTGGCGACCAGGAACAGGCTGCGATCGCTGCTCTTGTCCAGATTCTGGTTGTAGCTGAGATTCAGCGAGAGCGCATGCCCGACGGATCGGAACCAGTAGGCGCCGGCGTAGCGGGTGGCGTCCTGCTGCGGATAGCGAAGGTGCAGATAGCTCACGCCGAAGCTGCCCAGCGAGCGGGTGTTGTAGCCGGCCAGGGCTTGCGCGCTGATGCTGGGCGGCGGCGGCCCGTACAGGGTGGCCACGTCGCTGTAGTCGCCGTGGGTGCGAATGGCGTCGACGCTGAAGTCGAAGCGGTTGCTGCGCCAGCTGTAGCCGAAGGCGTACAGCGTGCCGCTGCGGCCGTCGTAGCGGCTTTGCGCCGCCGCCGCCGAGATCACGCCGCCGGCGCTGCCCAGCAGGAGCGCGCCGCCGCCGCCGGCGTCGACCAGGCCGCGGGTGGCCTCGGCATGCGCTTCGACGGTGAGGTGGTTGCTGAGGCCGTAGCGCCAGGTGCCGCTGGCGGCGGGGTCGTGCCCGTAGTCGAAGGAATTCAGTCCGTAATTCTCGCGCACCACGCCGAGTTCCGCCGACCAGTCGGAGAGCCCTTGCTGCAGCAGTTGGTGTTCGTCGTAGAGCGAGAAATTGAGCGTGGTGGAGCGGCCCAGCGCATCGGTGAGCACGACCTGCGCATTGCCGGCGCCGTTGATGTTGGGAATGGTGTTGAGCTGGAACGGCCCGGCCGGCACCTTGCCGTTGTATTGCTGCACGCCGTCGACATACAGCTGCACGTCGGAGGGCAGGGTGGCCGAGCCGATGAAGGCGGGCAGGGGCGCGGTGATCAGATAAGGCTGCAGGGCGAAATTGGTGCCCAGCTGCACGCCGGCGATGCGGGTGGCGCGCGACCACGACAAGGCGTCGGTCAAGGTGTCGCCGATGCGCAGGGTCACCAGGCTGTCGGGAAACGAGGTGCTCCAGCTGGTATCCAGGCGCACGCTACGGTCTTGCCAGTCGCCGCCGCTGCGCGTGGCCTGCGAGAGGGCGGTGGAGCTGAACACGCCGCCGGCGTTGAAGGCGCGCAGTTCGGTGAAGGCGCTCAGGCTGCTGCTGTCGTGCTGGCCGACAGTGCCGTAGATGTCGTAGTTGAGCAGCACGCCCGGCGACGCCGTGGCGCGCGGCCGGCGGTTGTCAGGCGCGTTGAGCACGGTGGTGTCCAGCTTGAGCATGCGCAGCGGAGCGCGGATGGCCACCTCCTGGCGGCCGGCATCGTAGTCGGCGTGCACGTCCGGCAAGGCGTCCAGGCGTACCGGATCGGGCGTGTGGGCCGGCAGCACGAAGCCGAGCTCGCGCAGGGTCGCGTGGCTGGCCCACAGCTTGCCGTCGAGATAGCCGAAATGCGCCAGGCCGCCATGTGCGCCGTTGAGGGTGACCTCCAGATAGAGATCGGTAGCGCCGATGCGGGATGCGCTGTCGCCGGCGTCGGTAAGCAGCGCAGCGTCGCTCGCGGCGCCGGCGGCCGGCGCCGCATCGTGGGCATGGCTGGTGGTCGCGAGCAGTCCTTGCCACAGGATGGCTTCAGCGATCGCCTTCGGCCAAGGCCAGATTTTGCGAGACCTTCTCGCCATTGACCATCGCCTCAAGAGTGCCGCCGGCCATGAATGCCGTGGCCGGCGGCTTCAGCATCCAGTGCATGGTGGCGCCGGGCAGCACGTAGCCGAGCAGGCCTGGAACCAGGTCGGTGCGTTGTCCTGCCCGATCGAGGTAGCTGAGCCCGGCCAGCTGGGCATGGCTGCCGCCGCGATTGCTGACCTGCAGCAGCGCATGCTCGCCCTGGCGCTGCAGGCTCCACTGCAGCTGCGGCGCGCCGGCGGAGCCGACGGGCTCGATGAAGACCGGCAGCGAATAGTGCAGAACGAATTGCAGGCCGTGCCGGCCCTGCGTATCGACCGGCAGCTCGTCGATCGAGAGCCGGTAGGCGTCCTCCACCGCGCCGGGACCGTTCGGCGGCGCGGCCACCCGGATCACGCGGATCAGCTGGCGATCGCCGACCGCCAGCTGCAGCATCGGCGGACTGACCACCAGGCCGCGCGACGCCTCGAGCCGATCGCCCTGGCCATCCTGGCTCCAGTGGTAGACGCGCACCTGCGCATGCACCACGCCGTCGCCGGTGTTGCTGAGCCATAGGCCGTCGGCGTTCTGCGCGGCTTTCAGGCTCAGCGTCGTCGGCGCGACCTGCAGGCCGCTGCCTGCCGCCGTCGCGGCGAACAGCACAGCCAGCGCGGCGACACCAAGCGCCCGTCGCGATCCGATGCGCCCCATGCGGCGATCAGAAATTCACATTGACGGTGACGGTGTCGGCGTAGCTGTCCGGCGTGAAGTTGGCGGTGGCGGCGGTGGCGTACACCGTCAGGGACTGCGCCAGCCCGGTGCCGGTGCCGGCCACGCCGTTGCCCACCGTGGTCGAGGTGGCGGTATTGCCCCAGATCGTGCCGGAAGGTCCGGGCGTGGAGCTCAGCTGATACGGCACCTTGTCGGTATTGCCGGCGAGGCCGTCGGCGGTGCTCATGCTGCCGCTGCCGGTGGTGGTGCCGCCGTTGGCGGCGGAGGGGGCCAGGCCGACGTAGTACGGCGTGGTCTTCGAGCAGGTGACGCTGATGGTGTTGCTGCCGGTGACATTGGTGGCGGTGGAGGCCACGGTGCCGAGGTTGATGTTGGAGCCGGCGCCGGCGGTCACCGTGCAGGCCTTCTGGATCACCATCAGCACCTGGAACGTGGCGGTCGCCGTTGCCGCGCTGGCGGTCGAGGCGAAGGCAGTGGCCGTGAGCAGGGCGGCAACGGGCAAGGTCTTGCGGAGCGACATGGCAAATCTCCCTGGAAATGACGTGAGCCGAAATTTCTAGCTGGCCGTGGCCATGCCTGGCGCAGGCCACGGCTGACATCGGGTTCATTGACAGAGTTGGAACTGAGGCTTCCTGGGTCGCGGGTGGGGCTTCAACGCAGGTATCGCAGAAAGCATCCGGCGCGTCACGTCAACTTATGTCAATTTCGTCGCATTACTTCGAGAGCGATGGTCTGGCCTGGGTTCCAGTTCACGGAATGCCCGGCCAAGGGCCTCCCGACAGCGGGCATGGCGAGGTCGTGCTGAGCCTGTGTTCGACGCGTGGCGCGGCGCCTGCGGGCTTGTCTGCTTGCATGCCTGATCGGCGCTTTCCACGGTGCTGTCGCACGGCCAATGGTGCCGGCGTCTACGAAAGCGAGTGCGTACCAGTTATCGTTTCGGGGTTAGCCACCGCCGCAGCACAGGGATGCCATGCCGGGATTCACCTTCTTTCAGCGCCTGTCCAAGGCGCCTACCAATCCACGCAGCGCGCCGGCTGCGCGCGAATTCGACGTCGCCGAGCTCTACGAAGGGCCGCTGGACCTCGGCGATCGCGCCGACGCGGCGGCGCGTCCGTTGGACGAGAAGCTGCGCCAGGCCTACTTCTGGATCGTCAACCACGCGATCATCAGCCCGCACTACGACATCGAATACAACGACGGCCCGGCGCCGAACTTCAGCATCGGCGACAGCCGCCGCACGCTCAGCCTGCCGTCCGCGCAGAGCTATTCCAGCTATGTGCTGCTGCCGCTGCTGACCTTCGCCACGCGGCGCAAATGCCTGTTCGTCGGCGGCCCCGGCCGCGGCAAGACCGCCAGCGCGATCCTGATGGGCGTGCTGGCCGGCTATCCGCTGCGCGAGGTGAAGCGCGCGATGCAGCACGGCCATCCGCAGATGACTGTGGCCGACCTGCTCGGCAATCCGCTGCCGGCCGATCTGGTGCAGGCGCAGAGCATGGAGCAGATCCGCATCGCCTGGCGCAGCTGGCTGTCGATGCGGGTGAAGATCATCGACGAGTACAACCGCATTCCCACCCGCACCCAGAGCGCGCTGCTGACGGTGATGGGCGACAACTACGCCGAGGTGCTGAACCAGGTCTACGAGTGCCCGGAGTCGGCCTGGTATCTCACCGCCAACGACGACCAGGGCGGCGGCACCTACCAGGTGATCGAGGCGCTGCGCGACCGCGTCGACGTGATCGTGCAGGCGCTGGCCTTCAACCCGCGCTTCCTCGATGAGCTGCTGCTGCGCATCGAGAGCCGCATGCGGCCAGAGGAGCTGGTGCCGCCGGAGATCGTGTTCTCGGCGGAGGAAATCGACGCCATGGGCGAAGCCATCGTCGGCCTGGACGTGCCGTCGCCGGTGCGCCGCCGGCTGGAGTTCTTCGCCAGCCAGTTCGAGCTGATGGAAACCGCCGGCGCGCAGTTCGAGTACATGACCAAGGACACCGTGCGCCTGTCCGGCCAGGAGTGGAGCCGCGCGGTGAGCGCCGACAACGGGCGCGACCGCCTGAAGGATCTGGGCTGCCAGACCCGCAACGGCCTGTCGGTACGCAACCTGATGACCTTGCTGGTCTACGCCAAGGCGCTGGCCTACTTCCGCGGCAACGGCGCGGTGGAGCTGGAGGACCTGCGCCAGGTGCTGCCGTTCGTGCTGCACGACAAGTTGCAGCCCGACCTGGACGCGCCGTTCTTCGCGCTGCCCGAGCATGCGGCCTATCGCTCCGACGGGCTGAGCTGGCTGCGTCATCTGTTCGACCTGTCCTGCGCCGAATACGATCGCCTCGATCTGGATCGCGACGATCCGGTCGGCGCGCTCTCGGCGGAATTCGCGCGCGGGCTGGACGGGCTAGCCGAACGCGAGGCGCGCCAGCGGCTGTCGCGCATCGAGCACCTGATCGAGCAGCGCGCCTCCGGGCGCAAGCTGTACGGCCCGCTGTACGACGATCTGCTGAAGCTGAAATACCTGCATCAGCGCTACACCAACTACCTGCAATGGCTGCGCGCACAGTGAACGGCGGCAAGGGCGCGCTGGCCGACGTGCTGGCCGCAGGGCGCACGCGTTTCAATGCGCAGGTCGCCGAGGCGCGGCACCGCTATCCCGGCTTCGATACGGCTGCCTTCGCCGGTTTTCTGCGCGACACGCTGGCCCCGTTGGCGGAAGCGGTCGCGCCGGAGCGTATCGGCGCCGTGGTGCTGGCCGGTTTCGCGCTAGGCCTGCAGCTGGTGGGGCAGGGCCTGGCCGGGCCGGGCGCGCGCGACGGCATCGTCGACCGCGCCTGGCGCGCCGGCGCCGCACCGCTGGCGCCACTGATCGGCAGTGCACCGCAGGAAACCCTGGGCGTGCTCAGTCACGCGCTGCTGCAGCTCGGACGCTGGCCGGGCGTGCGCCGCGAGACCTGGCTGCAGCGCCTGCTCGAACTGGCGCCGCAGGTCGAGAACATCGCCGTGCTGCGCGCGCTGGGCCAGGTGCTGGCTTGGCGCGCCGGCATGGCGCATTACCGTGACGGCGCCTTGCGTGCAGCGGAGGGCTTGCCGCCGGCGCTGGCCAGCGCCGCGCTGGGCGATCCGGCGATGCCGGCGGCGACCTTGCTGGAGCGTTATCGCGCCGATCCCTGGTGGCGGGCTGACGGTCCGGTTTACGAAGGCCTGGAGGCCGGCGGCTTCAGCGGCTTCGGCGGTTCTTTCGCCGTGCCGCCCGAGGTGCGTGCCGGTGCGCGCGACTTCGTAGTGCGCAGCGGCGAACGCTGCCATGCCTTGCTGGCCGACGTACATGGCGCCGTGCTGATCGGCGCCGAGACGGCGGAATTCGAGGCAGCGCCGGCGGGCGCCAGCGCGCTGCCGCCACGCGCACAACACGCCCTGGATGCGGCGGGCGCGAAGCTGGGCCTGCCGACGGAAGGGCTGCGCTTTGCGCTCTCCGCGCACACCTTGGCGGTCAGCTCGCCGTACAGCCATCTGATCCGCTTGCTGCCGCTGCGATGAGCGACACCATGGCCGCCGTCGACGTCGAAACGCGCCTGGCTCGCTGGCGCGAAGCCTGGCCGAAGGCATTGGCCTGCTGGAGCCGCTACACCCGGCTGCACGATCCGCGGCTGTGCGACAGCCGCTTGGAAGCGGCCGCGCAGGGGCTGAGCGGCAGCTTCGCGATGATCCGCTTGTTCGATCAGAGCGTGGTGATCGACCTGGAGACCGTGGCGAAGCTGCAGTTGGACGACTGCGCACTGGAAATCCTGGCCCACGAGATCGGCCATCACGTGCTGGCCCCGGCCACGGTCACCGACCAGTTCCGCCTGCTCGCGCGCATGCGCCGCGCGCTGCCCACGCTGGAAGCGCAGGCGCCGCTGATGGCCAACCTGTTCACCGATCTGTACATCAACGATCGCCTGCAGCGCCGGGCCGGCCTGCGTATGGACGAAATCTATCGTCGCCTGGCCAGGCACGCGGCCGCGCAGGGGCAGCCGCAAGGCGATGTGTGGACGCTGTACATGGGCATCTACGAGTCGCTGTGGCAGTTGCCGCGCGGCAGCCTGGGCGGTCCCACCGAAGACGCCACGCTGCTCGGCGACGCCTGGCTGGGCGCGCGCCTGGTGCGCGTATACGCCGACGACTGGCTGCATGCGGCCGGTCGCTTCGCCACGCTGCTGTTGCCGTATCTGGTGGCCGAGCGCGAGGGCAAGAGCGTGCTCGGCTTCCTGCACGATACCCGTCTGGCCGCCGAGCACGCTGACCCGCGCGGCGGTCTGGAGGTCGAGCCGGAAGAAGTCGAGGGCAGCCTGCATCCCAGCGAAGACCCGGGCATCACCGGCGCCGCGCGCTTGCCGGTGGAGGCCGCCCCGCAGGCGCCGCAAGCCAGCGGCCAGTTGCGCGAGCCCTACGAATACGGCGAGATCCTCAAGGCTTCCGGCATCCAGCTTTCCGATCACGAGATCGCCGTGCGCTACTACCGCGAGCGCGCCTTGCCCGACCTGGTGCCGTTCCCGGTGCGCCGCCGCCGCGCCGCGCCGGAGCCGCTGCCCGAGGGACTGGAGCCGTGGGAAGCCGGCGATCCGCTGGACGAGCTGGACTGGCTGCAGACCCTGTTGCAGTCGCCGATCGTGGTGCCCGGGGTGACCACGGTGCGCCGCGTGCAGGGCGAGCAGCCGGGGCGTGAGCTGGAACGCGTGCCGGTCGATCTGGACGTCTACGTGGACAGCTCCGGCTCGATGCCGAATCCGCAGCAGCGCGTGTCCTATCTCACCCTGGCCGGCGCCATCGTCGCGCTGTCGGCGCTGCGCAGCGGCTCGCGGGTGCAGGTGACGCTGTGGAGCGGCAAGAACCAGGTCACCCGCACCGACGGCTTCGTGCGCGACGAAGACGGCATCCTGAGTGCGCTCACCGGTTTCTACGGCGGCGGCACCTGCTTTCCGCTGCACTGCCTGCGCGAGACCTTTGCGCGGCGCGGCGCCGGCGAGCGCCCGGTGCACCTGCTGATGATCTCCGACGACGGCATCACCACCTTGTTCGACAACGACGAGCAGGGCCATGCCGGCTGGGACATCGTGGCGATGGCCCTGGCCAAGGGGCGCGCCGGCGGCACCATGGCGCTCAACGTGCCGCTGAACTGGCAGCAGAGCCGCTGGAGCGAGCCGCTGCTGCGTGCGCAGGCCCAGCAGGACTGGCTGATCCAGCCGGTGCCGCGGATGGAAGAACTGCTCGACTTCGCCCGCGAATTCAGCCGCCGGCATTACCAGAACGATCGCGAGGTGACCTCGCCATGATCGTGCTGTGGCGGGTCACCACCCACTGCAATCTCGCCTGCGGCTTCTGCGCCTACGATCGCCGCCTGGGTGGCAAGCGGCAGCAGATCGACCCGGCCGAGGTCGAACGTTTCGCGGCGCTGCTCGATGCTTATCGCCGGCGTCGCGGCGATCGTCTGCTGCTGAGCTGGCTGGGCGGCGAGCCGCTGCGCTGGCGTCCATTGTGGCCGTTGGCGCACCTGCTGCAGGAGCGCTACGGCATCCGGCAGAGCGTGACCACCAATGGCAGCAGCTTGCATCGCGCCGAGGTGCGCGAGGCGGTGCTGCGGCATTTCGACGAACTCACCGTCAGTGTCGACGACATGGGCGAGCGGCACGAGCAGTTGCGCGGCTGGCAGGGCGGCTGGGCACGCCTGAGTGACTCGTTGCGTGCGCTGGCGGAAGCGCGTCGGCAGCAGGCGGCGCCGCTGAAGCTGCGCGCCAACGTGGTGCTGATGCACGACAACCTGCCGCGCTTCGCCGAGCTGTGCGAGGCGCTGGCCGAGTGGGGCGTCGACGAGATCACCTTCAATGCGCTGGGCGGCCAGGATCGGCCTGAGTTCTATCCCGCGCATCGCCTGCTGCCCGAAGACGTGATGCGTCTGCGCGGTCAGTTGCCGGTCTTGCGTGAGCGCCTGGCCGCGCAGGGCGTGCGCCTGTGCGGCAGCGCGGCCTATCTGGGGCGGCTGGCGGCCTCGGCCGGTGCACAATCCTCGCCGGTGGGCGACTGCGCGCCTGGCGAAGGCTTTCTCTTCATCGACGAAGTCGGCCGCGTGTCGCCGTGCAGCTTCACCGGCGCAGACTACGGCGTGCCGCTCGAGGCGATCCGCACGGTGGAGGCGCTCGAGCAACTTGGCGAAGGCTACCGCGCGATGCAGCAGCGGCAACGCAGTGCGGCCTGCAGCGACTGCCGCGCCAATCACGTGTACGGCAAGTTCGAGGCATGAGCGCGATGGAGCAAAGCGGCCCCCTGCTGGAAACCCTGACCCGCCGCCTGGCGGATACGCCGGTCGATTTCCTCGCCCCGGCGAAGCTCGGCGGACAGGGTGAACTGGTTGTTGCTGCGCTGGTGCACGACCTGCTGCATCGGCACGGCCACGGCATCCAGGCAGCGGCTTTACGTCGCTATCAGCCGGCGGACGGCGAGGCGGAGCGCAACCGGTTGGCCCTGGTCGCCATCGCGGTGTGGCTGCTGGCCGACGAATGGTTCGTGGCGGCGCACCCGGCGCCGGAGCGGCTGCTGGCGCAGCTCGACCAGGTGAGCGCCGAACTCGCGGCCGGCGCGCCTGCCGCGCAGTTCGTGCGCGACGCCGAACGGCGCGAGGAACTGGCCCGCACGATGCTGGCGCGCCTGGGTTGGCGTCCGCAGGGCGAGTCGGCTGCCGAAGCCGCCGATCGCCTGACCAGCATCAGCGGCGTCGAGCGCCAGCGCCTGCTGGCGGCCTCGCGTGAAGCCGAGCTGCGCGCACGCGCGGTGCGCGAGGCGCTGGCCAAGAAGGCGGCGGAAGAATCGGCGGACAAGTGGACGCGCGAGTGACCGAGCCCACCGACGCGGACCGCTACCCGACCCTGAGCGAGGCCGGGCAGCGCATGCTGCGCTGGCTGCGCGAGCACGAGGCGGCGCCGATCTATCGCAATGCCAGCGGCAATCGCCTGCGCGCAGAGGACCTGGATGCCTTGCGCGATTTCCAGCGCGAGACGATGCAGGCGGCGGTGGAGCAGTCGGCGCAGGGTGAGCCGGCCTGGCTGGGAGCCGTGATCGAGCAGGCCTATGCCGAGGTGCCGCATTACCGCGCACAAGGGCGGCCACCCGCGCGCTTCGAGGATATTCCGCCGGTGTCGCGGGCCGAGCTGTCGGCGGACATCGCACGCTTCGTGCCGGATAGCCTGCCGCTGGACCGCCTGATCAATTTTCGCACCACCGGCACCACCGGGCATCCGCTGCTGATCCCCTCGCACCCGCAGGTGGCCGGCCGCTATCTGGCCTTCCATCTGCGCGCGCTGCAACGCTACGGCATTGCGCCCACGCATGGCGCCGGTCAGGTCGGGGTGGTGCTGCTGGGCTACCAGCGCCGCTGCTTCACTTATATATCGGTGACGCCGCAGATGGCCGAGTCCGGACTGGCCAAGCTCAATCTGCATCCGGACGACTGGCGCGATCCGGCGCATCCGTCGCGTTATCTTGAAGCGCTGGCGCCGGAGTTCATCGCCGGCGATCCGATCTCCTTCGCCGAGTTGCTCAAGCTGCCGGCGCAGCTGCATCCACGCGCGCTGCTGTCGGTGTCGATGGCGCTCTCCGGCGGCTTGCGCCAGCAGTTGGAGCAGCGCTATGCCTGTCCGGTGTTGGACCTGTATTCGATGAACGAGGTCGGCCCGATCGCGGTTCACGACGCTGCGGCGGGCGGGCATGTGCTGCTGCAGCCGCACCTGTTCGTGGAGATCCTCGACTCGGCAGGGCGACGCGTGCCGGCCGGCGAGCGCGGCGAGATCACCGTGTCCGGCGGTTTCAATTTCTGCCTGCCGCTGCTGCGCTATCGCACCGGCGACCATGCCAGCCTGGCCTGGCACGACGGCGAAGCGCTGCTGCGCGGCTTGAGCGGCCGCCGCCCGGTGCGTTTCCAGGGCGCCGGCGGCGACTGGTTCAACAATATCGACGTGACGCATGCACTGGATCGCCTGCCGTTGTCGCACTATCGCTTGCACCAGCAGGCCGACCGTTCCTGCACCTTGCAACTGGCGGCAGGGCAGGTGGCCTATGCCGACCAGGCCATCGCGGCGCTGCGGGCGCTGCTGGGCGATGTCGGCCTGCGCGTCGGTGCGATCGTGACCGAAGACAAGCTGGTGCAGTACAGCAGCGAGCTGGAGGACCGGGGAGCATGAGTCCGCTCGAGCTTGCCGCCAATGTGCTGGCCACCGCCTCGATCGTGCTGGCTGCGCGCAACAACGTGCACACCTGGTGGACCGGCATCGTCGGCTGCGGCGCGTTTGCCGTGGTGTTCTATGACGCGCATCTGTATGCCGACGTGGTGCTGCAAGTGTTCTTCGTCGGCGCCAGCGTGGTGGGCTGGTGGCAATGGCTGCGCGGCGACCATGGCGCGCCGCTGCCGATCAGCGAGCCGCCGTGGACGCGCCTGATTCCCAGCGTGGCGCTGGGTCTGCTCGGCACCTTGGGCTATGGCCTGCTGCTGCATCGCTTCACCAGTGCCTATGCGCCGTTCGCCGACTCCTCGGTGCTGGTGTTCAGCCTGATCGCGCAACTGCTGCTGATGCAGCGCCGCGTGCATACCTGGCCGTTCTGGCTGCTGGTCAACAGCATCGCCGTGCCGCTGTATGCCAGTCGCGGGCTTTATCTCACCTCGGCGCTGTATGCCGGCTATTGGATCAACGCCATCGTGGCCTGGCGCAGCTGGTGGCGCTTGGCCCGCGCGCACGCGCCGCCGGCCACGACGGCGGAAGCCGTGTGAGCGAACCGCCTTATCGACAAGGCCTGGTGGTGGGCAAGTTCAGCCCGCTGCATCGCGGCCACGAATGGCTGATCCGGCAGGCCCAGCTTGCTTGCCAGGAGTTGCTGGTGCTCGGCTACAGCCAGCCGGAGCTGCCGGGCTGCGACGCAGCGAGACGCCAGCGCTGGCTGGAGGAAGCGTTCCCCTCGCTGCGCGTGCTGGTGCTGGACGATGCGCGTCTGGCGGCGCTATGCCTCGAACGCGGACTGGCCCCGCGGCGCATTCCGCCGAACGAGGCCGCCGAGGCCGTGCAGCGCGATTTCGTCGGCTGGCTGTGCACTCATCTCCTGCAAGTGGTGGTGGACGCGGTATTCACCAGCGAGGGTTATGGCGACGGTTTCGCAGCGGCCTTGACCGGGTGGTTCCGACAGCACGTCGAAGGCTATACGGCACGGGTGGCGCATGTCTGCGTAGATCGCGAACGGCGGCAGGTGCCCATTTCGGGAACACGGCTGCGCCTCGATCCGCATGCGCAGCGCCGGTTTCTCGATCGTTCGGTCTATGCCGATTTCGTCGGCCGGATCTGCGTGCTCGGCGGCGAGTCCAGCGGCAAGACCACGCTGGCGCAGGCGCTGGCCTCGCGGCTGGCGACCGCCTGGGCACCGGAGTACGGCCGTGAGTTGTGGGAGGCGCGCGCGGGGCAGCTGGAGTACGCCGACATGCTGCATATCGCCAAGTTGCAGGCCGAGCGCGAACGCCTGCTGGCGCGGCAGGCGCAGCGCTGGCTGGTCTGCGACACCGGCCCGTTGACCACGCGCTACTATAGCGAGGCGATGTTCGGGCGCATCGATGTTGAGCTTTTGCAGCGGGCCGGGCAACGCTACGAGCAGGTTTTCCTGTGCGCGCCGGATTTTCCATTCGTGCAGGACGGCACGCGGCGCGACGAGGATTTTCGCCGCCACCAGCACGACTGGTATCTGGCCGAACTGCGCGTGCGGGCGATGCCGTTCACCCTGCTGGAAGGGCCGCTTGCGCAACGCGTCGAGCGTGCGCTCGACGGCTTGTCCGGCTGAGCTGCGGTCTGTTGCGTCTAGCGTAGCCTGGCAAGGCCAAACGAAAACCTCAGTTGTGATTGTCGTGCGGTTGATGGGCCGGCCTTGCTCGAGTCTGCGGCCGTCGCGTGGGCATGTGCCGGGTCACGGAGGCCTGCCCGTCATCGGGCTTGGCGGATATGCCCCGCTATCGACATGTCCCAGGAGGGATAGCGGGTATCGATCGGTGCGCGACGTATCGGTGCATGGACTGATCGACGCGGCCCGGGAGAAGGCCAGTGCTCCCGCGGAGTTTTCTTGTCGACACCTGGGGATCGCCGCTCGCTGCGTAGAGCGCAAACAGGAGACCGCACGGGAGCGACAAGGCAGCCCGTGCGGTCGGTTCAATGACCCGCTAGAACATCAGTTGATCGGCGAGATCATGCCGCCGTTGACGTAGACCGTCTGTGCGGTGACCCAGCGCGTTTCCGGCGCGGCCAGAAAGCGCATCACCGGCACCACGTCCTCGGGGTCGCCGAGATCGCCGCTGATGGTCTGGCTCTTCAGCCAGGCCAGGGTCTCGTCGGTTTCGGCGCCGAACAGGAAGCTGGTCTTCTGCGGGCCCGGCGCGATGCAGTTCACCGTGATGCCGCGATGGCCGATCTCCTTGGCAAAGGCCTTGGTGAAATGCTCCACCGGGGCCTTGCTGCCGGCATAGGCCGAATACGTGGCGGCGGTGACCGCGACCTGGGTGGTGACGATATTGATCAGACGTCCGTTGTCCGCCATCTTGCCGAAGGCTTCCTTCATCAGGAAGAACGGGATCTTGGCGTTGATCGCGAAGGAGTTGTCGTATTCCTCTTCAGTGGTCTCGGCCAGCGGCTTGCGCACGATCAGGCCGGAGGTGTTGACCAGGATGTCCCAGTGGCCGAAGTGCTGGATCGTGGCATCGACCAGGGCGGTGATGTTGGCGTTGTGGGTCAGGTCGCCTTGGAACGACATGGCATCGACCCCGAGCGCCTTGAGTTCGGCGACCACCTCGGCGGCTTCCTGCGCACGCCTGGCGCTGTTGTAGTGGACGACGATGCTGGCGCCATCGGCGGCGAGCGAGCGGCAGAACAATCTGCCGATATTGGCCGAGCCACCCGTCACGATGGCGACCTTACCTTTCTGTGAGCCGGTCATGGTCTGTTTCCTTGATGGTTAGATTGACGACGGATAAGTGCGGGCACTGCATGCGATGCGTCCTCGCGCCCGTGCCCGCGGTTGGCGCGAGGGCGTCGACCCATCGGGTCAGGCCGCGCTGCCCGAAGCGTTCGTGGCGGGCTTGAGCAAATCGTCGAGCCCGACGCGGCTGAGGAACTCCTTGCGGATGTGGTCGGCGACCACGCTGACGCAGGCTGAGCCGTCGTCGGCCGGATCGATCACCACGCGGTAGGGGCGGGTGCCGTGCGGCAGGTCCACGATGCGCGCGATCTCGCGGGCCACTTCGCCCACGTCGGCATCCGGCGGCGAGAGCGCCGCGAGCTTCTTGGCGACCTCTTCGAGCAGACCGGGATACTTCTGGTCGTAGTCAGCCACCACCGCGCTGTCCGCGGGACTGCCGGAATGCGCGAAATGATTGGTGCCGTGGGTATAGGAGCCGGGCACCACGATGGAGGTCTCGATGCCGAAGCGGGCCAGTTCCGCCGCATAGGTCACGGCGAGCGAATCCATCGCCGCCTTCGCCGCGAAATACGGGCCGAGGTAGGGCGGCGTGCCGCCCTTCACGCTGCTGCTCGACACCCACACCACCAGGCCGCTGCCGCGCTGCCTGAGGTGGGGCAGGGCCGCCCGATTGAGGCGTTGTGCGCCGAGCACGTTGGTGTCGTAGATGTCGGCCATCTGTTCCGGGGTGAACGCTTCGGACGGGCCGGTCACCATGTGGCCGGCGTTCTGCACCAGCACGTCGATCTGGCCGTGGCTGGCGATCAGCTCGGCCACCGCCTGGTCGACCGAATCCTGGCTCGACACGTCTAGTTCGACAGTGCGCAACGCGACCTTGTGCGCCTTGGCATAGTCCTCGGCCTCTTTGACGGCGGCCGTGTTGCGGGTGGTCGTAGCGCGGATGCCTGCGTAGACGATGTGACCGGCATCGGCCAAGGCTCGCGCGGTGAGCGCGCCGAAGCCGCTCGATGCGCCGGTGATGAGAATGATTTTCTTGGACATGGCGATGACTCCTCAAGATGGGGAAAAAAGCGGGATGGGACGATTTGTCTGCCATCGAGCGGTTGATATCCGCTGCGATCGGAAGTGCGCCGAGTCGGCTCAGGCGCTGGGCTTTGGCGTGCTGTGCGCCGCCACCTTCGCGCTGGCCAGATGCGCCATCCAGGCCGCGAAAATGCCCAACCCAGCGATCGCTGCCAATTCGAGCGCCGGGATAAACTCGGGCGGTCGATGCGAGGCGAAAAACGCGATCAAACCCAGGAAATAGGCGGCGATGTTGTTGATCAACGGCATCGCCCGCAGCGACACGACGACGATGGCTACGACAAACACCACGACGCCAAACGCAAAGATGTCGATCATCGGAACGAGCGCACTGACCGCCATCGCTGCGAGTGCTCCGAAACTGATGCCGAGCGCGACGCAGAGGTAACTGGCCAGCACTCCCTTCGCGGAATGGCTGCCCGTGAAGAAGGCGACCCATCCCACGAACATGGCCCAGACCGGCCATCCGAGTCTGGCCGACGTCGTGGCGGCAACGGCGGCGACGACGGCTGCAATCAAAGTCAAAAGGCTGAATTTCACGTCGAAGAATTTCATGGCTGTTCACGCTCTCAACGGTTGGGGACGGGTGCTGTCGCTCAGATGATTCCGCCGTTGGCGCGCAGTACCTGGCCGTTGACCCAGGCGCCGTCCGGACCGGCGAGGAAGGCGATGGTGCTGGCGATGTCCTCTGGCTGGCCGAGGCGCTCCAGCGGCGCGAGCTTGGTGAGGTGGTCGATGACCTGCTGCGGCTTGCCCTCGAGGAAAAGCTTGGTCGCGGTGGGGCCGGGCGCGATCGCGTTGACGGTGATGTTGCGTCCGCGCAATTCCTTGGCGAGCACCGAGGTCATCGCCTCGACCGCCGCCTTGGTGCCGGCATAGACGCCGTAGGTGGGCTGCAGCAGTCCGACCACGCTGGACGAAAGATTGATGATGCGGCCGCCGTTGCGCAGGCGCCTCGCTGCTTCGCGCAAGGTGTTGAAGGTGCCCTTGAGGTTGATCGCGATCTGCCGGTCGAACAGGGCGTCGTCGCTGTCCGCGATGGTGGCCAGGCTCATGATGCCGGCGTTGTTGACCAGCACGTCGACCCCGCCGAAGGCGGCTTCGGCGCTGTCGAACAGGCGGCGTGCGGCAGCAGCGTCGCTGATGTCGGCCTCGGCAACCACCGCGCGGCCGCCCGCAGCTTCGATGTTCGCCGCCACCGCCTTGGCGGACGCGGCGTTGCCGACGTAGTTCACCACGACCGTGAAGCCATCCCGGCCCAGCCGTTCGGCCACCGCCGAGCCAATTCCGCCGGATGCGCCGGTAACGATGGCTACTTTGTGAGTTTCAGTTTTCATGTTGTCGTTCCTCTAGGGAGGGCGTCTTGATGAGCCCAGTGAGGAAACTGTACTTATGTCGGCATGGCAGATAATCTGGCTAAATCCGGCATCACTATTCGACAGGGCGGACAATGGATCGTATCGACGCCATGCGCGCCTTCATCCGCATCGTTGAGCGGCGCAGCTTTACCAAGGCCGCCGAAGACCTCGGTCTGCCGCGCTCCTCGGTGACGGAAGCCGTGCAGCAACTGGAGACGCGACTGGGGGTGCGGCTATTGCAGCGGACCACCCGGCAAGTGAGCCCGACCCTGGACGGCGAGGCCTACTATCGGCGCTGCCTGAGCCTGGTTGCCGATCTGGATGATGCGGAGGGCGCCTTTATCGGCGCCAAGCCGGCGGGGCTGGTCAGGGTCGACGTGCACGGCACCCAGGCACGCCATTTTCTGTTGCCGGGCCTGCCGCGCTTCTGGGCGATGTACCCCGACATCCGCCTGCATTTCAGCGAGGCGCATCAGCAGATCGATCTGATCCGCGAAGGCTTCGACTGCATTCTGCGCTCGGGCGAACTGCAGGACAGTTCGCTGATCATGCGCCAGATCGCACGGCTGGAGCGTGGCACGTTCGCGAGCCCGGCCTATGTCAGTCAGCGCGGTTTTCCCCGCACGCTGGACGAGCTCGATGGCCACGAAATGGTCGGCCATCTGTCGCCCAATACGGGCGAGATCGCGCCCTTGGCGTTCCAGGTCGAGGGCGGCGTCCGCAACATCGTCCTGCCGGCCAGGATGTCGGTGGCCGGACCCGAGACCAACGTGGCCGCCGCCTGTCTGGGCCTCGGCATCATCCAGATTCCGCGCTACCGGGCCATCCGCGAGTTGGCCGAAGGCGCTCTGGTCGAGATCTTGCCGGACATTCCTTCCACGCCGCTGCCGGTGCATGTGTTGTATCCGCACCGGCACCAGCTTTCACCGCGCGTGCGCGTGTTCATCGACTGGGTGGCGCAGCAGTTTCGGGGCAGCACCCCATAACCCGGATATCGTGCGCTGTAAGGACATCCGGCTCGGCCAATGCGGCGAATTGGGGCGAGCGGTTGCAGCGCACTCGGCACATGGCGCGACGACACATTGTCGGCTTGCTTGAATCAGCCGGCCCGAGCTCGCGCACGCAGAGTCAATTCGCGGGTCCGTCAGGGCCTGGCTTGGTGAGCGGAGGACGATGATCGATTGGTGCACGCAGCTCTCGGCGCATGACGTCGTTGCTGAGTCGGCCAGGGGTACAGCGTACTCAGGACATGTCCGTGCATCAGGCTGAAAACGGTCTGGCCGCGCTTCGGAGTGGCGACCCATGGGACAGTGGCTCATTTGTCGCGATGGTTGTGGCGCTACGAAATGCACCGACGCAAGGTCGGGCGCTGGATGATTTGATGCTCTCATTTCACAGCAAGAATAGAATATAAATTCCTGTTAAATAATGAATTTAATCTTTATGTTCGCACTGCAAAGCAGGGCTGGCCGAAGGAAGTCTTGACAGTAAATTAGTATGCTAGCAAAATAGCATCCATGGGCGATGAGGACGTCAAGCAATTCAATGTGTACCTGCCGATCGGACTGATCAGGCAGGTCAAGCATCACGCCATCGAGGCGGAGCTGTCGCTTTCCGCCTTGGTGGCGCAAGCCTTGCGCGCTTACCTCGATGCCCAGCAGCGTTCATCCGAAGCGGAGACTTGACATGAGCACCGAGGGTATCGAGGCGGTATTTCTGACCACCCACAATTGGGGCAAGGCTGCAAAGTTCTTTCAGGCGCTGGGCTACAAGCTCGAGTTCGAGACCGACCATCATTCCGGCCAGCTCCGCAACGGCATCGGTCCTTACCTGTTCATCGCGGAGATCCCCGAGCACCAGGCTACCGAGGCCCATCTCGTGCTGAAGGTGAGCGAGCCCGAAGCGCTGCAGTCCGACGCGATCATGGACGTGGTGACGCCGTTCGAAGATACGCATTGGGGAACACGCGAGATGACGGTGCGCGACCCGGACGGACGTATCTGGCGCCTGCAGGCTTCGCGCAAGGACTGATCCAACGCCCAACGTCAGGCGCCCGTTTTCCGAGAGGCCATCCAGCATGCCCAATCCTTTCACTGTGGCTCCCGACTCGACCGCCGTGCGCACGGCCTTGTGGCGGGCTCTGCATGTACAGCTCGATCCGTCGCCGCATGTGCTGGAAGACGAGCTGGGCCTGAAGCTGGCAGCTCCGCCGGAAGGCTGGCGCCAGCGTCCCGACATGGATCCGCAGGCGACCCGCATCTTTCGCGCCGGCACAGTCGCGCGTGCGCGTTTTATCGAAGACCTGATGATCGAACAGGCCGGGCATGGCGTCGATCAATACGTCCTGCTCGGCGCCGGTTTGGATACCTTCGCCCAGCGCAGGCCGGAGTTCGCCTCCCGCTTGCGCATCTTCGAGGTGGATCAGCCAGGGCATCAGGCCTGGAAACGCCAGCGACTGATCGAGCTCGGTTTCGGCATTCCCGACGGGCTGCAGCTGGTGCCGGTCGACTTCGAGAGCGGCGATGCCTGGCTGCCGCAACTGGTGCATGCCGGCTTCGATGCGCAGCGCCCGGCGGTGGTGGCCTCCACCGGCGTCAGCCTGTATCTGTCGAGGGATGCCGTGATGACCTTGCTGCGCGAGGTGGCTGCGCTCGCGCCAGGTTCGACGCTGGCCATGACTTACATTCTGCCGATGGAGCAGGCGGCTCCCGAAGAGCTTCCCGGGCGCGAGGCCGCCGAGCGAGGCGCACGGGCCAGCGGCACGCCGTTCCTCAGTTACTTCACCGCGCCCGAAATGCTCGACATGGCCCGAGCGGCAGGCTTCGGCGAAGTGCGCCACGTGCCGGCCGCGACGCTGGTCGACCGTTATTTCTCTGATCGAGTCGACGGTCTATGGCCCGGGCGTTCCGAAGAATTGCTGGTGGCCACGGCCCGCTAGGCATGCCGGCGATACGTCTCCGCCTTTGCGTTGTAAGCCTGAGGTTTCTGCCGTAGCGTACCTCCCGCCGCGTCGCGCGTTAGGGAAGACGGCACGATGCAATCTCCGCAGTCTTCCACCAACCGTACGGGGGCGTATCATGAAATTCTCGGCAGTCGTCGCAGTATTGAGCCTGGCATTCCTCGCATCCGCGACCGTGCACGCAGCCGATTCGACGGACTGTGCAAGCGTCTCGATCCAGAACCAGAAAAAAGATGCGGACACGATCCGCCGCATCGAGCAGGGCTGGCTGACCGCGGAATATCGCGGCAATCCCCGTTATCTCGAGTGCCTGCTCGAGCCGGATTACCAGACTTCCAGCCGATCGGGGCAGGTGCGTACGCGCAAGGAAGTCATCGACAAGGTGCCGCAGCTCACCGACATGTCGCGCCCGGTGCCGCAGCTCGAAACCATCGTGTTCATCCACGGCGACGCCGCTTCGGCGCATTCGATCATGCACAGCACGGACAAGGCCGGCAATCCCAAGGAGGTGCATTTCGTGGACACCTATACCTTCCACGATGGGCGTTGGTTCGCTTTCGGCGGCGCCGATCTATAAGCCTCGCGATGCTCTTGCGTCGAGTCCGATCTGGCGCGCCGGCTGCAGTCGCGATGAGATTCAATAGGCACGCTTGATCGAAGCGGAGGCTTGCATGCCAGCCTCGTCGAGTTCGTCGGTCTTGGGCCAAGGATTGGCCGCGGCGTGGATGAGGTTTGCCTGGGATTCGCCTTGGCCGTCCGGAATGTATCCGGATGGTCCATCCGCTTCTGGGCGGCTTCGCATCAGTCGCGAAGTCTTTGAACAGGCCTCGACGCCGCCATCGATCTGGTGCCGTCGCGGCGGGGCGTCTTTCCGCGGGATAGTTGTTGAACAACCCGGTTTGCAGCAGCCGCATCATCGCGTCGAACATCGCGCCCTGCAGCGGGCGGAATACGACCAGCATCGGCATGCTGACCGACAGCCCGCGCGGTGAAGAACGCAGCACGAACAGCAGGGTCGAGCCGAGATAATGCTCACCTCGCCGAAACGCCGGGCGATCTGGCCGGTCAGCGGCTGCATCGCGGCCTTGCAACGGAACAGGCGCCGATCGCCATCGCGCCTGCGGTGCGGCTGACGCCGAGATCGCCGGAGATGGCGTAGGTCGCCCCGTTGATGATCGAAATATCCGGCGCCTGCATGAAGATGGCCAGCGACATGCTTGCGGGGTGAACAGGGCCAGGCTGCTGTCGGACCACGGCGGCAGACTCGCGGGATTCCGTCGCGGTTGGCGGCGATGCTCAGCGCTCGCGCGTCGCGTTCGACGCAGGCAGAGGCATCGTGTCAGTGTGGATGATGCCTCGATCTCGAGTACCAGGCAGGCTTCCTGCCCGACAAGGCTTCGAGGATGCCGGGGCAGGGGGCGAAACCAACAGCTACGTGCCTCACCCCTGCCATCTGGCATGCGCAGCCAGCCTGGTCGCGTCTAAAATGCGCGGACCGCACAAGTCACTGAGGATGTGATTCGCGTCCGGCCGAGGCGATACAGGCTTGGTGATTGCGATGGCGGTACGTCACCCATCAACGGAAAAAGGATGCCGAACCATGCATCGGTCGACGACGAATGCCCTGGCGGTTTTTGCCCTGAGCGCAGCCTCGATGCTGACTGGCTGCGCCAGCGCTCCCAGCCATATGCAGCAGATATCCGACCAGTGGATCGGCCAGCCGATCTCGGTGGCCTTCCAGACCCTGGGGCGTCCGGCGGGCGGCCATGGGCCGGACCCGGCGGGACTTGGCGGCAGCTACCAGTGGCTGCATACCGAGCTGACGCCGCCCAAGCGGGTCTTTGTGCAAACCGGCACCGAGTATGTCGGCACCGACACGCTTTACATGGATGGCAATCCGGTCAAGCAAGAAGATCACTACGCCGCCGTGGGGCACTATGAGGTGCGCCCGGACATCAAATATCTGTGCGACATCCTGATCCAGACCAACCAGGCCGACGTCATCACGCATGTGTCCTTGGCTGGCTGCGCGGACCGTTGAACGCCTCGATGTAGTCAGAGTGCGGATGCCGGCAACCACTGGCCATGTTTCCGGAAATGCTTGACCACTTCGCCGTTACTCTCCGGCTGCTGCGTTGGTGCCGACCTGCTTGCCGGTATTGACCAGCAAGGCAAGTCAGCGGCCAGCCGCCGGTTGGCCTGGCAAGATCGACGTCGACCCGAGGTGGGTGTCAGTCGCCTGACCGCCCGAGTAGCCCTGACCATCGACGCTCGTGAATGCGATCGAGTCTTCGATCAATGCAGCCGCAGGAAGTCCGACTGCAGTCGTCGAGAATTTTCAGGATTGATACGGGCACCTAGGACGGGTGCTCCTGGCAGGACTCGAACCGGCATGGGTGGCTTGTCTGGCCACTGCCTTTATCCGGATATAAGCCGGACTCCTAATCTCTCGGCCACGGGCCGAACAAGACACGAGCGTGCTAGCTGCTCGGCGCCATTCGTTCGTGGTGGAAGGGCGGGCCATATCGAAATCTTGCCGGACCATGCAACGACACGAATGTAAGTGGATGGGAAGGGCGCGGGCAGAGCGCCTGGGCGTCACGAACTGCGTTGCGGACGCCCATGTTGCATCCTGCCGCCGGGCGCTGCGCCAGCAGCCTGCGCACGCATCCCGAAGTCCATAAGACGCTCTAGTAGCCCACCACGAAACACCGCTTTCAGTGCAACAGCGAACGCCCGGTTGGCCTCAGGCGCAGCACGCGGGGAGGGGCATCCAGGAACGCCGCCAGCGCGGGTTGAACCTTGCTCCAGCTTTGCGCACGGGCGAGCTGATCCAGCGCTTCGGCATAAGCCTCCGGACTTTCGTACGAGGCGAACCACACGTACACGCGCTCACCTTCCCGGATAGGCAGTGCGGGATAGTTGTTTGGCGCTGACTCTGTTTCGAAGCTGGCACGCGGCACCACACCGGCAATCCGCAGCGCCGGGCGCAGCACCGTGCGGAAGAACGGCGCAAACGCAGCCGCCGTGTCGGCCTTCAGGTGATAGATGGTGGCGACCACGTATGCCGACGGTGCGTCGGCGCCGGCCGGCGGGCGATTCGAAGGGAGGTCTTCGAAGCCGTCAACGGGATCGACCGGCCGCAGCAGCAGCACGTCGTCGGAGTCGATCATGGTTGCCGCAGCTTGCTTGCCATACTTCTTCCAGGCTGGCCCGGTATAGAACGCCGTCAGCCCATGCTTGCGTGCATCCATGTCGGCGTATCCCCGTATCCACACGAAACGATCCGGATCGTTCTCGTCGTCAAACTGGCCGAGGATGTGCATGCCGTCGGCTTCCTGCGTTTCGATGAACTCGCGATCGAAGAGGTGTATCAGCGTGTCCCGCTGACCGGGCTTGAGGGAGTACTGGCGGAACTCGACCACCCGACAGCAAGCCGGACGCACGGATGGCGCCAAGTCGGCAGCGGACGCAGCGGCGGGGACGAGACTCATGGAGGCGATCAGCATGGCCGCCAGACCGTGGAGTACGCGCCGCGACCGTATCAAGGCCCCGCAACACTCACGTATCGATTTCATGAGAAGTCCTACGCAGACACGAACCGACAGAGAACGGGCACATCACGCGATTCCATGACGTCTCCCCGCGCTGGGCGCATTCAACCCGGCAAGTCCGCGGGCTATGCACTCGACAATGGGCTGCGCGTGACGCTGGCCGGGATCCCGCTCCGGATCGTAGATCGCGAAGTCGGCGCCGGCGATCCGCCCCGAAGCGCACAGCGTGTGCACCAGCGCAGCGAGTTGCGCGAAGTCCAATCCCGGGCTGCCGGGTGAATCCACGGCCGCCATGACATCTTGATCCAGCACGTCGAGATCGACATGCAGCCACGCTCGACGGATGCCGGCCGCCTCCAGCTTCGCGACCGCGCGCGATGCGGCCGATCCGATACCCTCGGCAAGCATGTGCTGCGCGGTGATCTGTGCGATCTCGCTGCCGGGGATCTGGTCGCGGTCGACGGGCGACTCGCGCTCGCCCATCTGGATGATGTCCTCATCGCAAACGAGCGGCGCGCTGATTTCCGGCCAACGGGTCAGCAGCGCTTCGCCTCGGCCGCTCGCCAGCGCCAGATCCATGCCGGCGACCGAACCGAGGCTGCTCGTGTCGTGCGCATCCAACTGATAGAAATCGCTGTGGCCATCCACATGCACCAGGCCGCGCCCGCCCGCGCGGCGCAAGCCGTAAAGCGCTCCCAGCAGGATGCTGCAGTCCCCGCCGATGACCAATGGAAACCGCCCCCGGTCCAGGACATCGCGCACCACTTTTGCCAATGGCATCGAGAAGGCTCGAATCGACTGGCCATTACGCAGGTGCGTGTCGGGTTGCGCTTCGAAGGCGTATGCCGGCCGCTCCAGCGCCAGCACTTCGCCAGCTCCTGTCGCGCCCGCAAGATTCGCTGCCATCAAGGTCCGCGGGGCTTGCCAGGTACCCGGCTGGTGGCCCGCTTGCAATGGCCGCAATCCCAGGTTGCTGGGGGCAAGCACGATACTGATCGCCGGCGCAGCCACTGGCGAACGGAGTGCCGGCAGGTACGCGATCAGCGCCGTGCCGGCGGCTTGGATGAAATCGCGTCGCGTCATCATCATGGTTGCCGGTTACCGTGTAACCTGTAAAAATATTTACATCGGTTATTGAGATTGTCAACCTTTGAACATCATTTCTCCGGTTATAGAGGCGCACGCCTTCGGGCCTGATGATTTCGTGGGCGGCGAGGCTGTGCTGGATTTCGTCAACACCGTGACGGGGCGGGACCAAACGCCCCGCGACTGGCTGGACGGTTATCCGCGCCTGCTTGAGTGGGCAGGGAAGTCGGCGCTGCTGCCGGCCGGCGTGCTGCGCACGCTGGCCGACATGGCGCGGTCCGATCCGGCCGCCGCAGACGACGCCCTGCAGCGCGCAAAGCAATTGCGCGAGGCGCTGTTCGGGACGGTCACCGGCATGATCCGCGGCAAAACCCCTTCCGACGACGTCATGATCCTGCTGACCCGCGGCTGGCATGCCGGCGTGGCGGCCCACGAGTTGCGCTTCGGCAAGCACGGCGTGCAGCGCGGCTTGTGCACGAAGGCCATCGATCTCGATCTCATCGCCCACCTGATCGCCTTCCGCTTCGTCGACAAGCTCATGTCGGAGCCGCACGAGCGCCTGCGCATGTGCGCGGGCAGCAACTGTGCATGGCTGTTCCTGGATCGGTCGAAGGCCGGCCGCCGCCGCTGGTGCGACATGGCCGTGTGCGGTAACGCAGCCAAGTCACGACGCTTCCAGGCGCGCCTGCGGAAAGAGAAAAAAACCAGCACATCGTGATCCGGCTGCGTATCGGGCGAGACGGCGACGTACACGCTGTCGTCGACGTTCTACGGCAGCGCCGGCAGCTTCACTTGCACTGCAGCCCACCCGGGCGGCACGTCGTCGTCAGTTACGGCGACGGCAGGCAGGGCGATCGTGCCGACGGTGACTGCAAAGTCGGCAACGACGCCGTGCAGCACAACGGCGACGAGCAACCTGGCGAGTGCGATCACCGGTGCCGACATCACCGCCTTGACGCTGGCGACGCATGGCGCGGTGAGGGTGTCGGGCGAAACGCTGAGGTACTCTGAAGTCGGGGATGCGTGGCGGTGATCGAGCGTTCCTGGCTGACCGTCCACACAAGCTGCGCCGGCGATCGAGCGAGATGCGCCAGAGCCTTTCTTGTAACAACGGCTTTCTGCAAAGCGTTGCCGCGGCTGGAGCGCGAATCGTGTTCAACCGCCAGCGGATAAGGCTCCATGGCGGGTGGTTCGCTGCCTGCGATGGCATCCGATGCCGCTCGGGCACGCCGAGGGGAGGGCCCCCTCGGCGGCACGTCTAGCTTGCTTCACTGGCTGTTGAGTGCGGGCTCAGTCGGACTCGACGAACTGGATATAGGGGTTCGTGGTGGATGTTCCCTTGGCGGTGGTGCACTTGCCTGCGGTCAGATTATTGGTTTCGGCCGTCGACCCGCTGACCGAGCTCGGCGCCAGACAGGTGGGCGCCGTCGTGCTTCCATCCACGACCTCGAGTTTTCCAGTAATCGAAACACCCTTGTTGAACTTCGCCTGCGTCCCGCCCTCATCGCCGACGACGTTGAACTCCGTCTGCTTCCAGGTGGATGCGATGCCGGCGACATCCGTCTGGCTGCCGGACTTGGCCACGGTGCCGTCCACGAAGGTCACCGTGTCGTTCCCACCCGCCGACGCCGTGCCTTCCAGCTTCAAGTTCGCCAGCTGCGAAGCGGTGACGCTGGCAACGGCAACGGCAGCCGCGTTGCGCACGCAGCCCGAGGTCGGTTCGTTATCGATGCTCGGCCCGGCGCCGGCTTCCGACCAGCCTGACGGGCATCCGTTGAATTGCGAGGAGGGCCCCCACACAAAGGTCTCGATGAAAGCTTCCGGTCCGAGATTGGGCGGCGGATTGGCGTTGCTGGTCAGCGAGCTGACTTCGGTGGCGTAGATATATTGCTGCCAGTTCGCGCACTCGGTGAAGCCGAACGCCGAGCATACAGAACTCGGGGCAAGCGCCGTATTCGTATTCATCTGCAGCGAATACAGATCTTTTCCGGCTTTATTCGATCCCTGGGCGGTGACCGAATTCGCGTCCGTTTCGGAAGTGATGCCGGAGGCCACCGGGAACGAGCCGGTCGCGGACTGAATCAGGCTGGACGTCTGAGCGACGAAATCCTTGCCGTTGCCGACCGTATTCAAGGCCCTGTTCTTGGTGCTGAGATTCTTGTTCTCCCAGTGCCGATTGGAGCGGTAGGCAGGCGCCGGCGCACAGGCTTCCTTCTCCCAGATCAGGCTTGGATACGTGGCATGAAAGCAGCCGTCCGTCGGCGGCGCCACGTGCTTGATCGATTCGTGCCAGGTATTCACGGCCTCCTGCTTCGCCAGAGCCGCGACGTCGTTGGTGGCCTGGGCGGCAACGGAGGACGAAAGGCCTACCGAGCTCAGAAGACCTACGACGGCCGTGGCCAGAACCACGCGGCGCGTGCCGAACAACACTTCTTTCGAGCGCATATGTTTCCCCATATCAGGTAATGGTTATCCCCCTTCCGCAGAAAGCCTCCGCCGTCCAACGGTGTTTCGTGGCTCTTTCCACCCTGTGGTCGATGGAGGAACCAAAAGCTCTTAGTGAGGAAAACGGGGCCTGCGTGCCCGCAACCCGTGCACGGCATCACGGTTTGTGTCGCAAGATTTTGATGGCTGCAGTGAGGTGAGTTCCGCACTGAGCTGCTGCCGGAGCGATCCCGTGGACCCGGCCAATTGGCGGTCTATATGTCCATCCTTCTCGTCGTCGACCGACCCATCGATGGTAAGACGGGGGCGGCTATCCGCCGGCCAGAGCGACTTCGTCTCCGGTTTCGTCGAAGGCTTTCCGCCACTGCTTCGCATGCTCGTCGGGCAGAGCCGCAGCGCCGAGTCGTTGCCTATTTCAACAAAGTGGTGCCAGTGAGAGACTCGAAGGGGCAGGGCATCGCCAGTTTCGACGCTGCGACCCGGCGCGATGTGGGCTACGTCCGATGGACGCCGCAAACCGCGGGTGTGACGACATACGAAATCAGGTCAGCGGGAATTCGCCTTGCGTGGCTTGCCCGCAAGAGAGTGTGCCATCGACACGTCGATAAGCGCAGTCCGTGGGCCACTTGCCTGCCTGAGTATTCGACAACGAAAACTGCGTTGGCGCTTGCTCAGTGAGCGTCGTTGGGCGAGGGGCCTTGCGGTGGGCTGACTCTGCGCATCAGCGGCACCAGCAATGCAGCGATGATGAAGCAGCACATGATCGCGACGAAGGTGTCGGCGTAGGTCAGGGTTTGCGCTTCGCGCAGGGTGAGCTGCCATAGCAGTTTCGCGGCGGCGGCTTGATCGCTCAGCACTCCGCCGTTGGCTTCCGCCGCACGGGCGCTAGATTGCTGCAGGAAGGCGAGCATGGAAGGGTTGGTCGTGCTGAGGTGTTCGGCGAGCCTCAGGAAATGCAGGTTGGTGCGGTCATTCAACAAGGTCGCGCACCAGGCGATGCCGATCGCGCCACCCAGGTTGCGCATGAGATTGAACAGGCCCGAGGCCAGTTTCAGCCGATTCGGCGCGAGACCGCCCAGGGTGAGAATGACTGCAGGCGCCACCGCGAATTGCTGGGAAAAACCGCGCAGCGCCTGAGGCAGCAGCAGCTCGCGCCAGCCCCAGTCGTGGGTAATGTTCGAGAAACACCACATGCTGACGGCGAAGCCGCACATGCCGACCATCATCAGCCAGCGCAGATCCACCCGCCGCGACAAATAGACGTAGAGCGGGATACTGCAAAGCTGAAAAATGCCGGTGGAAAACACGCTTAAGCCGATCTGCAGCGCGCTCAGTCCGCGCACGCGACCGAGGAACAAGGGCGTCAGGAAAATGGTGGTGAAGATGCCGATGCCGGCGACAAAGGAGAACAGGCAGCCTAGCGAGAAATTCCGGCTGCCGAAGGCGCGCAGATCCACCACGGGATGGGCATAGCTCAGGCTGCGCCATACGAAGCCTACGCCGGCGATGGCCGAGATCCAGGCGGTGCTGCGGATGGTTTCGTCGCCGAACCAGTCCCAGCGCGGCCCTTCTTCCAGCGTGTATTCCAGGCAGCCGAGGAACAAGGCCATCAGCGCCATGCCCAGATAGTCGGCATTCTTGAGCAGCGACCAGTCGGGCTCGTCGACCCGGATGAGCAGGGGCACGACGATGGCGATGAACAGGCCCGGCACGATGTTGATGAAGAACAGCCAGTGCCACGAATAGTTGTCGGTGATCCAGCCGCCGATGGTGGGGCCAAGCGTCGGCGCGAACGAGGCGATTCCGCCGATGACGGCGGCAGCGATGCCGATCTGCTTGCCCTTGAAAAACGCGAACGCGGTGGTGAAGACCATCGGGATCATCGAGCCGCCCACGAAGCCCTGCAGGGCGCGGAACACGATCATGCTCTGGATGTCCCAGGCCCAGCCGCACATCAGGCTGGTCAGGGTGAATCCGGCGGCCGACGCCGCGAACAACCAGCGCGTGGACATCACCCGCGCCAGCCAGCCCGACAGCGGAATCACGATGATTTCCGCGATCAGGTAGCTGGTCTGTACCCAGGCCACTTCGTCGGAGCCGGCGGAAAGGCCGCCGCCGATATCGCGCAGGGATGCCGAGACGATCTGGATGTCGAGCAGGGCGATGAACATGCCGATCACCATCACGCTGAAGGCGAACACCTTTTGCCGCGTCGGCATCGCGTCGATGGCGTTCGTGCCGGTTGCCGCGTCAGTCATGGACGCTGTCGCCGCGGTCGCGCTCGTCCACCTCGGCGACCACCGAAAGCCCGGGCCGCAGCCGGTCGAGCATGGGGTCGTCGTCGAGCACGATGCGCACCGGCACGCGCTGCACGATCTTGGTGAAGTTGCCGGTCGCGTTCTCGGGCGGCAGGATGCTGAACTCGGCGCCGGTGGCTGGGGCCAGGCTGCTGACGTGGCCGTGAAACACATGCCCCGACAGCACATCCGCACGGATCGTCACGGCCTGGCCCTGATGCATGCGGGTGAGCTGGCCTTCCTTGAAGTTCGCGTCCACCCAAAGCCCTTGCGCGGGCACGATAGCAACCAGCTGCGCACCGACCGTGGCGTAGGAACCGACGCGCGCGCTGCGATTGCCTACGGTGCCGTCGATCGGCGCGCGCAGTTCGGTGTAGGACAGGTTGAGCTTCGCCACCGCCTCATCGGCCTTCGCCGCGAGCAGGCTGGCTTCGGCGCGTTGCTTCTGGGTGGCGATGACGTCGAGCTGGCGTTCCGCGGCATCGTGTGAGGCCTTCGCCTTGTCGCCATTAGCCCGCGCCTGCTTGAAGTCCGCGTCGGCCTTCTGAAACGTCTGCACGGGGGCTGCTGAGCGGTCGGACAGAGCCTTGTAGCGTTGGAAGTCGTCGTGGGCACGGGTGATTTCAGCGTCGGCGGCATTCACCGAGGCCTTGGCCTCATCGATCAGCGAGCGCTGCAGATTGAGCTGCGCCTGCAGGTTGGCGATCACCGCTTCCTGCTCGGCCACATTCGCCTGTGCCTTTTCCAGGGCGGCCTGGTAGTCGCGATCGTCGATCTTCACCAGCAGGTCATTCGCGTGCACCTGCTGGTTGTCGAGGATGGGCACCTGGGTGATCAGCCCGGCCACCCGCGGTGCCATCACGGTGGTGTCGCCGCCCACATAGGCATCGTCGGTGCTCTCGAAAAAGCGCCCGACGGCCCACCAGCGAACCGCATAGGCGAGCACGGCCATCGCCACCACGATCAGTCCGATCCGCACCAACTGGCGCCGGTTCAGTGCAGGTCTCGTGGCAGCTGCAGGTGCCGGCTGAACATCGACCGCAGCGCTCATAGTGCACTCGGACGCTGGGCGCTCATGCGCTTGCGGATGCTTTCGTCCGCTGCGGGGCCGGCGACGACCTTGAACAGGCCCGGTGCGGTGATTTCTTCGCCGCTGACCTTGTCCATGAGCACGGGCACCGCGGTCTTGCCGGTCTTGATGTTCTTGAGCAGGACGCTGGGACCTTCCGGCGCGAAGTGCTTGTTGCCCCACGCGACCAGCGACAGCACCACACCGCGGAAGTCGCGGCCGATCTCGGTGAGCACATACTCGTAGCGGGGCGGATGGGCGTTGTATTTGCGCCGCTCCAGCAGGCCCGATTCCACCAGCCCCTTCAGGCGGCGCGTCAGCATGTTCGGGGCGATGCCCAGGCTCTTCTCGAATTCGTCGAAGCGCGTAAGCCCATACAGCGCATCGCGCAGGATGAGGATGCTCCACCATTCGCCCACGTGCTCCAGGCTGCGGGCGATCGGGCATTGCATGTGTCCGAAGCTCTTGCGCTCCATAGGTCGTCGCCTTGGTAAGTGACTTGCTTGATGATAGTTGCATAGTTACTATCTTCATGCAAGTAACTAGCGAGCCGATGGCGGGCGACAGATATGAAGCGGATAAAGCGTGGTTTTCGGGAAGCTGCCATCGTCTGGTGGCGATGCGCGCGACAGGGCAGCCTGAGCATCGGCGCGGTCGGCATGGCTGCCGTGCTGAGTGCCTGCGCCGTGGGCCCGCACTACGCCGGTCCGCCCGACGTCGCCTTGCACCCCTTTCACAATGCGGCCGCGCCGAACCCAGCGGATACGTCGGCTGCGGACTCGCCGTCGCCTTCGCTGGATACCTGGTGGTCGGGCTTCAACGATCCCGAACTCACGAAAGTGGAGCAGCGTGCACTGAGCGAGAACCTGGATCTGCTTGCCTCGATGGCGCGGGTGGAACAGGCGCGCGCCGTGGCCAAGGCGGCAGGCGCCGATCGGCTGCCCAGCGGCGAAGTCGATGCCGACGCCACGCGTTTGCGCCAGTCGCTGCAAAGCCCGATCGGTGCCCTGGGCAGCCATCTGCCGGGATTCGATCGCGATGTGAGCTTTTACGATGCGGGAACAGGGGCGAGCTGGGAACTCGATCTGTTCGGCGGGCTGCGGCGCAAGGAAGAGGCGGCCTCGGCCGAAGCGCAAGCGGCCAGCGCCACGCGCCTGGGTGTGCGCGTGATGGTCGCAGCGGATGCGGCCGATGCGTATTTCCAGATACGCGGCTATCAAGCGCGCCTGGCGATTGCGCAGAACCAGGTGCGTACGGATAGCGACTTGCTCGAACTCATCAAGCTGCGCAAATCCTACGGCGTGGCGACCGATCGCGAGATTGCCCAGGCCGAGGCCTTGTTGCGCAACGCCAGGGCGACCATGCCACCCTTGCGGATCGCGCTCGAAGCCCAGCTCAATCGGCTCGATGTGCTGATGGGAGCCCAGCCGGGCACCTATGCGGCCGAACTCGACAACGCGCCGGTAGTTGCCACGATTCCGGCCCTCTCCAACGTCGGCAAGGCCTGCGACCTGCTGCATCGGCGGCCCGACATCCTGGCGGCCGAACGGCGATTGGCCGCATCGAACGCCGACATCGGCGTGGCGATCTCCAACTACTACCCCCAACTTTCGCTGTCGGGCCTGCTCGGGTTCGAAAGCATGCAGGCGGGCGATTTGTTCAAGTCCGCCACCTTCCAGCCGGAGGTGGTCGGCGGCCTGCGCTGGCGGCTGTTCGACTTCGGCAAAGTGGACGCGGAAGTCGCGCAGGCCAAGGGCGCGCATGCCGAAGCCTTGGCGACGTATCGCCAGACCGTGCTGCGCGCCACGGAAGACGTCGAGGACTCGCTGATGTCGCTGGCCCAGCACAAGGTCGAGACCGACGAACTCGCCGGCGAAGAAGCCGCCCTGGTTCGTGCGCGCGACGTGGCCCAGGACGACTACAAGGCCGGCGCCGTAAGCCTGACCGACGTGCTGGATGCAAACCGCCAGCTACTGGCCGCGCGCGACGAGCTGGCGCAGACCCGTGCGGATACCGCGCGCGCTGCCGTGGCGTCTTTCCGCGCCCTGGGCGGCGGTTGGTAAAACCATCCATCAAGACATGCAAGAGGAACGAAGCTTGGACATCCGCGAAAAATCCATTTTGGTCACCGGCGCCAACCGCGGCATCGGGCTGGAGCTGGTGCGTGCATTGCTTAAGCATGGTGCCGGCAAGGTCTATGCCGCTGCCCGCGAGCCCGCGTCGCTGCCGGACTTCGGCGATGCTCGTGTCGTGCCCGTGCGCATGGATATCACCGATCCTGCCCAGGTCGAGGCGGCAGCCGATGCCGTCGGTGCGCTTGACGTGCTGGTGAACAATGCAGGCGTGATGAACTACGCCGACGTGCTGACCGCGACGCCGGCGGCCTTGGCGATCGACATGGACGTCAACTACTACGGCAGCCTCCGTGTCACGCAGGCCTTCGTGCCCTTGCTCGAAAAGCAGGGCGGCGGCGCCATCGTCAATATCCTCAGCGTGGCTGCCCTGGCGCCGCCCTCGGCGATTTCCGGTTATTCGGCCAGCAAGGCCGCGCTGTTTTCCGCCACGACTTCGCTGCGCATGGCCTTGAAGCCGAAGCGTATCGAGGTGATCGGGGTATTCCCGGGGCCGATCGACACGGATCTGGCGAAGGACTTGCCGCTTTCGAAAGCGTCGCCTATCGATACCGCCGAGCACATCGTGCGCGGGATCGGCCTGGGCGAGGAGGACATCTACCCCGATCCCACCTCCAGCCAGCTCGCTGCGTTGTGGAAAGGGGATCCCAAGGCCTTGCAGCATTTCTTCGCGAACATGCCTGGCTGACTTCGAAAGATCGTCGCGGACAGATCGTGCGCGCGACGATGGTGCTGGAGTTATGTCAGTGCTGCATGCCTTCGATGGCTGCGATGCCTGGGCAAGGCGTACCTGGCGACAGGAATGCCGGCGGCATGTTGAAAGACGCCTCGTTCTTTCGGCAGGCGTCCAAAGCAAGTTGTCGACACACACGGTGATCTGACCCTTGAGCCCAAGGATGTCTGGGCGAAGCCAAAACCAAATGCAGGGGCAGGGCGTTCAACGGAGTGCGGCGAGGACAGGGCACGGCCACCTAGTCACGAGTTCATGGGCCGGCGCCATCGTGCGATATCTCTCGAACTGCCACGATGGTGCCGACCGGAAGGGGTCAGAACATCCCATGGATCACTGCCAGTACGGTGTGCCGATGGGGCCGGTGACGATGAAGTCGCCGTCGAACTCGACCCAGCTGCAGTGTCCGTCGACATGCCAGGTGAACACGGCTTGTGCGGCATAGCCGGGAAGAGGGCTCAGGCTGTCCGCCGCCGTCTTGAACACGCCGGGATGGTTGGTGCCAAAGACATTGCAAGTCTGGCCCCTGCGATATCCCTCGACCAGGATGCCGCCACGCAGCCCGCCGAGCACCTCAGGTGGATTGCTGAACAGGCTTTGCGGATAGATGCCGTATCGATCGAGGTCAGGAAAGGTCCAGCCGTTGGCGAATTTGAAGCTGTAGACATCGGTTCCGTTGTGGCTGGAGCAGCAGAACTTGTAATGCACGTCGATGAAGTTGCGCCCGCCAGGCCAATGCGGATCGTTGGGCAGGGCGCCGCCGCAAGAGTCCTCCGTGGTGGCGTGGGCACAGGCGTGATTCACCGATACGATATTGCCGTGCGCCAGATCGAAGAACTGCGCATCGCGATCGGCGACGAAATCGACCTGAAGCGGAGCGGAAACAGCTCCTGTCGCCGTGGTGACCACGATATTGGCAGTCTGGTCCGGCACGCCGGTAATCGTCGGGACTTGCAGGTAGAGCAGATCCGTACTCCAGTAACCGGGCGCCATGAAGGTGTAGGCCAAGGCGAACTTCTGCCCGGTCTTGGTCATGTTCAAGGTGGCCGTGCCCGCGTTCGTCCCGAAATTGCATCCGGCGATGGCGACGATGAAGCCGGGTCGCAGCAGATCCGCCGCGATCACGCCCCCGACGACATTGGGCTGGGTTTGTGCAGAGGTCTGCCAAGCCTGCGGCGCCGATCCACGGCAGATGAATATCCGGGTATATCGACTCACGATGTCGCGCTGATCTTTAAGCTGCTTGAGTTTTTCGCTCGAGGCACGCTCCTGCGCGCTGGCTGCAATCTGTGCGTCGAGCGTCACGCCGCGCTGTGTCATCAACGCACCCAGGCTCCCTGCGTTTCGCAGCGCCGTGCCGTAGGCCTTGGCGTCCTGGGCAGACTGCTGCTGTTGCGCGGTTTGCTGCGCCTTGAGAGTCTCTTTGATCGATGTCAGGACCTGGTCGGCATGCGGCGCTACGGATGGCGCCGCCACCGTGCTCGCGGGGACCGGGTGATCGGGAATGCTTGCATAGGCCACCGTGCCGCGTTCTTTCGGTACGGGATCATTCGCCATGGCTGTCGCGCTATAAGCCATGAGCGCAAAGCAAAGGACCCAGGTCCGCTTCAAATTCTCCAGCAACCCTCGATTCATGCGATTCCCCTTTCGCTACGAAAATTGAAGATGCTTGATAAGGCAAATCTCGAAATCTTCCCCTGCTCAGCCATGGCTGCTTCAAGCGTGGCTCGTTCAAGATCGTGTCGCAGCGGCCAGGTTTGAAACAGCCAGGCCGTGATGAGTCATCAGCAGGCCTTGGCGACGACTTGCTGGAAGATCGGCGATGCAGTCTTCGGGTCATTGGAAAGGGCTGTCGGAAACAAGCAGGAGCCGCTTTCAGAACGAATCGATCATAAGCCAGCCGGAAAATCCTCGCACCTCGATGCCGAGGCGCTGCGCTTGCAGCATGCTGCCGCCGGGGTGCTCGACCATAGGCCAGGGCAGCCGGATCTATAACAACCGCTGGTCGTCCTTAGCTTGCGCGGCCAAGCTCTGAAAGATAAATCATCAGTGCTGGCGCGAATGACTCCGGCGGCGAGGGGAGCCTGGCAGGAGAAAGCTCAGCTGCGACGAAGATTCCCGTCAAAGCTGGCTTGGACGTAACGCGACATCGTCGTCCAGCCCTTGGCATCCTTGCACCCACGCTCTCACTTCCTGGGCGCGAAAACGAAATGCACCGGAGCCTTTTCGTCATAGCTGTAGATGAAGGGCATATGCAGCTGCTCGAAGCCGGGCGCCCAGGCGCGAACTTGGCTGTCCGAAAGCCATTCGAGTTGAAGCTGCTCTACGGGCGCGTGAGTTTGAAACTGGGCCATCGAATTGATGTCGTCTCCGCAGCCTTCGGATTTATTGGCGACCAGCAGGGAAACCTGAAAGGTTCCCGCGCTGTCTCCCGCGCCTCCCGGCGTGGGGCAGCTGCGAACCTCGACGTGATACTGCCGGTTGGGCGAAGCCAGGTCGGAGAGCAGTTTGTCCGGCCCGCAAGCCGCCAACAAAGTGAAAGTGAAGGGCAGCGCCAGACGATAAAGCTTCATGGGAATTTCCAGCTGGATTGGCTCGATGCAAGGCAACACTCGATTGCAGGCAGATCGGATCGCTGCTCTTTCCCTGACGATCTTTGTCAGTGAAGTTCAAATTCGTCCTAATCGTCGTCGTCCTGATCGTCCAGGAATAGGTAACCATCGTCGATCAGCCGCCTAAGGTAATGATCGAAGTCATCCGCGATGACGGCGTAGTGATCGGGATCGTGCAGAAAGCGAATGACTTGACCGACCTTGCCATCCGTGGCGGGATCAAAGTCGATGTATAGCTGCGATGTGCCTCCGTTGTTCATGCAGTGCGAAAAGCACAGGCGTCGGTTCATCGGCAAGGTGGCATCGATGCGAGGATCGAACAGTTCGCCTGGCTCGAAAGCGTCGATGTCATAGATCTCGGCGAGGCTTTCGCTGCTGAACTTGTTGGTGGCCTGCTTCAGCATCTGCTCGGTGGAGAGCAGGTAGTACGGATAGCGTCCCGCCCCGACATCCGAACCCAGCATCAGCACGTTAATGCGCGTGCCGCCATAGTCCTGATGGTAGGTGCCATTGATGCGGCTCAGCAGTTCGAGCAAGCCGGCGGGACACAGCGGGTAGGTGGACCGAAGCGCATCGAGCTGCGCTTCGCTGGCGCCCGTGGCATGCGCAAGCGCAGCTTGGGCTTCGGCGTTCAATGCCTTGTGCAGGCCGTCCAGATAGGTCTTGGCGAGGGTCATCGGCGTATTGCGCAAGCTTCGATGGAGAACGGCTAAGCATCGCATCGAACGAGGTGCTTCACGAGGGCGAATCTGCATCGGTTCACGACCAGGGATGAGGCGAACGAGTGTTCCTCATCGATCGACTGACGCCTCTCAATCGCTGAGATCGTCGGAGGGCATCTTTGGGTCCTGCCCGTATTCCATGGGCTACTCATGGGCTAACTGGCTGATCGGCCTAGGGCGCTGCAGGCGTTTGGGGCGACAACCGGGCACGCTCTTCTATTTCACCTAAAAAGGTGAAAATATGTCCACCATGACGCTTACCCTCACCAGTCGCCAGACCAACATCCTCGCCTTCATCCGCGCCCGGCTCGAGCGCGACGGCGAGCCGCCCACGCTCGAAGAAATCGGCGCCGCCATGGGCATCGAGCATGTCAGCGCCGTGCTCAAGCATGTACGGTCGCTGGAGGCGAAGGGGCGGCTGGTGATCGAGCCGCATCGCCCGCGCGGCATCCGGCTGGTCAAGGAACCGGACCCGCTGGACGCCGACACTTTGGAGTTGCCCCTGGTGGGGCGCATCGCTGCCGGCGAGCCGATCTTCTCCGAGGCGCGCATCGAGCGGATGCTTCGCGTCTCGCGCTGGGCGTTCAAGCTGTCGCCGGATTATCTGGTGCGGGTGGTCGGGCACTCGATGCGCGACGAGGGCATTCTTCACGGGGACCTGGTCGGCGTGCACGCCACGCCGACGGCGCGACATGGCCAGGTGGTGGCGGCGCGTCTCGACGGCGATCGCTTCACCATCAAGCGCCTGCACTGGAAGGGCGAGGTCATCCGCCTGCTGCCCAACAGCCCGGGCTATCACCCGATCGATCCCGATCCGACCGAAGACTTCGCCATCGAAGGGCTCTTTGCCGGTTTGCTGCGGAGCGCCTGATGGGGGCGGTCGTGCCCCTGTCCAGCCTGCTCGAGGCACGCCAGGTCTGGCGCGGTCGCGCCGCGCCGTCGCCAGCCGGCGATCAGCCGACCGGCTGGGCGGCGTTGGATGCGGTGCTGCCCGCCGCGGGATGGCCGCCGGCTTCGCTCACCGAAATCCTGCTTCCTGCCGATGGCATTGGCGAATTGCGCTTGCTGCTGCCCACGCTGGCCCGGCTGAGCCGCGGCACGCGGCCGGTGGTTGTCGTCGCGCCGCCGTACTGGCCTTGCGCCATGGGCTGGCGGCAACACGGCGTGGCCATGCAGCAGGTGCATCAGCTCCAGGCGGCCGAGAGCGAGGTGTTGTGGGCGGCGGAACAATGCCTGCGCGCCGGCAGCTGTGCCGCGGTGCTGGCCTGGCCCCGCCACGCGGACGATCGCGCGCTGCGCCGCCTGCAGGTGGCGGCGGATACCGGGCATAGCCTGGGCTTTGTGTTCCGCGATGCGAGGCATCGCAGCAACGCCTCGCCAGCCTCGCTGCGTCTCGAGCTCGATCCCCAGCAAGGCCTGTGGATTCGCAAATGCCGTGGTGGCCAGCCGCCGGCCCGGGCCATCCGGGCGTTTTCGTGAGGGTGTGCCGAGATGCTGTGGGCCTGTGTGCTCTTGCCGCAGCTGGCATTGGACGGCGTCCTTCGCCATCGTCGTGATGACGGCCCCTTGGCGCTGGTCGATGGGCCGGTCAACGCGCGCATCCTGGTGGCCGTCAATGCGGCGGCGCGTGAAGCCGGGCTGCGCCCCGGCCAGCGGCTGACCACGGCACAAACCCTGCTGGCGCATTTCGCGGTCGTGCCCTTGGATGCCGAGGACACAGTCCGCTGGCAACACTTCCTTGCCGGCGTGGCCTACCGCTATAGCGCGGAGGTCGGTCTGTTGCCGCACGCCGTCCTGCTGGAGATCAGTCGGAGCGAAAGCCTGTTCGGCGCCTGGCCCGCGATCGAACGGCGGCTGCGTACCGACCTGGCCGCGCTGGGTTTCCGCCATCGCCTGGCCGCAGCGCCGACACCGCACGGCGCCTATGTGCTTGCCGGCATCCACGACGGCCTGGCGGTGGCTTCGCCGGAGATCCTGCGCCGTGCCCTGGAAAGCGTGCCGTTGCGCAAGGCACGACTGCCCACCATCGCCGCTGCCGCCTTGCCCGGCATGGGCATCCGCTGTCTGGGACCCTTGTTGCGCCTGCCGCGCGATGGACTGCAGCGGCGCTTCGGCGAGGAGCTGCTGCACGCCCTGGATCGGCTGACCGGCGAGCGGCCGGGAGGACTTTCCCTGTATCGGCCGCCGGACCGGATCGACTGGCGCATCGAGCTGACGCATGAGGTCGAAAACATCGCGGCCCTGGTGTTCCCGCTGCGTCGGCTGACCGGCGATCTCGCGGCTTATCTGGCCGGCCGCGATGGCGGCGTGCAGCGTTTCGTGCTTGCGCTCGAGCATCGCACGGGCGCAACGGAGGTGCCGGTAGGCCTGGTGACGCCGGCCCGCGCGGCCGACGTGCTGTTCGAGGCGGCGCGCGGGCGCCTGGAGCGCGTCATCCTGCCCGCGCCGGTGCTGGGCCTGCGCCTGCTGGCCGAGCATCTGCCGCCCTTCGTGCCCGAGGGGCGCGATCTGTTCGATGAGCGGCCGGCCCAGGCCTTGCCCTTCGATCAGCTGCGCGAGCGGCTGCGCGCCCGGCTGGGCGATGCGGCGCTGGTGCAGTGGGGGACGACTACCGATCCCCGGCCCGAGCGATCGCAGCGCCTCGGCGCAGGGGATATCGATCGCGTGGAGCCCTTGCCGCGGCCGACCTGGCTGCTGCCTCGTCCGATACCGCTGCGCGGCCCGCCGCCTCGCGTGCTGGCAGGACCCGAGCGCATCGAAACCGGCTGGTGGGACGGCGACGTCGCGCAGCGCGATTACTACGTGGTGGAAACCGCGCAAGGGCAGCGGGCCTGGGTGTACTGCTCGCCGGGTGCGTCGTCGGGCTGGATGCTGCACGGCTGGTTCGCATGACCGACTACGCCGAACTCCATTGCCTGTCGAACTTCTCCTTCCAGCGGGGCGCGTCCAGCGCGGCCGAGTTGTTCGAGCGGGCCAAGGCATGCGGCTACCACGCCTTGGCGATCACCGACGAATGCTCGATGGCCGGCATCGTGCGCGCCTTCGAAGCCTCGCGCGAAGCCGGGGTGCGCCTGATCGTGGGCACCGAGATCCAGCTGACGGACGGTCCGAAGCTGGTCCTGCTGGCGGAAACCCAGCCCGGCTACACCGCGCTGTGCGCGTTGATCACGCGCGGGCGGCGCGCGGCCGACAAGGGCAGCTATCAGCTGAGCTGCGCCGATCTCGCCGAAGGCGCGCCGGGCATCCTGGTGCTGTGGGTGCCGGAGCGGCAACCGGATCGCGCGCACGGGCAGTGGGTGCGGGCCACCTTCCCGGAACGCAGCTGGATCGCCGTCGAGCTGCATCGCGAGCATGACGATCCGGCGCGCCTGGCCGCGCTGGAAACACTCGGGCAGGCGCTGGGGCTGCCGCTCGTCGCGGCGGGCGACGTGCATATGCATGTACGGCGCCGGCTGGCGCTGCAGCACACGATGACCGCGATCCGGCATCGCCTGCCGGTGGCGGAGGCGGGCGAGTACTTGTTCCGCAATGGCGAACGGCATCTGCGTCGCCCCGAGCTGCTGGCTGCGCTGTATCCGGAGACCTTGCTTGCCGAGACCGTGCGGATCGCCGATCGCTGCCGCTTCAGCCTGGATGCGCTGCACTACCGTTATCCCGCCGAGCTGGTGCCGGCGGGCATGACTGCCACGAGCTGGCTGCATCAGTTGACCGAAGAGGGCGCGCGCTGGCGCTGGCCGGCCGGTGTGCCTGCCAAGGCGCGGCAACAGCTCGACTACGAACTGGCCCTGATCGAGGAGCTTCGCTACGAGGCCTATTTCCTCACCGTGCACGACATCGTCCGCTATGCCCGCAGCATCGGCATCCTGTGCCAGGGGCGCGGCTCGGCCGCCAACTCGGCGGTGTGCTTCGCCCTGGGCGTGACCGAGCTGGATCCGGCGCGCATGAACCTCTTGGTGGAGCGCTTCATCAGCCGCGAGCGCAACGAGCCACCCGATATCGACATCGACTTCGAGCACGAGCGGCGCGAGGAAGTCATCCAATACATCTACGGCAAGTACGGGCGCGAGCGCGCCGCGCTGGCGGCGACGGTGATCTGCTATCGCGGCAAGAGCGCGGTGCGCGACGTGGCCCGCGCGATGGGCCTGCCGCCGGACCAGGTCGATCAGCTGAGCCGCGTGCTGGCGTGGTGGGATGACGGGGCGTCGCTCGCGGCGCGCCTGCGTGAGCGCGGCTTCGATCCCGACAGCCACATCATTCGCCAGATCGTGGCCCTGACCATGGAGCTGGTCGACATGCCGCGGCATCTTTCCCAGCATGTCGGCGGCTTCGTGATCGCCGACATGCCGCTGAGCGAGCTGGTGCCGGTCGAGAACGCGGCGATGCCGGAGCGCACCATCATCCAGTGGGACAAGGACGATCTCGACACGATGAAGCTGCTGAAGGTCGACTGCCTGGCGCTGGGCATGCTGACCTGCCTGCGCAAATGCCTGGATCTGCTGCGCGCCCACGAGGGCCTCGATCTCAGCCTGGCCACCATCCCCGCCGAAGATCCGGCCACCTACGCGATGATCCAGCGGGCCGATACGGTCGGCGTATTCCAGATCGAGTCCCGCGCACAGATGTCGATGCTGCCGCGCCTGCGGCCTGCCTGTCTGTACGACCTGGTCATCCAGGTGGCCATCGTGCGCCCGGGGCCGATCCAGGGCGGCATGGTGCATCCCTACCTGCGGCGCCGGCGCGGCGAAGAGCCGGTGGATTACCCGTCGGAGGAGCTGAAGGCGGTGTTCGAGCGCACCCTGGGCGTGCCGCTGTTCCAGGAGCAGGTGATGCAGACGGCGGTGGTGGCGGCAGGCTACAAACCGGGAGAGGCGGATCAGCTGCGCCGGGCGATGGCCGCGTGGAAGCGCCATGGCGGCCTGGAAAAGCATCGCGAACGCCTGTTGAGCGGCATGCGGGATCATGACTACACCCAGGACTTTGCCGAGCGCATCTTCGAGCAGATCAAGGGCTTCGGCTCCTACGGCTTTCCCGAGAGCCACGCCGCGAGTTTTGCCGGCATCGCCTATGCCTCCAGCTGGCTGAAATGCCATCACGCCGCGGCCTTCGCGTGCGCGCTGCTCAACAGCCTGCCGATGGGCTTCTATTCGGCCAGCCAGCTGGTGCAGGACGTGCAGCGGCATGGCGTGGCGGTGTTGCCGGTCGATGTGCGAACCAGCGAGGGCGATCACACGCTGGAAGCGCATCCCCGCGGCGGCTGGGCGATCCGACTGGGCTTCCGGCAGATCCGCGGCTTCAGTGTAGCGATCGCCGGGCGCCTGGTGACGGCGCGGAAAGCGCAGGCCTTCGCCGATGTGGCCGACCTGTGCGAGCGCGGCGGGATCGACACGCGGCATCGCGATCTTCTCGCCGATGCCGGCGCCCTGCGCGGTCTGGCGGGTCATCGCCATCGGGCGCGCTGGGCCGCCGCCGGCGTGGAGAAACAGCTGCCGCTGTTCGGTACGCATAGTCCGGCCGAACAGAGCCTGATGCTTCCCCCGCCGACCGCGCACGAGGACACCTCGACCGACTATGCGACGCTGGGGCTGACCCTGGGCGCGCATCCGCTGCGGCATCTTCGCCAGCGTCTGCGTGCCGCGCGCTTCCTCGACAACCGCCAGCTGCGCCAGCGGCCGCACGAGAGCCGGGTACGCGCGGCGGGTATCGTGACGATGCGTCAACGTCCGCAAACGGCGAGCGGGGTGACCTTCATGGCGCTGGAAGACGAGTTCGGCTCGATCAACCTCATCGTGTGGCGCCAGGTGGCCGAAGCCTATCGGCGGGCATTCCTCGAATCGCGCCTGCTGGGAGTCGAGGGCGTGTGGCAGACGGTGGACGGCACCAGCCATGTGATCGCCCGGCGCCTGATCGACATGAGCGCATGGCTGGTCGAGGTAGACACGCGTTCGCGCGACTTCAGGTAATGCCGTGAAGAACGACATGGCCGCCATGCGGCAGGCACGTCGATCCGTCCCTGGCGGGAGCTTGGTGATTTGAGCGCTGCCTGGAGGCGACTCGCCAGTAGCGCCTCGGCGTTGGATGGGGCTCAGCAGCTCACGTCATCGGAGGTGGCTGCGCAATCTCCGCATGTGCCAAAGCGTGATGTCGCCGCCATTGATGGCGTGACGGCCTTGTTAGCATCATTGGTCGAGTGAGCCGCCGATCACATGGAGACGGTGGTTCCACTGAAAGCCGACAGGGGTGGGGATGGCTGGCGACCAAGGCACGCTTACGGACGATGACGGGGCGGACGAGCGCAACGAGCGGTTGTGCGAGGAGATGCTGGATATTCTGCAGGTGTCGTCGCGTCACGACGCACGTGAGCTGGCGACATCGCAGGACGTCACGCTGTCCTATCAGCGTCGGATCATCGGCGACCGCATCGACATCCCGCCGAGCGGGGGCGATCACTATCTGCTGCAGCTGATCGGCAAGGGGGCAGGGCAAGACGGGGGCGCGGCCGATGGCGGGGAGAGCAGGGGCGATATCCGCATCGTCGATCTGGCGCGGTCGTCCGAGCTCGAATCGATGGTGCCGTCTGGCTTGTCGACGAGCTTGCCGAGGCAGTTGCTGGAGAAGGCGGGCTCGCGTCACCTGCACGGCGCCGTGCTGAAGGCCGAGTGGCCCATGACCGCCCTGGTCGCCGCATGTATCGAAGGGCTGTGCGCGCTGCAGGCGCGGTTGACCAAGCTCCAGGCGGACGCCGCGCAGCAGGCGCTGGCGACCTTGCTGCTGGCGGCCTGGCGAGGGCACGCAGCGAACGGCGAGGCCGAGCCGCCACACACCAGACTCCGCCAGCGCGTGCTGGAATTCATGGATCAGCATATCCACCTGCAGGAGCTGTCGCCGGCGCTTATCTGCCATCGACTCAACGTCTCGCGCGCTCATCTGTATCGTGCGTTTGCCGCCGATGGCGGCGTGGTGAAGATGCTGCGCGACATGCGTCTGGATGCAGTCCGCCGGGAACTCGTGCAGGCGGTGCGCCCGCCGCGTTCGATCACGGAAATGGCCTACAGCCTGGGCTTTTCCAGCGCCAACCAGCTGCTGCGCAGCTTCCGCGCGCGCTTCGGCTTGACGCCGAGCGAGGCCAGGGCGGAGCTTGCGGCGGGCAGGGCGCGCGACGAGGCGGATGCATTGTCTCCGCTCGCGCGACTGGCGGGCTAGCTCGTCGCTCGCCGACGGCCGGGCTCGGCTGACGGCTTTCATGGCGATGACCCAGGCCGCCCGGTGTCCGATGTTTGAAAAGAGATGCCAGGCCGAGCGAAAGGAGACGCCACGCCGAGCCTCCGTCGCCTGGCTTGAATAACCTTGCCCATGACTTAGAAGCAAGACGCCATGAGCCTGGCACATGGACCGCTTTGCGGTGCCAGGCAGTGGCTGATCGGCCGGAGTGGTTGCTCCGGTTCAGGGGGTAAGTCAGTGGTGCCGTTCGAGATGGGCTTGGATCGATTGAAGATCGCTGCGCCCGGCGTCTGCCGGGCGGCCTTGCCATGCGCGGCGTTTGGCCGCGAGCAAGTGCCTTGGCCCGACGCACACCCATGCCTTTCCCCTGACTTCTTGTGGCAGCGCCATCGCGCGCGGCGGTGAGCCGGCCTGGATTTGGCCTGACTCATGGCGCCGACGTGCTGCGACAAGCGGCCGCATCGACTGCATATCGACAGGGGGAAAGTGATGAACCGTGTATTTCGCATCGTCTGGTCCACGGCATTGAACACGTGGGTGGTGGCTTCCGAACTCGCCGGCAAACACGGTAAAGGGTGCGGACGCACTTCGGCGGCAGTATTGGACCAACGGCCTTCGAGCGTGCGCAGCGCCCTGACCGTGCGCGTGGGCGTGCTGATGGCCTTGAGCGCCTTGTACGCCACGCCGTCGCTGGCGGCGGATCGCTACTGGGACGTCAACACCGGCGCTGCGGGCAATGGCGGCACCGGCACCTGGGATACCACCAGCGCGCTGTGGAATTCCGCCAGCGACGGTGTGGCCGGTCCGTTCGTGACCTGGAACAACGCCGCGCCGGACAATGCGTTCTTCACCGGCACGGCGGGCACGGTGACCCTGGGCGCGCCCATCACCGCGCAGAATCTCAACTTCGGGGTCACCGGCTTCACGATCACCGGCGGAACGCTGACGCTCGCCGGCAACACGCCTACGGTCAGCGTCACGGCGGGTACGGCCACCATCAACTCGGTGATCGCCGGCGGCGCCGGGCTCGCCAAGACCGGCGCGGGCCAGCTGAGCCTCGGTGGCGCGAATACTTTTACCGGAGGCATCAACCTGCTCGCCGGCTCGCTGGCGGTCGCCAATGACGCCAGCCTGGGCGATGCCGGCAATGTCATCACCGCCGCCTCGGGCACTTCGTTGATCGCCACCGCCGCACTGGCCTCGACCCGCGAGGTCGCCACCACCGGCACCGGTTCGGTGACCTTGCGCGGCACTGTCGGCTCGGCGCGCTACACCGGCACGGCCGGCATCTTCGCAGTCAGCGGCGTGACCATGAGCAATGCCGCCAACGACTTCAGCGGCAGGATGGTGTTCCTGGGCGGCGGCACCTACGCTTTCACTTCCGTCGCCGATCTCGGTGTGGCGAGCGCCCTGGGCGCACCGACGACCGAGGCGAACGGCAGCATCGTGGTGCAGGCCGGCGGCGGCCTGGGCGGCTCGCTGATCTATCGCGGCAGCGGCGACAGCTCCAACCGCGACTGGCAGTTCCAGAACACTTCGAGCGGCGGCAACGTGCTGCAGAACGCCGGCACCGGCACGCTCACCCTCACCGGCGACATCGCCGGCGTCAATCAGTGGCTCACCTCGATGAGCTTTCAGGCCTCGAGCGGCGACATGGCCCTGCTCGGCGTGATCAGCAGCGGCTCCGACCGCGGCTTCGCCTACACCGGCGGCGCAGGCCGCACCATCACGCTGGGCGGTGCCAACACCTACACCGGTGGTTCGAGCATCAACACCGTCACGGTGAAGGCCGGCGTGCTGGCCGATACCGGCAGCAACAGTTCCTTCGGCACCGGCACGGCCGGCGGCGTCAGCCTGATCTCCGGTACGCTCAGCTATACCGGCGGGGCAGGCAGCAGCAATCGCCCGTGGAGCGTCGACGGCGCCAGCGCGATCGACAACGACGGCAGCGGCGCGCTGGCGCTCAGCGGCGCCGCCACCTATGCCGCCGGCGGCTCGGGCAACGACGTGCTGACCCTGGGCGGCAGCTATACCGGCGCGAACACCTATGCGGGCGTGATCTCGGGCACCGGCAGCGTGACCATGAATGGCGCGGGCAGCTGGGAACTGGACGGCGCCAACACCTATACCGGCACCACCACCGTGCAAAGCGGCACCCTGGTGGCCGGCAGCAGCCAGGCGTTCAGCGCTTCCAAGGCGCTGGTGGTCAACGGCGGCAGCTTGAACCTCAACAGCCTCGGCATCACCGCGCCATCGCTCGCCGGCACCGGCGGCACGGTGAACCTGGGCAGCGGCACGCTGACCTTGAAGTCGTCGACCGGCAGCACCGCCTACAGCGGCAGCATCACCGGCAGCGGCGGCTTGACCAAGCTGGGCGCCAGCACGCAGACGCTCAGTGGCGCCAATACCTATGCCGGCGCCACCACCATCGGCGGCGGCACGCTGGCGCTGGATTTCAGCGTGGCGGGGGCGCCGGCCAACAACATCATCAACAGTGCGTCGGCGCTGAACCTCGGCGGCGGTACGCTGACCCTCAAGGGCGCGGCGGCGGCGGACAGCCAGGCGTTCAACGACCTGACCGTGACGGCGGGCAGCAATCGCATCAGTGCCACCGCCGGTAACGGCGGCAACCTGGTCGTGAGTCTGGGCGAGATCAACCGCAGCGGCGGCCTGATTGATTTCGACTTCAACACCGGTGCCAGTTTCACCACCACGCACGGCGACGGCGCGCTGGGCGGCTGGGCCACGGTAAACAGCTCGGACTACGCGCAGGTGTCGGGCGGCGCCATCACTGCCTTCACCAATTACGCGGACAAGGACGATGCCAGCCAGTGGCTCAACGGCGACATCGTCAGCGACGAGGGCGGCAACCCCAACACGCCGTACTTCAATACGGTCAACGGCAGCGTGGAACTGGGCGGCCTGAAGTACACGGCTGCGGCCAATTCCACCGTCACCGTCGGCGCCGGCAACACGCTGGGCGTGGACGGCAGCATCATCGTCTCGCCCAGCACCGGCAGCGCGTCGCAGACCATCACCGGCGGCTCGATGACCGGCGGCGCCGGCGGCAGCCCGCTGGGCGTACTGCAGAACAGCGCCGGCACCTTCACCATCGCCTCTACCATCGTCGACAACGGCGGCCCCACCAGCTTCACCTCGGGCGGCAGCGGCAGCGGCGTCATCGCGCTAACCGGCACCAACACCTATACCGGCGTTACCACGCTGAGCGGTGGGACCTTGGCAGTCAGTGTCATCGCCGGTAACGGCGCCGCCAGCTCGATTGGCGCATCGTCCGACGACTCGGCCAACCTGGTGCTGGAGAACGGCACGCTGCACTACACCGGCACCGGCACGCGTCTTTCCACGCGCGGCTTCACCCTGGTCGACGGCGGACCGTCACGCAATATCCAGGTGGATGGCACCGCTGTCCTGGGCTTCAACGGGCTGGTCACCAGCCCGGACGATGCCGGCTTCACCAAGACCGGCACCGGCACCCTGTGGCTGGCCAACGCGAACAACGATTTCATCGGCCCGCTCACGGTGAGCGCCGGCACCTTGCGGGTCAACGTGCTGGCGAACGGCGGGCAGGTGAGCAATATCGGCGCGGGCAGCAGCGATCCGGGCAATCTGGTGCTGCAGGGCGGCGGCACGCTGCTGTATTCCGGCGTGAACAGCACGATCGATCGCGGCTTCACCCTGGGTGCGGGCAACGGCGACATCAACATCAGCAACCCGGCGGCCACGCTGACCGACAGCGGCACCGTGGTCGGCAGCGGTGGCCTGATCAAGGACGGCAGCGGCACCCTGGTGCTCAGCGGCACGAACACCTACACGGGCAACAATACGGTCAACGCCGGCATCTTGCGCGCCGGCTCCAACCAGGCCTTCGGCGGCACCAGCACCGGTGTCGGCGCAGGAGTGATGACGGTCAACACCGGCGCAACGCTGGACCTGGCCGGCTATACCGACTGGGTCAGCGGCCTCAACGGAGCAGGCAACGTCACCCTGGGCGCAGGCACGCTGCAGATCCGCGGCGCGGGCACGTTCTCCGGGGTGATCAGCGGTACGGGCGGGGTCAGCGCGCTCGCCGGCGCCAACGAGACGCTGAACGGCTGCGGCAACAGCTACACCGGCGTCACCAATATCGCCTCCGGTACGCTCAGCACCAACTGCCTGGCCAACGGCGGACAGAACAGCGGCATCGGCGCGGCCACCAATGATCCGGCCAATCTGCTGCTCAACAACGGCACCTTGAACTACACCGGCGCTACCGTCAGCACGGATCGCGGCGCCACGCTGACCGGCACCGGCGCCATCACGGTCGCCGCTGGCGCCGCCACGCTGACCATGAGCGGCGTCATCACCGGCAGCGGGGCGCTGGCCAAGCAGGGCGCGGGCGCGCTGGTGCTCACCAATGCCAACAATCCCTACACCGGCGGCACCGTGGTGCGGGCCGGCGCGCTTTACGCCGGTGCGACGAATGCGTTCGGCACGGGCACCATGAACATGAGCAACGTGGCCGGCGCGCAGCTCTACCTCAACGGTTTCAACACCACGGTAGCCACGCTGCTCAACGGCGGCACCCTCGGCGGCAATGTCGATCTCGGCAACGCCACGCTGACGATCAGCTCGGGATCGAGCTCGCCGGCCGCAGGCCAGTACAACGGCGCCATCACCGGCCAGGGCAACCTGGTCAAGAACGGCGGCAGCGGCGCCGAATACCTCGCGGGCCTCGTCAGCACCTACGACGGCGTGACCACGGTGAATGCCGGCACGCTGGCGGTGAATGCGCTCGCCGACGGCGGCGCGGCCAGTTCCATCGGCGCGTCCAGCAACAGCGCCGCCAACCTGGTGATCAACGGCGGCAGGCTGCAATACCTCGGCGCCGGCAGCAGCACGGATCGCCTGTTCACGCTGGGGCCGTCCGCGAGCAGCATGCTGGATGCCTCGGGCACGGGCGCGGTGCAGTTCACCAATACCGGCGCCATCGCGTTCACCGGCACCAACACGGCGCAGACGGTGACGCTCACCGGCACCAGCACCGACGACAACAGCCTGGCCGCCCTGATCGCCAACAACGGCACCGGCAAGACCTCGCTCAGCAAGACCGGCACCGGCACCTGGATCCTGCGCAATCCTGCCAGCACCTACACCGGCGTCACCACCATCGTCGGCGGCGTGCTCGGGGTGGATCACCTCAGCAATGGCGGGCAGGGCAGCAGCATCGGCGCCTCGTCCAGCGCTGCCAGCAATCTGGTGATCGGCAACGGCGCCACGCTGCGCTACACCGGCAGCGGCGATACCACCGATCGCCTGTTCACGCTGTCGGCGGGCACCAGCGTGATCGAATCCTCCGGCACCGGCGCCATCGTCTTCAGCAATACCGGTTCCGCCGCGTATGCGGGCAGCGGCAACCGCTCACTGGGCCTGGGCGGCAGCAATGCCGGCAATAACACCATGGGCGGGACCATCGTCGACGGTCCCGGCGGCACCACCACGGTGGCCAAGAACGACGCCGGCACCTGGCTGCTCACCGGCAACAACACCTACACCGGCAACACCGTCATCAACGGCGGCATCCTGCAGCTGGGCAACGGCGGCACCACCGGCTCCATCACCAGCCCCAGCGTGATCATCGCAGCCGGCACGCTGGCCTTCGATCGTTCGGATACGTCCACCCTGAGCGGTGTCATTTCCGGTGCCGGCAATGTGGTGCAGAACGGCACCGGCACCACGGCGCTCACTTCGACCAACACCTATACCGGCGGCACCTCCATCACTGCCGGCACGCTGCAGCTGGGCAACGGTGGCGCCAGCGGCTCCATCCTGGGCGACGTGGCCGACAACGGCACGCTGGCGTTCGACCGTTCGGACGTCTATACCTTCAGCGGCCAGGTCTCCGGCAGCGGCGGCGTCAGCCAGCTCGGCAGCGGCACCACCGTGCTGACCGCAGGCAACAGCTATACGGGCGCCACCACGATCGGGGCGGGCACGCTGCAGATCGATGGCGACCAGTCCGCCGCCACCGGCGCCACGACGGTGCAGAACGGCGGCACGCTGAGCGGCAAGGGCATCATCGGCGGCAACGTCGCGGTGGCCGACGGCGGCGCGCTCAACCCCGGCGACGCGGGCGCCGCCGGCACGCTGACCATCAACGGCAACCTCGCGCTGAGCAGTGGCGCGACCATGAACTACCAGCTGGGCCAGCCCAACGTGGTGGGCGGTGCGCTCAACGATCTCACCGTGGTGCACGGCAACCTCACGCTGGACGGCACACTCAATGTCACCGCCACGCCGGGCGGCAGCTTCGGCCCGGGCCTTTACCGCATCGTCAGCTACGACGGCACGCTCACCGACAACGGCCTCGCGCTAGGCAGCACGCCGGCAGGCAGCTACCAGGTGCAGACCGCGGTGGCGCACCAGGTGAACCTGCTCAACAGCGGCGGCCTCACGCTCAATTTCTGGGACGGTCCGAACGGGCCGGCCAACAACAGCGTCAACGGCGGTAGCGGCGTCTGGCAGAACAGCGCCGGCAACAACAACTGGACCGGCCAGAACGGCCAGGTGAACGCACCGTATGCGGATGGCCAGTTCGCCATCTTCACCGGCGCGCCGGGCACGGTGACGGTGGACAATTCGCTCGGCGCGGTGACCAGCTCCGGCATGCAGTTCGCGGTGGACGGCTATCACGTCACCGGCAGCCCGATCACCCTGGTCGGCGGGCAGGATATTGTCCGCGTGGGCGACGGCACTGCCGCCGGCGCAGCCATGACGGCGACCATCGACAGCGGATTCATCGGCACCGGCACGTTGGTGAAGGAAGACCTGGGCACGCTGATCCTCAGCGGCATCAACAATTCCAACGGCGGCACGGCGATCAACGGCGGTGTGCTGCAGGTGGCGAGCACCACCAGCCTAGGTACGCTTGGAAGCATGCTCAGCTTCGACGGCGGCACGCTGCGCACCACGGCGAACATGGCGCTGTCGCGCAACGTCACCATCAACCAGGGCGGCGCCACCTTCGATACCCAGGCGACGCTCCTCACGACCAACTTCACCCTCAGCGGCGCCGGTTCGCTCACCAAGACCGGCGCGGGCACGCTATATCTGGGCGGCGCCAATACGTATGCCGGCGGCACCTTCATCAACGGCGGCACCGTCAACGTCATCGGCGACGCCAGCCTTGGCGACGCGGCCGGCGCGCTGTCGCTGAGTGGCGGTACCTTGCGAAACTCCAGCGCATTCAGTTCGGCCCGCGGCGTGACCCTGGGCAGCGGCGGCGGCACTTTCGATACGGTGGACGACCTGAGCTTGACCGGTGCAATTGCCGGCGCCGGTGGGTTGAACAAGATCGACGGCGGCACGCTGGCGCTCGCTGCGGACAACACGTATGCCGGCGGCACCACCATCACCGGCGGCGTGCTGCAGTTGGGCAACGGTGGCACCACCGGTTCGATCGTGGGCGATGTCGCCGACAACGGCACGCTGGCGTTCGATCGCAGCGATACCTCCACCTTCGTCGGCGTGATCTCCGGCAGCGGTGCGCTGGAACAGCAAGGCAGCGGCACCACGGTGCTGAGTGCCGCCAACAGCTATAGCGGCCCGACCGACGTGCTGGCCGGCAGCCTGATCGTCGATGGCGACCAGTCGGCGGCGACCGGCGTCACCTCGGTCGACAAGGGCGCCGCGCTGGGCGGCAAAGGCATCATCGGCGGCGACGTGAACGTGGCGGACGGCGGCACGCTAAGCCCAGGCGACGTGGGCACCGCCCCCGGCACGCTGACCATCAAGGGCGATCTCAACCTGAGCGGCGCGTCCAATCTCGACGTCAGGCTTGGCCAGGCCAACGTGGTGGGCGGGCCGCTCAACGATCTGGTGCAGGTCAACGGCAACCTCACCCTGGGCGGCACGCTCAACGTGTCGGTGCCGACCGGCGGCTCGTTCGATCCGGGCATCTACCGCATCATCGGCTACACCGGCACGCTGACCGACAACGGCCTCAGCATCAGTACGGTGCCGTCGCCGAACTACTTCCTGCAGACATCGATTGCGCAGCAGGTGAACCTGGTCAACACCAACGGCCTGGCGGTGAATTTCTGGGACGGCAACGGCGCACGCGGCGACGGGCAGGTGCAGGGCGGCAACGGCGTGTGGCAGAACCACACCGGCAACGACAACTGGACCGTGGCGGACGGCAGCGTCAATGCGCCCTTCCAGGACAGCAGCTTCGCCATCTTCGGCGCTGCCGCCGGCACCGTCACCGTCGATGCCGGCCTGGGCGCGATCCAGGCGTCCGGCATGCAGTTCGCCACCGACGGTTATCGCATCCAGGGCGACGCCATCGCCTTGGTGGGGACCTCGCCGGTCATCCGCGTGGGCGACGGCACCAGCGCCGGCGCAGGCATCACGGCGACCATCGCGTCCGTGCTCACCGGCAGCAGCGGCCTCGTCAAATCCGATCTCGGCACCCTGGTGCTTGCCGGCAACAACACCTATACCGGCGGCACCAGCATCACCGGCGGCACGCTGCAGCTGGGCGAGGGCGGCAGCAGCGGTTCGATCGCGGGCGACGTGGCGAACAGCGGCACGCTGGCCTTCGATCGTTCGGACGTCCAGACCTTCGGCGGCGTGATCTCCGGCACCGGCGCGGTGGCCCAGCAGGGCAGCGGCACCACCGTTCTCACTGGCGCCAACAGCTACGGCGGCGCCACTACGGTGCAGGGCGGCACGCTGCTGGTCGACGGCAACCAGTCCGCCGCTACCGGCGCCGTCACCGTGCAGAGCGGCGGCACCCTGGGCGGCACCGGCACCATCGGCGGCAATGTCACGGTGGCGGACGGCGGCACGCTCAGTCCCGGCGACTCGCCCGGCACGCTCACCATCAACGGCAACCTCGCGCTGAGCGCCAAGGCCACGCTGGACTATCAGCTGGGCCAGGCCGGCACGCCGGGCGGTGCGCTGAACGACCTCACCGTGGTGCACGGCAACCTGACCCTGGACGGCACGCTCAACGTGTCGACCACGCCGGGCGGCAGTTTCGGCGCCGGCGTATATCGCCTGTTCGACTACGACGGCACGCTGACCGACAACGGCCTCACGCTGGGCACCCTGCCGACGACGAATGCGCAGGTGCAGACCTCGATCGCCCATCAGGTGAACCTGGTGAACAGCGCGGGCCTCACGCTCGGTTTCTGGGACGGCCCGGGCCATGCGAACGACGGCGCGATCAACGGCGGCAGCGGCACCTGGCGCCTCACCGACAACGACTACTGGACCGACGCCACCGGCTCGGTCAACGCGCCCTACAGCAACGGCGTGTTTGCCGTGTTCGGCGGCACCGGCGGCACCGTGACGGTGGACAACAGCAATGGACAGGTGAGCGCCTCCGGCATGCAGTTCCAGGCCGACGGTTACCACCTTGCCGGCGGCGGCATTGCGCTCACCGGTGGCGCATCGACCATTCGCGTAGGCGACGGCACTTCCGCCGGCGCGAGCATGACGGCGACCATCGACGCGGTGCTCAGCGGTGCGGGCACGCTGGTAAAGGACGATCTGGGCACGCTGGTGCTCAACGGCGCCAATACCTACGCGGGCGGCACCACGGTGCATGCCGGTACGCTGCAGGTAGCCGCTGACGCCAACCTTGGCGCTGCGGCCGGCGGCCTGTCGATCGACGACGGCACCCTGCACACCACGGGCAGCTTCGCCAGCCAGCGCGCGATCGGCCTGGGCGGCGGCGCCACCATCGACACCGATGCCGGCACCACGCTGACCTTGTCCGGCGGCGTGTCGGGCAGCGGCAGCCTTGCCAAGGCCGGCGCGGGCACCCTCGTGCTCGGCGGCGCATCCAGTTACAGCGGCGCCACCACGGTGAGCGCGGGCACGCTCGGCGCCGCCGTCGCGAATGCCTTCAACGCCTCCTCGGCCTTCACCGTGCAGGGCGGCGCCACGCTGGATCTCGGCGGCTTCGCGCAGCACGTGGCTTCGCTGACCAACGCAGGCTCGGTCAACTTCGGCAAGACGCCGGGCACCACCTTGAACGTGCAGGGCGACTACGTCGGCAACGGCGGCACGCTGAACTTCAACACGGCACTGGGCGGCGACGGCTCGGCCACCGACATGCTGGTGGTCGGCGGCAGCACCTCGGGCAACACCACGGTGCAGGTCACCAATGTGGGCGGCGCCGGTGCCGCGACCACCCAAGGCATCAAGCTGATCGACGTGCAGGGCGCGTCCAACGGCACCTTCTCGCTGAAGGGCGATTACGTGTTCCAGGGCGATCAGGCCGTGGTCGCCGGGGCGTATGCGTATCGCCTGTACAAGGACGGCGTCAGCACGCCAGACGGCGACTGGTACCTGCGTTCGGCGCTGATCGACTCGTCGGGCAATCCCGGCGGACCGAATGACGGCGGCACGCCGCCGCTGTACCAGCCCGGCGTGCCCGTGTATGAGGCCTATGCGGGCATGCTCGAGCAGGCCAATACGCTCGACACGCTGTTCCAGCGCACCGGCAATCGCCAGTGGGCCAACGGCGATGCGGGCGACGAGATGCGGCCGGGCGAAGGCGTGTGGGTGCGCGTGCAGGGCGGCGATCAGGACATCAAGCCGGAAAGCAGCACCAGCGGCACGCGCTACGACGTATCCAACCAGAAGTCGGAAGTGGGCATCGACACCACGCTGAGCGACAGCGGTTCGGGGCGGCTGGTCGGCGGCGCTTCGCTGCAGTACGACCATTTCGATTCGAACGCGAGTTCCGCCTACGGCGACGGACGCATCAACACGCATGCCTACGGCGTGGGGGCCGCATTGACCTGGTACGGCGAGAGCGGCTTCTACGTGGATGGCCAGGCGCGTTGGCTGCGCCTCGACTCGGACCTGCACTCCGACACGCTGGGGCGCATCCTCGCCAACGACAACAAGGCCACCGCCTACGTGGCCGGCGTCGAAGTGGGGCAGCGTCTCAGCCTGAGCGACGCGTGGTCCGTCGTGCCGCAGGCGCAACTGAGCTATGGCCGGGCGTCGTTCGGCGGCTTCGACGACGTGTTCGGCACGCGGGTGTCGCAGCAGGACGGCAACACCGGCACGGCGCGCATCGGCACCACCATCGACTATCTGCAGTCGCATGCGGGCGCGTCCGGCGCCGTCGTCACGCACCTGTACGCGATCGTCAATGTCTACGACAACTTCAAGGACGCGGCCCAGGTCAACGTGGCCGGCACCGACTTCACCACGCGCAACGAACGCTGGTGGGGCGGCGTCGGGCTTGGCGGCTCGCTGGACTGGGCCGGCGGTCGCTACTCGCTCTACGGCGAAGTGCAAGGGCAGACCGGCCTGTCGCATTTCGGCGATTCGCACGTGTGGAACGGCTCGCTCGGATTCCGCGTGCACTGGTAGGAACAAGCTCGGCAGGGACTGGCTTTCGCGAAAGCGGCAGGCGAGAGCAGCTCCCCTTCGATCCGCAGACCTGGTCGAGCAGGTTTGCGGGGTCGGGCGTTTACGAATGCGGCTGCATCCATGATGGGCTCGCGCCTGTTTGCTTGAACTGAAGCTCCATCCAGGCCAGGTAATCCAGGCCGGCCATTCGGTGGCGGAGTTTCGTCGCGAGGCAAATCTCTTTTGTTTGAGCAGGGAATGCAGGGCTGACGATGATCGAGCCAAGCGCCTGAAGGGCTTGGCGATGGAGCCTGCTGGCTGCGCCATGTGCTGCCGGAGGCGGTGTTCGACGGTCAGATGCTGCACGGCATGGACAAGTAAGACTTCCCGAGTCCGCCGCGTCGCCCAAGGCCATCTCCCGGCCGTCAGCGCTTCTCCGGTTGACCCGCACTTCAGGGAGCGCCTACACTCCCGCCCGCAGTCTGTCCCGAGCAGGCCGCCGTAAGCGTTACCGTCATCCAACGCGTCCTTCGGTCGAGAGGAGCCCAGCGGGGCAGTTCTCGACGAACACACGACGCCGTTCCGATGAGCTTACGTTCCGTTATTCCAGGCGCATGCCTGATCCTTTCTTCGTACCGATTCGCCCGTGCATGCATGGGCGCGGTCTGTCGTCTTCGCGACGGGCGACGCGCGGCACGTCTGCGCGTATCGAGGAAGAGGGGAAACGAGAACCTGCTGGTCCGGTTGGCGGCTTCGAAGCAACCATCCTTCAGGAGTGACTCCCATGAAAATCACCGGCAACACCATTCTGGTGACCGGCGGCAGCAGCGGCATTGGCCGCGCGCTGGCCGAAGCGCTGCACGACCGCGGCAATCGCGTCATCATCACCGGCCGGCGCCAGGCCTTGCTCGATGAGATCACGGCCCGACGGCCGGGTTTGATCGGGCGCCAGCTCGACGTGAACAGCGCGGCCTCGCTGTCGGAGCTGGGCGTGTATCTGCGCGAACAGCATCCCGACCTCAACGTGGCAATCGCCAATGCCGGCATCTCGCAGACCGAGAACATGGCAGACGATGGCTGGACCGCGGACCACGCCGAAGCGGTCGTGCAGACCAATATTCTCGGCGTGCTGCGGGTAGCCGAGCTCGTGCTGCCTTTGCTCAGGCGCAACGCTGACGCGACGTTTATGGCGACCAGTTCCGCGTTGGCGTTCGTGCCGCGCGCCGACTTTCCCGCCTACTGTGCCAGCAAGGCCTTTCTGCACTCCTGGCTGCAGTCGCTGCGTCACCAGTTGCGCCAGCTGTCCATCGAGGTGCTGGAACTTTCTCCGCCTTATGTGCAGACCGGGCTGACCGGCGCTCAGCAGCTGGCCGATCCGCGCGCCATGCCGTTGGATGCCTACGTGGCCGAAGTGATGCAGAAGCTGGCCTCCGGCGATACGCCTCGCGGCGAAGTGTTGCTCGACCGCGATCTGGCCCGCCGCTGGGCGGAGCGCGACGGTCGTTACGAGGCCGTATTTGCAGCGCAGAACCCCGCTTGAAAACCCATCGACGCAAGCCTGCCCGGCCAGCTCCGGGTGGACTGCCCACCATGCAAGAGATCCATGCCATGAAAACCCAATGCAACGGCACGCTCAACCACTTGAGCTTTCCCACGACGAATCCCGCGGCGACGGCGGCCTTTATGGAGAAATACTTCGGCTGCGAAATCGTCGCGGCAGGAGAAAGCATCCTGCTCAAGCGCGACGGCTTCGACATCGTGCTCGACGGCGTCAGCGACGCGACGTCGTGGCCTGCCGATTTTCACTTCGGCTTCGAGATGCCGACACTGCAGGAGGTTCAAGAGCTGTACCAGACCTTCAAGAATGCCGGCGTCCACATGGAGACCGAGGTCTTCAACAACTCCCGCGGCTCGCGCTTTTTCTGCCGCACGCCGGAAGGCGTGATGATTGAGGTGAACACGCGCGAGGACAAGCAGGACAGCTGGCGCAAGCTGTTCTGACGGATACGCCTGCCTCGATCGCCAGGCGGGCGCCGTCCGCCTGGCGTGGCATGCGCAAGTTGCTTACACAACTCGGCGGACGCCAGCGTGGTCATCGATAGCCGCTCCGACAACAGGGCGGCTATCATGAGCGGCGATGATTTCGCATTCCGCCCTGGTACCGTTGCGCCCGTTCCGATACCGGGTTCTGGTCTATGCCACGGCTGCCTGCGCCACCACCACCGGGGTGGCGGCATTGCTGCTGCGCGTGTTCGACCTTTCGAACGTGGTGATGCTTTTTCTGTTGACGGTGATGCTGGTGGCTCTGCGCTGGGGGCGCGCCGCCGGCGCGCTGGCGGCCGTCGTGGCGGTGGGCAGCTTCGATTTCTTCTTCGTGCCGCCGGTGTGGTCGTTCCATGTTTCCGACACGCAATACCTGTTCACCTTTTTCCTGATGCTGGTGGTCGCGCTGGTGACCGGCCAGCTGGCGGCGCGCCTGCGCGCGGAGGCGGTGAGTGCGGCCGCCGGCGAACGGCGCGCGAACGCCTTGGCGCAGGTGGCCACGGACCTCTCGGTGGCCGTGCGCGACGAAGATATTGCAGAGGTCTGCACTTCGCGCATCGGGCCGCTGTTCGACGGCAAGGCCAGCTTGCTGTTGCCGGATCGGGACGATCGCATCGCGCCCGACGGCTACGGCAACTCAGGCATCGCCCAATGGGTGCTTGAAATGGGCCAGCCCGCGGGCCACGGCACCGCCACGCTGCCCGCCCACGGTGCCACCTATCTGCCGCTGGTCACGCCGCTGCGCACGCGCGGCGTGCTGATGCTCGAGCGCAGCTCGACGCAGGCGCTGGATGCGGATCTCGCCGGGCTGTTGCGCGCCTTTCAGTCGCTGATCGCCCTGGCGATCGAGCGCGTGCATTTCGTCGAGGTCGCGCACGAGGCCCAGTTGCGCATGGAGGGCGAGCGCCTGCGCAACGCCTTGCTGTCCGCGGTGTCGCACGACCTGCGCACGCCATTGACCGCCATCCGCGGCATGGCCGGCATGCTGGGCGAAGGCGACGTGGCGCAAGCCATCGTGATCCAGGCCGACCGCATGCAGCGGCAAATAGTGAATCTATTGGATGCTGCGCGCCTGCAGGGCGAAGGCGTGCGCCTGGATCTGCAATGGCACGCCCTGGACGAACTGGTCGGCGCCGCGCTGGCGGCCACGGGCCTGGGCCGCCGGCAGATCGTGGTGGACATCCCGCCTGACATGCCGCTGGTCCAGCTCGATGCCATCCTGTTCGAGCGCGTGCTGGCGAACCTGTTCGACAATGCCGCCAAATACACGCCGGACGACGCCACGCTCTACGTCTGCGCGGAGCTTGCAGGCGCGAACCTGGTGCTGCGTATCGAAGACGACGGTCCCGGCTTTCCCGCCGGCATCGACGTCAACGCGCTGTTCGCCGAATTCGCGCGCGGCACACGCGAATCGGCGGTGCCTGGGGTGGGGCTCGGACTCGCGCTGTCGCGGCGCATCGTGGAGGCGCATGGCGGCAGCATCTCGGCATCGCGCCGCGAACCGCATGGCGCGTGTTTCGAGGTCATCCTGGCCGCCGAAGAGCCGCCGACGATCGATCTGGAAGAACCTGCATGAACAAGCCGCGCATCCTGGTGGTGGAGGACGAGGCCGATATCCGCCGCTTCCTGCGGCTGGCCCTCGAGCATGAAGAGATGACCGTGTTCGAGGCCGGCGACGCGCTGCGCGCGCGCATCGATGCCGCCAGCCGCCAGCCGGATCTGATCGTGCTGGACCTCGGGCTGCCCGACGATGACGGCAAGGCGGTGATCCGCGACGTGCGCGGCTGGTCGTCGGCGCCGATCATCGTGCTGTCGGCGCGCGATCGCGAGTCGGAAAAAGTGGCGGCGCTGGAAGCCGGCGCGGACGACTACCTGGCCAAGCCTTTTGGCGTTCCCGAACTGGTCGCACGCGTGCGCGCCCAGCTGCGCAGGGCAAACCTGACGGGCGATCGCGGCCAGGCCAGCGCGTCCGTGCGCTTCGGCGACATCGAGGTGAACCTCGCCACGCACGAGGTGCATCGTCGCGGCGACATCGTGCATCTGACCCCCATCGAATTCCGCTTGCTGGCGGCGCTGGTGCGCGGACAGGGAAGGGTGCTGACCTATCGCCAGCTGCTTACCGACGTATGGGGCCCCGGCTACGCCACGCGTGCGCACTACGTGCGCGTGTACATGGCCAACCTGCGGCAGAAGCTGGAGGAGCAGCCGGCGCAGCCGCGCCACCTGGTGACCGAGCTGCAGGTGGGTTATCGCCTGGCCGGTATCGCCGAATCGTCTTGATGGCGTCTTGATACGAGCGCGCCGAATACGGCGCCGCCGATAGACGCCGGTGCCTAGCATGGGTGGTCATCCTTGATCCAAAGGCGTGACCATGACTCTCCGCTCCACCCTTGGACTGCCCGCTCTCTTGCTGGCGGTCTCCCTGTCGTCCATCGTGCATGCCGACGACGCGCCGCCCATCTGCACCGACCGTCCGACCAAGGCCAATGTGCCGTGCACCGTTCCCGACGGCGTGTGGCAGCTCGAAACGGACATCGGCAATGCCACCCACGATGCACATGGCGGCAGCAGCACCGACACGCTGTACTTCCTCAACCCCTATCTCAAGTACGGCATCGGCGCCCGTACCGACATCGAGGTGAACTGGGCGCCTGCAGTTCGCATACGCAGCAAGACCGACGGCAAGCGCCAGACCACCAACGGCGCGGGCGACCTGTATCTGCGCTTGAAGACCGCGATCTACAGCGGCGACGTGTTCAGCGCCTCGATCATTCCCTTCGTCAAGGCGCCCACGGCGTCACGGGGCATCGGCAACGATCGCTGGGAAGGCGGCCTCGCCATGCCGATGAGCGCGGCGGTGGGGGGCGGCTTCACCTTGACGGTGGGGCCGGAACTCGACGCGCTTGCCGACGCCGATGGACGTGGACGCCATCTGTCGATCACCAACCTCATCAACATCGCGCATCCACTGACCAGCAAGCTGTCGGTGGCGGTGGAGTACTGGCAGCAGAACAACCACGAGCCGTCCGGCCACGTGAAGCAGGAGTCCGGCGACCTCGCCTTTATCTATGCGGTGAACCCGAACCTGCAACTGGACATGGGCGCCAATATGGGCCTGAACCGCGCAACTCCCGACCGGCAACTGTATTTCGGCCTGGCGTATCGGTGGTAGGGCGCCGCTCCTCGATCGAGTGCCGGTCTGAAGCAGTCAGCTCGCCAAGGGATGCATCAGATCCCTTGGCATATGTCATGGCAGAAATTGAGAAAGGCCTCGACTGCAGCGGGGGGCAAGCGTCGAGACGGCCTGATGGCGTAAAGCGGAAAGGTTTCGTCGGGCCAGTCAGGAAATAGCTCGACCAGGTCGCCGTTCGCCAGCAAAGGCTCCACCCCGAGCGCCAAAACCTGCGCTATGCCAGCACCCGCAACACAAGCGGTCACCATCGTATCCACATCGGTCAGCGTCAGGCGGCCTGTGGTCTCGACGGGTCGGATTTCCTTTCTACGATGAAATTCCCATCCGAAAGGTTTGGCTCGCTGAGGATCGATGTACTGGATGCAGTCGTGCCCGATCAACGCTTCAGGCGTTTTAGGGCGCCCGTGCTTTTTCAGATAAGCCGGGGATGCGACCGTCAATACGCGAGTATCCAGCAGTTTCCGTGACGTCATGCTGGTCGACGGTTGAGGCCCAAAACGTATGGCGACATCGATGCCTTCGGCCACGAGATCTCCGGCATCGGGCAGCGATACCGATATGAGGTTCAGCTCGGGGTAGCGTTTGGTGAAGTCGGCTAATCGTGGTGCCAGCACACTCCGGGCAAAGATCGGATTGAGGCTTACCCGCAAGCTACCTCGAACTGTTTCGGCCGCACCCGACACGGTGTTCGCCGCCTCCTCGATGCCTGACAAATGGGGCGCTATCAACGCGTAAAGGCGCGTGCCTTCGTCGGTAAGGCGTAATACCCGGGTCGTGCGGTTCAGCAGGCGAATGCCGAGCCGCTGCTCCAGCCGTGAAATGGCGCGGCTCACTCCGGACGCGGATAGCCCAAGCACCTCGCCGGCTCGCGTAAAGCTGCCGGTCTCGACGACCGCGGCCAGCACACTCATGCCCGAAAGCAGCCTGCCGTCGAAACCCATGTTGCGCTCCTATTTTTGCATTTCAGCAAAGATGTTGTGCATCTGATGATCTTAATCAAAGTTCCTGCGAAGTCTATCGTTTCGCCACGTCGCGGCACCCCGGTCGCGAAACGATGAACCCTCCAAGGAGCTCTCTCATGTCCAACTCCGATCGAAAAGTTCTCTTCAAGGGCGGCACCGTCGTGACGATGGACGCCGATGTGCCCAATCTGGCCGTAGGCGATGTCCTGGTCGAAGGCGACCGTATTGCAGCCGTTGGTCCGAATCTCCAGGTCGGCGACGCGACTGTGATCGACGCATCCGGCAGCATCGTGATGCCGGGCCTGATCGATGCCCACCACCATATGTGGCTCGGCGTCATGCGCCGGCTGATGCCCAACGTCGACGATCTGTTTGCCTACATTGACGTCGTCGCCGGAAAGCTGGGGCGGCACTATCGTCCCTTCGATATGTACACCAGCACGAAGCTGACCGCAGTGGCTTCGCTGGATGCCGGCATCACCACCATCATCGATGCCTGCCATTCGTCGCGCAGCCCCGAGCACACCGATGCAGCACTGGATGCACTCCAGGACAGCGGTATCCGTGCCCTGCACATGGTCGGCGCCGCGATGGACAAGGAAGCGTCGAACGCGCATTTGCCGTCGGACCTGCACCGTCTGGCCGCTCGCTGGAATCAGGGCAGTGGGCTGGTACGGGCAGGGCTGTTCGGCCAGCTGAATCTGGACTGGTGGAAGGTCGCGCGCGAGCTAGACATGCATATCCTGACCGAATTTATCGGCGATCTCGCCAAACTCGGGCCCAAATTTGCCAAGCCTGGCGTGCTGGGCCCGCACAACATTTTTAATCATTGCACTCGCGTGCCGGAAGCAACCTGGAAGCTGTTTGCGGATGCCGGCGTGAACATCACCATCAATCCACGCTCGGATGCGTTGTTCGGTTTCGACGACGACAGCTTTGCGTATCAGCAGGCGCTCGATCATGGCCTGACTCCCGCACTCGGCATCGACCTCGACACCGCGTTCGGCAGCGACATGTTCGGTGAAATGCACGCGCTGTTCGGGCAGCAACGGTCGGCGATGCGCTACCGCCGTTTCCGTGGCGAAACCACGGCACCCGCGCCGATTTCGGTCGAGGCCGTGCTGAAGGCCGCCACCGTCCATGGTGCCCGCGCCGCCGGCCTCGAACATGCGGTTGGCTCGCTCACGCCCGGAAAGCAGGCCGACATCATCATGGTGCGCACCAATGGCGTCGCGGTTTTCCCAGTGACCAACGCAATCGGCACGATCGTGCAGGCGGTCGAACGCTCTGACGTCGATACCGTCATGGTGGCCGGCAAGCTGCGCAAGCGGGGCGGCAAGCTGACGGATGTCGACCTGGACAAGCTGGCGGCCGATGCCACCGCGTCGCGCGACTATCTGCTGGCGACCAGCGGCTACCGTCCCGAGCTGTTCGAAGCCTCTGCAAAAGACGTCGCCTGATCCGCCACGCCGCCCGGCCAACGGTCGGGCGGCCTCTCTTTTTCTCATTTAGTTATACGGAGACTGCCATGTCAGCACTCATCACCAGAGAGGCGAGCTTGCCGGGCGCCGCCTTGCCTTATCTCACTCAACCAGCGCCCGGCATTATCGCGGCCCTGTTCTGTGGTTACCTTTGTGTCGGCCTGCCGCTATCCGTGATCCCGCTGTTCGTCCACAACCAATTGGGTTTCAGCAATTTCGTGGTCGGCTTGGTCATCGGCATCCAGTTCCTGGCCACCGTGATGACGCGCGGCTATGCGGGACGCCTGACCGACAACCACGGCGGCAAACGTTCGGCCATCCAAGGAGCCTTGGTCTGCGCTTTGGGCGGTGCGTCGTATTTGCTTTCGGCCATGCCGGGGCTGTCACCGACAATGAGTCTGGCCATAGTGGTCATGGGGAGATTGGCAGCGGGCCTGGGTGAAAGCCAGTTCGTGACCGGTTGCGTGTCCTGGTCGATCGCGTCGGTCGGCCCCCAGCGCGCAGGCAAGTCGATGTCGTGGACCGGTATCGCCATGTTCGCGGCCCTCGCGATCGGCGCACCGATCGGCCTGGCCTTGTATCAGTCATACGGTCTCCAGGCCGCCATGATGGCTTGCATTGCCGCGCCATTGCTCGCCGCCATCATCGCGATACGGCAGATCTCGTACAGCAGCAGCGCCGGTCAGCGCTTGCCTTTTCACAAAGTGGTTGGCCAGATTTGGGGCGAAGGCCTTGGGCTCATGATGCAAGGGGTCGGCCTGTCTGGCCTCACCGCTTTTTCATCGCTGTATTTCACGACACATCACTGGCAACACGCGGGCTTGGTCATGACAGCTTTCGGTGTCGGGTTCATCCTGGTACGACTGGTGCTTGGAAACCTGCCCGACAGAGTGAGCGGTTATCGCATCGCCTTGTGGTCCATCGTCGTCGAAGCCATGGGACAGCTGATGCTCGGCTACGCGCCGAATGAAATGACGGCGCTGGCTGGAGCACTGGTGACGGGTCTGGGATGCGCCTTGATATTTCCCGCGCTGGGCGTCGAAGCGCTCAAGCGGGTCTTGCCGAGCAATCGCGGCAGCGCCATGGGTGCCTTTGTCGCCTTTCTCGACATTGCCTATGGTGTTGCAGGGCCGATGGCTGGCCTGGTTGCCGGACAGTTCGGGTACGCCGCCGTCTACACCTTTGGTACGGCATGCGCGCTGCTGGGCGCGGCGATCGTTATCGCACGTCGTCGCTCTGCCGCTTGATCGCTTCATCGGGTCTGCAGCCGCCTTGTCTACCCAACATTTTCAAAGGACCTCCTTATGTCACGCATCTTTATCTCAGGCTCGTCGACTGGCCTCGGCCTGATGGCGGGCGAACTGCTGGCCTCTCTAGGGCATCAAGTGGTGTTGCATGCTCGTCATGAGGGCCGTGCCGAAGACACGCGGCGCGCCATGCCGAATGCCGAGGCCATCGTGGTGGGCGACCTCGAAACCATCGACGGCGCCAAGGATGTTGCGAACCAAGTGAACGCGCTGGGGCCATTCGATGCGGTCATTCACAACGCTGCCGTGGGCTATCGCGAAAGCCGCCGAATCACGGCAGATGGCCTGCCACATGTCTTTTCCGTCAACACCTTGTCGGCCTACCTGCTCACCGCACTGATCCATAGACCCAGACGGTTTGTCTATCTCAGTTCCGGCTTGCACCACCATGTCGACGCAAACCTGGACGACATCCTGTGGAAGCGGCGGCGCTGGGATGGGATGCAAGCCTATTCCGAAAGTAAATTGCACGATACGCTGCTGGCCTTTGCGGTTGCACGGCGCTGGCCGGGTGTGTTTTCCAATGCATTGGAGCCTGGTTGGGTAGCCACCCAAATGGGCGGTCCTGGTGCAAGCGATGACATGCAACAAGCCCACCTGACGCAGGCATGGCTCGCTGCGGGTAGCGACGCCAAAGCCGATATCACCGGCAAGTACTTCTATCACCTGGCTCGCATGAAACCCAATCCGCAAGCGAACGATGCTGTGATCCAGGAGCGTCTCATGGCCATTTGTGCGGAAATCTCGGGCATAGCGCTACCGAAATGAATGAAGGGGATGTCCAGGGCCAAATCTCCATTTGATGGACTATCTTCATGCAGAACCCTCCCATGAGATGGTTCATCTATGAGCGGCATGGAATCTCGGCTGGATCGTCTTGCAAATAAGGCGATCTCATCACTGGACCAAACCCATGCTCAGTTCTCTCGCATGCGACCGGTTGGGAATGGATGGGATGGTGCATGACAGACGATCCGGCCTGGTGGGTCATTCGGAACAGGTGTAGCCGATCAAGGCATAGATCTGGTTGTCCAGGTTCGGCGTCATGGCGGCGAGCGTGCCGGGCAGCGACAGGGTCGCTCCTGCCGCTCCGAGCAAGGAGCCGGTGATTGCACCGGACACGGGGGCACTGGCCGTCACATCGGTACCTTGTGCATTTTGACCGTACAGCTGCACGTTGCCGAATGCGGCGACCTTCTTCATCCCCTGCACGTAATAGGGCAGGAACGAGCTGTCGATGGTTGCCTGAAACGGCGTATGGCCATTGCCGTTCACGTAGGCGGCCCATTCGGTCGGGAAGTCGTATTTGAGGCAAAGCAGTAGCGTCTGCGGCGACTGCTTCACGTCTGCGAAGGCCAGCTTCAATTCCTTGGTCGCTTGCGAACCCAAGGGATTGCCGGCCTGGCGCGCCGTGTAGCGAACGTGGATGATGACGTCCGATATCGTCGTGTAGTCGAATGCCCGCAGGTCGCCCGGCAGCGCGAGCGTCCAGGTGCTGATCGCGCCTGCGCCTTCGAACGGCAGGAAGCGCTCGTCGTGCAGGTTGGTTTCAAACAGTCCGCTGTCGTTCGATGCGCCGCTGGTGACGATGACGTCCGTTGCGCCGAAATAGTCGATGAAACGGATATCGTCTTGCGAGGTGTCGCGGGCGTAGGCGCCGTTCGCCAGCAAGGGCGAGACGCGCAGCGAGCTAGCCTGCAAGCTCAGGGTGCAGTTGACGCTCGCATAGGGCCCGACCACCGAGGGAATCGAGATCGAGACCGACTTGATGCGGCGCATATAGTGCCCGGGGCAATCGCGGTCGTAGAGCCATTCGGGGATGGAAACCGTGCAAGTTCCCGTCAAGCGCATGGCGACAAGCGCTTGCGGATCGAGCTGGCGCAGCGAGACGTGGCGGGTCATCTCCAGCTCGCGCGTGTTGTTGTCGTGGTAAGCCATTTCCAGGCGTTTCAGGTCGAAATGCAGGGCCTCGCCCGACAGCAGGCCTTGATGGCCGGAGTCCCAGTAGTTGAACTGGATGAATTGCGTGTCGTCGAGCGCGGGCTGCATCAGCTCGCGCTTCATGGTTTGTTCGGCGCGCCGTGCGGTGTCGCAAGCGAATCGGTAGTACTGGTAATACAGTCCGGAAATCTCGCTTTGCATCCAGCCGTAGAATTTCTGGTTGGTGAACTTGTCTTGCAGGAAACTTTGAATCTCCTGCGCCTGCTTGATCTGCGTTTTGACGTTCATGTACTCGTGATAGGCGACCTGCTCGGCAATGAGCGAACCGATCGCCTGCCGGCCGATCGCCATCAGGTCGCGCGCGGCCAGATTGGTCTGGTGCATCCATTCGTCGGCGCGGCGCTGGTAGGACGCCGTGCGCGAACTGATGCCCGCCTGGTCGGTTTCGTGTGCTGCACCGATTTGCAGCGCCTCGGCGGCTATCTTCGCTACCGTGCTCAGCGACTGGCCGGAGATGATGTTGGAGTGGATGCCCATGCCCCAGAACGCGAGATGCACCTCGACGCTGGGTATCGGCGCCACGACGCCGGCGACGAGGTTCGATACGCCGCTGCCGACGCGCATGTCGCGAGCGTTCGGCAAATGCGTATTCAACTCGTCGTCTTCGTTGGTGATGAGATACAGCGATCCATTGCCGGCCGCGCCCGATGCGTTGGAGGGCGAAGACCCTTGTGCCATTTTCAAGGGGCCTTGCGTTTGCGTCGGCACGGCCAGATCGAACTTGCCCAGCAGTTTCGAATACAGGTCGTTGAATGTCGCCTCGGTGATTTCGGAGCGATCCGGATTCAAGCTCGCTGGAGCGGCGGTCGCGTCAGGCGTCTGGCCAAGCAGGCGCAGATAGTTCTTGTAGCGCTCGTAGACGGTGGCGCGGCTCTTGAGCAGCGCATTGGTCGCCTCCTGCGCGTGCTTCCATTGCAGGAATCGCACGTTCTGCACCAAGGTCTGCAAGGCGACTTCATGCGTCTGGCGCATCACCGCCAAGTGCTCGTTGTCGCCCTTCTCGATGGCGGACAGCAGGGCGGCGCCGAGCGAACGCACTTCGCCGGCAAGCTCGATCGCTTTTTGAATGAGGTAGAGCCCGCGCATCGGCCCCAGCGGCTGATTCAGGCCCGCCACCACGCTGGCGATGTTCACACCGGCGGCGGCCGCCGCCACCAGCATGCCCGGATCGAGCGGCGGATCGAACAACGGCAACTGCTGGACGACGCCCAGAATATTTTCACTGTTGCGGATTTTGAACAGACGGTCCGCCACCGTGTCCCAGTAGGCTAGCAGTGTCTGGTTTTGCGGAATGCAGAAATAAAGCGCGCGGCCGATGCCGAACAGCGCGCCGCTCTGGTCCGTGCCTGCTCCGTTCGGCGATGGCGGAGGCGCCAGGTTGAACGGAAATTGGGCTTCGAGATCGATCATCGCATTCGACATGGCATCGAGGCCGGCCTGCTTGAGCTGCAGGAAATTCTTGGCGCTGGTGGTGCCGGGCTGAGGCATCGATTGCGGGCGCTGGCCCAGAAGATTCGCGGCCAGCACATAGCAAAGTGTCGCCTCGTTGATGGTCTCGTTGGTGTCCTGCAGGAAAAGGCTGTCGCCCCAGGCGATCAGGTTGTCGAGATATTTCATCACGACATACCACTGGAAGGCGCTCGGGCGGTTGCGGGCGACCGCGAAAGGATCGAATGGATTGGTCAGGATGGCGTCGTAGGAGCTGATGATCTGCGCTTTTAGCGCGGCCAAGGACGGATCGGTCGAATCCAAGGTCTCCAGCAGGCTCTGAATGCTCTGAACGGCCGCCGCATTGTTGAACACGAACGAACGCCAGAATCGTTGCGGTGCCGGCACGCTGGCATCGGTGTTGGTCGGATCGAACACCAGCTGGAACCATCGCTGCGCTTCGGCGAAGCGCTGGTTGTTGCTCAGATGCACCGCCACCGCGACCGGCAGGTGATAAAGCAATTCCCAGTTGTAGTTCGCGTAAGGGCCGCCGATCGAGGTGTCGATCTGCTTCGGCTCGATCGTCACGGCGATGGTCGAGTCATGCGTGGGGTTGGGGGCGTACTCTTGCGTCGTGTACTTGAGGTATTGCTTGGCCAGAAACCCGGGATCCAGCATCTGCTGCACCGACGTGGCATTCAATTGCCCAATCAGCGTGCCGACGTAAGGGTGAAAGAAATTCTTGAAGTCGTATTGATACTGGTAATAGCCCCACGCGACCGGGCCGAAGCCGGACTTCCACCATGGAGACTGCGCCCCGACCAGGTCATTGGCGTCATCGGCCTGGTGAAATTGCTGGCTTCCTGAGAAGAGAACGGCCATGACTAGGCTCCCTTGGTTTGCGTGGTCGAAGCGACGTTGACGACAGGCGCGCCGAGGTCGGTGGCGCTGACCGTGGGTGCACTGCCAACCGCGCTGACGATGCGGCCTTGGAATTGAACCGTGGCGCCGGTGTCGAACGAGGCGGTGGCAGCGGTATTGCTTCCAACCACGTTCCAGCCTGCCGGGGTGCTGCCCGATGCGTTGCCGATGATGGTGTCCACACCGGTCGTGACGCGCGGTGGCGATGCCGCGCCGACGACGAGGGGAGGGATGTTGGCGGATACGTCCACCGCCTTTACAGTGTTCGCTCCGAAGCCGACATAAGCGGCGTAGGGGACGAAGCTCTTGTCCACATGGACGTAGAACTGATTGCGCCGGTCTTCATAGAAAAACGGCCAGCAGGTGTCATCGCCCGGGCCGATTTGCGGCTCTACGAAGTGCGGTTGCCAGCTGAATTGGAGGATGGTCGAAGTTGAGCTGACCTTGTTGTTCAACACATCGTTAATCGTGTCGAATTGCGATACCGTGAAGAGACCGGAACCTTGAGTCCCGTAATACGTCTGCTGAGGTTTCAGATAGCGCAAGGGCGCCGGGATGTAGCCAAGGACCGTCCACGGATCCGCGCCGGGGGAGGGGTTCACGTCCGTCGAAAGCATCGGCAGGCTGTGCGTGTTGTGCAGAATGAAGCCGCTGCCGAACGGAACGTCCGGTTCGGAGCCGTCGTTGGGCGGAAGAATCGCCAGCACCAGGCAATCCGACGGCACGTTCAGCAGAAACGGCTGCACGACCAGCCGGAAGCGGTTGCGATTCAATTCGAACGAATTCTCTCCCGCCTTGGCGTTCCAACTGATCGCTACGGGGCGATTATGGTCCGAGGTTTTTGCCGACTGCCATGCGCCATTGACGAACTCGCTCCAGTAAAGCACGCCGGAGACGCTGATTTGTCCCGCATTGCCGCTGGCCGAACTGGTATAGGTGTCGACGTCGCTGTCATCCCAGTTGGAGATCTTCTTGTTCTTGGCCATCTTGCCGGTGCTCGGCGCGCCGGGCGCTGCCGCCGGCTGCTGCTTGATGATCTTCAGCCAGAACAGAAAGAGCCGCTGGTTGGTTCCGCCCGAGCCGTCGGGCACGTTCCATACAATCGGCGTCAGCGGCATGTCTTCGCATTCGACATTGACCTGGGTCCACGCGGACCATGAGCCGGCGCTCAGTTGCCGGAAGTAGTACTTGCGGTGCGCGCCGGCGGTGCGGGCGACGACATAGGCTATTTCGTCGCTCTGCGCGCCGCCCGCGCCCGGTGCCGTGGCGGGAATGTAGTAAATGCCGCAAGGTTCGAGCTTGGCGACTTCCTCCAGGCTCATCAGGTAGCTGAGATAGGCCGCGGTGGCCGCGTCGTCGGTGATGTCGCCCTGCAGCAGCGCACTCGCCGTGGCCTGGTAAATAGGTGTCTGGTCGTCGCGCAGCTCGGGGTAGAGCCAGTTCTCCGGCCACAGGAACACCTCGCGGTTTGCCTGCCATACGCGATAGCGCTTCATCCATGTCCATTGCTGCGCGTCGATGACGCTGGGCAGGACCTGCGCTTCAAGGCCGCGCAGCACGCGCTCGATGAACAATTGCGTGGTCGAGAGCGCCAGCAGCAGGCGCGAGGTTTCCACCGCCGGCTGGGTTTGCGTGTCGATGAGAAAGTATTCGAACAGTTCGTCCGCTGTGGTGGGCGTATTGGCGCCGTTGTAGGGTGCCGGTGGCGGCTTCGTGTTGAAGCTTTGCAGAATGTAGGCGACCAGCGCATCGCGCTGCGCCATGCGCATGGCGTCGTAGATCGGTTTGACCACCGTGAGCCAATCCGCCTCGGCGTACTGTGCGCGCAAGGCGCTTTGCAGCGCGGTGATGCCCGAGGCACCTGGTGCATTGGTGAGCGCGCCGAGCAGCGCGCCGGCCGACACGCCGCTGCTCTTGACGATTTGCATCGCGTCGAACACGCGCGCGAAATTCGTGATATTGCTCAGCGAGGTCAGCGACAGGGAACCGAAGAAGCGCAGCGCCAAGGCGCTCAGCGACGCAGGTTGCCAGCCGGTGAGGCTGAGGATGGCGGACTGCCCGTTGGCCTGAATCGCAGCCGGCGCCTGTATCGTCTGCATCACCCGCTCGTCGCCGGGCGACAGCGCCTGCTTGAGCCGCGCAAAATCGAGCACCGTGCCCAGAATCGCGTCGAGTGCAGGCGACTGCGCCGCATCGGGATAGGCCGAGCCCAAGCTGTCGCTGAACGGTACGCCGGGCGGATGGGGCGGGCTCGGAAGCCAGTTGAGCCAGCCCATGCCTACCTGTGCGGACAGCGCCGAAACAATCGGAAACGGTGTGACCGAACCGTGATGCGAAAGCGTGGCAATGGCGGTGAACGTGGTGGCCGTGATCGCGCTGACGGTGACGGTTTCCTGGTTTGTGCCGCTATCGATCACCAGTTGCGTACCCACCGCGATATTCGCCATGGATACCGGCTGGAAGGTTGCGGAGCCTGTGGCGGTGGTGCTGCTGCTCGTGGTGGCGACGGCACGGGCGGTGTCGAAGGCGAGATACGCGATCTCGTCGGCGCTCAGCGACAGCGCGCTCGCCAGCGATGCGGCCTTGAGGAAGCGCACATAGCTGTCGCGCAGCCGATTCATCGGATTTTGCGGATACAGATACTGCGTCGCCACCGGTTGCCAGCCTAGCCCCGCGCCGTTTTGCCAGCACAGCGTGACGGTGCTGGTGACGCCGGTCGCGACGATGCTGATTGGCGTCATCACCGACGCGCTCAAGCTGATCGGAAGTGCCGGCACGGCGCCTTTGCCGAAGGTAAGCGTGGGGTAAGTCGGCGTGGCACCGGGGATGCCGAAGGACACCGTCGCCGACGCGCCGGGGTCGAGCACCACGCTGAAGTTATAGGCGCCGTCCTGCGGCGCGACGACGGCGCCGCTGAGCGCGACGGCAATCGCGCCGCCGCCGTTGCCCTGCGGCAGCGGTGCAGACACGCCGGCGGGCAGTTGCGCGATGATGTCGGAGGACAAGGCCGCGCCCGCGGCGTACGTCAAGCTTGCGTTCGACGACGCGCAGGCAAAGGTGACCGCATGGCTGGGGTTGGCCGGCGACGTGGAAACGACGATCACCGCCTCGGCAACACCGGTCGCCGACACCAGGTTGCCGATCGGCAGATCCGTGGTCGGGTCGATCGCGCTTGAGCTGTTGATCAGGGTGGCGATCTCTCCGGCGATCGTGGGCAGGTCGGTATCCGTCGCCTGGGTGACGTAGGCGATGGCGACACCGTTGACCGTGGTGGTGAGCGTGACGCCTGCAGCGATGGTGCCGGCGAGCAGGCCTACTTGTGCGAACTGCACGGGACCCGCCACATCGACGATCTGCGGTGCCGCGCCGCCGACCAGTTTGCCGTCGAGATAGAAAGCCGCGGTCAGCCCGCCGGTCTGGATGGCGGTGAAGTCGTCGAGCGCCGGACCGGCCTTGTTGCTGCCGGATGCGAGAATGCGCGGGTCTTGCAACAGGGCGGTAGCGAAGCTGGTGTCTTGGCCGATGGCTTGCGATACATCGCTCAAGGCCTGCTCCTGTTTACGCGCCGCAATCAGGATCGGCAGGAACTGCGCAAGCAGCGCGGTGTAGCGATCCGGCAGGGCCAGGCTGGAGGACGCGAAGCTGGCATAGATCGCCTGCAGTTCGGGATACTGCGCGAAGAACGGTACGACGGCCTGCTGGTTGGCCAGGGCCAGTGCGCTGATCGCCGCCGGCAAGCCAGGGTCATTGACGATGGCGAATGGCGTGGTGGTCCCGTTGTGTGCGTTCGTCAGCGACGCGGTGAAGGTGGTGGATGTGGCGGCGCTCACCACTATGGCTTCTTGCGCGGCGCCCGTATCCAGCAGCAGCGCAGCATTGACGACGATGTTGGTCATCGCCTCGGGGGTGAGCGTCTGGTCGGCGCCGGCAGCGAGGTTGTCCGTCTTGTCGGTGGTACTGACCGCCAGCGCAGCCACGATCGCCGCTTGCGTAGCGGCATCGAGCACGCCGGAGAACGCGAGTTGCTTGTTTACCGGGTCATAGCTCAGTTGGCCGTGGGCGGCGTCGATCGCCGGCTGCGGCAGTGCCGAGGCCGCATAGGCATAGGGCGCGGTGGTCAAATAGGTGTCGTTGACCAGCGAGAAGAAGAAGGCGGTGTCAGAGGCGCCGTAGACAAGCGCCATCAAGGTCTGCGCGATCGAGCCGCTGGGATCGGTGGTGCGTGCGAAGTTTGCATCGATGGCCGCGAAATCCGCGCGCAACTGCATCGCGAGCGCGCCGATGGCTGTAGCGTCGGGAGCGAGCGCGCCGCTGATATCTTCGTTCCATATCAAATACAGCGCCTGTGCGGGGTCGAGGCCGGCATTGGCCATCGCCTGCACCATCTTGATGAAGCGGATGAGCCCGGGTTGCGGGTCCTGGCCCGGGGTGGTGCCCAGGTCGAGCGCGCCGAAGGGGTTGATGCCGGAGCACGCCTGCAGCCGAAGAAATTCCAGCACGCTGATGCCCAGCGCGTGCGCCAGCCAGCCGTTGCCATAGAGCGCGCTGACGTTGGCGAGGTTCAGCGGTGTGGCGAGTGTGAAGCCCAGTGCCTGCGAGATCTGCGCGAATTCGGCGCCGGTCAGATTGCAGGCGGCGCAAAGCATCGGTTCGTGCATCAGCAGTTTCTGACTGGCATCCTGCAGATAGAGCCCGGAGCCGTTGTCGGCAAACGGCGACGGCGCCCGGCCGGCGGCGTAGGACGTGGTCGACATCGACGCGGCGACGGTGAAGCCGACCGTGGCGTTTTTTGCGGTGAGTACCAGCTGGGTCTTGACCGTGCTGCCCAGCGCCGCGAAAACCAGCGCATCCACGGGCAGGCCGGTCACCGGGTCGATCGCACTCGATCCATTGATGAGACTCACCAGGTTGGTCGCGGTGGTCAGCAGCGGCTCGCTGGCGCCGACGACGTAGTAAAGCGTTGCGCCGTTGATGAGGGTGGTCAGCGTGGTGCCTTGCGCCAGGGTCCCCGAGACCTGCACGCCCTGTGTCGAAGTCGATGTGTTGCTCCATGCCGCGTAAGCGCCTGCATGGGCCGATTTGACCCCGCAGGCGAGCGTGAAGGGGGCCCCGGGTCCTGCCGAGACGAGCGTGACGACGGCCCCCGCGCTCGACGCCGCGACCAGCGTATTCAGCGCCAGACCGGCATAAGCGTCCGGTGCGGTGGTCGCGTTGATGGCATCGCAAAGATTGCCTGCGATGGTCGCCAGCTCGTCTCCCGCATTGACGAGCACGCTGATCGGCGTCTCGTCGATGGTGAATGCAATCACGTCGCCGGCGGTCGGCGTGCCGCTGAGGGTGATGGTCTGCAGGGTCGGATTCGTTGCAGCAAGAGTGACGATTTCCGTGATGCCGGCAGATGGCGGAACGACCACCTGAAAGCCGGCGGTTATGACGATGGTGGAAGCCGCGGTCACGGCATAGAACCGTTGGCCGAGCGGCAGCGTCGACTGCGGATCGGCCGTGGTGCTGGTGTTGATCGCCGCGGCAATGGCTGTCGCCGCGCTCGCTGCGGTATCGCCTGCCGCGACAAGGTGATCGATCTCGATGCCATTGATCGTGGTCTGCAAGGTGTCGCCGACGAACAACGGCCCGCTCAAGCTTGCGGTCTGCGCGCCGAGATCGGCTTGCGCAAGTGCGGGGGCGAGGAACAGGGTCTGATAAAACGATGGCGAGCCGTTGACCCCGATCGGACCGGTACAGGCGAGCACCGAGGGGAGTGCCGGGTCTGGCGTCAGCGAAAGCAACTCCATCGCCTCGAACACGAAGCCGGCGCGTGCGAGCGCGGTGGCGAAGCCCTGAGCGAGCGCGGCAGTTGTTGCCGGCGGATTCGGTCCGGGGAATAGGCCGCTGAGCAATGCATCAGTCTGCGCAATGGCGGTGGGGTTGTCAGGTGCGTTCAAGGCCGGCTGCAAGTTCTGCCATAGCCGGATGAAGCGCACCAGCTTGGTCCAATCGACCTCGTTCAACATGTTCAGCGCGGCGTCGGGGTTGGCATAGCGCAGCTGCAATTGTTCGCCCGTGCAATCGATGGCCCCGGAAGTCGGATTGGCGATCGTGATCAAGCTCATCAAGGCGTTGTAGTTGGCCGGATTGCACAGCCAGGTCACCACGTCCTGCGGTCCGGTGCCGCCGTATTGCGCGTAATCGAGATTCGCCGGCAGCGCGGCGATGAAGTCGGGCGCCACCGCGCTGGGGTTGTTCTTCAGCGCCTGGATCGTGGTGAAAGGTGCGCCGAGCCGCTGCACGCGCTCGATCAGTACGGCGTTCGGATTGATGAATTGCGTCGTCAATACCGCGACGATGTCGTCGTAAGTGATCTGGAAGCGGCGGACGATGTCGTACAGGCTCATCGTCTGTAGGGTGGACAGCGCCGTCGCCGGGGGAAGCCCGGTCAAATCGCCTAAGGTGAGTGTCGGGTCGGTGAACACCCGCAGCTCGTCACGCGAGATCTGCAAGCGCTCGATCAGGATGTCGTTCCAGCCGTAGCCGGTGCTGATGAGGCTGCCGCCGCCCAGGGAATCGTCCTTGCGCAAGGTTTCCATGGCGTCGGGCAAGGAGAGGTTCAGCGCGCCGATGTGCTGGCGCAGCAGTGCGAGCGGCCGGTTGAACGGCAGCGGTGTCGGGAAGAAACTGTTTTGCAACGTGATGTACGCTGCGTTGTCGATGTTCTGCGGCACCGCGATCAGCTCGGCCGAGGTGGCTGTGGCGCCGGTGTCGAAGCCTTGAAAGTCGGTGAGGCTGCCGCCGCCGGCGACGAACGCTTCCAGGGTTTCGTTGACGATGTCGATGTAGGGCAGGGCGACGTCGGTGTTCTCGCAGCTCAGTGGCAGATATTGCAGATCGGGACGCCGGCTGAACAACACGGTTTGGGGGTTGGCATCGGTCGACCCTGCCGGGACTGGCTGATCGAGATAGTGCAGCAGATCGACCAGATAGGCGGCCGGGCTGAGGATCGATTCGCAATCCTCGCAATCGCAGCTGTCGAGCGAGCCGAACAGCTCTTCCAGTGTGGCAGCGGCAGCGGTGGTTCCCACGCTGCTTGCGCTGGTATTGCCCATCACTTGCGCACTGCCGCCAACGTTGAGCGCGTTGCGCGCGTTGGCATAGCTCATGGCCACGTTGAGCGATGCGCCATGGATTTGTCGTGCGCGCAGATAGACGCGGGTAGCGGTATCCGCATCGCCCAGGCTTGCGCTGAAGTTGCGCACGAAGTTGGCCTGGTTGTAGCGCATGACCGCATAGGCCGAATCGAGATTGGCGCCGAGCATCGCCGTCATCGCGGTGTCGCTAGGCGTCATCTGGATCACGCGATGCAGTCTTTTCATCTGGAACACCGCCGATTTCGACGGCGGCGGCTGCACGTTGACGCGCGCGACGTAGGCGTCGATCGGTTCCACGCCGATCACGAAATCCGCCTGGTGTGCCGCAAGGAAGGTCGTCACCTCATTGCCGACCGCCACGGTATCGGACAGATGCACGCTGCCCGCCTTGATCTGGCCGGCAAGCGTGGCGGTGGGGAAGCTCAGCCGCACGTGCGCAGCCAGCACCTGCGCATAATTGGCGGCTTGCTCCTGGACGGTGCTGCCGGCCATGCCGGTTGGAATGGCGGAGCCGATCAGCGGCGCCCATTTGCCGGCGTCCCAATAGCCCTGGGTCGCCAGGTCGACGGGCTCGGCGATCGGGGTCTGTGCCTGCGTAGTGAGCGCGCCGATCAGGGGTGCGTTGTCGAGAGTCAAATAGGAGAGCTGGCCGATCAGCTGCAACTTCTGCTGAGTCGCTGTGCCGAAGGTCTTGCCGACGTCTGCCCAGAAATTCGTCCAGTCTCCGGCGTGCTGCGTCAACAAGGCGGCGAACTGATGTGCCCGACCCGCACCCTCGAGGATCGGCGTGACCAGCGCCTGCAGCGTGGAAACGCCAAAGCTCGGCGCGGTGGTCAGCCGCTGCGCGCCGGCCAGCGATTGAAACGTGGCGATGGCTTGCGGAATGGCCGAGTTCAATGCGGCAGGTATGACGTTCTGCGCAATGGCTTGCGTCCAGATCGCCTGCACCGTTGGCGCACCGGCCATGAACAGCGCGGCGGAGTCGGCGGGAAGGCCGGCGCGGAACAGCGCGTAATAGAACGCAGGTTGCAGGCTGGCTGGTGTCGACGCAGCTGCAGCTGCAGGGGGCGGGATCGTTGCAGTCGCGGCCAGCGCAGCGGCGTTCGGCGGTGCGACGTCGGCCGGCACGGTGATCGTGGAAAACTGATCGGCCAGCGAGGCCATCGCTACCGCACGCGCATCCCAACCGGATCTGACGCTGAGATAGGTGACATCCTGGATCGTGTCGGTTTCCTTGAGGTTCTTCAGCGGCGTACTGGTGGCGCGCCCAAGCGCTGCGGTCAGCGTTTCGTACTCGCTCGGCAGGCCCGTCGTCGCCGCGGGCAGGACGATGTCCAGGCTGAGCGGCGAGACGGCGTTGAGCGCGACTGCCGAGGCGGCCACGACCGTCGATGCGCCGTTAGCTCCAATCTGGATGACCTGCGTCTGCAGGTCCGGCTGGATCTTCCGTCGTGCCGCGGAAGTTGGATGGCCGATGACCACGCTGATGGCATAGGCGCCATTGACATCCGTGGTGGTGGAGCCTTCTACGATATCGCCGCCGACATTCTTGTCGACCAATTGCACTTTCAATCCGCCCAGCGCAAGCGATGTTGTGCTGCTGACGTTGCCCGAGACGACGTAGGTACATTCACTGATGAGTTGAGTCAGCGCCTCCGCCGTAGCCGCATCGACCACGCCGGTCGCCGCGAGCCCTTTGGTTGCCTGCATTTTTTGTACGGCAGCGAGCGTACCGGCACCGAATTGCGTGGCTTGGGCTTCCGCCGGGGGAATGGCGCAGCCGAGTTGGGCAAGCTCCCTCTGCAGCGCGCCGACGTCGGCGCCGGTGACGCCTTCGATGAGATTGCGACCTTGCAGGTTCATGACGAATCTCCCATCCGTTTGACTTTCGGCATACCACTGCGCCGTGTTTGGATCGAACCAGGAATTGCGATGAACTCGACGCTCGCTAGCTGGTGTAATGAGCGTAGTAAGCCTCGGTTACCCATGTCTCTTTATCGAGGCGAATCCAAACCGTGCCCATGGAATCGACACGCCGTGTTCCCACCGGCCCTAACTTGTCCGTGCCGGGATTCATGCGCATTTCCAGATCTTCGGCGACTTTTTTAATCAATAAAACGTGGCCAAATACGCCTAAGACGGACCCCACCGTGCCTGCCGCCCCGGCGACACGTCCAAGCACTGTCTCCCCTGCCGCCGCGGTACCGCCGGGCGCGACACGAGGCGCCACTGGCTCGACCGCGGGCAACGCCTCCGGTTTCGGCGCCGGTATGACTTCGGGGGGAGGAGCCGTCACGCCTTCCGTCACTGGCGGCCCAATGGGGGCATCGGGTGCGGGCGGCCCGTACGGTACCTCGGGTGCGGGCGGCCCGATGGGTGTTTCGGGAGGCGCGGCAGGTGCCGGCGGTGGCTCGGCGACCGCTTTGGGTGCAGGTGCTGCCTTGGGTGCGGGCGCCGCGCCCTTTTGTGCCTGCTTCGCAACGAATCCTTGGCGTGCGCTTTCATTGACATGCGGGCGCTGGGGTGTCGGACCGTATTGAGCGGCGTTGTGTGTAGTCCCTGCGCTGCGAGCGTTGCCGCGAGTAAAAAGCAAATTGTTAGGATCTACCGCACGTTCTGGTTCCGGCACGGGTGGAGCCGCTTTGGGCGAAATGTGATGCAGCTGAGTATCGGTCCAATCGTATTGCGACAGTTTCGGATTGGCGGCGACAAGGCGCCGGAAAATGCCGCGAACGGCATCGTATTCTTGCGCCGCGAATCCGGTCCGATTCGCGGCTTGGTCTAGCTGCTGTCGATATTTGGCCAGATTGGCAGAGAGGCTGCCAGCGCTGTAGCGCTGCTGCAGTGCCGCCTCCCATGAGGAGTTGAACTCGCTCTCGGCAAGGACGGCTGTCGGGTGTTCTCCGGCATTGGGCAGCGGTGGCGGCGTTGGATTGAGTCCCGTATGGTCGACCAGACCGGTGGGCCTCGATCGGGCATAGCGATACAAGTTTGCGCCGTCGACCATCCCCGCCGGATCGCACGCCGTCCATCGCCCCAGCCATGCCGCGTAATAACGAGCCCCCTGGTAGTACAGGCCGTTCTCCTGGTCGAGTTCCTTGCCGGTATAGCGATAGCGTTTGGTGACGTCGGTCTGGTTCTCAACCGCTTGATACGACGTCGCGCCGTAGGGGAAATATTCTTCATAAGTAATCACTTCAGCCGCGTCGCCGAGTTCCAGCGTCGCCGAGCCCAGGTGATTGGTGAATTGATAACGGACTTGTCGAGCGGAACCCGCATCGGTACCGAGCGTGCGCGTCTCGACACGTACATCGACGCGCTCGCCGGCCATGATCGGATAGGTCTCGCGTATCAGCGTTGGCGTTGTTCCGTCCGCGGCATACTCGCGATACAGCTCGACGCCGTCCAGATAAATCCGCTCGGACGCGCACACGGCGGTGACGCCGGCGGCGGCTTGCGTTTCGGAAATTTTGCGCACGCGCTCGCCACCCGCGGCACAGGCGTAATAGGTGGTTGCCGGGGTTCCGGTGTTCGCAATCGTGCGTGCGGTGGCGCGCAGAAAATCGTCTTCGCTCCAGACCATTGTCGGCAGCGATGGCATTTGCACCATGTTTCCGTGCGCATCGTAGGTATATTTCGCGCTGTAAGGCCCTGCTGCAGGATCACCCGGCAGGCTGGTGGTGCTGAGCCGATTGCCCGTTTCAGTCGCCACGATGCGCGACGTCTCGGTGTAGGTGTAGCGCCGCGTCCAGCCGCCTGATGCCACCTGATGCGTCACCGTAAGAAGGTTGTCGAGCGGATCGTAAGCGTAGGTTTCGACATAGGTGCCCATGGCATGGCCATCGCCGGGCTGCGGTAAATGCACACGGAACGAATCGTCGTCGGTCACCTGGGCGGCGGCATTCAGGGCGCCGTTGGTCTGGCCAAGATGTTCGCGCCCGCTCGCTGCGATCAATCGGTACAGCGGGTCATAGGTGTAATCGGCCGAGGGTTCGACCCGCTGGTTCTGAAAATAGATCACGTCCTGGATATCGGCATCGTCGCGCAGCCGCGTGATGTTGCCCACCGGGTCGTAGAAGTAGCGCAGCAACTGCACGGTTTGCTGATTGGCCGCGAAGGATGCCGGCCGCGTGCTGGTCAGCTGGGTAAGCCGGAACGTGAGCGGATCGTATGCATAGGCGGTGGAAACGCCGTTGCCGTAGGTGATCGAGGCACGTTGACCGCGTGCGTTATAGGCGATCGTTGTGACCGCATGCCGGTCGGCCGTCGCTGGATCGAGCAGCGTCGTCGGAGCGGCAGCCTGCTGCAACCAGACATCGACCCGGCTCAATTGGCCGCCGGCGTCGTAGCCGTGCTGCGTCACGTTGGGCTGCATCGTTGGATTGGCCGGTGACACGCTCTGTATCTGCCGGTTCAAGGCGTCGAACATCACCGTGCTGACGAAATGGTCTCGTCCACCGTCGCCCGTGGGAACCAGGCCGGCGGATGTCGCGGCGGCATCAAGGTCGCTGGCCGAGGTGAGATTGGCAAGCGCTGTCCAGTCGGGGCTCGCCTTGTAGGCCACCGCCAATTGCCGGCCCAGGCTGACCAGATTGCCTTTGAAATCGTAAGCGGTATTCTGGCTGTAGCCGGCGCCGTCGTAGTGACGGAACACCTTGCCGCAGAGATTGGCGGCGGGCTGTCCCTCGCCATAGATGCTGAGATCGAGCAGGGTTTCCGCTGCACCGTTGACACTGACGAAGCGGTGCGTGGATCGCCGTGCCGCATCATAGGTGAGGCGAAACGCCTGGCCGCGTGCATCCCACACTCGAATGGGCTGGCCGGCGATGTCGCTGAACGTCGTGCGCCCGCCGGCATCGGCATTGATGTGGTAGAGCGGCGTGCCGGCCATGTCCGTCCCTGCGACGTATTTGAAGCCGCCACCCGTCAGCGGCGAGCGCAATACGTACTCTTGGGTGCGTCTGCCAAGCGCGTCGAATACCGCCAGCGGTTTGCCTTCGGTATCGAGTGCTGTTCGCGTGGCGTATCGCGTGCCGCCGCCGTTGTCGAGGATGGACAGGCAGGTGCGACCTAAGGCGTCCGCATGCGAGACGGCGGGCGTTGCCGCCGCTGCTGCTGTCTTGGTCGCAGCGTCTTGTTGAGCGGCCTTCGATTCCGCGTCCGGGCCGAAAGTGCCGCCGATGCGCATGGCGTACCACGAGGTGAAGGTGCCCGACGGAAGCACCTGCTGGAAGTAGGCGCCTACGTCGGTATCGGTGCGTGGATCGGCAATCAGCGCGGTGTCGTCACGATCCCAGTTTTCCTGCCGCCACGCGGAGAACACGATCTTTTCCCAGCTGGCGTCGGGATGAAGCGTCGCCACGGCGCGCCCGGCGGGATCGTATAGAAGCACACTGCTGACGCCGGTCTGTGCATCGAATTCGAAGTTACTGGTGGCGGAGAAGAATGGCTCGTACTGGCGGACCGGCTTGCCCTTGTTGTTGAAAATCGTCCAGCCCGATCCTAGCCAACGTGGCGATACGCTGGCACCACCATCGCTGAGCGGCCCCGCCGCCGTGAGCGCCTTGTGCTGCACCACGCGACCCAGCCCGTCGTTGTAGGCGAAGGCATATTGGTAAGCAGACACCGCGCCTTGCGCCAGGTCTGCACTGTGGGTTTCGCGTGTGATGACGGCCACGGCGAGCGGCGATGGCGATGCGCTCGTCTGCGTGCGAAAGTAGGCGGCGGGATCGGCAATCACGCGCGTCGTTGCCGATCCTATCAGAGCGGTCGGATCGGCTAGCGGGTCGGCGAAGTACGCCGCGATGGTCGCGTCGTCGAGATCGACGGAAAAGCCGGCGAGTGCATCGCCCAGATTTTCCGTGGTCTTGCCCATCACGGCGGTTGCCGTGATCATGCCCAGCGTGTCGAACACCGCTGCGCTGCGATTGCCGTTGGGATCGACCACCTGGACCGGCGCAAGCATGCGGTAGTCATTGCTGCAGGTGGTGACGTTGCCGACTGGGTCGGTCACGCTGATCGGCAGGAGGTCGTCGCCATCGTAGGCGACACGCGAGATGCCGCCGAACGGATCGACACTGCGCATGGTCTGGAAGAAGTGTGCCTGCGCATAGGCGAGTTCCTGCGCGGGCGTATCGGTATCGCCCGGTGACAGATAGTCTCTTGCCGAGGGCGCCCACCATTGCGGGTCGCCGGTGAGCTGAACATAGCCGCCTTCGGCGAACAGCGCATTCGATGCGAGTGCGCCGAAGATCAGGCTCGCAAACCCGGGCGTCGACGCGGCCTTGAACGTCTGGCCCGCGATCGCCATCGATTGCGCCTGACCGAAGGGGAGCAGGGCAGTCAAATCGTTGCTGCGGTATTGCGTCTGTGTGTGCGCAATGAAACGACGGGTGAGCGATGCGGTGGCGCCCGCAGGGCCGTTGCCATCGACATCGGCGGCGGGAACCGCCTCGTAGGGGATGTCGAAACTGCCGCTCCACGCTTGCTGCCAAATGCCTGGCGCGCTGCTGGGGCCGTCCAGCTCCGCGAAGGAAAACAGGCTGGCGTTGCCGAAGCCTTTGTCCGAAGGTTCCACGCCAGTGATTTCGGCCACGTCCTGGCTGCATGGACGCGGCGAAAGATAGTTGTCGGGCAAGCCTTTCAGGTCGTCGATGGCGACCGTGTAGCCGTTGGCCGAGGCACGCATATGCAACCGTCCCTGGTCGTAGGCCAGACGTGCTTGCGTGGCGTGGTCGAGTGTCGGCTCGGGCGCCGGGCCGGCACGGCGCGGGTAGCCGATCGAGACAGTGCGGAGCACATCGCCGTAGGCGTCGACTTCCAGGACGACTTCGTGAGTCACCCGCGGGTCGCTGTTCACGCACTCATAGTGCAGCATGACGTTCTCGCGCGGATGCACGACCATCACGGCATGCAGATTCCCGCCTTGCGGCTGCAGGCATTGAATCGTGAAGTTACTTTCCGCGACGCTGTATGGGGCGCCGATCGGGCCTGCATCGTTGGCGTTGAATGTTTCGATGCGCAGCGCATGACCTTTCAGTGCGCGGTAGGCTTCACGCAATTCGAGAGCGCTGAGGCCATCAGGCAGCGTGCTGTCCGGCGGGCGCATCGCCGCCGCCCCGGTGGCCGCCGGAGGGCCGCGCAGCGCAGGTTCCAGCCAATACTCGCTCGCATATTGTTGTGTCACCGCGCCGGCTTGGACAAAGGCGCCGGTGGAGAACCAGGTGCGTGTGAGCGTCGGCGGCGACCAGGACGATTGATCCCAGTTGACGAAGTCGTTGTCGGCGAACGCCTCGTCGCTGCGGAATTCCTCGGTGTCCCATTGTTCGACCATGCCGAAACCACGAAACTCGCGCTCGAGGCCGTCAAAAAAGCCGTGATGATAGGCGTAGCGCGAGACCAGGCGATTGCGCCCGATCCAGTCGAAAGTCTCGACGCGCGCGACCACCCAAACCGGGAACGGCAGGCGCGTCACCCACGGCCGCCCGCTGATTTCGTCCTGCACATAGAACCGGGTCGACGGCGCATAGGTGATGCGCGACTCCGCGCCCATGTTGTTGCGCACGTTGGTGAGCAGGTGCGGTTTCACGCCGCCCATCAAATCCACATAGCGCATGGGGGAGCTGCTGGATGCCGGCAACGGCGACGACCACACCAGATAGGCGGTGCCCGTGCCCAGCAAATCCGTGACCTGTACGTTGTCCAATGCGTCTGCGGTGGGGAATACGGCGATGCGGGTAACCGACGAGAAGGCGTTTCCCGATTGGTTGAACCAGGCGCGCACACCTTCGCGGCCGATGTAGAGCATATCGGCCGACCCGGTTCCGTCGATGTCGGCGAGGCGGATGCGTTTGGCATCGAAAGCGTCTTCGGAGTCGAAACGCGGCGCTTGATCCATCGTCACTTTCGCGCCGAAACGGCCATAGCCCAGGTTCGGCCAATAGCAGGTCTCGCCGTTGCGAACCCGCACGATATCGTTGAGCCCGTCGCCGGACATGTCGGCGATGAAGATCGTGTCGGTGCCGTCGGAGAACACGACCGTCGGCCCTTTATCTTCATCCCACGGCAGGCGTACCAGTTGGCCGACATCGAAGCCGTTGGAGCCGAGTCCGGCGTACCAGGTGAAGATGCCCTCCTCGGCAACGAGGATGTCGGCAAGGCCGTCGCCGGTGACGTCGATGAACTTGAGATTGGGATCGCTCCAATCGATTTGCGGTAGCGAACTGAAGCGTTGCAGCGGAGCAAAATCGCGCTCGACCGTGCGCGCGTAATAGCCGGCTTCGCCGCCGGCGAAGTCGATCACATCCACCATGCCGTCGCCATCGAGCGCCATCAGCTGGCGACTGGCGAGTTCGCCGTGACCGGGCGCCTGCGCCACGGCCTGCATGGCTGCGAACAGGGGCCTGGGCGTGGCGTCGCCGTTCGTGTCCTCGACCAGATTGCCCGCGCTCAGATTGCGCTTGAAATACCAGGCTCCCGGTGTTTCGCTCAAGATGCCCGACAAGCCCTCGCCGTCAAGGTCCATCCAGCGATAGCGCGAACCGTCCACGCCCTCGGGCAGATTGCCCAGGCTCTGGCGATCGATCGAGCGCACCGTCGGGTCGATGGCTGGCTGGCTGTAGGTGAAGGCGAGCGGTGGCAGGCTCTTGGTATAAAGCGTGCTGCCGTCTTGCCGGTAAGAAGTAGGGGTAAGCGAGACGAGAAACGTGTAAATCGGTCCGTTCGGGTCCGGCGGATTTTGCTGATCCGAATAGACGAGATCGAGCGATCGCACCAGACCGCTCGCGGGCAGGCTCGGTTCGCTCGGAAAGTTGTTGAACATCAACAAACGCTGGACGCGACGATAGGTGCGCACCTCGAAGCATGCCCGATACGTCGAGAAAGGATCGACACGCAATGGCCAGGGCTGATCCGGATCGATGCCTGCGTTGGCGTGATCGCCATAGTCCAGCGAGAGCGTGAACATCCAATCCGAGGGCAGGGCGGGTTCAGTTTTCGCCGTGAAGTCGACGGAGTAGGGCGTGCGATTGCCGTATTGGATTTTGCGCAAATAGGTCTGCGCACAACGCGCGCCGAGGTTGCGGTTGATTTCATGAGCCTGGCCTGGATTGACGCCTGCGCCGTCCTCATGCGCATAAACGTAGTCGACGACATTGCCCTTGAGATCCCAGGTGCGACTGATGCGCCATTCGTACACGTGAGTGGCATCGGCGGGGTCGAATACGCGGCTGTCGGTGTCATAGCCGTAGAGCGTGACGACGTTGTCCTTGCTGATGGAACGCCAATGGCTGATGCCTGACGCCGTCGCATGCCAGCGCTCGATGTGTGCGAACAGGCCCTCGATGCGCGGCCGGTAAAAAGAAACGACATAGTCGACGCCAAATACCGTGCGCGGCAAGGTCATGCGCGCGCCGGTGGCGTCGAGCAGCGGCACCAGATCTTCCGCGCCGGAAAGCATGAAGACGTCGGACTCGCCGACGTCGTCGTAGCGCGGCAATCCCTTGTCTGTCTTGCGGCGAACGCCGGGCAGGTCGAGTGTCCAGCCGAAGCCGAAAATGCCGTTGCCCGCGCCGGTGTCGTAGCCCAGGTGCAGTTGCGGCGTCATGCGCGCAGGACTCAGCGGAATCGGCAACATCAAATTGCCGGTACCGGTAGCTGCCGAAACGGCGAATTTCTCGCCGATGCCGTGGATCGCACCGCCTGATTTTGGCAGTGCTACCTTGGGAAGTTCCGGTGGCTTGGGCGTGCCGGAAGTTGCAGAGGATGCGGAGCCGGCCGAAGTAGGGGAGGGCGTGCCGGGCGTTGCGCCATCTTCCGCATTAGGAACGGCGCGGCCGGCGCGATCTGCGCCGTACTTCGCTGTTGCACGGGCTTGCGGACGCTCGTCCCCCACGGACGCCTCCCGAACCTGAGCTTGTATTCCTACGTGGCATTCACCTAACTGCAATCAACATAGCTATTGAGCGCAGTCCCCTGATGCGTGCCCGGCCACGTTACGCCTGTGGTTGTTATCGCAGGGTTATTGCATGTCTTGCGGCTTATGCATGCTCAATATTCGCAAGAAATTGAGTCGGTCTTTCATCTAAAGGTGAACCCTCGCCTGCGGTGTAACTTGGCTTAGATAATGAGCGGGGCGGCAGAGCGCGGCCCAAATTTCGATGGGAATTTCCTCGGCACCGGCTTGGTTTTTAATGGAACTCAACCACGGATTTTTTCGTGGAGAAATAAGCCTGCCGCTGAGACGGCAAGTCAGCCTATGGCTTTGCCGCAAGCGTTGAAATGTTCGCCGTGACATGCCAACAGTGATTCGGTACGCGTTGGTGCGCTGGGCTGGTTTGGGCGGCGCGAGCTGGCCTGGGCGACGTGAGTGGGATGAGTCCGGTCTATTCGTCGCCGCCGGACGCTTCGAGGAACGCCAGCAGGCGCCGTATGCCTGGGGAGTTCGGGGCGTGATCCTCGACCCACGGACGTTCGCGGTCCCATTGCTCGTGGCTCAATTTCTGCAGCACGCTGCCGGGTGCCTCGCGGAAGCCCATAAACCACTTGTGGAATCGCCGCTCCGGGATCGATTGATGCTCCAGCTCGATAAGATCCGTATGCAGGGTCGAGCGGCGTATGCGCGCGTAGACGTCGCTCACCGCCGAAGCGCTCCCCTCGAAGTACTGGAAAAACCGCTTGTCGCCATGGAGCAGCACGCCCGTGACTCCGACGGCCGCGTTGTTCGAGCGCGCATCCAGCAGAAGGCGGTCAAGCACCTCCGAGGTCACTTGATCCGTGGATCGACTCATATAGACCACGCTGGATAACTGCATCCATTTTCTCTTGGCGATACATGGGCACGTATGATGCGGGGCGAGCTCTTAGCCCGCAAGAACGACAGCGGATGGTGGGAGTGCCTGCCCTGGGCGGTGCGAATTCTGTCCCGGCGATCGCGGCGATATCGTGGTGGTGCTGACTGCTGCGGCATCGAGGCGCATTTGAGTTCGAACGCGGGCGCTGGTTTCGATCAGACGGGAATGCGAGTGCCCAGGACGATGAAGCCCGGGCCTGGCGGCCACGTATCTGGTCAGGGCGTTCGGAAGAGGCGCACAGTCAGCCTGAGAAGCTGCGAGGGGACGCTGCTAGATTGCCGCCTTTCATCGCAGGACCCATGGCACATGTGGCCTGCAATCGCCACTTGGCCGTCTTCCACCTCACAGCTTCGAAAGCTGGCGTGTGCCATTTGCGGACTATTTCGGCGCCTGACGATTCAGCCCGAAAGAGCGCTGCAATCGGCTAGTGCTCGGTGGAAGCTAGCCGGGTGCTTCTCGCCTGGCTGGCCGTCTAGGGTTTGTTCAGGGGCTCCCTATCGGCAGCGCCGGGAAGATCGGACTGAGGGATCTCGCGAAGCTTGGACAGGTCGTAGCCGAGCGCCGCGACTTGCGCGCGCAGCGATGCCCAATCCGCCGCCGCCACCCTGGGCGTGCGCGCAAACACCCAGGTGTAGTCGCGCGCATCCCGGGCGACGATCATCTCGCTGTAGTCGGGCTTGAGCCAGGCCACGATGTACTGCGCCTTGAGCGGCCAGAAGACCTGCACGCCCCAGACCGCACCGCCGCTGCCGGCGCGCACGTAGCCGGTCGAATGAATCTGCTTCACCGGTCCGCCGGCCGCGCCCTGGTTGAAGCGGAAGGTGGTGTGGATGTTCCCGTCCGGCTGCAGCGCATAGGTTTCCACCGCGTTCCATGCCTCGCGTTCGTAGTCGGTGGGCACGGCGGCGATCAGATACCACGTGCCCATGAAGCGGGGCAGGTCCACATGAGGGACGGGCTGGACCGGCGGCAAGGCGCCGGCGTCGGCGGTGCCGGAAAGCAGGGCCAGGCCCAGGATCAAGGCATGGGCTCCGCACATGAGTTTGCTTCTGCCGGACGTCACGGCCGCACGAAACGGTAGTGCGCCACCAGCCATTCCTGGCCGCCGGCATAGCCGAACAGCTCGGCGCAGGCCATCCAGAACATGCGCCAGCGCTGGAACCACAGCGACGCGTGCTCGCCGTAGGCTTCGCGCAACACGGCCATCACCGCATCGCGTTGGCTGTCCTGTCGCAGCAGCCAGTGGTTGGCGGTCTTTTCGTAATGCGTGCCGTCCACCGCCCAGCGCTGTTCGATCGAGAGCGCCTGCTGGAAATGCAGCAAGGTGTCGGCGGCGGGCATCAGGCCGCCGGTGAAGAAGTGCCGGCCCATCCAGTTGTCTGCGCCCACCGTCTCGAACGGATACGCCAGGCTGCGGTGCGCAAAGATGTGTACGAACAGCTTGCCGCCGGGCCGCAGCCAGCTTGCGATGCGCTGCATCAGCAACGGGTAATTGCGCAGATGCTCGAACATCTCGACCGACACGCAGCGGTCGAACCGGGCCGACTCCAGCGCCAAGGCGTTCACGTCCCTGGTCAGCACCTGCACGTTCGACAGGCCGCGTGCGCGGCATTGCGCCTCGATGTGCTGCCGCTGGCCATGCGAGTTCGACACAGCCGTGATGCGCGCGCCGGGATAGCGCTCGGCCATCCACAGCGTGAGCGAACCCCAGCCGCAGCCCAGCTCCAGGATGTTCATCCCGTCGGCCAGCTCGGCACGTTCGCCGTACAGCGCCAGCATTGCCTCCTCGGCCTCGGCCAGGGATTCGCCGCCGTGCGGGTAATAGCAGCACGAGTACTTCAGGCGCGGACCCAGGCAACGCTCGAAGAACGCCGGCGGCAATTCGTAGTGCTGGGCATTAGCCGCCGCCGTCTCGATGGCCAGCGGGCTGTGCCTGAGCATCTCGATCAACCGTGCCTGTCGCTCGGCTTGCGCGCGGAGGCCGCCTTCGCGTTCCTCGCGCAGGCGTTCGGCGCACATCCGGCGTATGCCGGCGCGCAGCAGCGCATCCGGCAGCAGGCCGCGTTCGGCCAGGCCGAGCAGGCCGGGTGCGGCGCGGTCGGCGGACAGTTCCACAGCGTCCAGGGTGGCGCTATTCATCATTCGTTCCTCGGGTCGAGGGAGCGTTTCGGGAACCACGGAAAGAGCATCGAGGTGCTGCGCTGGTAGGCGCGGTAATCCTCGCCGCGCGTGCGCAGCGCCTGCGCCTCGGTGAACGGAATGCCGCTGACGAAGCGCAGGAACAGCAGCATCAGCACCGGCCCGCTGCATGCCAGCCAGGCCCATGGCGAGCCGACGGCGAACGCGACATAGGCGAACCAGTGCAGCCATTCGAAGAAGTAGTTCGGATGCCGCGAATAGCGCCACAGCCCACGGCGGCAGGTCCGGCCACGATGCTGCGGCTCGGCGCGAAAGCGCGCGAGCTGCACATCGGCGATGGCCTCGCCCAGCACCCCCGTCAGCCAGATCGCCACGCCCGCGATCAGCCACGAGGGGGAAGTCGCAGGGTTTGTGGTTGCCGCCACGAAGGGCAGGGCGAACAGTGGAATCAGCAAGGCCTGGCACTGGAAGAACGCAAACAGCTTGCGCTGATCGCCCCGCCAATGTTCCCGCAGCGCGCGGTAGCGGCCGTCTTCCGGCTCGTGTCGCACGCGCCGCCACAGATGCAGCGCCAGGCGCAGACCCCACAGGCCTCCCAGCAGGCCGGTCGCCAGGCGCGGCGCTGCTGCGCCGGAACCCAGCCATGCCAGCAGCAAGGCGCCGCCGCCCAGGCCGGCAGCCCACAGCGCGTCGACGATGCCGGTGTTGTGGTGGCGCCGCTGCCAGCGCCAACCCAGCGACATCATCAGCGCGGCCAGCAGCCACAGCATCGACAGAGTCAGCCACGGGCTCATGCGGTTCTCCGCACCGGCTCGACCTGCAGCCCCTGCCGCGCCAGCGTGGCGAGCAGCGGCAAGGCGACGGCCCAGCCCGCGGCCAGGGCCAGCAGTGCCGGCCACATCGGCGTGGGAAAGATCACGGCGTGCCAGCCGCGCGCCGCGCCCAGATAGGCCAGCGGTCCGCCCAGCGCACCGAACGCAGCGGCCAGCACGGGCCGCGCGTGCAGGTAGCCGAACAGCGGCACGATGGTCAGCGCAAAAGCCAGCCACAGGGCGATCAGCCAGGCCGGCGACCCGGCATATGGCCACGCTGCGGCGTAGCGCAGCAGGCCGCCGTGCACGTACAGGTTTTCCAAGGCCAGCCCGAGCAGCACGGCGACCGCCGCCAGCCGGCATTCGAGGCGCCGGTGTGCCGACACAGCCAGCCGCCATGCCGCGAAGGCCAGTGCGCTGAACACGCCAGGCCACCAGCGTCCGTGGCCGGCGCCGATCACGGCGGCGAACCACACCGCTTCGTAGGCGATCAGGGTGAGCCAGAAGTTCATGCCGGGCTGCGCTCGGTGCCGCTGCGCCGCCATTGCGGACGCGCCAGCAGCAGGTGCGACACACCGATCGAACGCTCGCGGAAGCCGCCTTCGCAGTACGCCAGGTAGAACTCCCACATCCGCGTGAAACGTTCGTCGAAACCCTGGGCGCGCACCTCGGGCAATCGCGCCATGAATCGTTCGCGCCATGCGTGCAGCGTGCGCGCATAGGAATCGCCGAAATCCTCCTGCGCGATCAGGCCGAGATCGCTGCTGCGCGACTTGGCCGCCAGCATCGCATGGAGCGAGGGGATGAAGCTGCCGGGAAACACATGGCGCTTGATGAAGTCCACCGACTTCAGCGCCTGTGCGTAGCGATGATCCTCGATGGTGATCGCCTGCAGCAGGGCCAGGCCGCTGGGCTTGAGCAGGCGGCTGAGCTGGCGGAAGTAGGTGTCCAGGTACTCGGCGCCGATCGCCTCGATCATCTCGATCGACACCAGCTTGTCGAACTGGCCGTCGAGGTCTCGGTAATCCTTCAGCAGCACCTCGACGCGATCGCCCAGTCCCGCTGCCGCCACACGGTCGCGTGCCAGCGCATGCTGTTCCTGCGAAATCGTGGCGGTGGTGACGTGGCAGCCGTAGTGCTTCGCGGCGTGCAGGGCGAAGCCGCCCCAGCCGGTGCCGATCTCCACCACGCGGTCGCCGGGTCCGAGCTTGAGCTTGCGGCAGATCAGCTCGAGCTTGCGGGTGGACGCGGTCTCCAGCGTGTCGTCCGCGCCATCCCAGCAGGCGGAGGAGTACATCAGGTCGTCTGACAGGAACAGTTGGAAGAAGTCGTTGCCCAGGTCGTAGTGGGCTGCGATGTTGCGCCGGCTGCCGTGGCGCGTATTGCGCCTGAGCGCGTGCACGGCGCGCATCGCCATGCCGCCGAAGCGCGCCAGCCCGGTTTCCATGCCGTCGAGCAGGTCGCGGTTGCGCAGCAGCAAGCGGATCAGGCCGACCAGGTCGCTGCAGCGCCAATGGCCGTCCATCCAGGACTCGCCGGCGCCCACGCTGCCGTTGGCCGCCACGGCGCGGTAGAAGGCCGGATCGAGCACGTCGAGCTGTACCGCCAGGTCGGTGGGCTCGCTGGCCGGCGTGCCGATGACGGTGGTGCCCAGCGCATCGCGCAGGGTCAGTCGGCCATGGCCGAAGCCTGCCATCTGCTGCAGCAGGCGTTCGCGCAGAAAGCGGTCGAGCGCGCCGATGGTCGGATCGATGTCGTGCTGGACGATGGCATTCACGGCGTGCCTCAGGACAGTTGCGGGTGATCGTGGAAGGGATTGCGCTTCAGCCACAGGCGCAGCGCGTTCCAGTAGATCGCGCCGACCACCTGCGCGGTCATCAGCGGATAGCGCCACAGCACGCGCGCCAGCGCAGCGCCGGTGAGGGGCAGGCGCTGCAGGTGCAGGTGCGCTTCGAATTCCGCTGCGCCGGCGTGCAGCACGCGCATGTGCACGCGCAGCTCCTGGCCTGGCGCGCCGAAGCGCCAGTCGTATTCGCGCTCCATCGGCATGAAGGGCGAGACGTGGAAGCGCTTGGGAAACTCCCAGCGCATCAGCCGCCCGCAGGCCTGCGCGGTGTCCAGTGGCAATACGTAGGCATGGCGTTCGCGCCAGGGCGTATTGGTGATCTCGGCGACGATGCTCTGCAGCGAATCGCCGTCCTCGCCGTAGCAGTAGTAGAAGCTGACCGGATTGAACACGATGCCGGCGTAGCGCAGATGCGTGAGCATGCGCACCGGGCCGGCCGGCCGGTGACCGGTGACCTGCTGCACGCGCAGGCGCACCGCCTCGGCCAGGGGCATGTCGGCTTGTCCCAGGTAGTCGCTGCGGCGGAACTCGGCCAGGTTGCGCCGCCCGTTCGACCAGAGCCAGCGCCTGGCGAACACGCGGTCCACTTCGTCGAGGTCCAGGTACAGCTGGGCCATGCGGTAGGAAAAGGCGTGCGGCTGCGGCGAGCGCCGCCGATGCCATACCGTGCCTTCGTACACGGCGCTGCGCAGCGGCTCGTTCATGCGAACGCTCCGGCCGGCTGGCGCGCGCCGATGGACACATGCGCATGGCCGTGCCGGTCGAGTGCGGCCGCGACGTCGACGGCGCTGCGCATGCCGTCCTCGTGGAAGCCCCAGCCCCAGTACGCGCCGGCGAACCAGGTACGGTTCACGCCCTGAATCTCGGCCTTGCGATGCTGCGCGGCCACCGCGGCATGGGTGTACACCGGATGCTGGTAGCGCAGCCGCCGCAGCACCTTGGCCGGATCGACCGCTGCGCTGCGATTGAGCGTGACCACCAGCGGCACGGGCGCATCCAGGCCCTGCAGCAGGTTCATGCAGTAGCTCACCGTGCATGGCGCGCCGGGCTCGCGCGGGATGAAGGCATTCCAGGCGGCCCAAGCCTTGCGCCGACGCGGCAGCAGGGTGGCGTCGGTGTGCAGCACCACGTCGTTGGCCTGGTAGGGGATGGCGCTGAGGATCGCGCGCTCGGCGTCGCTGGGATCGGCCAGCAAGGCCAGGGCCTGGTCGCTGTGGCAGGCCAGCACGACCTGATCGTAGCGTTCGCTGCCGGCGCCGCTCGCCACCGTCGCGCCCAGCGCATCGCGCCGTATCGCGTGCACCGGGCAGTTCAGGCGTTCGCGCACCTGCCAGCGATGCCGCAACGCGCGCACGTAGGTGGCCGATCCGCCGCGCACCACGCGCCATGCGGGCCGGCCGGACACCTGCAGCATCTGGTGGTTGGCCATGAACTGCACCAGGTAGCGCGCGGGGAACGACAGGATCTGCGCCGGCGGCGCCGACCACAGCGCCGAGGCCATCGGCACCAGGTGTTCGTCGCGGAACGCGGCGCCGTAGCGGCGCTCGGCCAGCCAGTCGCCCAGTGCAGGGCCGGGATCGGCGCCTTCGAGCAGGGCAGGCGCCTCGCGATAGAAGCGGGCCAGGTCGTGCAGCATGCCGAGGAAGCGCGGCGACAGCAGGTTGCGGCGCTGGCAAAACAGGGCATCCAGCGAGGTCGCGTTGTACTCCAGCCCGCTGGCCGCGCTGTGCACCGAAAAGCTCATGGTGGTGTCCTGGGTGGCCACGCCGAGCTCGTCGAACAGCTGCGTCAGCAGCGGATAGTGCCGCGGGTTGTGCACGATGAAGCCGGTGTCGACCGCGTAGTGCCGGCCGTCGAGCTCGATGTCGTGCGTATGCGTGTGGCCGCCGAGGTAGTCGTTCGCCTCGTACAGCGTCACCTCGTGGCGGCGCGACAGCAGCCAACTCGAAGCCAGCCCCGCGATGCCCGATCCGATCACGGCGATGCGCATCTCAGCGCGCTGCCTTGCCGAGCACCCAGGCGGGCACCGGCTTCAGATCGTGCACCAGGCCCAGCAGGGCCATCAGCCGAAGGCCATACCAGGTCAGGTCGATTTCCCACCAGCGAAAGCCTTGCTGCGCGCTGCCGGGGAAATAATGGTGGTTGTTGTGCCAGCCTTCGCCGAAGGTGAGCAGGGCCAGCCAGGGATTGTTGCGGCTGTCGTCGCGCGTGGCGAAGCGGCGCGAGCCGTAGCGGTGGGCCAGCGAATTGATGGTCACCGTGGCATGGAACAGCACCACGGTGGAAATGAAGAAGCCCCATACCAGCAGCTGCCCGCCGCTGGTATGCCACGACGGTGCGACGTGCTGCAGCAAGACGCCGAGCGCGTACAGCGCCAGCGCCAGCAGCACCGGTACGGCGATGTCGTAGCGGTCGAGCCAGCGCAGTTCCGGAAAGATCGCCAGATCCGGCACGCGCTCCAGTTCGGTGCGGAACGCGCGCGGGGTGAGGAACCAGCCCATGTGGCTCCACACAAAGCCGCGCACGCTCGGCGAATGCGGGTCGAGCGCGGTGTCGGCGTGGCGATGGTGGTTGCGATGATGTGCGGCCCACCACAGCGGCCCGCGCTGCACGCAGGCCGCGCCGATCAGCGCGAAGGCGAACTGCACCGCACGCGAGGTACGGAAGGTCTTGTGCGAGAAGTAGCGGTGATAGAAGCCGGTGAGGGCGAACATGCGCAGCGCATACAGCGCGGCCGCCACGCCCAGCGCCGTCGGCGAGACGCCGGTCCAGATCGCACCGAGGCAGGCCAGGTGCATCGCCACGAACGGCACGGCGCGCAGCCAGTCGATGCGGTCGGCTCGTGTTGCATCCGGCAGCTCCGAGGCGTCCGCCGTGTCGAACCACTGGCGCAGGCTGCGGCGGCGGAACATCGGCTGGGCAGCCCTGCTGGCGACGCGGGTGGCGCGGGTGCTCATGGCAGCGGTCCGATGGTTCGTTGCTGACCGATACGGAGCGGGCCGCGAAATGGATGCACGTAGCCGGCGATCTCGGGCTGCATCCGATCGGCCTCGGCGTACGTATAGGTCATCGAGCGCACCTGGTCTCGTTGCCCAACGATCCCCTTGTCCTAAGATGAAGCCCCACTTCCATCCAGCCAACCTTTCGCCATTCGAGGTGGCGCGAGCCATGTCGAGCAGCGAAACCCAGGCGAGGGATGCTCACTACTGGTCCGCCCAGATGGAGGCGGTGTCGCAGCTGCGCGACCGCGACTGCTTCATGCGCATCTACGACCATTTCGCGCCGCGCGTGCGGCTTTATCTCCAGGGACTGGGTGCTCCCGAAGCGGTTGCCGAGGAGCTGGCCCAGGAAGCGCTGTTGCGGGTGTGGCAGCGCGCCAGCCTTTACGATGCCACGCGCAGCGGCTTGTCCACCTGGCTGTTCCGCATCGCGCGCAACCTGCATATTGACCGCGTGCGCCGCGAGCCGCGCTGGGTGCCGATGGACGACGAGCCTTGGGAACCGGACGGCGACGACGCCGGCGAATTTTCCTCGGCCGAAAGCCACGTCGCACAGGTCGACCTGCGGAACCGCATCGAACGCCTTCCGGCCATCCAGGCCCGTCTGATCCGCATGTCTTACTTCGAAGCCAAATCCCACCAGGAAATCGCCGAGGAACTCGGCATGCCCCTGGGTACCGTGAAATCCAGCCTGCGCCGCGCGTTCCAGCGGCTGCAGCTCGGCGTAAGGGGGCAGGCATGAGCCCGCGCCATCATCTCGACCAGGCCACGGTGATCAGCTTCGCCGCAGGCGCGCTGTCGCCTGAAATGGCTGCCGTGGCGGCCACCCATATCGAAGTGTGCCCGCTTTGCCGTGAGCGTCTTGCCGACGCCGAACGTATCGGCGGCGCCTTGCTGGGCGAGCAGCAACCGGCGGCGACCGATGCGGCACGCAGCGCCTACCTGCGCGGGATGATGCAGGAACTGCTGGCGGCGGAGCCGCAGATGCAGACCAGAGTCCTTGCTGCGCGTGCGGAAGCCGCCGCCAAACCGGTCGACCCGGATGCTCTGCCGCGGCCGCTGCAGCCCTATTTCGGAGCTTCCTGGCGTGCCTTGCGTTGGCGCTGGATGGCGCCGGGCGTGCACATGATCCGCGCCGCGCCGCGCAGCGGCGACACCCTGATCCTGCTCAAGATCGCCCCCGGCAAGAGCATGCCCGTGCACAGCCACCAGGGCACCGAGCTCACCCAGATCCTGCAGGGCGCCTACGACGATGCCCTGGGCCACTTCGCCACCGGCGACATGGCCGACCTGGATAACCAGACCGAACACCAGCCTGTCACCGCGCCCGGCGTGCCTTGCGTGTGCGTGGCGGCGCTGGACGCGCCGCTGCGCTTTCCCGGCTGGCTGGCGCGCAAGCTGCAACCGCTGGTGGGCTTGTGATGGTGCCGGCGGCGTGCGGCATCGCTGTCTACGCGTGTGGCCTGCCGGCTGTCGCAGCGGTCGCTTGAGGAGCGAACCGCTCTCAAGCCCGGTCCTGGGCGGTGCTCCGAAAAACGTCGTGTTTTCTGATGGAACGCCAGCCTTCTCATTTTCACCATGTTCCATGCCACTAAGATCCATTTCGCGTCTGTATCGGCGAACGCAGGCCAGTCAATCAGGGAGCCAACCTTTGCAACGCTTCATTGTCCGTCCCTTGCCTGACGCAGAGCATGGACCGCTGCGGCCATGCCCGGAGCGCCCTGGCGGCAGCGTCGTTCTTCGGCGGCGTCGCGACATCGCGCATCTGCGAGCCTGTCTGCAAAACCCATGATCTGGCGTGCACGGATGTCTTCGACCGCAGCAAAGTCTTTTAAGATGCCTGCCGAGCCAGGCCAGCAGTTCCTTCCTCGAAGCCATGCCATGCCAAGAGCAACTGCTGCCGTGCCTGCGCGACCGCCGATGAGTCGCCCGCTGGGCTTTTTCATCGGCCTGGGGCTGGCCTGCATCAGTTGGAACGGCTGTGCCGTCGCCGAGACACCGAGCCGCGAGCAGGAGCTCGCCATGGCGCAAGACCGGCGAGCCGCCGGCGATCGTATGCGCGCACTGGCCTTGTGCGAGGACGTGTTGCAGCGCTGGCCCGGGGATGCCAAGGCGCAGCGCCTGCAGATCCAGCTGCTTTCCGAAATGGGTGCTGCCGGCCAGGCCGAGTACCTGGCCCGTCAGCTGAGCGAGCCCTTGCCGCCGGAAGACATGGCGAAGCTGCAGGCCGATCTGGCCGCGCACCAGACGCGCTGGGCGCGCGCCATGCCGGCCGACACGCGTCAGCCTTATCTGGAAGCCGATCGCGCGGTGGCTACCGAAGACCATGCCATCGGCGAGTATGGCCAGCTGCCAGGCATGGTCGAGCGGCTGGGCACGGATCGCTTGATCGCCTACGAACAGGCCACCTTGAGCAGGCCGGCGGTACGCGACTATGACGCCATGCAGAAGGCCGGCAGTCGCCTGCCGCCCTATGCCGAACTGTCGGTCGCCGACGCGCTGTTGCAGCAGCGTCGCCCGGAGCAGGCCATTCCGCTGTACGAAAGCGGCATCAAGTACGAGCCCGGCCCGTATCCGGACGACCAGACCGATCCGCGCGTCGAGCTGATGTATGCCTATTTCGAGGCCGGCCGCGAGCGCAGGGCGATGGCGTGGATCGATCAGTCCTCGGCCAAGGAACCCATCTGGCTGCCGCGACCGGGTTCGACCCTGCCGCGCAGCAATCGGCACAAGGCCGAAGAAGATCTCAACGCGGCCTTGATACGCGACTACACCTGGCAGTATCGCGAGGCCTGGGAGCGTATCGAGGGCATGCGCGCCCAGGCGCCGATGGACGCGGCGCTGTGGCGTGCGCTGGCCAAGGTCGAACGCGACCGCGGCTGGCCGCGTCGCGCCGAGGACACCTTGGTCGCCGCCGCTGGTATCGACCCCGACGATACCCAGACGCGCCTGGAGGCGATCGACAGCTGGCGCGACCTCAACGACTTCGCGCGGGTCGAGCCGGCGCTGCGCGACCTGGAGTCGATCGCCCCGCGCGACAGCCACGTGCAGACCACCCGCCAGGACTGGGATCGCCAGCGCGGCTGGCAGTTCGATCTGGAATACGATCGCGGCAAGGGTGGCACCTCGACCTTCGGCGATTACGATCATGAAACCCAGGCCACCCTGCAGAGCCCGCTGCTCGACGATTTCTGGCGGGTCTACGGCATCACCCGCTTCGCCGGCGCCTCGCTGGAAGAAGGCCATGCCGAGCGCGATCGCGCCGGCCTGGGCCTGCGCGCTTATGTGCGCGACCTCGAGGCCTATGTGCAGGCCTTGCCGGGCTTCGGCAGCAAGAGCCCGGGTACCGCGCTCGAAGCGGGCCTGAAGTGGTCGCCGAGCGATTACTGGAACTTCGGCGCCGACTGGAGCAACAAGGGCGACGTGGACGTGCCGCTGCGCGCCAGCTATTACCGCGTCACCGCACATTCGCTGGACGTGAACGCGGAGTGGCGCGCCAGCGAGATGACCTCGGTGAAACTCACCGGCTCACACGACAGCTTCAGCGACGGCAACCACCGCAACGGCTGGCAGCTGGAAGGCGTGCAACGGCTGTACACCGCAACGTTCTTCACCTTCGACGGCGGCGTGCAGCTGGGCACGTCGCGCAACCAGCTGACCACGGTGCCTTACTACAGTCCGGCGCGTGCGCGCTGGGGCATGCTCACCGGCCGGCTGGAGAACCTGCTGTACCAGCGCTACGAAAGCGCGTGGCGCCAGCGCATTGACGTGGCGGTCGGCCCGTACCAGGAACGTTTCTACGGACAGAGCTGGGCGGCCAGCGTGCGCTACGGGCAGATCTTTAAGCCTCGCGGCGGGCTGGCTTTCGGCTGGGGGCTGAGCTGGAACAGCCAGCCCTACGACGGCAGGCGCGAAGCTCGCGTCATGCTCGACCTGACCATGCATTGGGGTGAGTGACGTATGCGGCGGCTGCTTTGCCTGCTTCTGATGCTGGTCTCGCTGGGCGCTTCGGCGGCCGTGCCCGATCGCCTGGCCGCGCTGAGCTCGCCCACGCCGGCGCGGCCGCCGCTGCCGGCGCTGATCGTGCTCAATTACCACGACGTGCGCGACGATATCCGCGACGCGGGGCGCCTGGACGAAACCGCGATCAGCACCGATCACTTGATCGCCCATTTCGACTGGCTGCGCGCCAACGGCTTCCACATGGTCAGCCTGGACGACGTGCTGGCGGCGGAGAAGGGTACGCGCCCGCTGCCAGACAAGGCCGTGCTGCTGACGTTCGACGACGGCCTGGCCAGCGCCTATACGCGGGTCTATCCGCTGCTGCGCGCTTACCGCTATCCGGCGGTGTTCGCCCTGGAAGGATCGTGGATCGATCTGCCCAAGGGCACGACCTTCGACTACAACGGCGAGAAGTGCGGCAGCGAATGTTTCGTGAGCTGGGCACAGGTGCGCGAGATGCAGGCCTCCGGTCTGGTGGAAATGGCCTCGCACACCTATGACCTGCATCAGGGCATCGTGGCCAACCCGCAGGGCAACCTGATGCCGGCGGCGGTCAGCCTGGCCTATGACGCCAAGCGCGGCTACGAGACGCCCGCCGCCTACCGTGCGCGCCTGCATGCCGACTTCAAGCACAGCAGCGACGAGATCGCGCACGAAACCGGGCACCGCCCGCGGGCCATCGTCTGGCCCTACGGCAGCTTCAACCGCGTCGCCGAAAAAGAGGCCGCAGCGGTCGGCATGAGCGTATCGATGAGCCTGGACGACGCGCCGGCACGCCTGGTCGCCGGTGCCACCTTGCCGCGCCTGCTGGTGTCGGACAACCTGGATGTCGCCGGTCTGGCGGCGCTGATCTATCAGCAGAACGTGGTGACGCCGCAGCGCATCGTGCAGGTGGATCTGGACTACGTATACGACCCCGATCCGGCGCAGCAGGAAAAGAATCTTTCGGCCCTGCTGGACCGCATCAAGCGCATGAAGCCCAGCCAGGTCTGGCTGCAGGCCTATGCCGATCCCGATGGCGACGGCGTGGCGGACGCGGTGTACTTTCCCAACCGCCACCTGCCGATGCGCGCCGATCTGTTTTCGCGCGTGGCCTGGCAGTTGCGCACCCGGGCGGGGGTGCAGGTCTACGCCTGGCTGCCGGTGCTGGCATTCCGCTTTCCCGATGCGAAGTCGCTGCCCGCACTGGGCGGCAGCGGGCAGGGCAAGGATGGCGATCACTATCGCCTGGCGCCATGGGACCCGGACGTACGGCGCATGATCGGCGACGTCTACGAGGATCTGGGCATGCATGCCTCAGTGCATGGCCTGCTGTTTTCCGACGATGCCTACATCCGCGACACCGACCATCTGGGGCCGCTCGCCGGCAGCACGCCGGCGCAGCGCACCCAATACCTGATCGGCTTTACCAACGAGCTGGCCGAGCGCACGCGCTTGTGGCGCACACAGATCAAGACGGCACGCAACATCTATGCACGGCCGGTGCTCGACCCGAAAGCCGAGGCCTGGTTCGCGCAGAGCCTGCCGGCGTTCAACGACGCCTACGACTATACCGCCCTGATGGCGATGCCCCAGCTCGACAAGGAGCCGGCCAGCGACGACTGGTTCCGTCGCCTGGTGGCGGCGGTGGCGGCTTATCCGCAAGGGCTGGACCGCACCCTGTTCGAACTGGCGACGGTGGATTGGCGCCACCGAAACCAGCCCATTCCGGCCAAGGTGCTCGGCGCGCAGATACGCCTGCTGCAGTCGCAGGGAGCGCGGCACATCGGTTACTACCCGGACAACTTCATCACCGGCGAGCCGAATCTGGAGGCGATCCGGCCCTACATTTCTTCCGCCGAATACCCCCATCCCGAGCATTGAGAAAAGCGCATGCAATATCTGGTCAGCCTCTTGCTCGACTACGCTTTCTACTATCCGCTGGTGATGTCCTTCATCTGGATGAGCGGCAGTCTGATCTATTACATGAAGTGGGAGCGCAAGCGCCCGCCGCGGGTCGAGCCGCCGCCGCTGGAGCACTACCCGCTGGTGACCCTGATCGTGCCTTGCCACAACGAGGGCGAGCAGGTGCGCGAGACTATCCAGCATCTCGATGCGCAGCGCTATCCGGAGTTCGAGATCATTGCCGTCAACGACGGCTCCAGCGATGACACCGGCGCCCAGCTCGACGCGCTGCAGGCCGAATATCCGCGGCTGCGGGTGATCCATTTCGCGACCAACCAGGGCAAGGCGATGGGCCTGCGCATGGCCGCCATGGCCGCGCGCGGCGAGTTTCTGCTGTGCGTGGACGGCGACGCGCTGCTGGACGAGTACGCCACCCACTGGATGATGAGCCACATGGTCAGCGGCCCACGGGTCGGCTCGGTCACCGGCAACCCGCGCATCCGCAATCGCTCTACCTTGCTGGGCAAGCTGCAGGTCGGCGAGTTCTCTTCGATCATCGGCCTGATCAAGCGCGCCCAGCGCATCTACGGGCGCATCTTCACCGTGTCGGGCGTGATCGCCTGTTTCCGCAAGAGCGCCATCCACCATGTCGGCTACTGGAGCACCGACATGGTGACCGAGGACATCGACATCAGCTGGCGGCTGCAGATGAGCCACTGGGACATCCGCTACGAGCCCAACGCGCTGTGCTGGATCCTGATGCCCGAGACCCTGCGCGGCCTGTGGAAGCAGCGCCTGCGCTGGGCGCAGGGCGGGGTAGAGGTGATCCTGCGCTACACCGCCGACCTGCTGCGCTGGCGTGCGCGGCGCAAATGGCTGGTGGCGCTGGAGTACATCCTGAGCCTGGTGTGGGCCTACGTGATGCTCGGCATCGGCGTGCTGTGGCTGCTGGGCTTGGTATTTACTCTGCCGCGATGGCTGTACATCGAGACCTTGCTGCCGCAGTGGCATGGCGTCGTGTTGGGCTTGATCTGCCTGGTGCAGTTTGGCATCAGCACCTTGATCGACCGCCGCTATGAAACCCGCATGGGCCGCAACTACTACTGGATGATCTGGTACCCGCTGGCCTATTGGGTGCTGAGTACCGCAACGACCATCGTGGCGCTGCCCAAGGCACTGCTGAAGCGCAAGGGGACGCGTGCGGTGTGGGTCAGCCCGGACCGGGGTGTTCGATGAAAGCCGAAGCGATCGTGATCCAGCGCCCGCATCGCCAGCGGCCTGGCCAGCGCCTGTTGTTTGCCTTGATCACGCTGGCCGCGTGGATGGTCTGGAGCTGGCTATGGCTGCCCCTGGTGACCTTCGTGGCCTGGGGCCTGGGCGTGCGCACGAGCTTCATCGAGCTGGCCATGCGCAAGCATGGGCAAGGCGCGCACGACTTGCTGGTCGTTGCCTTGATCGGCGCGGCCTGCGCCGCGATGGCGGCCGCCTGGTCCAAGTACAACGAGGTGCGCTACGGCCAACTCACGCGCCGCCGCGCGCGACCCCTGGTCGACCGTCGTGCGATGGCCCGCGCGCTCAAGGTGCAGCCGCAGACGGCCGTGAAGATGCGTGAGGCGCAGCGCATCGTGCTCGACTTCCCCGAGAATGGCGAGGTCATGGAATCTCTCCCAAAATCGGGCTAGTTACGAAGGGGATTTTCAGCGAAGGTCCGGATCAGCTTTATGAAAAGTCAGTAGACGCGGATCTTGCCGGGAACTCTTCGAGAGCCGAGAATTCGGCGAGAACTTACAAACTGGATGGGGCTCAATCGGCGAGACTGTTGATCTGAAGCTCAACGAGCTATGCGCATGGAAGTCCAGTCGAAGCCATGCAGGTTTCGTCCGAGGAACCGCAGCCCCCCCGTTATGACTGCCGCTTGGACAGGCAATTCGGTCAAGTGATCGCTGGTGCCTGCCCGCAACCGTTCCGACCGGTTGTTACCCGTGAAGCGCGCTTCCGCGCCAACCCCTATGATTCCGTAGCGGGCCGAGATGCCCGGGGCCAGACGACGCTTTGCGTGTCGGCGACATCCAGTTTCTGAAGTAACCGGGGGCAAGGGTCGGAATGGCGACGAGTCTAGGTATCGAGGAGCTGCACACGTATTGGGCCTGTCATTGCGCCCCCGGATCTGCCGCGCGCTTACCGCAGGATGTCGTGAAGACATTGTTGGCCGGTCTGCGCCTCAACGTGCTGGAAACCTTGCGCTATTTGCACCATGAGCAGCCGAGCTTTGCGCAATTCGAAGCCTGGGTACGGGAGCGCAATGGGGTTGAACTGAAAGAAGCTTCGCTCGATCGCTTGCGGCGTGCGCTGGCCGGTGAGGCTGTCGGTGCTGAAGTCGGCAATCTCGACCGCGTCGAAGGCCTGAGCGCGGACGATCTCGCACACTGGGACGAGCATGGCTACGTGATCCTGCGCAACGCAATCAGCGCGGAGGCGGCGGAAGTCGCAGAGACGGTCATCTACGATTTTTTAGGCATGGACCGCAACGAGCCGCAGTCGTGGTATCGCGATACGCTGGGCCATTCCATCTGGGTGCCGCTACTGCGTCATCCAGCGTTGGTGGCCAATCGTCGCGCGCCACGTATCCATAAGGCCCATGCCCAACTGTGGGGGCGCGAAGATCTTTGGGTAACCATCGACCAGGTCGGGTTTAATCCACCAGAGCGCAAAGACTGGACCTTTCCCGGGCCCCATTTGCATTGGGACGCCACGCTCGCCGAGCCGCATCACCTCGAATTGCAGGGCATCCTGTACCTCGCGGACGTTGCCGAGGACCAAGGGGCATTCAGCTGCGTGCCGGGCTTTCATCACACGCTGAAGCAGTGGCTGAAAAGCGTTCCCGCAGGCTTGAGTGCGCGCGATCATGCGCAGCGCACCTTGTCGATGAAGCCGATTGCGGCAAAGCGCGGCGACATGATCATCTGGCATCACCTGCTACCGCATGGCAGCAGCCCGAACCGTGCGCAACGACCGCGCGTTGTGCAATACATGTCGCTGCGGCCCACGCGCTTTGCCTATACCGAAGAATGGAAGTCTTGATTACGAAGGCTTCGCTGGTGGTGGCATCGGCGATTGGATTGGCTTGTGCCGTCTAGGGTGGAAGGAGAGATAGACCGGGTGAGTGCGAACGCGTGGGTCACCTGTTGGCGGCAGCGGAGGGGGAAACCCGTAGAGCTTCTGAGCCGCCGCGTATTCTCGATTCCCTCGACTCCTCATCCAAGGAACAGGGAAGGGAGCACAAGCGAGTGGATGCGCGGATTTTCTGGTCGGTCCTCTGTGCGCTGCTTGTCGCGCTGGTGTTGATTTCTACAAAAAATTGAGCCGGGCTTTTCGTCGAGGAGTGAACCGCCAGCAGAGGTGCAACTCAGCCGGGTGACGTGCGTGGAGCAGCAGAGGATGGCTCAAATTTCGACGAATATTCCTGCCCGAAGTGGTTCGGCTTTAGATGAAAATCGACAGCCACTTCTTCTACGGTCGCCAACCGCTCGATGAGTGATGTGGGTCGATGAGTGGCAATGAAATCACGTTCGACTTCTGCTTGCATCACGACTTTTTCTCAGCCACCCGGATGGCCAGACCCTGGCTGGCAGGTCCAGACGGTTGTTGACGATGGTCTGCCAAGGCAAAGCTGGCTTGAAGGGATGGGCAGGGCTTCGGCATCAGGCCGAAGGTCGCAGCAATGCCAGATCGTTGCTCGGCGCAACGCCAAAGCACTTCTTATATTCGCGACTGAATTGCGAAGCGCTCGCATACCCGGTGGCGAATGCAATCGACGTCACGTTGTTGGATCCCGATGCGAGTAGCCGGCGCGCATCCAGAAGCCGGATGTAGCGCTGATACGCCAGTGGGGCATAGCCTGTGATGGCTTTGAAGTGGCGATGGAACGAAGTGACGCTCATGCTGACAGATTCGGCCAGGCGATCAATGCGCATGGGTTGGTCGGCGTGATCGGCGATCCACTCGGCCGCTTTCCTGATTTGCCCAAGCCGCGCGCCATGGCCTCCTATTTGGCGAAGCTGAGTCCCCATGGGTCCCTGGAGGAGCCTGTAGCAAAACTCGCGCTCAAATTGCGGAGCGAGTACTGCAATGTCGGAGGGTGTGTCGAGCAGGGAAAGCAGGCGAGCCAGGGGGTCCAGCGTGCGCTCATCTGATTGCATCACCGTAATGGTTTTAGCCGGCGAGGTGGTGGGTGGATCAGGCATGTCGATCAGCAGGCTCGCGATGACCCCGGCATCGAGCCTCAGTACGAGGCCAATATAGGGTTCGTTCGCCGATGCCTCGACAACCTCGTGCGAGAACGGCAATCCTACCAAGGCGGCCGCACACATCCCGGGCCGGAAGACGTAGTCCAGTCCGGCGAACGTCAGGCGCTTTTCGCCTTGAAGCAAGAGATAAAACGAGGCCTCAAAGAGGCCCGGAGCACAGATGCCGGGCTCGCGCGCCGACCTGATCGTCAGGCTGGGCACAATCGTGGGCTTTCCTGACGAGCTGAGGTGGCGACAGGCGGTCTCGGTGAGTCTGGTAAGCACGGCAACCTCGATGTCCGGGTCTGCAAACTAGCCGGATTGGCAGGATCAGGCAAGCCTCTGGAGTGATGACGGATGCCGCATGAGCGGCTTCAGCCGATAGTTGTTCGGCACTCCCACTCAACGAGGCTTTCATGTCTTCCAAAGAAGTCGCGCTCATCACGGGCGCAAACAAAGGTATTGGCCTGGCGGCCGCTCGCCAGCTCGGCGAACAGGGCTACACCGTCTGGCTGGGGTGCCGGGATGCGGCACGTGGCGAGTCGGCGGTGTCCGAACTGCGCAGCACAGGGGCCGACGCGCACCTTTTGGTTCTGGATGTCGCCGACACGCAAAGCGTAGCCGCAGCCAAACAGAAATTTCAGGAGCAAGCCGGCACGCTGGACGTGCTGATCAACAACGCAGGCATCAGCCTAGGCGGCGTGCCCGTGCGTGTTACGGAAGAAACCGTGGATGACATGCGCGCGATGTTCGAGGTGAATACGCTTGGACCGATGCGTGTTACACAGGCGTTTTTGCCGCTGCTGCGGCGTTCAAAAGCTGCGCGCATCGTGATGGTAAGCAGCACACTTGGATCCATTTCCGACACCATGGACACGGCAAGCCCGATATGGAACGCCGGCTATGGTGGATATTCGGCGACCAAAAGTGCGCTCAACATGCTTACCGCGAAGCTGGCGAAAGAGTTGTTGCCCGAAGGCATCAGAGTGAACGCGGTGAATCCCGGGTACACCGCCACCGATCTCAATGACCACAAGGGCTATCGAACAGTGGAGGCGGCCGCGAAGGTGATCGTTGAACTCGCAACCTTCAATGCCTTGGGGCCAACGGGCGGCTTCTTTCATGACGGCCACAGCCACCAGAATCGGCATCCGTGGTGAGCGTGCGGGCCTGCCACTGAGGCGACGGGCTAGGGCAGAACGCGCACGCATAGTGGCCAATGCTACGAGGGCTCACTTCCGGGTCCTCCAAGGACTTTTGTTGTCGATGGCGAACGGACCTGGGGCGCGTCGATTAGCTCGGGTCGTAAAGGGGCGAGTCGTGTTACGACGCGAATCCGGCCTGCCTTTTACTGTAGAAATGCGTTGCGGGTTGATAGCCTGGTGTGGCGGTCGTTGACACTCACTTATAGTTACTTGGCATTGCGTTGCGCAACGTGTCGATCAATGCACGCAACCCTCCCGGTACATGACGATGGCCGGGGTAGTACAGGCAAAGGCCCGGCATGACCGGGCACCAATCGGTTAGCACGCGCGTGAGACGGCCATCGGCCAGTGCGTCCTGGACGAGATGATCGGGTACAAAAGCGATTCCGATCCCATCGATCGCCGCGTCGGCCATCATGGGCTGATCAGTAAGAGTCAGCGGGCCGTTGACGTTCACCGTTTCTATTACGCCACGGCGTTCGAATTCCCAGCGGTAGATCGCGCCGCTATCGAAGCGAAAGCGGATACAGTCGTGCCGATGCAGATCCTGCGGCACTTTCGGATGGCTGCGTGCAGCGAAATATGCAGGCGAAGCGACCACCGCAAATTGCACTGGTGCGGATACCGGCACCGCGACCATATCTTGCGGTATGGTCCCGGCCAGCCGGATCCCCGCATCGAAGCCTCCAGCGACGATGTCGCTGAGCTTTCCATCCGTCACGATATCCAGGTGAACTTGTGGATGCTCACGCAGGAAGCGCGCGAGCACCGGCTTCAGGACCATGCGTATAGCTCCTTCGCTGGCGTTGATGCGCACGGTGCCGCTGGGTGCATCGCGCAATCCCTCGACCGCGAGCATCGCCTCCGCCACTGAAGAAATCGCGGGTCGAAGTTTCTCGGCGAGCCGGTGCCCCGCATCCGTCAGTGACACGCTACGAGTCGTGCGGTTGAATAGCCGGACGCCAAGGCGCTGTTCAAGACTCTTGATCGAATGGCTGACCGCCGATGGGGTGAGGTCGAGGTCGACCGATGCGGCGCGAAAACTCAGATGCGTCACTGCGGCGAGGAACACGTGGAGCGCGAAGAGATCGTTGCTTTTCAATTGATGAATAGTTTTCATCTTGATATAAAAATTGGTGATATTGTAATTATAATGCGCTTTTCCTAGGCTGGAACGGTTCCTTATCGCTGCGCCCCTGTCTCATGAAAATGACAGGCTGACGGCCGCACGCGCTGACGGAGCTTGGCCACAAACCGCATCGCCGGTTGAACTAGGAGTAATCCATGAAAATGAAGGCAGTCGTCATGACCGGTGCCAACCGGCCGTGGGAAGTCTGGGAAGTTCCGGTGCCAAAAGCCGAGCCGGGTCAGGTGCTGGTGAAAGTCCACGCTTCCGGGATGTGCTACACCGATGTGTGGGCAACGCAAGGCTACGGTGGCGACATTTACCCACAGACACCGGGCCACGAAGTCGTCGGCGAGATTGTCGAAGTGGGAGTTGGCGTCCACACAAGAAGGGTAGGCGACCGGATCGGCACGACCTGGGTGCAGTCCGCATGTGGTCGTTGCGCCTACTGCCGCGAAAATCATCCCCTCTCCGGCCAGACCGCGATGAACTGCGATGAGCCACGCACGACGGGGTTCGCCGCGCAGGGCGGGCACGCCGAGTACATTGCAGTGGCCGCCGAAGGCACGGTGCTTCTGCCCGACGAACTGGCTTACGTCGACGCTGCGCCCATGATGTGCGCTGGCTACACCACGTGGAGCGGCCTACGCGATGCGTCGCCGAAGCCCCACGAGAAAGTCGCCGTGCTAGGTATCGGCGGTCTCGGACACGTAGCGCTGCAACTGGCCAAGGCCTGCGGCTTTGAGACCATTGCGATCACGCATTCCGCGGACAAACGCAACTTGGCCGCCCAGTTGGGCGCCGACCATGTCGTTGGGAATGGCAAGGAGCTTGCCGATCTGGGTGGCGCTGACGTCTTGTTGGTCACCACGAACGAATTCAGCGCTGCGGAAGAGGCCATGACAGGACTGCGGGCCAATGGCCGGGTGGTCCTCTGTGGACTGGATTTCAGCAAGCCGTTTTCCATTTCGTCGCAAGGTAAACCGTTCCACATGATGCGCCAACAGATCATCGGCTCCACCCATGCCGGCCTGCTTTATCTCAGCGAGGTGCTGAAGATTGCCGCCACAGGCAAGGTCAAGCCGATTGTCGAGACGTTCTCGCTGGACCAGGCCACTGAGGCCTATAACCGTCTCGCATCCGGGAAGATGCGCTTCCGTGGCGTGTTTTTACCCTCGGAGCAGCGACATCCTAGAGAGATGGATTCAAAAGGCATCTGAAAAAAAGCCTGAACTGTTCGCTTTCGGAACAGCCCAAAGCGGACTCTAGTGTTGATTTGCACGGAAAGTTGAGCCGGGCTTTTTATCGAAAAGTGAACCACGAGTTGCCGCGAGACTTAGCTCTGGTGGTGAGTGAGGCATGCAAGAGATGGCTCGAATTTCGGTGAAAATTCCCGCCCGAAGTGGCTCAGTTTTGGATGGAACTCAACAACTTCTGGGTCTGATCGGCAATTTCGCCGAATTCACCCAGACACTGCCCCCATCAAATACACCGATCAATACTGCCGGGCAGTCCGCGGTCATCGCGACCTTGGTCAGCAGTTGAAGTCTCAGTATGTTTCTCCGACGTCGCCGTCAAGACAGCCACCGAACTCTCGGCCAAGGCTTCGCCATTCAGTAGTGCAGCTGCATCAAAGGCTTCGGCTGCCACCCAAGCCCGGCGCCGAGCGACGGCAGCTCCAATTTGGGTGGCGGGGTTATCGACGAGAAAACTTCCCTCATGTGCTCATGCGATGCACGTTCGGCTTTTTCGTCTGGTGTTGCCTTCGCTTCGATCGAGTCAAGGAATGCAGCCAATAGCTTGGGGTCTGTCTGCATCGGCGGAAGATCGGGGAGAAGCGATGGCAGCGGCAGCATCGGCGGCTGCTTGCCGAATTCCACGCCGGCGCCTACCGTAACGATGAAGGCGCTTGCCGTTACGTAGGCGCCATATGCCTCTGGAGTACGGTAGCCTCCTACACCGACAGGACCGGCGATCACGTCCACCGTTGTAATCGGCTCGACCTCGCCCTTGTATCCTGGACCGTGGGCCTTTCTTTCAGCGTCGGTCGCGACTTGCTCAAAGCCTTGTGCAACCGCTATGCCGACTGGGCCGATATGCCCCTCCACGGCAATGGCAGCGATCCCTCCGCTGTAGCTCTCCTTGGTTTCCGGATGTTCAGCCTCCCAATGGCTGCCCGCGATCAGGAACTCTTCGGCTTTGACATGCTCCGATACCATCGATGGAAGCTCGAAGCCGATAAAGGCGTAGGTGCCGGTGATCGATAACGCCTGATCACCGGGCACGGGCCAGTGACAGCGTTTACTGAAACATTCGCGCGCGCCGGGTGAGAGGCCCGCGAGTGGTGAGACCGGTGCGACGTATGGTTGAAATGCACCCGCATGGGCAGCGGGCGGAGGCGGTTTTTGCGGAGGAGGTTTCGGCGGCCCGAATGCCTTCTCGACCGCCTGTTGAACAATCTCGTCGGACGTTGGCACTGGCACCGTTTCTACCGGGGGCGCTTGTGGCTTAAGCGCCTGATCAATGGCCTGTTGCAACCGGGCATCCGTACCGGTCGACTGGCGGCCCGTATTGTCGATCAGCGCAATCGGATTGTTTTGGCAGTAGCAATACAGTTGCATGCCGTCGACAAGGCCGGATGGATCGCAACTCACCCAGCGGCCGAGCCATGGCGCGAAATAGCGCGCACCGTGGTAATACAACCCGGATTCCTCATCGCGCTCCTTGCCGGTGTAGCGATAGCGTTTGCTTACGTCGGTCTGGCTTTCCACCGCCTGGTATGACGTCGCACCGAACGGGAAATATTCCTCATAGGAAATCACGTCGGCCGCGTCGCCGAGTTCGAGCGTCGCCGAGTCAAGCTGATTGGTGAACTGATAGCGAACTTGCATGGCCGAACCGGAGTCGGTTCCGAGCGTGCGCGTCTCGACGCGTGCGTCCGCTCGCTCGCCTCCCATGATCGGAAAGGTCTCGCGGATCAGCGTCGGCGTCGTGCCGTCCGCGGCGTATTCGCGATAAAGCTCGACCCCTCCGAGATAAATTCGTTCGGACGTGCGCACGGCAGCGGCACCCGCGGCTGCCTGCGTCTCGTTGATTTTGCGCGCACGCTCGCCGCTGGCGACATACGCGTAATAGGTGGTTGCTGGCGTACCGGCAGCGAAAACCGTGCTTGCGGTGGCGCGCAGAAAATCGTCTTCACTCCAGGTCATCGTGGGTAGCGACGGCATTTGCAGCATGTTGCCGTGCGCGTCGTAGGCATATTTCGCGCTGTATGGCCCTGCCGAAGGGTCGCCCGGCAGGCTGGTCGTGCTGAGCCGATTACCGGTTTCGCCAGCCACGATGCGCGAGGTTTCGGCATAGGTATAACGTCGCGTCCAGCCGCCCGAAGCGACTTGATGGGCCACGCTCAGCATGTTGCCTAACGGGTCGTAGGTGTAGGTTTCGACATAGGTTCCCATCGCATTGCCGTCGCCGGGCTGCGGCAAGCGCATCCGGAACGAATCATCGTCCGTCACCTGAGTGGCGGCGTTCAATGCACCGTTCGTCTGGCCGAGATGCTCGCGCCCACTCGCGGCGATCAATCGGTACAGCGGGTCGTAGGTGTAATCCGCCGATGGTTCGACGCGCTGGTTTTGAAAATAGATGACATTCTGGATGTCGGCGTCGTCGCGTATCCGTGTCGTGTTGCCGACAGGATCATAGAAATAGCGCAGCTGCTGCACCGTCTGTTGGTTTGCAGCGAAAGACACAGGCCGCGTTGTGGTCAACTGGCTCAGTCGGAATGTAAGCGGGTCATAGACGTACGTCGTGGCGACACCATTGCCATAAGTGATTGAAGCGCGTTGATTGCGCGCGTTATAGCTGATCGCCGTAACCGCGTGCCGGCTGGCCGTCGTCGGATCGAGGATGGTTGTTGGGGCCGCAGCCTGTTGCAGCCAGACATCGACGCGGACCAATTGTCCTCCCGCATCGTAGCCATGCTGGGTGACGTTGGGCTGCATCGAAGCGTTGGCAGGCGAGGTGGCCTGCACAGGCCTGTTCAGCGCGTCGAATATGACGGAGCTGGCGAAATTATCACGGCCGGCGTCGCCTGTCGGAACGAGGCCGGCAGCGATCGCTACCGAGTCCAAATCGTTCGCTGTCGAGAGGCCGGCGAGCGGCGTCCAATCTGGGCTCACTCGATAGGCAACCGCCAGTTGCCGACGGGAGTTGATCAAATTGCCCTTGAAATCGTACGTGGTGTTCTCGGCGTAGCCGGCGCCGTCATAGTGACGGAACAACCTGCCGCATAGATTGGCGGTTGCTTGTCCTTCTCCGTAGACGCTGAAATCAAGCAGTGTTTCCGCGGCACCGTCAACGCTGACGAAGCGATGCGTAGGACGTCGCGCCGCATCGTAGGTGATACGAAAGGCCTTGCCGCGCGCATCCCACATTCGGATCGGTTGACCGGCGACATCGTTGAAGGTCGTGCGCGCACCGGCATCCGCATTGATGTGGTAGAGCGACACGCCGGCCATGTCGGTGCCCGCGACGTATTGAAAGCCGCCGCCCGCGAGCGGCGAGCGCAACACGTGTTCTTGCGTGCGCCTGCCCAGCACATCGAACAAGGCCAGTGGGTTGCCTTTGGTGTCGAGCGCTGTGCGCGCCGCGTATCGCAGCCCGCCACCGTTATCGACGACCGCAAGGCATGTGCGACCCAATGCGTCCGTATGCGAGACGGCGGGCGTAGCTGCGTCGGCCGATGCTTTTGTCGCAGCGTTCTGCTGGGCGGCCTGCGATTCCGCATCGGGCCCGAACGTGCCGCCTATGCGTGCGGCATACCAGGAAGCGAACGAAGTCGCCGGTAACACTCGTTGGAAATACGCACCGACATCGGCGTCTGTACGAGGATCGGCGATAAGTACCGTGTCGTTACGATCCCAGCTTTCCTGCCGCCACGCCGTGAACACGACCTTTTCCCACGTCGCATCGGGATGCAACGTGGCGACCGTTCGGCCAGCCGGGTCGTAAAAGAGAACGCTGCTGACGCCGGCCTGAGCATCGAATTCGAAATCATGGGTTGCGCTAAAGAAAGGTTCGTACTGGCGGACCGGCTTGCCCTTGTTATTGAAGATCGTCCAGCCTGATCCGAGCCAGCGCGGCGAGATGGTCGCGCCACCATCGCTCAGCGGGCCTGGCGCCGCGCTCGCTTTATGCTGCAACACGCGGCCGAGCCCGTCGTTGTAGGCGAAAGTAAATTGGTAGGCCGACGTCGCGCCGGTGCCCGTACGCGCAAGATCTGCGCTGTGGGTTTCGCGTGCGATCACCGAGACGGCGAGCGGCGAGGGCGATGCGCTCGCTTGCGTGCGCATGTAAGCGCCCGGATCGACAACCACCCGCGTCGTCGCCGATCCTATCAGCGCCGTCGGATTGGCCAACGGGTTGGCGAAATACGCGGCGATCGTCGCGTCGTCTAGATCGACGGAAAACCCTGTGAGCGCGTCGCCCAGGTTTTCGGTCGTCTTGCCCATGACGGCGGTTGCCGTGACCATGCCAAGCGTGTCGAAAACCACCGCGCTTCGGTTGCCGTTGGGATCGACGGCGAGGGTAGGCGCAAGCATGCGGTAGTCGTTGCTAAAGCTGGTGACATTGCCAACCGGATCGGTCGAGCTGATCGGCAGGATGTCGTCGGCATCGTAAGCGACGCGCTCAATACCGCCAAAGGGATCGACGGCACGCATCAATTGAAAGAAATGCGTCTTGGCGTAGGCGAGTTCCTGGGCAGGCGTATCTGCGTCGCCCGGTGAAAGATAGGTTCGTCCCGATGGTGCCCACCATGCTGTTTCGCCTGGAAGCTGGACATAGCCGCCCTCGGCGAACAGCGTGTTCGGTGCTTGCGCTCCGAAGATCAAACTCGTCAGTCCCGGCGTCAATGCGGCCTTGAACGTCTGGCCAACGATAGCCATCGATTGCGCCTGGCCGACGGGCAGCAAAGCCGTCAAATCATCGCTGCGATATTGCATCTGCGATTGCGCAATGAAACGGCGAGTGAGTGATGCGGTAGCGGCGGCAGGGCCGGCACCGTCGATATCGGCAGCGGGTAACGTCTCGTATGGCACATCAAAACTGCCACTCCAGGCTTTCTGCCATATGCCCGGTGCACTGGGTGGGCCGTCGAGTTCATCGAAGGAAAACAGGCTGGCGTTGCCGAAGCCTTTGTCCGAGGGTTCCACCCCGGTAATCTCGGCCACGTCCTGGCTGCACGGACGCGGCGATAGATAGCTGTCGGGCGAACCGAGCATGTCGTCGATAGCGACGGTATAGCCATTGGCGGAGGCACGCATATGCAGCCGGCCCTGGTCGTAGGCCAGGCGCGCCTGCGTTGCCGCATCCAGTGTCGGCTCGGGTGTGGTGCCGGCGCGGCGCGGATAGCCGATCGAGAGCGTTCTGAGCACGTCGCCGTACGGATTGGTTTCGAGCACGACCTCGTGCGTTACGCGAGGATCACCATCCGCGCGCTCATAGTGCAACGCGACACTCTCGCGCGGATGGACGAAAAAGACCGCGTGTAGATTCACTCCCTGCGGCTGTAAGCGTTGAACCGTGAAATTGCTTTCCGCGACGCTATAAGGCGCTCCGATCGGTCCCGCATCGTCGGCATCGAACGTCTCGACGCGCAGCGCATGACCTTTCAGCGCGCGGTAGGCTTCGCGCATTTCGAAAGGCGTGAGACTATCCGGCAGTACGCTGTCCGGTGGGCGCATCGCCGCCGCACCGGTTGCCGCGGGTGGACCACGCAGGGCTGGTTCCAGCCAATACTCGCTCTCGTATTGCCGCGTCACCGCACCGGCTTGGACAAACGCTCCGGTAGAGAACCAGGTACGCGTGAGCGTCGGCGGCGACCAGGAGGACAGATTCCAATTAACGAAGTCGCCCTCGGAAAATGTTTCGTCGGTACGGAACTCCTCGGTGTCCCATTGCTCGACCATGCCGAAACCGCGGAACTCCCGCTCGAGGCCGTCGAAGAAGCCGTGATGATAGGCATAGCGCGAGACGAATCGATTGCGCCCGATCCAGTCGAAGGTCTCGACCCGCGCGACCACCCAAATCGGGAAGGGCAGGCGTGTGATCCAGGGACGCCCGTGGGCTTCGTCCTGCAAATAGAATCGGGTCGACGGCGCATAGGTGATGCGTGATTCCGCCCCCATGTTGTTGCGCACATTCGTGAGCAGATGCGGTTTTACGCTGCCCATCAGATCCACGTAGCGCATGGGAGAGGCGCTCGACGTCGGCAGCGGCGACGACCAGACAAGATAGGCTGTACCCGTGCCCAGGAGGTCGGTGACTTGCACATTGTCGAGTGCATCCGCGGCCGGAAAAACGGAAACAGTGGTGGCCGTCGAGAAAGCGTTTCCCGATTGATTGAACCACGTGCGGACACCGTGGCGACCGATATACAGGATGTCGGTCGACCCCGATCCGTCGATGTCGGCAAGGCGAATGCGCTTGGCGTCGAAGGCGTCCTCGGAATCGAAGCGTGGCGCGTGATCCATCGTCACTTTCGCGCCGAAACGGCCGTATCCAATATTCGGCCAATAGCAGGTCTCGCCATTGCGAACGCGGACGATATCGTTCAATCCGTCGCCGGACATGTCGGCGATGAAAATCGTGTCCGTGCCATCGGCGAACACGACCGTCGGCCCTTTGTCCTCGTCCCAGGGCACACGCACGAATTTGCCCATATCGAAACCGGTCGAACCGAGTCCGGTGTAGTAGGTGAAGATACCGTCCTCGGAGACGAGGATGTCGGTGAGCCCATCGCCGGTCACGTCGATGAACTTGAGATTGGGGTCACTCCAATTGATTTGCGGCAACGAACCGAAGCGCTGAAGCGGAGCGAAATCGCGATCGACTGTGCGTGCGTAATAGCCGGGTTCGCTTGCCATGAAGTCGATGACGTCAAGCATGCCGTCGCCATCGAGCGCCATCAACTGACGCCCGGCGAGTTCGCTGCGCCCGGGCGTCGGGGCGACTGGTTGCATCGCGCCGAACAGCGGCCTCGGCGTGGCGTCACCGCTCGTATGGTCAACGAGGTTCCCCGCGCTGAGATTGCGCTTGAAGTACCAGGCTCCCTGAACCTGGCTCAAAATTCCCGAGAGGCCCTCGCCATCGAGGTCGAGCCATCGATAGCGCGCCCCATCTACGCCCTCAGGTAGATTGCCCAGGCTCTCGCGGTCGATCGAGTGGATGGTCGGATCGATCGTCGGCTGGCTGTAGGTAAATGCAAGCGGAGGCAGACTCTTCTCGAGCAGTGCGGGGCCGTCTTGCCTGTAAAAGGTCTGGCTAAGCGTGACGAGGAATGTGTAAATCGGTCCGCTTGGATCAGGTGGATTTTGCTGATCCGAGTAAACGAGGTCCAACGATTGCATGAGGCCGCTTGCGGGCAAGCTTGGCTCGCTTGAAAAATGGTTGAATATCAGCAGACGTTGGACGCGACGATATGTGCGCACCTCGAAGCACGACCGGAACGACGAGAAAGGGTCCGGACGCAATGGCCACGCCTGATCGGGATCGACACCGGCGGTGGAATGGTCGCCATAGTCGAGCGCGAGCGTGAACATCCAATCCGTGGGTACGGTAGGCTCGGTCTTGGCGGTGAAATCGATGGCGTAAGGTGTGCGGTTTCCGTATTGGATCTTACGCAGATAACTTTGCGCACAGCGCGCACCCAAGCTGCGGTTCGCTTCATGCGCTTGGGCCGGGTTGATGCCTATAGCGTTCTCGTGTGCATACGTGTAATCGACCACGTTGCCTTTGAGATCCCATGTCCGGCTGATCCTCCATTCGAATACGTGGGCAGGATTCGCTGGGTCGACGATGCGGCTGTCGGTGTCATAGCCGTAGAGCGTGATGACGTTATCCTTGCTGATTGAACGCCAATGAGAGATGCCGGATGTAGTCTCGCGCCAGCGCTCGATGCGGGCGAACAGGCCCTCGATGCGCGGCCGATAAAATGAAACGACATATTCGATACCGAAAGCCGTACGAGGCAGCGTTATACGCGTGCCTGTGGCATCGAGCAGCGGCACGAGATCTTCGGCGCCCGAAAGGATGAAGACGTCGGACTCGCCGATGTCGTCGTAGCGTGGCAATCCCTTGTCGGTCTTGCGACGAACGCTGGGCAGGTCAACTGTCCAGCCGAAACCAAAAATGCCGTTACCTGCACCGGTGTCATAGCTCAGGTGTAGTTGCGGTGTCATGCGCGCATGACTCAGCGGGATCGGCAACATCAAATTGCCGGTTCCGGTAGCTGCCGAAACGCTGAATTTCTCGCCGATCCCATGGATCGCACCGCCCGATTTTGGCAGTGTTACATTTGGAAGCTTAGGCGGCTGTAGCGTGTCGGAATTTGCAGAAGGTTCCGAACCAGCCGAAATAGGAGGGTCGCGACCGGATTTTGCGCCATTCTCAGCGCTCGGCATGTCGCGCTTCGCGCGACCCGAGCCATACCCCGCGGCAACGCGGGTCTGCGGAAGATCACCCCCCACACGCGTCTCCCATACCTGGACTTACATGCCTAGGTAGCGTTCATGCCGCTGCGAGCAACATGACGAAAAACACATCCCCCGATGTGCTTTTGCGAGCGTACGCTTGTAATTGTTATTACGGAGTGATGCGGTATCAATGCCTACCCTGATGAGCTGCATCCAAAACCGATGCTCACACCACGGCTCAGTTCTCACTGAAACTCAACGGACCGGTGCCGTTCTTTGCAATCACCATAAATACTTGGCGCGTTGATGATTTTCTTGTTTTTTGGTTGGCGCCATATCGCATGAAACTACGATTTGTATCGTAAGAAGATCATCGGCTTCGCCTCTTTACAGGCGAGTGATGCGCGAAATGCGTCCGAGTGTGCTCGGATAGGCGATTTGAGGCTCTTATCACGATAGGAGCCTCTTAGCGAAATGATTCAGTTCACTACTTCGACCAGCGGTTTTCCGATAGGGACAATGTATGTACCAAGCTCTGCGGCAGGGGTTTGTCCTACGTTTGTCGCACTATGGACGACACCCGTCGGGACAAACAGAACATCGCCAGCCTTGAGCGTTACCGGTGGCTCGCCTTGGAGGTGATACATGAGGGTGCCTTCAATGACGTAGATGATTTCTGCGCCTGGATGCTTGTGCTTGGGGGCGGTCTTGCCCGGATCGATGTCGACACGCAGCTGAATTTCCTCATAGCCCGGGATGCTCAGGTTATGGCGAGACAACTCTTTGCGATGCGTCCCTTGCAACGGCTGTGCTTGTCCTACTAGCGGTGCCAGGGAGCTTGCCATGATGAACAGGACTGCTTTCTTCATGATGGATGCTTTCATGTGGACGTCCTCGCTTAGAGGTGATCGGCATCGATCACCGCTTGAGTGAATGCCTGGGGCGCTTCTTCCGGCAGGTTGTGACCGATGCCGCCGGCGGTCAGCCGGAACTGATACTTGCCGGTGAAATGTTTGGCATACGTCTCCGGCTGCGGATGGGGTGCGCCATTGGCATCACCTTCCAGGGCGATCGTTGGCACTGTGATTGACGGGAATTGAGCCAGCCGCTGCTCCAGGGGCGCGTATCTCGCCTCGCCCCTGGCCAGATCCAATCGCCAGCGATAGTTATGAATGGTGATGGCGACCTGGTCCGGGTTATCCAGCGCTGCCGCACTGCGGTCGAAGGTGGCTATGTCGAAGTTCCACTTTGGCGAGGCGAGCTGCCAGATCAACTTTGCGAAATCGTGGCGGTATTTGTCATAACCGACGCGGCCACGCTCGGTGGCGAAGTAATACTGATACCACCATTGCAGTTCAGCTTGGGGCGGCAGCGGCGCCTTGCCGGATTCCTGGCTGCCGATGAGGTAGCCGCTCACGGTCACCAGCGCTTTCACGCGTTGCGGCCACAGCGCGGCGACGATGTCCGCCGAACGCGCGCCCCAATCAAAGCCACCCAGCTCCGCGCACTGGATGTGCAGCGCATCCATGAAATCGATAACGTCCTGGGCCAATGCGGCGGGCTCTGCATTGCGCATGGTGCCATCCGACAGAAAACGTGTCTCGCCGTATCCACGCGCATAAGGAACAAGCACGCGATAACCCTTCGCCGCCAGCGCTGGTGCGACCTCTTCATAGCTGTGAATGTCGTAGGGCCATCCATGCAGAAGAATCACCACCGGGCCATTGCGCGGCCCCATCTCGGCATAAGCAACGTCCAGCACGCCGGCGTGCACATGTTTCAGCGGCCCCCAAGAGTCGTGCGATGCAACCTGCGATGCGGGCGATTGAGACGGCATGTCCTGAGCATGGGTGACCGAAGCAAGGCCAGCGAGGTTGAGAGCGAGGGTGGCGGCGACTGCCAAGTGTGTGCGTTTCATGATGGTCTCCTGGAAGGCGTATGGCATGGCCGCGAAGTTAGATCGCGACGACAACGGCCTGGATATTTCCGCGGGTTGCCTTCGAATACGGACAGATCTGGTGGGCACGATTGACCAGAGACTGGGCTACGGCATGATCGAGTCCGGGCAGGCTTACGTTGAGACGCGCTTGGAGGAAAAAGCCTTGCTCGACGTCGTTGCCCAGATAGACTTCCGCGGCAACCGAAGTGTCTGGCGGCAGCGCTATGCCGATCTCTTTCGCTGCCCGGTCCATCGCGCCGATGAAACAGGCAGACCAGCCAGCCGCGAACAACTGCTCCGGATTCGTGCCGGCACCGTTGGAGCCGGGGACCGACAGTTTGATGTCGAGACGGTTGTCGTCACTGCGCGACTGGCCGTTACGGCCGCCAGTGGTGGTGGTTTTGGCGGTGTAGAGGATGGACATGATGGGTCTCCTTGCAGATCGAATGGCGGCCTCGTTGTGAGGCTCTGGCCGGTGTGCATAGGAAACCGTGGCGTCGTATCCCAGGTGTGTCCGCGGATGCGCCCAAAGGCATCGAAATGTGTAGCAAAGGGGCGTCGATACGTTTTGATACAAAACGCCAATGCTGAAATTTAAGGGGGGCTACCGGTTCGTCGTTACCCCGCTAAGGCCCGCCTCACCGGCTTTTGGGGCCGAAAGCCTGCAGAACAGCGGCCTTGCATGCCATGGGATGGCTGTTTGTACAAACGGATACAAAAAGCCATCGAAGCGGACACGTCCCAGATAAGTCGCGGATGTTCCATACGCGTCATGGCGGTGCGCTGGGCACTGTCACCTATAGATACGGGCGGAGCAACGATGACACCTCTTCGAATGACCGCCACCTTGGCCGCCCTGGGCGCGGTCTTGATCGCCTTCTGGTCCACTGCCTGGACCACACCCCATGAAGAGGTGCCCATTGTCAGCAGCCTGGCACCGGACTTCACCGGCGCCGATCGTTGGTTCAACTCGCCACCGCTGAGTTTGGACAAGCTGCGCGGCAAGGTGGTACTGGTGGAGTTCTGGACAAGGGAATGCATCAACTGCATCCATGTACTGCCGCACCTCAAAGCTCTTTACGACCAATACGCCAGCCAAGGGCTCGTGGTCGTTGGCGTGCACACGCCCGAGTACGATGAAGAGCGCGACCCGGCTTTGCTACGGCAGGCGATCGACCAGCATCGGATCACTTGGCCGGTGGCGGCGGATGATGACTATCGCATCTGGAATGCCTACGGAAATCGCTACTGGCCAGCCATTTACCTCATCGACCAGCGTGGCCATGTGGTTTATAGCCATGTGGGCGAGGGAAACTATGACGGTACCGAGCAGCGCATTCGGCAATTGCTGGGTACACCGAAGACCACGTAACCGCAACTTTGAGGCGTATGAACATGGAACACGTCGACAACATCCTCGTCGTCGATGACGATCGCGACATACGGACAGGTGTCGTGGATTACCTTCGCAAGAACGGCTTGCGCGCCAGTGCTGCGGTCGACGGTCGCGACATGTTTGCCCAACTGGAAGCTTCGGCGTTCGATCTCGTCGTCTTGGACATCATGATGCCTGGCGATGACGGCCTGCTGCTTTGCCGCACCCTGCGCAGCGGCAAGCACCGTGCGCTGCCGATACTGCTGCTGACCGCGCGCGATGACGAAACCGATCGCATCATCGGCCTGGAGATGGGGGCTGACGACTATGTGGTCAAACCGTTCTCGCCGCGTGAGCTGCTGGCACGCATCAAGGCCGTGATTCGCCGCACACGCATGCTGCCGCCGAATCTACGCATTACCGAAAGCGTCGAGATTGTGTCGTTCGGGCGATGGCGTTTAGATACCGCAGCCCGGCATCTGCTGGACGAAGAGGGCACGATTGTGCCGTTGAGCGGGGCGGAGTTTCGATTACTGCGCGTCTTCCTGGATCATCCGCAGCGCGTGCTTTCGCGCGATCAATTGCTCAATCTGACGCAGGGCAGGGACGCGGAGCTGTTCGATCGTTCCATTGATCTTTTGGTGAGCCGCCTGCGAACGCGTCTGGAAGATAACGCCAGGGAGCAGTCATATATCAAGACCGTGCGCAGCGAAGGTTACGTATTCAGCATGCCGATCACCGTGCATGGAGATGGCGCGTGAGCCGTTTCGCCGGATCGAGGCTCTGGCCGCCGCGCGGCATGGCGACGCGCATCTACCTGATCATTTTCGTCGGGCTTATGCTTGCGCAGGGGCTTTCTTTTGCTGTGATGTTCTATGAGCGCTATGAAAGCGCCACTGAGGTGATGCTCGATACAGTCGAGCATGAAGTAGGCACGTCGGTCGCCATGCTGGATCGTCTGCCTGCACCGGAACGTGCCAACTGGCTGGGTCTCCTGCAGCGCGATAACTACCGGTTCTTGCTTGGGCATGGCCAGCCGGGCGTGCCGCTGGCAAGCGAACGCTCAAGGGAGTTGACGCATCGGATCGAGAAGGAGGTGGGGCCTGGCTATCACGTGCAGGGCGACACGATCTCGATGCATCCGGAGCGCTACCAAGTGCATGTCACCTTGCATGATGGTTCGCCGCTTACGTTAGAAGTGACACCGCACGGCGTGGCGCCGATCGCGCAATGGCTACCGGTCGTGCTGGTCTTGCAGCTGTCTCTCTTGCTGGTATGCACATGGTTGGCAGTGCGATTGGCCGCGCGCCCACTGGCACAGCTTGCGCAGGCTGCCGAAGCCATGACGCCGACGGCGGATGGTCCGCGCATGAGCGAGAAAGGGCCCACCGAAGTGGCCCAGGCAGCGATTGCCTTCAACACCATGCAGGAACGCATCGCCCGCCACGTCAAAGAGCGCTTGCACATACTTGCTTCCATCTCGCACGACTTGCAAACGCCCATCACGCGCATGCGCCTGCGGGCGGAATTGTTGGAAGAGGGCGAGGATCGCCAGAAGCTTCTGCGTGACCTGCATGAGATGGAGCATCTGGTGCGCGAAGGCGTCGCTTACGCGCGCAGTGCACATGGCGGTGCGGAAACGCCCGTGCGCATGGATGTAAAGGCATTTCTGGAAAGTCTCGTCTTCGACTATCAGGACATCGGCAAACCCGTCACGTTGGCAGAAACTTTCGGCGGTGTGGCGATGATTCGCCAACAGGCACTGCGGCGCGTGCTGGGTAATTTGATCGATAACGCCATCAAATATGGCGTCACCGCTGAAGTCAGTGCCTGGCGTAACGCACAGGGCGCGATGTGTATTGCGGTGCGTGATGTCGGGCCAGGCATCCCCGAGGCTCAGCTGGATCAGGTATTGCAACCATTCTATCGATTAGAAGGTTCGCGCAGCCGCGAAACCGGCGGTGCGGGTTTGGGGTTGGCCATTGCTGTGCAGCTGACGCGTGCGATTGGCGGAAGCCTACGGCTATCCAATCGACAGGACGAAGGCCTGGAGGCTATCGTCACTCTGCCTTGAGGAGTTCCTTCGTCATTTCTGTACGCTTTTGAAAGCGAACGGAGGGCAGGGCGATTAGGGTGCGTTATCAGGGGTAGAGAAGGGGCTATCTTCCGCCGTAGACAAAGGTCCGCTTCCGACGGCGGCCGCAACCCCATGCGGACATAAAGGGTTGGGTATCGGCGTTCGCACGCTGCAGGATTCCCATCACCTGATCCTGTCGTGGCGTACAGCGCAGCTCCCCTTGGTGGACATACAGCGAATCAGTGCAGGTATGAAACGCATCAGCGCAAGCACCATCACTACGATGGCGATAGCGCCGGATATCGACAGAATCATGCGGTCACCATGTGCCTGATACCAGGCCAGGGCGATCAGAGCACAGGCGGCGACAAGACCGAAAAGAATGGATGCGATGCGTGCGTTCGACATGGGTTCCTCCAAGTGTGGATGCCGGATCGACCTGTGTTGATCTTGATCCGTCGGAACCAAAGTCGCGGCTACGTGGGATTTCTTACAGACTTTCTTCCAGCGACTTCAGTTTTCCGGTGAGCTCCAGCAGTTGGCGCCGTCTGATGCGCGCCAGCACGAGTCCTGAGATGATCATGGCGACCAGAGTTATCAGGCCGACGATCGTTTGCATCAGCATCAGATTGGATTGGGCCATATGCTCACTCGGCGCCGCCCCTGGTGCCAGAACCCTCGTCAGAGCTACACCCGTCACTGCACCCAGGGGAGTTCCCAGGTAAAGACAGCGCGCCTGGAAGAGTCCCCGCCTTGCCCGGGCGATCATGCGCTTGAGAAGGCTGGCCGTATCGAGATCGAGCGGATCCACGGAGCGGCAGCGCACGCGCTGATATCCGATCGCACCGGCAACGAAGGCAATCCACAACGCGCTGATGAGCCCATGGGTACCGGATCGTCCGGTGGCCTCCTCGAAAATAAAAAACAATGCAATGCCACAGAGAATGATAGCGAGGATTCGGCTGTGCCACCGCTGCGCTTTCTGCAGCCGCTGCAGGTCTCGCAGGAGCTGCCCGGTGTCTGGTTTGGGCGCGGATTGCCAAAGCGTGGCGAAAGGATCGGTTTGCGATGGTTCGCTCATGTCTAGGCTCCGAAGTTCAGCCGGATGAAAGTTTTGGCGCGATGCAGTCGCACCGACGTGTTGCTTTCACTGATGCCGAGGATCGTTGCGATCTCCTTGATCGGTATCTCCTCGAGATAGAGGCCGGCGACGGCCTTTAAAGGCTCTGGCAATTGACGTATCACCTCGGTCAGGCGCGCCAGTTGCCTGGCGTGATCGGTGGCCTCGTCGACAGGCATGGACATATCCGCAATGCCGTCACCCAGGCGTTCGTCCTTGCGTACGAGTGCGCGACGCACATGGGTGACACAAATGTTCTGAGTGATACGGGCGATATAGGGTTTGAGCATCGACGGATTGTCCAGGCGAGGTAGCGCCTGCCAGACCGCCAGCCAGACTTCCTGCACGAGATCGTCGATCCGGTCGGGATGGCGCTCATAGACCGTCGCAATGCGGCGGACCATGCCGGCGTGCTTATCGACGATCTCTTCGAGGCTCAACACGGCGTTGGTATCCCATCCCTTTGGGGGCCTTAGTCGCTTGAACGGGAATCTTCTTACAAGGCAGGCAATAAAAAAATCGCGGCCCGTGCTGTAAGACCCGTGTCTGGCCCTCGACTACCAGTCTGACGCCAATCCGGCGTTCTTGCAGAGGGGTATGACCTTGAACACGCATGGGACGAAACGATCGGTGGCGAAACGCATGTTTGCCGTCGGAGGCCTGTTGGCTCTGGCGGTCGGTGCGGTTTCGGCCGAAGACGCAGCGGGTGATTGGGGTGGCCTCCTGGCTGGCCAGTACCACATCGTGGTGCACGTAACCAAAGAGGGAGCAGGCCACTACAAGGCGGCGCTTGAAAGTCCCGATCAGGGAAGCGCTGTTCTGCCCGCCGATGATGTCGTAACCGATGCCAACCATTTGAGTTTCACCATCCCAAAGATCAGTGCCACCTATACGGGACACTGGGACGCCGGCAAAAAGGGCTGGGTCGGGACGTGGACACAGGGCGTCATCATGTCGCTATCCCTGACCCGGATGACTGGCCAGACGTCGGATGCCGCACCTCCGAAGCGTCCACAGGAAGAAGCCATTGCCGCCGGCACCCGCTCTTACCGGCAACAGCAGGTCACCTTCGACAACGCATCGGCGGGGATAAGGCTGGCCGGCACGCTCAGCGTGCCCGACGGTACCGGCCCCTTTCCGGCCGTCGTGCTGATCGGCGGGACCGGGCCGGGAACGCGTGACGAAAACAGTTTCGGCCACAAACTGTTCGTTGTCCTCGCCGATGCTCTCAATCGTCGCGGCATAGCCGTGTTGCGCTATGACAAACGAGGTGTTGGTGGTTCGGGTGGTGACTTTGCCACGGCGACGATCCCCGACTTTGCCTCCGATGCCGAAGCGGCCATGACCTTTCTTATGTCGCGCCCTGAGATCGAGGCGAAGCATATCGGCCTTATCGGCCACTCGGAGGGCGGTGCTATCGCCCCCATGATCGCCGTTCGCAATCCGGCAGCGCGATTCGCTGTACTTATGGCCGGTCCGGGCATGCGCATCGGCCGGCTTTTGAATGTACAGGACGCTCGGATTGCTGGTGCATCCGGCGTTCCCGAGGAGCAGATCGCCAAGCGAAGCGCCTTTTTCAACAAACTCTATGCCGATCTTGCGACCGCGGCCAGCAACACGGCAGCGTTGTCAGTTGCCAACTCGGACATTGCGCAGGGAGTCACTGACAAGCTCATCCGACCCGAAAATGCGGACACGCTTGCCCATCAGGTCACCAGCCCCTGGGCGCGGCAGGCCTTCAACTACGATCCCATCCCGACCCTTCGCGCCCTCCGGGTGCCGGTCCTTGTCCTCGATGGCAGCCGCGATCTCTTCGTACCACCCGAAGACAATCTGCCTGCCATCAAGGCGGCTCTGAAGGGCAATCCAGGTGCGACGATTGTCGAACTCCCGAACATCAACCACATGTTTCAGACGGCCAAGATCGGGACGCCAGCGGAATCGGCCAGCATTGAGGAAACCATGTCGCCGATTGCCCTGAAAATGATTACTGACTGGGTGGCGATGCACGGTTCTTGACGATAGGAGGGCTTTCAGTGAGATCAACTCTCACTGGACGCCCTCGCAATCGGTTGATTTGCTCGCCTGACGGCCTTTTTGTGGTGTTGCCGGCACCTCGACATAGCGATCTTGGTAGTCTCCCTACTAGATTCGTGGGGTAATCGGATCATTAGAGCAAGGCGATTAGGGATGGTTATCGAGGGTAGGGCGATCGTCGGCATCTGACCAAGAACAGCCAATGTCTCTAAAAGCACGCTTCTGAGAGCAGATTTTGATACGCCAAACAGACTTAGATCGGCGTATCGCGCGTTTGAGAGCAAAGCCGACGCATCCTTAGCGTGACAACGCGCTCGGCCGAGCTAGATTGCCTTGGATCACCAGCACGCAGATCGACACGGCGCCTTGGGCCTGGGTGCGGATGTCTAGCAGCGCCTCAGGCGGCACCGGCGCCGTCTTCTTATCGCTGTTGTCGAGGACGCACAAGATCGCCGTGTGCTTGGATTTGGCTACGGCATAGCTGGCGGTCTGGGCGAGGAACGACTCGCACTGGTCGACCGAATTGATCAGTGTGTCGACGGCCTTGAGCTCGATTGGCATTCCACGCAATGACAGATCAGTGATGCCCCCGGCGGCATGGGCGTGTTCGTCCAGATTCGCGCCGATCAACGGGTGGCGGCGCAACTCTGCACGCACGTGCCGTTGAAACGCTGATTCATCCCATCGTCCTTTGAACTCGGCGTCCTGAACTGCGCGGCCGGCCAGATTGCAGAGCGCGGCGAGAACAAGCAGTACATCGGTGGTTTCCGCTTGCGGTACGCCTGGACGGCGACGTAGCGCATCCCGAAGTACGAACAGAGTTTGATCTAGCCCCGGATAACCGCAGACTTGGAGTTTTGTGGCGTCGGCACCGTCTACGATCAGCGTACGGTGGCCTACGATAGCCACTGGTTGATCCCCTCGTTCAGGGATGAACTCGGCGGTGTATTTGAACTCGAAGGGACGCGCATGCATGCCTTGGGGTAGTAACAAGGCGGCGCGACCGGTCTGCCGCATCGTGTACGGCGCTTCGCCGTCGGGCTTTTCGAACTGGAAGCTGGGGAAGTCATAGGTCGATTTCGGCTCCACGGAGATCGGCGTCAATCGCAGCTCACGCTTGTCTTGCGGCCAGCGAGACACGCGCACTTCGACTTCCAGATCGTGAACTTCCTGGGCTGCCAGCTGGTGCACTTCTGTGGCCGGTTGGCCATCGAACTGGAATTTCAAGAATGCTACGGTCAAATCGACCAGCGGTTCTTTTTTTGGAGTCGCTAGGTCCGCCTTGAAGGCCCAGTCCGGTTTCACCGGCTGCGCGAAGATGCCGATGGGCAGGGGCACAGCGGCGAGCGTCTTGGCTATATCAGCAACCTGGTCAGTCGATTCCAGAATTGCTATGCCCTCCACAGCCGCGCGTAGATCTGCCGCGGCATCGCTTTGGCCGTAGTCGTCCAACCATAGGCGGTGACGTTCGCGGGCGCTGCGTAGATAGCGGTCGGCCTCCGGCTCGGCGTCAATGACGGCCCGCCGCCAATGCACCAGCATGTCGACGATACGCACGATGCCGCCGAAGGCGTTGTATGCAGTTGCGGCGGCGGCGCTCGACAAGGCCGCCGACACCGAATCGAGTGTCACAGCCAGTGCCTTCATATCATGTGGCGGCCAATGACCCTGGGCGATCGCCGCCAAGGCCTCCACTGCCTGCAGGCGCGGCTGCAAGGACTCAGAAGAAAGGGAACTTTTCATCGCTCTTCAACAGTTGTGTCAGCTCGTCGTCGGTTTGCATCCAGGCCTGACCCAGGGCCAAGGCCTCTTCCAGTTGGCCCTCGCTGATCAAGTACTCGAAGCGGACGCGGCGCTCGAACTGCTGAGCCTGCAGCCGGCGAGCCCGCTCGCGCACGGTGTCGGGGAAGGCCGCCATGTGCAACGCAGCCACCTGCGTTGCGCCAAACCAAGCACGATCGCGCGAGAGCAGTTCCACGAACGTGCCGCACAGTTGGGGGTTGTTCGGGTCGGTCGCCACCGCTTCCAGGATCGCCGGGACCTGGGGCGCGCACGCGCCCAAGGGAAGGTCTGACGCCAGTTCCAGCGCATGCTCGAGTTCGTAGTCTTCTCGGCAATGGCCGACCCAGCTCAAGACCAGCACCGCCCATCCGTCGAGGTGCTGAAACTCCCTGAGAAAGAACCTGTGTCCGCTGCGCAAGAGTACTGAGGGCTCCAGTTCCGCTATGAGCGCCAACAGTATCTGGCCTTGGGCCTCGGGCAAGGGGCCTTCACCGCGGCGGGTCGTCACCTTCGCCTCGATGCACTCGAGCAGAAACTCGGGGTCGCTCCCCCCACGGTAGGCGACGATGAGGTTTTCTAGGGCTGCGACCACCACGCGGTGGAAGTGGGTCGGAAGCCGAAGTCGACCCAGCGCTTGTACCGCAGCCTTGTGCACGGCGACGTAAGGATCGATGAGCATCAGGACTAGGCTGTCGGCAACCAGGTCTGGCAGATCAGCGAATCGCTGGCTGCCGATGTCCTTGAGTGCGTCGGCGGCCGCGGCGCGGCCGCCGACCGAGGCACCAACCATCGCTCCGTACAGGTAAGGCAGCATGGCCTTGAGCCCGCCGCTGGTCTCAAGTAGCGGCGCGATCTCCCGAATGATCGCCGCTTCCAACGAATCGCCGAGCAGGCCACGCTGGCTGAGAAACGCCTCGAAGCGGGCCAGCCCCTCAGCATCGGCCAGCGCGCCGTGGATGGCCAGCTTGAGCAACGCCGCACGCAGATACCACAGGCTCGAGCGGCGACTGGCCTTCTCCATTTCCGCCAACGGATGGGGCGGCGTGAGGATGCTGGGCTCTGATTCTGGCGCCTGCAGCTTGGAATCGAGTACCGCGGCGGTGCCCAGCAGCACGTCCATCAAAGCCTTTGCGGCCGGTGCGAGCGCGGCACTCGGATGTCGAAACGCACTCAGGACCTGCTGGGTGACCTCGCTGTTGTCCGAGGTCGTCGATAGCGCCGCCAGCCGTCGAATTGCCACGACGAATGCATGGGTGTGGGCCGGCCCCACGACGAGTGAGCTGTCACGAGTGCGATGCGCGAGACGCAGCACGTGCTCGTAGACTCCCGCCACGCGGCCTTCGCCTTCGTTCGAGGCACTCTCGAACTGGCGCATTAGTTCTTCATCAGCCAAGTCGGGCGCGGCCAAGAAAGCACTGGCCAAAGGCACTTGGAGGTCATGGGAGATTTTGCGCAGCTCGGAATCACGCTCGATCTCAACCAGGAAGTCCAGCCGGGACAGGTGCGCCGCCAGCGGACGCAGGAAGGGGTGGGCCCAACGCTCGCTTCGAGTGATCAACAGACCCATGGCACGGGCCGTTACGCCCACCCGTAGTTGATCGCGGTGGGTGAGCAAGGCGAGCAGGCCTCGCTCGACGGGCTCGGGAAAGCGATCCGCCAGTTGAGTCAGCGGACTCGGATCGCCGTCGGCGCGGTGCGGGTGGCCGAACTCCGAGCGGGGTGGCGTCGCGACATACGCCAGGCCGATGACCGCCTCGGGGACGTCGGCTGCATCAATGTAGTCCAGCCGCTGCATCACCGTCGCAGCGGCGAGGTCGAGTGCACACCCCTCTCGCAGGCACTTCATCGCACAGCGGATCAGTCGAGGCTGGTCGGGTGTGTTGGCCAGAAGGGTCAGTCCGGGCGCCTCCAACCAGTGGTCGTCGCCTTCCAGTACCGAGAACAGATATTCGGTAAGCGCTGGCACGAGGATTTCCGGCGCCAGTCGGGCGCTTTCGATCACACGGGTCGCCGCTTGTTCGTCGCGATCGGTATCGAGCCGGTCCAGATCGTCCATGAAGGTCTTGGCTAAGACCGGCAAATTTGTCCGTAGCTCAGTGCGCACAGCCGCGCGCGCTTGTAGGGCGGCCTCCTTGGCTCGTTTCGCTTCCTCTGCACGCTTCTGTGCGGCTTGACGATTGGTGTCGCGTTGCGCCAACAGCATGGCGAGATTGGGCAACCCGACCGGCACGCGATGCGGACAGCCCACGCAATTCGCGTCATGAAAGCGCACCGCAGACTCTTCCAGAAGCCAAGTCGCCATTCCTGAGGCCGGGGCGAAATCGCACACCATCGCGTGGTGCCCGATGGGCAGGCCGGTTTCCATCTCGATCAGGCCGGTACCGCCGACTTTCTGCACATTGGCATGACGACACCAGTTGTGAATCAGGCGCTTTGCGTTCTGGTTGCGCTCACCGTCCCGGATCGTGCGCTCGATATCCCGATCCCGACTCATCCAGTCGCTCCTATGACGATGGCCTGACTCTCCGGCAAAGTATACCCGTCGTCTGCGCGGAGTTTGGCTAGGCCCTTTTGACCCTGGTAGCTTTTTTGAGAGGTGCCAGCGCAATAGCACGACGACACCGGGCTTGGCGGTGCGTCTCGGCAGAGGTGTCCGCTTCTCACCGGACGCAGACGTAAGGCAGGGCGATTAGCCCGTGTTATCGAGGGTAGGGATGGATCTTCCGGCCCTGCGCATTCTTTGGAAGAACCGGCTTGCAGCGCCAAGTATGTTCGGTCTTCGCGTTTAGAGCCCGATATTGACCGGCAGCACATTACGCTCAAGGCTGCGGGGCACGACGCTCGCGCTTCGACAGCTTCGCCAACAGGTAAGCAGACACCGTTCCCACAAGCTCGATAGCTGCCTTCGCCTCCTCACTGGAAAGCGTCGGCAGCCATGGCCGACCGTGGCCAGAACCTTGCTTATTGCGAACTCGGTTAACGCCCAACGCGGATAGGAAGAGCCCTCGCTCCATCGACTTGATCGCTGGTTCGCCAGATTGCTCAGGCATTTCCGGAACAGCGAGGTCCAGGGCAATGAAAGCCATGCCGAGCAACGCCTGGAAATTAGCGCTGCTCGGGTATCCGCCCTGCAAAGTCTCCAGAACATGGGCGGCGGTGGCCTCAATCAGGTCTTTACCAGTTCCCGCGATCAGGGCGGCATCCTCGGCTCCTTTTTGCGCACGCCGAGCATAGGCGGCCAACGCATCGGTTAACGCGATGCCATTTAGCGACGAGAGCACTTTGGGCGATAGCGCTCCGTCATCCGTCAATACAAAGCCTTCAGCACTGAAGGCAGCCTTCGCGTTATCAATTGCCTCTCGCCCAGCGTAATTGATGGACGCTTCTCGGAATCCGCCGCAAGCGCGCACCTTTGCTAGCAGACCTAATGCAAACCGGCCTGCGGCTGCCGGGTTCGAGTCCATGGCTGCGTAGAGAACGGCACGAACGCGCTTGGCTTTTCAATTAGCTGCCCCTGTTGCTTGGGATCGAGCCCTCCAAGGCCCGCTTGGTTGACGTGGAATTCGATATCCGCGTGCGATGGCTCCCGGTAAACGCCGCCATTATTCGAGTCATCCACAAGCTGCATGAGCGCGTGAGCTATTGTATCGGTCACCAGGATCTCGGACATTCGGCATCTTCCTTCAATGAGCAGCCCGGGCGGGGGGGCTGCGGTTGGTCCCGGCGTGGCACTACATATTCAGCCTCGTTTGTATTCGGGTCAATCGATCACCAAGACACCGCCCCGTCGGCTTGGGCTTGACTGCCGTGCAAAACATCTTAGAAGCTGAAGCCTCGAGGTAACGACGAACCGTCGCGCGACAGATAGGTTCCATTTCGTAGAAAATGGGAAATTCTTACTGAAGTGATGCCCAGGGGGCGTACTCGCATGGATGACATAGGAAAATCGGCACCGAAGCAATCGACAGGGAAAACATCGCCGCCCCTGACCACTCAGAGTGTCTCTATCGACCCCAAGTGTGTAGGCGATCGGTGGGTTGTGCATGACCAGGATCGCTTGGCGAGGCTAATCGCAGTCATCGCTATGGGCCAAGCAGCTCACGCTGCCCACATCCTCAAAGAGAGTCTTCCGATGGCACCGGCATTTTCCGATGCCGACCTTCGTCAAGAGGCGCGGATCAGGATGACGATCCAGGAAGATGGCAAGACCCCTAGAACGGGCTACCCACGGTGGCAACGAGATGGCTTTATGTTCGAAGCTATCTCCTGGATCGCCGCACGACAAGTCTATGGGCAGGAAGTGCTGCTAAAAGACCCGCACGTGAGTGCCACATCCCAGGGCCTTGATGGACTCATGATTGAGCTGTCTTCAGACAAGTCAGTCGTATTGATGACGACGATTTTCGAGGACAAATGCACAGACAATCCCCGAGACACATTCCTCAACAAAGTCATTCCCGCCTTCATGGATCGTCATAAAAATAAGAGGTCAGCTGAGCTCGTCGCCACGGCATCAGTTCTTTTGCGTATGGGCGGCGTCGATCCGAGCGTAGCCGCCACGATGGCGGCGAGTGTCATGGACCGCACTCAACGCCGCTATCGCGCGGCCTTCGCGCTACCCAAAAGCCTTGATAGTCAGACCGAGCGAAAGAAGCTCTTCAAAAACTACGACAGGATCACCGGCTTGGCTCAGGATCGCCGCGTCGGCGCCGGCCTGATCGTCGATGGAGATGTTCGGGACTGGCTTGAGAAACTTGCGACACAGGTGATCGCCTATATTGACAACCTAAACAAGAAGAAAGTCTGATGTTTGATATCGTCACAGCGCAGCTACTGCGATCAGCGCCGCCCGTCCCAGGCCTGGATCCGGAGACCATTCCCGCACTTCTTACACAGCACTATGCGAACCTCGTCTCCACGAGACTAAGTGGCACTGAAGACGATGCATCATCAATCGCTGAAGAGAGTGACTGGACACTTGATCGCATATCAGACACTTACGAGCTCGTCGCATCCCTGCAGACCGAAGGCCACTTACGCAAGGCCGCCGCATTCGTTGCAGGAACAGCCCAGCAAATCCTCGCGCGCCGGCAGACACCCACTACTTCCGGCCCCGCTAATGACGCTGGTGTAGATAGAGATCGCGTTGCACCGGACTTAGCCGCCCCCCTGCTGTTTCTTGCAGCTGAACAATATGCGGATGCGAACGAGGCCGCGGCACAGATCGCAGGTCAACGCGAAGAGCAAACTCTCGAAGCAAAGGTCCTCTCGGAGCATATTTCCGACTTAGCGCGCGGTCGATTTGAAAACATTTATGCCCGCGAATTGATATGGCCAACGAAGCAGTCAGGCCGAACGCTAGAAGATCAAGCGATTGCAGCGCTCTTTAAGACTCTTATTGCTGGAATAGAAATGCTTGCGGCCCGCTTCTTGGGTCGCGCGACGCCGAGCCACGTTCACGTGGGCGCGGATACCCCCCGGAGCGTTTTCGAGAAAGTTTTGAAGCTGTCAGCCACCCTGGATGATCAGCGAAGTAATCAGCTTGGCAGTACCACTCTAAACGCCTATTCGGGGCCACATCACCTTGCAGCACTATTAATCGCCGCCCACGACGGCATCGAAAAGGCCGCCCTAGCTGACTTGCCTCCGCCGAGCGGGGCTGACCCTAACTTCTGGAAAGAGTGGATCCGCGGACGAGCAACCGCCTATCCATTTCTATGGCCGAATCATCGTGAAGCTATAGGTCAAGGTTTTCATGAAACCGGCAAGTCGGCAGTTGTGGTTCTCCCCACTGGAGCTGGAAAAACCACTGTCTCGTCACTGAAGATCGCGGGCGCACTCGCCCGTGGAAAGAAAGTCGTATTTCTCGCGCCAACGCATGCACTTGTGGAGCAGCTTACGGGTGATCTCCAAGAGATATTTCCGAAGGAAATCCTCGGCTCCGTAGTATCTAGTGACTTCGATCTGCTTTTTCAGGTCGATGCACAGCTGAAGGCGATCGAAGTGATGACTCCGGAGCGTTGCCTCACGATGCTCTCCTTTGCCCCAGATGCATTTTCAGAAGTAGGGCTCCTGGTTTTCGACGAATGCCACCTTCTAAGCCCACTATCAGGCAAGATTAGGCGGTCGCTCGACGGCATGCTATGTGTCCTCGGATTCAATCGGATAGCCCCCGATGCTGATCTCCTTTTCCTGTCGGCGATGCTCAAAAATGGCAAAGAGTTCGGCGAGTGGATCGATCAGCTCACCGGGCGTGCATGCGTTTGCATTGATCTGCTGTGGAAGCCGAGTAGGCAAGCGCGTGGCGTGGTTATCTACAAAGACGAGGAGATCGGCGCTGCAACGAGGTCTGCGCTGGCAACTCAGCGCACTGAGAACGCACGAAAAGGAAAGGTGGCCAAGGGGCTTCGCGCTATTGCCGCGCGGGAGCTCATCGCTCACCCGTGGGCAATCTGGGGGTTACAGCATAATTGGCTAAGCGAGAATAGTGCCGAATGCATCATGACCAGGGTGCTAGACAAACCAGTTGAGCTCGGTGGCGACATTAAGTATGGCCCGCTCCGCCTTACACCGAACGCCAATCACGTCGCTGTCAAAGTGGCAATTTCCGCTGCTCGAAACGGCCTAAAGACCATCGTGTTCGTCAACACAAAGAATGACGCAGTCTCGGTCGCTCGCGAGATATCAAGCGAACTAGCCGAAGACATTGATGCCACTGAAGCAGAACGGGAAAGATGGCGGGCACTCGAGGCCGAACTTGGAGACCTAAAGCACTCGTTCTTGCCTCATGCCACGATAGCTGTTCCGCACAACTCTGCGATGATTCGTCTCGAACGCGATCTGGCAGAGCGCACGTTCAAGCGGTCCAACGGTGCAAGGGTCATTGTCGCGACTCCGACGCTCGCACAGGGCCTCAACCTTCCTGCCCAGCTTGCAATTCTTGCTGGCGATAAGCGTGCTGACTCGGAGGGGAAGGGTCGAACCGACCTCGAAGCTCATGAGATCCTAAACGCGGCGGCAAGAGCGGGCCGCGCAGGCCACTTGGCTAATGGCGTGGTACTCCTGATTCCGGAACCTATCATCAGCTATTCGGATGGCGAGCCGTTGGAGTGGAAGGTTATAGAAAAGCTGCAGACCGTTCTTCCAGAAGATGATCGTTGTGTCGCAATCACTGATCCGCTTGAGGTGGTACTGGACAGGCTGATGCAGGGCCAAACGGCTGACCCTGATGTTCGCTATGTCGTTAACCGAATGGCGGCTCTCCGGGAGATAGATGGAGCAAAAGACGGCAGCGCGCTTTTCAATTTACGAAAGTCGCTTGCAGCGTTCGCGGCACGAACGAGCGGTACAGAGCAAGAGTTTGAGACGAAGATTTCCGACCTCAAGAAAGCCATCCAAGCGGACGCGCCAGGTGAAGTCGACAATACAACTGCGGAACTTGCATCCCAGAGCGGCCTGCCAGTCGACCTCCTGATTCGCCTAAGGAAGATGATCACCGACAGTATCGGGTCTTTACCATCCACGATTAGTGGCTGGCTTACCTGGACTGTCGATTGGTTAGGCGCCGATGATGACGCTCGCGACTGGCTCCTTGGCGGAGTGAGTCGCGCGTTAATGGCCTCGTGCGGCCAGCGGCGGGACTCACAACTGACTGCCGAGGAATTGATCCTCATAGGTCCCGGCCTAATCGCATGGATCGGTGGCAAACCTTTTCGTGAGATAGAACGTGCACTGGGGGGCAATCCGGATTCTACTAACGCAACGGAGATGGCCTGCCCACGTGCGCGCGATCTTGCCGGAACCGTAGTGCCACGCGGCCTTGCCTTTGCAGTCGGATTGGTGTCGCACGTGGTGGAGCAAGTGGACCCGTTTGCTCACCAGCCAAACCTAGATCGTCAAGTGATCGAGTGTCTTAGCCCGGCCGTACGCAAAGGGTATGACACGCCAGAGAAAGTTCTTCTCGCGAGCAACGCCCCTTCCGCCCTTAGCCGAGTTCAGATCCACCAGTTGGCATTGCAGGGATAGAGCCAGGCATGACACCGTTCACGCCAAGCAGGGATATTTGCCACTCCAAAGGCGACGAGAGAGCCTGCTGCGCTTTCTGGGTTGCACAATGCAGGCCTAGACAACAATACGAGAAACGCTTACTTCAGTAAGCGTGCCGCCGGGTTGTCTTCAGCTTGGCCTGACTGGAAGTACCCAATCACGCTCGCCACCGAGCGGTGTTCGGTCATCGCCATTACTGCCGGCAGAGGAACGCCTTGCTTGCCTGCTTCGGTGACAAAACCAGACCGCAGACTATGCGCCCCCAAGTCCCCGTTAAGCCCTGCCATGTTAGCCCGCCGTTCGACGATCGCCGCTACGGATCCGGGCAACAGGGCGGGGCCGACCCGATCCTTCCATATCCGCCGAAAAATCGCCCCCTCGCGGATCCTGGCCGCCTCCAGCCAGGCGGTGAGCGCGGCGGCACTGCGCCCCAGGATCGGCTTGTCCGGCGCCGAATCCACCTTGACACCAGCCTGCTGTGTCTTCGAAAACTCCAGCCGATAGATGTAGGCGTCCTCGCCGGTCTTGCGCAGGTCGCGCAGATCCGCCGCGGCGATTTCGCTGCGCCGGCGCCCGCCGCTGGCGAAACCGAAGCAGAGCAGGGCGCGATCACGGAGGCCTTCCAGCGAGTCGTCGCAGGTCGCCAGCATCGCTTCGAGTTCCTGGCGGGTGATCGTGGTCTTCTTGGTCGGCCGCTCGCCGCGTTTGACAGATGAGCGCCGAGCGCGACTCAGCAGTGTACGCACGCTCGGCAGCTCGCATGGGTTGGTCAGCCGTTTGAGCTTGTGCGCCGTAGACAAGACGGCTACGCGCTGCGTGACAGTGGCGAGCTTGAGCGGTCCGAGTTTAGCCTTGAGGCCGGCCGTCACTAAGGCTTGGTCGACGGCCGGCGGCAGTTCGGTGACGAGACCGGTCTTGTTTTTGCGCTGGATGTGATCAACCAGGAACTGGATCACCACGGCTTCGTTCGTGGGCAGCGTCAACTCGACACCAAGCCGGGCCTGGTGCCAACCAGCCCAATAGCGCAGCGCGGCCGCGTAGCTGCGGGTGGTGTTGGCGGCGGCCGCTTCGGCCAACAGTTCGCGCACGGCGTCGGCCGCTTGCTGGGCCAGTTATTCCGGCAGCATCAGGCTGGAGGCGGATTCGGGGATAGCCGGCAAGGTGTTTTTTTGCTTCATAATATGTAATTTTTATTACGAAATAGGGCGCGTACTAGCGATAATCATCACTTATCGTGAGTACGTCAAGGTCAGGGCAGGGCGCCGATCGAGGAGACCGTTCCATGCGCACAGGCATCACCCAAGAGCAGGTCAACGCCGCCGCCGACGCGCTGGTCGCTGCCGGCGACAAACCGACCGTGGAAAAAATCCGGGCTGCGTTAGGTACGGGCTCGCCGAACACCATCACGCGGATGCTGGATGCGTGGCGTGGTGGTCTAGCGGAACGCCTGCAGAACGTACTCCGGCTTCCCGAACTTCCCATGGAAGCAGGGCAGGCGATGGCCGCACTCTGGCAACTCGCGGTGAATCATGCCGAGCGCCTTCTCCTGGCCAGAATGGCTACGCAGCAAGCTGCCCTTTCGGCGAAAGAGGCACGTCTCGACGAGGAACGTACGCGCTGGACGACGACATTGGCCGAGGCTGAGGCGGCGGTCGCCCAAGCCAGCACGCGCCAGGCGCTGGCCGAACACGCCTGCACCAATCTGGACAGCCAGCTCCGCGACAGCCACGCCTTGCGCGAGGATCTGCTCCAGCAGCGAGATCGGCTGCAGGCGATGGTCGATCGACAGACTGGCGAGCTCGACGCCCTCCACGTTGAAAGAACGGCCCGCCTCGTCGCAGAGAAGCAGGAGCGCGAACGCATCGCGACGCACCTTCGCGCCATCGAGGATCGGGCGCACCAGGAGGTGGATCGTGCCCGGCAAGAAACCAAACAATGGCAGCAGCGCCACGAGGCGGCCGAACGGAGCTATCGTGACGCAGTTCAAACCCTTGAAGCGCGATGTGAGGCTTCGCAGAAGCAGGAACAGAAGGCCGAGACGGAAGTCGCGCGTCTCTCGGGGCACGTCGCAGCGCTCGAAATTTCGCTAGCGAAGTACGGAAACAGCTCGAAAGCGAAGCGAACTACGCGGTCAGCCCGGCCTTCGGGGGCCGCTAAGGCCAAAAAGCTAAAGTGAGGATCCTCAACGATCATGAGCTACCGCAAGGACTACGTGTGACCACCGCGACACCCGCGCTCAAGGTAATCGCAGAGCAGCTCGCCGGGGGCTTCTTGCGCCGGTGGCATAAGTTTTTTGGCTGAAGTTGCATAAAACCTTGGTCGATCCGGCCTAAGTTTCACGGTCGCATTCAGAAGCCTTCGAAAACCGCCAAGGCCAAGACGAAGTGAAGTGGGCAACCGACTTCAAAGGTTGCCGGTTTGCTAGGTAGGTATGTAGAAGGGCAAACAACCTCTGGAAAGTGTTAGCTTCGAGGAATACGCGATTGAACTGAGGGTGGCTACATAGTCATGACTAACGGTTCCAAACTCACTTTCAAGGGCCGCCTTGAGCTTGCGGATCTTGCCGACAGGTGCGCTTCCGAATACGCACAATACGGTGACAACGACTACCCTGAGGATCCTGCGGAGCGCGACGTTGCAGCCTCTGTGCGGAAAGCCGTCATGCAACTTGGCGTCCGAGACGAAGCACTTTCCATTCCCGCTGCGGCGGCAGTCTGGGAAGCCTACTCGCAGGCGCACGAGTCTCAATGGCTCGACGCACCGAAGACCGTCGACAGTATCCGGGCTGCACTAATTGACTTCAGCAACGCGGTAGCGGAAGGCAAAATTTGAAGGGCGAAACTTTAAGAAAATCAATGAGTGGCGCGAACATCTGCGTTTGGTCACGAACCCAAAAGCCTGACTCCGGCGCCCGTCGAGCGATATGTATAATTTTACATAATAAGCATTATGCGAAATTCAAGATGGCGCCGAGACCGGCCAAGCTGCGCCCGTCGAGCGCCAGGCCTCCGTCCCCCGAAGGCTCCAAAGAACTGCGGCGCAGCCGCGATGCCCATGGTCTAGCGCGGTGCCTCATGGCTCCAAGGGGTCTCGCACGCCATCGATGACCCCAGGCAGGCTCGTCGGAGCAAGCACTTGCTTGAACTGTTTGGCGTAGGCCATTTTGCATATCAGCTTCAGGTCGAAGTCCGCCGAGGCCGGCGACTTCCAAGCCGGTGGCCATGCTGCTACAGCCTGACAACGATCTTTCAGGATGTCGGGTTCGGCGGCCCGGCCAGGAATGCCGCTGTAACGAAGGCCGATCAGCTCTTCTTGGATGTCGTCGGCCACGCCATCGTAATGGGACACGCTCACGGTGTTGGCGAAAAACTCGCTGGAAGTCAGGGCTTTCTCAATGCCGGAAGCTCTCGTCAGCGCCGCCGCCTTGCGCAGCCATGCTTCGGCCTGAGCAGGATCGTTGTCGCGTACCGTGCGCGCTTTATACAGGTATGCCTCCATCAACACAGGCATCTGTTCGGACAAGGGACGATCGCCCCACCACTTGATGACCTGGTCGGCGTTGCGCAGGTAGATTTCATGCAGAGTCTTACGGTCAAACCTGTCAGGCAAGGAACAGCTCAGCACGCAGGCAGCGACCGTTCGTGGATCCCCGGCCTGCAGCAGGCGCCAGGTATTCTCGCGATACGTCTTGTCCTTATGCGCTTCGCGCACCTCGGACACCATGGCCACCGGAATGGCAGGAACGGCCATTGCCGCCATGGTGGCGTTGCATGCGAACGAATGGCTGGAGGACAAGACATTGCAGTTGCTGGCGCAGCCGCCTGCCAGCAGCAGTATTCCTGCCAAGAGGCCCTTCACCGTTCTCCATGTTGTTGTCTGCATACTGGCAATCACGTCCATGTCGGGCATATAGAACTATCTCGGGCTGAGCACTTCACTCTTGGATGGAGCACGTATAGGCAAGAACCGCCCCTCTACCCTCGATGGCACCCACTAATCCCCTACTCTGGCGTCGCTTTCGGCCAAGAGCCGTCGCGCCAGGAGTTTACGTCGGCCTGGTCTTGCGAGGCATCCTTGCCGCCCGACTTAAAGAAATCATCATCCTGAGAAGGCATCCGGAGCGCTAGGATGCGTAGATCACTCGGGTGCAAGGAAACATGCATATGAGGAAGCTGGCAAGCGGGATCTTTCTCGCAGCTCTGGTGACGAGCGTGGCTCATGCGCAGACCAATGCGGGCGAACAGAAAGCCGACCCCGACCTCCCCTTCACCATCACGAAGGTGGCGAGCTTCGATCTGCCTTGGCGCATCGCGTTCCTGCCCGATGGCCGTATGCTGGTGACCGAGAAGGTCGGCCGCGTCGAGTTGGTTACTCCGCAGGGCGTCAAAACCGAAATCGGCGGCGTCCCGCCCAGTTATTTTGCAGGTCAGGACGGCATGCTGGGCGTCTTCCTTTCGCCGCATTACGCCATCGATCACCAGGTGTATCTCACCTATGTCGCACAGGGCGACTATGGCGGCGGCGTAGTGCTGGGCCGGGGGCGGTTCGTGCTGGACGACAAGCAGCCCCGGCTGGAGGGCTTCGAGGTGCTGTGGCGCCAGATGCCCACCGGCAAGGGCGGTCAGCCTGGCGGTCAGATCGCCTTCTCGCCGGATGGCAAGTACCTCTTTCTCACCCTGGGCGACCGTCAGCGTTTCACGCCGGCGCAGGATCCCAATCAACCGGTGGGCAAGATCCTGCGGCTGACGCTGGACGGCAAGCCCGCGCCGGGCAATCCGTGGGCAGGAAAGGTCGGTGCTCGCAGCATTCCGCTGATTGATCCGGCCGCCGATACCGAGAAAGCCAAGACAGCGCCGGTCGTCAGCACCTATACGTTCCCCGGCCCCAATCTGACGCCCGCCGAGACCTGGACCACCGGTCATCGCACGCCTTATGGCCTTGCCTTTGCTCCCGATGGTCGGCTGTGGGAGCTCGAGCATGGCCCGCGCGGCGGCGACGAACTGAACCTGATCAAGCGCGGCAAGAATTACGGCTGGCCGCTGGTCTCGTATGGCGCCAACTACAACGGCGTGCCCATTCCCAGTCCGGATACGCGGCCCGATCTCGCCAAGCCGGTGATCTATTGGACGCCGGTAATCGCGCCAGGCAATCTCATGTTCTACAAGGGCAGCCTGTTTCCGCAATGGAATGGCAGCGCCTTGCTCAGCGGCCTTGTCAGTAAGGCATTGGTACGCGTCACGTTCGACGGCAAGGGCGGCGCCACCGCGGTCCAGCGTTGGGACATCGGCAAACGCGTCCGCGATATCGAAGAGGCGCCGGATGGCTCGCTCTGGATGCTGGAAGATGCGGAACCGGGCGGCCTGTTTCACCTCACGCCGAAATAATCCGGCGAAACCGCCGCCTGACGATTTGGGCGCACAGCTCGGGGAAAGTCCAGAGGCGCTGGTACGGCCGAAGGATGGACGGAGCGACGAAGGTCGCCAGAGAAATGGGCCAAGACGTGCGGGCGATGTTCTCGCAGACAAGCACCCTGCCCGCGGCAGCTTTGCCCCCACGCCAATTCGCTGGATGGGAACGAAGGCGTTCTGCTTCGTCACGATGAGTACGTCCGCACGGATGGTTTAGCCAGCCACTCCGAGATGCTCTGCTGCCCGCATACTGTGAATCCCACACAGCCGGTCGTGAGAGATGCCGATCCAACGCTGCGTACTGAATGCCTACACGGGGACTACCTACAGGAAGGCCCTGCTCGACATCCGCGACCGGGACCTCGTGCTCGCCTCGGCATTCGGTGTGTCGTGTCGTGAGGTCGATCTATTGCGAGAACTTGCCGGCCAGAACCGCAAGGTGGTCTTTATCGTCGGCACCCAGGGTGGCTTTACTTCTACCGACTTCATCGAGGCGGGTCGCCAATTGGCGCTCGAGCTGACCAACCTGGAGTTTATTGTCGACTTCCAGCTCGGCGACAGCATTCACCACAAGTGGGCGTTGGCTTCTCCGGACACTGTGCTGCTGGGCAGCTCGAACTTCACCAGGAAGGGACTTGCTGGCACCTGCGACTTGATGGGCGTGGTACGCGACAAGGCTCTGTATCGCTCCATCCAGACCAAGATGGCAAGGGTGCGCAAACTAAAGGGTGTCTTTGCTGCCGGCGATCCGGAGTTTGTCACGGCCCAGAAAGCCTACGAGCCAAGGGCATATCGCTTCCAGGACATCGAGCTTCAGAAGGTCGCCGCCGGCGTCAAGCGCAATCCGTACAAGGCCAACTCGCCATTGCCAAGTCTCTCCGCGTGGCTCGACAGCGACGACGCTCAATCGCTCCGAATCTTCGGGTACGAGCGTCCCTTGAACAAGAAGGAGCTGGACGCCGACGCGCACGTCCGCGGGGCTGCAGAGGAAAGGAACTTCCCTCTGAAGGGAGTCGCGTCCTACTGTCCTGATCGCGCGTTCGACGGCCCGTTCCTTGACGTCGACGGAATCAGCAAGGCTCGCCGATCGATTAATCCTGCCCAAGTGATCACCGCTGGCAAGTCCGGCGGCGTCACCGTGGTTCTGGCGCGCCGAGTGCCGTGGCGGGATTTCGGCTTCCGCATGACATCTGCGGAGGTGAAGCTGATCGCAGCCATTGCGTTGGAAAAGTCCGAGGGCCGCCTTTCGGTATCGGAGATGCGGGCGGCACTGAAGCCGCTTGCCTCAGTCCGCAGGCGATGAGCCATGCTTCACCCGCTGGCAAAGTTCGGTCCTGACCAGCAGGCGTTCAACGAAGTGGTGTCAGGGTTCCAAAGATGGGTGCGGGCCAGCCTCTTCGCTCATGGATAGAGCAAGCATGGAAGGCCATCCGCGATAATCTGCACTGCCTCCTGCTTTCGCCGAGCATCGCCAGCTGCCATGTGCCGCCCCGAAGCAGGATTCGGCGTCATTGGGCATGTCGTACCGCATAGAACATCACCGTCGTGAATGACTTCCGGCACTCTTTGCCCTGCCAGTGGCCGCGCATGCTCTGCCGACCATGAAGGGGGAGCGCCATGATCTGCAAAAGTCCGCCTGCCCTGCTTCTGCTGCCCGCCCTGCTGGTGCTTTCAGCAGCGCATGCGGAGTCTTCGCCGCCGCCACTGCAAGAGCAACTACTGCACGCGACCCAGGCCTTGGTTGACGCCATTCCCAAGGGCGACAAGGGCGTGTGGGAAAACGAGCTGAGCGATACGGCCATCCTCGTCGACGAATTCGGCCGCGTGAGCCACAAGGCCGATTCCATCGCGTCCTTACACCCCTTTCCCGAAGGCTTCTCGGGCAGCATCGAACTGCGCCATCCGCACGTAGAACAGCACGGCGACACCGCCATGTTGCTGGTGGAGGAATACGAACGCGAGACGGTATTTGGCCAGCACTTCGTGGTGCGCTACCAGGCGCTGCTTACCTTCATCAAAGTATCCGACACATGGAAGGTCGCCGGCTATGAAGACGTGACTATTCCCACCGAGCCTCCCAGGCTCGACGTCAGCGGGCTCGATTTGAGCGACTACAGCGGTACCTACAGTTATGCCAAAGGCCACGACTGGATCGTCAAAGCCGATCACCACGTGCTCAGCTATACCACGCACAAGGGCGGTACACCCAACGTGCTTGAGGCCATAGGCAAGGACGTTTTCATGGGCAGCGACGACGAGCGCAACATCATCGTTTTTCATCGCGATGCGCATGGCGTGGTGGATGCGCTGATCGAACGGCGCAAGTTCAATGATTTCAGGCTTGCTCGCGAGTCATCGGCTTCAAGCCCCTCGACCTAACGTTGAATCCGAATCTTCGGCGCGTCACTTCGTCTTGGGGCCTAGTCAAAGACTTCCGTTTCGGCCTGGGTGGCAAGAGCTGCAAAATTGGGTGCAGATCGGCAGCCAATCAGCTGCCATTCCCTGCCCTGACAACTTTGCCCGGTCGTCCCTCCGAGAGGTGCATCTATCTACAAGGGCTGACCGCCGTAGCGATCGGCTGACTTGCTTCGGGGCAATCGTTTGCCGCCATGGACGCATAGCGCGCTCAACCTTTTTGCCGCCGCGCGATGAACAGCACATAGCCTCCAACGACGAAGGCAAGCGCATAGGCAGCGGCGAGCAGGTGCACGTCGATAAGCGGTGCGGCCACACGTGCGTTCGCACTGCCCTGCAGGTAGTCGAACAGCGTATACGCATAGGGCACCAGGTAGCCGAATTTCCATGACAGCGCCGCGAGCGCAGCGACCCAGGCCATGAAGCCGGTGCCGATCGGCACCAGAAAGTTCCTGAAGTGCAGGCTCAAGAGGTATTGCGCGGCGACGATCGGCAGGCAGTCGACGAAATAGAGCATGGTCTGCTGCGAGAACGCGTCCAGTGGCAGCGGTGCCTGCGGATACGCGAAGGCGTGCAGGATCAGCCAGGGCACGATCGCCGACAGATAGATGCCCACATCGAACAGCAACAGGAACAACGCCATCAGCACCAGGATCACGGCGAGCTTGGCGAAGAACAGCGTGCTGCGACCCAGCGGCAGGGTGTGTACCTGCTTCCACCCGTTGTTCTTGAATTCCAGCTGCCCGATCAGACCGGTCATCAGTATCGCCGCCATCGGCAGAAAGAATACCGCCATCGATTCCCACGAACTTTTCCACAGCGCAGACCAGAAGCTGTCCATGGCATAGAGCGCGGGCAGCTGCGCGTGATTGATCAGCCGAGCGATAGTCACGATGGCTGGCGTAAAGAAGGCGCCGACCACGACCAGCCAGAGGCCGAGGCTGCGCTTCGTCTTGCGCCACTCGCAGCGGAACGCGGCAGGAAAATCGCTCACTGGATGTACTCCATGAACAAGGCTTCCAGATCGCGCTCGCGGCGACCGAGTTCGTATACGCCGATGCCTCGCTCGACCAGGCGGCGATTGAGGCGAGCCATCTGCTCGTGTGCAAGCGCCGGTAGCGTGATGCCGTGCGCATGACGGCGCGCATTCGGCTGCTCTTCGATGATCGTCGCGATGGCGTGCTCGTCATCGTCGGTGCGAAGCGTGACGCAGCAGCGTGCATCCTCTGCCCCGCGCAAGGCATCGAGCGTGCCCTGAAAGCGCAGGCGGCCGCCGGCAAGGATGCCGACATGGGTGATGAGCCGCTCCATTTCGGCCAGCACGTGGCTCGATACCAGTATGGTGGTTTCGCGCTCGCGATGGAGCTTCTTGAGCAACTCGCGCATCTCGATCGTTCCGTTCGGATCGAGGCCGTTGGTCGGCTCGTCGAGGATCAGCAGCGCGGGCCGATGGAGCACGGCAATGGCGATGCCGAGACGCTGCTTCATGCCCAGCGAGAACTGGCCTACCCGTTTGTCGGCGCTGTCGGCAAGGCCTACCAGATGCAGCGTGTCACTGATCCACGTCTGTGGCACGCGATAGATCTCGCGCAACAGCGCAAGGTTCTCCCGTGCAGTGAGGTGCTCGTAGAGCGAGGGTGTCTCGATCAGTGAGCCCACCTCGCGCAGGATCGCGATGCGCTGTGTGTCGAACGGCTTGCCGAGCAAAGACACGCTGCCGCGCTGTCTGCGGATCAGGCCGAGCAGCACGCGCAGCAAGGTGGACTTGCCGGCGCCGTTCGGGCCGAGGAAGCCGTAGATCGAGCCCTGCGGCACGGCAAGATCGATGTCCTTGAGTCCGGACGCGCTGTTCGGATAGCTGTGGGACAGACCGTGGGTTTCGATGCTCAGCATCGGCATGCCCTTGAAGAACTTTATCTAAGAGTTACAATATCGACAGAAAAATTTAAGTCAAGGATAAAGTTGTGGAGATCCAGACCTCCGCTGTTGCTATTCGCGCCCGGGCGGCGCGGCTACGCCCTCTTGTCGCCGGCGTTGAAGCTGCCCTGTGGCTGCTGCTCGTGCTCGAACGCTTCGGCGCACCGCTTGCTGCATTCGCGCATCACATCGCGCAGGCGGAGCTGCTGCGCATGCTCGCCGTCGCCCTGGTGCGGGCCTGCCCCGAAGTCGCCTTTCTACTTGCGCTTGACGCCACGCGGCGAGCGCTCGCGGCCTTTGCGAGTGGCGAGCTGTTCGCGCCGACGATTACGCGCCTGCTGCAGCGTATCGGCGTCATGCTCGCGATCGGCGCCTTTGTCGGCGTGTTTATCGTGCCCGGCGCAGAGCGTCTGCTTGGTGCGGGGCCAGGCTACTGGATCGCGTTCGATGTCTCGGCCTACGTACTGGGTGCAGTCGGCCTCACGTTGACTGTGCTTGCACGCGTGCTGCGCCATGCGAGCGAGCTGCAAACCGAACTCGACGAGATGTTCTGATGCCGATCCGCATTCGATTCGATCAGGTGCTCGCCGAGAAAGGCATGAAGGCGCGTCAGGTCGCTGCCGCCATCGGCGTCAGCGAAACGCATCTTTCGCAGTTTCGTTCCGGCAAGGTGCGCGGCGTCCGCTTCGCCACCTTGGCGCAGCTGTGCGCGGTGCTCGGCTGCCAGCCAGGCGATCTGATGGTCTATGAGCCCGATGCCGCCGACCTGGATCCAGCCGCCTCCGAGGATGACGACGCGCCATCGGACTGAAGATGCGTCGACTGATACCCACGAATGTTGGGCTCCGTCTAACTGAGCGAGTTCTGGCAGAGAACTCTGCGGCAGTTGTCTGTCGACGATGGACGACTCGCCAGCTTCCTCAGTTTCAAGGCCGCCGACGTAGCGTCGAACCCGAAGGGTCGCAACGCTACTCCGTCTCAGAGTTCCATCAAGGACTTCGGTTTCGGCAAGGGAGCAAGAGAAGCCAAGCCGTATGCAGGCTGCTGGTAGATGGTCTTCCCTTCCCTGCCCCGATATCTCCTTCTGATAAGTCTGCTCTGAGGTTCACTGATGGCACCAGGCATGGCGCTAGTAGAGCAAGCTGCTACCGCTACGGCGCCTTTCGATCGTAGTAGGTTGAGTCACTCGTAACCAAGTGATCTTTGATCGTGTAGACCGACATGATGTGAACGTTGATGGGTTTGTTTCCCGCAGCCTTCATATGACCGGATAGGATGAACTGCACGTAGACATGGTTCGCCGTATTTTCGATGGTGACGATACTGTCCTTGGCATCAGGTATAGCGTCGAAAATCCAACGGTACGTATCGGCGATCTTCGAGTTGCCGACAAGCTCCGGGTAGTCTGGGCTGTGCAGGGTTGCATTGCTGGCGTAGAGATTTTCGATGGCGGCAGCGTCGTGTCGATTGAACGCCGCAAATTTCAACTCGACTGTCCTTATCGGCTCGAGTTTTGATATGCCGGAACCTGATGCAAGCTGACTTACGACGGCTGGAGGCGTTGACCTCGCTACGCTGCATACAGAGCAGGCGAGAAGAAACGTCAAGATCATTTTCATAGGCTTAAGCTCGCGTGGTAGTAGGATGAGCGCCGAAGAGAGTTCGCGCCGATGAACAATGTCTTCCCTGCATTGCTTCCGGCGAAGATCTGCCTACCTATTGGATCGCGAGCCATACGAAGATGATTGGAAAAAGCCGACATCCGAATACCCGGCAGGGTGGCTTGGACAGCCCGCTTGATCGCGGGGCATTTGGACAGGGCTGCGGGGTGCTGAACCATTCGCCTTCGCCAGGTACCTACCAGCACACACGCCATGCGCCACCGAGCGAACTGATCAAGTGGGTCGAGCACTTCTGGCTGGAGAGATGGGATCTTCGAGGGCGCTCAGGGCAGACGCGGGAGGTGCTTCCGCATCCAAGCGTGCATCTTGTGTTCGCGCCAGGCCGCTCGAAGATTTACGGTGTGCAGCTGCGCCGATTTACGCGCGAATTGAAGGGTCAGGAATGCATTCTTGGCATCAAATTTCGCCCGGGCGCATTCTATCCATTCTTTGGAAAGCCAGTCAGCACGATCGCCAACTCCGCGGTGATCGCAGAACACGTCTTTCCCGACGCAGCATCCGCCGAGCAACGTGTGCTCGCCTGCGTCGACGATGATGCCATGGTGGGGGCTGCTGCCCAGTTCTTGATCGCCCACTTGCCTGCAAGCGATCCTAACGTGGAAATTTCATGTCGTATCGTCGAGGCTATCGCGAACGATTGTGCGGTGACACGCGTGGAGCACCTCACTGCCCGTTTCGGCCTGCCAGAACGCAAACTCCAGCGACTATTCCACCGATATATTGGCGCGAGCCCGAGCTGGGTCATCAAACGCTATCGCGTGTATGACGTACTCACTCAGCTGGACGCAGGCGAGCCCATAACAGGTGCGACATTCGCACAGAACATGGGCTACTTCGACCAGGCACATCTGTATAACGACTTCCGAAAAATAATCGGTTGCTCACCGGGTCAATACCTGGAAGCAAAGTAGTCCATGGCCTGACGAGTTCTGCTGCATCGCTTCGGTGGAAGCCGCGAACGACGTATCCATCCGTTGAAGAAGTGTCGACGCGCCTGTCCATGGCCCTCCGTGACGTGGCTATATCCTGCGCACTGAATGCCCGTCGCTCCTTCGTGAAGTTCTCCTCATGGCGCTCCGATGAGACTTATCGCTGCGTAGCGTAGACGCGGGCCTTGGCGGCTGTTCAGAAGCACTGTGCAAGTGAGGCGCCAGCGCAAGTCGAGAAGAGCTCTGCGAGGTAGGAGAGCCAAAGTCACCGCCCTCGATTTGCGTATCGACCGGCACGTGCCACAGAACAGCCCCAATGAGCAGGACGTCCCTGGACGATGGGCGCTTCGGCGAGGAAGGGGTTAAGCCGGCTGGCGCCAGGAAGCTCATCGCAATGCGCTCCGAGCCAAGTGAGAAGCGGGCGACCAGGGGAATCGCCTGATGCCGGTGACTGAGCCGATCGATGTAGGTCGCGTAAACGAGAGATTGCTCAGGCAACACCCGCATAGATGTCTGGAATGAAGCCCAGGCCGGCGGCATGAAGGTGAGCGAATTCGTGCAGTACGACGACAAAGGCCGCAACGCCCACTCCCGGGCCGAGATCCTGGATGAAAACGCCTTTGACGAAGCCCTGACCGAAAGCATGGACCCATGGGGATCGCGACGAGCGGGAACATGAAGGCAAGCCCAAGCGCCACCGCCTGCACGTGGAGTGTTTCGTACCTGACGACCCGCTTTAAAGGATCCCGAAGACTGCGTATGCGACCAGGATGCATCCCGATTCGAAACTTCATGTCGACAGCGCTCCTGTCGAGGCAAAACGGATGGGAGCGAACTTCCCTTCCGTAACCGCGAGCCATAAGCCGAATTACAGCTGGCTGAGCTGGTAGCTACCTGCACCCCTCAGCTGGATGGCGTTGACATGTAACGATCGTTACATGTAACGTCTGTTACATGCTGACTCGGAAAGAAGAACTCACTGAAGCGCTCATCGGTTATCTGCTGACGCACGGTCTGTCAGACCTATCCTTGCGACCGCTTGCCGCCGAACTGGGCACCAGTGCACGTCTGCTGATCTACCACTTCGGCTCTAAAGAAGGGCTGCTTGCTGCGGCTATGGACGCCATGCATTCGCATCTGCGCGGCACGCTGCAGACCCTGGCGGAAAACGATGCACAAGAAGGGGATGCCCGAGTCTTGCGCCAATTCTGGGACTGGGCCGTTGCTGCGGAGAATTTTTCATACCTGAAACTGCTCTACGAGCTGCAGATATTGGCGGCTCGCCATCCCGAAACCTATGGTCCCTTCTGGCAGAAAGCCACGGCGGGCTGGTTGGAGCTCATCAAGGGTTTGCTTCCCGCTGACAAACAAAAGGCGGCGATAGCCAGTCTACCGATTGCTGTGTTCGACGGTTTGTTCCTGGAGTTGATGAGCACGGGCGACCGTCAGCGCACCACTCGCGCACTCGACTACTTCATCGGATTGGTGGAAGAGGTTCGCCTTAATCGTGCGGCCGCCGCCAATAAGCAACGCCAGGCATCCACACGCAAACGGCCGCCGCCGCGATAGGCGGCTGCGTCGATGATTGAGTGATTTCATCCATGAAAGGGGTTGTGTAATGAGCATCAAATCGATTCCTTGCACCTTAGGACCCGTTTTTCTGGCCGGCATCGCATTAAGCCTCTTCCCGCTTTCTGCCTACGCCGCGAATTTGATCGTCGTCGTGGACGGCCTGCGCGATGCCAATGGCACTGTTCGACTCGAATTGGATGGTTCGGAAGCTGCATGGAACGACAAAGCTTCGGCGGCTGCCAAGGGTAATGTCCATGCGGCGGTTGGCTCAGTGAGGTATACGTTTAGCAACGTATCTCCAGGTACCTATGGACTTGGCGTTTATCAAGACGAAGACAACAGCAACAAGTTGCGCGTCAACCTTTTTGGGATTCCCAAGGAAGGTTATGGCTTCAGCAACAATCCATCAGTAATGCGCATGCCTACTTTTCAAGAGGTGCAGTTCGACGTGGCGCAGCAAGACAAGACGATCGTAGTACATCTCAAGCACGGCATATAGAAGATAGTCAGATCAAGGTCTTCACCTCTGCTATTCCGAACCGAACGATCGAATTCGACGTTACAGAGCAAATAGGACTATTAGGTCATCATTATGAGCACTTCGCCCTTGGCTACAAAGAGCTCGGCTTGCAAACAAATTTCCACCTCTCAAACACGAGGACGGCGATGGCGGGTTGCTCGCTACCTTGCCATCGGCGCCGCCAGCTTGGTTTTGCTCGCCTATATTGGCATCTGTGTTTGGGTGAGAGTTCATCAGCGTGAACTTTTGTACTACCCGCAATCTACCCGTGCCGAGCTGCAAGCGACGAATTTTTCCATCATGCGTGATGGCGTCGTGTTGCGAGGATGGGTCATTAATCCTGATATGCCCGATCCCATTCTTTATTTTGGGGGCAATGCAGAGCGTATTGAAAAAGACCGCAGCAATTTTGCGCAGTGGTTCCCTGGCCATAGCATCTATCTGCTTGCCTATCGAGGCTATGGAGCCAGCGATGGCAATCCAAGCGAAGCCGCACTTTTTGCGGACGCACTGAGCGAATTCGACCAAGTGCAAGCATCACACGCAGGTCAACCGATTTCGATCATCGGCCGCAGCCTGGGCAGTGGCGTCGCCGCTTACCTGTCCGCTCATCGTCCGGTCGCAAAAATGGTGCTCGTCACCCCTTTTGACAGCATGGTTGGCGTCGCACAGATGGATTTTCCATGGCTGCCTATGCGCATGTTGATTCAGGACCACTACGACTCGGCTAGCTATCTGATGAATGATCATCATCCTGTATTAATTTTGCGTGCTGGCAACGATGAGGTCGTTCCGAAGGAAGCTACCGATCGACTCATTCAGATCTTTCCAAGCGCACCGACCGTGATCGACATTCCTGGCCATGGTCACGACGACATCCACAAGGCGCCTGAATATGGCCATGCGATGTCTGAATTTTTGCGCTGATGCCGCGTACATGCGCTTGAGGTGGCCCAATGTGACCTCGGCATCCTTCAGACGACAAGGTTACGACGCCTCCATGCTGGCGTGCTTGCTCTCTCAGGCCTGATACGTCGGTTCGCCAGCGCCGTGTTTGCGGCAAGTCTCGGCGAGCTTGGCACCCGCTTCGACGTCATTGAGCATGCGGACAATCGGTTCTTCGCCGAGTTTAGGCTTCTTCATGCAGAGTTTCTTGGGGAGGAAACCCCACTTCGCTCATGCACACGCAGACCGCAGGTCAGCTGGTCACCTGACGATCGACGCCTCTGCCGCGATCTACGACGAACAGATCGGTGAACCATCGCCCCACGGATGATCGATGACTCCTTGGCGATCGAAGAGTTGGCTGTGTTCAGTGCCATAGGCCGCTCCCGCCGCGCATCTCGGTTCCACCTCCTGAGCGCAGCCGCATCGGTCAGCTATGGCATTTCGACCAGCTGCGTGGTGATCGGAGCCCCCTGCTTGATCGTCAAGGTGACTGGCGTGCGTTCGCATACCTCGGCGATCTTGGCCAGCTGTTCGGCACTGAGCGATGTGCTGAATTTGACTCGGCGTTCGATCCGGTCTGCGTGATTTTCGTCCTTGAAGAGCATGAGCTCGACGCCGATCTCGCCCAGATCCCAGCCTTTCTTTTCGGAAAGCATGCGCAGCGTGATTGCCGTGCAGGCGCCAAGTCCCGTCAGCAGGAAATCGTATGGACTTGGCCCGGTGTCGTTGCCGCCTACCGAAGCGGGCTCGTCTGCCTGAAGATGGTGGCCGCGCACGCTGATGCTCTGTGCGTATTTCTCCTTGCCGGAAACTTTGACATGGGAAATTCTCTGTTCGGTCATGAATGCGCTCCACGTAGGGTGTGCTTCGAAGCATAACGAAGAGAGCGAACTTTCGAGCGATCGAGCAAGGCGCAAATCAGCGCAGAGTCACTCGACAACCTTGTCCACGTTGTTGTCGAACAGGTCGCCGTCGCGATCGCTGGTCATGTTGTACAAGGTGTAGCGCCGGTCGAGCCGGGCGCCGCCGTCGCGAAGCAGCGGTTCCCACATGAAGGTGGCGGTGCTGCGGCTGGAGCGCGGCAGCAGCAGGTCGAACGGGATCGAGAAATAAATGCCTTTGTCGAAGCTGCCTTCACCGGTGGCCTGGCCGGACTTGTTGGTCAAGGTCGCATAGGCTCCGATCTTGGCGCCGTTGGCGAATTCGCGCGAGATATCCAGGGTCATGCCCACGTCGCCGGCAAGGTAGCGGCCTGCGCTCAAAGCCACGGTGACGTCGTGGAATCCGGTGTCCATGTAAACCGTGGCCTGCCCGGTGACGATGTGATATCCCAGCAAGGAGAAATCCTGGCGAAAACCGCGCTGACGCACCCAGTTCACGTCCATGCCGACGGCCCAGCGCTCGCCGAAGGGCCGATATAGCACCTCGCCTCCGACGCCTGCATACATGCTCTCGAGCATGCCGCCATAGGCCATGCCGAATAGGTCGTCTGCCAGCTTCCGCGTGCCGGTGAGCTGGAAGTTCGGCATGGTGATGTCGGAACTGGTCAGGTACTCGCGGATATTGGTGCGCACGCGCGGCAGCAGGCTGGGCGCGGTGTAGGTGAACTTGTCGTAGTTGTTGAACAGGTTCACGCTGACCAGGCCGTCCCACCACAGGTTCGGCGTGAAGTGGTAGCTGGCGCTGCCGTCGACTGTCACCTGGTAGAGCACGAACGCATTCGGGCCGCCCAGGCTTTGCTTATAGGCTACGGCCATGCCGGCATCGAATTTCTTGGGCGTCGCGGTGTACAAGGTCTGCTCCGGCTGTGCAATCGGCGCATCCTGCTCGATGCTGCGCTTGAACGCGGTCGAATCGATCTGGTGATCGAGCAGCTCGACAAAGCGCGGCCGATGCAGCGTGTATTCCACCATCGGCAAGCCATAGCTTTCACTGGACAAGGTAAACCAGTCGAAATTTCCGTCCAGGCGGTTGTCGAGGATGCGCGCCGTGCGTCCCATCGCCTCGGCCGAATAGAAATAGCGCTGCTGCTCCCCGTGGATCACCAGGTCCGAGCCGCGTCGTCCGATGCTGCGCACGGCAATGCCGGCATTGACGTCGAGAGCGTGGCTCAACTCGCGCCAGTCGACCTGTTCCAGCGGTTTTTGCGGTGGGACGGCGGCGAGAGCCGCAGGCGTCGCTGCCGTCGTCGAGGTCAGCTCGCGCAAAGGTTCCGGTGCGGGATCGAGGGTCTTCTCCGGAGGTTTGTGCTCGGCCAGGTTGGCATGCAGGCTCAAGGTCGCCATCACCGTGGTGCCGCGCTCGTAACCCAGCGTGAAGTCCACATTGCGGTTGACTCGAAACAGCGCAGCGACGTTCAGCGGCGTGCGTTGCTGCAAGTTGTTGTTGTGCGCCTCGTGCTGATAGTTGTTGCCGTCCACTTCCAGCTTGAAGCGCAGCCAGTGCAGCGGCGTCTGATATTCCACGCCGCCGAACAACGCGGTCGGTCCGCGAAAGTAGTTGAAGACGTTGAACTCGCCGCCTTGCTGGTTGGTGTTGCCGGCGCGGTGATCGAATCCGCTATAGAGCCAGCCGAACGGGTTGGGCAAGTTGCCGCGTCCGCCGACATTGCCCCAGCCCAGGCCCAGGCTCAGGTCGAGCGGTCCCAGGCGCTTGGTGGCGACCACGTATTCGCCGCTGAACAAGCCGGTTCCGGCGATGTCGCGGCCGCCTATCGAAACGGCCGGCCAGTAGCGCGTTTCGTTCCACAGGCGCACCTTCAGATCGATCGACTTGTCCTTGAGCTTTTGATGCCCGCTCAGCGAGACGGGGCCATACAGTTCATTGCTGACGTCGGTGTAGCGGAAAGTCGCTTCCATCCACGGCAAAGGCTGCAGCATCACGTTGTAATGCGTGAATGGGTAAACGCGGGTGGCGGTGAAGCTGAGTTCGCCGTCGTCGGCCATGCGCGCGTTCGGCATCTGCAGCAGGCCAATGCCGCCGAAATCGTCGTGGGTATAGCCCGGCGCATCCTGTGCATGCAGGGCTTTGCTCAGCGATGCGGCCAGCAGCAACCCTGCCGGCCAGATGCCGCGTCGCAGGGAAAAGCACGGCCCCTGGTGCGGAGCCATACGCGGGGCACCGAGGCCGCCTGCCCTGCCGCTCACTTCGGTACCTCGGTATCGCTCACCGGCTGGGTCGCCAGATAGTCGGCCAGCTCATGATTGAAGACTTCGTCCGTGACCGGACCGACGACGCGCCGATCCAACGGCACATAGATGATCGAGCCGGGTGCCAGCGTCATCGGCGGGCTGAGATTCCACAGTGCTATGCCGAGCTCGGAAACCTGTCCGTCGGGTTGGATCACATAGAGCAGCTCCGGATCCGCCGCCGATGACGGCCTGCACTCGGCCAGGTACTCACGCGCCGCCTTCAGGCCGACGTGCGGCAGCATGCAGGCATGCGTCACCGCTCCCACGACACGCACGTCGACAGGACGTTTCGGATAATTCAGCTGATCGCCGTCGTCGAGCGGAAAATTGTCCGGGTCGCTGACGACCAACTGCGCCGGATCGAGCGCATGCACCAGCCGACGGCCGGTTGGCGGCATGCTCTGCAACCAGTCTTTCAAGGAGCGGCTGGTCGCCGCCATGGTGTCGTCGCCTGCTGCAGCCGCTCGCTGTCGGATCACCTCCAGCTCATACAGCAGCCCCGCCTGCATACGTCGTTGCGGCAGGATCAGCAAGCGCTGCGACCAGGAGGCCCCCAACGCGTAGGCATCGGGATCGACCTGGGCTGCCTTGACTGCATCGGCCAGGCGCGGTGTGCCGTCGAGAACATGAGTGCCGGGCTGCGCCACCGTCCCGGTGACGGTGACGGTGACGCTCAGCTGAGCCGACGCCATCTGCGCCGCGCACAGCGATATCGACAGGCAGCCCGCACGCAGCAAGCTTCTCATGGCGGCGACTGCCGATAGGGTCGCAGCTGAATCAGCTCCAGCGGCAGGCCGGGTGCTGCGTATTGGCGGCTCTTCCAGATGAATCCGTCAGCGGGATCGACCCAGTAACGGTTCACGACATCCCAGCCCGCCTCTGTCGAATGCAGCCGTTCGTCGATGCGGCGCAGATGATGCACGGTGCCGAGGATCTCGACATTCTCCATGGCCTTGGGCGACAGCTGCGCCTGGGCCTGCACGCCGTATCGGTAGCCTGGCGACCAGTCCATCACACGCGTATAGGTCAGCGGTCGCTGCAGATGCTGCAGGCCCGCGGCGAAGGGGTCTTGTTGTGGCAGCCGCACGGCATCCAGGTTCTGGGCCAGCCCGAGGGTCTTCACCAGCAAGCCGTGGCGCAGGAAAACCGCCTGCCCGTCAGGGCCGTACCAACCGAGCCACGGCCCCTGAACGCTGGCGAGAATCAGAATGGCCTGGCCATCGTGGCTGGATACCTGCAGCTGGAAATACGGCTGCGCAGCCACCGATGCCGCGGTCGGGTGCACCGCGCTGCGATGATCGACCGCCTGCTTCAGTGCATCGAGACTGCCCAGCGAAACCGTCGTGCAGCCGCTCGACAGCAGCGCGGCCAAGCTCACCGCCACGAATGGGACCGGTCGAAGATGCATGGATCGCGAGGGCCTGTTCACAACCCGCTCGCAGCACGCATCAATTATTGTTGCCGAGGAAGTTGATCTTGGCGGTGGACAAGTTGCTGATCAGCCCGGAGAACGGCAGCAACTGTGCCAGGAAGCGATTCCAGCGCGTTATCTCGGCCGGGCCGACGAACACCACATCGCCCGGGCGTACCGGAAATTGCGAGGCCAAGGCGAACGCAGTCGGCGATTCGGCCTGCAGCTGATAGACCATCGCCGGCCCTTTTTCCATATCTTCGACGCCGCGGATCACGTAGACCGCCTTGCCCTTGGCGGTGACTTCGTTGAGGCCTCCCGCGCGGCCGAGCGCCTGGCTCAGGCTCAGGTCGGTGGTCTTGAACGGAATCGCCATCGGGCGGACGACCTCGCCCACGACGTACACTTCCTTGCGATCGTTGTAGGGCAGGAAGATCTGGTCGCCGGCCTTGAGCCAGATGTTGTCGAACCCGTGCGGCTGGTGGCTGAGCGCATCCAGATCCAGGTGATAGTCGTGGCCGTCGCGGGTCAACACCAGGCCGGACAGATCCGCCTGATCCGTGTTGATCTGCGCCAGGCCGATCGCTTGCGACAACGACAACGGCGTCACCGTGATCGGCTGCGGCTCGGTCTTCATGAAGGCGCCGCGCAGCGTGATGCGCTGACTGCCATAGCTGATGACGCTGAGGTCGACCTGAGGCTTTTCTACGTACTTGGCCAGCTTCTCGGTGATCGCGGCACGCAGTTCCTCGATGGTCATGCCTTCGGCTTTGAGCAGACCCACATACGGATAGAACAAGGTACCGTCGGTGCGCACCAGGCGACCGTTCGCGCTCGGCTGTTGCTGCGGTCCGGCCGGAGAGGTCAGCTCCGGATGCTCCCATACCGTGATGTAGAGCGAATCGCCTGCCCCGATGCGGTAGCTTCCGGGCTCGAACGCAAGCAGCTCGGGCGGAATCGCCGTCGGCACGGCCGTCGCCCTGTCCATGGCAAGCAGCTTGGGGGTGATAGTAACCAGCTGAAAACGAGCCGCTTCCACCGAGCCCTGGCGTGAAAGCGTTAGCGTGTTCACATGCTGGCCAGGCGCCAGCACACAGGCATGCAGAGACACAGCGACGAATGCGACGGCCAATGCCCGCAGATTTTTCTTCACGTATGGGACCTTTGCTCAGCTGACATCGCTGCTGCCGCGGCAGCAACGTGATCTCTCACCCAGGCCCCTACCACTGGTGATCGATGGTTGTAACCAAATTGTACGGATAGACGAGCACACGCGAAAACCCTTCGAATGAAGGGTCTACGCAGTGCTCAGCGGCATCAATGCGTGCCTGTCGTCCCCGTGCCCCCCGTGCCAGTCCCGGTACCGGTGCCGGTTCCCGTACCTGCCGTGCCAGCGGCCATGGCCGCCGCTGCGGCACCGGGCCCGACCGCCGGTTTCTTCAAGCTACCGCGCGCAGCGACAGCAGCCTGAGCCGGCGTGGCCAGCCTTGGCTGCGCCGGTGTTTGAGTTTGCGGTGCTTGCGATGCCGGGGCTTGACCGGCAGGCGCCTGTGCAGGGCTCGGAGCAGCAGTCTGCGCGAACGCGTGCCCAACCAAAGCTAGTGAGAAAGCCCCTATCACAAGAATCTTCATGGCCTTTCCTCAATCTGCACTCAAGAAATTGCCTCCCCACCCTATCAGAGCTCGATCCTGATTCCCACACTCTCGTCGCAGTGATCCGTGGTTATGTGCGCCAGTTCATCGCGCAACTGAACCGTCATTTATATTTATAAATCTCGCAGCGCATACTTTCATCTAAAAACTACAAATGCTTCATTGTATGTTCATGCTAATTCCCTTGAGCGAATCTTTCATCACGAACATGAACAAGTTCGGCGCGATTCATGCAATTACATTTGAGTAAGAAAGTGGCATATGCGCGGTAAATATTGCCGATAAGACAGCGATGCCCGTAGTGTGACTTCATCTACAGACACATGCCTCCATGCTTGGCAGACTGCACGAATCGGTCGACGCTTATCGCCGTCTCCGATATGTGCAATACACATGGCGAGTCATGTCATCTGAATAATCCACCAGCACACCAGAAAGCGTGACTCGCTTGTTGCCAATCAGGGGGTAACAAAGCCCTCTGGTATTCAAAATGTTAGATACGAGGATAATCCCGGTCTGCGCCGTAAGCTTGCTCATTACGGCTTTCGCGATAAGAACACTTCGCCCGCATGCCGAGCGACTAGGCTTGATCGACCGCCCGAACGCCCGCAAGCAGCACACCGGCAGTGTTCCCCTCATCGGCGGCCTTTCGATCTACATCGGCTTGCTTGCCGGCGCCATCTGTTATGGCCACTTCAGCCACTTCTGCTGGATGCTGCTGGGGACCGCGGCAGTACTGGCGTTCCTGGGGGCGCTGGATGATCGGAACGATCTCAGCGTGCGTTCGCGCCTGCTGGTGCAGACGGCCGCGATCTTCGTCATGATCGCCACTACCGGCATCTATGTGCACAGACTCGGCCATGTGCTGGGCATGGAGCTGGATCTGGGCTGGCTCGGCATCCCGGTGACCGTGATTGCCGTGATCGGCCTGCTGAATGCCTTCAACATGATGGACGGCATCGATGGCCTGGCGGGCGGACTCACCCTGGTGAGCATTGGCAGCATCCTGCTCTTCAACAGTCAGGTCCACGATATCGGCATAGAGAACGTCGTGGTGATCGTGATCCTGCTGGCCGCAGCGATCATCCCCTTCATGCTCACCAATCTCGGCATACTGGGGCGCAAGATCTTCATGGGCGATGCGGGCAGCATGGTGCTCGGCTATCTGCTGGCCTGGACCTTGATCCAGTTGAGTCAGGGTTCGCGCCCGACCCTGTCGTCCAGCGACGTGCTGTGGTGTGTCGCCTTGCCGGTCTTCGACACCTTCGCGGTCATGTACCGCCGTATGCGGGAAGGCAAGTCTCCATTCAAACCCGATCGCGGTCATATTCATCATATGGTGATGCGTGAAGGCCTCGGTCCGCGCCCTACGTTAATAGCCTTATTAATCCTTGCGGGCGCTCTTTTTCTTTTAGGCAATCTGATACACCGTTTGGGCCCTGGACCGAATTTTATTGTCTTCGGCGGTATGGCTCTGGTCTATACGATTTTCATGGCGCGCATATGGAATATCCAAATGCATGCCGATCAGACCACGATCAAGGCCATACGGCTGATGAATTAAGACTCAAATGCGCTAGTCTGTATTCGACGGATACGGCCCGTGCATGCGTCATGTTGACGCGTGCACGGGGCGTATGCTGAAATCAATCTCATCGAATACGGTTGAGCAAGCGGCGCACGTCATAATATGGATGCATCATCCTATTTTTATGAACTGTGCTATCCCACCTCGCAGACCTTATTACTGGCTATCTTCGGGCTATTGCTGTGGATAAGGCGATGGCGCCGAACAGGTATTGCCTTTTTGGCCGCAGGCCTTTTCTGGTTAGTCGCATGCGCGACGCCCGCTTTCACGACGTGGCTTGGTGAGGGGTTGGAGCGTCAATATCCACCCCGCAGTGTGGCGAGTTATCCCCAGGCGGATGCGATTGTCGTCATCGGTGGCGACAGTCTGCTCGACGAACCGCAGGATTGGAGCGACGAAGAAGGCCCGATGGCCACCACCCGTGTCGGCTTTGGCTACCTGCTCTACAAGGCGGGCAAGGCTCCGGTGATTCTGCTCTCCGCTGGATCGGGCGGTGCGCAACGGATGGCGAACATGCTCGAGCAGCAAGGCGTGCCGCCGTCCGTGCTGCGCATCGAAGCTCGCAGCAACAGCACGTATGAGAACGCACTCTATGCGTCGCAGCTGCTGGCCAAGGCAAATCTGCGGAAGATTCTGCTGGTGACCTCGCCGATGCACATGCTTAGAGCCACGGCCAGTTTCAGGAAACAGGGCCTGCAGGTGATTCCTGCGCCTGCGCGCCTGCCTCGCTCGGCCGACTCCGCTCCTGCTTCCGGTGCGTGGTGGCCGCAGCGCTCCACGCTCTGGCTCAGTCACCACATCCTGCATGAATATATCGGCCTGTGGGTCTACAAGCTGAGCGGCAAGGCCTGAGGGCATTGGCAGACCTCTCATTTCGCAGCACGCCCTTGGAATTGAATGGATGTGCCGTTCGCCGCACGGCGAATGCCGACATCGAGCTTGTTGTCGTACTCGAAGCTGCTTGAGTCCAGCTGCAAATTGCCGCTGCCTATGCGCATGCCCTGACCGGCACCCAGGAAGATGGTATGGGCTGCCGAGCTGCCCGAATGCGTTACGGTATTGCCCGAAATGACGACGACATGGATATGCCCTGCGGTATCGGCAGCCTCCTCCGTCGAAAAGCCAATGCAGGTGCCGTAGATATCTTTGAAGATATTGCCGGCGCAGACCAGGCCATGCACGCCGAGCACGCCGATGGCCCCGAGCTGCGGTCGGATGCCGCTGAAGGTGTTGCCGGTGATCACCGCATTGATCGCATTGGCGCTGGTGGCCGAACTCACGCTGCCCACGCGGATCGCATCGCCGCCCGCCCCTGCTCCGGGCGGCGACTGTTCGAACGTGCAACCGCTGATCTGCGTGCCGTTGAGGCCATTGATGGCCACGCTTGTACGCACGGAATTCAGGAAATGGCAGTTCAAGACGGAAAGGTTGTCTACCGGATCCGTGCTGGTCTTCGGCTTCGAGGCGCAGGCGATGCCCCAGTAACAGCGATCGAACTGGCATCCGCTGACCAGCCAGTCGTGCATGTTATGGCTGGTTTGATAAATATTGTGAAAGGTGATCGCAGCCGTGTTCACCGAGTCGATGTTGCGGAAAGTGCACTGGCGGATGGTGATATTGCGGTAGACGCTCCAATCGTGATCCGGCTCGAAGTCGATGCCGCCGACCGACGCGGAGAGCTTGGCGTTGCCGATGTTCTGGAAGATGCAGTTGGCTACCGTCAGCCCATCGCAATCGATCACGGACAAGCCGTTGCGATTGTTTTTCACCGCGCCATCGAATACGCAGTCGTGCACATTGACGCGCTGGTTGTAGCGCTGCGCCTGGTGCACGGTCCCCGAGCCGACGTACATGCCGTCGCCGCGGAAACCGTAGAACGACACGTGATGAACCGACATGTCCGAGGTGGCGTTGACCGCCAGCAAATAATAGAACGGCTGATAGCCGAACTCGGCCACCCGCCCATTGAGCTTGAGATGATGGACCGAGATGTTGCGCATATTGTCTGCCGTATTGCTGGTCCCGCCGCTGCCGACGTGCGTCGCCAGCAGATACTGGCAGGCCAGCGTGGCGTCGCAGGACCTGAGCTCGCTCGACGGTCCCGCGCCATACAGCTCCATGTCCGATTTGAGATTCAGCTGCTTGCAGAGGTAGACGCCAGGCGGCACGAACACTTTGTTCGCGGCATTGATCGCAGCCTGAATACCTTGCGTGCAATCGTACTGGCTGGTGCCGGCGCGAAGGGCTGCATGCTCGGTCTTCGGCAGGTAATCCAGCACGCTCACTTCTTTCTGCATGGCGGTTTTCTCCACTCGACGCTGCAGGTGCGCAGCTTCTGGACGACAGGTTGCGGAGCGAAACCCGCCTAGTGCAGCAGGCGGTGACGATAAACCGTCGAGCTCTGGCCTTGATGCACTTCGGTCTGCGCCACCGGCTCGGCGCCCATGCGCAGATAGAATTTGTGTGCCGGCTCGAGCGCCGCGCCCACGACGATCTTGAATTCCGAGTTGCCTTGGCTTTCGAAGAATTCGGTCAGGCGTCGATACAAGGTTTCGGCCAGATGCTGCCCGCGGCAGGCGGGGTCGAGCGCAATGCTGAGCAGCTCCGCGCGCGGCCATAGCGACGACTGATCGTTGTCGCGGCTGTAGCGGAGGATTTCGATCATGCGCCAGATCCTCCACGGCAGGAACAGCGATGGCATCAAGGCCAGCGCCAGCCGCGGTGTATGGCGGAACATGCGGCGATAGATCGGCCCCATGCCCATTCCCCCTGCCACGAAACCGACCACCTTGCCATCGCGTTCGATCGTCAGCAGTACGCTGTCGGCTCCTTCGTCGATGGCCTGATAAAGCAACGACGCGAAGCTGACGCCGAGCGTCGAAAGAAAACCCTGGTTGATATTGGCGATATGCAGCTTCGCTACCTGACGATAGATTTCGTGCTTGCCCATGTGACACCCCCAATCAAATCCCAAACGCTTCGGCGAGCTCGACCGGCGGCGACGGCAACGTCCCGAAGACGCGCCACACGATCGATGATTTCGGCAGCAGTACGACCCAGACGGTAAGCACGATCAGCGAGAAATAGGTGCGCAGGCCCTGGTTGGCGACATACCACTCTTCGAGCGCGCCCTTGTACGGCGCGATGACCACGTCGTAGTAGCGCTCCTGCTGCTCGTGCTCGTGCAACAGGTTTTCCTCGTCGCGAAACACGATCGACCCGATGCCGGACAAGCCCGGCCGGACCTTCACGATCTGTGCTTGCACCACGGACGGAAAGGCGTCGAAGCAGCGCCTGGTCTGCGGCCGCGGCCCGATGATGCTCATGTCGCCCTTGAGGATATTGATCAGCTGCGGCAACTCGTTGAGCTTGGTCTTGCGCAGAAATCTGCCGACCGGCAAGACGCGCGGATCGCCCTTCACCGTGACCGTGCCGGTACCTATGTTCGGGCTGTTCTTGAGCATGGTGGCGAGCTTGAGCAAGCCGAACGACTCACCGTTCAGACCTACCCGCTGCTGCACAAAGAAGATCTCGCCTTCGCCGGTGCATCGAAGCAGGATCATCAAGGGGATCAACAGCGGCGACAGCAACAGCAGCGCCAGCGCAGAAAAAACCACATCGAATAAACGTTGCATGTCACATCCTGCCGTCTAGATATTTGCCTGTTTCCTTGTGCGAGAAGTCCGGAATCATGTGATTGAACAAGTCGACGATCTCTCCCTTCTGCCAGGTAGCCCCCTTGCGAATCGCGCGGATGGTGTCGAGAAAATGATTGAGCCTGGTCGCATCGTGGTCGGGCGCGTTTTTCACGATGCCGATGCTTCCGAAACGCTGCATGTCCAAGGTTTCGGCATCGGTGAAGAATTCTTCGAAATCCTTCTCGCCGGTGGTGTCGCTGGCGAAGAAGTAGCAGGGCCATTCACGCCTGGCGATCAATTCGGCGGCGCGGTCGCGCGCTTCGTCTTCGCTGGCGCAGGGATGCGCCGTGTAGCCGAGATGCTCCAGATAACGCACTGCGATCTCGGAAAAGCGGGTCAGGTCGAGGTCTTCGCTCAGCTTGGGGAAAAAGATGTCGCGGTTGTCGCCAAGCAGGCAGGACATCAGGCATAGCTCGCCCGATTCCTGCGGCGTGACGAAGTAGCGGCGCACGTCGTTCGGCGCCGAGATCGGCTGGCGCTTGGCGAAGCGCTGATTGAAGCCGTGCAGCAGCGAACCGTCGGAGAAGGCGACGTTGGCGAAGCGCGCGGTGGAGATCGGCAGGCGCGCACTGGCCTGCATCAGGAACATCTCCATGATGCGCTTGCTCGCGCCCATCATGTTGACCGGGTTCGCGGCCTTGTCGGTGGACACGCAGAAGTACTTTTTCGCGCCATGCGCACGCGCCAACTCGATGGTCTTGATCGTATTCAACACGTTGACTTCGATCAGCCGCATCAAGGTGAAGGGGTCTTTTTCGCTGCGCACATGCTTGAGCGCCGACAGGTTGAGCACGTAGTCGTAGCCCTGCCCGGCCTGCATCAGCGCCTCGAATTCCCGGCTGCCGCAGTCGATCGCGAAGGTGCGGAAGTCGCCGTCGATGTAGCCGAGCGTGCTGCGGATATCGCGCACCAGCTCGACCATATTGTTCTCGCTGATATCCACCACGTGCAGTACTTGCGGTCGCCGCTTGAATATCTCGCGGGTCACCGCCTGGCCGATGGAACCGGCGCCGCCGATCACCAGGAAGCGGCTTGCCGCGACCTGCTCCGAGAGCCCACGCTCTTCGCGTTGCACATCCACATCGAACAGCGGCTGCCCGCGACCAATCATCTGCAGCACGTTCATGGCTTCTGCACCTGCAAGTCGAAGGCCTTCAAGGCGTGCTCCGGCACGCTGGAAGGAATATTGACGACGCGGTCTTCCAGCCAGCGGGAGTTTTCCAGCCCGTCGTGCTGGCAATGCCGGTACATCTCCAGGCGCGTCATCAGGCGCCAGATCGGCCGGGTCATCACGCCCCGGCTGTTGCTGTACTCGAGAAAGGCATCGCGCTCGGCCAGCGAATCGAGCAACAGCACGTTGAGCCAGTGGTTGGACGTGGCACCCGTCGGCGGCTTCACGAAGCGCATGCCGTGCGCATCGAAGAAGGCGGCATAGCGCGCGGCTATCTCAGCCTTGATGCGCAGGAATTCGGGCAGCCGCTCCATCTGCGCGCAGCCCAGCGCCGCATTGAGGTTGGGCAGCCGATAGTTGTAGCCGGTCTCGTCGTGGACGAATTCGTAAGCGTGCGGAATCTTCGCTGTGGTGGTGATGTGCTTCGCCCGCACCGCAAGTGCACGATCGTCGGTCAGGATCATGCCGCCGGCGCCGGTGGTGATTACCTTGTTGCCGTTGAAGCTCAGGGTAGCGAGCTTGCCGAACCTGCCGGTATGGCGGTCGCCGCGATAGCTGCCCAGCGACTCGGCGGCGTCCTCGACCACCGGAATGGCGTATTCGTCGCACAATGCGACGATCTCTTCGATGCGGCAGGGATGTCCGAAACTATGCATGGGCAGACAGGCCGCGATGCGCCTGCCGCTGGTGCGATTGAAGGCCTGCCCTCCCCTGCGCTCCACATGCGCCGACAGGAACGCACGAAGCGCGTCCGGACTCATGCCTAGCGTCTCGCGGTCCACGTCCACGAATACCGGATGCGCGCCGCAGTAGGCGATCGCATTGCAGGTGGCGATGAAGGTCAAGGCCTGGGAGATCACCTCGCAGTCGCGCTCCACGCCGGCAAGCTGCAGCGCCACGTGCAAGGCGGCGGTGCCGTTGACGGTCGCGACCGCATACGCGGCGCCGGTGAACGCGGCGAGCTGTTGTTCGAACTCCACGACCTTGGCGCCTACCGAGGATACGAAGTTCGAGTCGATGCAATCGATCAGATAGCGCTTCTCGTTGCCCTCGAACACCGGTCGATGCAGCGGGATATAGCCTTCGCCATAAATGCTTCGGACGATGCCGATGACGGCATCGAAGCGCGCGTTCGCCGGCGCGGCTGCCTGCAGTGTGTTCTCCGGCGCTGAAGTATTCATGCGACCCCCATTTGCTCGAGCATGGATTGATTGACCTTGTGCACGTCGTATTTGTGTTCGGCGATGGCACGCGAGCGCCCGCCCATGCGTTCGGCCAGCGCGGGATCGTCGATGAACTTCTGCATCGCCTCGACCAGGCCGGCCACCGACTTCACCGGCACCAGAAAGCCGTTGTCGCCATCGACGACCGTCTCGCGGCAGCCTGGCGCGTCCGTGGTGATCACGGCACGACCCATCGCCATCGCCTCCAGCACGGTGCGCGGCGTTCCTTCGCGATAGGAGGGCAGTACGTAGACGCTGCTGGCGGCGATCGCCGGCCGCACATCGCTCAGGCGGCCGGCGTACTCGACCAGGCCGTCGGCCAGCCAGGCGTCCAGTTCGTGCTGCGCGATGGCATCCGGGTTCTGGTCGATCCAGCCGACCAGGCTGAAGGCAATCTGCGGATGTCTGGCGCGGATGTGCCGGGCCGCTTCGGCATATTCGCGTACGCCCTTGTCGCCAAGCAGGCGCGCGATGAGCAGAAAACGCGGCGAGTCCGGCAAGGGCGCCACCCCATACGCGGTCACGTCCACACCCGAGCCATTCACTACAAACGACGGCTTGCTCGCCGGCAGGATGCCCAGCGTGCGGAACAGCGCTTCGTCGTCCGGATTCTGAAACAGCGCCTTGTGCACCGTGCGCAGGGCGAGCCCATACAGTCGCCTGGCCAAGGTCCGCCACAGGCTGCGGCTTGCTTCGCCGTCGCCCTGGAAGGCATAGCCCAGACCGGTGATCAAGGCGTAGCGTCGAGGCACCCCGGCCAACTTCGCCGCGAGCGAACCGTAGATCACCGGTTTGATGGTGTAGGCCAGCACGTAGTCGGGGCGGATCTTGCGCATCAGCCGCCACAGCTCGATCAGCGTGCGCAGGTCCGCCAGCGGATTCATGCCGGTGCGGCGCAGTGCGAGGTCATGCGTGGTGATGCCGCGCGCCTGCAGCTTGTCGCACCACTCGCTGCCTTCGGCCAGGCCTGGCGCCGCCACGTGTACACGCAGGCCGCGCGCGAGCAAGGCCTCGAGCAAGGGCCCGCGAAATTGCAGGATCGAATCGGCGAAGCTGGCGACGAGGAGGAAGGTCATTCAAACAACTCTCTGAAGCTTTAGGTTGTTCGCCGTCCCCCAACGGCTTGCTCTGGATCGGAATCGTGCTAGGTCTGTTCGCTCAACCATGCCTGGAACATCAGGATGGTCCACAGGTGGTGTTGCCAATTGCGCTTGCCGCTGAGGTGTTCGGCCCATAGCCGGCGGATCGGCGCCGGCTGCAGGTATCCCTCGCGGCGCAGGCGATCTTCGCCAAGCAGGTTTTCGGCCCAATCGCGCAGGCTGCCGCGCAGCCAGCTGTCCAGCGGAATGCCGAAGCCCATCTTCGGCCGCTCGATCAACTCCTTCGGCACGTGCCGGTACAGCACCTGGCGCAGCAGCCACTTGCCCTGCCCGGCGCGGATCTTCAGGCCGAGCGGCATGCGCCAGGCCAGTTCGACCAGGCGGTGGTCGAGCAGCGGCACGCGCGTCTCCAGGCTATTCGCCATGGCCGCGCGATCGACTTTCACCAGAATGTCGTCGGTCATGTAGGTCTGCGCGTCCATCGCCATCATCCATTGCTCGAGGCCGTCGGTCTGCGGCCATGCGTGCTGGTCGGTGAGCAGGGTCGGCGGCTCCTGCGCGCCGATGACGATGCTGCCCGGATCGTTCCAGTGACTGGTGAGCTGGCGATAGAACGCCTGGCCGTCCGACAGCGTCAGCACCGAAGCCAGCTTGTGCGCCTTGTCGCCCGGCGTGGCCAGATGCAGTCGTCTGGGCAACAGGAATTTCGCGCCTTCGTACCAGCGGTCCCACGTCGCCGGCGACAGCGAACGCAGGCCGCCGGCGGCCGTTCGGCGCGCCCACTGCGGCAGCTGCTGCATGCGGCCCCAGACTTTGCGCGCCGACACGTAGCGGTTGTAGCCGCCGAACAGTTCGTCGCCGGCGTCGCCGCTCAGCGCGACGGTCACCTGCTGGCGCGCGAGCTGGCTGACCAGGAAGGTGGGGATCTGCGAGCTGTCGCTGAATGGCTCGCAGTACATCGACGGCAAGCGCGGAATCACGGCCAGCGCATCGCCGGGACGGATATAAAGCTCGGTGTGCTCGGTGCCCAGATGCCGCGCGACCGCCTTGGCGTGGACGGCTTCGTCGTAGCCGCCCTCGTCCAGACCGATGGTGAAGGTCTTCACCGGCCGACTGCTGTGCGCCTGCATCAAGGCGACGACGGTGCTGCTGTCGATGCCGCCGCTGAGGAAGGCGCCGAGCGGCACATCGGACAACATCTGCGCCTGGACGCTGCGGCCCAGCTGGGCCTCGAGCAGGTCGACCGCCTCGGTCTCCGAGCCGGCAAACGGATTGGCCAGACCCGCCTGCACGACGTCGTTGAGGCGCCAATAAGGCACCGCCTTGGCATCGCGCGTCGTGATGCCGGCACTCAGCGGCAGGCGCAGCCAATGTCCGGGCTGCAGCTTGCGGATATTCCGATAGATGCTGTGAGGCGCCGGAATGCAGTTGTGCCGCAGCAGCAAGGCCAGCGCACCGCGATCGATGTCGTCATGGAACGCCTCGTGCGCGCGCAAGGCCTTGAGCTCGGAACCGAACAGCAAGGTGTCGCCCTGCCAGCCGTAGTACAGCGGCTTCTCGCCCAGCCGGTCGCGCGCCAGGATCAGCGCCCTGTCCTGGCGGTCCCACAGGGCGATCGCGAACATGCCGACGGTCGCCTGCAAGCCGCGCTCGACGCCCCAGGCGACGAAGCAGGCCAGCATGGTCTCGGTATCGGAATGCCCGCGCCACGACGGTGCGTTGCCCTCGGCTTCGAGGCGTGCGCGCAAGTCGAAGTGATTGTAGATCTCACCGTTGAACACCATCACGTAGCGTCCGCCTGCCGCGCTCCCGGCGGAGTGCATCGGCTGATGCCCGGCCGGCGAAAGATCCTGGATAGCCAGACGACGCTGCGCCAAGGCGATGCCGCTCGCGTCGTCGCACCAGGACCCGTCGTCATCCGGACCACGATGCACCAGGCGGGCACACATGAGTTCGACCTGCCGCCGCATCGCATCCTGTGCCATGCCGCCGCGCGGTCGCCAGAAGCCCGTCAGGCCGCACATCAGCGTCGCCCCGCCTGGGAATGCTCGGCGGTCGGCGATGCCCTGCCGACAGGAGCCGCATCGGATCGCAGCAGGCCGCGCAGCACGGCAGCCAGGCGCGGCGCCTGCGCGGCAAGGCTGTATTCCCGCTCCACCTGCTCGCGCCCTGCCCTGCCCATGCGCTGCCGCAGGGACGCATCGCTCGTCAGCCGCTGCATGGCGTCCTGCCAGGCTGCGTCGTCGCCGGCGAGATAGCCGTTTTCTCCTGGCTGCACGATGTCGACGTTCACGCCCACCGGCGAGGCCACCACCGGCAGGCCGCAGGCCATGTACTGGATCAGCTTGTAGCCGCATTTACCCCGCTCCCAGGGGCCGTCGACCAGCGGCATGATGCCGATGTCCATGCGTGCGATCGTCGCCGCCTCGGTGTCCTCGGACCATGCGGCCAGTTCCACCGGTATGCCGGCCAGCCCGTCGACGACTTGCGCATTGGCGCCGACCAGCAGCAGGCGTGCATCGTGCCTTGCGCAGACCGCAGCCAGCGCATGCCGAATGTCCAGCAGGTACTTCTGCGTAGCCGGCGAACCGATCCAGCCGATCACCGTTTGTGCCCGCTCGCCATGCGCCACGGGCGTATAGCGTCGGGCATCCACCACGGTGGGGATGATGTCGATCCGCTCGGCACCGGCCTGGGCGGCACGCTCGGCGAGATAGCGGTTGCCGGCAATCACGCAGCTGGCCTGCTGCATGACCCGGTCGATTTTCCTGCCCAGTACGCGTCTGACCAGGGCGCGCGGCGATAAATCGTAGTTATGGAACAGAGCGTCGTCATATTCGGCCACGAAGGGCATGGCGGATCGACGCAGCAGGGATTCCAGCCAGTACGGCAGATAGGGAAACAGCTCGCCCTCGATCCACAGCACGCTCCCACGAGCCGCGCCATGCAGTTGCCGTGCCCTGCGCCAGTAATACTTCCACACGTGCTTCTTCGCCGAGAACGCGCTGCCGCCATACCTGGCCTGCAGATAGGCGTCCGGGAACAGCTCGCAGACCTCGACGTCGATGCCGTGCTCGGCCAGCAGCGGGAGATACTGCATGCTGCGCAGACGCGAGCTGGCGCCCATGCGCGAATACTTGGAGAACAGCGTCACCTTGAGCCGGGTCATGTCGAGGCACCCTGCCGCATGGTGGCGTAGTCGATGAAGAAACCCACCACGGGAAGCACGTACATCCACTGGAACGTGAAGGCTTCGATGTACGGATTGGTATTGGATGCCACGAAGGCCGCGATGAAGCCGCAGAACATGAACTTCATGCCCGGGGTGAGCCGGCGCAGGATCGCGGCCTTGGTCACCCGGGTGATGTACCAGAAGAACAGCGACGCATAGACGATGGCGCCGACGATGCCGACCCTGAGCACGGTGGCCAGCCAGACGAGTTCGTAGCGCCAGGGGTAGTCGGTGCTGCGGATGTACGAGACGCCGATGCCGTGCCCGACGCCGACACCGCCGCTGTCGAGGATGCCTTGATACAAGGCATAGGCCTGCCCGGAGCGGGCGCTGCCGCCGCCGGACGCCAGCTTGTCGACAAAGTTGCCCAGGATCACCGAGAGGTGGACATTGGCCACCGCGCCCAGGGCGAATACCGCCAGCGTCCCGGCCAGCAGCATCGGCAAGCCGTACTTGATGACTTGCATGAGCAGCGAGTGGCGACGCCGGTATCCGCTGGTGCGCGGGGTGAGCACCAGGCCGAGCAGCAGGCCGATCGGCACCGACAGGATCAGCGCCGATCGGCCGGAGGTGATGATGCATATCAGCAGCGCGGCCAGCACGATCATGCGCAGCAGCCTGTTGCCGATCAGCTCGGGCGAGCTGAAGAACCCGCCGCAGAGAAAGATCAGCGAGCCGTACACGTGCATCACGGCGGCGGAGTAACCATCGCTGTTGTTTACATTGGCGGCTTCGGTGAAGAACGACACCGCCGACGGGCCACCGATGTGGTAAAGCGCGAAATAGATCGCCACGCTGATGCAGCACAGAATCGCCAGCCAGACGAACCAGCGGATCAGCCGCTCGGTGCCGAGCCTGACGGTCAGGCCGGCCGAGATGAAGATCCACAGCAGGGGCGAAACGATATAGATCGCCACCACCTGCGCCGCTGCGATCCACGGCGCGTCGTTCAGAAAACCGACGGCGATATAGATCAGCGTGACCATCACCGTGCACGCATAGAACAGAAAAATCGTCTTGAGCCCCGGCACCATCCGGAACCCGTACAAGGCAAACAGAAAGCAGACGCCGAGCATCGCGGCAGTCGGCAGCTGCAGCGAATTGGGGATGACCACCGACAGGAACAGCAAGAGCAACGCAGCGCAGGCAAACAAGTTGCGCGCAGTCAGTATCCGTTGCCACGGACTGAGCATGTTCGGCATGGTGGCCGCGCCTGCGAAATGGCTGGTGCTCATGGGCAGGGCCTCCCGAACGGCTGGATCGCAGCGGACTGCAACGCGCCATGCTCGGCAAGTGCAGTCGGCCGCGGTGGCCTAGCCATGGCGGTTCCGGTGCGCATCAGGCGACCATGCCGCTCAGCCAGCGGTCGAACTGGCGCACCTGTTCGACCTTGCTGTAGACCCCGATGCCGCGCTGCGCAGCGCCGCCCGACGCAGCGCCGAAAAGGCGATCGAGCAGCGCCGGCGCCTGCGCCGCGTCGGTGGTAAGCACCGTGGCACCTGCGCCTGTTTCCGCAAGAATGCGGGAAGCCTCGTTCTCGACGCCGGAAAAGCAGATCACCTGCGGCCCTGCGGCCAGGTACTCGAACAGCTTGCCGGTAGCGCAGCCGACGCCGTCACCGGTAATCAGCAGGAGTTGCTGGCACTGCATCATCAAATTCAGGGCCACCGGCCGCGGCACCGAATCGACCGTGCTGTGCGTGCACTCGAGGCGTGCGACGATCTCGCGCTCGATCGGCGTCAGCTCTCCCACGAACAGGGCGTGCGCATGCTGGCCTGCGATCGGGCTCGCATTCATGGCGCGCACGAAGCATTCCAGGCTGCCGATGCGGCTGTGGTCGCTCGCGCTGATCCGGCCGAAATGGCCGATCAAGCGCTTGCCGGGCGGGACGTGTTGCGCCATCAGCTTCGATGCCGCCGAACGGCTTTCATCGTCCTGCGTAGAGAAGTCCGCGGGGTCGTAGCCGTTCGGCATCAGCCCGACCTTGGTTCGGGGATAACGGCGCTCGAAATCGTTCACCAGCGCGCGGCTTACCGTGGTGACCAGGCCGGAGGCCGTGACCACCCGGCTTTCGACCAGTTGCCTCAGCAGCGCGCTGAGCCTGCCCTGTCGGCCCAGCGTCTCGAAGGTCAGCCCGTCCCTGAAATCCTGCAGGCACGGCAGGTGATGCTTTGCCGACAGACAACGGGCGGCGACCAGCGCATCGATCGGCGAATAAGTGCCGATGACGATGCAGGCTTCGCCCGCGGCAAGCCGCGCACGGCATAGCGTATCGGCGGCGTCCAGCGCGTTGATCAGCCAGGTGTCGCTGTCGCGCCCCAGCATGCGGTTGGTCGCTGCCGCCAGGAACGGGGTGCCAGACGCAAACGCCGAGATCAGCGGCAGCAGCGAACTGGCAGTCGACGATTCCGTGCCGACGCAATGCCCGCGAAAATTCAGCACATGGATGCCGTTGAGATCCACCTCGCCGCCAGCCGGAAGACTCGCTTCGCCAGCGCCACGGCTGGCGGCGCGCGAGAAGATGAACACGCGGTATTTCTGGAAATCCAGGTATTTCAGCAGGCCCTTGAATCGTTGCGATGCAATGTTGTCGGCGGTGTGATGCGTCGCGAACACGAACAAGTTGATCTTCCGCGAAGCGGGCTTTTCACCCGCGATCTGTTCACCCGCGACACTTTCGATGTGCTGATCGCGGTCGTCGCTTGCACTGCGGGTGGCATCGATTTTCATGGCATGGCTCTTCATAGCGCGGCAACCACCAGGTCTGCGGCACGGCCCTTCCCATAAGGCTGCACGTCCTTGGGAACCTCGCGCTCCAGCATTTCCGCGTAAGCCTGCTGGATGGCCGCGGACGAGGTGCCCACGATGCGGTTGGCGCCGATGTCGACCAGCTCCACCCACTCCGTCTCGTCGCGCAAGGTGATGCAGGGCTTGCCGTGGAAATAGGCTTCCTTCTGCACGCCGCCGGAATCGGTCAGCACCACCCGGCAGTTCGCCTCCAGCCAGACCATTTCGAGATACCCGACCGGGTCGATCACCCGCACGTTGCCCGGGAACGGGATGCCCGCGGCTGCCACACGGGCCCGCGTGCGCGGATGCAGCGGCAGGATGACGGCGATCGGCAACGCGGCGAGGCCGTCCAGGATGCCTTGCAGCCTGGCATGATCGTCGGTGTTCTCGGCACGGTGGATGGTGCACAGCGCGAAATCACCGTCCTCGACGGCGTCCAGCGCCTCGGCCTTGGGGCGTCTGGCCTTTTCCCGGTAATACAGCGCGGCGTCGTACATCACATCACCGGCCACCTGCACCTTGGGGCCGGTAATGCCCTCGCTGCGCAGATTGCCGCTGGCGCGCTCGCTGGGCACCAGCAGCAGGCTGGCCAGATGATCGGTCAGCACGCGGTTGATCTCTTCGGGCATGCGCCGGTTGTAGGAACGCAATCCGGCTTCGACATGCGCTACGGGGATATGCAGCTTGCTCGCCGCCAAGGCCCCGGCCAGCGTGCTGTCGGTGTCGCCATAGACCAGCACCCAGTCCGGTTTTTCCGACAGCAGCAGCACTTCGATCTGCTCGATCATGCGCCCGGTGTTCTGGCCGTGCGATCCGCCGCCGATGCCCAGGTGATGACCCGGCCGTGGAATATCCAGCTCGTCGAAGAACACATCCGACATGTTGGCGTCGTAGTGCTGCCCGGTGTGCACGAGGACTTCCTGCACGTCCTGGCGATCTCTGGCCAGCGCGCGCGAGACGACCGCCGCCTTGATGAACTGCGGCCTGGCGCCGACGATGGTCACGACTTTCATGCGGTCACCATGGCGAGCGCTTCGGACAGATGCTCGACCACCCGCTGCTGCTCGTCCTGCGACAGATCCGGACTCATGGGCAGGCTCATCACGTGCTCGGCCAGCCAATGCGCCACGGGTGTCTCGGCCTCGGCGCCGAATTGCCGATAGGCCGGTTGTTCGTTCAGCGGTATCGGATAATGCACGGCGGTCGGTATGCCGGCATGGTTCAGTTCTTCGCGAACATGGTCGCGCCGAGGCGTCAATACGGTGTACTGCGCGTACACCGACCGGTTGCCCGGTGCGAGCGCCAGGCTGCGCAGCCCGCCCAGCGGATGGCCGACCTCGTCACTGTTCACCACTGCGGCATGCGCCAGCTCGGCCAGCTGTTGCGTGTAGCGGGCACCCAGCGCGTGCCGCTGCTCCAGCTCCCAGGCAAATCGCGGCCACTTGGCCAGCACGATCGCGCACTGCAGCGTATCCATCCGCCCGCCCACGCCGATGCGCGTATGCAGGTAGCGCTTGCTTTGCCCGTGGACGCGGATTTCGCGCGCGGCTTGCGCCAGCTGGTCGTCATCGGTGAAGAGAGCTCCGCCGTCGCCGTAGCAGCCCAGCGGCTTGCTCGGGAAGAAGCTGGTGCATCCCACGGTGGACATGCCGCAGCTGCGTCGGCCATGGCGCAGCGCGCCGAAGCTCTGCGCCCCGTCCTCGATCACCGGGATCCGGCCGTGGTCGGCCGCAAGCGCATTGATGGCTTCCATGTCGGCTAGCTGCCCGTACAGGCTGATCGGCATGATCGCGCGGGTCCGGTCGTTGATGCGTTCGGCGATCAAGCGGGCGTCGATGTTGCCGGTATGCGGCTCGACGTCGACAAACACCGGCCGCGCACCCAGCAAGGCGATCACCTCGACGCTGGCCGCAAAGGTGAACGGGCTGGTGATGACCTCGTCGCCCAGGCCGATGCCCAAGGCCATCAGGGCGATCAGCAGCGCCTCGGTGCCGCTGGCCACGGTGATGCAGTGCTTCACGCCGACGAAGCTCGCCAGCACCTGCTCCAGTTCGGCGACCTCCGGCCCCATGATGTATTGGCCGTGCGCAAGCACCGCAGCGATTCTGCGATCCAATTCGGGCTTGATTGCCTGCTGCTGGGTTTTCAGATCGATGAACTGCATGTCAGATCTCTTTGAGGATTTTTGCCGGCACGCCGCCGATCACGCAGCGGCCCTGCGGGAAGCTGCCGGTGACGACGGCGCCTGCCGCCACCACGGTTCGCTCGCCGAGCACCACGCCAGGAAGAATCACCGCGTTCATGCCGATCCAGCAGCGTTCGCCGATCACCACGTCCTGGCCGTCTTCGTGTTCGTCCAGCGCATCCAGACGATGATTCGCGGTGATGATGCCGACGTTCGGCGCGATGTAAGTGCCGCGCCCGAGGTGGATGGTGCCCTTGAAGTTCTGCAGGTAGATGCCGGGCGATTGGAAGTTGTTGATGTCGTCCGGATGGAACACCAGGTTGTCCGGATCGGACACGTAGCAGGTGAGGCCGCTCGGCCAGGGCAAAGGACGCGCCAGGCGCAGGATGTTCTTCTGCCACGCCGAGCGAACCGCCCAGAAGTAGCCGCCGTAGCTGACATCGAAATGCCTGCCCTGCAGGTACTTCCGCTTGAAGAACAGCGACAGCACGAGCTTCGCCACCGGCGCAATCAGAAAGGCAGACCGCTTCAGCGCGCGCCTGAGCATCAGACCAGGCGTCCCAGCGCGTAGTGCGCGATCAGCCCGAACACCAGCCACGCCAGCACGACGTGGCCGCCCGACTTCAGCAACAGCCGGTAGTCCTGCAGCCGCAGCCCGGCCAGGCCGGAGAAAATCAGGAAGCACGTGGCGTAGAACACCACGCCGGACAGCGCATACAGTTCGGAAAGCCGGCCGGGCAGCCACAGGGCCGCTGCGCCGATCGCGCCCACGCGCAGGCACAAGCCGGCCAAGGTGAGCAGCATCATCGCGCGCTGCCGATTGCGCACATGCATGACCATGGACACCGGCGACGACATCAGCTGCGCGATAAACCACGGCGTCATCCAGGCCACCAGGACACCGGCGCGCTGCCACTTCTCGCCGAAGATCAGCGCGAAGGCCTGCGGCGCCACCAGCGCGGCAAACAGCAGCGGGCCGACGCCGGTCTTCATCAGGCCGCCGAGAATATTGGCAGTGAATTTGCCCAGCGTGCCGGCGCGATATTCTTCCGGCGCATGCGCCAGATAGACCTGGGAGATCGCGTTGCCGATCAGGTTCATCGGTACCTGGATCACCCGCATGCCCAGCATCAGAAATCCGGCCTCCGGCCCGATCGCCAAGGCGGCAATCATGATCACCGGCAATTGGATGCCGCCGGTATTGGCCAGCGCCTCGAAGGTCGAGTACTTGGGGAAGCGGTCGTACTCCTGGAACAGCCGCCGCATATTGGGCAGGCTTACCTCATTCAAGGCCGCACGATCCACAGTCAGAATGCGCCGCCCCAGGCCGACCACGCCGGCGCCGCTGCTGATCGCCTGCCCCACCAGCAGGCCGGAGGGCGCCAGGCCCAGCCAGCCCATGCCGAGTTGCGCTCCCGCGGCGCCGATCGCCTGGGTCATACGGGTTTTGGCGATTACGCCGAAGATTTTCTTTCGCGTGGCCCAGTACTGCAGCGCGCTATAAGCCCCTGCCAGCAGCACGCCGATCGGCAGCAGCCACAGGTAGGCTCGCAACGACGGCTGATGAAGCCACCCGGCAATCGTGGTGGGCATCAGCAGGATCGGCAAGGCCACCGCCACCGACACCAGCAGGCAAAAGCCCAGCGCCAGGGCCAGCAGATTCGCCGCCTCGCCGTCGGTCGCCGGCATCGGTATAGCGATGTCCAGGCGCAGGCAGGCGGCCACCGAGATGATGCCCAGCAGCGAGGCATAGACCGCCAGCACGCTGAAGTCCTGGGGCGAATACAGCCGGGTCAGGATCGGCAGCACCAGCACCATCAACGCCTGTGCGAAGGCGGTGCCGCCGACCAGCAAGGTAATCGATCGGATCAGCCCGCTCTGGCGGAGTCGCGCTACGCTTTCACGCAGCGGCACTGCCCATTTTCCAGCTGATACCGCAGGCCTGTAGTCGGACATATCGTTTCACCGTTGCCGGTCAACGGCAGCTCAAGTTGTTCGCCGAATTCGCTCATCCAGCCGATCTGTCGCGCCGGCACGCCCACCATCAGGGCGTAGGCCGGTACATCCTTGTTGACCACGGCGCCGGCACCGACGAAGGCGAATTCGCCGATGGTCACGCCGCAGACGATCGTGCAGTTGGCGCCCAGCGTGGCGCCGCGTTTCACCAGCGTGTCGCGGTATTCGTTCTTGCGTTCCACCAGCGCACGCGGGTTGTAGACATTGGTGAACACCATGCTCGGGCCGCAGAACACGCCCTCCTCCAGCGTCACGTTGTCGTAGATCGACACGTTGTTCTGAATCTTGCAGTGATCGCCGATGCTGACCTTGTTGCCGACGAACACGTTCTGGCCCAGCGACACACCCTTGCCGATGCGGGCCCCTGCGCAGACGTGCACGAAATGCCAGATGCGCGAGCCTTCGCCGATCTGCGCGCCTTCGTCGATGATGGCCGTGGGATGTTGATAGAAGCTCATGGGGTCATGCTCATGGCGCCAGGCTCAATGCTGGCCGAGGTGGAGAGATTCACGATTGAGGAAGGGGTGATAGTCGCCCTGCAGGCCCAATGGCTGTGCGTTGCGGATCGCCGCCACGGTGGTGATGGCAGTGCGGTTGGCTTCCAGGCCGTAGCCGCGCCCAGCCAGGATTTCCTGATAGCTGCGCGTATGCAGGTCGCCGAAGCCGCCGGAGAATTCGATCTCCTCGCCGTCCACGGTGATCGAACGAAAGGTGCGCTGACCTGCCGTGCGCTGCGCCTCGGGCACGTCCTCGACATCAACCGACAGGAACCAACGCGCCCGGGCATGCTCGTATTCCAGGTATCCGGCCGCCTTGGTCTCGGAGGCGTAGTGGACTACGTTGTCCTGCAGATCGCCGAAGATGAAGTGGAGCATGTCGAAGAAGTGCACGCCGATATTCGTGGCGATGCCGCCCGACTTCTTGGTATCGCCTTTCCACGACTGCAGATACCAGTGGCCGCGCGAGGTGATGTAGGTCAGGTCCACATCGTGCTTGCGGTCGTGCTTGCCGCCCTGCACCTGCTCGCGCAGCGCGATGATGGCCGGATGCACGCGCAGCTGCAGGATGGTGTTGACCTTGTGCCCGCTGTCGCGTTCGATTTCCTTCAGGCCGTCGATGTTCCACGGATTGAGCACCAGCGGCTTTTCGCAGATCGCGTCGGCGCCCGAGCGCAGCGCGAAACGCATGTGCGAGTCGTGCAGGTAGTTTGGCGAACAGATCGATATGTAGTTGAGCCGGTGACTGTGGTTGGCGCGGCGCAGCTTGTCGATGTGGCGGTCGAAGCGTTCGAACTCGGTGAAGAAGTCGGCTTCCGGAAAGTGGCTGTCGATGACGCCCACCGAATCGTTCGGATCGTAGGCGGCCACCAGCTGATGGCCGGTGTCCTTGATGGCCTGCATGTGGCGCGGTGCGATATAGCCGGCGGCGCCGATCAGGGCGAAATTCTTCATGGCGGAATGGCTCCGGGTATCCATGGGGGCAGGCTCAGGCAGACGGATAAGTCAGGTACCACTGGACGAACTGGCGTACGCCCTCTTCCACCGACACCGTGGGGCGATAGCCCACGGCTTCGACCAGGCCGCTCACATCGGCCTCGGTGTCCGGCACGTCGCCCGCCTGCAGAGGCAGCATTTCCATGGTCGCCTTGCGGCCCAGGCACTGCTCCAGCACCTCGATGTAGCGCAACAGCTCGACCGGGCGCTCGTTGCCGATGTTGTAGAGGCGATACGGCGCGTTGCTGCTGGCCGGATCGGGTGCGTCGCTGCGCCAGTCCGGGTCTGCGGCAGGCACCTTGTCCAGCGTGCGCAGCACGCCTTCGACGATGTCGTCGATATAGGTGAAGCTGCGCTTGTGCCGGCCGTGGTTGAACACCTTGATCGGCTCGCCGGCGAGGATGGCCTTGGTGAACAGGAACAGCGCCATGTCCGGCCGCCCCCAGGGGCCGTACACGGTGAAGAAGCGCAAGCCGGTACTGGGAATGCCGTACAGATGCGCATAGCTGTGCGCCATCTGCTCGTTGGCTTTCTTGGTCGCCGCATACAAGGTCAGCGGATGCTCGGCGGACCGGTGCTCGGAGAAAGGCATCGCGGTGTTGGCGCCGTACACCGAACTGGTGGAAGCGAACACCAGATGCTCGACGCCGTGCTGGCGGCAGCCTTCCAGGATGTGCAGAAAGCCGGTCACGTTGCTGCTGACATATACGTGCGGGTTGCGAGCCGCGTAACGCACGCCTGCCTGAGCGGCCAGGTTGATCACCCGTTGCGGCCGATGCGCGGCAAACGCCGCCTCCACCGCCGCACGATCGGCCAAGTCCGCCTGGATGTGGATATAGCCCGGGCGATCCATGAAACGGGCCAGGCGCGCCCGTTTCAGGTTGACGTCGTAGTAATCGCTGAGGTTGTCGAAACCGATGACCTGATCGCCACGGTCGAGCAGACGCATGGCGACATGCGAGCCTATGAAACCGGCCGTGCCGGTAACCAGCACCTTCATGTTCACAGCCGGCCGTCCACCGCATCGCGCGGAAGCACATATTTCACGTCGTAGATCACCGAGGTGGGCTTGCCGAAGGCGCGGATGCCTTCGGCGCCCAGGGTGACGAACTGGTGGTGGCCGACGGCGACGATGATGGCGTCGTAGTCGCTGCGCCCCGGCTCTTCGATTGGCGTCAATCCGTATTCGTGTCCGGCCTCGGCCGCGTCCACCCACGGGTCGTGGACGTCGACGTCGACGCTGTAGCCGCGCAGCGCATGCACGATGTCCACCACGCGGGTATTGCGCAGGTCGGGGCAGTTTTCCTTGAACGCCAGGCCCAGCAGCAGGATGCGCGCGTGCACCGGATTGATGCCTTTGCGCACCATCAGGCGCACCACTTCGCTGGCGACGTACGGCCCCATGCCGTCATTGGTGCGACGGCCGGCGAGGATGACGTCGGGATGGTGGCCGACCTCCTGCGCCTTGTGGGTCAGGTAATAGGGATCCACGCTGATGCAGTGACCGCCGACCAGGCCCGGTCGGAACGGCAGGAAATTCCACTTGGTGCCGGCCGCCTGCAGCACTTCCAGGGTGTCGATCCCCAGCTTGTTGAACAGGATCGCCAGATCGTTGACCAGGGCGATATTGAGGTCGCGCTGGGTGTTTTCGATCACCTTGGCGGCCTCGGCCACCTTGATGCTGCTGGCCTTGTGGGTGCCGGCCACGATGATGCTGGCGTAGAGCGAATCGACGAAGTCCGCCGCCTCGGCCGTGGAGCCCGAAGTCACCTTGAGTATCGAGGTGACCCGATGCTGCTTGTCGCCGGGATTGATGCGTTCGGGGCTGTAGCCGGCAAAAAAATCCCGGTTGAAGACGAGCCCGGAGAGTCTCTCCAGGATCGGAATGCAGACTTCTTCGGTGCAGCCCGGATATACCGTGGACTCGTACACCACCACGTCGCCGCGCTTGAGCACCTTGCCCAGGCTCTCGCTGGCCCGGATCAGCGGCGAAAGATCGGGGCGCTTCGCCGAATCGATCGGGGTGGGCACCGTGACGATGTAGACCGTACAGTCGGCGATGGCTTCCAGTGCCGAGCTGAAGCTCAGGCGGCTGGCTTCGGCGAGTTCGGCCGAATCGACCTCGAGCGTGCTGTCGCGTCCAGCGCGCAACTCGTCCACTCGCGCCGCACGGATATCGAAGCCCACCGTGTCGTATTTCTTGCCGAACTCCACCGCCAGCGGCAACCCGACATAGCCGAGGCCGATGATGGCGATCTTGGCGCTATCCAATTTTTGCATGCCAATTTTCCAGAGTAGTTACGATCCGAAGCTGGCCAAAAAAAGGCCGAATTCCGGATCAAGCACGAAAAGCCTACTGGCCAGGTCATGGCATCCAAGCCTGTCTATAGCGCGCGCCCTCCTTCATGGCTTGTTGCGGCATTCGCGTCCATTCAAAAGGACTGGAGGCGATTGGATTGATTAAGGACGTTTAGACGTAAAGAAGTCTAATTATATCGTCGTGACTTGACAGATACATGAATCAATACACATTGAATGAAGTCTTGCTTGACGGTCCTCATGTGATCTACCTCGCAGCTTTGTATTCGTAGTAGCCATACGAGTAGTAGCCGCTGCTGCGCTTCTCCACCGCATTGAAGATGGCTCCCTTGATGTCGACGCCGTTCTGCACGAATCGCTGCTTGGCCAAGGCGATTTCGCGGGCCTGATTGAGGCCGAAGCGCACCACCAGCAAGCTGGTTCCGGCCAGGTGGCCGATGATCGCCGCGTCGGTGACGGCGAGAATCGGCGGCGTGTCGATGATGACCAGGTCGTACATCGGCATCAGCTGTTCGAGCAGATGCGTGAACCGGGCATTCATCAGCAGCTCGGACGGATTGGGCGGGACCTTGCCGCCCGCGATGTAATGCAGGTTCGGCACCGACGATACCGGTCGGATCGCCGCAGTCAGTTCGATGCTGCCGGCAATCAGCTCGGACAGGCCGCCTTCGTGCGGACCGCCCATGACCTTGTGCAAGGTTCCCTTGCGCATGTCGCCGTCGATCAGGAGCACGCGCTGGCCAGCCTGGGCGATCATCGCGGCGAGATTGGACGAGACGAAGGTCTTGCCCGCCTCCGGGCTGGCGCCGGAGATCATCAACACATTGTTCTTGGCCTCGAGGCGCGCAAAGTGCAGGCTGGTGCGCAGGCTGCGTATCGCCTCGGTAGCCAGATCCGTCGGCTCGTTGACGGCCAGCAGGGAGGCCTTGCCGTCGCCGCGTCGATGTCGACCGTCGGACATCGCCGTGCGCTCGGCATTGCTGATCGGGATCGAAGCGTATACCGGCAGTCCCAGTTGCTCGATAACGGCGGGATCTTCCACGCCGCGGTTGAGCATCTGCCGCACCAGCACGATGCAGACTGACAGGAACAGACCGAGCAAGGTGCCGCCGATGCTCACGATGGCTCGCTTGGGCTTGACCGGATGCGTGACGTCGACCGCCGCTTTGTCGACGATATGCACATTGCCGACCTTGCCGGCGCGCGCGATGTCCAGCTGCTGCTCCTGGCTGACCAGGCCGGTGTAGGTCTGGTTGCTCACTTCGACGTCGCGGGTCAGCTTGAGCAGCTGCTGCTGGGTGTCCGGCAGATCGCCGACCTGCTTGTCTACCGCGGCCTTCTGCGCCTGCATGTCGCTGATCTGCTGCATCAGCGCCTTATAGGCCGGGTGGTCCGAAGTGAAGCGGCGATCGATATCCGCCTTCTGCATCTGCAGCTGCTGGATGCTGCCTTCGATGGTGACGCTCTGGTCCAGCAGGCTCTTGGTCTGCATGGTGATGTCGACCGAGTGCGCCTTGATCTGGAAGGCATTCAAGGCAGCCTGCGCCCGATCGGTTTCCGCCCTCACCTTGGGCAGCTGTTCCTGCACGAACTCCAGGCTCTTGGCCGCTTCGGCGGCGTTCCATTCGACGTTCTGACGCACGTACCACAGGCACACCTGATTGAGCAGGTCGGCAGCCATCGTGGGGCTGGCATTGTCGTAGGACAGGCCGATGATGCCGGAATCCTTGCCCTGCTCGCTGGCCTTGATCGCCTGCTGCAATGCATTGATGGTGGTCAGCGCGCGATTGCGCTGCACATCGAAGCGAGTGCCCGAATTGGCTCGCAAGTTCGAGACCAGCATGCTCACGCCATGCCCATTGGCGAGCTTTCCGACCGTGCCTTGCAGCAGAGGCTGGCCCTGGTCGTCCAGCAGGCTGTAGGCATCCTTGTCGCCGGCCACCAGGGTCAACGGCTTGCCGAGCAGGTCGCTGCGCAGATCGATCTGCTGCAACTCCAGTTGTGCGCCGCCCCAGTCGTAGCCGTTCATGCCGAACCACGGGCTGGCCAGCTCGCCCGGATGGGCGTTCCGGTAGCGTCGCGCCACGCCGTTGCCGAACAAGGGGAAATGCTGCGGCTGAGCCACCACGTCGAGCTTGAGATCGTCCACGGCATGGCCGATCACCGTGCGCGAGGTAATCAAGGCAATCTCGGTGGTCGCCTCTGAATTGGACGCTCCCAGAGTCTGCGACAGTGCGCTGAGGCCGGGCAGATCCGGCACTTTTTGCTCGACCTGCACCAGGGCATCCGCCTCGTAGATCGGCGTCGCCAACAGGGCATAGGCCACGCTGCACAGCATGAACAAGCCGGTGATCGCCAGGATCAGCCACTTGTTATCCAACAAGGTGCCAAGCATGGCACCCAGGTCGATCTCGTCGTTGTCTGGCGCAGCGTTGCTGGTATTTGACATAGAGAGCTTTTGGTGAGGAAGGAGAGCCGAGATCGATTAACGATCTCGGCAGCTCCCGCACTGAAATCCGCCTGCACGCAGACGGGAGAGTGCATTCCTTGCGCAAGAGAGCGGCAGCGTCGAGCCGCCTGCAGCGTGGCGTCGGCGCGAAGCGCTTCGCCGCCGCCTGCTGCGCAACGCCATCGGGCTGGCGGCGAGGCGCGATCCACGCCCCGCCAGACGCGAGCGAGTTCTCATAGATACGGCAGCCAGCTCGATACGCCCTGATCGATCAGCTGATAGACGTGCTCGAACGCAGGCCGTTGCTGACCGTAAGGATCCGGGATATCTCGATCGTCCAGCCATTTGCCCAGCAGGAATACTTTCCCGCTGGCTTCCGGCGCAGTGCGCGCGATGTTCGCCGCATGCGCCTTCTCCATGACCAGCACCAGCTCGGCCTGCCGCAACATCTCTGGGCTGAGCTGCTTGCCGCGATGCGCGCTGGCGTCGATGCCGTGCTCGAGCAGCAGCTCCGCTGCGGTGGCGTCCATCGGGCGGTCGTCAAGCGCCCCCAAGCCGGCGCTGGACACGCCGGTGTGCGTATCGGGCAGTCGATTTCGCAGCAGATACTCTGCCGTGGGACTACGGCAGACGTTCCCCACGCAAACAAGCAGGATGTTTTGGAACACAAAGATCGCCTAACTTTTTTACAACAGGATGTGGAGTCCGCATGGACAGCGTGAATCTCGACATCCCCTGTTTCGTCGATCTTGCATTGCCGATTCACTGCGAAGCGATCCTAGACGATGAATGCGCCTCATTGCGAGACTCAATCCACGATTCGATCCTCACGCGTTGCCGTACAGCTTTTGTTATAGCAACGGACGATATGTTGAAGAGTCGTCTGCGCACATGGCACGTTGCTGGCATGTTTCAGTATCGACGTTCAGACGTCCATTTGCGCTGCATCAAGGCCATCGCACCGCGGTCTGCGACACGAGCCTGCCTGCTGAACGGCATGCAGGCATGTGCGGCTTCGATGGCGACCATGCCTTGAGGTCGGGATCGGATCATCGCCATGCCGGCGTCATACGCATGCGGACGACATCTTGCCGATCTCTGCGAGCACTCCGGCTCGCCCTATGCGCATGCGCTGATGTCGCTGCGTGTGCATGCCTCTCACGATGCTTCCACGCACTCCTCTTCTTAAAGTGAAAGCTTCCGCGAAAGTTGACCGTTCAGCTTGGCCGGCGCGAGTCAGTCGTTCATGTTTCGACACAAGCCTGTCTCGACACGAGCGCGGCTCAGGCATGTTGCGCAGACACTCAAATCGCAGGACCGACTTCACACGGACTGCTTGATGAGCCGTGCTATGTTCGGCGCCGCGCTGTGCACGATGGGGAGACATAGTCATGAAGCAAGAGAAGGCTATCTATCGCAGCCTGGTGTTCGCCTGCCTGTCGTGCGCGCTCGGTATGGCGGGGACCGCGTTCGCTGCCGACGCCAGCCCAGCTCTCTCCATCGGTTCGCGTAACGTCGCCGTGGCCGACCCTGCCGTGCCGCGCCCGCCCGGCAAGCCTTGCATCGTGGAGCTGTTCCGCGACGCCAGCTTTGCCGACTTCAACCCTCACCCGTATGGCTACGAGCCGCCCAAGGGCTGCGGCCGGGGCGCGCACGATTCGGATCGTGCGTCCTGGTCGAAGGTCGTGCTGGAAGCGGATTTTTCGGTGACTGCGGGACGCCAGTACGATCGCACCGCCAGCTTGTGGCTGGGCGGCGTAAACCTGTACTTCGGTACGACTCAGGAGCCTTCGTCCAACCTCGCGCCGAGCTGGCACGTCGAGCGCGACCTCACCGACTACAGCGCCCTTCTGCGAGATGCCCGGCGAGGCCAGGCCGTCATCGGCAATGTCGTCAACGGAACCTATACGGGTGTCATCCACGGCAGCGCGCGACTGCTGTTCTATCCGAGCCTGGACCACGCCGATGTGTCGACGGCCGATGCGGTCTATCCGCTCGGCGCGGATCCGCTGGGGAGCACCACCACGCTGAACAGCCCTGCCGACAAGCTGGCGAAGACGCTCAAGCTGCCGCGCAATGTCGAGCGCATCTATCTGGACGTGTTCGCGCAGAGTCAGGGCAGCGACGAGTTCTGGTACAGCTGCGTGCCCGATCAGTACGCCGGCGAAGTCGATGCGTGCGGCGGCGGCAACTTCCGCGAGGCCGAGATCAGCATCGATGGTCAGCCGGCCGGCATCGCACCGATTTATCCGTGGATCTATACCGGCGGCATCGACCCGTACCTGTGGCAGCCGACGCCGGGCGTGCAGACCTTGAACTTCATGCCTTACCGCGTGGACCTCACGCCCTTTGCGGGCTTGATCAGCAACGGCGCACCGCATGAGATAGCAGTCAACGTTGCCGGTGCCCACAACAGCTTCTCGGTCACCGCGGCACTGCTGATCTATCAGGACAAGCGGCGCGAACAGGTCACCGGCCAGATCACTCGCAACACCCTGGCCGGCCAGGCGCCCACGCCGACGATCAGCAGCACGCTGACGGACGACGGCAAGGGCGACATCGATGGAAGCATCACCACCCAGCTCGCTCGTCAGTCCATCATCGAAGGCTATGCCGACACCTCGCGCGGCCGGGTCTATACCCTGGTCAATCAGGCAGTGAGCTTCGACAACACGCAGAGCTTCGTCATCGATGCCTCGACTTATCACCAGACCACCCAGCAACTGACCACATCCAACAGCACCAGCGCTCAGCGCATCGGCAGCCAGTCGCTTGGCGAGTATCACGTACATGTCGACTATCCGCTGTACCTGGACTACAACCAGCAAGTGGCGGCCGACGGCAGCAGCACGGTGGCCAGCAGTGTGCTGCAGAACGACAACCAGAGCACCACGCTGAACCTCGGCGACAAAGTCTTGTACGAAGCCCATGTGCACAACGATGTATCGGCCGCCGACACGCTGGCGTTCGACAAGAACGGCAACTACACCGGCCATAGCGGCCAGAACAGCTACCAGAGCTTCGACTTCGGGGACTCGCTGAACAGCTGTTATCAAACCAATGTCACCAGTGCGAACGGCAGCTTGTCCGCCTATAGCGAAGGTCAGGGATGCCCGCAGGGGCGCAACCATGTCTTGTGGTTTGCCCATCCCGACGGCTCGCCCTACACGCTATGAGCTAGCCGCATCCGATTGCCGCAGCCGAGACTTGCCAAGTCGGTCCGGCGCTGGTTTGCATTGATGGCGGACGGCCGAGATCGTGGGTGATCCCGATCGCCTGAACGGGCACTCATTGCGCATGTGCTTGCCTCAGTCGTCGCCTTGGCCTTGATGGCGTCAGGCGAGTGCCGATGGCGTTTCGGTCTCTTAGCGGCTACTGCAGTGCGGACGAGTTTCGAACGACCGCGCGCGCCCAGGCCTGCCTTCTGCCTGTTCCTTTGCGACGGATGTCCGCAGTGCGCCGAGAATGGACGTCTGCCCTGCCCTCGACCGCTTGCTCTCCAACGCGGCCTCACGTTGGACGCCGACGGTGCCGTCGGCCGGCCAGGTCGCCGACCGATATGGCGATGCCCATCCTTCAGATGCAAGCACCTGGCGGATTGGGTTCAGCGATGCCCGCCTGCAGGCTAGGCGCCCGTGGGCTGCAGGAATCTGGTCGGAGCCGATCCGCAGAAGGTCGGAGGCCAATCAGTGGCCCAGTCTGGGGCGCTGGCTCAATCCGGTGGGAATGCCGCTGCATCGACCCTGCCGCGAAGACAGCCCACTGCAAGGCGCTGGTCGGTGGCGAATCTATGCAACAAAAAACAAGGGCGGGACCATACGTCCCGCCCTTGTCGCCGCAAGATGCCGGCTTAGTTGGTGATGCAGCCGTTGATCTTGGTCGAGGTCATATCGGCGTTGGTCAGGAAGGACAGACCAGAGTTGGCGCCGATCTTGGTCACCGCGCTACGGATCGAGGCGTTGTACGGGGCAAACATCAGGCCGCGGACATGGGCCAGATCGGTGCCGTTGCCGGCCGAGTTGGCCAGCAGGTAGGACACGGCCAGGATCGGATAGCCGCTGCTCGGCACCGCGAAGTCCGACGGATTGACCAGGGCGATGCACTGCGTGGTGAGCGTCGGGGTGATCGCCACCAGCACCGGACGGCCATTGCTGTCGTTGGTGTTGGAGATGACCTGGTTGTACACCACGTTCACCGGCAGCGCGGTGCCGCCGTAGGTGCCCGGGTTCACGAAGGTGGCCGGGGCGCTCAGGTTGCTGACGGCCGCGAACTTGGCGCCGCCGCTCAGCGCATTGGCCGTCTCGGCGTAGCCGATGCTGCCGTCGGTGGCCAGCACCGCAGTGACCACCGCCGGGTTGCCCGACGCGCCCTGCGAAGCGGCGTAGGACGACAGGTAAGCCGCCGCCGCCGTGGTATAGGTCTGGTTGGTCTGGAAGGCCGTGGCGATGCCCAGGCCGCCGATCGACTTCGCACCGCAGACCGCCGACAGATGGTTGCTGAAGTTGAACGAGGTGCCGCTGCCGTCGCTGCGATAGACGATGTTGATGTTGCCGGACACGCCGGCCGGCACGCCGGCCGAGGCCAGGGCCGGGTCGTTCCAGGTCTTGATCTGGCCGGAGAAGATCTGGCAAACCTGGTTCTCGGTGAGGTTCAGCGCGCTGACGCCGGCCTTGTTGAAGGCGATGGCGATCGCGCCGCTGACCGCCGGGATCTGCACCGGCTGGCCGCTGCTGTGGCCCGACTGATAAGCGGTGTAGTCCGACTGCGCGAGCGGCGAATCCGAACCGATGAAGTGCGGCTGGGTCAGGGTCTCGCCTTCCGAGGTCGCGCCGAAACCGATGGTCAGCGGCGGAGTCGGCGGCGGGGTGGGCTCAGCAACGCAATCGGCGTTGACGTTGGCCACCATCGGCTGGTTGCCTTCCAGCACGGTCTTGCCGGTGCCGCTGCCGGTCTGGCAGTACGAGGTCTTCGGGTTACCCGCGCCAGCCAGGTTGGTGTACGCGAACAGCAGCGAACCCTTGGTCGGCGGAGCGATCAGGCGGTTGGTCACGGTGCCGCCGTAGCCGACGGCCGGCAGGGTGGCGCCACCGCCGACCAGGATGGAACTCTGCGCGCTGGCAGCAGAAGCCAGGCCAAGCAGCACAAGACCAGCGAGCATCTTCACTTGGGTATTTCCCTTTGCAAATTTATAACTCATGGCGTAGTTCCTATTAAGTAACACCTCCCCGTTGGAGGTAAAGAATATTTACCTGACGCGGATTGCATGGCAGTGAACAATAAATGGCCTGAAATATGCCAGGATCATTACATGGTTAAGCTGGCGTCAATGCCAAAATGAATAATGGAGGTGCCAGCCATATATAGCAGATGAATTACCTTGACGCCATCACACAAAATCGCTCGGAGCGTGAATCATTCGGCGATTGAGAGCTGGTAGTTAAGCAATCAATGATGTGCTCGGGAGCAATAATCGCGCAGCATGGAGACGACTTCGGAATCCAGGTCGGGCTGCCGCGACAAGCTCGACATCGCCTCGTTGTCCAGCTCCCGGAACAGCGTGCGAATGGTGGCGCGGCGCCCCTCCCGACACCATAAATTAAGCACATTCCGCAATGCCTCCATGGCGGAAATGGCGCGCTCGTCTGCGTTCGGCCGGCGTTTGCGCAAGCGCTCCCTCACCACATAGCCGATGCGGGCATGCACGACGTCGTTCGGCAATTCCAGTAATTCATCGAGCACATCGCGCCGGCAGCGATCGATCAGCCATTCGGCCATGCGTTGCTGGCGCGCATCCAATAGCTGATGAAGCGCCTCGGCGAGGGCGCTGATATGGCTCATAATCAGCCTCATGCGGATAAAATCCAGGCGCAACTCGCCGCAGCGAATCGAGCGCTCGGGGTGGGGTTGTCGATTTTGATTTTCAGGCCGGAATAAATCCGGCCAGGGGCGCGATTAAAAATCCACGCCGCTTGCTTGTTTCAGCCGAAATAAATCAAGGAGCTCGATGCATATTTATTCGGCGAGCCGCTTTTGTTCCGCCGCAGTCAGCGCTTTTCTGCGTGCGCTGTCGAGATGCCCTGCTCCCAGCACCTGCACCGGGCTGTCCGGGTTGTAGGTGCTAGCGCTGGGCGGCCCGCTGGTACTGCCGCTGCCCTCGCCGGGACCAAGCACATTGACCGTGATCACCGAGGATTGCTGGCTGCGCGCATCGTCGCGCTGCTTGTTGGCGATATCCGCGGCGACCTGATTGACCGCATTCGCTGCGGCGCTTGCCGCGTTGAGCGCGCCGATGTTGACCGATTGCACCACCGGCGTGCCGATCTTGGTGCCCTGCACCTGGATATTGTCGGCGTTGGCCACCTGCGCCGCCGCCACCACCAGATTGCCGGAGACGCGGATGCCGGCGTCGCCCGCATCCACGGTGCCGCGCGGCGCAATCAGATAGACGCTGCCGCCCGGCGCACCCTGCACGGTCTGCAGCGTGGCGATGCCGGCGCCGCTGACTTCGCCGCGCGCATCGATGCGGCACCACGCGTCGTAGGTGCACAGATACGTCGGCGGCGGAATTTCGGCGGTGGTCTTGGCGCCCTGGCCTGCGTTGATGTCGCCGTTGGAACTCCACATCACCAAGTCGCCGCCCTGCTCGGTGAAGATGCGGCTCTGCGCCAGCAGCACGCTGCGGTCGGTGAACATGTCCACGCTGCCCTGCTCCAGGGTCAGCACGCCCATGGTGTTCGGTCCCGCCACCACCGTGCCGTTGGGGCCGACGATGACCGGCGGCGCCGACGCGCTGCCCAGCAAGGCCTGGCCGCCCGGCCCGAGGATGGAAATGTTGCCGCCCTGCTGGGTCTGGATGGTGGAGCTGCGGATATCCAGATCGCCGGTATCCACCGGCTTGGTCGAGCCGTTCTCGCCGCCCTGCCCGCCGTTCGCGGTATAGCCCAGCGACGCGGGGAACAAGGTGCTGATGGCGGCGTAGCCGCGTGCGTACTGGTGGTAGTACTTGCTGGACGCGTCGTTGTAGTCGTTGCCGACGGTGGCGAGAATCTTGAACAGCTCCTGCTCCACGAACAGGCGCTGCACGTATTCGGGCTGCTGGTCGAACAGCGCGCGCGCCTGCTGCGGCGTCAGATTCACGCTGAGCTTGTCCTTGGCGTAGCCGGTATCCACCACCTGCCCGGCCACGCGCTGATCCATGAAGCCGACCAGGTCCGGCACCAGGCTGCCCACCCCGTCCACGCCGTTGGCGGGATCCAGGTACTGCGTGATGAAATCGGCGACGGCCATGCCCGGCCCCACGCCGAAGGCGACGTTGACGTTGGCGCCTTCGTGCGGCAGGTAGTCGTTGAACAGGTTGCCTACCGAGTCGATGCCGGTCAGCGGAATCGCCTGATTGCTCTTCGAGGTTTCCGCCTGACTGGTCAGCGGCCCGATATTGCGCCCCGCCTCGACCAGGAAGCTGCCCGGCCCGCCCAGCAACAAGGCGGGCGCCAGCTCATAGCCGTTGATGAAGTCGTTGGTCCACGGGTAATTCGCCAGATACGGGGTGTCGTAGATATCGCGACCGGCGGAGATGCGGGTGATGTCGGCGGCGTGGGTCTGCTGGCCGATGAAATCGAGATTGACGATATCCCGCCCGGCGTAGATCAGCGCCGGCTTGGACGGCATGATCGCCAGCGACAGGTAGTTGAAGCCGTTCGGCGCAGTGGTGCCGTCGATGATGTCACCGTTCAAGGCATAGATGCGCACCGGCGTGCTGTCGTCGCCGTGCAGCGGGTCCTGCATGTGGTACTGGAACGAGTTCGTATCGGTGCTGCCCGCGCCCAGGAATTCGCCCAGCGACGATGGCTGCAGTGGCGACGGCATCGCAGCGGGCGAGAGATCGATCAGGCCGAAGGACTCGGCGTTGCTGTCGCCAGCGGTCTGCTGCGAGAAATCGATCGAACCGTCCGCCAGCATATTGAGGTTGCCGGTCGGCGAGGGATACAGCTCGCCGGAACCGAGCACGTGGATGTCGCCGCTCAAGGCGCTCAGATTCAAGCTGGCGGGCAGCACCGGGCCGGCCACGCCGGCGGTGCCGCCGAAGTTGAACAACTGCCCCGGCGTCTGCAGGCTGCCGAAGCTCAGGTCGCCGTCGACCGTGCTCACGCTCAGCGAGGAGGCGTTGCCGTAGCCCTGCGCGTCGAAATGCCTGGCCGGCAGGATCGAATTCACCGAGGCATTGGTGTAGTACGACGGGTCGAATACCCCGCCGAGATTCACGCCCTGCCGCGCGCTCACCGCCACTTGCGCGTCCTGCATGGCCAGCAGGGTCGAGACCGGCGTGGTCGTCACACCCGTGGTGCCGCTCGGCGCATAGCTGAAGTCGGCGTCGATGTTGCCGCCGGCCGCGATGTTGCCTTGCCCGTTGGCAACGAAATAGCTGCCGCTGAGAATGTCGCCGCCGGCCTGCACGTTGAGGTTGCCGCCGCCCACCGTGGTCACGCTGCTGCGGTCGCTGCTGGCGATCCAGGTCGTGGGCAGCGACACCGACAGCTCGCGGATGTCGCCGCCGGCGCTGACCGCGACGTTGCCGCCCACGCTCATCACGCCCTGGTCGAAGTTGCCGAAGTTGATCGAGGAACTGCTGCCGTCGGCGGCATTGCCGGTCTGCATCCAGGGCCACCAGAACTGGGCGATCGAGCCGCCCGCAGTGCCCTTGGTGACATTGCCCGTGCTGTCGTAGACCTGCTCGATGCCGTTGATGCCGCTTTGCGCGGTGAGGCTGATGTCGCCGGCGTGGGTCGGATTGACCAGGCCGGTGACCAGCATGTCCGGCGCAGTCGGATCCAGGGAACCCGCGACCTCCGACGGGCGCAGCACCGAGACGCCGGTGCCGGCCGTGGTGCCGCTGGTCGGCTCGCCCGCGGTATACACCGTCGCCGGCGCCGCGCTGTCCAGCCAGTCGATGTCGCCGGCGGCGGCGATGTCGATCGAGCCGGTGCCGGTGCGCACCGTGGTGGGCAGCAGCAGGGTCTTGCCCGCGTAGGGACTGTTCGGCGTCACCACGCTGGGATCGGTGAGGGTATCGGTGACCGCGAAATGGCCGTCCAGACTCACCGTGCCCGTGCTGGTTGCCGACAGCGCCAGCGGATCGCCGACGTCCAGGTCGGCGCCCGCGACCAGGCGATACGAGGTGCTGGAGCCGCCGAGCAGGGTCGCCGAGGCCAGCGACGCCGGGCTGCCCAGGCTCGGCATATTCGAGGGGCTGTTGTTGGCGGCGCTGGCCGGTACCGGCACGCTGGTCGGCGGCGTGCCGCCGCCACCGCCGCTGGGCGCTGCATTGGAAGCCGGCGCGAACGGAGCGTAGAACAGCTCGCCGCCGTTGAGGCCGCTGCCGGCGATGTTGAACACGTACTGGTAGTAGTTGGCGTGGCCGGTGATGTATTCGGCGTAGTCGCTGGTGTACTTGCCGTAGTCCGTGTCGATCGGCAGCAGCAGCGGCGACGGCGTGGAAGGCTGCCCGCTCGGCCCGTACATCGACGCGTTGAAGTTGGTCGTCAGCCAGTTCTGGTAGGCGCTGACGTAGTTGCCGTAGGTGTCGTATGCGCCCGGCTGCGGCGCGACCAGGGTGGTCGGGCTATACGTGTTGAAGCCCCACACCGTGGGATTGTTCCAGGTGGCGAAGGCGTAGGCCCAGGCCTGGTTGTTGCCGTCGCCCACTTCGCCGATGTATTGATCGTAGTTGGCGTAGTAGTTGGCCGACTGCCCCTTCAGCGGCGCCTGCAGCGGCTGGTAGTACGGATCCTTGCTGATGTCGGCGGTGCCGCCGACATACAGATTGATGGTGCCGTTCCACAGGCCGTTGCTGTCCAGATACTCCTGCGAGGTCTGGTAGGCCGCCAGCGCTTTGTCGTAGGCCGGATTGTCGTTGACCGGGTTGGCGGCCGGCGCGAACGGGGCGTAGAACAGCTCGCCGCCGTTGAGGCCGCTGCCGGCGATGTTGAACACGTACTGGTAGTAGTTGGCGTGACCGACGATGTATTCGGCGTAGTCGCTGGTGTACTTGCCGTAGTCTGCGTCGATCGGCAGCAGCAGCGGCGACGGCGTGCTCGGTTGGCCCTGTGGCCCGTACATCGCCGCGTTGAAATTGGTCGTCAGCCAGTTCTGGTAGGCGGTGATGTAGTCGCTGTAGTTGCCGTAGGCGCCGGGCTGGGGCGCGACCAGGGTGGTCGGGCTATATGTGTTGAAGCCCCACACGGCGGGATTGTTCCAGGTGGCGAAGGCGTAGGCCCAGGCCTGGTTGTTGCCGTCGCCGATCTCGCCGATGTACTTGTCGTAGTTCGTGTAGTAATTGGCCGTCTGTCCCTGCAGCGGCGCCTGCAGCGGCTGGTAGTAAGGGTCCTTGCTGATGTCGGCGGTGCCGCCGACATACAGGTTGATGGTGCCGTTCCACAGGCCGTTGCTGTCCAGATACTGCTGCGAGGTCTGGTAGTCCGTGTAGGCCTGCGCATAGCCGTTGTCGCCCACCGGCGGCGGGGGCGGCGGCGGAACCGGCGGATTGGCCAGGGTGGCGCCGCTGTTCTGCTGGTAGAAGCCGTCGGTGATGCTGGCCTCGATATCCAGGTTGTTGGCCGCGCGCACGGTGAGGATCGGCGCCAGGCCCTGATAGCGATAAGCCAGCGTGATGCTGCCGTCGCTGGCGGTGGTGCCGGCGCCGAGGTTCCAGTTGGTCAACACCGAGATGTCGCCGCCGGCGGGGCCGTCGGCCGGGCTGCGCAGCTCGATGCCGGGTCGCACGCTCAGGTTGGCGATGCCGGCGTAGCGGTCGCCGAAGGCAAAGCCCGGCTGCTCCACGTAGCCCATCAGGGCGCCCGGCCCCTTGCTGGCGTCGCCGTCGACGTAGCCGTAGAAACCCTGGTGGTCGGCGTTGGCCTGGGTCGGCATGAAATAGTCGACGCCGAGGTACTGCTTCAGCTGCGCGTCGCTGGTGGGCGCTGCCAGGATCTTGCCGGTGGCGTCGGTCCAGGTGCCGGCGACCATCGCCGGCTTGCCGCTGCCACCGTCCTGATACCAGCCGGCGGGATCGATCACGCCGTCGAAGTGCTTGGAAGCATCGGTGCTGGCATCGGCGGTGCTCCACACCGCGTAGGGCTCCACCGTCACGGCGCGCGCGCCGACGATGCTGGAGCCGCCGCCGTCGATGGCGATCTGCACATCGCCGTCGGCCAGCAGCGGCGCGCGCAGGCTGACCTGGCCGCCGGAGAAGTTGTCCGCGGAGCCGCCGGAAACGTCGATGCGCGCATTCGCGCCCAGGTGGATGCGGCCCGACTGGGCGGACTGCACGTTCTCGTAGCCGTAGGCCGCATTGAGGCTGCCGTCGCCGACGCCGCTGGTGCCGATGGTCACGTTGCCGCCGCGCTGGGCCGGGATGGAACTGGTGGCGATCAGGCTGCCTTCCACGTCCACGCCGCTGTTGCCGTACAGCTGGATCTGACTGCCGGAGGCGGCCGCTGCATTGATGGTGCCATCGATCAACACGTTGCCGTCGCTGGCGCTGGGGCCCGCGCTGCCGCCGTTGGCGCTGAGGTACACCTTCTGCGCGGTGAGCGTATGGCCGCTCGACAGGGTGAGGTTGCCGACGCCGCTGCTGACGTCGACCAGGCCGGTGGCGCCGGCCGCGTTGGCCAGTGCCGCAATATTGTCGAGGTCGACCGCGCTGCCCGAATTCAAGCTGAAATAGCCGCCGCGATAGCCGCTGTTGGCCTGGCCTTGCAGAAGGCCATTCAACTGCACCTGATCGGCCGCCGTGACGCTGAGGCTGCCCGCATCGCCGCCCTGGGCGGCACCGGAGAAATTCAGCGTCGAGCCGGCGTCGACCACCACGTTGCCGTGGCTGGCGGCCAGCGCGAGCGCGCCGCCGGGCGCATAGGCAACGGTGTCGAAGAAGGTCTTGTTGGCGCCGGCGGCATCCAGGTTGGCGCCGCTGGCCACGTGCAGGTCGCCGCTGCTGGCGGTCAGATTGAGGTTGCCGGCGATCGCCTGCACGCTGGTGGCGATCGACAGGCTGCCGCCGCTCAGGCTCAAGCTGCCGCCCATCGCGTCGCGCTGCAGCGCCGTGCCACCGCCGTTGCTCAGGTTGAAGCTGCCGGTGGTGCTCAGGCTGGTGTTGGCGCCGCTCTCGGCGAGCAGCACCGGCGTGGCGAGATTGACGTTCAAGCTGCCGAAGTCCACGCCGCCGCTGCCCTGCCCGGCCATGCCGCTGCTGGCGGTGGCGGAGAAGCTGCCGAAGCCCTGCAGCGTGGTGTTGCCTGCGCCGAAGTCGATCTCGCCGGCATGCAGCGCGAGGCTGCCGCTGCCCAGCGCGAACGCAGGCTTGGTCGCGCCCAGCGCGTTGCCGAGGCCGAGCTGGCCGGCCTGGATGTCGACCTGACCACCGTCGCTGACCAGGGCGCCCGCATCGAGCTCCAGCGTATTGGCCAGGTCGATGTTCAGATTGCCCAGGAAATCGATGCTGCCGCGGCTGCGCAGGATCACCTGCTGCGCGTTACGGAACAGGTTCAAGGTCTGCGGGCCGATCACCAGTCCGCTGGCCTGGGGATTCGTCCCTTCACCGGTGAAGGTGATCTGGCTGCTGCTGGCGTCGATCACCTTGGCGTCGAACACCGCCGACGGATCGACCAGGGTGGTGCCGGTGGCGTCCAGGGTCAGCGCATTGCCACCCTGGATGTTGGCGCCGGCCTCGATGGTGAGCTGGCCGGCCGGCGTGCCGGCCACGCCGCCGCTGCCGGGCACCTGGTTGCGCGTGACGGTGGCGGTGCCGTTCTGCGAGACGCGCAGCATGGCGCCGTCGCCGCTGATCGCCGCGATCGGCTTGCCGGAGGCGTCCGTGCCGGGATTCTGGCCGAACACGATCGGCTGGCTGTCGGCGGCATTGCTGCTGCCGCTGGCCTGGATCGAGCTGCCGCTTTCCAGCAGCACGCCCTGCGCGCCGGGCGTCGTGCTGCCGTCGGCGACCAGCATGATTTCCTGGCCGGCCAGCGGATGCGCGCTGTCGTTGGAAAGCACCACGCTGTCGGCCACGCTGTCGATCTGTTCGCCGCTGGCGGTGAGGCTGCGCGTGCCGCCGATCAGCAGGCTGCCTGCGTTCAATGCGGTGAGCCCGTCGGCCGACAGCGTGAGGTAGCCGCTGCGCGCGGCCTCTCCGTCGCCGAGGATCTGGATCGCCTGCGCGGCGATGTCCACCTGCGAGCTGCGGCCGCCGGTGCCCGGCGTCGCGGTGAGGCTGGCGCCCAGATTCAGCTGCTGCCCCGCGGCCAGCACCAGCTGGCCCGCATCCGCCGGCAGCGACGGCGCCACCGTGCCGGCCTTGCTGGCCAGGTTGGCGAAGAAGGTGTCGGCATTGCTGATGGTGTACTGCGAATACTGCTGCCACACCGGACCCGACTGCAGCAGGAAGGTGGTGTTGCGCGCCGAACGCGCGCCGCTCAGCGCATCGGCGAAATAGCCGGTGACGCTCAGTGTGCCGTCCGGCTGCACCACCGAATTGCCCGGCACGCTGTCGATCGCGCTAGTGTCCTGCACCACGCGGTAAGCGCCGGGCAAGGTCGCGTACTTGGCCGGCAGCAAGGTGTACATGCCGGCGGGAAGCCCCGGGGCGCCGGCGAGGTAGACCGCCTGCCCCACTGCCGGCCCGGCTCCGGCGCCCTTTTCCAGCGCCGCGTCCTGCGCCGCCAGCGGTGCCTGGTAGCCCGGCAGGATCGCGTAGATCGCGCGCCCGTCGGCATATTGCGGAACCTGGGTGCCGGTGCTGCTCTGGGTGTAGCTGGTGCCGTACTGCGACAGCACGTCGCGGCTGCCGCCGGTGCCGGACACCCATTCCTCCGCCTGCAGCTCGCCGCCGCCGGACAGGTCGACGCCCGCGCCCTTGTCCAGCGCCAGGTCGACGCCGTTGATGCTGAGCTGCTTGCTCGGCGGCGCGGTGAGGTCGTTGGAATCGTTCAGCGGATCGCCGTTGTAGCGCCACTCGACGCCGTCGATGGTGGTGCCGTAGGGCACGGTCGCGTTGTCCAGCGACACCGAGGTCATGCTGCCGGCGGCCAGGTGCACCGACTGCGTGGTCGCCAGCGGGAACAGCGCCGGATTCAGGCCGAACGCGGCGGCCTGCGCGGCCGGGTCTTTCACGCCGAGCACCAAGGTGCCGGAGGGCACGCGGATGGTGCCTTCCTGCTCGATATGGTCGGCGCTGATCAACAGGCCGCCGCCGGCGGACAGCGGCGCCGTGGAGCTGCCGTTCGGCAGGATGCTCACCGTGGTGCTGAGCGCCTGGCCCTGCGCGTCGGCCAGGCCCGAAGCATTGGCGTCGATCACGAAGTGGTAGTCGCTGACCGGATAGAGCTGAGCCGCCTTGAACGTGAGATCGCCGGTGGTGAACAGCAGGCCCGGCAGCGCGGCGCCGTTGCTGTAGGCGTAGGTGGGCGGCAGGTAGAAGCGCAGATCGCCGCTGGAAGTGAAGTCGGCGCTGCCCCATTGCTGCAGGTTCAGCCAGCCGCCGAGATCGATGAAATCCGCGTTGACGCGCAGCGCGCCATCGCCGGCCAGCGCTACCGGCGCGCTGGTGTTCTGCAGCGTGCCGGACAGGTTGACGTAGGGCGCGTCGATGCTCACCGTGCCGGTGCCCTGCGCGTAGCCGCCCGCGGTGGACAAGCCGGTGCTGCCCGCCGGCAGGTCGATATAGCTGGAGGCGTTGGCGGTGAAGGACTTCGCCAGCGACAGCTTGACGTCGCCGGCAAAGCCCAGCGGCAGCACGCCCTGGGTGCTGTCGGTGGAGGTGGTCGGCGCGCCGAGGTTGAGGCTGCTGATGCCGGAGCCGTCCAGCCGGTCCGCTGCGAAGTGCAGGATGCCCGAAGGACCGCCCGACTCCACGCTGCCGCCCGGCTGCAGGCCGGCCGGAAGCAGCTCGCCCGACTGCTGCAGCAACAGGCCCTTGGCGTTCTGCTGCGCGGCCGGGCTGCCGACCAGGCCGACGATGCTGAGGCTGCCGCCCTCGGCCTGGGCCGCGCCGCCGTGCGCCTGCAGCGTGGCGTCGGCATACAGCCCTGCCGAGGCATTGAAGGCGATGCTGCCGGCGTCGCTCCATACCGGCGTGGCGACATAGCCGACGCTGCTCGCGCCCAGCGTGCTGGTCGCCACCGGCAGATCGTAGGTGTCGGCCGCACCGGACACATCGATTTGCGAGCCCTGCTGCGCCAGCACGTAGCCGCCGTAGCCGCTGAGCGACACGCTGCCGCCGGCCAGCACGTCGCCGGTGCGCGGAATAAAGCCGGCGGGGATGGTGCCGCCGCCGGCGCTGCCGCTCACCGCGGTCACCCAGGGATCGACCAGCGACACGCCGGAGGCGTCGAGCACTGCCTGCGAACCCAGCCATACGTAGGGCGTGACGGTGGGCAAGCCGCTCTGGCGCGACTTCAACGCGCTGCCCACGGTGATCGCGATAGCGCCGCCCGGCGCGGTGACCGTGCCAAGCACCGTGGTGGCCTGAGTGCCGCTCAGGCTGACCGCGGCGCCGGCGTCGGCAACGATCGAGGCGCCCTGCCCCAGCAGCAGGCTGCCGCTGACGCCGGCGTACTGCGGCGCGCCCGAGCTCACCGTCGAGGCGAGGCGATTCCAGTCCAGGTAAGCGCCGGCATTGAGCGAGAAGCCCGGCCCGTGGCCCGCGGTGGTGTCGCGCCCGGCCCAGCGATGATAGGGATCGAGCAGGCCCACGCTGGCGTAGATGCCTTGCGGGTTGGCGGCGTCGCTCGCGTACAGGTCGGTGCCGCTGGGCGCGGTCTGCAGGGCGGCGTCGTTCGGCAGCAGGTTGGCGCGCTGCACGTTCACCGTGGTGCCGGCGGCGATGCTGGCGTCGGTCACCGCCGTCAGCGCGTAGTTGTCGAAGCCCTGGCCGGCGAAGAACGACGCCGGCAGGTACAAGCCGTTCTTCAGCGCCATTGCGCTGGGGTCGCCGCCGATCTGGATCTGCGCCGCCTGCAGCGACAAAGTGCCGCCGCCGCTGAAGCCGTAGCCGTGCAGCTCGCCACCCAGCTCGATGCGGCCGCTGTCCAGGCTGGTCGGCGAGTTGGCGTTGACGCCGAAATTCTGCCCGGCATAGGTGAGCAGACTGATGTCGCCGCCCTGGCCGATCGGCATGCCCATGCTGGTGCGGACCTGGCCGCTGGGATCGACGTAGCCGCCGCCGGAGACGTCCAGCAGGCTGCCCGGCTGCAGCAGGATTGAGCCGGTGCCGTCCACGCCGTTGTCGGGATTGCCGAGATAGGCCTGCTGGGTGGTCAGGCTGATCGAGCCGCCGTTGACGTAGCGGTCGCCGATGCTGCTGTCGGCGGTCTGGCCGCTGTCGTTGATCCACAGCCCGCGCGTGCTGAGGGTGGCGTTGCTGCCGATGGTGATGTTGGCGTTGTCGTCGGCCGCGGCGGAACCCGCGGGAAGCAGCGCCGGTGCGGTGGTGGTCAGGTTGATCTTGCCCGACGGCGCGCTGAGGCTGCCGAGCACGGTGATGTTGCTGCCGGTCAACGCGATCGAGCCGCCGGGCTGCACCGCCAGCGAGGTGCCGAGCGGTTCCAGGATCGCGCTGCTCTGCACGTTCACCGAGCCGAAGCCGCTCTGCTCGATCGTATCGGCCGACAGGGTCAGCCAGTTGCGCAGATTGTCTTCCGGCGTCGCCGTGGCGTCCTGCGCCTTCAGCACCACGTCCCACGGCGTATCTGCGTTGAAGCCCGGCGCCAGGTCCTCGAGCACCAGCGAGGACTGCTGCAGCAGGATGCCCTGCGCGTAGCCGTACTGACTGGTGAAGCCGTAGGTGGTCGGCAACGGCGCCACGCTGAGCTGGCCGTTGGACGGCTGCTGGCCCTGCGCTACCTGGTTGCGCCCGGCAAAGGACTGCGCCGAGATCGCGCCGTCCAGCACCAGCGCGCCGTTGACCTGGATGTTCAGGCTGCCGGCGTCGCTGCCCACGATGAAGCCGGGATCCCAGCGCTGCATGCCGGCCATCAGCGGCGTGGTGTAGGTTTCGCTGACGCCCCAGCGCGAATGCGTGTCGGTGTACTGGCCGGCGAAGCCGACGTAGGTCATGTTCGGATCGGCGCTGGCAATGTTGTAGATGGCGCCGTCCGCGCCCAGCAGGTTCGGCGTGGTGATCCAGCCCGGCTGGTAGGCGATGTAGCCGCCGTCGAGATTGAGCTGCGCGCCGCTGCGCACGATCACTTCGGTGCCGTTGAGGCCGATGCTGCCGCCCTTGGTGAGCATCTGGCTGATGTCGCGCGGCACGTTCTCCACGTAGCCGGCCACATTCAGGATGGGGCTGCCGATCCAGTTCAGCCCGTCGGGCAGCGTGCCGCTCTGGCTGCTGTCGACGACCACGTCTTTCTGCGTGTAAAGAAAACCGTTGCGCAGCAGCGGCGAATCCGCCAGTTCGTTCTGGCCGATGCGCGGAATGGTGACCAGCAGCGCCGACATCGGCAGCACGACATTGGCCAGGCCGGACACGTCCAGAATCGAGCCGTCGTCGACGTAGATGCGTCCGGCGGTGGCGGGCAGCGCAATGCCGGCACCCGGCGCATCGATCTGCGCGCTGACGTTCAAGGTCGCGCCCGGCGCTTCCAGCAGCGAACCTTGCTGGAAATTCACCGTGCCGCCCGCCAGGGTCAGGCTGCTGCCGACGAAGGCCTGGTTCGCCGCGGGCGTGGACGAGGTGGTGGTGCCGTCCTCTTCCGGCAGCACGGCGGTCACCGAGCCCGGCGCCAGGGTCAGCGCGCCCGAGCGCGCAAAGCTGTTGTTGCCGCTGCCGCCGTCCTGCGCGCGCAGTTCGATGCTGCCGGGATGGCTGATGCTGGTGGAGGCCAGCGCGACGCCGGCCTGATCCACGTTGTCGCCCAGCAGATGCACCTGGCCGCGACGTGCCTGGACCAGGCCGGTGTTGGTGACGGTGCCGGCATTGAGCAGATAGTTCTGCTGCGAGACGCCGAGGTAGGTATCGTTGTAGACCTGCAGGCTGCCGTTGGTCGCGGCATTGCTGAGCTTGGTGGTGGCGGCCAGGATCGCCTGCCCGTCGTCGGCGATGATCGAGCCGGCATTGGAGACGTTCGGCGCCGCGATCAGGGTGAAACCCTGCGCGCCGGTGGTGATCGAAGCGCCCTGCTGGATCACCACATCGTGGTTCTTGCCGTCGTTGAACACGCCACCGGTGAGGAAGCCCTGCTGGGTGCCGGTGGACGAGGCGGCGATGCCGGAACTGAGGAAAGTGTTGTTGCTGGCGGTGACGTCGCTGTTGAACAGATACAGCGAGCTGGCCAGGAACGAACCGGTGTTCACCTGACTGCCGGCGCCGAACAGGATGCCGTTGCGATTGAGCAGATAGACCGTGCCCTCGGCCTTGATCTGGCCGAAGATCTGGCTGGGCACACCGGTGGGATCCACGATCCGGTTCAGCGCGATCCAGTTGTTGCTGCCGTCGTTCTGGGTGCCGCCGCTCTGGTTGAAATAGAGCGTGGTATTGCGGCCGACATTGAAGCTGTCCCAGGTGAGAATGGCTTTCTGCGCGGTCTGCTTGACCTGGACCGTGGTGTGTCCATTGGTGTTCGACGAAACTGGCGCGTTGGCGTTCTGCCACAGGCTGGGATCGCTGGCGACACCGGCGGCGACCTGCAGGCCGCCGGGCGTCAGGCCGTCGGGTACCGGCGTGGTCTGCGCCTGGGCAGCGCGCTGTGCGGCCTGCTGCGCGCTGATCTGCGCCGCCACCGCCTGGGCCGCGCTGGTGAGGTTGGCGATCGACTGCTGCACCACGCGCTGCTGCAGCAATTGCCCGGAGACCTGCGGGGTGAGCGCGGACAGTCCGCTGGCCGCGTTGCCCGGCGTGGGATTCGCCGCGGCGGCCGCGGGATTCTGCTGGCTCTGCGCGAGCCAGGCCTGGCTCAGCGGCGGCGCGGCGGCATGCGCCTGCATCGCCCCCATCGCCAGGGCAGCAGCAATCCACTGCGTCAGCGGACGCCGCTGCATCGATGCGGGCGCCGGCAGTCCGCGCCTGCGATTTGAATAAGCTGCTTGCCTGCTCACGTGATCTCGCCCCCTGCCATCCACTTCCCAGCATGTACGCCATTCAAAACGAACGGGTGACGAGGCGCGCCTCTATTGCCTAGCGGCGCCCGAGAGCCGATCGCTTCGAGCAGGCTCCCGTGCATGCCCCGCGTTGGTTCTCTCACTGCATAGACGTCTGCCTTTCGACGCGACTGAACCATGTCACCAAAATTTCATCTGACGTGACTTAATCCGGCGAGGCGGCTTGCTCGAAAGGCCGCACCGACGACGACTTCTCACCGAAACATAGGCACGAACATAGGCACGAGGGCCAAAGCTTTCGGCGCTGCGTGCAGGCGGCGAACCCATGCGTACGTCCTAGCGCCCTGAAAAAGGCGGCGCCTGCTGGGTGGGCGGCGGCCGCTGCGGATAAGCGGACTTGCCCAGGTTCGATCCCATGCGCTCGCTGAAGGCGGAGAAGTTGAACTGCCCGACTTGTTGGTTGGATGGCTGCCGCACGATGTCGCCGGCGCTGCCGGCCATGGGCTGCGCAGGCTTGGTGGCCGGCGGCGCTAGCTGCCGGTTCAGGCAGTCATAGGTCAGCATGTGCTGGTCGTTGACGGTCACATCCACGCAAACCGGCGTGTCATGTTTCGCTTCGCTGGTCTGCGCTGCCACAGGCGAGCCGTATCCCAGCGCGAAGGCCAGGAGGCCAAACAGTCGCCAGATGAACGCGCTCGATGACGGCGTGCGTCGCCGCGATCGACGGCGACACCAAGCTCTCGCGTAGTCGCGACTGCGCCGCATGTCGAAGATCAACGTTGTGTCATGCATGACGAAACCTGCCTCCGGCGAGCATGAGCGCCGGGATCATGAGCTTGCTCCCATCTTTAGCGGGATGCGCTCCACGTTGGAGATCGATCGTGGTCGTTCTGCCTCGGCCTCTGCTGGGCCGGCGGCAGTCAATCCATCGCATCTTGCGCCCCGGCACCGCAGCGCAGCTGAGCAGCAGGCCGCAACTTTGGCTTCCGTACGCGCCGACGACGAGCGGCTGCAATCTGTCGGCACAGCAGGTCATCGCCTTGGCACACACAAGCCAGGTCGATCAGGCAGGCATGCGCCTGTCGTGTACAGACCATACGGACTGACGCGATCGGGGCATGTCGTTGCTCGCATCGTCGGCGCGGTGGCCACCAGCCCGCTAAGGCTGCTTGGCCGGCGCGGCGGCATGCGGGTCATAGCGCTGCTCGTAGAGCTTGTCGCCGTAGGCCTGCGCGGCATTCTCCAGCTTGACGCGCGCTGCCGCCGCGAACGGCTCCCGGCTCTTCAGCATGCTGCCGAAGCCGAGGTGGGAATACGCGTCGAGGATCTCGTTGCCGATGGCGTAGAGCTGCTGGTTCTTGGCCGTGCAGGTGCCCAGCTGATTCTGCAGCGCGTTCGATTGCGTGGTCAGGGTGGTGTTGCGCGCTTCCTGCTGCTGCGCCTTCGTCGCCGCTTCGCTGTAGGCCTTCTGCACGCGCTGCGCCTCGGCGTCGGCGCGCTGGCGATCGGCACGTTCCGCCGCGATCGCCGCGGTATTGCCGGCCGAGCTGCCGCGCAGCTTGGCCAGCTCGGCCTTGGCCTGCTCCAGCTCCTTGCGCGCCTGGTCGCGCTGCTGTTCCGCGGTCGCCTGCTGGGCCTGCCACTGCGCCTGCTGGCCCTGCAGGTCCTGCAGCTGGCTGCGTGCCTCGCGCAGCTGCGTGCGCAGCTGATCTTCCAGGCTCTGGGCCTGCGCGGTCGACGCCATCATGGCGAGGACTCCTATGCCGGCGATTCGAGTCATGCGCTTCATGGGCCTTCCTCAGAATTTGGTGCTCATCTCGAGCTGCAGGATGTCCAGCGAGAACGGCGGCCCGAACACTTCGCGCGCATTGAAGTAGCGCGCCGACAGCCAGGTGCGCTGGGCGATGCCGTAGTCGGTGCTGATGAAGAAGCCCTTGGCGTTGGTGCCGCCCAGATGGAAGTTCTGGTCGGTCAGGCCGTCCAGCACGGCATCCGGCTGCAGGTATTTGTAGCCGAGCGAAACGTTCCACTCGTTCGCCGCCATCGGGTTCGGCGTGCCCACGATGCCGCGCACCAGCCAGCCCACCGGGCCGCTCTTGTACGGGCCATTGGTCGGCACGCCGTTGACCACCGGGCCGGCCTGGTAGTTGTTGACTGGCTGCCCCAGCCCGTTCGGATAGCGATCGAAGGCATCCCGCTCGTGGTAGGCCATGTTGCGCACATAGTCGGCCAACAGGCGCACCGGCATGCCGCCCACCTTGAAGTCGAACTGGCCGGTGAGGTTGGCCAGGTGGTAGTTGTAGGCCAGGCCGACGAACTGCGGCTGCGGATAGGCGCCCGACGAACCCACCGGCGGCACGATGTCGCGCAGCAGGAACACCGTGTTGCCCTTCTGCATGTATTGCGGCGCGGTGTCGTCGGTGCTGCAGAAATTGATGCTGGGGTTGATGTCGACGTCGCAGGGCGCGGAGAGCGAGCCGCGCATGCGGCTGAAGTAGTAGTAGGCCAGCGCCAGTTTCAGCTGGGTGTCCTCGTCGAACTTCCAGCTGGCGCCGATCTGCGCCGCCGTCATCCACTTGTCGTAGTCGCGGTTCTTCTGCGTGCCGTCGGCGTCGGTGGGCGAATCGGGCGAGGTGAACTCGATCGGGAAGGCGCCCACGGTGGCGAAGGTTCCCAAGTCGTCGTTGAACGGCAGGTCGAAGTGCCCGGCGATGCCGTCGAAGTTCAGTTCCGGCGAATAGATCAGCTCGGTGGCCATGAACGGATTGGCCATGCGTCCGGCGGTCAGCGAACTCCAGCTGTTCGGCTGCCATTTGATCCAGGCGCGGTCCAGCCACAGGTTCTTCTTGTCCAGGCCGCCGCCCAGGGTCGCGGTGGTCGAGACCGGGTTGTTGTCGTTGCCCGAGCCGATGCGCACGCCGGCAGTGACCGTGTCGCCCAGCTTGGCGGTCAGCGCCAGGTGCGCCTGCATGCGCAGCATGTTGAGGCGGTTCTGCTGCGTGTTCAGCACCGGGATCTGCGGATTGGCGGCGCCGACGTCGACCGGCCCGGTGCGGTTCAAGGTCGCGTAGTCGATGAAGTAAGGCGAGTTGTTGCGGCTGTAGTACCAGGACTCGTCGCGCACCTTGACGTCGCCCGACCAGCTGATCCGGTCCAGCCATTCGGGCAGCGCATTCGGTTCGGCCCAGTGCTCGCTCTTGGCCTGCGCGATCACTTCCTGCTTGACCTGCTCGCGGATCTCGTTGCGCACGTTCTGCGGCACGTAGGTGACGCGCACATCGCCCGGCTGCGCGCCGTCGCCGGCGACTGCTGCGCCCGGGTTCGGAGTGGCACTCGCATTGCGTGCCTGCGTGGCCTCGGCATTGGCCTGGGCCAGCAGGCCGTCGGCATCCGCCTGGGTGAGCAAGCCCTTCTTGACCATCAGGCGGATCAGGTTGATGGTGGCATTGGTCGAGGGCGCGGCGGCGTCCTGGGCCAGCACGCCGCCGCATGCGCCACCCAGCGTCAGGCCAACAGCCAGGCATAGCGCCCGGCGCGGCAAGCGCGCGAAACCTAGCTTGGCGATCATGGACTTCATGGCATTCTCCGATAAGGTTTCGTTGCTTTAAGGCATGGACTGGGCGTTACGGCCGCCGGTGTCATCCCGGTCGGCGGCCGCGCATGACCGTGTGCACCGGCATGCTCAAATTCGGGGGCGGCGGCGTGTCGATGTGCAGGCCTTGCAGCACCGCGAGCAAGGCCGCATCGGTGCTCGGCGAACCGCTGGAGTTCACCAGCGCGACGCGGCTGACGGTTCCGTCGGCGTCGATCCACAGGTTGGCGCGCACGTCGAACACCAGGCGCCGTGTGCGGTCGTCGCGCTGGATCACCTGCTGCAGCGAATAGCCCAGGTATTGCTCGTAGGACGAGCCGCCGACGCCGGTGCCGCCGTTGCTGCCGACCATGCCGCCGCCCGCGCCCGCGCCGATGTTGAACGCGTCGTTGCCGGCCTGGGCCGGGCCGTTGATGGTGACCTGCTTGGCCACGTCCGGGGCCTGCTTGGGCGACTCCACCGGTTTGGCCGGCTCGTTCGGCTTGGGCAGTTCCTGCTTCACCTCTTCCAGCTTCTTCGGCTCCGGCGGCTTTTCCTTCGGCGGCGGCGGTGGCGGCGGCAGCGGCGTGATGGTGGCGATGCGCGGCGCTTCGCGGCGCACACCCACCTGGTGGCCGGCGAATTTCCAGATCACCAAGGCAGCCACCACCAGCACGGCCAGCACCACCAGCGGCCCTCGCCAGCGTCCGCGTCGCTCGATGTGCCCGGACTCATGCATCGACATCTCTCCGGGCCATCAGCTCGACTGCTTGCCGGTCACCAGGCCGACCTGCGACAGGTCGAGCCGGCGCAGCAGATCCAGAATGTCCACCACCTTCTGGTACTGCACGTTGGCATCGCCCTTGACGATGATCGGGAAGTCCGGCGTCACCGCCTTCTGCGTGCGCAGGCGCTGCTCCAGTTCGTCGAGCGTGACCGGATACGCGTCCAGGAAGATCTGCCCGCTGTCGGAAATGGTGATCGCCTTGGTCTGCGCCTTGGCCAGGCTGACCGAGGCGCTGGCCTTCGGCAGATTCACCTTGACGCCCTGCACCGAGGCGGTGGTCATGATGATGAAGATCACCAGCAGCACGTAGGCCAGATCCAGCATCGGCGTGATGTTGATGTCGTCGTAGGGCTTGTCGTCGTCTTGGACCTGCATGGCGCAGCCCTCCTCAGGCGCTGATCGCGTGTCCGCTGTTCGCGCCACCGGCCAGCGTGTCCTGGTCGATGTCGCGATGCAGTTCGGCCAGGCGGGTGACGAACTCGTCGACGAACACCTGCATGTCCGCAGTGACGGCCTTGTTGCGGGTCAACAGGTAGTTGTAGCCAAACAGTGCGGGGATCGCGACGAACAGGCCGGCGACGGTGGCGAGCAGCGCGGCGGCGATGCCGGGGGCGATCGCATTGACGTTGACGTCACCGGCCGCGGCGATGGCGGCGAAGGTGATCATCACGCCGACCACCGTGCCGAGCAGGCCGAGGAACGGGCCGCCGGAGATCGCGATGGTGAGGATCACCATCGACTTGGACAGCCGCTGGTTCTCGCGCACCAGGGTCGAATCCATCACCGCGCGAATCGCTTCGATCGATTCCGAGGCGATCACCACGCGGCCCTGCCCGTTGCGGCGGCGCCAGACTTCCTTGGCGCCCACTTCGTACAGGCGGTACAGCGAAGAGCCGCCCAGTTCGCGCTGCACCGTCGATTGCGTCGCCTTGTCGGCCAGGCCGAGCAGGTTGCTGTCGAGGTCGCGGAAACGGCCCAGGAAGCGCTCGTTGGCCGAGCTGACCCGACCGACGTAGCGCGCCCGCTGCCACATCACCACCCACGAGATCAGCGCCATGACCAGCAGCAGGCCGATCACCACCCAGGCGTCCGCCGTCACCGACTTGACGATGATGCCGAAGTAGCCGAAGCCCATGCCGGACTTCTTCTCGTCCTCGCCGTACTGGATCAGGCGCGACTCCGCACCTTGCGCGGAAGCGTCGGCCTGGATCAGCGCGGCCGAGCGCGCCACCCGCGACAGGCGCAGTTCGTCCATCTGGCCGACGAAGTTGGCGAAGGCCGGCGAGCTGCCTGCCGCTGCGCTCGAGGGCATGTCGCCGCCGACCGTCGCGGCGCTGGTCAGGGCCGGCAGCGTGGCGGCCAGCGTGGCATAGGCGCGGCCGTCCACGTACAGATTGACCTGGCCTTGGGCGGCAGTCACCACGATGTACGCCCACTGGCCCGCCTTCAGCGCTTCGCCCGCGCTGCTGCGCTGCGTCTGCGCGCCGTCGACTTCCACGAAGGGTGCGCCGCCGTCGAGGCCGATCAGCAGCGCCTTGCCGTCCTGGCGACGCGCATACAGCAAGGTCGGCGTCGCCGGCACCGCATCGAGCTTGATCCAGGCGCTGAAGCTGAAGCTGCCGCCGGCGGCCGTGTTCAGCGAGGCGCTGTTCGGCAGCGTCACCACCGTGCTGCCGTCAAAGCGGCCGGCCTTGCCGATGATGCCGCCGTCGACCGGGCGCGGCGTGCCGCTCTGCGCATGGTTGCTGTAGGCGGTGGCGTCCTTCGGCGGCGATCCTGCCGCGTCGTCGAAGTGATAGACCAGCGCATAGTCGGCATCGAAGCTGGCCGCACCGCTGCTCTGCGCCGGCGCCTTGCCGTTGCCGTAGTACATCCACACCGTCTGCTGGGCGTTGGCCTGCAGATCGGGCACGTCCAGCCAGATCTGCGCCACGCCGAGCACCGGATCGAAGCTCTCGATCTGGTAGTTCAACGGCGTCTTGCCGTCGGAGCCGATGAAGCGCACGTCCGAGCCGTTGGGAGCGACGCCGTCGAACTGGAAATTGCCCGGGTGCAGCCGGATCAGCAGCGGTACCCGCCCGGCCGGCTGGGCCAGGCTGGTGCCCTTGTTGCTGGTGTCCAGGGTGATGGCCTTGCGATACGACCAGTCGTCGTTCCACCAGGCCGCATCGGCCGCGTGCACGAAGCGCGGCAACCACGCCAGACACAGCGCGCATGCCAAGAGCAGGTATCGCATGATCGTTGAACCCCTTTCCGAATGAAGCCGTTTGGTCCGAATGAAGCCGTTGGGTGAATGCCTGGGTACCGCGCCTCAGAGACCGGCCTTGAGGTTGAACAGCAGGTGCCCGTCGTGCGCCTTGGTGCGCGCCCCGTCCTTCAGCGGATAGGCGTATTCGAGCGCGCCGGTGACGTTCTGGAACATGCTGAAACGCGTGCCGATGCCGGTGCTGAGCAAGGTGAAGCGGCTCTTCTGGTCGGGCAGCGGGCTGATCAACAGCAGGCGCGCGCCGTCCAGGAAGACATGCAGGCGCCAGTCGTTGAGCGGGTCGCCCAGCCACGAGGCCATCGACGGGCCGCGCAGTTCGATCGAGCCGGTGGCGCTGTTGTCGGCGGTGTCTTCCGCGGACAGGTAGCCGCGCACGCTGCTGGCGCCGCCGGCAGCGAACTGCTCACTGGAGACCAGCGGCGAATCGGCGGCCTGCGCGCTGGCGCGCAAGGCTAGCGCATAGTCGCCGCCGAGCTGGCGCGTGTAGTTGTAGTCGGCGCGCAGGTAGGCGAAATCGCCGCGCGACTTGAAGCGCAGGTTGTCGAATTCGTTGAGCCCGCTGCCCATGCCGCGCCAGCCGAAATTGCCGGCCAGGGTGAAGCCGGTGGTCGACTTGTCGGTGGTGCGCTGCCCGCTGTAGGAAAGCGTGAGCGGCGTATAGCTGATCGGCGCGGCCACGGTGGTGTCGCCCACCGTGATGTTCTGGTCGAAATGTTTGCGGCTGATGCCGAACGACACCGATTGGGTGTACTGGCCCAGGGTTGGCAGCTGGCGTGTCGCGGTCAGGCTGAATGCGTGACCCTTGCCGAGCACGGTGGTGCCGCCCACCGTGTTGGCATTGCTGTTGGACTTGTAGGCCGAACCGAGCAGACTCCAGTCGGCGTTCAAAGGCGCCAAATAGGACAGCGCATAGACCTCGGCGGCGGAACGGTCCTGCGGCGCCACGATGTAGGCCAGCGAGATGGTGTGGCCGAGCTGCCACAGGTTGTCGTAGCTGAGGCTGGCGATGGTGCGCAGGGTCGGCGTGTCCGCGCTGTGGTCGTTGTTGACCTCGAGGCTGGCATGCAGCGGATAGTTGTCCTGCACCTTCAGCGTGACGTCCATGGTCTGCGGCAGCGTGCCCGGCTTGAGCAGCGGCACCACCTGCTGGCCGGGCTGTCGATTGACCTGGGCCAGCTGCTGCTGCGCCTTGCTGAAATCGGGCACCTGCCCTTCCGCCAGCGCCGGCACGGCGTCGCGGATCGCCTGCGGCGAATGGTATTTGGCACCTTCCACACGCATGCGCCCGATGCGGTTTTCCATCACCTGCAGCAGGATCACGCCGCCCTTCACTTGCTGTGGCGGAACTTCCACCACCACCGACTGATAACCCTTGGCCTGATAGACCTTCTGCAAGGCGTCGCGCGCCGCATGCACGTCGTCGAGGTTGCGGCCGGGACCGAGGAACGGCTCGACCGTGCTCTCGATGAGCACTGCATCCAGCATGGTGTTGCCGCGCACGAGGTACTCGTTGACGTCGAACTTGCTGGGGGCGGCTTTGGCGTCGGCGGCCTGGCTGGCGGCGTTGCCTGCCTGCTGCCCGTGCGCCACGCCGAAGCCGCCGAGCAGCAGTCCGAGCACCCATGCCGGGGACCGCCGCGACAACACTGCGTTGCTGATCCTGCCGCCCCGACGACTCATCCGGTCACCCGCTTTTGAGCAAACGAAATCACCCACTTGCGCGCTCGAAGCGGCCAAGCTAGTGCGCCCTCGGCAACCGAATGGTGACAAGCAGATGTCGAATCGGCCGGCTTGTGATCGAGTGCAGGATCGAGTCGCCCTGCACATGGCGCAGCATCGCCTGCCGCTGATGCAGCCACGATCGGCGGCAGCTCTTTCGGCAGCGCCTGCTGCGCCGGCTTGTCTGACTGGAACATGCGATAGATCCGGAAATTAGATGTCTAGAGAAACCGCTCTCGCCAGCCATATCGGCGGCGAACACTCCGGCTAACGCCCTCGAAGTAGCCGACCTTGAAGCACTGCCACCGACCGATCGAGCGGTCTGCGTTTTCACCACCCGAGGCGCAAATCCCCGCCGCGCCATGCTCGCTGCGGGCGACGCCCGCGTGGAAAGCGCTTCATTCGCAAGTTGGATTTGCCGCCGCTACGGCCAGTGTCTGATCAAGCGCCCCTCTTCCCCCATCGACCGATTTGCGAAGCAGCCCACATGCAAAAGGACGTCCATGTCCCAAGTGACGCTTCCGCTGGGAAAGACGGCTGGTCGGTGGAAGGACTGAACCATGTCACGAAAATTTCATTCGCAGGCGGCTCACGCGCGCCGATTCGCAGGCCATGACACGGCGTTGTCATGTATCGCGACACAGAAAGCCGCAGGCTCTCCGGTGCCCGGCTGCAGCCAGCTCGGAACGCCGCGCTCAGCTAAGCAGAACGATGCCGCCCGGCAGGCTGGTTACCTGCGCGCCGTAGGCGTTGTGGATCAGCGCCGCCACGTCGGCCAGCTGATTGAGCGAGAAGCGGGCATGCACCTTGCGCGCGGCCAGCGCATCGTCCATCAGGATGATCTTGCCGGGGCGGTAGCGATTGATCTCCGCGACCACTTCGGCCAGCGGCTGGTCGTCGAAGATCAGCACGCGGCGGCGCCAGGCCAGCGCCACTTCGGGGTCGACCGTGGCCGGAGCGCCGATGCCTTGCGCACCGTAACTGACCTGCTGCGCCGGGGCAATGGCCTTGCTCTGGCTGAGGTACTTCAGCTCGGTGCTGCCGCGCAGGCAGATCACCTGCACCTGCGCGCCGGTGCAGCGTACGTTGCACTGCGAATCCGCCCCGGTCACCACGCAACCGCCCGCGGCATAGATCGAGAACGGCTTGGCCTGGGGCGCGAGATTCAGCACCTGCGCTTCGCCGGACATCAGCTCCATGCCCGGCGAGCCGTCGCGTCCCGGGCGCAGATTGATGCTGGTCTGGGTGTTCATTTCGACCACCACGCCAGGCACGATTTCGAGCTGCCGCTGTTCGCCGGTGCCGGTGCGGAAATCGGCATCCAGTTCCGACAAGCCCGGCCACAGCCGCCACGGCGGCCGCAGCAGCATCAGGCAGGCGGTCGACGCGGCGATCGCCGTGCCGCCGAGGAAGGCGCGCCGGCTCATGCTGCGCGGCGCCGCCCGGCTGGTTTCCGGCAGACGATGCGGCGTCCGCGCCGGCGCAGCCTGCTCGCGCGCGGCGACCGCGCGCACGGCGGGCCCGAGGTTTTCCCACAACAGACGCACCTCGGCAAACGCTTGGCGATGCGCCGGGTCGCGCCCGCACCACAGCCGGAACGCCTCGGCATCGGCTGCGCTCACCTGCCCGGACAGCAGAAGCAACAGCCAGGTCTGCGCCTCGCTGCGCAGCACTGCCTTCTGTTCGGATGTGGAATGGGCGGCCATACCCTTAAGACTCGCTTCCTGCCCCGGGACCGAACCGCTGGATCACCTTGCGATCGAGACGTGTGCCGCAATGCTCCAAGGCCTTGCGCAGTTCCTTGCCGACCATGCGCACCGAAATGCCGAACTGCTCGGCGATGTCCTGCATCGGCATCTCGTTCACCCGGGCCGCCAGCAGGATCGCGCGCTGGCGCGGGCTGAGCTCCTGCAAGGCGTGCTCGAGCAAGCCCACCTCCAGGCGCGCCTGCACCACCCGCGCGGGGTCCAGGGCCTCGTCGGCGATGTGCATCAGCTCGTCGATCTCGGCGCCGGTGATGTAGCGGGCATCGGCCTGCCGGTAGTCCGCGGCCACATTGAGCGCCATGCGGAACAGATAGCCTTGCGGGTTATGCGTCGCGTAGGCCGTGTCGTCCATGCGCTCCACGCGCAGGTAGGTTTCCTGCAGCACGTCGTTGACCAGATCGTCAGAGCCCAGGCGGCGACGCAGACGGCGGCGCAGCTCCGATCGGCTCTCCATGAACAGGCCCAGCATGGTGGCGGACGGCGAACTCATGGCCACGCGCTCAGTGCGGCGACGCGCGGTAGGGGCCGCAGTCGAACATCGTCGACGGCTTGCTCTGCTGCAGCAGGACGGTCAGCGGCTGCTTCAAGGAAGCCGGCGCCGGCCCGAATGCCAAGCTGTCGATCGCCGCCACGATTTCGGCATCGCGGGCTTCCGTCCCGGTGCTGCCGAGCAGCTGCGTCCGCTGCACCCGGCCCGATTCGTCCAGCCACAACTGCATGGCCAGTCGATAGCGCCCCGGCCGGGTCTGCTCGGACTGGCATAGCGCGCGCTCCAGGGTCGTCTGCAGCGCGCGTGCATAAAAGGTGTCGGCCGGCGACTCGGCAGCATCCTGGTCGTCTTCGCGATTCGGTGTGGTCTCGGCGCCCGCGCGTCGCATCAAGGTGAACGAGCTGGGCGACGCATAGCGCGCCTCCAGGCCGGTGCCGATCAACAAGCTCTGCAGCGCTTCCGACGCAGCGAGCCGGCCCTGCACGCCGGGCGACTTGCGCCCCTTGGTCAAGCTGTCGTCCACCAGCACGGCCAGTCCGGTCGCTTCGCTATAGGCGCGCAAGGCCGTGGCGAGCGGTTGGGCGGGGATATCGAAGCTGGCGTGCCCACTGGCAATATCGCTCGCAATCGCGGCCTCGGAGTGATTTTGTTGAGCCCGCGCGGAGGAGGAAGTGCCCAGCAACACCGCGCACCCGAGCGACATGAGTGCAACGCGTGACATCAGCACTGCCATGCCCGATTCCGATGCCAAGCCTCGTCGCACGATGGTCCAGGGCATCAGGCCAGCCTGGCGCCCGTAAATGTCACAGCGTATGTCGCTATTGTGACGAACAGATAACGCCCCTCGCACGCCCTGCCCGCACTACTTCGGCGTGCCGGCTGCTGAAGAGCGGACAAGCATGGAAGCGGGCTGCTCCATCGGCCAGCTTAGCGCGGGCGGCCTGGGCGAAACTTGTCCGTGGACTTTCGGAGCGTTGCGGCACGCGGGCCAAGCCGTCTATCCCGTCGGCCACGGCCTGGTTGACTCGATCGGCTCTACGTCGATATCCGCCGATGGGCATGAACCTGCGCGCGCTCCTTCGGTGGCGCCGAATTTCCTCCGAGGCAGCCATGGCCTGATCGGCGACCAAGAGCTGCTGCGGCTGCGTGGCCGATCCATGCCGCCTGGGCGGGATGCGATGCTGGCGCGAGTGAAAGGCTGAGGCCGGCCCTGAGTCCAAGGAACCTGCCGCATGCCTGCTCGGCCTGCCCCGAGCCGGGCGACAAGATGAGCTGGGTGATGACGGACGAGTCCGGCGGCTTCGGTGGGCATGCCTATTCGATCAGGTACGCGCGTGGAGACAGCTGTCCTTCGCGCGTGGATGCGCTCAACCTTAGATCCGGCGGTCTCGATCCGGGCTGGCTGACAACTATCCGCGATGCTGCCGTGTGGCGACTGGAGGGGTCCCGGCGACCTGCTGCCTCCCGGAAACCGGTGCCGGACGACACCTGGCTGGGCCAGCCGCTTATCCCCGCTCCCGTTTCAGTATCCCGCGATGGGCGGAGTCGGCGGTGGATAGCTCGGATTTAGACAGCTGCCGTGGGAAGCAGCGGATTGGGGCGACACTTCTGCCGCGCTGTCGGCTCGATGCTGATGGTGAGATCGATAGCCGTCAGCCACCGCCCTTCCCCGCATGGCTTCGGCGCGCACGGGGATCCATACTCCCTGCAGGACCGAGACGGGTCGTCGTCCATCGCGTCCATCGTGTGCAGCGCGATCTGCACCGCATGCCGTCTTTCTAAAAAAGGAATCCTCGATGCTCAAGGCCGATATTGCATGGTCCGATCTTTCGCATACTCCGACATGGAAGCAGGGCGCCATCGTGGCGGGAAATGGACGGCTCGTGCCTTATCGGCATGCGGCGCTCGAAACATGGCTGGTGTGCACCGAAGGCCGATGGTTTGCGACGGTGCGGGAGCGCCTCGCCGGCACCGCTTCTGAAGCCGAGGCGACAGTGCAGACCGTCACGGCCGAACGGTTCGACGAGCTGTATCGATCCTGCCTGCTGTGGCCGCTCGACTATGTGATGTTCGAAGTGGCCCAGCCAGGCCGCCGGGTCAAGCTGCGCGCCGGCGTGCTCGGCTCGGCGCCGGTCTATTGCCGGGCGACTGACGAGAAGGTGCTTGTTTCCTGGGATTTCGCGGACTTTCTGGCCGAGAAACTGCCGATCGATTTCGAGGCTGCCAGCTGCAGCCTGGCGCTCGAACAAGTGTATTCGGCGCGGCAGATATGCGTCGGGGTTCATCTGCTGACCGAGCGGGCCACGTTTTACCTGGAGCCAGGACGGGCCGAATACCGCTATCCCGCAGCGTTTGAAGTGCCGGAGCCAACGCGCCGTGGCGAAGACGTCGATGTCGTGGCGGCTTTCGGCCAGCTGTTGCAGCGGTCCATCGCGATGCGGCCGATCACCGCCGATCGCATTGCGGCCGAACTGAGCGGCGGCATGGATTCGGCCACGGTGGCCTGCGTCCTGGCCGAGCTGTATGGACCCGTGGCGAGCCAGGGTGTCCTGGTGACCGGCGAGAACCGGCTGCCGCAGATCGAACGTCGTCGGAAGATCGCAGCGAGGCTTGGACTGCTCGACGAAACGGTGGATATCGACGCATTGCCGCCGTCGCTGGATCTGCGCCCGGGAGCCCGCAAGGAGTACGTGAATACCGAGTACTACCTCGAAGCCTTCGAAGCCCTATGGGGCGCAGCGCATGCGCAGGGTCGCGACCTGATGTTCACCGGGCTCGGTGGCGACGAGTTGTTCATGGGTTCGGGCGGTGCCGGGCAAGGCGTTGCGGCAGACGCCCCGATGCTCACCGAGCCTCAGCGCTATGGCAGACGGTTATTGACCCCGCGAGCGCTGAGCGCAGCACGCTCGCTGCATGCCTTCGATGCACCCGCCGGCCCGGTGCCCTCGGTGATGGCCAGCGTCAGCAAATCACATCATTTGCTGCGGCACGGCATGTGGCCTGTCCATCCGCTGAGCGATCCCAATTTGATGATTTTCTGTTACCAGTTGCCATCGCAATATCGTCGCAGGCGCGACACGATGCGGCAGTATCTGCAGGCCTGCCTTGGCCAAGAAATTTTCCCGCATGACTACGCCAAGGAAACTTTTGCTCAAGTTTTTCCAGGCCTGATCGCCAAGCAGAAAGCAGCGATAGCCGCGCAGTTGCGGGAGTGCGCACTGGCCGACCTCGGCTTGATCGATCGCGACGCCGCGCTTGCCTTGCTCGACGAGGTAGCGCTGACGCAAGCTATTGCGCCTACCTCGCCCTTGATCAATTTTCTGTGGATGGAGCGGTTCGCGAGGCAGCTGATTTGATCGAGCGCCGATCGATGCTGTCGGCCAGTCAGGATGCTGCGATGCCGCAGCCAAGATGCAGTCATGGGCCCATGACAGCGGCTTCCGTTTTGGTGTTAGATACGAAGGCCGCTAGATGGCGGCATATGACATGGAACTGATATGGACCAGAAGCTTGTGATCGAAGACGGCCGCAACGAAGTCAATCTGTTCGGCGTCCAACTCGAAGCACCGATGTCGAACAACATCGGCAAATCGCTTTATCACAAACCCTTTGGCATGATCATCGATGCCGCCAAGCAAGATGCCAGGTCGTCGGACGGCTGATCGCGCATCGATTGAAGGTTTTATGTTGGATGGCGCCGTCTCTCATATGAGGCGGCGCTTTGCAGAGTAGATAACTCGCCGCGCTCGAGGTCCTCTTGCACACCCCGTGTGCAGACGCTTGGCCTGCTTGAACCGCCGCAGCCGATTCTGCGCATACGCGAAGCCTTGTGCTCGTGGAAAGACCTTATGCAGCCGACGAAGCTGCGCCTTTCTTTCTGAAGGTCAGCCACAGAGCCGAAGCCAGGAAATAGAAAGCGCCGAAGGCCGCGTAGGGAGCGAGCTGGATCAGGCCTGGCGCGACGCGGAACGATTGGATGATGAATACGATGCCGGCGAGAGCCGACTGCGCACCGCTGATCATCATGAATACCTGGCCGCCCAGCTTTCGCCGCGATATGCCCACGGCGAGCTGAAACAGTCCGGCCAGCAGCGCCCAGCTTCCGAACACCAGCACGCCGCCTGCGTTTCCGTGTAGGGCGAAGGCGATCGCCATGGCCACGGCGGTCGCGACACTCACGAAAACGTTGAAGGCCTGCCCTCGATTACTGCGTATGCCGCCGCTGCGCTGCGCATCCAGCAAATTCGCCAGGGCGTCCCAGGCCGGATAGATCACCAGCAAGGTCCCGGCCAGGGCCGGGGAAGCGGGCGCGGTCAGCACCACGGCAGCGATCCAGAGGACGGCAACGCCGGCGCGCAGGAAATAGAACTTCGGTAACCAGGTCATGGGGGCGTTCCAAGTGAATGAGCTTGTCATCCTACTAGTAGGTAGATTTGCGGGTCAACCCCGGATTTGGCGCCCCCGGCAAGGCTTTGAGGGCGGCGGGAGGGTCATCTACCTGGTGGTAGGATGAGAAGATGACCACGCAACAGAAGCTCATCGACTCGGCGCGCCACCTCATCCAGACCAGGGGCTACAACGGTTTCAGCTATGCGGACGTGGCCGAACAGGTGCAGGTGCGCAAAGCGAGCATCCATCACCACTTTCCCGGCAAGGCCGATCTGGCGCGCGCGGTGGTGGACCAGTCGCGGACCCAGCTCGAGCAGCACGCGCATGCGCTCGCCGAGGCCGGCGTCGGCCCGAAACAGCAGCTGCACACCTATACGGACTACTGGGAGAAGTGCATCGCCGACGCCTCGGCGCCGTTCTGCGTAGCCGGCATGCTCGCGGCGGAAATGCCCACCCTGCCCGACGATCTGGCCGACGCCGTGCGCGCGCATTTCCGGGCTCTGTCGGCTTGGCTTGAAACCGTGTTGCGCACCGGCTCACAGCTCGGCGTCTTCCATCTGCGCGGTTCCGTACGGCGAGAGGCCGAGGCTTTCATGGCGATGGTGTACGGCGCGATGCTGGTCGCTCGCGCCAACGCCACGCCGCGTGCTTTCGCCGACATCGTGGAGCTGGGATTCAAGCAGCTTTTGGCGAAATAGCTTCGGCGCAGGCTCGGTTTCGTTCAATGAGTTTCGATGGCTGCCAGGCGAATGCGCGAAGCCCTCGCAGTCTCAACCGTCTGGCATCGCTAATCCATTTCCATCATACGGACCTGTCGCCCTGCGTTATGCCTGCGCCAGGCCGAAGCGGATGTTCGCAACGCGCCCGCCCGCCTGCTACCGCTCTGCCTGGCCAGATTCGCAGCAGCGATGCCACACGTAGCGATATATGTCGCACGCCAGCAATGAGGCCCTGAGTCCTTGCGCGCTACGCGCCGAACGTCGATCCAGGCACTAGTTTCGCAGCAGGCCAAGTCGGATCAGGCTTTCGGCGGTCGCGACGATGGCGTCCTCTCTGGGACGCGGAGTCCAGCCGAGCAGGCGCACGGCTTTCTCGCTGGTGGCGTTCATCGTGACGCCCAGCAGGGGCACGATGCCCTTCATCGCCGGATTACGCAGGGCGACCAGGCGTACCAGCCAGTTCGGCAGCACGCGCGTCGACACTTTGTCGGCAGCGGTGTCCAAGCGGTCGCGCAGCACCTTGGCGACCTCGGTCATCCACATGCTCTCGCCGGCTATCGCGAGAAAACGCTCGCCCTTCGCCGCCGCTTGCGTCATGGCGAGTAGGTGCAGGTCCGCCACATCCCGCACGTCGACGAATCCGCAGTTGATCTTGGCGCTGGCGAACTGGCCATCCATCAGCTGCTTGATCAGCCGGATCGAGTGCGAGTAGTCGGCCCCCAGCGCAGGTCCCAGCACGGCCACGGGATTGACTGCCGAAAGCTCAAGCCCGCGTCCTTCCTTGGCGATGAATTCCCAGGCGGCGCGCTCGGAGAGCGTCTTCGATTTTTGATAGAGCCACACATGGCCGGTCAGGTCACTCCAGTCGGTTTCGTTGAACGGCCGGTTCATGGACTTGTGGCCGGCGCAGATCGCCCCGAAGGCGGAGGTGAGCACCACGCGCTTCACTCCGGCATCTCGCGCGGCGCGCAGTACGCGCAGATTTCCGTCGACCGCAGGCCTGACCCATTCGGCCTCGGTAGCCTGGTTGCCGGAGGGCGTCGGCGAAGCGCCGTGCAGCACGTAGCTGCAGCCGGTGGCGGCCTCGGCCCAGCCGTCATCTCGGCGTAAGTCAGCCTCGAAGAAGGACAGACGGTCGCCCGGATCGCCACCGCCGACCCGTAGATGCTCACGCACTTCCGCTGCTCGCGCCAGTGTGCGAACCGTGGTGCGCACGTGATAGCCCTGTCGCAGCAAGGCCAGGATGCAGTGCTGCGCAATGAAGCCGGTGCCACCGGTCACCAGTACCGTTTCGTCGTTCATGAGGATTCCATAGCGGGCCTGCCGGGCAGGCCTGAAGTTGTGGGATGTGGGCAGGCTCCTGGGCTAGCGATCGATCGTCGCCATCACCCAGTCCGGATAGCGGTCGCCGGAAACCGTTCCCGTCGCGAGGGCAGCGTCCAGCTGCTGCATGTCGCCGGGTTCCAGGCGTATCGCGGCGGCCGCGAGATTTTGTTCCAGATACCTGCGGCGCTTGGTACCAGGAATCGGCACCACCTCTTCACCCTTGCCAAGCAACCAGGCAAGTGCGATCTGCGCAGGCGTCACACGCTTGCTCTCGGCCATCGCAAACACGATGCGCGCCGCTCGCAGATTGGCTGCGAAATGCTCGCCTTGGTAGCGCGGATCGATGCGTCGGGTATCGCCTTCCGGATACTCCTCCGCCGGCTTCACGCCGCCGGCGAGGAAGCCTCGCCCCAGTGGGCAGAACGGCACCAGACCGATGCCCAACTCACGCAGCACGGGCATGATCTCCGGCTCGAGATTGCGCTCCCACAGCGAATACTCGCTTTGCAGCACCGAAACCGGATGCACGGCATGCGCGCGGCGGAGCGTGGTCACACCCACTTCGGAGAGGCCGAAGAAACGCACCTTGCCTTCGCAGACCAGGTCTCCGACAGTGCCGGCGACGTCTTCGACCGGCACCTTGCGATCGAGGCGGTGCTGGTAAAGCAGGTCGATGTGATCCGTCTGCAATCGGCGCAAGGAGCCGTCCACGGCACGGCGGATTTGGGCGGGACTGCTGTCGGTCTCCGCGCCGACTTGACGCCCGTTCTCGAAGCGAAAACCGAACTTGGTCGCCAGCACTACATGCTCGCGCCGGTCACGGAAGGCCCGCCCCAACAGCTCTTCGTTGGTGAATGGCCCATAGCCTTCGGCGGTATCGAAGAAGTTGCAGCCCAGCTCGACCGCGCGATGCAAGGTGGCGATCGACTCCGCCTCGTCCGTCTGGCCATAGGACTGGCTCATGCCCATGCAGTCGAGGCCGATGCTGCCGACCTTCAAACCCTGGGTGCCCAGTCGTCGTTGCTGCAACGTCATGAAGCTCTGCTCTGCAAGCGTGGATGAAATCCAGCGCATCGGCGATGCCCGGCGATGGATCAGCTACGGATAAGCCTAGAGCTAGCTGGCCGCACTTTGAATGCTTTAAAGTGCGATTTTCTGTCGCAATCGTGCGGACATGAGCACTGATCCCTTCTCGGACATTCTGAAATTCACCAGCGCGGAATCGCTGGTAACGGGTGGCTTCACCGCAGGAGGCGCCTGGGCGATCCGCTTTCCCGCACCCGACAAGATCAAATTCTTCGCCGTCCTGAAGGGCTATTGTTGGGTCAAGATCGAGGGCGTGGAGACTCCCGTGCGCTTCGACACCGGCGATGTAGGATTGATGGCCGCGCCACGCTCGTTCGTACTGGCCAGCAGTCCCGAGCTCGAGCCGATCGATGCGATGGTGCTGTTTTCCTGCGCAGGCAAGACGACGGCGCAACTGGGGGACGGTCGCGACTTCGCTCATATCGGCGGCCATGTGCTGCTCGATCCGGCCAGCGGACGCCTGCTGGCGGATGTATTGCCACCCTGGATCCATGTGCCCGCGGCATCCGCGCATGCGAACAACTTCCGATGGCTGCTCGATCAGTTGGTCGAGGAGCGATCCGTCGAGCAGCCTGGCACACAGCTGGCTTCGGCACATCTCGCCCAGCTGCTTTTCATCCAGATCCTGCGCGCGCACTTGAAGACCGCGCATCCCAAGCCGGCCGGATGGCTACGCGCGCTGGGCGATCCGCGCATCGCGCCGGCCCTGCTCCTGATGCACGGCGATCCTGCCCGCGCCTGGCAGCTTGACGAACTCGCCGGTGCCTGCGCCATGTCCCGCACTACCTTCGCCTTCCACTTCAGGACTATTGCCGGCACCACGCCGCTTGCTTATCTCACCGAGTGGCGTATGCGTCTCGCCGAGCGAGCCTTGAAAGAGCAGAACGTCTCGGTAGCAAGTGTCGCCCAGACGCTTGGCTATAGCTCCGAGAGCGCTTTCAGCAGCGCCTTCAAGCGCGTCAACGGCACGTCGCCGAAGAGCTATCGGAGCGCTGCACGAGGCCGCACCCGTTCCGCTTGAGAATGGGCTTCGAAGGCAGCCGCCGCTGTATCCTTTGAGATCAATCGCGATGACGAAGCCGGCTAGGCGGGACTTTGACGCGGTGCAGCCGAGAGCCGCCAGTCCGCGAAGATGCGCCAACGATATCGATGCAGGAACGCGATATGCGAGCTTGCGCATCACTGCCTCCGGCCTGGCGCGCACGCAGCGGGCTTGCATCAGATCGCGCTCGATAAGCGCGATCTTCGACGTATAGGCAAATCCGGCAAACAATGGGCAACCATGATGCCAATCACACAGCCACCGACAACTGCTGGGTAGCCTGCGGAAGCCGGTCACCGGACCGATGACGAAGTCCACCCGGCACGCCATGCGCACGCGTGGCCTCGTTCACTCCATAAGCTTCTAGATGGGCTTTTGCTTGACCTTTAAGGGGGGATCAAGCGATGTCAGCTATATCTACGCCAGGTGACTGTTCACCTTGTCCGTTCTGCCCGCCGGTTGTTCGCTCGAACGACGGAGCACGGCACTTCGCATCCAGAGATCACGCCTATCAGCGGCATAAGGCGCCGATATCCAACGGCGACCGCTCCGGATAGCGCCTGACCGACGCGCTACCGGCGTCGACGTTCCGCGAGCGAAGCCATCCCGACAGTTCAGGCATGCCCATGCCTGAGGTAATCGTTCGCCCGGTCCTGAACGTCGTCTCCAGCCTTGCCGATCAACGCCTGCGGACTTCGCAGGTGCAGGGGCTCTGTGCGCCTTCGGCCGAGGCCTAGTCAGCGCGGCACGCCGTGTTTCCGCCACCCGCAGCGCTTTGCCGCGCTGTCCTCGATACCAGCAAGCACCCACCGCATGGTGATGCATGAAGATCGCCGATCCTCGATTCGATGGATTCTTCCGGGCCAACCCCGATTTCGATCTGGCCACATTCGATTTCATCGCCGACCAGTCTGCCGCGCATCCGCACAAAGCGCTGCGTGCGAACGCGTCGATGATGAAGAGCCTGCGCAGCTACCAGCGCCTGCTGAAGCTCAGCGACAGCCAGCACGTGGCCTATGCCCTGCAGCAGAACGGCTTCCACAGCGCGCATCAGATCGCCGCGCTGTCGGCCGAGGAGTTCGCCGCGCGCATGCAGCCGACCCTGGGCGCAACCCAGGCAACGCAGATTCACGCGCGCGCGCAGGACATCAAGCACAAGGTCATTCACTTGTGGGCGAACCTGCTCTCCTCCCGCTCCGGCTCGGCCCTTACGCAATGGCGCGGCAGCACGGTCGACGAGGAGACGCTGAGCGAGATCCAGGCCCTGCCGAGCTATCGGGACATGTTCGGCAACCAGAATTACTGCCAGTGCGAGTCCTGCAAGTCGATCTTCGGTCCGGCCGCGTACTACGTGGACATCATGCGGATCACCGATCGCTATGTCAGCACGGTCAATGCCGCCACCATCCCGCCCGGCTACGCGCTGTCGGAGCGACGGCACGACCTGTTCACCATGCCGCTGAGCTGCGCCACCACCAACGACCTGCTGCCCTATCTGTCGATCGTCAACGCGACCCTGGCCGAACATATCGCGGAGGAATCCGGACAAGCCGACGTGGCCTTTTACCTGGCCACCACCACATATCCCTTCGTCGCTCCGGACAACCAGCCCCAGCGACGCGTGCGGCTGACCCTGGAAAGCCTGGACCTGAGCCTGGCCAAGCTGTATGCCAGCACCACTGGCCAGCCGAACGCAGCGCCGGATGCGCTGGCGCGCGAATGCCTGCGGCTGTCGATCGAGCAGAACGCGTTCGTGCTCACGCCGATCGCCGGCACTGCCGCGCTGCAGACGGCCTGGGGTTTGCGCAGCGCCGGGCTGGACACGCTGAATGCGCTCGAAGTGTTTTCGCGCCAGTCCGGGCTCACTCGGGCCCAGATAACCGAGTTGACCCGGCAGGAACTGGATGCCGCGGAATTCGACGCCGGGCTGGCGCACGGTTTCTGGTTCAATCTGAGCCTGCCCGACCGGCAGGCCGTGCATATCGAGCTCGGCACGAGCGCGCCCGACACCATCGCCCATCTCGACCCGCAGACGCTGGACACGATCAACCGCTACGTGCGGCTGAGCCAGTGGAGCGGCATCGGCTTCGCCGACCTCGGCTATGCATTGGCCAGTCTCGCGATCACCACCCTGGACGCCGCCGCCGTGCGCAAGCTGGCCGCCGCGCAAGGCGTGGTGCAGGCGCTGGGATGGAGCTGGGCGCGCGCGTCCAGTCTGTGGGCCGCGATGCCGACCAGCGGACGCTATGCCGCCGACAACACGCAATCGGTGTTCGGCTGGGTATGGAACAACCCGGTGGTGCGCGGCGACGGCAAGATCTACCGGCCCAGGGACGCGGCCAATCCGCTCTACACCGACCCGATCATCGACTGGCTGGTCGCGACCTCGACCACCAGCGACAACGGCTTCAACGTCTCCCGTCTGCGCGCCGGCCTGCAGCTGGACGCGGCCAGCCTGAGCGACCTGGCCGCGCTGGTCTTTCCGGAGGAGGAGAGCGTACCGCTCGACGTCGCCCATCTGTCGACGCTGTATCGAGTGGCGTCGCTGGCGCAGGCCTGCCAGCTCAGCATTGCCGATTTCGGCATGGTGGCGGGCTGGCTGGAGCTGGACCTGGCGCTGCCGTTGCCGGCGGATGAGATCTCGCTGCTGCTGCTGTTCGCGAGCTGGCTGCAGCAGGTGGCGTTGAGCACGGAGCAGGTGGCCTTCTTCGTCGACTCGGACGCGCTGCCGGAAAGCGCCGACCTCGCCGCCCTGGCCTACGCCGACATGCAGGTGATCTGGGCGCAGGCGGCCAGCACGCTGTTCGCACCAGCCCAGCTGCTTGGCGATACCGTCGATGCCGAGCGGGCCCTGGCGATCTACACCGCGCTGCTGGCGCTGACGCCCGCCCGGTTGATCGAGGTGGGCGCGGCCTACCAGCAGCATGTGCCGAATGCACCGCAGCCTCCGCTGGCGCTGGTCCCGTTGCCGCTGGACGCCGCCGCGCTGCAGCCCTTGCGCCAGCCACCGCTGTCGCTGACCGAGGCGGAGCTGCAGCAGGTCCTCACCGCCTTGAATGCGGCCTGCACCGCACAGGCCGACGTGCTCAACAGTGGCCTGGCCAGCCTGCTGGACAGCTCGGCCAGCACCGTCGCCGCCCTGGGCGGCCTGATCGCGGCCCAGCCCGCAGCGCCCGCCTGGATCGCCAGCCTGCTGAAGCCCAGCGCCGACAGCGGCGCGGCGTGGGAACAGATCACGGCCACCCTGGCCGCCCTGCTGCGCCTCGACATGGCCTGCCGCACCCTGGGCATCGCCGACGAGGTCATCGTGGCGATCACGGAGTATCCCGCGGCCTTCGGCATCAAGCTGTCCGCATTGTTCTCGCTGGACAGCTTGCGCGCCCTGCATCGCTATATCGAGACGCGCTTCCGGCTCGGCCTCAGCGACACCACCTACCTGCCCTATCTGGCGATGCCGGACGACGGCGCGTGCCAGCAAGGGAAAAAGGCCGCGACGCTGTGCCTGCTCACCGGCTGGCCGCAGAAGGACTTGTGCGGCGTGCTCACCGCGCTGGGCGCGGGTACGGCGCTGTACTCGAATACCGAAGGCCTGGCGCGCCTCGCCGCCATCTTCGACCTGCTGGGCCGGGGCGGCTTCGACAGCGCGGCCTACCAGACCGTGCTGAACAGCCGGCAGTGGGGCTTGAGCGGCAGCGACGCTACCCAGCACTGGCGCTACTGGATCGCGCTGGCCGACGCCGTCGAGGGCGCCGCCGCGGCCTTCCTCGGGCCGGTGTGGCCGGACAAGCGGGCCGCACTCCAGCCGGTGCTGCTGGAAGCGCAGCGCCATGCCTTGCTGCCCACCTTGCTGTGGTACTACCAGCTCAGCCATCCGGAAATCACCACGCCCGATCGGCTGTCGGGCTATCTGCTGCTCGATGTGCAGATGGGCGGCGGCAACCAGACCTCGCTAGTGGTGGAAGCCACCGGCGCGGTGCAGATGTACTTGAACCGCGCCCGCGCCAATCTCGAGCCCGGCATCGCCAGCCTGCCGATTCCGGACGTGTGGTGGGAATGGATCACCACCTATCGCATGTGGGAAGCCAACCGCAAGGTGTTCCTCTATCCCGAGAACTACCTGGTGCCGACCCTGCGTTCATCCAGCACCAGCCTGTTCCGCACGCTCGAATCGGACCTGATGCAGGTCAACATCACGCCCGACCGCGTGACCGCCGCCTACCGCAGCTACGTGCAGGGGCTCGACCAGCTGGCCTCGCTGCAATTCGTCGATGCCTTCCGCAGCACGGTGCGCGACAGCCAGCGCGGCGACATCGACACCTTCTTCCAGTTCGCGCGCACCAGCACCGAACCCTACGAGTACTACTGGACCAAGCAGGAGCGCGGCGCGGCCTGGGCGCAGTGGTCGCGCATCGACGTCACCATCAAGTCGCCGTACGTCACCCCGGTCTACGCCTTCGGCCGCCTGTTCGTGTTCTGGGTGGAAACCAGCGTGGTGTCGAGCACGGCGATCGAGACCGAGGGCAGCGACACCCGTTCGCAAAACAGCGTGGTGTACAAGGCCGCGATCCGCTACAGCTTCATGGACGCCAGCGGCAACTGGGTCGGCGACCAGACCCTGGCGCCGGAACAAGTGGTCTACGCCGCGCCGAACAAGGTGAAGCTGTCGCCGCAGTCGGGCTACGGCATCTTCGACATGGGCAACCTGTTCTGGCAGAAATGCAATGTGCAGGTGTTCTCGAGCAAGGCGCCGATCGGTCCGAACCTCGACGTGCGCATCGACGAAAAGATCGCCGTGCTGTACGGCCCGTTCCTGGAAAACAGCTCGAACGGCAGCCCGATCAACGTCGACACCCCGCCGGACGTCAACCCGCAGCGCAATCCGGCGGTCATCCAGTTCGAGCTGGACACTTATCGACGCTGCCGCATCGTCAACCAGGCCATCGGCTCCAGGATTCGCGGCGAAGTGGCCTTGCGCGAACCGCTGCTGCTGAACCGGGAACTGCAGCGCGACTACCTGTTCACGCGCACCGAGTTCCTCAATTTCGCCGACAACTACGCCACCGGCGTGCCGCCGACCGTGCGCCCGCTGTACGACTACGCGATGAACCGGCTGTATGCGCAGTCCACCCTCAACGTGTTCCGCACCAACTACTACGGCGACTGGAACAACACCATCGAGACGGCGCTGCTGCGCAGCCCGGTCACCGCGGACACCTTGCTGTTCAAGGGCGTGCAGACCGCCGGCGCCGAGAAGATCGTCGCCGACCTGCGCGGCGCCGGCTACCTGACCGACGCCGGCGGCGGCAACTACACCGTGCAGCCCGGCTTCAACGAGAACGCAAACTTCAGCGCCATCCTGGACGGTGCCGACAGCCGCGACGACGAGATCATCCGCCAGTGGGCCAAGCAGTGCCTGCTGATCGCCAGCATCGAGCAGCGCACGGTGCGGGTCGCCACCTTCCTGATGACCCAGCTCGAGACGTTCGCCGCCGGCCAGGCGCTGGCCGACCTGAAGGCGGGCGGCTTCGTCGACGCGAAGGGCTATGTGGCGCCGAGCTTCAGTTCGCGCTCCGACCTGTCGAAGATCCTGGACGGCGCGCCGGACCACGCCTCGATCGAATTCACCCTGCGCTCCCTGCTGTTCATCGCGATGGGCAGCCCGCTGCTGCTCGGCGCTCTGGCCAACCGCCCCTGCACCACCTATGTGGTGAAGAACCAACCCTCGCTGTTCGTCGGCAATATCGGCACGGAAAGCTATCTGGTCATGCCCGACACCGAACGCGGGCCGTGCATGGACGTGCAGGCCCGCGCGGTCGGCCTGCAGACCATCCAGTCGGTGACCAAGACCTCGTTCGTCAGCAGCGACATTTCGGCCGCCGAATCGACCACCGTTTTCAACCAGCTGGTCAGCAAGGACTTCATCGATGCGCAAGGCATCCTGCTGAATCCCTTCCTCGGCGGCGAGGACTTGTCGTTCCTGTTCACCGGCGAGCCCACGCAAAGCCGGCTGATCAAGACCGCCCAGGTGCGCGTGGTGCTGATCGACCTGCCGACGATGACGCGCGTGTCCTACTACGCGGAAAACGACGAGGTCATCATCACCGAGCAGAGTTTCGTGCGCATGGGCATTTCCCCCGCGCAGTCGAAGCACGTGTTCGACACGCTGAGCCAGCGCAAGGTGATCGGACCGCAGGGCCGCATCTCGCCGAACTACGACCCGCGCAGCGACCTCGACGACCTGTTCCCGGACGAGCCGCCGGAGAAGGCCGCCCTGCTGACCGCCGACGTCGCGTTGATCTTGCAGGAGTATTTCAACAATACCTGGCGGCGCGGCATCCAGGATCTGTACTACCGCTTCACCCGCCTCACCACCGGCGCGGTGCCGCGGTTGAGCACGGCTTTGCAGGTCGGCGGCGTCGACGCCCTGCTCGACCTGCGCCAGCAGCAGGCGCCGGTGGTGCCGCAGGTGCCGTTCAGCAGCTACGGCCCGGGCGACCGCGTGCTGTCGCCGCTGCAGGGCGACGCCACCCAGGTCGATTTCGACGGCGTCTACGGGGTGTACTTCTGGGAGCTGTTCTTCTTCACCCCGCGGCTGATCGCCGATGCGCTGTTCCAGGCCGGCGACTTCCCGTCGGCCCTGCGCTGGCTGCAATACATCTTCAATCCGACCCAGCGACTGACCGAGCTGACGCCGCGCGACTTCGTCACCCCCGACATCAGCGAAGCGCAGGCGACTGCGGCTTTCAATGCACTGAAGACCAACGGTGTGATCACCGAGTACAACCAGGTGGCGCGCGACTACAGCAGCCGCACCGGCCTGGATTACCTGTTCCCCGACGTCACCGAGCCGGTGCTGCGCACGCGCATGATCGAGGAAGTGCGCAACGTGCTGTTCAATCACCAGACGGCCGGCCTGAGCGGGCAGTTCTGGCGCTTCCAGCCGTTCCGCAACCATACCCAGCAATCGCTGCTGGCCACGCTGACCAGCCCGGTGCAGATCGCGGTGTACAACAGCGATCCGTACGATCCCTACGCGATCGCCCAGCTGCGCATCGGCGCCTTCGAGAAGGCCACCTTCTGCAACTACATCGACGTGCTGGTCGCCTGGGGCGACAGCTTCTTCGAGCGCAAGACGCGCGAATATCTCAATGCGGCCTACCTGCTATATGTGATGGCCAGCGACCTGCTCGGCCCGCGTCCCGAGCCGGTCGGCCCCTGCACGGACCAGTTGCCGGTCACCTTCCAACAGATCCTCGACCGCTACCACGACGACCCCGACGGCATCCCGCAATTCCTGATCGACATGGAAAACCTGCTGGCCGTGCGCGGCCGCCAGGAGGCCGGCCCGCTGCTGACCGGCGGCGCCTGCAATGAGGTCGATGCGCTGTTCTGCGTGCCGCAGAACGATCAGCTGCTGGCGCGCTGGGACCTGGTGGAAGACCGCCTGTTCAAGATCCGCAACAGTCTGGACCTGGACGGCAATCCGCTGCTGCTGCCGCTGTTTGCCGCGCCGATCGACCCGATGGCGCTGGTGCGCGCCGCAGCCGCTTCGGGATCGAGCGGCGGCTTCGCGCCGCTGGCGATGAAGCCGCCGAGCGCCCAAGTGTTCCGCTTCCTGACCCTGATCGGCAATGCGCGTGCGGTGGTCGGCGACCTGCAGATGCTGGGCAGCGAGCTGGAGCAGGCGCTGATGGGACAGAGCAGTGAAGCCTTCATGATCCTGCAGTCCACCCACGAGCAGCGCCTGGACCAGGCCCAGCTGCTGTCGTTCGAGCAGCGCACCAACGGCGCGCAGCTGTCGCTGGAAGCCTTGCAGGCCGGCCGCGCGGTCACCGAGCAGCGGCGCAAGTACTACGCCGACCTCGCCTCCAACGGCATGATCGCCGCGGAAATCCTCTCGATCACCTTCGGCCTGGCTTCGCGCATCGCCAGCTTTGCCGCGATCGGCTTCGAGACCGGCGCGGCGATTTTCGCCATCGCCCCGCAGGTGGGTTCGCCCTTCGCCATGACCTATGGCGGCCAGCAGATCGAGCTGGGCCTGCACCGCACCGCCGGCATGTTGAACCAGACCGCGATGGTGTTCGACACCGCCAAGGACCTGACCGACACCGCCGGCCAGTTCCAGCGCCTGAAAGCCGAGTGGGAGCAACAGAAAAGCGAGGCGGAAAAAGAGCTGCTGCAGATCGACAAGCAGATCGCCGGAGCGAAGGCGGAACTGGCCTCGGCCAAGGCCGACTACGCGGCGCATCAGGTGTCGATGGACAACGCCAAGGCCCAGCAGGCCTTCCTGCAGAGCAAGTTCGACAGCCCGGACTACTACGCCTGGCGGGTCAGCCGCGCCTCGGCGCTCTACTACCAGGCCTATCAGCTGGCGCTCAAGTCGGTCGATGCGGTGCAAAGCTGCCTGCAGTGGACCCTGGCCAACACCGACAACTATCTCACCGCGGACCCGTGGGACCCGGCCCATCGCGGCCTGATGGCCGGCAACAGCCTGAACCTCGCGCTGGACCGCATGGAATTCGCTTATTCGCAGAAGGACATCCTGCGCCAGGAAGTCACCAAGGAAATCCTGCTCTCGCAGATCGACCCGATGCAGCTGGTGCGCCTGCGCAGCGAAGGCGTGATGGATTTCGAACTGAGCGAGGCGCTGTTCGACTTCGATTTCCCCAGCCAATACTGCCGCCGCATCAAGACCCTCGAGCTCAGCCTGCTGCCGCTCGACGAAGACGGCGCAGTCGAGGAGGTGCACGCGATCATCAGCCAGACCAGCAACAAGATCCTGCGCCTGCCGACGCCGGCTGGCCTGCAGTACATGCTCGACGGCACCGGCGATCCCGGCGACGCGGTCTGGCAGGACTGGCGCGCCAACCAGACGGTGTCGCTGAGCCGGCGCGCGCTGGCCGACGGCGCCTTCATGGAGTACTACGGCGACGGCGAGAAGCTGCAGCGCTTCGAAGGCACCGGGGCGGTCTCGCGCTGGCGCTATGAGCTACCCAAGGCCACCAACCAGTTCGACTTCTCGACCATCGAAGACGTCGTGCTGACCCTGCGCTACACCGCGCTCGACGGCGGTGCGGGCCACAAAAAGCAGGTCGAGAAAGCGCTGTCCGGCTCCTCCTACAGCGCGGCGCTGATGCTCAACATGCTGGTCGGTTACGAAACCGAATGGACCGAGTTCATCGACGACACCGCAACGCCGGACCGCCAGACGCTGACCTTCACCCTGGCGGACAGCCTGTTCCCGCCCAACACCAGCGACCTGAAGGTGGACGAAGCCATCGTCGCGCTGGTGGTCGGCGACGACATCCGCCTGCCCGCCTCGGCGCGCTTCATGACGCTGACCGCCGGCGCCCAGCCCGCGCAAGCCGTGCCCACCAACGGCCTAGCCGGCAAGGTCGCCTATGCGCAAATCCCGCAGGACCGGATCACCGGGGCATGGAGCCTCAGCTTCGACCTGAAGGCCATGAAGGCCAATGCCGATCTGTCCAAGCTGCTCGACTCGGACGGCCACATCAGCGGCGACGCGCTGTTGAACATCTTCCTTTCCGTGCAATTCACCGCCGCGGTATTCAAGTGAATGCCGTGCGCACCACTCACTTAGAGGGCTCACGAAATGGCTTATGACGCGTGTCAGAAAAACATTCCGCCCGGCACCACGCTGTGTACCGAGAACCACTGCAGCAGCTTCCGGGAAACCTCCACCATGGCCAAGTACTGCAAGTGCATCGGCTGGGACGGCAAGCCGATCCCCGACTGCACGCCGCAGGGTGGCTCGTTCCCGGTCGAAGCCGGCGAGTGCTTCAACAAGGCCACCGGCGAGCGCCGCAACATCACCATAGACGCCTGCCTGGATCTGCGCGACAAGGACAGCAACTGGCGTTGGCGCGCCTGCTACTGCTGCTGCTCCTGCTTCGCCTGGGGCACGCGCATCACCGTCGCGCCGAGCACCTATCGCGTCGTCCAAAGCATCGAGCTCAACGATCCGGTGCTGACCACTCGGGTCAAGATCGTCAACGGCAAGCCGGTGCTGAACTGGGTTTCCCGCCCGGTCACCTTCTCCGACGGCATGGCGCCGGCGGATAACCAGACGGCCGTGATGCTGCAGTACGGCGAGCGCGGCGAAGTGGTAGTGACACCGGACCAGCCCATGCTGATGGCCGACGGCACGCTGAAGACCGCCGACCGCATCCATGCCGGCGAATATCTGGTCGACCATCTCGGCGAACCGGTGCTGGTAGCTGCGGTCGTGCTGGGCAAGTTCACCGTCGGTTTCCACTCGCTCTCCGCGCAGAAGTTCGAAGACCAGGAGGAGCCCGGCTGGTTCCTCGAGGCCAATGGCGTGATCGCCGGCGACCACATGGTGCTGGCCATGCAGGACGACGACCGGATCGCGAGCATGTTCGCCGAGGGCCACAACGAGCTGCCGAAGATCGGCACCGACGAGTACGCCGCCAGCGTACGCGGTGCAATCTCCGCCTCGGCCTCACTGGGCGAGGGCGCGCGCGAGATCGTCTCGATGAATTTCACGCCGTGGGACGAGCTGCTGGCGCTGCAGTCGCCGGTGCCGTTCGGCGCGACCCCGTACGTGACCCAGAAGCAGGCGCGCGACATCGCGGTGAACGGCACTTATCGCGGCCTCACCGAAACCTTCCTGGTCAACGAGTTCAACTACTTCGCCAAGCTGTTCAAGGCCTTCTACCCGCACGTGAACTTCTATCTCAACTGGGAAGACCTCAATCCGAACATGTACGCGTTCGATGCCTACGGCCAGAAGACGGTCTACATGTCCGGGCAGGTGCTGCGCTTGAACGGCATGTTCAAGCAAGGGCTGGTCATGATGATGGCGCAGGGCGCCGCGCGCTTCCTGCCGTCCGGCACCACCAACGACTCCGGCCTGCTGTGTACCGGCCCGGCCGACTACAGCGGCGCGAACCAGGTGCTGCAGACGCTGTTCTACGGCGACTACATGAGCTGGGCGATGGACGGTTATCGCCAGATCAAGCAGATGTTCAGCCTGATCGAGCCGGAGAACATGGTGGGTTACGAGATGTGCTCGACGCCGTCGATTCCCTGCCGTCTGGAAACCATCGACGCGGCCATCTCGGGTTTTGCGCTGCCGGCCTGCGCCGGTGGGCCGGTGCCCGGCGCGCTCATGCTGGAAAGCGCCAGCTGGAGCGCCTACGACGAAGCGCTGGCGATCAGGGTGGACTTCAATCTGCGCCTGCGCGTCAGCAGCGCCGTCAATCCGCGCAACTACAGCCTCACCGACGCCGAGCACACCGCAGTGGTCATCGGCCTGGTGCAGATGGACGCCCACGACCCCTCGGTCACCTGGCTGATCATCGACGGCGGCATGCCGGCAGAAGAGCTCACCCTGACGGTGAAGGACATCGTCGCCGACAACGGTTCCACCCTCGATCCGGACGCCACCACGGTTCCGGTGCACTGAGAGAAGGGCCTGCGCCATGACTAGCGAATCTCTCGATATCCATGCGTCCGAAGGCCAGCTTTGCGCCGAATTCGGCGAACTGCTCGGCCTGGACGAACCCGTCTCCAAGGATGTGCTCAGCGCCGCGCTGTCCAGCGAAAGCTACGCCCGCAGCCTGCTGAGCAGCCGGCGCACGCCGCAGATGTTGCGCATGCTGTTGGCCTCGCCGCCGCAGCGGGCCATCCGCAAGAACGAGTTCGGCACGATGGAGCTGTTGCAGCGAGGCAGCCGGGCCTTGCTGGCCTGGTCGAAGACCGGGTTTTCCACCACCGACCCGGTCGAGCGCCAGCATCGCACCGAGGCCTGCCTCGCCTGCCCGGACCGCCGGGCATCGGGCAGCCATCCACTGCAGGCCACCCGCTCGGAGTTGGGCGTATGCGGCCTGTGCGGCTGCCCGTTGTCGCGCAAGGTGAGCATGAAGTCGGAAACCTGTCCGGGTCGGTCGGCAGACGATCCGGACCGCAGTCGTTGGGGCCAGGCCATCACCACCGCAGCCCGGCAAGCGTAGACAACCATCTGGAACGCGAAAGGACCATTGCATGACACACCAATCACTTCCTTCGGCCGGCGATGCCGCCACGCTTGGTTTCGCTGCCCTGCTGTCGGGCCGGATCCTGGCTCAACACCTCCACGCGGCAACGCGCAGCGCGTCCGCCGGCGCGTCCTCGGCCTCCGGCGGCAAGGGCGGCGGCGGCTCGGGCGGCTCTACCAACACGCAGGCGAAAACCTGCAAGCCGACACGCAACCCGTGCTGTAAACCGACCAAATCGCCGCAATGCCGAAACGAAGTGGTCGCCAAGGGCACTCAGACCAAGACCTGCAAACCGACGCGCAACCCCTGTTGTCGCGCCAGCGAGGAACTGGTCGGCGATACCGATGCCGTGCTCAGCACCCAGGCCAAGACCTGCAAGCCCACGCGCAATCCCTGCTGCCGGCCCGGTGAGGAAAGCCTCGGCCATGAAGCCGTGCGCGGCACCCAGACCAAGACTTGCAAGCCGACCCGAAATCCCTGCTGCAAGAGCGTCGGCGAGAGCGTTTCCGAGTCGGTGCGTGGCACGCAGACCAAGACCTGCAAGCCGACCCGCAATCCCTGCTGCAAGGGTGCCGGCGAAGATGCTTCCGACGTGGTGCGCGGCACCCAGACCAAGACCTGCAAGCCGACGCGCAATCCCTGCTGCAAGGGCGTCGACGAAGATGCTTCCGACCTGGTGCGCGGTACCCAGACCAAGACCTGCAAGCCCACCCGCAACCCGTGCTGCAAGAGCATCGGCGAGAGTGTTTCCGAGTCGGTGCGCGGCACCCAGACCAAGACTTGCAAGCCGACGCGCAACCCCTGCTGCAAGGGCGTCGGCGAAGACGCCTCCGAGGTGCGCGGCACGCAGACCAAGACCTGCAAACCGACCCGCAACCCCTGCTGCAAGAGTGTTGGCGAAAGTGTTTCGGAGACGGTGCGCGGCACCCAGACCAAGACCTGCAAGCCCACTCGCAATCCGTGCTGCAAGCCGCCGGCTGCGTCCGGAACCAAGGCGGTGGCCAGCCCGGCCAATACCCAGGCCAAGACCTGCAAGCCAACCCGCAATCCCTGCTGCAAACCGCCCAAGTAGGCCGGTCGCCGCGAGTTCCATGGGCGTGGAACTCAGGCTGTGACGCGAGGCAGCGTAGGGTGCGACTATCGTGCCCTACGCTGCCCGGGTCGTTCCCACGGGCGCAGCGGAGTGCCTGCTTGATACTCACCCGTCACAACACCTTGCTGTTCCTGCTCAACCATGGGCTGCTGTCGATGCAGGACCTGGTCGAGCATCCGCTGGCCGTGCGCAGCCACAGCCAGCGCAACCGCGGCTTCAGCGTGACCTGGCCCAACGGCCAGGGCTATTACGTTAAGCAGCATCAGCCCGATGCCGGACCGTGGGAGCCGCAGTCCAGCGTGGCGAACGAGGCGCGCATCCTGCAATGGCTGGGTCATCCCGAGCATGCGCTCGCCGATGTTCCGGCATGGCGACTGTTCGACGCACATCGACAGGCCCTGGTCACCGACTGGCAGCCCGATGCCCTGCCCTGCGCGGACGTCGCGATGGTCAACGAACAGGTCGATCCCGACGCGGCCGCCATGCTGGGCACGGCGCTGGCCCGGCTGCATGCCGGCTTGCTCGGCACTGGCCAGAGCGATGGCGACGGCCAGACTTTTTCCGGCGAGCCGCCGTGGGTGCTGCATTTTCATCGTCTGCATCCGCTGGCCGGCGAAGACCAGAGCTGGGCGCAGGCGCGGCTGGTCGCCCTGATCGGACAGCAGCAGGACATCCTGCCCTTGCTGGCGGCGCTTGCCGCCGACTGGCCGACCGAACAGCTGATCCACGGCGACATGAAGTGGCAGAACTGCCTGGTCCGCAGCGCCGCTGCCGACGATACGCGCTGCGTCTTCATCGACTGGGAGATGGCCGGCCTGGGCGATCCTCTATGGGATCTCGCCGGCCTGGCGCAGTCCTGGCTGAAGGCCTGGCTGGATGGCGTGCCGGTCGAGCCTGGCGATGACGAAGCCGATCTCGCTGCCCGCGGCGCCGCCAGCTTCGCGCCGTTCCGGCAAGCGCTGGGCCGGCTGTGGCAGGCCTATCTGGAGGCCAGCCCCGGCGTCAGCCAGACGCGCTTCGTCGCCCTGTGCGGGGCCAGGCTGATCCAGACGCTATACGAAGAAAACGACGGCGAGAGCGAACTCTCGCCCGCGCACCTGCTGCTGCTGCAACTGGCGCACAACCTGCTGCAAGATCCCGAACAAGGCGCTACTCATCTGCTGGAGCTCCATGGACGCACGCACCGATCTGGCCCGCCCCTGGTGGATTCGTCACGCCGCCCTGTTCGACAAGCTGCGCTGTGACGAACACGGCAATCTGTACGCCGACGGCCAATGCTTCGCGCCGCACGCCCATGCCCAGGCCTTCGAAGCGTCCTCGCATGACGACCCGCGCGTGGCCGCGCTGCAGCAGCACCTGTACCGGTGGCACTACGCCGTCTTCGATTCGAGCGCCGGCGGCCGCTCCGAGGTATGGCAGCCGGACACTGCGCCGCCGCTGGTTTCCGGGCCGTGGCAGGTGCTGGAACAGCTGCGCGACGGCGCGCTGATCGCCCAATGCGGCAGCCTGGTGCGCCGGCTCGAGCCCGGCGAATACCTGTTCGACGGCACGCCTGCGCGCGCCGGGCGCCGCAGTGTGATCATGCGTCAGCGCCCGCGCTGGAGCCGGCAGTTGGACCCGGCTTTTCAATATCTCTTCGGCGAGACGGAGTCCGATGCCTGCACCGACGAGGCGATGGTGCGCTATTACTTCGCTCCGCAGCCGGCCCAGCTCGGTCGTCTGGTCACTTGCCTGCAGCACGCCCTGGATCAGGCGCGGCTGCCGTTCAGCCTGAAATATCCGCTGGAGCCGCAGGCGCTGTCGCGCCGCGATGCGGTGGTGCTTTATGTGGGCGCACGGCATGCCCATGCATTGCATGCCCGGCTGGCCGCGCTGCTGCCCGAGTTCAGCCGCTGGCTGCGGCCGGTGCACGCCTTGTGGACCGAGGCCCTTTCGCCCGGGCTGAGCTTCGCGCAAGACCCGGCAGGCGATCTCAGCTTCGGCGAAAGCCGCTGCCGCGCTCTGGCCCAGGGCATGCTCGATGCGGCCAGGGCGAACGATGACGACGCGCTTTCGCATGTGCAGGCCAGCTTTGCGGCGGCCGGGATCGACTGGCAGGCGCCGCATCTCGAGGTCGATGACGAAGATCGTTTCGGCCTGCGGCAATTGCGCTTCGTCAGCGCGAGGTCGAAGGCGTCCACAGCAGAACCCGCCGTGGTGGACGAGCGGCTGTGGCAGGAAAGCCTGGCGATCGGCAACCAGCTTTGTGCCGATGCGCTCTGGTACGGGCAGGCATGCACCTGGATCACCGACGATGCCGATGACGAGCAAGGCCGCCTGGCCGCCTTCGCGCGCAGCATGAACGGCAGTCTCTACGACGGCAGTCTCGGCGTGGCGGCCTACCTGGCCCAACTGGCCCAGCACAGCGGCGACCGTGTCCATCGCGATACGGCGGTGGGTGCCTTGTGGCACGCGCTGCGGCAGCCGGCCGCCAGCTCGATCAGTCTGTACGAAGGTCGGCTCGGCGTCGTCAGCCAGGGCCTGCAGCTTGCTCGTCAGCTGGAGGATTCATCTCTGCTAGAAGGCTATCTGCAAGCCGCCGGCGAACTGCTTGATCGGCTTCCCGACGGCGAGACCGATACGGACCTGATGCATGGACTGGCCGGCGCCGTGCTCGGCTTGCTCACGATCGCGCAGGAAGCGCCGTCGCTGGCTGCGCGGAGCCGCCTGCAGGCGGTGCGCTACGGCGAGCAGCTGATCGCATTGGCTCGACGCACGCCGCATGGCTGGCACTGGCCGGCGGACGATCGCGCGCTGGGCTTGTGCGGCCTCTCGCACGGCACTGCCGGCATCGCGCTGGCCTTTGCCGCCCTGCAGCGTGCAGCACCCGACCCAGCCTGGTTGCAGGCCGTTCGCGGCGCGCTGGACTACGAGGCCTACTGGTATCTGCCGCAGCAAGCCAACTGGCCCTACCTGTTTCCGGAAGACGCCGGCAGTTTCGACGATCGGCCCGAACATTGCGGCATGGCCTGGTGCCACGGCGCGCCCGGCATCGCGCTGTCGCGGCTTGCCCTGTGGCATCTCAGCGGCGACGACGCTTATCAGCAAGCCGCGCTTGCCGCTTTCGACACGGTAGCGCACGACCTGCAGAGTTCGCCTGGCCAGGCCGGCGACAGCTATACGCTGTGCCACGGCCCGGCAGGCAACGCCGACATGCTGCTCGATGCCGCCCGGCATCTGGCTAGGCCTGCATGGGAACAGCTGGCCAGGCAGGTCGCCAGACAAGGCGTGGAACGGCAATCCGGACGCTGGCGCAGCGGGCTGGGCGTCGCCGACGGTTATGCGCAGGGCTTGATGCTGGGGCTCGCCGGCACCGGCTATTTCCTGCTGCGCTGCGCGGTCCGCCAGCCCCTGCCCAGCCTGATGCTGCCTGCGGGCTTGCTGCCGTAAGACCAACACTCGGCCCAACGAGCCGGATGCCGAGGACGCGCAGCCAGTGCGACGTTCACCGGCACGGGCACGACCACTGCGCGCGCACCCGGATGGTCTTGCGCCGCGCCGCGAAGTTCGGGACCGCTGCCGCCCGGTGCCCTGCCCCCGCACAATAGTCTTATTGGAGAGCCCGACCCGCTCCCCGGTTTTGGCAGGAATCGGCCTGGCCTTGTTCTTCTAAGCGGTCTCAATTAGCGTAATTTGCCTTGCAGGCAAGGCGAGGCGCACTTGAAGCTATCCATCGGTCATCGCTTGTTCCTGGCCGTATGGCTGACGGTACTCGCGATCGGTGCGCTGGGTATCGAATTGGTGCGGTGGCAGCTGCTCGATAATTTTTCCGGCCAACAGATCGACGCCGACACGAGCTTTCTGGACAGGCTTGGTCGGTCGCTGGAAGCCAAATACCGATTGCACGACGATTGGTCGTTTTTGCCGCAGGGCAGCTCTCAGCGCAAAGTCTGGCTGCGCGAGGAATACGAACGTACGCGCGGCAGCGGAGCCTCGTTCGACCCGGCGTCGGGAGCATCGAGCGTGGCTTATCGGATCGGGCTGATGGACTCCCAGGGGCAGTACCTTGCGGGAGTTCTTGCCTCGCCCGCCATGGTCGCCTTTGCCTCGATCGACCGATTCGCACGGCCGCTCGTCGTCGACGGCAGGCCGATCGGCGCCCTGGTCGTAGCGCGCCCGCAGAATCCCGGCGACGCGCTGGCCGTGGCGTTTCTGATCGATCAGCAGGCGCACCTGGCGTTGGTCGCCGCCGCTGCCCTGCTGCTGAGCGCTTTGGTGGCGGTTCTGTTCGCGGTCTATTTTCGCCGGCCTGTTGTGCGACTCGTCACGGGAGCGCGCCGGCTCGAGGACGGCTTGTTCAATACGCGGATCGAGCTGCGTCGTTCCGACGAACTCGGCGAGCTGGCGCTCGCATTCAATCGCATGGCAGCCCGGCTCGAGGATGCGGAGCGCATACGCCGGCAATGGATTGCGGATACCTCGCATGAATTGCGCACGCCCCTGGCCGTGCTGCAGGCCCAGCTCGAAAGCCTGCAGGATGGCGTTCGTCCGATGACAGCCGAGAACCTGGCCTTGATGGAACGTCAGATTCGTTCCTTGAGCGAACTGGTCGACGACCTGTACGAGCTGGCGCGTGGCGACCTGGGGCAAGGCCGATACGACAAAGCACCACACGATATCTGGCGGCTCATAGGCGAGGTATTCGCCGATTTCACGGCCAGGTTTCGCGCGGCTGGCTTGCATGCGAGCTTGGGGGATGCGCCGGAGCGTTGCGTGGTGAACAGCGATCCCAGCCGCATGCGCCAAGTCATCGCCAACCTGTTCGAGAACAGCGTGCGCTACACCGATGCCGGTGGCCAGGTGTCGGTGGCTGGCGGGGTGGTCGGCAACGAGCTTCATATCGTCATTGAAGACTCCGCGCCGGGCGTTCCGGAAGCTGCGGTCGCTCGGCTCGGCGAGCGTTTCTTTCGAGTGGACGACTCGCGCAGCCGTGAATTCGGCGGCGCCGGGCTAGGCCTTGCGCTGTGCCGGCAGATCGTGGCGGCGCACGACGGCCGCCTGGTCTTTCGCGCATCTCCGCTCGGCGGTCTGGGCGTGACGATCGCCCTGCCCTTGGATGATCGATGAACAGGAAAATCCTTATCGTCGAGGATGAAAGCGACCTCGCGGCGATCATCGCGGACTATGTCATTGCGGCAGGATTTGCGGCCGAAGTGATCGCCGACGGCAAGGCTGCGCTCGCCAGCATACGCCGCGCGATGCCTGACCTGATCGTGCTCGATCTGATGCTCCCTGGCCTCGACGGCCTTGCTTTATGCCGGGCCGTACGCGAGTTCTCCGATGTGCCCATCCTCATGCTGACCGCGCGGATCGAAGAAGTCGACCGTCTGCTCGGCCTGGAAGCCGGTGCCGACGACTACGTGTGCAAGCCCTTCAGCCCTCGCGAGCTCGTCGCGCGCATCAAGACGATATTGCGGCGTGCAGGCGGTGCCGCAGCGAGCGGCCCGCTCATGCAGGTCGACGAGTCTGCGCGCGCGATCCGGGTGGGCTCGCAATGGCTTGATTTGACGCCAAGCGAATACAACGTGCTGGCCGTGATGGCGAAACGGCCTGGCACAGCCTTCTCTCGCGCGCAGCTGCTGGACATTGCCAGGAGCGACAATCTTGAGGTCAACGACCGCGCCATCGATACGCACATCAAGAACCTGCGGCGCAAGCTCGCCACGGTGTTGCCGGACGTCGAGGTCATCCACTCCATCTACGGCCTGGGCTACCGCGTCGATCTCTGAGCTCTTCGCGACCGAAACCGAAGCACCCACACAATTCCCCCACATTGTTGCCACAGGCTGGGTCCGTCGATCGTCAACACCGGCGGATGGAGGAATGTGTGATGAATAAAAGAACCAAGCTCGTTATCGCCCTGGCCGTGGCCGGCATGTCGGTGCTGGGCAGCATCGCCGTGCTGGCCTTGCCCGACCCGCCGGATGCAGGGCCGCCGCATGAGCCGCCACAACGGGATATGCCCGTCGACAAGCCGACGCGCCAGGCCGTCATCGATGGCGTCATCGCCAATCTGAATCGCGCTTATGTGTTCCCGGACAAGGCCGCGCTGATCGAGAAAGACCTGCGCCAGCGTATGTCGCGCGGAGATTTCGATGCCATCGACAGTGCGGAAAAATTGGCGGAAACGCTGACCGACGATCTGCAGAGCCTGACGCATGACAAGCATCTGGAGATCCGTTACTTCGAACATGCCGTCCCCGCAGGACAGGGGGACGACCCATCACCGCAGGAACAGGCCGATGAGGCCTTGCACCAGAAACAGGTGAACTACGGCTTCGCCAATGTCGGTCGGCTGCATTTCAACATCGGCCTGCTGGACCTGCACGCGTTTGGCCGGCCGCAGCAGGCTGCCGAACGCATCGCCGCTGCAATGACCTTGCTCGGCGACACCGACGCGTTGATTGTCGATCTGCGCGAATGCCAGGGCGGCGATCCGGACACGGTGATGCTGCTGGCGAGCTATCTGTTCGACAAGCCGACCCACCTCAATGACATTTACTTCCGTACGGAAAATCACACGGAAGAACGCTGGACGACGGCCAGTGTGCCCGGCAGGCGATACGGCCAGGCGCGTCAGCTCTACGTGCTGACCAGCAGCGATACCATCTCGGGCTGCGAAGACTTCGCTTACGCATTGAAGAACGCCGGTCGCGCCAAGATCGTCGGCGAGACTACGGCCGGAGCCGCGCATGCCGGTTCGCCGCAACGCTTGAGCGAACACTTCATGATGTTTGTCCCGTCGGGGCGTCCGATCAATCCAGTCACGCATGGCGACTGGGAGGGCGTGGGCGTCGCGCCGGACATCAAGACGTCGGCCAAGAAGGCACTGGACGCGGCGCAGCTGGCGATCCTCGAACAGATGTTGCCTGCTCAAACCGACCCCATGCGGAAGGACGACATGCAGAAGCACATCGACGAATTGCGTTAGCCACTCACGAACTGCAATAGGCAAATCACGCCGACATGGCCACTTCAGTCACGCCGCACGCAGCGCAAGGCTGGGGTCCGCCCTAATCGGGCTCGGCAGTCTGGTTAGCGGAGGCGTCGGCGATCTGCCGCGCAACACGCCTCCGGTTTTGGAAAGGGACGTTACTGCACGGACTGCGAGGATTGGCGCGCCGCCAGTGCGGCTTGGTCCAGAGCTTCCGAAACCTCACGCTGCGCCTTTATGTCGAACTGAGGAAGGAACAGCTCGTTCACCGCAGTCTCGTAGATCTTCCACATGCGCTTGCGCAGCGAGCGGCCGGCTTCGGTGATGGTGACATAGGCCGCGCGACCGTCCTCGGGCGATCGCGCGCGCGTGACCAGCCCCTCCTGCTCCAGGCGATCCACCAGGCGCGTGAGGTTGTAGCGCTCGATCACCAGGGCGTCGGCCAGTTCGTGCATGCGCCGCGTGCCGTTCTTGCCGCTCTCAACACCCCACAAAGCGTCATACCAGCCGTAGGCGGGCAAACCGGCTTCGGCCAGCCGTCGCTCGATCTCGCGGATCAGCGCGCGATGCGAGCGCACGAAGGAAAACCAGAGATCCGGTTTCGGGTTCGTCATGGGCGATGCCTCCCGCATCCAGTGAGTTGCAATCGCAATTATATCGCGGCATGATTCCCCGGCATCGATTGCAATTGCAATCGTATGCCGGCGCTGCCCCAGGCGCCTCGCCCATCCGTCCAGGCCGTCGCCTTGCGCGACGCGGCCAGCTGCGCCCATCCGGAGGTCCCCGTGAATGATCCCATCGTGCAATCCGATATCGACCCCGTGGAAACCCGCGAATGGGTCGAGGCCTTCGAAGCGGTGAATAAGGCCGACGGGCGGGCGCGGGCGCATTACCTGATCGATCAGCTGAGCGACTTCGACGTCAGCCGCCACGGCGACCTGCATCGACGGGTGACCACGGCCTACGTCAATACCATCGCGCGCGAACGGCAGCCGAATTACCCCGGTGACCTTGCCGTCGAGCGCCGCCTTAATGCGTACATCCGCTGGAACGCGATGGTCATGGTGTTGCGCGCCGGCAAGCACTCGAACGTGGGCGGCCACATCGCCACCTACCAATCCGCTGCCGTGCTCTATGACGTGGGTTTCGATCATTTCTTTCGCGGGCGCACCGACGACTTCGACGGCGACCTGGTCTACATCCAGGGCCATTCGGCGCCCGGCATCTACGGCCGAGCCTTTGTCGAAGGCCGCCTCAGCGAAGCGCTGATGGACAACTTCCGGCGCGAATCGGTGCTCGCCGGCCTGTCGTCCTACCCGCATCCGCGCCTGATGCCCGACTTCTGGCAGTTCCCTACCGTGTCGATGGGACTGGGTCCGCTGACCGCCGCCTACCAGGCGCGTTACATGCGCTATCTGGAATACCGCGGACTGAAGGAAGCGCAGGGACGCAAGGTCTGGGCCTTCCTCGGCGATGGCGAGATGGACCAGCCCGAATCTCTCGCGGCGATTTCGGTGGCCGGCCGCGAGCGGCTCGACAATCTGATCTTCGTGGTCAACTGCAATCTGCAACGCCTCGACGGCCCGGTGCGCGGCAATGGCAAGGTGATCCAGGAACTGGAAGGCACCTTCCATGCGGCCGGCTGGCAGGTCATCAAGGTGATCTGGGGCAGCGGCTGGGATGCCTTGCTGGCGAAAGATGCCAGCGGCCTGCTGCGCCAGCGCATGATGGAGTGCGTCGACGGCGACTATCAGACCTTCAAGTCGCAGAACGGCGCCTACGTGCGCGAGCATTTCTTCGGCAGGTATCCGGAGCTGCTGGCGCTGGTCGCCGACATGTCCGACGACGAGATCTGGCAGCTCACTCGCGGCGGCCACGATCCCGAAAAGGTCTACGCCGCCTACGCGCAGGCGGTCGCCACCAGCGGGCGACCCACGGTGATCCTGGCCAAGACCGTCAAAGGCTTCGGCATGGGCGAGGCGGGCGAAGGCCAGAACATCAATCACCAGCTGAAGAAGATGAGTGCTGACGCGGTGCGTGCGTTTCGCGATCGCTTCGCCCTGCCGGTCAGCGACGCACAGCTGGAGGAGATGCCGTACCTGCGGCCTGTCCCGGACAGCGAGGAAGCCCGCTACTTCGCGGCACGGCGCCGCGCCCTCGGCGGCCAGTTGCCTGCGCGCATCCATCAGGTGCCGACGCTGCCCGTTCCCGCGCTCAAGACTTTCGCCGGCCTGCTGCAGGGAAGCGGCGAGCGCGGGCAATCCACCACCATGGCCTTCGTGCGCATCCTGAGCATGCTGCTGAAGGACCCCGAGCTGGGCAAGCTCGTCGTCCCCATCGTGCCGGACGAGTCGCGCACCTTCGGCATGGAGGGCTTGTTCCGCCAGATCGGCATCCATTCCTATCTGGGCCAGCTCTACACGCCGCAGGACGCGGGCCAGCTGAGCTATTACAAGGAGGCCAAGGACGGGCAGATCCTGCAGGAAGGCATCAACGAGTCGGGCGCGATCTCCTCGTGGATCGCCGCGGGCACGTCCTACAGCAATCATGCGCTGACCACGATCCCGTTCTACATCTTCTATTCCATGTTCGGCCTGCAGCGCGTGGGCGATCTGGCCTGGGCCGCGGCCGATGCCAGGACGCGCGGCTTCCTGCTCGGCGCGACCTCGGGGCGCACCACCCTGATGGGCGAAGGCCTGCAGCACGACGACGGCCACAGCCACGTGCTGTCGTCGGTCATTCCCAGCTGCATTTCTTATGACCCGACCTTCGCCTACGAACTCGCGGTGATCGTGCAGGACGGCATGCGCCGCATGTTCGTCGAGCAGGAGGACATCTACTACTACATCACCCTGCTCAACGAGAACTACCCTCACCCGGCCATGCCGGACGGCGCGGGAGCGGGCATTCTCAAGGGCCTCTATCTGCTGCGCGAAGGCGGCAAGACAGCGAAGAAGACGCCGCGGGTGCAGCTGATGGGCAGCGGCGCCATCCTCAACGAGGTACTGGCGGCCGCCGAGCTGCTGGAGAAGGACTACGCGGTGGTTTGCGACGTGTGGAGCGCGACCAGCCTCAACGAGGTCCGTCGCGACGGTCTCGCCGTCGAGCGCTGGAACATGCTGCACCCGGAAGACGAGCCGCGCATTCCGTACGTGCAGGCCTGTTTGGCGGGCCGCCCGGGCCCGGTGGTGGTCGCCACCGACTACATGAAGATCGTCAGCGACCAGATCCGTCCTTTCATCGACGATCGCCGCTTCGTCGCGCTGGGCACGGATGGCTTCGGCCGTTCCGACACGCGGGCATCGCTGCGCAGCTTCTTCGAGGTGGATCGGCAGTTCATCGCGCTGGCGGCGCTCAAGGCCCTGGCCGACGACGGGCAGGTGCCGCGCGCCCGGGTTGCCCAGGCCATCCAGGCTTTCGGCATCGATCCGGAAAAGCCCAATCCGGCCACGGCATAGGGCCAGAGGCTGGCTGCGCCGGCGATTCGGTTGGGCGCCGCTGCATGGGCACGATCACAGAGATAAGCATGGACCACCTGAAAGAAGTGCGCGTGCCCGACCTTGGCGGCTCCCGCGACGTTCCCGTCATCGAACTGCTGGTCAAGCTGGGCGATCGCGTCAAGGTCGATCAGGGCATCATCACGCTTGAGTCGGACAAGGCCACCATGGAGGTGCCCACTTCGGTGGCGGGAATCGTCAGGGCATGGAAGGCCCGCCTCGGCGACACGCTTTCCGAAGGTGACCTGATTGCGCTAGTCGAGGTGGCTGAGCCAGCGGCTGACGGTACAGCAGCCACCGTCGAAGCCACGCATTCCGCCAAAGCTGACAAAGCCGAGGCGGCTACGGCGATAGCGGCTACGGTCGTCACCCCCGAACCAGCCGCACGAGTGCGCACCGAGCCGAGCCTGCCCACCGTGGCGTCGGATGCCCTGCCCGCCGCACCCGGCAATCTGCCGTATGCAAGCCCGGTGGTGCGCCAACGAGCCCGCGAGCTTGGCGTGCCTTTGGCCCAGGTCGCCGGCAGCGGGCGCAACGGTCGCATTCTGCGCGGCGACGTGGACGCCTATGTGCGCAACGTTTTATCAGCCAGCGGCGAGCGCATCGAGGCGGCGGCTCCGCCGGCGTCGGGGAGAGGCATGAACCTGCCGCCCTGGCCGCGTGTGGACTTCGCCCAGTTCGGTGCGGTCGAACGGCAGCCGCTCAGCCGCATCCAGCAACTGTCCGGCGCCAACCTTGCGCGGAACTGGGCGGTCATACCGCATGTTACCCAGCACGACCAGGCCGACATCACGGAGCTAGAGGCCTTCCGCACCCAGCTCAATCGGGAGCAGCCACCCGGTGATGCCAAGATCACCCTGCTGGCCTTTCTGATCATGGCCTCAGCGGTGCTGCTCAAGCGCTTCCCGCCATTCAATGCCTCCCTCGACGAGGATGGAGAAACCCTGATCCTGAAGCGCTACTGCCACATCGGCTTTGCGACCGACACGCCGCGGGGCCTGCTGGTGCCGGTGCTGCGCCATGCCGACCAGAAGGGCCTGCGCGAGATCGCGCGCGAAGCGGCATCGCTCGCCGCCGGTGCGCGTGATGGCAGGCTGCAGCCCGTCGATATGCAGGGCGGCTGTTTCTCGATCAGTTCGCTGGGCGGCATCGGCGGCACCGCGTTCACGCCTATCGTGCATGCTCCGGAGGTCGCCATCCTCGGCGTCTCCCGCTCGTCCATCCAGCCGGTATGGGACGGCAGCGCATTCCAGCCGCGCCTGCTGCTTCCCCTGTCGCTGTCCTATGACCATCGTGTCGTCGATGGTGCGGCCGCAGCGCGCTTCACCGCCGAACTGGCTCGCTTGCTTGGCGACTTTCGCCGCGTTTTGCTGTGAACGACGCTGGCAGGCTGCCGTAGCTTACGCAAGGCATCCCCTAAACCCGCACAAAGGACCCTCCCCCGTGACTATCCAGCTCTATGGCTTCTGGCGTTCGAATGCCGCATTCCGTGTGCGCGTCGCCCTGGCGTTGAAGCAACTGCCCTTCGACGAAATCGAAGTCGACATCCTGTCGGGGCGCCAGTTCGACGCCGGCTATGCCGCAGTCAACGCAGAACACGTAGTGCCCACCTTCGTCCACGAGGGCCAGCGGATTTTCCAGTCGATGGCGATCATGGAATATCTCGACGAGATCCAGCCGGAACCGCGGCTGTTGCCGACGGACGTCAGGGAACGTGCCTACGCCCGGTCGCTGGCGCTGGTTTCGGTGGCCGACGCCCATCCCCTGGTGGTGCCGCGCGTGCGCAAGCATCTCGCCACGGCGTTCGGCGCCGACACGGCGGCCATCGAGTCCTGGTGCCGGCATTGGGCGGCAGAAGGCCTGGCGACCTACGAGCGGCTGCTCGACCGACGCCCGGCGGCTCCCTTCGCGCTGGGCGAAGCACCGGGCATCGCCGACATCTGCATGGCCGGCCAGGTCATTACCGGCCATCTCTACCAATTGGACATGGCGCCTTTTCCCAAGGTGGACGCCTTGACCAAGCGTTGTTTCGAGCTCCCGGCATTCGCCGAAGCTCATCCGTTCAAGCAGCCAGGCTACAAGGCCTGAGCAGACCTGGCGTTGGCCAGAAGTCCACGCGGCCGTTTCCCTTTCAGGTACAGGGGCGGCCGCGCTGCTTCCAGCTCGCCGGTATTTCATCCAGCTCGGGAATGGGCGGAATCCGTAGTGACGCTTGTCAGTCCGGGGGCTCGCTGCCCAATCCGCCGCTCAGGCTCGCCTAGAAGACGTCATGAATATCGCCGACGATCTGAGGTCTTCGGTGGAATGGCGCTGACGAGCAGCAAAGCTGCGCCCCCTATGCCACGACTCGAGCTACGTGGGCTTCAAACCGCTTTTCACGGCAGAGAGCATGCGGTGTCAGTGCGCATCGACGACGACAGCCACACCGGTCCCGGCCTCGATCCAGCCGGCGCCCCGTAGCCGCGCCCTCTTCCATCGAATCGCTACCGCGCGGGTAGTCGAAAATGCCCGAGGTGAGGCGTTCAGCCTGCCCCGTTGCGCGGCGGATTGGCTGCGCCGAACCATCGAGCCATCGCCTGCGCAGCGGCTTCTTGATCGGAAGTTTCCTCGCCTGCCCAGGCAACGATGCCGTCCGGGCGCACCAGCACGGCACTCAGGCCCAGTCGCTCACTGGGTTCGCTTGCGACATAGTCGATCCGGCCGCTCCAGCCACTCGCGAGCGACTGCAGCGGCTTGCGGGCGTCGAAGTCCAGCAGCACGCCGATTCCTTGTCGAAGCAAGGCGCCGAGCCTGGTTCCATCGGCCAGCTCGAAATCGGGAGCGCTGCGCCCGACCAGGGGATGCTGGCCGCCCAGCTCGTAGCGGGTGGAGATCCCCCACACGCGCTCGGCGAAGTAGGTCGCGCCGTCCCGCGTGTCGATCAGATCGCGCATGATGGCTTCGAGTGCTCGCGATTGCCTGCTCGGCTGCATCAATGCGACCTGGGCGCGCGACCAGTCGAGCACCTGCTCGCCCAGGGGCTGCCGTTCGCGCGCATAGCTGTCGAGCAGATCGGCGGGCGCATCGCCGCGGAGGGTGGCGGCAAGCTTCCAGCCCAGGTTCATCGCGTCGCCAAGCCCGAGATTGAGTCCCTGGCCGCCCAAGGGAGAATGGATGTGCGCGGCATCGCCGGCGAGCAGCACCCGGCCCTTGCGATAAGCCGTGGCCTGATAGGCGCGATCGGTCCAGGTGGTGGCAAGCAACAGAGCCGTCAGGGTGATGTCGGTACCGGCAATGCGGCGCAATACCGCCTGCACGTGGTCTTGCGTGATCGGCTGGCTGCGATGGAACGCGCCTCCGTCGAACTCGACCATCGCAATGGTCCCGGGCTGCGACTGGAAATACATGCCGGTCGGCGTGTAGTGGCGGCCCAAGGCGAGCTTGTCCGGATCGGCCATCTCGACCTGGACCGAGTAGCCGGTGAATTCGGGATCGGTGCCGGCGAACTCGAATCCGCCGACCTTGCGCACCGTGCTGCGACCGCCGTCGCATCCGACCAGCCAGCGCCCGTGGAAAACCTCGTCAGCGGCGCGAACGGCCACTTGCTCGCTCGATGCTTCGAAACCTTGGACGCCGACGCCGCGCCTGATCTCGACCCCGGTCGCGCTGGCGCGAGCGGCCAAGGCAGCTTCGATGCCCTGCATGTCGGCCGCCATATGGGTATCGGCCGGACCAGGCAGACGATACGGCCATTTCGAGGCGTCGATCTTGGCGTGATCGAAGGGAATGCCGGCGAAATGGCCGGCCTGACGGCGCGGCTTCTGCGCCCCTGTTTCTGCGGGCGCGGCAGCGTCTTTACCCGGCCCACCTTGCACGCCTTGCGGCATCGCGAGGTCACTCAGCAGCCCGCGACGGTAGAACGCTTCAACGGTAGGCGCGGAAAGCCCGCGCATGCCGAACGGGAGCCCCTTCAAGGGAGAATGCGGGTCGTCGGCCTGCTCCAGCACCAGCACCGAGCGTCCGGCAAGCCGAAGCTCGCAGGCCAGGAACAAGCCGACCGGACCTGCGCCGGCAATCACCACGTCGTAGATCAAAGCAAACTTCTCGGGCTCGTCGTCAGAACGGCATCATGACCTACGGAAATCCAATGCGCTAACCGCGGGAAGCGATCGTCCCTTCTCGATGCACTCTCGACGCACTAAGAATCACCCCGTCGGGATCGCAAGCAGGCATACAAAGCGGCTTGCCGCCAGGCCGCCCGCGCGACGAAGCGCCCACGCTGCGCGTGGCATGGACCGCGGCACGATCGATCTGGCCTGGCATAGATTCGACCTGGCTGGAGTCTGCGTCACCCTCTTCGATGTCAATGCTCGAGCAACGGCGCGCAGCTGGACCCATCGCATCTGAGTGGGTTCGTTGGACTTGATCGCGCTTGCGGAACGGACTCTGGTAAGCGCCGGAAGGCCATCCCGAGCTATCCCCGCATACCAAGTCTCTGCCGCATTTCCGCTCTTCCGTCGCCTATTCGTGATAGTTTCTCGCCGCAACAGCCTGTATCGGTATTGGTTGGGGAACCTCCGATTTGTTCGCACCGAGAGCACAGTGACGCCCGCCCACTCCACGAGTGCGTTGGTTGTTTCTATAAGTAAATCAATTGCTTGTGCTGGTATGTGGATGATTCACGCGAAGCTGCGCGATTCATCTGCGAATAAGTTGGAGGCTTAGGTGTTGCACACGGAGTTTGATCTGGTCCCGTCACTTCCTGAGGAGGTTCCATGAATAGTCGTATTGTGTTGCTTTCCGCCGCCATGGCTCTGGCTCTTTGCGCCTGCGACAAGTCTTCTAACGACACTGCCAGCAGCTCGGCCCCGGCAGCCACGCCGGCGACTGCCGCCACTCCGGCCGCGGCTCCGGCCCCGGCGCCTGCCGCCACCCCGGCAGCACCTGCCGCTGCGGGCACTGCGGCACCGGTTGCCGCCAGCGGCGACAAGATCGGCATCCCCGAATGCGACGACTACGTCAGCAAGGTGCAGGCTTGCGTCTCCAGCAAGGTGCCGGAGGCCCAGCGGGCGATGATGGCCTCGGCCTTCAAGCAGCAGACGGATGCGTTCAAGCAGGCCGCAGCCAACCCGGCCACCAAGGACGCATTGGCCTCACAGTGTAAGCAGGCGCTGGATCAGGCCAAGGCGACCTACACGTCTTTTGGTTGTTCCCTGTAAGCAAACCCGATTCAGGGGGCGCGAATCCGCTGAACGAGAACGGCCCCGCACGGGGCCGTTCGCATAAGTGCCTGCCGCTTCCATGAGCCGGACATCGGCTGCGGCCAGATTCTCGTCCGGCTGCATCGAGAGTTTGCCGGTGCCATGCGTGCCGCCCGTGAATCTGGCCCAGGTGCTTCAAGCCCGCGATGCGGTCGTCGGCAGCCCATACAGTCGGCAACCACCTCATCTGCCGTGTTCGATTTTCCGAAAGACTTGGCAAGCGTCGCCATGGGGCGGTTGGTCACGCGGCCGGCCACAACGGGGCAACGTCAAGGTGCCGCCGGATTGCCGCCGCCGACATGCCTGTCCGGATTCGATACGGCGCATGCATACGTCATGCTTTCGCGCCTCCAGACCGCTTCGCGCTGCCGTTCCTTGCGCCACCTAACAGATGATCTTCTTACCTGCTGCGAAGTCGCCACGGGCCAGTCCTCTCTGGCATGGGGACTGGCCGTAGCCTGAAAGCTTAATCCGCAATTAAGGCAGCTGGGCTCAGCTTGCGCTGCAATAGCGCCCGCGGACTCAAGGACGACTTGGTCCGTGAGAGCATGGATGGCTCGCCGGCAGATCGATGTTCCCCTATAGGATCGCGTTGCCGGGAGCGGAACCGGAACCACACCGGGTTTCGCCCGTTGGGAAAGCGCAGGGACGTGCTTTCTCAACCACTTCGGATCGACCTGCGGATGGCAAAGAAGGCGGCATGCGAACGCTTCTGGTAGAGGACGACGTTCCGCTGGGCAAGGCGGTGTCGATATCGCTTCAACGCGCCGGCTTCGAGCATGCATGGGTGCGCCGCCTGGGCGATGCGCGCCAATTGATGGCAAACGGCGGCTACGATGCTGCGCTGCTCGACGTGGAGCTTCCCGACGGGCTGGGCTACGAGCTGCTGGATTGGCTGCGCCAACGCAATGACCGCACTCCCGTGCTGTTTCTCACCGTCCGCGATGCCCTCAGCGAGCGCATCGGCGCATTGGATCGCGGGGCGGACGACTTCCTGGTCAAGCCATTCGTGGTGGACGAGCTGATTTCGCGCCTGCGCGCGGTGATCCGGCGCAGCGCAGGTCAGGCCAGTTCGCACTGGCAGGCGGGCGCATTGAGCATCGACGTCGCCCGACACCTGGCCTTCGTGCACGACCGGGCGCTGGACCTGTCGCCACGCGAGTTCTCGGTGCTGGTGGAGTTGATGAAGAGTGCCGGCAAAGTGGTGTCGCGCAGGCAATTGGAGCAGTCGATGGGACAGGTGGAAAGCAATGTGCTCGAGGTACACATCCACAATCTGCGCCGGAAGATCGGTACCGAGATGATCCAGACCATTCGCGGCGTGGGTTACCGCCTGCATCTATGAGCGCCCTGGCACGCATCTTCCGCCAATCGCTGGCTCGTCGCATGCTGCTGGTGCAGCTGGCGACGTCGATGGCGACCTATCTGGCCTGCAGCGGCGTGATCCTGTTGTTCGTGCTCGGCTACGTCGATCGCGACGCTGACCGCAGCCTCGACAATTACGCGCACGTGATGCTGGAGGCGCGCGATCCGTCAGGGGCATCGAACCGAATCGTGCGTCAAGCGCTCGACCTGCACGGATTCATGTCCACAGATGCGCGCGCAGTCATGCGCTTCAGGCTGCAGGATGGCAGCGGCAAGGTGCTGGCGCAGACCGAAGACCCGCCGCTGGCGCAACCGGGCTGGCGTCTGCTGCGGCTGAGCGACACACAGGGCGATCGGAGCGTGGTGGCCGCCATCAACGAGGGCTGGCTGCGCGACATCTGGCTGCGTGGCGGCGTCACGCTGGCCTTCCGCTTCGGCCTGGCCATGCTGCTCTTGCTTCCGCTGGTGGTGATGGCCACGGTGCTGCTGACCCGCCTTGGCCTGCGGCCCCTGAGCTCGCTGGTCGAGGTCATCGGCGCGCGTTCGCCGGGCAACCTGGTGCCGCTGCAGATCGAGCAGCCGCTGGCCGAGCTGCATCCCCTGGTCAGCGAGTTGAATCGCCTGATCGGCGCGCTCGAACAGGCGCAGGCGCAGGAGAGAAAGTTCTTCCAGGATGCGGCTCACGAGCTGCTTACCCCGCTTTCCGCCATTCAGGCCCAGGCCCATGTGCTGTCGGCGGCCGAAAGCGTGGAAACCAGGGAACGCGCCAAGGCCGACCTGCACGCAGGCCTGCTGCGCGCGGCGAAGATGATCCGCCAGCTGCTGATGGTCGCGCGTATCCAGTCCACGGATACCCAGCCCAGGCTGGTTCAGAACGACCTGGCCGATCTGGTGGCCAACCGCATCTCGGCAGCGGCCTCGCGGGCCTTCGAGAAACATATTGAATTGAGCCTGCAGGCCCCGGCATCGTGCATGGTCGACTGCGACTACGACCTGATGACCACCCTCATCGACAACTTGCTGGACAACGGCATCAAGTACGTGCCGGAGCGCGGAAACATAGCGCTCACCCTGCGCCGCCATAAAGACGCCGTATGGCTGGTGGTGTCCGACGATGGCCCGGGCATCCCTGAACATTATCGTCATCAGGTTTTCGAGCGGTTCTTCCGTGTTCCCGGCAACAGCGAATCAGGCAGCGGCCTTGGACTCGCCATTGTGCAGCGGATCGCCGAGCTGCATGGCGCCAGCGTGGAGCTGCGCCAGAGACAGCCGCAAGGACTGATGGTTTGTCTCCGCCTGGCCGCAAGCCGGCGGTCGGAGGCAACGAGCCGTGCAACGCATGCAGCCGATGCCTATGAATTCGCCCCGGAGAGAACCTGTCGTGCCTGATCCATGTCGCCTACGCCGCGCGGCTGCGTGGCTTCTGGTCCTGCTCGCCGTGCCGGCGATGGCGCAACAGCCGTCGCCAGACGGCACCACACGCACCACCGGAAGCGGCGGCCACCTTCTGAAATACAGCTCGCAGCAGGTGACGGTGGACCTCACCCCGCCACAGCAGGAGGAACTGGCTCGCCTGCAGAGCCGGCGCTGTGAGGCGAGCGATGCGGAGGGGTTGGTCAGGCAAAGTGCGGCCAGCCTGAAGGCGCTGGATTTCTCGCCGGTCTTCATCACGCCTGACGTCGGCCTGGTCAAGGCCGAACACGACGAAGTGCTGATCAGCCATGGGCGGCAGATCCTGCGCGGCCTGCTGAAGACCAAGGCCCCCATGCTGCCGGCCAAGCCGGATCACCAGTCCACCCAGGCGCTGGTGGTCGTGCGTCCCGGTGTTCATGGCGGCATCGTGCACCTCGAGCTGACCCGCACAGTATGGGACAGCAACGGCAACGCCCAGACCAGCACGGTGAGCGATGCGGATAGCTATCGCCGGTTTTTCGCGCCGCTGGAGCACGATGGCGATTGCAGTGTGATTTACGAGGCGCGATCCGTCGCCATGCCTTGAGGCAAGGCGCCTGCCTGGGGCAGTCGGATCGATCGCCGCGAATATATCGCCGCGAATACCAGGCAAGAGCCGCCCGGAACATGCGAGGCACGATGAAGCGATGCCCCAGACAGTCGATCGCCGGCGATCGACGTCACCTGCCTTAGTCGACGGCACTTGTCTGCAGCACTCAGCTCGAACTACGGAAAACGGCGAGGCCACCGATGTCGATCGCTTGGAATCAAGCCACGGCATTCGCGGCGAAGGCGATGATCTGCCGCGAGCTGTGACAGCCATGTCCACGACGACCACCTGATCGCAGGACTCCTCAGCACCGACCGCTGCCTTTTCCTGAAGATCGCCGCTTGGCTTACCGCAAACGCACGACGAGCCGTCACGACGATAGCGTGGTTTGTGCGTCTTGCACGAGCGCTTGGGTGATTCCTCTATCTTGTGCCGGCCCATATCTCGTATCGGACTATGCTCGTGTTGACTTCATCTGGCGACGTCAAACACGCATGCCCGCGCGTACAGCGCAAGCCAGACCTCTAAGACCGATTTTTGCTTTTTGAGCGAGCCGCCCAGAAAACCCTTCTGCTTTATCTCATCCATTTGCCTGATAGCCATTTCAAGAGACATCGGGCGCGTGTTTTTTGATGAAAAGTTCTGATTATCACGCGTGCTAATTGTCACAGCGCATTCGGACTCATCTGATGGCTGGGTCTTGGCGAATAACCGACACTATCACCACGAAATGCGCTTTCAAGGATGGAGAGCGCCCCAAGCTGACGCATCACACAGAGTTTCAAATTTCCCGCGGACACGGATAGTTTGTATCGGCGAATTGACGCCGGTGGCAGTGGCGATTTAGCCCCCTGAACCCCGCTGCCGGGAAAGCTTCTTTCACGCATGGCCTTCTGACTCCAGCCATGAAGGGAATCGACCGAAATAATCGAATGAGCATCGGCTGGCCCGAGCCAATCGCAACCTAAATTGCCCGACTGGCATTTTGCTGCTTGTCGCATCCTCCGATCTTTTCGATCTGCGTCGGTTCACCCCTTTTATGACGATCGGCCTGTCCCGTTGCGATCCGCAGCGGAGCCAGGCTTCGATCATTCCTGCTCGTTTATCGAAGCGGCTTGTCATGCGTCAAGGCCATGCCGTGACCGTCGTGATTCGCCATGGCGAGTTCTGCGTGACTGACGAGTCACGCCAATTTCGCTCTTCCTCGACCTCGCCCCAACCTGCCCCATGCCTAGCATGCGCCTGCACGCTGCTTCAGTCAGGCAGGCAGCCGGCCGGCGCTGTGGGACTTGAATGGCCCGGCGCTGCAGTGCCCATGACATGCCCGGCTCATTCCGAGCCCTCTTCGCCTTCGACATCGCCATGCTCGATCGGAAGCCCTCACCGAAGAAGCCGACGCCATCCCTGCCCACCCTTGCCTTGGCGGCTACCGGCGTCGTCTTTGGCGACATCGCCACCAGCCCGCTGTATTCCCTGCAGCAAGCCTTTACCGAGCAAGGTGTTCGACCCGATGCCGAAAACGTATTGGGGTTGCTGTCGCTTTGCCTGTATGCCTTGCTGCTCGTGGTGACTTGCAAGTACGTGTGGGTAGTCATGCGCGCCGACAACCACGGTGAAGGCGGCATGATGGCGCTGGGAGCGCTTGCCCGCGGTGCCATGCAGGGCCGTGGCCGCTGGACCTGGCTGACCATCATGCTGGGCCTGATCGGTGCGGCGCTTTTCTTCGGCGACAGCGTGATTACGCCGGCAATCTCGGTATTGTCGGCGGTGGAAGGTCTGCAACTGGCCACGCCCGTGCTCAAGCCGTGGGTGCTGCCGATTTCCGCCGGCATCCTGGTCGGGCTGTTCGTGCTGCAGCGGCGCGGCAGTTCCTTGCTGGGGCACTGGTTCGGTCCGATCATGATGGTCTGGCTGCTGGCGATTGCCGCCCTGGGGGTTGCCGCCATCGTGCGCCATCCTGCGGTGTTCGCGGCTGTCGATCCGCGCCACGCCGTCACATACGTCGTGCACGGCGGCTACAAAGGGTTTGCTTCCCTGGGTGCCGTCGTGCTGGTGCTCACCGGTGCGGAAGCGCTCTACGCCGACATCGGCCATTTCGGCACCGCGCCCATCCGGATGGCCTGGCTGAGCCTGGCCCTGCCCTGCCTGCTGCTCAACTATTTCGGTCAGGGCGCGCTTTTGCTCGCACAGCCCGACGCAAGCGGCGCTCCCTTCTACAGCCTGGTTCCGCACCTGCTGCTTTATCCGATGATCGCGCTGGCGACGTGCGCCACGGTGATTGCTTCGCAGGCGGTCGTCTCCGGGACCTTTTCCATGGTGCATCAGGGCATCCAGCTCGGCTATCTGCCGCGTGCCCGCGTACTGCACACCTCGAAGCATGTCGAGGGCCAGGTCTATCTGCCTGCGGTCAACCTGATGCTGTTCCTGGCAGTGATGGCCGCGGTGCTGGGCTTCCGTTCGTCCCAGCGGCTTGGCGGTGCTTATGGCATCGCGGTCAGCGGCACCATGCTGCTGACCACCGCCTTGCTGCTGGTGGTGGCGCGGCGCAATTGGCGCTGGGGCCTGGCAAAGCTGGTGGGCTTCGGCGGGCTTTTCGGCATCATCGACCTCGCATTCTTTTCGTCCAACCTGCTCAAGCTGCGCGAAGGCGGCTGGTTTCCCCTGCTGCTGGCGGCGCTGGCTTTGTTCGTCATGACGACCTGGCGACGGGGGCGCCAGCTGCTGCTCCGGCGCATTCACGCGGAGAGCAAGCAACTCGACGCACTGATGGCCAAGATCCGCTGCGAGCCACCCCTGCGTGCGGCGGGGACGGCCGTTTTCCTCGCGGCCGATCCCCGCTGGGCGCCGCATGCTCTATTGCAGAATCTTCGGCACAACCAGGTCTTGCACCAGCGCAACATCCTTCTGCATGTCGACGACGGCGTCGATACGTCGCGCGTCAATGCCGATCTCCGCAGCGACGTCGAAGATCTCGGCGACGGCTTCTATTGGGTTCGCCTGCGTTTCGGCTTCAATGAGCGCATCGATGTGCCCGACCGCCTGGAGGCGCTCGATCTCGAGCCGGCCTTGAAGGCGCAGGAGGTAAGTTACTTCATCGGTCGGGACAAGTTGACCGCGGCGTCAGACAAGGGCCAGATGCCGTGGTGGCGCAAGGCCGCCTTCGTTTACATGGAGCGCAACGCCATGCCTGCCATGCTGTATTACGGCATGCCGGCCCAGCATATCGTCGAAATCGGAACCAAGATCGATCTATGAACACAGCAGCGCGCCGTGCCGGCGAGACCACGCGATCCACGCGCATCCGGTATCGCATCGTCATCAAGCTCCCGCCGATGGCAATCGGTCCGGTGGCCGGTGATACTGAGCCTTCATGTTGCGAGCTTGCCCTCGCGTTTCCGCGCCACCTCAAGGGAGCGTTGTCCATGCCCGGATTTGACCATGGCAGGATGCTGGCTTTCTCCGTCAAGGCCATTCGGGCGTTCGCCGATGCTCACCGGACCGAAACCTTTTACGGCTTCTCCATCGATGCATCGCTTCTTTGCCTTAATTCCACAGAAGCCTTTGCCAAGACACTCGCCGGTTACCGCGCAAAGACAGCCGGGCGCTACTTGTTGCCAGAAGATGTTGAGGACCTTCGACTCAACACGGGTGACTGGGACTACCAAGGATTTGTCTGCCTGATGGATTCCGGGGGCTTTGACTACGAGCTCTATCAGTCGCACTACGATTCCCATGAGCTCGAGCAAAAAGCTTCCGACTATGCGAAGGCCATGGATCAGCTGCTTGCGGCGCTCGTCGAGGAACGGGCCTTTGATGGACTGAAGCGCAGCCCCGATTTCTTTGCCAACCGCGTCGAGCACAATTATTGAATCGACATGCATGCTGCCGGCTTGCGCGAGCGAAGCTTCGCAAGCCGATCCAGAAGCTTCGGTGATGGATCACGGGCAAGCCTCGGCGTCAGCCGTATCGGCGTTCGACGCGAATGGCTTGGTCGGCAGCATGACGCATGCGGTGTTCACGCCGGACTAATGACACGCTCGACGGTGCGGCCCAGCCCTCAACCGCATGCATCGAGTACGCACCGGCCCTGCCCTTGCTGCTCGAACGCTTCGCCGCAACCGAACAGTTCCGCTGCTGCGGATCATCCTGGTTTCTCAACTACTCGACCATGGACGAGTTGCGAGGATCCTCATCCACTTCGCTCGATACCGTCAGCGGGCGATCGTCAGCGGTGCTCCCAACAGCGAGGCAGCCGTTTCGGCTCAATGGCCACGGTTGTCCAGCGCCGCCGGAATGATCTCGTCGGCCACCAGGTTCTGCAGCGCGTACCAGGTCTTGAAGTCACCGTAGTTGCCGGCGGTGATCGCCACGACCAGCTCGAATTCGGGCACCACGATGACGAACTGGCCGCCGTTGCCCTCGGCGGCATATTCACGAAAACTCCTGCCGCTCGCCTGCATCTGATGCAGGTGCCAGGCATAGCCGTAGCCGTGATCCGGTGTGAATTCGGCATGTCGCGTGATGGAGCGTTCGACCCAGTCCTGTCCGACGATGCGCTTGCCGTTCCAGCGACCGCCTGAAAGATAAAGCTGCCCCAGCTTGATGAAGTCGCGCGGCCGCAGATAGATGCCGCCGCCCAGGTAGGCATCCTCATTCGGCATCAGGTTGATGTAGTAGTCGTGCATTTGCAGCGGCTGAGCCACATGGGCATCGAAGAAATCCGGCAGCCACATGCCGCTGGTGCGGCCGATGATCGCGCCCAGCAGGTTGATGCCCGCCGTGCAGTAGACGGCCTGGCCGCCTCCCGGCGACTTCGCCATCGGCAGCTCGAGGGTATAGCGATACCAGTCGCGCTGGGCTTGCTGGCCCTGCATGCGATCCTCGTTGCCGGGCGACTGGTCGTCGTTGTCGTCGCAGGCCAGCCCGGACGTCATCGACAGCAGATGGCCCACAGTGATCTGCTGCTTGCGCGGATCGTTGCCGGCTGCAGCCTGGTATTGAGGCAGCAGCGACAACACCGCCGTGTCCGGCGTAAAGGCGGTTCCATGCTGCATGGCCAGTCCGGTCAGCAGCGATGTGAAAGTCTTGCCGGCCGAACGCGTGTCATGGACGCGGTCGGCACCGAAGCCCTGGAAATACTCTTCCAGCACCAGCTTGCCATGCCGTGCGATCAGCAGTCCTTGAACCTGCGGCCCGGCTGCGGGCGCCGTCTCGCCGAGCCGGCCGATCAGCGCAGCGATGCGCCGGCTGTCGAGGCCGGCTTCGTCCAGCGATGCTGTCGCCCAACCGTCGTCGCTCGCCACGGGTTGCCGATAGACATAGCCCGTCTCGGCCGGCGTGCGGGCATAAAAGCCCTGCGCGTGATCGCGATCGCGGCGGCTGTAGTCGAAGACGCCGATGCCCTGCCAATCGACTCGCAGATGGCCGGTGTCGTCGTCCAGCTTGGCCCGCAGCTGCCAGCGCGGGCGTTGCGGATCGTTGAACACCAGCGCATCGCCGTCGACCTGCACGCGCCATCGATGCTCGCGCATGAAATTGAATTCCGGATTGCGCAGAAAGGCGCTCAGCGAACCGTCCTCGGCGCGGGTGATCTGCAGGTATTGGAAGGTGCGGTTCGCCAGCGGGCGCGCCTCGCCAGCCCATACGCCGGGCTGCAGCCGTTTCAGCGTCAGCGGCGAGGCATAAGCCGGGCTGTTGTCGCTTGCCGGCTGGATCCAGAAGCCGCGGATGCTGGCCTGGTCGGCAGCCAGGTTTCCCCGGAACATGCCTTGCTGCCCCGGCAGGCTCATCGACAGCGCCTTGCCTCGCTGGTCGACTTTCACCTGGAAGCCGGCGATATCCGCGCGCCAGGCCCCGGCACGCCCATCGATCGTGAGGGTGCCGCCTACCGGCTGCGCCAGCGCGACATCATCGCCCCAGAGCCCGACCAGGCGGTCCGAGCCGTCGGTTCCGGAAGTGCCGGCCAGTGCCGCGCAGCAGAAGCCGCAGCCCAGCAGATAAAGCGCAAGCTTCGAGCGACGCATGGAACTCCCCGATGGAAAGTGCGGGGCGACCAGGCCTGCATGAGCCAGGCCGCCTCTTCGCGAAGAGGCTAGGCGATCGGCGCGCTGCCGTCTTGTATCTGGCAAACCTGGTTGACTTTCAGCAACGCCTGGCCCGCTCGCGGTACTGTCGTGGCGACAAGTCGAAGGCCAGCCGGAAAGCATGCGAGAAATGCGCCTGGTCGAAATAGCCACAGCGGCTGGCGATGTCGGCCAGGCCGTCGCGACCGTCGGCAAGCAAGGCGGCGGCCTTGAGCAGGCGGCAGCGACGCAGGTAATCCCCCGGCGTGCAGCCGAAGTGGCGGCGGAATGCGCGCGTCAGATGCACCGGGTGCACGCCTGCCGCGGCCGAGATATCGGTCAGGCTCAGCGCGGCGCCGCAATCGTCGCGCATCAGTTCGCGCGCGCGCCACAACCAATGCGGCCGGTGTTTTTCCGCGGCATCGCGCTTGGTCGCGGTCGCCGTCAGCAGCTCGGCGCACAACGATTCCAATGCCAGGTCGTCGGCTTGGGCCGATGCCAGGCCCGTGGCGGCGAGCCGCTGCGCCGCGCGCATGGCTGGCTCGCCGGGGAGGCAGGCATAGTCCGGCAAGGCCACCGCATCGGCGAAACGATGCAGCAGCGAAGCCGGCACCGCGACAGTGAGGAACAAGCCGCCTTCGCCACGGAAGCAATCGCGATGACGCGTGCCTGGCGGGTTGTAGATCAGCACCGGGCCGCTGGTCACCGCCGGTGCGCCGGCCGCGGACGAGACATAACGGCCTTCCAGCACCAGCACGTAATGCGCCTCGGCATGCGAGTGTTCCTGGACCTGCTCTTCCGGAACGGTCGGAGTCAGCTGGGCCAGCGAGAAGCCACCGGTCTGCCGGCGCCTTTCGTAACGCCCCAGGAAGTAGTCGTGTCCGAAAACCTGGCCAGGCATGGGCTACCCCGGGAGCGTATGGCGGACGTCGGTGCGCCTCGATCGCGGCTCAAGGCTAGCCGAGCTCGGAGGCTAGTGACAGTACCCTGCCTAGGCATCGGAGCTGATGCCGCCCCCGAACGGCATGGCCGCCCGCCGGCTCGATGTTGCCGTGGGACAGTGGTCGAGAATGCAAGGCGCGAACACAGGCGAGAGGGTCGTGCTGCCAGGGCTCTGTGCTCGCTCGGAAGGTCGCATCGAGACAAGGCATCAGCACTGTGTCGCACGTGTGCCGTCTATGCGTCACTGCGTTCGATGCGCCTAGCTCAGGCTCATCGATCGGCTGGCGAAAAACCCGGCAGGCGTCAGCGCCCCCAAGGCTGGTTCATCTGCTGTTCGCGTGCCTGAGCTTGGGCCTGAGCCTGCGCACGCTGGTCCAGGCTCATATTCGCCTGATCCAGCCTTTCCGTGCTCTGCGCGATCGGCGTGTTCAGGCCCTGCACCGTCGGCACGGCCGCCGAATAGCTCAGCGCATGAGGAACCGCCACGCTGGTCGCGAAGACCCGGCTGCCGTCGTCGCTCACCGTGACCTTGTCGATACTGTTCAGCCCTTCGGCCTTGGCCGCCGCGGTCAGCGAAGCCGCCAGATTGTCGCTGCGCTGGTCAGGCGTGCGCCCGAATTGGGCGTCCATCGCATAGACCTTGGCCTGGGCCTGGCGATAAAGCCCGTGGTCCGGATGATCCGGGTCGCTCAGCTGGGTGACGGAAGACCGCACGGCCTGCCCGCTGGAGGCATTGGCCGCGTTGGCCATGGCCTGGGCCGACTGGTGTGCATGGCCCTGCTGTACCGCTTGCTGCTCGGCAGTCCTGGCGGACTCCATGGTGTAGACGTCGCTGCGCGTGACCTCTTCATTGGGGGCACGCGGTGCGGCCGCATGAGGCTCGAGATCCTGGGCGCGGATCGACTGGCGCACCTCGCCCGCATCATGCACGGGCATCAAGGGTGTGGCCGGCGCGTTCCGGTCCATGGTTGCACGATCGCCGGACGTGGTCGCCTGCAATTCCTGGCTCAGCACATGCGCGGCCTGGCGTCGTGCGGCGGCGTCGCCGCCGAGCATCGCGGCCTGGGTCTCCGCGTGCCGATCCATCGCGGGATCCTGGGCGACGCCCCGCTCCTGCGACCCCATCGCCGGATGACCGGCATCATCGGTGGATGCCGCGGTCGATGCTGCTGCGTGCTCCTCGCGTGTCATGCGCCTTCTCCGTGAAGCTTTCGATGGCCGAAGTGCTCAACAAGCCCGATCCCGACAGTACGCCGGCTCACGCGGCCATGCAACGACTGGGCCTCGGTACGGAGCGCGATATCACGGCCTGCGGGAGGTGGACTGGAAGATCCGCCCGCGTCTTCGGGCGATCGTTGTCGGCGACCGGTATGCCAGCCCGCGGGGGATACGCCGCGAAACGCTGCCCGCGAATGGGGACACCAGGTTGCCTCGGTCGAGAGCCGACGCGAGTCGCCGGATGCCGGGAAAGTCGCGGCCGGCCGCCGAATTTGTTCGCCAGAGCCAGGTTCGCCAGAACCCGGAAGAATGCCGCCATGAACCGGCAGCGCCCAAACTCAGACAGCGGTTCGGCAACTTGCTGCGAGCGGCTGAGCTGGCCCTGTCCGTCGCGATATCGCCCCGGCGCAAAGGCACGGATCGCGGAACTCCTCTTGGGCACTTAAATAATAAGCCTTCGGCCGCCGCGCGCAAAGACTGCCGTTTTTGCGGGAAAAACGCTAAAAAGCGCCCCTCCTCGGCCAAGGTGCAAGGACATGAACATACTTCTTTCGTCGGTGGGTTCGCGCGGCTCGGTGCAGCCGCTGCTCGCCCTGGCGCTCGAGTTGCGTGCGCTGGGACATGAGCCGCGCCTGTGCGTGCCTCCGAACTTCAAGGCATGGGTGGAATCGTTCGGCCTGGCCTGCATCCCGATCGGCCCCGACCTGCAGCAGCTTGCGCGCGGCGCGCCAGTCCGAGCTTCGGCCGAGCACTTGCAGCAACTCGCCATCGACACCGTGCGTGCGCAGTTCCCGGTGCTGGCCGAAGCGATCCAGGGCTGCGCGCTGGCGGTGGCCGCCGACGTGCTGCAGTTCGCCACCCGTTCCGTCGCCGAGGCGCGTGGAGTTCCCTATGTGTTCACCGCTTATGCGCCTAGCGTGCTGCCGTCGCCCAGCCATCCGCCGTCGAAGATGGGCACGCATTACTCGCAAACCCTCGGCAGCGACGAAAATCGCGCGCTGTGGCGCGAGGATCAGCAGAGCTTCGATGCGCTGTTCCGGACCGCCATGAATGAGGCGCGCGCCGAGCTCGGCCTGGCGCCGGTGGAAAGCGTCCACGCGCACATCATTACCGACCATCCGTGGCTCGCGGCCGACCCGGTGCTTGCGCCTGCAGGCCTGGCGGAGGGCCTGGACGTCGTGCAGACCGGTGCCTGGTTCATGCGTGGGGGCGATCCCCTGCCCGAGCGCGTCGAGCGCTTCCTCGCCGCCGGCGAGCCGCCGGTCTATTTCGGCTTCGGCAGCATGCGCTCAAGCGAACACACCGGCCCGCTGCTGGTCGAGGCGGCGCGTGCGCTGGGCCTGCGCGCCATCGTGTCGCAAGGCTGGGGCCAGCTGCTGCCCGCCGACAGCGCCGACGACTGCCTGGCGATCGACGACGTAGACCACGAAGTGCTGTTCCCGCGCGTGCTGGCCGTAGTGCACCACGGCGGCGCCGGCACCACCGCGGCAGCGGCACGCGCCGGCAAGGGCCAGGTGGTGGTGCCGCACCTCTACGACCAGTACTACTGGGCGCATCGCGTAAAGACGCTGGGCATCGGCGTATCGGGCTCCGATCAGCGGCAGCTGAGCACCGACGACATGGTTTCCATGCTGGGCGAATGCCTGCAGCCGCAAGTCGCTGCGCGTGCGCAAGCTCTGGCCGGCCGGATGGTCATGGATGGCGCACGCATCGCCGCGCAGTGCCTCGGTCGGCTGGCAAGTCCAAGCGATAGCGCTGGATAAGATCGGTGGATGGACGCTGGCGCGCAGCCTGCTCGATCGGCTTGCCGTGGCGCCAGGCAAGTCGCGCGCCACGGCAGGCCATGCTCAGCGCGCTGCGTTCCCGTCGTCGATACCGTGCATGCAGAGCTCAAGGTGGCGCATCTGGACGCGCCGCCTGGGCCGGTTCGTCCAGCGGCGCACCCATTGCCTGGAACAGCGCCGCCGTATCGGTCAGGCGAGCGGCACGGCTTTGGGTTTCGCCGAGGCGGGCGTTCTGCCAGCGCAGCTCGCCGGCCAGCATGCTCGGATACGACGCTGCGCCCAGCCGATAGCGCGCCTCGGCGTCTGTATAGGACTGCTGCGCGCTGGCCGCGCCAGCCTGGGCGGCCTGCAGCGCCGAGGCGTCCTGGTCGAGTGCGGTCAGCGTGTCGGCGACGTTCTGGAATGCGTTGAGCGCGGTCTGCCGGTACTGCGCCAGGGACGCCTGGTAATCCTCCACCGCCGCCTTCCGCTGTGCGATCAGGGCGCCGCCGTGGAAGATCGGCTGCGCGATCGACACGCCTGCCCCCCAGATGGCCGCGCTGCCGGTAAACAGCGAAGCGGCCTTGAAGGCTGCCGAGCCGGTCGAGGCCGACAGCGATATCTGCGGGAACAATTGCGCCGTCGCCACGCCGACCCGGGCCGAGGCTGCCTGCACCGCCGCCTCGGCCGCCAGCACATCGGGGCGCTGTTTCAGCAAGGCCGACGGTACGCTGACCGGCACCTCGGCAGGCAAGTGCAACTGCGCCAGGGCCAGGCTCGACGGCGCCTGATCCGGCGTGCGCCCCATCAGCACGGCCAGCGCATGGCGCGCCCGCAGCGCCTGCGTGCGCAAGGGCGCCAGGCTGGCATCGATCGAGGCAGCGTTCTGCCGGGCCAGCAGCACATCCCCGTGCGCGGCAGCGCCCAGCTGGTAAGACTGTTCGGTCAGGCGCGCCTGTTCGTGTGCGAGCGCGGACAGCCGCTCGCTGATCTCGACCTGCTCGGCCAGCGAGGCCGCGTCGATCGCCGCGATCACGATATTCGCCGCCAGGGCGCGCTTCGCCGCGTCGAACTCGTAGGACTGCTGATCCACCTCGGCCCGCGCCTGCGCATTGCCGTGCCGGGTGGCGCCGAACAGGTCGAAGGTATAGCTCAGCTGCAGCTGACCGGCGTAGATGTCGTAGAGATTGGTCGGCGGCCCCAGCTCGGGCAGCCCCACGGCGCGCTGGCGGTTGGCCTGGGCCGCGGCATCCAGCGAAGGCAATTCGTTCTGGCCGGTCCGTGCGCGCAGCAACTGGCGTGCGGCGGCGAGGCTGTGGCGGGTCGCTTCCAGCGAGGCGTTGTGCTGCAGCCCCTCGTCGACCCAGGCGTCCAGCGTGTCGGAGCCGTATTGGCGCCACCATGCCGGCACCGGTCGCGCGCCCAGGCTGAAACGCTGGGCCACGCCGTCGGCGGAAGCGCTTTGCGCTGGCGGTGGCTGCACTGCGTAGCCCGGCGCGGACTTGGGCGCGGGCAGTTGCGGCAGCGGCGCGAAGGAACAGGCCGATAGGGCCAGCACGCCGGCCGCGAGCGACAGGCGCGCCATCTGCGTCGTCTCGATCTTGACGCGTCTCATGCCTGAACCTCCTGCGTTGCGGCCGGCTTGTCGTCTGCGGCCTTTTCGTTGTTGCGCACGCGGAACCACGTGGCGTACAGCGCCGGCAAATAGAACAAAGTCAGAATGGTCGCCACCGTGATGCCGCCCATCAGCGCGGTGGCCATCGGTCCGAAGAAGTTGCTGCGCAGCAGCGGGATCAAGGCCAGCACGGCGGCCGCCGCGGTCAGCGTGATCGGACGGAAGCGCCGCACGGTGGCGCCGACGATCGCCTCCCAGCGCGGATGTCCGGCGCTGATGTCCTGCTCGATCTGGTCCACCAGGATCACCGAGTTGCGCATGATGATGCCGAACATGGCGATGGTGCCGAGCATGGCGACGAAGCCGAACGGCTGGCCGAACAGCAGCAGCGCGCCGACCACGCCGATCAGGCCGAGCGGCGCGGTGAGCACCACCATCACCGTGCGTCCCAGGCTCTGCAGCTGGATCATCAGCAGGGTCAGCACCGCCACCAGCATCAGCGGCATCTGCGCGTTGATGGAACCCTGGGCCTTGCCGCTCTGCTCCACCGAGCCACCGACTTCGACCCGGTAGCCGATCGGCAGATGGCTGCGGATCTCGGCCAGCTTCTGGTCGATGGTGTTGGTGACGTCCACGCCTTGCGCGCCGCCGCGGGTGTCGGACTCGACGATGATGGTGGGCTGGCGGTCGCGCTCCCAGATCACCCCGTATTCCAGCCCGTAGCTGACCCGGCCGAGCTGGCCCAGCGGAATCGCCGTGCCGTTCGGCGTCGGGATGGCCAGTCGCTCGATCTGATCCGGGTGGACGCGGTCGCCGCCGGCGGCGCGCAGATCCACCGCGATCAGCTTGTCGCGTTCGCGCAGCTGGGTCACCGTGGTGCCGGACAGGCTCATGGCCAGGAACTGGGCGACGTCCTCGGAGGTGATGCCGAGCTGGCGCGCCTTGACCTGGTCGATATCGAAGCGGACGGAGCGTTCGCCCGGTTCGTCCCAGTCGAACTGCACATTGGTGGTGTGGGCGTCGGAGCGCATCACCCCGGCCACCTGCTCGGCGATGCCACGCACGGTCGCGATGTCGTCGCCGCTGACCCGGAACTGCACCGGGAAACCCACCGGCGGACCGTTCTCCAGGCGGCTGACGCGGCTGCGCACGCCGCTGAAGTCCCGCTTGAGCACGCCGTCCAGATAGACGGCCAAATGCTCGCGCTGGGCGATGTCCTTGGCGGTGATCACGAACTGCCCGAAATTCGGCTGCGGCAGCTTCTGATCCAGCGGCAGGTAGAAGCGCGGCGCGCCGCTGCCCACGAAGCTGGCGTAGCTGGCCACTTCCGGGCGGCCTCGGATCGCCGCTTCCAGCCGTTCCACCTGGTGCAGCGTCGCCTCGATGGACGAGCCCTCCGGCAGGCTGAGATCGACCATCAGCTCCGGCCGGTCCGAACTCGGGAAAAATTGCTTGGGTACCAGGCCGAAGCCCGCCATGGCCACCACGAACAGGCCGATGGCGGCGATCAGCACGATCCAGCGGCCGCGCAGGCAGGCGTCCAGCAGCGCGCGGAAGCGCCGATAGAACGCCGTATCGTAGATGTCGACGTCATGGCCGTCGTGCACGGGTGCGGGCGCCTTGGCAGGCAGCGCCGCCTGCCGGCGCGACGGCAGCAGGCGCTGCCACCAGGCCTGGCCAGGCGCGGCATGTGCATGACGCTCGGGCAGCAGGTAGTAGCCCAGCAGCGGAATCAGGATCACCGCCGCGACCCAGGAAACCAGCAAGGCGATCGCCGACACCTCGAAGATCGAGCGGGTGTATTCGCCCGTGCCCGACTTGGCCAGCGCGATCGGCAGGAAGCCGGACACCGTCACCAGGGTGCCGGTGAGCATCGGGAACGCCGTGCTGGTGTAGGCGAACGCCGCCGCGCGCACGCGGCTCCAGCCCTGCTCCAGCTTCACCGCCATCATCTCCACCGCGATGATCGCGTCGTCGACCAGCAGGCCCAGGGCGAGGATCAAGGTGCCCAGCGAGACCTTGTGCAGGCCGATGCCGAAGATGTCCATCAGCAAGGCAGTGGCGGCCAGCACGAAGGGAATCGAGATCACCACCACCATGCCGGTGCGGAAGCCCAGGCTGAGCAGGCTCACCAGCAACACGATGCCCACCGCCTCGGCCACCGATTCGAGGAAGTCGTCGACCGAATGCGCCACCGCATGCGGCATGCTGGTGATCGGCGCCAGCTTCAGGCCGGCCGGCAGGCGCTTCTGCAGGTCCGCGGTGGCATGGTCCAGCGCCTTGCCCAGCTGGATCACGTCGCCGCCGGGCTGCATGGTGATGCCGACGCCGAGCACCGGCTGGCCCATGAAGCGCAGCTGGGCGCCCATCGGCTCGTCATAGCCTCGCCGGATGCTGGCGATGTCGCCGAGGCGGAAGCTGCGGCCGTCCACGTGCAGCAAGGTGTTGGCCAGCGCGTCCATGCTTTCGAACTGCCCGCTGGGCCGGATGAAGACGCGATCCCCGGCCGTGGTCAGCACGCCGGGGGAGGCCACTGCGTTCTGCGCGGCCAGGGCCTGGCCGATCTGCTGCGGCGCGATGCCCAGCTTGCCGAGCCGCGCGTTGTCGATGTCGATGTAGACGTGCTGGTTCTGGTCGCCGAAGTAGTCGACCTTGGCTACGCCGGGCACCCGCAGCAGCTCGACGCGCAGCTGGTCGGCATAGTCGTGCAGTTGCGCCGGCGTGTAGCCGTCGCCTTCGAGCGCGTAGATGTTGGTATAGACGTCGCCGAACTCGTCGTTGAAGAACGGGCCCTGCACGCCTTGCGGCAGCTGGCCGGCGATGTCGCCGATCTTCTTGCGCACCTGGTACCAGGTGTCGGGCACGGTCGAAGCGGGCGCCGAATCCTTGATGTTGAAGAACACCAGCGATTCGCCCGGGCGCGAATAGCTCTGCAGGAAATCCACCGAAGGCGTTTCCTGCAGCTTGCGCGCGATGCGGTCGGTGACCTCTTCCTGCACCTGGCGCGCCGTCGCGCCGGGCCAGAAGCTCTGGATCACCATGATCTTGAAGGTGAACGGCGGATCCTCCGACTGCGACAGCTGGCGGTAGGACAAGGCGCCGAACAGCGCCATCATGCCCATCAGGAAAAACACCAGGGACTTGTGGCGCAGCGCCCAGGCCGACAGATTGAAGCGTTCGTCCGCGCTCATTGCGGCGCGTCCTCCGCATGCGGCGGGGCGATCGGCGTGACCTTCTCGCCAACCGACACGGTGTGCACGCCCTGCGCCACGATGCGCTCGCCGACATGCAGGCCGCCGTCCAGCAGCACGTCGCGCTCGAGATAGCGCAGCACCGTGACCGGCCTCAGTTCGAGCGTCGAATCCGCCGGGCGCACCACCCACACGGCCGGCCGCTCGCCCTGGTGAAACAAGGCGCTGGCGGGAATGCGCTGCGCCGACGATGCCTGCCCGGTCGCGTTCCAGCTGGCCTCGGCGGTCATGCCCAGGCGCACGCCGGGCGGCGGCTGATCCAGCGCCAGCTTGACCAGATAGGTGCGCGACTGCGGATCCGCGGCGGAAGCCACTTCGCGCACATGGGCTTGGCCGGCGTAACCGGGCAAGGCCGGCAGACTCACCTGCACCGCCTGCCCCGGCGCGATGCCGCCGATGCGGCTTTCGGGCACGTCGACATGGATTTCGCGTTCGCCCGACCAGGCAAAGCCGAACACCGCCTGACCTGCCGCGAGCACCTGGCCCACGTCGGCCTGCATGCTGGTGACGGTGCCGTCGTGATCCGCCACCAGGGTGGCGTAGCCCTGCTGGTCGCGCGCCTGCACCAGCTGCTGCCTGGCCTGTTCGCGGCCGGACAGTGCCGCGGCATAGGCATCGCGAGTCTGCTCCAGTTGCAGCTGGCTGATCAGATTCTGCCGGCTCTGCGCTTCGTCGCGCTGCAATTGCTGGGCGGCAAAGGCATAGCGGCTCTCGGCGGCCTTCACCGCAGCCTCGGCCGCGGCGCGGGCGCTGGCGACGTCCGCCGGATCCAGCTCGGCCAGCTTGGCGCCCTTCCTCACTTCGTCGCCGGGACTGACGTAGCGCGCGGCCAGCTTTCCGCCGATGCGGAACGACAGCGGCATCTCGTAGCGCGCATGCACGTCGCCCGGCAGGCGCACGCCAGCCGCGCCGTCGGCCGCCTGCACCTGCCAGGCGATGATCGGCACCGCACTCACCGCTTCGGGCGGACGCTGACTGCAGCCGGCCAGCCCGATCACCACGAGGGCTGGCAGCGCCAACCCGGGCCACCGCCGCCGAACCATCCGCGGCAGGCCATGCATTCGATCGCTCACAGCTCGACTCCTTGGGGCGTGGGGACGTTCGCCCGGCGGATTCGCCCCGCCGGCATCGTCACTTTGGTACATGGATGAATTTTGATACATAGTTGTATCTGAATTCAACCAAGCATCCATGTGCCGGAATGCATGGCGTGCTAGCATGCCGGCATGGCACGCCAACGATTGACCCGGGAAGAGAGCCGCGAGCAGACGCGCCTGCGCCTGCTCGACGCCGCAGCGGTCACCATCGCCAAGAAAGGCCTGGCGGCGAGCAGCGTGGAGAACATCGCCGGCCACGCCGGCTATACGCGCGGCGCGTTCTATTCGAACTTCAAGAGCAAGGCCGACCTGTTCATCGAGCTGCTCAAGCGCGATCACCTGAGCATCCAGCAGGACCTGCAGTCCCTGCTCGACAACGGCCTGACCCAGAAGGGCCTGCAAGAACAACTGGCGAACTTCTACAGCCAGTGCTACGGCGACAACATCAGCTACGTGTTGTGGGCCGAAGCGCGCCTGCATGCCGCGCGGGACGCCAAGTTCCGACATCGCCTGAATGCGCTGATGCTGGAAAAGCGCGACATCATCGCCTACTTCATTGCGAAGTTCTGCGAGCGGCTGGAGCGGCCGCCGCCGGCCAGCGCACCCGATCTCGCCCTGGCCATGATGGGGCTGGTCGACGGCGTGCGCTATTTCAACATCAGCATGCCCAACGAGCTGCCGGAAGCCTCCGCGCAGCACGTGCTGAGCACCATCTTCGTCGCCACTTTCTTCGGCTCCTGAGCGCCGAGCCGGCACGGCGCGAACAGGCGCCACCTAGAGCACGGCCGCCTCGAAGTCTGCACGCCTGAGCCAGACACGCCGGCTCAGCTGGCCAGCAAGCCCCAGCCGCGCAGGCAATCCACGGCCTGACTCACCCCGTCTTCGGCGCGCACCCGGCTGCCGAGCGCCTGGGCCGCCTGGCGGATGTCCTCGCCCAGGGCGACGTCCATCGCCGTAGCCAGAGCTACCGCCTGCAGGTCGCGGCGGTCTACCGCAGCCGGCGCGGCGCCGGCGCGCTGCAGGCAACGCGCCCAGAACGGCTGATCGCCGTAGAACGGCACCACTACCGAAGGAATCCCGGCTCGCGCGGCTGCAGCTGTGGTGCCCGCCCCGCCGTGATGCACGGCGGCGGCCATGCGCGGAAACAGCCAGTCGTGCGGCGCGTGGCGGATGAAGAAAATCTGCTCGTCCAGCGCGCCATCCTGGCCGGCCAGGCCGCCCCAGCCGGTGGCGAGCACCGCCCTGCGGCCGCTGCGCCGCACCGCGTCCAGCACGGTGGCGGTGAAGCGGTCCGCCTGGCTGCTCACCATGCTGCCGAAGCCGATATAGACCGGCGCCGGACCGGCATCGAGGAAGGCGTGCAGGGCTTCCGGCGGCTGCCAGGCGGGCTGATCGAGGAACCAGTAGCCGGCGATCTGCGCGCTGTCCGGCCAGTCCGCGGGCCGCGGCAGCACGTGCTGGCTGAAGCCGTAGACCACCCGGCTGTCCTGCCGTCCGGTGTTGAAGTACGGCCCGTACCAGGGATAGCGGCGCAGGCCCAGCTGCGGGCGCACGATGTCGTTGATCGCCGGCCGCATCACGTGCCATACCAGCAGGCGCAGCAGCTGATAAGCGCCCATGCTCAGCCAGGCAGGCAGCCGCTGCCGCGTGCCGGCCAGCACCATCGGCGGCAACACCCTCGACGGAGTGAGCGGCTGCAGTTGGGCGCAGACGAACGGCAAGCCTCGGGCTTCAGCCAGCGACTTGGCCAGCAAGGTGCTGTTGCCTACCCCCACCAACAAGCCGGCGCCTTCGCATGCCGCCTGCCCCTCGGCTACCCAGCGCGTGGCCCAGTCGGCGAAGTGGCCGCGGAAGATCCGCGCCATCGCGCGCATGTCCAGGCCCTGGTCGGCGATGCTGCGATCCATCTCCAGCAGGGCCTGGAAATCGCTGGTGAGCGGAAAGAACTCCAGGCCGGCACCGCGCACCAGCCCGGCGAAGTTGTCGCTGGTGACGATGCGCACCGGATGGCCGGCGCGCTGCAGGCCGAGGCCCAGCGCCACGCAGGGGCGGATGTCGCCCTGCGTGCCGATCGTGAAGATCGCGATCGATCGTCCTGGCGCGAGCGGCTTATGCATGGGCGGCGACACGCTCGCGCACCGCCGGAGCCTGCCGTGCCGCTGGCGTGCGCACCGGTGCGGCCGCCAGCGCGTCGAGCCGACGCTGCAGCAGCCGGCCGATCTGCGCCGCCGGCGCGGCATCCAGCATGGCCTGGTGATGGCAGGGCACCGCATGCACCTCCAGCATGCCGTCGACATACGAGCGCCAGGCCGCCGGCCGATCCTGCAGCACGCCGTCCAGCTCGGCCTCTTCCCGCTGCGTGGCGTGGAAGAACATCACGTCGGCCTGGATCCGCTCGGGCACATGCCGGCGCGCCAGTTCCAGGTGATGGCGCGTGGCGGCGGCCACGCGTCCGACCAGTTGCGGATCGTCCTTCATCAGTTCGCGCACCAGCGGCATGCCGAAGATGTCGTATTCGCGGCACAGCAGGTCGGCCAGCTGATCCATGCCGGCCGGCGGATTCTCGCGTGCCTGCCGATGGAAGCCGAGGAACTGCAGGATCGTCCTCGCCTCGCCTGCTTCGTCCTGCCCGATCATGGGACCATGAGCCGTGACGAAGGGAAAGGCGTCGAGCATGGCCAGCAGTTCGACCCGCTCTCCCAACACCTGCAGCCGTGCGGCCACCGCATGCGCGAGCAGGCCGCCGAGTGACCAGCCGAGCAGACGATACGGTCCTTGCGGCTGGATCTGGCGCATCTGTTCGAGATAGCCCGCGGCCATCTCGTCGATGCTGGCCGGCAGCGCGCCGCCCGCACGCAGGCCGCGCGACTGCAGGCCGTACAGCGGCAGGCTGTCGTCGAGATGCCGCAGCAGGTTGGCGTAAGACCAGCTCAGGCCGACCACCGGATGGATGCAGAACAGCGGGCGCGCCTGTGCGCCGGGACGCAACGGCAGCAAGCCGCCGAGCGGGTCGGGCCGGCTCTCGGCGCGCTGCATGTAGGCCGCCAGGCCCGCCACGCTGGGCGTCTCGAACAGGCTGCCTAGCGGCAACTCCATGCCGAAGTGTTCGGGAAAGCGCGCCATCATCGCCGCAGCGGTGAGCGAATCGCCGCCCAGCTCGAAGAAGTTCTCGTGCCGGCCCACCCGCTCCACAGCGAAGATCTGCTGCCACAAGGCCGCCAGCTTCTGCTCCAGCGCGCCGACCGGCGCCACGTAGGCGGCGCGCTCGCTGCGCTCGGGCTGCGGCAGCGCCTTGCGGTCCAGCTTGCCGCTGGGGGTCAACGGCATGGCGTCGAGCAGCATGAAGCGCGCCGGCATCATGTAGTCGGGCAGATAGCCGGCCAGGTAGCCGCGCAAGGCATCCAGCACGATCTGCGCACCGGGAGCGGCCACCAGATAGGCGCACAGGCCGGTGCCGCCTTCGCCGTCGCGCTGTGCGGTCACTGCTGCTTCGGCCACGCTGGCATGGCGCACCAGTCGGCTCTCGATTTCGCCCAGCTCCACGCGATGCCCGCGGATCTTCACCTGCTGATCGGCGCGTCCGACGAACTGCAGCGTAGCGTCGTCGTTCCAGTAGACCAGATCGCCGGTGCGATACATGCGCTGCTCGCCCTCGACGAAAGGATCGGGCAGGAAGCGCTCCACGCTGAGCTGGGGATGGTTGAGGTAGCCCTTGGCCACGCCTTCGCCGCCGATGTACAGCTCACCGACGGCGCCGGTCGGCACCAGCTGGCGTTCGTCGTCGAGCACGTACAGGCGCGTGTTGGCGATTGGACGTCCGATCGGCGGCGGCGTGGAGCCTGGCTCCGTCAGCTCATGCGCGGTCGACCACACCGTGGTCTCGGTCGGTCCGTAGAACTGGGTGAGCCTGGCTGCCTGGCGCTGCAGTCGTGCCGCCAGTTCCGTATCCAACGCTTCGCCGCCGACCAGGGCATGCACGCCGTCCAGGCGCAGCGCCGGACAGGCCAGCAGCACACGCCACAACGAGGGCGTGGCCTGCATGCGGGTGATCCCGCTGTGCTGGATCAGGCGCGCCAGCGTAGGCGGATGGCGCACGCTGTCGCTGCCGGCGATCACTACGCTGGCGCCGGCGGTCAAGGGCAGGAACAGCTCCAGCACGGCGATGTCGAAGCCGATCGTGGTCACCGCGAGAAAGCGGTCGGTCGGCGTGGGCGCAAGCTGCATGCGCATGCCGTGCAGGAAGTTGGCCAGGTTGCGGTGGGTGACTTCGACGCCCTTCGGCCGCCCGGTGGAACCCGAGGTGTAGAGCACGTAGGCGGTGGCTTCCGGCGTGGTGAAGTCCGGCTCGTCGGGCATGTCTTCCAGCGAGGCGTCGGCCTCCTCCGGACCGAGCATCAGCAGCCCGCCACGTGCATGGCGGACCGCCAGTTCGGGGCTGGCGATCATCGCGGTCGGCGCCGCATCGTCCAGCATCATCGCGGTGCGTTCCAGCGGCGCGAGCGGATCGATCGGCAGATAGGCCGCGCCGCAGCGCAGGATGCCGAGCAGCACGATCGGCAACACCTCGCTGCGCGGCAAGGCGACCGCAACGATGTCGCCCGGGCGGATGCCGTCGGCCAGCAACTGCCGAGCCTGGCGCACGCTGCGCCGATGCAGCTCGCGATAGCTAAGCAGACGACCGTCGCAGACCAGCGCCGGCGCCAGCGGCGACAGCCGTGCCTGCCGGGCGACCAGCGCAGGCAGGCTTTCCGGTGGTACGGCCTGCGCGGTCTCGTTCCAGCGCTGCAACAGGCGCTCGCGTTCCTGTTCGCCGAGCATGTCGATCTGCCGCAACGACTGCGCGGGATCGGCCAGCACGGCCTCGACCAGCCGGGTCAGGCGGCGGCAGTGCTCGTCCAGCTCGGCTTCGCTGTACAGGGCGGGATTGGCGTCGAAATCGAAGCGCAGGCTGCCGCCGTCGCCGCGGTCATACACGAAGACGGTGAGATCCTCGGCCGAGCCGTTCGAGACGTTGTGCGGCGTCGCCCGCGCGCCGGCGAAGCTCAGCTGATAATCGAAGGGCTCGATATTCACGCCCAGCCAGGCGATGTGCTGCGCCTGGCCGACCAGGCCGAGGTCGCGGCGCAAATCCTCGTAGCGATACTGCTGGTGCCGCAGGGCCTGCCGCACCACGCGTGCCACCTGCTCGAACAACTCGATGGCCGTCATCTGCGGCGTGAAGCGCAGGCGCAGGGTCACCGCGTTGGCGACCATGCCCGGTGCGCTGCGCAGCGCCGCATTGATGCGGCCGGAGACCGGCATGCCGATGACCAGGTCGGCTGCGCCGGTGACGCGCTGGTAATACGCCGCCACCAGGGCGATCAACACCTGCGGCAGGCTGGTCGACGACTCGCGCCCCAGCGCGGCCAGGCGCGCCGCGGTATCGCTCGACAGGTAACCGCTGCCGCGACGCAGGCCGCCCATGCCGTTGCGATGTCCGCCGCGTGCGAGGGATACCGCCTCAGGCAAGTCGGCCAGCTGCGCCTTCCAGAATTCGCGGTCGCGCCGGCAACGATCCGAATCGCGATAGGCCGCCTCGGCCTCGACCAGCGTCTGCAGCGAGCCGAATTCGCAAGGCGGCGCCTCCCTGCCCTCGGCGAAGGCGGTGTACAGCTCGGCCTGGCGCCTGGCGATCATGCCGCCGCTGTAGCCGTCGTAGATCACATGATGGGCGCGCTGATACCAGAAATAGCGATTATCGGAAGCCTTGAACAAGGCATTTACCCATAATGGGTCCTTGGCGAGATCGACCGGCTTCTTCAGCTCATCCAGCATCCAGCGGTCGATTAATTTCCGCGGATCGCTTTCCTCGCTATAATCGATATATGGAAAATCGCCATGATAATGCGCACGGATGAATTGGAACGGCCTGCCATCGCGCTCGATAATGCCGGCTCGCACGGCATCGACCTCGGCGGCGACCTGCCACAAGGCGCGCATGAATATCTCGGGCTGGACCGGCCCGCAGATTTCCACCGCCTCGGCAATATTCATGGTCGCGTCCGTTGCGCCAATTTTGTGTCCTACCCAGAGTCCGCGCTGAGCAGTGGTCAGCGGCAGCAGTGCGCTAGGCTCGTCGTTCATGGCGTCTTCTCCCGGCTCATCAGCCATCGTTCCGGGCCTGCGCCCGGCCTTCGTTTGGGCCGCAAAACCCCGTCGCTGCCGATGGGTATCGGCAACGCTGCGTCATCGACTGCCATGCCTCAATCTCGAATGCCGCGTCCAGATCATCGAGCAAAGACTGCCTGACGCGCCCTCGACGAGGGCTCGCTCGAATTACGCACATCCGCTCTTAAAGCGATAGCTAAGCCGCTACCTGCAACAAATCATGGGCATGATTTGCTCCTGTAAAGAAATCGACTTAATTCGCCGGGGGAAATGCCAGCCTGGCACGCATAATCAGCGTTTATTTCGGGTTTGAGTTTCGGCGCCCGCAGGTGGCCTTGTCCATACGCGCCACGTGTGCATCATCACACTTATTGCATTGCAGCAGTTTTTGTGCATCGATTTGCCAATTCGATGGCTGTGCCCGGGCCGATCCATCCGCTGCGTGGGCGAGAAGTGCTTGGCGAAAGCACGTCAGTGTGCGCCACGTGTTAAGCCGCGACGAGCTTGTTTCTGTGCGCATCGCACTGGTCGCCAATGCCGTGAATGACATGCACGACTGTGCCGCGTGCGTCGCATGCACGCCGCGTGCACGCGCCGTGCATAGCATGGAGGGCAAGGGAATCCACGCGACTACGCCTCTCCCCTCGCATGCAGGAAACATCGATGAATCCCATACCTCGCAAGACGATCGCCTCCGCCCTTGCCTTCGCGCCATTCATGCTGGCCAGCTCCGCCGCCCTCGCCGACCAGTCGCCCGCCTTGGACCGGGTCAGCATCTGGCTGGGCGGCTTCTACGCCAACAGCGACACCAACATCGGTGCCAGCGACAAGAGCGGCCAGCTCAAGGGCAACGTCAATCTCGAGCACGACCTGGGTTTCCAGGACCACAAGACCGTGCCGCGTGCACGCCTGGATTTCCTAATCGGCGACAGCCAGGGCTTCTCGTTCGACTACACCAGCATCAACCGCACTCGCAGCAAAACCCTGGATGCCGGCATCAGCTACGGCGGCAACGACTATGCCGCTTCCGCGACGGTACGCGGCAAGCTCGACTTCGACATGGGCAGCGCGGCCTATCGCTGGTGGTTCGGGCACGAAAGCGACGTGTTCGGCGTCGGTCTCGGCGCGGCGTATTACCGCGTGCGGGCCGGTGTCAGCGGCGACGCCTCGTTGAACGGCGCCAGTCTCGGCGAGGCATCGACCTCGAGCAACGACAGCGCCTGGGCGCCGATGCTGCAGCTCGGCTGGCGGCACGCCTTCAGCGACAGCTGGCGCATCTACGCCGACGCCTCAGGCGTCAAGAAGAATGGCGGAAACCTCAGCGGCCACATCTACAACGCCGCGCTCGGCCTGGAATGGTTCCCTTGGCACAACGTCGGCGTCGGCGCGGAATACGACTACACCAAGATCAGCCTCAACCAGCGCAGGCATAGCTTCAACGACGATCTGGACATGAAGCTCGACGGTCCTTCGCTGTTCCTGCGCCTGCGTTTCTGAGCTAGAGACGACATGCCCTGGTCGCTGTGGGGATAGAGGCGAGCGGCGATCAGGGCATGGGCAGGCCCGATTTTGGCGGGTGTCTTGCACGCGCCATGAGTGGGCGAGCTGCAATCCGACGCAGGCGCGAAGCGATCCAGCTGGGCATCTTGGGCCTCCGATTCCATTTAACTGCGGCCGCCGAAGCGCGCAGAAATGTCGATGCGCTTCGGGATTACCCGTATATCAGACCTCGCCATTTTCCAGCCCGCGTGCCTCGGTCATCCTTCAGGCATCGAGCAAGCGCGACGGGCCATAAACGAAGTGCAAGACGCGGCGCGGCGTATTGACCTTCGATTTGCCCGAGGCATGCACGATCAACGGGCGCATCAGCAGAGCCCCGCCGCGCGACACGACACAGCTGAATCGGGTGAGCGCTGCCTGTCGGGACAAGGCTGCGGCGGAAAGCCGGCCCAGCGCATGCGAGCCTGGCACCACCTCCAGCGGTCCCGCCGCGGGATCGCCGTCATCGAGTTGCAATCGCACAGCCACCAACTGTTGCAGGATGGCCACCGGCGGCTGGGCGAACCAGCAGCCTTCCTTGCGCGACCAGCCCGACCAGCCTGGCAACCCGTGAGGCTGCGCGACGGGAATGCTCAGATCCTGATGCGGCGTCACGGCCCAATTGGTCGCCGCATGCTTGGCGAACAGATTGCACTGCATCACCTTCGACTGGGGCGGCAGCAGGGCCGCCACCGCAGGGTGCTGGCGCAGCTGCTCTGCGGTATCCGCCACGCAGGCCAGGTCCAGCAGGCGGCGCGTTCCGGCCTTCGTATCGGCAGCGTCGCCGACGGCATCGATCAGGGCATCGCAGGTCTCGTCCGCAATCAGCCGGGGAAGCATCGCGAAGCCCTGGCGATCGAACGTCGCGACATCGGATAAAACCATGACTTGCCTCTCCTGTTTTGCAGCCACAACCGCAGCGCTAACAAGCCACACGGTCCCTAGGCATTCATCCTCGGGAGCCTGACGGCCGCCGCCGCTTTGGTGCCTCGGCAGGTCGTCCGCCGAGGTGCGGCGGCTCATGGCGCCTCACGGCATCATCGACCAACTCGGCCAGATCGATCGGCGCATTTTCGGAACTCAACAAGCCTTCCTGCCACAGCAGCACCAGGCCGTGCAGGGAACTCCAGGCACCGAGGGCTTCGCGTTGCGCGCGCGGCGTAGCCATCTCCGCTTCGAACACCGCCAGCAAGCTCGCAAAGCTCGCGTCGGCAGCCAGCTTGAGCGCGTCGGTCGCCGCGGCGGCCGCAAGCAGGCGCGAGCCGAACATCAGGCGGTACAGCTGTGGACTCGCCAGCGCGAAATCGACATAGGCCCGCGCCAGGCAGCCCAGATGACGCCTGGCAGGCTGGCCGACAAGCGCGGCAAGCAGCGCTTCGCCGAAGCGCTGGAAGCCCGTGGTGGCGACAGCCACGAGCAGCGCCTCGCGATCGGCAAAATGCCGGTAGGGCGCGGCCTGAGAGACGTGCAAGGCCTTCGCCAACGCAGCCAGGCTGATCGACTCGAAGCCGCTGCGCTCGATTTCCTCGAAGCTCAGCTGCAGGAGTGCGGCGCGCAGGTCGCCGTGGTGGTAGCGGCTGGGCCGCTTTTGCGCGGAGCCGTTCTTCTTAGCCATGTCTTAGCCTAAAACATTCACTTGACCGAGCCCATCGCCGCACTTAATGTTATTGCATATAACATTCATGTGGAGACGCGGCATGCGCGATCTGCTGATGGCGGTGTTGCACCACCTCTTGGTATTCGCGCTGTTCGGCGTGCTCGCCGCCGAACTGATGGCGCTGCGACGGGACATCGACAAGGCCGCGCTGAAACGGCTTGCGGCGGTCGACCTCGGCTACGGCGTCCTGGCCGGCCTGGTGCTCGTCGTAGGCTTCAGCCGGGCCATCTATGCCGCGAAAGGCTGGGCCTACTACGAACACAACCTGTTCTTCTGGGCCAAGCTTGCGGCGTTCGCCCTGATGGGTGCCCTTTCCTCGTATCCCACGCGGTGCTTCATGCGCTGGCGCAAGCAGCAGGCAACGCCGAACGAGCGCGAGATCGCGACCGTGCGCCGCATGCTCTGGCTGCAACTGGGGCTGTTCGCCGTGGTCCTGGCCTGCGCCGCCGCCATGGCCCGCGGCTATGGCGAATTCTCTTGATCGCCCTCAATGGACCGGAGCCGAGGCCTCGGTAGACGTCATCTGCGGCTCGCGCAACAGCGTGCCGCCGAGCAGTGCGCCGACGATGGCGAAGCCGCCGCCCACCATGAAGGCGACGCGATAGCCCGCGGCCAGCGCCGCCGGATGGCTGGCGCCGCCGGCTACGCTATCGGCGCTCAGTGCGGCGGCGAGGCTGGCGAGCACCGCCAGGCCCAACGCACCGCCCATCATGAAGGCCGTGTTGACCATGCCCGAGGCGAGTCCGGATTCTTCCGGCGAGACGTCGCTCATGGCCGCCAGCAGCAGCGGGTTGAAGGCCACGCCCGCGCCCAGGCCGAGCAGCAGCATGCCGGGCATCACGTCCGCCAGGAAATGGCCGTCCAGCGGCGCGCGGGCGAACAGCAGCAGGCCGGCAGCCGCCACCGTAAGCCCCAGCGCCAGCGGCCGCCGGATGCCGAAGCGCATCACCAGCTTGGCCGAAATACCCAGCGAGAACGCCGCCATGATCAGGTTGGCCGGCAGAAAGGCCAGGCCGACCTGCATCGGGCTGTAGCCCAGCACCAACTGCATGTACAGCGCGCACAGGAAGAACCAGGCGAACATGGCGGCAGCCCACAGCACGCCGATCACATTGGACACCGCGATGCTGCGCAGGCGCAGCAGGCGCAACGGCATCAGCGGCGCCCGCACCCGCGCCTCGATCGCGAAGAACAAGGCCAGCAAGGCCACGGCCACGCCGAGCTGTCCCAGGGTGACCGGCGTGGTCCAGCCCAGCTGATCGCCGTTGACGATGGCATACACCGCCAGCATCAGCGATGCGGTCACCGCCAGGGCGCCGCCCACGTCCAGATGGCGCGTGCCGCCCTTGTCGGTCCAGCCCGGCAGCAGGCGCTGCGAGAACACCACCACGGCGAGGCCGATCGGCAGGTTGACCAGGAACACCCAATGCCAGCTCAGGCTGCTGGTCAGCACGCCGCCCAGCATCGCGCCGAGGCTGCCGCCGCCGGCGCAGACGAAGCCGTAGATGCCCATGGCCTTGGCCCGATCGGCAGGTTCCTGGAACAGATCCATGATCAGCGACAGCGCCACCGCCGTGACCACCGCACCGCCCAGGCCCTGCACCGCCCGCGCGGCGACCAGCGCCTGCTGCGAGCTGGACACGCCGCAGGCCAGCGAGGCCAAGGTGAATAGCGTGATGCCGAGCAGGAACAGGCGGCGATGGCCGTAGAGGTCGCCGAGCCGGCCGCCGAGCAGCAGGAAGCCGCCGTAGGTCAGCATGTAGGCGTTCACCACCCAGGCCAGCGCAGTGTCGGAAAAGCCGAGATTGGTCTTGATCGACGGCAGCGCCACATTCACGATCGTGGTGTCTAGCACGATCATCAGCACGCCCATGCACAGCACGATCAGGGCCAGCCAGCGGTGGTCGGCGCGCGAACCGGCGGCGGACTGGAATGGGGACGGTTGGGAAGTCATCGGCTGCGCTCGTCGAGTGGTGTCATGGGCACGACGAACGAGTCTGCCCCAAATCGACGGCCGCTGTCGCGGCGGATGTCAGGCAGCGAGTTGCCTGCCCCCGCGCAGCCCCTGCTTACGCGGGCTTGTTCGCCGCCCGCCAGGCCCGGCGCAGGCGGCGCTCGTCGCGCGCCACGTAGGTCGCCGCGGCCAGCACCATCAGGGCCAGCAGATACCAGGTAATCAGGTAGCTCAGGTGATTGTTGGGAAACGAGATCACGGTGAGCCCGCCGACGGGTTGATCGCCCTGCCCGTCGGCGCCGGCCGCGGCATCCTCGTCGATAAAGAACGGCGCGACGCGCTGCAGCCCGCGTGCCGCGGCGATGGCCTGCACGTCGCGGGCATACCAGCGATCGTGCGCCGGATCGTTGTGGCGCAGGAATACGCGGGTTTCGCTGATGCGCAGCAGGCCGGTCACGCGGGTCGGACCGGTCGGCTGCAGGGCGCAGCGGCCATCGCGGCCGCACCAGTCGGCCTGCACGAAACCGCGATTGACCAGCACCGTGCTGCCGTCGTCCAGCCGCAACGGCGTCAGCACCCAGTAGCCGTTGCCCAGCGCGCTGCTTGCCCACACCAGGGCCTGGCGGTCGTGCAGGAAAGTGCCGGCAACGCGCACATGCCGGTATTCGTCGGCCTGGGCACTCACCCGCGGCCATTGCCCGACGTCGGGCACGGCGGTCGGCGGCGCATGCACCCGCGCGTCGACGCGAGCGATCAGATCGAGTTTCCAGGCGCGCCGATAAACCTGCCAGGTGCCGAGCGCGACGAAGCCGCAGAACAGCACCAGGCCCAGCGCGGCCAGCAAGCCCAGCGCGACCGGGCCGCGCGACGCGCGCAGCGCCGTCTCTTCGGATTCGGTCGCCATGGCTTCAGGCTGGCATTACACGAAGCGGCTGGCGCCCTGCCCGGCTCACGGCAGGTTCTGCATCTCGCGCATCATCATCGACGGCATCATGTTGTGATCCATGTGATACATCACCCAGATCGAGCCGCTCAGCGTGATGAGCACCAGCACCATGGTGAAGATCAGCGCCAGCATGTTCCAGCCGCCTTCGGACTTGGTGTTCATGTGCAGGAAGTAGATCATGTGCACCACGATCTGCACGGCGGCGAAGGCGAGCACCACGATCGAGGTGGTGGCCGGCTTCTGGAAGCCGCCGCTCATCACCAGCCAGAACGGGATCGCGGTGAGAATCACCGCGAGCACGAAGCCGATCATGTAGCCCTTGAAGGTGCTGTGGCCGATGCCGTCGTCGTGATGCTCGTGGCCGTGCCCGTGATCGTCGTGGTGCTGGTCGTGGCCGCCATGGCCGTGGCTGTCGACATGCCCGCTCATGGCTGCACTCCCATCAGATAGACAAAGCTGAACACGCCGACCCAGACCACGTCGAGGAAGTGCCAGAACATCGACAGGCACATCAGGCGGCGCTTGTTTTCGTGAATCAGTCCCTTCTGCCCCACCTGCACCATCAGCGTGATCAGCCAGATGATGCCGAAGGTCACGTGCAGGCCGTGGGTGCCGACCAGGGTGAAGAACGAGGACAGGAAGGCGCTGCGCTGCGGGCCGTTGTGTTCGGCGATCAAGTGGGCGAATTCACGCAGCTCCAGGAAGATGAAGCCGGCGCCGAGCAGACCGGTGATGGCCAGCCAGATCAAAGTGCCGCGCACGCGGTCGCGCTGCATTTCGAGCACCGAGAAGCCGTAGGTGATCGAGGACAGCAGCAGCAGCGAGGTGTTCAGCGCCACCACCGGCAGCTCGAACACCTGCGCACCGGTGGGGCCGTCCGCATAGTTGCGGCCGAGCACGCCGTACACCGCGAACAGGCAGGCGAAGATGAGGCAGTCGCTCATCAGGTACAGCCAGAAGCCGAGCAGCGTGCTGTTCGCCGGATGATGGTCGCCGGTGACGTGGAAGCTCAGCTCTTCCGGATGGCCCGGCTGGCCGGACAAATGGATGGCGTGGGTATCAGACATGGTTCGCCAGCAGCTCCGTACGTGCCGTCTCGACGCGCGCCACTTCATCGGCGGGGATGTAGTAATCGCGCTGGTAGTTGAAGGTGTGACCGATCGCGACCACCAGCAGGGCGACGAAGGACACCGCGGCCGGGATCCACATCTGCCAGATCAAGGCGAAGCCGAGCGCCGCGCTGATGCCGGCCAGGATGATGCCCGCGCCGGTGTTCTTCGGCATGTGGATCGCACGGTAGCCGTCGAGCGGGCGCCGGTAGTTGCGCTGCTTCATCTGCCACCAGGCATCGTTGTCGTGCACGATCGGGGTGAAGGCGAAGTTGTAGGCCGGCGGCGGCGAGGAGGTCGACCATTCCAGCGTGCGGCCGTTCCACGGGTCGCCGGTGTGGTCGCGCAGCTGCTCGCGGCGGCGGAAGCTCACCGCGAACTGGATCAGCATGCACAGGATGCCCAGCGCGATCAGGAAGGCGCCGAAGGCGGCGATCACGAACCAGATCTGCAGCGACGGATCGTCGAAGTGGCTCAGGCGACGCGTCACGCCCATCAGGCCGAGCACGTACAGCGGCGCGAAGGCGAACCAGAAGCCGATCTGCCAGAACCAGAACGAGCACTTGCCCCAGAACGGATCGAGGCGGAAGCCGAACGCCTTCGGGAACCAGAAGTTGATGCCGGCGAACAGGCCGAACAGCACGCCGCCGATGATCACGTTGTGGAAGTGCGCGATCAGGAACAGGCTGTTGTGCAGCGAGAAGTCGGCCGGCGGCACCGCCAGCATCACGCCGGTCATGCCGCCGATCACGAAGGTGATCATGAAGCCCATCGTCCACAGCATCGGCACCTCGAACACGATGCGGCCGCGGTACATGGTGAACAGCCAGTTGAAGATCTTCGCGCCCGTCGGGATCGAGATGATCATCGTGGTGATGCCGAAGAACGAGTTGACGCTGGCGCCCGAGCCCATGGTGAAGAAGTGGTGCAGCCACACCAGGTAGGACAGCACGGTGATCACCACCGTGGCGTAGACCATCGAGGCGTAGCCGAACAGGCGCTTGCGGCTGAAGGTGGACACCACTTCGGAGAAGATGCCGAACGCCGGCAGGATCAGGATGTACACCTCGGGGTGGCCCCAGATCCAGATCAGGTTCACGTACATCATGGCGTCGCCGCCGAGATCCGTGGTGAAGAAGTGCGTGCCCACGTAGCGGTCCATCGCCAGCAGCGCGAGCACCGCGGTGAGCACCGGGAAGGCCGCCACGATCAGCACGTTGGTGCACAGCGCGGTCCAGGTGAACACCGGCATCTGCATCATGCGCATGCCGGGGGCGCGCATCTTCACGATGGTGGCGAGCAGGTTGACGCCGGACAGCAAGGTGCCTACGCCGGCCACCTGCAGCGCCCAGATGTAGTAGTCCACGCCCACGTCCGGACTCATGCCGATGCCGGACAGCGGCGGATAGGCCAGCCAGCCGGTGCGCGCGAACTCGCCGATGAACAGCGAGGCCATCACCAGCATGGCGCCGGCGGTGGTCATCCAGAAGCTGAAGTTGTTGAGGAACGGGAACGCCACGTCGCGCGCACCGATCTGCAGCGGCACCACGAAGTTCATGATGCCGGTGACCAGCGGCATGGCCACGAAGAAGATCATGATCACGCCATGCGCGGTGAAGATCTGGTCGTAATGCTCCGGCGGCAGGTAGCCGGTCGAGTGGCCGAACGAGATCGCCTGCTGGGCGCGCATCATCACCGCATCGGCGAAGCCGCGCAGCAGCATCACCAGGCCCAGCACCATGTACATGATGCCGATCTTCTTGTGGTCGATGCTGGTGAACCACTCGCGCCAGAGGTAGCCCCACAGGCGGAAGTAGGTGATCGCGCCGAGCACAGCCAGGGCGCCGATCATCACCACCGCGAAAGTGACCATCACGATGGGCACGTGCAGCGGCAGCGCGTCCCAGGTGAGACGGCCGAAGAACAGCTTCAAGAGATCGGGATGGTCAGACATCTTCAATACCGGAAAAGCGAAAGGCGAAAGGGGCGCCGGAAGGGCTCACATCGAATGGCCGGCCGGCATGCCTGGCATGTCGGCCATGCCGCCGTCGCCATGGCTGTCGCCGGCTGCAGGCGCAGCGGCGGCCGGCGCGGCCATGTGGCCCATGCCCCGCATGCAGGTCGAAGGATCCTGCACGCAGTTGTTGAGGATGGCGTCGTAGAGGCCGGGCGCCACCGTGGCATAGCGCCGCACCGGCTCGGGATCGCCGGGATGCTCTTTCTGATGATCGCTGGGCGGCGCGAGCTGCAGATAGGCGTCGCGGTTCAGCGCATCGCTGCTGGCCTTCGCCTGCCCGACCCACTGCTCGAACTCGCCTTCGCTCATGCCATGGAAGGTGAAGCGCATGCCGGAAAAGCCGCCGCCGCTGTAGTTGGCCGAGAAGCCCTGGAACTGGCCAGGCTTGTTGATCACCGCCTGCAGTTGGGTTTCCATGCCGGGCATGGCGTAGATCTGGCCGGCCAGCGCGGGGATGAAGAACGAGTTCATCACGTTGGAGGCCGTGATGCGGAACTGGATCGGCCGATCCACCGGCGCAGCCACCTCGTTCACCGTCGCAATACCTTGCTCCGGGTAGATGAACAGCCACTTCCAGTCCAGCGCGACCACGTCGATCACCAGCGGCTTGGCGTCCGCCGGCACCTGGCGCCCGGCGGAGATGCGCTCAAGCTTGTTGTACGGGTCCAGCTTGTGCGTGCTGACCCAGGTCAACGCGCCGAGCGCGATGATGATCAGCAGCGGCGCCGACCAGATCAGCAGCTCGAGCACGGTGGAGTGATCCCACTCCGGTGCGTAATCCTTGCGCTGGCTGGAGGCGCGGTAGCGCCAGGCGAAGAACAAGGTCAACGCGATCACCGGAACGATGATCAGCAACATCAGCAACAGGGAGGTAACGATAAGGTCGCGCTGCTGGAGCGCGACGTCGCCGGACGGCGACATGAGCACGGTGTTGCAACCAGCCAAAAGCAAAACGGCCGGCAGCAGCAGTCCGCGGAGAGCCTTGATGGACATGATCGGCGATGTAACCTGGGGAAGCGATAAAATACCCTGAAATGGTGCATTGCAGGAATAGGACATTTTGTCCCATGGCGGCGGAGACGCCGTGATGCGATGCTGTAAGCGCCGCGTCATACCTATTTTACCGAGTCGAGTGACACACCGATGTCGAGCACGTTCGAGCAACACCAGGATCCTTCAGCGCAACATCTTGCCGGCGACGACGAGCCGCTGCACGCCGGCCATTCACACGTAGCGCCCAGCGAAATCGCCGTCGGCGTGGTGATCGGGCGCGCTTCCGAATACTTCGACTTCTTCGTGTTCGGCATCGCCTGCGTGCTGGTGTTCCCGTCGGTGTTCTTCCCCTTCGAAGATCGTCTCGGCGGCATGCTGCTGTCGTTCGTGATCTTCTCGCTGGCCTTCGTGGCCCGCCCGCTCGGCACCGCGCTGTTCATGGAACTGCAGCGCCGCTGGAGCCGCGGCATGAAGCTCACGGTGGCGCTGTTCCTGCTCGGCACCGCCACGGTGGGCATGGCCTTCCTGCCCGGCTATGACGTGCTAGGCGGCCGCGCAGTCGCCTTGCTGGCGTTCTTCCGCATCCTGCAGGGCATCGCGCTGGGTGGCTCGTGGGACGGTCTGCCCTCGCTGCTGGCGATGAACGCGCCGTCCAAGCGCCGCGGCTGGTACGCCATGCTCGGCCAGCTGGGCGCGCCGATCGGCTTCATGATCGCCAGCGGCCTGTTCCTGTTCCTGCACTCCAACCTCAACAACGGCGACTTCATCGAGTGGGGCTGGCGCTATCCGTTCTTCGTCGCGTTCGCGATCAACGTGGTCGCGCTGTTCGCGCGCCTGCGCCTGGTGGTCACCGAGGAATACATCCAGCTGATGGAAGAGCGCGAGCTCGAGCCGATCAGCATTCCGAAGATGCTGCGCGCGCAGGGCTACAACCTGTTCCTGGGCGCCTTCGCCGCCCTCGCCAGCTTTGCGCTGTTCCATCTCATCACGGTGTTCCCGCTGTCCTGGATCGTGCTCGGCACCACCCAGTCGGTGGACAGCGTGCTGGTGGTGCAGGTGATCGGCGCGGGCGTGGGTATCTTGGGCACGATCGCTTCCGGCTTTATCGCCGACCGCATCGGCCGGCGCACCACCCTGGGTTCGGTGGCCTGCCTGATCGGCGTGTTCAGCCTCGCCGCGCCGTGGCTGCTCGGCGGCGGACGGGTCGCGCAGGATGCCTTCATCCTGATCGGCTTCGCCCTGCTCGGCCTTTCCTACGGCCAGGCCGCCGGCGCGATGACCTCGAATTTCTCCAGCCGCTTCCGCTACACCGGCGCGGCGCTGACCTCCGACCTGGCCTGGCTGCTCGGCGCGGCCTTCGCGCCGCTGGTGGCGCTCGGTCTGTCCTCGCACTACGGCCTGGTCGCGGTAAGCCTGTACCTGCTTTCGGGCGTGTGCTGCACCCTGCTGGCCCTTCGCGTCAATCGCGCGCTGGGCACGCGCTGAAGAACTCGTTCGCCCGGCCTGCCATGCGCGCAGGCCGGGCGGTACGCCGCTTTCCTGATCCCGCTTCAGTCCGCAGCGACTGATTTGCCGCGGCCGCGGCCCAGCTCGATATGCCGGCTGGTCTGGTGCGCTTCGCGCAGGCGCCGCGCATGCGAGGCCAGCAGGTCGCCGCGAGTGAGAATGCCGATCATGCGATGCGGCGCCTCGCGCGCCAACACCACCAGGCGACCGACTTCCGCCTCGACCATGTGATCGGCAGCTTCGCGCAGGCTGTGGTCCTCGCGCACCGCGATCACGCCGCGACGAAGCCGCTCGGCGACCCGCGTGTCGTCGCCCACCGACGGATCGAGCAGGTCGCGCCGCGTCACTACGCCGAGCACCGCGCCCTGCCCGTCCACCACCGGATAGCCCTGGTGGCTTGCCGCCGCTTCGCCTGACTGCAGCCAGCGCCGGACCTCGCCGAGCGCCTGCGTAGCCTGCAGGCTTACCACCTCGCGACTGCAGGCCTCGCCGACGTGGATGCGCTCGAGATGGTCGACCGCATACTCCGACGGTACGCGCACGCCGCGACGCACGATCTTCTCGGTCATGATGGTGTTGCGCATCATCAGGCCGGAAACCAGATAGGCCGCGGCACAGCCGCCGAGCAAGGGCAACAGGCCGTGCGGCTGCTGGGTGGTCTCGAAGGCGAACACCACCGAGGTGAGGAAGGCACGCGAGGCGCCGGCGAAGATCGCCGCCATGCACACCAGCGCGGCGATGCGCGGATCCACCTGCAGCCAGGGTAGCCACATCACGCAGGCCAGGCCGAGCACGCCGCCCAGCGCGCCGCCGATGGTGAACAGCGGCGCGAGCGTGCCGCCCGAGGTGCCGCTGCCCAGCGCGATCGACCAGGACAGCAGCTTCATCAGGCACAGCGCCAGCATGCTGCCCAGCCCGACCTGCCCGGCGATCACTGCCGCGATGTTGCCGTAGCCCACGCCCAGGGTCGCAGGCATCAGGTAACCGACCAGGCCGACCACCACGCCGCCGAGCGCCGGCCACCACATCCAGTGGATCGGCAGCTTCTCGAAGCCGTCCTCGATGGCATAGGTCAACTTGGTGATGCCCACGCTGGCCGCTCCGGCGAGCACGCCCATCAGTACATAGGCGACCAGGGCGGCCAGGCCCGGAGTCGCGATGGCCGGCATTGGAAACATCGGCTCGTTGCCCTCCAGCAGATAGCGCACGCCGGTGCCGATCGTCGCCGCCAGCGCCACCGGAATCAGCGAACGCGCGCGACGCTCGAACAACAGCAGTTCCAGCGCCAGCAGCACGGCCGACACCGGCGCGGAGAACACGGCCGCCATGCCGGCCGCGGCGCCGGCGGCAAGCAGGGTCTTGCGCTCGTCGGCGGTCACATGCAGCAACTGTCCGACCAGCGAACCCAGCGCGCCGCCGGTGGCGATGATCGGCCCCTCTGCGCCGAACGGGCCGCCGGTGCCGATGGCGATCGCCGAAGAGACTGGCTTGAGCCAGGTGATGCGCGGCGGAATGCGGCTCTCGTTGAGCAGCACCTGCTCCATCGCCTCGGGAATGCCATGGCCACGGATCGCCCGCGATCCCCAGCGCGCCATGACGCCCACGATCAGGCCGCCGACGACAGGTACCAGGATGACCCACGCGCCGAGCCGATTGCCCGCCGGGCTAGCGAAATCGAAGGCCCAGCGCCCGTAGAAAGCCAGGTTGGTGCACAAGCCGATCAGCGCCGTGAGCAGGCGCGCGATGCCCGCCACCAGCGCACCCAGCGGAATGGCCAGGGCGGCGATCCACAGCACGCGCCGGTCCAGCGGGCGAAACTGCCGCGGCATGTGCGCCTCGGCCAGGGTTGCGTCCAGCGAAGGCGCGAGCGGAAGCGCCGCACGGCTGTGCGGTTCAGTAGAGTCGTGTGACATGGTCGCCTGTGGCAGCGTGAAGACCGCGCAAGGTTACGCGTCTGCGCGCTCGGTAGCTGGCTGGAAAATGAACCGCCCGACGGCGCCGCGCGACTGCCTCCGGAAGCGGCCGGCCACACGAGACCTGCCTGCCCGCGATTCGGTGCGAGATCGTGGCGGCTGCGCGATTGCGCGCGTTGATGCAACCTCCGCGATGCCCCCGGCAGCGAAGTCTGCAGCACGATCGCGCCGCATCGCCCAGGCTCGAAGCGAATCAGTCCTGCAACAAGGGACTCAGGCGCTCGCGCAGCAGTTCAAGGAACACCCGGGTCTTCGCCGGCAGATGGCGGGTGGCGGGATAGATCGCATGCATGTCACGCGGCGGCAGCCGATAGGCCGGCAGCACGGGCACCAGCGCACCGCTGCGCACGACATCGGCGCATACCGGCAGCTGCAGCACGCCGATGCCCGCTCCAGCCAGCAGCGCAGTTTGCAGAGGACGCCAGTGATTGGTGCGCCACGCCGTGCGGATCGACGCATGCAGCGGAGCGCCCTGCGCGTCCAGCAAGGTCAGCCGCTCGTCGCTGGTCAGGCTGTCGATGCGAATGAAGGGATGCTTGTCCAGTTCCTCCGGCGAAGCCGGCGCACCGTGCCGCGCCAGGTAGGCCGGCGATGCCAGGATGGCGCGAGCGATGCCACCCAGTCGCCGCGCGACAAAACCGCCTTCGCCGACGCGGCCGATGCGCAGCGACAGATCGACGCCCTCGGCCACCGGATCGACGAAGCGGTCGTTGAGCACCAGGTCGATCGTCAGGCCGGCATGCTGTTCCTGCATGGCCAGCAGCAGCGGCGGGACCAAGGTCTCGCCGACGCCGTGCGGAGCGGCGATGCGCAAGGTCCCGCGCAGCGGATGCTCGGGCAACGCCAGGGCTTCGTCCATGGCCTCGACCGCGAGCCTGGCGCGCTCGTGGAAGCGCTGGCCCGCATCGGTGACGCGGATCGAGCGCGTGGTCCGATCGAGCAGGCGGGTTTGCAGGCGTCGTTCCAACTGCGCGATCCGCTCGCTCACCGCCGGCTGTCCCATGCCCAGGTCGCGCGCGGCCGCCGACAAGCTGCCGCGTTCGACGACACGCAGATACACACGCATGGCAGCCAGCAGATCCATCTCCGCAATTTATCCGATTCATCGATAAATAAAATCGAATTTGGCCATCTACTGCGAATCTTCCGATGAACCTAGGCTGCGCTCACCCCATGCCAACCCAAGGACATCCCATGAGTTCTCCGTCGCCTCGTTCCCTGCCCATCGCTGCCGAGCCGGTCCTGCACGGCCAGACCGTGGTGGTGATCGGCGGCTCCTCCGGCATCGGCCTGGCCGTCGCCGGACTGGCCCGCCAGGCCGGTGCCGAGCTGGTGCTGGTCGGCCGACACGCCGAGCGGCTCCAGGCCGCCGCCGCCAGCCTCGGTGGCGCTGGCCAGGTGATTGCCGATCTGTCGGCGGCGGACACCGTACCGGGCATTTTCCGGGGCCTGTCGCGCATCGACCATCTGGTGATCACGGCCGGTACGGCGCAGCTGCTGCCACTGCAGGACGCCACTGCCGAGGCTTTGCGGCAGGTGCTCGAGGAGCGCCTGGTCGGCCCGCTGCTGGCGATCCAGGCCGCGCGTTCGCTGCTGGTGCCGGGCGGCTCGATCACCCTGACCTCCGGCCTGCTGGCCTCCCGCCCGATCGCCGCCGGCGCGGCGGTGCTGGCGGGCGCGGTGGCCGCCGTCGAAGCGATCGCCCGCGCCCTGGCGCTGGAATTGGCCCCGCTGCGGGTGAACGCGATCGCTCCCGGCCTGGTCGACACGCCGTTGCTCGACCAATTGTTCGGCAGCGCCAAGGCGCAGACGATCGAGGGCGCGGCGCGCAGCCTGCCGGTGGCGCGCATCGGCCGGGCCGAGGACATCGCGCGCGCCATGTTCGCCCTGATGACCAACCCCTACATCACCGGGGAGACCCTGTACATCGACGGCGGCGGGCGCTGGGGCTGAGGACGCCGGGACTGAGCAGGCCGCGCGTACCGGCAGGCCTGCGGCTAGGCCTGCTCGCTGCGCGCACGCACCTCGGCGAAGCTCCAGTCGCGCAGCAGGCGGCCGTTCTCCCACACTGTCTGCATGGCGTGCTCCCAGCCTGCCGGCAGGGTCATGGCCTCGGCATCGTCGACGCCTTCGGGAATCGCCACAGTGCGGTAGCTGCCATCGTCGCGATGGCGCAGCAAGGTCAGCCGTCCGCGCTGCGAGGTCTTGCCGGCATCGGTGACCGGGTCCTTGTAGACGTCGATCCAGCGTCCCTGCACGCGCGCTGCGGAACACTTCAGGGCGAACTTCTGCGTATCGCGATTCATCTGCTGCAGCAGTGCCCCGCCCATGCCGAAGCCGATGTTGTCGGCAGCGAAACCGGCTGCCACCACGCGCTCCAGGATGGCGCGGATGCTCTGCGGGTTCACGCCGTCGCCCTGGATCACGCGGACGTGCTTGAGCAGCTTGTAACCCTTGCCGTTGAGCGTGCTGCCGAAGGCCTGGTCGAGCAGCTCCAGACTGCGCATCACCACCTCGGCCGGATCGCCGGAGTCCGGCCGCACCACCAGGGTGGCGCCGGAGCGGATCACCTCATCGCGCAGGCTCTTGCCCCAGTGCTCGGCGATGGCGCGATAGATGTCGTAGCTGTCCGACACCACGGCCACCAGGCTGCCGGGCTTGGCGAACTGCGCCAGCATGTTGCGGTAGGCGTCGACTTCGCGCTCGCGTCCCCAGCTGGTGATGGTGCTGTGCTCGGCAGCGGGAATCGAATAGCCGGCCATCGGCTCGCCGTAGTAGCGGCGGGCCGCCAGCACGCCGAGCACGGTGTCGGTGCCGCGGAAATTGACCAGATGCGACATACCGCCCAGCGCGGCGGATTCGGCGCTGGACACGCCGCGCGAGCCGAAGTCGTGCAGCTTGAACGGCAGCTGCGCCTCGGGCTCGTCGCTGCTCTGCAGCAGGAAGCCGCGGATCAGCTGCTTGAGCTGCCAGCTGATGGTGGCCACGGTGACCGGATACCACAGGCGCAGCAGCTGAGTTTCCAGATAGCTGGGCAGCCAGAACGCCTGCGGATCGGTGGACTCGATGGTCACCAGCGCCTGGTGAGTCGGCACCACACTGCCCTCGGCGACGGCGCGAATCTTCAACGGCAGGTGGCCGCCGTGCTCGTCGACGATGCGGCGCCAGCCTGGCTCGTTGAACGGCTCGCCGTGCCCGGCGAAGAACTCGCTGGCCTCGTCGACGTCGGCATGGCGCAGCGGACGTCCGAAGGACTGCTTGAGGATGGCCTGCAGGCCGAAGAACAGCGTGCGGTCGTACACGCCGCCGCGCGATTCCACGTAGAAGAAGGTCTTGTCGATGCCGGGCGGATACTGCAGCCAGTGGCTGGCCTTGTAGCTGTCGGTATCGAGGATGGGGTTGTCGAAATCTTGCATGACGGAAGCTCCTTCGCGTCGGGAAAGCCGGCGGTCTATCCGCCGACGGATGGGATCAGCCGCGGCCCAGGAAGAATTCCAGGATAGCGAGATGATCTTCGAACAGTTGCGCGCCCATCTCGAGCGCTTCGCTCAACGGGAACCAGCGTGCCTTGTCGGCATCGTCACCGCCGCGCACCGCGGGCAGCTCGCCGCCGGGAAACTCGAAATGAAAGGCATGGGTGATGGTGCGTCCGCGCAGCGAACGACGCGGATGATCGAACACCTGCTGAGCCTTGATCGAGCCCTTCAGCACGGGCAGCGGTAGTTTCAGGCGCGCTTCCTCGCGCAGTTCGCGCAGGCAGGCGGCGAGAACCGTCTCCTCCTGGCGCACGAAGCCCCCGGGCAGCGCCCACAATCCCCTGCCCGGCTCGGCGCGGCGGCGCACCAGCAGCACATGGCCGGAATGCACCACCACCGCATCGGCGGTCACGAAGGTCGGCGGATATGGCGCAGAAGCCCAGGACGCCAGATAACCCTGGATGAAGCGGTATTCGGCCGCCAGCTGCGTGTAGGCGGGCGAGTGCTTGCGGAAGGCCTCGATCATCTCGAACACCGCCGGCGGCACATTGGCCTGCAGCATGCGCAAGGCGCCGTGACCCTCTTCGTTGGCCGCCTCGAACAGATAACGTCGCAGTTCGGTGGCCGACAAGGTGTCGGTATGGCGGATGTCCAGCAGCGGCCACTGCGGGAATTCCTGTAGGTAATAGCTGCTGGCGTCCTTGTCCTGGCCGATCAGGCCAATGCGCACCTCGCCGTCGGCGCCGTCGCGGCGCACGGCTTCGGCCACGGCACGCTGCACGGCGCCGATCCACTGCGCTTCGTTGTACAGATGATCGCGCAGCGGCGACACGATCAGGCGTGCGCTCTCGTCTTCGAGAGCGGCGCGGATCATCACGCTGCGCTCGGCCACGGTCCACGGATCGCGCAGGCTGCGCGGCGTGTCGGCCGAACCGACCAGGAGGATGAGTTTGCGCGCATGCTGCAGGGCATGGCGGGCGACGGCGGCATGGCCGAGATGAAAAGGCTCGAAGCGGCCGATGAAGACCAGATAATCGAAATCCATGAGGCTCCCTCACGGTAGTTGGCTGCCGCGGGTCTATCCCGCGACTGGCGCGCATGCTACGCCGCCTGGCGGCGGAGTCAACGGCCAGCGATCAGCGCGGCGGGCGCAGCGCCGAGTCGCGCAGCGCGGCCTCGTGCTGGAGCTCGTCGAGCGCGGCCGTTTCCAGCGTATCGAGCACGCAATGCTTGGGATGGTGCATGGCCGATGCCGGTATGGCGGCATCGGCAAGTTCTCCGGCGGCGGCGTCGGAATCTGTAGTGATCGTCTTGATCATGGCCCGGGCCTTGGAAATTTCGCGCATGTTACCTGCGCCCGTCCGGCAGCGGAACAGGCATCGCCTGCTCCAACTGCAGGCGTACGGCTCAGGCCGCTTGCCCCAGTCGCGATAGATCGCGCGCTTCCAGCACCGGTTGAGGCGCACCGTGGCGAGCCACCTGCAGCATGGCCCGGCCGACCACTTCGGTGCTGAGCACGGCGCCGGGGAACAGTGCACGCAGCAGCGGCAGCAGCGGCCGCGTCAGGCTGTAGAACCAGCGGTAGGAGGATGTCTTGGAGCGCGCGCCGTGCAGCGGCTGGATCACGCCTGGGCGGAACAGGTAAACCGCCTTGAACGGCAGCCGCAACAGCGCATTCTCAGTGCGACCCTTGACCCGCGCCCACATCGAGCGCCCTTGTTCGCTGCTGTCGGTGCCTGCGCCGGACACATAGACGAAGGTCATCTGCGGGTTTAGGCGAGCCAATACTTGCGCCGCCGCCAAGGTGAGATCGTAGGTAAGCCGGGTGTAGTCGGCCTCGCTCATGCCCGCCGACGAAACGCCCAGGCAGAAGAAGCAGGCATCGTAGCCCTGCAGTTCGGCTTCGTGCCCGCGGCAATCGCTCAGATCCGGCAGGACCAGGTCATGCAGCTTGGCATCCTGCATGCCGATCGGGCTGCGGCCCACCGTGGTGACCTTTTGCACGTCGGGCGCCTGCAGGCATTCGCGCAGCACGCCCTGCCCGACCATGCCGGAGGCGCCGAAGATAAGCACGTGCATGTCGATCTTCCCAAGCAGAACGGAGGGTCGCGCAAGCATAAGCCAGCACCGCGGCTTGACGCAGTCGTGAACCGCCGAGGCGCAGAGTGGCACTGCCATGCCGCTGTTCCGATCGGAATCGGCGCGGCTGCCGTCTTTAGCCAGAGAGGAATCTGCCGCCCGTGATCAGTTTGTCCGAAGTGATCTGGCGCCTGCTCACGGCAGCGCTGCTCGGCGCCGTGATCGGCGTCAATCGCGGCCGGCTCGAGTGGGCCGCCGGCCTGCGCACGCACATGCTGGTGAGCGTGGGCGCCGCGCTGGCGATGATCGTATCCGCCTACGGTTTCCAGCACGCGCTCACCTACGAGCACGTGGTGCTCGATCCTTCGCGTATCGCCGCCCAGGTGATCAGCGGCATCGGTTTCCTGGGCGCCGGCACCATCTTGGTACTGCCCAAGGAACAGGTAGTTCGCGGCTTGACCACGGCCGCCGGCATCTGGGCCGTCGCCGCGGTCGGCCTGGCGGCAGGCAGCGGCATGTTCGCGGCGGCGATCACGGCCACGGTCATTCTGTGGACGATCCTGGCCTTGCTGAAACCGCTGGAACAACGCTTCATCAAGCCACGCAGGCAACCGGCAGCCTTGCGTATCGAGCTGCAGGGCGGCGTCGCTCTGGCCACCCTCGAACACGCCCTGGACGGCCTGCATGTGCCGGTACGGCAGATCGTGCTGCGTCGGCAATCCGGCGGGCGCGAACTGGCCGATGTGCGCTTCACCAACGCGATCGGACCGGCCAGGCTCGATCGCGTGGTCGAAGCCTGTCGCGCCGTCGAAGGCGTCGGTGCGGTGACCGTGGTGCTGCCGGACCGTCATCGCGATTGAGTCCTCGCTTCGGCCTCGAAAGCCATGCTGCTATCGTATCGGCCTGGTTTTTGCCGATGGACGGACAACGTGATCGAACTGGTGGGCTTCGACGGCGACGATACGCTGTGGCACAGCGAGGGTTACTACCAGGAAGCCCACACCGAGTTCGAGCGCATCGTCGCCGGCTACGTCGACCTGGCCGACCTGCATCTGCAGGAACGGCTGCTGGCGGCCGAGCGCAGCAATCTCGCCTTGTTCGGCTACGGCGCCAAGGGCATGACCCTGTCCCTGCTCGAAGCGGCGATCGAGATCACCGGCGGCAAGATCAGCGCCGTCGACCTGCATCGCATCATCGCCATCGGCAAGCAGGTGCTGGCGCATCCGGTGGAACTGCTGCCAGGTATCCGCGCGGCAGTCGAGGCCGTGGCCGAGCATCACCGCGTCGTGTTGATCACCAAGGGCGACCTGATGCATCAGGAGCACAAGGTGGCGAGCAGCGGGCTGGCCGAGCTGTTCCATCGGATCGAGATCGTCTCGGAGAAGAGCGAAGGCTCCTACCGGCGCGTGCTGGCGGAATGCGGCGTCGAGGCCGGGCGTTTTTTGATGGTCGGCAATTCGCTGCGCTCCGACATCGCGCCGGTCTGCCGGCTGGGCGGCTGGGGCGTCTACATGCCCTACCACGTGACCTGGGCGCACGAGCAGGACACCGATTTTCCGACCGACTCCTCACGCGTGCTGCGCGTCGAAGCGCCGCAAGGCATTCCCACCGCCGTGGCGGCCTTGTCGGCGCGCGCTACACTGGCGGCATGAGCGTCGAAGTGCCCGTTTTATCGGCTTCCCCGGCCCTGCAGGAGCAGGACCAAGCGGCGGCCCAGCAGCAGTTGCGGGATTTTATCGAAGGCCATCGGCGCCTGTTCGTGCTGACCGGCGCCGGCTGCAGCACCGATTCCGGCATTCCCGACTACCGCGACGACCAGGGCGGCTGGAAACGGCCGCCGCCGGTGACCTATCAGGCCTTCATGAGCGCGCAGGCCACTCGGCAGCGCTACTGGGCGCGCAGCCTGATCGGCTGGCGGCGCTTCGGACAGGCCCAGCCCAATGCCACCCATCGCGCCCTGGCAGTGCTGGAAGCGCGCGGCCAATTGGAAGTGCTGCTGACTCAGAACGTGGACGGGCTCCATCAACGCGCCGGCCAGCGGCAGGTCATCGACCTGCACGGGCGACTCGATCAGGTGCGCTGCATGAGCTGCGAAAGGCGCTCGGATCGCGCCGAGTTCCAAGGCGAACTGGAGGCGCGCAATCCCGACTGGGCCGAACTCGAAGCCAACGAAGCCCCGGACGGCGATGCCTATCTGGAGGTGCAGGACTTCTCCAGCTTCGACATTCCCGCATGCGCGCACTGCGGCGGCGTGCTGAAGCCCGATGTGGTGTTCTTCGGCGAGAACGTGCCGCGCGCACGGGTGGACGCGGCCCAGCAGCACCTGCAACAGGCCGACGCCATGCTGGTGGTCGGCTCGTCGCTGATGGTGTTCTCGGGTTATCGCTTCGCTGCGGCGGCCGCGCGTCTCGGCCTGCCGATTGCTGCGGTCAACCTCGGCCGCACACGGGCCGACGCCTTGTTTGCCTTGAAAGTCGAGCAGCCCTGCGCGCAGGCCTTGAGTTTTCTGCGCTGAGGCAACGCGCAGGTCTGCTTCCGAAAATCCCGGTAGCGATCAGCGGCGCGCGCGGAAAAAGTCACGCAGCATGACGGCTGATTCGTCCGCCAGCAGACCGCCCTGCACTTCCACGCGATGGTTGTGGCGCTCGGAGATCAAGGTGTCGAACACGCTGCCCGCCGCCCCCGTCTTGGGATCGGCCGCGCCGTAGACCACGCGCCCGATGCGCGCGTGCACCAGCGCCATCGCGCACATCGCGCAAGGCTCCAGCGTCACGTACAGGGTCGCCCCTGGAATGCGGTAGTTGGCCATGCGCTCGCCGGCGGCACGCAAGGCCATGATCTCGGCATGCGCGGTGGCGTCGTGCAAGGTGATGTTGCGGTTCCAGCCCAGGCCCAGGATGTCCTCGCCAAGCACCAGCACGGCCCCCACCGGCACTTCGTTCTCGGCGTCGCGCGCATGGGCGGCCAGCTGCAGCGCCCGCTGCATGTAGCGCACATCCTGTTCGGAAAAGTGTTCGGCGAGCGTGTGGCTAGTATCGGTCATGTCGACGGGTGGCGGCAGGCAGAGCTCCACCCGCGTGCGTGCTGTTGGCTGAAAGCGAGATCGGCTGCGGCGCGGCCAGTGCCCGGCGCCGAGGTGGCGCGTGGATTGTAGCCAGATCAGGCATCCGGCACCGCACCTTGATTTTGGCAAACGCTATTTATGGCAAACGTCACTTATGGCAAACGCCGTGCCCGGCAAGCCGGCGAGCTTGACGAATTTCCGGAAAGCAGGGCCAGGTCTCACCTTGGCCCGAATGGCGCAGCGCAGCAGGTCGCAGCCTGGCCTGCATGGGTAGGATACGGATGCGTATGGATCATGCCCTCAGTCGAACCAGGGGGATCGGCCGCATGAGGCCAGCGCATCGCTCAGCCGCTTGCTCACCCATGAAAGCCGCTATCGCGCATACCGGAGAGAATCATGCGTAAGCTGAAATCCCTGCTGGCCATCCTCCTGCTGGCCACGTTTGCCGCGATGCCCGCCGCGGCGCAGAACCTGCCCGGTTCCCTGCACGCCATCCCGACCTCCGATGGCTACCAGTTGAACGCCTATGTCTCGGTGCCGACCGGGCAAGGCAAGGGGCCGTTTCCGGTGATCGTGATGCCGTCCAGCTGGGGGCTGGGCTATATCGAATACATCGGTGCAGCCAACACCTGGGCGAGCGACGGCTACATCGTGGTGAGCTACGCCTCGCGCGGCTTTGGCCTGACCTGCTCGGTCACGCCGTCGTGCGGCTCGATCGACATCGCCGGCCCGGCGACGGTCAATGACGTGAGCACGGTGATCGACTGGGCGCTGGCGAATACGCCGGCCGATCCGAACGCCATCGGCATCTCGGGCATCTCCTACGGCGGCGGCACCTCACTGCTCGGCGCCGAACACGATCCGCGCATCAAGGCGGTAGCCGCGATGAGCACCTGGGCCGACCTGCAGGCCTCGCTGGATGCGAACCAGACGCCCAGTGCCCAGGGCATCGGCCTGCTCTCCGTCGCCAGCTACCTGGGCAAGCCGGGGCCGCTGATGCAGCAGGTCAACCAGTCGGTGGCCGGGCTGGATTTCTACGGCGCGGTGCAGGACCTGCTGCCGGTGGTCGCGCCGCGCAATCCCATCACCGAGGTCGCCCAGATCAACCAGAACCATCCGGCGGTGTTTCTGGCCAACGCCTTCGAGGACAGCCTCTTCGTGCCCAGCCAGGTGGTCAATTTCTACAACCAGCTGAGCGTGCCGAAATATCTGATGTTCTCGCACGGCGATCACGCGACAGCCGAACTGACCGGCGCGCTGGGCTTCCCCAACGAGGTCTATACCGCGGCAACCGCCTGGTTCGATCACTACCTCAAGGGCATCGACAACGGCATCGACCGCCAGGCGCCGATACAGCTGCAGACCCAGGGCGGCAGCTGGAACAGCTACGCGGACTGGAATGCAGTGCAGGCCAACGCGGTGACCTACAACCTGGGCAATCCCAGCTTCGGCCTGTTCAATCCCACCTCCACCGGCAGCCTGAGCAGCGGCAACGCGGGCAGCTGGCAATACAGCTTCGTGGGCGGCATCCCGACCGTGGCCAACTCTGGTCTGGTGCTGGTCAACGGCATCGCGACCCAGTTGGATCTGCCGCTGACCGTCTCGCTGCCGCTGATCGCGCGCGCCAATGCCGCGGTCTGGACCGGGCCCGTGCTCGGCAAGAGCCAGACCCTCGCCGGCTTGTCGAACCTGCGCATCACGGTGACACCGAGCAGCAGCCAGCTTTCGCTGTACGCGTACCTGTACGACGTGGATCCGCTGAGCGGCCTCGGCCAGCTGATCAGCTGGAAACCCTACACCGTGCTCAACGCCACGCCCGGCACGCCGCAAGCCGTCAATCTGCAGCTGGAAGCGACCGACTGGCAGCTCCAGGCCGGCCGGCAACTGGCCCTGGTGATCGGCACGGTGGACCTGCGCTACGCCGGCGCGACACCGCCCGGCAGCCCGCTGAGCTTCAGCTCGTCCAGCGCTGCGCCGTCGACGCTGACGGTTTCGCTGCATTAGGCCGGCCAAGTTGGAGCTTGCGCACTGGGTTTGTTTGCGAGCAAGTTGGCGATCGCCAAGGAAGGCGCTCGCCGTACTGCTCACGACTTCAGGTCTGAGATTGGCGATGGATCGTTGTCGCCGTAACTGCCATCCGCAGGAGCAGCCGCCTGTTCCATCCCTCAGCGATCGGGCTCGCCGGAAAACGCCGGCATGGCCAGTCATCGGCTAAAGCCGCTGATTCAGCCGACCGGCCGGAGCCTAGCCATCGACCACCGCGAACGCATCCACCTCGACCAGATAACCCGGCGAGAGGGAGGCGACCCCTACGATGATGTCGGCAGGCTTGTGCTCGCCGAACAACACCACACGAGCCGCTTCGATGATCGCCAGATGGCGATCGCGCTCGTAACCGACCACGTAGATGGTAATCCTCGCTACCTGTGCAGGCGAGGCGCCAGCCGCTGCAAGGGCTCGCCCCAGGTTGGCGAACACCTGGGGGGCTTGAGCCGCCAGATCGCCGGGGCCGACCAGCTTGCCGTCGACGTCTTCCGGCTCCTGGCCAGCGACAAAGACAAGCTTGGTCCCCTTCGCGACTACGACTTGCGTATACGTCGTCGGGGTCGGCAGATCGCGCGGATTGATCAGCTCTAGCGGCATCTAGCGTCCCCTTTCGTTGTCTTGTCCCGCTCATGGTGAGCACAGGCAGTTCACGGCGTCAAACCACGGCTGGCATGAACGCTGACGAATGCCGCCCCTCACTCTGCCGCACCCTAGAAGCCGGATCGTTCGGTCGCCATCGTGCACGACGCGGATGGCATGCCGCCTTCCTGCGCATCTTCCAGAACCAGACCGTCTATCGAGAGACCGTCAACACGATCCGCCCGATCTGACGGTCTTAGGGTTTCGGCTGCCATGCATTTCCAAAACAAGAACCGTTGGACATGCGATCAGCGCAGCGACCGCCTCGTGTCAGGAGCAGCACAACCCACAGCTTTCTCCCCACTCGATCATCAACGACGCTCGTAATCCCCTATGATTAAAAGGATTTACGGTGATCGACATAAGCTTTACCGTCGCCATATACCGTCAAAAAACTGCGCTTAGCATTGACGCGGGTTATGGAGCGATTTGCGGGGCGTCGATACTTTCGAGCTTATAGTCAATCAAGCTGCATCTTAGCGCAATAATGGCCGCAACACCGTCGGCATATCGTCATCACACCCAAGGCCGTAAAGCATTCGCACTAGGCCGTGTCATCAATTGAGCCAGATGATGGCCGCAGCCAGATGGATGGCGCCAAGGAAATTGCAGGCGGTTTTGTCGTAGCGGGTGGCAATGGCGCGGTACTGCTTGAGCCGGGCGAAGAAGTTCTCGATCAGATGCCGAGCCTTGTACAAGTCGCGATCGTAGTTGCGCAGCAACTTGCGGGTCGGGTTGGAAGGAATGACGACTTGCTTGCCCGCTTGCTGCAAAGGGACGATCAGCCGTTCGTGCGCATCGTAGGCGCGATCGGCAATTACGCGGGCTGCCGCGGTATCGGCCAGCAGCGCATCGGCCCCTTCCAGATCGTGGGCTTATCCTGCGGTGAGATGGAATCCGGTGGGATTGCCCAACGCATCGACCGTGGCGTGAATCTTGGTGCTCAATCCGCCGCGGCTACGACCGATGGCCTGCGGCGCCCCCCTTTTGCCCCGGCACTGTGCTGATGCGCACGGACAATGGTCGAATCGATCATTGCGTACTCGTTGTCGGCCTCTTGTGCCAGCACTTGGAACACCCGTTCCCAGACGCCTGAGCGGCTCCATCGGGAAAAGCGGGTGTGAACCACCCGGAAGTCGCCGAATCTTTCGGGAAGGTCGCGCCAGGGAATGCCGGCACGATAGCGGTACAGCACGGCTTCGACGAACAGGCGATTGTCGCGTGCGGTCACACCGACATGACCGTCCCGTCCCGGCAGCAAGGATTCAATCCGTTTCCACTGGTCATCTCGAAGGGCGTAACGGCGTGACATGGGCAACCAGCTCAATGATCCAAGCTGCAAGCATCGCCTGTTTCAGCAATTGATGACAGATCCTAGAGGCGTGAGCAAATCGAGCATTGCCTGCCAACAGCTTCACCTCCAAACGGGTTCTCGAACGTCTGGCTAGTCATCAAGAATGAAGTCGAGGATTCCCTTGTCATCCATAACCGCTGAGTCCATAGGACCGGCACCAACGTCAACCTCGGCGAGTCGCATCTCCTCCAGCACCTGTTGCATTGTGTTGACAACATCACGCGGAGTAATCTGGCGCAAATGCGAAACGATCTCCACTACAGCTTCCTCGGTCAAGGGGAAGTAGCCCCTCTTCGCAACTGTCTCAAGATCGGCCCTGTTCGATTTTAGGTCAAGCACATCACGAATAAATGTCTTAGCTGCGTTCTGATCAAGGAAAGAGAACTCAATCTTTCTTGTCATACGCGACAATACGTACTCGGTGAACAAGTGCTGTAGTGTGTTGAGCTCGGCCGACGCGCCAATGATTAATCCGAAAGCGTTTGGGCAGGCGTCATACAAATGACGAAGCGTATCGTTTGTTTGCAGGGAGTCTTTCGCGGGCTGCCGACTCAAATCATCCAACTCGTCGACAAAGAGATAGACAGCCTGTGTAAAACGCCCTTTATCAACTTCTCCAATTTCAAGAATGAGTAAGTTAACAATTCTCGAAAAGAGTGTTACTGCTTCATGGTCACTGCCAAGATGCTTGAGCAAGAATGCTGCCAGCTGCTCTGTCTTCCCACCAGTTTGATGGATCGATTGTGCGAGAGCTCGTTGGTCTGGTATCTGGAAGAGACGATTGATAGCGTCCTCGGGTTGAATACCTTCGTGCTCTACAGTGACCTCAAGAATTTTCTTAGACAGCCAACCATAATATTTATGAAGGTCCTCCGGCAGTTGGCTGCTCTCAACGATGTCTTCCTTCAGTGCAAGATTAAGAGCCAGTTTTCCTTTGTCGCGCTTCAAAGTGGGAAGGTAGTAAGCCAAGCCAGAAGATGTGCTCTTAACCCAATTCCTGCTCCAGAGGAGTGCATGTGATTTGCCTGTGCCCCATGTGCCATAGAGCAGCACGAAACTAGTGAGGCCAACTTGATCTGCTCTGACACGCTTCAAGAGACGCTCAAGTGCGGCTTGCTGTTTGTCGTAGCCAACCCAAATTCCAGCACGAGGATCATCCACACCGATAGCACTAGGACGAAATGGGTTGTCTATGAGATTGCACGAAGCATAGTACTCTTTGGGGGTCATCGGGAATTTTCTCCTCTACTTCGCAAGGTTTGATCGAATAACATCTAGTTCAGTGCTCAGATCTGTCACATGTAAAAGAAATTTCTCAACGTCGGACCAGTCATCAGTTGGAACGTCATAAGATAATTCATATTGAATGCTTTCAGATTGGAGGCCATTAGGATTTAACCCCTGCCAAGTCATGTTGGCCGAACCAACTACGATTAGATCTTTGCTTGTATTCTGGTCCGGATTGAGTTCATCTCGGTTGAGAATGAAGGCGTAGACCTTAGCATGCACTTCTTGGCAAAAGAAAACGTTGATTCGACGCGCTGACAGCTGCTCGAAAAGAGAAATCTCTGAGACCCTCGGCGGCTTGGAAATGAGCCAAACCGTCGCGCCGCCCTCAATCAACTCGTCTAACATTTGCCCAAAGGCATGAGTTGGACGAAGAAGATCCATGCTGAGGTAGGGCGACATTAAATATACGTCCCGGTGCGGGAGAAATCGGCGTCCCAACAGATTTCCGTAAAGGAACCGATCCGCGTGATTGTGGAACAGATGCCTTCCCTTTGAAGGATTTTCCTGAGCGACGTCCTCAATAGCAAACTGTGCTTCGGCCATTTCTGCAATAGAGAAATGATCTCCGGGTGCAGCCCTCATCGCTTCTCGGATGGGATCTTGGACTATATGGTGACCACTCGTACCATCGGGTGCTGCGAGATTATCTTCGACTGAGTGTGGACCCACACGGTATAGAAGTACACTATCTCCATCCTTGATATAGATAACTCGATACGCAGCTTTGCCTTGGCTAATGTACCGAATCCAGCCGTCCTTAATGCCGCGATACCGATGATCGTCCTTTGCATGGGCAATGAACTGGCCACCTTTATCAAAGAGCTTTCGCAATACACGCGATGCGATCTTTGTGTCACCAATTTCGGTTAGGTTACCGACAAATTCAGTGTGCAGAGATATTTTCACGGCGCTTCACTGTAATGGCTAGCTCAATGGTCTGAGATGTACGAATGACCAAACCTCCCTCAAGAGAGGTTGAGTCAATGAGTAGTCGCTCAAGTGCCACAGAAGTACCGTTGCTTTCCGCTTCAGCGTACCAAGTTGCACCGAGTACCTCCAGCGGTAACTCATTGCGAATCATGCTTCGGTTCTGGGAGAGCGATCTGAAGTCGTCGTACACAGCTGCAATATACGACACGAGGGAGACTCCCGAAGGTGAACTGTATGATGTTGTCGCTGGTCGACCACATAGTCCCTCAGCAACAACCCGCATGAAGTCGAGCGTCGACTGAATCGGTATTTTCGAGAAAGTCCCAATATCGAAGCGCGCTTTAGCGACCTCGAAAGATGTGGGCCAAACTAAGAATGGGCCCGCCCCGCAGCCAAAGTTGCATTCCCGAAGCCATGAGAGTAACCGAATGCCTCGATCGGTGAGAGCTCCGTGATAAAGACCTAGAGCCTCCGCCCAGCCTCGGCGAGTCACGAGAACTTTGTCCAAGTAATCATCTGATGGCTCGTCAAGGCGCATAAGGTCAAGCTTCTGAGGCAGACCGAGGCCGGTCGTGCGGTCTGTTAGCGGGCGCCCCTTCGCCAGCGAATCGAGGGTTTTTCCTCCGGAGCTCCCGCGATTCGTCCGTTGCCTGTCGATTGTAACCGCGCGAAAGACGGCTTCCTTCTCCTGGTAGCTACCAAACACAGAGAAGAGAGCCTCTCGTTTAGAACGAATAACTTGTAGGAGAGAGTCTCTGAATTCCTCACGTCTAAAATTATTCGCAAGAGCATTGAGAAATATGTCGCCGTCTTGGGCTATGACGGTTAGAAGCACCAAAAATCTGACCGCTCGCTCATACCCTTCACCATCTAGCCGACGTGCGAGTATCCCAAGTGCTTCACCTATTGGACTTGGTATGGGATCGCGATTAACAATACGAACGATCCTCAGAGATGCAAAAACGTCACTGATATTGTCGCTCTTCAGATTCCAACTTTCATGAACTAGTCGGACCCAATCAGCATAGCGAAAGCTCTCGCGATCTGCGTAGGCCCGGCCAAAATCACCCACGCGCGCAACGAGGTTCTCCAGACCAACTGAATAGCCGATCTTTCGCATGAATATTGCGAAGTCAGCGGCTTGGGCTGTACCCACCATGTGCGGTAATCCTTGGTCTAATCTTCACAAGTATAGTGCGACTGGTTGAGTGATCTCCAATAAAGCAATCACCAGAATCTAAATACCTTAAAATGTCGCCAAAATCACCGATCGTGACTCCCCCACTACGCAGTTGGCCAACCGACTTGGTTGGAATTCTCGAAATCGCAGCGTTCACATCGCTCTGGAACGTGAGACGATGATTGAACGACAAATTAACTTGGCTCAGTATGCGATCGTCTACAGCGGATGGCTGCTGCGTAGCCAGGACTAATGATAAACCGGCATCTCGGCCTCGTTTGACATACTCAACCAACGCGTCTCGAGCGGGGCTAGCATCTCCTTTTCCAGCAACGACATGCGCTTCGTCAATAATGAGCCAACATCTAGACGGCAATTGTGGCTGTGGATCTGGTAAGTTTTGAAAGCGAGCCAGTTTCCGTTTGACATGATATTCTCCCATTCGATGGAAAAGCATCCTCGCCACAATAGCTGTCACAAGCGACTTATCCACGTCGGAGAGTTCTCGCAGCATTAGCACATTGCAAGAACCGTCCTGCACTAGTTGTTCAAAGGTGAGCCCGTTCTTGTCAAAGAGCTGGGATGCTGCATAGTCCTCGAGCTTGTAGATGACAGCGTTACGGCTGCTGTCTGCAACCCCACCCCAATTTGAGTCGCGCCGAACATCAGAAATGAGGTCGTTAACGTCAAAGTCGCTCCCCGCAAGGCGATTTAGGGCGCTCCGGAGGATGTGGCCCTGCGCACTGTACACCTCTTGACCCAATAGCATGCACCAGTCATCTAGGGAAACATCTCTGGGACGCAGTGCGAACGCCACCTCTGTGCCAAGGAGACCTTGTGTGCCTTGCGGCACCCAAAGCTTAGCGTCTTTAAGGGCGTTAGGACTTATTTTCCACGAATCAAGACTAGCAATTTGGTCGACATGCTCAGGAACCTTGTCGGAAGGCGGGTGCTTTAATGTCCAGAACTGATTTTGTGTATCGATAAGAATACTGGCAATTGGCTCAACTTCACGCTGGACCGCACTATTGCTTGCGAGTTTTGATATTCCTTCAATCAAGACTCCGAGATCGAAGCTCTTGCCACTTCCACGAGTTCCGGTGATGTAGATAACATGAGGAAAAGCGACGTCTAGCCATACATCAGCCCCTAACATGTTGGTTGTCGGACATGACTCAAACACCTTACCTATATAGATCAAGTCCTGATCAGTCGGTTTTAACTTGGAGCTCCCGACGACTATTCTGTTTTGTCTAGCAGAAAACGTTGATTTTATGATTGGGTCGAGCACAGCGTACGGACTGGATTCGACGACATTTCCGAATGAATCAAATGCCTTTTTCATAGAGGCCATCCTGAAATTCCTTCATGCCCATTAGAAGGGTTTCACCGCCAGCGCGTACAACCAGTATGCGCTCCGGTGCCAAGTCGGCCACAAAATGAGAGACATTTGCTGCCGCCGCCACAAGAACGATTCCATGCTGCTTTGCCAGTCGGCGAATTTGGGTGGAAATGACTGATGCAGTAACTGGATCAAGATTAGAGCAAAACTCGTCGATGACCCAGATATCGGCCCCACTCAGAAGGAGATCAGCCAGCATTGCCCGATATCTCTGTCCCATACTAAGCATGGAAAACGGCTTGATAAAGACCATTGCTTCGCTAAGGCCTACACGGCACAGTACGTCGAACGCTCGCTCGGCGCCATAGCGCTCTCCGAAGTACTGTAATAGCGGAACACCGGAAGGCAGTGACTCAAGTTCCGCAGCGCGCTTGCCTCCCCGTTCTATCCGTCCACGTAGAAGTAGGCCTTGAGTAGATTTGCCACAGATAGCATCTAGAAGGATGGACTTCCCCGCACCACTTGAGCCTGTAACAAGGAAAATGTTGCCAGCGGCCAATTCAATGTCAACCGGGCCAAGCAGCTTCGTGCGCAGTCTCGAGCTCTCAATACCGAAGCTGTCCATAGCTAATCGGACAAAGGAGGAGAGAGAGAGTTCGTAGTCGACCCATACCTCGACGGCCCTAAGGCGAATTTGAGCTCTGTGTCGCTCATTAACGATTTGCTCAGGAATGGCTTCTTGTGCCGTTGTCACTTGGTAACTTCCGCTGATACTTCTCAGCTTGGCGAGAGAAGTGGTGACATAAGACGCCGTTTGCGAGTCGAGACCGGCCAAGTGATACGGAATCGGAAAGCGAAGAAGCGGCCGAAAGGCCAGCCATTCATCTGATGGCATTGCGCTGCGCGGATCATGCTTAACGAGAAGTTCCGAAAGAATCACCCGCACTTCGTCAAAGCTGCGTCCAGTCTGCTCGCAGTATGCGCTGAAGGCCGCGTGGTATCTTCGTTGAAGACTCATGATCTGAGACTTTCCAGAGGCTCCCCGCTCGATGCTGCGGAGATCCTTAAAGATTCGGTCTAAGTTACCTTCGGTGTCACCAACATGCAGGAGACCATGGCGGGTTACGAAGTCGACATATCGGAGCATCTCCGCTGATATTTCGATAAACAGTGGGCGCCTACCCCCGACGTGCCAACGACTGGCGGCATACTGCTTCGCTTGTTCAACCAACTGCGACGATATGCCAAGTCCGCGGAACTCAGGATCTACAACGACGCGAGCTATCCGCACAATAAGATTCACATGCTGCTGGCCATCCCCAAGCCACGCTTTCCACTCGACCCCAGTAGCAGGATGGCTAAAGGGGAAGCCGAAGAGATCATGCCGCGGCTTACACATCATGAGCGGCATTTGTAGCTCGATATAGCCGACAACACGGGACTTGCTTCCCACACGAAGGACCGCCAACACGACACCTCTGCGTCCACCTACCCCTTTGAGTCCCCCATCTGCAACGCCTGGCTCTGTGTCCGTACTCCGGCCACGGTAGTGAAAGCTCTCGAGCCTTTCGTAGCTTTCATAATCTGCAGCAGACTCAATTTCGCGAAACTCAAGCTCATAAGAGTCACCAGCCAGCTGCATCTGACCTTTCGCGACATATGTTGGAATAATTTTGATCCAGTTTTTGCGCCCGACGCCCTCCAACTCGACGAGTCGTGCCGTTGCAGGTGAGCGCATGCGAAGACGGTCTCCAGGACCTATCAACGCAAAGCGCGGTAATACGAGCGTAGAAAGCCCACCAGCCTCGCCTCGGATGCTGATCAGCTTATTGTGATTCTTAGATCGTGCCGTCTCTACAGTGAAGATTGCCATTTTTAGTTATTTATTTCTGAGAAACCCTGACTGAAAGCACGCACCGTGAGTCAATTTCCTCCTTTTTGGCCAAGCCATCCGGCATCATAGAAATCCTTTCTTAAAGAATTTTTTTCCGTTAAATACCAGTTTAATCTCAGCCATCTGTTCGTTAATCAGCGTTCGTTCCTTTTTTTCTTGCATGTGCACCCCCTTGTTTTTGGGTCACAAGACACGCCTGCTGGGATTTCGCGACCGTTATCTCACAACCTTGTGGCGGCCACCCCAGTCCTTCCACTTCACAGTGTCTACGAATTAGCCATTCGAGCATGTTCGCCATGCTGCGGCCATCCCGTTCTGCGATGAATGACAGGGAAGCCTTGACAGTTGGGTCGAAGCGGAACGCAGTAGACTGATTTCGAACGCTCTTCATAGATGACCTTGGCATTGCAATCTGCAATACATAAGAGCTACATTATCCTCGGTACGTCTGCATTTACGCAACTGCTCGCCGCTTCCTGCGACAGCGTCCGCTTCTTCACGGCTATTTCGCTGCTGTTTCCTTCTTAAACCCTCGATCCCTGACCATGAACGCCTCCAGCATGTGCGGGATCAGCGTCACAGCGTCGACAGTCTCGCCATACGTCTGCGCGTGCAGCGCAGCGTAGCGGTCGAGGTCGGCTTTCAGGCCGGCTGGGCAGGCGAAGGTCAGCTTGACGCTCTCTGTCTTAGGCAGCGGCCCCAGCCGCAGCTTTTTGCTCGTGCTCATCGTGAAGTCTCCCGATTGAAGAACAGCGGTTGATACGGTCGCAGCACGATGTCGCGGTTGACGAGGATGCTGACTGGCAGGCCCGGTCGTTCGGTCAGTGTCGGCTGGATGTTGAGGTTGCGGCGTGTGAACTCCTGGCCGACCTGATTGGCCGTGTCCTGCGCGCTATCCCGGAACGCGATGAAGGTATTGCCATTTACGTTCCCCTGATTGGAGACCGCCAGTTCGGAACCCACACCCAGCACGGTGGATAGCACGGCACCCGCTAGGATGCGTCCCCAATGCCAATCAACGCCATCCTCCAAGCCGGCATTGCCAGCCGGGTCGGCTCCGGCCAAATTGTCGAGGGTGAGCGAGGACGTGTCCGGCAAAGTGATTCGGTTCCACACGATCTGCACGCGGCTTTGCCCGTAGGCAACCTTGTTGTTGTATTTACCGAGAATGCGCGAACCCTGCGGAATCAACAGATAGCGGCCGGTCGCGGTGTCGTACACCGGCGCTGTCACCGTGCCGATCACGTCGCCCGGCAAATCCGACTTGATACCCGTTACCAGCGCCGCCGAAATCACGGTGCCGGCCATCACCTGATATGGCGAGGTCGGCATTTGCAGAAAGCCGGAATTACGGGTTTCCGTGGTTCCGGCTTTCTGGAACGCCTCCTTCTGGTCTTGCCGGCTCTGCACGGCAGTCGGGTCGGCGGGCTGCGCCGCCGTTGAGGCCGGCCCAGCAGCCTGAGGGTCGAAGCCCGCCAAGCCGGATGACGGCGCGACCGAAGCGGTCTGCGCCGGTGCAGCCGCGGCGCGCTGGTTGCTGGAACGGAAGAACACCGACGAACCGGCCGCCGCTTCCGCCTCCTTGCGCAGCGCGTCGCGCTCGGCCGCGACTGGCCACCAGCCGCGTAACCACCCCACCCTCGCCCGCCGAGGCCTGCATCTGCAATTGCAAAGGCCGGGCGCGCATCGCGTCGGCGAGTCGTCCGAGTGCTTCGGCGATCAGCTTCGCATCCTCGACATAGTCGTGCACCGGCAGCCAGGCCAGGTCGATGTCCACCGACAGACGCGGCAGGTCATGCTCGAACAGGTTGATGGCGGTGCTGCCCTTGAGCGCGAAGCGCGGCTCCTGGGCCAGCACCGGCAGGATCTCGACCAGCCGCACCCGGTCGGTGTAGCGCCGATCCCACCGATCAAGCCAGTTGCTCATCGAGGTCTCCCGGCAAGGTGATCTGGTAGGTCGGATGCAGGCGCCCGCCGGGCACCAGCGCGCGCTTGCCCCGGCCCAGATCGACATCTTCCAACAACACATGCGACAACCACGCATGCCGATGACGATCGGCCAGCGCCAGGAACAGCCGCTTGGCCTTGATGCTGCGACAGTGACGCAGCAGTCGGCTGACGCGCTGCGGGCGCAGCGTGGTCATGGCCTGCATCAGCGCATCGGCCTCGTAGACCCCCGCCACATCCGATACCCCGTCGCACAGCTCCAGCATGGCCCGTTCGGGCGTCGAGCACACCAGGGCTTCGACACCATGCGCAGCGGAATGCCAGGCCAAGCCCGCCTCAGACAGCGCCTTCTCGGAGACTTCCGCGGTGAAGGACACGGCCGGCAGATCGAACGGCCCCTTGCCCTGGTACTCGAAACGCTGCTCCATCGACAGCTTGCCGACCCAGCCCGGCGGGGGCACCGGCCCGTAAAGCGTGATCGTCCCGGCGTCGCCCAGGCGCAAGTAGTGCTCGTGCCCTTGCAAGGCCAGCGCAAAGCGTCCCCCGACATGCAGTAGCATGCCCTCCCCGACCTGCAGGCTGCGGACCACTCCCTCCCATTGCAGCCGCCCTCCCGCGCGCATGTACACGCCTCGCGTCGGCGACACCAGCCAGCCGCTGCCGACATAGCGCGCGACTAGGCTGTTGGAATAATCATGCGCGCGCAGCCAGCGGCTGGACACTAGGCGTGTATCGCCCAGTTCGGCCAGCAAGCGGTTCAATTTTCCTGAATTTTGAGCACTCATAGTGCTCAAAATATCATATTTATAAACCATCACCAAGGATGGCAAGTTTGACAAAGGGAGGAAAAGTTCATCCATAGTGATCTTTTCTTGACAAATATAAACCTCGGACTGCCCACCCGAAGCGATCCCAGTAAAGGTCATCATGCGCTTCTCCCTCACAAAGCCGGGCTGAGCACGGGGCCGACACGTCCTCCGGCACCAGCTTCGGTACATGCGTTCGCCCATCAATCCACGCTCCACCATGTCGGCCCACTCCTGCAACATGTGACGCCGTGGCCCGGCGTACTCGGCCTTGTTGTAGACCGAGCGCGAAGACCTGCTGCCCTCCTCGTGCGCGAGGCACTTCTCGATCCAGTCCCCGTTGAAGCCCACTTCGTTGAGCAGCGTGGACGCGGTACGCCGCAGGTCGTGCACCGTGAATGGCTCCAGCGGCAACCCGGCTTCCTTTGCACGTGCCCCGATGAGCTGGGTCACCCGGTTGAGCGTTGCATGGGACATGCACCGGTCGGGGTCATAGCGCGACGGCAAAACGAACCGTGAGCCCGCTGCGCAGGTGTGCAAGGCCACGAAGATGTCCATCGCCTGCCGCGACAGATAGACCACATGCGGCTTGCGTCCCTTCATACGCACCTTCGGGATCGTCCAGGTGGTGTTCTCGAAATCCACCTCATTCCAGGTGGCTTCGACCAACTCGCTCTTGCGCACCATCGTCAGCAGGATCAGACGCAAGGCCAACCGGATGGTCGGATAGGACGCGATGGTCTCCAGTTGGTGGAAGGCTAGCCGGATCTCGGCCGGCGACAGTGCCCGGTCCTTGGGGACGAAGGTCGCGATCGAGGCCGCCTTCACGTCGTCGGCCGGATTGCTAAGCCGCTCGCCATGCAGGATGGCAAAGCCATAGACCTGCTTCACGATGTCTCGGATATGGATGGCCGTAGCCGGCGCGCCGCGTGCCTTCACCTTGTTGCACAACGCCCGCAGGTCGTCGGGGGTGACTTCCTTCAGCTTCCGATTCTGGAAGACGGGCAGGATGTCGCGGTCGATGATGTGCTTGCGCATCGCCCGGGTGCTGTCGGCCATGCGGGCATCGGCAAGCCAGCGTCCCGTCATCTCGCCGAAAGTCCTCGCGGCCGTCAGCCGCCGTTTGGCCCGCTGCTTCTCCAGCGCCGGGGAAAGGCCCTGATCGACCGAGCGCTTGGCGTCGAGCAGCCGCTCGCGCGCCATGGCCAGCGACATGCCGGCCGGCCCATACCGTCCGAGCGTGAGCGTCTCGCGGCGGCCGTTGAGACGGTAATCGTAGCGGAAGGTGATGGTACCGGCGGTCGATACCGCCACATACATGCCATCGCGGTCAAAAACCTTGTAAATCTTTGACTTAGGCTTGAGATTGCGCAGTGCTGTGTCGGTGAGCATTGAGGGTGTTCCTCCTGTTCGTGACGGCTTTTACCGTCAGGGACTTGGAGACCCGTTGATGCTCGGAAAGCCGCATAAAACAAGCTTTCCTGAAGAGTTTTTTACCGTCAAAGACCGGTTCGGTCTCGATAGTAAACAGGAAGGTCTGGATCCGACCTCCGGAGGCTTACCGTCAGTTCTGTCGCCGACCGGTCTTGCTGGCCGGCGATAGCCACCGATAGAAAACGCAACTTATACTTTAAAATCAAAAACTTAAGTCACTTCCACCGATACCTGGCGATAGCCCCCGAAAGACGTTCCGTCATTCCCACTCGATCGTCGCCGGCGGCTTGCCGCTGATGTCATAAACGACGCGAGAAACACCGCGTAATTCATTGATAATACGGTTGGAAACCTTGCCGAGAAAGTCGTACGGCAGGTGTGCCCAGTGGGCAGTCATGAAGTCGATGGTCTCCACCGCGCGCAAGGCGATCACCCATTCGTAGGCGCGGGCGTCGCCCACCACGCCGACCGACTTCACCGGCAGGAACACCGCGAAGGCCTGGCTGGTCTGGTCGTACAGATCGGCCTTGCGCAGCTCCTCGATAAAGATGGCGTCGGCGCGCGCCAGCAGCTCGGCGTACTCCGGCTTCACCTCGCCCAGGATGCGCACGCCCAAACCCGGGCCTGGGAACGGATGACGGTAGACCATCTCGCGCGGCAGGCCCAGCTCGACGCCGATGCGGCGCACCTCGTCCTTGAACAGCTCGCGCAACGGCTCGACCAGCTTGAGCTTCATGTGTTCGGGCAGGCCACCGACGTTGTGGTGGCTCTTGATCACATGCGCCTTGCCGGTCTTGCTGCCGGCCGACTCGATCACGTCCGGGTAGATGGTGCCCTGCGCCAGCCACTTCACCTGGCCGTGGCCGGCATTGGTCACCTTGGCCGATTCCTCGTCGAAGATCTCCACGAACAGGCGACCTATGATCTTGCGCTTGGCTTCCGGATCGGCCACGCCTTCCAGCGCCTTGAAGTAGCGCGCGGCGGCGTCGACGCGGATCACCTTGACGCCCATGTGCTGGGCCATGGTGGCCATCACCTGGTCGCCTTCCTGCCAGCGCAGCAGGCCGGTGTCGACGAACACGCAGGTCAGCTGCTTGCCGATGGCCTGGTGCAGCAGCGCGGCCACCACCGAGGAATCCACGCCGCCGGACAGGCCGAGCAGCACGTGGTCGTCGCCGACCTGCTCGCGCACGCGGGCGATCTGGTCTTCGATGATGTGCGCGGCGGTCCACAGCGTACGGCAGCCGCAGATCTCGGTGACAAAGCGCTTGAGTAGCGCCGTGCCCTGCTTGGTATGGGTCACTTCCGGGTGGAACTGCACGCCGTACCAGCGCTTCTCCTCGTTCTCCATCACCGCGACCGGAATGCGCTCGGTGATGCCGGTGACGACGAAGCCCGGCGGCGCCTTCGCCACGTGGTCGCCGTGGCTCATCCAGACATCCAGGCGGTGCGCGCTGTGATGGTCGCTGAGGCCGTCGAACAGGCGGCTATGGGTAATCAGGTCGACCTGCGCATGGCCGAATTCGCGCGCATCGGCGGCTTCGGTGGCGCCGCCCAGCTGGGCGGCCAGGGTCTGCATGCCGTAGCAGATGCCCAGGATCGGCAGACCCGAGTCGAACACTTCCTGCGGCGCCTTGGGCGCACCCGGCAAAGTGGTCGATTCCGGACCGCCGGACAGGATGATGCCCTTGGCGCCGAAGGCGGCGATCTCGGCGGGGTCGTGGTCCCAGGCCCAGATTTCGCAGTACACGCCGATCTCGCGCACGCGGCGGGCGATCAGCTGCGTGTACTGCGCGCCGAAGTCGAGGATGAGGATCTTGTCGCTATGGATGTCGGTCACGGTCCGGCTCCGCTGCGTGGCAGGCTTGCCCTGCCCACGCCTGTCTAGGAAAAGCTCCGCCGGCATCGGGAATCCGGCGCCGGCAGCTGGAAACGAAGCGCCGGCCATTGGGCCGGCGCTGGGAACACCTAGGAGTTGAGCCGGTAGTTCGGCGCTTCCTTGGTGATCTGGATGTCGTGCGGATGTGCCTCGGTGACGCCGGCGCTGGTGACCTTGACGAACTGCGCCTGGTGGCGGACGTCGTCGATGGTCGCCGCGCCGAGATATCCCATCGAGGCACGCAGGCCACCGATCAGCTGGTGGATGATGTTGCGCAACGGGCCGCGGTACGGCACGCGCCCCTCGATGCCCTCGGGCACCAGCTTGTCGGCGTCGGCCTCGTCCTGGAAATAGCGGTCCTTGGAGCCGAGCTGCATGGCGCCGATCGAGCCCATGCCGCGATAGCTCTTGTAGGAACGGCCCTGGAACAGCTCGACCTCGCCGGGCGATTCCTCGGTGCCGGCGAACATCGAACCGAGCATCACGGTGGACGCGCCGGCGGCCAGCGCCTTCGGAATGTCGCCGGAATAGCGGATGCCGCCGTCGGCGATCAGCGGGATCTCGTCCTTCAGCGCGGTGGCGACCAGGTCGATCGCGGTGATCTGCGGCACGCCCACGCCGGCCACCACACGGGTGGTGCAGATCGAACCAGGGCCTACGCCCACCTTGACCGCGTCCACGCCAGCATCGAGCAGGGCGCGGGCGGCTTCGCCGGTGACGATGTTGCCGGCGATCAGCTGTACTTGCGGATAGCGCTTCTTCACCCAGGCGGCACGCTCGATCACGCCCTGCGAATGGCCGTGCGCGGTGTCCACCACCAGCACGTCGACGCCGGCGTCGACCAGTGCGGCGACGCGCAGTTCGGTGTCGCCGCCCACGCCCACCGCGGCGCCAACCAGCAAGGCTTCGTTGCGATCCTTGGCGGCGTGCGGATTGTCGCGCGCCTTCTGGATGTCCTTGACGGTGATCAGGCCACGCAGCTGGAAGTCGTCGTTGACCACCAGCACTTTCTCGATGCGATGCTTGTGCAGCAGCTGCAGCACCTCGTCCTGGCCGGCGCCTTCGCGCACGGTGACCAGCTTGTCCTGGCGCGTCATGATGTTGCGCACCGGATCGTCGTGCTTGCGCTCGAAGCGCAGGTCGCGGCTGGTGACGATGCCGACCAGCTTGCCGCCGTCGACCACCGGCACGCCGGAGATATTGTGCGCATGAGTCAGCCGCAGCACTTCGCGAATCGAGGTGTCCGGGCCCACCGTGATCGGGCTGCGGATCACGCCGGCCTCGAACTTCTTCACCAGGCGCACTTCGGCAGCCTGCTGCTCGGCGGTCATGTTCTTGTGGATGATGCCGATGCCGCCGTTCTGCGCCATGGTGATGGCGAGGCGCGCCTCGGTGACCGTGTCCATGGCAGCGGACACGATGGGGATGTTCAGGCGCAGGTTGCGAGTGAAGCGCGTGGAAGTGTCTACATCGCGCGGCAAGATGGTCGAGTGACCGGGAACCAGATAAACGTCGTCGTAGGTCAGCGCCTCGGCGAGGATACGCATGCGAAAAGTCCCGCTGCAAAGATGGGATTATACGCGGCCGGCAAGGCGCTCGCCAGTATGCGATCCGCCTGCCTCGCAGCTACTCGTCCGGCGCACAGCATGCTTTGCGCCGATGGCCGCCCGATCAGCCGTGCGGCGCGGCCGGCAGCAGCAGCATCGCCAGGCCGATGAAGGCAGCTGGGGGAAGCGCCAGGCTGATCAGCCAGCCCAGCAGCATGAAGCCCAGCCTGGACTTGCGTCGGCTCAAGCCCCAGGCCAGATAAACCAGGCCGGGCGACAGCAGCACCGCGCCGAGCACGCTCCACCACAAGCCTTTCGAGCTGCCGATCGGAACCAGGCCGATCGCCTGCATGCACAGGCACCAGCCCAGCACCGCGCAAGCCATGCCGATCAGCAGCGCGATCACGATGGAAGGTTTCGCGGCCTTCGGCGCATCCTGCGCGGCGCTGTCGTTCATCGGTTTCGATCAGCCAGCGCGCAGCGCATCGCCGGCTTCGGCGGCTTCCAGCGTGTTCTCCATCAGGGTGGCCACGGTCATCGGCCCTACCCCACCCGGCACCGGCGTGATCCAGCTGGCGCGGGCCGCGGCCGTATCGAAATCGACGTCGCCCACCAGCCGGCCGTCGTCCAGCCGATTGATGCCGACGTCGATCACCACCGCATCCGGTTTGATCCAGTCGCCCTTGACCAGCCCGGGCTTGCCCACGGCGACGACCAGGATGTCGGCCTGCCGCACATAGCTTTCCAGGTCGCGGGTGAAGCGATGGCAGCAGGTCGTGGTGCAGCCGGCGATCATCAGTTCCAGCACCAGCGGGCGCCCGACGTGGTTGGAAACTCCTACCACCACCGCGTGCTGGCCGCGCACCGGGCGGTCGGTGTGGCCCAGCAGGGTCATCACGCCCTTGGGCGTGCATGGCCGCAGGCCGAAGCGGCGCAAGGCCAGACGGCCGACATTGATCGCCTGAAAGCCGTCCACGTCCTTCTCGGGCGCGATGCGGTCGACCAGGGCCTCCTCGTCGATGTGCGGCGGCAGCGGTGATTGCACCAGGATGCCATGCACGTCCGGGTCTGCGTTGAGCCGGTCGATCAGCGCCAGCAAGGCTTCGTGGGTGGTGTCTGCCGGCAGGTCGTAGTCGAACGAACGGAAGCCGATCTGGTGGCAGGCCTTGCGCTTGTTGCGCACATAGACCGACGAGGCCGCGTCGTCGCCGACCAGCACTACCGCCAGCCCCGGCGCCGCAAGCCCGCGCGCCACGCGCGCCGACACCTGCTGGGCGATGCGGTCGAGTAGTTCCTGGGCGATCCGCTTGCCGTCGAGAATGCGTGCGCTCATGTGGGTCGTATATGCGGCCAAAGGCAGGCATTATCCCGGGTCCACCTTGCGCGCACAAACCACGCCCGTCTCATGGCCATCACCGTTCCGCCGCTTCCCGTTCGCGAACTCCGCTCGCCGCGCCTGTGCCTGCGAGGCTGGCAGGAGGCCGATGCGATTCCACTGTACGAGGCCGCGCTCGAGTCGATCGATACCGTGGGGGCGTGGCTGCCCTGGTGCCATGCCAGATACGCCCTGGCGGACGCGCAGGCCTGGGTCGCGCACTGCCAGGCGGCCTGGCGCCAGGGGGAGCACTACACCTTCGCGATCACCGATGCCTCCGACGGCAGCCTGCTGGGCGGCATCGGCCTGAACCAGCGCAACCTGCTCCATCGCAGCGCGAATCTGGGCTACTGGGTGCGGCAGTCGCGCCAGCGACAGGGCATCGTGACCGAAGCGGCACCGCTGGTGGCGTGCTTCGGCTTCGACGCGCTGGAACTGGTGCGCATCGAAATCGTTGCCGCCCACGACAACCGCGCCAGCCGGGGAGTCGCCGAGCGCTGCGGCGCCCGTTTCGAGGGCATCTCGCGGCAACGGCTGGTGCATGCCGGACGCGTGCTGGATGCCGCGGTCTACGGCTGGATTCCCGCCGACCTGGAACGCGCCTCAGCCGGCTGAGGCGCAAAAGGCCTCGATGGCCTGGTAGCCATCGAAGCGTGCGGAGGTGCCGCAACCCGGGCAGGCGGGGTCGCGCACCAGCCGGGTTTCGCGGAAGCGCATCTCGAGCGCATCGACCTGCAGCAGCCGCCCGACCAGGGGCTCGCCGATCTGCAGGATCAGCTTCAGCGCCTCGGTCGCCTGCAGCAGCCCGATCAGGCCCGGCAGCACGCCGAGCACGCCGGCCTCGCTGCAATTGGGCGCATCGGCGGCGGCCGGCGGCTCCGGAAACAGGCAGCGATAGCACGGCGATGCCTCGAGCCGTGGATCGAATACGCTGAGCTGGCCGCGGAAGCGCTCCACCGCGCCGTACACCATCGGCAGCCCCAGCCGCCTCGATGCGGCGGCCAGCAGGTAGCGCGCCGGAAAATTGTCGGCGCCGTCGATCAGCACATCGTGACCCGCCAGCAGCGACTCGACGTTGCCTGCGTCCAGCCGTTCGCGACGCACGTCCACACGCACCCGTGGATTCAGCGCGGCCAGGGTCATGCGTGCGGACTCCGTCTTGGGCATGCCGACCCGCGCATCGGCGTGGATCACCTGCCGGTGCAGATTGGAACGCTCGACCACGTCGTCGTCGACCAGGGTGAGGCGACCCACGCCCGCGGCAGCCAGGTACAGCGCCGCCGGCGCGCCCAGCCCGCCGGCGCCGAGCACCACCACGCTGGCGGCGGCCAGCCTGGCCTGGCCAGCCACGCCGATCTGCGGCAGGCGCAGCTGACGTGCATAGCGTTCGGCGGCATCTGCATCCAGCGCCGGGACGTCGTTGGCGACGGGCAAGCCCTCAGCTCTCCAGCGCGCAAAGCCTCCCGCCACCGAACGCACCTGCCGGTAGCCCATGCGCTGCAGCGCATCCGCCGCGAACAGGGAGCGCTGCCCGCCGGCGCACAGCGTCAGCAGTGGCCGGTCGCGGTCCGCCTCGATCTGCTCGATGCGCAGCTCCAGGTAGCCGCGCGACAGCGGCACCGCCTGCGCAGGCATGCCCTGCTCGCGTTCGCCATCTTCGCGCACGTCGATCAGCAGCGCCCCAGCGGCCTGCTGCGCCAGGGCCTCGGCCGGGCTGATCTCCGCGATACGCCGGCGCAAATCGGCGAGTAGGGTCTGACTGCTTGCGGGAGCGTTCACGCGGATCGACGCCATGGTCTTTCAAGGGCACTCCAGTGTAGCGCATGCCGCCGAGCTGCCCGCGCGCGCATGCGGGCACGCTCCATGCCCCGAGAAGGCTTCGTATTTAGCCGTCCAAATGTTTGGTTTTGACGCGCGGGCTTTCGCGTCTTGCGCAGCAGCGAAAGGGCTTCGCGCCGCGAAGTACCGACAGGCTTTGCCGCACCGGATGGGCAACGCCGCGGCATCGGCTTTCCGAAAAAGCTGGTGCTGAGCACGTCACACAGGGGCGCGCCACATAGAATCCGCGAGGCATCGATCATCGCAAGTTCTTGAGGGCGGCCTGGGTGGCACGACTTGCGGTCATAACAGGCGCGCACTTGCTACAAGCGCCCTCTTTGCATTTGGCCATCCAGACATCCAGTTCTCAAAACGCGGTACGGCTTCGCCAATCGCCTGGGAAATGCGATGTAGCTCACCTATTTCGTGGAGGGGGAAGCCGACAGGCCTCGTTCTACTCGATTGGAAGTTCCGTCGCATCGCGTGCTGAAGGGGCACGTGCGGAGCGCTCCATAGGGGGAGTCGCGCGGCATAGAACGCACGCGGCACTGGTCACCGCAAGTTCCTGGGCACGGCTTGGACGGCACGGCCCGGCGATATGGCGGTGTTATTCCCGATCACAAAACCTGGTACGGAGAATCCTTCTATGAAAATCCCCAGCATCAACGCTCTGTCCACTCTTTCGCGGCATCGCCTGTCCGCAGCGCTGATCATGCTCGTCGGACTCAGCGCGCAATGTCAGGCCAGCGCAGCCCCCACGGTGCACCAGTGGGCCAACACGCTGACGCGGGCTCACAATGTCGGCGCGGCCAAGTTCATCGGCAATGTCGACGATGCGCAGCCGATGTTTGTCGCGGTCATGCTGAATGTGCAGAACGAGGACCTGCTCAACAGCTATATCCATGAGCTGTTCCGGCCCGGCAGCCCGTCCCAGGGCCAGTTCATGAACAGCAAGGAGACCACCAACTACTTCGCTCCCACGCAGGCGCAGGCGCAGGCCGTGGCGGACTACCTGACCCAGCAGGGCTTTACCAAGGTGCAGGTCGCCGACAATCGCATGATCGTCTCCGGCTATGCGACGGCGCGCGCCGCGCGCCAGGCCTTCCACACGGACTTCGGGCGCTTCTCCCGCAACGGCAAGGAAGGCTTCGCCAATACCTCTCCGGCGCAGATTCCCACCCAACTGAGCGGCATCGTCCAGGGCGTGCTGGGCCTGCAGTCGCTGGACCAGATGCACGTGATGAACCTGCGCTCGGCAAACGAGCAGCTGAAGGCAGCGAACCCGAGCCCGGCCAAGGTGACTCCCTCGTCGGTCAGCACCTCGTCGGGCACGTCGTACTACGGCGACGAGTTCGCGAAGATCTATCACGCCGGGACCACGCCGGCCGGCACCGGCACGGACGTGGGGATCATTGCCTTCGACGATGTCACGGACACGATCAAGGATCTGGCGCAGTTCGAAAAAGACCGCGGCATCACGCCGGTGCCCACCAGTGTGGTGTTGACGCCGCAGGGCGCCGCAAACGACGGCGACGACTCGGGCGAAGACGAGTGGGCGATGGACTCGCAGGCGATCGTCGGCATCAGCGGCGGCGTCAAGAGCCTGACCTTCTACGCGGTGCAGAACGCGCAGACCTTCGCGGCCATCAGCACCGCGATCAACCAGGCCGTGAGCGACAACAAGGCCCGGGTGATCAATATGTCCTTCGGCGCCGCCGAGGTGTCCAGCACCTTCGGCAACACTTATGGCATCTACGACAATCTGTTCAAGCTCGGCGTGGCGCAGGGCCAGACCTTCTCGGCCTCCTCGGGTGACGGCGGCGCTTATCCCGACGGCTCGACCAACGGGCAGTCCTACGGCAAGACGGAAGGCGTCGAATACCCCGCCAGCTCGCCCTATGTCATCGCGGTGGGCGGCACCAATCTGTCGGCGGATGCCAACGACAATTACACCGGCGAAACCGCGTGGGCCTTCAGCGGCGGCGGCGTCAGCCAATACCTGTCGCAACCGACCTGGCAGAATGGGTTGGTGCCTTATGGAACCTACCGGAACGTGCCCGACGTGGCCTTCGACGCCGCGCTGGCCGGGGGCATCTATATGTACCTGACGCAGGAGCCGCTGACGCTGTTCGGATTCACCTTCTACGTGCCGGTCAACGGCTACGTCAGCAATGGCGGCACCAGCCTCTCTTCACCGCTGTTCGTGGGTACCTGGGCGCGTCTGGAGTCGGCCAACAACAACAAGCTGGGCTTTGCCCCGCCAGCCATCTATGCCTATGCCAAGAACAGCAACGGCACGCTGGCGAACTGGCTGCATGACGTCACCTCGGGCAGCAACGGTCCTGGAGGCTCTCAGCCCGGCTATGCGGCGGGTGTGGGCTACGACAACGTCACCGGCTGGGGCAGCTTTGACATCCAGGCGCTGAATACCTTTATCGGCAGCACGCCGGGCTTCATCACAGCGAGCAACAGCGAAACCAGCTCGGGCACGGGCTCCAACTGATCCACGCTGCAGGCGACCAGGGGCCTGCGTGGCAGGCCTCTGGTCTTCTTTCCCAACTCATCACTTGCGCCGCTTCATCTCGCGCACCATGCGCTGGCGCTTGCGGATCTGCGCCTCGGTGAGCACGTTCTTCTTGCCGGCATAGGGATTCTCGCCGTCGCGGAAGCTGATCCGCACCGGCGTGCCTTCCAGTCGATAGCGCTTGCGGAAAAAGCTCTCCAGATAGCGCTGGTAGGCTGGCGCGATGTGCTTGGTGCGGCTGCCATGGATCACGATGGTCGGCGGATTGGTGCCGCCTGGATGGGCGAAGCGCAGCTTGGGCGCATGCCCGTTGACCAGCGGCGGCTGGTAGCTCTCGTAGGCCTGCTCCAAGGCACGCGTGAGGTCGGCCGACGCCAGTTCGCGCGTCGCCGAGGTATGCGCCTTCACCACAGCCCGCATCAACTCGCGCAGGCCGGAGCCGTGCAGCGCCGAGACATGCACCTGCCGAGCCCAAGTCACGAAGGCGAGCCGCCGCTCCAGCGCGCGCTGGCACTCCTCGCGCTGATACTTGTCCAGCCCGTCCCACTTGTTCACCGCAATCACCAGCGCGCGGCCCGCATCGACCGCGTAGCCGATCAGGGTGAGATCCTGGTCGGCGAGGTTCTCGCGCGCATCGATTAGCACCACCACCACCTGAGCAGCGGCGATCGATTGCAGCGTCTTGATCACGCTGAATTTCTCCACCGCTTCCTCGACGCGCGCCTTGCGCCGGATGCCGGCCGTGTCGATCAGCGTGTAACGCCGACCGTCGCGCTCCAGCGGCACGCGGATCGGATCGCGCGTGGTGCCGGCGACGTCCGAGACGATCAGGCGTTCCTCGCCGAGCAGCCGGTTGACCAGGGTCGACTTGCCGGCATTTGGGCGACCGACGATGGCGACGCGGATGCTGTCGTCCTCCCCTTCCGTCGGGTCGGCTTCGGCATCGTCGGCCGGCAGCAGCGGCAGCAGCACCTGGATCAGGTCGTCGGTGCCGCGTCCGTGCGCGGCAGACAGCGGCAAGGTCGCGGCAATGCCGAAGGCGGCGAATTCGGCCAGGGCGTGGCGCTCGTCCAGCCCGTCGGTCTTGTTCACCGCGGCGATGATCGGCTTGCCGCTGCGCCGCAGCTCGTCAAGGATGGCGTGATCCTGCGGCAGCAAGCCGTCGCGAGCGTCGACCACGAACACCAGCACCTGCGCTTCCTGGATCGCCAGGCGCACCTGCTTGGCGGTGAGCACGTCCATGGTCTCTTCGACGCCGGACAGGCCGCCGGTATCGACCACCACGAACGGCCGCTCGCCGCTGCGGCAGACGCCGTAATGACGATCGCGCGTCACGCCGGGCATGTCGGCCACCAGCGCGTCGCGACTGCGCGTCAATACATTGAAAAGGGTCGATTTGCCGACGTTGGGGCGACCAACTAGCGCGACGACGGGCAACATAAGCGAAGGCCTGTATGCAATTGCCGGAAAACCTGCGCTGCCTGTCGCTGCGCAAGGCCGGGAAACCAAGAGAAGTGTATGTCAAGACGCGCCGTGGCGATGGCAGCGGTCCGGAGAGTCACTCAAATCGGCCGAGATGACGCTGACGCCGGCCGTATCAGCCCCTTGCCGGGGCTCTCATGAAAAGGGCCCGCATGCCGTGCACGCGGGCCCCGGTGAACGCTGTGCGCGAAGATCAGTGCGCGGAAAGGCGATAGGCGCCGATGCGGCCCCGCACGTCCTCGATATAGACGATGTCGCCGACCACCAGGGGCTGCGCCAGGATCGTCTTCTTGGAAAGGCGTTCGCGCGCGGCCAGCGCGCCGTCGCTGGCCTGCAGCCAGTGCACATAGCCCTCGAGGTCGCCGACCACCACGTAATTGCCCTGCGTCGCCGTGCCGGTGAGCCAGCGGTACTTCAAGGCGTCGTTCTTCCACATGTCGGAACCGCCGCTCTTGTCGAAGCCCCACACCTCGGATTGGTCGTTGACACCGAACAGCGCGTTGCCGCCGACGCTCAGCGAGGTGAAGGTGGAGAACGGATGGCTCCACAGCGGGCGGCCGCTGGGACCGTCGATCGCGGTGAGGTTGCCGTGGTAGGCCGCGGCGTACAGCGTGGTGCCGTCCAGCAGCACGGAACCGTCGGCATCGTCCAGACGGTCGATGTCGGTGCGGCCGTCGCCGCTGGCCAGGGTCTGTTCCCACAGCTTCTCGCCGTTGTCCAGGCGCAGCGCGATCAGCTTGCCGTTGTCGCTGCCGAAGAACACCACGCCGTTGGCGGCCAGCAGTGCGCCGTTGCCGCGCAGGCTGAGCTGCGGCACCGTGCCCTGGTCATAGACCCAGCGGCGCTCGCCGCTCTTGCTGTCCAGGCCGTACAGGCGGCCGTCGTTGGTGCGCACGACCACCAGTTCGCTGGTAATCACCGGGGCGGCGATCACCTCCGAAGGCAGCGAGGCCTGCCACAGCGGGCTGCCGTCTTTGGCGCTGAGAGCATAGACGTGGCCGTCCAGCGTGCCCACCGCCAGCAGGTCGCCGAACACCGCCGGGCCGCCGGCATAGAAAGCATCCTTACGCTTCTTGTCGCCCCAGCCGAACCAACCGTGGGTGCGCGAGCTCTTGGACCACAACGTCTTGCCGCTGGCGGCGTCGAACGCAGCCACGGTGCCGTCCACGCTGGCGGCATAGAGCACGCCGTCGGCCACGTACGGGCGCAGCCGCACGCCGGAATCCTTGGCCCCCTTGCCCACGCGGGTATCCCACAGCTGGGTCACCTGCACGGTGGGGGTAAAGTCCTTGGCCAGCGGCGTCGGAGGCTGCACGTTCTCCTTCTTGAAGGAGTGGCAGCCGGCCAGCGCCACCAGCGAAGTCAATGCGATCAGCCACGTGCGCTTCATGACGTACGATTTCATGCACCCTGCTTCCCGGCCACGGCCAGATCGTCAATTTTCATCCGCAAGGCGCCGCCCTGCGGCGCATCTTTGCCCAACGCCGACTCGGCGGCCTGATAGGCCTTGCGGGCATCGTCCAGGCGTCCTAGCTTGACCAGCGCGTCGCCGCGTAGTTCCTGCGCCAGGCCCTGGAAGCTGCCCGGCGGCATGCGATCGAGCGAGGCGATGGCGTCGCTGGCCTTGTCGCGCGCCAGCTCAAGTTGCGCGCCACGCAGCTGGGCCAGGGCTTTCAACGTCGGGTCTTTGGCGTGCTCTTCGGCCCAATCCAGCGATACCTGTGCCTTGTCCAACTGCTTGGCCTTGACCAGCTGCTGCGCATGGTCGCTGGCCGCGAAAACCGCATAGGCGGTATCCGCGTAGTCCTGCTGCAGCTGGGCCAGCATCGCGTCGGCATTACTCTCGGCGCCAGCGGCCAGATCGTTCTGCATCAGCTGATAGATCTGCGATGCCTGCGCCTGATGGGCGCTCTTGTGGCCATGCCACTGCTGCCAGCCGAAGATCCCGACCAGGCCGATGCCGATGCCGACCGCGATGGAAAGGCCGTTCTCGCGCAACCATTTCTGTACGCGTTCGCTTTGTTCGTAGTCGTCGTATGCGTCGAAAGCCATGCTGTCACCGTAAAAGGGCCTCGCGCACTACCCTGGCCGGGTCGGCGCGAAGCATCGAATAGCGCGACCGCGCAGCAGGTCGCGCGCGATCAATGCGCAAGCATAACCGATTGCGCCGGACCAAGGTTCCCGAATGGGCGCCAAGCTTCCCGAACGGTCGCTCAGAAGCCGGCCGGTGTGGCCTTGCCGTCCTGCAGCACCACGCGGAAGTGCGCCACATTGGAGTGGCGATAGTTGTCCAGCGCCACCGGCTGGCCGTCCAGTTGCACCTGAGCGCCGTTCGCGTTGCCGATGCGCACATCCAGCGGCTGATCGCTGCGATAGGTTTTGCTGCCGGCCGGCAGCAGACCGTATTCGAGGCGCGAGCCGTCTTGCGCAACCACCTCGACCCAGCTCGAACTGGGCAGGCTCAGCACGAGGCCGTGCGCGCCATCCTGGCTGCCCGCAGACGTGGAAGCTGACGCCGCCGGCGCCTCGGGACGCAGGCTCTCGTTGCTCAGGTTCGGCACCATCGAAGCGACCAGCGGCTGCGGCGGCACGGCGATGCTCGAGCTGACCTGCGGCAGCGTTGCCGGCGCGCTCGCATGGCTGTTGCCGGCGGCCACTTCCTGCTGGGCCACCGGGCTGGCATCGAGCGGCGCCAGGTGGGCCACATCGTGGTCGAGCGTGCCGCGCAGGCCCAGCCACACCACCGGCACGATGATTACGGCGGTCAGCACCACATAGGTGGCGGCTGTGGCGTAGCGCTCAAGCAGGTACCGCGAGTGCGAAATGCCGCCGGTCGCCACCAGTTCGGGCTCGGCGCGCTTGCTCGTCGTGATCGCGGCCTGGATGCTCGACTCGTCGATGCCCAGGTAACGCCCGTACTTGCCGAGATAGCTGGCCAGATAGACCTGGTGGTCGAGGGCCGCGTGCTCGTCGCTTTCGATCTGGCGCAATACGCGCACCGGCAGGCGCAGCGCATGCGCGCAGGCCTCCAGGCTCAAGCCGCGCGCCTCGCGCGCCGCGCGCAGGTGGCTGCCGAAACTGGCCGTGGGCGGCGCGACGACGTCCTGTGGTGACGTGATCGGGCCGAACAGATCGGGGTCCCGGGTTTCCTGCCCGGCCTGGTGGGGCTGCTGGGATGTCATGGACTTGTATAGGTGTCGAGGGCGCGCGCCTGTTCCGACTCCGGGAACTGGCTCTGCAGACGCCGGCTGTAACTGGAGGCAGCTTCCATATTGCCTAACCGCATTTCAATGTCGTGGCCTAGCTTCAGCGCGGCCGGCGAAGGCTGGCCCAGCGCGTCGAGACGCTGGATGAAGGCCACCGCATGCTGCGCATCGTTATTCAGGTAAAGCGTATTGGCAAGCTGGAAAAGCGCATCGCCGTTGTTGGGATTGATGCCCAGCGCGCGATGGAAGTCGGCCTCGGCGCCGGCGATGTCCTGCTGCTTGCCCAGGCAGACGCCGGCGTTGGTCCAGGCCACGTCGGGAGTCTGATAGAACGGATCCTCGACCGCCTTCTGGAAGTAAGGGGCAGCCTCCGCGAGGCGGCCAACCTTGCACAGGAAGGCGCCCAGGTTGTTGTTCGGACCGCCTCGGGCGGGATCCAGCTCCACCGCGCGGCGATAATGCTGCTCGGCGTCGGGCATGTCGTTGATGCGTTCGTACACCACCGCCAACACGGTATGCGCGGGCGCGTAGTTCGGATCGAACTGCACCGCCAGCAACAGCTTTTCCTTGGCGCTCTGCAGGTCGCCGTTCTCGAGATAGTGCTGGCCGAGTTCGGTGTGCACGCGCGCGCCGTCGAGCGCCTGGTCGGCCTTGCTGACGCGCGGCACCTTCTCCGGCGGCATCCCGTTCTGGGTCGTGGTGACGCAACCGCTGACGGCGAAGGCCCCGAGCGCCGCCAGTCCAGCGAATCGCAACAGGCGTTCATGCCGCATGGGCAGTGTCCTTGTCTTCGAGGCGCTTGCGGAATTCGGCCTGGCGGCGGGTGCGATCGATCACCTGCCCCTTCAGCTGGCCGCAGGCGGCGTCGATGTCGTCGCCACGCGTGCGACGCAGCATGGTGAGAATGCCGGCGTTGAGCAGCTGGGTCTGGAACGCGCGGATCACCTCGGCCTCGGACCGCTCGAAGCGCGTGCCCGGAAACGGGTTGAACGGAATCAGGTTGACCTTGCAGTTGGGCAGCTTGCGCATCAGCTTGATCAGCTGGCGCGCATGCTCGGGCTGGTCGTTGACGCCCTTCATCAAGGTGTATTCGAAGGTGATCGAGGTGCGCGGCTTGCGCGCCAGCCAGCGCTGGCATGCAGCCACCAGCTCGGCGATCGGATAGCGCTTGTTGAGCGGCACCAGCTCGGTGCGCAGCTCGTCGTTGGCCGCGTGCAGCGACACCGCCAGCGCCACGTCGATGCGGGTCGACAGCTCGTCGATCATCGGCACCAGCCCGGCGGTGGACAGGGTCACGCGCTTGGCGGCCAGGCCGAAGCCCAGGTCGTCGCGCATCAGGCTCATGGCGCGAGTCACGTTGTCGAAGTTCAGCAGCGGCTCGCCCATGCCCATCATCACCACGTTGGTGATGCGCCGGTTCTGGTGCGTGATGTTGCCCAGATGCTTCGCCGCCACCCACATCTGGCCGATGATTTCCGCCGTGGACAGGTTGCGGTTGAAGCCCTGGGTGGCGGTCGAGCAGAACTGGCAGTTGAGGGCGCAGCCGACCTGCGAGGACACGCACAGCGTGCCGCGGGTCGGCTCCGGGATGTACACGGTTTCCACCGCATTGCCGCCATCCATGCCGAGCAGCCACTTGTGGGTGCCGTCGCTGGCGCCCTTGTCGAACACGGTCTTGGGCGGGCCGATGTAGCAGGCCGCCTCGAGCTTGGTCCGCAACGCCTTGCCGACATCGGTCATGTTGGCGAAGTCGTCTTCCAGGTGGTGGTAGATCCACTTCATCACCTGCTCGGCGCGATACGGCTTCTCGCCGATCTGCGTGAAGAAATCACGCAGACCCTGGCGATCGAAATCGAGCAGGTTGACCTTGCCGGCGGCGCCGGACTGGTCGGATGAGTTGATCGTTAGGTCGTTCACAACCTTTCAGTCTGCTGGCTTTGGGTGAGGAATGCGGATGGATGATCGCTGCTTGATCATCGCGTTCGCGGACAGACGCAAATTACCGGCTGTGCACTTCGGTGGAGGCGAAGAAATAGGCGATCTCGACCGCAGCCGTCTCGGCCGCGTCGGAACCGTGCACGGCATTGGCGTCGATGGAATCGGCGAAATCCGCGCGAATCGTGCCCGGCGCGGCTTCCTTCGGGTTGGTGGCGCCCATCAGCTCGCGGTTCTTCAGCACCGCGCCCTGGCCTTCGAGCACCTGGATCATCACCGGACCGGAGATCATGAAGTCGACCAGCGCCTTGAAGAACGGGCGCTCTTTGTGCACCGCATAGAAGCCCTCGGCTTCCTGGCGGGACAGCTGCTTCTGCTTCGCGGCAACGATCTTCAGGCCGGCCTTTTCGAAGCGGGCATAGATCTCGCCAATCACATTCTTGGCGACGGCGTCGGGCTTGATGATGGAAAGGGTGCGCTCCAGCGCCATGACAGGTCTGCTCCGGAATTCTGGAAGGTTGAAGAGGCTGTCGGCCTTCAGCCGACGCAACGTAGTCCAAATCCAACGTGGATACGGGGATTTAGCTCACGAAAGTTTGACAGATTCCAGCTCGAACTGGAACCGTCCGCGCGAGGCATCAAACGATCGTTTGACGGCTCGAAAGGATGTCGCGTATCCTCAAACGATCGTTTGACTCCAGCACCCGCCGAACGGACTGCACGCTTGAACGGTTCCAGCCCTTCCACCCGCGAACGCATCCTGGCCGCCGCCGAGGCGCTGTTCGCCCAACGCGGCTTCGACGGCGCCTCGCTGCGCCAGTTGACGTCCGCCGCCGGCGTCAACCTGGCCGCGGTCAATTACCACTTCGGCTCCAAGGACAAACTGGTCGAAGAGGTGTTCCGGCGCCGCCTGGACGCGCTGAACGCGCACCGCCTGGAAGCCCTGGCGCGCATCGCCGGTCAGCCTTCGACCACCGTGGAAGACGTGCTCGATGCCTTCATCCGGCCTGCGCTGGAGCTGTCCCACGACGACCACGGCGCCCTCTTCATGCGCGTGCTGGCGCGCGCCTTCGCCGAGCACGACGATACCCTGCGGCAGTTCCTGTCGGACAACTACGGCCATGTGATCCGGCAGTTCACTGCCGAATTCGCCCGCCTGCTGCCCCATCTGGGCAAGGCCGAGCTGTACTGGCGGATCGACCTGGTCACCGGCGCGCTGACCCATGCGATGTCCGGCTTCGGCCTGATCCGGCGACAGAGCGGGGTCAGCGAGCAGGCGCACCGCGAACAGACCATTACCCACCTGATCCGCTTTTCCGCGGCCGGGCTCAGTCATCCCTAGCGCTGACACCTGCCTGTCCCGTCCGCGCTGCATAGTCCATCCACCGTCCCATGGCATTCGCACCTCCGGAGAATCCAATGACTGCAACCACGCCCACCCCATCGGCGCAAACCCCAGCGGCACTGCGCATCCGCAAGGCCGCGGTGCTCGGCGCCGGCGTCATGGGCGCGCAGATCGCCGCGCACCTGACCAATGCCGGGGTCGAGACCGTGCTGTTCGACCTGCCCTCGAAGGAAGGCCCGAAGAGCGGCATCGCGATCAAGGCCATCGCCAACCTGGCCAAGCTGTCGCCGGCGCCGCTGGCCGACAAGAACCTGGGCGCGGCGATCATCCCGGCCAACTACGACGAGGATCTGGACCAGCTCAAGGACGTCGACCTGGTGATCGAGGCGATCGCCGAACGGATGGACTGGAAGCTGGACCTGTACAAGAAGATCGCGCCGCACGTGTCGGCCACCGCCGTACTGGCCAGCAACACCTCCGGCCTGTCGATCAATAACCTGGCCGAAGCGCTGCCGGAACAGCTGCGCCACCGTTTCACCGGCGTGCACTTCTTCAATCCGCCGCGCTACATGCACCTGGTCGAGCTGATTCCCACCAAGCTGACCGACAAGGGCGTGCTGGATGGGCTGGAAGCGTTCCTGACCACCACCGTGGGCAAGGGCGTGGTCTACGCCAAGGACACCCCGAACTTCATCGGCAACCGCATCGGCGTGTTCTCGATGCTGGCGGCGATGTACCACACCGAGCAGTTCAAGCTCGGCTTCGACACCGTCGACGCCCTGACCGGCCCGGCGCTGGGACGCCCGAAGAGCGCCACCTACCGCACCGCCGACGTGGTCGGCCTGGACACCATGGCGCACGTCATCAAGACCATGGCCGACACCTTGCCCGACGACCCCTGGCACCAGTACTTCAAGGCGCCGGTCTGGCTGCAGGGTCTGATCGACCAGGGCGCGCTGGGCCAGAAGACCGGCGCCGGCTTCTACAAGAAGGCCGGCAAGGACATCGTGGTGCTCGACGTGGCCAAGCGCGACTATCGCGCGTCCGAGCAGAAGCCCTCCGACGAGGTGGCCGCGATCCTGGCGATCAAGGACCCCGCCGAGAAGTTCGCCAAGCTGCGCGCCTCCAGCGACCCGCAGGCGCAGTTCCTGTGGGCCGGCTTCCGCGACGTGTTCCACTACACCGCCTATCACCTGGCCGACATCGCCGACACCGCGCGCGACGTCGATTTCGCGATCCGCTGGGGCTACGGCTGGAAGCTCGGCCCGTTCGAGACCTGGCAGGCCTCCGGCTGGCAGCAGGTGGCCAAGTGGATCGAGGAAGACATCGCCGCCGGCAAGGCCATGAGCAAGGCGCCGCTGCCGGCCTGGGTCACCGACGGCCGCACCGGCGTGCACGGCAAGGACGGCTCCTGGTCCGCCGCCGCCGGCAGCTACAAGCCGCGCTCGCAGCATCCGGTGTACGCGCGCCAGCTGTTCCCGGACGCGATCCTGGGCGAGAAGTTCGACCAGGGCACCACCGTGTGGGAGAACGACGGCGTGCGCCTGTGGACGCTGGGCGACGACGGCGTCGGCATCATCTCGTTCAAGACCAAGATGAACACGGTCAACGACCACGTGCTCAACGGCGTCCAGGAAGCCATCGGCATCGCCGAGCAGAAGCTCAAGGCGGTGGTGATCTGGCAGACCGGCGAGCCGTTCTCGGCCGGCGCCGACCTGAAGGGCGCGCTGGGCCTGCTGCAGGCCGGCAAGCTCGACGACTTCGAGAAGATGGTGGCCAACTTCCAGCGCACCAGCATGCGCGTCAAGCACTCGCTGGTGCCGGTGGTCTCGGCGGTGCGCGGCCTGGCGCTGGGCGGCGGCTGCGAATTCCAGATGCATTCGGCGCGCACCGTGGCGGCGCTGGAAAGCTACATCGGCCTGGTCGAGGCCGGCGTGGGCCTGCTGCCCGCCGGCGGCGGTCTGCATGAACTGGCGATCCGCGCCGCCAAGGCCAACCCGGCCGATCCGTTCGAGGAACTGAAGAAGGTGTTCGAGACGGTGGCGATGGCCAAGGTCTCCGCCAGCGCGCTGGAAGCCAAGCAGCTCGGCCTGCTGCGCGACAGCGACGTAGTGGTGTTCAACGCCTACGAGCTGCTCTACGTGGCCAAGCAGGTCGCGCGCAGCCTCGCCGAAAGCGGCTGGCGGCCGCCGCTGTACGAGCGCAACATCCCGGTGGCCGGCGATGTCGGCACGGCCACCTTCCGCGCCTCGCTGGCCAATCTGCAGGCCGGCTACTTCGCCTCCGAGCACGACGTGGCGATCGCCACGCGCATCGCCGACACCTTGAGCGGCGGCGCGATCGAGCGCGGCTCGCTGGTCGACGAGGCCTGGCTGCTCGAACTGGAGCGCAAGCACTTCGTGGAGCTGGCGCAGACCGAGAAGACCCAGGCCCGCATCGCCCACACCATGACCACCGGCAAACCGCTGCGGAACTGACGGAAAGCGGACGACTGACGCCCCTTCCCTTTCCGACATTTCCTAGAGGACACCTTCCATGACTAAGCAAGTGCAAGACGCCTACATCGTCGCCGCCACCCGCACCCCGGTCGGCAAGGCGCCGCGCGGCGTGTTCCGCAACACCCGCCCGGACGACATGCTCGCCCACGTGCTGCGCGCCGTGCTGAAGCAGGCGCCCGGCATCGACCCGCACCGCATCGGCGACGCCATCATCGGCTGCGCCATGCCGGAGGCCGAGCAAGGCATGAACGTGGCGCGCATCGGCGTGCTGCTGGCCGGCCTGCCCGACACCGTGCCGGCGGTCACCGTGAACCGCTTCTGCTCGTCGGGCCTGCAGGCCGTGGCGATGGCCGCCGACCGCATCCGCCTCGGCGAGGCCGACCTGATGCTTGCCGGCGGCACCGAGAGCATGAGCATGGTGCCGATGATGGGCCACAAGGTGGCGATGAACCCCGGCATCTTCGACAACGAGCACATCGGCATCGCCTACGGCATGGGCATCACCGCCGAGAACGTGGCCAAGCAGTGGAAGGTCAGCCGCGAGCAGCAGGACGCCTTCTCGGTGGAAAGCCACCGCCGCGCGCTCGCCGCGATCGCCGCCGGCGAGTTCAAGGACGAGATCACCCCGTTCCAGCTCGACGACCACTATCCGGACCTGGCCGGCCGCGGCATCAAGACCGACAGTCGCCTGATCGACACCGACGAAGGCCCCCGCGCCGGCACCACGCCGGACGTGCTGGCCAAGCTGAAGACGGTGTTCCGCAACGGCCAGTTCGGCGGCACCGTCACCGCCGGCAATTCCTCGCAGACCTCGGACGGCGCCGGCGCCGTGCTGCTGGCCAGCGAGCAGGCGATCAAGGACTACGGCCTGACCCCGCTGGCTCGCTTCGTCGGCTACTCGGTGGCCGGCGTGAAGCCCGAGATCATGGGCATCGGCCCGAAGGAAGCGATTCCGAAGGCGCTCAAGCAGACCGGCATCCGCCAGGATCAGCTGGACTGGATCGAGCTCAACGAAGCCTTTGCCGCGCAGGCGCTGGCGGTGATCGGCGACCTCGGCCTGGATACCGCCAAGGTCAACCCGCTGGGCGGCGCGATCGCGCTGGGCCATCCGCTGGGCGCCACCGGCGCGGTGCGCGTCGCCACCCTGCTGCACGGTCTGCGCCGGCGCAAGCAGAAGTACGGCATGGTGACCATGTGCATCGGCACCGGCATGGGCGCGGCGGGTATTTTCGAAGCGCTCTGATTGTAAGCACCCTGGCAAGACCACACGGCGCCGCAGGCATTGCGGCGCCGTTTTTGCGAGGGATGTCGGCACAGGCGCTCGCCGCATGCGTCCACGTCAGCTCAGCGACGCCGGCTCAGCTTCGTGCTGCTCGCACTTGGATTTCCGCCAGGCCTGACCGTCGCCAGCGGCAAGGGCTGCAGCACGCAGCGACTCCGACTCCAGGTGCATATGGAGACGACCCGCCACGACTGGCCTCAAGCCACGACCCATCGGTCATGGCCGAAAAAGATGCTGTCGTGTACACCGCAGCGGAAACGCGCCGGCGGCCATCGTAGAAAGCTGGTCAGGCTCATGCCGAACGACGGTTCCTTGCTGGCCGCGTTCAAACCCAGGGCCAAGCATCAGCGCGATGGCTGGGCTAGCTGCCGCATTGAGCGCAGCCATGCGCACGGACTCGCCCTGGAATCCACGAAGCACGACTCGACGCTGCCAAACAGAGACGCGCCGATGCAGCGAGAGCCTGCCTTCGATCGCCGTCGAATGCCTGTACCAAGCACGCGACGCTCAAGCTGGCTGTTGCTCACGCTCGATTTGCGTTCGCGCAGATCAAAGTGAAAGGGCCGGCATCGGCCGGCCCTGATGTCGCTCAACTCTTGCGGGAATACGAAACGCACCAGCCTTTCGCGTTGACCGCCTTGCCCGGGAAGATCTGGCAGGGGCCGTAACCGCTGGCGCCGCCCGAATAGAACTGGCAGCTGCTGCAGGCGTCGCCGACCTGATGCTTGGCATCCTTGGTGGTGGCGGCATCCTCGACGTAACCCAGCGCCTTGGCGGTAGGGTCGGTCTCGGCGACGTGCGGCAGATCCTGCGCGCGCGCCGTGCGTGGCAGGCCGCTGCCGATGACGGCCGCGACTACCGCCGTGCCGGCGGCAAGTTTCAGGAAACGGCGGCGCGATTCGATCTCTTCATGCTCGGACATGGCAATCTCCCTGGCGATTCACCGCCGTGAGCGCACGACGGAACGGCAGCGATGCTAACCGCGCCAACGTAATCTCAGATGACTTGTGAGAATAGATCGCATTCCACAGCCCGCCATGCTTCTGCCACGTTGAAGATATCGCTTGCAGGAGCCAAACGATGTGCGCGGCCCCTGCACCGAGATGGCAGCCACCGAAGCATCGACATTTCGTCGCAAGCTTTTCCGAAACGCATCGCTCGTCTGCGTGGGCACGGCTCAGCCGCTGATCTCGCGCCCGGAAATCCCTGCCTACTCGGAGACCATGCGCACGTCCTGGAACTCCAGCTCGAGTGCGTCGAGCGGTTCCCAGCGATCGCTCGCCATTTCGAAGAAGGCATCGGGCACTTCCATGGCATAGGTGGCGCCTTTGTCGCGATTCCGCGCCTTGACCCGCTCGCGCCGAACCTCGCGCGGCGCATCGAGCACATAGAGCGTCAACGGGTAGCCGGCCTGCTCGGCCTGCGCATAGAAATGCTCGCGACTGGCCCGCTCCACCAACCCGAGCTCGAGCACGACATCGTGCCCGGCGCCGAGAATCTCCAGCGCGGTCGTCCAGATCTGCGCAAGGCAGCGCTGCTTTCTTTCCACGTACCAGGGCAGCAGTCCTTCGGCGGGACGGTCCGGGCTGTAGAGCCTCACGAACCAGGCGTCGAGGATCAGTGCAGGGGCTTGGTGCTGGCGCCGCAGGCTGGCGGCATAAGTCGTCTTGCCGGCGCCGACCGGACCTTCGATCAGATGAATTCTTGGCATAGGGGTCTTGTGTTTGCGGAAGGAGAGCGCGCACGACTAGGCGTCGGTGCGCGGTGATTTGCCGAGCAGGCGCTACGCAAGCTGCAGCAGACGATGACGCCTAGCCGGCGTGAGCCGGCGACGGCGGCGCGATCTGGTCGCGCAAGGCCAGGCGCGACCGACGCAGGGCGCCAGCTCGCCGCGCGACGATGGCCACGGACGCCGTGTTCAGGGACTGCAGCCGCTCCCGGATCTCGAACAGGTTCGCCGCGCCGGCGGGGCGGTCGTCGACGCTGATGATGAGGTCGCCCGGCCGCATGCCGGCGGCGGCCGCGGCGCTGCCCGGCGTCACCGCAAGCACCTCGATGCCGTTGTCCGGTGCGAGAGCGAGCCAAAGTCCGGAACGATCGTAACGGTCGGGCTGGTCGAACCAGGCGCCCTTGCTCAGCCACATCGCATGGTGCGCATAGTCGAACGACACCACGAAGCGTTTCAGGATGCCCATGCCGATGTTGCCGGCGTGATCCGCCCGCGTGAAGGCGCCGCTTTTCTGCAGGGACAGCCGGGTGACCGGCGGCGGCAACGCCACGCTGCCGATGGCGAAGCTGGCGGGCCGGCCGACGATGCCGCGGATGGGCCCACCGATGCCGTAGCCGGTCATCGCCGTCACGCTGGGGCCGACGGCATGATCGAGCGCATGCTCGCGCCAGAATCCGCCGAACAAGGTAAGGCTGGAGCGATCGCCGGTGTCGATCTGGAAGGCGCCGGTCACGCCGTTCACCGTGGCCGTCACGATCGGCATCTGGTTTTCGTCGAGCGCGATCGGTATCTCGACCGCACCTGTCGGCGGCCGGAAATGATCTTCCGCCTCGACGCGCAGACTGCCGTGCGCCGGATCAAGGGTCACCACGTGATGCTGGAACAACTCGATGCCGAGCACGCCTTCGAGCTGCTGAAAGCCGACTACTTGCGCCAGGCGCGCCATGTCCATCGCCGGCGCGTCGAAAGAACTCAGCGTGAAGGGCCCCGCGGTAGCCTGCGCGACCCGCACCACCGGGAAGCTGACGCTCTGCTCGCCGGCCCCGCCGTCGGTGCCGCTGGAGGTCACCGGCAATTGCAGGCGCTTGGCCAGTTCCGCGCTCAGCGTGGTGGAAGACGAACCGGTGTCGAGAATGAAGGCGAACGGCCCCTGCCCGTCGACGCGCACATCGACGAAGGGACGGTTGTCCACCAGGGTGAGCGGCAGAGTCGCGCTCGCAGGTTCGGCGAAGACAGGGGTGGCGGCGCAGCCGAGAACGAGCAGCCAGGCGCCGACCGAACGAGCGGCGCGCACGCTAGAAGTCATGACCATACGAAGCTCTCCGCAGCGAGACGATGCTCTCGCCGGTAGTTTTCTTCCCAGTTCCGGTAGCCCGGCGGCAACGCCGGACTGATGCCTCGGTGCCAGTACATCTCGCCATGGGCGATCACCAGGGCCCCATGAAATTCGAGCTCGTGGCTGAGCAAAACAGCCGCCGCATAGCTGGCGACCGGCTGCGCGGTCAGCGCCACCGCTTCGTCCGGACGCTTGTGCGCATATTTCACGATGATCGCCGCGATCACAGCCAACCAGCTGCCCTGATGGAAGACCACCGTCTCACCGCTGTCGGCATCGACCAGGCTGATGCCATCGATGCCGTGAACATGATCCTCGCCTTCCATAGGCCATCCATTCCGCATCGCTTCATGCCAGGCGCGTCGTCGCTTAGCCGCCGAATACCTCCGTCCTGAGCATGAGCGTCAATACCAGCCGCAGCCTGACTCCGACGACGAATCAGCCCGACGCATGAATCAACGGGATATCCCGTGCAGAAGCACCGCTTGCAGTCGCCGGCCATGATCGGCTGTGTACTTGTCGCCGCATGCGAGCACGAAGCTGCGATGCCACGTCCGCCGCTGCCTGCAGTATGTTCCGCATTGGCCAAGCAGATGCCTAGTGCTGAAAGTCATCGCAGCGACGGTTTCGGCTTGTCCACGCGACGGTACTGGCGAATAATCCGGGCTCCCCAGAAGCGCATGCCGTGTAAGCGCCAGGCCGCTTCTTCCGCTCGGACGGCCGTGCTTGCCGTTCGCCTCAAGGATGCCTGTCGTGGTGAGCCCGCCGAATCAGCAAAACGCCGATGCGCCCACCGCGTCGGCCGCGGCGCTGCCCGACTATCGCCTGACCTCGCTGATCGTAGGCTGCGCGATCTTCCTGGAGCAGATGGACGCCACCGTGCTGGCGACCGCGCTGCCCACCATGGCGCACGACTTCGGGGTCAGCTCGCCGGCGATGAGCGTGGCCATCACCAGCTACCTGCTCGCACTGGCGATCCTGATTCCGGTCAGCGGCGCGGTAGCCGACCGCTTCGGCGCCAAGCGCGTGTTCGCCGGCTCGATCGCGGTATTCATCCTCGGCTCGATCCTGTGCTCGCGCACCAACAGCCTGCCGGCCATGGTGGCCGCGCGCCTGCTGCAGGGCACGGGCGGCGCGATGATGGCGCCGATCGGCCGGCTGGTGCTGCTGCGCACGGTCGAGCGCCGGCAGCTGATCTCGGCGATGTCATGGACCTTGATGCCCGCCATTCTCGGCACCCTGGCCGGACCGCCGCTGGGCGGCTTCATGGTTTCCTACCTGGAATGGCGCTGGATCTTCTACATCAACGTACCGATCGGTCTGCTCGGCTGGTGGCTGGTGCGCCGCTTCATTCCCGAGATTCCCAGCAACGAACGCCCCGCTCCCTTCGACTGGCGCGGCTTCGTGCTATGCGGCGTCGGCCTGGGCTGTCTGCTGTTCGGCATGGAATGGATCGGCCAGAGCAGCGGCATGGCGGCCGCCGTGCCCTTGCTGGCCATCGGGGCAGCGGCCTGCCTCGGCTACCTCTGGCATGCGCGGCATCGGGCGCATCCGCTGATCGATCTCGCGCTGCTGCGCATCGACTCGTTCCGGCTGTCGGTGATCTCCGGCTCGCTGATGCGCATCACCCAGGGCGCGCAGCCGTTCCTGCTGCCGCTGCTGTTCCAGGTCGGCTTCGGCTACTCGGCGGTGCGCAGCGGCCAGCTGATCCTGGCCACCTCGCTCGGCGCCATGCTCACGCGCAGCGTGACGCCGCGCATCCTGCGCCGGGTGGGCTTCCGCCGCGGCATGGTCTTCAACGGCGTGCTGGCCAGCCTGGGCTATGCGGTCTGCGCCCTGTTCCGCCCGGACTGGCCGTTCGCCCTGATGTTCGTTCTGCTGGTGTGCTGCGGCGCCTTCATGTCGTTCCAGTTCGCTGCCTACAACACCGTGGCCTACGAGGCGGTGCCGACCGAGCGGCTCAGCGCCGCCAACAGCTTCTACAGCACCTTGCAGCAGCTGATGCTCTCGTTCGGCGTGTGCAGCGGCGCGTTGATCCTGAAACTGTCGATGGGCCTGGAACATCACCGCGAACCGCAGATCGCCGACTTCTCCATCGCCTTCCTGCTGGTGACCGCGATTTCACTAAGTTCCACGCGCTGGCACATGGCCTTCGCGCCGGATGTGGGGCATGAGCTGAGCGGGCACCGGCGCAAGAGCTGAGCCCACGCTTTCCGCCTCAAGCACGATTGGCGCGATCGGATTATCGATAGGCCGCGACCAGCCTCTAAGGTCTCGACATGCCCGGCACGCCCGGGCCCATGTCCATCGATGGAGGAAGTCCCCATGTCCCAGGTCTGGTTCATTACCGGCAGCTCGCGCGGCTTCGGCCGGGCGCTGGCCGAGGCCGTGCTCGAAGCCGGCCACAGCTTGGTCGCCACCGCGCGCGATCCGGCCCAGCTCGACGCCCTCACCGCACGCTATGGCGACCGCGTGCGCAGCGTGGCGCTGGACGTCGCCGACGCCGCCGCGGCCGAAGCCGCGATCCAGGCCGGCGTGCAGGCCTTTGGCCGTCTCGACGTGGTGGTGAACAATGCCGGCTACGGCAATATCGCGGCGATCGAGGACGTCGCCATGGACGATTTCCGCGCCCAGATCGAAACCAATTTCTACGGCGTGGTGAACGTCAGCCGCGCGGCCCTGCCCGTGCTGCGCAGCCAGGGCCGCGGCCACATCATCCAGTTTTCCTCGATCGGCGGCCGCATGGGCTCGCCGGGGCTGGCCGCCTACCAGTCGGCGAAGTGGGCAGTGGAAGGCTTTTCCGAAGTGCTGGCCAAGGAAGTCGGCCCGCTCGGCATCCACGTCACCCTGGTCGAGCCGGGCGGCTTCCGCACCGACTGGGCCGGCTCCTCGATGAGCGTGCAGGAACCCAGCGCAGCCTATGCGGCGACCGTGGGCCGCATGACTGCCTTCCGCAAGCATCACAACGGCACCCAGCCGGGCGACCCGGCCAAGGCCGCCCAGGCGCTGCTGAAGATCGCTGCCGAAGCCGAGCCGCCGCTGCGCCTGCTGCTGGGTTCCGACGCGGTGTTCATGGCGGAGCGGCAGCTCGCCAGCATCGCCGCCAACGATGCGAAGTGGCGCGCGCTCAGCCTGTCGACCGACTACGATAGCTCGGCGGAGGCAGTGCAGGCGCGCCTGCAGCAGCTGGCCGCCGCGCTCGGCAAGTAGGCGCGGCCGAGTACCCGACACAGCGCATCGGTGCCGCAGCATGAGAGCCGACCAGATTCCCTTGAGCCGCGGCCTGTTCGGGCGCCTGGCCGAACTCGGCCTCGATGTGCCGGCGACGCTGCAGCGCGCAGGCCTGCCCGTCGACCTGCCGCAGCGGCCGCCGCCGATGCTGAGCACGGCGCAGTTCTTCGCGCTGTGGCAGGCCGCGGCCGAGGTGAACGCCGATCCGGGCTTCGGCCTACGGCTCGGCGACCAGGTGCGCCGGCTCGATCACGACCTGGTGCTGCTGTCGGCCCTGCATTCGGCCAATCTTGGCGAAGCCCTGCTCAAACTGTCGCGCTACAAGCGGCTGACCTGCCCGGAAGAACTGAGCCTGGAAGAACGGGGCGACGAAGCGACGCTGAGCCTGCGCTGGATGCTCAGCGCCAATCATCCGCCGCCGCTGCTGATCGACTCCACCTGTGCGGCCATGCTGGCGCTGGCCGAACGCGGCAGCGGCCGCGCGCTGCGCCTGAAGCGGCTGGAGCTGACCCGACGACCGGCCCAGGCCGAGCTGCTCGCGGCGCACTTCCGCTGCGAGCTGCGCTTCAATGCGCCGCGCGACGTCCTGGTATTCCAGCGGGCCGATCTGGCCCTGCCCTTCGTCAGCCGCGACGACGACCGCATGGCCGCCTTGCTGCCCGAACTGGAAGCGGCCCTGCGCGAACAGAGCGCCAGCATGCCGCTGCGCGACAAGGCATGGAACGCGCTGGCGCGCGGCATGCGCGGCGGCCGCCTGCGCATGGCGCAGGTCGCGGACGCTTTGCACCTGAGCACGCGCACCCTGCAGCGCCGCCTGGGCGAGTCCGGCACCAGCTACCAGCAGTTGCTCGACGACGTGCGGCGGCATCTGGCGCGGCATCTGCTCGACGCCACCGACCTGCATCCTGGCGAAATCGCCTTCCTGCTCGGCTTCGAGGAACTGAACTCGTTCCACCGCGCCTTCCGCCAATGGGAAGGCAAGACGCCGGCGCGCTGGCGCGCGACCGGCTGAGCACGTCGAAAACAGGCAAAATACCCGGTCCGCGGCACGGGCTCCCTCTCGGGACGCCTGTCCGCACTGCCCGATCCAGGATGTTGCCTTGACCACTTCACCACCCGACATGCCGCCGGACACCGCGGCTCCCGACCTGCTGGAGCGCCTGCGCGCCGCCGCCGAGCTGCTGGCCGAGGTTGCCGCCGACTATTCGCTGCTCGACCAGCTGCCTGCGGAGGAACGCAGCCGGCTGCAGCAGTCCATCGCGCAGATCTACTTGCCCGACTCGGCGGCGCGGCGCCGTCGTCACAAGGCCGCGCGCAAGGCGCGCCGGGCCGACAAGCTGGGCTCCGACGACGCCGTGCTGCACCGGACCGGCATCCGCGAGCTGCGCCGCAAGCCGGTGTTCAGCACGCCCAGCGCGTTCGCGCCGACCGGCTTCGAGGCGCACGACCTGCCGCCCGGCGTCGACGACGCGCAGCCGCGCGAATCGATCGAGCCGCAGCACTGCTACGTGTGCAAGCGCCACTATCACCGCATCCACTTCTTCTACGACCAGCTCTGCCCGGAATGCGCCGCGTTCAACTACGCCAAGCGCGGCGAGCTGGCCGACCTGCACGGCCGCGTGGCCTTGCTCACCGGCGGACGCGTGAAGATCGGCTACCAGGCCGGCCTCAAGCTGCTGCGCGCCGGCGCGGAACTGATCGTGACCACCCGCTTCCCGCGCGACTCCGCCGCGCGCTATGCAGCCGAACCCGACTTCGGCGACTGGGGCCATCGCCTGCAGATCTACGGGCTCGACCTGCGCCACACGCCTAGCGTGGAGGCATTCTGCCGGGAGCTGCTGGCTACCCGCACGCGGCTCGACTTCATCGTCAACAACGCCTGCCAGACCGTGCGTCGCCCGCCGGAGTTCTATGCGCACATGATGGCCGGCGAAACGGCCGCGCTGCACGACGCGCCCGAACATCTGCGCCGCTTGCTCGGCGCTTACGAGGGCCTGCGCGGCGCCCAGCTGCTGCCGGGCGATGCCGCCGCCAACGCTGCCGGCCTCGCCAGGCCGGCCGAACTGTCGCAGCTGCCGCTGCTGCCTGACGAACTGCTCGCGCAGCAGCACTTGTTTCCGCAGGGCCGGCTGGACCAGGACCTGCAGCAGGTCGACCTGCGCAAGCACAATTCCTGGCGCCTGCTGATGGCCGAGGTGTCCTCAGTCGAGCTGCTGGAGGTGCAGTTGGTCAACGCGGTTGCCCCGTTCGTGCTCAATGCGCAGCTGAAGCCGCTGATGCTGCGCACGCCCGGACGCGACAAGCACATCGTCAATGTGTCGGCGATGGAAGGCCAGTTCTACCGCAGCTTCAAGACCACCCGGCACCCGCATACCAACATGGCCAAGGCCGCGCTGAACATGATGACCCGCACCGCGGCGGCCGACTACCACCACGACGGCATCCACATGAACAGCGTCGACACCGGCTGGGTCACCGACGAGGATCCGGCCGAACTGGCTGCGCGCAAGGTCGTCGAGGAGCGCTTCCATCCGCCGCTGGACATCGTCGACGGCGCCGCACGCATCGTCGATCCGATCATCGACGGCATCAACAGCGGCCGCCATGTGTGGGGACAGTTTCTGAAGGACTATCGCCCCACCGACTGGTGAGGCTGCGACTGGTGAGGCTGCGATTGGTGAGGCCGCGACTGGCGAGGCTACGATTGGTGAGGCCGCGACGGAAAAGCTGCGACGGCTGAGGCGAACGACCGGCGAGGCGGCTCAGTTCGCCTCGGCGGTCACCGGTCGCTCGAAGTCGCTGCCCGGCTTCCACTGCGGGAACGAACTTTCGCCGGCCAGCTTGTCGCCCACGGCGTACAGCAGCTGCAGGTCCTGCACCAGGCCGCGCAGGTCCCAGTTCGGATCGAACGCGTCGGCTGGCTGGTGATAGCGGGTGGCGATGTAGTCGTCGTAGGCCTTGCGCCCGGCCGGCACGCCGCCCTTCAGCAGATCGAGGCCCGAGCGCGCGTACAGCACCGGCACGCCGGCCTTAGCAAAGCTGAACTGCGCGGAGCGCGCGAAGAAACCCCTGGCCGGCTGAGCGTCCGGGGTGACGCTGCGATGCTGCTCGGCCGCGGCCGCGCTCAGATAGTCGTCGAGCTCCGACTGGCCGTAGCCGATCGCGGCGATGTCGCGGCTGGGCCCGAACACGGTGAGCGCGTCGGTATCCACGTCGGCCACGGTATCGTCCAGCGGCATGGCCGGATGCGCGACGTAGTAGCGCGAGCCGAGCAGGCCGGATTCCTCCATGGTCAGAGCCACGAACAGCAGGGTGCGCTCAGGCCTGGGCTGCCGGTGCGCAAAGGCCTCGGCGATCTCCAGCAGGCCGGCCACGCCGGAGGCGTTCTCCACCGCGCCGTGGTAGATCTTGTCGCCGTCGCGGCCCAGGTGGTCCCAGTGCGCCGAATAGATGATCGACTCGTTCGGCCGCCGGCTGCCGGGAAGCTTGGCGATCACGTTGTACGACTGGCCCTGGCTGATCGTGCTGTCGATCGTCACGCTGGCCCGGGCGCCGAGCTCGACCGCCTTGAAGCCGCGATGCCCAGCGGCCTGTTTCAGCGCATCGAAGTCGACCCCGGCGTCGGCGAACAGTGCGCGCGCCGCCTCGGTGGTGAGCCAGCCGGCCAGCGGCAGCCGCGGTCCGGCCGCCTTGTCCGGCGGCGCGCTGATCTGCGGCCGGCTCCAGCCCGTGCGCACCACGCTCCACGGATAACCGGCTGCCGCCTCGTCGTGCACGATGAAGGCCGCCGCCGCGCCATGTCGCGCGGCCGCCTCGAACTTGGACGCCCAGTGGCCATACCAGGTCAGCTCGCGTCCCTTGAACAGCATGGGATCCTGGCTGCGCCAATCCGGATCGTTGACCAGGATCACCACTGTCTTGCCCTTGAGGTCCATGCCGGCATAGTCGTCCCAGCGCTGCTCCGGCGCATCGATGCCATAGCCGACGAACACGATCGGCGAAGCCTTGAGCTGCACATGCTGCCGATCGGCGGGCGAGCCGGCGACCATCTCGCTGCCGAAGGCCAGCGCCGACTTGTGCTTGCGGCCATCGACGGCCAGGCGCACCTGCTCGGGGTGCTGCACGCTGGCCTGCACGTAGGGCACTGCCTGCATCCAGTCGCCGTGATTGCCGGGCTGCAGGCCGAGGCGCTTGAACTGCTCGACCAGGTAGGTCACCGTCTGCTGTTCGCCTGGAGTGCCGGGCGCGCGTCCCTCGAAGGCATCGGAAGACAGCGCCTTGATGTGCTCGGCCACGCCGGTTTCGGTGATGCCGGACGGCAGCGCGCTGTCCGCGCGCGCCACGCCGCCTGCTCCAACGGCGTCCGTCGTCGGATGATGCTGACAGGCGGCGAGAAAGATGCTGGAAACCGCAACCAGCAGCGGACGGCGCATACGGACTTCCCAAAGATTGACCACGTCAATTTACTGAGCCGCCGTGATGCCCTGCAACTGTGGATCGGCACAAGAACCTGCCGGCGTTGGCGCCTTGCGAAGCACATCGCAGCAAACTGCGCTTGACAGCGGACGCGCCGCCACCCGAACGTGGGCGGCCCCGTTCGGAATTCCCCCATGCCGACCATGCAAGCCATCGAAATCAGCCGCCCCGGCGGTCCCGAGGCGCTGCGCCTCACCCAGCGCGAACGGGTGGTGCCCGGCCCGGGCGAGGTCCTGATCAAGGTGGCCGCTGCCGGCGTCAACCGCCCCGACGTATTCCAGCGGCAAGGGCACTATCCAGCGCCGCCTGGAGCCTCCGACCTGCCTGGCCTCGAAGTCGCCGGCGAGCTGGTCGAAGGCGACTTCGAGGGCGACAACCCGTTCGGCCTGCGTCGCGGCGATCAGGTCTGCGCGCTGCTGGCCGGCGGCGGCTACGCCGAATACGCGGTCGCGCCGCTGGCGCAGTGCCTGCCCGTCCCCCGCGGCTTCTCGGCGGTCGAGGCTGCGGCGCTGCCGGAAAACTATTTCACGGTGTGGAGCAACGTGTTCGAGCGCGGCCAGCTTGGCCGGGGCGAAGGCGGCGCCGGCGAATCGCTGCTGGTGCAGGGCGGCTCCAGCGGCATCGGCGTCACCGCGATCCAGCTGGCCCGCGCCTTCGGCCACCGCGTCTTCGCCACCGCCGGCAGCGCGGAGAAGTGCGCGACCTGCGCTGCGCTGGGCGCCATCGCGATCAACTACCGCGAACAGGATTTCGTCGAAGAGTTGAAGCGCCACACCGGCGGGCGCGGCGTCGATGTGATCCTCGACATGGTCGCCGGCGACTACGTCCCGCGCGAACTGGCCGTGCTGGCCGAAGGCGGCCGGCTGGTGATCATCGCCACCCTCGGCGGCAACCAGCCGGTGGCCTTCGACGCGGCCACCGTCATGCGCCGCCGGCTCAACATCACCGGCTCGACCCTGCGCGTACGCCCGGTCGCCTTCAAGGCTGCGCTGGCCCGGCAGTTGCACGAACGGGTCTGGCCGCTGCTCGAGAACGGCACCATCCGTCCGCTGATCCATCAGGTACTGCCAGCGGCCGCCGCGGCCGAGGCGCATGCACTGATGGAGAGCAGCACGCACATCGGCAAGATCGTGCTGCAGTGGTAGCGGCACGCAAGCACAAGAAACGGAGTGCGCCCCGCACCGCCGAGGTCTAGCCTGATCCCATCGCCGCCACCGGGCGGCCCGACGATGGGAGAAGCATCATGGACGCGACGATCCGCTACGCCTGGGGTTCCAGCTCGCTCGGCGACTTCATCGCCGCCTGCTCCGAATCCGGCCTGGTGGCGCTGGAGTTCATGCAGCGCGATGAGGCGTCCATGGCCGCATGGCATGCAGGCTTCGCGCCCATCAAGCTCATCGAAGACGCCGTCGGCATGGCTACCATGGTGAGCGAGCTGGCCGCGTTGATCGAACAGCCCTGGCGAAAGAGCCCGGTGCCGCTCGATCCGCAGGGCTCGGCCTTCGAACGCCAGGTCTGGCAGGCGCTGCGCGAGATTCCGGCGGGCGCCACCACCAGCTACGGCGCGATCGCCGCGCGCATCGCGCAACCGAACATGGCGCGCGAAGTGGCGCAAGCCTGCGCCGCCAATGCGCTCGCCGTGGTGATCCCCTGCCATCGCGTGCTCAAGAAGGACGGTTCGATTTCCGGCTACCGCTGGGGCGTGCGGCGCAAGCGCGCCTTGCTGGAGCGGGAGGCGCGCGCATGAATGCCGCTGTCGCGCCCGCAGCATACGTGGTGGAAGATCCGATCGAAGCGCGCCTGCTCGCCTATGACTGGCATCGCCTCGCCGACGAGCTCGACAGGTACGGCCATGCCGTGCTCGAAGGCCTGTTGTCGCCGGAACAGTGCGCCAGCATGCGCGGCTTGTACGACGAGGAGGCCCGTTTCCGCAGTCGCGTGATCATGGCGCGGCACGGCTTCGGCCAGGGCGAGTATCAATATTTCCGCTATCCGCTGCCGCCGCTGGTGCAGGCACTGCGCACGGCCGCCTATGCGCAGCTGGCCCCGCTCGCGAATCGCTGGAACGCCGCCATGGGCGTCGAGACACGCTATCCGGCGGCCCACGCCGACTTCGTCGCGCGCTGCCACGCCGCGGGACAGGTGCGTCCTACCCCGCTGCTGCTGCGCTACGCTGAAGGCGACTACAACTGCCTGCACCAGGACCTGTACGGTGAACACGTGTTTCCGATGCAACTGACGATCCTGCTGTCCACGCCAGGAACCGACTTCAGCGGCGGCGAATTCGTGCTGAGCGAACAGCGGGTGCGCCGGCAATCGCGTGCGGAAGTCGTACCCCTGCAGCTGGGCGATGCGGTGGTGTTCGCGGTGCGGCATCGACCGCTGGCCGGCGAGCGCGGCGGCAAGGCCACGCTCAGGCACGGCGTCAGTCGCGTACGCAGCGGCCACCGCGCCACGCTCGGCCTGATCTTCCACGACGCGGCGTGAATACCGGCGACCTGTTCGGCGCAGCGGCGGTGCCGGTTCGCGCGGAGGAACCGCTGGCCGAGGGGGCATGCCTGCTGCGCGGCTTCGCGTTGCCGTGGCAGACGGCCTTGCTGGAAGCCGTCGACGACATTACGGCGCGCGCGCCGTTCCGGCATCTGACGACGCCGGGCGGCTTGCGCATGTCGGTAGCGATGAGCAACGCCGGCGCCCTGGGCTGGATCAGCGATCGCCGTGGCTATCGCTACACCGCGCGCGATCCGGACAGCGGGCTGCCCTGGCCGCCGCTGCCGCATGCCTTCCTGCAACTCGCGAAGGCAGCAGCCGCGCGCGGCGGCTTCACCGACTTCACGCCGGACGCCTGCCTGATCAATCGCTATCGTCCGGGCGATCGTCTGACCCTGCATCAGGATCGCGACGAGCGCGAGCATATCCATCCCATCGTCTCGGTCTCGCTGGGCCTGCCTGCAGTGTTCCTGTTCGGCGGACTGCAGCGCGGCGAGCTTGCGTTGCGCGTGCCGTTGGCCCACGGCGACGTGGTGGTATGGGGCGGGCCGGCACGGCTGCGCTTCCACGGCATCCTGCCGCTGAAACCCGGCGCGCACGAACTGCTGGGCGAGCAGCGCATCAACCTCACACTGCGCAAGGCCGGCTGATCCAAGAGGCCGCAGGTGCGCGCGTCGGTCGATGCCGGCCGTCCGGCTTGCTAACCTGCGGACTGGCTCCTTCGGCGAGACCGGCATGCATCCCCAGCACGGCATCCACACCATCGACACCGGCTTCGTGCGTCCGCGCTTCGACGCGGCCTATCTGATCGTCGAGCAAGGCCGTGGCGCCTTCATCGACTGCGGCACGCGCCACGCGGTGCCGCGCCTGCTCGCCGCGCTGAGCGAAGCCGGGCTGACCCCGGCGGCGGTGGACTGGCTGATCCTCACCCATGTGCACCTGGACCATGCCGGCGGCGCCGGCGAGCTGATGAAGCACTTGCCGCAGGCGCGGCTGGTGGTGCATCCGCGTGGGGCGCGGCACATGATCGATCCCTCGCAGCTGTGGGCCGGCGCCAGCGCGGTCTACGGCGAGGCGGTGATGGAACAGGCCTATGGGCGGCTGGAGCCGGTGGCGCCGGAACGCATCGTCGAGGCGCCGGACGGCCACCAGGTCGAGCTGGCCGGACGCGTGCTGCACTGCCTCGACACACCTGGCCATGCGCGGCACCACCTCGCGGTGCATGACGCGCAGGCCGGCGTCTGTTTCACCGGTGACACCTTCGGCCTGTCCTATCGCGAGCTGGATAGCTCGGCCGGACCGTTCATCCTGCCCACCACCACGCCGGTGCAGTTCGATCCGGCCGCCCTGCATGCCTCGATCGAGCGCCTGCTCGGCTTGAAGCCCGCCGCGATGTATCTGACCCACTACGGTCGCGTCGAACAGGTCGAGTCGCTGGCGGCGGAGCTGCACCGGCTGATTGACGCGATGGTGGAACTGGCTCGCGGGCATGACGGTCGCCCGGATCGCCATGCCGCCCTGTGCAAGGCGCTGGCCGACCTGTACGCGCAGCGCGCCGAGGCGCATGGCTGGACTCGGGGGCGCGAGGCGCTGCAGGCGATCCTGGGCATGGACATCGAGCTCAACGCGCAGGGCCTGGAAGTCTGGCTAGACCAGACACGCCGGCACACGCCCTAGGCCGCTAGCGCGGCAGCGAGGCCTCGATCAGGCGCTCGGCAACGACGACCAGCGCGCGTGCCGGACCGCCCTCGCCGAAGGTCTGGCCGGAGGCATAGGTGCCCTCCAGCAGCAACAGCAGGCCATCGGCCAGCGTCTCGGGCTCGGTGGCGCCCATCGCCTCGCTCAGTTCTACCAGACGCGCGCGCAGGCGCCGCTTGTGCGCCTCCGCCACCTGCCGCGCCGGGTGCTCGTGCTCCGGATACTCCACCGCCGCATTGGTCAGGCCACAGCCGCGATAACCGGCCTGCGAGGCCCGCTGCGACAGCCCTTCCAGGTAGGCCATCAGCTGCGCGCGGGGATTGTCGGGATGGATTTCCTTGCCGGCCTCAAAGGACTTCCAGAACCCCGCCTCGTAGTCCTCCAGATAGGCCGCTGCCAGCGCGTCCTTGGAGGCGAAGTTGCGATAGAGACTGGGCTTGGTGACGCCGGCGCGCTGCACGATCTCATCCACACCGATCGCACGGATGCCTTCCTGATAGAACAGTTCGCAGGCGGTGCGACGAATGCGCTCGGCTGCCAACGGCTTGGCAGCAGGCGGGCGTTCGGACGGCGATGGCTCAGGTTTGGATGACATGGCGGCAGTGCTATTGACGATGTTACTGACCGGTACGTATGATCCGCAGATCCCACCGTACCGATCGGTAACATGACTATATCAAAGCCGCGCCCGTTCGCCCAGCGCTACGCCTTCGTGGTGGCTGGCGTGATCTTCCTGGCCCTGCTGGCCGCGGCCGGTGTGCGCGCCGCACCCGGCGTGCTGATTCTGCCGCTGGGAAAGGCCTTCGGCTGGAGCCGCGACAGCATCTCGCTGGCCGCCGCGGTGGGCATCTTCTTCTACGGCATGGTCGGTCCGTTCGCCGCCGCGCTGATGCAGGCCGTCGGCATCCGCCGCACCTTGATCGGGGCGCTGCTGCTGATGGCCGCATCGATCAGCGCGAGCACCTGGATGAGCCAGCCCTGGCACCTGCTGCTGAGCTGGGGCGTGCTGTCCGGCCTGGGTTCGGGCTGCGTGGCGATCGTGCTGGGCGCCACCGTGGTCAACCGCTGGTTCGTGACGCATCGCGGCCTGGTGATGGGCCTGCTCACCGCCAGCACCGCCACCGGCACCCTGGCCTTCCTGCCCGCGCTGGCCGCGATCGCCGAGCACGGCGGCTGGCGGCCGGTGGTGTGGACCGTCGCCGGCGCCTGCGCCGCCCTGGTGCCGCTGGTCTGGTGGCTGCTGCCGGAGCGCCCCTCCGACATCGGCCTGCGTCCCTACGGCGCGAGCGACGGCGACACGGTCGCGGCGCCGCAGTCGCAGAACCTGCTGGCGATCGCGCTGGGCGCCCTGGTCCGCGCGTCCAGCAAGCCAACGTTCTGGTTTCTGTTCGCCACCTTCTTCATCTGCGGCTTCACCACCAACGGACTGATCGGCACCCACTTCATCGCGCTGTGCGGCGACCACGGCATTCCCGAAGTACGTGCCGCCGGCCTGATGGCCATGATGGGAGCCTTCGACCTGATCGGCACCACCCTGTCCGGCTGGCTCACCGACCGCTACGACGCGCGCAAGCTGCTGTTCGTCTATTACGGGCTGCGCGGGCTGTCGCTGATGTGGCTGCCGTATTCGGATTTTTCGTTCTATAGCCTGGCGCTGTTCGGCATGTTCTACGGCCTGGACTGGATCGCCACCGTGCCGCCCACCCTGCGCCTGGCCACCGAGGCCTTCGGCGAGCGCGACGCGCCAGTGGTGTTCGGCTGGATTGCCGCCGGCCACCAGATCGGCGCAGCCAGCGCCACCTATTTCGCTGGCGCCATGCGCACCCAGGGCGGCAGCTATGTGCAGCCGTTCGTGATCGCCGGTGCCACCGCCCTGCTCGCTTCCGGTCTGGCGCTGGCGATCCGCCGCCGCCCAGCCGCGCCGCTGCCGCTGGTGGCCGCGGTGGAATGAGCGATCCGCATCGCCGCTAGGCCAGGCGCGTGCCGTCGGGCACGCGCCGCTCGATGCTGGTCAGCACCACGCCTTCGTCGGTGGGAAATCCGGTGAGCAGGAACTGCGAGCGGAACGGGCCGATCTGCTTTTCCGGGAAATTGATCACGCCGACGATCTGCCGACCCAGCAGGTCCTCGGCGCGGTACAGGGCTGCGATCTGCGCACTGGTCTTCTTCTCACCGTAGGGTCCGAAGTCCACCCACACTTTCCAGGCCGGCTTGCGTGCTTCCGGAAAAGCTTCGACCCGCGTCACCGTGCCGGCAACGATCAAGACCTTTTCGAAATCGGCCCAGGCAATCGGGGAGGCTGCGGTTTCATCGTTACTCATGGTGGTCCATCGCATCGCGTGTTTAAGATTTTTCTTATAGCGCAGGATTCGCCCGAAGCTACCATCGATCGCGTTTTTGATCCTTGGAAGCAACGCAAAACATGCTCATTTCAAAGCTCGCCGGCGCCTTCTTTTGCATGGCCCTGGCTGGAACCGCGCAGGTCGCCGTAGCCGCAGTCAGCTGTCCCGATCCCAACACGCAGGCCACGGCGGACAACCTGGCCAGCATCGTCAGCTACAAGCAGGGCCCGCACCAAAAGATGCTCGGCTACTTCCGCATCTGGCGCGACATAGCCGCCGACCCGACGGTGAACAAGACCAGCATGGCCGACCTGCCTGCATGCCTCGACGTCGCCATCGTGTTTCCTTACAACGTGCCCGACCCCAACAATCCGGTCTGGGCTGCGCTGAAGAACGACTACGCGCCCTTGCTGCATGGCCAGGGCACCAAGCTGGTGTGGTCGGTCTTCGTCGACACGCTGCTGGACAGCAGCTACCCGAACAATGCCGCCGGCTACGATGCATTGGCCCAGCATATTCTCGACACCACGGTGAACGCCTACGGCATCGACGGCATCGATGTGGACGTGGAGAAGTCGCTGAGCGCCTCCCAGCTGAAGCAGGCCACTGGCGTATTCCATGCGCTCGCCCGCTCGCTCGGCCCTAAATCCGGCAGCGGCAAGCTGCTGATCTACGATACCAATCTCGACGGCACCAACTCGCTGTTCCGCGCCGTGCATGCCGACGTGGACTATGTGCTGGTGCAGTCCTATGGTCGCGCCGTGAGCGGCCTGCAGAACACCTACAACAGCTTCAAGTCGTACATCACGCCCAGCCAGTACTTCATCGGTTTCTCGTTCTACGAAGAGAACGGCACCGCTTGGAACGACGTGACTACCCCGCTGCAAGGCAGCCGCGCTTACAGCTACGCCACCTGGCAACCGAGTGGTGCACGCAAGGGCGGCATCTTCGCCTACGCCATCGACCGGGATGGGGTGGCGACCGGCGACAACACGATCGAGCCGACCGACTACGGCGTGACGCGCACCCTGATCTCGGTGATGAATCCCTGACAGCGAAGCGCATGCGGAAGCTGGCGCGCCCCGGGCCGGTGGCTTATCCCTCGAGGCGCGTTCTGAACCAGTCCTTGCTCTGCTGCCACCAGTAACTGGCCTGTGCGGCGAGATAGCCGGCGGGCCGGTGCGCTCGGGCCAGGCCGTAGCGATCGAAGCGGCGCCAGCCGTCGTCGCCCTCGGCGATCGCCCCGGCCAGCAGCTCGCCGGCCGCGCAGGTCGGCGCCAGGCCATGCCCGCCGAAGGCCTGCGCCCACCACAAGCCGTCGCCGGCTCCGCCAACCTGTGGCATCTGGTGGCGCGCGTAGCTCATCAGGCCCGACCACGCGTAGTCGACCTTGACGCCCTTGAGCTGCGGAAACACACGCAGCAGGTCGTCGGTCAGCACGCGCTGCACCGCCTGCGGCGAACGGCTGCGGATCGAGATGCGCCCGCCCCACAGCAGGCGCCGGTTCGGCAGCGGCCGGTAGTAGTCGAAGGCGAAGCGGCTGTCGTAGATCGCCGCCCGCGTCTGCAGGCAGGCATCCAGGCGCTCGCCCAGCGGCTCGGTCACCATCACGTAGGTGGCGATCGGCAGGATCGCGCGGTCGATGCGCCGCTGCAGCCCGGCCAGATAGCCGCCGCAGGCCAGTACCACCTGGTCGGCCAGCAGGTCGCCCTGCCGGGTGCGCAGACGCCAGCGCGTGCCTTCGCGGCGCAGCTTCAGCGCGCCGCTGTGCTCGTGGATGCGCACGCCCTGCCCGCTGGCCGCACGCGCCAGGCCGATCGCATAGTTGAGCGGGTGCAGGTGCAGCGCGTTCCGTTCGTACAAGCCGTCGTGATAGCGCGTACTGAGGATGCGCTCGCGCAGCTCTTCGCGGGGTAGCCAGTCCCAGTAAGTGTGGTAGCGATCGGCCAGCAGGTGCTGACGTTGCCGCAGCACGGCCGGATCGCGGAACCAGTTGGCCCAGATCACGCCCTCGTCCACAGCATCGCAGGCGATGTCGTACTGGGCGACGCGCAGGCGGATACGCTGCACCGCTGCCGTGGTCAGCGCGAACAGCTTGCGCGCCGACTCCTCGCCGAGCTGGTCGAGCAACGACTGTTCGCCCAGCGAATAGCCGCCGAAGACGAAGCCGCCGTTGCGTCCGGAGGCGCCGAAGCCGAGCTGTTCGCGTTCCAGCAGCACCACGTCGCGCACGCCGCGCTCCGCCAGACCCAGCGCAGTGTTCAGGCCGGCATAGCCGCCGCCGACGATCGCCACCTGCGCCTGCTGCGTGCCCTGCAGCGGCTGGTACGGCTCGTAGGCGGCAGCCGTCGCGCGGTAATAGGACGATGGCGTGGTCGGCTTCATGGCAATGCGGCGATTCGCGAGGGCGGCACGGCAAGGCTGGGGAACGCCATCATAGTCCCGCGACGTGCCTGGCCAGGAAGCGCTGAGCTGGTTCCGATGCGCGTCATTCGACCAGACCCACCTGCAGCGGCCGCTGGTCGCTGCGGCCATGGTCGTCGACCACGCGCACGTTGTAGCTGCCGGCGGTCTGCGGCTGCCAGAACAGCGACTCGCCCGGCGCGCTGCGCCCGATGAAGGCATCGTTGACGAACCAGAACAGCGTGTGCGCATCGGCATCGCTGGTGGCGATGAAGGCGATGCGCTCCTGGCCCAGCTGCGCCAGGCGCATCGCATAGGTGCTGCCGCGCAGCGGCGAGGTGATCTGCGGCGGGCTGCCGTCCGGTGTGCCGGCGTCGCGGCAGTCCGGATTCTGTGGTGGCTTGCGACGCGGGATGCCGGCCTGGGCGAACACCTGCTGCAGGTCCGAAGGCCAGAATTCGTAAACCTCCACGTGGGTGCGCTTGCCGGCATAGGGCGGACAGGCCGGCGCGCCGGTGGCGTCGTCGATCACCACCGGACGATGCACGTTGCTGACCCGGATCGGCGACTTGCCCGGGATGAACCAGGTCCAGCCCTTCTGCGGGCACCATTCGTTTGGCAGGTCGCCGCTGGCCAGGCAGATCTGCACGCGCTTGAGGTTGGCCGGCATGCGCCGGATCGGCTCGACCAAGCGCACGTGCTCGGCGCGCATCGCGTCGATGATCTGGAAGAACAGCGGCGCGGCGGCATCGGCGCCGACGAAGGCCGGATTGCCGGCACCGTCGAAATTACCCACCCACACCACCAGCACATAGGGGCCGAAGCTGCCTGCGGTCCAGGCGTCACGGAACGCCCACGAGGTGCCGGTCTTCCAGTACACCGGCAGGCGCGAGGGCTGCGCGCCGGTGGTCTCGTCCGGGCGCGGGTTCTGCCGCAGCATGTCCATCACCATGAAGCTGGCCTCGTCGCTGAGCACGCGCGTCCCAGCCGGCTGGGGATCGCCGGCAAGCAGGCGCAGTGGCCGCAGCACACCGCGATTGGCCAGCATGGTGTAGAGATCGCCGAGTTCCTGCATGGTCACCTCGCCGCCGCCCAGCACCAGGGCCAGCCCGTAATGCTTCTCGCTGGCCATGCGGCTGATCCCGGCATCGCGCAGAAACTGGTACAGCGTGGGCTGCTGCAGCTGCGAGGCGACCCATACCGCCGGGATGTTGCGGCTGCGGATCAGCGCCTCGGTGGCGGTGATCGGGCCCAGGAAATGCCCGTCGAAATTCTCCGGCGTGTAGGGGCCGAACGAAGTCGGCACGTCGCGCAGCACGGTCTGCGGATGCAGGATGCCCTGGTCGAAGCCCAGCGCGTAAATGAAGGGCTTCAGGGTCGAGCCCGGCGAACGCTTGGCCAGAGTGCCGTTCACCTGGCCGAGGATGTTGCGGTCGAAGTAGTCGGCCGAGCCGACCATCGCCTTCACTCCCATGTCGCGCGTGTCGATCAGCAGCGCGGCGGCGTTGCGGATGCCGCGCGACTGGTTGCGCGCAACGTAGCGGCTCACCTGCCGTTCCAGGCTGTGCTGAAGATCGAGGTGGATGGTGGTGACCAGGCGCACGTCGTCGCCCCCGGCGACGCGCCGCGCCGCCAGCACCTGCTCCACCGCGTGCGGTGCCTCGAACGGCAGCTGCGAGAGCGGGCGCAGGTTCAAGGGCAGCGCGAACAGCGGTTTCAGCGTCACGTCGCCCGGGTGGCCGCGCAGCCACTGGGCATACAGCCGATTGCGCGAGCCGGCGAGCTGCGGGTTGATCAGGCTGTCGTCGGCGCCCTCGCCGTCCTTGCCACTGCTCGCCGCACGCTGCAGGCGTCGCGCCGGATCCTGCGGAATCACCGCCAGGGTGAGCGCCTCCGGCAGGGTCAGCGCGCCCGGCGACTTGTCGAAATAAGCCAGGCTGGCCGCGCCCACGCCTTCGACATTGCGACCGTAGGGTGCGTTGTTGAGATAGGCCTCGAGAATCTGCCGCTTCGAATAGAACAGTTCGAGCTGGACCGCGCGCGCCACCTGCTGCAGCTTGCCCGCCGGCGTACGCGTGTTGAGCTTCCACAACAAGCGCGCCAGCTGCATGGTGATGGTCGAGCCACCCTGCGGGTGGCCGTGACGCACATAGGTCACCCAGGCGCCGCGCAGCAGGCCGTATGGATTGAAGCCGAAATGCCAGCGGTACCAGCGGTCTTCGTGCAGCAGCACGCCGTCGATCAGCTGCGGCGAGATGTCCTGCAGTGGCACCCACAGCCGATAGCGATCGTCGCTGGCCAGGGTCAGCCGCAGCAGCCGGCCCTGGTCGTCGTAGACCGCGATCGACGACGGTTCCCAGTCGCGCAGCGAGGGATGCGGCCATAGCCGGCAACCGACCAGGATGGCGGCCAGCAGCAGGCCGCCGACCAGCCAGTTCTGCCAGCGCCTGATCCAGCGCCACAGCACCGTGCTAGCCGATCGCAGCAGGCTGGATGCACCACTCACGCTGAACTCCCGCACGACCAACGGCCGCCTTGAACAGCGAGCGCGCGGCGCGCTGGATCTGAATTCGCCGGAACTCCGCTATGCCGTGTCGGGTCGAGGCAACTTGCCTGCGGCCGCCGAACTGGCTCGCTCATCGCCGGCCTGCGCACAGCTTCGCGCTGGCCGATTTTCTGCGCTCGCTTGCAGCCGGATGGCATCACGGCGCGCATCGCATGCATGGACATTCCTCGATCGGACGGCTCGACCCTCACACGGCCGAGGCCGTGCGAGGGTCGATGCTGGCCGGCGCCTACGGCTTGCTGGCCACGGTCAGCGTGCTGCCGCCCGGCGAGCGTGCCTGCACCCGGCGGTCGTACATCGACTGCCCGAACGCCGGCGGCACGATGAACTTGCCGGCATTGGTGGCCTTGATGCGATACACGAACTCGCGCACGTCCGGGGTGGCGGTGCCGTAGATCACCACGCGGTCCTCGCGGATGTCGGCGTATTCCGGCTGCCAGGTCGAGGTGGACAGGCCGATCGGCGAACGCCACTGGCTGGGCGTGGCCTGGTTGTCGCCGCCCTGGTCGGCATCGGACTGCGCGTCGGCGTCGCCCTGCTGCTGGTCGGTCACCGGCGGCGGCGGCTCGATCACCGGGTCGAAGCCACCCGGCAGCAAATCGACGATAGCCACGTTGCCGACGCCGCTGTCACCGGTGGCGCGGATCTTCACGTGCACGTCGATCTCCTCGCCGACGTCGACCTTGTCCAGCGCCTTGCCGTTGGTGTCGGTGTACTCGCGCACGACCTCGATGCCGTCCTTGATCGCCTTGGCCGGCGCCTCGCGGTCGTAGCCGCCCTGGCTGACCACGCGCCACGCCGACACGCTGCTGCCGTTGTTGAAGCGCAGGCGCGCCGCCTGGTCGCTCCAGCTGCCGGCCTGCAGCAGGTTGCCCTGCAGCGCGGCGATGGCCTTCACGCTGCCGTCGGCATGTACCTCGTCGATGCCGATCTTCTCCAGCTCATTGGCGTTCTGCGTGCTGTAGGCGTCGATCGCCAACATCGTCATCGAGGCGGACAAGGTGTTGAACAGGTTGTGCTCCAGCGGCCAGGTGATGTTCTCCAGCACTTCCGGCGGCAAAGCCTTGGCCCGCTCGGGGAAGTACTTCGCCAGCAGATACAGCACCGAGGCGTCGCGGGTCGACGGGTCGTAGTAGTAGCCGTAGCTGTAGTCGTTCTCCGACAGCTTGGCTTCCAGTTGCTTCTGCGGGCCGGCGATCAGCTGGCTGGCGATCTTGTCCTGCTTCAGTAGCTGGTACGAGGTAGCCAGCCAGGCCGCGGCAAGGTCGTTCTTCCAGTCGTTCGGATAGGCCTGCTGCAGCCGCTTCTGCACCGCGGCCAAATCGTTGGTGGTGACGTTGCCCTGGCGCGTCAGCAGATACACCGCATAGGCGCGCTGGCGCAGGTCGTCCATCGAGTCCAGGCTTTCGTCGGCCGCCAGCTTGTGCAGGTACTTGTTGCCGGCATCAAGCATGTCCTTCGGCACGTCCACGCCGCGGTCGCGCGCCTCGAGCAGGAAGTGCATGGCATAGGCGGAGACGAACGGCTCCGAATCCGGCGTCGCCGACCACAGCCCGAAGCCGCCCTGCTCGTTCTGGCGCGAATGCAGCACCGCCAGGAACTTGGCCAGCGCCTCGTCGTTGCTGATCTTCTTCTCGCTCAGCGCCGGCTGCAGCTCGTGCTGGAACAGCGGAGTCACCGGCCACTTGGACAGCACCAGCCGCGGCATCGCCGAACTGACGATCTGCTCGCTGCAGTAGTTGTCGTAGTTGATCAGATAGCTGGTCAGGCCGTGCACCAGCACCACCGGCAAGGTCGACGCCGCGGCGTCCTTGGACGCATAGGCGGCGTACATCTTGCGCAGGCCGGTCTCGTCCTGCTTGCTGCCGGGGTCCAGCCGGCCGACGTCGACCTGGGTGCGATAGGCCGAAGCCGGACGTACCGACAGATCCACGCTCTGCTTGGCCGACTTGTCGCCATAGCCGGCGGTGAAGCTGAGGTTGCCGGAGCCGAGCACGTCGGTGGCCTTGACCCGGAACACCGCCACGCCCTCGCGCAGCTCGCCCAGGCTCAGGCTCTGCGAGGCGTTGCCGAGCACCTGCAGCTGCGGCCCGGTCTTCAGGGTGACCGCCACCGGCACCTGCTTGCCGTTCAGGCCGGTGAGGTTGTTGGCCACGCCCACGCTGATCTCGGCCTCGTCGCCCGGCGACAGCGTGGTCGGCACGTTGGGCGACAGCACGAAGTCGCCGCGCACCGTGGTCGAGCCTTCGAAGGTGCCGACGCGATCGGACGACACCGACACCGCCATCACGCGCAGCTTGCCGTTGAAGTAGTCCGGCACGGTGTACTCGAAGTCCTTCTCGCCATCGACGTCGACGATGCCCGACCAGTACGCCACGGGCTTGTCGCGCTTGCGCTTGAACGGATTGAGCTGGCGCGCGATCGCCGCGTCCGCGTCACCGCCCGGAGCGGCCATCGCCATCAGCTTCTCGAAGTCGGGCAGGATCAGGTCCAGGATCTGCGAGGTGCCGACTTCCAGCATGCGCTTGCGGAAGAAGAACTTCAGCGGGTCGCCCAGCTTGTAGCGAGCCACCTGCAGGATGCCCTCGTCCACCGCGAACACCACCGCCTTGGTCGGCTGGGTCGCGTGCAGCTTCAAGGTGACGGTCTGGCCCGGCTTGACCAGCGCCGGCGAGTCCACCGTGAGCGCATTGCGGCGCGCGTCCAGGTTCACCGAGAACGGCACCACGCCGTAGCTCAGCGGGCTCATGAAGACCTCGTCCGAGGACGGGTCGCGGATGTACTGCACGTTGATGTAGCCGTTGCCCTCGAAGTCGGCCGGCACGGTGATGTGCTGTACCGAACTGGTGGTGTCGGCGTGGAACCAGGCGTGTGCATACACCTTGTCGCGCTCGATGGTGATCAGGCCGCTGCCGGCATACGGCGCGCGCACCGCGATCTCCACCGACTCGCCCGGCGCATAGTCCTGCTTGCTCAGGTTGAGCTGCAGCTCGGCGTTGCGGTCCAGCGAGCGCGACACGTTGGCGTCGCCGGCCACCGAGTACTCGACGCGATTTACCTCGGTGCGGTCGGCGCGACGGATCACCAGGGCGTAGTTGCCCGGCTTGTCGGTCGGCAAGGCGTAGTCCAGCCCGGCCGCGGGGATCGCCAACGGCTGCTCGCTGACCGGGATTTCCTTGAGCTTGGACTCGTACTTGTAGACGCCCGAATCCTGCTTGGTCAGCACCGATACGTAGCGCCGCTCGATCAGCTGAGCGCGCAGGTCCTTCAGTTCGAAGGCCTTGGCCTGCGGATTGATCGCCACCAGATGCACGGCGCGCGGACTGCTGCGGCTGATGTAGTCGAGGTTGTCCACAGCCTTGTAGCCGACCAGCCAGTCATTGCTGGACACCAGGGTCTGCGCTGCCGCGGCCACGCTGCGTCCGCCCTCGGCCTCGTAGGCCTTGGCCAGGAAGTACATCTGATAAGTGGCGTCCGCGTACTTCTTCAGGTCCAGGTCGAACTCAGCATGGCCCTTGTCGTCGGTCTTGCCGTCTTGCAGGTTCTCCTGGTAACCCTCCTTGGCGCGGCGCACGTCGTAGAAGTGGTAGTCCGGCCAGCTGTGGAAGGCCGGCCAGGCCGGGCTGAGGGTCAGCGAGGCTTCGACCCGGCGATCCGCAGCCGGCGTGCCGAACAGGTTCTGCGCATCCACCTCACCCTTGAGCTGGTCGGGCTTGACCCAGCCTTCGGGCACCTGCTGCGACAGCTTGGCCGCCACCTTCATGCGATCCGGCAGGAATTCCTTCACCTGCACGGTGGTGGTGCCGATCTGCGCGTCGGCCTTGCCGTCCTTGACGATGTACAGGTTCACCGTCCAGGTGCCGGTGGGCGCGGTCTCGGCGGTGGTGTAGTCCAGCTCGCCGAAGCCTGACGCATCCATGGTCAGCGGTTGCTGCTTCACCGTGACGCCGCGCGGATCGACGATCTCGGCCTGCAGCGGGATGCCCGCCACGTTGCGGCTCCAGCTGGCCGCACGCACGATCAGGCCGATGTGGAACAGATCGCCCGGGCGATAGATGCCGCGGTCGGAGAACAGATAGGCCGACAGCTGGCCCTGGTTCACCGCGTTCGGTTCGCCGCCGATGTCGAAGCGCGAGTAGTCGAGCTGGCGATCGCTGCCGCCGATCGGCAGGAAGGACAGGTCGTCGTCCTTCTTCACCACGTACAGGGTCGGCTTCTTCTCGTGGTCCAGCCCCTTGAAGGTGGGGAAATGCACCACGCCGTCGGCCCCGGTGGCCTGCGTATAAAGCGTCTGGCCGTTCAGCGCCAGCACCGAGACGCTGGCGCCCGCCACCGGTTGGCCGGTGTGGATCGACTGCACGAATACGTCCTGGCTGCCGTCCAGCGCGCGCTTGACCAGCAGGCCCAGGTCGGTGACCACGATCATCCGCGTGTCGGTAGGCGACGGGGTGTTGTCCTCCGCTCCCTGTTCGTCGTCGGCGCTGCCTTCCTCGCCGTCGGCGGCTTCGTTGCCGTCGCCCTGGTCGTTGCCGCTGTCGTCCGTGTCGTCCTGCGCGTCGGTCTTGCCGTTCGCCGCCGGCGCAGTGCCTTCCTGCGCCTTGGCCTTCGCCTTGGCGGCGGCAGCGGCCTTCTTCTGCTCGGCGACCGGGTCGTAGGCGGACAGGTGCAGCAGGAACACGCCGCGCTTGCCCTCCTTGAGGTACTGGCCGAGATCGACGCCCTCGTAGTGCGCCTTGCCGGGCTCGCCCTGCGGGAAGGCGTGCTTCTGCTCGAAGCGCTCGACGATGTGGTCCTCGCTGAACATGTAGCTCAGCTCGGGGTGGCTGTAGTTGCCCTGGTTGAAGCTGACCAGGTGCTGCAGCTGGTCGGGCAGCACGCGGCCGATCTGCAACTGCATGCCCGGCAGGTTGCGCGACACCACCGAGACGCGCTTGCTGCCGCTGAGCGACAGCAGCGAGCCGTCGGCCATGAAGCGCAGCAGCTTGGGATAGTCCGGCACGGTGAAAGTGCGCGACAGCGGCTTGCCCATCACATAGCCGCCGAACGACTTCAGGCCGTTGCCGACGCGCATGTACACCACCTGGCCGGGGCTGGCGTGGTACTTGAAGCTCTGCAGGGCTGCGTAGTCGTCCTCGGTGGGCACCAGTTCCAGCGTCAGCGGCTGCGACTGGCGCAGCACCGCTTCGCTCACCTCGGAGGCGTCCCAGCTGTAGGGCGCGTCGTCGCTGTCCTGGTCCACTCCGGCCTTGCGCTTGGGCAGGATCCAGGCCTTGGTCAAACCGGCCAGGTCGCTGCCGCGCACGTTGCCGCTGACATTGACCACCAGCACCTGTTCCGGCTCGTACTTGTCGTTGTCGACCAGGGTGGGATTCACGTCCTGGATCGCCAGGCTGTACAGCCCGGGGATCTTCACGCTGGTTTTCATCGCATCCTTGGTGCCGTCGCCGCCGCGCGAGCTGCGCACGCCGCTGTCCAGGGTCAGCAGCACCGCGCCGTCGTCGCGCGGCAGTTCCAGCGGCTGCGAATGAATCCAGGCATTGAGCTTGAGCGCGTCGTAGGTGACGCTGAATTTCAGCGGCGTGCTGTCCTTGCCGTTGCGGTCGGCCAGGCTCAGCGCGATGCGCTTCTCGAACTGCGCGGTATCCACCGGATAGTCGAAGCTCACCGGCACGATGGTCTTCTTCGCAGTGGCGTCCTGCGGGTCCTGGTAGAACTCGCCGTTGCCGAAGCTCGCGGTGAACGGCTTCACGTCGAAGGCGAAATGATCGTCGGCCATCAGCACGTGCGGCGCGAACGCCTCGGCGTTTTCGAAGCGCACCTCGACGTGGGCGCCAACCGGCCAATCCTCGGCCGGCGCGAAGCGCAGGGTGTGGTCGTCGTTCCAGGTCCATTCGCCCTTCAGCGCCGGGCGCATGGTGATGCCCTTGCCGGCCGGCTTGCCGACCAGTTCGATCGGCGCTGCCGAATGCGAAAAATCCACCTCGAGCGGATGGATGGTGATCTTCGGCGTGCCGTTGTCCTGCATCACGTAGTCGGTGACCGGCGGGGCCTTCACTTCCCAGGTGATGCGTTCGGGCTCGGCCGGCCGGGGCCGATGCTGATACCAGCGCCAGCCGAACCAGCCGCCGGCCGCCAGCATCAGGGCGATCAGCAGGCCGCCGGCGAAATGCAGCGGGCGCTGGCGGATCGCCGCCCCCGTGGCGGGCGCCCAGGCCGGTGCCGACCAGGACACGTTGCCGAGCAAGGGGCGCAGGATCAGCCCGATCAGAAAGAACAGGCCGCGTACCAAGCGTACCGGCAGCAACAGCAAGAACCGCAGCAGATCCATAGTGCTTCCTGACTGATATCCATTCGATGGCGGAGCGCGAGGCGGCGCTCCTTGGCAGGGCATCCCCGCATGCCCGGCCGCGCCTGGCGCGGCGGCGGATTTCCCCTATGCCATCCTGCCTGCAAAACATGGCAGGACGCAGCAGCGATTCTGACACGTCGCAGGCGCCCGCGGCAGCCGCTTGGCCCTTCGCCGCCCGCGTCGGCAGGGACCGCCCATGCCCTGCCCTCAACGAAAAAGGCAGGCGCCAGGCGCCTGCCTTTTCAGCTCGCCGCGACGGGGCTCAGCCCTGGGCGAGGAACTCGCGCACCACCGGCGCCAGCTTCGGGTCCTGCATCGCCATGTGCATGGTCGCGCGAACCAGACCGGCCTTGTTGCCGCAGTCGAAACGGGTGCCTTGGAAGCGATAGGCCAGCACCTTGCCCTGCTCCTTCAGCAGCGCTTCGATCGCGTCGGTCAACTGGATCTCGCCGCCGGCGCCCGGCGTGGTCTGCTCGAGCAACTGGAAGATCCGCCCGGGCAGCACGTAGCGGCCGACCACCGCCAGGTTGGACGGCGCCTCGGCCGGCTTGGGCTTTTCCACCATGTGGCTGATGCGGGCGCTGCGCTCGTCGATCGGCGCAGCGTCGACGATGCCGTATTTGTCGGTCTCGTCGCGCGGCACTTCCTCCACGGCGATCACGCCGGCCTGCTGGGCTCCGGCCAGCTCGGCCATCTGGCGCAGCGCGCCGACCCCGCCTTTACCCAGGTGGCCGTTCCAGATCAGGTCATCGGGCAGGATCACGCCGAACGGCTCGTCGCCTACCACCGGCTTGGCGCACAGCACCGCATGGCCGAGGCCGAGCGCTTCGGGCTGGGTCACGAAGATGGCGCGTACGTGCCTGGGCAAGGTTCCCTGCACCAGCGCAAGCAGCTCGTCCTTGCCCTTCTCCTGCAGCTTGGCCTCAAGTTCGTAGGCCTTGTCGAAGTAGTCGGCGATGGCGTGCTTGTAGCGGTTGGTGACGAACACCAGGGTGTCGGCGCCCGCATCCACCGCCTCGTCGACCGCATACTGGATCAACGGCCGATCGAGCACCGGCAGCATTTCCTTGGCTACCACCTTGGTAGCCGGCAGGAATCGCGTGCCGAGGCCGGCGACGGGGAACACCACCTTGCGCAAGGGCTTGCTCACTCACTTCTCTCCTGATTCATGGCGACGTATGGATACGACGTTGGACGGCTGCGCCACATCGCTCCAGCGGAACGAGGGCAGCAGGCTCGACACGCAACGTCGCAAGGTCTCTTCATCGTACTCGGCCACCGCTTCGACGGCCTTGGTCAGCTGGGCGTGCAGCAGCTCCCACGACACTTCCCGGTACTGCGCGAGGAAGATCTTGTTGTGCGTGGTCGCGCAGTAGTTTTCCAGCGGATGGAACAGCTCTTCGAACAATTTCTCGCCGGCGCGCAGGCCGGTGTAGACGATGGCGATCTCGCTGCCCGGCTTCTTGCCGGCCAGCCGGATCATCTGCTCGGCCAGGTCGCGGATCTTCACCGGCTCGCCCATGTCCAGCGCGAACAGCTCGCCGCCTTTGCCCAGGCTGGCCGCCTGCAGGATCAGCTGGCAGGCCTCGGGGATGGTCATGAAGTAGCGCGAGATCTCCGGATGGGTGATGGTGATCGGCCCGCCGTTGCGGATCTGCTGACGGAACAAGGGCACCACCGAACCGGCGGAGTCGAGCACGTTGCCGAAACGCACCGTGATGTAGTTGGTGTCGGAATGCCGGTTGAGGTTCTGGCACCAGATTTCGGCGATGCGCTTGCAGGCCCCCATCACGCTGGTCGGATTGACCGCCTTGTCGGTGGAGATCAGCACGAAGCAGTTGGCCCGGTAATGGTTGGCCAGATCCGCCATGTTGCGTGTGGCCAGCACGTTGTTGCGGAAGGCCGCGCGCAGCTGGCCCTGCAGCATCGGCACGTGCTTGTAGGCCGCGGCGTGGAAGATCACTTCCGGGCGCAGCTCCATGAATACCTTCTGCATCGCCACGGCGTCGCCGCAGTCGGCCAGCACGCCGTCGAAGACCAGTTCCGGATAGTCGGCGCGCAGTTCCTGCGAGATCCGGTACAGGTTGTATTCGCTCTGTTCGACCACGGTCAGCGAACCGGCACCCAGCCGGGCAACCTGCCGGCACAGCTCGGAACCGATCGAGCCGCCGCCGCCGGAGATCAGCACGCGGCGCCCGGTCATGGTCTCGCGGATGGCGGTCCAGTCCAGCTCGACCGCATCGCGCCCCAGCAAGTCCTCGATCGACACTTCCTTGATCTCGTTGAACTGGGCGCGCCCGGCGACCACGTCCTCCAGCTTGGGCACGGTGCGGTACGGCAAGCCGGTGCGGTCGCACAGTTCGACCACCCGGCGCATCTCCGCCGTGCTGGCTCCGGGCATGGCAATCAGCAGCATCTGCACGTTGGCCTCGCGCGCCACCTCCGGCAGCTGCTCCAGGTCGCCGAGCACCGGCTTGCCGTTGATGCGCGCGCCGCGCAGGCCACGCTGGTCGTCGACGAAGCCCACCACGGAATAGCGGCTGTCGTGCTGCAGGTCGCGCGAAAGCGCCTCGCCGGCGCGATCCGCGCCCACCACCAGCACGCGTTGCAGATCAGCCGGACGGAACAGATCCAGACGGCTGTTCTTCCAGAAGCGATAGGTGATTCGCGGCACCCCGAGGAAGACCGCCAGCACCACCGGATACAGCAGCACCACCGAGCGCGGCACCCCTTCCCCGCGCTCGTACAGGAACAGCGACACGCCGATCGCCAACGCGCCGACCACCACCGCGCGCAGGATATTCCACAGGTCCGGCAGACTGGCGAAGCGCCACACGCCCCGATACAGGCCGGTCCAGGCAAAGATCAGGCCCTGCAAGACCAGCACGATCGGGAATTCCAGCACCCGGAAGCTGACCACCTCGTCGGGATTGAGCGCATAGCGCAACAACTTCGCGACCCACCAGGCCAAGGCAGTCATCAGCAGGTCGTGGATCACGACGGCGATGCGCGGATGGATCAGACCAACCACTTTACTGATAGACATGACGCACCTTATGGCGATGGCGCCGCAAATAACGGCGTTTGAGCGCAAGCCATGCAGCTGACGCGACCACATAGGCAACGATACACAGCGGCAGAGCCATCCGTGGGTGATCGAAGGCCAGCATGGCCAGCGGCGCTGCGACGAACAGATTCCAGCCCAGGTAGTACGCGCCCGCCTCGGCATGGGTATGCCTGCGGCGTACCATCCACTGGTAAAGATGTTCGCGGTGTGAAGTATACCAACGGCGCCCGCCCAGCATGCGCGTGAGCAGGGTCAGGCTGGCGTCGGTCACGAAAGTGCAGCACAGGATCAAGGCGGGCCAGGCCAGTGCCGGTGAGGTGCGCCACAGCAGGGCGGCCAGGGCGAACACCAGCAGGCCCAGGCTACCGCTGCCGACGTCGCCCATGAAGATCCTGGCCGGCGAGCGGTTGTAGACCCAGAATCCGGCGCAGGCGCAGGCCACGCAGACGCAGGCGATGGCCAGCGCCACTTGCCCGACCAGGGCTGCCAGCAGCGCGAAGCCTGCCATCACGAAGATCGCCTGCTGCGCCAGCAGGCCGTCAATGCCGTCCATGAAGTTGTGCAGATTGATGCTCCATGCGCCGGCGATCACCAGCGGCGGCCACCACCAGAAAGAAAGCCCCGCCGTCGACAACAAGGCCCCCGCAAGCACCGCCGCGGCCAGCAGTTGGGCGCAGAAGCGCGGCAGCACCGGCAGGTTGCTGTGATCGTCCCACCAGCCGACCAGCGCCACCAGCAGCAGGGCCAGCAACAGCGCAACGATCACCGGGACGGGCCAGGCCGCAGGCAGAAACCACAGGCAGACCGGCACGGTCAGCACCACCGCCGCCACGATGCCGGCACCGCCGCCGCGCGCGGTGGGAATGACATGCGAACGGCGCTGGCCCGGCTGATCCAGCATGCCGCGGCGATGCGCGTAGCCGATCGTCGCGCGCACCAGCAGCAGCGCGATCAGCAGGGCCGTCAACGGCAGCGCCAGCATCGGCCAGTTCATGGCGCCACCGGCCGCGCGCTGCAGGGCGGGCGCGTCATTCGTTGGCTACGCCGTGGATCGAACGGATGGTGTCCCAGCTCTTGCAGGTGGGGCACTGCCAGTGATGCGCCTTGGCGCCGAAGCCGCAGCGATTGCAGCGATACATCGCCTGCCCTTCCAGCAACTTGCGGGTCAGGTCGCGCAGGATCAGGAAATTCTCCCTGACCTCGCCCTCGATCTTGTCCATGGTGGCGTCGATCAAGGCCATCAGCCCGCGCACCGAAGGCCGCTGGCGCAGTTGCGAGGTGAGGAAATCGATGGCGCCACGTTCGCCGTCGCGCTGCTGGTACAGGCGGGTCAGCGCCAGCACCGGCGAGATACCGTGATAGCGGCCAAGCAGCTCACGCAGGAAACGTTCAGCGCGTTCCATCTGGCCGGATCGCGCATAGCTGTTCAACAGCGGCGGCAGAATTTCCGGCACGAAGGAGACGTCCGTGCCGACCGCCTTCTCGTAAATATCCACCGCTTCGGCATGGCGTCCGTCGTCGGCCAGCAGACGGCCGGTCAACAGGTAGGCACGGATGCAGTCGGGTTGGCAGGCGAAGGCCTGCTCCAGATAGTCGCGCGCCTCGACCACGGCGCCGTGATGGCGGGCCTGCTCGGCCAGTTCGCAGTAGAACTGCGCCACCACGGTCGATTCGTCCTCGCCGGTCATCGCCTCCAGCCGACGGGCGTGCTCGATGGCCTTGTGCCAGTCGCGCTCGTGCTGGTAGATCGCGATCAGGTGGCGCAAGGCCGAAGGCGCATGCGCATCCATCGCCACCAGATCAGCGAACAGCGCCTCGGCGCGATCGAGCAGGCCGGCGCGCATGTAGTCCTCGCCCAGTTCGAGCAGGGCCACGGTCTTCATCGCGTCGGACAGGCCCGGCCGCGAAACCAGGTGCTGGTGCAGACGGATCGCGCGGTCCACCTCGCCGCGCCGGCGGAACAGATTGCCGAGCGCGAGATGGGTCTCGACCGTGTCGCGGTTGTATTCGGCCAGCTTCAGGAAGACTTCGATCGCTTTGTCCTGCTCTTCGTTGAGCAGGTAGTTCAGGCCGCGGAAGTAGTCCGAGGACAACTCGCTGACCTTGGCGCCGGAACGGCGCACACCGGCCCGCCGCGCGGTCCACCAGCCAAACAGGAAGGCCGCCGGGATCAGCAGCGCCAGCGGAATCAGCAAGTAGAGCGGCATCATGCGCTGGCGGACGCCTTTGCCGCAGCGCGTCCGGCCTGCCGCTGCTGGCGGCGAAGGCGCACACTCATGCCGAGCCAGGCGGTCAGGCCGCCGAGCAGCCAGCCGATCAGCAGCGCGCCCAGCAAGGCTGCACCCTTGGGCAACTGCATGCGCGCAAAGGCAAAATCGTAGCCCACCAGATCGGCATTAAGCGCGCCGAGCACCACCCCAGCGGCCACGAAGAACAGCAAGATCAGGATCAGGATCAGGCGCATGCGGCGACTTTAACCGATTGCCTGTAGGCGGCACAGCCGCGGCGGCGCAGCCACGCAGCCTTGATTCAGCCACGCGCCGGCCATAAAAAAGGCAGGCTCGGCTCGTCGCCGCCTGCCCGGAGAGATTGCGCCGAGGCGCTCAAGGATTGTCGGTCGAATCCAGCGACTGATTGACCCGTTCGCGCAGCTCCTTGCCCGGTTTGAAATGCGGCACGTGCTTGCCGGGCAGCGCCACCGGTTCGCCGGTCTTGGGATTGCGGCCCATGCGCGGCGGCCGGTAATGCAGCGCGAAACTGCCGAAGCCACGTACCTCGATACGCTCGCCGTGGGCCAGCGCATGGCTCATCTGCTCGATCACGCTCTTCACCGCCAGCTCGACGTCCCCAAAGGCCAGATGGGTCTGACGCCGTGCCAGCGCATCGATCAACTCGGATTTGGTCATGGTCCCCAATGTCCGTGACATGAAACGGCGGGGCGGCCATTCAGCCGCCCCGCGTTGGCTCGAACCGACGATCAGTCGGCCTTGTTGAGCTGTTCCTTGAGCAGCGCGCCCAGCTTGGTCGTGCCGCTGGCCGCGGACGAAGCGTAGTCGGCCATGGCCTCCTGCACGTCGTCCTCGTCCTTGGCGCGAATCGACAGCTGCAGCTGACGGCCCTTACGGTCCATGCCGGTGAACTTGGCCTCGACCTTGTCGCCCACCTTCAGGTGCTGGGTGGCGTCGTCGATGCGCTCCTTGGCGATGTCGTTGGCGCGCAGGTAACCCTCCACGCCCTCGCCCAGGTCGATCACCGCACCCTTGGCGTCGACTTCCTTCACGGTGCCGTTGACCACGGTGCCGCGCGGGTTGCCGGCCATGAACTGGCCGAGCGGGTCCTGCTCCATCTGCTTGATGCCGAGCGAGATGCGCTCGCGCTCCGGATCGACCGCCAGCACCACGGCTTCGATCTCATCGCCCTTCTTGAACTGGCGCACCAGGTCTTCGCCGGTGGCCTGCCAGGAGATGTCGGACAGATGCACCAGGCCATCGATGCCGCCGTCCAGGCCGATGAAGATGCCGAAGTCGGTGATCGACTTGATCTGGCCGGACACCTTGTCGCCCTTCTTGTGGGTGGCGGCGAAGGCCTCCCACGGATTGGCGCGGGTCTGCTTGATGCCCAGCGAGATGCGGCGACGCTCTTCATCCACGTCCAGCACGGTCACTTCGGTTTCGTCGCCGACCTGCACCACCTTGGCCGGGTTGACGTTCTTGTTGGTCCAGTCCATCTCAGACACGTGGACCAGGCCTTCCACGCCCGGCTCGATCTCGACGAAGCAGCCGTAATCGGTGACGTTGGAGACCTTGCCGAACAGGCGGCTGCCGACCGGGTAGCGGCGGGCGATGGCGACCCACGGGTCGTCGCCCAGCTGCTTCAGGCCCAGCGAAACGCGGTTGCGCTCCTTGTCGTACTTCAGCACGCGCACGTCCAGCTCGTCGCCAACGTTGACCACCTCGGACGGATGGCGCACGCGCTTCCACGCCATGTCGGTGATGTGCAGCAGGCCGTCGATGCCGCCCAGGTCCACGAACGCACCGTAGTCGGTGAGGTTCTTGACCGTGCCCTTCACCACGGCGCCTTCGGTCAGGCGCTCCAGCAGCTTCTCGCGCTCCTCGGAGAACTCGGTCTCGACGACGGCGCGGCGGCTGACCACCACGTTGTTGCGCTTGCGGTCCAGCTTGATGATCTTGAACTCGAGTTCCTTGCCCTCGAGGTACACCGGGTCGCGCACCGGGCGCACGTCGACCAGCGAGCCCGGCAGGAACGCGCGGACATCCTTGATGTCGACGGTGAAGCCGCCCTTCACCTTGCCGGAGATCATGCCGACGATGGTCTCTTCCTTGTCGAACGCCTGCTCCAGGTCGTCCCACACCATCGAACGCTTGGCTTTCTCGCGGGACAGCTTGGTCTCGCCGAAACCGTCTTCCAAGGCTTCGAGGGCAACCTTCACCTCGTCGCCCACTTGCACCTCCAGCGTGCCCTGCTCGTCCTTGAACTGCTCGATCGGGACGATGCCTTCGCTCTTGAGGCCGGCGTTGATCACGACGACGTCGTTGCGGATTTCCACCACGATGCCGGTGACGATGGCGCCGGGCTTCAGCTTGGAGATGGCCTGCTGGCTCTGTTCAAACAGTTCGGCAAAACTTTCAGTCATGTTGATTCCATAGTGGGAAAAGACCGCTGCCTGCATGGCTCAAGCCATGCGCTGACATCCGGTCCACCGGTTGTGGGCGACTGCAGGCGCCTGTCGGCGTCCTCGTCACCATGGGACAAACCCCTGCTCCGGCAGGGGCACAGAAACCGCCGCACCGCCCGCTCAGGGCCGCACGACGGCAAGTACTTTCGCGACGACCTCGTCGATGCCTACGCCGGTGGTGTCCACCAGCAAGGCATCTTCGGCAGGCTTGAGGGGCGCAACGGCCCGCGAGGCGTCGCGGCTGTCACGCGCTTCAATTTCGCGCTGAAGGCTAACGAGTGTAACGCTTACCCCCTTTTCCTTCAACTGTTTATAGCGCCTTTTCGCGCGTTCGGCGGCGCTCGCGGTGAGGAAAACCTTGAAGGCGGCATCGGGAAAGATCACCGTGCCCATGTCGCGCCCGTCGGCCACCAGCCCAGGCGCTTTGCGGAAGCTCAGCTGCAGGTCCACCAGCGCCTGCCGGACCGAGGGAATCGAGGCGATCGCCGAAGCGGCGGCGCCGGCCGTCTCGGTGCGCAGCTCGTCGGTGGCGTCGAGGCCGTTGACGATCACCCGAGTGTCGCCGCCGTCCGCCGCCGGCTGGAAACGGATCTTCACCGCCTGCGCGCAGCGCGTGACCGCCTCGGCGTCCGACAGATCCAGGCCGGCCATGCCCGCCGCGTAGCCCACCGCGCGGTACAGCGCGCCCGAATCCAGCAGCCGCCAGCCCAGATGGTCGGCGACGCGGCGGCTGATCGTGCCCTTCCCCGATCCCGACGGCCCATCGATGGTCAATACGGGAACGGAGGCTTGGCTCATCGGTTTTCCTGGCGGCTGGGCGAACGGGGCATTTTAGAGCACGCCGGGGCGCTGGCGCGCCGCCCGGTCTGCGTTGACCGTGCCCGGGGCGCGTGGTATCTAGCTGCGCACTCCGTGCAGCTAGGGCACTGCGCCATGACCGATCTCCTCCGCGAGTTCCAGCAAGCCGCCGAGGATGTCAGGCAGATCGGCAGTCGGCCGGACAACGACACCCTGCTGAAGCTCTACGGCCTATTCAAGCAAGGCGCCGAAGGTGACCAGCGCAACGCCCCGCCAGGATTCTTTGACTTTGTCGGCACCGCCAAGCATGAGGCCTGGGCCCGACTGAAAGGCATGTCCCAGGAAGAAGCCATGCGCCGCTACATCGATCTGGTGCACCAGTTGCTGGCCTGAACGGCCGGACCATCTGCGACGATCTGCCTAGCAGGCGCATTCGACGCTTGCTTTTCGGGGTGCTTTACCGGCACATTCATACGATCGTTTGAATGGCGCAGGTCCCCATGAGCTACCCGCATCTGTTCGCCCCGCTCGACCTGGGCCACCTGACCCTGCCCAATCGCATCCTGATGGGTTCGATGCATACCGGGCTGGAAGACAAGGCCGCCGACTACGACAAGCTGGCGGCCTACTTCGCCGAGCGCGCCCGCGGCGGGGTCGGCCTGATGGTGACCGGCGGCATCGCGCCGAGCATCCGCGGCTGGCTGAAGCCTTTCGGCGGCCGGCTTTCGCAACCCTGGCACGTGGCGCGCCACCGCCGGCTGACCCATGCCGTGCACGCCGAAGGCGGGCGCATCTGCATGCAGATCCTGCATGCCGGGCGCTATGGCTATCACCCGCTGTCGGTGGCGCCGTCGAAGATCAAATCGCCGATCACCCCGTTCACCCCGCGGGCGCTGTCGTCGCGCGGCGTGGAGCGCACGGTGAACGACTTCGTGCACTGCGCGCGACTGGCCCGCGAGGCCGGCTACGACGGCGTCGAGGTGATGGGCTCGGAAGGCTACCTGATCAACCAGTTCATCGCCGCGCGCACCAATCATCGCAATGACGCCTGGGGCGGCGACGCCGCGCGGCGCATGCGCTTTCCGGTGGAAATCGTGCGGCGCACCCGCGAAGCGGTCGGCCGCGACTTCATCATCATCTACCGCCTGTCGATGCTGGACCTGGTCGAGGGCGGCCAGGACTGGAACGAGATCGTCACCCTGGCCAAGGCCATCGAAGCAGCCGGCGCCTCGATCATCAACACCGGCATCGGTTGGCACGAGGCCCGCGTGCCCACCATCGTCACCAGCGTGCCGCGCGCCGGCTTCGCCTGGGTGACCCGCAAGCTGAAGGGCGAAGTGGCGATCCCACTGATCACCACCAACCGCATCAACACGCCCGAAGTGGCCGAACAAATCCTTGCCGACGGCGAGGCCGACATGGTCTCGATGGCGCGCCCGCTGCTGGCCGATCCGCAGTGGGCGAAGAAGGCCGCCAGCGGCCGCGGCGACCGCATCAACACTTGCATCGCCTGCAATCAGGCCTGTCTGGACCATGTATTCCAGAATCGGCGTGCCAGCTGCCTGGTCAATCCGCTGGCCTGTCATGAAACCGAGCTGGCGATCAAGCCGGCAGTCGTGCGCAAGCGCATCGCGGTGGTCGGCGCCGGCCCGGCCGGGCTCGCCTGTGCCAGCGTGCTGGCCGAGCGCGGCCACGGCGTCAGCCTGTTCGACCGCGCCGAGGCGATCGGCGGACAGTTCAACTACGCCAAGCGCATTCCCGGCAAGGAAGAGTTCCACGAGACACTGCGCTATTTCGGCCATCGCCTGGCCGACGCCGGCGTGGATGTGCGGTTGGGCCAGGCCGTCGATGCACAGGCACTGCAGGCGGCCGGCTACGACGAAGTGGTGGTGGCCACCGGGATCACACCGCGCAAGATAGCCTTCGAAGGCAGCGACGATGCCCGCGTGCTCAGCTATCTCGACGTGCTGGCGCACGACCGCCAGGTCGGCGCCCGCGTGGCGATCATCGGCGCCGGCGGCATCGGCTTCGACGTGGCGGAATTCCTCACCGAGCACGCGCCCTCGCCCAGCACCGACGTGAACCGCTGGACCCGCGAATGGGGCGTGGACATGCAGTTGGAACAGCGCGGCGGCCTGCAGGCGCCGCAGCCCGAAGCGCCGGCACGCCAGGTTTGGCTGCTACAACGCAGCGAAGGCCGGCCCGGCGCGCGCCTCAACAAGACCAGCGGCTGGGTGCACCGGGCCACCTTGAAGGCCAAGCAGGTCACCATGCTGGGCAGCGTCACCTACCGCCGCTTCGACGACCAGGGCCTGCACATCAGCGTGGGCGATCAGGAACAAGTGCTGCCGGTCGACAACGTAGTGATCTGCGCCGGCCAGGAGCCCAATCGCGAGCTTGCCGACACGCTGGCTTCGCTCGGCGTCACCACGCATATCATCGGCGGCGCCGACGTGGCGGCCGAGCTCGACGCCAAGCGGGCCATTGCGCAAGCTACCCGCTTGGCGGCGTCCCTGTAGGGTCGATCGGGTCTATGCTGACCTGCCGAAAGGCGGGTGGGCGGGCCACTGCCGAGGGCCCAAACAAAAGGCGCTCCGCGAGCGGCGCGTCGGTGACCAAGCTGGGGGGGCCGGTACCGCGTAGTTAGCGTCGCTGCGGAGCGCAGGGTCACACCACTGGGGGGAGGGGATGGTGGTGCGACGCGCAAACTATAGGATCGATCTAACCCGTCATCCAATATATATTTATCATCCAACTTATTTGATTTCCGTATATGTTTGATTTGCGCCAGCTGCGCTACTTCGTGGTGGTCGCCCAGGAATTGAGCTTCACCCGGGCAGCCCAGCAATTGCACATCTCGCAACCGCCTCTATCGCAACAGATCCAGGCGCTGGAACGCGACCTCGGCGTACAGCTGCTGGCGCGCAACAAGCGCAACGTCGCCCTCACCGAACCGGGACGGGTATTCCTCGAGCAGGCCCGCGCGATCCTGGCCAAGGTCGACGAGGCGCGCAGCCAGGTGGCCGACGCCGCCGCGGGCTTCAGCGGCAAGTTGCGGCTGGCCTATACGGTGTCGGTCTCGTTCCATCCGGCGCTGCCGCAAAGCCTGCTGCGCTACAGCCAGCGTGCGCCGAACGTGCACGTCCTGCTCAGCGAGATGTATACCGAGCTGCAGTTCGCCGCGCTGCGGGCAGGCCGGATCGACGTGGGCTTCGTGCGCGACCTGCCTTCCCACGAAGACGATGCCCGCGCCCTGCACCTGGAGGTGCTGGACCGCGAGCCGCTGCTGCTGGCCCTGCCCTCTGGCCATGTGCATGCCACGCGGACCAGCCTGCGTATGGGCGACGTGGCCGGCGCACCGTTCGTGGTGCAGCCGCGCGAGCTGGCCTCGACCCTGTACGACCGCCTGGTCCAGCTGGCCGCGCGAGCGGATTTTCACCCACGCATCTGCCAGGAAGCCCAGCAGCTGAACGGCCTGCTCGCCCTGGTCGCCGCCGGCATCGGCCTGGCCCTGGTGCCGGCCAGCATGCGCGCAGTGCGCCTGGCCGGCGTAAGCTACGTGCCGCTGGAAGATCCGGACGCCTATCTGCTGCTGGCCATCGCCTGCCGTGCCGACGACCATTCACCGGTGCTGGGCCAGTTCCTGACTACGGTCCGCGAATCCATCGCTGCTATTGTCTTGTGAGAAGCAAAACAAGCCGTTATACTGCTCGACTTGTATTTATCCTTAGGTTCAGGAGCTGGCCGTGAAGGTGCTTTCCTCTTTGAAGTCCGCCAAGGCGCGGCATCGTGACTGCAAGGTCGTGCGCCGTCGCGGCAAAGTGTTCGTGATCTGCAAGAGCAACCCGCGCTTCAAGGCGCGTCAGCGTTGATCTGCCCCGCAAGTCCATAAAAAGAGCCGCTGCCCAGCGGCTTTTTTTATGGACGAAACAAGGGTTGCTCAGCAGCGGCAGCGTCCGTCTGGCTGCGCATTCGCTGCGAACCATGCCTCACGACTCAAGCGGCACTGCGATCGCCGCACCATCTCATTCGATGGCGCCAGACACTGCGCTGGCATGCGCGCCGAGCATGGCGATCGCATTTAGACCTCGGCACTCGCGCGGCTCGATATCGGCAAATCGGCGCGATGGGGATTTCGGCTTGCACCCTACCTGACCCGTTGCCTGGTGTGGCCAGTCGCCATCGTGGCTGCGGCTGATGATGCTCTTGGGCTTTGCAGTGTCGACGAATGCATGGCGAGCCGCGCTATACAGCACGCCAACGATCACCCTGCCCTGTCGCGACCGCTGCGGCTTTTCCGGCAGGCAACGCACTGCCTTGCGGACGCATGCATAGGCCTCAGCACAGGGACGCCCGATCTCCTGTGGAGCACATGGCACTCGCCTCGCTCAGCAAGACGAAGGGAGGGCATGACGGAGCTTGTGCCGTCAGCGCACCCATGAGTTCGGATGCCGTTCCAGTGCCATCGAACACGATTGCAGCATCCACGTCGCCGGCTACGTCACTGCGAACCGATTGCCAGTCGCCGTAAGCGCAGCTACGACTTCACTATCGCTTGGTGGTGCACTCGCGAGGCCTGTTGGTTCCGCCGCGCGCGCACCAAGTGTTTTCGCCATGCGCCGCAAGCCCATGCCGCGACTTGCCCGAGTGATCCATCCGGAATGCCGGCTGCAGCAGAATCCTCACATGACCGGCCTGTGCCGAACACATGCCGGTCCGGGGCAGGCTTACTGATAGCGGACGCCGGTGATCTCGTAGCGCTTCACGCCATTGGGTGCGGTGAACTCGAAGCTGTCGCCTTCGCTCTTGCCGATCAGGGCGCGCGCGATCGGCGAGGAAACCGCGATCAGGCGCTGCTTGATGTCCGCTTCCAGGTCGCCGACGATCTGGTAGGTCACCTTTTCGCCGCTGTTCTCGTCCTCCAGATCGACGATGGCGCCGAACACCACCCGCGTGCTGGCGCCAAAGCGCGACACGTCGATCACCTCCGCGGTGGACAGGGCTGCCTCGAGCTCGGCGATGCGGCCCTCGGTGAAGCTCTGCTGCTCGCGCGCCGCGTGGTATTCCGCATTTTCCTTGAGGTCGCCGTGGGCGCGCGCTTCGGCGATCGCCGCGATGATGCGCGGACGATCCTCGGACTTCAGGCGATCCAGCTCGGCGCGCAGGCGCTCGGCACCGGTCTTGGTGATGGGGGCACGGCTCATGCGCTCAGCTCCTTGTGCAGTTCCTGCAGGCTGTGCACGTCGGCGGCACCGTGGAAATCCAGCGAATGCACCAGTGCGCGCGCGCCCGCGACGGTCGTGGAATAGGTGACGCGATGCTGCAAGGCCTCGCGCCGGATCGAGAACGAATCGGCAATCGCCTGCTTGCCCTCGGTCGTGTTGACGATATAGACGATTTCGCCGTTCTTGATCAGGTCGACGATATGCGGCCGCCCTTCCGCGACCTTGTTGATGCGCTCGCAGGACACCCCGTGCTCGCTGAGGTAACGCGCGGTGCCCTCGGTCGCCACCAGGCTGAAGCCGCGCGCCAGCACTTCCTGGGCTACCGGTAGCAGGCGATCCTTGTCCGCGTCGCGTACCGACACGAAGACCTTGCCGCGCGGCGGCGTCTTGATGCCCGCCGCGTCGTGACCGCGCGCGAAGGCTGCGCCGAAACTGCGGCCCACGCCCATCACCTCGCCGGTGGAGCGCATTTCCGGGCCGAGGATCGGGTCCACGTTCTGGAACTTCAGGAACGGGAAAATCGCCTCCTTCACCGAGAAGTACGACGGAATCACCTCCCGCGTGGCGCCTTGCGCCGGCAAGGTGCGACCGGCCATCGCACGGGCGGCGATCTTGGCCAGCGGCACGCCGGTGGCCTTGGAGACGAACGGCACGGTGCGCGAGGCGCGCGGATTCACTTCCAGGATGAACACGATGTCGCCCTGGATGGCGAACTGGGTGTTCATCAGGCCGATCACCTTCAGCTCCTTGGCCATCAGCGCGGACTGGCGGCGCAACTCGTCCTGGATCGCCGGCGACAGCGAATACGGCGGCAGCGAACACGACGAATCGCCCGAGTGCACGCCGGCCTCCTCGATGTGCTCCATGATGCCGCCGACCAGCACATTGCCCTCGGCGTCCGCGATGATGTCCACGTCCACCTCGACCGCGTGGTCGAGGAAGCGGTCGAGCAGCACCGGCGAATCGTTGGAGACCTGCACGGCGTCGCGGATGTAGCGTGCCAGGTCGTCGTCGCCGTAGACGATTTCCATCGCGCGGCCGCCCAACACGTAGCTCGGGCGCACCACCAGCGGGTAGCCGATCTCGCGCGCCAGCGCCAGCGCCTCATCGGCGTTGCGCGCGGTGCGGTTCGGCGGCTGCTTCAGGCCGATCTTCTCGATCATCTGCTGGAAGCGCTCGCGGTCCTCGGCCAGGTCGATCGAATCCGGCGAGGTGCCGATGATCGGCGCCCCCGCGGCCTCGAGTGCGCGCGCCAGCTTCAGCGGCGTCTGCCCGCCGTACTGCACGATCACGCCCTTGGGCTTTTCCAGATCGACGATCTCAAGCACGTCTTCCAGGGTCAGCGGCTCGAAATACAGGCGATCGGAGGTGTCGTAGTCGGTGGAGACGGTCTCCGGGTTGCAGTTGACCATGATGGTCTCGAAGCCGTCTTCGCGCAGGGCCAGCGCCGCGTGCACGCAGCAGTAGTCGAACTCGATGCCCTGCCCGATGCGGTTCGGCCCCCCGCCCAGCACGATGATCTTGTTGCGCTGGCTCGGATTGGCCTCGCACTCTTCCTCGTAGGTCGAGTACATGTAGGCGGTGGTGGTGGCGAACTCGGCCGCGCAGGAGTCCACGCGCTTGTACACCGGGCGTACGCCCAGGGTGCGGCGCAGATGGCGCAAGGCGCCCTCGTCCGAACCGGTCAGCTCGGCCAGCCGCGCATCCGAGAAGCCCAGGCGCTTGAGCTCGCGCATGCGCGGCGCATCCAGCGCGGTGATGCCCTGCGCCTGCACCTCGCGCTCGACCAGCACGATGTCTTCGAACGCGGCCAGGAACCAGGGATCGACGCGGCTGAGGTTGTGCACCTCGTCCAGGCTCAATCCGGCGCGGAAGGCGTCCGCCAGATGGAACACCCGGTCCGGCCGCGGCTCGCGCAGCTCGCGCTTGAGCCTGGCCAGGCCTTCGGGCGTGCCCAGGTCCAGGCCCGTCGGGTTCAGTCCGGTCTTGCCGATCTCCAGGCCACGCAGGGCTTTCTGCAGCGATTCGTGGAAACTGCGGCCGATCGCCATCACCTCGCCCACCGACTTCATCTGAGTGGTGAGGCGTGCATCGGCCGACGGGAATTTCTCGAAGGCGAAGCGCGGAATCTTGGTGACCACGTAGTCGATGGTCGGCTCGAACGAGGCCGGGGTCAGGCCACCGGTGATGTCGTTCTTCAGTTCGTCCAGCGTATAGCCCACCGCCAGCTTGGCGGCGATCTTGGCGATCGGGAAGCCGGTGGCCTTGGAAGCCAGCGCCGAGGAACGCGACACGCGCGGGTTCATCTCGATCACCACCACGCGGCCGTTCTCGGCATTGATGCCGAACTGCACGTTGGAGCCGCCGGTGTCCACGCCGATCTTGCGCAGCACGGCAATGGAGGCGTCGCGCAGGCGCTGGTATTCCTTGTCGGTGAGGGTCTGCGCCGGCGCCACCGTGATCGAGTCGCCGGTGTGCACGCCCATCGGATCGAGGTTCTCGATCGAGCAGACGATGATGCAGTTGTCCGCCTTATCGCGGACCACTTCCATCTCGAATTCCTTCCAGCCCAGCACCGATTCCTCGACCAGGATCTCGTGCACCGGCGACAGCTCGAGGCCGCGCTTGGCGATCTCCTCGAATTCCTCGACGTTGTAGGCGATGCCGCCACCCGAACCGCCCAGGGTGAAACTGGGGCGAATGATGGTGGGGAAGCCGACCTTGGCCTGGATCGTCACGGCCTGTTCGTAATTCCGGGCCACTTCCGCCTTCGGGCATTCCAGGCCGATGTCCTGCATGGCCACGCGGAACAGCTCGCGGTCCTCGGCCATGCGGATCGCCTCGCGCGAGGCGCCGATCAGCTCGACGCCGTACTTCTCCAGCACGCCGTGATCGGCCAGGTCGAGCGCGCAGTTCAGACCGGTCTGGCCACCCATGGTCGGCAGCACGGCGTCGGGGCGTTCCTTGGCGATGATGCGTTCGACCGTCTGCCAGTTGATCGGCTCGATGTAGACCGCGTCGGCAGTCTCCGGGTCGGTCATGATGGTGGCGGGATTGGAGTTCACCAGGATCACCCGGTAGCCCTCTTCCTTCAGCGCCTTGCAAGCCTGCGCACCCGAGTAGTCGAACTCGCAGGCCTGGCCAATCACGATCGGACCGGCGCCGATGATGAGGATGCTCTTGATGTCGGTACGTTTGGCCATGATTGCCTCAACCCAGAGTGAAAGCCGGCCGAGCCGGTACCACGAAGAACAGCAGGAAACGTCCCGGCATCAGGTCGTTCCTGCGGAAAAATAACCAAGGCCGCGCAGCGTCTGCTGCAGCCAGTAATACAGTCCACCGCCTGCGGCGAGGCTCGCCGCGATCAGCAGCCAGCCCAGCGGCGAGGTCTTGCCCCAGCGCTGTGCGCGCGCCGGATCGTTGTGCATGGCGAGATAGAAGCGATTGCCGCCGACCAGCAGGCCCAGTCCGAAGATCAGTGCGAGCGGCACGATCATCGATCCCTTCATGGACAGACTGATCGAAGCGGCACCTGCATGCGCTTGCTGCCAGGGCAGCCACACGCACCAGTAGGCCAAGGCGCCGCCGATCAGCAACGCCAGGACGCCGAGCGCCCTTGCCTTGTTCATGCCACCTGCCCTTTGTCCATCAGCGCGGCGAAGCGGTCGAACAGGTAGCCGATGTCATGCGGGCCTGGGCTCGCTTCCGGATGACCTTGGAAGCAGAAGGCCGGGCGATCAGTGAGCGCGAAGCCCTGCAGCGAACCATCGAACAGCGAGGTGTGAGTGACTCGCACGTTCGCCGGCAGGGTCGCCGGATCCACCGCGAAACCGTGGTTCTGCGAGGTGATCAGCACGCGGCCGTCGTCCAGGTCTTTCACCGGATGGTTGGCGCCGTGATGACCGAACTTCATCTTCAGCGTCTTGCCGCCCACGGCCAGGCCCATGATCTGGTGGCCCAGGCAGATGCCGAACAGCGGCAGCTTCGCCGCCAGCAGCTCGCGCGTCGCGGCGATCGCGTAGTCACAGGCAGCCGGGTCGCCAGGGCCGTTGGACAGGAACACGCCGTCGGGCTGCAGCGCCAGCACGTCGGCCGCCGGAGTCTGCGCCGGCACCACGGTGATGTCGCAGCCGCGTTCGGCCAGCAGACGCAGGATGTTCAACTTCACGCCGAAGTCGTAGGCCACCACCTTGAAGCGCTTGGCGGGTTGCTGGAAGGCGGTGCGATCGAGATCGTAGACGCCCTCATTCCAGCTGTAGCGCTGCTCGACGCTGACCACCTTGGCCAGATCCATGCCGTTGAGGCCGGGGAACGCGCGCGCCTGGGCCAGGGCCGCTTCGGCGTCCACCGTCTCGCCGGCCACGATGCAGCCGTTCAGCGCGCCCTTGTCGCGCAGGATGCGGGTCAGCCGGCGCGTGTCGATGCCGGCGATCGCCACGATGCCTTGGCGGCGCAGATAGTCCGGCAGACTCTCCGTGCTGCGCCAGTTGCTGGCCAGGCGCGGAATGTCACGCACGATGAGGCCGGCGGCATGCACGCGATCCGACTCGGCGTCGACCGGGTTCACCCCGGTGTTGCCGATGTGCGGATAAGTCAGAGTGACGATTTGCCGGGCGTAGGAAGGATCGGTGAGGATCTCCTGGTAACCGGTCATCGCGGTATTGAATACCACTTCGCCGACCGTGGTACCGGAGGCGCCAACGGCTTGGCCGTGGAATACGCTGCCATCTTCGAGGGCAAGCAGAGCGGGATGGGGCATGAGGGACCGCCTTTCAGGTGCAGCAAGGCCCGCAAGCCTCGTTGCTGCAGGCTTGTGGACCTTGGTCGGGAAACGTCTCGGGGCGGGCGCAAATGATAGGCCTGGATGGCCCTCCTGTCCACCTCACGGCGCCTAAACGCGCGCGGCGCCGGCCTGGTTTGGCGGCGAGCGGGCGGCGCTACACTAGCCGGCGTCTCGCCTTGGACTGATATGCCCCTATGAACGCCTCCGTTCTGCTCGACCCGGCCCGGCTCGACCGACCGGATACCGACATCAGGGTCCAGCCGTTCCCCTTCATGATCGCGCACGGGCAATTGCCCGACGAGGCGCGCACGGAGCTCGAGCGCGACTTCCCGCGCTACACCAGCGCCGGTTTTTTCCCGTACGACCCGAAAGACTGCGGGCCGTCGATCAACGAACTGGTGCAGCGCATGACCCTGCCCGAGTTCGCCAGCGCGGTGGGCCAGCGCCTGGGCATCGAGAATCTCGGCCAGTATCCAACCCTGGTGACCTTGTGCCGGCTGCTCAACAAGCGCCACGGCACCATCCACACCGACAGCAAGTCGAAGGTGGCGACCGCGCTGATCTATCTCAATCAGCAGTGGCCGGACACCAGCGACGGCTGCCTGCGCTTCCTCCATCGCATCGACGACATCGACGACATGATCGCGCCGGAGCTGACGCCGCTGTACGGCGAGTTCGCCGTGTTCAAGCGCTGCGACAACTCCTACCACGGCCACCTGCCCTACGAGGGCGAGCGCAAGGTGATCCAGGTCGCCTGGCTCACCAGCGAGGAAGAAAAGCTGCGCAAGACCAAGCGCGGCAAATTCTCGCGCATCTTCAAGAAGCTGGTCGGCAAGCTGGACACCAAGCACGGGGCCGACCGCGACCGCAACGCCGCGCATCGGGACTGATCAGAACGGATGCTATGATCCGCCATCCCGTCACGATCGCCAGGGATATGGCATGCCTATCGTCTTCTATCTCTCCATTGCGCTGCAGGTCGCCTGCGCCGTGCACGTGGTGCGCAGCGGACGGCCGATGTACTGGATCTGGCTGATCCTGATCGGCTCCTATCTGGCGGTGCTGGTGTACGTGGTGGCTGCGGTGATTCCCGACCTGCGGCATAACCCGGGCGGACGCAAGGCGACCCGCAAGGTGCTGCAGACCATCGACCCGCAGCGCCGCCGGCGCGAACTGCAGCATCGCCTGGAGCTGGCCAACACGGTGGAAAATCGCCGCCACCTGGCTGCCGAATGCCTGCAGCTCCACGACTACGAGAACGCCGAAGAACTCTATCGCGGCCTGCTGAGCGGCATGTACGCCAGCGAACCCGAGTTCATGCTGGGACTGGCGCAGGCCCAGGCAGGCAACGAGAACTATGCCGGCGCGCGTTCGACGCTGGATGCGCTGATCCAGGCCAATCCCGGATTCCGCTCCAGCGAAGGACATCTGCTCTATGCGCGCTGCCTGGAACAGTTGGGCGAGACCGAGGCGGCACTGCACGAATACCAGGTGCTCGCCGACAGCTACCCTGGCGAAGAAGGCCGTTATCGCTATGCCTGCCTGCTGAGCAAGGCGCAGCGCTCGCAGGAAGCGCGCGACGTGCTGCAGACCCAATTGAGTCGCGCCAAGCTGATGCCCGGCTATTACCGGCGCAAGGAACAGGCATGGCTGAAGGCAGCCCGCCTCGAGCTGTCTCGGCTCGGCGAGTCCAACGCCTGAGCATTGCCTGGCGCCGACGACCGCCGCACCAGGCGACGGCGAAGCTCAAGCCTGAATGCCGAGATGCCAGCTGACGTAGCCGGCAAACAGGCCGTACAGCAAGCCGACCGGCAACAGCCAGCGCGCGTCCACGCGGCCTCGCCGAAACAGCCAACACAGATAAACGATGGCAGCCATGGTGAAGGCGCCGGCGGCGATCAGCGGCGCATCGAACAGCCAGGGCGTGGCGAAGATCGCCAGCGCACTGGGAATGGTCGCCTGGATCATCATCGCGCCGGAGATGTTCGCCAGGGCCAGCCGCTCCTTGCCCTGGCGCACCCAGATCAGCGCATTCACCGTTTCGGGCAGCTCGGTCGCCACCGGGCTCAGCACCAGCGCGACCAGATGAGGCGACCACTGAAAAACGTGGCCGATCGCCTCGATCTGCTGCACGAAGACATGCGAGGCGAAGGCGATCACCAGCAAGGCCAGCACGCTCTGCAGCGCGATGCGCGACAACGCGGGATCGGCAGCACGCGGCTGAAACTTCAATGGCTCGAGCTCGTCCTCTTCCGGTGCCGTGTCGCTATCGCGCAACTCGCGCCACACGTAGAGCGCATAAGCGACCAGGAACAGCACGCCCAGCCAGGGCTTGAACGCGAAAGCGAGCAGCCCCAGTCCGCACTTCACCGCGAAGATCGCCAGGAACCAGCCCTGGTCGCGCGCTAGGCGCCGATGATCCACGCGCACCAGCGCATCGGCGCGCTGCAGGCGCCGGCGATTCATCCACAAGGCAACGCCGACGACGGCGTATGCGATCGTCGCCAGCACCAGCGGCCCGCCCAGCGCCGCGCCCACGCCGATGTCTTTCTGCTCCGGTGCCTTGCCGAAGATCACCGCGACGAAGGTCACCGCGCTCTCGGGCAGGGCCGTGCCGAAGGCGGCAAGCACCGTACCGGTAGCGGTCGCTCCCAGGTTGAGCTTGCGCCCAAGCCATTCGATACCGTTGACGAAGTACTCGCAGGCGAAATAGATCGCAGCGGCCGAAAGCAGGAACCACAGGGCGATGAGCATGATCGTGCACGGGCCGGGCGAGCGGATAACCGATGGCGCAACGACATGGCTCGCCCGGCCGGGTGAGCACGTCGTGGCCAAAGGTCTCGCCGGGCCGATCGATCCTGAAAGGACCGTTGGGCCATCCGCGCCATGAGGAGCAAACCTCAAGTCTGTTGACGCGGATTCCTCTGGATAGGCAGGCCGCAAGCCTGCCGGGAGCGAGGATGGCTACTCCCCAATGACAATCCCCAAATAGTAGCCGCCGACGCCAGCGCCGGCAAGCAACACGCTTCGGTCGCCGCTGCTCAGGCGCCGGCGCGCTCGGCCAGCATCGCGTCCAGGTCGTAGCCACCTGCGGCACGGCCGGCCAGCCACTGCGCCGCTTCCAGCGCGCCACGCGCGAAGATCGAACGGTCGGTGGCGCGATGCCCCAGCTCGACCCGTTCCCCCACCCCGAGCAGCAGCGCCTGATGCTCGCCGACGATGTCGCCGCCGCGCACCACCGCGAAGCCGATGCTGCCTGCACGACGCGCGCCTGGCCGGCCTTCGCGCGCATACACCGCTTGCGCCGGGAGACTGGTGCCACGCGCTGCCGCGGCAGCTTCGCCCAGCGCCAGCGCCGTGCCCGACGGAGCATCCTCCTTGCGTCCGTGGTGGGCCTCGACGATCTCCAGGTCCCAGCCCGGCAGCGCCGCAGCCGCCTGGCGCAGCAGGCGCGTGAGCACCGCAACGCCCAGGCTGAAGTTCGCAGCGCGCAGCAATGGGATGCGCGCCTGGGCGGCTTCGAGCCGCTGCGACAGTGCCTCGTCAAGGCCGGTGGTGCCGCTCAGCAGGGCCACGCCCCGCGCCTCGCAGAACTCCAGCGCCGCCTGCAGACCCGATGGGCTGCTGAAGTCCACCACCACGTCCAGGGCCGGCGCCGTGCTCCAGTCATGAGTGAAGCAAAGCGAGGCAGCCAGTTCGCGATTGACCGGCACGCCGTCGTGCTCGGAGCCCGGAGTCACCACCGCGTGCGCTAGGCTGAAGCGGCGATCCCCGCGCAGCAAGGCTTGCAAGGCCTGCCCCATGCGGCCGGAAGCGCCACTGAGCGCGATTCTGAGCGGGGGGTTCATGGCGACTCCGCAACAAGGAACAAGCCGTTGATCCTAGCAGGCGCGGTCAGGGATGCCAGCGGCGCCTGCGCTGCGGAAGCACGCCTGCACCCCACATCCAGCCTGCCGCGAACGATGCAAGCATGGCAGTGTGCGGCCCGAGGCTTCGCTCGCACCTGCATCGCTGGATCGAGCGATAGGTCATCGAACGATCCGAAGCCTTCGTTTGACCGGCGCAGCTAGGGCTACGTCAGGCTGCCGATACGAACCGCGCGCCAAGCAAGCATGCTCCTGCCTGCGTGCCACATTCCGATGCGGCCTCATGCAGCCGCATCGCTGACCAGATACCGGCTCAGGAAGTCACGCGCGACCAGAACTGCTTGACCCCGTCCATCCAGGTCTTGGCCCGCGGCATATGTTTCTCCGCCTCGCCATCGCCGAAGGTGGCCTCCAGTTGTTCGAACAGCTCGCGCTGCTCGCGGGTCAGGCGCACCGGCGTTTCCACCACCACGCGGCAGATCAGGTCGCCGTGGCGACCGCTGCGCACCGACTTCACTCCACGGCCACGCAGGCGGAATTGCTGCCCCGTCTGCGTTTCCGACGGCAATTGAATACCCACTTCGCCTTCCAGCGTCGGCACCTGCAGTTCGGCGCCCAGGGCCGCCTGTGAAAAGCGGATTGGCACTTCGCAGTACAGGTCGTTGCCGTCGCGCTGGAAGATCGCGTGCTCGCGCACCTGCACTTCCACATAGAGGTCGCCGGCCGGCGCACCGGCCGGACCGGCTTCGCCCTGCCCGCTCAGCCGGATACGGTCGCCGTTGTCGACGCCCGAGGGAATCTGCACCGACAGCGTGCGGTTCTCCTGCAGACGCCCCTCACCGTGGCAGGGCTTGCAGGGATGCTCGATCGCCTGGCCGCTGCCGCCGCAGCGCGGACAGGCCTGCTGGATCGAGAAGATGCCGTTCTGCATGCGCACGCGACCATGGCCGTGACAGGTCTTGCATTGGCTGACCTTGCCGTCGGAGGAACCGGAGCCGTTGCAGTGATGGCAGCTCACCTGGGTCGGCACGTCGATTTTCTTCTCGATACCGAACACCGCCTCTTCCAGATCCAGCTCCATGATGTAGCGCAGATCCGCGCCGCGGCGCTGACGACCGCGCCCGCCCATGCCGAAGATGTCGCCGAAAATATCGCCGAAAATGTCGCCCATGTCGCCGAAGCCGGCGCCGCCGCGACCGCCCATGCCGCCTTCGAACGCTGCGTGGCCGTGCTGATCGTACAAGGCGCGCTTCTGCGGGTCGGACAGCACCTCGTAGGCCTCCTTGGCCTCCTTGAACTTCTCCTGCGCGTGCGGATCGTCCGGACAGCGGTCCGGGTGATATTTCATCGCCAGGCGGCGGAAGGATTTCTTCAGCTCGACCTCGGTGACGGTGCGCTCGACGCTCAGGACTTCGTAGTAATCGCGCTTGCTCATTCGCTTATCAGTTTTTCGATGCGCCGCTCCGGTATGAACCAGATGGTGCCGACGGCGAGGTAACACAACACGGCGATCCAGGCATCGCCGAACAAGGCCAACGGAATCGCCACCACATTCAGGCCGGCGGACAAGACCGTCTTGCGGCTACGCCCTACCGCCTGCGCAAGCACGGACTGCACACCCCCATTGCAGCCGATCAAGGCCCGCATCAGCAGGTGCCAGGACACCGCGGTAAGCAGCATCACCGCACCGTACAGCGCGGTCGGCTGCGCAGCATAGTGGCTTTCGCCCATCCAGGCGGTGGCGAAAGGCAGCAGCGACATGCTGAACATCAGCAGCAGGTTGAGCCACAGCACATTGCCATTGACCCGTTCGATGGTGGCGAACAGGTGGTGGTGATTGTTCCAGATCAGCCCGACGTTGACGAAGCTCAGCATATAGGCGAGGAACATCGGCCACTGCTCGGCCAGCGCGGCAAAGGTATTGCCGTGCGGCACCTTCAGCTCGAGCACCATGATCGTGATGATGATTGCGATCACGCCGTCGCTGAATGCGCTGACCCGCTCCTTGCCCACGTTTTTCGCCCCCTCATGAAGAAAGGCCCGGCGCGCGATGCGCGCCGGGCCTTGGCCAGATGGCTGCTTACTTGTCCTTCACCTCGGTGAACTCGGCGTCCACCACGTCGTCCGGCTGGGCCGAACCGCCGCCCGGCGCCGCCTGCGGCCCCTGGCCCGGCTGGCCACCGGCGGAAGCGGCGGCATACAGCGACTGCGCCGCCTGCTCGAGCTTCTCGAGCTTGGACTCGATCGCTGCCTTGTCGTCGCCGTCCTTCACCTTCTCCAGGTCGGACAGGGCACTCTCGATGCCGGCGATCTGCTCGGCCGGCACCTTGCCGCCGTGTTCCTTCAGCGCGCTGCGGGTGGCATGCACGGCCTGGTCGGCCTTGTTGCGCACCCCCACCAGCTCGTGGAACTTCTTGTCTTCTTCCTTGTTCGCCTCGGCGTCGGCAACCATCCGGGCGATTTCATCGTCGCTCAGGCCCGAACCGGCCTTGATCTCGATGCGCTGCTCCTTGCCGGTCTTCTTGTCCTTGGCCGACACGTGCAGGATGCCGTTGGCGTCGATGTCGAAGGTCACCTCGATCTGTGGCTGGCCGCGCGGCGCGGCATCGATGCCGGCCAGGTCGAACTTGCCCAGCGATTTGTTGCCGCTGGCGCGCTCACGCTCGCCCTGCAGCACGTGTACCGTCACCGCGGTCTGGTTGTCGTCGGCGGTGGAGAACACCTGCGAGGCCTTGGTCGGCACGGTGGTGTTCTTCTCGATCAGCTTGGTCATCACGCCGCCCATGGTCTCGATGCCCAGCGACAGCGGAGTCACGTCGAGCAGCAGCACGTCCTTCACGGTGCCGCCCAGCACGCCGCCCTGGATCGCTGCGCCCACCGCCACGGCCTCGTCCGGGTTGACGTCCTTGCGCGGCTCCTTGCCGAAGAAGTCCTTCACCGACTCCTGCACCTTGGGCATGCGGGTCTGGCCACCGACCAGGATCACCTCGTCGACGTCGGAGACGCGCAGGCCGGCATCGTTGAGCGCGGTGCGGCAGGGGTCGATGGTGCGCTTGACCAGGTCTTCCACCAGCGCTTCCAGCTTGGCGCGGGTCAGCTTGATGTTGAGGTGCTTGGGACCCGAGGCATCGGCCGTGACGTACGGCAGGTTCACCTCGGTCTGGTGGCTGGAGGACAGTTCAATCTTGGCGCGCTCGGCAGCGTCCTTCAGGCGCTGCAGCGCCAGCGGATCCTTGCGCAGGTCGATGCCCTGGTCCTTCTGGAACTCCTCGACCAGGTAGTCGATCACGCGCATGTCGAAGTCTTCGCCACCCAGGAAGGTGTCGCCGTTGGTGGCCAGCACCTCGAACTGCTTCTCGCCATCGACTTCGGCGATCTCGATGATCGACACGTCGAAAGTGCCGCCGCCCAGGTCGTAGACCGCGATCTTGCGGTCGCCGCCCTTCTTGTCCAGGCCGTAGGCCAGCGCGGCCGCGGTCGGCTCGTTGATGATGCGCTTCACTTCCAGGCCGGCGATCTTGCCGGCGTCCTTGGTGGCCTGGCGCTGGCTGTCGTTGAAGTAGGCCGGCACCGTGATCACCGCCTCGGTGACCGGCTCGCCGAGATAGTCCTCGGCGGTCTTCTTCATCTTCATCAGCACCTTGGCCGAGATCTCCTGCGGCGCCATCTTCTTGCCGTCGGAGGTCTGCACCCAGGCGTCGCCGTTGTCATGGGCCACGATGCCGTACGGCACGATGTGCAGGTCTTTCTGGACTTCGGCATCAGTGAACTTGCGGCCGATCAGGCGCTTCACCGCGTAGAAGGTGTTCTTCGGATTGGTCACGCTCTGGCGCTTGGCCGAGGCGCCTACCAGCACTTCGCCGTCCTTGTTGAAGGCGACGATGGAGGGCGTGGTGCGATCGCCTTCCGAATTCTCGATGACCTTGGTGGTGCTGCCGTCCATCACGGACACGCAGGAATTGGTCGTGCCCAGATCGATGCCGATGATTTTGCCCATGATTGATTGCTCCTAAATCTTTTCGCGGCCCCCGCGGCCGCAGCTGGTTTTCAGATGGGGGGCCCGGCCTGGCGATTCAATCGCCTACGGGGCCCCTGATGCATTTCGGCAGTGTCGGCCGGCGTGCCGTTCAGGCTCGGGCCGGCCGCACGCCCTCAGTCCTTGGCCACGGCGACCAGCGCCGGGCGCAGCAGCCGCTCGTTGAGCACGTAGCCCTTCTGCAGCACGCTGACCACCGTGCCGGCCGCCTGCCCCGGCGCCTCGACCATGCTCACCGCATGGTGGCGCTCCGGGTCCAGCGGCTGGCCGAGCGGATCGACCTGCGCCATGCCATGGTTCTCGGCCACCTTGAGCAGCGACTTCAGGGTCAGGCTGAGGCCCTCGCGCATGGTGGCCACGTCGCCGCCCTCGGCCGCCAGGCCGCTCTCCAGGCCGTCGTACACCGGCAGCAGCTCGCCGAGCAGCTTTTCATTGGCGAAACGGCGGGCCTGTTCCAGGTCGCGGTGCAGGCGGCGGCGCTGGTTGTCGAGTTCGGCGTGCTCGCGCAACACCTTCTCGCGCAGCTCGACGTTGCTGGCCTCCAGTTCGGCCACGCGGGCGCGCAGGCTGGCGAGTTCGGCAGCGGCCGAATCATCCGGTCCCTGCGGCTCGATCGATTCCTCTCGCGACTGCGGGTCATGGTTCTGCATGCATTGCTCCAAACGAAAGTCTGCGGCCGGCACGCATGCCAGCCTTGCTCATAATGCGGGGAACCCCGCCTCCCGCTGCGGTTTATAAGGCCGTCGCGGCGCGATTCAAGGCGTCGCTGAGCAGGCCGGCAGTGGCCTGCACCACCGGGATCACCCGTTCGTAGGCCATTCGGGTCGGCCCGATCACCCCCACCGCCCCCAGCACCCGCCCCTGGGCGCCGTAGCTGGCGGTCACCACGCTGCAGCCATCGAGCGCGGTAAAGCCCGACTCCTCGCCGATGAACAGGCGCACGCCCGGCGCGCGGGCGCAGACTTCCATCAGCTGGAGCAGCTCGTTCTTCTTCTGGAACGCTTCGAACAGCTCGCGCAAGCGCTCCAGGTCGGCCAGCTCGGCATAGCCCATCAGGTTGGTCTGGCCGCTGACCAGCACGTCGTCGCCCTCGACCTGCGGGGCGAACGAGGCCGCCGCCAGCTCCACCGCGCTGGCCATCAACCGGTTCATTTCGCTGCTGGCTTCACGCAGCTCGCGCAACAGGCGGCCGCGGATGTCGTCCACCCGCATGCCGCTGAAATGCGCGTTGAGATAATTGGCCGCCTGCTCCAGCTCGCTGCCGCCGAGCGGCTTGGCCAGCTGCACGATGCGGTTCTGCACCTGGTTGTCGCTGAACACCAGGATCACCAGCACCTGGGCGCCTGGCAGCGGCACGAAGTCGATGTGCCGCAGCGGAAAATCGGCCTGGCGCGGCACGCTGACCACGCCAGCGAAGTGGGTCATCGCCGAAAGCAGGCTGGAGACATTGCCCAGCAGATCGCGGGTCGTGGTCGGCCCCGGCGGCAGTTCGCGCTGCAAACGGGCCAATTCCTCCCGCGGCAGCGGCTGCAGCTCGATCAGGCTGTCGACGAACAGGCGCAAGCCGCGCGGCGTCGGCACGCGGCCCGCCGAGGTATGCGGCGAGACCAGCAGCCCGGCGTCTTCCAGGTCGGACATGATGTTGCGGATGGTCGCCGGGCTGACGTCCAGCCCCGAGGAACGCGAAAGCGTGCGCGAGCCGACCGGCTCGCCGTCCGCCAAGTACTGCGAGATCAGCGTGCGCAGCAAGTGCTTGGCGCGGGCATCGATGTCGTGGCCGTTGGAAAGGGGCATGCGAGCCGTTTCTGGATGGCGGGTTTCTGGATGGCGGCGGATCGGCGGTTCAGCCGATGAGACGCTAAAGAGATAAGGTCTGCGCGGTTTTCGTGCAAGTGGTGCCGGCCGCCGACCGATCCGCGGCGGCCGGGCAGCCATTACAATCGCCCCTCCTCACCATACCAGCGCCCATGCTTACCTCGCTCTACGTCCGTCATTTCGCCGTCGTCGAGGCCGCCGAGATCGCCTTCGGTCCGGGCCTGACCGTTGTCAGCGGCGAGACCGGCGCCGGCAAGTCGCTACTGGTCGACGCCCTGATGCTGCTGGCCGGCGCGCGCGCCGACAGCGGCGTGGTGCGCAGCGGCAGCGATCGTGCCGAACTCGCCGCCGAATTCGACCTGAGCGAGCTGCCCGAGGCGCGCGCCTGGCTCGAACGCGAGGAACTCGACGAGGAAGGGCATTGCCAGCTGCGCCGGGTAATCCGCGCCGAAGGCAGTTCGCGCGCCTGGATCAACGGCCGCCCGGCCAACGCCACCCAGCTCAGCGAGCTGGCCGCCCTGCTGGTCGAGATCCACGGCCAGCACGAGCATCAGGCCTTGCTCTCGCGTTCCCATCAGCTGACCCTGCTCGATGCCTACGTCGGCCAGGCGGACCTGCTCGAGCAGGTCCGCGAGCAGGCGCTGGCCTGGCGCGAAGCCGGCGCGCGCATCCAGCGCCTGTCGGGCGGCGCGGATCGCGAGCAGCGCATCGAGCTGCTGCGGCACGAATGCGCCGAACTGGAGAAGTGGGTGCTGCCCGCCGAGGCGCTGGTGGAGCTGGAGGCCAGCCACAAACGCCTGGCCAACGCCGGGCGCCTGGCCGAAGGCGCGTCCGCCCTGGTCGACCTGCTCGACGGCGACGGCGAGTTCGCTGCGCGCCGCTCGATCGGCCGTGCCCAGGCCGAACTGGCCCGGCTGGCGGCGCTGGACGAAGGCCTGCAGCCCTGGCTGGAACTGCTGGACAGCGCGCAGATTCAACTAGGCGAAGCGGTCGACGGCCTGGGCCGCTATGCGCAGGACATCGATCTCGACCCGGCCCGCTACGAAGAAGTCGACCGTCAGCTCACCCGCCTGCACGAACTGTCGCGGCGCCATCGCTTGCCGGCCGCCGAACTGGTCGACAAGCTGGCCGAACTGCAGCGCGAACTGGCCGAACTGGAAGGCGCTGGCGATGCCCTGCAGCAGCTCGAACATCAGCGCCAGCAGCTGCAGCAGGACTACGCCAAGGCCGCCGGCTCGCTCAGCGAGGTTCGCCAGGCCGCCGCGACTCGGCTGGCCGGCGAAGTCAGCGTGCTGATGGCGGAACTCGGCATGGCCGGCGGGCGCCTGGCCATCGAACTCGAACCGCTGGGCCACGACGATCCCGATCCGCAAGGGCGCGAGCGCTGCGAACTGCTGGTCAGCGCGAATCCCGGGCAGGCTCTGCGCCCGCTACGCAAGGTCGCCTCGGGCGGCGAGCTGGCGCGCATCAGCCTGGCGATCGAAGTCGCCACCCTGGGCAAGGACAGCGTGGGCAGCATGGTCTTCGACGAGGTGGACACCGGCATCGGCGGCGCGGTGGCCGAAGTGGTCGGGCAAAAACTGCGCACGCTGGGCACGCAACGCCAGGTGCTGTGCGTAACCCATCTGCCGCAGGTCGCCGCGCAAGGCCATGCCCATCTGCGCGTGAGCAAGCATAGCGACGGCCAAGCCACGCATACCCGCATCGATACACTGGACCCTACAGGGCGCCGCGACGAACTGGCGCGCATGCTAGGCGGCCTGGAGATCACCCGCGAGACGCGCGCCCACGCCAAGCAGATGCTGGAGCGCGCGCAAAGCGCCTAGTTCGGCGCGGCCGCCTAGACCATCCGGCAGCGGTCAGCGCTGCTCCTGCAACAGGCCGCGCTCGCTGGCCATCCGGTACAGATCCAGTTCGGAGCCGGCGCCCAGCTTGCCCATCAGGCTGGCGCGATGGATGTAGACAGTTTTCTGGCCGATGCCCAGCTCGGCCGCCACCTGCTTGGGCGCGCGCCCGGCCGCCAGCAGCAGAAACACTTCGCGCTCCCGCGCGGTCAGCCGCGCGATCGGGTCCAGCACATCCTCGGGCCGTTCGGCACGGCGCTGGCGCAGATCCGAACTGAGGAAGCGCTCGCCCGACATGACTGCACGCAGGCCGGCGACCAGCTCTTCCGGGGCTACGCCCTTGGTGACGTAGCCGCTGGCGCCACGCCGCAAGGCCTCGGACACATAGGGCTCGCCGTCGTGCATGCTCAGCACCACGATGCGCGTGTGCGCCGACACGCTGAGCAGATGCTCGATCAGCGGCAGCCCGCTGCCGTCGGGCAGCGACAAGTCAAGCGCGACCAGATCCGGCTGATGCTGGCCGACCGCCTCGACGGCATCGTCGGCCGAACGGCATTCGGCGACGACGGCCAGATCCGGCTCCAGTTCGATCAATCGCTTGAAGCCTTCGCGCACGATGGCGTGGTCGTCGATCAGGACAAGAGTAGGCATCGTCTTACTGTAGCAGGATGATGCTGCGCTTCGGCCCGCCGAAGGCCTGCCCGCCTGTACCATGCCGGGATGCGCACGCACTCCCTGCTTTCCTCTCTGGCCGGCCCGCTGTTCGGGTTGGGCTATGGCCTGCTGCTGCTCATGCTGTGGCCTACCGAGCAACCCTATTGGATGCTGCCTTACGGCTTGCGTTTCGGTGCGCTGCTGCTCTGCCCCTGGCGCTACTGGGGCTGGCTGCTGGGCTGCGAGCTGCTCGCGGCGGGGCTGATCGACTACGTGAGTCGCATTCCGATGGGCTGGCGCGGCTACCTGCTCGGCAGCGTGCCGGAGCCCCTGCTGGTGGCCGGCTGCCTCTGGCTGTTGCGCCGCACCCATCTGCGCCCCAGCCTGCGCGATCCCGGCGATGTCTCCAAGCTGCTGCTGTCCGCCGCGCTGATCGTGGCGATCACCACCGCCTGGGACGCGGGCACCATCGCCGTGATCCATCGCAACGGCACCTCGGAGCTGCTGCTGCAGGTGCTGGGCCAGGACCTGCTGGGCAACTACGTCAGCATCCTGCTGCTGGTCCCGTTGCTGGTGATGCTGTTCCGCGCGCCGCCCTCGCGCAATGCGCTGGCCAGCCTCACCCTGGACGGCCTGCTGGTGATGCTGCCGACCCTGGCGATCCTGCTGGTGCTGTCCGAACATGCCGCGCCGCAGCCGCAGTTCGCGCGCATCCTGTCGCTGGCGCCGGTGCTGTTCTTCGCCTTTCGCCACGGCTGGCGCGGCGCCGGCCTGTCGATGATGACCGCCAGCGTGGGCATGAGCGTGATCGACCGCTTCGGCAATCAGATGCAGATGCCTCCGACGGCGGCGACTTATCTGTTTCTCGCGGTCACCGGCACCGGCGCGCTGATGCTGGGCGCAGCTACCGACGCTCTGCGCCGCAGCAGCGACCGTGTCGCCGAGCAGAACGTCTATCTCGCCGCGGTCAATCGCCGGCTGGACCGGCTGGCGCGGCAGCTGCGCGACGCTGCGCGCGGCAACCTGCAATCGGAGGAAAACCAGCGCCGGCACATGGCCGCCGAACTGCATGACGAGCTCGGCCAGAACCTGACGGCGATCCAGACCCATGTGAAACTGGCGCAGTCGCGCCTGCAGCAGGCCGGCATGGAGGACATCGGCGCCTCGATCAACCTGATCCTCGGGCATATGCGCCGCGCCCTGCACCGGGTACTGGACGATCTGCGCCCGGCCGTGCTCGATGAGTTCGGCCTACTGCGCGCGCTCGACGAAGGTCCGATCCGCGATCTGCTGCGTACCGCCGGCATCGTCTACCGCACCGAGCTGCATGGCGACCCCCGCCTGCTCGACGAAAGCACCCGCACGGCGATCTATCGGCTGGTGCAGGAGAGCGCGACCAATACCGTCAAGCATGCCCAGGCCACCGAGTTCCTGCTGCGCCTGCGCATCGGCGAGCGCCAAGGCGGCGTGCTCGCCATGCTGGACATCCGCGACAACGGCACCGGCCTGCCTAGCCGCATTCCACGGGGCGGTCGCGGCCTGCAAGGCATGCGCGACCGGGTCACCTCGCTGGGCGGTCTGTTCCGCCTGCGGCCCAGTCTCGAAGGGTTTCACTTGCGCATTTTGCTGCGCGGCAACATGCCCGGAAGCGATGCACTGGAGCTCTGATCCCCCAGCTCAGGCCCTCACCTAGGAAATATTCCAATACCGTTAACGTGAAAGCTTCGTTAGGATTGATTCATCGATGTGGGGGAGCCGCCATCGCCAGATGGTGAGCCCGAATCGGTCGTGGGGACGGCCGATTCGAAGAGTGGCAGGATGCCATTCTGCCGCTGCATTCGGCATCGCCTGGCATCGCGAGCAACTCGCAGTGTCGGATGGACGGATGAGCGGATAGCCGCAGGGTGGACAGGAGTCTTCCCGGCGGCTTTTTTTTTGCCTGCCTGTTTACCTGCCCGCTGGCTTGTTCCCGTCTCGCCGCTATTCCGACCTCGCTGCCCAGGCTGCCGGCCGGATGCCTGTCGTCAGCGCGTCTTCTGCTTCGGCCGCACGTAAAGGACCAGGCTGTGGTCCTCGATCACGTAGCCATGGCGCGCCGCGATCTCATGCTGCAGCCGTTCGATCTCCTCGCTGACGAACTCGATCACCTTTCCGCTGTCCACATCGATCATGTGGTCGTGGTGCTTGCCGCGGTCGAGCTCGTAGACGGCCTGGCCACCCTCAAAGTTATGCTTCACCAGGATGCCGGCCGCTTCGAACTGGGTGAGCACCCGATACACCGTGGCCAGGCCGATATCTTCCTGGTGGGTCAACAATTTCTTGTAGACGTCTTCGGCGGAGAGGTGCTGTACGCTGTCCTCCTCGAAGATCTGCAGGATGCGCATGCGAGGGTGGGTCACCTTGAGGCCAGCGCGGCGCAGCTCTTTGGTTTCTTGGTCCATCTCGAGTTCCCCGCACACGGTGCTGTCAGGCCGTTAGTGTATCATCCGACACCTTTACGATCCGGACGCAACACGCATGCAAAAGCTGATTCGCACGCTGGGTTTCGCCATGCTGGGGCTTTCGCTGGCCAGCTGTCGCCTCGTGTATACCCCCGACGTGCAGCAGGGCAACCTGTTCGACAAGACGATCGACAAGAACATCGTCGGCCAGTTGCAGCCGGGCCTGAGCAAGCGCCAGGTGCTGGTGCTGATGGGCACCCCGTCGATCAGCACGCCGTTCGACCAGAACCGCTGGGACTACCTGTCCACCTATTCGCGCCGTGGCGGCCCGATCCAGATCAACAAGCTCACCCTGTACTTCAACAACGACACCCTGGTCCGCACCGAGGGCAGCCTGTTCTCGCAGGACGCGCAGGATCTGGTGCGCGACAGCAAGAAGTACCACTCCAGCTATCCGGTGGACGAGAACGAGGGCGACAAGACCAAGACGCCGGAAGAGAAAGCCAAGGACGCCGACAAGTCCAGCGGCGGCGACGGTTCCAACGGCGGCTGATCCGGCCTCAAGCTTCCTTGGCCCTGCGGCGCCGAGCCTCCTTGGGATCGAGCGCCAGGGGCCGATAGATTTCCACGCGATCGCCATCCGCCAGAACGGCATCCAGCGGTACCCGGCGCCCGAAGACACCGCATGCGACCTCGTCGCCGACGCGGGGCAAGGCACCCGAGGCGATGGCGGCCTCCACGGCCTGCCGGATGGTGCTGCCTGCGGCCAGCTGCAGTTCATGCCGCCACTGCCTGTCCGGCTCGGCGTAGACGACCTCGACCCGCAGCGGCACCGGCTCAGCCATAGGTGCGTTCCGCCTCGCGGCAGAAATCGTCGACCATGCGGCTGGCCAGCCCCTGGAATCCCAGCTTGATCACGCTGCCGCCTAGCCGCCCGGCATAGTCGAAGTCCAGCGCGAAGGCGATCTTGCAGCCCGTCTCGCCCAGCGGCAGGAAGTCCCACACGCCTTCCAGGCTGCGGAACGGCCCTTCGACCAGGCTCATCTGCAGGCGCTTGGGACGCTCGAAGCTGTTGCGGGTGGTGAAACTCTGGCGAAAACCGGCGAACTTGAGATCCAGCCGCGCCACCAGCATATCGGAGCCGCGCTCGATCACTGCAGCGCCGTCACACCAGGCGAAGCGCTTTGGGTATGCTTCGACCTCATTGACCAGGTCGAACATCTGCGCCGGCGAATACTTCACCATGGCGCTGCGGCGGATTTCGATCACAGAGGCCTCTTTCAGCATCGACACGCGCGCCCCTCGCAGGAGCGCGCAGCAAAGGCGGCGCTTCGGGCGGCACCTTTTCAACCACCCGGCGCGGCCCGATATGGGACCTGGCCCGGCACAGGGCAACAGCGCCCGAGTTTAATCGACAACGACATGGCCAAGGACAAAGAAAAAAAACCGGCGAACGGCACTATTGCGCTGAACAAGCGCGCGCGTCACGAGTACCACATCGACCAGCGCTACGAAGCGGGCGTTGCCCTGCAAGGCTGGGAGCTGAAGGCTTTGCGCGCCGGCCGGATCAATTTCGGCGAGAGCTATGCGATGGTCAGGGACGGCGAGATCTTCCTGCATGGCGCCTCGATTCCCCCGTTGATCAGCGCTTCGACCCACGTGATCGCCGAGGACCGGCGCACCCGCAAGCTGCTGCTGCACAAGGAAGAGATCGACCGCCTGGTCGGCGCCGTGGAGCGCAAGGGCTACACCCTGGTGCCGACGGCGATGTACTGGAAAGGCAACCGCGTGAAGGTCGAGATCGGCGTGGCGCGCGGCAAGCAGGAGCACGACAAGCGCGCCAGCGAGAAGGAACGCGAGTGGGGCCGCGACAAACAGCGCGTGATGCGCGCGCACAACCGGCAAGGATGAACAAAGGCAGGCGCCATCATTGATGTCGCGGCGCCCTGCCCCATATACTTGATCGTTACTCGTTTCCCCGGGGGTGTTCTGGCTTCGACGGGGGTAGTGAGATAGCTTGGTGCATGCCGAGGGGGCAGCTTTCCTCGTTAATCCAGCCGCAAACTTATAGTTGCCAACGACGACAACTACGCTCTGGCCGCTTAAGGCCTAGCCCCGAACCCACTTGTGCCTGTGCTCGTGGATGTAGGGTCATTATCACGGGATCGCCCGAAGCCGCCGTCGGCCGACAAGGGTTAAATCAAGCCGACTGGTCCTTCGATGCGCTTCGCACATCGTGCTGTCGCGGGACGAGATCTAACGGTGAGCTAAGCATGTAGTGCCGGGCGTCAAGCGCCTTCGGACGCGGGTTCGACTCCCGCCACCTCCACCAATAGGGCCGTCTAAGTGATTGAATCTCTTAGGCGGCTTTTTCATTGGCCGCTTCTGGATGGTCTGGTTTGGTCTGGTTTGGTCTACATTTGGGCAAGAAACGGTCAACGATCATCCGAACGAGGAGTGCTGAAATGACCAAGATAGAGGGCACGGTCGAGAACTGGGAGAATGGCTCCCTTGGCCAGGATGAGCAGTTCGCTCGCCAGGCATCCCCCGAAGAGACCGCCGCAATACTGAGGGCCGCTGGAGTGCAGCCGAGCCCCAGTCGACTTCAGCGTGGCACCAACAGCCAGCTCGAAGAGGCGCGGAAGTCCGATTTCAAATCCGACTGAGTGGCAGAGACTGCGGCGCTGGTGGTAGACTGATGGCGTCCGCCAAGACAAACCTCGTTGCCCGCCTCGCGCGGGCTTCGTCGTCTCTGGGGTCGCGAATCGCGATGCCATGCCGTGCCGGCGTACTCAGCGCATGCACGGCCTCCGGTACTTTTCACCGAACCGGGGGAAAAGTCCTGCCCGTTGCATAGTCCCATTTGAAATGCGACTTTGCGGTCTCGATCGATGCGACCAGCGGCATGCATGATCCCCTCAACAGGAGGATCTGCAATGGAAACCATCCATCTCGTTCAGCCCTTCACCCGCGGCAAGGGCCATGGCTTCGTGCCGAAACAGGCTCAGCAGTTCTCTAGCGCTGACCTGGCGTTCATTCGAGCCGAGCGCATCGCATCGGACTTTGCGGGCGTGATCGCCTATTCCCTGGACGTCGATGAGGCTCTTGGCGAATACAGCGAGCCGAGGGTCATCGTTCGGCTGGGAGAAGTGCCGGAGCTGTAGCGCAGCAGAGGTTCCTGCTGCTGGCGAATTGACCGAAATCCGGCCACCAATGGCCACCAAAGCGCACAGCCATGCGGTTTCTATGCTGCTGCCGAGAATGTTCGGCGGGGCGTCTCATGCACCGACCACCTGGCACCTGCATCACCTGCAGGTTCTTCAGTGGGGTGCGGCATCTGCACCCCATCAGGGTGTGTCCAAATTTGGACATACTGCGGCGGCGTAGTCGGACTTGAGATCGGACTATCCAGCGATGGGGGTGCTCATCGCACCCCCATGGAACACGCAAAGGGTCGGATTTGAAATCGCATCCCCTGATTCGCGATTTGAGATCGCGATTACCGCCGGCGCCGCGCGCCAGCCGGCGATCAGCCAAGGGTGCCATTTGAAATGCGACCCTTGGCCGCTGCTCGACTGTTCTTGAGCACCTCAGCAAATTCCGGCATGAACTCGGGGAAGTATTCCGCCGTAAGCACCAGCGCATCCAGCTTTCCCTGTGCATCCCCCCGCCTCTCGGCGCCCTCCAAAGAGGACATCAGGAACAGCAGAAGCTGAGACCTAGTGTCTCCGAACATCATCACGATGGATCTGCACACGGTTAGCTCGGTCATGCCGAGGCGTCCTTCATCGCCATGACCTTGCGCGTGGAAAGGTCGATGATGCCCTCCGCCATCTCAAGCGAATGAAGGATGCCGTGGAGCGCGCCGCAGACCACATGAAGGTTGAATGCGGCTGCACCGCCGTCACCCTCCTCCAGGCCCAAGAGAACGAGCGCCAGGCTATTCTGGCTCGTATCGAGCCATAAGCTCGCATCCTGGAGCAGGTCAACCGGGTGGGCATCCTCGGCGACGGTATACGTGGCGTTTTTGCTGAAGACCTTGTTGATATCTTGCCGGTGCGCCGCCGGGGCTTCCGTCGCGCTGGCGTTGGCTTGAGCGTTCATGCGCCGAACCTCCCCCGGCTGATGTCGAGGTTGATTCTCGGTGCCGGCGGCGAATCGCTGGGGCCATCACTCGCGATTACGTCATCGCCGATGATTCCCCGCTTGACGAGGAAACGGTGAAACCTTGCGTCCAGATCATCGGGCTCGACCGGCCGCACCTTGAATCTTTCGGTGAAATAGACTACGTTTTCCATAGAGATTCCCGAGATAGGGGTTTCGATTCAAGCCCCACGGTGCGTCAACACCGCTGGGGCTTTTTGTTGGACGTTACGCGACCCTTTGCCGGAAATTATTCATCTCAGCATCTATCCGCCGCTGCCTGTGTGCGTCGACGTAGTCGCATCCCACTTCCTCTGCCGTCTGGTTGATGCAGTCTTCGGCATCGGACGCTATCTTCTTGATGGCGATCAAAACATCACTGATGTCTTGAGTGAATTGATATGAGTTGGGCGTCTCCAAACTACGGAGTGCCACTGAGGCGATGGCACGGATCTGCGAGAAACCTTCCTGCGCGAGGGCATCCACCAAGTTGATGGTGTCCCTCAACTTCTTTTGATCTTGCGGTTGAGCGGCCGCCGCCGTATTCTGCTGCATGTTCGATTCCTCTCTCGGGAATAGTTGAACAACCTTGGAAGCCTCGACGTTGCCGCGTCGGGGCTTTCGCTTTTTTGGGCTACATCGCCCGGTATCGCTATCTGCAAGTCCTTTCCTTGGCCTGGGCATTTTGTACGTGCGAGGCGGGCTCAATTGGGTGCGACGGCTGTCGCAAACTCATGCCGACTCCTCCGTCTTCAGTCCGAAGGCCTTCCGCAGGCGATCGTTGAGAATCCAGTTCATTGAGCGATCCTCCTTCCTCCCGGCCTCCTGCGCTGCCAGACGCAAGTCCTCCGGCATGCGCAGCGGGAAAGGGGCGATCTGATGCCTATCGGCTTTCTCGTTCACAAAGTTTCCTCGTAGCTGGCGAGACACATGACTCACGGTGAATCATGGATCACCGTGAATCTTACTGTCAAGCGGTTTGTGAGCTACGGTGACTCTTCGTCAGAATTGCAACTTTGATAGATCGAAAGTGACTTCCCGATATGTCCCGTGAGATTGCCCCCTTCCCTGTCCGCTTGCCCGCCGATCTTCGAGAAAAGCTTGATGCTGAGCGCGAGAAAATGGGCCGTAGTCTCAATAGCGAAATCATCGCTCGCCTGGAAGACAGCTTTATTCAGCGACCCAGAGAGCTGGATGTTGCGGATCTTGCGCTGCTATCGGCCACCATGCTTTCGATTATTAAGCAGACCGAAGAAGCTATAGAAACTGGCAAGAACGCTGAAGTATTCACCTTTAGAGGGGATGACCTGGAGCTTCTGAAGAGGAAGTCAGTCGAGACGCAACTAAAACTGGCTGCGGCAATGAAGCAACGGGAAGAAGATGGAGCGAAAGATAAATAGGGGGTCGCGTTTCGCTACTCCCTTGCGATCTTGGTCGCATTTCAAATCGCACCAAGATTTCCAGTCGCTCAAGGCACAAAAAAAGGCCCAGCCGACCGTGATCGGCTGGGCCAGGAAGCGCTTTGTGAGGTCCGCTATCCGTCGCTCGTGAGCGCAAGCGTGACAGTCGCCGTCGATGCCGGTGATCCACCAACTGGCCGAATCTGAATCGTCAGCGCGACGCTGCCCACCGAGTGCCCGGAGTACGACACGGTGACGTCAGAGCCGAGAGAGATCCACGACGCCGCGGGGTTCGTCAGCGTATTGCCGCCGCCTCCGCTTGGCGTAATGAGGATTTCATAGCCGGCGCCGACGCCCGGAAACGAGTTGCCGTTGCCGTACCAGACGCCGCCGGCATCGCCAGCGGGCGACGACACGGCAGTGCCGTCCGCTTTGATCGTGAAGCTCGCTGTGCCCGAGCCCGGCGTGTGGAATGTGACGTCGACGAGGCCGTTGTTGAACGTCGGCGTCGCGAGCAGGTATTTCGCGGTGCCCTTCGCTGCCCACTCTGGGCCGACGTCATTGCCGCTCGAATCGGAGAAGCCGAGAATGGGGCCGGGCGTACCGTATTTCGAAAGGGCATACCTGAGCGGCGTGCCATCCGAGCGCGTCAGGAACGTGGCAATGTAGCCGTCGCCCATCACGTCCGGGTCGTACAGCTGGCTGCTGTCGACGCCGGCCGAGTTGTAGAAGCCGTCGTCCATCGTCTCAGGCCTTGGCTGCGGCAGGCTCGGCCTGCTCCGTCTGCGCGCTCGCCGCGGCGGCAGCCTGCGCCGCCGCTTCGTCAGCGATCGCCTTCTGCGCCACCTGCGTCTCGCTCGCGGCCACCTCGTCGGCGGCGGCCTGAGCTTCGGCGGCCGCGGCGGCAGCGGCTTCCTCGGCGGCGACCTGCTCGTCCCAGATCGCACCGAAGGCGCCGTTCACAAGCACGGCAATGGCGCCGCCGATCGAGATCTTGGTCAGGTCAGCCCCGGTGGTCGGGTCAGCGCCGGTCCCGGGGCACTGAGTGGCCACGTCGGTGACGTTCCGGCTGACCATTTCCAGGCCGCCGGCCACACCGTTGAGGGCGCCTTGCACATAGAGGTACGGCTGGCCCTGGAAGTTGATCTGTATGCTGCCGGAGGTCGGATCGATGAAGACGTGCAGCTGGGCCGGAAGCATCTGCTTCGTGACGCCGGTGCTGATGGTCTGAACGCGGGGGCTGGTCATGCGGCTTTCTCCAAGGCTTGGATGCGGGTGTCGAGTTCTTTCAGGTGCAGGGCGTTGTCCATGCTGGCTTCGAGCGCCAGGCCGGCCTTGTCGATCGCGAGGTAGTCGCCCTTCTTGGCGGGATGGAGGACGTATTGGCTTGCGATGCGGTTCACGTCCTGGGCGATCAGGCCCTGGTCGTGGCCACCACCCAGGCGCATGTCCCACTCCGAAAAGTGATTCGCCAGCTGCAGCGCAAGGCCGCGCTGAACGTCTCGGCGCGCGATGTTCTTCTTCAGCCGGCGATCAGAGTTCTGGAAGCCACCGTTCGCGACAATCTTGCCAGTGCCGGAAATCGTGACGATCTTGGTAAGCGTGCCGCCCGCGCCGCTGGTGTTGTAGAAGTTGAAGCCGCCCGACCCGCCACCTTCGTTGTTCACGAAGTCGGCTTCGCCCTGCCCGCCACTCTGATTCCACTGCAGATAGAGGCCTTGCGCAGTGGGCGTCACGATACCCGTTACGGCAATGCCCACCGTGCTGATCGAGTTGGTGTTGAGAGTGTTCGACACGGTATTCCCGGAGACGGAAATACCCGGGGCAGAGATCGTGCCCGTCGCGGTGACATTGCCATTGCTCAGGACGAGCAGCTGGCCCGTCGCGCTGCTCGGGCCGTTCGGGTTGAGGGCAATAAAGCCGCCGCTCGCCGACGACGACAGATAAACGCCCGTGGTCGTCGACGTGAAGTTCGCGCCAGCGTAGACCGTAGCTCCGCAATGCATGTTGCCGACCGAATCGATCCATACCTGGCCGACAGACGAAGTCACGCCCTGTGGACGCAGGAAGACGCCACCGCCAGTGCTGCCGGAAGCCAGGACGGCATTCGTGGTCGAGGAGACGAAGCTCTGCCCCGATGTGACATTGCCGGCCGTCGTGATGCTCGAAACGACGTTGAGGTTTCCCGAGGCATCGAGCGACATCGTTTGAACGGCCGTGTTCGAGGTCGTCTGGCGCTCGAACCAGAAGTGGCCGCCGGTGTTACTGCCGTGATTGTTGACGTATTCCAGGCGACCGCTGCCGGAGGCGAGCGTATTCCACAGGATCTGCATGCCCTGCGTCGTGCCGGTGACCAGGCCGGCCGTGGGCGATGAAAGGACGAAGTTGCCATTCGAGGTGACCGTGGGCGCCGAGATGCCGCCCGTGAATGCCGCGCCGGTCAGCGCGGCAAGCAACGCCGTCGAGGTCGTGATGGTGACGTTCTGACTGCCGTCAAAGTTGACGGCACCCGTCACCACGCCGCCAAGCGAAATGGTGACCGGAGCCGCGAGCTTCGATGCCGAGGCTGCATTTCCCGTCGTGGATAGCTTGCCGTTTAACGCGATCTGAAGTCCCTGCACCTGGGGGATGGTGATGGTCATCGTCTGAGCGACGGCCAGGATTGCATTGACGAAGTTCTGCTGGATCGTGGCCGTGGTGCCATCGTCGATGACGGTTTGTCCCGTCTCGGCCACGATGAAGTTGGCGATCATCGACGCCATGATGCTCGACTGCCGCATGGACTTGTTCACTGCTGCCGAGGAGGCGGTGCCGGTCTGGTAACCCGTCGCCGTGGCTGACGCCGCCGCATATTCGGCCTGCGTGAGCACGTTCGCTCCAGCTGCCGCAGCAAACGTCAGGAAGTCATTTTGAATGGACATGGAGTATCCGTCGTGGTCGCGTTTACGAGGCGAGCGTGTAGGTGAACTTGACGCCGGCCGGCTTGAGCGGGATGTAGCCGCCGGTCAGTAGCGCCATGAAGAGTGCCGACGGCGCGGGACCGAAGATGTTGACGATGGCTGTGCCGTCGCTGTTGTCCGTGAGCTGGACGTAGGTACCGGAGCTGCCGAAGATGTTGTTGATCAGCGGCACGATTGTGCCCAGCGTGCCATCCCAGTGGTTGGCTCCGATCTTGGCGCGGATGATCTGGCGGTACGTGCCATCGTCGAGCGTCGTGACGCCGGTCGTCGGATCACCGGGGCCTTTCCAGACGCCCTGATCCCACCCGACACCGGCCGTGTCCCAGGCGAAGTAGACGTTGTTGATCGGCACGTTGATGTTGCGCCCGATCCCCACCCAAAGGCCTACGGCATCGAGCTGGGGTCCGATGGCCTGATCCACATCGAACGCGGCAGGCATCGAGGCGACCAGCTGTTGCTGCGACACCGCCGCGCCCGCAAGGGCGGCGATCATCGCGATGTACTTCGGCGCGCTCGCATGCTCGGACGTGATCAGCCCGGTGTAATCGGTAATCGCAGGCATGGCGTCCTCAGAGCAGCGTCAGAGTCACGGCCGAAGGCGTGCAGGTGGCTGCGTCGTTGAAGGTCAGCGCCACGTCGGGATTACCGTTGCCACTCGGGCCGGCGAGCGTCAGGCTCGCGATCTTGAAGGTATTGCTGCCCACGACGCTCTTCGCCGCAGCGATAGCGCCGTCCCACTCCACCGATTGGCTGTTGCCGCCGCCGAGCGCCACCGCGTTCACGTAATCCGAGATGGCCTGCTGCACGGCCTGGCCGACGGTCGAGCTATAGCCTTTCAGCGGCGTCAGCGACACGACGCAGGTGATCGCCACGTTCGTCGCGAAGAAGAAGTTGATGGTCTTGTGGTTGCCGTACGTGTCGATCACCGTCTCTGTGGTCGTGCCGTAGGTGCGCATCCCCGGCGAGGCCTTCCCGGCGATGGCATTGGCGATGGCCACCGGATCGCCGCCCTGCACCACGATGGCGATGTTGCCCGCCGGGATGCCGTTGGCGTCCGTGGCATTGGTGTCGTTCTCGTAAGGCACGTAGCGCAGGACGCCGGGCACCGCCGCCACGACGCCCATGATGCCGTCCAGCACGGTCAGGGAGGGGTTCGAGGTTGAGATCGACTGCCGGTAGCGGAGCGCCGCGTCGCTTTCGACAGGGGCGCCTGGCGTGGCGTCAGCCGCCGTGGTGACCGTCTGCCAGCCCAGCGTGGGCGTGGCGATCGTCAGCGCCGAGCCGTTCGGCAGGGAGATCGCGCCCAGTGTCTCGCATGTCGCGGTGACCGTGACCACGCCGGCCGCGGGAATCGTCACGGATGCGGGAAGATCCCACCGATTGCCCGAGGGGTCGGTGAAGGCGCCGTTCGTGATCGTGCGATTGACCTGCCCGCCAACGGTGACCGGAATGGTCGAGTAGGTCGCCTGCTCGCGCACCAGGCCGTTGATCTTCACGTTGCTCGAGAGCGCGTTGCCGATGGCCGTTGCTGGGCTGAAGGCGTTGTAGATCAGGAGGGCGACCGCGTTCTGGTCGGCGAACATCTGCGCCAGCGCGGCCAGGAACTGCCCGTCCTGCGAGTCCGGGTCGATGTAGATATCCGCGCCGTAGATGCCCTGATAGAGCGCCTGGATGTAGCCGAGGATGTCCGTGTACGACGGCGCGGTGATGCCATTGGCATCGATGGTGGGTGCGACGGAGGTAATGGTCATAGCGTGGTGGAGAGCGGTATCTGACCGTAGGCAGTATCGAGGGTGGCGCTGATGGACAGCTGCCGCGTGCCGGTGACGAGGCTGCTGCTGTAGTTGTTCACCGAGTTCACGCCGGGCGTGCTGGCGATGTAGCTCTTGATCACCGCGTCGTAGACGTTCTTGGTGTATTTGCCGAGCACCTGCGTGCGCCAGGGCATGCCCGCCGTGGTGTCGAGGAACCACTCGCCGGCGTAGAGCCGCAGGCGCGTCTCGCAGGCCTGGGCCACGGCCTCCGGCGTGTTGACGTAGAAATCGGCTTGCTGATGGCCGAACGAGTAATCCCCGTTGGCGTCGAGCTTTCGATAGCGCATGGGCGCTCCCAACAAAAAGCCCGCGCGAGGCGGGCCAAGGAATAATAACGATTGACGTTAGTAACGCATAACGTTACTATCGCTCCATGATCAAGACCTTCAGCGACGAGGACACCCAAGCCCTATTCCATGGCCATCGTGTTCGCCGCTGGGTCAACATCGAATCGGTCGCCATGCGCAAGCTGGCGATGCTCCACAGCGCCGTCCGCCTGGACGATCTGCGCATCCCGCCAGCCAACCGCCTGGAAGCCCTGAAAGGCAACCGCGCCGGCCAGCACAGCATCCGGATCAACGATCAGTTCCGGGTCTGCTTTCGCTGGCTGGATGGGGATGCCTATGCTGTGGAAATCGTCGATTACCACTGATCCACCGCCCGCGAAAGCCAAAGAGACCGCGAGGTTCACATGCGTACCGTTCCCTACCCCCACCCAGGCGAGATCCTCAAGGAGGAGTTCCTCGACCCGATGGAAATCACCAACTACCGACTGGCCAAGTCCATCGGCATCCCGGCAACCCGCATCGGCGAGATCGTCGCCGGCAATCGCTCGATCACTGCCGACACCGGCCTGCGCTTGTCCAAGTTCTTCGGCACGTCCGAGGGATTCTGGACCAGCCTTCAGGACAGCTACGACCTCGCGATGACCAAGGATGCCATTGCCGAGGCGCTGGACAACATCGAGCCTTGGTCGAAGCACGCGGCGTGAAAAAGCCCCGCGGGTGCGGGGCTTGTGTTGCTTGATGTTGCCTTAGCCCACCAGGCCCGAACATGCCCAATCACGCCTTACCTAACCTGCCTTGGCTTTCCACGACACTGCGTAGCATGCCCAGCCAAACCATACCTGCCAGTCCATAGCGCACCCAATCATGCCAAACCGTGGCGTACCTAGCCCATCCGTGCCTCACCTGCCGCACCTAACAGCCCTGTCACTATGCAGCCAGCGTGCCTTCGCCGGTCTGTGCCATCTGACGCTCGATCAAGTCGGTCGCCTCGAAGATGGGCTTGAGTTCCCGAATCCGCTGGTACTTTGTCTGGAGCGATCGTAGCTCCACCAGCGAGTCCTTGAGCATTTGCTGATAGAGCTGCTCGTCCGAGAGCACATCAGCGATATGGCGGTATCCGCCGCCTTCGCGCTGGCGATCCGGCTTCAGGCTCACGAAGGCGCGGATCACCTGCTTGGGCGCCGCATCCTCGATGACCACGTAGGTCCGAAGAATCTGGCGCGCCTGGTAGAGGCGGTACTGATGCGCCGCCTCGTTGTCGTCCCAGGTGAACATGTCGTGCATCGCCGATTTGGGGCTTCGCGCCGCCTCCACCACGTCGTGCGGCAGGATCAAACCATCCCGGGTCAGGGATTTCAGCTCTTTCTGGATGCGTTCCTGTTGCGTTTTCATGCGCCAGCCTCCAGGGCGAACGTGCCCCACCCCATGCCCGCCGAGGCCCGCGAGTCGGGGCGCCCTTCCAGCAAGCCCACCTGCGTGCCGACGCGCATCAGAAGGTTGGCCACGTCCTGCAGGTTGAACTGATCCCCGTCCCAGGAAATCGTCACGATGGCCTTCCAGCTTCGCCACATGGGCCGGCTGCGGATGTCCACGACGCCCGTGGCGTTCCGCACCGGATGGTCTACGCGCTCGTAGTCTTCGGCCAGCAGCCGAACGAGAGGCGTTCCATCGTCACGGTCATAGCCATCGGCCTTGATGAACACCGACAGCTTCGCCAGTGTCATCTTGAAGCCCACCAGGCGGCACGCGCTGATGAGCGCCGCCCGGAAGGCCGAGGCGGGAATACCTATCCAGCCCTCGGTGCTGTAGTGCACCGCATCGTCGCAGACTTGATCGAAGTCCTTGGCGGTGCGCTGCTTCTTACTGCGCGCAGTCTGCCCTGCCGCCTGCGTGTCCATGATCTGCTGCCGCGCCTTGGACGAGAATTTGTTCATCACCAGCGGAGCTGTGCCGACGATGGCGAACTCGCTGGTCAGAATCTTCGGGGCGGCGATCTTGACGGTCTGAGTGTTCATTCCCCTACCCTCCTCAACGGAAGCTCCATGGAATCCACGAGAGCCATCGCCATGTCGAGATTGACCCAAAGCAGCCAAACTGCATCGGCATCCATGCCGCCATCGCATGCGGTCAACGCCTGCTGCCTGAGACTGTTCAGCAGGCAGGAGACATGCGATTGGATGTAGCTAAGCGGCAAGCCCGGACGAACCGCCAGGATTTTGTCGCTGATGACCGGCACATCGCAGAAGCCGATCTCCCTTGATGCAAATTCCTCTTGCGTTTTATTGGACGCCGCCGTAACGTTCGCCACGTTCGCTTTCCTCTCGGGAAATAGTTGAACAACCTTGGAAGCCTCGACGCTGCAACGTCGGGGCTTTCGCTTTTGTGGGCCTACGCGGCCTGGGCTTGCTGTTCGCATCGCTCCTTCCTTTCGCGCACTGCGCGCACGATCTCGCTTCCCTTGCTGCTCCGGTTGGCTTCCGCCTGCTGGTCGATCCAGTCCTTCAGGTCGGGAGGAAGCCGGAGCTTCACCTGTGGGTCGTTTTTCATGGCCATGCCCTGCTCCTATGTCACCAATTTGGTGACCTTGGGACCACTCTAGGACGTCACCAAATTGGTGTCAAGCCTTTTCACCAATCTGGTGACATCATTCTTGTATGGCCACCCAAGACGACTACCAGCGAATCACAGTTCGCCTCCCGCCCGACATCCACGAGAAACTGACCCAGGCCGCCAACTCGAGTGCAAAGTCAGTAAATGCTGAAATCGTAAGCCGCCTCGAAGCCAGCTTTGAGGCCGAAGCCAGGACGCCCGAGTCCGATATCAGCGCCTTATCGATAGAACTGATGGCCATGACTGATCTGATCGAGAAGTCCCAGGCGGCCCTTGCTGGGAAGAAGCCAGCGCACGAACTCGGGCTCGATGGCCCGCTCCTAGACCGATTCATTGCGCATCGGGATGCCACCCAAAAAAGCCTCGCGAAGCTACTCGCCAAGCGAGCAGACGGCATCTACCGCAAAGACGCCAACGGCAACTATGTACTCCAGCCCCAAGGCGTAGCAGCGGTTGAAGCGGGCGATGTCATGCTAGAGATCAAGACCAAGACACTCGGCAAGCCAGGGATGCCGAAGAAGAAGTAGCCATAACAATCAGGAGACCCAAGGATGAAACTCTTATTCGCGGTAGCATCATTGGCGGTTGCTCAGGGAGCTTTTGGTGAGGTCTTGGTAGATGGCCAAAACCCATCTTCTAAAGATCTTGATGGAGCCGCTCAGCTAGCCGTTAAAGCAGTCAAAGAAGTGGGAGCAAATGGATTAATTGAAGTTATCAATGAATGCTACCAGATGCGTATTGATAATTCTCAACAAGATTTTAAATGTGTATGGATTGATATTGCTGGTCAACACATAGATCAGTCTTTCTCAAAAGTCGCAGGAATAAAGCCAAAGATATTCTGGTCACACGATCAAATGGAAGCCCGCGCCGCCCCTGCATTTAAAGCAGCGGGAATCGATAGCTATCACATTGAAGAATACTACAAGAGCGTCAAACCAAAAATATTCGCATCAGTAGCGAAATATATGAACAACTCTTCAGATGAGTCCGCCGAAGACCCCATTCCTCTATATGACGTCAAATCATATTGCAACATCATTGCTAACTACGGAGGATCGCCATCAGAATTCATACGTAAAGGTTGTTATACACAAGAGCAATCAGCATACAACGAAATAAAATCCGAATGGCCAAATGTTCCTAAATCAATCCGCTCTCAGTGCGATTCAATAGCAAAAACATCAGGCCCCGGCTCCTATGCACTTTTTAACGGATGTATCAAGCAAGAAATATCCTCCAAAGAGGAAAATCAGAATTTTGAACTAAAGCGTTAGCCCTGGGGAGGCTGCGTTGTCGCGGTACTGCTGCCTGACTGTACGCCCGGCACTGGATGGGTATGCTGCTGCAGGCTGATACTTCCAGCCAGCACATCGCCGTTGCTTGACGTGATGTCCTGCTCTGCCGTGATGGTCTTATCCACGGTCATGGCGCCGTTCTTCAAGTGGAACGTCGGCGCGTCCATCGTAACGCCCCCGGGTGCGACGATGTTCACGATCTGGCCCTGCGCGTCCAGCTCAACATAGGTCGAGCCATCGTTGCTTCGAAGCTGCGTCGTCGCCGTGCTGACATTGGCGATCTTGTTCGACTGCGACATGGGTCCGACCAGGCACACGGCATCCGACATGTGGAACTTCCGTGGATCATTGGCTGGCTGGATGCCGCCCTGCTGCTTCCAGGCGCCCATGGCGCGGCTGGAAAACATGATCCAGCACTCGTCATCCTTGGCGATGGGAAAGGTCAGCCGAGCACCGCCTCCCCCGGGAAAGATCACCGGCACGTCGTTGAGTACCGGGTACTGGACCTGGCTTACCGACTCATCAGGCGCTACCTGATTCGCCTTGATACCGATCTGCACCGTCGCCGTGATCTTGGTGGCATCGAAGTCAACGATATAGCCCGGTATACCTGTCCATAGGTAGGGCAAGATGCTTTGCAACGCGAGGTGGAGCATCTCCTCGGGGTCGTTGTAGCGCTGACGGCTATCCATGGTCTTCCACCTGATCAATGCTCTTTTGAGTGTTTGGCGCGGTGCCGTCGATGGCCTCGCAAAGGCTAGTGGTGAACCAAGTATTTCCGCGGTTATCGCCTTCCTGGATGACCTGGAGCGTCTTGTACGCGCCCTTTCCGTCGAGGGTCGGCAACTTGTATCCGTCCGGAAACTGATACTTGTTCGTCACTGTGACGTTGTTCACCTGCGAATCGTCGATGTTGATCTGGCACCCCGCGCGAATGGCGGGATTCAGCAGTGACTTGATCACGATGCCGTCGAGCGTCAGCTCGGGCGAGCCGATCAAACCTGAGCCCGGCGTGATCTTTGGCACGTTGCCCGGGTAGACCGCGCCGAAGGGCAGGAAGTTGAGCTGGCCGTTCTCGATGCTCCAGGTGCATCCCTGAGCCTGCGCGAAGGTGCGCAGGTGCCACTTGGTGCCACCGAAGCAGGTGAAGGCATCGACCGATGGATTCGCGTTGAAGGTTGGCTTGTAGCCCGCTGTGATGCCGTAGGGCGCCAGGTCTTGCAGGAACCGCTTGTAGAGATCATCGGCGGTATATCCGCTAGCCAGCGTCCAGCTCGACACGGCCCAGTTGAACGCTTGATCGCCGTCCTGCGCGGAGATTCGCACGTACGTGTCGGTGGCATTGAGCTTGCCCTTGCGCACCATGGTGATGCTGCCCTTGAAGATCAGGGCGATGTTCCCGGTATAGCCGGCGCTGATCTCGACGCGCGTGAACTCCTTGGCGAAGATGCGCTGCGCCATGTCCGATGACAGGTTGTAGACCGTGATCTCAGCGGATTTCAGCGTCTGACGATCCGCGTTGACGACGTAGAACTGGACGCGCAGATTCGAGAAGTCATAGGCCTCGCTGTCGTTGCCGACGACAAGGCTCAGCGCGCGAAGGTATTGTTGGGTCATGGCGTCGCTACGTAGAGATGCGAGCCGATGCCCAGGTTGTCGTAGGTCGGCAACGCATCGGGCGTGACATCGGAGATCACGTAGAGCTTGAATACGAAGTTGAGGAAGGCGTACTGCCCGAGTAGATCGACGCCGGTGACCATGGCGACGCCATTCACGAGCGGGTTATTGCTGCTGTCGGCGATGTCGAGGAACCACAAGCCTGCGGCCTGGCGCCAGGTCACGGTCAGGGTGTAGCTGGCACCCATGATCGTGGTCTGGAACGTCTGCGAGGCTGGCGTGAGCGGGATTTCGTAGGCATTCATGAGCCGAACCCGAACAGACTGGTGGTGGTGCTTAGAATGCTCGTGGAGACCGGCTTGGGCTGCACCGTCCCGCTATTCGTCACCGGCGCCGTCGCTGCGGGATTCGCCATGTTCGTGGTCTGCAATTGCGCATCCTGGATGTCCACGATCAGGATTTGCCTGAAGGTGATGGACACCATCAGGATGTTCTCCGTGCGCTTGTCGGTGGTCTGCTCAAGAATCCCGATCAGCATGTTGGGATAGCTCTGCTTGCCCGTCGTCAGGGTGAACGGCTGACGCGACTTCTGCAGGGTCAGGAGCTGGTCGTAGATGCTCTGAGGGTCCGAGGTGACCAGTCCGCCCGAGTTCAGGTCGAACACCGCGCCGCTGTTGCTCCAGCCGTACCGCGCCGTCACGATGGAAGGCATGCTGTAGGCATGGTCGGTAATCGACGCGCCGGTCTGGATCGGATGCTCGGTGATCGCCATCTCATCGCGCGCACGCTCCTCGACCGTGCACTGGGGAATGATCGTGCCGATGCTCCGACTGACGCGCAGGAGGATGTCCTCGACCTGGCCGGCAATGACAGTCCCGACCGCAGAAAGCTGGCTCATGAGGTGGGGGTCGCCTGGAAGTTGCGGGTGAGTCGCTCGTTCACCACCGTTTGCTCATTGCCAATCGCCGCGGCCGTGGCCTGCGGGTCGGTCGCGCCATGCACGGTGATATGGGTGGTCTGGACCACGCTATTGCCGGCCGCCGGCGCCGCGGGAGGCTGAGGCTGCGCGTCTCCCGCATCCGCCAGCTTGATGCGCATCTCCTGGACCGCAGGGTTATTCATCAGGGAATCGATGCGATCGAGGTAGTCGCGCGATTCCTGCGGGGCATGTTCCATCCCATACTTCTGCAAATTTCCGGCGCCCCAGTTGTAACCGACGAGGGCTCGCGTCAGGTCGCCGTTGTTCTGCTTCAGCAGGTCTGAAAACAGGTGCGCAGCCGCTTCGGCAGCTTGGTTGAAGTTGTAAGGGTCCCGGAGTCCGTATTCCTTCGCCGTCTCCGGCATGAACTGGAACGGCCCCGCAGCACCCTTGTTCGAGACGACATGCTGACCGGTGCCATCATCGCGATTCGATTCCGTGGCCATGACCGCATCCAACAAGCCCGCCGGCAAGTGATTAAGCTGCTCCAGACGACGCAACAGCGCCTCATGGTTTGCCATGGCCGCGCTGGCCACCGGGATGTCGTTCTTCCCGGTGCTGGTGTCGCCGCCCTCGTTGCGATGCCACCGCTTCGGCCCCTCCGCAGCCTTTTGTGGCATCGATGGCTCGACGGCATCGTGCGGGACTGGCGCATTCGAGGGCTCGCCCGTGCCGCTCGGCAGCTCGACCAGGTTGGCGTCGGGAATCTTCTGGCCCGTCCGGGGGTCCCGGCCGCCCCAGTAGGCAAGCCACTGATACACCTTGTGCATGTCCGAGCCCTGCTCGCGGCGCTCCTCAGCGGTATTCCCCGACTCGATCTCAGCCGCCTTGCGGGCAAACACGCCTCCGACACGCTTGCGCCAGTTGTCCAGCTTGGTGTCCAGCGCGTCGATGGCTGAGCCAAGGGCGTCGATGGCCGACTTGGCGGCATCGATCTCGGGCTTCCATTGACCCCAGTTGATCAGGCTCTTTCCGCCCTCCTGCCAGACCTTGTAGTCGTCCCAAAGGCCGAGGATGGCGACAGCCAGCGCGGTGATGACGCCGATCGGCCCGGAGGCGATGATCGCCGCTGCCGCGACGATGCCGGCGACCCATTTGGCGCCAGTCTCGATGTTCTGCCGGGTCGTCGCATCCAGCGAGTTCCAGCGAAACTGCAGCTCGTCGAAGATCGCGATCAGCTTGGTGCCTACGACCATGGCCAACACATCCGCGTTGGCGCGCAGCTCGCGCATCTCGAGCATGAAGTGGTGCGATTGCTCGGCGGCCTCCTGGGCATTGAGCCCGTACCGATGCAGGATTTCCTTGTACTGCTGGTCAAACGCGTCGCCGCCCTTGATCAGGGCCTGCAGCATCTTGTCGTCGATGCCGAGCCCAGACGCGAGCGAGTAAGCCCTGAAATAAGGCATGCCACGAAACAACTTGCCGAGATCGCGAAGCATCTCGGTCGTGTCGCGAAGCTGGCCGTTCGTATCCCTGGTCTGGATGCCCCAGGACTGGAGCATGCTCTCGCCGCCGGGATTGATGCGCAGGAACTTGGAGAAATTCTCCAGGGTGCTGTTGGCCTCATCGACCGACGAGCCCATCTGTGAGGCGGCATAGCCGAAGGCCTGCACGTTCTCCGCCGATGCTTTCACGCGCTGGCTGGCGAAGTACAAGCTGTCGAGGTTTGTGGCGATCCGGGTCATGCCCTGGACGACCGCCTCGGCCGTCTTGGCGATCTCGATGCCTAGGGCGATCGTGACCGCCGTGACGTTCTTGATGCCCTCCGAGAATTTCTGCTCCCCCGACTGATCGACCTGGTAGCCCAGGCGGACCAGGAATTCCTTGATGACGTCGGCGCTCATAGCTTGTGCTTCATGGCAAGGGCTTTGTTTTCGGCGCGCACGTCGAGCGCCTCATTCATCAGCGCGAGGTCGCAGATATCCAGGGTGCCGTCCTTGAGGGATTCGAAGTGGCACAGCCCCTCCAGCACGGGGCGCATGAACCAGTCCTGCCCCTCGGGAAGTTCCGACCAGTTCAGGCCGTCTTCGTCGCCGCTGCCGCCGGCACGAGCTTGGCGACGCCGCCGCGAAAAAAACCGGAAAGGTTCTCGGTGATGACCGTGCTGACCAGCTTGAGCAGGCCGGCCAGGTCGATGTCGTCGAACACGATCGTTTGGCGCGCGAACACGGGCGCCCAGCGGTCCCCCGAATACCGGGTGACGGCCGCCAGGCAGGTGTGCATCACGTAGTCGCAGTCGGCCTCGGGAATCTTGCTGATGGCCTCCGTGACGGCGCCGAAGAAGGCCTCGGGGTTCGGAGCGGCCAGGAACCCCTGCAGCAGCGGCGCGATCCGGCGCATGATGTGAAACTGCTTCATGGCGTTGAGCTGGTGGGTCTGGTACGCAATCCCGTTGATTTCGATATCCATCAGTACGTCCCCAGTACGGAGTCAACGAAAAGCGCATCGAACACCCATTCGTTGATGCCGCCCTCCTTGGCATAGACCAGCTTGGGCTTCTTCTTGAACGCCACGCCGCGGCAGCCCGTGTTCTCGCCGATATTCGCGTTGGTGATGGTGATGATGTTGTTCCCCCAGAGCGAGGAACTGGTGCTCTGGAAGTCGTACAACGCCATCAGCTTCGCGTTCGTCGGCGAGGTCTTGAGCAGCCGAACGGTAACCGTGCCGGACTTGTCAGCATGCAGGCTATGCATGCCGGCGCCATCCGCACCGATGGTCATGGTGTTCTTGTCGCCAGCCATCTCGATATCGATGCCCTCCTCGGCGACGCCAGCGCCCGAGCCGAGGTCGAAGGTGCCGCCGGGGCCGGTGATCGAGGCCTGGGTGTCGATGAAGCTATAGGTAGCCATGGGATGGGGCCTCGATTAGCGCTGGACGTTGATCAGGACGCTGACGGAATGCACAGCGCCCGCGAGAGTGGTGGCCGCCTGCAGCGCCGGGGCGGCGCGGCTCTGCCGCTGGGCCTGGCTCTGGCTGGCGACGGGTGCGGCGTAGACGTAGTAGCCCTTGCTGAGCGTCTGGCCGGTCTTGATGGCGCCGAGCGCCGGACCATTCCACACGCCGGGGGCGACCAGGCCATTGGTGACCGCGCCTTCGAAGGTGCCGTCGAGCACCGCGACCAGCTGGTTCACCCCCGGGTCGGTCTGCGGGATCTTCGGCGCCTGCTGCAGCGCGTTGAAGACGTCGGTCTGGGCCTGACCCTGCAGCCAGTCCACACCCTGGATCTCGTCCATGAAGATGCCGCTGGCCATGACACCTTCCTGGAAGATCGAGATGTCGTTGCTGTAGGCCGCGAAGACGTTGCAGTTCTTGGCGCGCAGCGCCGCGGCCTGCGTTTCGCTGAGCACTTCCGCCGTCACCCCGGGCTCGGACTTGAACTTGTAAGTGACAGTCGTGTTCTGGCCAGTGAAATCGACGGTGTTCCAGAAGCCGAAGATGCTGGCGATCGCGTGGGGGGTGCTGGACGAATACTGCACGGTCGTCCGGTTGTACTTCGCCGCCTTGACGGCACTGGCGATGTCGGTGGTGTTGGTCGGATCGAGGACTGCGGCGCTGCTGGTGGTGATGCCGTAGATCCGCGGCACCGCCGAGGCCTCGATGAAGGCGGCGATGGCCAGGCGGTCACTGTCCTGGATGGCGCTGACGGGCGCCACGACAGCCTGATACCAGGCGCCACTGGCGTTGGCGCAGGCGGTGATGCCCTGAATGGGCGTCTCGACCGCCGAGCCCGGCGCCAGCCGGCCGCCGCCGGCCGCCTGGAAGTTGAACAGCGGGCCGACATCGGTGCCGCTGCCGGGCGTGGTCGAGAAGCTGACCGAGGAGGTCGAGCCCGACGACGCGCTGGTGACGTAGAACTGCTGCGAGGCAGGGTTCCAGGTCACGGTCGCCTTGCCGGCCAGGGCCGTGGTCAAGATGCCGGCAACGGCATTGAGGTTCGCCGCGCCCGCGAAGTCGATGGCCGTCACCGTGTCGGCGGTGCCGTCGATGGTGATGTCCAGCGCGCCGGCCGTGACCGCGGTGAAGTTGCTCAGGAGCTGCTGCGCGGCCGATAGCACGCCACCGACCAGCCGACCCGAGGTCGCGGCCTGGGCGAAGGTGCCGATGTAGAGCGCCGAGGGCTGGGGCGACTGGCCGAAGTACAACGCCGCGGCCGCGTATTCTGGGGTACCGGGCTGGTAGTCATTGTCCACGCCGCCGTCGAGCTGCGTGTAGAAGCGCAGGCGCTCGGTCGTGTCGATCACGCCCGGCGTCGAGCCGAGGATCAGCAGGGCATTCAGGCTGCGAATCGCGGCCGCGATGGGATTGAGGGACACGGTGACGCTGACGACATCGCCAGGCGAGAGACCAGACATGGGAGGAACTCCTACGGTTGAGAGGTGCCGATCTCGATCGGCGCCGATGCGAGGTTGAGGACGGGATAGGTCCGGCTGACCTTGCGGCGGAACGACATCACCAGGTCGAAGCGCCGCACCCATTGCTCGTTGATGAGGGCCGGCGCGGCCGTGGAGCGGTCGATGCTCATCAGGGCCACGCCCGCGGGCGTCAGCGTTTCGCGGTTCTGTGGGATGTAGAGGCCGTGGCGTAGCTGCTTGGATAGGGCGCCCGCGTTGGGGCCGTAGAAGCTCGCCATCACTTCCAGGGTTTCATGCTCGACGAATTGGTCCTGGCCGTCGCCCGTCCCGTCGTGGGTGATGGCCGGGTACTGCGTCGGCGTGCATGCGGTGATGCCAATGGCGCACCAGTCCGTGGCCGGCTCGGGCTGCTTCTGCACAACCGGCTGCCAGCGCGGGCGCACCATCGCACCCGGCAGGCCGGTGATGCCCACGACCAGCTGCTGGAACAGGTCATCAAGCGCCGCGTCTTCCAACGGCGCAAGCGCATCCGTGGGCAGCAGGTAGCCGCCCGTCGAGGAATCGTTCGCCATGTCAGGTTCCGGCCAGCGGGATCGGCACGCACGTTGCCGCGGTGAAGCCGGCGCCGTAGGTCGAGTAGTTGCTCACCTGGGTCACGGTGAACCGGTAGCCGCGCCACTGCACCACGTCCGCATCCTGGCCTGCGAGGCCGGCGCTCAGCAGGAAGCGGGAGTGGATCGTGATGCTGCCGGTCAGGTACGAGCCATCGTCACGGCGCGTCAGGACACTGCCATCCGCGCTGGTCACCACGCCAGCGAAGGTCGTGCTGGTCGGGGTGTTGGTGGCGCGCCCGTCATTGCCCACCACCTGCGCGCTGCGGACGCAGACAAGCGTCTTGTCCACGAACTCCCGGGAGAGGAGGACGCGGGACACGTTCAAGGTGGGCATGGTCAGGTCTTGTCGCGGATGACGAAGGTGATCGAGTTGCGATATTCGCCGGTGTCGAGCAGCGGAGTCGTGCCGGTACGGCCGCGGCGCCGGCGGGCTTCGATGGTGGCCGGACTCAGGGCTGGCGACACGCCCGCCGTGATCTCGGCGCGCACGGCGTTCTGTCCTTCAATGCCGGCCTGGACAAGCGCCTTCTCCGCGCCGATGGCGTCACCCCTGAGGGCCGCATCGGCGCCGGCCTTCAGCCGCAGACCAAGGCGCTTCTCGGCGTGTTCGATACCAGGGACCAGGTGCGGACGGGCCGGGATGTTCGCCTCGGGAGCGCCGAACTCCATGATGTAGCCCAGCTCAGCATTGTTGATCGGCTCGCCCGCCGGCCGCTCCGCGCGGTCGGATGGCACGCCCACCAGCACGTCTTTCGACACCAGCGTGTGGATGGCCTTGAGGGTCGAGGCCACCTTGTCCCTGGTGACCTTGACGCTCACAGCTGGATACCCCCGGCACCCATCATCCGCGCCAGCTGCAGGAACTGGACGCCGTAGCGCGTCAGGTTCCAGTAGCCGCCATCCGTCAGCGATGCCGCCTGGGTGTCGAAGCCCACCGACACCTTATCGACGGCCTTGGCCGAGGTCGGGCCCGTCATCTCGCCCGGGGTGTTTCCAATGGACACATCGTCAGCCGCCTGAGCGGCCAGCACCAGATTGTGAGCGACCCAGAGTTCGATGCCATAGTTCAGCATGTCGCCCCAGCGATCTGCGGGGAGCAACATCGTCGCCATGCTGATCTGGAAGGCGATCACGGCGTCCGGGTAGACGGTCGTGTCGCTGAACTCGGGGAAATCAGTCCGGAGCTGGGTCGGATCCATCGTCAGGCCTTCTTGTCGTCCTTGGCGGCCGCGGCTTTCACGGCCTTCGGCAGCTCGGCGCAGTGGGCTTGAGTGTACCAGTGGTCCGCAATGTCGGCGTCCACGTTCTGGACGCCTGGCATGACCGGAATCCGCTGCACCTTGCCCTCGCGCTTCAGCACGAGGGTGAAGGGTTTGGTGACATTGATGGTCTTCTGGTCCATGGTTACACCCCGTCCACGTAGGCCAGGGTTTCGGGATAGACCACCTCGACCACACCGAGGCGGCCGAAGTAGGTGGTCAGCTGGAACAGGCTGCGGTATTCCAGCGGCGTGCGCTGCAGCGGCACCAGCGGGAAGCGCACCAGGCGACGGTTCTGGGTGTAGGCCACCATGCGGGTATGACCCGCGGCACCGGCCGTCGCCAGCCATTTGCACGGCAGGATGTTCACCGGCCGCCCGTTGTTGGTGTTGCTGATGCTGTTGTTGCGCACGTACTCCAGGGCGCTGATGTTGCCTGCCTCGCTGACCTTGGTGGTCGCCAGGATGCCGAACTGCTGCGGAGGCAACAGGATCTTGTCCGGGGTGTAGGCATAGGCCGAGGCCGCCCAGGCCGTCTCGAGCACCTGGTTTACATCCTGCAGCATCTGGTCGGCGGTGGTGCTTCCGCTCCAGTTGCCGTTCGTCGCGTTGGCGGTGCTGACGTTGGCATTGTTGACCAGGCCGGTCACGCCCAGGCCGGCATCGCCGATATACACCTGCTCGTCGATGTCCATGTTCCACTTCAGCTGCATGCCCTCGAACTTCTGCTGATCGACGGGGCGACCCAGCTGCTGCGCGCTCTGCAGTTCCGGAATCGTCCAGCTCAGCTCCATGCCCCATAGGGTCAAGGGGTTCGGGGTCTTGCCGATATCCAGCTGCATGCGCTGGATGGCGTTGGTGTCCTTGCCGATCCACGACTTGCCGTTCGGCGATGCGCCGCCGGCCGCTGCGAACGACGAGTTGGTGAAGCTCGACACCTCGTCGGCGATCGACACGTCTTCGCGCAGGTCGATGTCGCGGCCCCAGGTCACGCTGGCCAGCGGCATGTGCAGCTCTTGGTCGAGCCGCTCCAGCTCGCCGACCAGGAAGACGCCGGCGCTGTCGATGGTGGCCTGGTCGAAGGTCATCATGCCGTCACGGGTGAAGGCTCGCTTCACGGAGCGAGGCAAAATCAGGTTACTCATGTTCGATGTCTCCGAATCGCGCCCACAAAAAAACCGCCTTTCGGCGGTTTCCGTGCGCGGCTGCTTTGTGGGTGGGATCAGATGTTGTAGCCGATCTCGACGTTGCCGGCGGCGTCACCGGGATTCATGAACACCGCGTTGAGCTGGATCGTGTTCGTGGTGTCGCTGGCCGCCTCCACGTCGCCAATGGTCTTGGCACCGCTCGGCGCCGCCACGCGCGAATACACGGGACCATTCAGCGACGGCGTGCCGGCGACGTTGAGCACGGTCATGTAGCCGCGGCGAAGGATGTTGCAGATGCCCTTGGTCGGCGGTACCGCCGTGCCCAGCGGATCGGAGGGATTGGCGCCGGTGGTCGGATACGGGCGCACCAAGAAGCCGTAGACCACGGCTGCGGTATCGCCGGCCGCCAGCGGCACGAACTTGCCGTTGACGATCTTGCCCGGCAGGCCGTAGGCGCTGAAGGGATTGGTCGGGTCCAGCAGACCGGGTTCGATGGTGCACTGCGACGCGCGGCTCACGTCGCCGGGGATGCCGGAAGGCATGCGGTACAGGATGGCATTGCTCATGGGACGTGGTTCCTCAGCGCTTGTAGTACTCGCGATTGCGAGCGTTGATGTCGGCGGGGGTGATTCGCTTGCCGAAGTCACGGGTGGTGACACTGGCCTGGCGGTTGCGGTCGTTGTTCTGGGCGCGCATCAGGCTGGCAGCCCCGTGGAAGGCGGCGTTGACGATGGCGTAGGGCAGCTTCTTGAAGTCGGCCTTCTGGCCGCCCAGGAAGGGCTTGATCAGCTCGCGGCTGGCGTCGGTGGCGTAGGCCTTGGCCAGGGCATTGCGCTGGCACTGGCACAGCGCCGCGGCGCGCTGCGCGTCGGTGGTCTTGCCGTCGAACGTCGGCAGCTTGGTGCCTGGCGCCAGGATCTCGGCCAGCTGCGGGATGTGTTTGGCGGCGTCGCCCGTGTAGAGCTTCACGCCGGCATCGTCGAGCTTGTGGGCCGTCTCGGCGGAGAGGATCGCGTCGGTCGTGGCATCGCCGTCCCCGTCTTCCTCCTCGCCATCGCCGTCACCGTCCTTGCTCTCGACCTTCTGTTTCAGCTCCTTCATGTCCTCGTCCATGGCGTTGAGCTTGTCGAGCACCTTCTGGAGGGTGTCCTCGGTCTTCTTGTCCTTCTCGGAACGCTCGCGCTTCTCGCGCTCCTCGGCGGACTCTTCCTCTTCGTCCTTGACCTCGGAGGCGACCTTCTCGACCTCCTTTTCGTCGCCGGTCTTGAACGCCGCCATCATGCGGTCCTTCCACGACTTCTTCAGTGCAGGCATGTCTTGATCTCCGATTGCGCACCGCGGGCCACAGCGGCCACGCTCGACGAGCGCCACATGGTTGATGAGGATGTTTCGCTGCCGCGCGCGGCCGGGAGCGTCCTGCTCGTAGTCGGCCTCGTAGCCGAGGCTGACCTCCTCGATCTCCTCCTCCTGGATCGCGGCAATCGCGGCCCTGTCCTTCACGAGCAGGTCGGCCAGCATGAGGTCGTCCTCGATGCCGGTGCCGCGCCGCGTGTTCAGCATCACGCCGCCCTCGAACTGCTTGACGTTATCCGGACCCACGAAGTCATCCGGGTGCGTGACGGTGACCGACTTGCCCTGGCCGCTTGCCAGCGTCTCCGGGCGGAATAGCTCCTCCGGGCCGCGCGTGACGCGGATCAGCTTGTCAGGCCCACCCGCGATGATCTGGCCGTCCTCGCTGGCAATCTCGCCCTCGGCGTAGAGCATCTCGCCCGTGCGCGCCACCGGCACATCCAGGCAGAGGAGGTAGCCCTCCGGGGTCAGGGAGCGCTTCGGGCCGAGCTTGGCCGTGGTGTAGTAGCGCGAGGCGCCGGTGCTATCGAGGTCGGTGGTGCGGAGGGACATTTCGGTCGCCCAATAAAAAACCCCGCCGGAGCGGGGTTGTTGCGTAATTCGTTGAATCACTACCTCATGCCGCTCTGGATTAGCTCTTCAGCAATATGCAAGGCACCATCAATCAATAACTTGGTGGGCGCCGTTAAGCTTTCGCGATTTGCGGCAAGCACCGAATCCTGCAATTTTGCAGACAGAATTTGTGCTGCAATTTCAATACGAAACCTTTGATGCTCGGTCATCTGCATGATTCACACCCTCCTTTTGAGAAAGGGTGATTCTCATGCTTTGTGTGTTATTCCGGCAAGACCACTTCCGGGTAGCAGCGGCAACGGTAGATACAGCCGGCATGAGCACGAATCCCTGCGCGTCTGTCGGCGATCGGGGGCGAGTCCCATGGAATGAACTTGCCATTCAGTTCCTTGTGATCTTCCCGCACATCGGAATCACCCGCAGTACGCCAGATGTACCCGGGTGATCCGACATAGCGTGCTCGAGCCTCCGTGAGGTTCGATGCCGTTCGGGAAGTCTCCGTGACTGCAATCAGCTTCGCGCGGCTTTCCGCCACCTCGCCCGACCGCTTGATCTCGGCGATGTACTCCCGGCTACGCGTGCCGTCCTCAAGACCCTTGAGGGTCAGCTCATGGACGCGCTGCGCCGCCTCGCGCGGGATCGACTGGATCAGACCAACCTGCTCGGCCAGCAGCGACTGCAGCACCGCCCCGGTGGGCGCCGTCCGGATCTCCTTGCGCATGGCCGCCGACATCTCGACCGCCATCTGCATCCACATCTTGCGATCGCGGGTTTCGACATCGGCTAGCATCGCCGAGGCCGTCCGGATTGCCCACCCGTGGAGCATCTCCGCGTACTTGTCCAGCATCTGCTGGATCGTCGGAACCGCCGCAGGATCACCGGCCGGAAAGCCGTTGATCAACGATCCAACGTGCCGCGCTACCTTACGCAGCGCCACCCCGTATTGGATCTCGGCGCGCCGCGCCCTTGCCGGGTACCAGCTTTGGCGATCCACCGTCATCACCCGCGGGCTCAGGATCGATATCCTGGATGGACGGTGGCTCATCGTCTGCCTCGTTGATCAGGTCGTCGGTGATGTTCGTCCAGACGCCCGTCACCTCGCTCGATTGCTTCAGCTCCTGGAGGGCCGTCTTCTGGCTGATGACGCCGGAGTCGAACGCCTGAAGGATGCTGGTCGTGGTCTTCTGCGAGATGTCCGACTTCTCGGTGTCGCTGATCGTCTGCAGGCTGTTGAAGGCGAAGCTCCAGCCCTCGGGCATGCGACCGAACAGGGAGCGGCCCATCACATCGATCAGGCGCGTCACGGGCACGCGCAGACGGCGCTCGCACTTGGCCTTGATGCCTTCGTGGTACTGCTTCATCTCGCCGTCGCCGGACGAGCTGAGGCCGGCAGGCGACTGGCCGAACAGGCGCGTCAACGGCGTTTCCGCCGCCCCCGCCAGCTGCTGGCCGATCTGCAGGAGCACATCCGACAGCCCGGCGAACGAGTACGGGTGCACCTCGAACGTGTCCGAGGTATCCATGAGGGTGATGCCCTCGTTGCTCTGGAACCGCCGGATCATCTCGATCTGCTTGACCAGGCCGTCTAGCGCTTTGCCGCCGGTCGCGATGATCTCGCGGAGCTTCTCCACTCCGTAGGTTCGCAGGTGAGCCTTGTAGACCAGCTGCGACGCACCCTGCGTGGTCGAGTCGAACGCAATCAGGCGGTCGAACAGGCGCTCGATGACCGACTGCCCCCACAGGTTCTCGGAGATGCGCTGCCAATATGGGAGCGTCACGCCATCCATGCGGATCACTCGCGAGTGGTGGATCGTCTGGCGCTTCAGCGCCATCGAATCGGCCACCACGTCGTAATACTTCGGCAGGCCCATGTCCGGCCCCAGATCGGTGACCAGATTCTCCAGCGAAGGCTGTACGAGCCACCGATCGAGGATCAGGAGCCCCTTGAACTGGCCGATCCCGATCGAATCGAGCTTGAGCGGCGTCTTCATGTCCTGGCCATCGATCAGCAGCACGCCGACCGATCCGCCGTAGAGCCGGGACCATTTCAGGTTGTCGTTGAGCGCATCCCAGATGCAAAGCGAGTCGAACGCCTGGTCCAGCAGGCTGCCGTCCCGCGGCTTCAGGTCCGAGGCGATGGTGACGCCAGCGCGGGTCATGTCATCGGCAATGCAGTCCACCACCGCGCCCACGATCCAGCTGGAGCGGTACATGGCCTCCAGCTGGATGCGGTTGCGGCTGATGAAGTCGAACTGGTAGCCGGAGGCCGATGACTGGTTGTTCGTGCCGTAGCCGACGCGAGCCTCGAAGTTCGCATAGCTATCGGCAAAGAAGCTCTTTCGGCCTGGCTGCGCTCCCGTTGGCATGTGCGCGGCCTGTCGGCGCTGCTTCCTGTTCATGAGGCGAGCATTTCCCAGAGCTTCAAGACCCGGCCCGAGCCGAGCAGTTCGTTGATGGCATCGACCAGCGGATCAATCTGGTCGTCATGCGCATGGGTGTCATCCGCGGTGAAGGCGTCAACCTCATGCGTGAAGTCGCTCACCCACGGCGCCGATTCCGGGATGTAGACGTACCCGGCGTCGATGTAGCTGACGACATCCATGACGCGCGTCAGCTTGTCCTTCTCGCGTTCCACGCCTTCCACGGGGATCGCACCATCGGCGCGTATCTCCTGAATCAGGCCGGTGCCGCTGGCCTTGTCCTCCACCACCATCTTCACCAGCGCGGAGTCGTGCAGGCCGCCCCAGGCGAGATGCTTGTTCCAGAAGTCGATGGCGCGCCGCTTGAGTTCCGGCGCCTCCCACTTTCCCCGGATCATGTCGATTAGGTAGATCCGGCCATCCTTGCCGGCGCCCCAGCACTCGAACACGCTGTAGTCGTTGCGCTGGGCCGTCTTCTGGGCCGTATCGGCGAAGATCACTCGCTTCGACAGCTCGGGCAGAACGGCATACCGTCCGAACTTGCCGCTCTGCAGGATGCCGCCACCCAGCGGCGTTGGCCGCTGCATGTACTGCCCGCTGAAGACGTAGCGGTCCACCCGCTCCATGGCGCGCAGGTCGTCCAGCGGCTCCTTGTAGGGCCAGTAGCTGAAACGACCGTCCTCGTCCCTGGGAGAATCCTCGACCCCGCTCCGAATCTCATCTGGCAGCGCCTTAACGTAAGCGTCCGTGATCAGCGCCGGGATCTCGATGTACTTCCACTCGCCAGGCAGCTTGCCGGCCTTGATGAACCCCGTGGGGTCTTCCTCGGCCAGGCGCTGCATGATCACCACAATCGGCGTGTCCGGGTTGGCCTTGCGGCTCTTCACCGTTGACAGCAGCCTGCGGTTGGCCTTGTCCCTGTTCGGCTTGCTGTAAGCGTCCTCGACCTTCAGAGGGTCGTCGATGATGATCGCGCCCTGGAATCCTTCGGCCATGTGGCCGGCGCGAAAGCCGGTGATCTGGCCGCCGAGCGAAACGGCATAGACGCCGCCGGCCTTCTTGCCGTCCACCACGACGTTCCAGCGCTTCTTCGACTTCGCGTCATCCGCGATCGCCAGCGGCCAGAGCGCTTGATACTCGTCCGACTGGACGATCTCCTTGGCCATCTCCGAGTTGAGGAGGGCCAGGTCATCCGAATAGCTGATGTGCAGGAACCGGGCGCGCGGGTTGAGCGCCAGCCCCCGGGCCATCAGGTTGATCGCTACCAGCTCCGTCTTCGACGATCCCGGCGGGACGTTGATGACGTAGTTGACGCCTGGCGTCTGGATCAGCTCCTCGACGACCGCGCAGATCAGCTTGTGGTGCCAGTTGACCCGAAACTTGATCCCCTGGCGGTGCTTGAAGAAGTACCGAGTGAAGAACAGGTGGCCCTGCTCGCACTTCGCCTTGATGACGGCGCGGGCGAGCGCGGGGTCAATACTCGGACTCGATCCGCTTGACCGTGGCGGCGACTGCTTTTTCATCAATCACCGTCACTCGCTGCTCGATGGGCTGGTCCGGGTCGCCCTTCACCTCCACCGAGGCAAGCTTGGGATGCACATAGGGGGCTGCAGCCTTGGCCGCATCGATGCGCACTTGCTCGGGCTTATCCGCATCGCGCAGAACGGTCAGCAGGTAGTCCAGCGGGGTGATGCCGCTTGCCCTGATCTCCTCCTCGCGCGCGGCGTTCGCCTTGTTCGGCGTGCCCTTGCGCCGGCCCCCGGTTTTGGCCCTGCCCTGCTTACCAGCCATGTCTACTTCCTCTCTACTTTAGACATCGGCCGCCAAAGTAGACATTCAGCTCAGCGGCCATTGATGCGCCTGGATCGGCGCGCCGCCAGCCACCGCTTGAGTTCCGCCCATTCGTCCCAGAAGATCAGCGCCAGCACACAGGCGGATGCCACAGCCCATGCGCCAGCGAAGATCCAGCTCAGGACGTTGTAGGTCATGGCGTCAGTCGTTCGTTGTGCCGCGCAGCCACGCCGATGTATGCATCAGGAAGCGGCAAAGCCGGTTGCGCTTGATGGGCCGAATCCAGATCAGGCGCGTGCCCGGCATAGGGCCGCTCCAGTCCTCATGCCGCCAATCGATGCAGTGCCGCTGCACTTCCATGACCTCAGCCTTCGGCGACCGCCGGCTGCTCTTCTAGCGCCTTCCAGACCGCGCCCACCATCAGCGGGACGTAGCCCTTGCCGGCTAGGTTCTTCAGGAGCGCCACCTCTTCGGCGGTCACCTCGACCTCGCCGCCGGTGCTCAGGCGCTCGGCCAACTGGTAGCGCCGGAACTTCTCCTCACCGGTGACCTGCTCGTCCGGGAAGGTCATGAGCAGCGCCTGGACGCAGATCGCGCCCAGGGTCAGGTTCGTGGGCTGCTGATCCTCGTTGAGGAGCGGTTTACCGCCCAACCCGGTCAGCAGCTGGTCGAAGTTGCGTTTCATGCCGCGGTGACCGGGGCGGTCGGCGCGGCGACGTTGCTGCTGGCGCTATGGGTGAACAGGCCGGAGGCGTTGAAGGCGGACACCACGGCGTTGATGAGCGGGACCACGGCCGTGGCAGCGTTCTGGACCTTTGACAGGTCGGCGCCCACGGTATCCAGGAAGGCGTTCACGCCAGCGGTCGCAGCCGAGAGCTTGGTGCTGCCGGTAGCGGTGACCAGGTTGGACTCGACGGTCTTCACGGTTTCGCTGACGACGCTGAAGATGCCGGGAACGGCGGCGATCAGCGAAAGGGCGGACGAGAGGTTCATGTTGTTCTCCAGATCAGAGGATGATGCCGCGCGCCCTGAGGACGTCGAGGCAGTCGGAAGTGGCGTTGCGCCGGATAGCGTCTCGCTCGAAGACACCGGCCGCCTGGATGCCCCAGAGCGATTGCTCGGAACTGTAGGCGCGCAGCGCGGCGGGGTCGGTTTGAAGAAGATCGTCCGAAGGAGCGTCGGGATACGCTGGCAAATGCTCGAAAGGCTCATGCTCACCGCAGCTCACGATTGGCTTGGACAATGGCGGCGTTGACGTCACCGGATTGCTGCTGCAGGCCGTCACTGCGAGCAGCAGTAAGCTCAGCGCCAGTACGCTGCCTGGACTGTTCAACCGCTTCATCGGCGTGATCCCGTATCGTTTGGCTATGTGCTTCGGCTTGAGCCTGGTTGTTACTGGCCTTCACGGCGTCAGCGGAGGTCTTGCGCCCTTCCAGCCATCCGGACAGCCACTTGATCAGCGCTGCAGCAACGGCCTCGATGATCGTCATCATGGTGGCTTCTCCGGTGGCTTCTGGCCTGTCAGGAATGCGCGCACCTGATCGTCTCGAAGAAGAAAAAGAACAGCGCCAGCCACAAGGGCCACAGCGGCGGCAATTTTCGATAGCAGGTCGTCATATTGGTGCCCGATGAATGCGCCGATCAAAACTGTCAGGTAGGCGTAGACGGAGGACTTCTCGTTTAGCTTGGCGAGCAGACGCTGGATGAAGTCCAAGGTCGCCGCCTTCATAGCCGATCTGCCTTGCGATCCATCTTGTCCTCGATCCGCGTCAGCGCGTTGAGCACTTGGGTCGCGTGACCATCGAACGAGCGACGAAGCTCTTCCTGCCGCACTTCAACCGCACGCAACCGCATGGCATGCGAGAAAAGCCAGCCAAGGATGGCTATCAGCGTGACAGCTGCCGCCTCTACCCAGGGGGCGTATTCGGTCATGCGATCTGCCCTCCGCTGGCGAGGTAGGCCGTCTGCAGCTCCGGCAGAGGATTGGTCCCCTGCCCATACGGCGAGCCCGGCAGGCTGGCCCAGATGCGCGAGACAGCCCGCACGGCGACAGCAAAGAGGCCGGAATCGATCAGCGGTAATGCATTGCACTCTCGAATCTGCTGGAGAGCGATCAGGTCCTGGCAGATGGGACTGAAGTCCGGCAGGTTGAGCTTGGCCTTGTACGCCACCCAGTAGCGGTAGAGCAGCTGGTACCGGCCGGCGGCAGTCGAGTCCTCTTCCTTGTTGAAAACGTCGGGATGGGAGGCATAGCTATTGAACGTCAGCAGCTTCGAGGGAAGGCTCCCCACCAGCACATCGTAGCCGTCATCCGTCAATGACAGCTGTTCCTTACCGATCTCGCTGACCGCGATCATGTCCAGGAACGCGCAGCGGTTCGTCCCACCGGCTTGGGCTGTCGTGATGCGGGGCACGGGAATTCCTCTAGGTGGTGATCAACAGCTCCTTTGCCTGCGTCAAGTCGAGCCCAGGCGAATAGGTGATGCTGATCTGCTGCTGCTGGAAGTCAGCGAAGATCCGGCGCATGTCCGGGTGATCATTGATGCTGAGGATCGCCTTGCCGGCGATCGAAGCCATGGCCATCGCCAGCAGCTCGTACTGCTCAATGCCGAACTCGACGCCATAACCGGCGGTCTGCCAGTACGGAGGATCGAGATAGAACAGTGTTTCTGGCCCGTCATACCGTCTCATGCACTCCGCCCAGGGCAGGTTTTCAACCCACACCCGAGCCAGGCGCAGATGTGCGTCCGACAGGTCTTGCTCGATTCGCAGCAGGTTGAAGGACGGCGCCTGCGTCTTCTTGACGCCAAACGTCTGACCTGCAGCCTTTCCACCGAACGCCAGCTTCTGCAGGTAGTAAAACCGAGCAGCGCGCTGAATATCGGTCAGCGTCCGCGTGTCCTGCAGCTGCGCCCATCGGAACATTTCGCGGCTTACGAGCGCCCACCTGAACTGCCTTACAAGCTCTTCCAGATGGTGCTGCACGCAGCGATACAGCAGGATCAACTCCGAGTGCTGGTCGTTCAGCACCTCAACCTGCGCCGGCTCGGGGCGCATAAAGAACATCGCCGCGCCACCGGCGAAAGGCTCGACGTAGGTTTTATGGGGCGTTTCGATCAGCGGCAAGATGTGCTTCGCCAGTCGGCGCTTGCCACCCGGCCAGGGGAATATCGGCTTTGTCACGTCTCAGTCCGTGCGATGGTCCAGGCCTACGCTCTCCATCCCTCGCGAGGGGGACGGAGCTTGGCCATTGCCACGCGCAGAATCGCGTGCTCTCGGTGGCGCTCGGCTGTTTGCAGCAGCTGAGCGTCCTCCGTTTCTTGAAATGGCCCGAGATGTGCAAGCTCATTCGGGCCCGGTTTACTACGGAAAGCCACGCGACGATGCGCAGCTTGTGTGACTGGTCCAACCTAGTCAGCGAGCGACATGTAAATTCGACTTAGGCGCGCGAACGTCGCAGCGCGCCATGGCCTCACGGCCTTGGCGTTCTAGGCGCATATAGCGGCTAGGTTGGCGGTTTGAAGGGAGCGCGGCGCGACAGGAGCGAAAAGCTTTGCCTGGCACGAGGGCATGGTTTTCTCGTGCGTGCCCGCGATGTTAGCCATTTGACCCCATTTCCCTGTGCGATGCAAAGCACGCAAGTTCCACATGGATCAGTCGGCGCCAGGGCTAGCGGAGAGCCTGGCAGAAGGCTCGCTCAGCCGCTTCAAGCTCAGCGCGGCATCGGTCATAGACCCACTGGTAGACAGGCCGCCACATGCGCACGTAGTTCGAATGAGACCTCAGCCCGCACGATAGTGCGCGCGCGGTATCTGTTGGACGACGATGCCCCGTTCCTTCGCACGCCTTGCACTTCCTGATGGTGCCGCTGGGCCGGACATATGCCCTACCCTGGCAGATGGAGCACAGATCATTGCTTGCCACCTCCCTGATCACTGCCTGCGGAATATGCAGGTAAGGCGGGTTAAGGCGCAGCGGGTCGGTGGTCTCATAAAGCCGCGGCCAGCGCGATTGATGAGCCTCCGAATACTGCCTAGTATTGCGCTCCTGTTCGGAGACGTTTCGGTTGATGGTGGCTCGTAGCATGGCGGTTAGCACCGCATCCTCACGCTGACTCCATTCCTTCACCATCATCTCGGCAACGTCCGCCGTCAGATCCTCTTCTGTCAGCGCAGCTCCATCAGCCCACCAGACGCGGAGCAGCAATTTCCGGCCAATGCCAGCCTGCACGAAGGCGATCGCTGCGGCGATGTCCTGGGGATCGAGTTCTGAGTGTCCTCCGGTGCCGACATCAAATCGGACGGTCTTGGCGTTGAGTCGTGCGAGAGCCATGCCAGGGTGCATTGTCGAATACTCCTCAGATGGCCCGACGGAGCATCTCGCGATGTTCGCGCAGGTCGACCATGATGTAGCCGAGCTTCGCCGAGCGGTCGTAGCGGCCGAGCACGGTATATCGGAAAGGACGCTTCTCGATGGTGGCGAGCAACTTGCTGTGGTCCGGCACAGAGAACACTTGCCCATCGCCATCGACGGCCACGGTTTGCGGGCCTTCCATGCTGACGATCACATGGATCATCGATGCCAGGCGCATCACGATCCACTTGGGCTGCTTCAATATCCCAAGCGGCTCGTCGCTCTTATAGGCCGCACGGACGGGCGCACTCCGCTCTCCATCGAGCATGTCGGTGAGATGCTGGTTTCGGGAGGACTTGGATCGCTCGGAGATTCGATAAAAGATGCTCATGGGCATGGGGGCTCTCAGAAATGGGGAATTAGCGGCCGCGGGGTTTGCTGGGACGCGGAAGGAAACTGCCCGGTGGGCTTGTGCAACCACAGCGAAAGGCGTGGCTCATTCATCGTCCGTGCTTGCCGGCCGGTAATCGGAAGTCCTGGGCCTGAGTCCTCTATTCAGCCCAGCGCCCTTACCGTGCGTAGACTGAGCGGAGATCGGCGCCGGACCTTCCCAATCACTGAGGCGCATTTCGCTGAACCGGTTTTCCAGGTAGACGATTTCGCCGGTCTTGATGTTTCTTCCCTTGGCAATGATGGCCTCGACGACTCCTTTATTCGGGGTGTTCGCGTTGTAGTAGTCCTCGCGATGCAGCAGGATGATCACGTCAGCCTTCTGCTCGATCTCACCTGATTCACGAAGGTCCGCCATCGTGGGGCGTTTGTCGGGACGCGAAGTGTTTGCCCGGTTGAGTTGTCCGAGCAGGACCACCGGACAGTTGAACTCCTTTGCCAGGGATTTAGCGCCCTGGGCGATGAGACCAAGTTCGAAGCGCGCTTCGCGTTTGGGGTCGATGCCCATGTCATGCATGTGATCGACCACAATCAGGCGGAGCGGCTTTTGCATGTGCGCTCGCCTTGCGCGCGCGGTGAGTTGTGCGATGGTCAGTCCTGGCGTGGCATCAATCAGCAACTCCGAATCAAGCAGATGCCGGTACGCAGCCGTGTGGCGCGAGTTATACACATCGGCAAGATCGGTTTCGTAGTGCGGGTCTTCTACCCACCGGTGCTCGATCTCGCCCACACAGGCAACTGCTCGCGTCATGCATTCTTCGCCCGTCATTTCGACGCTGAAGAGCGCCGTGCGATTACCTCGAATCGCGCAGAACGAGGAAAGCTGCACTCCGAGCACGGACTTGCCCATATTCGGTCGTGAGGCAACGATGTATAGAACGCCGTCACGCAAGCCGCGCGTCGCTCTATTGATTCCCAACCACGGCGTTGGCATACCAAGCAACATGCCCTTGTGACCATCCTCTAGGCGCTTCATGCGCTCCGTGTAGACGTCCTGCAGAATCGCCTTAGCCGCCATCAGGCCGCCACGTAGCTTGGTCGTCTGCATGCCAGCCAACCCGTGCATCGTCTCCGCAACAATCCGCTGAGCATCGGCTCCGTTCTGACGCGCCTGCGCGCCCATGCGTTCGCCGGTATCGATAAGAGCACGGAGCCGACTGCGTTCAACCACGATTTCGGCATACGCAACGATGTTCGCCGGGCTGGTGGTTTCATCCGACATGCTCAGCAGATAGCGGCGATCCACCTTGTCGCCCAGGCCATTCGATTCGAACCAGTCGCCCAGGGTGAGTGCATCGACGGGGGAATTCCGCTCGATCAGCGCGCGTATCGCCCGATAGATCAGCTGGTGATCCAGGCGGTAGAAATCCTCTTCGCTGAGCCAGTCCGCAACCCTCGTGAGCGCACCGGCGTTGAGCATCAGCGCGCCGATGACGGACTGCTCCGCCCCGATGTTGCAGGGCAGCTCGGAGCCCTGAACCGCCTCGATTTCACGGCTCATGCGGCATCCTCAATCGGATCGGCGTCTCGCTGCGCATCCTCGGCTTCGAGTCGAAGTTGCAGCTGCCGACCCGCCGTCGTCAGCTTGAAAACTTGTTCGGCGCTATCGAACCACCAGAGGTGCCCCCAGCCTTTCTCGACGGCATTGCGGAAATGCCCAGGCCAATCGGAATATTTCTTCCTCGGCTTGGCGCGGTAGGCGTCCTCGAACCAGGCCCATTCGAGCGAAACGAAGTCCTCCGGCAAGCCGATTTTGCTGGCGTACCGCCAGACGGGGTGATCCTCGGGGATGGCGCTGGCGCCATCGGGCAACCCGCTGATCCAGGTTTTGAAATTGACCTCCCCTGGGGTACGCCCCCCTCTGGGGGGTTTAGGGGGAGCTTTTAAAGAAGATGAAGAAGAAGAGCCGTCACCTTTCCGGCGGCTTGGTGATGTGTTTGGTGGTGCCTCTGGTGCGTCACCAAAGTTCGCACCAATCCCCCCCTTTGGTGAATCACCAAAGTCATCACCAAAGCGGGTCGATTTGCCGCGATTGGTGCGCACATACTCGTCCTTCACCATGCGGGGCGAATACCAGATCGGGCCAGCTTGGGATGGCACAAGCTCCACCTTTTCGCCGAGCGTCCTTCCGTGCTTCGCCTGGTATTCAAATGACGCGCAAGCGCCCTTCTCACAGCCGTGCATGACGCCCTGCAGGATAAGCTCGTTGATGAGGTTCACCGGCGCACCGATAGCCTGAGCGATCGATTTGGATGGCTGCCGCAGCACGCCATATTCTGGGCTGTCGTGCATGAGGCCGAGGATCTCAATCCAGGCACCTCGCGCAGCCCAACTACAGAAGCGAAGCTTCTGGTTCTTTTTCCAGTCGCCTGGGTAGAACTGAAAGGAAGGTCGGTCTGCCATATCAGACACTCGCCTTCGATTCGCTTAAGGCGCGTTCGAAGTCATCGATATGACCATGTGCCTCGCATTCGAAGCAGTGATAGACATTTGTCTTCGGATTGACTGCAAGACTTGTGGCTTGATCTTCGTGGAACGGGCATCTGGAGAAAAAGTAGCCCACTCCCCTCCATTGCAAGCTCACGAACCGACCTACCCGATCATGGATGTATTCGCTTATGTCCACGCTCAGCGCCTCGGCGGTAGAAGTCCCAGGCGCCTTTCCATGCGCTCGACCTGACTGTCTGACCGCCGCAAGATCCGATCTCGCATGGCATACCATTCGCGCCGTGCGCGAACCTTCGCGCCGTGCGCGTCCTCCATTCGGCGAACCATTCGCCTCTGGTGCCGCCGGATCGCTCGCTCGTTGAGCCAGTCCTTGGCTCGAGCCCATGCGCTCTGTGTTTGCATGCCCACTACTCCTTGCCTGCGCAGCGCGTGTGCGCACGCAGGCGACCTACCAGGGAGATGATGACGGCCTGAGCGGCCGCGCCTGTTTGCTCGATCAACTGCAGATCGTTCTTCGAGATCACACCATCAGCGAGCGCGTCTCGAATGACTCGCGCGAGATCGCCGGCGGCGACATTGGATGCGAGGAGAAATTGCTCGATGGTGGCCGGCTGGGCGACTTCTTCGAGCTTGATCAGGCCGAAGCCATGATTTGCGGCGAGCGCCTGCAGGATGCTGTAGTCCTGCGTCACGCCCATGATCTCGTCGGCCTCTTCGATCGCAAGCCGATGCGTTTTCACCGCGGGATTGACCTTGCTGCGAAGCACCGCGGCAGACATGTCGATGCGCGTACAAAGCGCTTCGCTGCCACCGGGATAGGAAAGCACCGTCTTGTGTGCTGCATCCAATACGTTCACGCGCGCCCTCTTTGAACGTGTTTTTGATTGGGCCTCTGTGGTTATCGTGTTGAGGTCCAACTACGGATAACCACGAGGATTGCCATGGATAAGGATTCGAAGGTCGTTTACCTACGCAGCCGCCGCCGAAGCCGCGGACACGTTCGGAGGAAGGCGAATCTGGTAAGCGGTCACCGCGCCACCGTCATCCCTTTCCCAACACAGGTCGGGACGAAGCTCTTCACACCGGACGCCGGTGTGAAGCTCAATCGCCGGGCACTTGCCAGGCGGAAGAACTCGCAAGCCCGCAAGCCAATGCTTGACAGCAGCGGGCGTGACGGAACAAGTCGAAGCGATCGCGGCGATGACCATTCCGCGCTGCCCTATCGGGTGGGCAGATACCCATTCTCGGAGGTTCATGAGGCGCAAGGATACTATCCGTACTCTAAGGATACAAGTGGGAGCGTTGCTCCGTTGGATACAGGCCGTAACATCAACCTCATGACTGACCAAACCTGGCAACACCGTGCGCTAGAGCGCATGAAGAAGCTCAACCTCATCCAGGCGGATCTGATGAAGCCCCTGGGGGTCAAGACGCGCGGCGCAGTCGGCCATTACCTTAGTGGCCGCCGGCCGATCAGCGCCTTGCAGATGGCGACACTGGCCCAGACACTGCAGATGAGCATCGACGAACTCATCAACGGCACCAGGGACGGCGAGATATCGAAAACTGGGCCGGCCCCCTCTGTCTCAGACTTTGATGCGACAGCGGTCCATATTCCCTCCGAACAGTTTCGGAGGGTGCCCGTCGTGGGAACTGCAAGCCTGGGTATGGATGGCTACTGGACCGACATGGACTATCCAGCCGGGCATGGTGACGGCTACTTCGACTTCCCCACGTCCGATCCAGGGGCCTATGTCGTGCGCGTCAAAGGCGGATCGATGCACCCCGCCATCCGCTCTGGCTGGTTCGTTGAGGTCAACCCAAACGAAGCCATTCAGTCCGGCGAGTTCGTCCTCCTGCGTCTCGTAGACGGCCGCAGCACGGTGAAAGAATTCCTCTGGCACCGGGACGGCGAGTACGTGCTCAACGCGGTAAGTGACGGCCAGCGCCTGGTCATCCATGAGTCCGACGTCGAGTACGTGCATGCTGTCGGCGGGATACTGCCGCCCAGCGCGCGGCGCCTCTAAACTGAATTCCAGTTAAACAGAAATCGTCCGTATCCACGGAAGGATACGGAACGTATTGCGCAATGAGGATACGTCACGTATCGTTTGATCCATCGACCGACCCTTGGAGGGGACGATGGACAACCAGCATTCCGCGGCGAATCAGGCCGAACACAGGCCCTCGCTCCTGAGCATCACCAAGGCGCCCCCGTTCATCGAAGGGCTCCTCAACGACCTTTCCAGCGAGGACATGAACCTTGTCGTTCGGTCCTTGAGCCTCGACCTGCCGAACACGGACTGGGATCTCGAAGTGATCGAGGCCGCGCGGGACGACTTGCTCTCGAAAAACGTCGAGAGATTCACCGAGCGATATCCGAAAACGATCGCCAAGATCATCAGCATGCAGCCCGTGGCCAACTTCATGGGGGCGACTGAAGTTAATCGCAGCCATGGGCTTGAGGACTTGCAAAAAGTCGGATTCCTGTTCACGGGCGTGAAATTTCAGCTCGACCCAAAGGCCGATGTGTATAGCTGCATGAACGGCCTAACGGCGGCTCTCGAAAGTGCCCTGGAGATTTTCGACCGGAGCTGCGATGAATTTAACGCAGCCTCCTATGGCGCTCTGCAGCTCGTGCAATTCGCCAAGGTCTTGGCCTCTTCTGCATTTTCCAAGTTGGTCTATGCCGACCGCGCACCGGCGTCCGAGGTTTCCGCATGAGCGCCTTACCCGAGAATATCCAAGAACAGCACCTCGTGGGAACTGCTGGGTGGCTCGCTCAAGCTTTTCCGGATTTGTACAAAGCCGTCATGGTCGAGGGCATGCTTTATGGTATTCCCGATAAAGCCCAGGATGGGCTGCGCTCGTTCTACACCAAGTACGGCGGCATACACAAAGCAGACCTGGATGATTTGCTGTCGGACCTCTACATCCATCGGCAGGATGCAAAATACTTCGAGGCATTCGGAATCGCCTCCTGTCTTCGCGATGATGACGCGATTGAAAACGTTCAAAATGAATTTCCGATGCTCTTCGACAGCAGCGAAGGGCCTTGCCTCGACGACATGGCTCGACTGCGCGACCGAGTTGATGAGCTTCGCGGCATCATTCTGGCTCCTAAGGCGGATGAATCAATCAGCGGTCCAGCAAAAGGAGGTCAAATCACTACGCGCAAGGAACTCTCCTTCGTTATCCGCGATCAAGCACGCAATATCATGCAATCAAACTGGGGTGGTGTTGGCCCTCGGCACAATGAGGTCAATGTCCTCATGTTTGGCAAACGCCTTTTTTCCGAAATAATCGAAATGTCGCGATTTAATATCGTCGACGCCGTCGACGCAATCACATGCGCCTTGACGGATTCCAATTGGAATAAGATCGGGATCGAACTAGGATTCGCGAAGGAGGTTGCTCGTTTTGCAATCGCTGCATGTCGCATATTTCCTTATGGGTTGCCCTTCGAAGTGGATGGGGAGGCTATATGCGATGCAAAATTGGAGGCTGATTTTCAGGCCTATTTAGCTGAAAATGCTGAGCGCAACAGGCGACGCCGTGAGCGCAGGGCTGCCAAAAAAGCGGTGCAGGCGCAGAAGACCGCGAGGGCGGCCGCATGAGCGCCGATATCCACAACTCGATCCTGCGCGCCATCGATCGCGGCGACCTTTCAGCCGGCGGCGGCCACCTCTATCAGGAGGTGCTCGATAAGTGCGGCGACTGGCGTAGCCTGGAACGAAGCGGTCCACTCACGCATGACTATTACATGGGCATGGCCTTGTTCCGAGCTGGAATACTCGACAGGCGCCTGCTTGCTCAGCACATCAATGGCGAATTTACCGGCCACTTGGTCGAGTTCAAGCGCGCGGAGGGATTGGCATGACCTACATACCGGATCACGCCGGCTGCGAAAATGGCGAATATGGCCTGATTATCGGCGACGAGGGCATGTATCCGGCCTTTCGGCAAGGAGATGTCGTTCTCTTCGACCGAAATCAAAAGCCATCGGTGAATGAGCCCGCGCTTTTCACGCTAACCAGCGGACAAGTTTTTCTCCTGCTGGTCGTTGGGCAAAGTTCCGCTGGCTACATTTGCCGGAACATTTACGAGACCACCGTGCTGTGGCGAATCGATCATTTCGATATCCGCTCGGCGCATGGCTGGTCGGCGACAATTCCTGCGTCCCGCGCGCAGCATTATTCAGAGCGCATGCGGATCAGCATCTTCATCAATGGCGAAGTGATCGATGCCGTGCCGAGCCTCGCCGCATGATGCTGTACCTGATCCCCCTCTTCTTCTGGATCTCCGAAAACTCGTTTTTCGGATGGAATCCGGCGCCAAAGTCTGCCGCGGAAATGATTTGCGACGGACTCACGATCACCCTTTTTTTCCTGGTGCGCATCGATCAAGGCATCCGCAAGAGCCGCGTCACAACGACGCTGAATATCACCACTTCGGGCCAATCCCCAGGGGCGCGGTCATGAAAGATGAAGGCGCGATTGATTTCATGCGCGTTGGCGTCTGGTTCCTGCAGCAGCAGACGCGCCCGACCGTACAGGCCATAAGCGCTCATTTCGGCGTGCCGGCGATCGAGGCCAGAAGGTACATGAGGCTCTGGCTCAGGGCCGCTTCCGATACCTGCTGGGATCGCAGGTATTGGGTCGCCCTCAAGAGCGGTCGAGTGGTTGCCGCGCTGATTGATGATGACGCTCTGACCGCGCCGGGCCAGCTGCAGGATTTTCTGCGGGCAATGGAAGCTCGCGGGCTTCGGGTCGAGCGTCGACTCTATCGGGACGGCACGTCCCCGATGGAGTCGCAGAGCAGGCGATCCGAGCCAGTGCATGCCGCTCTGGCTGGTGTCTCGGCGACCTTGAGGTTGGCTTATGGCTGACTTCGATGCGCCGTCAAGCATCGCGCCGACTCGCGCCCCATACACGATCACCTGCCTCGGGTGTCTCGCCATCGGCCGGTACAGCGACATCCATGCCAGCGGTTGGCAGCTCGCCAAGCATCGACCCTTCGCCTACGTCTGCCCCGATTGCATCGAAAACCGATATTCCAAGGAAAAGACATGAGCAACTTGGATCGACTGGTGAAGTCCATCGGCGAGAAATTCGCGAGCGGCAATAGCACGCCAGTGGAGCGCGCAATGGTCACGCGCGATGAACTTGACGCGCTTTTCGCCGCCGCCTTTGCGCATGGTTGGCATGCAAGCGCCAGGTGGGCGCATCGCGATGACCTGCACCTCGACGTGGACAGCAAGGCCTATGCGAAGGAGCGGACTGCAGCGCAGGACGCAATCTTGTCGGGCATCAGCGGCTTTGCCCGTGAACAGGGGCCTGTGCGCACCATCGCCCTTCCGGGGCCAGCAAAGCCGGAATTGTGCGCTCCGATCAGTGCGGAGTGGATGGCTCAACGGACAGGCTACCTCGAAGGCTGGAACGCCTGCCTTGCCAAGGTCAAGGAGCTGAACCCATGACGCACAAGGATGCCGCGCCGGAGACCGCGAGCCAGACCGCGTGCCGTGAATATTGGGAGCGCGCGCAGCCGCATGTGAAGCGCGCATGGGGAAGGGCAAAGGACGGCTCCTTCCTGGCAGAAGATTCGAAGCTCCTGCACATGGCCTGGGAGGCTGCGCGTATGCAGCAAAGCGTCCCGATGGCGGAGTTAAAACAACTCGCCAAAAAGTGGCGCGTTGCTGAAGCAGAAGAAGATATCTACTCCGGGGAATACTGCTTAGGCGTATCAGAGGGCATCGCGCATTGCACCGACGAGCTGGAAAATTTTATCGCCGAGCACGGCAAGGAGCTGATCAGTGAATGATCTATTGCCCTGCCCGTTCTGCGGCCATGACCGTATCGATCTGGTGTCGTTCTATCCCCGAGATTCCAGCGACCTGATCGTCAGATTTGCCTTTGAATGCAACGTCTGCGGAGCGCGAACCCGGTGGTGTACCAATGACGTTGATTCACTGGTCGCCTGGAATATGCGAATTGCAGCGGCGCCAGTCCATTAGCCAGCTCAAATTCAAGAGAGGTAGCCGTGGCGGAGTCAAAATTGGTTGGTGGAATTGATTATGTCCTCAAGCATACCTCTGGCTGGAGGTGTATCTACACATGTTTTAAATGCAGAAGTCACACGGATGATAATGATCACTCCGAGGTATGCGAACAGTGTGGAGAAGTGTCATTTCATAAGCGCGTAGGACGCTGGCTTGTATACCACCGCAAGACCAACTTCTGGCAGACGCTGCTAATCGCATTAGGCGCATTAGAGTCGCCGGCATTCATATTCGAAGTCGAGTTTAAGGAGAAGGCGTCTTGGCTGAAATAACAACGACCATCGAGGTGGGCGATTGGATTCGATTCATTTCGAGCGGGAGGCTCTTTATCGGCGTGGTGCTTTATATCCGAAAGGAACGGTTCAGACCGCACGAATGGACATTCGTCACCGACAATGGCGTAACCAGCGCTGAGCAAATCGTTGAAGTCAGAAGTGAAGTGAAGCCAGGAGCGTCTCATGAGTGAGGCCCTGGCCAAGGGACGCAAATGGTTGCATGGAATGTCGATGAAGGCGGATTTCCCGGGGCGCGTCGAGGCCTTGCAGCTAGCCGCCACAATTGGCCAGCACTTGGCGGTGGACGAAGCTCGCGACAAGTCGTGCGCGGCGCTACTAGCTGCAGCTAAGAAGGTGAACGCGCTATATCCGCTCCACTGGGAGCGAGTGGACGGCGGCGCCATCATTATGCCGGAGCGTATCGCGCAATTCGAAGAGGCTTTCTCGCTACTCAATGACGCAATCAATGGCGCCGCCGCCTCTTACCCAAGCGGCACCCGGGGAGCCGAAGCATGAAAATCCTCTTCGGGGAGCTTCGCCGAGACTGGCGCCAATATGGGCTCGCCGGATCAGTGCGCGGCCATGATTGGCTCCTTGGAGCCTCATTCTCTGACCGCTCGGGAGCTGTCGTGCTGGGTCTAGTGATCGCCCCCAGGCCTGGTGTGCGCGAGGCTAGCCGTGCTCATCGATATTCTGATGCGCAGGGCCTGGCGGGATAACCATCAGCCCATGTTGCGCTATCTGACCATCAGCAAATTCTCTGAAGAATCGGGCTACACCGAGGACGCCATACGCGCCAAGATCAAGAACGGCGTCTGGCTTCAGGACATCGTCTGGACGAAAGCGCCCGATGGACGGGTGCTGATTGACATCGAGGGATTTGAGACATGGGTGCAAGGCAAACAGGTGTCCGCTCTGCGACGAGCAGCAGCATAGCGGTCGATTTCTACTACCGCGGCGTCCGATGCCGCGAGCGCCTGAAGCTCGCCCCGACTGCGGCCAACATCAAGTTCGCGGCCAACTTGCGCGCCCAGATCCTGGCCGAGATCGCGCGCGGGACGTTCGAGTACGCCAAATACTTCCCGGATAGCCCTAAGGCAGCCGCGCTAAGCCGCCTGCCCGGTGCAGCCATCACGATCGGGCCGGCCTTGGAGGCGTGGCTCCGCGGCATGAAGGGCCAGATTGAGCACTCGACCTACGAGGACTATGACCAGGCTATCCAGAACGTCTGGACGCCGGCCTTCGGCACCAAGCGCCTGACCGAGCTGACGCGCGGCGACCTGAAGGAATGGGTGTCGGCGCAAACTTGCGGCCTGAAGCGCATCCGAAATGTCCTGCTCCCGCTGCGCGGCCTCTTCGCGCTGGCCATGGAGGACGAGCAGATCACCTCCAACCCGTTCATCGGGTGGACACCGCGCAAGATCGAGCCGCCCAAGGAGACCGACGACGTCGACCCCTTCACGCCGGCCGAGGTCAAAGCCATCCTGGAGGCCAGCGAAGGGCAGATCCGGAACCTCTTCGAGTTCGGGTTCTGGACGGGGCTGCGCACCAGTGAACTGATTGCACTGCGCTGGGAGGACGTCGATCTGATCAACGGAACGATCAGCGTCCGGCGGGCCAAGGTCCGCCGAAAGGTGAAGGTGCCGAAGACCAAGGCCGGCCGGCGAACCATGACGCTCCTGGCGCCAGCGCTCCAGGCGCTCAAGGCCCAGCGTCAGCACACCCAGGCTGCCGGGCAGGAAGTCTTCCACAACCCGCGCAACAACGAACCCTGGCTCGATGATGCCCCGATTCGAAAAACCGCTTGGCAGCCCGCCCTAAAGCGCGCCGGAGTCCGCTACCGCTACCCCTACCAGATGCGCCACACCTTCGCCTCGACGCTGCTCAGCGCTGGCGAGAACCCGGTCTGGGTGGCTTCCATGATGGGGCACAAGGACTGGACCATGATCGTGCGCACCTATGGCCGCTGGATTCCCTCCGTCGCACCCGATGCCGGGCAGAAGGTCGCCTCGATCTGGCAAACTACCCCGGAGAACGCCAACAAGGGGAACGGATGATATGACCCTCGAAATCCGCTCGACAGACGACCTTTGCTCGATCGCCGCGGCCGGCGGCGGCTTTCGCCTAAACGTCGGCATACGATCAGCCCAAGACCTCCGTGAAATCGCCGCGTCCGCCGTCGCCGGCAACGCCAGATTGATCTTCACCGGCATCGCGGTCAGGACAACCTTGGAGCTACGTGATATCGCAGCCGCCGGGCAAGGCCACGTCTCCTTCGAGAACTGACGGTCAATGTTTGGTCATCACGACCGCGCCAGGCCTTGGCACAGCTCAAAGCGCGCGGGTTCGACTCCCGCCACCTCCACCATCAGAAGAAAAAGCCCGGCGAGAGATCGCCGGGCTTTTTTGTTCCTGACGTTCGGTGTATTCAAGGCCTGAACCCGATCCACTCTTAAACCGTTGGCCACTTTCCGGCGGCGATGGGTCGAAGAGCAGTTCCGTGTCGATCCCGCGCGCGCTGATTCGTCGCACACATGAAGGCGGCCCTGTCGACCGCCCCTGCCCGCCGAGGAACAGTCGTGTCCTATATCGATGGTTTCGTGATCGCCGTACCCAATGCCAACCGCGAGCAATTCATCGCGCATGCGCGTACCTTCGACGCCATTTTCGTGGAGTTCGGCGCCATCCGGGTCGTGGAGTGCTGGGGCGATGTCGTGCCCGAAGGCAAGCTCACCGATTTCCGCCGCGCCGTGCAGGCGAAGGAGGACGAATCCGTAGTGTTCTCCTGGGTGGAATGGCCCGACAAGGCCACCCGCGATGCTGGCATGGCGAAATTCGTGCAAGACCCGCGCATGGAGGCCGCTGCTGACTGTCCTTTCGATGGCAAGCGCATGATCTTCGGCAGCTTCGTACCGGTGGTCAGCCTGCCGGACTAGGCGCGTCCCGATTTTGAGGACGTACGACATGCCCAAGCGGCTCGCTTCTCCACAGATATGGAGAGACGAGCCTATCCTGTCTCAGCTCAGGCAGCCGAGGCCAATAAAGTCTGTACGGCCGCCTCGGCGTTCACGATGGCCGCCTGCGCTGCGTCAGGTCCATGGGCCACTCCTTCCACGCGCAGATGCTCGACGTCGGTCAGCCCGATAAAGCCAAGCAGGTGCTTTACGTAGCCGGATTGATAATCGTACGGCGCGTACGGGCCTTCGGCGAAAACTCCGCCAGACGCGGTGATCAGGTAGACCTTCTTGCCCTTAATCAGGCCCTGGACCGCCTTGCCGTCGTAGCTGAAGGTGACGCCCGGCCAGGTCACGTAGTCGAACCAGGCCTTGAGCTGGGAAGGCGGCCCGAAATTGATCATCGCCGAGCCGATCACGATGATGTCGGCGGCCTGCAGCTCGGCGACCAACGCTTCGGCCAAGCCGACAGCCTGCGCCTGCGCCGGCGAGCGCGCCTCGGCGGGCATGGTGCGGCCGGCCACATAGGCTTCGTCGATGTGCGGCAACGGTTGGGCGTAAAGATCCCGAACCGTCAGCGTGGCGCCTGGGTGCTGCTCGCTCAGCTGCTGAGCCAGGTCACTGGCAAAGCGCTTGGACAGACTGTCGGACCCGCGGGGGCTAGAGGTGATCAGCAGGATATGGCTCATGGGAGGCTCCTAGGTATAGAATAAGAACTTAGTAATTCTTTCAATCTGAATTACTAAAACATACGAAGGATCGTATTGTTCCTACCAAGGCTCCACAAGAAGGCACATTCATGTCACCAAGTCACATCGCCTTGCCCGAGGTAGGCAAGCCTCACACCGAGTGTTGCCAGGCCACGCGCCAGATTCTCGACCGCGTGGGCGACAAGTGGAGCCTCTATCTCATCGCCACCCTGGCCCCGGGCCCTCGCCGCTTCAACGAACTGAAGCGCGGGATCGAGGGCATTTCCCAGCGCATGCTGACGCTGACCTTGCGCGGCCTGGAACGCGATGGGCTGATTACGCGAACGCTGTTTCCGACGATCCCGCCCCGGGTCGATTACGAACTCACCAAGCTGGGGCACACCTTGCTGAAACCGACGATGGCGCTGGTGGAATGGGCGCACGAAAACAAGCTCGCCATTGCGGAAGCACAAAGTCACTTCGATCAACAGCCGACGTCCTGAACTAGCGCAGATCTCGAACCCGAAGAAAAACAACTCATCCGCAAGCAGAACCATGACGCTCCGGTATTCCGCATCGCGAATTTATTCCTGGCGCGCGTCAGGTTCCGTATTTCTGCCCGTATCCGCAATATATTCGAAATTACTCTAGGCAATGGCTGATTCATGAAGCGCTACAAGCTAGATAAATGGGGGCAAATTCCGATCCTCCCTGAGCCCGAGGAAGGAAACGGCCCATGGACTGTCAGATCGGCCTTTCTGGCCCTTATCCCTATCACGATGGCTATCGTGGGGATATATGGGATCTTCGAATATCTGACCGACAGTTGAGAAGATCCGGCCACTAGCTTTCCAAATCACAGCGGATGCGCGGATGTCGCCAGTCAACGACGCCTAAGCTTCGCCCGTCTGCCATGCAAAGCTGTCGGATGGCAATGCGTACCGATTTAGCGCGCCAAGTCTCATGCCGCTCCAAAGATCGAACAAGCCGCAGACCGACCATATCGATTAAGACGAGTCGGCCACCTCGAAGTGAAAGCAGCGAAGCCCTCCTCGCCGATCCACCGCCACATGCCCGGCAAACCAGCCATGAAAAAGGCGACCCGTAGGTCGCCTTAGTCATTGCTTCGGGTTGTAGCGCAATGGAGGCCGAGGTCGGAATCGAACCGGCGTACACGGCTTTGCAGGCCGCTGCATGACCACTCTGCCACCCGGCCACGCGCTTACAAGTCGTGCTCGGGCGGCCTGGCCTCCCGAAGGTCGGCTACGGCGAACCGTGGCCATGAAATCTGGAGCGGGAAACGAGACTCGAACTCGCGACCCCGACCTTGGCAAGGTCGTGCTCTACCAACTGAGCTATTCCCGCATCAGAGCTAGAAAGTGTAACAGACCTGTGGCTAGTGTAAACAGCCTTGAGGCCCCGAAAAGCATGTGCCGATGCTTCTCGAACATGCCGATCGATGAACCGTCGGCCTTAACGTCGAAGCCCCGGAAACCGGGGCTTCGATGAAAACTTTGGAGCGGGAAACGAGACTCGAACTCGCGACCCCGACCTTGGCAAGGTCGTGCTCTACCAACTGAGCTATTCCCGCATCGGAGAGCGCGCATTCTAATACGCCTCGTGAAATCGTCAAGCCTGGCGCGACACACTCATGTCTCGCCGTGGTGCGGCGGCACGGGCATATCGCCGCGCAGCAAGGGCCAGGCCGCGCGCAAATAGTAGAAGCCCGACCAGATGGTCAGGATGCCGGCGATCACCAGCAGGCCCTCGCCCACGTGATAGAGCCGCAGCGCTTCGGCGTCGTGCTGCACGATCAGCACCACCAGGGCAATCATTTGCATCGCGGTTTTCAGCTTGCCGATAAAGGCCACGCGCACAGTGGAGCGCATGCCGATTTCGGCCATCCATTCGCGCAGGGCCGAGATGCTGATCTCGCGGCCGACGATGATCGCCGCGGTCACCGCCATCACGATGCCCGGCCAGCCGCCGCGATGCGACTCCACCAGCAGGAACAGCGTCACCGCCACCATCAGTTTGTCGGCCACCGGATCGAGGAAGGCGCCGAACGCCGAGGTCATATTGAGTCGACGGGCCAGATAGCCGTCCAGCCAATCGGTGAACGCCGCCAGCATGAAGACCACCGCGGCAGTGATGTTGTGCCCATGGAACGGCAGGTAGAACACCACCACCATCACCGGCAGCAGCGCGACGCGGAACAGGGTCAGCCAGGTCGGCAGGTTGATGCGCATAGTTTCCTTCCAGAACCCGGCCAGTGTCTCACGCTCGCGCGAGCCAAACGAGCCGCCATGTACGCATATGCGTGCCGCCGCTCAGGGATGCAAGGCCGCGTAGATGCGCTCGGCCAGCCCGCGGTCGATGCCCTTGATCTGCATCAGCTCCTCGATACCGGCGGCCTCCACCCCGGCCAAGCCGCCGAAGGCCTTCAGCAAGGCCGAACGACGACGCGCGCCAATGCCCGGCACGTCCTCGAGCGAGCTGCGTTCGCGCGCCTTCTCGCGTCGCTTGCGGTGGCCGCTGATGGCGAAGCGGTGGGCTTCGTCGCGCACGGCCGCAACCAGGTGCAGGGCCGGCGACGAGGTACCTGGATGCAGTTCGCGCGCCGGCATGCCCGGCCGCTGATCCGCCAGCACCAGGGTCTCTTCGCCGGCGCGCCGCCCCGGCCCCTTGGCGACGCCGACCACGGCGATCCCCTCCACGCCCAGCGCGGCCAGCACGTCCAGCGCCTGCGCCACCTGGCCGCTGCCGCCGTCGATCAGCAGGATGTCCGGCTTGGCGCCCTCGCCTTCGGCCACCTTGCGGAAACGTCGGGTCAGGGCCTGGTGCATCGCTGCGTAGTCGTCGCCCGGCGTGATGCCGGCAATGTTGAAGCGCCGGTAGTGCGACTTCTCCGGCCCCTCGGGGCCGAACACCACACAGGACGCCACCGTGGCCTCGCCGCGTGTGTGGCTGATGTCGAAGCATTCGATCCGGCGCGGCGGCACTTCCATCTCCAGCACGCGGCGCAGATCCTCGAAGCGGGTGCCCAGGGTCTGCCGGCTGGCCAGGCGCGAGGTCAGCGAGGCCTGCGCATTGCGCTCGGCCATCTGCAGGAAGCGCGCCCGCTCGCCGCGCACGCTGCTCTTCAGCTCGACCGCGTGACCCGATTGCGCGGTCAGCAGTTCAGCCAGCATGTCCTGGTCGGCGATCGCTTCGCCGAGGATCAGCTCGCGCGGCACCGGACGATCCAGGTAGTACTGCGCAATGAATTGCGCCAGCACGTCGGCCGGTTCCGCATCCAGCGGCAGACGCGGGAAGAAGTCGCGCGTGCCCAGGCTGATGCCGTTGCGGAAAAACAACACGCTGATGCAGACCAGGCCGGCCTCGATCCGGCAGGCGATCACGTCCATGTCCGCGCTGGCGCCCTGCACGTGATGCTCGGCCTGTAGCCGGCGCAGCGCCGCCACCTGGTCGCGCAACGCGGCCGCGCGCTCGAAGGCCAGGGCCGCGCTGGCCTGCTCCATCTGCCCGGCCAGCTCGTCGATCACCGCACTGCTGCGCCCTTCCAGGAACATCTCGGCGTGCCGCACGTCCTGGCGATAGTCGTCCACCGTCACCAGCTGCACGCAGGGCGCGCTGCAGCGCCCGATCTGATGCTGCAGGCAGGGCCGCGAGCGATTGCGGAAATAGCTGTCCTCGCACTGGCGCACCTTGAACAGCTTCTGCATCAGGCTGAGGCTTTCGCGCACCGCGAAGGTGCTGGGATAAGGGCCGAAATAGCGCCCAGGCAGGTTGCGTGCGCCGCGATGGAAAGCCAGGCGCGGATAGTCCTCGCCGCCGGACAGATAAATGTACGGGTAGCTTTTGTCGTCGCGCAGCAGGATGTTGTAGCGCGGCTTCAGCGACTTGATCAGCTGCGATTCCAGCAGCAGCGCCTCGCCCTCGGTGCGCGTCACAGTGATTTCCGCGCGCACGATCTGCGCCACCATCGCGGCGATGCGCGGCTCCATTCGCGGCTTCAGGAAATAGCTGCCGACACGCTTCTTGAGGTTGCCGGCCTTGCCGACGTAGAGCAGTTCGTCGGCGTCGTTGAAATAGCGATACACCCCGGGCGAGGTGGTCAAGGTGCGGACAAAGGCTTTGCCGTCGAACGGCGGCAGCGACGGACTGTTGGACATGCGGCTATTTTAGCTCGCCGAACGGCCCGTGCCGCCCTCGACCGCGGTACGGGACCATGCCTCGATCAAGCCGTCGACGCCCCGCTCTACCAGCCGCAGCACTGCTTCGAAATCACCCAGGCCGCCGTGATACGGATCAGGCACCGAGCCAGCCTTCCCCAGGCCCGCGGCATCGAGGAACAGCGACATCTCGGCCGTGCCGCCTGCCGGCGCCCGCTGGCGCAGCGTGGCCAGGTTGTCGGTGTCCATGGCCAACAGCCAGTCGAAGCTCGCATAGTCGTCCGCGCACAACTGACGGGCCCGGTGCGAGCGCAAATCGTAGCCCGCCGCTGCGGCCACCTGGATCGCGCGCGGATCGGCTGGCTCGCCGGCGTGCCAGCGCCCGGTTCCGCAGGAATCCACGTCGATAGCCAAGCCAGCCAGCCGAAACCGCTGCCGCGCGACGACCGCCGCCAGCGGTGAGCGACAGATATTGCCGAGGCACACGAACAGGACAGACATGGCGCGATCATTCCGGGCACGAAGCAAGCCAGGCTGCATGCTAGCGCCGTGGAGGCGCGTATGGACGCCGCTCGCGATAAAATGCGCGCTTGGCATCCATGAGGGCACCACGTGATCATCCATCCCCGGGTTCGAGGCTTCATCTGCGTGACGACGCATCCGCACGGTTGCGAGCTGAATGTGCGCGACCAGATCAAGGCAGCGCAGTCGCTGGACAAGCCGGCCCCGGGCCCCAAGCGCGTGCTGGTGATCGGCGCCTCCACCGGCTACGGCCTGGCCTCGCGCATCAGCGCCGCCTTCGGCTACGGCGCCGCAACCCTGGGCGTGTTCTTCGAGAAGCCCGGCACCGTGGACAAGCCCGGCACGGCCGGCTGGTACAACTCCGCCGCCTTCGATCGTCTGGCCAAAGAGGCCGGTCTGTACAGCAAGTCGATCAACGGCGACGCCTTCTCCGACGAGGCGCGCGCCAAGGTCATCGAGATCGTCAAGAACGAGATGGGCGGCCCGATCGATCTGGTGGTCTATTCGCTGGCCTCGCCGGTACGGCGCGTGCCGAGCACTGGCGAGACGGTGCGTTCGGCCTTGAAGACCATCGGCGAGCCCTTCACCGCCACCTCGGTGGACACCAACAAGGACATCGTGGTGCAGGCCACGGTGGAGCCGGCCACCGAAAAGGAAATCGCCGACACCGTCACCGTGATGGGCGGCGAGGACTGGGCCTTGTGGATCGACGCACTGGACCAGGCCGGCGTGCTGGCCGACGGCGCCAAGACCGTGGCCTACAGCTATATCGGCACCGAGATCACCTGGCCGATCTACTGGCACGGCGCGCTGGGCAAAGCCAAGCAGCACCTGGACCAGACCGCCGGCGAGCTGCGCGCCCGCCATCAGGGCAAGCACCTGGATGCCCGCGTCGCGGTGATGAAGTCGGTGGTGACCCAGGCCAGCGCGGCGATTCCCATCCTGCCGCTCTACATCGCCATGGTGTTCCGCGTGATGAAGAGCGAAGGCCTGCACGAAGGCACCATCGAGCAGACCAACCGGCTGTTCCGCGACCGGCTCTACCGTACCGACGGGGCGGCCCTGCCGACCGACGACGAAGGCCGCATCCGCATGGACGACTGGGAGCTGCGCGAAGACGTGCAGCGCCGTTGCAAGGAGCTGTGGCCGCAGGTCACCACCGAGAACCTGTTCGAGCTCACCGACTACGCCGCGTACAAGCACGGCTTCCTGCAATTGTTCGGCTTCGATCGCGCCGACGTGGACTACGGCGTCGATGTGGCGACCGATGTGGACTTCGACTGCGTGGCGCTTTGACCGAAAGCCATCTCGCACGATTCGGGCACCGCAAGTGCCCGGGTCCTCGAGACAGGCCGCACGGAAACCGATGCGTCCTTAGCGCAATGGCGTGCAAGCCTTGCGCCGGCAACGCCCGTATATGCGGGCACGGCCTGACCATCCGGCCAACGCGCCGGCACCTGTCGCTAAAGCCGTCCGCCTTGATCCGCCAGCCAATGCTCGGCGCGGGCCAGATCCTCTTCGGTGTCGATGCCGGGCGGGAACGGCTCGGGCGTAAGCCGTACGGCGATCGCATGTCCGTGTTCGAGCACGCGCAGCTGCTCCAAGGACTCCGCCTGCTCCAGCGGCGTGCGCGACAGCGCGGCGTAGCGGCGCAGGAAACCCGCCCGGTAGGCATAGATGCCGATATGGCGCAGGAACGGCAGCGCTGGCGGCAAGGCATCGCGCGTCGCGGCGAAGGCGTCGCGCGCCCAGGGCAGCGGCGCACGGCTGAAATACAGTGCGCGTCCGCTGGCTGCACGCACCAGTTTCACCACGTTCGGGTCGAACAGCTCGTGCGCTTCGGTAATCTCGGTCGCCAAGGTGGCCACCGGCGCATCGTCCTCGACCAGCGCCTGCGCCACTTCGCGAATGCCGGCGGCGGGGGCGAACGGTTCGTCGCCCTGCAAGTTCACCACAATGGCCTCGTCGGGCCAGGCATAGTGGCTGGCGCATTCGGCCAGGCGGTCGCTGCCCGAAGCGTGATCACTGCGCGTCATGCAGACCTCGACACCCTGCCCGGCCAAGGCCTCGGCAATGCGCGGGTCGTCCACCGCCACCACCACCTGGGCGGCGCCGGCCTGCAGCGCGCGCTGCGCCACCCTCACCACCATCGGCACGCCGGCGATCGCCCGTAGAGGCTTGCCCGGCAGGCGGGTCGAGCCGTAGCGAGCGGGAATGGCGACGATGAAAGGAACGGATGAGGAAGACATACGATCTCGGTTGTCGACGGCAGCCAGAGCGGCATCGTCGTCCAGAAATTCCTGGCTCAGCGCTGCGGCAGGCCGGCCAACTTGTCGTCGAATACCGCCCAGGCCCGCGCCGTCACGGCGTGTGCGGGAATCATCTGGAACAGTCGGTCGTTATGGTAGAGCAGGACCATGCGCTTGCCGCGATGCCAGGCGATGTAATTGGCCCAGATCACGAAGCCCTGCTGGCTGGGGCTGGCCACGCGCAGGCCGTCCTCACGCAGCTCGGCGTGCCAGGTCTGGCTCAGGCTTTTCTGCTGGCGCATCAGACGCCGGCATGACCTGGGCATGAGCAAATACGGTATGAGCAGCCCCAGCGCACCGCCCACCACAGCGCAGCCTGCGATGAGGCCTACGGTGAGCAGGAGCTCGCCCGAGGCGTTCTGGCCAGCGTCCAGCCAAACGCCAGCGCCTCCAGCCAACACTGCCAGCAGGATCACGACCCAAAGCGCCTTGCTGCGGCCAATGCGCCGCAGGAGGCCACGCAGGTGCGCACGCTGGGCGGCGACCAGGTCGGCCACCGTCAGCGTGAAGGACAACTCGGTCAACACTGCCGACACATGCGGCCCGTTGGCATCGGCGCCGCCTTGCGGCTCCTGCGCCGACATCTCAGGCCGCCTCACCCAGATCGAAGCCGCAGCCGTTGGCCAGCTCGGTAAAACCGGGGAACGAGGTGGCGACGTTGGCGCAGTCGGCGATCGCGACCTCGCCGCCCGCAACCAGACCGGCCACCGCGAAGCTCATCGCGATGCGATGGTCGCCATGGCTGTCGATGGCGCCGCCGCTCAAGGCGCCGCCGTCGATGATGGCGCCGTCCGGAGTTTCCTCGATGCGCGCGCCCAGCGCCTTGAGGCCGTTGGCCATGCTGGCGATGCGGTCGGACTCCTTTACCCGCAGCTCGGCGGCGCCGCGCACCACGGTGCGCCCCTTGGCGACCGCCGCCGCAATGAACAGCGCGGGGAATTCGTCGATCATGTCCGGCACCAGCGCCTCCGGCAGCTCGATGCCGCGCAGCTCGGCGTGACGCACCAGCAGATCGCCCACCGGCTCGCCGCCGCTCTCGCGTTCGTGCTCCACGCGGATGTCCGCACCCATCAGGCGCAGGGCCTGCAGCAGGCCGGTGCGGCGCGGATTGAGGCCCACCGCAGGCAGACGCAGCTCGGAGCCGGGCACGATGCTGGCCGCGACCAGGAAGAACGCCGCCGAGGAGAAATCGGCCGGCACTTCGACGTCGGTGGCGCGCAGCGCATGCCCGCCGCTCAACTTCGCATGGCCTGGAGAAAACACGATCGGCCAGCCGAAGGCGGCCAGCATGCGCTCGGTGTAGTCGCGGGTGGGATGCGGCTCGATCACCTCGGTCTCGCCCTGCGCATACAGGCCGGCCAGCAGCAGGGCCGACTTCACCTGCGCACTGGCCACCGGCAAGGTGTAGCGGATGCCATGCAGCGGCTGGCCGCCGCGCACCTGCAGCGGCGGCAGGCCATCCGGCGTATCGATGCGCGCGCCCATCAGCGCCAGCGGTTCGGTGACGCGGCGCATCGGCCGCTTGGACAGCGACTCGTCGCCGACCAGGGTGCTGTCGAAGGCCTGCCCGGCCAGCAGGCCTGCCAGCAGGCGCATGCCGGTGCCGGCATTGCCGCAATCCAGCGTTTGCGCGCTGCCGCGCAAGCCATGCAGGCCCACGCCGTGGACCAGCCGCTCGCCCTCGGCCGGCGTCTCGATGCGCACGCCCAGGCGAGCCAGCACCGCCGCCGTCGCGCGGGTGTCCTCGCCCTCCAGAAAGCCGCGGATATGCGAACGGCCGTCGGCCAGCGCACCCAGCATCAGCGCGCGATGCGACACGGATTTGTCGCCGGGCACGCGCAGCGAGCCACGCAGCGGGCCAGCCGGACGACTGCGCCAGTCGAGCCGCGCGCTCACGGCAAGGCCACCGGGTAGGAGCCCAGCACACGCAGCTTCGCCACGGATTGCTCGATCTCGTGCACCGAGGCCTGCAGGGTCTCGTCGTGGATGTGGCCGGAGACGTCGATGAAGAAGGCGTACTGCCATTTGCCGGTGTGCGCCGGACGCGACTCGATGCGGTTCAAGCTGACTCCGTGCGTGGCAAACGGGCTGAGCACGTCGTACAGCGCGCCCGGCTTGTCGTTGACGGTGACCAGCAGCGAGGTGCGGTCGTTGCCCGAAGGCGGGAACAGCGAGCGGCCGATCACCAGGAAGCGGGTGGTGTTGTCGGCGCGGTCCTCGATGCCCTTGGCCACGGTCTTGAGGCCGTACACCTTGCCCGCAGTTTCGCCGGCGATCGCGCCGGCGTCGTCCGCATGGCGGGCCATCCGCGCCGCTTCCGCATTGCTGCTCACCGCAATGCATTCCACCCCAGGCAGATTCAGCCGCAGCCAGGTCTTGCACTGCTGCAGCGACTGCGCGTGAGCGTAGACGCGTTTGATGTCGTCCAGGCGGCCCGACTGCGCATGCAGGCACTGGTGCACGCGCAGCTCGATCTCGCCGCAGATGGTGGCCTCGGAGGTGAGGAACATGTCCAGGGTGACCTGGATCATGCCTTGGCCGGAATTTTCCACCGGCACCACACCGAAGTCGGCGTGCCCGGCGGCCACTTCCTGGAACACTTCCTCGATGCTGCCCAGCGGCAGGCCGTAGGCGGCATGGCCGAAGTGCTTGCGCACCGCCTGCTCGCTGAAGGTACCTTCGGGCCCGAGAAAGCCGATCTTCAACGGATCTTCCTGCGCCAGGCAGGAGGACATGATCTCGCGGAACAGCCGCACCATCTCGGTGTCCGACAACGGCCCGTGGTTGCGATCCACCACCATGCGCAGCACGTGCGCCTCGCGTTCGGGACGGTAGTAGTCGATCGCCGACAGCCCTTCGCCCTTCACCTTGGCTACTTGCTGCGCCCAGCGGGCGCGCTCGGAGATCAGCTCCTGGATCTGCCGGTCGATGCTGTCGATGCGCTCGCGCACCTCGGACAGCGAAGTCTGCTTGTCGGTCATGGCCTGCGGCTACGGAAGGAAAGAAGTCCAAACATGAACCGGTAATGGTCCCCGATCCACGACCTGGCGCGCAACGGTTTCATCCGTGACGTTTGGCGAAATCCGCCATGAAGGCGGTCAGCGCCTGCACCGCTTCCAGCGGCACCGCGTTGTACAGCGAGGCGCGCATGCCGCCCAGCGCCTTGTGGCCCTTCAGCGCGAGCAGGCCGGCCGTTTCCGACTCCTTGAGGAAGTCGGCATCCAGCGCCGCGTCGTGCAGGGTGAACGGCACGTTCATGCGCGAGCGCGCGGGTGGATCGACCGGGTTGCGGTAATAGCTGGCGGAACCGTCGATGGCGCGGTACAACAGCTCGGCCTTGGCCTGGTTGCGGGCGGCCATCGCCGCCATGCCGCCCTGCGCCTTCAGCCACTGGAAGGTCAGCCCGGCCAGATACCAGCCCCAGGTGTTGGGCGTGTTGAGCATGGAGTCGGCGGCGGCATGCTCGGCATAGCGCATGATCCTGGCCATCGGCCGGCCAGCTCGCTGCAGCAGGTCGCGCCGCACGATCATCAGCACCAGCCCCGACGGCCCGATGTTCTTCTGCGCACCCGCATAGATCAGCCCGAAGCGCGAGACGTCCAGCGGCTCGGACAGAATGTTGGACGACATGTCCGCCACCAGCGGCACCTCGCCCACCTCGGGCACCTCGCGATACTCCACGCCGTGAATGGTCTCGTTCGGCGTGTAGTGCACGTAGGCGGCGCGCGGGTCCAGCAGCCAGTCCGCGCGCGGCGGCAGACGCAGATAGCTGTCGGCCTTGCTGCTGGCAGCCAGGTTCACCCGCACGTAGGGCGCCGCCTCACCGGCGGCCTTCTCGCCCCAATGGCCGTTGACGATGTAGTCGGCGCTGTCGCCCTCGCCGGCCAGATTGATCGGAATCTGCGCGAAATGCTGGGTGGCGCCGCCCTGCAGGAACAGCACGGCGTAGTCGTCCGGCACGGCCAGCAGCTCGCGCAGATCGGCTTCGGCCTGCGCAGCCATGGCGATGAAGCGCTTGCTGCGATGCGACTGCTCCATCACCGAGGCGCCGCTGCCGTCCCAGTCCAGCAGCTCACGCTGCGCCCGCGCTAGCACCGCCTGCGGCAGTGCCGCCGGACCCGCACTGAAGTTCCACACCCTGTCCACGGCGACTCCCCGCGATGCGAAGCGTCCATTATGCCGCAGCTATGCGCGCCGACCCGGGACCGGAGCCGCAAACGTACAAGGGCGCCGCGATGCCGACGCTAGAAGCGGATCAGCAGGCCCAAAGCGATGCCCAGCGCGAGAATGGCGGCGGTGACGATCAGCCACCACACCTCGCCGCGCGGTCCGGCCGCATCCTCGGGCAGGCTTTCCGGCATAGGCGCGGGCGGCAGCTCGATCACCGGCTCGGCCTCCATGCCGGGGGCATCGACCACAAAGCGATGCATCGCCACGCCGATCTGATCGCCGGGCAACAGCACCGCCTGCTGCACCGGCACGCCGTTCAAGCGCAACGGATAGCGCTCGGACTGCATGCCAGCTTCGAGCTGCAGGCGGCCGTCCTTCCAGGCGATCTGCAGCGAGGCCGTTTCGCCCTGGGGCAATTCCAGCGGGTAATGCCCCTGTGGGCCCAGCTCCAAAGGCCGTTGCAGCGACACCACGCGCCCCGACAGCGGGCCCGCCACGGCGCGCAAGGCCACCGCGCAACGTCCCTGCTCCGGCACGTCCGGCGGCTGCCGGCCCGCCGGCTCCTCGTCGCTGCGCAGGAGCATGCGGCAGTCGCCCACGCTGAGCACGTCGCCGATGCGCAGCAGCGCGCGTTCGCGCACCGGCCGCGCATTCACGTAGATCCGCCCGGCCGGCGACAGCACCTGCAGGACCAGGCCGCGCCGGTCCTGCTGGATGCGCAGATGATGGCCTGCCGCCTGGTGCACGGCCAGCACGAGATCGTTGTCCGGCGCACTGCCGATGCGCAATTGCGGCTGCGGCCAGAGGAAATCTTCGCGAGCCGTGTGGGGAAACTCGATGCGCATCGCTGGACCTGAGAATGATGGCCCGGACTCTAGCAGATGCGGCGTGGTATGGCGGCGGTGGCGTCCGCCCGGTGCAGGCGTTCTATGATGTGCGATTCGCCCCAGGAACCTGCCCATGTCGAAGATCGATATCCGCCATCCCCATCAGCTGTCCATCGAAGCGGCGCGCGCGGAAGTGGACAAGGTCGCGACGCGCATGCGCGAGAAATTCGGGGTGGAAGGCAAGTGGGACGGCGACGCCCTGCGCTTCGCGCGGCCCGGCATGAGCGGGGCGATCACGGTGGCGGCGAGCGAGGTGCGTGTCCAGGCCGAACTGGGCCTGCTGCTCTCGGCGCTGCGCTCGACCATCGAGCAGGAAGTCCAGCGCAAGCTCAGCGAACATTTCGGCTGACGAATCTTTAACCAGGCACACATCCGTGCCATAATCGAACGCTTGAGCGGCCATGTAGGCTGCGCCTCGCCCCCTGGAACGCATGGCCAAAGACGACGTCATCGAAATGGAAGGTACGGTCCAGGAGACCCTGCCCAACACCATGTTCCGCGTGCAACTGGAAAACGGGCACGTGATCACCGCCCACATTTCCGGGCGCATGCGCAAGCATTACATCCGCATCCTCACCGGCGACAAGGTCAAGGTGGAGATGACGCCGTACGACCTGACCAAGGGTCGCATCACGTATCGCATGAAGTGATGCTGGCATGAGGTGATTCCGGCGCTTTCCGCCGGTCGCCCAGCCCTCGGCAAGGACACAAAAAATACCGCGCCCAGGGGCGCGGTATTTTCGTTGGTGCGGGCCGCTCGCGCGGACGCTAGACCACCGCCGGCTGCGGCTCGGTGGCTTCGATATCCACCTTCAGGTCCTCGCCCTGCACGCTCAGGCGCACCTTGCCGCCCTCGGCCAGCTTGCCGAACAACAGCTCGTCGGCCAGCGCGCGCTTCACCTTGTCCTGAATCACCCGCGCCATCGGCCGCGCGCCCATCTGCGGGTCGAAGCCGTGCTCGGCTAGCCACTGGCGAGCGTCGGCGCCCACGTCGAGCACCACGTGCTTCTCGCCCAGCTGGCTCTCCAGCTCGATCAGGAACTTGTCGACCACGCGCAGGATGTGCTCGAAGTCCAGCGGGTTGAACTGGATGATCGCGTCCAGGCGGTTGCGGAACTCCGGCGTGAAGGTGCGGCGGATCACTTCCATCGCGTCCGGTGCGTGGTTCTGCTTGACGAAGCCGATGGTGCGCCGCGAAGCCTGCTGCGCGCCGGCATTGGTGGTCATCACCACGATCACGTTCTTGAAGTTCGCCTCGCGCCCGTTGGTGTCGGTGAGCACGCCGCGGTCCATCACCTGCAGCAGGATGTTGAACACGTCCGGGTGGGCCTTCTCGATCTCGTCCAGCAGCAGCACCGCATGCGGGTGCTTGGTCACCGCCTCGGTGAGCAGGCCGCCCTGGTCGAAGCCCACGTAGCCCGGAGGCGCGCCGACCAGGCGCGACACCGAATGCGGCTCCATGTACTCGGACATGTCGAAGCGGATCATCTCGATGCCCAGCTGCAGCGCCAGCTGCTTGGTCACCTCGGTCTTGCCCACGCCGGTGGGTCCGGCCAGCAGGAAACTGCCGATCGGCTTGGTGGGATCGCCCAGCCCCGAGCGCGCCATCTTGATCGAGGCGGTGAGCGCCTCGATGGCCGCGTCCTGGCCGAACACCACCATCTTGAGGTTGCGTTCCAGGTTCTTCAGCACGTCGCGATCGGAGGCCGAGACCTGCTTCGGCGGGATCCGCGCCATCTTGGCCACGATGTACTCGACCTCGGCCACGTCGATCTTGCCGCTGCGCTCCGCCTCGGGCAGCAGGCGCTGGCGCGCGCCGGCCTCGTCGATCACGTCGATCGCCTTGTCGGGCAGCAGACGGTCCGGGATGTGCTTCACCGACAGGTCCACCGCCGCCTGCAGGGCCTCGTTGGTGTACACCACACTGTGGTGCTCCTCGAAGCGCGTGCGCAAGCCCTTGAGGATCGCGATGCTGTCGGCCACGCTGGGCTCGACCACGTCGATCTTCTGGAAGCGGCGGGCCAGCGCGCGGTCCTTCTCGAACACCCCGCGGTATTCCTGGAAGGTGGTCGAGCCGATGCAGCGCAGCTCGCCGGCCGCCAGCATCGGCTTGATCAGGTTGCTGGCGTCCATGGTGCCGCCCGACGCCGAGCCCGCGCCGATGATGGTGTGGATCTCGTCGATGAACAGGATCGAACCGGGCTGCTTCTTCAGCTGGGCGATCACCGCCTTCAGGCGCTTCTCGAAGTCGCCGCGATACTTGGTGCCGGCGACCAGCGCGCCGAGGTCCAGCGACCAGATGGTGGCGCCTTCCAGCACCTCCGGCACCTCGCCGTCGACGATGCGCTTGGCCAGGCCCTCGGCCAGCGCGGTCTTGCCCACGCCGGCGTCGCCCACGTAGAGCGGATTGTTCTTGCGCCGGCGGCACAGCACCTGGATGGTGCGCTCCAGCTCGTCCTGGCGGCCGATCAGCGGGTCGATCTTCCCTTCCAGCGCCAGTTCGTTGAGGTTGGACGCGTACTCGCTGAGCGGATTGCCCTTCGGCTCGCCGCTCTCTTCGCCCTCGCGCTCGCCGGCGGAGCCGGGCGAGGACGGCTCGTCGCCGATCTTGGCGATGCCGTGCGAGATGTAGTTGACCACGTCGAGCCGGGTGATCTCCTGCTGGTGCAGGAAGTACACCGCGTGCGAGTCCTTTTCGCCGAAGATCGCCACCAGCACGTTGGCTCCGGTGACTTCCTTCCGGCCGGACGACTGCACGTGGTAGACCGCACGCTGCAGCACCCGCTGGAAGCCCAGCGTGGGCTGCGTGTCGCGCTCGTCGCCGTGCGGAAGCACTGGCACGGTTTCGCCGATGATCTTCTGCAGGTCCGCGGTAAGCCGCGGCAGATCGACCCCGCAGGCGCGCAGGGCGCCCACGGCGGACTGGTTTTCGGTGAGAGCGAGCAACAGATGCTCCACGGTCATGAATTCGTGGCGCTGCTCGCGGGCCTGCTTGTAGCACTGGCCGATGGTGACTTCGAGATCCTTGCTGAACATCCGGACCGTCTCCGCTTGAATCGTGGGCGGCACCCTGGCCGCGATGGCTACAGAATGGGGTCTCTCAGAGCTTTTCCATAGTGCACAACAACGGATGCTGATGGGAGCGTGAATATTCGTTCACCTGGGTCACCTTGGTTTCCGCCACCTCGCGGGTGAATACGCCGCACACGCCCTTGCCGCGGGTGTGCACGTGGAGCATCACCTGCACCGCCTTCTCCTGGTCGAAGCCGAAGAAGCCGCGCAGCACCTCGATCACGAAGTCCATCGGGGTGAAATCATCGTTCAACAGCACCACCTGGAACAGTGGCGGCCGCGCCACCTCCGGCCGCGCCTTCTCTACCGCGAGGCCATGTTCCTGGCCATGATCCTGCTCGTTTTCGAATTCGTGGGCCATGCGGCGTCCGGTACTGAATCCTGGGTTGAATTATACGCCGCCATGAATGGCCGGCCGGCGTGTCCCGCCCAAGGTGATGGCACAATGGCCGCTTTTCCAGTACCCCGGCAACATCTCCAGGTCATGAACGTTTCCGCCTCGCCTTCCCCCTCCGCCGATGTCTGGCGCCCGCACGTCACGGTAGCCTGCGTGGTCGCGCGCGGCGAGCGCTACCTGATGGTCGAGGAAGAGGTCGGCGGGCGGATCGTCTACAACCAGCCGGCCGGCCACCTGGACGACGGCGAGAGCCTGGTGCAGGCGGCCGTGCGCGAGACGCTGGAGGAAACCGGCTGGAGCGTGCACGCGGAACACTTCATCGGCGTGCACCAGTGGCGCAGCACCGAGCATGGCGACGCGGTGCTGCGTTTCAGCTTCGCCGCGCGTGCGCTCGAGCACGATCCCACCCGGTCGCTCGATACCGGCATCCGCCGCGCCCTGTGGCTGACCCGCGCCGAGATCGCTGCGCTGGGCGAACGCCTGCGCAGTCCGCTGGTGTTGCTGAGCATCGACGCCTGGCTGGCCGGCGCCCGGCTGCCGCTGGACACTTTGCACTACCTGCCCGAGCCCGCCTCGCCATGAAGGTGATGCTGGGCATCTCCGGCGGCGTCGACTCCTCGGTCGCAGCCCTGCTGCTGCAACAGGCCGGCCACGCCGTGGAAGGCCTGTTCATGCAGAACTGGGAAGAAGACGATCGCGCCGGCCCGTGCAGCGCTGACGCCGATCGCAAGGACGCCGTGGCGGTATGCGGTCGGCTGGGTATCCCGTTCCACGCGCGCAATTTCTCCGGCGCCTACTGGGACGGCGTGTTCGAGCACTTCCTGGCCGAGTACCGCGCCGGGCGCACGCCCAATCCCGACGTGCTGTGCAATCGCGAGATCAAGTTCAAGACCTTCCTCGACGAGGCGCGCGCGCTGGGTGCCGAGAAGATCGCCACCGGCCACTACGCCCGCGTCGACCAGCTCGACGGCCGGCATCGGCTGCTGCGCGCGGTCGACGCCGGCAAAGACCAGAGCTACTTCCTGCATGCGCTGGGACAGCAGCAGCTGGCCGCCACCTTGTTTCCGCTCGGCGAACTCGAAAAGACCCAGGTGCGCGAGCTGGCCCGCACGGCCGCCCTGCCCACCCACGCCAAGAAGGATTCCACCGGCATCTGCTTCATCGGCGAGCGCGACTTCCGCGACTTCCTGGCCCAGTACATTCCGGCGCGCCCGGGCCCGATGCAGACGCCGGACGGCATGACGGTGGGCGAGCATGCCGGGGCGATGTACTACACCCTGGGCCAGCGCAACGGGCTGGGCATCGGCGGCCGCCAGGGCGCCAGCGGCGAGGCCTGGTATGTGGTCGGCAAGAATGTCGCCGCCAACGTGCTCTACGTGGCGCAGGGCGGCGAGAATCACTGGCTGCATTCGCATACGCTGCGCACTGAAACCGCGCACTGGATCGCCGGCGCCGCGCCGGCAGCAAGCTTCCGCTGCACGGCCAAGACGCGCTATCGGCAGCATGACCAGGCCTGCGCCGTGCATCTGCTCGACGACGGCAACGCACAGGTGCGCTTCGACGACGCCCAGCGCGCGGTGACGCCAGGACAGTCCGTAGTGTTTTACGATGGCGAGGTATGCCTGGGCGGCGCGGTGATCGCCGCCACCGACGCGCCCTTCGGCGGCCTGGCCGAATCTCACCTTACTTCCCTTCCGCACGAGAACCGTCCTTAGTGTTTGACACGTTTGCCGTAAACGAAGAGCGCGTGCTCGCCCTCGCCGGCCTGTACCAGGCCACCATACTGGCCCGGCAACTGGCCAACGAGGGGCGCTGCGACGAAGCCGCGATGGAAGCCAGCGTCGCCAGCGTATTCCGCATCGACGCTCCGTCGGTGGTCGGGGTCTACGGCAGCGTGGCCTCGATGCGCCTCGGCCTGCGCACGCTGATCCACCAGCTCGACGAGGGCGATCGCGACATGTCGGTGACCCGCATGGCGGTCACCGTGATGCGGCTTGAGCGCAGCCTGGCGCACCACCGCGACGTGCTGGAGCAGTTGCGCCAGGGCATCGTCTCCGCCAAGCGCCAGGTCGACCATTTCGGCCAGGACTCGCTGCAGGTGGCCAGCCGGCTCGCCGGCGTCTACGCCTCGACGCTGTCCAACCTGCGGCCGCGCGTGCTGGTCAGCGGCAATCCGCAATTGCTGCAGCAGCCCGCGCTGGTCTCGCGCGTGCGCACCAGCCTGCTCGCCGCGGTGCGCTCGGCGGTGCTGTGGCGGCAGATCGGCGGGCGGCAGTGGCAGCTCATCATCAACCGCAACCGCTGCAACATGCTGGCCCGCGGCCTGCTGACCGGGGCCACGCTGGACAACGGCTGAGCGGTCGCGGCTACGGGCGCTGCCAGTAGTCGCGCATCAGCTCGCCGGCCCACTCCGGCTGGCGGAACGCGCCGCGCGGCAGGAATTCCTGCATCACCGGCTTGATGTCGAGCACCGGCGTGCCGTCGATGGCGTCGAGGCCAGCCACATGCAGGCGCAGGCCGTCGATGCTCAGCACGCGGCAGATCGTGCTGCCGATGCGGTTCGGGCGATTCTTGCCGCGCTGGGCGAAGATACCGACGGCGGGCCAGGCCGGGTTGTTGCGCGGATGCCGCGCGCCGGTCTCGATCTTGCCCGGATCGACCCGGTCGAAATGAAAGATCAGCTCGACATGCGAGAACGCGTCGAGGCCTTGCAGGGCTTGCGCCGGATAGCGCGCATCCAGCACCACGCAGGCCGACTCCTCGTCCCAGCCGTCGTCGCGAATCTCGCTGCGGCTGGCTTCGACCTTGCCGATGGGCTCCAAGATGATCGTCATGATGTTTGCTTCTGCTCCGTGTGGGGCGGCGGAGCATAGAGCAAGCGCATCATTCCCGAATATGGATATCAGGCGATCATGCTGTGCAAGCCGGGCAGGCGCGCCGCCAGGCTCGCGAGCAGCTGGCCGAAGCGATCCAGATCGGCTCGCCACGGCATGGCCTCGCGCCAGTACAGCGCGATCTCGCGCCCCGAATGCGGCGCCTTCAACTTGCGCACCACGATGTCGGGGATCGAGGCCAGCCGCTCGTGCGCCAGCGCCGGGATCAGCGCATAGCCACCGCGCAGGCTGACCAGGCCGGCCAGGCTTTCCAGGCTCACGTCCTGCACGTGGCTGGCGCCCAGCTCGCCGGCCAGGCCGTCGGCGTGGCTTTCCGCCATCAGGATGGCTTCGCTGGGGTCGAGCTGGCCGATGTCCACGCTGCGCCGCTGCGCCAGCGGATGGTCGGCGCGCAGCATCAGCTCCCACGGCTCGAAGAACAGCGGACGCATGGCCATGCCGCTCTGCGCCTTGGTCGGGGGCGCCAGCACCGCATCCAGCTCACCTTCGTGCAGCCGGCGCAGAAGACCGCGCGGCTTGCCTTCGGAGATGTCCAGTCGCGCGCCCGGGAAGTGCTGCGGGAACGGGCCGATAAGGTGCGGCAGCAGATACGGCCCCAGGGTGGCCGGCACGCCCAGCCGCAGCTGGCCGCCGAAGGCCGCGCTGCCCGCGCGCGCCGCCTGCTGCAGCAGTTCGGCAGCGTGCAGTACCGCGTCGATCTGCGCCAGCAGCGCCTGGCCGCCGGCAGTCGGCGCCACGCGTCGGCCGCCGCGCTCGAACAGCGGCATGCCTAGCGCCTGCTCGACCTTCTGCACCTGGTGCGACAAGCCCGAGGCGCTGATGTGCATGGCGCGTGCCGCGCTGTTGAAGCTGCCGTGACGATGCACCGCCTGCACCAGCGCCAGGTCGCGTAGCGATACCGCCGAGAGAGCTGTCGAAATCATCGAACGCTGCATGTCATGAAAAGCGTTTGCCTGTAGCGGTGCGCGGTCGCATGCTTGCGGCCATGGCAGCGGCAGGGACTTCCCCGCTCCGCCGCGGATTCTAGCCGCTTCGAGCGCCCGCCGACGTCACCGTACCGTCATCCGCCAGGCCTGGCGCCGTGCCGCCCGGAGCCGTTTGGGCGATAATCGCCAACTTTCGGGGCGATGGACAGTTCGAGTGCCGCGCCGCCGCCAAGCCATCCCAGCCGCAAGACTCAGCCAGGAGCTCCACATGAAAGACTCGTTTTCCGTCCGCGACAGCTTTGAAGCCAATGGCAAGCGCTATGCGTTCGCCAGCCTGGCCAAGCTGGGCGAGCGCTTCGACCTGAAGCGCCTGCCCTACTCGATGAAGATCCTGCTGGAGAACCTGCTGCGCCACGAGGACGGCCTCAACGTCACCGCCAAGGAAATCGAGGCGGTCGCCAACTGGGACGCGAGCAAGGAACCGGACACCGAGATCGCCTTCATGCCGGCGCGCGTGGTGCTGCAGGACTTCACCGGCGTGCCCTGCGTGGTCGACCTGGCCGCGATGCGCGACGCGGTGGTCAAGCTCGGCGGCGACGCCAAGCAGATCAATCCGCTGGCGCCGGCCGAGCTGGTGATCGACCACTCGGTGCAGGTCGACGTCTACGGTTCCGAGTCGGCGCTGGAAAAGAACGTCGAGATCGAGTTCGAGCGCAACCAGGAACGCTACGCCTTCCTGCGCTGGGGCCAGAAGGCCTTCAACAACTTCAAGGTGGTGCCGCCGCGCACCGGCATCGTGCACCAGGTGAACCTGGAGCATCTGGCCCGCGTGGTGTTCACCGCCGAAAAGGACGGCACCGCCTGGGCCTACCCGGACACCGTGTTCGGCACCGACTCGCACACCACCATGATTAACGGCATCGGCGTGCTCGGCTGGGGCGTGGGCGGCATCGAGGCCGAGGCAGCCATGCTGGGCCAGCCCTCGTCGATGCTGATCCCGCAGGTGGTGGGCTTCAAGCTCGCCGGCAAGCTGCCGGAAGGCGTCACCGCCACCGACCTGGTGCTGACCGTGACCCAGATGCTGCGCAAGCTGGGCGTCGTGGGCAAGTTCGTCGAGTTCTTCGGCGACGGCCTCAAGCACCTGCCGCTGGCCGACCGCGCCACCATCGCCAACATGGCCCCCGAATACGGCGCCACCTGCGGCATCTTCCCGGTCGACCAGGAGGCGCTGAACTACCTGCGCCTGTCCGGCCGCGAGGAAGCCCAGATCGCCCTGGTCGAGGCCTACGCCAAGGCGCAGGGCCTGTGGCACGACGAGCACAGCGTCGAGCCGCGCTTCACCACCACGCTGGAACTGAACCTGGCCGACGTGAAGCCCTCGCTGGCCGGTCCCAAGCGCCCGCAGGACCGCGTGCTGCTGGAAGGCGTGCAGCAGAGCTTCCATGACGCGGTCGGCCCGCTCACCGCCAACCGCAAGAAGAAGAACGGCGACTCGGCCCGCTACACCAACGAGGGCGGCAGCGCGGCGATCGGCAACGAGGCCAACGGCATCGGCGAAGGCAGCGTGGCGGTCAGCAAGGACGGCGCGAGCTTCGACCTGAAGGACGGCGCCGTGGTGATCGCCGCGATCACCTCCTGCACCAACACCTCCAACCCGGCGGTGATGCTGGGCGCCGGCCTGCTGGCCAAGAAGGCCGCGGCCAAGGGCCTGAAGGCCAAGCCGTGGGTGAAGACCTCGATCGGCCCGGGCTCGCTGGTGGTCACCGACTACCTGGAGAAGACCGGCCTGCTGCAGGAACTGGAAAAGGTCGGCTTCTACATCGTCGGCTATGGCTGCACCACCTGCATCGGCAACTCCGGCCCGCTGCCGAACGAGATCAGCAAGGGCATCGCCGACGGCGACCTGGCGGTGGCCTCGGTGCTCTCCGGCAACCGCAACTTCGAAGGCCGCGTGCATCCCGAAGTGAAGATGAACTACCTGGCCTCGCCGCCGCTGGTGGTGGCCTACGCCCTGGCCGGCACGCTGGACATCGACCTGAGCAAGCAGCCGATCGGCAACGGCAGCGACGGCCAGCCGGTGTACCTCAAGGACATCTGGCCGAGCAACAAGGAAATCTCCGACACCATCGCCGGCGCGATCAACCCGGCCATGTTCGAGAAGAACTACGCCGACGTGTTCAAGGGCGACAGCCGCTGGAACCACATCGCCTCGCCGGACGGCTCGGTGTACCAGTGGGACGACTCCACCTACATCAAGAACCCGCCCTACTTCGACGGCATGAGCAAGGAAGCGGGCAGCATCGAGGACATCCACGGCGCGCGCGTGCTGGGCCTGTTCGGCGACTCGATCACCACCGACCACATCTCGCCGGCCGGTTCGATCAAGAAGGACAGCCCGGCGGGCCGCTTCCTGATCTCCAAGGGCGTCGAGCCGAAGGACTTCAATTCCTACGGTTCGCGCCGCGGCAACGACGACGTGATGGTGCGCGGCACCTTCGCCAACATCCGCATCAAGAACCTGATGCTGGACGGCGTCGAGGGCGGCTACACCCTGCACGTGCCCTCGGGCGAACAGCTGGCGATCTACGACGCCGCCATGAAGTACAAGGCGGACAAGACCCCGCTGGTGGTGCTGGCCGGCAAGGAATACGGCACCGGCTCCTCGCGCGACTGGGCGGCCAAGGGCACCCTGCTGCTGGGCGTGAAGGCGGTGATCGCGGAGAGCTTCGAGCGCATCCACCGCTCCAACCTGGTCGGCATGGGCGTGCTGCCCTGCCAGTTCGAGGACGGCCAGAACGCGCAGTCGCTGGGCCTGACCGGCAAGGAGAGCTTCGACATCACCGGCCTGCAGGGTGGCGAGTCGAAGACCGCCAAGGTGGTCGCCACCGCCGAGGACGGCAGCAAGAAGGAGTTCACCGTGAAGGTGCTGCTGCTGACCCCCAAGGAGCGCGAGTTCTTCCGCCACGGCGGCATCCTGCAGTACGTGCTGCGTCAGCTGGCCGGCAAGAAAGCCGCCTGAACCCCGCCGTGAGAGCCTGACCGAAAGCCGCCCCGACGTTCGCATCGGGGCGGCTTTTTTTATGCGCCGACTTCTCTGTCCGACTTCCCGCCGATCGCGCTGCAACGCGGCTTGCCGCTGTACGTGAGCGTATGCTCCAATGCCGCGCGAACGTCGATGCCAACGGTGTCAGCGCGATCATTCCAGAAGCCTAGGAGGCTTAGGATCCAACATGAGCAATGAACATCCGTGGCTGGCCCACTATCCGGATGGCGTCCCCGCGCAGATCGACGTCGACAGCTATCCCTCCGTCGCTGCGGTCCTTGAAGAAGCTTTCAAGCGATACCGCGAGCGGCCGGCGTTCTCCAACTTCGGCAAGCAGCTCAGCTACGGCGAGGTCGACGAACTGAGCCGCCACTTCGCCGGCTACCTCACCGGCGAGCTAAAGCTGGTCAAGGGCGATCGCATCGCGATCATGATGCCGAACGTGCTGCAGTACCCGATCGCCCTGTACGGCGCGCTGCGCGCCGGGCTGACCGTGGTCAACACCAACCCGATGTACACCGCGCGCGAGCTGAAGCACCAGCTCGAGGACGCCGGCGCCAAGGCGATCGTGGTGCTGGACAACTTCGCCGCCACGCTGGAACAGGTCGTCGCCGAGACCGGGGTGAAGCACATCGTCACCACCGGCATCGGCGATCTGGTCGGCCTGAAGGGCGCGCTGATCAATTTCGTGCTCAAGCACGTCAAGAAGATGGTGCCGCCGTTCAAGCTGCCGCACGCGGTGCGCTTTCGCGACGCGCTGCAACGGGGCGCCAGGCATGCCGCGCCGCAGGTGACGCTGAGCCACGACGACATCGCCTTCCTGCAGTACACCGGCGGCACCACCGGCGTGGCCAAGGGCGCCATGCTCACCCACGCGAACATGATCGCCAACATGCTGCAGGTCGGCGTGTGGATCGGCGACTCGCTGAAGCCCGGCGAGGAGGTGGCGATCGGCGCGCTGCCGATGTACCACATTTTCTCGCTGACCGCCTGCGGCATGGTGTTCGCGCGCCTGGGCGCACATACCTTGCTGATTACCAACCCGCGCGACATGCCTGGCTTCGTCAAGGAGCTGAAGAAGGTCCCCTTCTCGATCCTGCCCGGCGTCAACACGCTGTTCAACGGCCTGCTCAACACGCCCGGCTTCAGCGAGGTGGATTTCTCGCACCTGAAGATCTCGCTGGGCGGCGGCATGGCGGTGCAGCGCTCGGTGGCGGAGCGCTGGAAGAAGGTGACCGGCTGCACCCTGGCCGAGGCCTACGGCCTCACCGAAACCTCGCCCGGCGTGTGCATCAATCCCACCGACCTGAAGGACTACAACGGCTCGATCGGTCTGCCCCTGCCCAGCACCGAGGTGGCGATCTGGTCGGAAGACAACCAGCCGCTGCCGATCGGCGAAGTCGGCGAATTGATGGTGTACGGCCCGCAGGTGATGAAGGGCTACTGGCAGCGCCCGGACGAAACCGCCAAGGTGCTCACCGACGACGGCTGGCTGCACACCGGCGACATCGCCAAGATGGACGAGGCCGGCTACGTCTACATCGTCGACCGCAAGAAGGACATGATCCTGGTGTCCGGCTTCAACGTGTACCCGAACGAAGTGGAAGACACGGTGATGCAGCACCCGGGCGTGGCCGAGGTGGCCGCGATCGGCGTGCCTGACGAGCATTCGGGCGAGGTGGTGAAGCTGTTCGTGGTGCGCAAGGACCCGAACCTGACGATCGAGGCGCTGAAGCAGTTCTGCCACGACAATCTCACCGGCTACAAGCGCCCCAAGGTGATCGAGTTCCGCGACGCGCTGCCGAAGAGCAACGTGGGCAAGATCCTGCGTCGCGAGCTGCGCGACGAGAACAAGCAGCAGGCCAGCAAGGCCCATTGAAGGCTGTCGCCGCCCGGCGCAAAGTCGGGCGGCATGTCGTGCAAGACCACTTGGTGCAGGCGCGGATGCGGTAGCGCCCGTCAGGGCGAGAATGCCGCTCTCATACCGGGCAAACGACCGAACGCGAGTTCAGTCGTCGTGCCACAACTCCAGGATGTCGGCGTAGCCGCCCAGCAGGTTCCACAGCGGCACCTGCTTGTCCTCGGGGATGCGCGTGTAGGCGAAGCCGATGTGCTCCCGCGAGATTCGCGCGACCTTCGCTTCGAGATGGATATGCAGGTCGTGGCCGAAGATCATGTCCAGCACCCAGCCCTGCCCCTCGGCGCCCTGCCAGTGCGGGGGGCGTCGCAACAGAACTCCGGTGGCGGAGATGTCTACCAGTTCGGTGGGGTGCGATGCGCCGTCGCGGCTCATCAGCGCCGTCGTCTGGATCCGCATGCGCGCCGGACGCGCGCGCTCAGGAAGGGAACCGTCCACGCTCTTGTCGCCTTCTATCGTCGCCACAACGTTTCTCCACAGCTCGCATACCGTCACGCCCCCTTGCCCACCGACCGCCTCGTGACGAGGCCCATATCCAAGCATCGTCCCATCGCGCCGCCATCGACCACCCCTGCCGAAAGCCGCGCGCCCATGATGCGCTCAAGCGCCACCTGCGCACTGTAAGCATACTGAAGCAACAGACATGCCACGATGTATAGCCGGCAACGCATTTCAGAGTGCGCTCTGCCAGCGCCCATGGGTCGGCTGTCGCGACAAAACCGAGCTCACGTACATGCCAACGCCTGCCTAGGCTGCGGCAGCGAAGGACGCGCCGGGTCACATTCGGCCGTAACCTACTGGACTTGTTCCTGTGCACCAATTACCCTGTAAACGTGTGCAGGGCCAGAATCTGGTGCAGCCGGCACTTTGCCGAGGCTCACGTGGCCGCACACTAAGCAGATCGATGCAACAGTCCGTGCCGATCCGTCGCCACCTTCGACCTGCGCCCTTGCCGTGATTCGCTCCCGGCCCGGCGCGTCGTTCGGGGTCACCAGGCAGTCTGACCGAAATCGCACATGCGTTTTCATCCTGTCATAGCGTGAGGGACGCCGTCGCGCCCGGATCGGACTTCGCACGAACTGGCAATCAGGAAGAGCTTCAGTGAATCGCCGCCTGGAGGCGTCGCGATTCGCACGGGGGGACGTTACGCAGGCCATGCCGCCGGCGGACGCACCGTTTAAGAACGAATGGGAAGCAGCCAGCCGCCTCGCGCGGCAACGACGCCATTGATGAGCACTGAGCCAGCCGAGTCTCAGCAGACCGCCGCCGCGCAAGAGGCGTTCGCGGGGGTGCCGCAGCAGCAGGAAATGCCGCTGGCCATCGTGCGCGGCCAGCCGCTGCTGCAGATGCCGCAGGACCTGTACATCCCGCCGGACGCGCTCGAGGTCATCCTGGAGGCTTTCGAGGGTCCGCTGGACCTGCTGCTGTACCTGATCCGCCGGCAGAACCTGGACATCCTGGATATCCCGGTCGCCGAGATCACCCGCCAGTACATGGCCTACATCGAGATGATGCGGGACGTGATGCGGCTCGAACTGGCGGCGGAATACTTGCTGATGGCCGCCATCCTGGCCGAGATCAAGTCCCGTCTGCTGCTGCCGCGGCCGCCTGAGGAAGAAGGCACCGAGGAAGATCCGCGTGCTGAGCTGGTGCGGCGCTTGCAGGAGTACGAGCGCTTCAAGAAGGCCGCCGAGGACATCGACACCCTGCCCCGGCTGGAACGCGACACCGTGCCGGTGCATGCCGACACCGGCGAGCGCAACGTGGTCAAGCTGCCACCGCCGCTGGACCTGAAGGAGATGCTGCTGGCGCTGAAGGACGTGCTGCATCGCGCCGAGCTGTTCGGTCACCACGCGATCAAGCGCGAGGCGCTCAGCGTGCGCCAGCGCATGGGCGAGCTGCTGGCGCGGCTGGACGACACTCAGTTCCATCGTTTCGAGAGCCTGTTCGAGCTCGGCGAGGGCCGGATGGGCGTGGTAGTGACCTTCCTGGCCATGCTGGAACTGGCCAAGGAAATGCTGCTGGAGATCGTCCAGGAGCAACCGCTTGCCCCGATCTACGTCAAGGCCAAGGCCGCACGGCCCGAGGATGCGACCGAGATCGATGCTTCCGCCCTCGCCGCCGACTGAGCCGAATGTCTTGAATACCGCCACGCATCCGCAACCGTCCACGGCCATGCCGATCGAGCAGCTCAAGCCCATCATCGAGGCCGCCCTGCTGGCCGCCAGCCAGCCGCTCAGCCTGCAGCAGCTGACGGATCTGTTCACCGAGGAAGAGCAGGTCGAGCAGGCGCAGGTGAAGGCCGTGCTCGAGTCGCTGACCGAGGATTGCGCGGGGCGCGGGGTGGAGCTGCGCGAGGTCGCCTCGGGCTTCCGCTACCAGGTGCGCCAGGACGTGCATCCGTGGATCTCGCGGATGTGGACCGAGAAGCCCAGCCGCTACTCGCGCGCCCTGCTCGAGACGCTGGCGCTGATCGCCTACCGCCAGCCGATCACGCGCCCCGAGATCGAGCAGATTCGCGGCGTGGTGGTGTCGTCCAACATCATCAAGACGCTGGAAGAGCGCGAATGGATCCGCGTGGTCGGCTACCGCGACGTGCCCGGCAAGCCCGCGCTGTTCGGCACCACCCGCGCCTTCCTGGACTATTTCAACCTGAAGTCGCTCGACGAGCTGCCGCCGCTGTCCGAGATCCGCGAACTGGAAGATCCGCAGATGCGGCTCGACCAGGAACCGCTGCCGGTCCGCGTCGCGCGCGACCTGCCGATCGATCCCGACGAAGTCGGCGCCGCGGAAACCGCCGCCAACGACGACGAACACCAGGCCGACGCCGCGAACCAGCACCCCGACGACGGCACGCCAGGCAGGGAGGCATCGGCGCATGACGCCGACGCCGCCTCGCCGCAGACCGCCGAAACCGAATCCACGGCAGCCGCGACGCACACCAGCGTCGACGCCGCTGCCGCCACCATCACGACCACCACTGCCGACGAGGCAGCGAGCCAGGCCGAAGCCAACACCGGCGACGCCGAGCAAGACAGCGAGGAGCACCGCGCATGACTGCGCCACAGAAATCCCTTTTGACCCTCAAGCGCGGCGACGTGCGTACCGACGCCGCTCAGCTGGAGGAGCGCCTGCACAAGGTCCTGGCGAACGCCGGATTGGGTTCGCGGCGCATGCTCGAGCAGCGCATCCAGGCCGGCGAGGTCGAACTCAACGGCAGCGCCGCCGGCATCGGCGCCAGCGTGCATGCCGGCGACCGCGTGGTGCTGGACGGCAAGCAGTTCATCGTGACGACCGACAACCGCGACGACACCGAGGTGCTGGTCTATCACAAGCCCGAAGGCGTGATGAGCACCCGCGACGATCCGGAAGGCCGTCCGACCGTGTTCGAACAGCTGCCGCGGCTGAAAGGCGCGCGCTGGGTCGCCGTCGGGCGCCTGGACATCAACACCACCGGCCTGCTCCTGCTCACCACTGACGGCGAGCTGGCCAATGCGCTGATGCACCCGCGCAGCGGCCTGGAGCGCGAATACCTGTGCCGCGTCCACGGCGAAGTGCCGGACGAGGTGATCGAGAAGCTGAAGGCCGGCGTGGAACTGGAAGACGGCCCGGCCCGCTTCGACGAGATCGCGGTGATCAGCCGCGGCGGCAGCCATAGCTGGTTCCGCGTGGTGATCCGCGAGGGTCGCAACCGCGAGGTGCGGCGGCTGTGGGATTCGCAGGGCTTCCTGGTCAGCCGGCTCAAGCGCATCCGCTACGGCAGCATCGAGCTGCCGCGCAACCTGCGCCGCGGCGAAAGCGAGCAGCTGGGCGAAGAGGCGGTCAAGCAGCTGCGCCAGGTCACCGGACTCACCGCCGCACAGCCGGTGCTCACGCTGAGCCCAGTGCTCCATCAGCGCCGAGTCAGCCGCAATCTCACCGAGTACCGTCCCGAGCGCAACAGCAGCACCGCCTGGACGGCTGGTCACCAGGACGAAGCGCGCGAGCTGCGTGCCTTCGACCGCATTCGCGAAGAACCGGCACGCGGCCGCCAGCAGCGCCGCCCGGGCCGCGAGGTGAACGGCAATGTGGCGCGTCCCGAGCGCCCGGCCGGCAATCGCACGCGCAAAAGCAAGCGCATTGCGCCTGGCCAGGAACTACCGTCGGTGCGCACCTGGTTCGCCGGCGAAAGCCGTGACGGCGGCAGTCGCCCCGAACGTGGCTTTTCCGGCGGCGCTGCGGCCCCGCGCGGCAATGCCGCGTACAGCGGCAACCGCCGCGGCGCCGGTGGCAACGCCAAGCCGTTCGGCAACCGTGGCGCCGGCGGCAACGCCCCGCAGGGCGGCGGCAATCGGCCGCAAGGCCAGGGCCAGGGCGGGCGCCCGCAGAATCGCGGCAATCGTCCCCAGGGCGGCGGTGGCGGCCGGCCGGGTGGCCGCGGCGGCAATCGCTCCGGCAACCGCTGAGCGATCGCGTCAGCGAAGCCGATGCTGCGGATCTATCACAACCCGCGCTGCTCGAAGTCGCGCGCCGCGCTGACGCTACTGCAGGAGCGCGGCCTGACGCCCGACGTGGTGGAATATCTGAAGACGCCGCCCGATGCCGGCCAGCTCGCGACCTTGCTGAAGCAACTCGGCATCCCTGCCCGCGCGCTGCTGCGCTCGGGCGAAGCGATCTATCGCGAACTGGGACTGGACGATCCCGCGCTCGGCGAAGATGCCCTGATCGCTGCCATGGCCGCTCATCCGATCCTGATCGAACGGCCGATCGTGGTGCGCGACGGCAAGGCGGTGATTGGCCGCCCGCCGGAAAACATCCTGTCGATCGTCTGAGCTCGCACTCGGCGGCTGCGCGGAATCGGCCGCCGCCGAGGCTCGATCAATCCAGCTTCAGGCCGAACTCGTCGGCGTCCATCCATGCCGGGAAGCGCTCGCGATGCGCCAGCAGCGGCGCCGGATCGAGCCGCACGCTGACCACCTGCTCCTGCGCGCCAAGCTCGACCAGCGGCTCGCCCAGCGGGTCGATCACCGCACTGTCGCCAGCGTAGGGCAACTCGTTGCCGTCCACGCCGACCCGGTTGACCCCGATCACGTAGCTGAGATTCTCGATCGCCCGCGCACGCAGCAGGGTACGCCACGGCTGCCGCCGCGGCGCCGGCCAGTTGGCGACGAACAGGGCCAGGTCATAGGCCATCCCGCCCGGTGCAGATTCCAGTCGCGTATTGCGCAGCCACACCGGAAAGCGCAGGTCGTAGCAGACCTGCGGCAGGATCCGCCAGCCTTTCAGCTCAACGATGGGCCGCTCACGCCCGCTGCCATAGCGGGTATGTTCGCCGGCCATGCGAAACAGATGGCGCTTGTCGTAGGCAACATGGCTGCCGTCCGGGCACATCCACAGCAGACGGTTGTAGACCGTGCCGCCTTCGCGGATCGCCAGGCTGCCGCAAAGCACCGCATCGACCTCGGCCGCCAGAGCGCGCAGCCAGGCCACGCCCTCGCCATCCATGCTCTCGGCGCTGGCGCTGGTGTCGTTGCTGAAGCCTGAGAGAAAAGTCTCGGGCAGCACGATCAGATCGCTGTGCCCCGCGACCCGGCGTACCAGCTCGCCGTAGTAGGCGCGATTCGCCGGCGCGTCGTGCCAGCGTGTGGCGCCCTGCACCAGCGAAATGGTGAGAGGACTCAAAGCTTGCATAGGCGCTCCGCGGCGGCCTCCATGGTGGCATCGCTCTTGGCGAAGCAGAGCCGCACCAGGCGCGTGCCCGGCGCCGTCTCGTAGAACGGCGTCAGCGGTATCGCCGCCACGCCGCCTTGCTTGACCAGCCACTCGCAGAACGCGACATCGTCCAGCCCGCTGATCGAAGAGTAGTCGACCAGCTGGAAATAGCCGCCGGGAACGGCTAGCAGTTTCAGGCGCGACGGCGCCAGCAGCTGGCGGAAGCGGTCGCGCTTGACCTGGTAGAAGGCCGGCAGCTCCAGATAGTGCTCGGGCGTGCTGGCCATGAATTCGGCGAACGCCACCTGCGCCGGATGAAAGGTGCAGAAGGTGAGGTACTGATGCACCTTGCGGAACTCAGCCATCAGCGGCGCCGGCGCCACCGCGTAGCCGAGCTTCCAGCCGGTGCAGTGGTAGGTCTTGCCGAACGACGACACCACGATGCTGCGCTCGGCCAGTTCCGGATGGCGCAGCACGCTCTCGTGCGCGGCGCCGTCATACACGATGTGCTCGTACACCTCGTCCGACAGCACCACGATGGGCGTATCGCGCACGATGGCCGCCAGCTCCTCGAGATCCTCCGCCGACAGCACCGCGCCGGAGGGATTGTGCGGGCTGTTGATCAGGATTATGCGCGTCTTGGGCGTCACCGCATCGCGCACGCGCTGCCAGTCGATCGCGAACGAGGGCACGGTCAGCGGAATGTGCACCGCCCGCGCGCCCTGCAGCTCGATGGCCGGCTCGTAGCTGTCGTAGGCGGGATCGAACACGATCACCTCGTCGCCGGCGCGCACCACCGCGGCGATTGCCGAGAACAGCGCCTCGGTGGCGCCCGAGGTCACCGTAACCTCGCTGTCGGCGCTGATGCGGCGGCCGTAAAGCTGCTCGGTCTTGCGCGCGATCTGCTCGCGCAGGGCCGGGATACCGATGCCCGGCGCGTACTGGTTGCGTCCCTCGGACATGGCGCGGGTCAGCGCATCCTGCAGAGGCTGCGGCGGTTCGAAGTCAGGGAAACCCTGTCCCAGGTTCACCGCCTTGTGCTCCAGCGCGAGCTGGCTCATCACGCTGAAAATCGTCGTGCCGACCTTCGGCAGTTTGCTTTCGATGTGCATGGTCCGGGCTTGTGGAATGGATGGCCAAACGCGATGCTAGCACGCAGCGTGCAGTCGGTTACCTCGACTTGCCCGGCAAGTCGACCAGCGGGCGCTCGCTGCATTCCTCATGCTTCTGCCGGGTAGCCTCCGGCAGCCGGTTGGCGAGAAAGTCGACCAAGGCTCGCACGCCGGGCAATTGTCCGCGGCGGCTGGGATAGACGAAGTGCATGGTGCCGTCGGGCACGCTCCATTCGGGCAGCAAGACCTCGAGCTCGCCGCGCTTGACCGCTGCCGAGCAGACGAACTCCGGCAACAGCGTGACGCCGATGCCGCGACGCGCCGCCTCGAGCAGCATGGCGAAGTCGCCGCTGACCAGGCGCGGCTGGATGTCGATCACCACGCGCTCGCCCTGCGCGTCGATCAGCTCCCAGCTTTGCGCGCCCTCGTGTTCGTTCATGGTGAGCGCCGGCATCTCGGACAGGTCGTCCGGCTTTTTCGGCCGACCGGTGATCTTCAACAGGGCCGGACTGGCCACTGGCAGCACGCGCGACATGCCGAACGGGCGCATCACCATGGTGGCGTCGGTGTCGATCTTGTTGCGCACGCGGATGGCCAGGTCGATACCCTCGCCGATCAGGTCGACGCGGCGATTGGTGGCCTGCACGCGCACCTGCATCTTCGGGTATTGCGCCAGGAAGTCCGGCAGGATGTGCGCGAGCACGGTCTGCGCCAGCGACACCGGGCAGCTCATGCGCACCACCCCGCGCGGCTCGGCGCGCAGCTCGTCGACGGCGTCCTGCGCGGCCTGCGCCTCCTCCAGCACGGCGCGGCAATGGCCGTAGAAGCGCTCGCCGACCTCGGTCACCACGAAACGGCGGGTGGTCCGCTGCAGCAGGCGTACGCCGAGGCGCTCCTCCAACTGGGCGATGCGCTTGCTCAGGCGGGATTTGGGCACGCCCAGGGCGCGTCCCGCCGCCGAGAAACCGGCATGCTCGACCACCGCCGCAAAGAAATACAGGTCGTTGAGATCCTGCATCGCACCGCTCAGCACCGTCATCGATGACATCCATATGGAACGACGTCACCGAATTTACCTGATTCGCCTCCGCCTCGGTCGCCTCAGGCCGGTTCGCGCCAGCCCTGAGGAGTCGGCCGGACGGTCCGCACCGTCGCAATCCCAGCGCCCGACGCAGGAATCTGGAGTAGCGTCGCACCGCCGGATTCGTGACAGCGACGCGCATTCCAGCGATTACACCGATATCCGGCCATGCAAAGGCTTATCGAGCATGGCCTGCCTGGCCGAAACCGAATGGCGTGAAAGCCATCTGAGCCGCCTCCGGATCAACCCGCAAGAATCAGGCGCACGGCGATGCAGCGGTTTCGGCATAAGCCGCGGTAGTGCGATCCCTCGTCCCGCGCAGGAACAGCAGCACCACCAAGGACAAGCCCAGGGTCACCGCCGCCAGCAGGCGCAACAGCCAGTCAAAGGCTTCCGCATAGACAGCCATCAGCTGCGCCGGCGCCAGCGCCGGCAGCCAGGCCTTCGCTCCGGCCAGATCGCCGGCTGCCAGCCGCTGGGCCGCCATGGCCAGCGAGGCGTTCTGCATTTCCGGCCATGCGGCCTGCATGCGCTGTTGCAGCAGCAGCACCAGCACAGCCCCGACCAGGGCCAGGGCCATGCACTCGCCGGCCACGCGCGTGGTGCTGAAGATGCCTGCCGCCATGCCGGCGCGCTCGCGCGGCACCACACTGACGGAGAGCCCGTCCATCAGCCCCCACGGCAGGCCGCTGCCGATACCGGTGAGCAGCATCGGCACGGCCCAGGCCCAGCCCGATTGGCCGGGCTGCATGCGCGACATCCACAGCAGGCCCACCGCCGCCAGCCATAAGCCGAAGGCAGACAGCCAGCCGGCCGAAAAACGGTGCGCCAGCGCGGCGGCCCAGCCTGGCACGAACAGCATCGGCAGCGACAGCGCCACCATCATCAGGCCGGCATCCAGCTCGCGATGGCCCTCGATGCCAATGAAGCGGATCGGCAGCAGGATCAGCAGCACCACGTAGGAATAGCAGGTGGCCACCGGCAGTGCCTGCACGCCGATAAAGCGCGCATAGCGGAACAGCGAGAGATCCAGCATCGGTCGCGACACGCGCCGCTCGATGCCCACGAAGGCCAGCATCGCCGCCGCAGCCAGGCCCAGCAGCGTGAGCACGTAGGCGCTGGTCCAGCCATGCTCCGGCGCCTGCATGATCGCGAAGGTCAGCAAGGCCAAGGCGACGGTGAAGCTGATGCTGCCGGGCCAGTCCAGGCCGGTGGCCTGTGGATCGCGCGACTCGTGCATGCGCGGCAAACCCAGCAGCAGCACCAGGCCGCCGAGCACGACGCTGAGCAGGAAGGTCGAACGCCAACCGAAAACATCCAGCAGCAGACCGCCGAGTACCGGCCCGAAGGCCAGGCCGATCCCGAAGGTGGTGCCGAGCAAGGCAAACGCGCGCGCGCCCTCTTTGCCGTGAAAATCCTGCGCCAGGGCGGCCGTGCCGCTGGAGAGGATCAAGGCTCCGCCCAGGCCTTGAGCGGCGCGCAGCAGATTCAGCGCGAGCAGGCTGCCGACCAGCCCCAAGCCCAGCGAAGCCAGCAGGAACAGGCCGATGCCGAGTCCGAATATGCGCTTGCGACCGTACTGGTCGGCCAGCGCGCCCGCCGTCATCAGGCTGCTGCCGAAGCTGAGCATGTAGGCGTTGACAATCCAGTGCAGCGCCATCGGGCTGCCACCGAGTTCGCGCGCGATCGCCGGGGTGGCGATGGCGCCTCCGGTAAAACCCAGTGGCAGCATGAGCGCTGCCACGCAAACGGCGGCGAGCACGCGCCAGCGCCCGGCGTGAGCGCCGTCGTCATGAGAAACAAACATGGAATGCTCCGAATCGAGAGTGCGAAGAAATCAGGCCAGCGCGCGGCGCAACGCGGCGGCGGCCGCTTCCAGCGCCGGCTCGGCGTCGTCGATCAGGCCGGCCAGCAGCAGGAAGCCGTGGATCTGCCCCGGCCAGCGCCGCAGCGCCACCGGTACGCCGGCGGCCTGCAGCGCGCGCGCATAGGCTTCGGCTTCGTCGCGCAGCAGGTCGTATTCCGCGGTGAACACGGTCGCCGCGGGCAGGCCGCGCAGATCGCGTTCGCGCAAGGGCGAGGCGCGCGCATCGCCGGCATCGGCAAGGCCAGGCAGGTATTGGCGCCAGTACCAGCGCATCAGCGCTGCGGTAAAGCCGTAGCCGGTCGCCAGTTCGCGCCAGGAGGCCGTGTCCATCGCCGCATCCAGCGGCGGATAGAACAGCAACTGGTGGCGCAGGTGGATGCCGTGATGTCGTGCCTGCTGAGCAAGCACCGCGGCCAGGTTGCCGCCGGCGCTGTCGCCGGCTACCGCCACGCGGGTGGCGTCGCCGCCGAGCTCGCCGGCATGATCGCGCAGCCAGCACAAAGCAGTGAGCGCGTCCTCGACGGCGGCCGGAAACGGCGCCTCGGGCGCCACCCGGTAATCCACCGAGACAACCAGGGTTCCGGCCCGCCGCGCCAAGGCCCGGCAGATGTGGTCGGACTGCTCAGGCCGGCCGGCGACGAAACCGCCGCCGTAGAAATACAAGGTGACCGGCCAAGGCCCTGCCCCCTCCGGCACATACAGCCGCAGGCGCAACGGCCCGCCGGCTCCGTCGATCGACCGATCCTCGATACGCGCGACCGGGTCCACTGCAACGGGCTCGGGCATCACCAGCGCCGCACGCAAGGTCGGCGCATCGATGTGCTCGAAATCGATCGGGGCTTGCGCGTCGAGCGCCTCGACGAAGGCCTGGGTTTGCGGATGAAGCGGCATGCTTTGCTCCTGTCATGGCGCCCATCGCCGAGTTGGCGGCATGGGAACGAAAACATGGTAGGAGCGCGGCAATGATCGAAAAATCGGGCTGATGTCCTCTCTATACGGACAAATCCGCTCTAATCTTGCGGGTACCATTCCGCCTCGACATGATCCGCATGGACAAACTCACCGGCCTCGCCGCGTTTCTTCGCACCGCCGAAAGCCAAAGTTTCGTCGCGGCGGGGCGCCAGCTCGGCGTCTCCGCCTCCGCAGTCGGCAAGAGCGTGGCGCGACTGGAAGAGCGCCTCGGCGTACGCCTGTTCCAGCGCAGCACGCGGCGCATCCGCCTCACCGAGGAAGGCTCGCTGTTCTACCAGCGCTGCCGGCACGTGCTGAACGACATCGACGATGCCGAAGCCTTGCTGTCGCATGCCACCGACGCGCCACGCGGGCGCCTGCGCATCAGCGTGATTACCGTCGGCTATCGCTTCCTGGTTCCCGTGCTGGCCGAGTTCATGCAGCGCTATCCCGAGATCGAACTGGATCTGGACTTCGACGATCGCATCGTCGACGTGATCGAGGACGGCTTCGACGCCGTGATCCGCAGCGGCGACCTGCCCGATTCGCGCTTGATGGCGCGGCGGCTGGGATCGTTCCGCGCCGGCCTGTTCGCCTCGCCCGACTATCTGCGTCGCCGAGGCACGCCTCAGCATCCGCGCGATCTCGAACGGCACGCCTGCGTGCAATTCCGCAACCACACCAGCGGCAAGCTGCAGAAATGGGCGATGCGCATCGATCCGGGCGAGAGCGAACCCCGGCTACCGATCGGCATGGTCTGCAACAACGTCGAAGCCCTGCTGTCCGCCGCGATCCATGGCCTGGGCATCGCCTACATGCCGACCTTCCTGACCCGCGACTCAGTCGCCAGCGGTGCCCTCGTGCCCCTGCTCGACCACTACATGCTGCTGCAGGGACAGTTCTGCCTGCTATGGCCGTCGAGCCGCCAGATGACGCCCAAGCTGAGGGTCTTCGTGGACTTCCTGTGCGAGCGCCTGTTTTTAGGCGAGCGCTAGCACGGCCACGGCGTCATGGACAAGGAACAGATAGCCATCGCCGACACACATACAGGCCATGACAAGAATTATTCCTAGGCCTTGTGCTAAACATCACATTTCGTGTTAGCTTTTACAAAATTCGAGTGGTATTGGATCTTGCGCTTTCAGGGGGAAAGCATGCGCTATCCAAAGTTCAGCGTCACGATTCCCATCGTGACCGTCGTTGCTGCTGCCGTCTGGTCCTTCTATAGCCCGGTCGCCGCCCAGGATTTCCTGATCGGCAACGTGCATCAACAGGATTCGGGCTCAGCCTTCCTAGACCGCATCGCCAAACAGGATTGCCGAGACGGCAAGGCCACCACGCGGGCTGCGCGCATTGCATGTGCGAGCAAGTCCACGCTGGTCGCCAGCAATCCCTGAACCCGGCGATCCGGCGCCGCCTAAAGGCGCTTCAGTACCCGCTGCCAGCGGGTGCTTTCGTTTTGTGCGTGATATTTCCGCCCCATCGCCCCAAGCGGTGGCGATTTTGTGCGCTCGTTCCTGTCATCACCCAGTCACCCTGGTATGGCAGTCACTTTTCATTAACAAACCAAAAAGTACACTATTCCCATGTCGTGAGACATAACTCCCGCCGCATGGCTAGGTTCCCCTCCTTCGCCATGCAATGAGATGGACCCCCGAAAAGTCCGCAGACTCCCCTCTGCGGGCTTTTTTTTGGCCCTATCTACCGATCCCGACCGGCTCTCCGGCCATCCGGTCGGCAGCCGCCACGCACATCCGGGGGATACCACCGCGATGTCCGCGCGTCTGTAGCCGGCGCCGTCACATGGTTGGCGCACTATGGGAGCTCCGTCCACATCCAGGAGCCGGCTCATGAATGCTTCCAGCCATCGCATCGAGCGATCCATGCTGCTGAAAGCCCCACTTGCGCGGGTCTGGCACGCCTTGTCCGAGGCGAAGAGTTTCGGCAGCTGGTTCGGCGTCGCGCTCGAAGGGCAGCGTTTCGTCCCGGGCACGCACGTACAAGGCCACATCACCTATCCCGGCTACGAGCATCTGGTCTGGAACGTGCTGATCGAACGCATGGAGCCCGAGCGGCTGTTCTCGTTCCGCTGGCACCCTTATGCCGTGGACCCGAACAGGGATTACTCGAAGGAAACCACGACCCTGGTGGCTTTCACATTGGAGCAATCCGGCGTGGATACCTTGCTGCATGTGGAGGAATCGGGCTTCGACGCCATTCCGGCAGAACGCCGAGCCGAGGCGTTCCGCATGAACAGCGAGGGCTGGGATCAGCAGATGAGACAGATCGCAGCCCATCTCAGGCAACAGTGAGCGGCACCGGCTCCCATCCATCAGTCTGCAGGTCGTTCACCGCTCCACGCCAGCCTCGAAAAAACCTGCACCTATGCAACAATACGGACCAGACAGTCCCCGGGATACTTGCGCGCCATGAACGTTCCCAAAGACGCCTTCAGACGTTTCCAGGATGAGCTGGCCGCGCTGGAACAGAACGGCTCGCCGGCCCCAGCACCCTCCTCGCCCAAGGCTGCCGCCGCGTCGCGACTGGAGCAGGCCAAGTCGGAATTCCTCACCCTGCGCAAGCGCTATCAGCTCAGCGTGGCCGACGTAGTGGCCTTTTTCCCTGAAGACGAAGGCGTCGGCTATCTGCAGGAGCTGATCGCCGCACGCGAGGCCAAGCCCGCGCGAGGCCGCAAACGCTCAAGCTGACGGGCTTTGCGCTCCGTCGCCGGCAGTCCCGCACATCAGGTCGCCGGCTGCGCCGGTCGCTGCGCATCCACCTCGGCAGCGACTTGGCGCCGTCGACGCACGGACAGCCGCTCGCGCAGGCGCAGGAACGGCCGCTCGACACCGTAATACAACACGGCAGCGCCCGAGAGGGTCACCACGCCGTAAAGCACGAACAAGGGCAGGCCTTGCCAACCCAGCCGTGGCCCCAGCAGCGTGGCCACGATATGGAAGGCTGCCTTGTGGCTTAGATAAAGGCTGTAGGAAATCGAAGCCAGCCAGCCCGCGCCCGGTATCCGCAAACGCCCAAGCCAGCTATGGGCCGCCGTACCCGAGAGCACCAGCGTCGCCATGCCGAGCGAGAGCAGTGGATAGCCGAAGACGGACGGCAACCAGGCCGTCCGCTCGCAGAACAGCCACAGCGACAAGGCCAGCAAGATCAGGCCAGCCGGCAGGCAGATCGTATTGGCCGAACGCTGCAGACGCTGCCACAGCGCTGGCCTGAAGGCCTGGATCGTCGCCAGCATCACGCCGAACAGCAGACCGTCCAGCCGGTTGTAGGTCGGGTAATACACATCCTCGACGAAGTTCTGCATATGCCGCCACGCCTGATCGCGCGCAAGCATTCCGAGCAGCACCATGGACGCGCACACGAGGCCGAACTTGAGCGCCGACGGGCGCCGCATCAGCACCCAGGCCAGCAGCGGAAACAGCAGGTAGAAATGCTCTTCGACGCACAGCGACCAGACATGCGAGAACGCCTGGTTGTGCTCGTAGTCGATGAGCAGATTGACCGTATAGGTGAGGAACTGCCACAGCGGTTGGATGCCGCTCGCCTCGCGAAAACCCGGCACGGCGAAATAGAGCGCCAGCACCACCAGGTAGGCAGGCATGATGCGGAAGGCCCGGCGCAGATAGAACTGGCCGAAGCGTGCCGGCTCGCCCCTGGATAAAGGCGAGAGCCATTGCGAACCGATCAGGTAGCCGCTGAGCGCGAAGAACAAATCCACGCCCATCCAGCCATTGAGCTGCAGCGGCGCCCAGAACGGGCCGAGGCCGCCGACGATGTAGGAGTGGAACAGCATCACCCAGACGATGGCGATCGCGCGCAGCAGGTCCAGGCCAGGTAGTCGCTGCATGCCCTCGAATTTCCCTTTCGTGCCTTGTTGATTCAAATCGTCTGAACGGAATCAGCGCGATGCGGCGGCGACAGCTTTCGACGTCTTCGTGGCCGCCGTCTCGACGCGATCCAGCAGTTGCTCGAAAAAGCTTTCCGGCAATTCCGCCCGCACCGGCACGCGCCACCAGTGCGGCGACGCAAAAGCCCGGCACTTGACCGCGTCCTTCTCCGTCATCAGCACCGGCAGGTCATCTCCAAAGGAAAGATCGCCGGCGACAAAGGCATGATGGTCGGGAAAGGCATGCGGGATCACTTCGATGCCGCGCGCGCGCAAGCTGTCGAAGAAGCGCTCCGGATGACCGATCGCGGCCACCGCGTGCACGCGCCGTCCGCCAAAGGCCTGCAGCGGCTGGACTTCCTCGCCGCGCAAGGCATGGGCGCGATCTCCCGACAGGCGCATCTCGATCTCGCCGGGCTGCGCACCCTGGCCGTTGCATACGCGGAAGCTCACGCGCTGCAGGCGCGCCAGCGGCTCGCGCAAGGGCCCGGCCGGCAGCAGGCGGCCATTGCCGAAGCGGCGCAGACCGTCGATCACGCAAATTTCCACATCGCGATCCAGCCGATAGTGCTGCAAGCCGTCGTCGGCGATCACCACATCGCAGCCTGCCTCGAGCAGCAGACGTGCTGCCGCCGGCCGATCCCGCCCGACCGCCACCGCTACGCCGCTGGCGCGGATCAGACAGGGTTCGTCGCCGACCTGCGCCGGTTCGGGCGTCTCGTCCAGCAACAGCGGCTCACGCTGGCTTCCGCCATAGCCACGGCTCACCACGCCCGGCCGCAGGCCGTGGCCACGCAAGGCCTCGGCGACGGCGATGGCGAGCGGCGTCTTGCCGGTGCCGCCCACGCTGAGATTGCCGATGACGATCACCGGCACGGGCAGCCGCACGCGCCGCAGCAGGCCTATGCGATACAGGCCGCGGCGCAACGCGCCGAGCGCGCCGTAGAGCGCTGCCAATGGGCGCGTCCACCACGGCAGAGGGCCGCCGCGATACCAGCCTTGCTCGAGCGTGTCGACCAGCGCCACGAGGGCCGCCTCAGGAATCCGCGCGATCGTGAAACTGCATGCGGTGCAGCGCGGCGTACTGGCCGCCCAGCGCCAGCAGTTCCTGATGCGTGCCGCGCTCGACGATGCGCCCGTGATCCATCACCGCGATCTGGTCGGCATGCTCGATGGTGGACAGGCGGTGGGCGATGACCAGGGTGGTGCGATCCTTCATCAGCCGCATCAGGGCCTGCTGGATCAGATGTTCGGACTCCGTATCCAGCGCGCTGGTGGCTTCGTCCAGCACCAGGATCGGCGCGTCCTTGAGAATCGCGCGCGCAATGGCGATGCGCTGGCGCTGGCCGCCGGACAGCGCATTGCCGCGCTGGCCGATCGGCGTGTTCAAGCCTTCGGGCATGCGCTGGATGAACTCCATCGCATTGGCGGCTTCGGCTGCGGCGACGATCTGCGCCTCGCTGGCTCCGGACAGCTCGCCGTACGCGATGTTCTGCGCCACCGTGCCGTCGAACAACACCACATGCTGACCCACCCAGGCGATCTGCCGGCGCAGCGCGGCCAGGCGGTAATCCTGGTACGGATGGCCGTCCAGCTCGATGCCGCCGCCGGTGGGCTCGATGAAACGCGGCAACAGGCTGACCAGGCTGGTCTTGCCGCTGCCGGAACGCCCGACCAGGGCCGTCACCCTGCCCGGCTCGCAGACCAGGTCGACGCCACGCAGCACCGGCTGCTGGTTGCGCGGATAGACCAGCTCGACGCCGCGGAAACGCAGTTCGCCGCGCGCGCGCGCCAGCTCCAGCGTGCCGCTGTCGGTTTCCGGCGGCAGGTCGATCACGCTGAACAGGTCTTCCGCCGCCGACACGCCGCTCTGGATATTGCCCTGTATCTGGGTCAGCCGCTTCAACGACGGCAGCATGCCGGCCATGGCCATCAGCACGGCGATGAACACGCCGGCGCTGATGTGATCGATCACGCCCGGGCGCGTGCCCAGCCAGACCAGCAAGGTCAGCGCGATCGCGCCCACGGTCTGGATCGCCGTGCTGGAAGCGGCCGCGGTCAGCGCGATTTTCAGGTTCTGCCGCAGCGCGCGCCGGGTCACCGCATCGAAGCGGTCGCCTTCGTGGGGCTGGCCGCCGTAGATGCGCACCTCGCGATGCGCTTCCACGGCTTCTTCGACCGTGCCCGTGACGGCGCCCATCATGCCCTGGATGCGCCGGCTGATCTGGCGGTAGCGGCGGCTCACCACCGTCACGATCAGCGCCACCGCAGGCACCATCACCAGCAGCGCCAGGGTGAGGTAGGCGCTGTTGTGCAGCATCACCAGCAGCATGCCGACCACGGTCGCGGTCTCGGTGAAGGCAATCTTGATCGCGTCGGTGGAGGCGGAGGCGACCTGCTCGCTGGTATAGGTGATGCGCGAGATCTGCTGGCCGGAGGGCTCGTGGCTGTAGAAGGCCGCCGGCAGGCGCAGGTAGGAGGCGAACACGTCGCGCCGGATGTTCTGCACGACCTGGCGCCCGATGTACGAGACGCCGTAGCTGCTGACGAAGGTGGCCACGCCACGCACGCCGAAGATCAGCAAGATCCAGATCGGCATCCAGAAGATGTAGTACGGGTCGTGCCGGCCGAAGATGTCGTCGAACAGCGGCTTCAGTTCGTTGGTGAAGACCGCCAGCGCGCCGCCGTCGACCACCATGCCCAGGATCGACAGCACGCCGATGGTGCTGAACGGTCGCAGATAGCCGAGCAGCCGGCGATAGGTGCGCCGGGTCTGCTCATCCCACATTTGGAAGCCTCCGCTCACTTCGCCGCGTCCACCTGCGTCGGCGTGGTGGCGATCGACAGCTTGGTGAAGCCGAGCTGGCCCAGCGCGTCCATCGCGGTCACCACGTTCTGGTGCGCAGTCATGGCATCGGCGCGGATGGTCACCGGCCGGTCGCGGTCCTCGCCGACCACGCCGGCGATCGCCTGCTTGAGCGCGTCGATGCCTTCACCCGGCACTTCGTCGCTGCCGATGAAATAATGCCCGTCGCGATCCACCACCACGGTCAGCGTGGGCGCCTGCACGTCACGTTCCTCGGCGCTGGCCTTGGGCAGGGTTACCTGCAGGCGCGAATGCTGCACGAACGTCGTGGTCAGCACGAAGAACATCAGCAGGGTGAGCAGGACGTCGATCAGCGAAATGACGTTGATCTCGACGTCGTCGTTGCGGCGGTCGTTGCCGATGCGCATGGCTCAGCTCGCGCTGGATGCCGCGGCGGCGGGCGCGGCCGGCGTGCGGCGGGGCCGGGTCGACGCCGGCGCATTGACCGTCAACTCGTCCAGCAGCAGGGTCGCCTGCTTTTCCATCTCCACGCAGTAGCCGGCCACGCGCGAACGGAAATAGCGGTGCAGGATGTAGGAAGGAATCGCCACCACCAGGCCGGTGGCGGTACAGATCAGCGCTTCGCCGATGCCGCCGGCCATCTTCATGGGATCGCCGACGCCGCCGGCCATCACGTCCATGAACATGCGGATCAGGCCGATCACCGTGCCGAGCAGGCCGAGCAGCGGCCCGATCAGCGCGATCGTGCCCAGCGTGTTGAGATAGCGCTCCATGCGGTGCACCACGTGGCGCCCGGTATCTTCGATGCGTTCCTTGATCAGTTCGCGCGAACGGCTGCGCACGGACAAGGCCGCGGCCAGCAGCTCGCCCAGCGGCGAACCGCCGGCAAGCCGATCCAGATGGGCCGGATCGAGCTGGCCGCTGCGCGCCCACTCGCGCACTTCATCGCCCAGCCCGGGCGGCAGCACGGCACGGCGGCGCAGGGTCCAGCAGCGCTCCAGCACGATGCCCAGCGCCACCAGCGAGCAGATCAGGATGGGCAGCATGGGCCAGCCGCCCGCGATCAGAATTTCCAGCACGTTCGCCCCCGTCGGGCTGCCAGTGAACAGGCGCGCATGATAGCAGCCAAGCCGGATCGTACTGTGGCATCGGCGGCATTTGCCGTCGCCGTGCCCGGGCACGTTCGCCGCCGGCTTGCGTATGATCGGCGGCAAGCCCCGGCGGGACAGATGTTCCGCCACTCACTTAAGGCCGCCGATCCCAGGGAAACCGCCATGTCCGAGCTGATCGAACGCATAGCCCAGACTTACGACGAACTGCCGTACATCTCCAGCGCCTTCACCCAGACCGCTCCCGAACACCTGCATGCCGTGGCCAAGCTGTTCGGCCTGGACACCCCGCCACCGGCGCGGGCGCGCGTGCTCGAGCTGGGCTGCGCGGCCGGCGGCAACCTGATTCCGTTCGCTGCCCGCCATCCCGCCGCCCGTGCGCTGGGCGTGGATCTCTCGACGGTCCAGGTGAAGGCCGGCAACCAGGCCATCCGCAGCATGGGCCTGAACAACATCCGCCTGCTGCAGGCGAGCATCACCGAACTCGGCGCGGACATCGGCCTGTTCGACTACATCATCTGCCACGGCGTCTACAGCTGGGTACCGGAAGACGTGCGCGAGGCGATCCTGCGGCTCAGTCGCGAACGGCTCGCGCCGCAAGGCGTCGCCTACGTGAGCTACAACGTCTACCCTGGGTGGAAGGCCAAGGAAATCGTGCGCGACGCCATGCTGCTGCGCACCGGCCCGCATCAGAGCGCGAGCGAGAAGCTCGGCTATGCGCGCGGCATGATCGACTTCCTGCATGACATGGCGCACGAGGGCAGCCTGCTGCAGAAGGTCATGCAGGACCACATCCAGATGATCCGCCACGGCCACGAACCGTACCTGGTGCACGAGTTCCTGGAGATCTGCAACGCGCCCTGCTATTTCCGCGACTTCACCGCCGCCGCCAGCCGGCACGGCCTGACCTACCTGGCCGATTCCAACACCGCCAGCATGTTCGCCAGCAACTACGGCAGCAAGGCCGCCGAGCCGCTGCTGCGCGAATGCGGCGGCAGCCAGATGGCGCTGGAGCAGTTGCTGGACTTCCTCACCAATCGCACCTTCCGCCAGACCCTGCTGGTGCATGAAAAGCGCGCCGGCGAGATTCAATACCAGCTCGATCCGGCGGCGCTGGTGCCGTTCCACTTGTGCGGACGTTTCAGCCTGGCCGAAGGCGGCAGCAGCGCCGAAGGGCCGTGGCAGGCTGCGAATGGCAGCCTGGTTGCGGGCAGTCCGAAGCCATGGGCGATGCTGATCGAACGCCTGACTTCGGCATGGCCGGCCAGCGTGCCGGTCGCCGCCCTGATCGAGGAGGCGCAAGCCGCAGGCGGCGCCGATCCGCAACAGATTCGCCAGGCCATGCTGCAGGCCGTGCAGCAGCTGGTCATCATCGGCGCCGTGCGAGTCAGGCTGGAAGCGATCCGGACTCGACCAGAAGCCATCGGGCCATGCCCGGTAGCGCCCGAGGCCTTGCGCAGGCTGGCTGCCCTGCGCCGCGAAAAATCCGTACCGATCTCGCTGTACAACCTCTGGCACGAAACCCTGCCGGATGAGGACGTGGTGGAAGCCGTGCTGCTGCCGCTGCTGGACGGCCGGCACGATCGTGCCGCCCTGCGCGCCGCGCTGTTGGAAGCGGCACGCGCCGGCCAATTGCAGTTCGTGCGCGAAGGTCAGCCGATCGAGGACGCTGACGCCCTCACCGGCGCATGCGGCGAGCATCTCGAAGCGGCGCTGAAGCGGATGAGCGATCGCGCGCTGTTCATGGCAATGGATTGAGCGCCACCTGCGGTCAGACGCTTATTCGCGCCAATAACGCGGATGGCGTTTGCGCCATGAAGCGGCGACCGCAGGCACACCGGCCGCGGGAAAGTCGACCTCGATGGCGCCCTGCTCGGCCGTATTGAGCCACGGCACGCCTGCCTCCGCGTAGCGCTGCAATACCTCGGCATGCGGATGGCCGAAGCGATTGCGCCATCCGGCCGAGATCAAGGCCAATACCGGCCGCGTCGCCCCGATGAAGGCCGCGCTGGACGAGGACTTGCTGCCGTGGTGCGGGGCCAGCAGCACCAGCGGCGGACTGGCTACGCCAAGTGCGGACGCCACCATCGGCTCGACCCGTGCGCTGATGTCGCCGGTGAGCAGCAGACTGCCGCCGCGGCCGCTGACCAGCAGCACGCACGAGCGATCATTGCCCTTGCCACTGCTTCCCGCCGCGGGATGCAGCACGCGGAAATCCACGCCGTCCCAGCTCCAGGACTGGCCGGCAACGCAGGACTGCATCGGCAAGGCCATGCGCTCGGGCTCGCCGGCATAGCGCTGCGCCTCCGGAAAAGCCGCGGCGACCGCGCCGGCGCCGCCGGCATGATCGTTGTCGGCGTGACTAATCACCAACCGGTCGAGCCGCGCTATGCCCAGCGCATGCAGCGAGGGCACCACCACTGCCTCGCCCAGATCGAAATCAGAGGGATAGCGCGCGCCGGCGTCGTAGACCAGCGCATGACTGCGTGTCTGCAGTGCCACGGCCAGCCCCTGCCCGACGTCGAGCACCCACAGCTTGAAGCCACCCTGCTCGGGCGGGCTGGCCGGAGGCCACAACAGCGGCAGGAACAGCAGCAGACCGAGCAGCCGCGCCGGCATGCCGCGCGGCATGCACAGCCACAGCGCGCCGAGGGTGGCCAGCACCAGCGCCCACGGCCGCACTTCCGGCAGGTACCAGTGCGCGCCTGGCCACTCCGCCATCTGCTGCAACAGCCACCACTGCGCATGCGCCAGATGCGCCGCCAGACGCAGCACCGGCGTGGCCAGCAGCGGACACAGCGCCAGCAGGGCCGTGCCCAGCAGCGCGCACGGCACGATCACGAAACTGACCAGGGGCACGGCGACCAGGTTGGACAAGGCGCCGACCAGCGAGGCCTCGCCGAAGAACCACAGGGTCAGCGGCAGCAGGGACAAGCTCATCACCCACTGCCCCGCCGAAAGCTCGCGCAGAAAACCCAGCCATCCGCGCCCCTGCCCGTCCAGGCACAGCATCAGGAAGCTGACCCCGACGAAGGACAGCCAGAAGCCCGCCGAAAGCACCGCCAGGGGATCGCACAACAGGATGGCGAGCAAGGCCAGCGCCAGCGCATGCGTGCCGCCGGCGTGGCGTCGACCGCAACGTGCGCCGGCGACCACGGCGATCATCAGCAGGGTGCGTACGGTCGGCAAGCCGAAGCCGGCCAGCGCCGCATATCCACCGGCCAGCAGCAGGGCGCCGACGGCCCTCGCCTGCACGGCCGGCAGGCGCAAGGCCAAGCCGGGGCGCAGCCAATACAGCGCAAGCAGCAGCCAGCTGCCCAGCACGGCGACCACGCCGACATGGAAACCGGAGATGGCGATCAGATGGGGAATGCCGTTGGCGCGCGCCAACGCCCAGTCGCGCTGATCCAATCCGCGCGTATCGCCGACGGTGAAGGCACGCAACAAGGCGGCATCGTGCGGATCGGCCACTCGCGCCGCGATCGCGCGTGCGATGCCGTCGCGCAGACGGTCGATGCACCAAGGCGCCGCGATCGGCTGCAAATCGTGCTGCTCGCCGCGCACGTAACCGGTGGCGACGATGCCCTGTTCCAGCGCCGTGCGCTCGCTGTCGGCGCCGCCGGGATTGACCAGGCCGCGCGGCCGCTTCAGTCGGAGCTGCAGATGCCAGCGCGTGCATGGCTGCAACTCGGGCGCATCGTCGTACCAGGCCGCGCGGATCCGGCCGCGCAGGTCGACCGGCTTGCCGTCCAGCAGCACTTGTTGAGGGCGCAGCACGAAGCTGGTGGCGTCGCCGCGCGCCAGCGGCAAGCCCTCGATGGTGCCGGTCACCTCGAAGTCGCGCCCTTCCAGCTCGGCCGGCAGACGGGCCGCCATCGAGGCGGCGCCCCAGCCGATCGCCCAGGCGACGCCGAGCGCCGCCACGGCCGGCAGACGTAGGCGAGGCCAGCGCCAGGCGATCCCGCCCGCGGCCAGGGCCAGGCATGGACCGACCCAGCGCGGCGGCAAGGCCGGCCACCACTGCACTGCCAGCACGCCCAGCAGCAAGGCCAGCGCCACGCCCTTCGCACCCGGCATCCGCTGCCCTCCCGACCACAGCCAGGACTCAGCCTAGCGGGTCCGCGAAAGCGTCCATGTAGGCGCACGGCGCAGCGCTGCTGTAGGCCGGGGCCGCGGCGCATTGCCCTCCTGCGGCGCGGAAGCCCCGCTTCAGCCGAGGCTCTTATCCTGCAACCGACCGTTGTGCAATTCGAGCGTGCGATCCATGCGCGCGGCCAGGCGGGTGTCGTGAGTCACCAGGATGAAGCTGGTGCCGATCTCCCGATTGAGTTCGAGCATCAGCGCATAGACCTGGGCGGCATTGCTTTCGTCCAGGTTGCCGGTGGGTTCGTCGCCCAGCACGCAGGACGGGCGCGTGACCAGCGCGCGCGCCACCGCGCAGCGCTGGCGCTCGCCGCCGGACAATTCGGCCGGCTTGTGCGCCAGCCGGTGCGCCAAGCCCACCCGCTCCAGCAAGGTAGTGGCCTGCTGCCGCGCTTCCGGAATCGCTGTGCCGCGAATCAGCAGCGGCATGCACACGTTCTCCAGCGCGGTGAACTCCGGCAGCAGATGGTGGAATTGATAAATGAAGCCCAGCGAGCGGTTGCGCACGCGCCCGCGCTCGGCGTCGGACAGGCGGGAAAACGCGCGCCCCTCGACTTCCACCTCGCCGCTGGTCAGCGTGTCCAGCCCGCCGATGATGTGCAGCAAGGTGCTCTTGCCCGAACCGGAGGCACCGACGATGGCCATCGTCTCGCCGCGGCGCAGGCTGAAATTGACGTCGCCCAGCACCTCGGTGCGCAGGTCGCCTTCCTGATAGGTCTTGGCGACATGGCTGGCGCGCAGCACGATTTCGTTCGACGCACTCATGGCTTTCTCTTCCGACCGTGCTTCACTCATAGCGCAAGGCCTGCGCCGGCTGCGTGCGCGAGGCGCGCCACGCGGGATACAGGGTGGCCAGCAGCGAGAAGGCGAAGGTGACCAGGGTCACCCACAGCACGTCGTAGCCGTCCAGCTTGCTCGGCACCTCGCTGATGTAATAGACGTCCGGCGAGAGGAAGGTGACGTGGAAGATCCGCTCGATCCACTTCACGATCCCCGGCAGCTGCCAGGCCAGCAGCGAGCCCAGGCTGACCCCGAAAGCGGTGCCGACCACGCCCACCAGCACGCCCTGCACCATGAACATGCCCATGATGCTGCGCGGCGTGGCGCCCAGCGTGCGCAGGATGGCGATCTCGGCCTGCTTGTCGGTGACCAGCATCATCAGCATCGAGACCAGGTTGATCACCGCCACCAGGATGATCAGCGACAGGATGATGAACATCACCTTCTTTTCCATCGCGATCGCGGTGAACAAGTTGGTGTTGGTGTCCATCCAGGTCTGCACCGTGTACAGCGGGCCGAACGCCGAGGACAGCCGCTGTTTCACCAGCGAGGCGTTGTCCATGTTGTCCAGGCGCAGGCGGATGCCGCTGGGGCCGGTGATGCCGACCAGCTTTTCCGCATCGCTCAGATTGACCAGGGCCAGACCGGAGTCGTACTCCTGCATGCCCATCTCGAATACGCCAGACACGTGGAAGCTCTTGAGCAGCGGCATGCTGCCCATCGGCGAGCTGCGCACCTGCGGGGTAACCGCCACCACCTTGTCGCCCACCGTCACGCCGAGACTCATCGCCAGCTCGCGGCCCAGCACGATGTTCCAGCTGCCCGGCGTCAGGCTGTCGAAGCTGCCCTGCACCAGGTGCTTGTCGATGTCGGAAACCTTGGCCTCCTGCGCCGGCTCGATGCCGCGCACGATCGCCGCGCCCGAGCCGCGCGCCTGCAGCCAGGCCTGCAGCTCGACGTACGGCGCGGCGCCCTCGACGTGCGGGCTGCCCGAGGCGGCCTGCAGCGCCTGCTGTGCGTTCTGCATGCCCTCGCCGGGCATGCCCGACACGGTGACGTGGGAAACCGCGCCCAGGATGCGCGAGCGCAGCTGATCGTCGAAGCCGTTCATCACCGACATCACCGCAATCAGGGCGGTGACGCTGATCGCGATGCACACGATCGACACGGTGGAGATGAAGGAAATGAACTGGTTGCGGCGCTTGGCCCGGCTGTAGCGTAGGCCGATGAAAAGCTCGAGCGGTCGGAACATGGACGGGTCGCTTGGCAGGTCGATGGGCGGGCGCCCGTAAGTGGCGCTGGCGGGCCGGTCAAAACACCGATTATCCGGTATTCCGATCGACCGCGCTGCAACTCATAAGTGCCCAGCCCGCGAAGGCCCGCTCGGCCCAGGCCCAGGCTGGTCGGTCGTGGCGACCGCCAGGCGCATGCGCAGCCGGCGGCGGATGTCCGCATCGCTGTTGTCCGGCGCCAGCAGCAAAGCTGCCGTGCCGCCATCGAAAGCCAGCCTCAGCAGGATCCACTCGCCCAGGATGCGGAACGACCGCAGGCGGGCGTGCCGGTCGCTGCCGTCGGCCAGCCGCAGACTCCAGCCGCCGGCCGCATCCCAGCCGGCCGCGCGTACGGCATCGTCGCCGACAAGCCGTAGCCCGCGCAGCACCAGCAGCGCTGCCGACAGGAAGCCAGCCGCCTTCCACCACCACGGCAGTCCGCACGAGATCAGTGCAACTAGGGTCAGCAAAGCCACTACGTAGAGCAGTGCGCGCAGGCGGCGAGACGGCCGGTATTCAAAGCCGATGGCGGGCGCGGATGTCATCGATGATCGCCTGCCAGTCCGCGCGCGTGGGCCGGGCATGGCCCATCACCCAGTCCCACAGCTCGGGATCTTGCACGTCGAGCAGCGCGTCAAAGGCCTGCTGCGCGGCCTCGCCGGCGGTGGCATAGCGTTCGTCCAGCCAGCCGCCGAACAGCGCATCAAGCTCGCGCGTGCCGCGGCGGCAGCGCCAGCGCAGACGCCTGAGGCGTGGATCGTCGCTCATGATTTCACCGCAACGACCGGCCCAGCCGCCTCGCCGCGCACCTTGTAGAAGTGCAGCAGAGATTCAGCGGCATCGCCAACGAACAAGCGCGCCAGCGGCCCGGCGTACCAGTTGAAGTTGGTGCGGACCCGGTAGCCGACCCGGATCGCCAGCCGCGTGCCGCCACCTTCGGGCTGCAAGGTGTAGGAGGTATCCAGCAAGTCGAAGTAAGGGCCGCCGGGACGCACGTGCTCGTCCATCGCGCCGGCCGGGATCGAATCCGGCGCGAAGCGGTAGGACCAGCGGATATAGCGATTCTCGTCCCAGTCCAGGATCGGTTCGTCGAAATGCACGCCGCGTTGCCAGGCCACCTTGCGCACACGGCCCGCCGCCGTTTCGGCGGTGATGCCTTGCAAGGGATACGGCACGCCGATGCGCCAGGCCAGGCCGTCGTGCATTTCCTCGGGGCGGATGTCCTGGGCGTCGTTGATCAAGCGCCAGACGGCTGCCGGCGGCGCATCCACATGCACGCTGCGCTCGGAGGCTCCGTCCAGCTGCGGCGGCTGCAGCTGGCGTTCGCCGGCTGCCAACAGCAAGGGAACGAACAGCACCAGCGAGAAGTTTGCCTGCGAAGGTGCCCACAGGCGCACCATGCTGTACATGATGAGTCCGCCGATGGAGCTGAGCACCAGGAAGATCGGCGTGGCGATGACGATGCAGATGCTGCCCTCGAAACCCAGCAGCCCGGTGATCAATTCGATTAGCAGCATGGCCAGCCACGGCACGAAGATCGCGCGGACCACGGTCATGCTGGCGCGTTCCAGATAAACCAGCAGCATGCCGACGACGAAGGGCATGGCGAACAGAAAGGACACCAGCATGACGCTGCTGGCGCCAGCCATGGGCCCGGAGATCGTCCCCGAGGAGTGCATGGCCGAGAACACGAATCGCAGCATCAAGCCGTACGCCACGCCGACCGCCGTGGCGACCAGGTAACGACGACGCAGCACTCGCCCGGTGGGCTTCGGCCTAGGCGGTTTCGCTTCCAAGCTGTCGTTCATGGGTCTCCGCCCGGACTGGTCTAGGTCAGACGGAACGCCGCTGCACCATCAGCTTCTTGATCTCGGCGATCGCCTTGGCCGGGTTCAGCCCCTTCGGGCAGGTCCGCGCGCAATTCATGATGGTGTGGCAGCGATAGAGCTTGAACGGATCTTCCAGGTCGTCCAGGCGCGCACCGGTGTCCTCGTCGCGGCTGTCCACGATCCAGCGATAAGCCTGCAGCAGGATCGCCGGGCCCAGATACTTCTCGCCGTTCCACCAGTAGCTCGGGCAGCTGGTCGAGCAACAGGCGCACAGGATGCACTCGTACAGACCGTCAAGCTTCTTGCGGTCTTCCGGCGACTGCAGGCGCTCCTTGTCGGCCGGTGCCGGGCTCTGCGTGCGCAACCATGGACGGATCGAAGCGAACTGAGCATAGAAATGGGTGAGGTCGGGCACCAGGTCCTTGATCACCGGCATATTCGGCAACGGGTAGATCTTCACGTCGCCGGAGGCGCAGTCGGCGATCGCCCGGGTGCAGGCCAGCGTATTGGTGCCGTCGATGTTCATCGCGCAGGAGCCGCAGATGCCCTCGCGGCAGGACCGGCGCAGGGTCAGCGTCGAGTCGATCTCGTTCTTGATCTTCAGCAGGGCGTCCAGAACCATCGGGCCGCACGCGGCCAGATCGACCTCGTAGGTGTCGATGCGCGGGTTCTCGCCGTCGTCCGGCGTCCAGCGATAGATGCGAAAGGTACGCGGCTTCTTCGCGTCTTTCGCCGGATAGTGCTTGCCCGGACGGACCTTGGAATTCTTGGGTAGCGTGAACTCTGCCACGGTTGCCTCACTTCATCGTGCTTGTCGTAACAGCCCGCTGTGCGAGCGCCGGTACAACGTATGCTGCTTGACCTCGACGGGCCGCCTCGTCAGTAGACGCGCTTCTTCGGCGGCACCGGCTCGACGTCGCTGGTCAGGGTGTACATGTGCACCGGGCGGAAGTCGAAACTGGTCTTGCCGGACTCGTCCACCTTCACCAGGGTGTGCTTCATCCACTCGGCGTCGTTGCGGTCCGGGAAGTCTTCGCGCGCATGTCCGCCACGGCTCTCGGTACGCTGCTCGGCCGAATGCATGGTGGCCACCGCCTGGTCCAGCAGGTTGGCCAGTTCGAGCGTCTCGATCAGGTCCGAATTCCACACCATCGAGCGATCGCTGACGCGCACGTCCTTGAAGGAATCGTGCGTGGCGGAGATCTTCTCGCTGCCTTCCTTCAGCGTGGTGCCGGTGCGGAACACCGCGGCGTCGCGCTGCATGGTGCGCTGCATTTCCAGCCGGATCTCCGCGGTGGGGCGGCTGCCGTTGGCGTGGCGCAGGCCGTCGAAGCGGGCCAAGGCCTGGTCCAGGATGGTGGCCGGCAGGTCCTTGTGCGGGGTGTTCGGCTTGATCAGCTCGGCGCAGCGATGCGATACCGCGCGGCCGAACACCACCAGGTCGAGCAGCGAGTTGGAGCCCAGGCGATTGGCGCCGTGCACCGACACGCAGGCGGCCTCGCCGATGGCGAACAGGCCCGGCACCACGGCGTCGACGTCGTCGCCCTTCTTCTGCACTACCTCGCCGTGATAATTGGTCGGGATGCCGCCCATGTTGTAGTGCACGGTCGGGATGACCGGGATCGGCTCCTTGGTCACGTCGACGCCGGCGAAGATGCGCGCCGACTCGGCGATGCCCGGCAGGCGCTCATGGATCACCTCGGGGCCGAGGTGCATCAGGTTGATGAAGATGTGGTCCTTGTGTTCGCCCACACCGCGGCCTTCGCGGATCTCCATGGTCATCGCGCGGCTGACCACGTCGCGCGAGGCCAGGTCCTTCGCGCTCGGCGCGTAGCGCTCCATGAAGCGCTCGCCGGCGGAGTTGGTCAGGTAACCGCCTTCGCCGCGCACGCCTTCGGTAATCAGGCAGCCCGCGCCGTAGATGCCGGTGGGATGGAACTGCACGAACTCCATGTCCTGCAGCGCCAGGCCGGCACGCAGCACCATGCCGCCGCCGTCGCCGGTGCAGGTATGTGCCGAGGTGGCGCTGAAGTAGGCGCGGCCGTAGCCGCCGGTGGCCAGCACCACCGCGTGACCGCGGAAGAAATGCAGGGTGCCTTCGTTCAAGTCCAGCGCCAGCACGCCGCGGCAGACGCCTTCGCTGTCGAAGATCAGGTCGATCGCGAAGTACTCGATATAGAAGGTGGCGTCATGCGCCAGCGCCTGCTGGTACAGCGTGTGCAGGATCGCATGGCCGGTGCGGTCGGCCGCGGCGCAGGTGCGCTGCGCGGTGCCCTTGCCGTAATGGGTGGTCATGCCGCCGAACGGGCGCTGGTAGATCTTGCCTTCCTCGGTGCGCGAGAACGGTACGCCGTAGTGCTCCAGCTCGATGATCGAGGGAATCGCCTCGCGGCACATGTACTCGATCGCGTCCTGGTCGCCCAGCCAGTCCGAGCCCTTGATGGTGTCGTAGAAATGGAAGCGCCAGTCGTCCTCGCCCATGTTGCCCAGCGCCGCCGAGATGCCGCCCTGGGCCGCCACGGTATGCGAGCGCGTGGGGAACACCTTGGTGATGCAGGCAGCCTTGAGTCCCTTCTCGGCCAGACCGAAGGTGGCGCGCAGGCCCGCGCCGCCGGCGCCGACCACGATCACGTCATAGTTGTGCTGCTGGATCTTGTAGCTTTCCATCGGGATCTCGGCTCCGGCGTGTTCAGTGGGTCAGCGCAATGCGCAGTACGGCCAGCACGCCGGCGAGCGCGCCCAACACCGCGAGGAACTTGATCAGCACCAGCGAGACGACTTCCTTCCAGCGGGTGTGCACATAGTCCTCGACCACCACCTGCAGGCCCAACGCGGCATGCCAGAACACGGTGGTCAGAAAGACGATCATCAACAGCGCGTTCCACGGCTTGCTCACCGCGGCGCGAGCGGTGGCGTAGTCCGCGTGCAGCAGGCAGAGCGCCAGACTGACGAACCACAGCGACAGGAAGACCAGACCGGCGGCGGTGACGCGCTGGGTCCACCAGTGCCCGACGCCGGACTGGGCCGAGCCGAGGCCGCGGGCGCGCTTGAGCGGGTTCTGCAGATCTTTCTTGGCGGCGCTCATGCGGCGGCTCCGGTCAGCACGTAGGCCCACACGGCCACGGTAAGCACGATGCTGACGACGATCGAAAGCCAGCTGGAGCGCACGAACTGCGGGATGGCATAACCGGCGCCGGCGTCCTGGATCAGGTGACGGATGCCGTTGCACAAGTGATAGAACAGCGCCCAGCTCCAGCCGAACAGCAGCACCAGACCGAGCGGACTGCCGGCGCAGGCCTTGAACTCCGCAAAGGCCGCTTCGCCGCTGGCCAGGGCGATCAGGCCCCACAGCAGCAGCAGCGTGCCGACCGCCAACGCGATACCGGTGGCGCGATGCAGGATGGAGGTCACCATCTGCACTTGCCACTTATAAATCTGTAGATGCGGAGAGAGCGGTCGTCGCGTGTCTGCCATGGCGGCTATCCTAGGTGGAATCGCTGATGCCCGCCCCGCCCCTCCGCATCTGCCGTGCATGGCGCCGCGGCGCCGCACGAATCAGAAGTCGATGCAGCGCCCGTTCTTTTCCCAGTCGCCGTAGCGCGTGGGATCAAGCGCGGGCCGCTCGTCACGGACCTTGTCGCTCGCCGGTTCGGCGGGCACGACCGTCTGCTCCGTGGGGACGGCGGCAGGCGTGGATTCGTGATGCGAGGACGTGTCGGACATGATCTTGAAAGCCGCAAAAGCGTAATACTTGCCGCGGTGCAGTACAACCTTGACGACCGGAGTTTCCCGGCGCAGCAACCAGCACGCTTGTGCTGCGCGCTTCCTGCCTCCACCTCCTACGCCATGTCATCTTCTTACGACTCCGCCCAGACTCTGTCGATCGAAGGCAGTGATGCGCTGCCCTTCGCGCAGGCCCAGTTCAGTTGTCAGATCGCCGCACTTGAAGATGGGCACTGGCAGTTCGGCGCATGGCTGGATGCGCAAGGGCGCGTGCTCGCCCTGTTTCATCTCGCGCGCTTGTCTGACCAGCGGCTTTTGTTGTTGCTGCGCGGCGGCGATGCCGAGAGCATGGCTTCGGCCTTGCGTCGCTATGTGTTCCGCTCGAAGGTCAGCCTGCGCGCGAATGTGCGGACACTCAGCGGCGGCCCTGCTCTGCCCATGCACCATGTCGCGGCAGAGGGTGATGTCGTGCTGTTCGGCTGTGGCTCGCACAGTCTGCGCGTCGATACAGCGACTGCGACGGAGAATACGTCAGACAACCATGCGTGGCTCGCCACGCAGCTGAGCGAAGGATGGCCGTGGCTGCCCGACGCGCTGCTCGGCAAGTTGCTGCCGCCGGCACTCTCACTCGAACGGCTGCAAGCGGTGTCCTTCACCAAAGGCTGCTATCCGGGCCAGGAAATCGTCGCGCGCCTGCACTATCGCGGCGGACACAAATGGCATCTGCACCGCGTCGTATTGTCGCGCCCGATCAACGCAGGCACGACGCTGCACTTCGATGGACATGAAGCTGCGCAGGTGCTCGTCGCATTCGACGGAACAGCTGACGTCGATGCACTCGTGGTGTTGCGCGACGATGCTTCCGGCGATGTCGCGCGCGATTTCGCCGACGATCAGGGCCAAGTCGTGCAACTTGTTTCGCAGCAGCCATGGCCTGCTTGAACGACATCTCGCAAGCCGTGCGACGGCTTGCCACAAATGTGAGCAAGCGATGAATCTGAACCCCCAGGCACTTGCCTCCGACAAAAAGCGCCACTAGTCTCCGCCAACCACATCACAGCGCACCCCGTTGCAGGGTGCTGCAAGACGCGACGAACCGGAGGGGTCCGGATCGGCGCGACCCGGCAGAAAATCGCCGGCGACAACCGCCACAAGCGGAAAACGCGAGGCAGGACATACCGAATCGAAGTCCTGCCTTGCAGCTACGTATCGATGGCACCGGATCCAACGATCGTATCGCCACAATCCCGTGGCAAAGCGCCCGACCGAGTCACCCGAGGTCGTGGCGTGTTCGAACCAGATGGGAACGACGCTGCCCGTCGTCCATCGCAACGGCGCTTGCAGTCCTGAGGGATTGCGCGCGTACAGCACGCTGGAGGCAATCCGTACAATGAAACTTTCCATGCTGTTGTGGCTAGCATCCGTGCTGCCGCAACCCCTCGCAGATCAGACTTGTCTGGCCACGACGGTATACCTGGAAGCACGCAGCGAACCCGTCATCGGCCAACTCGCCGTGGCGGAGGTCGCGCTCCGCCGCCGCGATCGCGGCCAGTGGGGCAAGACCGTATGCACCGTGGTCACCGCACCTCATCAATTCGCCCTGAGCAACACGCCGAGCTCGTACGACCTGGACAACTACGCAGCGTTCCAGAAGGCCTGGCTGATCGCCGGCAAGTCGCTGGCGAACTGGACGCTTCCGATCGACGAGAGGCGCCTGCTGGTGCCCTACGCCGATCACTTCGCCACCGTGGACCTCAATCCGCCGTGGCCGCACAAGCGACCCAGCACCACCATCGGCGACCACACCTTCTACGCAGTCAACTGATCCAATCCAGAGAAACAAAAAGCCCCTCGATCGAGGGGCTTTTTTATGGCCGTCCAGACGCCTAGGCGTCTAGATGTCTACTTACCTGACGTACACGTGATCGCCGCGGATCACCACGTAGTCGCCGTTGCGCACACCCGGGTCTTCGCGCTGCGTGACGATAGCCTGGCGTCCGTCATCCATCGCGATCACGATGCGGAAGGCGACATTGCCGCCGCCGCTGCGGGCGCCGACCTGGTTGCCGACCACGCCGCCGGCCACCGCACCGACCACCGTCGCCGCGGTACGGCCATCGCCCTTGCCCACGGTGCTGCCAAGGATGCCGCCGGCCACCGCGCCGAGCACCGTGCCCAGCCCGCTGTTGTTCGGACCCTGGGTGTAGACCTGCTGCACGTCCTGCACCACGCCGCAACGCTCGCAGCGATGAGGCTGACCGTAAGGCTGCCGGTAGGTGACCGTGTTATAGGGCTGCTGCTCCACGCAGCCGCTGAGCCCGAGCACGGCCAGCAGGCAGGCCGTGGATGCCAAGTGACGCATGCGGATAGAAATCATGGACCTTACTCCTGCGCGAAATTCAATGGACTGGCAAGCTCGAAAAACCATCCGCCAGGAAGTCAGCGCGCGTCGGAAACGGCGATGACACCCTCCTGCACCTGCACGCGGTCGCCCGGATCGTGATCCATGCGCACCGTGCGCTGCACGCCGTTGTATTCGTAGCGCACATCGTAGGCAACGACCTTGCTCTCATGATCGTTGACCGTGCTGCAGCGTCGCTGCACGGTCGAAGTGACCTGGCCCTGCTGGTGGCTGGCTTCGATCCGGTTGCCGGCATAACCGCCGCCCACCGCGCCGGCCACCGTGGCCAGGGTGCGTCCCTTGCCACTGCCGACCTGATGGCCCAGCACGCCGCCGAGCACGGCGCCGATGGCCGTACCGGCAATCTGGTGCTGGTCGCGCGGCGGCGCGGTCTGGGTCACCACCTGGTCGTGACAGACCTGATGCGGGCCACCGACATCCTCACGCACCGGGTCCACACTGACCACGCGGGCGTACTTCGGCCCCTGGTCCGCTACGGCGGCAGGCGCCGGCGCCACAGCAGCGGGCGGTGCTGCGGCCGGCGGCGCGGCCGGCACCACGGGAGCCGCCGTCGAGGCAGCCACCGCACTGGAAGCGCCGGCGCCGGCATCGGCGCCACGGTTGCAAGCCGCCACGCTCATCGCCAGCGCAGCCGCACTGCCCACATATAGCGCATTGACTATCAACCTGTTCATGACGACCCTCTCTATGCTTTTGGATGGATGATGACGGCGACGCGAAACGCAAGAACTCGCCCCCGGCGGACATTGAACCTTCACGTGACTGAATACGACCTAGATCGACGTCGTGTTTCGGCAAACCAGCCCCAGTCCGCATCGCACCAGCCTTGAACCACCGCTCCGGAACAGCGCATGCCAGCCCCCGAACTAGTCGACAGCCACGTGCATCTGGACGATCCGAGTTTCGATCCGGACCGGCCGGCCGTGCTGGCGCGCGCCCGGGCCGCCGGGGTGTCGATGCTGGTGATTCCCGCCGTGGACCACGCCAGTTGGCCGCGCATTCACGCTTTGTGCACAGAGCAGCCGCAGCTGCTGCCGGCCTACGGGCTGCATCCGGTCTATCTGCCGCAGCACCGGCCGGAGCACCTGGAGGCATTGTCGCGCTGGCTGGCCGAACACGCCGCGGCAGCGGTGGGCGAGATCGGCCTGGACTTCCACGACAGCGAGCTCGACCCTGCGCTGCAGCGCCACTATTTCGTCGAGCAGCTGAAGCTGGCCCGCACCCTCGATCTGCCGGTGATCGTGCACGCCCGGCAGGCGTTCGAGGAGGTGCTGCTCACCCTGCGCCGCCACGGCGGATTGCGCGGCGTGGTGCACAGTTTCTCGGGCAGCGAGGAACAGGCGCACCGGCTGTGGGAGCTGGGCTTTCACCTGGGCATCGGCGGCCCGCTGACCTACCCGCGCGCGCAACGCCTGCGCCGCATCGTCGCCAGCATGCCGATCGAATATCTGCTGCTGGAAAGCGACGCGCCCGACCAGCCCGGCGCCGGGCATCGCGGCGAACGCAACGAGCCGGCCCACGTCGCCGAAGTGCTCGACTGCGTCGCTGCCTTGCGCGGCGAGTCCGTCGAAGCGGTCGCCGCCGCCACGACCGCCAACGCGCGGCAGCTGTTTCGCCTGAACAAGCCCGCCGCCATCTCAGGCGCGTGAGGCACGAAGTGGTGCCAAGGCACGAACTGGTGCCAAGGCACGAAATGGTGCCGAGGCACAAACTGGCGCCTAGGCACGAAAACGTGCCACGGCGCAGACCTATGCCCAGGCCCCAACAGGCGCTACCCCACCCTCACCATCCATCACCCGCATGCGCTCTTGCCCAGCAGCAGCCCCTGTTGTTATATTTATTTCACCAGTGAAATATGACGCGGTGAAATGTCTTTGTTGAGCGAGTGCATCTTCATGATGGACGCCGGCATCAGCCACGTCCGCGATGCCGTGCCCGAGATGCCCGCCGAAGAAGCCGCCCTGGCACGCTTGCTGCTGCTGGTCGGCGCCCAGCTGCAGCAGGAGCTGGAGCATCGGCTGAAGCCACACAAGCTCAACGACAGCGAATTCTTCACCCTGATGATCCTGTTCAGCCGCCCCGAAGGCAGTTCGACGCCGGGCGAGCTGTGCGTGTACACCTCGCAGGGACCGACCAACATGACCCGCATCGCCAACGCCCTGGTCAAGCGCGGCCTGATCGAGCGCGGCCCCAGCGAAGAGGACCGGCGCCGGGTGTTGATCCGCATCACCGCAGCCGGGCGCCGTTTCGTAAGGCAGATCCTGCCGACCATGTTCCCGCACCTGAAGGACGTGTTCGTCGGCTTCAGCGAGACGGAGAAGCGCACGTTCGGGCGGCTTTTGCGCAAGCTCGCCCTCAATCTCGATCAGGCGGCCCCGGACGCCCAGCCATGAAGGAAGCCCTGATGAAGCATGCCCCGCTACGCCGCACGGCTGCCGCCGCGACCCTGCTCGCGCTGCTCGTCGGCTGCACGATCCCGGCGAAGCTCAGCCACCCGAACCTGCGCGACGACGTGCCGCTGGCCGGCCTGCAGGCGCCCACCGGCGCCGCTTGGCCGGAAGCCGAATGGTGGCGCGCGTATCACGATCCGCAGCTCGACCAGCTGATCGCCATCGCGATGAAGCAGTCGCCCGATCTCGAGCAGGCGCACAGCCGCGTGCAGAATGCGGAGCAGTCGGTACGGCTGGCCGCCGCGCAGGCCGGCCTCAATGTCAACGGCAGCGCCCAGTTCGAGCGTCAGCGCATGAGCAAGAACGGCATCCTCAGCCTGCTGCCGCCGAGCTTCAATATCGACCCCTGGTACAACCAGAGCGACCTCGGCCTGCAGGCCAAGTACACCTTCGACTGGTGGGGCAAGAAGCGCGCCGGCATCGAAGCGGCGCTGGACCAGGCGCATGCCGCCGAAGCCCAGCACAGCGCCGCGGCGCTGACCCTCCAGAACGCCGTCGCCGACACTTATTTCGGCTGGCAGGGCGATCAGGCGCGGCTGGCCCTGGCCGCGCAGTCGGTGGACGCCCAGCAGAGATTCGTGACTATCTCCGAGCTGCGCGTCGCGCACGGGGTGGATCTGTCCGACGATGGGGAAAAGGCCAAGGCGCAGCTCGCCGCGACGCGCGAAATGCAAGTGACGCTGCAGGGCTCGGCGCAGATCCGCAAGGTCGCCCTGGCTGCCCTGCTCGGCATCGCTCCGGCCGAATTGCCCGAGCTCAAGCCCAGGCCGCTGCCCGAAGTCGACAGCCGTATTCCGGACAATGCGCGCCTGGACCTGATCGCCCGTCGCCCGGACATCGCGGCCAGCCGCTGGCAGGTCGAGGCCGCGCTGAGGCAGACCGACGTGGCGCGGGCGCAGTTCTTCCCCGACCTCAGCATCACCGCGATGGCGGGGCTGTCCAGCCTGGACGTGGGCAACCTGCTGCACAGCGAGAGCCGCACCTTCGGCCTGACCCCGGCGCTGCACCTGCCGATTTTCGAAGGCGGCCAGCTGGAAGCCAATTACGGCGTCAGCAAAGCGCAGCTGCAGGCGGCGGTGGCGCAGTACAACAGCAGCGTGACCGACGCCGCGCACGACGTGGCGAACCAGTCGCTCACCGCGCAGCAGATCGCCGCGCGACGGCAAGAACAGGCCGCGCAGATTCGCGCCAACGAGCAGTTGCTGAGCACCTCGCAGGCGCGTCTGGTCGGCGGCACGCGCGACGAACGCGAAAGCCTCGCCGCGGCGGCGCAGTTGCTGCAGCAGCGCGACGGCGCCGTCGCCCTGCAAGCCCAGGCCGTTTCCACCGATCTGGCGCTGATCAAGGCGCTCGGCGGCGGCTACCACATGCCCGGCACCGCCGGCAGCACGGCATCCCCATCCTCTTCCCCTTCGAACTCGTCCGGAGACGACGCCCATGAGCGCCACTGAGTCCGACAAGCCGCAGAACCCCAAGAACAACGACGACGACAACGGCATGGCGGCAAAGAATCCGGCCAAGCGTCGCCGGACCCTGCTGATCATGCTGCTGGTCTTCATCCTCGCCGGTGCGACCTGGGTGCTGCTGTGGCTGCTGGTGTTCTCGCGCCGCGAGACCACCGACAACGCCTACGTGGGCGGCAACCAGGTGGGCATCTCGGCCCAGGTGCCCGGCACCGTGGTGGCGATCATGGCTGACGACACCCAGCACGTCGACGCCGGCCAGGTGCTGGTGAAGCTGGACGACACCGATGGCGAGGTGCGCCTGAGCCAGGCACGCAGCACGCTGGCCCAGGCCGTGCGGCAAGTGCGCCAGCAGACCGATTCGGCCAGCGGCAGCGACGCCGCCGTGGCGGCGCGCCAGGTCGAGCTGAAGCAGGCCCAGGCCGACCTGAAGCGGCACCTGCCGCTGCTGGCCGCCAAGGCCGAATCGCCGGAAGTGGTGCAGCATCTGCGCGACGCCGTGACCCAGGCCAGCGCCAACCTGGAAGCCGCCAAGGCACAGGCCTCCGCCGCGCACGCCGCCCTGATCGGCAACGACGTCGCCGGCAACCCGGCGGTGCTGCAGGCGCGCGCGAACTTCCGCGCCGCCTGGATCGCCGCGCGCCGCAACGACATCTACGCGCCGGTGTCGGGCTACGTGGCCCAGCGCAGCGTGCAGGTGGGCAACAGCGTGCAGGCCGGCCAACAGCTGATGACCGTGCTGCCGCTGCACGACCTGTGGATCGACGCGAACTTCAAGGAGAGCCAGCTGCGCCACATCCGCATCGGGCAACCGGCGAAGATCGAAGCCGACATCTACGGCGGCAGCGTCGAATACCACGGCAAGGTGATCGGCCTGGGCGCCGGCACCGGCAGCGTGTTCTCCCTGCTGCCCGCGCAGAACGCCACCGGCAACTGGATCAAGGTGGTGCAGCGCGTACCGGTGCGCATCGCGCTGGACAACGGCGAGCTGGATCAGCATCCGCTGCGCGTGGGCTTGTCGGCTGACGTGACCGTCGACATCACCGACGACCGCGGGGCGGTGCTGGCGCCGCAGACCCAGCATCCGCCGGTGGCCGAAACCACCGTGTACCAGCAGATGTCCAACCAGGCGGACGCCGAGGCCGACAAGGTGATCCAGGCCAACCTGGCCGACTCGAAGGCGGAATGAAGCCTGCAGCCGCCACCGTGATGGTTTCCGGCGGCGCAACGGCACCGTGGATAGCCGCGTGCGCGCTCGGGGCATTCATGGTGGCGGTCGACCTGGTGGCGCCGCACATCTTGTTGCCGCAGATCGCCAACTATCTGACGGTGAGCATGGATACGGCGCGTTGGGTTTCCGCAGCCTACCTTGCCGGACTGGTCGGACTGCTGTTTTCGGTCGTCATCGCGCGACGCGTTCTCGTACGACGTTGGAGCCTCCCGCTAGCCATGCTGGCGTTCGGCCTGTGCTCGCTGCTTGCCGGTCGTGCCCAGGAGCTGTCGCTGCTGGTCATGGCTCGTCTGCTGCAAGGTGCGGCAGCCGGCGTCCTGGTGGCATTGCCGCCGATCCTGGCGGCACGCCTGCCATCGCCCGGCCGATCCGTCGCCCTGGCCGCCTGGGCGATGGCGCTGTTCACCGGGCTGGTTTCTGCGCCCTTCCTCGGCGGCTGGATCAGCGACAACGTCAGCCACCGCTGGCTCTTTCTTGCCAATGTGCCTCTCGCCCTGCTGCTGGCCGCCATCCTCGCGATCGCGCCGCTGCGGCCGACAAACGCCCGATAACGACTCACGCCCATGGCCGACACGCCCGCTCCTGCCTCGAACAAGCCGCTGCACGGCGGCGCCCTGGTCTTGATGACCATCGCGGTCGCCTTCAGCACCTTCATGGAGGTGCTGGACATGACCATCGTCAACGTGGCGGTGCCGCACATCGCCGGCAGCCTCGGCGTGAGCCCCAACGAAGGCACCTGGGCGATCAGCTCCTACTCGATGGCCAGCGCGATCATGCAGCCACTGACCGGCTGGATCGCCAAGCGCTTCGGCGAAGTGCGCACCTTCGTGTTCTCGGTGATGCTGTTCGTGGTGTTCTCGATGCTGTGCGGCTTGGCCACCAGCATGCCGATGCTGGTGGTGAGCCGCCTGCTGCAGGGCGCCGGCTCCGGCCCGATGGTGGCCCTGGCGCTGTCGCTGCTGCTGGCCAACTACCCCAAGAGCAAGCAGGGCATCGCGCTGGCGCTGTGGGCAATGACGGTGGTGATCGCGCCGGTGCTGGGCCCGATCCTGGGCGGCTGGATCACCGACAACTACACCTGGCCGTGGATCTTCTACATCAACCTGCCGGTGGGCGTGATGGCCGGCGTGATCACCTGGTTCCTGCTGCACAAGCGCGAATCGAAGACGGTGCGCGCGCCGATCGACATCATCGGCCTGGTGCTGCTGGTCGCCGGCATCGGCTGTCTGCAGTTCATGCTGGACAACGGCAACGACAAGGACTGGTTCGCCTCGCCGCTGATCCTCACCTTGGGCTTGGTGGCGCTGGTCAGCCTCAGCTTCCTGGTGGCCTGGGAGCTCAACGCCAAGCACCCGGTGATCGACCTCACCTTGTTCAAGCAGCGCAACTTCACTGTCGGCGTCTGCGCGATGTCGCTGGGCATGCTGGCCTTCTTCGCCATCAACGTGGTGTCGCCGCTGTGGCTGCAGACCACGCTGGGCTTCACCGCAAGCTGGTCGGGGCTCACCAGCGCCTGGGTCGGCGTGCTCGCCTTCCTGCTCTCGCCGATCGTCGGCAGCCAGCTCGGCCGCTTCGATCTGCGCGCGATGATCACCACCGCCTTCGTGATTCTCTCCGGCTGCTCGTACTGGCTGTCCACCTTCGACAGCAGCGCCTCCTACGGCAGCATGGTGCTGCCGCGACTGGTGATGGGCCTGGGCATACCGCTGTTCTTCATCCCGCTCAACCAGATCTACCTGTCCGGCCTGCCCGGGGAGCAGATCGCCAGCGCCTCCGGCCTGGCCAACTTCTTCCGCACGCTGGGCTCGAGCATGTCCACCGCGATTACCGTGACGCTGTGGCAGCACCGCACGGAATTCCATCACGCCTCGCTGACCGAGAACATCACTGCGGCCGCAGGCCCGGCCAACAACTTCCTGCAGCAATTGCACGCGGCCGGCATGACCGGGCAGAGCGGCCTCGCGGTGGTCGATCAGTTGCTAAGCCGCGAGGCCGCCACGCTCGCCGTCAACGATGTGTTCTGGCTGTGCAGCATCACCTTCGTGATCCTGATACCGCTGTTGTGGCTGGCCAAACCACCCTTCGGCAGCGCCGGCGGCGCGGTAGGCCACTGAGCCCACAGAGCATACGCACGCGCACTTGTGCGTCGCAGCAAAAGACCAACTTGATTCACTGGTGCGCCGCAACGCCTTCTGCTAGGTTGTGATGCATGGCACAAACGAACCGCATCATCAAGAAGTATCCGAACCGTCGTCTGTACGACACGGAGATCTCCAGCTACATCACGCTGGAAGAGGTCCGCCAGCTGGTGCTCGACAACGAGAAGTTCGAAGTCCGCGACGCCAAGACCGGCGAGGACCTCACGCGTTCGGTGCTGCTGCAGATCATCTCCGAGCACGAGGACAAGGGGCAGCCGATGCTGTCGCCGGAGCTGCTCAGCCAGATCATCCGGTTCTACGGCGACTCGCTGCAGGGCTTCATGGGCCCTTATCTGGAACGCAGCCTGCAGGTCTTCCTGGACCAGCAGCAGCAATTCCGCGCCCAGTTGAACAGCCTGCTCGGCAAGCAGACGCCGTGGTCGATCCTCAACGACCTCACCGAGCGCAACATGGACGCCTGGAAGTCGATGCAGCGCGGCTTCATGGATGCCGCCGCCAAGGTCCAACCGACCATGCCAGGCTTCGCCCCGCCGCGCGACGGCAAGAAGAGCGGCTGAGCGCGCGGACGCGCCACAGCGTCCGCCCTCCCCCTGACCAACGTCATCGCCGACAACGCCGCCCCAAAGCGGCGTTGCTTTCATTGTCTGGACCGATCCGCATGAATGCATCGCTTGCCTCTCCGGCAATCTCACCCGTGCCCCGCCTCGCCCTGGTCACCGGCGGCATCGGCGGCCTCGGCACCGAGATCTGCCGCCATCTGGCCTTGGCCGGACGCCGCGTAATCGCGGTCGATCTCGGCCAGCGCGCCGAGCGGGTGAATGCCTTCCGGCACGAAGTAGCCGCCTTCGGCGATGCGATCGGCTTCGAGTCGGCGGACGTCAGCGACTTCGACAGCTGCGCCGAGTTGGTCGCGCGCGTCGAACAGGCGCACGGCGGCATCGACATCCTGGTCAATGCGGCCGGCATCACTCGCGACGCCAGTCTGCGCAAGATGGAACCGCGGCAATGGCATGAACTGATGCGGGTCAATCTGGACGGCGTGTTCAACACCTGCCGCCAGGTGATCGAGGGCATGAGCACGCGCGGCTTCGGCCGCATCGTCAACCTGAGCTCGGTGAACGGCCAGACCGGCCAGTTCGGACAGACCAACTACGCCGCAGCCAAAGCCGGCGTGCATGCCTTCGGCATGGCGCTGGCGCGCGAGAGCGCACGCAAGGGCGTCACCGTGAACACGGTCTCGCCGGGTTACTGCGATACGCCGATGGTCGCCGCGGTATCGGCGGAAATCCGCCAGCGCATCGTTGAGGACATCCCGGTCGGGCGGCTCGGCAGCCCGGCCGACATCGCGCGCGCCGTGGCCTTCCTCACCGCCGACGACGCCGGCTACATCACCGGCGCCAACCTGCCGGTCAACGGCGGCTACTTCATGAGCTTCTGAGAACTCGCCGCGACGCGCGTCACGGCGCGCTGCGGCAAACCTCTGCGCACCCCGATAGCCGGCTCGCCGGACGATGCCGCGGCACGTGTGCCCTCGCAACCCTGCGCTTCGGTGCAAGTCGCGCTCGGCGCAGACAGCCGATCGTGCCTGCCAGCCTCGATCAGGCCGAGCCTCAATCAGCCAATGACGGCTTGCAGCCGTCGCCGGCTTGCGGAACAGTGACGGGATTCTCCCGCGGGACGCCCCACGTGCAGCAACCCATCACCCTTATCGGCGGCGGCCTGGTCGGCGCCTTGTTGGCCGTTCTGCTCGCCCAGCGCGGTCTGCGTGTCGAGGTGTTCGAAAAGCGCGACGACCCGCGCCTGCCCGGCACCGTCGCCGCCGGGCGCTCGATCAACCTGGCGCTGGCCGAACGCGGCCTGCAGGCCCTGCGCGTGGCCGGTCAGGCCGACGCGGTGATGCGCCATGCGGTGATGATGCGTGGACGCATGGTGCATACCCAGGGCGGCCACAGCGGCTTGCAGCGCTACGGCGTGGACGACAGCGAAGTGATCTGGTCGGTCTCGCGCGGCGTCTTGAACCGCTTGCTGCTCGATGCCGCCGAGCAGGCCGGCGCGCGCCTGCATTTCGGCCAGGCATTGTCCGCTGTCGATTTCGAGCATGACCGCATCGAGCTGGCCGGAGCGGATGGCGTGCGCCGCCAGGCCGATGCCGGCCTGCTGATCGGCACCGACGGCGCCGGCTCGGCGCTGCGCGCCGCCATGCATGCCCATGCGCCGCTCGGCGAGCGGGTCGAAGCGCTGGGGCACGGCTACAAGGAACTGGAAATTCCGCCGGCGATGCTGGCTTCGGCCGCCGTCGCGGGCGAAGACGCACGCTTTGCGCTGGAGCCGCACGCGCTGCACATCTGGCCGCGCGGCGGCTACATGTGCATCGCCCTGCCCAATACGGAAGGCAGCTTCACGGTCACTTTGTTCCTGCCGACCGACGGCGACTGGCCGAGCTTCGTCCAGCTCGCCGACGCCGAGGCTGCCGAGCGCTTTTTCCGTGATGAATTCCCGGACCTGCTGGCCTTGATGCCCAGCTTCGCGGCCGATTACCGCAGCCACCCGGTCGGCGGCCTGTACACGCTCTATCTGGATCGCTGGCATCTCGGCGGCAAGGCCTTGCTGCTCGGCGACGCCGCCCACGCGATCGTGCCGTTCCACGGCCAGGGGATGAATTGCGGCTTCGAGGATACCGTGGCCCTGGCCGGGCTGCTCGCCGCCGGCGGCGACAGCGCCGAGCTGTTCGCCGAATTCCAGCGCGTGCGCCAGCCCAATGCCGATGCGATCGCCGCGATGGCGCTGGAGAATTACGTGGAAATGCGCGACTCGGTGGCCGATCCGCACTATCTGGCCAAGCGCGAGCTAGGCCTGCGGCTGGCCGCGCGCGCGCCAGGGCATTTCATGGCGCGCTATCGCATGGTGACCTTCACCCACCTGCCTTACGCCTATGCGCTGGAGCGCGGACGTGCCCAGGATGCCTTGCTCGAACGCCTGCTGGCCGGCTCGACCGATGCCGCATCGGTCGACCTCGACGTTGCTGCTGCCGCGCTGCAGGCAGCCTTGCCGCCGCTGCCGGATTTACGGCATGGGTGATCTGCGGTGTCGAGCAGCAGACACCTGAATTCGGCCAGGACGAATCATGCGCGTCACACCCCAGCTGCGACGAGCAGTCTGGTGGCCCCAAGGAATGGCGCGACGGGCTGATGATCGGAGTTAGGAACTCCAGTCCGCACCAAAGGTTCTCGGACCGGGGTTCAAACGACATGAGCCGTGCCGAAGCCATGCTTTGTCGCGGGGGATCACATTCACAAATCACGCAAAGACGAAGCTCTCCGTGACCTCTGAGCCATGCAAATAAAATCTGCAGAGTCGGAGTGAGCGGAACACTGCCGCTCACTCCGCCCCGTCTCTGGGCTTAGTTACGTCGAGGCAAGTTACTTCGACGAGTTAGCGCTGGCCGCCTGGGCAGCCAAGTCGGCAGCTAGAACAGCATTGAACGCCTGGATGTCAAAACTGCCCCAACCGGTCGCATTGTCCCAACCGGTGCTGGCTGGGTAAGCGCCGTTGTTTCCCGACACCACATCATGCAGCCAGACCGTCTTGTCGCCGGCGTGCTTGTAGATCCAAGGCGCCGCAAAGCCGAGCTTGTTGTTGTTCGCACTCTCCAGGCGTGCCCAGGCCCCGACAAACAAAGGCGAAGCCAGGCTGGTGCCGCCATTCTTGGTGTACTGCGTACCGAAGTAGGACGAGACCACGAAATAGGCAGGGGAATTCTGCCAATCCGCATCAAACGCCACATCCGGGACCAGCCGGTAGCTGCCGGATAGATTCGACTGCCAGTCCGGCTTGGCGGACACGGCGCTGATGCCACCGCCGCCATAGGGCCAGACCGACTCGCTCACATAGTTATCCTTCGTATCGGCGTTGAGGGTGGTGCCGCCCACGGCGACCACATAAGGCGAACTGGCCGGATACTGCGCTGCCGGTTTGGTTTTATCGCCATAGCTGCCGTTCTTGGGCCCGCAAGCATCTTTTCCAGTGCTCGTGGCCTCTGGATAGGAACCGGTATCGCCGCTGGCAGCCGAGAAGGTCTGGCCTTGGGCAACCCCGAGCTTGAAGATCGGATCCAAAAGACCAATGGCCTCCCCGTCATGGACATCACTATCTCCCATGCTCCAGGACATATTGACGACCTTGGCCTTGTTGTCGCTCACCACCTGATTCACCGCCGCAGTGATCTCCGCATTGGTTGGGCTTGGAGCGTTGCCGGAACAACTATTGCCCGGAGTGCCGGTGTCTGCCGTGTAGAACGTCAAGCTCTTGACACCGCCGCTGATGCCGACAATGGCCTGCGCATCCATGGCCCATTCGACTTCGCCCGAGTTGTCCGAACTTCCCTTGCCGGCGGTAACGATGCTGGTCGGGACTTTGGCGATCTTCCGATCGGACTCGAATTTCACCAGATCGTTGACGGCGCTGGTCATGCTTCCCCAGCCGACGATAGCCACGTCGGTATTCGTGCCTTTAGCGGTGGTGCCTGCATGGTATACGGTAGCGAATTCGTCGGGATAAAACTGGTAACCGGATTTTCCGTAAGTGCCGGTAGCCGGTCCGATGGCTCCTGGCGGAAGAGCATGAATATGAGCTGTGCTCATGGTCTGCAAGCCGGCGACCTGTTGCACGATACCGCTCAGCGAGGCCGGTATTTCGATATCCGCCGTATTGGCAATGGTCTTGCGGCCCTGGTAGGAAAACTGCCCGATGGTGGTATGAAACGCACGCTGTGCGTTGCCGGCATGCCCTTGCGCCGTCACCACCATGCGATTGTCGGCGATCTTTACGTTGGTGAAACCCTGCTGCTCCAAGTACGCCTTGACGGCGTCGGCCTGGGCCTGCGTCGGCGCAAAGTACGCCTTGGCTTGAGCCGAGCTAAGCGGCTGCCGATACACCGAACTGCCCGGCGTCGCCATGTCTTTCAGATAAGCGTCCAGTCGCTCTTCGTTTTGCAGTTTCAGCGAAACGGCGATGGATACAGGCTGTTCTTCGGGAGCGAAGCCGAGGAACTGGGCCATGCCGACGTTGTGCGCGTGGGTCATGGTTTTCGCCCAAGTGATCGCTCGCGACGGAAGCGCTTGCGATCCGGCGGGCGCCTGGGCGTAGGACATGCCGCTGATGGCCACGGCCAGCGCCAGGGCCAGGGTCTGGCGACGCATCGACTTGGCAGCCGATCGATTTCTCATAACTATCCCCTATGATTTGTTGAGTGCGGTCGTGAAGTCGGCGCAGAAGGCTGGTGTGCAACCGTCGAGGCGCCTTGCGTTTTTTCCCCCGGAAACGTCCAAGCAGTCGCTTTCGGCATGATCTGTTGATCATGCGAATGCGCTTTGCTCATGCCGCCATCCGGAGACGCCCCCTCTTGATGCTTCGGCCGTCCTGAAATTTGTTCTCTTCACTTTTATTCCGTCACTCGATCGATCTCCCCTCGACCAGCAAGCGCCCCTTAATCTTTAATTCGATAACTGGGCTTAAATCCCTTCTGGAATGCGCCCGAATTGCCAGACGCGCACACTTGCGTGCACTGGAATGAGTCAGGCATGTCTGCATCGCCTCGCCGGAAAACCAGTCACAGCTGCTTCTTAAACTTGATGCAGGCATGACCCATGCAGCGATGACCGACCTCGAGCTGACGGCCGACCTTTCTCGCCCTGAGCGGGCGTGCTGTTTCGTCGACCATCGCCATCACCATCACGTTGATAGGACGATGTCGGGCCGGGCACGTGATGCAGGTTCAGAGCTCTTTGCCATAGGCGAGCGTCTAGCGAGCACGCTGTATTGACCGTGCATGCCAAGAGGCATTGCCGCATTGGGGGTGTCTAGCGGCTTCACCCGACCACCGATGACGACCGGTCGAGGCAGCTGGCCCGGTCAGGCGAGAAAACGGCGCCCGGACTGGTACGGATACGGATCGCCGATCGACGACGCTAGCCAGACTGGCGCATGCAGACCGCAGGACTGTTCATGCGTCGCCGCCGACCCAAGCGGCAGCGCGCCGCATGGACAATCGAGGCGGCCATTGCGGACAATCGCAGCAATGAATGCCGCCCCGCCTGCCCCGCCCCTGCTCGAAGCGCGCCGCCTCGGCTTCGACCGCCGGGACGAAGTGGTGTTCGGTCCGCTGGATTTCGCCTTGCACGACGGCGAGCTGGCCCTGGTCGAGGGCGACAACGGCAGCGGCAAGACCACCTTGCTGCGCATCCTCGCCGGTCTGCTGCACACCGAACACGGCGAGGTGCTGTGGCGCGGTGAAACCATGCGACGCGATCGAGGCATCGGCGAACGCCTGCTGCTCGGCCACCAGCTCGGCCTGAAGGGCGAGCTGACCTCGCGCGAGAACCTGCAGGTGGCACAGGGACTGCACGGCGGCGGCGCCTCGGTCGCGGAAGCCTTGGCGCGGGTCGGCCTGGCCGGCTACGAGGACGAGCCGGTGCGCACGCTTTCCGCCGGGCAGAAGAAGCGCACCGCGCTGGCCCGGCTGTTGCTGGCGCGGACCGCGCTGTGGTTGCTCGACGAGCCGTACGCGAACCTCGACCGCGCCGGCATCGCCTTGGTCAACGACATGCTGGCCGCACACATCCGCGCCGGCGGGGCTGCGCTGGTGACCAGCCACGGCGCGGTGAGCTTCCACGGCGGCACGCCCACCCGGATCCGGCTACACGCATGAGCGAACCCTCGCTTGCGCGCGCCTGCGCCGCCCTGCTCCGGCGCGATCTGACCCTGGCCTGGCGCCGCCGCGGCGACATCGCCCTGCCCCTGCTGTATGCCTTGATCGTGATCACCCTGTTTCCGTTTGCGCTGGGTCCGGACAACGCCTTGTTGCAGCGCATCGCCGGCGGCGTGGTGCTGGTCACGGTGCTGCTGGCCATGCTGCTGGCGCTGGACGCGATGTTTCGCGGCGACATCGAGGATGGCTCGCTGGAGCAGCTGGTGCTGGCGCCGCAGCCGCTGGCGCCCTTGCTGGCGACCAAGATCCTGTCGCACTGGCTCACCACCGCACTGCCACTGATCGTGCTGGCGCCGCTGCTGGCCGGCATGCTGCACCTGGCCACCACGGCGCTGCCGGCGCTGTTGCTGGCGCTGCTGCTCGGCACGCCGCTGCTCAGCCTGCTGGGCGCGGTGCTGGTGGCGCTCACGGCCGGCACCCGCCGCTCTGGTATGCTGCTGGCCCTGATGCTGCTGCCGATGTGCGTGCCCGTCGTGATCTTCATGGCCGGCGCCGTGGCCGCGGCTCAGCAAGGACTGCCGTGGTCGGCTCCCATCGCCTGGCTCGGCGCCGCTCTGGCGCTGCTGCTCGTGCTGGCGCCGCTGGCCTGCGCCGCGGCCTTGCGCATTGCCCTGGACGCCTGAGAGAGCCGCCGCATGAACGCCAAGCCATCCGCGTCGTGTTTGCCTGTCCGATCGTCGGTCGGCGATGCGTGCGTGCGTCGCTTGTGCGCAAACGCGCATGCAACCTGGCCTCTCCGAATCGCGACTCACGCTACGCCGTTTTTCGTCGCTGGAAGTTCCGGCGGGCAACGGCACCTACCTTCGGGAGCGTGCAGGTAAATCATGTCAGGCAAGTGGATTCCCTTGTGGCTGCACAAGCTCGGCTCGCCGCCGATCTTCTACCGCTTCGCCGGCAAGCTGCGGCCGTGGCTGCTGACGCTGGCGCTGCTGCTCGGCGCAATCGGGCTGTACGGCGGCCTGGTGCTGGCGCCGGCCGACGCCCGCCAGGGCGACGGCTACCGCATCATCTTCATCCACGTGCCCAGCGCCTGGATGAGCCTGTTCATCTACGGCGTGATGGCCTTCGCCGCCTTTCTCGCCCTGGTCTGGCGCGTCAAGCTGGCCGAAGTGGCAGCGATGCAGTCGGCGCCGATCGGCGCCGCCTTCACCCTCATCACCCTGGTCACCGGCTCGCTGTGGGGCAAGCCGATGTGGGGCACCTGGTGGACCTGGGATGCGCGCCTCACCTCGGAACTGGTGCTGCTGTTCATCTACCTAGGCGTGATCGGGCTGTACCACGCCTTCGAAGATCGCCGGCAAGGCGCACGCGCCGCGGCCTTTCTCGCGCTGATCGGGGTGGTCAACGTGCCCATCGTGCACTTCTCGGTGAACTGGTGGAACACCTTGCATCAGGGCTCGACCATCCGCCTGCTCGGCCCCTCGACCATCGCGCCAGGCATGCTGTGGCCGCTGCTCACCATGATGGCCGCGACCAAGTGCTATTACCTCGCCAGCCTGGCGGCGCGCATGCGCACCGACCTGCTCGACCTGGAGAGCGGCAAGGATTGGGTGCGCAAGCTGGCCGTCGAGGCGGCCCAGCCATGACTGACCCATCGCTGCAGCACTTCTTCGCGATGGGCGGCTACGCGATGTATCTGTGGCCCGCCTATGCGGTGTTTTTCGCGGTGCTGCTGGCGGACTTCTGCTCCCCGCTGCTGCGCCGCGGGCGCCTGCTGCGCGAGCTGCGCGCACGGCTGGCCCGCCAGGCCGCCCGTCAGCAGCGCGCGGCGCCGGACGTCGATGCGCGCGAAGCTCAAGCGGAACAACCATGAATCCCACTCGCAAGCGCAGGCTCATCGTAGTCCTGCTGATCTTCGCCGCCTCCGCGGTCGCCGTCAGCCTTGGCGTGTTCGCCCTGCAGCGGAACATGAATTACCTGTTCACGCCCAGCCAGGTGCAGCGCGGCGAAGCCAGCAACTACCCGACCTTCCGCCTCGGCGGCATGGTCAAGAGCGGCTCGATCCAGCGCAGCAACGATTCGCTGAAGGTGACCTTCACCGTGGTCGACGCCGACGGCAACATGCCGGTCGAATACACCGGCATCCTGCCTGATCTGTTCCGCGACGATCAGTCGGTGATCGCCACCGGGCATATGGACCACGCACGCTTCGTCGCCACCGAAGTGCTGGCCAAGCACGACGAGACCTACATGCCCAAGGAATTGAAGGACGCCATGGCCAAGGCGCACCAGGGTCGCGCGATGCCGGCAAACGCCGACCAGGGCGAATCGCCGTGACGCCCGAGCTGGGCCAGCTGGCCCTGATCCTGGCGCTGCTGCTGGCGGCAGCGCAGGGCGTGCTGCCGATCCTCGGCGCCTGGCGCGGCAACGGCGCGCTGATGGCGGTGGCGCGCCCGGCTGCGTTCGGCCAGGCGCTGTTCGTCGCGCTGGCTTTCGCCATCCTGGTGGCGGCCTTCCTCGGCCACGATTTCTCGGTGCAATACGTCGCCGACAATTCGAACCTGGCCCTGCCCTGGTACTACCGCATCGCCGCGGTATGGGGCGCACACGAGGGCTCGATGCTGCTGTGGGTCAGCATTCTCGACGTGTGGACCCTGGCCCTGGCCTTGTTCGGCGGACGCCTGCCCGAGGTGTTCCGGGCACGCGTGCTGGGCGTACTCGGGCTGATCGCGGTGGGCTTCCTCGCCTTCATCCTGTTCACCTCGAATCCGTTCCTGCGCCTGCTGCCGATGCCGCCCGACGGCGGCGATCTGAATCCGGTGCTGCAGGACCCCGGCATGACCTTCCACCCGCCGGTGATCTACATGGGCTACGTGGGCTTCTCGGTCGCCTTCGCCTTCTCCATCGCGGCCTTGCTCGGCGGCGAACTGGAGCAGGCCTGGGTGCGCTGGGCCAGGCCGTGGACCAATGTCGCCTGGGCGTTCCTCTCGGCCGGCATCGTCGCGGGCAGCTGGTGGGCCTATGCCGAGCTCGGCTGGGGCGGCTGGTGGTTCTGGGACCCGGTGGAGAACGCCAGCTTCATGCCGTGGCTGGTCGGCACCGCGCTGATCCACGCCCAGGCGGTGACCGAGAAACGCGGTTCGCTGCGCGCCTGGACCATCCTGCTGTCGATCTTCGCGTTCTCGCTGTCGCTGCTGGGCACCTTCCTGGTCCGCTCCGGCGTGCTGACCTCGGTGCACTCGTTCGCCTCCGACCCCCGGCGCGGCTTCTACATCCTGTGCTTCCTGATCCTGGTGGTCGGCGGCTCGCTGCTGCTGTATGCGCTGCGCGCACCCAAGGTGGCCGGCGGCAAGGCCTTCCGGCCGGTGTCGCGCGAGAGCGCGATCCTGGTCGGCAACCTGATGCTCACGGTGGCCGCGGCGATGGTGCTGCTCGGCACGCTGTTTCCGCTGATCGGCGATGCGCTGGCGCTGGGCAAGATCTCGGTGGGCCCGCCCTACTTCGGCTTTCTGTTCACCCTGCTGATGCTGCCGGTGGTGCTGCTGCTGCCGTTCGGTCCGTATCTGCGCTGGGGCAAAGGCGAGACGCCGATGCTGAAGCAAGTGCTGCTGCGCGCCGGCCTGGCGGCCGCGGCCTGCGCCATCGTCGCGTGCTTCCTGGTGAACGGCCAGGCCAAGGCGATCGCCGGTGTGGCCGGCGCGGTGTGGGTGGGCGCGGGCGTGCTGCTGTACGCGTTCAAGCGCTGGCGCGAGATGCCGCGCGGCCGCCGCTATCCCGCCGAGATGGCGGGCATGCTGCTGGCGCACGCCGGCGTCGCGCTGTTCCTGGTCGGCGTGCTGCTGTCCGAGTCGCTCAGCGTTACCCGCGACGTGCGCATGGCGCCGGGCGAGCACCAGCAGATCGCCGGCTACGACTTCCGCTTCGACGGCGTCACCGAGACCCGCGGACCGAACTGGCGCGCCGAACAGGGCACGGTCATCGTGAGCCGCGGCGGCACCATCGTCGCGACCATGCACCCGCAGAAGCGCAGCTATACGCGCGAGCAGGTGCAGACCGAGTCGGCGATCGATCCCGGCGTGACGCGCGACCTGTACGTGGCGCTCGGCGAGCCGATGGACAAGCAGCACATCGAAGGCGCCTGGGCCTTGCGGCTGTACTACAAGCCATTTATCCGCTGGCTGTGGGCCGGCGGCCTGCTGATGATGCTGGGCGGCTTCGTCGGCGCCTGCGATCGTCGCTATCGGCAGCGCCGCGCTGCGACCGTGGTCTCGGCCGCGGCCAGCGAACCGGCGATGCCGCCCGCGCTGGAGGCCCGCGCATGAGCCGCCTGGCGCCTCTGCTGGGCTTCGTGCTGCTGGCGGCCCTGCTCGGTTTCGGCATCTGGTGGAACAGCGGACACGACCAGCGCGAAGTGCCGTCGCCGCTGATCGACAAGGCCGCCCCGGCCTTCGTGCTGCCGCGCCTGGACGATCCCGCGCAGAGCGTTTCGCGCGCCTCGCTGCTCGGCAAGCCCTACCTGATCAATGTCTTCGCCAGCTGGTGCATCGCCTGCGGCGAGGAGCACCCGGTGCTGATGACGGACGGCAAGCAGATCGGCGTGCCGCTGATCGGCTACGACTACAAGGACGACCCGGCCGAGGCCAAGGCCTGGCTGGCCGAGCACGGCAATCCCTACGACACCGTCATCGCCGACCGCGAAGGCCGCAGCGCGATCGATTTCGGCGTCTACGGCGCGCCGGAGAGCTTCCTGATCGATGCGCAGGGCGTGATTCGCTACAAGCACATCGGCCCGCTGACGCCCGAGGTGATCGCCAGCGAGCTCAAGCCGGCGATCGATGCGCTGCAGCGGGAGGCGCATTGATGCGGCTGCTTGCACGGGTCACGCTGCTCCTGCTGCTGGCGAGCGGCGTCGTCTTTGCGCAGGCGATCGACCCGCTGCCGTTCAAGGACCATGCCGAGGAAGTGCGCTTCCAGAAGCTCACCGCGCAGCTGCGCTGCCTGGTCTGCCAGAACGAGAACCTGGCCGATTCCAATGCGGATCTGGCGCGCGACCTGCGCCACGAGGTGTTCGAGCTGATGCAGCACGGCCAGAGCGACGAGCAGATCAAGCAGTACCTGGTCGAGCGCTACTCGAACTTCGTGCTGTACGACCCGCCGGTGCAACGCTCCACCTGGCTGCTGTGGTTCGGGCCGCTGCTGATCCTGCTGGCCGGCGCCGGGGTGGTGGCCTTCACCATCCGCCGCCGCGCCGCTGCGTCCACCGCTGACGCCCTCCAGACCGATACACGCGATACCGAGCACGGGGACGACTGGTGAAGCTCGCTTTCTTCCTGATCGCGGCCGTGATGGTCGCCGTCGCTGCTGCGGTCGTGATCCTGCCGCTGCTGCGCCACGGGCGCCGGCTCGGCCGGCCGCGCGCGATCTTCGTGCTGGCCTTGGGTGCGCTGCTGGTCATACCGCTGGGCAGCTTGCTGCTGTATCGCCTGGTGGGCACGCCCAGCACGCTGGACGGCGTGCCCAGGCAACCGCCGGCGATGAACGTGCAGCAGGCGCTGGCCGAACTGCACGACCATCTCGCGCAGCATCCGGACGATCTGCAGGGCTGGCTGCTGCTGGCGCAGAGCGATACGGCGATGCAGCAGCCCGCGGCAGCGCGCGACGCCTACGAGCATGCGCTCAAGCTCGCGCCCGACAATACCGAGGCCATGGTCGGCTGGGCCGAAGCCGATGCGACCCAGCAGCCCAACCACGTGATCGGCGAACGCGGTCGCGCCCTGCTGCTGCAGGCGGTGACCCGAGAACCCGACAATCAGCGCGGACTCTGGCTGCTCGGCATCAGCCAGTTCCAGCAAGACCGCTATGCCGACGCGGCGGCCAGCTGGCGCAAGCTGCAACCCCTGCTGGAACCGGGCAGCACGGTCGCCCAAGCGGTAGCCCAGCAGATCGCGCTGGCCGACCAGCGCTCAGGCGCCGCACCTGCCTCCGCGGCCTCGTCGCTGCCGGCGGCCGCGGCTTCCGCCAGCTCGCCGCCGGCCGATGCCCATGCCGGGCCGGCGCTGCAGGTGCAGATAAGCCTGGCTCCCGCGCTCAAGGCGAAGCTGAGCGCAGGCGACACCTTGTTCGTCTATGCACGTGCACCGTCCGGACCGCCGATGCCGCTGGCCGTAGCCAAGCTGGACGCGCAGGCCTTGCCGGCCAGCGTGACCTTGACCGACGCCATGGCGATGACGCCGCAGCGGCGGCTTTCTTCCGTGCCGCAAGCCTTCGTCGGCGCCAGGATCAGTCATAGCGGCCAGGCGATCGCCCAGGCCGGAGATCTCGAGGGCGACGCCGGCGTGGTGCCGGTCGACGGCAAGCAGCCAGTGAGCATCGTGATCGATCGGGTGCACTAAGCGCGTCCGCTCGGAGCTGGCCGGGCAGCGCTCTGCGGCACCGTCGTCCAAGCGGCAATCATCGTCATGGCTGTGCCGGCCAGCGTCACTCAGTGTCGGCCGGATCGCCGATTGCGCCATGTTTCGCCCTCGCCGGACCAGCCGTCGACGTACACTGCAACGTTGGAACCGCACCTTCATACGAGCAGCCCCCGCAAGGGCTCATGACCTAGGCGAATTTTTCCGATGGGCGACGCACGGCGCTATTTCGAACTTCCCACCCCGTTCAAGATGAAGCGCGGCGGCGAACTGCGCGGCGCGCGTGTCGCCTACGAGACTTGGGGCGAACTCGACGCGTCGCACGGCAATGCCGTGCTGATCCTCACCGGTCTGTCGCCCAGCGCGCACGCCGCGAGCCATGCCGAGGACACCTCGCCCGGCTGGTGGGAGGACATGATCGGCCCCGGCAAGGCCATCGACACCGCGCGCTGGTTCGTGATCTGCGTGAACTCGCTGGGCAGCGACAAGGGCTCGACCTGCCCGGCCTCGATCGATCCGGCCAGCGGCCAGCCGTACCGCCTGAACTTTCCCGAGCTGTCGCTAGAAGACGTCGCCGATGCCGCGCACGCCGTGGTCGCCGGCCTGGGCATTGCGCAGCTGGCTTGCCTGATCGGCTGCTCGATGGGCGGCATGAGCGCGCTCGCCTACATGCTGCTGCACCCAGGCAGCGCACGCGCGCACATCAGCGTGGACACCGCGCCGCAGGCGCAACCGTTCGCGATCGCCATCCGCTCGCTGCAGCGCGAAGCGATCCGGCTCGATCCGGGCTGGAAAGACGGCCAATACGCCATCCACGCGGACCCGCACGGCGACGGCGCCTACCCGGATATCGGCATGAGCATCGCGCGCAAGCTGGGCGTGATCACCTACCGCTCCGCGATGGAATGGAACGGCCGCTTCGCGCGCATCCGACTCGATCCCGAGCAGCGCGACGACGAGCCGTTCGGGCGCGAATTCCAGGTCGAGTCGTATCTCGAAGGCCATGCGCAGCGTTTCGTGCGCACCTTCGATCCGAACAGTTATCTGTATCTTTCGCGCGCCAGCGACTGGTTCGACATCGCCGAATACGGCCACGGCAGCGTGCACGAAGGCCTCAAGCGCATCCATATCGAGCGTGCGATGGTGATCGGCGTCAGCACCGACATCCTGTTCCCGCTGCAGCAGCAGGAGGAAATCGCCGAGGGCCTGCGCGCGGCCGGCGCCGAGGTGGAATTCGTGGCGCTGGATTCCCCGCAGGGCCACGACGCCTTCCTGGTCGACATCGAGAACTACAGCAAGGCGATCGGCGGCTTTCTGCGTCGGCTCTAGCGCTTCTCACATCTGCCCGGCATGCGCCGTGCCTGTGCGACAGGCGCTGCGCATGCCGGATCGAACGCGATCAGCTCATGCCCGGATATTCGTTCCGCGCGATGAGGTAATCCTGCACTAAGTCCGGCCGCCAGCCTGCCGACGGCAGTGACCGAGAAACCTGGTCCGGCGTGCAGATGCGCAGGCACGAAGCCCACTCCTGCTGACACTGGGCCACGGTGCCGCCGTCGGCGACGCATTCCTGGATACGCTGATAGCACCACGAACAAGGCTGCACATTGGCCAGCGCCGTTTCCGGTGCAGCCCATGCAGCGAGACCGGACAAACCTACGAAAAACGCCAGTTGGCGGAACATAAGCTTTCCTCCCTGCGGTCATACCCCCTGCCGGGCGAGCATGCCACGGCCGTCCGCCCGCAAACCGGGCACGCATCGCAGCTGACGGTTGCCGGCTAGCCGTGCTTGCGCATCAGGTTCGGGCCGTTGCACGCGGCCTGCGGGGCCTCGGCGACCGCCAGCATGGTGAAGCTGTTGGCGCCGGAGCGGATCAGCAGATAGCGCGACGTGGTCTGGTCCGACTTGCCGGAAGCCTGCAGATCCAGCTGCACCTGGTACTTGTCGTGGTCGTCCGTGCAGGCGCGCACCGCGCCATAGGTCGCAATCTCCGGGGCTTTATCCGCGTCGAGGCGAGTCATCAGGGCTTCGTGCGCCTTCTGCAGCGCAGGCAGCTGCTGCGGGTCGCTCCAGCCGGATGCCTCCGACCAGTTCGCCTGCAGCCATTCGTCGACGAAGTCACGTCCGTTCATCGCCACCGGCTGCACCCGGCTCACGTGCTCGCCGTCCACGCGGTAGCGGAAGATGCCGGTGCGCGTCATCACATCCATATCGCGCATGCCGACCTCGACGCGCAGCTCGAAACCGTCGGGGCGCAGCTTCAGTGCCGGCCCGAAATCACCGCGGATATAGCCGTGATCCAGATGAAAAAGAACCTTCGGCGAAGCGGGCGTCTCGCCAGGGCTCAGCAGGTCCAGCTTGAAACCGCTCCAGCGCGAGGTGCACCAGGGCGTGCCGTGAAACACCGCCAGGCGGGGCGTCGGTCCGGGCAAGGCCAGGTAAGTCATGCCGTCGCCGAAGGCGCCGCTGATGTCCTTGTATTCGCCGCTCTGCCAGCGCATGACCTGGCGCCAGGCGCCGTCGCGAAAGGCATAGGCCAGCAGCAGGTTGTCGTCGCCGCACTCGATGCCGAAGCTCCACTGCAGCACCAGCAAGCCCGACGTGGCCGCCACCTGCTGCGCCTGCACCGAAAGATCGCCACCGTAGGACGGACCGCTGGCGGAGGGGGTGGCACCGGCCGGCCGGTTCGCCTTCAGCGCGGCCGCCAGATCGTTCTGCACCATCGCGGCGGCGCCGGTTCCGTCGTCACGCAGGCAGGCCATGCGCGCATCGCTGATCGCTGCCAGCGCGTCCTTGAACGACGCGATGTCCTGGCGCAGCGCAGGCCCTACCGAATCGTCCATGTCTTCGAGCTGCACCTTCTGCAGCCTGGCCTGGGCCTGAGCCGCGACGGCTGCGGCCGAAGCCAGCGGGCAACTCGACTCGGCGTGCAAAGGCATCCAGACCCACGCCAGCAACAGCCCCCACCCTATCCACGCGCGCATGCGACCCTCCTTGAATTGCGCGCAGTCTACCCATCCTGAATACCCTTTGCTGCTACTGCGCCGGCATCGCCTATACTGTTTCCCGCGTGACGTCTTACCGTCTGGTCCCGGAGCCCGCATGCTCACCCTCGATTTCCCCGGCAGCCGCATCCTGATCGACACCATCGATGACGCGATCGCCAAGCATTCCGCCACGGCCATCACCGATAGCCTGCGCAACAGCCTTTGCCGCCTGATCCGCGGCAACGAAGTGCAGCTGCCGGCCTGCGTGTTCGAGGCCAACACCGACCACTACGCCCGCCGCGAGCTGTATTGCAGCGAGAAGCTCGGCTACTGCGTGGTGGCGATGACCTGGGGCCCCGGCCAGGGCACGCTGATCCACGACCACGACGGCATGTGGTGCGTCGAAGGCGTGTGGAACGGCGCGCTGGACGTGGTCCAGTACGAGCGCCTGGAAGCAGCCGACGGCCGCTATCACTTCCGCCCGGTCGGCTCGATCCAGGCCGGCCCCGGCTCGGCCGGCAGCCTGATCCCGCCGCACGAGTACCACACCATCCGCAACCCCAGCGACGAAGCCATCGCGGTGAGTCTGCACATCTATTCCGGCCGCATGACCCATTGCGCGGTGTTCCAGCCGCTGGACGAGGACGGCTGGTACCAGCGCGCCGAGCGCCAGCTGGGACTCGACCAGGTGCACTGAACACGGCATAATCCGCGCTCCACATGCCGGTGTGGCGGAATGGTAGACGCGGCGGACTCAAAATCCGCTGGCAGCGATGTCGTGTAGGTTCGAGTCCTATCACCGGTACCAATGACTCAGGCCGCTTCTGCGGCCTTTGTTTTGGGCGACCATCCTACGGATGGTTCGCCACCCAGGCATGCGAAGACTTGGGCGGCACGCCATCCGACGCCTACCTGTCAGAGCCAAGCCGCCAGCACTCAAGCCAGATCCGGGCTCTTCGAGCGCAAATGCGACAGGCATGGCATAGAAAATCCGATTGCCTGAAACGGGAACGCCCTAAACCCGCCTATCCAGCCCGAGTGCTAGGCTCTAGCGTCGACATTGATCCAGCCGAAAGTGCGGAGCGCGCTCTTGTCGTCGCCATGGGGCATTCGGCTCCGCGGCAGGCGTACGATAGAGCCCGCGCCGGGCCATTTGATACATCGCAACCCATCTCGGCAAAGCAGGACGGTTCGTGCAAGGATGCGGCTCAATCCATCGAGTCAGTCAAGCGATGGTTGCGGCAGGAGATTGAGCTTATGAATAAGCTGATATGGATGCTTGGATTCAGTCTGTATTGCGTGGGGCTTGTGTCCTGTGCGCGCGAGGACAAGCAGGCTCCTTCCAGTGCCGACATGCCTGTGAGCGTCCCATTCGAGCTGGATAAGGCCGGAAACAAGGCCAGCATCGATTTCTGGGCAAAACCCGGCACCGTGGATTTAAGCAAGACCTACATGGTCAGCTTCAGCTTCAGTCAAAAAGGCAGCCACGACCCCATGCCCGAAGTAGCCGGAGACAATCCGCATATCAAGCTTCCACTCAAAGCAGTAGTTTCACTTGTAAAAGGCCAAACAAGCGAACCCATTCCCACCATGGATTATGCGGAATTCCTTAATTCGGCGAATAGCTCCAAATTCCCCCTCCCATCCTGGGAAAATCCCCAAAGCGATACCGCCTATCTCTTCCTCGACAGATCGGATGGCGATACGGCAGATATGTGGGTAGTGAGCTTCAAGATCAAAGAATACGGGCACTATCGCGTGAACGTAGAAACACTGCAAGACCAGCCCATGTTTAAAGGCATCAAGTCGACCCTTGCCGTGCAAGAGCGCTTCAGCCTAGGTGAATAGGAGTTTCGCCATGCCTGATCAAAAATATACCGTGACCGTCTACGCCGCAGCCCCCGGCACGCCCTTGATGGATGAGACTGGCAAGCAACTAGTCGACAAACAAGGAAAGCCGGAAACCTCTGTTCCAGGCCATATGTTTTATGTGACCAGCGACGGCACCAACCGCATAAGCAATGGTTTTGCCCCTGTAACTCAAGGCAACGTGGATGGACCCGGAAAAATCTATCATACAGAGGAAAGAGAGTACTCCAATCCGCTTTATTCGAGAACCATGGAAATCTCGAAGGATCAATACGACAAACTGAACGAGTTCGGCCAAGATCCGAAAAAATTCGGCTTTGACATGAGCTACAAAGATGTTCGAAACAACTGCGTCGATTTCACCTGGGCAGCTTTAAATCACGCGAACATCAAGCAACAAAATCATGCCGATATAGGTCCTCCCGGGATCAGCATCCGCGTTCCACTGCCTGGCCATGCGGAAGACAAGACATCCCTCAGGCCAGCTGAAAATGTAAGTGATATTAAAAGCATCAAGGACCCCGTCCCTGGCAGCCCGCTCAACAAAGAACATACCAACCCCATGCCACACCAAAACTTGGAGCAATGGCTTCTGAGCAACAAGGGGCTGGACGATCAATCCCATCCTGGCAACGGGCTGTACACTCAAGCGCGCGATCAGGTTTACGCACTGGATGCCAAGCTAGGGCGCACGCCGGACGCGCGCAGCGACAATCTGGCCGGCGCCGTAACGGTGGCAGCATTTTCAGCGGGCATCACACGCATCGACCATGTCACGCCGGACATCAAAGACGGCTCGACCATGTTTGTCGCGCAGAACACCTCGCCACTCAAGACGATGGCCGAAGTGCAGACTGTGCAGGCGATGAATACGCCGCTTCAGCAAAGCAGTCAGCAATACATGCAGATAGCTCAGCAGCAGGCCCAGGCGCCGCAACAAGATCAGACACAAACCCAGGCTCAGACGCAGGCAACGACTCAACAGCAGGCTCAACCCGCCATGCAGATCAAGCTTTCTTGATCGATACTCGCACTCCAACCACCCATCGCCAGTCCATCGCGCTCAAAGGGCTGTACTTAAGTCGCATGCGCATAGGTGGCAATCGTCAGTAACCAGCCACCCCGCGCTCGCGCCCCCATACCACGGCGGCGCCGCGGCGGTTGACGCCGATCTTGCCGTACAGCGTGGCGACGTGGTTGCGCACGGTGTTGCGCGAGAGCTCCAGCTCCGTGGCGATCTCGGCGTCGCTCAGGCCTTTACAGATCAAGCCGAGCACCTCCCGTTCGCGCGGGGTCAGATCACCGAGTTCGCCCTGCCCGTGACCCTCGCTGCGCGGCCGGCGGATCTGGGCCAGCTTCTCCATCACCGTGCGGCTGAACCAGGTGGTGTCCTTCATCACCGCTTCGATGGCTGCGATCAGATCCATCTCCGAACGCTTGCGCTCGGTGATGTCCTGGATCACCAGCAGGGTGCAGGGCTGGCCCTGGATCGACACCGCTTCGGTCGAAAGCAGGCAATCGATGGCGGCTCCTTCGCGGGTATGCAGGACAAGCTCGTGGTTGCGCAGTTCCTGGCCCTGCTCCAGCCTGGTGCGGAATTCCCGATAAGCCCTGGCGTCGCCCCACAGCTTGAGCTCGGCAACGGTCTTGTCGCGCGTCTCCGCTGCGTCATGGCCGGTAGTCGACGCAAAGGCCGCGTTGACCTCTATCAGGCGCAGGTCCGGCAAGGCGCACAACATCATCGGCACCGGCGCCAGGCGGAAGGCCTTGGAAAAGCGTTCCTCGCTCTGCCCCAGCGAGATTTCCGCCTTCTTGCGCGCTTCCAGGTCGATGAAGGTGAACAGCATGCAGTCCTCTTCACCGACCTCGATCGGCTGGCCTGCCACGATGACGAACTTGCCGTCGCCGCCGGGCAGCCGCAGCACCGCCTCGCGCTGCCCGATGGTGCGCCCGTCGTGCAGCGCCAGCACCGCGTCGTCACGCTGCTCGGCCTGTTCCAGCACATCCAGCTCGTAGGCCGAGCGATCGATCACGGCCTCGCGGGCATAGCCGGTCATCTCCAGGAAGCCCTGGTTCACCTTGACGTAGCGCAAATCCGACAAGCGGCAGATCAGCGCAGGCGCCGGATTCGCGTTAAAGGTTTTCTCGAAGCGCTCTTCGGCGCTGAAGCGTTCGGTGACGTCCTGGATGACCAGGGCCAGGGATTCGTCGACACCGGCCGCATTGACCAGCACCAGGCTACGGACTTGATGCATGCGGCGAAATTCAGGGTCGTCTGCGCGCGTCACCTCGACGACGACATCGCGGAAAACATCCCCGGCCAGCACCCGTTCGATCGGATATTGCTTGGCGCTCAACGCATGCTTGTTGCGGTACTTGAGCGTGAAGCGCCTGCGGTACTGCGCGGCGCTGGCGCCAAGCTCCTGCAGGTTTTCGCAGCCGTGAATGGCCAGCGCGGTCTCGTTCGCCCACACGATCGAACGATCGGGATCGATCAGCAGCACGCCCTCGGTCAGCCCAGCCACGATCTGCTGCAGCTGCCTGCGGTCCACCTGTGGCCTGGCTGTCTCGTCCATACGCTCTCCGGCAAGGGCCGCCTATTTGCCGCCTTTGCCGGAGTCAGCGTCAAGCCCCTTCGATGCGAGCGGCATCAACCGCACCCCGGCAGCATCGGCAGGCACGGATGCCGATCATCCGGTCGACTTCGCGCTGGCCGGACTTGCCCCAGCTGGCCAGCCTGGGCCATCACCGCACCGACGACGCGAGACTACAGCTCGCGCACCACCCGGAAGCCGACGCGTCCGCTGCGCACGCTGCCGTCCGCGCCCTGCCGATAGGCCGAACGCACCTGGTCCGGCGAGCTGCCCCAGGAACCACCGCGCAGCACGTGCACCGCGCAGCCGGGATTGATCCAGGCGCTGCCGTCAAGCGGCGCCCGGATGTAGTTGTCGTGCCAGCAGTCGGCCACCCATTCCGACACGTTGCCACCCATGTCGTACAGGCCGAAGGCATTCGCTGCAAAGCTCATCACCGGCGCCGGTCCCCAATAGCCGTCGCGATAGCCCTGGAAGGCATTGCTCCAGCGGCGACCGCTGAGCGAACGGTCGCCGCTGCCGGTGAGGTTCTCGACCTTGCTCTGCGGCGTGCCGTCGCCCCACCAGTAGCGCGTGGTGGTGCCGCCGCGCAGGGCGTACTCGAACTCCGCCTCGCTGGGCAGGCGGTAGCGCTTGCCGGTGCGCTGGCTGAGCCAGTCGGCGTAGGCACGGGCGTCGTTCCAGGAAATGTTCACCACCGGCAGCTTGTCGTTGGCAGGGTGGCCGGCATAGTCGTCCTGCCAGCTCGCCCGCGCATCGTCGCGCAGGGCGCCGCTGCCTTCGTCGTAGACGCTGGCGCCGCCCAGCTTCAGCGAGTCGGGCTGGTAGCCGCTGGCGCGGACGAATTCGCGGAACTGGCCCACCGTGATGTCGGTGCGCGACATCGCGAATCCCTTGGCGATGGTGACCGTGTGCTGCGGCTGCTCGGCGTCGCTGTGGTTCTCCTCGCTGTCCGGCGCGCCCATCTGCAGCGTGCCGGTCGGGATCACCACCAGGGCGGGCGACTGCCCGGGCAGGTCGACGAAGCGGTCGTTGAACACCTGGCCCGGCTTGTAGCTGGCGTAGAGGCGCGCATAGGTGAGGCGCTGCTCGAAATCGTCGAGGCCTTGCAGGTCCGGGCTCAACGCCTGGGCTTGTCCGGCCAGTTGCTTGGCCAGCGGCTGATTGCCCGCGTCCAGCGCCGAGCGCGCCTGTGCCAGCAGGCCGCTGGCGCGCTGGTGGCGAATGCCGCTCACCTGGTTGCGCACGTCAGCCATCTGCTGCGAGCCCGACTCGATCGCCGCCGCCGCCGTCAACGCCTTGTCCGCGCCGGCAAAGTCGTTCTGCGCCACGGCGGCCAGCGCCTGGTCCAGCACGCTGCGCTGAACTTGCAGCACGCCTTGCTCGGCCATGGCATTCTGCGGATCGAGCTGCTGCACCTGACGGTACAGGGTGAGCGCCTGCTCGGCCTGCTGCGGATGATTGCCGCCCTGCTGCAGCAGCCCGGCCGCCTTGGCCAGCATCGGCCGCACCTGCTGCAAGGTCTTTAGTCGCCCGGCCAGCTCGTCCGCATCGTCGGCCGCATTCGGCAAGGTCTTGAGATCCTCCAGATGCGACGCAGCCGTATCGGCGTCGCCGGCGGCCAGGTCCTGGTCGATCTCCGCGACCAGCCGCGCCCGCACATCGAACAGGCCCTGGGTCGCGCGCCGGCTGTCGGGCTTTTCCTTCAGCGCCTGCGCATATAACGACGCCGCGCTGTTCGGATCGCCGACCAGCTGGCCCGCGTTGAAGGCCTTGCCGGCCCGGGTCAGCAAAGCACGCACGGCCGGCGTGTCGGCACTGAGCTGTTCGGGCAGTTGGCTGTTCTTGCGGCTGAGGCGGTTGGCGATCACCTCGGTCGGCGCCAGCGTCAGCGGCGGTCCGGCATTGAGTTCCGAGGAGATCGGCAACGCTGCTGGCTCGCCCGCACCGCCGCCGCTGGTGGACAAGCCACCCGGCAGCAACAGGGTTCGATGCGGCGCGACCTGCTCCGGATCGACGTGGAACAGCCGCGGGAAGAAGTGGTAAGTCAGGCCGAAACCCAGCACCAGCACACCCAGCGCGCCACCAAGCGTCCGCTGGCGAGGTACGGTGAATTTGCCGGGCATGGTTGGTCCTGTCGCAGCCTGCTATCGTGTGCCGATAACCATAGGCACAAAGTGCTGACAGGGCAATGCGTATCGCCGGCCCGCAGCGAGGAACCCATTGGCATGACCCCATCCGCTGCGGCCCCGGAGGCCGACTGGATCACCCATCGCGCGGCTCTCGAAGCATGGCTGGCCGCACTGCCGCCCGATGCCGTGCTCGGTGCGGACACCGAATTCATGCGGCGCAATACCTTCTATCCCCAACTCGCCCTGCTGCAGCTGGGCTGGAACGGGCGCTATGCACTGGTCGATCCCACGGCCTTCGCCATCGACGATGCGCTGCAGCCCGTACTCGGCGCCAGCGCGACGGTCAGCGTGATGCACAGTGCCAGCGAGGACCTGGAGGCGCTGGCGCCGCTGCTGCCTGACGGCCCGCGCCAGCTATTCGACACCCAGATCGCCGCCGCCTTCGTCGGCATGGGGCTCGGCATCAGCTACCGCGCCCTGGTGGCCGAGCTGGCTGGTGTGGAGCTGGATAAGGGCGAGACGCGTTCGGATTGGCTGCAGCGTCCGCTCACCGCATCGCAACGCGCCTACGCCACGCTCGACGTGGTGCATCTGGCCCTGGTCCACGAGCAGCTGAGCGAGCGCTTGGCGCAACGCGACCGTGGCCGCTGGCACGCCGAAGACTGCGAGCGGCTCAAGCAGCGCGCCAGCGCGCGGCGCGGCGAATCCCAGCCGCAGCGCAGCTTCCGCGCGGCGGCCGAATGGTCCGCCCAGCAGCAGGCGCGACTGCGCCGTATCCTGTTGTGGCGCGACCAGACCGCCCGCGCGCTGGATCGGCCGCGCCCCTGGCTGCTGGAAGATCCGCTGGCACTGAGCCTGGCCGAGCAGCCGGCAGCCAGCCAGGCCGAACTCGATCGACGCGCCAGCGGCCAGCGCGCCTTGCGCTCGGCGCAGCGCACCGAGCTGTTCGAGTTGCTCGCCAAGCCGATCGAGGATGCGGAGATCGCCGCCACCGCGAAAATCCCCGAGCACCCGCAAGGCGAGGCCAAGAAAGCGCTCGCGGCGATGAAACTGCAAGTCGATGCGCTTGCCACCGAGCTCGATCTGCCTCCTGGCCTGCTCTGCCCGCGCAAGGCGCTCGAAGAATATGTGGTCACCGCCGAATGGCCGGAGCTGCTCGAGGGCTGGCGCCGCGAGGTGCTGCAGCAGAAGCTGGCCGCATGCCTGCCCGGCTGAGCATGCTTCCGTTCCTGGGACAGGTCTTGGCGAAGCCCGGCGACACTGCTAGCATACGCAGCTCGTTGGGGCGGTAGCTCAGCTGGGAGAGCGTCGCGTTCGCAATGCGAAGGTCGTGGGTTCGATCCCCATCCGCTCCACCATCCATTCCAGACTAAAAGCCCCGAAAAACACGCGTTTTCGGGGCTTTTTGTTGCCCGCCATTCCTCCTTTGCCCTACGCTGCTTGGGGGCAAACACGCCATTTTTGATGCCTTTTTGCCCCCACCCTGCCCCCAAGGATTTGAGGGTTTCATGGCAGAAACAGGCGATCTGACCGGTTACTTCCAGGCGCGCATCGAAGCGCTGAACGCCGCAGGCGATCTGTGGCCGCCGACGCGTGTGGCACTCACCGCCCATGAGGTGGCCGCGGTGCTCAGCCGCCTGCTGCCCGGCACCTGGTCCCATGAAGTGGTCCGGCGCTCACTGAAAAGTGGCGCGCTTATTCCTGGCCTGCACCGAGTGAATGGACAGTGGTGCGTGCCCCTCCCCCTGTTAGCTGGAGCAATCGCCAATCTGTGTCTGCCCACGGTCATCAGCGGAACGAGCAAGCTGGGGCGCGGCAAGGTCACTGCTGAAAAACTCGGGCAACCGGTGCCACGTCAGAAGGGACGTGCAGGTGTGCTCCCGAGCACCATTGGGTTCCTGACGGCAACCGGTGAACTCGGCTTCCACGACAGCGCCGGTGATACCTTTTTCCGAGAAGCCGATGAGCCGGCCGACATGATCCCGCCGGTGTTCTCGACCGAATACGCCACCAAGCGGCATCAGGTCCGCGTCCGTAGGGCCGAGCGATTTGCCCATGCCATCGTCCACGAGCTTGCAAAGATCGAAGCAGCGGAGAGACAGGCGGAGGGCCACGTCAAGGGCGAGGAGTTGCCGTCCAGAGACCCGGACACGATCCGCCGCTCTTGACTGAACCTGCATCGCCTTCGGTCACCAACCGACTAATGGGCACCTGATGATCCGCTTATCCAACTTGACGTCGGACTCATCGCTTTGCTGTGATTGCCTGGCAACTGAAACCAACCCTGGGGGAATCATTGTGAATGGAAGGAAGTTTAAGTTTCCTCGCTCGGCAGAGCGGTCACCTGCAGCGCCTGCAGCGTTATGTCCAGCGGATCGGGTATTGAACCTCTATAACCAAGCTAATAGCGCGGAAGCACAACGGATCACTAAAAAGGTGAAAGCTTGGTTTACAGAAACAGCTCATGCCGATGGATGGGATCAAGTGGGTTTCTTACCCGAGGTTCAATCCCAGCACGGGGCTGGATGCATCCTCTACAAAAGTTTCGGCTCTTCGCGTGGCGACAACATAATCAAAAAACTTAGCAATGACTAAGCATCAAAGAAACAACGAAGAAGTGGGATAGCCAGAGATGTAGGGACCGATGCAACACCGAAGATGACGACCAGCATCGAGCGCCGGTAACGTCCGGCGCTCGATGCTGGGCTGCCGGTGAGGGTATGGCCTGGATGTCCACTGGTATCCGTAGTGACCGTTCCTTCCCAGATTCCTCGCCTCGAAGCACTTGGAACTGCCCCTGCAAAATGGACATGCGGATGTCACCCAACGCAGCCGCGTATAGCACCGAGGGTGGCGATAACGTGGTCCAGAATGCTCGATCCAAGCACGCTGCCCTGTTTCCGGTCCTTGCGATCGTCCAGACCCCGTGCCGAGCTCTCCACGGGGCATACGCCACCAAGCGGCATCAGGTACGCGTCCGCAGGACATACCGATTACCCATGCCATCTTCCACCAGCTTGCGCAGATGGATAATCAGATTGTTTTGGACAACAAGTAAGCTTGCGCGGCGGACGGCGCACCGGGCTAGATCCCGGACCGCAACATGACGCACGTCGCGTTTTCCTGTCGGACACCCCTGCGCACGGGCAATGAAAAGGTGGCACCGTTGACACGCTCACGCCACCGGCTACCTGCGTTGCTGAAGCGGACCAATCAGGAGACCCCACAGCAACTCGGCCGCGCCCTCCTGTGAAAGCTTCTGGCTTCGCTCTTGCTCATAAGAAGACATGCCCAAACTTCTCAGGTAGAGCATCTGGTCATCATTCTCCACGGAAAGCGACTCATTGAGTGTGTTGCTGTCGGTCGTTTCGCCCTGAACATAGTTGATGCCATTTCCCACCATACCGCCGCCCATATAAATCGTGGCTCGCGCAACATCTTTTCCATTCTTGTAAATGGTGGAAAAGAAGCGATTCGCATCCCCCCTTCGGAAGACGCCTTCGTAGCCAGCATTGCGGGATTCAAGCTCAGAAAGCGAGTTCTCGAAGTAGCGGACGACGTATTCGAAGGTTTCTATGCGGAAACGGTCTTTGTCCCTCTGGGTGAATGTTTTCGCCAGCCGCAGATTACTGGACCGGGGCGCCGCCGTCGCAGGGAGCGCAAAAGCTCCAGATGCCGGCATTGATGTGCTGGACATAGTTTTTCCGCCAGCAGTCGCAGCACGCTCCCAATGCTCTGCAGCCTTACGAATGGCTTGGGCTACTTGTAAGAAAGCCTCGTCTCGGTCCGGCCACTGCGTGATGGGCTTGCCATCACGCGGGGTCGCAAGAAGCTTCCCGAATGGCGCATGATGCCAATCGCAGGCGCGAAGAATGACAGGAATAACGATGGCCGCTCCGGCCTCATGCCGTTCGATGGCACGCTTCATTTCAATGTCATAACAGTAATCAGACGCGATGAAATCAGGGCTAACGAGGAGCAAAATGATTTCATCGCTGTTGATATGTGCATTGATGACCTTTTCGATCTCTTGACCTGCACCGATCCGCCGGTCGTGCCATGTCTCGATGATCCCTTGCCGCCTCAACATAGCAAGCTGCTTTTCGAGCTGATCGCGTAGCTCTTCGTCAACATGCGAGTATGAAAAAAATACGTTAGGCAAGAGGCCCCCAGCCAATTTGGACTTGGTCGTTATATGCATTGTAGCAAGCGCCAAGGTCATGACCACGTGCCGCCAGATGACTCAACAATGCCCGCACCGAACGTCCCGGCACAGTTACAGGGAAACGGGCTGAACGATAGTGATTCCTTTCTGAGGCCTCACCTCTCCATCCGGAACGGTAAGTCCAATGCCCGCGTCAGCCACGCAATCCAACACACTTGCCTCACAGCCAATATGATGTTCATCACACCGCATGAGAGATCGGAAGTTATGGACCATATGCCAATCACCATTGACGCATCCAGCGCACTCGTCAACGCTTCAGCGCTGGCCACAGTGCTATTCATCACCAGCGATGGCCTTTTATCTCTGAACATCGACGGGCGAAGTGATCGCATGTTTGTCTCGGCCCCATTGACGGGCGAAAAAGCCTTTCAGATGGACTATCGCAACCTTCCAGCAAATCGGGCAGATGTGTTGCCGCTCGACCTGGACCGTATCGAAGCCGTCGCCCTCGCTTTGAGATGGCGGCGAGGGGTAAGTATCTGTGCAGGCGCATTGCTGGTGACGTCAGAAGGCACCCACATTGTCCTAGATCAGATCGAAACAGGAAGCTTGGTCAGAGTGAACCTAGCGACACGGGCCTGGGAATATGTAGGGAACAACGAGGTCGGCCTGGTTGCAGACTCATGGACCCTAAATGGCTATGGAGACGGCCGAGTGATTCTCAGCACGCCGTGCGTGGCCAGGACAGCGTAAATAGCTGCAGCACGACGAGAATAAGCGTGTCGGTGATGTGCCAAGTTTCCCTATCAACGTCTCATTGGGTGCTCAAGGCCTTGGCTTGGCCCTTTCCCGCAAAGGGCACGGTCAGATCAATGCGCATGGTGTCACGTCTGGCTTTTATTCCACCACCAAGCCAAGCTCTTCCAATCGGATGGCCATGGCCACGGGTGAGACCTTGAAGGTATACGCCAAGGATGGAAATCCACCTGCATTGTAGTGTTCAGTGGTTGCGAGGTAGCACGACAGATCGCGCAGAGTTGGAAGCTCTTTTCGCACATCCTCGGCCCAGGCTGCCCGCAACGCAAATGCGGTGGCATCACCCAGTTCAAAACGATCGGTCAAGAATCGCTTACGAAAAGCCAAGCGCAGTAGCTTACTGGGCATGAGGAAATAGGCTGCAAATTTGTCTGCTTCGCGCTCATCCGCGTCACGAGCTTTCCTGGTTCCATTGAGCGGACGGTCCCGGTGCACAACCCCACCGGTGCTGCCCAGAACCACGTGGCCAAGCTCATGAGCCAGTGTAAAGAGGCGTTCCATGGGGGACGGAAGCATGGAGATTTCCACCGCCTTGAATACGGGGTCAATCAAGCCAGCAACGTCAACCGTCACCCCATCTTGCTCATCACGACCTAGACCACCCTTGTGATACCGGACCGTATAGCCAATGAGCTCCAAAACTTTGCCCGGATTCAAAACCTCGATCGGATCATCGGTCTCACCAAAGAGTTCCCGGCGCTGCTCCCACAGTTTCACGTGAAGGGCGCGAGCCAACTGCTCGATCTGTGCATCGGTGTGACGCTTACGGCCCCTCGCCCACGGACTCGTCTGTGAAGTGACGAGGCGCGCCCAGGCCCGGTCCGTATGATCACGCACGACAGGTGCCGAGACGTCCCAAGGCATCCGATCGCCCGAAACATGATACGGCTGCTGATCACGGCTTTCGTTGTCGACGTGACGATAAGGATTGTCAAACGAGAGCGCTGGCAATTCATCATCGTCGTTCTTGACATTTGCCCACGGGTTCCCTGATGGGCTCGCACGCAGCGCTTGCGCAAAAGATTCGAGATCAGTCGAACCGGCGTCAATGCTTCGATCACGCTCAAGCGGTTGGTCGGCGCGTGCAGATTTCTCCCACGGCAAGACATCGCCCTTGGCGAAATAGGGTTGGCCCGCGTCATCGTCGTTGTCGATGAACGCGTAAGGATTTCCGCAGTCCGACTTCAGCACGCTGCTCACAGCCCAACCTCTTCGAACAGAATGATGGTTTCCTCAGGGATAAGGCTTGCTCATACCCCTATGCCAAGCCTCAGAATCATCATACTCCCAGGCCAGCATCTGCACAGGCGGTTACCCCCTTACGCTGGCCAACAGCGGCCTTTTTAGAGGGGGCGGGTATTTCCCCGCACCCGAAACGAGCCCCGGATAAAGGAATGTCCTTCTCCCACCTGTGCCCGGCGTGACGCCTCGCCTGGAAAACATGCGGGAGACTGTCAGCTCCACGGGATTGGGAGACATACTGGGGTCAGTGCTCAGGGGCGCGTGAATCCGACTACGCCGATCAGCATGTCATTGACCGTCGACTCTTAATGGTTCTCAACCACGTTTGTCTCTCAATGACGATTCCCGACCCGCGCCTCAACTGCCACACGATGCAGGCGGCCACCCAGAACGTCAGGTAGCGCTCAAAAAATCCGATGGCCGGACGTGCCACCTCCTCAAACATGCATGGCATCCTCGGACTGGATGAAATCTATCCGGTCCAGCGCGTTCTTTAAGGTGTCGCGGTCCGCCCAGGTTGCCGGCGGCAAGGTGAGGAAGGCCATGAGGCGCGCCTTGATCGTGGCGTGGGCCTGCGCGAAAGCCGTCCGCTTCTCGGCGTCGCTCCCTTCCACCGCGGCCGGATCCGGCAGTCCCCAGTGGGTGCGCACGAAGTCGCCGAAGAACACCGGGCACGGCTCCGCCGCCGCGCTGTCGCACACGGTCACCACCAGATCGATCGGCTGGACACCGTCCCCGGAGAACTCGTCCCAGGATTTGCTGCGCAACCCGGCGGTCGGGACGCCCGCTGCGATAAGGGTGTCCAGCGCATAAGGGTTGATCCGACCCGTGGGCTGGCTGCCTGCACTGAACGCCTCGAACCGCCCACCACCCCAGGCGCGCAACGTGGCTTCGGCCAGGACGCTGCGGGCGGAGTTGCCCGTGCAAACGAACAGAACGCGATGAGTCACGGATAATCCTCGGGAGATCAGCAGCAGGCGTCGCTGGGCGAGCACGCGATGGCTACCGGGGCACATTCGGCTTGCGGGCTGCCCGCGCAACAGTTGTGGGTCAGGTAGGCGATCAGGCCATTCATGGCCTCGAAGGCCGCCCGGTAGCAGACGAACCGCCCCTGGGGCTCCCCGGTAATCAGGCCGGCATGCACCAGCTCTTTCAGATGGAAGGACAAGGTGGCGCCAGGCATGCCCAGCTCATCCCCGATGTCCCCAGCCATACGTCCTGCGGGACCGGCGACCACCAGCAGACGAAAGATGGCCAGGCGCTTGGCGTGGCCCAGCGCGGTCAAGGCGGCGATTGCGTCATTCGTTTCCATAAAACTAGAATAGTCGAAACATTCGATTTCGAGCAAGCCCATGAATGCCGACCTGCCCCACCTCCATACCGACCTGCTGCCCAGCCCGGACGGCTTCCGGCTCCTCGCTGACCAAGATGCCGGCCACCCGCCCCGCATCCTCATCCTCTACGGTTCCCTGCGCCCTCAATCCTTCTCCCGCAAGCTCGCCTTGGAAGCCGAGCGGATCTTGCAGCACCTGGGCGCCGAGACCCGGGTGTTTGATCCCCACCAGTTGCCCATGCTCGACAGCGTGCTGTCCAGCCATCCAGAAGTGCAGCGGCTGCGGGAATGGTCCAACTGGTCCGAGGGCCAGGTGTGGGTGAGCCCCGAACGCCACGGCACGATCACCGGTGTCTTCAAGAACCAGATTGACTGGCTGCCCCTGGAAGACGGCAGCGTGCGCCCCACCCAGGGTCGAACCTTGGCGGTCATGCAGGTCAGTGGCGGCTCGCAATCCTTCAACGTGGTGAACGCCCTGCGGGTGCTCGGCCGATGGATGCGCATGGTGACCATCCCGAACCAGTCGTCCGTGGCCAAAGCCTGGCAGGAGTTCGACGAACACGGCCGCATGAAACCCTCCGCGTTCTATGACCGAGTGGTGGATGTCATGGAAGAGCTCATGAAGTTCACCCTGATGGTGCGCGGGCGCAGCGATTACCTGGTCAGCCGTTACAGCGAACGGAAAGGCGACGCCGCCCAACGTGCACTCAGCCAGGCGGCTGGGGCGATAGAGAAGGCGTGATGAAACCCGCAACCGGGCTGACTGTTGCCTCCAACCGCTTCGAGGCAACAAAAAAGCTGCGTGGCCTAAACACCCCGCAGCCTCTCTCTTTCTGACCTACTTTTTCGACGTCCCGTAGGGGGATTGGTTTGTGGGCTTCAAGGACACGCCGATCTGGCTGGCATGGTTGCTCACCGCGCCTTCTGTCCTTCCCATTTTCAAGCCGATGACGCGTGTAGGGGTGTTTCCCTTTGCCAAAGATTTGAGTTCCCGGTCATCTGCCGGGGTCCAGGGTTTCCCTGAGTTAGGCGGTTGCTTCTTAGCCATCGCGTTCTCTCCTCCTGTGGTGGGTGCCCAGGTTCTTTGTTATGACATAGGAAAGGGACTTACTTGTTCGATCTCTATCCGCTTTACCTCAACGTATGGCGCTAACTGTTCGAAAGGCAAGGCGCGGGTAGCGTGAACGTTTTCGTATACAGTCAGGGACGGAGGACCATGGCCACGCCGGATGAGATGCCCGACACCACTGAACCACATATTGTCATCATTTCGCAGCCTCGCGTTTTTTCCATGAAAAATCGGGCTTCGCCGTCCAGTGACAATCGAGACATTGGCAGTCAACTCACCATACATGGCAGTCGTGAAGTCGTGTTCCTCCGTGCCGAATAACTGCATGGGATCGCGCGCGTTATAGATGATCAACAATCCAGGCATACCGGACTGGTCTGCCCACCTGATCTGGTGACGGGCGCTTTTAATGGCCGCGCGCACATGGTCACCTGGGGTCCGGCTACTCACCCCGTTCGGATTGAGCCCCGCTAACTCATCAAGCTGCTTGATCTCGACTGCGATGGTCACACCACCCACCATCAACCGGTAGTCTGGCCTAGACGTCGTATCGGTCTCGATGGGCTCCCATGGAAGCCCGTGATGAGTGCAGAACGCCTCAAAGAGACGTTCCGATTCAGTCTTCGGGTTCATGAGCATTGGGCCTCTCGAAGTTCATGCCAGATCAGGCATTGATTTGGACGTGTGGGAGCGCCTCACCGATCAGCGTAAAGAACTGGCGCCAATCTGCAATGGCCTGCAAGAAAAGGTCACGGGCATCCCAAGGTTGGGTTCCAACAAGGACACGCACGTCCCAGCAGATGGGTCCGTTCGGTCCATCAGCCATCCAAGGAATGGGGCGAACCTCATGCGCGCGTAGTTCCGGTCTTGGCCGGGATTCCGATTTCGCGTGCTTGCCTGCCGTTGCCAGGGTTCGGCAGATGTCCAGTGCTTCAAAACGTTTAGCCAGTTCATCACCAAACATGGTCTGCCGACGGCGCTTGTTCTTTTCTATCGAAAAGTCCACTCCGGGAAAGACAGGGGCAACTACCGTTAAGCAATGATCTCCCGCATCCATCCTCTCCTCAAAAAACCAGTCATGGATGTGCCAAGCTGTCCAGGCCAGATTGAGCGCCCGATAACCACGTGCGGCCATGTCCCGGTCTGATGATCGGGTTTCGACAAACTCATTCAGTTCAAAACAGAGCTTCCGGAACATGTCCTGCCAAGAGCGAACCCCGAAGGACTGTTGCCCGTGTTGAGCACCCGGGATTTGCGCCGGGTTCATATGCTCCCCTCTGAATCAGAAAGATCGGCGGCCATAGCCTTGAACCCGAACCGATCTTCCACGGTCATCACATAAGAGCGTGTTTGGGGCGACCAGTTGTAGAAAATGGCCTTGTTCACCGCAATCGACGTATCAAAAACGCCAGCCGGAACATCAAGCACGATTTTCCAAAGAGAGACCGGGTGCTTGCGTTTGACCAAAGTGGCCATGAGCTCTACGGAATATCTACCTGCTGAGAACCAGAACAATGTGTCGGAGTCAGTTGGCGTGAAATGATGATTGACTGCCACACCGGTATCGGAAACAAACATGCCGCTACCGCGCGTCAGTTTTCCGTCTCCATGTGCCCAAAACGAAAACTCCTCCTGCCGTGTTCCTTCGGTGACGCGAAGGAACAGATTTTCTACCACCAGCCCCCGTTTCCCTGTGCTGAACATCAACGACCGAAAGAAGATTTTTGCCTGGGCCAGCGGGTTCCCCTCAAAGTCATACTTGATGACCACAAATGACGGGTGCGTGCTGCGTATGGCTCCACGGCGCAACACCGTGAACCACAATGTGAAGAGCGATACCCCAAGAGCAATGACCGAGACAGCGGATGAAAGACCTACGCTGGGCATGGTTGAGTCCCCCTCCCTTCATCGTCCCATATCAGAAGGCCAATGGCGGGCGCCGGCCACGTCCGGCGCACGATATTGGCCAGCCCGTCAGAGCATATTGATCTGGCAGGAAAGCCTTAGCGTTGGCGGGGGCCGCGTGCCCGATCAGGTCGTCCAACAATCAGCCCATTTTTACGCGGTTCTGTTCCCCGGAGATTTCCGGATCAGCGCGCTGGCTGGCTTCGGATCCGCAGCCAACCTTCTTTCCAGCTCGGCCACGAAGGCCAGCCAGTCGGCCCCGTAGACCTTCACCAGATCCCGAACCACCAGCAGTTCTAGTCCCCGGTCGCTGGTTTCGATGTCCGAAATACCCGTCTGGGTCAGGCCCAAAGCGTCGGCTGCCTGGGCTTGGGTTAGGCCCGCAGCCAGGCGCAGCTCTCTCAGCAGCTGGGCGAGAACCATGTTCTCCGGCCTGTGGGTGGATGACGGCTTGGGCTTGGCTTTCGGCATGGGCCCACCGTAATGACGGGCCTTGGATATCCTTCATTCACATATCTATCCCTAACAGGGATAATCTACGCCTGCCGGCTTGGACTTGTACGGACCGCTGGCATCTTCGACGCCAAGGCTGGGCAGGTGAAGTTTTGGCGCCCTCTTCTCCGCCTGCTTTCAACCACAGGGGACCGACACATGAAGTTCGGATGGATGGCAGCGTGCGGCTTGGCCGTGGCTCTGGCTTTGACGGGCTGTGCAACGACGATCGGCAGGGACTATGACCAAAACCGGGTCGGCCAGTTCGTGCCTGGGAAAACGACCCAGGATCAAGTCATCGCCGCCCTTGGTCAGCCCCAAGAACGGGAGACTGAAAGCGATGGCAACACACGCCTCCACTACCAATACATCGTTAGCAAAAACTCCGTGGGCGACTACGTGCCCTTTGCTCCCGTGAAGGCGAATACGAGCGACAAGGACACCTACCTCTATTTCGATCGCAACGGAAAATACCTGCGCGCTGAAAACACCCAGTCAAACCAGTGAGGGTGACCAGCATGAAGCGCCTCTCTCTCCTGCTCCTTGTTCTCGTCCTCGCTGCGTGCTCGAAAGCCCCCGATGGAACGGCCAGTTCCACCCCGTCTTCGTCTGACCTGCCCACGGCGGATCTCAGCACGCCGGACAGCGCTTACGTCCCGGTGACCCAGGCGCGTCAGGTCTGGGTGATGTATGACGCACTTTCCGGGGACAAACCGTCCGACATGATGCTCTGGGCCATTGACCCCAGCCTCATGGGGGCCGATCCGTTCCAGAAGAAAGACAAGGAAGCCTCGCTCCTCCCTCAGCTCAATGCGGAAATGGCGACGGCCAAGGATCACCGCTACATCGTGTGGGTGGACACGAGCGGCCGCCTGGCCGCTTACGACCTCGACCACCATGGCTTTGGCCTCGCCTCGACCCTGATGAATCCCGCCGCCGGTGTGTCACACGGGCAAATCGCCGGGGTCAGCATGGTGGACATCGCCCCCACGAATGCCGCCGCCTTCCAATGGCTGCATGCGCCTGACGAAGCCCAGGCCCGAGCCATTCAGGCTCGGCTTTCGGCGGGATGGATCCCCCGGGTGCAGGTCTGGGCCTATGTGCAGGGTGGCGAGAAAGTCCGCGGGATCACGCAGACCCTGTGGGTCCAGATCACGAAAGTTCGGGTGCTCGACCCGCAGGGCCAGGTGGTGCTGGAACAGGCCCAGAAATAAGCCAGCACCCCATGGGCGTGCATTTTTCACCCAAGGCCCTCGGGCCAGAGAGGAGATACATCATGTCTGACGCGATCCAGCTTTCCCCCATGCAGTGGGCTGCACTGCCCGACATCGCGGACGTGCCGCGGCTGACCGGCGATGACCATGCCGTGCTCGATGCCATCCGGGATGTCCTTATCCGCCACGGTGCCTTGGGCAAGTTCGGGGTTCATCTGCTGCACAAGCACTTCGATCTGGCAGATGATGAAGTCTTGGTCGAATACACCAACGTCGAAGCCCGCACGCAAGAATGCCGCGTGGAAAAGCGGGTTTCTGATCGCATCGAGCCTCACGACCGGATCGAAACCATGTGGTCGTTCACGCGCCCGGGAGCCTTGCGGGTTTGTGACCAGCAGTGCGTCGTCAACTGGGGCCATGCCAACCGGCATTACCAGCGCTGACTGCGCATCAAGACGGATGGATCCTGTAAGACTTGGGTGACACGGGAAGTCAGGCGCACGCGCCGACGCACCGCGAACCTGGGGGCCGCCTCTTCGGGGGCGGCCTTTCTTTTCCTGAGGTGCTCAAAACAAGGCTACTTCTTCGTTCGCTTCTTTCTCTGCTTCTTGGCCTTAACGGCCTTCATCAGTTTGACCATCGGATCGCAGGAGATCTTGGCCAGCATGATGTTTCCATAGCCCCGTTCGGAAAGCCTGGCATAGACGCTCTTTAAAACCACCTTAGCAAAAAATGGCAGGTGGAGATCCGGTTTCTCTGACTGACTGATGATGGCGAAGACGATGATGTATCCCGACACGTTGCGGGGCATTTTCGCGCCCGCGGCATCGGGCGTTAACTGGTGGACCGGAGAGAGCTCGGCGTTGGCCAGGTCCACATAGCCCGCGTGGGATTTCAGCAGCTCCCCCGAGACCAGTCCCTGATTGAACAAATGCCCTAGGACACTGGAACTTCCATAGTGTTTGACATGGATGAGCTCCCCACCACCATAGATGTCACAGAACTCCACCTTGTTGTAGACGCCGCCAACGGGAAGCAACTTCTTGTCCATCAAACACCATTGACCTTGGCTTCCCGCTACTGCCGCCTTGTTATAGCCATCCTCGTCGGTGTGGGCCTGCTCATAGATCGGCAGCGGCTTGGTGTATCGGGGGATGTTCTTGAACGTCGTGTCAACTTCGGTCACGAAGTCTTTGTCGATTTCGAACCAGCGCCCTGCTGAGAGGATGAAGGACTTGTCATCCTCATCAATCTCGCAATGAATGCAACGGTAGATGGGCCACCGGTCCAGCACCTTCTCTTCGTCATCTACCGGCATCGCATAGTGTTTCCGAAGGAAGCGCAAAGTCGGCTCCTCATTTGGAAACGCCTGCACAAGCCCGGGAAGGTGCAGGTCATTGGACACCCCCTCGCCAGCCGATTGAGTGAACTTAAAACCATCTACCTGTGACCAATCCACAATGTCCGGAACGGCGAGCCAGCAGCCATCAATCAATCCGTTCTTGGTCCACGCGTCTTTAAGCTTCTCGACCAGGAGCGCATCCAATCGCGTGGCTTTCTGTCCCTTGGGATTTAACTGGCAAACCTGATCCACCCATGGGAAGTTCGCCTGGTAATCCTTGGACCGAAACTTTTTCAGATACCGGCGCAACAGCCGGCGGAGATCGGGCACGGCGGCATCGGTGGTGACGGTCAGCGCATCCGCACCGGCAAGACGACGACCCAGGTTCGCACTGAGCGGCCGCCCCACAATCCCGCGGATGAGGTCGCGCTCGATGTCCACGCCGAAGCTCAGGGCAGATGAGGCCTGGCTGGTTTGAACGCGGCTGTTTTGGTCGTCAACAAAGGTTCGTTTATCAATGCTGCGCAGAGCATCCGAACCAATAGAGTTCAGTGTCACGACCAGGCCGAACCGTTCCTCATAGGCATCCGGATGAAGCAGGAAGCGCCCTTGTCCAAAGGTAAGGGCAAATAGGCGATCTTCCACAGGGACAATGAAAGCGGCCGCGGAAGATTGCACGCTGCCCAACAGTTTCTTGTCCACGTAGCTTTCAAAGAGATCGGCCCACTTGGGTGGCCTGGGGTGCGTCTGTTTGACGAACAACTTTCCATAGTCGGAAGGCCCGTCGGCGATGGTGAGTGGCTTGACCCCCGTGACGACGGCATCCTCTGCGGTCGCCATGCTCTCGCGCAACAAGTAAATGGTGAACGTCGCCATCCAGTCCTCCCCCTGAGGATGATGTCTCGCCCACGCCGGCAGTCCGATGCTGGCCCCCGAAGCTCATGGGCTAGTCCGAGTTTGACCTAGGGAGCTATCGAAAATCTGTAGGAAAAGCCCTACGGGTTGCCAACGAGGCCGCTGGCCGGCCCCTCCCGACCGGAAGAGCGGGAGGGGCTGCGGTACTTCTGCCAACGCCCCCGGTAGGGCGAGTATCCGGAAAAATGCTGCTGGGAAAATCTCAGCGCTGGCGGTGCTTTACTTGAAAATAGGTGGTAACACTATTAGACCCTACCTATTTCCCTGGGGTGGTCGAAGCGGCAAAAAACACGTTTCGGGACACGGCCATGGGGGCCTCCGGGCAGAGGGGTCTAACCTCTCAAAAGCGCGCCGATTGTCAACACCGCCGGCTCGCCGGACGGGTTGCGTATCAACGGCGGCAAGAGAAACACCCCCGTTTTCTCGGCCATTTCGGTATTGACTGGCCGCCAACCGCGCCAGAATGTCGATTCCGAAAGTGTGATTTTCTTTGCAAAAACAATGACTTGACAGAAGGCAAATCTTGACTAGAACGTCGCCTCCGTTCCCCGGTTGTTCTCGTCATGCCCCTCGCCAGTCCCGAACCCCATCTCTACGACCTCGTGGCCACCCGTGACGGGGTCCGCGTCTCCCCGACCTGTCCGGACGGGCATGTCCTGGTCATGGAGCTGGTCGAACGGCTGGGCCTGCTTGATCGCATGCAGGCGGGGCGGCCAGGCATGGTGGATCGGGGGTTCATGCTGGATGGGGCTGACACCGCTATCCGGTTCCCCCTGTCGCCACCGCCGCTCGCAATGGATGCTGTCGCCCTTCGGCATGAAAGCGTTCGGGCCTCCACGCCGGTGCCCGCACCGCCCCCGCCGTCGCTGCCACTGGCTGGTCAGGGGGCGAATACTGTCCCTATTCCGGATGCCATCTCGGTGGGGACCACTCCCTCACTGCCGCCCGAGGCCACGGTCGAAGCAGCAGCGATCATCGCCGGCCGGCGCCTGAGCGAGATGGTGGCCTTGAACCTGGCCAACTTGGCGCGAGGCTCCAAGAAGGCCACGCCGGCCACGCGCGATCGCCGCTACATCCTGGATTTGTTGCTAGACGTGCTGGGCGACAAGCTTGTGGCCGAGGTCACTGCCGAAGATGCCAACGTGATGGCCGATGTCCTGGCCTCTTGGCCGCGCCATCGAACGGACTACCCCGAGTTTCTCGACCTGCCAGCCCGCCAAGTGGCCGCCCAGACCAAGAAGCGGAAACTGACCACGATCCAGCGCGGCACCCAATACAAGCACATCATGGGCTTGAACGCCTTCTTCAACTGGTGCGTGGAGACCAAGACGATCTCGGAGAACCCGTTTCACTACGTGGACACCTCCCGCTACCGGGAAGCGATCCGGAAGAAGAAGGACATCTTCTCTGCGCAGGATCTACAAGCCATCTTCGCGCCTCAGCACCTCAGCCGCTACACGGAGCCGCACAAGTATTGGGTGCCGCTGATCTCGTTGTTCACGGGCATGCGGGTCAACGAGATCTCACAGCTCTACGTGGACGACATTCAGACCGACACCGAGACGGATGAGGACGGCGTGGAGCACACCATCACTTACTTCGACATCACCCCGTTCCGCGACGGCCAGAGCATCAAGACGGTCTATTCTGTGCGTCGGATACCCGTGCCAGCGCGCCTGTTGGAACTGGGGATCGAGCGCTATGTGGCAGACGTTCGCGCATCCGGATCTGAACACCTGTTCCCCGGCTTGCAGTGGCCCGAAGGCGGCCCTGGCCGCACCACCTCCAGATGGTTCAACCAACACCATCTGCGTCACACCTGCGGCATCACCAGCACCAAGAAATCTCTGCACTGTTTCCGGCACACTTTGACCACCCGATGCGACCGAGCCCACGTCCCCAAGAGCGTCATTCAGACCATCAACGGCCACAGTGATGGCCAAGGCGTGGACGCTCGAACCTACGTCGCCCGAGGCTCACTTTTGGAGTGCAAGCGCGCCCTGGATGGCGTGACGTATCCACCGCTCGAACTGGTGCCGTATGTGCCGGAACGGTTCGCGGCTTATTTGACCCAAGTCGCCACGCAGGCAGCCCATGCGGGGCGGTTGAGAGAAGAAGGAAAACCGGTGGTGAGCCGGAAGGGGCGACGACCGAAGTTCACTCCACGGCCCCAGGAAGATCAATCGGGGGAAGCTGATTGTCACGACGATAAACCGCCGTTTCCTCAGGCTTGACCCGGCGAACCATCAACAGCCCGACATCTTCCAGAAAGGTCTTTTTCATCTGCTCCGTTTGAGCTTGCGCTCGGATCATTTGCTCAGGAGATAACTGGATCACACCTCGATCCTCCACGTCGACGCCGAAGTGATCCCACAAAAAAGCGGCGCAGGCATCGAGCGCCTGCTCGTGCTGATCTTCCGGTATCCAGCCGTACCACCCCCTCATCATGTCGCTTAACGCCTTTAGGGCGATGGTCGTGGAGGATTTGATCTGGTGAGCAAGTTCTGACAGAACGTCTGGTGGGAAAAGCCTGGCTCCCTGCGCAAACAAGTCGTGGAAGTGTGTGCTGTGCTTCTCCTGATGATCGAACGTCAGGATGTCCACCGGGAATTTTTCGAACTCCAAGCCCAGCGGCAACCGGAGCGTCCAAGCCTTTTGTTCGCCAGGGCGAGGCCAAGCCTGCTTCCCAATCCATTCCAAGTGATGTTCTCGCTCTTTCCCCATCACGTGCCTCAAATCAGAAATAGCTGCCCGATAGATGACCCCGTGCCCCTCACAAGCGGGATGCCAGCAACCATTCTCGTCTCGCCAGTTGGTGGCGAAAAAGGCAGCCACATCGGGATCTTCGGTCAGGTCAATCCGATCTGTGTTGATCTCGTAATGCTGGGCCAGAGCCTCCTCGCTGATCACCAGTTTCAGTTGGCGTGAGTAGGCATAGGACGGGTGTTGGGGGAGCGCGGCCAAAAACTCCTCCATCCGGATGCGTGCCAGGAAGAGCTTGGCCTCATCGAGAGTCGGGAGGTCTTGAAGTTGATGCACCATCGGCATGCCGCGGAACACCCCAGGAAGACAAGGAGTGTAGCGAGTGGTTTGCCCTCGATAGAGAAACGGGGAGGAAAACGAAGAGGAGGGGGAAGGCAAGATGCGCATCTCGTCTCCGTCCCGAATCCAGTTGTAAGCCCTGGCGTCTTTCATCCCAAGAAAAGGATTGCCGGGCACTTCGGACTGGAGAAGTGCCATGACTTCGTTGATCGAGCCAAAGTGTTGCACCCGCACGTTGCTCTCCTTCTCTCTGTGCCTATCAAGGCCCGGGAATATCAGAGCTTCACGGCCCCCAAGAAAGCCGCCAGCCCAGATAGCGCAACTGACACCCCTGTCCAGATCGCGGCCCGTGCATTCTGTCGGTTGGACTGGTCGGACGCGGCCATGATGGCCGCCATCCAACCTTGCATGGAGCTCGTCACCTCACCGGGCTCCACGTGCCAAGCCGGAACAACGGGAATCCGGCTTGCCTTCCACCACTCATCAGCGGCCCAGAGGCCGCTCCCGCAGGCGAGGCCTGCGAACAACAACGAAAAGACCGGCATGGTCATCCTCCACGAGATACGATCGTCAGCGGAACAGCCGGACATGATGCCCTGTCCTGAGCCACCAGCAGGGCTGGCATGTCACCTTCCTCTGGTTGTTCCTCTGCAGAAGGTGGTGCACCCAGCTGCTCCACACCTTCCACGGGGGATTGCGTTTTCGGTTCGGGCAACGTGACCGCGCTGGCGGCACTTTCCCATGGCGGATAGATCTCATCCAACGCCTCAACCAAGCGATGCGCCGTTTCGAAGAAATTTGCCATTACCAACGTGGTCGGAACCCAGACCAGCAAACCTCCGAATACCTTAGCCAGAGTTTCATGTGACATAGCATGAGGAAAATTGCCGGCGAAGAGCACCATTCCCACATAGGGGATGAACCCCGCCAAGAACGCAATTTGGCTGTGGCGCCGATAACTAAGCCGCCGAAATTTCAGCCCGCGTTTCCGAATCAGATGGGCTCCATCATCAGTCAGTTTCACCATCCCGACGCAACGCCCAAGGTCACGAAGCAATGGCAGGGGGCGATGCCGGCCAAACGCAAAGCGGATTAGACGATCATCGAGTTCACGACCGAATGCCTGGGCGTAGGCCATCATCAAGGCACCCGGCGATGCATGACGCCAGGAGCCATCATTGAGCAGTTGGTAAAGGCGTTCGGTGCGTTGAGATGAAAGCTTGACGTTTTCCGTCCGCATGCCGGAGTAAAGGTGAAGCCATTTGAAGATGGCGAGAACGAACGAGATACCAAGCGCCAAATAAATGAAAAAAGGGCCAAGGTGGGCGCTTTTGAGGAGTTCGAGATCCACGGGCTTCCTTTCAGGGCGGCCGCCCTGGCTGGGGCATCGGTTCGCAGGCACGGCGCTGCGACCCCATGAATACATAGATCCATCTCACCGATTGAGATGCGTCGGCCTCATTCTCGGCCGATGTTCCAACGCAGCCCGGCGTAGCGCCGGCTCTGCCGTCTTCCAGTCCTCCCGAACCAGCACCGGTCGCGCGGCCTTGATCCAATCCCGCTCCTCATCGGTTGCCGCGTTACGCAGGGCCAGCACCCAATCGGCGTTGGCCTCTCGGACGCTGTCCAATGCGCCACCGAGCCGCCCCACCTGCTCGCGCTGATCACCTCGTAGCTGGTGGCCCTCCTGGTCGAATGTGACGATCTGGGATCGCACGGATCGGGCTGCCTTCTGGGCTTCTTGGGTGTGTTCGTCCCATCGCTTCACCTCGCGGTGCAATCGCTGCCACTCCGCGGGCTCCCCCATGACCGTGGCCGTTCGCAGCCGCCACGGATGCGCGGCCTCCCATTGAGCCAACCGTCGCCGCGCGGACTGGCGGATGGCCCGCCGTTCGCGGTGCTGCTCCTCATGCATGAAGGCGGCCGCTTCGCGCCGGTCGCGTTCGGCTTGATGGTCGTTGAGTTGAACCGCCAGACGCATCAGAACCCCCACCACCTTTTCAATCAGCCGCACCAGCCGGAGCACCTGAGCAAACAAACGGTGCGCCTCCGGCTCCTCGGGGGCCGGCACCTTCGCCCGAAACCGGGCCACCAGGGAACCCGGCTCGCCTTCCAGTAATGAGATCGATTTGTCTGCCTCCCCGGGGGAAGCTGAGACTGGAATGCTGGCCGGCGGAGCGGCGACTGGCAGGGATTCCGGGTCGGCCATGGCGGATTGCGACGCTTCGCGTTGCACGTCGGCTTGGGCTCGCCGCTGTTGCTCTTCCAGCGCGATCGTGTGAGCGGCCTCGTAGACTAGAGACGGAACCAGGATGTCCCCGCGCAGGGCATCGCCACGGCGGGTGAAAAAGCCTCGACGCTCCATCGCCACCACGGCCGCACCCAGGGTCGGCTGTGGCGTGATATCCAGTTCCATTCGCTTATAACTACGGTGGTCGTAGTCGGCGGGCAGTTGATTGGCCGCCGTGTATTGATTGGAGAGTTCCGCCCACCGCGCGTTGAGCTTTTCGATGAAGGCGCTGCCGGTGCTCTTGTTGGAAATCAGAACGAGTTTGGCGCCCAAGTCCCACTCGCCGCCCCCGGCTTCGCCTTCGATCTCTTCCAGCTTGCGGGTGGGGAAATACAAATGGGCATGGAACCCAATCTTGTCACTGGGCTTGGCGTTTCCCAGGGCATCCACATCGGCGTCTCGATGGAGCCCCATCGAGACCGGCGTATGGAGCTCGCGGCAAATGAAGCACGCCATTTCTTCGCCGAGGTCGCCGGCTTGATCGTCGGTCAGACCCAGAGGCACCGGGATACGATAGTCCCGAGCAATCTGGGCATCTTTCCTTTTCTCGGCCAGCTCGGCCCGGTTCCACAGTTCGTCGGGATCGGTGGCCCAGGCCGGGGCACCTTCCGGAGCAATGGTTAGAGCCCGCACGATCTCCTCACCGATGGCTCGCTTGCGGTAGTCATGCCAAATGCCAGCGCGGCGATCATAGAGCCGCAGACCCAGACGGTAAGCGACGCCAGCCACGGCCGAATGGCCCTGGCCACGGTTGTGAACTTCAAGGTGGGGGCGAGCGTGACGGGACATCCGATCCTCCGTGATCCGTAACCGCGGGCTGGGCGGGAAATGGTCAATCCTTGACCAGTGGGCAATGGGCTGGCCGATCGCAACCGTCAGCTCGCCCCCATGGCTTCCATCAAAGCAGCGGAGAGCTACATGTCAAGGAAACTTGACATTGCTGAGTATCCGGGATGTGACGGAGGTCCCAGGGGCCGGCCAGGGCCGGCGGAGGCGGCCCGCAGGGCCTTGGGGAAGCCTCGGCTGATGCTTTAAGCGTTGGCCTGGGCTCTGAGCGGCATGTTGGGACAACATTTAGACGCGCGCTTCGCCTTGCTCTTCTTCAAAAAAAGAAGCCATGTCAGGTGAAATCGGGGATTGGCTGTCCGCCACCTTCACGAGATGGCTCTGGGCCCAGGGCAGCCACCGTCTGGATGGGTTGAGACAGGTTTGACATTTGACAATCGCCCTCCATTTGGGAAGATGAAACCATACAGTGGCAGGTGAAACGGTGACCCCATGAGCCGGTATGAACGTGAACGACAAATCGAAGAGATGCGTGATTTCATTGAAGAGGGCCTAAAAGGTCAGCCTGTTGGCGTGGCCAACGAAGCCTATTTTCAAAGTCTCCGAGATCGGGCAAAGGCACGAGCGCAAGAAAAGGAAAAGGCATCAGCTGTTCCTGCTCGTCCCTCCAAGCCGTCGCCCTAAATATGTCCGAACTACCGTTTTTTCAGGCCTACCAAAGGGACGTGGATCGCTGGACTGAAGAACACGGCGAACACGGCGATGATGAAGAAATGGCCTTCATCATGTCCCTTCAAGAAGCGGTTACTCGGATCCAGGAAAACGTGCCGGGTGGCTCCCCTCGTTACGGGATCGAGCTCCGCATCAAGGGGCTGAGACACGTAAAAATGGAGCCTCACACCAAGTTCGCGTTTCTCGTTTTTTACGTTGAGCAAGAGGATGGTTCGGCCAAACTCGCTCGTTTGGCCCTTTCCGAGGGAGACATTCCCCCGCTGCTTCGCTACTTGGCCACAGAACCCTGAACACCCATTCTGGCCAAGCAGCGGTGGTTTGAAGATCCATTCCGCCCGAATACCTTCGCCCGCGGCGCGGATGTAACCCCACGAAGGCTTCCGTCGAATAGCTGGAGACCCCAACCACAAAGGGGCTCATCTTGGCCAACGAACCGACGTAGTAAGATCCGAGCACCATGTTTCCCCTCCATCCTCACCGGCTGATCCCGCATCGTTGGCGCCTACGCGACCTCCGGCGGGTGCGCTTGACAAGATGGGTGCTGGTTGCGGGGTTGCTCTTCATGCTCGGGTTGCAGTCGGCCTTGGCGGCCTATGCTTGCGCCATGCCCGCCGACACCATGGCTCCCACTATGGCCATGGGCATGGCGGCCGCGGATCAGGCGATGTCGGGCACCTGCCCCGAGATGCAGCACACGCCGGCGGACCATGCCCTGTGTGCCCAGCACTGCAACTCGGACACGTCCGCCCCTGCGGCGACCCATACCCCCTCGGTTCCACCCAGCCTGTTGGTGGCCCCGCCTCCCCTCGTGCCTTCGGCGGTCGCCCTCTCATCGGTGCACACAGCCGAACAACGGCAAGCGGATCGGTTCCGATCCCCACCGCCCCCGCCTACGCTCCTTTTCTGCTCACTCCTGATCTAGCCCGCGACCCGGTTTAGCCGCGTCCGCGTGTCCGTCTGGGCACGCCTCCTTTGATCATGGAGTTCCCAACATGTTGTTCTCTTCCTTCGCGCACCGCGCCAGCGTGGGCGTGTGGACGGCCGTCCTCTTCGGGACCTTGGCCGCCCCAGTTCATGCCGGCGATCCCCCACTGACGCTCGACGCCGCTCTTTACAAAGCGGTCGGTCAGGCCCCCTCCCTCATGGCGCACCACGCCCATGTCGCCTCCATGGAACAAGAGGCCATCCGGGCGGGGCGTCTGCCCGATCCGGTCCTGGACATAGGCGTCGACAACTTCCCCGTCACCTCACCCGGCGCATTCAGTGGGCGCTCTGACCCCATGACCATGCGCACCATCGGCCTCACGCAGGCGATCCCTTCGCGGGCCGCCCGCACCGCTGACATCGCCCTTGCCCGCGCCCAGGTCAACGCGGCCGATGCCGAGGGCGCCGATGAAACACAATCCATCCAGCAACGGGTGACCACCGCCTGGATTGCACTCTGGGCCACCCAGCAGCAACGGGCCTTGCTGACCGTGTTGCAAGCCGAAAGCGATGTGGCGGTCCGAACCGCCCAGGCACGTTTGCACGGTGCGGAGGGCTCGGCCACCGATGCCTTGGCGGCGCACGCCGAAGAGGCCGCTCTGGCCAACCGCCTGGAACAAGTGGACGCCGACCTGGCGGTGGCCCAAGCGGGTCTGCAACGGTGGCTCGGCGAGACCGTCACCCAGGTCGCTGATGGACCAGATTTCAGTGCATTGCCGGTGTCCCCGGATCGCCTGGAACAGGGGATCGACCAACAAGCACCGATGCAGGTGTGGCACGCGAGAGAGCAAGTCGCGCAAGCGGCGCTGGATCAGGCGAGAGCCGCCAAACACCCCGACTGGAACGTGAGCTTCCGCTACGGTCGGCGGGCCCAGGATCTCTCGGACATGGTGATGGTCCAGGTGGGCGTCAGCCTTCCCTTGTTCACCCGCAACCGGCAAGACCGCGGAATCAGTGCCAAGGAAGATCAATGGGAAGCCGTGCAGGACGCGCACGAAGATGCCCGACGGGAACAACGCGAGGCCGTGGCCAAAGCGGTGGCCACCTGGGAAGGCCTCGGGCGCCAGATCCAGCGGTATCAGGACACGCTGCTCCCCCTTGATCGAGACCGCGCGCAAACCGCGCTGGCGGCCTACCGCGGCGGAGCCCCACTGCAACCCTGGCTTGATGCCCGGCGCGATGAAATCGAGCTGCGCCTGCGCTACGTCGACGCCCTCACCCAGCGTGCCCAGATGTGGGCCGCGCTCGCCTTTCTGCTCCCTTCACCGGAGTCTCGCCCATGAAGCGCCTGCCGCTTGTCCTGTTCGCGCCCGTGGCCCTCGTCATGGCACTCCTGATCGGCTACGTCCTCGGCCGTCACCCCACCACATCCTCGCCGCCCCCCTCCATGGCCGGAGCCGAGAAGCCGGATCAGAAGCCCCTGTATTGGTATGACACCATGGTCCCAGATCAGCACTTCAATCATCCGGGGCTCTCGCCCATGGGCATGCAGATGGTGCCCAAATACGCCGATGGCGATGCCATGCCCAACCGCGTTCGGGTTGATGCAGCCACCGTCCAGAACTTAGGTATCCGGACACAGCCCGTGCAGCGCCGCGTGCTCGCCTCCACCATCGAAGCGCCGGGCTCGGTGACCTGGGATCTTCGACAAGCCACCGTCATCAGCGCCCGTGTCGATGGCATCGTGAACCAGCTGTATGTCCGCGCGCCTTACACCCCGCTCACGACTGGCCAACCGGTGGCCAGCCTGCTGGCGCCTCAGTGGGACAGCGCGCTCGCCGAATACCATGCCCTTCAACACGCCCAATCCCCCGAGGCCAAAGCGCTGCTCCCCGTCGCCCGCCAACGGTTGACCGTGCTGGGCTTGAACGACGCGAACGCGCAGCCCGCGCAAGATGGCCACGGTGGCATCACCTTGCGTGCACCCAAGGCCGGTGTGGTCACCACCTTGGACGTGCGCGAAGGTCAGCGGGTCACCGCGGGTCAAACGCTCATGACCATCAATGGCCTTTCCACCGTATGGGTGGAGGTCGCTTTACCGCAAGCCGTGGCGGGGCTCGTGCATGCAGGCACGTCCGTGAGCGTCATGGTCACCACCTGGCCTGGGCACCCGTTCGCCGGCGCTGTTGAGACCGTGCTGCCGGAGGTGGATGCCATGACCCGCACGCAGCGCGCACGCATTGTCCTCAACAACCCGGATGGTCGATTGAGCCCCGGGATGTTCGCCACCGTGCGCCTCTCCCCTGAGGAAGGCACTGCGGTGCCCGTCATTCCCGACAACGCGCTGATCAACACGGGTGATCAAACCCGCGTGGTCGTGGCTGAGGGCGACGGTCGGTTCCATGTGGTGACCGTGCGCACCGGGCGATCATCGGATGGCTACACCGAGGTGTTGTCGGGTCTCGATGGCCAGGAAAACATCGTGGTCTCCGGCCAGTTCCTGATCGATTCCGAAGCCAACTTGTCCGGCGCACTGGATCGTCTCAACACGCCTGGGGCATCTCCCTCGCCGGCGTCCGCCACCAGCGCGCCCATGCCCGGGATGCCGATGGGAGGTCAGCCATGATTGCTGCCTTGATCCGGCAAGCCCTGGCCCACCGGCGATGGGTGTTGGTCCTCGCCTTGGCGTTGGCCCTCATCAGTCTCTATGCCGTGCGCCAAACACCGATTGATGCCCTGCCTGACCTGTCTGACACCCAAGTCATCATTCGCACCAACTGGCCCGGTCAGTCGCCTCAGGTGGTCGAAGATCAAGTCACCTATCCACTCGCCACGACGATGCTGTCGGTGCCTGGGGCCAAGGTGGTCCGCGGCTATTCGTTCTTTGGTGACTCTTACGTCTACGTGCTGTTCGATGACAACACCGACTTGTATTGGGCACGCTCGCGCGTGCTGGAATACCTGAGCCAAGTGCGCAATACACTGCCGACCGGCGTCAATCCAGCCCTGGGACCGGATGCCACCGGTTTAGGTTGGATCTACGAATACGCCTTGGTGGACCGCACCGGTCATCACGACTTGGGGCAGCTTCGTTCGATCCAGGATTGGTTCCTTCGCTATCAACTCAAAACGGTGCCGGATGTCGCCGAGGTTGCGAGCCTAGGGGGCATGGAGCGCGCGTGGGTGATCGTGCCCAACCCGCAGGCCATGGCGGCCCGGGGCATCACGACCGCTCAGTTGATCGAGGCGGTGCGTGCGGCCAACGGGGCCAATGGCGGATCGGTGATCGAGCAAGGCGAAGCCGAGCTGATGGTGCGCAGCGAGGGCTACCTGAAAGACCGTGCGGGCTTCGAGCAGGTCCCCATCCTCACCAACGCGGCCGGCGTGCCGGTGCTCCTACGGGATGTAGCCACGGTGCAACGGGGCCCCACGTTCCGGCGAGGCATGGCCGAACTGGATGGCCGGGGCGAAGTAGCCGGCGGCGTGGTCGTCCTGCGGTCGGGCAAGAACGCCCGCGCGGCCATTACCGCCGTAAAGACCAAGCTGGATGAACTCAAACGCAGCCTGCCGCCGGGTGTTGAGATCGTCCCCACGTATGACCGTTCCCAGTTGATTGACGCCGCGGTCGAAAACGTCTGGGGCAAGTTGCTTGAAGAGTTCCTCGTGGTCGCCGTGGTGTGTGTCCTGTTCCTGGGCCACCTGCGCTCATCCTTCGTGGCGGTGATCACGTTGCCACTGGGTGTGTTGGCCGCCTTCATCGTGATGGACCTGCAAGGTGTGTCGGCCAACCTGATGTCGCTGGGCGGCATTGCCATCGCCATCGGCGCCATGGTTGATGCGGCCATCGTCATGATCGAGAACACCCACAAACACCTGGAACACTGGCGTGAGGCGCACGCGGGCCAAGAACCCAACGGATCGGACCGGTGGACGTTGATCGCCGAGGCCACCAGCGAAGTGGGGCCCGCCCTCTTTGTGAGCCTCCTGATCATCGCGTTGTCCTTCGTGCCGGTGTTCGCCTTGCAAGGACAAGAAGGCAAGCTGTTCAAGCCCCTCGCCTTCACCAAAACCTATGCGATGAGTGCTGCCGCACTGTTGGCGGTGACCGTGGTGCCCGTGCTGATGGGTTACCTGGTGCGGGGACGCATCCAGCCCGAGCACCGCAACCCCATCAATCGCACGCTCATGGCCTTGTATCGCCCCGTGCTCAACGCGGTATTGAGGCACCCCACGATGACGCTGGTGCTCTCGGGCGTGTTGCTGATCAGCGCCCTTTTCCCGCTAAGCCAACTGGGTAGCGAGTTCATGCCGCCGATCAACGAAGGCACCCTCCTGTATATGCCCACAGCCCTGCCAGGGTTGTCGGCTGACAAGGCCGCTCAGTTGTTGCAACTCACCGATCGCATGATCAAAACCGTGCCGGAAGTGGACCACGTGTTTGGCAAAGCAGGACGTGCTGAAACCGCGACCGATCCGGCTCCGTTGGAGATGTTTGAAACCACCATCACCTTCAAGCCGAAGGACCAGTGGCGCCCTGGCGTAACCATGGCCGGCATCGAGCGCGACTTGAACAACGCTGTCAACGTGCCTGGGCTCACCAACCTCTTCGTGCCCCCGATCCGCAACCGGATCGACATGCTCTCCACAGGCATCAAGAGCCCCATCGGCATCAAGGTGATGGGCACCAACCTGATGACGATACAGCAGGTGGCCGATGAGATCGAGGCGTTGGCCAAATCCGTCCCCGGTGTGGGTTCGGCCATTGCCGAGCGACCCACCAGTGGTCGATACATTGATGTACAGGTCCGTCGAGAAGATGCCGCCCGATATGGACTGACCCAGCAGCAGGTCCAGCAGTTGATCGCCGCGGTGGTGGGCGGTGACCCCATTGACCAAACAGTAGAGGGGCGTGAGCGCTATCCCATCGTGGTGCGCTATCCCTGGTTTGACCGCAGCTCGGTGGAGACCTTGCGCCTGTTGCCCATCGTGGCCGGCGGCGGTGCCCAACTGACACTGAGACAGATCGCTGATGTGCGTGTGGTGTCTGGACCGTCCATGGTGAAGAGCGAAAACGCCCAGCTGACCACTTACGTCTACGTGGACACCGCAGGCAGCAACCTAGGCACTGTCGTCGGGCACCTGCAGGACGCCGTGGCGCAACGGGTGCACCTACCACCTGTGATCACGTTGGCCTGGTCGGGGCAATTTGAATACCTCGCCAGCGCCATCCAGCGGTTGAAAGTGGTGGTGCCCGCCGCCCTGGTCATCATCTTTGCGCTGATCTACGTGGTGTTTCGCCGATCGAGTGAAACACTGGTGATCATGGCCAGCGTGCCGTTGGCCTTGGTGGGTGGCTTGTGGCTCATCTGGGGCCTGGGTCATGCGATCTCAGTGGCCACCGTGATTGGCTTCATCGCCTTGGGAGGCGTGGCCGCAGAGTTCGGCGTGGTGATGTTGCTGTATCTGCGACACGCTTGGGATCGCACGATCGCGCAGGATCCCCACGCTGGCTTGGTGGCCCTGGATGAGGCCATTCGTGAAGGCGCGGTGCAACGCGTGCGCCCCAAAGCCATGACCGTGGCGGTCATCCTGGCAGGCTTGCTTCCAATCCTGTTGGGTCACGGGGCGGGATCCGAAGCCATGCAGCGCATCGCTGCTCCCATGATCGGCGGCATGCTGACCGCACCGCTGCTGTCCATGGTGGTGCTGCCAGCGGCATTTCGCCTGTTGGTCGGTCAGCGACTGAAAAAGGCTTCTGTGTCCGCTTCAAGGTCCCAACAGCCATTAGCAAAGCACTGAACCCAGCACGCCTCTTCACGCCATGTTGGGATCAAGCCCATCGGTCAGCTCAACACCCGCCTCACGCAAAAGTTGAAGTGCCAGACTGGCCTTCAACTTTTGTTCGGCGCTCATGCCCTCGGTGTCCGGTTTGATCACCACTCCACCCTTACTGCTTTTGGCCGCCGCCGCGGCCTTGGCATCCGCCTCTTGCAGCTTCCGACCCAGAGCGGTGGCCTCGCCATGGTAGTAGCGGTCCAACATGCGCAGGTCGGCGTGCCCGGTGATCACCTTGGCTTCCAGAGGATGCAGAACCGCGGTGACCTCGGTGGTGCGTGTGTGCCTCAGGTCGTGCAACCGGACGCTGAGGCCTGCACGCTTCGTCCCTCGGATCCATGCCTGGGTCGGGGTGTCAGTGGCCAACGGAAACGCGCGTCCCTCTGACGGCTGCGGCTGGTCTCCCAAAGCCTCCCTCAGGGCCTCCACGGCCTTCGGATGCAAAGGGATGGTGCGCTCCCGATACCGCTGCCGCGCGTCCTTGGTCCCCTTGAACGTCACTGTTGGGATCTCCGACGTCAGGTTCACGTCCCGCCAGTCCAGGCGCAACGCCTCACTGCGACGCGCTCCGCTCCACCGGAGGAACCGGATGCAAGCCAACGTCAGTCGTGAGGCCTCCGGGATCTGGGCCAGGATACGTTCGAGCTCATCGCCGGTCACCAACCGGCCTTCCCGCTCGTGCTCTTCGGCGGTGGTCGCTTGGGGCAGCGGCATCCCGCGCACCGGGTTCTCAATGGTGAAGCCCCAATCACGGGCGGCGGTGTTGTAAACCCCGGAGAGCGTCAGCAACCAGCGCCGGGCGGTCACGGGTTTCAGGGTGGCCGGAGCGCCATGCTCATCGCGCCGGCTGGTCAACAGATGCTCGGCGGCCTGTTCCAGATGTTTGCGGGTCACCTGGTCGGGGGCATGCGCGACCAGCTTGGGAAACTCCAACAGCCAGCGGCGCAACACGGACAGCTCCTTGGCCACCGCCTTCTTTCGAGCGTGCCGGGGGACTTTGGTGCGCGGCCCTTCCCTGCGGAGTTGTTCCACACCCTCTTCGGCTTCGGAGATGTAGCGGCCCAACCAGTCGGCGAGCGCCTGGTCCTGAAGTCGCTCCCCCACCGGGAGGCCATCGAACCGCATGGCTCGCTGCTGCTCGGCCAGCCACGCTTTCGCCCGCGTGACCGCAGACGACCGGGATTGATGGTGCGATGCCGGCAGCTCCGGTACGTAGGGAAAGGTGGCGTGGATGTCACGCCGGGCTCCCGTCCGATCCGAGCGGCGAAGCCGCGCCCGGATGGTCATCCGGTCCTTGCGATCTTCCAGGCCAGGGCCGAGCTCTCCACGGGGCATATGTCACCTATCAAGAGACCGATTGCCCCCAAGATTGCCCCCTCATCCGCCGCAAACTCAAGCACTACTTGAGGAAAGTCCTCTTCGCAATGCGAAGGTCGTGGGTTCGATCCCCATCCGCTCCACCATCCATTCCAGACAGAAGCCTCGAAAACAAGCGTTTTCGGGGCTTTTTGTTGTCTGCTGCCGCTTTGCCCTACCCTGCCTGGGGCACGCGCGCCATTTCGGATGCCCTTTTTGCCTCAGCATGCCCTCAAGGACTTGAGGGTTTTATGACGGGAGCGGGCGATGGGATCGGCCACTTCCAGGCGAGCATCGAAGCGCTCCACAACGCAGGCGATCCGTGGCCGCCGACGCAAACGGCCCTCACGCCCTTGAAGTGGTCGTGGCGCTCAGCCGCCTTCTATCAGGCACGTGACCCCATGAAATGATGCAGCGTTCGACCGGACAAAATTCGCCGCTCTCGATCGGTCTGTTGAGAACAAGCGATGCCACCGCTTGCTTGGCGGGCAACGGCTTTATCGTCAGCCCATCGAGCCCGGCTACCGGCTCGTGTGAAGTTGGGTCGCCGCTCCCATCACCGCAAGAACGGCATCGGCGGCCTCATCTGGCGTGATGGATCCGGTGTCCAAGCGAACCGCTGGCGCAGGCATGCGCTGCATGCAGGCATCCATGGAAGCTCGAAGGCTCCGGAGGATGTCAAGGGATTGGAGCTTGCCGAAGGCGGCACGACTTGGATTGCCCAACCGCCGCTCTTGTTCGTCCGGCGCCAGATCCAGCGCCACATAGATCACTTCACCACCCGCCGCCTCCACCAGATGGGACACGCGGGCCGGAAAATCTTCGGCGACGGTGGACTCCGGGGCAAAGGTGAAAATCAATGATTGCCCCGTTTCGGCCGCTGCCGAAAACGTCTCTAACCAAAACCGTTCGCGGAGCCGGACAAATTCCCGCGAGCCAAAGGGGAATACGGCAGCCACGGCATCGACGATCAGGTGATTGTGAAACAGGGGCAAGCCGGTCCGCTCAGCAACCAACCGAGCAATGGTCAGCTTTCCAGAGGCCACCGGTCCATATAGAAAGATCAGGCGCATGAGGCCGCAGGCTACTTGTTGCGTCGCCGGTCTTCCATCCCTTTCGACCAGCTGCGATGGGTGATTGCTGAGCTGACCGATGCCGCTCAACCATCGGATCGTTAGGCAGGGATGGAAAGCAAATCCGCCCACCTTGTGCCCGCGCAGGCATCGAGGGCTTCGCGATTTCTCTCCCCCCGACTTCACCCGACACGGCGGCCGATCATCCAAGTCCACCGTGCATCGCATAGGGCAGCGAATACCTCAACCAGAACAAGCTCGCTCGGCAGCTCCGCCCATCCACTCGCACAGCTGTTCGATGGCAGCGGATCGTCGACGCGGTTTCAGAGAAGCATATTGATACACCCATCACTTACAGCACGATGCCATCGCGTGAATGGAGCGTGCATGCATAGCGATGGGCACACGCTGATGACTTGCCGCTAACCGTGCGCAGCCGCAGGCAGCCGTCATCGCATTGATCTGTTTCTCCGGAGCCAGCCCCTCGGTTATCCTTAGGCTTCAGCGGCCTCGTGGCACAATTGGATAGCGCGCGCCCCTCCTAAGGGCGAGGTTGTGGGTTCGAACCCCGCCGAGGCCGCCATTTCTGGATATCCGCTTCGACATCGAACGCGCTTGCCGCGCGGGATGTCTCCAGGCTCCGCGATCTCGCATCTTCCCTGCCGTCGCGCTCGACCGTCCTCGAGTCAGCGCCGCCGATCACGAAGCCAGAGCGTGCTCCTTGCGAGAGGAGAAACGAATGCGTGCGCGCCATCACTCCCTCGATTCACTTCGCCTACGGCACGGCGAACCGACGCATGTCCACTGGAATCGTTTACGGCATAGCGCGCGCATTCGTGCTGTTACATTCGATGCGCAGCATCCCGCTGCCATCATCAACGTGGGGAATACATCATGATCCGTGTCGCCAAAAACTCCGCCTTGCGCCATGCCCTCTATGGCAGCCTGATCGTGCTCGGCCTTTCGCTCTCCGCGCATGCGGCTGATTCCGCTTCTGTCACCGGGCTCGGCCAATCCTGGCCCAATGCCTCCGACATCAGCACCAGCCCGCGCTGGCACGTCTACGCGTTTCAGCGCGACGGCATCCGCTATATCCAGGTCAACGATCTGAATGGCAAGGTACGCGCGGCCCTGGCCGTGGCGGGCAATGAATTTCTAGTGTTGCCGATGGGTTCGGATGCGGCGCGCGTCAATACCCCGACGACAGCTGCGACGACAATAACGGCAGCGAAGGCAACGACGGCTTCTGCGGGTGAGCAGGTCTACAACGATGGTTCCATGCAGTTGTATGTCTTGCCGCGAGCGGACGGCAGCGCGTCGCTGTCAGCCTCTAATTGCTCAGGCGATTTGCCTAACTGCGGCGTGCACTCCAATGCCTTGAAATTACCGATCGATGGAATGCATTGAGCGGCTTCGCGTCTAAACCGCCATAACGTCCTGGAGAAGCAAGGTGACCCGTAAATCCTCCGCCGTGACGCGTAGATGCAGATCGCCCCCATACAGACGTGCCTGATCGCGGATGCTCCACAGCGCCAGGCCATCTGCGCCTAGCCGTGAGCGCAGTAGATCCTGTTCCTGTCTGCGCAGTAGAGCCTGAGTCCCTGAGCGCTCACCCTTGACGCGCAGCACCACCCACCGCTTGCCGCGTATCTCACCACTACGCAGCGTCAGCGCGACCCGATTGCAGCTATCTTGTGCAAACAGATAGGCAACGACTTCGCAGGAAAGGCGATAGGCGGCCATCTGTACCCGTGGCATCAACTGGCTGGGGTCACGCCCGATCAGGCGGCAGTCGTACTCCACACCAACCGCCTGCAGAGCCTGATCGATCGCCCCTTCGCGCATGGCCGCAGCAATGCCGCGCTTTTCCCAGATGCGTGGATACAGATTGTCGGCCAGCCGGTAGATTTGCTGCCGGGTCAGTTGCGACTGCCGCTGGTGGAATCGTTCCTCGCCGGGAGAGACCACATGGCGCAGCCGATCCAGCAACTGGTTGTAGCTCTGGTGCATGGCATCGCCTACCTGCTCCAACGCTGCCGCCGCGCGATGCATGCGCTGCTCGCCACGGTAAAGCTCCTGTTGGGCCAGTTGCAGAGCCGTGCGGCTCTGCAGCCGCTCCTGTAACTCGTGTTCCTTCCATGCCGACACATGAGCCCCCAGCAACAGCATGGCCGACATGGCAAATGCGATAAAGGCCTCAGCCTGCATGGTGCCAGCGTCATACTGCTCGGGCATTATCAGGATCACCGCGACGCTCGCCGCAGCACCGGCGATCGCGGTCCCTTGCCAACCGTGGCGGCGGGCAAACCAGATCACCGGCAGGAACATCGCGACCTGCACCACCTGGCGAAAATCTGGCGTACCGATCAAGGCCATCCAGACTAGGAGGCCTAGCGTCGGCAGTAGCAGGCAGATGCTGTCGAAACCCAGTCCGCTAAAAACCATGAATTGTCCGGAAACAGCCTCTTCGCGATTGCGGTGATCGCGCCAGGCCTTGAAGATGGCCAGCCCACTCGGCGTGACCGTCAGCACGCCCAGGTAATTACCCAGGAAGTACCGCACGATCAACCAACTAGCGCTCGGTAACTTGTAATTCGGCGGCAGGCGCATCAACTGGACTGATAGATAGAAACATGCCGTCCACACAACGGAAACCAGTAGAGCACAGGTCAGCAAAGCATTAGCATTGAGTTCACGTCGCCCCTGGGCGGTCGGCAACCGCCTGCGCATCGCCAATACCAATGGCATCGCCAGAAGGATAGGCGGCACGGCGTTATAGACGGCCCAAACCGGCCCCAAGCGATCCAAACAATCGAAGCTGTTATGGATCAGAGGGCCTAGCTCTCCCACTACCAGCGCCATCCAGTAGCGCCGCGGCAGCAGCAGCAGGCATACCAATCGGTAGCCCATCAGCGGCGTCCAATGCGTCATGGATATATCGCGGAAAAAAACATAGCCCAGCGCATAGACCGCAGCGACTGCTAGCTGCTTCGGCCAATCGCTAGAGACTATCCTTTTCCACATACGCTTCCCGTCTCGGCTGAGGTGGACATCACGTCGACCAGCATCCTTGAATTCCGGCTCGGCCGTGATGCCGTCACCGGGATTAGACAACTGTCCATCCGTTCGGTTTGCAACGTAGCACAGCAGCGGCCGGCGCTATGCTGAGCAACGCACAACTCAGCATTTTTCGGATATCCCCGAAAATTTTCGAATATCCCGGAAAGCCCTTCGAATCCCATGATCGGCGTCACACCCATCGCCCGGCAAGCAGCCGGCGGCCCGGGACAGCGGCAGCCTGCTAGAATTCGCATTTTCTTCGATGGCGCCCTGGTGCGCCGCGCAGTTCAGGAGCCCGCATGTCCCACAGCATCCTCAGCGCGCTCGGCCTCGCCGAGACCCATTCCGGCAGCTATCTCGGCCAGGGCGAGTGGTCCAAGACCACCGACGCCGGCAGCCTGCAGCCGGTGAATCCCGCCACCGGCGAGGTGATCGCCAGCGTGCACGCCTCCAGCGGCGCCGACTACGAAACCATCGTCAAGCGGGCGCAGGACGCCTTCAAGATCTGGCGCACCACGCCGGCGCCGCAGCGCGGCGAAGCGGTTCGCCTGTGCGGCGAGGCGCTGCGCAAGCACAAGGACGCCCTGGGTTCGCTGGTCGCGCTGGAAATGGGCAAGATCAAGCCCGAAGGCGACGGCGAAGTGCAGGAGATGATCGACATCGCCGATTTCGCGGTGGGCCAGAGCCGCATGCTCTACGGCTACACCATGCATTCGGAGCGCCCAGGTCATCGCATGTACGAGCAGTACCAGCCGCTCGGCCTGGTCGGCATCATCAGCGCGTTCAACTTCCCGGTCGCGGTGTGGGCCTGGAACGCCATGCTGGCCGCCATCTGCGGCGACATCTGCATCTGGAAGCCCTCGCCGAAGACTCCGCTGTCGGCAATCGCTACCTTGAAGATCTGCAACGAGGCGCTGAAGGCCGGCGGCTTCCCGGATCTGTTCTTCCTGTTCAACGACGCCGGCACCGATCTCTCGCAGAAGTTCGTCGACGACCACCGCATCCCGCTGATCAGCTTCACCGGCTCGACCAAGGTGGGCCGCCACGTGGGCGAGCGCGTGGCCAAGCGCATGGGCCGTTCGCTGCTGGAGCTGGGCGGCAACAACGCCATCATCGTGGACGAGAGCGCCGACCTGAAGCTGGCGATCCCGGCCATCGTGTTCGGCGCGGTCGGCACCGCCGGCCAGCGCTGCACCACCACCCGCCGCCTGTTCGTGCACGAGTCCATCCTCGGCGAGGTGACCGACAAGCTGGTCGCCGCCTACAAGCAGGTGGAAGGCAAGATCGGCGATCCCACCCTCGCCACCACCTTGATGGGCCCGCTCAACAGCCAGGATGCGGTCAAGGCTTACCTGGCCGCGGTGGAGAAGGCCAAGGCCAGCGGCGGCAAGCTGCTTGCCGGCGGCGCGGCGCTGGCCGAGCGCAAGGGCAACTTCGTGCTGCCGACCATCGTCGCCGGCCTGAAGAACAGCGACGAGGTGGTGCAGACGGAGACCTTCGCGCCGATCCTCTACGTGATGCCGTTCAAGACCCTGGACGAAGCGATCGAGCTGCAGAACAGCGTGCCGCAGGGCCTGTCCTCGTCGATCTTCACGCAGAACCTCAAGTCGGCCGAGCAGTATCTGTCCTCGGCCGGTTCGGACTGCGGCATCGCCAATGTCAACATCGGCACCTCGGGCGCGGAAATCGGCGGGGCCTTCGGCGGCGAGAAGGAAACCGGCGGCGGCCGCGAATCGGGTTCGGACGCGTGGAAGGTCTATATGCGTCGCCAGACCAACACCATCAACTACTCGAATGCGCTGCCGCTGGCGCAGGGCATCAAGTTCGACCTGTAACGACGCGGCGGACGCAGGATCGACTCCCGCGTCCGCCTGCTCCTTGCGCACGACGAGCATTCAACGGCTGTCGCCATGAATCAAGCGCCCGACGCACCTGTCATCGTCCCCACCAGCGCCCTGGCCATCGTGAGCCTGATCGCCGGTGTCGCGGGCTGGTGCCTGCTGCCCTTCATCGGCACGCTCACCGCGGTGATCTGCGGCCACCTGGCACGCCGCGAAATTCGTCGCGCTGGCGGCCCGACCGTCCTGCAGGGCGACAATATGGCCAAGGCCGGGATCATCCTCGGCTACGTGCAGATCGGCCTGTTCATCCTGGCACTGGCCGCCTTCGTCACCCTGGTGATCTTGATCGGCCCGCTGCCGCACGGCTGAGCGACGCCGCGACATGACGATGGACGCATCTTCCCCGCTTTCTTTTGGCCTGCGCGGCTACCGCGTGGCGATCGCCGGCGGCAGCAAGGGCATCGGCCGCGGCATCGCATTGGCCTTCGCCGCCGCCGGCGCCCACGTTTCGATCTGCGCGCGCGGCCAGGCGGTGCTGGACGACACCGCCCAGGCCATCGCAGCGCACGGCACGAACGTGCACGCGCAAGCTTGCGACCTGTCCGACCCGACTGCGATCCAGGCCTATGTCGACACTGCCGCTGCCACGCTGGGCGGCCTCGACGTGCTGGTCAACAACGCCAGCGGTTACGGCTTCAGTGACGACGACGAGAGCTGGCTGGCCGGCTTCCAGGTCGACCTGATGGCAGCGGTGCGCGCCTCGCGTGCGGCCCTGCCTCATCTGCGCGCTTCGGCGCAGGCCAGCATTCTGCACACCAGCTCGATCGCCGCCCTGCATCCGCGCCAGCGCAACGCGCCGTATGCCGCGCTGAAGGCTGCGCTCAGCCACTACACCACCTCGCAGGCACTGGAGCTGGCGCCGCAGCGCATCCGCGTCAACGCGATCGCGCCCGGCTCGATCGAATTCCCCGACGGCTTGTGGGACCGGCGCCGGCGCGAAGAGCCCGAACTGTACGCCGCCACCCTGGCCAGGATTCCCTTCGGCCGCTACGGCAGTCCGCAGGATGTCGCCCATGCCGCACTGTTCCTCGCCTCGCCCTGGGCCGGCTGGATCACCGGCCAGACCCTGTGCGTGGACGGCGGCCAGCAATTGAACGGATGACGCCATGACCGACTTCAACAGCACCGAACGCTTCAGCGACCGCGTCGCCGACTACGTGCGCTATCGCCCGGACTATCCACCTGCCCTGCTCGACTGGCTGCGCCGCGAACACGGCGTGGACGCAAGCTGGCGCGTGGCCGATATCGGCGCCGGCACCGGCATCTCCAGCAAGATGTTTCTCGACGCCGGCCACGCGGTGGTCGCGGTGGAGCCGAATGCGCCGATGCGCGCGGCCGCCGAGGCGTGGCTGGGCGACAACCCGCGCTTCCGCATCGTAGACGGCCGCGCCGACGCCACCGGGCTGGACGATGCCGGCACCGACCTGGTGTCGGTGGCGCAGGCCTTTCACTGGTTCGAGCCGCAGGCCACCCGCCGCGAATTCGCGCGCATCCTGCGACCCGGCGGTCTGGCCGCGATCTACTGGAATTCGCGAAGGCTCAGCGGCACCGCTTTTCTCGAGGGCTACGAGGCCTTGCTGCAGCGCTACGGCACCGACTACACCAGCGTGGCCGAGCGCTATGCCGACGAGCCGCGCATGCGCAGCTGGTTCGGCGCAGGCTGGCGCGGCACGGCCGAGTTCGAGCACGGCCAGCGGCTGGATTTCGAGGCCTTGCGCGGGCGGCTGATGTCTTCCTCTTATGCGCCCAAGTCCGACCATCCCCAACATGCGCCGATGTTGCAGGCCTTGCGCGAACTGTTCGACGCCTGCGCAGTGGACGGGCGGGTGAGCTTCGACTACGACACCCGGGTCTACCTGGGCGAGCTGCGCTGAGATGGCCGACCTGTATCCCCTGCTGCGCCCGCTGCTGTTCGCGCTCGACGCCGAAAGCGCGCACCGCTTCACCCTGTACGGCCTGGACGTGGCCGCGCGCAGCGGGCTGGCCCGCTTCATCGCTGCGCCGTCCGCCGAGTTGCCGGTGACGGCCTTCGGCCTGCGCTTTCCCAACCCGGTCGGCCTGGCCGCCGGGCTGGACAAGAACGCCGAGCACCTCGATGCGCTTGGCATGCTCGGTTTCGGCTTCGTCGAAGTGGGCACGGTGACCCCGCGCCCGCAGGTCGGCAATCCGATGCCGCGGCTGTTCCGCCTGCCCGCGCACGAGGCGGTGATCAATCGCATGGGCTTCAACAACGCCGGCGTCGACGCGCTGGTGCGCAACGTGCAGCAGTCGAGCTATCGCGGCGTGCTCGGCATCAACATCGGCAAGAACAAGGACACCCCGAACGAACGCGCCGCCGACGACTACCTGTTTTGCCTGGAGCGGGTCTACGCGCACGCCGGCTACATCACGGTGAACATTTCCTCGCCGAACACTCAGGGCCTGCGCGACCTGCAGGAGGAAGCCACCCTGCGCCGCTTCATCGAAACCCTGCGCGAGGCGCAGGAGCGGCTGGGCGCGCAGGCCGGCGCACGCAAGCCGATGCTGCTGAAGATCGCGCCCGACCTCGCCGAGGCCGAACTCGACGCGATCGCCGAGGTGCTGCTGGCCGCCGGCGTGGACGGCGTGATCTGCACCAATACCACCATCGATCGCGCCGAGGTGGCCGGCGACCCACAGGCCGGCGAAACCGGCGGCCTCTCGGGGCGCCCCCTGCTGGCGCGCTCGACCGCCGTGGTGCGCGGCATGCGCCAGCGCCTCGGCGAACGCGTGCCCATCGTCGGCGTGGGCGGCATCCTCGGCGGCGCCGACGCGGCCGACAAGCTCGACGCCGGCGCGGCCCTGGTGCAGCTGTACAGCGGCCTGATCTATCGCGGGCCTGCGCTGATCGCAGAATGCGTCGAGGAAATCCGCCGCCAGCGCGAGCCCGCCCATGCAGCTTGAACGCACCGACATGGGCGGCTACAGCCTGCTCGAAAACGCCTCGCTGGCGACCCGCAACACGCTGCGCGTGCCTGCGCGCGCGCGCCTGCTGGCCGAGCTGCGCGATGCCGCCAAGCTGCCCGAGCTGCTGAATTTCCCGGCGGTGCGGCAGAGCCCGCTGCTGGTGCTGGGCGAAGGCAGCAACCTGCTGCTGGCCGGCGATTTCGACGGCACCGTGATCGCCATGGAAACCCGCGGCGTGCAGGTCGAGCAGGACGGCGAGACCGCGCGCATCGCGGTGGCCGCTGGCGAGCGCTGGGACGATTTCGTGCGCTGGAGCCTGGGCCAGGGCTATGCCGGCCTGGAGAACCTGATCCTGATTCCCGGCACGGTAGGCGCCGCGCCGATCCAGAACATCGGCGCCTACGGCACCGAGGTGGCCGAGTTCGTCGAAAGCGTCGAGGCCTGGGACACTCGCGAGCACCGCGTCGCCACGCTGGACCGCGCCGCCTGCGCCTTCGCCTACCGCGACTCGCTGTTCAAGCGCGAGCCGGGCCGCTACGTGGTCACTGCGGTGCGCTTCGCCCTGCCGCGCACGCATGCACTGCGCCTGGACTATGCCGGCATCCGCGAGGAGCTGGCGCGGATGGGCGCGGACAAGCCCGCGCCGTTCCACGTCGCCGAGGCGGTGGTGCATCTGCGCACGCGCAAGCTGCCCGACCCAGCGGTGATCGGCAATGCCGGCAGCTTCTTCAAGAACCCGATCGTCGAGGCCGCACAGGTCGAGGCGCTGCGGCAACAGCATCCGCAGCTGGTGGCCTGGCCCGGCGCCGACGGGCGCAGCAAGCTCTCCGCCGCCTGGCTGATCGAAGCCGCCGGGCTGAAGGGTCTGCGCGAAGGCGACGCCGGCATCTCCAACCGGCATGCGCTGGTGCTGGTCAACCACGGCCGCGCCAGCGGCGCCGAGCTGTGGGCGCTGGCGCAGCAGGTGATCGCCACGGTACAGGCGCGCTTCGGCGTGCAGTTGGAACCGGAGCCGCTGGTGGTGGGCGCGCGCTGAGCGAACGCCTTCACGCCCGCCGAATCGTGCGCATGTCAGCATGGCGCTTCCGCCACGGTCATCGCCACAAGGAAACCGCACGATGGGCATCCGCAACGTCGCCGACGTCTTGATCGAAACGCTGGCGCAGGCCGGCGTGAAGCGCATCCACGGGCTGGTCGGCGACAGCCTCAACGGCATCACCGAATCGCTGCGCCAGCGCCAGGACATGCGCTGGGTGCACTACCGTCACGAGGAAGCCGCGGCCTTCGCCGCCTGCGCCGAGTCGCAGCTCACCGGACAGCTGGCGGTCTGCGCCGGCTCCTGCGGCCCCGGCAATCTGCACCTGATCAACGGCCTGTACGACGCCCAGCGCACGCGCACGCCGGTGCTGGCGATCGCTGCGCACATTCCTTCCGTGGAAATCGGCAGCAACTACTTCCAGGAAACCCATCCGCAGAACCTGTTCCAGGAATGCAGCCACTACTGCGAGCTGGTCAGCAGCGCCTCGCAGATCCATCGCGCCGCCGCCACCGCGGTGCGCAGCGCGATCGGCCAGCGCGGCGTGGCCGTGCTGGTGATCCCCGGCGACGTGGCCCTGGCCGAGGCCAGCGGCCCGGTAGTGTCCGCGGCAGGCCTGCTGACGCCGGCACCGCAGGTCGTGCCCGCGCCCGAACAGCTCGATCGCCTCGCCGCCCTGCTCGGCAGCGGACGCAAGGTCACCTTGTTCTGCGGGCGCGGCTGCGCCGGCGCGCACGACGCGGTGCTGCGCCTGGCCGAGCGGCTGAAAGCGCCGGTGGTGCACGCGCTGGGCGGCAAGGAACACGTCGAATGGGACAATCCCTACGACGTCGGCATGACCGGGCTGATCGGCTTCAGCTCCGGCTACGAAGCCATGATGGATTGCGACACCCTACTGCTGCTCGGCACCGACTTTCCCTACCGCCAGTTCTTCCCGGCCGAGGCGAAGATCTGCCAGATCGACCTGCGCGCCGAGAACCTGGGGCGCCGCTGCCGGCTCGACCTCGGCCTGGTCGGCGACGTCGGCGCCACCGTGGAGGCCTTGCTGCCGCGGCTGCAGGCGAACCCGGACGAGGCTCATCTGAAAGCCAGCCTGGCGCGCTATCGCAAGGCCCGCGAAGGCCTCGACGATCTCGCCGTCGGCAAGCCCGGCAGCAAGCCGATCCATCCGCAGTACCTGGCCAAGGTGGTCAGCGAAGTGGCCAGCGAAGATGCGGTGTTCACCTGCGACGTCGGCACGCCGACGATCTGGGCGGCGCGCTACCTGCACATGAACGGCAAGCGCCGCCTGCTCGGCTCGTTCGCGCACGGCTCGATGGCCAATGCGATGCCGCAGGCGATTGGTGCGCAGACGGCGTACCCGGGTCGCCAGGTGGTCAGCCTGTCCGGCGACGGCGGCTTCGCGATGCTGATGGGCGATCTGCTGACCCTGGTGCAGGAGCGCCTGCCGGTAAAGATCGTGGTATTCAACAACGGCACGCTGGGCTTCGTCGAACTGGAGATGAAGGCGTCCGGCTTTCTGCCCACCGGCGTGTCGCTGGACAATCCCGACTTCGCCGCGCTGGCCCGCGCCGCCGGCATCCACGGCGTTCGCGTGGTCGATGCCGGCGAGCTGGAAGGCGCGGTGCGCGAGGCCTTCGCGCACGACGGTCCGGCCCTGATCGACGTGGTGACCAATCGGCAGGAGCTGTCGATGCCGCCGAAGATCCAGCTCGAGCAGGTCAAGGGCTTCAGCCTGTGGGCGCTGCGCACCGTGATGAACGGCCGCGGCGACGAGCTGATCGAGCTGGCGCGCAGCAACCTGCGGCGCTGAACCTGCCGGCGGGCTAGCCGTTGCCGTGCAGCGTCGCTGCCGCGTCGGGCGGTCCGGCGGTCATTGAGCCAAGATCGAAGACCTAGTCGACAAGGAACAGCCCACCTGCGGATGGGCGGGCGAATGGATTAGCCGTTGCCGTGCAGCTTGTCCTGCAGGCGATACAGCTCGGCATAACGCCCGCCCGCCGCCACCAGCTCGTCGTGAGTGCCCTGCTCGACCAGTTCGCCGCGCTCCAGGAAATAAATGCGATCGGCGTGGCGGATGCTGGCGAGCCGGTGGGTGATCAGGATCACCGTGCGCCGCCGCGCGAGCAGACGCAGCGACTCGTACACCGCGTACTCGGCCTTGGCATCCAGCGCCGAGGTCGGCTCGTCCCAGATCACCAGCGGCGCGTCGCGATACAAGCCGCGCGCCACCGCCAACCGCTGCCACTGGCCGCCGGAAAGATCCTGGCCGCCGTGGAACTGGCGCGACAGGAAGGTATCCCAGCGCTGCGGCAGCCGATCGATCACTTCGTCCGCGCCCGCCTCCGCGGCGGCGCGATGCAGCAGCTGCTCGTCCGGATCCGGCCGGTCGTGGCGGCCGAGGCGGATGTTGTCTCGCGCGCTGCGCGGCCAGCGCACCGGCTCCTGCAGCACCATCGCCACACGGTCGGCCAGCGACTCCGGCGTCATCTCGCGCAGGTCGACGCCGTCCCAGGCGATGCGCCCGCCACTGGGCTGGTAGAGGCCGGCGATCAGCTTGGCCAGGGTGGTCTTGCCGGAGCCGTTCTCGCCCACCAGGGCCACGGTCTGGCCGGGCTGGATGCTCAACGAAACCTCGCGCAGCGCCGGCCGCGGTGCGCCGGCATAGCCGAAGGACACCTGCTCCAGCTCGATCTGCCCCGGTTGCGCGGGCGCGGCGCGAGTGCCGTTCGAGCCGGTCGCGACGTCGCGCGCGGCACGCTCCACGAAGTCGCGGAAATCGCCGATATACAGGGCTTTCTCGAACAATTCGCGCGCCACCTGCATCAGCCGCGTCAAGGCTGCGCCGGCGCTGCGGATCGCGATCACCGCCGTGCCGGCCACCGCCAGATCGAGCCAGCCCGCCGTCAACATGCCGATCAGGGCGACGAATACCGCCAGCAGTCCGGCAGCGGAAAACAGGCGACCGAAACTGGCCGCGCGGGCTTCGGCCAGGCCTTGCCGCACCAGATGCTGTTCCAGCGCCGCGGCGCTGCGTCGATATTCCTCCAGCACGTAGCGCTGCGCCTGGGTGGCGCGGATCTCCGGCGCCGCCTCGCGTTCGGTGGCCAGCTCGCCGATCAGCTGCGCCTGCCGCGTCAGCTCGATGGTGATCGGCATCGCCGCGAACTGCAGGCCGGCGGTCTTCAACACCGCCCAGCCTTCCGGTAGCAGGGCAAGCGCGAGCAACAGCAGCAGCAACGGATGCAGCAGGGCCAGCGCCAACGCCGCGCCAGCCACCGCCAATGTCGCGCTCAGCACCTCGACCAGGCAGGTCGTAGCGTTTTCCATGTGCAGCACGCCGCGATCGCGCGCGCGGTGCAGGCGATCGTAGAAATCCGCTTCGTCGAAGGCGGCCAGCTTCACTTGCAGGCTGACCTCGAGCAGGCGTTCTTCGGCAGCGCGATGCACCTTCGGCCCGAGCTTCGCCTTGGCCACCGCGGTGGCCGCTTCCAGCCCCAGGCGCAGCAGATACATCCCGCACAGCGCGGCCAGGATCGGCCATGCGCTGCGCAGCTGCGCCGCCGAGGGCGCGTGCCCGATCAGCTGCGCCAATACCGCGTTGGTCAGCAGCAGCGAGCCCGCCATCGCCAACCCCGAGAGCAGCTGCGCCAACAGGATCGCCAGCGCCGACCAGGGCGCGGTGCGGCGCAGGATGTCCGCCACCGGCCGCACCGCCATGCCGAGCCGGCGCAGCAGTTGCAGGGCGCCCACCCGTTGCCCGCGCTCGTCGTCCAGGCGCCAGTACGGCGTCTGCAGTCCCGCCTGGCCGGCTGGCGCGTTCAGAGCGCAGCGCCTCCCAGCAGCAGGATCGAGGGCAGCTCGCTGTGCGGATCGGCCCGGAGCAGCTGATAGGCGATGCCGCCGAAGCCTGACATCAGGCCGGGCGAGAAGGTATCGCGGACCATGCCGCAGATCGGCCCGTGCTGCTCGAGGCTGGTCAGCCAGCCGTCCAGCAGATGTTCCCGGCTCAAGCCCTCGGGCGCCTCGCCCGCACGGATCGCGAGGTCCAGCAGCTCGCATGCGGAGGCGTCGCCGTGGCAGGCGGCGTGGTTCCAGCCCAGTCCCTGCCGCCAGGTGGCCGCGGCGGCCCGGCGCAGCAGCAAGCGCGTGCCAGGCTGCTGCAGATGCGGGTCCAGGTCGAGCCGGGCCAATGCAATGCCCACCGCACCGTGGCACCAGGCCGCGGCGGTCGGCGCACCGGGCAGCATGCGCAGATCGCGCCAGCCCTGCAGATCCTCGTCGTACAAGACATCTTCGAAGGCGAAGGCGGCGCGAGCGGTTTCCTGATAGTCGCGGCGCGCGCTGGTGCACCCCAGCTTGGCTAGCGCCCAGCCGATGCCGGTGACGCCGTGCGCGAAGCCGCCGATGCCGCTGGGCCATTCCGCATTGGCCCAGTGCGCGGCGCCGTCCTCGCACAGGGCGCTGCGGCACAGGCGGTCGCCCAGCGCGCAGGCCATCTCGAGATAGCGCGCTTCCCCGCTCCGCCGCGCCAGCGCCAGCAAGGGCACGATGGCGCCGGCGGTGCCGCCGACCAGGTCAGTCTGCTCGGAGGCGGCGTCGGCCTCCGCCAGCACCTCGGCCAGCGCGCAGGCGCGCGCGAGGCCGTCGCGGCTCGCGCCCAGATCATCCAGCAGCAGCCGAGCCCAGATCAGTGAGCCCAGCCCGAAGTAGCCGCCGACCGGCAAGGGGCGCACCTTGAGGCTGTCGCGCCGCTGGCTTTCCCACTTCGCCTCGGCCAGATCCAGGCTGGACACGACCGCTGCCAGCAAGCCTTCCAGCCCGTCGACCGGATCGGCGCGGCCAGCGCGGCTTTCACGCAGATAGGCTGCCGTCAGCAACGCGACGCCGGCCAGGCCGCCGTAGACGTCCGGCCCGATCGGCTTGATCGCCCAGCCGTTGCCGGGCGTGAAGACCGGCGCGATCCAGGCGGCGCTGCCGTCGTCGCCGCGGATCGCGCTGGCCACCGTTGCGCGCATGATGCGTGCGGCCTGCTCGCGACGACGTGCGTCAGTGCGGCCGGCCTGCACCTGCGCGGGCCACAGCGAGGCCTCGTCCGGCATCCAGCCTTCGTTGATGTAGGCGCTGACCAGGGCGGCCTGGATCACCTGGCGCTCCAGCTGCGGGTCGGCCTGGCGCCAATGATCCAGCGCGGCATCCACCAGGTTGGCGCGCGGCAGCCAGCGCGTGCCGCGCGGCCCATCCAGCCGGCCGAGGCCGGCCTGGGTGCAGAAGAACGGAATGTCGCCGTCGAGCAGGTCTTCGATCTCGGCCTCGATCACCGCCGGATCGCCCGGCGCGGTAGCGACGTTGCGCGCCATCCGGCTCATCAGCTCGCGCGCCCGCTCGCGCGCGGGCTGTTCCTTGTGCAGCGATACGGGGTGCCACAGCATGCGCGAAAGTTCGGCGTAGACCTCGGTCGCGCGCGGCACCACCCGCACACGGCAATCGGCGAAGCGCTCCAGCCGGGCGCGCAGCGAACCTTCGTCGTCCAGCCGCCGCAGCGTCGCGGTGGTCTCGTCGAATGCGGCCAGCACCGCGGGCCAGTAGCTGGACAGCACCGGCGAGGCGCTGGGATGGTTCTGCACCACCGGCGCCGCGACCAGGCTGGTGCCGATATAGGCCTGATCGGTGCCGCCCTTCAGCAGGTCGGGCAGCGCCACCATCGGCTGCTGTCCGGGCAGCGAGCCCACCGCCGAAGTGTCCACGCCGCGCCAGCCCAGCCCCGCGCCACGTCCCGGCAGCATGCCGATGCTCAGCACGGTGCCGGCCACCAACTCGGCGGCGCGGTCGGAGGCCTGCCCGAAACCGGAGGGCTTCGGCGGCGCCTTCGGGGTGAACAAGGTCTCGCAGTCGATCACCACCGGATGCGGGCCGTGGGCGATCAGGTTCTCCGCGTGCAGGTCGGTGCCGCCGAGCAGGCCGAGTATGGCCAACCACTGGCCGATGCCGCGATAAAAGCCCTGCAGTTCTTCCGCGTCGGCGGCATAGCGATGATCGATGCATTCGCTCCAGCCGTATTCCTCGCGTGACAGCACGCGCGGCACGCGCACGCTCAGCGAACTGGCATGCTCGCTCGCGAGCTCGGCCACGAAGGCCGCCAGTGCGGCGTCCACGGCGACCGGGCGCGGCTTGTAGACCAGCCGCCCGCCGGCGCAGCGCAGCAAGGCCACCGTCTGCCCGCGCCGATGGCTGTCGCCGGCGCCGAAATCCAGCTGCAGCAACTCGCCCGGCGCGGCGCCGCACAACGGTGCAAGCTCGGCGCGATCGGCGGCCCAGCGTTCGGCGAACTGCAGCGCGGCCTCGCAGCGGTTCTGTACCAGGCGATCGATGCGCGCGCGCAGGTTGGGGTAATGGTTTGCCAGGCCCCGCCAGAAATCGGCGCCCGACGAGATCTCGATGAACTGGTTCCAGCGTTCGCCGGCGTCTTCGCTGGGCAGGCGCCCGTCGGCGCGCGCAGCGTGCAGCTCGAGCACCAGCAGACGACTGAGCCGTCCATGCAGCACCAGGCGCAGGCAAGTCTGCGTGGCGGCCAGGATGATGTCGCGCTCGCGCGCATGCAGGCCGGCAATCTGCTGGAGCCGGGTTGCCAGCTCGTCCACCTGGGACGAGAACAGGCAACCCAGCGACGCGTAGAAATTGCCGGCGTCCGTCAAGGACGCCACGCGTTCAACAGCAGAAGCGGGTGGTCGAGCCCGTGCAGGCCGTGCCGCAGCCGTGGATGGTGGTCTGCGCGCTCTCGCTGGCGATCTCCGCCTCGGCGAAGGCGCCGCCGCTGAACAGCGGGCCGGCCGGGTTGTTCTCGCCGGCTTCGTTGCGCCACTGGCTGATCTGGTCGTTCTGGAAATCCATTGCACTTACCTCGCTTGATAGTTAGGTAAACCGTGCCGACGAGACGCGAGACAAGCAGGCAGCACGTACCACCCATGAGCGAGCTTATGCCCGATCGTCATATCTCCACCCCCGCGAGCACCGCCGAAGCAGCATCGACGCCGCTTCGTTTGTCAGGTTATCGGCCAGATCACGTTGTTTCTTTGATCTGCAACACGTTCGGTCAGGGATATCTCATATCTCTGTCATGCATATCCGACACCCCCGTTATGCCCCGCAGGCATAACGAAGATGTCGGGAGCGGCCGGCCGCCGCTTCAGGCTGCGGCTTTGGCAACCCGCTTCGAAGGCGGCTCCAGGTTCGGCAGCAGCACGGTCACCATGCCGATCAGCGGCAGGTATGCGCACAGCTGATAGACGACCTCGATGCCGTGCGCCACCGCCACCCGCCCCAGCACCCAGGCGCCGACGCCGCCCATGCCGAAGGCGAAGCCGAAGAACAGGCCCGAGACCATGCCCACGCGGCCCGGGATCAGCTCCTGCGCATAGACCAGGATGGCCGAGAAGGCCGAGGCCAGGATCAGGCCGATCAGCACCGTCAGCACCCCGGTCCAGAACAGGTTGGCGTGCGGCAGCAGCAGGGTGAACGGCGCCACCCCGAGGATCGATGCCCAGATCACGTACTTGCGGCCAATGCGGTCGCCGACCGGGCCGCCGACCAGCGCCCCCACCGCCACCGCCGCGAGGAACAGCGACAGGTGCACCTGGGCGTTCGGCACCGAGATGCCGAACTTGTAACGCAGATAGAACATGTAATAGCTGCTGATGCTGGCCAGGTAGAAATACTTGGAGAACACCAGCAGGCCGAGCACAGCCAGCGCGCCGGCCACCTGCCCGCGCGTCAGCGTCAATGCCAGCGCTGGCCGCGCCTGGGCCTTGCCGCGGCCGTGCCGATGCACGGCGTACCAGCGGCTCACCTGCGACAGCACCAGCATGGCGAGCAAGGCCGCCAGCGAGAACCAGGCCACGCTGGCACGGCCGCGCGGCTCGATCAGCCAGGCCGCCAGCAGCGGCCCCAGCGCGGCGCCGGCATTGCCGCCCACCTGGAACACCGACTGCGCCAGCCCGTGCCGGCCGCCGGAGGCCAGCCGCGCCACCCGCGAGGATTCCGGATGGAACACCGACGAACCCGTGCCGACCAGCGAGGCCGCCAGCAACAGCAGCGGGAAATTCGGCGCCGTCGCCAGCAGCAGCAGGCCGCACAGGGTGCAGGCCATGCCGATCGGCAGCGAGTACGGCATCGGCCGGCGGTCGGTGACCATGCCCACCAAAGGCTGCAGCAGCGAGGCGGTGAGCTGGTAGGCCAGCGTGATCAGGCCGACCTGCCCCAGGTCGAGCCGAAAGTCCTTGGTCAGCAGCGGATAGATCGCCAGCAGCAGCGACTGGATCATGTCGTTGAGCAGGTGGGAGAAGCTGATCGCGCCGAGGATGCCGAACTCGGTGCCGGCCGGCCGGTCTTGCGCCGGCGCCAGCGGAATCGCCGGCATGGCGAGGGTTTCGGAACGGGTCTGCATGGGTGGACTCGGATGGGGATGGACAGCTGCGACGCGCCGGCTTGCCGCCGTTGCGCCGCACCGGGCATCACCTTAAAGTCGGGCGGTGCCGGCCCGCATTCGCTTTCGGGCCAAACTCTGTCGAATCCGGGCCAGACCTGTGCGCAATACCCGCGTCGATGCCTACGAGGACACCCCGCGCGACGTGGTGGTCACCGGCAACGAGTACCCGCCGCACTTCCTGCTGCCGTCGCATTCGCATCGGCGCGGCCAGTTCATGTATGTCGCCAACGGCGCCGCCACCGTGCGCACCGCCGAGGGCAGCTGGGTGGTGCCGCCGCAGCGCGCGCTGTGGATTCCGGCCGGCGTAGCCCACGAGGTGCAGCTGGACGGTGCCGCCTCGCTGCGCAGCATCTACGTGCGGCGCGAAGCGGCAGAGGCCGCCGGCCTGCCCGCGCGCTGCCGGGTCATCGAGGTTTCGCCGCTGCTGCACGCGCTGCTGCACGAGGCGGTCGACCTGCCCGCCGAATACGCACTCGAAGGCCGCGACGGGCGGGTGATGGCGCTGCTGCTGGACGAGATCCGCGCCATGCCGGAGCTGGCGCTGAGCACACCGCTGCCGCGCGACCGCCGGCTGGCCCGCTTGTGCCGCGCCCTGCTCGACGCGCCCAGCCTGGAAACCGACCTGGACCAGATGGCGGCCCAGGCCGGGCTGAGCCGGCGCAGCTTCACCCGCCTGTTTCGCGCGCAGACCGGCATGAGCTTCAGCGCCTGGCGCCAGCAGGCCTGCCTGCTGGCCGCATTGACCCGGCTGAGCAGCGGCAGCTCGGTGACCGAGGTGGCGCTGGACCTCGGCTACAGCAGCCCGAGCGCCTTCGCTTCGGTGTTCCGGCGCCAGCTCGGCGAACCCCCGAGCCGCTATCTGAGCCACCGGACCGCGAGCAGGCTGCGGTCATGAAGCGCGCGGCGATGTCACATCGCGGTCAACAGCGCCCCGCAGGATGGCCGTCGGACCCCTTGCCCGAACGTAGCGGAATGTTCATGCCTGGCCGTGCATCCTTTGGGTGGCGGCCGCTCCGCAGCGATCGGCCACCCCGCCCACCCCATGTGCGAACTCCATGACGACACGCGCGAAACCCGAGCTTCTGTCCCCGCCCGACGCCGACGAAACCGTCGTGACGGAAATCGCCCCGGCCGCCGCCGCGTCCGAGAACAAGCCCGACCTCGCCGACAGCGCGCTCTACATCAACCGCGAGCTGTCCCAGCTGCAGTTCAACATCCGCGTGCTCGACCAGGCGCTGGACGAGCGCACGCCGCTGCTGGAGCGGCTGAAGTTCCTGCTGATCTTCTCGCGCAACATGGACGAGTTCTTCGAGATCCGCGTGGCCGGCCTGAAGAGCCAGATCGCCTTCGACCATGAGCTGATCGGCCCGGACGGCTATTCGCCGCGCCGCGTGCTGAGCGAGATCAGCGCGCTGGCGCACCGGCAGATCGAGCGGCAGTACTCGATCCTCAACGAGCGCATCCTGCCCGAGCTGGCCGGTCACGGCATCCGCATCGTGCGGCGCGGCGACTGGAACCTGAAACAGAAGCGCTGGGTGCGCCGCTACTTCCAGCAGGAAGTGGCGCCGCTGATTACCCCGATCGGGCTGGACCCGACCCACCCCTTTCCGCTGCTGGTCAACAAGAGCCTGAACTTCATCGTGCGGCTGGAGGGCATCGACGCCTTCGGCCGCGACTCCGGCCTGGCCATCGTGCCGGCGCCTCGCGTGCTGCCGCGGCTGATCGCCATGCCGGCGGAAATCTGCGACGGCGGCGACAACTACGCGCTGCTGACCTCGATGATCCACGCGCATGCCGAGGAACTGTTCCCCGGCATGCAGGTGCACGGCTGCTACCAGTTCCGGCTCACCCGCAACGCCGACCTCACCATCGATCCCGAGGACGTCGACGACCTGGCCCGCGCACTGCGCGGCGAGCTGTATTCGCGCCGCTTCGGCGATGCGGTGCGGCTGGAGGTGGCGGACAACTGCCCGCGCGACCTGATCGAATACCTGCTGAAGCAGTTCGAGCTCACCGAGGCCGAGCTGTACGAAGTGAACGGTCCGGTGAATCTGGCCCGCCTGTTCGGCATCGCCGGCATGGCCAACTACCCGCAGCTGCAGTACCTGCCGTTCGCGCCTGCGCTGCCCAAGGTGCTGAAAAAGTCCGAGGACCTGTTCCAGGTGATCGGCAAGCAGGACGTGCTGCTGATGCATCCCTACGAGTCGTTCGCGCCGGTGGTCGACCTGCTGCACCAGGCCGCCAAGGACCCGAACGTGCTGTCGATCAAGCAGACCCTGTATCGCAGCGGCGCGGTCTCCGAGATCGTCGACGCCCTGGTCGACGCCGCGCGCGCCGGCAAGGAAGTCACCGTGGTGGTGGAGCTGCGCGCGCGCTTCGACGAGGAATCCAACCTCAGCCTAGCCTCGCGCCTGCAACAGGCCGGCGCGGTGGTGATCTACGGCGTGGTCGGGGTGAAGACCCACGCCAAGCTGATGCTGATCCAGCGCCGCGAAGGCAGCGAGCTGGTGCGCTACGCCCATCTCGGTACCGGCAACTACCACACCGGCAACGCGCGGCTTTACACCGACTACAGCCTGCTCACCTCCGACCCGGTGCTGTGCGAGGACGTGCACAAGCTGTTCAGCCAGCTCACCGGCATGGGCAAGGTGCAGCGCATGAAGAAGCTGCTGCATGCGCCGTTCACCCTGAAGAAGACCCTGCTCGAGTTGATCGCCAACGAGACCACGCACGCCGAGGCCGGCCGTCCCGCGCAGATCATCATCAAGGTCAACGCGATCACCGACGCCAAGCTGATCCGCGCGCTGTACAAGGCCAGCGTCGCCGGCGTGCAGATCGACCTGATCGTGCGCGGCATGTGCTGCCTGCGCCCCGGCGTGCCGGGCATCTCGCAGAACATCCGCGTGCGCTCGGTGATCGGGCGCTTCCTCGAGCACAGCCGCGCCTACTGGTTCGCCAACAACGGCGAGGAGCTGCTCTACCTGGCCAGCGCCGACCTGATGGAACGCAACCTGGACCGCCGCGTCGAGACCGGCTTCCCGATCGAAGGCAAGAAGCTGCAGCAGCGCGTGCGCAAGGAATTGGACATGTACCTCGCCGACAACACCAGCGCCTCGCTGCTGCAGTCGGACGGCGAATACCTGCGCGCTATGCCGGTGGGCGGACAGCCCACGCGCAACGTGCAGGCCCAGCTGCTGGAAAAGCTCTGCGGCGTCGGCGCCGGCGTGATCAGCTGAGGCAGGCGCCGGTCACGGGCTCCAACCGCCAGCCCCCACCGCCGGCAACGCGGCGGGGGCGGTCGAAACTCAGGCCAGGTGGCGCTGCACCCAGCTCACATAGCGATCGACGAAGCCCTGCAGGAATTTCTGCGTGCCTTCGCTCTCGACCACGCCGTCGGCGTCGATCATGCCTTCCTTGAAGTGGATGAAGGTCTCCGGCTGCGGCAGCACCGCCACGTCCAGGTAGGACAGCACGTTGCGCAGATGCTGCTGCGCCATCGCCGTGCCGGCCGCGCCGGGCGAGGCGCCGAGCACCGCGCCCGGCTTGTGCGCGAAGGAGTTGCTTCCCCACGGCCGCGAGCCGAGATCGAGCGCGTTCTTCAGCACGCCGGGAATCGAGCGGTTGTATTCCGGGGTGACGAACAGCAGCGCGTTGGCCGACGACACCTCGTGCTTCAGCCGCTTGCCTGCTTGCGGATAGTCGCCGTCGAAATCCTGGTCGTACAGCGGCAGGTCGTCGATGCGCACGTGCTCGAACTCGAACTCCTCCGGCGCCAGGCGTGCCACCGCCCGCGCCAGGCGACGATTGATCGAATCCTTGCGCAAGCTGCCGACGAACAGCGCAATGCGGACTTGACTCATGTTTCACTCCTCGTGATGGCCGGCGCTGACGACCGGCCTGGGCGATCAGGACTTTCGATTCTGCGCGATCCGCCAACGCTTGCCCAGCGCGCGACCGAGCAGCATTTTGGCAGTGATATGCAGCATGGACGGCGCGGCTTGTCGGCCCGTGACAGGGACTCGATGCCTGGGTCTGCGCGACCTTGTCGGCACGGTCGAGAACCTCGACCCATTCGACGGCGCCGGCGTCGCCGAGATCCTCAACTCACTCGTCAATGCCGGGTCGTCGACACCCTCGTCCGCCCGACGATGCCGGTGCACGAGAAGGATGACGACCAATCTGCCGACGCTCTTTCAGTCATCGCCGAACGGCCGGGCCAGTGCGGCCGGCTGCATCGCATGCTCGCGCAGCGAGGCAGCAGCATGCCGCATCCGAGTGGCACGAAGCGGCGACCGAGTTCGACGCGTGACGGGCCGCCACACTGCGACCAGGCTTCACCTTCGAGTTCGAAGCGAGACCCAGTCAGTGCCTCGCCTGCTTCCGGACAAACGGAGGCTCGGATCGCGCAAGCCATCGCCACAGCGACACACGGCCTCTATACAACCTCGACGCGAGCGCCACCAGCGCAACACCGAGGCCGCCTCACTAGCCAACGAAGCCTTGACGCATCGTGCAGCGCGACGCGAGCTCGTGCACGACGAGCTCGCCTCCAGCTAGGCCAGCCGATGCGCGGCCGCCACCACGTCCGCCTCGCCCGGCAGCACCAGGAAGGCAGCGCCGGCCAGCGGCGTGAAAGTGTCCGCGCCGACCACGCGCTGCAGCGGCGTGGCGCCGTGGCCAGCCTCGGCGATGGCGGTGATCACGCCCTCGCCCACGCCAGCGCTCTTGCGCCCTTCGTCCAGCACGATGATGCGCTTGGCCGTCTTGGCCTGCGCCGCGATAAAGGCGTCGTTGAGCGGCGCCAGCCAGCGCAGGTCGACCACGCGCACCTTCCAGCCGAGCTCCTTCTCGATCGTGCGCGCGGCGCGCAACGCCATCGGCACGCCGTTGCCGAAGGTGAACACCACCAGGTCGTCCGCATCGTCGTGATAGACGCGTCCCTCGCCCAAGGTCATCGCCTCGCCCGGCGCCGGATAGGCGAACTGCCACTGGCCGTCGCCGGCCTCGTACAAGTCCTTGGTCATGTACAGCGCGATCGGCTCAAGGAAGGCGCATACGCGGCCGTCCACCCTGGCCAGCGCCATCAGCGTGCGCAGCATGTTGGCGGCGTCGTCGCCGCGGCTGGCGCAGCCCACCACCAGGCCCGGGATATCGCGCAGCGCGGCAATCGAGTTGTCGTTGTGGAAGTGCCCGCCGAAGCCGCGCTGGTAGCCCAGCGAGGCCACGCGCATCACCAGCGGGTTGCGGTACTGGTTGTTGGAGAAGAACTGCAGCGAGGCCGCCTCGCCGCGGATCTGGTCGGCGGCGTTGTGGAAATAGGCCAGGTACTGGATCTCCGGGATCGGCAGCATGCCCATGTTGGCGTAGCCTTGTGCGAGGCCGAGGATCACCGTCTCGTCCAGCAAGGTGTTGAACACGCGGCTGCTCTTGAAGGCCTTGTGCAGGCCCTTGGTGACCGTATACACACCGCCCTTCTGCGCCACGTCCTCGCCGAACAGCAGCGATTCGGGATACTTCGCCATCACGTCGTGCAGGGCCATGCCGATCTGGATCGCCAGGTGGCGCGGCGGCTGCTTCTCCGGCAGCTTGTCTTCGCCGCCGAACACGGCGAGGCGCCGCTCCGCGTAGTCCGCACGCGAGGCCTCGGCCTGCACCGCCGCCGGCGTATACGGCGCCAGCGGCGCCATCACGTCATCGAGGCGTTCCAGCCTGGGCCGACGATCGGCCTCTTCCGCCGCAGCGAAGCAGCGCTTGCGGATCGTCTCGTTGAGTTCCAGCAGCGCGTCCTTGCCGTACAGGCCCGACTCCAGCGCGATGGCAGCCGAGCGCAGCAGCGGATCGGACGCCTCCACCGTCACCAGCTCTTCGATGCTGCGCCACTCGATTTCGAAATCGGTGCCGGCATGACCCATGATGCGGGTGGTCTTCAGGTGCAGGAAGGTCGGTCGGCGCGTGCGTCGGCAATGCTCCACCGCGCGCTGCACCTGGGCATAGCCTTCGGCCAGGTCGAGGCCGTCGGCGAAGAAATAATCGAGGTCGGGACGATGCTGGAAGTTGTTCGCCACCCAGCCGCCAGGCGTCTTCACCGAGATGCCGATGCCGTTGTCTTCGCACACGAACAGCACCGGCGCCGGCAGCTTCTGGTAGGCGGTCCACGCCGCCGCGTTGAAGGCGGTCTGCGCGGTGGCGTGGTTGGACGAGGCGTCGCCGAACGAGCAGATCGCGATCGCGTCCTCCGGCACCGGCAAGGTATGGCCGATGCGCCGCGCCTGCTCGATCGCCACCGCGGTGCCCAGCGCCTTGGGCAGGTGCGAGGCGATGGTCGAAGTCTGCGGCAGCACCCACAGCGGCTTGCTGCCCCACACCTTGTGGCGGCCGCCGGAAGCCGGGTCTTCCTTGCTGGCAGCGAAGGACAGCGCCGAATCCATCACCGGGTCCATCCCCGGCAGCTTGCGGAAGCGCTCGGCCATGAAGCCGCCGGAACGGTAGTGCAGGAAGGCCGGATCGGTGTGGCGGGTCAGCCGCGCCACCATCGCGTTGCCTTCGTGGCCGGAGCTGCCGATGGTGTAGAACACCTTGTTCTGCACGCGCAGCACGCGCGCCATCAGGTCGAGGTGGCGCGAGATCAGTTGCGATTCCAGCAGCTCGCGGAAACCTTGCGCGTCGAGCGCGCTGCCCGGCAGCACCGCCTGGTCGTCGCGCGGCCTGCCGCGCACCTCGCCCTGCCACTGCTGCACGAACTCGATGAAATTCTGATCGACGATCTCGGCGCGGTTGAAGCCTTTATGGCGGGCGGCGATGGGAGGCGTAGCGGACATGGATGAGTTTCCGGCGAAGAAGCGCTGATGAAAGAAGACGGAGAAGGCATAGCTTAGGAGATGCGACGCGGGCCTGTGCCGGGCGAAGACCACAGCCGCGGCAGATAGCCCTGCGCGCCGCCGACCGGGTCGCTGGCCGGGATCGGCACTGCAAGGATCAGCACCCGCAGCCGGTCCAGGTCGAGGCTCTGCTCGTCCTGCATGTCGGCTTCGGCGCCGCGCGGATAGGCCCCCACCGCGAGGAAGTCCGCGCTGGCCGACAGGCGGCAATGGCCGGTGCCGGCCGGCAGCACCAGCACATCGCCGGCAGCCAGGGTCAGCGCCTGCCCGTGCGGACCGCCCAGCAGCACCTCGGCCGTGCCCGCGGCGATGCCGAAGGCCTCGTGTGCGCCGGCATGGTAATGGTGATAGGGATAGATGCCGTCGCGCCATTGCGCCGGCCAGTCGTGCGCGGCGAAGGCGCGTTCGAAAGCCGCGGCGCGGTCGGCGCAGTCCTCGAGCACCGCGCGATAGTGCAGCACCGGCAGATGCGGATGATTGGGAATGGCGCCGTCGGCGGCAAAGTGCAGCGCGAGCGGCTCGACGTCGGCGCGCATCATGCCGGCGCTCCGGGCAGCGCCTGCAGCAGCTGCATGCGGCGGCGGTCCTTGGGGCGATCGAACAGCGCGAGCACGCGCAGCTGCTCGGCCACCGTGGGCAGGCGCAGGCCGTCGGCGTGGCCGGGCAGCGCGTGGCTGTGCTCGATGCGCAAGGCCTGCCAGGCGCCGTCGACGCAGACTTCCAGCCCGCCCATCACCTCCACCGGCATCGCCACAAAGGCATAGCGCGCGAAACGCGAGCGGAAGCGTTCGGCACCGGCGGGCAGATAAACCGCATCGCGGCGCGAGGCCCAGGCCGCCGCCAGTCGCTCCGCATCGTCGGGCGTGCTCAGCAGATCCAGGTCGGCCGCCTCCACCGTGGCGCCGGCCAGCGCGACCGCCGCGCTGCCGATCAGGTAGATCGGCGCGCGCGCATGCCGGCGCAAATCCGCATCGAGCTCATCCAGCACGGCATGGATGGCCCGCAGCGACATCAGTCGATCCCCGGTGCGAATCGGACCGAAGCCGGCATGGCCACGCCTGCCGTCCAGCGACGCAAGTGCGCCTTACCGGCACGGGTCTTCACTGCCGCGCGCTCCGCCGCGCCTGCCAGTCCTCGCGGCGCTGTCCCCAGATGTCGACCGTATGATGCTGGAACGGCTCGGGCAGGCGGCCGGGGCCGCGCAGTACCGAACCCAGCTTGCGCGCCACCACCTGCGAGGCCTGGTTGGCCGGATCGATGGTGTGGATCACTTCGTCCCAGCCCAGCACGTCGAAGGCGAAGTCCATCGCCGCGGTCGCGCCCTCCAGCGCATAGCCCTTGCCCCAGGCTTCGCGCAGCAGGCCCCAGGCCACCTCGTCGCCGGGCCAGCCTTCGGGATGCCATGGGCCGAGCCGACCGATCCAGCGGCCGCTGGACTTCTCGATCACCGAGAACATGGCGAAGCCCTGGATCGCCCAGGCTCCGGCCATGCTGAGGAAACCGCGCCAGGCCACCGGCCGCGGCTGCGGCCCGCCGATAAAGCGCGAATTGTCTTCGTCGCCCATCAGCCTGGCCCAGCCTTCGAAATCCTCCGCCGCGGTGGGGCGAAGAATCAGGCGCTCGGTCTCGATCACCAACCGCTTGTCATGCATGACCACGTACTCCCGCTTGTTCGGCAGCACCAGCGCAGCATCGCTCAGAAAGACTTGCCGTCGCAGCTGCCCACCACCGACGTCACGACGCTGTGTTCGAACTTGCTGTCAGCCGTGCGCTCGAACCGTCATTCACGTCGCGTCCGCCTTCGTTGTTCATCCACCTGTAGCGAAACTCGCCGCGGCCGAACGCCATGCCGTAAGGCTTGCCCAGCAGCGCCAGCACCTGCGGCTCGGTCATGCCGGGGCGCAGCTGCACGCCGCGCAGGCATGACGTCGCGCTCAAGCTCGGCACCATGCCGCAGCAGGCCAGCGACAGCGCCACCGCGACGACCGACACGCTGCGCAGCAGCCTGCTCATCGAACCTTCACGGTCCATCGCGGGCTCCCGGCGCCGATCGGCCTCAGAACGCGTTGATGCCGGTAAGTTCGCGGCCCACCACCAGCTGATGCACCGTCTCAGTGCCCTCGTAGGTAATCACCGATTCCAGGTTGAGCGCGTGGCGGATCGCCGCATGCTCGGTAGTGATGCCGGCGCCGCCGAGGATGTCGCGGCACTCGCGCGCGATGTCGATGGCCATGCGGCAGTTGTTCCACTTCGCCAGCGACACCTGGGTCGGCTGCATCTTGCCGGCGTCCTTGAGCCGGCCGAGCTGCAGCGAGAGCAGCTGCGCGGCGGTGATGCGCCGGGCCATGTCGGCCAGCTTCAGCTGGATCGCCTGGTTCGCCGCCAGCGGGCGGGCGAACAGCACGCGCTCCTGGGTGTAGTCGAGCACTTCCTTCAGGCAGGCCTGGGCGGCGCCGATCGGGCCCCAGGTGATGCCGTAGCGCGCCTGGGTCAGGCAGCCCAGCGGCCCCTTCAGGCCACGCACGTTGGGCAGGCGGTTGGCCTCCGGCACGCGCACGTTGTCGAAGAACAGCGCCGAGGTCACCGAGGCGCGCAGACTCATCTTCTTGTGCACTTCCTGCGCGGCGAAGCCCTTGCTGTCGGTGGGCACGATGAAGCCCTGGATGCCGTCCTCGGTCTGCGCCCACACGATGGCGATGTGCGCGAGGTTGCCGTTGGTGATCCACATCTTGGCGCCGTTGATGACCCAGTCGCCGCCGTCCTTGCGCGCGTTGGTCTTCATGTTGGCCGGATCGGAACCGCCGTGCGGCTCGGTGAGGCCGAAGCAGCCGATCACTTCGCCCGCCGCCATCTTCGGCAGATAGTGCAGCTTCTGCTCCTCGCTGCCGTAGGCGTAGATCGGGTACATGCACAGCGAGCTCTGCACCGAGGCGAAGCTGCGCAGGCCGGAATCGCCGCGCTCCAGCTCCTGGCAGATCAAGCCGTAGCTGACCCCGTTCATGCCCGCGCAGCCGTACTTTTCCGGAATGGTGGCGCCGAGCAGGCCCAGGCCGGCGACTTCGGGAATCAGTTCCTGGGGGAAACGGCCCTGGTCGAAGCAGTCGCCGATGATCGGCAGCACCCTTTCGTCGACGAAGCGGCCCACGGTGTCCTGCACCATGCGCTCCTCGTCGGAGAGCAGCGAACGGACGTCGTACAGGTCGAGCGGGTTCAGGCTGGCAGGCATCGCGAATTCCGTGAACGTGCGGGGGAAACCCGGGATTCTACCCGGGCGCCCCCATCCGGGTCATGTCCGACAGCAGCATGCGGCACGCCGGCCGGCCGCCCGGGCATGCGATCATATGCAGTCCCCCGATCCGCCCCGCCGACGGAATCCCATGGTCAAAGGCATCCTCCTGGCCTTCGCCTGCTTCGCCGCCTATGCGATCAGCGATGCCTTCGTGAAGTCGCTGCACGGCAGCCTGCCGCCCTACGAGTCAGTGTTCTTCGGCGGCGTGATGGGGCTGGCCGCGCTGCCCTTCATCCGCGACAAGGGCGACCGCTGGCGCGACGCCCTGCACGCCCAGCGCCCGGCGCTGTGGTGGATTCGCGCGGTCACCGGCGCAGTCGGCAACATCTGCTCGGTGACCGCCTTCACCCTGCTGCCGATGGCCGAGGTGTTCGCGCTGATCTTCCTGATGCCGATCTTCGTCACCATGCTCTCGGTGCTGCTGCTGAAGGAGCACGTGGGCTGGCGGCGCTGGCTGGCGGTGGTGGCCGGCTTCGTCGGCGTGCTGGTGGTGCTGCGGCCCGGCTTTCGCGTGCTGGGCCTCGGCCATTTCGCGGCGATCCTGTGCGGCCTCACCGCCGCGCTGTCGGTGGTGGCCCTGCGCATGGCCGGCGCCCACGAGAAGCGGCTCAGCCTGTACGGCGCCGGGGTGATCGGCCCGATCGTGGCCGGCGGCGTGCTGATGCTGCCGCACTTCGTGTGGCCGGACCTGCAGCAGTGGTGGCTGCTGGCCGGCTACGGCCTGCTCGCCGCGCTGGCCGGCGTGCTGCTGATGTACGCCACTCTGCTCGCCCCGGCCGCACGGGTGGCGCCGACCCAGTACAGCCAGATGCTGTGGGCGATCGGCTTCGGCTACTGGCTGTTCGGCGACCATCTGGACTGGCCGATGCTGGTCGGCATCGCAATCATCCTCGGCGCCGGCCTGTTCACCTTCGTGCGCGAAAACCAGGTCACCTCCTGGTGGAAGCGCAAGACTCCCGTGCTGTGACGCCCATGCCTGCCTCATCCGAAACGCCCGCCCCGCTCGGCGACGCCAGGATCCTCGACTCCTGGCAGCGCAACGCCGCGCCGTGGACCGAGGCCGTGCGCGAACGCCGCATCGACAGCCGCCGGCTGGTCACCGACCAGGCCATCATCGACGCCGTGCTCGCGCGCCGGCCGCGCAGCGTGCTCGACCTGGGTTGCGGCGAAGGCTGGCTGGCCCGCGCGCTGAACGAGCACGGCATCGCGGTCACCGGCACCGATGCCGTGCTCGCCCTGGTCGAACAGGCCCGCGAAGCCGGCGGCGGCGACTTCCATGCGCTGTCCTACGAAGACATCGCCGCGGGCGCCCTGGCGCTGCGCGTCGACGCCGCGGTCTGCAACTTCTCGCTGATCGGCGGCGCGACGGTGGAACGCCTGCTGCGGGAAGTGCCGCGCCTGCTGCTGCCCGGCGGCGCCCTGCTGGTGCAGACCCTGCACCCGCGCGTCGCCTGCGGTGACGCACCGTATGTCGACGGCTGGCGCGAAGGTTCCTGGGCCGGCTTCGGCGACGCCTTCAGCGATCCCGCGCCCTGGTACTTCCGCACGCTGGAAAGCTGGGCGCACCTGCTCGCCGACAGCGGCCTGCGCCTGGCCGAACAGCTCGAGCCTGTCCATCCGGCCACCAGCAAGCCGGCCTCGGTGATCTTCGTGGCCGAACTCGCCGCCTGAAATGCGGTCCCTGCCACGGTGCAGCACACCGCGTCCCCTGAGGCGCCGCCGTGCTGGCTATGCTTTGACTCGACCCGGCCGCCTGCGCGGCCCAGGCCATGCGGGAGAATCGCCCTGAACATCCTCGTCGTCGAAGATTCCGAACGCCTGCGCGAGGCGCTGACGCGCGGCCTGGGCGCCGCCGGCTTCACCGTCGACACCGCAGCGGACGGCGTAGCCGCCTGCCAGCACCTGGACAGCTACGACTACGAGCTGGCCCTGCTCGACCTCGGCCTGCCACGCAAGGACGGCCTGGCCGTGCTGCGCCACGTGCAGAATCGTGCGCAGCGTCCGCGCGTACTGGTGCTGTCGGCGCGCGACCAGGTGGCCGACCGCGTCGGCGCGCTCAACCAGGGTGCCGACGACTACCTGGTCAAGCCGTTCGCCTTCGACGAGCTGCTGGCCCGCCTGCATGCACTGGCGCGACGCCCGCAGGAAGCGCGCCCGCTGCACCTGGTCGCCGGCGCGCTGAACCTGGACCCGCGCGCGCGCCTGGTCGAGGTGGATGGCCAGCCGCTGTCGCTGACGCCGCGCGAATACGCCCTGCTGGAACTGCTGCTGCGCCATCGCGGCCGCGTGTTCAGCCGCGCCGAAATCCTCGACCGCCTGGCCGGCGGCGCCGCCGACGTATCCGACCGCAGCGTCGAGGTGCTGGTGTTCTGGCTGCGCCACAAACTGGGCCAGGTCGGCCTGAAGACCCTGGTGGAAACCCGCCGGGGCGCCGGCTATCTGATCGCATGAGCGCGGAGCCGATCGAGCCCGCCCTGGTCCCGCCTCGCCGGCCGCTGTCGCTGCGCCTGCGCATCGCGCTGTCGGTGGCCGTGGCGATCGTGCTGACCCTGGCCGTGACCACCCTGGCGATCGACAGCCTGGTCGACACCGAAGTGGCGCAGCGTGCGGACGCCAACCTGCTCGAACGCGCGCAGGCGCTGTCGGACATGGTGCGCTACCAGCGCGACGGCAACCGCACCGAATTCCCGCCCGGCAGCATGCCGCAGTTCCTCGCCGACGACGGCATCGTCTATTTCAGCATCAATTGCGCCGGCCATCCCGTCGCCGCATCGCACGATGCCGAGCACCTGGCCTGGCCGTCGGTCGATCCCAAGCAGCCGGTGTACGCCGACCTCAGCGATCCGCGGGGCACCGAACTGCGCGCCATCGTGATGCCCTTCACCGCGCAGCCCGGGCTCAGCTGGGGCGCCGAGCTGGGCGCGCGGCAGACCGCGATGCTCGCTGCCGGGCTGTCGCCGCCCGCCTGCCGGCTGGGGCTCGCCGTCGACCACAGCGAAGTGGCCAATTTCCAGCACACCATGGACGCCATCTTCGTCGGCAGCATCCTGCTGGCCATCGCGGTGGTAGTGGTGCTGGTGCCGGTGCTGGTGGCGCGTGGGCTGCGACCGCTGGCGCGACTGGCCGAAGAGATGCGCGGGATCGGCCCGGCGACACCGGAACGGCGGCTGGCCGCCACCGGCGCCTACGAGCTGCGCCCGCTGACCGAGCGCTTCAACGAAGTGCTGGCGCGCATGCAGGACGGTCTGCAGCGCGAACGCCAGTTCGCCAGCGGGGTGGCCCACGAGCTGCGCACGCCACTGGCCGAACTGCGCACCCTGGTCGAGGTGGAACTGCGCTATCCGGGCGGGCGCGAACCACGTGCACTGCTTGCCGACATCGGCGCCATCGGCGCGGAAATGGAGCGCCTGGTCGGCGCCCTGCTGCTGCTCACCCGCATTGAGGCCGGCATCGAGCCGGCACAGCGACAATCGGTGGACCTAACCCGGCTGACCCGCAAGCTGCTCGAACGCAGCGCCGCCGACGCCGCGGCGCGGCAGCTCGTGCTGGAGGCGCCGACGGGCGACACCGTGATCTGGACCGCCGACCCCGCGCTGATCGAGGTGCTGCTCGGCAATCTGCTGGGCAACGCGATCGCCTATGCGCCGACCGGCAGCCGCATCGTCCTGCAATGCAGCGGCAGCGACTGGTCGATCCGCAACGAGGCGCCCAGGCTAGTGCCCGCCGACCTCGCCCTGATGCAGCGGCGCTTCTGGCGACAAGGCGAGGACGCCGGCGTGCATACCGGCCTGGGCCTGGCCCTCGCCACCGCCGCCGCCGAGGCCCAGGGCCTGCGCCTGGCGCTGAGCCTGCACGACGGCTGGCTGCTGGCCTGCGTGAGCCACGGCGGAACCGCCGGCGACAGCGCGAACTAGGCGCCGCTGCGTCCCACGCACGGCTGCGGCTCTAAGCATTCGCAAAGCGGCATCGGAGATACTCGGCACCCACTCCGGAACGAGAGCGCACCGATGATCCGACCGATGCTGCTGGCCATGCTGGCCGTGGCCGCCACCCTGCCCGCGCAGGCCGCCGACCATCACTACACGGTGCGTTCGCGCATCGCGCTCGGCGGCGCCGGCGGCTGGGACTATCTGGCCTTCGACGAAGGCAGCCGCCACCTGTTCGTCACCCGCGGCGACCATGTCGAGGTGGTCGACGTCGACGCCGCGCGCGCCATCGGCCGCATCGACGGCACCGACGGCGTGCATGGCGTGGCCTTGGTGCCGTCGCTGAAGCGCGGCTTCGCCAGCGACGGCAAGGCGAACGCGGTGACGGTATTCGACACCGAGAGCTTCAAGACGCTGGCGACCATCCAACTGCACGGGCAGAAGCCAGACGCCATCGTCTACGACTCCGCCAGCGGACATGTGTTCGCCTTCAACGGCAAGTCGTCCAGCGCCAGCGTGATCGATCCCGCCAAGGCCGCCGAGATCGCCACCATCGCCCTGCCGGGCCGCCCGGAGTTCGCCGCCAGCGACGGCGCCGGGCATCTCTTCGTGAATCTGGAGGACAAGAACCAGATCGCCCGGCTCGACGCGCGCGGCAACCGGGTGGAGACCACCTATGCGCTGCCCGGCTGCGAATCGCCCAGCGGCCTGGCCATCGACGCCGAGCGCCATCGCCTGTTCTCGGTCTGCGACGGCGGCGCGCTGGTGGTCACCGACGCCGGCGACGGCCACCACGTGGCGACGCTGAAGATCGGCGACGGCCCCGACGCGGCCGGCTACGATCCGACCCGCCATCTGGTTTTCAGCTCCAACGGCCGCAGCGGCACGCTCACCGTCATCGCGCAGCAGGATGCCGATCACTACCGCGTGCTCGAAGACGCGCCGACGCAGCGCAGCGCGCGCACGATGGCGCTCGATCTGGCGCACGGCGCGGTCTATCTCTCGGCCGCGCGGGTCGGCGATGCGCCGGCCGGCGGCGGACGCGCGCCGGCCGAACCGGGCAGCTTCGCCGTGCTGGTGGTGAGCGCGCATTGACCCGCCGCAGCATGGCGAGCCGCAGCCTCGTACACGGCGCAATCGAGCGCTGGCCGAATCGTCAGCCCGGTCAGCCTGATCGGGCCGGCGTAGGCGCATGCGTGGTGCCGACCGCCGATGCACCGACACCGGCTGGCATGCGCGTGCGACGCGCGACGCTGCGCGGCTTCGGCGCGGGCCTGCTGCTGGCGCTGGCCGGCTGCGCCACTTATCACGCGCAGCCGTTGCCCACCGATCCGCGACCCGCGTCGTCGCTGGCCGAGCTGCATGGCGGCGGCGACGTCGCCACGCCGCTGGACCTGCCGTCGCTGGAACGGCTGGTGCTGCTCAACGCCCCCGATCTCGCCGGCCTGCGCGCGCAGCATCAGCTGGCTCGCGCACAGGCGCGCCAGGCCGGCCTGCTGCCCAACCCGGTCATCGGCGCCAGCGAGGGATGGCTGCTGTCGGGACCCGGCGACGCCACCGCCTGGACGGCCGGCATCAGCCAGGACATCCGCGCGCTGATCACCCTGCGGCCGCGCCGCGAAGCCGCCAAGGCCGGCGCCGATGAGATCGACGCCTCGCTGCTGTGGCTGGAGTGGCAGACCCTGGCGCGCGCGCGCATGCTGTTCGTCGACGTGCAGGCGGACGCCCGGCTGGTGCAGCTCAGGCAGGACGGACTGAGCCTGCTCGAACAGCGCGATCGCCAACTGCGCCAGAGCATCGCGGCCGGCAACGGCGAACTGGCTTCGACTTCCGCGCTGTTCGCCGCCAGCGCCGACGCGCGCAACGCGCTGGACGAGGCGCAACGCAGCGAGCTGGCCGACCGGCATGCCTTGAACGCCTTGCTGAACCTGGCGCCGGAAGTAGCCCTGCCCCTGGCGACGCAGGCCGCCCTGCCCGCGCTCGATGACGTTGCGGCAAACCAGGACATCGACAGCATCGAACGCCGACGACCCGATCTGGTCGCCCTGCAGCTCGGCTATCAGGCGCAGGAGGCCAATCTGCGCGCCGCCGTGCTGACGCAGTTCCCGGCGCTGTCGATCGGCTACCAGGCCGCACAAGACAACAGCCGGGTGCGCAGCGGCGGCCCTTCGCTCAATGTCGAGCTGCCGATGTTCGATCGCGGCCGCGCCGGCGTGACCGCGGCGTCGGCGACACGCCAGCAACTGCGCGACGAATACATTGCCCGCGTCGCTTCCGCCAAGGGCGAGATCGCCGCCCTGCTGGCCGAACGGCAGCAGGCCCGGCGACAATCGGAACAACTCGCCACCAGTCTGTCCGAGTTCGACCGCGCCGCCGCGCAAGCCTCTCTCGCCCTGGCGCGAGGCGACCTCGACAGCCGCGGCTTCGTCGAGCTGGCCACGGCGGCGCAGGCCCGTCACGAGGCGGCGTCGCTGCTCGAAAAACAGATGCAGGAGCAGCAAGTCGCACTGACCGCCCTGCTCGGCGCCGGCATGCCGGTCACGCTTCCACAGGACGTCATCGCACCATGAACATGCGCATGCTGCTGCTCCTGCTGAGCCTCGCCACCGCCCTCGCCCGTGCCGACGAAACGCCGGCCGACGAGGCGCCCAGCGTGGCGGTCAGCACGCGCGCGGTGACGCAGGGCGAGCTGCCGCGCCGGCTGACCGCCTACGGCACCGCCACGCCGGCCACGGATGCGGCGGAAACGCTGAGCATCCAGGCTGCCGGCCAGGTCGAGCGCTTCGAGGTCCTCGCCGGCAGCGCGGTGAAGCGCGGCCAACCGCTGCTCGCGTTCCGGCTCGCACCCGCCGCCGTGGCCGCCTACGCGCAGGCCGTTTCCGCGCTCGAACTGGCCCGCGGCCAGCGCCAGCGCACCGCGCAGCTGCTCGCACAGCAGCTGGCCACGCGCGATCAGCTGGCCCAGGCCGACAACGCCCTGGCCGACGCTCAATCGAATCTGCAGGCGCTGAAGCAGCAGCACGCCGACCGGCCGCGCAGCATCCTGCCGGCGCCCTACGACGGCGTGGTCACTGCGATCCAGGCGGTCCAGGGCGACCAGCTCGCCGCGGGCGCGCCCCTGCTCACGCTCGCACGCGAAGGCGGCAGTTCGGTCGACGTCGGCGTGGAGCCGGCGCAGCGCGCGCTGCTGCACGTCGGCGCCGCCGTCACGCTGAGCCCGCTGGACGGCGGCGCGGCGCTGTCGGGCAGGGTGTTGCGCGTAGCCGACGCGGTCAATCCGCGCTCGCGCCTGATCGATGTGCTGGTAGCCCCGGACTCGACGGTGACGATCGGCCTCGCCTTCAAGGCGGAGATCGAAGCCGGCGCCTGGCGCGGCTGGCTGGTGCCGCGCGATGCGCTGATCGCCGACGGCGATCGCTGGCGGGTGTTCCAGGTCGATCACGGCAAGGCGGTGGCCGTGCCAGTGAACATCGTCGGCGAGAACGACACGACCAGCGCCGTGACCGGCCCCCTCGTCGCCGACCGGCCGCTGGTAGTCGAAGGCGCACCCCAGCTCGACGACGGCATGGCGGTGCGCCCGGCCGCAGGCGACGGATCGGCGCAGTGAACGGTTTCGATTTTCTCGCCCGCCACGTGCGCGCGATCGCCGCGATCGTGCTGGCGCTGGTGATCGCCGGCACAATCAGCGCGCTGTCGCTGCCGGTGGGCTTGTTCCCGCAGGTCGCGTTTCCGCGCGTGGTGGTCGACCTGGATGCCGGCGATCGCCCTGCCGACCAGACCGCGCAGCAGCTGACCCGCCCGGTCGAAGAGGCGATTCGCACCGTGCCCGGTGTGATCGACGTGCGCTCCGAGACCACGCGCGGCTCGGCGCAGATCTCGGTGGATTTCGGCTGGGGCCGCGACATGATCGCGTCCACCCTGCTGGTGGATTCGGCGATCGCGCGGGCGCTGCCCGGGCTGCCTGCCGGCAGCAGCTACGAGGTGCGCCGGATGGACCCCACGGTCTATCCCATCATCGCCTATGCGCTGCAGTCGGACGCGCTGCAGTCGGACGGCCAGACGTCCAACCGCGAATCCCAGGTCGCGCTGCGCGATTTCGCGCAGTACCAGATCGTGCCCCTGCTCGCTTCGGTGCCGGGCCTCTCGCACGTCGACGTGCAGGGCGGCGACATCGAGGAACTGCAGGTCGAGGTCGATCCGCAGCGGCTGGCCGCGCACGACCTCGCCTTCGGCGACGTGGTGAGCGCACTGGGCGGCAGCAATGTGCTGCAGGCGGTGGGACGCGTGCAGGATCGCAACAAGCTGTACCTGGTGGTGGCCAGCCACAGCCTGCGCGACGCGGCGGCCGTGGGCGCGGTGATCGTGAAGAGCGATCCGGCCGGACTGGTGCGGCTGGCCGACGTGGCGGACGTGCATCGCGGCCCGGCGCCGCAGTGGATGAAGGTGTCGGAAGACGGCCGGCCCGCGGTGTTGTTCAACGTCTACGAGCAGCCGGACGGCAACGCGGTGCAGATCGCCGCGCAGGTGCGCGCCAAGCTCGCCGCGCTGCGGCTGCCGCACGGGGTCAGCCTGAAGAACTGGTACGACCAGAGCGAGCTGGTCACCGCCGCGGAAGCCAGCGTGCGCGACGCGGTGGCGATCGGCCTGCTGCTGGCCGCCGCAGTGATGCTGCTGTTCCTGCGCAATCTGCGCATCACCCTGGTGTCGATGCTGGTGGTGCCGGCCACGCTGACCATCGCCGTGCTGCTGCTGGGCCTGCTCGGCATGAGCTTCAACATCATGACCCTGGGCGGCATCGCCGCCGCGGTCGGCCTGATCATCGACGACGTGATCGTGATGGTCGAGCACATCGCGCGGCGCGTCGGCGCCGAGGAAGGCACGCACGGCGAACGCGGCAGCGGGGTGCTCGCCGCGGCACGCGAGTTCATGCGGCCGTTGACGGCTTCGAGCCTGGCCACGCTGATCGTGTTCGTGCCGCTGGGCTTTCTCGACGGCGTCACCGGCGCCTTCTCCAAGGCCTTGTCGCTCACCATGGTGTGCGCGCTGGGCGTGTCCTATCTGATGGCCGCCGTCGCGGTGCCGCTGATCGCCCGCTACGCACTCGACCTGCGGCGCTGGCGCGATCCGTGGCAGCAAGGCGAGGGTCGCTGGCGCCGCTGCCATGCGGCGGCGCTGCACGGCCTGTCGCGACGGCCGTGGCTGCTGGCGGTGCTGGCCCTGCCCTTGCTGCTGCTCGGCGCCTGCGCCTATCGCGGCGTCGCCACCGGCTTCATGCCGAACGTGGACGAAAGCGGCTTCGTGATGGACTACTACACCGCATCGGGCACCTCGCTCAGCGAAACCTCGCGGCAGGTCGCCCAGGTGGAACGAATCCTGCGCGCCACGCCAGAAGTGGCCACGTTCTCCCGCCGCCTGGGCACCGGCCTCGGCGGCGATCTCGGCCAGTCCTATCACGGCGACTTCTTCGTGCGCCTGAAGGCCGGCCACGCGCGCGCCACCGCGGGAGTGATGAGCGAGGTGCGCGAGCGCGTCGAGCACGACGTGCCGGGCGTGGAAGTGGAACTGGCGCAGTTGATGGAGGACCTGATCGGCGATCTCACCGCGGTGCCCGAGCCGATCGAGATCAAGCTGTTCGCGACCGATCCTTCCCGGCTGGACGCGCAGGCCGAGCGCGTCGCCGCAGCGATCCGCAAGATCGACGGCGTGGTCGAAGTGAAGAACGGCGTGCAGCTTGCCGGCGACGCCCTGAACATCGACGTCGACCCCGCGCGCGCCGCCTTCGAGGGCATGACGCCCGACGCGATCACCCAGGCGGTGAGCGGCGCGCTTTCCGGCGTGGTGGCCATGCAGTCGCCGCAGCCGGACAAGAGCATCGCCGTGCGGGTGTGGATGAGCGGCGCGACGCGCATGCGCATTCCGCAACTGGAGGCCTTGCCGATCCGCGCGCCGGACGGCCATCTCTTCCCGCTGTCGCGCGTGGCCAGCATCACCGCAGTCAGCGGCCAGCCGCAGATCTCGCGCGAGAACCTGCAGCCGATGGTGGCGGTCACCGGCCGCATCGATGGGCGCGGCATCGGCGCGGCGATCGCCGACGTCAAGGCGGCCCTGGCGCAGCCGGGACTGCTTGCGCCGGATACGCGCTACGAACTCGGCGGACTCTACCGGCAGCAGCAGATCGCCTTCGTCGGGCTGGGCAAGGTGTTCGGCGCCGCGCTGGCCGCCGAATGCATCCTGCTGCTGTTCCTCTACCGCAGCGTCCGCCTCGCCGCGATCGTGATCGGCTGCGCCCTGTTCTCGCCGGTCGCGGTGTATATCGCGCTGTGGCTCACCGGGGTGGACCTCAACATCACCGCCTTGATGGGCATGACCATGATTATCGGCATCGGCGCCGAGATGGCGATCTTCTACGTGTCGGAATATCTCGAGCTGGCGCGGCACATGCCGCCCGCCGAGGCGGCGCTCGCCGCCAGCCGGGATCGGCTGCGCCCGATCAGCATGACCACGCTGGCCGCGATCCTTACCCTGCTGCCGCTGGCCCTGGCGATCGGCCAGGGCGCCGGCATCCAGCAGCCGCTGGCGATCGCCATCATCGCCGGCCTGCTGCTGCAGTACCCGCTGGTGTTGCTGGCCATGCCGGTACTGATCGGACTGGCCGTGAAGCGCGCGCCGGGCCAAGTCATCGCGGAGTAATCGCGTACCCTTTCCGCGAGCGTCATCCCTCTTCCGTCTCGATGCGTTTATGCCACACTCGACGCTTCATCATGACGATGAAATCAGGGGGAACGCAGCGATGAACTTCATGCAGCTGGAGCATTTCGCCGGGCACGTGAACGAGACATTCTCGGTCGCGCTGGAAGGCGCCGGACGGGCGCCGTTCGTGCTGGTCGAGGCGCGTCCGCTGCCGGCGCCGGCGCAAGTCATGGCCGGCATGGTGCGTACGCCGTTCTCGCTGCTGTTCCGCAACGCTTCGGCCGTGTTGCTGCCGCAGAAGATCTACCCGATGCAGCATGCCTCGCTGGGCGAATTCGGCATCTTCCTGGTGCCGGTGGCACGCGACCGCGACGGCTTTCTCTACCAGGCGGTATTCAACTGAGCGGCGCGGCCTGCCAGCGCATCAGCTGGTAGGGGCCGTCGTCTTCCACCGGCTCGAATTGCAGCCGCTCGTACAGGCGCCGCGCCGCCAGGTTGCGCGGATCCACATGCAAGGTCAGTGCGCGCATCACGCGGCCGGCCTCCTGCTGCACAGCGCGGATCAAGGCCGCGCCGAAGCCTTGGCCACGCCACGCCGACAGCAAGGCGATCTCCACCACATGGAAGTCCGCCTGCGGCCGGCGCAGCAGATAGAAGCGGCCGATCGGCGCACCGTCCTGCTCCAGCAGCAGGAACTCGGCATCGCGGTAGTGGTGCACGAAGTGGATGTGCTGCAGCGCGAACTGGTCGTCGAGGAAAAACTGCTTGGCCGGCTCCGGCCACGGCAGCTGCGCCAGCTCGTCCGCGCGCAGGCTGCGATAAAGCCCGCGCAGGAAATCCACATCCTGCCGCTGCGCCGGGCGTAGCCGCACTCCGCTTCGCCGCAGGAGCACGGGCGTTTCGAGCCAGGGCTCCTGCGGCGACGGGAAGTCGGGCAGCGTGCGCGACATCAGCCGAACGAGGGAAAGGCCCCGTACAAAGCGATGCAGTAGTTGACCGCCAGATACGGCTGGCGATTCTCGTGCGGCTGGCTGCCGCCGGACGGGGCCAGCATGGCCGACGCCAGGTTGGTATTGGACGTCGCGTTCTGCAGGAAGGGCGCAACCTGTCCGGGCACCAGCAAGCCGTTGCCCGGCGAGGGCGAGCTGGCGCGCTTGGTCTGGTCGCGCTGTCCGTAGACGGAAAAGCCGTGATTGTGCATCGGCAATTGCGGCGTGGTGAGCGTCACCATTTCCTCGCCGAAGGTCTCGCCGATCGTGCGCTGGCTGAGGCCGGGCCCCGTGCCCTGATTGCAGCCGGCGCGATCGACGAAGTTCGGTATCTGGAAATTGGTCTGCCCGTTGCCGCCGTAGAACGTGCCGAGCAGGGAAAACAGCGCGGTGTACTGCGAAATCGGCAGCGTGGCGCCGTTGCACTGCGTCCACTGATACGGCGCGAAATTGAAACCGAACAACTGGATTTCACCGAGATAAGGCGTGGTCATGGAATCTGCTCCTGGCTACGCGACGGCGCGTCGATCGCGCGCATCGCCCTGGCGGGGATGAAGGTCAGCTCTGCGACGGGAAGATGCCTGCCCAGGCGATGCAATACGACACGGTCAGCGTGGGCATGGTGTTGTCGTGCGGCTGGTTGCTGCCCTGCATGCCGATGGCGTTGCCGGCCAGGGTCACCGTCGTGCTGCCGCTCAAGTCCGTGCCGTACATGGTGTCGGTGGAAGGCAGCGCGCCAGGCAGTACGGTCGGACCCGGCGTGCTGGCGTTGGCGGCAGTGTTGGTCGCGGTCAGGATATGGTTGTGCACCGGCATCTGCGCCGAAAGCAGGGTGACCTGCTCGGTGCCGCCGGCCTGGCCGATCACCCGAGGCGTCAAGCCGAGGCCGGTGCCTTGATGCAACGGCACCTGGCCGCGCAGATCGGGCACGGCGAAGGTATTGACGCCGTCACCCCCATAGGTCGTACCGAGCAGGTTGAACAGGACATCGTACTGCGCGATGGGCTTCAAGCTGCCGTCACAGGCGAACCAGCCGGTGGGAATGCGCTGGAAGCCGAACAGGCGAATCTCGCCCACGAAAGGTGTGCTCATGGGAATACTCCGCGTAAAGGGCTGGGCGCGCGTCAGCCGCGCGACGGATAGATACCGCTCAGCGCAATGTTGAAGTTGATCACGCGGAAAGGCTGCATGTTCGCGTGCGCGCCGCTGCCGCCCGCCGGCGAAATCTCCGCGGGATACAACGGCACCAGGCCGCTGCTGGCCGATCCGTAGATCGCCTCGGCGGGCGTAGCTCCATACAAGGCGTCGGAGTCGGGATTCTTGGCCGTGCCGTTCTGCGTGGTGGCGGCAACCGTATGCGTATGCGCAGGCATGTTGCTGCTGAGCAGGGTCACGTTCTCCACGCCGCCGAATTGGCCGATCACGTAAGGCGACGGCTGCCAGCCTTGATCGACGGATGGCCCAATGCCCACCGGGCTGCGCCCGCGCAGGTCCGGCAAGGCGAAGTTGGTCTGGCCGTTGCCGCCGTAGTAGACGCCAAGCAGCGAAAACAGTGCCGCGTTCTGGTTGATCGACAAGAGTTGGCCATTGCATTGCGCAAAATTGCGCGGCGCGAAGCCGAACCCCGTGAGCATGATCTGCCCGAGGTAGTAGTCAGACATCGTCTCCCCCTGATGGATGTTGATGCCCGCCTACTGTCGACCAGAAACATGTCGCGTTACAAGTGCAAGGACCCCGACAACCTATACGCAAATTCGGCAAACAAATTCCAGCAGCGGGTCAAGTGCTTGACGAATCGAGTCAAGAGTCCAAAGCTGATGCAGTGTGTGCGGCGGCGGAGGGCCGCAGCGCGCGCATATCGACAGCCGTTGGCCCACGGCAAGCAACGGGCCGAGCTTAGGGGGCTCAGGGGAATGAATATCTTGCGTCGTTGGTCGGCGTCTTCGCGCCGTGCCGTAGCCTTGCGCCGTCGCGGCGCCGCCAGGCGCTTGCTCGGTGTAGCCATCCTGCTGCTGGCCTGCCTGTCGCTCGCGCGACCGGCGCAGGCGGCGGCGGAATGCCCGGATTTCTACCTCACCCTGCAGCGCGGCAGCACTTTCACCCTGAACGCCAGCGCCTGCGACCACGCCAGCGTCGGCATCGGCCCGGTGGTGACGTCGCCCACCAACGGCACGCTGAACACCAGTGACCTGTCCGAAGATGAGATTAGTTACACCAACAACGGCAGCACCGCGACGCAGGATTCCTTCGCCTTCAACGACGAAAACGGACAGCCGGTCACCGTCCACATCACCATTGTGGTGATCAGCCTGACGCCGACCACGTTGCCGGCCGGCGCGCTCACCAGCGCCTATACGCCGACTACGCTGACCGCCACCGGCGGCACGGCGCCCTACCTCTACACCGTGAGCTCGGGCGGCACGCCGCCGGGCATGACCGTATCGGGCGGCGGTGTGCTGTCCGGTACGCCGACCGCCACCGGCACCTTCAACTTCACCGTGCGCGCCACCGACAGCGGCCCGAACAACGCCAATGCGAATGGCCCCTTCTACGGCAGCCAGGCCTATACGGTGGTGATCAACGGACCGCCGCTGAGCATGGCACCGAGCAGTCTTACCAATGCCCAGGTCGGCACCCCCTACGGCAACAACATCAACGCCAGCGGCGGTACCGCGCCCTATACCTACAGCATCAGTGCCGGCACCCTGCCCGCAGGCCTGAACTTGAACAGCTCCAGCGGCGCGCTCTCGGGCACGCCGACCGCCGGCGGCAGCTTCAACTTCACCGTCAGCGCGCACGATTCGGCCGGCAGCTCCGGTTCGATCGCCTATACGCTCGTCGTCAATCCGCCGACGCTGGGGCTGATCCCAGCCACTCTGAACCCGGCGACACAGAACAACAGCTATACGCAGACCATCACCGCGGTGGGCGGCACGGCCCCCTATCTCTTCAGCGTCACCGCCGGCACGCTGCCGACGGGGCTGAGCCTGAATCCCTCCAGCGGCGTGCTCTCGGGCACGCCGACGGGGCACGGCACCTTTAACTTCCAAGTCAGCGCCACCGATCACAGCAGCGGCACCGGTCCGTACACGGTCAGCGCCAATTACTCGCTGGTCATCGCTGCAGCGGCGCCCAGCATCGCCACTGCCAGCCTGACGCCCGGCACCGTGGGCGCCGCCTACAGCCAGACCATCAACGGCAGCGGCGGCAACCCGCCCTACAGCTTCGCGGTCACCTCGGGCACCCTGCCCGCCGGCCTCAGCCTCGCCAGCACGGGCGTGCTCAACGGCACGCCGACCGCAGGCGGCTCCTCCTTCCCGATCACCGTCACCCTCACCGATGCAGCCGGCAGCACGGCCACCCAGTCGTACATCCTGGTCACCAACGCAGCGACGATCACCGTCGGCCCGGCCACCCTGCCCGGCGGCAGCGCCGGCGTGGCGTATGCGCAGAACTTGAGCGGCAGCGGCGGCACCGCACCTTACAGTTATGCGGTGACTGCAGGCGTCCTGCCGGCCGGCATGAGCCTGTCCAGCAGCGGCAATCTTTCCGGCGTGCCCACCGCAGTCGGCCCGGCGAACTTCACCGTGACCGCGCAGGACCACAGCACCGGCAGCGGCCCCTACACCGGCAGCCGCAACTACAGCATCAACATCGCGGCGCCGACGCTGTCTCTCACGCCGGGAAGCGGTGCGCTCAACGCCGGCTACGGCCAGGCGTTCTCGCAGAGCTTCGCCGCCAGCGGCGGCGTCGCCCCCTATGCTTTCCGGGAAACCGGGCCACTGCCCAACGGGGTCAGCTGGAATCCCTCCACCGGAACGCTCTCGGGCACGCCGGTGCAAAGCGGCAATTTCCCGATCTCGATCACCGCGACCGATCAGTCCACCGGCACCGGCGCGCCGTATTCGGTGACGAATAGCTACACGCTGTCGGTCACCGCTCCCACCATCGTGCTGGCGCCGACCGCCATCCCGCCGGCTGCAGTGGGCACCGCCTACAGCACCACGCTCACCGCCAACGGCGGCATCGGCCCGTACAACTACACCGTGACGGCAGGCAGCCTGCCGGCAGGCCTCAGCCTCGCCCCCACCGGCACACTGAGCGGCACACCGACCGCCGCCGGCAACTTCAACATCACCGTCACCGCTTCCGACATGCACGGCGCCACTGGCTCGCAGGCCTACGTGCTGACCGTGGCCGCGCCTACTATCGCGCTGAATCCGGCCAGCCTGCCCGACGCCAGCGCCGAGGCGGCGTATACGCAGAGCCTGTCGGCCAGCGGCGGCACGGCACCCTACAACTTCACGGTCACCAGCGGCGCGCTGCCGCCGGGCTTGAGCCTGTCCAGTGACGGCAGCCTCAGCGGCACACCGACGGCCGCAGGCGCCTATGCCTTCGCGGTGCGCGTCGCCGATAGCAGCAGCGGCATCGGTTCGCCCTTCTCGACCACCCGCAACTACAACCTGCAGGTCGACGCGCCCGTCATTGCCATCACGCCGGCGGCCTTGCCGGCCATGCAGATCGCGGCGCCTTTCAGCCAGCAGCTGAGCGCCAGCGGCGGCAACGGCAGCTATACCTTCAGCGCCTCCGGCAACCTGCCGCCCGGCCTGAGCCTCAGCCCGAGCGGCCTGCTGGCCGGCACGCCGAATTCCGCCGGCACCTTCAATTTCACCGTCACCGCCAAGGACGGACTGAACTACAGCGGCAACCAGACCTACAGCGTGACCATCGGCGCGCCGACGCTCGCCATCACGCCGGCCAACCTGCCTGCCGCCACCGCCGAGGCGGCCTACAGCCAGACCATCGTGGCCAGCGGCGGTACCGCGCCCTACACCTATGCGATCAGCGCGGGCGCGCTGCCGGCCGGGCTCAGCATCAATGCCACCAGCGGCGTGCTCAGCGGCACGCCGACCGCGGCGGGCAACTTCAACTTCAACGTGCGCGCCACCGACAGCAGCACCGGCACCGGCGCGCCCTACTCGGTGTCGCGCAGCTACAGCCTGACGGTGAACGTGCCCGCCATCAGCATCACGCCGGCCACGCTGCCGGCCGTGCAAGTAGCCGCCGCCTTCAGTCAGCAGCTCACCGCGGCCGGCGGCAACGGCAGCTACACCTTCAGCGTGAGCAGCGGCAGCCTGCCCACTGGCGTGAGCCTGTCGCCGTCTGGCCTGCTGGCCGGCACGCCGACCACGGCCGGCAACTTCAACGTCACCGTGATGGCGAAAGACAGCCTCAACTTCAGCGGCAGCCAGGCCTATACGCTCAGCGTCGGCGCACCTGCGCTGAGCCTGACGCCGGGCAGCCTGCCGGCCGCCACGGCGGAGACCAGCTACACGCAGAGCTTCACCGCGAGCGGCGGCGTCGCGCCCTACGGCTACACGGTCAGCACGGGCGCCCTGCCGGCAGGCTTGAGCCTGGACGCTTCCACCGGCGCGCTGAGCGGCACGCCGACGGTCTCCGGCAATTTCAACTTCAGCGTGCGCGCCACCGACAGCAGCACCGGCACCGGTGCGCCATTCAGCGTGACTCACGCCTACACGCTCGCGGTCAACGCGCCCGGCATCACGCTGACGCCGGCCAGCCTGCCGAACGCGCAGGACGGCGTCGCCTACAGTCAGTCGATCACCGCCAGCGGCGGCAACGGCAGCTATAGCTACAGCATCAGTGCGGGCGCATTGCCGTCTGGGTTGAGCCTGAGCACGGCCGGCCAGCTCGCCGGCACGCCGAGCAGCGCGGGCAATTTCAATTTCAGCGTGAGCGCCAAGGATGGGCTCGGCTTCACTGGCAGTCAGGCCTATACCCTGGTGGTGGCGCAGCCCAAGCCGATCGCCGTCAACGACAGCGCGAGCACCGCGGCGAACAGCCCAGTGACGATCCCGGTGACCAGCAACGACAGCGGGCCGATCACCAGCATCGCGATCGGCCAGGCGCCGTCGCACGGCAGCGCCGCGGTCAACGGCTTGAACGTGGTCTACACGCCGAACCAGAACTACTTCGGCAGCGACAGCTTCACCTATACCGCCACCGGCCCGGGCGGCACCTCCGCCGCGGCCACGGTCAGCGTCACGGTGAACGCGCTGGCCGTGCCGACGGTCGTCGCGCAGACCGCCACCACTCTGGCCGCCAAGGCGGTGACCATCCATGCCGCCACCGGCGCCACCGGCGGGCCGTTCACCGCCGCCAACGTGGTCACGCCGCCCAGCGCCGGCAGCATCAGCATCGCCGGCACCGACATCGTGTTCACCCCGGCCGCCAATGCGTCCGGCGCGGTCGCTTTCGACTACACCTTGTCGAATGCCTTCGGCACGTCGCTGCCGGGCAAGATCACGGTGACGGTCAATCCGCTGCCGGTGCCGCCGGCCACGCTCAGCGCCAACGCGATCGCCGGCGTGCCGGTGGTGGTCGACCTCACCCAAGGCGCCAGCGGCGGGCCGTTCACCGCGGCGACCCTGGTCTCGGTGGTTCCGGCCAACGCGGGCAGCGCCAGCATCAGCGGCAGCGGCGGCGACTACCAGCTGCACTACGTGCCCGGTCCGACCAGCTCGGGCGCGGTGACCATCAGCTTCACCCTCAGCAATGCCTACGCCACCTCGGTGCCGGGCACGGTGAACGTCAACATCACCGCGCGCAGCGATCCGTCGCACGATCCGGAAGTGATCGGCGTGCTGGATGCGCAGGCCGACGCCACGCGGCGCTTCGCCACCGCGCAGATCGACAACTTCCAGCAGCGCCTGGAGACCCTGCACCAGCAGGGCAGCGGCGGCGGCTTCAGCAACGGGCTGAGCTTCTCCTCCGCCAGCATGCAGCGGCAAAACGCGCAGCAGGGCGCGTTGGCGCAGACCGGCGGCATCGACGATCCGAACCGTCGTTACCTGGTGCAGCCGGATCCGAACGACAGCGCACACGGCAGCTCGGGCAACGGCAATGGCAGCGGCGCTAACGGCGGCGGCAGCGATGCTTCCGCCCCGGGCCTGGCGCTGTGGAGCGGCGGCGCGGTGAACTTCGGCTCGTCGGACGCCAACGCCAGCGTGCGCGGTCTGGACTTCACCACGTCGGGCGTCACTTTCGGCGGCGACTATCGCCTGTCGCCCGCGTTCGCGCTCGGCGCGGGCGTCGGCTACGGGCATGACGACACCGACGTGGGCAATCACGGCAGCCGCAGCACGGCGGACAGCTACACCGCGGCGTTCTACGCCAGCTACCACCCGGGTGCGGCCTATGTGGACGGGCTGGTCGGCTACCAGTGGCTTTCGTTCGACAGCCTGCGCTACGTGACCGACGACGGCAACCGGGTCAGCGGCAGCCGCAACGGCGACCAGTTCTTCGCCTCGCTCTCGGCCGGCTACGACTATCGCCACGACAAGCTGCTGATCACCCCGTATGGACGTCTGGATCTCGCCCACGCCACTCTGGACGCGTATACCGAGCACGGCGACGCGATCTACGCGCTGGACTACCGCAACCAGACCGTGAAGACCACCACCACCAGCCTCGGCGTGCACCTGGACTACCAGACCGAGACTGGCTACGGCAGCTTCGCGCCGCACCTGCGCCTGGAATACCAGCACGACTTCCAGGGTGCCGGCCAGGCGACCATGAGCTATGCCGACCTGCTCGGCGGCCCGCTGTACCGCGCCACGCTCAACCAATGGGGCCAGGACCGCGGGCTGATCGGCATCGGCGCCTCGCTGCAGACGCCGAACCTTTGGACCCTGCGCGCGGAATACGAATACCTGTTCGGCTCGGGCACCCAGCAGACCCAGTCGATCCTGCTCAACGTGAGCAAGAAGTTCTAAGCGACAGCCCTCCGGCCATCCGGCCGGCGCATACCCTGCGCCGGCCGGATCAACGATAGACGTCCGATTCAAGGCGTCGACGGCCGACATTCGCCGCAAACGCAAATTCATACGAGTCATAATCCGCGACCGCGTCGTCGCCCGATTATCTGGTTTTCCAGACTTTCCATTCCCGTGCGCATCGCGCAGGCGGATGCGGCATGTGCGCCATTTGGCAAATCAAGACGCAATTTCTTGCACACGGTAGGGCTTGAAACGCCGCTGTCGTTTCACTTAGCGTGACCGAAAACCGTTGCGCAGGACTCCAGCGGCCAGGGGGCACGCAACACGAACAGGGGACGTCGCATTTGGAAATCAGCCTGCGGGCACAGCATCCCGGCCGCCACGGTGCAGGCCGTCGTCGTGCCTGGATTGCCTGCTCCGATCAGCGCTGCCTGCCACCGGGCATGCCGTCGAATGCATCCCTCGCTTCGCCTCGCCTTTGCTGCACCGTGGCGCCGAAATCATCGGCCGGCCACGAGGCTTCGCGGCCGCCGCAGCGGCCATCCCAGCCATCCGCCGAAAGGAGTGCATCCGTTTGAACACGGCCGCGCTCCGCATTCGTTTTTCACCGACTGAACCCATGGGGAGATCCAGCATGAAGAGAGCCCAACTGAGTCTGTGCGCGTCGATCGTGGCCGCACTCGCGACGCTGCCCGCCATCGCCGCCGCGCAGAGCACGGTCGACGACGCCACCCTGGCCGGCCTCAACACCGCCGAAGCGCCGCGCGTCACGCAGACGGTCAACAGCGCCAACGTGGCCCCGATCCAGGGCACCCACCTGGCCCTGGTCGGCGCGCTGACTTCGCAGGGTGCGGTGAGCGACGCCACCCCGATGAATCACATGCAGTTGGTGCTGCGCCCCAGCGACCAGCGCAAGGCCGCGCTGGAATGGCTGATCGCCGCGCAGCACGACCCGCTCTCGCCGCTGTTCCACCACTGGATCACGCCGAAGCAGTTCGGCAAGTATTTCGGCGCGATCGACAGCGACGTCGCCGCCACGGAATCCTGGCTCAAGGCCAACGGCTTCACCGTCAACGGCGTGTACGCGAACAACACGCAGATCGACTTCAGCGGCACGGCCGGCCAGGTGAACAAGGCCTTCCACACGCAGATGACGCGCTACACCGACTTCAGCCAGGAAAGCCACATCGCCAACGCTAGCGACATCAGCGTGCCGGTGGCCCTGCAGTCGGTGGTGGTCGGCGCAGCCGGCGTCAACGATTTCAAGCCGCACGCCTTGCACGTGCCCAACAAGGTCGCCCAGTTCGATCCGGCCACGCAGCGCTTCAAGGTGCAGGCGCAGGGCACTGCCCAGAGCACCGCAGCGGCCTCGAAGAAGGCGCTGAGCACGAAGAGCGCGGCGACGCCCGACGCGATCACCTTCACCAACGGCGCGCGCGGCCTGGTGCCCTACGACCTGGCCAAGATGTACGGCGTGGACACCCTGCGCGCCAAGGGCATCACCGGCAAGAACGTCACCATCGCGGTGGTCGAGGATTCCTCGATGGTGCCGGCCGACTGGAGCAACTTCGTCAGCCAGTTCAGCCTGGGCAGCTACGGCGGCAGCTTCTCGCAGATCCAGCCGCAGGCCACCGGCTTCACCAACTGCATCGATCCGACCATCGCCAATCCCGGCGAGGACGATGGCGAAACCCTGCTCGACGCCGAGTGGTCCACCGCGATGGCGCCGGGCGCGCACATCGTGGTCGCCAGCTGCGACGATTCCAACAGCAACAACTTCTTCGGCGGCGTGATCACCGCGGCGACCAACCTGGTCAACGGCGACAGCCGTCCGAACGTGATCAGCGCAAGCTACGGCTACGGCGAAAACAACGTCGACGCAGCCAGCAAGACCGCCATCGATCTGCTGTGGGCGCAGGCCGACGTCGAGGGTATCTCGGTGTTCGTCTCCACCGGCGACTCCGGCTCCAACCCGAGCTACAACGCCGGCGCGATCTACAACCTGCCGATCAACGGCGCCGGCATCAGCGCCAATGCGCTGGCCACCTCGCCGAACGTGACCGCGGTAGGCGGCACCGACACCGCCGACGTGCTCGACGGCACCACCAGCCAGTACTTCAGCAGCAAGCTGAATTCGACCTACGGCTCCGCGCTGTCCTACGTGCCGGAAATTCCCTGGAACGAATCCTGCGCCAATCCGGTGGCCGCCAAGGCCAATGGCTACAAGAGCGCGCTGGACTTCTGCCAGGCTTCGCTGGCCGCCGATCCGAACGGCCTGACCCTGACCTCGGAGAGCGGCAGCGGCGGTCCGTCGTCGGTGGACCGCAAGCCGTTCTGGCAGCAGCTGGTGTACGGCGCCGCCAACGACAAGTCGCGCGACATCCCCGACGTGTCGCTGTTCGCCGGCTCCTACGGCGGCGACACCTGGGTGATCGTGTGCGACGCCACCTATCCGTGCAATCCGGGCTTCACCGGCTCGATCTCGATCAGCGGCGGCACCTCGCTGGCCTCGCCGATGTTCGCCGGCATCCAGGCGCTGGTCGACCAGGGCCTCAGCCGCCAGGGTCGCGTCGAGAACCAGGGCAACGCCGCGCCCACGCTGTATGCGTTGGCCACCCTGGAGTACGGCGGCTCGTTCGGCTACCAGCCGCTCAGCCTGGATCAGTGCAACTCGGACCGCGGCGCCAAGGGCACCAGCCAGTGCGTGTTCCACAACGTGACGCGCGGTGGCATCTCGACCCAGTGCATCCAGCAGCTGCCGGACACCGTCACGCCGGACTGCTACTTCTACGCGACCATCCCGAACTACGAGCTCGACTACCTCGGCAATCTGATCCCCGCCGGATCGGTCCAGCTCGGCCTGACCTCGACCAGCACCAGCAAGTACGTGCCGGCCTTCTCCGCGCAGCGCGGCTGGAGCTTCGCTGCTGGCCTGGGTTCGGTCAACGCGACCAACCTGCTGTCGGCCTGGAAGTCGTTCAACCGCTTCTGGTGGTAAGCGCGCCAGCGTGGTGATTTGACCGAGGCCTCCGGCGCCGCGCCGGGGGCCTCGGTTTTTCAGGGTACGAAAAAAAGATCAGCGCTCAGGCGCTTCACAAGGCCATGCGAGCGAGCGGTCATCGATATCTCGGCCTGCGCCTGCGTGCGTCGACCGAAGCCGGCCAGCACGCATGGGCGTATCCGCGGCACGGGAACATGACGCAACCGCCATGCACGCAGCGAGCAATAGTCAGACGCCGGCAGGCACCCACAAAGCAAGCTCAGACAAAAAAGCCCACCCGGCAATGTGCCGGATGGGCTCCATCACTGCGCAACCAAGCCCGAGGCCTGCCGCCTCAAGCAAAAACACATGCAGACCCGGCGGAACGACCGGACCCGCGTCTGCTCACCAGGCGCGGCCGCCTGGCGCCATGCCCGAACTCGGGCTGTATGAAGCTGTCAGCGGCGCGTCGAAACCCAACAACGCAGGACCGGTGCTGATGAGCTGCCTGGCCATCAGCTGACCGAGCAGCCGCTCCTCGCCCACCTGCTGCACAGCCACCAGCGAGCACGCATGGGTTTGGCCCTGGGCATCGGCATAGGCAATGCTGCCCTTGCTCAGCCGCGGCTGCTTGCACTCGGTGTTGGTGGTCAGCAGCCAGATGGCGCGGCGCACCGGCCCCTGCTGGCCCACCGTATACAACGCGATGGTGTTCTGCCCCAGCGGCTGGCTGTCGGTGATCTTTACATGCGCGGGAAATCCGGGCATCGACTCGCCGACGGTCGCAGCGATATAGGCCTGCCGCAGCAAGTTCGTCTCGTAGGCATTTTTGTTGCCGTCGGCGGCGGCGGCACCGGCGGCATAGCCGGCGAGCACGACACCTATGGCGAATAGCGTCCAACGCATGGCACCACTCCTTGCTGAGATTCTGCGCACCGTTTTAGGCCTGCTCCCCCCGACAGTCAATCGGGCAAAGATTAGGATTTTTTCATCTTCGCGCGCCGCCGCCGCTCCCCACCTCCCGTCGGTCCCATTGGCCTCGCGTGAGGACCTTGGCGGCCGCCCAAACCGGAGCTTTTTGCCCTCTGCGGTGCGTGCAAAGCAGCGAACGATGGCCGCCTGACTTCGCGGCCGTGTCAGGCACACTTCGCCAGCGGGTGCTCGCCACAATCTCGTTCCGGCTCTTGAGCGCAGAGTGGCCAGGTCTCCGCAAAGCACGCATCGACCGAGCGATATAAACAGTCAAACTTGCAAGTTTGACTGTTTATATCTAGACTGCAGGGCATGAACAAACGTGCCGCACTCCCACCCGTCGAAGCCAGCGTCGAGGCGTTGCTGCAGTCGGTAGGGCAGCTTCTGCGCCGCCTGCGCGCCGAGGCCAATCCCGGCGAGCTCACCTTGTCGCAGGTCGCCGTGCTCAAGCGGCTCGACCAGCAAGCCTCGATGACCACCGCCGATCTGGCGCGTGCCGAGTCGGTGAAGCCGCAGTCGATGGGCGCCACCCTGGCCGCACTCGAACGCGAGGGCCTGGTCGAGCGGCAGCCGCATCCCAGCGACGGACGGCAGGTGCTGTTCGCCCTGACCGAAGCGGGCGCGGCGATGCTGAAACGACACCGCGCGCTGAAACGCGCCTGGCTGTCCGGCGCGATGGCCCGGCTCAACGATGACGACAGGCGCAGCCTGTCCGCCGCGCTCGACGTGATCCGGCGCCTCAGCGAATCCTGAGCGCCACTCCTTCCCTTCCCACTGCGACCCGCCGACCGCCATGCCAGTCACCGTGCTCGATCCCCATACCGCCCTGATCGTCGTCGACCTGCAGCAAGGCCTGGTCGGCGCACCGACCGTCCATCCCATCGCCGACGTGGTCGCCAAGGCCGCCGCGCTCGCCACCGCCTTCCGACGACGCGGACTGCCCGTCGCGCTGGTCAACGTGGCCGGTCGCGCACCGGGCCGCACCGAACAGTCGCCGCGCCTGAGCGCGTTTCCGCCGGGCTGGACCGAGCTGCTGCCCGAGCTGGGCCGGCAGGACGACGACATCGTGGTGACCAAGCACAGCTGGGGCGCCTTCACCGGCACCGACCTCGAAGCGCGTCTGAAAGCGCGCGGAGTGACCCAGGTGGTGCTGGCCGGCATCGCCACCGGCACCGGCGTGGAATCCACCGCGCGCCAGGCCTACGAGCTGGGTTTCCACGTCACGCTCGCGGTCGACGCGATGAGCGATACCCGCCTCGAAGCGCACCACTACAGCGTCGAGAAAATCTTCCCGCGGCTCGGCGAGCGCGGCACCACCCAGCAGATCCTGGCCCTGCTGCCGCAGGCATGAGCGAACTCGGCGGCCCGTCCGAAACGCCTGCGCCGCGTCGCCCGGCGCGTGGCACCTTCCGTTCGCTGCGCTATTTCAACTACCGCGTGTGGGCGGCGGGCGCGCTGGTCTCGAACGTGGGCACCTGGATGCAGCGCACGGCGCAGGACTGGCTGGTGCTGACCCAGCTCACCCGCCACGATGCCGCGGCGGTCGGCGTGGTGATGGCGCTGCAGTTCGGCCCGCAGTTCCTGCTGCTGCCCTTGAGCGGCTTCGCTGCCGACCACTACGACCGGCGCAAGCTGCTGATGGCGACCCAGGCGATCATGGGCGGCCTCGCGCTGGCATTGGGCGTGCTCACCGTGCTGGGCTGGGTGCGGCTGTGGCAGGTCGACCTGTTCGCCTTCCTGTTCGGCTGCGCGGCCGCGCTCGACGCGCCGGCGCGCCAGGTGTTCGTCGCCGACCTGGTGGGCGAAGCGGATCTGGCCAACGCAGTGGCGCTGAACTCGACCTCGTTCAACGCCGCGCGGATGATCGGCCCCGCCGTGGCGGGACTGTGCATCGCCTGGATCGGCACCGGCTGGGCCTTCCTGGTCAACGGGCTGTCCTTCGTCGCCGTGCTCGGTTCGCTGAGGCTGCTGCGCAGGCAGGAACTGCATCCGCGCAGCCATGCCGTGCGCAGCCGCGGCAGCCTGGTCGAAGGCTTTCGCTACGTGGCGCGCCGACCGGACCTGCTGGCGATGGTGGCGATGCTGTTCCTGATCGGCACCTTCGGCCTCAACTTCCCGATCTTCATCTCGACCATGGCGGTCACCGCCTTCCACGTCGGCGCCGGCCGCTACGGACTGCTCAGCTCGATCATGGCGATCGGCACGATCAGCGGCGCCCTGCTGGCGGCCGGACGCGAGGCGCCGAGATTCGTGCACCTGGTGATCGGCGCCGGCGTGTTCGGCCTCGGCTGCGCGCTGGCGGCGCTCGCTCCAGGCTACGGCTGGTTCGGCGCCGCGCTGGTGCTGATCGGCGTGTCCGCGCTCACCTTCACCAACAGCTCGAACGGGCTGATGCAGCTCAGCACCGAACCGGCGATGCGCGGGCGCGTGATGGCGATCCGCCTCGCCGTGGCGCTGGGCGGCACGCCGCTGGGCGCACCCATCGTCGGCTGGGTGGCCAACCAGTTCGGCCCGCGCTGGGCGATGGGCATCGGCGCCGCCTCGGGATTCGCGGCGGCCATGGTGGGCGCGGCCTATCTGCTGCGGCTGGCCCGCAAAGAAGCCCTGCCAGTTCATGAGGCCGCGCTGCGCGATTGAGCGCTGTCTGCGTTCGCGCAGAAACCTATGGGCCATACGCAAGGCCATGCCGAAATTGCGGGCCACGGCGACACGCAACGCGAGGGGCGCGGCGAACCGCGCTATCCCGATTCGCCCACCCGCAGTGGCCGACCGATATGCTCCTGCGCGGGGCGCATCTTGCCTGCCGCCACGCTGGCCCGTGCCGGGCCATCCGCATCACCCGGAGCGATCGTCAATAACTGATCGGCGATCGCCATCACGCCCGGGCGATGCGACACCACCAGCACGATGCTGTGCGGCAGACGCCGCTTCAACGCCCGCAGCACGGTCACCTCGGAAGCGGCGTCGAGTGCGCCGGTCGCCTCGTCCAGCACGGCGAGGAAGGGCTGCTTCAGGATCACCTGGGCGAGCAGCAGGCGCTGCAGTTCGCCGCCCGAAAGCTGGCTCACCGCATGCTCGAGCGACATGCCCGCGGCACCCGACGATCCCGCCAGGCATTGATCGAGGCCGACGTCGGCCAGTGCGGCGCGTACCTGTGCCTCGTCCGCCGCCGGCGCAGCCCAGGCCAGGCACTCGCGCAGCGAAGCCTGCCACGGCCGCACCTGCTGGCTCACATAGGCGCCGTCGCGCACCAGGGCGCGGTACTGCGCAAAGCTCAGCGCGCGTTCGCCCAAGCGAGCAGCGAAACGCTCGGGCGCCTTCATGCCGGCCAGCACGTCGACCAGGCTGCTCTTGCCGATGCCGGAATCGCCGCAGATCACGGTCAGCTCGCCGGGCCGCAGCACCAGGCTGTCGACGTCCAGCCCGCCGGGTGGCGGCGTCAGGTGCAGCGGTCCGATCGACAACAGCCCATCGCGCTGCGTCACCGGCGCGATATCGGCCGGCGCCGGTTCGCATGCGAGCTGCATATAGCGCTGCCACAGCGCGAAGGCCGGAACCGCCGAGCGCAGCTGCTGGAACTGCTGGCGGCTGGAAGCGAGATACGGCAACAAGCGACCGAGCAGCAGGCTCACCGCGATCAGCGACGAGGCATCTAGCGCATGCCAGCGACGCGCCAGCGCGAACACCGCCACGGCGCCGACCGCCGCCATCGTCTCCAGTGCCAGCCGGCCGGAAGCGACCAGCTCCAACTGCCGGCGATAGCCGTGGCCGAGCTGACGCGAGATCGCCTCGTAGCTCGCCTGCTCGACCCGCTCGCGTCCGAACGAACGGATATGCCGCAGGCGGCGCGGAACATCCTCGCTGTGCCAGAACAAGCGGGTCATGTCGGCCACGTAGCGGCGACTGATGCGCGACTGCTCGCGGCCGCTGAGTCGCGAGACCGCCAAGCCGAGCAGGGCCAGCGGCGGCATCCACAGCATCAGGTACGGCGCGATCCAGCAGGCGAAGCCCAGGCTGATCGCCGTGGTCACGCTGGCCACCAGCAGCTGCAGCCAGGCGCTGAAGCCCTGCACCACGATCTCGACGTTGTAGGTGAGCACGTTGGCGATCTCCGCCGAGCTCGTCTCAGCCAGCGACTTCAGCGAGGCCTGCATCAGGCGCGCATGCACGGCGCTGCGCAGACGCATCGCGCAGGCGCTCACCAGCCGTGCGCCGAGGCGCGCCGCCTGCCAGCGCATCAGCGCAAAACCCAGGCCGGCCGCCAGGAAAATCGCGATGCGCGCATCGCTGCCTGCGCCGATACGCGGCAAGCCCGCAGCGAACGCGCCCGCCTGCTCGGGCTGCACCAGCGGCACCAGCCACACCGCGGCCAGGCTGCCGGCCAGGGCGCCGCCCAGCGACAGCGCGACATAGCACAGCATGGCGGTGCGCTGATGGCTGGCGAACACGCGCAGCAAGGCGAACACGCTGGCGGACGAAGGCTCGCTGCGCGACGGCGGGCTGTCGGCCATGGCCTAAGGCCTGCTCCGCGTCGAATGGGCAGCCTCAGGCCAGCAGTGGCAGCAAGGCATCCACGGCCTCCTCGGGATGGCGTCCCCGCCGCAGCAGCCAGGCGCCCTGGCGCACGATGCGCGCGGCGAAGTCGTCCCAGTGCGCCTGCCCTGCCGCATACGGCTGGTCCGCCGCCAGCCGCGCCGCGATCTCGCCGGCAGCGATCGGCAGCAGCAGCGGTTCGCCGGCAGGCGCCGGCTGGCTGGACACGAATACCGTCGCCGCCACCTGCAAGGGCGAAGGCGCCAGCCGCACCGGCCCGAGCCGCAGGTCGGGCTCCAGCTTTTCGACGCCGCTGCGGCGGCGGATCACCGGCGCCTGGACTATCCATTGCCGCGCGGGGCCGTCCTCGATAAAGCGCAAGGCATCGGCGCGCACATGCAGGTAGTTCGGCACGCCGGTGGCCAGCAGGCGCTCCGGCTGCACGAACACCGCATCCTCGGCGACGAAGTCCAAGCCGCGCAGCAGGCTGTGCAAGGCCAGGGTCGACTTGCCCGCGCCGCTGGCGCCCAGCAGCAAGGCGCCGCGACCGTGCCGGCCGATGCACGCCGCGTGCAGGGGCACCAGGCCCCACGCGCGTGCGGCCAGCACGAACACCGCGAATTCGATCAGCTCGTAGCGCAGATAATAGGCGCGCTCGAGCATGTCCTCCGCAGCCACCACCAGAGCCTGGCCCTGACGCGGCGCCATCATCACGTAGTTGCCCGCGTCCATCACGCCGCACAGCCAGCCTGCGCCCGAGCGGGTCTTCACCGTCGGCGGTTCCGCCGGCAAGGGGCCCGGCCGCCGCGGCGACAGCCGAAGCTCCACCCTGCATACCGGCAGGGCCACATCCAGCGCGTGCTGCGGCAGGCCGCCATACGCAGCCTCAACCAGATCGAGCAAGGCGCGGCTGTCGCTTTCGAAGCTGAAAAGGCCGCCGAGGATGCGCTTGCGCAAGCTGTAACGCGCCGCGACGTGCTCGCCGAACGGATCGCTGCCGGGATCGGCAGGGGCGTCGCGAATATCGAGGCGCTGGATCGTGGGCATGGCGGGTCGATCGGGCATGGGGGCGGCGTGAGCGGCGGGCATGCGACGACTCGAAGCCCAGAAGTTATCTGCTGAGGGGTTGTCTGCTGAGTGCGCGATCGAAGCGAAAAGGTTGCGGTGCCGATCGCCCGCGATGTGCCGCGTCACGCAGCAGCCGCACGCGACAACCGAATGCCCAGGCAGCGGCACTCACGGCTACGTCGACGCAAGCCGCACTGCGCATCCGCGCAGGCCGGCCTCTCCCTGGCGCGACGATCGAGGCTTATTCGACATGCTCAAGATCCAGGTCGGCCACTCCTACTTCTTGAAGTACGACCGCAAGCAGTGGGAGCGCGGCAAACCCTACCCGCCCCTGGCCACCCTGCAGATCGCCTCGCTGCTGCGCCAGCTCGGCCACGGGGTCGCGCTGTTCGACGCGATGCTCGCCGACGGCGTGGAGGACTACGCCTCGACGCTGCACGACGCGCAGCCGGACGTGGTGGTGTTCTACGAGGACAATTTCAATTTCCTCACCAAGATGTGCCTCAGCCGCATGCGCGAGGCCGCCTGCCGGATGATCGCCGAGGCGCGCGAGCGCGGCGCACGGGTCATCGTGTCGGGCTCGGACGCCTCGGATCATCCCGAGGTCTTTCTCGCCGCCGGCGCGCATGCCGTGCTGGTCGGCGAAGGCGTGGCGGCCCTGCTGGAACTGCTGGGCAGGCTCGAGCGCGATCCGCAGATCGACGACGCCTACTGGACCTGCGGCATCGCCGGCGTCGCCACGCTGGCGACGAGCGGCCAGACCCAGCTGATCCGCATGGGCGTGCAGCCGCCCGACGTGCGCCTGGGCGGCCTGCCCGCCTGGGACCTGGTCGACATCGAGCGCTATCGCGCGATGTGGCTGTCGCGCCACGGCTACTTCAGCCTGAACATGGCCGCGTCGCGCGGCTGCCCGTTCCGCTGCAGCTGGTGCGCCAAGCCGATCTGGGGCAACCACTACAAGCAGCGCAGCGCGCAGGACGTGGCGGCCGAAATGACCTACCTGAAGCGCGCCTTCCGCCCCGACCACATCTGGATGGCCGACGACATCTTCGGCTTCCGCGCCGACTGGGTGGAGGCGTTCGGCGAACGCCTGCGCGCCGCCGACGGCGCCGTGCCGTTCACCATCCAGACGCGCGCCGACCTGATCAGCGAACGCATGGCGGTCGCGCTCGAACAGGCCGGCTGCGCCGAGGCCTGGATCGGCGCGGAGAGCGGCAGCCAGCGTGTGCTCGATGCGATGAACAAAGGCACTCGCGTCGAGGAACTGGTCGCCGCGCGGGAACGCCTGGGCAGCCACCGCATCCGCGTCGGCTTCTTTATCCAGCTGGGCTATTTGAACGAACAACTGGCCGATCTGCTCGCCACCCGCGCACTGGTCGAGGCGGCCGCGCCGGACGACATCGGCGTCAGCGTCTCTTACCCGCTGCCCGGCACGCGCTTCTACGAGCAGGTGAAGGCCCAGCTCGGCGACAAGACCCATTGGGAAGACAGCGGCGACCTGGCCATGATGTTCCGCGCCGCCTACCGCTCCGACTTCTACCGCCAGGTGCGCGACCTGCTGCACGAGCAGGTGCTGGCGCAGCAGTCCGTCAGCGGCGGAGCTAAACGCGCTGAGCTCGCGGCACGCTGGGACGCGCTGATCGCCAACGAACACGACTACCGCAACGAGGGCGCGACGGCGCCAACACCCGAAGCGAGACCGCTACGCCATGTTGCCTCCGCTCAGCACCGTTAAGCGCGGCCTCGGCCGCACCACCGAGGCGCTCGCGCTGGAACTGGCCGGCGCAGGCGGCGCCACGCCGGACTGGAGCGAGCTCGAATGGCGGCTGGCTGCCGCCGCAGCGGCGGCGCACGGCGCCTCGCCCCTGCTGTGCAGGCTGTCGACCTGGGAGCAGCCGGCGTGGCGGCGCTTCCTGGAGACGCAGCGCGAGCACGTCGCGCAGCGCCATCGACACATCGCCGCCCTGCTCGAACGCATGCACGCCGGCGCGCTCATGGCCGGCGTGGCGATGGTGCCGCTGAAGGGCAGCGCCCTGCACGCCATCGGGCTGTACCAGCCAGGCGACCGCCCGATGGCCGACATCGATCTGCTGGTCGACGAGCAAGACGTGGCGGCCGCGGCCCAGCTGCTGCGCGACTGCGGCTACGTGGAATCCTTCGTGCATTGGAAGCACCGCGTGTTCAAGCCCGCGGCCGGCGCCGTGCCGGTCGGCCTGGGCGAGCATCGCGACGCGCCGATCAACATCGAGCTGCATGCGCGCATCCAGGAGCGCCTGCCGGTCAGCGCGGTCGACATCACGGCGCGCATCCTGCCGCGCGACGGCGCTCCCGGCTTGCACGCCTATCCGTCGAACGGCGCCCTGATGAGCCACCTGCTGCTGCATGCGGCCGGCAATCTGTGCGGCCGCAGCCTGCGCCTGATCCACCTGCACGACATCGCCCTGCTGGCGGCGCGCATGAGCGAACGCGACTGGGCGGTGGTGCGCGGCGAAGACGGCGAGGCGACGTCATGGTGGGCGCTGCCGCCGTTGCGCCTGGTGGCGCGCTACTACCCCGGCGCCGTTCCCGCCGCGATGCTCGCCGCGCTCGCGCCGGCCTGCCCGCCGTGGCTGCGCGCCGCCGCGGCGCGACAGACGCTGACCCAGATGTCATGTTCGGCGCTGTGGCTGCGCGCCCTGCCCGGGCTGGAATGGTCGCGCTCGGCCGCCGAAGCGTGGCGCTATCTCGACCGACGCATCCGCCCTACCGACGACATGCGGCAGGAACGCGCCGACATGGCGCGCACGCAAGTGTGGCTGCAAGGCGAAAGCTGGGTCACCCAATCGCACGGCAGCCGCGTGCTGGCCTGGCTGACCCGACCGGTGCCGCGCATGGACACGCTGTACGTGCTGCGCGCGGCGTGGGAGCACTTCGCTCCCGTCGCCTAGCCCGGCACAGGGCGCCGCGCCGCGCGCCGGTCCGCGCATAGAGCCGAGTACAAGACCTCGAACGCGCGAGCGCTATGCTCGGCATCTTCCCGCACGGCAAGGCGCTGCGCTTCGCCGGCCAGCCGCAGCCGCAGCGCATCGTCCTGCAGCACGTGCCGCAAGGCCTCGGCCAGTGCCTGCGCATCGCCGGCCGGCACGGCCAGCGCCGCCGACGGGGCCCATTCCGCCAGATGACCGACCGCCGTGCCCACCGTCGGCACGCCCGCCACCGCCGCTTCCAGCAAGACCAGCGGGCCCGCTTCGTGGCGCGAGGACAGCACCAGCAGATCCGCTGCGGCCATCAGCGGCCTCAGTTCGCGCTGCGTGCGGAAGCCGAGAAAGCTCACACGGTCTTGCAAGACTAGCCGTTGCGCCAGCGCCTGCATCTCGCCATGCAAGGTATCCATGCCGACGACGTCCATGCGGAAGTCCACGCCCGTCGCCGCCAGCGCGGCCAGGGCCTGCAGCAAGGTGCTCTGGTCCTTGACGCGATTGAGGCTGGCCACGTGGATCAGTCGCGCCGGGCCGTCGCTTCGCGGGCGCGGCGCGCACGGCGGCCATGCCTGCAGGTCGACACCGAGCGGAAGGCGCCGTGCGCGCAGCCCCAGCGCAGTCAGCGCGTCGATGATGGGTGCGCTGGCTGCGGTGACGATGTCGGCGCCGCGCAGCACCATGGCTTCGCGCAGGCGGCCCTTCCAGCTGCGTCGACCGCCGTAGCCGATCTCGTGCAGGGCGACCAGTTCGCCGCCGGCGACGTGCACCAGACTGGGCAGACCGAGCAACCTGGCCGCCGTCACCGCCACCAGGCTGCACGGGCCGGAGAAGATCGCCTGGACCAGGGCGAACGGCGCGCGGCGGTGCTCGGCCAGGATGGCGGCGATCGCACGCAGGCGCGGCTGCCGCTCGCCGACGTTGTGGATGGTGGCGCCACAAAGCGCCCAACGACCTGGCACGGCTTCCTGGCGCAGGGTGAACACATGCACTTCGTGCGTGCGTGCCAAGCGTTCGATCAAGGCCAGCAGCACCGGAATCACCCGGAATTCGCCGCTGCGGTCCACGCCGCCCGGCACCACCAGGGCAAGCTTCACGCCGCGCTCCGGTAACGCGATACCTGCGCATAGGCCTGTGCCCACTGGCGACCCAGCGCGGCGAACGACAAGGCGGCGTCGAAATGCGCGCGCACCTGCTCCGGCGAGGGCCGGTCGAGCGCCGCGCCGACCAGGGCGCGGGCCAGCCGCTCCGCATCCCCGCACGGCCACAGATGGCCGATGCGGCCTTGCGCGGTGAGCGCGCGGAACGACGGAATATCGGTGACCACCGGCGTCACGCCGCAGGCCAGCGCCTCGAGCAGGGCAAAGCCGCAGCTCTCTGCACGGCTGCCGGAGACGAACAGGTCGGCTGCACGCATCAGGGTCTCGATGCGCGCATGCGGCACGCGCCCGAGCAGGTGCACGCGGCCGAGCAGGCGCGGGTCGCGCATGATGCGCGCCTGCACCACCGGCAGCAGCGCGCCGCTGCCGAAGGCGCACCAGAGCCGCAGCCCGGGCAGTCGCTGCACCGCGCGGGCCACGCCATCGAGCACGGTAAGCGGGTCCTTGCCCGGATTGAGGTGCCCCACCCACAACACGCAGGGATCGCCGTACAAGCCGGTCTCGGCGCGCGCCAGGCTGCGGCTGCCGCGGGTGAAGCGGCTGCTCGACTCAGGAATCGCGAACACCGGCGTGGAAGGCGCCAGCAGGCCCGTGTTCGTGTAGGGCCGGGCCAGCTCGGTCGCGGTGAAGGCCACCCCGGCCACGGCCGCATACCAGCGCCGCCAATGGGAACGCTGCCACCAGTGCGGCGGCCGGTCGGCATGATCCTGCAACAGGATCGGCAGGCGCGGCAGGCGCTGCGCCAGCGCGTGTACCTGCCGCGCGAAGCCCAGGCTGTGCGCGTGCAGCACGTCGGTGCCGATGGCCTGCAGGCGTGCGGCGAAACGCGCGGCGCGTTCGGCCTCGTCCGCGCCGCGCACGTCGACGAAGTGGTAGTCGATGCCCTGCCGCACCAGCCGCGCCTCGCAGGCCGCGGCCTGGATCACCGAGACGCGCGTGCCGGCCGCGGCCGCCGCTTCCGGAATGTCGGCCAGCGATGGCCAGCGCAGGAACACCTCGGCGGGCGAGAGTTCCTCCGGCGGCGGCAGGAAATTGATCTGCACGGCGTGCATGGCGGCGCCCCTAGATGCCCGAGACCTGCGGCAGGCGCAGGCGTACCAGCCGATTGGCCAGGTCGAGTTCCCACGGGCGATCGTAGCGACGCTGGCGATAGCGCCACGCGGCCATCGCGCTGAGGCCACGCTTGGCCCAGCGCGGCGAGCGCAGGTCCTGCGCGGTGGGATAGCGGCAGCGCAGCACGGTGACGAAGTCGCGGATGCGCCGACGCATGCGATCGTCGAGCCAGGGCGCGTCGGCGTGGCAGGCGTAGTCCACCCAGCGCTGCTGGGTCCATTCTTCCGGCGTGGCGGGAAACACCACCGGCTCGCCGTGCAGGTCGAGCAGCGGCGTGGACGGACGCTTGCCGCGATCCTTCTCGTGCCGGCTGCTCTCCGGCAGCGGCGTGTAGACGTAGACGATGATCTCCGAGGCGGGGTTGATCTGCTTCAGTTCGCGGATGAACTCGAAGGTGAGCTCGGTCTCCTCTTCCGTGTTCACCGGCGGCGCCACCATGAAGGACAGCTCGGGGATCACCCCGTGGCGCCGGCACAGCTCGGCCACCTGCAGGGTCTGGTCGGGCCGCGTGCCCTTGCGGATTTCCTTCAGCATCGCGCCGCTGGGCGATTCCGCACCGATGTAGGCCATGCGCAGCCGGCTCTTGCGCACCAGTTCCCAGGTGCTCTCGGACAGGTTCAGCAGCGCGTCGGCGCGCGCATAGCACCACCACGGCATTTCCAGCTTCGCCATCACCTCGAGCAAGGGGATCATCTCCGCCTCGCGGTCGAAGAAGTTGTGGTCGAAGAACTGGATGGAGTCGGCGCCCAGCTCGTATTTGAGATAGCTCAGCTCGCGCTCCAGCCGCTGCACCGTGGGCAGCGCGGTGGCGCCGCCGAACATCGCCGCGACGCCGCAGAAAGTGCAGCGGAAGCGGCAGCCCAGCGCCGCCTGGTGCGCGGCGGTGCGCCGGCCGAGGAAGGTGCGCGCCAGATAGCGGCGCGGATCGCCCAGCTTCTCGTAGGGCAGCACCAGCGACTGGTCGCCGCGCGAAAAACGCCGGCTGGGGTTGTGCACCAGCTCGCCGTCGCGCTTCCACGACAGCCCGCCGATCGAGGCGACGCCGCTGCCCTGCCCGCTCAACGCCGCGACCAGCTCGACCAGGCTTTCCTCGCCCTGCCCGCGCACCGCGTAGTCGACGTAGGGCGCACCCAGGGCGGTGTCGGTGTACAGCGTGGGAAAGTAGCCGCCCCACACGATCGGCATGGCCGGAGAGTGCTCGCGGATCGCCTTGGAAACTTCGATCGACGGCGCGATCTGCGGCCCGCCCATCACGCTGACGCCGACCGCGTCGAAGCGCTCGCTGGCCAGCGTCTGCAGGGTCAGGGCGACGAAGTCGCGGTCGACGTTGCCGTCGATGATGCGGCTGCTGCCGGCTTGGTCCAGCGTCGCGGCCAGGTTCAGCAGCGACAGCGGAAAGCGCGCGCTGCCGCGCGAAGTGATGGTGGGATTGATCAGCAAGGTGCGGGGCGCGTGGCTCATGGCGAAGTCCGGCGTGGCTCTGAAGCGCGGCGCAGCTCGAACGCCAGCGCCACCGGCACCTGCAGCGCGCTAGGGTCGAAATGCGCGTCGGCGGGAATCTCGGCCGGATCGAGCATGGGCTCGTGCACGCGCTCGATACGCAGGCCCAGCGCCGTGCAGGCTGCATGCCAATGGCTGTACAGATGCGGCGTGTGACGCACCGCGTAGCGCTGGCCGGCGGATTTGAAGTCGCGCTTCCAGCCCAGCGCATGGCCGGTCGGATGCACGTCGCTGCACAGCAGCCGGCCGCCGGGACGAGTCACCCGGCACAGTTCGGCCAGCGCGCGCGCGAGATCTTCCACATGGCCGACCACCAGGCCGCACACGCTGAGGTCGGCCCAGGCGTCCGGCAGCGGCAGCGCGGTCACGCGTCCGCAGGCCAGCGCGATGTCGCTGTCGCCGCGATGCGCGGCCAGCTCGGCGCCGGCCCGCTGCAGCATCGCCGGCGCCAGGTCCACGCCGATCAAGCGGCGCGCGCCGCGGCGCAGCGCATGCAGCAGATAACGGCCGCTGCCGCAGCCCGCGTCGAGCACGCGCATGCCGTGCAGATCGGCCGGCATCGAAGCCAGCATGGCGCGCTCTTCGGCCATCATCACCGGGTTGTGCGCCTGCGCCGGATAGCCGGGCGCCCATAGCGCATAGGCCTGCTCGGGCGACAGCACGGAAGGCTCGACGCTCACGCTCGGCAGGCCTCGGCGGCGGCAACGCGTTCGACGCGCGTGACGGCCAGTTCGAGGCCAGGTTCAAGCGCGAGCAGGTCCGGCTCGGCCAGCGCGCGGTCCAGCAGTTTAGGCTTGCCGTCCAGCCGCACCGGCACCGCCTCCACCCCGGCCACCGCAAACCATTCGGCGAAATCGGGATCGGCGATGCACGGCACGCCGTTGCGGACCACCGCACGGATCTCGCTGCGCTCGAGGCCGACCAGACTGCCGGCCGCGTCGCCGCCGCGATCCTCGACGATCAGCAGATCCGCCGGCAGGCCCGGCGCCAGCCGACCATTCGACGGCAGGCGCAGGATGCGCGCCGCCTGCACGGTGACCAGCTCCAGCCATTGCTGCGCGCTCAGCTCGTGCCGATCGGCCGCAAGGCGCAATTCCTCGAGCAGGTCGCGCGCGCCGCTCAGTCGCGAATCGCTGCCCAGCGCCAGCAGGCCGGCCGCGAGCAGGCGCTGCGGATCGAGCGTGCGGCCCAGCAGCGCGCGATTGCTGGCGGGACACCACACCACCGCGGCGCCGCGGGCGATCACCCGCGCGATGTCCGCCTCGCGCAGTCCCACGCCGTGGATCAGCACGCTGTTCGAAGCCAGGCAGCCCAGCTGCTCGAGCTGGGCCAGTTCGGCCTGCGCGACGGCGTCGGTGCCCTCGGCCAGATGGATCATCCAGGGACGCTCGCCCGGCGTCGCGGCAAAACTCTGCGGAATCGACGGGCCGTAGCCCGGCCAACCCAGCGCATAAGCCCAGCCGAACTCGCGCAGCAGGGCGACCGGAAAATCCTCCGCGTCCAGCGCTTCGTGCCAGGGATCGTGGTGCGCCACGCAGGTAGTGCCGGCCAGCAAGTTCTTCAGCGCGCCGTGGCGCAGGCGCAGCGCCTTCGGCACGCGCAGCGCGGCCGCCACCTCCGGCCGCGCGAAATGCGCCTGGAACGCCTCGATCCAGGCATAGCTGTTCGGGAACGGTTCGGCAGCACGCAGCGGCGGCACGGCGTTGACCTGCAGATGATCGTGCGCATTGACCAGGCCGGGGAATACCAGGTGGTCACGCAGGTCGACCGGATAGGCCAGCAACGCGGGCGCGGTGCCGATGCGGCCGGCGCGGATCGGCAGCACGCCGCGCTGCACGCCCTCGGGCGTCAGCGCGCCTGAGCGGAGCAGGTTGGCATTGCTGCTGGCCTGGAGCGGACGCATGGCTCAGCGCCGCTGCATCACGATCAGGAAATGGTCGCCCATGTTGCGCAGGGGCGCGAGCTTGCCGAAGCGGTCGTCCAGCCGCCCCAGCCATTCGCACCAGGCGCGATGCCGGCGGTAATAGTCCACCAGGTAGGGCGGCGGCATGAACAGGCTCAGCGCGCGATAGCCGCTCAGCGAGAACTGTCCGGCGAAGGCGCGGTAGAACTCGCGTGGCAGGTAGTAGTAGGTCCAGATCGTGTGGCGGTTCATGCCGACCGGAGTGACTCCGCGCGCTGCCCGCACCGCGGCGCGGCGGAAGCGCCCGCGCAGCGCGTAGTGGCCCACTTCCCACGGGCAGATGCGCCCGATCACCGAGAAGATCAGCTTGCCGCCCGGGCGCAGCAGGCGGGCACACTCGGCGGCGACCGCAGCCAGGTCCGGCGCGCAGTTCAGCGGCCCGAAGTTGGAGTAGATGCCGTCGAAGCCGGCGACCAGCTGTTCCAGCTGGTGGATGCCGACATGCGCGGCCTCGACCTGCGCCGCCAGCCCCGCCGCCTGCACGCGCTCCTGCGTGCGCTCGACCATGCGCGGCGACCAGTCGGTGGCGAGCACGCGGTAGCCGCGCTGCGCGAATTCGGCGGCATCGAGCCCGGTGCCGCAGCCCAGGTCGAGCAGGCGCGCACCGGGTTCCAGTTCGCGCTGCACGGTGTCCCACAGGGTGGTGCGCATGCGCTGGATCAGCTCGTTGTTGCCACGCGGACCGTCGTAGTCGGCGGCCACGCTGTCGAAGGCGCGCTGGGTGTCGAGCAGGCGCACCTGCTCCGGGTCCGGCGGCACGGCGGTGTCGTGGGCCTCAAGCGGGCCGGGTCTGAGCACGTCGATCTCCACGAGGCCGTCTCCGCCTTTCGATGATTGCTGAGCGTGAGTGCCAACCCGGCCGTCTTTGGTTGAACGCCGGGTACCGGCTTATCCGGCGAGCGCCGCCCTGCCCTGCGTGCGCCGGCGCGCGGCGTTTCGCGCCACCGCAGCGAACGCGCCGGCGAACACGCCCAGCACCAGCCCGCCGCCCCAGATCAGCAGCGCATTCGGCGACGCCGCACGCTCGGGCACATAGACCGGCCACATCAGCGAGGTGTCGTAGGTGTAGGCGGGGCTGAGCCGGTCGGCGAGGTCGTCGCGCGCCTGGCGCAGACCGCGGATCTCGCCGTCCTTGCCGGTCAGCAGCATGTTCGCCAGCAACCGTGAGGTATCGCTGCCGCCCTTGCCGTTTGCGGCATGGTTGTCACCGGCATCCTGCTGCAGCTGCGCTCGCTCGGCCTGCGCGGCCTGCAGATCGGACTGGACCGCCTGCAGACGCGCACGCGCCTGCTGCAGCGGCAACGCCTCCAACTGCTGGTGGACCGCCTGCAGATGGGCCACGGTCGCAGCGGCAAGCTGCCTGGCCTGCTGCGGCGAGCCGGCGCGCAGGCTGAGGCGCACCAGCGGCCCCGCATACGGCATCGGCTCCAGCTTCAGGCTGCGGCGATACAGCTTGGCTTCGCTGCCTTCAGGGTCCAGCCCCGCGCTGCGCAGCACCTCGTCCTGGAACGGCTCCAACTGCAGCCGCTCGATCACCCGCAGCAGGGGCTCGACCTTGGCGTCCTGGCCGGCCGGCGCCTGGCCGACCTGCCCGATCAGGATCCACGCGGTGGCCTCCCATTGCCGCTTCGCCACGTGCGCGAAGGCGAAGGTCGCCGCGAGACACAGCGCCACCACCAGCATGAAGCTGCGCCATTCGCGGGCGAACAGCCGCCACAGGTCGATCAGATAGATTTCGTCTTGCTGCATGGCTGCACCGGATTCAGGGGGAGGATGACAGGGAGAGCTCGGCCGCGGCCGGCGTCGGCAGGTCGCGACGACTGGGCAACCAGGACGCCACCAGCTGCATGCCCAGGCACAGGCCGATAAAGCCGGCATTGGTCCAGGTGAAGGCCTGCGGCGCGAACGGCGACATCACGCCCACATAGGCCACGCGCAGGAAGATCAGCAGCGGAAATAGCGGCACCGTGGCGCCGAGGCGGCGCACGCTCCAGCGCAGCAGCGCATACAGCGCGAGCATCGCGAACAGCGCACCACCCGGCCCCAGCGCAAGCAGGAACGGCAGGAACTCGGTGCCCACGTTGATGGTGGGCGAGTCCAGCGGAATGCCGGTGCCCGCGGTGGCGATCGAGCCGCTCATCGGCACCAGCTGGTTGATCAGGAAGCTGGCGTTGACGTAGTGCTTGGCCAGCAGCGAGGCGAAGTTGTAGGGCCCGGCGCTGATGTAGAGCAGCAGCCACTTGATCGCCTGCGGCGAGACGCGGTAGAGGTCGCCGAACGGCAGGGTGACACCGTCCAGCGGCCCCGAGCGCAGCATGCCGAGCACCGAGAAAACGCTCGCACCCAGCAGCGCCAGCAAGCCAGCGGCCTTCCACGGCAACGGCCGCGCTTCGTCGCGCCGGAAGATCATCACCAGGGCCAGCGAGAACAGCGAGGCGAACACCCGGTTGCGGTCGATCACCAGGATCGGGAACAGCACGCCGACGGCGATCAGCGCGCGGCGCAGCCAGCGCTGACGCGCGCACAGCAGGCCGATCGGCGGCAGCGTCCAGCACATGTCGGAGATGTGCCGGATGTGTTCGCGCCCGCCTTCCATGCTGGCGTAGGCCTTGGGGTCGTCAAGCAGCGGAATCGGGAACAGCGCCAGGTCGAGCACGCAGAACGCGGCCACCGCGGCGGCGAATGCCAGCGCGACGAAGGCCTCGCGCGTGCCTACGTAGCGGCGTGCGCGGAACGCGGCGAACGCGGGCAGCCGGGGGCCGCCGAGCAGATCGAGCAGCACGATGGCCAGGCCCGCCAGCGCCAGCACGAACAGGCCTTCGCCGTAACCGTCGGGCAAGTCGTAGGTCAGCCAGGTGCACGCGCAGGCCAGCAGCAGCGGCACGCCGAGATACAGCGACGGCAGGCGCAGCAGCGGCATCAGGCGTGCCTCGTCGCGCGCGGCGCCAGCAACAGCCGGGTCCGGGAGACGGCGAGCAGCGACAGGTAGGCCAGCATGTGCAGCGTCATCTGGCCGGACTGGCGCTGCAGGAAGGCCACCTTGGCGCCGATGTAGTGCGACTGCGCCAGCAGCAGGGTGCGATACGGACCGTCGAACAGGCTGGCCCGGCTGATCGCCACCTGACGCGACTCGCTGAGATTGACCACGCGCGACGAGCGGTTGCGCGTGCGGCTGAGGTTGCTGCCGTGGATGCGGTAGGCGCACACGTGGATGTCGATGAAGCCCAGCGCGTCGCTGGCGGCCAGGCGCAGGAACAGATCCCAGTCGTCGATGCGCAGGCCTTCGCGCCAGCGGTCGATGGTGTACAGCGCGGTCTTGCGCAGCAGCGCCACCGGGCCGCCGATCGCCCACTGGCTGATCACCGCGCGGCGGATGCCTTCGTCGGAGCGGTACAGCTGCTTGTCCGCGCCGTGCAGCGCGCACATGCCGCTGTCGTGCAGCTTGCCGCCGTCCTGGTCGACCACGATCGAGTCGCCGATCACCGCGCCTTTATGCGGATGCGCGAGCAGGTAGCCGACCATCGCGTGGATGCCGCCGGGAAGAAAATAATCGTCGCTGGCGCCCAGCCGCAGGAATTCGCCGCGTGCACGCACGGCCAGCTCGTTCAAGGTGGCTGCGATGCCGCGATTGGTTCGCCGCGCATAGTCCACCGGGATCTCGCCCTCGTGCGCGGCGATCCAGCTTTCGATGCGCTCGGCGGTGCCGTCGGTGGAGCCGTCGTCGATGATCACGATCTCTTTGGCCGGGTACGGGTCCTCCAGCACGCTGTCCAGGCAGCGCTGTACGAAGCGCTCGTGGTTGTAGGCGGGGATCAGCACCGACACCAGCGGCAGCTCATCGGACATGGTCGTATCGCCCCAGGTAATGTCGTGCCACGAGCAGGTTGAACACGAGGTAGAGCAGGTAATTGAGCGCGAACGCGTACATCGCGCCGACCAGCCCCACGCAGGCGGTGAAGGCGTAGACCAGGGCCAGGTAGCTCAGCGAGAAGGCCAGCTCGGACAGCACGAACAGGCGCGTCATCGCCTTGGCCAGCATCAGGTAGGACAGCACGAAGGAAGCGATCTTCAGCACGTCGCCCAGCAGCTGCGGCGCATACAGCGCCTCGGCGGCGCGGAAGTCCGCGCTGAACAGCAGCGGGGTCAGAACATCGCGCAGCGCGTACACCGCCAGCGCCAGCAGCACCACCGCCGGCAGCAGCACGCGGCAGGCGCCGCGCAGCTCGCGCAGCAAGGCTTCGCGTTGCTGGATCGAGGACAGCTTGGGCAGGTAGTAGACGTTGATCGCCGCGGCGAGAAACAGCAGGTAGGCATCCGAGACCTTGCCGACCGCCTGCCAGTAGCCCACCTGCTGCCAGCCGAAGCGCTGCGCCAGCAGCTCGCGCACCGCGATGCCGACCAGGGGCGACAGCAGCGCCGAGGCGATCGTCATCAGCGAGAACGAGGCCAGCCGCCGGCTCATCTCGCGATCGAAGCGCGGCGTCAGCATGCCGCGCCTGAAATACGGGCTGCGCCGCCACACCGGCCAGCCGACCAGCAGCCAGGCAAGCTGGCCGACGACCAAGGCCAGCAGCGCGCCGTACAGCTGCAGCCAGCGCGCCAGGATCAGCGCCGCCACGATGCCGAGCGCGGCACCAGCCACCTGGATCAAAGCCAGCCGCCGCACATCCATGAAGCCATTGATCACCGCCAGCAGATAGTTGGCCAGGGCCATGCCCCACTGGGTCACCGCCAGCACGCGGATCAGGCTGACGTAGCCGGGATCGCCGAGCAGCCAGCCCGCGAGCGGCCGCGCCAGCAGCCAGGCTGCCGCGCCCATCAGGCACGAGGCGCACAGCGCATAGGCCAACGCAGCGGAAAGCAGGCGCTGCAGCCGGACCGGATCTTCGCGATACTCGGCCACGTATTTCACGATGCCGGCGCCGATGCCGCCGCCGGCCAGCACCGCCAGCAGCGACATCAGGCTCATGAACTGGCCCAGCCGGCCGACCCCTTCGGGGCCGGCGATCCAGGCCACCAGCTTGACCACCACCAGGGCCGCCAGCAGCCGCGCGAAGGTGGCCAGGCTGCTGTAGAAGCCGGCGCGCGCGATGCTCATGCGGGACACTCGAACGACTGGCAGGCCGCGATCACGCGGTCGGCGTCTTCGTCGCGCAGGATCGGGCCGATCGGCAGACTCAGCACCTCGCGATGCAGTTGCTCGGTCAGCGGCAGGTCGGGCGCGAGTCCGCCCGCATAGGCCGGCTGGCGATGCGGCGGCACCGGATAATGCACCTGGCAGTGGATGCCGTGGGCAAGCAGATGCTGCTGCAAGGCATCGCGCCGCGGACAGCGGAGCACGAACAGATGCCACGCGTGCTGTTCCTCTTCGCGCACTTCGGGCAGCCGGATCCACGGATGGCGAATGCCTTCGCGGTAGCGGCGCGCGATGCGCCGACGCCAGGCGAGGTCTTCGTCCAGATACTTCAGCTTGACCCGCAGCAGGGCCGCCTGCATCTCGTCGAGACGGGAATTGATGCCCTGGAACAGATGATGGTACTTCTCCGCCGAACCGTAGTTGCGCAGCGCCGCGATGCGCCGCGCCAACGCCTCGTCGTCGGTGACCACCATGCCGGCATCGCCCAGCGCGCCCAGGTTCTTGCCCGGAAAAAAACTGAAGCCGGCCGCGTGACCCCAGGCGCCGGCGCAGCGTCCACGGCTGCTCGCGCCGTGCGCCTGCGCGGCGTCCTCGATCAGCAGCAGGCGGTGGCGCTCGGCCAGCGTCGCCAGCGCGCGCATGTCGGCCAGCTGGCCGTACAGATGCACCGCCATGATCGCTCGCGTGCGCGGGCCGATAGCCTGCGCGACGCGCGCCGGATCGAGATTGAAATCCGCCGGATCGGGCTCCACCGGCACCGGCACCAGGCGGTTCTCGCTGATCGCCAGAAAGCTGGCGATAAAGGTGTTGCCCGGCACGATCACTTCGTCGCCCTCGGCAAGCACGCCCAGCCCCAGATAGCCACGCAGGATCAAGGTCAGCGCGTCCAGGCCGTTGCCCACGCCGATCGCGTGGCGCACCCCGCAGTAGGCGGCGAACTCGCGCTCGAACGCGGCCACTTCCTCGCCGAGCACGTACCAGCCGGAATCGATCACGCGCGCGGCGGCGGCCTTCAGCTCGTCGGCGTGGCGCGCGTTCACTTCGCGCAGGCTGAGGAAGGGCAGCTCGCTCACAGCGTCCACTCGTAGAAGTCGTGCACTACCGCGCGAGCGCCGAAATATTCCTTCTGCGCGACCAGACCGTCGTTGAGCAGCTGCCCTTCCCGCTCGGTGGAAATGCCCAGGCTGACATGGCGCCGGTCCGCATAGACGTTTTCGATCAGCTCGGCCAGCAGCAGACTGAGCGCATTCAGGCGCCGCCCCTCGTCCGAAGCGGCCAGGTACTGCGCATGCACGGTGCGGCCGAAGTCGTAGATCATCACGCCGGCCAGCAAGGCCTCGCCCAGGTATGCCTCATGCAGCACGATCTGCCCGGGGAAGCGGCCCTGCAGCAGGCGCAGTTCGGCCAGGCTGTGCACCGGCGTCGCTGCATGCCGGCGCAGCACCTCGGTGAGCAGCTCGTGGAAGGCCGCCGGATCGCCACCGCTCTGCACTCGAAGGCCGGCCTTTCTCGCCTTGTTGACGGCGCGCCGCCGCTCGGCGGTGAACTCGTGCGCTTCCTGCAGGGCGATCACCGAGGACAGGTCGCGCCGCTTCAGCTGCGCGCCCAACCGATGCAGCGCATAGAGATCTTCCTCGGCAGGCGTGGCGTGAAATACGTGCGGCACCGCCTTGTAGACCAGCTTGCGTATGCCACGCCCGCGGTAGTGCTCGCCGATCTGCGCGAAGGCGTCCAGCGTCGTCGCGGCGCGCATGGCCGGCGTGGCGATCAGGCCGGCATAGGTGAGGCCGCCATGGCTGACCACCACGTCGCCGTGCAGGCTGGCCGGCAGCACCGCCGCCGCCTCGCCGCGACGCTCGACCAGCAGCGAACAATCCACGAAGCGCTCGGCGTGGTAGTCCATGTAGGCACGCCGATGCAGGAAATTGCCGTTCCGGGCATGCTCGACCACCGCGTCCCAGCGCCCGGCCTGCTCCGCCGCGTAAGGCTTAAGCGCGAGCATGCGCGCCCTCATCCAGCACAGTGTGGCTGGCTTCCGCCACGCCGAAGCCGTCCATGCCCATGTCGTTGCCGTTGTAGAACATCAGCAGCTTGTCGCGCTGGCGGATCAGGGCGGGATAGCACAGCGTGCGCGAATCCCAGCCGTGTTCGGAAAGGCTCAGGCCCAGGGCCTCGTCTTGACGCGTCCAGCTCAGTCCATCGTCGCTGTAGGCCACGCCCGGGAAATATTCGCCGTTGCGATTGCCCCGGGTGAAGTACATGACGTAGCGATCGCCAAGCCGGTACACGCGCGGGCGGCCGATGCGGTATTCGCTGCCCTGCGGCTCCAGGCACACCACGCCCTGCGCCGGGAAGCAGCTGGGATCGTCCGTTTCCGCGCAGCAGATGTGATAGCGCGGATATGGCTTGCCGCCGATGCTCTCCCAGTCGTCGCCGACCGCGTACCACACACGCCAGCGGCCGTTCTCGCACAGCACGGAATGGATCGCGCCGATGGTGCTGCGGCCCGGCGCGCGATCGAGCACCGGGGTTTCCTGCGCGCGCCGGAAATGTTCGCCACCGTCGCGCGACACGGCCAGGCCGGTGAAGGCGAGGAACTTGGCCCGCGCCACGCGCTGGAAGCCGACGTAGAACATGTACAGCTCGCCGTCTTCGGCGACCACGTCGCCGAGGATCATGCCGTTGTCGTCGAAGCAGCCGCCGCGACCGATGTCGAGCACCGGCTTCGGGCTGACCCGCACGATGGTGGTGGGGTCGTCCGCCAGCACATCCACGTAGCCGATGCGGCTGACGCCGTCGGCATCGCGGAAGCCGGCGTAGACGCGCAGCTGCCAGTCGTCCAGGCGATACGGCGTGGGGGTCAGGGCCGAGTGCCGCATCCAGCCGCCCACGCCGTGGCGCGCAGCGTCGAACACCAGGCCTTTCTTGATCCAGCTCGACATAGGCCGATCAGAGCTTCACGTCGAGGCTGGACTTGCCCGGCAAGGCATGCGCGGGCGAGCCGACGTAGATGCAGCCCGGCTCGGTGTCGCGGGTGACCACCGCCGCCGCGCCGATCACGGTGTCGCGCGCCACCTTGACGCCATCGTTGAAGGTGGCGTTGACCCCGATGAAGCTGCTTTCGCCGATCTCGCAGTAACCGGAAATCACCGCATGCGAGGCCACGAACACGTGGTCGTGCACCACCGTGCGATGGCCTACGTGGTTGCCGCTCCACAGGATGCAGTTGTTGCCGATGCGCACGAACGGCTGAATCACGTTGCCCTCGAAGATGAAGCTGTTCTCGCCGACTTCGGCGTTGTGCCAGCGGAAGGCGCGTGAACTCACATAGCTGGCGCAGCGGTAGCCGCGGCGCTTCGCGTCCAGGTAGAAGCGCGTGCGCAGCCGATTGAGTCGGCTGGCGGGAATGGCCACGTACACGCTCACCTCGCTCGGCGGGAAGAGCGTTTCCAGCTCCTCGTAGGCCACCACCGGGCGCCCCATCAGGGATGGCTGCGGGATGTAGTCGCGCTCGGCGCTGAAGGCGACCACCTCGTAGTCGCTGTCGTGCTGGAAATACTCGCAGGCGATCTGCGCGAACTCGCCCGCGCCGACGAGCACTAGCGGGCCAGGCATGCGAGCGCCTCCTCGCCGTGGACTTCGCGCAGGAAGGCGTCGTAGTCGGTGATGTAGTCGGCCGGGTCGTACAGCTGGTCGGCCAGCACCATCAGCACGCAGTCCGGGCTGAAGTCGTACAGCTCGCGCCAGATCATGCGGCCGAGCAGCAGGCCGCGCGTGGGATCGTCAAGCACCACCTCGGCCGGCCCCTCGCCGTCATCCAGCAGGAAGGTGACGGAACCGCGCACGGCCACCGCCAGCTGGTTGAGATGCCGATGCGCGTGCTGCCCGCGCCGCACGCTCTCGCCGGTGGCGAACAGGTAGTACACGCGCCTGATCTCGAAAGGCACGTTGCGCGTCTGTTCCAGGGCGATAAGCATGCCCCGGCTGTCGCCATGCTGCTGCAGCTCGATATGTTCGATGTTCATAGGCCAGGCCGGCGCTGAGTCCCTGGAATTGCCCCGTCAACTGAGTGCCGGCTGGTTGCAGGAAGGTTGCATCGACGCCTTCGAGCTAGCCGCATGCAACCTTCCATCGCCGTCGCGGCACCTACGCGCATTGGGAATCGCCCAGGCCGGATCGGGGACGCGAGGCGTCGCGCCGGCTGCCATCGAACGCAGCGACACGCAAAGGCGCATCGAGCATGGGAATCACAAGCCAGAGCCGTTCCGAACGGGCGAGCCAGACGATCTCAGCGACACATGGCGGAGACGATCAAGACATCCAGTCCGCGTCTGTCCGCGCAGGCAGGCCAGCCAGTCTCGCGCGTCGCGCGGCCCTGCATTGGCTCACCGCATTTTGCGTCGCCGTCGCCGCCACCCTGATCCTGGTTCGCGACGAAGTCGACGGCCGCAGCTGGCGCCTGTGGCTGCTCGAAGGACATCGCCACTTCGGCCTGTTCGTGCTGATCCTGTTCGCGGTGCGCGTGAGCTTCCGCCTGCTCGAAGGCCGGCAAGCCAGCGAACACGCCATGCCGAAAATCATGCGCGTGCTGGCCGGGCTCACCCATCTCGCGCTGTACGCACTGCTGCTCGCCCTGCCCCTGCTGGGCTGGTCGCTCAGCTCGGCGCAGGGCAAACCAGTGCATCTGTTCGGCCTCACCCTGCCGGCGCTGGTGGGCGAGGACGAGGATCTCGCCGACCGCCTGCAGGCATGGCACATCGATGCCGCCTGGCTGTTGCTCGCCCTGGTTTCCCTGCACGTGCTCGCCGCGCTCTGGCATCACTTCGTGCGGCACGACGACGTGCTGCGCCGGATGCTGCCGCGGCGCGGCCGCCGATAACCCGCCCACCGATGACATCGATCCAACGAGGAGACTCCATGCCGTCCCCCGCGATACGGAACGCAGCGCGCCGGCGCGCCTACCTGTGGTGCAGCCTCGGCGCGCTGCCGCTCTTGGCCAGCAACGCAGCGCACGCCATCCCGGCTTATGCGCGCCAGACCGGCGCAGCCTGCGCGGACTGCCACGCCGGGTCCTACGGCCCCGCGCTGACGCCGTACGGCATGCGCTTCAAGCTCAACGGCTACACCGACACCGATGGCAAGGGCTTCAAGCTGCCGGCGGCGGTGCAGCTCACCGAAACGCGCACCGTGCCCACCCAGGGCGACAACACCACCCGGCTGTCGCAGGCCGACCTCTACCTGGCCGGGCGCATCAACGACTACCTCGGCGGCTACGTGAAGGTGCAGTCCTTCAACCAAGGCGCCGGCAAGTTCAACACTCAGCTCGGCGACATGGATCTGCGCTTCGTGGTCAAGGACCTCAAGCTCGGCGGCCGCGACACCACGCTCGGCGTGACGGTGAACAACAACCCGGGCTTCCAGGACCCGATCAGCGCCCTGCCCGGCGCCACCGCGAACGGGCCGCCCGCCGTACCCGGCGCCGGCACCCTGCTGAACCCGTCGAGCTCGAACACCCTGGCCGACCGCGTGATCGGCGCCAGCGTGTATGCGCTGTACGACGCCAACTGGTACGGCGAGATCGGCAGCTACAACGCCTTGCCCACCTCGCTGCAGGACCGCTTCGGCTACACCCTCGGCGGCGACCCGGGACGGCTCAGCGACACCGGCTACGCGCGCTTCGCCTACATGCGCGACCTGCGCCGGCAGTTCTACTCGATCGGCCTGGTCGCGCTGACCACCAAGCGCCAGCTGCCGCGCATCGGTCCGCGCGAAGGCATCACCGACCTGGGCTACGACCTCACCTATCAGTTCCTCGGCAACCGCGAGAACATCCTGCAGCTGGCCTACGTGAACATCTACGAGCGCCGCCGCTACGCCGGCGTGTTCGTCAGCCCCAGCGTGCCCGGCCTGGTGTCGCTGCCGCGCGGCGTGGTGCACGACCAGACGCTCACCCTCACCTACACCTTCAAGCAGAGCTACGGCCTCGCCTACTCGCACCTGATCAGCAGCGGCACGCACGACGCGGCGCGCTTCACGCCGCACGGCGACCCGGACACGGTGAGCGATTCGATCAGCCTGTTCTGGACGCCGTTCGGCAAGGACGACTCGCTGACCTCGATCGCCAACCTGAAGCTGTCGGCCACCTGGTTCCTGTTCAGCAAATACAACGGCAGCAGCGACGACATCTTCGGCAACGCGCCCCCGGTGACCAATGCCCACGATCTCAACGCCTTCCTGCTTTCCGCCAGCGTGGCCTTCTGAGTCCCCCCATCGAGGAGTCGCAGCGTGATCAAGTCCTGTTCGTGGCCGTTCCTGCGCGGCGCCCTCGGCGCCGCATTCATGCTCGGCTGGGCGCTGGCCCCGGCGCTGGCCTGCGCCGGCGACGCCTCGGCCGGCTCGGACGTGTTCAAGTCCGAATGCGCCGAGTGCCACAGCGTGAAAGAGGGCCGCAACAAGAAAGGCCCCAGCCTGTTCGGCATCGTGGGGCGCCAGTCCGGCGCGATCGCCGACTACGCGTATTCGGATGCGCTGAAGCAGGCGCACTGGACCTGGAGCGCGGACAAGCTGCACGAATATCTGTCGCAGCCGGCGCGCCAGGCCAACCCGGGCACCAAGATGAAGTATGACGGGCTTAGCGATTCCAAGCAGTTGGACGACCTCCTTTCCTATCTCTCCACCCTGCATTGATGGCACGCTATGGCGCGAACGCCAGCGCCCTGCCCGCGAGCTATCCCGATCCGATGTTGTGCGACGCCTCCCGGCCGGCCTGCGCCGAACTTCCCACGACATCGCCAGCGGGCGTTTGCGGCCATCGGGCGCGGGGCGTCGCGTCATATCCGCATGCCGACCTTGGCGGGAGCCCCGCGCTGCGCCCACGCGCATCCGCGTGGCGAGGCGCGCGCTGCGCTCTTGCCGTCGGCGTTGCCTGCCTGCCGGCGCTTGCCGGCGCGCAGGCGATCACCTGGAACGGCACCGCGGCGGTGAGCTCGCAGCTGGTCGACCGCGGCCTGGCGATCACGCCCGACACGCCCGTGCTGCAGGGCGCCGTCTCGATGAGCACCGCCTCCGGCTGGTCGGCGGGCCTGACCGCCAGCGCCGAGGCGCGCTCGCCGGGCAAGGTGGTCGAGGCGCTGGCCCAGGGCTCGCGCGCGTGGGCGCTTTCCGACGACTGGCAGATGCAGGGGCGCCTGCTGTACTACGACTATCCCAGCAACAGCCGCCTGCACGCCTTCGACCGGGCCGAGGCCAACCTGGGCTGGATATACCGCGACGTGCTGTCGTTCGGCCTGGCCGCGATCCGCGTCACCGGCGGCAGCGACCACGCGCTGCGCGGCGCCGCCGACCTGGACCTGCGCTGGCCGCTGCCGTGGCGGCTGGCGCTGACCGCCGGGCTGGGCTACGCGCAGTCGCTGCCCTCGCCCTATCGGCATCGCTGGCAACGCTATTACGCTAACCTGGACGCCGGCCCCTACGGCTACGGCCAGCTCGGCCTGGCCTGGAACCGCGGCGGCTGGCGCGCGGAACTGGACCGCGTGATGACCGATCCGGCCTCCAGGCACCAGGCCGGCGTGCCGGGGGCGTCCTCCTGGGTCGCGACCATTTCGCGGACCTGGTGAGCGCCCGGTTTCCGGAAGGCAACCTTTTGGCCGTGGAACGGCACTCAACGGCATCCATCCACGCACCGCATCGCCCCTGGCCCATGACCGAAGCCGATCCCCAAGCCGAAGCCGCCGACCGTGCGCTGCTGCAGCGCATGTCGGACGGCGACCGCGCCGCGCTGGCGACGCTCTACCGCAATTACCACGGCCGGCTGGGCCGCTTCCTGTCCCGCCTGACCCGGCGCCCCGACATCATCGAGGAAGTCATCAACGACTGTTTCTGGATCGCCTGGCAAAAGGCCGCCGACTTCCGCGGCGACTCGCGGGTGTCCACCTGGATCATGGGCATTGCCTACCGCTGCGGCCTGAAGGCCTTGCGCAAGCACGGCGCCGAACCGGTGGACGAGGACAGCCTGCCGGAGAACCACGGCCCGGTCGTCGACCCGAACGAGGATCGCGAGCTGCGCGACTGGCTGAGTAAAGGACTGGCCCGGCTGTCGGCCGACCAGCGTGTGGTGGTCGAGCTGGTCTACGGCACCGGCCACACGCTGGACGACGTCGCCGCGATCATGCAATGCCCCGTGGGCACGGTGAAGGCACGGCTGTTCCATGCGCGGGTCAAGCTGCGCAATGTGCTGCCGGCGCTGGCCGATGCGGTGCCCGCCTACAAGGACCGAGTGTCATGACTATCTCCATCGGACCCGATCAAGCCTGCCCGCAGGCCTGGGAGCTGATGCCCTGGGTGCTACAGGGCACGGCCCCGCAGGAACAGAGCGACTGGCTGCATGGCCATCTGGAACACTGCGCCGCCTGCCGCGCCGAATTCGCGCAGCAGCGCCGCTTACGCCTGGCCATGTCGCTGCCCACCGACCTCCCGCTCGATCCCGAGGCGGGCCTGGAACGCCTGCTCGGCCGCCTCGACGCGCCGGATGCCACAGCCTCGCATGCCCGCCCGGGCTACTGGCTGGTGCGCGCACTGGCCGCTGCGGTGCTGATCCAGGCGATCGGCATCGGCGTGCTCGGCGCCAAGCTGTGGACCACCGGCCCGGCGCCGACCTACCGCACGCTGAGCCAGGCGAGCGCCCCCGCCGCGCCGGGCTCGATCCGGGTGGTGCCCGACGCCGCGATGACCCTGTCCGACTGGGGCGCCCTGCTGCACCGGCTGGGCCTGCGTGTGGTGGACGGCCCCAACCAGGTCGGCGCCTATACGCTGGCGCCGGAACACTCCGCACCAGCGGACCAGCAAGCGCTGCAGCAGCTGCGCGCCGCGCACGGCATCCGCCTGGCCGAGCCGGTCAGCGACACGCCATGAAGTATCGCGCCGGCGCCCTGCTGGCGGTCGCCGCGATGCTCGGCGCCTGCGCCGGCCCGCGTCCGCTGCCTGCCGATGCAGGCCATGTGAACGCGGCCGACCCGGCCGGAATCAGCGTAAACGCCAGCATGGACAGCGCGCGCGACATCGTGCTGGCCGTGGCCAACCCGCTCGACCCGCCGGCCACGCGCGCCGGCTCCAGCCTGCTGGGCTACGCGCCCGCCGGCTACGGCGCGGGCCAGCGCGCCGTAGCGCTGCTGGCCGCGCTGAAGCAGAGCTATGGGCTGCGCCAGGTCGCCGGCTGGCCGATCAAGCCGCTGAATCTCTACTGCGTGGTGCTTGAGCCGCCGCCCGGCACCGATCGCGACGCCCTGCTGAAGACCCTGGCCAGCGATGCGCGCGTCGAGCTGGCGCAGCCGCTGCAGAATTTCTCGGTGTACGCCTCGGCGCCGGCATCGAACGCGCACCAGTACAACGATCCCTACGTCAATCTGCAGCGCGGCTTCGTCGAAACCGATGCGGCGCTGGCGCACCGCGCCACCCAGGGCGAGGCCGTGCACGTCGCAGTGGTCGATACCGGCGTGGACACCACCCACCAGGATCTGCAGGGCCGCGTCGGCGAAGTGCACAACCTGGTCGACGACGATGCGCGTGCGTTCGAAGGCGACCACCACGGCACCGAAGTCGCCGGGGTCATCGCCGCCGACGGCGACAACCGCCAGGGCATCGTTGGCATCGCGCCGCGCGCCGTGCTCAGCGTCTACAAGGCCTGCTGGTATCCGCCGGCGTCGATGGCGGCGCGCTGCAATTCCTTCACCCTGGCCAAGGCGCTGGCGGCGATCGTCAACACCAACGACCGCATCGTCAATCTCAGCCTGGGCGGCCCCGCCGACCCGCTGCTCGATCGCCTGCTGGCGCAACTGCTCGGCCAGGGCCGCATCGTGGTCGCGGCGCTGCCGCCGGACGGCAGCCTCGACGGTTTTCCGGATCGTGCGAAGGGCGTGCTGGTGGTACGCACCAGCGCCGCCGACGCGCCGCCGCCCGGCGTGCTGAGCGCGCCCGGCAACGACATCCTCACCACCCAGCCCAACGGCGGCTACGACTTCACCTCCGGGTCGTCCATGGCCGCAGCGCATGTCAGCGGCATCGCCGCCCTGCTGCTCTCGCTGTCACCCACGCTCAGCGCAGCGGACATGCGCGAGCTGCTGCTCCACAGCAGCAAGCTCAGCGGCGGCATGCTGCAGGTCAACGCAGCGGCCGCGATCGATGCGCTACGCTCACGCAAGGCCGCGCGCTGAGTCGTCGCGCAAACGCGCGCTGCGGTGTCTGATCGTCGCAGCGGGTCGGCCCCGTCTCTCCATCACGACAGCACGCGACACAGGCAGCGACCATGATCGCGACGATGACGAGCGCGGCCCGCTTCGACTGACGCTCACTCCGAGCAAGGTAACGAATACCCATCCTCTCGACCGGCAAGCCACGGCAGCGGCCCAGAGTCGGCGCCGTGAACTTGCCGGTCGAGCTGCGCTTACTTGGCCGCAGCCGCCAGATGCTCGCCGACCGCATCCAGCGTGCGCGCCGAATACACCAGGGCCGCACCGGCGTTCAAGGCGACCGCGACGCCCAGCGCCTCGGCGATTTCTTCGCGGGTGGCGCCGTGCTTCAGCGCCTCGCCGACGTGAACGGTGATGCAGCCATCGCAGCGGGTGGTGACCGCCACCGCCAGCGCGATCAGTTCGCGCGTCTTGGCGTCGAGCTTGCCAGTGTGCGCTCCGGCCTTGGACAGCGCCTGGTAGCCGGCCAGCGTGTCCGGGCTGAGCTTGCCGAACTCGCCAATGCGGGAGAGCAATTCTTTGCGATATTCCAGCCAGTCGTTCATAAGCAGGCACTCCTGATGTGAAGGTTGGGCGAGGATGCGCATCCTCGCCCTGCGCCTATTATGAGCACCGGCGGCATGACACTGGCTCGCACCGATGGCGATGGCGAAACCCGGCAGCCAGGCGATGCGTGTTCGCTCGACGGGCCGATCAACGCGCCAGGCTCGGTACGCATGCGGGGCAGCCTCGTTACGCCGGGCTAGTCGCGACCGCCGGAGTGGATCGAACTGCGGACAAAGCCATGGAATCGGCAGACCCGCGAAGACAGCCGTCTGACGCAGGATCGACAATCGCCGCAGGCAAGGAGCATGGCAAGTGCCGCTCTGCTCGCTCGTATCCAGCCCGCAGGCGACCATGCCCGCAGCCGGATAGACGAAGGCCGCCGCTTCGGCATGCAAGGCGTTGACGATCGCGCGCGCAGAATCCGTCCGTGGTTCGACGGAGGCCCCGGAACCTGCCATGCTCTGCAAGTGAGCGAGCGGGCGAAAGCCGCCACGACCCGCCACCGAACCTCGGTGCCACCGTCGCGACACAGTGCGACGGCATAGTGCACCGAACGACCATCATCGGCACCGGAAGCCATCCTGCCCAGGACATCGCGCTACTTCCGACAATCCGCCGCCAAAATACAAGCCTTCGCTGAACCGGCCGGCGCCAGCCGATCACCGGCGATGCCGCTGCACATCGCGCCGCACCCACCGTCGACGACGGCCGCCGTGATGCCGCCGAGGCCGCGCATGCGACGTCCGAACCGGTCGACGGCAGCTGCCCTGCGGCAGCAAGCGGCCGTCTCGCTCACGCGCAGACGGGCAGGCACGTCCTGTGCTTCACGGGCCTGACTCCACCGGCATAGGATGCCGCCCTTTGCCGCTCGACGAGGGCAGGCGCCGAAAGGCTTTCGCAACAAACGTTTTGCCCCCATCGACCCCCATTCAACGATCAAGAGAGCATGGGCATGTTGTCAGAAGACCAGCACCAATCTTCGTTGCTCGACGCGGAACTTCATCCCCTCTCGAGTCCGCAGCTCGACATCTATCACGACCACGTGATGATGGGGAACACGCCGGCCTACAACATCGGCGGTTACCTGGATTTCTTCGGGCGCCTGCACGTACCGACCTTCGAAAAAGCCTTGAACCTGGTCGTCCGCAAGCACGATGCGCTGCGCATCATGCTGGTGGCGCGACCGGGCGAGGTTCCCGGCCAGCGCATCCTGCCGACGCTGACGGTCGATGCGGCCCTGCTGGACTTCGCCGACCGCACCACCGCGCACGACGACGCGCAGGCCTGGATGCAGGAGCAGATGAATCTGCCCTTCGAGCTGATCGGCCGCAGGCTGTTCCGTTGCACCCTTATCAAGCTGTCCGAAGAACGCTACCAGTGGTTCATCTGCGCCCATCACCTGATCGCGGACGGCTGGTCGATGGACATGATCTTCCAGTCCCTCGCCAATCTGTACAGTGCGCTGGAAAAGCAGGAAGAGCCCGAGCTCGACGCGCCTTCGTACACGCGCTTCGTCGAGTCGGACCAGCACTATCTCGCCTCGCCGCAATACCGCAAGGACCGCGACTACTGGCTGGACAAATACCGCGACGTTCCCGACCCGGTGCTGTCGCCGCGTCACCAGGAGGCGATCGCCGAGCGCGCGAGCATCAGCGGCGAATACATCTGGCGTCTGGCGGACGAGGCGAACCGGCAGATCGACGCGCTGGCCGCCGAGCATCAATCGACCCGCTTCCAGATCCTGCTGGGGATTTTCTATGCCTGCTTCCTGCGGCTGGGGCAGCGCGACGAACTGGCGATCGGCCTGTCCGTGCTGAACCGCAAAGACGCGGAGGCGCGACGCACCGCCGGCATGTTCACCAATGTGCTGCCGATGCGGCTGGCCTTCGACCCCAGCGGTTCCCTGCTCGACCTGCTCAAGGCGATCGCGCCCGCACTGCGCCAGGACTATCGGCACCAGCGCTTCCCGGTCGGCGCCTTGAACCAGGGTGCCGGCCTGTTCAAGCAGCATCGCGCCCAGCTCTACGAGCTGTCCATCTCGTACGAGAACGGCGGTATGCCGCTGCACTTCGGCGCCACCACGGCCTTCGTGGTGAAGTGCACCAACGACTACGAGAACACCCCGTTGCGGCTGTGCGTGCGGGACGATCTGCATCGCAAAGACACGACGATGTTTTTCATCTTCGGCCGCGCCTATTACGACGGCGCGGAGATCGAGGCGCTGCAGCGCCGCTTCAGCCGATTCATGGATGCCCTGCTCGCCGAGCCGCAGCGCGCGATCGACTCGCTGCCGATCGTCACCGCCGAAGAGCGCGAGCAGTTCGCGCGGTGGAACGCCACCGACATCGCCTTCGCCGAGGACGCCTGCCTCCATCAGCTGTTCCAGCGCCAGGTGCAGCAGCGGCCCGAAGCCATCGCCGTGGCGCATCGCGACCAGACGCTGAGCTATGCCGAACTCAATGCGCAGGCCAACCGCCTGGCCCATCGCCTGATCGCGCTGGGCGTGCGCCCCGACGATCGCGTCGCCTTGTGCGTTGCGCGCAGGCCGTCGATGATCGTCGGCCTGCTGGCCATCCTCAAGGCCGGCGGCGCCTACGTGCCGATCGATCCGGCCTATCCTTCCGAGCGCCTCGCCCATGTACTGCAAGACGCGCAGCCGCGGCTGCTGCTTGCCGACCATTCCGGGCGGCAGGCGCTGGGAACGACGTCTGCGCAGATCGCCGCACTGGATCTCGACGATGCGTCGGCTTGGACGGACGAACCCGCGCACGATCCCGAGGTGCGCGAACTGGCCTCGCATCATCTCGCCTACGTGATCTACACCTCCGGCTCGACCGGTCGGCCCAAGGGCGTGATGGTTGAGCATCGCCAGGTCCATCATCAGGTGGTCGCGCTGCAGCGCGCCTACGGCCTGCAGGCGCAAGACCGCCTGCTGCAGTTCGCCTCGATCGCCTTCGACATGTCGGTGGAAGAAATCTTCCCGGCCCTGCTCAGCGGCGCCACCCTGGTGCTGCGCACCGACGAATGCCTGGGCTCTCCCGAGGCCTTCGCCGCTTTCTGCACGGAGCAGCGGCTGAGCTCGCTCAATCTTCCCAGCGCGTTCTGGGCCCAGCTGGCCCTGGCCCAGCCCGAACTGGAACTTCCAGCCTGCCTGCGCCTGGTCAGCGTCGGCGGCGACGCCATGAGCCTGCCTGCGGTGGCGCGCTGGCTGGGCCGCCGCGGCCATCGCCCACGGCTGTTCAATGCCTACGGCCCCACCGAAACCACGGTCAACGCCACCCTGCTGCCGGTGGAACAGGAGCTGCGAGTCTCCTCGATCGGCCGTCCGCTCCCGAACACGCGGGTCTACCTGCTCGACACGCGGCGCCAGCCGGTGCCGCTAGGCGCGGTAGGCGAGCTGTATATCGGCGGCACGGGCGTGGCGCGGGGCTATCTGCATCGTCCCGAACTCAGCGCCGAGCGATTCCTGGCCGATCCGTTCTCGCCCGCCTCCGATGCGCGCATGTATCGCACCGGCGATCTGGGCCGCCATCTGCCGAACGGCGAGATCGAATTCCTCGGCCGCAACGACAATCAGGTGAAGATCCGTGGCTACCGCATCGAGCTGGGCGAGATCGAGAGCCGACTGGCGCATCACACTAGCGTACGCGAGGCCGTCGTGCTGGCCCTGGGCGAAGCCCAGGACAAGCGCCTGGTCGCCTACGTGACGGCAGCGGCCGACGCCGGCCCCGACGACGCCCTAGTCGGCGCCTGGCGCAGTCACCTGGCCGCCGAGCTGCCGAACTACATGGTGCCTGCGGCCTTCGTGCGCCTCGAGGCGTTTCCGCTGACGCCCAACGGCAAGCTCGACCGCCAGGCCCTGCCCGCGCCCGGCGAGCAGGCCTTCGCCCATCGCGCCTACGAGCCGCCGACCGGCGAGACCGAGATCGCCCTGGCCGCGCTGTGGTGCGAACTGCTCGGCGTCGAACGCGTTGGTCGGCACGATCACTTCTTCGAATTGGGCGGCCATTCGCTGATCGCCATCCGCCTGCTCGGCCAGGTGGCACAGGCCTTCGGCAGCACGCTGCCGCTGGCCAGCCTGTTCAACCATCCGACCCTCGCCGGACTGGCCGCGGCGATCGAGTCCGGCCGCAAGGACGGCGGCCAGCCAGGCCTGCCGCCGATCCTGCCGCTGGCGCGCGGCGAGTATCTCCCGCTGTCCTACGCGCAGCAGCGCCTGTGGTTCATGGCCCAGCTGGACAACGCCAACGCGACCTACCACGTCTCGCTGGTGCTGCGCATGCAGGGCGTACTGGACGTCGATGCGCTGCGTCGCAGCCTCGATCAGTTGCTCGCGCGCCACGAGGCTTTGCGCACGGTGTTCCGCTCGCGCGACGGCGAGCCGGTCGCGATCCTGCTACCGGCCGATACGCGATGCCTCTTCGTCGAACATGACCTGCGCGATGCGCACGATGCGGAGGCCTTGCTGGCGCGCCACAGCCGCGAGCATGCGCAGGCGCCGTTCGATCTCGAGCGCGGCCCGCTGATCCGCGCGGCGCTGCTGCGCCTCTCGGAACGGCAGCACGTGCTGCTGCTGGGCATGCACCACATCGTCTCGGACGGCTGGTCAGTCAACCTGCTGGCGCGCGAGATCAGCGCACTCTACCCGGCGCTGTCGCAACAGCGGCCGGTGCAGCTGCCGCCGCTGCCGGTGCAGTATCCCGACTATGCCGGCTGGCAGCGTGCGGTGCTCTCCAGCGAACGCTTGCGCGGCCAGGCCGAGTATTGGCAGCGCGCCCTGCGCGGCGCGCCCGATCTGTTGAACCTGCCCACCGACCGGCCACGGCCGCCGCGTCAGTCGTTCGCGGGCGCGATGCTTCCAGTGAAGCTGGATGCCGCGCTGACCCGTCGCCTGCGGCAGCTCGGCACGCAGCACGGCGTGAGCCTGTACATGCTGCTCACCGCCGCCTGGGCGAGCGTGCTGGCCCGGCTGTCCGGGCAGGACGACGTCATGATCGGCACGCTGTCGGCCAACCGCGGCCAAGCCGAAATCGAGCCGCTGATCGGCTTCTTCGTCAGCACGCTGGCCTTGCGCATCGACCTCTCCGGCGAGCCCGACACCGTCGAGCTGCTGGCGCGCGTGCGCCGCACCACCCTGGCCGCGCAGGAGCACCAGGATCTGCCGTTCGAACAGGTGGTGGAGATTGCCCGCCCGGCGCGCCGGCTGGATCACTCGCCGCTGTTCCAGGTGTTGTTCGCCTGGCAGAGCAACGACAAGAGCCGCTTCGAGCTGCCGGGCCTGGAGATCGAGCAGGCCCCGATGTCGCTGGAGGCGATCCGCTACGACCTGGAGCTGCATCTGTACGAACACGACGACGTCGTGGTCGGCGGCCTCGGCTACGCCGCCGCGCTGTTCGACCAGGCCACCATCGAGCGGCATGTCGGCTACCTGTCCAGCGTGCTCGAGGCGATGGTCGCCCAGCCGGCGCTGCCACTCTCGCAGGCGCCACTGGCCGGCCCCGCCGAACAGGCGCTGCTGGCGCGCTGGAACGACACCGGCGCGGATTATCCGCAGGACGTCGGCATCCACCGGCTGTTCGAGCGGCAGGCCGCGCAGTCGCCGCAGGCGATCGCCCTGATCCACGGCGAGCAGCGGCTCAGCTATGCGCGCCTGAACGCACAGGCCAACCAGTGGGCGCATCATCTGCGCGCGCTCGGCATCGGCGCGGAAGGGCGCGTCGACCAGCGCGTCGCGCTGTGCGCCGAGCGCGGCTTCGACATGGTCGCCGGCCTGCTGGCCATCCTCAAGGCCGGCGCCTGCTACGTGCCGCTGGACCCTTCCTATCCGAGCGAGCGCCTGCTGCAGGTGCTGGCCGAAGCCGACGCCGAGCTGGTGCTCGGCGATGCGGTCGGGCGCCACGCATTGGGCGCACGCGCGCTGGCCGTGCACCGCGTGCTCGAGCTCGACGGACTGGCCGAACGCTGCGACGGGCTGCCCACCGACGATCCGGCACCGCTGCCCGATGCCGGCGCCGAGCGACTCGCCTACGTGATCTACACCTCCGGCTCCACCGGCACGCCGAAGGGCGTGGCGATGCCGCACCGCCCCCTGATCAATCTCGTCCACTGGCAGCGCAACGAGGCCGTGCACAGCGGCCTGCCCGCGCCGCGCACCCTGCAGTTCGCCGCGCTGGGCTTCGACGTGGCCTTCCAGGAAATCTTCAGCAGCCTGTGCACCGGCGCCGCGCTGGTGCTGGTCGATGCCCAGACGCGGCTGCAGTTCGATCGACTGATCGAACTGATCGACCGGCAGCGTGTGCAGCGGATCTTTCTTCCGTATATCGCGCTGCAGACGCTGGCCGAGGCCGCGGACGAGCTGCCGCAGCCGGCGGCCGGCCTGCTGCCCGAGCTGCGCGAGATCATCGTCGCCGGCGAGCAGCTGCGCTTGACCCCGCAGATCCAGCGCCTGTTCGCGCGACTGCCGGCCTGCGGCCTGCACAACCACTACGGCCCCACCGAAACCCATGTGGTCACCGCGCAGACGCTGGCGCCCGGCGCCATCGCCGCAGCGACCAGCCACGTGCCGATCGGCCGTCCGATCGCCAACGCGCGTGCCTACCTGCTCGACCGCCACGGCCAGCCGGTGCCGCTGGGCGCAGCCGGCGAACTGCACATCGGCGGCCTCGGCATCGCGCGCGGCTATCTCGGCCGCGCCGAGCTCACCGCCGAGCGCTTCCTCGACGATCCCTTCGACGCCCGCCCCGACGCGCGCATGTATCGCACCGGCGATCTGGTACGCCAGCTGCCCGACGGCCGGCTGGTATACCTCGGCCGCAACGACCACCAGGTGAAGGTGCGCGGCTTCCGCATCGAGCTCGGCGAGATCGAGGCGCGCCTGGCCGAGCATGCCGGCGTGCGCGAATGCGCGGTGCTGGCACGCAACGATGCGCTCGGCGATCTGCAGCTGGTCGCCTACGTGGTGCCGCAGGGACGCGCCGACGGCTTGCCCGCGACGCTGCACGCGCACCTCGCCAGTCTGCTGCCGGCCTATATGGTGCCGGCGGCCTTCGTCACGCTGGAGGCGATTCCGCTGACCGCGCACGGCAAGCTGGATCGCCACGCCCTGCCGGCGCCGGACGAACAGGCCTTCGCCCGTTCGCGCTACGAGCCGCCGCAGGGTGAAGCGGAAATCGAACTGGCGCGGCTGTGGCAGGAGCTGCTCGGCGTGGACCAGGTCGGCCGCCACGATCACTTCTTCGAGCTCGGCGGGCATTCGCTGATCGCCGTGCGCCTGCTCAGCCGCATCGCCCGCGCCTTCGGCGTCGCCGTACCGCTGGCCACGCTGTTCGCGCGACCGGTGCTGCATGATCTCGCCGAGCTGCTGGCCGATGCGCCGGGCGAAGCCGGCAACGATTCTCATGAGCTTATCCCGGCGACGCCGCGCGGCGAGCGGCAGCCGCTCTCGCATGCCCAGCAGCGCCTGTGGTTCCTGGCCCAGCTGGATGGCGACAGCGCCACCTACCATATTCCCTATGCCGTGCGCCTCGACGGCGCGCTGGATATCGATGCCCTGCGCGCAGCGCTGCAGCGCGTATACGCGCGCCACGAAAGCCTGCGTACGGTGTTCGCCGCCGAACACGGCCAGCCCTACGCCAGGCTGCTGCCGGCCGACTCCGCCCTGGCTCTGCACGAACAGGAGCTGAGCCGTTCGCCCGATGTCGAAGCGGCGCTGACGCAGTGGCTCGCTGCCGAACGCAATCGGCCATTCGACCTGGCTGCCGGCCCGCTGATCCGCGCCAGCCTGGCGCGCCTCGGCGAGCACGACCATGTGCTGCAGCTGACCCTGCACCATATCGTCGCCGACGGCTGGTCGCTGGGCATCCTCGCCCGCGAGCTCGGCGCCTGCTACGCCGCTGCGCGCGAGGCGCACGGCGACACGCTGGCACCGCTGCCGATCCAATACGCCGATTACGCCGCCTGGGAACATCGGCGCCTGGGCAGCGATCGCCTGGCCGAGCAGGCGGCGTACTGGCGCCAGCGCCTGGCCGGGGCGCCGACCCTGCTGGAACTGCCTGTCGATCGCCCGCGCCCCGCACGGCAATCGTTCGAGGGCGCCTTCCTGCCGTTCGTGCTGGAGCCGGAGCTGAGCCACGAGCTCAGGCAATTGGCTCAGCGCCACGGCGTCACCTTGTTCATGCTGCTGCTCGCCGCCTGGGCCACCGTGCTGTCTCGCCTGGCCGGCCAGCAGGAGGTGCTGATCGGCACGCCGACTGCAGGCCGCGGCCGGCAGGAACTCGAGCCGCTGATCGGCTTCTTCGTCAACACGCTAGCCCTGCGCATCGACCTGGCCGCAGCGGACGACCTGCCCTCGCTGTTGACCCAGGTGCGTCAGGTGGCGCTGGAAGCGCAGGCGCATCAGGAGCTGCCGTTCGAGCAGGTGGTGGAGCTCGCGCAGGTGCCGCGGCGCATCGACCGCACGCCGCTGGTGCAGGTGCTGTTCGCCTGGCAAAGCCACGACGAGGGCCGGCTCGAACTTCCCGGCATCGCGACCGAGCCGGTCCAGGGCGGATTCGATTGGGTCAAGTTCGATCTGGAGCTGATCCTGGGCGAAGCGGACGGCCACATCCAGGGCGGTTTCAACTACGCCAGCGCCTTGTTCGACCCTGCCACGATCGATCGTCACGCCGGCTATCTGCGCACCCTGCTGGAAGCGATCGCCGCCGGCGATGCACGTGCGCCCGGCCAGCTGCCGATGCTGTCCGCTGACGAGCGGCAGCTGCTGCTGGAACAGTGGAACCGCACGGACACGCCGTATCCGCAACAGCTGTGCATGCATCAATGGGTGGAACGCTGGGCGCGCGAATCGCCGCAGGCGACCGCGCTGGTGTGCGGACCGGAACAGCTTTCCTATGCCGACTGGAACGCTCGGGCCAACCGGCTGGCGCATCACCTGATCGGGCTGGGCGTGCGCCCGGGCGACCGCGTCGCGCTGTGCGCCGACAAGGGCCTCGCGCTGTTCGTCGGCCTGCTCGGCATCCTCAAGACCGGCGGTGCCTATGTGCCGCTGGACCCGGCCTACGCCTCGGCCCGGCTCGAGCACATCCTGCGCGACGCGGCGCCGCGTCTGCTGCTGTGCGATGAGGCAGGACGCGCTGCGCTCGGCGCCGCTGCGCTCGCGGCGGTGGACTTGCTCGATCTCGCCGACGAGCGCAGCTGGGTCGCTTGCCCGGCCGAGGATCCCCAGGTCGCCGGCCTCGACGCGAGCCATTTGGCCTACATCATCTACACGTCCGGTTCGACCGGCATGCCGAAGGGCGTGATGGTCGAGCATCACGGCGTAATCAACCTCGGCCTCTCGCTGAGCGAACGGCTAGCCGTCGACGCCGACAGCCGGGTCAGCCAGTTCGCCTCGATCGGCTTCGACGCCAGCGTGTTCGAAAGCGCGATGGCGCTGGCCGTGGGCGGCGCGCTGTATCTGCCTTCCACCACCGAGCGGCAGCATCCCGCGGCCTTCCTCGCCTTCATCGGGCGCCACCGCATCACCCACGCCACCCTGCCGCCGGCCTTTCTGCAAGGCCATGCCGACGCGCCAGCGTGGACACACCGGCCCACCCTGATCCTCGCCGGCGAGGCTTCCAGCCCCGGCCTGCTGCACAGCTGGCAGCGCCACGCCCGGCTGGCCAATGCCTACGGCCCCACCGAGATCACCGTGTGCGCCAGCGTCTGGGTCTGCCCGGACGGTGCCGGCGAGCTGACCGCCGTGCCGGTCGGCCGACCGCTGGCCAACACGCGCCTGTACCTGCTCGACGAGCATGGCCAGCCGGTGCCGCGCGGCAGCGTCGGCGAGCTGTACATCGGCGGCGGCGGCGTGGCCCGCGGCTATCTCGACCGACCCGAGCTGAGCGCCGAACGCTTCCTGCACGATCCCTTCGACGGCCGCCCCGGCGCGCGCATGTACCGCAGCGGCGACTTGATGCGCCAGCTGGCGGACGGCAACCTGGTCTTCCTCGGGCGCAACGACCAGCAGGTCAAGCTGCGCGGCTTCCGCATCGAGCTGGGCGAGATCGAAGCGAACCTCGCTGCGCATCCGTCGGTGCGCGAAAACGCCGTGCTCGCACGCGAGGATCATCCGGGCGCACCGCGCCTGGTCGCCTATGTGGTAGTCGATCGCGCGAAACAGGAGCTGGCCGCCGCGCTGCGCGAGCACCTTGCCGCGCGCCTGCCCGACTACATGCTGCCCAGCGCCTTCGTGCTGCTGCCGTCGCTGCCGCTCACCGCCCACGGCAAGCTGGATCGCAAGGCCCTGCCCGCACCGGACGACCAGGCTTATGCCCACCGCGACTATGCGCCGCCGCAGGACGAGGCTGAGAGTGCGCTCGCCGCCATGTGGCAGGCCCTGCTCGGCGTCGAGCGGATCGGCCGCCACGATCACTTCTTCGAGCTGGGCGGCCATTCGCTGCTGGTCACCCAGCTGGTGGCGCGCATGCACGAGAGTTTCGGCAAGACGATCCCGGTGCGCGAACTGTTCAGCCATCCCGTGCTGAAGGACATGGCCGCCCTCGTCACCGCCGACGCGGCGAACACGCCAGCCACCGCGCTCGATCTCGCCGCGGAAGTGCTGCTCGACGAGGCCATCCGCGCCGGCGCACCGGCGACGCAGGAATATCCGCCGCAGCACATCCTGCTGACCGGCGCCTCGGGCTTTCTCGGCGCCTTCCTGCTGGCCTCCCTGTTGCGACGCACGCAGGCCACCGTGCACTGCCTGATCCGCTGCAACGATGCGGCCGAGGGCCGCAGCAGGCTAGACGCGAACATGCGCCAGCTCGGCCTGGCCGGCTACGACCGCACGCGCGTCGCGGTGGTCGCCGGCGACCTGGCCTTGCCCCTGTTCGGCCTGGAACCGGAACGCTTCGAGCAGCTCGGCGAGCTGATCGAGGTGATCTACCACAACGGCGCCTGGGTCAATTCGCTGCACACCTATGCGAGCCTGAAGGCCGCCAACGTGCGCGGCACCGAAGAGATCCTGCGTCTGGCCGCCCGCGGCGCGCCCAAGCACGTGCACTACGTGTCCACCCTGAGCACCCTTCCTCTGCCGGCCTCGGCCGGCCCTGACATCGCTACCGAGGCGCAGCTGGCCGAGTACTGGCCCGGCCTCGCCTCCGGCTACGCGCAAAGCAAATGGGTGGCCGAACGCCTGCTGCGCCTCGGCGGCGAACGCGGCATTCCCTACACCATCTACCGGCCGACGCATATCGGCTGCGCCAGCCAGGACGGTGCCAGCAACGCCAGCGATACCTGGAGCCTGTTCATCGATGCCTGCCTGCGGCTCGAGCGGGTACCGGTGGTCGACACCCACATCAACTCGCTGCCGGTGGACTATATGAGCGAGTGCATCGTCGAGCTGTCGCTGCGCAAAGGCATGCGCGGGCGCAGCCTCAACCTGTCGGCCCCTCAGTCGTTCGCATTGGGCGAGCTGGCCCGGCAGATCGCGGCAATCGAGGACCTCGCGGTCGAGTCCATCGACTACCGTCAATGGCGACAGCTGTGCAGCGAGCACGAAGCAACCCACCGCCTGGCGACGGTGATGCCGGTCGAGCTGGCCGAGTCCCACGACGACGACGCGGCGCCGACGCGGATCGAACTGAGCAATGCCGTGGCCGAGCTGGACGGCGAAGGCATGCCTGCCCCGTTGATGACGGCCGAACTGCTGAGGAAATATGTGACCTGGCGTTATCGGCAGCTATGCGCGCAACCGGCTTGAGCGAGGGCGGCGCAGATCGTGAGCGCGCTAGTCGCAAGCATGGAGATGCAGAGCCTCATCGGCTTCGACATCGGAAATCGGCGGCCAGCGGCAAAGGCTGGCATATCGTGAAGTCGTGATGCCGATGACCGAATAAGGCGAAGCAAGCGCAGCCCTGCGCCCAGGAAACGGGTCGAGCCAGCATATGGCCGACCCGCGGGCGCCAATCACGAGCCGTACCGGCTGTGTGGATGCCGGTACGATTCCGCAGTGTTTCACCCAAGCCGAAGCGTTTCCGCCAAGCTCGAACGCTTTACTGCATGGTGACGGTGCCACTCAGCCATTTCCGCGCGAAACCAGCGGCGACCGGCCGGCGTCGGATGACTACCGACACCATGCATCACCCCGACGTCGCTGAGGCAGCCACTCAATGCGACGAAACGTAGTCCGATGCCGCCTGCGCGGGAGGTATCGCGAAGTCTTTCCGCATGCGCTTCACTTCGGCCACCGGCGGCAGGCCGAAGAGCCGCTTGAACTCCCGCGTGAATTGCGACGCGCTCGCATAGCCCACGGCGTAGCTGGCCGCCTCCGCGGTGATGCCTTCGCGCACCATCAGCAGGCGCGCCTGGTGCAGCCGCGTGGACTTGAGGTATTGCATCGGCGAGGTCTGCGTGACCGTTCTGAAATGCTGATGGAAGCTGGGCACGCTCATGCCGGCTTCGTGCGCCAGCTGCGCGAGGCCGAGCGGCTGGGCGTAGCTCGCGTGGATATGGCGCAACGCCTTGCCGATCCGGCCGAACGGCCCCTGCATGGCTAGCGCCAGGCGCATGGCCTTGCCCTGCGGCCCGGCGAGCACGCGGAAATAGACCTCGCGCAGCAGACCCGGCCCGAGAATCGACGCCTCCAGCGGCTGGCTCATCGCCTCCAGCAGGCGCAGCACGGAGCTGCGCAGCGCCGGGTCCATCGGGCTGGACATCATGCTGCGCGGCGCCTCGCGATCCGGTGGCAGATGATGGCGGTCGAGTTCGAGCATCAGTTCGGCGGCCATGCGGACATCGAGGTGCATATAGATGGCCAGCAGCGGACGCGCAGGCGTGCCGTCGGATTCCATGGTGAACGGAACGGGCACGGCGACCGCCAGGTAGTGCCGCTCGTCGTAGAGATACACCTGCTCGCCGAAATAGCCGCGCTTGCGCCCCTGGCATACGATCACGATGCCGGGGTCGTACAACACCGGCGTACGCGCCAGCTTTCGATCGGAGCGCAGCATGCGCACACCGGGCAAGGCGGTGAGGTTGTAGCCCTCTTCGGGCGCCAGCCCTCGCGCAAGCGCGACCAGGCGCCGGCTGTCGTCTTCCGGGGCTTGCTTGGCTTTCTTCATGAAAGATGATTGCTCATAGGAATAGGCAAGAAGAACAGAAGATTCGGCCTCAAAAACCTCTCCATGGAAGCCTATTGTGCACTTCTCAGCCATGCTTCAGGAGTCGTCACGATGTCAGCCAGCAAAACTTTGCTTATTACCGGGGTGAGCAGCGGGTTCGGCCGCGCGCTGGCCCAGGAGGCGCTCGCCGCCGGCCATCGCGTGGTGGGCACCGTGCGCAACGAACAGGCCCGGCGCGAGTTCGAGGCGCTGGCCGCCGGCGAGGCCGTGGGGCGCCTGCTCGACGTCACCGACTTCGAGGCGATCGACGGCGTGGTGGCGGAGATCGAAGCGAACGTGGGTCCAGTGGACGTGCTGGTCAACAACGCCGGCTATGGCCACGAAGGCGTGCTGGAGGAATCGCCGCTGGCCGAGATGCGGCGGCAGTTCGACGTCAACGTGTTCGGCGCGGTGGCGACGATCAAGGCCGTGCTGCCGCATATGCGCCGACGCCGCCGCGGGCACATCCTCAACATCACCTCGATGGGCGGCCATATCACCCTGCCCGGCATTGCCTACTATTGCGGCAGCAAGTTCGCGCTGGAAGGCATCTCCGAAGCGCTGGGCAAGGAAGTGAAGCCGCTCGGCATCGCGGTGACCGCGGTCGCGCCCGGTTCGTTCCGCACCGACTGGGCCGGACGCTCGATGGTGAGGACGCCCCGCTCGATTGCCGACTACGACGAACTGTTCGCGCCGATCCGGGAAGGCCGCCAACAAAAGAGCGGCAAGCAGCTGGGCGATCCCGTCAAGGCGGCGCGGGCCATGCTGCAGGTGATCGACAGCGACTCGCCGCCGGCGCACCTGCTGCTCGGCAGCGACGCGCTCGGCCTGGTGCGTCAGCAAATTTCTGACTTGACGGCGGAGATCGATCGGTGGGAGAAAACCACGCGTTCGACTGACGGGTGAGACGGCAGGGCCGGCGGCTGCAGCATCTCGGCGAATGGCACGGGCCGTGGACAGGAATACGGCGTGCCAGCAGGCGACACCGGCGATCGCCGCGGACCGGCTGCTTCGATCAGGGGCTTACATCGGCAAGCCGCCCCGCATCGAGCCGGCCGGAGGAGTTCTCGCCGTTCGCCGTTTCACCTGCAGCCAGCCCGCTCATCCACTCTTCCAAGGACAGCTTCATGCCCGACAGCCTCAAGCCGAACCGCGTCGCCTTGTTCCTGGACGGCACCTGGAACACGAGCAACGACAATACCAACGTATGGCGACTGAAGTCGCTGTGCGCGGTGTCGCCGGAACAGAAGGTCTACTACAGCGCCGGGGTCGGCACGCAGAAAGGCGAAAAGCTGCTCGGCGGCGCATTCGGCATCGGCATCAACGAGGAAGTGATCGCCGCCTACGAATGGCTGATCGAAAACTACGACGACAGCAACCAGATTTTCATCTTCGGCTTCAGCCGGGGCGCCTTCACCGCGCGCAGCCTGGCCGGCTTTATCTCGAAGTGCGGCCTGCTCAAGCCCGGCTCGCCGATGTCCCTGAATCAGCTCTACGAGCGCTACCGTAAAGGCAATGCCGCCTCGATCGGCGCGCTCCAGCATGCGACGGGCGACCTGAGCCAGGAAGACCGCTGGCTGAAAAAGTATTCGCGTTCGATCCCGGTGTGGTTTCAAGGCGTCTGGGATACCGTGGGCACGCTGGGCATGCCGATTCCCTTGATGCCCCACGTCAGCCGCAGCGATTTCAATTTCCTCGAAACCGATTTCCACATCAACGATACCCATGGCTACCACGCGCTGGCCATCGACGAGCATCGCGAGGCCTTCGCGCCGACGCTATGGAAGAAAACCACGCCGCCCTCAGGCCTGACGCCACCGCCGCGCGACTTCTCCCAGGTCGAGCAGCGCTGGTTCGTGGGAGCCCATGCCAATGTCGGCGGCGGCTACGAGAACGACCTGCTCGCTCAGGCCCCGCTGAAATGGCTGATGGACAAGGCGATCGAACACGGCCTGCAATTCAAGGACAGCGTGGAACTCGACGAAGAAGCCACGGCCTGCCCGATCCGCGATTCGTTGGCCGAGATGGCCCACGGCATTTACGAGATCGTGACGCTGGGCAAGCACTATTACCGCCCGATCGGGGTCGATCCGGTGGATACGGACGCCGGGCGCGTCAACACCATCAACGAATCGATCGACGCCAGTGTATTCGCGCGCTGGAAAGCCGATTCGAGCTATCGGCCGCCGAACCTGATCGCATGGGCGCAGCTTCGAAAAGTCGATCCGGCCAGCTTGTCCGCCTCGGTGAATGCAAGCAATCCGAGCCAGACGCTTCCCGACTGAATCGCGAGCGTTGCGCTTCCCAGGCGGGAAGCTGTGATGCAGCTCATGAAAACGACGGTCGTGACTGACTGCGAGGGGCCGCAACGAGCTTTCGTGTCGACCATGCAAGTCGGCGTGCAAGGCCCGATGTTAGGCTTGAGCGTGCCGCCGTTTGGCGGCATGCATGCTTGAGGGAGTACGGTTATGCAACTGTCCGAAACCAAGTGCGTAGAAATCGAGGGCGAGCTGAATCCCTTCGCGGTGCAGCTCGAAGAGCCCATGGCGGAACAGGCGTCGATCTTCATCCCGCTGAAACTGACCGCCGGGCTTTATGACGGCCGCGGATACTATCGCGGCTAGGCGCGCGATCCGTCGGCGCGCCGAGATGACGCCGTCCTTTCGAGGGCGGCGTTTTCGTTTGCGACAGGTCCATGGGTTTCCTGCGGGTTTGCCTGCACGGTGCAGGCGATCGGATTGAGCCGATCTGATTCCCCGCGCCGGCATGACCTGAGCCGATCGGGCCCGCAATGAATGCAGGGGCGTTGTCGCCTGGCGGCCGGCAGCGCAAAGTCTCATCTAAGCAAGCTTCGGCTAATACCCAGACGCAAAGTCAAAGTGCAATCCGGCACTCATCGTGCCCAGCCCGGCCTAGGATCATCGCCTCCACGAGCACACCTTTGGAACCCTGCATGGCCATCTCGATGACTTCGCGACCAGCTTCGCCTTCGCCTTCGAAAGCCGCGCGGCGCGTGCTGAGGCTCAGCGCTGCCGCCTTGCTTTTTGCTGTTGCCGCAACGAGTCAGGCCGAGAAAATTCCGCTGAACTCGACCGATCTCGGCCTGACCATCCATGCCGTGGTGAACGGCAAGCCGGGCACCTTCCTGTTCGATACGGGCGGCGGCGTGAGCACGATTTCGCCGCAGTTCGCGGCGTCGATCGGCTGCAAGCCTTGGGGTCAGATCACCGGCTTCCGCATGCAGGGCGAAAAGTTGAACGGCCAGCGCTGCGACGATGCTGCGGTCAGCATCGGCAAGAGCCAGGTCCACGCGGAAACCCTGATGGTCCTGGACTATTCGGCCCTGCTGCCGCCGAACAGCCCGCACATCGACGGCTCCTTGTCGCTGGACCTGTTCCCGGACAAGACGCTGCGCTTCTCGTACTCGGGGCGAACCCTGGACATTCTCACTCGCCCCAACGACATCCAGGCTCTGCGGGGCAAAACCCCGATGCAGGTCCGCGTGGTCCGCGACGCACAAGGCGCGGCGCTCACCATCGACCTGCCGGTGAAAACCAGGCAAGGCACCGCGTGGTTCGAAGTCGACTCGGGCAACAGCAGCGGACTGGTGCTGGTGGGCAAGCATCTGGCCGGGTTGTTCGGGCTGTCGCCGGAAGCGGAGAAGCAGGACGTGTCGATCTCGCTGGCCGACGGCACTACCTTCAAGGGCGCATCGAAGGTACTCGACCTGATCCTCGACGGAAACCTGGGCACCAGTTTTCTCGAAAAAAACGATATCGTCATCGATATCCCCGGCAAGCGGGCGTGGATGTTGCCCAAGGGCCAATAAGCGCAGCATGCAGACCGGCCTGAACCCGGCCGCTCGCCGAGAAAGCGGCACGCGGCTACCAGGCCGTCGCCACTCCCGGCCAGTGGCCTTTCGCTGTGATGCGCAAGCCGCAGGCCTAGCAATAGGTCCGGCAGGTTTGGCGCGCTTTGATCGAAGCCCACACGCTGGCCAGATCAGCCGAAGCGCAGCAGCTCGAAACGACATCATCGGCGGCCTGCCAGCAGCGAAATTGTGACCGAGAGCAAGAGCTCAAGAGGTTTCGAATCCGCCAAGCAAAACGACCTTGACGCTGCGCGAGAGCCGGTGTTAGCGTCCCGCGCGCCGTCGTTTGGCGGCATACATGCTTGAGGGGGTACAGTTATGCAACTGTCCAATGTCAAGTACGTGGAGATCGAGGCCGAGCCGAATCCGTTCGCGATTCAACTCGACAAGCCTATGTCGGAACAAGCGCCGATGTTCTTGCCGTTCAAACTGATCGACGGCGTTACCGACGGCCGTGGGTACTGGTATCACGGCTAGACGCGTGATCGATCAGCGCCTCGACATAACGCCGCCCTTTCGAGGGCGGCGTTTTCGTTCCTGGCGAGCCCGGACGCTTTCTGCCTGCCACGCTGCATCGTGAAGCGATCGGATCGATCCAGGCTTGCCTGCCTTGCTGGAGCATTGCGAATCGATCGGGCCGATGTGGGAAGCGATCGCGTCGTCGCCTGACCAGATGTCCGTTCGCGGCACGGCGGTACAGCGATGCGCCAGCGGATTGGTGAAGATCGACGGTAAGCCTGCGCTTTATGCTTCGGGTCGACGCGCTCACAGCGACGCAGATGGCCCTGCTCGACTGAGCGAATGCGCTGCGTGCCGGCTCGACCGGGCGACACCGACGGAGCACCCGGACGCCCGTCTGCGCGATCCATGAAACGCGTCGTCGTATCCACGAGAGTGTCCACGCCGAATCGAGGGAAACAACGCATGTTCAAGGCCGATCTTGCCTGGTCCGATCTTTCCTCCACGCCCGCATGGCAACAGGACGCCATCGTGCTGGGGCAAGGCCGGATCGAGCCCTTCCGCCACGCCTCTCTCGAAACCTTGTTGGTGCGTACCGAGAGCCGCTGGTTTGCGGTGATCCGGGAGCGCCTCACCGGCAACGACGAGCATGCGGGCAGCGCAGCCGAAACCGTCGACGCCGAGCGCTACGCGCAGTGGCATCGCTCCTGCCTGCTGTGGCCGCTCGACTACGTGATGATCGAAGTCGCACCGGCCGGACGTCGCATCAAGCTGCGCGCCGGCCTGCTCGGCTCCGCGCCGGTGTATTGCCGCAGCACCCGCGAGCGAGTCACCGTGTCGTGGGACTTCGCCGATTTTCTCGGCCAGGGCCTGCCGCTCGATCTGGAAGTCGCCAGCCATCATCTGGCGCTCGACGCGGCTTATTCGGCGCGGCAGATCTGCGTCGGCGTCACCCTGCTGACCGAGCGAGCCACGTTCCATCTGGAGCCGGGCAAAACGCATTACCAATATCCCGCGGCGTTCGAAACGCCGGCGCCGACTGCCCTTCCGCAAGACGTCGATGCCGCGACCGCCTTCGCGGAACTGCTGCAGCGGACCCTGGCGATGCGTCCCATGAGCGCCAGCCGCATCGCGACCGAATTGAGCGGTGGCATGGATTCGGCCGCGGTGGCCTGCGCCCTGACCGCCTCATACGGGCCGGTGGCCAGTCTGGGCATCCTGCTCGACGGCGATTGCCGCAGGCCGCAGGCCGAACGGCGCCGGCAGGTGGCGACACAGCTCGGCCTGCTCGACCAGACCGTGGACATCGCCGCGCTGCCGCCGTCGCTGGATCTGCGCCCGCAGCAGCACAAGAGCTACGTGAGCGTGGAGTACTACCTGGAAGCATTCGAGGCGCTGTGGCGCGCGGCGCGCGCGCAGAGCCGCGACCTGCTGTTCACCGGCCTCGGCGGCGACGAGTTGTTCATGCCTTTTTCCGACAGTGCGCGGACCGACGCCCGGGACGACCCTGAGATGACGCAATCCAGGCGCTACGCCGCCAGTCTGCTGACCCCGCAGGCGCTGGCTGCGGCGCGCTCGCAGCGCGCCTTCGATGCACCGGTGGGTCCGGCGCCGGCCATACTGGCGGGCGTCTGTCAGGCGCCGCATCTGCTGCGGCACGGGCTGTGGCCGGTCAGTCCGCTGAGCGATCCTCGCCTGGCCGGCTTCTGCTATCGGCTGCCGCCGGCGCAGCGACAGGGACGCGAGACCCTGCGGCGCTATCTGCGCAGCCAGCTCGGCGCCGAGGTTTTCCCGCATCACTACGTCAAGGAAACCTTCGATCAAGTGTTTCCCGCGCTGATCTCGCAGCAACGGCAAGCAATTGCCGCGCAGTTGCAGGAGTGCGCGCTGGCCGACCGCGGCCTGGTCGATCGGCACGCCGCGCTCGCGCTACTGGACGAAGCGGCGACCACGCAGTCGATAGCGGCTACCGCGCCGCTGGTCAATTTCCTGTGGCTGGAACGGCTGGCGCGACAGATGCATTGAGCAGGCGGAGATAGCTGACTCACGCCGGACATCACCGCGGCATCTGGCCAGGCTTCTGCCGCGCACCGCCAAGGCATGTTCGCCATGCAGGCGCGGTCACCTCGATCACCCTCGTCGCAGATCGAGCGCCCTGTAGGTGTGCAGCCGATGCCCTTCGCCTGAGACGGTCCCACGCATCGTTCGATACGGCGTGGAGATGGCCCGGATGCGCCGCATGGCGCCGTCGAATCCGGCGCCGCTGCATCCACCGCCTGCCATCGCCGCCCGACATCGCCGCGAGACGCCCATATGAATGCGAAACGGCAACTGTCATCAAGGGCATCCAGGATGTACCGGGACGTTCGCAAGATTCTGCTAGGATTCCATGGAGAAGGGTCGGGGCCAGGCAACAACGTCTTGCCTGAAGCGAGACAAGGACCCGCAACCCAGGATCAGGCAGGCGCGAAGCGGGCTCGAGCCGATGCCGGAAGGAACTCGCAGCCGGGCGCATTCCGGCATGCCTTGCCGACCTTCCGATCGTTCGAGTCATCGATCACTCAAGGAGCTTGACGATGGACGACAGACAGAGACTCATGGCTGACCCGCATGCGGTCATCCCGGCAGGATCGAAGCAGCCCGGCGCATCATGGCGCCAGATTCGAACCGCCTCATGGCTGTCTGCACTGTGCTGCCTGCTTGCCTTGCTGGTCGCGAACCCCGCGTGGTCGGACGATGCCCAGACCAAGTCGCTCGACGTGCCTTGCGGCAAGGCCGAGATGCTGCTCAAGTGTCTCGGCGACGATTGCAACACGACCTCGCTGCGCCTGAAGGGCGAGGACGGCCAGACCACCAAGCTGAGCCGCCCCAGGGGGCTGGAACGCTACACGGCGGTCGGCCTGGGTTGCGCCAAGGCCACCGACGGCACGCCCTACTTCATCGTGCAATACGGCGAGCTGCCGCAAGGCTGCGAGTTCTGCGAATGGTTCCATCTCTATAGCACCCAGGGCGAACTGCTGACGCATAGCGACCCGGCCATCCTCACCGATGCCTCTGCTCCGGCCGCGCATGCGCAATCGCCCAACAACGCGGAATTCGACGCGCTGGATCGCAAGCTGGGCCTGGGCCGGCCCCATCTCCAATTCATTCAATGAAGACGTGACCCGTTGATCGCAGGACCTCTCTGCCGAGACTGAAGGAGTACACCGCTATGGAATCGAACGAAACCTACACCTCGATGGTGCAGCCGCGTGGCAAGGCTTATCTGGACAGCCAGATCGTCGGGTGGAGCCACTACGACGACCCGATCGACCGCTCGCCGGGTCGCCCCGCCGGCAATTCGCGCATCTGGGGCGACGCCTCGCCGGAAGCGCAGTCGCGCGTGATCGACGCCTTGATTACCTCGTCCGAGCGCGCCGGCCTGAGCCCGCGGGAAACCGCCTACGTGCTGGCGACGGCGCGCGTCGAATCGGGCTTCAACCTGGATGCGGCGGCCGGCACCACCTCGGCCACCGGCCTGGGCCAGTTCATCGACAAGACCGGCGCCAGCTACGGCATCAACGACGGCAATCGCAGCAACCTGACCATGCAGGCCGATGCTCTGGTCGCCCATTTCCAGGAGAACGAGGCGCTGGCCAAGTCGCGCGGACAAGGCGAGGAGTACATCTACAAGTATCACCACGACGGCCCCTCCAAGGATTATGGCGGGCTCAAGGTGGCTGAGAAGGATGTAATGCCTTATCTCGACAAGTACGAGAAATTCGTCCAGCAGCACGAGCAGAAATACGGCATCGCGGAACGCGGGCCTTCGCTGGCCGAGCATCACACCGCCACGCATGCGCACCACTCGCACCACTCGCACGCCCATCACGCGGGCGCGCCCGGCACGCTCGAAGAAGGTGCGCACGGGCCTTCGGTGAAAGAGCTGCAGACCAAGCTGGCCGGGCTCGGCTACCTGGATGCCAAAGATCTGACCGGCAACTACGGCCCGCATACCCGCAGCGCGGTGGAACGGTTCCAGGACGATCACAATCTGAAGACCAACGGCATCGCCGATGCGAAGACCACGGCGGCCGTGGACGAGGCGGCGAAGAAAGCCGAACAGGCTCAGGGCAAGGCGCCCCAGGGTGCCGGCGACAAGGCGCCAGGCGCCGGCGAGAAAGCACAGGGCACCAGCCTGCTAAGCGACCCCAAGAATCCCGATCATGCGCTGTACGAGCAGGCTCTGGCCGGCGTCCACAAGCTCGATGCCGCCATCGGGCGCACGCCCGATCAGCACAGCGCCAACCTGGCGGCAGCCCTGGTGGTGCAGGCGAAGGCCGAGGGCATGACCCGCATCGATCAAGTCCAAATGAGCCCCGACGGCTCGAAAACCTTCGCTGCACAGAATACGGCGCCGATGAAGGCCGTGGCCGAAGTGCCGACCCTGCAGAGCCTGAATACGCCGATGCAGCAAAGCAGCGTGGCGGCGCAGTCTGCGCAGCCGAGCCCGACCCCGACGCCCACGCAGAACCCGAACCAGTCCCAGAACAACGATCAGCCCAAGGCCGAACAGCCGCAGATCGTCAGGGCTTGATTCGCGAGGTGTGGCAGCCGATCACCTGACCGGGGTGATCGGCTCGCCGGCGGGCCGCGGGCGCTTGGTCGTCGCACAACCTGTATGTCGACAACCCCTATCTGCCGTCCACTGAAGACGCTAGGGCAACAGGCTCGACGAGCATTCGCGAGTGCAGCGAAGGCACCGATCCCGGATCAGACGACCGGCCTGCTCCAGGCCTTGTTCGCCATGCGCGATTCACGGCGAAGTTTCGCCTCGAAGATGAGGCGACCGCTGCAGGCAGCGCTTGCGTGAGCCATGCCGATTGGCCGCAGCGCTCGGGCCGGGTATCCAATCGCCAACGTCTACGCCTCGCATGGCCGATGCGCCCCGCGCGTGGCAGGCTTACCGCCAGCTTCAAGCCTTTGACTGTTTATGGACATGGCAGCAGCAGCAGCAGCGACCTGACTCGTGGCAACGCCACCGACTATTGCAACCGGCGCGGCCTAGATGCTGCAAGCGCAGGCTAATGCCGGTGCGCGGCCAGACTCGTCTGTTCGCTATGCCGGTTTCCCTGAGGAAGCTCTGCGCCTGGCCATAAGTTCGATATGAGCATCGTTCTGCCAGTCTTCATAGCCGAGCAAGGACCCTTCCATGCGCTCGAAGCCTTCGGACCATCCGGCTTTCTCGGCGGTCTTCTTCAACAGCAGCCAGGCATCGATACGCCAGGCCTGGTCGCGGACGGCATACAGCACCGTCAGCAGGCGCACGCCGTTTGCCTCGGATTCGACGATTCGTTCGACGAACAAGCCTTCCTGCACATAAGGCGCGAAGTACCGCTCCGGGATCAGCTCGCGATTTTCTTCGTACTGCAGATCCACGACAAACACGGCCATCGGCTTATGTCCGCCCAACATGAGCAGCAGCTCCCGTTGGGTGTGAATCTTGTAAGGGAGATCGTCGTGTCCGAGCCAGGCGCGTACATGGACCATGCAACTCGCCGGCAGCGTCTCGGCGAAGTGCCCTGCGACTTTCACCGCGTCTTGCCGATCCAGTTCCAGATAGCAGCCGCCCCTCACCTCGGCCAAGGACTGACCCAAGGCCGACTCCAGCTCGGCAATCGCCTGGCCCGAGACCACGCTGTCCGCGATCACGCAGCCATGCGAAAGATCGACCAGCTCGAGGACGATTTTTCTATCCATAAAACCTCTCGCCCACGGCTGGCGCCTCACGGTGGGATTCTTTCCTGGTCGGCAGCCTAGGCGGCTTCATTGAATGGCGCGCACCACCCTGAATGTATCGGGCAAGCACTCGCCGCCGCCCCATGGGCCGACAATACGACACACGGATCTTGTCCCCGACGACGCCTGCTTCCGGCTCCCTCAGGTAGAGAGTTTATCGCTCTTGCCGCCGATATAAGCGGCTTGCTTCAGCACATAGCGATGCACTGAAGATTTCCATATAAACACTTGCCTTGTCTCCTGAGATGGACAGCACATGGCATCGCCCTTTGCCCAATGCCCACTCACGACGACGATGCCCTTTCCATCAACCTGCTCGACACGAGCGCCGTCGGTATAGCGCTGTTCGAACACAACGCTTGGCTTGTCGTCTACACAGGCGTAGACGGCGAGGTACTGGCGCGTGCCCGATCCAGTGGCATGGCTCTCATCGAAAAGCACCAGACGCTGATCGGACCCGAGGGGCATGTCTTTCAGGACAGTGGCGCTCCACCCGCATTGCCCCGGCCTGCCCGGCCCGATCGACGGCTCAGGCTCGCTGCATCCAGGCACCGGATGCCGGCCTGGAAGCTCGGCGATATGCAGGGCGGACAAATCTGCAGCGCACGATGCCCAGCCAACACGCGCGACACACAGAGAAACCAAGGCAATAAATCCCCTTACGATCTTCATGGGCCCTCCATGGCTCGACCCTTCGAGCCACTACCTTGATGCACAAGGCTGGTCAGGCACATATCAGCACAATAGTCATCGCCATGCCTGGCTTTTTGAGGACACTTCAAGGCAGTTTTGCTTCCCGCAAGCCTCGCCGAAGCTCGAAGAGGCCGGTGGGCCGGTAAATGACGCTCAGCCCTCGCAAAAAGCGCGGCGTCTCCCTGGCACACGGCGGATCAGCTGCGCCGGATCGATTCGCTGACCCGCCGATCACGGACTTACGGCCAGTGCGATCGACGCCACAACAGGTCGCAGTCAGTCGAACGATTCGAGCCGAATGGCGCGCACCAGCCTGTACTCTTCGAGCCTGGCGTAGGCTTTCCCGGTCGATTGCCCGATGCGGGAGAGATCCGTGTTTTCTGCGTTGCCGGCCCGCTTGACCTGGCGCGTCATCGCCTTCAGCCTGGCCCGCACTGCATGTGCGATTCGCCCAGACACTTGGTCAAGGCCTCCACCGCAGAGATGACCTCGCCCGCAAAGCCCTCCTGCTTCAGAAACTCGAGGGTGATCGCGGTGTCCTCGACCACATCACGCCGTACCGCAGCCATCTGCTCGAAGGGCGTGGTCACCCGCAGCATGACCCGCAGCGGATGCAGGATATAGCTCTGGCCGCCCTTATTGATCTGGCCCGCATGAGCCTCCGTGGTCATGGCGATCGCACGCTCCAGAGTTGCCATCTCCTCCTCGGCAGACCGACAGTCTCTTCAGTCACCCGTCTGAAGGCGAAGCCTGGTCGCCTTTGCCAGTGTCGCGGCCATCCTCAAGCTACCAGGCTCAAGTCGGTCGCGCCTCTGCCCGCTCGCGTCAGCGATGCCGGCCTGGGCAAATCACTGGGCCAAGCTGCACGCCAGCGCCAGGCGCCATGTCAGGCCAAGCCACCGTTCGACTGACTCAAGCGACGTGTCAACAGCGCCCGCTCCTGTCGCCGATAGCGGCTGCATGCATCAATTCAATGCGCGAACGCGAAAGTTGCGCCCCTTGATCTTGCCGGCGCGCAGGCGCTCCAGGGCTTTCATGGCCAGAGACCGACTGATGGCCACGTAGGCGCGGGTCGCGAAAACATCGATCTTGCCGATGTCGTCGGCCTTCAGACCGGCCTCACCGGTCAGCGCGCCGAGAATGTCGCCGGGACGCAATTTGTCCTGACGTCCGGCATCGATCACCAGCGTCTTCATCGGCGCCAGGCTCAGGGTCTTGCCTTTGGGCGGCGAGAGTTTCAGCGGGCGCCACGGCAGCGGCATGCCGAGCACCTGTTCGATATTGTCGGCTTTGGGCTTTTCGCGCGGCGTGCACAGCGCTATCGCCAGGCCCGCCTGCCCGGCTCGGCCGGTGCGGCCGATGCGGTGCACATGGGTTTCCGGATCGTGGGCCAAGTCGTAACTGACCACCAGCGGCAAGGCCGCGATATCGAGGCCGCGCGCCGCCACATCGGTGGCGACCAGCACGTTGCAGCTGCGGTTGGCGAAGCGCACCAGCACTTCGTCGCGATCACGCTGCTCCATGTCGCCATGCAGCGCCAAGGCCGAAAAACCGCGCTGGTCCAATTCTTGAGCCACGGTGTCCACATCGCGCCGCATATTGCAGAACACCAGGGCGTGCTCCCCGCCTTCGCCGCCGAGAAGCTGGGTCAGCGCATCGATTTTGCGGGCAGGTTCGACCTCGATGAATCGCTGTTCGATCGCAGGCTTCGCCTCGACCGGCGCTTCCACCACGATCTCGAGCGGATTGCGCTGCACGCGGTGGCTGATCGCCTTGATGTCGTCCGGATAGGTTGCGGAGAACAGCAAGGTCTGATGATGCTTGGCGATGCGCCCGGCAATATCGTCGATGGCTTCCCGGAAGCCCATGTCCAGCATGCGGTCAGCCTCGTCCAGCACCAGCACCTTGATGCCGCCGCCGTGCAGGCTTCCTCGCTTCAGGTGCTCCTGTACCCGGCCGGGCGTGCCGACCACGATGTGCGGATCGTGCGTCAATGAAGCCAGCTGCGGTCCCAAGGGCATCCCGCCGCACAAGGTCAGCAGCTTCACGTTGGGAATATTGGCCGCCAGTCGGCGGATGGATTTGCTCACCTGATCGGCAAGCTCGCGCGTCGGGCAAAGCACCAAGGCCTGCAGGCGGATGGTTTCGGGGTCCAGCGACTGCAGCAGGCTCAGCCCGAACGCAGCCGTCTTGCCGCTGCCGGTCTGGGCCTGGGCGATCACGTCGCGCCCTTCCAGCATGGCCGGAAGGCTCTGCGCCTGGATCGGCGTCATCGCGCCATAGCCAAGGGCTTCAATGCTGGCGAGCAGCGCGGGCTTGAGGGGAAGCGTATCGAAGGTATCCATGCGCCATGATCCCACGACTGCCCCGTGATGTATTGGGGCGAGCGCTTCGAGCCCACCAGGCTTCACTATCCGGAGCCGTAGCGGCCGTATCGCGGCAGCCAGTGCTAAAAATCGGGCAACCATATGCTCCTGGCAGCTTCATATGAGCATATGGACCACGAGTCACTGGTCTTTGCGCTCGGATAGGAGCTCAATAAGTCTTGGCGATTGTTTAGGCATGCTCGATCCAAACAGGCATGCCGACCAGCTCAGAGCGGCTCCCTGCGATCCGTAGCGGGAGGACTATCGGCAGGCAGCTGCTGTTTGCCACGTATTGCGGGCCGCAAAACCTGGCTCGGCGACCGATGCTAGTTGTCTGCCCAGGCGGAACCCGCAGAAAAATATCGATCCACTCATGGGTTCCGGACGGCATAGGTCCATCGGCTCAAACTGGCATCGCAAGAACAGCTTGAAGGCAACTCAACGAAGCAGCGGGAGGCCTCGGGTGATCACAGCAAACGCCGTCCAGCATAAGCAAGGCCGTTGCGCCAAAGCAAAACGGGTGAAATGGCTTGGCGGATTGGCCGCGGGCTTGCTGTCGCTTGGCGTGCAGGCTCAGCTCAACGTGAAAACTGTCGAGAGTTCCAGCCATAAATTGCCGTTGAAGTTCCCTGTGGTTTCCGGTGGAGAGGACAGCGCGATGTGGCGCATCAATGCCTGGCTGCAAGTCTCCGAGCTGGAGAAACTCCCCGACCGCTACAAGAAGAACCTCTTCGAGGACGTGCTGCCCAAGCCCGACGAGGCATTGGGCATCGCATCGCTGAGCTACACCGTGGATGCCAACACGCCTAGCTTTCTATCCCTGATGGTTCACTCGACTTATACCGGCATGTGGCTCAGCGACTACAGCTTTCACTACAACTTCGATGCGCGCACCGGGCGGCTTATTAGCCTGGCGGACCTGTTCAGCCCGCATGGATGGTCAGCATTCAGAGGGGCGCTGCGCACATCGCGCCTCAGCCGCATCGACGAATTCCTGGCCAAATCGTCGCATGCGGCTGTAAGCAGCAATGATTCGGTAAAAGTGTATGCCGATTGCCGAAAGAAGCTCGACCAGGACGACTTCATGATCCTTGGCAAGGACAAGCTGACCGTGAGCCTGAGCTGCGTCAAACCGTTTCACGGCATGCTGGTCTTCAATGAAAACGAACCTGGACCGCTCGACAACGAGTACCCCTATGCCGCACTGAACAGCATGCTGAATGATTATGGCCATTGCCTTCTGTTGGAACAGCGCGCCGACTGCGTCAATCCGCAGCACGACCTGTCACATGGCCTATGGCACGGCACACTGAATAAGCGCCCGATCACCCTGGTTTATGGCACCTACGGCACCGACGGTTATTTCTACGACAAGTACGCCAAGTACATCGCACTGCAAGGCGGCCTTCAGGCCGATGGCAGCCTGCGCTTTACCGAGATACTCAGAAGTGGACCAAACGCCACCTTGGTACTGAAGCGCCAGGCTGACGGAAGCTTCAAGGGCAGCTGGACGCAGGAAGATGCCGGCAAAACGCGTGATATCGAGCTGACCAACGAACTGTGAGTCGGCCGCGTCATCCAAGTTGTCATCGAATAATCGTCGGCGCTCGAATCAATCCCTCTAAGGCAGAGCGGATATATCCATGTGATCCGGAGTCAATCCATCGATGTAGCGCTGCCTTGCCGCAAGGTAGGCTGCTTCCAGGTGATGCACGAAGCGCGGCGTGTCGAACCAGGTGGATTGCTTGGCAGCCTCCTGCAGCCTGCGCTTGATGGCATGCAGTTTGTCGGGATGCCGCCCGAGATCTATCGCAGTGGCGCGGTAGTCCTCGAGGTTGGCCGTGATCAGATCCGGCAAGCCCACCGCCGTCAGCAGACTCGCACCGTAACGGCTGGCGAAGGTATCGCCTGACATCGTCAACACCGGAAGTCCGCACCATAAGGCGCAACTTGCCGTGGCGCCTGCATTGAACGGCAAGGTATCGAGGAAAAGGTCGGCACATGGATGGCGCGCCAAATGCTCTCGCAATGGCAACTGCGGCGCGAAGACGAGACGCTCGACATCGAGCCCGCGCGCCACCGCCTCGCGCCTGAGATTGCTTCGCGCGACCTCGCTGCCCGCGTCGTAGATCCAAAGCACGCTTCCTTCAACGGCGCGCAAGATGCTGATCCAGCATTCGAACAACGCCGGCTGCAGCTTCATCGGCGTATTGAAGCAGCAATAGACGAAGCCCTGCTCCGGCAGGCCTAGCTCCTGACGAGTGGGCAGAGCCGGAGGGAGCGCGCGGCGGCGGTCGCTGGGCTGAAACGAGCCGGGCAAGCTGATCACTTTCTCGGTATAGAACCGCCGATGCGTGGGCGGTATCACCACCTGGTCGGCAAGAATGTAGTCGATATAGTCGGCGCCCATGCTCGCCGGAAAGCCCAGATACGCGATCTGCACGGGCGCTACGCGCGTGGCCATCACCACGGGCCGTGCACCTTGGGTATGCCCGTTGAGATCGACGGCAATATCCAGCTTCATGCGCAACGCCAGCGCAATGATCTGCTCGGAACTCATGCCATCGACATTGTGAAAACAGTCGAATGCGGCCTTGGCGCGCTCTTGCGCTGCATCACCGGGAACATCGTAGAACGAGAAGGCATGTATCTCGAATTGCTGGCGATCGTGCAGCTCGAACACCTCGGCCATCAGCTCCATCACCGGATGGGTGCGGAGATCCGACGAGAAGTAACCGATGCGGATACGCCCTTGCCCCACGCCGTCACGCTCGAAGGCTGACTGACGCTCGGGCTTCAGGCTGCGCTTGGCGACATAGACCCTGGCTGCATCCAGCTGTCGCTGAGGGTCGTCGCAGGCCGGCAGGTAGCGAAAGGGCTCGACGGCCGGCTTTCCTTGGGCCACTCGGGCTGCAATGTTTGCCAGCAAGTCATCCAATCCGCTCCAGTCGAATACACGAAGCTGCGCGGTCAGCAGAGCGCCCAGCGCCCAGGGCTCGTCGGGATCAAGCGCAACGGCACGCTTGTATCGATCGAGGGATTCCGCGTGGCGGCCCAGGCGATCCAGCATCACCGCGCTATTGTTCAACGCGCGCGCATCGTCAGGCTGAAGGGCAAGAATGCGCTCGCTGGCCGCCAGAGCTTCCTCGTTGCGCATCAGCCCGGCCAATGCAGCGGTGCGGTTATGCAGCAGCTCGATGCGATTCGGATGAAACGCCAGACCCTGATCGCTGCACTCCAGGCAGCGCGAAAAATCCTGCTGCAGCAGAAAGGCGTAGGCGCGCGAGCACAAGGCGCTGAGCTGGGCAGGATCCAGTTGCAAGGCCTGCCGAGTAAGTTCCAGGGATTCGTCGACACGGCCAAACCGGTTGAGCAATAGCGCCCGATAGCCCAGCAGATAGGCCCGAACACGGGCATCGGCAGTCAATGCCAGCGCCTGTTCGAAAAATGCGAGAGCTTCTTCGGCCCGGCCCTGTTGAATGAGCTGCAGGCCCTCGGAGAAGCGCTGGTCCAACGCATCTTGCTGCTGAAGGGAGACCTGCGCGGCAGAAGACGGATTCGGCGGAAAGAACCTCTGCGCCAACTGTCCGGCCTCGGCCTCAGGCACGTCCTTCTTCCAGACCACGGCCCACAAGTCGAAATGCTGCGGCCGCCGCCATACGATCGATGTGCGAAAACCGGCCGCTGACAGCTGCGCCGCCAGCGTCGCGGAGGTGAAGCCGCCGCGATGCGCCATGTAATGGTTGCCGGCAGCGATGGAATCACGATGACCATACAAGATATCGATCGCCGCAATAGGCCCCATGCCCGAAATGTACAGAGGCTCGGCGAGATTTCCCCGCGCGACCTGTTCGCAGACCGACTGCAGGTCGGGACAAGTGATAACGGCGAAGCCGTCGTCGGCCAGCACGCGGACGAATTCGGAAAATACGGCGTGCACTTCGTGCGGATAAACGTGTTCGATGCCGTGCGAGGTATACAGCGCATTGAAATGGCTATCGGGAACGCCGGCCATGTCGGTCATGCTGCCGAGGATGTCGGGTTGCACGCCCGGGTCGATATCCAAGCGGGTTTCCGTCCACTCCACTCCAGCAAAGCCGTATAGCGACGACTTGTTCTGGGGGCCGCAAGCTATATGGAGCAGTCTTTTCATTGGCTCATTTTACACATCAATCCAAAGTCGCCAGCTTCGAAATACATGTGCGTCACCATCGCAAGTCGGCGATCAACCTCCGTCCAGCGCTTGCCCAAGCCTAAGCCCAAGGTACCTGGATCGCATTCGACTCGTCACGGAGGCGTCAGCAGCCCCTTCCCTGCGACTGATCTCCTCGGCATAAGGCGCCGCGTCGGCACAAGTGATGCTTGGCACACGGTCCATGGACCTGCCCAGGGTGGTGCCAATCAGCACCGGCCAGGCCGCCTCACTCGTCAGTGCGAGGCGCTCACTCCACAGCCCTTGCAGCCGGCCTCGCGCCTATCGCTGGGCCGCTTGATGATTCCACCTGCGGCTTGCCCCTAGGTCGCTCGTAGGGCGGTCACCTCGGCGCGCGAGTGACAGACAAAGCCGCCCGACCCAGTGCGCGGATGCCACTTCATCGCGCATGCTTTTCGCGACTCGAACCGGCTGTCGAAATCAGGTGACGGCCGGACATGACCTCAGCCCAAATGCGTGAGTTTCATCACAGTTGCGCGTCATATCCCGCATCCGTTCTATATGCGCCGTCATCGACTCCAGCGTTGATTGCAGCAGTCCAGCAGGGATTATCAAGCGACAACCTTCCGACAGATGGACAAGCCATATCCAGGCAGTAGAAGATGCCAGGGCAGCATGCCAGGAATAGGCACATGGCCATGGTTTGCTGCAATGCAAATTCCTTGAAAGTCGACGCTTGGCGGAATATGGATTTTCTTCGTGGAAATCCTCGAGGCCAAGTCCCGTTCGTAAACACTGAGAGGGGTAATGCTATGCAGAACGACGATATCGTTGCAGGCTGGCGCAGCGGCGCCAATAGCGTGGGCGGCATGGATAACCCGGCCGGCCCGCTGTATATCGAGGGAGAGGCTGCCTTCCAGGCGGCGATAAGGACCTCGAATGCGACCAACATCATTACCGCCACCTTGACGGTAACCTCCTGCAAGGGCGCTGCCTGCTGTCTTTGCGGCATTTGAGGCTGATGAGGTAAGCGGCGCGCAGCCCATCCGCGGCTGCGCGTTTTTTATGTGGCGTTAAAATATTCGCTCGATGGGGGACCCAAGGCTCGATGAGCACGCTTCACGCACCCGAGGGCTTCGACCCCATCGTCAGACATTTCACTTCAGCGGCGCGCGCGACGTTCGCGACTTGCCTCGAAAGATTCTCGCCCCAGCTGGCCCCCGATGAAGTCAGGCTGATTCAAGGCGTAGCCGAGGACGCGCTGCACGCGAATGCGCGACGCAAGCTCTATCGGGTCCTGCTGCTGGAAATGCACGCTGCGAAACGGGCCGGCATGCTCACCGCCGCCGATGACGCCGATCGTTTCGAACAATTCGTCGCATACGCCATGCGAGACGAATTCGCCGCCCTGCTCGACCGCTACTATCCATCCTTGCGCGCACGCCTGGGGCTGGCGCTGAACCTGCAGTGCGACGCCATCGAAAAGCTGCTCATGCGATTCGTGGCGGATCGCAGCCGGCTCGACGAGCTTATGCGAAGGCCACCGGGACGCCTGGTCGGACTCGCGCTCGGCCAAGGCGATCTGCATCAAGGTGGACAGAGCGTGGCGCGGCTGGCGTTTGAAGGCGGCTCGGTGATGTACAAGCCGCGCTCGGTAGCTATCGATGCAACGCTGGACGCGTTCTTGGCACACCTGTTCGGTCAAGGCGAAGTGCGCATTCGCGTACCCGAAGTCATCGACTGCGGCGAATACGGTTGGGCTGCCTTTGTCGAGCAGCGCTATTGCCAGGACGATGTCGAGCTGCATACGTTTTATCGTGGTCTCGGCCACTGGCTGGCCGTATTGCGCCTGCTTGGGGGCACCGATATCCACTTGGAGAATCTGGTGGCGGTCGGCCCGGTGCCGGTCGTGGTCGACGTGGAAAGCCTGTTCGCCCGTCCCTTTGCCAATCCGCCGTCGAACTATGGCGATGCCTATGATCTCGCCCAGGAGCTGATCTGCGATTCGGTATTGCGTACCGGCATCGTTCCGGTGCGCACCTCGGCCTTCGGTCTGGGCGAGGTCGACTTTTCCGCTGCCGGCGGCATGCCCGGCGAGCAGCCCAAGCTCCGCGCGCCGACCATCGCCAATGAAGGCACCACAGATGCGCGCGTGGAGATCATCGCGGTCGAGATGGACGTGGCGCAAAATCATCCCAGTCCGCAGCCTGAACTGCCGCGCTTCTGGAACGACATTGGCGACGGCTTTCTGGAGGCGACCGAACAGCTGCGCAAGCTGGATGTCGGCGGCCAGCTGAAACCGAGGATGGAAGCCTTCATCGACTGCCGGGTACGCGAGATTCGCCGCCCGACCAGGATCTACGCCGAAATCGGCCACATGCTTTGGCATCCATCTTCGCTGCATGAAGAAGCCAAGGCGCTGGAACAAGCGCACGAGCTGCTGGCGGCCCATGCAGCCACCTTGTCGATGGCGCCGTCCGCAGCACAGGAAATTGCCGGCGAGATCGACGATCTCTGCCATGGTGACATCCCCATGTTCACGGCCCTGCTGACCGACGATCGCATTGAAGCGACGTTGGCCAATTGGCGCACCATGCGCGTCGAGCTGGAGGAGATGGCGATACGCACGGCCCTGGTCGTGAAGGTACTGAACCATCAGATCGACCAGCCTGGCCAAGCCCAAGGCAACTCTTTCGCCCCTGCCCTACCCAGCACGGATTTCGACCGCGATCGACGCAGGCTGGCCAGCGAGGCCATGAAGCGTCTATTGCATCTGGCCGTGCGCGGCAAGGACGGATCGGCGACCTGGATCGCGCCCGGCGCGAGTCCCAGCGGCTGGCACGTGCGGCCGCTGCATACCGACCTGTATTCCGGGCTGGGCGGCGTCGCGGTGGCATTGGCCGCTTACCTGCGCGAAACGGAGCGCGGACGCGCCGACCCGGTGCCCGACGTAGCTCAGGTGCTGGACGGCACCCTGCAGGTGCTGCACGCCATGACGGATGCCGGAGAGCCATCCGGCATCGGCGGCTTCACCGGCTACGGCAGTTACATCTGGTACTGGCTAGTCTTGCACGACCTGCTGAAGCGACCCGAACTGCTCGCCAAGGCTATTGCCTGCGCCAAGGCCCTGGAGCGCCAGGGATTCGACGAGGACCGTTCGCTCGACATCATCGATGGCAGCGCAGGCGTCATCGTGCCCCTGCTGGGCCTGGCCGAAAAAACCGGCGATTCACGCTGGCTGGATTTGGCCGCCCGTGCCGGCCGGCGTCTGGAATCGACGGCCACCCTCGACGAGCACGGCGCACGCTGGTCCACACTGGCCTTCGAAGATCCCATCGGCGGCTTTGCGCATGGTGCGGCAGGGATCGGCTGGGCCTTGGCACGCCTGGCATTGAGTGATGCCGGCGAAGAAAGCGATCGCCAGCGCTGGGAGACACTCGCCAGCGCTGCATTCGACTTCCAGGACTCGCTGTTCGATACGTCGATGGGCAACTGGTGCGAGCGCGCCGAGGGCCACGTCGAGATCTATACATGGTGCGGCGGCAGCGTAGGCATCGGCCTTGCCGCGATCGATCTCTATCAGCGCAGCGGCGATACCGATTATCTGCGTGACCTGCGCCGCGCCTTGGCAGCGGCGGGCGATCGATGGAACAGCTCGCACACGCTATGCCACGGCAATTTCTCGCAGTGGGAGTTGCTCGTGCGCGCGTCGGAACTCGATCCAGCAAGCGCGCCGATCGGACGCGACGAGGCAAACGTCCATGTCATATCGGCGATCGAGCAGCAGCATGACCTAGCCGGAAGCCTGACCTATGAAGCTTTCGCGCCGAGCCTGATGACAGGGCTGGCAGGTGTCATCTATAGCCTGCTACGCATGCATCCTGACAGCAGGCTGGCTACGCCATTGTTGATGGAGTGTCGAGAATAGGTTGTGGGTGCATTGCACGAAAGCAGCAATGTTGAGTTGAATCGACCCATTTGAGCGGGCAGTCAGCACTCGACGCGCCCTTACGCCTTCGCCAAAAGAGCCATTCCAGCAAAGAAGGCACCTGATATCCGTGGACAAACTCCGGGCGCGACATGTCGCATCTTCGCCTGAGGCATGAGAGCTCTCAATCGCTTTGACCAGTGTAAAGCCCATCCCCTGCTTCCCGCCGAGCGCGATGCGCGTGTCCAAATGCTTGCGGCGCTGTGGACTCTGAACTTGGACGTTGAACCTCTCCATGACCGACCTGGCCGCCCGGCAGGGCGAAGAACGATGCCGACCACGCGCCGCCTACGCCTTCGCGCACGCCGCGAAGCCATTGATGAAACACGCTGGGCAATACTCACCGACGAACTTCCGCCCGCCAACGCTGACCGCTTCGTGCTGCTTGAGAGCGAGAGCTACGACTACTTGCTGCCGTATTGGAATGAACATCGGCGCGCCATCCTCAGATAGGATGCACTTGGTGGATCGCGTCGAAGCCACGGTCATCAGCGAAGGTGTGCGCGCTCGACTCGACGATGCCGGATACGAGAAGTGAGCTATCCGCAACCCGTAACGGACGCTCCAGGGGAACAGGGGGAATGCCATGGAAGAACTGAAGAAGGCTGCCGACTTGGCGCACGAGTGTATGACGAAAACCATCGTCTCAGTTGCCAGAATGCACATCGATGGAAACCAACGAAACGCACTTGCAGTTACATTGCTACGTGCGTGTTTGGATCATGGACGAGCGATGGCGGTGTTGATCGCTACTCATGCTGAGGAATATGGAGCCTCCGCAATTGCCCTGGAACGAGCGCAGATAGAAACGCTCTTCCGCGGTGCGTTTTTTGCGCGAGTGGCGACCGATCAGGAGGTTCAATATTTCATCGACAATGACAAGATGCCCGAAAGGGCTGGGCCTGACGGAAAGCCTCGACGGCTCAACCCCAGAGCATTGGCGCCTCTAATCGGCGACGTGTTGTCTGCCGGCGACAATCAAACTTTGAGTAATTTCGTCGACAAGGGCTGGAACGCGCTCTGTGGCCTCGTTCATGGAGGCATGGCCACCGTCGCCAACTATCACAATGCCGAAATCGGATTTCGAATTGAGGCAAAAGTCGCGGCGGATATTTGCGCACAGGCAATGGCGCTGACGCAGCTTGCGATGGTCGCCATTGCGGCTATCTCGACGAATTCGGACGAGCAGAAGAGTGACCTCTTTCAAGCCCCACGTGCTGCCGCAGAAATCTTCTGTGAATACAAAAAGAACCATTTCTGAAGAAGAAAGCTATCCGTTAGTGGAGCCTTCTGAAACTACGTAGTTCGAGTTGCAAGTGGTCTAGCAGCCCCGTAGGTTTGTTCTTCACCCGCGCTTGGCGCGGGTCTAGGAGGTGCTCCATGGCGACACTGATTCAGCTCGTTCCCGATGCCCAAACCCTGGTCGATCTTCAACCCAGCGAACTAGGGGGCTACCTTCTGGAAGTGCTTACAGGTCGGAACTCCCCCGCCCAAAATGGCATGGTGCACCTCGGGAATTACGTGCGCCAGATAGAGCGCGAATACGACTATCGAGGCACGCGTGAATTCCAACAGGAACTCGCAAATTCCATCTCAGCTGCTTGGAATTGGTTAAAGGTCAACGGCCTGCTGTGCTCCGACACAGGCGCGAACCCATCCTTCGATCGCGTGACCAAGCTCGGCCACCAGGTTGCAGATGCGAATGGCGTCAGGGGCATGCTGAGTGAAGAACTGTTGCCGAGCGCCTTCCTGCATCCCACACTTTTGCAGGACGCTCGTCCCCTCTTCATGCAAGGGCGCTTTGACACAGCCGTGTTCGAAGCCTTCAAAGCTCTTGAGGTAACGACACGTGCGGCCGGCGGTTACGGCGCCGACAAGATCGGCGTTCCCCTAATGAGTGCCGCATTCCATCCGGACGAAGGCCGCCTGACAGATAGGACACTGGAACGCGGAGAGAGAGTCGCACTGATGAACCTGATGACCGGCGCCATCGGCAGTTACAAGAATCCCGCATCCCATCGGAAGGTCGAGATCCAGCGCGACGAAGCGCGCGAAATGATCATCCTTGCATCACATCTTCTCAAGATCGTCGACGCGAGATTGGCGGCGATCCAAGAACACGCTGTGTAAGACAGCGCGCCAGCTCGGGGCGCCTAAGATTCACTTCCGACCCATTTCAGCCGGTCGCAAACGGCCGCTTTGCGTGCTGATCATGATCGATTGGTGCTGCTGATCAACTCCACCGGAGTGCGCATCAGCAAAGATCGAAAGACTCGTCAGTCATATATCACCCATGCGAACAGTGGCGGTGCCACTGCTCCATCCCTGCCAATGTCGGCACGGATGCCTTTCCCTAGAGGGGTGTGAGTGATGGAAGAGCAGACGACGATTGTTCCGTTCAAGCGGGACGAAACCACGCAACAAGCGGAACTGATCCCTGGTATGCCGGCCGGCCCGGTCTGCCGTTCGATCCGTATCCAAACCCGCCTGTACGGCAAGAAAGTCGGTGGAACCATCGGTGCGGTGGCCGGTGCCACCAGCGGTGTCGCCCTGGTGCTCTCGGGGGCCGAGGTGGGAGCAGTCGTCGGAGCCGTAGGTGGCCCTGTCGGCTCCGCTATTGGCGCACTTACCGGTGGCGTGCTCGCCATGCTGATCGGAGGTGCGACAGGTTGTGCAGCCGGCGCCGCGTTCGGCGAAGTCATCGACGACAACGTCTTCGTCAAGTACCGCTGTACCGATTGTGGCTACACCTTCGGCAATAAGCCTACCTGACGCGGGCAGTTGCCCGTCTTCCCTTAATCCACGCATACGCCCAGCGCCCGGCTTCGACCGGGCGCTGGGCGTTTATGCCGTCTGAAAAAGGAGTCACTCATGCATCTCGTACAAACGATGGCCTATGCGGGGGAAATCCCTTGGCATGGCCTGGGCAATCGCCTTCTCCCGAACCAGCCCATCGAGGTCTGGGTAAAACAGGCCGGCATGGACTGGCATATCGAAGCCTCGGAAGTCCACATCTCCCCTTGTTTCCTGGAGCGTCCGCTTCGGATCGGAAGCGGACTCTAACACTGCTGACGCAGCCGCTCAGGGCCGGCCCCCTCTCGGCCAGAAGCGGACATCCTTTGCGGCTTCACTTCCGGATGGGCTCCCAAGCAATATGGCAGAAGGGAGCGGACACGTCTCTGCTGATCAGTGCCTGCGCAAAGAGATTGATTGGTTGCCCCTGATCTGCGGCGATGCCAACTGTGACTTGGTAATAGAGCTCTTGGGTGGGCACGAAGCCGACAACCGCTTCCCACTCAGGACCGGCATAGTTGCCTGCAACGAAGAGTAGATTGCCAGCGGCGGCCTTTAGCTCCTCGAATCGCTGAGGGCTCAGATTCACCTCGGCCTGATCGTAGATCGATTGCTCCGCGATCAAAATAACGGCTCTGATTCCATGCTTCTTTGGACGTCCAGTCACCACTCTCTGCTGCCTCCGAGGCGAACCAATACGTCCGCGACGCATCAGCATCGCAAAGATCCAAGATGTCCGCTATGGGTCGGAAGCGGACCTTACCGATATCGCTGGTTAGAACAACACTGACACCCTAACCGATCTGCTTGTACGTCAGACTTGTGATCCCAGAGGCGGGGGCACGAGTGTTTAACTCCAAGCGCCCCATCTTCTCGAAGGCGTCCAGCGACTCTTTGAGTACTGACAACCTAAGAACCCGCTCTGTGCGGCCATCCGTAACCACGCTTACGAGAACTTCAACGCCATCGAGCGCCACCAAATACTGGCCCCGCAGCAACGCCACTATTCTCTTGCAGGCCGCAAGAACAGTGTCCTTTCCAAGCTTTTGATTGCAGAAGAACACCGCAACAAACAGATAGCTTCTCGCATGATCATGCGCAAAGGGCATCACGATCGCCTGAGGAAGGGCAGCATTGATCAAGCCACACAGAAGCGCATCGCCTTTTAGGCAATCAACAACCGCCAAAAGATCAACATCATTGCTCATGAAATAACCTGAAAGGGTTCTATTGGAAGTGCCCGCTACGGGTCGGAAGCGGGCACTCCGCAGTCTTTCCGCTGGTTAGTCTTCCGAATGATCGTAGATGTCTAGATTGAGTTCGATCCCGCGTTCGCCCAATGCGCGCAACTGCTCCGGCGGAAGGGATAGCCCATCGTTTCCAGAACTCATGAACAAGCCCACGAACAGATCAATTCGATACGTTTCTCTGATTGTTGCCCAGGCGCTCATGTCGCCGGTTAGTCTCCCAAGAAGTTCGTCGATCTGACCTGGCAGGTCCTCTGGGTCTCGCTGCGTGGCACAGAGGCTCCACAAGCCGGTTCTAGCGACGCGAACAGTTCCGGTTGTCTTCCCGACAATTTTCTCACCCATTCGCTGCGATGCCGTTGGCTCGCAGCCAAGTAGCGTCGTTACTTCCCCGGGGTTGAGGGAGTCACCGAACACACGAATCGCCGCATGAGACCGTTCGAATACCGCCACGCTTGAACCTCTCTTCCTGGTTAATGCCGGGGCCCAGGCTTCGCAATGTCTGCTCTGGGTCGAAAGCGGACGTTCAACTACGTGGCGACACCGTCGAGTTTCTTGGCGGGTCAAGCAACCATGTCAGCAGCAGCAGCCCAGCGACCACAGGAATGGTCCACGCCAACGTGCTCATCACGTCAGGGGGTTCTCTGGGGTAATCCATAGCCGCGAACGGGTTGAAAACCCCGATGGGAATGAAGATCGCCACGACAAGGGCGAATGCAGCCGCCACACGGCGCGCATATCGATTCATACGCAACAACCCTATGGCGAGTGCCAGCAGACCGATCGAAAGCGCTGTCGCGCCGACGGGCGCCATCTGCCCTCGAAATGCACCGAACATCGCGTCGCCGGCCCGCCAAACGCACCAGCCTGCCACCAGATAGGTTGCAATACGGCGAACTAAATTCAAACGTCCCATGTCTCCCCCATTCCGACATTCTGCTCAGCAACGCTTATCCGAAATCTCCGCTTTGGGTCGAAAGCGGACCCTCTTTTCTTAGGCTTGCGGTGTCGGACTAGGCACGTAAGCGTTGTTCCAGATGCCGCCCGACGCCGTGACGCGCACCGCCCGAAAGTGCGAACTAAGGCACCACTGAACGAGCCTGGAGGCATCCGACCCTGCATCATTCCCCTCCGCCATCAAGGTAACCCGTGGCCGGATTCGAATCATGATCCCTGCTGGCACAACCCCTTCATGCGTAGCGAGTCCGCTTCCCAACACCAGTATCGGCCCGAGATGGCGAACCTTAGAACCATCAGCGTAAGAGCTAACGTTCACTCTGGCAGCGATATCGAATGCCAAGTCTTCGCTGGAGATGCGAAGCACATCGACCGCCACCTCTGAGGAAGCAGGCCGCAGAAGGGGCTCATATTCACTCGTTTGAAAGACCATGGCCCAGTGAAAGGCCCGTCCGTTCACGCTGAAAGTGTTGGACATACTTCCCCTAAAGTCTGCTGCCCTAATGTCCGCTCTGGGTCGGAAGCGGACATTGCGCTTAAAACCAGCCAACGTCTTTCAGGCTCTCACTGAGCGAGAAAAGTTCATGCGCCTCCGGTGCCCAAGGCAGTGCCGCTTGAGCAACCTGCGAGGGCAAAAACCACCCCTCAGAGGTCCATCGCAGCGACGCTCCTGGAAGTCCTACGAGAACCTCAGCAGCAGCATCGGAGGTACGAATCTTCAGCAAGAAGCGTTCACTTTGGAAGTGCGCAAGACACAGACGGCCTCCCCCTTTCGGATCAACTCCAAAATACCAAACGTCAGCAAGTGGCTCCATCGAGTATCTGATTGCAAACGCGGATACCAACGGCATGAGCCTGGCTTTGAAAGCCTGACATTCGGGCTTATCGTTCCAGGCAATGGTCATTCGTCCCCTCCAAAGTCCGCATTGGGTCTAAAGCAGCTGCTCAAGGTCCTTTCCACGTGTCTTTGCAGCGACCACACGGGCAATCTAAGAGCCATACGGTTCCGCGCTCTTCTACCGAAATGGCTCCGTCACAGTATGGACAGACCTGATCGAGGGGAAGTCCTCGGACGTATTCACACATCGCAATGTATGATGGCTTAGCATGGATAGGCAGGCGCTTATCTCTTAACCACGTATAGGCCTCTAACTTAATATTCTCGATCACGGCATTCATGACACTCTCCTGCCCTAATGCACAGCTCTAGCTACCAACAATGTCCACCATGGGTCGCAAGCGGATACGGCCGCGTCCGTCACTCGTAGACGAAATTCGCGTCGTAACGACCGTTGCGATCCAGCGTAAATACACAACGCTTGAAGAGCCCCTTTTTTTCCTCTGTGCTCACCAAGCGGGCAAGCTCGTAGAAGTATCGGGCGAGCATGGGAACACCGGTCAGGTAGCCCGTAGCGCCTGAGTCGCCATCAATGTAAGAGACGACCGCATCGACCTGGCTATCTTGCAGGGCTATTTCCGCCTTGATCGAGTTCCATGGGGTCTTTGCCGCAGTAGCAAGCGCGCCGCCAATGGCCTGATAGTATTCGATCTGATCCCTAAACATCGCCCCCTCCTGTCATCAAAGCCGTGATCCGGCAGGCCATATCCTGATGTCTGCTTCGGGTCGGAAGCTGACATTCTCTCTCGAACAATCAGACGCGGGTTTGCGTGGCTACACGCAATTTATGCCCCTGAGACGGAGCTGCTTGCACAGCTTGTCAAGGACCACTTCATTGTCGGCCTCACCAACGAAGTAGCGCCCGCACAAAAATGCATTCATGCCGGAATCGAAGGCAAAGACTGGCGCATCATGGTTCCGGATAGAACCCTCTAGGTAGTAGTTGTAGGGATTTTCGCTTCGCTTGTTAGAAAAGACGCATTCATGGTCTTCAAGCCACTTCGAAAATTCCGAAGCGATTCGATGAAGGCCGGGATAGAGCTTGCGAAGGGGCGTTGCGAGGAAGTGGAGTTCACCAACTGTCCAGACAACTCCGCGCCTAACGGTTGGCAAAAATAGGGATGCGACTTGCGACGACTTACCATCGACCGTTCCGTCGTCGGCGTAGCGCAGCGGCCCCAAGTCCTCGAACAACAACACCGTGGAGCGGTCAGTCATGACTTCTCTTGGAGGGTTTTTCAACTCTCGAAACCAGGGCAGGACCTCGGGGTATCCCCGGGGGGCCGAAATGAATCGGTAGGTGCTTCCCATGCATTGAACCCCTCGTTGAATCCTAATCATGACCGAACCAGAGTGTCCGCTTTGGGTCGAAAGCGGAGGTTCAATGTCCGCTTGATGGATGGCTTAGGTTTCACCCCAAAACCCCCGCTCGAACGGAGTGAACCGCATCGCCTGATCTGAGCTGAGACCGAGCTTCGCCATAAGCGAAGAGAAAGCTACCTCTACGTTAGGGAGGGCATCTTCCTCCACTGGACCAAATGTCTCTCCGTGCCTGCGGCCAAAGCCGTAAACGAAGTCGACTTGACCGCCCCAGCAGTCATAGGTGAGGTACAACCACGTTTCGGCTGAATCAAAGCCTAGCGCTGCGGCCAATTGTTCAATCGTTTCAATTGCGGGCACTTCGCCCAAGAACTCGGTCAGGCGAACACCACTGCCTTGGAAAGGCACCGTGATCTCGCGCCAGGCTGCGCCGGCTGGAAGGGCAGTCGGATGCGCAATGCGCGTAGAGGAGAGAAACCCAGCAAATCGATAGGTCATGGTTGCTCCTGCTGGCGAATAACCTGATGGGAAAAACTACGCACGAAGTGACCGCTTTGAGTCGGAAGCGGCCTTTTCGCCGCCTCAGCGCAGAGTATCCGCGACCTCGGACAATCAAGCGCGATACAGGTCCCTCGGGCCCGTCGCCGCCTTAAGTAGCGGGACGCTTTGGAGCCCGTTGTCACTTTGACGATGTCTCCCGATAAGCGCCAGATGTAAAGCGAATCTTAGTTGAGGGCCGCTGATCCGGCTTAGTGCATTCATCGCCGAACAGGCTCATGGTGCCAACGGCGCGAGTTGGTGTTGTTTGCTCTAGGGTGATGCGATTTCCCGCAGAAACCCCGATCTCCAGCAGGTTCATTCCTGCCGCTAGGCCGTCGTTAGCACCGTGATCTAGTTTCAGTCGATACCGGCACTCAAATGAGTCGGCATGGTTATCACGCAGCCGATTCGCCGAGACCACACCGACTTCCAGCGGCACTTTGCGAATCAGAGACTGCCGAGCAGGTGGCAGCATAGGCACGCCGTATACCTTGTGATGTTCATCTCCCTTGCGCATGAGAAACGAGCCCTGCGCGCCTTCCCGCGGCTCATCACCCAAATTCACTGCGCTTGCGAACGCTGGAAGTTCCTTTTCGGAAATTAAATACGTACGTTCGCCCCAAGCGACAGGTACTACGTGGTCAGCAAAGCCGAGACCTCTCTGATCGTTGGGTCGCTCATACTTCAGGAGCAGACTGCCGTCCGCTTGAGGAATCACCTTTCCTTTGTTGGCGGCGTAGGTGCCAAGGCATCCTTGCCATGTGGCAGCAACGCCAGAAACGGGCGCGAGAGATAGGGATACGTTCTCGCCTAGACCATCGCCGAAATAATAGTCGCCAGCCCAGGCGACTCTGTGGGTTGTCGAATTTTCTTTAGCTATGGCAGCGAGCTGTGCATCAACGGCATATTGGAAGGCCTCTTGTGTTGCAATGCCTTGGGAGTTCGCCGCCTTAGGTGAGGCTGGCTGGGGTGGGGATGCATAGCCAAGGGATGCGCCACCGAGCAGCGCCAGAGATAGCCCAAGTAGGAAAAGGTGGCGGCCTTGCGCAAACGAATACATGGTTCCTGTCCCCCAGTAATCTGAAGCACTCCAGCTGGCTTCTTTCAATGGTAAATCCAATAAAGAGGTTAAAGTGCTTTTCCCATCGATCCACGTAGCCACATGGAATGTCCGCTTTGGGTCAAAAGCGGACGTTACGCCACACCCGCCTTCTCGATTGCCTGATGCAGCGACCTCATGAAGGCCCGTTTGTCGTCCACTTGAAACTCAAACGCTGGCGAGATCTGGTCGAAGAGGTCGTCGAACGACTCGTTCTCATCCGCGATCGCGTCTCTGAGAGCTACGACCAGCCCGGTGCGAGCTGCCTCCGAGTAAGTCAGGAACTCCGGCACCAACAGTAGGCCTACAGCCTTGCGGAGATCGCCGGGGTCGCGCGGATCAAGGCCTGCCAGCTTTCGGCAATCGTCGTCGCTTACATAATTGACGTCAAAGACCTTCATCAAGCTAATCAAGGCATTCGTACGCGGCGCTCGCTTCACTCCGATCTTCACTGGTAGGCGCTCCCTGTTTCCCCGCCCGCTTATGTCTGCTTCGGGTCGAAAGCGGACATTACGCGCCCTTCAGCCCGGTGATCGCTAGATAGGTGTGAGGGCCGTCGAGCACAGGTGCCGGTGCCCGATAGCAACCCAATGCCCCAAGTTGGTGAACCGCCATGGCAGCCAACTCCCATGCCATCGACTCGCCGGCAATCGAGAAGGTCCCCTCGTTTCCGAATAGATCAAATCCGGTGAAGACTTCGAGCCGCTTTAGGGGAAGTGCTTTCTCGCGAAGCTCCGGAAGGAAGGTGGGATTACTCCAAGCCCACTTCCAACTGCTGGACTTAGGGGAAAAGCTCCCAATTCCGACGACGTCCGCTTCGACAGCCAATCTGTCGTTGACATCGAAGAATTGAAGCTTGGCGCTCTGCTGATCGAACCACCAACGCTTCATCTCACCAAGGCCATAGGTGGAGTTCAGCTCCGCCTGCTTCGATTCCAATTCGTCGTTCACCTTCGCGAGAAAGTTATCGAATTCTTCATCCGTCATGTCTCCCCCATGAATCAGCCCGCTACTGGTCGGCAGTCTAATGTCTACTTTGGGTCGGTAGCGGACCTTTCCGTCCTAGGTTTGCAGATACCCCACGGAAACAACAATCGAGATTGGCCAGACCAACAGGTAGCGCCACGGCGTGGTCCAAACCCGATCGGCCGACTCATGCCCCCTCGTGAACAGCATCACCAGAAAGGCCAGCAACAGCAGCAGAAACACCATTGCATTGGCTGCAAACACGATCTTAAAGGCGCGTCGCATTCCTCTCCCTCTGGTTCAGTCGAAAGGTCCGCGGCGGGTCGGAAGCGGACCCAGCTATTGGCTAATTCGCCTTAACCACGATCAGGTCTACATCATCACCCAAACCCGTGAGCCTGTCTGCTAGGTGCACATGGCCAAAATCGTGGCTCTCCATCTCATCCGCCAATTCGGCGAGAACCCTGGCAATCGCCCTGAGCTCGGCCGGATTCGTCAGGATGCTGGCTTCCGATAACCGCATGGGCTGCGTTTGCCCTTCGTTCCCTTCTTCGTATCCAAACAGCTTCATGCCACCCTCGATTTGCGATTTTTGAACTGTCCGCTTCGAATCGGAAGCGGACACCCCAGAGAGTTGAGAGGCATGACGCGCCCTCTTTGAACTCATTCAACACTTTCACTCCATCCCCTATCGGAGACGTATCGTTTCACATCGCCAAAGCTGGCATCGGTTACGTGATAGAGGTAGCTGAACGCGAGAATGGATCCAGAAACCCTATTGAGTACCTCCACATCCTGAAGCACGGCCAGCGGCAAATGCGCCAAACCGTGTACGGAGCGCAAAGGCTGAATCTCTCTCCCTATGATCCGTTGTATCTGCTCCACCATTTCCATGCTGAGAGAGCTGACATTCTTATCGGTCATGGCTTCCCCTGTTACGCCATAGCTACGAGCTTCCTAAGCAATATCAGAACATCCGCTCGGGTCGGAAGTGGGCCTTGGAAGCTCAGGCTATCAGAATCCGAAACTCTCTTTTGTTGCCGCGTATAAAATCGCATAGCCATGCATCAAAGTCGCGCTCACTATTTGCGATCCACCTGTCCAGGACCGCTAACTGGCCGGGCTCAACCCAATGGGTCGCTCCAAATCGGTATTGCTCTACGAGCTCTTTTGGCGCCACCACTTCAAGCAATCGTAGCAACGCATTCACTCTGGCTTCGGGGGTGGACTCAAAGTATGTCCACGAGCCGGACCGAACACTTTGCGATAGCCAAACCACTGTTTCGACGAAGACGAATGCAATGTCAGGCAGGCCGTAGGTTAGTTGATTGGTATCGAAGTCCGACAAACTGAGGATTGCCCCATGCAGCTCAATCAATGACGCCAGGTCAGAGGGGGACGTCAGGCGGTCAATGTGGCTTTCGGAGAACATCCCCATATGAATCTTTCCAGATTGAGTGTTGTGTTAATTTTCACCGAAAACTGAGCCGGGTTTTTTATCGAAAAGTGAGCCACCGGCTGCGGGGTCAGCTTAGCTCAGTGGTGGGATGAACGGGGGTCGAGATCTCCTTCTTGGCGTCGGTGGTGTGATGCCGAAAGCGGTAACTGTCGTTGCCGGTTTCGATGATGTGGCAGCGATGGATGAGCCGATCGAGCAGTGCCGTGGTCATCTTGGCGTCGCCGAAGAGGGCTGCCCATTCGGCAAAGAGGTGGCCGAGCGCGAGGTGCGTTCCATCAATTATCAGCTCAAGGTCGCGCGCTTCCCGATCTATCGCGACTTGAGTCACTTCGACTTCACCCAAAGCGTCGTGGACGAAGCGCTGATCCGGCAATTGCACCGTGGCGACTTCATGAACGAATGCCAGAACGTGGTGCTCGTGGGCGGGCCGGGCACCGGCAAGACGCACCTGGCCACGGCCATCGGCGTACAGGCCATCCGGCATCATCGTCGGCGCGTGCGCTTCTTCTCGACGGTCGAGCTGGTCAACGCGCTGGAGCAGGAAAAGGCCGTCGGTAAGCAAGGGCAACTGGCCAGCCGATTGGTCGAGGCTGATCTCGTCATTCTCGACGAACTGGGTTATCTACCGTTCTCGCAGGCGGGCGGCGCCTTGCTCTTCCATCTGATCGGCAAGCTCTACGAGCAGACCAGCCTGGCTATCACCACCCATCTCAGCTTTGCCGAATGGGCAGCCGTCTTCGGCGACGCCAAGATGACCACGGCACTCCTCGACCGGCTCACCCATCGCTGCCACATCATCGAAACCGGCAACGACAGTTACCGCTTTCGGCATCACACCACCGACGCCAAGAAGGAGATCTCGACCCCCGTTCATCCCACCACTGAGCTAAGCTGACCCCGCAGCCGGTGGCTCACTTTTCGATAAAAAACCCGGCTCAGTTTTCGGTGAAAATCAACAGTCATAGTTCATGAACAAAAGATCTGGATCAGTTTTTTCAGGTCAGCTCAGGGCGCCCAACATGAATCAGTTATCGTTTGCTTTGGGCAGCCTCCGGCTCTGAGGTGCGTTTGAGGTGTTCGCCGACAAAGCCCTCGGCTCCTCTAAGAGACACCCATTTAAACCCGCTCAGACAAAACAAAAAATTGACAAGCCAGTTCCATCAATTTCTAAATGCCCATCAGCTAGGTTGATTAAAATCCTAACATTCCGCGCAGAGAGAATTTTTCCGCTGACAATATTGCCAAAATTGAAATTACTTTTCATTGCAGAAAAGTCGACATTAGAAATAAATCTACTCACCTTTTTAAAATCAAAAATGTATTCAACCCTCTCTTTTGATTTCAGGGAAGCCAACAGCGATACAGCCAAAATCAAGCCATATTCGCCAGATTTAGACACCACCGAACTTATTTCAATAAGACGGCCGTCATGCCATTCCAATCCCTCAAGAAGATCTTTTGTTAGCTTGATTTTCTTTTTCATGTTTCACGCCTAATCAACAATTTACGGGTATGCTGCGTTAATGGGTATGGTTTCCCAAAAAAGTGGAAACAAAGAGGGGATCATCCGAATTACGCGATATGTTATATACCCAGCAGTGACTCCACATACAGTCTTCGCAACTATCCCAACCGAAAATCCAGCATTCTTTGCGCACTCCTTCACATTCTGTGGAGCATTGTCCAATGTATCTCCATGTGATTCGGCACCGAACTCGCCTCCAACGCCACTTTTCCCTTTGCACTCCCAATGCAAGTGACGAGTCTTTTCTCCTGTTTTTTCGTCAAGAACATAATCTATTCGTATCGCAGTGCAGATACCAGCGCCGGCCACCGTAGTGCAGCGGGATCGACGACAACGCCAGACGGCAGGTGACGTCCTTGCGCTTGCCTGGCTCCCCACTGGGTAACGCATAGGAAAGGGTCAGCGTACCGGTGCTCCCACTCCATTCGCCGCGGTAACTCACCGCGCTGATGCGCTTGCCCGTGTGGGTATCGGTCCATTGCCAGGTGCCCGTCGTCGTCGTACCCACCCGCAGCGAACCGCATGCCAGCATCCGTCGCAGGTCGAGTTTCAACGCCGATTCGAGATGAGGACGCCAGCCGCTCATACTGCGTCGCCGGGCTGAAACGCCGCACACGCATGCGACGCCATCGAGAACCCAAGCCATCAAAACTTTTTAGTGGGCTTTTATCTGGGGCAAGATGCAGATGAAAAATAAAAAAACGCTTAATCAGCAACTTAGCTCAACACTTGGCGGAGAGAGTGGGATTCGAACCCACGGTAGGCTTACACCTACGGCAGTTTTCAAGACTGCTGCCTTAAACCGCTCGGCCATCTCTCCGTTTTTTGCTGCTCAGGCGTGCTGGGCACGCCCTACGGCAGTTTGACTCCGGGCATCCTGCCCTACGCCCCTGCGGGGCCATCGGCTTGCGCCGATGTTCGCTTCGGCTCCTGCCTCCGCGTCAAGACTGCTGCCTTAAACCACTCGGCCATCTCTCCGTTTTTGTACAGGCGTACCGAGGCACTTCTTCGGCGGCTGTACGCCTGGCTTCCTGCCCTGACCGCCAAACACCGCAAGATGGTATCAGGAACGGCTGCCCGGACGAACCGGCGCGCCTTTGCGCGACAGCGCCCATAGCGCCCACAGCAGGATCACCACGGGGATCAGCGCGCCGAGCAAAGGGAACAGCAACACCGGCTGGCGGATCACCATCGGCACCAGCTGGGTGGCGCTGGCGAAGGCGATCACGCCGATGCGCCAGCGACGACTGTGGCGGGCGAACCAGAAGCTGCCCAGCACCAGCAGCATGGCGACGATGCTGGCCACCAGGTCCACCGTGGGCAGCTGCCAGACGGTGGCGAAGGACAGCCGCGTGCCGATCACCGAGGCGAGCACCACCAGCAGGAAGTAGCTGGCGGTGATTTCCACCCGATTCCAGCCGGTGCTGCGTGCCGGTGGGGTGGCGCTTGCGGTGTCGAGAGCGGCGTTCATCGATGCCTCCGGCAGCTCAGGCGATTTTTTCCTGGCCGCCCATGTAGGGTCGCAGCGCCGCCGGCACGGTGATCGAGCCGTCGGCGTTCTGGTTGTTCTCCATCACCGCGACCAGGGTGCGGCCCACCGCGAGGCCGGAGCCGTTGAGGGTGTGCACCAGCTCCGGCTTGCCGCTTTGCGGGTTGCGCCAGCGCGCCTGCATGCGCCGCGCCTGGAAGTCCTCGCAGTTGGAACAGGAGGAGATCTCGCGATAGGTGTTCTGGCTAGGCAGCCACACCTCGAGGTCGTAGGTCTTGGCCGCGGCGAAGCCCATGTCGCCGGTGCACAGCAGCATCTTCCGGTACGGCAGGCCGAGCTTCTGCAGCACAGTCTCGGCGTGGCCGACCATTTCCTCGAGCTGGGCGTAGGACTGCTCAGGCGTGGCGATCTGCACCATCTCGACCTTCTCGAACTGGTGCTGGCGGATCATGCCGCGGGTATCGCGGCCGTAGCTGCCGGCCTCGGCGCGGAAACACATGGAGTGCGCGGTAAGGCGCATCGGCAGCGCGTCGGCGTCGACGATGCTCTCGCGCACCAGGTTGGTCAGCGCCACCTCGGCGGTGGGAATCAGGTAGCGGCGCGTCTCGCCCACCTGGGTGGCAAACAGGTCTTCCTCGAACTTCGGCAGCTGGGTGGTGCCCTGCATGCATTCGGGATTGACCAGCAGCGGCACGTTGCATTCGAGATAGCCGTGCTCGCGTGTGTGCAGGTCGAGCATGAACTGCGCCAGCGCGCGGTGCAGATGGGCCAGCTGGCCGCGCAGCACGGTGAAGCGTGCGCCGGACAGCTTGGCGCCGGCGTCGGCATCCAGCCAGCCGTGGCGCTCACCCAGCTCGACGTGATCCTTGATCGCGAAATCGAATTTGCGGCTCACGCCCCAGCGCAGCAACTCCAGGTTGTCCTGCTCGTCCTTGCCCGGCGGCACGTCGGGATGCGGCAGGTTGGGAATGTGCAGGGCGATGTCGGTGAGGCGCGCCTGCACCTCGATCAGCGCATGCTCGTTCGCCTTCAGCCTGTCGCCGAGGCCGGCGACCTCGGCCATCAGCGGCGCCACGTCCTCGCCCTTGGCCTTGGCCTGGCCGATGGCTTTGGAGCGCGTATTGCGCAGGTTCTGCAGTTCCTGCGTCTCGGTGGCCAGCGCCTTGCGCTCGGATTCCAGCCGCTCGATCTCGGACACCGACAGCTCGATCCCGCGGGTCTGCTTGAAGCGGGCGGCGGTCTCGGCGAGGTGCGAGCGCAACAGGGCGGGATCGAGCATGATCGGCTTCCGTGTGGTATCAGCTCTTGATTATCGCCGCCCAGGCCGGACCGTCGCAAACGGCGCGCTTCATGGTGCCAGGCGCGTCACGGCTTGCGCATTGCAGCCGGCCGATAGCTTTCAGGGCAATCGCTTGGGCTCGCGCCGACCGATCCACCAGGCCATCGCTGCGCCGGCCAGCAGCCAGCCGACCACCTGCTCCACCAGCGCGGCCAGGCTGAGATCCAGCGGGAAGCGATACCAGTTCCAGTACGGCGCCAGCACGCTGAGCCAGGCGAACAGCGCGGCCGCGACGGCGATCGCGAGGCGACGGCGGAAACCGAGCCCGGCCCAGCCCATCAGGAAAGCCAGCGCCAGCGCGCCCAGCGTGTCCGACGCCCATTGCCGCTGCAGCTGAGCGCCCATCTGGGTCATGTCCTCGCCCTGCGGCAGATACACCACCCAGGCGTAGGGCGAAGCCTTAGCCTTGTCCGCATAGGCTTTCACCGCCGCCGGATCACTCATGTGCTGCGGCGCCAGCGACGGCAGGATATAGACGCCGGGCTCGGCGCCCAGCCCCTGCCGCAGCGTGCCGAGCACCGCGCTTTCGTCGGCCGGCTGGTGGATGCCGATCGAGCCCAGCGGCAAGGCCATATGGGCGACGGCGCCCCAGACGAACATCACGATGCCGCCGATGATTCCCGCGATCAAAATGCGCATGACGTCCCCTCCCCAGGGAAGCCCGAATGCTTCGGGTGCCTCGAATCTATGCCTGCACCGCCGCCCCTCGCAAGGCCGGCAGCGCGCCTAGATCCGCGCGGCGCCGATCGGCAAGCTGACCACGCGCTGCATCTCGGCCTCGTCCCACAGGGCGGGGTCGCGCAGGTAGTCCAGCGCGAAGTCGTGCGCATCGTCGCCCCAGAACAGACGGCCGTCGATCGCCAGCGTCGGCACCCCGAATACGTCATCGGCCACGGCTGCGTCGAAATTGGCCTTCAGCTGCGCCTTTACCGCCGGATCGGCGATGGCCGCCGCCGGATCGGCAATGCCTAGCGTGGCGGCCAGCGGCGCCAGCGCCTCGATGGTGTCGCCGGCGCGCCCCTGGCTCCACAGCCAGTCGAAGATCGCGCCAGTGGCGCGCACGTCGCTGCCGGCGGCGATGCACAGGCGCAGCGCCGCCAGCGGATTGAACGGATGCGTGGGCGGAAAGCGCAGCGGCTGCCCGGCCTGCCGCGCGCGCCACAGCACGTGGCGATAGGTGAACTCGCGCTTGGCCGGAATCTCCGCCGGGCCTTTCTGGCCGATCCGACTGAGCACGCCGGCGAACAAGATCGGGCGCAGGGTCAGCGGCCGCGTCGCCGCCAGCGCCTCAATGCGCGGCCATTGCAGCCAGGCAAATGGGGAGATGAAATCGAAGTACCAGACGATGGCCATGCGCTTGCTCCGTGGAATCGTGATGCGGCGCGGTCGCGGCGCGCAGCGGACTAAACGCCCTACTCGCCTTCGCTGCGCGCCTGGCGTCGCGCGGTACGCAAGGCATCGAGTTTCTCGCGCAGCTTCAGCTCCAGGCCGCGCTCCACCGGTTCGTAGAACACCGTGCCGGCCAGCGCGTCGGGCAGGCACTGCTGATCCAGTGCGATACCGCCGTCGACATCGTGGTCGTACTGGTAGCCCTTGCCGTAGCCCAGGCCTTTCATCAGCTTGGTCGGCGCGTTGCGCAGGTGCATCGGCACTTCCAGCGTGCCGGTGGCGCGTATCGTGGCGCGGGCCTGGTTGTAGGCCACGTAGGCGGCGTTGCTCTTCGGCGCCACCGCCAGCCAGATCGCCAGCTGGGCCAGACCCAGCTCGCCCTCGGGGCTGCCCAGGCGCTCGTAGGTGTCCCAGGCGTCCAGCGCCATGCGCCAGGCGCGCGGCTCGGCCAGGCCGACGTCTTCCACCGCCATGCGGGTCATGCGCCGCGCCAGGTAGAGCGGATCCACGCCGCCGTCGAGCATGCGGCACAGCCAGTACAGCGCGGCGTCGGGATCGGAACTGCGCACTGATTTGTGCAGCGCCGAGATCTGGTCGTAGAACTGCTCACCGCCCTTGTCGAAGCGGCGCGTGCGATCGGCCAGTACCTGGTGCAGGGTCGCCTCGTCGATATGCGCGTGGCCGTCGGCATCCGGCTCGGCCAGCTCGGACGCGATCTCCAGCAGGGTCAGCGCGCGGCGCACGTCACCGTCGGCGGCCTGCGCGATCTCGGCCAGGGCGCCGTCGTCGACACGCAGCGCGAGCCGGCCCAGGCCGCGCTCGTCGTCGTGCAGCGCACGCCGCAGCGCGGCCACGATGTCCTCGGCCGAGAGCGCTTCCAGCACGTGCACGCGACAGCGCGACAGCAGCGCGGAGTTCAGTTCGAACGAAGGATTCTCGGTGGTGGCGCCGATGAACAGGATCACGCCCTTCTCGATGTGCGGCAGAAAGGCGTCCTGCTGAGCCTTGTTGAAGCGATGCACCTCATCGACGAACAGCACGGTGCGCCGCCCCTGCGCGAAATTGCCCTCGGCCTCGGCGAGCGCCTTGCGCACCTCCGGCAGGCCGGACAGCACCGCCGAGATCGCGCGGAAATCCGCATCGGCGTAGCGCGCCACCAGCAAGGCCAGCGTGGTCTTGCCGCAACCGGGCGGCCCCCACAGCACCATCGAATGCACGCGCCCGGCTTCCAGCGCGCGGCGCAGCGGCTTGCCGGCGCCGACCAGGCGCTGCTGGCCGACCACCTCGTCCAGCGAGCGCGGGCGCATGCGCTCGGCCAGCGGTTTCAGTTCGTCCGGCTCGGCGAACAGACCCGGCATGGAAACTTGGGAAGGCATGAGGCGGACAACCTGCGTCGATCAGGAACCGGCATTATCGCGCCTGGACTGTTTAAGTAGGCTCAAGGCCATGCCGGCGACCAGCAGGGCGCCGCCGATCAGCACCAGCCACAGCAGCGGCCGGGTCCAGTCGTAGGGCACCTTGGGCGGCAACAAGACCGCAGGGCCGCCGGCCTCGCTGCGCGCGCCGATCTCGGCCTGCGGCGGCTGCCAGCTCTCGTCGGCATCACCGGGGCGCAGCTGCGCCAGCGCGGCGTCGATCGGGTAGAGCGCGCGCCGCGCCGCATAGCTGCCCGCCAGCAGACTGTACGGCGCCGCGCCCTGCGCCAGGAACACGAAGCTGTCGGCATGCCAGCCCAGCGCCAGCCGCGGCGGTTGCGGCAGCGGCGTGTCGGTGTGCAGGCGCAGATGCTGCACGCGCACCGCGTCGAAGCGACCGACCGCCGCCTCCGCGTTCTTGCCTGCGACCTGCACCGCGGTGATGGTGGTCAGCGGAAGTCCGCCCGCATCCGACGCGCCCTCGTCGCGATCCTGCAGGGTGAAGCGCGCCGCGGTGTTCTGGTCGGCGAGGTTCACCCGCGCCGCCTCGATCGGCAGCGGCGCCGGCAACTGATAGTCGTAGTCGGTGCCGCCGCCCTTCGCTGCGGTGCCGGCGGCGGCGCGCAGTTCCTGCCACTGCAGCGACGCCAGCCGATCGGCCTGCGGATCGGTATAGCTGCCGACCAGGTCGATCGCCGGCGTCTGCGTGGCATCCCACGGCGCATCGCCATCGGTGAGCACGATGCGGTAATAGCGCGCGGCATCGCCGGAAACCTCGATGCTGCGCTGCTCGACCGCATCCTCGCCGCGCTTCACTCCGACCAGCTCGACGTCCTCGCTGCGACGGTCCCACTGCTGCAGGTCGTTGCTGGCATCCACCGCCACGCGGATGTGCAGATCCTGCGCGAACGCCGACGGCGCGAACTCGATGTTGCTGAGGCGCACCTGGCGGCCGGCGTCGAACAGCCACTGGGTCGGCTTGGCGGCGGCGCCCGTCGAGGCAGGAGCCGGCGCGATCACGATGTCGCCACCGGCATTGCGCTGCACGCGCACCTGGTTCGCGGCGTCGTCGGCGCGACCCGGCAGCGGCAACAGATGCGTGTCCAGCTTGAACTGGCGCACCGCCGGCGGTGGCACCGGCAGCGGCGCGAACGGCACCTGCTGGCCGCGCGCGTTGACCACCACCAGGTCGCCCAGGTCGGCGTCGGGCCGCGAGACGCCGTACACCGCCGGCGTCAGTTCGATGCGCCACGCGCCGCTTTCGCCGTGTGTATTCAGAGCGAAGCGATAGGCGTAGTCGTTGTCGCCCGCGACGGCCGCACCCAGCGGCAGCAGCGCCGCGAGCAACAGCAGCGACAGGCGACGGCAGGATTCAAGGCGCATCGGTGGTCTCCGGAAGAGGCGAGGATGGACGCCGCGGCGGCGCCGGCGCGAGGTAGCCGATCAGCGTGCACAGCAGCCCGTAGGCAATGAACGAGGCGATGCCGAACAGGTTGCCGAGATGGCTGCGGTCGATCAGCAACAGCTTGGCCAGCACCACCGCCATGGCGACGGCGCCGGCCAGCCAGATCTCGCGCTGGCCACGGCGCGAGCCCCACACCCAGGCCAGCAGGCCGAACACGCTCCACACCACGGTCAGCGACATCTGCGCCAGGCTGGATTCGCTCAAGGCATCGCTCCATGGCACGCCGCCGAGCTGGTGCACGGCGCGCAGGGTGGCGCTGGTGACGAAGGCGATGCCGAGCCCGCCCAGCACCAGCGCGCGCCGCGCGCGCAGGGGCTCCGGCGCGGCCGTGTCGCCCAGCCAGCGTGCCGTGCAGGCGAGGACTGCCAGCAGGATCAGCTCCAGCGGATTGAGCAGCGGCAGATAGCGCAGCGGCGCGGCGTCGCCGTCGAGGAACAGGCCGACCAGCCAGGCCGCGCCGAGCACGGCCAATAGCGAGTAGAGCAAGGGCATCTGCAGGCCACGCGCCTGTTCCGGCAGCGGCGCGGCAACCAGTCGTGGCCGCAGCAGCGCCAGCCAGCACAGCACGCAGGCCGGCGCCAGCGCCAGCAGCAGGCGCCAGCTGTCAGCCATCCAGCGGCTGTCGGCAAAGCCCAGCGCGAGCGCGCTCGCCACGATCAGCAGCCAGCGCCACAGCCAGGCGAGCTGAGCCGGCAGCGCTGCCGCCGTCTGTCCGCGCAGATCGAGCAGGCTGCGCCAGCCGAGCACGCCGGCCAGCAGCACGCCCAGCACGCTCCAGCCCCACAGCGGTTGCTGCCCGGCCTGCCAGCCCCACAGCAAGGCCAGCAGCTGCGCCGCGAACAGCAGCGGCACGCTGAAGGCCAGCGCCTGCCCCAGCTCGTGCGGAGGCTTGCGCCTGGCCAGCTCGGCGCAGACCCAGGCGGTGACGCCGAACAGCACCAGGAAGGCGGCGGCTTCGGCCGACAACAGCACGTGGCGATCGATCTCGAGCGCACTCGCGCCCAGCCAGCAGCACATGCCCCAGCCATACAGCAGCAAGGCCGCCAGTCGCGACGACATCACGGCGCCGCCGAGTCGCGCATAGAAGGTGCTGCCGGCGAAAGCTCCCACAGCCAGCAGCAAGGCGTTCAAGGCGTGCTGATCCAGCCAGGACAGACGCGTATCGACGGCGTCGATGCCGCTGGCTAGCAGGGACAGCAAGGCCAGCGCCTGCAGGCCCAGGCCGCCCCAGCGCGCCAGCGCGCGCTGCTGGCGCAGGCCCAGCCAGATCAAGCCGGCGCCTTCCAGCGCGAACACGCTGCTGGTCAGGCTGGCGCTCAGCCCCAGCGGCACGGCCAGGGTCGCGAAGGCCACCGCCAGCACGGCCCAGGCGTCACGCAGCAGACCCAGCGCCAGCCGCTGGCGGATCGCCCAGGCCACGCCCAGATATACCGCCGCCATGGCGAGCGCGGACAGCGCCATCGGCCGCCCGTGCCAGTCCAGCAGCGCGCCCTGCAGCAGCAGGCTGATCAGCGGGTTGCTGAACAGCAGGCAGCCGTCCACCACGCGCTGCCGATCGCCCGGCGTGCGCAGCAGGTAGAGCAGCGGAATGGCCAGGTAGAACAGGAAGTTCAGCACCAGGAACGGCTCGGTGCTGGCGAACAGCTCGGTGTGGTACTGCAGCACGCCCCAGGCCGTGGCGATGCCGTAGGTGGCCACGAAGCCCAGCAGGTTGAGCACCCGCCAGGCGCGCTTCCAGGCAATGCCCAGGATCGCCAGATTGAGCACGGCATAGTAGGAGAACAGCGCGACGTGGCTGCCGTGGCCGGTCGAAGTGAGGATCGGTGCGAGGAATCCGGCCAGCAGGCCGAGCACGGCCAGGGCCAGCGCGTCCTGCAGCACGGCGAGCAACCCCACTCCGGCTACCAGCACCAGCAGCAGTGCGAAGGCCGCCGGCGCCGGCAGCAGGTGATACAGCCGGAAGGCGGCGAACACGTCGATCACCAGCACGCCGATCGCGCCGCCCTGCAGCGACAGCGCGAACACACGGCGCACGCTGCGCTGGCGCCAGGCGAAACCAAGCGCGGCGATCGCCGCCAGCGCCACCGTGGCCAGGCGCAGGCTGATCGGCAGGCGCAGCAGGCCGCTGTCCGACGCGTATTTCAGCAAGGCGGCCACGCCGGCGAACAGCACCAGCATGCCGATCTTCACCGGCACGTTGCCTTCGGTGAGCCAGCGCTTGAGCCAGGTCGCCGCCTGATCGAGCGGGCTCGGCGAATGCGGCTTGGACCGAGGCACCGGCGCGATCGCCGGGCGCGCGCTTGCAGGCTCTGGCACCGGAGGAACTGGCGGCTGCGCTGCAGCTTCCGCAGCAGGCGCCTGGGCGACCGGCGGCGGCGTTGCGGGCGGCGCGGCGACCTGCACGGAGGGCGGCGCCACGGATTCGACCGGCGCTTGCGCAGGTGGCGCCTGCATGGCGCGCTCCAGCCGCCGATACGCCTCGTTCAGATCGCGCCGCAGCGCCGACTGCCGTGCCCACAGCACGCCCAGCGCGGCACCGAGCGCCGCACCGAGGACGCTCTGCCCCAGCAAGCCGAACACCACCAGGCCGATCAAGCCCCAAACCACGTACATAGCCTCTCCTTTGGCATGGCCAGCGCCCCGGGTGCGCGGCGCGGCGCATCGCCGGGATGCTCGGGCGGAACACGACGGCGATCGCTCAAGCGTCGTCGTCGCGACATGAACCACGGCGCTGCGTTCCATCGCCGTGGCGGCTCTAGTCTGCCGCCTAGTCTAGAGCAGGCCTGCCAGCCTAGGTAGCACAACGGTAACGAACGTCGGAAGCCACCTTCGCGAGCGGCGACGACCGACTTGCCGGCCCTCGAGCTATCGGCGCATGCATGCCGGCGAAAATTCCGTTTTGCACGGCGCGGAGAAAATCTTAGTTTTTGCTTATCGCGATTAATCGATACGCGCTCATCGGCATTAGCTTAGTTTTCGCTTAGTCGGCCGACGGCCGAATATCCGCGCCACTGCGCCAATTAATCTGTCTGTTACCGGGCTGTCATATCCGCTGCCTACGGTGCGCGCCGCCACGCCCACCCCACCCGGATTCCCACCATGCGCTCAAACTCGACGGCTCTGCGCCGTACGTCCGCCGTTCTCGCCCTGTGCATCTCGGCCGCCCTGTCTGCCCAGGCCTTTGCCGGTGACGGAGCCACCCCCGCGGCACCCGGCAGCGATGCCGATACAGGTGCCAGCGCCCAGCCGCAGAACGCCAAGAATCTCGACACCGTCGAGGTGAGCGCGACGACCAGCACGGTGAGCAATCTCGCGCCGACCCAGGGCTCGGCCATCGCCACGCAGCCGCAGTCCACCGTCAGCGGCCTGTACCTGCAGGAGAACGTGCCGCCGACCGGCGACTACGCCGACGCGATCGCCATTTCGCCCAGCGTCTCCAGCGTGGCGCCGAACGGCGCCGGCCTGATGGAGGCGCAGAAGGTGCAGATGCGCGGCTTCCAGGACGGCCAGTACAACGTCACTTTCGACGGCGTGCCGTGGGGCGACTCCAACGACTTCACCCATCATTCGACCTCGTACTTCACCAACCAGGACACCAGCAGCATCACCGTCGACCGCGGTCCCGGCACCGCCAGCACGCTGGGCAACGCCACCTTCGGCGGCACCGTCGCGGTGCAGTCGCTCGATCCCAGCGGCGAGTTCGGCGTGACGCCCTACCTGAGCTACGGCAGCTGGAACACTCGCGTCGAGGGCCTCAAGCTCAACAGCAACCCGATTGCCGAAACCGGCGGCACCACCGCCGTGCTCAATGTGCAGAACAGCAATTCGGACGGCTATCTCACCAATGCCGCCCAGCATCGCGAGAATGTGTTCGGCAAGCTGGTGCAGCCGATCGGCGAGCACACCACGCTGACCTTCGTCGGCATGTACAACGAGATCCACCAGTTCGTGCCGCCGGGCGAGACCAAGGCACAGATCGCCGAATACGGCCCCAACTACGGGCTCAGCAGCAATCCCGCCAGCCAGGCCTACTACCAGTACAACCTGGACAAGATCCAGACCTACCTCGGCTACGTCGGCCTGCACTCGGAGTGGGACGGCTGGAAGCTCGACAACAAGCTCTACACCTACGCCTACAACCATTTCGGCTGGAACGGCCTGGATCCGAACGGCGAGACGCCGAACGGCACCTACCTCGGCAAGAACGACGTGCCCGCCACCGCGATGCGCAACTGGTACCGCTCGTGGGGCGACACCTTCCGCATCAGCAAGGCGATCGGTCCCGGCGAGCTGCGCGCCGGCTTCTGGTACGACGACCAGGACAACCTGCGCTGGCTCTACAACGCCGACGCCACTCTCGGCTTCGCGCCGAATTCCAAGAACGGCAGCTTGTTCTCGGCCTACCAGCGCTATATGACCGACTCGCTGAAGACCTTCGAGCCCTATCTGGAATATCAGTGGAACGTGGCCGACTGGATGTGGCTGGTGGGCGGCGTGAAGTACAACGACTTCAGCCGCGACCTCAGCGCGCCGATCAACCAGAAGACCCTGAAGCCGCTGAGCTATTCCAAGAGCTGGAACGAGCCCCTGCCCTCGCTGGCCGCGCACTGGACGCTCACCCCGAACTGGACCGCCTACGCGCAATGGGCCAAGGGTTTCCTGGCGCCCAACCTCAACACCTTCTACACCGTCAATCCGGCCGCCAGCGGCAGCCTGTCGCCGGAACAGACCGTCAACATCCAGCTCGGCACCGCCTGGAACAGCGATCGCCTGACCCTGTCGGCGGACGTGTACCACATCGACTTCGACAACATGATCAACAGCCGCAAGGTCGCCGGCATCACCTACTTCTACAATTCCGGCGGCGCGATCTACAAGGGCTTCGAGGCCGAAGGCGCCTACCTGCTGGGCGACGGCTTCAGCGTCTACGCCAACGGCTCGCTCAATCGCGCCACCGACAAGGCGACCAACACCTGGGAACCGAACGCGCCGCACAAGACCGCCGCGCTGGGCCTGATCTACCGCAGCGGCCCGCTGTACGCCTCGCTGATGGACAAGTTCGTCGGCAAGAGCTACGGCGACACCCTCGACACCCAGCCGATCGCCGGCTATGCGGTGGCCAACTTCGCGGCCAGCTACACCTTCGCGCAGAGCTTCGCCGACGTGAAGAACATCAAGCTCGGCTTCCAGGCCAACAACCTGCTCGACAACAAGCGCATCTACAGCCTGGCCGGCTATACCGCCGCCGACAACACGCCGCTGTACTACACCATCCCCGCGCGCAGCTACAACGTCAGCATCTCGGCGGACTTCTTCTGAGGAGCCAGGCCATGCATCGTCGATGGTCCCGAACGAGGCGCTGCTGCCTCATGCTCGCCGCGTTGCTGATCGGCAACGCGGCCCTTGCCGGCGAAACGGCGCCGGCGCCGGCGCCGGTCACGGTCCCGCTGTCCGGGCTGTTGCCGCCGCCGCCCGCGAGCGGCTCGCCCCAGGCCGGGCGCGAGCTTGCCGCGGTGCTGCAGGCGCAGCGCGCACGCGATCCGGCCAGCGTGGCTGCGGCGCAGGCCGATGCCGAGCGCTCGGTGTTCCGCTTCGCCGACGCGATCGGCTTCGCCGGGCAAGCGGCGAGCCTGCCGCGCACGGCAGCGTTCTTCGAACGCGTCGCCGCGCTCGACAAGGCCGAGGCCAAGCAGGCCAAGCTGTTCTGGAAGCATCCGCGGCCGGACCAGGTCTCCAGCGAGGTGCATGCGCTGTCGCCGGGCAAGCCGGACGACTGGAGTTATCCCAGCGGCCACGCCACCTTCGGCTACACCACCGCGGTGCTGCTGGCGAACATGCTGCCGGAAAAGCGCGAGGCCATCTTCGCGCGGGCCGAACTGTACGCACAGCACCGCCTCGTGCTCGGCGTGCATTTTCCCAGCGACCTCGAGGCCGGAAAGCTGGCCGGCACGACGATCGCCGACGGCATTCTGCGCGACGCAACGTGGCGATCCGGCTACGCCGACGCCTGCGCGGAGCTACGCCACGCACTGGGCCTGCCCGCCGCGCCGACGAAGGCTACAAGCCACTGAGCCCACAGCGCCCTCGTCAGCGCGCGCGCCACTGGAAATACAGCAGGCAGCCCAGCCCGAGCAGGCCGGTCACCACAGCAGGCACCAGCAGCACCGCTTCGCGCACGACGGCGAAACCGAGTGCGCCGAGCGTCGCGCCGGCAATGAAATGTCCGGCGATCAGCAAACAGATGTGGATGCGCAGCATGTCCACGTCGACGCCGCGCAGCCTCTGCCCGAGATACACGCCGAGATCGGTGAAGATGCCCGAGAGATGCGTCGTGCGCAGGACGGCGCCGCTGTAGGTGCTGCTCATGCCGTTCTGCAGGCCACAGGCGGCCGCGGCGAGATACAGGCCGAGCACGCTGGCGTCGCGCAGCAGCGGCGTCGCCGCGAACAGCAGCAGCGACTCCAGCGCCAACACCACGCCGTAGCGGCGCCCCAGGCGCAGCGCGCCGCCCTGCACGATGAAGCCGCTGAGCGCCGCGCCGGCCACGAAGGCCGCGATCATCAAGGCCCAGTGCGTGGCGCTCGCTACGTCGCCCTGGGCGACGGCGATGCCGAATTCGGTGCTGGTGCCGGTCAGATGGACGATCGGCTGATGACGGAAGCACAGATAGCCGACCGCGTTGACCATGCCGGCCAGGCAGGCCAGCACGCCGCCGCCGATCCACGCCCAGCGCGGCAGCTGGCGGACCATGCGAAGCGGATCAGTTCTTCAGCGGCTGGGTGGTGATGACCGGCGCGTCGCCGATCACGTCCACGCCCTGCGGCGGGGTGAAGTTGAAGGTCGCGGCCGGAATCTCAGGATTGCGCTGCCAGCCGCTGAAGCGGATGTCGGTGACCGCGCCGAGCTGGTCGCGGAACAGCATGCGCGCCAGGCCGTTGGCGTCGAAGCCGAGGTCGGCGTAGCCGAACTGCGGATCTTTCGCGGTCGAGGTAAGGCGCAGCCAGCTCAGGCCGTCGCGCTCGCCCTGCTCGGTCACCTTGAAGTCGCGGTCGAGCTGCTTGAGGTCGGTAATCACGGTGAGCGGGCTGTGCGCTTCCTCGCTGCTCTGCACGTGCACGGTGACCTGCTCCAGCTCCGGGTCGTACACCCATACGCGGCTGCCGTCGGCGATGATGCTCTCGCGATACGGCGTGGTGGTGTCCCAGCGGAATTCGCGCGGCGCCTCCAGCGCCAGCGTGCCGGCGCTGCTCTTGCCCGGCTGGCCGTCGGCATTGGTCAGGTTCTGGGTGAAATGCCCGGTCAACGCGTGCAGCTCGTGCGCGAACGCGTCCAGCTTGGCCCGCGCCGCCCCCTGGGCCGCATGGGCGGAGCCGGCCAGGGCCAGCGCGAGCAGGGAAAGTACAGGCAGGATGCGCTTCATGGACATTCCGTCGTGAGGTCGATGGCGGCGCAGCATGCGCCGCCATCGCTTAATGATCGCACGCCGGCTTGGGTGGCGCCGGCTCAGTTCTTCGGCGGCGGCGGCGCCAGCACTTCGCGGTTGCCGTTGTGCTGGGGCGCGCTGACCACGCCGTCCTGCTCCATCTGCTCGATCAGGCGCGCGGCGCGGTTGTAGCCGATGCGCAGGTGCCGCTGCACGCCGGAGATCGATGCGCGCCGCGTCTCGGTGACGATGCGCACCGCCTTGTCGTACAGCTGCGCTTCGGCGTCGCCACCTTCCTCGCCGTCCTGCGGCAGGCCGGAGTCGTTGATGAACTTGCCGTCGCTGGTGGCCTGCACTTCCTCCAGCACGCCCTCGACGTACTGCGGCGCGCCCTGGGCCCGCAGCCAGTTCACCACGTTGTGCACCTCGTGGTCGTCGACGAAGGCGCCGTGCACGCGCTCCGGCGTGGCGGTGCCGGGCGGCAGGTAGAGCATGTCGCCGTGGCCCAGCAGGGTCTCGGCGCCGGACTGGTCGAGGATGGTGCGCGAGTCGATCTTCGACGACACCTGGAAGGCGATGCGGGTGGGGATATTGGCCTTGATGAGGCCGGTGATCACGTCGACCGAGGGCCGCTGGGTGGCCAGGATCAAGTGCACGCCGGCAGCGCGCGCCTTCTGCGCCAGACGGGCGATCAGCTCCTCGACCTTCTTGCCGACGATCATCATCATGTCGGCGAATTCGTCGATGATCACCACGATGTACGGCAGCGGCTCCAACGGCTCGGCGACCATGCCCGGCAGGTCCGGGTTGGGCCGGAACATCGGGTCGAGGATCGGCTGGCCGGCGTTCTCGGCGTCCTTCACCTTCTTGTTGAAGCCGGCCAGGTTGCGCACGCCCACCGCGGCCATCAGCTTGTAGCGGCGCTCCATCTCGGCCACGCACCAGCGCAGCGCGTTGGCGGCCTCCTTCATGTCGGTGACCACCGGCGCCAGCAGGTGCGGGATGCCCTCGTACACCGAGAGCTCGAGCATCTTCGGGTCGATCATGATCATCCGCACGTCTTTCGCGGACGCCTTGTAGAGCAGCGACAGCACCATCGCGTTGACCGCCACCGACTTGCCCGAACCGGTGGTGCCGGCCACCAGCAGGTGCGGCATCTTGGCCAGGTCGGCCACCGTGGCGCGGCCGGCGATGTCCTTGCCCAGCGCCAGCGCCAGCGGCGACTTGGTCTGGTCGTACTTCTCCGAGCGCAGGATCTCGGACAGGTAGACGATCTGCTTCTTGGAGTTGGGGATTTCCAGGCCGATCACGTTCTTGCCCGGAATCACGTCGACCACGCGCACGCTGACCACCGAGAGGCCGCGCGCGATGTCCTTGTCCAGGCTGGACACCTGCGAGCCGCGCACGCCGGCGGCGGGCTCCAGCTCGAAGCGGGTGATCACCGGGCCGGGATAGACGCCGACCACCTTGGCCTCGATGCGGAAGTCCTTCAGCTTCAGCTCGACCTGGCGCGACAGCACTTCCAGGGTTTCCTCGGAATAGCCCGGGCCCTGCGGCGGCGCCTCGTCGAGCAGGGACAGCGGCGGCAGCTCGCCCGGTGTGGCGGCGCCGACGAACAGCGGGATCTGGGTTTCCTGCTTGGCGCGCTCGCTCTTCGCCACCGGCGCCGAAGGCGCCTCGATGCGCACCGGCTCGCGCTTGGCCTGCTTCACCGCCTCGGCCTTCTTCACCACCTCGCGCTCGACCCGCGCCTGGCGCGCCGCCAGCGCTTCCGGCGCCTGCTTCACCTTGCCGCCGAACCAACCGGCCAGACGCACCATGCCGTGGCCGATGCCGTCCATCACCTTGAACCAGGACAGCCCGGTGGCCAGGGTGATCGCGATCAGGAAGATCGCCAGCACCAGGAACGGCGCGCCGCTGCCCAGCACGCGATGCAGGCCGTGGCCCACGGCCAGGCCGATCGCCCCGCCCGCGCCTTCCGGCGGCACGTCGGTGGCGCTGCCGGGGAACTTCAGCCACAGCAGCGCCGGGCCGGCGATGAAGAAGAACACCATGCCGGCCAGGCGCAGCGAGGGTTCCCACGGCTGTACGTGGCGCACGCCGTGGTGGCGCAGCACCTGCACGCCGAACAGCAGCAGCAGCAGCGGGAAGGCGTAGGCGACCAGGCCGAACAGGTAGCGCAGCACGTCCGCGCCGTAGGCGCCGAAGATGCCGCCGAAATTGTGCGGATGCTCGAGCTGGCCCGCATGCGACCAGGCCGGATCGAGCGGGTCGTAGGTGAACAGACAGATCAGCACGTACAGCGCCACCGGCAGCAGCAGCAGTGCGCCGGCTTCGCGCAGGCGACGCTTCAGCTCGTCGCTGAGGCCGGCTTTCTTCGGGGGTACTTTTTTGGGCTTTGCGCGGGGCGCCACCGGGGTCGGCTTCCTGGTCAATCGTAATTACTGGCAGTGATCATACCGGCGTATGCCGATCGTGTCGGCCGGCATCGCCGCCCCCTGGAACCGGCGGAGGCCTGCCGCGACCGGGCAGGCCTCGCTTGATGGCCGGCTACTGGCGACGCCGGAACGCTCAGGCCATGCCCTGCAGGGCCGGGTGGACCAGCTTGCCGCCGTCGACGTTGATGCCCTTCTTCAGCGGCTCGAAGTCGCGCCACTCGTTGCCGCCGGCCAGGCGCTGCACGTACGGCAGGATCGCCGCCGAGATCGCCACCGAGGACGTCTGCGGCACCGCGCCGGGCATGTTGGTCACGCAGAAGTGCGTCACCCCGTGCACGTCGTAGGTCGGCTCCTTCCAGGTGGTCGGGCGCGAGGTCTCGAAGCAGCCGCCCTGATCGATCGAGATGTCGACCAGCACGCTGCCCGGCTCCATGGTCTTGACCATCGCCTCGGTGACCACGCGCGGCGCCTTGGCGCTGGGGATCAGCACGGCGCCGACCACGATGTCGGCAGTGGCGACTTCCTCGGCCACCGAGGACTCGTAGGCGTACAGCGCGGTGACGTTCGGGCCCATCGCCATCATCTCGGCGAGGCGGTCCTGGCGCTTGTCGAACACCACCACGTTGGCGCCAGCGGCGGCGGCCAGCGCAGCGGCGTTGCCGCCCGCGGCACCGGCGCCCAGCACCACCACCTTGCCGCGCGGGGTCGAGGCCATGCCGCCCAGCAGCTTGCCCTTGCCGCCCTGCGGGCGATGCAGCAGGGTGGTGCCGATCTGGGTGGCGATGCGGCCGGCGATCACCGACATCGGCAGCAGCAGCGGCAGGCCGCCGTCTTCTTCCACCGACTCGAACGCCACGCCGGTCAGGCCGATGTCGAGCAGGCTCTTGGTCAGCGCCGGTTCGGCAGCCAGATGCAGGTAGCAGAACAGCAGGTGATGCTTCTTCAGCAGGGCCAGGTCGCCCGCGATCGGCTCTTTCACCTTAACGATCAGCTCGCCGGCCTCGTACAGGGCGGCGGCGTCGGCGGCCAGCTTCACGCCGACCTTGGTGTAGGCCTCGTCGGAAAAGCCGCTCTTCAGGCCCGCGCCGGCCTGGATGAACACTTCGTGGCCGCGACGCACCAGATCGGCGGCGGCGGCGGGGACGAGGGCCACGCGGCCTTCGAGGGTCTTGGTTTCGGAGGGAATGCCGATACGCATGGGGATGGTCCTGATGGAATGCACCTGGCGATCCCGCGACGGCGGGCGCCGCGGGGGTATACGATGCCGCCGGCGCCTTGAATCGGCCCTGGGTCTTCCCCATTGTGCGTGGGTCCAACCCGCCGCTGCCCGCTGCCGGACGTAACCGGCCGCGACGGCGCGACGAACCTCATCGAGTCGCCAGCAAACCGAAGGATTATAACCATGGGCACCACCAAACACAGCCGACTGCTGATCCTCGGCTCGGGTCCTGCCGGCTACACCGCCGCCGTATACGCGGCGCGCGCGAACCTGAAGCCGGTGATGATCACCGGGCTGCAGCAGGGTGGCCAACTGATGACCACCACCGACGTGGACAACTGGCCGGGCGACGTGGAAGGCCTGCAGGGGCCGGCGCTGATGCAGCGCATGGCCGAGCATGCCGAGCGCTTCCACACCGAGATGGTGTTCGACCACATCCACACGGTGGACCTGAAGCAGCGCCCGTTCCGCCTCAAGGGCGATTCCGGCGAATACACCTGCGACGCGCTGATCGTGGCCACCGGCGCCACCGCCAAATACCTCGGCATCGCCAGCGAAGAGAAATTCAAGGGCAAAGGCGTGTCCGCCTGCGCTACCTGCGACGGCTTCTTCTTCCGCGAGCAGGAGGTGGTGGTGATCGGCGGCGGCAACACCGCGGTGGAAGAGGCGCTGTACCTTTCCAACATCGCCCGCAAGGTGACCCTGGTGCATCGCCGCGACAAGCTGCGCGCCGAGAAGATCATGCAGGACAAGCTGTTCGAAAAGGCCGCAGCCGGCAAGATCGAGCTGGTGTGGAACAGCACGGTGGACGAGGTGCTCGGCGACGACTCCGGCGTCACCGGCGTGCGGGTGAAGAACCTGCAGGACGACAGCACCCGCACGATCGAGGCCACCGGCTTCTTCGTGGCGATCGGGCATACCCCGAACACCGGCATCTTCGACGGCCAGCTCAGCATGCAAGACGGCTACATCAAGATCCGCAGCGGCCTCAGCGGCATGGCCACGATGACCTCGGTGCCCGGCGTGTTCGCCGCCGGCGACGTGGCCGACCACGTGTACCGCCAGGCGGTGACCTCGGCCGGCTTCGGCTGCATGGCCGCGCTGGACGCCGAGCGCTGGCTGGACCAGCTCGGCACCAGCGCCGGATGAAGCTGGACGCGCTGCCGATCCTGCATTACGTCCACGACCCGCTGTGCGGCTGGTGCTATGCCGCGCAGCCGCTGGTCAGCGCGGCGCTGACGCGGCTGGGCGAGCGCATGCGGCTGCAGCTGCACGGCGGCGGCCTGTTCGCCGAGCCGCGCAGCGTGGATGCCGCGCTGGCCCAGCACATCGCAGCCTCCGACCGGCGCATTGCGCAGTACAGCGGGCAGCCGTTCGGTCAGGCCTACTTGGCCGGGCTGCACGCCGAGCCGCCGCTGGTGCTGCACTCGCTGCCGCCGATCGCCGCCGTGCTGGCCGCCGAAACGCTGGACCCGGCACAGGGCTACCCGATGCTGACGGCGATCCAGGACGCCCACTACCGGCGCGGCCTACGCGTGACCGAAGCCAGCGTGCTGGCCGAACTGGCCGAGCAGATCGGCCTGGACGCCGCGCGCTTCGAACAGGCCTTCAACCAGGCCAGCGGCACCGCCCTGGTCGAGCACATGCAGCGCAGTCGGCGCCTGCTGGACGATGCCGGCGGCGAGGGCTTCCCTACCCTGCTGCTGGAGCGCGACGGCCGCCGCATCCCGCTCGACCACGCGCGCCACTACGGTCGGCCCGAGGCCTTCGTCGAGGCGCTGGCCGCCGCCTTGCCGGCGCTGCACTGAACCCGCGCCGCGCGTGAGCATCGAGGCCCGCTTCCACAGCGCGATCGACGAGCTGCCCGCGGCAGCCTGGGACGCGCTGCGTGCGCAGGCCAATCCGTTCGTGTCGCACGCCTTCCTGCACGCGCTGGAAAGCAGCGGCTGCATCCGCGGCGACTGGGGCTGGCAGCCCTATCATCTCGGCCTGTACGAGCGCGGCAAGCTGCTCGCCGCGGCGCCGCTGTACCTGAAGGGCAATTCGCACGGCGAATTCGTGTTCGACTGGAGCTGGGCCAGCGCCTGGGAGCGCGCCGGCGGCGAGTACTACCCCAAGCTGCTCAACGCCGCGCCCTACTCGCCCGTGCCAGGCCCGCGCCTGCTCGCCGGGAACGGGCCGACCACGGCGATCCTGCAGCGCGCCCTGGCCGAGGCGATGCGCGCGGAGGCGGATCGGCTGCAGCTGTCCTCGGTGCACGCCAACTTTCTCGAGGAAGAGGAATTGGCGGCCTTCGACGAGGACTGGCTGGCGCGCTCGGACGTGCAGTTCCACTGGCACAACCGCCACTACGCCGACTTCGCCGATTTCCTCGCCGCGCTCAACCACAAGAAGCGCAAGAACATCCTGCGCGAACGCGCCCAGGTCGCGCGCAGCGGGGTGGCGCTGGAGCTGCGCCGTGGCGACAGCCTGCACCGCGCCGACTGGCGGCGCATCCACGCGCTGTACCAGGCCACCTTCGACGCCAAGGGCAACCACGCAGCGCTGACGCCGGCCTTCTTCAGCCGGCTCGGCGAAGGCGAGCTGGGCCAGGCGACCCATGTGGCGCTGGCGCGGCGCAGCGACGACATCGTCGCGATGGCTCTGTTCCTGCAGAGTCACGACGCCTTGTACGGCCGCTACTGGGGCGCCGAAGAAGAGCTGCCCGGCCTGCACTTCGAGCTGTGCTACTACCAGGGCATCGAGCACGCGATCCGCAGCGGCCTGCAGCGCTTCGAGCCTGGCGCGCAGGGCGAGCACAAGCTGGCGCGCGGCTTCCTGCCGACGCGCACGCACTCGCGCCACTACATCGCCCACGAGGGTTTTCGCCGCGCCGTGCACGACGCCCTGCTGCACGAGCGCGCGCATACCGACGCCTATGCCGAGGAGCTGCGCGCGCACAGCCCCTACGCCATGGATCCCGGCGCCCATCCGTCCGAACCGCCCGACCCGGCATGATCCGCCTGCCGCTGCTCGACGCCGACGATGCGGAGAGCTTTCCCGATCCGCGCCGCGCACTGAGCGAACCCAACGGCCTGCTCGCGTTCGGCGGCGATCTGTCGCCGCAGCGTCTGCTGGCGGCGTATCGGCGCGGCATCTTCCCCTGGTTCGGCGAGGACGATCCGATCCTGTGGTGGTCGCCCGACCCGCGCTGCGTGTTCCGCAGCGAGGAACTGCGGCCGAACCGCAGCCTGCGCAGGCTGCTGACGCGGCAAGCCTGGCGGGTCAGCTTCGATCAAGCCTTCAGCGAGGTGATCCGCGCCTGCGCCGCGCCACGTGGCGACGGCCATGGCACCTGGATCGTGCCGGCGATGATCGAAGCCTACGAAGCCCTGCACGCGCGCGGCCAAGCGCACAGCGTGGAAGTGTGGGAGGACGGACGCCTGGTCGGCGGACTCTACGGCGTGGCGGTCGGTCGGCTGTTCTGCGGCGAGTCGATGTTCAGCCGCGCCAGCGGCGGCTCCAAGGTCGCCCTGCATGCGCTGGCGCAGCTGCTGCGCTCATGGGAGTTCCCCTTGCTCGACGCGCAGGTGTCGAATCCGCATCTGCTGAGCCTCGGCGCGCACGAGCTTCCGCGCGAAAGTTTCCTGCGCGAAGCCGCCGAACTGGTGCGCCATCCGGACCGCCCCGGCCATTGGGCCGAACAGCAAGTCGACCTGCAGGCGCTCGGCGACGACTGAGCCTGCAGCGGGCACTGGCGCACAACTCGCGGGATTGCGCTCGCCGCCGCGTGTCCATCTGGCTATGCTGGCTGCGGTCATCGCCCGGACACATCGATGGGCGATATGGGAGCCGGATACCAGGGAGTCATGCATGTCCAAGCGTTCGCCGTTGCTGCTGCTCATCGCCCTGCTCGCAGGCACGTTGACCCTGCCGGCCCTGGCCAGGGATTGCGAGAAAGGCGCGACCAGCATGGCCGCCGTGCGCAGCTGCGTCGCCGAGGATCACGATCACCAGCTCGACGCCGCCTATGCCAAGACCCTGGCCTTCGTCCGCGCCAAGGACGCCAAGACTGCAGACCTACTCGCCGCCGCGCAGAAAAGCTGGAAGCAGTTCGCCGAGGACTCCTGCGCCTACACCACCGCGGCCAGGCAGACCGAGCAGATGGCCAACGACGCCCGGCTGAGCTGCTGGGCTTCCTTCGTCGATGCCCGCGTGCGTGTGCTGAACGCCTACCGGCGCCAGTTCGGCAAGGCCGATATGCCTTGAGCCGCAACGGCGGCCTCGCCTGCCGGATCGGGCTCCAGGCAGGCGAGGCCGCAGAACGCGGTGACGCGACCGTGGCTTAAGGCAGGCCGCGGCTTACTGCAGCTGGTCCGGATGCGGGCCGATGCGATGACCGGCCTCCAGCGCATCCAGCGCCTGCATCGCCGCCGCGTCCAGCGCGAAGTCGAACACTTCGAAGTTCTCGCGGATGCGCGACGGCGTCTGCGACTTCGGAATCACCATGTAGCCATGCTGCAGATGCCAGCGCAGCACCACCTGCGCGGCGCTCTTGCCGTGGCGCTTGGCCAGTTCCACCAGCACCGGCTGCTGCAGCAGCTCGCCGCCCTGGCCCAGCGGGCTCCACGATTCGGTGACGATGCCGTGCTGCGCGTGGTACGCCACCAGCTCGCGCTGGCCGAAGTCGGGGTGCAGCTCGATCTGGTTCACCGCCGGCGTCACCCCGGTCTCGGCCAGCAGGCGGTCGAGATGGGCGGGCTGGAAATTGGATACGCCGACCGAGCGGATGCGCCCTTCGTCGCGCAGGCGCAGAAAGGCCTTCCAGGTATCCAGGTAACGATCCTTGGCCGGCGTCGGCCAATGGATCAGGTACAGGTCGACGTAGTCGGTGCCCAGCCGCCGCAGGCTCTGCTCGAAGGCCTTGAGAGTGCTGTCGTAGCCCTGGTCGGCGTTCCACAGCTTGGTGGTCAGGAAGATCTCGCTGCGCGCCACGCCGGAACGCGCGATGCCGTCGCCCACGCCTTTCTCGTTGCCGTAGATCGCCGCCGTGTCGATCGAGCGGTAGCCGGTTTGCAGCGCGGTCTCGACCGCCTCGGCCGCGTGCACGTCGTCGATCTGCCAGACGCCGAAGCCGAGCTGCGGCGCGCGCTTGCCGTCGTTGAAGTCGAGTTGGGTGGGCGTATCGCTCATGCGTGATTCCTAGAAGCGTAGGGACAGACTGATCGGTATGGAGTCCATCGCTGCCGCGATCAAGCCTCATGAAATATGCTTCATGTTCGGGGACGGGCTGCGCCGCAGCCGCTCGCCAGGAGGCCACTCATGAAACGTCGCTTGATCGCGTGCCTGTCCCTGCTGTGCATCGCCTCGGCGCACGCTGCCGTGCCGCTGCCGCCGGAGCTGACCGGCGTCTGGGCCACCCAGGGCGCGCAGTTCCATGGCCAGTCGCTGTGGACCGGCGCGGCCATCTATCTCGATGCCGACGGCCAGGGCGCCGTGGTCGGCGGCCAGGGCGACGGCGCGAAGGCGGCGATCATCGGCGTGCGGCTCGCGGTCACCGCCTACGACCCGGCCGGCCACGTGCTCGGCATCGAGCTCAGCGACGGCCATCGCCACGTCGACAGCCAGCTCAGCTACGACCCGGCCAGCCACAGCCTGGTTTCGGCGCTCGACCGCGCGCACTATCAGCGGCGCTTCGACCGCCTCGACGACAGCACGCGCAAGGCCTTGTCGGCCACGCACTGAGCGCTGCGCGGCCGCCGTGCCGGCGCGCCTCAGCCGGCGCGCTGGGTGTAGTGGGTGGCGACGTACTGGTCGAGGATGCCGACGAACTCGTTGGCGATGTTGTCGCCGCGCAAGGTCATCGCCTTCTCGCCATCGATGAACACCGGCGCCGCCGGCGCCTCGCCGTTGCCCGGCAGCGAGATGCCGAGGTTGGCGTGCTTGGATTCGCCCGGCCCGTTCACCACGCAGCCCATCACCGCCAGGGTGAGGTTCTCCACGCCGTCGTACTGCACCCGCCACAGCGGCATCTGCTCGCGCACGTGTTCCTGCACGGTCTTGGCCAGTTCCTGGAAGAAGCTGCTGGTGGTGCGGCCGCAGCCCGGGCAGGCGGTGACCAGCGGCGTGAACGAGCGCAGGCCCATGGTCTGCAGCAGTTCCTGCGCCACGATCACCTCGCCGGTGCGAGAGGCGCCGGGCTCGGGCGTGAGCGAGATGCGGACGGTGTCGCCGATGCCTTCCTGCAGCAGCACCGCCAGCGCGGCGCTGGATGCGGTGATGCCCTTGGAGCCCATGCCGGCCTCGGTCAGCCCCAGGTGCAAGGCGTAGTCGCAGCGCAAGGCCAGGTCGCGGTACACCGCGATCAGCTCCTGCACGCCGGACACCTTGCACGACAGGATGATGCGTTCGCGCGGCAGGCCGAGCTGCTCCGCGCGCCGCGCCGAGTCCACCGCCGAGCGGATCAGCGCCTCGCGCGCCACGTGGGCGGCGTCCCACGGCTCGGCGCGCTTGGCGTTCTCGTCCATCAGCGCGACCACCATGCTCTGGTCCAGCGAGCCCCAGTTGGCGCCGATGCGCACCGGCTTGCGGTACTCGATCGCCTTCTCGATGATCGCGGCGAACTGGCTGTCCTTCTTCTTGCCGAAGCCGACGTTGCCGGGATTGATGCGGTACTTGGCCAGCGCCTCGGCGCAGGCCGGTTCGTTTTCCAGCAGCTGGTGGCCGTTGTAGTGGAAGTCGCCGATGATCGGCACGTCCACGCCCATCATCGCCAGCCGCTCGACGATGCGCGGCACCGCCGCGGCGGCGGCCGGTGTGTTCACCGTGATGCGCACCAGCTCGGAACCGGCGCGGGCCAGCTCGGCGATCTGCTTTGCGGTGCTGGCCGGGTCCTCGGTGTCGGTGTTGGTCATCGACTGCACCACGATGGGTGCGCCGCCGCCGACAATGACTCGGCCGATCTGCACGCCGACGCTGGGACGGCGCTGGCCCGGCTCGGCCGGACGCGGTGACTGGGGGGACATGTTGCTCATGGGAGATAACCGGAAGTCCGCCGCGACCGTCCGCAGCGATATGCCAAAGGATACCCGATGCTCCCGCTGCGCTGTTTGTACCAAGTCACCTGCTTCATTTGCACCAAGACAGTCCAGCAAGCGCCTGTCTATGCTGGACCATCGGCCTTTGCGGCCCGGTCGGAAAAGGCTTTCCCATGACCACCGAAGTCGTCGTACCCGGCAGTTCGGAGCTGCTGCAACGCCTCGCGGCAGCGACCGGTCATGCCGAACAGCTGCGGCTGGACGCGCTGCGCGGCTACGGCATCCTGGACACGCCACGCGAGGCGGCCTTCGACGACATCACCCTGCTAGCGGCACGGATCTGCCAGACCCCGATCGCCCTGATCAGCCTGGTCGACCGCGATCGCCAGTGGTTCAAGAGCGAGATCGGCCTGGGCCTGCGCGAGACGCCGCTGTCGTCGTCGATCTGCGCCCATGCGATCCTGCAGCAGGAACTGCTGGTGGTGCCGGACACGCTGGACGATCCCCGCTTCCGCAGCAATCCGCTGGTCGAAGGCGAACCGCACCTGCGCTTCTACGCGGGCGCCCAGCTAAAGACGCCTGACGGCCTGCCATTGGGCACCGTATGCGTGCTCGACCTGAAGCCCCGCCAGCTGCAGCCGGAGCAGGCCGAGGCATTGCGCGCACTGGCGCGGCAGACCATGGGCCAGCTCGAACTGCGCCGCATGCTGGCGCAGGCGCGCGCCTCGAACCGCTACCGCAGCCGCCTGATGGCGATCGCCGGACATGACCTGAAGACACCGGTGCGCACGGCCAGTTACGCCATCCGCAAGCTGCAGAAACAGCTGCCGCCGACGCAGGCCGCGATGCTGACCACCGCCAGCGAGGCGTTGGCGCGGATCGATCGCGAGTTCACCCAGCTGGCGGTGATGGCCGGCACCGAGGGTCAGATCGACGCACCGGACCTGATCGACTTCGAGCTGGCCGACGTGCTCGGCCCGGTGCTGGCCAACTGGCGCCAACCCGCTGCGGCGAAGGGCCTGCAGTTGCGCGGCGTGCCGACCAAGCTGCGCGTGCGCAGTCACCCCGCCCTGCTGGCCACCCTGCTCGGCAACCTGCTCGGCAACGCGGTGAAGTACACCGAACGCGGCAGCGTGCTGATCGGCTGCCGCCGCCGTGGCGACCGCGTGCTGGTGGAGATCATCGACACCGGAATGGGCATGGACGACGTGCAGTCCGGCGAGCTGTTCCACGCCTTCCGCCAGTTGAATCCGCACAGCGAAGGCCTCGGCCTGGGCCTGTGGATCGTGCGCGGCGTCGCCGACACCCTGGGCCATCCGCTGCAGGTGCGTTCCGCACGCGGCCACGGCAGCCGCTTCACCGTCGAACTGCCGCGCGCGCGCTGATCGCGCTCAGCCGCCTCGCTTCACCGCCCTGCTCAATCGCCGCGCTCAATCAGCGGCGGAGTCGCGCCGCAGCGCAGCCTGCATCAGACGCTGCTGCAGCCGCTCGGACAGGGTCCGCGGCTGCGCGAGGCCCATCCTGGCCAGCAAGGCCGCTTCGTCCGGCACGGGCGCGCCCGGCTTGGCCAGCGCACGCAGCAGCTGCCAGCGGCCGCGCCAGGTCGGCGTCGCGTTCTTCAGCCAGCCCAGCGCCGGCAGCAGGCGTTGCTCCGTCGCGTCGAAATCGCTGCCGAACGGAAACAGCCCGAACAGCCCCTTGGCCTGCAATGGCTGCATGGCCTCGCGCAGATATTCCGGGCGGTGCTTACGCCAGGCCTCGGGAATCTGGAAGTCGGCGGCCAGCTTGCCATGCGACTTCGCCTCCGCGCACAGCGCATCGAGGAAACGCGCATCGCTGATCGCCAGCATCGCCTCGATGCATTCGCTGTCGCTCTTGCCGCGCAGGTCGGCCACGCCGTATTCGGTGACGTAGACGTCGCGCAGATGGCGCGGGATGGTGGTGTAGCCGTAGTTCCAGCGGATATTGGTCTCCACCCCGCTGCGCCCCATGCGGGTGGAGCGCAGCAGCAGCACCGAGCGCCCGTCGGCCAGCTCGTGCGCCATCGCCACGAAGTTGTACTGGCCGCCCACCCCGCTTACCACATGACCGTCTTCCAGGCCGTCGGATACCGCCGAGCCGAGCAGGGTCGCCATCATGCAGGTGTTGAAGAAGCGCGCGCCGCGGCGCTGCAAGGCCGCCAGCGCCTGATGGTCGCCATACAGCTGGTTGACGTTGGAGACCGCGCACATGTCGATCGCGCCCGGGTCTTCCGCCTCGGTGGCGGCCAGCCACTCGTACAGCTCGCGCGAGCCCAGGAAGAACGCGCCACGCAGGTAGTGGCCGCCGGGGGCATCCAGCGGCAGCCGCGTCGATGCCGCCTTCTGTTCCAACTCCAACTCGTCCCAGGCGCGGCGCTTCAGCACGCCGCCGCGCTGCAGGTGCATGAAGCCGTCCATCACCATTTCGCTGGCGCCGTACAAGCCCTGCCGCAGCGGCATCAGGCCGCCCATGCGCGCGGCCAGCGCGTGCGTGCAGCCGCGCGGGTCCAGCGCCACCAGGGCGCGGCGCCACTGCACATTGTTCTGCTGGCGCAGCAGCAGCGCGGCGACCAGGGCGTCGGACAGCGCGCCGATGCCGATCTGCAAACAGCCGCCGTCCTTCACCAGCGCGCTGGCGTGCATGCCCAGCGCATGCTCGGCCAGGTCCACCGGCTGGCGCGGCAGCGCGAACAACGGACCCAGCGCCGACGGCGCCAGCTCGACGTCGAAGAAATCTTCGGCCACCGCTGCATGACCACCCAGCCAGGGCAGCTGCGGATGCACCACCGCCACGCACAATGGCCTGGGCTTGCCCGCCTCGCGCATGCGCTCGAGGAAATCCAGGGTCAGATCGGGATTGCAGGACAGGCTGTAGCGCACGCCTTCGGCGGTCTCGCGCCGCGCCACCAGTTGCACCAGCAACTGGATGTCCTGCGGCACCAGGTCGCGCGCGACGTGCGTGTAGTTCTGGCTGATGTAGTTGCGCTGCGCGCTGCCGGAACGCAGCAGCGCGCCGGACTGCATGTAGAACTCGTGCACCGCCACGTTCGCGGCCAGGGTGCCGCGCGCCTGGTCCAGCGCGTACTGCGGATCGACCGCGTCGGGGCCGAAATGCCGCTGCAGGAACGGCTCCAGGAAGCGCGCTTCCAGCCCCGCCGACGGCCGCGGCCGGGTCAGCGACAGCGCGGTGTAGAGGGTGAGACTGCGCGTGGGGTCCTCGGCAGTGAGGCGATACAGCGCATTGAGCAGTTCGTGCGGTTTGCCCAGGCCCAGCGGCGCAGCGACGCGCAGGTCCGGACCCAGCCGCTCGGCCAGGAAGCCGGCGCACGCCGCGGTGTCGGTGTAGCGGTGTTCGGGCGACATATGCCGGATCATGCCAGAAGCCTGCCGCGTGGTGCCCAGGCAGGCGCCTGCCTGTTCTGCGCCGTTTCAGCGGCGACTGGAAGCGCTGCCGCGACCCGGTCGTGGGCAGCGATCCGGATCGTGAGCCAACTCTTGACGACGTGTGAGCCGTTGCCGCGCGCCGTGGCACGAGCCCAGGCCGCAGTCCCGTCCTTGCGCGGTCCGACGCTGCATCGGCATGCGCTCCGCCCTCGTCTCGCCCACGGCACCAGGCGCTTTCCGGCACGGGTCCTGGAAACAGGCTCTACACTCGGGGCATGCCCGCCGCTTCGCATTCGCCCGCTTCCTCCAGTCGCCTGCTCGCCGAGCAGGCATTGAGCCGCGCCGCCGGCGCGCCCCTGCTCGGCGGCAACGCGGTCGAACTGCTGATCGACGCCGCCGCCCACTACGAGGCCTGGCTGGCCGCGATCCGTAGCGCACGCCATTACGTGCTGCTGGAGAACTACATCATCCGCGACGACGCGGTGGGGCTTGCCTTTCGCGACGCCCTGATCGAGCGCGCGCGGGCCGGCGTGTTCGTTGCGGTGATCTGCGACTGGATGGGTTGCCTGGGCCAGTCCAGCCGCCGCTTCTGGACGCCGCTGCGCGAGGCCGGCGGCCAGGTGCGCGTATTCAATCCGCCGCAGCTGGGCCAGTCGCTGGGCTGGATCAGTCGCGACCACCGCAAGCTGCTGGTGGTGGACGGCGTGCAGGGCTTCCTGTCCGGCGTATGCATCAGCGCGAAGTGGCTGGGCGATGCCGCGCGCGGCGTGGCGCCGTGGCGCGATACCGGCGTGGCCCTGCGCGGCCCCGCGGTGCGCGAGCTGGAAGCGGCGTTCGTGCAGAGCTGGGCCGGCACCCAGGCCGAGCTGCCGCCGCTGCCGGAGGCGCCGCCCCAGGTCGAACCCGCCGGCGAGGTGTCGCTGCGGGTGATCGCCACCCAGCCGTCCACCGCCGGCATGTATCGGCTCGATCAGCTGATCGCGGCGATGGCGCACGAGACGCTGTGGCTCACCGACGCCTATTTCGTCGGCGTGGCGCCGTACACCCAGGCGTTGGCCGCGGCGGCGCGCGACGGCGTGGACGTACGCCTGCTGGTGCCCGGCAGCAGCGACATCCCGCTGGTCGCCGGCATGTCGCGCGCCGGCTATCGCCCCCTGCTCAAGGCCGGCATCCGCGTGTTCGAGTGGAACGGCTCGATGCTGCACGCCAAGACCGCGGTGGCCGACGGCCGCTGGGCGCGGGTGGGCTCCTCCAACCTCAATCTCGCCAGCTGGCTGAACAATCACGAGATCGACATCGCGGTGGAAGACGCCGGTTTCGCCGCGCAGCTGGCGGCGCAGTACGAACGCGATCTCGAGAACGCCACCGAGATCGTGCTGACCCCGCGTCCGCGCCGCCGCGGCGAGCGCGTGCGCAGCAGTCAGCCGATACCGCGTCGGCCGCATCGCGGCAGCGGCAGCACCAGCCGCACCGCGGTCGGCGCCCTGCGCATCGCCAACAGCGTCGGCGCAGCGCTGACCAATCGCCGCGTGCTCGGCGACACGCAGAGCGGGCCGCTCACCCTCGGTGCCGTCGGCCTGTCGGCGCTGGCCCTGGTGGCGATCCTGTGGCCGCGCTGGATCGCCTGGCCGATCGGCATGGTCGCCCTGTGGTTCGCGCTGAACCTCGCGGTGCGCTGGTGGCGCCTGCGCAGGGAAGCGCGAGTGTCGTCGCAGCGCAACGACTCGCCGTGACGGCCGCGCACGGCGGACTCAGGCTTGTGCGCTTTCCGCGCCGGCGTCGCCGGCATGCGTCTCGCCCCAGCGCTTGAAGATGCGCACCAGCAAGGGCACCGCGGCAAAGGCGAGGTTGTTCAGCGGCGGCACGATGAAGGCCAGGATCAGGCTCAGGCTGGCGGCCACCGGCAGCGACCAGGCGCGCCAGCGGTAGGCGGAGACCACGCTTGCCGGCAGGTCGGCCGGCAAGTTCGCCGGACGCAGCGCCCGCCCGACCATCCAGCGCTGCAACAGGCCGGTGACCAGCAAGGTCAGCGCATAGAAAGCCTCGGCCAGCGGCGAATTGGGGTTTTCGCTCATGAGCGCGGTGGCGAACGGCGTGAAGACGATGCCCATCAGGCCGAACAGGTTCGGCCACAGCAGCTTGTCGTCATGACGGATCAGCAGGCCGAACACGCGGTGGTGCAGAATCCACAGCGCTCCGATCACCAGGAAGCTCAGCACGAAGCCGAGGAACTGCGGCGTCTGCTGCAGCAACTCGTTGAGCTGTGCCGTGAACGGACCCTGCGTGAGGCGTGCCGGATGGATGTCGATCACCAGCAAGGTGATCGCGATGGCGAATACCGCATCGGAAAAGAACGTCAGCCGTTCCAGCTGAGAAGATTTTTCGCTGACCATCCGATTTTTCCCCTGGACCCCTGCCCGATCATACCCAGAAAACGCAGCATCTTTCGCCGCTCCGGGAGCCTGCGATCAGGATGCGGCTGAAGAATCCTCGCCCAGCATGCGCAGCTTCTTGGGCAGCGCGAAGGTGATCGTCTCCAGCTCGCCGTCCATTTCGCGCACGTTGCCGGCGCCCCAGGACTGCAGCCGGCCGATCACGTCGCGCACCAGTTTCTCCGGCGCGGAGGCGCCGGCGGTAAGACCGATGCACTCGACGCCGGCGAGCCAGCTGCGCTCGAGCTGCTCGGCGCCGTCGATCAGGAAGGAGCGCACACCGCGCGCCTCGGCGAGGTCGCGCAAACGATTGGAATTGGAGCTGTTGACCGAGCCGACCACCAGCACCAGGTCGACCGCGTCGGCCAGGCGCCGCACCGCGTCCTGGCGATTCTGCGTGGCGTAGCAGATGTCGTCCTTGCGCGGCCCTTCGATGTCGGGGAATTTCTCGCGCAAGGCGGCGATGATCGCCTTGGTGTCGTCCACCGACAGCGTGGTCTGGGTGACGTAGGACAGCGCGTGGGGGAATTTCGGCGCCAGCGTGGCCACGCACTCCACCGACTCGACCAGCAGGATCTCGCCGGCGTTGGCCGCTTTCCACTGGCCCATGGTGCCTTCCACCTCGGGATGCCCGGCATGGCCGATCAGCACCACGCTGCGGCCCACGCGCCCCAGCCTCGCGACTTCCATATGCACCTTGGTGACCAGCGGACAGGTGGCGTCGAACACGTTGAGGCCGCGCTGCGCGGCTTCCGCACGCACCGACTGCGATACGCCGTGCGCGCTGAAGATCACCGTGGCGCCGTCCGGCACTTCGGCCAGTTCCTCCACGAACACCGCGCCGTCGGCGCGCAGCTTCTCCACCACGTAGCGGTTGTGCACCACCTCGTGGCGCACGTAGATCGGCGCGCCGTAGGACTCCAGCGCGCGCTCGACGATCGCGATCGCGCGATCGACGCCAGCGCAGAAGCCACGGGGGTTGGCAAGCAGGATGTCCACGGATGTTCCCGAGCGTACGGCAAGGCGCCGATTATGACATGCCGCCCGCTGCGAGGCCTGAACTGCCCACCGCCCAAGCCATGGCCGTGGCTGGCAGGACACCGCCACGAATCATGCAGGCCATCGAAACCCCGCGCGTATCAAACCTGCCCGATGCCAGCGACAAGCTCGAGGCGAGGGCGCGCGGCCATGCGGGAAAGGCTCGCGCCGAGCCTCCCGTCGCGTGCTGCAAACTCAGGACTGTGCCGGCTTGCTGCCGCCGAACAGCCCGAACACCACCAGGATCACCGCACCCACGCTGATCGCGCTGTCGGCGAAATTGAACACCGCGAAATGCCAGTCGCCGTGATAGACCTGCACGAAGTCGGTGACCCGCGCCGCATGCAGGCGGTCGATCAGGTTGCCCAGTGCACCGCCGACGATCAGCGACACCGGCAGCGCGGTGCGCCAGTCGCGCCGCGCGGTGCGGCGCAGCCACACCACCATCGCGATGCTGACCACCAAGGCCAGCACGACGAAGAACCAGCGCTGCCAGCCGTTGCCGTCGTTGAGGAAGCTGAAGGCGGCGCCGTTGTTGAAGGTCAGCACCCAGTTCAGCAGCCCCGGAATCACCGGGTGCGGCACGCCTTCCGGCTGCAGCGCGCTCAGCGCCCAGGCCTTGCTCCATTGGTCGAGCGCGATCACCACTGCGGAAAGCAGCAGCCAGACGAGCGCGTTGGGTTTGATGCTCAAGATGCCGATCTCTCTCTACGACGAAGGTGCTGTACAAAGAGCGCCGCCGGCGATCCGGCGGCGCGACGACTCAGAACCAGCGGCGCACTTCGCCCGGCCCTTCCACATTGCTGATGCAGCGGTCGCACAGTTCCAGGTGCGCCGCATGCGTGCCCACATCCTCGCGACGGTGCCAGCAGCGCACGCACTTATTGGCCTCGCTGGGGCTAGCCGTGATGCTCAGCATACCGCTCTGAAGAGTCTGGCCTGCGGCCGACTCCGCCTCTGGCCCCAGGGGAACCAGCGTCAGCTCAGACGTGATGAAGAAGAAGCGCAGTTCGTCTTTCGCTGCCTCATATCTCTGGTACGTCGCGGCATCCAGTTGCAGGGTCAGCTTCGCCTCGAGCGACGAGCCGATCGCTCCAGCATTACGCATGCCCTCCAGTTCCAGCGAGGCCAGCTTGCGGAACTCGATCAGGTTGCTCCAATAGGTGCGCTGCTCCGGCGACGCCTGGGTCGCGGCCAGGCCGTCGTACCAGGTCTCGAACAGCACGCTGTCGCCGCGCTGGCCCGGCATGTGCTGCCAGATCTCTTCGGCAGTGAAGCTCAGTACCGGTGCCAGCCAGCGCACCAGCGCCTCGAGGATGCGGTACATCGCGCTCTGCGCGCTGCGCCGGCCCAGGCTGTCGGTGGGCATGGTGTACAGCCGGTCCTTGGTGATGTCGAGGTAGAGCGCGCCCAGCTCGTTGGTGCAGAAGTTCTGCACGCGCTGCACGATCTCCGGGAAGTCGTAGCGCTCGTAGGCCGCGCTCACCGCCTGCTGCACGTCGTAGGCCTGCTGCACCGCCCACTGGTCCAGCAGCAGGCTGTCCTCGACCGTCACCAGATGCACGGCCGGATCGAAGCCGTCCAGGTTGCCGAGCAGGAAGCGCGCGGTGTTGCGGATGCGCCGATAGGTGTCGGCGACGCGCTTGAGGATTTCCTCCGACAGCGACATCTCGTTGCGGTAGTCGGTGGAGACCACCCACAGGCGCAGGATGTCGGCGCCCAGGCGATCCATGATGTCCTGTGGCTCGATGCCGTTGCCCAGCGACTTGGACATCTTGCGGCCCTGCGCATCCACGCTGAAGCCGTGGGTGAGCAGCTGCTTGTAGGGCGGCTGGCCGTCCAGCATGGCGGCGGTGAGCAGCGAGGAATGGAACCAGCCGCGGTGCTGGTCGGAGCCTTCCAGATACAGGTCGGCCGGGAAGCGCAGGCCGCGGGCGGCATGCGAGCCGCGCAGCACGTGCCAATGCGTGGTGCCGGAATCGAACCAGACGTCGAGCGTGTCGCGGTTCTTCTCGTACTGCTCGGCCTCCTCGCCCAGCAGCTCGCGCGGGTCCAGGCTCTGCCACGCCTCGATGCCGCCCTGCTCCACTCGCTTGGCCACTTCTTCGAGCAGTTCCGGCGTGCGCGGATGCAGCGCGCCGGTTTCCTTGTGCAGGAAGAACGCCATCGGCACGCCCCACTGGCGCTGTCGCGAGAGCGTCCAGTCCGGCCGGTCGGCGATCATGCCGTGCAGGCGCTGCTTGCCCCAGGCCGGGAAGAACTGGGTGGCCTCGATGCCTTCCAGCGCGGTCTCGCGCAGGGTCTTGCCGCCGTCCTTGGGCGTGAGGTCCATGCCGGCGAACCACTGCGAGGTGGCGCGGTAGATGATCGGCGTCTTGTGCCGCCAGCAATGCATGTAGCTGTGCGCGTAGGCATGCTGGTGCAGCAGCGCGCCGGCCTGATCCAGCGCCTTGACGATCTCGGGATTGGCCTTCCACAGGAACTGGCCGCCGAACAGCGGCAGCCAGGAGGCGTACACGCCATTGCCCATCACCGGATTGAGGATCTCCGCGTCCGGCATGCCGTGCGCCTTGCAGGAGAGGAAGTCCTCCACGCCGTAGGCCGGCGCCGAGTGGACCACGCCGGTGCCGGTGTCCAGGGTCACGTAGTCGGCGAAGTACACCGGCGCGGCGCGCGCATAGCCCGGGTCGACCGCGTACAGCGGATGGCGGAAGCGCAGCTCGCCCAGCGCGAGGCCGGGCACCGAGGCCACGATCTGGCCTTCCAGCCCATAGGTCTTGAGGCAGTCCTCGACGCGCTCGGTGGCCAGGATCAGCAGGCCGCGCGGCGTGTCGACCAGGCTGTAGCTGAATTCCGGATGCAGGTTCAGCGCCTGGTTGGCCGGGATCGTCCACGGCGTGGTGGTCCAGATCACGATCTGGCCTGCACGTTCAGGCACAGCAGACTTGGGCAATGCCTCGAGGCCGAACGCCTTCGCCACCGCGGCCGGATCGTCGAAGGCGAAGCCGACGTCGATCGCGATGTCGGTCTTGTCCTCGTATTCCACCTCGGCCTCGGCCAGCGCCGAGCCGCAGTCGAAGCACCAGTTCACCGGCTTCAGGCCGCGGTAGATGTAGCCCTTGCGCAGCAGCTCGGCCAGCGCGCGGATCTCGCCGGCCTCGTTGACCGGAGCCATGGTCAGATAGGGATGGTCCCAGTCGCCGAGCACGCCGAGCCGCTTGAAGTCGGTCTTCTGCTTGGCGATCTGCTCGGTGGCGTAGGCGCGCGCCTTGGCCTGCACCTCGGCGGCGGGCAGGCCCTTGCCGAATTTTTTCTCGATCTGGATTTCGATCGGCATGCCGTGGCAGTCCCAGCCCGGCACGTAGGGTGCGTGGAAGCCGGCCAGCAGCTTGGACTTCACCACCACGTCCTTGAGGATCTTGTTGATCGCGTGGCCGAGATGGATGTTGCCGTTGGCGTACGGCGGACCGTCGTGCAGCACGAACAGCGGCCGGCCGGCGGCCTTGGCCTGGATCTGCGCATAGCGATCGACCCGCTCCCACTCGGCCAGCCAGCCCGGCTCGCGCTTGGGCAGGTCGCCGCGCATCGGGAATGCCGTCTGCGGCAGGTTGATGGTGTGCTTGTAGTCCTGAGTCATCGCTGGGGCGCCGTCTGTGGGGTGCCGTCACCGCGACGGCACCGCCGGATTCTTCCCGCCCCAATGCCCGACCGGGCCTGCGAGGCGTCGTGCTTGCTGCTCGCCGCGCGCGGCGGCAAGCGCACGCGCCTCGGCGATCGCTCTCAAATAATAATGATCGCCGCAGTGAGACCTGCGGCGGCGTGGTGCCGGATGGGACGATGCATGGTCTTGCTCATCGGATTTGCCTTGATGTGCGGATCGGTCATGCCCGGATCAACACCGGGTTCATGCCCAGGATCTCGCGGGCCGAACGCGCATCATGATCCATTTGCGCCTTCAATGCGTCCAGTCCGTCGAATTTCATCTCGTCGCGCAGCTTGCCGACGAACTCCACCGCCATGCGCTGGCCGTAGAGGTCGCCGTCGAAATCGAACAGGTGCACTTCCAGCAGCGGCTCGCTGACCTGGTTCACCGTCGGCCGCACGCCGAGGCTGGCCACGCCCGGCCAGCTGCATTCGCTCTCGCCCAGACCGACCCGCACGGCGAAAATACCATGCACGGGGCTGACTCTGCGGCCGAGATGGATGTTCGCAGTGGGATAGCCGAGCGTGCGGCCGAGCTGGTTGCCGTGCTCGACCTTGCCCTCGATGGCGAAGGGGCGCCCGAGCAGGTCGGCAGCCGCAGCGAAGCTCCCCTCGCCCAGCAAGCGGCGTACCCGCGTCGCCGAAACGCGCTCGTCGGCCAGTAGCACCGGCGGCATCACGTGGGTGGCGAAGCCGCACTCCGGCCCCAGCCGCTCCAGCATCGCCACGTCGCCGCCGCGCTTGTGGCCGAAGCGGAAATCCGCACCCACCCACAGTTCGCGCGCAGCCAGCCGCTCGACCAGCACGCGACGGATGAAATCCTCCGCCGGCATCCCGGTGAGCGCCTGATTGAAGCGCAGCAGCAGGGTATGCGCCATGCCCGCCGCGGCGAAGCCGAGCAGCTTCTCGCGCACGCTGGACAGGCGCGGCACCGGCTCGCGCGAGAAATGCGCGCGCGGCAGCGGCTCGAAGCTCACCGCCACCGGCGTGAGGCCGAGCGCATGCGCGCGCTGGCGCACCTGCGCCAGCAACACCTGGTGCCCGCGGTGCAGGCCATCGAAGGCGCCGACCGCAATAACGCTGCCGCCGGGAGCCAGGCAGGGCCCCGCGACGTCCCTGGAAAGTCTCATCATCCCCCGAGTATAGCCGTTGCGCGCGCCGGTCTGGACGACCGCCCGCGCCGGCTCAGGCCTCTTTCAAATCGCGCAGGCGCAGGCCGCCGGCGTACAGCGCGCCGGCATAGGTGAGAGCGCCGGCCACTACCAGCACACCCAGCCGCCCCACGCGCGCCAGGATCGACGGTTCGGCGCTCCAGTCCGGCCACAACCAGCGTCCGGCCAGCAGCACCGCCGTCATCGCCGCGCAGGCCGGCAGCAGGCGCAGCCAGTGCCGCAGCCAGCCCGGCTGGTGGTCGTAGACGCCGGCGCGGCGCAGCGCACGCCACAACAAGGCGAAGTTGACATAGCTGGCCAGCGCGCTGGCCAGGGCCAGGCCCAGGTGCAGGCCCTGCAGGCGGGCGATGCCGGCCATCCAGCCGCCCTCCCGCAGACCCGGCGGCGCCCACAGCACGTACAGCAGTGCGATGAACACCGCGTTGAACAGCATGTTGGCGACCATGGCGGCCACGCCTGCGCGCACCGGCGTCGCCGTGTCCTGGCGTGCATAGAACGCCGGCAGCAGCACCTTGACCAGGGCGTAGGCCGGCAGACCCAGGCTCAGGGCCAGCACCGCCAGAGTGGACATCTCGGTGTCCAGCGCGGTGAAGCTGCCGTGCTGGAACAGCGTGGCGACGATCGGCCGCGCCAGCACCAGCAAGGCCAGCATCGCCGGCACCGAGATCAGCAAGGTCATGCGCAGGCCCCAGTCCAGGGACTTCGAGAAACCGGCGCGGTCGGTGCCGACGTGATGGCGCGACAGCGCCGGCAGAATCACTGCTCCCAGCGCCACGCCGAACACGCCCAAGGGCAGTTCGAGAAAGCGCGTCGACAGCGACAGCCAGGTCTGCGAGCCGGTGACCAGCAGCGAGGCGACCACCGTGTCCAGCAGCAGGTTCACCTGGGCCACCGAGGAACCGAACAGGGTCGGCACCATCAATCGCATGATCCGGCGCACCTGCGGGTGCTGCCAGCCCCAGCGCGGCAGTGCCAGCAGATCCAGGCCGCGCAGCGCAGGCAGCAGGAACAGCAGCTGCAGCAGGCCGGCCAGCAGCACGGCCCAGCCCATCGCCATGATCGGCTGCTGCAGTCGCGGCGCCAGCCACCAGGCGCCGCCGATCATGCACAGGTTGAGGATCACCGGCGCCAGCGCAGGCAGTCCGAAGCGATCGAAACTGTTCAACGCTCCGGCCGCCAGCGCGGTCAGCGAGACGAACAGCAAATAAGGAAAGGTCAGCCGCAGCAGATCCACGGTGAGCCCGAACTTCTGCGCCTGGTCGAGCGCGCCCGGCTCGAACATGGTGGCCAGCTGCGGCGCACACAGCAGGCCCAGCGCCACCACCACCAGCAGCACCCCGCCCAGCGTGCCGGCGACGCGCGCCATCAGCTGTTTCAGCTCGGCGTGGCTGCCGGTCTGCTTGGCCTCGGTGAATACCGGCACGAAGGCGGTGGAGAACGAGCCTTCGGCAAACAGGCGACGCATGAAGTTGGGGATGCGGAACGCCACCCAGAACGCATCCGTCGCCGCGCTGGCGCCGAACACTGCACTGAAGGAAACGTCCCGGACCAGGCCGAGCACGCGCGAGACCATCGTCGTGCTGCTGAACGAGAGCAGCCCGCGGAACAAGCTGGGAGATTTCATGCCTGAAGACGGGTCCTCGGCCGGCGGCCTTCGATTTCCTCGAGGAAACAGTTCAAAATAAGCGGCGCGGCAAGACCTGCCGCAGGCCTCGCAGGCGCGCCATTTGACCGCCACCATGGGGCATTGACAAGCCATCGCCGGCGCCGCTGCCGGGGCTCGCGTTCAGCACGGCCCTCGCGAGATGCCGCCGCATTGCGCGAAATAACGCCAAGTGCTTGACGCTGCGGCGCATTGACCGCATAATTCGCGTCTTTTTCCACCTCACGCATTTCGGAGTTCTACCTTGGCCAACATTAAGTCCGCGAAGAAGCGCGCGCGCCAATCCGAGCAGCGCCGCCTGCGCAATGTGAGCGCCCGTTCCATGGTGCGCACCGCTCTCAAGAAGGTCGTCAAGGCCATCGAGTCGAAGGACAAGGCCGGCGCCGTCGCCGCTTTTGCCGCCGCTCAGCCGGTGATGGATCGCTACGCCGCGCGCGGCCTGATCCACAAGAACAAGGCTGCTCGCCACAAGAGCCGCCTCAACGCGAAGATCCGCGAACTGGCCTGAGCCAGCGCCCGCGACGACTCGCACGAAAAGCCGGCGCAAGCCGGCTTTTTTCTTGCCCGGCTTTTTTTCTCTTGCCCCGGCGACACCGAAGCGCAGCGCATGCGCTCCGCCCCAGCGTTTGCCGCCGCGCCGCCGTCCATGATGTCGAAGCGGCCGTTGCCGTGCAGCCAGAGCAGGCCCCACGACACGATGCCCACGTTGCTTCCATGCGGTGTTTCGTGGCGCGCCATGTTTCTCGAGAAGGGCTTCCTGCGCGAGGTCATCGGCCAGGGGCAACGCTGCCTGGCAGGCGTTTTTCGCGAATTAGATCGTGACAACTTGACTTGAATCACACTTTCTGCCAATGACCTCCCTATGATCGTTACGCGTCTGCGGGCCTGAGGCCCGACTTCCGGGGGAGCATAAGGCTGCGATGGGTATTCAAGCTTGGCTGCTGCAACAGTTGACCCAGTTCTTCGGCCTGCAGTCGCTGCTGCACGTAATATCCACGGGCGATTACCGGAGCCTGCTGACCGTCGGCGGCCTCGGCGGCATGCTCGCTCCGCTGATCCCGCTGCTGATGGTGTTCGAGCTGCTGCGCAGCATCGCCCTGCGCAAGTTCAAGCGCGAGGACTATCAGGTGCCGCTGCTGACCCTGGTGCTGAACCGCTTTATCGGCAACTTCATCAGCATCGCCATGATCGGTTTTTGCATCGGCCTGTTCCAGCGCTTCGCACCATTCCAGGTCGGCTTGAGCTGGTACGGCCTGCCCTACGGCTACGTGGTATGGGAGCTATCCCATTTCGTCTATCACTTCCTGGCGCACAAGGTGCGCCTGCTGTGGTGCCTGCACGCGACCCATCACGCGCCGGTGGCGATGAACCTGAGCGTGAACTACGCGCACATCTTTCTCGAAGGCGCCTACGCCGACTTCGTACGCACAAGCATCTGCATGCTGCTCGGGGTCAGCCCGCCGCTGCTCGTGCTGATCATGATCATCGACATGTTCTGGGGCCAGTTCATCCATCTCGGCGAACACGTGCTGCGCGACGGCCGGCTGGGCGTGCTGCGGCGAGTGATCCTCACGCCTTCGCACCATCGCGTGCACCACGCGCGCAATGTGCTGTACATGGACACCAACTTCTGCAACCTGCTCAACCTGTGGGATCGCGCCTTCGGCACCTACATGGAACAGCGCGACGACATCGTCATCGAATATGGCATCACCCGCGAGATCAAACCCAACAACCTGCTCGACGCCCAGCTCGGCGAGTTCTATCTGCTTGCCGTGGACGTCTGGAAAGCGCCGGGCCTGCGCAACAAGCTGCTCTATCTGCTGATGCCGCCGGGCTGGAGCCACGACGGCAACCATCACACCGCCAAGCTGGCAAAGCTGGCGCTGCTGCAGACGGGATCGGGCCAGTCAGATGCCGCCGGGCCTGCGGTGGCAGCCGCTCCGACGACAAGTCCCGGATCGGAAGCGGCGCCGGCCACCTGAGATCGCGAACGCTCCACGCGGCGAACGCGCGCGGGTGGATCGCAGCAGGAGCCTGGAATTGGAAGGCTAAATCTGATGCTTGTTCACGGCCTTCCAGGCGCAGAGGCCACAGCCTCCGCGGCGAGGGGCAACAGCGCAGACCCAAGCCGGCTACACGGACAGACCTCGAGCTACGGCGCAAAAGCCATGGCGCTCATGGCAGTGGCGGGCCAGCTGATCTCGAAGCCGGGCCCGCTTGCGCGCAGGCCAAGGAAGAGCGACGAGGTGCTTGGCAGTACGCGCCGACCGATGAGCTGGACCTGTTCGCGAATGGCTTTAAGGTGGGCGATCGACAGATCGCGAACCTTGCAAGGCAAGGCGGCCAACAGAAAACGTCTACCGCCACCATGCATCAATACGACCTTACTTAAGGCCGCCGCCTGCCCTATTCCTTCGTGCCTTCTTCGCGGCGACGTACGTCTTCCCGCGCCATCTCGGCGCGCTCCGCCTGCGCCTCGCGTTGCGCTTCGAAGAACCGCTGCACCTGCTGGCAGACCGCCATGGTGTTGTCGCGCGCGATCGCCGAGACCAGGAACCACGGCTGCGTCCACTCCAGCCGGTCCACGATGGCTTGCGCTGCGGCCTGGCGCTCGTCCTCGGGCAACACATCGGCCTTGTTCAATACCAGCCAGCGCGGACGCTGCAGCAGTTCGGGATCGAACTTGTCCAGCTCCTGCTCGATCGCACGCACCTGTTCCGCCGGATCGCCGCCGTCGATCGGCGCGATGTCGACCAGATGCAGCAGCAGCCGCGTGCGCGCCACATGGCGCAGGAACTGGATACCCAGCCCGGCACCGTCTGCCGCGCCTTCGATCAGACCGGGGATGTCGGCGATCACGAAGCTCTGGTCGGTGCCCAGGCTGACCACACCCAGGTTCGGGTGCAGGGTGGTGAACGGATAGTCGGCCACCCGCGGCGTCGCTGCCGAGACCGCGCGGATGAAGGTGGACTTGCCGGCGTTCGGGAAGCCGAGCAGGCCCACGTCGGCGAGCAGCTTCAGCTCCAGCTTCAGCTCGCGCACCTCGCCCGGCGTGCCCGGCGTGGACTTGCGCGGCGCACGGTTCACCGAGCTCTTGAAATGGATGTTGCCCAGGCCGCCCTTGCCGCCTTCGGCCACCAGCAGGCGCTGGCCGTGCGCGGTGAGGTCGCCGATGGTCTCGTCGGTGTCCACGTTGGTGACCACGGTGCCCACCGGCACGCGGATCACCGTGTCCTCGCCGCCCTTGCCGTACATGTCGCTGCCCATGCCGTTCTGGCCGCGCTGCGCCTTGAAGCTGCGCTGGTGGCGGAAGTCGATCAGGGTGTTGAGGCCTTCGTCGGCGATCAGCCAGACCGAGCCGCCAGTGCCCCCATCGCCGCCGTCGGGACCGCCGAACGGGATGAATTTCTCACGCCGGAAACTGATGCAGCCGTTGCCGCCGTCACCCGCGTGGACCTTGATGATGGCTTCGTCAACGAACTTCATCGTGATATGTGTAGGTCATGAGTAGGAGTTGGACCTGCTTGACTGCCTGCAGGTCATGCCGGTCCGCCGAAGTGGAAGACACATCCACTAATCGCTGCGGATTGCCGTGGGCGTCCGGATCGAAATACAGCATGTAATTGTAGCGCTGCTCGCCGTTCTCAGTCCCGTGACTTGTGATGGCGCGACCCGCCGCATCGTAACTCTGGGTTATCAGGTGACGCGAACGGTCGTAGGGATGGCCGCCAGCCGGCACCTGCGTGCTCTTGGACGTATTGTCCCAGCTGACATTGCGCCCCTGCGCGTCGAACTTCTGTTGTTCCGTATCCACGCCGGAATCGCTGGTCATCTCCAGCTCGAGAGTATCGGGCGGCACGAAGCGCTTTTCGCCCTTGCCGCAGGAACTCTTGTGTGTTCGGGCGTGCTCGATCATGGTCAGGACGCATAGGACCGCCTGCAGCCCGGGCTTCTTGGCGCTGAAAATGCGCTGCGCGTCGCCATGCAGCGCTGTAGCATCTGCGCCGGGGAAAATCAGGCGTTGCGACTTCACATTGCCCTGATCGTCGTAAATGGCCTCTCCCTTGGTATGGGCGAGGCTGCCATCCGCAATCTTGGTCGGCAGATCCGCAGGCGGCAACCAAGTGCCCGGTGCCACCAGCAAGGCAGCGATATCCGCAGCTCGCTCGACCTCGTAGAAATCGACCTGTTCCTCCACCACCTTGCCCTGCAGGTGCCGCAGCTGGAGATCGGAGAACGGCGGAGGCGTCGATCCGCCGCTGCAGCCCGCCACCCATACCGCCGCAGACAGCACGCACGCCCTGCGCAGACCGCGTATATCCATCGCCCGGCTCCTGTCCCTAAGGCTGGCCTGGAAAATAACAGACCTGAAAGCAAAGAGCCCCGCCGAGGCGGGGCTCTTTGCGACATACCGCTGGCGGATTTACGCCGCCGGCACGATGTCGACGAAACGGCGGTTCTTGTCGCCGCGCACGGCGAACTTCACGGTGCCGTCGACCAGCGCGTACAGCGTGTGGTCGCGGCCCAGGCCGACGCCGGTGCCCGCGTGGAACTGGGTGCCGCGCTGGCGCACGATGATGTTGCCGGCCTCGATGGCCTGGCCGCCGTACACCTTGACGCCGAGATACTTCGGGTTCGAATCGCGACCGTTGCGGCTGGAACCTACGCCTTTTTTATGTGCCATGACTTAGTGCTCCGGTAGCTCAGGCGTTGATGCCCGTGATCTCGATTTCGGTGAAATGCTGGCGATGTCCCTGCTGCCGCTTGTAGTGCTTGCGGCGGCGGAACTTGACGATGCGGATCTTGTCGGCGCGGCCGTGCTTGCGCACGGTGGCGCTGACGGTGGCGCCGGCCACGGTGGGCGCGCCCACGGTGATCGATTCGCCGCTGCCGACCAGCAGAACTTCGTCGAAGCTCACGCTGGCGCCTTCGTCGGCGGACAGCAGCTCCACGCGCAGGACGTCGCCCTGCTGCACGCGGTACTGCTTGCCACCGGTCTTGATGACTGCATAACTCATGGGAGGATCCCTTCTGTCGTTATTCTCGTGGGTTCCGCCGGACCGATTCCGGCCCGACGGACTGGCAAGTATAGCCGCCGCCGGACCGGCTGGTCAATTACTGACCACCTGGCCTAGCCGCCCTGCCCGGAAGGGGGCGTCGCCGGCGTGGCGGCAGGCTTGGCCTTCTTCTTGGTCGTGGTGGTCGCCGGATGGCCGCTCGTCGCAGTGCCGGACTTGCCGGCCGCCTCGCTCGCCGACTTGGTCGCCGGATGCTTGCTCTTGCTGGTGGTCTTCTTGGCCGGCGTGGTCTTGTGGGCAGGCACGTGCTTGCGCGTGGTGGTGCCGGCATGCCGATGGGTGGTGCCATGGACCGGCACAGCGACCGGCGCGGCCTTCTCGCCGTCATCGTCATCGCCGTCGTCGGCAGCCGTCGTGGCCGCAGATGCCGGCGCCAGACTCGTGCCCGAGGGCGCAGCCGTCCCCGGGCAGCGCCCGTCGGCGGCCAGGGTGCCGGCCTGCTTCAGCTTGTCGATCATCTGCTGGCCGTGCTCGTGGCTCCACTGCTGACCAGCCTGGTTGGCCTCGGCCATCGCCAGCGGCATCTCGGTCAGCACCTTCTGCCCCAGCGGCGAGCTGTAGAACTTGATCAGGCCATCGACCTCATCGGCGCTGAAGTGCTTCTGGTAGACCGGCACCAGGCGGCCGATGAATTCCTGCTTGCTGTTGTCGTTGATATAGCTGTCCCAGTAGTGCGTGGACACGCACGGCAGGGCCTGTTTCATGCTGGCCGCCACCTGACTGTTCATCTGGCTGAGCGAATTGCCGAGGCCGATCACGTCCATCAGCTTGCGCACCTGCTGCTCGCTGGGCTGGGCGGCGAACGCCGGGGCCCATGCGACGGACAGCAGCACGCCGACTGCCAGACCGATCTTCTTGCCGAATACCATGACCGCCTCCTGCTGCGTCCCGACCGAACCGTTCGCCGGGACCGAACCGCTGATGGTAACCAAAACCGGACCCGTGGCGGCAAGGCCCGGCGGCGAGAGTCAAGCCGGCAGGCGCGAGTCTGCTGACACCGGCTGACAGGAGTCGTTGCGGCGTCGCGAAGGCTGAGACGGCCGGGTTGTTATAGTTCGGCCTTTCCCCCATATCCGAGCGGCATGGACACCATCCGTATCCGCGGCGCACGCACGCACAATCTCAAGAACATCGATCTCGACCTGCCCCGCGACAAGCTGATCGTGATCACCGGCCTGTCCGGCTCGGGCAAGTCCTCACTGGCCTTCGACACCATTTATGCCGAAGGGCAGCGGCGCTACGTGGAATCGCTGTCGGCCTATGCGCGGCAGTTCCTGTCGATGATGGAAAAGCCAGACGTCGACCATATCGAAGGCCTGTCGCCGGCGATCTCGATCGAGCAGAAATCCACCTCGCACAACCCACGCTCCACCGTGGGCACGATCACCGAGGTGTACGACTACCTGCGCCTGCTCTACGCCCGCGTCGGCACGCCGCGCTGCCCCGACCACGGCATCCCGCTGGAGGCGCAGACGGTGAGCCAGATGGTGGACAGCACGCTGGCGCTGGACCCCGAGAAGCGCTACATGCTGCTGGCGCCGGTGGTGCGCGAGCGCAAGGGCGAGCATGTGCAGGTGTTCGAGCAGCTGCGCGCGCAGGGTTTCGTGCGTGCGCGCGTCGACGGCGCGGTATACGACCTCGACGCGGTGCCGCCGCTGACCCTGCGCCAGAAGCACACCATCGAGGTGGTGGTCGACCGCTTCCGTCCGCGCGACGACATCAAGCAGCGCCTGGCCGAATCGTTCGAAACCGCGCTGCGGCTGGGCGAAGGCCTGGTGATCCTGGCCGACATGGACGACGCGAAGGCCAAGGAGCAGCTGTTCTCCTCGCGCTTTTCCTGCCCGGTGTGCGACTACTCGCTGCCGGAGCTGGAGCCGCGCCTGTTCTCCTTCAACTCGCCGATCGGCGCCTGCCCGGCCTGCGACGGCCTGGGGGTGACCCAGGTGTTCGATCCCGCGCGGGTGGTCGGCCATCCCGAGTTGTCTCTGGCCGGCGGCGCCATCCGCGGCTGGGACCGGCGCAATCCGCATTATTTCCAGATGCTGCAGTCGCTGGCCGCGCACTACCGCTTCGACGTCGAGGCGCACTGGCAGGACCTGTCCAAGACGGTGCAGCAGGCCATCCTGTACGGCAGCGGCAAGGACAAGATCGCCTTCCGCTACCTCACCGAACGCGGCGGCCGGGTCACCCGCGAGCACTCCTTCGAAGGCATCCTGCCGAACCTGGAGCGCCGCTATAAGGAAACCGAGTCGCCCGCGGTGCGCGAGGAACTGGCCAAGTACATCAGCGACCATCCCTGCCCCGACTGCCAGGGCCAGCGTCTGAACCGCTCGGCGCGCAACGTGTTCGTCGCCGACCAGGCCCTGCCGGTGCTCACGCGCCAGTCGATCGACGACGCGCTGGCGTTCTTCGAAACGCTGAAGCTCGCTGGCTGGCGCGGCGAGATCGCGACCAAGATCGTCAAGGAAATCCGCGAGCGCCTGACCTTCCTCAGCGACGTCGGCCTGAACTACCTCACCCTGGACCGCCAGGCCGACACCTTGTCCGGCGGCGAAGCGCAGCGCATCCGCCTCGCCTCGCAGATCGGCGCCGGCCTGGTCGGCGTGATGTACGTGCTGGACGAGCCCTCGATCGGCCTGCACCAGCGCGACAACGAGCGCCTGCTCGGCACCCTCACGCGCCTGCGCGACCTGGGCAACACGGTGATCGTGGTCGAGCACGACGAAGACGCCATCCGCATGGCCGATCACGTGCTCGACATCGGCCCCGGCGCCGGCGTGCACGGCGGCGAAGTGGTGGCGCAAGGCGGGCTGAAGGAGCTGGTCGCCGCACCGCGCTCGGTCACCGGGCAGTTCCTTTCCGGCAAGCGCGGCATCGAGGTGCCGAAGGAACGACGCCAGCCGATCGACAAGGAGTCCTGGCTGCATCTGCGCGGCGCCAGCGGCAACAACCTGAAGAACGTCGATCTGGCCATTCCGGCCGGCCTGCTGACCTGCGTTACCGGCGTGTCCGGCTCGGGCAAGTCGACCCTGATCAACGACACCTTGTTCCGCCTGGCCGCCGCCGAGCTCAACGGCGCCGCCGCCCAGCCGGCGCCGTACCGCTCGGTGAACGGCATGGAGCTGTTCGACAAGGTGGTCGACATCGACCAGTCGCCGATCGGGCGTACGCCGCGCTCCAACCCGGCCACCTACACCGGCCTGTTCACGCCGCTGCGCGAGCTGTTCGCGCAGGTGCCGGAAGCCCGCTCGCGCGGCTACACCGCCGGCCGCTTCAGCTTCAACGTGCGCGGCGGCCGCTGCGAGGCCTGCGAAGGCGATGGCGTGCTGAAGGTGGAGATGCATTTCCTGCCCGACGTCTACGTGCCCTGCGACGTCTGCCACGGCAAGCGCTACAACCGCGAAACGCTGGAAGTGCTGTACAAGGGCCACACCATCGCCGACGTGCTCGACATGACGGTGGAGGATGCGCTGAAGCTGTTCGAGAACGTGCCGACCATCGCGCGCAAGCTCGACACCTTGCGCGCGGTGGGCCTGGACTACATCAAGCTGGGCCAGAGCGCGACCACCCTCTCCGGCGGCGAGGCGCAGCGCGTGAAGCTGTCCAAGGAGCTGTCCAAGCGCGACACCGGCCGCACCTTGTACATCCTCGACGAACCCACCACCGGCCTGCACTTCCACGACATCGAGCAGTTGCTCGACGTGCTGCATCAGCTGGTCGACCAGGGCAATACCGTAGTGGTGATCGAGCACAACCTCGACGTGATCAAGACTGCCGACTGGGTGGTCGACCTCGGCCCCGAGGGCGGCGCCGGCGGCGGCCGCATCCTGGTCGCCGGCACGCCGGAGACAGTGGCGGCCACGCCGGGTTCGCACACCGGGCACTTCCTCGCGCCGCAGCTGCGTCCCAGCAAGGCGACGAAGCCGGCGAGCAGCGAGAAGCGGACCAAGAACAGTCTCAAGCACATCGCCTCGGCCGACAAGCACAAGCCGATGCCGCGGAAGAAGCGCTCATGAGCGCGGACGGCAAGCCCAAGAGCAGCCCGCGCAAGCGCACTGCCGCCGCAGCGCCGCAGGCCGAGCAGCCACCAGCGCCCAGTGCGCAGGCCGAACGAGGCAGTGCCCCGCTGTTCATCGCCGACATCGCGGTGCGCTGGCGCGATCTCGACGCCTTCAACCACGTCAATAACTCGAACTACCTCACCTATCTCGAGGAATCCCGGCTGCAATGGCTCAGCCATGTGCCGGGGCCGTGGTTCGACGAGTCGGCGATGCCGGTGCTGGCCGCCAGCGAGATCAACTACCGGCGCCCGATCGCCTGGCCGGCCGCGCTGCGCGTCGAGCTGTATTGCGAACGCCTGGGCAACTCCTCGCTGACCCTGGCCCATCGCATCGTCGATGCCGCCGACGCGGACAGTCTGTACAGCGACGGCCGCGTGGTGATGGTGTGGATGGACCCGGCCAGCGGCAAGCCGGTGCCACTGCCGGCGGCCATCCGCGAGGCGGCGGCCTAGCCCGGCGCATGCGCGATCGCCTGCCCGTCGGCCGCACCTCGTTCGCCGTCCGGCGCGAAGCCGACGGCTGGAGCGAAAGCATCGCGGGCGAACGACGCGCCTGGCGCTTCCGGCCGCATTTCCATGCAGGCGACGAGATCGTGCAGTTGCTCGCCGGTCGGGCCCTGCTTCGGCTTCCCTGGGGTTGCCGCGAGGTCGTCGTCGGCGAACAGGTGGTAGTGCCAGCCGGCGTCGTCCATCGCTTCGAAGCGCTGGATGCGCAGGGCTGGGCCTTCGCGTCGCGCTTCGCCGCGCCTGCCGCGATGGACGCACCGACCAACCATGCTGCACATGACACGCTGGGCAGCCGGGCCAGGCATTTGCTCGCCGCGCTTCCGTCGCTGCGCAGCGATATCGAGGCCATCGCCGACGACTGCGCGGTGTCCGCGGGTCATTTGTCCCGCGCATTCCGCCGCGAAACCGGCAGCAGCCTGCACAACTTCCACGTGCTGCTGGCATTGCAGCGAGCCAAAGCCGCGCTGCGCGCAGGCGCCCCCATCGCGACGGCCGCGCTCGATGCCGGCTTCTACGACCAGGCGCATCTCAACCGCGAATTCGTGAAGACCCTGGGCATGACGCCTGCTGCGTTCCGTCGCGGCTGGGCCGTCGCCGCATAGCTCGATTCTGCCGCCTGCCCCGTCAGCCCTGCTTCGCGTCAAGCTCCAGCGCCATGTAGAGGGTGCCGGGAATCGGATTGTCGTAATACGCAGGCACCGGATGAAAACCGAGCTCGGCATACAACTGCCGCGCCGCCTGCATGCTGGCCAGGGTGTCGAGCAACATGCGTGCATAACCCGCCTGCCGCGCCTGCGCGATGGCCGCCTCGGCCAAGCGTCGCCCCAGGGCCTGCCCGCGCGCCGCGGGCTTCACATAGAGGCGCTTGATCTCGCAAGTATGCGGCGCCGCCCAGGGTCGCAAACCCACGCAGCCCAGCGCGTTTCCTTCGGCATCGCGCGCCAACAAGACGCCGCCGTCCGGCGGTGCATATTTGCCGGGCAAGTCTTCGAGCTCGTCTGCGACATGCTGGAAGGACAGATCGATGCCCAGACCGTCGATATATTCCCGGAACAGACTCCGCACCAGCTCGGCATCATCCGGGAAACAGGCAGGCGCGATGACGATCGATACAGGCATGAGCGAAACCCTTAAATGGACGGCTGCGAAAAGTTAGCGAGAATCCTCCCTCCGAGGATTGGACAATCCTGACCGACTGGTCCAGCCATTCGCACCCATTGGTCTATGGGTTGCCGTGCATGAACCTAGGCCCTGTACACACGCCAGAGCAACCTCGATTTCATGTTGCGCGCTCTGGCTACAGTCGCGTTGGTCGGCCAGATTCACGACTTCAAAGCTTGTAAATCTGGAGTTGGCGTACGGCGTGACAGGCAAATTTTCGACAACGCATGGCGGCCTGCCAACGCTTGAGAAACATCAGAAGCATCCGCCGGCGCCGGCAGGCGATCGAAACCCGAAGCCAGGTCGCGCAATCCTTCAACCGGGTCCTATCCGAGGCCTTGCCGCAAAACCAGCACGAGCCGCTCGCCCATCGCCAGCCAAATAAAGCACGGGCCCAAGGTCCAATGCGACGCACCCCGCCACCGCGAAACGCCGAGCGCGCCAGCTCGGCAACTCAGCGCACCGCCGCCCCCATCTCGATCCGGAACACATAGGCATACTCGCCTACCGGCTGCTGCGGCAGTTGCAGATGCAGGCCATCGTCCCGCTGCGTCCAATGCACTGCGCGGCCGTCGGCCAGCAGGTGTACCGCCTGCACACCGTCCTGTGCATGGATGGCGTGGATGACGGCCTCGCCGTTCGAGGGCCAGGCCAGCTCGATCGCGTAGAGCCGGCCGTTTCGCGAGGTGAAGCGAAAATCCTCGGCGGTATAGGGCTTGGTGGCTTTTTCCTGGAAGCTGCCGGCAGCCGTCACGGTCGGCCCTTCGCCGAACTGCCGCCAGGGCCGGCTGGCGTAGATCGCCTCGCCGTTGAGCTTCAGCCAGGCGCCCACCGCGCGCAGGGTTTGCTGGGCGGCCTCGGGAATCGTGCCGTCCGCGCGCGGCCCCACGTTGAGCAGCAGGTTGCCGTTCTTGCTGACCACGTCGATCAGCAGCTGCACGATCTGCTGCGGCGACTTGTAGGTGTCGTGCTCGATATAACCCCAAGAGATGTCGCTGATCGAGGTGTCGGTCTGCCAGTGCGCCGGCTGGATGCCGCTGAGCTGGCCGCGCTCGACGTCGAGGGTTCCCGCACCCGGCGCGAAATCGATGAATTTCTGGAAGGCCACCACGCCGCCGCGCTTGGCGCCGTCGTTGTAGTAGTAGGCCAGCAGCTTGGGCACGGTGTTGCGGAAGCTGGGCTGACCGATCCACCAGTCGAAATAGATCAGGTCAGGGTGGTAGTCCTGCACCAGCTCGGCGCCGCGCGCCAGCCAGTCGTCCAGCCAGCCTTGCGAGACATAGGTCCAGTCGGTGGCAAGGTTGTCGCTGTCCGCGCCGCTGAGGCGAGTCTGCGCCGGGCCGTAGAACTCGGCATAGCGCGGATCGTTGACGTCGGAGTCGAACTGGCGGCCGCCGCCCATGAACCAGTCGTGCTCGGCGCGATGCGAGGACAGGCCGAAGTGCATGCCCTCGGCGCGGATCGCCCTGGCCAGTTCGCCGATCACGTCGCGCTGCGGGCCCATCTTCACCGCGGTCCAGTCGGACAGACGCGAGTCGTACATGGCGAAGCCGTCGTGATGCTCCGCCACCGGAATCACGTAGCGCGCGCCGGCCTCGCGAAACAGCGCGGCCCAGGCCCTGGGATCGAAATGCTCGGCCTTGAAGCGTGGAATGAAGTCCTTGTAGCCGAAGCGGCTCTGCGGGCCGTAGGTGGCGACGTGATGGGCGTAGTCCTTGCTGTCCTGCTGGTACATCTCGCGCGAATACCACTCGCTGCCGAACGCGGGCACCGAATACACGCCCCAATGCACGAAGATCCCGAACTTGGCGTCGTCGTACCAGGTCGGCGAGCGGTAGGCCTGCAGCGAGGCCCAATCGGGCCGGAACGGCCCTGTGGCGTCGTCTGCCGCGACCTGGGCCAGCAGGGCCTGCCGCTGCGGCTCGAACTTGGCGCTGGCCTGCTGCCAGAGGCGGTCGATCTGCTGCGGCGACAGCGTGTTCGCGGTCGGTGCGGTGGGCGACTGCTGCGCCACAGCCAGGGCGCTGCAACCCAGCCATGCCAGCGCCAGGCCTCCAGCGATCCGTCGTGTCCGCTTCATGCCTTCGCCCTCGCCGCCTTCATGCCGGCGAGTATTGCGCATGACCCTGCAGCTGCCTACCGCGACACGCATGCTCGCAGGACCCGCTGAAAATTTGGCGTATGGCGGCACGATCGGCTCGACGCCGCAGCGGCGACAAAGCAAGCTTGCGACGCGATGCCCACCAGGCCACGACATCAAACCGGGCTTCGCCTCCATGCTCCAAGCAAAACTGATGTCGGTGAAATACGGCAAGACGGATGCCGCCAGCGCAAGACCGGAAAGGTCGACTGGCGCAAACTTCAGCGCGAACCGAGGGGCCTGGCACAGCCACGCACCCGGCAAGCTGGGTAGGGTGCATGAGCCTCGCGGCCGTGATTGAGAGAGTCTTAAACGCAGCCGGGTCGATTCGGGGTCGATGGCGCGCGGCCGCCGGATACCGAAGCTTCATGCGCCCTCGCTAAGATCTAACGGCCAGATTCAACCAGGAGCCTACCCATGCCACGCCTGTCCCTGCAGAAACTCGCCCTGGCCTGCGCCGCCGTGCTGATCGGCGGCCCTGCCAGCGCCGCCGATACCGAGCACAGCGAAGTAACCCTCTACCGCAGCGACAATGCCTCGCTTTATGCCAGCAGCAACGATGGCGTCATCGACGACGGCCACGCGGTGGTGCGCGAGCAGCGCAACCTGTCGCTGCAAGGCGGCGTGCAGGATGTCTCGATCGGCAACCTGCCGGACAACCTCGACGCCGAGGCGCTGTCGCTGAGCTTTCCAGGCGGCCAGGCCAGCGTGCAGTCGCAGCGCCTGCTGCTGGCGCAGGGCAGCAATGCCGCGCTGACCGGTCTGATCGGCAGCCAGGTCAGCGTGCTCGGCGACAACGGCCAGCCCAGCGTCAGCGGCACCCTGCTGCGCGTGGACGACGGCCTGCTGATACGCGACGGTACCGGCGGCAACGTGCTGGTGCGCAACTACAACGCTGTGCGCAGCGCCGGCGGCGACTTCCCCAGCGGCTCCAGCCTGCGCCTGCGCATCGAAGCCAAGCGCGCCGGTCAGGCCGACGCGGTGCTCAGCTACCCTACCTCGGGCCTGGGTTGGCGCGCCGCCTACGTCGCCGTGCTGCAGCCCGGCGATGGCTGCCGCATGCAGTTCGAGTCGCGCGCCAGCATCGCCAACCGCAGCGGTCGCGACTGGAAGGACACCCGCCTCACCCTGGTCGCCGGCGAGCCGAATTTCGCCAAGTCCGCAGGCCCGCGACCGATGATGATGCGCGCGATGGCCGCACCGGCCAGCAGCGAGATGCCCCAGCAGGGCAGCCTTGCCGACTATCGCACCTACACCTTGCCGGCGCCGGTCGACCTGCCCAACGGCAGCGTCAGCCAGGTGCCGCTGTATGCGCCGCGCACGCTCGACTGCGAGCGCACCTCGCTGTACGAGAACGGCGGCCACTGGACGCCGCCGCAACCGGTGCTGTCGCCCGACGACAATTCGTCCGGCAACGAGTCGGTAGTCAGCACGCTGCGCCTGCGCGCCTTCGACAGCCTGCCGGCCGGCTACCTGCGCGTGCTGACCGCGGACAGCCGCGGCACGCCGCAGTTCATCGGCGAAGGGCGCATCGAGGACACGCCCAAGGGCAGCGACGCCACCATCACCCTGGGCACCGCCTTCGACCTGCGCGTGGCGCGCGAACGCACCGCGTTCAAGGTGGACCGCGACGCGCGCACCATGGACGAGAGCTTCCGCCTCACCCTGAGCAACGCCGGCAACGGCAGCCGCGTGGTGACCGTGCGCGAGCATCCCAGCCGCTGGCGCGAATGGAACCTTACTTCTTCCAGCATCAAGCCGAGCAAGCAGAGTCCGGATGTGCTGGAATTCCGCGTCGAAGTGCCGGCAAACGGCAAGGCCACGCTGGATTACACGGTACGCTATACCTGGAGCGCCGAGCAGACGCCGCAGTCCTGACAAGGCGCGCCCTGCCGGCGGCCACGGCATCCGTGCCGCCCAAGCCCAGCCAACTCGAAGCTCGCCGCTCATCCTGGCGGCGGGCTTCGTACCATCCGGAGTTCCTGCATGCTCAAGCTTGCTTCCCATGCCACCGCAAACGGCGCGATCGCCGAGATCCAGCTGGCTCGCCCGCCGGTCAATGCACTCAACCTCGAGCTGTTGCAGCAGTTGCGCCAGGCGCTGGAAGACGCCGTCCGTGACGGCGCACGTGGCATTGTGCTGTCCGGCGCACCGGGCATGTTCTCGGCTGGCGTGGACGTGCCTGCCCTGCTCGGCCGCGAACGCGCCGAAGTGCACGAGTACTGGCGCGAATTCTTCGCCGTGTGTGCGACGCTGGCCCGTTCACCGATACCGCTGGTGGCCGCGATCACCGGCCACAGCCCAGCCGGCGGCGCGGTGCTCTCGCTGTTCTGCGACTACCGCGTGATGGCGCAGGGTGCCTATCGCATCGGTCTCAACGAGGTGCAGGTCGGCCTGACCGTGCCGGAGACGATCCAGTTCGCGCTGCGTCGCGTGGTCGGTGCCTATCGCGCCGAGCGCCTGCTGATCGTCGGCGCCATGCTGGAAGCGCAGCAGGCGTTGGACTACGGCTTCGTCGATGAGCTGGCTCCGGCGGAGCAGGTCACTGCGCGTGCCGTGCAGTGGCTGAGCGAGCTGCTGGCCCTGCCTGCGCGCGCCATGCTGTCCACCCGCGCGCTGGCGCGCGCCGACCTGGTCGCGGCCTTCGCCGACACCGAAGCGCAATCGCTCGAAGTGCTGCTGGACGGCTTCTTCCATCCGGAAACCCAGGCCGTGCTGCAACAGCTGGTGGCGCGGCTGAAGAAGAAAGCCTGATTCCCTAGCCTCGCCTCGGCCGTGCAGTTTCCGGGGCGGTCCAGCCTTACGAAGTGCAGCGGATCTGACACGCTAGCCGCTCGATCCGGCCAGCCACGGGCACACCCGGATCGAGCAGTTTGAATCAAGCCGCCAAGAGCCGATCCTGACCGCACGAAGATTCGGCCGCCAGCCGGCGGCTTTCGATCACGAATGGCCGGGCGGCAACGGCACCGTCACCGCATCCTCGGGTCCCTGTGCGGTGTACACCCCGTCGTCGGTGACCACCTGCACCACGATCTCGCGTGGCGGCAGTTGTCGCGAGCCTTCGCGGCCGACCACGCTGAGCTTCACCGCATCGCCCTGGCGCTGCGCACGGTAGCGGGTGAGTCGATAGTCGCCCTGGCGATAGCCGTAGCCATCGCCGGCATCCTCGTAGAGCTCGCCCTGCGCTTGGCCCAGCTGATCCAGGCTCACCAGTAAAGTCAGCGGATCCAGCGATTCCTGGGTGGTGTTCTGCACCACCCTGCCCAGCGGCAGGATCGCGCCGCCACGGACCTTCAGCGCGGCCTGGTCGGCATCGACGGTGTCGCCGTCCACCAGCGAAACCTTGTGCCAGATGCCGTCCGGCAAGGCCGGCTGCTGCGCCCACGCCGGCACCACCAGCAGATCCGAACCGAGCAGGAAGGCCTGTTCCTCGCCGCGCAGCCGTGCGTCGCGCGGATCGGCGAAGAACACCGGCTGCATCACCGGCAAGCCGCTCAGCGAGGCCTGGCGAAACAAGGTGTACAGATAAGGCAGCAGCCGGTAGCGCCGCTCGATCGCCAGCTTCGCGGTGTGCTCCACCGCGGGCCCGAAGGCCCAGGGCTCCTTCTGCTGCTCGGCCTTGATAGTGTGGCCGCGCGAGAACGGATAGAACGCGCCGACGGCGATCCAGTTTGCCCACAGCTCGGGCGTGGCCACGCCGCTGAAGCCGCCGATGTCCGGGCCGCTGAACGGCTGGCCCGACAGGCCCAGGTTGATCGACATCGGAATCGAGACTTTCAGGTGCGCCCAGGTCGAGGTGTTGTCGCCGGTCCAGGTCGCTGCATAGCGCTGGCCGCCGATGAAGTTGGCGCGGGTCAGCACGAACGGCCGGCGGTCCGGATGCGCTGCCTGGATGCCGTCGCGGGTGGCGCGGGTCATCAGCATGCCGTAGACGTTGTGGTATTGCAGGTGCGGACCGGGCGCCAGCTCGCCGCCGCCGCGATGCCAGTTGTCGTCCGGCATGGTCATGCTGGGCACCTTGAACACCGACGGCTCGTTCATGTCGTTCCACACACCGTCCACGCCCTTGGCCATGAAGTCGCGATAAAGGCCGGACCACCACTGCCGCGTCTCCGGCCGGGTGAAGTCAGGATAGGACACCGGGCCCGGCCACACTTCGCCATGGTAATCCTGGCCATGTGCGTCCTTGACCCAGACGTTCTGCGCGGTGCCGCTGTCGTAGACCTTGTAGCCGGGATCGAATTTCACGCCGGGATCGATCATCCACACGCTGTGGAAGCCGCGCTCGTGCAGCTCGCGGTTCAGGCGCGACGGGTCGGGAAAGGTCTTCGCGTCGAAGGTGAAGACGCGGAAGCCGTCCATGTAGTCGATATCCATCCAGATCACGTCGGCCGGAATCTGGCGGCGGCGGAACTCGTCGGCCACCTCGAGCACGCGGCTGTCCGGCGTGTACGACCAGCGCGACTGCTGATAGCCCAGCGCCCAGCGCGGCGGCAGCGGCATGTTGCCGGTCAGCTCGGCCAGGCCCTCCATCACCGCCTGCGGCGAGACGCGGTCGATCACGATTACCGGCATGGCCGGCCCGGTGGAGCTGAATACGATGTCCTTGCCGGTCGACAAGCTGGCGCGCCAGGTGGAGTCGAACAACACGCCGAAGGCGCTGCCGTCGGGGCGTACACCCAGCACCCAGGGATGCGATTGATACAGCTGCTTGCCGCCGTCGCGGCCGTATTCGAAATTGTCGGTATTCCACAGTGTGATCTGCTGGCCGTTGCGGCGCAGCGGCCCGGTCGCCTCGCCGGTGCCGTACAGATCGACGCCGGCCGGCAACGTCACCGTCACGCGCGTGCCGCTGCCCTCGCGCTCGTAGCGCGGGCTGATCGACCAGCCGGCCGGCACCGCGCCCTGCGCTACCGGTGCTCGCGCCAGGGCGAGCGAGCTCGGATAGTCCTGCATGCCCTGTGGCAGAAAGGCCACGATGCCCTCGCCGATCTTCTCGGCATGGTCGACCGGTATCGCTGCCCCTGGCGTATCGGCTACGGCCACGCCGGCGAGCAGCCAAGAGCATGCAAAAACGCTGCGCAGAAACGGTTTCGGCATGCGGCGATCTCCTCGGCGAATGGAAAGGACATGGGCGATGAGGGCGTAAGTCAGGCGGAAGGCGCGGCCGGCTCGCCGCGCTCCACCGGGCGCGTGGTATCGCTCAGCCAACCGCTCCACGAGGGCGCGTACAGCCGGCTGTCGCCCAGGCCGGCCTGCGCCATCGCCAGCAGGTTGTGGCAGGCGGTCACGCCCGAGCCGCACATGTGCAGCACCTGCTCCGGGCGATGCGCGCCGAGCAGGTCGAGGAACTCGTGCCGCAACGCGTCGGCCGGCTTGAAGCGCCCGTCGGGCTGCAGATTGTCGGTGAATGGCCGGTTCAAGGCGCCGGGAATGTGGCCGGCTACCGGATCGATCGGCTCCACCTCGCCGCGATAGCGCGGCGCCGCGCGTGCATCCAGCAGCAGCTGCCCAGGCACGCCCTGCACCGCCGCAGGGTCGAGCACCACGCGCGACGCGTCGTAGCTCAGCTGCACCGACGATGCCTGCCGCACCGGCACCTCCGTGCTCACCGGCAGGCCGGCCGCCAGCCAGGCCGGATAGCCGCCGTCCAGCACGGCCGCCTCACGCACGCCGACCAGCTGCAGCAGCCACCACAGGCGCGCCGCGGCCAAAGCGCCGCTGGCGGCGTCGTAGCTCACCACCGGCAGGCCGGGACGCCAGCCCCAGCGCGCCAGCAGCGCGGAGAAGTCCTGCACCGACGGCAGCGGATGCCGGCCCATGCCTTCGACCTGCCGCGACAGGTCGGACAGGTCGTGATCGAGACTGGCGAAGACCGCGCCAGGAATATGGCCGGCGGCATAGTCGCGTTCGCCCTTGCCGGGATCAGCCAGATCGTGGCGGCAATCGACGATCAATACTTCGTGCGCCGCCAGCGCATGCAGCTCGGCGACGTCGATCAAGGGAGTCTTCAGGCTCATGGCGGCAAACCGCAACGACGGGGACCGCCCGATGGTAGCGCCATTGGATGGCATGTGCTGCCTTCATTCCGGCGACATGCGCAGAAGTGCAGCCTGACGCGCTCCGCCGTCTCGCGCGATCAGACATCGCGTCCATAGCCGCCCTGCGGGCTTGTCGTCGATGGCTTGTTGTCGACGGCTCGATGCCTGCAACGGTCCATGTCTGCAGCGAATCGTCAGGCCGCCGTGCCCGTGAGGAATCTCAGTCACGCCCCATGCGGCGCAGCAGGTTGAGCAGCATCGCTGCGGTCGCGCCCCAGATGCGATGACCGCCGTGCAGGAATTCCACCATGTCGCGCCGATGGCCGCGGAATTCCATGCTGTAGCGGCGCAGGTTGGCGCGGTCGAGCAGGAAGTCCAGCGGCACCTCGAAGACCTCGGCCACTTCGGCCGGTGCCGGATACAGCGCAGCGTTCGCATCGATGCGCGCCACCACGGGCGTGATGCAATAGCCACTGATCGTCTCGAAGCAGTCCAGGTAGCCCAGCGGCGTCACCAGCTCGGGCTTCAGGCCGATTTCTTCCTCGCTCTCGCGCAATGCGGTGGCCACTGCGTCGACGTCCTGCGGGTCGCTGCCGCCGCCGGGAAACGCCACCTGGCCGGCATGCGATGGCAGCTGGTCGTTGCGCACGGTGAGCACCAGCCGCGGCTGCACGCCTTCGCGCAGGCCGACCAGCACCGCAGCCGGCCGCCGCGGCGTATCGCCGATCAGCTCGGTCATGTCGGCATGATTCCAGCCTGGTGCCGTCGGCGGCGACGACAGCGGCAGCAAGGCCGGCAGCAGCTCGCGCGGCAGGCCGTCCATCAGCGGGCTGGCCGGCGCGTCGGCAGCACCTCGCGCATGATGCGCAGGCGCTCGGCGTCGCTCATGCCGCGCCAGCGCGCGATCTCGTCGCCAGTGCGCTGGCAGCCCTCGCAATAGCCGCGCGCATCCAGCCGGCACAGGCCGATGCAAGGCGTTAGAATGGCGGGCGCGGCGGCGGCAGGGTCGCTGGACATCCCGCCAATTTTAGCGCAGCCGCCCGGATGGAGCACGCGCGACGGCCGCACGGTCAGCGCCCGCTCACTTGACGTCGAGCAGCTCGATCTCGAACACCAGGGCTTCGTTCGGCCCGATCCGCGGCAGCTCGCCGCGCTCGCCATAGGCCAGCTGCGGCGGGATCACCACGCGCCAGCGGTCGCCCACGTGCATGCGCGGGATCACGTCCTGCCAGCCGGGAATCATCTGGTTCACCGGGTAGCTGACCGGCGCGCCGTGTGCCCAGCTGCTGTCGAACTCGGTGCCGTCGATCAGCATGCCGCGGTAGTTCATCACCACGGTGCTCGCCGTGCTCGGACTGGCGTTGCCGGTGCCGTGCTTGATCACCGCGTACTGCACGCCGGAGGGCAGCTGCACCACGCCGGCCTGCTGCGCATTGTGGATCATGTAGTCGGCGCTCTTGCGCGCGTTGGCGACGGCGATGCGCTTGAATTCGGCGACATTGTTGGCGTGGATATGCTCGCCCAGGCTCTCCAGCTGAGCCTGCATCTCTTGCATCGGCACGGCCGGACGGCGCTTGGCGTAAGCGTCCTGGATGGCCTTCTGCAGCGTGGCGATATCCACGTCGGGGTCGCCATCGGCGAACTGGCTGCCGATCCGGTAGCCGATTGCATACGACAGCTTGTGCTTGTCCAGCGGCACCGACGCCGCCGGCCCGCCGGCCAGCCGGTGCTGCGCATGCGCCGCCGTCGCGAGCAGCAGAATGCCCAGCACTGGCCAACGCGGGAATGTCATGCCTTTCTCCATCGCGGCGTTCTTTTTATCACGTCCATCCTAAGGGGTTAATGGTCGCGTTGCAGCGCCGGCGAACACCGGGCCGGCGACGCGATGGCCGCGGATGATACGCCCGACAGATTCGCGTCACATCCGGATCGCACTTTCAAACGCCGCCACGACACGCAGGCGAAGGCCCGCGACCCTCAGACCGGCGCTTAGCGGCAAAGGTTCCCGCTGCTACCATCGCGGTTTTCGCCTACGGGAGCAGCGCATGGCCTATCGCAATCTGCTGATCAGCCGCCGCGACGCGGTACACACGATCACCGTCAATCGCCCGGACAAGCTGAACGCGCTGAACCGCGAAACGCTCAACGAATTGACCCTGGCTTTCGCCCAGGCCGCCCAGGACGACGCCGTGCGCGCGGTGGTGCTGGCCGGCGCCGGCGAGAAGGCCTTCGTGGCCGGTGCCGACATCGCCGAGATGCACGGCTATACGCCGGTGCAGGCGCAGGGCTTCTCGCGCGCGGGCCAGCGCCTGATGAGCTCGATCGAGCGGCTGGGCAAGCCGGTGATCGCGCGCATCCAGGGTTTCGCGCTGGGCGGCGGCATGGAGCTGGCGATGGCCTGCCACCTGCGCGTGGCCAGCGAGAAGGCGAAGTTCGGCCAGCCCGAGATCAACCTCGGCCTGATTCCCGGCTTCGGCGGCACCCAGCGCCTGCTGCGGCTGGCCGGCCGCGCCGCGGCGCTGGAGCTGTGCCTGACCGGCGCGCCGATCGATGCGCAGCGGGCCTTCGCGCTCGGCGTGGTCAACCGCGTGGTGACGCCGGAAGCATTGGACCAGACCGTGGACGCGCTGGCCGATCAACTGGCCGCCGCCGCGCCGCTGGCTGCTGCCGGCATCCTCGACGCGGTCTTGCAGGGCGGCGAGACCGGGCTGGACCAAGGGCTGGAATTCGAGACGCAGGCGTTCGCGTTGGCCTTCTCCACCGAAGACATGCGCGAGGGCACCAGCGCCTTCCTCGAAAAGCGCAAGGCACAGTTTCAGGGGCGTTGAACGCGCCGCGAGCCGCCAAGCCAAGTCGCAGCGCGCGAAAAGCGCATAGCTTCGAGCGCCAGCAGGCAAAGCTGTGGCGCTGCCGCTGCAAGCGGCCAGTGTCTTTTCGCTGCGCGTCGCTTCGCGCGGAAGCGCCTCAGGGATGTTCACCGCCGGCGAACTTCAGCTCGCCGGCGGTAACGGGCAGCGTCAAGCGGTTTTCCGGCGGCGCCAGCGGGCAGACCACGTGCGGCGTGATCGCACAAGGCGGGTTCTGCGCCAGGTTGAAATCCAGCACCAGCTTGCCGTCCTTCGGCGGATCGGCATAGAGGAAGCGAGCGCCGCCGTAAGTCTGTCGGCCCGCGGTGCGGTCGCTGAACACGAAAAACAGCTTGCCGTCCTCGTCCATCGGGCGCAGCTCATAGGTGTGCCCGTCGCGCTGGAATACCGCCTTGCCCGGCACCGTCTCGTCCTGCTCGGTGCCGGTGACGTAGGCGATGCGCAGATGCTGCACCGGCTGGAACGGCACCCAAGTCGCTTCCACCCGCCAGGACGGATCGACCGGGAAATAACTGAAGCCCGGGAAATGCACGCGCAACGGCGCCGCGTTGTTCTTGACGCGCAGGCCGCGGCGCTCGCCGTTCTGCACCACGTAGAGATAGCTCTCGCCGAAGCTCACCCGTGTCGGCTCGACATCGCCGGTGGTGCCCTGATCGTGCAAGGGCACCAGGTTCGTGGTGGCGTCATGGCCGTCTACGCGGATGCCCTTCGTATCGGCAAGCCGCAACGCCACCTTGCCCGCGTCGTCGAGATGCAGCACGCCGAGATGATCGGGGGCGTCGGGAATCCGGAAGCGGTTGTCGGCTGCAGCGCCCACGCTGCTGTCGCCCGGATCCAGCCAGCCCGACGCGGTCAGCGCCAAATAGCCGTCCGGCCTGCGCAGCCGCTCCACTCGCTCGGCGCGCGCGGCAGCGATCTGCTTGGCATAGTCGGCGGGAATCTCCGCGGCGGCCAGCGACAGCGTCGCAAACGGCAAGACAGCGAACAGCAGTCGCTCAGTGATGCGAGCCGGCATATTTCTTTTCACCGGCGGTGATGGCCACGTCGAGCCGGTTCTCCGGCGGCGCCAGCGGGCAAGTGGCGAACGGCGTGAAGGCGCATGGCGGATTGTAGGCTTCGTTGAAATCGAGCACGACCTGGCCCGGACGATTCAAGCCGCCCGCCGGCAGCTTGGCGTAGAGAAAGCGCGCTGCGCCATAGGTTTCCTTGCCGGAGGTGCGATCGGCGAGCACGAAGAACAGATCGCCGCCCTCTTCCTCCTGGTAAGGCAGCAGTTCGTAACGATGGCCGTCGCGCTCAAACACCGCCTTGCCCGGTACCTTCACGGTGTCGATGGTGCCGATCACCGAGCCGACCTGCAGATCGTGCGGCGGCTCGAACGGCACCCACTCGGCCACGATGTGCCAGGACGGATCGATCGGGAAATAGTCGATGCCGAGAAAGTGCTGACGTGCCTCGGCGTCGCTGTCCTTCACGCGCAGCCCCTTGCGGCCGTCGCGATCGATCACGTAGAAGCTGGCGTTGCCGAAGCGCACCGTGGTGGGTGCGGCGTCGCCGGTGGCGTGCATGTCGTCGATCAGCACGGCCTGCGCGACCACCTTGCCGTCGATGCTGGCATGGCTTTCCGGATTCAGCGCGATGCGTTGGCTGCCATCCTTGTCCAGCGTCACCGTACCGAGGTGGGCCGGACCAGCCTTCAGCACGATATCGTTGTCGGCGGCGCTGCCGATGCGATTGGCGCCTTCGCGCAGCCACTCCAGGCCGATCAGGCTCAGCCAGCCGTCCGGCGCGGTGAGCCGCTTGACGCGCGCGTCGCGCCATTGCTGGACCTGTTGGCTATAGGCGTTGTCGGCGGAGGCGGGAGTATCGGCGTGCACGATGGCGATTCCAAGGATCAGGACGAACGAGACGGCGGCAGTGCGCAGCATGCAGGCGTTCCGTTGAAAAGGAGCTCCGAGTATGGACGTCTATTTGCGATTCCGGCAAGTCCGCGCGCTCAGCGCCCGCGCAGGAACAGCTTGTCGAGCTCGGCCAGGCTGAGCTGGGTCCAGGTGGGACGGCCATGATTGCACTGGCCCGAGCGCTCGGTCTCTTCCATCTCGCGCAGCAAGGCGTTCATCTCAGGAATGCTGAGGCGGCGACCGGCGCGCACCGAACCGTGGCAGGCCATGGTCGAGAGCAGTTCGTTTTCCAGCTCCTGCAGGCGGCGTGAGCTGCCGTGCTGGGCCAGCTCGGCCAGCACGTCGCGGGTGAGCTGGGCCACATCGGCGCCTTCCAGCAAGGCGGGAATGCGCCGCACCACCACGCCGGCGGGCCCGCTGCGTGACAGTTCCAGCCCCCATTCGGCCAAGGCCTCGGCATGCTCTTCGGCGGCGGCGGCTTCCTTGGCGCTCACCGCGAGGTTGAGCGGCACCAGCAGCAGCTGCGAGCGGAGATTGCTCACCGCGCGTCCGTTCTTGAGCTTCTCATAGGTGATGCGTTCGTGCGCCGCATGCATGTCGACCAGCACCATGCCCTGCGCATTCTCGGCAAGGATGTAGATGCTCTTCAGCTGGGCGATGGCGTAGCCGAGCGGCGGCGCCTCGCCGGGCTCGGTGTCCGGCAAGGGTGCCTGCGCCTGCATGCGCGGCGGCTCGCCGAGCAAGGCGGCATAGCCGGCCAGCGGCTGCTCGCGCACGCCCAGCGGCAGGCGATTCTGCGGCGCATGGGTCGGCCAGGCCGTAAGGCTTCTGGGGGCAGCGACGGCACCGATCATCGGCGCCGCCTCGGCGACCGCCATGCGCAGCGCGCCCGTCTCGGTGGTCTGCGCCTGCGAAGGCACCTGCCCCGCGCGCGTATGCGCCAGGGCTTCGTGCAAGGTGCGAAACAGAAAATCGTGCACCAGGCGCTGCTCGCGGAAGCGCACCTCGTGCTTGGCCGGGTGCACGTTCACGTCGACGCCGACCGGATCCAGTTCAAGATAGAGCACGAAGGACGGATGGCGGCCATGGAACAGCACGTCGGCATAGGCCTGGCGCACCGCATGGGCGACCACGCGATCGCGCACCAATCGGCCGTTGACGTAGAAATACTGCGCATCGGCCTGCGCGCGCGAGGCGGTCGGCAGGCCGACCCAGCCGTGCAGATGCATGCCGGCGGCGGCATGTTCGACGCGCAGGCTTTGCGCAGGGAAATCCTCGCCCAGCACATCGGCCACACGCAGCAACGCGCCGGCCTCGTCGCGCGCTGCCTTCAGCATGCGCACCGGCTTGCCGTTGTGGCTGAGCCGGAATTCCACCCCGCCGCGGGCCAGCGCCAGCGATTTCAGCAGATCGTCGATATGCGCGAATTCGGTGCGCTCGGCGCGGAGAAATTTGCGTCGCGCCGGCACGTTGTAGAACAGGTCGCGCACTTCGGCGCTGGTGCCCGGCGGATGCTGGGCCGGGCGCGCTTCATGCAGCCGGCCGCCCTCTACCTCGATGCGGAACGCGCTGTCGTCGCCGCGTGCGCGCGAAGTCAGCACAAAGCGCGAGACCGACGACACCGAGGCCAGCGCTTCGCCGCGGAAACCCATGCTGGCCACGTGTTCCAGATCGTCGAAGCTGCCGATCTTGCTGGTGGCATGCGAGGCCACCGCCAGGGCGAGTTCATCGCGATCGATACCGACGCCGTCGTCGCGGATGCGGATCAGCCGCGTGCCGCCGGCCTCGATATCCACTTCGATACGCTGCGCACCGGCGTCCAGGCTGTTCTCGACCAGTTCCTTCACCACCGAGGAGGGTCTCTCGATGACCTCGCCAGCGGCGATCTGGTTGATCAGTTCGGGCGGAAGCAAACGGATGGCAGGCATGCATTTAGCTTAGCAGGTTGCGTCCTGCCGGCCGGCCTTCGGGACATCGCCCACCTGGGCACCCGGTCAAGTTCGGCGCCGCCGCCGATGGGACAGCTCGACGCGACTCGCGCCTGACGCCGCAGGCAGAGTTTCGGTCAACCAGCCGGAATCGCCAGCACCATGCCGGCGTGCACGGCAGCGTCGCTGCCCAGGCTGTTCGCGCTCTTCAGAGCATCGACGCTGACGCCGTACTGGCGCGCGATGCTGCGCAGGCTCTCGCCGCGAGCGACACGATGCATGTCCTGGATACCGGCGTCGGCGGGCGCGGCCTTGTTGCTGGCGCCGCCGTCGTCCGGCACGGCGGCCGCATACAGCGCGCCACGGCGCCTGGCCGCCTGCGCGGCGAACCAGCTGCCCGGCGGCGGCGTGGCCTCGAAGTAGTTCTTGATGCCGCCCATCACCGCCTCGGCAAGCTGCTCCTGATGGCTGGAATCGCGCAGCTTGTGCTCTTCCTGCGGATTGCTGATGAAGGCGGTCTCAACCAGGATCGACGGTACGTCCGGCGAACGCAGCACCACGAAGTTCGCGCGCTCGACGTAGCCGCGGTGCGTCGGCCCGAGCTGGGCGAGCGCCTTCAGCACATTGCCGGCGATCGATTCGCTGGCCTGCATCGCGTAGCCCTGCTGCATGTCGAGCAGCACCGAGGCCAGGTTGTCGTTCTTGTCGTCCAGGGTGGTGCCGCCGATCAGGTCCGCACGGTTTTCGCGATCGGCCAGCCAGCGCGCCGCCTCGTTGCTCTTGCCGCGCGAGGACAGCACCCATACCGACGAACCCTTCGCGTCCTCGCTGGTGTAGGCATCGGCGTGGACCGATACGAACATGTCCGCGTTGTTCTCGCGGGCGATCTGGTAGCGCCGCTCCAGCGGAATGAAGATGTCGCTGTCGCGGGTGAGGATGGCCTGCATGCCCGGCTGACGGTTGATCTGCGCCGCCAGCGCCTTGGCCACTGCCAGGGTGACATTCTTTTCCAGCGTGCCGCCCGGGCCGTGCGAACCCGGGTCCTTGCCGCCGTGGCCTGCGTCGATCGCGACGATGACCTTGCGCTCGCCGTTCAACAGCGAGGCCGCCTGGCGCGAGCTGTAGGTGTTGCGCGAGGCGCGGTGCGAACCGGAGCTCGTGCGCGCTGGTTCGGCGGCCGGTGCAGCGGCCGCAACAGCCTGCGCCACGGCGGCTTCGTCTTCGGCGCGCGCCGTGGCGGCGACTGCCTTGCTGTCGACATGCTCGGACACCGGCGGCTTGGCCGCCCCGTCGGGATACAGGTCGACCACCAGGCGATAGCCGCTGCTGCCGGAAGGCCCCAGCAGGAAACTCTTCGGGCGGCTGCGCGGATCGACCTGGGCGACCAGGTGCAGGCCGCTGCCGCGACGATCGCTGCTCAGCCCCTTGAACAGGCCGTGCCCGCTAGGCGCGCTGAAGCCGCGGACCAGGTTGCTGTCGGCGATGTCCAGGGTGACCTGGCCCGACTGCTGGGTCAGCTGGTAGTCCAGCGGCCCCGACAGGTCGAATACCACCCGGGTGTAATCAGGCCCTGCCCATACCCGCGCCGATCTCACGTCGGCCGCCCTAGCCGGGCACGACAGCACCGCCGCCGCAAGCGCGACGCAGGTCAACAGGCTGATACGGGCATGGCTTCCCCACATGCGCGGCATTGAATCCCAGCATCCGCTGGAATGCAATAGATTTTTCCTTGAATATCCATAACCTGCGCGAGGTTCGTCAGACTTCGTCAAGGTATGGCCCGCAAACCCCTTGATGATCCGACCGACCAGGCCTATGGCTTTTGCGAGTTTCCATAATCGAAACAGCGACTTGTGCTCGCAGGATGTCTAGCTGGTCGCCTCGAGTCAGCGCTGGAGCCCGTTCAGGCGCTGCAGCAGCCGCTCGCCACGCGCCGAGCGGCTGGCTGCCGCCGCCCGCCGGCCGGCGCCGGCGTAGTCCAACTGCAGCTCCAGGTCCGCGGCCGGCAAGGCGCCGGCGCCGCGTTCGGGCCACTCCACCAGGACCAGTGCGGCCGGATCAGCCAGGCTATCCAGCCCCAGCCACTGCAACTCGTCGGGATCGGCGATGCGGTACAGATCGAGGTGCCAGGCAGGCCGATCGCCGGCCAGATAGCCCTCGACCAGGCTGTAGGTCGGACTCTTGATGCGTTCGCCTACCCCGGCGGCGCCCAGCAGGGCCCGCGCGAACGAGGTCTTGCCCGCGCCCAGCTCGCCATGCAGGTAGATCACCAATCCACCGTCCAGCGCCTTGGCCCATTGCGCCGCCAGCGCCGCGGTGGCCGGTTCGTCGGGCAATGGCCAGGTCTGCTCAGCCATCGCCGCCTCCGTTGACCAGTTGCCGCAGGGGTTCGAGCAGGTCCGTGGCGAGCAGGCCGCGTTCGCCCTGCCGCGCCGCCAGGTCGCCGGCCCGCGCATGCAGACCTACCCCCAGCGTGGCTGCCTGCCAGGCGTCGCAGCCCTGCGCCAGCAATCCGGCGATGACGCCGGTCAGCAGGTCACCCATGCCACCCGAGGCCATGCCGGGATTGCCCCAGGGGCAGACCTGCACACTACCGTCCGGGTCGGCGACCACGCTGCCCGCGCCCTTCAGCACGGCCACCGCGGTGTAGCGCCGGGCCAGCTCGCGCACCGCGGCATAGCGGTCCCGCTCGATCTCGGCGGTGGTGCAGCCCAGCAGGCGGGCGGCTTCGCCCGGATGCGGGGTCAACACCGCCGGGGGGCCGAACTGGCGCGGCGCCTGCGCGAGCAGGTTGAGCCCGTCGGCGTCCAGCACCAGCGGCCGCCCCGACTCCAGCGCGGTCAGCCATAGCGCATGGCCCCAGGCCGTCTGCCCCAACCCAGGGCCCAGCGCCAGCACATCGGCGCGGTCGAGCATCGGTTCCAGCGCCTGCGGCCCATCCACCCCGCGCGCCATCAGCTCGGGCCGCGCTGCGTTGAGCGCCGTCATGTGCTCCACGCGGGTGGCCACGCTGACCAGGCCGGCTCCGCTGCGCAAGGCCGCTTCCGCGCACAGCCGGATCGCGCCCGCCGTGCCGTGATCGCCGCCGATCGCCAGCACGTGGCCGTTGCGGTTCTTGTAGCTGGCGCGCGCGCGGCGCGGCAGGCTCGCTGCCGCCATCAGCATCGCGTCGGGCGGCAGCAATCGCGTCTCGGACGACATGCCGAGTTCGGCCAGCTCGCAGAGGCCGACGTGATCGGCCGCGGCGCCGGTAAACAGGCCGCGCTTGAATCCGAGAAAGCTCACCGTGAGATCGGCGCGGATGGCCGCACCTGGCGCCTGCCCGGTATCCGCATCCAGCCCGGAGGGTACGTCCAGTGCGAGCACCGGCCGGCCGCTCGCGTTGATGCGTTCGATCAGCGTGGCGACGGGCGCTGCAGGCGCACGATTCAAGCCGATGCCGTACAGAGCATCCACATGCACGTCGACGTCCGGCAGCTCGTTCGCATCGTCGACAGAGCGAATGTGCAGACCGGCATCGAGGCAGGCCTGGCGTGCCGCGGCTGCGTCGCCGTTGGAAGCCTCCGCCAGCGCGAACAGCTCGACCTGCAGGCCGGCTTGATGCGCACCGAGCGCCACCAGAAAACCATCGCCACCGTTGTTGCCGGGTCCGCACCAGATGCTCAGCCGTCGCGCCTGCGGCCAGCGTCGGCGCAGGCTCGCCAGCGCGGCATGGGCGGCCCGCTGCATCAGCGCGAGGCCGCTGATCACCGCGTCGCGCTCGATCAGCCGCTGCTCCAGCCCGCGGATCTGGGACACCGTGTAGAGACACTCGGCAATCGAGGTCATCGAAGGACTGGCAGCACTCATCTTGAGATTATAGGGGCGCCCGGCTCTTACAATGCGCGCATGTCTCCCGGCGATCATCCTCCCGCCTCCATCGTCGCGCCGATCGACTATGCCGTCCTCGCCGTCGACATCAAGCGCTGGGCGCGCGAGCTCGGTTTCGCCGACGCCGGCATCGCCGGGATCGAACTGGGCGAGGACGAGCGGCACCTGAAGCGCTGGCTCAAGCAGGGACATCACGGCGAGATGGACTACATGGCTCGCCACGGCGACAAGCGCAGCCGTCCGGGCGAGCTCGAGCCCGGCACGCTCCGGGTGGTCTCGGTGCGCATGGACTACGTGCCGCCGGGCACGCGCAATGCCTGGAGCGTGCTCGAGGATGCCGAAAGCGGCTACGTGGCGCGCTACGCGCTGGGGCGCGACTATCACAAGCTGATGCGGATGCGCCTGCAGAAGCTGGCCGAACGCATCCGCGAGGTGGTCGGCGACTTCGGCTATCGCGCCTACGTCGATTCCGCGCCGGTGCTGGAAAAAGCCCTGGCGCGCAATGCCGGGTTGGGCTGGATCGGCAAGCACACCGTGTTGATCAATCGGCGCGCCGGCTCTTACTTCTTCCTCGGCGAGCTCTACACCGACCTGCCGCTGCCGCCGGACTTGCCGGCCAGCGCCCACTGCGGCAGCTGCCGCCGCTGCATCGACATCTGCCCGACCCAGGCCATCGTCGCGCCCTATCGGCTCGACGCGCGCCGCTGCATTTCCTATCTCACCATCGAGCTGAAGGGTTCGATTCCGGAAGAGCTGCGCGCCCCCATCGGCAATCGCATCTTCGGCTGCGACGACTGCCAGCTGATCTGTCCGTGGAACAAGTTCGCGCAGGACACCGCCGAGCCGGATTTCGCGCCGCGCCATCGACTGGACGGCGCCAAGCTGGTGGAGCTGTTCGCGTGGAGCGAGGAGGAGTTCCTCAAGCGCACCGAGGGCATGGCGATTCGCCGCACCGGCTACGAAGGCTGGCTGCGCAATATCGCAGTGGCGCTAGGCAATGCGCCGAGCTCGGCCGCCGTCACCCGCGCCCTGCTCGCGCGAGCCGGGCATCCGTCGGCCCTGGTCCGCGAGCATGTCGCCTGGGCCCTGGCTCGTCACCAAAGCCCAAGGCCGACGCGCGACTAGCGCCGTCCGCCCGAATGCACTATCGACCACCGCTCAGGCGGCGGCCATCTGCTTGGGAATGGAGCGGTTGGTGTGCGAGATGCGGTTGTTGGCGTCGGCGTACACCAGGGTCGGCTGGAATTTCTCCAGCTCGGCCTCGTCGAGATGCACGAACGCGGCAATGATGATCAGATCGCCCGGCTGGGCCCGGTGTGCGGCGCTGCCGTTCACCGAGATGATGCCGGAGCCTTCCTCCGCGCGCAGCGCATAGGTGACGAAGCGCTTGCCGTTGTTGATGTTCCACGCGTGGATCTGCTCGTACTCGCGGATCCCGGAGGCATCCAGCAGCAGCCCGTCGATGGCGATCGATCCTTCGTAGTGCAGCTCGGCGTGGGTCACCGTGGCGCGATGGATCTTGGCCTTCAGCATATTCAGGTGCATGACGTCATTCCGGCAGGAACAGCCTGCTTGGTGCCACATTATCGAAGTGTCGACGTTGCGTCGCAACATCGGCTGCTTCCGACCGCCGGCAGCCGTTGGCTGCCGGCTCGGCCCCTCAGTGGGGGCGATCAGTCGAAGATCAAGTTGTCGATCAGGCGCGTGCTGCCCAGCCTGGCGGCGACCAGGCCGATCAGGCCGTCGCGCTGGTCCCGCGCCGGCACGCCCAGGTCGTCGGCACGGCGGATCACGGCATAGTCAGGCACGAAGCCGGCCTTGGCGAGCTTGGAGGTGGCCGCCTGCTCCACCGCCGGCCAGGCATGTCCCTTGCTCACCAGATCGCGCATCTGCTGCAGGGTGACGTAGACCAGCGGCGCCAGTTCGCGCTCTTCCTTCGACAGGTACTGGTTGCGCGAGCTCAGCGCCAGGCCGTCCTCGGCACGCAGCGTGGGCGCGGCCAGAATCTTCACCGGCAGCGAGAGGTCGCGCACCATGCGCTCGATCACCTTCAACTGCTGGCAGTCCTTCTGCCCGAACACCGCGAGGTCGGGCTGCAGCAGGTTGAACAGCTTGCACACCACCGTGGCCACGCCGTCGAAGTGCCCGGGCCGATGCGCGCCTTCCAGCGTTTCGGTGATCTGCGGCACGTGCACGCTGACCGTCTGCGCCGCGCCGTAGGGATAGATGGTCGCCACCTCGGGCGCGAACAGCAGGTCGCAGCCCTGCTCGGCCAGGCCGGCCTGATCCTGGATCAAGGTGCGCGGGTAACGCTCGAAGTCTTCATGGGGGCCGAACTGGGTGGGATTGACGAAGATGCTCGCCACTACCCGGTCGGTTCGCGCGCGCGCCAGCTTGATCAGCGACTGGTGGCCTGCGTGCAGGTTGCCCATGGTGGGCACGAAGCCCACGGTATAACCCTGGCTGCGCCAGCCTCGCACCACGGCGCGCAGGGCGGCCACGTCTTGCACGGTCTGCATGGAAAGCTCTCAGTCGAAACAGTGTTCGGGAGCAGGGAAAGCCCCGCTGCGCACGTCGTCGGCATAAGCGCGGATCGCGGCGGCGATCGAATCGCGCCCAGCCAGGAAGTCCTTGCTGAACTTGGGCCGCTTGCCCGGCGTGATGCCCAGCATGTCGTGCAGCACCAGCACCTGGCCGTCGCATTGCGGGCCTGCGCCGATGCCGATCACCGGGATCTTCAGCGCTTGCGTGACGCGCTCGCCCAGCGCGCGCGGCACGCCTTCGAGCACCAGCAGGTCGGCGCCGGCGGACTGCACCGCGAGCGCTTCGTCGAGCACGCGATCCGCCGCCGCCTGCTCGCGCCCCTGGATGCGGAAGCCGCCGAACTTGTGCACCGACTGCGGCGTCAGGCCGACGTGCGCGCACACCGGAATCGCCCGCGCCACCAGCGCCGCGATGCCGTCGAGCACATGCGGAGCCGCGCCCTCGATCTTCACCATCGCCGCGCCCGCCTCGCCGACCAGCCGCGCACCGGCTTCGAGCACGTGCGGCACGTCGCGATCGGCCATGAACGGCAGATCGGCGATCAGCAGGGTCGAGGACAGGCCGCGCGCCACCATGCCGGTGTGGTAGACCATGTGTTCCAGGGTGACCGACAAGGTGCTGCGGTGTCCCTGCACCACCATGCCCAGCGAGTCGCCGACCAGGGCCACATCGACTCCGGCCGATTCCAGCTGCATGGCGAAGCTGGTGTCGTAGGCGGTCAGCACCACGATGCGCTGACCCTGTGCCTTCATCGCATGCAGGCCGGGCACGGTGACCGGCTTGCGCTCCGAGGACTTGGCGTTTTGCACGTACACGATGGTTCCTCGCGGCGAGTTGAATGCCGATTATCCGGCGCGAAGCGCCCCTCGCTCAAGGCAAGCGTTCACAACCGGCCGGATCGACGCGCGCCAGCAGTTCGGCCACGCGCCCCTGCCCCGACAGGAACAGCTCCGGAGCTATGTCGTGTAAAGGCAGCAGCACGAAGGCGCGCTCGGCAATGCGCGGATGCGGCAGCGTCAGTCGTTCGTCGGCGAGCTGCACGCCATCGACGTGGAGCAGATCCAGATCGAGCGTGCGCGGGCCCCAGCGCGTGCCGTCGCGCACGCGCCCGGCAGCGCGCTCGATCGCCAGCATGGCGTCCAGCAAGGCATGCGGCGCAAGCCTCGTCTGCAACGCCACGGCGGCATTCACGAACGGCGGCTGGTCGGTCACGCCCCAGGCCTCGGTGCGATACAGCGACGAGCGCGCCAACAGCTGCGTATGTTCCAGCCGCGCCAGCGCCTCCATCGCTTGCTGTACATAGCGCTGCGAATCGCCCAGGTTGCTGCCCAGCGCGACATAGGCGCGCCGAAACGACATGAGCTCGCTCACGACGCGTCGGACTGGCCGGCAGGCTTGCGACGACGGCGACGGCGTGGCGGCTTGCCCGGCGTCGGCATCGAGCCGTCGCCTTCGCCGCCATGCCCGGACAGGGCCGCCGCCAGCGTGTCGTGCGGCAGCTGCTGGGCATGCGCCCACCACTGCCCCAGCTCGCGCAGCGCCGGCGATTCGGCACCGCGCAGCAGCAGGAAATCGAAGGCCGCGCGGAAGCGCGGGTGGGTCAGCAGGCGGAACACGCGCTTGCGCTGGATCTGCTCGAAGCGCGGCTGCAGCGACCAGATTTCTTCCATGGTGAAGGTGAAGCGTCGCGGGATCGCCACGCGCTGACACTGCTCGCCCACCACCTGTGCGGCGGCGCGTGCCCAGGCCTCGTTGCCGTCCAGGCCGCGCGCGATCAGCGCATGCGCCAGATCACGCACCTCGCCCCACAGCAGCACCGCGAACAGGAAGGCCGGCGTCACCGACTTGCCTTCCATGACGCGGGCGTCGGTATTGCTCAGACCGCTTTCGACCAGCGCGCGCAGGGCTTCGTCGCCTCGCTGCAGCGCGCGCGCCGTGGTCGGGAACAGGAATTTCAGCAGGCCGCACTGCTCCAGCATGCGGAAGCTCTTCAGGCCATGCCCGCTCAGGAACAGCTTCAGCGACTCGTCGAACAGGCGCGCCGGCGCCGCATCGGCGAGCAAGGGACCCAGCTCGGCAAACGCCGCGGAGGCGGCATCGTCGATGCGGAAATCCAGCTTGGCCGCCAGGCGCGCCGCGCGCAGCATGCGCACCGGATCTTCCCGATAGCGCGTGGCCGGATCGCCGATCAGGTGCAGCACGCGATCCTGCAGGTCCTGCATGCCGCCGACATAGTCGCGCACCGAGAAGTCGCTGATGTCGTAATACAGCGCGTTGACCCGGAAATCGCGGCGCACCGCGTCTTCCTCGATCGTGCCCCAGATGTTGTCGCGCACGATCAGGCCGTCGACGATGTGGCGGTCGCCGCCGCCCTCGTCCTCGCCGGTGCCGCGGAAGGTCGCCACCTCGATGATCTCGGGCCCGAACACCACGTGGGCGAGGCGGAACCGGCGGCCGATCAGACGGCAGTTCCGGAACAGCTTCTTCACCTCGTCCGGCGTGGCGCTGGTGGCGACGTCGAAATCCTTGGGGTGTCCGCCGAGCAGCAGGTCGCGCACGGCGCCGCCGACCAGGAAGGCGTCGTAGCCCGCCTCATTGAGGCGATACAGCACGCGCAACGCTGCCTTGCTGATGTTCTTGCGGGAGATGTTGTGCTGCTCGCGCGGAATGATGCGCAATGCAGGCGAAATGTCGTTCCGTGCTTCGAGGTTCAAGCGGCATGAATCCTTGCGGGTCGTGGCCCGTATATACGCGCTGCCGCGGCGGACCGCGCAGCCGGCTTCGCTCAGCGGGGCCCATACCGGCACCACGCGCCGTTCCGCCGGTCGCTTCCCCCGCCATGACGCAGGCGTTGCCGCGCGGAACTATTCCGTTATACTAGCGCGCCTCGCAGCAATACGCTCCCATCGTCTAGTGGCCTAGGACACCGCCCTCTCAAGGCGGGAACACGAGTTCGAACCTCGTTGGGAGCGCCACCTTTTCCTGCGCCCAGGCGCGTTCGCGGCAAGCTGCAGGCGGATGGCGCTTCGCCTCTCCTGCATCGGAAGGGGCCGCGAAAGGCACCGCCGGCCGCACTTTGCAAAGGCCATACAAGTCGCCATGACCTTCGTCGTCACCGACAACTGCATCAAATGCAAGTACACCGACTGCGTTGAAGTCTGCCCGGTCGACGCCTTCCACGAAGGCCCCAATTTCCTGGTGATCGATCCGGACGAGTGCATCGACTGCACCTTGTGCGAGCCGGAATGCCCGATCAACGCGATTTATCCCGAGGACGACGTGCCCGGCGGCCAGGAAGGTTTCGTGGCCCTCAACGCCGAGCTGGCCAAGGGCTGGCCAGTGATCACCGAGCGCAAGGACGGCTTGCCCGACGCCAAGGACTGGGAAGGCAAGCCCGACAAGCTGTCGCTGCTGCAGCGCTGAAGGCCTGCTCTCTTCTCCGGGCCGACCGGACTACCGATCGGCCACCGAGAAACAAAAAAACGCCGCCCGAAAGAGCGGCGTTTTTCGTTTCCAGAAGAGGCCGGATCAGCCGCCCATGCGCGCCTTCAGCGCATCGACCACCTTGGCCACCGCCGCCGGATCGCCCTGCGCGCGGATCTCGCTGGCGTTCTGGCCGCTGGGGTTCACGCTCAGCTGGACCTGATGCGGCGCCGACGGGCCGGTCTCCTTGGTGGTCGCTTTGCGGCCGAACATGCGGCCGAACAGGCCGGGCTTCTCCTCGGTGACCGGCGCGGCATTCACGGTCAGGGTATAGGTGTGGGCGGTGTCGTCGTGCGCCTGCACCTGGCCGATGTCGCCGACCTCCAGGGTCTGCCCGACTCGACGGTACACATTGTCCACGTTGTCCGACAGCACGAAGCCATCGGCGATCGCGGCCGGCTGGCCATTCACTCCAGCCACCGCGCCATTCGCCGTCGGAGTGTTGGCGCCCGGCGGCGGAATCACCAGGGCGGCGCTGGCCGAGGGCGTATCCAACCCAGGCGGAATCTCCAGCGGCGACTCCTGCTTGGCGGTATCCCACGCCTTGTGCGAGCGGAACATCCCGCAGCCCGAGAGCAGCAGGCCGGAAAGGGCCAGGGCTGGCAGGGTGACGGCGAGCGAGGGTTTCTTCATGTAGTCGGATTCCGTGAAAGGGTCAGGCAACGGCGTGGGTCAGGCGGCATGTGCCAAGGATGCCAGAGCGGCCAGCGCTTCGCGTATGCGGGCGCGCGCCGGCCCGTGTTCCAGTTCGACCAGCGGCAACCGCGGCGCCGCCGAACCGAGCTGCAGCAAAGGCAGGCCCGCCTTCACCGCGATGGGGTTCGGTGCGCAGTCGAGCGCCTGGATCAGCGGCAGCAAGGCCTGGCGATGACGCTCGGTCGCCGCCTGGTCGCCGCTGCCGGCCGTATCGCACAAAGCCCGGGAAGGCGCCGGCACCAGGTTGGCCACCACCGAAATGGTACCAGCCGCGCCGGCCAGCATGGCTGCCGCGGCGCTGGCATCGTCGCCGGACAGATAGACGAAATCCGGCCGCGCAAGTTCCGCCAGGGCGCGAATCCGCTCCGGCTCGCTGCGCGCCTCCTTGATGCCCACGATGCGCGGATGCTCGCGCAGGACAGCCACCGTCTCCGGCAGCAGGTCGCAACCGGTGCGCGTCGGCACGTTGTACAGCAGCAGCGGCAGGCCGCCGTGCTCGGCCACTTCCAGATAATGGCGGCGCAGCCCTTCCTGGGTCGGACGCACGTAGTAAGGCGCCACCACCAACGCGGCATCGGCGCCCAGCGCCTGGGCGCGACGGGTGACGGCCACGGTCTTGGCCGTGCCGGCCTCGCCGGTTCCGGCGATCACCGGGATCCGCCCGGCCACCTGCTTCACCGCGAAGGCCAGCAGGCAGTCGTATTCGTCGTGCTCCAGCATGTGCGCTTCGCCGGTCGAGCCGGCGACCACCACGGCCTGAGTGCCCCCGCCGATCTGCTGCTCGAGCAGTCGTGCGAAGGCGTCCAGGTCGAGCGCGCCGTCCGCCGCGAACGGCGTGACCAGCGCGCAAATGGAACCGCGTATGTTCATTGCAATTTCTGCAGAGAGCCAGCCGCGCATGTTACTTGCGGGCTCGCAGGAGGGGCAAGTAAGCTGGCCGGCAGTCCGCCGCCGCCCGGCGCGCGCGGGACCACCCACAGGTAACCTCTTGAACCCACCTTCTCCGCGTGTTGGCACTGACCACCAGTTGCTGATCCAGACGCTGACCCCGGCGGCACGCACGCCGCTGCTGACGCTCGCCAAGCGCATCGCCGACGCCGGCTGCAATCTGGCCGACGCGCGGGTGTCCACCATCGGCGCCGACACCTCGCTGATGCTGCTGGCCAGCGGCGCCTGGGATGCCATCGCCAAGCTCGAGACCGCGCTGGCCAAGCTGGCGCGCGACGAAGAGCTGAAGCTGGTGCACTACCGCACCGGCGCGCGCGAACTCAGCGGTCACCTGCTGCCCTACCTGGTCGAGGTGGTGGCTGCCGATCGGCCCGGCATCCTGGTGCGCATCGTGGAATTCTTCAATCGCCACGACATCAGCGTGGAGCAGCTCAGCTCGATGCGCTACCAGGCGATGCAGACCGGCGCCTCGATGTTCCAGGCGCAGTTCACCGTAGGCATTCCCTCCGAGCTGCACATCGCCGCGCTGCGCGACGACTTCCTCGAGTTCTGCGACAGCCTGAATCTCGACGCGATCATGGATCCGGTGAAATTCTGAAGCTGCGCCTTGCGACCGCGGCGCGACAGCGACGCGGTCCACATCGAGGGAACGATGAAGGGAGTGCCAGCATGCCGCGTGTACGGGCCGCTGACAAGAACTGTTATCCGCCGTCGGACGGGGCTAGTCTGTGCACCGGACCCAGCGGGAAGACCATGCCAGCCTGCGCCTCGAACCACGCCGACCACGCCGTCTGCGGAGCGCCGCCGCCCCGCGAACCCGCCCTCTCCCCTTTCTTCGACGACTCGGCCGCCTAGCGCGCGCCGCCGGAGCCCTCATGCCCGAACTCGGCAAAAAACTCCCTGCGCTCAACGGCACCATTGCGGACGGCAGCACGCTCAAGCTGTCCGGCCTCAAGGGCCAATGGGTGGTGGTGTACTTCTATCCCAAGGACAGCACGCCCGGCTGCACCAACGAAGCCCAGGGCTTTCGCGACCTGTACCCGCAGTTTCGCGCGCGCGGCGCCCAGGTCGTCGGCGTCTCGCGCGACTCGGCGAAATCGCACGCCAACTTCGCGGCCAAGCAGCAACTGCCGTTCCCGCTGGTCGCCGACACCGACGAAACCTGGTGCAAGGCCTTCGACGTGATCCACGAGAAAGTCCTGTACGGGCGCAAATATCTCGGCGTGGTGCGCAGCACCTTCCTGATCGATCCCGACGGCAAGCTGGCGCAGGCCTGGCTCAATGTGAAAGTGCCCGGCCATGCGCAGGCCGTGCTCGATGCCGTCCCGGCCAAGTGAACGTTTCCGCGTCCATCCGTACACGCATGCAGCGCGTGCGCAGGTGGACGTCTGTCTTTCCCATGCGAGCCCCCATCATCGCGAGACTACCGCCTCATGACTGCTAGCAAGCGCATCTACGCCCTGGACACGAACGTCCTGCTGCACGATCCGACCTCGCTGTTCCGCTTCGAGGAACACGACGTCTTCATCCCGATGACCGTGCTGGAAGAACTGGACGAGAAGAAGAAAGGCGCCTCGGAAGTCTCCCGCAACGGCCGCCAGGTCAGCCGCTTCCTCAACGAACTGATCGAGCGCGGCAGCCAGCACGGGATCGGCGAAGGCCTGGAGCTGCACAACCCGCAAGGGGTGAACCTGAAGCGCGGCACCGCGGTCGGCCGACTGTACTTCCAACAGCGCACCAGCAACGGCCACGGCAAGGCCGACAACCAGATCCTCTCCTCGGTGATCGACCTGCGCGACCAGAACCCCGAGCGCGCGGTGATCCTGGTCACCAAGGACATCAATCTGCGCATCAAGGCCACCATCTACGGCCTGGACGCGGAGGACTACGAGAACGACCGCGCGCTGGACGACTTCGCCCTGCTTTATACCGGCTCCACCGAGCTGGCCGAGGATTTCTGGGAACGCCACCCCGAAGTGCAGTCGTGGAACGAGCGCGGCCGCACCTTTTACAAGCTCGACCGCCACGACGACGAGGACTGGTACGCCAATCAGTGCCTGTTCCTGCGCGGCGACAGCGACATCGAGCTGCGCGTGCTGCACATCGACGAACAGCACGCCACCCTGGTGCTGCTGGACGACCATAGCCATGCGAATCACAGCGTGTGGGGCATCGCCGCGCGCAACCGCGAGCAGAACTTCGCGCTGAACGTGCTGATGGATCCGGACGTGGACTTCGTCACCCTGCTCGGCACTGCCGGCACCGGCAAGACCCTGCTGGCGCTGGCCGCGGGACTGGCCCAGGTGATGGATCAGCAGCGCTACCGCGAGATCATCATGACCCGCGCCACCGTCTCGGTCGGCGAGGACATCGGCTTCCTGCCCGGCACCGAAGAGGAAAAGATGACGCCATGGATGGGCGCGCTGACCGACAACCTCGAGGTGCTGGCGAATCCGGAGGAAGGCGGCAGCTGGGGCCGCCAGGCCACCAACGACCTGCTCGCCTCGCGCATCAAGATCCGCTCGCTGAACTTCATGCGCGGGCGCACCTTCCTGTCGCGCTACCTGATCATCGACGAAGCGCAGAACCTCACGCCCAAACAGATGAAGACCTTGATCACCCGCGCCGGCCCGGGTACCAAGATCGTCTGCCTGGGCAACGTGGAGCAGATCGACACGCCCTACCTCACCGAGACCACCTCCGGCCTCACCTATGCGGTGGATCGCTTCAAGCAGTGGGAGCATTCGGCGCATATCACCCTGCGGCGCGGCGAACGCTCGCGGCTGGCCGATTTCGCCTCGGAAGCGCTCTAGCCGTCCGGATGCAGCAGCCGGAACGCGCTACTGCGAACAGGTCGAACGTCCGGCGTTTGTCTGGCTTCTGCCCTGTCGTACCGCACCGGCATGTATCGCACGGATATATGCCGGCTAGGTCGCTGTCGTTCGCGCGGCACGATAACCGGCACGGTCGAGATGGCGATGCCGAATCGATCCTAGGCTTGCGGCGATTGCCGGCGCGACTCGCTGCAAGCCCGACGTGCCTGCAGCCTCGAACTCGAGCGCAGGCTTCGCACCTGCCATGAGAACCCTACCGCCCGTCGCGCTGACTATCGCCGGCTCCGATACCGGCGGCGGTGCCGGTATCCAGGCCGACCTGAAGACTTTCCGCGCCTGCGGCGTGCACGGCACGACGGTGATCACCGCGGTCACCTCGCAGAACACTCGACGCGTCGAGGCCGTCCACACCGTGCCGCTCGCTCACGTGCGCAGCCAGCTCGCTGCGGTGTTCGACGACTTCGCGGTCGCCGCGGTGAAGACCGGCATGCTCGGCAGCGCGGCGGCCGTGCGCCTGGTCGCACGCGAGCTGCGCCGTCGGCGCCCGCCGTGGCTGGTGGTGGATCCGGTGATGGTGGCCAGCAGTGGCAGACGCCTGCTCGACGAAGACGCCGTCGCCGCGCTGCGCGACGAACTGCTGCCGCTGACCGATGTCTTTACGCCGAACCTGCCCGAGGCCGAGGCCCTGCTTGGCACGCGCATCCGGGGCGCACGGCAATGCGATACCGCCGCCGAAGCGCTGCTGGCCCTGGGCGCCGGCGCGGTCTTGCTGAAGGGCGGCCATGCCTCGGGCGCCACCGTGGTGGACCGCTACTACGACGCCGCCGGCCGGCTCGATATCACGCATCCGCGCCAGCCACATCAGGGCCACGGCACCGGCTGCACACTGGCTGCGGCCATCGCCGCAGGATTGGCGCGGAATCTTGCGCCGCGCAGCGCCGTGCGGCGTGCAGCCGCCTATGTGCAGCGCGCCCTGGCGCAGGCTTATCGAGTGGGTGGCGGCGAAGCGTGGACGCTGCGGCACTGAGGTATGCCGGCCGATGTCCGGCATGGCCGGCACGCGCGCGCCGGCAGAGGTAAAATAGCCGCAACTCCCGCCAGCTCAGTCTATGTACCTGACTCCGCGCCTCATCATTCTCTGCGTGTTCCTGCTGTTCGCGTTCTGCGTGCTGCTGGTGCACCTGCGCGGTCGCGCACGGCTGCGCTTCGATCGCCAGCTGGTCGATCACTCGGCCGCCTTCGCGCCGTACAACCTGCTGATGTACGCATTCTCGGCGGTGCCGGCGCGACCGATCCTGGATCGCCGCGGCTTTCCCCAGCTGGACCTGCTGCAGGCCAACTGGCAGACCATCCGTGACGAGGCGCTGGCGCTGTTCGACGAAGGCCATATCCGCGCCGCCGAAAAGCACAACGACGCCAGCTTCAACAGCTTCTTCAAGCAGGGCTGGAAGCGCTTCTACCTGAAGTGGTACGGCGAGCCGCTGGCCTCGGCCGAAGCGCTCTGCCCCAAGACGGTGGCCTTGCTGAAATCCATTCCCAGCGTGAAGGCGGCGATGTTCGCGACGCTGGCGCCGCACAGCAAGCTTAACCCCCACCGCGATCCGTTCGCCGGCTCGCTGCGTTATCACCTCGGCCTGATCACGCCCAATTCGCGCGACTGCCGCATCTTCGTCGACGGCGAGGAGCACGCCTGGGGCGACGGCAAGGACGTGGTGTTCGACGAAACCTACGTGCACTGGGTGGAGAACAACACCGACCAGACCCGCATCATCCTGTTCGCCGACGTCGAGCGCCCGCTCAAGCTGCGCTGGATGACTGCGATCAACCATCGGGTCGGCATCTTCATGGGCCGCATCACTGCCTCGCCGAACACCGAATCGCCGCAGGAAAAGACCGGCTTCGTCAATCGCCTGTTCGCGTTGAACCAACGCAGCCGCGAGCGTAGCCGCCGCTTCAAGAAGAAATATCCGAAGCTGTTCCGCGTCTCCAAGTACCTCGGCATCGTGCTGCTGGCCTGGCTGGTGTTCCTGGCGCCCTGGCCGCTGCTGCGCTGAAGCGGTCACGTTCCGGCGACTTGAAGCGTCCTGGCTGGGCCCTATCGACGGAGCGACCCGATGGATCCCCAGACCGCACTCTTCCAGCGTCACCGCCAGCGCCTGTTCGGCCTGGCCTACCGCATGCTGGGCACCCCGGCCGACGCCGAGGACGTGCTGCACGACGCCTGGCTGCGCTGGCACATCCAGGACAAGGACGCGCTCGACGATGCCGAGGCCTGGCTGGTCACCGTCACCACCCGGCTGGCGCTGGATCGGCTGCGCCGCGCCAAGACCGAGCGCGAGCATTACACCGGCCCCTGGCTGCCCGAGCCGCTGGTCGGCGAGGATGCGCACGCGCTCGCCGACGCGCCGGATGCGGCGCTGGAGCGCGACCAGACGCTCAGCCTGTCTTTCCTCACCTTGCTCGAACGGCTTAGCCCGGACGAACGCGCCGCCTTCCTGCTGCACGAGGTGTTCGACTATAGCCATGCCGCGGCGGCAGGCATCCTCGGCATCGCCGAGGATGCCTGCCGCCAGCGCGTGCACCGCGCCAAGGCACGGCTGCGCGAAGGGCGGCCGCGCTTCCTGGTCGACACCGCCGCTCAGCGGCGCCTTTTGCAACGCTTCATGGCTGCGATGGAACAACCCAGCCTGGAAGCATTGCGCGCACTCTTCGCCGAGGACGCGCTGCATGTCGCCGACGGCGGCGGCCGCGCCCGTGCCACGCTGCGGCCCTTGCACGGCGCCGACCGCCTGGCCCGGCTGTATCTGCAGATCGCCCAGAACCAACGCGCTCACGCCCCGCGCTACGCCCTGGTCACGCTCAATGGCGCGCCTGCCTTGCTGACCTGGGCGGACGGCGTGCTGACTACCGCCACCTGGCTGGAATGCGATGGCGAGCGCATCGTCGCCATGCACGCCCTGCGCAACCCGGCCAAGCTGGCACGGCTGCTGGCGGCCGTCGCCGGCCCCGCCTCCGTGCATTGATCCTCAAAGCAAGCAGCTGTCTGTAGCTGCTTGCCAGGCCTCGACAGACAGGCCTCATTTCAGCCTGTCACGACCCGGGCAGAACGCACGTCCTGATATCGAACGCAGCCGATGCCGGCCGCGCCTTCGTCCAAGCCCGAGGAGGCCTTCGATGTCCCGTTTCGATTTCAAACCGCACTTCCACGCTCTGCAGCCGTTGTTTGCGCTGGACAAGGAGCTGCGCAACAGCAGCCTGGAGGCGCCGCTGCAGGAACTGGTGCTGATGCGTGTCTCGCAGATCAACGGCTGCGCCTTCTGCCTCGACATGCACAGCAAGGACGCCCGCGCCGCCGGCGAGAGCGAGCAGCGTCTGTACTTGCTCCCGGCCTGGCGCGAGACCGGCAAGTTGTACAGCCCCCGCGAGCGCGCCGCGCTGGCCTGGGCCGAGGCACTCACCCGCCTGGCCAGCCCCGAGCCGGTGCCGGACGCGCTCTACGAGGAAACGCACGCCCACTTCAGCGAAGAGGAACTGGTCAAGCTCAGCTTGCTGGTGACCCTGGTCAACAGCTGGAACCGCCTCAACTGCGCCGCCCAGAGCGAAGCCGGCGGCTACCGGCCCGGCATGTTCGGCTGAAGGCGCTCGTCTGACCGACGATAGTCCGGCCTGCCGCACGACGCTCGCTGGGAGCCGGTCGAACTTTTGCAGGCAAGTCGCGACGGCTCGTGCCGGCACCCTCGACCCGGGAGCCGATGTCGCGCCATCGGCGCCGGCTGACCCAAGCCACCTCCTGGAAGCATGGGCGGGCGTCGGTCGGCGACCTGACCGACGGCCCAGCGCACGGTATGAGCTTGCCAAACCAGGGTGCGACGGTACGAATCCGCCGGATCGGACGATCTAGCGGCCGCTTCGATCCACCCTGCCTCCCTCGCCTACGTCCTGGGAGCAGTCCATGTCTCGTCTTTGGTCCATCGGCTGGCGCCGGCCCGTCGCCATCTTGTCTGTTTCGCTGATCGTCGCCGCGGTCGCCGTGGTCTGCCTGAACCGGGAGGGGCTGCACACCGCCACCGCCTCGGTAAGCGACTCGCTGTGCGCGGCGAGCTTCGTATCCAAGGTCGATCCGGACCGGGTCTACGCCGAAGAGCAGCGGCCACTGATGGGCGGCATCGGCTGGGCCATCCGCTATACGGTGGACCGTGCGCGCGGCGAGGTACGCAGCAGCGTGCTGGGCCTGTTCCCCGGCCGGGCGGTGTATCGCCCGGGCCTGGGCTGCCTGGTCACGCACGGCGACGCCGCGGTGCCCGAGGCCAGCGGCCTCGAACGTCCGGCCGCCCCCGACGCCTTCGGCTCCGACCTGGTCGTACCGACCGACCCGGCCATCCGCCAGGCGCTCGCACTCGCTTTCGCCGAGCCGGACCCCGCGCATCCGCGACTGACCAAGGCCGTGGTCGTGCTGCACGACGGCCGGCTGATCGCCGAGCGCTACGCGCCCGGCTACGGCCCCGAAACGCCGATCTGGGGCCATTCCGTGACCAAGTCGGTGACCCAGGCGCTGATCGGCGTGCTGGTGCGGCAGGCCCGGCTGCGGCTGGACCAGCCGATCCCGGTCGCGGCGGGGGCGTCGAATGGCCCGCAGCACACGGTCACCGTCGACCAGTTGCTGCGCATGGACAGCGGCCTGCCTTTCGACGAAACGAACGGGCCGGTCAATCCGGCCACCCAGATGTGGTTCCGCGAGAGCGACTCCGCCGCCTACGCGGCGCGCATGCCGCTGGCGCATGCACCCGGCAGCGCCTGGGGCTACAGCAACCTCAGCTTCGCCCTGCTGGCCAAGCTGGTCGGCCAGGCCAGCGGCGGCAGCGCCGTGGGTGCTGAGGCATTCGCCCAGCGCGAGCTGTTCGAGCCCTTGGGCATGCATCATTCGGTGATCGAAACCGACGCCGCCGGCACCCTGCTCGGCTCCGGCTTCATGTACGCCTCGGCTCGCGACTTTGCCCGCTTCGGCCAGCTCTATCTGGACGACGGCGTGGTCGACGGCCGGCGCATCCTGCCCGAAGGCTGGGCGGCCTACAGCCGTTCGCAGACCCTGGACACCGGCTATGGCGCCGGCTTCTGGACCAACCTGGTGAACCAGGGCAGCGTGCCCGTGTGGGACGCACCCTGGGGCTTGCCGCAGCTGCCGAAAGACATGTTCTATGCGCGCGGCGCCTTCGGCCAGTACATCATCATCGTGCCGTCGGAGCACCTGGTGGTGGTGCGGCTGGGCCTGTCCGTGCAGGGTGGCGGCACCGGCATCGGCGACGCCGCAGCCGCGATCATCGCGGCCCTGCACCGTCAAGCGGCGCGAGGCGCCTAGGCCGCCGGCGCGCTGGCGTGGCGCCGGCGGTAGCCGCTCGGCGTCTCGCCTACCTGCCGCTTGAAGGCCGCGTTGAAGGTGGATTTGGAGGTGAAGCCGCCAGCATAGGCCAGATCGAGGATGGTGCGCGTCTCGGCGGGATCGGCCAGCCGAGCGCGCACCGCCTCCACCCGCAGGCGGTTGACGTAGTCCCAGAAGCTGCCGCCCAGGCGCCGATTGATGACCGCCGAGACCAGGTATTCCGGATAGCCGCTGCGCTTGGCCATCTGGCCGATGGTCAGCGCCGGCTCGAGGTACAGCGGCGCCTCGCCCTCCATCAGCTGGGCCAGGCGCGCCTCGACGGCGGCGTAACGCGTGGCGTCGACTGTCTGCGTCGGCTCGGCGGCGTCCGCTTCTGGCGTCGGCGCGGCAGTCGCCATGGGCGGCTCCGCCGGCACCGGCGGCTGACCCAGGCTGAACCAGCCCACCACGCAAACCCACGCCGCGACCAGGCCGAACAGCAGGCCATAGTTGAGCACCGGCAGCGCCACCAGCGCCTGCAGGATCGCCAGACACCAGATCGCGATCTGGAAGCCGGCCATCGCGTCGATCCAGCGCAGGGAAAGACGATCAGCGTCGGAGCGCCGCGCGCGCAGCCGCTGCCGATAGCCATGCACCAGCACCAGCGCGGCGATCACGTAGGACACGCTGTAGAAGAACAGCGGCAGGTCGAACCAGGCGCCGATGGTGCGCTCGCCGGCGATCCAGCGCGCCGACAAGGCCTGCAGCCCCGCTTCGTCCATGACCAGCACATAGGCGTTGAGCGCCAGCATCACGCCGAAGCCCGCCAGATGCACCACGTCGCGCACCCGAAAGCCGCGCTCCTGGGTAAGCGCGCGCACGTACAGGTAGAACAGGCTGCCATAGAGAAAGGGAAACAGCGCGACGAAGCGGTAGGCGCGAAACCACTCCGGCGACAGCAGATGCCAGTACAAGGCCTTCACTGCCAGATCCGTGCCGGTAAGCCCCAGCCACACGGCGAGCAGGCGATTGGCTTCGCGGTTGGCCGGCCGGCGCCACAGCGCCAGGCCGAGCAGCGCAGCCTGCACGGCGGCGGCGAAATACACGAAGGTCCAGAGGGTCAGTGGCATCGCGAAGCGGGTCAGTGGAGAGGAGTCGATCGGGCTGGCACGGCGACGACGCTCATCCTAGCCCGCCCGACACGCCCTCCAAAGCAAAAGGCCGCGGACGATGCCGCGGCCTTTTGGATTCGACGCGAGAAGCCGCCGGAGGATCAGGCCTTGACGCGCTGCGCGATCGCCTCGCCGAAGCTCTGCGTGCTGCCCTTGCCGCCGAGGTCCGGGGTCACCGCATCGCGGTCGTGGGTGAGGGTGTCGCGGATCGCGTCGCGCAGGCGATTGCCCTTGTCGACCATGCCGAGGTGGTCGAGCATGTCGGCGGCGGCCAGCAGCAGCGCGCACGGGTTGGCGATGCCCTTGCCGGCGATGTCCGGCGCCGAGCCGTGCACCGCCTCGAAGATCGCCGCGTGCTCGCCGATGTTGTCGCCCGGCGCCAGGCCGAGGCCGCCGACCAGGCCGGCGCACAGATCGGAGAGGATGTCGCCGAACAGGTTGGTGGTGACGATCACGTCGAACTGCTCGGGGCGCATCACCAGTTGCATGCAGGTGTTGTCCACGATCATCTCGTTGAACTCGATCTGCGGATATTCCTTGGCGATCTCGCGGGCCACATTGAGGAACAGCCCGGAGCTGGTCTTCATGATGTTGGCCTTGTGCACCGCGGTGATCTTCTTGCGGCCCTTCTTGATCGCCATCTCGAAGGCATAGCGCACGATGCGCGAGCTGCCTTTGCGGGTGTTGCGGATGATCGACTGCGCGGTCTCGCCGTCCTCGGACAGGGTCTGGCCCTCGGCCAGGTAGGCGCCTTCGGTGTTCTCGCGCACGGTGATGATGTCGATGTTCTCGTAGCGCGCCTTGGTGCCGGGGAAGCTGATCGCCGGGCGCACGTTGGCGTACAGGTCGAAATGCCGGCGCAGGGTCACGTTGATCGAGGTGAAGCCGCCGCCGATCGGCGTGGTCAGCGGCCCCTTCAGCGCCACCTTGTGCTCGGCGATCTTGTCCAGCGTGGCCTGCGGCAGCAGGTCGCCGTGCTTGTCCAGCGCGATCATGCCGGCCTCGACGAATTCGTAGCTGAGACCGCAGGAAAGCGCGTCGAGCACGCGTAGCGTCGCGGTCATGATCTCCGGGCCGATACCGTCGCCCGGGATCACGGCAATGGTCTTGCTCATGGGGGAACTCCTGAAGGGAAGCAGGGAAAGAATCGGCGGGCGCGCAGCGGCAGATAGCCCGCTCAAGACCGCCAATTATCCCCGATCCCCCACTCCGCGAACAGGCCGCATGCGCTCAGCGGCGATGCAAATGCTCGCACGCAGCGTTGCAAGAATTCGCATGCGGCCGGCGTACGAACTCACGCCGCCGGCACGTTCAGGCGTGCTCGGCGCACTCCGCGGAGTCGGCCTGCGCCGCGTCCCCCGCCTCCAGGCGGTCGAGGAAATCCACCGCCCGCCGCAGATGCGGGATCACGATCGAGCCGCCGACCACCAGGGCCACGCTGAACACCTCGAAGCACTCGTCGCGGCTGACTCCGGCCTGCTTGCACTGGGCTACGTGGTAGCTGATGCAGTCGTCGCAGCGCAACACCATCGAGGCGACCAGGCCGAGCATTTCCTTGGTCTTCACGTCCAGCGCGCCGGCCCGGTAGGTCTGCGTGTCCAGCGCGAAGAAACGGCGCACCACCTGATTGTCCTCGGCCAGGATGCGCTCGTTCATGCGCTGCCGATAGGCGGTGAACTCCGCCAGCGGATCCTGGCCCTGCTCCGGCTTGCGCCCGCTCATGCGGCGCTGCCCAGCAATTCCTTCAGCCGACCGCTGCGGTCGGCCGCCACCAGGTCGTCGTAGCCGCCGACGTGCTGGTCGTTGATGAAGATCTGCGGCACCGTGCGGCGGCCGCCGCTGCGCGCCAGCATGCTGTCGCGCAAGGCCGGGTCCGCGTCGATGCGCAGTTCGCTCCACTCCTGTCCGCGCGCCTTCAACAGATTCTTGGCGGCCACGCAGTACGGGCATACCGCGGTGGAATAGATTTCGATCTTGCTCATCGCGAACCTCAGCCGAAACGGGTGAAACCGGTGCCATCATAAATGGGGACGGCGCGCCGCCAAAGCAAGCCGGCCCAGGAGCCGAAACGCCGTCCGCAAAAGGCTCCGTCGCCGCGGAACCCGCACCGGGCCGGGCGGTCTCAGATGATATTCTCTCACCATATGCGCATGGCACCACGCTTTACTCATCGCTTGCTGGCGGCCCTGATCGCCGCCGGGCTCACGTTCGGCGCCTCCGCGCAGGACGACGTGCGTCTGCCCGACCTGGGCAGCTCGGCCAACGCGCTGATCTCGGACCAGGACGCGCGCGACTACGGCGCGGCGATGGTGCGCCAGATGCGTGCGCTGGACATGGTGGTGGACGACCCGCTGCTGGACGACTACATCAACGACCTCGGCTATCGCCTGGTCGCCGGCTGCGCCAAACCGAAAGACCACTTCGCCTTCTTCATCGCGCGCGACCCGGTCATCAATGCGTTCGCCGCGCCGGGCGGCTACATCGCAGTCAACTCCGGGCTGATCCTGATCACCCGCAACGAGGACGAACTAGCTGGGGTGATCGCGCACGAAATCGGCCACATCACCCAGAACCATCTGCAGCGCGCCTTCGAGGCCTCGAAGAAAGACGCCCCGCTGATGGCGCTGGTGCTGCTCGGCGCGATCGCCGCAGGCGCCGGCGCGCAGGCCGCGGACGCCGGCGGCGCGGTCTTGATGGGCGGCCTGGGCGCGATCGCCCAGCGCCAGGTCAATTTCACCCGCAAGGACGAAACCGAAGCCGACCGCGCCGGCATCCAGACCCTGGCCAACGCCGGCTTCGATCCCAACGCCATGGCGGGCTTTTTCGAGCACATGCAGGACACCATGCGCGCCGGCTCGGCGGACGACCGCGACGTGCCCGAGCTGCTGCAGAGCCATCCGGTGACGCTGTCGCGCATCAGCGACGCCAAGGCGCGGGCCGGCTCGCTGATCGCCTTGCAGAAGGAACGCCCGTCGACCGCCAACATGGACCGCAGCGAGTGGGCGAAGACCACCGCGCCGATCCGCTTCGTCAAGGACCCCACCAAGCTGCTGCCCGATGGCGGCAATCGCCCCGGCGCGCTGAACCGCTACGAGCTGATGCGCGAGCGGGTGCGCGTGCTCACCGGCGACGCGCCGCAGCTGGTCACCTACTACGCGTCCAACCTAGTCGAGCAGCACGGCTTCGACACGCCGGCCAATCGCTACGGTTATGCATTGGCCCTGACCCGCAGCGGACGCGGCGACAAGGCCGCCGAACAGTTGCAACCGCTGCTTGCCGCGCATGCCGGCGATCTGGTGCTGCGTCTGGCGCTGGCCGATGCGCAATGGCAGGCCGGCAAGCACGCCGAGGCGCTCGCTACTTACAACAGCCTCAACGCCGAGTCGCCGCGCAACCGTGCCGTCGCCGTGGTCTATGCGAAGGCGCTCACTGATTCCGGCAACAAGGCCCAGGCCGTGAAGGCCGCGGACATGCTGCGCCCGATGCTCGACAACAACGACGAGCCGGAGCTCTACCTCAGCTACGCCAAGGCCAGCGACAAGGCCGGCGACACCATCCGCGCCGGCGAGGCGTATGCGGACGCCAGCTATCTCTCCGGACGTCCGTTCGACGCGATGGAACAGCTCAAGCGATTACTGCAGCGCAATGACCTGGACTATTACGCGCGCGCACGCATCCAGGCGCGCATCGCCGACTTGACCCCGCTGGTGATGGAATTGCGCAAGCGGCGCGTGCAGACCGACGACAATCCGGACGGCCGCAGCCAGCAGTAAGCAGTAAGCAGTAAGCGGGCAGTCATGGATCGATCCTCTGCACGCGCGACGTATAGTCAAAACCGTACGCGACGATGCGTCATGCTGTTATGCATGTGTCGCGCTGCGAGCGCGACCTGTCATCGCGTCGTAACATAGAATGGCTGAAATACCGGCGTCACAGCCCAGGCGAGCCCTCGCGTGCACAAGCGCATTCTGATAGTCGAAGACGAAGCCTCCATCCGTGACATGGTCGCCTTTGCCCTGCGCAAGGCCGGCATGGATGCCGCGCACGCCGCCGACGCGCGCGCCGCGCAGATGGCCATCGCCGAGCAGGTGCCCGACCTGATCCTGCTGGACTGGATGCTGCCCGGGATGAGCGGCCTCGATCTCGCGCGCCGCCTGCGCCGCGAGGAACTCAGCCGCGAAGTGCCGATCATCATGCTGACCGCGCGCGGCGAGGAAATGGACCGCGTCAACGGCCTCGAAGCCGGCGTCGACGACTACGTGGTGAAGCCGTTTTCCACCCGCGAGCTGGTCGCCCGCATCAAGGCGGTGCTGCGCCGCAGCCACGGCGACGACGGCTCCGGCATCGTCGAGTTGGGCCAGCTGCGCATCGACGGTCCGGCGCATCGCGTCTATGCCGGCGAAGATCCGGTGACGATCGGCCCCACCGAATATCGCCTGCTGTATTTCTTCATGACTCATGCCGAGCGCGTGTACTCGCGCGCCCAGCTGCTCGATCATGTCTGGGGTGGCAGCGTCTACGTGGAGGAGCGCACCGTCGACGTGCACATCCGCCGCCTGCGCAAGACCCTGGAACCCTGGAAGCTGGACGAGATGGTGCAGACGGTGCGCGGTTCGGGCTATCGCTTCTCGGTCAGCCCCTGATTCGTGTAGGGCGCCACCAGGGTTCTGCCGGATCGCCATTGGTCGAATCTCGCCGCCGCTGTCGGCCGGATCGCGACTCTTGCTACGCTGCAACCGGTTTCCATGTCTGGGCTGCCCATGCGCCGCACTCCCCTCCGCTTCAGCCTGCTGCTCGTGCTGACGCCCGGCCTGCTGCTGGGTGGCGCCGCGCTGGGCTGGTTGGGTCGGAACTGGGTGGCTGGCGTGATGATCGCCGGCACCATCGAAATCGTCTTGCTGCTGTCGTACATCGGTCATCTGCAGCGGACCATCATGCCCACCGCTCGCGATGCCGCGCGCATCAGCCATGACAGAAACATGACACGTACCCGCCGTATCGCCACTCGCATGCGCGACCTGCGCAGCGCTGCCGGCAGCTTGCCGGACGCCCTGGTGCTGCTCGACCAGGCACAGCGCGTGCGCTGGTTCAACCATGCCGCCGAGTCCCTGCTCGGCCTGCGCCGGCCGCACGACCGCGGCGTGGTGCTGCAGGAACGCCTGCGCGCCTCCGCCCTCGCCGACTGGCTGCAGGCCGGCGCGCAGGAACCTCTGCACGACGTCACCGCGCCGGGTCAGCCCAGCCGCAATCTCAGCGTCAGCATGCTGGCCTTTGGCGACCGCCAGCGCCTGCTGCTCGCGCGCGACACCAGCGACCTCAATAGGCTGGAACAGATTCGGCGCGACTTCGTAGCGAATGTCTCGCACGAACTGCGCACCCCGCTCACGGTGATCCACGGCTATCTGGAACTGCTCGATCCCGAAGACGTGCCGGAGCTGGCGCCGGTGCTCAGCGAGATGCGCGCGCAGTCCAAGCGGATGGGCCAGATCGTCGAAGACCTGCTGACCCTGTCGCGGCTGGAGACGCAGGACCAGGTGTCCGACGAACGCGTGCCGATGCGCCCCCTGCTCACCACGCTGCGCCGCGAGGCGCAGGCGCTCAGCCGCGAACGCCACCAGATCGTGGTCGAGGCAGCCGCCGAGGCCGACCTGCTCGGCTCGGCCAAGGATCTGCACAGCGCCTTCTCCAACCTGCTCAGCAACGCAGTGCGCTACACCCCCACCGGCGGCACCATCACCATCCGCTGGGAGCGCACGCCCGAGGGCGCGGTGTATTCGGTGCAAGACACCGGCTACGGCATTCCGGCCAATCACCTCGCTCGCCTGACCGAGCGCTTCTATCGCGTGTCTTCCAGCCGTTCGCGCGAAAGCGGCGGCACCGGCCTCGGCCTGTCGATCGTCAAGCACGTGCTCAACCTGCACCAGGCGCGCCTGACCATCGAAAGCACGCCGGGCCAGGGCTCGACCTTCGCCTGCCACTTCGGCAACGAGCGCCTGCTGGTGCCGATCGCGCGCGAGCACGAGCGCGAATCCGGCTAGCCGCTCCGGTAGGCTTCGCCGCACCCGGCCAGCTTGAACGGCAACTTTACCGTGTCGTGACTACGCGGCAGCGCCGCATGTGCATTGCGCGGGCATCGGCGAGAATGGCGTATGCCACGCCGATCCCCTGCCGCACCGTCAACGGACGACACCGCCAAGCCCGAGCTGTTCCTCAGCCGCGAGCTGGCCTCCCTCGAATTCCAGTTCCGCGTGCTCGCGCAGGCGCGCGACCCGCGCGTGCCCCTGCTCGAGCGCCTGCGCTACCTGAGCATCGTCGCCAACAATCTGGACGAGTTCTTCGAGGTGCGCGTGGCGACGCTCAAGCAGCACCACCAGGGCGGCTCGGCCGCACCGGGGCCCGACGGCCTGGCTTCCGGCGAGCTGCTGGCGCGCATCCGCGCTCGCGTGCTCGACCTGGTCGAGGGCCAGTACACCACCTGGAACGACGAACTCGGCCCGGCGCTGCGCGCCGAGCGCATCGATTTCCTCACCCGCGAGCGCTGGAGCAAGCTGCAGCGGCGCTGGCTGCAAGGCTATTTCGAGAACGAGGTGCTGCCGGTGCTGTCGCCGCTGGGGCTGGACCCGGCGCATCCGTTCCCGCGCATCCTCAACAAGACCCTTAACCTGGCCGTGGTGCTGAAAGGCCGCGACGCCTTCGGCCGCGAAGGCCATATGGCCCTGGTGCGGGCGCCGCGCTCGCTGCCGCGGATCATCCGGCTGCCTGACGAGGTGTGCGAGGGCGGCGACCAGTACGTGTTCCTGGCCGAACTGCTGCAGGCCTTCGTCGACCAGATGTTCCCCGGCTTCAAGGTGGTCGGCTCCTACCAGTTCCGGGTCACCCGCAACAGCGAGCTGATGGTCGAGGAAGCCGGCGTGGAGAACCTCGCCACCGCGCTCAGCGAGGAGCTGCTGGGCCGCGGCTACGCGCGGCCGGTGCGCCTGGAGATCAGCAACGACTGCCCGAAGGCGATCGTCTCCCTGCTGATCGACAACTTCGCGCTGGAAGAAACCGACGTCTACCGCTGCAACGGCCCGGTCAACATCATCCGCGCAGGCTCGGTCTATCCGCAGCTAGACCGGCCCGAGCTGAAGTTCCCGCGCTTCACGCCGCAGCCGCCGGCGCCGTTCGAGTCGGAAAAATGCAAGTTCAACGTGCTGCGCCAGCGCGACGTGCTGCTGCATCATCCCTACGAATCCTTCGCCGCGGTGGTGGAACTGCTGCGCCAGGCCGCGCAGGACCCGCAGGTGCTGGCGATCAAGCAGACGCTGTACCGCGCCGGCGCCGACACGCCCCTGGTCGGCCTGCTGGTGGAGGCGGCGCGCAACGGCAAGGACGTCACCGTGGTGATCGAGCTGCGCGCGCGCTTCGACGAGGCCGACAACATCCGCCTCGCTACCGCGCTGCAGGAGGCCGGCGTGCAGGTGGTCTATGGCGTGGTGGGCTACAAGACCCACGCCAAGATGCTGCTGATCGTGCGCCGCGAGGGCGAGGCGCTGCGCCGCTACGTGCACCTGTCGACCGGCAACTACCACCAGGCCAACAGCCGCGCCTATACCGACATCGGCCTGATGACCGCCGACGCGGAGATCGGCGAGGACATGCACAAGGTGTTCCAGCAGCTGTCCGGGCTGGGCCCGATGATCGAGCTGAAGCGCCTGCTGCATTCGCCGTTCACGCTGTACCGCAGCGTGATCGAGAAGATCGAGCGCGAGACCGCGCATGCGCTGGCCGGACGGCCGGCGCGCATTGTCGCCAAGCTCAACGCCTTGAACGAGGCTCACGTGATCGGGGCGCTCTACCGCGCCTCCCGGGCCGGGGTGGAGATCGACCTGATCGTGCGCGGCTCCTGCACCCTGCGCCCCGGCCTGCCCGGCGTGTCCGAGCGGATCCGCGTACGTTCGATCGTCGGGCGCTTCCTCGAGCACAGCCGGGTGTACTGGTTCGCCAACGACGGCCAGCCCGAGCTGTACTGCGCCAGCGCCGACTGGATGGAGCGCAACCTGATGCGCCGCATCGAGGTGGCCTTCCCCATCCTCGACCCGGCGCTGGCCCAGCGCGTGTTCGACGAGGCGCTGGACAACTACCTGGCCGACAACACCGAAGCGTGGCGGCTCGACGGCGACGGCCGCTATCATCGCGTCGAGCCCGACGGGCAGCCCCCGCACAATGCCCAGCAGGCCTTGCTCGCCAAGCTCGCCGGCGACCGCAAGCCGGGCTGAGCCCGTTCCTACCATGCGCGCGCCGCCGCCGCGGCGCTCCTCCAGCCATGAACCCGGTGCACCGATGAGCAAGAAAATCCTGCTGTTGAGCGTTTCCGCCGGCGCCGGCCACGTGCGCGCCGCCGAGGCGCTGCGGCGCTACGCCGAGGAACACGACGGCGTGACCGCGCTGCACCTGGACGTGATGGACTACGTGCCGGCCAGCTTCCGCAAAATCTACGCCGACTTCTACATCCAGCTGGTGAACAAGCATCCGCAGCTGTGGGGCTGGCTCTATCAGGCCAGTTCCGAGGCCAGGCCGAACTCGCCGCTGCAGAAGCTGCGCCGCGCCATGGAGCGGCTGAACACGCGCGCGCTGCATCGCGCGATCGAGGAATTCGGCCCCGACGCGATCATCTGCACACACTTCCTGCCGGCCGAGATGCTGATGCACGAGATCCGCCGCAATCGGCTGGACACGCCGGTGTGGGTGCAGGTGACCGACTTCGACCTGCATCGCATGTGGGTGATCCCGCACATGACCGGCTATTTCGCCGCCAACGACGAGATCGCCTTCCGCATGCAGGCTAGCGGCATTCCGGAAGCGAGCATTCACGCCACCGGCATCCCGATCATGCCGGCCTTCGCCGCTCCGCCCGAGCGCGAGGCCTGCGCCGCCGAGCTGGGCGTAGACCCGCAGCGGCCCGCGTTCCTGCTGATGGGCGGCGGCGCCGGCGTGGGCAAGCTCGAACAGGTCGCCGAACGCCTGCTCGAACTACCCGGCAACTTCCAGCTGATCGTGCTGGCCGGCAAGAACGCCGCCGCGCTCGCCACCCTGCAGTCGCTGGCCGAACGCCATGCCGGGCGGCTGTTCCCGCAGGGCTTCACCGATAAGGTCGAACGCCTGATGGCCTGCGCCGACCTGGTGATCACCAAGCCCGGCGGCCTGACCACCTCGGAATGTCTCGCCATGGGGCGGCCGATGATCGTCAACGCGCCGATCCCCGGCCAGGAAGAGCGCAACGCGGACTTCCTGCTCGAACAGGGCGCGGCCATGAAGGCGATCGACGAGATCGCGCTGGCCTACCGCATCCGCCAGCTGGTGGCGACACCGGAGCGGCTGCAGTCGATGGCCCAGCGCGCCCGTGCGCTGGGGCGTCCGCACGCGGCGCGCGAGGTGCTGGGTATCGTGCTGTCGCAGTTGTCGCGCTGAATCGGAATCGCTCATGTCGGATGCTTATCTGCGTCGCCCCGCCGTATTCCTGGGCTCGCTGTGTTGGACCTTGCTGCTGGCGTACTTCTTCGCCAACGTGGAAATCCAGATCGAGGGAGCCGCCGGCTGGGCCAGCGCCTTGCCGACCTGGCGCATCGAGCACCACTGGCTGCTGGACATCTTCTGGGGCGGCCGCCCGATGACCGGCTACCACGCCTGGGTATTCCCCTGCGTGGCGCTGTTCTTCCATTTCCCGCTGGTGTTCGCCGGCCGCTGGTCGTGGCGCTCGGAAGCCCGCGCGCTGGGCTGCCTGATGCTGTTCTGGCTGTCCGAGGACTATCTCTGGTTCGTGTTCAACCCCGCCTACGGGGTGGCCCATTTCGGCCCGGCCTGGATTCCCTGGCACAAGCACTGGTGGGGCCCGATGCCCAGCGACTACTGGGTGTTCTGCATCGGCCTGGTATCCCTGCTCGGGGCGTCCCTCTATCCCGCTTCCGCAGTCCCCGCCTCGGCCAGCGGGGCGCCGGCGGTTCCGCGTAATCCCCGCTGGGCCTCGGTCATCGACGCAGACGGCAACCTGCACCAGGTGGCACCCACCCTGTACCGCAGCGAACAGCCGCTGCAAGGCCATGCCGAGCGATTGAAGGCGCTGGGCGTGCACAGCGTGATCAGCCTGCGCGCCTTCCATGCCGACGATCGCGCCCTGCGCGACAGCGGTATCCGGCTGCTGCGCATCCCGATGCATACCTGGCACATCCGCGACGACGAAGTGGTCACCGCGCTGCGCAGCATCCGCGCGGCGGAAGCGGCCGGCCCGGTGCTGCTGCATTGCCAGCACGGCGCCGACCGCACCGGCCTGGTCTGCGCGATGTATCGAGTGATCGCGCAAGGCTGGTCGCGCGACGAAGCGCTGGACGAACTGCTGCACGGCGGCTACGGCTTCCACACGATGTGGCGCAATATTCCGCGCTACCTGCGCCGCGTCGACCTCGAGGCGATCCGGCGCCGGGTCGAGCAAGCGCCGCCCGCCTGATCCGCACAGCTTGCCCTGGCACCCGTGCGGCATGCCAGAATCCATCAATCCCCCACGCGGAAACCTCTTCTTGAGCAAGGACGAGCAGGCTCCGATCCGTGACGGCGAACTGATCGCTGCCGTCGACATGGGTTCGAACAGCTTCCACATGGTGGTCGCCCGCGTAGAGCACGGCGAGCCGCGCGTGATCGACCGCCTGCGCGACAGCGTGCGGATGGCCGCCGGCCTGCGCGCCGACGGCACCCTGGATGCGGTCCACCGCGCGCGTGCGCTGGACTGCCTGGCCCGCTTCGGCCAGCGCATCGCCGGGCTGCCGATGCAACGGGTGCGCGCGGTGGCCACCAATACCGTACGCCGGCTGGCCTCGCCGCAGTCCTTCCTCAGCGCGGCGGAAGCAGCGCTCGGCCACCCGGTGGAAATCGTCTCCGGCCGCGAAGAAGGCCGCCTGATCTTCCTGGGCGCGGCGCACGACCTGCCCGCCTCACGCGAGAACCGCCTGGTCATCGACATCGGCGGCGGCAGCACCGAGTTCATCGTCGGCCGCGGCCTGGCGCCGCTGCACACCGAGAGTGTGCAGGCCGGCTGCATCGCCTCGACCCTGCGCTTCTTCCCGGCCGGCAAGATCAACCGCAAGCGCTGGCAGCGCGCCCGCGGCGAGTTGGGCGTGCTGCTGCAGCAGTTCGCCGAGGACTACCGCGAGGCAGGCTGGCTGGATGCCTACGGCTCCTCCGGCACGGCCAAGGCGATCGGCGCGGTAGTGCAGGCCATGAAGTTTTCCGACGACGGCATCACCGCGTCGGCGCTGGCCTCGCTGCGTGACGTGCTGATCAGCCAGGGCCACGTCAGCGCGCTCAAGCTGCCCGGGCTCGCCGAGGAACGCGCGCCGATCCTGGCCGGCGGCGTGGTGATCCTGGAGGCGGCGTTCGACGCGCTGGGCATCGAGCGGCTGCGCGTGTGCGCCAGCTCGATGCGCGAAGGCCTGCTGTGGGACCTGCTGGGCCGCGCCGGCGGCAGCGATCCGCGCACCGCGAGCATCGACGCGCTGGCCAGCCGCTACGGTGTGGACCGCGCCCAGGCGCGTCGGGTGGAATCGACCGCGATGGCCTTGTTCGACCAGGTGGCGCCGACCTGGAAGCTGGACGCCGAAGCGCGCGAATGGCTGTCGTGGGCGGCGCGGGTGCACGAGATCGGCCTGGCCATCGCGCACAGCCAGCATCATCACCATGGCGCCTACATCCTGCGCCATGCCGACCTCGCCGGCTTCTCGCGACAGGAGCAGCAACTGCTCGCCACCATCGTCGAGGCGCATCGGCGCACGCCGGACAAGGTCAGCTTTTCTGCCCTGCCGCAACGCTATCGCCAGTTGGCCCGCTATATCACCGCCCTGCTGCGACTGGCCGTGCTGTTCCGCCGCGCACGTCGCGCGGAGCCGCTGCCGGGCATGCGCATCGGCGCCACCAGCCGGCGCCTGCGGGTCTCCCTGCCGGCGGCCTGGCTGGAGCAGCATCCCCTCACCGAGGCGGACTTGGCGCAGGAGCAGTCGCCGATGATCCAGCTGGGTCTGGGCCTGGAGCTGACTACGTTCTGACTGCCGGTGCGGCGCGGTGCGGCGCGGCCGCGTATCATGCGCGGTCAGTCCCGCCGTATCGTGCCGCCATGCCCAAGCTCCCGATCGCCGCCCTGCTCCTTGCCGTACCGCTGCTGACGATGCACGCCGCTTCCGCGGCGTCCGCGCCGCCGGTGGCGACCGACCCGCAAGTGGTGCTGCACACCTCGCAGGGCGACATCACGCTGGAGCTGTTCCCCGACAAGGCGCCGAAGAGCGTGGCGAACTTCCTGCAGTACGCCCGCGAAGGCTTCTACAGCGGCACCGTGCTGCACCGGGCGATTCCCGGCTACCTGGTGCAGGGCGGGCTGTATACGCGCGACCTGCAGCCCAAGCGCACCCATGCGGCGATCCCGAGCGAGGCCGACAACGGCCTCTCGAACATGCGCGGCACCATCGCCGTGGCGCGCGGCGCCGACCCGAATTCGGGCACCGCGCAATTCTTCTTCAACCTGGTGGACAACCGCCGGCTCGACTTCGTCGGCAGCCAGAGCGGCCTGACCTGGGGCTACGCGGTGTTCGGCAAGGTGATCAAGGGCATGGACGTGGTCGACAAGATCGCAGCCCTGCCAACCCGCGGCCAGGGCCCGTTCGCCGGCGATGTGCCCAATCCGCTGGTGGTGATCGAAGGCGCCAACGTGGTCGGCGAAGAAGCGCCGGCACCGCCGCCCGCTGTGAGCAGCAGCATCGCGCCGGCCCCGGCAGCGTCGGCACCCGTCAAACCCGCCGGCAAGCCGGCCAAGAAGAAGAAGGCCAGCAGCGCGCCATGACCACCTTGTTCATGGCCGACCTGCATCTGGACGACAGCCGGCCGCAGATCACCACTCTGTTCGAACGTTTTCTCGCCGGCGAGGAAGCGCGCGGAGCTGACGCGCTGTACATCCTCGGCGACCTGGTCGAGGCATGGATCGGCGACGACGACGACGCCGAGCTGCCGCGGCGCATCGCTGCGGCCACCCGCGGCCTGCGCGACGCCGGCGTGCCGGTCTACTTCATGGTGGGCAACCGCGACTTCCTGCTCGGCGAGGCCTACGCGCAGCGCGCCGGCATGAACCTGCTGGCCGACGGCACCGTGCACGAGCTGTATGGCCGCCCCACCCTGCTCATGCACGGCGACGTGCTGTGCACCGATGACGTCGCCTATCAGGCCGTGCGCCAGCAGGTGCGCAACCCGGCCTGGCAGGCGCAGATCCTGGCCATGCCACTGGACGCCCGCCGCGCCTTCGCCGCGCAGGCGCGCGCCGACAGCCGCGCCTACACCGGCAGCACCGCGGAAACCATCATGGACGTCAATGCCGAGGCGGTGGCCGGCGCCATGCGCGCGACCGGCGTGACACGACTGATCCACGGGCACACGCACCGACCGGCGATCCACCGCTTCGATCTCGACAGCCAGCCGGCAGAGCGCATCGTGCTGGGTGACTGGTACGAGCAGGGCTCGGTGCTCCGCCTGAGGCCGGACGGCGTTGAGCTGCAGGGACTAGCCCCAGGCTGAAGCCGCTTGCGGGCACCGGCTTCGTTCGATTGCAACGGCTAGTGCAGCAGGCCCAGCAGCAGCGCCTTGGCGACCGCCTGGGTCTTGTTGACTACGTTGAGCTTCACCAGGGCGCCGGTGATGTGGAAGGTCACGGTGCGCTCGGAAATGCCCAGGATCGTGCCGATCTCCGCTGCCGTCTTGCCGGCTGCGGTCCAGCGCAGCACCTCCTGCTCGCGCAGGCTCAGCTCCTGCTCCGGCTCGCGCACCAGCTTCTTGATTTCCGAGGTGCTGATCAGGCCGTGCGCCACATGCGAGAGCCAGATCAGGCGCGCCTCGGTATCGGCCAGCTCGCCCGGAGTGATCAGCTGATGCGAGCGCGCCAGCGACAGCATGCCGGTGGTGGCCTGCCGGCCATAGGTGGCCAGGGCCCAGCCGTGCCGGATGCCGTGCGCGCGCGCCTCCTCCCAGAAGGCCGGCTGGCTCTTGAAGGCGCCGTCGGCCCAGACCACTGGCGTCACTTCCTGGGCGACCCGCTGCAACAACGGGTCGATCTCGAGGTACTGGTGAGAGAAATAGTGATCCAGCCACGGGTCCGGATAGGTGCTGGCCCAGGAAACGCTGGGCTCGCCGAGCGGAAACGGCATGCGCAGCACGTACGAGCAATATTCGAAACCCAGCTCACGCACGATGCCGCCCAGCTCGTGCACGATCATGTCCACCGAGCCGGCCGAGGCAGCCAATCGATTCAGGCAATCTTCGCGCCAAGCCTTCACTCGGCAAACCTTCCCAGACTGCAAAATCTGACAGTTGGCCGGTGCAGGCTTCCATCGCTACGGTACGGCCAACCGATTCGGCGAGGAGACGGCGTTGGGCTCATTGTCGTCAGCATGCAATGCGACTCCGGTGCGATCGTTCGACGGCTATATCCGCCTCACCTTCGACGCGTTCTCGAACCTGGAATTCCGACAGAAACTGGCCTGGGAAGACGAGGGATTGCGCGACGAACTGATCGAGGAAAACGTCCCGGCGTTTCGCGCGGGATTCTGCGAATGGGCCACCGATGAGGTGTCGAATCCGGTCAGCGTCGGCTGGGCCTGGTTCCGCCTGGCGGACAACCGCACCTTTCTTGCGCCTGGCGGCATCAGCAGCAACGTGATGTTCATCGCCCAGTCCGGCTACGACCTGGGCATGCGCAAGACCAACGAACTGCTGCGCGCCTGGCTGACCGGAGAAGACTGGCAACCGAGTGGGCTCGGTCTAGGATTCTAGATACGTGAAGGCGTGGATTTCCGTATCGATGTCACAGCTCGCGAGGCGCGTGGCGCCTGGATGCGCGGGTAAACGGACTAAGCTAGTCGAAATCGCAGCCAGCGCCCAACTGTAGAGACTTACAGTTCTCCCCCAGGCCTGGTTCCACTTGAATGCCCGCATCGCCTGCTGGGGGAGCCATGGCATATGCTGACCGTGCTAAGCGGCACAAGGAATCAATTGCCGCCTAGTGTCAAAGTGGAACTTGCCAATTACCGCTACGAAGTCTTCGTCGAATCCCTGCAGTGGCAGTTGCCGGCGGTGGATCGGCTCGAATTCGATCAATTCGATCTTTCCGACACGCTCTACATCATCGCCAAAGATGAGTTCGGCAAGGTGTGCGGCTGTGCCCGCCTGCTGCCGACCACCCGCGCCTATCTGCTCGGCGAACTCTTTCCGGAGCTGCTCGGCGGGATGCCTCCGCCGCATGCCGCGGACGTATGGGAACTGTCGCGATTCTCGACCAAGGCGCCCGGGTGCTCGACCTTGTCCCGCGCCGAGGCCAAGGAACGCTTCTGCCGATTGATGGCAGCCACCGTCCAGGCCGCCATCGAACGGGGAGCCAGCCGCTTGATCACCCTGACCGCGCTCGGCATGGAGCGATTGCTGCGCAGTATCGAACTTCATGTGCATCGCGTCGGCCCACCGAAGCTGATCGACGACAAGCCCATGCTCGCACTGTGGATCGAACTGGACGAACAGACCCGCCGAGTCATGGGGTTGCCGCAGGCCGAGCGGAGCGAGAAGCGTCATTGACTCGACAGCCGCGATCGATGGTCCCGATCGCCGAACTCGAGGCGTCGAGCCATCCACGACCCTATAGGAGCAACCGATTCGAATCGCGCGAGGCAGCACCGTCATCCGCAACGCATCTGCTTCTGGTGGGGGGTGGATGCGCCATGCCTGGCGGGCTGTCGAGCGCTTCGGAACGGAATCTGGTCGTCACGGCAAAGGCCGTGGCGCCAGAGGGAACGGATACCCAAGGGAGGACCTGGCCCTGCCGGATGTCGGCCGCGGCTAGTGCGCACGGAGGCAGAAAGGACCTGGCAGCCGCTCGTTCGCCGGCGGCGCCAGTCGGCACGGATGGCCTTGCCGGTCCCGCAGCCTGCCTGTCTGCCCCAGACAGGCGACTGCGGGACCCGGCCCCTTATCGTCACGACGGCGAATCTACGGGATGGCCGGCCGAAAGGCGCGTAAGCCTCTACGCAGAATCTAGGCACACGACAGGCGGACAGAAGGCGCCCGGTTCGCAGCCGTCGCGCTCGGCCCTCCTCGCCGTGCGCCTTCGGCGCATGCGCGCGCTTCCCTGCCACCCATCCTGCCGGGACTCGGCAGCGTCGAGAGGATCAGCCGCTGGCCGCTGCGTCGTTCGCGGCTACCCCGTGGTCTTGCGTACATCCGCCAGAAACGTTTCCCGGGCATCGCCTGAAAGATTCTCCGCGATGGCCAGAATCGCCGAAAAGCTCATCCCGTGGTCTTCCCAGGCCTCCTGGCAAATGATGGACGCCATCGGTCCCAGGTAGGCCGTCGCCAATTTCTCCACCTGCATCTGCAGCAGCTTGTTTTGCGGCGACGGCTTGGCCGGAGCGACCGGAGCCACCGGCGCCGCCACGCTTGGACGTGGCGGCGCGAAGGCAGGCGCCGACACCACCGGGCGCGCAGAAATCGGCGCCGGCGCCGGCGCCTTCGCCCCAGCGGCAAGCAGACCCTTGGCGGTCTCGGACAAGGGCGGATGATTTCCGGGAAACACCTTGCCGTGCTGGAAGCGGCAGGACGCCTCGCGCACGTTCATCAGCAGCGCCACCGCCTCGTCCGAGTGGCGGTTCTGCATGACGACGTCCTCGTATCTTCCTTCGCTCAAGTGCACCCAGCCGACGACCCCCTCGCCATAGAGGAAGAACACGCCGCTGTCCCTGTTCTGCACATGTTGGCTCAAGCTATACAGGATTTCCGACAAAGGGCGTACACCGGCATCCTTACTCATGAACAATCCCCCGACCTCGTTGGCGTGCTGTTCCGATATGACTGGTCCGTGGCTTGATCTGCACTCGGGAAGCTCCCGTTACGAGGCGTCGGAGGAACGACGCTTGGCCAGCCGTTCCATGGCCAGCCGCACACTGTTCGACAGGCGTTCGATCGAGCGCGCCAGCACGCCGATCTCGTCGCGCAGCGAGGTTTCCGCGATAGGCGCGCCGTAGCGGCCCATCGACAGGCCGATGGCCGCATCGGTCAGGCGCTGCACCGGACGCAGCACGCGGCTCCACAGCAGGCTCAGCTGCAAGCCGAGCACCAGCAGGAAGGCAAGGAAGCCGAACAGGATCAGCATCGCCGAATGGTAGGTGGTGACCTTGCTGATGTCGGATTTCGGATAGGCGCTGACCAGCGTGAAGCCCCAGCCCGGCACCTGCTCCTTCTTGATGACCCAGTCCGCATCGTTGTCGGCCTGCACCACCTTGTTGATGGTCGCTTCGTCGGCACCGGTCTTCGACGAAAAACGCAGCTTGTTGGTGGCGTCGTACAGCGCGAAGAAACCCGTATCGAGCGCGCGGCTGTTGCTGATCACGCTTTCCAGGGGCTTCAGGTCGGTCTGATAGCCGACGTACCAAATGCCGATGACGTTGTCGTTGTCGTCGAAGATCGGCTCGTAGCCGGTCACATACGGGTTGCCGAGAATATCCACCACGCCGTAGAACGGCTTGTTCTTGCGGATTTGCGCGATGGCCAGGCCGTTCGGATCCAGCATGGTGCCGGTGGCGCGGGTACCGTCGTAGTTCTTCACATTGGTGGAGACGCGCACGTAGTTGTTGTCGCTGGTGCGCGTGAAGATCGTGGCCGTGCCGCTCATGATGTCGGTCACGCCGTCGACCAGCTCGAAATTGTTCGCCTGCGGCTTGTTGCCCAGCACGACGTCGTTCACGTGCTTGTCCGCCACCTGCGCCTGACCACCGACGCGGGGCGCACCCAGGCTTTCGCCGCGGCTCTTGAGCAGGCGCATGGAGTCGCCGACGCGATCGAGCATGATCGACTTGGCGACCGAAAGCATGTTCTGGATCGAGGCTGCCTGCAGCGCGATCGTATCGTTGGCCTGATCTTGAATGCGGCTGGATTCGATATTCGCCAACACCGCCGTGGCAGCCAAAAACACCACCAGCAGAAGCGCCGTCACCGGCGCAAGCAAGCGCACCCGCAGCGAATTCACCAACGAAACCTTGCCGGAAACATCCGACGCGGTAGCCGAAACACCCGAAGCGGCAGTACTGTTTGCAGTCATTAAACTTTTCTCTCGAAAGAAACGTTTCAACACGCAACCGGCATCGTCAAGCACGCCGAGTTGACCCAAGCGGGCGCCTGCCAATCACAAATACATTGGTGAAAAGTAGCCCCTGATCACACTTAGTGATTCGCCCACGCCAATGAATGGCGGCAGCGACAACTCCGTCTGCAATAAATCCCACTGACCTGGGCCAATGTCCCCCCTAGCCCAAACGCCTCCGGGTGAGCCCGGGCGATTTGGGTACATGCAGGATCATATGCTAATCCGCGCACGCTGACATTGGCGCCTCCACTTCAATAAACCGAGGGACCGCAAAGCAGGCCCGACATAACCATGCACGGACCATGCCTGAGCAATCGACATCAGCCCCACGCATCAAGCCATTCGCTGCGCTGGACCATGCCGCGACTCTGCTCCGGCCATGCATGCCGCGCATTGTCGATGCAGCAGGCTCGGCTAATGCGCGGTTGAAACTTTGTGATGTGGCGCACAGAGACGTCGGCAGCGCAGCGGTCGTCGATGCGATCCCGATGACCGGCGCCGACGCGTCGACGATATCCATATGGCCGCCGGCGCTCTTATTTACGCAGGTCACCGCCATGCCCGGATAATCCGCCACGTCCACACCCATAAATCCGGCGTTACTGATCCGCCTGAGCTTCCCGGGCGCAGCGGCGCAGGCCAAGGCCAGGCCTGTCGCCCAAGCGCTGGCTGCCGATAGAGCCGACAGGACGACACGGGCCAGATGATCGATCGTCGGAATGCCCGTGTTGCGCGCCGGCATGGCGATGCATGGCGCAGCCCCCACGGCACGCAGGCCTGCTGTGGCACTGGCAACTCTGATGGCTACGCAATGGCTCCGGCTTCTTCGTACCAGCCGCATGACCGACGCCAGTCGCCGCGTGATCGACCAGCCCGGCGCGAAAATCAGCAAGAGCGATACGACCGGAAGCAAGTTGCAGTCTTGATGACCAGGCATGGCGCCTCTGCGATGCGGCGGAACGAGATATCCAACGGCCGGCACGTTTTCGCATTGACGTGTTGCTGGCAAGTTACATCACGCGGTTAACGTAATTTTTTACGCCACGCTGCTGCAGAAGCGACCTCGGCGTGAGTGTCGTCATCGACGACCGCCCGACACTTGATGATGCGTCCCTCGACCATGCAAGCAAAGACAAAATCCGTCACCCGACCTCACTGGATGCCACAGGAAAGGGCAGTAACCACCCCTTGTCACCGGCACCTTTTTCGTCTGCGTCGACGCATCCGCATGTCTTATCTTTGATGCGGCAGCTCTACCCGCTTGCAGCTCACTGGCCTACCTCCCTTCAGGTGGATCATCACCACGCCATCGTGCTGATGTTGCTCGCTGGTGTCGTTGCGTTGAGGCCATGCTCCGCCGATGCAACACCAGGTTGCGGCACGCATGCGCCCACCGGCGACACGCATCGGCGCTCATGCTCATGGTGACCAACGATCGCCGCTCAATCAGCCCTCTGCCGATCATCTGGCGCACCTGCTCGCGTCGAACCGTCACGACCTTAGCTTTTTCGGGTGATCTTGTTTTCTAGCATCTGCCCGGCGGCAGCTTCTTCAGCGGGCGCGCTGCGTCGCTGGCTTCTTCGGTCGCGTGGCACTCGACATGCCGATCCGTCGAACTCGCTATGCCGCACGCTTCACTAAACCGTGCTTGCGACGAGGCTGCATGATTGCCATCTTGGTGTCCGTCTTACGCAGGATGCCAATGGCCCGCTCTTTGCCAGATCATTTTTCACGCCCAGTCTCTTCAATGAGGCGGCTGGATTCGAAATAGCGGCGCCTATAAAAATGGGGCAGCTCATGATCGACTTGAGTAACGGCCGGCAGCCGCAATGATCCTGTGATGTGTACCGTCGGCAGGATTCACTTGCATGTGCTTGTGCTTGAGCTAGGGCTGCGGGTTGAGGCCCCAATTGCCTTCATATCGGGACAGCGGCAGGCGATTGAGCTTTGCGAAAGACACGTCTCTATTATGCGAGTCTTTCCGTGTCGGCAATGGCTTATTGCCGTACTTTCTGGCAATCGAGAAAGGAATGACCCATGCCCGGATCGCCGCATTTAGGGGGCAAAAGACAAAAACAAGCCAATCACAATCAAATCGCTCATCGAACATAAACCAACTGCCAGCCTTCCAATTTTTTGTTTCGCTGCGCGTCTTGACACTGACGCGCACCAATCCTTGTCCAAACTCAACAGCAAGATCGTAACCAGCCCAGCCATCAGGCATTTTTGATGCCGGTTTCCCGGCAAAAGTAAACTGACTCAGCGCGTAGTGCTCTCCGGCATCTCCGAGCATCTTCGTTGTAACGCTGCCTAGTGATACGGACATGATCGACCTATGCCGGTAGTTGCTGTCGATGTGAAGTCGAGTCGACGGTGAACTTGATCGCTTCGCGTTCAAAAGCGACATGACGATCATTATTGCTGCGATTACTGCGCAGGAGCACGGCATCCACACTAATCTGCACGCTGGCAGCTTGCAGCTGGGGAATCGCGTCGCTGACGGTCGGATCAGTCCAGCCGGGCTTGTCACGGTTGGCTGAAACGATGCCGATGGATGTGTACGCACGCTGCAGCGGCGAGCAGAGGATGGGCACCTTGCCCCGACCGGTCGGCGCGCCGGATGTCGCCAGATTCCCGTGCGCCTGATGCGTGCTGCATCCAGCGAGTGCGCATGCGGACGCGACACTCACAGTCACTTTCATGCGCCCCTCTCCCTGTCTTCGAAAGACGGCTCAGTATCCCGCTATCTCGGGGCAGGCTGCAGCCTACCGAACCACAGGGAGAGCATGTGGTCGTAGCCCATGCAGGCACCGCACGCGCATGCTGGAGTCTGGCGCGCGGGACGCCAGCCTATCCGCTGCAGGAGTTGCGTAAGGCGAAATCACGGCTCGATTCGCAGCCATCGACGCACCTAGTCGTCCACATGCGGCGGGCTGCATCGCATGGACAGAAGCAGACGCGCCAAACGCCAGGCAACAAAAAAGCCCACGATCGGATGGGCTTGTTTGCAATTCTGGCGGAGAGAGAGGGATTCGAACCCTCGATAAGGCTTTTGACCCTATACTCCCTTAGCAGGGGAGCCCCTTCGGCCACTCGGGCATCTCTCCGTTTTTCTTTCCGCATCCACCACAGCGGAGCCGGTAAGGATACCGGTTGAAGCCACGGCGGTAAAGCCTCAAAGGCACTAATCAGCGATTGCCGGACTCGTCGGTGCTGGCATGATCCGGTTCATGCTCATTCTTGATGCGCTGATAGATCTCCTCGCGGTGCACGGCAACCGTCTTGGGCGCATTGATGCCGATTCGCACCTGATTGCCTTTCACACCCAGGACGGTGACGGTCACTTCGTCGCCGATCATCAGGGTTTCACCGACCCTTCGGGTCAGAATCAACATGTTTGATACTCCATGAAATGCGATTGATTTTTAGGCCTGCCGCCGCGTTGCCTCACCCCGAGTTCAACGCCGCGATCGACGATGTTGTCCGTCAAGGCCCTACGCCTTCCCGGCTCGACCAAGCCCATAGGAGCAGCCTGGCGTACACACCACCGCAACAATGGTGTACACAATCCGAAGGATACTATCCGACCCCCGGCGCCGGGCGCAATGAGCCAGGCCACGAATCGGCGGCGGAAATTCAGGCTGCGCCGGCCAGCTGATCCCCCACCCAGCCCGGCAGAGCTGCCAGCAGTCCCGGCAGGTTCGCGGCGTCGTTGCCGCCGCCCTGAGCCATGTCCGGACGGCCGCCGCCCTTGCCTTCGATCTGTGCTGCGACATGGGCGACCACATTGCCGGCCTTGATGCGTCCGAGCGCGCTGCCGTGCACGCCGGCGATCAGCGAGACCCGCCCATCGCTGGCGCCCGCCAGCAGCACGACGCAGTTGCCGAGCTGGTGCTTGAGCTGATCCACGCTGTCGCGCAAGGACTTCGCGTCCAGCCCTTCAAGACGCGCGGCGACCACCTTGATACCCTCGACGTCCCGCGCCCCCGCGGCCAGGTCGGCCGTCGCCTGGCCGGCCGCCTTGGCGCGCAGCGACTCCAGCTCGCGCTCCAGTCGCTTCTGGCGCTCGAACAGCTGGCGCAACTTTTCGGCCGCGTCGTCGCCCTGGGCGGAAAGCAGTTGCGCCAGCTCGCCGAGGCGGCGCTCCTCGTCGGCGACATAGGCCAGCGCGCCCGCGCCGGTCACCGCCTCGATGCGCCGCACGCCCGAGGCCACACCAGCCTCGCCGACGATCTTGAATAAGCCGATGTCGCCGGTGCGGCCGACATGGGTGCCACCGCACAACTCGGTGGAGAACTCGCCCATCTTCAATACGCGCACCTCGTCGCCGTACTTCTCGCCGAACAAGGCCATCGCGCCGAAGGCGATGGCATCGTCGTAACCCATATGGCGGATTTCCGCCGCTTCGTTGCGACGCACTTCGGCATTGACCAGGCGCTCGACTTCGGCCAGCTCGTCGCGGCTCATCGGCTTGTGGTGCGCGAAGTCGAAGCGCAGGCGCTCGGCAGCCACCAGCGAGCCTTTCTGCGTCACGTGCGTACCCAGCACCTTGCGCAGAGCGGCGTGGAGCAAGTGAGTGGCTGAATGGTTGAGCACGATGGCCTGGCGGCGCTCGCCATCCACCTGCGCCGTCAGCACGTCGCCGACGCGCAGCGGCTGCGCGCCCTGCCAACGCCCGGCGTGGCCAAAGAACACGCCGCCCATTTTCAGCGTATCGGCAACTTCGTAGCGGCCACCCGCCGCGGACAGCGTGCCGGTGTCGCCGATCTGACCGCCGGACTCGGCATAGAACGGCGTGCGATCGAGGATCACCAGCGCCGCCTCGCCATTGCCCAGCGCGTCGAGCTGCTTGCCGTCGCGCACGATGCCAGCCACCTTGCCCTCGCCGGTCAGCGCCTCGTAGCCGAGAAAGACCGTCGGCGTCAGCTGGCTGGCCAGTTCGGCCGGCATCTGGCCTTTGGCTTCGAACTTGCCCGCTGCTCGGGCGCGCCGGCGTTGTTCCTCCATCAATTCTTCATAACGGGCAACAGCTGCAGCGTCGACATGCCGTCCCCGCTCACGAACAACATCCGCAATCAAATCCGGCGGGCACCCGTAGGTATCATGCAACAGAAAAAGCTGCTCTCCGGTAAGGTGTCCGTCACTCTGGGTTAGATAGCCTTCAAGGTGCATCATCCCAGCGTCTAGCGTTTGCGCGAAAGAGCGCTCCTCAGCCCTAAGCACCTCCTCGACAAAATCTCGCTTCTCAGCAAGCTCGGGATAGGCCTCTCCCATTTCCACGACAAGGGGGCTGACCATGCGCCAGAAGTACCCATCAGCGCTGAGCCCATGCAATTTGTAAATGTGGCGAATAGCACGGCGAATGATCCGGCGCAGCACGTAGCCGCGTCCCTCGTTGGAAGGCAGCACGCCGTCGACGATCAGGAACGAGCACGCACGGATATGGTCGGCGATCACGCGCAGCGACTTGTTCGCCAGGTCCTTGGTACCGGTGAGCTCGCCGGCCACGCGGATCAGGTGCTGGAACAGGTCGATCTCGTAGTTGGAATGCACGTGCTGCAACACCGCGGCCAGGCGCTCCAGGCCCATGCCGGTGTCCACGCAGGGCGCCGGCAGCGGCGACAGCGTGCCGTCAGGCGCGCGGTCGAACTGCATGAACACCAGGTTCCAGATTTCGATGTAGCGGTCGCCGTCCTCGTCCGGCGAACCGGGCGGGCCGCCCGCGATGTCGGGGCCGTGGTCGTAGAAGATCTCGGTGCAGGGACCGCAGGGGCCGGTGTCGGCCATCTGCCAGAAGTTGTCGGAAGCGTACGGCGCGCCCTTGTTGTCGCCGATGCGCACGATGCGCTCGGCCGGCACGCCCATCTCCTTATGCCAGAGCTCGTAGGCCTCGTCGTCGGTGTGATAGACCGTCACCCACAGCTTGTCGGCCGGCAGCTTGAGCACCTCGGTGAGCAACTCCCAGGCGTAGCGAATCGCATCGCGCTTGAAGTAGTCGCCGAACGACCAGTTGCCGAGCATCTCGAAGAACGTGTGGTGGCGCGCGGTATAGCCCACCGAATCCAGGTCGTTATGCTTGCCGCCGGCACGCAGGCAGCGCTGCACGTCGGCCGCGCGCACGTAAGGCAGCTTTTCGCTGCCGAGAAACACGTTCTTGAACTGCACCATGCCCGAGTTGGTGAACAGCAGGGTCGGGTCGCTGGCCGGCACCAGCGAGCTGGACGGCACGATGGTGTGGCCCTTGGTGCGGAAGTAATCGAGAAAGGTGGCGCGGATATCGGCGGTTTTCATGGAGATCGAAGCAGCTAGCGCAAGGGGGCCACGCCCTGGCGACACCGCCGCGATCACGTCTCTTCGTCGGCAGCGTCGTCCACTTCGGCGTGGGTAACACTCCGTACTGTGGCGGCCGGAAAGCCCCGACGCAAGAGGAACTGCGCACGCCGGGCGCGTTCGGCCGCGTCCGCCGGGCCGCTGCGGCCATAGCGGCGATGCAGTTGAGCCAGCGCCAGGGCGTTCCAGTCGACCTCGGACGCCTCGAGCAATTCGCGGATGCGGCGATCGGCAAGGCCATGGCTTTTCAGCTCCGCCTGCACCCGGTGCGGCCCGTAGCCCTGCGCCACGCGGCTGCGTAGCAGCACTTCGGCGAAACGGGCATCGTCCTGGTAATGCTGGGCGCCCAGCCGATCCAGCGCGGCACCGGCCTCCTCGCCGGCATAGCCGTCCTGACGCAGCTTGACGTCCAGCTCGCGCCGCGAGCGCTCCCGGCGGGCCAGCATGCCCAGCGCCCTGTCGTAGGCGCTGGCCTTGGGCTTGCCGCTGCCATCGGGAGCGGAACGGCGCTTCATTCGTCTGAGCTGCGCACCGGCGGTCAAAAAACCCGGTAGATCTGGCCGGTCTGCGCCCCTTCCACGCTGCGACTGAAGGCCAGCGCGGCGCGTGCCGCCGATACCGGCTCGAAACCGCGGAAGTACGGCGCGTAGGCGTCCATGGCCTCGGTCAGCACGTTCGGGCTCACCACGTTGATGCGCAGCCCGCGCGGCAGTTCGATCGCTGCCGCCCGTGCGAAGGCCTCGATCGCGCCGTTCACCAGGCTGGCCGAGCTGCCCTGCACGATCGGCTGCTCGGCGAGGATGCCGGTGGTCAGCGTGATCGAGCCGCCGTCGCGCAAATGATCGCGCGCGGCCAAGGCCAGGTTCACCTGGCCCAGCAGCTTGTCCTGGATGCCTAGGGTATGCAGCGACTCGCCGAACGGCGCGGCGCCGAAATCCGCCAGCGGGGCGAAGGTGACCTTGCCCGCCGTGCTGATCACAGCGTCCAGCGGACCGGCTTCGGCCAGGCCGCGACGGATGCCGGCCGGATCGGTCAGGTCGATGCGCAATGCGCCCGACTGCCGGCCGGCCGAGATCACCTCGTGACGCTGTGCCAGCTCGGCCTCGACCGCGCGGCCGAGCGTACCGGACGCCCCTACCAGCAGGATGCGCAGACGTCGCTCGGCCATGCTCAGAGCTCTTCCATCGCCGCTTCGGAAACCGGCGTGCCCTTGCCGCCGCCGGTGGTCAGCAGACGTGCGCGCAGCTCGCGGTCGATCTCGTCGGCGATGGCCGGGTTGTCCTTCAGGAACTGGCGCACGTTCTCCTTGCCCTGGCCGATGCGGTCGCCCTTGTAGCTGTACCAGGCGCCGGACTTGTCGATCAGGCTCTGCGCCACGCCCAGCTCGATGATCTCGCCTTCGCGCGAGGTGCCCTCGCCGTAGAGGATCTCGAACTCGGCCTGGCGGAACGGCGGCGCCACCTTGTTCTTGACCACCTTCACGCGGGTCTCCGAGCCGATCACCTCTTCGCCCTTCTTCACCGCGCCGGTGCGGCGGATGTCCAGGCGCACCGAGGCGTAGAACTTCAGCGCGTTGCCGCCGGTGGTGGTTTCCGGGTTGCCGAACATCACGCCGATCTTCATGCGGATCTGGTTGATGAAGATCACCAGGCAGTTGGACTTCTTGATGTTGGCGGTGAGCTTGCGCAGCGCCTGGCTCATCAGACGGGCATGCAGGCCGACGTGGGAATCGCCCATCTCGCCCTCGATTTCCGCCTTCGGCGTCAGCGCGGCGACCGAGTCCACCACCACCATGTCCACCGCATTCGAGCGCACCAGCATGTCGGCGATCTCCAACGCCTGCTCGCCGGTGTCCGGCTGTGAAACCAGCAGATCGTCCACCTTGACGCCCAGCTTTTCGGCGTAGGTGGGGTCGAGCGCATGCTCAGCGTCGACGAAGGCCGCGGTGCCGCCGTTACGCTGGCAGGCAGCGATGGCCTGCAGGGTCAGGGTGGTCTTGCCGGACGACTCCGGTCCGTAGATCTCGACGATGCGGCCGCGCGGCAGGCCGCCGATGCCCAGGGCGATGTCCAGGCCCAGCGAGCCGGTGGAGACGGTTTCGATCGCCTCGTTGACGCGATCGCCCATACGCATGACGGCGCCCTTGCCGAACTGCTTTTCGATCTGGCCGAGGGCCGAGGCAAGTGCTTTGCGCTTGTTGTCATCCATCGTCTTGGATCCTGGTCTGAAAGTGGTGGAAAGCATGATGCCCGCGACTGGTCTCACGGGTTGCGATAGGGAGTTCAGGTGTCAGCCGGCCGCAGCCGCGCATCGTCACGCCCATCGGAACGGCAAGTATCCCACACCGGTCAAGCCGGTCTGCCGGCGGCGGGCGCGTCAGTCCGTCAGGGTTTTCCGCAAGCCTTCGAGCGCCGCCGCCACGGTCTGCCGGCGCACCGCCTCGCGATCGCCCTCGAACTGGAACAGCCGGGCGTGGGCATAGCCGCCGCGCCGCTTCCAGCCGATCCATACCGTGCCCACCGGTTTGTCCGGCGTGCCACCGCTCGGGCCGGCGATGCCGGTGACCGCCACCGCCGCGCCGGCGCCGAAGCGCGCCAGGGCACCGGACACCATCTCCAGCACCGTCTCTTCGCTGACCGCGCCGGTGCTCTCCAGCGTGCGCGGGCTGACCCCGAGCAGGGCCTCCTTGGCCTCGTAGCTGTAGGTCACCACGCCGACATCAAACCAGGCCGAACTGCCCGGCAGGTCGGTCAGCGTCTTGGCGATCCAGCCGCCGCTGCAGGACTCGGCGGTCACCACGCGGAGCCCTTGTCGGAGCAAGATCTCCGCCACCTCGGCGGCACGTAGTTGCAGCTGCTGGTCTGATATGTGCATCGGTTTCATCGCTTGCCTAGCCTGAGCCGGCATTATGGCGCGATGGCCCGAGCTCGTCAGGCGCCATGCTTGGGGCCGTTGGGACACGACTCCGACGCCGGCAGCCCCTGCAGCGAAGATGCCTCCGGAATCAGCACGCGCAGCTGATCGATCCTGCCATGCCATTGGCCGTGAGAAGGCGCGCACAGCACGCTCTGCCACAGGCCGTCGTCATCGACGACGTAGTAGGTCGAAGGTTCGCTCAAGCCTTGCGGCAGCCATGCATCTCGCCTGGCCCTCGCCCGATCTAACGCGGCCTGGTCGACCCGAGCCAGATACGCGATATTGATGGTCTGGCCGCGCAGGCCCGCAGCATGAGCCGTCTGGCGATAATTCGGCAACGCTGCGATCAGGTCAACCGTCATTTTTTTTCCGGTGGCACCCATGACTCCGGATGGCTGCAGATACACCACGTGCCCGTATTTCCCGGCCAGTTCATCCCAGACCGGGTCAGTCAGTTGATCGCGGAAGTACGGCGCATGCGACAGCTGTTTGCGATTGAAATGCGCTGCCGCAGACAGATCCACGCACTGGACTACCAGAGCTACGCCGAGCACGATCCGGGCCGCCGACTTTCCGAGGCGCGACACCGTGACTCGCAGCGTCGCCAGCAGGATCAGATACCACATGACCCATTCCATGCGTGCCGCACTACGGAACACGCCCGAGATCTTGGATAGCCACTCTGGCGAGCCGAACGACCACAACCGCCAACGTCCCAGATAAGCATCGGGCCCAATGGCAAAGAGCAAGAGCAACAGTCCGCCCAAGAACAACCAAGGCCACGCATGACTGGCAGCCCGAGTAGATGTTGTCTGGCGCGCCTTCAGGCCCAGCACCAAGGCCAACGGGACAAGCAATAAGAAACCCAACCCGAAATAACCGAAGCCATCCCCTGCATGCAGACTGCCACGCCAATCGAAAATCTGGCAGGGAATAAACCTGGACCAAGGATGCGCGATGCATCCACCGGTCCAAAGCGGAAAGAGCAGATTCGTGCCACCCTGCACCGGCATGGGCGACAAGGCGCCCGCCACGAAATACCCTGCCGCCCACATGTTCAAGATCACCAACAGGGTGATGCCGGCAGCCCAGGCGAGCAATCGCCCCCGCAGCTCGCGCCGGTGCAACACCCTGCCCGCCCAGTTGAACAGCCATATCGTTCCGACCATGACGAACAGGTAGGCGTGCACCAGCGCCACGAACCATAGCAGGGCCAGCCAGGCAAGCTCCCTGGGTCGCTCGTCCAGCGCCAGATAGATACCTGCCAACAGCACCCATTGCGCGCTCAGCGCAGGATGCAGGCAGGTGCGCATCAAAAAGACGGTCGCGCAAAGAAAAAATCCGCTACCGAGTAGACGCAACCAGAAATCTTCGCAGACCCTGGTCATCAGCTTGTAGCCAAACCACGCCTGCAATACGAAACAGCTCAATATCCACAAGCCGAAATACTGAAAATCGGCGGGCAACCATGCCGAAACAGGCTTCAGGATGAAGGCCACCACCGGGATGCCGTCCGCCAGGACGATCGAACCGGGCGCATCCATACCATAGGGCCGATTGATGCCCATCGGCCATTGCCGCCAAGGCGTGTGGCGGAAGAATTGCCAGCTCAGGTAATGGGCCGGCGTATCGAATCCCGCCATGACCCAGTCCAACCGAGTCGGTGCCAAGGTAGAAGCGCCGCTCCAAGCGAAGAACGCCATGACCCCGATCAGACAGGACAAAGCGCCACCCGACCAGAATCCACAGAATCTATGCTTCATCCTGTTCCACTCGTTTGGCATTCACACCGCCCCCTTCAAGCCGCTGCGCCGGAGATCGCTTGGCCTGCCCAAAGCCAGAGCCACGCAGGAGGCCGCGAGTCCGCCGAAATGTCCGTATGTAACGAGGCTCGGATTGCCCATGGCCTTCGACGCTCTCCGGCAAACATCTGTCGTCGGTCAATGAGCCATTGCCGCAATTGACGAGAAAGCGTACCGGGACGGCGCATCCCGACGCCTTGACGGTCAGATAACTTGGCCAAAAATGCACGACGGCTACCAGCACGGCCGACCGCGTGCGAAGCGTACCCAGCATCGATTTCCCCAGCGATCCAAGACTCGCCCACTGCATCGTAGCGGAAGCCGGCCAGACCATGTTCGGTCGAACCAGCGAAGCGCGATGTTATAGATCGACTATCGCCAAATCGCACCCAGGCAGTCTCAGGCCATCCTCCGTGCCCTTCGGCGGTGAGGTGTCGAAATGTCTTCGTGCTTCCAGCGCCGCCCTGGCGCAAGGAGCTATCATCTCGCTGCTCGGCCTGGCCCTGCCGTTCCGCCAGCAGCCCGCTTCCTCGCCATTCCATAAATACAAAAAAGCACAACGCATGCCTCATGATCTGAAAAACCACACGCCCCTCATGCGCCAATATATGCGGATGATTTGAAAATGGCTTCACAAAGCCATTTTAAGGCTTAACTATAGATAACTATGGACGTATGGACACTATACGGACGTCAGAAACCCGGCCCAACCACCAGGAAAACCGTTAAAAAGCCAGTGGACACGGCACCGAAACCGGCCTCGCCCTTAGTCGCCGGTCGTTTGGACGTCTATTTGCTCGTGGATGTAGGCAGCCAAACCGCCCTACCGCTGTCCGATTTCCGCCGCGCTGAACCCGCTTTCCGTTTACCGCGCCGGCCCCTGCGGCTGTGGCTGCGATTGCGCCTGCACGGCCTGCTCCTGCGCTGCCCGCACCTGGCCCTGGGCCACTTGGTTCGCCTGCTGGAACGACACCTCGGCCGACTGCTGCATAGCGGGCGCTTGTGTGATCGTGACGCCGCCCATGAACGCCTGGGGGTTATGAGTGAACACGCTACTGTCCGGCCCTATCTTTCCAGTCTGCGGATCAACTCCCAGCCCCACCTGTTCGGGCACTTTCCAATTCCTGTCGCTTTTCTGCAAGTCGTGCATCACCGCAGCCGTGGCGCGATCCAATTGACCGTCGCTGCGTTCGACGCCGTATTTGTTGTACGCCTCACCGATGCGCTCGCGCAATGTCTCGAATTGCGCATGACGCGGATGATCGGGCCGCCGCGCATCAGTAAAGTCGAGCGTGGCAGGGTCGCGGACCGGCGCATCCGGCTCTTTGGCCTGTACTTGGTGGATGTGCGGTAGTTCCCGTTTCGACCAGTCGCGGCTGACCTGCTCGACGGGTCTTGCGGTGGCCTCGCCCACGCCAACGCGGGTGGTGTTTTCCTGCGCTGCATAGGGAGCGTCACGGTCTCCACGGGTGATGAGGTGCATCGCCATCTCCTTGCCCTTGCCGTGCATCTCAATCCGGCTGACCTGCCCCAGATGATCGGCGCTCTGCCGATCCACCAAAGTGGCCGCCACTCGCTCGCTGTACGGCCCGTGCGGCATGCCCCCCTTGTCCTCCATCGCATGCACGTGGCCGAGCATGGTCTGGTAGTTCCCGTTCTGTGGATGATCGGGGTGGCGGAAGTCGCGCAGGTGGTCGGGGATCGGCGGCGCTACCGGAGCAGCCGCCTGCGCCGGAGCACGCACTTCCGGCGTGGCCGCCACATGCTGCTGACTGGACGGCGCGTGCGGGTTGGCCGCCAGATGCGCGGTGGCATCGAGTTCATGGCGGATGTTGCCTTCGGCTGCGTTCGTGCCCCAGAACCGACCCGGCGTGTTCCATTGGCCGTCCGCTTCGCGGGTGTACGTTTTGCCGTTCGACGCTTGCAGGGTGTTCTCGGGTGCCTTCAACGCGGCGGCGACATCCTGCGGCATCGGGCCGAACTTGGCCCAGCCGTTCTGTTCGTAGGCAGCCTGATAGTGCTGGGCGATGCCGCGCGGCGACTGCGCCAGATTGTCGGCCATCGTTTTCTGCGCGGCGGTATCGAGTTCCGCCGCCCGCTGCGGTGTGGCGGTTTCCATCCTTGGCTCGGGCGTGGGCTGGCGCTCGACGAAAGGCGCGCGAATTTCGCGCTGCCACTGCCCGGAGGCGGCGTCGCGTTGCCACGGCGGATCGCCGAAACTGGAGGCGTCCTTCGCACTGGCCGGCTGGCTGTACGGATCGCGCGGCGTGGGCGGGCTGCCCATCGCCTGCTCGACGGCGGCGTTGTTGGCTTGATAGGTCAATCGGCTGGCGAGCGCCGGCTCGGCGGTGAGGTGTTGGCCGTGCGATGTGCCGGGCAACGGCGGCAGATCGCGCGTCCATCCTTGCTGCGGCTGTTTGGGATCGAGATGCCAGTTCTGGCCTTGCGGATCGGCCTGAGTGTAGATGCGCTGCTGGTCGCGCCAGTCGGCAATCTTGTCGCCCGCCACGGCACCGACGATGCCGCCTGCGCCCGCAATCAGCAAATCGGCCGGCCCGGTCTCGACGCCAGCCGCTCCAGCCAGTTCCGCGCCGGCCACCGCCCCCGCCCAGCCGCCTACATTGCGCCCCGCGAAATGCTCCACCTGCGACTGCGCGCCAATGGTGTTGCCCTGATGCAGCAGGTCGGAGGTACGCGCGGCCGTTGTCGTTGCGTCATAGGCGGTAGCGGCAACGCCAAGGGCACCAACGCCCTTCATCACCGCAGGATGCACGCGCACCGCATAATCGAGACTAGCCGCCTGCGCGGCCTCGCGCTGCACGCCTTCGACTACGTGCAATTCGCTGCGCTCGGCCAGCAGCCGCTGCGCCGTTTCCGGCGCAACATGCGGGTTCTGCCGGATCGTCTCGGGCAGGCGTTCGTGCCATTGCTGTTGCTCTTTCCAATTTTGGTTGAGATCGCGCGTGACCGTCGGATCAGTCAACCGCGCTTCGCGGGCTTCTTGTAGAACCTGCCCCGGCGACCGTGCATCCTGACGACTGTCGTACAGTTCTTTGCCTTCGCGGTTGTACAGGCGGATCGGCACATCCGATCGCGAGCGGATCGTGTCCAGACTGGCCGGTACCTTGTCGTAAATTGCATCGCGCACGTCGGCGGGGACGTAGCGGCCATGGCCTTCTTTATCGAATTGCTTTGAGAAACGGCTATCAACGCCGTGCTCGCTTTCCAACTTATGCGCCGCAACAGCACGGACTTCGACGTCATACCCCTTTGCTTGCAGTTTCTTGATCAGAGATGCTGTCGACTGCCCATTGCTCAGCGTGGTGTCGAAAATGAAATTTTTCTTGCCCGCGATGGATCCATCACGTAATTCAATAGCCCATTGACTTGCATCCGCATGGGTGCGATCGGACCAAGTGTAGGGATTTTCCGACTGGAATTCCTTAATGCGCGAATGATTTTCACGCTGTGCATCGGGATCGATTTTGACAACGTCACCGTGAAGTTCGGCTTCAGCCGCCCGCATCAAATTCCCTTTGCCTGCCCCTGGCTGCCCACCAAGAATGATGGCTTTCGGTCTCTCATGGGAAAGAGCCTCATTCAAACCACTGTTCGGCACCACCTTCTCGGCAAATATTCGCGCATGCTCCTCGGGATCGAGGCGATCAGAAGGGTTAGTCATTTGGATAACCCCTTATCCTCCTCGAAATAATCCCATAAGTCGTCCATGTCTACTTGTTCAAAAACGATATGACCCGCGTTAAACAATACGGCTTTCTTCCGTAGTTGGTGTTCAACGGCAACTGCATCGCCACTCGCCTCGGCAACCTGCAACCCGGCCCGGACTTCCGAACTCAAAGCACTTAGCGTGTCGAGCAGGGCAAGGATTGCTCCATCAAATGGTTCGCTAGTAGGCCTATCTACATAGTCGTCCAAAGCACCCTGTAAGCGCTGGATCAACTCCGGGTAGTCCTTGAACATCTCACGCAGTTTTTGTGGAACCGGCGGCGGCGGGATCGTCGGCATCGAGGCATTCCTTGGCTCAATAAGGCGGGGTGTTCGTAACGAACAGCGCCGATGAAAACATATTATACGCCGATCCCATAACTTGTCGCCGTACCGCGCCGCTTCATCAGAGCCGGCGCGTAGGCCACTTCTGGACCGTGCAGCGCTTCGACTTGCGCCCCCGCTTCACGTTGCAGATCGATGGCATTGCGCTGCACGTCCAGCCGTCCGATGGCGTAGCCCTTGAGCGCGTCGATGCTGTCGGCATCGCCGGCAAGATGATACGTGCCGACGCCGTTGGTTTTGATGCGTGTGAATGCAACCAGCACCGCGCTGTTTGATGCGGCGCTGTTGGCAAGATGGAAAACGTCCCGCATGGTCTGCCCCTGCGCGCGATGCACCGTCGTTGCATATGCATGCCCAAAGCCAGGCGTTTTTGTCGCGCCATCGTTCTGCACCAGCCACGACAACCGCGTACCGTCAACTTTCTTATCATCACTGTGTAGCCGCACGGTAATCCGGTGCGTGTCTTTCTCCGCGCGGATCGCCTCCACGGTGGCGCCGCCGCCGTTCACGACGCGCACTTGATCGAGTGCTTTCCCGTCCTGATCCACCGCTGCCCACGTGCGCGCATCAGCGGACACGCGTGCGCCTTTGTCGGTGCGCTCCACGCGAAACGCGTGGTTCTTATCGAACGTGACGCGATCACCCACAGCGAGCGCCAGCGCGCCGCCGGGTTGCTGCACGGCGTACTCGTCGCCAGTCAGCACGCCTTGCTCCCGCAAGATCGGCCGAATGGCCGCGTTCAGCGCCTCACGGTCGGCGTGGGTGTGCGCGAGCACAATGCGCTGATCGAGCGGCACCGCCGGCGCGGTGAAGCCGCGCGCGATGTCCGCCACCGCCTGCGCGTGCTCGGCGTGCACGGACAGCGATTGCCACGCCTGCGCGTCCTTGCGGTCGTACTGCGCCAGCCGCTCGCGCAGCGGTGCGGCGATCCGGTTGGATCGGATCATGGCGGACTGCCGCAGCGCCATCCACGCCGTCCGGAGGCGCGCGTCGGTGATGTCCGCAACGGCTTCGCCCGCAAGTCCAACCTCGGGCCGTTCCAGCCGTGCCAGCGCATCGCGTGCACCCGCGACGCCGTTCGCCTTCGCTGTGCCATCCGTCTGCCGCCGTTCCAGATGCGTGATGTAGTCGCGTAGCGCATCGCCGACGGTGGTGCCGCGTGCTTCCTGCGCCGCGTGCTCGCTTTGATTGATCGCACGCGGGTCGATTTTCAGCCGCCGCGCGGTGGTGCGATCCTGCCCGGCCAGTTCGTAAGCGGTGGCGAGCGACAGATCGCGCAGCGCGCCCAGCGTAATGCGCACCGCCTTGGCGGGCTTGTCTTTCGCCGGCTTGATGCGTGTCCGCACCTCGTAGCGGGCACCCTGCGGCCCGACGTAGATCGTGAAGCCGCCCGGTGCGCCTTGGTTGCCGTCGGCGAAACGGTACGGCGTGCGGTTGGGGTTGGGCACGAGGATCGTGCGACCGGCCGCGTCGAACGCTGGGCGTTGATCGACGGTCAACCTCCGCAACTGCGCCTGTGATAGTCGATACTTTGGGGGTGCGCCCATTTCGATGTGTCCACGGCCTTTGTGCGGATGATCATGCAACACCAGCATCGTGGACACATAAGGGGCGCCACTCCTGTGTCCATGACGCAAAATGGACACACGGATATGCCAAAAACTGCCCTTTTTGCTTACTTTTTAGCCAATGATCTCAACCGACAAACCCGCCGAAAACCGCACCATTGAGCCATTTGTGCCGGATGTGCCGCCCCACACCCCATTGATGCGCCAGTACTTGTCGGCCAAGGCCGAGCATCCGGACGTGCTGTTGTTCTTCCGCATGGGCGATTTCTACGAGCTGTTCTACGACGACGCGCGCAAGGCAGCGCGACTGCTCGATATCACCCTGACCCAGCGCGGGCAGTCCGCCGGGCAACCGATCCCGATGGCCGGCGTGCCTTATCACGCGGTGGAGAACTATCTGGCCCGGCTGGTGCGGCTGGGCGAATCGGTGGCGATCTGCGAACAGATCGGCGATCCCGCGCTGGCCAAGGGCATCGTCGAGCGCAAGGTGGTGCGCGTGGTCACGCCGGGTACGGTGACCGATGCGGCGCTGCTGGAAGAACGCCGTGACAATCTGCTGCTGGCCATCGCGGGCGGCGCGAACAACGCCTACGGCCTGGCCTGGGTCGACCTGTCCAGCGGGCGCTTCCTGCTCAGCGAGGTCGGCAGCGCGGAAGCGCTGTCCGCCGAGCTCGCGCGCCTGCAGCCAGCCGAAACCCTGGTCAGCGAGGACATCGCCTGGCCTCGCCTGGTCAGCGCCCTGCCCGGCCTGCGCAAGCGGCCGCCGTGGCATTTCGATGCCGACGCGGCGCGACGCAGCTTGAACCGCTTCTTCGGCACGCGCGACCTGGGCGGCTTCGGCGTCGACAACATGCCGCTGGCCGTCGCCGCCGCCGGCTGCCTGCTCGGCTATGTCGAGGAAACCCAGAAGAGCGCCCTGCCGCACCTGAGCGGCCTGGCGGTCGAAAGCGCCAGTGAGACCATCGCGCTGGACGCCGCCACGCGGCGCAACCTGGAACTGGACACGCACCCCAGCGGGCGCACCGAACACACCTTGCTCGGCGTGCTGGACGAGACCGTGACACCGATGGGCGCGCGCCTGCTGCGCCGCTGGCTCAATCGGCCGCTGCGCTCGCGCGAGGTGCTGCGGCTGCGTCACCAGGCCATCGCGGCCCTGCTCGACCGGCGCCAGCAGCATCCGCTGCGCGAACTGCTGCGCGGCATCGGCGACCTGGAGCGCATCCTTGCCCGCGTTGCGCTGCGTTCCGCGCGGCCGCGCGACCTGTCCACCCTGCGCGACGGGCTCGCCGCCGCGCCTGCGCTCAGCGCGCTGATCTTCGATCACGACGATCAGCAAGCGGCCGCGCAGGGCCATGCACTGCCGCAGGAGCCATCGCCCCTGCTGGCCAGCCTGGTCGAGCGCATCGGCGACCACGCCGACAGCGTCGCCTTGCTGGTCCGCGCCGTCGTGCCGCAACCGCCGGCGCTGCAGCGCGATGGCGGCGTCATCGCCGACGGCTACGACGCCGAGCTGGACGAGCTGCGCCGCCTGTCTACGCACGCCGATCAGTTCCTCGTCGAGCTGGAGGAACGCGAGAAGGCAGCCAGCGGCATTCCCAGCCTGAAGGTCGGCTACAACCGCGTGCATGGCTACTACATCGAGATCAGCAAGGGCCAGGCCGACAAGGCGCCCACGCATTACACGCGGCGACAGACCACCAAGAACGCCGAGCGCTACATCACCGAAGAACTGAAGACCTTCGAGGACAAGGTGCTGTCGGCGAAAGAGCGCTCGCTGATGCGCGAACGCGCCCTGTACGAAGCCTTGCTCGACACCCTGGTCGAGCGGCTGGAACCGCTCAAGCGCGCCGCCGGCGCCATCGCCGAGCTCGACGTGCTGGCCGATCTGGCCGAGCGTGCCGACACGCTCAACTGGAACGCGCCCGAGCTGACCGACGCGCCCGGCATTGCGATCGAGCGCGGCCGCCACCCGGTGGTCGAGAAGGTGCGCGAAGAGCCGTTCGAGCCGAACGACCTGATCCTCGACGACGCCGTGCGCATGCTGGTAATCACCGGCCCCAACATGGGCGGCAAGAGCACCTACATGCGCCAGAACGCGCTGATCGTGCTGCTCGCGCACATCGGCAGCTACGTGCCGGCCGCGCGCGCGACGATCGGCCCGATCGACCGCATCTTCACCCGCATCGGCGCCGGCGACGACCTCTCGCGCGGCCAGTCCACCTTCATGGTGGAGATGAGCGAAACCGCCAACATCCTGCACAACGCCACCGAGCACAGCCTGGTGCTGATGGACGAGGTGGGCCGCGGCACCAGCACCTACGACGGGCTCTCGCTGGCGCGCGCGGCTGCCGTGCACCTGGCCGCCAGCAGTCGCGCGTACACGCTGTTCGCCACCCATTACTTCGAACTGACCGAGCTGGCCACCGAATATCCCGGCATCGCCAACGTGCATCTGGACGCGGTGGAATACGGCGAGCAACTGGTGTTCATGCATGCGGTCAAGCCGGGGCCGGCCAACCGCAGCTTCGGCCTGCAAGTGGCCGCGCTGGCGGGGCTACCGAAAGCAGTGCTGGCCGAGGCACGGCGCACACTGGCCGAGCTGGAGCGCGGCGCGCATGGCCACGTCGCCAAGGCGCCGCCAGCCGGTCGCGCGGCCGCCGAAGCCTCGCCGCAGCTCGGCCTGTTCGCCACAGCGCCGTCGGCACTGGAAGAAGCCGTGCGGGCGATCGAACCCGATGCACTGAGTCCACGCGAGGCGCTGGAAGCACTGTATCGGATCAAGGCGCTGACTTGACCGAATGCCGATGGCGGAGAAGCGGCCGTACATCGGATAGACGGCTAAACGCGAGGATGACCGGAGTCGCTTTGACGAAGAACCTCCTCGCACTGCCGATGTCGCCATGCATGGCATGAACCAGGTCGTGCATGGCATGTATGGGCGGTGGTCTAAGAGCCCAGAGCCTTGCTCATATTGATATTGGTCGGCGCATAGCCGAGCTTGCGATACAAGGCCTGCGCATCCGTATTGCCGATAAACACATTCAATCCGATGCTGGGCGCGCCGGCTGCTGTCGCGATCGGCTCCAGCGCCTGCAGCGCAGCGAAGGCATAACCTTTACGTCGATGCTGCGGTTTGATCTCGAGATCGTAGATATACGCGGACGTAGCACCGTGCCTCGTCGCGATAGCCATCCAGACATAGCCCACAGGCAGGCCGTGCGGTTGCGCCAGAATGTCGAAGAGATGCTGCCCCGGCGTCGCCAGGCCCTGCGGCAGCAACATGGCGAATTCAGCACGGGCATGCTCCAGCGCCCCCTGCTCCGGCCAGCGCCCGGATTCGACGTTCTCGCGGGCATAGCCGGCGATCGACTCTTCCACGAAAGCGGCATAGCTATCAGCGTGCATGGGGGACAAGGTAATCAAGAAAAGCTCCTCATGGTCTGTGACCCGACTTCCATCCGGCCATCATCGGCGACGACCTGGCCCAAAGTATCTGCAGCCATCACGGATAGACCAAGGCTATCGACTGCATTGGAACAAACGAATTCCATCAAGACCGCCAAGAGCCTAGCTTAGGCGTCAGCCAGCCGACGCCAGCCATCTTCATCAAGCACTGCAGCGAATCGAACGGGAGCACAAGCGCGCCAGGCGAAACTCTCGGTGTCTCGGCATGCGCAGCTACATCAGTCGAGCATGCTTGCCGTGTATGCACGGCGCAAACGGCCGACAACGAGAAGCAGCGCTGTCAGCTGCAGAGAGAGCCGAGGCCAGACTCATCGAGCTGAAGCCACGCTCAGAATGCGTCGATATCGCCCAGGGCGCGAATCAGCCGGCGCGCGCGCTTGTTCGGGCGCGACGATGGCGCATTCGCGCCGATCAGCCGACGCTGCGCGACGGCGGCTTCGCGCGCCATACGGCTGGCCTCGGTCTCACGGTAAAGCTGCTGTGCGTCGCTGGCTGGACCGCGCCGCTCAGCCAGCGCAACGACTTCGATCTCGAAGCGCTCCTCGCCGCGGCTGATTTTCAGGCGATCGCCCGCATGCAGGGTCTTGGCGGGCTTGCAGCTGCCGCCGTTGACGTCGACCTTGCCGCCCTCGATCGCCTGCTTGGCTACGCTGCGTGTCTTGAAGAAGCGCGCAGCCCAAAGCCAGACGTCGGCGCGCACTTCGTTGAGGAGATTGACTGATTCGGATCGCATCGCGACATTATCGCGGAACCCTGCCGACTCGACGAGCGCACGCATGGACGAGCAAACCCGTCACTACCTCCTGGGCGCCTTGCTGCTGGTGCTGGGCTTCGTGCTCGGGCGTCTGAGTGCCGGGGGGCGCAGGCCTTCGCAGCCGCCGTCCTCGTTCACCAGGCCGATTGCGCCGCCGCAAGATGGCATCGATCCGGATAGCGAGGCGCAGCTGCTGGCCCTGTTGCAGGCAGGCAAGCTGATCGAGGCGATCAAGCGGCATCGCCAGCTCTACGGCAGCGATCTGCGCACGGCCAAGCAGGCGGTCGAGGCACTGGCCCGGCAGCACGGCATCCGCGTCTAGCTTGAGGCCTGCCGGCATACCGTCGTCACCGGCAAGCAAACGGAGTCAGCCGCCGGGTAGCCAGTGATTGCCCAGGGGCACCGTCAGCAGCGAGAGCAGGATGCCGAAGCCCAGCACCGTATTGGCCATCGCCGGATCGAGTTCATACTGATCGGCCAAAATCGCCGCCGAAATCATCGGCGCCATCGCCGCCTGCAGCACGCCGGCAGTCAGGCTCAGTCCGCCGATGCCGCAGGCGATGCCCAAGCCCAGGCTCAGCAGCGGCGCCAGCAGCAGTTTCCAGCCCAGCCCGGCGCACAGTGCGCCCCACTGCCCAGCCTGCGGACGCAAGCTCAGCTGCAGGCCGACCGAGAACAGCGCCAGCGGCGTCAGTGTCTTGCCGATCGGCAGCAAGGTCTGCTGCACCGCCTCCGGCCAGCCACCCAGCACGTTCACCACCAGCCCGACCAGCAGGGCCAGAAAGGCCGGAAAGGTCAGTACCCGGCGCACTACCGCGCCGAGCCGGGGCTGCTGCCCGGCATACAGCGAGGCCACCACGATGCCGCCGACCGCGAGCAGCGGAAAACAGCCGAGCTGATCGGCCACCACCGCCAGCACCAGGCCCGGCTGCCCGTGCATGGCTTCCAGCATCGGGTAGCCCATGAACGAGGTATTGCCGAGACCGCACACCAGGATCATGCCGCCGGTGCGCTGGCGCGACCAGCCCAGCCTCGGCCCCAGCAGGCCGAACAGCAGCCAGGAGCCGAAGAAGGTCAGCCACATCGTCGCCACCGGGAACCAGGTATGGCGATCGAAATGCACCTGCGGGATCAACGCCAGCACCAGTGCGGGCAGCGCGATGTTCAGCACCCACCAGTTGATGCCCTGCACGATGCCTGCCGGCGGATGGGCGTAGCGCGCCGACAGCGCGCCCAGGCCCAGGCACACGAACAGGATCAACAAGGCACTCATCGCGATGCGGCCCTCCGGCAAACGTGCATTAGACGCGATCGCGGCGCATGCCGGAAGCCGCGCACGCGGCCATAGTGGATAATCCGCGATCCGCCGCTTCGAAAAAGTCACTGCATCGCCGCATGGCCGACAACGACGCCACCCACCTTGCGCATGGCCTGGCCGGCGAACACACGCCGCCGGATTGGCCGCCGCTGAGCGCCGACGAACTCGACACGCTGCTGCTGGGCTATCCGCAGCTGGGCGTGCTGCTGCGCATCGTCTGGCACAGCCCGCGCCCGCTGTCGGCCGCCTGTGTGATCGAGACCGCGCAGGGTCGCTTCTTCGTCAAGCGGCACCACGTCCGCGTGCGTTCGGCCACCACGCTGACCGAGGAACATCGCTTTATCGCCCATCTGCGCAGTCGTGGATTGCCGATACCGGAAGTGCTGCCGAACCGGCAGGGGCACACGGCGACGCCGGCGGAATCTTGGGTCTACGAGGTGCATGCCGCTGCCGACGGTATCGATCTTTATCGGGAAGCGATCTCGTGGACGCCGCCGGCCGAGCGTGATCACGCGCAGGCTGCCGGCCGCATGCTGGCCGAATTGCATGCCGCGGCTGACGATTACGCTGCGCCCCAGCGCGCGACCCAGATCCTGGTGGCGCGCAGCGAGCTGATCCTTTCGGCCGATCCAATCGCCGTGCTGCAGGCGCAATGCGCCACCCGACCGGGACTGGTTGACTACCTGCGCGATCGCGACTGGCGCGCGGACCTCGGCAAGGTGCTGACGCCGTGGCACGCCCGGGTGCAGCCGGCGCTGGCGCGGCTGCCACGCCGCTGGACGCACGGCGACTGGCACGTATCCAACCTGTGCTGGAACGACCGGGGCGACGAGGCCCGCGTCAGCGCCGTGCTCGATTTCGGCCTGGCCGCCGCCAACTTCGCGCTGTTCGACCTCGCCACCGCGATCGAGCGCAACGCCGTCGCCTGGCTGGCGCTGGAGGATGGCGAGCAAGCCGCGCGCCCCGAGATCGCCCGCGCCCTGATCGACGGCTACCGGCAACGCCTGCCCCTGGACGCCGCCGCGCTGGACCTGCTGGCCGACCTGCTGCCCCTGGTGCACGTGGATTTCGCGCTGTCCGAGGTCGAGTACTTCCATGCGATCACCGGCTCCCGCGCCAACGCCGACATCGCCTACGACACCTTTCTGCGCGGCCACGCGGCGTGGTTCCACACCGCGCCGGGACAGGCCCTGCTCGAGAGCATCCGCCGCAGCGCCTGAGCGGGTGTCGGGCGCGCAGCCTGCCGCCGCGCTGCATGGCAGCGCCATTCGTGTTTCAATACGCCTACAGAAGCGGGGGTGCCCGGCGTCAGCCGGGCTGAGAGAGTCCCTTGGAACCTGATCCGGTTAGCACCGGCGTAGGGAGCTTGCTGATCCGGCGTCCATGCGGGCGTCCGGTTCGCCATCGCTTCGTCCGTATCGAAAGACGAGCACGATGGCCACGATCCGCACCTCCCTGCTACTTGCCCTGCTCTCGGCTCCCACGCTCGCCAGCGCGCAGGACGACGACGCCAATGCCAAGCAGGCCACGCCGCTGGCGCCCGTGCAGGTGCAGGCGAGCGCCGGCCAGGGCTATCGCGCCGACAGCGCCGAGCTCGGCGACCTCGGCAAGACCGCCCTGCACGACACGCCGGCGGCAGTCACGGTCATCACGCGCGACCAGCTCGACGACCGCCAGCCGCGCACGCTGAGCGAACTGGCCCAGGCCGACGCAGCGCTGGGCGACAACTACGCACCGGTCGGCTACTACCAGGACATCGCCATCCGCGGCTTCGCGCTGGACCTGGCCAGCGGCTTCCGCTTCAACGGCCTGAGCATGGCCGGCGAGCAGTACCTGACGCTGGAAGACAAGCAGCAGGTGGAAATCCTCAAGGGCCTGGCCGGCCTGGAAGCCGGCGTGGTCGCGCCCGGCGGCCTGGTGAACTACGTGAGCAAGCGCCCGGCCGACGTGCGCAGCGTCACCGTCGGCACCGACTCGCACGGCTCCCGCTACGAGGCGCTCGACCTGGGCGGCTGGCTGACCCCCGACTTCGGCCTGCGCGTCAATGCGGCGCACGAAGACATGCATTCCTACGTGCAGCACGCCGACGGCCGGCGCAGCTTCGTGTCGCTGGCCGCCGACTGGCGCATCAGCCCGAACGCCACCCTGCAGCTGGACACCGACTACCAGACCAGCGGGCAGCGCTCGGTCTCGGGTTACCAGCTGCTCGGCGGCAGCGCGCTGCCGCCCGATCCCAGCCGCACCCGCATGCTCGGCTACGAGCCCTGGCAGCAGCCGGTAGGCATCCACGCCAGCAACACGGCGCTGCGCTTCAATTACCAGTTCAACGAGCAATGGCAGGCGCAGCTGGCGGCCGGGCACAGCCGCACGGTGATCGACGACAACGTGGCCTTCGCCTACGGCTGCTTCTACGCGCCGGGCTGCGCGAGCGGCGCCACGCCCGGCTGGTTCTTCGCGCCGAACGGCGACTACGACGTCTACGACTATCGCAGCCCCGACGACACCCGCGTGAATGACGAGCTGCGCGCCGTGCTCAAGGGCACGCTGGACACCGGCCCGGTCAGCCACGAATTGAATGTCGGCGTCGGCGCGATGCGGCGCACACTCAACCAGCGCCCCTATGTCTACGACTACGTGGGCAGCGCCAACATCGACGAGGTCGACCCACCCTACTTCCCGCCTTCGCCGAACCAGCCCGGGCCCTCGGCGCGCCGGCTGGACAGCTGGCAGCGCTCGCTGTTCGCGTTCGACCGGCTGCACCTGGGCGCGCAATGGCAGGTGCTGGCCGGCGGCCGCTACGTGCGCCTCGACGAAAGCGCCTTCGACGACAGCGGCGCGCTGCAGCGGCACACCCGCGAAAACAAGCTGCTGCCGCAGACCGCGCTGCTGTGGCAGCCCAGCGCGCCGCTCACCGCCTACGTCAGCTACAGCGAGAGCCTCTCGCTGGGCGGCGAAGCGCCGTACTGGACTTCCAACGGCAATACCGTGCTGGCGCCGCTGCTGGCCCGCCAGCTCGAGACCGGATTGAAATACGACTGGAGCGACGCGCTCACTCTGCAGGCCGCGCTGTATCGCATCCACCAGCCCTACCAGTTCGCCCAGCCGGACGACAGCACGGCCGGCTTCACCTTCGTGCAGCGCGGCGAGGAAGTGCACAGCGGCCTTGAACTCAATGCGGCTGGGCGGCTCAGCGACAAGCTGCGCCTCACCGCCAGCGTCAACCTGATCCAGGCGCGCGCACAGGACACCGGCACGCCGAGTTACGAAGGGCACCAGATCGTCAACGTGCCGCGTCTGCGCAGCGCGCTGACCGTGGACTATCGACTCACGCCGGGCCTGAGCCTGCTCGGCAGCTGGCGCTACAGCAGTTCCAACCCGGCTACGCCGAACGGCCAGGTCAGCGTGCCGGCCTATCACGTATTCGATGCCGGCCTGCGCTACGTCAATCAGTGGGACGCCCACGAGCTGACCTGGCGCTTGAACGTCGACAATCTGTTCAACCATTTCTACTGGCGCGACACCGGCACCTCCGGCGGCGACGCCTATCTGTTTCCGGGCGCGCCGCGACTGGCCCGCCTGTCGCTGACCTACGCCTTCTGATGAGCACCGCCGAACTTGTCGCCGCGCTGCTCAGCGCCTGGGGTGTCTGGCTCACCGCCCGGCGCCGGCCCTGGTGCTGGCCGGTCGGCCTGCTTTCGGTGCTGGCCTACGGCTGGATCTTCGTGGCCGCCAAGCTATATTCCGACGCGCTGCTGCAGCTGGCCTTCGCCGTACTGATCGGCTACGGCTGGTGGCGCTGGCTGCGCCATCTCGGCGATGACGGACGCGTGCAGGTGGCGCCGCTGCCCCGCGCGCAGGCGCTGCCGCAAGTCGTGCTGGGCGCGCTGGGTGCGGTCGCGCTGGGCGCAGCGATGCACCGCTGGACCGATGCCTCGCTGCCCTGGCTCGACGCCGCCCTGACCGCCTTCAGCCTGGTCGCGCAGTGGTGGCAGGCGCGCCGGCACATCGCCGCCTGGTGGCTGTGGATCGTGGTGGACGTGATCTACGTAGGCGAATACGTCTACAAGGACCTGTGGATCACTGCCGCGCTGTACGCCGGCTTCGTTGGACTGGCGATCCTCGGCCTGCGCAGTTGGCGGCAAGCCACCGTCGAGACCGCCCAGCCCCCCGCCATCCAGGCGCCGTAGACAATTTCATTACGCAGGCACGCCCGAATAGGCGCACAATGACACCATCATGCGACGCCTGCTCGCCCCCAAGTATCTCTGGCCTGCCGCTGCCCTGCTGCTGGGCATGACGCAGCAGTCGCTCGCGCAGGACATCTACCGGTGTACCCGCGCCGGGCAGGTGGAATACACCGATCACCCCTGCCACGGCGGCAAGAGCGAACTGCTGCACCAGGCCGACGACAGCGAGATCATCGCCCAGTATCTCGACCTGGGCCAGGATGCGCAGGCGAAGAGCTACGCGGACGCGCATCACCTCGGCGGGCTTTACCAGCAGTTGCTTGACGTCCATCGGCAGAAGCTGGTGTTGCAGGAGCAGCAGCGGGTCTTGAACGATGCAGCGGCACGGCAGCGTGATGCCGAGGCACAGCAGCAGGCGATGATGCTGTACAACGCGCGGCTGCAGGGCGAGAACAATGCGCTGCGCGCGCAGAACGACGCCTATGCCGACCAGGCCAGCACACCCGACTACGGCTATGCCCCGGTGTACTGGGGCGGCTTCGGACCAGGCTGGTATCGCGAGCACGACCGCGGCCCGCATCACCCGCCACCGCCGCCGAAGACGCCACCACCGAAGGCGCCGCCCATGCACCTGTCGCCCGGCTCGCTGCAGGCGAAAAATTAAGCCTGCCGATGAGCGGCTGAGCCAGGCAGGTCAGCCGATGCCAAGTCGCCGGATCAGTCGCGATGGCGACTATCCGGGCGACTCAGCGGCTGCAGGGCTCAATGACATTTGACGTCGTAGCGAATCACCGGTGGCAGCCCGTCGCCGGTATCGTCGGCGTCACCTACCGTGACTACGGAAAGCACGCTGCCGGCACTGCGGTAATTGAAGGTGCAGAAGCCGAAGCCGGTGCCCGCGCAGTCCTGCACCTCGACCAGGCCGCGCTTCTGCAGCCCGCGCTCGCGTCCGTACATTGAAGACTGATCGAAGTGACCGGCGACCGGCTGCCAGCCTTTCGCGATCAGTGCCTTGCGCGCCTTGTCGATTCGCATGTTGAAAATGTTCGGCGCATGCACGGCGCCATGGCACAGGGACTCGTCCGCCGCGATCTCGCCCAGGCGCAGAGCATCGCCTTCGGTCAGGTGCAGATCGCCGGTGGGCGTGCTGGGATAGTCGCCGCTCCACACGCGCACGTCGCCGCCTTCGATCGGTTCGAGATGGCCGATCGAGGTGTCGGTCGGCTTGCTGGCATAGGCGAGCGCAATCAGGCGCTCGCCGTCGAACACGGCGAGATTGCCGCGCGAGATGGTGCAGGAACCGCTGGTGCCCGATTCGAACAAGCCGGCGAAACTGACCAGTTGATAGCGCCCCAGGCGCGCCTCGCCGATCACTGGCCAGCCGAGTTTCTGCACCTGCTTGCCGGCCGGCGAGGTCGGCTCCAGGGCGAAGCCCGGACATGCGTCCGCGTCGCTGGCATCGCCTGGGCCAGACGGCAACTGCGCCAGTGGCGTGAAGCGCAGACCCGACAGGCTTGTGGAGACATCCGCTGTACTGGAGGCAGGCGCCTGAGTCGCGCTCTGGGCATGCGCCGTCGTCATCGTGCCGGCAGCGAACGCCAGCCATGCCGGCACGCACCAGGCCTTCCATCGAGCGCAACGAGCGGCTGCGGGCCGCGGCGCCTTACGTCTGTCGTACTGGGTATGCATCGGCGCCTCCCGCCTGCGAGCTCCATCGAGGCGCGCAGCATATCCGAGACCCCGCTTCGTGCGCATGGTCCGAGCTCGGTGCGGCGGATATGACCACGGCACGAGGTCCTGAAGCCGCGCGCCCGCCACGCTGCCTCAGCGCAGGAAGATGTCCACGTAGTCGGTGGTGGTGTCGCCCTGCGGCACGCAGGGATTCTGCATCTGCTGCAGGCGCCAGAACTTGCGGGCGCCGGCGATGCGGAAGTTCATCGTGCCGTCGCGCTTGCACAGCTGGCCGTTGTTGATGCCGGCGACCTGGGTCAGGATGGTGCCCTGGAAGGCGAACGACTTGGCATCGACCTGGGTGATCACACCGTCGATGCGCACGTAGTCGGCGCCGTTGAGGCTGTGCTGCTCGCCCTTGATCTGCAGGCTGCCGTCGGCGTCGGTGACGTTTGCCTCGCCAGGCTTGGCGCCTTCGATCCACTGCAGGGTGAGCCGGTGCGCGCCTAGCAGCAGGCCTTTCGCATGTGCATTGTGCACCACCGTCGGCGTGTTCGCCGCCGGCGCCTGTTGCGCCATCGCCCCCATGCCGAAGGCCAGCAGGCCGAAGGCGATCCATGGCTTCTTGATCATGCGCGTCGTTCTCCCGCAGCTTGCGAACCGGGCCCGACCATAGCCAGCGCTTTGCGGCTTGTCCAGCGCGCATCGCGTTCTGCGCACGGCCAAAGGCCCGCCTCGCGACGGGCCTTTGGCGGTACCTCGATGCGCCGGATCAGCTGCCCAGCAGCACCCGATTCAGGCGCTGCACGAACGCCGCCGGATCGGGCAACTGAGCGCCGGCCGCAATCTCGGCCTGCTCCAGCAACAGGAAGGCGACATCGCGCGCCTTGGCTTCGTCGGCCTCGGTCTGCACCCGCTGCACCAGGGCGTGCTGCGGGTTGATCTCGAGCGTGGGCTTGGACTCGGGCATCTCGTGGCCCGCCTCGCGCAACAGGCGCGCCAGATGCGGCGCCATCTCATAGTCGGACAGCGCCAGGCAGGAAGGCGAATCGGTGAGGCGCGCCGAGACCTTGACCTCGCCGACACGGTCGCCGAGCAGTTCCTTCAGCTTGTGCAGCAGCGGCTCGGCCGCCTTGCTCGCCTCTTCCTGCTTCTGCTTGTCGGCTTCGTCCAGCGGCAACTCGCCCTTGGCCACGTTCTTCAGCTTCTTGCCGGCGTACTCGCTGAGGCTGCCGAGCATCCACTCGTCGATGCGGTCGAACATCAGCAGCACTTCGGTGCCCTTGGCCTTGAACGCCTCGAGCTGGGGGCTGCCGAGCGCGGCGGCATAGCTGTCGGCGGTGATGAACCAGATGGTGTCCTGGCCCACCGGCATGCGGCCGATGTAGTCGTCCAGCGAGACGGTCTGCGCGCTGCCCTCGCCCTTGGTCGAGGCGAAGCGCAGCAGCTTGGCGATGCGTTCGCGGTTGGCCTGGTCCTCGGCGATGCCTTCCTTGAGGGTGTTGCCGAAGGCCTTGTAGAAAGTGGCGAACTTCTCCGGCTCGTCCTTGGCCAGCTTCTCGATCAGGTCCAGCACGCGCTTCACGCAGGCCGCCTTGATGCGCTCCAGCTGGCGGTTCTGCTGCAGGATCTCGCGGCTGACGTTGAGCGGCAGGTCGTCGGCGTCCACCACGCCGCGCACGAAGCGCAGGTAGTTCGGCAGCAGCTCCTCCGCTGCGTCCATGATGAAGACGCGCTTGATGTAGAGCTTCAGCCCCTTGCGCTCGTCGCGCCCGCCCATCATCAGGTCGAACGGCGGCTGCGCCGGGATGTACAGCAAGGTGGTGAAGCTCTGGCTGCCCTCGACCCGGTTGTGGGTCCAGGCCAGCGCGTCGTTGAAGTCGTGGCCCAGCGACTTGTAGAAGCTCTGGTAGTCCTCGTCGGAGATCTCCGACTTCGGCTTGGTCCACAGCGCCGAGGCGGCGTTGATCGACTCCCACTCGTCGCCGGGCTTGCCGTCCTGCTCCTTCGGCAGGCGGATCGGGAAGGCCACGTGGTCGGAATACTTGCGGATCAGCGTACGCAGCTGCCAGCTCTTGAGGAACTCGTCCTCGTCGGCCTTCAAGTGCAGGGTCACCGTGGTGCCGCGCTCGGCCAGTTCGGCCGCTTCCAGCGAATACTCGCCCTTGCCGTCGCTCTCCCACTTCACGCCCGTGTCCGCCGGCTCGCCGGCGCGGCGGGTCAGCACGGTGACCTTGTCCGCCACCACGAAGGCCGAATAGAAGCCCACGCCGAACTGGCCGATCAGGCGGGCATCGGCCTTGTGCTCGCCCGACATCGCCTCGAGGAAGCGGCGCGTGCCCGAGCTGGCGATGGTGCCGATGTTCGCCACCACTTCTTCGCGCGACATGCCGATGCCGTTGTCGCGGATGGTCACGGTGCGCGCCTCGGCGTCCCAGCTGACGTCGATGTGCAGCTCGCCGTCGCCGGCCAGCAGCTCGGGCTTGGCGATCGACTCGAAGCGCAGCTTGTCGCAGGCGTCGGAGGCGTTGGAGATCAGCTCGCGCAGGAAGATTTCCTTGTGCGAATAGAGCGAGTGAGTGACCAGGTGCAGTACCTGGGCGACTTCGGCTTCGAACTTGCGGGTCTCGGTGGCGGTTGCACTCATGCGTGACGGTTCCGGATGACGGTTGATTCGATGGTTGAGAAAAAGAATGTAAGCGGCTCGGCGGCCGCAGCAACCCGGCTCAGCGCGCCGACGGCGCGTCGCGCAAGGCGGCGATGCGCACGTCCAGCGGCGGATGGCTCATGAACAGGCGCTGGAAGCCTGCGGCCAGCGGCCCGGCGATGCCGAACGCGGCCAGGGTGTTCGGCAGGCTGCTTTCGCCGTGCCCCGCCTGCAGGCGCTGCAGGGCAGAGATCATGGCGCCGCGGCCGGCAAGGTTCGCGCCGGCGGCGTCGGCGCGGAATTCGCGCCAGCGCGAGAACGCCGCGACGATCATCGAGGCGAACAGGCCGAACACCACCTGCAACGCCATCACCGTGACGAAATAGCCGATGCCGCCGCCGCGGTTGTCGCGGCCGCCGGACAACCAGCTGTCCACCGCCCGGCCGACGATGCGCGCGGCCACGATCACCAAGGTGTTCAGCACGCCCTGGATCAGGGTCAGGGTGACCATGTCGCCGTTGGCCACGTGGCCGATCTCATGGCCGAGCACGGCGGCCACCTGTTCGCGATCCATCTGCTGCAGCAGGCCGCTGCTGACCGCGACCAGCGCATGATTCTTGCTCATGCCGGTAGCGAAAGCGTTCATTTCCGGGGCGTCGTAGATCGCCACCTCGGGCATGCCGATGCCGGCATTCTGCGCATGGCGGCGCACCGTCTCCAGCAGCCAGCGCTCGCCTTCGCTCTGCGGCTGCTCGATCACCCGCGCGCCGGTCGCCCACTTGGCCGACCACTTGGACATCGCCAGCGAGATGAAGGCGCCGCCCATGCCGAACACGGCGGCATAGATCAGCAGGCCCTTCAGGCCGCCGATGCCCTGTACGGCCGCCATCCGGTCGATGCCGAACAGATGGCAGACGACGCTCAGCAGGAACAGGACGGCGATATTGGTGGCAAGGAAAAGGGCGATGCGTCGCATGGCTGTCTCTCTCTAAAAATGTCTGGGCAGTCGCGAGAAATACGGCACGGAGCCGTACGCCTAGGTTCGGGGCAAGCCGCCGGGGTTTCAAGGGCAACGCGAATTCGCCACCTGGATCACAGGATGGGCACGATGATGGCCCATCAGCCCCCCGGGGAAACCATACGCCAACGAATATCCAGTAGGCTGGCCGCTGCGGCGGCATGCATGAAAGTCGATGGGATCGGCCTATGCAGCACCTACTTCACAAGTCTGAGTCACCTCGGGGGGGGACGAGCATGGGTCTGTTCGACAAACTGTTTGGAAACAAGCGCGCAGCCGAGGCTGAACAGCCGAGCATCGCCAAGGCGTCGATCTCGGCGCCCCGCGCCATCAGCTACGACCCGAACCTGGTGAGCTCGCTCAAGCGCGATCACGGCGACCTGGTGGCGCTGTACCAGCATCTGGCCCAGCTGCAGCAGCAGGGGCGCTACGAGGAGATCCGCGGCGAGCTGGTCAATTTCAAGACCCGCTTCGAGGCGCACATCCTCACCGAGAACGTGCGCTTCTATACCTACCTCGAGCAGAGCCTGATGAGCGACGGGCACAACGCCGAGCTGATGCGCGACTTCCGCCGCGAAATGAACACCATCGCCCGCGGCGTGGTCAACTTCGTGAAGAAATACCAGACGGCGGAGTTCAACGCTGCCGAACGTAGCCAGTTCGCGCAGGATTTCCAGGACGTCGGCGGCCTGCTCAGCCAGCGCATCGAGCGGGAAGAGTCCAGCCTGTACCCGCTGTACCGGCTGGACTGAGCGGCGCTGCCGGGACGCTCGTCGCGCAAGGCTGCGGCGAGCCTGGCCCTACAATGGGCGAATGAGCTACCGCGGACGCTTCGCCCCCTCGCCCACCGGTTCACTGCATGTCGGCTCGCTGGTCGCCGCGCTCGGCAGCTGGCTGTGCGCCCGGCGTGCCGGCGGCGAATGGCTGCTGCGCATGGAAGACATCGATCCACCACGGGAGGTGCCAGGCGCCGCAGAGGACATCCTGGCCGCCCTGCCCGCGTTCGGCCTGACCGCGGCGGCGCCGCCGTTGTGGCAGTCGCAGCGCATCCCTGCCTACGAGGCGGCCTTCGCGCAGTTGCAGCAGGCCAATCTGGTGTTCCCTTGCTGGTGCAGCCGCACCCAGCTGGCAGTCGACGGCGGCATGCATCGCGACGGCCGCTGCGTGGCGAGGCCCGACCCGGCGCGCGAACCGGCCTGGCGCCTGCGCACCCCGGATATCACCATCACCTTCGACGACGCCCTGCAGGGCCCCCAGCGCCAGGCCTTGCGCGAGCAGGCCGGCGACTTCATCGTGCGTCGCGCCGAAGGTTTCTATGCCTACCAGCTGGCCTGTGTGGTGGACGACGCGTTCCAGGGCATCAGCGACGTGGTGCGCGGCAGCGACCTGCTCGACTCCACGCCGCGACAGATCTGCCTGCAGCGGCTGCTCGGTCTGCCCACCCCGCGCTATCTGCACCTGCCGCTGGCGCTGGATGCGCAAGGACGCAAATTGTCCAAGTCCGAAGGCGCCTGTCCGGTCGATCCGGCGCAGCCCCTTCCGGCGCTGCAGCGTGCGCTGCGATTCCTCGGGCTGCCCGCACTTTCCGGCGCGACGCCGCAGGCCTTGCTGGCCGCCGCTGCGGATATTTTCCGACCGCACGATTTGCCGCAATGCAGCGGTCTTATTTTCTGACGACCCGCTATAAAGCATGAGCGCCCGGGCCGCGGACCCTGCCCTGCAGATTCCACCCGGTCGGCGGCAGACGACTCGGATTTCGGCGAATACAGCATTGAAGGAGAGACAGCTATGACTCAACGGACGGCCCTGGTCACCGGCGGCACCGGGGGCATCGGCAGCGCGATCATCCACTACCTGGCCCAGCAGGGGCATCGCGTCGCCACCAATTACCGTGACCAGGCCAAGGCCGAGGCATGGCGGCAGAAGATGGCAAGCAGCGGCATCGAAGTGCTGCTGGTGCCCGGCGACGTGTCCGACCCGGCCTCCAGCGAGACCATGGTGCGCCAGGTCGAGGAAAAGCTCGGCCCGGTCGAGATCCTGGTCAACAACGCCGGCATCACCCGCGACACCACCTTCCACAAGATGAGCTACCAGCAGTGGACCGAGGTGATGAACACCAACCTCAACGCCTGCTTCAACGTCACCCGCCCGGTGATCGACAACATGCGCACGCGCAAGTGGGGCCGCATCGTGCAGATCAGCTCGATCAACGGCCAGAAGGGCCAGTACGGGCAGGCCAACTACGCTGCTGCCAAGGCCGGCATGCACGGCTTCACCATCTCGCTGGCGCAGGAAAACGCCAAGTTCGGCATCACCGTCAACACCGTCTCGCCCGGCTACGTGGGCACCGACATGGTGATGGCGGTGCCGGAGGAAGTACGCGAGAAGATCGTCGCGCAGATCCCGGTGGGCCGCCTCGGCAAGCCGGACGAGATCGCCCACGCGGTGGCCTTCTTCACCGGCGAACAGGCCAGCTGGATCACCGGCGCCAACCTCGCCATCAACGGCGGCCACTACATGGGCTGGTGACGGGTCCGTGGTCGGCGCGCCGGGCGCGATGTCGCCTGGCGCGCCGCCGCTTCCCAGCAAGCGATGAACAGCGTGACCGACCAGGAAGCCCCCGGCTGGGACGCCATCTCCGCCGCTTGCGCGGCGCTCTATCCCGCCCAGGAGCCCAAGCACTACGGCACCCTGATCAGCTATCGGCTGGGCGGTCCCGATCCGCTGGACGGCATCAGTGCGTGGCAGCGCACGCAGCCCTGGCCACACTGGCATTTCGTCACCTACGGCTTCTCCGAGCTGTACGGCAAGGAATCGAACAACCTCGAGGTCAGCGGCTACGGCTTCGAGCTGAGCTTCCGCCTGCGCATGCACGAGCCTGCCGAAGAGCCGCCGACCTGGGCGCTGAACTTCCTGCAAAACCTCGCGCGCTACGTGTTCCAGTCCGGCAACGTGTTCCGGCCTGGCGACTGGCTGCCCGCCAATGGCCCGATCGCCCGCGACGAGGCGACCCGCATCTGTTCCATGGCGTTCATCCCCGATCCCGAATTGCCGGCCATGCGCACGCCGCACGGCGAACTCGCCTTCCTGCAGGTGGTCGGCCTGACCGCGGACGAGGAGCGCGCCGCCAAGCGCTGGAAAACCAGCAAGCTGCTGGAGGTTTTCGCGCCGGCGATGCCGCTGTGGATCACCGACCTGGCGCGCGGCTCCCTGCTCGAGCAGGCGGAACTCCAGGCGCAGGTGGAGGCAGGCACCCGTCGCGACGGCTCCAGCACCGGCATGCTGTGGACCGATGCCCTGGCCTGGCGACAGGATCGGCGCCTGCTGCGCCAGTCGCTGACCACGATCGTGATCGGCGCACTGCAGGCCGGCGAGCTGGCCGCCCTGCTGCCTTTGCGGCTGCCGTTCGGGCGGCCGCTGCGCATCGTCGGCGAGTCGGCCAGTGTGGTGTTCTCGGCCGGCGAACAGAATCGCGTCCACGTCGAGGATGAGGTGCTGCACGTGCAGCTGACGGCCGACGCAGCCCGCGCGCTGGGCTCCACCCTGAAACCCCAGCGCGGCAGCTACGCGGTGGCCGGCGTCGAGCACCTGCGCTTCGAGATCCAGCCGACCAGCATCACCGACAGCGCCGGCAACCTGCTGCAGACCGTCGGCTGAAGAGCAGCCTGCACGCCGCAGCTGTCCCAGGCCTCAACTGCCCAGCAGCTTCTCCAGCACCTTGCCCACCGCGGCGAAGGCGAACGCGCCGGTGACATGGGTCGCCGCGCCGAGGCCGCCGCCGCAGGCCAGGTTCAAGGCATCGCCGCCGGGCGGCCGATTGCCGCACACGCTGCCGTCCGGCTGCGGATACTGCACGTTCTGCAGCGAGTACACCGCCGACACGCCGAAGTAGCGATCCGGGTTGCGCGGAAAATTGAAATCCGCGCGGAGCTTCTTGCGGATCAGGCTGAACATGGCGTCGTGTTCGGTGCGCGACAGGTCGCGCACGCGGATCTGGGTCGGGTCGGTGCGTCCGCCCGCCGAGCCGACGCTGACCATCGGCAGCTTGCGCCGCCGGCACCAGGCGATCGCCTCCAGCTTGACCCGGAAGGCGTCACAGGCATCGAGCACCACGTCGTAGCCACGGTCGAGCAGTTCGTCCAGGGTGCTGGTGGTGAGGAAGCGCTCGATCGCCTCGACCTGCAGCGCGGGATTGATCGCGCGCAGACGCGCCGCGGTCACCGCCACCTTGGCTTGTCCGTAGGCGCCGTCGAGCGCATGCAACTGGCGGTTGGTGTTCGACACGCAGACTTCGTCGGCGTCGATCAGGGTGAGCCGGCCCACGCCGCTGCGCGCCAGCGCCTCGGCAGCCCAGGAACCGACGCCGCCGATGCCGATCACGCAGACGTGCTTGCGCGCCAACGCCGCGACCGTGCCGACGCCGTACAGGCGCTCGACGCCCTGGAAGCGCTCGTGCGGAAAATCGCGCCCGCCTTCCGGCAGCGGCGCTTCGGCCACGCTTTGTTCTGCTGTCTCGCTCATGCCCATCGATCTGCGCAACACATCCTGGAAGCTCAAGTTTATCGCGCCGGCGCTGCGGCAGCCGGACGCCATCGGGTTATCCTGTGCAGCCACTCTTCCGCGGCAGAAAGCGCATGCGTGCAGCCCTGTTGATCCTGCTCGGCCTGGCCATCGGCATCGTTGGCACGGTGTTCGCCATGAACGCGCTGCGCCAGCGCAACCCGCTGCCCAAGGCGGTCATGAGCGTGATGGCGCATCATATGGGTACGCTGCAGCAGGCGCGCAAGGCGCAGCGCTGCGAAGCAGCCGCGAATCTCGAGCAATTGCAGCGCCTGCGTTCGGCGTCGCTGGATATCGGCGACGCCTTCCCGGATGCCCCGCAGGACTTCACCGCGACCGCCGGCCATCTGCACGATGCGCTGCAGGCCGCGATCCAGGCCGCGCCGGCCGACTGCCCTGCACTGGCCGCCGCGCTGAAGCCGGTCGGCGACGCCTGCGAGAGCTGCCACCGGCAATATCGCTGACCGCGCGGCCGCGCTCAGAAGCGCATCTTGCCGCTGAGCACCTGCCAGTACATCACCCAGTCGCCCATCAGGCTGTAGAGCGGGTGGCGGAAAGTCGCGGGACGATTCTTCTCGAACATGAAGTGGCCGACCCAGGCGAAGCCGTAGCCCGCCACCGGCATCAGCCACAGCCAGACCAGACGGCCGCTGAGCAGCCCGTACAGCAGGATCAGCAGCACGATGGTGCTGCCCACCACGTGCAATCGCCGCGAGGTGCGATTGCTGTGTTCGCTCAGATAGAACGGGTAGAACTCGCGGAAGCTGGAAAACTCGGACATGTCCAAACCTCGGTCGATCGCACTGACGATGCGGACGGCTCGCCTATTTGCCCGCCATGCTACGCCGGCAGCGGAATATATTCTTCGTCGTCGCCCGCCACGCGGCCGAAGCGCTGCGCGACCCAGTCCGCCTTGGCCTGCTCGATGCGCTCGCGCGAGCTGGCGACGAAGTTCCACCACAAATGACGTTCGCCGTCGAGCGGCGCGCCGCCGAACAGCATCACGCGGCTGGGCGCTTCAGCGCGCAACGGTGCCGCAGTGGCTCCCGTCTGGACCGCCATCGCCGCGGTCGGCACGCTGAGTTCGCCCCAGCTCACCTCGCCCTCCACCACGTGCACGCCGCGTTCGACGTGCTCGTCCGGCCAGGCCAGTTCGGCGCCGGTTTCCAGTTGCGCGTCGATCAGGAACATCGGCGCGAAGATCTTCACCGGCGAGCTCTCGCCGTAGGCACTGCCGGCGACCAGCACCAGTTCGGCGCCGGCGCGACGGATGCGCGGCAACGCCTCGGCGGGATGATGATGGAATTCCGGTGCCATCTCGGCATCTGCCTGCGGCAGCGCCACCCAGATCTGCACGCCGTGCATGCGCTGGCCGGCAGCGCGCTCGTCCGGCGGCGTGCGCTCGGAATGCACGATGCCGCGGCCGGCCGTCATCCAGTTCACCGCGCCGGGGCGGATGTCGGCCAGGCTGCCGAGACTGTCGCGATGGCGGATCGCGCCTTCGAACAGCCAGGTCACCGTGGCCAGGCCGATATGCGGATGCGGCCGCACGTCGATGCCGCGGCCCGGCGCGAACACCGCCGGTCCCATATGGTCGAAGAACACGAACGGGCCGACATGGCGGGCCTGCAATACCGGCAGCAGCCGGCGCACGCTGAAACCGTCGCCGAGATCGTGCAGGCGGCCGCTGATCAAGCTGGGGATGGCATCCATCGATAACTCCTCGGTAAGGGATTACCAGGCGCGCTGGTACTGCGGCGGCGCGACCAGCTCGTCGCCGAGCTCGGCTGCCGCGCGCCGGGCGAAATAGGGATCGCGCAGTTGCTCGCGCGCCATCAGCACGACATCGGCGGCCTCGTCGTCGAGGATCGCCTGGGCCTGCGCCGAACTGGTAATCAGGCCGACCGCGCCGGTCGCGACGCCGGCTTCGCGCCGGATCTTCGCGGCAAACGGCACCTGGTAGCCTGGCTTCACCGGAATGCGCACGTGCGGGATCAAACCGCCGCTGGACACATCGATCAAGTCCACGCCGAGCGGCTGCACCAGCCGCGCCAGGCGCACGCTCTGTTCGAGGTCCCAGCCTTGGCCGGCATCGATAGTGTCGGCCCAATCGGTGGCCGAGATGCGCAGCCACAGTGGCAAGTCCGCCGGCCAGACCTCGCGCACGGCCGCGATCACCTCGCACAGCAGGCGCGCACGATGCTCGAAGCTGCCGCCGTACGCGTCATCGCGCTGGTTGCTCAGCGGCGACAGAAACTCATGCAGCAGGTAGCCATGCGCCGCATGCAGCTCGACCAATTGGAAGCCCGCCTCGAGCGCGCGTATCGCTGCCCGGCGGAAATCCTCGACCACGTCGCGGATGCCGGCCGCATCCAGCGCGTGCGGCACGTGCCAGTCGCGATCGAACGGCAGCGCCGACGGCGCCAGCGGCGTCCACGCGCCTTCGCCGCGCCAGGGGCCGCCGCCTTCCCACGGCACGCAGGTGCTGGCCTTGCGCCCGGCATGCGCCAACTGAATGCCGGCGACGGCGCCCTGCTCACGGATAAATGCCGCGATCGGCCGCCAGGCATCGCGCTGCGCGTCGTTCCAGATGCCGGTGTCGCTGGGACTGATGCGGCCGGCTGCGGAAACCGCAGTCGCTTCGGTGACGACCAGCCCCGCGCCGCCGACGGCGCGGCTGCCCAGATGCACCAGATGCCAGTGCGAAGGCATGCCGTCGACGGCCGAGTACTGGCACATCGGCGAGACCGCGAAACGATTGCGCATGACCACGTTGCGCTGATGCAAGGGTTCGAAGAGTTTCATCGGGAGCAGCGTGTTGAGATATCCGGCAAGCCTACATGCGTCGGCGTGAAAGCGGGGAAGTCGGCGCAACGGCTTCCGCAAGCTGCGAGATGACCCGCATGCGATCGAAAATTTCGATGGGCCATCGGCAACCGCTGGACGATGGCGACTCAACAGGCTGCATCGACGGCGACAGTGCGTGCCTGCGCTGCGATCCACTCGGCCAGGCGCGATGCGACGAGATCCGGCTGCTTCATCCAGCTGAAATGATCGGCCGGCCGACCCTGCTGATCTTCCGGCGCGACCACCGCAACATGGCGTGCCGCCGGACGCATCTTGCCCAGCAGCCAATCCAGCGAATCCGCCGGCACCAGCCAGTCGTCGCGCATGCGCAGCGCGATCACCGGCAGCTGCAGCGCGGCCAGGCGTTGTTCGAAATCCTCGCTGAGGCCACGCGCGGCATAGTTGCCCGAGCGGCCGCTGCGCGCCCAGTCATCGATCACGCCACGCGCCTCGTTGCCGCCGAAGCCGATGGCTCTGCCGGGCAGGCGTCCGACCAGCTTGGCCAGCCAGGGTGCCAGGGCGTAGGCCAGGTAGAGGAGGCGCCGTTGAGGAAACGTCCGCCAGTACGGTGCGCCGCTGGCGACCAGCGCCATGCCCTGGTGCTGCTGCGGATGCAGGCTGGCGTAGAGACATGCCAACTGGCCGCCCAGACTGTGGCCGCCCAGCCAGCACGCTGCCTCCGGCAGCCGCTCGCGCGCCGCGGCCAGGCCGGCCGGCATGTCCTCGGTGAGCAAGTGACGATAGGACCAGTCACAGTGGCGACCGGCGCGCCGATCGCTGGAGCCGATGCCGCGCCATTCGTGCAGGGCGACGGCGACGCCGCGCGCCGCGAGCTGCTCGGCCAGAGGAAGGTAATGCTTGGCCGGCACGCCCATCGCTGCCAGCCAGTAAAGCATGTGCCTGGCATGGCCTGCAGGCCGTATCAACAGCAATTCGGCATGCGCGCCAGCCGCAGCGACAGGAATGATTTCCTGCCGCACGGCCGGCGCGATGGTTTCGGAGAACGTGGAGACGACTTTCGATTCAGGCATCCGCGCAGGCTAGCGAAGACTGCGCAGCGACAAAACCCCTGCCCTGGCCCCTCGGACTGCCGCGAGATCGATCCCGCACGCAGTCCACTGTCTCCCTTCAGGTCGAAGTTACATCCTCGGCCTGCAGCCCCTTAGCCCCTTGCGTCACCTTGAAGCTCACCTTCTGACCTTCCTTCAGGCTCTTGAAGCCGTTGCCCGAGATGGCGCGGAAGTGCACGAAGACGTCCGGGCCGCTCTCGCGGCTGATGAAGCCAAAGCCCTTGGCGTCATTGAACCACTTGACAGTACCAACTTCACGATCCGACATGACTCACTCCGATCCGTTTCACTGAGACCAATCGCCCGCCCGGGCCGATGGCTTGACTGGCATGCAGGATTGGCGGGACGACGGGAAGTTTCCGCATCGGTGACACGCATAACCCAAACAGACACAGCCAATTAATGATAACGGATTTTCATCGAGTGGCTAGTCGTCGCAAAAGTCCTTTCCAATATGTGATTTACCGCACGATTTAGCCGCGCCTCGTCGAGCACTTCGTTGGCTTCCAGCAGCCTTGATCGAGGTGTCTTTCACCTCGTACAAACGGCTTCATCAAGCCATTTTCCAAGATCGGCCGAGCAAGTTCGGCTGATCGACAAGGCGCTCGCTGCAGCAGCGGCGACCGCGTCTAAGGAAAAATCTCATTAATCAGAAAAATCCTAATACGACCACCTCCGAATTCACTGACGAAAGCGTTTTCAATCGGTCTAAATCGAGAGAAAAATGCAACTGTCTTTATCGTCGAAACGCCAAATGCGCACTGCTCGGCAGGCTCCGAACTGGCGCAATAAATCGGCCTTGCGAAGCCCACGGCATGCCCTGCCCGAACGCGGACCGAGGTCGACACGGAGCGGCCGGCAGGTCACCATGCCGACCTGCCAGCTCGATCAGGAAAGCTTCATGCCGACCGTCCGCATACGACTCGCCCTGCCGACCCTGGCCGGCAGCCTGCTGCTGAGCGCCTGCGCCGGAACACCCCATCAGCCCGCGGTCGCCACCCCGAGCGCCACTCCGGCAGCGGCCAGCATCGGGATTCCAGCCTGCGACGACTACCTGGCCAGCTACCAGGCCTGCCATCGTGCCGCCGGCATCTATCCGTCGGACCAACTGGAGAGCCGCTATCAGGCGATGCGCGACAGCCTGCAGCAGCAGGCGGCCGACCCGTCCGTGCGGCCAGAGCTGGATCAGCGCTGCCGGAAGCTGGCCGACGAGCAGCGCGCAGCGCTGAACGGCAAACCCTGCAACGGGTCGTGACGCTTCAACCTGCCGTGCCGGCGACGGCCCGCCAGTGCGCACGCAGCGTCGCCGCGGCATCGGCGGGACGGCAGCGAGCGAGGCGGATCTTCGGCGTCGCGTGCCAGCGAGACGCAGCCGCGATCGCTGCAGCCACCTCGGCCCATAGACGAGGCGTGGGCCGCACACCTTCCTCCAGGTGCAGCGACTTCACCTCGAACACGCCTTCACGACGATGCGCCTTGGCGTCAAGGCGTCCAACCAGCTCACCTCGATGCAGGATCGGCAGCACGTAGTAGCCGTACTGCCGCTTGGGCGCCGGCGTATAGCACTCGATCGCGTAGTCGAAGCCGAACATCGCACGCAGCCTGGCCCGATCCCATACCAGCGGATCGAACGGCGACAGCAAGGTCGTACGGGTGGCGCGCAGGCGGCCGGCCACGGCCTGCTCCAGCGTCGACCGATGATCGCGATGCACATAGCCCGGCGCCGGCCAGCCATCCACCGCCACCTCGATCAGCTCGCCGCTCGCCAGCAGCGGCGCCAGTTCGCGCTCGTCGACCGCAGGCTTCAGGCGGTAATAGTCGGCGATCCAGCGCGCCATGCACACACCGAGCGCACGCACGCTGTCCAGCACGAAGCGCTGGCGCAGGGCGTCGGCGCCGAGTGCGGCCAGCGCCGGGTCGAACGGCGGATCGAGCCGCGCCAACACGCTCTCGGCCGGCGCGTAGATGCGCTGGAAGCGTTCGCGCCGCGCCACCATCAGCTCGCCCAGGGCGAACCAGGCTTCGAGCCAGCGTTTCTCCGGTTTCCACGACCACCAGCCGGAAGCCGCGCGCTCTTCTCGCGCGAAGTCCGCCGCGCGTGCCGAACCTGCCGCACGCACCTGTTCCAGCAGGGCGTCCATCTCGCGGCGGCGCTCGCGATGTTCGCGTTGCGCCGAACGATAGGACCAATGCCCTGCGCGCTGGCCGCTCCAGGCCCGGTGCAAGGGATAGTCGACGGCCGGCACGAAGCAGGCCTCGTGCGCCCAGCATTCGGCCAGCCTGCCTTCGGCCAGGGCCTCGTCCAGCCAATCCGGCTCGTAGCCGCCCAGGCGCGAATACAGCACCAGGTATGGGCTGCGCGCGACTACGTGGATGGTGTCGATCTGCAGCAGGCGCATGCGCTCGATCGCTGCCAGCACATCGCCGCGCCGGGCCCGTCGACGATCGGAGCCGAGCAAGCCCTGCGCGCTCAGCTGCAAGCGCCGCGCTTGCGCCTGGGAGAGTCGGAATACGGATGGCGTCGTGCCGGATGACTGCGATGTGCCTCGACCTTGGACCGGCATCAATGGAACCTTCGCGCTCGCTTCGAATCTCGAGCGATGCAACTTACAACGAATGCGCCGCGCCCGGAACAGCGACGCTTCGTTCGCGCAGAAACCGGGTTGCCGCTACGCAGCGCCTACACCGAGGCACGCCCAGGAGCGATGCGCCGATGGCGTCGCTCGACATCGCCCTCGCCGACGACGGCTGCCGCACAGCCTGAGGCGCTGCTGGGCAGCGCTGTCGCCAGGCGCCGTCCGCCACCACGTCATGGCGCCGAACCCCGATGCGCGTCGTCTCGTCGCATGACCGGCTCGGAGGCTCCTGGAAAACCGGAAGTCTCGCCTCCGTCAACCAGACCGGGCGGCCGGCGGCTCACGCCATCGAGCTGGCTCGGCACCCGGCGCCACCCGCTTTGGCAGCGCGGCAGACCGTTCACGGCGGCGCCATGGCTGCCGCCTGGAACCACTTTGATGCGCTGCAAATGTACTCCGCCGCCAATCAGGACTAAATAGACCGGACTTGAGTGATCGTTCGGGCCCATCGCACAGGGGGATTGCGGGCCGGCAGCCATCACGTCGTCTCCGCCATTTGCGCCGCCCGAAGGTTCATGCCGATCAGCCCTCCTCGCAGCCAGCCGATGTCCGAAGCAGTTCCTGCCGGCCAGACCAGCAGGTCCGGCGCGGACGCGTTTGCCGGCCTGCTGCGCGAACTGGAGCCCGGCCTGCGCCGCTATATGCGGCGTCAGGTGAGCGACTACGACGTGGCCGAAGACGTGGTGCAGGAAACCTTCCTGCGCATGCTGCGTTATCGCCATTGCAACAATATCGGCGAGGTGCGCGCCCTGCTGTTCCGTGTCGCCGCCAGCGTGGTGGCCGATCATTGTCGGCAAGCGCACACCAGACCGACCTACCACTATCAGGACATCGAGCACGCCGAACTGACCTCACCGGAACCCCAGCCCGACCGCATCCTGTCGGACCAGCAGAGCCTCGGCTGCATCAAGGAAGCGATCCGCCAGCTGCCGCCGCGCTGCCGGCAAGTGTTTATGCTGCATCGCTTCGAAGGCTTGAGTTACCGTGACATCGCCCGGCAATTCGGCATCTCGGAACGAACCGTCGAGAACCAGATCGCACATGCGCTAGCAATCTGCCGACAGGCTCTAGGGGAAAATCGCCGCAGAACGTTTAAGTAATCATCATGGACCGCCTAGAAGACCTCGAATCGATTTTCGGCCAGGCCGAGCGCTGGTTTGCGCGGCTCAACGGCGGCGGCTGCTCGCCCAAGGAGCGCCAGGAATTCGAAGCGTGGCAGGCCTCCAGCACGGCGCATGCCGCCGCCTATGCCGAAACCGAACAACTGTGGAAAGAGCTGTCGGGCCTGGCCGACGACGACGAGGTGGCGACCTGGCGGCGGCAGGCCGTGAACGCCGCGCGCAGCCAGTCCCGTACGACCTGCTTCGGCAGGAACCGCGCTTCGCGCTGGCTGATGGCGGCCGCCGCGTGCCTGCTCATCGGCGTTTCGGTAGGCGGCTACAAGCTCATGCACCGAACGGACGAGCTCGCCGCCATCGCGCCCCCTCCCGTGACCGTGCGCTACGCCACCGCCGCCCAGGAAGTCCGCCAGCTCACCCTCGCGGACGGCAGCCAGCTCGTGCTTAACGCCGACACCGTGCTGGAAGTGACCATGGATCAGTCGGCGCGCGCGGTCCACATGATCCGTGGCGAAGCGGTCTACAACGTCGCTCACGAAGCGCATCGAAGCTTCACCGTGTATGCCGCCGGCAATACCATCCGCGACATCGGCACGCGCTTCGACGTCAACCTCGGCGACGCCCAGGCCGACGTCACCGTGATCGAAGGCCAGGTGAACGTGACCCGGCAGGAGCAGATCGCCATCCTCGGCCTCGGCGATCAGCTGAGCGCCGGCGCAGACATCTGGCGGCGACGCAGCATCGATCCTGTCGTCGCTACCGGCTGGACGCAAGGCAAATTCATGTTCCGCGGCACCCCGCTCGGCGAAGCCGTGGTCCAGGTCAATCGCTACGGCCCCGGGCACCTGGTCATCACCGACCCGAGCCTGCAGGAGCTGCCGATCAGCGGCGACTTCAGCATCGGGCAGACCGAGTCCCTGGTGCGCGCCCTGCAAAGCGCCTTCCAGATCCGCGTGCGGGTCGACAAGAGCAGCGGCGAGACGCGCCTCAGCCGCCGCTGAAACACGCGTCGCCTGCGCCACTCCGCACCAGCGGCGTCCGCCTCATCCGGGGTGGCCCATCGGCCATTTCAGGCCCGATCGAAAAAAGTTGAAATTTTTTCTAGGGGTTCTTCCAAATCCCAACGTTCTTGTAATCCGACGGCAATCTGATTGCTTGAGCGAGACAAGGGGAGAACATGCGCTTATCGAAAGTGCGCTGCGGGGGCCATCGGCATGGCGCCCCTCAGCGATCGTTGCTGGCTGTATTGATCATGGCCGCTATCAGCGGCAGTTCCGCCGTCATGGCGCAGTCGTCACCCGCGACATCCACAGTCACTGCCTTCCACATCCCTGCAGGCCCGCTTGATCAGGCCCTGCATCAGTTCAATGCGCAGAGCGGTTTTCAGGTGCTGTTCGATCCATCCCTGGTGGCCGGACGCAAATCGGCCGGACTCAACGGACGACGCGGCGCGTCGGCGGCGCTCGACGACCTGCTCAAGGGCAGCGGCCTGCGCTACGAATTCACCGATGGCCATACCGTAGTCATCAAGCCTGCGCCCAGGCCGACCGCGACGTCCGCCGCAGGCCCTGATGCCAGCCAGGCCACCCAGCTCAGCACGGTCACCGTGACCGCCGAAAAGAAGTCCGAAAACATCCAGAAAGTGCCGATCGCGGTATCCGCCTTCAGCGGCCAGGATCTGGACGACAAGAAGATCGAGACCGGCGCCGACCTGGTCACCAGCACGCCCAACGTCAGCTTCACCAAGACCAATTTCGCCAGCTACAACTTCCAGATCCGCGGCATCGGCACGCAGGCCTTGTCGGTCACCACCGACCCCGCAGTGGCGGTGAGCTTCAACGACACGCCAATGATCCGCAATCGCCTGTTCGAGCAGGAATACTTCGACGTCGACAACGTGGAAGTGCTGCGCGGACCGCAGGGCACGCTGTTCGGACGCAACGCCACCGCCGGCGTGGTCAACATGATCCCGAACCTGCCGAGCTTCGACGGCTACGAGTCGTGGATCAAGGCGGAAGTGGGCAACTACGACGGCCGCCGCTTCAGCGGCATGCTCAACGTGCCGATTTCCAACACCTGGGCCTTTCGCCTGGCCGGCGCCTGGACCGATCGCGACGGCTACGACTACAACAGCGTGACCCACAACAACGTGGACGGCCGCAACCTGTGGAGCGGACGCGCCAGCCTGGCCTGGAAGCCCAACGACAACGTCAGCGCCAGCCTGGTGTGGGAACACTTCAGCGAGCACGACGATCGCTCGCGCACCGGCAAGCAGCTCTGCCATACCGACCCCGGCCCTTCCTCGGTCGACGGCACCGCCGTCACCAACACATTGGATCAAGCCACGCTGAGCCAGGGCTGCACCGACGGCTCGCTGTACGGCAAGTCCGCCTTCGGCGTGCCGAACGGACTCAGCCTGCCGCAGGTACTGGCCGGCAACCAGCAGGTCATTCTCGGCGTGCTGCCGGACTTCTCGAACGTGGTGCCGTTGTTGAACGGCAATCCCTATGCAGGCGTCACGCAGTCGACCAACCTGCGCACCATCGCGACCACGTTCGATCCGATCTTTCACGCCACCAACGACGTGGTCCAGTTCAATTTCCAGGCGAATCTCAGCCCCAGTCTGAAATTCGTCTCGCAAAGCCTGTTCACCCGCGACTCGTATTTTTCCGAGCAGGACTACGACCGCTTTCCTTCCGTGCCGATCTTCAACAACTCGCTCGGGCTGGTCGATTTTCTCGGCAATCCGCTGTCGCAATCGACTTATCCGGGCCTGACTCCCGGCGGCGTGTTCGTCGATCCGCAGCTGGGCGCCTCGTCGCAGATGCTGGCGGTGGACCGCACCCAGTCGTACAGCCGGCAGTGGTCGCAGGAGTTCCGCCTGCAATCGGATTTTGACGGCCCGTTCAACTTCAACGTCGGCGCCAACTTCCTCAACTACCACATCAACGAGAACTACTACGTCTTCAACAATGTGTTCACCGCGATCGCGGAGGGACTGTACAACCTGGGGGAAGGGTTTCCCGGCCAGCAACCTCAGCCTTGCCCGCCGGGTTCCACCACTGGCTGTATCTACATCGATCCGAATTCGCTGGGCCATATCAATGGCCAGGGGCATAACTACTTTCGCAGCGACAACGTCGCCCGCACGCTGTCCACCGCGATCTTCGGCGAAAGCTATTGGCAGATGGCCGACGACCTGAAGCTGACCGTGGGCCTGCGCGTGACCCGCGACCGCAAGAGCACCACGCCGGTTCCCAGCCAGCTGCTGCTGTCGCCGCCAGGCGTCGCCGCGGCCGGCGCCGAAGCCGGTTACGTGAACTCGGGCTATCCGGCCGCAGCCAGCATCGACCAGGAATGGACCGAGCCTACCGGCCGGGTCGTGCTGAACTGGACGCCGCATCTGCCCTTCACCGACAGCACCTTGCTGTACGCCTCGTATTCCCGCGGCTACGTCGCCGGCGGCACCAATTCGCCGGGCATCGATGTCGATCCCTCGCTGCTGAGCATCACGCCGAACCCGACCACCTTTAAACCGGAGTTCGTCAACGCGTTCGAACTCGGCACGAAGAACCTGATGGCCGGCGGCAAATTCAGCCTGGACGCCGACGTCTTCTACTACGACTACCGAAACTACCAGGTATCGCAGATCGTCAATCGCGGCTCGCTCAACGAGAACTTCAACGCGAAGACCTGGGGCGCCGAATTTCAGGCGGCCTGGCAGCCGACGCGAAACTTCCGTGCCGACGCCAACCTGGGCCTGCTCGGCACGCGCATCGGCAGCCACCAGTACTCGATCGATCAGATGAACCTGACCAACGGCGATCCCAACTGGGTGACGGTGAAGCCGTTCATCCAGGCCGCGCAGTCGTGCATCGCGCCCGCTGCCGACGTCGCGAAGATCCTGAACTACGTGCAGCAGAACCTGCCGGGCAACTCGGCCTACGTCTATCTCGCCGCACTGTGCAGCTCGACCTCGCCGCTGGTGCAGAACGGCTATCTGCCCGGCTCGGAATATTCGCAGCTCACCGGCGTGGTGTACGACCCGCGCACCGCGCCGAACGGCGGCGCCGGCATCTCCAGCAATGTCGGCGGCAACGATCTGCCGAACGCGCCGCACATCACCTACAACCTCGGCGCGCAATACACCTTTTTTCTAGGCAATTCGACCCTGACCGTGCGCGGCGACTATTACCACCAGAGCTCGAGCTGGGCCCGCGTCTACAACGATCCGATCGACCATATGCGTGGCTGGAGCAACACCAATATCTCGCTCACCTACGATCATCCCGAGAACGATCTGACGGTGCAGTTCTACGTCAAGAATCTGTTCAACAAGACGCCGATCACCGGCACCTTTCTCAACAGCTCCGACAGCGGCCTGACCACCAACGTGTTCACCCTGGACCCGCGCATCATCGGCTTGTCGGTGCGCAAGGGCTTCTACTGACTCGTGCGGTCAAGACGCAGAACGACAGCAATGGCAATCCACGCATGAACTGATGTGCAGCTTCACCTGGCCATGTGCGGCTGCGTCGTCGGCTGCGCCGACGCCGGGATCGACGACGTCCCTTCGTACTGCGGGGCAGTCGCCAAGCAAGGCCGCGGCCGATCAGCGCCGCGTTTTCCCAACGCGTATTTACCTACCGAGGAAAAACACATGAAAGCGATCAAGTCTTTGGTCATGGGCTCCATGATTCTGGCCGGCACCTTGGGTGCGTCGTCGGCGTTCGCCCAGTGGACCGTCGGCGGAAGCTCGAGCGGCACCAGCATCGTCGGCCCCGGCCCGACCAACCTGTCCTTCCTGGGCATCTCCTACCCCTGCCAGGGCACCTTCACCGTGCAGGCCACGGCGGGCGTCGCCGAGGTGACCGCGGCCAGCTTCACCGGCAGCTCAGTGTGCACGTCGATCAAGGCGAACAAGCTGCCGTGGGTCATCAGCGCGCCGTCGGGCAGTGGCCCGTGGACCGGCACGGTCTCCGGCATCAACGTCACTGCGGCGGGCATTTTCAACTGCTCGGGCACCGCGTCCATCAAGGTCGACACCAGCGGCAACGCCAGCTTCAGCGGCTCGCTGGGCGTGTGTGCCATTTCCAGCGGCAGCCTGCCGAGCAGCCCGGTGGTACAGGGCTGATCTCCCAGGAACCACGATCGTATTGGACGGAGCCGCCACGGACAGCGGAGCAAAGGCCGGGCACGGATGCCGACGGTTCACACGACAGCCCCTTTGCTTCGCCGATCCATGTCGTTCCATGCCAGGAAGGCTCGCAGCATCGAGTGGAGTGCCGTCTGGGGGCACTCCACTCCCTTAGCATCCATTCCCACGCATAAACGCACTCCAGAGCTTCAGCGCGGCCATCGCTGCTGCGCTGTCAGGCCGGCAATGGTCGGCAGCGCCCTCACCCTGCGCGATCGCGAACTCGCCGGCTCTTGCATGGCGCATGAGTGCGATGCCCGATCGAACAAATGGCGGCCTAGACGGCCAAGACCACATCAAGCCCGCCGCAAGCGCCGAACCGTCATCCGAAGACAGTCGGCGCACATCGCCTAGCTTGAGTGCTTCGATCGCATGGGCTCTTCACGCGCCGACTTACACCATGACCTCCAAGGCTGGATGTCCCAGCTTCCGTCTGCATGCGGTCGCGCATCCTCACCGCACGCATGCATGCACGCTGCCCTCATCGCGACCCGAAATATCCCTCACAGGAACGCCGGCAACGGCTTCTGAACGACTTGGTTCGTATGGTCCCTAGGGCACCTGCGCAGCCGGCGCATGGCTCGTATGCTCCGCCGTGCATGCAGCGGCGCCGACGGCCAGATTGCATGCGATGCCAACCGAGCGAACACTGAATCGCCACGCGGCGTTCACAAAGGTCGGGGCATATCGTTTACACACTCACTGCTAGCTTCATCCTGGGCGTCAGGCGTTACCAGCCCATGCTGTTGCTGATCGATGCCTGGCTCCCGCCATCCGCTACGGAGCATTGCCATGAATCCTGCAAAAACCTCAGCGATCGCGCTCCTGACCGGCCTCCTGCTATGCAGCGGCGTCAGCTGGGCGCAGCAAGACCAGACCGCCACCGGCGAAGCCCACTACAACACCCCGCGGGGCGAGCTCACCGTGCTGTCGCATCGGGCGCCGGCTCCCATGAACGGGCCGCCGCCCAGCTTCGAGCAGCTCGCCAACGGCGGCAAGTCGATCAGCCCGGAGCAGGCAGCCGCCTACCCGCCGCTGGCCAACGACTTCGACTACGTCGACCACAACCACGACAAGCGCATCAGCAAGGGCGAATACGAGCAGTGGGTCAGGCTGCAGCACTGATTTGAAGCCACTCCCACCGCACGCGCCGCGTCGGCGACCTTGCACGCTCGCTTGGGTGACGGCATCGACCCGGCGCTGCATCGCGCCGGCTGGGCGTTCGTCGCGTTCCCATCGCGCCGGGCCTGGCTAAACTCTCCGTCCAAGCCGTGACGGAGAGGAGAAGCTGACGATGAAGTTCCTGATCGCCGCGACGATGCTGCTGGCATCGTGCCTGCCCGCTGCACGCTGCCTCGCGCAGAATCCCGACCCGATCGACATCCGCGCCTGCACCGCGATCGAGACCGATGCGCAACGACTGGCCTGCTACGACCGCGCCACCGGACGCGATCGCCTGCCGGCGGCGGAGAAGCGCAGCGAGACCGCGGCGGCGCCGAACATTCTGGACCAGCGCCACGCCAGCCGCGAGGTCGCCACAGCCAGCGAAAGCAGCAGCCCCGGCAAGCCGCTGTCCCTGCTCGATTCGCGCTGGGAACTGTCGCCGGAAAGCAAGCTGGGCACCTTCAACCTGCGCGGCTATCAGCCGATCTACGTCATGCCGGTGTTCGCCACCAGCAATCAGAACGCGCAGCCGCACAGTCCCAATCCGGCCAATACGGTCACCACGCCGCAGCAGCTGGACAACGTGGAGGCGAAGTTCCAGCTCAGTCTGAAGACCAAGGTGGCGCAAGACGTGTTCGGCGACGCCGGCGATCTATGGGTGGGCTATACCCAGTCCTCGCGTTGGCAGGTCTACAACGAAAAGGATTCGCGCCCGTTCCGCGAGACCGACTACGAGCCCGAGGCGCTGCTGGTGTTCAACACCCACTACGAGCTGTTCGGCTGGGACGGGCGCATGCTGGCCATCGGCGTCAATCACCAGTCCAACGGGCGCGCGGATCCGCTGTCGCGCAGCTGGAATCGGGTGATCGCCAACATCGGCTTCGAACGCGATGGCTGGACGGTGATGTTCCGCCCATGGTGGCGCATCCCCGAAGCCAGCAAGACCAACGACAACCCCGACATCAGCAACTACATCGGGCGCGGCGACGTGCAGATCATCCACGAATGGCGCGGCCAGGAATTCGGCCTGATGCTGCGCGACACCTTGCGCGGCGGCAGCAACCAGCGCGGCGCCGCCCGCTTCACCTGGAGCTTTCCGCTGGTCGGCAATCTGCGCGGCTATGCCGAGCTGTTCAAGGGCTATGGCGAGAGCCTGATCGACTACAACCACAACGCCACTTATCTGGGCCTGGGCGTATCCCTGCTCGACTGGTACTGAGCCCGAGCCAGCTCAACGCCACCAGGCCTGCTTGGTGCCGGTGAGGATCTTGAGCATCTGCCCGCGCGCCAGCGGCAGGCGCCCAAGCGGATCGAAACAGGCGTCGCGCAGATACGCCAGCGCGCTGCGGTCGGACTGGAACAGCGGGGTCAGCCAGCGGCTGAGACGCTGGTACACCGCCATGTGCTGACGGCGCAGGCGCGGATAGTGCGCCAGCGCGCTGTCGACGTCATCGTGCGCAGACAGGGCATCGGCCAGCGCCTCGGCATCGAGCAGGGCCATGTTCACGCCCTGCCCCAGTTGCGGACTCATGGCGTGCGCGGCGTCGCCGATAAACACCAAGCGCTCGTGCACGGGCGCACGCAACACCACGTCGCGATAGCGCGCTCGCTGCAACTGACCGGGCTCGCGCACCTCGTCCAGCAAGGCCAGCGCCTGCGGCCACAGCTGCTGCAGGCGCTCGCGCAGACGCTGCAAGGCTGCGGCGTCGAATGCCTCCACCTGATCGCCGGGCAGGCTGAAGAAGAACGTTAGCCAGCGGCCTTCGCGATCGGCGCGCCGGCCGACCGGCAACAAGCCGATCATCTCGCGGGTGCCTGCATAACGCTGATGCAAGGTATCGGCATGCGGCCAGTCTCCAGCGGGCAACAGGCACCACACCGCACCCCAGGGATACACCGACTGGCGCCGCACCAGTTCGGGCGCAGCGGTGCGCAGGCGGGAGTGCGCGCCATCCGCCGCCACGATCAGATCAAATGGGCCGTGCCGGGCGCCGGCGCTGTCGAGCAGATGGCGGCCGTCCGCATCCACACCGTCGATGCGCATACCCGCATGCAGCGACGAGGCGTCAGGCCAGGCCTCGTGCAGCAGGGCGAACAGACTGCCTCGGGTCATGCCCAGGCCGAAGCAGCCGGAGGAATGGTCGGCGTAGCGCATGTCCATCACGGCGCGCCCGCGCGCGTTGCAGCCGTACAGGCGCTCGATGCGCTGGCCGCGCGCGAGCGCCTGCTCGTGCAGACCCAGCCGAGTCAGTACGCCCAGCCCGGTCGGCTGCAGCAGGAAGCCCGCGCCCACCGGGCCCGGCGCAGGGGCCTGCTCGAACACATCGAGCTGATGCCCCTGGGCGGACAGGAACAAGGTCGCGGCCTGACCCGCAGTGCCATAGCCTACGATGGCGATGCGCAAGCGTCGCGCCACCACGCCCCCTGCGTCCGCTTTGCCGCGATGCCGGCTTAGTGGTCGTGGCCGCCCGGGCCGTGCACGTGCCCATGCGCCAGTTCTTCCGCACTGGCTTCGCGCACCTCGGTGATCTCGATGGCGAAATGCAGGGTCTGTCCGGCCAGCGGATGATTGCCGTCGATATGCACCTGGTCGCCTTCGAGCTTGGTCACGGTGACGTTGATGACGCCCTGCGGACCGTTGCCCTGGAACTGCATGCCCGGCTGGATGTCGGCCACGCCCTGGAAGGCCGCGCGCGGCACCTGCTGCACCAGTTCCGGATGGTGGACGCCGTAGCCTTCTTCCGGCTTCACGTCGACGTTGAATTTGTCGCCCGCCTGATGCCCCGCCATCGCGCTCTCCAGGCCGGGCACGATCTGACCGCTGCCCTGCAGATAGGTCAGCGGCTCGCGCCCCTCGGAGCTGTCGATCACCTGGCCGTGGTCGTCGGTGAGCGTGTAGTGGAAGGAAACCACCGCGTGGTCGGCAATCTGCATGATGTATTCGCCCTGGAGAAAGCACGCCGGGATCGGCGTGGCATGGACCGGCAAGATTAACAGATAGCCGCGAACCGGCCGCGACCGGATTCGGCGGCTGCGAGCGCTCGCCGGATTGGCCATACTCTAGTCATGCCGCTCGACACCACACGCCTGCCGCGACGCCTGCCCGCCACGCTCGCGCTCTTGCCGCTGCTGTTCGCCACCGCCTGCGCCGCCGCACCGCGCCATCGGGCGCCGACGCCGCATGCCGCGCCCGGACCGGCCAACCTCGCCGCGCTGGCCGAGCAGGTGGACGGGCACATCGGCCAGCCCCGCTTCGCCGGCGCCGACTGGGGCATCGAAGTGGTCTCGCTGGATACCGGCAGCACGCTGTATGCGCACCAGCCGCAGCATCTGCAGCAACCGGCCTCCACCGCCAAATTGTTCACCGCAGCCCTGGCGCTGAGCGAGCTGGGGCCGGACTATCGGATCCCCACGCAGTTGCTCGCCGCCGACGCGCCGGTGCATGGCCGGCTGGACGGCCCGCTGATCCTGTACGGCATGGGCGACCCCACTCTCGGCATCGTCACGGCCACGCAGGACTGGGCCGATCAATTGGCCACCCAGCTCGCCGCGCGCGGCGTCCATCGCGTGCACGGCGACCTGATCGCCGACGACACTTATTTCGCCAGCCCCGCGATGGGCACCGGCTGGGAGGCCATCGATCTGCAGAGCTGGTTTGCGGTGCCCTCGTCCGCGCTCAGCGTGCAGGAAAACCAGCTCGAGCTGGACGTAGCCCCGGGCGCCACGGCGGGAGCGCCAGCGCGGCTGGAGGGTACGCCGGCCGCGGCCATGGCGCTGATGCCGGTGGTCAATCAGCTGATCACCAGCGCGCCGCGCACGCGCAACGACATCAATCTGTACCGCGCCCCCGGCACCGACACCTTGTATGCGTTCGGCAACATCGCCCAGCGCTCGCCAACGCAGACCTTCCGCCTTGCCGTCGGCGAACCGTCGCGCCAGGCCGGCGCCGAGCTGCTGGAAGCGCTGACGCGTCACGGTATCCAGCTCGACGGCCAGCTGAAGACCGTGCACTGGCCGGCCGAGAATCCCGCGCGGGTCGGCGCGAACGTGCTCGCCCAGGTGCAGTCGCCGCCCTTGATCGAGATCCTGCGCGACGGCCTGAAGCGCTCGCAGAACCTGTACCTGCAGAACCTGCTGCTGGCCTCCGGCGCGCGTGCCCAGGCCGATGCGCTGCAGTCTCCCACGCCGCCGCCCGGCTTCATCACCACCGAGAGCTGGGGCATCAAGGCTTTGCGGCAGCTGCTCGACCGCATCGGCATCGCGCCTTCGGCCAGCCTCATCGAGGACGGCGCCGGCCTGTCGCGGCGCGACCTGGCCACGCCCGAGGCGATGGCACGCCTGCTCGCCTTCCTGGCTGCCCAGCCGTATGCCGATGCGCTGCGCGAGGCGCTGCCGATCGCCGGCGTGGACGGCACGCTCGGTGGGCGCATGCGCAATACACCCGCGGCCAACAACGTGCACGCCAAGACCGGCAGCATGGCCTACGTGCACTGCCTGGCCGGCTATGTCACCAGCGCCGCCGGCGAGCGGCTGGCGTTCGCGATCATGCTGGACAACTACGACGCGCCGGCCGGCGCGCCTTCGGCCAGCCAGGACGTGGACGCCGTCGCGGTGATGCTGGCCGGGCTGCGCGAACGCAGCCACTGAGGCTCACACCGCCGCGCAGCGCTCGCGCAGGAAGTCGCGCAGCCGCTGCACCAGCGGCGACAGCAGCGAGCGATGCGCACAGACCAGGTGCAGCGGCGCTGGCTCGCCATGGGCCGTCGGGAAAACCTGTTTCAGTCGACCCGCATGCAAGTCGCCGGCGACGTCGAGCCGCGACTTGTAGACCAGGCCGTGCCCGGCGATCGCCCAGCGCCGCACCACGTCGGCGTCGTCGCTGATGCGGTCGCCTTCCACTTCGACGGTCTGCACGCCGCGCGGCAGATGGAAGCTCCAGCGCTCGTGCACGCCGTCGCCCCAGACGTAGCGCAGGCAGCGATGCTTGCGCAGGTCCTCGGGTGCGGCAGGCATGCCGTAGCGCGCCAGATAGCCCGGTGCGGCGCACAGCACGCGGCGGTTGTCCGGCGCCAGCGGCTGCGCCACCAGGCTGGAATCGGCGGGAACGCCGTAGCGGATCGCCAGATCCAGCGGCTGCCGGTACAGGTCGGCGAGGCGATCGCTGACCCGCAGCTGCAGGCTCAGCCTGGGATGCTCGAGCTGGAACGCGTCCAGCCAGGACAGCAGCAAGTGGCGGCCGAGATCGGACGGCGCCGACAGGCGCAGCTCGCCGGCGATCTCGCCGCGGCCGTGCTCGAGCGCGTGGCGACCGTCCTCGAGGCTCTGCAGGGTGAGGCGTGCATGCGGCAGGTAGCGCTCGCCGTCGTCGGACAGGCGCAGGCTGCGGGTCGAGCGCACGAATAGGCGCCGGCCCAGGGCCTGTTCGAGCCGCCGGATCGCGCTGCTGGCCACCGCCGGGGTGAGGCCGAGTTCGCGCGCCGCGGCCGACAGGCTGCCGGCATCGGTGGCCTGGACGAAGACGGTAAGGTCGTCGGGTCGGATCATTTTCGCTCTTTCGATGAAAGTATTTGCATCGAAAGATACTTTTTCGCCGATCAAGCGCAAGTCAGCATAGTCGCCAAGCAACACCCTCCTCACCCACTTTCAGCCATCCACGGGATCTCACCGCCATGAAAGCTGTCATCTACCGCCAGCCCCTGCCGATCGACCAGGCCGACAGCCTGATCGACGCCACCCTGCCCGACCCGCAACCCGCCGGCCGCGACCTGCTGGTCAAGGTCGAGGCGATCGCGGTCAATCCGGTCGACACCAAGATCCGCCGCGGCGTCGATCCGCAAGGCGCCGACAAGGTGCTGGGCTGGGATGCCGCCGGCACGGTGGTCGCGGTAGGTCCAGAGGCAAGCCTGTTCAAGCCCGGCGACGCGGTGTACTACGCCGGCGCCATCGATCGCGCGGGCAGCAATGCCGAGCTGCAGGTGGTCGACGAGCGCATCGTCGGGCGCAAGCCGGCCTCGCTGGGTTTCGCCGAAGCGGCCGCGCTGCCCCTCACCAGCATCACCGCCTGGGAATTGCTGTTCGATCGGCTCGGCCTGCGTGTGGGCAAGCCGGCCGGTGCGGGTTCGCTGCTGATCGTGGGCGGTGCCGGCGGCGTCGGTTCGATCGCCACCCAGCTGGCGCGCCGGCTGACCGGCCTCGAAGTGATCGCCAGCGCCTCCACCCCGGAAAGCCAGGCCTGGTGCCGCCAGATGGGCGCACATCACGTGGTCAATCATCGCGAGCCGCTGGCTGCGCAGGTCAAGGCCATCGTGCCGGGCGGGGTGAACTACGTGCTGGCGCTGACCCAGACCGAGCAGCACTTCGCCGAGCTGGTCGAGGCGCTGGCGCCGCAGGGCGCGATCGCCTGCATCGATGACTTGAAGCAGCCGCTGGACCTGCTGGCGCTGAAGCGCAAGAGCGCGTCCTTCCACTGGGAGTTCATGTTCACCCGCTCGCTGTTCGGCACCGACGACATGATCGCCCAGCACCACTTGCTCAACGAGGTGGCCGAGCTGATCGACGCCGGCCTGCTGCGCAGCACCGCCAACGGCGACCTGGGCAGGATCAACGCGGCCAACCTGCGCGCGGCGCATGCACGCATCGAGAGCGGCCGCAGCGTGGGCAAGCTGGTGCTCAGCGGCTTCTGAGCCGCCCAGAGAACGGCAGCCTGATCGGCGGCGGCCTGCCGGGCGCCGCCGGCGCGGGACCTCATCGAGGCAGCGAACGACGCCGGCACGCGGCGTCAGACCGCCGGAAGCAAGCGCCTCAGGCGTCGAGTAGCTGCGCCACGTCCTTGCCGATCTTCTCGGGCGTGTCGGTGGGCGCGTAGCGGCGGATTACCTGGCCGTCGCGGCCGACCAGGAACTTGGTGAAGTTCCACTTGACCGCCTCGCTGCCCAGGATGCCCTTGCCTTCGTGCTTCAGCCAGCGATAGAGCGGATGGGCGCCATCGCCGTTGACCTCGATCTTGGCGAACAGCGGAAAGCTCACTTCGTAGCTGGTCGAGCAGAAATTGCGGATCTCGGCCTCGTCGCCGGGCTCCTGGTGGCCGAACTGGTCGCAGGGAAAACCCAGCACCTCCAGCCCGCGCTCGCCGTACTGCCGCCACAAGGCCTCCAGGCCGGTGTACTGCGGGGTGAAGCCGCACTTGGAGGCGACGTTGACGATCAGCAGCACCTTGCCGCGCCATTCGCCCAGCGAGCGCTGCTGGCCGTCGATGTCGCGCGCGTCGAAGTCATAGACGCTGGTCATAAGCTTATGCTCCGAAGGAATTCACGCTGCAGTCTACGCTATCGGCGACGTGGCATAGAATGCGGGCTTCCCCGCCGGCCAGGCCCTTCCGTGATCCGCTTCATCGACGTCCACAAGTCTTATCGTGTCGACGGCCGGGACGTTCCCGCGCTGCAGCCGTTTTCGCTGGAGATCGCCGACGGCGACGTGTTCGGCATCATCGGCCACTCCGGCGCGGGCAAGTCCACCCTGCTGCGCATGATCAACCTGCTCGAACGGCCCAGCGGCGGCCGCGTCGAGATCGACGGCACCGACATGACCGCGCTGGACGAGTCGGCGCTGCGCGCGCAGCGGCGGCGCATCGGCATGATCTTCCAGCACTTCAACCTGCTCGCCACGCAGACCGTGGCGGAAAACGTGGCCTTTCCCATGCGCCTGGCCGGCGTGCGCGACGCCAGCGCGATCCGCACGCGGGTCGACCAGTTGCTTGCGCGGGTGGGCCTGAGCGAGCACGCCGGCAAATATCCGTCGCAGCTGTCCGGCGGCCAGAAGCAGCGCGTCGGCATCGCCCGGGCGCTGGCCAACCAGCCCTCGATCCTGCTGTGCGACGAGGCCACCAGCGCGCTGGACCCGCAGACCACCGCGTCGGTGCTGGAGCTGCTGGCCGAGATCAACCGCGAGCTCAAGCTGACCGTGGTGCTGATCACCCACGAGATGGACGTGGTGCGGCGGATCTGCGACCGCGTGGCGGTGCTCGACGCCGGCCGCATCGTCGAACAGGGCGCAGTGGCCGACGTGTTCCTGCATCCGCAGCATCCGACCACCCGGCGCTTCGTCGGCGAGGCGCTGCCGGAAGAAACGGTGAGCGCCCCGCTGCCCGGCGTGCGCCTGGGCGGCCGCATCCTGCGCCTGTCCTTCCGCGGCGAATCCACCTGGACGCCGGTGCTGAGCCGGGTGATGCGCGAGACCGGGGTGGACTTCAACCTGCTCGCCGGCCGCATCGACCGCATCAAGGACCTGCCCTACGGCCAGCTGACCCTGGCGATGGAGGGCGCCGGCGTGGACACCGCGCTGGCGGCGCTGCGCGCCGGCGGCATCGAGATCGAGGAAATCACCCCCGGCCGCTCGGCCTCCATCGAGGATCGCGCATGATCGCCGCGTCGCCGCTGCATTCGCTGTTCCCGAACATCGACGACTGGGGCGAACTCGGCCAGGCCTGCATCGACACCTTGCTGATGCTGGCCGGTTCGCTGAGCCTCACCGTGCTGATCGGTCTGCCGCTGGGCGTGCTGCTCTACCTCACCGGCAAGGGCCAGCTACGTGCGATGCCTGCGCTGTACGGTCTCACCGCGCTGCTGGTGAACATCCTGCGCTCGATCCCCTTCATCATCCTGATGATCGTGCTGATGCCGCTCACCTATGTGCTGGTCGGCACCAAGCTGGGCATCCGCGGCGCGATCCCGCCGCTGGTGATCGGGGCGGCGCCGTTCTTCGCGCGGCTGGTGGAAACCGCGCTGCGCGAGGTGCAGGCCGGGGTGATCGAGGCCAGCCAGTCGATGGGCGCCAGCACCTGGCAGATCGTGTGGCATGTGCTGCTGCCCGAGGCGCGCGCCGGCATCGTCGCCGGCATCACGGTCACCGCCATCGCCCTGGTCGGCTACACCGCGATGGGCGGCGCGATCGGCGCCGGCGGCCTGGGCGACCTGGCCTATCGCTATGGCTACCTCAGCTACAAGTCGGACTACATGGTGGTCACCGTAGTGCTGCTGGTGCTGCTGGTGCAGGCCCTGCAGATGATTGGCGACCGGCTGGTGGTGCGCCTCGCTCGTCGCTGAGAATTTTGCGTACGGCCTTCTGGACGGCTATTCTGCGCAACCACCCTAGAGATTCCTCCATGAGACTGCTGCCGTTCGCCCTCGTTTCCTTAGTCGCCCTGCTCGCGCTGGGCGGCTGCTCCTCGCCGAGCGGCCAGGGCGGCGACACCCTCACCGTGGCCGCCACCGCCGTGCCGCACGCCGAGATCCTGAAACAGGTGCAGCCGATCCTGGCCAAGCAGGGCGTGAACCTGCAGGTCAAGGTGTTCGCCGACTACGTGCAGCCCAACCTGCAGGTGGCCGAGAAGAACATCGACCTCAACTATTTCCAGACCAAGCCCTACCTGGATGCCTTCAACCGCGAGCGCGGCACCCAGCTGGTGATCGTCACCGGCGTGCACATCGAGCCGTTCGGCGCGTACTCGCACAAATACAAGAGCATCGACCAGCTGCCCGACGGCGCCAGCGTGACCATTCCCAACGACCCCAGCAACAACAGCCGCGCCCTGCTGCTGCTGGCCAAGCACGGCCTGATCACGCTGAAGGACCCGAGCAACGAGCTGTCCACGCTGAAGGACATCACCGCCAATCCTAAGCATCTGCAGTTCCGCGAGCTGGAAGCGGCGATGCTGCCGCGCACCCTGGACGAGGTGGACCTAGCCCTGATCAACACCAACTACGCGCTGATCGCCGGGCTCAACCCGACCAAGGACGCCCTGCTGATCGAGGGCAAAGACTCGCCCTACGTGAACTACCTGGTCGGCAGGCCGGACAACAAGGACGACCCGCGCGTGCAGAAGCTGGCGCAGGCGCTGACCAGCCCGGAAGTGAAGGCCTTTATCGAGCAGAAGTACCACGGCGCCGTGCTGCCCGCGTTCTGAGCGGGCTTTCGCGGTCGCGCCAAGCTGGCGCGGAGGCGCGAGGAAAATCGGCGAGGGCGCGGCATCAAGCGGCAGTTGCCGGCATGGCGGGCAATGAATGCCCACAGCGAATCAGGCGAAGACTTTCTCGCCTGACATGGGCATCAGGCATTCGGGATCGATCACAGCACTGAGATGCCGCTCGCAGCACCAAGCCTCGGCATCGTCCGCCGGGCGCTGCGAGCGACTCGATCAGCCGTCCGTCCGAAACCCAGACACTCGCCGATACTCGCGTTTGCCTTGCCACTGCCGCAGCAAGGCAGCGGCACTCAAGCAACCTCCTCAAGGCGCCGGCGGAAGGTCGAACACCTTGCGCAGATAGGCCAGATAGGCCTCGTCGCCGCCCATGTTCTTGCCCGGCGAGTCGCTGATCTTGGCCACCGGCTGGCCGTTGCAGCGGACCATCTTGATCACGATCTGCAGCGGCGTCGGGCCGAGGTCGTTGGTGAGGTTGGTGCCCACGCCGAAGGCCAGCTGGCTGCGCCCGCGGAAATGCTCGTACAGGCGCATCACCTTCGGAATGTCCAGGCCGTCGCTGAACACCATCACCTTGCTGCGCGGATCGACGCGATTGGCCTGGTAGTGCGCGAGCATCTTCTCGCCCCAGACGAAGGGGTCGCCGGAGTCGTGGCGGGTGCCGTCGAACAGCTTGCAGAAATACATGTCGAAGTCGCGCAGGAAGGCGTTCATGCCGTACACGTCCGACAAGGCGATGCCGAGATCGCCGCGGTATTCCCGCGCCCAGGTCTCCAGTGCGGCAGTCTGCGAATCGCGCAGACGCGGGCCCAGCGCCTGATGCGCCTGCAGATATTCGTGCGCCAGGGTACCCAGCGGAACCAGGCCGAGCCGGTGCGCCAGCCGCACATTGCTGGTGCCGGCCAGTTGCGTGCCCAGCTCGTCGCGCAAGGTGGTGGTCACCTCTTCGTGCCAGTCGCGCGAAAAGCGCCGGCGCGTGCCGTAGTCGGCGATGCGGCAGCCCTCGTAGCCTGGCGTGCCGCGCAGCAGCGCGATCTTCTCGTGCAGCCGCCGGCGCCCCTCGCCGAGATCCAGGTCCGCCTGCGTGCGGCGGAAATACACCTCGTTGATGATGGCCAGCAGCGGCACTTCGAACAGGATCGTATGCAGCCACGGACCGGCGATGCGGATCTCGATGCCGCTGTCGTCCAGGGCACCGCCGCCGGGCTCGGCCAGGCCGATGTGCACGTACTTGCTGTTGAGCTGGAACAGGCCCAGGAAATCGACGAAGTCGCTCTTGATGTAGCGCCAGCTGCGCAGGTAGTCGAGTTCGTCCTCGGCGAAACGCAGGCTGCACAGCGCTTCGACTTCGGCGCGGATCTCGTCCAGATAGGGCCGCAGATCGACGCCCGGCGTGCGGCAGTTGAAGCGATACTCCACCTGAGCCGCCGGATAGTGATGCAGCACCACCTGCATCATCGAGAATTTGTAGAGATCGGTATCGAGCAACGACGAAATAATCATGCGGGAACTCTGGCGACCAGGCATCGCGACGACTGTGCGTCATCGGAGCAGCCGCGTCCATCGGAGGATGCGAGTATCCGCCGCAACGTACCTTGGCCACAGGACCAGCAGGCGCATGCCCCTGCCCGACCTCGATCGACCGGCGCCGCAGGCCAGGGTCGACAGGAGCATGGCCATGCATGGCGTCGGCGCATAAAAAAACCCCGTCAGCCAGGGGAGGGACTGACGAGGTTTGTCGGGCGGCCGCCTTGGGGAGGTAAGGGCCGGCCCCTCGACGACACGATGTTCTGCGCCGCCTCCTGTCGCCGTCACGGCGATACGATCAGTTAGTGGGTTCGCCGCCGCGGGAGTTCAAGGGCCAAGCCGTTTCGATTCAGCTGGCGGATAGCCTCAGATTCAAATTGTGTGAAGCGGCTGCCCGGACCCTGCGCCTTCGCCGTCCGAACCGAGCACGCAAGCCGATGTCCAGGCCGGCGACGGAGGGCCTCAAGCAGCCTGCCTGGCAACGCACCAGCTAGGAGAACGGCAGGCCGTGCTGACGGCACACAGCCACCGCTATCATCGTGGCACTGACAGGGGACTGCTCATGCAAACCAGGACACCACGCTCGAAGTGGCGGATCGCCGGTTGGCTGCTCGTCTTGCTGCTGCTGGCCGGCGTGGGCCTGATCGCGGTCTATCGGCCGGAGCGCGCGATCCGCGTGGGCACTGCCTCGGTCGGCCAGACCCTGTGCGAGGAAGTGTTCATCAGCGGCCTCGATCCGCGCCGTGTGTTCGACGAAGAGATACGCCCCCGCCCCGGCCTGGGTCCCTTGCTGAAGCGCCTGCGCTACGACGTCGACGCGACACGGCGGCAGGTAGTCGTCAGCTGGGCCGGACATTTCGCCAGCACGATCCGCTATCGCCAGCAGGACGGCTGCCTGAGCGCGACAGCCGATGCCGGCGCGCAGCCCGGGCCGGCAGACGCGCCACTGCCGGCCAAGCCCGCCGACGCCGTCGCCAGTGCCGGTCCGGTCGCCGCGAATCCGGCCCTGCAGGCCGCGCTGGATCGCGCCTTCGCCGAACCGTCGCAGCCGCCTTATCGCCGGGTGCGCGCCATCGTGGTGATGCGCGACGGCAAGATCATCGCGGAGCGCTATGCCCCAGGCATCGGCCCCGACACGCCCCTGCTCGGCTACTCGGCCAGCAAGTCGGTGATCAACGCGCTGATCGGCATCCTGGTGCGCCAGGGCAAGCTGCATGTGGACGAGCGCGCGCCCGTGGCCGCCTGGGCCGATCCGGCCGACCCGCGTCATCGGATCACCCTGGACCAGCTGCTGTGCATGAGCAGCGGGCTGCGCCTGGAGGAAGACGACAGCGGCTTCGACCCGGTCTCGAAGATGCTGTTCCTGCACGACGACGACATGGCCGCCTACGCCGAACAGGCGCCGCTGAAGGCGACCCCGGGCTCGGCCTGGGAATACACCAGCGGCAACACCCTGATCGCATCGGCCGTGCTGCGCGATGCGGTCGGCGGTCATGGCACCGACGTACGCCGCTTCGCGCAGGATGCACTGTTCGGCCCGGTCGGCATGCGCAATGCGGTTATCGAATTGGACGGCGCCGGCACGCCGGTGGGCTCGACCCGCATCTTCGCCTCGGCGCGCGACTGGGCGCGCTTCGGCCAGCTGTACCTGGATGACGGCGTGGTCGACGGACAACGCCTGCTGCCCGAGGGTTGGGTGCGCTACGCCACCACGCCTACGCTAGGCAGCGACTACGGCGCCGGTTTCTGGCTCAACCGCAGTGACGACGACGATGCCCACTGGCGGGTCGCGCACGGCATGCCCGCCGAGGCGTTCTATGCCTCGGGACTGTTCGGCCAGCGCGTGGTGGTGGTGCCTTCGAAACGGCTGGTGATCGCACGCCTCGGCGCCACCATGGACCCGCCGAATTTCGATATGCCGGGCCTGGTGCGGCTGATCGCCGACGTGATCGCTTCACCTTGAGACGCCGCGCTCGACAGCGCCCGCCCGTCTGCGATATCTAGAGCGGATCGCTTGCCGCAGAACGAGATGAAGCCGATGCGCCGCATGGTATGCCTGATCCTGCTGTGGCTGGCCTGGCCAGTCGCCGCCGCCGAACTGAAGATCGACCTGGGGCACGGCACGACCAGCTACGACACGGCCGCGCTGCTGGCCCGCAGCGACGCGCGCGACATCGAGGTCGCGGACGATGTGGCCTACCACGGCACCCGGCACTATCGCGCAGTGCCCTTGCGCGCCCTGTTGCCCGGCCTGGCGCGCGCCGACCATCTGCAGTTCGTGGCGGCCGACGGCTTCAGCGCGGAGATCGACGCCACGATCCTGCTGGGAACATCGAAGGCCACGCCCTGGCTGGCGGTCGAGGATCCCGCGCATCCCTGGCCGCCGCTCGACCACGGCAAGTCGGCCGGACCGTTCTACCTGGTCTGGACCGATGCGGCGGCCGGCGGCATCGGCTCCGAACAATGGCCGTATCAGCTGGCCTCGATCCGCCGGCTGGCCGGCGTAGCCGAGCGCTTCCCGGCCACCCGGCCGGATCCGGCATTGCCGGCCGACAGCCCGATCCGGCACGGCTATGCGGTGTTCCAGCGCACCTGCTTTGCCTGCCACACCCTCAACGGCCAGGGCGACGCCAAGCTGGGGCCCGATCTGAATTTCCCGCACGGCCCCACCGAATACATCCCGGACGCCTTGCTGCGCGCGTATATCCGCGATCCGCAGTCGCTGCGGCACTGGCCGGAGGCGAAGATGCACGGGCTGGACGCACAGACCCTGCCCGACGCCGATCTCGACGACCTGTTGCGCTACCTGCGGCATATGAGCACGCGCAAGTCCGCGCCGTCGCCTTGAAACGTGGCGCCCCTGCAAGGCCACCTAGCTGCTTCGTGAAAGGCGGCCGGTAAGCCGCAACCTGCCCGCCGCGTCGTCACCGCGATTCAAAACGCCAGGCGCATCGGGACCCGGCACGCTCAGGACGACGGTGCGGCCCCGCTCAGGCGCGCCAGGTAGGCGTCGCGATCGGTCTTGGATTCGCCGGCCAGCTTGCGCACCTCGGCGTAGAACGCCGGCCACTGCTGCCTGGATTGCCGGAACAGTTGCGCGAACGCCGGCTGCCACTGGTCGTAAAGCCCGAAAGGCAACAGGCGCGCGTTGTTGATCGGTGCGGCGACCCAGGCGTCGTAGCGGTGATCGCCGGGCCAGGCGCTGTCGCGCCAGGCGCGATAGCGCGCGCGGAAGGACTCGATCTCCGCCTGCTTGCCTGCCGCCATCGCCGCCTTGTCGGTGCCCTGCGCGTAGAGCGGGCCGGCATACAGCTTTTTCAGCCGCTCGCGCAGATCCAGCACCAGGTCGGTGAAGCCTGCGTCCATCTGCGTATCGTGCTGGTCGGCCGGCGGCAGGCCGCGCGACTCACGCCATTCGCGCAGGCCCTGCTCCTGCACGAAGCTGGCGAAGGATTCGTTGAAGGCGGTGTCGTCCTTCACGTAGATCAGCTGGTGGGCCAGCTCGTGGAAGATCGTGCCGGCCAGTTCATCGTCATCCCAGCGCAGCATGCTGCTCAGGATCGGATCGGAGAACCAGCCGAGCGTGGAATACGCCGGTACGCCGCCGACATCCACGTCGTCGCCTTGCGCCTGCAACTGCGCGGCGCGTGCACACGCCTTGGCCTGCTCGAAATAACCACGGTAAGCCACGCAGCCCGCGATCGGGAAGCATTGCGGAATCGGCGCGATCGAATACGGCGGCGTCGCGAACACGTTCCACACTACGTAGCTGCGGTGCAGGTCGACGTAACGGGTATAGCTGCGGTTGTCCGGCAGGCCCAGCCGCGCAGAGGCGAACTGACGCGCCTGCTGCGCCAGCCTCAGCCGCGCCGCCAGCTTGGGATCGGTGGCGGGATCGCTCAGTACCGCGTCGATCGAGCGCCGCTGCAGCAGCAGTGCGCCCTGTCCGTGCGCGACATGAGCGTAATAGCCCAGCCCGCTGCAGGAGCCAAGCAAAAGGCCCACCGTCAAGACGATGGGCCCCCATAGGACGATGCGGCTGCGGAACAGCGACTTGGGCCAGGGCATGCGGCCATTCTGCCGCAAACGCTCAAGCGGGCTCCATGCCTCCGGATCCATCCACGCGGCCCACCAGCGTCATGCGATGGGCCCGTCGATCAATGATGGCCGCCGCCACCGCCGTGGTAACCGCCGCCGCCATGATAGCCGCCACCACCGTGGTAACCGCCGCCATGGTAGCCACCGCCGCGATAGCCGCCGCCGCGGTAGTAACCGCCATGGTAGTAGCCACCGCGGTAATACCCACCGCCGTAGTAACCGCGACGGTAGTAACCGCCATAGTAGCCACCAACGGTCACCACCGGATCGAAGCAGCAACCGCCGTAGGCGTAGTAGCCCGGGTAGTAGCCGGAGTTGTACACCGCCGTGCCGTAGTAGGCGTCACCGGCATAGGCGGTCGGACGCACATAGCTGTAGCCGGGGTCGTAGTAACAGCCCGAGAGGGTGGCGGTCGCAATCGCCAGGGCCAGTCCCACAAGCAAACGTTTCATCGCACATCTCCATTGCGGAGTCGACGCCACAGTGAACCCGCAGCGTTGAACCCGTACTGAGCATACGCCGAAACGCCCACCGCCGTTTATCCGCCAGCCATGCAGACGACCGGCCGGCGGTGGATGCGTTCGTTCGAGGGCTCAGGAATTCCCGCGCTTGCTCTGGTCGCCGCGCTCGTGCGCCCGGATGCGGCCATGCGCCGCTTCGTCGGATACGCCATCCGGTGACGCCGTGCCCATATGCTCGTCATGGGTCGGATGCGCAGCTTGATCCGCACCGGGCCAGCTCGGCCCCTGTCGTACGCGCTCCTGCTTGGCTTCGAGCAGGGCCTGGATATGCGCCACCGCCTCTTCCTTGCTGATGTGCACGATCGGCGATTCCTGCGGTGCCGACGGTTCGACGGCGGCTGGCGTCTTGGCTCGCGGCACCTGCCTGGCGGCGTTTCCGGCTGCCGGCGTACCGGCGCGCTTGTTTGCCGCAGGCTTGACTGCCCCGCGACTGGCAGGCTTCGCCGCCGATGCAGTACCGGTAGCCTTCTTCGCGACCTTGTGCGCACCCGTCGCCGGAGCAGACGACTTCTTTGACGCCGGCTTGCGTGCGGCGGCGCTCGCTCGCTTGGCGGCAGTCGGCTTGGTCGCGCGCTTCGCGGCAGCAGCTTTCTTGGTAGTTGCTTTCTTGGCACTCGCCTTCTTAGCAACGGCTTTCTTGGCTACCGATTTTTTGGCTACCGATTTCTTGGCTGTCGTCCGCTTGGCCGTGGTCTTTTTCGCCGCGGTTTTCTTCGCGGGCGCCCGTTTGCTCACCGCAGGTTTCTTTGTGGCCGCCTTGGCTGGCCGCTTGGCCGCCGCCTTCTTCGCCGTGCTCTTCTTCGCGGCTGCGCCTGCCCGCTTCACAGCGGTCTTGGCGGATTTGCGCGCCGTTTTTTCGGCCGGTTTGGCCGCGGCCTTTTTCTTCGCGGTCGACTTGCGGATCGTTGCCATGCGTCGTCACTCCTGCAGTCATCGTCGAGGTATTCGCCGAGGATGCCCACTCGTGGCTGCCGGCGAACGCGTCGAGCAATAACACCGCCGATGTGTATCGCGCATGATCGCTGCGAGCCGCAGCGCAACAATCCACTATCGTCGTGACTCGGGGCGCTTGACTCCTCCGACTTCGGCAAGCGCGCTACGGCTCAGAACCCCGGGCGCGACAACTGGGAGAGGAAGTGCCCCAGCAGGTCCGGCTTGATCAGCAGGCTGAAGGCCACGCCGTAAGCTGCGCCCCACAGATGCGCGCTGTGGTTGACGTTGTCGCGGCCCATGCGGTCCATGTAGATCGAATAGCCCACATACAGCACCGCGTAGATGATTGCCGGCACCGGCAGCACCATCACGATGATGCGCTGCCAGGGATTCCACAGGATGAAGCAGAACAGCACCGCCGACACCGCTCCGGAGGCGCCCAGGCTGCGGTAGTTCGGGTTGCTGCGGTTGTTCAGCCAGCTCGGCAGGATCGAAACCAGCAGTCCGCCGATGTAGAACAAGGCGAAACCGAGCAGACCGAGGTGGGCGGCGAAGAACGGCTCCACCGCCCGGCCGAAGAAGAACAGCGTCAGCATGTTGAACAGCAGGTGCGGCACGTCGGCATGCACCAGCCCGTAGGTCACCAGGCGGTAGTAGGCGTGCTGGCGCTCGATCGCCGGCGGCCACAGCAGCAGGTCGTCCTGCAGCCGGCGGTTGTTGAACGCCATGAACGAAATGATGCAGGTGATGGCGATGATGGCCAGGGTGATCGGCATACGGGCTTCCGCTTCGGCAGGTCGGGCTGCGGCATCTTGGCGTTCCGCCTCGCGCTTGTCGATCTTGCGGCCGAGCGTAGGCTGTGCATGGCGCAGCGCCCCTGCCCATCGTGGCGCATCGCCGCTATGATGCAACGCCGCATCCGCGATCGAGCACCATGTCTTCCCTGCGTTACCTGCATCTGGACGTCTTTGCCGCCAAGCGCGGCGGCGGCAATCATCTCGGCGTGGTCGCCGATGCGCGCGGCTGGAGCGAGGCCGACATGCAGCGCTTCGCGCGCTGGACCAACCTGGTCGAGACCACCTTTCTGCTGCCGCCGGAAGAACCGCAGGCCAGCTATCGCGTGCGCATCTTCACGCCGTCCCGGGAGATCGCCTTCGCCGGCCATCCCAGCGTGGGCAGCGCGCATGCGGTGCTGGAATGCGGCTTGGCCGCACCGCGCGACGGCCTGCTGTGGCAGGAATGCCAGGCCGGCACGCTGCCGATCCGTGTGGAAGGCGAAGGCGAGTCGCGCCAGCTGCTGCTGAAATCCCCGGCCGCCGAAATCATCGCAGTGGGCGCCGACGCCAGCCCGCTGCTGGCGGGCGCCACCGCCGGCGTGCGCGCCGGCCGGCTGCCGCCGGCCCTGGTCAGCGGCGGCCGGCGCTGGTGGCTGGCCGAATGTGCCGACGAAGCCGAACTGCGCAACTGGCACCCCGACCATGCCGCCATCGCTGCCCTGGCCCAGGCCAGCGACAGCATGGGGCTGTGCGCCTTCGCCCGCAGCCGCGGCGACGACGCGCTGGTCGTGCGCGCCTTCCCGGCCGGCGTCGGCATCGTCGAGGATCCCGCCTCGGGCGCCGCCAACGGCCTGCTCGCAGCCTATCTGGCCCACGCCGAGCCGACCGGCCCGCTGGCGCAAGGTTACAGCGTGAGCCAGGGCCGCGAGATCGGCCACGACGCTCGCCTGGTGGTGCGCATCGACGGGGCGACGATCTGGGTAGGCGGCCGCACGCACACCATCGTCGACGGCCAGCTGCACTGGCGCTGACTATGCCCTGGAAGATTCCGATCCGCGCTGGACAGGCGGATGGATGGCGCCTGGAAGACCACGCGGGATCTGGTACGCGGCGAGCTGCGGGGAGGCTCGCCTGGCTACGATGAACGGTGCTGGCTGCAGGTCTTCCTGACTTCGGCCCGTTCCTGCGATCTCCACAAGTCCGTATCGTCGTCACCGCCATTAGCAGAATGATGCTTGGCGCGATAAAAGCGGGCTTGCCTTGCCAAGACAAGCGGTGTGGGCTGACCTTATAGCGTCAGCCCGTCGCTGCGATGCCTACGAATCTGCGTCGCTGCCCCTGCCGTTGGCAGACCAGCGAGCCTTCCACGAAGACCGACCGCCGGTCGAAGCGATCGACCGAAGAAACCGGACAGACCACGATGGCCCACGGCCCCGCGGAATTCATCAAGGCAAGCTCAGCTTTCGCCTCGATCTAGTCCTGCTCTGCGCGCGGCCGCTTCGGCCAAGGCCGCCAGATCCTTGCCGCCGTCGCCGGCCGCCATCGCCTCCTGCAGGCTGTCGCGCAGCACTTCCGCCAACGGCAGCGGCACCTGCCCTGCTGCGCCGGCGGCCAGCGCCAGCCCTACGTCTTTAAGGCCGAGCGCCAAGGCGAATCCGGGCGGCTCGTAGCGCCGTTCGGCAATAGCCTTGCCGTAGCCCTGGTAAACCGGCGAAGCGAACAACGTGCTGGTCATGATCGCCAGGAAATCCTCGGCCGATACGCCGTGCGCGCGGGTCAGGGCCACCGCCTCGGCCATGCTCTCGATCGCCGTGACCAGCATGAAGTTGCCGGCAAGCTTGGCCACATTGGCCCGCTCCGGTGCTTCGCCCAGCGGCCAGATGCGACCGGCCATCGCCGCCAGCAGCGGTTCCACGCGCCGCACCGATTCCGCTGCACCGGCCGCCAGCATGTTCAACTTCGCGGCCGCCGCGATATCGGGCCGGCCGAACACCGGCGCCGCCACGTAGCCGATGCCGCGGGCGGCATGCGCGGCGGCCAGTTCCTGCGCCAGCGCCAGCGAAATGGTGGCGTGGTTTACATGCACCGCGCCGCGAGGCAGCGCATCGAGCAGCGCGCCCTCGAGCAGCACGTCCCGCACAGCCTGATCGTTCGCCAGCATGCTGAGCAGCACTTCGCCGCTGGCGGCCTGGGCCGGCGTATCCGCGACGGCGGCGCCCAGCGCGCGCAATGCCTCGGCGGCTTGGGGAGAACGGTTCCACACCGTCACCTCGTGGCCGGCCTTGAGCAGGTTGGCCGCCATCGCGCTGCCCATGGCGCCCAGTCCGATAAATCCGACTTTCATGTTTCCTCCGCTTCGCTGCGGCCGGTCGGCCGACTCATCATCTCGATCAGCGACGACAAGCACGAGACCGACACTACGCCGCGCTAGACCGCCTCGCCCGCCGCATGCCCGGATGCCCAGGCCCACTGAAAGTTATACCCGCCCAGCCAGCCGGTGACGTCGACCACTTCGCCAATAAAGAACAGGCCAGGCACCAGTTTCGACTGCATCGTGCTGGACGACAGTCCATCGGTATCCACGCCACCCAGGGTGACCTCGGCAGTGCGATAGCCCTCGGTGCCGCTTGCCGTGATCGGCCAGTCCTGCAGTTGCGCGCCGATCCGCTCCAGCTCGGCCTCGCGATACTGGCGCAACGGCTTGCTGGGCAGCCAGTGCTCGCACAGGCGCTGGGCCAGCCGCTTCGGCAGGATTTCGCCCAGCACCGTGCGCAGCTCGGCGGCGGGCCTGGCGGCACGCTGCTCGATCAACCATGCGCCCGCGGACCGCTCCGGCAGCAGGTCGAGCCGCAGTTCGTCGCCGGGCTGCCAGTAGGAAGATATCTGCAGGATCGCCGGGCCGCTGATGCCGCGATGGGTAAACAGCAGGCCGGCGCGGAAGTCCTGCCTGCCGGCGCGCGCCTCCACCTGCGGCAGCGCCACGCCGGCCAGGTCGGCATAGTGCTCCTGGTGCTTGCCGCTCAGGGTCAGCGGCACCAGGCCAGCGCGGGTGGGCAGCACCGCATGACCGAACTGCCTGGCCAGCTCGTAGCCGAAGCCGCTGGCGCCCATGCTGGGAATCGACAGACCACCGCTGGCGATCACCAGCGACGCAGCTTGCACGGTGCCCTGACTGGTGAGCACGCTGAAACCCTCGGCGCCCGTGCGTACCTGCTGCACGCCGCAGTCGGTCTTGACCGTGGCGCCGACCGCCTCGCACTCGTCCAGCAGCATGCGCAGAATCTGCTTGGACGACTCGTCGCAGAACAGCTGACCCAGTTCCTTCTCGTGATAGGCGATGCGGTGCTTCTGCACCAGCGCGATGAAGTCCCACGGCGTATAGCGGGCCAGCGCCGACTTCATGAAGTGCGGGTTCGCCGACAGGTAATTGGCCGGGGTCACCCCGAGGTTGGTGAAGTTGCAGCGGCCGCCGCCGGACATCAGGATCTTCTTGCCGGGTTTGTTGGCGTGATCCAGCACCAGCACGCGACGGCCGCGGCGGCCTGCAGTCATCGCGCACATCAGCCCGGCGGCGCCGGCGCCGATGATCAGCACATCCACTTTCATGCCCGCCCGCTCCCGTCACGCCATCTCGTCCGGCGCGCCATTATCCCTGATCGCTTACACTGACCGCCCCTTTCGGAAACCATCGCCATGCCTTCCTTCGACGTAGTCTCCGAGGTCGACAAGCACGAGCTGACCAATGCGGTCGACCAGGCCAACCGCGAGCTGGCCACCCGCTTCGACTTCAAGGGCAGCGATGCCCATTTCGAACTGGACAAGTTCGTGGTCGCGCTGAGCGCACCCAGCGAATTCCAGCTGCAGCAGATGCGCGACATCCTGCGTACCCGCATGGCCACGCGCAAGATCGACCTGCGTGCGCTGGACACCGCCGAGCCGGAGACCAACCTGGCCGGCTCACGCCAGAAGATCACCGTGAAGCAAGGCATCGAGCAGGCCGAGGCGAAGAAGCTGATCGCCGTGCTAAAGGGAGCCAAGCTCAAGGTCGAGGCGCAGATCAACGGCGACAAGCTGCGCGTCTCCGGCAAGAAGCGCGACGACCTGCAGGCCGCCATCGCCGTGCTGCGCAACGCCGAGGTCGAGCTGCCGCTGCAGTTCGACAATTTCCGCGACTGAGCGGACGGCCCGCCGCTCGCCGTCACCACCGCCGTCGCACGATAAAGAACGCCCGTCGCGCCGACCGGCGTAGCCTCAGCCGAGGCCAGCCACGATATTCACCGTCACCGCGATGATGAACATATTGAAGAAGAAGGCGATCACGCTGTGCACCAGCGCGATGCGGCGCAGGTAGCGGCTGGTGATCTGCACGTCGGAGACCTGGAAGGTCATGCCGATGATGATCGAGAAATAGGCGAAGTCCCAGTAGTCCGGCTCCTGTTTGCCGGGAAAATCCAGCCCCTCGTGTTGCTTGCCGTAGTCGCCGTAGAAGCCGTGCGCGTAATGCAGGGCGAACATCACGTTCATGAACAGCCACGACAGCACGATGCTGCAGCCGGCGATCACGATGGGCGCGATGCCGCCGCCCTTGGCCGCATGCAGTTCGGTGCCCAGCGCCACCAGCACCACGCCGGTCAGGCTCACCGCAGTCCACAGGATGCCCCAGCGCCCGGCGTCCTGAGCACGCGCCTGGTGGCGCATGCGTTCCGGCGTGGCGCGATTGAACAGCCACAGCATGCCGCCCAGGAACACCACCGCGCCCAGGTCGAAGCCCAGCAGCAAGGCCTCCACCCAGCGGATGCCGCACCACAGCAGCACGCCGCCGGCAAGCAGGAAGATAAGCGCCGCTGTGCTCAGGCGCGGCCGCGTGCGCAGCGCATGCAGCGGGCGCCAGCGACGGCGGCGGCGCTGCGCAGGCGCGGAAGGCTGCAGGTCGGATCCTTGGCTCATCGAAACTCCTGCCGGGTCGTTCGTAGGGTCGGCCGCAGGCATGCGCGGCCCGGCGATCATACCCAGTGTCGAGGCTGCCGGTCCGCCGTCATGTTCCGGAGCGAAGCCGGAGCTGCTCGTCTAGCGCAGCAGAAGCGCCCAGTCGCGTGCGCAGCCTGGCGAAGCTAGAGGCTGCTCGAAGACAGGCAGCGAGTGTTTCGCATGTGAAGAGGGGATGTGCTGGCAGACGCGTGGCCAAGCAGCATCGGCCTGCAGGCAAGCGCTCACGTCGCCTCGGATCACCGTCGTGCGCTATGCGGAGCCGTCTGACGGCGCTAGCTCAAACCAGTAGTTCGGCCTGCTCGGGATGACGGCGCGCCCACGCCGAGGCGTAGGAGCACGCGGGCTGCACTTTCCAGCCAGCCGCGCGGGCGGCATCGAAGGCAGCCTGCACCAGCGCCGAAGCGATGCCCCTGCCCTCCACCGCCGGCGGCACGCCGGTATGCACGATGGTCATCACGGCACCCTGCAACTGATAGTCCAATTCGCAGAGCTTGCCATCCACCACCACCTCGAAACGATGGGCGGCTGGGTCGTGGCGGATCGCCAGGGTCGATTCGGCAGGCATACGCACCTCGCAGCAACAAGCATGCAGCGATGGTAAGCGTTCTGGCACGGGACCACGAGCCGCCGCGTCGCAAGCGGGTCAGGCCACCCGCGCCGACACGTCGCCGAGCGCGCGGCGAGCGCGCACCGCCTGCGCCAGCCGCTCGAGCACCTGCACCGAACTGTCCCAATCGATGCAGCCGTCGGTGATGCTCTGCCCGTAGACCAGCGGCTGTCCCGCCACCAGTTCCTGCCGGCCTGCAAGCAGATGGCTCTCCACCATCACACCGACGATGCGGCGGTCACCCTGTTCAAGCTGCTCGGCCACCGCGTCGATCACCAGCGGCTGGTTCTCCGGCCGCTTGGCGCTGTTGGCATGGCTGGCGTCGATCATCAGCCGGGGCGGCAGCCCGGCCTTGGCGATCGCCGCGCAGGCAGCGGCCACGCTGGCCGCGTCGTAGTTCGGCGCATGACCGCCGCGCAGAATCACGTGGCAGTCGCCGTTGCCGGCAGTCGAGGCGATCGAGGCCTGACCCAGCTTGTCCACCGCCATGAAATGATGCGGCTGTCCGGCGGCCTGCACCGCGTCCACCGCGATCTTCACGTTGCCGTCGGTGCCGTTCTTGAAGCCGACCGGGCAGGACAGTCCCGAGGCCAGCTCGCGGTGCACCTGGCTCTCGGTGGTGCGCGCGCCGATCGCGCCCCAGGCGACCAGGTCGGCGATGTACTGCGGGGTGATCATGTCCAGGAATTCGCAGCCGGCCGGCAGGCCCAACGCATTGATGTCGCGCAACAGGCCACGCGCCAGCCGCAGGCCCTGGTCGATGCGGAAGCTGCCGTCCAGGTCCGGATCGTTGATCAGCCCCTTCCAGCCCACCGTGGTGCGCGGCTTCTCGAAGTACACGCGCATCACGATCTCCAGCGCGTCGCCCAGGCGCTCGCGCTGCGCGGCCAGGCGTCCGGCATATTCCAGCGCGGCCTGCGGGTCGTGGATCGAGCACGGGCCGATCACCACGGTGAGGCGGTCGTCGCTGCCGTCGAGAATGCCGTGCAGGGCGCGTCGGGCCCCGGCCACGGTGTCGACCACCGCCGCGTCGGCGGTGATCTCGCGCATCAGGGCGTCGGGCGTGCTCAGCCGTTGCATCGTGCGGATGCGCAGGTCGTCGGTGGGTGCGTTCATGAGGCGGCTCCTGGATCGATGAGGTCTGGGTCGGTCAGGTGGCGGCCATAAAAAAACCGCCAGGTGGGCTGGCGGTTGCTTGGGAACTTGCTTGGAGCTTGCTTAGCTCGATCGCGCCCACACCGCCGCCGGTGGCCTCGGATAGCCATAAAACCAGACATGCAGGCGGTAGGTGTGGAAGCTCATGACTTAGGAATAGCACAGTCCGCCGCCCGCGCAAACCCCCACGAGCCATTTGGCCGTCCGTGCCGTGCCGGTCCGCCGCGCGTCGGCACCGGGCTGGCCATGCATCAAAGCAGAGCTGCAGCGGCGCGGACTCGCCTAAACTAGGCGCATGAAGCTGCCAGCCCTGCCCTCGAACGCACCGATGCCGCCGATGCGCTCGGCGATCCGCCACTGGGTGCTGCGCGCCTTTCCGCGCGACCGCGGCGACGGGCTGGACTACGACCATCCCGTGGGCGACCCCGGCCTGTTCGACCCTAACGGACCGACCTGGCGCGTGCATGCCGATTTCCCCGGCATGCTGGCCGGCGGGCTCGCCGCGCTGATGCTGCAGACCCTGCATCCGCTGGCCCTGGCCGGCGTGTGGGACCACTCCAACTTCCGCGAAGACCTGGTCGGCCGCCTGCGCCGCACCACCACCTTCGTCGGCGGCACCACTTATGCGCCGCGCGAACAGGCGCTGCGGCTGATCGCGCACGTGCGGCAGATCCACGGCCGCGTGCACGGGCAAGCCGAGGACGGTCGCCCTTACGACGCCAACGATCCGGACCTGCTGACCTGGGTGCACGTCAGCGAGGCGTACAGCTTCCTGCACGGCTACCGCCGCTACAGCCGCATCGCCATGCCCGAAGGCGCCGGCGACCGCTACTACGACGAAGTGCGCCGCATCGCCGAAGCGCTCGGCGCGCGCGAAGTGCCGCGCAGCGAAGCCGAAGTCGAGGACTACTTCCGCCGCGTGCGCCCCACCCTGTACTACGGCGAGCGGGCGCGCACCGTGCTCGGCGTACTGGCGCAGGTGCGCCTGCCGGTGCCAGCGGCGGGATTCTCGCGCAACGCCTTCCTGCATGCCGGCACCGCCCTGCTGCCGGAGTGGGCGCTGGACATGCTCGAACGCACGCCGCGCCAGCGCCTGCAGTCGCGCCTTGCCGCACGCGCCCTGGCCGCACTGTCCCCGGTATTCCGCGCGGCGCTGACCGACGGCATGGTCAGCCATGCCTGCGCGCGCGTGGGCATGCCGCATGCCGCCCTGCACGGCTGGCCGTCGGAGGATGACTCTCCTGCAGGCCGGGCCGACGCCGGCTAGCACGCTGCTAGATTGACAGCGGACGTCGATCCGCTAACGTCGGTAGGAGACGCAAGTCAGGGGAGCCAAGGTGGCGACACTTATTCCGACGCGCAACAGCTGTTTGCCGCGCATGACCGGCGGTGAAAAACGCTTTTCCGAACGGCTCGAGCAGAAGCTCGAGAACGATTATCTGCTGTGGTACGACGTGCCGATCGGCCGCAAGCAGCGGCGGCCAGACTTCGTGGTGTTCCACCCGCGCCGCGGCCTGCTGGTGCTCGAGGTGAAGGACTGGAAGGTGGACACCATCTTGCAGGCCGACAAGGACCAGTTCACTCTGCGCACCGACCGCGGCTCGGTGAAGGAAGTCAGCCCGCTGCTGCAGGCGCGCACCTACGCTGCCGAGGTGTGCGCGCAGCTGCAGCAGGACCCGGCGCTGCTGCATCCGCCGTCGAGCCGCCACGCCGGCAAGCTGGCGATGCCCTGGGCCTACGGCGTGGTGCTGGCCAATATCGGCCGCCAGCAGTTCATCGAAGGCGACCTCGGCGAAGTCTTGCCGGAACACCTGGTGCTGTGCCGCGACGAGATTTTCGACAGCGTGGACGCCGAGGCCTTCCAGGAACGGCTGTGGGCGATGTTCCCCCAGGTGTTCCCGCTGGCCCTGACCCTGCCGCAGATCGACCGCGTGCGCTGGCATCTGTTTCCCGAGTTGCGGGTCGATCCCGGCGCCAGCCAGTTCGGCCTGTCGCTGGGGCCGCCGGTCGCGGCGTCGAAGGCCTTGCAGATTCCGGAACTGATCAAGGTGATGGATGCGCAGCAGGAGCAGCTGGCGCGCTCGCTGGGCGACGAGCACCGGATCATTCACGGCGTCGCCGGCTCCGGCAAGACCATGATCCTCGGCTTCCGCGCGATGCAACTAGCGCAGGCGCTGGACAAGCCGATCCTGGTGCTCTGCTACAACAAGACCCTGGCCGCGCGGCTGAGCCAGCTGATCGGCGAACGCGGCCTGGCCGATCGCGTGGACGTGCGCAACTTCCACGCGTGGTGCCACCAGATGCTCACCGCCTACCACGTGCCGCTGCCCGAGAGCAGCGGACCCGGCTATTTCGTGCAGCTGGTGGAGAAGGTGATGGAAGGCGTCGACCGCGGCCAGATTCCGCGCCACCAGTACGGCGCGGTGATGATCGACGAAGGCCACGACTTCGAGCCGGACTGGTACAAGCTGATCGTGCAGATGATCGATCCGCAAACCAATTCCCTGCTGGTGCTGTACGACGACGCGCAGAACATCAACGGCCGCAGCGATCGCCGCAAGTTCACCTGGAAGAGCCTGGGCGTGCAGGCCCAGGGCCGCACCACCATCCTCAAGCTCAATTACCGCAACACCCTGGAAATCCTCGCCGTCGCGCGCGGCTTCGCCAACGAGCTGCTCATCGAACAGGCCGGCGAGGAAGACGGCGTGCCGCGGCTGGCGCCGGAAAGCGCGGGCCGCCGCGGCGCCCTACCGGTACTGATCCGCGCCAACGACGCACGCGACGAGCTGGCCACGGTGGTGCAGCAGATCCGCGACGAGCAGGCGCACGGGCGTCGGCTCGACGACATCGCCGTGCTGTTCCGCCATGCCTGGCAGGGCGAGCAGCTGCAGGCTGCGCTGGAGCAGGCGGGTATCTCCTGCAAGCTGGCCGACCGCAACGGCAAGTCCAGCCTGTTCCTGGTCGAGGACAGCGTGAAGCTGATCACCATGCATTCCAGCAAGGGCCTGGAATTCCCGCTGGTGCTGATTCCCTATCTCGGCCAGTTGCCCAGGCCGAACGATGACGAGGCGCACGAGGCGCGCCTGCTCTACGTCGCCATGACGCGCGCCACCGAACGGCTGCTGATGGTACACAGCGAGGACTCGGTGTTCAGCGCGCGCATCCGCGCCTCGATCAACGAGGTATCCGAACAACTCGCACAGGCGGAGTGAATCGCCATGTCATCGCCCATGCCGCCGATACTGCCGCAGGCTCCTGCGTATGAAGCCGCCGTGCCCGATCCTGCCTATTTCAAGAGCTGGCTGATCTTCTTCCTGATCGCCAGTTGCGGCGGAGCCGTCGCGGGCGGCGTGGGCGGCGCCATCGTCGGCGCCGTGATGGGCCTCACCCACAGCTCGTCGGATGACATCCGCCTGGTAGTCAGCGTGCTCGCCTTCCTGGCGGCCTTGCCGGTGTCGTTCTTCGCCTTCCAATGGTCGGTCAAGACCTGGATCGTCAAGCCGATGGTGGAGCGGCTCCGGACGACTGCGCGCCCACCGTTCTAAAGCGCATCGTTAGACGGTAGGCAGCCTCGATGAGATGGCCTGCTTCGCCCGGCGCATCCTCGAAGATGCGCCGGGCGAGCAGTTGGAAGGCACCTGCGTGATCGGCAACGGTTCATCGATGCGCGCGTCGCCGTTTCGCAGCCTAACCATCGCTGAATTCGTCCCGCCGCCTGCCAAGCACCGAGCCAAGCCAGCCTGGGCCAGGGCGGCAGCGAATATTTTTCCTCAGGCATGTGCGCTAAGCCCATGACCTGCTTCGCCATCGCCTCGATGTGGCGTTGCATCCTGCCTTCGTAAGATTTTCGTTGGCGGCGTGGCGAAGCGCAGCAACCTGCGCTGAATGATCGCGACAGCGTAAACGCGCATGGTCAACGCCCCCTCCGAGGGGGCGTTCTTGCGGCCGAATCGATCGTTTCTGTCAGGGGGTCTGGCAGCGGAGATTCATTTTTGCGGCCTCACACTGATCCAAATGTCGGCTATGCAGTTCAGGAGAAACAGCCATGTCGTCTCTGAAGAAATTCGCTCCCTCGTTGCTGGCGCTTTCGCTCAGCGCGGCGATGCTCTCGGCTTGCAACAAGTCGAATGACAATCCGCAGCCACCAGCGCCTACTTCCGCCGGCACCGCGGCGACGCCGGCGCCGGCGAGCACGGCGGCCAATCCGCAAGGCAGCGCGTATACGCCGCCGACCGCCGCGCAACTGTCGCAGCTGGTCGCGCCCATCGCGATCTTCCCAGACAAGCTGGTCGCGCAAGTGCTTGCCGGCTCCACCTATCCGGATCAGGTCGAAGCCGCCTATCAGTGGCAGCAGCAGAACGCTGCACTGAAGGGCACGGCGCTGCAGAACGCGGTCGACACGCAGCCCTGGGACGACAGCGTCAAGGCGCTCACCACCTTCCCCGAGGTGCTGCACCAAATGGCCGGCAACCTGCCCTGGACCACGGCGCTGGGCGATGCCTACGTGCACGATCCTTCCGACGTGATGAACGAGATTCAGACGCTGCGCCAGCTGGCGGTGACCGCCGGCAACCTGAAGTCGAATCAGTGCATGAACGTGACCAGCGTGCCGCGCAGCAGCATGCCGCCACCGCCGACCACCGCGCCGACCACCACCCTGGTGGACAACGGCCCGCCCGTATACAGCGGTCCGGCCGTGGTGCAGGAGCCGCAGCAGGTGATCGAGATCGAGCCGGCGGATCCCGCCGTGGTCTATGTGCCGACCTATGATCCCGCAGTCGTCTACGGCGCGCCCATCGCGGTCTATCCCGGCTATGTCTATGACTGGCCGCGGCCGGTCTACGCCGGTCCGTATTACGGCGACATCGCCTTCGGCGTCGGCATCGCCATCGGCCTGGGCTTCGGGCATCCCTGGGGCTGGGGCGCCTGGGGCGTGAACTGGGGCTGGCACCCCGGTTGGGGCCATGGCGGCCCAGGCTGGGGCCGCGGCGGTCCGGGCTGGGGTTATCACGGCCCTGCCGTGGTCTATAACCACAACACTTATATCTCGCACTCGAACACGGTCATCAACCACTTCAACAACAGCAATATCGTCAACAATCGCTATGCCGGCAACGCGCCCGGCCTGCGCGGGGCGGCGTTCGGCCACGCACCGGCAGCCATGGCCGGCGCGGCGATGGGCGCAGCGGCGATGCACGGTGCCTTTGCCAACCGCGGCATGAATCCGCAGATGGGCGCGGCCATGGCGCAGCGTGCGGCGGCGCGCCCCAACTTCGCCAACATGAGCATGCCGCGCTTCTCCCATGCCATGGCCACGCCGGGTTTCCGCGGCGGGCTTGGCGCGACGGCCGGCGCGGCGGCGACGCACGCTGCCTTCGATCCCGCCAACCGCATGGCGGCGGCACGCGCCAATGTGGGTGCGCCGCAGTTCAATCGCGGCGCGAACATGCCGGGCGCACGCAACGGTGCGGCTTACCATGATGCGGCCACCTCTGCGCAGGCGCGCGGCTTCGCTGCCACGCGCGGCGACGAAGCGCGCTCGCCGGCGATGCAGAATCGTGGCTTCACGCCACAGCCGCGCGAAGCGGCCGGCGCAGGCTTTGCCGGCCAGGGCGCGCGCGAGTCTGCGTATCGCTCGGCGCAGCCGTCTTACCAACGCTCCTACCAGCCGCGCACCGAGCGCTCGTTCGCGCAACCGCAGCGCTCGTTCGCTTCGCATGACTTCAGCCGCCCGAGCGCACCGGCCTATCACCCGATGGCCAGCGCACCGCGCTCCTTCGGCGGCGGCCACAGCGGTGGCGGCGGCGGTGGCAATCATGGTGGCGGACATGCCAGCGCTCCCCATGGCGGTGGCGGCGGCCATCACGAGCGTTGATCCCGCAGGTATCGCCAGCGGCGCCGGATGAAGTCCGGCGCCGCTGTGCGGCAAGCGCTTCCACTTCGAGCGCCCTGCCCTCGAACGAAGTGGCGATGCAAGGAATGCAAGGATGCAAGGCGGATGCGGAGCCGTCGGTGCCAGGGACGAGCAAAACCCAAACGAGAAAATTCTCCGCAGGCACGCACGGGCCTGAGCAGGCGACGCCGTGACTGCGCACGGAGTGGAAATGAATGCTCCCCGCCATGACACGCGCCTTAAAGTGTTCGACCGGCCTCGAAAAGCCTGGACCACAGGCTATCGAGCGGCTTGATGATCGTGCGGTTCGACAGCGGTAGCGCCCTAGGTTGCCGATCGACTTGCAGCCGCTCTCGCGCAGCCCCACATTGGCGGTATCGACGCCACCAGGACTCGCCATGACCGCCTTCGATCTTGCTCCGCCCACCGACGATCAGCGCCAGGCCATCACTGACACCCTTTCGCCCGACGAGCGCCGCGTGCTGTTGCAGCACGGCACCGAGGCGGCTTTCTGCGGGGTGTTCCTGGACAACAAGAAACAGGGCGTCTACACCTGCCGCTTCTGCGGGCTGCCGCTGTTTCGCTCGAATGCGAAATTCGATTCGGGCACCGGCTGGCCGAGTTTCTTCCAGCCCTACGACGAATCGCACATCCGGCGGCTGCGCGATACCAGCTACGGCATGATCCGCATCGAGGAAGTCTGCGCGCGCTGCGGCAGCCATCTCGGCCACGTCTTTCCGGACGGGCCGCGACCGACCGGCGAGCGGCACTGCCTCAATTCGGTGGCGATGAGCTTCACCGAAGCAGGCCAGTCGCTGCCCGACGTACTGCACCGCGGCGCGCCGGAAGGCCGGCCCGACGCGGGCGCCTGAAGCGCGCCCTCTCATCGCCGCCGCCGCACGGCGATGCCATCCGAAACGGCCTCGCATGACTGCGCGGTGCGAAGACGGTCAGCCGATTCATTGCCCTCTGCTACGCCGGCACAGACAGGCATGCCGCATGCGATGGTGCCGGCCCTGCCGCGACCGATGACGCCAGGATCAGGGCTTGGTCGGCGGCGGCGAGCTGGCCCGCTCCGCACGCTGCGGCGTGTCGGCAGGACAGCGCGCCGGCAGGTGCTTGCCGGCGAGATACAGCGCGATGCATTCGCGCAGCTCGTCGTCCACGGCGCGGGTCGGCGTGTCGGTGGGACAGCCGTAGGCCAGCGGCTTGCCATCGCGGTAGTCCGCAATGCACGACTCAACGCTGGGCGGCGGCGCCGCCGGATGCGGGTCCTTGGCCAGCGCCGTCGCCGGTGCCATGTTGAGGCGCTGATCGCCGTCCTTCGCCGAGGGTGGCGAGGGCGGATCGCCGCCGCAGCCGCCGGCCAGCGCCGCCAGGGTCACCGCGCAATGGATGCGCACGCCGGGCAGCGGATGGAAGGTGTGCGTCACCGTGGTCTTTTCCACCGCCTTGTTGAGCGCGCGGGTCACCGGGCCGCCGCCTTTGCCCCAGTCCTGGTCGAAGCGCGTGGTCTGCACGACCACCGGCGCGCGGTTCTGCATGATCTGTGTGTCGCCCTGCGGCGCGCCCTGCACATAGCCGGCCGTGGAAGCGCTGGTCGGCGCGCTGGGCAGCACGATCATGCCGTTGTGGTCGAACAGCTTCAGCGGCGCCTGCGCTTGCGCTTGAGGCTGGGAAGGCGGCGGCGATGATGGCGGAGGCGGCGTGACCACCAGCGCGTCCTTGGCAGGCGCCTCGTGCGGATGTGGACGTGGCGGCGGAACTGGCGGCGGTGCGGCGGGCGGCGGCGGATTCGCGGCCGCGGGAGGCGGCGGCGGACGCATCACCAGCTCGACCCGCAAGGCCTGGTCCAGGCGTAAATGCACCACCTCGGCAGGCAGCGGGCGCGGACGCATCTCGTGCCAGACCACGACCACGAACACGGCGTGCAGCAGGATCACCGCAAGCACCGACGGCCACAGCCGCCACGGCTGCGGCCGCGGCTTGCGCCAGCTCTGTGCCCGCAGCGCGTCGCGGGTCTGCGGGTCGAAGGGGATCAGGCCCCGTGCCGATATTCCGCCGGGCGACTCCTGGCCCTGTTCGTCCTGGTCAGCAGTAGTGATAGAAGTATCCCGATGCTTGCGATCGCGCACACGGCGCACGGCCACGCCCTTGCTGCCGCGAGCGCCCATGCCTTGCAGACAGACGGCGAGCGGCATAGGTTCCCGCCATCGCGGGGGCTGACGATGGCGGACGCACGCCGGCCGGGATGCCTGCGTCCGGCTACAAGCATGCGCGACCGATGCGCGGTGCAGGAAGTGCCATCCCGCCTAGGCGATGCCGTCGATCGATTTGGCGTCGCGCCCCGGATTGTTGCAGCATGCAGCCATGGGTGCCGCCAGCCTGACCGGCCACGCCCTGCTCCTCGCCTCTTCGTCGCCGGATATCCGCATGCGCCGCCTGCCCTGGTTTCTGCTCTGCTCGACTCTCGCGTTGTTCGTCGCCGTGCCGTCGCTGGCCGACGAGGCCGCCGTCACTCACCTGGTGAAGATCGACCAGACCACCGGCAGCGGCGCCGAGGCGGGCACCGGCGACGAAGTCGAAGTGCACTACGTGGGCTGGCTCTACGACGACAAGGCGCCCGACCATCACGGCGCCAAGGTGGACAGCTCCTACGACCGCGGCCAGCCGATCAGCTTCACCCTGGGCGACACCGGCATGATCGCCGGCTGGAACCAGGGCATCGTCGGCATGCGCGTGGGCGGCAAGCGCACCCTGCTGGTGCCGCCGCAGCTCGGCTATCGCGGGCGTCGCGTCGGTGCGGTGCCGCCGCACTCCACCCTGGTGTTCGACATCGAACTGCTGGCGGTGCATCACTAGCCGCACCCTTCTGCGGCATCGCGACTACAGCGGCGCGACCCGGACACGCACCTCACGGCCACGGCCACCAGCCGCGCCCCTGCTGCGCATAGCGGTCGGCTGCACGCTCGAAGCGGTTGCGCACGCTGATGCCGCCATGCAGCAGATACAACGGCAGGAACAGCGGACCCAACACCAGGTATTGATACACGTGCGCCCGCTCGTGATCGTCCAGCCGGATCCGCGGCTCGACCGCCAGCCCGGCCTGGTGCGCATAAGTGAGGCACGGCACCTGCAGACTCGGCCCATGGCACAGGATCACGTTGCCGAGCGTGATGGCGCCGCCCGGCCCCCACGGCCAGCGCAGGAACACCAGCGCATGCTCGCGTCCGCTCCAGTGCGGACGCGCGCCGAACGGCATGCCAGCGACCCCGGCCAGCAGGCCGAGCAGGCTGTTGGGCAGGGTCCACACCATGCCGGCCGCCAGCGCCAGCCGACAACCACTCGTCCGCCATGCCGGCATCACGCGCTCACCACGATGGGAGCGCCACGGCGCCATCACGGAGCTGGTGAAACGCTGAACAGCAGACAGCGATGTTGGCTGGCATTCAACTCATGCCTCGTTAGCTGGAAGATGATGACTCCACCGCGCGAACCGGCGACACTGCGAGTGCTCGCGCGAGCTCGCGTACGATGCCGTCATCGCGCGCCGACACGCAAACCTTTCAAGGACTACAGGCATGAGACGAATCGTCCGAACCGCCCTGACCGCCGCGCTGCTGGCCACGCCGCTGGGTGCGCTGGCGCAGGAGGCCTACGTGATCGACGCCACCAACATCTATGCCGGCCCCGACACCAGCTACCCGCTGGTCGCCAGCGTCTACGGCGGCACCCAGGTCGACGTGGAGGGCTGCACCGAAGGCTGGGAGTGGTGCGACGTGATCGTCGCCGACAACCGCGGCTGGATACCCGGCGACTACCTGCAATACCAAGATGCGGGCCAACCGGTGCTGCTGCCGCAATACGCTCCGCAGATCGGCATTCCGGTGGTGGCGTTCTCCCTCGGCCTCTATTGGGATCGCTACTACCGCTATCGCCCGTTCTACCGCGACCGCGACAACTGGTACCACAGGCCTCCACCGCGTCGACCGCCGCCGCCACCGCCGCCGCGCTTCCACGCGGAGCCGTACCGCGGACCGGTACCAGGCCAGGGCCCCGGCGGCCGCCCGGTCGATCCCTACCATGTCTACGGGCCTTATCGCGGCGATCCGCGCGCGCAGTATCCGGGCGGCGCACATCCGCCCGCGGTCTACGCGGTGCCCGGCCAGCGTCCTCCGCCGCCGCACCCGGAACATCCGGAGCATCCGGAACACCCGCATGACGGCGACAACAACAACGGGCACTGAGTGATCCCGGGCGTCATCCCGGCTTGCCGGATGACGCCCTCATGCTTGTCGAAGCACATGCCGCCGGACGACGGCGACCATCGAAGCAGGAGAACGCGCATGAAACGTTCCTTCGGCTCCATCCTGGCCCTGCTGCTGGCTGCACCGCTGGCGGCGCAGGCAGCCGATGGCGTGGTCACCGGCAACGTCAATCTGCGCGCCGGGCCCGACATCGGCTATCCGAGCATCACCGTGATCCCTGCCGGCGCTCCGGTGGACGTGCAGGGCTGCACCGCCGGCTGGGAGTGGTGCGACGTGGTGGCTTATGGCAACCGCGGCTGGGTGGCCGGCAATTTCATCCAGTACGCCTACCAGAACCAGACCGTGCTGCTGCCTGCCTACGGCGCGCGCATCGGCATCCCCATCGTCAGCTTCGTGATCGGCAGCTACTGGGATCGCTACTACCGCGATCGTCCGTTCTACAGCCAGCGCAACTACTGGTATGGACGGCCGCCGCTGCATCGCCCGCCACCGCCGCCTGTCCATCGGCCCTATCCGCCGCCGGGTGGCGGCCACCGTCCGCCGCCCTGGCGCCCGCCTGGACACAGCCCCGGACCGCGGCCACCCGGCGGCGACCACGGCCCCGGACCACGGCCGCCCGGCGGCGACCACCGCCCCGGCCGGCCGTCGCCGCGTCCACCCGGCTCCCAGGGTCCGCGGCCCGGCGGCCCAGGACCGGGTCAGCGACCTGGCCGCCCGCCCGGTGGCTCGGGTCCAGGGCAACGGCCCGGCGGCCCGCCCGGTGGTCCCGGACCTGGCCAGCGGCCCGGCGGCGATCGCCCGCCGCCGCCCGGCAACCGAGGACCGCAAGGGCCTCAGCAGAATCGCTGAGCTGCGAGGTGCCGGCGAGGCGATCCGCACGCGCGTGCTCCCGCCACGCGCGTTACTTGCCGACGGCGGCTAGCGAAGCGAGACCTTCGAATTGCCTTGTCGCCGATCAGACTGCAAGCCGGATGCGCGCACCGCATGCGGCAAGCTGCGCTCACGACACGCATCGATTGTCGACAGCGGTTCGCGCCATGAAACCGAAGGCATGCCGTGCGACCCCTGGTCGGAATCCGCACCGGCGCAGGCCGTCAATGCGCCGTACGCGGCAAGCCGAGTCGATGGCTGCCTGAGCGCGAGCCCTCGTCCGCTTGAGCCACCGACATACGTTCGTGGAAGCGGGATCTGCTCGTCGCTCCCTGGCGTGTTCTTCGCTTTTGCCAAGACACCCTGCGTGCACCGTCGCGACGAAAATCGCGCGAAGATCGAAAGGCCTCAGGAGCTGCAGGAAAGCATCGAGCAGCCGGCCTTGTGCCGCGCCCACTCCGGCCTTCTCTGCGCATAGCGCTCGCGGCCCGGCTGCACGTCATAGGGATGACGCAGCACCTCCAGCAGCTCGTCGATGCCGCCGGTGTCGCCCTGCTCGGCGCGATCGATCGCTTCCTGCGCCAGATAGTTGCGCAGCACATAGCAAGGATTGGCCGCGCGCATGCGGGCCAGGCGCTGCGGCGGCGACAACGGATCGTCGGCCAATCGTGCGCGATAGCGGGTCAGCCAGTCGACGAAGCCGGCCTCGGCATGCTGGCGCTTGTCCTCGTCGTAGAAGGCCTCGCGCAACGGTTCGGTGGAGGTTGCTTCGCCGCCGCACTCGCCCAGGCCGCGAAACCACAAGCTCATGTCCACTTCGGCCTGCTGCAATAGGGCCTGCAGGTCGTGCATCAGGGTGACATCCTCGTCGCGGCACACGGCCAGGCCCAGCTTGGCGGCGGTGCTTTCGCGATCGGCAGCCGCATAGGTTTCGACGTAGCGATCCAGCCCGGCCTGCAGCGGCTCGACACCGCCGAACAGCGGCGCCAGCGCGCCGGCCAGGCGGCTCAGATTCCACCAGGCCACGTCCGGCTGCTGGCCATAGCGATAGCGACGACGCTGCGCGTCGGTGGTGTTCGGCGTCCACATCGGATCGTAGTCGTCGACCCAGCCGTACGGGCCGTAGTCGATGGTCAGCCCAAGGATGGACATGTTGTCGGTATTCATCACGCCATGCACGAAGCCGACGCGCATCCACGCCGCCAGCAGCCGCGCGGTGCGTTCACAGATCTCGGCGAACCAGTCCGCGTAGAGCGCCTCGCCCTGCCCTTGCAGATGCGGGAAGTCGCGCCGGATGGCGAAGTCCGCCATCGCGCGAAGCAGCGCGTGGTCGCCGCGCGAGGCCGGCAGCTCGAAGCTGCCGAAGCGCAGGAAGGACGGCGCCACGCGGCACACCAGCGCGCCCGGCTCGGCCTGCGGATGGCCGTCGTAGAACATGTCGCGCACCACCGCCTCGCCGCTGCCGACCAGGCTGAGCGCACGCGTGGTGGGCACGCCGAGATGATGCATCGCCTCGCTGCACAGGAACTCGCGCAGCGACGAGCGCAGCACTGCGCGGCCATCGGCGCCACGCGAATACGGCGTGGGCCCGGCGCCCTTCAGCTGCAGCTCCCAGCGCTCGCCGGCGGCATTGACCGCCTCGCCCAGCGAGATCGCGCGGCCGTCGCCGAGCTGGCCGGCCCAATGCCCGAACTGATGTCCGCCGTAGTTGGCCGCCCAGGGCTGCATGCCCGGCAGCAAGGCGTTGCCGCCGAACACGCGGGCGAACTCCTCGCTGGCTACATCTTCTGCGCTGAAGCCCAGCGTTGCGGCCATCTCCCTGGAATACGCCAGCAGCTGCGGTGCCGCGACCGGCGTCGGCGCGACCCGCGAATAGGCTGCACCCTCGACCTGGCGCAGCCGCGTGCCCTGCTCGGGATCGCCGGGCAGCTCGCGTAGCAGACGATTGTCGAAGCGCAGCGCTTGCATGCAGGACATCCTGGAAAGCTCCGATGAGCCAGCCCGCATCGGCGGTGAGAGCCATGCCGAGCGCAACCCATGCATCGGAAGAGTTTGATCGGCGATTCGCACGCCGCGGCCTGCACGCCTTTCGGCGTCGCGCCACCATGTTGCTCAGAGTTGGGGCCGCGCAGGCATCAAGCAAGGCCACGTTGCAGCGTTCGGCGCCTCAGCCTGCGTTGAACACTCGCGCGATGTCGTCCGCGTCCAACGCGCACCACTGGCCCGGCGCCAACCCTTCCAGCCGCAGGCCGCCGATGGCGACCCGATGCAGCGCCTCGACGTGGTTGCCCACCGCGGCAAACATACGGCGCACCTGGTGATAGCGCCCTTCGGCGATGCTCAGGCGCGCCTGGCGCGGCCCCAGCACGTCGAGCTGCGCCGGCGCCAGCGGCTCTTTTTCCGAGTCCAGCATCAGGCTGCCGCTGGCGAACAGCGCCGCCTCGTCGCCGCGCAGGTCCTGCGCTAGGCTCGCCTCGTAGACCTTGGCGATCTGCGCACGCGGCGAAATGATCCGGTGCAGCAGCGCGCCGTCGTCGGTCAGCAGCAGCAGGCCGGAGGTATCGCGGTCCAGCCGCCCCACCGTCGACAGCGCCGGCGTGCGCACGGCGTAGCGCGGCGGCAGCAGGTCGTAGACCAGGCGGCCGGCGTCCTTGCGCGAACAGGTGACGCCCAGCGGCTTGTGCAGCATCAAGACCATGCCGGCCGGCGGATCCAGCGGCGCGCCGTCCAGCAGGATGTCGCCATGCGCGACCTGGTCGTCGGCGTACAGCACCTCGCCGCTGCGGTCGGTGATCAGGCCGGCGCGGAACAGCTGCGCCACCTCCTTGCGGCTGCCGTAGCCCAGGTTGGCGATCAAGCGCACCAGCTTCATGGTCGTGTCTCCTTCGGCGCGCGCGCCTCGATCACTTTGAATCCCGCCTGCAGCGCCAGCACGCGCACCTCGCCGAAATGCGCCGCCAGGGTCGCTTCGTAGGGCAAGTGGCGGTTCGCCACCAGCAATAGCCGTCCATGCGGCAGCAGGCCGGCGGCGGCGCTGGCGATAAAGGCCTGGCCCAGCGCCGGCAGGTCGGCGCGTCCCTGGTGGAACGGCGGGTTGCTGACGATGGCGTCGTAGCGTCGTGGCAGGCCGGCCGCGACATCGTGCCAGAACAATTCGAACGGCAACTCGCGACCGCCAGTGCGCAGCGCCGCCTGCAGATTCAGGCGGGCCGGCTCCAGCGCGCGCGCTTCCGCCTCGTACAGGTCGAGCGCATTCACCTGAGGACAACGCGCGAGCACCTGCGTGGACAGATAGCCGTAGCCCGCGCCCAGGTCGGCGACGCGCCCGTGCAGATCGGCCGGCAGATGCTCGGCCAGCAGGGCCGAGGCCGCATCGACGCGATCCCAGGCAAACAGGCCTGGGCGACTGAAGTAGCCGGCATCATTCGCCTGCGGCGCATCCAGCGCCAGCCAGGCCTGCAGCCATGCGTTTTGCGTGCCGGCCTGCAGGGGCGGCGTCCAGAAGGCGCGGCATTTATGCTTGGACAGATGGCCGCCGCCACCGGCGAGCTGGGCGAGATCCGCCTCGGCCGAACGCGCGCCTTCGGCATTCGGCACGCAGGCCAGCACGCGACCGCCGTCGCCGGCATGCCGCACCGCGCGCGCGAACAAGGCGCGCGCCTCGTCGCGCTGGCGCGGCGGCAGCACCAGCACGAGTTCGAAACGCGCCTCGTCGTCGGCCACCGCCACGCGCAGGCCGCTGCGTTCCAGCGACTCGGCGAACGGCTTGAAACTCTGCTCGCACAGCCAGCCGGGCCTGGCCATTTCACGCAGGCGAAAGCCGTCGCGCGCACGCAGAAACAGCACACGGCCGTCTTGCGGCATCGACAAGGCGCCAGTCTCGAACGGCACGAACAAGGCTTCCAGCGCAGGCGCCGACGCTGTCGCGTCAAAGCGATCGATCATCGGCCATACCCATTGCGGAACCTCGGAAGCATCGCCTTACGGACCCGGCTTGGCAGTCGCCGGCGCGGTTGCCATCGAGTCGCTCACCAGCTTGCTCAGCGCCGGCTTGAACGCGACTTCGCCGCGGATATACGGGCCCCAGTCCTGCTCGATCAGGCCGCGCACCGGCCCCGACCAGTGCCCGCGCTTCCACAGATTGTTGCGGTCCGCGTAGGGGACGTAGCCAGGAAAACGCTCCGCAGTCAGCGCGCCGGCGGTGTAGAACACCACCGCATGCCAGAGCTCGCCGGCGACCCGCCCAGCCTTGGCCGGATCGCCGGCGCTCAAGCTCTTGGTGTCGTCGTCGATGGTCTGCTGCATCTTGTCCGACAGCAGATGCGAGCTCTCGTGGAAAAGAATTTCGAATCCCGACAAGCCCTGATTGCGCGGGTCGACGCTGGACAGCGTGACGAAGTCCCAGGTGTAGGCGCCGGCCCAGCTGGCGTAGACCGATAGCTCGACGCGCACCGGCTGGCGCGGCCAGGGCGTTTGGTAAATGCGTTCCAGCGCACTGCGCATCGAGGCAGCGTGGTGGTCCAGCAAGGGCTGCAACTCGGCCTGCCAATGACGATTGGCTGCATCGTGCCTCGACCAGAAGTAGTGCCGGTAAATCGGCGCCGCCTTCAGCAGGCTGTCCTTCAAGGCAGCAGGAATGTCCACGCCGGCCAGGTCGGCGGACGACTCGGCCGCCGCCAGCCGGGTGTTGACTGCATGCAGGCCCTCATCGTCGAGCAGCTCGCGGCCAGCCACCGCGCTGGCGTAGTAGTCGACCGCACTGCGCCAGGCCGCGCGTTCCGTGGGCGAAAGCTGAGCCAGCGCCTGCGTGTCCGCCGGCGACATCGCCACCGAGCTCAGCAGCTTCGGCCAAAGCGCTTTGGGCGGCAGCTGGGGAACCGCCTGCATGTACAGAAAATGATGCAGGTTGACCCAGAAGCCGCTGTGGAAATCGAACATCGCGGTGGCCGGCTGCGCCGACGCCTGGGCACGCGCTGGTGCAGCGGGCGCGCCCACGCACAGCAGCATGCCGAGCATCAGGCAAAGCACTTTCACGATGGATCGGGGCATGGCGATTTTTCCCATCAAGACCTCGGCATCCTGCAGACCTCAAGCAGGCCTGGCGAGCGCGCTATCGATCCATCCATGGACAGCATGGCGGCGCCTTGCGGAAGCCGCGAGCCGTCACTTCTTTCGTTCCAGCATCGCCTTCAGGTCGGCGAACGGGTTGCCGGTGGCGGGAGCAGGCCGGTCGTCCGCGGCCAGGCTGCCGCTGGCGTGGTCGATCAGCCGCGAATGCTCGTTGTCGTGGCAATACACGCACAACAATTCCCAGTTGCTGCCGTCCGGCGGATTGTCGTCGTGATTGTGGTTGCGGTGGTGCACGGTCAGCTCCTGCAGGTTCGCGCGGGTGAATTCGCGCGCGCAGCGACCGCAGACCCACGGATACATCTTCAGCGCCTGCTCGCGATAGCCCTTCTCGCGCTGCGCGGCGCTGCGCCTTGCCTCGGCGACGACGCGATCCAGCTTGTCGTTGTCGTTGGCCACCCGCGCCCCGCTCTCAGGCTGCCTTGCCCGACTGCGACAGCCGCAGCAGCCAGCGATACAGCACGAAGATCACCGCCGCGAAGACGATGCCGCCGATCCACAGCGACGGCGTGGCGAAGCTGTCGCCGACCAGGCCCAGCGGAAAATCCTTGCCGGAGAAGGCCACCAGGGCGGCGATCACCACGCCAACCAGGCCCTCGCCGACGATCATGCCCGAGGCCAGCAGCACGCCGAGCTGCTTGGTCGCTTCCGGATCACGGTTGCGCTCGGCGCGGCGATCGAAGTACCAACCGACCACTGCGCCCACCACCACCATCAGCGTGCTCTGGGTGGGCAGGTAGATGCCCAGGCCCACCGCCAGCGGCGACAGGTGAGCGCTCTTGGTGCTCATCTTCAGCACTTCGTCGATGATGATCATCACCACGCCGATGCCGGCGCCGATGGCGATCAAGGGCCACGGAGTGTTGTGCTGGATCACGCCCTGCGCCAGCGCGGAGATCAGGCCGGCCTGCGGTGCGACAAGCGGGTGCGCATGCTCGGGCGTGGGCGCGCCGAAGCCGTAGGCGTGGTTGAGCAGGTCCATGATCGGCGGGATGATCGCCGCGCCGGCGATCACGCCGACCACCAGGGCCACCTGCTGCTTCCACGGCGTGGCGTCGACCAGCTGGCCGGTCTTGAGGTCCTGCAGGTTGTTGTTGGCGATGGCCGCGACCGCGAACACCACGCCGGTGAGGAACAGCGAGAAAGCCACCAGCGCCTTGTCGCTGCCCGGCGGCAGCATCGGCCGCACCGCCAGCACCAGCAGCAGCGCGGCGCACACCACCACCATGATGCCGATGCCCGACAGCGGGCTGTTGGACGAGCCGATCAGGCCGGCCATGTAGCCGCACACCGCAGAGACGAAGGCGCTCATCAGCGCCACGAAGATGGTGCCGCCGATCGCCAGCAGCAGGGCGTGGTCGCCCAGCCCGGCCTGGTTGGCGAAGTACGCCAGCAGGAAGGCGATCGGCACCAGGCAGGCCAGCGTGACCAGGCCGACCAGGCCGATCGGGATGTCCTGTTCGGTGCGCGGCAAGCTCGCGCCCTCGCCGCGCGCGCGCACCTTGGAGGCGGCCATCGCCGAAGCGAGTCCGGCGATCACCGGCTTGATCAGCTTGGCCAGGGTCCACACCGCGGCGGTGGCGATGGTGCCCGCGCCGATGAAGCGCACCTGGTGCTTCCACACGTCGTTGGCGATGTCGGCGAGCGAACCGCTGGCCGGCAGCAGCAGCGCGCTGTAGTGCGGCACGCCCCAGCCCCAGGCGATCACCGCCCCGACCAGCATGGCGATGCCCACCCACAGGCCGACCAGGTGGCCGATGCCGAACAGGGCGAAGGACAGGAAGAAATCGAAGCCGCTGACGCCACTGCGAGCGCCGCCGAGGCGGAAGAACGACACCACGTCGCTGGCGAATACGCGCGTCGCCACCACCAGCGCGAACACCGCCGACACCACCGAGCCCCACACCACCGCCAGCAGGCCGGCGCGGCTGGCGTCCACGCCATCGGCGCCGACGGCGTCGCCGGAGCCCACCTTGAGCACCTCGGCGCAGGCCACGCCTTCGGGATACGGCAGGTCGGAATAAGTGACCAGGGCGCGCCGCAGCGGTATCGAGTACATCACGCCCAGGATGCCGCCGAGCCCGCACAGGCTGGCCGATACCCAGTAGGGAAAGCCGCTCCACCAGCCGATCATGATCAGGCCGGGCAGCACGAAGATAATCGAGGACAGCGTGCCGGCCGACGAGGCCACCGTCTGCACGATGTTGTTTTCCTGCAACGAGGAGTTGCGAAACTTGCGCAGCAAGGCCATCGAGATCACCGCGGCGGGGATCGAGGTGGCGAACGTCAGGCCGGCCTTCAGCCCGAAATACACATTGGCTGCGGTGAACAGCAAGGTGATGACCACGCCGAGCACCAGGCCGCGTATGGTCAATTCAGTGCGTGGCGCCTCTTGGGATGCCGATTCGGTGCTCACGTAGTCTCCCCTTGGATCGTTGACAGCCAAAGATAGCGTGGAACGGCCCGCCGGTGTTGCCCTGCCCTTGCCGGGACCGCTCGGGGCCTGTCGCCGAATGGATTCCATGCGCCCGCGCACGGCCTGCCCCGGCAGCCGTCAGGCCAGCGCCACGCGCGACCGCCCGGCAATGGCGCAAGGCGTCTGAGGACCGCGGACAGGCGCTCAGTAGTTGAGCCGCCAGGTCAGCAGATGCAGGGAAAAGATGAACCAGGTGCCGGCCGCACAGGCCAGCAGCAGCGCCACGCCAGCGATGCGCCAGACCCAGCCGCCCTGCCCGCGCCAGGCCTGCACCACGTGGATCGCCACCGGTATCAGGCCGAGCACGGCCAGCACGCCGAACAGCTGCAGCAGGCGCAGCCAGGGATCCAGCGCCGAGGTCGGCGACTGGTGCAGCAGCGCGATCCAGCCCGCCGCCAGCGCCAGATAGAGCCAGGCGACTGCCTGGCTGCGGCGCCGCCAGCGCGCCAGCGGCATCGCGCCGTGCAGCAGCGGCGGGCGGACCTGCCAGCGGCGCACCGCTACGCCTACCGGCCAGGCCAGCGCCGCCAGCAGCAGCACCAGCAGGGCCGCCGCCAGCAAGGGCAGGTTCCAGGCCGGCGATTGCCAGGCCGGCAGCGGCAGAAACACCGTCTCCGGCGCGTGGGCATCGGTGGACATCCACAGCAGCCGGCCGTCCCTGATGCGGGCGCCCAGATGGCTGCCGTCGACGTCGTCCAGCCACAGGTAGGGCTGCACTTCGCGCCAATGCCGCGGCTTGCCCCCGGCATCGTGGAAGCTGGGTGTGATCAGGCTGCCGTCCGCCGCCATCAGCACCCGCACCTGCGGCAGCAGGTTCCAGGCGCTGGAGAAATTCGCCCGCGAAGCGCGGCTGGAAAGATAGTTGCCGACCAGCAGCTGGCCGTGCTCGCGCGCGCTGGCCAGGGTCGGCGGCGGACGCTGCGGCAGCGGCGGAAAATAACGGTCCGCGAAGCCGTCGAGCAGGTGTCGGCGCAGGCCCACGCCGGCAGTGCCGTCGATCGACACGTAGAGGCCGACCTGCTCCTGCGGATACAGCACCATCGCACTGTGGAAGAACGGCAGATCGCCGCGATGGCCCACCACGAAGCGGCCGTTGCGGTCCATGCGGAAAAAGCCCAGCGCACCGGGCAGCAGGCCGGGCACCGCCTGGTAGGCGTATTCGCGCATCAGCCGCGCGCTGGCCGGCTGCAGGATGCGTGCATCGCCGTAGCGGCCGTCCTGCAGGTGGGCCAGCATGAAACGACCCATGTCCTCGCCGCTCGCCGACAGTCCGCCGGCCGGCAGCGCCGCGCGGATCTGGAAGGGCTGCGGCGTGCTGCCGCCGGGCGCATAGCTGGCGGCCAGGTCGGTCTGCAGCGCCGGCGGCAACGGTTCGCGGAAACTCGCGTGCTGCATGCCCAGCGGCCGGAACACATGCTGCTCGACGTAGTCCTCGTAGCCCTGCCCCGACACGCGCTGCACGATGTAGCCGGCCAGCGCGGCGCCGTAGTTCGAATACGCCGGCAGTTCGCCGGGCGGATAGATGCGCCGCGGCAGCGAGCGCTTCACCCATTGCGCGAACCAGTCAGGCGACGAAGCCGCCGCCGGCGACAGCACCGGGTCTTTCTCCACTTCCTCGAAGCCGGCGCTATGCGTCATCAGCTGGCGCAGCGTGAGCGGCTGGCCCTGGTACGGCGGAATGCTGAAATCGAGATAGCGGTTCACGTCCGCATCCAGATCCAGCCGTCCCTGTTCGACCAGCTGCATCACCGCGGTCCAGGTGATGGTCTTGGCGATCGAGCCGGCGCGGAACAGCGTGGCGGCCGGATCGACCGGCTTGCCGCTGGCTCGGTCGGCGACGCCATAGCCGCGCGACAGCAGCACCTGCCCGTCCTTGACCACCACCACGACCACGGCGCTGATGCGCTGGCGCTGCAGCGCCGGGCCGAGCAACTGGTCCAGCCACTGGCTAGCATCCGCCGCATTCAGTTCCTGCGCGCCCAGCGGCAAGGCCTTGGCCGGCTTCGGTTCCGGCAGCGGGCGGATCTGCACCTGGGCCACGCCGGGGCGGCTGCACAGCAAGAGCGCCACGCATGCGAACAGGCAGAACAGTGACTTCATCGTGCGCGCTTCCGGACCAGGGTGCCGCCCTTTGGCAGCAGGCGCCTCAAGCATAAGACCTTCGATCTCGCAGCGTGCCACGCCAGCCCGAGTGCGAGCCGCGGCGGTCGCCGCACCACGACGACAGCACCGGCGTTTTTCTGCGAACCGCCGCTACGCGACGCCATGGAATTACGACGCACATTGCCTACACTCGGCCGTGCCCTTTCCCCAGGAGCCGATAAGGATGTCGAACGCGCCGCTTTCCTTTGTGCCTTACAAGGCCTTGCGCTGGCTGCTGCTGTGCGTGGCCGCCTGCGGTCTGCCGCCGGCCTACGCCGCCAGCCTGGCGCCCGAGCTGCTGCCCCGCGTGCAGTCGGCGACCTTCGAGGTGGTGGTGCCCAAGCCGACCGCCGATCCGCTGAGCTACGAGAAGCCGCTGCCGCTGGACCTGCTGCCGTTCCAGGAGCGCAACGACAAATATTTCTCGATCGGCACCGCCTTCGCGCTGGGCAACAACCGCTACGTCACCGCCGCCCACGTGCTGGACGCCGCCCTCGGCGGCCTCTACGACGCGCCCGCCCTGCGCGACGCCGCCGGCCACGTCTACGCCATCGACCAGATCACCAAGTTCTCGCTGGGCCAGGATTTCGCGATGTTCTCCCTGGCCCAGCCGCCGGCCCAGGCCGGGGCGCTCGAAGTCGACACGCGTCCCGCGCTGAACCAGACCGTGTTCGCGGTCGGCAACGCGCTCGGCACCGGCGTGGTGGTGCGCGACGGCCTGTACACCTCGAACACGCCCGAGGAAGAAAACGGGCGCTGGCAGTGGATGCGCTTTTCCGCGGCGGCGTCGCCCGGCAACAGCGGCGGCCCCCTGCTGGACCAGCACGGCAAGGTGATCGGCATCGTGCTGATGAAGTCGCCGAACGAGAACCTCAACTACGCGCTGCCGATCGGCGAGGTGCTGAAGGCGCCGGACCATCTGGCGCAGATCGACAAGCGCTTCAGCTACCAGGCGAACTTCCTCGACGCGGTGCAGGTCGGCAACTTCAAGCAGCAGTTCGCCCTGCCGAAAAGCTTTGCCGACTTCAGCACGACCTTCCAGAAACTCTACGACGGCTTCTACGACGAGTTGCTGCGCGGCCTGCTCGACAAGCATGCGGACGAGCTGTTTCCGCATGGCGCGGGTTCGCAGCGCCTGCTGCACGCCAGCGCCGACATGCGCGGCTTTCCGGCCTGGCTGCGCCGCGACAGCGCCGGCAACTGGGCGCTGTGGAGTCCCGCGCACGACCGCAAGTCGCTCGGCGACAATGGCTACGTGGAATCGGGCAAGGCCGGCAACGACGTGCTGCTGTTGCACCTGCGCAAGCCCGACACGATCCAGGCCGCCGCGCTGTATGGCGATCCCAAGCAGTACATGGATCTGCTGCTGAAAGGCTGGGCGTTCAACCGCTCGGTCGGCACCGACAAGGTGCGCATCACCTCGTTCGGCAAGCCCACCCGCGACTCGCTCTACACCGACGCCTACGGGCGGCGCTGGCAGGTGCGCGTCTGGCCGGTGGCCTACTCGAACGTGCTGGTGCTGAGCTACTCGCTGCCGGTGCCGAACGGCTACGTCGGCATGCTGGAGCTGGCGCATGCCAACAGCGCGCACGCGGCGCTGGACGAGATGCAGGCGCAATGCGATTTCGTCGACGTGGCCTACAGCGGCACGCTGGCGCAATGGAAGGACTATCTGGCGCAGACCACCCTGCTGCCGGGGAACCTGGCCGGCATCAAGCTCGACATCGACTACGGCCATCGCTTCAGCTATCGCTCGAACCGCCTCGAGCTGGCGTACGGACCCGAGCTGCTGAAGATCGCGCCGAACAGCCTGCTCGAACTGGGTTTCAGCTTCGTCGACGCCCACGGCGGCAAGGCCGGCCTGGAAGTGGGCGACATCGGCGTGAGAGCGCAGGCCGACGAGCCCGAGCGGATCAATCTGAGCCGGCATGTCGCGCCGGCCGAGCATGGCGGCGACCGCGGCGACGACTGGTGGAACAAGCTCAAGCAGCGCCAACATCCGGACGACGCGGTGGCTTACGCCAGCAAGGGCGAGACCCGCATCGGCAGCTTGTGGGGCCATCCCGCCGACAACGCCCAGTTGCTCTACCGGGCCACTTACAGCGCCGACGGCAACGTGCCGCAGGACGCCATGAAGGCCAAGCTCGACCTGCTGCTGAAGAGCGTGCAGGTCAACGAACACTAGCCGCGCGAGGCCCAGCGGCGGAGCGGCCATGCGCTGCTCCGTCCGCACCAGGCCGGCCACTTCGGCGCAGCGGCGGCGTACTCGCAAATGCGGCAGCCGATCGCCCCGGGCCGCTTTCGCGCATAATCGGCGCCCACTCTTTCACGGGAATACGCCATGCGCTGGATGCTTGCCCTGCTCGTCCTGTTCACGCTCGCCGCCTGCGGCGGCTCTCCGCAAGCCCAGGCCCAGGCCGAGAGCGAGATACGCACCAGCGGACAGGTCGACCACTTGATCACGACCGACCAGAAGGTCGGCGATGGCGCCGAGGCCAAGCCCGGCATGCAGGTACAAGTGCAGTACACCGGCTGGCTCTACGACGAAGGTGCCAAGGACAAGCACGGCTCGCAGTTCGACAGCTCGCACGACCACGGCGGCCAGCCGTTCTCGTTCACCCTGGGCCGCGGCGACGTGATCAGCGGCTGGGACCAGGGCGTGGCCGGCATGCACGTGGGCGGCAAGCGCATCCTGATGATCCCGGCGGCGCTGGGCTATGGCGCCAACGGCGCCGGCGATGCGATTCCGCCGAATGCCTCGCTGGTGTTCGAGGTCGAACTGGTCGGCATCGGCAACGGCTGAGCGCGCCGTCGGCGCGCGTTATGGCGCCAGACGCAACGGATGATCCAGTCCGGCCAGCGTGTGCACCATCTGCGCGCGTGCCGGCGCAAAACGCAGCGCGCGCGGCATCGCCGCGTCGCGCAGCCAACGCAGCGCTCCGAGGCGTCCACGCACCAGGCGGGTCAGCAAGGCGATGCGCCGCACCACCTGCCCATGCACCGCGTGGCGCAGCGTGGCGTAATCGTCCAGCCGCTGCCACTGGCCGCCCAGCGCGTCGGCAGCGCAAGCCGCGTAGACGTAGGCATCCTCGATACCCAGGTTCATGCCGCGTGCGCCGATCGGTGAATGGATGTGCGCGGCGTCGCCGCCGAGGGCGACCCGGCCCACCCCAGCCTGCGCGGCGACCCGATGACCGATATGGAAAGAAGATTGCCAGTGGATCGCGCCGGCCCGCGTGCCCTGCGGCAGTTGCTGCAGGGGCTCGGCGCCGTTGCCGATCACTCGCCAGACGCCTGGCGCGAGCTGCAGCAGGAAAAGGAAGCCGTCGTGCCGCAGCAGGATGTGCGCCGCACCGGGATCGAGCGCCGTCTCAAGCTCCACGTCCCACAACTGCCACGGCTCCGGCAAGCTGTCGCCGCCAAAGTCCAGCTGCAGCGCCTGCCGCACGCGGCTGCGCGCACCGTCCGCGCCGTATACCAGCGGTGCCGAAACCTGCTCGCTGCTGCCGTCGGCATGCAGCAGGCGCAGCTCCACCGCCTCAGGCACCTGCTGCAGATCTTCCAGGCGCACGCCGCGCTCGACCTGCACCCCGACAGCGGCCAGCGCCTCGGCCAGCAAGGCCTCGGTGCGAGCCTGCGGTAACACCTGCATGGGCTGTGCGAGGCCGGCTTCGCGCAGATCGACCGTCACCGTTTCGCCGCCGTCGGGGTGTAGGCAGGCGCGGGACAGCGGCGCGGCCTCGGCCAGGATGCGCTGGTCGACGCCGGTGCCGGCGAGCACGTCCAGCGTGCGCGGATTGACTGCCAGCGCCTTCGAATAGACGCTGGGCGCGGACGCGGCGTCGATGATGCGCACGGCCACACCGCGGCGTGCCAGGAACAACGCAGCGGCCAGACCGGTCGGACCGGCACCGACGATCAGCAGCGGTGAAGTCGTCATGCTCATGCCGTCGCTCCCGGGTCTGATTGTCGCGGGTCTGATTGTCGCGGGTCCGATTGTCGCGGGCCCGATTGTCGCGGGCCTGATCAACGCAAGCCTGATCGCAGCAGACCTGACCATCGCTGCATGATAAGGCGGCTTCGATCAAGGATTCGTACTTGGCGCCTGGCGCTCCGGATGCCGCTGCTGCCACGCGGCCAGCTCGTCCCGATAGCGCTCCAGCGCCTGCTCGTACAGATCGTAGATGCACGGCACGCAGCCCTCGCCGCAGCAGTCGAGCGCGTCGGGCTCGGGCGGCTTCGAGGGCGGCGGATCGTTATCGTCGATGCTGGGGGCCATCGTGCTGTTCTGCGCCTGTCGCGACACTGACGTCAAGTCGCGCGCCGCGAACTATCGAATGGCTGGCCCTGTCTGGTCGAAGCCAGTGGCGCTCGCGTGCAACACGCGAAGCCGCAGGGGCCGGTGACTCGGCGTAAACCGGCAACGCCGCAAATGGCGCAGCATCGTTTGATCGCTTCGGCGAGGCAATGCGCCTCGCCGTGTGGCCAATGCCCGATCCACCGCCACCGCTCAATCGCGACCCGGCATGCGCACCCTTACGTCGTCCTGCCTGTTCGCGCATCCTGCAGACCCGCCGCACGCCAGGCATGAATCGACTCAGCCAGCCTGTTCCAACTGCGCGCGCGCCTGCATGGCCAGCTCGTAGGAGTGCCGCCGCGCCGCATGCTCGAACACATTGGTGGTGATCATCAGCTCGTCCGGACGATGCCGCGCGATAAAGGCAGCCAGTCCCTCGCGCACCTGCGGCGGGCCGCCGACCACGGCGCAGGCCAGCGCCTGCTCCACGCCGAAGCGCTCGGTCGGCGTCCAGAACGCCTCGATGTCGTCGATCGGTGGCGGAATCAGCCCGGGGCGGCCGCGGCGCAGGTTGACGAAGCTCTGCTGCTGGGTGGTGAACAGGCGGCGCGCGGTCGCTTCGTCGTCGGCCGCCACCACGTTGATGCCGAGCATTGCATAGGGCTGCTGCAGGCGTGCGGAAGGGCGGAAATCGCGGCGGTACAGCGCCAGCGCCTCGTCCATCGCATCCGGCGCGAAGTGCGAGGCGAAAGCGAACGGCAGGCCGAGCGCCGCCGACAGCTTCGCGCTGAACAGGCTGGAGCCGAGCAGCCATACCGGCACCTCGAGTCCGGCGCCCGGCACTGCGCGCACCAGCTGGCCGGGCTGCACCGGCTCGAAGAAGTGCAGCAGCTCCTGCACGTCGCGCGGAAAAGCATCGGCGCTGTCGAAATAGCGGCGCAAGGCCTTCGCGGTGGGCTGATCCGTGCCCGGCGCGCGGCCCAGGCCGAGGTCGATGCGACCCGGATACAGCGAGGCCAGCGTGCCGAACTGCTCGGCCACCTGCAGCGGCACGTGGTTGGGCAGCATGATGCCGCCGGCGCCCACGCGGATGCGCTCGGTGCCGCCGGCCACGTGACCGATCAGCACCGCGGTGGCCGCGCTGGCGATGCCGGGCATGTTGTGGTGCTCGGCCAGCCAGTAGCGCCGATAGCCGAGCGACTCGCCCAGCCGCGCCAGGTCCAGGGTGTTGCGGAACGCCTGGCTGGTGTCGCTGCCTTCGGTGACGGGCGCCAGGTCGAGGATGGAAAACGGAATCATGGGACTTTCCACGGTGACAGAAGGATCAAGTAGGGGCGCATCGGGCGATTGCCAAGTCCGCAGGCTGCGACTTGCGCGACCCGCGCGCAGGCGCAATGCTCGCGGCTTCCTTCCTGCGAGCCTCGTCATGCCCATCGCCACGCTGCGCCGCCGACTCGCCGGCCTGTTCGCCATCCTTGCGCTGATTTCGTGCCTGCCGACCCGCGCCGCGACCACTGCCGCAGCGCCTTATCGCGTGGTCGGCTACATCGCCGGCGGCTGGGACCATCTGGATGCCGTGCCGGCCGACAAGATCGACACGCTGATCTTCTCGTTTGCTCACGTCGATCACGGCAAGGTCGTGCTCAACCCGCAGGATGCGCCGCATCTGCGCGGCCTGGTGGCGCTGAAGTCAGCGCATCCGCGTCTGAAGATCGCGGTCTCGGTGGGTGGCTGGACCGCCGGCGGCTTCTCGGAGGCGGCCGCCACCGCGGCGGGACGCAAGCTGTTCGCCGACAGCGCCGCGCAGCTGCTGGCCGACTACGGCGCCGACGGCCTCGACGTGGACTGGGAATATCCCGGTCATCACGAAAGCGGCATCCAGTCGAGTCCGCAGGACCGCGAACACTTCACCCTGCTGCTGCAGGCGCTGCGCGCCAGCCTGGACCGGGTCGGCGCGACGCACGGGCATCGCGGCGCGAAGCACTACACGCTGAGCATCGCCGCCGCCGACGGCGACTTCGTCGACGGCATCGACATCGCCGCGGCGAACCGCGAGCTGGACTGGTTCAACCTGATGACCTACGACTTCGTCAACGCGATGACGCCGACCACCGGCCACCACACCGGCCTGCACGCCTCGGCGCTGACTCCGGCCAAGGCGCGCACCACCGACCGCGCGGTGCGGCAGTTCCTCGCCGCCGGCGTGGCGCCGGGCCACCTGCTGATCGGCGCCGCGTTCTACGGCCGCGAGTTCGCCGACGTGCAGCCGACCGCGCACGGCCTGTACCAACCCTACGGCCATTTCCAGGGCATGCTGCCGTGGGGCGTGCTGAAGCAGCACTACATCGGCCAGCAAGGCTATGTGCGCTACTGGGACGCCGAGGCGCAGGCGCCTTCTCTGTGGAATGCCGCCACGCACGACTTCATCACCTACGACGACCCGCAGTCGCTGGCCGCCAAGGCCGCCTACGTCAAGGCGCAGCACCTGGGCGGCATCATGTACTGGGAGGAAAGCCTGGACGCCGGCGACGAGCTGCTGAACGCGATGTGGCACGACCTCAACGACTAGCCGCACCGGCATCGCGCCGATCGCACGCTATCCACCGATAGCCGGAGCGCGCCAGGCCAAGCCGCGTCGCACCGCATCGCCCGACACGACCGACGCCGCAAGATCGCACGTTCGATCCGGCTTCATCGCCGGGCGCCGCGCGGACGTACACTGCTGCTTCCGTACCTGCCGCAGCGCATGTCCGGCCACGTCCACACAGGCTCCGATCCTTGGCTCACGTCCACGCCATCGTCCGCGCACGCGCTGCGCGACCGTGCACATCGCGCCGATGGCCTGCTCGACCGTGCCGGCTGATGGCCCTTAGCCTGCTGGCGCTGCTGCCCCTGCTCGGCGGCTGCGAGGGCATGTTGTTCGCCGGCCTCAACACCACCAATGCGCGCAGCGGCATCGAGCAGCGGCGCAACATCACCTTCGATCCGCTCCGGCACCTCGCGCTCGACGTCTATCGGCCGCGGCAGGCCGCGCATGCCCCGGTGGTGGTGTTCTTTCACGGCGGCAGCTGGGTGCAGGGCCGGCGCCAGTGGTATCGGTTCGTCGGCACCGCGCTCGCGGCGCAGGGCGTGATCGCGGTGATCCCCGACTACCGCAAATATCCCCAGGTGAAGCTGGACGGCTTCATGCAGGACGCCGCGCAGGCCGTGGCCTGGGCGCGCGAGCATGCCGCCGCGCTGGGCGGCGATCCGGCGGATCTGTTCGTGATGGGCCATTCCTCCGGCGGCCACATCGCCGCCCTGCTCGCCACCGATCCCGAGTGGCTGGCTGCCGTCGGCATGCGTCCGCGCGAGCTGGCCGGCTTCATCGGCCTGGCCGGGGTCTACGACTTCGTGCCGATCCCGGCCTACGAAACCGACATGCTGGCCATGTTTGGCCACGATCCCGAGCAGCAGTTGCGCGCGGAACCGGTGCACTACGTGCAGGGGCAGGAACCTCCGATGCTGCTGCTCCACGGCACCACCGACCGCGAAGTCGATCCGTCCAACAGCCGTTCGCTGGCGCGCGCCATGCAGGCCCGGCACGAAGACGTTGAGCTGCGGCTCTATCCTGGCGTGGGCCACTCGCCGCTGCTGTTCGCCATGTCCCGCCCGCTGCACGGACACGCGCCCACCCTGCAGGACATCCTCGCCTTTATTCGCGCCCACCCAGGCAGTCGCTGAGCGTGCTGCCTGGATGGATGCGTCGCAGCCGCTGCGCGTGCTGCCTGGATGGGTACGTCGCAACCGCTGCGTGTGCTGCCCAGATGGGTACGCAGCAGCCGTTGCGCGTGCTGCCCGGACAGACGCCGCGCGGCCTCAGTGCGCCGGCTTGCGGAAGCGGAACACGAACTGGTCGGTATGGCCGCGTATCGACGGGTCGAACACCTTGACCTTGTGCGCATCGGACGGATTGCGCAGCACCTCGCTCTCGCCGTCGAACACGAAGCCCGCCGACAGCACCTGCTGCTTCACGATCGCCGGATCGATGCGGTGCAAGGTGTCGGTGTCACGCATGCCGGAGCCAGCCTCGGCCACGTGATCGATCACCACGAACAGGCCGCCCGGCTTGAGCGCGGCGAACACCTGCTTGTCCAGCGCGACCGGATCGACCTTGCCCATGAACGCATCGGGATAGTCGTGATAATTCTGCGCGGTGAACACCAGGTCCACCGGCTCCGGCGCCTTCAGCTGCGCCGCCGGCCCGTTCAGCACACTGACGTTGGCGTAGTGCGGCTGCGCCACCAGGTCTTGCAGCTGCTTGGTCTCATCCTGCGCCACCTTGGCGTACTCATCCGGCCAGGCGGCATACACATGGCCGTGCGCGCCGACCACGGCGCTGAACACCCGCGTGAAATAGCCGCCGCCCGGCACCAGTTCCAGCACCTTCTGCCCGGGCTTCACCTTGGCGAAGCTCATCACGGCGGCGAGCTTGCGGCGATCGTCCTTGTCGGTGTCGGCCTGCCGCGCCGGATCGTTGATGGCGGCGGTGACATAGGCCGGCACCGCGGCGCCGGCGTGGGCAGCGGCGGCATGACTGGCGGGTGCGGACGCGGCGACGGCCGGCAGTGCGAGGGCGGTCAGGACAGCGAGAAGCGTGAGACGCATGGCTTGCTCCCGAGGGTGGTGGGGGCCCAGATTGTGCGCCGAAATCCGGCCGTCCGCGCCTGCCCTCGGTCACTGCTGCGCGATCGTCAGAACGTGGCGGTCACACCGTGCTGCATTGCGACGATGGCCTTTGCAGCAAGCCGCGCGGCAAAGCATTCGAGGCGCCACGCTCGGTCGTGACAGCGCTGCGCTGCAACGGTCGCGACGCGGCGACGAAATCATGCCTCGGCGGCATCACGCTCATGCCGTTGCGGCAAGGATCCCTGCCACAGGATCGCTGTCTGCAGAAATGCCAGGGCGCAGACAATCCGAAGATGCGCGGCAGATGCAAAGCTTCACTCAGTGGTGCATTCGACCAGCGCAAGCACGCCATGCCCGCCATCGACTCCGAGCGCGTGCCAGTACCTGCAGCGCGCAAGAAAAACCCCGCGCAAGGCGGGGTCTTCCGTCGCCGTGCACCCGCCGCAGCGAGTGCGCGATCAGGCTTACTGGTACTTGGTGCCGTTGACGATCACGTAGCCCGGCGTGCGCCAGCTGCTGCTGGTGCCGTGATGGGTCCAGTCGATGCCCTGGCTGGAATCGTTGTCGTAGTAGTAGCGGCCGCGCACGGTCGCGCTGTCGCCCACGGCGACCCAGGGCCAGGCCGGCGCGCTCATCTGGTCGAGATCGGAGACGATCTCGATCACGTTGCCCGGCGACAGCTGCAGCAGGAAGTAGCCGTGCCAGCCGCTGGTGGTGTGCTTCTTCGGATAAACGTAGGTCACCGTGCCGCAGACGTTCTCGAGCACGTCCTGGGTCAACGCGCCGCTTTCGAATTCCTGCTGGTCCTGCAGGAACTGGCTGTTATTGCACGGCGCCGTGGTCGACGCATGCGAGGTGGAACCGCCCGCCGCGACAGGCGTCGGAGCGAGAGAGGCCAGCGCAAGCACGCCGGCCAGGGCGATGGTCAGATTCAAAGGCTTCATGGCTTTCCTTGGCTACAGGTATGAAAAAGAGGTGCGTCGCCAAACGGCGACGCACTCGTCAGTCGAAAAATTTTGCACCACCCCTGATTAGTGCCCGCGCATGCTGGCACAGGCCTCTCCCGCGAAAGCCCAAGCGGTTCGCACTTTTGCGTTGCATTGCGATGACCGGCGTTCACTCCAAGCCGTGCCCTGCCCGAAGACGGTGCGCCCTGCTGACAAGGATTCGGGTGCACCTGGCCGACCCGCATTCGAGCCCGGCCCGTGCACGCACACTTTCCATCTTCGCGGCTACGCCCGGCGTGCCGCCTGGCCCGCTCCGTGCTGCCCGGCGCGCTGTTCGACGGCCGGGGCACGATTACCCTTACGCTGACGGCTACTTGCCGCCGCCGTCCTTGGACTGGGCGGTCATCATCGCCTCGCGCTTCGCGCGGAACGGGTTGTCCGGATACCACTGCGGATACACATCCGTGGCGCTCAGGCGTTGACCGAGTTCGTAGATGGCCTGGGTGTCTTCCAGGATGCCGGCGAAGTCCCAGTGCGGATCGAACACGTCGTTGGGCGTGTGGTAGTGATGCGCGGTGTAGTCCGAGGCGCCCTTCTGCCCCTCCGCCTTGCCGCCGTCGAGCAGGTCCAGTCCCGAGCTGGCCAGCAGCGCGGGCACACCGGCCTTGGCGAAGCTGAAATGATCCGAGCGGAAGTAGAAGCCGTTCTCCGGCGTAGTCTCCGGCGAGATCACCCGACCCTGCTGCTTCAGCACTTCGCCCAGCATGTCCTCGAGCTGCGACTGGCCCTTGCCGATCACCGTCATGTCGTGCGCGCGGCCGATGATCGGCAACGCGTCGACGGCAATGTCGGCAATCGTCTTGTCCAGCGGGAACACCGGCTTGGCCACGTAGTACTGCGAGCCGAGCAGGCCCGATTCCTCCAACGTCGGCATGAAGAACAGCACGCTGCGCTGCGGCGGCTGCGGCTGGTGCGCGAACGCGTCGGCAATCTCCAGCAGCATGCTCAGGCCGGTGCCGTTGTCGATCGCGCCGCTGTACACCTGATGACCCTTCAGCGAGGTGTCGGTGCCGAGGTGGTCCCAGTGCGCAGTGTAGATCACTACCTCGTCGGGCCGGCTGCTGCCTTTCAGCATGGCCAGCACGTTGTGCGATTCGATATGGCCGATGTCGTTGCGCAGCGAGATCGATGCGGTCGCCTTCAGCGGCACCGCCTTGAAGCCGGGCTGCGCGGCCTGCGCCGCCAGCTTGTCGAAGTCGAGCCCGGCATCGGCGAACAGCCGGGTCGCCGCCGCCCGGGTCAGCCAGCCGGCCACCGGCAGGCGCGGCGACGGATCGACGCTGGGCGGCAGGCTGAGCTGCGGGCCGCTCCAACTGTTCCGCACCACCGACCACGGATAGCCGGCGGCATCATCGCTGGTGTGCACGATGAAGCAGGCGGCGGCGCCCTTCAGCGCGGCCTCGGCAAACTTGTAGGTCCAGCGGCCGTAATAGGTCATCGCGCGGCCGTTGAACAGCTTGGGATCGCCGCTGGCGAAGCCGGGGTCGTTGACCAGCACGATCACCGTCTTGCCCTTCACGTCGACGTCGGCATAGTCGTTCCAGTGCCAGGTCGGCGCATCGGCGCCGTAGCCCAGGAACACCACCGGGGCATGCTTCAGATCGATCGACGGCTTGGCCTGCAGGCTGCCCACCACGATGTCGCTGCCATAGGCGAAGCGGTCATGCTTGCCGCCGGCGTCGATGTCCAGTGCGATCTGGTCGCGATCGCGCAAGGCGATCGAATCGGCCGGCACGGTCTGTACCCAGGAGCCGTGATTGCCCGGCTGCAAACCCATCTTCGTGAATTGCTCGACCAGCCAGGCGGTGGTACGCGGCTCGGCCGCCGTGCCCGGCTTGCGCCCGCCGAAGGCATCCGAGCTGAGCGTACGATCGAAGGTGGCGAAATCGGCGGCATTGATCTGCGCAGCCAGTTGCACCGGCGCCGCGCTGTCGGCCGGCGCGGCGAAGCTCGGTGAACCCGCTGCGCCCAGGGCCAGGGCGATCATGGAAACCACGCTGTAACGACGCATCGACACTCCCCCGTAGACTCGAGCCAAACCCTCTTGTAGCGCCGGCAGGCGAAGCTGTCCAGAAACGCGTTGGTGCAGGCATGACAGCCGCGCTGCGCTGGGCCAACATGCGGGCAAGTTCCGAGCGTGGAGTCCAGCATGCCCCGAAAGCCTGACCATGGTGTGCCGACTGCACGCACCGAAAGTTTCTCGCGGACCGCTGCGAAAGCACGCAGTGAGCAACCGCTCGTAGCACCCACTCGGCGGAACAAGCCGCGCGCACCGGCGAACGCCAGTGCGGCGACGCCAAGCACAGGAGCGCGCCCGCTCCGAAGCACCGCTCGGCCACAGCCGTCAGCCGATCAAGGCAGATCGCCGAAACACCGTGCGCAGACTCAAGCACCTGCCATCACCGCCTACGATGCGCAGCCGCTGCGCGATCGCGTGGTGCTGGTCACCGGCGGCGCCCAGGGCGTCGGCCGCGGCATCGCCCAGGCCGTGCTCGCTGCCGGCGGCGCGGTGATGATCGGCGACCTGGACGCCGAGGCAGGACATGCCTGCCTGGACGAATGGCAGGTCGGCGAGCGCGCCGCCTTCGCCCGGCTCGACGTGGCGCGCGAGGCCAGTGTGCGCCGCTGGATCGGTGCCGCGATGGCGCGCTTCGGCCGCCTCGACGGCCTGGTCAACAACGCCGGCATCGCCAACCCGCATCAGGGCAGCCTGGCCGAGCTCTCCCTGCAGCAGTGGAACCGCTATCTCGCCACCAACCTCGGCGGCGCCTTCCTGTGCTGCAAGCACGCGCTGCCCCTGCTGTCGCGGCACGGCGGCGCCATCGTCAATATCGCCTCCACCCGCGCGCTGCAGTCCGAGCCGGACACCGAGGCCTATGCGGCCAGCAAGGGCGGCCTGCTCGCCTTCACCCACGCGCTGGCAGTGAGCGTCGGGCCAGCCGTGCGGGTGAATGCGATCCTGCCCGGCTGGATCGCCATCGACGCCTGGCGCAAGCCATCTGCGCGCCGCATGCCTGAGCTGAGCCGCGCGGATCACGCCCAGCATCCCGCCGGCCGGGTCGGCACGCCGGAAGACATCGGCGCCCTGGCGGTGCAGCTGCTGTCGGACCGCTCCGGCTTCGTCACCGGCCAGTCCTTCGTGGTCGACGGCGGCATGAGCGTGAAGATGCAATACATCTGAGCACCTCTTGCTGCCTCGCAACAACCAGGCTATAACGGACTTCTAGACGTCCAAACGAGAAATTCCCAGGCGCCCTGTTCGGCGCCGACGAAAACCATGTCCGCCGACACCATCGCCGTCAACCAGCAGATGAGCCACTTCGACGACCATGCCGAGCTGTGGCTGTTCGGCTACGGCTCGCTGATCTACAAGGCCGACTTTGCCTACCTGGAGCGCCGCCCCGCCAGCATCCGCGGCTGGACGCGGCGCTTCTGGCAGGGCTCGCACGATCATCGCGGCACGCCCGAAGCGCCCGGCCGCGTGGTCACCCTGGTCGAGCAGCCGGACGCGGTATGCGTCGGCATGGCTTATCTGATCTCGCTCGACACGCTCCAACACCTGGACGTGCGTGAGAAGAACGGCTACCTGCGCTTCGTCACCGAGATGCAGCTCGACGACGGGCGCCAGGTCGAGGCCCTGGTCTATATCGCCACGCCCGATAACGAGGCCTACCTGGGGCCGGCCGACGAGCGCGAGATCGCCCGCCATATCGCCGCCTCGGCCGGCCCGAGCGGACCGAACCGCGATTACCTGCTGCACCTCACCGACACCCTGCGCGAGCTGGGCGCACGCGACACCCATGTGTTCGAGATCGAACGCCATCTGCTGGAGATCGCCACCGAGGAAGCCGCCGCGCGCACGCGGAAGCACGCCGCCGTCTGACGCGAGCGGCGAACGGCGCTAGGCCCGCGTGTAGCTGCCGTCCATCACCGGCGACCAGCTGGCGCCTTCGTCGAACGAGCTCTGCAGGCTCAGCGCGTAGGCATCGTCGCCGCGCAGCGTGTAGACATGCCGGGTGCGTCCACGTGGCGAGACGCGCACGAAGCTCAGCGAATCGCTCTCGCGCTGTCCCACCGCAGGCTCGGACGGCACGAAGCCGAAGCTGTCGAACCAGAACAGGCTGCAGCCGCCCGCCGGATCGAGCGCGAACAAGGCATGCGCCTTGAGCCAGGGTGAACCATCGCGCTCGGCCTGGTAGCTCTGCACCAGCAGCTTGCCGCCGAGTTCCTCCCGGCATTCGATGCGCGCCTGCGTCACGCCGCCCGGGCCCCAGCTGGTCGGATGGATGATTTCCTGGCCCTGCCAGCGACCGATCAACCACGACAGAGGGTGTGCAGGCGACGAAGTCATGCTGTTTCCTGGATGGCACAAGGTCACCGGATGGTAGCCCGGATCGAGCCTGCGAGACGACGCCGCAAGACCATCGGTGATACGGCGACGATCAAGCCAGCGCCGGCGCATGGCCAGCGCCTTCAGGCGATCGCCGGGCTGGATGCAGGCCCGCCGTCCAGTGCCTAGCCGAGCACTACGAACGACCTGCCCGGCGCGGCCGCACCGACGCCACCCTATGCACAGCTCAATGCCGCGAGGCGCCGATATTCCGCCGCACCAGCAGCACGCGAACCTCGCGCAGGCGTGCCTTGGCCTTGGCCTCGTTCTCGGGGCCCAGGCGGATCATCAGCTTCTGTCCGGCCGAGAGCGCCTGCAGATTCGGATCGGCGAACAGATAGCCGTGATCGCCGCGAATCAGTGTGACCGGCCCGGTCGGCGACGGCGCCGCCAGCATATTGTCGATGGCGGCGATCACGCGGTCGTTGAAATAACCTTGCGGATAGCCAAGGTCGCGATAAGCCTGCTGGAACAGCGGGTAGTAATGCCGATACCAGCCCGCCAGCGCGTGTACGTCGATGGCGTCGACGATGCGCATATAGGGCGCATAGCGCGCGGCATTGCGCTCGCTGAGCACGCTGCCTTGCGCGCCCGCATCGGCGACAAAGGCGCCGGTGGGCGTGCGCAGCGGCAGGATGCTCACCGCGATGCCTTGCCGCGGCAGCGCATCGACCGTGGCCACCATATGGCGCACCAGCTGCAGCGGCAGCAGCAAGTCGCGCAGGCCGTCCGCGCCGGACAGCCCAGCCAGCGATTCGCCCACGCGATTGTCGCTGTCTTCCAGCAAGGGCAACGGCGAGGAATCGGCCGGCGCCGGCTCGTCCGCGGCGATCGGATATTGCGGCGAGGGTGGCGCGGCGGCGGCGCTGGCGGCCGCAGCCGGCGCGGGGACCGAGGCGGCGGCGACCGGTGCCGGTGGAGCTTCGTCGGGATGCAGCGCCTTGCGCCAGATGAACACGCCTGCCGCAATCGCCGCCAGCAGCACGATGCCGGCCACCAGCCATTGCCCGATCGGCGTCTGTCGTCTGCTCATGCTGCACCTCCGTCGCTACGTTACCTACCCATGACCTACTACTGACTGAAGCGGCGCTCGATGGTTCATTCCGCGTGTCGCGCAGCGCCGATCGGCCATGCGCATCGGCGCATCTCGCCTCGGCGCTGCGGCGCGATGCGGCGATTCGAACGCCGCGCCTTGTCTTGCCGCGCCAGCCCGGCCATGCTGCAAGGTCTTATCGACGAAGACGCAGCAACAGATCATGGCGAGCATGCACGAGATCGGCAACGAAAGAGTCTGGCTGGCCAGCGCGACCGAAGCGCCGGTCGAGAGCGAAGCGCAGGCCACCGAACTGATCGGCGACGCGCTGGCGCAGGGTGCGACCGTGCTGGCCCTGCCGGTCGAACGCCTGCACGCGGATTTCTTCCGTCTGCGCAGCGGGCTGGCCGGCGCGATCGCACAGAAGGCGGTGAACTACCGGCTCAAGCTCGCCGTGGTCGGCGACATCTCCGCCCAGGTCGCGGCCAGCGAAGCGCTGCGCGACTGGGTCAGGGAGTCGGCGAACCAGCGCAGCGCGGTGCGCTTCCTGGCCAGCCTCGACGAGCTGGCCACACCGGCCGCCTGAGCCTCGACGCACCGTACATCGCTGCCGCGGCTCAGGGCTGCTTGTTCAACAGCGCAGTCAACTGGTCCAGCTGATTGCGATAGCCATCCAGCGTCTTCGCGGTGATCGCGGCGTAGCGATTGGCCTCGTCCCAGCGCCGCGCCTCGATCGCCTCGCGCACACCGGGCACGGTCTTCACGCCGTAGCCGGTCAGCATGCCCGGCGCGTAGATCAGGTGCTTGAACCAGGCCCGCCCGGGCAGACCGGCCGGATCGGTCAGCGCCTGCTCCATGCGCCCGATCATGCGATTGACCTGGCGTGCGCGCTCGGCTGGCCAGGCAAAGCCGTGTGCGGCACGCGCGTCGTAGGCAGCCTGGTAAGCCTGCGCGCTCTGCGCGAGCAACTTGGCCGAGTGCTCCAGCGGCGCCAGCTCGATCGCCGGCATGTCCGGCTCGCGCTCGGGCGGACCGACCGGGCGCGCGGGATCGGAAGCCAGCGTGTAAGCATGCTGGTCGAGCAGGCGATGTTGCCGCTCGATGTCCTTGCGGGTGTCCTCGACCAGCTTGTGCAGCTCGTCCACGTAGCGGTTCAAGGTGTCGCTGAAATCGCCGAAGCGCAACGGCAGCGCCTCGGCGTCGGCCGTGCGCAGCACCACGTGGCCGGCTACCTTGGCCAGCGCCACGCCGTAGGCGAAATCCGGATCGCCGAAGCGCACGTAGTGGTCGAACGAGTCGTAGCGCGAGTGGTAGATGCCACCGTTGTCGTCCTCGCCGCTGAAGCCGAAGTCCAGCGAGGCGATGCCCAGGTGTTCCAGGAAGGCGCTGTAGTCGGAGCCCGAACCGAGCGCGCCGATCGGCAGGTCGCCACCCTGCTCGGCCAGCTTGGCGTTGTCGCGCGCCTCCGGCTTGGCGTCCTTGGCGGTGCCGGCGATCAGCATGTGTGCACGCAGGCGCTCGCGCACGCTGACCCGGGTTTCCGGATCGATCACGCCGTCAGCGACCTGGTTGACCAGGCGCTGCAGCGAATGGCTGCCGCCGGCATCGAGGAAGCCGCGGCCGTTGGTGTCCGAATTGACGTAGAGCACGGCCTTGTCCTGCAGTTCCTTGGCGTGCGTCTCGGCCCATTCGGTGGAGCCCAGCAGGCCCGGCTCCTCACCGTCCCAGCTGGCGTAGACCAGGGTGCGCTTCGGCCGCCAGCCCTGCTTGTAGAGGCTGCCGATGGCCTTGGCCTCGGCCATCAGCGCGACGTTGCCGGCCAGCGGATCCCAGGCGCCGAACACCCAGCCGTCATGGTGGTTGCCGCGCACGATCCACTGGTCCGGCTCGGTGGAACCCTTCAGCGTGGCGATCACGTCGTAGACCGGCTGCTGCCGCCAATCCGACTTCACCAGCAGATGCGCCTTGGCCGGCCCGCCACCGAGGTGATAGGTGAACGGCAGGGCGCCACGCCAGGACGCCGGCGCGAGCGGGCCGCCCAGGGCCTTCAGAAAAGGCGTGGCGTCGGCGTAGGAAATCGGCAGCACCGGAATCTTCAGCAGGGTCTGCGCCTCGGCCAGCGACAGCCGCTTGGCGCCCGGCGTGGAACCGTAGCCCGGAGTCAGCGGATCGCCGGGATAGATCTGCATGTCGGCCACCGAACCACGCTGCACACCCTCCGGCGGGCGCCAGCCGCCCTGCGGATAAGGATCGCCGGCGAAATAGCCGTCGTCGCGCGGATCCGAATAGATCAGGCAGCCGACCGCGCCGTGCTGTTGGGCCAGCTTCGGCTTCAGGCCGCGCCAGCCGCCGCCGTAGCGGGTGATGACGATCTTGCCGCGCACGTCGATGCCGCGGCGCGCCAGCTCCTTGTAGTCATCCGGCATGCCGTAGTTGGCATAGATCAGTTCGGCGGTGACGTCGCCGTCGCCGCCGTAGACGTTGTACGGCGGCAGCGCACCGTCCAGGCCGGAGGTCGCGTCGCCGTCCACCGGCGGTTCCTTCAGGCTGGCCTGGTAAGGCGCCGGTGCAAGCAGTTCCAGCGCCTCCTGCTTCGGCGTGGGATACAGCACGTCGAAGGTCTCGATATGCGCGTCCCAGCCCCAGGCGCGGAACTTGCCCAGCATGAATTCGGCGTTCGCCTTGTCGTGCGGCGAACCGACCTGGTTCGGCTGCGACGACATCTGCTTGAGCCACTCGCGCAGTTCGGCCGGATCGAGCTGCGCATCGAAGCGCTGCTCAAGCTCCTGCTGCTTCACCGCACTCGCGGCGCTGAAGCCCAGCATGTCGGGCTTCGCATCGCCGGCCTGGGCGGCTGCGGCGGTGGTGACCAGCAAGCCGGCGAGCAACATGCCGGGCCTCAGCGTGGTTCGGATCATTCGCCTGTCCTCTTCGAGCGCAGCAGCCAATATAAGCGATTCGTCGCAGGCATCGCCGCCATGTGCGATCGGCGCGACATGAGTTCCGCACATCGGCTATATTGGCGATCGGTCATGGAGGACTTGCTCATGGATTGGAACTCGCCGCGCAACAGCGGCCGGCAGCGTGCCGGAACCGTGCGCATCACGCATGCCGCCGCCTTCGCCTCGATCATCGCGTCGCCCGACTCGTCGCCTGCCCTGAGTCCCATGGGCATCGTGGTCGCCATTTTGATCTTCTCGCCGGTGATCTACGCCCTGCTGGGCATTCCTTACCGGCTTATCCAGCGCAGACGCCGCAAGCGGCCGGCGCCGCTGCGCCTGCGCTGGCAGTCCTCGCCGGAAACCTTCCGCCCCGAGCCGCATCACTGGGCGCTGGCCACTGCGCTGGTCTTCAGCGTGCGCAACGACAACGCCTGGGACAGCTTGTCGCTGGACAATCCAGTGGAGCAGACGCGCGCCTCGATCCGCCGCTCCTGGGGCATCGACGATCGCGCCAGTCTGCTGCTGGCCCTGCGCAACGTATTCCTGCAAGGCCACCGCGAAAACCTGCAGGGGATCGTCGCCCATGCGGCCAGCCTGCCCGAGGATACGTTCCGGGAAACGTGCAGCCGGCTCGATCCCGCTGACGAGGAACAGCGCGAACTGCTGTGGCAGTTGCAGGTGGCCCGCGACAATGTGGACGGCATCCAGAGCGTGGATTTCCTCGCCTGGGACCTGGTGCGCTTCGTCATGCTGTGCCAGAACGGCCTGAGCCTCAGCCTGATCGACGAGGAGGAGGCGCGCGACTTCGTGCTGCTGCCCGCGCGCTATCTGCAACTCAGCTACCGCAGCTGGCTCGACTGCGCCGACCAGTTCACCCGCGCACGCGCCTTCTGGACCGGTGGCGACCCGGCCATGCGCGTCAGCCAGGACGACACCCGGCGCACCGTCGAGCTGTTGCAGCGCGACCGCCACAGTCCGTGGAAGCTGATCGCCTGGGACCTGTCCCTGCCGCGGCCGAAAGGCCTGTTCGCGCAGGCGCTGCTGCAGGCCGGACTGATCGCCCCGCTGGAGGACGATCCGCACGCCACGGTCAGCCCGTTTGCGCGGACGCTGGACGATATGCTGAAGCGGCTGCCCACCTCTGCGCGGGAATCTTGAGCATGCAGCCGCTGCTCGATCCCGCGCTGTGGGTAGGCATCGCTCTGGGCTGGATCGTGTTCCACTACGGGCAACGCATCCGCGCGATACGTCGCAAGCGCATGCAGCCTTATGCCGAGGCGGAGGCGCCGCGCGGCATCGACTACGCGGACGTGCGCACCGGGTTGTACCAGCACGGCGTGCCCGCAGATACGCCACTGCATGCTGCGCTCGCCCTGTCGGCGCTGGATTGCGAGCGCGAAGGCTTCTACCACGACCGCCTCGACCTGCTGCCGCCGGAGGCGCCGCAGGCGACCCGCTTCCTGGCCCGCTTCGCCGCGCGCCACCGGATCACCGGTCCCGCGGAATGGGCGACCCAGCTGAACGAGCTGCGCCATGGCGGCCATCGACGCCAGATCGCCGCGATGCGCGAGCTGGTCGCCCGCCTGCTCGGCCAGCGCGATGCGCTGGGCCACGCCACCGACCCCGACGCGCTGAACGACTGGCTGCGCGAACTCGCCTTTACCTACGGCCCACTGCATGCCCTGCGCGAGCGCCAGTTCCGCGGGCTGCTGGAGCACCCCGAGCGCTGGCAGCGCATGCATGGGCTCGCCTACGACCTCAGCCGGATGGTGCTCTACTACCGCGCCGGCGTGCGCCGGGGCTATATCGACCAGGCCCAGGCGATCGAGCAGATCGAGCGACTGGCGCAAACCGCCGCGTCCGCCTATACGGACTGGAGCAGCTTCGAGAAGGATCTGCTGTGCACCGCAGCCTTCGTCGAAGACGATGCCGCGTCGATCGTGGTGGCGGCGCAGCGCCTGCGCGACGATCCCGCATCGCCCTGGAAGGTATTGAGCTGGCCTTCAGTCGCCACGGCGTACGCGCAGGACTGAGCAGCAGATCGCAGCCCTACTACGTGCACTGCAATCAGATCGACCGCAGCGCCGGGGTAACGGCGACCATCCGCTGCAGCACGCTCCTGGCGCATTGCCTCACCAGTGCATGACCGCCGAAAACCCTGGCCTTATCGAGCACGATGTAAAGGAGCCGGTCGGGGTCATACCCCGGCGCGCCCTGAGCGGTATGGCGGAGGTGCTGGATCAACTGATGCTGCGCCTCGTTGAGGCCTACGAAGTACCGATGCGCAAGGCGGGGCTCGATATCGTAAAGCTCGCGTGCCGCTACGGTCAGGTCGAAGGCAAGGCGCATATAAAACTCCTGCTTGTCCGACGCCGAAAGCGCGTCGAAGACCGGATCGGGGTGATCCAAAGCCATCGTGATGGACTCCGTGTTGATGCCTTGCTTTGCGAGGAAAGAACCAGAAGAGCCGATCGGCGAGCGCGTGCCGATCTGCGCGCCTTCGGCCACATCACCTTGCAGTGGGAGTTCCGCCGCTTTCGGAGCAGCGTCGCCAGACGCAACGACCTGGCAAGATTCGAAAGCGAGGCTCACAGCCTGCCGCTGCATGCCGATATACGGCGACCTATGGCATGCGGCGTGATGCGTGGCAGGCGCAGCAAACTCATCGACGACTGCATTGAATCAGGCTCGCAACCGTCGCTTATGTGAATGACGTAAGCATGTCGAGCCGGCCTAGCCTGGCTCGCGTGGACTCGCCGTGATGGCAAAGTCAAAAGACCATGCCGACCGATCCAGGGCGATCAGCCGTCCAGCACGCGCAGCGGATAGCTTATATTGACTGGCAACCTCGGCGACGACCAGCGCATGATCCGAATCACTCAGCAGCGCGGATGGAGCTTCATCGACGGCCTTGCCGCCGCACACACCGCAATGATCCAGGCGGCTGCGGCGTCCACGGCGATGCTCGCTGGCGGCGCTCGCCGAAGGCGCAAGCCTGAAGCACGACACTCCGCTCGCCTGCACGAACCACGCCGACGCTTGATTTCGGTAAACACAGCCAGGTCATTTCGCATGGACGCCTCGCCTTGAACGCTGACGCCAGCGCTCCGGCAGCGTTCGCCGTAGAAAAGGTCAGCAAGCGCTACGGTCGCGTGCAGGCGCTGCACGAAGTCAGCCTGGCCTTCGAGGCGGGCACCACGGTAGCGCTGATCGGCAGCAGCGGCTCGGGCAAGTCCACCCTGCTGCGCCTGCTGCTGGGGCTGGAGTGGCCGGACCAGGGCCGCGTGCTGATAGACGGCCAAACCTTGCAGCCGTCGCAGGTGCTGCCGCTGCGCCGTCGCGTCGGCTACGTGATCCAGGACGGCGGGCTGTTTCCGCATCTCACCGCGCTGGGCAACCTCGCCCTGCTGCCGCGCCACCTGGGCTGGGACAAGCAGCGCATCCACCAGCGCGCGGAAGAACTTGCCGCGCTTGCTCATCTGCCGCTGGAAGCCCTGCAGCGCTATCCCGCCGAGCTGTCCGGCGGCCAACGCCAGCGCGTCGGTCTGATGCGCGCGCTGATGCCCGATCCGGACGCCTTGCTGCTGGACGAACCGCTGGGTGCGCTCGACCCGATCGTGCGCCACGAGCTGCAGACCCAGCTCAAGCGGATCTTCGCGCAGTTAGGCAAGACCGTGATCCTGGTGACTCATGACCTCGCCGAGGCCGCCTGGTTCGCCGAACGGCTGGTGCTGATGCGACGCGGCGCGGTGGTGCAGGACGGCTGCTACGCCGAACTGCGCGACCGCCCCGCCGACGAGTTCGTGGCGCGCTTCGTCGAGGCGCAGCGCCCCTTGCCAGAGGCCGCGCCGTGAGGCTGCCGATGCGTCTGTTCGCCCTGCTCGCCGGCCTGGCCATGCTGCTGCCGCTGCCCGCGCGATCCGCACCGATGCTGCGCATCGGCTCCAAGGTGTTCACCGAATCGGTGGTGCTGGCCGAGCTGGCCCGCGCGCGCCTGCATCAGGACGGCATCGACAGCGTGCACCAGCGCGAGCTGGGCGGCACCAGCATTCTGTGGCAGGCCCTGCTGCACGACGATATCGACGTCTATCCGGAATACACCGGCACGATCAGCCACGAGCTGCTGAAGAACGTCGCCCCCGATGCGGACATCGCGACCCTGCGCGCCCGCCTGCAGCCGCTGGGTATCGGCATCACCGACTCGCTGGGCTTCGACGACAGCTATGCCCTCGGCATGCGTGCGGATCGGGCCGACGCGCTGGGCATCCAGCGCATCTCCGATCTCGCTTCCCACCCGCAGCTGCGCCTGGGCCTGTCGAACGAATTCATGGACCGCCAGGACGGCTGGCCCGGCCTGCGCCAGCGCTACGGCCTGCCGCAGACCCAGACCGGCGGCCTGGACCATGCGCTGGCTTATCGCGCGCTGGCCAGCGGCGCCGTCGACGTCACCGACCTGTACAGCACCGACGCGGAAATTCCCTACTACCACCTGCGCGTGCTGGACGACGACCGGCGCTATTTTCCGCGCTATGAGGCGGTCTATCTGTACCGGCTGGCGCTGGAGCACAGCGCGCCCGCAGCGCTGCAGGCCCTGCGCAGCTTGTCCGGCCGCATCAAGGCCGAGGCGATGCGCGGCATGAATGCGCAGGTGAAGCTGCACGGCGCGAAGGAAGCGGCGGTGGCGGCGGACTTCCTCGGCGTGCGCGACTACCACGACGGCGACGGTGGCCTGCTGTCGCGGCTGCTGCAGCGCAGCCTCGAACATCTCAGGCTGGTCGCGCTCTCGCTGGGGCTGGCGGTGGCGCTGGCGATTCCGCTCGGCGTGCTTGCCTCGCGCCGACGCCGACTGGGTCAGCTGGTGATCGGCCTTACCGGCATGCTGCAGACGGTGCCGTCGCTGGCCATGTTCGTCTTCATGATTCCGCTGTTCGGCATCGGCACCTGGCCGGCGATCGCCGCGCTGTTCATGTACAGCCTGCTGCCGATCGTACGCAACACGCATGCCGGCCTGGTCGGCATCGCGCCGGAGCTGCGCGAATCGGCCGCGGCGCTGGGACTGCCGCCCGGTGTGCGCCTGCGCCAGGTGGAACTGCCGCTGGCGATGAGCTCGATCCTCGCTGGCATCAAGATCGCCGCGGTGATCAACGTGGGCACCGCCACCCTGGCCGCCCTGATTGGCGCCGGCGGCTACGGCCAGCCCATCGTGACCGGCATCCGCCTCGACAACCCGGGCCTGATCCTCGAGGGCGCGATACCGGCCGCGCTGCTGGCGCTGCTGGTGCAAGGCGCCTTCGAAGGCATCGAGCATTGGCTGACGCCGCGTGGGCTCAAGCTGGCGGCGCGCCAATGATTCTCTCGGCGTCGATACCGCGATAAAGCAGCGGGCCGGGGATCGCGCCCCGGCCCGCCGTGACTGCGGAATTACTTGCCGAAGTCGCTGAGGAAGCGCTTGGTGTATTCGAGCGCACTGGTGCCGCTCACCGAATTGCAGGTCGGTGAGGCATAGCCAGTGTTGCTCGAGCACGGCGTGTCGCGATCGAACGACCAGAAATGCACGCCGGCCAGACCGTTGCTCGACGCATAGCTGCTGATCGTGTCGGCGTCGGCCAGGGTGAAGGTCTCGCTGGTGTTGTCGTTCAGGCCGATCATCGGCGTCAGCTCGATCTGGCTGGCCGGGATGCCGTAGGTGTGCTCCAGGTTCTTCACGGCCTGAATCGCCGACTGGCCCATCTCGCACTGGCCGTTCGACACTACGCAGACGCCCGCGCTGGCCGAGCCGAAGTCCATCGTCATCAAGTTGATGGTGTAGCTCTTCAGCCCTGCCGCCTGGATCGCCCGCACCACTTCGTCACCCAGCGAGTTCAGGCCGCCGTAGCTGCCGTCGGACGCGCCCAGGGTCGCCAGCGTGAACGAGAAGCGCAGGTTGGGATACACGCTTTCCGCATAGGCCACCGCCGACACCAGCGAATTGATCTGCGCCTGGCTCTGACCGCCCTCGATGTCGAAGTCGATGCCGACCAGATGGGCCGTGTTGTAGCGTGAAATGAAGGCCGCCATGTTGGCCGTGCTGGAGCAGGTGAACACGCCCGCCTGGCCGCCGGTGGAGACCACATAGCTGAGGCCGGCGTTGTTCAACGCCTGGATATTGGCGCTGGCGAAGCTCGAACCCGGCACGCCGCCCCAGTTCTCGCTGCCGCATTCGCCGGTGGCGAAGGCCAGGGTGATCGCGCCCAGGTTAGGCACCGCGGTGGACACCACGCTGCCGCTGCCGACCAGCGGAATCGCCGAGCCGGTCACCGCCGACTGCATGGTGTTGGTATTCCAGTTGAGGTTGATGGTGACGTCCTTGTACGGGCTGAACAGCAGCGAGCCCGACGGCGGCGGAGGTGGCGGGGGCGGCGGAGGTGGAGGCGGCGTGCCGCCGCCGCTGCCCCCGCAGGCGCCCTGCGAAGTCCACGGCTGGCCGGAACCGGGGCCGCCACTGTTGGTGGCCGGATCGTTGCCCTGGGTCCACCAGTTCGCCACGTAGTTGGTGCCGTTCTCGCTGGCCGTATTGCCGGCGGTATAGACCTGCGACGCGCTCCAGGCCGCTGCGCATGCAGGCGTGGATTGCGCCTGCACTGCCTGCACCGGCACCGCCGCCAGCAAGGCCGCGGCCATGCCGGTTCCCACCACACTGCCCAACGCGCCTAAAGCCAGCCGGGTCCACTGCACTGATCGTTTCACGGACATGGGACTACCTCCGATTGATGACCTCGCCGAGGGTGAATTGCGGAGACAACCGCGAAGGCGGCATTCCAGCCGTCGCATGAGTCGATTGCCCCTATGCCTCCCTGCGCATTGCTTATGCCGGGATTTCGAAGGCTGACGGTTTAGACTCGTTTGACAACGTTGTCTATGCGAGCTTTATCGATTTGTGACGGCACGCTATAAATTGCCGCGAATAGAAAAATGTCGTTTATTTCCCTATATCCGTGCTTGATCCAGCCATTGCGGCTGCTGCAATGCGACACCATGGGCGTCGATGAAATAGCTTTCTTTATGCCCGATTCGATTCGCGAAATTTTTCGGAAGAGACGACGAATGCGGCCACGACGCGGTTGCTCGACACCCCTCCTCCATTCGACAGGCAAGCCATCTGCACCGATAGGCGCATGCGAGAGCACTCGCACGTCTTGCTGCGTAGCCGCATCGATCAGACATGAATGACAACGTTGTCTCAGTTTTGGATGCTGGCTGGCTGGCGCCTCCAGGCACGCCGCAACACGCCCACGGGAGATGCCCGTGCAGGCGATTAAAATGGCTGGCAGTCCACTGCATACGGCAAGCTCGCGCGCCAACCGCTGCGCCTGCTCATCATCACAGGCAACAACCCATGCACGCCCCCACCATCACGATCAGGCGAGCGACGGTCACCGACCGCCCGGCCATCGAAGCCATCCTCGCTGCGACCTTCGAGGACACCTGGCGTCCGCAGTTGAGCGACGACGCCGCGTCGGCCTATCGCTCGTCGGGCAAGACTGCCCGCTTCGTCGCCGAGGCCGGCGCCGATATCCGGGTCGCTGAAATCGCAGGCCGCATCGTCGGCATGATCTACTGGCAAGGCGACTTCGTGGATGCCCTGCACGTGCCTGCCAGCCACCGCCGGCGCGGCCTCGCCCACGCCCTGCTGGCCGTCGCGCACGACGCGATGCGCCGCGAAGGCTTTGCGCGGGCACGTCTGGAGACCGATACCTTCAATACGGCCAGCCAGGCGTTCTACCTGGCGCAGGGCTATCGCGAATCCGATCGCTACCCCGATCTGGAATGGAACAGCGGGCTGACCACCATTCTCTATGTGAAAGACCTTTAGCCGCTTGCTCGGCAACCGGGGTTGCGCATTACGACTTGACTGCTCCGCGCCGAGCAGATCTTTCTCTCAACGAAACGTTATGCGCGAACACAACCGTGGCGCCCTGTGTGCGGGTGCGGATGCGGGTGCGCGCAGCTCACCGAGCTGCGCGCGACGTCACCGTCGCTACATCGCAGTATCCAGCGGCGTGATGATCACCCTCGATGGCTACGGGCAGCATGAACATGCTGCTGCAGCTATCCACCTCGCCTGCGCTGCCTCTCGGCACCGCCGCGCCGATTTGATACGGTCCTCATTGCCTTCGGGATGGCAACCCGCTGCTCGATCACCAGCACCTGGCGGCTAACAGGCGGCCTTACTGTGCCTAGCCTGCAACAGAACCTCGCCGCATCGGGCGCTCGCCCGATGACTCTCAAAAAGACACGCGTCGGCGCCGACTCTAAAGAGAAAAGCCCAGGAACCCGCCTAAACGGATTCCTGGGCTTCGACAACAGCATCAATAAGCGATGCCAGCGTCGTCCTTACGTGGACGCTTAGTTGGTGGCAGTGACGAAACCAGGGTTGGCGGTGATGAAGCTGTTCGCCGCCTGGATGTCGAAGCTACCCCAGCCGGTGGCGTTGTCGCGGCCGGCGGTGGCCGAGTAGTAGCCGTTGTTGCCGGTGGTCACGTCGTGGAACGGGAACGTGCTGGCGTACGAGTACAGCGCCGGCGCGGCGAAACCCAGGCCGTTGTTGTTGGCGCTCTCCAGTCGAGCCCAGGCACCGACGAACAGCGGCGAGGCCAGGCTGGTGCCGCCGTTGAGGTAGTAGCCCGACTGCGAAATGCCGGAGGTCGAGCTCGCCGTGAAGTACACGATGATCGGCGAGTTGGTCCAGTCGGCATTGAAGGCCACGTCCGGGATCTCGCGATGCGGATAGCTGCTCGGCTGCCAGCTCGGGCGCGCCTCAGAGCTGCTCACGCCGCCGCCGCTGTACGGCCACGAGGCCTCGGACGTGTAGGCGTCCGCGGTGGTGGTGTTCAGCGTGGTGCCGCCGGCAGCCACCACGTAGGGCGAGCTGGCCGGGTAGTTCACCGACAGCGTGCTCTTGCTGCCGTAGGCACCGTTCTCGGGCGCGCTGCCGTTGACCGGGCACGGGTAGGAACCGTTGTCGCCGGTGGCCGCCGAGAAGGTCTGGCCCTGGCTCACGCCGAGCTTGAAGGCCGAGTCGGCGAAGCCCGGGGTGCCGTCGCACTCGGGCAGGCCCCAGGACATGTTCAGCACCTTGGCGCTGTTGTCGCTCACCGCCTTGTTGATCAGGGTGGCCAGGGCGCTGTTGGTGGCGCCGCTGGAGCCGGAGCTGCTGCTGTAGGTGCCGCCGGAGGTGTAGAAGATCAGCTGCTTCACGCTGCCGCTGATGCCGACGATGGCCTGCGCGTCCATGCCCCACTCGCCCTGCCCGCTGTCATCGGTGCTGGTCTTGGTCGAGGTGGACACGGTCGAGGTCGACACGGCGGTGATGCCCTGGTCGCTCTCGAACTTGCTCAGGTCCTTGATCGCGTTGGTCATGCTGCCCCAGCCCAGGATAGCCACCGTGGTCTTGGAGGCGGTGGGCGTGGTGCCGGCGTGATAGACCGTGGCGAACTCCTGCGGGTAGTAACCGTGCGCACCGCTGCTGGTGGTGGTGTAGGCCGGGCGCACCTGCCCGGCAGGCACGGCGAAGCTGCGCGCCTGGTACAGGGTCTGCAGGCCGAGCACCTGATCCACCTGCCCGCTCAGCGCGGCGGGAATCTGTGCATCCGAAGTGTTGGCGATGCCGTTATGGCCATGGCGGTTGAAATGGCCGATCGAGGTACGGAATGCCTGGCGCGCAGCGCCGACCGAACCGTCCGCAGTCACCAGCAGGCGATTCGGTGCGATCTGCACGTTGGTGAAGCCCTGCTGGGTCAGATAGTCCGCCACGGCCTGCGCCTGCTGCTGGCTCGGCGCGAACAGCTCGGTGCTGTCCTTGCTGCTGAGGTACTGGTGATAGGAGGGGCTGAGCGGATTGGACAGCGCCTGCGTATAGCTGTCGAGCACATCCTGGTTGCGCAGCTTCAGGGTGACGGCGATCGACACCGACTCCTGGTCCGCGGCGTAGCCATTGAATTGAGCGTCGGCGGTATAGGGCGTGTGCGTCCGGGTCAGCGCCCACGCCTTGCCGGCGTCTGCGCTGTGCGCGGGTGCGGCGAGCCCTTGCACGCCAATGGCGAGAGCCAGGGCCAGGGCCAAACGTCCACGCGCGATCGAGCGCAGTGCGCCATTCGAAATCGTCATAACGGAAGTACTCCCAATGAATGAGATAGTGAAGCTAGGTTGGAAACCATCGCGGTTTTTCCGCGCCCTAAATCAAACTCCCCCCGGAGTGCCTACTTCCTTGTCGCCGCTGCAAGGAGCGGCCGATTCACGCTAACCAATTCGTCTTCGCAATAAAAGGTGCCTGTGCCGCATTTACTTGCGTTGCACGAATAAAGCGTAAACCCTTGCCGCTTCGCGGATTCGTCCGATTTCCAGAAAATCGTGTCGATCATCACGAAGCAAACTTTATCCATTCCGCATTTAGGCCACGAAAATTTGAACCAGTTCGCATCGAATGCGGTGAGGCCCAGGCGGCAGAAAATGCTGCGCACCGTGATCGCCATCACTTATGAAAAGTAGGCATATAGAAACAACGCGCTGATATAAGCGCGCCGGCGCGGCGTCCGCTGGATACCGCAAACGGCTTATTTCGCCAGCGCCTGCTCGATGGCACGCTGAGCCAAGGGCGCCATACGGGCATAGCCTGCGGACGTGGGATGCACGCCGTCCTTGGCCAACGCCGGATCCATGCCGCCCTCGGCATTGGCGAGAGCGGTGTAATAGTCGAGATAAATGCTATGGCTGGCTGTGGCGTACTGCTTCAGCCACGCATTGAGCGCGCGGACTTTTCCTGCCGGCTGCAGGCCGGGGCGCCAGGGGTAGTCGCTGACCGGCAGCACCGAGGCGAGCACCACCTTGATGTGGTTGGCCTCGGCCAGCTCGACCATCGAGCGCAGGTTGTCCTCGATCATCGGCAAAGTTGACGGCCCCGTGTTGCCGGCGATGTCGTTGGTCCCGGCCAGGATCACCACGACGTCGGGATGCAGGTCGATCACGTCCTGGCGGAAGCGCACCAGCATCTGCGGCGTAGTCTGCCCGGAGATGCCGCGATTGACGTAGGGCTTGCCCGGGAAGAACGACGAACCAGGAACGTGCCCCCAGAATTGGGTGATGGAGTCACCGTAGAAAACCACGCGATGCTCGCCCGGCGCCGGTTTCGGCAACGCGGCATTGTCGGCGCGATAGTGTGCCAGGAGAGCCCAGTCCGCGAGCCGCCCCTGGATCGAAGCGATCTCGTCGACACTCAGCGACGGCGGCGCCCTGGTGAACAAGGGATCGCTGGCGACTACCGCGGTGGACGACGATGCTCCCCGATTGACCGGCGTCGCTGTCTGCGCCGATGCGATGGCAGCCAGCGACAACAGGACCGACGAGGCGATAAGGCATTTCATGCCGTCTGCTCCGATGCCAGAGAATGCGGAACAAGCAGTCTAGCCGCACATCCCACGCCTCGCGCAAGCCGTCATGTCCAGCACGGGCCAGCCGCGGGCATACTCGCCACAGCTCGAAACCGGGACATAGGGACATGCACAAGGCGCCGCTGAGCTTCACCGAATTGAACAAGCGAATTGATGCGCTGCCGACGTACTCGGGCTACAGCGATCCTTTGACGACTCGAAGGTCTCGTTGGGGATTTGGGCTCGGCGTATTAGGCGGCGGCGGCGCACTGCTCTGCGCCAAGCTGCTGCCCAACGATCATGCATACACCGCCATTCTGGTACTGATATTTGGCATCGTCGAAATCGTCGGTGTAGTCCTCATACTGATGGGGAACCTACTGCATACTCTGCCCACGCCGACCCGCGAATTCCGCGATATCGCCGCCGACCTCGACGAATCCATGCCGCACTACCAGAGCCTGCTCGCATGGTTACGCAGCTATCCACGCGAGCAACTCGAGAGCCTCAACGAGTATGCCCAGCACCGCAACACGCGCATGCAGGAGAAGATGCCGCTGCTGACCGGCGGTGCGGAAAAACTCGGCATCCTGCCCCTGATCGGTGCGCTATACCTGCAGTTCAAGGACCTGCACTGGCCGCCGCATCCGAGCTGGCTGGAAATCCTGCTGGCAGCCTTCCTGGTGATGTTCTACCTGGCCGGCATGCTGCGTGCCATCGTGCGCATCCGCCTGCAGCTCTACGCCACACTGCTCGCCAAGGCGCTGGAGACCAAGGACACCAGTTCGGTCATGCCACTCGTTGACGGCACGTCGACGGCTGATGATGCGCGAGTCGCCGCTTCAGCTGACAGACGCGTTTTGCCGGACGATTTGTCATAGACTCGTCCCCGGCAATCGCATGACATGGCCGGCCCAGCCGTCATGCTTCGCGCCGCAAGGTCTTACCGTCTCGCAAGTATTCGATGCCGGCCGATGCGTGCGACAAATCCGTGAGGAGGATACGTTGATGTCTCGCACCTCTCGCTCCCCGCTGCAACGTTCACTGGCCCTCGTCATTGCCACCGTCGTACTGGCGAGCTCGGCCCTGCCTGCACAGGCACAGCGCGGCCGTTACGATGGCTGGCGCGGACGTCCGCCACCGCCGCCGCGCTACTACGACCGCCGCTATCACGACCGCCACGGCGGCAACGGCGGTGCGCTGCTGGCCGGCGCCTTGCTCGGCGCGGTCGCCGGCGTCGCCATCGCCAATTCCAACCAGCCCGCTCCGCCGCCACCGGTGGTCTACTCGACGCCTCCGCCGCCACCACCGCCGGGCGTGGTCTATTACCCGCAACCGGGCGGCTATTGATTCGCCGTCGCACGCCGCCTGCGCGCAAGCCGCACGGGCATCAAGCCGACCCTTCGCATCGGAGCCTTCGAACCATGAAGAACGCTACCCGCTACCTCGCCGCGCCCGCCGTGCTGGCGCTTGCCGTGTTTGCCGGTCAGGCCTGGGCACAGCAAGCAACGCCAACTGAGCCAACCACCAACGGCAGTGCCGCCGCGTCCATGCACCATGTGCCAAAGCACGCCGACCGCGCCGACATCGTCGAGCAACGCATCGCCGACCTGCATGCCAAGCTGAAGATCACCGATCAGCAGTCCAAGCAGTGGGACGCTTTCGCGCAGACCATGCGCGACAACGCGCAGAAGACCGATCAGGCGTTCCGCGATCGCGCCGAGAAGCTTTCCACGCAGAGCGCCGACGATGCGATGAAATCCTATGCCGCGCTGGCCCAGCTGCACGCCGACAATATGCAGAAGCTCTCTGCCGCGCTGAGCGACCTGTATGCGGCGCTGTCGCCGGAGCAGAAGCAGATCGCCGACGAGATGTATCGCAACAACGGCGGCGGCCGGCATCATCCCGGTGCAGCTCCGCACAAGCACAAGGCCGGCGGCGCACCGGCAGCCGCAGGCACTTCGTCGACGCCGGCTTCCAGCTGAGGCGTGATCGAAGGCTTATGGCGGCGCACCGGCGAGGTTTCGCCGGTGCGCCGATCCTTGTTGACCGGGACAGACCCGCCATAGCACACCGCAGCCGCAGCGACCGCTCGATCGCGCCGGCAATTCACGAGGAGTAAGGTCCATGCGCTACGCCCTGCTCGAACAGCAGAGGGACATGCTGTTGTTGGCCGCACGCATCCTGATGATGGCCTTGTTCGTGATTTTCGGCTGGGAAAAGCTCACGGCCTTCGATGGCACCGTCGACTACATGACCTCGGTCGGAGCGCCGGCTCCCGGCGTCGCCGCAGTGGTCGCCATCGTGATGGAATTCTTCGTGGCGATCGCGTTGATCGCTGGCTTGTATACGCGGCCGCTGGCCGTGCTGCTGGCGCTGTACACCATCGCCACCGCCTTCATCGGTCATCACTACTGGACCCTGGCCGGCCAGGCGCGCATGGAAAACATGATCAACTTCTACAAGAACGTGAGCATCGCCGGCGGCTTGCTGCTGCTGGCCGCAAGCGGCCCCGGGCGTTATTCGGTCGACAAGCGCTGATCCTTCCGCCGGCATAATGCAAAGGTCGCGGCAACCGTTGCACCTGGTCGCGCCGCATGACTGTGCGCCTGGCCGCAGCGATTGCCGGCATCAGACGATCGGCTTCTGGCTGGCCGCCGAATCGGCGAAGATGGCACGACCTTCCCCATCGGCGACTCCATCCTCATGACCATCTCCACTGTGCGCGCCGCGACCGGCGCCGTTCCGTATGCGGTAACGCTCAGCGACGACCTCGGCCACGGCTGGCTGGCCGACGAGCCGATCGACGTGGGCGGCGCCAATGCCGGTCCTTCGCCCGAGCGTCTGTTGCTGTCCTCGCTGGGCGCCTGCACCGCGATCACCTTGCAGATGTATGCGGCACGCAAACAATGGCCGCTGCAGGGCGTGGAAGTCGAGCTGCGCTTCAATCCCGACGGCAAGCCCGCGGCGGGCACCGACATCACCCGCGCCATCAGCCTGCACGGCCCGCTCGACGAAGCGCAGCGCGAGCGCCTGCTGCAGATCGCCAACGCCTGCCCGATCCACAAGGTGCTCACCGGCGAAGTGCGCATCGCGAGCACGCTCGCAGCCAGCCCAGGCGCCTGACGAGCGTGGGCGCCGGCGCTGACGCTGCGACAAGTTCTGCGAGCATGCCCGCATACCTGTGCCGGCTTCGCGGGTACCTTGCGCGGACACGCCGCCGCGCCCGCCGACACGGCGCCACGCTGTCCAGGGTCCGCCATGTCGCATGATTCCGAGATGCCCGTTCGCGCTACGCCCCCGACCGGCAACGCCGGCATGGCGCAGGCGATCGCACCCGGCGACGTCGACACCTTGATCAAGCTGGTGCAGCAACAGCGGCACGCCGAAGCCGAGGCGTTGGCGCGCAACCTGCTCGCGCGCCAGCCCGAACACGGCTTTGCCTGGAAGGCGCTCGCTGCCGCGCTGAAGCCGCAGGGGCGGCTGGCCGAGGCCCTGGAAGCGCAGCGCCAAGCGGCCAAGCTGCTGCCGCAGGATGCCGGCGTGCATTTCAACCTCGGCAATACCCTGCTGGCCCTGTTGCGACCCGACGAAGCCGCGGCAAGCTACCGGCGCAGCCTGGCGTTGCAGCCTGACCTCGCCGAGGCCCACTGCCGTCTCGGCCATGCACTCGCCGCGCAGTCGCAATGGGCCGACGCAGCAGCGAGCTACCAGCGCGCGTTGGCGCTGCAGCCGGATCTGGCCGTGGCACATGCTCGTCTCGGTGGCGCGCTGGTCGCACTGGGCCAGCATGAGGAAGCCGAAGCGCATCTGCGCCGCGGCTTGGCCGCACAGCCGCACGACGCGGCGGCGCACAACGCCTTGGGCATGCTCTGCCGTAGCCGAGGCCAGCTGGCCGAAGCCGAGGCCTGTTATCGCCGGGCGCTGGCGATCGCACCGGACTATGCGGAGGCGCACAACAATCTCGGCAATGCGCTGCGCGAACTCGGCCGCATCGACGAAGCAGAGGCCAGCTACCGGCTCGCTCTGGCCACCAAACATGCACCGGCGGAGGCGCACTTCAATCTCGGCAACATCCTGCGCGACCGCCTGCAGCTCGCCGAGGCAGAACAGAGTTATCGCCACGCGCTGGCGCTCGAGCCGCAATATCTGATGGCGCTCAACAACCTCGGCCTCTGCCTGAAGCGGCAGGGGCGACTGGAAGAGGCCGCCGCCTGCTTCGAGGAAGCGATCGCCGCGCAGCCGGACTTTATCCAGGCGCACTGCAACCTGGCTCCGCTGAAGTCCTATGGCAGCGACGATCCGCAGCTGCACCAACTCGAGTCGCAGCAGTCGCAGCTACCAACGCTGCCGCCCGCCGGCCAGGTGAGCTACTGGTTCGCCCTCGGCAAGATGCGCGAGGACGCCGCCCGCTACGACGACGCCTTCGCCGCCTATGCCGAAGGCAATCGCCTGCAGCACGTCCGCTTTCCGCCCGACGAAGCGCGCGACGAGGCCTTGCTTACACAGCTGCGCGAGCGCTTCGACACCGACTTCTTCGCGGCCCGCCCTACGCCGGATACGCTGGGGCAGACGGCCATCTTTATCGTGGGCATGCCGCGCTCGGGCACCACCTTGATCGAGCAGATCCTGTCCAGCCATCCCGGCGTGCACGGCGCCGGCGAGCTGACCGTGCTGGACGAGGTGGTGCATGCAGCCGCCGCGCATCGCCCGGGCGCGCCCTATCCCGAAGCAGTGGCTGCGCTGAGCGACGAGGACTTCCGCCGACTCGGCGACGAATACCTGCGCCGCGTGCGGCCGCTGGCGCCGCAGGCCGAACGCATCACTGACAAGATGCCGGCGAACTTCTGGCATGTCGGCATGATCCAGCGCATGCTGCCCGGCGCGAAGATCGTGCACGCCATGCGCGACCCGATGGATTCGTGCTTCTCCTGCTACGCGCGCCTGTTCGAGGGCAACCACCTCGACTTCAGCTACGACCTGCGCAGCGTGGGCCGCTACTACGTGCGCTACGCCGAGCTGATGCAGCATTGGCGTCAGGCGTTGCCGCCGGGCGCGATGCTGGATCTGCGCTACGAGGACATGGTGGCCGACCTCGAAGGCCAGGCGCGGCGCCTGCTCGACTATCTTGGCCTGCCCTGGGATCCGGGCTGCCTGGACTTCCACCGCAACCGCCGCGCCGTGCGCACTGCCAGCGTGGCCCAGGTGCGTCGGCCGATCTATCGCTCCTCGGTGGCGCGCTGGAAACATTTCGAGGCGCATCTCACCCCGCTGCTCGATATCGTGCACGCCTACCGCTGAAGAGCGGCACGTCCATGCCGCGATGCTGACGCGGGCGGATATGAAAACGGCCTGCGCAAGGCAGGCCGTCTTGGCTACTTCGAAACGCGCCGTCGCCTTTACTTGCGTTCCGCCGCGCTGGCGTCGCGCGCCGCGCGGAACTCCGAATCCTTGCTCCAGTCCGGCCAGGCATCGGAATTCGCCAGCCCACTGCCCAGGGAGTACAGCACCTGCAGGTCGCGCGCCATGCCGGTGAACGGCCAGCTCGCCTGCCATTCGTCCGAAGGCTGGTGGTAGTGGTTGGTGACGTATTCCTCTTCGGCGGCCTTGCCGGCGGCGATACCGCCGTCGACCCAGTCGTCGCCGGAACCGAACGAGATCGCCGGCACGCCGCGCTTGGCGAAGGAGAAGTGATCGGAGCGGAAGAAGTGCCCCGCCTCCGGCTTCGGATCGGGCGCATAGACCATGTTCCACTGCTTGGCGGTGGCGATCAGGTCGTCGAGCAGGTCGAGCTTGGCGCTGCCGGAGATGGTGAAGTTGCGCGCAGGGCCGTGCGGATCGAGCGCATCCATGTTGATCACGCCCACCGTCTTGCTCAGCGGATACAGCGGATTGGCGGCGTAGTACTCCGAACCCAGCAGGCCCTTCTCCTCGGCGGTGACGTTGAGGAACACCACCGAGCGCTCCGGCCGCGGCGCCTTGGCGAAGGCGCGCGCCAGCTCGATCAGCGAGGCGCTGCCGGTGGCGTTGTCCACCGCGCCGTTGTAGATGCGGTCGCCCTTGGCATCCGGCGCGCCGACGCCGAGATGATCCCAGTGCGCGCTGTAGATCACCGTTTCGTCGGGGCGCTTGCTGCCCTCGATGCGACCGACGATGTTGTGCGAGGTGATCACCTTGCTGTCGACCTTGAAGCTGGCCGAGAAGCCCTCGCCCTTCAGCGTCACCGGCTGGAACTCGCGCGTCTGCGCCTGCTTCTTCAGCGCCTCGAAATCCAGGCCGGCGCGCTTGAACAAGTCCACCGCCAGGTCGCGCTGGATCCAGGCCTCGATCTGCGGGTGCGCCTCGGCCGGCTTGTCGCGCACGATGTCGAACATCGCGTTGATGTTGGAATTCTTCACCGTGGCCCAGCCGTAGGAAGCCGGCCCGGTCTCGTGCACGATCAGCACGCCGGCGGCGCCCTGCCGCGCGGCTTCCTCGTACTTGTAAGTCCAGCGGCCGTAGTAGGTCATCGCCTTGCCGCCGAAGTCGCCTACGCCGGTCTCGTAGTCCGGATCGTTGATCAGCACCACGGCGATCTTGCCGTGCAGGTCGACGCCCTTGAAGTCGTCCCAGTGGCGCTCCGGCGCCTTCACGCCATAGCCGACGAAGACCAGCGGCGCGTCGGCGAGCGACACCGACTTGGAGCCGTCCATCGGCGCGCGCAGCGCGATCTGCTCGCCCTGGGTCAGCGCCTGCGCCTGGCCGCCGACGTTCACCGACAGCGAGGGCGTGCCGACGATCTCGGTGCGCAGCAGCGGCACCGCCTGGGTCCAGGCGCGCTTGCCGTTCTTGAGGTCGCCGCCGGGCTGCAGGCCGGCCGCCTTGAACTGGCTGACCATGAAGGCGATGGTCTTGGTCTCGCCGGGCGTGTCGGGGCCGCGGCCTTCGAAGGCGTCGGAGGAAAGCGTCTTGACGTCGGCGGACAGGCGATGCGGATCGATCGCGGGGGCATCGGCGGCGAACAGCGCCGTGGTGATGGAAAAGGCCAGCAAGGAAAGGGCGAATCGTTTCACGTGGGGCATGCTCGTCGGGGAAACTTTCGCCATAGTAGAAAAGTTTGCCCGGTACGGCACCTTGCAGTGCGGACGGTCAAAGGCCTTGGACTTGCCGCGCCGTACGCGCTGCTTTGCTGCATCGCGAGCCGGCGCGGCGACGCGTCCTTGCGTCATCGTGTCCACAAACCGCACGGCCACCGAGTGACCGCTAAGCTAAATGTCTCTTCAGTCCGCTGCGGCAACTGGCTGCAGCTTCGGCCTTCCGCTGCGCAGGGTGACGCGGGCGAGCACGAAGGCGATCGACGCGCAGACTGCGATGCCGCTCACCATCGGCAGCGCCGTGCCATCGAGGAACAGCCGCACCACCGCGATCACCAGCGCGCCGGTGACGAACTGGAAGGTGCCCATCAGCGCCGACGCGGTGCCGGCGATGGCACCGTGCCCGTCCAGGGCGAGCACCGTGGTCGACGGGATCACCAGGCCGAGGAAGCCGTAGCCGACGAACAGCAGGGCCATCATCACCGGCAGCTTGTCGATGCCGGCCAGTTGGGTCAGCGGCAGCAGCAGCATGACGACGGCGTAGCCGGTGACTGCGACCTTCACCACGCGCTTCAGGCCATGCCGCGCGCCCAGCCAGCCGATCAGCTGCGCGGCACCGATGAAGGCGGCCGCGTTTATCGAGAAAGCCAGGCTGTACTGGGTCGGAGTCAGACCGTAGTGCTTGATAAGCACGAACGAAGAGTTGGCCAGGTAAGCGAAGAAGCTGGACACGCCGAAGGCGCCGATAAAGACCAGGCCAAGGAAATGGCGGTCGCGTAGCAAGGTGCGGTACGAGGCCAGCGCGGAACCCACGCTGCTGGCCAGCCGCCGCTCACGCGTGCGGGTTTCCTTCAGCGCAGTGAGCGCCAGCAGCAGGCCCAGCATCGCCGCGCCGGCCACCACCCAGAAGATGCCGCGCCAGCTGGCCAGGCGGATCACCGCGCTGCCGGTCAGCGGCGCGAGGATCGGCGACACGCTGAACACCAGCATCAGCAGCGACATCAGCCGCGCCGCGTCGTTGCCGGTGTGCATGTCGCGCACGATGGCGCGCGGGATCACCATGCCCGCGCAGGCGCCGAGGCCCTGCACGAAGCGGCACAGGATCAGCATATGGATATCGGTCGCCTTCGCGCAGCCGATGCTGGCCAGCGCGAACAGGCACAGGCCGAAGTAGATCGGCGGCTTGCGCCCGAGCATGTCGGACAACGGACCGTAGATCAGCTGGCCGGTGCCGACCGCGACGAAGAAGGCCATCAGGCTCATCTGCACGGTGCCTTCATCGGCGTGCAGGCTCTGCTGGATGGCCGGCAGCGCCGGCAGATACATGTCGATGGCGAACGGCCCGATCGCCGACAACAGACCGAGAACGAGGGCAGCTCCCAGGAAGCGGGAAGTCACGGGCAGATTCCTTTGGATAAGGGAACGCGCGTCGGCAGAGGTCAGGCTCTACCGGACGGGAACGACGGGAAGGATAGAAATACTATACCGATCAGTCTTGAAATAGTCAAGCCCGATATGCCGGCCTGCAGGCATAAACGCCACCCTGCAGCGCAGATCAGGCTTGCCCGCGGCGATGAGGCAGCCGCAGAGTATGCCTCCCCGCCATGGCCGACATGCATGAACGTCCCGGACGACTACGCCCAAGCCGAAACGCTGCATCGGCAAGCCTACGACAGCTTCGAGCAAGGCCGGTTACAGGAAGCGGCCGGCCTGTTCGATGCCTTGCTGCAACTGGCGCCCGAGCACGCCGACTACCACTACATGCAGGGCCTGGTGCACAAATACCTGCGCGACTGGCCTACTTCGCTGCAGCACAACCTGCGCGCGCTGGCCTTGCGCGAGGAATCGGACGAAGCCTCGCACTGGAACGCCGGCATCGCCGCCACCGCGCTGGGCGACTGGGCCGAGGCGCGCCGCCAGTGGCAGGCCTGCGGCCTGCAGCTGCCGCAGGGCGAAGGCCCGCTCGAGACCGACTTCGGCGTGATCGGCATCCGCCTGAATCCCTGGAACCAGGGCGAGACGTTGTTCGCCCGTCGCATCGACGTGGTCCGCGCGCGCCTGTTGAACGTGCCGCTGCCGCAGAGCGGCCACAGCCTCGGCGACCTGGTGCTGCACGACGGCGCGCGCACCGGCGAACGCCTGTTCAACGGCGAGCCGGTGCCGGTGTTCAACGCGCTGGCGCGACTGTCCGCCTCGCCCTATCGCACTTACGTGGCCTTCGTGCATTGCGCCGACGCCAACGCGCTGGAGGCATTGCTTATCTCCGAGCAGCACGGGCTCGGCGGCATCGAGGACTGGACCGAGTCGATCCGCACGCTGTGCCTGCGTTGCAGCTACGGCGCCGCGCATACGCACGCCGAGCATGAAGCGTCCGCACCGGGGGCGTGGCAGGCTGAACGCAACCTCGGCGTGGCCGCCGACGAACCCACGGCGCGTGAAGTGCTCGAAGCCTGGGCCCGCCAAGGCGCCGGCCGCCGCCTCGAGGCGCTGATCGCTCCCGAGCCCGAACCTGCTCCACCCGCGCACGACACGCCCTGGTGGCGCTCGCCCGACGAAGCACAGGAGCAAGCATGAGCGCCGCCTCGCCCGCCGTCGTCGCACAGGCGCCGGCCACCGGCACGCTGGCCCGGCTGGGGCAGGCGGGCCGCGAGGCGCTGGTCACCATGCTCGCCGCGCTCGCTACCTTGCTGAGCGCGCTGGCGATCGATCCCGAGCCGGGCCCCGGCGTGCTGGCGGTCGTGCTCTGCCTTTCGCTCTCGCGCAGCCAGCTCGACCGCGATCGGCGCGGCCGCCTCGAGGCCGCCCTGGTGCTTCCCGCGGTCGGTCTGGTCGCGGTCGGCATCGGCATGCTGCTGCGGCACGCGCCCTGGCTTGGCGCCGCGGTCTTCAGCGGCGGCATGTTCCTGTCCATCTGGCTGCGCCGCTTCGGCCCGATGGCCCGCCGCGCCGGCTCGCTGATCGCCCTGCCCTTCGTCACCTTGCTCACCGTGCCCTACATCCCCGCCACGCACAGCGGCCCGGTGCCGCACGTGCTGGTACCGGTGCTGGTCGCCCTGTTGGCCCTGCTGTGGGTTTCGCTGCTGCATGCCGCAGCACGCCGGCTGCGCCTGCTGCCGCCGGCCACGGCCTTCGACCCGGAAGACAAATCGACGCCGACTACGGAAGGGACAACGAAGCCCGCGCCGACGCCGAGCTCGGCCGGCGCGCTGCGCCCGATCGCCTCCACTCGCATGGCCATCCAGATGGCTGTGGCGCTCGCGGTTTCGTTCGTGGTCGGCTATGTGTTCTTTGCCGAGCACTGGGGCTGGATCGTGCTGACCGCCTTCATCGTCAACAGCGGCAACCGCGGCCGGCTCGATGTGGTTCACAAGAGCGCGCTGCGCGTGCTGGGCGCCGCCGGCGGCACGCTGGTCGCGCTGCTGCTCGACGTGCACATGGGCGGCCACGACCAGACCACGGTGGCGCTGATCCTGGCGGCGGTGTTCCTGGGCGTCTGGCTGCGACCGCTGGGCTACGCGTGGTGGGCCTTGTGCGTCACCATCGCGCTGGCCCTGCTGCAGGGTTACACCGGCGCGGCACCGCTGCGTCTGCTGTGGCCGCGCCTGGAAGAGATCGTGATCGGTGCGGTGATCGGCGTCGCCGCCGCGTGGTTCGTGCTGCCGGTGCGCTCCAGCGCGACCTTGCGGCGCCGCCTGGCCGACGCGCTGGAAGCCCTGGCGGTGGCGCTGGACCCGGCCACGCCAGCGCCCTCGTCCGCGCGCTTCGCCGGCGCCGTCGCCGCAGCCGAGCAACTGGCACCGGCCTTCCGCGCCAGTCGGCTGCTGACGCGGCGCTTCCGCAAAGAGCAGCCTGCGGACTGGCTTGACGCACTGGCCGACTGCCGCGCCCCGGCGATCGCGCTGATCGATCGCGGCGACAAGCCCGGCCAGGTGCGCCGCGTGCTCGGCGCCGCGCGCAAGTCGTTGCGCGAGCCGACCGAAATTCTCGGCGCCCTGCACGGCTTGCGCGAGGCCCTGCTGCAGGCGGCTTCGTCGCCGCCGCGCAGCGGGAGCGACGGTGCCTCGATCCCGCGTCCTGCCACCGAGGGCGATGCCAGTCCTTAGCACCTCGTTCGGTCGCGAACCTGCGTCCGCTTCTGCGTTCTTGCTCAGCCTGCACGCTGAAAACTCCCGGCACGAGCTGGCTGGGAATCGCGCTCCTAATGAATCAGGTTGCGGATCAGGCCCCAGGCCGCGATGGCCACAAGCGCCAGCTTGCCCGCCAGCGGCCCGAGATGCTTCAGGCCGCCGCGATCGGTGAGCAAGGCATGCCAGTCGTCGCGCAGCACACCGATCGGTCCGTGCGCCACTTGCCGATGCACGGCGCTGGCGAAATCCGGCAGGCTCATCGGCGCTGCACCAGCCAGCGCAGCACTGCGACTCAGCCGATACGCACCGCGCAGATGCGCCCGGCGGATGCGCCAAGGCGTGCGCACGGGCCAGTTGCGCCGTATTCCGGCGCGCACGGTGAACGCCCGGCCGCGCACGCCGACGAGGATGAGTGCATGACGCTCGACGGCCAGAAAGACCTCGCTGTGGCCGATGCAGTGATAGCCGTCGCGGTGCAGGCAGACATGCGCCAGCTCGTGAGCCAGGGTGGCGCGCAGCGCGGGGGGACGATGCGCCGTGTCGAGCGCATACTCCGGCTGCACGGCGATGCGGTTTTCATCGCGAAAGAAGACGGCCGATTTGTTCGGATCGATCGGCGTCACCTGCAGCGGTGGCGGCGAGATCACGCCCAAGCGCTTCGACACACCTCGATAAAGAGCCTGGACCCGGTGCTCGCGAGCCGTCGCGGAAATCATCTCGTCCCCTGAAGTCCATGAATTTGCCGGCGCCCCGATGATTCGTGCCGGGGCTCCTGCATCACCACCATAAAAGCACGTCGAATGCCACGCATGCTGCGAACCCTGCCCCGGCGTCCGCATGACCGCATGCCTCGCCGCGAGCCATGCCTGCGCCTGCACGTGCTGCAAACCAGCATCCTGCCATGCTTCGTCGACGAAAAGCGGCGGCATGTCGATTTCGACGACGCCGGTTCGTCGCAGAACAGACCAGGCCATTTCCGGAAGCCCTGCCGTGCCGCTTCGACTCTATGCCCATCCGTTCTCGTCGTATTCGCAGAAGGTGCTGACCGCGCTGTACGAGCAGGCCACGCCGTTCGAATACCGCTCGCTGGAAGATCCCGAGGCCCGGGCGGAGCTGGCCGCGCTATGGCCGCTGCAGCGCTTCCCGGTGCTGGCCGACGGCGAACGCACCGTGCTTGAGGCCACCTGCATCATCGAGTATCTGGCATGGCGCCATCCGGCGCCGGCACGGCTGATTCCCGCCGAGCCGGAAGCCGCGCTGGAGGTGCGCATGCTGGATCGCTTCTTCGACAACTACATCGCCACCCCGCAGCAGCAGATCGTGTTCGACCGCCGCCGGCCGGAAGCGGAGCGCGATCCCTACGGGGTGAGCAAGGCCCGCGCCGAACTGGAAATCGCCTATGCCTGGCTGGACCAGCGCATGGCCGGGCGTGAATGGGCTGCCGGCGAGCGCTTCAGCCTGGCCGACTGCGCCGCGGCGCCCTTCCTCTTTTATGCCGACTGGACCCACCGCATCGACCCCGCCTTCGGCCACGTGCTGGCCTATCGCCGCCGGCTGCTGGCACGCCCTTCGTTCGCCCGCGCCGTCGACGAGGCGCGCCCCTACCGGCACTACTTCCCGCTCGGCGCACCGGATCGCGACTGACTCCGCCTCGACAGTGACTTCGCCCCAACCATGGAGAACCGCCATGAACGACACACTCGTGCCTGCCCTCGAACTGGCCCAACGAAACAGCATGCGCCTGCCGAACGAAAGCGCCGAATACCGGCACGCGCGCACCGCCCTGCTGGCCGAGGAAATCGAACTGCGCCGGCATATCGAACGCGTCGCCGAGCTGCGCCGGGCCCTGCCGCCCGGCGGCGAGGTGAACGGCGACTACCGCTTCGAAGGCGAGCAAGGCCCGCTCGATTTCGCCGGCCTGTTCGGCCGACACAGCACCCTGGTCGTCTACAGCTACATGTTCGGCCCGCAACGCGCGCGGCCCTGCCCGATGTGCACTTCGCTGCTGAGCGCCTGGGACGGCGAAGCGCGCGACATCGGCCAGCGTGTGGCGCTGGCAGTGATCGCGCGTTCGCCGTTCGAACGCCTGCTCGCCTTCAAGCGCGAACGCGGCTGGCAGCAGCTGCCGCTCTACGCCGACCTCAACGGCGCCTACAGCCGGGACTACTACGCCATCGGCCCGGAAGGCAGCGACGAACCGGCGCTCAACGTATTCACGCGCCGCGACGGCGTCATCCGGCACTTCTGGAGCGGCGAAATGGACGGCTCGACGGCCGATCCCGGCCAGGACCCGCGCGGCGCGCCCGACCTGATGCCGCTGTGGACCGTGCTCGACATGACCCCGGAAGGCCGCGGCACCGACTGGTATCCGAAGCTCGACTACGCCGGCTGATCCGTCTCCCCCGGCGGTCGGCCAGCCGGCCGCCGTTCACCTGCGCGGGTTGGTGGTAGCCATACTTGGCGAATCGGGCCTCGAGGACGATCCGGACCGTCATTTTTCTAGGCTACGGTGTCGGGCCCAGGAACCAACCGCGCGCAGGTGCCATGTGACCCAGGAAACCAGTCCAGCCACGCCCGTTCCCGCCACCGCACCGTCGCCCTGGAAAAAACCGACCACCCTGGTGGCCGGCATCGGCGCGCTCGGCGTGGTGTTCGGCGACATCGGCACCAGCCCGCTGTACACCTTCAAGACCGTGCTCGACATGACCGGCGGCAACCAGGCCGACACCATCCTGGGCGTGATCTCGCTGCTGGTGTGGACTCTGGTCATCGTCACTACGGTGAAGTACGCCGGCTTCGCCATGCGCATCGACAACGACGGCGAGGGCGGCATCCTCGCCCTGATGGCCCTGCTCGGCGTGAAGCGCCAGAAGCGGCCGCTGATCGTGGCGCTCGGCCTGTTCGGCGCCGCGCTGATCTACGGCGACGGCGCGATCACCCCGGCGATTTCGGTACTGTCGGCGCTGGAAGGCCTGAACATCGCGGCGCCGAAGCTGCAGGCCTACGTGCTGCCGCTGACCGTGCTGATCCTGCTCGGGCTGTTCGCCCTGCAACCCATCGGCACCGCCAAGATCGGCCGCGCATTCGGCCCGATCATGGCCTTGTGGTTCCTGACCATGGCCGTGCTCGGGGTATGGGGCATCGCGCGCCATCCGGCGATCCTGTGGGCGTTGAACCCGTATCACGCGCTGCACTATCTGCTGCATGGCGGCACCGCCAGCTTCCTGGTGCTGGGCGGCGTGTTCCTGTGCGTCACCGGCGCGGAGGCGCTGTATGCCGACATGGGCCATTTCGGCGCCGGGCCGATCAAGCTGGCCTGGTCCGCGCTGGTGTTTCCCAGCCTGGTGCTCAACTACGCCGGCCAGGGCGCGATCGTGCTGGCCGGTGCGCCCACCGCCGGCAACATCTTCTACCGGCTATGCCCGGCGCCGCTGACTCTGCCGCTGATCGTGCTCTCCACCATCGCCACCATCATCGCCAGCCAGTCGATCATCACCGGCGCGTTCTCGATGACGCGGCAGGCGATCCAGCTGGGCTGGATGCCGCGGCTGAAGGTCGTGCAGACCTCGGAAGAAGGCTACGGCCAGATCTATGTCGGCGCGATCAACTGGCTGCTGATGCTGGTCACCATCGGCCTGGCGCTGGCTTTCCGCAAATCGGACAGCCTGGCCGGCGCCTACGGCATCGCCGTCTCCGCGACCATGCTGATGACTACCGCGCTGCTGTTCATCGCCATGCGCGAGATCTGGAAATGGCCCCTGCTGCCGTGCCTGCTCATCGCCGGACTGTTCTTCGTGGTCGATGCCTCGTTCTTTGCCTCGAACATGATGAAGCTGCTGGACGGCGGCTACGTGCCGCTGCTGCTCGCCGCCCTGGTCTACCTGGTGATGTTCGTCTGGCACCAGGGCATCGGCGCGGTCGCCAGCCGGCTCAGTGAAAACCCGGTGCCGATCGAGGACTTCGTCGCCGAACTGGCGACCGCCAAGGTGGCGCGCGTGCCGGGCACCGCCGTGTTCCTCACCCGCGCCAAGGCCACCACCCCGCCAGTGATGCAGTGGTACGTGAAGCACAGCGGTGCCCTGCACCAGCACGTGCTCGCGGTGACCCTGGACATCGCCTCGACGCCTTACATCCCCGTGCAGAACCGCGTCACTCTCACCGAGGCGGCGCCGGGCTTCTGGTCGATCACCGCCAGCTACGGCTTCATGCAGCGGCCGGACCTGCCCTCGCTGATGGCCCAGGTGGTCACGCACGGCTGCCCGATCGACGCGCAGGCGCTGACCTATTTCATCGGCATGGAGAAAATCGTGCCGCGCGAGGATAAACGTGGACTGCCGCGCTGGATGTCGCGGATGTTCGGCATCCTGCTGCGCAACTGCGCGCGCGTCACCGACTACCTGCGCGTGCCGCCGGGCCAGGTGGTGGATATCGGCCGGCAGGTATCCATCTAGGACCTGAAACAGCGCGTGGCCCGCGCCGGGAATGCGCCGCGTGCAGGCTGGAAAATGCGTCCGGGAACGTGCCCCGAGAGATAGCCGCACGTTGACGCCGACTGCACCAGCCGGATGCTGCAAGCCGGCCGAGCAGCAACCACGTCAGTGCTTGCCTCGCGGTGCCTTGGGCGCAGGCTTGCGCGCCGCCTTCCACGCAGCGAGCCGACGCTCGATGTACTCGGCATAGTCGCTTTCGCTGTGCAGCGCGGGACTGGGTTGCTGGGTGGCGCCGGTGCCGCGGTGCGGCGGCAGCTGTGCGGCCAGCGCGGCGTAGACCTGCTGCAGATGCGAGGGCTTGCCTGCCGACGGTCCGCTGCCGGCCGAGACCGGCACGGTGACACCGGCCAGAGGATTGTCGGTGCGTGCCCGGGTCAGCGACAGTGCGGCGCCGACGTCGCTGGCGGCGGCATCGCGCGCAGTCAAAGCCGGCACATTCCAGCGCCGCTGCAGCGTGCGCAGGATCGAGGTGTGATCGAGCGGCATCGCGCCGGCCGGCACGCGGAATACGCTGCCGGCAGGAATCAGCGGCGAGATCAGCAGGGTCGGCACGCGCGGGCCGAAGCGCTTGAAATCGAAACCGTACTCGCCGGGCGTGGCGTCCGGGGGCACCGCGCCGGTCGGCGGCACCACGTGGTCGTAGCAGCCACCGTGTTCGTCATAGGTGATGATGAGCAGCGTCTGCGCCCAGGCAGGACCGCCGCGCAAGGCGGTGTAGACATCGTGGATCAACTGCTCGCCCAGGGCTACGTCGTAGTTGGGATGCTGGCTGTTGCCGCTGGAACCCCAGCTCGGCTCGAGAAAACTATAGGCCGCCAGCGTACCGGCCGCAGCCGCCGCACGGAAATCGGCGAAGCGGCCGAATTGGCTGTCGGCTGCAGCGACCAGGTCGGTGAAGGTCACTCGTGTCAGCGGTTCGGCGTCGTAGCCGTAAATCATCCAGCTGATGTTCTGCCGGCTCAGTGCGCTGTAGATCGTCGGCGCGGTAAACGACTTAGCCTTGTCGTCCATGTGGCCCTGCGAGGTGGCGGCATGCATGAAGGCGCGGTTCGGCAGGGTCTCGGTCGGCACCGAGCCGAACCAGTGATCGCACACCGCATAGCCGCGCGCGAGCGTCGACAGCACGGGCAAGGTCTGCGGCGTGTGCATGCCCATGATGTCGGCGGCGACCGTGCCGGGCAGGATCGACATCGATGATTTCGCCTCCCAGGCCAGCGTCTGGGCATAGTTGGTGACGAAGCCCTGATTGCTCGCCAGCGGCGGGCTCGGCGCGGCCGTGCTGCCGAACAGCTGGGCGTTGGTCGCCGCGTAACCCTCGCCGGGATCGCTGCCTGGCATGTAGTAGACGTTCGCCGCGCCAGGCTGCAGCTTGAACACCGGTACTGCCGCGCCGCCGTTCGGCGCCGGATTCGACTCCGTGCCGCGCAGACCCTCGAAAGCCTGACCGCCAGGCGATCGATTGCCGCTCTGCTGATAGAGAAAACCCAGCATGTGATCGAACGAGCGGTTCTCCAACATCAGCACCACGATGTGCTCGATGGCGGCCAGTGAATCCGCCAGTGTCTTGGACATGTCCTTAGCCTTGCTGGATCCGGGGCATGTGGCGCGCCGGGCGGCTGCGCACCAGGCGACGATACGGTATTGCCGGCCGCCGCGCGACGGTACTACGCTGGCCTCGCCGTGGTTCCCCGCCCCGGCGCATCCGTCGAAACATCGTCACGCCTTTCCGGGAGAAGAATCATGGCTTTCTCTGCGCGTGCGTCCCATCAGGCTTTTGCGGACATCAACGTCACCCCGCTGGTCGACGTGATGCTGGTGCTGTTGATCATCTTCATGATCACCGTGCCGATACTCACCCATAAGGCACGCGTCGACCTGCCCATGCCGAACGCCGGCGACTGGCCCGTGCCGCCTCCGGACCCGATCCAGCTCACGGTGGCCGCGGATGGCGCGCTCAGCTGGAACAGCACGCCGATCAGCGACGCGCAGCTCGAGCCGCAGCTCAGCATTCTCGCGCACCAGGCCGAGCAGCCCGAGCTGGAGATCCGTGCGGCGGACGGCACCGCCTACGAGGCGGTGGCCCACGTGCTCGCCGCGGCCAAGGCGCAGGGCGTCGCCAAGATCGATTTCGTCGACAGCGACGGCTGAAACTCGCCAACTCATAGCGCACCACACGCCATCCCGTCAGGGCATGCAGCCTGACGGGATAAGCGCCGCATCGGTCTAAAGCCCAGGTTCGCGCGAAGCGAGGCTGCGCTTATGCGGCGGTCGAGAAGCTCTCCACGCGCCGCCCCAGCGATGACGCCAACCGGGTGACCGTCGCGACATCATCGAGCGGCGCCATGGTCAGCGGATAGCTGTCCGATGCGATATCGAGGCTGAGCAAGCCCAGCCGCCAGGCGCCGAGTTCTTCGGCGGCAGCCTGAAGCAAGGCTTCGCCGCGCTTGTCGTTTTTTCGCAGCTGGGTCAGCACAATCGCTTGCTGCTGCGCGGGATGCAGTTGCTCCAGGCCATCGGCCAAGGTTTCGGCATGCAGGCGATGGTCGAATTCCTGCAGCCGTTCGCGCCGCGCCAAGCCGTCCACCAGGGCCAGCCAGGGCTCCACCTCGGCGGCGCGCTCGATACCGCGATCGAGCAGCGCCTCGCGGAAGCGCGCCAGGTAGTCGCGTGGCGATGCCTCGGCCTGACGCACCTCTTCGTAAAGGCTGCCATCGCCCGGACATAGCGTCTCGCAAAGCGTCGACCATGCGCTCGACATCGCGGCAATCCCCTGTTGATGGACAGCGTCGAAGGCCGCCAGGATCGATGACCTCGCGCCGTTCAATCCAGCACCCGTCGTACCCCGGCATCGCGTGCGCCTGCGGCAGCTTGCAAGGTTTCGCAAGACGTCGCGTCGGTCTCGCCGCAAGCCGAATTGCAATCCGAACGTGACATCGCACGGCCACCGTGTGCCCTCGAAAGAATGTGCTGCGCATCACGTTAAACCGCTTGGCTATGCGAACTCGCAGCCCGCGTCATGTTGCGACGCGTAATGACAGCAGCAAATTTTTTCGGGAATGCTCGCTCGCAAAAAAGCGCGGACACACCCGGAATTTGCGCATAGCAGGTCACGGCTGTGCCCGACCAGACGACACGGGAACGTGTCCGGGTGCCGGGGGGCATCCATGCCAGAGGGAGAGGAAGCATGAGTCATCGTCGTTTGCCATCGACGCCGGCTGCCCGTTGCGGGCACTGGCGCGCGAAGCCGTTGGCGGTCGCCTGCGGCACCGCCTTGTTCGCCGCGCTGGCCAGCACCGGCGCCCAGGCCCAACAGGCCCAGCAAGCCCAGGAAACTGCTCCGGCTACAGCCGCCGACAGCACAGCCGCACCCGCCAAGGCGAAGACCGCCAAGCCGGGCGGCAAGGCCAAGGCCACCGACAGGCAGACGCCCAAGTCCGAGGACTCGGTGAGCAACCTCGATGCCATCGTGGTGACCGGCATCCGCAGCAGCATCGAGAACGCGCTGAAGGCCAAGCAGAATTCCGACAGCATCATCGAGGCGATTTCCGCCCAGGACATCGGCCAGCTGCCTGACGCGAGCATCGCCGAGAGCCTGGCGCGCCTGCCCGGCCTGGCCACCCAGCGCGTGGACGGCCGCGCCAACGTGATCTCGATCCGCGGCCTGTCGCCGGATTTCGCCGGCACCACCCTCAATGGCCGCGAGCAGGCCACCATCGGCGAGAACCGCGGCGTCGAATACGACCAGTATCCGTCCGAGCTGATCAGCGGCGCTGCGGTCTACAAGACGCCCGACGCCAGCCTGATCGGCCAGGGCCTGTCCGGCACGGTGGACCTGCATACGATCAAGCCGCTGGACCTGCCCAACCGCACCATCGCGGCCAACCTGCGCGGCGAGTACAGCAGCAACGGCAAGCTCAATCCGGGCGTGGGCGTCGGCGATACCGGCCATCGCGTCAGCTTCTCCTACATCGACCAGTTCTTCGACCACACCCTCGGCGTGGCCGTCGGCTTCGCCCAGCTCGATTCGCCGATCCAGGAAAAGCAGTACCAGGCCTGGTGGTGGAGCGTGGACAACGGCTCGGCCGGCATCGACCAGAACTGGGGCGGCGCGCATACGCCTGGCATGCCGGACAACGTGATCTCGCAGGAAGGCATGCAGCTGCGCGCGAAGTCGGAGAACCAGGTGCGCAACGGCTTGATGACGGTGATCGAATGGGCGCCGGGCGATCACTACCACTCCACCCTCGACCTGTACTACTCCACCTTCAACGAGCGCTCGTATACCAACGGCGTGCAGTGGTCGAGCAGCCCGTACAACAACGTGTCGTACTCGAACATCGGCTTGTCGCCGGGCTATCCCTACCCGATCGTCACCTCGGGCACGGTGTACGGCCTCGCGCCGGTGCTGCAGAACGAGTACACCAAGGAACACGACAAGCTGTTCTCGGCCGGCTGGAACAATCAGTACGACTTCGGCAACGACTGGTCGGCCACCGCGGACCTGTCCTATTCCAGCGCGAAGAAACAGCTGCACGACGCCTACCTGTTCGCCGGCCTGCCCGACAAGGGCCTGATGAGCACGCAGTTCGTCACGCCCACCGGCAACGGCTATCCGAACTTCACGCCCGGCATCAACCTGGCCGACCCCAACGCGCTGGCCTTCACCGATCCGCTCGACTACGGCTACAACGGCCGCGAGGAATTCGACCGCCAGAACGACACCATCAAGGCGGTGCGGCTGGAGGTGACCCATCCGCTGGGCTGGATCTTCAGCAGCATGAACCTCGGCGTGGACTACTCGGACCGCAAGAAGGTCAAGCAGGCCGACGTGTACTACGCCTGGCTCTACGGCAACGGCTCCACCGGCAGCAACTACCAGCCGGGCTTCAGCGCGCCGATCGATCCGTCCGTGCTCTACAACCCCACCTCGCTGGCCTACGGCGGCATCCCCGGCCTGCTCAACTACGACGTGCTGCAGGCGCTGCAGAACCAGTTCTACCTCACCGAGCAGAACCGCCAGGGCGACTGGAGCCGCAACTACTCGGTCGAGGAAAAAGTCCCGGTCGCCTACGCCAAGTTCAACATCGAGACCTCGCTGGGCAGCATTCCGCTGCGCGGCAACGTCGGCGTGCAGTTCGTGCATACCGACCAGTCCTCCGAGGCGCTGCAGAGCAACGGCGACACCCTGGTCGGCACGCTCACCGGCGGCGCCAAGTACAACAAGGTGCTGCCCAGCCTGAACCTGGTCGCCCAGCTCGACGACCAGCAATACCTGCGCTTCGGCCTGGCCAAGACCATGGCGCGCGGCCGCATCGACGACGAGAAGGTCGCCGCCTCCGCCGGCGTGGCCCAGGTCACCAGCGGGCCCGGCGCCGGCCAGGTGCTGTGGTCCGGCAGCGGCGGCAATCCGCAGTTGCGGCCCTACGTCGCGGTGGGTGCCGACCTGTCGTGGGAAAAGTATTTCGGCAAGTCCAGCTATGTCGCGGTAGCGGTGTTCGGCAAGCACCTGCTGAACTACATCTACAACAAGACCGTGCTCGACTACGACTTCCCCGCGCACGGCTTCGTCAACGACGATCCCACACTGACGCCTTCCAGCGACTACGGCGCCTACACCCAGCCGGAGAACGGCACCGGCGGCAAGATGCAGGGCCTGGAGCTGTCCGGCGCGCTGGAGGGCGGCCTGCTCGCGCATGCGCTCGACGGCTTCGGCGTGCAGGCGAACTTCTCGCTGACCAACAGCACCATCCCGGTCAGCGCGGTCTCCTCGATTCCCGGCAGCCCGTCCACCCTGCCCGGCTTGTCGCGCAAGGTGGCCAATCTCGCCCTGTACTACGAGAAGAACGGCTTTTCGGTGCGCATCGCCGAACGCTATCGCTCCTCCTTCACCGGCGAGGCGGTGGCGCTGTTCGACCAGCTCGGCTACACCAAGGTGCTGGCCAGCCGGCAGACCGATTTCCAGGCGGGCTACGACTTCACCGAAGGCCAGCTCAAGGGCTTGTCGATCCTGCTGCAGGTCAACAACCTCAGCAATTCGGCGGACATCACCCAGCAGATCTCCGGCCTGCCGAACGGCATCCAGATCGCTCGGCCGCTGGAATACGACACCTGGGGCCGCACAGTGATGTTCGGGCTGAACTACAAGCTCTAGCCGACGGCGCGGCCGGCCACGCCGAAGCAGCCCCGCAGCATCAATGCGCCGGAGCTGCGTCCTGCGGCGACAACAGGCGATCCAGCGCCTGTTGTCGCGAGGCGCGTTCCTCGGGCGACAGCAGCGGGATGGCCGCTTCGGCGACACGGCGCGCCTCGTCCGGCTTGCCCTCGAGCGACAGCGTCAGAGCCAGCGCGATCTGCGGCTCCGGATCGAGCCGATCCAGCTCGATCGCCGATCTGAACCAGGGCTCGGCCTCGGCGGGCTTGCCTTGCTGCAACAGCAGGCGCCCCCGGCTTTGCAGATAGGCTCGCTTCATCTGCGCGTTGCTGGCCAGCTCGGGCGCGCCGTCGACACGGTCCAAGGCGGCCTCGGCGCGCGGCAGGTCGTTCTGCAGCAAGGCCAGGATGGCGGCGTTCAACATGCAGTTCACGCACGGGATGCGGTCGCGCGCCAGCTGATCGATGAAGCGATTCGCGCGCCCGTAGTCGCCACTGTCGATGTAGGCGCTGAGCAGACCGTCGCGCGCCTCGACGGCGTCAGGATGCTCGTGCAAGGCCCATTGCCACAACGCGAGGTTGGACGACCACAACGGCAGCACCAGACGGACATTGGCAGCGCCGAGCAGCAGCCACAGCGCGAACACGGCGCCGCCGGCCAGCGTGGCCAGGCGCTGCGTCGCCGCCGGCAGGCGCCACTCCAGCACCGCGCGCGGACCCAGCACGCAGGCCAGCGCCAGGGCCAGCGCGGCGTAGCGCTCGTGATAAAGGCTTTCATCGAAATCGGCCGCGGCGATGTGCAGCACCGGCAGCAGGGCCGCGCTCACGGCCAGGATGAACGCGCCGGTCCAGGAGCGACGCCAGATCGCCAGCACGCAGCCGGCGACCACCAGTCCCAGCGCGCCCAGGTCGAGCAGCAGCGAAGACGCCGTGACCGCATTGAACGTGGATGGATCGACCGGATGAATCGGGCTGATCCCGCTCATCGGCCAGCACAGCATCTGCCAGTAGCGCAGGTAGAGGAAGGCGATCTCCTGCAGATGCCCTATGCTGGTCAGTGCGTGGTCGGCGACGGCCGGCGGCAGCATCTGCCCGAGCGCGGCATGACGCAGGCCCAGATAGACGAAACCCGCGAGCAGGACCAGCGCGTAGCTGACGCCGCTGCGCGACAGCACGGCCTTCGCTGCCTGGCGCAGCGCAAGGTTGTCGTCTCTGCGCACTTCCATCGCATCGAACAACAACAGCAACAGCGGAAAGGCAGCCGCGGACTCCTTGGTGCAGGCCGCCAGGAAGAAGCAGGCCGACACCGCAAGCGCGCGCCGGATCCGTCCCTGCAGCGCCAGGTGCGCCCACAGACCGAGCAGGAGCAGCAGGTTCACCAGCAGATCGAACTGGCTGCCGATCCAGGCCACCGGCTCGGTCAATAACGGATGCAGCCCGTAGGCGAGCATGGCCAGCGCGGTAACCATGAGCTGCGTGCGGCTTGCGCGATCGGCGACAAGGCGCCGCGCCAGCACGCCGACCAGCAAGGTGTCGAGTAGATGCAGCAGCAGCGACACTGCATGCATGGGCCCCGGCACGGCGCCGAACAGGCGCACCTGCAGGGTGAAGAAGGCCACGCCCAGCGGGCGGAAGTAGTGCGTCCAGTTGTTGAAGCCGTGGAAGATCAGGCGCCACCAGGCGTCGCCTTGTCTCAGCCAGGCCATCTGCGCGAAGTCGACGACGTCGTCCCATACGAACTGGCCATGCAGCACGGGCCAGTAGACCACGGCCACCACGAGCAGGCAGGCGATCTTCGCCGCCCACAAAGTTCTGACGCTATGCATGGATACGCCGCCCCGCTCCCCCGTCGCGATCCAGCCATTGTCCAGCCCCTTCGGCAAACGGCAAGCGACCCCGCTCACTTTCCGCCCGAGCGGGGCCATTGACTGGCCCGGACGGCCGCGGCAACGGCGCCTGGAGCTTCACCGGAAGAGGAACCCGATCGGCAAGCGACACGCGACCGAGCATGTTCCTTCGTTCCGGCTGCGCGCAGATGGCTTGCCTGCTTGATGCAGTGTCGACAGCGCGGGCCGCACTTACAGCAAGAGGTACGGGTCGAGATACGTGGCGGCTTGGCCCGACATGGCAAAACACCGAATGCTCCATTCGGCGACATCGATCCGCAGCCGCCTGCCGGATATGTCCGGGCCTTGCAGCGCATGCCTCTGGTGCGCGGCCTTGCCAGGCCTATCCGTCTCGCATGGACGATCGACATGGGTATCGGCGAGCTGCGGCCGTTCGCGCCAAGAACCCGCACACGATCAGCAGATCGTCCTTTGAAAGTCGCCGGACACGCAGGCTCGCCGCATCATGGGCGCCACCTGCCTGTCTCTAAAGACACGGCAGAGCGCACGCATGGAGCCGGATACCTATGCGCCCAGGATGCGAACTCCGTTCACGGCAGCCCTGCGGGCAGTTGCGAACGCGTGACGAGCTGCGTGACGAGCCATACCGATGCCACCCGCACCGAGCCGTCCAGGCGGCTACCCGGACTGCTTCATCTGAATCTGCATTGCCGGCTGCGCCTGCTGCTGGGAAGCGACCTGCGTCTGGTTCTGCGTCTGGCTCTGCTGCTGGTCCTGCGTCTGTTGCTGCGCCACCTGCCGGTACTGCGCGCTGCTCTGCTCCAGCGGTGTATTCATGCCCTGCACGGTAGGCACCTCGGCCACGGTCTTAAGCGGCGAGGTGTTCTGCGCGACGAGCATCGTCGAGCCGCCCTTGATGTCGGGCAGCATATGGTCGACCCGGGTGATGCCGGCGCCCAAGGCGGCTACCGTGGCGGCACCGGCAAGATTGGCGGTGCGTTGGTCCGGGCTGCGCCCCACCTGCCCGTCCAGCTCGGCAAGCTTGCCGTAGGCCTGCTGGTACAGGCCGTTCCCGGGATGGCTGGGATCGTTCAGCAGCGGGGACTGCAACTGCGCGTGCTTCGGCGCGTCCAGGATGGAATGCAGCCGCTGGATATTTTCGACCGCGTCGCCCTTGGGCCCGGTCAAGGTGTTGGCCCCGTCGGTATGCGACAAGGATTCAGGCCGCAACACAAAGGGCTTGTGGTCGTTGGCCGCGTACTCCTTGTTGAACTGCTTGCCGCCGGAAGCCGAGTAGGCAGTGATCGCTTCGTCGCGCTGATCCTGGGTCAGGGATTTCCAGTTCGAAACCTTGTGATCCAGGTCGTCGTTGATGCGCGCGGCATTCACCGCCGAAATCTGCACGCTCAGCTTGAGCTTGGCCGCATCGCTGCCCAAGGCCATGTCGCCGACAAGCTTGTCGTAATGGTCCTTGTACTGGTTCCAGCCGAAGGGATCGCCCTTGAACTGGTCCGGGTGCGCTTCGTAATAGCGAACCGCTTCGATGGCCGCGACCGGACGTATGTTGGCCGGCGGCAAATCGTTCAAGACCGGATGGTCCGTCGCGCCGACCACCCGGTGATACATCTGCGAAAGCGTGCCGCGCTGGACATCACCCGCCACCGACTTCATGTCGTCGACGTAATCCTGATGAGAGTACCGCGTGGGCACGGGTCCCTCGGCATACGGGCTGGTGCCGTTGTAGTACAGGGCGTTCTGCCGACTCTGCTCGTCACGCACCCACATCAGGGCGGAGTTGTGATCTTCGCGCCGATTCATTTCGCGAGCCATCGGACCGGCGACGGCAATCGGCGAAACGCCCGCGGCTTGCGCCGCAGCGAGGATGTCAGAACGAGATCCCTGGATGGTATTCAACACCTCGGGAGAAAAGGGGCGGATATGAGTGCGCGAATCCTGATCGTCCTGGCCCTGGTCCTTGTCGCTCATGGCTTCGTCCCCTCGGTGGCTTGCTTGCTTTCATAAAGGTGGGCGGCACGCGCCAGCTCTTCCGGCGGCACTTCCGCATCGGGTGCGACGGAAGAGAAATCCTGGATGCGGAATTGATGGCCGTCCATGCGATAGAGCTTCAATAAATCGTAAACATCCCCGCCGGCCCTGCTCTGCGGCTTGTCGCCTTCCTGGAAGGTATTGCCGCTCAGATCCCACACGGTGGTGCAGGAAACGTCCGGGTCTTCATCCTTGACGTCGCGCGGCGTATCCGTCCAGGTGTATTCCAGGCTGCATACCTGCTGCACGGGCAGCTTCTTGGTCTCGTTGCCGGCCTGCAAGGGCAACACGGCCTCGTGTAGCCACCAGCGTCCGCTGTTGATGAAGGCCACGCCCCAGGGCACGGATTCGCCGCCAAAGCTCAACAGCACATAGCGGCCGTCATGATCGAAGTATTGCAGGGTGTAGTGGGTGCCGGCCTGCGCCTGCCGGAAGCTTGCGTCGTCCAGGTAGGCATGGATTTGTTCGCCCGTGGGAAACACGTGATTCATGCAGGCATCGATCACGGACCGAGTCTTCGGATCGTCGCAGTGATGCACCGGCAGCGTGTCGTGCCGGGGCCATAGCGCATAGGCGGCCCCGATCGCGGCGATCGCGACGATGACGATCCATGATCTGCGCACTTTCATGTTCTACCGGCGCTCCGATGGACCCGTTTCTGTCCCGCGTGACTTGCCGGGCATGCCCCATGAGAATCGACTGAAATCAAGCAGGCACTCCTGTCGCCCCGAGAAACATCGAGGTGCGGCGGCGCTGGCCGCGCGGCGCACGCGCGATCAGAGAGGCGAAGGATTCGATGCGCCGCAACGCTGCCATATCCATGGACTCCTCGGGGGCTGCCGCCTGAGATTAGCATCGCCATCGGGGCAATAGTCGCCAGCACGGCAGATTCTTGCGCCGCGCTCAAGCCAGGCCCAAGCAAGCCAGCATAGGCGAGCCAGCCCCAAACTGTGATGCACACCGCGATTGTTGCTTGCGGCCATGGAGCCAGGGCGTTCTTTGCGAACGCATGCTGATGTCCCGCAACCAACCGGCATGCCCGGCTCGCCAGCGCCAAGCCTCGCGCCATCGGCCTCGATCGCTCGCTGCGTCGGCACCGATGGCGACAGGCGCCCGATCAAGCCGCGGCGAGCGAAAGCCGATCGTCATCGGCAAGGCATGGCGGCATCCGCGGGCGCAGCTCCGTGATGTCTCGACCGGCTGCCATCGATGCACGATCGCCCGCCCGGCCCGCGACAGCGATCCGCGCCACGGGCAGCACTGCTCGGGATATCGGACTGCTTCACCCTTCGTTTGGCCTGCAGGCGCAAGAATATTCGTACTACCAGGCAGCGCTTTCTGAAGGAGACAACGATGAAGACCCGTATGTTCGTTTCGGCGATCCTGCTCGGCGGCATGGCATGGGCCGGCGGTTCCGGGCTCGCCCTGGCGCAGGACCTCGGCAGCCTCAAGAGCATGGTCGGCGGCGGTTCCTCGCTGTCCTCGGGCAGCGCAGGCAATGCGGCAGGCCTGCTCGAATACTGCATCAAGAACAATTATCTCGGCGGCGGCGACGCCAGCTCGGTCAAGGACAAGCTGATGGGCAAGCTCGGCGGCCAGAGCAAGGCGGAAAACAACAGCGACTACCTCGCCGGCGCCAAGGGCATGCTGCTGGGCAAGGACGGCAAGAGCAGCAACCTGTCCGATGTCGGCGGCGGCGGCATGGGCGGCATGGCAGGCATGGGCGACATGAAGGCCAAGGTGACCAAGAAGGCCTGCGACATGGTGCTCAAGCAGGGCAAGTCGATGCTCTGAGGCCACGCACCAGGCGAAGCATCCATGCCCGGTCGTCGAAGTAACCACGCCGCCGAATTTCGTGTGCCGGCAGGGCCGGCGAGGCGCCCTGCCTGCGCCTCGCCGGCAAAAGCCCCGCGAGGCGTCTACGGCGACGGCGGCGTGTCGCCGACCAGCTGCCGGCTCAGCGCATAGAGCAGGCGCTGGTCCTGTGCATCCAGCGTCGTGCCTTCCATGCCGCGGAAATGGTGGTGGAAGGACTGCACCGCGGCGTCGCGGCGATCCAGCGGATAACCGATCAGGCCCAGCGCCATCCACGGGTCGAAGCCCGGCGGCGGATCGACCAGCGGCCCCTGCGGCCACACGCCGTAGCCCGCGTTGGCCAGCTGCTGCCATGGGAACAGCGGCCCCGGATCGTTCTTGCGGCCCGGCGCCAGATCCTCATGGCCGATCACCTGCGTGCGCGGAATGTGCAGGCGGGTGGTGAGATCGGCCAGCAGGCGCAGCAGGCTGTCGATCTGCGCGGGGGCGAACGGCGAATGGCCGTCGTTGTCCAGTTCGATGCCGATCGAGGCCGAATTGACGTCGGTGATGCTGCCCCAGCGGCCGGCGCCGGCATGCCAGGCGCGCTGTTCATCGGCTACCAGCTGATAGATATGCCCGTCCCGGCCGACCAGGTAATGCGCGCTCACCGGGCCTTCGTCATTGCCAGTGCGCAGGATGTTCAGGCTGGCCTGGGCCGAGCTGCCGTCGGTGAAGTGCAGCACGATCAGCATCGGCCGACGCGCGTTGTAGTTGGGCGAAGGCACCCACTGCGCCATCGGGTTGTGCTTGACCGGCGTGGTGCATGCGGCCAGCCACAGCAGCGGCAACAGCGCCAGGCAGCGGCTGACGCTGCGCGACAAGGAACGACGGCATGCACGCAACGGCAAAAGGGCTTCCATCCGGCCAAGCTGCCGCAGCGCGGCAAAAGCGTCAAGACAAACCGACCGCCCCGACGCTCCTGATGCAGCACCGGATTCAGCCCAAACCCGCGGCAGCGGCGCCGGCAGCCGACCATGGCGACGCGCCGCCAGCGTGGACACATGCCGCCGGTGGCTCGTGCAAGCCGCTGCCGTCCTCATGCATGCCTGGTCCAAAGCTCTGCGTCGAAGCCCGGCGCGCCATCTGCCGAATGCGTCCCGGCGTATTTCGCAATTGCTATCGCCCCGATCACGTGTGACTAACGGCGACAGGTGCAGCGTGATCTTGCCCGCCCCGCTCCTTCCGGACAGCCGGCCTCCGCCGTCGAGGTGATCGCCATGAACGCCCGCCATACTCCCCACGCCCACCCGCTGTGGCACCCCAGCGAGTGGTCTGCCTATCTCTCGCGATGGGTGCACCCGCATGCCGCAAGGCCGGCCGAGCCGCCGGTGCACCTGACACGGCGACAGGTGCTGCTGGCCGAGCAGGAGCGCAGGCGGCAGGAACGGCGCGCGCACATGCTTGAGCAGCTGAATCACATCAAGCCTCACTAGCGCCCAGGTGCCAAATCACGTCATGGAACAGGCCTGACCCCACGGTTCGCCCCATCGCCCCGGCTTGGAGGTTTGCGCTAAGGTAATCGCAGGGTCCACGCCGATCGGGGGGCGGAGATGACACGGTTCGTCGCCGGCAAAACCGGTCTTGCAACACGGTGGCGCACGGGCTGTGCGCTGGGGCTTGTGCTGGCCGCCGCACCAGGCGCTTGCGCCTATGCCGACGGCAACGCCGCTGCGCCGGCTGAAGCGTCCAGCGCCGCGCCCGGCTATCTGTTCGCGACGCGGCTGGCCAAGCTGGCCCACTACGACGAGGAAGTGGACATCCAGGCGCTGGCCCAGGCATTCGACATGCCGGCCTTGCTGCCGAAGATCGACCAGCCCGGCGCCATGGTCTGGAACGGCCCGTTTTCCAGGGTCAATGCACGCACTACCGGCCATTACCGGCCGAAGCATTCATCGCTGGGCATCGAGGGCATCGACATCATCTGGCAACCCAGCCAAGGCGGTTTTTTCCGCGAGCTGGCCGTGGCTTTGCGCGCTGGCCACTGTCCGGACAAAAGCACGCTGCAAACCGTGCTCGGCAGCACGCCGCACGAACTGCCGATGCGGCCGACCGATGGCGGAACGGGACCCGGCAGCATGACCACGATCTACTCGGTGCCGCAGTCGCAGGGCTCGCCGGTCAACGTGATGTATAACCACGGCGACACCTGCCACCTGCACGTCGTCCGCCAGTCCGACTAGCCTTGCCGCTCGCCGGGCAACTGCCGAGCGACCGCTTCGCATCCGGTTAAACGATCACCGCAAGCCGCCAGCGCAGCCATGCCGATCGGAGCAAACGGCAAGGCCGCGCCGGCGCATTAGGCGGCTGACGCCGAGCCGGCACCGGCAGCGCCAGCGAACCTCCGCATCACGCTGCTCAGCAGGCGGCGTCGTGCCCCATCAGCTGGCGCACCTCGCATTCGAGGTTCCATTCGTCGCCATGCACCTTGAGGAAACGCTTGGTCAGTTCGATCGCCTCTTCTTTCGACGCCGCCTCGAGCAAGGCATAGCCGCCGATGATTTCCTTGGTCTCGGTGAACGGCCCGTCCACCACGCTCAGCTTGCCGCCGGACCAGCGGACGCGCACGCCCTGGGCGGTGGGCAAGAGCCCGGCGGTGTCGACCAGCTTGCCCTCGCGGGTCAGCTCCTCCATCAGCTTGCCCATGTCCTCCATCAGCTTCGCACTGGGCCGCAGCCCACTGTTCTCGTCGATTCGGATCATCGATAGAAAACGCATCGTCATATCTCCATGAGGGATTGGCTGGAACAGGACCGGCCACCGATACCGGCCCGGTTCGTCCTGCTTCCGTCCTTACGACGAATGCGACAGGCACAAATCGACATGCCCGCCGCTCGACCATCGCGTAGCTGCCCTGGAGCCGAAACGCCTCGCGTCGATGCGGGAAGGGGGCGGCCGCGGGCGGTCCGATCCCGGCAGCCGACCCAGCCGGCCATTGCGCCTGAGGATGTCATCAGCAGGACAGCGCGCGGCCTTGCGCACCGCCGCGCCAGCCGGCTATTTCATATGCAGCCAATACACATGCAGGCCGTGCTCGGCATCGTCGGCACGCTGCCCGGGACGCCCGTCGAGTACCGTGCCCCAGGCAGAGCGCAGGCCGCCACGATAGCGATCGACGCGCACCGGCTCGCCGGGTTCCAGCGAAAAACGCGTCTCCAGCACCCAGGCCTGCTCATGCTCCCACACCAGGGTGGCCGGGCGGCCGGTGGACGCAGCCCAGCCGACATGCAGCTGCACTTCCTCCGGTGGACGCGGATTGCGGTTGTCGAGGCTCCACGCCTCGGTCTTGCTCAACAGCGCCTTGAGATCCGGATGATCCCAATCGACGCCTTGGGAGGCAGGCTTGTGCGTATCGTGGCGACTCATTGCGAAACCACCCTCTTCGGCATGGGCAGCCCCTGCACTGCCTTGGAGATCGTGCCTACACCATACGATAAATCCGCCTGGGGTTCAGTGCGATGACGCCTGCGCTGCCTACGCGTCCAGCCTTCGGGCACGGTGCCAGGTCTTGCACGCATGCCTCGATCCGCGCGCACGTTCGGTCGTCACGTTCGGCGCGATGGCTTCAGGCCGCATTCCGCCGCATGCGGCAGCTGCCGCGCATGCGTGCGCAGACCAAGGGCATAACTGCACGGCCGATGCACCGCATGCCCGGCTCAGGCGATCGGCCGGCCCGACTCCGCCTGGCACAGCTCGTCATGCAGGCGACGCACTTCGTCCACCTGCGCGTCGATCGGGCCGCTGCCGTGCTCGCCTTCGAAGCGGCAGGCTGCGTAGCCGCCCGCCACCCGTTCGTAGTCCTCGATCCAGCGCCGGCGTGCCGGCAGGCGCTCCTCCGCCACCGGCCATACACCCACGCGTGGACGTATGTGCTCGCGGATGCCGATGCGCCACGGCTTGGGGCTTACGCGTGCGCGGAAGCAGTGCTGGCGCTGGCACATGCGCGCGAAGATCGGATCGACCGCCAGCGCCTCGAAGCAGGCCGCCACCGCGGGCTCGCGTGGATCGAAGCGGCGATGCATCGCCAGCAGGCGCAGACCGGCCGGCGTGCGGTAACGGCGCAGACGCCAATCGGGATGCGCCCGCACAAAGGCCTCGACCAGCCGCCGTGCATGCCCGTCCCGGCCGCCGCGACTGCGCAGATACAGGCCATAGGCGAGGTGGCTGAGCAAGGCGGTCACTACGATCGCCGCAATCACCGCCAGGGCGCCCTGCCCCCATGATTGGCGCAGCCATCCCCAGGCGAGCGCGGCGACCAGCAGCAGATACAGCAGGCCGCGCCGCAGCCACGATGGCGGCGTGAAATCCTCGAAGTCGATATCGGCGAACAGCACGTCCGGCGTATTCAGGCACAGCGCGCCATAGCTGTTGCGGGTAATCACCTGCGCGTCGTGCCGCGCCACGACCTCTTCGCGGATCGGCGTGCCTTCGGCGCCGTGGTAGGCATGGCGCAGCTCGCGCCGCGGCAACGCCTCGCCGGCGATCAGGCGATCCAGCGCCTCGCGCGTACGCGCCTCCGCGTGCGCCTGCGCGGCCGCCTGGCTTTCGTCCGACCAGCCGAAGCGGCGCACGGTGATCTGCCCACGCTTCGCTCGATGCTGCAACCGCGCCTCGGCCCAGTACTGCGGAACGATCATTCGATACCCCTGTCGCGGCGCTGGCCGCCATCCCTTCGATCCTCCGCCCACTGTTGCAGGTTTCGAAGTGGAGTGCCACGGGTAAGCCGACGCATCGCCCCGCCCCCGGCAGCGCCGGTATGTCCGGCGCCGCCCCGCATAGGGCGCAAACGGCGCTTGCCGGTGCACGAAGCCAGTCCGCGTAAAGTCCGCCGATATCTGCAAGCGCATCATTGTGATCACCGGCTCACCCCGTGTATGGCCTGCATGGTCTGATGTCGGCGAGAAGCCTTCGGACAACGAGTTCAAACATCGACCGAAGCCGTCGAACAGCGGAATGTTGAACCACCAAGCACACGAGGGAGTGGCATGAGCAAACGCAGGGAGCCTGGCATCCGCATGGTCGCATCGATGCCCTGGTCGTTCGGCCTGGTGATCGGCATCGTGGGGTTCTGGGGCATACGCTACGGCATCGGCTGGTATCTGTCGGGCCGGGACAATCCCGTGCTGGCGTCGATGGGCAAGCAGTTTTCGAACGGCGGCCTAGCGCCTCTGGCCTGGGTCTTCATGCTCGCCTGCTGGGGAGCAGCCCTCGTCTCCTATCTGAAGCAAGGCCAGCGGCGGCGCCTGCTGGACGAGCAGACCGGCATGGAAAGCCTGCGCGCGATCGACTGGCGCTCGTTCGAAATGCTGGTGGGCGAGGCCTTCCGCCGGCAAGGCTACAGCGTGAAGGAAACCGGCCTGGGCGGCCCCGACGGCGGCATCGACATCGTGCTGACCAAGGACGGCAAGACCATCCTGGTGCAGTGCAAGCAGTGGCGCAACCGGCAGGTGAACGTCAAGGTGGTGCGGGAGATGTACGGCTTGCTCGCCCATCACGGCGCAGCGGCGGTCAAGATCGTTTCCACCGGCAGTTATACGCCGGATGCCGAGCGCTTCGCACAAGGCAAGCCGATCGAACTCATCCGTGGCGAAGAGCTGCTTGCCATGGTCCGCGCCGTACAAGCTGCCGGGCGGCCCTCGCCGGCCGACTCGCGAACCCGGCCAGATCGAACCCAACACGACCGCCGAACCCAGTCTGGCCGAATTCAGCCCGAACAGGCCAGGCCGTCGACTGCACCTGCCGCTGCTGTTGCATCCACGCCTGTCCCTAGGCCAGCGCCGACGCTTGCTCAGGCTTCTGCATCTGATCCCGCTTCTGCTCCGGCCTCTGCCTCTGCATCGACGGTCGTTGCGCCTACCGAAACGCCGCTTTGTCCCCAATGCGGCCAAGTCATGATCCGCCGCTTCAACCGCGCTACCAAGCAGGCGTTCTGGGGCTGTACGGCTTATCCCCAATGCCGGGGCACACGCACCGGATGACGCGGCATCCCGTACAAGCCGACGTGGCCGCCCATGCAAGTCAGGCCCGCGCACCGGATGCGCCGCGCGCGTCCTCATGACAAGATGCATCCCGACGCGGGCACAGACAGACCGTGGCTTCATGCCGGGCAAAGGACATCATCATGGACGTGCACCACTTGCTTTATGACCTGCTGATCGCAATCGCCGTGCTCGACGTCCTGGTGTCGCTGGGCGTTGCCCTGCATCGCGGCTATACCGTTCGCCAGAAGATCATGCAGATCATCCTGGTCTGGCTGCTGCCGGTGCTTAGCGGCGTGGTGTTCGGCCTTTTTCTGATCACTCAGCGCGAGACGTTTCGCCCGATGCCGCGCAACGAGGAAAGCGACGTATCTCGGCAGATTGCCCATATGGCGATGCAATACCGTCCTAACGGCCCCTGACCTATAAACCCGGGGCGGCGTGATGCGAATGCCGCGAAGGCAGCTCCAGCGCGCATGTCGCAATACACCAGGTGCAAGTGCAGGTTGCCCATCGTGCCACGAAGCGATGACTCGTCAGCAGACTCTTGTGTCCGCCCTCCACGTGGGCAAGCGTTGCCCTAAGCCTTGAAGACGAGGCAGACCGATGAAAAAGGCTGTCGGATGATGGCGTCACCATCTGTTCGCATCCTGTCGATGACCGATAGCCATGGCCGGTCCACTGCGGCGACGCAGCCAGTCACCTCGGCTTGGAATTGAGCTGGATCGAAGCGGGCAAAGATCGCCACGCCGATGGTTAGTAAGCTCGCTGGACCAGGATCAAGCTTGGCAAGCGCGGGATAGCGCGGCGGCTGGATTTTTGCTCCGGAGTAAGGCCGGGAAGATGCGCGAAGCCGGTTGGATTCGACATCCCGTATCATGCCGGGCCATGCGTAGCGTGCGCCGTCGCGTCGACAGCGCTTTCTTCGGAACCGCAGGATGGCGTGCCGATGCGGAAACCTAGGCGCGGCTGCTCTCATTTGTCACCGGCGCGTCGAGCTGACCTTCTCAGGAAATCATCTTCCATGTCGCACCCTGCCGGCCCACTGCTCACGCGCCCCGTCGCCGAGGCCTTGCTCGCCACACGCGATGCAGGTGCCGAGTCCTGGACCGGATCGCTGGACCTGGGCCGCTCGACCACCGAGGTGTCGCTGCACGCCGATGCCTGGCAGTGGCGCGAGCAGCATTACCCGTATCCGTCCAAGCTGAAAGACCGCACGATTTATTACTGGGACGGCGAGGCATTCGAGCCGGTGGCGCGCTTCTCCGGCTCGCTGATCAAGCTGGTGCCGACCGAGTGGGACGTGCCCACCTTCGAGATCGACGGCATCAAGATGCTGCCCACGGCCAAAGCCTCGCCGCTCGAAGATGCCCGCCGCAAGGTGGCGCTGATCGAGCCCCTTGGCAAGCGCGTGCTCGACACCTGCGGCGGCCTGGGCTACTTCGCCGCCTGCTGCCTGGAAGCGGGCGCGGCGCAGATCCAGTCGTTCGAGAAGAATTCCGACGTGCTGTGGCTGCGCACGCTCAATCCGTGGTCGCCAGATCCAGAGGAGCCCGCCAACGGAGGCCGCCTGCAGCTGCGCCATGCCGATGTCGCCCAGGCGATCGCCGACATCGGCGACGCCTCGATGGATGCGCTGCTGCACGACCCGCCCCGCTTCGGCATCGCCGGCGAGCTGTATGCGCAGGCGTTCTACGAACAGCTGGCGCGCGTGCTGCGCCGCGGCGGCCGCCTGTTCCACTACACCGGCAGCCCCAACAAGCTCACCAGCGGCCGCGACGTGCCGCGCGAGGTCGCCAAACGGCTGGAGAAAGCCGGCTTCAAGGCGGAACTGGCACTGGACGGGGTGCTGGCGACACGACGCTGAGTGCATGCAGCGGCATCGCCGAATTCGCGGATCGACCTTTACAGGCTGCTGCATGACAAACGTTGCGGATCGGCCATCGGCATCGTGTTCCTCGGCCATATCGAAGGCCTGAGGCTGATCGAGCCACGCCGCGCCGGCGGGTATTGCCCGAAGGCAGGCACGAACAGCGGATCGACGCACGCTTCCCTCGCAGCGATTCCATCGCGCCGAAGGGCAACAGCCGGGAGAAGCACGGCGATGGCGATGGCGATGGCGATCGGAAGCTTATCCGTGGCGGGCCCCGCGATGCCGATCGGGGTGGTCTGCTGCGCGCCGATCCGGATCGGCTATCGCCGACGCGCCCGCCTGCCGCGCCTACAGGTCACAAGACCAGCTCACCGCGCCTGCTCCCAGCCAGAGCGACGCAGGCCAGGTCCGATAAGCCCCCCCATCCCGCGGCCGAACGCCGTGACGATCACCCCGACCTAGCCTTCTCGCTCTCGCGCAAGAACTCTGCCCATCGGCCTCGTCCCCGCCCCATGCGTCGACGAAAATACGGCCGATCGCGACACAAGGTTCAAAAGACGACAGCCACGAACCACCGCCAGGCACTCCGCGTCTGCGCCTGCGAGCGCGTAAACTGCCCTCTTCCGCGGCAGCGAAGCCTGATCCCGGCAGCAACCATTCGCCCGCTTCCGAGGCACTCACCCACACCCCGTCGACCGCCCAGGAACCCCTCGCATGAAATCATTGATGAAGTTCGCCGCGCTTGCCCTCGCCGGCAGTGCCACTCTCGCCGTGCCGGCGTTCGCCGCCCTGCAGGTCGGCGCGCAGGCGCCCGATTTCACCGCGCCGGCCTACCTCGCCGGCCAGCCGCTGACCTTCAAGCTTGCCGATGCACTGCAGCAGGGGCCGGTAGTGGTCTATTTCTTCCCGGCGCCGCACACCTCGGGCTGCAATATCGAAGCGCACCTGTTCTCGCAGGCCATTGACCAGTTCAAGGCGCTGCACGCCACGGTCATCGGCGTCACCGCCGGCAACCTCGACCAGCTGGCGGCCTTCTCCAAGGAAACCGACCACTGCAGCGGCAAGTTCCCGGTCGCTGCCGACGAGGGTGCGAAGATCGCCAAGCAGTATGACGCGACCCTGGTGGTCAAGCCCGGCTGGTCGGACCGCACCTCGTACGTGATCGCCCCGTCGGGGAAGATCAGCTACGTCTATTCCGACCTCAGCCCGACCAAGCACGTTGAAGAGACGCTCAACGCCGTGAAGGCGCTCGAGCAGCAAGGCGCTGCGGGCAAGTAATACCGTCGGGCCGCGCACTCGCAAATGTGCGTGGCTCGCAGCATTCAGAGCGTGGCCTACATCGGGCTCGCCTCATTCTGCAGCGGCTGCCGAATACCTCGGCAGCCGCTTTCGCTTGGCCAGCCACTGCGCCGGCATCCATCGCGACGGGCGCGACGCGGCGGCCTTTCCGCCATCTGGCAATGGCGATGCATCAGACGGAGACTTCAGCAAGCACCCGCCGCAAGCTCACGGCTTGCGCACAGCGATGATCTGGCTCAAATAATCCGGCGTGCCGTCGATGCGCACCAGGTGCGGATACTGCAGGCCGTCGTGATAGTCCACCGGCACGCTGCGAAAGCTGCCCTGGTACTTCAGCAACAACTGGATCGGCGCACTGCCGCCCTTGGCTGCAGCGATGGCATCGTGCAGCACTTCGCGCGAATAGTCCTTGCCGTTCACCGCGACCAGGGTGGCGCCGCTGCTGACGCCGGCCTTGAACGCCGGGCCGTTCCAGCGCACGTCGTTGATCTGGCCGTGCTTGTCCAGGGTCAGCCCGATCGACCAGGCGAAGTTGTAAAGATGGCGCGAGGACTCCGGGCGGCTGTCGTACTGTTTCTCGTATTCGCTGGGCTTGTCGGTATACACCAGCTTCCAGCCGGAAGCGGCCAGGCCATCCAGCAAGGGTGGCTGCACGGCGTCGGCGCGCTGGTGCAGGAAGCTGGCCCAGTCGTAGGCCGCTACGCCGTTCAAGGCCGCGACCACGTCGTCGAAGGTGTAGGTCTTGGTGACGAAGCTGCCGTCGTCGACGCCGAAGAAGGCATGCGCGAAATCGTCCAGCGACTTGCGCCCCTGGGTCAGCTCGCGCAGCTTGGCGTCCGCCGCCAGCCATAGCATCTGGCCGCCGGTGTAGTAGTCCTCGCTCATCTGCCAGCTGCGATAGGGCAAGGCGGCACGGCGCGCAGCGGTGGGATCGTTTGTGGTGTCTTCCAGGCTGCGCCAGCCCAGGCCCGGCCGGTTGCGCTCGAAGTTGGCCGCGTCGATGGCCAGCGCATCGCGGAACTGCTGCGGCGTCCACATGCCGGAGCGCGCGGTGAGCACGATGCCCCAGTACTCGGTCTGCCCTTCGTACACCCACAGCAGCGAATCGCCCATCGGCACGTTGAAATTGGGCGTCCACAGATCGGCCGGCCGGCGGAACTTGCCGTTCCACGAATGGGTGTACTCGTGCGCCAGCAGATCGCGATTCGGCCCGCTTTCGTCCCAGGCAGTGAGGTAGTCGGCGTCCAGGCCGTTCTCGCTGGACTGGTGATGTTCCAGCCCGTTGCCGCTCAGTTCGTCCGACAACGAGAACAGGAAGTCGTAGTGGTCGTAGTGATGCGAGCCGAACAGCTTGAGCGCCTGCGTCACCAGCGCGCGATGCGCCTGCAACTGCTCCGGCGTCATCACCAGGTCCTTCGGCGCGTCGGCCACGATGTCCAGATGCACCGGCGCCTGGCCGCCGGGATTGAGATCGACGCGGCTGAAATAGCGTCCCGCGTAGATCGGCGAATCGACCAAGGTGTTGAACGGCACCGGCTTGAAGTTTACGCGGTCGCCCGAAGCCGAGGCCTGCTCCAGCGCCGAGCCGAACTGCCAGCCGTGCGGCAGGGTCACGCTGGGCTCGAAGCGGATGTCGCGTGCGTAGTGCCCGGCCGGATACAGCGCCATCTCGCTCCAGGCCAGATCGAGCATCGCATCGGTCATCTCGATCGAGCCGTCGTCGCCGGTGCGCCCCGACAGATACTGGAAGTCCGCGTCGAGCTGGCTGACCCCGGCCGGCACCTCCAGATGGAAGGCATACACGTCGTAGGGATCGCGCTTCCAGCGGATCGGCTTGCCGTCCGCGCTGAGCGCGAGGCCAGCCAGCATGGCGATCGGACCGGTGGGGGAATGGTTGCCCGGAATCCATTCGGGATACAGCAGGGTCAACGCGCCGGCCTGCACCGGAATCGTCTCGTGCACGCGGAAAATGCCCTGCCGCGTATCACTGGCATCGACATGGATGGCCACCGTGCCGGGGTAAGGCGTGTCCTGCGGTGCGGGCACCTGCGAGGTCGGCGCAAGCTGCGCGCCCGCGCTGCCGGCTGCGAGCGCCATCGACACCGCCGCCGCGAGGCGTGTCCACGCGCGCGGAAAACCTGGGCTGCGCCCGACCGACCATGCTGCTGCCATGATGCCCCCTGCGACCGGATCAAGAAGGCTCGCACCATAGCACCCTTGCCTGCCCGAATCGCGTTGCGGCCGGCAAGCCGAGCACGCCATCGCACGCGGGATTCGTGCCTGCACCGCGCACGAGGCCGAGTCGCCGCCGATGTCCGCCTTCGCCGCTGCCGCAAGGCGACCGGCTGCGGCAACGAGCAGAGCCACGACTAGCAGGCTGCTGAGAAACTCCCGCTAAGCCTGATTGCCGTAGGCTCTCTCATTCGAGGGGGCCGTGTATCATCGGACAACATGAATTCATTGACGTTTATTAATCAAGCAATTCAACGTGGTTCAGCGCATGGGATGGGCTCATTGAATCCAGTCGAAGCGACTGTGTTCGCCATCTCGGAGGCCGAGGTGTACTGCGACATGGATGGAATCGAATCCCTCCTTGATCGTTATGGTATAGATGCCATGGAGCGATTCGCTACAGCGTTCTTGACGATTGGCGCCAGTGAAATTGCAGCGGCGCTTCACGCTATCTCGGCCTTCCCCCTCATTCCTGTGCCGCGGGAGTTGCTGTCCTTGGCTAATGAGCTCGTCTCTGACCGCAAGGGGTACTCGTATGAAAACATTGCGTCATTCGTGGAACGTAGCACCTAGTCCGCAGACGAGGAATTTCCATCAAAGGTCGTTGTCACCAGTGATCACTTTTGCAGCGGCAACATTCATGCGTAGCCCCGACGCCCAACAACTCGGTGCGTTCTCGCACGTGTCGGAGGAAGATCGCGTGCCGCTTGGTCATCCGATTCGCAAACTGCGCGTGTTGGTAGATGGCGTTCTTGGCCAGTTGACCGATCTGATGGATGCCCGCTACGCCGCAGGCGGACGGCCATCGATTCCGCCGGAGCGGATTCTTCGCGCCTCACTGTTGCAAGTGGTATACAGCGTGCGCAGCGAGCGTCTGCTGATGGAGCAGATGGACTACAACCTGCTGTTCCGGTGATTTGTTGGGCTTAACGTGGATGACCCGGCTTGGGATCACTCCACATTTTCATTTAATCGAGAACGCTTGTTTGATGCTCAGATCGCGCAGCGCTTCTTCGAGCACATTGTGCTGCTCGCCAGGCTGCAGGACTTGGTCAGCGATGAGCACTTCTCCGTCGACGGCACGTTGCTGGAAGCTTGGGCTTCGCACAAGAGCTTCCGCCCGAAGGGTGATAGCGACGATGGTGATGGCGGAGACTTCCGCGGGCAAGAGCACCGCAACGACACACACGCCTCCACGACCGATCCCGATGCGCGGCTGATGCGCAAAGGCTCAGGTAAAGAAGCCCGTCTGAGCTATCTGGCCAATACGTTGATGGAGAATCGTCACAGACTGATCGTGGGTGTTGATGTGCGCCACGCCAGCGGCACCGGCGAGCGCGATGGTGCGCTCGATCTCCTGGATGCGGCGGGTGTTCCCCATGGCGCGACGCTCGGCGCGGATAAAGGTTACGACACGCGCGACTTTGTTGCGGCACTTCGGTTGCGTGGCATCAAGGCGCATATCGCTCTTCCCACCAAAGGGCGACGTAGCGCGATTGACGGGCGAACAGCATACGGCACGGGCTACGCGATGAGCCAGCAGCGCCGCAAACGCATTGAACAAGGCTTCGGCTGGATCAAGACCATCGGCAGGCTGCGCAAGCTGCGGATGGTCGGGCTGGCCACCGTGCGAAGCTGGGTGACCTGGACGTTTGCCGCTTACAACCTGATTCGGCTGGGTGGGATCGCTCAGTGGTGGGAACCATCGCCGACATGGCCTCTTGTGGGAGACGTACGTCCACAACGTCATCCGGTGGCACCGCCACGGCGCCACACGCTCCGCTTCGATCGATAGCGTCTATCAAGCCATCGACAAATGACCACTTCCCAACATCCTGCTAGGGCATCGGCTCCTGCAACACCTTGCGCAACCCAGCGGACTTGCCCTGGATATCCGTGATGCGCCAGCCATCATGCGTCCGCTCGAGCACGTAGACGATATGCATATGCTCGCTGTCGCCCGGATAGGTGAAATCCACGGCGACCTTGGCCGGGTCCTTGGTCTGGCTGATTTTCAGCTCGGTCGCGCCGGGATCCTGCGAATCCCAGAGCGGCGCATAGTCCAGCCGGCACAGCTCGTGCGTACGCTGCTGGCAGTCGCGATCGCGCAGGATCAGCGCAATCAAGGATGGCGAGAAATACCGTCCCAGCACGCTGGCCGGCTGGGAGAACAGATCCTGGCCGTCGGCGCCCGGCTCGTCGATCACTGCCTCCCATGCGTAGTCTCGATACAGCTTGACCACGGTCGTCGCCGCATCGGCCGACGGTGCATGCTCCGCCGCCTCGGCCGGGCCGATGCCTACACATGCTGCAAGCAGCAGCCAGCAGACCAAATGTGTTTTCCCTTTCATGCCCCTGCCCCCTGCTTCGTTTCGATGGTCGGATAAGTCCATCATAAGGCGGGAACAGCGGGCGTCGCGCGAGCTCACGGCCCCGCCGCCCACGGCGCCGGTTCGAGACCACCTCAATGGGCCGCAGCTCGCTGGCACACCACAGTTTGAAGCAGCAACGCCGAGAGGCAGCGGTGCGCTTAGACCATCACCCAGACATGCCCGCGTACGTGGTTGGCGATCTGCGCCTTCCGGCATGAGCCGCCAAAGATTTCTTCCGGCTTGACGGGGACGGCGCCAGTGCCGCGCGGAAACGCAGCCGGCATGCCGCAGTGGAAGCATTGCCACATGATCTTGTCGGACTCGGGCGGCAGCAGCGAATGTTCCAGCAGCCAGACGTGCTCGCGGACGTGCCGGGCGATGTCAGCCTGGCTGCATTGGCCGTGATGCAGCGGCGGCGGTTGTACAGGCATGGCACTCCCATAGTGGGGGAGTTCTTCGTGTTTGCCGCAATGCCTGCAGCGCCATCGAACCATGATCGGCTCGGCGGGGTGCTGGTTGTCCATGTGCAGTGCTCCCGAATGTCTGCGGCAGGCTAGGCGGGCGCCTGACCAAAGACAATCCGGAGAAATCTGGTTCTACGCGGTCAAGCCCGTGGCGACGCGTCAGACCCTGGCGAACCAGATGTGGTCGCCGGAGCTATTGCTTTCGTGCGCACGGCTGCATCTGCCGTCAAGCTGTGGCGACGGACGTGATACGAGACCGCTTGCGTCGGGCCAGGTAGTCGCCGTGTTTCCGCACTTCACGCAGGTCCAGACGACTCTGCCGTCATCCGGTTGCTTGTCGTCCATAGAAAGCGGTGCCTGTGGCCTGGTTCGGCCGAATGTATGTCCGCCGCTGCAAGCTAGCAAGCCGGCATGTGCGAAAAGAGGCAGGGGTTCAAAAAAGTGAAACAATCGCAACCCGCCGGGGCAGGGTCGCCCGCCCTCTCGGCGGCTACAGGCTGCGCCGGCCTTCAGCGCAGCCCTGCCGCCCTCCTCCGATTCGCCTGCCCGCCGCCGCCCCTTCGGACGCTAGCCGCCCGAGGAGCTGTTCAGCGCCACGGCGGCGCGAAGCAGCGCCTGCAAGGCCTTTTCGTCGATCGCATCGCCTTCGTGGAAATCGATGGCGCGCCGGGTGTTGCCGTCGAGGCTGGCGTTGAAGAGGCCGGTGGGGTCCGCCAGGCGGGCGCCCTTGGCGAAGGTCATCTTCACCGCGTTCTTGTAGCTTTCGCCGGTACAGATCATGCCGTCGCGGTACCACACCGGCACCCCACGCCACTTCCACTCCTCGACCACGTCGGGAATCGCCTGCTTGATCAGCGCACGGATGCGCGCCAGCGTTTCGCCGCGCCAGTCGCCCAGTGCCTCAATACGCGCATCGATCAGGCGGGCGGGCTGCTCGCTGCTTTCGGCGTCGTTCGGACTGCTTTTCTTCATGCTGCCCTCGCCCTCTTCATGCCTGGTCCGCAGACCGGACGCCTGGGCGGGTTGGAACCGACCAGGCTGCCAAGCTGCCGGCGATTCAACGCCGCTCCTGCACGCGCAACAGATTCCCGGCGGGATCGCGCACCGCACAGTCGCGCACGCCGTAAGGCTGCTGGGTCGGTTCCTCCACAATCTCGGCGCCGCTGGCCTGGATGCGCTCAAAAGCGGCATCGAGATCCGGCGTCGCCAGCAACATCGTCGCGTAGGTGCCCTTGGCCATCATCTCGGCGATGGTGCGCCGCTCCTCGTCGGTGATGCCGGGGCTGGCCGCCGGCGGAAACAGTACGATGGAGGTGCCCGGCTGGCCGGGCGGGCCGACCGTGATCCAGCGCATGCCCTGATAGCCGACGTCGTTGCGCACCTCGAAGCCGAGCGTGTCGCGGTAGAACGCCAGCGAGGCGTCCGGGTCGTGGTGCGGGAGGAAACTGGCGTGAATGCTGATGTCCATGACGGGCCTGCTCGGTGTGGTTCGAGCCGTCATGCTAGATCGGGCTCGGGCAGCGGCGCTTCTCGATTCCTGATCGGTCGCGTCACCTGCCGTGCCACGCAGGCCGGCATGCCGGCGGTCGCCGCCGCCGCATCGCGCCGGTACACGCCAGGCGAAACGCCGACCAGCTCGGTGAAGCGCGTGCTGAAGGTGCCCAGGGAGGCACAGCCCACCGTGAAGCAGACCTCGGTGACGCTGAGATCGCCGCGACGCAGCAAGGCCATCGCGCGCTCGATGCGGCGAGTCATCAGATAGGCGTAAGGCGATTCGCCAAAGGCTTGCTTGAACTGGCGGCTGAGATGTCCGGCGGACATGTGCACGCCGCGAGCCAGGGCCTCGACGTCCAGCGGCTGCGCATATTCGCGGTCGATGCGGTCGCGCACGCGGCGCAGCCGGGCGAGATCGCGCAGGTGCTGCGCCTCGGCAGGTCTGCTGCTCATGCTGGGATCGTCCCACGCCGCATGGCCGAGCTCAAGTGCGCGGCGGGTGGGCGGTCGGATGCATGCTGGTTGCCCAGCCCGCGCCGAACAGAGACTGCCGCGAACCGCCGATCGGGCAAAGACGCAAGTTCATCGCCATTCCGCCAGCAGCGTTCTGCGCCGCATGCGCGCGCTGCGCGCACCAGCACATCCTAGCCAGCCTGCGCAGCCTCGTTCGCCGCAAGCTCGGCGCATACGGCGGCCGTGTGGTCGTCGGCCGGGAAGGTGCAGTCGATGCGTATCTCGTCGAGGGTCACATCGTACGGCGCCGCGAAGGTGGTGAAGGTCTCGAAGAAGCGCAGCTCGCCACGCGTGCTGCGGAAGGTGAAGGTGACGATCGGCGAGGGTTCGTCGCCCAGCTCGCGGTCGCGCCAGCGCGCCGGCACATCCGGGTAGGCGAAGATCTCCTCGAGCAACTGGTGCGTGCGACGGTCGGTGGGATTGGCAGCGAGGTCGTCGTGCAGATGGCGGATAAAGCGGGCCGCCACCTCGTGCCAGTTGGCGATCACCGGGCGAAAATCATCGGGATCGAAAATCTGGTGCAGCAGGTTGACGTGCCGAATCGGCTTGTCTCCCATCAGGATGGGATTGAGCCTCACCGCCGCCGCATTGGTCGCCAGCACATCCCAGTGCCGGCTGATCACGAAGGCCGGATAGGGTTCCTGGTGCGCCAGGATCAGGTCGACCGCCTGGCGCACGCGGTCGAGCGCGGGCGTGGCCAGCGAGCGTTCGGGATGCATCGGCGCGAAGCCCGCTGCGCGCAGCAGCGCATTGCGCTCGCGCAGCGGCATGCCCAGCGCGTCGGCCAGTCGCGACACCGTGTCGCGGCTGGCGCGCGCCTTGCCGGTTTCGACGCAGCTGAGGTGGCGCGTCGAGATGCCCGTTTCCAGCGCCAGGTCGAGCTGGCTCAGGCGCCGCGCCGCGCGCCATTCGCGCAGCAAGGCGCCGATCGGCGGAGGAAACCCGATGGCCGGGAGCGTGTCGATGGCGAATCCTCAATGCGGCGTCGCGCCAAGCATATCGTCAGCGACTCGCGCCGGCACACGCCGCCTGGCCGGGGCGAATCGCATGAAACTCGATCGACAGACCCAGATCGTCGCGCGTCGGAGCCAGGAAGGAAGCGCCGGACAGACCGCGATAAACGGGCAGCTTGCGCTCGTAGCCGCGCTCGACCCAGCGCTGCGCCCGGCCGAGATCGGCGACGCCGATGCTCACGCCCAGGATGCGCGGACCGGCGGCCAGGGTCTCGGCGGCGATGCCGGCACCGTCGGGCTGCAGCGCCAGCAAGGCGGTCGGCCCGACTGGCACGCAGAAGCCGCGCGCACTCAACTCGGGCAGCTTGATCGGCACCGCATGACCGAAGCCCATCTTTTCGAGCTGGCTGCGATCGGCCTCGGCATCGGCCGACACCAGCCAGATCGCCGACAGCTCGCGTGCGCCGTTGGGATGCTCGCGCGTCATGCGGTAGTCGTCCTTGTTGGACGGGTCGACCTGGTCGGGCGCGTAGTCGGCGGCATAGTCGATGAAGAAGGTGTTGCTCGACAGCGGCGCGCGATCGAAGGCAAACAGGCGCCAGCCCGGCTTCGCCGCATCCGGCCCGCTGAAAAACGGGGTGACCGCATAGTGGTCGGCCTTGAGCGAGGCATAGATCGCATCCAGCGCCGGCGAGCGGAAACCGAAGCTGCGCGAGCCCGGCCCGCCCTTGAGCGCCAGCTGATCTTCCTTCATGCCGGGATCGAAAGTCGGGTCAGGCCGGGTGATGCCGAGCAGTTCGATGAAACTGCTGTCGGCGAGCCGCACGTATCGATTGGCGACGCCGCTGGGGTCGCGCCCGGGCCGCACCTGGAAGCCCAGCTTGACCGCCATCGCCGAGGTGATCTGATCGATCCCGTGACCCCACAGCAGGATATGGTCGAGTCGTGCGGGCGGCGTCGCGGCAGCCTGGCTCGCGGCTTGCGCGGTGCCGAGGCTGAAGAGCATGACCAGGACGAACCGTAACAGGCGCATAGAAAGCTCTCGGGGCATGGAGGTGCCGCGATTCTGCTTGAGCGCGGCGCAGCAAAGCCATGACCTGGGAGGTCATGACTGCTGTGCCGTGCCAGACCGGAGCTACGGTCGCTTGGAATGCCTAGGCCGCTTAGCCCGCTGATACTCCAGGCCGGCCTGGCCGCCAGAGCGGAGGGCTGACCCGCATCCTCGGTAAATGATGCCCTCGCGCTGCCTAGGTCGATCCCCGCCAGCTCGGGCTTGGCGACGGCAAGGATTTATCGATACGGGTGCCGACTGATCCACCGCCGCGCCCTGCGAAATTCGCCACCAGTCATGTCAGGGCCACGCTGTCGACTGCATCGCGGACCGTCCGATTTACGCGACGACCCACCGCGAACAACCAGCCCGGGCTTTGACGACAGCGACGGCGCACAGCGCAACCACCTCGTGCCACCGGCCAGGCTGGACCGGCACGCTGACGTGCCTGCTCACTCGCCCGGCAACGCGCCATGAATCTGAGTAAAGATCACCTGCCACTGGCCGTGGCGCCTGGCCCATACATCGACGAAGCGCGCCCGCATCACGAAAGGTTTGCCCTGATCGACACCCTTCGCATCGACCATGCCGCCGAGTACCGCGCCATCCGTCCAGGCTTTGCGCACCTGCTGGGAAATCGCCACGTAGCTGGTCTTGCGGCCCGGCGCCAGCGCCTCGGCGATCGACTCGGCCTTGCCCAGGCTCCTGCCGTCGGCGTTCGCCAGCGTGTAGTCATCGGCAAGCAGCTGTTCCAGCCCGCTGCGGTCGGATTTCATCTGCGCCACGTCGTAGGCGGTCGCCGCGGCAGCCAGGTCGGCCGGCAGGCCGCGATAGTCGCCCACGCCCTGCTCCGCATGCACCGGCAGCGTAACCAAGGCCGCGAGCAAGCTCCATGTCCAGCTGATGGCACGCATCATCGCCTCCCGGCATCGAAGTTGGCGCCAGTGTTTTCCGCACGGCATCCGCAAGCAATGACCTGCCGGGTCAAGCCGCTTGCGCGGGATAAGCGGTGCAAGGCTCGCGCGCTGCTCGATAGCGCTCACCCGCAGCGATGCCAGCGATACCTGGACGCGGCTTTGCGCAGCGACCTCGTCGCCACACCTTACGCCGCGCTGCCATCCGACCCGGCAACCGCCGGACCAGGCCGGCTGGCCTCATCGGAAGCCACACTCGATTCGATGCCTGGCCAGAAGAGTCGCGGCCTCCCTGCTCGGGACGAGGAACGCATGCCGCATCCTTCGACCGCGAGACGCGTTCAGCGCTCGCCGCCAGCCGTGGTCAGACGCAGAAAGGCTTCATGCTGGTAGCGGCTCATGCGCAGTCGCTGGCCAGTATCCATGACGACCACGTGATGGCCGTTGAACCAGGGATGGATCGCCTGCACGCGCCGCGCATTGATCAGCGCGGAACGATGGACGCGCACGAAATGCCGCGGATCGAGGCGCTCGGCCAGCGCACCGATGGTCTCGCGCAACTCGTGCACGCGGTCGGCCAGATGGATCAGCACGGTGTTGCGGCTGGCCTTGATCCACACGATGTCGTTCACGTCGACGAAGGCGATCCGCTCGTCCACGCGTACCGGCAGGCGCTGCAGGTAGTCGTCGCGCCGTCGCAGCGCTTCCAGCGCCTGCATGATCTGTGCGGAGGCGACGCTGCCCAGCTGTTCGCCGCCGGCCAGCCGCCGCTTGACCCGCTGCAGCGCGTCGGCGAAGCGCTCGCGGCCGAACGGCTTCACCAGGTAGTCCACCGCGTTCGCCTCGAAGGCCTTCACCGCGTATTGCTCGTAGGCAGTGACGAACACGATCGCCGGCATGCGCGACGCACCGATGGCGGCGACCACGTCCAGTCCGGTAAAGGCAGGCATCTGGATGTCCAGGAAAACCAGGTCCGGCGACCGACCGCGGATCGCTTCGACAGCGCTGGCACCGTCGCCGCATTCGCCCAGCAGCACGATGTCCGGGTCCTTGCGCAGCAGGCGCACGATGGCATGCCGCGCGATCGGCTCGTCGTCGACCACCAGCGCGCCGATGCTCAAGCGGAGACCATCTCCGGCGCATCGCGCCGGTCCTCGATCTCGCGGTACGGCAGGCGCAACCGGCATACCACGCCTTGCGGCCAGATCATGTCGAGCCGCACTTGCCCTGCCTCGCCGTACAGCTCGCGCAGGCGCAGCCGCGTATTCGACAGGCCGATGCCATGGCCGGCGCCGGCCTCGGGCTCCAGGCGGCCGTTGTGATTGCGCACCTCGATGCACAGCACGCCGTCCTCGCGGCGGCTTTCCACCTCGACGCAATCACTGCCGAGGCGCTGGCCGATGCCGTGCCGGATCGCGTTCTCCACCAGCGGCTGCAGGATCAGCGCCGGCACGGCGCCATCGAGCGTATCCGGCGCCACGTAGATCCGTGTGCTCAGCCGGTCGCGGAAGCGCGTGCGCTGGATGCCGAGATACAGCTCCAGCAGTTCCAGTTCGCGGCGCAGGCTGATCTCCTGCCCATCGCTGCCCTCGAGGAAGGCGCGCAGCAGCTCGCTCAGGCGCAGCAGCATGCTTTCGGCGGCAGCCGGGTCTTCGTCCAGCAGGGTGGCGATCGCATGCAAGGTGTTGAACAGGAAATGCGGCTGCAATTGCGCGCGCAGCACCTGCAGGCGCGACTGCGCCAGTTCCGAGGCCAGCTGGCTGGCTTCCAGCTCGCGGCGGGTCTTCTCCTGGTAGAGCTGCATGGCCCGCTCGATCGCGTACAGGGCCCAGTAGGTCAACAGTCCGGTAGCGGCATGGAAGCCCACGAAATAGCCCAGCTGGGTGCCGAAGCCGCTGGGTTCGAACGCGACCGACACGAAGGCGCCGATGACCAGTGCCAGCATGGTCATCGCCACGCTGGCGAGCAGCTGCGCGCCGAGGCCGTGCAGGCGCAGCGGCGCGCGGACCGGGTAGCGCTGGGCAAGGCGGAACACCAGCGGGGCCAGCGCCGCCCAGGTATACCAGCGGATGCCGGCCCAGCGCAGATAGTCCCACGCCGTCCAGACCTGCCCATCCAGCGCGTCGGTGACGAAATTCTGTGTCGCGAACAGCACGACCACTACCGTCCACAGGCCGAGGTAACGGGCCAGGCCGATTTCCATATTGCCGAGGCGGACTTTCATGGCGGCATCCGGTGGACGATAGCGGCATCCTAGGCGCGCCGCGCCGCACTGAAAAGCACCGCGCGATACCGCTACGATTCGTCACCGCGCCACGACGATTCGTCCCGCACGCCTTTCGTCGCGCCCCTCGATCCGGCCTGATGGCTGCGCCGTGTGCACCGCACACGCAGCCAGCACCTCTTGCCTGCCGGAGCATGCCATGTCCCGAAACCGTATCGCCGTCATCGCCGCGACACTGGCGGCCGCCATGCCGGCGGCCTGTGCCCATCTCGCGGCGCCGACCGGCGCCGCACGCGAGATCGCGCCGTTCGAGCTGGTCAACGCCACTTTCGACAGCGTCACCGGCTTCGCCGTCGCACCGGCCGGCAGCGCAGCCTTCCACGACGTCGAGATCGGCCCGCCGCTGCAAGGCGGCCTGAACCGGCTCAGCCTCGAGCTGCCCGCCGGCGACTGCCTGCGCGACCTGCGCGTGAGCTTCCGCAACGGCCGCGTGCTGGATGTGCCGGGCATCGACGTCTGCCGCAGGCACGGCCTGCGCCTCACCGCAAACTGAGCACCAGTGCGCGGCGCGCCATCAGGGCAACAGCGCAACCGACGGACGCGATGTCCGCGCCCGTCAGCCGCCGTGGGTCAGCGCGTAGTCGAGCGCCGCGCATACCGCCGCGGCCTGCGCCGCATTGCAGGCTTCCGGGGTGGTGCGCGGGCTGTCGGGATAGACCTCGGTGGTGGTCTTGTAGCGTGCCCTGGTGATGCCGGCACAGAGGCCAAGCCGCTCGAACGGATACTCGATCACGCCCGGCGCGACGATCGGCGAACCGATGATCTCGCCGCGCGCGTCGGCCGGCGCGATATGGGTGACCTGCGCGACGGCCGCGATCACCGCCTGCTGGAAGGCCGGCTGCGGCTGTTCGCTGTCGTCGACCAGATAGAAGCCGTCGGGGATTTCACCCGGTTCCAGGGTCTTGCCGTCGCGGGCGGCGAGCGCCGGGCGGAATTCGGACTCGTCGCTGTCGGTGGTTTCGTGCAGGTCGATATGCACGATGAAGCGATCGCGCAGCGGCGCGACCAGGCTCATCAGCGCCGCCGACTCGGGCGCCGGACTGTTCGCGCGGAACGAGCGGTTCGGATCGATCGCCGCCGGATTCCAGCGATGGATGCGCTCGTACGCCCAGGGGCTGACGCAAGGGGTGACGAGCAGATTGATCCGTTCCGCATAACTGGCCGCGTGCTGTTCGGCGAACTGCAGCGCGCCGAACACCCCGCTGGTCTCGTAGCCGTGCACGCCGCCGGTGACCAGGGCGCAAGGCAAGGCGTCGTCCCAATCGCGGCTGCGCAGCGCGAAGAGCGGGTAGCGGCCGTCCGGTGCATAGTCCAGCTCGCCATAGGAGCGCACCTCGAAATGCGGACGCAGGCGTTCGATCACGCTGAGCACATCGTCCGCATAGCTGCGCTGCTTGCGCTGGCGCGCACGCCATGCGGCCTTCTCGGCCTCGCCCCAGGGCTGGCCCGGCGTGCCGATCGGATAAGCGGTCGAGGTGTTCATCGCTTGACTCACGGAGGCGGAAAGCATGCACTCTAGCATCCGTCCGCAAAGCCGGCGCAGGCGCACGAACACCTTTCGCCGCAAGCCGGCCAGCGCGACGGCATGGCCGGTCATGGTCATTCGTTCCACTGACGCACTCTCAAGGAGGCCGCTATGAAAACCCTCGCCACCATCTTGCTCGTCGTCGGCCTGCTTCAAGGCGCACCGGCTGCTACCCAGTCCGTTCCCGCGCAGGCCGCCGCAGCCTCTCCTCTGCTCGGCCGCTGGTCGCTGGACGTCTCGCGCCTGGAAGCCGGAGGACCGAAAAGCGTCACCATCGCGTTCGGCAATGCGCCCGACGGCAAGTGGACGATGAGCGTCGACATCCTCGGTGCCGACGGATCGCTGCGCCATACCACGGGCAGTTACACGCTCGATGGCAGTCCTTCGCATGCGCTTGGCGACACCGCCGAAGCCGATATCGGCGCCATGAAGCTGCCTGCGCCGAACACCTTGGTGCTGGGCCTGACCAAACACGGCGTGCCTGCCTCGACGCGCATCTATGCCGTCGCCCCCGACGGCAAGAGCATGACTGAAACCGCCTCGTATTTCGGCCGGGACAATCTGCCGGTGCTGAAGACCAGCTACTTCACGCGGATGCGCTGACCCGCGGGTCGATGCGCTCCACTCTTTCCAGATTGATCGGGGTGGATTCTTCGGCTGCAGTCGGTAGTTCGCCTGCGTCGCCTCGGGCTGGTTAAGATAGCGGCCACGCATATCCTCCAGGCATCAAGGACGAGCTTATGGACGAGTTCAAGCTGGTTGCACTTATGGTGGCTGGGAGCGGCACGCCCCCGGCCAAACCCGACAAGACCGAACAGAGGATCAAAAGCCTGTTCTTCATGCTGGGCGGCCTGGTCTTTGTTGCCGTAGCCATCGGCATGGGCATATCGACCGAGCGCTTCGTGCGCTCGTCGGTAGTCGTTCCCGGCCGCGTCACTGCACTCCCGCACGGTTCTAACCACCCCATCGTCACCTTCGTCACCAAGACCGGCGAGTCGATCGACTTTCCGCAAGGCGGGCGCTTCTCCGGCGCCGCTCTCGGCGAGCAAGTGAACGTGCGCTACGACCCGGCAGCGCCTCGGGTGGGCCCCACGGTGGACGAGTTCGGCGCACTCTGGAACTTGGAGCTGGTTTTCTTTGGGCTCGGTGCCATGGCCACGATCATCGGTATCGTGGGATGGCTACGACCTCATGCAGCGATCTTTCGATAGTGGCCGACGGCCAAGCGATATGACGGAGAAAACAGGAAGCAGGCGGAAGCGGATTGTTGCCCGGGGCATGTCGCCCCTGGCGGCGGAGATGGCACGATGAAGCTTGACCTAGGCTTCGCCTGAGCTTACGCCCATGCAGATCGTGGAATGGCTGCGCCGCAGCTACGTGCTATGGCGACCGCAAAGCTCACAAGTCCGACGACGCCTCAAGGCTCTGCGCGCGATGCCGGCACTCGCCTACATCCAGCGCGCGACGAACGGCCAGGCCGACGCCTTATGGCGAAGCTTCCACTTCGACGTCGTCGGCACGCCGTGGCGGGTCATCGTGCACGACCAGGAATCGGATCGCGAACCCTGGGCGATCTTCATCAACACCTCGAAAAGTTATTCGTTCCAGGGGCGATTCGCCGACTTCCCGAAGTTTGTCGCGCAATTGCCCGAATCCTTGCAGCAGGAATTCATGGCTCACGAGGCATTATTTCCGAGTGCAGGCAGCGTCCAAGCTGCCGATGCGCCCTAGCGGAAACCATCCTCAGAGCATCGGCATGGAACGACTTTTCTCGACCCTCGTCGCAGGTCTACTCGCATGCGCCAGCGAGTGCGCATGCGGCATGAGCATCAAAGACGCCTATCTCGACAAGGCGAACAACGTCCATATCGTCGACACCGATGGGCAAGATGCCCAGGTAACCACCACCGGCAACATACTCGACGTCAAAAAATCCACGGACGGCGCCACCGTGGCCTGGCGCGTGGCTGACGCCCAAGGCAGCGCCCCCGATGGTTCGGACGCCGACTTCGCGAACCGGGGTTCGCACCAGGTCGTGGTCTATCGCGGCGGCAAAACCGGCAGCATCGAGTGCATGCCATTCATCCGCGACTATTGGTTCTGGAAACGCGGGACGCGTATCGGCATCGATTGCGGCGGCATGCACTTCGCGGGAACGGAAATCCTCTACGACAGCAGCACGCTCAAGCAAATCGACAGCGTGGACGACGTCACCGTACCGATGGAGAAGCGCCCGGAGTGGTCGAATTCCAGCCTGCATTTTTCGGGCGACTAAACTTTAGCGCCAGCCCAGGCAGCACCCTTGATCCCACACGGCTTGGCGGCTTGACGGCTTGGCGGCTTTGTCCACGTAGCCAGGTCGCGCTCCAGCGGCACAATGAGTCGGCACGATTCACTTGAGATCGAACGAATATCGGCAGCTTTCTCACACCCGTGCGAGGCCGTTGCTGCAAGTGCAGAAAGATGCCGTCCAAGGGCATGACGCTTGCGTCGCTCCGACCAATGCTCCTCGATCGCTGCGAGACGCAACGCCGAGGACCGCGGCGTCTTCGGATAATTCCAACGTCGCACGGAAACATGCTGGTCGCGGCGATGACCAGGCCTCTGCCTCTGCGCATCTTCTGTCGCCTTGCGAAAACACGCCGGCGTGGTCGTGCGCTCCGAATCGCAGCGCCGCAACTAAGCTTTCAGCGCTTGCTGCCCCAGTCGGATATGCCGCGTCTTGCCGAGCAGGCTATGGATCAGCACGACCTCTTCCACTCGCCAGCTGAGCGGCGCGACGGGCTCGAATGACACGACGCGCTTGTCGTAGGCCAGGGTGACGTGCGGCAGGAAGGACGTTCTGGTCCACTGGCCCAGCCCGGCGCCGCGCAAGTGCGTCGCCAGTTCGTCGTGCAGCGCATGCAGCGCCGGATTGCCCTGGCGCGCCGTAAGCACCAGTGGATTTTTCGCACGCCGATGGTCGAAGCTGCCCACTTGATCGAAGACGACGTCGAACGCCGGCGAGGCGATGCGCGACATGGCCGCACTCGCCTGCGCCACGATATCCGCCGGCACGCCCACCCAATCGCCTAGATGAAACAAGGTGGCGTGCAGCCGGTCGGCCGCCTGCGTCCCACTGGCCAAACCATGCCGAAGCAGATGGCCGCCGGCCATCGCCGCGATATCGGCTGCAGCTCGCGCATCGGGAAATATCCCCAGAAAAAGCCGATCCGTCGGCACCTCCGAGTCGAATCCCGGCAAGCCTCCCTGATTGGACATCAGTGTTTCTCCCAGTTGCTGTTCGCCCCAAGGCAAGGGACGGAGAGTCGAACTGCCCTGCTCCGTCTGCCACCGCCTCGTTATTCGAAGCCCATGGCCATCGCTATCGATAGCGCTTCCGGTCTTCACCGCGCCACCAGTGCATCGGCCTGTGTTCGATGACGTCCGATGGCTCCGTCATCTCCCAGGCGGGGATTAGCCTTACTGCACAGGCTTGTCCGTGCCCTGATCGCTGCATGTCTCAGGCGCCGATCCTACCGTGAGGCTTGGCATCCAGCATCCACTCAATCCGGCAAACAGCAAACCGAAGGTGGCGCCAGCCAATACTCCGCAGCTCCGCACGTCGCACTTACACGACCTACGCTGCCGTTTTCTCCGGATGATTGGCCAGGTAGGCGCGCATTTCGGCGGTCTGCGCTTTCCAGTGCGGATCGTCGCCGAAGTGGTCGATGAAGTAGTGAATGGTGGCGTAGACGCCCGGAAGGTTATGGTCCATCTGGTTGGCAGAGCGCACGATGTAGCCGCCCGGCTTGTCCGGATATTTGCTGATCATCGCGTCGGCCAGGGCCTCGGCCTTGTCAGGCTGATGTCCCGCGTGGTTGTAAAGGTCGCCCAACGTCCCCATCGCATCGTAGTTGTCGGGGTCGCGCTGCAGTATCGCCAGCAGCGTGGTCTCGGCCTGCTTCACCTCGCCCGCCTGCGCATAGACGTTGCCGAGCTGGGTGGCCATCGCGTCGTTGTCCGGGAAGCGCTGCGCGACGGCGGCATAGGCGGCAGTAGCGCCCGGCCTGTCGCCCAGCGCAATCATCTCCTGCGAGCGCCAGCGCAAGGCGTCGATATCCGTGGGATCGAAGCGTAGCGCCTCGCTGTAGAGTTCCACCGCCAGCCGCTTGTCCTCGTCATAGACGACGGCAGCCAGGTCGATCAGGCTCCCCGCACTCAGGTTCTTGTCGAGCGCCTTGAAGACGAACCGACGGGTCTGCGCCTGCAGGAAATTGCAATTGCAGGTGGCGCGATAAACCACCGGGTGCTGCGCCACGATGCGCAACAACGGATTCCTGCCTGCCAGCGCGAGGTCCTCCGCGCTCTGCGCATCGACGCCGCCGAACTTGCCGCCCCACTTCCGCTGCGCGTGATTCATCATCTGCATGCGAATGGCGAAATTGGACGGATCGCTCTTCAGGCCCGCCTCGGCGGACTTTTGAATATAGGTATTGTCGCCCTCCAGACCGCCCGCGTGAATCATCGAGGGGTAGGCTGCCGTGACGAGCGGATTGAGCAAAGTCGCACGGTCCAAGTCTTGGAGCGCCAGCAAGAGTTGCCGGTTCATCCCGTCCAGTTGCCGATGCGTGAGGTCCCGGGTCCAGCCGTCGCCCCTCGCCTGCTGCGCGGCGGCCACATATTGCACGCCGCTCGCCGCGAACGCGAAGGCGCTGTGTGGCGACTGCCGCTTCCAGGTATCGATGACCTGACGCTGATGATCGTCCGCCTCGTCGAAACCGGCGTTTGCGTAAGCGACGTCCAGCAAGCCGGGCTGACTGGGATCGTGGCGCTGCGTATCCAGATAGCCCTGGAAAGTGCGATCCACTTCGTCCGCCTTGCCCTGCTTCAGCAGCGCCTCGATGTCCGCCAGCGCGATGGTCTTGTGATTGCGCAGTTCGCAGTAGGCGCGCGTCGTGTCCGCATCCCAATGGCTGCCGGGCGGATCGGGAAAGCTGAGGCAGCGCTGCATGGGATCGGCGATGGCGTCAGCCTTCGCCACGGCGGCCATGAAGGTCGCGTATTCGGCCTGGTCGACCTTGGCGTAACGCCCTGTCGCCAGCAGATAGGCTCCATACCCCAGGGCCAGCACCACCAGGATCAAGGCCGCGATGCGCGATCCCCGATTGCTCGGTCGGTTCTCGTCGAATGAATCGCCTTGGTCCGGATAGGACGCCTCGGCGTCGCGCGAATCAGAATAATCCATATGCCCCCCAGTCCTTAGACAAACCTTGTCCTCAGATAAGCGCTGCGCGCGATGACGAGCCACATCCCGGCTAGCATCGAACTCGGCGCCCCCTCGACCAAAGACGATACCACCCCCCATCCGGACTGTCTCGAATCCGTAACCCAGGCCGGATTCCACTTGCCTGCGGGGATTACTAATGTCCCTGTCCAGCGGGTGGACTGGCTCGCCATGCGTGCTTGGTGGGGCGAGTGTCGTGCCGCACGCCATTCGCTCACCATGCAGAAGCTGGTGGCGGAGACCTCGAGGCCATCCGTCCGCAACTTGGATACCCGCGTGCCTGCGAACTTGATTGCTCCTGCGCCATCGATGCGAGCGAGATCACCAGCCCGGACCGCTTCCGGCAGCGCCGCGTGCCATCGCCCGTAGCCCGATGGTGCACTTCCTGAAACCGCCGGCAGCTCGGTAAAGACAAGTCCCCCGTCACATAGGCCGGAATGAACTGGCCACACTTTCTTTGTCGCCAGCCTTGAGAAAGCGCACATCGGACCTGATGTCCTTGGCCACACTCAGCAGCCTGTAGTCATGTTCGACAGCATCAGAAACTGGCGCGTGCGGCGTATCGTCGCTAAGCATCCCATTGCCGAAGAGCTGTGGCAGGAAGCATTGCGGCGCTGCGCTCCCGCGCGCCGGCTGGGCGCTTCCGACCAGGCCACGCTGCGTGTGCTTGCCACCTTGTTCCTCAACCGCAAATCCATCGAACCCGTCCAGGGCCTGCAGCTCGACGACGCCGATCTGGTCCTGCTCGCGACCCACGCTTGCATCCCCATCCTGAAGCTGGGCCTGGACTGGTATGACGGCTGGCGCAGCATCATCGTGTATCCGGACGCGTTCATCCCTCGCCGCCAGCAAGTGGATGCCGCGGGCGTGGTTCACCAGAGCGACGCCATGCTGGCCGGCGAGGCATGGGGGCGCGGGCCGGTGATCCTGTCGTGGGCGGATGTGCTGAATGCCGGCAAGGAGCCGGGACACAACGTAGTCATCCACGAAATGGCGCACAAGCTCGACCTGCTCAACGGGGAAGCCAACGGCTTTCCGCCCTTGCACCGGCGCATGGATCGCCGCGCGTGGTCGCAGATCTTCTCCAGCACGTGGAATCGCCTGCAGGGTGAACGGCGCAAAGGCGGCGAGCTGCCGATCGACCCGTACGGCCTCGAAAGTCCGGCTGAATTCTTCGCGGTGACCAGCGAGCAATTCTTCGAGGCGCCGGCAGCCTTACGCGAGCATTTGCCGGAGGTGCATCGGCAGCTCGAGCAGTTCTACCGGCAGCACTCGTCATAAGCATGCGGAGATCGAGCACCAGCGCTGGCGACTGCGGCGCCGAAACAATTTGCGGAGCAGGTGCAGTCCGGCTTGTGCTCTCCGATCCGGGGAACCACGGATAAAAGAACCTGTCTACGCATGATCGACCTCGACACGCGCCGGCAGCAAACGCAGGCTTCGCCTGGGTCATTGGTTAGAACTTGAATAAGGCCGTGTCATCGAACATTCCGAGCAAGACCGACATCGACAGGAAGGGGATCGTGCGCGCGGCCTGGCCCTGCTCGACAGCGAAACGCGCGAAGCCCTGGTACGCAGACGCTGGCGACAGTCGCCACTGATCGACCCGGCGCGTTCGCTCGCGCTGGCCTTGGTGGTGCTGCTGCACGCGCTGTTTGCGCTGGTGCTGTGGTACGAGATGCAGCACAAGTCGCCACATCCGGCGGTGGCGCGTGCCGATATCGATCAGGCCCTGGTCATCCATCTGATCGATCATTCCAGCAAGCCGCGCATCGCGCCGCCGCCCGAGCCCATCCCGCCGCCCAAGTCGGCGCCACCGCCGCCGGCGGAGACGGCTCGTGTGCGCCCGGTGGCGCCACCCAAGCCGCCTCGTGCCACGCCGGTCGAGCCGGATCATCCAGCGCCGCCTGCGCCGGTGGTCGCGTCGGCCCCGCCGCCCGCCGTCAGCGGATTCGTCAAAGGCGGCCTGGTGCAGCTGCCGCCCACGACACAGCCCGCCTACGCGTCGACTGTCGCCAAGGCTGCGTCGGATCAACCTGCGGACGATCGCCGGATCATGCAGCACAACGACAACCCGCTGCATTACAAGGCCACGCGCTTCGACAAATATTTCCCGCCTGCGAACGAGACGGCCGGCGGTGCGGTGAGCCGCCATGTCGGCGATGCGATCCAGGGAATTGCCAAGAGCATCTGCGATCCCAAGCGCCACGGCTTCAACCCGCTGTGCGGCTCGCCGCCGATACCGCCCTCGCCCAAGGATGGCGACGCACGCCTGAGCCTGCCGCCGGCACCGCTGGCCGACAACCCGCACGCCGCCGCACCGCCGCCGCTGTCGACCTGCATCGCCGAATACAAAGACACCAAACCCCTGTCGTACGGCTGCCCGGCCAACACGCCCGACCTTGCTTTCAAGGCCGAAATGCGCGAATGCATCGATCTGTTCCGCGCAGGCAAGCGGCTCAAGACCTGGTGCCCGGTGGATACGCCTAAGCGTGCAGCAGCAGAGTCCGCTGCGCCGGCGGCGGCTTCGAGCGGGGATTCGCACTGAGCGCACCTGCGAACGGTGCATAGAGGTCAGCTAAACCATCCTAGCGTTTGCTACAGACACAGTAGGTAGCCCTAGCCGTCAAGATCGTCGAAAGCATGACAATCGATTGTCGCCCGCCGCACCACATGCTGCTGAATGCCGGGAAGATCGAAGGGCAGTCACGTCAAGGACAAGCGCCTCTTGCGTCGCCTGGCACAGTTGGAAAATTCCAACGCCGCCGCCTGCGTCGCCACACATGCAGCGAATGCGTACAGTGCGTACAACAAACCATGATCGCGCTGCGTCTGTATCGCTACCGCCCAACGTGGCGCTGAGCAATACACCACGTGTATAGGACGGCCGCAACGCGGCACGTCACCCATAGCTTTACTTGTAATTCTTATTTATGGCTTCGAGGAAATACGCATAGTTGTCGGCATTTGTAACAGCTTGCGGCCTGTTGGAGAGTGCCAAATTATGTGCCGCTGCATGACCGTATCCATTGGGAAAATCGCCGATATAAGGCGCGTATTTGTCGTCGAAATGCGTCAATTCGTGCAACATGGTCAATACTTGGCTATCCGATCCGAATTCAAATTTCGGGATACTAAAGAAAAAGTCGCAAATATGAATTAGATACGGCTTGGGTGTTTCGGCCCAAGCGGCAGTCGTAGGTGGGTAGTCACTGCGACATCCGCACATGTAGGTTGGAGAGGACAGCAATCGATTATATGTGCCCCGTACGATATGAAATGGAATAAAGTCCGTTTGCGTCCATACATCAGAGACAAGCGGCACTTTTGGAAAGGAGGGCGAGTCATTTTCGGGCTTGCCGAACCAATAAGTGTAATCGGTGGTCGGCAGAACCTTTGCGCGAAAAACCTGTTTTCCAGACTCCGTTGCCGTGCTGAAGCTGTACATCTTAGTCATGGCATCTTGGCCGTTTGCAGCAAATTTTAACGCGACGTTCTCTGCGGATTTGATAGCAGGAAGCTGAGCTGCAGCGTCACAAGGCTTGCCAGGATCATCAGTTGTCGCCGCACTTATAGCCATCGACATCTTGACGCCATTGATCAGACTCGTATTGACGTATATGTGCAGCACATTGCTTTTGATTTTCTTAAGTGGAACGTCATTCGTTTTATATTGTTCAAGTCCGCCATACCATTGCTCGTAACTGACGGCGAATGATCCGCCTGCACTTATTTCATAGTCGGAATCCAGATGAACTACTGTGGCGAGGCTTTGCCCAGGCTCGATCCTGGTGAAATATTCCTGCTTTGCATCAGGAGACATGCGAATAGCCCGACCAATGAAACGCACCGGCTTTCCGGCCTCGTCCGTAACAAGAAATATATTGTTCATTAGCCGATGCTCAGGTTGAAGCAATGGCGTAAATGGCTTTGGCAAAAGCAAGGTTTCGGTCGAATGATTGGTGATACTGACCAAGATGACGCCTGCTTCTGATTCTCGAACATTGCTTGATTTGCTCAAGGTAATGTCAAGCGGTGGAGCATCTGCCGCGTAAGCGTCCAGAGAGACAAAGATGGCAATGGCACATATGATAATTATCGCTTTCTTCATTAACACCTGCATTGTCAAATCTCCTTTTTTGCCCGCGGCGCTCACGCCCAAGGATGGCGCCTGAGTGATCCACGGCCATGGTGCAATATTTCACGCTATATCGCAATTTTATGCGACCCAGGCCGATGAACGACGCTGGCGGTAGAGCGACCAGCGGCTTGTAGCCTTAGATATGCGGCCAATCGCCCGCCGTGGATGACCAGACGCATGCTGCGTTAAAACGATTCGCACGACCTACCGCGATCAGTCCGCGTGTGATGGCCGCTGTCACCACTGGCCGATAACCAGCATGCGGCCACGCTACCGCAACATCGCCCCATGCTGGATGGTGCACCATGGCCGTTGGATGCCGATGGGCACATGATTGCTGGGGAGACCGTACTGCTGATCCTGGTCGACTATCACGGAATCGCAGTAGAAGCCTCCATTGAGAAAAGCAGCGGAAACGACGTACTGGATGCCTCTGCGATGAAGCGCATGACCACGCATCCATACCACCCAATGGTGAAGAACGGATTCCCGGCCTCCTCCTATGCTCGGGTCCCAGTGAATTTCGGCTCCGCAGAGGGCGCATCAGAAGCACGGCTGCCTTTGCAGTCCATTACAGAGTGCCAAACGCAGCCCGTCCCGGGTGTTTCGCCGGCAGAGCTGGCATTGGCGGCGCATAAGCAGCTCACGATTTCACCGACGCCAGCAAGTGAAGTGCCGGGCACCGGCCAGCCACGGCCTACAGATGCAAACGGCTCGCAGATCAACCTGGACACCTATGCGAATGTCCTAGTCGACCCGACCAGGCTCGTCGCCACGGTCGAGAACCTCAAACCCAATACCCATGCAGCATTCAATGCAAATGCGGCGAACACGATAAGCAAGGTGACCTTCGCACCCAGCGACGTGCAGCATTGGGACGTGGTGTCGTTTCACTTCCGTGGAAGCGAATGAGCTGCAGGCTGCTCAAGAGAGGTGCTGGAGAGTCTCACCGGCACCTTTCGAAACACCGCCTCTTTTACGACGATAGACATCCGCACGCCTGCTCAGGCAAGCATGCGCTGGCGCACAGACTCGCGCGCCCTTCCTTTACCACAGGATCACTGAGCGGCAAGCTCAGAACTTTAGGACAGGAGCCAACGGGATGACGAACAATGATGCTTACACCCTGGAGGATTACAACCAGGCGCAAAGCGATGTGAAGAAGCAGGAAAAAATATTCAGCGATGCCACTGCGAACGGAGGAACATCCCATCCGGATAGGTACAAAACCGCGATCAACATCGCACGAGGAAAGCTGAAAACGATCAGAGACGCCATGGTAGCTGCCGGCACTTTGCCGGCGGATACACCAGAGGTGATCATGGAAATCCACTCGTCGCAATTTAACGACGTGTGGAGCCAGCATCGCGGCGACTAAACGATCTGAACAGCCCAATGGATTGAGTCGTATAATCACCGTCAATCCTTCGGGACGGCATTTAACGTGCTATTCCAGTAAAATTAACGACATTGCAGCGGATCACCGGAAATCGAAATGCCGCTTCCGGCTTTCCAGGGAATGGTGGTGTAGTTATCGAAACGCATTGAACCGAGTGCATTTGCAAGGTAGATTTTTCCGGTATTGGTGTCGCGCAGCCCTATATCTTCCTTGCCATCGCAATCAAAATCCCCCACGATTGGCTGATAGTTCGCGCCAGCCACCCACTGAAAAGTCGTTACGTTATCGTAAGAGCTCACCCCATCAAAATACGCAAAATACCAGATTCCGGTCGTAGCATCGCGAAGCGCGATATCCGTGCGTCCGTCGCCATTGAAATCGCCAGCAACAGGTTGATACTGGGCTCCAGCGAGCCAAGTAAATCCTCGAGTGTTGGAAAAATTACCCTTGCCATCTGAAAAGGCAAAATGCCATGACCCGTCAGTTGCGTCACGCAAAGCGATATCGATCAAACCATCGTCATTGAAATCCCCCACCACGGCTTGGTATTGCGTACCCGCCACCCAATCAAAATCCAAGGTGTTGTTGTAATATCCAGCGTGATTGGAAAAGGCAAAATACCACTTTCCTGTCGTGGTATCTCGCAGGCCAATATCGGTGTCGCCATCGCCATTGAAATCCCCCACAAAAGGCTGGTAATTGGCTCCGGCCGCCCACGCAAACGTATTCGAAAAGTTAGACCCCGAAAAAGCTTGACCGTTTCGGCCAAACTTAATCGTCCAAAGACCCGTGTCGGCATCCCTGAAATAAAGATTTGGCGCATTAGCTTTATATCTAGCTATCCGCTGACCGGTCGCCACCAAATAATTATCGCCATGCCCACCGAGTTGCGGCTCGATATCCGTACTGAATTGTTCGTCATATTCGTCAGTAAAATTACCACTAAAGTTTATAGAAGCCCATTGATTCCAAGAATTGATCAAGACAAACGTGGGGCTTGTAGAGTCCACCCGCGTCCATTGATCCGAATAGTTTTGGCGATCGGGCCCCGTGTTCGAGTTTGCCGACGAATCCCAGGATCGGCCATGCGCCGTTGCGACGTCGCTCATATAGTCGACTTGTTGCGCAGGCGAAACCGCCATCTGCTCCGGCCAGCCTGCATTTAGCACCAGCGGCTGCGGCGAACGCTCCAGAAAGGACCACGTAGCAGTGCTATCGAGCAATCCATGCGTTTCCTTGCAAGAAAAATTGGCCGCGCCATCCACATTACAATTGTCTGATAAGAGCAGCGGCTTACCGGCATCATTAAAAAAGATGGAAGAACCATATTTCGAATAGACTTGCTGCCATAGCTTGAGCACCCCTCCATTCGCGGAGGAGGTCAAGAAAGCTATCCTTGGCGTAGGCGTACCAGCTTGCAGCCTCTGCTGGTAGATTTGAAGCAATGCAGGAAGCGGTCCATTCAAATCTGAATTGTCGATATTATTATTGGAATAATCGATCAAAATAAAATCGACTCCAGCCCCGGCGAGCTGAGTGGCATGCATATTTATGATCGACGGATCATCAGATTTGTAATAGCCCACAGCAGGCTCACCCCAATACATCCACTGATTGGGCTGCATGACCGGATAAGTGCTGAACGCACCACTGTTTTGTATGTAGTTAAACCATGTCTCGTATAATATTCCGACGAATTTGTTCGGGGGTGCCGCAGCAGAGGCATTAAGAGAAATAGATGCCATAGCAAGCATTACGAATAGCCGCTTGAGCTTCATAAAAGCACCTCCCCATCGCTTGATTTCGACGTCACATATTCCGCCGATACTCCCCACCCACCTCATACAACGCATGGGAGATCTGCCCCAGCGAGTTGTATTTCACGGCTTCCATCAGCTGTTCGAACACGTTCTTCCGCTCGCGGGCGGTGTTCTGCAGGGTGCGCAGGCTTTCGGGCAGCAGGCTGTTGCGGGACTGGCCGTAGGCCTGCACGTTGGTGATCTGCTGGCCCTTCTCTTCTTCGGTGGAGCGGATCAGTTCGATCTCGGTGGCGATCTCGCCACCGTGGTCCTTGGGCAGGAAGGTGTTCACGCCGATCAGCGGCAGGCTGCCGTCGTGCTTCTTGTGCTCGTAGTACATCGACTCTTCCTGGATCTTTCCGCGCTGGTACATGGTGTCCATCGCGCCGAGCACGCCGCCGCGCTCGCTGATCGCCTCGAATTCCTTGTATACCGCCTCCTCCACCAGGTCGGTGAGGGTGTCGACGATATAGCTGCCCTGCCAGGGGTTCTCGTTGAAGTTGAGGCCCAGTTCCTTGTTGATGATCATCTGGATCGCCACCGCGCGGCGCACGCTCTCCTCGGTGGGCGTGGTGATCGCCTCGTCGTAGGCGTTGGTGTGCAGGCTGTTGCAGTTGTCGAACAGCGCGTACATCGCCTGCAAGGTGGTGCGGATGTCGTTGAACTGGATTTCCTGCGCGTGCAGCGAGCGCCCGGAGGTCTGGATGTGGTACTTCATCATCTGGCTGCGCGGGCTGGCGCCGTAGCGCTCACGCATGGCGCGCGCCCAGATGCGGCGGGCCACGCGGCCGATCACGGTGTACTCCGGGTCCATGCCGTTGCTGAAGAAGAAGCTCAGGTTGGGTGCGAAGTCGTCGATGTGCATGCCGCGCGCGAGGTAGTACTCGACGATGGTGAAGCCGTTGGACAGGGTGAAGGCGAGCTGGCTGATCGGGTTCGCGCCAGCCTCGGCGATGTGATAGCCGGAGATCGACACCGAGTAGAAGTTGCGCACCTTGTGGTCGACGAAGTACTGCTGGATGTCGCCCATCATGCGCAGCGCGAATTCGGTGCTGAAGATGCAGGTGTTCTGCGCCTGGTCTTCCTTCAGGATATCGGCCTGCACGGTGCCGCGCACGCTCTGCAGAGTCTCTTGCTTGATCCGCGCATAGGTTTCCGCATCCACCAGCTGGTTGCCGGTGACGCCGAGCAGGCCCAGGCCCAGCCCTTCGTTGCCCTTGGGCAGCTCGCCCGAATACTGCGGACGCGGCTTGCCGGCGAACAGCTCCTCGATGCGCTTTTGCGCGGCGGCCCAGCGCGCCGGCTCGGCCTTGAGATGCTTCTCCACGTTCTGGTCGATGGCGGTGTTCATGAACATCGCCAGGATGATCGGCGCCGGGCCGTTGATGGTCATCGACACCGAGCTGGTCGGCGCGCTGAGGTCGAAGCCGGAGTACAGCTTCTTCATGTCGTCCAGGGTGGCGACGTTGACGCCGGAGTTGCCGATCTTGCCGTAGATGTCCGGGCGTGGCGCCGGGTCTTCGCCGTACAGGGTCACCGAGTCGAAGGCGGTGGACAGGCGCGTGGCCGCGCCGCCCTGGCTCAGGTAATGGAAGCGGCGATTGGTGCGCTCGGGCGTGCCCTCGCCGGCGAACATGCGGGTCGGATCCTCGCCGCTGCGGCGATACGGATACACGCCGCCGGTGTACGGGTAGTAACCCGGCAGGTTCTCGCGGCCGAGGAAGCTCAGCAGCTCGCCCCAGTCCTTCGACTTTGGCGGCGCCACCTTGGGAATCTTCTGGTGGCTGAGCGATTCGCGGTAGTTCTCCACCCGGATGGTCTTGTCGCGCACCTTGTATTCGTTGACTTCCTCGGTCACCTCGCGGAAGCGCGCCGGCCACTCGCGCAGCTGCTCGATCGCCTCGTGGCTGAGTTCCTTCAGCGCCTCGTTGTAGCGCTGGCGCAGGGTCAACAGGCTGCGGTCGGCATGCGGCGCATCGGTGCCGATGTGCGACAGCAGGTCGGTGGACTGGTAGAGATCGAGCGGACGCGGCAGCTTGTCGTCGCCCAGCTCCTTCAGCGCCTCGTAGTAGTGCTGCGCCTTGCTGGCGAACTCGGCCTGGCGCGCGATGCCTTGGTTGACTGCGCGGCCCTGCTCGGCGATCTCGGCCAGGTAACGCACGCGATTGCCAGGGATCAGCACGGTGGCGCGCGGCTCCTTCAGCGAGGTGTCGAGCTGCGGCGTCCATTTCTCCGCCGGCAGGTGCAGCTTGTCGCGCAGCAGCCGGCACAGGTTGGCGAACATCCAGGTGACGCCGGGGTCGTTGAACTGGCTGGCGATGGTCGGGTAGACCGGCACCTCGTCGTCCTTCAGCGCGAACGTGGTGCGGTTGCGCTTCCATTGCTTGCGCACGTCGCGCAGCGCGTCCTCGGCGCCGCGCTTATCGAACTTGTTGAGCACCACCAGCTCGGCGAAGTCGATCATGTCGATCTTCTCCAGCTGGCTGGCCGCGCCGTAGTCGCTGGTCATCACGTAGACCGGGAAGTCCACCAGGTCGACGATTTCCGAATCGCTCTGGCCGATGCCGGCGGTCTCCACGATCACCAGGTCGTAGGGCTGGCTCTTCAGGAAGTCGATGCAGTCGTGCAGCACCACGCTGGTGGCGGCGTGCTGGCGACGCGTAGCCATCGAGCGCATGTACACGCGATGGCTGCGCAGGGAATTCATGCGGATGCGGTCGCCCAGCAGCGCACCGCCGCTGCGGCGACGGGTCGGGTCCACCGCCAGCACGGCGATGCGCATGTGCGGGAAGGCGTGCAGGAAGCGCAGCAGCAGCTCGTCCACCACCGAGGACTTGCCGGCGCCGCCAGTGCCGGTAAGGCCGAGCACCGGGGTCTGCTTGCCGGCCAGCTTCCACTGCTTGCGCTGGTGTTCCAGCTCGGCCTCGCTGAGGCGGCCTTCCTCGATCGCGGTGAGCATGCGGCCGATCGAGTTCTCGTCGCCGATGTCGGCCTTGGGCACGCCGTGCTCGGTCGTCGCGCGCGCGTGCGCGGCATCGCCGGCGCGGCGCATCACGTCCTCGATCATTTCGACCAAGCCAAGCTTCATGCCGTCGTTCGGATGGTAGATGCGCTCGACCCCGTAAGCCTGCAGCTCGCGGATTTCCTCCGGCGTGATGGTGCCCCCGCCGCCGCCGAACACACGCACGTGACCGGCGCCCTTCTCCTTCAGCATGTCCACCATGTACTTGAAGTACTCGACGTGGCCGCCCTGGTAGGACGACAGCGCGATGGCGTCGGCGTCTTCCTGCAGCGCGGCGCGCACCACGTCCTCCACCGAGCGGTTGTGGCCCAGGTGGATCACCTCGGCGCCCTGCGACTGGATGATCCGGCGCATGATGTTGATCGCCGCGTCGTGGCCGTCGAACAGGCTGGCCGCGGTGACGAAGCGCAGCGGATGGGTTTCGGTTTGCGCGGCGCCGGCGGGGACATGCTTGGCAGGGGAGCTCATGGCGACTTCAGCCTCGTTGCTTGATCTCCCAATTCTAGTGGGGATCGGCCACGGCCGCTCGGCATCCCGTACCAATGCGTACGGTGCATGCGCATGGAAACGCGGCGCTTGTATCGACGCCGGAACGGAAGTTTGCGGATACGCGCATGCCCAGCCCTGGCACGCGCAGCCCCTGCCATGGCGGCAGCCGCGCCGACACGAACAAGCTGTGCGAGGCATCGGCAGGATGGGGCCGGCGGAGGCCAGCCCGGGCGTATCGCCATGCACTGCTGCTAAGCCGGCAAGAAATAGTAGTCTATGCCCCCTTTCGGATCCCCCGGCCGACCGGCGCTGCGCTCACCTGCGTGGACGCCACCCGGCAGACAGCGAACTTTGATGAGACATACGATGCGACCTTCTGGCACCGATGCCACGTGCCCGGCCTTGAGCCACCGCCCGCGCCATGCCGGGAATGCCCCATGTTGAACGGCCATCAGGTGCTGGTTACGGTCGGTACGCCGTGCACGATGTCGGCGGTAGGCAGTACCGAGACCTATCAGGCGCTGGTGCGCGGCAGCGAAGATTTCATCGCCCTGGCGGCCTTCGACGCCGGCCTGATCGCCTTCGACCCGGCCAGCCTGCATGACGCGACGCCCGGCATGCGCTGGACCCGCGGCGAACTGGCCGGCCAGCCGGCCAGCCTGGCCGAGATCGAGGCACGCCACGGCAGCCAGCTGCGTGCCGGCCTGGGCATCCGCCGTATCGATCCGGCGCTGCTGGCGCCGAACCAGACGGTGACCGACATCGCCGCGCCGCTGCCGCACGACCTGGAGAACGGTGGCCTGCGCCGACTCGCCGGCCTGGGCTACAGCGACATCCGCGAGTCCGCGCTGAAGGACATGTACGGCCTGTTCCAGGACGATCCGCTGCTGGGGCCCTCGCTGCAGTCGCAACTGTTCGCCTACGGCGCGCTGGGCGCGCTGGCCGGCCTGCCGCAGCCGCTGTCCGAACTGATCCGCAACCCCTACGGCTTCCGCGTCGCCGCGGCCACCGCGTTCGGCGGCATGGACGCGCTGGCGCAGTGGCTGCGTCCCGACGCGCCACCCCCGCCCGGCGGCGAGCCGCGCGACCGCTTCGCGGTGCGCCTGGCCAACTCGCTGGGTTCGCACGGGCCCGCCCTGGTCTCGACCATGCTGGCGCCGTCCTACAGCCTGAGCCGCACCCTGAAAAATCCGGCCCTGCGCGATTCGCTGCACTCCGACGACCCGGGCTACCAGCGCGTGCCGCAGAGCCCGCTCACCGCGGTGGGCGCCTGCGCCTCCAGCCTGATCGCGTTCTGCGATGTCGCGCCGCAGCTGCTGTTCGACTACCCCGGTTTCCAGCGTCCGCAGATGGCCTTGCTGTGCGCCGCCGATGCCGCGCTGCAGCCGCGCTTCGGCATCCTCGACGCCTTCGGCGGCGGCGCCATGATGACCAGCGCCAAGCTGGCCGAGGCGAATGCCGCGCGCGGGCCGCACGAACAGCGCGGCGTGGGCGAGTCGCTGGCGCCGTTCGACCTCGACGCCAACGGCACCGTGGTCGGCCACGCCGGCTCGGGCGTGCTGGTCACCACGCTGGACTTCGCCCTGCGCAACTTCCTCGATATCACCTCGATCATCGTCGGCTGGGGCCAGAGCGGCGAGGCTGGCGGCAAGGCGCACTTCGCCGGCGTCGGCTTCGGCGGCGAGAACGCCATCGTGCACGCGCTGGACATGGCGCATCAGGCACACGGCTACGGCGTGGCCGATTTCGACTACCTGGTCGCGCACGCCACCGGCACCCGCACCAACTCCAAGACCGACCTCACCACGGCCAGCGCCGGACGCAGCAACGCCGCGCTACGGCAAGGCTTCAAAGGCACGCTGCCGCCGATGGCGGTGGGCACGCCGAAGGCTCTGGGCGATGGCCACAGCATGGGCGAAACCGGCCTGAAGGCGATCTCGCAGGCGCTGCAATACGTACTGGGCCGCACCGCACCGGGCGTGCCGACCTTGCGCCGACTCGACCCCGAACTGGCCGACGTGGCGCAGGCGTTCAAGCTGCAGGCCGCGCCCTGGCAGGGCAACGCCGACGGCGGCGCGCTGTGCGCCACCCAGGGCTTCGGCGGCTACAACGGCGCCATCGCGTTGCGTTCGGCGCACGCGGAAGCCTTTGCCCGCTACCAGCTCGATCCCGCCGTGCTGGCCGCCTACCTCGAGCGCTGGCCGCAGCTGCGCGCCGAGCGCGAACGGCGCGAGCGCGGCTATCGCCTGGGCGAACGGCTGGCGCTGAGCATGGCCGAGCGCCACTGCTGGCCAGGTGCGGAGTAAGCGGCAACACAATTCCAGGGGCCACGCTGGCTAGCGCTTGCGTGGCACGCTGCAGGCGGAGAACAGGTCGCTGCCCCGTGTGATCGCACGAGCGAATCGGCCGCGCGCCGGATGCCTTCGCTCCGGAACACATCGACACCGAGCCCTTCTGCCCCCTGCAACGGGACGCGCGCCTGCTCAGAGGCCGAAGGCGAGATTCGGGCTGCTCACCACCCGGTTGCCCACCGGCTCGCCGCGCAGAAAGGCCAGCGAGGCCTCGATCACCTCCGGCGCATCGACCACACGGTGATGCCCCAGGCCCTGAGTGGTGAGCAGGCGCGAGGCGGTCCAGTGGCGGGCATAGCGCTCGCCCTCTTCCCACGGCACCTCGTGATCGTCCAGGTCGTGCACGATCAGGCCGGCCTGGCCCAGCGCGGGTAGATGGCGATGCACCTGTAGATCCTGCGGATGCACGCCGGTGTGTTGTTCGTGCCAGGCGAAGAACGGCTTGCGCAGATGCGGCCCCAGCCGCACCTGGCGGAAGAAGCGATCGGTGGCGGCGACCATGTCGGCCACCGGCGCCAGCAGCACCAGCCGACGCGCATGCCAGGCCTCGTCCTGGGCCAGGGTCAGCGCGGCGGCGCCCAGCGAATGGCCGATCGCCAGCGCAGCGGGGCCGTGACGACGGCCAAGCTCGCTCAAGGTGTCGACGAAGTCCGGCAAGGTGCAGTAGCGGCCGCTGCTGAAGCCGTGGCCCGGCTGGTCGAACGCGATCACCGCATAGCCCAGGGCGCGCAGATGCGGCACCCACGGCAGGTAGCGCAGGCCGAAGCTGGACCAGCCGTGCGCCAGCAAGGCATACGGCTGCGCAGCCGGATCGCCCCAGCGGTAGACGGCGATGCTTTCGCCGCCCAGGCGCAGCGTCTCGCGCTGCATGGCCGGATCGGGTTGGGCGTTGCGCGCACGGCTGCGGCTGCTGGCGAAGGGCGTGGCGAACAGGCGCGCGGCGCGGCGCACGGTACGCTGCGGGGCCAGCCGGCCACCCAGCACGAAGCCGGCACGCAAGGTGCCCAGCTTGAGCCGCGCGACCGTACCGGCCGAGGAAGAAGCGCGAGGCTGTGCGACGGATGGACGATTCATGGCTGCGGACTCCAGGAGACGTGGCGTCGGGTAATGGGGCGCACATGAAGGCCTGCAGGCTATCTCGCAGGCGAGCTTTTATTGCATTGCAGCATAACGCACTTCAACCGCATGTCGATGACCGCAGTGGTTTTTTGCGCCCGGTCTTCACCCATGATCCCGGCAGCCGCAAGAACCCGCGGGCGGCCAGTCCGGACGCGGGCTGAACGGATCGCACGGGCACGTCAACAAGTGGCCGCCTTCGTCGTTTTTTACGCTCAGCCGCATGTCGCGGTGTCGGAGACCCTCCATGAAGCACATCACTCAGAAACTGGCCCTGCTCGCCGGCCTTGGCCTGGCCTTCGCCGGCCTGAGCTATAACCCGCCGGCCGCCGCGGGCGAAGTCCTCGTCAACGTCGGCATGGCGCCGCCGCCGCCGCGCTTCGAGCGCGTGCCGCCGCCGCGTGTCGGCTACGTGTGGGCGCCGGGCTACTGGCGCTGGGACGCCTATGCGCACCGCCACATCTGGGCTGGCGGCTACTGGGTTCCGGCCCGCCGCGGCTACATCTACCGGCCGGCGCGCTGGGTGCCTTACGGCCACGGTTATCGCTTTTACCCCGGCGGCTGGGGCCGCTGAACCGTCAGCAACCACGCCGCGCTTCCTGCGGCCGGCGAAAGTCGCAGGAAAGCGTGGGCGTGAATTACTCGCACATCATCCGGAACCCAAACGTTCCATCCACTCGAGGGGGTAAACATGTTGTTGCGCTATGTGGGTATGGTCGCGGCCGTCGCGATGCTTTCCGGCTGTGTCGAAGAGCGCGTCGTGCACGACCGGCCGGTCGTGGTCGAACGCCCGGTGCAGCGCGAATATGTGGAGGTGGTCGCACCGCAGCCGCCGCCGGTGCAGGTGGTCGAAGTGGAGCCGGCCCGCCGGCCAGGCTACGTCTGGGCCCGCGGCTACTGGCGCTGGGACGGCGCGCGCTACGTCGCCATGCCTGGCCATTGGGAAGTGGTGCGTCCGGGCTATCACTACGTGCATCCGCACTGGGAGCGCCGCCCCGACGGCTGGCACTGGCACGCCGGCATCTGGATCTCCGGCTGAACCCGGCGCATCCCGCGCCACCGCTCGACCGACATGTCCCGCTCCGGCGGGGCATGTCGTATCTGGGTACCGGGCGCGCCGGGGTGCTGCCGGCATCGCCCCATGCCGGGGTTCACGGCGGTTACTATCTTCGCTGCCGTCCCTCGTCCGGGGCCGCCTCTTGCGCGGCCACGCGCCATTGCACCGCCCAGGAGCCGCCCGACCATGGAATCCACGCCCTCGCCCGTCGACCTGCGCAACGTCTACCCGCTGATCGCGACGCCCAGCCACGACGGCAAGTACTTCCACAACTACGTGCTGTCGATGCTCAATTTCAGCAACGCGGCGATGCAGGTCGGGCTGCGCATTCAGGCCCAGCTGCATCAGGGCGAGAGCCTGATCACCCGCGCGCGCAACAACTGCGTGGCGGAATTCCTGGCCAACCCGGACTACACCCATCTGTTCTGGATCGATGCCGACATCGGCTTTTCGGCGGAAGCCGCGTTCCGCCTGCTGAGTTCCGGCTACGAGGTCTGCGCGGGGGTCTATCCGCTCAAGCGCGAGAACTGGCCCGAGGGCGGCGTGCCTGCCGGCACCACCCAGCAGAGCTTCGAGGCGAGCTACACCTATTACACCGTCAACACCGATGCGCCGGCGGATGGCAGCGAGCTCGTCGTGACCGTCCAGCCGGACGGCTTCATGGAGGTGGATCAGGCGCCCACCGGCTTCATGCTGATCAAGCGCAACGTGTTCGAGCGCATGATCCAGGCCTACCCGGACCATCGCTACGTACCGGACAGCCCCGGCGTGATCGATCGCGGCCTGCACTACCGCTTCTTCGACGTCGGCGTGGACCCACAGACCCTGCGCTACCTGTCCGAGGACTACAGCTTCTGCCAGCTGTGGCGGGCACTGGGCGGACGCATCTACGCGGACGCCAACTCCACCCTCACGCACCACGGCTACAAGATCTACCGCGGCAACTACCCGGCCGGCCTGCAGCATGCGCTGCCGTATGCGGTGTTCGCGCCTAAAGGCGTGCGCATGCGCCTGGAGGGCGCCGAGCACCTGTCGCCCAATCCGATCGGCCCTGGCTGACCCGCACCGCAACGCGCCTGCTGCGGCGCAACACCCAACCCCGGCGATGACGTACTAGACTGCGCGCCAATTTTGACTGCCCGGCCGCTCCGGGCGCGACATCACCATGCGCATGCCCCCGGCCGTCGAGCCGGAGCGCGTCGCCCCTCGCTCCCATCCCCGCCGTGCCGGCTGCCGGCACCGTCAAAAAATGGAGTCACCGTTCCAATGATTTTCGAAACCATCGCCCATACCGGCCACGAAGAAGTGGTGTTCTGCCAGAACCAGGACGCCGGCCTGAAGGCCATCATCGCGATCCACAACACCGTGCTGGGCCCCGCGCTGGGCGGCCTGCGCATGTGGCCGTACAAGAGCGAGCAGGACGCGGTGAACGACGTGCTGCGCCTGTCGCGCGGCATGACCTACAAGAACGCCGTGGCCGGCCTGAACCTGGGCGGCGGCAAGGCGGTGATCATCGGCGATCCGAGCAAGGACAAGTCCGAGGCGCTGTTCCGTGCCTTCGGCCGCTTCGTCAATTCGCTCAACGGCCGCTATATCACCGCCGAAGACGTCGGCATCGACGTCAACGACATGGAATACGTGTTCCGCGAGACCGAGTACGTCACCGGCGTGCACCAGGTGCACGGCGGCTCGGGCGATCCCTCGCCGTTCACCGCCTACGGCACCCTGCAGGGCCTGATGGCGGCGCTGAACTTCCGCCACGGCAATGAGGACGTGGGCAAGTACAGCTTCGCCGTGCAGGGCGCCGGCCACGTCGGCAGCGAGTTCATCAAGCTGCTGCGCGAACAGGGCGCCAAGGTGTTCGTCACCGACATCAACAAGGATGCGGTGCAGCGCTGCGTGGACGAGCTGGGCTGCGAGGCGGTGGGCCTGGACGAGATCTACGACGTCGACGCCGACGTGTACTCGCCGTGCGCGCTGGGCGGTACGGTGAACGAGCAGACCATCGACCGCATCAAGGCCAAGATCATCTGCGGCGCCGCCAACAACCAGCTGGCCAACAACGCCATCGGCGACGAGCTGCAGCGCCGCGGCGTGCTGTACGCGCCGGACTACGCGGTGAACGCGGGCGGCGTGATGAACGTGTCGCTGGAAATCGACGGCTACAACCGCGAGCGCGCCATGCGCATGATGCGCACGATCTACTACAACCTGGGACGCATCTTCGAGATCAGCAAGAACGAGAATGTGCCGACCTACCTGGCTGCCGACCGTCTCGCCGAAGAGCGCATCAACGCCATCGGCAAGATCAAGCTGCCGCACATGGGCAATGGCGGCACCCGCTTCCAGGGCCGCATGCGCGGTCAGTAAGCGGCATCGCCATCAGCGATCCCGGAAACGCCTCCCTCGCGGAGGCGTTTTCGTTTGCCCGCTTGCCGTCAGCGAGCCACATCGTGCCGCAGCGGTGCTCTTCTGCTGAGTCGCGCAGTCGCAAAGAGCTGATCGGAGACGTCACGAACAAAGACCGCCAAGCGGCACTGCCTGTGCGCATCCATGCGGCGAACGGCGGGACGCGGCGACCAGCGCATTCATGCTACGCGTCCTCTCGTGTCAGTCTTTCCCTGTCAGAGGAAAAACGCATCCTCATCCTGCCAGTCGCCCCGTGGTTTCTCGCATGCTGCGAATACCTTGCAGGCTGATGGAGGGAGTTATGCGGCGCGCGGAATCGCAGGCATCAGCCACATGCCGTGGCTAATGAAGGTCGTGCCATGCGCCACCCCATTGAGCAGTAAGCCGTAGGCTGGCCGGACTGGCGCTGGTGATCCGGAAGGTCGCCGCCCCTCTCTCACTCGGATTCAAGTGCGGATAGATCAGCGTCACCCGCGGCCCGACGGCGCGCCCCTGGGCATCGAACTCCGTGAAGAACACCCGCGACGGCAGCGGCCCCTTGCCGTTATAGGTGATCTTGCAGGTGAGTCCGGATATCCACTGGCAGCGATCAACCGAGAAAATCCTGGCGAGTGCGGGGTCCAGCTTGATGCCGGGCGATTCGAACTGGGCAAGCGCGCCGCCACAGAAAGCCACGCAACACGCCGCCGTGATCCAGCGTAGCCAAGCATGCATGGACGCCTCGCCCTGCGTCTTTCGATCTGTCCCCTGCTTGTTCATGGCTTCGTGCCCCACGCGTCCGTCGATTCGTTATGTCCGGAAGCTCCGCTGCGGCTCGGAAGCATATCTCCGAAGCCTGCCGACGAGATGATCCGGCAGGCATACGTGCAAGCGCGTGGTGGTGACACTAAGCGGCATCGCAACCCTGGCCTGGATCGGGTTCACGCCGCTCCGCATCCGCCGCCGTGCTGGCTCTTCCGCGCCGCCCGCCGCATCCGGCGCTCGAAGTCCTCTGCCAGCGCTGCCAGGGTGATCTCGCCGAAGCGCTTCAGCAGTTTGTCGCGCGCCTCGCGCAGTTCGCTTTCCAGCGCGGCATTGACCGCCTGCTCGACCAGGCAGCGCGGTTCGTCCTCGGCCATGCCCAGCGCGAAGACCGGCGGCTCGTCGATGGCGTGGTAGACGTCGAGCAGGCTGATGCGGTCCAGGCTGCGGGCCAGGCTCCAGCCGCCGCCGTGACCGCGCTCGGCGCGCACCAGGCCCTTCTCGCGCAGGCCGGCCATGGTCCGGCGCACCACCACCGGATGGGTGTTGAGCATCCGCGCCATCAGCTCGGAGGTGACCGGCCCCTGCTGTTCGCCCAGGTGAAGCAGCACGTGGAGCATGCGGGAAAGTCGGCTATCGCCCTTCATGATCAGCTCGCGGCAATTGGTAACTGCAAATGTTGCATAAGTTGGCCAGCGGCGCTATTTTGTAACTTCATTTGATACTTGAGTGGATTTCCCCATGAAATACGAGGTGATCGTGGTCGGCGGCAGCTTCGCCGGGTTGTCCGCGGCCCTGCAGCTGGCGCGGGCACGACGGCAGGTGCTGGTGGTCGATGCGGGCGCGCCGCGCAACCGCTTCGCCGCCCACGCGCACGGCTTCCTCGGCCACGACGGCAAGCCACCTGCGCAGATCCTGGGCGAGGCGGTGGAACAGCTGCTGCGCTACCCCAGCGCCATGCTGCGCCAGGCCACCGCGGTGTCCGCCGCACGCGAAGGCGAGGAGGAGTTCCGACTGACCCTGGACGACGGCAGCTCGCTCGCCGCCCGTCGCCTGGTGCTCGCCACCGGCGTGCGCGACGAGCTGCCGCCGCTGGCTGGCCTGCACGAGCGCTGGGGCAACACGGTCGTGCACTGCCCGTACTGCCACGGCTACGAGCTGGAAACGCCCCTGGGCGTGCTGGCCTGGCACCCGGTCGCCCTGCATCAGGCCATGCTGGTGCCGGACTGGGGCCCGACCACTTTGTTCACCCAGGGACTGGTCGAACCGGACGCGGACGAGGCCGCCCGCCTCGCCGCGCGCGGCGTGCATATCGAGCATCAGCCGGTGGTCGAACTGCTGGGCGAAGCGCCAGCGCTGGACGGCGTGCGCCTGGCCGATGGCCGCAGCGTGCCAGTGCGCGGACTGTTCATCGCGCCGCGCACCCGCATGGCCAGCCCGCTCGCCGAGCAGCTCGGCTGCGCCTTCGAGGATGGCCCGCTGGGGCCGCTGCTGCGCGTGGACGGCACCGGCCAGACCAGCGTACCCGGCGTATTTGCCGGCGGCGATGCGGTCACCGCCTTCACCAACGCGCCACGCGCCGCAGCCAGCGGCGTGCTGGCCGGCGTCGCGGCACATCGCTCGCTGTTCATGGGCTTGTCGGCTTGAAGCAAGCTGCCGGGTTCGTTCCCTTGCGCGGCGCGCCCGGCACCACGATCTGAAAACCCTCTTGTGAGATCGCTGGTCGGGTGAACAGCATGGCGGGTTTGCCGCCGGAACCCAGCCGCGATGATCGCGCAGACCGCCCAGGCGACCGCAGACCGTTCAAGGCGGCGCCACGACACAGCATGAGATAAGCAGGGGAGCAGCACCCCGGTCCCGCAAGCTCGCCGCCACCTCGCCGCAAAGCGCCTCGGCGAAGCCGCGCATCCAAGCGGCCGCCGCTCTGCAACCGGCCAGCCTACCCTTCGGTTTATCACGAAAAGACTGCGGGAAAAGGCAGCTCCTTCACATCCGTGCAGAGCCCCGGCCGGCGATGAGCGCGGCGCAAGCATCTGCTACACTCCGCGTTCAGCAAATCGCAAGCCTTTGCTATGGCAGGCTCGGGTTTGTACAAGTACAAGGGGAATGCTTCAGGGGGAGATCGGCCAGGCCGGTGCCTGCCCGTGGCGGGTGTCGCGCGTCGACCCCGTTGCCGGACGACGCCGCCGCGCTCTCAAAGGACGATGCCCCGGAAGGCGATGCACGGCGTGCATGGATCAACAAGAGCAGAGTCGAAGTTTATGAGCGCAATCTTGGCAACAGGGATCAGTGACGAGGACATCCTGCAGCGGCTGCGCAGCGTGCTGCACGAGACCTTCGAGATCGACCCGGCACGCGTCACGCCCGCTGCCCACCTGTTCACCGACCTCGAGCTGGACAGCATCGATGCGGTGGACCTGGCGATCCAGGTGCAGGAAATGACCGGCATGCGCATCAAGCCCGAGGATTTCAAGAACGTGCGCACCGTGGGCGACGTGATCGCCACTGTGCGTACCCTGCTCGAACGCTGAGGCCCGCGCGCCGGATGTCCGCCATCGCCGACGGACGGTTCGCCCCCTGCGCGCTGATCCCGATCTACAACCACAAGGACACCATTGCGCGCACCGTGCAGGCGCTGCGCACGCACGGGCTGCCCGTGCTGGTGGTGGACGACGGCAGCGACGAGGCCACCCGCGCCGTGCTCGATGCGCTGGCGCGCGAGATCGACGGCATGCAGTTGCTGCGCCTGCCGCACAACCAGGGTAAAGGCCGCGCGCTCAGCGCCGGCCTGCTCGCCGCACGCGAGGCCGGCTACAGCCACGCCCTGCAGATCGACGCCGACGGCCAGCACGACACTGCCGACGTGCCGCGTTTTCTCGCCACGGCGCGCGCCGAACCCCGCGCCCTGGTCTGCGGCCAGCCGATCTACGACGACAGCGTGCCGCGCGCGCGCCTGTACGGCCGCTACGTCACCCATGTCTGCGTATGGATGGAAACGCTGTCGCTGGCGATCCGCGATTCGATGTGCGGCTACCGCCTGTACCCGCTGGCCGACACCTGCGCCGAGATCGCCCGCGCGCCGCTGCCGGCACGCATGGACTTCGATACCGAAATCGCCGTGCGGCTGGCCTGGCGCGGCCTGCCGGTGCGCAATCTGCCGACCCGGGTGATCTATCCGGAAAACGGCTTGTCTCACTTCCGCATGCTGCGCGACAACCTGCGCATCTCGGCGATGCACACGCGCCTGCTGTTCGGCATGCTGCCGCGCGCGCCCGGCCTGGTGTGGCGCCGATTCCGCACCCCGCGGCAGGAGCCGCGGTGAACAGCGCCGCCGGCCCGCAGGGCGCAGGGCGCAGGGCAGGATGCCCGCAGTCAGGAGAAACCCGCATGCGCCACTCACTGAGCTACTCCAACCATCGCGCAGGCCGGGCAGGACGCGGCGTTTTCCGCCTTGCGCTGATCCTGCTGCTGTGCGCCGTGGCCGCCCTCGCCCATGCCGACGGCCAGGCCGATGGCCTGCTGCAGAACGTGCTGGACGGGCTGGGCAAGCACAGCGCGGTGCGCGCCGAGTTCGTGCAGACCCGTTCGAATCCCGCATTGGCCCAGCCGCAGGTGAGCCAGGGGCAGCTGCTGTTCGTACTCGGCCACGGCATGCTGTGGCAGACCCGCACGCCCTACCAGGAAACCCTGGCGCTGAACGGCGATCGCGCCGCCCGCCTCGACGCGCAAGGTCAGCTGCAGCCGATGCGCAACGAGCGCGGGGTCAGCCAGATCTCGCAGATGCTGCAGGCCATGCTGGCCGGCAAGCCGGACGAGGTGCTGCGCCAGTTCAACGTCGAAGCCAGTGGCGCGCCGGCCCAGTGGACTCTGCGCTTCACCCCGAAGCAGGAACGCATGGCGCGCGTGCTCGGCCATATTGAACTCGGCGGCAACGACTACCTGCAGAGCATCCGCATCGACCTGCAGGACGGCAGCAGCACCGACATCCGCTTCAGCCAGACCCGCGACGCCGGCGAGCTCAGCGCCCTCGAAAAGCACGCGCTCGGCCTGCCATGAGTTCGAGCGCATCGCCCCGGTCCGCGCTCGCGCGGCGCGCCGTCGCCTTCGCACTCGCCACGCTGGCGCTGGCCGCGCTCGGCGCCTGGCTGCTGTTCGGCCGCGGCCCGCTGCCGATCCAGACCGACATGTTGGCGATGCTGCCCGCCACCGAGCAGCATCCGCTGGCCGAGATCGCAGTGCAGCGGCTGGCGCACGCCAACGGCGACCGCGTGGTGCTGCTGGTGGACAACGCCGACGACGCGCGCGCCAAGGACGCCGCCCGTGCGCTGGGCAAGGCGCTGGCGCAGAACCACATCTTCGACAGCGTCACCGCCGAACTGCCGCCGTTCGACCTGCAGCAGGTGTTCGCGCCCTACCTGGCGCATCGCTTCACCCTGCTCGGCGACGGCGACCGCGCCGCGCTGGCCGCCGGCAGCTACGACCCGGCCCAGGCCTTGGCGCAGCACCTCAACGAACCCTTCCTCACCGGCGTCGGCGTGCCGCTGCAGGACGACCCCTTCGGCTGGCTGCAGCACTGGCTGGACCAGCAGCCGTGGAGCCGCTCGCCGCTGCTGCCGGAAGACGACCTGCTCACCGCGCATCGCGACGGCCACAGCTACGTGCTGGTCACGGCCACCCTGCGCGGCTCGTCTTTCGACGACCAGGTGCAGCAGCAGGCGCTGGCCGCGCTGGCGCTGGCCGAACAGGCCATCGTGCACGACCAGCCCGGCACCCGCGTGTGGCGCACCGGCGCGCTGTTCTACGCCGCCGCGGCGCGCCACAACGCCGAGCACGACGTGCACATCGTCGGTTGGATATCCACGATCGGCATCGCCCTGCTGCTGCTTGGCGTGTTCCGCTCGCCCGGCCCCTTGCTGCTGGCCTTCCTTTCCACTGCAGTGGGCGTGATCGCGGCGACCACGCTCAGCCTGCTGGTGTTCGGCCAGATCTATCTGCTGACCATCGTGTTCGGCGCGGCCCTGCTGGGCGAAGCGGTCGACTACTCGATCCAGTATCTCAGCGCGCGCGCCAACGCCGGACCGCGCTGGCAGGCCGCGACGGGTCTGCGCCAGGTGCGCCCCGCCCTGCTGCTCGCCCTGGGCACCTCGCTGCTGGGCTACGCCCTGCTCGGCCTGGTGCCGTTCCCGGCGCTGCGGCAGATGGCCGTGTTCGCCATGAGCGGCATGCTGGCCGCCTGCCTCAGCGTGTTCTGGCTGCTGCCCGCCCTGTTGCAGCGGCCGGCGAAACCGCTGTCGGCGATCCCGGTGCGCCTGGCGCGAGCGATGCAACAGGTGCTCGCCCGCGGCGGCGCCGGACGCCGTGGCGTCGTGCTGGCCGCGCTGCTGCTCCTGCTGGCGCTGCCGGGCTGGCTGCAGCTACGCCACGACGACGACGTGCATCAGCTGATCGTGCAGCCGCCGGAGCTGGTAGCGCAGGAAGCCACCATCCGCCAGGTCACCGGCCTGGGTGACGGCAACCAGTTCTTCCTGGTCACCGGCGATGACGCCGAACAGGTTCTGCAGCGCGAGGAAGCCCTGGAAGCACACCTGCAGGCCCTGGTCGAGCAGAACAAACTGCAGGGCTGGCTGGGCCTGGCCGGGATGGTGCCCTCGCAGCAGCGCCAGCAGCAGAACCACGCCCTGCTCGCGCGCTGGCTCGACGACCGCGCACGCATGCAGCAGTGGCTCAGCACGGCCGGCTTCCGCGCGTCGGCCGTATCCCGCTACCTCGACGCCTGGCCCGGCACCCCGCTACAGCTCGACGACTGGCTGCGCACGCCGCTGTCGACGCCATTCCGTTATCTGTGGCTGGACGATGCGACGCACGGCCACGGCAGCATCGTGCTGCCACAGGGCGCGGCCGATCTCGCCTTGCTGCAGCAGGCCGCTGAGGGATTGCCTGGCGTGAGCCTGGTCGACAAGGCCGCCAGCGTCTCCGCCCTGTTCGGCCGCTACCGCGGCTACGCCAGCGTGTGGCTGCTGGCCGCCTTGCTGCTGATCGTGCCGGTGTTCGGCTGGCGCTACAGTTGGCGCCAGGCGCCGCGCGTGCTGGCCCCGCCGGTGCTCGGCCTCGGCCTCACCCTCGCCGCGCTCGGCTACCTGCAGCAGCCGCTGACTCTGTTCCACTGGATGGCGCTGATGCTGGTGCTGGGCGTGGGCGCCAACTACGCGGTGTTCCTGCGCGAAGGCGAACCGCACACCGGCGACCGCCCCGGCGCGATGTACGCCAGCGTGCTGCTCTCGGCGCTCACCGCGCTGCTATCGTTCGGCCTGCTGGCGCTGAGTTCGATGCCGGCGCTGAGGGACTTCGGGCTGACGCTACTACTGGGGATCGCGTTTACGGTGGTGCTGGTGCCGGCGAGTCTTGCGGGGCGGGAGGCGGGGCGATGAGGGCGCGCATGCTTTCGCCGGGTTGGCAACCTTCGGTTGGGGCTTCGCGGGATGGCCAGCCTTTGGCTGGGTTTTCGTCCGCCTGCCGGCGGCCGGGTCGGATTCTCGCATTGCCAACGCAAGCGGAGCGACCTTCGCGAGCTTGCCTGGGTTTCGAGTGCCTGCCGGCGGCCGAGTCACTTTCGCAAGCTGGCCGGCCTTTGGCTGGGTTTTCGTCCGCCTGTCGGCGGCGGGATCGGATTCTCGCGTTGCCAATGCAGCCCGAACGACTTTCGCGAGCTGGCCTGGGTTTCGAGCGCCTGCCGGCGCCCGAGCTACTTCTCTTTGCTTGCCCAAAGAGAAGTAGCCAAGAGAAACGGCACCCCGAGGCGGTGCCCTCCGGGCATCCTGCCCTGCGGGTCCGCGAGGCTCGCCCGGGCTTTTCGACGGGGCTCCTGCCCCGGCGAAAAGGACTCGGCGTCCTGCCGAGTCCCCCTGACGGGGCCTGCTCGGCCGAGCCCCGCCACCGCCAAGGGGACCCCACAGAGCAGCGCGCTTCCCGCGCGCACTTTTTGGAAGAGCAAAAGCAAAGCTCGAGGCAAATTCCGACTTCAGCTCCGACTCCGGCCCAAGCCCAGACCCGCATCCGGACCCAGGCTGAGATTTTGGCTTTGATCTCGACCTGCACTTCGGCGCTGATGCCTGAACTAAATCTAGGATTGAAGTTGAGCTCGGTGCACGAAACCACGAGCAAGACTTGCCGCACCCTGCTTCATCGCCGCGCAGCGGCGCCCCCAGTGCGCGCCGGGAGCGCGCTGCTCTGCCTGGGGCCCCTTAGGCGCGGTGAGCAGGGGGAGGATCAGCCCACAGGGTGGCCGACAGGAAGTCGGCCAGTTTTTCGCCAGCACAGGATGTGCTGTCGAAAAACCCCGGAGCCTGCTCGCACACCTGCAGGGCAGGATGCCCGGAAGGCGCGCCCTCGGGGTGCCGTTTCTCTTGGTCACTTCTCTTTGGGCAAGCAAAGAGAAGTGACTCGGGCGCCGGCAGGCGCTCGAAACCAATGCCAGCTCGCGAATGTCGCTCAGGCCGCGGCAGCGGCTCCAAACCAAGCTCAGCTTACGACAGTAGCTCGGCCGCCGGCAGGCGGACGAAACCCAGGCCAGCTTGCAAAAGTAGCTTGGACATCGGTCGGCAAACGAAGCCCAAACAATCTCGCGAAAATCTCTGAAGCCACAGCAACAGCGCTTCGCCAGGACAACCCGGCGGAAGCAGCTCATGCGTCGGCGGGTGCCCGAGAACACGCCACCACACCCCAAACACGCCAACCAAAAATTGGCATGCAATCCAAAATTGGCAACACCCCAGGAGCACTCTCGTGAGGAAGCGCGTCGTCATCACCGGCATGGGCGGCATCACCCCGCTGGGCCACGACTGGGCCAGCATCGCGGCGCGCCTGCGCGAAGGGCGCAACGCGGTGCGGCGGATGCCGGAATGGGATTATTTCGAGGCGCTCAACGGCCGGCTCGGCTGCCCGGTGGACGATTTCGAGGTGCCGCGCTGGCCGCGCCAGCAGCTGCGCTCGATGGGTCGGGTGGCGCAGCTGGCGGTGGCCGCCAGCGAGCGTGCGCTGCAGGATGCCGGGCTGTACGACGGCACGTCGCAGGACGCCGCCGCGATCCGCGACGGCCGCATGGGCGTGGCCTACGGCTCGTCCGGCGGCAGCGTGGAGCCGGTGCGGGTGATGGGCCGCATGCTGGACACCGGTTCGATGCAGGGCGTCACCGCCACCAGCTACATCCAGATGATGGCGCACACCACGGCGGTGAACGTCGGCGTGTTCTTCGGGCTGAAGGGCCGCATCATTCCGACCTCGAGCGCCTGCACCTCGGGCAGCCAGGCGATCGGCTACGCCTACGAGGCGATCCAGCAGGGCAAGCAGACGCTGATGCTGTGCGGCGGCGCGGAGGAATTGTCCGGCCCCGGCGCGGCGGTGTTCGACACCTTGTTCGCCACCAGCACGCGCAACGACGAGCCGCAGCTCACCCCGCGCCCGTTCGACCGTCGCCGCGACGGCCTGGTGGTGGGCGAAGGCGCGACCAGCCTGGTGCTGGAGGAGTACGAGCACGCCAAGGCGCGCGGCGCGACCATCCACGCCGAAGTGATCGGCTTCGGCTGCAACTCCGACGGCAACCACATCACCCAGCCGACCCGCGACACCATGGCCGTGGCGATGCGCCTGGCGCTGCAGGACGCCAGCCTGCCGGCGGAAGCGATCGGCTACGTCAGCGCGCACGGCACCGCCACCGACCGCGGCGACGTGGCCGAGAGCCAGGCCACCGCCAGCGTGCTCGGCGCGCACGTGCCGATCAGCTCGATGAAGAGCTACGTCGGCCATACCCTCGGCGCCTGCGGCGCGCTGGAGGCGTGGTGGGCGGTGCGCATGATGCGCGAGGGCTGGTTCGCGCCCACCATCAACCTCGACGAGATCGATCCGGACTGCGGCGAGCTGGACTACATCGTCGGCAGCGAACGCCGGTTCAGCACCGAGTACGTGATGAGCAACAACTTCGCCTTCGGCGGCATCAACACCTCGCTGATCTTTCGGGCCGTCGACTGATGAACCTGCTCAACGCCAACGGCCTGCCGCGAGTGGTGGTCACCGGCCTGGGCTCGCTGAGCTGCCTGGGCCAGGGCAATGCCGCCCTGCTCGACGCGCTGCGCCACGGGCGCAGCGGCCTGCGCGCGATGCCGGGCTTCGCCGCGCTGGGCCTGCGCAGCCGCATCGGCGGGCCGGTCTCGCTGGAGGGCCTGACGGAGCCGCCGCGCAAGCTGCGCCGTTTCCTGTCGGCGCCGGGCCTGTACGCCTGGTACGCGATCCAGGAAGCGATGGCGCAATCGGCGCTAGCGCCGGAACGCCTCGGCGACGAGGACTGCGGCCTGGTCCTGGGCGGCGGCGCCGCGCTGAGCGAGCACGAGGAAGCGCTGGCCAGCCATCGCGCCAAGGGCGTCGCCAAGCTGTCGCCCTTCATCGTGCCGCGCGGCATGAGCAGCGCGCTCAGCGCCAGCACCGCGCATGCCTTCGGCATCGGCGGGGTCAGCTACACGGTCAGCTCGGCCTGCACCAGCGCGGCACACGCGATCGGCCAGGCGATGGAGCTGATCCAGCTCGGCCGCCAGAGCGTGGTGATCACCGGCGGCGCCGAGGAGCTGCACGACAGCACCGCGATGTGGTTCGACGCGATGGGCGCGCTGTCGCCGCAGCACGATCCCGGCCTCGCCTCGCGCCCCTACGACCGCGACCGCGACGGCTTCGCCCTGGCCGGCGGCGCCGCCGTGCTGGTGCTGGAATCGCTGGAGCACGCCCGCACGCGTGGCGCCGCCGTGCTGGCCGAGCTGGCCGGCTACGGCGCCTGCACCGACGCCGCCAGCATGGTCGGCCCCGGCGCCGAAGGCATCGCCCGCGCGATGCGGCAGGCGCTGGCGCGCGCCGGCAGCCTGCCCGACTACGTCAACGCGCACGCCTGCTCCACCCCGCAGGGCGACCTGGCCGAATGGCAGGCGATCCGCGCAGTGTTCGCCGAGCGCGGCGCGCCGGTGCCGCCGCTGTCCTCGATCAAGCGGCTGAGCGGCCATGCGCCCGGCGCCGCCGGCGCGCTGGACGCGGTGGCCGCGCTGCTGATGATGCAGCACGATTTCCTCGCCGCCGGCGGCGGCATCGCCGCGCTGGACCCCGACTTCGAAGATGCGCCGCTGCTGCGCGAGAACCGCGCGCAGCGCATCGACAGCGTGCTGTCCAACAGCTTCGGCTTCGGCGGCAGCTGCGCCGCCCTGCTGTTCCGCCGCTGCGCCGAGGACGCCTCGGCATGACGGCGCCCACGCCTGCAAACCCGGCCGACGGCCTGGCGCTGCGCATCGAGCAATGGCGCGCCTGGGCGCCCGGCCTGGAAGACGTCGCGGCCTGGCAGGCCTGGGCCGCGGCACCGCAGATGCGGCCCGATGCCGAACAGGCGCAGCCGGCCTGCGCCTTCCTGCCGACCATGCAGCGGCGCCGGCTCAGCCGACTGGCGCGCATGACCATGGACGTGGCCTGGCCGCTGTGCGGCGAGCACGAGCAGTTGCCCTTCGTGTTCGGCTCGCGCCATGGCGAAACCCCGCGCACCTATGCCCTGCTCGGCGAAATCGTCGACCGCCAGCCGCTGTCGCCCACCCAGTTCGGCCTGTCGGTGCACAACGCCATCGCCGGCCAGTGGTCGATCCTGCGCGGCCAGCGCGGCGAGTCGGTGGCGCTGGCCGGCGAGGCCGACACCTTCGAACACGCCGTGCTGGAAGGCGCCATGCAGCTGGCTGCCGGCGCGTCGGCGGCGCTGGTGGTGGTGGCCGAGGAATCGCCGCACAGCGCTTATGCGGACTGGATCACAGACGTGCCCTTCTCGTATGCTGTCGCTTTGCGGCTGGGGAGAGTCGCACCAGCGGAAGACGCGCAGGACGGCAGCGACTGGCTGCTGCGCCTTCGCTCATCCGCCCACGCGCCGGCCGTGCCGGACGCGGAGCGCTGCGCCTGGCCGCATGCGCTGGACTTTCTCCGTGCCCTGCTAGTCCGCGAGTCGTCACTGGAGCACGTATGGAAAACACGCCAATGGAATTGGCAGCGTACCCGCTGAAACAACGCCGCGACGCCTGGCCATGGCGGCTGTGCGCGACCGGCGCCAGCTTCGTGCTGTTCGGCCTCGGCGGCCTGCTGCTCGGCCTGCTGGTGCCGCCGCTGCTGCGCTGCCTGCCCGGCGGCGCGCTGGCGCGCCGGCGCCGCGCGCGCGCGGTGATCAGCCGCGCCTTCTACCTGCACGTGCAGTTCATGTACCGCACCGGCGTGCTGCGCTTCCGCGTGGACGGCGTCGAGCGGCTGGGCCGGCCGGGCCAGATGATCGTGGCCAACCATCCCTCGCTGATCGACGTGGTGTTCCTGGGCTCGCAGATCCGCGACGCCAACTGCGTGGTGAAGCAGAGCCTGTTCCGCAATCCGTTCACCCGCGGCCCGGTGTCGATGGCGCAGTACATCAGCAACGACGGCAGCCCGGAGATGCTGGAGCAGTCCGCCCAGGTGCTGCGCGACGGCCAGACCCTGATCGTGTTTCCCGAAGGCACCCGCACCACGCCCGGGCAGTCGCCGCAGTTCCACCGCGGCGCCGCGGCGATCGCGCTGCGCGGCGCGCAGGTGGTGACGCCGGTGTTCATCACGGTGGAGCCGACCACGCTGACCAAGGCCGAGCCGTGGTACCGCATTCCCGACCGCCGCTTCGAAGTGCGCCTGCGCGTGGGTGCCGACATCGACCCTGCCCGCTTCGCCGCGGACGCCCCGCCGCCGATCGCCTCGCGCCGGCTCAATCAATATCTGCACCAGCTTTATCTCAAGGAACTCGCCTGCTCATGAACGCACCGGCCTCGACCGCCCTGCAACAGGAAATCGCCCAGCTGATCATCGATACGCTGAACCTCGAGGACCTCACGCCGGCAGACATCCCGCCCGAGCAGCCGCTGTTCGGCCAGGGCCTGGGACTGGACTCGGTGGACGCGCTCGAGCTGGCGCTGGCGCTGCAGAAGCGCTACGCGATCCGGATCGCCTCGGACGACAAGGATGCGCGCCGGCACTTCGCCACCGTGGCCAGCCTGGCCGCCTTCGTCGAGACGCAGCAGCAGGCCGCATGCGCCGGCTGAGCTCCCTGCTGCTGCCGCTGGTCGGCGTGCTGTATCCGTTCGTGGTGTATTTCGGGGTGAACCGCATCGCGCCGCCGCAGTTCGCCCTGGTGCTGGCCGCGATCTGGCTGGTGCGCGCGCCCGCCCTGCGGCGCCAGCCCGGCGGGCTGTGGATGCTGGGCACCGCGCTGGGCTACTGTGTGCTGCTGGGCCTGAGCGGCGAAGCCTTCCTGCTGCGCTGGTATCCCACCCTGATCAGCCTGCTGCTGCTGGCCACCTTCGGGCTGAGCCTGCGCTACGGGCCGCCGCTGGTGGAGCGCATCGCGCGCGCCACCACGCCGGACTTCCCGGCGCACGCGGTGTCGTACACGCGCAAGGTCACCTGGGTGTGGGTGGCCTTCTTCGTGTTCAACGGCGCGGTCTCCGCGGCGCTCACGCTGTGGGCTTCGCTGCAATGGTGGACGCTGTACAACAGCCTGATCGTGTACTTCATCATGGGCGCCCTGCTCGGCGGCGAATGGCTGCTGCGCCGACGCCTGCAGGTGGTGGCGGCATGAACGCGGCGCCGGCCACGCGCCCTACCGAGGCGCGGCTGCTGCACGAGCGCCGCGACGGCGAGGCCTGGCTGCTGGAGCTGGAAGTGCCGGCCGAGCTGCGCTATTTCGACGGCCATTTCCCGCAGGCGCCGGTGCTGCCAGGCGCCGTGCAGATCGCCTGGGCGCTGGCCCTGGCCGCGCAGCGTCTGGGCACCTCCCTCACCTGCCGCAGCATGGAGGCGCTGAAGTTCCAGCAACTGCTGCGTCCAGGCGATCGCGTGCAGCTGAGCCTGCGCACGGATGCGCGCGGCAAGCTGCATTTCAGTTATTCGCGCGGCGATATCATGTATTCCTCCGGACGCCTGTTGGTGGGGAATGCACATGGCTGAGGCAAGCGCCGCCGGGCGCCACTGGTCGCTGCAGCGCGAGCGCGGCAGCCTGCTGCTGATGCGCCTCACCGCGTTCGCCGCGCGCCGCTTCGGACGCCGGCTGCTGTCGCCGGTGCTGCACCTGATCGTGCTGTATTTCTTCCTCACCGGACGCCAGGCCCGCCGCAACATCGCCCAGTACCACGACTACCTGGCGGACTGGAGCGGCCGCGACGAACTGCGCCCGACCACCGGCCGCGTGTTCGGCCAGTTCATGGCCTTCGCCGACTGCCTGCTGGACCGTCTGGACGTGTGGGGCGGCCGCCTGCGCCTGGACCAGGTACAGCTGCTCGATCCCGGCAGCCTGCGCCCGCAACTGGTGCAGGGCCGCCAGCACGGCCGCGGGCAGATCCTGGTCGGCACCCACCTGGGCAATCTCGACGTCTGCCGCGCGCTGGCCGAGCTGGGCGAGCGGGTGCCACTGAACGTGCTGGTGCACACCCGCCACGTGGCCCATTTCAACCGCCTGCTCGGCGAGGCCGGCGAGCAGCGGCTACGCCTGATCCAGGTCAGCGAGCTGGACCCTGCGCTGATGCTCGACCTGGCCCAGCGGCTGGATCGCGGCGAGTGGCTGGCGATCGCCGGCGACCGCGTGCCGCTGCACGGCGGACGCAGCGTGGCGGTGGATTTCCTAGGCCATCCGGCGGCGTTCCCGCAGGGGCCATGGCTGATGGCCGGCCTGCTGCGCTGTCCGGTGAACCTGATGTGCTGCCTGAAGATCGACGGGCGCTACCAGATTCACCTGGAGCGCTTCATCGACGATCCGGCGTGGGCGCGCGGGCAGCGCGACGCGACGATCGAAGGCTGGGTGCAGCGCTACGCCGAACGGCTGGCGCAGTGGTGCCTGCTGGCGCCGCAGCAGTGGTTCAATTTCTATGCGTACTGGCAGCCACCGGCGCCGCAGGGAGAGCCCGATGCGTAGCCGCGGCGCGCTGCATGCCGAGACCGAAGTGGTCGTGCCGTTCTTCGACGTCGACTCGGCCGACATGGTGTGGCACGGCCACTACGTGAAGTATTTCGAGGTCGCCCGCTGCGTGCTGCTCGACCGCGTCGGCTACAACTACGAGCGCATGAAGGAAACCGGCTACGTCTGGCCGGTGATCGATCTGCAGGTGCGCTACGCACGCGCCGCGCACTTCGGCCAGCGCCTGAGCGTGCGCGCCGACCTGGTGGAATGGCGCAATCGCCTGAAGATCCACTACCTGGTGAGCGACGCGCAGAGCGGCGAGCGCATGACCCGCGCCAGCACAGTGCAGGTGGCGGTCGGCCTTGCCGACGGCGTGATGCAGCTGGCGTCGCCGCAGATCTTGATCGATGCGGTCGAACGGCAGCTGAGTGCACTGGCATGACGGCATGGCATTCGCTGCGGCAGGAGTCGATCAGACGCGGCCATCGATGTCGGCGCAGATCTTCGTGTTCACGCGCGAGTGCGCCGGCGGTCCTCGACAGTGCCGGGTTCTGGCCGTGTCTGTCGTCGATCTTGCCTGCATCGCTGCGGACACGAGCTGCGGAGCGATCTTTCGCGAAGACGCCATCCATCGGGCTTGCATTCGCCCTCGAATGCAAGCATCAAGGCGCGGCCGTGCATGACCGCGCTGCTCAAGGTTTTGCATGCCTCCCTGGATGCGAAGATCAAACATGGGACCTATGAACTACGCCAGTCCGACCTACGTCGAGGAAACCCGCCTCGGCTTCCGCTTTCTCGCCACGCATACCTGGCAGCATCACGTGCTGCGCGTGGCGATCGAGGATCTCAAGCGCCTGATCGGCGCGCCGCTGCCGCAGGGCGGCGTGCTGCTGGATGCCGGCTGCGGCCAGGGCAAGTCGTTCCGTCTGCTGCACGAGGCGTTCCGCCCCGCGCGGATGATCGGCCTGGATGCCGACCCGCACAGCCTCGAGTGCGCGCGCGCCGAAGCCACCGCGCAAGGCCTGACGGTGGATCTGCAGAGCGCCGACTGCGCGCGCATCGAGCTGCCCGACGCCAGCGCTGACATCGTGTTCTGCCACCAGACCTTCCATCACCTGGTCGAGCAGGAGCAGGCACTGGCCGAGTTCTGGCGCGTGCTGCGGCCCGGCGGCCTGCTGCTGTTCGCCGAGTCGACCAAGGCGTACATCGACACCTGGGTGATCCGCTGGTTCTTCCGCCATCCGATGCACGTGCAGAAGAGCGCCGAGGGCTACCTCGACATGCTGCGCGGCCAGGGCTTCGAGTTCGAACCGCGCAACGTCTCCTATCCCTATCTGTGGTGGAGCCGCTCGCGCGATTTCGGCCTGCTCGAGCGCTGGAAGCTGCGCCGGCCGCCGCCGCCTGGCCAGCGCGAGGAAACCCTGGTCAACGTCGCCGCGCGCAAGCCGCGCACGGCTGCATGAACCTCTACCTCAATGCCTTGGGCGTGACCTGCGCCTTGGGCGCCGGCAAGCAGGCCGTGGCCGCCGCGCTGTTCGCCGGCGACGACAGCCAGCTGCGCAGCGAGAACGACTGGATCCCCGACGCGGCGCCGCTACTGGGTGCGGTGCGCAGCCCGCTGCCGGCGATCCCTCCCGCGCTGGCCAGGCGCCGCGACAATCGCTGCAACCAGCTGGCGCTGGCCGCCGCGCAGGAGATCGAAGCCGAGCTGCGCGCGGCGATCGCCCGCTACGGCCGCGAGCGGGTCGGCGTGGTGCTCGGCACCAGCACGGCCGGCATCGAGGAAGCCACCCAGGGCACCGCCGAACAGCGCCGCGACGGCGCGTGGCCGCCAGCCTATCGCTACGAGCACCAGGAGCTGGCCGGCCCGGCCGAGTTCCTCGCCGAATGGCTGGACCTGGCCGGCCCCTGCTACGTGATCTCCACCGCCTGCACCGCCGGCGCACGCGCCCTGATCAGCGCGCAGCGCCTGCTGCAGATGGGCCTGTGCGACGCCGTGCTGTGCGGCGGCGCGGACTCGCTGGCGCGGCTGCCCCTCAACGGCTTCCACGCACTCGGTGCGATGGACCCCGCACGCTGCAATCCGTTCTCCGCGCATCGCAACGGCATCAATATCGGCGAGGCGGCCGCGCTGTTCCTGATGAGCCGCGAGCCCGGTCCGGTGCAGTGGCTGGGCGGCGGCGCCAGTTCCGACGCCTACCACATGTCCTCGCCCGAGCCGGAAGGCGTCGGCGCACTGCAGGCCATGCGCGCCGCGCTGGACCAGGCCGGACTGGTGCCGGCGCAGATCGACTATCTCAACCTGCACGGCACCGCCACCACCCACAACGACAGCATGGAGAGCCGCGCCGTCGCCGCGCTGTTCCCGCATGGCGTGCCCTGCTCCTCCAGCAAGTCGCTGACCGGCCACACGCTGGGCGCGGCCGGCGCGCTGGAGGCGGCGTTCTGCTGGCTGAGCCTGGCCGACGGCCGGCTGCCGCCGCAGGTCTGGGATGGCGCTGTCGATGCGGAGCTGCCGGCACTGCGCCTGGTCCGCCCCGGCGAGCGCCTGCCCGAGACGCGACCGCGGCGACTGATGAGCAGCTCGTTCGCCTTCGGCGGCAATAACGCCTGTGTGATCCTGGGCGACGCCGTGCCGGGAGCGGTGGCATGACGATCTGGCCGATCGAGCAGGTGTTGCCGCATGCAGGCGAGATGATCCTGCTCGACGCGGTGGAGCGCTACGACGATGAGAGCATCGTATGCCGCCGTCGCGTGCCGGCCGGCGGCGTGCTGCAGCAGGCCGACGGCTTGCCCGGCTGGATGGGCATCGAGCTGATGGCGCAGGCGATCGCCGCCTGGGCCGGCTGCCACGCCCGTGCGGCGGGCCAGCCGATCCGGCTCGGTTTCCTGCTCGGCAGCCGCCAGTATCAATGCGACGTCGACGTCTTCCCGGTCGGCAGCGAACTGCGCATCGAAGCGGTGCGCAGCTTCCACGACGAGCATGGCATGGGCGTGTTCGCCTGCCGCATCGACGCGCCCGGCATGCACGCCGAGGCGCGCCTCAACGTCTACAGCCCGGCCGATCCGGAGGCGATTCTGCGCGCCGCCGCGCAGGCCTCGGGCGCACAGGAAAACACGCATGTCTGAAACCATTCTGGTCACCGGCTCCAGCCGCGGCATCGGCCGCGCCATCGCGCTGCGCCTGGCGCAGGCGGGCTACGACCTGGTGCTGCACTGCCGTTCGCGCCGCGACGAGGCCGAAGCCGTGCGCGAAGCCATCCAGGCGCTGGGGCGCACGGCGCGCATCCTGCAGTTCGACGTGGCCGACCGCGCTGCCTGCGCCGCCGCGCTGGAGGCCGACGTGGAAGCGCACGGCGCCTACTACGGTGTGGTGTGCAACGCCGGACTCACCCGCGACGGCGCCTTTCCCGCGCTCACCGGCGATGACTGGGACAGCGTGCTGCGCGCCAACCTCGACGGCTTCTACAACGTGCTGCATCCGCTGACCATGCCGATGATCCGCCGCCGCAAGCCCGGCCGCATCGTCTGCATCACCTCGGTGTCCGGCCTGATCGGCAATCGCGGCCAGGTCAACTACAGCGCCTCCAAGGCCGGCGTGATCGGCGCGGCCAAGGCACTGGCGGTGGAGCTGGCCAAGCGGCAGATCACCGTCAACTGCGTGGCGCCGGGGCTGATCGACACCGACATGCTGGACGAGGACGTGCCGGTGGAGGAAATCCTCAAGATGATTCCCGCACAGCGCGCCGGCACGCCCGAAGATGTCGCCGCCGCCGTGCAGTTCCTGCTCGGCGCCGACGCCGGCTACATCACTCGCCAGGTGCTGGCGGTGAATGGCGGCCTGTGTTGAGCCGCTCGCCCAGCACGCATGTGGATGCGCCGCCTCATCGCGGCCGTTCGGCAACATCCGCGTCGGCATGCGGGACGTGCCGACCGGCGACGCATGCGGGCATCCACCGACTCGTTCTCGCCACACCTTTTCACTTCAACGGCAGTTCCTGCCCCACCCAAGGAGACAGCTAGCATGAAAGCATTCGCCCTCGGACTCGCGGCCATCCTCCTGGCCGCCCCGGCCGTCAGCATGGCCGGCGACAAGGTGATCCACCTGCCGTTCGACGCCGGCGTGGCCGCCGCCAAGCAGACCGGCCAGATCGACGGCAGCGTGAGGTTCTATCTGGCCGGCACCGGCCCGCGCGGCAAGATCGTCGACGACAACGTCACCATCAGCCGCAAGACCAATGCCTTCGGCAAGAGCGACGCCGACACCTGCAACCGCGTACTGGCCACCGACCTGATCTACCTGCAGAACGAAGCCAAGCGCGCCGGCGCCAACGCCGTGGTCGACATCATCAGCAACTACAACTATGTCGAATTCAAGGATGGCCAGAACTTCGAATGCCACAAGGGCTTCCTGATGTCCGGCGTGGCGCTGAAGGCCAAGCTGGCCAAGGTGCCCTGAGGCCTTCCCTGGATGCCGCTTCGGCGGACTAAAGCGTAAGCACAAAAGCCGGCCCCTGGCCGGCTTTTCTGTTTTAGAGTCGCCGGCAAGACCCATCGATGATGGCACTGCAGACGGCGGAAAAATTCGCACAAGGACGATGGCGCATGAAAGCAAGGCGACGTTTCACCGAAGCTCTCATGGCTTGTGCACTGATCGCTTCCTCGTCGGTGCAGGCCCGCGAAAAACCCTGTCCGCCCGACCACCCTGAAGTCACGATTGCATTTCGCGGCAGATGAATCACTTCTTCTCATCGACCAAAATATATTCCCCGTGCCCACCCCATTTTTGAGACTTGGAGTCGATCTTGATGCAAGGATGCCCGCCACATGAGGTCATGCCGACCCGAGCATAGGCTTCGGCCAAATCAGCGTTAACCTGAGCAGCTTCAGCCCGAGCTCTGGCGTCGTTGTAAGACTGCCATTGCAGCCAGAGCACTGTGAAGCCACCCAAAGTCAGCAAAACATATAAGCCGACAATGTAAACAAAACTCATCTTGGCATGTCGACCCATGACTCGCCTTGAGGTGCTTGCCGTGTCTTCAAAAGACTGTACCGATGAAGTCAGCCTCCTGATGGTCGCCTCTACAGAATGCTCTAGCCTCGACATCAATGGGTTCAAAGCACTATCGATGCTCTGCTGAGCACCCTGGGCCACTTGCTGGCCAGAGCCATGTATCAGCCCACTGACGTCTTGCCGAACCGCTGCAACGGTCTGCACCAGGTTCTGGCCAGCTTGCTCTTGAGCTTGCAGAGCGGCAGCGCTTCGACGCTCCAATGTCTCCGTGAGAAATGCCAACTTCTTCGCCGTCTCGATGAGATTGTTCAATTCAGCGTCCATACTTTATTCCTGATTTACAACTATGAACATGCATTAGAGTCGATACTGCCACTTTATGAGAGCAAAAGGAGAATGCGATGGCTGACTTACCGCAACACCCGTAGCCGCCCTCATACACCGACAAAGACCTCTATGGTCAGTCCGGCAAGCCTCAAGCGCAGGACATCGCACAGTACAAATTGGGTGACTGCTACTACATTTCACCTCTATCAGCACTGGCGCACCAACAGCCCGAACGTATCGAAAACGCCATTCATTACGACGCCGACAAAGGATCGTTCTCAGTCACTCTTTATCATTCGCAGCACAACGGCTTTCTCGGACTGCATCACGAAACCAAGCCCGTGCAAGTCGAAGTCACTCAAGCCGACATCCAAAAAGACCTTGCCGTCGGCGGCAGCGGCCAGGCATGGAAGCATCCAGGCCAAAAAGAACCTATGTGGCCAGCCGTCATGGAAGCCGCTTACGCCAAGCTTTCAGAGAAAAAGGGGCAAGATCTAGATCAAGGCTTCAAGAACATCGGCGGCGACGGAGGCTATAGTAAAGATGCCGTTTATACATTAACGGGCGAAAAAACTCAGAACCTCTCCGCCTCATCCATGAAACACATGGGTGTTGATGCAGCGTATGTCAAACTCGATGCGGCCTTGAAAGAAGGCAGACCCGTCTTGCTGGGGACCAATCCTATGAAAGACAAGCCGACGGATGGATTAGTCCAAGGAGATCTGGCCAAGAATTCAGGACACGAATACATCCTGGAAGGTATCTCTAAAGATGCCCATAGCAACGTCAAGCTGGATTTGCGAAATCCCTGGGGGCACAACTACGCCCCCTCGCAAGGTGTTACCGTCAAAGACTCCAATGTCCAAGTTGACCTCAAAACCATCCTCAGCAATGGTCACCTAGACAGCATAGACATCGGTCCCAAGGCGCTCGAGAAGAAGCAAGAGCAAAATCAAAACAAGAGTCCGGAGCAACAAACGCCTCAGCCAGTCAAGACGGGAGACCCCGCCTTTGACAAGCTACTCAATAGCCTGGGAAATCAGGACGCAACTACCAAGGCCCTTCAGGAACTTGCACAATCCCCTTCAGGCCAGGCGTTTCATGCTGAAGGCCGTGCGCAGCATGCCGAGTTCCAGAATCAGCAATTCCAAGCGCAATCGCAGGCCGCTCAGCAAGCCGCGCAGCAGCAGCCACAGGCCCAGACTGGCCCTATCATGACTCGATGAGGATGCAGCATGAGGAAGATAATACGCCTTTTAATAATCATGCTATCCATGTCCATTATTCATGCAGCTGCAGCCAAGGATGCCAAGATGAATGTAGAAAGCTTTCCGATAGACCCTCTCTTCAATCCAAGCACACCTATCAGAAATGATCAGTACGCCGAGCAGCAGTCGGCATTTATTGCCTCTACAAGTCATTACTTAAATGGAAGGTACAGCATCATTGACCAGCGTATTTTTGTTTATGCAAAGGTGCCGCCTGACATTTCCCCGCAGTGGGTCGTTATTAGTGGCGACATAGATAATTTCACTGCCAAGCAAGGCGGAAAGATTGTTGCCGAAGGGCTAGACGTGCCGGGCATTGCAGCCATCCGAATCTTCAAGCTTGGCCTGATCCACCCTCAATACTTCGCCCTGGTCATGTCGAAATTCCTCCCGGACGGCAATGCGCTGATTGCGTATCTTGAGCTGAAGAAGGAATAGGTCTTCACCCAAAAGTGACGAGACGAGCGTCACCCGTCGACACAAGCGAACCGCGTCGACCACGGACGCGTGCGGGTCTGCATCGGCCACCATGAACTACGCCAAACCTCCTCCGGGCCCCGACGCGATATCATGTAGGTCTGAATAGCCAACCGGAGTGGTATCGCATGCGTCCGTTTCCGCTGGGAGAAGACCTCGACTTGCTGCGCGAGAGCGTGCACGCCTTCGCCGAGAAGGAGATCGCGCCGCGCGCTACCCAGATCGACCACGACAACCTGTTCCCGGCCGACCTGTGGCGCAAGTTCGGCGAGATGGGCCTGCTCGGCATGACCATCCCGACCGAGTACGGCGGCACCGGCATGGGCTTCCTGGCGCACATGGTGGCGATGGAGGAGATCTCGCGCGCCTCGGGCTCGGTGGGCCTGTCCTACGGCGCCCACTCCAACCTCTGCCTCAACAACATCTTCCACAACGGCAACGAGGCGCAGCGGCGCAAGTACATCCCCAAGCTGTGCTCGGGCGAATCCGTGGGCGCGCTGGCGATGAGCGAGCCGGGTGCCGGCTCCGACGTGGTGGGCTCGATGAGCTGCAAGGCCGAACTGCGCGACGGCGTGTGGGTGGCCAACGGCTCGAAGATGTGGATCACCAACGGGCCGGACGCCGACGTGCTGCTGGTCTACATGCGCACCGCGCCGCGCGTCGCCGGCAGCCGCTGCATGACCGCCTTCATCATCGAGAAGGGCATGAAGGGCTTCTCCACTGCACAGAAGCTGGACAAGCTGGGCATGCGCGGCTCCAACACCTGCGAGCTGGTGTTCGAGGACTGCGAGATTCCCGTCGAGAACATCGTGGGCGAGGTCAACGAAGGCGTGCGCGTGCTGATGAGCGGCCTGGACACCGAGCGCCTGGTGCTCTCGGGCGGCCCGATCGGCCTGATGCAGGCCGCGCTGGACCTGGCCCTGCCTTATGTGCGCGAGCGCAAGCAGTTCAATGCGCCGATCGGCACCTTCGGCGTGATGCAGGCGAAGATCGCCGACATGTACACCGCCCTGCAGTCCTCGCGCGGCTTCGCCTACATGGTGGCGCAGCAGTTCGACACTGGGGTGAAGTCGCGCATCGATCCCGCAGCCTGCCTGCTCAACGCCTCGCAGAACGCGGTGAAGGTGGCGCTGGAGGCGATCCAGACCCTGGGCGGCAACGGCTACATCAACGAGTTCCCGGCCGGTCGCCTGCTGCGCGACGCCAAGCTGTACGAGATCGGCGCCGGCACCAATGAAATCCGCCGCATGCTGATCGGCCGCGAGCTGTTCCACGGCAAGGCCTGAATGCAGTGCCAGCCGGCATGATGGATGCCGGCCGTAACGACGCCGGCGCATCGTGCGGATGCCGATGCGCCGGATCGATGTCTGCATGCACGGATCGACCGCGGGCAATGCGTGTCGACCGATAGGCCGCGCAGCGATAGCGTGACGAAGCCACACCTGCCAGCCCCTCGCCTCGCTGTCGGCTCGATGTCTCGCACGCCCGCCCATCAGCTTGATCGACGCCGCCGCGCTGGCTCGTTCGCAACCACGCGATGCCGCGCCCCATCGCAAGCCACGCATGCCTTAAGTCATCTTGCCCGCGGCACAGCGATCCTTTTCACTGGCGATTCCCGCCCACGCTGCTCTTGTCAGGGAACGCCATGCATTCATTCCGTCGCCCTTGCCTTCGCGACTGCGCGATCGCGCTCATGCTCGCTCTGCCCAACATCGCCACCGCCGCGCAGACAACTGCTCAGCTGACCACGGCTGACTATGCGCGCGCCGAGCGGCTGCTCGACTACCAGCTGCGCGGCACCCTGCGCAACGCCGTCGTCGCACCGCACTGGCTGGGTCAGCGCGATGCGTTCTGGTATCGCAGCGACACCGCTCAGGGCGGCCGCTACCTGCTGGTGGACGCCGCCAAGGGCACGCGCGAGCCGGCCTTCGACCACGAACGCCTGGCTGCCCTGCTGCAGCACGACTTCGGCCAGGCCAAGGCCGATGCCGACCATCTGCAGGTCAAGGACATCACGCCGCAAGGCGACGGCCTGCAAGTGCAGCTGACCGACGACAAACAGCAGACGATCCGCTGCGAACTGCCCGCCTACCATTGTGAGCGCGCGCCAGCCGAGGCCAAGCCGGGCGAAGATCTGCTGCCTTCGCCCGATGGAAAGCAGGCCGTGTTCGCGCGCGACAACGATCTGTGGCTGCGCGATCTGGGCAACGGGCACGAGCGCCGCCTGACTGAGGACGGTCAGCCCTATTTCGCCTACGGCAAGCTGCCGGACAGCATCACCGTGGCGATTCCGCTGATGCGCAGCAAGACCAAGATCCCGCCGATCGGCATCGCCTGGTCGCCCGACGGCAAGCGGCTGATCGGCGTGCGCACCGACGAGCGCGCGATCGCCCCGTATCCCTTCGTCGAGTGGGTACCGCAGGACGGCAGCTTCCGCCCGATCCTGTACCAGCTGCGGCTGGCCTTGCTGGGCGATCGCGGCGAGGCCAGGCAGGATGCCTTCGTGATCGACGTGGCCAGCGGCGCCAAGCATGCGCTGAGTCTGCCGGCGGACTGGCAGTTCGAAGAGGCCAGCCTGTCGCCGCCGCAACTGCAATGCAGCAAGGATGCGCTGCGCTGCTACGGGGTGGCGACCACGCGCGACAGCCGCCAGCTCTCGCTGCAGGAGATCGACATGCGCAGCGGCGCGCTGCGCCGTGTGCTCAGCGAAAAGGCCGATACGCCGGTGTGGCTCAACCCCTATATCTATGATCGCGCCAACCTGCGCATCGTCGGCGACGGCCGCGAAGCGGTGTGGTTCTCCGAGCGCGACGGTTGGGGCCATCTGTACCTGTACGACATCGCCAGCGGCCGGCTGGAGCGCCAGCTCACTCGCGGCGACTGGCCGGTGCGCGACATCGTGCACGTCGACGAATCCGCCCGCCAGCTGTACTTCACCGCTCCCGGCCACCGGCCGGGCGACGATCCCTACCTGCGCCAGCTCTATCGCGTCTCGCTGGACGGCGGCGACCCGGAGGCCTTGACCGCCGATCAGGCCGAGCACGAATTCAACGTGCCGCTGCTGGACGAACTGGCGGTCGGTCAGGTCGGCGCCGAGAGTCTGTTCTCACCCAGTGGCCGCTACCTGGTCGACACCTCGTCGACGATCGACCAGCCACCGAGCAGCGTGCTGCGCGCCAGCGACGACGGCCACGTGGTGCTGCCGCTGGAAAAGGCCGACGCCTCGACCGTCTACGCCGCCGGCTGGCAGCCGCCGGCGCGCTTCCATGCGACGGCCTCCGACGGCAAGACCGAACTCTACGGCGTGATCTATTTCCCGCCCGGCTTCGATCGCGCCAGCCACGCCAGCGTGCCGGTGATCGACGCCTTCTACGGCGGTCCGCAGATGACCAATGTGCCGCGCAGCTTCGCCGAGGCAGCCGCGGCCTTCAATCCGATCTCGCGCGCCAGCCTGGCGCAGCTGGGCTTCGCCGTGCTCACCGTGGACGCGCGCGGCACGCCCGGCCGCTCGCGCGCCTTCCACGATGTCGGCTACGGCAACTTCGCCGATCCCGAAATCGCCGACCACGTCGCCGTGATCAAGCAGCTCGGCGCACGCTATCCGGCGCTGGACCTGGATCGGGTCGGCGTCTACGGCCACTCCTTCGGCGGCTATACCTCGGCGCGCGCGATTCTTTCCCACCCCGAGTTCTACAAGGTGGCGGTGTCCTCGGCCGGGCCGCACAACTTCCAGGGCTTCTACGACGGGCTGGAGGCGCAGATCGGCATGCCGGACTACGGCCACGGCGAACGCTTCCGCCCCACCCCGCAGGCGGTGCCCGAGCACATGCGCCAGATCGACAACAGCGCGCTGGCCAGCCAGCTGCGCGGTCATCTGATGCTGGTCTACGGCGACATGGACGAGAACGCGCTGCCGGCGGTCACCCTGCAGCTGGTCGATGCGCTGACCCGCGCCAACAAGAACTACGACCTGCTCTACCTGCCGAACCGCACGCACGAGTTCTTCCGCACCGACGCCTACTACACGCGGCGGATGTGGGACTACTTCGTCACCCATCTGCTGCACGCGCAGCCGCCGGAGGACTACACGATTCAGCCGCCCAAGGCCGCTGCCGCGCCGTAGATGTCATCGGTGGCGATGTCATGGATGACCATCTGTGCCCCGGCTGACGGATCGCCGGGGCCGCGTCTCCGGGCAGTTCAATCGCAATCCTGGTAGCCGCCCAGCGCGCCGCAGCGGATGCAACGAAACAAGTAAGCCGTGGGCGAGCCATGCTTGCTCAGAGCAGCGAGAAACCGCTCCCAGGCCGGCCCATCGGCAAGCCCGGCATCGTCCCGAATCGCCGTCAGCGCCTGCGGACCGAACGCCTGCAATTCATCCCGGCCTGCCCGCCCCAGGAACTGGGCGGCATCGCCGCAGTGAGTCCACCAACGCTCCTGCTGCCATCCGGAAAAACCCGGTGTGCGAAACGCGACTTCCTCGACGACCGCCGCAGGCACCTCGCCCCATGCGCCGCCATCGCCGATACCGTGCTCATCCGTAAAGCTTGCCCCCAGGCTGGCATGCGCGGAGCCGTCGGCGATGCACCAGGGACAGAGGCGGCCTTGATAATCCTCGATGGCGAAAACAGGTCCGACATAGACATAGCCGCGCGCCTGCCGGCAGCACATGCAGACGAGGCCAGAGGCGATCACGCTGCCCGTGTCCAGCGGATCGGGGTGGTACTTGAAAGCCGGCAGAGTCATTCGATGCCTTTCTCGGTGGCGTCGCTGCATCGTAGGCGCTCTTGAGCGCTGCGAACCCCGGCTAGTCGAGCGAGGCCGCCGTCGGGCGCACCGGAAAATATTTGCGCTTGAAGTAGATCCCGGCCAGGAGCGCCACCAGCACCGGCGCGAACCAGCTCAGCAATTCCAGGCGCCCGCCGAGTTCGATGCCGGCGCCCTGCAGCATCCGGCTCAGGCCGATCGACAGGAAGGCGATATGCGTGGCCACGCCGCAGGCCAGCATCGCCGCGAAATGTTCGCGCAGCCACCAGCGTGGCGTGTCCAGCGGGCGCCGATGGCGCCGCAGCATGGTGGTGCCGCCGTAGACGCTGATCGCAGCGAAGCCGATCAGCACGCCATTGCCGGTGCGCAGGCCGATGGCGAAAACGGCCGCAGCGGCGGCCAGGTTGAGCCAGGCCACCACCACATAACGGCGGTCGCGGAATGCGGCTTGGTCCTGCTTGCGGCGCACCGCCCGCCAGCCCAGCCACAGGGCGGTTGCGGTAATCACCACCAGATAGGACAGGAAGATGCCGCGCCCGGGATTGCCGCGGGCAAAGGCCACCGCGGCGATCGGCAGCGCACTGGCGATGATGCCGAGCATGCTCTTCACGTAGAGCCGTCCCGCCGCCTTGTGCCAGGGCGAGCCCTTGCGGCTGAGTGCGGCGTTCCAGTAACTCGCCAGCGCGAGCGTGCCGAAGCAGGCATGCACCAGGATCAGCAGGCGGTAGGCATCCATCGCGATTCCCCGTGTCGAGTGGTTGCCCGCATTGTGGGAAAGCGCCGCACGACGGAGCAGATGCGGATCGTCACCGGCCAGGGGTGAGAAAAGTCACCTCTTGCTGCGCACCGGCTGCCGCGGCACAGCGGCCTGCCTATACTCGGCGCCATGCACGCGCCCGCCCCGCCTCGCTATCGCCCGCGCCGTTCGTCGATCCTGGCGCCGCTGAACCTTGCCGCCTACCTCACCTGGCTGGGCATCGCGCTGCAGTCGATGCCATTCGCCCGGCTTGCCGCCGGCGACAGCCGCAGCTGGATCGGCGCCTGCGCCCTGCTGGCGATGCTGGCCCTGCTGGTGGCCCACACGCTGAGCCTGCGCCGTGTCCCGCCACTGCGCTCGCTGGCGCTGGTGCTGCTGCAGGGCATCGCCGTGCTGCTGGCCGGCTTCATGCTGCTCGACGGCTGGATCGGCATCCTGCTGATCGTGGTCGCGGCACAGCTGGCCTTGCTACAGCCGCCGCGGCAAACCCTGGCGATCATGCTCGGCTTCAACCTGATCCTGCTGTATGGCTGGTGGTTGCTCGACGGACGCGCCGGCAACGTGACGCTGGAACTGCTGCCATTGCTGGCCTTCCAGGCCTTCGCTGCCCTGACCGCGCACTACCAGGCCGATGCCGAGCGCGCGCGCGACGAACTGGCCCGGCTCAACGCGCAGTTGCTGGCGACCCAGGCCCTGCTCGACGAGAGCGCACGCGGCGAGGAGCGCTTGAAGCTGTCGCGTGAACTGCACGACGTGGCCGGCCACAAGCTCACCGCGCTGAAGCTCAATCTCGCCCTGCTGTCGCGCGATCCGGCGCTGCGCGAGCGCGCCGAGCTGGCCACGGCGAGCGTGTTGGCGCACGAGCTGCTCGACGACATCCGCGCCGTGGTCAGCCAGCTGCGTCAGCACGACGGCATCGAGCTGCGCGCCGCGCTGGAGGCGCTGGTGCGGCCGATTCCCGGCCCGCGCTTCGAGCTGCAGGTGGACGAGGAAGCGCGTCCGTCCTCGGTGCAGGCGGCGGAAACCCTGCTGCGCTGCGCGCAGGAATCGATCACCAACGCGCTCAGGCATGGCCAACCGCGCCTGATCAGCCTGGACTGCCGGCGCGTCGACGGGCATATTCAACTGTGCGTGCGCGACGACGGCTCGAGCCGGCCCAGCCTGGTCGCCGGCAACGGGCTCACTGGCATGCGCGAACGGCTGGAAGCGCTAGGCGGACAGCTGCGCGTGACCGCCCACGACGAGCGCGGCGTCGAGCTGATCGCGCGACTGCCGGCGCAGCCGCGATGAGCACGGCTGCCGCGATCCGCATCGCCCTCGCCGACGACCAGGCGCTAGTGCTCAAGGGGCTCTCGGCGCTGCTGGCCGACCAGGGCCTGCAGATCGCGCTGGAAGCCAGCGACGGCCAGGCCCTGCTGGACGGCCTCGCCAAGCGTCCCGTCGACGTGGTGCTGAGCGACGTGCGCATGCCCGGCATGGACGGGCTGTCCGTGCTGCAGGTCCTGCGCGAGCGCGGCGACGCCACCCCGGTGATCCTGCTGACCACTTTCGACGATCCCGAGCTGATGCTGCGCGCGGTTGCCGCAGGCGCGCAGGGCTTCCTGCTCAAGGACGCCTCGCCGGAGGAACTGTGCGCGGCGATCCGCCGCGTCGCCGCCGGCGAAACGCTGCTGCAGCCGATCAGCCTGGGTCCGGTGCGTGCGCGCCTGGCCGACGCGGGCAACGAGAGTGGCCCGCGCCACCTCACCGAACGCGAGGCAAGCATCCTGCGGCTGGTCGCCGGCGGCTATTCGAACAAGGAGATCGGGCGCAGCCTGCATCTCTCCGAAGGCACGGTGAAGAACTACATCTCCGACCTGCTGGTCAAGCTGGAATGCCGCGACCGTACCCACGCGGTGCTGAAGGCAATTACTTTGCGCCTGCTCTAGCCCGGCGCCAGTGACAAACCTGCTCTAGACCTTGATGGCAAAAAGGCGAGCACACAGCCGCAGCGGCCTGCCCATGCGTTCGACGTGCATTCGTTCGGCCGACTTGCGGACCGTGGCGACGGCGATGTTCTGAAACCGCAATGAGCATCCGCTGCCGTCTCGCTTGCGGCGACTCACGTCATGTCGCGGACGGCGGCGTGACCCGCCATCCGCTTACACCTTCAGTGCGCACACTTCAGCGCGCGCAGTTTCAGAACGACAGGCGGTAGCTGAGCTGCCCCATATTGGAATGCTCGTACTGGCCGGCGAAGTGGTCGTAGGAAAGCTGCACGCCGGCGTGCGGCGACATTTCCCAATCCAGGCTCATGCCGGCGCTGCCGCCGTAGCGCGACAGACCGATGCCACCGACCGGCGCATACTGCTGCAGGGCGGCGAAGCTGGCGTCCAGTTCTTCGCCGCGCATGGCGAAGGCCTGCTGCCACAGCATGTGCGCCTGCAGGGTCAGGCTGCCGCGGGTGAGCAGCCAGCGCTGCGCCGCGCGCATACCCACGCCGGCCTGCCAGCGCTGGATGTTCTGGCCGTCGCCCTGCAGGCCGAAGCCGTCGGCGCCCTGCTCTTCGAAGCCGTCGTTGCGGATATTGACGTACTGCAGATCCACGTACGGCGTGAACTGCCAGTTGCCCAGGCCGAAGCGATAACCGCTCTCGGCGTAGGCCACGCCGTAGCGACCGCGGTTGCTGCTGCCCACGCCCGACAGGGTGTCGCCGAGCTGCACGTCGCGGCGCATGTTCTCCAGGTATTCGCCCATGCCGAAGCGGCCCATCGCATACCACTGGCCCTGGATCAGGCCGGCATAGATCATGCCTTCGGCGGCATGGCTGTCGCCCTGGTCGGCGCTTTCCGCCAGCCGGCCGAGGCCGCGGCTCTGGCTCAGCGCGTAGCCGAACACGCCGTTGCTCCCGAGCCGCAGGTCGTTGCCGGCCATCCAGCCGTTGAGGTCGTAGCTGACGTTGCCGTAGCCGCCGCGCGACATGCTGCCCTGGTAGCCGAGGTTCTGGGTCCAGCCGCCCGCGGCCAGCAGCGGCGAGGGCGCGTTGAGCAGTTGATCGAAGCGGTCGGACAAGGCGCGCGTGCCGGCGTCGATGGCCTCGAAGGTCATCTGCGCGCTGGCCGCATGCAGCTGTCCCGACAGGCTCTGCAGCGAATTCTGCACGTTGGCCAGACTGCTCGACTGCTGCAGGTTGGCCGCGCCGCTGATGAAGCTGGTGGGGATCGGGCCATTGCCGCTGGGCGGCGTCGGCTGGGTCAGCTGGGTGTTGATCTGGCCGAACGCGTTCTGCACGCGCTGCGCGGCGCCGAACGAAGCCGGCGTATAGGTGGCGCCCTGGATCGCCGTCACCTGCACCTGCTGCACGTTCAGCCAGGCGCTGCTGGCGTCGTAGTTGAGGCTGGCGTTGAGCAGCACGTTGGAGGCGGTGTTCAAGGCCGAGAAGGTGCCGCTGAGGCCGCCGCCGGCGGTGAGCACGTTGGTGTGCGAATTGACCACGTAGCCCTGGTTGGCGCCGGTCACGAACAGGTCGCCGCCGCTGAGCGTGGCGGTGCCGGTCACGCTCAGCGCCGAGCCCAGCGAGACGGCCAGACGGCCATTGCCCTGCTGCACGTAGTTGCCGCTCACGGTGACGTTGCCGTTGTTGCTGACGTTCAGCACGCCGGCATTGCTGACGTTGCCGCCGATGCTCTGCAGGCTGTTGAGCGTGGCGCCAGCGCTGACGTTCGCGCTGGAGGCCAGGGCGACGGCATTGAGCGTGCCGCCCTGCACCTGGGTGAGGCCGGTGTAGCTGGACGGCTGGGTGAGGTTGAGCGTGCCGCTGCCCTGCTTGATCAGGCCGCCGGCGCCGGAAATCGGATTGTTCCAGTTGGAGCTGCCGCTGAAGCTCACCGTGACGTCGCCCCAGTTAAACTGCTCGGGGCCGTTCACCGCCTTGCCCACGTCCAGCTCGCCGTAGCCGAAGGTCGGGTTGGGCTGTGAGCCGCCCAGCGGGTCGGCAGTGCCGAGCAGGGTCTGGCGCACCAGGTCGTTGCTGAAATACGGGTAGGCCTGCCACACCAGCGCCGCGGCGCCGGTGACCTGCGGCGCAGCCAGCGAGGTGCCCTCGACGATGTAATAGGTCGGGTTGGTGGTGCTGGTGGTGGTGCCCTTGTCCAGCACGATCACGTCGCCCGGCGCGGCCAGGCAGTAGTTCATCGCGATGCCGCACTTGTCGGAATAGCTTTCCAGTTGGGTCGGGTTGTTGCTGTTGGTCGCGACCACGGTGAGCCAGCCCTTTTCCAGATCCGGCGCCAGGCTGGGCAGCGCGGCGATGGTGCTGGGATTGGCCTGCGAGTCGTTGCCAGCGGCGAACACCACCAGGCCGCCCCACTGGTTCACGAACGGGCTGTAGGCCGCGTCGAACAGCTGGGTGGTGGCGGTGCTGGAAGCGCTCCAGGTGATGCCGCCCCAGGAGTTGTTCTGCACCTTCACGCCGGCGGCGATCAGGTCGGCGTTGACCTGCGGCAGCGGATCGGCCGAGGTGACCTGGCTCGGCGGCGTGGAGCCGTTGTCGTCGCCGGAATTGTCGTCGATGATGCGCGCCGACACGATGTCGGCGCCGGGCGCGATGCCGCCGGGGAACTTCGCGAACGGGCTGCCCGCGGCAATCTCCGACACCCAGGTGCCGTGGCCGATCACGTCGCCCACGTTGAGGTTGTTGGTACTGGGGTCGACGTAGGTGAGGTTCTTCACCACCCGCCCGCTGAGCGCGGCGTTGTTGGCCATCACGCCGGAATCGACAATGCCGATGGTGACTCCGGCGCCGGTATAGCCCTGGTTGTGCGCCGCATAGGTGTTGGTCAGCGAGAGCTGGGCGTCCAGCGGCGGCTGTGGGATGGAACTGGGCGGTGCCGGCGACGACGACGGCGGTGCCGGGGTGGAGGTGTTCGGCTTGACGTTGCTGCTGCCGCCCCCGCCGCAGGCGCTCAGACCCAGCGCCACATAGATCATTAGCACCGCGTCGCGGCGCTTGAACGCATTCGTCCCTTTTTGCATGGCCATCCCCAATACGGGCAGTTCAGACACCCCTGGCGGACTGCCGACCGTGCCCCGATGGCCGGCGCCCGATTCCCTGCCCCGATTCTGGCACAACGCAGGCGTAACAGATTGCGGCGTCGATCCCGGGCCAGCGGGGTTTTCGGCGGGTTTGCCGCCCTTCCCAACCGGCTGCGATAATCCCCCTGTTTAGTCGGGCGCATCGGCCCATCCAGTTCCTGCGGAGATCCCCCATGTCGGACGTCAGCGTTGTCATCGTCGGTGCCAAGCGCACTGCCATCGGTTCCTTCCAAGGCCAGTTCACCGGCGTACCCAGCCCGGTCCTGGGCGCCACCGCGATCGGCGCAGCGCTGCAGCAGGCCGGCGTGGCGGCCAAGGATGTCGGCGAAGTGATCATGGGCTGCGTGCTGCCGGCCAACCTGGGCCAGGCCCCGGCCCGCCAGGCCTCGCTCAAGGCCGGCCTGCCGGCGAGTGCCGGCTGCACCACCATCAACAAAGTCTGCGGCTCGGGCATGAAGGCGGTGATGCTGGCCCACGACCTGATCAAGGCCGGCTCGGCTGCGGTGGTGGTGGCCGGCGGCATGGAGTCGATGACCAACGCGCCGCACATGGTCAATGCCCGCGCCGGCATCCGCTACGGCGACGCCCAGCTGGTCGACCACATGGCCTGGGACGGCCTGACCAATCCCTACGACGGCAAGGCGATGGGCGTGTTCGGCGAGCTGTGCGCCGACAAGTACCACTTCAGCCGCGAAGAGCAGGACGCCTACGCGATCGAGTCGGTCAAGCGCGCCCAGGCGGCGCAGCAGTCCGGCGCCTTCGCCGACGAGATCGTGCCGGTGACCGTGGCGTCGCGCAAAGGCGACGTGCAGGTCGACACCGACGAGCAGCCCGGCCGCTCCGACATCGCCAAGATCCCCAGCCTGAAGGCGGCCTTCCGCAAGGAAAACGGCACCATCACGGCAGCCAGTTCCTCCAGCATTTCCGACGGCGCTGCCGCGCTGGTGCTGCTGGCCGCCAGCGATGCACAGGCCCGCGGCCTGAAGCCGCTGGCGCGCGTGGTGGCGCACGCCACCCATTCGCAGGAGCCGGAGTGGTTCACCACCGCCCCGGTCGGCGCGATCCAGAAAGTGCTCGACAAGGCCGGCTGGAAGGTCGAGGACGTGGACCTGTTCGAGGTCAACGAGGCGTTCGCCGTGGTCGCGATGGCGCCGATGCGCGAACTCGGCATTGCGCACGACAAGCTCAACGTCAACGGCGGCGCCTGCGCGCTGGGCCACCCGATCGGCGCCAGCGGCGCCCGCCTGATGGTCACCCTGCTCAACGCGCTGAAGACGCGCGGCCTGAAGCGCGGCGTGGCATCGCTGTGCATCGGCGGCGGCGAGGCCACCGCGATCGCGGTCGAGCGCCTCGACTGAACCATCACAACACTCGCGCGATAATCAGCTTGAACGAGCATGGATTGTCTGCAATCGGAGCAGGGGCCTTTTAATGGGTACTGAAAGATTGGCGGCTGAACCTGTGGCGTAAATGTCGCGAAAAGGTTATTAATACGCCGCCAAACGGCATTCCACGGCAAAGGAGATTCACCCATGAAGTTGACGCGTACCCTACTCGCCTCCGCGCTCGTCGCGCTGCTGGCGGCTTGCAGCAATGGCGCGCAGGATTCCGCGCAGGACGCGCAGAAGTCCGCCGACCAGGCTCAGCAGTCCGCTGACCAGGCCCAGCAGGCTGCCGCGCAGGCTCCGAACCAGGCTACCCAGCAGGGTGCCGACCAGGCCAAGGCCGCTGCTGCCGCCGCTGGCCAGGCTGCCGATCAGGCTCAGCAGGCTGCCGCCTCCGCCGCCACGGCCGCCAACGCTGCCGCTGCCGCTGCGACCTCGGCCACCCCGGCCGCCGCGGTGGACCAGGCCAAGACGGCTGCCGCCAACGCCGCCGACCAGGCTGGCAAGGCTGCCGATGCCGCCAAGGACGCGATGAAGAACACCAAGGACGCGGCCAAGGACGCCATGAAGGATTCCAAGGACGCGAACGCGGGTCACTGATCCGCTCCTTGAGTCGAGTTCGTAGAAGCGGCCGCCTCCGGGCGGCCGCTTTTTTGTTTCATCGATAACAAACACCCCGCGCCACGGGATCATGCGAAGCGATGGCGACGACGGCTATCATGCGCGTTCTATTACGAACGACGGCCGTGCACTCATGAGCGTTCTCGCCACCCAGATCGATCCCCGCTCCGCCGAATTCCAGGCCAGCAGCAGCCAGTTGCGCGGCCTGGTCGACGAGCTGCGGCAGGAACTGGCGCGCCACGCCGACGGCGGCGGCGCCAAGGCCCGCGAAAAGCACGCCGCGCGCGGCAAGCTGCTGCCGCGCGAACGCATCCGCGCCCTGCTCGATGCCGGGTCGCCCTTCCTCGAGCTGTCGCCGCTAGCCGCGCACGGCATGTACGACAGCCAGGCTCCGGCAGCCGGCATCATCACCGGCATCGGCCGTGTGCACGGCAACGAGGTGGTGGTGGTCGCCAACGACGCCACGGTCAAGGGCGGCACCTATTTCCCGATGACCGTGAAGAAGCACCTGCGCGCCCAGGAAGTCGCGCTGGAAAACCACCTGCCCTGCATCTACCTGGTCGATTCCGGCGGCGCCTTCCTGCCGCTGCAGGACGAGGTGTTCCCGGACAAGGAACACTTCGGGCGCATCTTCTACAACCAGGCGCGCATGTCCGGCCTGGGCATTCCGCAGATCGCGGTGGTGATGGGCTCGTGCACCGCCGGCGGCGCCTATGTGCCGGCGATGAGCGACGAAACCATCATCGTGCGCGAGCAGGGCACCATCTTCCTCGGCGGCCCGCCGCTGGTGAAGGCCGCCACCGGCGAGGTGGTCGATGCCGAAGCGCTGGGTGGCGCGGACGTCCATACGTCCGTTTCCGGCGTGGCCGACCATTTCGCCGAGAACGACGCACACGCGCTATCGATCGCGCGCGACGTGATCGCCAGCTTGAACCGGCGCAAGCAGGTGCCGCTGGCCGTACGTCCGCCGCTGGAGCCCCGCTTCGCCGCGGAAGAGCTGTACGGCGTGATCCCGCAGGACACGCGCCGCCCGTTCGACATCCGCGAGGTGATCGCACGCATCGTCGACGGCTCCGAGTTCCACGAGTTCAAGGCGCGCTACGGCAAGACCCTGGTGTGCGGCTTCGCGCACATCCACGGCTACCCGGTCGGCATCATCGCCAACAACGGCATCCTGTTCGCCGAGAGCGCCCTGAAGGGCGCGCACTTCATCGAGCTGTGCAACCAGCGCAACGTGCCGCTGGTGTTCCTGCAGAACATCACCGGCTTCATGGTCGGCCGCAAGTACGAAAACGCCGGCATCGCCAAGGACGGCGCCAAGATGGTCACCGCGGTGGCCTGCTCGCACGTGCCGAAGTTCACCGTGGTGATCGGTGGCAGCTTCGGCGCCGGCAACTACGCCATGTGCGGCCGTGCCTACGGCGCGAGGTTCCTGTGGATGTGGCCGAACGCGCGCATCAGCGTGATGGGCGGCGAGCAGGCCGCGTCGGTGCTGGCCACGGTGAAGCGCGACGGCCTCGAAGCGGCCGGGCAGACCTGGAGCGCCGAGGACGAAGAAACCTTCAAGGCGCCGATCCGCGAGCAGTACGAGCGTCAGGGCCATCCCTACTACGCCAGCGCGCGGCTGTGGGACGACGGCATCATCGATCCGGCCGACACGCGGCGGGTGCTCGGCCTGGCGATCTCCGCCTCGCTCAACGCGCCGATCCAGCCGCAGCGCTACGGCGTGTTCCGCATGTAGCCGGGCCCGCTGCGCGTGGGCCACATGAAAGCAAGTTATTGGGGAAAAGGCAGACATGATCGTCGGTATCGATTTGGGCACCACGCACTCGCTGGTCGGGCGCTATGGCGAGTCCGGGCCGGAGCTGTTCCGCAACGCGCTCGGCGAGTACCTGACGCCTTCGGTGGTCAGCGTCGGCGACGACGAGCAGATCATCGTCGGCCAGGCGGCGCGCGATCGCCTGATCAGCCATCCGGCGCTCAGCGTGGCCTCGTTCAAGCGCTGGATGGGCGCGTCGCGCGAGGTGCGGCTGGGCACGCGCAGCTTCCGCCCGGAGGAGCTGTCGGCGCTGGTGCTGCGCTCGCTGATCGCCGATGCCGAAGCCGCCCTGGGCGAGAAAGTGCAGGAAGCGGTGATCAGCGTGCCTGCCTATTTCTCGGATACCCAGCGCAAGGCCACCCGCGCCGCCGGCGAGCTGGCCGGCATCCGCGTCGAGCGCCTGATCAACGAGCCCACCGCCGCCGCGCTCGCCTACGGCCTGCAGGAGCGCAGCGACCACAGCCGCGTGCTGGTGTTCGACCTGGGCGGCGGCACCTTCGACGTCTCGATCCTGGAATTGTTCGACGGCGTGATCGAAGTCCACGCCAGCGCCGGCGACAACTATCTCGGCGGCGAAGACTTTCTCGACCTGCTGCAGGCCGCCTGCCTGGCCGAGCACAAGCTCGACGCGAAAAGCCTGGCGCCGCAGGAACTCGGCGTGCTGCGGCGCCGGCTGGAAGCGGTCAAGCGCGAGCTGAGCCAGCAGGGCGAAGTCGAATTCACCTGCCAGCTCGGCGAGCAGACGATCGCCTGGAAGATCGACCAGGACCGCTTCCTGCAGATGGCCGATCCGCTGATGCAGCGCATGCGCGCGCCGCTCGAACGCGCCATGCGCGACGCCAAGCTGCAGCCCGCCCAGCTCGACGAGATCGTGCTGGTCGGCGGCGCCAGCCGCATGCCGCTGGTCTCGCGGCTGATCGCGCGCATGTTCGGCAAGCTGCCGCTGCGGCACGTGAATCCAGACCAGGCGATCGGCCTGGGCGCCTGCGTGGCGGCCGGCATGAAGCGCCGCGACGCCAAGCTCGAGGAGATCGTACTTACCGACGTCTGCCCCTACACACTGGGCGTGGAAGTGGGACATCGCGACGCCCAGGGTCACGTGCAGAGCGGGCTGTTCTCGCCGTTGATCCAGCGCAACAGCGTGGTGCCGATCAGCCGCGAGGGCACTTACGGCCCGATGCACGAGCGCCAGGCAACCCTGATGCTGAATGTTTACCAAGGCGAAAGCCCGCTGGTGGCGCACAACATCAAGCTGGGCCAGCTGGAGATCCCGCTGAATCCGACCCGCCCGATCGGCGAGAACCAGGTGAGCGTGCGCTTCACCTACGACATCAACGGCGTGCTGCAGGTGGAGGCGACCGCGCTGTCCAGCGAGGCACGCTACGAACTGGTGCTGGAACAAAATCCAGGCGCACTGAGCGAAGCGGAGATCCGCGCGCGCCTTGCCGCGCTGTCCGGGTTGAAGATCCATCCGCGCGAAAAGCAGGAAAACCTCGCCTTGCTCGCCCGCGCGGAGCGCATGTACGAGGAACACCTCGACGCACGGCCGCTGCTGCAGCAATGGATCATGCAGTTCAGGCAGTCGCTGGAGTCTCAGGACGAACGGATGATCGGCGAGCATCGGCACAATTTCGTGCGCGCCATGGACGAACTCGAGGAACAGTTGTGAGTCTGCGCCCGCCCTGCTTCGCACAGACGTCCATGCAGACGCGCCGCCACGCATGAACACGCCTTTGGATTACTTCGGTCTGCGGCCGGACGCCGACGAGCGCGAGGTGAAGCGTGCCTACGCGAAAATGCTCAAGTCGATCCGGCCGGATGAAGACGAGGCCGGCTTTCAGCAGCTGCATGCGGCGTACCAGCAGGCCTTGACCTGGGTCCGCCGCCACGCGCAGAACGCGCCGGCCGTCGCGTCGAATGCGTCTACCGCTGCACCGAATGCGCCCGCTGTTGCGTCGAATGCGTCTGCCGTTGCATCGACCACGACAAGGCCTCCCATCTCGGAGCCTGCCGAACCCTCGGCGGAGGCACCCGCACCAGCGACGCCAAGCGAGCCATTCCAACCTGCTGCTTTCTTGCATGATTTGTCGCCAAGATTGACCGGGAACGATGCGGCGTCCCTGCTGGCATGGCTGCATCAACAACCCGCACTGTGGTCGCTGGAGCATAAGCGCCTGGCCGGCCAGATCGTGCTGAACCAGCTTGGCCAGCACACGCCGCCGGTCGCCAGCGCCAGTTTCGACACCTTGCTGCAGTTCTTCGGTTTCGACCAGGTCTCGAGCGGTGTCGATCCGATACGGCTGCACGCGCTGCGCACCGAACTGAACGAACAGTTTTCGGCCTTGCAGCGGGCACGCGCCAGCGATGCGCTGGACTATCCCTGCTATGCGTCGCCCGATGGCCGGCTCACCTCGCCCTGGGACCGCGACGAGGCGCCAACAGCTGGGGATCGCTTCTTCCATTGGTTCCTCCTGCAGGCACCCCGCCTGCGTCTGGACGAGCTGGATATGCACCTTCGCGTGGGACGCATGCTGATGCCTGCGGCCGACCAGGCGAATTTCGCCCGACGCGTGCTTGAACGACTATTGAGCGAAGCGCCACCGCTGCCGGCAAGCCACACCCATTTGCTGCTCAAGCTGTTGCTTCCCCAGACCGACCCTTGGGCCGCACAACCCGCGTTGCGCGATCTTGCAACGCGGTTGCAGATCAAATGGCTGGTGCAGCCCGGCAACACGGCAGCGCTGTCCAAGCAGACGCGTGCCGGGCAATCCGCACAAACCGAGCGCAGTACTTCCATGACGCGCCGGCTGCTGCGCTGCGCACAGCGGCCCTTTGCCTGGTGGCGCGTGTTACTGGCCGGCTGGATCCCTACATGGCCGACCATGATGGGCGTTTTTCTGCGCCAGCTCAGCGGCAGGCAGACCGCGCGGCTGCATGAGGTATTCGACCCGAAGACCGTGGATTTCTGGATCGCCGCCTCCGATCGCGAGCGCATCTCGCTGCCTCGCGTGGCGATCGGGGTGGTCCGCTGCCTGCTCGGGCTGTTGTGCGCCGGCCTGGCTGTGCGCTTCAACCAACTGGCGCCCGACTCGGGGGGACCGCATACCCAGCCGCTGGATCCATGGATGCTGGCAGGCATCGCGATCGCCGCCTGGCTCGGTTATCTCGCCTACCTGCTCGCTTATTTCTGGCAGCGCGCTCCCGAAACGCCAGGCAGGCCCTATGCACTGGCCCGCTTCCTGTTCATTCCCATGATGATCGCGCTGGGTCTGATCGTTTACGCCGCAAGCGGTAATGCCATCGCCGCGCAGATAGTGCTTGTACCGCTCGTGCCGCTGGCCTTCCAGCGCGAACAAGCGCGGAGCAAGTCGCCGTTACAGCTCGGCAGCATAAATCCGCTGGTACGCCTGCTGCTGCTTGGACTGTCCGCCGGCTTCCTCATCCAAGTGCTCATGGTACCGGTGCTACCGGCATGCCTGGCATTTGTGTTCTGGATGATCGACGCGCGCCAGCGCGAGAACCGCCCATCGATCTTCAGACGCGATCGGCCCACGTCGACCCCAACACGGCGCCGTTAGCCTTTCGCAGGTCAAGGCAGCATCGCGGCCGCACATCGGACCCCGCTGGCAACCAGCGGCGACGTACATCGTGCGCGAGGTTCTTGTGCATCTCTACGCGATTCCAGCGTGCCGCAGATCACACGAAATCAGAAAAAACTGCATCACGCGTAAACGCAGGATTTTGCCGTGCAAATCGGAAAGATCAGCGTCACGAAACAAGGCTGTCATCGGCGCCAGGCTGTGCCGCGCCGGTGCTTGTCGAGGGGGCGACACCACGCAGTCGGACAGCCCGACGCCGCTCGGAAGAAGCGGCGGACATCCACGGCACAGATCTTCGAGCCGCCCATCCATTCGACTTTGGGAGCACCTCATGAAACATCGTTGCGGGTTGTCTTCGTTTGCCAAAAACACCCTCACGGCCGCGCTGTTCTGCCTGGGCACGCTGGGCGCCAGCCTGAGCGCCACCGCGGCCACCGCTACGCAGACCCTGGTGGTCGAGCCCGATCAGGGTCTCACCCCGATCTACAACTTCATCAAGCTGGCCAAGTCGACCATCGACATGACCATGTACGAACTGGTCGACACCAATGCTTCCGGCCTGCTGTGCCAGGAAGCCGCGGCCGGCATCAAGGTGCGCGTGATCCTCGACGTGAACGACGAGAAGAGCAACAACACCGCGGCCTACAACCAGCTCAACGGCTGCGGCGTGAGCGTGGTCTGGGCCTGGACCACCTACGAGGCGACGCACGAGAAGTCGATCGTGATCGACGCGGGCACCTCGAACGCCCAGGCGGCGATCATGACGCTCAACCTCACCAGCCGCTACTACAGCACCACGCGCGACTTCGCGGTGATCGAGAACGACGCCAACGACGTCGCTGCGATCGAGACCACCTTCAATGCCGACTTCAAGCACGCCAAGGTCACGCCGCCCACCGGCGACGACCTGGTGTGGAGCCCGACCAACTCGCAGACCCAACTGCTCAGCATCATCAACGGCGCCAAGCAGTCGCTGCTGGTCGAAAACGAGGAAATGAGCGACAGCGCGATCGTCGATGCGCTGGAGAATGCCGCCGAGAACGGCGTGCAGGTCACCATCGTGATGACCAACGACGACAACGACTACAGCTCCGAATTCGACGACCTCACCAGCGCCGGCGCCAACGTGAGCACCTATCCGGACAACAGCACCGCGCTGTACATCCACGCCAAGGCGATCGTCGCCGACTACGGCACCTCCAGCGTCAAGGCCTTCGTGGGTTCGGAGAACTTCTCCAGCGCCTCGCTGACCAAGAACCGCGAGCTCGGCCTGGTCACCACCAACAGCAGCATCATTTCGCAGCTCGAAACGACCATGAGCAGCGACTACAACGGCGGCACGCCCTGGAACTAAGCAGAGCCTCGGCATCCACCGCAGCGCGCCGAACATCGCGCGCTGCGGCATGCAGCGCGATGGATGTCCTGGGGTCGAGCCGCCGTCGGCGAATCGGCGATACGTCCGCCCCGCTCAACGCGAAGTGAACGCGCTCAACGGCGGCGCGGCCGGAACTCCAGCGGCATCGCCTGATTGGCCGACGCCGGAGGCTTGGGGCCGCAGGAGCCGCAGGTATCGCAGCCATCGCCGCAATGGCCGCTGGCCTGCGCCGGCTGCAGGCGCCGCCCGAGCGCGCGCACCCAACCGGCGCGCTGCGGCTGATTCAGACGGATCGAGGCAGTGGCCAGCCAGCGGCTGGTGAGCTGCGGCGCCAGCTTGCGCAAGGCGTACAGCAGGCTGGCCAGCACCAGCAGGCCGACCACCAGGTATTGCACCCACAGGCCCATGCTCATGTCAGCGCCCTGGTGATCTGATAGGTGGCGAACGCGGCGACGTAGGCCACCGCAAACATGTAGCCGAAGGCGATCGCCACGTTGCGCCAGGAGCGCGTCTCGCGGCGGATCACCGCCAGGGTGGACATGCACTGCGGCGCGAAGGCGAACCACACCAGCAGGGACAAGGCACTGGCCAGCGAGAAATTGGCGGCCAGCGCATGGCTGAGGCCGGCGCTGTCCGCTTCGCCGCCGGCGACCGCATACACGGTGGCCAGCGCCGCCACTGCAGTCTCGCGCGCGGCGAAGGCCGGGATCAGCGAGAGGCTGATCTGCCAGTTGAAGCCCAGCGGCGCGAAGATGTAGGTCAGCCCGCGGCCGATGTAGCCGGCGAAGCTGTAGTCGATCGCCGGGCCGGTGGCGCCGGCCGGCGGCGACGGGAAGGTGGAGATGAACCACATCAGCACGGTCAGCGCCAGGATCACTCCGGTCAGCCGCTTCAGGAACACCATGCCGCGCTCCCACAGGCCGATCGCCACGTCGCGCGGCTTGGGCAGGCGATAGGACGGCAGTTCCATCAGCAGCGCGTGCTCGCTGCGGTCGCGGCGCATGCGCTTGATCGTCCAGCCCACCGCCATCGCGCCGACGATGCCGGCCAGGTACAGCGCGAACAGCACCAGCCCCTGCAGGTTGAATATGCCGAACACACGGCGCAGCGGGATGAAGGCGCCGATCAGCAGCGCATACACCGGCAGCCGCGCCGAGCAGGTCATCAGCGGCGCCACCAGAATGGTGGTGAGGCGGTCGCGCGGATCGGTGATGCTGCGCGTGCCCATGATGCCGGGGATCGCGCAGGCGAAGCTGGACAGCAGCGGGATGAACGAACGGCCGGTCAGCCCCACCGAGAGCATCAGCCGGTCGAGCAGGAAGGCCGCGCGCGGCAGATAGCCGGACTCTTCCAGCATCAGGATGAAGAAGAACAGCACCAGGATCTCGGGCAGGAAGCCGAGCACCGTGCCCATGCCGGCGAACACGCCGTCGACAATCAGGCCTTTCAGCGGCCCTTCCGGCAGGCCGGCCGCGGCGTGTCCGCCGAGCCAGGCGAAGCCGTCGCCGATCAGGTCACTCATCGGCTTGCCGGCCGCATAGACTGCCTGGAACACCAGGAACATCACCGCCGCCAGGATCGCCAGGCCGAACACCGGATGCAGCGCCCAGCGGTCCAGCGCGTCGTCGATCGCGGCGGTGGCCCGCGGCATGCTCACCGTGGCCGCCAGCAGCTCGCGCACCTGCGCGTGCAGGTCGGCGCGGCTGAGCGGATCGTCGGGCTGCGCCGGCGCCGCCGCGGGCACCTCGCCGTCGACCTGTGCGATCAGCGCCTGCGCGCCGCCGCGCTTCACCGCCACCGTTTCCACCACCGGCATGCCGAGCCGACGCTGCAGTTCCGGCACGTCGATGACGATGCCGCGCTGGCGCGCCGCGTCCATCATATTCAAAGCCAGCACCACCGGCCGGCCGAGCCGCCGCACCTCGAGCACGAAGCGCAGATGCAGGCGCAGGTTGGTGGCGTCGGCCACGCAGACGATCAAGTCGGGCGCCTGCTCGCCCGGGTAATTGCCTTCCAGCACGTCGCGGGTGATCTGCTCGTCCGGGCTGGTCGCATCGAAGCTGTAGGTGCCGGGCAGATCGAGAATCTGCAGCATGCGGCCGGAGGGCGCGGTGAAGCGGCCTTCCTTGCGCTCCACGGTGACGCCGGCGTAGTTGGCCACCTTCTGCCGGCCGCCGGTGAGCTGGTTGAACAGCGCCGTCTTGCCGCAGTTCGGATTGCCGACCAGGGCAATGCGCATAGTGGCTGCGCTCATGCCGCCGCCTCGGTGGACACCAACACGCGTGCGGCCTCGCTGCGGCGCAGGGCGAAGCGGGTCGAGCCGATCTGGATCAGCAGCGGGTCGCCGCCCAGCGGGCCGGTCGCCACCACCCGCACCGGCTCGCCCTGCACGAAGCCCAGGTCGCGCAGGCGCTGGGCGATCGGGTCGGCAGTCTGGGCATCATCCACGCGGTCCACCACGGCGGCAGCACCTCTGGGCAAATCGGACAGGCGCACAGGCACCCACTCAAATAAGAATTGTTCGCATTGTACATCGCCGCGCAGGCAAGTGCAGCGCCACCACCGCCGCCACGCCAAATGCTTATCATGTCGGGCTCACCGACGGAGTCGCCGATGTCCGCTTCCATCCTGATCGAGGACCGCGCCGCGGTCCGCCATATCCGGCTCGATCGCGCCGAGGTGCACAACGCCTTCGACGATCGCCTGATCGCCGAACTGACTTCCGCGCTGGACCAGGCCGCTGCCGACGCCGCGGTGCGCGCGGTGGTGCTCGAGGGCGCCGGCGCGAGCTTCTCGGCCGGCGCCGACCTGAACTGGATGCGCGGCATGGCCCGCGCCAGCGAGGCGGACAACCGCGAGGACTCGCAGCGCCTGGCCCAGCTGATGCGCACCCTGCAGTTCCTGCCCAAGCCGACCGTGGCGCGCGTGCACGGCGCTGCCTACGGCGGCGGTGTGGGCCTGGTCGCCTGCTGCGACATCGCGATCGGCGTGGACGGCGCCCGCTTCGGCCTCACCGAGGTGAAGCTGGGCCTGGTGCCGGCGGTGATCTCGCCCTATGTGATCCAGGCGATCGGCGCGCGACACGCACGCCGGCTGTTCCTCACCGGCGAGACTTTCGACGCCGCCACCGCCCTGCACATCGGCCTGCTGCACCGCGTGGTCGCCGCCGAGGCGCTCGATCAGGCCGTGCAGGACACCCTCGCCCTGCTGGCCAAGGCCGGACCGCAGGCCCAGCGCGAGGCCAAGCAGTTGGCCCTGCGCATGGCCGGCAGCACGCCCGAACATGCCGAGGCGCTGGATCGCGAGAACGCCGCGCTGATCGCCCGCCTGCGCGTCTCGGGCGAAGGCCAGGAAGGGCTCGGCGCCTTCCTCGACAAACGCGCACCGTCCTGGCTCTGAATCATTCGGCTCTGAATCATCCTAAGGAGATCACCATGTTCGACCATATCGGATTCGCAGTCGCCGACTACCCGCGCAGCCTGGCCTTCTACCGCCAGGTGCTGGCCACGCTCGGCCATGAACTGCTGATGGAAGTCACCCCGGAGCAGACCGGCGGCGGCGCGCATGCCGGCTTCGGCCGCGACGGCAAGCCGGCCTTCTGGATCGGCACCGGCGGCGCCAGGCCGAGCAATGGCATCCACGTCGCCTTCAGCGCGCCCAGCCGCCAGGCCGTGGACGCCTTCCATGCCGCCGCGCTCGCCGCGGGCGCACGCGACAACGGCGCGCCGGGCCTGCGGCCGCACTACCACGCGCACTACTACGGCGCCTTCGTGATCGATCCCGACGGCCACAACATCGAGGCGGTCTGCCATCAGCCGGAAGGCTGAGCCGTGCACGAGCGCATCCTCAACCTCGATCAGGTCGAGCTGCTGTCGGCCGACCACGTGAGTACGCCGCCGGGGCTGCCGCAGGGCGACACGGCCGAACACTACGATCTGCGCTGGGGCGAGCTGGCCAGCCGGATCGGCGCGCGCAAGCTCGGCTACAACCTCACCGTGGTGGCGCCGGGCAAGCGCGCCTGCCCGTTCCACAACCATCACGTCGAGGAGGAAATGTTCTTCATCCTCGAAGGCTGCGGCGAACTGCGCTACGGCGCGAGCCGGCATCCGCTGCGCGCCGGCGACGTGGTGGCCTGCCCGCCCGGCGGCGCGGAAACGGCGCACCAGATCATCAACACCGGCGATACCGAGCTGCGCTATCTGGCAGTCAGCACGCAGGCCGCCACGGAAGTGTGCGAATACCCCGACTCCGGCAAGTTCCTCGCCTCGGTACGCGACGAAGCCACCCAGCAGCGCCGTTTCCGCCGCATGGGCCGCCTGGCCGAGGATGTCGATTACTGGGAAGGCGAATGATCTCGCCGTCACGAAACTCACCGAAACAGGGAACCCCATGCGCCAAACTTTGATCCGCCGCCTCGGTTGCGTTGCGGCCACCGCGCTGCTGGCGGCCTGCCAGTCGCATCAATCCGACCGGATCGGCGACCCGCCTGCACCGGCAAGCACCGCAGTGCCAAGCACACCGAGCACCTCGAAGACGGCAGCGGCAACCTCAGCCGCTGCCCCTGCGCCTGCTTCCAGCGCCCTGGCCGTGCAGAAGACCGACAAGATCCCCGACGGCGTGGAAGTGCGCGGCAAACTGGTCGCGGCCTATACCTGGAACGACAAGACCGGCAACAACCTGCTGGTGCTGGCCAGCAACGACGACGACATCTCGGTCTACGCGGCGCAATACCAGCTGCAGGCGGATCGGCCACACCGTGTGTGGATGCTCAGCGACGCCGTGAAGGAATGCGATGAGGATCACGTCAACGACTTCGATCCCGACGCCACCCACGTCACCGACCTCGACGGCGACGGCGTGGCCGAGGTCACCGTGGGCTACCAGGTATCGTGCTTCGGCGACGTCAGCCCGCGCGACTACAAGCTGATCATGCACGTGGGCAAGGATAAGTACGGCCTGCGTGGCAGCGACCGCTTCGGCGTGCTGATGCCCGGCGACCACGGCGGCCTCACCGGCATGCCCCTGCCCAGCGATTGCAGCGCCGACAAGCAACGCGCCCTGCTGCACCAGCAAGGCGAGCAGCAGGTGTTCGACGAGTTGCCGGTGCCCGGCTGCTACCAGAACGAGGACGATTTCGCCAAGGCGCCGCCGGCCTATCTGAGCTTCATGCGCCAGCAATGGTTCGAGCGCATGCATGCATCCGAGCAGAACTGGCTGCAGGCACTGAAGAGCGGCAGCTGAGCCGCCGAGGCCCGCATTCCCTGCCGCGCCGGCGGCGCCCGGTCGCATGGGTCGCCGCTGCAATCTGCTAACGTGACGGCCTCGATGCCGCCGCCCCTGTCGTCCGGAAGACCTCGCATGTTCGAACGCGTACTGATCGCCAACCGCGGCGAAATTGCCTGCCGCGTGATCCGCACCTGCCGCCGCCTGGGCATCCGCACCATCGCGGTGTATTCCGAGGCGGATGCCGACGCGCAGCACGTGCGCCTGGCCGACGAGGCCTGGCCGATCGGCGGCCCGCGCCCGGCCGATTCCTATCTGCGCGGCGACGCCATCCTGGACGTGGCCAAACGCAGCGGCGCGCAGGCGATCCATCCCGGCTACGGCTTCCTGTCGGAGAACACCGCGTTTGCCCGCGCCTGCACCGAGGCCGGCATCGCCTTCATCGGCCCGCGTCCGGAAAGCATCGACGCGATGGGCTCCAAGGCCGCCGCCAAGGCCTTGATGGAACGCTACGACGTGCCGCTGGTGCCTGGCTATCACGGCGAGAACCAGGACGCCGCCTTCCTGCTCGAGCAGGCGCGCAAGACCGGCTTTCCGCTGATGATCAAGGCCGCGGCGGGCGGCGGCGGCAAGGGCATGCGCATCGTGCGCGGCGAGGCCGAGTTCGCCGACGCACTGGCTTCGGCGCAGCGCGAAGCGGCCAGCTCGTTCGGCGACACCCGGGTGATCCTGGAACGCTACGTGGAGCATCCGCGGCACATCGAATTCCAGGTGTTCGGCGACGCCCACGGCCAGGTCATCCACCTCAACGAACGCGAGTGCTCGGCGCAGCGGCGCTATCAGAAGGTGCTGGAAGAAACGCCCTCGCCCTTCCTCACCCCGGCGCGACGCGCCGCCATGGGCTCGGCAGCGGTGGCTGCGGCCAAGGCGGTGGACTACGTCGGCGCGGGCACGGTGGAATTCATCGTGGCCCAGGACGGCGAGTTCTTCTTCATGGAAATGAACACGCGCCTGCAGGTAGAGCATCCGGTCACCGAGCTCACCCTGGGCCTCGACCTGGTCGAATGGCAGCTGCGCATCGCCGCCGGCGAAGCGTTGCCGCTGGCGCAGGAACAGGTGCAGGCGCGCGGCCACGCGATCGAGGTGCGGCTGTACGCCGAAGACCCCGAGCAGCACTTCCTGCCCGGCTCCGGCAAGCTGCAGATCCTGCGCCTGCCGCCGCCCTCGGCCCACGTACGCCTCGACGGCGGCGTGATCGAGGGCGATACGGTGACGATCTTCTACGATCCGATGATCGCCAAGCTGATCGTCTACGACACCGACCGCAGCCAGGCCCTGCAGCGTCTGCGCGAAGCGCTGGCCGCCTGCGAGATCGTCGGCCCGAAGTCCAACATCGCCTTCCTGGAGCGGCTGGCCAGCCATCCGGCGGTGGTCGAGGGACGCATCGACACCGGCTACCTGGATCGCCATCTCGACGAATTCCTCGCCGGCGACACCGCGCCGGCCGACCCGCTGCTGTTCGCTGCCGCCACGGCCGCCCTGCTCTGCGACGAAGCGGCCGCGAGCTCCGCTGCCGGCGATCCCCATTCGCCGTGGAGCCGGCCCGACGCCTGGCGCATCGGCCACGCCGGCAAACGCCTGGTCGCCCTGGCCTGGCGCGAGCAGCGCCTGGAAATCGAGGCGCACGGCTATGGCGGCAACTATCGCCTGGGCCATGGCGATGCAAGCTGCGAGGTGTGCGGCGCCCGCTTCGACGGCGAGGCGCTCAGCGCCCGCTTCGATGGCGAGTCGCTGCGGCTGCGCACGCGCGCCGACGCTCAGCGCGTGCTGCTGCACGACGCCGACGGCCGGCGCCATCACTTCGCCCGCGCGGCGGCCTTCGCCTGGGCTTCGCGCGATGCCGCCGGCGGCAATCAGGTGATCGCGCCGATGCCCGGGCGCATCGTGCTGGTCAAGGCGCAGGCCGGCGACCAGGTGGAGGAAGGCCAGGAGCTGCTGGTGATGGAAGCGATGAAGATGGAGCTGGCCTTGAAGGCGCCACGCGCCGGCGCGATCGAAAGCATCAGCGCGACACAGGGCGAATTCGTCGAGGCCGACGCCGTGCTGGTACGCTTCAAGTCATGATCGGATCGATCTGTTGAACAGCTAACTTTTCCAGCGCGGGGAGACAGCCTATGGAGACGTTCGAGTTTCGCCAGGTCCATCGAAGCTTGCTCGTTCTGTGCATGGTCGGCTATCTGATCCTGCTGCTTGTGCTGCTTTTCGGCGTCGTCGGCAAAAGCGCCGCCGAAGATTATTTGAACGGCGTGCATTCCTACAAAGGCCTGGGCATCGCGATCGCCTTCGTCGCGCTGCTGCCGGTCTTTTTTCTGTTGCGCTTCGCCGGCAGGGCTACGCGTGTGCAGATCGACGATCGGGCGATCGTGATACAGGCAGGCAAGTCGCCGGCCAAGACGATCGAACTGAGCCACATCCAGAGCCTGATCCTCAACCGACCGCCCGGTGGCCTGTACCTGGCCAACAAGCAGAGCGGCGGCCTCTACACCTTCGTGCCGCAGCGCAACCCGCAGATCGCGCCGCAGCTGCTTGCCGCGATCCTCAAGCGCAAGCCTTTCGATCTCGTGAAAGAAACGCCGATACTGCGCGGCGCGCTCATTCAAAAAGAATATGCCGGCGCATGAACGTCCCGGCATGCTCGAGACCTGCTAACCTCCTGCCGATCGCCTTCGAAGCTTCCCAACCGTCATGACCGATCACGTCCGCATCGTCGAAGTCGGCGCCCGCGACGGCCTGCAGAACGAAAAGACCCTGCTGCCGGCCGACGTGAAGATCGCCCTGATCGACCGCCTTTCCGCCACCGGCCTGAAGTCGATCGAGGCCACCAGCTTCGTCAGCCCCAAGTGGATTCCGCAGCTGGCCGACGCCGCCGAGGTGTTCCGCGGCATCCGCAAGGTGCCCGGCGTCAGCTATCCGGTGCTGGTGCCCAACGAGCAGGGCTATCTGCGCGCACGCGAGGTCGGCGCCAAGGAGGTGGCGATCTTCACCGCCGCCTCCGAAGCGTTCAACCGCAAGAACACCAATGCTTCGATCGACGAGTCGATCGACCGCTTCGCCAGCGTGGTCGAGCATGCCCAGGCCGACGAAGTGAAGGTGCGCGGCTATGTCTCCACCGTGCTGGGCTGCCCCTACCAGGGCGAGGTGCCGGTGGCCGACGTGGTGCGCGTGGCAGCCCGGCTCTACCGCCTCGGCTGCTACGAGATCTCGCTGGGCGACACCATCGGCGTCGGCACCCCTGCGAAGGCACGCGCGATGCTGCGCGCGGTGGCGCAGGAAGTGCCGATGAGCGCGCTCGCCGTGCATTTCCACGACACCTACGGCCAGGCCCTGGCGAACATCCTCAGCTGCCTGGAGGAAGGCGTGCGGGTGGTGGACAGCGCCGTCTCCGGCACCGGCGGCTGCCCCTACGCCAAGGGCGCCACCGGCAACGTGGCCAGCGAAGACGTGGTGTACATGCTGCACGGCATGGGCGTCGACACCGGCGTCGACCTGGACCTGCTGATCGCCACCGGCGCCTGGCTGGCCGCGCAGTTGCACAAGGAAACCGCCAGCCGGGTCACCCGCGCGCGCACCGCCGCCTGATCGCGCTTCGCCGTCTGCATCGGCGAGACGCGACCGGCGCAGACTGGCGCTTTCCCGCTGTTTCCGCTCGCACCGGCATGGATGAATTCATCGAACCACGTTACGCCTCGCGCGGACGCGCCTACGTCTACGTGCTGCCGTGGCGCGACGAGGACCTGCTGAAGATCGGCTTCTCGCGCGAACCGCTGCAACGCTTCCGCAGCCTGCACCGGCGTTTCTACACCTGCTTCGATCTCGAGCGCGGCCTGCTGCTCGAGGCCGAACGCGTGAGCCAGGCGCGGCGCATCGAGCGCCGTCTGCTCACCGCCTGCGCCGAGCATCGCGCGATGCCGCCGCTGAGCGTGCGCGAGGCGGCGGCCGGCTATACCGAGTGGTACCGCGGCGTCGATGCGCAGGCCGGCGAGCTGGCCCGGAGGCTCGCCGACGAAGCCGGCTTGCGCGTGCATGCGCCGCTGCGCGCCTGGCTCGCCGCCACGCTGTCCGAGCGCGCCGACCTGCTCTATGACTGGAGCCTGCGCATGCTCGACGGCGCACAACTGGAACGCACCCAGCTCGACGACGCCGGCCCGCTGGAACAGGCGCTGCTGGATACCCTGGCACTGTGCGAGGCCGTCGGCCTGCCGCTGCAGCATTGGCTGCCGGAAGTCGTGCTGGCCTGGCACCGCGACGGACCGCACCGTCGCCTCTTTCAGCACTGACCCTCGCCGCATCGGGGATTTCGTCCGCGCCAAGGCGGCTTTCGTCGGCGCCGGCGCGCCTCCGTCGCACAGCGGCAGCGGCACGCATCGAGGCTGGGTATGCTCGCCCTGTCCCCACTCCCAGCAGGGCTCGCCGTGATCAACAGCCTGTTCTTCGTCGCCCGCCTGGTGCTCGCCTGGTTCCTCCTGCTGCTGTTCGTCGCCATCCTGGTGACGCACAGCCGCCTGCTGGAATACCACGACACCGCCGGCGGCGTGACCCTGCTGATCTTCCTGGCGCTGATGATGGTGGTGACCGGCGCCGTCTCGCATTTGCGTCGGGTCAGGCTGATCGCCGGGCGGGTCGACAGCGACACGCTGGGCAATCGCCAGCGCCGCCGCGTGGAAGTCCCGTTCGAGGCCGGCGAGGCCTTCGACCTGCTCGACGCCGCCATCCGCGAGCTGCCGCGTACCGAGGAAATCGAAAGCGCGCGCGACAGCCTGCAGATACGCGCCAAGGTGAAGCGGCCGATGCCGTATGGGCGCAATCCATGGGCGCGGTTCAGCCCGGCCAATTGGTTCGGCCATCTGCGCAATCAGATCTATGCCACGGTGACGCCCGGCGACGGCACCGGCAGCGTGACCCTGATCTGCGAGCCGGAAGCGGCCGCGTGGAGCGACTGGTTCCGCGTGGACGACGGCACCAACCTGGAAAACGCCGAGGCGATCACCCGCGCCATCACCCGCCGCGTGGCCGAGCGGCGGCGCCAGGAACAGCGGCGGGCGCAGCAATCGGAAAGCGAAAAGGAACGCACGGTCGCCCGCCTCAACCTGCTGCATGCGCAGGTGGAACCGCACTTCCTGTACAACACCCTGGCCAGCGCGCAATACCTCACGCGCAGCGATGCGGCCCAGGCCGATCGCATGCTCGGACACCTGATCCACTACCTGCGCCACTCGCTGCCGCTCAAGGACGACGCACTGTCCACCCTCGGCGACGAGCTGGAACGCACGCGCGCCTATCTGGAAATCATGAAGCTGCGGATGGGCCCGCGCCTGTCGCTGCAGATCGACGTGGCCGATGCCCTGCGCGCCGTCGCGCTGCCGCCAATGATGCTGCAGACCCTGGTGGAAAACGCCATCAAGCACGGCCTGGAACCGAAACCCGGCGGCGGCACGGCATGGATCACTGCGCGCCGCGACGACGAGAGCATCGCCATTACGGTGGCCGACGACGGCTGCGGTTTCGGCGTCGCCGGCAGCGGCACCGGCATCGGCCTGAAGAATGTGCGCGAGCGGCTGCGCCTGATCTACGGCCCCGGCGCCACGTTGTCGGTGGTAGGCAATGCGCCGGAAGGCGTGGCCAGCACCATCACCGTGCCGCTGCGCGCCGCCGCCGACGCAGGGAGCGCGCCATGACCGGCGCGATCCTCGCCGAGGACGAAGCCTTGCTGCGTACCGCCCTGCGCGAGGCGCTGGCGCAGGCGTGGCCGGAACTGCAGATTCTCGCCGAGTGCGAGGACGGCGCCAGCGCGCTCGAGGCCATCGCCGAGCAGCGCCCCGAAGTCGCCTTCCTGGACATCCGCATGCCCGGCCTCAGCGGCCTGGAAGTGGCCGCCGCCGCGACCGAGGCCAGCCCGGCAACCCAGGTGGTGTTCATCACGGCTTACGACCAGTACGCCGTCGACGCCTTCGAGCGCGGCGCGGTGGACTACCTGCTCAAGCCGATCCGCGCCGAACGGCTCGCCGCCACCGTGCAGCGGCTGAAGGCGCGGCGCGAAACGCCGCCCGCCGATGCCGAGTCGCTGGCCGCGCTGTTCCGCGAACTCGCCGTACACGGCGGCCAGAGCCAGGCGCCGCTGACCTGGATCACCGCCGGCCATGGCCGCGAAACGCGCCTGCTCATGGTCGACGACGTGGCCTACTTCCGCGCCGACAGCAAGTACACCGTGGCGGTGACGGCCGAGGGCGAGGCGCTGCTGCGCACGCCGATCCGCGAGCTGGCCGCCCGGCTGGACCCGAGCCAGTTCAAGCAGATCCACCGCTCGACCATCGTGAATCTCAGGGCGGTGGCCTCGGTCGTGCGCGACGACACCGGCAAGGGCACCCTGCGCCTGAAGCAGCGGGCCGAGACGCTGGCGGTGAGCCAGCCCTTCATGACTCTGTTCCGCAACATGTAAGCCGTGCCCGCCGAGGCACCGTGCCGGAGATCGCCATGAGCAAACTGACCTCGCTGTTCTACCTGCTGCTTTCCCTGGCTGGCTGCGACCACGGCCGCACCGTGGTGACCCACATCGTCGATGACGGCCACATCGTCGACAGCAGGGTCCAGGTGGTCGGGGACCTGGCCAGCTTCCATTGCCTGCGCAGCCGCAGCGGCATCTGCCACTACACCGTGCTGCCGCATTCGTGCGCGACCAGCGGCACCGGCTGCAAGCCGGCGCTCTCCAGTTTCAGCATGCACGAAGGCGACAGTCTGCTGATCGCCCGCCTGCCCGCCAACTTCGCCAGCTGCGTCACCGACGATGCGGCTGCCGCGACACAATGCGCCGCTCAGCTGGCCCAGACTTCGCCTTGAGCCCGCATCATGGCCGCGGTCTGTCGAGATGCCCGGACCCGCAGCAGAGGCCGTGAAATCCAAGGCTGCCGCGCCGCTGCCTGCGCGTGGCTACGCGATCCGGAACCACACCCCGGCCATGGCAGCATCCAGCTGTCGACATCGGCTCCGGCCCGTAGACGACACAATCGCGCCCCGTCGGAGCTCTCACCGCGCGTGACCGCAGCGCCCAAACCGTGACAGCACCCCCGGCGCCGGAAAATAATCGACCCCAGCCATTTGCTGACAAGCTGCCACGGGGCGCGCCATGAGCGATTTCAATCCGGCCGTCGATGCCTATATCGCCAAATCCGCCGAGTTCGCCCGGCCGATTCTCAAGCACCTGCGCGAACTCGTGCATGCCGCCTGCCCGGAGGTCGAGGAAAAGCTGAAGTGGGGCTTCCCGCACTTCGACTATCGCGGCGCCATGATGTGCTCGATGGCCGCGTTCAAGCAGCACTGCAGCTTCCATTTCTGGCTGTACAAGCAGGTGGTGGGCGAGCATGCAGAGGAAGGCATGGGCCAGTTCGGCAAGCTCGCGACGGTGAAAGACCTGCCCGCGAAGAAGCAGCTCACCGCCTATGTCCGCAAGGCGATGGCGTTAAACGAGGCCGGGGTGAAGATGACGCGTCCGAAGGCCGCGCCCAAGCCGCCGCCGACGCTGCCCGAGGATCTCGCCGCCCTGCTGGCGCAGAAGTCGCACAGCTCGGCGCGCAAGCACTACGAAGCCTTCAGCCCCAGCCAGCAGCGCGAATACGTGGAGTGGATCAACGAGGCGAAGGGCGAGGCCACCCGCGCCAAGCGCCTCGCCACCACGCTGGAATGGCTGGCCGAAGGCAAGCCGCGCAACTGGAAATACGCGAAATGAGCCTGACCCAGGCGCCGATGCGACTCGCCCGTAGCGAAGACGCCGAGGCCATCCACGCCATCTACGCACCGGTGGTGCAGCACAGCGCGATCACCTTCGAGACCGCGCTGCCCGGCACGGCGACGATGCGCGAGCGCATCCAGGCCAAGCTGCAGCACTACCCCTGGCTGGTCTGGGAAGAAGCCGGCACGGTGCTGGCCTATGCCTACGCCAGCCGCTTCCGCGAGCGCGCTGCCTACGACTGGATCGCCGAAACCTCGGTCTATGTACATGCCGACGCGCGGCGCCGCGGCATCGCGCGCCGCCTCTACGCCGCCCTGCTGGAGGCGATGACCCTGCAGAGCCTGAACCAGGCAGTGGGTGTAATCACCCTGCCCGGCGAGGGCAGCGTGGCGATGCACGAGGCGATCGGCTTCGTCCCCGCCGGCGTGTGGCGCAGCGCGGGCTACAAGCTGGGGCGCTGGTGGGACGTCGGCGTGTGGCAGAAGGAGCTGCAGCCGCCCGGCACGCCGCCCGCGCCGGCCGTGCCGTTCGCCGAGCTGCGCGACACGCCGGCCTGGGCCGCGCTGCTGGATCGCGTGAACGCCTGAACCCCGGCGCGCGGCGACGGCGCTTCCTCGGCTACCATGGCGCTTTTGGCATCTCCCGAGGACTCCCCATGCAACTCGACCAGGTCAAGGCCATCATCACCGGCGGCGCCTCCGGGCTCGGCCACGCGGTGGCGCAGCGCATCGTCGCCGGCGGCGGCAAGGCCGCCTTGTTCGACGTCAACGAAGAAAAAGGCCAGCAGGCGGCCCAGACGCTGGGCGCGGCGGCCCGCTTCTTCCGCACCGACGTCACTTCCGAGGACAACGTGGCCGCCAACGTGGCCGCGGCGCGCGACGCGCTGGGCGGGCTGAACGTGGTGGTCAACTGCGCCGGCATCCTCGGCGCCGGCCGCGTGCTCGGCAAGGAAGGCGCGATGCCGCTGGCCAACTTCGCCGGCACCGTGATGGTGAATCTGGTCGGCAGCTTCAACGTGGCCAAGGCCGCCGCCGCGCTGATGCAGCACAACGAGGCCGGCGAGGACGGCGAGCGCGGCGCGATCGTCAACACCGCCAGCGTGGCCGCCTTCGAAGGCCAGATCGGCCAGGCCGCCTACTCCGCCTCCAAGGGCGGCGTGGTCGGCATGACCCTGCCGATGGCGCGCGAACTGGCCCGCTTCGGCATCCGCGTCAACACCATCGCGCCGGGCATCTTCTGGACCCCGATGGTCGACGGCATGCCGCCGCAGGTGCAGGAATCGCTGAGCGCGTCGATCCCGTTCCCCTCGCGGCTGGGCAAGCCCGAGGAATTCGCCGCCACCGTCGCCTTCATCCTGGCCAACCGCTATCTCAACGGCGAGACCATCCGCCTCGACGGCGCGGTGCGCCTGGCGCCGAAGTAAGGCCGTGCAAGTCGGCTGCGATATGTAACGGCTATCGCAGCCATCAGCCCGCCAGCGAGCGCGCCGCGCTTCATTCCTACATTCCGGCATGCAGCGGCCCGGTATGGCGCCGCCAACGGCTAGGCTAAGATGCTTCGGCGTCCTGCAATCTCGCACGTCGCCTTTTCAAGGGGAAAAATATGGAGTTTCAACGATTGGCGCGCAGGCTGCGCGCACTGGCTTGCATGCTGCTTGTCAGCTCGATGTTGACCGGTTGTCTGGCGACCAAGGCGTACGTCGACCCGGCCCTGCCGAAAGTTGCCCGCAACGACCTGACTGCGGTGGCCCAGCCCCGGCCGGTGCAGGTGCTGTTCGAGTTCCACAGCAAGGGTAATGCGAACGCGCAGGCTACCGCGATGGCGCAGCCGCGCGTAATGAACGTGGTCAGCGCATCCGGTCTTTTCACCAGCGCTTCGGCCCAGGCGGGCGCGCCCGATGCCGGCGTGCTGAAGATCATCATCGACAACGTGCCTGGCGATGGCGCAGTCGCGAAGGGCGTCGGCACCGGCCTGACCTTTGGCCTGGCCGGCTCCCAGGTCACCGACGGCTATGTCTGCACGGTGAGTTATTCGCGCGACGGGCGTACCACCGAGACCGTGCTCAAGCACGCGATCTACAGCACCATCGGCAATCACTCCGCACCTCAAGGCCTGCAGCCGATGACCTTGCAGGATGCGGTCTATCAGGTGATCGACCAGTTGACCTGGAACGCTCTCAAGCAGTTGGACGACAAACATGCCTTCGAATAAGTCGATGAAGCCCCTGCGCCTTGCCGGCTGGATCATGCTCGCCGCCAGCGTGTTCGCGCTGGCTGGCTGCGTGACCACGGGGGCGCCGGCTTACCAGCCCAGCGTGTCCAACACCGAAACACTGATGAAGCAGTCCAAGACGCCGCTCGGCGTGGCGAAATTCAACGCCACCCCCGGCTTCGATGACGGCAAGCTCTTCATTCGCGGATCGACCCTCACCGGCGGCGCCGATGGCAAGTTCTCGACCTACCTGCACGACGCCACGATCAGCGAGTTGAAGACCGCGGGACGCTTCGACCCGAACGCCAAGCTGCAGATCAGCGGCACGCTCGAGCACAACAGCATCGATGGCGCTGCCATCAAGACCGCCAGCGCCGAGATCGCAGCGCACTTCGTGATCACCCGCGACGGCCAGAAGGTCTACGACAAGTCCGTCTCGGTACGCCACGAATGGGAGTCGTCCTTCATCGGCGGCATCGCCATCCCGGCGGCAATCCAGAACTATGCAAGCACGGTTCAGTTGCTGCTCGGAAAATTCTTCGCCGATCCCGACTTCATTTCCGCGACTCGCAGCGCCGAGTCATCAAACTAACCCCACCGACGAACTCACGGCATGAAAGCTTCCGACGTCAAGAAAGGCAACGTGGTCGAGCACGAAGGCACCGTCTACCAGGTGCGCGACATCGAGCGCAGCTCGCCCACCGCGCGTGGCGGCAACGTCACCTTCCGCTTCACGCTCTACTCGATTCCCGGCGCACGCAAGTTCGACCTCAGCCTGCGCGCCGACGACGACCTGCGGGAAATGGAGCTGGTGCGCCGCGCGGCGAACTTCTCCTACATGGACGGCGAAGCCTTCGTGTTCATGGACGCCGAGGACTACACCCAGTACCTGCTGCCGCCGGAACTGGTAGGCGACAACGCCGGTTACATCGTGGAGGAACTGGAAGGCTACTACGTGCAGCTGATCGACGACGCGCCGGTGGGCCTGCAGGTGCCGACCAGCGTGGCGCTGACCGTGGTCGACACCGCGCCGGAGCTGAAGGGCGCCAGCGCCACCAAACGCACCAAGCCGGCCAAGCTCAACACCGGTGTGGAAATCCAGGTGCCGGAGTACATCACCAACGACGAGAAGGTGTGGGTGAATACCGTCACCGGCGAATTCGCCGGCCGCGTCTAAGCGTCTGTTCGCGGTCTCGCATTGTCGTCGAGAGGTTGTCAGCCCGCGGTGAGTGGAGCGGCCTGACTGGCGATAGGGCCAAGCCGCGCGTGGCCGCATGGCCACCGCTCGATGGCAGTTCGCCCGGCGGGGCGGTTTGCTCGCATGCCGGCGTCAGCATGCCACCGTGGACCGATGTCCACGGCTTCGTTCGTCCTCGGGCTGCGCGCAAACAGTGTTTGGCGCGAGGCATCCGAAGACCGTGAGGTTCTGGACTCTCGCCAGCTCGGGCTGGCGTCGCGGCCAGCAGTGCCGGCCCGAGACGGCAGCCGTGACGCGCCCTCAGCGACGGTTGCCGAAGGGCATGCGATCATGCTTCGTCTCGCCCGCGCCGCCGGCCATGGAAGCCATGCGGCGCGACGCCGAATCCCGCAAGGAGCATGCATGTCCAGCTTATTTTCCGGCGCCCTGCTGATGCTGGCCGCTGCGTCGGCGCCGGCGCCCGCAACGGGCCGCGCGGCCGTGCCTGCCGATGTCCGGCATTTCATCCAGGCCAGCGAGCGCTGCGCGCAGTGGCACAGCTATGCCGGCGATGCGCCGACCGCAGCGATCGCCGCGGCGACCCGCGAAGCCTGTGCGCCGCTGCCGCAGCAGCTGGCCGCGCTGCACACCGCCTACGCCGCCGATCCCGCCGCGCTGCACCAGCTCGACGGCTATGACAGCCACACCGGCCTGGCCGTCGCCGCCCTGCCCAAGCGGGTCGTCGCCCTGCTCGCGCGGCTCGACCAATGCGGCTTCGAATCCGGCGAGGTCAACGGCGACGGCTCCGCCGAGGACCAGGCCACCGCACACCGCATGGACGCGCTGGACTGCGGCGACGGGCTGGTCCGCGAGCTGCAGGCGCTGCGCCGCCAATACCGCGACGACCCGCGCATCGGCGCCCGCCTGAGCGCCTACGAAGACGACGGCACGCCAATCGCTCCGGTGCCGGCCGACGTCGAAGCCTACGAGACACAGAGCGGCGCCTGCGCGGCGCATCGTGACGGCGACTGCGCAGCCTTGCCGACGCGCCTGGCCGCCCTGATGGCGAAATATCGCGACCAGCCCACCGCCTACCCGCAGCACTGCGTATGGGACGAGCAGCACTGCTATGACCGCAACGGCCTGCCCGCCACGGTCGAGGCGCCCAGTGATCCAAACAGCGGCAAACCGCTGCGCGATGCCAGGACCGGCGCACCGGTCGAGCGGCTTTCCCCGCGCACGCCCGCGCCGGTCGGCGCGACTGACTGAGCACGTGCCGTCATGACATCCACCGCCTGCCCGTGCATGATCGAGCAGCCATGACGACCCGTCGCTACTCCCTGCGCGCCAGCGTCATCGAGAACCTGTTCAAGACCAAGCGGCCCGACGTGCCGCTGTGGGTGGTGCTGCGCAATACCGCCGCGGTGATCCTGCCGCTGGCGATCGGCCTGGCCGCCGGCTATCCCGAGGTCGGCCTGGGCATCGCCGCGGGCGCGCTGGACACCATGTTCTCCGACCAGCCCGGGCCCTACCGGCAGCGCATGCAGCAGCTGGTGCTGGCGTCGCTGGCGGCGGCGCTGGCGTCGCTGTGCGGCTTCCTGATCGGTGGCGACTTGATCCCGCTGCTGCTGGTGACGGCGGCGTTCGGCTTCTTCGGCGGCCTGCTGGTGGTGTTCGGCGTCGACATCGCGCGGGTCGGCATGACCAGCATGATCCTGCTGGTGATTACCGCCTACACGCCGGCCACGCTGCCGCACGCCCTGCTCGGCGCCGGCCTGATCTTCGCCGGCGGCCTGCTGCTGACCGTGTTCTCGGTGGCGGCGTGGCCACTGCAGCGCTATCGCCCCGAGCGCAGCGCGCTCGCCACGGTGTACCAGGGGCTGGCCGCGCTGGCGCGCCAGCAGTCCCACAACGACGCCGAGGTGCCTGCGCTCACCGATGCCATGACCACCCTGCAGCACACCTTGCTCGGCCGCCACCACGCGCGCGGCCGCGCGATGGAAGCCTTCGTGGTGCTGCTCGAACTGGCTGAGCGCATCCGCCTGGAACTGGTGGCGATGGCCGAGCTGCGCGCCGACGCGACCGTGCACGCGATGTTCCGCAGCGACGCCGCGCGCGTGCTCGCCGCGATCGCCGAAGCGCTCAGCCAGGCCGAACCGCCGCTGCAGGCCGAGCGCGCCCTGCAGACCCTGCAGGCCAGCGAGAATGCCCTGCTCGGCCGCGAAGGGCCGCAAGGCGTCATGGCCCGGCACATCCATGCCTTGTCCGGCCAGCTCGCCGCCGCGGTGCGCAATGCGAACTGGGCCGGCAGCCAGGGCGAGCTGCGTGCGGTGGCGGCGGAAACCACCTTGCCGGCGGCGCTGCGCAGCCATTCCGCGCTGGCCACCCTGCGCGCCGCGCTCACCCCGCATTCGGTGGCGTTCCGCCATGCGGTGCGCAGCGCGGTCTGCCTCAGCGTGGCGCTGCTGATTTCGCGCGAACTGAAACTGCCGCACGGCTACTGGCTGCCGATGACCGCCGCCATCGTGCTGCGGCCGGACTTCGCCGCCACCTTCAGCTTCGGCCTGCTGCGCGTGGTCGGCACCCTGCTCGGCCTGGTGCTCACCACCGCCCTGCTGCACTTCACGCCCAGCGAGCCGTGGGCGCATCTCGCCCTGATGGCGGTGCTGTGCATGGGCTTCCGCTACCTGGCCACCGCGCACTACGGCATCGCCGTGGCCGCGCTGACCGGCACCGTGGTGATCCTGCTGTCCTTCGAAGGCGTCAGTTCCAGTGCGGCGGTGATGGACCGCGTCATCAACACCGCCCTGGGCAGCGGCATGGCCTTGCTCGCCTATCTGATCTGGCCGACCTGGGAGCGCGGCCGCGCGCGCGCAGCCCTGTCCGACATGCTGGACGCCTACGCGAACTATCTGCGCTCGCTGGCGCAGCCCGGGCGCCGCGAGGCCCGCCGCGAAGCGCGCACCGCCGCGCGCACCGCACGCACCAACGCACAGGCCTCACTGGAGCGCATGCGCGCCGAGCCTGCCACGCCGGCCTCGCTGATGGACCTGGCCGATGCGCTGTTCGCCAACGGCAATCGCCTGGCGCGTACCGCGATGACGCTCGAGGCCCTGGTCGACAGCCACGAGAAGATTCCCGAGCGGGCCGAATTCAACGGTTTCGTCGAGCGCACCGCGGCCGCCTTGCACGACATCGCGGTCGCCTTGCGCGAACAGCGTGCGCAGGAGCCGCTGCCGGACCTGCGCGCGCTGCAGCGCAGCCTGGCCACTCTGCTCGGCATGGCCGAGGATCGCCAGGCCGCCGAGCTGCTCCGGCGCATCAGCGACCGCCTGGTCGACAACGTGGACACGCTGGCGCACGTGCTGGGGCGCTCGTCGAGCAGCAGCGCCAGCGTCGTCGCCGCGCCGTCCTGAGCACGCATGTTGCGCCGCGAGGCGACGCCGGCGCGACGGGCGGTGCGCAAAGGTCTTACACTCGCAATATGCTGAAGATCGACACCCACGCGCACGTGCTGCCTCGCGACTGGCCGAACCTGGCGGCCCGCTTCGGCGACGAGCGCTTTCCGGTGATGACGCATACCGAGGGACGGCACCGCATCTACAAGGACGGCAAATTCTTCCGCGAAGTGTGGGATTCCGCCTTCGACCCGCAGCACCGCATCGACGACTACGCGCGCTTCGGCGTGGCGGTGCAGGTGATCTCCACCGTGCCGGTGCTGTTCTCCTACTGGGCGCCGGGCTACCAGGCGCTGGAGCTGCATCGCCACTTGAACGATCACGCGGCCAGCGTGTGCCGCGAGCATCCGCGCCACTACGCCGGCCTCGGCACCGTGCCGCTGCAGTCGCCCGACCTGGCGATCCGCGAACTGGAACGCTGCATCGACGAGCTGGGCCTGCAGGGCGTGCAGGTCGGCTCGCACTGCAACGACTGGAATCTGGACGCGCCGGAGCTGTTCCCGTTCTTCGAGGCCGCCGCCGATCTCGGTGCCGCGGTGATGGTGCATCCGTGGGACATGATGGGCGCCCCCAGCATGCCCAAGTACTGGCTGCCCTGGCTGGTCGGCATGCCGGCCGAGCAGTCGCGCGCGGCTTGCTGCCTGGTGTTCGGCGGCGTGCTGGAGCGGCTGCCCAAGCTGCGCGTGATGCTGGCCCACGGCGGCGGCAGTTTCCCGTGGACGATCGGCCGCATCGAGCACGGCTTCCGCATGCGGCCGGACCTGGTCGCCACCGACAACCCGCGCAGCCCGCGCGAATACCTGCAGCGGCTGTATTTCGACTCCTGCGTGCACGATCCGCAGGCGCTGCGCTATCTGCTGGATGTGACGGGCGTCGATCGCGTGATGCTCGGCACCGACTATCCTTTCCCGCTCGGCGAGCAGGTGCCCGGCAGCGGCATCGAGGGGCTAGGCCTGGACGACCAGGCGCGTGCGCAGCTGTTCCACGGCACCGCGCTGGCCTGGCTCGGTCTGCCGCGACATCGCTTCGCCCCCGACCCATCCTCACAGGAGCAGGCATGAGCTTCTTGCGCAATACGGCTTTCATCGCGGCCCTGACCCTGCTGCTGGCGGGCGTCGGCCACGCCGCCGACGTCAGCATGGCCGGCGGCAGCGTCAACTTCAGCACGCCCGACAGCTGGCCGACGATCATGCAGACCGACGGCGACCCCGAGGTGCGCGTGTTCCAGGTACCCGACCCCTCGCCCACCGGCACCACCAGCCTCGCGCGCATCACCGTCACGGTGAAGCAGGTCGCCGACATCGACGCCTTCCAGCAATACGTCAGCGCCGCCGCCGCGAAGTCCACCGCGCTGACCGACTACCAGCCCGGCCGCACCACCAGCAGCACGCGCGGCATGGACAGCGCGATCTATTCCGCGCGCGAGAACGGCGTGCAGTTCGTCTACAGCGAAACCTACTGGTTCAAGAACGGCCACGCCATCCAGCTGCGCTGCGTGCGCCCCGCGCAGAGCCAGGCCGGCGAAGGCTGGAGCGCCGAATTCGACAAGGGCTGCGTGGCCATCGCCACCAAGCTGGCCGCCTAGTCTCTCTACCATTCCGCGCAGCGGCCGGATCGCTGCGCGGGATGGCGCGATCTTCCCGGAATCATCGATGTCCGCACCTTACCAAGCCTCCGCCAGCTGGGCCGAACAGCAGGACGCCGCCGATCCGCTGCGCACGTTCCGCGACGAATTCCTGATCCCGCCGCACGAAGGCCGCGACAGCCACTATTTCTGCGGCAATTCGCTGGGCCTGCAGCCGCGCGCGGTGCGGGCGGCGATCGCCAGCGAACTCGACTACTGGGGCGAGCTCGGCGTGGAAGGCCATTTCAAGGGCCGCCTGCCGTGGATGGACTACCACGAGTTCGTGCGCGACGATCTGGCCGCGGTGGTGGGCGCTCAGCCGTCCGAAGTGGTGGCGATGAACACCCTGGGCGTGAACCTGCACCTGATGATGGTCAGCTTCTACCGGCCCAGCGCAGAGCGCTACGCGATCCTGATCGAACAAGGCGCGTTTCCCACCGACCGCTACGCGGTGGAGTCGCAAATCCGCTTCCACGGCTACGATCCGGCACAGGCCTTGATCGAACTGGCCGGCGACGGCCCCAACGGCACGCTCTCGCTCGAGGCGATCGAGCGCGCGCTGGCCGAGCACGGCGCGCGCGTCGCCCTGGTGATGCTGCCCGGCATCCAGTACCGCACCGGCCAGGCCTTCGATCTCCAGGCGATCGCCGCACTGGCTCATCGCCACGGCTGCACGGTGGGCTTCGACCTGGCGCACGCGGTCGGCAACCTGCCGCTGCAGCTGCACGACAGCGGCGCGGACTTCGCCATCTGGTGCAGCTACAAATACCTCAACAGCGGCCCCGGCGCGGTCGGCGGCGCCTTCGTGCACGAGCGCCACGCCGAAGCCGCGCTGCCGCGCTTCGCCGGCTGGTGGGGACACGACAAGCACAGCCGCTTCCAGATGGGCCCGCAGTTCGTGCCCACGCCGGGCGCCGATGGCTGGCAGTTGTCCAATCCGCCGATCCTCGCCCTGGTGCCGATGCGCGTGTCGCTGGAAATCTTCCGTCGCGCCGGCATGCCGCGGCTGCGCGAAAAATCGCTGCGCCTCACCGGCTACCTCGAGTGGCTGGTGCGCCACGAGCTCGCCGACGTGCTCGACATCGTCACCCCGGCCGATCCCGCCCAGCGCGGCGCCCAGCTGTCGATCCGCGTGCTAGGTGGCCGCGAGCGCGGCCGTGCCCTGTTCGACTACCTGATGGCCCACGGCATCATCGGCGACTGGCGCGAACCCGACGTGATCCGCATTTCCCCGGCGCCGCTGTACAACCGCCACGCCGACTGTCTGGCGTTCGCGCAAGCGGTGCGGAGCTGGCATTCGCTCGGCTGAAGCGCCTGGCTTTTTTTAAGTTGAGCTTTCAGCTTTCTTCGAATAACAAGTCATCTGATGGTCCGCGTGGGGTCTCGCTCGCCTCTCGGCGCGAGACCTTCTTCTCTTTGCTTGCCCACGCTCGCGCCTGGAGCGCAAGCGAACAGTGAAGCTGGCCCGAAGGGCGAAGCGCAGGACGCCCCGAGCCAAGAGAAGAAGGCAGGAGAAAAGGCATCCCGGATGGCGCGCCCTACGAGCATCCAGCCCTCTGGATGCGCAATCGGGTTACGGGGCTGACTCTAAACAACATCAGCGACAGTGCATCCATGCACTGGCAAAAAAAGCTCGCATCCGTGCGAGCCAGCCTGCGGCCTTTCCTCCACCCGCCCACCGCGCCATACCGGGGCCCCTGTGCGGCGGTGAGGCGCAGACGATCAGGCCTGCAGGGGAGTCGGCAAGGATGCCGACTCCTTTTCGCCAGGGCAGGAGCCCTGCCGAAAAGCCCGGCCTTGTGCCCACTGGGGTACGCGCCTCGCGGACTTTCCAGCCAGGGATGGCTGGAAAGCGCCAAGCGCGGCGGCCTTTCTCTTGGGTTACTTTCTCTTGACTCCGGGCATCCTGCCCTCTGCCCTTCGGGCCAGCTTTGCTGTTCTTTCGCGCTCCAAGCGCGAACGTGGCCACGCAAAGAGAAAGTGACTCGCCTCCGAAGGAGGCGAAAGCCTCGCCTCACAACAAGCAAAGGCCAGAGGCTCCGCTGATTTGCTTTCTCCATTCGGCACAAGAGAAAGCAAATCAATTTCAGCGGAAGAGCTAAAGCTCTTCAATCACGCAGCGGAGCTTGCGGACGCAGCTCCGCCAAAACCTCAAAAGATGTGGCGGAACACCCAGAACAGCGCACCGGACAGCAGGATCGACGCCGGCAGGGTCAGCACCCAGGCCATCAGCAGGCTGCGCACCGTGCTCCCCTGCAGGCCGGAGCCGTTCGCCGCCATGGTGCCGGCCACGCCGGAGGTGAGCACATGCGTGGTACTCACCGGCAGGTGGTACATCGTCGCGGCCTGAATCAGCCCCATCGCCACCAGCTCGGCCGAGGCGCCCTGAGCGTAGGTGAGATGTTCCTTGCCGATCTTCTCGCCGACGGTCACCACGATGCGCTTCCAGCCGACCATGGTGCCGAGGCCCAGCGCCAGCGCCACCGCCACCTTCACCCAGGTCGGAATGAATTGCGTCGCCTTGGTGCCCAGCCCACGCCACGCGGTGAGGGTGCCGGTCTGCGCCGGCGTCAGGCCTGGCTGCTTGAGGACCAGCGGAATCGCCGCGCTGGCCAGGTAGATGTCGTTGCGCACGTTGCCCATCTGGTTCTGCGGCACGGCTTTCAGCGAGGTACGGTCGCCGAGCTGCTGATCGATGTCGCTCAGCAGCGCCGACAGCGCCGGCACCGTGCTGGGCAGCACGGCCTTCTGCTGCACCGCCTGGGTGACCAGGCTGCGCGCATCGCCGGCAACCGCCGCGCCGCCGCCGATCGTGCTCAGCACCTGGCGCGCGTCCACCGACACCTGGTGGAAGGTTTTCACTTCGCCGCCGGTCACCGCGCCATTCAGCGCATAGGCGGTGGGCACCGTGCCGATCAGGATCAGCATGATCAGGCCCATGCCCTTCTGGCCGTCGTTCTGGCCGTGGCTGAAGCTGACGCCGGTGCAGGTCAGCACCAGCAGCGCGCGGATCGGCCACGGCGGCGGGGTGTTGCCTTCCGGCGCCTGGTACAGCGCCGGCACCTTCACCAGCGCCTTCATCAGGTACAGCAGCAGGCTGGCCAGCAGGAAGCCGGCGATCGGCGAGAAGATCAGGCCCTTGAACACGTCGACCGCCGAATTCCAGTCCACGCCGCTGGTGCCGCTGTGGGTGGACATCAGCTGGTTGGCCAGACCCACGCCGATGATCGAGCCGATCAAGGTGTGCGACGACGAATTCGGCAGGCCGAAATACCAGGTGCCGAGATTCCACAGGATCGCGGCGATCAGCAGCGCGAACACCATGGCGAAGCCGGCCTGGCTGCCCACCTGCAGGATCAGCTCCACCGGCAGCAGCGAGACGATGGTGAAGGCCACTGCGCCGGACGAGAGCAGCACGCCGAGGAAGTTGAAGGCGCCGGACCAGATCACCGCGAGGTTCGCCGGCATCGAATGGGTGTAGATCACCGTGGCCACCGCGTTGGCGGTGTCGTGGAAACCGTTGACGAATTCGAAGCCCAGCGCGATCAGCAGCGCCACGCCGAGCAGCAGGAAGGGCGTGGCCGAACCGGATTTGACGATCGACAGGTCCTGCATCAGCTGCTGCGCCGCGTAGATCACGCCGATCAGCAGGATCACCGAGAACGCTCCGGCGAACAGTCGCCCTGAACTGCGCCCCGGCGACGGTACGGTGGTAGCGGCTTCTTGGGACATGGCGGAGCTCTCTGGCGGCTTTGCGGCGAAGCTAGACGAGCCGCAAGACAATCGTGTTACATGGCTGGACGACTGCCCAATCGGCTTTTCGCGGCAAATTCCTATGGCATTCGATGCTTGAGGCTGACGCTGGACCAGGCCGGCGCCACCGCTCGGTGCGTGCCTACATACAACGAAACTTTTTGCGCGCCCGCTGATCCATAGAAAGTGTCCGGTGCTGCCTCGGACCTTCGCCAGAGGGATACCGCATGCTCGACGCCGCCATCCGCACCGCCCGCATCGCCTGCCTGTGCCTGTTCGCCGCCGCCGCCGCCGCCGCCGGCGCCCATGCCGCCGATGCCGCGCCTGCCATCCCCGACAGCTATGCGCGGCCGGCGCGCCTGGTCGATATCGGTGCGGGCCGGCAGCTCAACCTGCGCTGCACCGGCAAGGGGCCGCAGACCGTGCTGCTGGAAGCGGGCTCGCACGCCGATTCGATGAGCTGGTTTCGCCTGCAGCCCTTGTTGGCGCCGATGGCCAGGGTCTGCGCCTACGATCGCGCCGGCTATGGCTTCAGCAGCGAAGGACCGCTGCCGCGCAACCTCGAGGCCGACGTCGCCGACCTGCGCAAGCTGATCGAGGCGGCCGGCTTGAAGGGCCCGCTGGTACTGGTCGGCCATTCCCTCGGCAGCAATATCGTGCGGCGCTACGCGGAGCTGCACCCGCGCGACGTGGCCGGCCTGGTCCTGCTCGATCCGCCGGCGCAGGACGTGGCCGCCTTCGCGCCGGACTGGGCGAAGGAAGATATCGCCAGCAATGCACAGCGGCTCGCCTTCGTGCAGCAGTGCCTGGACGGCGCCGAAAAGGGCCAGCTGACCACGCCACCGCCTGCGCTGGCCCGTTGCATCGCCGGGCCGAATCCGCTGGCCGGCGCGCCGCTCAATGCCAGCATCCACGCGCAGAAATCCAGGCCCGGCTATTGGCGCACCCTGCTCTCCGAACTGCAGAGCAACGAGCAGGTGTTCGGCCCGCCGGTATCGAGCAAGGAGACGCACGGTGCGACACCTCTGCTGGTGCTGAGCGCCTCCGACACCTATGCCGACGCGCCCGCCGAAGTGCGCAAGGCGCTGGAAGCGGCGCGGGACGCCACCCAGGCCCGCATCGCCGCCAGCTCGAGCCGCGGCGAGCGCATCACGGTGCAGCACAGCTCGCACGATATCCAGCTCGACCAGCCCGAGGCGGTGGCCCAGGCCGTGGCGAAGCTATGGCGGCAGAGCGCGACGCACTGAGCCTGCCCGCCACCGGTCGGTGCGATCCATGGGCGATCTCGGGCCAGCGCAGCGCAGGCCATGCAAAACATCAGGCCCGCGCAGACGTGTAGCGGCATCGATGGCCTGAGCATGCCGATCATCTGGCGAAACACCGACGATCTGGAGAGCCGACGTCTGGCGGCTTGACCGCACCGCAAGCGACGGCAAGATAGCTCCGTCCGGTCATCGATGCCGTCATCCAAGGAAATGCCTGCCATGAAAGGCCCACTCTCGTGCGGATTCGCCCTCGCCGCCCTGCTCGCCGGCGCGGCTCATGCCGCCGATCCGGTCGACGAGGCGCTGCAACGCCTGCGCCACGCCGACCGCACGCACGCCTGGCAGGCCCGCGGCGCGTTGCGCATCGACATCGACGCGGATGGCCGCCCCGACTATGTCTTCCTCAGCCAGGATGCCCATGCGGCCACCGTCGGCCTGGTGCTCGGACGAACCGACCGTGCGGTGTCGGTGCGCAGCTTTGCGATCGCCGACTCGACCGAGGACAGCCTGTGTGCAGCGCCGGCCAGCATCGACAGCGAGTCGCTGGACTACGATCCCTACGACACCCCCGGCTCGATCGCTGGCTTCCAGCGCAGACGCAACGGCACCGGCTTCATCCTGGGCGGCGGCGAATGCGATGTGTTCCATTTCTTCTGGAACGCCGACACCCATGCCCTGGACTGGTGGCGCCTCTGAGCATCGATGGCATGGCGGCCACGAGTTCGCGTCGCTGCTTGATCACAGCCGGACGGTTGGCTGCCGTGCAGGCCGTCACGATGGCTTGGACTGAGAGCATGTCCGCGATCTCCAGGCACCTCGCGCCGGAAACGGTTCGCAAGCCCGCCGAGGAAGCATGATGGAAGTGGAAGTCGAGCCACGACGGAATGCTGATGCGGGTGCGCAGGCAAACAGCCCGGCCCGTCGAGCGGTCTTCGAATGGCCGCTGTGCGGCCGCACACAAGCTGGCCTGGACACCGATCAGGTCAAGTCACGCACGACCACCTGACGGTCGCTCGATGACAACGCGAGGTGTCTGGAAACCACGAAGAGGCTGCAGCCAGCCAGAAGGCGCAAGCCACCAGCTCACGCACGCGGCTCGGACCAGCCATGCTTCGCGCCTGCCCTGCCGTCATGCGCCCAGCCGCACGGCGTCGCCGGCATCAGCAGCTTCCGGCAGCGAGCCGGAACCCGCATGAAAAGCAGGCTCTTGGCGGCTTGCGCGGATGCTAAGCTGCCCGATTCGAATCGCAGGGCGACCAGCGGGTGAGCAAATCGAGGGAAAGCGGACGCTGGCATGCGCTGATGGTCGGAGCGGGCATCCTGTGCAGCCGCCTGTTCGGCCTGGTGCGCCAGCGGGTGTTCTCGCACTACCTCGGCCTGTCCGACGCCGCCGACATCTTCAGCTCGGCGCTGCGCGTACCCAACTTCCTGCAGAACCTGTTCGGCGAGGGCGTGCTTTCCGCCTCCTTCATTCCGGTCTACGCCCGGCTGCTGGGCGAAGGCCGCGAGCAGGAAGCGAATCGCCTGGCCGGCGCGATCGCCGCAGCGCTGGCCCTGCTGATCGCGGTGCTGGTCGCGCTCGGCGTGCTCGCCACGCCCTACTTGTTGTGGCTGATCGCCCCCGGCTTCGAGGGCCACAAGCGCGAGCTGACCATCCTGATCGTGCGCATCCTGTTTCCCGGCACCGGCATCCTGGTGTGGTCGGCCTGGTGCCTGGGCATCCTCAACAGTCACCACAAGTTCTTTCTCTCCTACGTGGCGCCGGTGGTGTGGAACCTGTCGATGATCGCCACCCTGCTGGCCTTCGGCGGCGCCACCGGCGAGCGGCTGATCGTCTACCTGGCCTGGGGCACCGTGCTTGGTTGCCTGCTGCAGTTCCTGGTGCAGCTGGGCCCGGTGCTGCGGCTGGTGCCCGGCCTGCGGCTGCGCCTGGACCTGCGCAGCGCGCCGGTGCGGCAGGTGGCGCGCAGCTTCGTGCCGGTGGCGATCGGTCGCGGCGTGGTGCAGATCAGCGCCTTCGTCGACCAGGCCATCGCCACCCTGCTCGGCAGCGGCGCGGTCGCCGCGATGACCACCGCCGCCTCGATCAACCTGCTGCCGATCAGCCTGTTCGGCATGGCGATTTCGGCGGCCGAGCTGCCCGCCCTGTCGCGCATGACCGGCGACACGCCGGACCACGAGATCGCCGCCCGGCTCACCGCGCGACTCAACGACGGCCTGGCGCGCATCGCCTTCTTCGTGGTGCCCTCGGCGATGGCCTTCTTCGTGCTGGGCAACGTGATCGTCGCCGCGCTGTACCAGTCGGGCCGCTTCACCCAGGCCGACTCGGACTATGTCTGGGCGATCCTCGCCGGCTCGGGCGTAGGCCTGCTCGCCTCGACCTTTGGCCGTCTATACGCCTCCACCTACTACGCCCTGCGCGACACCCGCACGCCGCTGCGTTTCGCCCTGATCCGGTTGGCGGTCACCGTCGCCACCGGCCTGGCCGGCGCACTGTGGCTGCCCGGCGTGCTGGGCCTGACGCCGCGCTGGGGCGCGGTCGGCCTGACCGCCTCCGCCGGCATGGCCGGCTGGCTGGAATTCCATCTGCTGCGCCGGGGCATGCAGCGCCGCATCGGCCCCAGCGGCGTAGCTCTCGCACTGATGGGCAAGCTGTGGGCCGCCGCCGCGTTGGCTGCGCTGGGCGCCTGGGCGCTGGAGCGCGTACTGCCGCCGCTGGGCCCGATTCCGTTGGCGATCCTGGTGCTGGGCGCCTATGGCGCGATCTACTTCGCCGCCACCCTGCTGTTGCGCATCCCGGAATGCGTGGCCTTGGTCGGCAAGCTGCGCCGGCGGCTGGGTGCCGGTTGACGCCTCCGGAGACTGCCGTCTTCATGCCTGGGCTGCGCGTCCGCGCTGCACATAGCTCTTCATGAAATCCACCCACGCCCTGATCTTCTGCGGCACATGCCGGGTCGGCAGGTAGAGCGCATAGACCGCCTGCGGCGGAAAGCGAAAGCCCGGCAGCGCTTCGATCAATACGCCGCTGGCCAGGTCTTCGCGTACCAGCCACTCCGGCAATAGCGCGACGCCGACGCCTTGCCGCGCCAGCGCGCGCAACACCGACGCGTTGTCGGCGACCATCCGCGGCTTGGCGGCGGGACGGAACGGGTGCTCGCGACCATCCGGGCCGTGCAGCATCCAGCGGTTGACGCGCTCCAGCCGGCTATGACCCAGCTGCGGCAGGCGAGCCAGATCGTCGGGCGAACGGATGCGCTTCACCCCGAGCTCCGCCGGCAGGCCCGGTGCCATCACCGGCAACACGTCGAAGGTATCCAGACATACGCCGCGATAAGGCAGCTCGTTGAATTGTTCGGGGCGGCCGAGCCGGATCGCGACATCGAAACGTTCGCGCAGCAGATCGGTCTGCGCGGTATGCGTCTCCAAGCGCACGCGCAAGCCGGGATGTGCCCGCACGAACTCGCGCAGCGCCGGCGTCACCACCATCAGTGCGTATTCGACCGTCGAGGTCACACGCAGGCTGCCCTGCATGCCAGCATGCTCGCCGCGCGCCGCGTCGATCGCTTCCTCGGCCTCGGCCAGCACGCGCAGACAGCGCTGGTAAAAGCGCTGGCCCGCATCGGTCAGCTCGACGCGGCGCGTGGTGCGGGTGAGCAGCGTCACACCCAGCTCGGCCTCAAGCTGCTTCACGTTGAAACTGACCGCCGCCCGCACCTGGCCGAGCGCGGTCGCTGCGGCGGTGAACGAACCCGTCTCGACCACCGCACGGAAGACGCCGAATCGATCCAGGCTCACCATGCTGCCTCCATTGTCAAATTCCATCGAACAGTCAAGCCAGATTATCGAGCTTACCCCAGCGAATGGCGGCACCTACACTGCGGCCCGTTCCTGCTGGCCGCCCTCATGTCTCCTCGCTCAAAAATCGCCACGGTCTACCTGCTCGGCTTCGCTCTCGACCTCGCCAACATGTTCGCGCTCAATGCCGCCTACCCAGCGCTGCAACAGACCTGGCACGCGCCGGTTGCGCAGCTCGCCTGGATCGGCAACGCCTACATGCTGGGACTGACGGTGGTGATCCCGCTGGGCGTCTGGCTCGCACGCCGCTACGGCGAACGCAACGTGCTGATGGCGTCGCTGCTGCTGTTCGGGCTCGGCAGCGCAGGGGCCGGCAGCGCACACTCGATCGTGTCGCTGCTGGCCTGGCGGCTCGCCCAGGGGCTGAGCGGCGGGCTGCTGATCCCGGTCGGCCAGGCGATGACCTATCGCGCCCATCCGCCGGCCGCGCGGGCGCAACTGACCACGGCGGTGATGATGGTCGCCCTGCTCGTACCGGCGCTCTCGCCCGCGCTGGGCGGGTGGATCGTCGACCGCTGGACCTGGCGCGGCGTGTTCTTCGGCATGCTGCCGCTCACCCTGGTTGCCTGCGGACTCGCGCGCCTGTGGCTGCCTGTCGACGCCGCTGCCGAGCAGGCGCCTGCACTCGACCTGCCCGGGCTGGCGCTCAGCGCCACCGCGCTGAGCGCACTGTTGCTCAGCCTGACCCTGGCAAGTCAGCCTGGCTCGCAGGCCTGGGCCATCGCCATGCTGGCCATCGGCCTTGTCGCTGTCATCGCCTATGCCAGGCAGGCGCGCCGCACAACCAGCCCGTTGCTCGATCTGGCGCTGCTCCGGCATCCACTGCTGCGGGCCGGCATCGTGATCTATCTGTGCGTCCCCGGCGTGTTCACCGGGGTGAACCTGATTGCGGCGCTGTACCTGCAGCACGGCTTCGACCTGAGCGCCACCGAGATCGGTGCGCTGATGCTGCCCTGGGCCGCCGCATCGTTCGCCGCCATCGCGACCACGCGCCGCGGCTTCCCCACATGGGGCGCCAAGCCGCTGTTCGCCGGCGGCATGCTGCTTCAGGCCATCGGCATCCTGCTGCTCGCCGCGCCTTGCGCAGCGCATCCCGCAGGGCGCGTGTGCGCCTTTGCGGCAATGGGATTCGGCGCCAGTCTGTGCACCAGCACCGCGCAGAGCGCAGCGTTCCTCGACGTGCCGGCCGAACGCATGAGCGACGCGAGCGCGTTATGGAACATCAATCGCCAATTGAGCTTCTGCCTCGGCACGGCACTGCTCGGCAGCCTTCTGAATCTATGGCTGCGGCCCGGCACAGGCGATGCCACGCTGACACCGTATCGGCAATGCCTGCTGCTGGCGGCCGCAGCGACCTTGCTGCCGCTGCCGCTGATCCTGCGACTGCCGGCTCGCCGAACGGCACCCAGCCCCTCGCTGCCCCACTGAATCATCGCCCCATCGATCGGAGTGCTCGCCATGTCTGTCGCTCAACCCTTTTTGCAGGAAGTCATCGATGCCCACATCGACATCGAGCAATGGCTTTCCGGCCGCGCCGAATCCGCTCGGCTCGCCCTGTTGCTGCAGCGTTTTTCGCCACACTTCGGCATGGTCACCACACAGGGCGCATCACTCGACCGCTCCGGGCTGGAGCGACTGTTTGCGCAAGGCCATGGCCAACGTCCCGGACTCGCCATCCAGATCGGCGAGCTGGAAGAGATCTGCGCCTCGCCTGAAGGCGCGGTCGTCCGTTATCGCGAAATACAGACGTATCGCGAAGGGCCACGCAGCGAGCGGCGCTCGACCGCAGTGTTCGAACGCAATGCACAGGGCCGCATCCTCTGGCGGCACCTGCACGAGACAGCCATTGCGTCCTGAATCGGCACGCAAGGCGCATGGCGTCTAGGCGCCGTCGACAGGCGTCCGCGATGTATGCGCAGGCTGGTGCGACGGCGCACGCCATCGCACACTCGCATGGCCGGCAGTCGCCAGGGCCATGGCCAGACTGCCCAGCCACAGGAAAAAGCCGATCCGGAAATGCGCGAGGAAGGCGCGCTTGACCACGCCCTCGTCGAGCGGCCAGTGGATGCGGTACAGCGCGAAGGACTGCAGCGCCAGCAGGGCCGCCGGCAACAGGCAGCACCACGCTGCACGTCGCCTTCCACGCAACAGGCACAGCCAGCCCAGCCACAGCAGCGGATTCGCATAGCCGGCGAAGACGCCTTCGAACGGGCCGAACAACAGGCCGCGCAACAGCATGCCCCAGCCGCTGTCGCTCTGCAGACCCTGATCCAGATGCGGATACGGCGCGGTATTCAGGCATCCCGTATCGCCGGACGAGCAACTGGCGAAGACCCGATAGCTCAGCGCCGGCAGGCACAAGGCAAGCAGATAGAGCGCCATGCTGGCGAACACTGCCAAGCGTGCGGACTTGGCGAGGGGCGGCGTAGCGGCCCTGCTCCCGGGTTCAACTGTGCCTGGCGATGCGGGTGCGTGCATGTTCGAAGAGAGAGGCGATGCGCTCGACGAGAAAGTACCTCAACGATCGCGATCGTTCACGCCGCCGCCGGCGACGGCAAACGCTGCGCCGGCCCGGCGAGCTCAGTCCTGCGGATGTCGCACTTGGCCTTCGCCGCGCACCACGTAGCGTTCGACGGTGAGCGCCTCCGCGCCCATCGGTCCATAGGCATGCAGGCGTGTGGTCGAGATGCCGATCTCCGCGCCCAGGCCCAGCTCGCCGCCGTCGGAAAAACGCGAGGAGGCATTCACCATCACCACCGCCGAGCGGATCGCCTGCACGAAGCGTTCGGCCGCGGCGACGTCGTCAGTGGCGATCACCTCGGTGTGATCGGAACCGTAGCGGTGGATATGCGCGATGGCTTCGTCGAGATCGTCCACTACCCGCACGGCGAGGATCAGGTCGAGGAATTCGGCAGCGTAGTCGTCGTCCAGCGCGGCCGTCATCGGCGGCGCCAGCGCGCGGCTGCGCGCGCAGCCGCGCAGCTCCACGCCGCGCGTGCGCAAGGCCTGCGTGGCCGCGGGCAGGAAGCTCGCCGCGATGTCGGCATGCACCAGCAGGGTTTCCAGCGCATTGCACACGCCGGGGCGGCTGGTCTTGCCGTCGACCAGCAGGCGCAGGGCCAGCGCGGCGTCGGCCGCGCGGTCGACATACAGATGGCAGACGCCCTTGTAGTGCTTGATTACCGGCACGCGCGCATGTTCGGTGACGAAGCGGATCAGCCCTTCGCCACCGCGCGGAATGGCCAGATCGACGATGTCGGTGAGCTGCAGCAATTCGATCATCGCGGCGCGTTCGGTCTGTTCGAGCAAGATCAACGCAGCCGTGGGCACGCCTGCCGCGCTCAAGGCCGACTGCAGCGCGACGGCGATCGCGCGATTGGACTGCAGCGCCTCCGAACCGCCGCGCAGAATCACTCCGTTGCCGGCCATCAGGCACAGCGCGGCCGCGTCCGCGGTGACGTTGGGGCGCGCCTCGTAGATCATCGCCACCACCCCGAGCGGAATGCGCACGCGCTCGATCGACAAGCCGTTCGGCCGCGTCTCGCGACGAGTGACCAGCCCTACCGGATCGGGCAGGTCGGCCACCTCGCGCAGCGCCTGCGCGATCGCCTGTACGCGCGCGGGGTCGAGCCGCAGGCGATCCAGCATCGCGCCCTGCACGCCCTTGGCCTGCGCCAGCCGCAGATCCTCGGCATTGGCCGCCAGCACGACGTCCGTCTGCTGCTGCAAGGCATCCGCCATGCCCTGCAGCAAGCGCCGCTTGGCCGCGGTATCCAGCGCCGCCACCGCACGGGCCGCATCGCGGCAGGCCAGCGCCTGGGTACGCAACTCGCTCATGACTTGTCCTCCGCGGCGACCAGGGTCGCCATATCGTCGCGATGCACCACCTCGCCGCCGTAGCTGTAGCCCAGCAGAGCCGTGATCTCGCGGCTGTGATGCCCGGCCAGCCGGCGCACCTCGGCCACGCCGTACTGGCTCAGGCCGCGCGCCACCGCACGCCCGGCCGGATCGACGATCTCGACCAGGTCGCCGCGATGGAACTCGCCCGTGGTGCCGGTGACGCCGCCGGGCAACAGCGACGCGCGACCGCCGGCCAGCGCCTGCGCCGCGCCGGCGTCGACCTCGATCCGCCCTGGCGCTGCCGGCGCGTGGCGCAGCCAGTACTTGCGCGCCTGCATGCGGCTGGCCGGCGCGCGGATCAGGGTGCCGCGCAGCCGCTCCTGCGCCAGCGCCTGCAAGGTGTCGGCGTCGCTGCCGCGGAACAAGGCGGTGGCGATGCCTGCCGCAGCGGCCTTGGCAGCGGCCTCCAGCTTGGTACGCATGCCGCCGGTGCCTACTGCGCTGCCGCTGCCGCCGGCCATCGCGACGATCTGCGGAGTGATTTCGTCCACCTGCGCGATCGGCAGCGCCGACGGATCGAGGCGCGGATCGGCGTTGTACAGCGCGTCGACGTCGGAGGCGATCAGCAGCAAGTCAGCGTCGACCAGGGCGGCCACAATCGCCGCCAGATTGTCGTTGTCCCCCAGCTTCAGCTCGTCCACCGCCACCGTGTCGTTCTCGTTGATCACCGGCAGCACGTCCAGCGCCAGCAGCTCGCGCAAGGTGGCGCGCGCATTGAGATAGCGGCGGCGATGACGCAGATCGTCGTGGGTCAGCAGCACCTGCGCCACCGGCCGCGCGGACAGCGACTGCCACAGCGCGATCATCGGCGCCTGGCCCAGCGCGGCCAGCGCCTGCCGCGCCACCAGGCTGTTGCCGCGCTCGTCGCGCGCGCGCAACAGCGCGCGCCCGGCCGCCACCGCACCCGAGGAAACCAGCACCACCTGCCGCCCCTGCGCGTGACTCGCGGCGATAAAGCCGGCCAGCGCCGCCGCGTAGCGATCGGTCAGCCCACCGCCGTCAGCCGCCAGCAGATTGCTGCCGACCTTGAGCACGGCGCGGCGCCAGGCGGGCAGCGGTTGAGCAGGCAGTTCTTTCATGACGCCGCGCCGGCCGCCTGATCAAGGAGCGGCGCCGGCTCGCGGTCGCCATGGCTTTTCGGCGCCGACACCACGATGAAGCGCACGCATTCGCCCGCGCCGTGGCGCATCTGGTGCGCCGCGCCGGGCGGCACGTGCAGCCCCTGGCCGGGGCGCAGCCGATGCACCACGCCTTCCAGTTCCAGCGCCGCCTCGCCTTCCAGTACATAAAAGAACTGACGTGCGCGCGCATGCCGATGGCGCTGTTCGGCCGCGCCCGGCGGCATGCGCTCCTCGATCACGCTGAGGTCGTCGCCCTGCAACAGATGCCAGCCGTCGCAGACTTCGCCCCAGCGATAGTGCGGCGCGTCGGCGATGCTGATCGGCTGCGGTGCCGACATGCTCAGGCGTCCAGCTGCGCGAGCCGCGCGGCAAGCTGATCCAGTCGCAGATCGTGACCGGCACCCGGCGACGTGCGCGCAGCCAGGCTGGCTTCCGGCGTGCGCCCCTGCCCGGCTTCCTTGGCTGCTTCGGCGGCGGCGCGGTAAGCGTCGCGGAACGGCACGCCGGCGGCGGCCTGCTCGATCGCCACGTCGGTGGCGTACATCGCCGGCTCGATCGCCGCGCGCATCGCCGGCTCGTGCCACTGCAGGCGCGCCAGCAGGTCCGGCGCCAGCTCCAGCGCCATCAGGCCATGACGCACGCCGTGGAACAGCGAGCCCTTGGTGAACTGCAGGTCGCGCTGGTAGCCGGACGGCAGCGACAGCAGCTGCTCGATCTCGGTGCGCGCCGCCGCCACGCAGGCGTAGCTGGCGCGCAGCAGCTCCACCACGTCCGGATTGCGCTTGTTCGGCATGATCGAACTGCCGGTGGTGTACTCGGCCGGCAACTTCACGAAGTCGAATTCCGCGGTGGTGAACAGCGACAGGTCCCAGGCAAGCCGGCGCAGATCGAGCATGGCCGCACCAATCGCCTCCAGCACCGCCATCTCGTATTTGCCGCGCGAAAGCTGGGCGTAGATCGGACTCGCCTGCATGCGCGCGAAGCCCAGCGCGCGGGTGGTGTGCTCGCGGTCGAGCGGCAGATTCACCCCGTAGCCGGCAGCGGTGCCGAGCGGATTGGCATCGATCAGTTCCAGCGTGCTGCGCGCGCGCCAGGCATTGTCGATAAAGCCCTCGGCGAAGCCGGCGAACCACATCGCGGTGGACGACACCACGGCGCGCTGCAGGTGGGTATAGCCCGGCAGCGGCAGCGCCGGCTGCGCGGCGCGCTCCAGGCAGACCTGGGCGACGGCACGACAGTGCGCCTCCAGCTGGCCCAGCTTTTCCTTCAGCCACAGGCGCGTGGCGACCAGGATCTGGTCGTTGCGGCTGCGCCCGGTGTGCACGCGGCGGCCGGCGTCGCCCAACCGCTCGGTAAGCCGCGCCTCGATCGCCGAATGGCCGTCTTCGTAGCGCTCGTCCAGCACGAAGGCGCCGTTGCGGAAGTCCTCGGCCAGCACGTCCAGCTCGCGCTTCAGCGCGGCGGCCTCGTCGGCGCTGACCACACCGATGTTGGCAAGCCCTTCGACGTGCGCCTTGCTGGCGGAGATGTCGTGCAGGAAGAACTCGCGGTCGAGCACTACGTCGTCACCGGCAAGGAAGCGCATGATGCGCTGGTTGGTGGCGACGCCCGCCTTCTGCCACAAAAGATCGCTCATGCTGATGGCCTGTCTGATGAATGCTTGTCGATACGATGTCGATCGGAATGCCGCGGCGAGGTAAGTCGCCGCGGCAAGACGTTGATGGCGGTTCGGCTCATGGCGCGGCGCCCAAGGCGGCCAGCGCCGCCTCCACGCTCAACTCACGGCGCTCGCCGCCGGCGCGCTGCTTCAGCTCGACCGTACCAGCCTCCAGTCCGCGCGGCCCCACGATCAGCTGCCACGGCAGGCCGATCAGGTCCATCTTGGCGAACTTGGCGCCGGCGCGTTCGTCGGTATCGTCGTACAGCACCTCGATGCCGGCCTGCGCCAGCCGCGCCTGGATCGCTGCGCAGGCGGCGTCGCTGCGCGCGTCGCCCACCTTCAGGTTGACCAATCCCACCCGATACGGCGCCACCGCCTCAGGCCAGACGATGCCTTGCTCGTCGTGGCAGGCCTCGATGATCGCGCCGAGCAGGCGCGACACGCCGACCCCGTAGCAGCCGCCGTGCACCGGCCGCTCGACACCGTCGGGGCCGGTCACCAGCGCCTTCATCGGCAGCGAGTACTTGGTGCCGTAGTAGAAGATCTGGCCGACCTCGATGCCGCGCGCCAGCACGCGGCGCTCGAGCGGCACTTCGCACTCGAAGCGCGCAGCGTCGTGCACGTCCTCGGTGGCCGCGTAGGGCGCGGTCCACGGCGCGATCAGCGCGTCCAATTCGCCGCCGTAGTCCACGTCCGCGCCGGGCACCGGCAACTCCAGCAGGGCCTGGTCGCAATACACCGCCGACTCGCCGGTCTGCGCCAGCACGATGAATTCGTGCGACAGGTCGCCGCCGATCGGGCCGGTCTCGGCGCGCATCGGGATCGCACGCAGGCCCATGCGCGCGAACATGCGCAGATAGGCGACGAACATGCGCTGGTAGGAACGCCGCGCGGACGCCTCGTCGAGGTCGAACGAATAGCCGTCCTTCATCAGGAACTCGCGGCCGCGCATCACGCCGAAGCGCGGCCGCTGCTCGTCGCGGAACTTCCACTGCACCTGGTACAGGGTCAGCGGCAGGCTGCGGTAGGAATGCACGTAGCCGCGGAAAATCTCGGTGATCATTTCCTCGTTGGTCGGCCCGTACAGCAGCTCGCGCTCGTGCCGATCGACGATGCGCAACATCTCCGGGCCATAGGCGTCATAGCGGCCGCTCTCGCGCCACAACTCGGCCAGCTGCAGGGTCGGCATCAGCAGCTCGACCGCGCCGGCACGATCCATCTCCTCGCGCACGATGCGCTCGACTTTGCGCAGCACGCGCAGACCCAGCGGCAGCCAGGCATAGATGCCGGCCGCCTCCTGCCGGATCAGGCCGGCTCGCAGCATCAGGCGGTGCGAGGCGATCTGCGCCTCGGCGGGATTTTCCTTGAGGGTGGGCAAGAGATACTGCGACAGACGCATGGCGTGGACTCCAGTGGACGAGGGAACGACGGCGAAGCAGCGCGAGGCCGCTTCACGGTCGCGGCGCGTCGTCCAGCGGAATGCCGACCAGCTCGGGGCTGCCGATGGCGCGATTGATGTTCTGCATGGCCTGGGTAGCCGCGCCCTTCAGCAGGTTGTCCAGCGTGGCCACCACCACCACCCGCTTGCCGTCGGCCGACAGCGCGAAACCGCCGACCTCGGCGTGGTGCCGGTGCGCGATGCGGCTCACCCACGGCGCTTCGTCCAGCACGCGCACCAGCGGCTCGGCGTCGTAGGCGTGACGGAAGCGCGCCAGCACATCCTCACGCTTCAGCGGACGCGCCAGGTACAGATTGGTGGTGACGGTGAGCCCACGGAAGTACTGCGCCACGTGCGGCATGAATTCCACCGGCACGCCGAGGTGGCGGCTGGCTTCCTTCTCGTGCGTGTGGCCGGTGAGCGAGTACGGCATCAGGTTGTCGCGCAGCTTCTCCGGATCGTTCTTGTCCGACGGCGTGGTGCCCGCGCCCGAATAGCCGGACACGCCGAAACACACCGGCGGCGCCGCCAGCAGATCCTTCAGCGGCGCGATCGACAGCTGGATCGCGGTGGCGTAGCAGCCGGGATTGCTGATGCGCTTCTCGCCGCGCCAGCGATCGCGGGTCAGCTCGGGCAGGCCGTAGTACCAGCTCGCGTCAAAGCGATAATCGGCCGACAGATCCAGCAGCAAGGTGTCCGGCGCCGCCGCCTCGATCGCCGCCACATAGGGTGCGGCCTTGCCGTTGGGCAGCGCCAGGATCACCACGTCGGCGCGCTTGGCTGCCACCGCTTCCGGCTCGAGAGCCTCGTAGCGCAGCTCGCCCGCATAGGCGTCGCTGTGCTCGCTCACGCGCTGACCGGCCAATTCGCGCGAGGACACGAAGGCCAGCTCCAGCGCCGGCTGCGCCGAGATCAGCCGGATCAGTTCCGCGCCGGTATGGCCGCGGGCGCCGACGATGCCGATGGATTTAGTCATGACGGGGGCTCGAATGGGGGGCAAGAGATGTACGCAAAAAGGCTTTGGATAAGAGGGCCTTTGCAAGCTGGCTCGGGGCTCGGGGCGCAGCTGCGGGCTTAGCTAATCTCGCCGGTAGGCTTTGATTTCGTGCGTCTGCTGGCTCCTGCTCTGCTGCCGCAGGATTGCTCAGGCACCGAGCCGCTGCCGCGGTCCTAGCGACTTTCGCAAACTGGCCTGGGTTTCGTCCGCCTGCCGGCGGCCGAACTACTTCTCTTTGCTTGTCCAAAGAGAAGTAGCCCAGAGAAACGACACCCCGAGGCGGCGCCCTCTGGGCATCCTGCCCTGCGGGTCCACGAGGCTCGCCCGGGCTTTTCGACGGGGCTCCTGCCCCGGCGAAAAGGACTCGGCGTCCTGCCGAGTCCCCCTGACGGGGCCTGCTCGGCCGAGCCTCGCCACCGCCAAGGGGCCCCGGGCAGAGCAGCGCGCTCCCGGCGCGCACTTGGGGCGCCGCTACGCGGCGGTGAAGCAATGCGGCGTGCGTCTTCTCTGGCTCGGTTTTGCTTTCGGGCTTCAACGTAAGTATTAGCCGTAGCTCTGATATCAGCGTCGAAGGAGTTCGGGTCGTGGTCGTGGTCGAAGCCAAAGCTTGAGTCAGAATTTCAGCTTGAGCTTGAGCTTGGATCGAAGTCGGGGTCGCCTTTGAGCTTTGCTTCAGCTCTTCCAAAAAGTGCGCGCAGGAAGCGCGCTGCTCTGCCAGGGCCCTTGTGCGGCGGTGAGGTTCGGACGAGCAGGCCCGCAGGGGGCTCGGCAGGGAGGCCGAGCCCTTTTCGCCGGGGCAGGAGCCCCGTCGAAAAGCCCGGCCGGACCTCACGGACTCGCAGGGCAGGATGCCCGGAGAGCGCTGCACCGGGGTGTCGTTTCTCTGGGCTACTTCTCTTTGGACAAGCAAAGAGAAGTAGCTCGGCCGCCGGCAGGCGGACGAAAACCCAGCTAAAGGCTGGCCATCTCGCGAAAGTCGCCCGAGCTGCGGCGGCAGCACGGGAATCCGACCCAGCCGCCGGCAGGCAGGCGAAGATGCAACCAAAGGTTGGCCATCTCGCGACAGCAACCCAGACGCCCTCAGGCCCCCAAAACCCAAGCCACCCCGCGCAAGCACAACCTCCGCCCACGAACGCGCCAAACCGCTCGCGCAAGCGCAACCCGGAACGGCCCGACCGGCGCGGCTAGCCCGCATCCCCGCCCCCCTGCGCCAGCCGGAACATCAAATGCTGCTTCACCGACAGCCATTCCGCCTCGACAATCGAGAACACCACGCTGTCGCGATAGCTGCCGTCCGGCATCAGCCGATGGTTGCGCAGTACGCCGTCCTGCTTGGCGCCCAGCCGCGCGATCGCGGCGCGCGAGCGCAGGTTGAGCCAGTGCGTGCGGAATTCCACCGCGATGCAATGCATGGTCTCGAAGGCGTGCCGCAGCAGCAGCAGCTTGGTTTCGGTGTTCGCCGCGGTGCGCTGCGCGCTCGCGGCATACCAGGTGTAGCCGATCTCCAGCCGCCGGTGCGCCGGCTCGGCGTTGCAGTAACGGGTGGTGCCGAGCACGGCGCCGTCGTCGGCGCGGCGCACCACGAAGGCCAGCGCACGATCTGCCTGCTGCGCGGCCAATGCTTCCTGGATATAGGCGTCCATGCTGGCGGCGTCGGGCACGCCGGTGAACCACAGCTTCCACAGCTCGCCGTCCGCCGCGGCCCGGCGCAGCGCTTCGGCGTGATCGGCGGCGAGCGGTTCCAGCCGCACGTGCTGGCCTTGCAGGGCGATCGGGGTGAGGAAGGTCGGCATGTTCAGTCCACCAGGGTCGGTTGGCGCTGCGCGCAGTGGGCCACGCATCGCTCGATGGTGGCGAAGTCGTCGATGCCGTACCAGAACACTTTCCAGCGCGGCTGCTTGAAGCAGCCGTCCGACTCGGCGTAGTAGAAGATGTTGACCTGGTTGTGATGGCGCGAGCGCCAGAACAGCTTGGGATTCTCTTCGCGCATCACCTGCCATACCGCGCGCCCCAGGCCTTCGCCCTGGGCGTCGTCGAGCACGGCGAACTTGTCCAGATATGGCAGGCCGCCCTCTTCGGTGAGAATCATCGCGGTGCGGTAGTTCTCGCTGACGTAAATACGATACGGCGTGGTGCGCTCGAAGTAGTCGGACACCAGGGTGCGGCCGAAGCTCGACTCGATCAGGGTGCGCATGCGCTGCAGGTCGACGCCGTCCCACGAGGTGAAGCGCAGCACCTTCTCGCCGCGCCGTACCAGGGTGCCGGAACCCTTGTGAGTGAACAGTTCCTTGGCCAGTTCGGACGGCCGGGTGATCGATACCGACGAGGTGAGCGGCAGATGCCCCAGCAGATCGGCGATCTGCTCGATCTTCACGCGCATGCCGCCGTTGATCCACGGCTGCGCCATCAGATGCTCGTACTCGGTGCTCAGGTTGATCGAGTCGATGACCTTGCCCTGGTCGTCGAGCAGGCCGCCGGTGCCGGTGAGGAACACGATCTTGTACGGCTGCAGCACGCGCACCAGCTCGTTGGCGGCGAAGTCGGCGTTGATGTTGAGGATCTGCCCTTCGGCGGTCTCGCCCAGGCTGGCGATCACCGGGATCGAACCAGCGCGCAGGCTGGCCTCGATCGGCGCCAGGTTGATGCTTTCCACCTTGCCGACCAGGCCGTAGACCTCGCGATCGAGATAGCTGGAGGTGAACACGCCCGAGGGCACCGAGGTGGCGCGGGTGTCCATCGACTGCAGCGCCTCGACCAGCTTGAGGTTCTGCTCCTGGAACACGCGGCGCACGATCGCCAGCGCTTGCGGGCTGGTCACGCGCAGGCCGTTGACGGTCTGCTTCTGGATGCCGGCGGCGGACAGCTCCACGTCCAGCTGCGGACCGGCGCCGTGCAGCACGATCGGGGTCAGCCCCACCTGCTGCAGGAAGGTCAGCGAGGACGTGAGGTCGGCCAGCTCGTCGCGCAGCACCGCGCCGCCGACCTTGACCACCGCGAAGCGCTTGGCGTCGAGCTGGGAGAAGCGCTTCAGGTACTGCTGGATTTCCTTCGCGCTGCCCATCGCCGAGAGCAGGCGCACGATGGTCTGGCGGGTGTTCTTATGGGTTTCCACGTTCATGTTCCTTTGCGCTCATCCCTGACCGCGAGTAGCGAGCGGCGACCGTTCCAGGCTGCCCTGCTCGACGATGCGGTGAATGGTTTCCACGTATTGCTGCAGCTGATCCAGCGCCACCCACTCGTCGGCGGTGTGCGCCTGCGCGATGTCGCCGGGGCCGTAGACGAAGGCAGTGCGCCCGGCAGCGGAGAACAGCGCTGCCTCGGTCCAGAAGTCCACCGCGTTGCCCACCGGGATGCCCAGTTCGTCGGCGAGGTCGCGCGCGGCCAGCCGCCGCGCCTCGGCGTTGGCGATGTCGCCGGCCGGCAGCGAGTCGCCGCGGAAGGTCTCGCTGAATTCGGCCGGCTCGACGCCGCCCAGGCCGCGCAGCGCAGCCAGCAGCTGCGCGGGATCCATCGACGGCAGCGGGCGGAAGCCGAAGCGCACTTCCGCGCTGGGCGCGATCATGTTGGCCTTGATGCCGCCCTCGATGCGGCCGATGTTGAAGCGCAGCCCGGTGAGGCCGCCGAAGCGGTGATGCGCCTGGGCCGCGACGAAATCCAGCGCAGCGTCGCCCCAGCGCACCGCCTGGTGCAGCGCGCTGTCGCCCAGCTTCTGCTCGCCCGAGGCATGCCCGGCATGGCCTGCGAAGCGCATCAGCACCGAATGGATGCCGCGATGCGCCAGCACCGCCTCGCCGCGGGTCGGCTCGGCCACGATCACGGCCTCGTAACCGGCCGCGACAGGCTCACGCAGGAAGCCCGCGATGCAGCGCGCATCGTTGGCCTCTTCGTCGGTGGACAGCAGCAGGGCCATCGGACCGTCGCTGGCGTTCGCCACCGCCAGCAGCGCGGCAGCGGCGCCCTTGATGTCGCAGGCGCCCAGGCCGATCGCGCGGTCCGCGCTCACCCGCAGTTCGAACGGGCTGGCGCTCCAGTGTGGCGAATCCGGCACGGTGTCCAGGTGTACGTTGAACAGGTGTTTCGGCTTGCCGCGCACGGCGTACAAGGTGACTGCGCCGGCGCCGTAATCGGTCACCGTCACCTCGAAACCCGGCAGCTGGGCGCGCAGGTAGTCGAAGATGCCGCCGGTGCCGATCGCACGCGGCGGGTTGCGCGTGTCGTGGCCGACCAGGGCGCGCAGATGAGTCAGGGTGGCTTCAAGCAGGGAATTCATGGGGTTCCTGGTGGCGCGAATAGATGTCCGGAACGAGTTTTTCCATCAGCGTCTCGGGGCGCGCCGGCGCCGTGAAGCCGAACGTGGCGTACAGCGCATGCGCGTCGCTGGTGGCCAGGCTGAAACGGCGCAGGCCCTGCAGCTCGGGATGAGCCAGCACGGCCGCCATCAGCGTCTTGGCATAGCCGCGGCCGCGGTAGGCCGTCAGCACGAACACGTCGGCGAGATAGGCGAAGGTGGCGTAGTCGCTGACCACGCGCGCGAAGGCGACCTGCTGCCCGTCGAGGTAGCCGCCGAAGCACAGCGAGCCGGCGATGGCCCGCTCCACTGTCGCGCGCGGAATGCCGCGGCTCCAATAGGCCTCGCCGGCGAGGAAGCGATGGATCGCGTCCACGTCCAGCTCGCTCCGGTCGGTGCTGATGCGCAGGGTGGCAGACATGCTCGTGCTCATGCGGATTCGGCGTAGCAGAGCCACGCCGTAGTAATCTGGCCTGCGGCCACCGCAAACACCGCCGCGCTCTCCAGCGGCTGCTCGCCCAGACCATGGATGCGCTCATGGTCGAACGCCTGGCTGTCCAGCACGGTGCGCGCGATCAGTTCGGCGCGCAGCGCCGAGCGGTTGAAGCGATGCTCGGCGTAGAACGCCGACAGCGCCGCCTTGCCGCGCAGCGACGGCGCCTCGGCCGGCATGCGACAGGCGCGGAAATCTTCCGCGAAGCAGGCGAGGAAGGCCGGCAGGTCGCGGCGGTTGCAGGCCTCGAACTGGCGGGCGACGGGAGCGATGACGTCGGACATGCAGGTCTCGTTGGAAGCGGCGATGCGCCGACGGCGGGGACGCCGCCGCCGGCGCGGCGGATCAGCGGTTCACCTCGGCCCACAAGGTGCTGCTCATGCCGAACAGCTTGATGAAGCCCTCGGCCTCGGCCACGCCCCAGTCGGCCGACTGCGCATAGGTGGCGCCCTTGGCGTTGAGGATGTGCGGCGAGCGCACCTCCACCGCGGTCACCTGGGCACCGGCGGTCTCCAGCACCACCTCGCCGTTGACGCAGCGCTGGCTGGAGGCGAGGAAGGCTTCCAGGTCGGTCTTGATCGGGTCGTGGAAGAAGCCTTCGTAGACCACCTCCACCCACTTGCGCGCGACGTCCGGCTTGAAACGGTTCTGCTGCTTGCTCAGCACCGCTTCCTCCAGCGCGCGGTGCGCGGCCAGCAGCGAGATCAGGCCCGGCGCTTCATACACGATGCGACCCTTCAGGCCGATGGTGGTGTCGCCGGTATACATGCCGCGGCCCACCCCATAAGGGGCGAACAGCGCGTTGAGCTTGGCCAGCAGCTGGGCGCCGGGCAGCTTTTCGCCATTCAGCGACACCGCTACGCCCTGCTCGAAGGCCAGCGTCACGGAGAGCTTCTCGGCCGGCCATTCGGCGCGCGGCTTGCACCAGCCGCGGGCGCCCTCGCCCGGCGCCTTCCAGTGATCGATCTCGCCGCCGGACAGAGTCACGCCAAGCAGATTCTCGTTGATGGTGTAGCTCTTCTGCTTGGCGCGCACGCCGAAGCCGCGCTCTTCCAGGTAGGCCTGCTCGTAAGCGCGGGTCTGGGTGTGCTCCTTCTGGATCTCGCGGATCGGCGCCACGATCTCGTAGTCGCCCAGCGCCTTCACCGCCAGGTCGAAGCGCACCTGGTCGTTGCCCATGCCGGTGCAGCCGTGCGCGATCGCCTTGGTGCCCAGCTCGCCGGCGCGCTTGATCGCCGCGTCGACGATCAGGTAACGGTCGGACACCAGCAGCGGATACTGGCCCTGGTAGCCTTCGCCGGCCCACACGAAGGGCTTGACGAAGCCGTTCCAGATCGCCGGACCGCCGTCCACGGTGAGATGGCTGGCGACGCCCAGCTCATGCGCGCGCGCCTCGATGTAGGCGCGCTCTTCGGCATCCACGCCGCCGGTGTCGGCGAACACGGTGTGCACGGCCCAGCCGCGCTCCTTCAGATAAGGCACGCAGAAGCTGGTGTCGAGGCCACCGGAGAAGGCGAGGACGATGTCTTTGCTCATGGCTTGCAGATCCTGGAATGGAAGGCTAAACGGAAAACGGTCAAACGGATTCGACGATGGTGCGCGGCTCGCAGCGCACCGGAAAATTCACCGAATTGGCGATGAAGCAGGCGTGGTGCGCCGCCTCGTGCGCGGCCTCGGCCTTGGCCGGATCGCTGGCGGCGCTGATGGTGACCACCGGACGCAGCACCACTTCGACGAAGTGGCCGCCGTCACCTTCGGTCTGCATGCTGCCCTCGGCGGCATCGGTGTAGGCGAGCACCACCACGCCGGCCACCGTGGCCATGTGCAGGTAGGACAGCATGTGGCAGGTGGACAGTGCCGTCACCAGCATGTCCTCGGGATTGTGCTTGCCGGCGTCGCCGCGGAAGGTGGGATCGGCCGAGCCCGCCAGCTCCGGCTTGCCCTCGATGCGGATCACGTGATCGCGGCCGTAGGCGCGGTAGCCGGAAGTGCCGCTGCCGAGATTGCCGGTCCACTCCACGTCCACACGATAGTGATGGCGATGATTCATGGCTTGCTCCCCCACTCCGTCATCCACATGGCGAGTGCCTCGTCGCCTTCGCCGCCGCGCTCGCCCAGGCCGGCGAGCACGCCCGCGCGGTTGGCCGCCGGATGGTTCTGGCTGAGCTTGAACTTGCCCTCGATGCGCTCGATGGCGATCTCCAGGCCGACGATGGCGCGCAGCAGCTTGTCGGTGTGGTCGGCCGGCGCGTCGTCGACGCGCCAGGGCTGCGGCTGGCCGGTTTCGTGGTGGTCGGTGAGGCGCTCCAGCAAGGCGCGCAGCCAGGCTGCCTCCTCGATCACCCGCAGCCGCCCGTGCACCTGCACCACCGCATAGTTCCAGGTCGGCACTTCGCGTCCGCTTTCATGCTTGCTGGGATACCAGTTCGGGCTGACGTAGCCCTGCGGGCCGTGGAAGATCGCCAGCACCTCGGCGCCGTCCATGCGCGCCAGCTCGTTGCCGCGCGCCACGTGACCGTGCAGGGCCTCGCCCACCCGCTCCAGCGGCAGGTGGTTGGCGGCCAGGCCGGCCGCGCCCGTGATCACCACGGTGGCGAAGGGATAGGCGCGCATCAGCGCATCCAGCGCTTCGACGCGGGTTTCCCTGAAAGCGGTGGGGAGATACATGCGCCGGCCCGGCTCAGCGCTGGCCGAGCAGCGAGGTCATCACCGCCTTCTGCACGTGCAGGCGGTTCTCCGCCTCGTCGACGGCGATGCAGTACGGCGCGTCCATCACCGCGTCGGTGGCCTTGACGTTGCGGCGCAGCGGCAGGCAGTGGCTGAACAGGCCGTGGTCGGTCAGCGCCATCTTGGCCTCGTCGACGATGAAGTGCTTGTGCGCCTCGCGGATCGGCTTCTCACGCTCCCACTGGCCGAAGTACGGCAGCGCGCCCCAGCTCTTGGCGTAGACCACGTGGGCGCCGCGGTAGGCTTCCTCGATGTCGTGGCTGACCTTGAGCGAACCGCCGTTCTCCTGGGCGTTCTGCTGGCCGGCCTGCATGTAGCGCTCGTCCAGCACGTATTCCGGCGTGGGGCACAGCAGGGTCACGTCGAAACCCAACTTGGTGGCGATCAGCAGGGCCGAGTTGGCCACCGCGGTGTTGAGCGGCTTGGGGTGGTAGGTCCAGGTGAGCACGTACTTCTTGTTCTGCAGGCTGCCCAGGTGCTCCTTAAGCGCCAGCGCGTGGGCCAGTTCCTGGCAGGGATGGGTGATCGTCTCCATGTTGATCACCGGCACCGTGGCGTACTGGGCGAAGGCCTTGATCACCTTGTCCTCGCGGTCCACCGACCAGTCCTGGAACTTGGGAAAGGCGCGCACCGCGATCAGGTCCACGTAGCGCGACAGCACCCGCGCCACCTCGGCGATGTGCTCCTCGGTGTCGCCGTCCATCACGCTGCCGACCTCGAACTCGATCGGCCAGGCGTCCTTGCCCGGCGCCAGCACGATCGCATGGGCGCCGAGGTGGAAGGCGCCCAGCTCGAAGCTGGTGCGCGTACGCATCGAGGGATTGAAGAACAGCAGCGCCACCGACTTGCCGGCCAGCTGCTGGCCGCGCGGGGAGCGCTTGAAGGCGGCGGCCTGCTCCAGCAGCGCGTCGATCTCGCCGCGGGTGTAGTCCTGGGTGGTCAAGAAGTGGCGAAGCGTCATGTGGTCAGGCCTTGTGTCTTGGAAGTTCCGGCGCCGGCCGGTCGTTGGTCTGTTGCAATCCGATCTGCCCTGCCGCGCGCCCCAGCCGGATTGCGCTAGCCCGAAAAACAAAAAACCCGGCACGCTGGCCGGGTTTATCGTCGATACGTGTGAAACGCGTGCGACTGCCTACCCGGCCCGATGTCGGTTCAGCGGTCGACGAGCACGCGACGTCATCCCGGCGGCCATGCGGGCGCTGGTGAGGACGTTGGCGGTATAGACGGCTGTGGACATGGGGCTACCGGACAGGTGAAAGCGCATCATGGCCCGAAACGCGCTGCCATGCAACATCGTTTCGCCCGATGCGCCGACCAGGGCCGAAAACAAAGCCGCCGCCCGAAGGCGGCGGCAAGCTCAAGCGATGGCGATGAGGATCAATCCGCCGGCGACACGCTGACCCGTACGCGCATGCGCTCGCCCGGATCGTAGTTCAGGCGCGACTTGAACACCTCGCCACGATAACGGTATTCGACGTCGTAGCCGGTGATGCGGCGCTGGTCGGTCACCGTGTTGACCTGCTGGCAGGTGGTCTGGGTGGTCTCGTAGCTGCCGCCGTGGTCGGACACGCGGTTGCCCACCGCGCCGCCGATCACCGCGCCGCCCACGGTCGCCGCGGTACGGCCGTCGCCGTGACCGATGGTGTGGCCCAGCACGCCGCCGATCACCGCGCCGAGCACGGTGCCGGCTGCGCTGTTGCCCGGATTCTGCTGCACCACCTGCTGGTCGTAGCACTGCTGGGTCGGGGTGACCGTGCGCGCCACGCCATAGACCGGATCGACGCGCAGCACGTCGGCCCAGGCGTAATGGCCGTTGTCGTCGGGGGCGGGGTAACGCGCGTCCTGCGCACACACGCCGGTGGCCATGAAAGCCAGTGCCAGCACGGGAACATACAACTTGGACATGGTGACCTCCGAAGGGTCATGGGTGCTTCTACTGGCGTCCATTGCATCAAATTCACACTGAATCGCTGCTTAGAATCTGCGCAATTACCCGCGCCGCCGCGGCGTCCGTTTAGCCGGCCTTTGGGCATGCCGCCCGGTCGCCCCGAACGAGGCTGGATCGGCCTTTGCGGCCTGCTGGCCGGCGGCTCGAAAACCTGCCGGCCCGGCGCAGGGGATTGGCGCAGGAGATTATGGGGCGACACCGATCTTGTTAAGATGCGGGGCTGCCCGGCTGCGCCCTGCCGCCGGCTTTCGCCTGCACGGAACGCCTCGCCGATGCCGATTTCGCTCTACAACAGCCTGACCCGCCGCGCCGAAGCCTTCGTTCCGCTCGACCCCGCGCGGGTCACCATGTATTTGTGCGGACCCACCGTGTACAACTACGTGCATATCGGCAATGCGCGCGGCCCGGTGGTGTTTGGGGTGCTGGTGGCGCTGCTGCGCCGGCATTTCCCCCAGGTGGTGTATGCCCGCAACATCACCGACGTGGAAGACAAGATCAACGCCGCCGCCCAGCAGGAAGGCGTGCCGATCGAGGTGATCACCCAGCGCTACGCCCAGGCCTACCACGAAGACATGGCCAAGCTGGGCGTGGCCCCGCCCGATCTGGAGCCGCACGCCACCGCGCACATCGGCGAGATCATCGCGATGAGCGAGCAGCTGATCGCCCAGGGGCACGCCTATGCCGCCGAGCAGCACGTGCTGTTCGACGTCGGCTCCTTCCCGGCCTACGGCGCGCTGTCCGGGCGCGACCCCGAGGAACTGATCGCCGGCGCGCGCGTCGAGGTGGCGCCGTATAAGAAGCATCCCGGCGACTTCGTGCTGTGGAAACCCTCCACGCCGCAGCAGCCCGGTTGGGACAGCCCCTGGGGCCGCGGCCGCCCCGGCTGGCATATCGAATGCTCAGCAATGTGCGAAAAGCAGCTGGGCAAGACCATCGACATCCATGCCGGCGGCGTCGACCTGCTGTTCCCGCATCACGAGAACGAGGTCGCCCAGTCCACCTGCGCGCACGGCGGCCAGCCCTTCGCGCGCTGGTGGCTGCACAACGGCATGCTCACCTTCGGCGGCGCCAAGATGAGCAAGTCGCTGGGCAATGTGCTGGTGCTGCACGAGCTGCTGAAGAAGCATCCGCCGGAAGCGCTGCGGCTGTTGCTGCTGCGCGGCCACTACCGGCAGCCGCTGGACTGGTCCGACGCCGCCATCACCCAGGCGATCAGCACCCTGGATGGCTGGTATCGCGTGCTGCGCGACCTGGAGTCCGTGGCGACCGCCGCCGTGCCGCTGCCGGTTCCCGAGCGGATGGAAGCCGCGCTGTGCGACGACCTGAACACGCCGCAGGCGCTGGCCGAACTGGCCGAACTGGCCGATGCCGCCCGCCATCAGGGCACGGCCGAAGCCAAGGCCGCCCTGCTCGGCGGCGGCGCCCTGCTCGGCCTGCTGCAGCAAGACCCGGAAGCGTGGTTCAAGCAGACCGATGCCGCCGGCATCGATGCCGCCCAGGTCGACGCCCTGCTGGAAGAGCGCCGCGCGGCGCGCGCCGCGCGCGACTTCGCCCGTGCGGACGCGATCCGCAACGAGCTGAGCGCCATGGGCGTGACCATCGAGGACGGCGCGCAAGGCACCCGCTGGAGCGTGACCAAGGCTTAGGGCTGCACCGCAGGACTGCCGGGAGACATCCGATGAGCCATCCGTTCAGCGCCGGCGCCGTGCTTTACGCCAAGGACATCGAACGCGTGAGCTGCTTCTATGAAAAGCTGCTCGGACTGACCCCAGTGCAGCGCGAGCCTGATTTTGTCGTGCTCGAAGGCGGCGCCTTCCAGCTTGTGGTGGTGGCGATGGCGCCCGCCATCGCCGAGCGGACCAACATCGAATCGCCACCGCTACGCCGGGAGAACACCCCGGTCAAGCTGTGCTTCGCCGTCGCCGACCTGACTGCCGCGCGCGAAGCGGCGCAGGCGCTGGGCGGGGCACTGAACGCAGCGGAACGCGAATGGGACTTCCAGGGCCATCGGGTCTGCGATGGCCACGACCCCGAAGGCAATGTCATCCAGCTTCGCGCGGCCCTGCGCTGATCGGCCACGCTCGAAGCGGCATTCCGTGGCCTCGTGGTGCGGGCATCACCGCAAAGCCACGGCGAGCTGCGCGATAATGGCGGGATGAACGCCACCGCTTCCACCGCCGCCCAGGCCCAGCAGGACATCGTCGAGGAATTCGCCTTCTTCGGCGACTGGAGCGAGCGCTACCAGTACCTGATCGATCTGGGCAAGCAACTGCCCGCCTTTCCCGAAACCTGGAAGACCGAAGAGCACCGCGTGCACGGCTGCCAGTCGATGGTGTGGCTGGTGCCCAGCGGCGACGCCTCGAAGATGCATTTCGATGCGGCCAGCGACTCGGCCATCGTGTCGGGCCTGATCGCCCTGGTGCTGCGCGTCTATTCCGATCGGCCGGCGCAGGAGATCCTCGCTACCGAACCCGGCTATATCCAGGCGATCGGGCTATCCAAGCATCTTTCGCCCACGCGCTCGAACGGCCTGGCCGCGATGCTGGTCCGGCTGAAGCAATACGCCGCCGAAGCGCTGGCCTGACGATCTTCTCGGCGCTGCCGCAAGACCGCCGCACCAGCCGCCGGCGACGCGCCGGCAGTGCTGCGACAGATACGACCCGGCAGGGCGGGACGGCTGGCTGAAGGACGACTGGCGAGGCTTGTCATGGCCTGGCGGCAACGCCGAGAAAAACGTCGTGACATCGGCTCGAACGCACAGCCCCGTCGCAGCCTTGCCCACGGACACTCGCGCTCGACGCGAGCGGGCAGCGCTCCCTAGGGACAATGGCTGACCGCGCAGTCGCGTCAGCTACCCGGCAGCGCCCTGCCACCTCTTACTGATAGCCCATGCCGGCGCATCGGGGACATTGTCAGCGCATCGTCGCGCGCACAAAATGCCAAGGCCCCGCACCGCGGGGCCCTGGCGTCAACGCGACGGGTCGAGCAGGCTGGCGCCGGCTCAGTCGCCCATCTGCTTCTGCAGGTGCTCGCGGCGCTCCTGCGCATCCAGCGACAGCGTGGCGATCGGACGAGCGTCGAGGCGGTCTACGCCGATTTCCTCGTCGGTTTCCTCGCAATAGCCGTAGCGTCCTTCCTCGATTCGGCGCAGCGCCTTCTCGATCTTGGAAATCAGCTTGCGGTAACGATCGCGCGTGCGCAGTTCCAGCGAGTTCTCGGTCTCGCGGGTGGCGCGCTCGGCCTCGTCGCCCACATCGCGAACCTCGTCACGCAGGTTCTCCATGGTCTGGCGCGACTCCTCCACCAGCTGATCGCGCCATTCGCGCAGCTTGTTGCGGAAGTAGGCCAGGTGCTTGGGGTTCATGTACTCCTCGTCAGGCGAGGGACGGTACCCCTTGGGTAGGTCGATTATGGTGGTGGAAGGCAGGGCGTAGCGCCCGTCTTCCTTGGTAATGCCGTTTTCCAGAGTTGTCGCTGTATTCATCGAGGACTGCGGGGCTTTTTGCTTTTTGTGGGGGGTATGGTGCCCGGTAGCCACAGCTACGCGTGGAGGCGCCATCGCGATCGCGCTCGCCACCTTGCCCGCCACGGGCGCAGGAGCAGGCTGCGGAGACTTCTTTGCGCTGCCCTGCGCTGCCGCCGGCTGAGCCACAGGCTTGGGCTCGACCTTGGGCGGAATCTTCTGCTCCTGGGCCTTGGCGACCACCGTCCCGGCGGCTGGCTTGGCGATCTTCTTGTCCTGTTGCACCGGCGCTTTCTTCGTCGCCGGTTTCGGGGCCGATGCCTTGGCCGGCTGCTTGGCCGCCGCTGCGGGCTTGGCGACCTTCACTGCCTGGACCGGCTTGGCCGGCTTGGCCACCAGCTTTTTCTTGGCGGCCGGCTTGGCTGCCTTCGGCACAGCCTTCTTGGCTGGCGCCTTGGCGGCTGGCTTCTTTACCGACGCATGCTTGACTGCAGGCTTGGTCACCTTCTTGGCCGGCTGCTTCGCCGCTGCCGGCTTGGCCGCCTTCTTGGCCACGACCTTCTTGGCGGGAGCGGCGGCCTTGCCGACCTTCTTCGGCGCGGCCTTCTTGGCCGCCGGGGCCTTGCGAGCGGCCGTCTTGGACGGACTGGCCTTCGCTACCTTCGCCTTGGACACAGTCTTTCCCTTCTGTGCCTTGGCGGCTGTCGAATTATGCATCGTTTTCGCCATATCCCTCACCGTTTTGGCCTCGGCGGCCGGGTGTTATAGCCCATGTGTCTTACGCCAGCAACCGTGCTTCTGGAATACTCTGACCACTACAGGCCGCGTATCGTCGCGGCAACGTGAACGCAGTGACCCGATTCCTTCTTCTTCTGCTCCGACTTTATAAGCGCTGGCTCAGTCCGTTGCTGGGACAGCGCTGTCGCTTTTACCCCAGTTGCTCGGATTATGCACGCATCGCGGTGACCCGCTTCGGCCCGTTGCGCGGCGGCCTGCTGACCGGCTGGCGCCTGCTGCGCTGCCAGCCGCTGTGCACCGGCGGTGCGGATCCGGTCCCCGAGCAGTTCCATTTCAGCCCCTGCCGTTGCCACGGAGATTCCGATGCCCCATGACACCAAGCCCCTCGACGCCGGCGCCAGCGACTGGCTGATCAAGCATGCCGAACTGGTCAACGAGGGCCGGCGCTTCCACGCGGACCTGCGCGTGCGCCAGGGCCGCATCGAGGCTATCGCCGGCGAGCTGGCCGCCCGTCCGGGCGAGCAGGTGATCGACGCCGCCGGGCTGTGGCTGCTGCCCGGCATGATCGACGACCAGGTGCATTTCCGCGAACCCGGCCTCACCCATAAAGCTGATACCTGGCACGAATCACGCGCCTGCGCCGCCGGTGGCATCACCAGCTTCATGGAGATGCCCAACACCAAGCCGCCCGCGCTGGACCGCGAGACGCTGGAAGCCAAGTACGCCCGCGCCGCGGAAACCTCCGCGGTGAACTACGCCTATTACATGGGCGCCAGCAACGACAACCTGGAAGCCATCAAGGCGCTCGACCCGCTCGCCGCGCCCGGGGTCAAGGTGTTCATGGGCGCCTCCACCGGCAACATGCTGGTGGACAACCCGGAAACGCTGGACGGCATCTTCCGCGACTGCCCCACCCCGATCATCACGCATTGCGAAGACACTCCGATGATCGACGCGCTGCACGCCCAGGCGCGTGAGCGCTACGGCGTCGACATTCCAGCGCGCGAGCACCCGCTGATCCGCTCGCGCGAGGCCTGCATCAAGTCCACTCGCCTGGCCATCTCGCTGGCGCAGAAGCACGGCACCCGGCTGCACGTGCTGCACATCTCCACCGCCGACGAGCTGGCGCTGTTCCAGCCCGGCCCGCTCAAGGGCAAACGGATCACCGCCGAGACCTGCGTGCACTTCCTGCACTTCGACGACGCCGACTACGAACGGCTCGGCTTCCTGATCAAGTGCAACCCGGCGATCAAGACCGCCGCCGACCGCGAGGCGATCACCAGGGCGCTGGCCGAGGGGCGCATCGACGTGCTGGCGACCGACCACGCGCCGCACCTGCTGGAGGAAAAAGCGCTGAAGTACGACCAGGCGCCTTCCGGCCTGCCGCTGGTGCAGTTCGCCCTGCAGGCCGCGCTGCAGCGGGTCTACGAGGGCAAGCTGACGCTGGAGCGGGTGGTCGAGGCGGTGACCCATGCGCCGGCCACGCTGTTCGACGTGAAGGAACGCGGCTACCTGCGCGAGGGCTACGCCGCCGACCTGGTGCTGGTCGACCCGCACAAGCCGCACACCGTGCGCCGCGAGGAAGTGTTGTCCAAGTGCGGCTGGTCGCCGTTCGAGGGCTATACCTTCGCCAGCTCGATCGCCGCCACCTTCGTCAACGGCCGGCGCGTCTGGGACGGCGCCAAGGTCGACGACAGCGTACGCGGCCAGCGGCTGGCGTTCGATCGATGAGGTGGCGGCTGGGCGCGGCCTGCGCGCTGTGGCTCGCGTTCGCTGTCGGCACGGCCCAGGCGGACGCGGCGACCGATATCCCCGCCTCGCTTTCGCAAGGCGGCCTGGTAATCACGCGGCTGGTGCCCGGCAGTCAGCTGAAGGTGGCCGGCAAGCCGGTGCACGTAGGCACCGACGGCGTGGCGGTGTTCGGCGCCGGCCGCGACGAGCGCGGTCCGCTCGAGGTGACGGTGGTGGCGCCGGACGGTCACCGCCGCAACGTCTCGATCGCCATTCTTCCGCGCGACTGGCCGATCGAGCGCATCAACGGGGTGCCGCCGAAGACGGTGAATCCGCCGCCGGAACTGGCCGCGCGGATCGAGCGCGAACAGGCAGCGGTGAGCGCCGCGCGCAACCGCGACGACGCACGCGAAGACTTTCTCGACGGCTTCGTCTGGCCGGTGCGCGGCCGCATCAGCGGACGCTTCGGCAACCAGCGCATCTACAACGGCGATCCCAGGGCGCCGCATTCCGGCATGGACATCGCGGTGCCGCAGGGCACGCCGGTGCGCGCGCCCGCGGCCGGCATCGTCACCTTCGCCCAGCCGGATCTCTATCTCACCGGCGGCACCATCCTGCTCGATCACGGCTTCGGGCTGAGCTCGAACTTCCTGCATCTGTCCAAGCTGGAAGTGCAGGTGGGCGAACGCGTCAGCAAGGGCCAGGTGATCGCCCTCTCCGGCATGACCGGACGGGTCACCGGCCCGCATCTGCACTGGGGCTTCAACTGGTTCGGCACGCGGCTGGACCCGCTGCTGCTGCCCGGGATCAGCCTGCCTTCGCAACCTTGATCGAGTGCTTCGCGCCTGGCCTCGGCTTGCAGGCAAGCTTGGGCGCCGGATCGGACTGCCATGCACGACCAAGCGAGCCCAAGTCCCGCGGTCCTTCACGAATCCGGCCGAGGATGATGTCGCCACTCGGCATCGCTGGCCTTTGGCGCAGTTCAACCCGCCGGCAGCGACATATGCCCTACCGCATAGAGCTGCCGCGATTCGCCCGCCAGCTCTGGCCGTGGCTCGCGCCACAGGCGGAAGCGCAGCAGGTTCCAGCCGTCAGGGTCGAAGGCGCTGAGCGCCGCCAGCGCGCCTTCATGATCCACCGCATGCCGCGCCTGCTCGCGCTCGTCGGCGCGCAAGGCATCGAGCGCGACATGCGGCGCGATCGGCAACACCTCGCGGCTGGCCCAGCCAGCCTGCGCCAATGACGCGGAAAGGCTGGCCTGCCATACCGACCAGCAGCGCACGCTGGGCCGCCCGAAGGCCTGCACCAGGCCGGCAAAGCCGCTGCCGCAGAGGAAATCCTGCATCCCGGCGGGGCGCTGCCACAGATACAGCGGCGCATACAGGTTGTCGCGGCTGGCCAGCGCATCGTTGCTGCGCTCGGCATACAGGTAGGCCTTGAAGGCCAGGTCGGGAAAGCCGTCCAGCAAATGCCCCTTGCTGGCGATGCGCCGGCGGATGATCGCCATGTCGTAGTCGGCCGGCAGCACGATGCTGTATTGCATCGCGATCATCAGGCCGATCCGGCCGGCTTCTGCTCGAAGCTGACGCCGCGACCGCCGCCGAACGACCAGCCATCCGCGTCACTGGTATTGATCACCACCATCACGTCTTCCGGCGCGATGCCGGGCGACTCGCCCAACAGCTCCACCAGCCGCTGGTAGAAGGCCTGCTTGGTGGCCGTGTCGCGGGTCCAGCCGGTGGTGATGCAGATCAGCACGTAGCCGTCGCTGCGCGGACCGCCGCGATAATGGCGATCGAAGATCAGCTCGTGCGGTTCGTGCTGGTGGATGATCTGGAAGCGGTCGTCCGGCGGCGTCTTCAGCGCCTCCACCATTGCGCGATACACGTTGTCGGCGAGCGAACGCAGGTACTCGGGTGACTGTCCCTTGAGCAGGGAAATTCGTGCCATGGGCATGAGCTTTACTCCGTCGGGTGAGTGGTGGCCGGCAGTGCGCGCAGCACCGACAAGGCCGAAGCGGCCGTGGGCCAGCCGGCGTAGAACGCGAGGTGGGTGACCAGTTCGGCCAGCTCGCTGCGGTCGATGCCGTTGGCCAGCGCACGCTCGAAATGGAATGGCAGCTGTTCGAGGCGGTACATCGCCACCAGCGCCGCCAGCGTGATCAGGCTGCGGTCGCGCGGAGACAGTTCCGGGCGTTGCCAGATATCGCCGAACAGGACCGCATCGGTCAGCTCGGTCAGCTTCGGCGCGATGTCGCCCATCGCGTGTTGGCCGATGCTCGGGGTGTTCATGACTTGCTCCATCACAGGGCTGGGCTTGGATCCAGCTTAGCCCCACACCTTTGTCCCGAAAATCGGTAAATTCAGAATCCTTGATCCATAAATTCGGGACATTCGCCATGCGCCATATCCATTTCGACCTCGACGCTCTGCGCAGCTTCGCCGTCGGCGTCGAGCTGGGCAGCTTCGCCAAGGCCGCTGGGCGCCTGAACCGCTCCACCTCGGCGGTCAGCGCGCAATTGAAGAAGCTGGAAGAACAGGCCGGCGGTGCGATCCTGTACCGCGCCGGCCGCGGCATGGCGCTGACGGCGGCCGGCGAGCACCTGCTCGGCTATGCGCGCCGGTTGCTCGAGCTCAACGACGAGGCCGCGGCCGCGCTGCGCGGCATCGAGCTGGAAGGCTGGGTGCGCCTGGGCCTGCAGGAAGACTTCGGCGAATCGCTGTTGCCGGACGTGCTCGGCCGCTTCGCCCGCGCCCACCCGCGCGTGCGCATCGAGGTGCGCATCGCACGCAACGTCGAGCTGCTGGAGCGCGTCGGCGCCGGCAGCCTCGATCTTGCCCTGGCCTGGGAAGCGGGAGGCAACACCCTGCCCAGCGAAGCGGTGGCCCAGGTGCCGATGCGCTGGATCGGAGCGGCGCGGGACGAACGGCTGCAGGCCTGGGACCGCAGCGAACCGCTGCCCTTGCTGGCGCTGGAGGCACCCTGCCTGATGCGCACGGCAGCGCTGGCCGCGCTCGACCGCGCCGGCATTCCCTGGCGACTCGCCTTTGTCAGTCCCAGCATGGCCGGCATCTGGGCTGCCGTGGCCGCCGGGTTGGGCATCGCCGTGCGTACCGATATCGGCTTGCCGGCTCCGCTGCGCGCGCTGGACCCGATGGTAGTCGGCCTGCCGGAGCTGCCCGTGCTGGGCCTGCGGCTCTATCGCGCCGCGGCGTCGCCCGCGCCAGCGGTGGCACGCCTGGCCGAACTCGTGCTGCAGCATGTGCATGCCACGCATGTATCGGACACGGCGCGACGCTACGACGCGACGGCCAAGCCGGCCCGGCGCGCCGCGACTCCGACTGGAGCAGTCAGGCGGTCGGCTTAGCGGCAGCCAGGCTTCGGGCCAAGCCAGGTCGGCATTCCGCCGCGAAGGGCGGCGCGATCAGGGCGAGGGCGTGGTGGCTTTCAAGCTGAGCTTGACCGGCCCCTGCTCGCCGGAATGGCCGAGCACGCTGACTCGTTCGTCAGTGATCGCCAGCAGCTTGTCGCCCTGCTGCAGGCGCGCCGACACCGCGAAGTCGACGCCGTCGCGCAGATCCGCCGGTTCATAGCTCAGATGGAATTCGACCGGCGAGGCGTCCACCGGCTGGATGCGCTCTTCGGCGATCTGGCGCGCCGGCGCGTCCTGCTTGCTGACGTCGGCCAAGGTCACCAGCAGATAGGCATCCGGCGGCGGCTGGGGCAAGTCGTAGACCACCGCGCCGGACAGCGATTTCAACAGGCTCTGCTGCACCGCCGGCGGCTTGGGGTGATGCCAGGGCAGATGCGAACAGCCCGCCAGGGCAAACAGCACGATGGCTGAGCAGAGAAATCTCGACGACATGGACAGCTCCAGCATGCTTGGGGCGAACCGTCGCATGCTATCAGCTCGACCGCGCGATCCGGCCGCCGAGCGGCTACGCCGTCAACGATCAGCCGGCGTTGCCGTAGCCGCCGGGCACGCCCTTGCTGGCGTAGGCCACCGCATCGTGCGGATGCAGGCTTTCCTGGTGCTCCACGCGCACGTGGAAATCGCTCAGCGCCGGCTCGGCATCCAGCGCCTTCTGGATGCGCCGCGCCGCATCCTCGCAGAACATCAGGTTGCCGCCATTGGCCAGGGCGAAAGCCTGTTCGTCCTCGCGCTTCACGGCGGTCTGCACCGGCGTGCCGAGCGCGTCTTCCACCCGGTTCAAGAGGTCGATCAGGTTCGGCGCTGCGCCCGGGCGCAGGCGCACCAGCAGGCGCGCCACGCTGCGCTGCGCATGCGGCGTGGCGACGATGCCCTGCTCGCTGCCCAGCCAGCGATGCACGGCAGCGAAATCCAGCGCCTGCCCATCGCCGAAATCCTTGGCGAACTGTTCCTGGATCAGCTGGCGCGACAGCGCCGCCGAGGCCGGACAGGTCGAGGAATAGACCACCTCGGTGCCCAGCTCGAACTGGAAGGCCTCGCCGTCGAGGCTGGCCTCGATCGACACCGGATAGGCGCGCCAGCCGCTGTTGCCGCTGCGCAGCGCCTGGCGGCGCACCAGCTGTTCGAAGCGCACGCTGACCCGCGCACGATCGGCAAGCTCCGCATGCGATTCCAGGAAACTGCGCAGCAAGCCGTGCAAGGTGTCGGGCGTGAGCGCCTGCGCGCTCAGCACCTGATCGACCAGCAGGTACAGCCGCGACATGTGGATGCCGCGCTTGTCCGGCCGCTTCAGATTGACGAAGGCGCCGACCTGGGCGCTCGAGCGCTGCAGCTCGCCGTCGCCGGCGTCGAAACGCACCGGCACCTCGATACCGTCCATGCCGACCCAATCCAGCGCGCCGCTGAGATGCGGCTGGGCGTGGCTGGCCACGTCAGGCATCAGGCGGGCGGTATTTTCGTGGCTGTGCATGTCTAGGCATCCCATAGTGTCTTGAGCGGCCATGCCTCCGATGTTCCGGCCAGCATGGTTTTTGCGATGAGCTCGACATCGTCGGAAACTCTTCCAGCGATCTCGCTATTTCTGCAGGTCCGGAACGAAAACTTGAAGGCTTTTTCGCGGATCGAATCCAGCAGCGCCAGGTCGTCGGCAGCAAGCTTCAGGCTGCTCGCTTCGCGGTACCACTGCATCCAACGCTCGTCGAAAGCCTTGGCGTCCCGCCTGTCCAGCGCAGCGTCCACCTCGAGACCCGACAGGAAATCGAAGTATCCCGGGGCGGAAATCTGCACATCGATGTCGGTCAGTATCTTGTTGGCCATTCCATGATCCTCCTCGAAGCCGCGTCGTTGCGGCTGCAGAGGCGTGGGCGCAGCGACCCCGCCGGGCCGGCCTGGCATGGATAGTTTGGGGCGATCGGCGCATCTCGCAATAGCCGCGAGCGGGAAACGCTGCGTCCTGCGTGAGTGCCGCCTGCCGCCTGATTCGGCCCAAATAGCCGCGCCACAAGCCAGCCGCGCCTCAAACAGGCGCGCCTAGGGCGTCTGCAGCTTCCAGGCGCGCGCGGCCTGCCAGGCCTGCAGCGTGGTGCGCAAACCGCTGCGCGACTGCAGCGCCTGCAGGGTGCTCAGGGCATCGCCGGCGCGGGCGGCGCGGCGGGTCACGCTGGCGCCGTGCCGCCATTCGAGGCCGCGGAACGGGCTCAGTGGGCCGGGCAGCCGGGGCACCTCGCGCCAGGCCGCGAGCAGGTCGCCCAGCTGGGCGCGCACGGCGGCCTGACGCTCGGGTCCCGGCGTGCGCAACTGGCCGCGATTGAGGCCATGCCGCGCCAGCTGCGCCATCGGCAGCGGCAAGCGGTCGCGATCGGCATCTTCCGGCAGGCGCTGCAGGCCGAACAACAGATGAGCCAGCGTGGCGACCCGGCCGGCACGCTCGGCCGAGGCTTCGGCGCCGTACCACCAGGAAGTCTCCAGCCGCGCCAGCGCGCCGTGCAGGGCGGAGGCCGCCCCCAACTGGGCGGCAAAGTCGACTGCGGTGCCCTGCTCCAACTGCGCCATCGCCGCAGCGACCGGGGCCAGCCACAGCTCGCCAGATATGGTGTGGGCGCGCTCGTCGTCGAACAGTACCTGGGTGAGCGGATGGCGTCCGCCGCTCGCCGCGGCGCCGCCCAGTTCCTCGGCCCACCAGTTCAATTTCAGCGCGGCCACCTGCGGCTCGCGAATGCCGTAGGCGGCGGCCAGCAGTTCCTGCTCGAACGCGGCCAGCGCGACATGGGCCGGGTAACGGCGCGGATCGACGAAGGCCAGCGCAATGCGCTGCTGCGGCTGCGCGGCCAGCCATTTGTCGACATAGCTCTGTAGCGCGTCGCCGGACAGCGGCGAATCGCTCATGCCACCGCTCGCAGGCCCAGCAGCGCCTCGAGCTGGCGCGGGTGATCGATCACCGTATCGGCGCCCCACTGCGCCGGGTCGCCGCCGTCGAGGTAGCCCCAGCGCACCGCCACCGTGCGCAGGCCGGCAGCGTGGCCGGCCTGAATGTCGCGCAGGTCGTCGCCGACGAACACGCTGCGTGCGGGATCGATGCCCGCCTGCGTGCAGGCCAGCAGCACCGGCGCCGGGTCCGGCTTCTTCACCGGCAAGGTATCGCCGGAGACGATCGTGGCGGCGCGGGTGCTCCAGCCCAGGCGGCGCAGCAGCTCGTCGGTGAGAAAGCCGGGCTTGTTGGTCACCACGCCCCATGGAATGGCGCGGGCTTCCAGGCTCTCCAGCAAGTCGTCGATGCCGTCGAACGGCGCGGTATGCCGCGACATGATGGCTTCGTACAGAACCAGGTAGCGCGGCGCCAGCGCCTGGATGCCGGCTTCGTCGCGATCGGCGAAGGCGCAGCGCAGGATCGCCCGGCTTCCGCGCGAAACCACCGCGCGCACCGGCGCATAGGGCGGCGCGGCGACGCCTTCCTCGGCGCATTGTTCGACCAGCGCCGCATACAGATCGGGGGCGCTGTCCAGCAAGGTGCCGTCCAGATCGAACAGCACGCCTTGCACACCGCTCGGCTGGCTCGCGCTCATGCCGGCTTGCGCGCGCACAGCAGGTAGTTCACCGCGGTGAAGCGGCTCAGCCAGGCCTTGCGCATGAGCGGGTTGTAGCCGAGTCCGGAGACGTCCTCCAGCTCCAACCCAGCCTGACGCAACAGGCGCCCCAGCTCCGACGGCTTCAGGAATTGCGCGTAATGGTGGGTGCCGCGCGGCAACATGCGCAGCACATACTCCGCGCCCAGGATCGCCGCGCCGAACGCCGCCGGCGTGCGATTGAGCGTGGACATGAAGACCCAGCCGCCCGGCTTGACCAGCGCGACGAGGTCGGCCACCAGCGCGGCCGGATCAGGCACGTGTTCGATCAGCTCCATGCAGCACACCGCGTCGAAGGCCGCCGGCCGCGCCGCGGCCAGCTCGGCCGAGGACTGCACCCGGTAGTCGATCTCCAGCGCCGACTCGTACAGATGCAGCTTGGCCACCTCGATCACCTTCTCGCCGAGATCGATGCCGGTGACGCGCGCGCCGGCGCGGGCCAGCGCCTCGCTGAGCAGGCCGCCGCCGCAGCCGACGTCGACCACCTCCGCGCCGCGCAAGGCCACGCGCGCGGCCACGTAGGCGGCACGCACGGGGTTGAGATCGTGCAGCGGACGCGATTCGCCGTCCGGATCCCACCAGCGCGCAGCCAGCTTGTCGAAGCGGGCGATTTCCTCGGGACTTACGTTGGTCGCATGCATAGCCGTGCTCATGGCGGACTCAAAGTACGATTTTAATGGATATCCGCTTCCCGATCTTCCCGCCCATGGGCGAACGCAAAAATCTCTTGATAAGTGCAGCCATGGATGGCCGCTTTTTGACTCTGGCGTTCATGGAAGAACGCAAACCTCACACTGCCTGCCACTCGTACACCGAGACGTCCCAGCCGCCGCTGGTATGCGTGGGATCACGATGGGCGATCGCCACTGCCTCTTCCAGGGTGTCCGCGCGCAGCAGGTAGGCGCCGCCCGAGCGATCGCCGAACGGACCGGACATCTCGTTGCGCCCTTCCGCGCGCAGCGCCTCGAGGAACTGTTTGTGCAACGGCACCACCGCCGGGTCGAACTGAGGCCGGCGGAACATGAGCACCAGATAGCGATTCATCACGACTTCCGAACAGGGGAACGATTCAATGCGTGGCGATGCGCTCGCGCCAACCACGCGCCTTGGCCAGGATCGCCTCGACGTCGATGTCGACCAGCTCGCGTCCGCGCAGCTTGCGGCGGCCGGCGACCCAGACATCGCTCACCTGATGGCGGCTGGCGGCATAGGCCAGCTGCGAGGCGACGTGGAACAAGGGCTGCGTCTCCAGGTCGGACAAGCGCACGGCAGCCAGGTCGGCCTGTTTGCCCGGCTCGATCGAGCCGATCTGCGCGTCCAGGCCGATCGCCTTGGCGCCGTTGAGAGTGGCTGCGCGCAGTGCGAAGGCGGCGTCGAAGGCGGCGGCGTCCTCGGCCACCGCCTTGGCCAGCAAGGCCGCGGTGCGCAGTTCGCCGAACATGTCGAGGTCGTTGTTCGAGGCGCAGCCATCGGTGCCCAGCGCGAGATTCACGCCGGCCCGGCGCAGCTTCTCGGCCGGGCAGAAGCCGGAGGCCAGCTTGAGGTTGGATTCCGGGCAATGCACCACCGACACGCCGGCCTCGGCGCAGGCGGCGATCTCGCCGTCGCTCAGCTGGGTCATATGCACCGCGATCAGGCGATCGTTGATCAGACCCAGCCGCTGCAGGCGCTGGAACGGGCGCAGGCCGCTCTTCTGCTTTTCTTCCTCGACCTCGTGCGCGGTCTCGTGCAGGTGCAGATGCACCGGGATGTCGAGCTGGTCGGCCAGCACGCGAATGCGCTCGAAGCTTTCGTCGCACACGGTATACGGGGCATGCGGCGCGAACGCGGTACTGACCAGGGTGTCGTTGCGAAAACTGTCGTGCACTTCGCCGGCGCGCTCGAAGTATTCGTCCTGGCTCTTGGCCCAGGCAGTGGGAAAGTCGATCACCGGCAATCCGACCACGGCGCGGAAGCCGAGCTTGCGGTAGGTGGCGCCGATCGCGTCGGGAAAGAAATAGTTCTCGTTGGCGCAGGTGGTGCCGCCGCGCAACATCTCGGCCACCGCCAGCTCGACGCCGTCGCGCACGAACTCGGGGCCGATCACCTTGGCCTCGGCCGGCCAGATATGCTGCTGCAGCCAGACCATCAGCGGCAGGTCGTCGGCCAGACCGCGCAGCAAGGTCATCGGGTTGTGCGTATGACTGTTGACCAGGCCCGGAATCAGCGCGTGCTCGCCCAGCTCCACCCGTTCGCGCGGCTGGTAGGCGACGCGGGCGGCGGCGGTCGGCAGCACGGCCACGATGCGGCCGCCGTCGACGGCCACCGCATGATCTTCGAGTACGACGCCATGCGGCTCGACCGGCACCACCCAACGGGCTTCGATCAGCAGGTCAATGGAAACGGGAGGCTGGTTCATGGGGATCATTTCACCGAAGCGGGATACCAGAAGTCGCGGAACATATCGATGCCGTAGCTCTTGCCATCGTACTTGAGCACGGTGCGTCGCACCCGCTCCGGCTCTTGGCGATAGCCTTTCGCATCGCTGACGCTCGCTACGATATGCGCGTTGATTGACAGATCGGCGAAGCCGTTCGCACGGGTCTTTTCGACCGCCACCGTCATGCGTGCGTTTTCCGTACGCAACGGCCCGCTTGCGCCGGCGCAGCCGACGCCTTCGGTGGTGACCGATCCTTCGAGATTGGTGCCGAACACCGGCCGCAGGCGGTTTTTGTCGCGAACCCACAAGGTCAGGCCGGGACCCGCCGAGGTTTCGGCGCAGTGCACGCTCTTCTGATTGTGGTCGATCACCCCGAACGCCATCACGCCAGGCGCCAGGCGATAGCTCGCGGTATCGAAGGCATAGTCGCCCAGGCCATAGGTGACATCGGCGCTGCCGCCCTCTTCCTTCGAAGCAGCCAGGAGCTTGGCCGAGTGCGTATCGAGCATGGCGACGACCACGTTCCAGGCCTCGACATCGTCGCCGGCACGGAGCGGCGCGTCGGTGTAGACCGCCAAGGCCAGCGTGACCGCGGGATCGGCCGGCCACGCCATGCAGCGATCCTGCACCACCCGGCCGACGCCATCGGCCTGCCCCTCGGGGTGCACGAAATGCGTGGTGCCGACGTAGCTGCCCAGGCTCTTCAGCACGGTCGCGCTGCAGGATATCGCCTCATCCGCCCTGGCCGGACTAGGCAGCCCGAGGATCAAGCCTGGCAGCAGCAGGCACAGCACCCGCAAGCGGAGCACGATGCGACGGGGGATCGCACCGGCTGCCCACGTTCCGTCTGCCTCGCCGGACCGCTCGCTCGACAGCGCGCTGCAGGCTTTGGTCGAGAAATCGACGGGAACGAGGCGACCGGTCATGGATCACTTCACCGAATCGGGATACCAGAAATTACGGAACATATCGATGCCGTAGCTCTTGCCGTCGTACTTGAGCACATCGCGCGCCGTGCGGCGCCGGCCGTCGGCGAACTGGCCGTTCTTGCGCACGTTCTCGGTGATGTGCGCGGTGATGGAGAGGTCGGCGAAACCGTGCGAGGTGGTCTTTTCCACACCGATCGTCATGTCGGCATCTTCGCTGCGCGCATCGCCCGTGCCGGCCGCACATGCCGTGCCCTGGGTGCTTACCCAGCCACGCAGATTGCTGCCGAACACGGCCCGCAGTTGCCGGCCGTCGCGGACCCACAGTGTGAGCTCGGAGTCCGCGCTCGCGTCCGGGCAGCTCGGCCCGCGCGCCGCACTGTCGAACACCACGCCGAAAGCGCGCACCGTCGGCGAGAGCCGGTAGGGTGCGGTATCGATGCGATAGCTGTGGGTGTCGATCTGGGTGAGTGCATCCTCTTGGACCGTGGAGCGCGCAGCCGCGATGACCTTGTCGGCCCGTCCGTCCACCAGGGCGACCACCTGCTCCTTGCTGCCGTTCTCGTGCTCGGGCCCTTCGTGATGCGTATCGAAGGCGATCGCGGCGATGACGGTATCCGGCTGTCCCGGCATCGCCTTGCAGGCCGCGGCCACGATCAAGCCGCCAGGCTCGGAGTACGGCACCAGCTCGCCGCGGATATGCGCCCAGTCGGCGACGTCGGCCAGGATCGCATCGGAACAGTCCTGCGCGTCGGCGGCATAGGCCGCCCGCCCGAGCATCCATGCGGCCAGGACCAACAGGGCGCGCCCTTTCATCAACGGATCTCCGGACTGTGCCTACGAAAACGGCACGGCACCCAGGGGGCGGCCGTGCCGGTCAGAACGACTTGCGACTCGTCTTACTTGCCGACGCGGCTGACGTATTCGCCGGTGCGGGTGTCGACCCGGATCACCTCGTCGGTGCCGACGAACAGAGGCACGCGCACCACCGCGCCGGTTTCCAGCGTGGCCGGCTTGCCGCCGCCGCCGGAGGTGTCGCCGCGCACGCCGGGATCGGTCTCGGTGATCTTCAGTTCGACGAAGTTCGGCGCCTGCACGGTGATGATCTCGCCGTTGAACAGGGTGACCACGCACTCTTCCTCGCCCTTCAGCCACTTCACCGCATCGCCCACGCCGGCCTTGCCGGCCTGGTGCTGCTCGAAGGTTTCCTGCTGCATGAAGTGCCAGAACTCGCCGTCCGAATACAGGTACTGCATGTCGGTGTCGGTGACGTCGGCGCTTTCCACGCTGTCGCTGGACTTCAGGGTGATTTCCGTGGTCTTGGGGGTGCGCAGGTTGGAGATCTTGATGCGCGTGAAGGCCTGCCCCTTGCCCGGCTTGACGAAGTCGGCGTCGGTAATGACCCAGGGGTCATTGTTGTGGAGGATCTTCATGCCCTTCTTGACGTCGTTGAGCCCAAGGGTAGCCATGCGCTTTCTGCTCCAGAGGTGAATCCGCCCCGCGCGGGACGGTAAAATAAGTCATCCACGGGCTCTGCTGCCCGCTTCAAGGCCCGCCATGATAACCGCAAGCACCGTCGCCCGCATAACCTCGCCCGCGAGCGCCGGCGGCGGCGACTGGCGCCAGCACTGGCGCGAAGCGGTGACCGATCCCCGCGAGCTGCTGTCCCTGCTGGGCCTGGACGGGCTGGCCGACCGCCTGCCCCCGGACGACGCCGGCTTCGCCCTGCGCGTGCCGCGCGGCTTCGTGGCGCGCATGCGGCCGGACGATCCGCGCGACCCCCTGCTGCTGCAGGTGCTGCCGCAGCTCGCCGAGCTGGACCAGGTGCCCGGCTTCGTCGCCGACGCGGTGGGCGATCTGGCCGCGCGCGAGGCCCAGGGCCTGCTGCATAAATACGAAGGGCGCGCCCTGCTAATCGCCAGCGGCAGTTGCGCGATCAACTGCCGCTACTGTTTCCGCCGACACTTTCCCTACGGCGAGGAGATGGCTGCCGCCGGCCAGTGGCGCCAGGCCCTGGAGCATGTGCGGCAGGACCCTTCGATCAGCGAGCTGATCCTCTCCGGCGGCGACCCGCTGGCGCTGTCCACGCACAAGCTGGAAGAGCTGACCCGCGGCCTGGCCGAGCTGCCCCAGGTGCGCCGCCTGCGCATCCACACCCGCCTGCCGGTGGTGCTGCCCGAGCGCATCGACGCCGCCTTCCTGCACTGGTTGGCCGAACTGCCGCTGCAAAAAGTCGTGGTGCTGCACGCCAACCATGCCAACGAATTCGATGCACAGGTGGACGCGGCCTGCGCTGCCCTGCGCGAGGCCGGCGCCACCCTGCTCAATCAGTCCGTGCTGCTGCGCGGAGTCAACGACGACGACGAGGCGCTGGCCGCGCTGTCCGAGCGGCTGTTCGCCGCCGGCGTGCTGCCGTACTACCTGCACCAGCTGGACCGCGTGCAGGGCGCAGCCCACTTCGAGGTGGACGACGCCCGCGCCGCCGAGCTGATGGCCGCACTGCGCGCACGCCTCCCCGGCTACCTGGTGCCCAAGCTGGTGCGCGAAGTCGCCGGCGACGCTTCCAAGCGCCCGCTCTGACCCTGCGGCGAGGGTGAACAAAAGTCTTCGGCGCTTCTGCGCGGACACGTCGCCGCATGCTCGCCTTGGCGCCATCGCATGACATCGCGTGCCGGCCGCGGGCTGCGCCGCCGCATTGGATCAGGCACCTTGCCCCGTGCGCGACCGAGCATCCTGCGGCGTGCCGGATGCCCGCCGGAGCCGCGACAAGCGCGGCATGGCGCCCAATTCACATCGCCATCGGTGCCGTTCGCGACGACGGCGTCATCTATCGGTCGCATAACGACGTACACTCACACGCTGTTCTGCGCTCCGCGCGTCGGGACTTCCGGCACGGATCGCCAAGGGGGGGACTTCACCAGGTCTGCGCCGCCACGCTGTACGGATGCGTCCGACCCGACTTTTCATTGCCGCCATCGCCTACGGACATGCCTGACGCTCACATGAAAGCAGACCTCGTCATCAAGATCCTTTTCATCGAGAACTCCGTCGAGAACGCCGAACAAATCATCAGCATGCTGCGCAACGCCGGCATCGCCGTGCGGCCGGCCCGCGGCACCAATGCCGAACAGGTGCAGCAGGCTCTGAAGGAACTGGGCCCGGACCTGGTGCTGTTCGATCCGGCCATCGGCACCCTGCAGCTGCGCGACGTGGTGCGCCTGCTCGACGCGGAAGGACGCGACATGTCGCTGATCGCCGTGGTCGACGAGATCGACAACGAGCTGGTCACCGAGATGTACCTGGGCGGCGCCCATCGCGTCGCGGTACGCCCGCAGCCGCGCCAGGTGCTCGCGGTGATCCAGCGCGAGGCCGAGTCGCTGCACACGCGGCGCCAGGTGCGCCGGCTCGAGACCACGCTGCGCGAGTCGGAGCGTCGCTGCGACGCCCTGCTCGATTCCTCCAACGACGCCATCGCCTACGTGCACGAGGGCATGCACGTGCGCGCCAACCAGGCCTACCTCGAGACCTTCGGCCACGAGAATTTCGACGACCTGCTCGGCATGCCGATCCTCGACATGATCGCCAGCGAGGACGCCGACGCCTTCAAGACCCTGCTGCGCAGCCACTCGCGCGACGAAAAGGCCGAGCCGCGCATCGAGCTGCGCGCCAGGCGCGCCGATGCCAGCATCTTCACCGCCACCGCGGAATTCGCCCACGCCACCTTCGAGGGCGAACCCTGCCTGCAGATCATCTTCCGTCGCCAGCAGATCGATCCCGGTCTGATCGAGCAGTTGCAGCGCGATTCGGTGACTGGACTGTTCAACCGCGCGCGCACCCTGGTTTTCATCGACCAGGCGATCGCCGCCGCGATGGACGGCGACAAGGGGCAGAGCCTGCTGCTGATCGAGCCGGACAACTGGGCCGGCATCGTCGCCGGCATCGGCCTGAGCAAGGCCGACGAACTGCTCGCCGCCTTCGCCGCGCGAGTCAGCGCGCGGCTGGGCGAGCAGGACCTCGCCGGCCTGCTCGGCGAACACATGCTCGGCGTGCTGCTGCATACCGAGCGCGACGAGGACATCCGGCGCTGGATCGCCACCCTGCAGCGCGACATCGCCAACGACATCTTCGACCTCGGCTCGCAGTCGCTCACCGTCACCGCCAGCATTGGCGGCAGCCTGATCGGCGAGAAGAACGCCAACGCGGACCTGCTGCTCGACCAGGCCGGCCAGGCGCTGCGCAACGCGCAGAGCCAGGGCGGCGGCCGCAGCGAACTGTACGACCCGGCCGCACGCGAGAAGGCCGACGAGGAGCGCGACGCCCACTGGCTCGGCCTGCTCAAGCAGGCCATCGCGCAGAACGAGTTCCTGCTCTACCACCAGCAGATCATCAGCCTGCACGATGTCGAAGAGGAGTACTCGGAACTGCTGCTGCGCATGAAGGGTCCGCAGGGCGAGGTGATGCCCGGCTTCTTCATGCCCATCGCGGAGAAGTTCGGCCTCGGCCACGAGGTCGACCGCTGGGTGCTCGATCAGGCGATCGGCATCCTGTCGGCACGCGAGCAGCGCGGCAATCCGGCGACCTTTTTCGTCAAGCTGACCGCGCAGTCGATCCAGAACGAGCACCTGCTGCCGTGGCTGGCCTCCCGACTGCGCCAGGCCGCGCTGCGGCGCAGCCGGCTGGTGCTGGAAATGACCGAGAGCAAGGTGGTGACCCTGCTGCGCCCGGCGCAGGAATTCATCAGCGGCTGGAAGAAGCTTGGCGGCGGCTTTGCGCTGGAACAGTTCGGCTCGGGCCTGAGCTCGTTCCAGTTGCTCACCCACATCGACGCGGATTTCCTGAAGATCGACCGCAGCTTCATGGCCCAGCTGCCGCAGCATCCTGAAAACCAGAAGGCGGTGGCCGAGATCTGCCAGCAGGCGCGCGAGATCAACCGGCAGACCATCGCGGAATGGGTCGAGGACGCCACCAGCACCTCGCTGCTGTTCGCCTGCGGCGTGGACTTCGTGCAGGGCCACTTCCTGCAGGAACCGCAGCCGCTGCCGCTGACCTGAGCGCCGCACAAACGAAAACCCCGCGAATGGCTTCGCGGGGTTTTCGGGAACGGCAGAACCGACTGGCTTATTCGGCCGCGGCGGCAGCCTTGGCGGCGGCCTTCGCCTCGGCGGCGGAGGCGACGTCTTCCTTGATGCGGGCTGCCTTGCCTTCCAGCTCGCGCAGGTAGTACAGCTTGGCGCCGCGCACCTTGCCCTTGCGCTTCACCTGCACCGAATCGATCGCCGGGCTGTGGCTCTGGAACACGCGCTCCACGCCGGTGCCGTGGGAAATCTTGCGCACGGTGAAGGCCGAGTTCAGGCCGCGGCTGCGCTTGGCGATGACCACGCCCTCGAAGGCCTGCACGCGCTCGCGGTTGCCTTCCTTTACCTTTACGTTGACGACCACGGTGTCGCCAGGGCTGAACTCCGGCAGCTGGCGGGTGATCTGCTCGGCTTCGAACTGTTCGATGATCTTGTTCATGGCAACACCTGTGTCAATTCAATCATGGCGGCCGTCAGGGGCCGCCTCGTCGTGCCGCGCCCGCTCCGCATGAGCGTGTTCGCGGCGGAATTCATCCAACAGCGCGCGGGATTCCGCATCCAGCGCGCGCTGCGCCAATAAGTCGGGCCGTCGCAGCCAGGTCCGACCCAGCGACTGCTTCAGGCGCCAGCGGCGAATCGCCGCGTGATCGCCGGAAAGCAGCACCTCCGGCACGTCGCCGTACGCATCGCGTACCGGCTTCGCGTAGTGCGGACAGTCCAGCAGGCCGCTCGAGAACGAGTCCTGCTCCGCCGAGCGCGCGTCGTTCAACGCACCGCCCTGCAAACGGCCCACCGCATCGATCAGCACCGCGGCGCCCAGCTCGCCGCCGGACAGCACATAGTCGCCGATGGACAGCTCCTCGTCGACTTCGTGCGCCAGCAGGCGCTCATCCACGCCTTCGTAACGTCCGCAGAGCAAGGCGATGCGCGGCCTTGCCGCCAGCGCCTCCACCCGATTCTGCGTCAGCCGCGCTCCCTGCGGACTGAGGTAAATCACATGCACCGGTTCCGGTGCCGCCTCGCGCATCGCCTTGAGGGCATCACGCAAAGGCTGAATCAGCATCACCATGCCGGGTCCGCCGCCGCAGGTGCGGCCGTCCACGGTACGGTAATTGTCGGTGGCGTAGTCGCGCGGATTCCAGGTTTCCACCTGCAGCAGCTCGCGCTGCTGCGCGCGTCCCACCACACCGACCGCGGCGCACTGGCGCACGAAGTCGGGAAACAGCGTGACCACGTCGATGCGCATCCGGGCCCTCGAATCCCCGCAAACTCAGAACTCGGGGTCCCAATCCACCACCATGCATCCGCCAGACAAGTCCACCGAACGCACATAACTGCCCTGGACGAACGGGACCAGCCGCTCACGCTCGCCGTCCCGCACCACCACCACATCGTTGGCACCGGTAGCGAACAGGTGACTCACCCGCCCCAGCGCCACACCTTCGGTGGTGACGACCTCAAGCCCTTCGAGGTCGACCCAGTAATACTCATCCTTGCCGGGCGGCGGCAGCAGTTCGCGGGCGACATAGATGTCCTGTCCCACCAGCGCTGCCGCAGCATCGCGTTCGTCCACGCCGGGCAACTTGGCCACCAGGCCCTTGCCCTGCGCACGCCCCGCGACCTGCCCGATCTCCTGGACCTGGCCCGGCGCCGCTTCGAGCTGCCAGGGCTGGTACTTGAAGATCTGCGTGCGCGGCTCGGTCCAGGATTCGATCTTGAGCCAGCCTTGCACGCCATACAGCCCGACGATGCGTCCGACCAGGACGCGCCGACCGGCTGCGGTCACGCTCAGGCCGCCGGCTGCTTGCCGGCTTCCTTCACCAGGGCGGCGACCTTGTCGGACAGCTGCGCACCCTTGCCCAGCCATTCCTGCACGCGCGCCACGTTCAGCTCTAGGCGCTTGTCCTTGCCGGACGCCACCGGGTTGTAGAAGCCCACACTCTCGATATTGCGACCGTCGCGCTTGTTGCGCTGGTCGGTGACGACGACGTGGTAGAACGGACGGCCCTTGGCGCCACCGCGCGAAAGACGAATCTTGACCATGATAAAAGCTCCAGAGATGCCGGAATCGCCGGCCACACGCACGAGTCCGTGCGCGGTAAACGCGATATTTTAGCGAACGGCGAGAAAAATGCAACGCGCCGCGCCATATGGCGGCGCGCTCACCGCATTCAGCGCAGCGGCGGCAGCCCGCCCATGCCGCCCATGCCCTTCATGGCGCCGCGCATCTGCCGCAGCAGACCCTTGCTGCCGCCCTTGGAGAGCTTGGACATCATCTTCTCCATCTGCATGTACTGCTTGAGCAGGCGGTTGACGTCGGCCGGCTGGGTGCCCGAACCGCGCGCCACGCGGGCACGCCGCGAGCCGTTCAGCAGATCGGGATGGCGGCGTTCTTTCTTGGTCATCGACTGGATGATCGCCACCATCCGCTTGATCTCGCCGTCGTTGACCTTGGATTTCACGCTGTCGGGCAGGCCGGACACGCCGGGCAGCTTGTCCATCAGACCGGCCAGGCCGCCCATGTTGGTCATCTGCTCGAGCTGGTCCTTCATGTCGTTCAGGTCGAAGCGCTTGCCCTTCATCACCTTGGTGGCGAGCTTCTGCGCCTTTTCCTGATCGACCTTGCGCTCGACTTCCTCGACCAGCGAGAGCACGTCGCCCATGCCCAGGATGCGCTGCGCCACGCGGTCCGGATGGAACGGCTCCAGCGCGTCGCTCTTCTCGCCGGCGCCGAGGAACTTGATCGGGCGGCCGGTGACGTAGCGCACCGACAGCGCGGCGCCGCCGCGGGCGTCGCCGTCGGTCTTGGTCAGCACCACGCCGGTCAGCGGCAGCGCCTCGGCGAAGGCCTTGGCGGTGTTGGCCGCGTCCTGGCCGGTCATCGAATCGACCACGAACAGCGTCTCGACCGGGGTGATCGCGGCGTGCAGCGCCTTGATCTCGGTCATCATCGCCTCGTCCACGTGCAGACGGCCGGCGGTATCCACCAGCAGCACGTCGATCACTTCGCGGCGCGCCGCGGCGATGGCGTTCTTGGCGATATCGACCGGATTCTGCCCGGCCTCGGACGGGAAGAACTTCACCCCGACCTGCTCGGCCAGGGTGCGCAGCTGCTCGATGGCGGCCGGACGGTAGACGTCGCAGCTCACCACCATCACTTTCTTTTTCTTGCGCTCAGTGAGGAAGCGGGCCAGCTTGGCCACCGTGGTGGTCTTGCCGGCGCCCTGCAGGCCGGCCATCAGCACCACCGCCGGCGGCTGCTGCGCCAGATTCAGCTCACTGTTGGCGGTGCCCATCAGCGCGGTCAGCTCGTCGCTGACCACCTTCACCAGGGCCTGGCCCGGCGACAGGCTCTTCAGCACTTCCTGGCCGACCGCGCGCACCTTGACGCGCTCGATCAGCGCCTGCACCACCGGCAAGGCCACGTCGGCCTCGAGCAGGGCGATGCGCACTTCGCGCAGCGATTCGCGGATGTTTTCCTCGGTCAGACGACCCCGCCCGCGCAGGCGGTTGACGGTGGTGGAAAGACGTTGGCTGAGTGACTCGAACATGGGCAGGCCGGTCAGCGATAAAAGAGGCTAAGTATAGCGGACCCGGCCGGAGGGATTCGCGGTCCGCCGCGAAGCCCCGCCTCCGGACCGGACACGGCGCCCGATTCACGCTGCCATGCGCATGCCACGCATTCGCATTCACGGCGCGGCAGGGCTATGCGACACTGCACCTTCATGGTCCTCCACGTCCTCGCCCTGCTCGCCATCGTGCTCTACGCCGCTGCAGCCGCAGGCTTGGCGCGCCCGCTGCTGGGCGGAGGGCAGCCGCTCAACAAGACCGCGCTGCTGCTGGCCGGCGGTGCAGTGCTGATCCACGCCGGCAATCTGCTGGGCATGCACCGCGGCGCGCTCGACCTGCACTTCTTCGCAGCGCTCTCGCTGGTGGCCTGCGTGGTGTCGGCGATGACCCTGCTGGTGAATCTGTCGCGACCGGTCGCCGCGCTGGGCGTCGTGGTGTTCCCGCTGACCGCCCTGCTGCTCGGGCTGGACAGCTTCCTGGCGCCGCCCACCCTGCCGCAGCCGATGGACTGGCAGATCAAGCTGCACGTGACGGTGGCCTTGCTGGCCTTCAGCGTGCTGTCGATCGCCACCGTGCTGGCGATCCTGCTGGCGCTGCAGGAACGCGCGCTGCGCCATCGCCAGTTCGGCCCGTGGCTGCGCGCGCTGCCGCCGCTGACGCTGACCGAAACCCTGCTGTTCCAGCTGATCGGTGCCGGCTTCGCCCTGCTCACCCTGACCCTGCTGACCGGCATCCTGTTCGTCGCCGACCTGTTCGGCCAGCATCTGGTGCACAAGACTGTCCTTTCGATCGTCGCCTGGCTGATATTCGGCGCCCTGCTGTACGGCCGCTGGCGCCACGGCTGGCGCGGACGCCGCGCGGTCAACCTCACCCTGATCGGCATGGCGATGCTGCTGCTGGCGTTCTTCGGCTCGAAGCTGGTGCTCGAGCTGATCCTTCATCGCAAGACCTGAACGCGCAGCGTTAAACCAGACGGCTGCGGCCCGCATCAGATCGACCGGCATCGCCGGACCAGGCAGGTCCGGCCTCTCCCTCGCCGAGCCGACAGGACTCCCATGACGAAACATCTCGCCCTCGCCGCCGCGCTGCTGGCCCTGGTGCCCTGCGCGCGCGCCGCCGTGCCACTCTCTAGCTCGCCCGACGCGCATTACACCGTGCCCGCCTACGTCAATGGACAAGGCCCCTTCGCCTTTATCCTGGACAGCGGCGCCGACGGCTCGGCAATCTATCCCTGGCTGGTGCAGCGGCTCGGACTGAAGCCCGTACCGGGCCCGAAGACCGAGCTGGGCGGCGCCACCGGCAGCACGCAAGTGTCGATGTACCAGCTCGATTCAGTGACGCTGGACGGCCACCGCCTCGGCAAGAACCAGGCCTTCGGCATGCCGGCGCGGCACGACCAAGGACGGGAAGCCGGCGCGCTCGGCAACGACTTGATGGACGGTGCAGTGGTGGTCTACGACTATCCATGTCGACAGGTCGAGCTGCACACCAAGCCGACCGACATCGACGCCCTGGTCGGTGGCAAGTTCGCGCCCACCGAGCTGCATGGCGTATCCGGCAACAGCTTGCTCAACCTGCCGATCAGCGTGAACGGCGTCACCGGCATCGGCGTGCTCGACACCGGCATGCGCGTCTCCAAGATCAACCGCGCCTTCGCCGCCGCCGCGGGCATCGACGTGAACGCACCGTCCTTCCACGACGGCGCACCGATCTACGGCGCCAACTCCAAGGCCAGCGTCCCGCGAACCGGCCCGATCGGCACGCTCAACTTCGCCGGCATCACGATTCCGGACGCCACCGCGCAGGTGCTTGACCTGGCCAGCCTGCGCGAGGACTTCGGCGAGCGGCCGGCGGTCCAGATCGGCACCGACCTGCTCGACCGCTATCGGGTGATCTACGACCACCAGGCGCGCCATCTGTGGTTACGTCCGTCGCGCTGCTCTCGCTGACGCAGAAAGATTCGGGCGCAACGCGCGTGGCTCGGAAGGCATGCATTCGAGCCATGCTGAAAGCTCTTCGCGCAAGTCGGCTGCACGGCCAATCTCGCGTCTGCTGCAGCGATTTCACCGTGACTACTCGGGATGTCGCCCGAATCCGGAGCGGCCCATAGCCTTGCCGGGATCGGCGCGGACGCTGCCGCAAACCGCCGAGACGGCAAGTTGTGGATAGCGAGGCCGCACGTCCGGGACAGCGCGGCTGCGCGCCTGCGGAATGTCTTCGCTTCGATGCTTCTTGGCCGATCGTCACTTGAGCGACACGCGAGACCGTAACGCCGAGGATCACTCGAAGTCGGTCGCCGAATGCACAAGCCATCGCTCACGACGATGCATGGCGCCTCTCGAACCGCCGTCTAGCGCACCGCGTCGATCGCCTGCGCCAGGCGCTCCACGCCGACCACCTCCAGCTCGCCGATCCGCGCGTTCTTCGGCGCGTTGGCCTTGGGCACGATGGCGCGGCGGAAGCCGTGCTGCGCAGCCTCTTTCAGGCGCTCCTCGCCGTTCGGCACCGGGCGGATCTCGCCGGACAGGCCCACCTCGCCGAAGGCGATGGTCTTCTCCGGTAGCGGCCGATCGCGCAGGCTGGAGAGCACCGCCAGCAGCACCGGCAGGTCGGCCGCGGTCTCCTGCACGCGAATGCCGCCCACCACGTTGACGAACACGTCCTGGTCGTAGGCCGCCACGCCGCCGTGCCGGTGCAGCACCGCCAGCAACATGGCCAGGCGATTCTGCTCCAGGCCCAGGGCCACGCGGCGCGGGTTGCCCAGCGAGCTCTGGTCGACCAGCGCCTGCACCTCCACCAGCAGGGGGCGCGTGCCTTCGCGGGTCACCATCACCGCGCTGCCGGGGGTCGGGCCGCTGTGCGCGGAAAGGAAGATGGCCGAGGGATTGGGCACCTCGCGCAAGCCCTTTTCGCTCATCGCGAACACGCCGAGTTCGTTCACCGCGCCGAAGCGATTCTTGAACGCGCGCAGCACGCGGAAGCGGCTGCCCGACTCGCCCTCGAAATACAGCACCGCATCGACCATGTGCTCGAGCACGCGAGGACCGGCGATGCCGCCCTCCTTGGTGACATGGCCGACCAGGAACACCGAGGTGCCGGTTTCCTTGGCGTAGCGAGTGAGCTTGGCCGCCGACTCGCGCACCTGACTCACCGAGCCCGGTGCCGCGGTCAGCAGTTCGGTCCAGATGGTCTGGATCGAATCGACCACCAGTGCGCGCGGCTGCGTGACGGCGGCCTGTTCCAGTACGCGCTCGATGCAGGTTTCGGCCAGCGCATGCAGCGGCGCCAGCGGCAGGTCCAGGCGCTGCGCGCGCGCCGCCACCTGCGCCAGCGATTCCTCGCCGGTGACGTAGACGCTGGGCAGCCGTTCGCCCAGGCGACCCAGCATCTGCAGCAGCAGGGTGGACTTGCCGATGCCCGGATCGCCGCCGATCAACACCACCGAACCGTCGACCAGGCCGCCGCCGAGCACGCGATCCAGCTCGCCGATGCCGGTCAGCGTGCGCGCCTCGGCAGTCACCGCCACTTCGGCCAGCGGGGTCACCCGAGTGGCGCCCGCCGCCTTGCCCGCATAGCCGCCGCGCGCCGCGCCGGGCGACTTCGCCGCCGGCTGCACCACGAACTCGGACAAGGTGTTCCAGGCGCCGCATTCCAGGCACTGGCCCTGCCACTTGCTGTGCTCGGCGCCGCAGTCGGCGCAGACATAGGCGGTCTTGGCTTTGGCCATGAAATTCTCGACAAGGCGGTTGATGGATATCGGCGAGCTTAGCGTCCACGCGTTGCATACCGCGAGACGCCCCCGTCGGTGCAAGCGGACGCTCGGACGAATACGCTATCTTCGCCGGGGTGAACGACCGGCCCCTCATCCCGCATGGCGATGCGGACAAGCCGGTGGCACCTGCCCCATACCGCCCTCGGATGCCAGGCCACGAAATCCATGTCATCGCTGCTCCCGTTCAAACGCGGCACCTATAACGGCATCCTGGTTCGTCCGCGCTGGCCGTCTGCCGGCATCGCCATCGACCGACGCGCCTGGGACAGGCTCGGCAGCGTCCAGCAGGCTCTGCCTGCCGGAATTCAGTTGATCCTGACTCGTGCGTATGAACCCACAGGAACGCGCACCTCCCTGGTGCGACGGATCGCCCGAAAAACAGGAGTCCGGCTGTTCGGCCTGCTCTACCGAAGCCGCGCAAGCGAGATAGACGACATTTTCGGCGCCAACGGCCATGACCGGGATGGCACGCACGTCGATATTTCCATTTCGCTGCACGGCAGGAGATTGCGCCTGCTTCCGCTGGGCGTCTTCACTCCCATCCGTTGGCAAAACAGACTGACGGACAAGTACCTGCCAGCCGTGCGATCAGTCCAGTCCCAACTGATAAATCACGGCTTCAAGCCACACCGAAATAAGACCGAGAGTCTCCAGATGCATTGCGACCTGGTCATCGCGGAAGGCTAGGCGCCTGCCCTCGTCAACCATCATCCTCGACGAACAGCACGCGCCGGGTCATGCCGCAGGTGAGGTCATAGGAAATCGTGCCGGCGCCGGCAGCCACCCGCTCGGCCGGCAGGTCCGGCCCCCACAGGGTGATCCGGTCGCCTACCTTGGCTTGTGGCGCCTCGCGCAGGTCCAGCGTGATCAGGTCCATCGACACGCGGCCGATCAAGGGCACTGCCCGCTCGCCCACCAGCACCGGCGTGCCGCTGGCGGCGCTGCGCGGATAGCCGTCGCCGTAGCCCATCGCGGCAACGCCCACCGGCATGTCTTCCGGGCAGACCCAGGTGCCGTTGTAGCCGATCCGCTCGCCCTTGCCGATGCGGTTGATCGCGATCAGGCGGCTGGACAACGTCATCGCCGGGCGGAAGCCGAAGTCGGCGCCGCTCTTGCCGTCCACCACCGACAGGCCATACAGCAGGCCGCCGCTGCGCACCCAGTCGGCGCGCGCCTCCGGCCAGCCCAGCACGGCGGCAGAGTTGGACAGCGAACGCGGACCGGCCAGGCCTTGCGTGGCCGCGTTGAAACGCTCGATCTGCTGCCGCGTCGCCCGGCCCTCGAAGACTTCGGACTCGGCGAAATGGGTGAGCAGGCCGATTTCCTGATCGAGCCCGGGCATCGCCGCCAGCTGCGCATACACGGCGGCCGCGCGTTCCGGCGGAAAGCCCAGCCGGTGCATGCCGCTGTCGATCTTCAGCCATACGCGCAGGCGCCCGCGCGCCGGGCTGGCCTCGGCCAGCCACAGCAGCTGCGCATCGTGGTGAATGGCCGCCTCCAGGCCCAGCCGCTGCATCTCGGCGATGTCGCCCGGACCGTCCGGCCCCGACAGCACCACGATGCGCTGGCGGTGGCCGGCCGCGCGCAGGCGCAGGCCATCGCCCAGCGCCGCCACCGCAAAGGCCTCGGCCTCGCCATCCAGCGCACGCGCCACGCGTTCCAGGCCGTGCCCGTAGGCATCCGCCTTGATCACCGCCATCACCTGCGCCGGCGCGGCCAGCTGCTTGATGCGGGCCAGGTTGTGGCGCAAGGCGCCGAGATGGATGGTGGCGACAGTGGTGCGGCTCATGCTTCCAGCTTCGTCGCCGTGCAAGAGGCGACAGGATCGGTCGGGTGAAAGGAACGGCTTGTGCAGCGGGCAGCCAGCACGCTTGGGCGCGTATTTTAGCAGTGCAAGGCTAAAGCCCTCGCGTACTTCAGGCATGGAGCCGGCAAGGCCAGGCGAGGGAATTTCCCGGGCAGACGCATCGCGCAATTTCGGTCAGGTGCGCCGGCTCCGCCGCGTTTATGCTGGACGACGCCACGGAGCAAGCCTGTGACCGCCAGCCTCGACCCCTGCCATGCCCGCTTCCAGCACGTGCTGGACTATATCGATACCCACCTGGAAGAGCCGCTGGACCTGAGCCAGCTCAGCGCGGCAGCCTGCTTTTCCCGCTACCACTTCCAGCGCCGTTTCTCGGCCTGGCTGGGCATGGGCGTGCATCGCTACGTGCGAGTTCTGCGACTGAAGCGCGCCGCCTATCGGCTGGCCTTCCGTCCGCACGAACGGATCCTGGATATCGCGCTGGCCAGCGGCTACGAAAGCCCGGAAGCCTTCACGCGAGGCTTCCGCAAACTGATCGGGCAGACGCCGTCGGCCTTCCGGCGTGCGCCGCAATGGAGCGGCTGGCACAAGCTCTATCTGCCGCTCGCGGCGCGGAGAAACCTTCAGGTGAAAAGCGAACACCGCCCCGACCAGGTGAAGCTGATCCACGTCGAGCCTACCTGCGTCGCGGTACTGCACCACCGAGGCGATCCTGCCGGTCTCGGCGAGAGCATCCGGCGCTTTATCGACTGGCGCCGCGCGCAGCATCTGCCGCCGCGGATCAGCGCGACCTTCAATATCCTGTACAACGATCCGCAGCGGGTGGCGCCCGCGGATTTCCGCATGGACTTGTGCGCCGCCACCGATCGCGCGATCGAGAGCAATCCGCACGGCGTCATGGCCGGCCTCATGCCCGGCGGCCGCTGCGCCGTGCTGCGGCATACCGGCGCCGACCATGGGCTGGGCGCCGCGATCAGCTACCTGCATGCGACCTGGCTGCCGCAAAGCGGCGAGCAGTTGCGGGATTTTCCGCTCTATCTGCAACGCATCCGCTACTACCCGGACGTGCCCGAGCACGAAGCGGTGACGGATATCTTTCTGCCCTTGCGCTAGTTCGGTGGCAGCGACGCCAGTGGCGGCGACGATCGCCGCAGCACGAGCCTCCGCTTACTCGAACGCGCCCACGAAGGAATCCGCGGCGTAGTTCTCGAACTTGGTGTAGTGGCCGAGGAAGGCCAGCTTCACCGTGTCGGTGGGGCCGTTACGCTGCTTGCCGATGATGATCTCGGCCAGGCCTTTGTCCGGCGATTCCTTGTTGTAGTACTCGTCGCGGTAGATGAACATGATGACGTCGGCGTCCTGTTCGATAGCGCCCGACTCGCGCAAGTCCGACATCATCGGTCGCTTGTCCGCGCGCTGTTCCAGCGAGCGGTTCAGCTGCGACAGCGCGATCACCGGCACGTTGAGTTCCTTCGCCAGGCCCTTCAGCGAACGCGAGATCTCGGAGATCTCGGTGGCGCGGTTTTCCTTGTTGCCGGGCACCTGCATCAGCTGCAGGTAATCGATCACGATCAGACCCAGGCCGCCGTGCTCGCGGTGCAGACGGCGCGAGCGCGAACGCAGCTCGACCGGCGACAGGCCCGGGGTGTCGTCGATGAAGATCTTCGCTTCCGACAGGATTGCGATGGCGTTGGTGACGCGCGGCCAGTCCTCTTCGTCCAGGTCGCCGTTGCGCAGGTGCTGCTGATGGATGCGGCCGATCGAGGAGATCAGACGGAAGGCCAGCTGCGAGGCCGACATTTCCATCGAGAAGATCACCACCGCCTTCTTCGCCTTGAGCGCGGCGGCCTCGGCGATGTTCACCGAGAACGCGGTCTTGCCCATCGACGGGCGCGCCGCCACGATGATGAGGTCAGACGGCTGCAGGCCCGAGGTGAGATTGTCCAGGTCGGTGAAGCCGGTGGAGATGCCGGTGAGCTGGCCGCGGTTCTCGTAGCGCTCGGTGAGCAGGCGGAAGGCGTCTTTCACCGCCTCGCGCATGGAAACCGAATCCTTCTTGCCGCGCGCGCCGGACTCGGCGATGTGGAACACGCGCTGCTCGGCGTGCTCCAGCACTTCCTGCACGCTCTGGCCTTCCGGCCGGTAGCCGTCCTCGGTGATCGAGGTGCCGGCATCGATCAGCTGGCGCAGGATCGACTTCTCGCGCACGATGTCCGCGTAGGCGCTGATGTTCGCCGCGCTGGGCGTGGCGTTGGCCAGCTCGATCAGATAGCCGGCGCCGCCGACCATTTCGGCGAGCCCGTTCGCCTCGAACCAGTCGCCGAGGGTCACCGCATCGCACGGCATGCCCTTGTTGGCCAGCTCGGTGATGGCGCGCCAGATCAGGCGGTGATCCTTGCGGTAGAAGTCCTGCTCGCTGAGGCGGTCGGCCACCTTGTCCAGCGCATCGGGCGCCAGCATCAGGCCGCCCAGCACCGCTTGTTCGGCGTCGATCGAATGCGGCGGCACGCGCAGCGATTCGATCGCCGAGGACTGGCCGGATTTGCGTTCGGGGGCGCTGGGCATCGATCTTCCTCGCTCGAGCGGCGGCCACCGCGCCGCGGCGGCCTGGGGCCATCATACGCGGCGCATTCTCGCGGGCCGAGACAATAAGTCTGTGGATAAGCTGTGATTTGGCGTGGATAAATCGACCGCGGCCGGACCAGGCCGATCGCCTGCCTTGCTTCCATGCAGGCCGCACCAAATAAAACGGGCGCCCGCAGGCGCCCGTCCGAAGCATCGCGCGGACTGGCCGCGCGTGCGGCTTACTTCTCGGCCTTGTCGCCGACCACGATCACCTTGATCGGGGTGTGCACGTCGGCATGCAGGTGCAGCATCACGTCGAATTCGCCGGTGTGACGCAGCGGGCCTTCGCCCAGGATCACTTCGCCCTTGCTGACTTCGTGACCGGCAGCCTGCAGCGCCTCGGCGATGTCGCGCGGACCGACCGAGCCGTACAGCTTGCCTTCCGGGCTGGAGTGCGCGGCGATGGTCACCGACACTTCGGCCAGCTTGGTCTTGCGCGCTTCGGCGTCGCTCAGCAGCGTATTGGCCTTGGCCTCGTACTCGGCGCGGCGCTTTTCGAACGCTTCCAGGTTGGCGGCATTGGCCGGCGCGGCCTTGCCCTGCGGCAGCAGGTAGTTGCGGCCGTAGCCCGGCTTCACCTTGACCTTGTCGCCCAGGTTGCCGAGGTTGCGGACTTTCTCAAGAAGAATGAGTTCCATAAATAATTCCAGTTCGTTAGCGCCGGAGTGGCCCGACGCAGCCATGGACGGCTGTCCGAAGACTGTCTGGACGCTGGGCCCGCTTAGGCCGGGCCCGCGCCGGGAGCCGCCTGCGAGCAGGCGGCCACCACGATCAGACGTCGTGGTTGTCGGTGTACGGCAGCAGGGCGAGGAAGCGCGCGCGCTTGATCGCGGTGCTCAGCTGGCGCTGGTAGCGCGCCTTGGTGCCGGTGATGCGGCTGGGCACGATCTTGCCGTTCTCGGTGATGTACTGGCGCAGCGTGTTGAGATCCTTGTAGTCGATCTCTTTCACGTTCTCGGCAGTGAAGCGGCAGAACTTGCGGCGGCGGAAAAACTTGGACATGGTCAGGCTCCCTTTCAGTCGTCGCTGTCGCGGTCGTTGTGATCGTCGCGATCACGGCGGCCCTGGCCTTCGCCGTCGCCATCGTCGTCGCGGCGGCGGGAGGAAGCCTTGGCGTCATCCTTTTCCTTGCTCTTCAGGATGAAGGACGGCTCGGTGTCGGCGATGTCGCGCTTGATGATCAGGTGGCGCAGCACGGCGTCGTTGAAGCGGAAGCCGGACTCGAGCTCGTTGAGCGCGTTCTGGCTGGCCTCGATGTTGAACATGACGTAGTGAGCCTTGGCCAGGTTCACGATCGGGTAGGCCAGCTGACGGCGGCCCCAGTCCTCGAGACGGTGGACCTTGCCGCCGTCGGTCTCGATCAGCGCCTTGTAGCGCTCGACCATCGCCGGGACCTGCTCGCTCTGGTCCGGATGGACCATGAACACAACTTCGTAATGACGCAGGGTCATTGGATCAGAACTCCTTGTGGATGCGGCCGTTACGGCCTCGCAGCCTCCCGCCGGATGCGGTGAGGCAAGTGTCCGCCCGGCCCTATCGGGCACGGACAGAAGCGGAATTCTAAGCCAGCCCGGCTGCCGGGCGCAAGCGATTGAATGGACTCGCGCTTTGCCGGGTCTGCCGGCGCCGGCAAGCTAATCGCCGCCGGGCTCCTCGACCGGATAAGGCCCCTCGGCGAAGCTTTCGGCGTGGTAGCCCTTCGCCCCCACCTGCACGGCCAGCGGGCTGCGCAACTCGGCGCCGGCGCGCAGTTGCTCGATCAGATGGGCAAAATCGTAGCGCGGCCGCCAACCCAGTTCGCGCCGCGCCCGCTCGTTGACGTAGACCCGGTCGATGCCCGGAGGCAGGCGCCAGCCCCGTCGCAGGTATGCGGCCTCGTAGCCCGGGACCAGTCGCCGCACCACCGCCGGCGCGTCGACGCGCAGCTGCGCCAGATCGTCCTGCGCGAATGGCGTGGTGGCGCTGAGGATGTAGCGGGCGAAGCCCAGTGCCGGCGCCTGGCGCGCCGCCAGCAGATGGGCGTCGACCACGTCCGCCAGCTCGACGCGCCGATGCAGGAATTCGTTGAGCTTGAGGTTGGCGTCCTCGTAGCTGGCTCGCGCGGCACGCGCGTCGTCGGGCTCGGGGAAGAAGCGCGCCGTGCGCAGCACCACGCAGGGCAGGCCCTGGTTGCGCTGGAACAACTGGCACAGGTCCTCGGCGGCGGCCTTGGTGACGCCGTAGATGTTCTTCGGCCGCGGCACGGTGTCCTCGGTCACCCAGGCCGCCGGCGCACCGGGCGCCGGCACCAGCGCGTCACCGAACACGCTGGTGGTACTGGTGTAGACGAAAGCCTCGACGCCCTCGGCCACCGCTGCTTCCAGAAGTTGGAGCGTGCCGCTGATATTGGTGTCGACGAAGGCTTGCCGGGTATGCGTGGCCACGTGCGGCTTGTGCAAGGTGGCCGCGTGGAACACCGTGCGCACGCCGGCCAGGCTAGCGCGCAGCAAGTCGCGATCGAGGATCGAGCCGACCCGGTCGGTGAACGCTCCCGGGCGCAGGTCCAGACCGATCGCCCGCCTGCCCTGCTCGCGCAGGCGGCGCATCAGCGCCTCGCCGAGATGGCCCGAGCTGCCGGTGACCAGGATCGTCATGTCGAATGCCTCTGTAGGACGCGCCGCGATCCCCGATCGCAACGGCCCGTGCGCCGCCTTCAGCCGACCGTGAAGCTTTCGCCGCAACCGCACTCGCCGGTGGCGTTGGGGTTGTGGAACACGAAGCTGGCGTTGAGGCCTTTGCGCTGGAAGTCGATCACCGTGCCGTCGATCAGCGGCAGGCTCTTCTGGTCCACCACCACGCGCACGCCATCGATCTCCACCACCTGATCGTCGCTGCCGACGGCCTCGGCCAGATCCACCACATAGGCGAAGCCCGAGCAGCCGGTGCGCTTCACGCCGAAGCGCACGCCATGCGCGGCGGGCGCCTGCGCGAGGAACTGGCGCATGCGCTGGTTGGCGGAATCGGTGATGGTGATGGTCATGGCGTCAATTGAAGTTCGATGCGGCTGAAACGGTCGCGGCCGCCGAGGGCCTACATTATCATGCCGGTTTGCCCTTATGCGTCCGATATGCGGCGCCTTGCAGGAGTTTCAATCCATGGCGGTGGTCAGTGTCAAACAGGCTCTTTCCGGCAGCATCGAGGCCGGCAGCAAGGTGACCGTGCGCGGCTGGGTGCGCACCCGCCGCGATTCCAAGGCCGGCCTGTCCTTCGTCAACGTCACCGACGGCTCCTGCTTCGATCCGATCCAGGCCGTGGTGCCGGCCACGCTGGCCAACTACGAGCAGGAAGTGATGCAGCTCAGCCCGGGCGCCGGCCTGATCGTCAGCGGCACCCTGGTGCCCTCGCAGGGCAAGGGCCAGAGCTTCGAGCTGCAGGCCGAGGAAGTGGAAGTGACCGGCCTGGTCGACGATCCGCTGACCTATCCGATCCAGCCCAAGCCGCTGTCGGTGGAATTCCTGCGCGAGGTGGCCCACCTGCGTCCGCGCACCAATCTGTTCGGCGCAGTGACCCGGGTGCGCCACACCATGATGACAGCGATCCACCGGCACCTGACCGAACAGGGCTTCTTCTGGATCAACACGCCGATCATCACCACCTCGGACGCCGAGGGCGCCGGCGACATGTTCCGCCTGTCCACGCTGGACCTGGCCAATCTGCCGCGCACCGCGGACGGCAAGATCGACTTCCGCAAGGATTTCTTCGGCCGCGAAGCCTTCCTCACCGTGTCCGGCCAGCTCAACGTCGAGGCCTATTGCCTGGCGATGAGCAAGGTGTACACCTTCGGCCCCACCTTCCGCGCCGAGAACTCCAACACCACGCGCCACCTGGCCGAATTCTGGATGGTCGAGCCGGAGATCGCCTTCGCCGACCTGGCCGCCGACGCCGACTGCGCCGAGGCCTTCCTCAAGGCGATCTTCAAGGCCGTGCTGGAAGAGCGCGCCGACGACATGGCGTTCTTCGCCGAGCGCGTGCTGCCGGAGGCGATCAGCCGGCTCGAGACCTTCATCGCCCAGCCGTTCGCGCGCATCGACTACACCGAGGCGGTGGAGATCCTGCAGAAGTCCGGGCAGCGCTTCGAATTCCCGGTGGCCTGGGGCGTGGACCTGCAGACCGAGCACGAGCGCTACCTGGCCGAGAAACATATCGGCCGCCCCGTGGTCATCATGAACTACCCCGAGGCGATCAAGGCCTTCTACATGCGTCTCAACGACGACGAAAAAACCGTGGCGGCGATGGACGTGCTGGCGCCCGGCATCGGCGAGATCATCGGCGGCTCGCAGCGCGAGGAACGCCTGGACTACCTCGACCGTCGCATGGCCAAGTTCGGCCTGGACGCCACCACCTACGGCTGGTACCGCGACCTGCGCCGCTACGGCACGGTGCCGCACGCCGGCTTCGGGCTCGGCTTCGAGCGCCTGCTGGTCTACGTCTGCGGCCTGTCCAACATCCGCGATGCCATCCCCTACCCCCGTGCCGCCGGATCGGCCGAGTTCTGAGGCTGCATTCCTGCCTTCATGTTTGCGCGCGAGAATCGGACATCAGCGCCCACCCAGTCCCCTAGAGCCATGACACGTCGATTCATTACCGTGATGCTGCTGGCCTGCCTCGGCCTGCTGCTAGGCGCCTGCCACCACGTCAGCGTGGATTCGTTGGTGCCGCCCAACCTGCGCCCCACCGAAGATCCCGGCAAGGCGCTCGATCAGGCCAAGAAGCAGCTGCAGGCGGCCACGCCCTGCTGCGGCAGCTTCGCCGACTTCTCCTACGAGACCACGCTGCCCTGGCATCCGGCCAAGTTCGAGCTGGGCAGCGGCAGCCCGGTCGCCAGCCTGGACAACGTGCACAGCTATTTCCTGGCGTTCCGGCTGCCGCAGGACGCCAAGCTGCCTTATCGCATCGGCTTCAAGTCGGAGCTGAGCGGCCGCTCGCTGCAATCCAGCTATCTGTTCGCCCCGACCGCAGTGCTGCTGGACGAGGCCTTCCAGCCGATCGCCAGTCACGACATCACCCTGTGCGAATACATGGGCTGGAGCAACGCGAGCAGCGGCGCCTTTGGCGGGGTCAGCGTGGACAACGACAAGGCGCGCTACCTGGTGGTCTACAGCTCGGCCAAGCAGCAGACCAGCGACACCTACTGGGAGCAGTCGCCGGCTGCGTTTTCCGCCGATGCGCCGCTGAAGATGAACTCCGCCGGCAGCTTCAAGGTGCCGCACGGGCCGAACGGCACGCTGTGGGTCGGCATCATGGACAAGGGCTACGCCAAGGCGGTCGACAATGCCATTTGCGGCAAGCCGCCGCAGGGCCAGGGCGTGCTCAACACCTTGCGCACGGCGCTGCCGGAACACTGGGGCGGAGCCGGCACATGAACGCCCTGGTCGCTCTCTACATCGGCCTGCTGCTGCTCGGCATCGGCTGCTTCGTCATGCATTACGTATCCCTGCTGCAACTGGCGCGTCGGCTGCAGCGCCAGCATCCGCAGCAGTGGAAGATCGTCACCGAAACCGACGGCGTCCGCTCCAGCCTGCCGAGCCTGTGGGTGCGCATGCTGCAGGTGGCGCGCTCGCCCGCGCTGGCCGCGATGCAGGACCCGGTGGTCGACCGCTGGGTGCGCCTGTGGCGGCTGACGCCGTGGCTGGCCTGGGCCTGCTGGCTAGGCGCGCTGATCCTGCAGTGGAAGGCGCGCTGAAGCGCCGCCGCAGCGAGGCGCCCCTGTCACTGCCGAATCCGTGGAGGAGTCACGCATGCAACTGGACCTGAGTGGAAAACGCGCCCTGGTATGCGGCGCCTCGAAAGGCATCGGCCGTGCCGCTGCCGTCGAACTCGCAGGACTGGGCGCCGAGGTGGTCGCGCTGGCGCGCTCCGCCGACGGCCTGCATGCGCTGGTCGACGCGCTGCCGCGGACGCATCCCGGCCAGCAGCACAGCTGGCGCAGCGTGGACATGCTGGACACCTTCGCCTTGCAGAATGCCGCGATCGATCTGGCCGCCTCGGCGCCGTTCCACATCCTGGTCAACAACACCGGCGGACCGCCCGGCGGCGCCATCCACACCGCCGAGCCGGCGGCGTTCGAGGCGGCGTTCCGCCAGCATCTGCTGGCCGGCCAGGTGCTCGCGCAGGCCTTGCTGCCCGGCATGCGCGAGGCTGGTTACGGCCGCATCGTCAACGTGATCTCCACCTCGGTGAAGGAACCCATCGCCGGCCTGGGCGTGTCCAACACGGTGCGCGCCGCCGTGGCCGGCTGGGCCAAGACGCTCGCCGGCGAACTGGGCGCGGACGGCATCACCGTCAACAACGTGCTGCCCGGCTACACCCGCACCGATCGCCTCGACGGCCTGCTGGCCAACCAGGTGAAGCACAGCGGGCGCAGCGAGGAGGAGATCGCGCAGGGCATGCTGGCTTCGGTGCCGGCGCGCCGCTTCGGCGAGCCCTACGAGATCGCCGCCGTGATCGCCTTCCTGTGCACGCCGGCTGCCGCCTACGTCAACGGCGTCAGCATTGCCGTGGATGGCGGCCGCACCCGCGCGCTGAGCTGAGCACTACACCGAAAACCAGCGGAGGATCGGTGACTCGTCGCCGTGCAAAGCGCGCGGACAGCGCCTAAGCTTGCCGCATGCCCCAGTCGCGACTTGCCAACCTGATCGACGGCCGCCTGCAGCCCCCGGCGAACCAACGTTATCTCGACGTATTCGAGCCAGCCACCGGCGCCGTGTTCGCCGCCTGCCCCGATTCCGATGCGCGCGACGTGGCGGGTGCGGTCGCAGCAGCCCAGCGCGCGGCTCCCGGCTGGGCCAGCACGCCGCTCGAACAGCGCGCCCGCCTGCTGCAGCGCCTGGCCGATCTGCTCGAGGCTCGGCTGGACGCATTCGCCGCGCTGGAATCGCGCGACAGCGGCAAGCCGGTGAAACTCGCGCGCAGCCTGGACATCCCGCGCGCGGTAGCCAATCTGCGCTACTTCGCCGCGGCCATCCTGAACTGGTCCAGCGAATCCCACCACACCGAGCTCGGCTCGGCCGATGCAGCAGCGCTGAACTACACCTTGCGCCAGCCGCTGGGCGTGGTCGGCTGCATCAGCCCATGGAACCTGCCGCTCTACCTGTTCACTTGGAAAATTGCCCCGGCACTGGCCGCCGGCAATGCGGTGGTGGCCAAGCCCTCGGAAATCACCCCCTGCACCGCGGCCCTGCTTGGCGAGCTCAGCCTCGAAGCTGGCTTCCCGCCCGGCGTGCTGAACATCGTGCAGGGCACCGGCCCCGGTGTGGGCCAGGCCATCGTCGAGCATGCGGCGGTGAAGGCGGTCTCCTTTACCGGCAGCACCGCCACCGGCGCGCGCATCGCCACGACCGCTGCTGCGCAGTTCAAGAAACTTTCGCTGGAGCTGGGCGGCAAGAATCCGGCGATCGTATTCGCCGACGCTGACCTGAGCGATGCCAACCTCGACACCATCGTGCGCTCCGGCTTCGCCAACCAGGGCGAAATCTGCCTGTGCGGCTCGCGCCTGCTGGTGCAGCGCGCGATCTACCGGGAATTCCGCGAACGCTATCTGGCGCGCGTCCGCGCGCTACGCGTCGGCGATCCGCAGGACGACGCCAGCGAGCTCGGTGCGGTGGTTTCCAAGGCGCACTTCGACAAGGTGCTCGGCCACATCGCACAGGCGCGCGGCGAAGGCGGGCATGTGCTGTGCGGCGGTGCGGCGGCAGTGCCGACCGGCCGCTGCAGCGACGGCTGGTTCATCGCACCCACGGTGATCGAAGACCTGCCCAACGAGGCCGCCACCAACCAGCAGGAAATCTTCGGCCCGGTGGTGACCCTGATCCCGTTCGAGGACGAGGCCGAAGCGTTGGCGCTGGCCAATGGCACCGGCTACGGCCTGGCCGCCTCGGTGTGGACGCGCGACCTGGCGCGCGCGCACCGCTTCGCCGCGCAACTGCAGTTCGGCATCGTCTGGACCAACTGCTGGATGCTGCGCGACCTGCGCACGCCATTCGGCGGCGTCAAGCAATCCGGCCTCGGGCGCGAAGGAGGCGTCGAAGCGTTGCGCTTCTTCACCGAGGCCAAAAACGTCTGCATCCGTTACTGAGCGGACCGCCTGCCGCGGGAAGCCGGCGGGAGGGCCGTGCTAGGCTTACGCGTTGCGCGCCGGCGTGCGGCCGGCCATGAGGAAGAACCGCCTTGACCAGTCCCCTGCAAGACCTGCTCGACAGCAATCGCGTCTGGTCGGCGGCGATGCGCACGCAGGACCCGCGCTTCTTCGAACGCCTGGCGCAGCAGCAGTCGCCGAAGTATCTGTGGATCGGCTGCTCCGACTCGCGCGTGCCGGCCACCCAGATCGTGGACCTGCCGCCCGGCGAGATCTTCGTGCAGCGCAACGTCGCCAACGTGGTCTCGCATACCGACCTCAACTGCCTCAGCGCGATCCAGTTCGCGGTCGACATCCTCAAGGTCGAGCACATCATCGTGGTCGGCCACTACGGCTGCGGCGGCGTGCAGGCGGTGCTTGACGAGCGCCGGCTGGGCCTGGTCGACAACTGGCTGCGGCACGTCGGCGACGTGGCGCAGAAGCACTCGCCGCTGCTCGCCTCGATCGACCTGATGGACCTGCGCCATGCGCGCCTGTGCGAGCTCAACGCGATCGAGCAGGTGCTCAACGTGTGCCACACCACCATGGTGATGGACGCCTGGGAGCGCGGGCAGAAGCTGTCGGTGCACGCCTGGTGCTACAGCCTCGCCAACGGCCACATCAACGATCTGGGCATGCACATCGACACGCGCGCTGCGCTGGCCCCGGCCTACGAACAGGCGCTGCAACGACTCACCCGGATGCCGCGGCTGCCGCATGACTGACGTGGTGCGCACCGACACGGCACCGGCGCCGGTCGGCGCCTATCCGCACGCGCGGCGGGTCGGCGATCTGCTGTTTCTCTCCGGGGTGGGTCCGCGCCAGCCCGGCAGCAACGCGATTCCCGGCAACGTCCACGATGCCGAGGGAAAGCTGATCGGCTACGACATCGAAGCGCAGTGCCGGCAAGTGTTCGCCAACGTGCGTGCCGTGCTGGAGGCCAGCGGTGCGCGCTGGCAGGACCTGGTGGACGTCACCGTGTTCCTCACCGACATGGCGCGCGACTTTCCGGTCTACAACCGCCTGTACGCGGAATACTTCGCCGGCGTGGATGCGTGCCGCACCACCGTCGGCATCAGCGCCCTGCCGACGCCGATCGCCATCGAATTGAAATGCGTCGCGGCGCTGTCATCTGACCGCTGAGCAAATTCAGCGCTGGGCCAATCTCGCGCTGAGCAGATTCCGGACAAAACAAACCCCGGCCGGCAAGGCCGGCCGGGGTTTGTTGGCGTTACTGATTACTGGCCGCCAGCCGGAGCAGCAGCAGCGTCCTTGTGCTTCTTCGGCGCCTTCTGGGTGTGAGCCTTGTGGTGCTTGGCAGCCTTCGGAGCCGCAGTCGTCGACTTGGCCGCAGTATCCGCCGCCTGAGGGGCGGCAGCCTGAGCCAGCACAGAACCGGAAAGAGCCACGCCCATCACGAGCAGGGAAGCGATCGCAAGTTTACGCATGGTAATTAGCCTCGAACTTGAATGATGTGCCGCGGACCCGGCCGGAACCCGGCGAGCTCGGGTGGCGCGACGAGCCAACATTAGCAGCCGGACCGGCTTACTGATACTGAATCGGTGTGACCGTTGGGCACAAATTTCATGACAGGCGCCTTGACATTCGGACAATTGCGCCGAATCGCAATTTATTGCGAATCCGTCAGACACTGCTGCAGCAATCGGCCAATCAGCTCCTGCACCGCGGAGGCCTTGCCTGCATCGTATTCCAGGCTTTCCTCGTCCATGTAGTTGCACTGCGCCAGCTCCAGCTGCACGGCCTGCACGCCCTGCGCCGGCACGCCGTAATGGCGCGTGATGTAGCCGCCTTTGAAGCGACCATTGACCACGTGGCTGTAACGGGACTGGGTCTGCAGGCAGGCTTGCAGCCGCTGTTGCAAGGCTGGGCCGCAGCTGGCTCCGTCCGCAGTGCCCAGATTGAAATCCGGCAGCACACCCTCGAACAGCATCGGCACGCGGCTGCGGATGGAGTGCCCTTCCCATAGCACGACGCGACCGTGCTCCTTCAGCAAGGCCGCAATTTCGTGCGTGATGGCCTGATGATACGGCGCCCAGAAATCATTCACGCGCCGTTGAATTTCATCGCGCCCAGGCTCCAAATCGTCGCGATAGAGCAGCGCGCCGTCGAAGCCGATGGTCGGCACCAGGCCGGTTTCGCGCCGCCCCGGATAGAGCGCCTGCCCATCCGCCGGACGATTGAGATCCACCACGTAGCGCGAGGCGATCGGACGCAGCAGGCTGGCGCCGAGCATCTGCGCCAGCGGCGCATACAGACGCCCGACATGCCAGTCGCTGTCGATCGAACGCTGTGCTGCAGGAAGCATGCGTTCAGCGATCTCGGCGGGAATATGGCTGCCGTCGTGCGGCAGGCTGATCAGCAGCGGCGCGCGGCCGCGTTCGAGTACGAAAGTTTCCATGCACGCAAGTGTGAGGCCAGGGCGATCGGGCCAGCAACCGCGGTCGTTCCTGCTGCGAACGAATACGCAGCCGCAACAGACTAGGGCTTAGCTCACAGCCAGGCCTGCCGTAGGCTCACGCCAAGAGCAGGCGACGACTCGCTGTCATCGACATATCGCCGCGATACGACCGCAACACGACCGCAACACGGCGTGCAGCGCAAAGATCCTGTCGGACGCGGTGCCCGCTGCCGCGGCGACATCCTGGAATGCGCAACGCTTGCCCTCAAAGCCCGAATCGTGCCGGCGCATAGGGCGCAGGATCGATCGCAGGTGCCTGTCCGGCGAGCTGGGCGGCGACCAGTTCGCCGGTGGCGGCCGACATGCTCACGCCCAGCATGCCGTGCGCGGTGGCCAGATGCAGGTTCGACCAGCGCGTGCTCGGCCCGATGATCGGCACTTCGTCCACGCTCATCGGGCGCCAGCCCCACCATTCTTCCAGCAAGGTCGGCCCTTCCGGTTCGCGCAGGCCGCTGGCGGCGCCGCGGCGCAAGGCGTCCAGCCGGCGGCGGTTGAGGCCTTCCGCGTAGCCCGAGAATTCCATGGTGCTGCCCAGCCGATAGCCGTCTTCCCAGGTAGTGACGCAGACCGAGGCCTCGCGCAGCACCAGCGCGTGCCGCGGCGCCTGCTTCGGACGCGTGTAAGTCAGCGAATAACCCTTGCCGGGCTGCATCGGCAGGCGCAGGCCCAGCGTGCGGCCCAGCAGCGGCGACCAGGCGCCGAGCGCGAGCAAGACGCGCTCTCCGGAGAACTCGCCGCGCGTGCTTTTCACCGCTTGCAGGCGACCTTGTGCAGCATCGATCGCCTCGACGCGGGCGCCGCTCTCGATCGTTCCGCCCAGCTCGCGCACGCGCCGCGCCAGCTCGGCCACATATCGGTCCGGACGCAATCGCGCATCGCCCGGATGGAACAGGCCACCGCGCACGCCAGGCTTCAGCGCCGGCTCCATCGCCTCCACTTCATCGCCGCGCAGGCGCCGCACTTCCACGCCGAGCCGGTCGAGCACGCCGGCATGATGCTTCTCGTCCTTCGCCAGCGCCGGGTCGCTGCGATAGACGTACAGCACGCCTTCCTCGCGGAACTCGCAATCCAGGCCATGTTCGCGCACCCAGTCCGCCAGCAGCGTGCGCGAACGCCGCAGGATCGCCGCACGCGCCTGTGTGGCCTGGGCAAAGTCGCGCCAGTTGCAGCGCCGCGCGAAACCGAGCAGCCAGCGCAGGCGCGCGCCGTCGAGGCGCGGATTGAGGTAGAGCGGCGCATCCGCGCGCAACACCGAGCGCAGCGCCAGCGCCGGCATGCCTGGCATGGCCAGCGGCAGCGCGTGGCTGGGCGTGATGGTGCCGCAATTGCCGTGCGAGCTGCCGCAGCCCGGCGTGCCCTGCTCGAGCACGCGCACCGTGGCGCCGGCCCGCAGCAGGCACAGCGCACTGGCCAGCCCGATCACGCCGCCGCCGAGGATCAATACATCGCTTTGGCTAGCATCCATCCGCTGCATTGTAGTCGCGCGGAAGGCGGTACTTGCACCGCGAAATACCCGGACGCACTATGGCGCGGGGCCCTGCGCGGAGTCGTTTCATGCACGTTCGTTCGTCCATGTTCGCTCTCGGCGCAGCCTTGCTGCTCGCCTCCGCTTCGGCCATGGGGCTGGACCGGCAGCTGACCGGCAGCGCGGATCCGCTCGCCGCCCTCGACCAGCAGCCGAACGATCTGGCCCGCCTGGGCTACCTGGCGCGGCGATCGACCGTGCACGATCCGGCGACCAGGCAGACGGCTCTGCAGCTCCTGGCCACCACCGAAAGCGAGCTGGGCCTGTACTACGACGCCGTGCACAACTTCCCGTTCGACAACCGCGTCGCGGTATCGCCGCACCTGGTGCTGCCGCAACGGCCGCAATGGGCAGCCGAGGAAGCCTCCGACGTCATTGCGAAGCTGGCCAGCCAGCGACGCATCGTGTTGATCAACGAAGCGCATCACGACGTCTCGACCCGCCGCCTCACGCTGGCCTTGCTGCCCAGGCTGCGCGCGCTCGGCTACCGCTATTTCGCCGCCGAGGCGCTGAGCGACAAAGACATCTCCCTGGCGAAACGCGGCTATCCGGTGGCATCCAGCGGCAGCGAATACCTGCACGAGCCGCTCTACGGCGAGATCGTGCGACAGGCATTGCGGCTGGGCTACATCGTGGTGCCCTACGATTCCGACGCCGAGTCGCTGGCGGTGCGCGAAGACGAACAGGCGAAGCACTTGTACGAACGAGTGCTGGCCCAGGACCCTAAAGCGCGCCTGTTCGTGCACGGCGGCTACGCGCACGTGGACAAGGCCGCCGGCAATCTGGGCGATGCCGTGCCGATGGGCATGCGCCTGGGTCAGCTGTGCGGCTGCGATCCGCTGTCCATCGACCAGACTCAGTTTCGAGACGTCGGCAAGCCGCTGATCGGCGCCTACCGCCAATTGGTGGAGGACTTCCGCGTCGAGCGCCCGGTCGTGCTGGTCCAGCAGAGCAGCGGTGCGCCCTGGAGCGCCGACCCGACCAAGCACGACATCAGCGTGATCCTGCCGCCGCTGGACGAGCGGCAACGGCCGGCATGGCTCAGCCTGGGCGGCCAGCGGGACACCTTCGAACTCAATGACGACTTCTGCCTCAAGGTGCTGCCTTGCGTGGTCGAGGCGCGCTATCCCGGCGAATCCGACCAGGCCATCGCGGCCGATCGGCAGATGCTGCTGCCCAGGCATACGCACGGCACGCTTTATCTGTATCCGGGCAGCTATCGGTTGCGCAGTTGGGGGCTCGACGGCAAGCCCCTGGACGAAGAGACCATCAAGGTGCCTGTGCCGCGCTAGCACACCCTCATCGCCGATAAGAAGAAACGGCTCTCTCTGCCGCTTTCGACTATCCTGATGCGGCCAATCGGGGAGTGCCCATGGAAGGCCATCGCAGCAAGCACTGGACGAGCAAGCTGGGCTACCTCCTGCGCGTCGTCATCTTCGGTGCCGGCTTCTTCTTCTCCTATTACTGCCTGGCCCGGATGGAACTGGGTCCTGCGACCCCGATCATCGCCTGGCTCATCGCGGTGCTGCTGCAGCCTATCGCCGTGGTGGTGCACGAGGGAGGCCACTATCTGGGCGCGCGCTGGATGGGCATGCCGGTGCTGCAGATCCGCATCGGCGCGGTGGACATTCGCGTACGGCGGAAGCTCTGGGCTATGCGCTGGTCGCCGCAGCCGAAAGGCAGGAAGTACGGCGGCCTGGTCGTGGCCGCCCTCAACCTGCAGCGCCCCTTGCGCACGCAGATGCTGCTGATGGTCCTGCTTGGCCCGCTACTGAATCTGCTCGTCGCCGCACTGCTGTTCGGCGTATTGCAGTGGCCCGGACTGCCGCCGCTGGCGGCGCCGTTGGCCACCGCCTTCGCGGCGATCAACCTTGCCATGGGCGTGTCCAACCTGCTGCCCTGGGGCGGCGTGACGGCGAGCGACGGCAAGCGCCTGCTGCAATGGCTGCGGCACGATCGCGACGACCGGCCGGACCTCGCCTTTGCCCGTCTGCAGGCGCGCCTGGTCGCGGGAACCACCGCCGAGCATCTGCCCGAGGTCGATCTGGCGGAACTCGAATCCCGCCCGATGCCGGCACCGCTGATCCCGCTCCTGTATCGCCTGAAAGCAGCGCAGCATCGCGGGGCATGGGACGAAGCGATCGGCTATGCCGATCGCTTCGAAGCGCTGCTGCGGGACGCGCCCGCCTTTGCCAAGCTGACCAAACAGCTTGCCGCTTATGCCAAAACGGAATCCGCGTTCTGCATCGCGATTCATCGACGCGACGCGAGCGCTTTGGACGAAGCCACGCCATCGCGCGAACTGGCCTGGTCCGAACCCGCGCTCTGGCCGCGCTGCCTTGCGCTGCAGGCGGCGCTGGCCGGTCGTCGCGAGGAAAGCCTGCGCCTGCTGGCGCAGGCCATGCGTCACGCCCGCAACTCGCCAGACCGATCGCTGGCCAAGAGCGAGCAAATGATCGGCCGCTACATCATGCACATCGCCGAGGAACGGCTTCCCGCCGCGGTACCGCCCATGCCGACCTACACCACCCAGATCGCGTCCTGAATCCTCTATCCGCGGCTATCGACGCTTGCATACCGACACAGGCCATCAGGCTTGCCCACGCCCGTCGGCATCGCCACGGCTCGACCCGTCGACCGCAGGTCGCTGATTTGGCGATTTAGCTGACTGCCAGATAACTCGCAGCTTGTTGCCATACTCTCGCCCAAATTCTGAATACTTCCAGGCAACTCATTGATTTGATAACCTCGAGCCAACTTTTGGCGAGGTTGCCTCTTATGCGCCTGGCTACCGCCCTTCTATCCCCCGTCTCCGCCTGGCGCGCGACGCGGCTACTTTCGCTCGCCGCCCTGCTGGCGGTGCTCGCCGCCTGCGCCAGCAATCCGGCGCCACGCCGCGCACCACGCACCGAAGCGACCTTCAAGCCTTCACACACCTCGCTTTCCGACGAACAGGCGCGCGGCCCGCAGGACATCGGCACCGCCAATGACGTGCTGTTCCGCGCCATCGCGCTGGTGGGCACGCCATACCACTGGGGCGGCAATACGCCAACCGGCGGCTTCGACTGCAGCGGCCTGGTCGACTACATCTATCGCAACGCCGCCAATCTGCAGCTGCCGCGCACTTCGCGCGAAATGGCCCAGATGAGCGGGTTGACCCTGCGCCGCATGACCGATCTGATCAGCGGCGACCTGGTGTTCTTCGGCGGCCACGGCGGCATCAGCCACGTCGGCGTCTACGTCGGCAAGGGCCGCTTCGTGCATGCGCCGAACAGCGGCGGCACGGTCCGCCTGGACGATATCGACGGCCCTTATTGGCGCGATCATTTCGCCTACGGCAAGCGCCTGCTCGACTGAGGCGAAATGCCTTCGGCATAGCCACACGCCCGTTTCTCGGGCGCCAGGCACGAGCAATCGAACCCCTGATCCGAAGCACTCGGCAACCGTGCGATCGGCATCGGCCCGAACCGCACCTGCCGCTTCCTTGCTGTTGGCGATCCCCTGCTCGTCTGAGCAAAGCAGGCGGCTATCGCTTCGATTCAAAAATTCAATTGCACACAATTTAATTTTGTGATCTCATGTGGCCATGAAGAGCCGAACCGCCCCGCCGAATCACATGCTGCTGGACGAACAGTTCTGCTTCGCGCTGTATGCGGCCTCGCGCAGCGTCACCGGGATCTATCGGCCGCTGCTGGAGCCGCTGGGCCTCACCTATCCGCAGTATCTGGTGATGCTGGTGCTGTGGGAGCGCGATGGCATCACGGTGCGCGAGCTGGGGCGGCGCCTGATGCTGGATTCCGGCACGCTCACCCCGTTGCTGAAGCGGCTGCAGCAGGCTGGATTGCTGCAGCGCCAGCGCCGCCATAGCGACGAGCGCGAGGTGCAGATCGACCTGACTGCGGCCGGCCGCGAACTGCGTCGACACGCCGAGAACATCCCAGCCTGCATGCTGGAACGGCTGTGCCTCGATCTTCCCGAACTCAAGCAACTGCGTGACGACCTGCGGCAACTGGTCGCGCGCATCCATCCGTCCCCCGTCGAAGGAGAAGCAACATGAGCGTCAGCAAGATCCTCTACACCGCCACCGCCACGGTTCATGGCGGCCGCGAAGGCCACGTGCGCAGCAGCGACGGCGTGCTGGACTTCGATCTGAAGGTCCCGAAGGAACTGGGCGGCCCCGGCGGCCACGGCAGCAATCCCGAGCAGTTGTTCGCCGCCGGCTATGCGGCCTGCTTCGAGGGCGCGGTGCGTTATGTGGCGCGCGAGAAGAAGGTCGCGCTGAAGGACGCCTCGGTGACCGCCCATGTCGGCATCGGCCCGCGCGAGCCCACTGGCTTCGGCATCGGCGTGAAGCTTGAAGTGAGCCTGCCGGGGCTGGATCGCGAAGTGGCGCAGGAGCTGGTCGACACGGCCCACCGCGACATCTGCCCGTATTCGCATGCCACCCGCGGCAATGTGGACGTGCAGATCAGTCTGGTCTGATCGCAGCGACGATCCTGAAAACAAGCACGGCGCCCGCGGGCGCCGTGTTCGTTTCATGGCTTGGCGCTGGCGCTCAGTGCGCTTCGGCGCCCGGCGGATGCGCATGGCCGTGCTGGATTTCTTCTTCGGTGCCGTCGCGCACTTCGCTGATGCTGACGTCGAAGTGCAGGGTCTTGCCGGCCATCGGATGGTTCACATCGACGTCCACCGCGCTCATGCCCACCTTGTGTACGGTGACCACACGCTGGCCGCCGTCCTTCAGGCGCAGCACGGTGACCTGGCCCGGCTTGAGGCGCTTGCCGTCCTGGAAATACTTTTTCGGTACGCGCTGGATCTGGCCGTCCTGGCGCTCGCCGTAACCCTCAGCCGGCGAGATTTCCGCCTGCAGGCTGTCGCCCGCCTCATGGCCCTCGAGGGCCTTTTCCAGCCCCGGGATGAGCTGGCCGTGACCCAGCAGGATCCACAAGGGCTCGCCCCGCTCGTGCGAGCTTTCCACCTGGTCGCCGTCCACGGTGAGCGTGTAATGGAACGCGATGACCTTGTCCTTGCCAGCCTTCATTGCCTGTCTCGTGTGGGTTGCAAGCCGTCCATTCTAACAGCTGGGCCGAGCTCCGATGCGTCCCGGACCAGGCTGGCGCCGCGTGCTTCCGGCCCCAGCCAGGCCAGCAGGGCCAGTACCACCGCGACCACGGCAATCCACAGCGACATCGCGAAGGCCAGGCTGCCGCCGTGCCAGCTGGCGATCGCCTTCTGCGCATTGCCGGTGATGGCCGCCAGCAGATTGCCGACCTGGTAGGCGAAGCCGGGCAAGGTGCCGCGCACCGCACTGGGCGACAGCTCGTTGAGATAGGTCGGCACCACGCCCCAGGCGCCCTGCACCATCACCTGGATCAGGAAGGCGCCGAGCGCGAGCTGCCACAGCGTGCTGCCATACATCCACAGCGGGATCACCGGCAGCGCCAGCAGGGCCGCCACGATCATCGCCCGGCGCCGCCCTACCCGCTCGGACCACGCGCCGAAGAACAGCCCGCCGACCAGCGCGCCCAAGTTGAGCATGGCCACCAGCATGAAGGCCGTGCCAGAGTTGGTCGCCAGATGCAGGTCCTTCTCTTCGAAGGTGTGGTAGAGGTCCTGCGAGCCGTGGCTGAACATGTTGAAGGCCGCCATCAGCAGGCCGAGATAGATCGCCAGCTTCCAGTGTCCGCGCATCGATTCCAGCAGGCCCGGCCGCTGCGCCTGCGTCTGGCCTGCCTCCACCCATACCGGCGATTCCGGCACCTTGCGGCGGATGTACAGCACCAGCAGGGCCGGCAGCGCGCCGACCACGAACAGCCCGCGCCAGCCGATGTAGCCGACCAGCAGCCAGTTGACCAGCGCCGCCAGAAAGAAACCGCAGGGATAGCCGCTCTGCAGCAGGCCGGAGACCATCCCGCGCGCCTTGGGCGGAATCGACTCCATCGCCAGCGAGGCGCCGATGCCCCATTCGCCACCCATCGCCACGCCGAACAGGAAGCGCAGGGCCAGCAGCGCCCACAGCGTCGGCGCGAACGCGCTGGCCAGTTCGAACAGCGAAAACAGGATCACGTCGATCATCAGGATCGGCCGCCGCCCGAAGCGGTCCGCCAGCCGGCCGAACAGCAGCGCGCCGAACGGTCGCGCCGCCAGGGTGAGAAACAAACCGGTGAGCACCTCTTGTTCGCTGGCGCGGAAAGTCTGCGCCACGCCCACGATCACCATGGTGAGCAGGAAATAGTCGAAGGCGTCCAGGGTCCAGCCGAGAAAGCTGGCCAGCACGGTGTGGCGCTGCTCGTGGCTGAGTTCGCGCAGTGGCGAGAAAAACGACATCGGCGATTCCGGCGACGCCCGCACGGCAGGGCCGTCGGAGGCTAGCACAGCGGGTCCGCTGGCCGTGCGGGGCTATCACACGCTATACTGTGCAACGCAGCTGCGCTGCAACCGACTTCCCGCGCGTACCCCATGGTGGTGAATCCTCCCCACCCGGTCCGCTGCCCTCGGCAATGCGCGCTGCGCCGGCCAGCCGTCCGTCGGACACGCGGCCGCCCAAATTACTCAACTCGCAGCGCGGTATTCAGGGAACGCTCCGGGTCTTCTCGCAGGAGTTCATCCATGTCTTTCGAATCGCTGGGCCTGGCGCCCGCGTTGCTGCGCGCGCTGGCCGAATACGGCTACGAGCAGCCCACCCCGATCCAGGCCGCGGCCATCCCGGCTGTGCTCGAAGGCGGCGACCTGCTCGCCGCCGCGCAGACCGGCACCGGCAAGACCGCCGCCTTCGCCCTGCCGCTGCTGCAGCGCATGGCCGCCGCCGGGCACGCCACCGGCCGCCGACCGCGCGCGCTGGTGCTGACGCCGACGCGCGAACTGGCCGCGCAGATCCACGACAACCTGCGCGACTACGGCAAGTACGTGAAGGTCAGCAGCACCACCATCTTCGGCGGCGTCGGCATGGGCCCGCAGGTGCAGGCCCTGCGCCGCGGCGTGGACGTGGTGATCGCCACGCCCGGCCGCCTGCTCGACCACATGCAGCAGCGCACTGTCGATCTTTCCGCGGTGGAAGTGCTGGTGCTGGACGAAGCCGACCGCATGCTCGACATGGGCTTCCTGCCGGCGCTCAAGCGCATCCTCGCCGCGCTGCCGCGGCAGCGCCAGACCCTGCTGTTCTCGGCCACCTTCGCGCCGGCGATCAAGGCGCTGGCGCTGGAGTTCATGCGCGAGCCGCGCGAGATCTCGGTGAGCCCGGCCAATACCGTGGCCGCCCTGGTCAGCCATCGCGTGCATCCGGTCGACGCCTCGCGCAAGCGCGACCTGCTGCTGCATCTGCTCAGCCTCGACAGCCGTCGCCAGACCCTGGTGTTCAGCCGCACCAAGCACGGCGCCGACAAGCTGGTGAAGTTCCTGGAAGCGGCCGGCCTGCGCGCGGCGGCGATCCACGGCAACAAGAGCCAGAATGCGCGCACCCGTGCGCTGGCCGATTTCAAGAGCGGCCGCACCACCGTGCTGGTGGCCACCGACATCGCTGCGCGCGGCATCGACATCGACCAGCTGCCGATCGTGGTCAACTTCGACCTGCCGATGGTCGCCGAGGACTACGTGCACCGCATCGGTCGCACCGGTCGCGCCGGCGCCGAAGGACTGGCGGTGTCGCTGGTGAGCCACGACGAATCCGGCCTGCTGCGCGACATCGGCCGCCTGCTCAAGCAGGACATCGCCATCGTCGACGTGGACGGCTTCGCGCCGTCGCAGCCGCTGCGGCTGGACGCGGGCGCGCCGCGCCCGCAGCAGCAACGCCAGCAGCAGCGGCCAGCGCGCGCGCCGAAGGCCTCGCCCGGCTCGCCCGCGCATCGCCCGCGCGGTCATGCCCAGGCGAACGGCGGTGGCGGCGAGCACGCCGCCGGCAACCGCAAGCGCCGCCGCCGCCGCGGCACTGCCGCCAAGGCCTGATCTGCCACGGGTACGCCACGGGTCTTGACGCGAGCCTAGCCGCCCGGCGCGATCTTCGCGGTCAGCACGTGGTCTTCCCACACCCCGGCGATCTGCAGATAGCGCCGGGCCTGGCCCTCGCGTTCGAAACCCAGCCGCTCGAGCAGGCGTCCGCTGCGCTCGTTGCGCGGCAGGTAATTGGCCATCACCCGATGCAGTCCCAGCGGGCCGAAGGCCCAGTCCAGGCCGGCCTGCAGAGCCTCCTGCATCAGGCCCTGTCCCTGCCGCGAGGCGGCCAGGCCGTAGCCGAGATGGCAGGCCTGGAATACCCCGCGTACCAGGTTGGCGAAGGTGTAGGTGCCGATCATTTCGCCGTCGTCGAGCGCGAAGATGGCGAAGGGAAAGCCCTGGTCCTGCTGCGCGGCCTGCCAGCCGCCGAGGATGGTGCGCCGGCAGTGCTCCAGCGTGAAATACGAGGCGTCGCGCAGCGGTTCCCAGGCGGCGAGGTGCTCGCGGTTGTCGACCCGGTAGCGCAGCAGCACCGGCGCCTCCGCTTCCTGCAGCAAGCGGGTGCGCGTGCGCGCCGTGCGCAGCTCGTTGCTGTGCCGGTTCATGCCGCCCCCAAGGCCTGCGCATGGTGGCGCAGGTGCTCGGCGATGAAGCTGGCGATGAAGTAATAGCTGTGGTCGTAGCCTGGCTGACGGCGCAGACGCAGGGCCTGACCGGCTTCGGCGCAGACCTGCTCGAACAGCTCCGGGCGCAGCTGGCCGGCCAGGAAGCCGTCGGCCTCGCCCTGATCGATCAGAATCGTGCCCGGATGCGTTCGCTGCCGCACCAGCGCGCAGGCGTCGTAAGCCTGCCAGGCGGCGGGGTCCTCGCCGAGATAGCGCGGCAGTGCTTTGCGCCCCCACGGCACCTGGCTGGGCGCGACGATAGGCGCAAAGGCAGACACCGAGCGATAGCGCTCCGGATGCTTCAGAGCGATGGTCAGCGCGCCGTGCCCGCCCATCGAATGCCCCAGGATGCCGCTGCGCGCGCCGTCGACCGGAAAATGCGCGGCCAGCAAGGCCGGCAGCTCCTCGGCGACATGGCTGTACATGCGGAAGCGGGCGGCCCATGGCGCTTGCGTCGCGTCCAGGTAGAAGCCGGCGCCTTCGCCGAACTCCCAGTCGCCGGTGGCGCCCTCGATGCCGGTGCCGCGCGGGCTGGTATCCGGCATCACCAAGGCCAGGCCAAGCTCCGCGGCCACGCGCTGCGCGCCGGCCTTGATGGTGGCCGTTTCCTCGGTGCAGGTCAGCCCGGCCAGGAAGTACAGCACCGGGCAAGCACCGCGCTCGGCCTGCGGCGGCAGGTAGACAGCGAAGCGCATCGGCCCGCCGCAGGCCGCCGAGTCGAAGCGATAAAAGCCCTGCACGCCACCGAAGCAGCGCTGTTCGGCAAGGGTCTCGAAGGCGCTCATCGCGTTCAGCGCTCCTGGTCGGTGGGTCGGATCAGCACTTCGTTGATATTGACGTGGGCCGGACGGCTCACGCAGAACAGGATGGTGTCGGCGATGTCGGTCGACTGCAGCTGGCGCATCTCCTGCGCCCGCGTATTCAGCGCCTGCCGGCTGGCCGCATGCCCGATGTGCTCGCGCAGCTCGGTGTCCACCATGCCCGGCTCGATCACACTGACCCGGATATTGTGCTGGTAGACCTCGCGACGCAGCGATTCGGAGAAGCCGACCACACCGAACTTGGTGGCGGCATAGGCGGCCGCGGCCGGATTGGCCACCCGCCCCGCCACCGAGGCGACATTGACGATGTGCCCGTCGCGGCGGGCGATCATGCCGCCCAGCGCGGCCTGGGTGGAGGCGATCAGGCTGAGCACGTTCAGCTCCAGCATGCGCCGCCAGCGCCCCAGGTCGGCCTCGGCCACCGGCTCCAGGTACATCACGCCGGCGTTGTTGACCAGGACGTCCAGACGGCCGAAGTGCGACTCGGTCGCGGCGACGATGCGCTGCGCCTCGCGCTCGTCCAGCAGGTCGGCAGCCAGCACCAGCGGCTCGCCGCCGGCCTCGCGCAGGCGTTCGGCCAGCACCTGCAGCCGATCGGCGCGGCGCGCCGCGATGGCGAGCTTGGCGCCGGCTTCGGCCAGGGCCAGCGCGGTGGCCTCGCCGATGCCCGACGAGGCCCCGGTGACCAGGGCGACGCGATCCTTCATGGAAAATCTCATGCGAACTCCCGGGATGGCATGCGCCGCCGTGGCGGGAACGGCCAGCCGGCGCGCAGTAGCCTGTTACAATAAAGGCCTTCCCCGTTCCTTGCATGCTTCACGCGTGCGATTGCAGGTCCCATGTCCTCCGCAGACTCCGATTCCGTCCCGGCCAGCGCCGGCTTCAACACGCTTGGACTGCACTCGGATGTGCTGCGCGCGCTGGCCGACGTCGGCTACGAGTCGCCGTCGCCGATCCAGGCCGCCACCATCCCGCCGTTGCTGGAAGGCCGCGACGTGCTCGGGCAGGCGCAGACCGGCACCGGCAAGACCGCCGCCTTCGCGCTGCCGATCCTGTCGCGGTTGCAGCTGCGGCCGGGCAAGCCGCAGGCACTGGTGCTGGCGCCCACGCGCGAGCTGGCGATCCAGGTAGCCGAGGCGTTCCAGCGCTACGCCGCGCACCTGCCCGGCCTGCAGGTGCTGCCGATCTACGGCGGGCAGAGCTACGGCCCGCAGCTGCATGCGCTCAAGCGCGGCGTGCACATCATTGTCGGCACCCCCGGCCGGGTCATCGACCATCTCGACCGCGGCACGCTGGACCTGTCCGAGCTGAAGTTCCTGGTGCTCGACGAAGCCGACGAAATGCTGCGCATGGGCTTCATCGACGACGTCGAGAAGGTGCTGCAGGCGACCCCGCCGCAGCGCCAGGTGGCGCTGTTCTCCGCCACCATGCCGGTGCCGATCCGCAAGATCGCGCAGCAGCACCTGAAGGAGCCGGTCGAGGTCACCATCAAGGCCGCCACCACCACCGCGGCGAACATCCGCCAGCGCTACTGGTGGGTCAGCGGCATGCACAAGCTGGACGCGATGACGCGCATCCTGGAAGCCGAGCCGTTCGACGCGATGATCATCTTCGCGCGCACCAAGCAGGCCACCGAGGAACTGGCCGAGAAGCTGCAGGCGCGCGGCCTGGCCGCCGCCGCGATCAACGGCGACATCGCCCAGCCGCAGCGCGAGCGGGTGATCCAGCAGCTCAAGGACGGCAAGCTCGACATCCTGGTCGCCACCGACGTCGCCGCCCGCGGCCTCGACGTGGAGCGGATCAGCCACGTGATGAACTACGACATCCCGTACGACACCGAGAGCTACGTGCACCGCATCGGCCGTACCGGCCGCGCCGGCCGCAGCGGCGAGGCGATCCTGTTCGTCACGCCGCGCGAGAAAGGCATGCTGCGCGCGATCGAGCGCGCCACCCGGCAGCCGATCGAGGAAATGAAGCTGCCCACCGTCGAGGCGGTCAACGACCAGCGCATCGCCAAGTTCAAGCAGCGCATCAGCGACACCCTGGCGGTCGGCGCGCTGGAACAGTTCCAGCAGCTGATCGAGCAGTACGAACAGGAGCACAACGTGCCGGCGATCGAGATCGCCGCCGCGCTGGCGCGCATCGCGCAGGGCAGCCAGCCGCTGCTGCTGACGCCGCCGCCGAAGCGCGAGCACGCGCCGCGCGAAGCCGCCTCGCACGAGCACGGCGCGCATGCGCGCCACGAACGCGAGCCGCGTGCGCGCGACCGCGCCGAGGCGCCGCGCGATTTCGTGGCGCGCCCGGTGCGGCCGCACCAGACCGAGGAAGGCAAGCGCACCTACCGCATCGAGGTCGGCCACGAGCACGGCGTGAAGCCCGGCAACATCATCGGCGCGATCGCCAACGAGGCCGGCCTGGAAAGCCGCTTCATCGGCCGCCTCAGCATCCGTGGCGAATACAGCCTGATCGACCTGCCCGACGGCATGCCGAGCGAGATCTTCCAGCACCTGCAGAAGGTCTGGGTGAGCCAGCAGCAGCTGCGCATCAAGCCCTGGGACGGCGACGACAGCGGCGCCGTGGAAGCGCCGCCGCGCCGCCCCACCGGCGGCGGCTTCAAGGGCCGGCCACGCCCACCCGGCCATGGCGGCGGGCGGCCGCCTCGGCGCAAGTAAGACATCTGACGCGACAGACCTGGCAGCTGTTCCAGGTCTGCCACGGCACGTGTTCAGGGCGAGGATTCACTGTGCGCATCGCGTGCCTTCCGCGCCCAGGCCAAACGCATAAGTCAACGGACAACGGGGCACACAGGCACGCGAGAGGTGACGGCGCTCATCGGCGCCAAGCCGGCTCACCGGAGAGCGTGGTTTGCGAGGTGCCGCCATGCGCTCGCAGCCTTCTTATCTCGTCACAGCACGCTTGCCTCTTTGCGCGAACTTGCCCATGCGGCCTGCGAGGTCTGCACTGCGTCCAACTCCCATCGCCACCAGCGGCGAGCGACGCAGCGGGCTGGAAGATGGCGGAGCAAGCGCCCTCAGGCCAAAGGCTCGCGACGAAAATCTTCCACCAGATAGTCGACGAAGGCGCGCAGCTTGGGCGGAAGGTAGTGCCGGCTGGCGTAGACGATCCACAAGGCGGTCGGCGCCACGTCGTAGTCCGGCAGCACGCGCTGCAGCCGGCCTTCGGCGAGATCGCGGCTGATCAGGAATTCCGGCTGCAGCACGATGCCCATGCCGGAACGCGCCGCGGCGCACAGCAGGTCGCCGTTGTTGGCGCGCAGATGGCCACCCACCTTCACAGCCTCTTCGCCGGCCGGCCCGCGCAGTCGCCAGATGTCGCCGCCGGACCAGTAGGTGTAGGACAGGCAGCGATGAGCGGAAAGCTCCTGCGGCCGTCGCGGCCGCCCATGCCGGCGCAGGTAGGCGGGCGAGGCGCATAGCCAGATCGGCAGGTCGGCCAGCTTGCGCGCGACCAGGCTGGGCGCCGGCTCGCGGGTGATCCGCACGGCCAGATCGAAGCCCTCTTCGACCAGATCCACCAGGCGATCGGCCAGCGAGACTTCCAGGCTGATCTCCGGATAGCGCTCGCAAAAGCGGGCCAGGCGGTCGCCCAGATGACCGATGCCGAAGCTCACCGGCGCGTTGATGCGCAAGGCGCCGGCAGGCCGTAGGGTCTGCGCGGCGACGGCCGCCTCGGTCTCGTCCAGTTCGGCCAGCAGGCGCTGGCAGCGTTCGTAGTAGGCCGCGCCCGCCGTGCTCAGGCTGACCCGCCGCGTGGTGCGGTTGAGCAGGCGCGTGCCCAAGCGCTTTTCCAGATAGGCCACCTGGCGGGTCACGCTGGCGGTAGACAGTTGCAGCGCTTCCGCGGCGGCGCTGAAACCCTGCCGTTCCACCACGGCAGCGAACACCCGCATGCAGTCCAGGGTATCCATTATTTCATTCTACGAAGCAGTTTCATCCATTTTAAGATATTTATCCTCACGATTGGAATCAATAACCTGGGTTCATCGCCCGCTAGCGGGTTCCGACCTGGAGTTCTTCCATGCATCCGAATGCCACCACTCCCTATGCCGCCCTGCTGCTGCGACTCGCCCTGGGCACCTTGTTCCTGGCCCATCTGCTGCTCAAGCTGCTGGTCTTCACCCCGGCAGGCACCGCAGCCTACTTCGTGCATCTCGGCCTGCCTGCTGCTGCGGCCTATCTCACCATGGGTCTCGAGCTGCTCATCGCCATCGCCTTGATCGGCGGCATCTACGCACGCTGGCTGGCTCTGCTCGGCATCCCGCTGCTGCTGGGTACCATCGTCACCGTGCATGGAGCCAACGGCTGGCTGTTCAGCAACACCGGTGGCGGCTGGGAGTTCCCGGCGTTCTGGGCCGTCGCACTGTTCGTGCAGTTCCTGCTCGGCGACGGCGCCTACGCGCTGCGCAAGAGCGCCTGAACTCGCCCACCCGTATCGCCGTTCCGACGCCCACGAAGGAACGGCCCAACGAGCCTGATGCCATGACTACGACTACCGCCCTGCCCAGCCTCTATATCTCGCACGGCTCGCCGATGACCGCGCTGCAGCCCGGCCTCAGCGGCGAGCGCCTGGCCGAGCTGGCGCATGCCCTGCCCCGGCCGCAGGCCATCGTGATCGCCAGCGCGCACTGGCTGGCGCACCGTCCCAGCGTCGGCGCCGCAGCGCAGCCCGAAACGGTGCACGATTTCTCCGGCTTTCCCGCACCGCTGTACCAGCTGCGTTATCCCGCACCCGGCACACCGGCGCTGGCGGCGCGCGTGCACGAACTGCTGGCGCAGGCCGGCCTGGCGCCGCAGCTCGACGCCCGCCGCGGGCTGGACCACGGCATGTGGACGCCGCTGCGCCTGCTCTATCCTGCCGCCGATATTCCGGTGGTGCCGCTGTCGATCCAGCCGCAGCAGGATCCCGCCCATCACCTGGCGCTCGGCCGCGCGCTGGCGCCTCTGCGCGACGAAGGCGTGCTGGTGATCGGCTCGGGCAGCATCACCCACAATCTGCACGACCTGCGCGCCGGCTACAGCAGCGGACGGGAAGCGCCCTATGTGCGCCCGTTCATCGAGTGGATCGAGCGCAAGTTGGCCGAAGGCGATCTCGCTGCCTTGCTCGACTATCGCCGGCAGGCACCGTTCGCCGAACGTGCCCATCCCAGCGACGAACATCTGCTGCCGCTGTTCGTCGCGCTCGGCGCCGCCGGCGCGGGCGCGCGGGCGCAACGGCTGGATGCCGGCATCGACCTGGGCATCCTGGCGATGGACATCTACCGCTTCGACGGCGCGGCCGGCTGAACACGCACGCCAAGACCGCTTAATTCAAGCCGGCGTCTCCTCGGCCAGCATGCAGGTGTTGCGACCGGCATGCTTGGCTGCGTAGAGCGCCTTGTCGGCCCGCCCCAACAGCGCCTGCAGCGATTCCGGCGATTGCCACGCAGCGGCGCCGATGCTGACCGTGATGCGTATCGTCATGCCTTCGTACTGCACCTCGGTCTCGGCCACCGCCACGCGGATGCGCTCGGCGATGCGCATGGCGGTCGAACTGTCCACGCCGGGCAGGCACAGCACCAGTTCCTCGCCGCCGTAGCGTCCCAGCAGCCAGGGCGGTCGGCACAGCGTGGAAGCCGCCTGCACCGCGGAACGCAGGACCTGGTCGCCGGCCAGGTGACCGTAGGTGTCATTGACGCGCTTGAACTCGTCCAGGTCGATCAGCAGCATGCAGAATCCTCCCTGCTGCTCCAGCGCCAGCGTACGCACGCGCTCGGCCAGCTCGAGGAAGCGCCGGCGGTTGTACACGCTGGTGAGTTCGTCGGTGCCGGCGATCTGGTCGAGCCGCTGGTTGGCCAGCTTCAGATCGTAGGTGCGCAGCTCGACCTCCTCCTGCAGGCGCGCGGCGCGGTGATGCAGATAGCGCGTGCGCAGGTAGACCAGGCCGAAGAACGCGAACACGCCGAGCAGGACCAGGCCGGTGCCGGCCAGACCGGTTTCGTACCAGCGCGGCTGTACCACCACGCGCACCGCGGTTTCGATGGTGCGGGCATCGGCGCCCTGGGTCACCGCGCGCAATTGCAGGGTGTATTCGCCATGCGGCAGGTTGGTGTAGATCGCCACCGGCGGCGTGCCGTAGGGAATGTCGGTCCAGCCGGATTCCAGCCCCTGCATGCGATAGCTGTATTGCGTCGAGGACAGCGCGCGGTATTCGAGCAGCGCGAAGGCGATATACAGGCTGCGCTCGTGCGAGCCCAACTCGATCGGTTCGCCCGCGGCAGGCAGGCGGCCGAACGCCAGCATGCGCTGCCCGATCGAGGCGTAGGTGACCGCCAGCTCGGGCACCACCGGCCATGGCTGCAGCGCCTGCGGCCGCAGCACGGTGAGCCCGCCGAGACCGCCGAACAGCAGATCGCCCTGCGGGGTCACCGCCGCCGAGGAATGCACGTAGTTGAGAATGTGCAGACCGTCGCGCGGGCCCAGCATGTGCACCTTGAGCGCGCGATCGACCATCGCCAGGCCGCTTTCCAGGCTGGCCCAGACGCGGTCGGCATGATCGATCAGGATCGCGTTGACCTTGTCGTTCTCCAGCCCTTCGGGAATGCCGATGCGATGGAAGCGATACGACTCGGCCGGCTGCGCATGGTCCGCCCAGGCCAGGCCGTTGTAGGTGCCGACCCACAGGCGCTGGTGCGAGTCCAGCGCCAGCGCATCCACGTAGTTCTGCGGCAGGCTGTGCGGGTCCGCGGGATCGTGGCGGATCGTGCGGAAGCGGCTGGCGCCGTCCTCGGCGATGCTGATGCCGTTCACGGTGAGGTACCACCACGCGCCCAGCATGCGCACGCCGTTGCGCACCTGGTCGCTGACCAGGCTGTTCGGATCAGCCTGGTCGTGGCGGAAATGCTCCATCCGCGCCGTCGCCGGATCGTAGCGGTAGACGCCGTCGTAGGTACCGATCAACAAGTTTGCGCCGTCGCGCTGCATGAACAGGATCGTCTGCGGATCCAGCGCGGGAATCTGCGAGCTGCGGATTTCGAAGCTGTCCGGGTCGATCCGCGCGACGCCTTTCGAGCCTGCCCAGATCGAGCCGTCCGGCGCCACGCTCATGGCCTGCACGTCGCTGTCGTCCTGTTCGCCGAGCAGCTCCAGATGGCGCATGCTGCCCTGCGCCAGGTCCAGCACGTCGATGCGCCCGCGCCCCAGCCCCAACCAGATGCGCCCGCGCGCATCGACCAGGATGCTGTACACGTCGGGCATCGCCAGCGTCTTGGGCTCCAGCGGCGAGGCCAGCACCGAAAGCACCGCATGCGGCCGCGGGTCGTAGATCGACGCGCCCAGTTCGGTGGCCACCCAGATATTGTCCGAGCGATCCTGCAGCAGCGCGCGGGCCACGCTGCCGCTCAGGCTGGAGGGCACCGCCGGATCGTGCTGCAGCACGCGTGCGTGGTCGTTGGTCGGGTCGTAGACCACCACGCCGGCGCCATCGGTGGCGATCCATAGATTGCCGTCCGCCGCCTGCAGCAGGCCACGCACGGTGCGCCGCTGCAGCAGGCTGCCCGTGCCGGCCAGTGGGGGCGGTGCATGCCAGTGGCCCTGCGGGTCGCGATAGACCATGCCGGAACGCAGCGTGCCGACCCATAGCCGTCCCTCGCGATCTTCCAGGATCGACCACACCTGATCGTGCAACACGGACGCGACCAGCGGGTCGGCATCGTTTACCGCGGCGAAGGTCTGCGTGCCGGCCGCACGCCGCAGCAGGCCGCCGCCGCTGCCGACCCACAGATCGCCGCGGCGATCCTGCAGCACCGCGAAGCTGCGCACCACCGTGTCGACCGCTCCGGTGGACAAGGGCACGTGGCGCAGTGCGCCGCTGCTCGTGTCCAGATGGTCGAGGCCGGCGTCAGTAGCGATCCAGAAGCCGCGGTCCGCCGTCCCGACCTCGGGCGACATGGCGAAGATCTTCGCGCTTGCAGTGCCGCCAGCGCCGATCGGATAGGCCTGGAAGGTTTGCGCCATGGCGTCATAGCGCAACAGCCCGCCGGCATTGGTGCCGATCAGCAGGCCGCCGTCCGGCAGAGCTGCCAGCGCGCGCACATACGCGTCCGGGAAGGCCGCCAGGCTGCTGCCTTTGCTGCCGAACACCTGCATGTGATAGCCGTCGTAGCGCACCAGGCCGGCGACCGTGCCGATCCACACGAGGCCGCGGCGGTCCTGCACCATCGAGGTGGTGGTCGGGTGCGGCAGGCCATCCGCCACGGTCACATGGTTGAACCAGACGGCGCCGAACGGCGCCCATGGATCGACCGGCGCCGCATGCGCGGCGCTGCTGCCGAGCCAAAGCAGCAGCCAGCCGACGCAGCCGCGCGCCCAGCGTTTCAGTACTGCGGCCCCCGTGGCCCTGTTGCGTTCGCCGCGCCCGCCCTGGCCGGCGAAAATGTCATGCCGTTGCAATGCCGCCCCCATCCTCGTGCGGGCATGCTACGTCCTGCGCAGCCAGGACCCATAGGACGATTCCTGTTTCTGGGCGGGGCGTCACTGCGTAGCCGTGTCGGCATCACGGGGCATGCGCATCTGCGCTTCCATCTGCGCCGGCAACCGCTCGGTCGTTGTACGCCGGCATGGGTCGGCATCTTCGTCGGCAGGCGCGATGGCTCACGGCGCGTCGCGGCGCGGGTCTCGTTGCGTTCGCACCGCACGGTCGCCAGGCATGACGGCAATACGAGGCACTCGCATCAATGCAAGCTCATCGAGCTGCCGAGTCCGGAGATGTCCTGGCGCGACAGGCTCGCTGACCTGACGGAAACGAAGCGCTCGCTGCGCTCAGGGTTCGCCAGCGAAGGTGTTGCAGCTGCCGACATCGCCGCTGCTGAAGCCGGTGCGGAACCACTTCACCCGCTGCGCCGAGGTGCCATGGGTAAACGAATCCGGTACCACCCGCCCCTGCGCCTCGCGCTGCAAGGTGTCGTCGCCGATCTGGCTGGCGGCGTTCAGCGCCGACTCCACGTCGCCGGGCTGCAGCCATTGCAGCTGCTGCTGCGAGTGATTGGCCCACACGCCGGCGTAGCAGTCCGCCTGCAGCTCCTGCCGTACCGACAGGCCGTCCGCGCCGTCCATCGGTGCACCGCGGCGGCGCGCCTGCTCCACGCGGTCGAACACCCCGGTCAGCTTCTGCACGTGATGGCCCACCTCGTGGGCGATCACGTAGGCGCGCGCGAAATCGCCGGACGCATGGAAGCGATCCTGCAGCTCTTGGAAGAAGGCCAGGTCGAGATACACCTTCTGGTCGCCCGGGCAGTAGAACGGCCCCACCGCAGTGGAGGCGCTGCCGCAGGCCGTGCCCACGCTGCCCTGGAACAGGTGCAGCTTGGGCTGCACATACTGCTGGTGAGCCTGGGCGAAGATCTGCCCCCACACGTCCTCGGTACTGCCCAGCACACGGCAGACGAAATCGACCTGCTGGTTGGGCTGATTGGCGCAGCGGACCGCCGTGGTCGCCTGCGGCTGGCTGCTGGTCTGCGCACCCGTGGTGTCGCCACCGCCGCCAAGGAAGGGCGTGATCAGGTCGCGCTTGAAGATCAGGCTGAGCACCAGCAGCACCAGCAGGCCGCCCAGGCTCAGGCCGCGCCCGCCGCCGGGCAGGAAACCGCCGCCGCCGCCGCCACCGGAATCGCCGCTGCCCTCTTCGACATTGTCGCTGGATCGACCCTTCTGCCAGTCCATGCCTTCCTCGCCTCGCCACGCCGCAGGGGCGTCCTCGGCGCGACGATAGCGCCTCCCGCGCGAAGCTGTCACCGGGTAAAGTTCCGAATTCCTCTTGCCTCGGCGCCTCCGCATGATCCAGCAACTGCCTGCCCTCGTGACCCTGCTCAACGTGCTGCTGCAGTTCGCCACCTTGGTCCTGGTCGGCCGCGCGCGCGGGAAATACGAGATCAAGGCCCCTGCAGTCAGTGGCCACCCGCTGTTCGAACGCGCCTACCGGGTGCAGATGAACACGCTGGAGGGCACCCTGATGTTCCTGCCGGTGCTGTGGCTTGCGGCCTACTACGGCTTCCCGCTGTGGGCCGGCGTGCTGGGCCTGGCCTGGGTGCTCGGTCGCGTCAGCTACATGGTCGGCTACATGCGCGATCCGTCCAGGCGCGCCTTCGGCTTCATGCTCAGCACGTTCTGCTGGGGTGCGCTGGGCGTGCTGGCCGGCTTCGGCTGGCTGCGCGCCGCGCTGGCCGGATGACTCGCACTGGCCGGATGACTTCCGTCGCTTGCGCAGCGCGGCGGCCAGGCGCTAGCGTGCTGTCGATCTGTTCAAGCACTCCGGAAAGCTGATGTCCGTCGAGTCCACCGACATGCTGTCGCCCCGACTGGCGCCGCCGATGCTGCCGGCTACGTCGGCCGCACCCAGCGTGCTGGCGGCGGCGGCGCTGGTCGCGCTGTACTTCGTGCTGCAACTGGCCGCCGGGATACTGCTGGGCCTGCTGGCCGGCCTGGGCCTGCTCGGCTACATGCTGGTACAGGGCGCGCATCGCTCAAGCATGCGCGCCGACGTGGCGGCCTTGCTGCAGCAGCCCGACATCAAGCTGTTCACCATCAGCCTGGCCCTGCTGCTGGCCGCAGGCGCAACGATCTTTTTCGTACGCAAACGCTGGGCGGCGCTGTGGCCGCTGGCGCAGACGCCGGGCTTCGGCATGCGCCGCCCGCCACATGCCGCCGACGTCGTCATCGGCCTGATGCTGGGTCTGGCTACGCCGGTGCTCGGCGGCGTGCTGACGATGCTGCTCGCCCAGGGCCATGCGGTGCCGCAGGACGTCAAGCAGGTCATGGCCGGCACCGGATTGGCCGCCCAGATCCTGTTCGTGGTCACCCTGGTGACGATCGGTCCGCTGGTGGAGGAACTGCTGTTCCGCGGCGTGCTGCTGTCGGCCTTGCTGCGGCATATGCATCCGATCTGGGCGATCCTGCTCAGCGCCGCGACATTTGCCCTGGTGCATCTGCCCGGGCTGAATTTCCTGTGGTACGCCTTGCCCAACCTGGCCCTGGTCGGCCTGGGCGCGGCCTGGTTGCGCCTGCGGGCCGGCTCGATCTGGCCCGCCGTGCTTCTGCATGGCGTCAACAACCTGATCGCCGTGCTCGGCTGGCTGGCCGGCGCGCACGGCGCCGGCTGACTCAGGCGACGATCAGCCCCAACCGGCGCAGCAGCCGCGCGGTCTCGAACAGAGGCAGGCCCATCACGCCGGAATAGCTGCCCTGCAGATGTTCCACCATCGCCGCCCCGCGGCCCTGGATGGCATACGCGCCGGCCTTGCCGAACGATTCGCCGGTCGCCACGTAGGCAGCGATCGCCGCGTCGTCCAGTTCGGCGAAACGCACCTGCGACACCGACACCTCGCTGAGCGCGCTCACCGCGCCCATCGCCCACACCGTCGAGATCACCTCGTGCGTGCGACCGGAGAGCCGGCGCAGCATGGCCGCGGCTTCCTCGGCATCGCGCGGCTTGCCGAACACTTCCTGATCGAGCACCACCTCGGTGTCGGCGCCGAGCACGTAGGCGCCCGCCGCGCTGTCGAGGCGGCCAAGACCGGCATGCGCCTTTTCACGCGCCACCCGGCTCACGTATTCCATCGGCGACTCGGTGGGCGCACGCAGCTCGGGCACCTCGACGTCGAGCACGCTGAATTCGATACCCAACTGAGTCAGCAGCTCGCGGCGGCGAGGCGACTGCGAGGCGAGATAAAGCATGCGCGGATTCCGGACGCGGGCAGAAGCCCGAGCATACCTGCAGCGACGGCGAGCTTGAACTGCCGAAGACGCGTCGCGTCACCGGGGCTTGCCGAGCGCTAGGCAAGCTCGAGGCCGTACTCGCAAAACTGCTCGTCGCGCCGCCAGCCCAGCGACTCGTAGAGACGCTGCGCCGGCCGATTGTCCAGCGCGGTCGACAGCGACATGCCGGTCACGCCCATCGCGCGACCGTGCGCCGCGGCGGCGTGCAGCAAGGCCTTCGCCACGCCCAGGCGCCGTGACGCCGGCGCCACGAACAGGTCGTTGAGCAGATAGCGACGCGTAGCGCGCACCGAGGAAAACAGCGGATACAACTGCACGAAGCCGAGGCCGCCACCTTCGGCATCGAGCGCCAGCAGCAGCACGGATTCGCGATGATGGAAACGCTCGGCCAGAAAGCGCCTGGCCAGCGCGAGGTCCGCGGGCTGACCATAGAACTGGCGATACGCGTCGAACAGCCGAGCCAGCGTATCCAGCTCGTGGATGGTGGCCTGGCGGATCTCGAAGCTCATCGGCGTTGCCTCCTGTGGGTGGACGAGCAAGGGATCGCACGCGACTTGCCCATCGGCAGCCTGACTGTCGTGCCTTTCGTGCAGCTGCCGCAAGGGCGGCCCGCTCGGCGACCAGCCCACGCGATGACTAGATGTAGGACTTCCGCTGCGGATCGAAGATGGGCGGGTAATCCCGTTCGTCCAGCAGGTCGAGGAATGGTCCCAGGCCTTCCCGCTTGATGAAGTCGTATTCGAGATCGGCGATCAGGTTCACGGTGAGGATTTCCACGGCGTCGCCGTCGATCGAAAGCGACTCGGCGATGCGCTGGTCCGGCCGGATGATCGGGGTGAGGAACAAGAAGGTCTTGAAGCCGCAGTCGCGCAGCGGCGGTTCCGGCATCGGCACGCGATGGCCGAAGCCGAACCAGGTGGCATCGATGAACGGCAGTCGGGCCAGCCAGCGCAGCCAGGCGACGCGTTCCGGCGTCGGCGCGCGCACGTACCACATCAATTCCGCGCGCGGCTTCTCGTCCTCGCCCAAGCCGGAGGCCGGCAGGGTCATGCGACGATCGCTCATGCCGTTGGTAAGCAGCACATAGCCATCGTCGGAACCCGCTTCGCAGTGAGGCACGAAATCGCGCCCGAAGGCATGCACGTCGATGCGCGCGGCCTCGTCGTCCTCGAACAGGTGGTCCGGCTCGCCCAGCTCGTCGACGTAGGCCGCCAGCCGCTGGGCGCGCAGACTCGCCGGATCGGTGGCGCCGCTGCGGGCGGGCTCTTGTTCCAGCTCGGTCATCATCGCTCCTTGCTCCGACAGGCACGGCATCGGCCCGAATCCTTGCATATCGTCGTCACGATCGAGGCAGGCTCACCATCGCGGCTCGGCATCAAGCCCGGTGATACGGGTGCCCGGTCGAGATCGTCATCGCCCGATACAGTTGCTCGGCTAGCACCAGCCGCACCAGCATGTGCGGCAAGGTCAGCGGCCCCAGCGACCAGCGCTGGTCGGCGCGCGCCAGCACTTCGGGCGCGTGCCCGTCGGGCCCGCCGATCAGGAAGGCGAGATCGCGCCCGGCCATGCGCCAGGCATCCCATTGGACGGCCAGTTCCTCGCTCGACCACGACTTGCCGCGACCGTCCAGGACGATCACGTGGATGTCGCGCGGCAGCGCGGCGAGGATGGCGGCGCCTTCGTCCTGCATCGCCCGCGCATCGTCGCGGCCCTTGCCGCGCAGGCCCGGCTTCAGCTCGATCAGCTCCAGCGGCAACTCGTGGGACAGCCGCTTGCGATACTCGGCGAAGCCTTCCGCCACCCAGGCGGGCATGCGTTCGCCGACGGCGATCAGTTTGGCGCGCATGCGCTGGCCCGCCGTGCCGGAGAATCAACGCTTGCCGATTCGCGCCGCAAGCTGGCGCTGGATCTCGCGGAGCCGACGCCTCGCGCACCGAACGCAACGGCGCTGCCACGATTCATCGATCCGGGTGCCACGGCAGCGCTCAGCCGGCCTGCGCCGCCTCGCTGTCGCCATGCCCCTGGTCGCCTACCGTCCACAGCCGCTCGAGGCCATAGAACTCGCGGATGCGCGGCAGCATGATGTGCACGATCACGTCGCCCAGATCGACCAGCACCCATTCGCCTTCCTGCTCGCCTTCCACGCCCAGCGGCATCACGCCCGCCTTCTTGGCGAATTTCTGCACTTCGTCAGCGATCGATTTCACGTGGCGGGCCGAGGTGCCCGAGGCAACGAACAGCAGGTCGGCGATCGAGGTCTTGCCGCGCACGTCGATCTCGCGGATGTCCTTGGCCTTCAGCTCTTCCAGCGCATCGTTGACATGCTTGCGGAGCGTGGCGGTGGTGACCGACTTGCGGGAGCGCGGGGCGGAGCTGCTTGGCGTGGGACTCAAGAGGGAGGACCTCGGTGCGGACCTGGCGCGGGATGGCGCCGGGGCATTATAGCCCCCGCTTTCGCCGTGGCATCAGCCAGCCAGCGAGCGCCTGGCGAGCCGGTATTCATGCATCAGCCCTGCCACCAGCTGCGCCGCCGGCAAGCCGCGTGCCAGCGCCGCCGCCTGCCCGCACCACTCGGACAGCAGGTCGGCCCGGCCGGCCTGGGCCGCGGCGCGGCGCAGCGGCGCGGTCAGTGCGTTCAACACCGGATACGGCGGCAGTTCCGCCGCCGTGTTGGGCATGGCCTCGACGTAGCGATTGCGCAGGCCGCGCGCGGCGCGTCCGGAAAAACTGCGGATGGTGGTCACCCGATGCTCTTCGACCTGGGCCAGGTCCGCCTTCCAGGCCGGCGCCGCCGAGGACTCGGGACAAGCCAGGAAGGCCGTGCCCAGCATGCTGGCGGCCGCGCCGAGCACTTCCGCCGCCGCCATGCCGCGACCGTCCATGATGCCGCCGGCGGCGATCACCGGAATCTCCACCGCACGCACAGTCAACGGCAGCAACGCGAACAGGCCGATCATCGCGTCCTCCGGCTCATGCAGGAAGGTGCTGCGATGGCCGCCGGCTTCGGCACCCTGCACGCAGATCGCGTCGGCGCCCAGCGCGGCCCAGGCACGCGCCTCGACCACGCTGGTCGCAGTGCCGACCACCACGATGCCGCGCCGCTTCAGTTCGCCCATCTGCGCCGCGCTGGGCAGGCCGAAGGCGAAGCTGGCCACGGCTGGTTGCGCCTCGCACAGCGCCGCGAACTGCTCCGAGTAGCGCGGCGCCCAGCGCGCCGGCAGGCTGGTGCGTACCTCCAGCCCTTCGCGTTCCATCAATGCGTCGAGGCGGGCGCGCAGTCGATCCACCATTGCCAGGTCCGCCTCGAACTCGTCGGGCAAGACGAACAGGTTGATGCCGTAGGGGCGATCGGTCTGCGCGCGGATCCGCGCGGCCTGATCGAGGATCGCCTGCGGCTCCAGATAGCCCGCACCCAGCGAGCCCAGCGCGCCGGCGCGGCTGACTTCGGAGACCAGTTCGGGCGGCGTGGAACCGGCCATCGGCGCCTGGATCAGGGGATGTTCGACGCCGAGCGAGGACAGCCAGTGCTGATGCATGGGGAAGGCACGCGCCGGAAAGGGGCCCCGATTATCCACCATCGTGGTCCGGGCCCGCTGATACGCGCCGCGCGGTGGCGCAACTCAGCGGCGCGTCAGCAGGCGGCCACCCATCGCCGCGTTGACGGCCACCACCAGCAGCACCGCCAGGGCATGGGTCAGCAGATCGGTGAGCGCCGCGTCGAAGGCGTGACAGATCTCCAGCAGGCTGGCCGAAGCAGCCGCGCTGGCCAGCCCCACCATCACCGCGGCCAGCACCGGCCGCAGCGGGAAGGCGCGGCGCAGCAGCAGGATCAGCAGCGCCGACAAGGGCACCGAGAAGCCGACGATGAAAGACAGGCAATCCGGCGCTTCCGACAAGGTCGCGATATGGGTGTCCGGCGCCAGCCAGCCGCGCAGGCAACCGGCGCCGCTGGCGCTGATCCACAGCAGTGCCGGCGGCACCGGCAGCCAGGCCCAGGCCGCGCGGCGTCCCGGCACGCCCAGCGAAAAGGCGGCCCAGGCCGCGCTGACCGCAGTGAGCAGGGCGCCCAGTCCAGCCCAGCCGAGATCCGGCGCACCGGCCCAGCGCTGCAGCATGTGGGTGGCGCCGTAGTGCATCAGCAGCACGCCGGCGATCACGGCTACCGCCAGCAGCCAGCCCAGGGTGCGCCGCCATGGCGGCGCCAGCCGCCGCACCGGGGCCAGTTCTGCCCCGAGGCTGTGGATCAGGGCCTCCACCGCGCGTTGATCAGACATCGGAGCCTCCTTGCAGGCGCTTGCGCAGCGCCTTCATCGCACGGTGCAGATTCACTTTCAGCGCGCCGGCGTTGCGGCCGGTGTGCTCGGCGGCCTCGGCCAGGCTGCGTTCCTGCAGACCTAGCTGCTCGACCGCTTCGCGCTGTCCCGGCGGCAGCGTGGCGATCGCCTCGCGCAGACGCTGCGCCTGCTGCGCCCGCTCGCTCTCGGCGCCGGCTTCGTCGTGGCCGGCATAGCTTTCCAGCGCCAGCGGATCGTGCACTTCGCGCCGGCCGCGCCGACCGTCGCCGCGCAGCAGGTCGATTGCCCGGCGCGCCGCGATCGCGCCCAGCCAGGCGTCGTAGGAGCGCGAAGGATCATAGGTGTGGCGCACGCGGTGCACGGTCAACAAAGTCTCCTGCACCACGTCGTCGAGCTGATCCACCGGCACGCCCTGCCGCCGCGCCACGGCGCGGATCAGGCCGGTCGAGGCCGCCAGCACGCGCTCGTAGGCCTGGCGGTCGCCGGCTTGCGCGGCCGCCATCCATTGTGCCCGCTGCTGGTCGGGCCGCTCGTTGTCGCTGGCAGAAGCTTGCACGGTCCGGATCGAGGCTGCCGGTGGGAAAACCTCGCCATCTAGGACCAAAGCGCCGCCGGCGGTCAAGCGAAATGACATGCTCGCCTCCTTAATTGCGGCGTTACCTTGCATTCGCTGCTGCCGGGCCGACGGTTACATGCCTGGTGATGGCGGACTCGGGTAACCGATCGGACCGTCGCAGCGAATAACCGAGCAGACTCCACCCAAGCGACCCGACCCATGATTGTGCTGATCCTCGCCTACCTCGGCGGCGTACTGACCATCCTCAGCCCCTGCATCCTGCCGGTGCTGCCGTTCGTATTCGCCCGCGCCGACCGTCCGTTCCTGCGCAGCGGACTGCCGATGCTGCTGGGCCTGGCGGTGACCTTCGCCCTGGTCGCCTCGCTGGCCGCGGTAGGCGGCGGCTGGGCAGTGCACGCCAACCAGTACGGACGCTGGATCGCGCTCGTGGTACTGGGCCTGCTGGGCCTGACCTTGCTGTCGACCCACCTCGCCGAATGGCTGGCGCGGCCGTTCGTCGCGCTGGGCAACCGGCTCAGCCAGCGCTCCGAGGCAGGCGGCGACTCGCCGCTGGCCGCGGTCGGCCTGGGCGTCGCCACCGGCCTGCTGTGGGCGCCCTGCGCCGGGCCCATCCTCGGCCTGCTGCTGACCGGCGCGGCGCTGAAAGGGGCCAGCGTGCAGACCACCCTGCTGCTGTTCACCTACGCCGCCGGCGCGGCTACTTCGCTGGCCCTGGTGCTGCTGATCGGCGGCAAGCTGTTCGCCGCGATGAAGCGCTCGCTCGGCGCCGGCGAATCCTTGCGCAAGCTACTGGGCGCACTGGTGCTGGCCGGCGTGGTGGCGATCGCGTTGGGGGCCGACACCGGCGTGCTGACCCGGCTGTCGCTGGGCGGCACCAATCGCCTCGAGCAGGGCCTGATCGACAGCGTGCGCCCGGCGCCGCCGCCGCAGCCCGTGGTGCAGGCCGGCGCCGCGCTGCCGGTGGAAGGCGAACTGCCTTCGCTGGCCGGCGCCACACGCTGGTTCAACAGCCCGCCGCTGAGCGCGCAGTCCCTGCGCGGCAAGGTGGTGCTGGTCGATTTCTGGACCTATTCCTGCATCAACTGCATCCGCTCGCTGCCCTATGTGCGCGCCTGGGCCGACAAATACCGCGACCACGGCCTGGTGGTGATCGGCGTGCACGCGCCGGAGTTCGCCTTCGAGAAGGACGAAGGCAATGTGGCCAAGGCGATCAAGGACCTCGGCGTCGACTATCCGGTGGCGATGGATAACGACTATGCGATCTGGCAGGGCTTCAACAACGAATACTGGCCGGCGCACTACTTCATCGATGCGCAGGGACGCATTCGCGCCCATCACTTCGGCGAAGGCGAGTACCAGCACAGCGAAGACGTGATCCGCCAGCTGCTCGCGGAGGCCGGCCAGAAGAACCTGCCGGGCGGCTATGCGCAGCCCGGCGCCGGCGGCGCCGAAGCGGCCTCGTCCGGCGACGCGCAGCGCTCGTCGGAAACCTACGTCGGCTACGCGCGGGCGGAAGGCTTCGCCGGTGGCGCGGTGGCGCACGACGACAGCTTCGACTATCACGCGCCCACCACACTGGCGGTCAATCAATGGACCCTGGACGGACGCTGGACGGTGCACGACGAGAACGCGCAACTGGATCGCGCCGGCGGCCGCATCGTCTACCGCTTCCGCGGCCGCGACCTGCACCTGGTGCTCGGCCCCGGCGCGGACGGCAAGCCAGTGCGCTTCCGCGTGCGGATCGACGGCAAGGCGCCCGGCGCCGACCACGGCATGGACATCGACGCCGACGGCAACGGCACGGTGGACAGCCAGCGCCTCTATCAACTGGTGCGGCAAGCCCATGGTACCGGCGAGCGGCTGTTCGAGATCGAGTTCCTCGATCCCGGCGTACACGCCTACGCCTTCACCTTCGGTTGAACCCTCGTTCCATCCTTTCAGGAGGTTCGCATGTCTCGCATCGATGAAAGGCTCGCGCAGGACCGTCGCCGCTTTCTGCGCACCGCGCTGACCGGCGGCGCGCTGCTGGCGGTGGGCGGTGGTCTGGCGCTGCCGCGCCTGCTCGCCGCCGGACGCCAAGGCACCACCAGCACCATGGGTGGCGTGGCGGGCGTGGCCGCTACCGGCGGCGATCTGATGCTCGAATGCTTCGCCGACCAGGACGGCCGCGACCTCGGCCCCTGTCACGCCAACAAGCTGGTGCTCAGCGACCAGGAGTGGCACGCGCGGCTGTCCGACGAGGCCTATGACGTATTGCGCCAGGCCGGCACCGAGCGCGCCTTCAGCGGCCAGCATGAGAAGCCCGCCGCACGCGGGCTGTACCGCTGCGTGGGTTGCGACACCGCGCTGTTCGACGACGCCACCCAGTTCGACTCCGGCACCGGCTGGCCCAGCTTCTGGCAGCCGATCGCCAAACAGAACGTGCGCGAGATCCGCGACACCAGCTTCGGCTGGGAACGCATCGCGATCAGCTGCGCCTGCTGCGACGGCCATCTCGGTCATGTCTTCGACGACGGTCCGCCACCGACCGGGTTGCGCTACTGCATGAACTCGGTGGCGCTGCGTTTCGTGGCACGCGCAGGCGGCTGACACGCACAGCTATTTTGCGGCGCGTCTCGCGTCGCCGTTTCGACGCGAGACGCGCCACCGACAACTCGATTGCGGAAATTTTTTCCGCGTTGCTTGGCCGGCAAAACCGATTGTCCGCACGCTCCCGGCTGCCCAAGATGCCCGCGCTCGGCAGGCATGTCGCCAAGCCGGCAGTTGGCTCCGGAGCGCAAGACGATCATGCCTTCCCCACTCGCCTTTTTCCCGGCGCCGCCGCGCCGGCACGGTTCGCTGTTCCTCGCTGCGACCATGCTGTGCTGCCTCGCGCCTGCAGCCTCTTCGGCGCCGAGTCCGCTGGCTCCGCCGGTGCCGGTCCAGCGCGCCGAGGACCTGCAACAGATTCCAGGCACCGGCTGGGTCCTGCTCAGCAGCATGGCCGCCGCGGACGGCAGCCAGGCCGGCGCGCTGTACGCCGTCGACGCGGCGGAACCGTCACGCGCGCTCAAGCTGTTCCCTCTCGCCACGCTCGCAAGGCCATCCGATGCCGTGCATACGGCAGGCTGCGCCGCTCCCGCCGCGAGCACTTTCGCGCCGCACGGCCTGCACGTGCAGCGGCGCAGCGACGGTTCGCTGGACGTGCTCGTGGTCAATCACGGCGGCCGCGAATCGATCGAGGCCTTCGACCTGGATCTGGTCGACGGACAACCCCGTCTGCATTGGAAACGCTGCGTAGTCATGCCGGTGGATGCCTGGCCGAATGCGGTCGCCGCCCTGGACGACGGCTTCGTGGTCACCGGCATGTACGATCCGCGACGCGATTATCTGCGCCAGTTCGCCCGTGCCGAACCGACCGGCTACGTGCTGCGCTGGTCGCCGTCGTCGGGCTGGCAACGGGCCAGCCCGGTGGCCTTGTCCGGTGCCAACGGCATCGAGGTCTCGCCCGACCGGCACTGGCTCTATGTTTCCGAATGGGCGGCTCGCCGCATCTGGCGGCTGCCGCTCGATATCGAGGCCAAGCCAAGCTCGGTGTCGGTGGACTATCTGCCGGACAATCTGCGCTGGGCCGATGACGGCCAGCTGCTGGCCACCGGCCAGATGGCCACGCCGCAAGCCGTGTTCGGCTGTGTGCTCGGCAAGACCGCCTGCCCGCCGCGCTTCAAGGTTGAGCGCATCCGGCCGGACACGCTGGCACGAACGCCGCTGCTCGACGCCGGCGATGCCCGCTTCGGACTCGGCACGGGCGCGATCCAGCTCGGGCAGATGCTGTGGATCGGCAGCGCCGCCAGCCACTATGTGGCCCGTTTTGCGCTGTCACCCGCGGCCGCGCCGGCAACGCCGCCTCGCTGAGGCATCGATATCCGATGCTTCGCGGCGAACCGCGGCGCCGTGGCGCGCAGGTCCCTAGTCCGCGGCGCGCGCGGGCGATCCGTCCAGGCAATACCTGACCAGGAAATACATTGCGCTGAGCGGGAACAGAAAATATACGGAGGCGATCGACAGCAGCTGGGAAACCAGGCCGTACCTGCCACCGGTGCCGTCGTCGCCGAAGAAGGAGAAGTACCAGTAGGCAGTGACCACGATCAGCACGGCCATGTTGGCGCGCGAGCCGCCTGCAACCTTGCTCAGGGCCAGCGGCAGCATCTTCCGGTGGAAGTGATAGACGATGAAGAGCGCAGGCACCAGCAGGAACGGGCACAGCAGCAGCGGCGGCAGGCCGATGCCCTGTGCGGCGATCGCCATGTCCGCATGATCGGTGATGGTGCGGATCGGCACATAGCTCCACACGTTTCCTGCGCTCATCAGGGCCAGGCCGTAGATGGCCATCGCTGCGGCCGGCCAGGTTATCCGCGATGACCGCATGATCGCGTAGCACAGCGCATAGACCACTCCGTTGCCGATAAAGGCGCCGGCCAGCGCGATAAAGGCCGCCTCGAAGCCATGGCCCGCGGCGAAGATCCGCTGATAGTCCACGTTGTCCGACACGCCGCCGAGGAAAATCATGTTGTAAAGCGTGCGCGGGCCGTAATCGATGTCGAACGGGCCGGCCATCCATCCCAGCGCCCAGGCGCTGAGCGAGTGCGCGTATTCGTGCAGCAGATAGGCGGCGGCATGCGCCAGGATCACGGTCAAGCTCAACGCCAACGAAAAGCGGAGTTGCGCCATTGAAATGCACTGTCGCGTCGTCGTCACGTCCCTGCCCCCGTCGCTTACGTCGCTCGTTTTTGGCCGCCCTGCCTGGTCAGGCAGCTTGCCCTGCCCAAGTCCGATTCTTCATCTGAACAACCGTACCTGCGCACTGATGCAGCGCGCAGCTCTCACCTCACCCGCTCCGGTAAGGCAGCAGCAGGCGCGGATCGGCGAAGACGCCAGCGGGCAATAGATAACGCGGGTCGCGGCCGTCCGCCAGCAGCTCGCGAATGCGCGTCGCCGAGACTTCCAGCGGCGTCACCGCCAGCTCGACCACCCGACCCGCAGGCGTTTCGTGCAGGGTCATGGGGTCGTCGACGCGCCGCGCAGCAAGCTCCTGCTGTAAGGCCTCGCCAAAAGATATCTCCACCCCGGGCCGGCTCAGCACACCGATATGCGCCACGCCGAACAGCTCGCGCCAGCGGTGCCAGCTCGGCAGCCCGGCGAAGGCGTCGGCGCCGAGCAGCAGCACGAGCGGACGCTCGCCCTGCTCCGCGCGCAGTTCGGCAAGCGTGTCGATGGTGTAGGAAGGACCGTCGCGATCCAGCTCGCGCGTGTCCACGCTCAAGCGTGTCTGGCCCTGCAGCGCCGCATGCAGGATGGCCACCCGTTGCGCTGCGCTGGCCTGTGGCGCGGGGCGATGCGGCGGCACGCTGGCCGGCAGCAGGCGCACCTCGGCGCCGAGCAGCTCGGCCGCTTCCCAGGCCACGCTGAGGTGGCCGATATGCACCGGATCGAAAGTGCCTCCGAAGATCGCCAGCGGCTGCATGAGGGTTCTCGCTAGCGCCTGTTCAAGCCAGAGCGGCGGCCGCGCGCGGCTCGGCGATCGCGGCGATCAGCCGCTCAGCCTCCAGCCAGGCGTCGCCGCCCTCGCGGCCCTTGGCGATGCGGTCGATGCGTGCCGCGCGCGCCAGGCAGCGCAGCCAATGCTCGCGCGGCGCGCGGCGCAGGGCCTTGCGGAACAACTGCTCGCGCGCGGGCCACAACCGTTCGGCGCGCACCTGCGCGGCGAAGTCGTGCGCATTGGCCAGGCGCAGGGCGAGCTGCAACTGGTTCACCAGCCAGCCCATCAGGGCGATCAGCTCGTCGCCCTCGGCACGCAGGCCAGCGAGGATGCGCAGCGCCCGGCCGCCGTCGCCGGCGAAGGCGGCATCGGTCAGCTTGAAGGCGTCGTAGCGCGCGCTGTCGGCCACCAGGTTTTCCATCTGCGCCGCGTCCAGGCGGCCCTGGCCGTGCAGCACCGCCAACTTGTCGACTTCCTGTGCGGCAGCGAGCAGATTGCCCTCGACCCGTTCGGCCAGCAGGGCCACCGCGTCAGCGCTGGCGGACACGCCGCGCGAACTCAGGCGCGCGCCGATCCAGGCGTTCCATTCGTTCGGCCGCGGCGCATTGAACACCACCAGCGCGCCGGCGCTGTCGATGTTCTTGGTCCAGGCACCCTCGTGCTTGTTGCTCCACTCGCTGGCGGTAATCAGCAGGGTGACGTCAGGCGGCGGCTGCGCGCAGAACTCGCCGATCGCCGCCGCGCCTTCCTTGCCGGGCCGGCCAGTGGGCAGGCGCAGGTCGAGCAGGCGCCGCGTGGCGAACAGCGACATGCCGGCGGCCGCGCGGGCCAGGTCGTCCCAGTCGAAGTGGTTGCCTACGTCGAGCACCTCGCGCTCGGCATAGCCGAGCCGGCGCGCCTGCGCGCGCAGGGCGTCGGCGGCCTCCAGCACCAGCAGCTCTTCGCCGGCCAGCAGGTACACCGCGCGCAGGCTGTCGGCCGCCAGCGCCTTCTGCCATTGCGGAATCGCCAGCGGCATCGCGGCCTACAGCGATCCCGACGGCTTGATCGTCGGCAGCGGCGCCACCGACTGCGGCACTTTCAGCGCCTCCGGGTGCTTCTCGGCGGCGCGCAGGCGGAACAGGATCGACTGCACCATGTCGCCGATCAGACCGCCCTGGATCTCCTGCACCTGCGAGGCGTTGCCGATCGGATCGTAGGCGTCGTAGCTGAACTCGCGCGACATCTCGATGTTCTGCAGCGCCACCAGCGGCTTGCTCTCGTGGTCGTTGACGTAGAACTGCACGTGGTAGTGCACCGCGTACTCGGTGACCTGGGCGTAGCCGCTCACGCTCACCGTCTCGGTGCTGAAGCTAGACGTCGGGAACTGCATCTCCGCGATGCCCGGGCCGCCCTTGTCCTCGACCGTGATGCCGGACGCCACCAGCGCACGGGTGAGGCGCCGCTGCAGGTCGCCGTTGCCGTTGATGTGGATGTGCTGCATGGTCGGCGGCAGCGCCACGCTCTGGCGCAGGTGGAAGCCGCAGCCGCCCAGCCCCGCCAGGACGATCAGCAGCAGCGAGGCTCGAAAAAGGCGGCTCATGCTGGCTCTCATCTCAAATCCTCATCCTGCAACGATGTTGACGATCTTACCGGGGACCACGATGACCTTACGCACGCTCTGACCTTCCAGCAAGCCGGCCACGTGCGGATGCGCACGCGCCTGCGCCTCCAGCGCCTCGCGCGAGGCGTCGGCGGGCGCCTCGATGGTGGCGCGCAGCTTGCCGTTGATCTGCACGGCCAGGGTCAGCGTGTCGCGCACCAGCGCGGCCGGGTCCGGCTGCGGCCAGGACTGCCGCTCCAGCACGGTTTCGGGATGGCCAAGCGCCTGCCACAGGGTGTGCGACAGATGCGGCACCACCGGGTTCAGCATCAGCACCATCGCTTCCAGCGCCTCATGACGCACGGCGCGGCCCTGGGCGCTGTCGTCGGCGAACTTGCCCAGCCCATTCAGCAATTCCATCAAGGCGGCGATCGCCGTGTTGAAGGCATGCCGCCGGCCGATATCGTCGCCGACCTTCTGGATGGTCTCGTGCAGTTGCCGACGCATCGCCTTCTGCCCGGCGTCCAACGCAGCCGGATCGAGCGCCGTGCGCTCCGCGCCGGCCGCATGCGTACTCACCTCGCGCCAGAACCGGCGCAGGAAGCGCGCCATGCCTTCCACGCCCGCCTCGTTCCACTCCAGCGACTGCTCCGGCGGCGCGGCGAACATGGAGAACAGCCGCACCGTGTCGGCGCCGTACTTGTCCACCATGGCCTGCGGGTCGACGCCGTTGTTCTTCGACTTGGACATCTTTTCGGTGCCGGCGATCTGCACCGGCAGGCCATCGGCCTTCAGCAAAGCGCCGACCACGCGCGCCTTGTCGTCGCGCTGGATCTCCACCTCGGCCGGATTGATCCATTCCTTGGAGCCGTCGGCATTGTCGCGATAGAAGGTCTCGGCGATCACCATGCCCTGGCACAGCAGGTTGCGCGCCGGCTCGTCGCCGGGCACCAGGCCCGCGTCGCGCATCAGCTTGTGATAGAAGCGGAAATACAGCAGGTGCAGGATGGCGTGCTCGATGCCGCCGATGTACTGGTCCACCGGCAGCCAGTAGCCGGCGCGCGCGTCGACCTGCTCCGCCGCCTCCGGGCTGGTGTAGCGCGCGTAGTACCAGCTCGACTCCATGAAAGTGTCGAAGGTGTCGGTCTCGCGCTCGGCCTCGCCGCCGCATTGCGGGCAGCTGGTGCGGCGCCAGGCCGGATCGGCCTTGATCGGTGACTGCACGCCGGAGAACGCCACGTCTTCCGGCAGCAGCACCGGCAACTGGTCTTCCGGCACCGGCACGTCGCCGCAATGGGCGCAGCGGATCACCGGGATCGGACAACCCCAGTAGCGCTGGCGGCTGACGCCCCAATCGCGCAGACGGAAATTCACGCGACGCTCGCCGCGGCCCTGTGCGCCCAGGCGCTCGGCCAGCGCATCGAGCGCCTGCTGGAAATCCATGCCGTCGAACTCGCCGGAATTCACCAGCAGGCCGCGCTCGGTATAGGCGCCCGCCTCGCGGATGCCGCGTTCGAAAGCCTCCACCACGCGCAGCGGCGCGGAGACGTCCGGCGCGGTGGCGCTGCGCCCGTCGAGGGCGGCGCGCATGGTGTCGATGCCGACGCCCAGCGACAGGTCGTGCTCGATCTCGCGCAGCGCGTCGATGACCTCGCGGCTGGCGATCACCATCTTGATAGGCAGCGAATATTTCTGCGCGAATTCCCAGTCGCGCTGGTCGTGGCCGGGCACCGCCATCACCGCGCCGGTGCCGTAGCCCATCAGCACGAAGTTGGCCACGAAGATCGGCACCGGCTCGCCGGTGACGGGATGGATCGCGCGCAGGCCGGTGTCCATGCCGCGCTTTTCCTGGGTGTCCAGCTCGGCCTCGGACACGCCGCCGCGCTTCAGCTCGTCCAGGAATTCGGCCAGCCGCGGGTTGTCCTGCGCGGCCTGGCGCGCCAGCGGATGCTCGCCGGCGATGGAGACGAAGGTGACGCCCATCAAGGTGTCGGGCCGGGTGGTGAACACGGTCAGCGGCTCGACCGCGGCGCCGTCGGCGTCCTGCACGTCGAAACGGATCTCCAGCCCTTCGGAGCGGCCGATCCAGTTGCGCTGCATGGTCTTCACCGCCTCGGGCCAGCCCGGCAGGTGATCCAGGCCGTCCAGCAGTTCCTGCGCGTAGTCGGTGATCTTCAGGAACCACTGCGGGATCTCGCGCTTTTCCACCAGCGCACCGGTGCGCCAGCCGCGGCCGTCGACCACCTGCTCGTTGGCCAGCACGGTCTGGTCGACCGGATCCCAGTTCACCACCGCGCTCTTGCGGTAGGCGATGCCCTTCTTCATCAGGCGCACGAACATGCGCTGCTCGTGCACGTAGTACTCGGGCCGGCAGGTGGCGAACTCGCGCGACCAGTCGATCGCGTAGCCCAGTGACTGCAGCTGGCTGCGCATGTGCTCGATGTTGGCGTAGGTCCACTTGGCCGGCGCGGTCTTGTGCTTGATCGCGGCGTTCTCGGCCGGCAGGCCGAACGCGTCCCAGCCCATCGGCTGCAGCACGTTCTTGCCGTTCATCCACTGGTAACGGCTGATCACGTCGCCGATGGTGTAGTTGCGCACGTGCCCCATGTGCAGCGCGCCCGAGGGGTACGGCAGCATCGAAAGGCAGTAGAACTTCGGCCGCGCCGGGTCCTCGCTCACCTGGTAGGCGCGCTGGGCGTTCCAGTATTGCTGCGCGGCGGCTTCCACCGTCTGCGGCTGGTAGCCGCCGGCCGATTCCTGGCCGCCGGTCGGCGGATTCGAGCTGTGCTGTTGGATGTCCTGCATGGTTCCGATGCCGTTATGCCTGCCTGGCAGCCCGCGCGGGCGGGGGCCGGCGGCTGCGGAAAACGAACCAGCCTAGCCGAGCGCGCCCCGGCCGCCAAGTCGGCGGCGGTCAGCCCGGGCGCCGGCGCGACGCCTCAGTCCGCCGGGCAGCTCGCATCCTGGCCGGCGGCGAACGGCCGGGCCGCCGCCGCGATGCGCTCGGCCAGCCGCGCAATGGCGCGCTGATGGCCCTGCACCAGCGCATCGTAGCCGGGTCCCACGCTCTCGCTGATGCGGGTATCGCAGGCCAGGCCGGTGCTGTTGGCGCTGTTCGGCAGGCGCAGGCTCCAGGCCGCGTCGATCAGCGCGTAGGCGCCCGGCTGGGAATCGAAGCGACGCAGGTCGAGCTTGATGCGCAACAGCGGCTTGCCGTTGTCGGGCAGGCCGGTGACATCGCGCGCATGCAGTTCGCGCGCCAGATCGGCCGACAGCGCGCCACGCACTTCCTCGCCCAGCGGCGCGATCCAGCGCTGGCCTTCCAGGATGGCCACGCCCTGCCCGCCCTGGCGCACCACCAGCTGCGGCTGGTCCACCTGGGCCGGCACGCCGACCGGCAGCAGCTCGAACTGCAGCGCCGCGGAGGCCGGCGGGGCCGCCGCACCGTCGTTCGCCGGCGCGATCAGCGTGTAGTAGCTCACCGGGGCCGAGGCGCAGGCGCCGAGCGCCAGCGCCAGGGCGCCGGCCAGCCAATGTCGCGCGTGCATCATGGTTTGCTCCCTGATTGTGTGGCGGCGGGTGGCTCGGCCGGCGGCGGCTGGGGGGCGTCGGCGCGGCGGCCGCGGATCAGCGACTCCGGATGGCTGCCGAGATAGTCGCTGAGCACGCGCAGCGAACGGGCCATGCGCTCGAGTTCCTGCAAGGTGTTGCCGAGGTTCTGCTGCAGCGGCGAATCGCTGGACAGCACCTGATCGGCATGGCCCAGGGTCTGCTTGGCGTTCTGCAAGGTGCCGGTGAAGGCCGGCAGCACTTCGCCGTTGACCTGCTTGAGCGTGGTGTCGAGCTGGCCGAGCGTGTCGTCGAGATGCTTGCCGATGCTGTCGAACGGAATCTTCTGGATCTTGTCGACGATCTCGCCGAGCTGCTCCTGCAGCTTGTCGAAGCTGCCCGGCACGGTCGGAATCATCAGCGGCTTGGCGCTCGGGTCGTAGTCCACCTTCGGCGCCTTGGGCACGAAGTCCAGCGCTATGTACAGCTGACCGGTCAGCAGGTTGCCGCTGCGCGCCTGCGCGCGCAGGCCGTGCTCGATCAGCACGCCCATCATGTGCGACATGTCGACGTCGTCGCCCTGCCGCTGCGCCTGCGCGGCCAGCTTGTCCTGCGCACGCCCCAGCCGCTGCGGATAGACCACCGCGCCGACCAGGATCGGGAAGCGATGGGTGGTTTCGTCGTAGTCGAGGTTGACCGACACCACCTTGCCGATGTTGATGCCGAGGAACTCCACCGGCGCGCCCACCGCAAGGCCGCGCAGGGACTGGTCGAAGCGCATGCGGATGTAGCGCGGCTCGCCGTCGGGCGGCGCCATCGCCGTAGTCATGTCGCCGAACAGCTGGTAGCTGTCGTTTTCCGAGGCCGGGCTGGCGTCGTGCGGACCGGCCGGATCCTGGAAGGCCACGCCGCCGGCCAGCACGGTGGCCAGCGACTGGGTATTCAGCTTGAGCCCGTCCGCACCCACCGTGAGGTCCACCCCGCTGGCGTTCCAGAAGCGCGTCGAATGAGTCACGTACTGATCGTTCGGGCCCTTCACGAACACCTGCACCGACACGCACTTGCAGTTCGCGTCGAGCTTGTAGGACACCACCTGGCCGACCTGGATGCGCCGGTAGTACACCGGCGAGCCGATATCCAGCGAACCGAGGTCGTCGGCATGCAGGGTGAAGCTCTTGCCCGGCACGCCGTGGGTCACGCTGGGCGGGATCTCCAGCCCTTCGAAGTCGTTGCGCGACTCTTTCGAATCGCCAACGTCGGCGCCGATGAAGGCGCCGGACAGCAAGGTGTCCACGCCGGACACGCCGCCCAGGCCAATGCGCGGGCGCACCACCCAGTAGCGGGTGTCCTTGGTGGCGAAGCTGGCCGCGTTCTTCTCCAGCGCCACCTTCACCACCACCTTGCTGCGGTCCTCGCTGAGCCGGATGCTGTGGACCTTGCCGATCACCACGTTCTTGTACTTCACCGGCGTCTTGTTGGCTTCGAGGCCTTCGGCGCTCTGGAAGCTGATGGCGATCACCGGGCCTGCCTGCAGCCAGCTGTTGACCACCAGCGAGATGCCGACCAGCGCCGCCAGCGCCGGCACCAGCCAGATCAGCCAGGCGTTGTGGCGGTGCCTGCGCACGATCGGCTGGGGCAGATCCTCGTCGGCGTTCGGATTGCGTGGGTCAGTCATGCGTATTCCTGTCGTCCCAGGTCAGGCGCGGATCGAAACTGATGGAGGCGAGCATGGTCAGCACCACGGTCAGCCCGAAAAAGATCACTCCCGGCAGCGGCTCCACCGAACTGAGCACGTTGAAGCGCACCAGCGCGGTCAGCAGCGCCACCACAAACACATCGAGCATCGACCAGTAGCCGATGAACTCGACCAGCCGGTAGAGCTTGGCGCGCTGCAGCTGCGCCCAGTCGGTATGCCGCTGCGCGCCGATCAGCAACACGGTCATGGCGAAGAACTTCAGCATCGGCACCACGATGCTCGCGCTGAACACGATCACCGCCAGTCCGGGCGAGCCTTTCACCCACAGCTCGACCACGCCGCTGAGGATGGTGTTGTCGTCGACATCGCCCAGGCTCACCGTGCGCATGATCGGCAGCACGTTGGCCGGGATGTAGAACATGAAGGCGGCCGCCAGCAGGGCCCAGCTGCGCACGTAGGTGGATGGCTTGCGCCGGTGCAGCGCCGCGCCGCAGCGCGGGCAGTCGGTATCGTCCCGCCCGCTGTCGCGGCAGACCAGGCCGCACACGTGGCAGCCGATCAGGCCGAGCTCGCTCGCACGCGGCAGCGCGCTCACGCACCGCCCTCGGGCACCAGGTCCCACAGGCGACGCAGGTCGATGGTGGCGAACAAGGTGATCAGCAGGGTCAGCGCGGCATAGGCGTAGATGCCCGGGTCGGGCAGCACGTCGAAATACGCGCGCGCTTTCACGATCGCCACCAGCGCGCCCAGCACGAACACCTCGCTCATCGTCCATGGCCTCAGGTAATGCAACGCCACCATCATCGGCCGGAAACCCGGCGCCCGACGCCCCAGCCGCGCGAACGACAGCAGCCAGCCCAGCGACAACATCTTGCCTAGCGGAAAGAAGAACAATGTGAAGGCGGCGATCAGCGCGACCACCTGCGAATGCTCGCGCCACATCATCAGGATGGTCCCCCACAAGGTGGTGCTGTTCTGCTGGCCGTTCAGGCCCAGGGTGACGATCGGCCAGATATTGGCCTGGATGAACACCACCAGCGCAGTGAGCACCAGGGCCAGCATGGCGTTCACGCCGAACAGATGGTGGCGCTCCAGCAGGGCGTCGCAGCGGGCGCAGTAGGCCGCTTCGCCACGGGCCAGTTCACGCCGGTGGTAGACCGTGTCGCAATGCTCGCAGACCAGCCACCGCGAGTGCGGCGGCGCAGACGTGGCGGGGGTGGCTGGCGGCGGTGACATGACGGGCATTCTCGCAAATCCACCATGACACTGCTGAACCTGGCGCAACCCGAGATGGCCTTCGCCTGCTCTTGATATGCTGACGCATGCCCCGATCTGGGGCGCATTCCCTGCCCCGGAGTTCATTGTGACCGACGCCACCGCCCCAGGCCCAGCTTCCAGCCATGTGTTCGACGTGGATCAGGGCAATTTCGAGACCGAGGTGCTGCAGGGCTCGCTGGATACGCCGGTGCTGCTCGATTTCTGGGCCGAGTGGTGCGAACCGTGCAAGACCCTGGGGCCCCTGCTGGAGAAGCTCGCCGCCGAATACAACGGCGCGTTCCGGCTGGGCAAGGTCGACGTCGACAAGCATCAGGAACTGGCAGGCATCTTCGGCATCCGCAGCATTCCCACGGTGATGCTGGTGAAGGACGGCCAGATCCTGGACGGCTTCGCCGGCGCGCTGCCTGCGGGCCAGTTGCGCGAGTTCCTGTCGCGCCATGTGCAGCCGCTGGAAGCCGACGAAGCCGATGCCGCACTCGATCAGGCGCCTGCCGAGACGCCGGAGCAGACGCTGAACCGCCTGCAGCAGGCGATCGCCGCCGAACCTGAAAAGGCCGAACTGAAGCTGGACCTGGCCCTGGCGCTGATGCGCGTCGGCCAGGTCGATGCCGCGGCGGCGGAGCTGCAGGCCCTGCCGGCCAAGCTCGCTACCGACGAGCGCGCCGTACGCCTGCGCAGCCAGCTCGATCTGGCGCGAGCGCTGGACGGTGCGCCGGCGCTGGAAGAGCTGCAGCGCCGGGTGCAGGCCGACGGCAGCGACTGGGCGGCGCGCGACCTGCTCGGCGTGCGGCTGTTGCTGGAAGGTGACGCCAGCGGCGGACTGGAGCAGTTCCTGGCGATCCTGCAGCACGCCCGCGACTGGCAGGACGGCCAGGCCAAGAAGCGCCTGCTGGCGGCCTTCGCCACGCTCAACGACGCGGAACTGGTCGGCCGCTATCGTCGCCGGATGGCCTCGCTGCTGTTCTGATCCGGCGACTCGCGCAGGGAACGGGGCGGCGTGTCCTGCGGCTGCGCCTGGCACCCGGCCGGCGGCGCCGCTTCGCAGCGCAACGCGCCTGATTCGGCCCTGGTCTCCCGATCCGCCGATAGCTTCGGCGCCGGTCACTATGGAAGCGGCTTTGCTCTCATGCCTGCGGCGGAGAGTGACGGCGCACGCGAGCCATCAGGTTTGTGACGCCGCGGCGGAATCGCCCGGGTGCCGTCAAGTTGCCGCACGGCGTTAAGCGGCTAGGATGGCGTCTGGCTCCTCGGCAGGCGATCGGCGCAAGCGCAGCGGCATGGGGAAAATCGAATGCGCTTTGAATCTGAACGGGGATGGGATGCGGGATAAAGGATGAAGCCACGGCACTTTGATCTCCTGGTGATCGCCGGCATCTTCGTGGCCTATGCGGTCACGATGCGGCTGGCCATGGGCCTCGATCTTGCCGGGAGCCTGCTCGGCGCGGTCGCCAATACCGTGCCGGTAGTGATCTTCGGGGCGATGGTGCGCCATATCGTGGTGCGGCAGCTGGTCGGCAGGCCGGCGCTGCTTCAGCTGATCGCCCATATCCTGCTGTGCGCTGCGTTCTGCGCCCTGTCGTACGGCCTGCTGATCATCCTGTTCGGCTTGTTCAACGGCGTGGGTCCGAACGGCTTCGTGGTACACCCCCTCTCGGCCGGCGGCACCGTGTGGCAGTCGCTGGAGAATGTGACCACCTACGCGCTGATCGCGGCGCTGTCGCATCTGCAGGCCATGAGCAACGCCGCGGCCGCGTCGCGCCATACCATGGCCGCGCCCGACAGGCAGGCCGGCGCCGGCGAGGCCGCAACCGTCGCTGCGGTTCCCCGCGCCCCGGCGCCGGCGAACGAGGAACCCATCGCCGCCACCGACATCGCCCCGGCGGATACCGTGGAGCCGACCCTTGAGGCGCGCACCGATGCAGGCCTCTCCCGCTACTTCGTGAAGATCGGCGAGGAGCTGCGTCCGCTCGATATCGACACGGTGGTGAGCATCGGCGGCGCGGACGACTATGCCGAAGTGCGCACGCTGAGCGGCAAGCACCTGGTTCGCGTGACCCTGGCGGAATTCGCCAAATCGCTCGACCCGGCCAAATATGTGCGGGTGCACCGCTCCTGGATCGTCAACACCCATCGCATCGCCCGGGCCGAACCGGCCGGCGGCGGCCGGCTGCTGCTGCACATGGAAACCGGCCAGACCATCTCGACCAGCCGGGACGGCGCCAGGCTGCTGCGCAACCGGGTGCTCTGACCGCCGCGGCGTTCCCGTTCGCCGCAGCGAAGTGTCCATTCGCCGATTTTTCGACCTTTCCCGTCCGCATCCAGCGAGCATCTCGCCGCCCCGGCCCCTGGCCCGGGACGCAACGATGTTCCCTCGAATGATCCGGAGAAAGGACTGCATGAAAGTCTTCGCCCTGCCCATCCTGCTTGCCCTGGGCCTAGTCGCCGTCGACGCCCGGGCAGGCACGGCGCCGCCCACGGAGGCCAGCCCACCCGAGGTCGCGGCAACGCTGATCGCAAGCCACGCCTCGGCCACCACGCCCGCCGAACTGATCGTGCTCTACCGGCTGCAACTCGCCGCCGGCCGCTATGCCGACGCCGAGGCCAGCCTCGATCGCCTCGAGGCGGCCTACCGCTCGAGCGAACCGAGGATGATGCTCTCCGTCGCGCCTTGGCGGACCTATGCCCGCGCGAAAGCCTACGAGGCGAGCGGGATCGAGGCCTCCGCCGCCCTGCATCGCGCCTTTGCCGAACTCTACGAATCGCTGCCGGATGCCCAGGCCGTGGACGTCGCGCCCTGGTACGAAGTCGACCTGGACGCGGTGCGCACCCGCGCAGCCGAACAGGAAAAAGCCTGCGCCGGGATGGCGCTAGCGGCCTGCCCTTCCGCGGCGAAGCTGATCTCGGCCCGCCAGTCATTGGCCGCGTGGAACGACCTCGTGCCGGGCCTGAAGCCGCTGCTCGAGGCCGATACGCAGCGCCGCTTTCTGGTCGACGATCAGGTCCTGATCCCGACCCCCGACGGCGCGAAGATCGCCGCGATGATCGTGCGCCCCCGCTCGGCCAAGCCGGCCAAGCTGACCGCCCTGCTGAATTTCACCATCTACGCCAAGGACGACTGGAGCATGCAAGATGCGCTGAAGATGGCCGGCCACGGCTATGCCGGCGTGGTCGCCTATACCCGCGGCAAAGGCCGCAGCTCCGACGCGGTGGTGCCCTACGTTCACGACGGCGAGGACGCGGCCACGGTGATCGCGTGGCTGGCGCGCCAGCCGTGGAGCGACGGCCGCGTCGGCATGTTCAGCGGCAGCTACAACGGCTTCACCCAGTGGGCCGCCGCCAAGCATCATCCGCCGGCGCTGAAAGCCATGGCCACCCATGCCACCAATGCCCCAGGCATCGATACGCCGATGCAAGGCAACGTATTCCAGAGCTTCATTTACTACTGGCCGTTCTACACCACCGACAACAAGAGCCTGGACGACCGCGCCTTCGACGACGACGCCCACTGGGACGGGCTTCAGCGCCGGTGGTACGCCAGCGGGAAGCCCTATCGCGAGCTGGACAAGCTCGACGGCAGACCCAACCCGGTGTTCGACAGCTGGCTGCAGCATCCGTCCTACGACAGCTTTTGGCAGCGCCTGATCCCCTACGGCCGCGAGTTCGCCGATATCGACATCCCGGTCTTCGTCGAAACCGGCTATTACGACGGCGGCATGGTGGGCGCGCTGTATTACTTCCAGCAGCATCTCAAGTACCGCCCGTCGGCCGACGACCGCATGCTGATCGGCCCCTACCATCACATCGCCATGCAGACCGGCGTGCTGCCCGAGGTCGACGGCTACGTCGTCGACAAGGCCGCGCTGCTCGATCTGCAGGACGTGCGGCTGCAGTGGTTCGAGCACGTGCTCCGTGGCGCGCCGCTGCCCGAGCTGCTCAGCAACCGGGTCAACTTCGAGGTGATGGGGGCGAACGCGTGGCGTCACGTGTCCACGCTCGCCGAGATGGCGACCAGCGAACGACGCCTCTACCTCAGCGGCCACCAGCAGGGGGACCGGCTGCTATTCGGCGACGCCCCGGGCCAGCAGCCGCCGCCCGAGCTGGTGGTCGACTTCGCCGATCGCCATGACGCCGACTTCAGCCCGCCGCCGGGCACGCCGGATACCCGCAACGCGCTGGTGTTCACGACCCCGGCGCTGGATCAGTCGCTGGAGGTCGATGGCCTGTTCCGCGGCCATTTCCAGGTCGTCGCCAACAAGCGCGACTTCGACCTGTCGGTGAACTTCTACGAACTGACCGCCGACGGCCGCTATCTCGCCCTGGCTTCCTACCTCGGCCGGGCAAGCTATATGCAGGACCGCAGCCACCGCCATCTGCTGCAGCCGGGCCAGACCCAGCGTCTCGAGTTCGAGAGCCAGAAGCTGACCGCGCGCCTGCTGTCGCCGGGAAGCCGGATCGTCGCGGTGGTCGGCGTGCCCAAGCGGCCGGCCGTCCAGATCAACTACGGCACCGGGCGCGATGTGAGCAGCGAATCGATCGCCGATGCAGGCGAACCGCTGCGGCTCCGCTGGTCGGCGGACAGCTATCTCGAGCTCGGCCTGCGTGAAAATCCGCAGATGGCCGAGGGGCAGCCGACCAAGGAGTCTCGCTGACGCCGCCGATACTCTTCGATGAAGATCCGCCGCGCTTCGCTCGCTTGCACATGTCTGGCCTGAGCCCGTTGGCGATGTGCCCCGAGTGATGACAGGCAGCGCCCGCCGCGCGGGCGGCAAAGCGATGGCGGGAACGGGAACACTTGCAGCCAGCAGATGTGTGGAGGCGCGGAGAGCGGTCATCGGCGACCGCCCCGCACCTTCATTTCGCTCCAGCAAACCATACGCATGCGTATGGTTTGCTGTTAGACTAGGGCTTCCGTCACCGATCGCTCCCGAACTCATGCGCGCTTCCACTTTCCGCCGCCTGCTCAATCTCTGGCCGCCGTTCTTCTTCAACAGCATCCGCGTGCTGAGCATCAGTCCCGACTATTCCGAAGCCCGCGTGGTGCTGCGACTGCGACCGTGGAACCGCAACTACGTGCGCAGCCAGTTCGGCGGCAACCTGTTCTCGATGACCGACCCGTTCTGGATGCTGCTGGTGATGCACCGGCTGGGCAACGACTACTACGTGTGGGACAAGGCCGGCGCGATCGACTTCGTCGCGCCGGGTCGCGAGCACGTCTACGCGCATTTCGAACTCACCTCGGCCATGGTCGAGGAATTGCGCCAGGCCGCCGCCGGCGGCGAGAAGGTGCTGCGCTGGTTCGAGACCGACGTGAAGACTGCCGGCGGCGAAGTGGTGGCGCGCGTACGCAAGCAGATCTACGTGCGCCTGAAGCCGAAGGCGCGTTGAGCCATCCAGACGGCCACGGCCTGCCTGCCTAGACGATGCGGGCCACGGCCGGAATGCGCCGCAGGCACGCGCTCAGTGTCCAGCTCAGCACCACCGCGCCGACAAACACCAGCAAGGCCTTGACGACGCCGGGCCAGGCCGCGCCCAGCAGGGCGAACTGCAGCCAGGTGACGCAGGCGTAGTGCAGCAGGTAGATGCCATAGGCGTTCGCGCCAAGGCGCCTGGTCCACGGCCGCGGCGCATGCGCGGTGCGTGCGAACAAGCCCAGGCAGGCAAAGCTGGCCGAACTGCATACCAGCACGAACATCGCATTGCCCAGGGTGGTCAGCCCGGGACTAGCACCGCCATGCGCGATCGCGCCCAGGATGACGAGCAGCACGGCGATCGAGGCGGCATAGGCGACGAGGGTCAAGGCCAGCCATGCCGGCCAGCGGCGAGCCAGCCGGGCATCCTTGCGCAGCAGGTCTTTCGAGGCATCCTGCTGGACGCCCAGGCCGATGCCTATCAGGAAAAACAGCCCGTACAGCCCGAGCCGGCTGGCCTGTACGAAAAACGGACCGGCCTTGAGCCAGCGGGACGGCTCGAGCCACGCAGCCAGCGGAAGATAGACCAGGGCGGAGAGCGCCAGCAGGATCAGGAACGCCCGCAGCGGTCGCTGCGACACGCGCTCGATCTGCTTCGCGCAGGCCTGGCCGAAGTCCGGCCAGAGCCGATAGAGCAGCGCCGCGAAGACGTCGAACGCCAGCAGCACCCACAGGAACCAGGCGGGACCGGCCGGCCACACGCCCAAAGCAAGCCAGGCCTGCCAGAAGCTGCCGGCTTGCGCCTGCCCTGCCCCGGCGAGATAGACCGGGTAATAAGCCAGTGGGGCCAGCAACGCTGCAGCCACCAAGAAAGGGACCCCCAGACGCAGCAGGCGCCGCCGCAGAAAGGGACCGGCGCCCCGGTGCATCAGGCTGGACCAGACGAAGGCGCCGGAAACCAGGAACATTAGGGCCATGAAGAAATCGTCGTTCAGTCCGACGATGAGGTCGGCGCCGCCCCAGCGCTGCCGGTCGACGACCGGGAAAGCCGTCCACAGCAGGTCCGCGCTGATGCCGTGCACGGGCGGCGCGAAACGGCAGTAGGCGATCAGGGCGTGATGGAGCACCACCAGCAAGGTGAGAAAGCTGCGCAGGCGGCCCAGCGCCTCCTGCCGTTCGATCGACAACGTAGTCATGGCCTTTTCCAGGGATGAGTTGAACCTTGCGGGCGGCCCAGGCAGCCCGCGACGATCAAGCGATAAGGTGAAATTTCAGACAGGCCCGGAACTTCGCCGGGCCTCACCGTCATTCGCGCTCGAAGCGCGCGATCTCGGCCAGCGCGGCCTGCGCGCGGCGGATGCTGCCGCCAGCGCTGCTGTCGTCCAGCTTGCGCGCCAGCTCGGCGCGGCCCGGGCGATGCGCCCAGCGATGGAACCACCAGGTCGCCAGCAGTCCCGCTGCACCGATGGCCAGCTGGATCCAGATCACCGATGGCGCGGTGGTCATGATTGCGCCGCGGCTCAGCACCACCAGCAGCGGCGCGGTGAGGAACCACCACGGCAGGCCGACCGCCACCGCGCCGTAGACCGCATAGGTACGGCGCAGATCCAGCAGTTGCCGCTGGATCGCCAGCACCGGCGCGGCGTAGTCGATCCGCGCGACCAGTGCCTGTACGCGCGCGCCGACCACGATCAGACCGATGCAATAGGCGTGCATCACCAGGCCGGCCACCAGCACCGCCGGATCGCCGCGATGCGCCACCCAGATCGGCGCCAGCAGCAGCAGGCCGAGCACGCCGACGACCATCTGCACGGCCTGCCCCCACACCAGCGGCCGCAGACCGTGGCGCATCTGGTCCAGCCGGCCGTCGCGAAACAACTGCACGCTCATGTCGTGTTGCTGCTCCAGCCGACGGTCGAGCGCCTGCCAAGCCTGCTTGAAATCATCCAGTTCCATCGTCATGCCCTCTCGTCGTGGGGTGCGGCGGCCACCATCTGGCCGCGCAGCTTCTGTTTGATGCGACCGATCTTGGTCGCCACGTTGGTTTCGCTGATGCCGATGATCTCGGCGATCTCGGCATAGCTCTTCTCTTCCAGATACAGCAGGATCAGCGCGCGATTGAGTTCGTCCAACTGGCCGATGAAGGCGTACAGCGCGGCGATCCGCTCGTCCGGCTCCGGGATCGCGGCACCGCCGCCGATGGCGTCGGCATGCCGCTCGTCCAGCGGCTCGAAGCGCTCGGCCTCGTTCCTGCGTTCGCGCCGCGCCTGCGAGATCGCCACGTTCAAGGCGATGCGGTACAGCCAGGTGGAGAATTTCGCCCGCTGCTCGTCGTAGCGGCCGAACGAGCGCCACAGCTGGGTGCTGATCTCCTGCACCAGATCTTCGCGGTCGGCCGCGTTATGGCTGTACAGGGCCGCCACTTTGTAGAGCATGCCGCGATGCTGCTGCAGCAGCGTCGCGAAGCGATGCGGGTCGGTAACGGCTTTCATGGCATGCGGATTCCTGGTTTCTACTCATGATTCGCCGGCCGCGGAAAAAAATCACAGATCGCCGCGAAACAAGCGCCATGCCGGGCATGGGGCATTGGGAATCGCTGGGCGGGCTCTTAGAATGGCCGCTCCCCAGATCTCATGCTCCCATGGCTTCCCTGCGCCTCCAACGCTATCTGCTGACTGGCCTGCTCACCTTCATCCCGCTGTGGGTGACCTGGGCAGTGTTCAAATTCGTGCTGGGTCTGCTGGCCAGCATCGGCGCGCCGCTGGTGGCCACCCTGGCCGAGCTGCTCACGCTGGTGGCGCCGCACGCGGCGGCGCAGCTGAGCAATGTGTGGCTGATCTCGCTGCTGGCCCTGCTGTTCACCCTGATCGGACTCTACCTGCTCGGCTGGCTGGCCAACCGGGTGATCGGCCGGCGCATCCTCAACGCCTTCGACGGCCTGATTTCGCGCATTCCGCTGGTGCAGAGCATCTACGGCGGCACCAAGAAGCTGATGTCGGTGCTGCAGCAAAAACCCTCCGGCGTGCAGCGCGTGGTGCTGGTGGAATTCCCCCGCCGCGGCATGCGGGTGATCGGCTTCGTCACTCGCGTGCTGGTCGAGGAAGGCACCGGGCGCGAGATGGCGGCGGTGTTCATCCCCACCACGCCCAACCCCACCGGCGGCTATCTCGAGGTGCTGCCGCTGGAGGAGTTGATCCCGACCGACTGGAGCATGGACCAGGCGATGGCCTTCATCATCTCCGGCGGCGCGGTCGCTCCGGATCGCCTGCCGGCGGTGCCGCCCATGACGCATGGCGCCGCGGACAGCGGAGACCGGCCGTGAGCCATACGACCACGACGGAGTCGGCGTCCAGCAATTGGGCCGAAACGGCCAGCTGGTCGGCTGAGCTTCCGCAGGCCCGGCCACTGCAGGGGCGATACGCGGCCAGCCCGGCTCGACGCATCCTGCTCACCTGCGCGCTGCTCGGTGGCATCACCCTGGCCCATGCCGCCGACTGGACCACGCCGGCCGAGGCCGCGCATTTCCGCACCACGCCCAGCTATGCCGAGACGCTCGCCTATCTCCAGCGTCTGGTCGCGGCTGCGCCCGGCAAGCTGAAACTGGAAAACTTCGGCAGCTCGCCGCAGGGGCGGCCGATGATCGCGGTGGTCGCCAGCGGCGACGGCCACTTCGAGCCTGCCGACGCGCATGCGCAGGGCAAGCCGGTGGTGCTGGTGCAGGCCGGCATCCACCCCGGCGAGATCGAGGGCAAGGACGCCGGCCTGATGCTGCTGCGCGACTACGCAGTCGCCGGCAAGCTGCCTCATCTGCTGGACAAGGTGGTGCTGGTCTACATCCCGGTGTACAGCGTGGATGGTCACGAGAACAGCTCGCCCTACCACCGCATCAACCAGAACGGCCCTGAAAACATGGGCTTTCGCGGCCAGGCTCAATACCTCAACCTCAACCGCGACTACATCAAGGCCGAGGCGCCGGAAACGCGCGCCTGGCTGAAGCTGTGGCAGCGCTGGCAGCCCGACCTGTTCATGGACGTCCATACCACCGACGGCGCCGACTATCAGTACGACCTCACCTGGTATCTGGAAGACCCGCACAAGCTCGATCCGGCGGTCAGCGCCTGGCAGCAGCACCTGTTCGCCAACGAAGTGATGCCGGCGCTGCAGCGGCGCGGGCATCTGCCGTCGATCTATCTCGAGTTGAAGGACGGCCGCGACCCGCGCAAAGGCATCGAGAACTTCGGTTCCGGCCCGCGCTTCTCCACCGGCTACGTGGCCCTGCAGAACCGCCCGGCCCTGCTGGTCGAGACGCACATGCTGAAGCCGTACGAGAACCGCGTGCGCAGCACCTACGACCTGGTCGAGCTGACCCTGGAACAGGTCGCTGCGGAAGCGCCCTCGCTGCTCGCCGCCAACCGCAAGGCCGATGCCGACGTGATCGCGCGCGCCGCCGATGCGCAGGCCAGGGTGCCGCTGAGCTTCAAGCTCGATCCGGCCTCCACGCCGTTCGAGTTCAAGAGCTATGCCTTCAGCCTCGCCCACAGCGACATCTCGGGCAGTGAGTGGATCCAGTACGACCCGACGCGCAAGCAGAGCTACAGCATTCCGAACTGGAATCGCCTGCTGCCCGACCTGGAAATCACCCCGCCGGCGGCCTACGCGATTCCCGCGCAATGGCGCGTGCTGATCGACCGGCTCGACGCGCACGGCATCGCCTATCGACGCACTACCCGACCATTGCAGCTGAAAGGCGACGCCTACCAACTCAGCCAGCCGCAATGGGCGAGCCAGCCTTTCGAAGGTCACCTGATGCTGCGCGACTTCCGCGTGGCCGAGGCCGAGCGCGAAGTCGAACTGCCGCCCGGCTCGGCGATCGTGCCGCTGGATCAGCGCGGCGCCAACGTGGCGATCCATCTGCTGGAACCGCAGGCACCTGATTCGCTGCTGCACTGGGGTCTGCTCGACGCGATTTTCGAGATCAAGGAATACGGCGAACCGCGCGTGCTGGAAAAACTCGCGCGCGACATGCTCGCGAAGGATCCGGCCCTGCGCAGCGAGTTCGAACGCAAGTTGCACGACGATGCAGGCTTTGCCTCCAGCCCCGAAGCACGCCTGATGTTCTTCTTCGAGCGCTCGCCCTGGTATGCGGCGCAGCAGGTCGGCGCCTATCCGGTGCTGCGCCTGGATGCCGCGCAGGCCGCCGCGGCTGCGGCGGCGACGCAACCCTGAGCGATCAGGCCGTGACCACCTCGAACGGGCGCATCATCTCGTTCGAGGCGTGCTCCAGCAGGTGGCAGTGCCACACATAGCGGCCGGCATAGCCCTCGAAGCGGATGATGTAGCGCGTGACCATGCCGGGATACACCTGCGCGGTGTCCTTCCAGCCCGCCTCGTGCGGCGGCGGCGGCTGCGCCGGGCCGGTGTAGCGCAAGGTCTTCGAGGCCAGGTAGTCGTCGACGTCGAACGGCCGCCGGTCGAGGATCTGGAAGCGCACCAGGTGCAGGTGCACCGGATGGGTGTCCTCGGTGAGATTCACCAGGCTCCAGATCTCGGTGCTGCCCAGTCGCGGCTTTTCGCTGACCGGATCGTGCCAGTGCTTGCCGTCCAGCAGCATGGTCATCGGACCGCCGGTGCAGTCGTCGTATTCGTCGATGGTCAATATGCGAGTGCGCGTCGCCGCCGACTCCGGCGTGCGCGGCAGCTCGCGCAAGGCCGCCGGCAGCCGACTGCTGTCCTCGACCTTGCCGTCGGCGACCGCGAAGCGCATCAAGGGCAGCGCATCGGTCATCAGCTCGATCGCCGTGCCGGCCAGCGCGGCGAAATCGATCACCAGGTCGGCGCGTTCGCCGGGCGCCAGCAGCAGGCTGGTCTGACTCACCGGCGCGGCCAGCAGGCCCTGGTCGCTGCCGATCTGCACGAACGGGCGCTGCCCGCGCAGGGACAGATGGAAGAAGCGCCCATTGGCGGCATTCAGCACGCGGAAGCGATAGCGGCAGGGCTGCACGTCCAGCCGCGGCAGCAGCGCGCCGTTCACCAGCATGGCGTTGCCGAACACCTCGGGCACCCAGGGTGCGTCCTCGATGCCCGACACCGGGTAGTACAACTGGCCGTCCTCGGTGAGCAGGCGATCGCACAGCACCAGCGGCAGGTCGCGCTCGCCGCCGGGCAGACCGAGCGACAGCTCGTGCTCGTCGTGCAGGCGATACATGCCGAACAGGCCGGCGTACAGATTCAGCCGCTCGATGCCCATGGTGTGGTCGTGGTACCACAGCGTGGCGGCGTCCTGCCGATTCGGATAAGTCTGCTGACGCGATTTTCCAGGCAGGAACCAGTCGGTCGGATAGCCGTCGTCGGCGGCCGGCACGCGCGCGCCGTGCACGTGCACCACGGCGCGCACCTCGGGCACGCCCGGCTCGGCGCCGCAGATGTGCTGATCGATCGGCAGAAAATGCTTGGCCGGCAGCTGGTTCACCCATTCGACCCGCAGCGCTTCGCCGCTGCGCGCCTCGATGGTCGGTCCCGGCAGGTGGCCGCCGTAGGTCCACAGGCGGGTCGGCGGCAGTTGCCGGTGCAGGCGTTGCTCGCTCTCGCGCATGGCGATGCGCAGCGGCTTGCCGCGCGTCGCGCGCAGCACCTCGGGAATCGGCAGCGGATCGACGAAGGGCGTGAGTCGCGAAGGATCGAGCAGCTTCGGCATGTCGAGCTGCGTGGGCACCGGGTGCTTGCACAGGGCACCGGCGTGCGCGGGATGCATCGCGGACATCGCATGCGCCTGCGCCCGCCGGACCGGCAGCAGCAGGCCGGCCGCCGAGACCCAGGCCACTCCTTTCAGGAAACCACGGCGCGAGTTGAACATGGTGCGACTCCGGGCTGAGCGACTTTCACGACAACGCCCCGGACAACTGTCCGGGGCGTGTGTACGACTAGGATACGAGGGCTTGGAGGCTCAGCGGAGCGCGGCGTGCGCGCGGCTGGACCACGGCCACCAGGGCCACGGCTGCGGGAACGGACGATGCAGCGGCTGGCCGGTCTGCTCGTCCAGCAGCAGGCGCCGCTCGAACGGTATCGGCTGGAAGAAGTCGAACATGCGGTCCAGCGATCCCGCCACGGCGTCGAAGGAGCCGCCGCCGATGCGCTGGCCGCGCAGCCAGTTGTCCTCGATGAAGCGGGTCACCGACGACTGGTCGGTCATGCTGTGATCGACGAAGTTGCTGCGCGCCCACGGCGAGATCACCAGCAGCGGCAGACGCGGACCATGGCCGCAGCGTCCCTGCACCGGCTGCCCCTGGCTGGCCGGACCCGGCAAGGTGGCCGGCGCCTTGCAGACGCCCGCGCCGTTCAGCGCGTCCGAACTGCTGCTCGAGGCATTCACGTTGGGCGAAGCCTGGTGGTCGTACCAGCCATCCGAGTCGTCGTAGGCGATCACCACCGCGGTGTCGCGCCACTCCGGCCGCTGCTGCAGGAAGTTCAGCACGTGCACCACGAACTGCTGTTCGTCCAGCGGGTCCGAGTAGCCGGCATGGCCGTCCTGGTAACCCGGCGCCTTGAGGAAGCTCACCGAGGGGAAGTTGCCGGCGCTCACTGCCGTATAGAAGTCGTTGATGTCGTACTGGTGATTGGCCGCATCGCCCTGGCGGCCGATCATCGCGGTCGAGGTGGGACGTGCATGCGTCGGGTTGGCGGTCGACGTGTAGTACTGGAACGGCTGGTGATGCGGGATGTAGTCGCTCTCGGCGACCTGGGTGACGCTCGACAAGGTGTTGCGCTTGCAGTTCGTGCTGCCGTTCGCGTTCACCGTGCCGAGATCGAAGCCGCCCTCGAAGAAGCCCCAGCTCACTCCGGCCTGGTTGAGCAGGTCGCCGACGTTGCGGCCGTTGAAGCGCACCTGGTTGCCGCTGGGCGAGGAGCACACGTCGCCGATCGGATCGGCATCGCCGATCAGGGTCAGGCCGCCCTGCCCGTCGGCGATCTCGTTGCCGGTGCCGTTGAGGGTTTCGGCCACGCCGTTGGTCTGGCCCGAGATCAGGTTGATCGCACCGGGCGTGGAAGGACCGAAAGTGGTGCCGTAACTGTTGTCGTTCAACGCGAACCACTGCGCGTAGTTCCACATCGCGGTGACCGTGTTGCCGTCGTAGTAGCCCATCACCTGGCCGCTGCCGTCCTCGTCGGCGGGTGCGCCCGGCAGGGTCTCGCCGGAACCGGTGTACTTGGGAAACAGGTCCATCGCGCCGCCGTCGAAGGCTTTCTGCTCAGGGCCGTAGGCATGGTCCTGGTCGGCCGTGGCCGCCTGCGTCCGCGACAGCCGGAACGGATTGATCGCGCCGCTGCCGTTGCCCGCATTGGCCTGGTTAGGGTTGTGCGCGAGCAGGGCCTGGGTCAGTCCGTTCACCGCCGGCGTGAACGGGCGCGCATAGAAGGCCGGCTCGCCGGGCGCATTGGCGGCGCGCGGATAGGTGCCGAAGTAGTGATCGAACGATACGTTTTCCTGGAAGATCACCACCAGGTGTTTGATCGGCGTGGCCGTACGCAAGAAACCGCCGCCGTGCCAATCGGACAGCGAGGCGGCATCGTCGGTGGTGCCGGTGATCGGGGTCTGCGCGAACGCGACCGCGGAAAGACTCAAGATGCAGGCGGCAAGGCTGGCTGCGAGGTTGTATCGCATGGAAGGGCTCCCTGGGTCACGGGTGGCGCGCTCCCCCACAAGCGCAGTCGCAGCGGACCATAGGCCGACTAAGTGACAGGCCGATAACATCCGCCTTGCGACCACGGACTTTGTGATGCCAAGCACACCGGGCGACCGAGGGCATGTCCGTCTGCCGATATCGCGCCCTCGCCTGAGCGGGCCTCCGGCAACCCCCACCCCTGACCTTTGACACTATCTGCCCCATGACTCATGGCCTAGTTTCAAAGGTCATGGCCGCGCCACAGGGAGCTCCGAGGGGGGCGGTCAGCACGTACAGGACCGCCCGTGGGCGATCCATCAGCCTATTTCACCCGAGGGACATCCATGACCAAGCAGTATCTGAAGCCCCTGGCCCTGGCGGTAAGCCTGGCGCTGGCCGTCACCGCCTGCGGCAAGAGCGAGACCGGCGACCAGGCCGGCCCGGCCGCCAGCACCACCGCGCCGGCCAAGGCCAGCACCGCAGCGCCTGCCGCCGCCAGCACGACCGCGGCCGCCGCGCCGAAGAGCGTGTTCGACGTCAGCGAACTCGATGCGAACGGCAACGCCTGCCAGGACTTCAACAGCTTCGTCAATTCGAAGTGGGTCGCCGCCAACCCGATCCCGAACGACCGCACCCGCTGGGGCTCGTTCGACAAGCTGGCCGACGACAGCCTGAACACCCAGCACCAGATCGTCGACGACGCCGCCAAGGGTGCCGACCAGGCCAAGTCCGGTTCGATCGAGCAGAAGATCGGCCTGATCTACAAGGCCGGCATGGACGACGCGGCGATCGAGAAGGCCGGCTATGACCCGATCAAGCCGCAGCTCGACGCCATCGCCGCGCTGAAGAACGGCGCCGCCGTGGCCGACTACATCACCCAGCGCTACGCCCAGGGCGACGGCCAGGTGTTCCAGTTCGGCTCCGGCGCCGACTTCAAGCATGCCGACATGCAGATCGCCTACGCCAACGAAGCCGGCCTGGGCCTGCCGACCAAGGACTACTACTCCAAGCCGGACTACAAGGCGAAGCGCGACGCCTACGTCGAGCACATCGCCAAGGCGCTGCAGCTGACCGGCGTGTCCGAAGCCGACGCCAAGAAGCAGGCCGCCGACGTGCTGGCCTTCGAGACCAAGCTGGCCGACGCGTCGCTGACCCCGACCGAAGAGCGCGATCCGAACAACCAGTACCACTTCGTCAGCGTCAAGGACGCCGACAAGATCACCCCGCACTTCAGCTGGGACAAGTTCTTCGCGGCGCAGGGCGTGACCGTCGACAAGGGCTTCTCGCTGTCGCAGCCGAAGTTCTTCGCCGGCTTCGACAAGCTGCTGGCCAGCGCGCCGGTCGAGCAGTGGCAGGCCTACCTGCGCTTCCACACCATCGACAACGCCTCGGCCTACCTGAGCAAGGCGTTCCAGGACAACCTGTTCGACTTCTACGGCAAGACCATGGCCGGCCAGCCGGAGCAGAAGCCGCGCTGGAAGCGCGTGCTGAGCGCGGTCAACGAGTCGATGGGCGAAGCGCTGGGCCAGCTGTATGTGGCCAAGACCTTCACCCCCGAGGCCAAGCAGCGCGCCCAGGAACTGGTCGACAACGTGCGCAATGCCCTCAAGGCGCGCATCGAGAACCTGGACTGGATGAGCCCGACCACCAAGGAAAAGGCCATCGCCAAGTGGAATACCTTCCTGCCCAAGATCGGCTACCCCGACAAGTGGCGCGACTGGTCCGGCCTGAACATCAGCGGCGACAACTATTACGGTGACGTGGAAGCGGCCGCCAAGTTCAACTACGACTACGACATCGCCAAGATCGGCAAGCCCACCGACCGCAAGGAATGGGGCATGACCCCGCAGACGGTCAACGCCTACTACAACCCGACCGACAACACGATCAACTTCCCGGCCGCGATCCTGCAGCCGCCGTTCTTCGACGCCAAGGCGGACGACGCGATCAACTACGGCGGCATCGGCGCGGTGATCGGCCACGAGTCCAGCCACGGCTTCGACGACCAGGGCAGCCAGTTCGACGGCGCCGGCAACCAGGTCGACTGGTGGACCAAGGATGACAAGGCCAAGTTCGAGTCGCGCACCGATCGCCTGGTCAAGCAGTTCGACGACTATGCCCCGATCAAGGACAAGCCGAACCTGCACGTCAACGGCAAGCTGACCCTGGGCGAGAACATCGCCGACCTGGGCGGCCTGAATGTGGCCTACGACGCCCTGCAGGAAGCGCTGAAGAAGAATCCGCAGGAAGCCGGCCAGAAGATCGACGGCTACACCGAAGACCAGCGCTTCTTCCTCAACTGGGCGCGCGTGTGGCGCGGCAGCGTCCGCGAGCAGCAGGCGGAGCTGTACCTGAACACCGATCCGCACGCCCCCGCCTCGCTGCGCGCCATCGCCGCGCCGTCGAACATGGAAGCCTTCGCCACGGCCTTCCAGTGCAAGCCGGGCGACGCCATGGTTCGCAGCGGCGACAAGCAGGTGAAGATCTGGTAACCGCTCCACGTCGCCCTGGCCAGCCATGGCCAGGGCGACTTCAGCAGAACGGAAGCCCCGCCTCGCGCGGGGCTTTTTCTTTACGTGTCGCCAAAGACATGGACCGCACAAGGACCCGCTTGTCCGCTTGTGCGGCTGTCCGATGGCCCGGCCGCCGGGCACCGCCTTGCTACGTGATGGTCGCCTCATCTTCACAAATTGATAACCAGATGTGACAATAGGAATGATTCGTATTTGATTCACCATTCCCATTGGATTCCCGGACAGGCCATCGCTGACGCCATGCGGCCGACACAGGCGGTTGGCGAGGGCCTGTTCGCACCGCATACAAGGTCTTCCGACATGCCTCAGTCCTTCCGCGCTTCTCCGCTGCATGCCGCCGTGATGGTCGCGCTTGCCCTGCCCGCCGCGGCGCTCGCACAGAGCAGCGCGACCGACGCGCCGACCGACGGCCAGGCCAAGGCCAAGACCCTCAACACCGTGCATGTCACCGGCAGCGTGGTGGGCAACCACTACGACTCGGACAGCTCGAGCGTCGGCGCCAAGGTGCCGACGGCGCTGCGCGATATCCCGCAGTCGGTCGTAGTGGTCAACCGCGATCTGCTGGATGCGCAGGGCGCCACCTCGTTCCAGGACGCCTTGCGCAACGTGCCGGGCATCACCATCGGCGGCGCCGAGGGCGGCCAGATCGGCAACAACATCAACCTGCGCGGCTTCACTGCGCGCACCGATATCTATCTGGACGGCTTCCGCGATCCCGGCCAGTACTACCGCGACACCTTCGACCTGTCGGCGATCGAGGTGCTGAAGGGACCCTCCTCCATGCTGTTCGGCCGCGGCTCTACCGGCGGCGTGATCAACCAGGTCAGCAAGGAACCAGAACTCAAGGCCTTCGGCACCGTTTCGGCCACCGTCGGCACCGACGACCGCTATCGCACCACCGCCGACTTCAACCAGCCGCTGTCGGACACCGCGGCCGCCCGCCTGAACATCTTCGGGCAGGACATGCACTCCACCCGCGACGTGATGGCGAACAAGGACTACGGCATCGCGCCCTCGCTGCGCTTCGGCATCGGCACGCCGACCCAGATCACCTTGTCCGCGCTGCTGCAGCGCAATGACGACATGCCGGACTACGGTCTGCCGCCGATCAACGGCCGCCCGGCGCACGTGAATCCCGACAACTGGTACGGCCTCACCGACGACCGCACCAAGCAGCACGTCAACAGCTTCAACGCACGCATCGAGCACGCGTTCTCCGAAGACGTGAACCTGCGCAGCCAGTTGCAGTACAGCCAGTACACCACCAATGCGCGCGAGACCGCCGCCAACAGCGTGGTCACCGCGGCCGGCGTGACCTTGAACAAGACCGCCGGCAATCCGACCAACCTGCCGCTGCAGGATCTCTACGTGCAGCTGGCCAGCCACGATCGCCTGATCCACGACCGCATCCTGGACAGCCAGACCGACCTGGTCACCAAGTTCGATACCGGCAGCCTGCAGCACACCTTGATCAGCGGCGTCGAGATCGCCCACGAGACCTACAACAACCAGAGCTACACGCGTAACGGCCTGCCCCTGCTGTCGCTGCTCGATCCGGTGCAGGAAGCCACGCCGGCCAATGTCACCACCACGGTCGGCAACTACGCGAAGTCCACGGCCGACACCGCCGCGCTGTACCTCAACGATTCGATCAAGTTCAACGATCAGTGGACGCTGGTGGCTGGTCTGCGCCGCGACCGCTTCAAGGCCGACATCAGCAATACGGTGTCGCTGCCGGCCTACGCGACGCAGACGGTGTACTTCACCAGCGTGCGCGGCGGCCTGATCTACCAGCCCAGCGAGGCGCAGTCCTACTACCTGTCCTACGGCACTTCGTTCGACCCGTCGCTGGAACAGCTCACCCTGACCAACGGCACGCAGAATCTCGCTCCGGAGAAGAACCGCTCCTACGAGATCGGCGGCAAGTGGGATCTGCTGGAGGACACGCTGCAGCTCACCGCGGCGCTGTTCAACCTGGAGCAGACCAATGCGCGCACGCAGACCTCCAGCGGCGAGTACGTGCTGGACGGCAACATCCGCGTGCGCGGCGCCGAACTCGGCGCCAGCGGCCATATCACCGAGCACTGGCAGGTGTTCTCCGGCTACACCCACATGAACGCGAAGGTGGTCAAGGCGCTGGACGGCACGCAGGGCAACATCCCAGCCAACACGCCGCGCAACACCGCCGCGCTGTGGAGCACCTACAGCTTCGCGCACGACTGGGAGGCCGGCGGCGGCATGACCTACATGTCGCAGCGCTATGCGGCCAACACCGACCTGGTGAGCGCCGGCGGCTACACCCGCTGGGACGCCACGATGGCCTACCACCAGCCCAGCTACGACCTGCGCCTGAACGTGCTCAACCTGACCAACAAGAAGTACTTCGACGCACTGATCCAGTCCGACGGCGGCCGCTCGGTGCCGGGCATCGGGCGCACCGCGATGGTCACCGCCACCTACAAGTTCTGAGCTGGCTCGGCGCCGCCGCCTCCTCCGGCGACGCCGCGGGCTTGCGCGTACACTCCAGCTCCGGCATCGCCGCCGCGCGGCGGCGATCTCGAACAGCCCCAACCTAGGAGCTTCGATCATGCTGGTGCACGTGCCGGCCCTGCTCAACGGCGAGCAACTGAGGCATTTCGTCGAGCGGCTGCATGCCGCCGATGCGCCGTGGGTGGACGGGCGGGTGACCGCGGGGCACCAGGGCGCCCAGGTCAAGCAGAACCTGCAGATCGCCGAAGCTTCGGCGCTGTCCGCCGAGCTCGGCGGCATCGTGCTCGGCGCGCTGGAACGGCTGCCCCTGTTCATCAGCGCCGCGCTGCCGAATCAGGTCTACCCGCCGATGTTCAACCGCTACGAAGGCGGCATGCATTTCGGCAGCCACGTCGACGGCTCGGTGCGCCTGCTGCCAGGCAGCGGCGCGAAAATCCGCACCGACCTGTCGGCCACCCTGTTCCTGGTGCCGCCGGAAAGCTACGACGGCGGCGAGCTGCTGATCGAGGACACCTACGGCACGCAGTCGGTCAAGCTGGCCGCCGGCGACATGGTGCTGTATCCCGCCAGCAGCCTGCACCGGGTCATGCCGGTGACCCGCGGCAGCCGCCTGGCCTGCTTCTTCTGGGTGCAGAGCCTGGTGCGCGACGACGGCCAGCGCGCCCTGCTGTTCGACCTGGACAACGCCATCCAGCGCCTGCACGCGACCGGCGCCGACGAAGCCGCACGCGTCCATCTCACCGGCTGCTATCACAATCTGCTGCGCATGTGGACCGACGTCTGATCCCGTCGCCGGCCGCCGCCGCGCCGGAATAATCGTGCGACATGGCGAGGCTTGAAAGCGCCGGCTGTTCCCAGCGCGCGGCCACCAGCGGATAATCCTCGCCCTCTCGAGCTATACGGCGACACGATGTTCGTACCTGGTCAACGCTGGATCTCCTCCGCCGAACCTGAACTCGGCCTCGGCACCGTGCTGCGCGTGGAGGGCCGCGGCGTGCAGGTGCTGTTCGCCAAGGCCGGGGTGCTGCGCCCCTACGCCATCGACTCCGCCCCGCTGATACGCGCGGAATTCCGCGCCGGCCAGCGCGTGGCCGGCAAGGGCATCGCCTTCCTGGTCGAGCGCGTGGAAATCCGCGACGACCTGCTGATCTACCGCGGCGAAGGGCGTGAACTGCACGAAGGCCAGCTCGACGACGAACAGAGCGTGAGCCAGGCGGACGACCGCCTGATCGCCGGCCGTACCGACCCGGCGGCGCAGTTCGAGCTGCGCGTGGAAGGCCTGCAGCGCCGCGCCGCGGCGCGCCGCTCGCCGGCCTGGGGCCTCGGCGCCGCGCGCATCGGGCTGGTGCCGCATCAGCTGCGCGTGGCCGGCATCGCCGCCGCACGGCGACCGCCGCGCGTGCTGCTCGCGGACGAGGTGGGCCTGGGCAAGACCATCGAGGCCGGCATGATCGTCGCGCGTCAGCTCGCCACCGGACGCGCCTCGCGCGTGCTGGTGCTGCTGCCGGACACCCTGGTCTATCAGTGGTTCGTCGAGCTGCTGCGCCGCTTCAACCTCAGTTTCGCGATCTACGACGAGGAACGCTGCGAGGCGCTGGAACAGGCCGGCAACGACGGCAACCCGTTCGAAGACGAGCAGTTGGTGATCGCCGATTTCGGCTTTCTCGAGCAGTCGCCCAAGCGCTCGCAGCAGTTGCTCGAAGCCGGCTGGGACCTGCTGGTCATCGACGAGGCGCATCACCTGGCCTGGACGCCGGAAGCGGCCAGCCCCCGCTACACCCTGGTCGAGCAGCTGGCAGCGGTGACGCCCGGCGTGATCCTGCTCACCGCGACGCCCGAGCAGCTCGGCCGCAGCGGCCACTTCGCCCGTCTGCGCCTGCTCGATCCGCAGCGCTACGCCGATCTGGACGCCTATCTGGCGGAGACCGAACGCTTCCAGCCGCTGTCGCAGATCGCCGACCGCCTGCTGGACAGCGCGCCGCTGGACGAGGCGCAAGCCGCCGAGCTGCACCAGGCGTTCAAGGACGACCCGGTGCTCGGCGCACGCCTGGCCGAGCCGACCAAGCCGGAAAACGCACGCGAAATCCTGGCCGCCCTGATCGATCGCCACGGCACCGGTCGCGCCATGTTCCGCAACCGCCGCGCCGGCATCGGCGGCTTTCCGCGCCGCCTGCCGGTGTGGCATCTGATCGACACCGGCAAGCTCGGCGACGAAGGCCGCCAGGCGCTGCTCGCCGAGTTTCACGCCGACATCCAGCAGCCGTCGCCGGCCCTGGCGCTGGACTACGCCAACGATCCGCGCCTGGACGCCCTGGTCGCCCTGCTGGACGAGCATGCGCAGGACAAATTCCTGCTGATCTGCCGCAGCCAGGCCAAGGTGCAGGCGCTGGAAGAAGCCCTGCGCACGCGCAGCGGCGCCGGCATCGCGCGCTTCCACGAAGGCCTGGGCATCGTGCAGCGCGACCGCAATGCCGCCTATTTCGCCCAGCCCGACGGCGCCCGCCTGCTGCTGTGCTCGGAGATCGGCTCGGAAGGACGCAACTTCCAGTTCGCGCATCGGCTGGTGCTGTGGGATCTGCCGCTGGATCCGGACCTGCTTGAGCAGCGCATCGGCCGCCTGGACCGCATCGGCCAGGCACACGACATCAGCATCCATGTCCTCGCCGTCACCGACAGCGCCCAGCACGTGCTGGCGCGCTGGTACGACGAAGGCATCGACGCTTTCCGCTCCAGCCCGGCCGACGGCCGCGAGCTGCTGCGCCGCTTCGGCGACACCGTGACCCGGCTGGCCAGCGAACACGCCCGCGGCGACGACGGCCGCGACCAGGAGCTTGACGCCCTGCTCGCGGAAACGCGGGCGATGCACGAGGAGATGGCCGAACTGATCCGCGGCGGCCGCGACCACCTGCTCGAGCTGGCCGCCAGCCGTGACCCGCATGCCGACGCGCTGCGCCAGGCCTTCGTGCGCGAGGACGGCGATCCCGGCCGCGACGGCTTCCTGCAGCGCCTGCTCGAGCAGTTCGGCATCCATGCCGAAGAACTCGGCGGCGGCGTGCTGCTGCTCGATCCGCAATACCTGTCCACCGACGCCCTGCCCGGCTTCGCCGACGGCCCGGTGGCGGTCACCTTCAGCCGCGAGCTGGCGCTGGCGCGGGAAGAGCTGCCGCTGCTGCGGCTGGATCATCCGATGATCGCCGGCGCGCTCGACCTGGCCTTGTCCGGCGAGCAAGGCAACGCCTCCTTCATGGTGGACGACGCCCTGCCGCCGCGCACCGCGCTGTTGCAGGCGGCCTACCTGCTCGAATGCGTGGCCGATCGCCGGCTGGATGCCGAACGCTTCCTGCCGACCCAGCCGATCGTGGTCACCGTCGACACCAAGCTGGCCGAGCGGGCGGACTTCCAGCCCAGCGAGATCGCCCTGCGCAAGGCCGGGGACCGCACCATCGAGGTGCCGCGCTACCGCAAATTCCTCGCCAAGCTGGTGCCGCCCATGCTGGAAAAGGCCGAGGCACTCGCCCAGGGCCGCTCGCAGGCCAGCATCGAGGCGGCCGTGCGCGAGGCGGCCGACACGCTGGGCGCCGAACTGGACCGGCTGCAGGCGCTGCGTGCGGTGAATCCGTCGATCCGCCGGGAAGAAATCGCCGCCCTCGCAGCCGAGCGCGACGCGCTGCTGGCGGCGCTGCCGCTGTCGCGGCTGCGCCTGGATGCAGCGCGCTTCGTGGTCAGTCCGGACTTCCTGGCCCTGCGCTGAGCTTCACCTGCCGCTGCGGCGGCAGGCTTCGGCTCAGGGCGCCTGCCCTGCCGCGGCATCGGCCGCCTGCATGCGGCGGCCGACGCCGAACGCGAGGTAGGCCAGCCCCAGCAGCGCGATCCAGCCGATGCCGACGAACAGCGCCACCCGCGTGGCCGGGCTCCAGCCGAGCATGAACAGCACGAAGGCCAGAAAGGCCATGCAGACCAGGCCGCTCAGCGGCCACCAGCGCAAGCGGAAACCGCTGGCCGCGTGGCGCCGGCGATAGCTGTAGTGCGCCACCAGCACCATCATCCAGGTCCACACGGTGTTGAACGACAGGATCGACATCATGGTCGAGAAGATGTGCTTGGGCAGCAGGTAGTTCAGCAGCACGCCCGACATCAGGCACAGCAGGGTCACCAGCACCGCGGGCAAGGGTACGCCGTGCGTGTTCACCTGGCGCAGGAAGCCCGGCGCCTGGCTCTTCTCGGCAAGGCCGTAGAGCATGCGGCTGCCGCTGAAGGCGGTGCTGTTGAAGCCAGACAGCGCCGCAGTGATCAGCACGAAGTTGATCAGCCCGGCCGCCTGGTGGATGCCCAGCCGGGCGAAGGTGGTAACGAACGGGCTGCTGTGCGCGTCGAGCTGGTCCCACGGGTAAATCGCCATGATCACGAACAGCGCGCCGACATAGAAGATCAGGATGCGCCAGAGCACCGAATTGACCGCGCGCGGAATCGTGCGCTCCGGCTCGGCCGCCTCGCCGGCGGCGACGCCGATCGTCTCGATGCCGCCGAACGAGAACACCACCACCGGCAGCGCCAGCACCATGCCGGTCAGCCCATGCGGGAACCAGCCGCCGTGCTGCCACAGATTGCCCAGGCCCAGCGGCTTGCCGGCGTTGCCCCAGCCCAGCCAGATCATGCCGGCGCCGCCGGCCAGCATCAGCACCACCGCGAGCACCTTGATGAGGGTGAACCAGAATTCCATCTCGCCGTAGACCTTCACCGCCAGCAGGTTCAGGCTGCCGATCAGCAGCACGCTGCCGAGCACCCAGATCCATTGCGGCGTGGTCGGGAACCACACGCCCATGTACACGCCCACCGCGGTGCTCTCGGCGATGCCCACGCCGACCATCAGGATCCAGTAGTTCCAGCCGGTGAGGTAGCCGGCGAACGGGCCCAGATAGCGGTGCGCGTAAGCTGCGAACGATCCGGGCACGGGATCATTGACGGCCATCTCGCCCAGCGCGCGCATGATGATGAAGATCATCGCGCCGCCGAACAGGTAGGCGAACACCACCGACGGCCCGGCCAGCTGGATGGTGTCGGCCGAGCCCAGGAACAGCCCCGAACCGATGGCCATGCCCAGCGCCATGAAGGTGATCAGGCGCGGGCCGAGCCGGCGCTGCAGATGTTGGTTCATCGAAACCCCTAGGTGGAAGAGCCGCGGCGCACTCAGCGCGACAGCCGCGTTTTCGGCTTCAGCGGCAGGCGGCCGCGCCAGTACTCGATCAGCACATAACCGCCGAGCATACCGCCGAGATGGGCGAAATGGGCAACGTTGGGCTGGGCTCCGGTGACGCCGGACACCAGCTCGACCACGGCATAGCCGGTCACGAACAGCCAGGCCGGCATCGGCACCGGAAAGAACAGCAGCATGATCCGTTCCTGCGGATAGAACATGCCGAAGGCGAGCAAGATGCCGAAGATCGCGCCCGAGGCGCCTACCGTGGGATAGATGCCATGGATCAACCATTGCGCCACGGCGAGCTGGGCAAGTGCGGCGGTGATCGCGCAGACCAGGTAGTAGATCAGGAAGTTGCGCGCGCCGAAGGTCCGCTCGATGGTGCCTCCGAACATGTACAGGCCCAGCATGTTGGCGAAGATATGGTTGAAGCCGCCATGCAGGAAGGCATAGGTGACCGGCTGCCAGAGTCGGAAACCCCAGCTGACCATGTTGCCGTCCGGCCCCGGCGCCAAGGTGTCGGGACCGACCGGCCACAGGGCGAAAGTCCGCGTCAGCGCCATCGTCGAATCGTCGTGCAGCAGCCATTGCAGCAGGAACACCGCGATATTCGCGATCAGCAGGTTGCGCGTGACGGGCGGCAGGTTGGGCATAAGGCGTTCCGGGCTGCGTTCCAGCAAGCGTAGCGACTGGCGCCGGCCGCCGCCATCCGCGCCGGATCGGCCGTTCTGCGCCGCTGCAACGCAACATGCGACATTTCGCCGCAAGCCTGTACGCCGCACCGCGCCGCAACGACTGCCGGCCGATCCGGCAGGCGCGCCGCAACGAATCGCGCAGCGAATGGTTGACAGCGTCGCAACATCATGCGCAAATAGACGTCTATACCGCTATTTGTTTTAGCTCGCTCATCAAGGAACATCCGCAGCCGTGAACACCCTGGTCTTCCGCCCTACCGTCGAGATTGCGCAGCGCCATCGAGCGATGCGCTGTTGTTGTTGATCCGACAAAGCTGCGGAACCCGCGCGCGCTGCCAGGCGCGACCCTCGCCAGACCAGGAAACCAACGTGCTTAGCCAGCTTGCCTGCCGCCTGCGGCGACGGCCTGCGTGCCTTCGTGCCGCCTGCCGCCCGCCCATGCACCGTATCGGCTGACCCCGCAGCCACGAGCGCTGCCCCGGCGCTCACCGCACGACGCCTCGGCGTCCCCCACTCGACGGCCTAGTGCCGCCGCATCGATGCATTTCTGTCGCCCGGCCTTGCGCCGGGGCGGAATGCTGCACCCAGGAAAATCCCCATGCTCCGATCCACCGTACTTTCGCTTGCCGTCGCTACGGCGCTTACGGCACCAGCGCTCCGCGCCGAGGACCACGACCGCGGCACCTCCCCGACCCAGTTGGAAGCGATCACCGTCACCGGCTCCAACATCAAGACCACCGACCTGGAAGGCCCCAGCCCGGTGCAGGTCATCACCGCGCAGGACATCAAGGTCAGCGGCAAGACCACCCTGCCCGATTTCCTGCGCTCGATCTCGGCCAACACCGGCAACAGCGTCAACGAACAGCTGACCGGCAGCTTCTCCGCCGGCACCGCTGGCATCTCGCTGCGCGGCCTGGGCCAGCAGAACACCTTGATCCTGGTCGACGGCAAGCGCGTGGCCAACTACGCCACGGCGTACAACCTGCAGCAGACCTTCGTCGACCTGAACTCGCTGCCGCTGGCCGCGGTGGAGCGCATCGAGGTGCTGAAGGACGGCGCCTCGGCGGTGTATGGCTCGGACGCCATCGCCGGCGTGGTCAACATCATCCTCAAGCAGAACTACCAGGGCGCGGAGGCCGGCGTCAGCTACGGCGGCAGCACCGAGGGCACCGGCCAGACCGAGCACGACTTTCATCTGCTGCTCGGTCACGGCGACCTCAAGCGGGACGGCTACAACGTGTTCTTCGCCGTCGACGGCACCCGCAGCAACCAGCTCAACCAGGACGACGTGAGCTGGATGCGCGACAGCGACTTCCGCGACAAACCCGGCGGCACGCTGGCCTGGGTGCCGACCAACTACTACAACAACGATCCGACCCAGGGCTACGCCCATGCGGTAGGCCCGGTGCGGCAGCTGCCCTACGGTGCGATCACGCCGGGGCAGAGCGGCACGGTATGGGCCTACAACCCGGCGCAGTACACCACCCTGATCCCCGGCATCGAACGCTACCACGCGGTGCTGAAGACCACGGTCCGCATCACCGACGACATCCAGGCGTACGGCGAGGCGATCTACAGCCGCAGCGACGCCTCCTTCATCTTCGGACCGCCGCTGGCGATCGGCAGCGGCCTGCGCGCCTGGGACAACGCCAGCCAGCAGCTGGTGAACATCGGCACCACCCTGCCGGCGGGCAATCCGGCCAATCCGAACAGCGCGCCGACGCCGGTCAACACCAACCTGTGGGATCTCGGTCGGCGCAACAAGCGCGACCACACCATCTTCAGCCGCTTCCTGGGCGGCGTGAAAGGACACAGCGGAAACTGGGACTGGGATGTCTCCGCGCAGCATTCGGAGAGCAGCCTGAAGGAGGACGTCACCGATTTCGCCAATCGCTATGCCTTCCAGTCCCTGCTGGCCGATGGCGGCTACGACCTCGCCTCGACCGGCAACCCGGCCGGCGCAGTGGACGCGCTGCGCCTGGCGACGACCCGCCCGGCCGTGTCGCGGCTGAGTACGGTCGACGCCACCGCCAGCACGCAGTTGTTCGACCTGCCGGCCGGCACGGTGGGTTTCGCCGCCGGCTACCAGTTCCGCAACGAGTCGATCAATTCGCGCACCTCCGACGCCGTGCTGTCGGGCACCGAGCTGCGCCCGGCGATCGACATCATCAACGGCTCGCGCAACGTCAACGCGGCCTATGCCGAGTTCAACCTGCCGCTGCTCAGCACGCTGGAGGCGAACGTCGCCGGCCGGCTCGACCACTACAGCGATTTCGGCAATGCCTTCGCGCCCAAGTTCAGCCTGCGCTACCAGCCGCTGGACTGGCTGCTGCTGCGCGGCTCGTTCTCGCGCGGCTTCCGTGCGCCCTCGCTGCCGGAAATCACGCACAGCACGGCGATCAGCTACAGCTCGGTGATCGATCCCTACGATCCCGTCACGCCGGGCCAGCCGCGCAGCTACACCGAGGTGTTCGCCGCCAATCCGAAGCTGCAGCCGGAGCGTTCGAAGAATTACAACGCCGGCTTCGTCATCTCGCCCAGCGCGGATACCAGCGTCGGCCTGGACTACTACCACATCGTGCAGAACGGCATCATCGGGCCGGACAACGAACAGGCGATGGTGGACGCCAAGGACCCGCGGGTGATCCGCGATGCCCAGGGCCGCATCGTCACCATCGACAACCAGTATTTGAACCAGCAGAGCCTGACCACCGACGGCGTCGATATCGACTTCAAGCAGGTGCTGCGCACGCAGCGTTTCGGCAGCTTCACCCTCGACGGCACCTGGACCCGCCTGCTGAAGTACAGCGAGCCGCTGGTCGCCGGCCAGGCGCCGGTGAACGGCGCTGGCAGCAATGTGCTCGGCGCGCTGCCGCACTGGCGCGGCAGCACCGGGCTGCAGTGGAGCCTGGGCGATTTCACCAGCACGCTGACCTGGTACTACGTCGGCGGCTACCAGCAGAACCCGGCCAATCGCCTGACTGCGGCCTATCCCGAGCGGGTGAAGAGCTGGAGCACCTACGACCTGGCGATCGCCTACACCGGCCTGACCCGCACCACCCTCACCCTGGCCGTGCAGAACCTGCAGAACCGCCGGCCGCCATGGGACCCGTCAAACACCTACTACGACATCACCCAGGCCGATCCGCGCGGCCGCTTCGTCAACTTCGGCGTGGACTACAAGTTCTAGCTTCTCGCCCGAGCACGGCCATGGACGGCCGACGCGCCATCAACGAAAAGGCCGCCCCCTGGGCGGCCTTTGCTTGCGGCAGCGGCGAGCCTGCTCAGCCGTTGCGCGCGATCGCTTCCGGGCGCTTGGCGCCGGCGAAGCGCTCGGCCCAGTAGGCTTCGTCCAGGCTGTCCACGCGCACCGTCTTGCCATGCGAGGGCGAGTGGATGAAACGGCCGTCGGCCACGTAGATGCCGACGTGGGAGATGCGGCCGCGGCCATGACGGCCAGCGGTGCGGAAGAACACCAGGTCGCCCGGCTGCATGTGCGAGCGATCGACCTTCAGGCCGGACAGGAACTGCGCTGCGGAATTGGTCGGCAGGTTCAGGCCGATGGCGTGCGCGAACACATAGCGCACGAAGCCGCTGCAGTCGAAACCGGTGGATGGATCGTGGCCGCCGCGCACATAGCGGATGTCGCGCAGGTTCATGGCCAGGTTGATCAGGGTGCGACGCAGATCGCTCACGTCGTTGCCGAGCTGGGCCTCGTCGTCCTCGCTGACCGCAAGCTGCGACGCGGCGCGGCTGGCCAGCTTGGCCGTCGGCAGCGCAGAAGAAGCTTTCGAAAGGGAGGCGGCGGGAACCAGGTCGGCGGCGACGGAGGCCTGGGCGAGCATCGGTGCCGGGTTGAACACCGGCAGCTGGTTCATCAGCTGCGGGGCGGCATTGATGCTGAGGGTATCGGTAACGGAAGGGGCGGCGAGCAGCGAACCAGAAGCGATAAGCGTGGAAGCAAGCACAGAGTATACGGTCAATCGCTTGATTGGCATGCGGGAGGCGCCCCTAGCTGTTTCAGGATTAGCCGCCGGCTGTGCTGGCGACGTGACGAAGAGGTGAACTTAGCAAAGTGACACAGTCCTTATGTTGGATCGACGTTAACTAAACCCTGTCGTTTGCAAATTCGCTCTACTCCCACCGACCTCATGCAACCATATGATTTTTCCTAAAAATACAATGAGACTCCGTTGATTTCGAAGGCATTAAAGAACTCATTAGATGAAAAAGTATATTAATTTGCCAAATGTTCAAGAGCGCTGACCGAACAGCGCGCTGCCGATGCGCACCTCGGTGGCCCCTTCGGCGATCGCCAGCGAGAAATCGCCGCTCATGCCCATCGACAGGCGCTCCAACGCATGCCCCTGCCGCGCGGCCTGCTCGCGGCATTCGCGCAGGCGCCGGAAACAGGCGCGAACCTGCTCCGTGTCGTCCGAATGCACCGCCAGGGTCATCAAGCCACGCACGCACAGGCGCGGGTAGTCGCGCAGGCGATCCAGCAAGGCCGGCAATTCATCCGGCGGCAGGCCGGTCTTGCTCGGCTCGGGCGAGGTCTTGACCTGCACCAGCACGTCGAGCACGCGGCCTTCCTGCTGCAGGCGCTGATCCAGCGCCGCGGCCAGCTCCAGCCGGTCCAGCGACTGCACTTCACTGGCCAGCCGCGCCGCATCCTTGGCCTTGTTGGTCTGCAGCTGGCCGATCAGCACCCACTCGGCCGGCTCACCGGCAAGCTCGGCCTGCTTGTCGCGCAGCTCCTGCACCCGGTTCTCGCCGAAGCGCCGCAGGCCCAGCGCCATCGCGGCGCGCACCGACGCCGCGCCGAAGGTCTTGCTTACCGGCAGGATCGCGACCTCGCCCGGATCGCGTCCCGCCGCACGGCAGGCGGCATCGACGCGCGCCCGCACCTGCGCCCAGTTGGCCACGAAACTGGCGGCGTCGATGTCCGCGCTCATCGCCAGCACGTCAGCCTTGCGCGCCCTGGGCATAGTGGCGAGCCACCACCTCGGCCACCACCATGCTCACCTTCTTGCCGGTGGGGATGTGCAGGAACTCGTTCGGGCCATGCGCATTCGAGTGCGGCCCCAGCACGCCGGTGATCAGGAACTGCGCCTGCGGGAACTTCTCCCCGAGCATGCCCATGAACGGGATGCTGCCGCCCTCGCCCATATAGGCCGCCGGCGCGCCGAAGTGATGCTGCGAGGCCTCGGCCACCGCCTGCTCCAGCCACGCCGACAGCTGCGGCGCATTCCAGCCGCTGCCGTCCTTTTCCAGCTTGAAGCTGACCTTGGCGCCGTAGGGCGGATCCTGTTCCAGCAGTTGCTTCAGGAACTGGCCGGCCTTAGCGCCGGAGAGCGTCGGCGGCACGCGCAGGCTGAGCTTCACCGAGGTCTTCGGGCGCAGCACGTTGCCGGCGCTTTCCAGCGGCGGCAGACCATCCGCGCCGGTCACCGCCAGCTGCGGGCGCCAGGTGCGGTTGAGCACCAGTTCGGCCAGGTCGTCGGTGACCGGCCGCATGCCCTCGACGAAGGGGAATTTGTCGTACACCGCGGCGCCCAGCGTCTCAGCCGCGCGCTGCGCCTGCTCCACCCGCTGCGGTGGGATGTCCACGTAGAGTTCCTGCGGCTTGATGCGGCCGGTGTGCTCGTCCTCCAGTCGCGAGAGTAGCTCGCGCAGGATGCGGAAGCTGGACGGCACCACGCCGGAGGCGTCGCCTGAGTGCACGCCCTCCTCCAGCACCTGCACGGTCAGCTCGCCGCCGGTCATGCCGCGCAGCGAAGTGGTGAGCCACAACTGGTCGTAGTTGGCGCAACCCGAGTCCAGGCAGACCACCAGCGAGGGACTGCCGATCTTCGCCGCGAGATGATCCACGTAGTACGGCAGGTCGTAGCTGCCGGATTCCTCGCAGGCCTCGATCAGGATCACGCAGCGCGCATGCGGCACGCCCTGTTCGTGCAAGGCCAGCAGCGCGGCCAGCGAACCGAAAATCGCGTAGCCGTCGTCGGCGCCGCCGCGGCCGTACAGCTTGTCGCCCTTCAGCACCGGGGTCCACGGACCCAGGCCGTCGGCCCAACCGGTCATCTCGGGCTGCTTGTCCAGATGGCCGTACAGCACCACCGTGTCGCTGCCCTGCCCGGGCACTTCGATATAGATCAGCGGCGTGCGCCCTTCCAGGCGCACCACTTCCAGCGTGGCGCCCGGCAAGGCCGACAGCTTCGAGCGGGCCCAGCTTTCCATCAGCTTCACCGCCGCATCCATGTAGCCGTGCGCCACCCAGTCCTTGTCGAACATCGGCGACTTGTTGGGAATGCGGATGTATTCGACCAGCTGCGGCACGATCTCATCGTCCCACAGGCCACTGACGTAGTTGGAAAGGCGGGCGGTATCCACGGCGACTCCTCGGGCAACGGCAAAAGCGTGATTGTAGCGCGCCGCCGTATCGCGGCTCGCCGGAGCGAGGCTTGCGCTACACTCGCGCCCTTCGCCAGCCGGCCACGCTCTTCGAGCCTGTTCAGGGATTTATGATTATTCCGCGCTATCGCATTGCCCCGTCGAACATCGGCGGCGCCGGCAAGGGCCTGTTTCTGGACGAAGCGGTCGAGGCGGGACGCATCATCACCGCACCGGATGCGATCGAGCACACCTGGCGGCATGCCGAGATCGCCGCCGATCCTGCGCTCGGCGCGCAGATGTACGCCGCCGCGCGCTGGTTCGAGGACCGCTACACGCTGTCGCCCGACTGGCCGGACGAGTGCTACATCAACCACAGCTTCGAACCGACCGGCCTATGGCACCTCGGTTTCGTGTTCGCCATCAGCAAGCTCCCCCAAGGCACTGAAATCACGGTGGATTACCGCCATCTGCTGCCGCCGGGCGAAGCCGAGGACTTTCTTGACGCCGCCACTGGTGAGAAAATCATCGGCTTGCCCTGGGCCGAAAGCCTGCAACAGAGCACCCGAGCACTGGCCGCGATACTGGGCCAACGAGCTGCATGAACCCTATGTTCGACATTCCCGCCCTGGAAACGCCGCGCCTGCGGCTGACCGCTTTCACCGAGCGCCATTTCGACGATTACGCCGCGATGCTGGGCGATCCGGAAAGCACCCGCTGGGTCGGCGACGGCCAGCCGCTGGACCGCACCAACGCATGGCGCTCGCTGGCCATGCTGATCGGCCACTGGCAGCTGCGCGGCTACGGCATGTGGGCGCTGGAACTGAAGTCCAGCGGCGAATTCATCGGCCGCGCCGGCCTGATGTATCCCGAGGGCTGGCCGGCGCTGGAAATGGGCTGGATGCTCAAGCCCGAACACCGCCACCACGGCTACGCCACCGAAGCCGGCAACGCGGTGCTGGAGTTCGCCTGGAAGCGCCTGCACGCGCCGCGCGTGATCAGCCTGGTGCGCGTCGGCAACGAGGCTTCCGACCGGGTCGCCGAGCGACTCGGCGGCGAGCACATCGAAGACATGGACTTCTACGGCAGCCACAACCATGTGTTCGCCTACTACCCGCCCTGCCTCGATCGCCGCTGCGCCTGGGCCTGAGCGCTGCCTGGCCATCGACGCTTCGCATGACTCGAGCCCGATCGCGCGCCAAGCCTGAAGTTTCGACCGATTCGCGCCGACTCGATGGTCGCCATGTTCTATCGCGAGCTTGCCCTCATCCTGATCCGATCTGCTCCGGCCTGTCGCCACGGCGGCATCAAGTTGTCGGGCCATGACGTGCCCGCCGGACGCCAGGTTGTACTATCCGATCCCGTGATGAGTCCTGCCTTCTTTTCATTGCCGCCGAACGGAGCCGGCCTATGCGCATCCTGATCGTCGAGGACGATCCGGCCATTGCCGCCGGCGTGAGCGCCGCGCTGCGCCAAGGCGGGCATGCAGTGGACCACGTCTCCGACGGCGGCACTGCCGACACCGCCCTGCGTGACACGCCCTACGACCTGCTGGTGCTCGACCTCGGCCTGCCCGGGCTGGACGGCAGCGAAGTGCTGCATCGGCTGCGCCGGCGCGGCACCAGCTTGCCGGTGCTGGTGCTCACTGCGCGCGACGACTTGCGCGAGCGCGTGCGCGTGCTCGACCTGGGCGCCGACGATTACCTGGTGAAGCCGTTCGCCCTCGCCGAGTTCGAGGCACGCGTGCGCGCACTGCTGCGCCGCTACACCACCCAGGGCGCGCCCGAGCTGGCGATCGGCCGGCTGCGCCTGGATCTGCCCGGCCATCGCGCCTGGGTCGACGAGACGCCGCTGGAGCTGACCGCGCGCGAATTCGGTCTGCTCGAGGCCCTCGCGGCGCGGCCGGACCGCGTCACCAGCCGCTCCCAGCTGATCGAAGCCCTATGCAGTTGGGACGAGGAGCTCACCGACAACGGGCTGGACATCGCCATCTACCGCCTGCGCCGCAAGCTGGCCGAGTCGGGTACCCAGGTGCGCACCATCCGCGGTCTGGGCTATCTGCTGGAAGAGGTGCCCGCCGGATCGGCCCCGGCGGACGAACCGGCCGGTCACCAGAGATGACGCCCGACACGTCGGCGGCGGCTGCGCCGTCCGCGCCCCGGCTCAGCCTGCGCCGCCAGCTGCTGATCGTGCTGCTGGTGCCGCTGACCCTGCTGCTGCTGGTCAACAGCCTGCTGACCTACGGCGGCGCGCTGGCCTACGCCAACCACGTACACGACCGCGACCTCAGCGACGACACCCTGGCCCTGGCGCAGATGCTGACCCGCGAAGCGCCGGACGGCCATATCTCGCCGCAGGCCGGCTTTCTGCTCGAGTACGAACCGCAGGGGCACAGCTACTTCAGCGTCAGCAGCACCAAGCACGGCCTGATCGCCGGCGCAGCCGCACTGCAGGCGCCGGCCGGCCTGCAGCCCGAGCGCGAACCGCAGCTGTTCGACGCCCAGCTCAAGCGGCGGCCGCTGCGCGCGGCGGCCGTGCTGATCCCCAACATGCTGGACCCGGACGACATGCTCACCGTGGCGGTGGCCGAGAACCTGCACGACCGGCACCAGCAGGCGCGCGAAATCCTGCTGCTGAGCATTCCGGCACAGGCCCTGCTGATCCTGGTGGTGTTCCTGCTGGTGTGGTTCGGCGTGGCCAGCGGCATGCGCATGCTGGAGCCACTGACCGCGCGGCTGGCTGCGCGCGAGCACGACCTCACCCCGATCGGCGACGACGACGTGCCGGCGGAGATCCTGCCGCTGACACGCACCATCGACGGCCTGTTCGCGCGGCTGCGCCACATGCTGCTGCTGCAGGAACGCTTCACCGCCGACGCCGCGCACCAGCTGCGCACGCCGCTGGCCGGGCTGCGCGTACACGTCGAGCGTGCGCAGAAAGATCCATCGCCGGCCACGGTGACCGACGCGCTGCAGCACATCCAGCGACTCACCGTGCGGGCCAGCCGCACCTCGGCCCAGTTGCTCGCGCTGACCCGCGCGCAATCGCCGGAGCGGCTCGAACACGGCAACGAGCGGGTGGACCTCAACCTGCTCGCGCCCGAACAGGTCGGCCTGCGCGTGCACGAGGCGCTGGCCGCGCGAATCGACCTGGGCTACGAGGGACCGTCCGCGCCGGCCTGGATCCAGGGCGATCCGACCGTGCTGCAGGAGTTGCTGGACAACCTGATCGACAACGCGATGCGCTACGCCGGCCCGCACAGCGTAGTGACCGTGACCGTCGGCCTGGCCGGCGGCGAAGTCGTGCTGGGCGTCGAGGACAACGGTCCGGGCGTGCCCGAAACGCTGCTGCACCGGCTGGGCGAACGCTTCTTCCGCGTGCCGGGCAGTCAGGAGGAAGGCAGCGGGCTGGGCCTGGCGATCGTGCAGCGCATGGCCGAGCGCCACCATGCCAGCGTGCACTACGCCAATCGCACCGAAGGCGGCTTCCGGGTGGAGCTGCACTTTCCTGCCGTCGGCTAGCGCGACGTTGGCGCGTGGGATGTTTGCGGGAGGGTATGGCTCGACGGCCCGACCAATAGGCCTCACGACAAAGCAGCTTCCGAAAAGCAGTGCGTCGACGTTCCAGCCATTGATCGGCGGCTTGCTTGCGCTGAATCAATGTCGCATCGCACGCATCCGGCTCCCATGGAACAGACAGGCTTGGGCAGGGCGCGCTAGGGCGGCGAGAGGCCGAGTGGCCACGCGAGCCATCGAGCTGGCCGGCCATCCTCCCGAGTGCTGGCGCACTCCACGAACGATCCCCCTCTATTACCATCGCCCCGACACGCGCAGCGCTTTGTCGAAACCACGCCTGTTGCGAGCAGGCATGAGTTCTCTATGTGTTCCCGGGCTGCTCGGCGCCTGATCTCGGCGAAGGCCGCCACTGATGGCCGTCACTCAAGGAGCGGGCAAGATGCGATTCATGTTGACGCTGCTGATCTGCTTCGCCGCGCTCTCCCCGCGCGCCGAGGCGCAGTCCTGCCCCGCGGCTTCTGGTCTCCTGCCGACTACCACGCCCACGCCGCGCACTGAGGCCTGGGTCGAACAACAAACGACCCTGCAGCACCGGCTCGCGAGCGGGTCCTACCAGCTGATCAGCTTCGGCGACTCGATCATGGCCGGCTGGAGCGAAGCCCGCCTCGGCCAGGCGACCGGACTGACGGTGTTGAATGCAGGCTTCGGGCAGGACGGCACCGAGCACACGCTGTGGCGACTCGGAACCTACGATTTCCATCGCCAGTCGCCGCGCTACGTCCTGCTGCTGATCGGCACCAACGACATCGGCTATCCGAGCTGCGCCATCGTCTCCGGCATCCTCAGCGTGGTGGCCGCAGTCCACACGCACTTCCCGTCGGCGCGCGTGATCGTCAGCAGCCTGCTGCCGCGGGGCACCGACATGATGGGCGCGGACGACAAGATCCGCGCGGTGAACGCTGCGCTGGCCCAGGCCGCAGCGGCGCGGCGCTTCGCCTTTTTCGACGTGCATGACGCCTTCACCTGCGGCCACAAGACGCCCTGCCCGCTGTTCGTGCCCGACCTCAACCTGCACCTGACCAGCGCGGGCTATGACTTGCTCAGTTCACGCCTGCGCGACTTCATGCGCACGGAGGCAGCTGCGCCCTAGGTCGAGGCATCGCCCAGCCAGTAATAACTCGGATATGCAGGCCAACAGCCGTTCGGACGCCAAAGCAGCCATAGCGTCGGCGCAGAAAATCGGGCGGATGCGCGGCACAAAAAAACGGCGACGCCAATGCGCCGCCGTTTTTGATGGCCTTGCCGAGATATCGGCTCAGACCAGCTTCTTCGCCTTGGTCAGCAGCTGATCGAGCAGGCTGATCGCCAGGTCGATCTCCTCGTGGGTGATGTCCAGCGAGGGCGCGAAGGTAATCACGTTCTTGTACCAGCCGCCCACGTCCAGCACCAGGCCGATCTTCTTGCCGTTGTGCTCGAGGTCGCCGGCCAGGCCGATGTCGACCATCTTGTCCAGCAGCGCCTTGTTCGGCGAGAAGCCGTCGTCGGTGCAGATCTCGGCGCGCAGCGCCAGGCCAAGGCCGTCGACGTCGCCGATTTCCTTGTGGCGCTTCTGCAGGTCCTTCAGCGCCTCGAGGAAGTGCGCGCCCTTCTTGGCCACATTGGTCTCGTAGTCCAGCTCGTAGCCCATCTTGATGACTTCGAGGCCGAGCGAGGTGCCGAGCGGGTTGGAGTTGAAGGTGGAATGGGTCGAGCCCGGCGGGAAGATCTGCGGATTGATCATCTCCTCGCGCGCCCACAGGCCCGAGAGCGGATTGAGACCGTTGGTCAGCGCCTTGCCGAACACGATCACGTCCGGCGTCACGCCGAAGTGCTCGATCGACCACAGCTTGCCGGTGCGCCAGAAACCCATCTGGATCTCGTCGACCACCATCAGGATGCCGTACTTGTCCAGCACCCGCTTCAGATCCTTGAAGAAATTCTTCGGGGGGATCACATAGCCGCCGGTGCCCTGGATCGGCTCCACGTAGAAGGCGGCGTATTCGGCCTGGCTGACCTTGGGGTCCCACACGCCGTTGTATTCGGTCTCGAACAGGCGCTCGAACTGGCGCACGCAGGCGTCCGAATACTCTTCCGGCGTCATGCCCTTCGGGCGGCGGAACGGATACGGGAACGGGATGAACATCGCGCGCTCGCCGAAGTGGCCGAAGCGGCGGCGATAGCGGTAGCTGGAGGTGATCGAGGAAGCGCCCAGGGTGCGGCCGTGATAGCCGCCCTCGAAGGCGAACATCAGGCTCTTGCCGTTCTTGAAGTTGCGCACCAGCTTGAGCGAATCCTCCACCGCCTGCGCGCCGCCGACGTTGAAGTGCACGCGGCCCTTCACGCCGAACTTCTGCTGCGCGTCGACCGCGATGGTCTTGGCCAGCTCGATGCGGGTCTGGTGCAGATACTGGCTGGCCACCTGCGGCAGCACATCGATCTGGCGCTTCAGCGTGTCGTTCAGGCGCTTGTTGCCGTAGCCGAAATTGACCGCGGAGTACCACATCTGCAGGTCCAGAAACGGCACGCCGGCGGTGTCGTACATCCAGCTGCCTTCGCCGTGGCGGAAGATCTTCGGCGGGTCGACATAGTGCACGGTGTCGCCGAAGGAGCTGTACTGGGCCTCGTCGGCCAGCAACTGGGCGTCGGGAATCACGCCGGTTGCGGCGTTCGGATCGTAGGCGTTCATCAAAGCGTCCGGATGGGAATGGCGGGGGTGGCGGACAGGCGAAACGGGAGCCTGTCGCGCCGGCGCGTCAGTGCGCGTTGGCGACGGCAGGCTCATGGCGGACATGCTCGGCCACCAGGCTGCCGTCCAACAGGCGGGGCAGCAGTTCCAGGGCGTCCTCGAAGCCGGTGATCGGCACGTAGGGAATGCCCGCGGCGCGGCAGTGCTCGATCAGGCGATGCTTGGCGAACACGAAATCGACGCGGTCGGCGGCGCAGAAATCCGAGGCGCCGTCGCCGATCAGCAAGGTCTTCGCGCCGCTGGCGCGGGCCTGGGCCACGCAGGCGCACTTGCAGGTGCCGCTGCGGCAGCCTTCGGCCTGGAACGGCGAGGTCAGCTGCCACTGCCGTGGCGGCGGCGCCGGCGACAGGTGGTTGGCGGCCAGCGGCAGATCATCCAGGCCGTAGCGGCCCAGGATCTTGTGGATGGCGTAGTCGAGGCCATCGCTGACCACGCGGATCGGCATGCCGAGCTCGCGCGTCTTGGCCACGAAGGCGGGAAAGGCGTGATCGATCCACAACCCATCGAGGTGATGGTCGAGCTGGTCGCGGCTCATGTCGAGCAGTTCGACCTGGCCGGTCATGCACTCGCGCGAGCCGATGCGGCCGGCGCGCCAATCCTGCTCGAGCGTTTCCCAGCCGGGACGGCCGAAACGGTCGAGCAGCGAGTCGATCACGTCCTCCACGGAGATGGTGCCGTCGAAGTCGCAGAGGATTTTCCAGGGGGTCATGCGGGCTAGTTCTCCCAAGAATTAGCACTAGGTTAAACGCAGGCGCCTTTCCGCCCCCTTTCTTTCCCTTTTCTTCGATTTTTCACCGCTTCCCCCCGGACCACCCAGTCAGCTCGCACAAATGAAAATGAAAGGTCCAACCGGTATCATCCCTGCTTTGTACGCTTGAGAACACCCCGCCCTTGCCCGCCATCACGCATCCGCTGTTGCCGAAACCCGTGCGCCGATCGGATGGCATCCGCAGCCTGCTGCTGGCGACCGGCCTGGTTTTGTTCGCCGGCTGCAGCGTGGCGCCCCTGCCCGAACTCAAGCCTTCGGTGCCGAATACCTGGCGCAACGGCGAGCTGGGACCCGCCGCCACGCCGCAGGCCGACCTGCGCCATTGGTGGACGGCGCTGGGCGACCCGCAGCTGGACGCCCTGATCGAGCGCGCCTTGCGCAATAACCTGGACGTCGCACAGGCCGCCGAACGCGTGCGCTCGGCGCGCATCCTGAACCGGCATTCGCACGACGGCTACCTGCCGGCGCTGCACGGCCGCACCAACGACGTGATCAATCCCGACACCAGCGCGTCGTACTTCCTGGTCGGCTTCGACGCCGTGTGGGAGCTGCCCCTGTTCGGCGCCTGGCAGAGCGCAGGCCGCCAGGCACAGGGCCAGGAAAACCTGGCGCGCGCCGAGCTGCAGGGCGCGCGCGTCTCGCTGGTCGCCGAAATCACCCGCCAGTGGATCGAGCTGCGCTCGGCGCAGGAACAATTGCGCCTGCTCGGCGCGATCCGCGACGCCCAGGCCGAGAAGCTGCGCCTGCTGCAGGTGCGGCAGAGCCTGAAGCTGGCTCCCCAGCTCGACGTGACGCATGCGCAGGCCGAGCTGGCGCGCGCCGATGCGGCGCTGGCCGAGCCGCAGCAGGCGATCATCGGCAGCGCCCAGCAGCTGGCGGTGCTGGTCGGCCAGAACGAACCCGATCCGCAATGGCTGCAGCCCGGCCCGCAGCCGCAGCTGGGCGCCTGGCAACTGCAGACGGCGCCGGCCGACCTGCTGCGCACCCGTCCCGAGATCGCCACCGCCGAGGCCAACGTGCTGCGCGCCGCCGGCGACCTGGGCCTCAGCCGCGCGGCGATCTATCCGAACATCGGCCTCGGCACCTCGCTGCAGTGGTCGGTCAACATCACCTCGAACTACAACCACATCCACAGCGGCGAAGGCATCGCCTCTTCCGGCCCGATCATCGACATCCCGCTGTTCGACTGGGGCCAGCGCGTGTCGCTCGCCCACGCCAAGAGCCACGACCTCAAGGCCGCGCTGCTGGCCTACCGACAGGCAGTGCTGCAGGGCGTGGCCGAAGCGGAGACGGCGATGGGCGACCTGCACCAGTTGCAGGCGCGCGAGAGCGCCAGCCAGCAGGCCCTGCAGGCGGTCGAGCAAGGCGGCGCGATCACCCAGAAGCGTGTGGAACTGCGCCTGGGCAGCCCGCTGGAATGGCAGGACAGCCAGCTGGAAAGCCGCCGTGCGGAGCTGGAGCTGGTGTCCGCGCGCGCTGCGCGCGATCTGGCCTACGTGTCACTGTACAAGGCGCTCGGCGGCGCTCCGCTGCCCGACGACGGCAACGCGGCGACCTCGCCGGCCGCTGCGCACAAGGGTGCCGACTGATGGTCGCCCTTGCCCGCAAAACCCTGGTCTACGAATGGCGCCGCTTTCTGCCGGCGATCCTCGCGGTGTGCTTCGCCGGCCTGCTGCAGCTGCTGCAGGCGGCCCTGGTGCTCGGCATCTTCGGCAGCGCCAGCGTCTACATCACCGGCTCTTCGGCCCAGCTATGGGTCGGCTATCCCGGCACGCAGAGCGTGAACCTGGGGCGGCCGATCGACGAGGGCGTGGAAATGCGCCTGCGCATGGACCCCGACGTGGTGCGCGTCGAGCCGTTCCGCTGGGTCGACGCCGACTGGCGCGGCCCCAAGGACACCGGCGGCGTCTCGGTGTTCGTCTCCGGCATCGACCCGCGCCCGGACGGCATGATGTTCGCCCAGGCGCTGCCGCCACGGCTGCGCGCCCTGCTGAACGAGCCCGATGCGGTGATCGTGGATCGCGCCGACCTCGAAAACCTGGGCGTGAGCGTCGGCGACACCGCGGCGATCAACGGCCATCGCGTGCGCGTGGTCGGGGTCAGCAACGGCTTGCGCGCGCTCGGCGGGGTCAACGTGGTGTCCTCGCTGGACACCGCGCGCGAGCTCGACGTCGATCCGCAGGACAGCGGGCGCGTCACCTATTTCGTCGCCAGCGTGCGCGATCCCGCGCGCAGCCGGGAAGTGGCGCGACGCCTCTCCGGCGCGGCCTCGTTCGGCAGCTATGCGGTGTGGACCAAGCAGGAGTTCGCGCGCCGTTCGCAGATGTACTGGATCCTCGACACCGGCGCCGGCGCCGGCGTGCTGTTCCTGGCCGGCATCGTGTTCCTGGTCGGCGCGGTGATCACCAGCCAGACCCTGGTCGCCGCGGTGGTCGGCTCGGTGCGCGAATACGCCACCCTCAACGCGCTCGGCGTGGGTGTCGGCGCCTTGCGCAAGGTAGTGCTGGAGCAGGCGTTCTGGGTCGGCGCGCTCGGCCTGGTCGGCAGCGCGACCATGGGCATGCTGCTGCTGGCGCTGGCGCGCAGCCGCAGCGTGCCGGTGGCCTTGTATCCGATGCCGACCATTCTCTGTCTCGGCCTGACCATGCTGCTGGCGATGGTCTCGGGCCTGGCCGCGATGCGCAGCCTGCGCCGCGCCGATCCCGCCAGCCTGCTGAGGTAAGCGATGGCCGATTCCGCGCCGAACGCCTCTCTGCAGGCCCGCCATGTCGCCAAGTCGTTCGTATCCGGACGGCTGCGCAGCACCGTGCTGCACGACCTGTCGCTGGACATCAACCCTGGCGAGCTGACCCTGATCTCCGGTCCCTCCGGCTGCGGCAAGAGCACCTTGCTGGCCATCCTCAGCGGCCTGCAGCGGCCGGACCAGGGCCAGGTGATGGCCCTCGGCGAGGAACTGAGCCGGCTCGACCAACACGCGCTGGAGCGCTTCCGCCTGCGGCACACCGGCTTCGTGTTCCAGGGCTTCAACCTGTTCCCGGCGCTGAATGCGCTGGAGCAGGTGGAGCTGCCGCTGAGCTACCTGGGCCTGACGCCCGCCGAGGCCCGGCGCCGCGCCACCGCATCGCTGGAAGAAGTGGGCATGGGGCCGCGCATGCAGCTGCGCCCGTCGGAGCTGTCCGGCGGCGAAAAGCAGCGCGTGGCGATTGCGCGCGCATTGGCCAAGGAGCCCGGCCTGCTGTTCGCCGACGAACCGACCAGCGCGCTGGACGCCGCCAACGGCCAGATCGTGATCGACATCCTGCATCGCATCGCCCGCAGCCACGGCACCACCGTGCTGTGCGTCAGCCACGACCCGCGCCTGGTCGGTCACGCCGACCGCGTGCTGTCGATGGAAGACGGCCGTATTCTGAGCGACCATGTCGCCGCCGTGCCGGCGCCGCCCGCTCCGCCCTTCTCCGCTTCCATGGAATCCTCCGCATGAGCCCGCGCTTCCTCCGTCCGTCGATCGTGCTGCTGGCCGCCGCGCTGCTGGCCGGCTGTTCGCACGGCGACACGTCGACGGCACCGGCGCCGGCCGCCTCGCCCTACGCCGCGGTGGCGCGCGGACGCGTGGACATCGAGGGCGGCCTGCTCAAGCTCGGCATGCCACGCGAAGGCGTGGTCGCCAGCATCGCCGTGCACGAGGGCGATCACGTGCACAAGGGGCAGTTGCTGGCGGCCCTGGACACCGAGGCCGCCCAGCTCGCGGTCGATGCGGCACAGGCCGAACAGAAGCAGGCCGAGAGCCAGGCCAAGCTGCTCGACCAGCGCATCCAGGGCGCCCAGCAGCGCGCCCAGCGATTGGCGGCCGCCGCCTCGGCCGGCGCCGGCGACGGCCAGAGCGCCGACGATGCACGCGAAAACGTGCAGCAGCTGCAGGGCGAACGCGATTCGGCCCTGGCCAATGCGGCGCTGGCCGCACAGAAGATCGCCGCGGCGCGCTACGAGCTCGGCCAGCGCAGCCTGCACGCGCCGGTCGACGCGCAGGTGGTGCGCCGGCTGATCCAGCCCGGCGCGACGGTATCGCCCACCGCAGGGCCTGCCTTCGTGCTGCTGCCGGACGAAACCCGCATCGTGCGCGCCGAGCTCAACGAATCCTTCGTCGACGCGATCCATCCCGGCATGGCCGCCGAAGTGGTGGAAGACAACGGCAACAGCCGCCAGTCCTCGCTGAAGGCCCACGTGCTGCGCATCGGCGGCGTGTTCGGCGCCAGCACGCTGGAGGAGGATCCGCAGGTGCGCGCGAATACCCGCACGGTCGAATGCGTGCTGACCTTCGACCAGCCGCCGCCGGCCGAGCTGCGCATCGGCCAGCGCGTGCTGGTGCAGTTCCCGGCCGCGCCGAAAGCCTGATGAAACGGCGGCATGCGACTTTGCGCCGCGGCGAAACCACCGCCGCCGCACCGGCGAGAGCCCGGAGCATGCCCGCATGACCCGCCAGGCGGCGCGCATGCCGTCTATCCTTCCATTTCGGCCCGCGCGCATAGCCTCTGTTGATTGCGCAGGTCGCCCGGCCCACGTGAATTCCTCCCGATGATTCAGCCGTCCGAATTTTTCTTCGAAGGTGATCGCCGCGGCGTGCTGCTGATCCACGGCCTCACCGGCACGCCGATGGAAATGCGCATGCTCGGCAAGGGCCTGAATCGCGAAGGCTATACCGTGCACGGCATGCAGCTGGCCGGCCACTGCGGCGACGTCGAGGACCTGCTGGCCACCGGCTGGCACGACTGGTACGCCAGCGTCGAGCAGGCCGCGCAGGCGCTCAAGGGCAAGGTCGACCAGCTGTTCGTGGGCGGCCTGTCGATGGGCGCGCTGCTGGCGCTGAAGCTGGCCGCCGACCATCCCGGCATGGTCGCCGGCGTGGGCGTGTACGGTGCCACCTTCCGCTACGACGGCTGGAACATCCCGTGGAAGGCCAAGCTGTCCTTTCTGCTGCCGCTGTTCAAGCGGCTCGGCATCGGCCGCGGCCGCGTGTTCGACGAGGAGCCGCCGTACGGCCTGCGCGACGAGCGCATCCGCGCGCAGATCAGCGCGGCGATGCTGGGCGGCGACAGCGCGGCCGCCGGCCTGCCCGGCAACCCATGGTATTCGCTGGCCGAGCTGTACCAGCTGTCGCGCCAGGTGCGCCGCCAGCTGCCGCAGGTCACCGCGCCGTGCCTGGTCGCGCACGCCAGCGAGGACGACGTGGCCAGCGTGGACAACGCGCAGGAAGTGATCCGCCGCGTGCAGGGGCCGACCGAGCTGCTGCTGCTCAAAGACAGCTACCACATGATTACCATCGATCGCGATCGTCGCACCCTGATCGCGCGCTCGGCCGAATTCTTCGAGCGCATCGCCGCCAACAAGTCCGAAGCCGCCGCCGCATGACTCCGCTGGCGACCGCGCTGTGGCTGCTCAACCTGGTGCTCGACACCGGCGGCCAGCTCGCCTTCAAAGCGGCCGCCAGCGATCCGCATGCCGGCGACGGTCTGGCGCGCTGGCGGCACATGCTGGCGCGGCCATGGCTGATCATCGGCGTGGCCTGCTACGTGCTGGAATTCCCGGTGTGGATCGCCTTTTTGTCGCAGGGGCCGCTGACCCGCGGCGTGCTGCTCGGCTCGATCGACATGGTGGTGATCATGTTGGCCGGCCGCTGGCTGTTCAAGGAGAAGCTGACCCGCCTGCGGGTGATCGGCATCCTGCTGGTCACGGTGGGCGTCGCCGTGGTGGGAGCCGCCGGATGAAGCGCGGATATTTCTACCTGTTCGGCTTCCTGCTGCTGATGGGCTTCGACACCTTGTCGCAGATCAGCTTCAAGTACGCCGGCGACCATGCCCTGCCGGTCGAGGCCAGCATGGCCTGGCTGATGCGCGTGTTCGGCCATCCCTGGGTCTACGGCGCGGTGATCGGCTACGTCGGCGCCTTCTTCACCTATATGAGCCTGCTCAAGACCGCGCCGATCGGGCCGGCCTTCGCCGCCTCGCACCTGGAAGTGGTGTCGGTGATGCTGCTGTCGATCTGGCTGTTCGACGAGCAGCTGACCGTGGCGCGCACCCTGGGCGCCGTGCTGATCATCGGCGGCATCGTCTGCCTGGGCCTGGCCGAATCGCACGAGCACGAAGCCGAGGACGGCGCCGACGCCAGCAGCCCGGCCGCCGGCTAGCCGACGAGGCGAGCGATGAGCGCACGCCCGCACCCCGCGCAAGCGACACGCCATGAACTGCCGCCCACGGCCGGCCTGCCGCTGCGGGCCGGCGACCTGTTCTCGCACGGCGGTGGACTCGCCGCCGGCGTGGCCGCCCAGCTCGGCACGCCACCGCTGCAACTGGAATGCTCGGGCACCGCCGCCCTGGTGGTGAGCCTGCTCGCCTTGCGCGAGCTGGCGCCACAGCGACGCACGGTAGTGGTGCCGGCGTATACCTGCCCGCTGGTCGCGCTGGCGGTGCGCCGCGCCGGGCTGGAACTGCACCTGTGCGATCTGCTGCCAGATCACTACGACATGGATCCGCAGGCCCTGGCCGCGGCCTGCGACGAACACACCCTGGCGATCGTGCCCACTCATCTCGGCGGCCGCGTCGCCGACGTCGACGGCGCACTCGAGATTGCGCGCGAGGTCGGTGCCTGGGTGATCGAGGATGCGGCGCAGGCGCTGGGCGCGCGCCACGCCGGCGAGAGCGTGGGCTTGCGCGGCGACCTCGGCTTCTTCAGCCTGGCCGCCGGCAAGGGCTTGTCGATCTACGAAGGCGGCCTGCTGACGGCGCGCGACGAAACGATGCGCGAGGCGCTGCGGCAAAGCAGCGCGCGCCACGTTCCGGCCAGCCTGGCCTGGGAATGGCGGCGCAGCCTCGAGCTGCTGGGCTATGCCCTGCTCTACCGGCCACGCGGCTTGCGCCTGGCCTATGGCGCGCCGTTGCGGCGCGCGCTGCGACGCGGCGATCCGGTCGCTGCGGTGGGCGACGAGTTCGCGCTGGACATTCCGCTGCACCGGGTCGGCCGCTGGCGCCAGGCGATCGGCGCGCATGCGGCGCGACGCTGGCCGGACTTCCTGGCGCAGACCCAGGCGCAGGCGCAGCAGCGCCTGCCGCGCCTGCGCGCCATCGATGGTCTGCGTGTATTGGAAGACCGGCCCGGCGACCAGGGCAGCTGGCCGTTCTTCATGCTGCTGATGCCGGACCAGGCACGGCGCGACGCTGCCCTGGCGCAGCTGTGGCAGGCCGGCTTGGGGGTCAGCCGGCTGTTCATCCACGCCCTGCCCGACTACGCCTACCTCGGCGACTGCGTGCCGCAGCAGGACGTGCCGCGCGCGCGCGACTTCGCCGCGCGCAGCCTGACCATCAGCAACAGCCCCTGGCTGGACGACGCCACTTTCGAGCACATCTGCGAACGCCTGCAGGCGGCATTGCGCTGACCACGCCGGCCGGCGCGGCTCAGCCCCTGCCGATCCATTTGCCGGGCGAAACCGACTTCAGCTTTTCCTTGAAGGCTTCGCTGATTTCCACCGCGCTGGGCGCATGGTCCGGGTGCGCGCTCAGCAGGCCCTTCAGCACCGCGATATAGGCTTCGCCGAAAGCGGTGGTGATGGCGCCGGCCACCGTCGCGGAGATGGTGCCGCCGATCAGCGAACCGGCCCCGGGAATCAGCTTGAGCAGGCCGCCGACCAGGGCGCGCCCGCCCATGGTGCCGGAGATCGAGGTGAAGGTGCCGCCGACCAGGGTGGTGAGGAAGCCGGTGGACACGTCGAGGCCGAAGATCGCGGTGATCGAGGCCAGCATGCCGATCTGCACCGGGATGATGCCGATGGCGTCGGCAAATGGGATCGGCACCGCCCCGACCGTGGCCGCGCTGCCCGCCGCCGCCAGCACCACCGCACGCGATCTATCGACCTTGTGCTGGATCTTTATGCGCTGCGCGGCGGCGAAGGCGTTTTTTTGGCCGTCTGGGATCACCTCCATCGTCACGTCGACCAGGTTCTCGACGCCATGCACGGGAATCACCAGGCCGCCGTCCAGCACCTTCGGTTCGGAGTTCACCCGCACCACGTTGCGGGCGAACGGGAAGAAACCCTCGACCACCGCCTTGAAGCCGTTGTCGGCGATCGCCTTGGTAATCACCACGATCACCGGGATCTGCCGCTCGTGCAGCGCGCGGGCCAGCTCGACCTCGGCTTCCTCGACCCGTGCCGAGTCCTCGCCGATGCACAGCCAGGCGACGTGGATGTGCTTGTTCGGATCGGCGCCGGCATTGATCTCGCCGACCGCGCGCAGGGTCTGCTCGAGGATCGGCCGGTAGTCCTTCACCTCCAGGCCCTTAGTGTCGTAGATCGACACCGGGATGCCGCTCTTGCTGATCTTGCGCATCTCCTGGGTCACCGGCCGGCCCTGCCCGGTGTCGGCCATGCGGCCGGAAAACACCGTATTCACCAGGGTGCTCTTGCCGACGCCGGTCTTGCCGACCACCAGCACGTTGGCTTCGCCGCGCTCCTTCAGCGCATCGTCGATCGCGCTCTTGATGGTCTGCGCGAGGGGAATGTCCTTCATGGTCATGCCGTCTCCTGCCGCATTAACAGCGAGCGCGCATGGTGCCACAGCCGCAGGCTTCGCTGGACCTGCCACCGGCGCGTGCGCTGACCCTGCACGCGCGGAGCCGCCGCGCGCGACCTCAACCGCCGCGCGCGCCGATCGCCTCGAGCAGGCGCAGGTTCAGCGCATGCTGCTGGGCCTGCCAGTCGGCCAGCTGGGCCACGTCGACCTCGGGCTGCTCGTCCATCGCGGAAAGCTTGCGCTTCCACCAGCTGCGGTAGCGGTAGGAGGAAATCTCGCCGTTGACGTCGCTGCCGACCAGGCCGTGGCGCAGGCTGTCGATCAGCGCCAGCGCATGCTCGGCGCGCAGCCGGCCCTGGTCCCAGTTGGTGCGGGCCACGTCGGGCGCGAACACGTCCTTGTCGATCGACAGATAGGCCGGCTCATGATGCGTGCGCTGCTGCTCGATGAAGGCATCCAGCAGGGCCTCCGGATCGTCGTGGCGATGGAAGGCGTGCGCCAGGCCGAGGCGGCTGGCCCAGCCCACGTCGACGTCCATGCACCAGTAGCTGAGCTTGTGCCGGCGCAGCGGGGTCAGGTAGTTCTCCCAGGCGTGGCCGGCGCCGATGTCCGGCGAGGTGATGCCGAGCACGTGCACGTGGCTCACCTGCGGCAGCATGGCTACCCGGCGCACCCACGAACCGCAGTGCACGCCGAACGGAAAGCGCATGTTGTCCGGATGGTTGTCCAGCACCACCACCTGGAACGAGGCGCGCGGGCTGAGCCGCCGGATCAGCGGCCAGCTGAGGTGGTGGAAATCGCCGCTGCCGAAGAACACCGTGCCGTAGCTCGCCGGCAAGGCCGCCTCCAGCGCACGCCCGAAGCGACGCAGCGTGCGCAGCGAGCAGCCGAAGCGCACCGCCTCCTGCCATTCGGCCAGCGGCAGCACGTGCTGTCCCGGCAGCGGGCCGACCGAGCGGTCGATGTCGAGAACGACGGGCTGCTTCATGCGCGGGGCTCCGTAGGTACCGTGGACGCGCCGTCCTGCCAGGCGCGGTCGCTTTCGAAATGGCCGCCGATACGCCGCAGCAACCATCGCAGCAGCGGATTGCGCGCATACACCGCATGCCGGGTGAAGGTCATCTGCGCGCCCAGATACGACTTGATCTGCGGGTCGGTCCAGCCGGCCACGTAATGGCTCAGGCCGCGTTCGCGCGCGTATTCCAGATTGTGCATCCAGCTGACGAAATACAGATTGTGCTCGCGTGCCTGCGGATAGGCGAAGCCGACGTATTTGTCGATCAGCTTGCCGCCGTGCTCGTAGCACAGGTTCCAGCCGATCATCACGCCGGCGTGGCGGTACACGAACACCACGCCGCCGCTGGCGCCTTCCTGCAGCACGTCGCGGAAGAACGCCGGCGACAGTTCGTCGAAATGGATTTCGCTCTGCGCGTAGACGTTGCGGTACAGCGCCTGGTACTCGGCCAGCACCGCCTCGTCGAAGAAGCGCGCGTCGCCCAGCGGCACCCGCTCGATGTCGAGCCCGGCGCGGCTGCGCAGCTTGCGCCGGATGTCCTTGCGCCGGCCGGAGGAGAGCCGCGACAGATACTCCTCGCCGGAATCGAAGTCGATCGGCACCCAGGCCAGCGCCTGGCCCTCCAGCAGCACGAAGCCCTGCGCGGCGCAGGCCGCGGCGAAGTCGCGCGTGTAGGCGTTGTCCGCCGCGTCCAGCAAGGGCGAATCCGTAGCTATGTCCTTCACGATCAACAGCGCATGCTCGCGCCCGTAGGCCTGGCGCAGTCCACGTGCCAGCTCCGCCGGCGCCACCTCGCGCGGAAGCGGCGCGTACTCGGACACGGTGGTGCCGACGAAGCGGGTGCGCCAGCGCAGCAGGCGGGACCAGCGCCGGTAGCCCGGCATCGCGGCGACCCGGCGACGCAGATCGTCCTCGGCCGTGGTCAGCAGATCGAACGGCGCCACGAAGGCGGCCGCGCCCTGCGGCGACCAGTTCGCAACAAAACCCAGCGGAGGATGCGCCATGAAGTGCCGCAGCAAGGCATCTGGTTCGAGTTGCGCGATGAAAGGCATGAGGAAGCCGGGCCGATTAGACTGAGGTAAAAGCCGGTGAGGCGATGCCGGATGGTACGAAGCCCAAGCGGGGACTCGTACCGCGCCTCCGCAGCGGTGCGCCTGCAGGCCCACCAGGCCGCGACGACAAAGTGTATGCCGATACACCGGCGCGCGATGAGATCGTCCCCCGGGCAACACGCGAGGACGCGGCGACGACGGCCTTGCGCGAACCTGCCGCCTGCCGTGCCGACCCGCCCCGGCCAGGCCCGAGGGCCCGGACGCCGCGGACGGTTCGAAACAGGCCGACAGGCTCTATGATCGGGCCACTGCCACCGGCGAGCGAGGAACGTTGTCCCATGACCAACGACAGCCCAACCAACGACATTCCGGCACAGATCACCGAGATCATCGCCAAGCAGGCCAAGGTCGACCCGGCGATGATTCGTCCCGAGTCCACCCTGAAGGATCTCGGCGTGGCCTCGCTGGACGCGATCGAAGTGATCTTCGACATCGAGGAACACTTCGACATCACCTTCCCGGACCAGGGCACCAATTTCGACACCGACACCGTACAGAGCCTGGTCGATGCGGTGAACAAGGCGCTGGCGAGCAAGGACGGCGCGGCGTGAGCGTCGCCGCGCATCGCCGCATCGCCATCACCGGCCTCGGCGCGGTCAGCGCCTTCGGCCTGGGCGCCGAACCGCTGTGGCATGGCCTGCGCGAAGGCCGCAGCGGCATTGCGCGGCTGCGCCATGCCGACGCCGAGCGGCTGCGCGTGCGCGTGGCCGCCCAGGTGCCGGCCGATTACGATGCGGCCGCGCACTTCGACGAGCGCATGCTGCCGATGCTCGACCGCACCTCGCAGTTCGCCCTGCTGGCGGCGCGCGAGGCGATCCGGCAGAGCGGAATCGAGTTCGCCCGCGACGGGCTGAACCGGCGTACCGCGGTGGTGATCGGCAGCGGCATCGGCGGCGAAACCACCCTCGACGAGCAGTACAAGCGGCTGTATGCGGAGAACTCCAGCCGGGTGCACCCGCTGACCATCGTGCGCAGCATGATGAACGCCCCGGCCAGCCAGATCAGCATGGCACACGAGCTGCACGGACCGGCCTTCGTGGTCGCCAGCGCCTGCGCCTCGAGCAACCATGCGATCGCGCAGGCGGTGCTGATGCTGCGCGCCGGCCTGGCCGACGCGGCCGTCGTCGGCGGCACCGACTCCTGCCTCAACTACGGCACGCTGCGCGCCTGGGAGGCGATGCGCGTGCTGGCCGACGACACCTGCCGACCGTTCAGCGTCAACCGGCGCGGCCTGGTGCTGGGCGAAGGCGCCGGCGTGTTCGTGCTGGAAGCGATGGACCTGGCCCAGGCGCGCGGCGCGCAGATCCTGGCCGAATTCGGCGGCAGCGGCATGAGCGCCGACGCCGGCGATATCGTGGCGCCGGACCCGAACGGCGCCGCCGCGGCGATCGCCGGCGCGCTCGCCGATGCCGGCCTGGCGCCCGGCGACGTCGACTACATCAATGCGCACGGCACCGCCACCCAGGCCAACGACATCACCGAGACCCGCGCGATCCGGCAGATCTTCGGCAGCGCGGCCGAGCGCCTGGCGGTGTCCTCGACCAAGTCGATGCACGGCCATGCGATGGGCGCCTCGGGCGCGCTGGAACTGGTCGCGGTGGTGCAGGCCCTGCGCGAAGGCGTGGTGCCCCCGACCGCCAACCTCGACGTGGTCGACCCTGCCTGCGATCTCGACTACGTGCCCAACGTGGCGCGCGTCATGCCGGTGCGCGCGGCGCTGAGCAACTCGTTCGCGTTCGGCGGACTGAACGCCGTGCTCGCGCTGAAGCGCGCGCCGTGAAGGCAGCTGCCCGGCCATTGCGCCGGTGCGGCGATGTCGGAAGGAACGCACTTCGCTGCCACCCTGCCAGCCGTACCAGCCCGGCATCGTAGAAATGCGCCCTTTCAAAGGTCTTTCCGGCGAGACGGGCGGACTCAGCGGTCGTCGCGGGTCCAGATGATGCCGTCCGCTTCCTGCACCGGGAAGCTGGCGATCGGCTCGTAGGCCGGCGGACAGGTCACCGCGCCGCTACGCACGTCGAAGCGCGCACCGTGGCGCGGACATTCCACTTCGAAGCCGAAGACCTCGCCGCCGGCCAGCTCGCCGCCGTCGTGACTGCACACGTCCTCGATGGCGTACAGGTCGCCGTCGATGTTGTACACCGCGATCGCGGTATCGCCGTCCCACACCACGCGGAACTCGCCGGGCAGCAGCTCGCTGCGTGTGCCCACGCGCACCCAGCCGTTCATGCGCGGGCTCCCGCGAATTCCTTGAGCAGCCACTCGAAGCGCAGGTCGTCGCGGCGCGGGATGCCGAAGCGCTCGTCGCCGTATGGGAATGGCCGGTACTCGCCGGTACGGCGGTAACCGCGGCGTTCGTACCAGGCGATCAGTTCCGCCCGCTGCTCGATCACCGACATGCGCATGCGCTGCCCCTGCCACTCTTCGCGCACGATGCGCTCGGCCTCGGCCAACATCGCCTTGCCCAGGCCGCCGCCCTGCTGCGAGGGATCGACTGCGAACATGCCGAAGTAGCCCGCCTCGTCCTGCCAGGCGAGGTGACAGCAGCCGTGCAGCGTTCCGCCCTGCTCGGCCAGCAGGATCAGGCTGCGCGGCGTCGCGATCAGCTCGGCCACCATCGCCGCATCGGTGCGGCGACCGTCCAGCAGATCCGCCTCGGTGGTCCAGCCGCGACGACCGGAGTCGCCGCGATAGGCGCTCTCCACCAACCGCACCACGGCTTCGGCGTCGGCGGTCCCGGCCGCACGGAATACGGGAAAAGAACGGACAGACATGCAGCGATGATAATGCGCGACGGTGATCGCGCCTATGCGTGAGCCGTTGGCCGGCCATGCGCTCAAGTCACGTGCAGCCCTGAGTTCGCGCGCAGCGATCGGCAGGAACTCGCCATGAACACGAGGCCATAAAAAAACGGGACCGTTGCCGGCCCCGTTCTCGACGACCTGGTCGGATCAGGCCAGGTTCTTGGCGGCGAATTCCCAGTTGACCAGGTTCCAGAAGGCTTCCAGGTACTTCGGGCGCGCGTTGCGGTAGTCGATGTAGTAGGCGTGCTCCCACACGTCCACGGTCAGCAGCGGCTTGTCGCTGCCGGTGATCGGGGTGGCCGCGTTGGAGGTGTTGACGATGCCCAGTGCACCGTCGGGACGCTGCACCAGCCAGGTCCAGCCCGAACCGAAGTTGCCGGCGGCGGACTTGGTGAACTCTTCCTTGAAGCTGGCGAAGGAGCCGAAGGCCTTAGCGATGGCGTCGGCCAGCTTGCCGGTGGGCTCGTGGCCGCCCTTGGGGCTGAGCGAGTGCCAGTAGAAGGTGTGGTTCCAGATCTGCGCGGCGTTGTTGAACACGCCGCCGGAGGACTTCTTGATGATGTCTTCTAGCTTGGCGTCCTCGAACTCGGTGCCCTTGATCAAGTTATTGAGGTTGGTGACGTAGGCCTGGTGATGCTTGCCGTAGTGGTACTCCAGCGTTTCGGCCGAGATGTGCGGTGCTAGCGCATGCTTTTCGTAGGGCAGCGGGGGAAGTTCGATCGCCATGGTTGGGCTCCTCGAGGTGGCATGGATGAAAGTTCAGTCTGGCTCCGCCGCGCGGCGCGCCGCCGGCAGGCTCAGCGCGGTCAGTACGGCGAACCCGCCGAGCAGCCACAGCGCCGCCTGCTGCGCGCCGGCGACGCCGCCGGGGGCGCTGAGCCCCGCGGCATTGGCGACCAGGCCGGCCAGCGCCGCGCCCATCGACATCGCGTACAGCTGCACGGTGGAGATCGACGCGGAAGCCGCATCGCCCTGCTCGGGCGGCGCGGAGGCCAGCAAGGCGGTGAGCAGGTGCGGCCAGGACAGGCCGATGCCCAGGCCGACTCCGGCCAGCGCGGTGCACAGCAGGGCGAAGCCGATGCCCTGCACTTGCGCGGCCGGCTGGCGCAGCAGCCAGGACAGCGCAGCCAGCGACAACGCCATCAGCAGCGGACCGGCGCGCATCGCCATCCTGGCGAAAGCCGCGCTGCGGCCGGCGCTCAGGGTCGAGCCGAAGCTCCAGCCGGCGGCCATCACCGCGGTGAGATAACCGGCTGCCAGCGGACTGCGGCCCTGGATGGTCTGCAGGAAATACGGCACGAAGATCTCCACCGTGCTGCCGATCACCAGCAGGCTCATCACCACGTAGATCGCACGCAGCCGGGTCGGCCGATAGCCGTCGCGCGGCAGCAGGCCGTTGGCGGCGCGGCGGTCCAGCGCAACGATCCATACCGCCAGCGCCAGGCCGATACCCACACCCAGCGCCTGCAGCCCGCGCGATGCGCCGAGGCTGGCCAGCGAAATCGCCAGCGCCGACAGCGCCAGCAAGGCCAGCCGCCCGGCCGGCACGCGGCCGACACGAGTGCCCTGCCGTCCGGCCGGCAGCCAGCCCAGCACCACGAAGGCCAGCAAGGCCACCGCTGGCAGCAAAACCCAGAACGACGCCCGCCACACGCCGGCCTGCGCGAACAAGCCGCCGATCGCCGGCCCCGACAGGCTGGCCACGCCCCACATCGCCGAAATCATGCCCATCGCGCGCGGCCAGTAATGCGGTTCGAACACCTGCCGGATCAGCACGTAGGCCAGCGACACCAGCACGCCGCCGCCGAAACCCTGCAGGCTGCGCCCGGCCAGCAGCCAGGCCATCGAGGGCGCCAGCGCACAGACCAGCGAACCCGACGCGAACACGCCCAGCGCCAGCAGATAGGCTGCCTTGCCGCCCCGTTGCGCGGCCAGCGGCGCGGCCAGGGCGGCGCCCACGATCGAGGCGATCACGAACAGCGTGGTGTTCCAGGCGTAGTAGGCCAGCCCGCCGATGTCGGCCACGATCGAGGGCATGATGGTGGTGACCACGTAGATGTTGACCGCATGCAGCGCGGTGCCGCTGGCCAGGGCCAGCGAGCGCATGCCGTTGCGGCCGGAGAGCAGGCCGGCCCAGGAAGCCTGGTCGGCGGAAGAGGACGACGATGAAACGACCGATGCAGCGGCCATGGCAGCCTCGACAGTGCGCGGTGGACGCGCCTAATATCCAAGTTTTCGCTTGCGTATTATGCGCGGCCTGCCTAAATAAACAAGCATGAACTTGGAAAATAAAAACGAGCAGACGGCGCAGCGGATCCTGTTCCGGTTGAAGAGCCACGGCGCGCAGAGCACCGCCACCCTCGCCGGCAGCTTGCAGCTCACCGCCGAGGCGGTGCGCCAGCAGGTGCAGAAGCTGGCCGAGGCCGGCCTGCTCGAGGGCAGCCTGGAGCGCAGCAGCGGCGCCGGGCGTCCACGCCAGTTGTGGAACCTGACCGCCGCCGGCCATGCGCGCTTCCCCGACGCGCATGCCCAGCTCGCGCTGGACCTGATCGCGTCGATGCGCGCGCTGCACGGCGACGCCGGCGTGGACCGGCTGATCGACGCGCGCGCCGAAGAGAACCGCCGCCACTACGCGGAATCGCTACAAGGCGCGCGCAGCCTGGGCGAGCGCGTGCGGCGCCTGGCCGCGCTGCGCGAGCGCGAAGGCTACATGGCGCGCGCCGAACGCGACGGCCGCGACTGGCTGCTGATCGAGGACCATTGTCCGATCTGTGCCGCCGCGCAGGCCTGCCAGGGTTTCTGCCGCGCCGAACTGGCACTGTTCCGCGCGGTGCTGGGAAAGGACGCTCGCGTGGTGCGCGAACAGCATCTGCTCGCCGGCGGACGCCGCTGCACCTACCGCATCACCCCGGCCTAGCGCGCGCCGCGCCACCGCGCGGGCCGGCCGTCGACAGGCATGACCTTCGACACTGGGCCGCGCCCGCACCGCCTGTCTAGGGTGGTCTGTCGGGCCGCACGGCCTCGGCTTCCAGCTTTCCGGATGCCCGCGCGCATCCCTCCATCGGGAAATTTCCATGAACGATCGCTTCGTGAAACCGCTCGCGCTGGCCGTGGGCCTGGCGCTGTCCGCCGGCGCCAGCGCTGCCTCCTATTCCGCCTTCGACGTGAGCGAACTCGACCACGGCAAGTCGCCGTGCGGCGACTTCAACGGCTTCGTGAATGCGAAATGGATCGCCGCCCATCCGATTCCCGCGGATCGCACGCGCTGGGGTTCGTTCGACGCACTGCGCGAGGACAGCCTCGACGTGCAGCACGGCATCGTCGAGAGCGCAGCCAAGCAGGCCGCCAGCCTGCCGGCGGGCTCGATCCAGCAGAAGATCGGCTACCTGTATGCGGCCGGCATGGACGAGAAGGCGATCGACCACGCCGGCTTCGAGCCGATCAAGCCGCAGCTGGCGCGCATCGACGCGCTGCAGAGCCCGGCCGAGATCGCCGCCTACATCCGCGACAGCTACGCGCAGGGCCAGCCGGCGGTGTTCCGCTTTGGCGGCAACGCCGACTTCAAGAATTCCGACCAGCAGATCGCCTACGTGGGCCAGGGTGGACTCGGCCTGCCCACCGCGGACTACTACAGCAAGCCCGACTACGCGAAGATCCGCGACGCTTACCTGGCGCACATCGCCAAGCTGTTCGAGCTGACCGGCACCAAGGCCGCCGACGCACAGACGCAGGCCAAGGCGGTGCTGGCTTTCGAGACGCGCCTGGCCGGCGTGTCGATGCTGCCCACCGAGCTGCGCAAGCCGGAAAACCGCTATCACCTGGTCAGCTTCGCCGAAGCCGATCAGCTCACCCCCGACTTCGACTGGGCCGCGTTCTTCAAGGCGCAGGGCGCCGACGTCGGCAGCAGCTTCTCGCTGTCGCAGCCGAAGTTCTTCGCCGAATTCGAGAAGATGCTGAAGGACACGCCGGCTTCCGACTGGCACGCCTACCTGCGCTTCCACGCGATCAACCGCGCCGCGCCGTACCTGTCCAAGCCGTTCCAGCAGGAAGACTTCGCCTTCAACGACAAGACCCTCAACGGCCAGAAGGAAATGAAGGCGCGCTGGAAGATCGCGCTGGGCACCGTCGAGGAAAGCATGGGCATGGCACTGGGCCAGCTCTACGTCGCCGACCACTTCCCGGCCGAGTCCAAGGCGCGCGCCGAGGCGCTGGTGCAGAACCTGCGCGCGGCCTACAAGCAGCGCATCGAGAACCTGCCCTGGATGAGCGAGGCCACCAAGCAGAAGGCGCTGGAGAAGTGGGCCAGCTTCACCCCGAAGATCGGCTATCCGGACAAATGGCGCGACTGGACCGGCCTGCAGATCCAGCCGGGCCGGTATTTCGCCGATGTCGAGGCGGCTGACAAATTCAACTACGACTACATGGTCGCCAAGATCGGCAAGCCGGTGGATCGCGACGAGTGGGGCATGACGCCGCAGACGGTGAACGCCTACTACAGCCCGCAGAAGAACGAGATCGTGTTCCCGGCGGCGATCCTGCAGCCGCCGTTCTTCGATCCCAAGGCCGACGACGCCATCAACTACGGCGGCATCGGTGCGGTGATCGGCCACGAAATGGGCCACGGCTACGACGACCAGGGCAGCAAGTTCGACGCCAAGGGCAACAACGTGAACTGGTGGACCGACGCCGACCGCAAGGCCTTCGAGGAGCGCACGGCGAAGCTGGCGGCGCAGTTCGACGCCTACCAGCCGCTGCCCGGCAAGCACGTCAACGGCCAGCTCACCATGGGCGAGAACATCGGCGACCTCGGCGGCCTCAATGCCGCCTACGACGCGCTGCAGATGGCGCTGGCGAAGAATCCGCAGGAAGCCGCCTCGAAGATAGACGGCTATACCCAGGACCAGCGCTTCTTCCTCAACTGGGGCCGCGTGTGGCGCGGCAACATCCGCCCCGAGGCGCAGATCACCCTGCTCAACACCGACCCGCACGCGCCGGCGCAATTCCGCGCCATCGGTGCGCCGTCCAACATGGCGGCCTTCGCCAGCGCGTTCCAGTGCAAGCCCGGCGACGCGATGGTGCGGCCGCCGGAAACCCAGGTGAAGATCTGGTAAGACCCGCACCCTCGCCGTCGCGACCGCGGCGGCGAGGGTTGGCAGACGACCGACCGGACTACCGCCACCGGCCCGACCAGGCAGGCATCGACACCAGCATGCACAGCTGCCGCACCCCCTCCTTCGCCCATGCACCGATCGGCCACCAGTGGTATGCCGCCGAGCGACGCATGGAACGCCATTGCCATGCCGCCGCCTATGCGGTGGTGGTGCTGGAGGGCGGCTACCTGGAAGCGGGCGACGAAGGGCGCCGCACGCTCGCGCCCGGCGACGTGCTGATGCACCGTGCTTTCGAGTCCCATCTCGATTGCTTCTCCACGCGCGGCGCACGGGTGCTGATCCTGCCCGTGGTCGCCGCGGCGGAAACGCCCCTGTTCGGCCGCGCGGCGGATGCGGACGCGCTGGTGCGAATGGCGCGGCATTCGCCGCAGGATGCCGTGCAGGCCCTGGTCGCGGGCCTGCACGCCAGCGAGCAGCGCCATCGCGACTGGCCGGACCTGCTCGCCGAAGGCCTGCGCAGCGAGCCGGAGCTTTGCTTGCGGCATTGGGCCGCAACGCACGGCCTGCGGCCCGAAACGGTGAGCCGCGGTTTCCAGCTGGCCTACGGCAGCTCGCCCAAGGCGTTCCGCGCCACGGCGCGGGCGCGCTCGGCGCTGTGGCGCATTCGCGATTCGGGCCAGCCGCTGGCGGAGATCGCCGCTGCGCTGGGTTATGCCGACCAGGCACACATGAGCCGCGCGGTCAGCGCACTGACCGGACGCATGCCGCGTGCCTGGCGCGAGACCGGCGCCCTGCTCCGCTCCGGCACATCAACTGGATTCAAGACAGTGCGAAACGCCGCCGTCTAAGCTGGCTGAAGACGGTCGGGAAGCGCATGGCGCATTCCCCATCCCGTACGTCGCGCCCGCCACGGAGGCCCCATGTCACGCTCTCTGCTCGTTCTCGCCATACTCGGCGCCTTCGCCATGCCGGCGCCGGTCCACGCCATCGATGCCGCCGGCATCTTCGCCGCCAACCGCAGCGCCAGCGGCGGCGCGGCCTGGAACGACAAGGCCAGCCTGCAAAGCGAGTACCGCTATGCCGGCCAAGGGCTCACCGGCACCGCTTCATCGCTGCAGGATCTGCGCCACGGCACCTTCGTCGACAGCTCGGAAATCGGCCCGACGCGCAGCGCGAACGGCTATGACGGCAGCATCGCCTGGATGCGCGAAGCCTCCGGTACGGTGACCACCCAGGATGGCGCCGATACGCGGCAGCTGGCGGTGAACGAAGCCTATCGCGACGCGAATCTCTGGTGGCTCGCCGACCACGGCGGCGCGCGCATCGGCGAGCCGGCGCGCAAGCGCGAGCAGCACCGCGACTACGACGTGCTCAGCGTCACCCCGGCCGGCGGCAAATCGTTCGAGGCCTGGTTCGATGCGGGCAGTCACCTGCTCGCCCGCATCGTCGAGCAGCAGGACACGCTGACCATCGTCACCCATTACCAGGACTACGCCGCGGTCGACGGCGTGCAGCTCGCGCACACGCTGGCGGTGGACGACGGCAGCGGCCCGGCCGGGCGGCAAACCTATACGCTGACCTCGGCGCGCTTCCTGCCGCCGCGCGACGCGAGCGCCTTCGCCAAGCCCGTCGCCGACCTGCACGACTACGCCATCGCCGACGGCGCCAGCGAGACCACGCTGCCGTTCCGGCTGATCAACAACCACATCTACGCCGACGTCTCGATCAACGGCAGCAAGCCGTTGAACTTCATCTTCGACACCGGCGGCCGCAACGCGCTCACGCCCGCTGCCGCCAAGTCGCTGGGCATCAAGGCGCAGGGCAGCCAGACCACCAGCGGCGCAGGCGACAGCACCATCCCGGGCGGCCTGACCCGGGTCGATTCGATGCGCATCGGCGCCGCCACGATCAAGGACCAGCCGGTCGCCGTGCTGGATTTCTACACCGCTCCCGAGGGCATCGACGAACAAGGCATGATCGGCTACGAGTTCTTCGCCCGTTTCGTCACCCGCATCGACTACGGCAAGCACACGCTCAGCTTCATCGACAAGCGCCGCTTCGACCCGAAGGACGCCGGCACGCCGGTGCCCTTCCGCTTCTTCGGCGAGATCCTCGAAATGCAGGGTTCCTATGACGGCATTCCCGGCCGCTTCTGTCTCGACACCGGTGCACGCACCACACTGATACTGACCCGGCCGTTCGTCGAACAGCATCAGCTGCGCGAACGGGAAACGCAGGGCGTCGAGGCGCTCATCGGCTGGGGCGTCGGCGGCCCCACGCGCGCCTTCGTGCTGCGCGGCAAGGAGCTGCGGCTGGGCGACGTCAAGATCGCTTCGCCGCTCACCGAATTCAGCACCGACAAGGGCGGCGCCGAGAACGTGGAGGCCTTTCCGAACAATATCGGCGGCGGACTGCTGAAGCGCTTCGTGGTCACCCTGGACTACGACCATCAGCGGGTCTACCTGAAACCGATCGAAGGACCGATCGCCGACCTCGACAGCTTCGATCGCTCCGGCCTGTGGATCAACCAGTCGCCCAAGGGCTTCCAGGTCATCGATGTCACCCGAGGCTCGCCGGCGGATGCTGCCGGACTGCATGCCGGCGACGTCATCACCGCGGTGGACGGCAAGCCGGTGCAGTCGTTGAAGCTGTACGCGCTGCGCGAACGCCTGCGCAACGATGCGCCCGGCACGCAGGTGACGCTGGCCGTGCTGCATGGCACCACCACACGCACGGTCGAACTGAGCCTGCGCGACTTGTTCTAGTCGCGCAGGCGCGGCACCGCTGACGGCGCCGCCCTGCGCCGATCGGGCGACGTCAACTGGATTCAAGACAGCGGCGAATGCGGCGACCTAAGCTGGTGCTCGCTGGAAACCCCACGCCAGCGCCCCCACGCCGTCACCGTCAAGGAATCCGCATGTCCCGATCCCTGCTCGCCCTCGCCGTGCTTGCCGCCTTTGCGATGCAAGCGCCGGTCCGCGCCGCCGATGCGGCCGACATCCTTGCGGCCAACCGCACCGCCAGCGGCGGCAGCGCCTGGGACGGCAAAGCCAGCTTGCAGATCGACTACACCTACGCCGGCCAGGGCCTCACCGGCACCACCACGTCGCTGCAGGATCTGCGCCGCGGCGCCTTCGTCGACAGCTACCGGATCGGCCCGACCAGCGGCGCCAACGGCTACGACGGCAGCGCGGCCTGGCTGCGCGAGCCTTCCGGTACGGTCACCTTCGAGAGCGGCGGCGACACCCTGCAACTGGCGGTCAACGAGGCCTACCGTGACCGCAATCTCTGGTGGCGCAGCGATCGCGGCGGCGCCAGCATCGAGGGTCCGGTGCGCAAGAGCGCCGACGGACACGACTACGACGTGCTCACGGTGACGCCGACGGACGGCAAGCCGTTCGAAGCCTGGTTCGACGCCGGCAGCCATCTGCTCGCCCGCACGGTGGAACAACAGTCCACCATGACCATCACCACCGACTACCAAGACTACGCCGCCGTCGACGGCGTGCAGCTCGCGCACAAACAGCTGGTGAACGACGGCACCGGCGCCGCCAACCAGCAAACTTATACGTTGAGCTCGGCACGCTTCCTGCCGCCGCGCGACGCCGCCGCCTACGCCAAGCCCAAGGCCGAGTTGCACGACTACTCGTTCGCCGGCGGCGTCAGCGAGACCACCGTGCCTTTTCAGCTGCTCAACAATCACATCTACGCGCCGGTATCGATCAACGGCAGCAAGCCGCTGAACTTCATCTTCGACACCGGCGGCCACGACATCCTGACCACGTCCACCGCCAGCCAGCTCGGCATCAAGCCGGTCGGCAGCCAGCCCAGCGGCGGCGCCGGCGACAGCACCGCACAGGGCGGGCTGGCCCGGGTGGCGTCTATACGCGTCGGCGCCGCCACGCTGAGCCAGCAGCCGGTGGACGTGCTGCAATTCTCCGGCGCCACCGAAGGCATCGACGAACAGGGCATGATCGGCTACGAGTTCTTCGCGCGCTTCATCACGCGCATCGACTACGGCAAGCACCAGCTCACCTTCATCGACAAGCGCCATTTCGATCCCAAGGACGCCGGCACGCCGGTGCACTTCCGCTTCTTCGGCCAGTTCATCGAAGTGCTCGGCACCTACGACGGCATCCCGGGCCGCTTCGGCATCGACACCGGCGCGCGCAGCACCCTCGCGCTGACCCGGCCATTCGCCGAGCAACATCAATTGCGCGCGACCGAGCCGCACGGCATCGAAGCACTCACCGGCTGGGGCGTCGGCGGACCTTCGCGTGGCTACGTGTTCCGCGGCAAGGAACTGGTGCTGGATGGCGTACGGATCGCCTCGCCACTCACCGAATTCGGCACCGACAAGGGCGGCGCCTTCGGCGTGGACGCCTTCCCCAACAATGTCGGCGGCGGCCTGCTGAAGCGTTTCGTGGTCACCCTGGATTACGACCACCAGCTGATGTACCTGAAGCCGATCGAGGGCCCGATCGCCGACCTGGATACCTTCGACCGCTCCGGCCTGTGGATCAACCAGTCGCCCAAGGGCTTCCAGATCGTCGACGTCACCAAGGGTTCGCCGGCGGACGCCGCCGGCCTGCACGCCGACGACGTCATCACCGCGGTGGACGGCAAGCCGGTGCAGTCGCTGAAGCTGTACGCGCTGCGCGAACGCCTGCGCAACGATGCACCCGGCACCACCGTGACGCTGGCCGTGCAGCACGACGCGACGACCCGCACGGTCAAGCTGGTCCTGCGCGACCTGATCTGATCGAGTCTGATCTGATCGAGCCTGCATCGATCAAGCCTGGCTCGCCGGTTCCGTTCTAGTCGCGCCGGCGCATCCAGCAAGCGCCGAGCAAGAAGCCCGCCGTTGCCGCCAGCAGCGCGGCAGCGAGCGGTTGTCGCACCACGAAGCTTCGCGCTTCGTCCCATGCCTCGCCGGCCTCGGCTTCGGCCTTGCCGGCCCATCGACGAGCCTTGCCCCTAGCCTGCAGGCCGGCATCGCCGATCAGCGCGCCGGTGGCGTCTTCGACCCGACCGGCCGCTTCGCGCAGCGTGCCTTCCACTTCATGTCTGCCCATCGTTTCGATACCTCGTTGCTGTGCATGAGTTCCGATTCGGCCGGAACGACACCGTTCCCATGCAGCCATGGAAGCGCAGTCGACGCCGCCGGATTTGCCGGGTGCCGGCTCCGGCGGTGCCGACCGCGGCGGCACTCACTTCTTCAGGGTGTCGCGCACTTTGTCGGCGGCCTCGCCGGCCTTGCGCTGGGCCTTGCCGACCTGCTTCTCGGCCGTGCCCTCAAGTTGCGTCCGCTTGTCGCCGGTGAGCTTGCCCACGGCCTCCTTGATCGAGCCCTTGACCTGCTTCGCGGCGCCGTCGATGCGGTTCTTGTCCATCTCGATGTCCTCTGGGTTGTGGGGGTCGACAGGCCGGGCGACGACAGGCCGCGCGGCCTGTCGAAGAGCATGCTCGCCGCGACGATGACGGCGATAGCCGCAGATGCACCAGCGCAATTGGTACATTCGAACGGCGCCCGGCTCAGCGCCGACGCACGCGCCGCCCCGGCAGCGTCGATCGACCCAGGCGGCCGAACAGACCGCGCTCGCGCGCCCACACGATCGCCTCGCTGCGGCTGTGCACGTCGAGCTTGGAATACAGCGCCGCCACATGGTTGCGCACGGTGTTCGGCGCCAGGCCGAGCCGCGCGGCGATCTCCTTGTCGGCCAGCCCTTCGCAGATCAGGCTGAGCGCATCGCGCTCGCGCGCGGTGAGCCCGGCCAGTTCCGCCGCGGCCAGCTCGGCCGGGCGCCCGTGGCGCACATGGGCCAGCTTCTCGACCAGGCTGCGGCTGAACCAGGTCGCGTCCTTCATCACTTCCTCGATCGCCGCCATCAGCTCGCCCTCGCTGCGGCGGCGCTCGGTGACGTCGAACAGCACCAGCAGGCGGCAGACCTCGTGCTGGATACCGACGGTCTCCACCGACAGCAGGCAGTCGAGCACGCCGCCGTCTTTCTTCTTCACCTGGCAGGCGTCGCTGCGCACACTGCCGTTGCGCCTGAGGCGCTCGCCCAGGCGCGCGCCGGCGTGGCGGTCGACGAACAGGTCCAGATCGTCCAGCGGCCGATCCCGCACTTCCTCCGCGGCGTAACCCAGGCTGGCGACGAAGGCCTCGTTCACGTCCATCACGCGCAGGCGCGCTGCGCTGCACAGCAGGGTCGCCACCGGCGTCATGCGGAAAGCCTTGGCGAAGCGTTCCTCACTCTGCCGCAGCGCTTGCTCGGCCTGCCGCCGCGGCTCAAGGTCGACGAAGGTGAGCAGCATGCAGGCGGCGTCGCCCAGCTCGATCGGCTGGCCAGCGACGATCACCAGCTTGGCGCCGCCGTCCGGCAGGCGCAACTCGGCTTCCATCTGCGGGATGGTTTCGCCGGCCTCGAGCGACTCGAGCGCCAGCTCGCGGCGGTCCGCCTGTTCGAACACGTCGAGATCGTGGAGCGAACGTCCCAGCACCTGTTCGCGGGCGTAGCCGGTCATGTCCAGGAAGCCGTGATTGACCTTGATGTAGCGCAGATCCTCCAGCCGACAGATCAGCGCCGGCGCCGGATTCGCCTGAAAGGTCTTCTCGAAGCGCTGCTCGGCCTCGGCCCAGTCGGTGACGTCGGCGGCGATCAGCACCAGGCCGTCCGGCCGTCCGGCGCGGTCGGTCAGCGCCAGGCCGCGCACGCGATGCACCCAGCGCCGCTTGGGCGTGGCCACGCTGGCGACCTCGACCACCACGTCGTCGAACGACTCGCCCGCCGCCAGGCGCTCGAGCGGGTATTGCCCGGCTTCGAGGCGCCGATGATTGCGATAGCGCAGGCGAAAGCGTGCACGGTACTCGCGCAGGTTCCGCCCCAGCGCCGCCAGTTCGTCGACGCCGTGCATGTCCAGTGCGGCGCGATTCGCCCAGCCGATAGTCCCGTCGGGTTCGAGCAGGATGACGCCGTCGCGCAGGTACTCGACGATGGGTTGCAGGCGGCGGCGATCGGCGGTGGCGCGGAGAACTGGACGGGTCATCGATGGGCGAATGGGAAATGATTTCCCATGATCGCCTTCGCAGCGGCCGTCCCGCCTGAAGCAGATGCACCATGCCCACTGGTGCATCCGCACGGAGGCCCGGCAGCGCCTGCTGCCTTATGCTGCCGCCCCCAGGCCTCGCCTACAGCATCTGCGCGATGCGCGCATCCTTGTCGGCCCACAGCGTATTGACCCAGGCCTGGAAGCGCTCGCGGTAGGCGGGGTCGTTCTCGTAGTCGCCGCGCAGCTCGGCGTCGATCGGCAGTTCACGCACGTGCATGCGCACCTCGCCGATGCGCCCGCTGATCAGGTCCATCATGTTGGCCACGCCGGTGGGATAGACGATGGTGACGTCGAGGATCGCATGCAGCGCCTCACCCATCGCGTCCAGCACGAAGGCCACGCCGCCGGCCTTGGGCCGCAGCAGGTGCTGGTAGGGCGATTCCTGCGCGCGGTGCTTGCCTGGGGTGAAGCGGGTGCCTTCCACGAAGTTCATCACCGACACCGGCATGTGGCTGAATTTCTCGCAGGCGCGGCGGGTGGCGTCGCGGTCCTTGCCGCGCAGCTCCGGATGCTTGGCCAGAGTTTCTTTCGAATAGCGCTTCATGAAGGGGAAATCCAGCGCCCACCAGGCCGGCCCGAGCAGGGGTACCCAGATCAGCTGGCTCTTGAGGAAGAAGCGCAGGAACGGGATGCGCCGGTTGAACGCCTTCTGCAAGGCCGGGATGTCGGCCCAGCTCTGGTGGTTGCACAGCACCAGGTAATTGCGGCCCGGGCGGAACTCGGTCAGCCCCTCCATCTGCCAGCGGATGCGGGTGAACCAGCCGAACAGCCGGTTGTTGAAGCCGATCCAGCTCTCCGCGATCGCGACCAGGCCGCGCGAGCAGGCGCGACGGAACCCGCGCAGCGGCAGCAGCAGCTTGGCGAGGGTCAGCGCGAACAGCGGCAGCACGTGCAGCACGATGTTGCCGGCCAGCAGCAGCATGACGAGCGGCAGGCGGATCAGGCGGGGCAGCGAGGCAAGCATCAGGGACCGTCCGTGGCGGCGGGCAATAGGTCCCTAAGAGTAGCTGGTCGGCGGCTCGCGCCGCATCCGGCAGCGCCGCGGCCCGCTGGCCCGCCCATCCCCCAGACCCTGCAGCGGCTGGCCGGACGTGGGGGCCAGCCAGGCGCTGGCGCCGGCTCGATGGCGACAACCGTCTCACCGGTTTTAAAATACAACCCCGCTCGCATGCATCGCGTCGCCGCACAGGAGAGGCCCATGGCCCGGCAAAAGCATCGACAGGACGGGCAATGCCCGGTGGCCCGCTCGCTGGAACAGGTCGGCGACGCCTGGTCCCTGCTGATCGTACGTAACGCCTTCGACGGCATGCGCCGCTACGGCGAGTTCCTCGACGACCTCGGTATCGCGCGCAACATCCTGGCCGACCGGCTGCGGCGCCTGGTCGAGGCCGGCATCCTGGAACAGGTGGCCGCCGCCGACGGCGGCAGCCACAGCGAATATGCGCTGACCCGCCGTGGCAAGGACCTGTTCCCGGTCATCGTCGGCCTGCGCCAGTGGGGCGAGGCGCATCTGTACGGCAAGGGCGAACGCCATTCCAAGCTGGTCGCGCGCGCGGACGGCAAGCCGCTGCCGCCGATGCGCCCGCTGGGCCGCGACGGCCGTCCGCTGGAGGCCGACGACACCCTGGTGAAGCGGATCGCCTAGCGCCGACGGCGATCCTCGCCCTGCCCTTCGTGGGTACGCATCGCCTGCGGACTCACAAGCCCTGCCGGTAAAAGTAGCCGGCATTGGTGCCGCCGCCGCGCACCACCGCAAGCTGGATGTTGAGATGCGCCATCGCCTCCAGGTAGCGCGCATGGCTCAGCGGCCCGGCGATCATCGGCGTGAATCCCGCGCTGGCCGCCAGGCCGGCGATGCTTTCGTTGGCCGACGCATCGTCGCCGGCCACGAAGACGGTGGGACGCTGCGGCGACGTTTCCAGCGGCGCGCAGCGGATGGCGTCGGCGAACACGGTGTTGAACGCCTTCACCAGGCGCACGCCCGGCAACAGCCGCCGCAGGGTTTCGGCCGCCGAAACTCCGTCGTCGAAGGACAGCGGCGACCAGTCCTCGCGCAGCGGATTGGTGGCGTCCACCACGATCTTGCCGGCCAGGCGGGAAGCCAGGGCCGGCAGCACGTCCGCGCAGGCCAGATACGGGATGGCGATGATGATCGCCTCGCCGTGCTCGGCTGCCTGCTCCAGCGAAGCGACGCGATATGGCGCTCCGTCGGCAGCCTTGCGCGGGTCACGCAGGCCCACCACCACCTCGTGCCCGGCCGCCGCCAGCAGCGGCGCCAGGCTGCCGCCGAAACTGCCACCGCCGAGAAATCCGATGTTCATGTCTGCCGCCTCTGTGTTGGGGAGCGGCTATCATGGCCTCATGGTGTGAATTGGCAATTAGGTACCCAAAAGTAACCATGTCGAAGAAGATCCTGCTGCCGCCCGATGCCTTCCTCAAGGTATGCCCGTCGCGCGCCGTGCTTTCGCGCGTCGGCCAGAAATGGACCGTGCTGAGCATGGTCGCCTTGCAGGATTCCGCCCTGCGCTTCGGCGACATCCGCCGCCGCCTGGAAGGCGTCTCGCAGAAAGTGCTGACTCAGACCTTGCGCGCGATGGAGCGCGACGGCCTGGTCGAGCGCCGCCTGTACGACGAGCGCCCGCTGCGGGTGGAGTACGCACTGAGTCCGCTGGCGCGCAGCCTGCTGCCCATCGTCAGCGCGCTGAAGGACTGGGCCGAGCAGTCCCTGCCGGCGATCGAGCGCCACAATCGCAGCTTCGACCGCAAATTCGCCGCCTAACGCAGGCATTGCGAGGCTGCGGCTTCGATGCCGCAGCGGTCGGGTTCTTGGTGAGATCGGGGCGGCTGTGCCAGGCATTCATGCCCACGCGGCGCGCAGCATGAGCCGCATCGCATTCACGCTGCCCAGCTTGGGCTGGCGCGACGAACGCCGACTTATCCACGTCTGCCGGATCGCGCGAGCACGGCGATCCGGACGGCATCGCGCTGGGTCGTCGCGCGCTGGGTCGTCGCGCGCTGAACCGTCTCGCGCCGGCTCAGCGCAGCAGCTTGCGCGCCTTCAGCAGGGCGGCGATGAAGGCGTCGACTTCCTCACGGGTGTTGTAGAACGCCAGCGAGGCGCGCAACGTGGCCGGTACGCCGAAGAACTGCATCAGCGGATGGGCGCAATGATGGCCCGAGCGCACCGCCACGCCTTCCAGGTCGAGCAAGGTGGCCAGGTCGGTCGCCTGCGCACCGTCGAGCAGGAAGGAGATCACCGGCTCGCGTTCCTGCGCGGTACCGAAGATGCGGACGCCCGGAATCTCCTCGATGCGCTCCAGCGCATAGCGCATCAGCTCCTGCTCCCACGCGTGCAGGGCCTCGAAGCCCAGCGACGCGTAGTAGTCGATCGCGACGCCGATGCCGGCGAAGCCGGCGATGTTCGGCGTGCCGGCCTCGAACTTGTGCGGCGGTTCGGCGAAGGTGGTGCCGTCGAAGCGCACCTCGCGGATCATCTCGCCGCCGCCGAAGAACGGCGGCATGGCCTGCAGGTGCTCGCGCTTCGCCCACAGCGCGCCGGTGCCGGTGGGCGCCAGCATCTTGTGCCCGGTGATCGCGTAGAAGTCGCAGCCCAGCGCCTGCACATCCACCGGCCGATGCGGCACGGCCTGCGAGCCGTCGACCAGCAGCGGGATGCCGCGCCGGCGGCACTCGCGCGCGATCTCCTGCACCGGATTCACCGTCCCGAGCACGTTGGAGACGTGCGCGACGCAGGCCAGCTTCACTTCCGGCGTGAGCATCGCCAGGTACTTCTCGACGATCAGCTCGCCGCGCTCGTCGATCGGCGCGGCCTTCACCGTGGCGCCGCTGCGCGCGGCGACCAGCTGCCACGGCACGATATTGGCGTGATGCTCCATCACCGTGGTGAGGATCGCGTCGCCGGGCTGCAGCTTCGGCAAGGCGAAGCTGTAGGCGACCAGGTTGATCGACTGGGTGGTGCCGCTGGTGAGCACCACTTCGTCGCGCGAAGCGGCATGCAGCAGGCCCGCCAGCCGGTCGCGCGCGCCCTCATAGGCGGCGGTGGCTTCCTCGCCCAGCTGATGCACCGCGCGCGCCACGTTGGCGTTGTGCTCGCGGTAGTGCCGGTCCACCGCCTCGATCACCTGCCGCGGTTTCTGGCTGGTGTTGGCGTTGTCGAAGTAGACCAGCGGCTTGCCGTGCACCTGTCGCGCCAGCAGCGGAAAATCCGCGCGCACGCGCTGCACGTCGAAGGGAGCGATCGGTCGGGTCTGTGCGTTCATCGATGGGTGTCCGCGAAATGCCGGTGGCGGCCGCAGCGTCCGCTCATGCCGCCTCGTCGGCAGGCAGGCGCTCGCTCAGCAGGGTCGAAAGATGCTCGCGCAAGGCCTCGTTCGGCAGGTCCTGCAGCACGGCGCGGCAGAACGCCGCGGTCAGCAGGGCGCGCGCCTCGGCGAGGGGAATGCCGCGCGAGCGCAGATAGAACAGCGCGCGCTCGTCGAGTTGGCCGATGGTGGCGCCGTGGGCTGCCTTCACCTCGTCGGCGTAAATCTCCAGTTCGGGCTTGGTGTCGATCTCGGCCTGGGCCGAAAGCAGCAGGTTCTTGTTGCTGAGCGCTGCGTCAGCGCCGTCGGCGCCCTCGGCCACCTTGATCGCGCCGCGGAACACGCCGCGCGCGCGCTCGTCCGCCACGCCACGCCAGACCGAATCCGAAGCGGTGTTCGGCGCCTGATGATGGATAGCCAGCTGGGTATCGACGTGCTGGCGCTCGCGCAGCATGAACACCCCGCGCGTATCGAGCCGCGCCCCCTCTCCCGCCAGCCTGGCATGCAGGTCGTGGCGCACCAGGCCACCGCCCAGTTCGAGCACGTGCAGGCGCAGCGTCGCCGCTGCGCCAAGGTGGCAGTCGGTATGGCGGATCAGGGTCGCTTTGGCGGCACTCTGCTGCAGGACGATCAACTCGAGCGTGCCGCCGCGGTCCACCTGGATGTCGGAGAAAGCATTGCTCAGATAGCTCTGCTCGCCCCATCCCAGATGATGCTCGACCACGCTGGCGCGGGCGCCCGACTCCACCAGCAGCATGTTGCGCGTGTGCCACGCCAGCGCCTGCGATGCCGGCGCGCCGGCAAATACCAGATGGATCGGCTGCGTCAGCACGGCATCTTGTTCGACCACCAGGATCGCGCCACTGCGCGCCAAGGCCAGGTCGAGATTGGTGAAGGCATGATCTGCATCGCGCGTGCGCCGGATTTCCTGCCGGTAAATCGCGAGCATGTCGTCCTGCGTGGCCTGCTTCGCCTCGGCAGGCGCAGCGAAAGGCTGCAGTCGCAACCCAGCCGGCAGCGCGTCGAGCCGCGACAACTCGGCGCGGAACACACCATCGACGAAAACCAGACGCGGACCATCCACACCGGGCAATGCCCATTGCGCCGCATCCACCTCGACCGGCGCATCAGGGTCGACCGCCACAAAGCTGCGCTGCTCCAGCGCACGCAGGCTGGTGTATTTCCATGCTTCCCGGCGCGTCGTGGGCAAGCCGTGTTCCACGAAGGCCTGCAGCCGCTCGCGCCGCTGTGCATCCAGCAATTTATGCGCTGGCGGCATGGTCTCCGCCGCCGCCAGCATGGACTGCACGAACGGACTGCTCATGTCGCCGCCCCGGCCGGCTCGCCGTGCTCGGCGAGCCAGGCGTAGCCCTGCTGCTCCAGCCGCTGCGCCAGGCTGCGATCGCCGCTTTCCACGATGCGGCCGTCGGCCAGCACGTGCACGAAGTCCGGCACGATGTAGTCCAGCAGGCGCTGGTAGTGCGTCACCACCAGGAAGCTGCGCTCGGACGAACGCAGCGCGTTGACGCCTTCGGCGACCTGCTTCAGCGCGTCGATGTCCAGCCCCGAATCGGTCTCGTCGAGGATCGCCAGGCTGGGCTCCAGCACGGCCATCTGGAAGATCTCGTTGCGCTTCTTCTCGCCGCCGGAGAAACCCTCGTTGACCGCGCGGTGCAGCAGCTCGTCGGAGATCTGCATGATCTTCAGCTTCTCGCGCACCAGCTTGAGGAACTTCATCGAATCCAGTTCCGGCTCGCCGCGATGCCGGCGCTGCGCGTTCAGCGCGGCGCGCAGGAAATAGGTGTTGTTCACGCCGGGGATTTCCACCGGGTACTGCAGCGCCAGGAACACGCCGGCGGCGGCGCGCTCCTCCGGCTCCAGCGCCAGCAGGTCGACGCCGCCGTAGCTGACCGAGCCGGCGGTGACCTCGTAGCCGTCGCGGCCGGCCAGCACATTGCCCAGGGTGGACTTGCCGGCGCCGTTCGGCCCCATGATGGCGTGCACCTCGCCCGGCTTCACGCTGAGCGTGAGGCCCTTGAGGATTTCCTTGCCCTCGACGCGGGCGTGCAGGTTTTCGATCTTCAGCATGGTCTCGACTTCAAGGCTTGGCGCCCGGCTCGCGGCCGAGCGGCGGATATTGGCGGGCGAGCGCATCGATAGCCGATTCGCCCATGCGGCAGGTCACCCATTCGCCGAGCAGGTCGGCGTCGAGCGAACGGTAAAAATCGATGGCGGGCGTGTTCCAGTCCAGCACCTGCCATTGCAGGCGCGGCAGGCCCTCGTCCACGCAGCGCTGGGCGAGCCGGGCGATCAAGGCCTTGCCCAGGCCGTTGCCGCGGAACGCCGGCCGCACGAACAGGTCTTCCAGGTAGATGCCGGCGCGGCCGCGGAAGGTGGAGTAGTTGTAGAACCACAGCGCGAAGCCGGCGACCTCGCCCTGCCATTCGGCAATGTCGGCATGCGCCACCGGCGTGGGGCCGAACAGATCGCGCCGGATGTCGTCCTCACTGGCATCCACCTGATGCAGCAGTTTTTCGTAGACCGCCAGCTCGCGGATCATGGCGAGGATGTCGCCCGCGTCGGCGTCGCGTGCCGGGCGTATCCGCAACGCGTCCGCATCCTGGCCGTGATCGGCCACGATGTTGGGGTCCTGCGTCTGTTCGGGCTTGCTCATGCCTGGAGGTCCGCTTCGGCTGCGTCGTCGCGATCGCGCCGGCGCAGCACCACATAGGTAAACGCCTGCTCGGTGCCGGCCGGCGTGCGATGCAGCTCGCGGCTGTCGGCGACTCGCTCGAACAGCGGCGCGAATCGCGCGGCCAGCGCATCGGCGCCGTAGCGCGCCACCGGCAGGCCGCTGCAGCGCTCGGGACCGTCTTCGGCGAAGGTGCCGAGCACAAGATGGCCGCCCGGCCGCACCGCGCGCGCAGCCGCGGCGAGGTAGCGTGCCTGCGCCTCGGCGTCGGTGAGAAAATGGAACACCGCGCGATCGTGCCAGAGCGCGTAGCGCGCGACCGGCAAGGCGATTTCAGTGACGTCGCCGGCCAGCCAGCGCACCTGCTCTCCGCGCGCGCCGAGCCGCTGGCGCGCCTCTGCCAGCGCGACTGCCGAGAGATCGAGCACGTCGACATCGCCAAAGCCGCGCTTGAGCAGGTCATCGACCAGGCTGGAACGGCCGCCGCCGACATCGAGCAGCGCCGCCGAGCGCGGCAGCTGCAGCGCGTCGATCAGGCGCAGCGATTCGTCGAGATGCGGGCGGAACCAGCTGGTCTGCAGCTCGCCCTTGGTGCCATAGACGGCGTCCCAATGCTCGGCATCCACGCGGTTCACGAGGCCTGCCTCCGCCGGAAGATCTGCACGGCCCAGTACAGCGTGGACGCCAGGCCGAGCGCCACCAGCACACCGAACACCACGGCGGCCAACCACGGCTCCATGCCGCCGGCGCTGTCGTAGCAGACCATGCGCTGGTTGCCGCAGTCCGCGCCGTTGCGATGCTCCATCCACACCGTGACCACCACCAAGGTGAGCAGGGCCGAGAGCAGGAAAAGCCAGATGGCCGCAAAACGCCGCATCGCTCAACCCACCGCGCCTTCCAGCGACACTTCCAACAGCTTCTTCGCCTCGACCGCGAATTCCATCGGCAGTTCGCGGAATACCTGCTTGCAGAAGCCGTCGACGATCATCGACACCGCGTCTTCCTCGCCGATGCCACGGCTGCGGCAATAGAACAGCTGGTCGTCGGAGATCTTCGAGGTGGTCGCCTCGTGCTCGACGATGGCGCCGGGATGCTTCACTTCCATATACGGGAAGGTATGCGCGCCGCACTGCTTGCCGATCAGCAGGCTGTCGCACTGGGTGTAGTTGCGCGCGCCGTCGGCGCCCTTCTCCACCCGCACCAGACCGCGATAGCTGTTGGAGCTGCGCCCGGCGCTGATGCCCTTGGAGACGATCTTGGACTTGGTGTGCTTGCCGATGTGGATCATCTTGGTGCCGGTATCGGCCTGCTGGCGATGATGGGTCAGCGCCACCGAGTAGAACTCGCCGACCGAGCGGTCGCCGCGCAGCACGCAGCTGGGATACTTCCAGGTGATCGCCGAGCCGGTCTCGACCTGGGTCCAGGAAATCTTCGAGTCGTGGCCGCGGCAATCGCCGCGCTTGGTGACGAAGTTGTAGATGCCGCCGACGCCGTTCTCGTCGCCCGGATACCAGTTCTGCACGGTGGAGTACTTGATCTGCGCGCGCTCCAGCGCGACCAACTCGACTACCGCGGCGTGCAGCTGGTTCTCGTCGCGCATCGGCGCGGTGCAACCTTCGAGGTAGGACACATAGGCGTCGTCCTCGCACACGATCAGGGTGCGCTCGAACTGCCCGGTGTTCATCGCGTTGATGCGGAAATAAGTGGACAGTTCCATCGGGCAGCGCACGCCCTTGGGCACGAACACGAAGGAGCCGTCGGAGAACACCGCCGAGTTCAGCGCGGCGAAGAAATTGTCGCCCGGCGGCACCACGCTGCCCAGGTACTTCTGCACCAGCTCGCCGTGCTCGCGGATCGCCTCGCTCATCGAGCAGAAGATCACCCCGGCCTCGGCCAGTTCCTTGCGGAAAGTAGTGCCCACCGAGACCGAATCGAACACCGCATCCACCGCCACGCCGGCCAGCTTGGCCCGCTCGTGCAGCGGCACGCCCAGCTTCTCGTAGGTTTCCAGCAGCTTGGGATCGACCTCGTCCAGCGATTTCGGCCCGGCCTTCGGCGCGGCGTAGTAGCTGATCGCCTGGTAGTCGATCGGGCTCAGCTTGAGCTTGGCCCAGTCCGGCGTCGGCATGGTCAGCCAATGGCGATAGGCCTTCAGCCGCCACTCGGTCATCCACGCCGGCTCGCCCTTGAGCGCGGAAAGCTGGCGCACGATGTCCTCGTTGAGGCCTGGCGGCAGGCTGGTGGTCTCGATGTCGGTGACGAACCCGGCCTCGTAGCGACGACCGAGCGCCTCGGCGACCTCGGCGTTGTCGCGAAGCGTGGCTGTGTTGTCGCTGCGTTCGCTGATCATGGCTGTCTCAGTGTTGCCATCGTCCCGATGGTGGAAGTCTGAAGCAGCCGTCCGTGGCCGCCGCTCTCGTTCAAGGCCTCAACTCGCCGCCGGCCGCTCCGGCACGGCGACCGACGCGGCCGGCAGCATGTCGGCCAGGCTGACCGAGCGCAGCGCGCCGCTGAGCACGCTGTTCACCTGCCGCCAGCTGCCGCGCACGTTGCAGCGCGCCTCGCGTTCGCACTGGCCTTCGGCCACGCTGCATTCGGTCATGCCGATCGGTCCTTCCATCGCCTCGACGATCTGCGCCAGGGAGATGTCGTGCGCGTCGCGCGCCAGCCGGTAACCGCCGTTCACGCCCCGGAACGATTCGACCAGGCCGGCATGGCCCAGCGTCTTCAGCAGCTTGCTCACGGTCGGCAATTCCAAATGCGCCTCGTCGGCAATCTGCGCCGTGCTGAGCACGTCGGCGGGGTGCGCGGCGATGCAGGTCATCACCACGGTGGCGTAATCGGTGAGTCGGCTGACGCGCAGCATGGGGATGCCCGTCTCGATACCAGACCAAAATGGTACTGATTTGAGCAGACAGGGTCAATGCAGGCCTGCGCTCGATTTGCAGCGAGTTGCACCATTAAAGTGAAATGGACGCACCAGAATAATTCTTTTTAGCTAGAGAGGCACTGAAAGGATTATCTATCTTTTTGATTTACCCATATTTCCTTCGGAAATGCGGGTGTGGCACGCATTCTGCTGTACTGCAGCAAGGCAGCCACGACGGGGATGTGCATGAAGTGGATTACGGCAGTCATCAAGCCTTTCACCCTGGACGATGTACGCGAGGCGCTGGCCGAAGCCGGCGTGCAGGGCATGACGGTGACCGAAGTGAAAGGCTTCGGCCGGCAGCACGGACATACCGAGCTGTACCGGGGCGCGGAATACGTGGTCGATTTCCTGCCCAAGCTGAAGATCGAAATTGCCGTGACCGACGAAGGCGTCGAGCGCGCGATCGAGGCGATCACCCAGGCCGCACGCACCGGCAAGGTCGGCGACGGCAAGATCTTCGTCACCGAACTGGAACAGGTGATCCGCATCCGCACGCAGGAGGTCGACGCCGATGCGCTCTAAGCGGACGTCCTTGATCGCTTTGCCGCTCCTGCTCGCCACCGCGCCGGCCGCGCTGGCGCAGGCTGCCCCCGCACCTGCCCTCAACAGCGGCGACACCGCCTGGATGCTGGTCTCCGGCATGCTGGTGCTGATGATGACCCTGCCCGGCGCCGCACTGTTCTACGGCGGCATGGTGCGCACCAAGAACCTGCTCTCGGTGATGATGCAGTGCTTTGCGATCACCGCCCTGGTCACCGTGCTGTGGATGCTTTACGGCTACTCGCTGGCCTTCAGCACCGCCGGCATGCAGGCGCACACCACGAACTGGCATTCGCTGATCGGCGGCCTGGACCGCGTGATGCTGGCCGGCCTGAAGCCCGATTCGCTCTACCAGACCGTGCCGGAGAGCGTGTTCGTGATGTTCCAGCTCACTTTCGCGATCATCACCCCGGTGCTGATCATCGGCGCCTATGCCGAGCGCATGAAGTTCAGCGCCATGCTGTGGTTCAGCGCGCTGTGGCTGACCCTGGTCTACCTGCCGGTGGCGCATATGGTGTGGAGCGGCCCCGGCTCGCTGCTGGGCGACCTGGGCGTGCTCGATTTCGCCGGCGGCACCGTGGTGCACATCAACGCCGGCATCGCCGGCCTGGTCGCCTGCCTGGTGCTGGGCAAGCGCCGCGGCTGGCCGCAGACCCATATGCCGCCGCACAACCTGGGTTACACGGTGATCGGCGCCAGCCTGCTGTGGCTGGGCTGGTTCGGCTTCAACGCCGGCTCGGCAGTGGCCGCCAACGGCAGCGCCGGCATGGCGATGCTGGTGACCCAGATCGCCACGGCGGCCGCCGCTATCGGCTGGGTCGCGGTGGAATGGGCCATCCACAAGCGCGCCAGCGTGCTCGGCATCGCTTCCGGCGCGGTGGCCGGCCTGGTCGCGGTGACTCCGGCGGCAGGCACCGCGGGACCGGCCGGCGCCCTGCTGATCGGCCTGGTGGCTGGCGTAGTGTGCTTTTTCACGGCGACGCGGCTGAAGCATCGGCTGCGCTACGACGACTCGCTGGACGTGTTCGGCGTGCACGCCGTGGCCGGCATCATTGGCGCTCTGCTCACCGGCCCGTTCGCCTCGCCCAAGCTGGGCGGCTTCGGCACGGTAAGCGAGCTCGGCGGCCAGCTGTGGATCCAGGCCAAGGGCGTCGGTTTCACGGTAGTGTGGAGCGCCGTGCTGACCCTGGCGATCCTGAAGCTGATCGACCGCACGCTGGGCCTGCGCGTCAGCGACGAGCAGGAGCTGATCGGCCTCGACATCGCGCTGCACGAAGAACGCGGCTACAACCTGTCCTGAAGCGGACCGGCGCCGAGCCTTTCGGCGCTACGCATCGTGTCGAGGCGAGATCAGGCCACGCTCGCATGGGCGGCGATGTCGCGCCGCGGCGGCGCGCCGAACATGCGCGCGTATTCGCGGCTGAACTGGGAGGGGCTCTCGTAGCCCACCCGATAGGCCGCGCTGACCGCATTGGCCTGTCCAGCCAGCATCAGGCGCCTGGCTTCCTGCAGGCGCAGTTGCTTCTGGTACTGCAGCGGGGTCAGCGAAGTGAGCGTCTTGAAGTGCTGGTGGAACGACGACGGGCTCATGCTTGCCACTGCGGCCAGCCGCTCGATGCGGATCGGGCGGGCGATGTCCTCGCGCAGCAGGTGCAGCGCCTCGGCGATGCGCTGCACCGGACCGTTCGGCAAGGCGATCTTGCACACCTCGCCGCCGTGCGGGCCGACCAGCAGCCAATAGCAGATCTCGCGCATGATCCCCGACCGCAGCACCGGGATCGCTTCCGGCGTGTCGAGCAGGCGGACCAGCCGCACCAGGCAGTCGGCCAGCGCCTCGCCCAGCTCGCCGACGAACAGGCCGAGACCGCCGGGCGCTGGCTGCGGCGGCGGGTCGAGCTGCGCCATCACCTCGCGCAGCGCGTGCAGGTCCAGATCCAGGCTGAGCCCGAGAAAGGGGCGCTCGGCGCTGGCATGGATCACCTTGCCCAGCACCGGCAGCTCGATGCTTATCACCAGCGCCTGCCCTTCGCGGTAGTCGAAGACCTCGTCGCCGAGCATCACCCGCTTGGCGCCCTGCGCCACCACGCACAGCGCCGGCTGATAGATGCGCGGGTTCGGCAGGGTTTCGCCGCTGGCGCGCAACAGGTAGAAACCGTCGACGGCGGTGACGTAGGGGCCGTCGCTGCCGCCGTGGGCGTCCATGTAGCGACTCAAGGCAAGTTTCAGGGCGGGATGCATGGTGGATCTCTGCGCTTGCCGGCAAGCCCGGCCAGGCCTGGCATTGTGCGCCCGATCCGGCCTCGCACCACCGCCCTCTGGAGGATCAGGCAAGAACTTCGTGAGTTTCGGCATTCGGGCTGCACCTTCGCGGGTCTAGAGTGGCCCTCCCCGTTTCTTCCCGAGCGAGCCTCCTGATGAATCCCGACACCCACGGCACCCACTCCAAGATCGCCCTGATCACCGGCGGCAGCCGCGGCCTCGGCCGCAACACCGCGATCGCGCTGGCCCGGCGCGGCGTGGACGTCATCCTCACCTATCACGCCAACCACGCCGAGGCCGACGCCGCCGTCGCCGAGATCCAGGCGCTGGGCAGACAGGCCGTCGCGCTGCAGCTGGACGCCGGCAAGGTCGCCTCGTTCGGCGATTTCACCGGACAAGTCCGTGACGCGCTGAAGCGTCAGTGGCAGCGAGAACAATTCGACTACCTGATCAACAATGCCGGCACCGGCCACCACGCGCCCTTCGCGCAGACCACCGAGGCCCACTTCGATGCCCTGTGCAATGTGCACTTCAAGGGCGTGTACTTTCTTACCCAGGCGCTGCTGCCGCTGATCCATGACGGCGGCCGCATCGTGAACATCTCCAGCGGCCTGGCCCGCTTCTCGATGCCCGGCGCCTCGGCCTATGCGGCGATGAAAGGCGCCATCGAAGTACTCACCCGCTACCTGGCGAAGGAACTCGGTCCGCGCGGTATCGCGGTGAACACCGTGGCGCCTGGCGCGATCGCGACCGACTTCAACGGCGGCACCGTGCGCGACAACCCCGAGGTCAACCGCATGGTCGCTGCGAACACCGCGCTGGGGCGAGCCGGCCTGCCCGACGACATCGGCCCAATGATCGCCAGCCTGCTCGACGACGCGAATCGCTGGGTGACCGGGCAGCGCATCGAGGCCTCGGGCGGCATGTTCCTCTAGGCGAAAGCGAAATCTCCGGAAGCTGCAGGCATCCGTGCGCCTTCGCGTGCGGATGCCTGCGACGGCGAGAGACCATCGCAATCAAGCCGTCATACCGGCGGATGGCTGCAAGCTGCATGATCGAGAAAGCCCGGCAAGCGCATCGAAGACCCATGTAGCGCACATCGGCGCTCAGCGTCAGCAGCGCCGGCTTCACCCTGGCCGGCAAGCGCGCCGGCCTTGCCGGTTCGATTTCTGAAAGACCCCGGCAAGCAACTCACGACGCAGGACGCACCTGTACTGGCCAGCGTCGAAATGAGTCGAGGGACGAGGTCGAGTTCGTCACTGCGCGCGAAGCACGCACGCCAGGCTCGAACTGCGATCGACACCGGAGCATCAGGCCGGTTCGGGCCGCTCCCGGCTCGTCGATCACCGCTCCCGCTCGACCCACTGCGCGCGCCAGGCCGGAGCCTCGAAGGCATCGGCAAAATACTGCACCTCGCGCGACACCTTGCCGTCGCGAAATTCCATGATGCTCACCGTGTAGCTGGGCTTGTCCTGGTAAGCAATCACGTATTCGGTGATCCACAAGTGGCCCTCTCCCACGATGCGCCGCACCGCGAATCCCGCGGGCTTGCCCGGGTGATGGCTGCGCAGTGCCTGCAAGTTGTGCCGGCCGCGGATGACCTCGCCCGACTGCGGGTACTCGCACACCGCATCGTCGTGATAGATCTCGTGCTCGGCGACCAGGTCACCGGCGGCGGATGCCGCCCAGTGTCGGTCGATCGCCCTTCGGATGTTCTGCGCGTCCATCGTCGGCCTCCGCTTCGGATTCGTAGCCATGAAGCTTTGATTTGCGGCTGCTCAGGCAGGTGAGCCGAACAGCATGGAGTGCATGCGCCCGCGATGGCCGTAAGGCGAGCCCAGGCTTCCGGCCGAGGCACAACACGGTCGCTTCGGGCTACGCGATCCGCAAAACGCACCTGCCAGCCGTGGCGAACAGCTCCGCTCCGCATCGATCCGCTTACCGTCAGGCAGGCTTGAGATCCCCGACCAGGGTAGGCAGCAATTCCGACACGGTGGGATGAATCGGCACCGCCCATTTCAGCGTGTCGTAGGGCTGGTCGGCATTCATCAGATCGAGCACGCCGTGGATGGCCTCGTCGCCGCTCACGCCCAGGATCGCCGCGCCGAGAATGCGCCGCGTATCGGCGTCGGCGACCACCTTCATGAAGCCCCGCGTTTCGTCGCGCTCGACCGCGCGGCCGACGCGGCTCATGGGTCGCTTGGATATCAGCAGGGGCCGGCCGCTGGCGCGCGCCTGCGCCTCGGTCATGCCGACGCGCCCCAGCGGCGGGTCGGTGAACAGCGCATAGCCTGGAATGCGCGCGGAGACGCGCCGCTGTTCGCCGTCGAGCAGGTTCGCGGCAATGATTTCGAAGTCGTTGTACGCGGTGTGGGTGAAGGCGCCGCGGCCGTTGCAGTCGCCCATGGCCCAGATGCCCGGCACGTTGGTGACGAGGCTGTCGTCGACGCTGATGTTGCCGTGCTGGTCGGTCTTGACGCCGGCCTGCTCGAGTCCGAGATCGTCGGTGTTGGGACGGCGCCCCACCGCCAGCAGCACGTGGCTGGCGACGATGTCCTTGTCGTCGGCGCGGCAATCGACTTTCACCACGGTGCCTTCGGCATGCCGCGCAAAGGCGATGCATTCGGCGCCCGTGCGCACGGTGACACCTTCGGCCTCGAGCATCTCGCGCACCGCTGCCGAAACATCCTCGTCTTCGCGGGCGATCAGGCGCGACTGGCGCTCCACAACGGTGACCTCGCTGCCGAAGCGGCGAAACATCTGCGCGTATTCCAGCCCGATATAGCTGCCGCCGATCACTGCGAGGTGCCGCGGCAGCTCGGCAAGCTGCAGTATGGAAGTATTGGTGAGGTAGTCGATGTCGCCGACGCCGGGCATATCGTCCGGCACCCGCGCGCGGCCGCCGACATTGATGAAGATGCGCGGCGCCGTGATGGTCTGGTCGTCGACTCGCAGGGTGTCGGCGCTCTCGAAGCGCGCATGTCCGCGCAGGACGGTGATGTGCGGCATGCCTTCGAGCCAGCGCTCGACATTGCCGCGCGAGGTCTCGCTCACCTTGTGCGCCCGCGCCATCACGCGCGGCAGGTCGATGCCTACCTCGCCGTTCAACAGCACGCCGTAGTCCGCAGCACGTCGCGCCTGATGCGCGACGCGCGCGCTGGCCACCAGGGTCTTGGTCGGCATGCAGCCGGTGTTGACGCAGGTGCCGCCGAACAAATGGCGTTCCACCAGGGCCACCGTCATGCCGGCGGCGGTGAGGCGGCCGGCCAGCGGCGGCCCGGCCTGGCCGGCGCCGATGATGATCGCATCGAAGCGGCGGCTCATGGCTGCACCTGCGGCAGGTAGGAACAACGGCTCATAAGTCACCCCGTCGTGAGTTTGCAGCGGATTCTATCGAGCGGATGCGCCACGATACCGTGACGAATAAGCATAGTCGCAGGCGTCGAACGCAGCGGCGTCCATCGATCGCACCGCTCGATCGCCCCTGCATAGGATCGCGCGGCAATACCCTCCGTCCCGTTACAGTCACACGACCGCGGAAGCGGAAGAGCCCCCTGCCGCGACAAGCCGGCACGCGCTGTGGCGCGCTCCCGCAGCAGCAGCATCGCCCTGGCGCGATGCCTTACCATGCGTCGCCATGAATGCCCCCAACGATCGCGCCACCGCCCGCCTGGCCTGGGCCCGCTCCGTGCTCGGCGACCCCGAGCTCGCGCTGGCCAGCGCCTCGTCCGACGCCAGCTTCCGCAGCTACTGGCGCGCCTGGCACCAGGGCCGCAGCTATATCGTCATGGATTCGCCGCCGGCGCGGGAAGACCCAGGCCCCTGGCTGGCCATCGGCGCGCGGCTGGCCGCCGCCGGCGTGCACGTGCCGCAGGTGTACGCGCAGGATCTGCAGCAGGGCTTCCTGCTGCTGGAAGACCTGGGCACCGAGCTTTACCTGCAGGCCTTGAACGAGGCTAATGCCGACGCGCTGTACGGCGACGCCATGCAGGTGCTGTTGCGCATGCAGACGCGGTTGGACTGGCAGGATCTGCCGCCGTTCGACCGCAGTGTGGTGATGCAAGGGCTGGGCGTGATGCCGGAATGGTTTCTCGGTCGCCATCTCGGGCATGCGCCGGATGCATCCGAGCAGCGTGTGCTGCTGGCGGCCTTCGAGCTGATCGCGACCACCATGGAAGAGCAGCCGCGCTGCTTCGTGCATCGCGACTTCCACAGCCGCAACCTGCTGCTGGTGGATGTCGACAATCCCGGCGTGATCGACTTCCAGGGCGCGCTGGCCGGCCCGATCACCTACGATCTCGCCTCGCTGCTGCGCGATGCCTACATCGCCTGGCCGCGCACGCGGGTGGAGGCCTGGGCGGAGTCGTACCGGCTGCGCCTGCGCGACGCCGGCGCGATCGGCGCCGACGTGGACCGCACGCGCTTTCTGCGCTGGTTCGACCTGACCGGCCTGCACCGGCACGTGCGCGTGCTTGGCCAGTTCTACCGCCTGTGGTATCGCGACGGCAAACCCGGCTATCTGGCCGACGTGCCGCGCATCTACCACTACGTCCGCTCGGTCGCCGCCGGCTATCCGGAACTGGCCGACTTCGCCGCCCTGCTCAAACGCCATGCCGAAGGGCGCGACCTGACCCGGGTGGAGGCTGCATGAGGCACGCGCTGATCTTTGCCGCCGGCCTGGGCGAGCGCATGCGTCCGCTGACCGACGTCACGGCCAAGCCGCTGCTGGCGATCGGCGGCAAGCCGCTGATCGTCTGGCACCTGGAAAAACTCGCCGCGGCCGGCGTGAACTACGTGGTAATCAACACCTCGCACCTGGCCGAGCAATTCCCCGACACCCTGGGCGACGGCTCGCGCTGGGGTTTGCGCATCCGCTATGCCTACGAAGGCCCGGCGCCGCTGGAAACCGGCGGCGGCATGCTCAACGCCCTGCCCCTGCTCGGACCCGAGCCGTTCATCGCGCTCAGCGCGGACATCTACAGCGACTACGACTACGCGCGATTGCCTGCGCAGCCCGACGGCCTGGCCCATCTGGTGATGGTGCCCAACCCGCCCTGGTACGCCGAAGGCGACTTCGTGCTGCAGCGGGGCCTGCTCGCCGAGGATGGGCCGGGCGAGCGGCTCACCTTCGGCAATATCGGGGTCTATCGCCCGGAGCTGGTGCGTGGCGAAGCGCTTGGGCGCTTCAAGCTGCGGCCGATGTACCAGCGCGCGATGCGCCAGGGTCTGCTCGGCGGCGAACGCTACGGCGGCGACTGGCACAACATCGGCACGCCGGCACAGCTAGCCGAACTGGACGCGGCATTGCAGAATCGACCCACAGGCTAGGCCGGGACGGCTCAGCCGGGAAGGCATCGCAGGGGGCCATCCAGCGGGAGAAAAACGCGAATGACATCCGGCGAGCATACGTTGCTGCGCAAGCGCGACGGCGACGAAGCCAAGGTTTCCTACGTCGAACTGTTCTTCGACCTGGTCTACGTGTTTGCGGTCACCCAGCTGGCGCATCGGCTGGGCGAAGACCTCAGCCTGCTCGGCGCGGTACAGACCCTGGTGCTGTGGTTCGCCGTGTGGCTGGGCTGGCAGTACACCTGTTGGGTCACCAACTGGTTCGACCCGGAGCAGTTGCCGATCCGGCTGCTGATCTTCGCGGTGATGCTGTGCGGCCTGGTGATGGCGGCGGTGATCCCGGAAGCCTTCGGCGAACGCGGGCTGATCTTCGCCGCGGCTTACGCGACCCTGCAGGTGGGGCGCACCGCCTTCGTGCTGTGGCAGCTGGGGCGCGGCCATCCACTGTCGCCCAACTTCCAGCGCATGCTCGGCTGGCTGTGCATTTCGGCGGCTCTGTGGATCGCCGGCGGACTGTGCCACGACAGCCTGCGGCTGGGCCTGTGGAGCGCTGCGATCGCCTGCGAATACCTGTCGCCGATGACCGGCTTCCGCCTGCCCGGCCTGGGTCGCTCGCAGACTTCGGACTGGACCATCGAAGGCGGCCACCTGGCCGAGCGCTGCCAGCTGTTCGTGATCGTCGCGCTGGGCGAGTCGATCCTGGACACCGGCATGAGCCTCGATCACACGGCGCATTGGAGTCCGCCGATCTTGATCGCCTTCCTGGTCGCCTTTCTCGGCAGCGTGGCCATGTGGTGGGTGTACTTCGACACCAGCAGCAGCGACGGCAGCGAAGCGATCGTGCACTCCAGGGACCCCGGCCGGATGGGCGCCTACTTCCACTACGTGCACGTGGTGATCGTCGCCGGGGTGATCGTCTGCGCGGTCGGCAACGAGATGACCATCGCGCATCCGGACCGGCGCATGGACCTGGCCAGCCTGGCCGTGCAGATCGCCGGCCCGGCGCTCTATCTGTTCGGCAACGGGATCTACAAGAAAGTGGTGTACGGCCGTTTTCCGCTGTCGCACTGGGCCGGTCTTGCCGCGCTGGCGGCACTGGCGCTGGGCGGCCTGCTCACCGATCAGTTGATGGTCAGCGGACTGGCCACCGTCGTGCTGATCGTGGTGGCGGCCTGGAGCAGTTCCTCCCGACGCCAGCAGGTACGCGGCGCTTCGCACGCCGCATGAACTGCGTACGACCGGCCCGGCGCCGTGCCGGTCGTACGCAGAACAACGATCGAGACTAGGGCACGATCAGATACGGCTCGCCGGCATGCAGGTTGGCGAAGATCAGGAAGCGCAAGACCTTGTGCGGGTCCGGATTCCTGAAGATCGTATGCGGCAGGCCCGCAATGTCCTGCAGCGTGTCGCCGGCGTGGTAGCGCTTCGGAGTCTCCTTCCCGTAGGCCGATTCCGCCGTTCCTTCCAGGATGTAGTTCAGGCCGGGCTCCGGATGGTGATGCAGCGGCGAGGCGGCACCCGGCTGGAACACCACCAGGATCATCTGCATCTCCTGATCCGTGCCCGGGATCGCCCTGCGCTCCAGCACCGTGCGGGTGATCGGCGGCACCGCAGCCTCGGCGGCGTCGGCGGTGCGCGGCGATATCGAGCCGAACACGCCCGCCGCCAGCATCCACGCGGCAAGCCATTTCAGGCCCGTCGGCAATCGCTGCGCCGACCCTTCGACGCCGACAACGCCACGCCGGCTGTGCCGCCGTTCGCGCCGGCCTGCCCTCATGCCGCCGCAGCCTGGATGGCGCCGATCAGATCGGCACTGCCATAGCTGCGGCCGGCGATGCCCCAGGCATCCTCGGCGGCATACACGATGTTGGTCCAGATCCGCTCGCGCGGCAGCTTGCCGCCGGCGATGCGCTCCATCGCATCGGTGGCCGCCTCGATAAAGGCCTGCTTGGATTCCTTGGAGGCCAAGGCGATCCCCGGCAGCTTCAGCTCGATAAAGGCGGCGGCAGCCGGCTTGCCGGCGGCGAAGATGCGGCTCGTGGGCAGCACGTTGAGGGTGCCGACCACGTTGGGGGTCATGAAGGCGTTGCCTTGCAGCTGCGAAACCTCGAGCAGGGCGCGCGTGAGTTCGCCGAAAACCTGGACTTCGGCGTCGGCGGACAGCAGGCCTTCCGGCACGGTGAGCGTGATGGGCATGACAGTTTCCTTGAGATGGATGGATGCGACCCATAGACACTGATCGCTCTCTAATCATAGATATCAATCACTCTCTATGCAAGCAGAAAAAGAGCGATCGCTCTAAGATGGGTGCCATGCGCTACAGTGCCGAACACAAACAAGAGACCCGCTCACGCATCCTCGATGCGGCCGGCAAGTTGTTCCGGCGGGACGGCTACGGCGGCTCGGGCATTGACGGCCTGACCAAGGCAGCCGGGGTCACCAACGGCGCCTTCTACGGCCACTTCAAGTCGAAGAGCGAGGCTTTTCGGGCAGCCATGCTGGTCGGCATGGAAGAGCTCCGGCAGGGCCTGGTGCATTTCAAGGGAAAACACGGAGCGCGCTGGTTGAAGCCCTTCGTCGACTTCTACCTGGGCTACAAGCGCACCTGCGAGCTGGGCGACAGCTGCGCCCTGCCGAGCCTGTCGCCGGAAGTGATTCGCGCCGACGAGCCGACCCGCGAGGCCTATGCCGCCGAGCTGCAACGCATCGTCGAGGAAGTCGCTGCCGGGCTGCAGGACGGCAGCGCCACGCAGCGCCAGGACGACGCCATCGCCCTGCTGGCCCTGCTGTCGGGCGGCGTCACCCTGGCGCGCGCCGTGCCCGATCCTGCACTGTCCGAGCGCATCGCGAAGGTAATCAGCCGGCGCGCCATGGCCATGCTTGCGCCGGCGCCGACCAGGCCGGGCCGATAGCAGGCGCTGCGCCGAGGTATCGACCCACCGCCTCTGCTCCGATCACGGCAACAGGAGCCTGGCGCGCAAGCGAAACCACAAAAAAAGGCCCGGATGATCCGGGCCTTGGTTCGTCCGAGTGGTCGCCTGCCTCAGGGCCGGCGGGCCAACTCGGGATTGTCGCGGGTCTTCGGCATCAGGTCCTTCTTTGACACGCCCAGCCACAGCAGGATCGGGCTGGCCACGAAGATCGAGGACAAGGTGCCCACCAGGATGCCGATCAGCATGGTGATGGCGAAGCCGTGCACCACCGGGCCGCCGAAGAAATACAGCGCCGCCATGGTGATGCTGGTGAACAGCGAGGTGATGATGGTTCGCGACAAGGTGTTGTTGATCGAGCGGTTTAGGATCTCTTCCGGCTCGGCCTTGCGCGCCAGGCGGAACAGCTCGCGGATACGGTCGAACACCACTACCTTGTCGTTGATCGAGTAGCCGATCACCGCGAGCACCGAGGCCAGCACGGTCAGGTCGAACTCGCGCCGGGTCAGGGCGAAGATGCCCACCGTCACCAGCGCGTCGTGGATTTCGGTAGCCACCGCCGCAATCGCGAAACGGCTTTCGAAGCGGATCCACAAGTACACGCTGATGCCGATGATGACCACGATCGCGGCCACCACGCCATCGCTGCGCAGCTCGTCGCCGACTTCGGCGCTGACCAGGCTGCTGGCGCCCACCGTGGCGTCGGGCCGCGCCGCCTGCAGCGCCTTGGTCGCATCGGCGCGGATCGCGTCGAGGTTGGCCTTGCCGGCGTTGAGCGCGGCCGGGTTCGCATCGTCCTTCGGCTGGAAGCGAATGGTCACCTGGCGGGTGCCGCCCAGCAGCTGCACGCGGGGATTATGGATGCCGCCCTTCTCCAGCGCGGCCACCACGTCGGTGGTGTCCACCGGCTGCTGGTAGGTGACGTCCACCGAGACGCCGCCGCTGAAATCCAGGCCGTAGTTGAGTCCGCGGGAGGCGATCAGCGCGATCGAGGCGATCATCAGCAGCACGGCGATGCCGATGCTGATCTTGCGCATGCCCAGGAAGTTGATGTTGCTGTTGTGGTTGAAAATTTCCATTGCGCTTATTCCTTCAGACCGACAGCGTCTTCAGCTTGCGGTTGCCATGGATCAGCGCCGTGATCGCATGCGTCAGGGTGACCGAGGTGAACATCGAGGTGGCGATACCGATGAACAAGGTGATGCCGAAGCCCTTGATCGGACCGGAACCCATGGTGGTCAGCGCCAGCGCGGCGATCAGGTGGGTCACGTTGGCGTCCAGGATGGTGGCCCAGGCCTTGTCGTAACCGGCGCGGATCGAGGCCAGCGGCGTGGAGCCGTTGCGCAGTTCCTCGCGCACGCGCTCGCAGATCAGCACGTTGGCGTCGATCGCCATGCCGAGGGTGAGCACGATACCGGCGATGCCGGGCATGGTGAGGGTGACGCCCATCAGCGACATCACCGCGACCAGGATCACCAGGTTGAAGAACAGCGCGACGTCCGCCACCAGGCCGAACAGCTTGTAGTAGATCGCCGCCGCCACCAGCACCAGACCCAGGCCGAGCAGCACGGCCATCAGGCCCTTCTCGATATTTTCCTTGCCCAGGCTGGGGCCGATCACGCTTTCCGACACGATGTACATCGGCGCGGCCAGCGAACCGCCTTTCAGCAGCAGGGCCAGTTCGCGCGCTTCCTTCTGGGAGTTGAGGCCGGTGGTCTGGAAGTGATTGCTGAAGACGCCCTGGATGGTGGCGTCGCTGATCACGTTCTCGGTGACGCGCGGCGTGCGCACTTCCTTGCCGTCCACGATCTTGGTGTCGACCACGGTCTCGCTGTACACCACCGCCATCGGCTTGCCGACGTTGGCGGAAGTGAAGTCCAGCATCTTGTGCGCGCCGGAGGCATTGAGGGTGACGCTGACGATCACCGCGCCGGTCTGCGGGTCGGTGCCGGTATCGGCATTGACCAGCTCGTTGCCGGTGGCGATCACCTGCTTGCTGACCAGCACCGGCTGGTTGGTGCCGCGCATGTAGTAAAGGTTCGCGTCCGGCGGAATATTGCCGGTGCGCGCCGCGTCCTGCGCCTGCTGATCGCCCGCCTGACCAACGCCCGGGCGGTACTGCAGGGTAGCGGTGGCGCCGATCACCTTCTTCGCCTCGGCCGGGTCCTGCACGCCGGCCAGCTGCACCACGATGTGGCTGTCGCCCTGCTGCTGGATGACCGGCTCGGAGATGCCCAGCGCGTTGATGCGGTTGCGCAGCGTGCCAAGGTTCTGCGAAATAGCCCCCGTCGCCAGAGTGCGCAGCTTGTCCGGCTTCATCGCCGCGTTCAGCACGAAGCGATCGCCAGCGCTGCTGCCATCGACGACGCCGAGGTCCGGATATTCGGTGGTGATCACGCTGGCAGCGGTATCGCGATCGGCTGCCGAGCGCAGCACCACCGCCACGCCCTGGCCGCGCACCGCATTGCGGGCCACCGATTCGTAGTGGATGTTCTTCTGGCGCAGCAGCGCGCGGATGCCGTCGGCGTCACGCGTTTCCTGCTTGTCGATGGCGTCGTTCTGGTCGACTTCCATGAGGAAGTTCACGCCGCCCTGCAGGTCCAGGCCCAGCGGCATGGAGTGCGCGCCGATCGCGCTCAGCCAGGCCGGCACGCGGGACTCGAGGTTGAACACCACGGTGTAGTCGTCGCCCAGCGCGTTCTTCACCGCATCGGCCGCGCTCTTCTGCAGGTCGTTGCTGGCGACGCTGACCAGCACGTAGTCGCCCTTGGCGGTGTCGTGCTTGAGCGACAGCGCCGTATAGGCGATGTGCTGCTGGTTCAGCACGCCCTGGATCTTGTCCTGCAGCGCCTGGTCGACGGTGGCCGTATGGGTGGCCGAGACCTGCACCGACGGCGTCGGCACGAAGGCATTCGGCAAGGCGTACAGGATACCCAACAGCAACGCCACCACGACCAGCGCGTACTTCCAGCGAGGAAAATCACTCATGCCTTGCATCCCTCAGGGCCGCGGCGCAGCCGCCGCGGCAGGTAATGTCGAATCGTCGCGCGCCCCCTCCGGCCGCGCCTCGCAAACTCAGGAGGACTTCAACGAGCCCTTGGGCAGCACCTGCGTCACTGCGCTCTTCTGCAGCTTGATCTTCACGTTCGGCGCGATCTCCACCGTGACGAAGTTGTCGCCGACCTCTTCCACGCGACCAGCCAGGCCGCCGCTGGTGACCACTTCGTCGCCGCGCGACAGCGAACTCAGCAGGTCGCGGTGCTCGCGCTGGCGCTTCTGCTGCGGGCGGATCATGGTGAAATACATCACCCCGAACATCAGGATCATGATGCCGAAGAACGGCAGGCCGAACGGGTTCGGCTGCGCCCCGGCAGGAGCGGCCTGGGCAAACACGATGGGCAACGAAAGACTCATCAGCTCGTCTCGCAAGTAGCGGTACCGGCAGCAATTTCTGCCGACACCTGAACAAAGGTCAGGGATTATGCCATGCGCCCCCGGGCCATGCACGGCGGCAGCAGGCGCATCGGCCCGGGATATTGGCGCCGGGCACGCTTTGCAAGCCCCGGCGGCCATGCCCGCCGGATCGGGCGGCTAGTCGAAGGCGGCGCCCTGCCGTCGCGCGTAGAAGGCCGCCACGAAATCGGCCAGCCGGGCCGCCGCGATCGCCTCCCGCAGGCCGGCCATCAGGCGCTGGTAGTAGCGCAGGTTGTGCATGGTGGCCAGCTGGCTGCCGAGGATCTCGTTGCAGCGGTCCAGGTGACGCAGATAGGCACGGCTGAAGCCCTGGCTGCAGGCATAGCAGTCGCAGTCGGCCTCGATCACCCGCGTATCCTGGGCGTACTTCGCGTTGCGGATGCGCAAGGTGCCCTCGGCGGTGAACAGGAAGCCGTTGCGTGCGTTGCGCGTAGGCATCACGCAGTCGAACATGTCGATGCCGCGACGCACCGCCTCGACGATGTCCTCCGGCCGTCCCACCCCCATCAGATAGCGCGGCCGCTCCGCCGGCAGCAGCGGCACGGTGAAATCCAGCGCGTGGTTGCGTTCCGCCTCCGGCTCGCCCACCGCCAGCCCGCCGACCGCGTAGCCGTCGAAGCCGATGCCCACCAGCCCCTCGGCGGAGCGACGGCGCAGCGGCTCGTAGACGCTGCCCTGCACGATGCCGAACAGCGCATTGGGATTCTTCAGCTCGTCGAAGGCGCGCCGCGAACGCTCGGCCCAGCGCAGGCTCAGCTCCATCGAGGCGGCGGCGACCCGCTCGCTGGCCGGATACGGCGTGCACTCGTCGAAGATCATCGCGATGTCCGAATCCAGCGTGGTCTGGATGCGCATCGACACTTCCGGCGACAGGAACACCTTGGAGCCGTCCACCGGCGAGGCGAAGGTCACGCCCTCTTCGGTGATCTTGCGCTTGTGCGCCAGCGAGAACACCTGGAAGCCGCCGGAGTCGGTGAGGATGGGACGGTCCCAGCCGATGAAGCGGTGCAGCCCGCCGAAGCGCTCGACGATCTCCAGGCCCGGCCGCAGGAACAGATGGAAGGTGTTGCCGAGGATGATCTCCGCGCCCACCTCGCGGATGTCCCGCGGGGTCATCGCCTTGACCGATCCATAGGTACCCACCGGCATGAACGCCGGCGTTTCCACCGTGCCGCGCGGAAAATGCAGGCGCCCGCGACGGGCCGCGCCGTCGCTGGCCTGGAGCTCGAAAGTCATGGCTGTCATCCGCGCATTATCGCCTGTTCCGCACCCCGCCTGCGCGCCATCGATACGTGGCCGCACGGTCGCCCATGAGGCTGAGCGCCGCCGAGCGATGCCGCCAGCCGCGAACTCGACGACCGGCATCGCGTGCGGCGTATTCGCCTTGCCATCCGTCGCGACTTAATGCGAGGCATTTTCACGATTCAAAAATCGTGCATCGCATCACATCCATTTTCATTAAAAGCAAAACCGGAAATTTCCGACTCGTCATTCGGCATGCATTTCTCAGAAAAAATCCGCAGACGCAAGCTTGCCGTTTTTGTGTATGCCTGCGCGTTCGCCGAGGCATAGGCTCGGCCCGAAAACCACCACATTAGCCAGTAATGCCCCCGCGGCCATGTCGCGCGGGCGTGTTTGCCGGGGCGCGGCAGACGCGTGAGTCCACTCCTCAAGCAACAAGAAAACCATCGTCGGACTGGAGGCTGTCATGCATCAGCGTCGCCATGCTCGGGTTCGCCCCAATCTGCTCGCCAAGAGCATCTTATTCGCCCTCGCTCCCGCGTTGATCCTGCCATTTACGGCCAACTCGGCCTATGCCACCTGCACCACGGCCGGCACCGTGATTACCTGCGCGACGGGATCGAATACCAATAGCTTCGCTAATGCCACCAATAACGTCACAGTCAATGTGCAGACCGGCGCCACGCTGAGCGTGCCGCCGATCGTCGGCGGCAGCGCGCTGAGCCTGACCGGCAACGGCATCACCCTGAACAACCAGGGCGCGATCGACCCGACCATCAACGGCGGCCTCAGCCTGTCGGCCAGCGGCGCCGTGCTCGGCAATGCCGCAGCCAACACGATCACCGTCAATAACCAGGCCGGCGGCAGGATCGACGGCCTGGTCAACATCGCCTCCCTCTTCGGCTTCGGCGGCCAGGCGTTGGTGATCCAGAACGGCGCCGGCGCCAGCGGCGTCACCAACATCAGCAACAGCGGCACCATCGGCATGTCGATCTTCGGCGTCGGCACGTTCACCACCGCCGACGCGCCTGCGGTGATCAGCTACGGCGGCGCGCAGACCAATTTCACCAACGCCGCCGGCGCTACGGTGACCGGCCGCATCGGCTTTGCCGCCTCGACCTCCAGCGCGGGCAATAGCTTCCTCAACGCCGGCACCATCAACGGCAGCGTCTATCTCGGCGACACCACCCCCACCCCTACCAATCCCATCGGCAACACCTTCACCGCGGTGTCCGGCTCCAGCGTCAACGACGCCGGCGTCGGCGTCGCCGGCACCCTCAGCGGCGTCAACGTGAAGCTGGCGGCCGCCGGCGTGGTCGACGCCGGGACCGGCGGCAACAACAAGCTGGTGCTGCAGAACTCCGCCACCGGCCCGGGTTCGGGCACCGGCGGCGGCACCACCACCCTCGCGGCGAGCAACTATCTCGACTTCCAGCACCTGGTGGTCAACAGCGGCACCTGGAATCTGCAGGGCAACCTGGTCAGCGGCGACGCCACCATCAACGACGGTCTGGTCAACTTCAACAGCGCCGGCGTGTTCGGCAGCGGCCTGTTGAACATCAACGGCGGCAGCATCGCCGCCAGCACCGCCGGGCTAAACCTGGCGAACAACATCTCGCTCAACACCGGCCTGTTTACCCTGGGCGGCAGCAATGCCTTCTCGCTGGGCGGCGTGCTCTCCGGCGCCGGCGGGCTGGCGGTCAACGACACCGGCGTGATTACCCTCGGCGGCGCCAACCTGTTCAGCGGCGGCATTGCCCTGAATGCGGGCGGCCTGCTGCTGGGCAATGCCGGTGCCCTGGGCAGCGGCAACCTGACCGTCGGCGGCGCGGCCACCCTGAACACCAGCGCGGGCTTCAGTCTCGCCAACAACATCGTGATCAACGGCGGCGGGTCGCTGAACCTGCTCGGCGGCAATGCCCTGACCCTCGGCGGCTCCTTGTCGGGCGCCGGCAATCTGACCAAGAGCGGCGCCGCCAACCTCACCTTGAACGGCGCCGACAGCCTGAGCGGCAACTTCTCCATCACCGGCGGCCTGCTCGCCCTGGGCGCAAGCGGCAGCCTGTCGCCAAACGGCGCGATCAATCTCGCCGTCGGTACCGGCCTGGATCTTTCGGCGGCCGCCGACCAGACCATCGGCTCGCTGGCCGGCCTGGGCGGCAACGTCAACCTCGGCACCCACACGCTCACCCTCGGCGGTCTGGGCAACACCAGCTACGCCGGCACCATCGTCGGCACCGGCGGCCTGATCAAGCTCGGCACCGGCATCCAGACCCTGAGCGGGGCCAACACCTTCGGCGGCGGCATGGCGCTCAACGCCGGCGGCCTGGTGCTGGGCAATGCCGCGGCCCTGGGCAGCGGCGCACTCAGCGTCAACGGCAATACCAGCCTCGACGCCAGCCTCGCGCTGGGCTTCGGCAACGCGGTCAATCTCGGCGCCGGCGCCGCGCTCGACGTGCTCGGCAGCAATGCGCTCGCCTTCAACGGCGTGATCGGCGGCAGCGGCAGCCTGAGCAAGGACGGCAGCGCCATCCTGACCCTCAATGGCGCCAATACCTTCAGCGGCGGCCTCAATCTCAATGCCGGCGGCCTGCTGCTCGGCAACATCGGCGCGCTCGGCAGCGGCGCGCTCAACGTCAACGGCAATGTCAGCCTCGACGCCAGCCTCGGCCTCGGCATCGGCAACAACCTCAATCTCGGCGCGGGCGCCTCGCTCAACATCCTCGGCAGCAATGCGCTCACTCTCAATGGCGTGATCGGCGGCAGTGGCGGCCTGCTCAAGAGCGGCGCCGCCCTGCTCACCTTGAATGGCGCCAACACGTTCAACGGCGGCCTGAACATCGCCGGCGGTACCGTCGCCCTCGGCGCTGCCGGCAGCCTCGCCGCCGGCAGCGCGCTGAACCTCAGCGGGGTGGGCGCCGACTTCGACATCTCCGGCTCCACCAACCAGACCCTCGGCGATCTCTCCGGCATCGCCGGCAGCAGCATCAACCTCGGCGGCAATACGCTGAGCTTCGGCGGTGCCGGCAATGCCAGCTTCGGCGGCAGCATCATCGGCGGCGGCGTGCTGACCAAGCTGGGCGCAGGTGTGGAAACTCTCAGCGGCGCCAGCACCTTCACCGGCGGCGTCAACCTCAATGCCGGCGGCCTGCTGCTCGGCAACGCCGGCGCGCTGGGCAGCGGGGCGCTCAACGTCAACGGCAACGTCAGCCTCGACGCCAGCCTCGCCCTCGGCATCGGCAACAACCTCAATCTCGGCACCGGCACCTCGCTCAACATCCTCGGCAGCAACGCCCTCACCCTCAATGGCCTGATCGGCGGCAATGGCGGCCTGCTCAAGAGCGGCGCGGCTTCGCTCACCTTGAACGGCGCCAACAGTTTCACCGGCGGCCTGAACATCGCCGGCGGCACCGTCGCCCTCGGCGCGGGCGGCAGCCTCGCCGCCGGCGGCGCGGTGAACCTCAGCGGCCTCGGCGCCGGCTTCGACATTTCGGCGGCCGGCAACCAGACCATCGGCGATCTCTCCGGCATCGCCGGCAGCAGCATCAACCTCGGCGCCAGCACGCTCAGCTTCGGCGGCGCGGGCAACGCCAGCTTCGGCGGCAGCATCAGCGGCACCGGCGCGCTGACCAAGCTCGGTGCAGGCGTGGAGACCCTGAGCGGCACCAATGCCTTCAGCGGCGGCTTCAACCTCAATGCCGGCGGCCTGCTGCTCGGCAATGCCGGCGCACTCGGCAGCGGCGCGCTCAACGTCAACGGCAACACCAGCCTCGACGCCAACCTCGCCCTCAATCTCGGCAACAACCTCAATCTCGGCGCCGGCGCCGCGCTCGACCTGCTCGGCAGCAATGCGCTCACCCTCAATGGCGTGATCGGCGGCGCCGGCAGCCTGAGCAAGGACGGCAACGCCATCCTCGGCCTCAATGGCGCCAATACCTTCAGCGGCGGCCTCAACCTCAATGCCGGCGGCCTGCTGCTCGGCAATGCCGGCGCGCTCGGTCTCGGCGCGCTCAATGTCAACGGCAATGCCAGCCTCGATGCCGGCCTCGCCCTCAATGTCGGCAACAATCTCAATCTCGGCGCCGGCGCCGCGCTCGACATCCTCGGCAGCAACGCCCTCACCCTCAATGGCGTGATCGGCGGCGCCGGCAGCCTCAGCAAGGACGGCAACGCCATCCTCGGCCTCGGCGGCGCCAACACCTTCAGCGGCGGACTCAATCTCAATGCCGGCGGCCTGCTGCTCGGCAATGCCGGCGCGCTCGGCAGCGGCGCACTCAACGTCAACGGCAATGCCAGCCTCGACGCCGGCCTTGCACTCAACGTCGGCAACAACCTCAATCTCGGCGCCGGCGCGGCACTCGACATCCTCGGCAGCAACGCCCTCACCCTCAACGGCGTGATCGGCGGCGCCGGCAGCCTCAGCAAAGACGGCAATGCCGTCCTCAGTCTCGGCGGCGCCAATACCTTCAGCGGCGGCTTCAATCTCAACGCTGGCGGCCTGCTGCTCGGCAATGCCGGCGCGCTCGGCAGCGGCGCGCTCAACGTCAATGGCAACGCCAGCCTCGACGCCAGCCTCGCCCTCGGCGTCGGCAACAACCTCAATCTCGGCGCCGGCGCCGCGCTCGACCTGCTCGGCAGCAATGCCCTCACCCTCAACGGCGTGATCGCCGGTACCGGCAGCCTCAGCAAGGACGGCAACGCGATCCTCAGCCTCAATGGCGCCAACACCTTCAGCGGCGGACTCGACCTCAACGGCGGCGGCCTGCTGCTCGGCAACAACGCCGCGCTCGGCATCGGCAGCCTCAATATCGGCGCCGGCGCCAACGTCAGCCTGGATGGCAGCGCAGCGCTCGATCTCGGCAATGGCATCGACCTCGGCGCCGGCGCTTCGCTCGATCTGCTCGGCAACCAGGCGCTGAGCCTGGGCGGTGCGATCTCGGGCAGCGGCGGTCTGCTCAAGAGCGGCAGCGCCGACCTCACCCTGACCGGCGCCAACAGTTTCACCGGCGGACTCGACATCGCCGGCGGCAACGTGCTGCTCGGCGCCGGCGGCAGCCTCGCCGCCACCGGTGCGGTGAACCTCAGCGGCCTCGGCGCCGGCTTCGACATCTCCGGCGCCGGCAACCAGACCATCGGCAATCTCTCCGGCGTTGCCGGCAGCAGCCTCAATCTCGGCGGCAATACGCTGAGCTTCGGCGGCGCCGGCAACGCCAGCTTCGGCGGCGTCATCGCCGGCACCGGCGGCCTGCTCAAGCAAGGCAGCGGCACCGAGACGCTGACCGGCGCCAACACCTTCAGCGGCGGCCTGAACATCGCCGCCGGCACGCTCGCCCTCGGCGCCGGCGGCAGCCTCGCCGCCGGCAGCGCGGTGAACCTCAGCGGCGTGGGCGCCGGCTTCGACATCTCCGCCGGCGGCAACCAGGCCATCGGCTCGCTCGCCGGCGTGGCCGGCAGCAATGTCAACCTGGGCGGCAACGGCCTGACCCTGGGCGGCGTCGGCGACTCCAGCTTCGCCGGCAGCCTCAGCGGCACCGGCAGCCTGACCAAGAACGGCTCGGGTACGCAGACCCTGAGCGGCGCCAGCACTTTCAGCGGCGGCGTCGCGCTCAACGCCGGCGGGCTGGTGCTGGGCAATGCCAGCGCCCTGGGCACCGGCACGCTCAGCGTCAACGGCGCCGCCACGCTGGCTTCGAACGCTAATCTGGCGGTCGGCAACGCGATCAACCTGGGTGCAGGCGCGGGCCTGACCGTGCAAGGCAGCAATGCGCTGACCCTGGGCGGCGTGATCTCCGGCACCGGCGCACTCAGCGTGAACGGCAGCTCGACCCTCACCCTCACCGGCGCCAACACCTTCAGCGGCGGCACCAACATCCTCTCCGGCACGCTGGCGATCGGTGCCGGCGGCAGCCTGTTGTCCACCGGCGCGGTGAGCCTCAGCGGCAGCGGCACGCTCGACATCTCGGCCGGCGGCAATCAGGCCATCGGCTCGCTCGCGGGCGCCTCGGGCAACGTCAATCTCGGCGGCAATGCCCTGACCTTGGGCGGTGTCGGCGACACCAGCTTCGGCGGCGTCATCGCGGGCACCGGCGGGCTGGTCAAGAACGGCAGCGGCGTGCAGACCCTCGGCGGCGCCAACACCTTCAGCGGCGGCCTCACCCTCAATGCCGGCGGCCTGGTGGTCGGCAACGCAGCGGCGCTGGGTACCGGCGCATTGACGGTAGGCGGTACGGCGACGCTGGATTCCAACGCGGCCCTGACGCTGGCCAACAACATCGTGCTCAATGCCGGGTTGAGCGTGCTGGGCAGCAACGACCTGACCCTCGACGGCAACCTCAGCGGCACCGGCAGCCTCACCAAGGATGGCGGCGCCACGCTCACCCTCAACGGCAGCAACACCTATACCGGCAACACCTTCATCAACAGCGGCACCCTGGCCCTGGGCGCCGGCGCCAGCCTGGCCAGCAGCGGCACCGTGAACCTGGCCACCGGCGCCACCTTCGACCTGTCCGCCGGCAACGGCACGCAGAGCTTCGGCACCCTGGTCGGCAGCGGCACGGTGAACCTGGGCGCGAACACGCTGAGCATCGGCAGCGCCGTCGACGGCGTGTTCAGCGGCGGCATCGCCGGCACCGGCTCGCTGATCAAGCAAGGCAGCGGCACCGAAACGCTGACCGGCACCAATACCTTCACCGGCGGCACCACCATCGACGCCGGCACGCTCGCCATCGGCGCGGGCGGCAGTCTCGCCGCCACCGGCGCGGTGAATCTCGCCGCGGCCGGCACCGGCTTCGATATCTCGGCCGGCAACAACCAGACCATCGGCGCCCTCAGCGGCGTCGCCGGCAGCAACGTGAACCTGGGCGGCAACAACCTGACCCTGGGCGGCGTCGGCAACGCCAGCTACGACGGCGCCATCAGCGGCACCGGCGGCCTGGTCAAGATCGGTGCGGGCGTGCAGACGCTGGGCGGCGCCAACACCTTCAGCGGCGGCGTCGCGCTCAATGCCGGCGGCCTGGTAGTCGGCAACAACGCCGCCCTCGGCACCGGCACGCTCAGCGTCGGCGGTGCCGTTACGCTGGATACCAACGCCGCCACCAGTCTCGCCAACAACGTCAGCCTGGCCGCCGGCGCAGGACTCGACGTGCTCGGCAGCCAGGCACTCACCCTCGGCGGCGTCATCAGCGGCAGCGGCGAGCTGACCAAGGACGGCGGCGCCACCCTGACCCTCACCGGCGCCAACACCTATACCGGCGGCACCACCATCAATGCCGGCACGCTGGCGATCGGCGCCGGCGGCAGCCTCGCCGCCACGGGCGCGGTGAATCTCGCCGGCAGCGGCGCGCTGGATATCTCGGCTGCCGGCGGCAACCAGACCATCGGCTCGCTCGCCGGTGCGGCGGGCAGCGTGAATCTCGGCGGCAATGCGCTCACCCTGGGCGGGATCGGCAATACCAGCTTCGCCGGCACCATCGACGGCACCGGCAGCCTGGTGAAGACCGGTACGGGCGTGCAGACGCTGAGCGGCGCCAACACCTTCAGCGGCGGCGTCGCGCTCAATGCCGGCGGCCTGGTGGTCGGCAACAACGCCGCACTCGGCACCGGCACGCTCAGCGTCGGCGGCAACGCCAGCCTCGACGCCAGCGTCGCCAGCAACCTCGCCAACAACGTGAGCCTCGGCGCCGGCGCCAATCTCGACGTGCTCGGCGGCCAGGCGCTCACCCTCGGCGGCGTCATCAGCGGTGGCGGTGCACTGAGCAAGGACGGCGGCGCCACCCTGACCCTCACCGGCGCCAACACCTATACCGGCGGCACCACCATCAATGCCGGTACGCTGGCGATCGGCGCGGGCGGCAGTCTTGCCGCCACCGGTGCAGTGAATCTCGCCGGCAGCGGCGCGCTGGATATTTCCGCCGCCGGCGGCAACCAGACCATCGGCTCGCTCGCCGGTGCGGCGGGCAGCGTGAATCTCGGCGCCAATACGCTGAGCTTCGGCAACGCCGGCAACCAGAGCTTCGCCGGCACCATCAGCGGCAGCGGCGGCCTGGTCAAGACCGGTGCGGGCGTGCAGACGCTGAGCGGCGCCAATACCTTCAGCGGCGGCGTCGCGCTCAATGCCGGCGGCCTGGTGGTCGGCAACAACGCCGCACTCGGCACCGGCACGCTCAGCGTCGGCGGCAATGCCACGCTGGACGCCAACGCTGCGAGCAACCTGGCCAACAACGTCAGCCTGGCCGCCGGCGCAGGACTCGATGTGCTGGGCAGCCAGGCGCTCACCCTCGGCGGCGCCATCAGCGGCAGCGGTGCGCTGAGCAAGGACGGCAGCGCCACCCTGACCCTCACCGGTGCCAACACCTACACCGGCGGCACCAGCATCAATGCCGGCACCTTGGCGATCGGCGCGGGCGGCAGTCTTGCCGCCACCGGTGCAGTGAATCTCGCCGGCAGCGGTGCGCTGGATATTTCAGCCGCCAGCGGCAACCAGACCATCGGCTCGCTGGCCGGTGCGGCGGGCAGCGTGAATCTCGGCGCCAATACGCTGAGCTTCGGCGACGCCAGCAACCAGAGCTTCGCCGGCACCATCAGCGGCAGCGGTGGCCTGGTGAAGACTGGTGCAGGCGTGCAGACGCTGAGCGGCGCCAATACCTTCAGCGGCGGCGTCGCGCTGGATGCCGGCGGCCTGCTGCTCGGCAACAACAACGCCCTGGGCAGTGGCGCTCTTACAGTCGGCGGCAACGCCTCGCTGGATGCCAGCGGCCCGCTCGACCTGGCCAACGCGGTGAACCTCGCCGCCGGCGCCAGCCTCGCCCTGCCCGGCGCCGGCGGCGCGGTCACCCTCGACGGCACGCTGTCGGGCGCTGGCAGTCTGGACAAGAGCGGCGCCTCCACGCTGACCTTGAACGGCAACAACAGCTTCAGCGGCGGCGTCACCCTCAACAGCGGCAGCTTGGTCCTCGGCAATGCCAATGCGCTCGGCAGCGGCGCACTCACCGTGGCCGGCGCCGCCACGCTGGACGGCAGCAGCGGCACGTCGCTGTCCTTGTCGAATGCGGTGGCGCTGAACGCCGGCGCCGCGCTGACCTTGCCCGGCGACCAGGCCGCCACGCTGTCCGGCGCCATCAGCGGCAGCGGCAGCCTGGTCAAGAACGGCGCGTCCACGCTGACCTTGAGCGGCAACAACAGCTTCAGCGGCGGGGTGACCTCGAACGGCGGCGGCCTGACGCTGGGCAGCGACAACGCCCTCGGCAGCGGCGCACTCAACGTGGCGGGTGCCACCACCCTGGACGCCAGCGCGCCGGTGAATGCCGGCAACGCGGTCACCCTCGGCGCCACCCTGACCGACGCCGGCAGCCAGGCGCTGACCCTGGGCGGCGTGCTCTCAGGCAGCGGCGCCCTGGTCAAGAACGGCGCTTCCACGCTCACCTTGAACGGAGCCAACAGCTTCAGCGGCGGCACCACGGTGAATGCCGGCGGTCTGGTGGTCGGCAACGACAGCGCGCTCGGCACCGGTGCGCTGGCGATCAACGGCGCCAGCCTGCAGGCAGACACGGCGGTGACGCTGGGCAACGCGGTCAATGTGGGCTCCAACGGCGCGACCGTGCAGGGCTCGCAGAACCTCGGCCTCAACGGCGCGCTGGGCGGCAGCGGCACGCTGGACAAGGAAGGCAGCGGCACGCTCACCTTGGGCGGCTCGCTCGCCGGTTTCAGCGGCTCGCTGGCGGTCAACGGCGGCAGCCTCACCGCCAGCACGCCTTACAGCGGCGGCATCAGCGTCGGCAGCGGCGCCACCGCCAGCCTGGACGGCAGCGGCAGCGCGGCCACCGCGAACGGACCGATCGCCGGCACGCTGAATCTCGGCAACAACGGCAGCCTGAATGTCAGCTACGCCAACCTGGCCGGCATCACCGGCACGGTCAACGGCCAGGGCAGCGGCACCACGTTGAACCTCAGCGGCAGCGGCGACGCCACCCTGCCCGCCGCCTCGTTCTCCAACGTCGCCAACCTCAATGTGGGCAGCGGCACGCTGAGCATCGCCAGCGGCAGCACGGCGAGCTTCAGCGGCGGCACCACCGTCGGCGGCAACCTGGTGGTGGATGGCAGCCTCAGCGGTCCGGCCACGGTCGCCGGCGGCGGCGCGCTGATCGGCAGCGGCAGCATCACCGGTCCCGTCACGGTGAGCGGCACGCTGGCGCCCAGCGGCCTGGCCGGCGCCAGCGGCAGTGCCGCGGGCAGCGGCACGCCGGGCAGCACGCTCAGCGTCGGCAGCCTGTCCCTCGGCAGCGGCTCGACCACCCAGATCCGCGCCAACAGCGGCGGCGCCAGCGACAGCATCCAGGTCGGCGGCAGCGCCGCGCTGGGCGGTCAGCTGGTAGCCCTGCCATCGGCCGGCAGCTACGCGCCGAGCACCAGCTACACCATCCTCAATGCCGGCGGCGGCGTCACCGGCAGCTATGCCGGGGTGACCCAGAACGTGCTGCCCTTCCTCAACGCCAGCGTGGCGACCCAGGGCAACCAGGTGGTGCTGACGCTGACCCAAGCCGGCGGCGGCGGGGGCGGCACCGGCGGCACGCCGTTCAACCAGTTCCCCGGACTCAACAACAACCAGCTCAACATGGCCAGCGTGCTGCAGGGCATCGCCAGCACGCCCGGCTCGACCCAGCTGCCCACCCTGCTCGGCTATGCGCGCGGCCTGACCGCGGCCCAGGTAGTGCATGCCTTCGACACCCTCACCGGCGAGACCTACGCCTCCTCGGCGCGCGCCGAACTGAATGGCCAGAGCCAATACCAGGACACCGTGTTCGACCGCCTGCGCCTGGCCCGCGACACCGGTGAGCAAGGCACCGCCGCATGGGCCGAGCCCTACACCGACAGCAGCAACTTCGACGGCAACACCAACGTGGCGCAGACCGACTACCGCATCCGCGGACTGATCGTCGGCGCGGACACCTCGGTGACGCCCGACCTGCGCCTGGGCGTGCACGCCAGCTTCGCCAATTCGCGCACCTCGGTCGATCAGCGCAACGACTACACCGACATCGACCAGTACGCGATCGGCCTGCACGGCCTGTACTTCACGCCCGAGCAATGGTGGGTGGAAGGACTGGCCTCGTACGGCTGGCAGAGCGCCGAGGGCAATCGCCAGATCCAGGTCGGCTCGTTCGCACCGCAGGCCAGCAGCCACTACGACGGCAAGGCGATCAACGCGGCACTGGAAGGCGGCTACCGCTTCCAGTTCAGCCACATGCACGTGGAGCCCTTCGTCGGCGCCTACTACGCCAAGGTCAAGTACGACGCCTTCACCGAGCATGGTGCCGGCGACGCGGACCTCAACGTGGGCCGCGCGGATGCCAGCAGCCTCGCCTACGGCGCGGGCGTGCGGCTGGTCGGCGACTTCCCGCTGTCGCCGGACGGCAGCGCGCTGCACCCGATCCTGCTGGTGCGCTACCTGCACAACACCAAGGACCAGACGGTGAGCATCGACAATGCCTTCGCCGGCGCGGCCTCCGACAGCTTCGCCGTGCAGGGCACGCCGCCGGTGCAGAACCACTGGCAGGCCGGCCTGGGCGTGAGCTTCGACATCACCCCGCAGGCCAGCACCTTCATCTACTACGACGCCGACATCGCCAAGCACACCACCAGCAACGCGGTGAACCTGGGCTTCCGCTGGAGCTTCGGCCATGCGGCCCCGGCGCTGGCCTTCACGCGGTCGCCGCAGCCGGCTTCGGTGGCGATCGAATCGACGCCCGCCCACGCCACGGCAAGCCATGCCGCGGTGCCGGCGACGGCAGCCGTTGCGGCGGCTCCGCTGGTCACCAGCAGCTCGGCCGTGCACACCGGCAGTGCCGTGCCGGCCCTGGCCGTGGCGGCCGGCGGCTGGACCACCACCAGCGCCGTGGCGAGCAAGTCGCCCGCAGCGACGCCTGCGGCGGCCGGCATGACACCCGCCGGCGCGGCGCCGTTCGGCCAGTGCAAGATGCATCACCGCGCCCCCGGCACGGTGGCCAAGACCACCGTGCACAGGAAGTATCCGGTGGCCCACAAGCCGGCGCAGACCACCGGGCTGGCCTCGGCCAAGCCGATCAAGCACAAGCATCATGTGCTGCTGGCGAAGCAGACGCCGGACCTGGACCCGTCGTGCGGCGGCTGAGGGCATCGAAGCGCAGCGGCGCCAGCAGCCGCGGCGCCGGCGTCATCTGAAAACGGTACGGCCCAGGGGCGCTCAGGCGCCCCTGGGCAGGATCAGCATGGCGTCGCCGTAGGAGAAGAAGCGGTAGCGCTGCGCCACCGCGTGCCGATACGACTCCAGCACGAACTCCCGCCCGGCCAGCGCCGACACCAGCATCAGCAGGGTCGACTGCGGCAGGTGGAAGTTGGTGATCAGCGCATCGATGCTGCTGAAACGGTAGCCGGGCACGATGAAGATCTGCGTCTCGCCGGCGAACGGGCGCAGCACGCCTTCGCAGGTGGCGCTTTCCAGCGCGCGCACCACGGTGGTGCCCACCGCCACCACCCGGCCGCCGGCGGCGCGCGTGCGCTGGATCTTCTCCACCAGCTCGGCGCCGACGTTGAGCCACTCGCGGTGCATCACGTGGTCCTTCACCTCTTCCGCGCGCATCGGCTGGAAGGTGCCGGCACCGACATGCAGGGTGACGTAGCCGAAGTCGATGCCCCGCTCGCGCAAACGCGCCAGCATCGGCTGGTCGAAATGCAGGCCGGCGGTGGGCGCGGCGACCGCGCCGGGCTCGCGCGCGTAGACGGTCTGATAGCGCTCCATGTCGTCGCCGTCGGCATGCCGCTGGATGTACGGCGGCAGCGGCATCTCGCCCAGCTTCGAGAGCAGGCGCTCCAGCGGCTCGGGCGATTCGAAGCGCAGCCGGAAGAAGGCTTCGTCGCGCCCCAGCACCACCGCATAGCTGCCGTCGGCCAGCTCGATGCGGCTGCCTTCCTTGGGCTTCTTGCTGACCCCGAGCTGCACCGTGGCCTGATGCGCTCCGGTGACGCGCTCGATCAGGATCTCCACCGCACCGCCGGTTTCCTTGCGCCCGTACAGCCGCGCCGGCAGCACGCGGGTGTCGTTGAACACCAGCAGGTCGCCGGCGCGCAGCAACTGCGGCAGCTCCTTGAACATGCGGTCCTGCCGCGTCTGCGCGGACACGTCGAGCAGCAGCAGCCGGCTGGCCGAGCGTTCGGCCAGCGGCGCCTGGGCGATCAGCTCGGGCGGCAATTCGAAATCGAAATCGGATTTTTTCAACGGGGCACGGACGGCGATGCGGGTGGTCGATTATCCCGCAAAGCCGCGATCGCCGCCGCGCTTTCCAACGAAAGCCGCGGCGGACCCGGCTTCCGGCCCGCCGCGATGCCGCCTGTCCACACTCAGACCGTCAACGCTCAGGCGGTCTTCTTCTTGATCCGCCGCCGGCGCGACCAGGCAAAGCCCAGCCCACCGAGCAGCAGCACGGCGACGGCGATTTCGTAAGGCAGGTAGTGCCGCACCAGATGCCTGGCCTTCTGCACGCGCTGATGCAGCAGCAGCTGGCGGGCGCGGTCGAAATCCGGCTCCTCACAACGACGGCCGAAATCGTCGGTCCAGCGCATGTAGGCGCCCTGCCTGATGTAGCGGCCGTAGTAGGCCGCGGCGCGCTGCAGCCGCTCGGGCTGCTTGCCCGGCGGCTTGGGCTGGGCGGCCGACGGCTCGGGCTGGTCGGACGAGAGATACCAGTCGTCGTACTCGGCCGGCGGCCCCTGCAGCATCCAGCGCGTGGCATGGCACATCAGCGCACCGAAGGCCTGCGAGCGCGCCGGCACCAGATCGGCCGCAGCGACGGCCTGATCGGCGGCGAGATAGCGGTAGTGGAAACGGATGTCCGGCTTGGCGACGCTGTCGGCGTAGCGCTGGCGCTCGCCGTCGGTGACGTAGGGCTGCTTCAGCTCTTCGGCGGTGAGGCCGCTGCCGCCCGGGAAATCGCCGCCGATATTGGTGTAGTCGGGTCCCTGCTCGTAGCCGAACAGCTCCATGCCGTCTTCGCGCTGGATCACCGCCGCCGCGTACAGGCCCTCCGCCTTGCCGATGTCGGTCCAGGCATGATCGGCGTCGTGCAGGGCCTGCGCGTAGGCGCGCGCCTTCGCACGCATGTCGACGTCGCCGAAGCGGAAATCGCCGCTGGCCGGGAAATAGGCCTGCGCTTCGTCGTAGCGGCCGGCGCGCATCAGCCGACGCGCCAACAGCCAGCGCAGGTTGTCGGCCAGCGGCCGCGCCATATAGCTGTTGTTGTCGTTGGGGCTGCGGCCCGGCACCGGCGAGGCCGGCGCATGCGCGTCGACGAAACCCTTCAGCTCGTCGATGCTCAACACGCGCTCGGCGACATAGGACGCATCGTTGCCGTAGCCGACGCCGACATTGATGTCTTCGTCGAAGGTATTGCCGTCACCGCCGACCTTGAGCGCGGCATCGTACAGATGCGTCATCGCCTCCAGGTATTCGCCGCGCGCCAGAGCCAGCGTGCCCTGCTCGCCGCTCATCAGCTCGAGCTTGGTCGGCTGCAGCGCGGCCTTGGGATCGTCGTTCTGCGGGAAGGCCTTGATCGCTTCGACGTAGTCGTTCGCCGCCTCGCTCATGTCGCCGCGCTGCAAGGCCAGCTTGGCCTTGACCCAGCTGGCCAGGGGGCCGGACGACTTGGTGACCAGGGTGGCCGCGAGGTCGAAGCGTCCGACCCGATAGGCCAGTGCCGCCAGCCGGTCCGCGCCGGCCACATGATCCAGCCCCTGCGTCTCGATCGCCTGCAGCAGGGTGGACAGGACGGGAGCCGGCTTGGCGTCCGGCTTGGCGCCGGCATCCGCGGGCGGACTGCCGCCAGCAAGGCGCGCCAGTTCGTAGGCCACCAGCAGACGCTGCGAGACCGGGCCGTCGATCAGCGCGGCGGTGCGCTTGTCGTCGCCCAGCACGTCGCCGGCGATGGCCGCCAGCGAATGCACCGCGCTGTCCGAGCCGTGCCCTGCCTGCGACGCATACAGGGCGATCGCATGCTTCAGGTCGGCCGCGGCGATGCCGTCGCCGCAATGCTTGTCGCTGGCATTGAGCTCGGCCCAGCTGCATTGGTGCTTGCCGTTGTACAGGTACATGCGCGCCTCTTCGCCGAAGCTGGCCACCGCCAGCCCCTGCGTATCCGAGGCACCGGCGACCGCCCGCGTGCGCGCCAGCTGGAAGGCTTTGGCGGCGGCCTCGCGCTCCTTCTTGAAGGTTGCGGCATCGTCCGTCGCGGCATCGGCGCGGCGCGCATGAATCACGCCCAGCATGTAGGCAGCCCATACGCTGCGCAGGTTGGCCTGGTCCGGCGGCAGCGCCAGCACTTTTTCGAAGCGGGCCGCGGCTCGGTCCAGCAAGCCCGCGTCGGGCGGACTGCAGGAGTCGCCGGCGTCCGAGCAGTTCTGCGCGTGCATCGCCGCGGCATAGTCCACCGCAGCAGCCACGTACAGGCGCAGGTCTTCCGGCAAATCCTTGCCGCCCTCATAGGCCTGATCGCCGTCGTCCGACTCGCGCAGGGCAGTCACGCGCTGCAGCTGCTCCGACGTCAGCCCCTGCTCCTGGGCAGGGTCGGCCGGCTTGGCTTGCACGGCGTAGAGGCTAGGTTCGTGCGCCTGCAGCTTGTCGGCCGCCGGCAGCAGATGCTGCGCCTCCCAGGCGAAGCTGTTCTGCGGTCCGGATTTCAACGTGTCGCTGCGATGCTGCAGCAATTGGCTGGGAAATTCCGGACCGCAGGCCCAGACCACGCCGGCAGCCGCCAGCAGCACGGCGAGCATCGCCGCAGCATGATTATGTTTCGACATGTGGCACTACCTTGTCGGACGCGCAGCGCGCCCAGCCGATGACCCGTTGACGGTGCGCCGGCAGCAAGCCCTGCTGCTGACGCTCGACGATTAGTGTGTCGTGTCCACGCTGCAATGCATAGCCGTTGACGCCATCGGCGAGCGCGCAGGAAGGCGGCAGGATCAGCCGTGCCGGCAGCGGCGCATCCAGCTCGCCCGGATTGTCCAGCAGCAGGTCCAGCGCCCCGGCCGCCTGACCGGCACGCGTGCTTGCCTCGACCCTCGCATCCAGCGGTCGGCCGCGGAGCACCGCCAGCCAGGTCGCCATGCTCCAGGCGCGCCCGTCCTGCGCGGTCGGCAGGCGGAACCACACGATGCCGGCCAGGCCGGGCGGCGCAGCGCGCCGCAGCTGCGTCAGGAAATCCGCCACCTGCTGCGGCATGGCCAGCAATTCGCGGCTGTCGTCGAGATCGTCGGCCATGCCGCCTTCGCTCTGCACGCCGACCAGTTGCCCCTGCGCATCCCAGCTCACCCGCGAGCCGTAGTCAGGCAAGGCCAGCCAGAACGGCTTGGCGCTGCGCTGCGCGTACTCGCGCGCCCACGCTAAGGCCAGGGCGCCGTCGAACAGGCCGGCATGCGGATCGCGCACGGCATGCACCTGCAACACGGAAGCGTCGGTCTGGGCCAGCAGATTTTCGAGGGCCGGCGAATGCAGCCAGGCCGGCAACGCGGTGATGCTCAGCGAAGCACCGTGCAGCAGCGGACGCAAAGCGGCCAGGTAATGCGCATAGGCCGGCAGGCGCGCGGTGCCGCAATCGTGATCGATCTCCAGGCCGGCCAGCTGCACGCCGCTGGCCTGCCAGTCGGTCCACAGCGCCTCGGTGTCGGCGAGCAGGCGCGACTCGTCCCATGCCGCGAGCTGGCCGTCGATGCGCACCACCAGCACCACCGGCTTGGCGCTCTCCCGCAGCACCTGGCGATCGGGACGGAACATCTGCAAGCGGCCGCTGCGATCGGTCTGCGCGGCCAGCACGCGCCAGGCACGGATGTCCACCGCGCTGTCGCGCATCGCCTCGCTCACCGCCGGAGTCCACACGCGCTGCCAGATATACGCGTCATTCGGCAAAGCCGCAGGCGCGCGGCCGCAGCCCGCGATCAGGCAGGCCAAAACGACGACCACGAAGCGAAGAAACCGAGACGGCATCGGCGAGAGGACCGGAGCGGATGCAATGAGCGCGCATGTTAGCGCCTGGATCGTGCGGCGCTAAGCGCTGACGCCACCGGGCACACTGCATGGCATGCTTGGCTCACGCTGGATGGATCGATTCGACATCGGACGCCGAGGAAGACATGTACACAGGCATCGCCATCTACGGGACTGACCCAAGCCAGGCATTGGCAACGCTGTCGGCCGGCGAGGCGCTTTTTCGCGAGTTCGGCGCCGAGGTAACCGAAGCCAGCTACCTGGAATTCGTCCTGCTCGATGGCGAAAGAACCGTTGACGGCCGGGAGCTTCCGCCTGCCGAGCTGAGCCCGAAGATTTCCTCGGGCATAGCTACCGCCTTCCGGCTTGATGGCGGAAGCGAACAAGGCCACCCGCCAACCATTTCGTTCGGCCACAACGTCCCGACCTATGGCGGGCTGTCGCTTATCGACGCCCAGATAAGCCGAGCCGTGTACGACATACGCGAAGAGCTGGCCCGCTTCCTGGAACTCATCGCCGGCCGCATGCCATTCAAGTACGCGATCGCCTACAGCACAGACAAGGCCTTCAGCGCCTACGCATACGCGTTCGGCGTCAACCTGCTCCGCCTCTTTCCTTTCGAGAAGACCTGGCTTTTCGTCATGGACCTGCCGAACAGATCGCCGGGCCTGGCCAGCTACGAGAGCACGAAGCTCCGCATGGTCTACCCGCTCAATGTGCTCAACCCGGCGCACCTGGCCATCCGCGTCGGCGAGCTGTCGCTCAAGGCATGGATTGAATCCGATCCGACCTTCGGCTCCCTGCGGGAACTTCCCCGCGACATGTGGCTCTGGTCCGTGGAAGAAGCACACTTGCACAAGGTGAACGAAGCATGCGGCGAGGCAGGCATCTTGCTCGCCTGGCATAGACCCATTCCGAAGCCTGTGCGGAAACTGCCGTGACCATCCGAGTCTACCGGTGTCGCGCGAAGCGGGATGCCGCATAAGCCGCACCATATCGGCCTCGCCGAGGCAGGCCGATGCGATGAGCGCGAGACGGAAAAAACCAGGACGGCATCGGCGGGATGACCGGAACCAATGCGCTGAACGAGGATGCGACTCGACCGAGCGCTGCCAGCCTCGATCACGCGCACATGCGGCATGTCGCAGCACCCTTCGACCATCAACTTGGGTCAGCCAGCCTTAGACCCATCGATCAATCGCCACCGCCCTGGGCGGCATGCGGACATGAAAAAGCGCCGCCCCGAGGGACGGCGCCCGCCTTGCCGAGGCAAGCTTGTTTCAGCCTTTCACGCACAGCACCTGACGCAGTGTGTGCACTACCTCCACCAGGTCGCCCTGCGCGGCCATCACCGCATCGATCGACTTGTACGCGGCCGGCGACTCGTCGATGACCGCCGCATCCTTGCGGCATTCCACGTGGGCGGTGGCCTCGCGATGCTGCTTCAGGGTGATGCTCTGACGCGCCTGGGTGCGGCTCATCACACGACCGGCGCCATGGCTGCAGCTGCAGAAGCTGTCGGGGTTGCCCTTGCCGCGCACGATGTAGCTGCGTGTGCCCATGCTGCCGGGGATGATGCCCAGCTCGCCCGCTTGCGCGCTGACCGCGCCCTTGCGGGTGACCAGCAGCGATTCACCCTGATGCGTCTCCCGCTGCACATAGTTGTGGTGGCAATTCACCGCCAGCCGGTCGAGCTGGAAGCTGGGCAGGCGATGGCGCATCTCCGCCAGCACGCGAGCCATCATCGCCTCGCGGTTCGCGCGGGCATAATCCTGCGCCCACGAGACCGCCTCCACGTAGTCGTCGAACAGCGGCTCACCCTCCATGAAGAAGGCGAGATCCTTGTCTGGCAGGTGGAAACCCAGCACGCGATGCGCCAGCTGTTCGCGCGCCCGCTCGATGAAATACGTGCCGATCAGGTTGCCGGTACCGCGCGAGCCGGAATGCAGCATCACCCACACCATGCCGGCCTCGTCGAGGCAGACCTCGATGAAGTGGTTGCCGCCGCCCAGGGTGCCGATCTGCTTGTCGACCTTGTCGGTGCGGATGCGGCGGTGCTTGGCCTTGATCTGCTCCAGCCTTGCTTCCAGGCCGGACTCGGCCAGCCGCGTTTCGATGCTCGCTGGCAGTCGGCGGTGATCGCCGCCGCGCCCGTTGCCCACCGGCACGCCGCGCTCGATGCTCGAACGCAGTTGCGCCAGACTGTCCGGCAGCTGGCGCGCGTGCAGCGTGGTGCGTACCGCCGCCATGCCGCAGCCGATGTCCACGCCGACCGCGGCCGGGATGATCGCACCGCGGGTCGGCACCACCGAACCCACGGTGGCGCCTTTACCCAGGTGCACGTCTGGCATCACCGCCACCCACGGCCCGACGAAGGGCAGCGCGGCGATGTTCTGCAGCTGGCGATGGGCCTGCTCTTCCAGCGGCACGCCGCGCACCCAGCCCTTGATCGGCGTGGTGCCCTCGGCGTGCAGCCATTGGTAGTCTTGCGTACTCATAATGTCCTTTCCTTGTCGTCGTCCGCGGCGGGCGCTTCCCTGCGCCGCCGCGGGTTTGCTACTTCAGGCTGACCAGCTGATTCAGCACGCCGTCCAGGCCGCCGAACACAGTGAGCTTGTCGATCTTCTCGGTGACCTTCTCCAAAGCCTCCAGCTCCTTCAGGCGCATCAGCACCGGACTCTCCTCGATCAGGCGCGCGGTGTTGAGCAGCGAACGCGTGGCGTTCGACTCCTCACGGCGGCGGATCACGTTGGCCTGCGCCGCCTTCTCCGCCTGCACCACGCCGTTGAGGATCTCCTTCATCTCGCCCGGCAGGATCACGTCCTTGACGCCTACGCCGAGGATCTCGACGCCCAGCTCACCGACCCGGCCACGCACGTAGGCGAAGATATCCGCGTCCAGCGAAGCCTTGTCGCCCAGCAGCTCGTCCAGCGTCTTGCCGGAAACCGCCTTGCGCAAACCGTACTGCAGCTCGCGATAGATGAAGTCGCCGTACTTGGCCACCTTGGTGCGCGCGGCGACCGGGTCGGTCACGCGCAGGCTGGCGGCCAGGTTCACGCGCAGGCTCACCTTGTCGCGGGTCAACAGCTCCTGGCCCGACACCTCCAGCGACTGCACGCGCAGGTCGATCACCTCGATCGCCACGTTCTTCTGGAAATTCCAGAAGGCGTAGGAACCCGGCGCCAGCGTGCGCACCAGCTTGTTGTCGACGAACAGCAGGCCGGCCGATTCCACCGGCACCTCCGCGGTCACCGTCAGCTTGCCGAGCAGGCCGAGCTGGCGCAGGCGTCCGGCGATGCGCGCGTCCAGCTCCAGCGCGTCGGCCAGCGGTAGCGCCAGCACCTCGACCGGCACCAGTCCCTTCCAGTACAGCCGGCGCGTGCCCGGGGCGAGCACGTCCTCGAGCTTGCCGTTCTTCAGCACCAGTCCGACCTGCTGGGTGCCGATGTCGGCCAGGCTGAGGTAATCGGCCAGCGGGCCGTCCATCTGCGCGATCAGCAGCTCGGCGTCGGTACCGGCGTATTCCGGTCGCGCGAGGTTGTGCACGCCGACCGCACTGCGGCCGAACGGGTCGAACAGACGATAGACGCCGGCGCGCAGGACGCGCTGGAAGCGACGGTTGCGATACAGCAAACCGAGCTCGCCGTCGCCGATCACGATTTGCTTGATCCAGGACATGATGACTCTCCTTGTGATTTGCCCCGCTGAAGCGGGGCGCTGGCATGTCTGGGACGGCTCATGTCCGTACCCAGCCGGTGCCATACGCAATGACACCGTATATGCCGATAACCGGTCCGCTGGATGACAAAGCATGGCGCCGGCGAACCGGTACGACGCCATATTCAGTACATAATCCCGAGGCGTAATTCATCCTCCCGCCCGGGATTATCGAATCGCTATAAAAGCGATCGACTAAAATAAATCGGAAGCGCCCCGACGACCATGCGGCGGAGCCGGCACGCCTGGTCCGGTTTCGATTATCTCGACAGGGCCCGGCCATACCGCGCAGGGCGTGTCTCGACAAGCGCAACCCGGACTGGGGATGCGGGCCCGGCCGCACCACCGCTGCTGCGCGAAGCCGGCCACGATCCCTGGCGGCCCGTCCCGCGCAGCGCGGGGCGCTTCCTTGGCGGAACTTTCGTTCCTGTGGTCATGACGTGACAGGTCATGGTGGAGCGGGAGTCGAACCCGCGACCGTCGGGGCATGGCCCCGATGCTCTAACCGCCTGAGCTATCCAGTGAACGACGTGCCGGAATCGAACCAGCGACCTTCCGCCGTGAAGCGGCAGCTCTACCGCTGAGCTAACGTCATCATGTGAAACATGGTCGAGGCCGGCCCCGGCATACGCCACGGCAATGCCGCGCGCACCGGACGGGTGGTGGAACCCGCACCGCTGGAGCCTTTCTGCCCATGCTTCCGATTGCCGGCCGTCGCCGGTCGGCAATGCTTGAGGGCGCATGCGCCCGATTCCCGGAGCCGTTCCTCGCGCCGCCCGCGCCGAAGCACCCTGGCGCGGCGCACCTGCGCCTGTCTGCAGCGACGCTCCCGCCTCGGCCGATCCGGCCGGATGCTTCGGAGCGAAACGGATCTCGCGATGTTCTCGATACTGACTCTCCTGCGAACGGCAAAAACAAAACGCCCCCGGGTGGTGAACCCGAGGGCGTTCGCCTTGCCTCGGGAGATCGGGTGACCGATCTCCGCGCAGGGATCAGTCGAGCTACATCACAATGACTTGAAGCAGGTTGCCGCGCGTATCGCGGCGGAGCATGCCTTCCATGCCCGGCACGCGCAGGCCAGCGACGCGCCCCTGGGGCGACGCTTTCGGCCGTGCAGCAATGTGGCAATGGAATGACATGGACTCATATTCCTGGTAATTCGCCGCAATGGCGAAGGCGGCGAACATTACCTGCATTATTTCGCCGTTGCAAGCACCCAGCGAAAAATAATTTCGCCGGCACCCGACGAGATAACGGGACGATTTACCGCGTCGTGCGATTTACCGCTTCGACCTATTTACGCCATCGGCCGATTTACGCCGCCGGCCGATTTACAGCCAGCCCTTTTGGCGGGCCAACCGATAGGCCTCGATGCGATTGGCCGCACCCAGCTTGCCGATCGCCTCGGAGAGGTAATTGCGCACCGTGCCGTGCGAGAGATTGAGCTGCACCGCGATCTCGCTGGCCGGCTGGCCTTCGCCGGCCAGGCGCAGCACCTGGCGTTCGCGGTCGTTGAGCGGATCGGCTTCCGACCACGCCTCCAGGGCCAGCTGCGGATCGATGGCGCGGCCACCGCGATGCACGCTGCGCAAGGCCTCGGCCAGGTTCTCCGCAGGTGCATCCTTCAGCAGATAGCCGCTGACGCCGGCGTCCAGCGCACGGCGAAGAAAGCCCGGGCGCGCGAAGGTGGTGACGATGATGACCTTGATCGGCAGCTCGTGGCGCTGGATGCGCTGGGCCAGCTCGAGGCCGGTCAGGCCGGGCATCTCGATATCGGTGACCAGCACGTCGGGCTTGTAGCGCTGCAGCTCGCGCCAGGCGGCCTCGCCATCGGCCGCCGAGCCCAGCACCTCGATGTCCGATTCGAGGTTCAGCAGCGCCGAGAGCGCGCCGCGCACCATGGCCTGGTCTTCGGCAAGCAACACGCGAATCATGCACGGTCTCCGGCAAGCAAGGGATCAGTGAGCCGCCCGGCGGCCGGCTCGTTAGGCGCCGCCGACGTCGTCGTTGCGCGAGCGACATCGTCGCGCGCCGGCGTCGCAAACGGCACGCGCAGCGACAACCGGGTGCCGCCGCCGCGCGGCGAGTCGATGTCCAGCTGGCCGCCGACCGTGCTCACCCGCTCGCGGATGCCGCGCAGGCCGTTGCCGTCCGTCACGATGCCGCCGCGGCCGTTGTCGGCGATGCACATCTGCACCCCGCCCGGCACGCCCTGGAAGCCGATCCGCGCGGTACTGGCGTCGGCATGCCGCGAAATATTGGTGGCCGCTTCGCGCAGGATCAGCGCCAGCGCGCGCGCCACCTCGGTGGGCAGCGGCGGCGGTGCGTCGTATTCCAGATGCACCGAAGCGGATTCGAGCAGCAGCTTCGCCTCGGCCAACTCGACCGCGATGTCGGTGGCGCGGATGCCGGTCACTGCGGCACGCACTTCGGCCAGCGCCTTGCGCGCCACCTGCTCGGCGTCCGTCACTTCGCGCCGCGCCGCCTCGATGTCGCGGTCGAACAGCTTGCGCGACAGCTCCAGCTTGAGTGTGATCAGCGAGAGGGTGTGGCCAAGCAGGTCGTGCAGGTCGCGGCCGATGCGCTCGCGCTCCGCCGTTGCGGCAAGCCGCCGCACCTCTTCATGCGACAGGGCCAGGGCGGCATCCCGCTGCCGGCCCAGATGCTCCACAAAAATGCTGACGCAGACGATGAAGATCATCCCGGGAATGATCACCAGCATCACCGACGGGTAACCCAGCCAGCGGCCGTAGGCCACGAACGCCAGGTTGATGAGCGCGAGGGCAACCAGGTAGCGGCGCCTGCTCATGCGGAGATGGAGCAGCATGACGCAGCCATAGATCAGATAGCTCAATCCGCTCGGATACCACCTCATGACGGCGAAGTTGAGGATCAGCATGCCCAGCGGGAACCACGCCGCATAGCGTCGCGCGGTGACCTGCATGCCGAAGAACAGCATGAGAAACACCGGATAGGTGGCAAGCGTAAAGATCAGCCAGGTCAGCGTGTAGCCGCGGAACCCGCCGTTGAACAGCGGCGTGATGAAGACCCAGGCCGACCACAGCAGATGGATGCTTTCGGCCCACGGCGAACGACCGCGGCGAATATTCCCGGCGGCGTCCGAATCCGGCGCCGGTGCGAGCCATCGAATGACGAACCCTGGGATCATCGCGCAGCCCCTCGCCAATGGATCGACATGGACAGGATGCTACTTCAACCGTAACGCCGCAGGCGGCGCGCCGCCAGCAACAGAAACGCCGCGGCAAAAGCGCACAGCACCAGCACGTGCGGCCACAGTGCCTGATGATTGAGGCCGACCGCGGCCAAGGTGATCTGGTTGAGGTGGTAGCTCGGCCAGATCGGCGCGAGCTGCTGGATGAACTTGGGCAGCATCGGCAACGGCAGCCACAATCCGGACATGAAGGCCATCGGCATATAGATCAGGTTGAGCATGCCCGGCGCCCCCTGCCCCTTGATCAGGGTACCGGCGAACATGCCCAGCGCGCAGAACGGCAGTGCCCCGAACATGCCGGTCGCCAGCAGTGCTGCCATCTGCCCCAGAGTCAGTTCCACGCGAGCCAGGAATACACCGACGCATAGCAGCAGTACCGTCACGAAGCTCGCCGCCAGCATGGCCATCAGCATCTTGCCCAGCAAATAAGCGCCGGGCGGCATCGGCAACGCCCGCTTGAGTGTCAGCAGGCCGCCATCGCGTTCGATCGCCAGCGAGACGCCGAAGCCGAACAAGCCTGGGCCAATGATGCCGAAGGTGCTGTAGCTGGCCAGCAGGTAACGCGCGGCGTCACCGTTGCCATGGTTTATGAGTACTCCGAACATCAGATAGAACACGGTCGAGAACAGCGTCATCGGCAACATGAAACTCGGCGCGCGCAGGTAACGCAGGCACTCGCTGCGCGCTTCGGCCAGGTAGGCGCCGGCAACGCGCCGTGGCGACATCGGCCGCTTCAATGCCGGTGTATCGATAGCAGTATCGACTGCTGAAATGGCGTGGCTCACGGCTTGGCCCTCGAGTAGTGATGGAACATCGACCAGAGTTGATAGGAAGCGCCGAGCGCGAACGACACGACCGCGTTCTGCGGCGAGGCCAGGCCAGCACCGACAAAATGCCCATAACCCCACAGACACAGCGGCAGGTACAGCAGCACCCCCGTCACCATGCCGGGCGAATAGCGTCGCAGGGCCAGCGCGCCTAGGAGATGGAAAACCGCATTGCCTGCCAGCAAGGCCGCCAGGGTCAACCACAGCGACAGCCCGCGCGAGCTGTTCGGCCCCATCCAGCCCAGCAGCAAGCCGGCCGCCAGCAGCAGCGCGTTCAATACGAAAGCGTTGCGCGCGGTGATGCTGACGGCCAGTTCGGGCCGATAGCGTCGATGCCAGACAAGAAATCCGCCCGGCACCACAAACTCCTCGATCATATGCAGCAGCGAGGCCAGCAGCGGCAGCCAGAACACGGAACGCTCCATCACTCCGGATTCCATCACGCGGCCTGCTCTGCCATGGCGGTCTCTTCGGCGGACACGTCACGAGTCAGTTCGGTGAACGCCTCGGCCAGGCCGGCGCGGTGAACTTCCAGCTCGCGCAGAGCATGGTCGGCGTCGAGCAGTCGACGCACGACGTTCTCGGCCTCGGCCGTACCGATATGCAGGCGTTCGCCGTCCCGGCGTACTTCATTGACCTCGGACCAGCCACGCACGATGTCGATCGGCAGCGCGCTCAGGCAGCGGATGCGCTTCACCGCCACCCGTGCACGCAACTCGTCCACAGAGCCCTCATGGATCATCCGGCCATGCGCCATCATGCAGACCCGGTCGGCCAGCGCCTCGGCCTCTTCAAGGTAGTGCGTGGTGAGCACGACGGAACAGCCTGCCGCCACATGCTCGCGGATTGCCGCCCACAGCTTCGTGCGGGCCTCGATATCCAGACCCACCGTGGGCTCGTCCAGGAAAATCAACTCGGGCCGGCCGCACAAGGCCAGGGCGAACTGCACCCGGCGCTTCTGGCCGCCGGACAGCTTCGCGTAAGGCCGCATCAGCAGATCGTCGATGCCGGCCAGCTCCGCGCTCTCGGCCACGCTGAGCGGCTCGGGATAGTAGCTGGCGGTAAGCCGCAGCAATTCGCCCACGCGCAGGGTCGCGGGCAACTCGGCGGACTGCAGCATCACGCCGATGCGCCGACGCGCCGCGAGTTGCTGCGGATCACGGCCGAACAGCTCGACTTCGCCGGCATCGGGACGGATCAGCCCCAGCAGCAGGCCGATCGCCGTGCTCTTGCCCGCGCCGTTCGGCCCCAGCAAGGCCAGCAGTTCGCCCCGCCGCAACTCCAGATCGATGCCGTGCAAGGCGACCTGCGCGCCGTAGCGCTTGGTGACGCCCCGCAGGCTGGCCACATTGGTCCTGCCGTTCATGCCACGCCCTCCCTCTAGCATGCATCCAGCTTAAGCGTGGGCCGTCCGGCGGGACATTGGCCGACGTCAACCGGCACAGGTGACAGCCGTCATGCGTAGCGATCGATGGGGTACCGGAGCGGACAGGCTCGCGTTATGCTCGCAGGATTCCTGCGCAGGCTCCGCGCTTTTGCGGCGATGCGACAGGGGCCTGAACGGCCTGCGGAACGCCTGCGCCGCGCGCGGCGACCCGCCCACATTCAAGCTTTCGCCGGCCTGCTTTGCGTTGGGAGCGAGGCGCCGGCGGGTTTCAGGAGGCAAGTCTATGGGTATCATTGATCAGCTGCGCGCCCTGCGCGAATTCGGCGGCAAGCCGCGTACGGTAGGCCTGGACGACGCCAGCATCGAGACGATCGCCGCGGCCGACCCCTTGCTGGGCCAGGCGGTGGCGGAGGCGCTGGAGCAGCATCGCGCCTGGCGCGAGCACGGGCTGGATGATTTCCTGCGCCTCGACGAGGCCGAGCAGCTGACGCGAGTGCAGCACGGCCTGGTCAATTTCTACCCGGAAGACGCCATCAACCCGTACCTGCCGGCCGCTGCGCGCGGGCCGTGGGTCGTCACCCTGAAGGGCGCCGTGCTGCACGACAACGGCGGCTACGGCATGCTCGGCTTCGGCCACAACGAACCTTCCGTGCTGGCCGCGATGGCGCAGCCGCAGGTGATGGCCAACGTGATGACGCCCAATCTGTCGCACTGGCGCTTCACCGAAGCCCTGCAGCGCGAGCTGGGCCACCGCCGCGGCCACTCGCCGTACCCGAGCGTGCTGTGCCTCAATTCCGGCTCCGAAGCCGTCGGCCTGGCCTGCCGCATCGCCGACGTCAACGCCAAGCTGATGACCGATCCGGGCAGCCGCTATGCCGGGCGCAGCATCAAGCGCCTCGCCGTGAAGGGCGCCTTCCACGGCCGCACCGACAAGCCGGCGCTGTATTCGGACTCCTCGCGCCGCAATTATCAGCAGCACCTGGCCAGCTACCGGCACGAGGACAGCCTGATTACCGTGCAGCCCTACGACCGCGCCCAGCTGGAGGCGGTGTTCGCCGACGCCGACAGGCACGGCTGGTTCATCGAGGCGATGTTCCTCGAGCCGGTGATGGGCGAAGGCGATCCGGGCCGTGCGGTGACGCCGGAGTTCTACGCGGCCGCGCGCGCGCTCACCGAGGCGCACGGCACCTTGCTGGTGGTGGATTCGATCCAGGCCGGCCTGCGCGCGCACGGCGTGCTGTCCATCGTCGACTACCCCGGCTTCGAGCAATTGCCGCCGCCGGACATGGAGACCTTCTCCAAGGCGCTCAACGCCGGCCAGTATCCGCTGTCGGTGCTGGCGGTGACCGAGCGCGGCGCCAACCTGTACCGCAAGGGCATCTACGGCAACACCATGACCAGCAACCCGCGCGCGCTGGACGTGGCGCTGGCCACGCTGGCCCTGCTCACCGACGAGGTGCGCGAGAACATCCGCCTGCGCGGCCAGGAATTCCTGGACAAGCTCGGCGCGCTGCAGCGCGAGCTGGGCAGCCTGATCACCAAGGTGCAGGGCACCGGCCTGCTGTTCTCCTGCGAACTGGCGCCGCAATTCAAGTGCTACGGCGCCGACTCGATCGAGGAATACATGCGCGAGCGCGGCATCGGCGTGATCCACGGCGGCACCAATTCGCTGCGCTTCACTCCGCACTTCCGCATCGGCGCCGCCGAGGTGGACCTGATCGTCTCGCACCTGCGCCAGGCCCTGCTGCACGGGCCGCGCAAGCAGGCTGCCGAAGCGGCCTGAGCTGCGTTCGCGGGGCCGGCGCGATGACCGCGCCGGCCCCGCATGAATCCCGCATGCACGACGTGGTTGCGCATACTTGTGCGAATCCGGGGGCGGCATAGACTTACGCCTGCCGGCACTCGCCGGTCACTTTCCGGGGAGTACCGTCATGTCCTTGCGTTTCCCGCTGATCGCCGCCAGCGCCCTGCTGGCCCTCGCCTGTAGCAGCGTCTACGCCGCCCCGCAGGCAGCCGCGCCCGCCGCCGCACCGGCGAGCAAGACCCTGAGTTCCTCGCAGCAGCAGATGGTCGACTGCAACAAGCAGGCGACGGGCAAGAAGGGTGCCGACCGCAAGGCCTTCATGAGCAGCTGCCTGAAGGGCCAGCCGGCCGCCGCGTCGACCGCCGCGACCGCAGCCGCGCCCAGCGCCAAGCAGACCCAGCAGGAAAAGATGAAGAGCTGCAACGTCGACGCCAAGGCCAAGGCGCTCAGCGGCGCCGCCCGCAAGAGCTTCATGAGCAATTGCCTGAAGGCCAGCCCCGCCGCGACGCCGTAAGCGCCGTCACATCCGCAGGGCTTCGCGGGGCGCCGCAGCTGCCGGCGCCCCGCGCTTGCGGTTATGCTCCGGGCCGCCGCGACGCCGAGCCGTCGTTCCGCTCCACGGGGTCTGCATGCATATCGTCGAAGTTCGTCACCCGCTGATCCAGCACAAGCTGGGCCTGATGCGCCGCCTGGGCATCAGCACCAAGGAATTCCGCGAGCTGGCCTCCGAGGTCGCCGCCCTGCTCACCTACGAGGCGACCAAGGACCTGGAAACCGTGGCGCAGCGCATCGAGGGCTGGGCCGGGCCGCTCGAGGTGCAGCAGATCAAGGGCAAGAAGATCACCATCGTGCCGATCCTGCGCGCCGGCCTCGGCATGCTGCCCGGCGTGCTGGACATGGTGCCCGCCGCCAAGGTCAGCGTGGTGGGCCTGCAGCGCGACGAAGAAACCCTCAAGCCGATCGCCTACTACGAAAAACTCACCGGGCGCATGGACGAGCGCATCGCGCTGATCGTCGACCCGATGCTGGCCACCGCCGGCACCCTGATCGCCACGGTGGACATGCTCAAGGCCGCCGGCTGCAAGCGCATCAAGGGCCTGTTCCTGGTCGCCGCGCCGGAAGGCCTGCGCCGCATCGAAGCGGCGCACCCCGACATCGAGATCTACACCGCCGCGATCGATCAGCGCCTCAACGAGCAGGGCTACATCCTGCCCGGCCTGGGCGACGCCGGGGACAAGATTTTCGGCACCAAGCAGTTCCCGGTAACTGGTTGACGCGCAAATTATTGCGAAATGCGTAATGATGGTGCTGTCGCGTCGGTACGCTAAGTGACTGACGCGCCGGACGCCCGGCAGCCAGTTTCGCGGAATTGTCGCAAAACCTTGCTAAGTTCGGGCGGGATTACGATCCATCCGAAACATCATGCGAGGGGAAAACATGGCAAGCAGACTCGGACGCCACCGTCTATGGGCGGTCTCCGTTGGCCTCGTGACGTGCGCGGCGCAGGCCGCCAGTCTCGACATCAGTCAGTTCCGCGTGCGCGGCCCGGCCGGCGGCAACGATGAATTCATCGAGTTGTACAACGCCGGCAGCAGCAGCGCTGACCTGTCCGGCTACAAGCTCAACGCCTCCAATGCCAGCGGCACCACCGGCACGCGGCTCACCTTCCCGGCCGGCACCAGCATCGCCCCGGGCTGCTATCTGCTGCTCACCAACAGCGCCAGCGGCGGCTACTCGGGCAGCGTCGCCGGCGACCTGAAGTATTCCAGCGGCATCACCGACGACGGCGGCCTGGCCGTGCTCGACGCCGGCGGCAAGCTAGTCGACCAGGTCGGCCTCAGCGCCGGCTCCGCCTACAAGGCCGGCACGCCGCTCGCCACGCTCGGCACCACCAACGCCGACAAGAGCTATGCGCGCAAGGCCGACACCAGCGGCGCGCCGCAGAACAGCGGCGACAACAGCACCGACTTCGTGGTGCTGAGCCCTTCGGCGCCGCACAACAGTGCCAGCAACTGCGTGGCGCAGGGCCCGGCGCTGTCGATCGCCGACAGCAGCGTCACCGTGCACGGCCCTGGCGATCTGAGCATGCCGTTCACGGTCAGCCTGAACCAGCCGGCCGGCAGCGGCGGCGTCAGCGTGCACGTCGCCACCCATGACGACACCGCCGTGGCCTCTGCCGGCGACTACGACGCGCTGGACACCACCCTCAACATCGCCGCCGGGCAGACCCAGTCCAGCTTCAACGTGGTCGTGCACGGCACGTCCCAGGGCAGCACGGACAAGGCCTTCAGCGTGCAGCTCAGCGCACCCAGCGCCGGCGTCGCGCTGGCGCGCGGCAGCGCCGTGGGCGCGATCCTGTACGACATCCCGGTCGCCGCCGAGATCTGGCAGATCCAGGGCCGCGAGCAGACCTCGCCCCTGCTCGGCAAGTCGGTGAAGACCAGCGGCAACATCGTCACCGCGGTCGGCCCGGCCGGCTTCAACATGCAGACGCCGGACGCACGTTCGGACGGCGACCCGCTCACCTCCGACGGCGTCTACGTGTTCACCGCCAGCGCGCCCAGCGTGGCGATCGGCGACGTGGTGGACGTGGATGCCAAGGTCGACAGCTACTACAACCTCACCGAGCTGAAGAATCCCACCGTCAACGTCACCGCGCACGGCGCCGCCCTGCCCAAGGCAGTGGTGTTCGACAGCCACACGCCCTCCTCCGATCCGAACCACCTGTCCTGCGGCGCCACCAACTTCCAGTGCTTCGTCGGCATGCGCGTGGTGATCGAGAACGGCATGATCAACACCGGCAACCGCCGTTTCAGCACCGAGCCCTTCGCCGAGGTGAGCATCAGCGCCGACGGCATGCGCTCGCTGCGCCAGCCGGGCGTGCGCTTCAGCGTGCCGGTGCCGGCCGGGGTGAACCTGCCGAACTGGAGCGGCAACCCGCAGGTGTTCAAGATGAACACCGCCGACTTCGGCGCCGTACCGGTCAACACGCCGTTCAACGCCGGCACCACCTTCCGCGCCGAAGGCGTGATCTCGTACGACTTCGGCGCCTACACGCTGATCCCCACCTCGATCACGGTGAAGCAGGCCGCGTCGATTCCGCGTGCGGTGACGCCGACCCCGGCCAGCGCGCTGCGCATCGGCGGCTTCAACACCGAGCGCTTCTGCGATTCCACCTTCAACACCACCTTCACCTGCAGCGGCGGCAGCAGCGAGCCGACCCCGGCCGACGTGGCGCTGAAGACGCAGCGGCTGTCCGCCTACATCGGCAGCGTGCTGAAGCTGCCCGACGTGCTGTCGGTGGAAGAGGTGAAGAGCCTGGCCGTGCTGCAAGGCCTGGCCAAGCAGTTGGGCGACGACTACCAGGTACCCTATGACGCTTATCTGGTGCCCGGTCACGATCCCAGCGGCATCAACGTCGGCTTCCTGGTACGCAACGATCGCGTGCACGTGCTGTCGGTGCGCCAGCTGGGCGCCGACGAAACCTGGCTGGACAACGGCCAGACCGCCTTCATCCACGACCATCCGCCGCTGCTGCTGACGGCCGAGGCCGGCGGCACCCGCTTCGAAGTGATCGCGGTGCACCCGAAGGCGCGGCAGAACGTCGACAAGGACAACAGCGACGCCGTGCGCGACCGCCAGAAGCGCTTCCTGCAGGCGAAGTCGCTGGCCACCCAGGTGCAGGCTCTGCAGCAGGCCAGCGCCGCCACGCCGCTGCTGGTGGTGGGCGACTTCAACGCCTATCAGTTCACCGACGGCTGGGTCGACGTGGTGGGCCTGATCTCGGGCAAGTACAACGACGACCAGAACCTGCTCAAGCTGGGTGGCAACATCGTCAAGCAGCCGCTGTGGAACGCGGTGGAATCGGTGCCGGAGAACGACCGCTATTCGTTCCTGTTCACCGAGAACTTCGGCCCGATCCAGGGTTACACCGCGGCGGGCAGCGGCAACACCGGCCGCTCGGTGCCGACCGTGCAGGTGCTCGACCACGCCCTGCTCAGCAAGAGCGCCACCGCGCGCTTCCTGCAGATGCAGTACGGCCGCGCCGACCTCGACGCGCCGGACCAGACCGAGGCCGACGCCGCCAAGGCGGTCGACTGGACCAAGGCCATCGGCGCCTCCGACCACGACGGCTTCGTGGTCGACCTGCAGTGGTCGACGCTGCGCGGCGCGACCGGCAGCACCGGCCGCGGCCTGTAAGCAGCAAAGCGTGAAACGTCTCGTCCTGGCCATGCCGCAACGGCATGGCCAGGATCGAGCGAGTCAGTGATGGCATGCTCGCGGCAGATCGCCGCGAGCGGACGTGCAAGGACTAGCCTGCGGCTCGCGCGAAGCGGTCGGTGGCCTCGACCAGTTCGTGCGTGATGCCCGGCTCGAACGCCGAGTGGCCGGCATCCGCCACGATGCGCAGGTCGGCCTCGGGCCAGGCGCGATGCAGGTCCCAGGCGCTGCGCAGCGGGCATACCACGTCGTAGCGGCCCTGCACGATGGTCGCCGGAATGTGCCGGATGCGCTCGACGTTGCGCAGCAGCTGATCGTCGTGCTCGAAGAAGCCGCCGTTGACGAAGTAGTGGCACTCGATCCGCGCGAAGGCCAGCGCGAACTCGTCCTCGCCGCTCGAAGCGATGTGTCCCTGGTCCTGGAACAGGAAGCTGGTGGCGCCTTCCCACACCGACCAGGCGCGCGCCGCCGCCACCCGCGTTGCCGCGTCCGGGCTGGTGAGCCGGCGGTGATAGGCGCTCATCAGGTCGCCCCGCTCCACTTCCGGAATCGCCTGCAGGTAAGTCTCCCAGGCGTCCGGATACAGGGCGTCGCAGCCGCGCTGGTAGAACCACTCCAGCTCCCAGCGGCGCAACATGAAGATGCCGCGCAGCACCAGCTCGGCCACCCGTTCCGGATGGGTCTGCGCATACGCCAGCGCCAGGGTGGAGCCCCACGAACCGCCGAACACCTGCCAGCGCTCGATGCCGAGATGCTCGCGCAGCCGCTCGATGTCGGCGACCAGGTCCCAGGTGGTGTTGCCTTCCAGCTCCGCGTGCGGGGTGGATTTGCCGCAGCCGCGCTGATCGAACAGCACGATGCGGTAGATCGCCGGATCGAAGAAGCGCCGGCACTTCGGATTGGTGCCGCCGCCCGGGCCGCCGTGCAGGAACACCACCGGCTTGCCCTGCGGGTTGCCGCTTTGCTCGTAGTACAGCGTGTGCAGGGGCGACACGGACAGCGAGCCGGTGTCGTAAGCCTCGATTTCGGGATAGAGCGGACGGCGAGCCTGCGGCATGCACGGTTCCTTGGCGAGTGGGAGATCGGCCGCCTAGGCTAGTACGAGTGCGCCGTGCCTGACCAGGAGCGACCGGCTCAGCCGGCCGCGAGCCGCGTGAGGGCACCGCTCAGCCAGGCTGCCAAATCGTCGTCGACCAGGCGCGCTTCTTCCCAAAAGCTTATGCTTCCGTGCAGGGGAAGTCAGGCTTGGCGAGGTCGGGGCCAGCCGCATGCATACCGAGTCGTTGCGCGACCCTTCGGGAGGTGTTCCATGCTTGCATCGCTGATCCTGCTCGCCGCCATGTCGGGACCGGCCTCCGCCGTGCCCATGCCCGTGCCGACGTCCGCATCGGGACCGATCGGCAGCGCGCCCGTGCAAGCGCCCGCGCCGGATCCGCTGCAGCCGCTCGGCTTCCTGGTCGGCCATTGCTGGGCCGGCGACTTCGCCCATGGCATGGGCCGCGACACGCACTGCTTCGAGCCGATGTTCGGCGGCAAGTTCATCCGCGACCGCCACGTGCTGCACGGCAAGCACGGCGACTACCGCGGCGAGACGATCTACGGCTACGACGCGGCCAAGAAGCAGATCATCTACTGGTATTTCTCCAGCGACGGCGACATCGACAACAGCAGCGTGCTGCCGGTCGCCCAGGGCTTTCTGTTTCCCGAGCGCCAGATGCCGCAAGCGCCGAACATGACCATGCGCACGCGCTGGAATCGCAGCGGCGACGACCGCTACGTCGCGATCAACGAGCGCAAGGGCAGCGACGGCCACTGGCAGACCCTGTGGTCGGTCGAGTACGTGCGCCAGCCCGGCGCCGCGACGCCTGCGCCGAATGACGAGCGATCAAGGCCGTAGCGGCGGCGGCGTCCAGTCGGCAGCCCAGCGCGACGGCTGCGGGCCCATCACGAAGTCGAGCCTGCCGCCGGCGACGATCTGCCGGTAGCTGATCAGCGGCTGCAGCAGCGGCTTGCCGTCCAACATGGCGGACTGGATATAGACATTCTGCGGCGAGTTGTTGCGCGCGCTGATCTCGAAGCGCTTGCCGTTGGGCAGATTCAAGGCAGCGCGCGTGAACAGCGGGCTGCCGATCAGGTAGTCGCCCGACGCCGGGTTGAGCGGATAGAAACCCAGCGCGGTGAACACGTACCAGGCCGACATCTGCCCGCAGTCCTCGTTGCCGAGCACGCCGTTGGGCGTGTTCGAGTAAGCGTCGCGTGCGATCTCGCGCACGCGCGCCTGGGTCTTCCACGGCTGGCCCACGTAGTCGTACAGATAGCCGTAGTGATGGCTGGGCTCGTTGTCGTGACGGTTATGGCCGCCGGCGAAGTGCTCGTCCAGCTTGGCCGCGGCGGCGGCGCGGCCGCCGAGCAGTTCGATCACGCCGGGAATGTCGTGCAGCGCGGCGAACAGGTAGACCCACTGGTCGCCTTCGGTCCAGCCGTCCTCCGGCGCAGCCCAGCTGCCGTCGCTGTTGCGCGCCTGCATGAAGCCGCGCGCGGGGTTGAACAGTTGGCGGTAATTCTGCGAACGCTTGAGGAAGAACGCATCGTCGTCGGAGCGGCCGAGCGCCTTGGCCACCTGGGCCACGGCGTAGTCGTCGTAGGCTTCTTCCTGCGTGCTCGACGCCGACTCCGCCACCTTGTCCGCGGGCAGGTAGCCGAGCTGCTTCGCGTAGGTGAGCCCGGCGCGCGCCTCGTAGGGCGTATGCGGCTCGCGGTCGAACCAGCGCCGGGTGGTGTCGCCGTCGGGCGGCGTCATCGCGTCCTTGTACACGGCCTGCCAGGCCTGCGCGTAGTCGAAGCCCTTGAAGCCCTTATTGATGGCCTCGGCCACCAGCGAGTCGGCGTGCGTGCCGATCATGATGTTGGTGTAGGAAGGATTCGGCCACTTCGGCATCCAGCCGCCCTCGGCATAGTCCTGCAGCAGCGCGCGCACCATGCCGTCGATGCGCTCCGGCGCGAACAAGGTGAGCAGGCTGTTCTCGGCGCGGAAGGTGTCCCAGATCGAATAGGCGGTGTAGGACTCGCCGTCGTGCAGCTTGTCGTCGAAGGCGCTGTAGTAGCGGCCGTGCTCGGAAAACAGCTTCGGATACAGCAGCGCGTGATAGAGCCCGGTGTAGAAGATGCGGCGCTGGTCGTCGCTGGCGCCGTCGATCGCGGCGATGCCGAGCTTGCGGTTCCAAGTTGCCTTCAAGGCCGCGCGCGCGGCGTCGAAATTCCAGTCCGGCAGTTCGGCGTCGAGATTGGCGCGCGCCTGTTCGATGCTGATGAAGGAGGTGCCGACCTGCGCTTCGACCCGCCCGGACTGCGCGGTGTCGAAGGACACGAAGGCGCCGACGTTGACCCCGTCCACGCTGTCCTTGCCCGGCCACTGCAGCACGCCTTCGTAGACCGTGCGGGCGGCGAACGGCTGGCGGAAGCGCACCACGAAATAGCCCTTGAAGTTAGCCAGCTTCAGCGGCCCCAAGTCGGCGTCCATGCGATCGGGGTTGTAGCCGCTGACCTCGTGCCGCGCGGGATCGACCTGCACGAAGCCCTTGATGCCCGGCCGGGTCGCCTCGATCAGCACGCTGGCGGCGGAGGTCTTGGGAAAATCGAAGCGCAGAAAGCCTGCATGGTCCGTCGCGGTCATCTCGGCATGGATGCGATGCGCGGCATCCGAGCCCATGCTCACCGCGTAGTAGTACGGCGTGCTGATCTCGTCCTGGTGGCGGAAGGCAAGCCGGCGCGCTTCCGGCGCGTAGTTGATCGAGCCGATCTCCGGCATCAGCGTGACGTAGCCGTAGTCGCCCATCCAGATCGCCGGCTGGTGCGTGCCGATGAAGCCCTGGATGTAGTTGTCCTCGTAGGCGTAGGAGCTGACGCTGATGCGGTTCTGCCGCGTCTGTGCGGTCCAGTTGGTCATGCCGAACGGCGTGGTGACCAGGGGCATGGTGCCGCCGTATTCCACCCCGCCGCCGCCGGTGCCGATATAGGTGTTGACCCAGTCCACCGGCGTGACGGGACCGCTTGCGGCAGCCTCGGCATGCACCGCGAGCGGGGCGAGCAGCGCGGCGCCGACCATGCAGAGCTGCGGCAGGCGGAAGAAACGGAGCATCGACTTGCCGTGCATCGGGATCGCCTCGCGGGTTTCGCTGCAGTATCGATGCTCGCCGGTTTTGATGTAAGCCACTCGCGCCGGTGTCGACGCATCGCGTGACGGACGCTCGCATCAGCCGCTAGAATGCGCACCCCATCGTTGTCGCCGCGAGCTGCCGCCCACGTGAGCCTCTGAACCTCCCCCGAAATGTCCCCGCGCAGGCATGTCGCATGCCGTGCGGCGTTCCACACGCATTTCCGGAGGTTTTCGCATGGCTCGCGCCGCGCAACCGTCCTCGCTGGTTTCTTTCCATCACGTGCACTTCCGCTTCGAGCGCGGCGCCGCCTTGTTCGAAGGGCTGGATCTCGACTTCGATCGCACGCCCACCGCCCTGGCCGGACGCAACGGCAGCGGCAAGAGCGCCTTGCTGCGGCTGATCGCCGGCGAGCTGCGCTGCGCTTCCGGCAGCATCGAGCGTCACGGCTCGCTGGCCTATGTCGGCCAGCATGCCGCCGAGGCCGATGGCCGCAGCGTGGCGCAGCTGGCCGGCCTCGACGGCATCCTCGAGGCCTTGCAGCGGGTCGAGCAAGGCTGCGCCGGCGTCGACGACTTCGAAGACATCGGCGATCGCTGGGACTTGCCCGCGCGTTTCCGCGCCGCGCTCGACCAGGCCGGGCTGGCCGAACTTGCCGCCGCGCATCCAGCGCATGCGCTGAGCTGCGGCCAGCGCATGCGGGTGGCGCTGGCCGGCGCCCTGCTCCGCGGCGCCGACCTGCTCCTGCTGGACGAGCCGACCAACCACCTCGACGCCGACGGCCGCCGCTGGCTGCTCGATCAGCTCGCGCAGCGGCGCGGCGGCCTGATCGTCGCCACGCACGACCGCGGCCTGCTGCGCGTCGTGCAGCGCATCGTGGAGCTGACTCCGCAAGGCGCGCGCAGCTACGGCGGCAACTACGAGCTGTTCCAGGCTCAGCGCGAAGCCGAGCGTCACGCCGCCCAGGCGGCGCTGGGCGCGGCCCGCTACGAGCGCGAGCGCAGCGCCGCGCGCCTGCGCCGCGAGCACGACACCATCCAGCGGCATGCCTCGGCAACCCGGCGTGAGGCTCGCGTGGCGAATGTCTCGGGCAGCGAGCGCTTTGCCATGAAGGCGGCGGTCAAGGAAGCCATGGGGCGCACCCGCCGCGAGCAGCACGAGCACAAGGCCGCGCTCGACGCGCAGGTGCGCGAGGCGGCAGCGCGCGTGCTACCGGACGAGGCCGTGCTGGTCACCTTGACGAGCCGCGACGGGGATCGCGACAAGCCGCATGCCCAGGCCCGCCTGTTCGCGCTCGAACAACTGCGCCTGCCGCTGCTGGCGCCGGACGACCCGGCCGCCTCGCTCGACTGGTCGCTGGCCGGTCCGGTGCGGGTAGCGCTGCGCGGCCCCAACGGCTGCGGCAAATCCACCCTGCTGCGCACCCTGGCCGGCGAGTTGGCGCCGCAGGCCGGTCGGTGCGCCATGCTGGCGCCGTTCGCCTACCTCGACCAGCGGCTGGCGCAACTGGATCCGACGCGCTCGATCGTGCAGCAACTGGCGCTTGCCGACACGCCGATCGCCGAAGGCGCCTTGCGCAGCCGGCTGGCGCTGCTGCAGCTGGACGCCGACCGCGCCACCCGACCCACCGGCGAACTGAGCGGCGGCGAACGCCTGAAGGCCGCGCTGGCGCTGGCGCTGTGGCGCGAGCCGCCGGCGCGACTGCTATTGCTCGACGAACCGACCAACCATCTCGACCTGGCATCGACCCAGGCCTTCGAACAAGCCTTGCAGAACTATGCGGGAGCGCTGATCGTCGCCTCGCACGATGAGGATTTCCTCGCCGCGCTGCGGCCGACGCATGTCATGCAATGGACGTCCGAAGGCTGGCGCTTCGAGCCGCTGCCAGCATGAGGCGATGTCGGCGCCGGCAAGGCAGGCGCGCCAAGTCACCGGTGCGCAGCGCGCCGGGCCTGCCCGAGATGCCGGCCACCCGGCAGCCAACGCCACGGCTCAGAACAGCTTGCCCGGATTGAGGATGCCGTGGGGGTCGAACACCTGGCGCACGCCGCGCATCAGGGCGATCTCCGCCGCGCTGCGCGTGCTTTCCAGATAGGGCCGCTTGACCAGGCCGATGCCGTGCTCGGCCGAGATGCTGCCGCCGTGGCGCTGCAAGGTGGCGGCGAGCAGCTTGGTCACCTGCTCGCACTGCGCGATGAATTCGGCGTCGGCCAGGGCCTGCGGCTTGAGCACGTTGATGTGCAGGTTGCCGTCGCCGATGTGGCCGAACCAGACCACCTCGAACTGCGGGTAGGCTTGCGTCAGCAAGGCCTGCATCTCGTGCAGGAAGGCCGGCACCGCGCCGATGCGCACCGAAATATCGTTCTTGTAGGGCCGGTGCGGCGCCAGGCTTTCGGTAATGCCTTCGCGCAGCCGCCACAGCGCGGCGGCCTGCGCCTCGCTCTGCGCGATCGCGCCGTCCAGCACCCAGCCCTGCTCCACCGCCTGCTCGAAAGCCGCCAGGGCCGCGTCGCGGGCGGCTTCGTCGGCGGCGTCGAACTCGCACACCACGTAGTACGGATAGTCGCCGTCCAGCGCGCGCTGGGCGCCATGCGCCAGCACGTGCTTCAGCGCGAGCGCAGTGAAGAACTCGAAGGCCTGCAGCGACAGCCGCGCGCGGAACGCGGCGAACACCTGCATCAGCGCGTCCATGTGCGGCAGCGCCAGCAGCATCACCTGCGAGGGCGGCGGCGGCTCGGCCAGCTTCAGGGTGGCCTCGACCACGATGCCCAGAGTGCCTTCCGAGCCGATCATCAGCTGGCGCAGGTCGTAGCCGCTGGAATTCTTGATCAGGCCGCGGTTGAGCTCGAGCAGCTCGCCGTTGCCGGCGACCACCTTGAGCCCGGCGATCCATTCGCGCGTATTGCCGTAGCGGATTACCCGGATGCCGCCGGCGTTGGTGGCGACGTTGCCGCCGATCGAGCAGGAGCCGCGCGCGGCGAAATCCACCGGATAGATCAGGCCATGCCCGCGCGCCGCCTCGTGCGCCTGCTGCAGGGTCATGCCGGCCTGCACGGTGAGCGTGCGGTCCGCCGCCTCGAAAGCGAGGGCGCGATTCATCCGCTGCAGGCTCAGCACCAGCTCGCCCTGCGCCGCCACCGCGCCGCCGGACAGGCCGGTGCGCCCGCCCGAAGGCACCACCGCCACGCCCTGGCGATTGGCCCAGCGCATCACCTCCTGCACTTCCTCCACCGAGGACGGCAAGGCGATGGCCAGCGGCGCCGGCGTCCAGCGCCGCGTCCAGTCGCGGCCGTAGTGCTCCAGATCGCCGGGCTCGGTGAGCAGGCGCAGGTTCGGCAGGCTGGCCTGCAGGTCGGCAAGGCGGGGATCGGTCATGGCGGCTCCGCGAGGTGGCTCACAGCCTGCCAGCGCGGCGCGGCAGCGTCCAGTGTTGCATCGCCGCAAACGGCTCGGGCTCTGGCATAGTGCGGTTTCCGCCATCCGCCACCGACGGCCGCATGAAGACCTCCTATCCCAAGCAAGACATCAAGGTGCTGCTGCTGGAGGGCGTCAGCCGCAGCGCCGTGGAAACCTTCCGGCGCGCCGGCTACAGCCAGATCGAGCACTACCCGAAGGCGCTGCCCGAGGACGAGCTGAAGGCGCGCATCGCCGACGCGCACATCGTCGGCATTCGCTCGCGCACCCAGCTCACCGCCGAGGTGCTGGAGCACGCCAAGCGGCTGATCGCGGTGGGCTGCTACTGCATCGGCACCAACCAGGTCGACCTGGTCGCGGCCGAGCGGCTGGGCGTTCCGGTGTTCAACGCGCCCTACTCGAACACGCGCAGCGTGGCCGAGCTGGTGATCGCCGAGGCGATCATGCTGCTGCGCGGGATTCCGCAGAAGAACGCGCTGTGCCATCGCGGCGGCTGGACCAAGTCGGCCGCCGGCAGCTTCGAGGCGCGCGACAAGCTGATCGGCATCGTCGGCTACGGCCACATCGGCACCCAGGTCGGCGTGCTGGCCGAGAGCCTGGGCATGCGGGTGATCTTCCACGACATCGAGGCCAAGCTGTCGCTGGGCAACGCCCGCGCCGCGACGAGCCTGGACGAGCTGCTGGAACGCGCCGACGTGGTGACCCTGCACGTGCCGGAGACGCCCGCCACGCGGCTGATGATCGGCCCGGCCGAGCTGGCGCGGATGCGCCAGGGCGCCGTGCTTATCAACGCCTCGCGCGGCAGCGTGGTCGACATCGAGGCGCTGGCCGCGGCGCTGCGCGAGGAGCGGCTCGGCGGCGCCGCCATCGACGTGTTCCCGCTGGAGCCGCAGGGCAACGACGACCCCTTCGTCTCGCCCCTGGTCGGCATGGAGCAGGTGATCCTCACTCCGCACATCGGCGGCAGCACGCTGGAGGCGCAGGACAACATCGGCATCGAGGTGGCCAGCAAGCTGGTGCGCTACAGCGACAACGGCTCCACCCTGTCGGCGGTCAATTTCCCCGAGGTCTCGCTGCCCGAGCATCCGCGCAGCCGCCGCCTGCTGCACATCCACCGCAATGTGCCGGGCGTGCTGTCGCGGATCAACGAGCTGTTTTCGGCTGGCAACATCAATATCGACGCGCAGTTCCTGCAGACCAACGCGGCGGTGGGCTACGTGGTGATCGACGTTTCCGCTGATGCCCAGCAGGCCGCCGCGCTGAAGGAACAGCTGGGGCAGATTCCAGGGACCCTGCGCGCGCGCGTGCTTTACTGAGCCGCGCGCTCAGGCGGAAGGCTCGGCCACCCGCACTGCCCGCTTGCGTACCGCCGGGGCCTTCGCCGCGGGCCGCTTCGCTGCAATCGGCTTCGCTGCGGCCGGCTTGACCGCGATCGGCTTGGCCAGCTTCTCGGCCGCTTTTCCGGCCAGCCGGGCACGGCGCTGCTCGGCCCGGTGCTGTTCGCGGAAGGCCGCCGCATAGGCCTTCATCTCCTCGCGGCGCTTGTCGGCGAGGCCGGGCGCATGGTCGATATGCTGGGCCATGCGTTCGAGCAGCTCGTAGTCGTGATAGTCGCGATACGGCTTGAGGTCGAGGTCCGCCGGCACCTTGGTCAGACGCTCGTCGCCGATCGCCTTCACGTACTTCTGCATGAAGCGGTCATAGGCCGCCCAGGTCACGCGCTGCGCGTTCACCGCGGCTTCCTCGGCACGCGTGGCGATCTGGTGCGCATGCAGGTAGTGCAAACCGAGCTGGTCGATCAGGGTCTTCTCCACTTCCTCGTGCAGGATCAGGAAGCGGTCCACCTCGATGGTGCGGCCGCGGAAGGTGAAACTCTTCGGCAGGTGGCGATCGATGTAAATGGTCTTGCCGTCCTGGCTGTAGCCGGCCAGGTAGGGAATGTCGTGTTCGCGATCGAACTTCTTCACCCGGCGCAGGATCGCATCCAGCGCGCGGTCCAGCATCAGCGCCGACACGTACCAGTCGGGCGCCTTCAGTTTCACGTGAGGGGCATGGGGATGGCAGGTCGAGGGCATGCGGCGTACTCCGGTGGAGGTTGAACTCGCCCGAGAGCCTAGCGCGTTGCTTGGCATGCCGCATCAGCCGCGATGCTCGAGTTCCAGTCGAACGCTCCGACGATCATCGCTACGTCGCCAGTCATGCGATGGCCCCGATACAAAGCAAGCCTTGCGGCCAGCCCGACCATCGCCCCTCGAGCGCAGCCTTGCCCGGAATGGGCTCAAGGGCCGGAATGGCAAGCTCGAGACCGGATAGACTGCGAGCGGCAGCACGGAGTATCTCTGCTCAAGCCGGCCTCAGGTCGGTCGTGCCCTCGTCGAGCCGCGACGATAAGCGGCTCGCCCTACTCAGGACAGCACACCTTTTCATGGGGGACCATCATGTCTAAGCTTTCACCACCGCCCGTGCCCGCAAAACTCCGCGAGATATTCAAGGACTACCCCGGGCATATCGCACGTTTACAAGAAGCCTTGAACGCCCTGCTTGCCGATCCGGCACCCGGCGTCGATCCGTTCGAACGCGCGGTGTGGCTGTTGGAAGGCCGAATCGAAACTTTCGCCCAGGAAGCCCGCGCCGAGCTGGAAACTGCCGAAGCCGGCGGCGATGCCAGTGCCATTGAGAAGGCCCAGTCCAAGCGCGTACTCGTGTCCAGTGCCGCCTTCAAATCGCGCTGGATCACCGACCGAGCGCTCGAGGACTATATCCATGCCAACCAGGAGGCCTTCGCATGAGCGCCCGGAGCGATGAGGTAAGCACGAAGCTCGACGCATCGAGGCATGCGAGTATTTTCAACGATCAGATCTTGCCGGCGAGCGGTTTTACCGAAGCCGTCTCGAAAAGTCCGGGCTCATCGGATCCGCCCAGAGCCATCATCCTGGCCGGACAGCCGGGTGCCGGCAAAGGCAACCTCACCCGGGCCGCAAACGCCGAATTTGAAAGCAGGGGCGGAGCGGTGTCCGTCGACCCTGACGAACTGCGCGGCTTTCACCCCAATGTCGATTCGTTCCGCCTGCAAAAGCCCTATACATGGGCCGACGACACCCATCCGGATGCCAGCCAGTGGGCCAAGGAGCTAAGAGAGAAGGCCAAGGACGAGCACAAGAATCTCATCCTGGACACCACCCTGGGTGATCCCGCGAAGGCAGTCGAACTGGTCAAGTCGCTGCAGAAAGAAGGCTATCAGGTCGAGATCCGCGCCATGGCCGTCCATCAGCTGGAAAGCGAACTGGGCGTCGACAAGCGCTTTAGCGACGGCCTCGAGAGGGAAGGCTTCGGCCGCTACGTTCCGCAAAAGGTACGCGACCAGGTCTACAACGATCTCCCTGGCGTCCTCGATACGGTAAAAAGAGAAACCAGCGGCGTGCCGATCAGCATCTATGATCGCGGCAGCTTCCAGGTCGGCAGGGAACCGACGCCGGTCTACAGCAGCAGGGACGTTCATGACAGCAGAGCACCCAGCGCGGTGATGAGCGAAGCGCGCGAGGCGCGCGTGAAAGACCCTGGCGTGGTCAGCGAACTCAGCAAGGGCTGGCATCAGCAGGAAGCCTGGCACAAGGACCTCGCGGACAAGCTGCCGACTTACGCGAAAGTCAAAGAGGGGGCGAGAGAGCCTTTGATGGCGGAACTGGGGCGGGAAGGCGTAGCTGCCGCCGTTTCGAAAAACGTGGAGAAAATCGACGCCCTTTCGAAATCGCTGACCACTCCATCGCCGTCGCCCACGCCTTCGCACTCGTCCAGCGATTTGTTGGCACGGGTCCAGCACACGGTCGAGGCACTGCAAAGCGGCCGATCCACGGGCGTGAGCGATTTGGCCCATTCGCCAACCGCCCATCAGATGCAGTCGCAAGCCAGAACCACAGTGGATCTGACCCAGCAGCAAACCTCGCCGCAACATGGCAGCTCGGGACAATCGGCTCAGCAGCAAAGCGGCCCTACCGTGACGCCGACGACGACCGAACAGGGCGGCCGGCACAAGTAAGCCTCCGCTCGTAGCGATGCGCAGGATAGCGCCTGCGCATCGTTGTATCGGTGCTTGCCGATACCGCTGCTCAGACGCGTGACTTCATAGGATTGAGAGCCGAACGCCACTTGCGGCCTCCTGCCTTGGTCAAGCAGCGCGGTTCGATCTAAGCAATTTCCCGATGCACAAGTAAGGACATTCCTTACTTGTGCGCTTGCTTGCGCCTGGAATAGATTCTTCCATACGTCAAGTCAGGGGGATGAGGCGTACGCACACAGGGAGCCGAGTCGCCGCTCTGCTCAGGAAGAGCTCTGTTCCAATCTTTGGCCGTCCGCTGCGGCTGGCGTCTCCCAGGAGACCTTCGCCAGCCGTCTGTTTCGAGCGGATGCGGCCATGTTTTCAAATCCCTCATCACGGGTATCCAGCCATGACTCAAACCATCGATCCCGCCAAATTGAAGGCCGCCGCCGAACACTTGGAGTGGACGCTCAAGCAGCACCTCGATAATCAGGACGTAAAAGGTCTGCTCGAAGAACTCACGCCCTTGTTGCAGGCTGCAAAAAGCCAGCAGGTGTCTGAAACGCTCGATCGCTGGCAAATTCCCGGCGCCAAGGAATTCGCCGATGGCAGCTTTATCGGATTCGACGATCCGAATATCGAGGAGGCTTATTACGATTTCTCGGCGGAATTGAGAGGTGGCCGCACCGAGCAAGAGCTGCAGCTGATCGCTCAGATCGAATCGATGCGCAAGGAGGGCAATGACCATGTCTGATTTCAGCGATTGGAGCACTCCTCCTCCCAGCTTTTCGTCGTCCAAGCCCAAACCGCCGGCTCCCGAAGCGCCCAAAGCAACGGATAACTTCACCACGCATGGCGTAAGCAACGACGCAGCCACCAAGTTCCTTAAAGACAATCCGGCCGGCCAGACCATGGTCCGAATGTACTCGGAGGCCGACCCGAAGGCGTCTGCGCAAGTCATACTTGATCGTGCCCAACAGGCCGTCTGCTCCGGCAGAGAGCTTCCAAAGATGGAGGTCGTCCCCAAGGGCACTGAATTCGTAAGAACCTCGACACCAGGAACGACGCCGCATCCGCACAGCCCGTATCACATGACTCCGCAGTCTCTGCATGCAGCCAGTACATCCAGTGCAGGGATTTCCGACACCTTTGCCCTGCCACAAAGCAGCACGTCGTCCGTATACGACGTCCGCAGAAGAGTGGCCCTGAACGATGTCCCCGTCTTCAAGAGCACGGTAGCCCCAAGCACCGAAAAGGGCGTCGCCAAGCCAGGCGGAGGCGAACAGTGCCTGCTGGTCAATGCTCCGAAATATTTCAGCGATCCCGTCGTCATCGGGCAGGTTCAAGACCGAGCACCGCCCAACAGGACTCATGTCGAAGCGGTGTTCGCAGCCGCCAAGGCTGGAAATTTCAGCGCTATTTACGGTGGCGCCCGTGCGCTCGGCCTAGGCCTGCCCGCCAGCGCCAAGAACCCGCTCGTTATGGGCGTCGCGGCCGCAGCAGTTCTAGGCGGGGCCAGTGCGTATGCCTACTCTCAGCACATAAAGAGCACGCCCGATCAACCCAAGGCCGACGTAAAAGGGCCCACGCCCGAGCAGCCTGGTGGCACTCAACAGCCCGGCGGCCCTCACAAGCGCTAGTCCTAGGCTGAAACCAGATCATTAAGGCGAGGCCCGCACCAGGCCTGGCAAGATCCATCGCTTCTCGGTGCCGGTGCGCCCGCTGTTATCGCCGACACGAAGCAGCCTGCCCCGAAGCATATGGGCAATGCCGCGCCCGTCCATGCCAGGGCTTCGCCATCGGGCGAAGCCCTGGCCGTCATCGAGCCGCCCGCAGCAACTAGCGCGGCGTCGCGACGAAGCCGTGCGTATGGCCGGCCGTATCCTTGTATTCGCCTACCGCCACACCGTAATTGTTGATGTTGGTGACGAACGTCGCAGCGGCGCCGGGCATGTCGAGACTCTGGTATTGCCCACGCGTCCCGACAAAGCCGTGAATATGTCCGGCGGTGTCGAAGTACTCACCGGCGATCTGGCCCACGTCGTTGATCGCATACGCGATCGTCGCAGTGGCTCCCGGGAGCGGCACGTCGATCGATGAAAACTTGCCGTTCAAGCCGCGATAAAAGCCGTGCACGTCGGTAGGGCTGGTGTCCCAGAAGCCGACCATCTCGCCGCTGCCGTTGTTGCCCAGCGGATAAGTTTCGCGGGAGGCCGGATAGTCGACCAGCGTATCCTTGCCGAACTGGCGCAAGATGCCGTGGGCATAGCCGTTGCTGGCCCAGTACACGCCGGTTATCGCGCCGGTGAGACTGACGCCGTCTATGTTCGCGCTGGGATGGCCGGGAAAATCGATCGTCTTCACCTGGCCCCACTGCATGATCAAGCCGTGCTGCAGGCCCGCAGCGTCGGCGTAGTCGACAAAGATCACACCCAGATTGTTGGGACCGCCGGCGGCGCTGAAGTTGTTGCCGAGCAAGTCGCCTGCACTGAGCGACTCGAAATGACCGTTGCGATAGGCCATTGCATGTGGCTGCTGACCGCTGAGACTGTACTGGCCGGCCATGGCGCCAAAATCGTTGATGCCCCAGAGCACCGTATCCGTGGCCCCCGGATAGTCGAAGGTCTGATAGCTGTAGTGCACCGGATGCGCAGCAACATTCGCGTCGGTTCCGGCACTCGGAATGGTCGCGCCGGCGGACCCGGCAGATGCGAAGGTGAGGAGAACGGCCGCCTGTACCAGACGGCGATGCGAAATACGATGATTCGGCATGGCTTCGATCCTTGGCTGAAAGAGTGTTCGATGGCTTCCGCAGGACGTACCGCTCCCCTGAAACATCGCCATCACCCACTACAGCGCAAAAGCGCAGCGGATACCGACATGCATCCGGCACGCCGTGCCGGCCTGGTCCGTTGCTAGACTATCCGGGTCTATGAATGCCGGGCCGGACATCACCGAATTCCTCGCACGCGCCGCGAATGGCGACAACGCGGCCATGGATGCGCTGATTTCGAAGGTCTATGCCTCGTTGCACCAGCTCGCCCACCGCCAGCGTGCGCGGGAAGTGGCGCATACCGTCGAGACGACGGCACTGGTCCACGAGGCCTATTTGGCGTTGGCCAAACAGAGCGGGCTCGCCTTCGCCGATCGCGAGCACTTCTATGCCTATATGAGTCGGGTGATGCGCCATATCCTGGTCGATCGCGCTCGCCGCAAGAAGGCGCAAAAACGCCAGCCCGTCGATATGGCAGCCGAAGACGCAGGCCCCGGGATCGTCGACCTGCTTGCACTGGATGAGGCGCTGGACAAGCTGGCCGCGCTGAATCAGCGGCTTGCGCAGATCGCCGAGCTGCGCCTGTTCGTGGGGCTGTCCAACCAGGAAATCGGCGGCATTACCGGCGTCACGGCACGCACGGTCGAACGAGACTGGCTGAAAGCACGCACCTTCCTGTCCGGCTGCCTGCTGCCTACGGGGTGATGTGATGCCGTCGACCGAGGTTCACATGGGCAACCCTGGGCAACCAGAACCTGGTGCGCGCCGGCCGTGAGCGTCGACTTCGCCCGGCGCTGGCCCGAGATCGAACCCCTGCTCGATCGGCTGTTCGACGTGCCTGCTGCGGAACAGGCCCGTTGGCTGCGTAAACACTGCGCAGATGCCAGCCTGCGTGCGCTGGTCACCCAGGCGCTCGACAGTGCGCCCCAGATCGAAGTGCTGAAGCAGGATATCGCACAGCAGTTGCCGGCGCTCGGCGAAAGCTCGATCGATACGCTGCCGAGCGTTTCCGGCTACCGCATGCTGCGCTTCGTCGGCGCCGGCGGCATGGCCAGCGTCTTTGAAGCCGTACGCGAGCTGCCCGGCGGCGCGCAGACCGTGGCCTTCAAATTGTTGCGCATCAACGTTCACGATCCCGACGAGCGCCAGCGCTTTTTGCGCGAGCAAGGCATACTCGCGCGGCTGCAGCATCCGCATATAGCGCAGCTGCTGGATGCGGGATTTACGGCGGCAGGCACGCCGTTTCTCGCGCTGGAGTTCATCGCTGGCGACAATCTCGTCGTACATTGCTCACGGCGTGGCCTCGATGTGCGTGAACGCCTCGCCTTGTTCGTCGACGTCTGCGCGGCGGTCGAACATGCGCATCGCAACCTGATCGTGCACCGCGACCTGAAGCCGGGCAATGTACTCGTCAACACCGATGGCTGCGTCAAGCTGGTCGATTTCGGCATCGCCAAGCTGCTGAACGGCGACGGTGCAGCCACCCGCACCGAGGTGCGACGCCTGACGCGCATGTACGCCGCGCCGGAGCAGTTCCTCGGCGGCACCGTGACGACGGCGATCGATATCTATGCGCTGGGCGTACTGCTCGCCGAGTTGCTCGATGGCCCGCCTCCGCGGCCGAAGAGCCGCGATGCATTCGAAGATCAAAAACCCTTCAAGCACGCAGCGAAAAGCGCACCCTTGCCCGATGCCGCAGCCCTGCAGCGAAGGCTCGGTGCCGATCTCCACGCCATCGTGCGTGAAGCGACCCAGCCCGATCCTGCCCGCCGTTATGCGACGGTCGCTGCGCTGCGCGAGGACATTGAGCGCTATCTGGCCGGCAAGCCATTGCAAGCGCGCGCCAATACCTTCGTTTATCACGCTCTCTTGTTCATCAGGCGGCATGCGCTGGGCGTGGCTGCCGGCGCGGCGATCGTCGCGGTCCTCGTTACCGCGGCGGCGGTCAGTCTGCACGAAGCAAGGCTTGCTCGCCGCGCCGCAGACGAGGCACGCATGCAAGCGCTTGTTGCCGAGGCCGAAGCGCATCGCGCGGACGCGGTGAAGTCCTTTCTCGAAGGCTTGTTCGACAGTGCGTCGCCTGGATTGAAGACCAGCCAGACCGCCGAAGAATTGCTCGCGCGCGGGCGCGAACGAGCGGATCGCGACTTCGCGGCGCAGCCGGCCCTGCGCGTGGAGATCCTCGCACTGATCGGCGATCTCGAACGCCGCAGCGGCCATCCCGATCTTGCTCAACCGCCTCTCGAAGAAGCAGCCAGGCTGGCCAAGGCGCAATTCGGCGCAGGCGACCGGCGCACGCTGCACGTCGAATACCTGATTGCCATGGAAAGCGACGAACAGGGCCGTGTCCGCGAGGCGACTTCACGCCTGCAGCAGGCGGTCGAGGCCTTCGACCGGACTCCGCAGCGCGGATCCGCGGAAGAAGTGCAGGCGCTCGCATGGCTCGCGGGCCTCGACGAACGCAGCGGCGATTCGTCGAAGGCGATCGACATCGGCGAAAAGGCGCTGGCGCTGGCCCGCCAAGTGCTGCCTGGCGACAGCGATGCTTTGACCGAGGCGACGCTCAATCTGGGATGGATCCTGATGGATGCAGGCCATGCCGACCGCGCCGAACCCATGCTGCGCGAGGCACTGGCACGCAAGCGCCGCCTGTTCGGCGCACAACACCCCGAAGTCGCCGACACGATCGCGATCCTGGCGCACAACCTGATCCAACTCGGCCGCTACGGCGAAGCAGAACAACTCATGCGCGATGCGGTCGACATCGACGCCGTCGCCTACCCTCGCCCGCATCCGCACGTCGCCCGACATCTCAACGATCTCGCCAACGTGCTCTCGCTCGAAGGCAAGCTCAACGAGGCGAGCGCGTTCTATCTGAAATCGATAGCCGTCGATCGGATGCTCGCCCCGGTGACAGCGCTCGACGAAGCAGCCAGCCTCGGTAACCTGGCGCGGATCCGCTTCCGGCAAGGCGCTTATGCCGAGGCCGAAAGCGACTTCCGCGATTCGATCGCGCGTGAGCAACGTCTGCTGGGCGCAGACTACGGCGACAATGGTCGCAGCTACGCTCGCGCGAGCCTCGCCAATATTCTTATCGCAGGCGGACATCTCGACGAAGCCCGAACGCTGGTCGACGCCGCGCTTACGGAAGCGCGACAGCGGCACCGCGACGCCCATCCAGACACGGCCTTCGCGTTGACGGTCGAGGCCAAACTCATGCTTGCCCAAGGCAACCGCGAAGGCGCGGTCGCCTCTGCCGGGCAAGCGGTCGCGATGTACCGCGCGCTGGCCGACTTGAGCTCGGACAAGGCGATACGCGCAGACCTGCTTTACGGCGAAATCCTGCAAGGCCTCGATCGCAACACCGAAGCGAAATCGCCACTCCAGCACGCCCTGGCCGCTGCCGAGGGCATTCAGCCCAAGGCATCTGCGCTGATCGCACAAGCTTCGGCCGATCTCGCGCGCGTCGAGGAGGCACTCGGCGACAAGGCCGAAGCAGGTCGCCTGCGCAACGAAGCCAGGACAGCGTTCGGCGAAATCCCGTTGGAGCAGAGCGGCGAGCGCGATGCACTGCAGGCCGCGGAGTCAAAAAATTTTCCGGCGACGATGCCAGGTCTGCAACGCGCGCGAAAGCTGTACTGAAGCAGACGCACATGACGATGCGTTGCCGCCATCGCACGCCACCCACATACGGTGAGCATCGGGACTGCCGAATCATCGTGCCAGGCACTCGAACAGCGGCCGACGCTTCGCCGCCGCCACTCAGTCGCCGGACCACGCCGACCTGAAGCTCTATCGGCGCGGTTAGCTCAATGGCGTGGGATCAGGGATGTCGAGGCTGGAACCATCATCGAACACGAGGCGTCGCTCAGGCCAGCGCAATGCCGCCAGGCGTGTCTGGAAAGCCCCGCCACGCAAACGTTCTTGAAACCGGCGTCCCACGGAGTAGTCGATACAGTACACATTGGAACGCGGTCCCAGCCCCTGGTTTACCGTGGTTCCTGCAAACAGATCGGTGCCGGCCTTGCCGAAGGCGTGGCGATCCACCGGTATCGGCCAGCGCCAGTAATGGCCGATCACCACCGGCGTTTCATCCCGGTATTCGTTCCACCAGGCGACCCGCTCCACCATGCGCCACTTGCCGCTGCTGAAGAACGGCGCCGCCGTTGGCTGCTCCACGCCCGAGGCGAGGATGCGTACGGGATTCCCCATCTGATAAACCACATCCTTGCGTGCCAAGGCATGCAGGAAGGGGACCGTGTTTTCCGGCTTGCGCAGGGCCGCGTGATAGCGGTGTTCCTCTTCCTCTGCCGCCGCCAAGGTGCCATCCAGGCGCAGGGCATTCATCGTTTCACGCTCGAAGATCTCATAGAGCGCAGCGACATCTCGCACGCCGGACGACGCAATGCGCTGAAGGGCCGCGTCATGCCAGCAGGCATGAACGACGCGGAGGCCGGGGCCATGCAATGCAATAGGCAGGCTGGCGATAAAGGCCTTGATCCACGCCCGCGAGGCCGGACTGGCTTGGCGGGAAGTGGCGAACTTGCCCTCCTCCCGATCATGGTCATGATCGAAATACCAGCCGTTGCCTTCCTTGCGCGAAGCGCGCATGAGATTCAGCTCGTGATTGCCCAGCACGCATTGGGCAAGCTGGCGATCCACCAGTTCGCCAACCAGCTCCATGATGGCCACGCTATCCGGGCCGCGATCGCAAAGGTCACCGACGAACACCAGCCTGCGTCCCGCCGGATGCCTGCCCTTGGCGCTGTAGCCAAGCACCGCCAGCAAATCGAGCAAGACGTCCACTTCGCCATGCACGTCGCCAACGATGTCCAGCGGCCCGTCCAACAGCGGACCGATCAAGCTGGGCGGAGACTGCTGTACTTCGATGCCGTCCACTAAAGCTCCTTGCTGTTCAGCGCCAGCCATTCAATACACCGACCGTCACCTGACCTCATGGTCAGGTGTTCGGGTCAAACCTGGCAGCTGAGTTTACGTTAGCTGGCGGTGCAGCGGCCCGGGCATGCGCGGCAGGCAGCTGCTGGCGCCGGGCTTCCCGCTCTGCCTGCTGCATCGAGCCATCGCCTTGCGTTGCCGCGCGAGCACTTCGCTGCCGCAGTTCCGCCTGAAGCATCCGGAAGTCGCGCATCCAACGGGACTCAGATGGGCCGTGCCGCTTTACCAGCATGAACCGCACAGACCTTCTCAAAGAGATGCTGGTCAAGCACCGGTGCTCTCGGGATGTGACCAGCTGACTGGCCACGTACCCGATCGTGCCCAAGCATGGGACTAATCGAGGACGCATCGGGACACAGCAGGTGATGCAGGCAACAAAAAACCGCGCCGAGGCGCGGTTTCCATGACATTCCAGCTTGTCTTGAATCATCCCATTGGTCGGGGCGGCCGGATTCGAACCGACGACCCTCTGCCCCCCAGGCAGATGCGCTACCAGGCTGCGCTACGCCCCGACGATGGGGTAAACCGAAATTGTAGCAGCTTCGAACGGCTGCTCGGAAGCGCTGGCGCTCAACGGCGCAGCAGGGTCAGGACTTCTTCCAGCTCCATCCGCACCTGGCGGACGATCTGGTGCGAGATGCTCGCCTCCATCCGCGCCTGCGGCCCTTCCAGGCGGGCGCGGGCACCGGTGATGGTGAAGCCTTCGTCGTACAGCAGCGAGCGGATCTGCCGGATCATCAGCACGTCGTGCCGCTGGTAGTAGCGGCGGTTGCCGCGACGCTTGACCGGATTGAGTGCGGGGAATTCCTGCTCCCAGTAGCGCAACACGTGCGGCTTCACCCCGCACAAGTCGCTGACCTCACCGATGGTGAAGTAGCGCTTGGCCGGTATGGCTGGCAGCTCGGTGTTATTCCCTTGATCCAGCATATCCCTCGACTCGCACCTTGAGTTTCTGTCCCGGACGGAACGTTACCACCCGGCGGGCTGAAATCGGAATCTCTTCGCCGGTTTTCGGATTACGCCCCGGCCGCTGGTTCTTGAGACGCAGATCAAAATTGCCGAAACCGGACAGCTTCACCTGCTCGCCCCGTTCCAGCGCTTCGCGGACCACCTCGAAATAGGCGTCCACGAATTCCTTTGCCTCACGCTTGTTGAGACCCACTTCCAGGAACAGGTGCTCGGCCATCTCTGCCTTGGTCAGCGCCATCTCAACCTCGCCATCTTGCCATGCACTTCGTCTGCAACGCGGCGACTGCTTCTTGCACGCAGCGCTCGGCGTCCTCGTCTGTAAGGGTGCGCGATGCGTCCTGCAAAATCAAGCCCATAGCGAGACTTTTTCGGCCCGCTTCGATGCCTTGCCCGCTGTAGCGATCGAACAGGCGCAGCTCGATCAGGCGCTCTGCCAGCGCCTCCCGCACTGCCCGTTCGACCTCGGCCCACGCCACCTGCTCGGGCAGGTCAATCGCGATGTCGCGGCGCACCGACGGGAAGCGCGCGACCGGCCGCGCCTTCGGCAGGCGCCGCGCCGTCAGCGGCTCCAGCGCCAGTTCCAGCACGTAGACGTCATCGGCCAGATCCAGCGCCTTGGCCAGCTGGGGATGCAAGGCGCCGAGGTAGCCGGCGGTGGCTCCGTCGCGCGCCACGCGCGCACCACGCCCGGGATGCAGCCAGGACGGCAGTCCGTCGGCGTGCATGGTCCAGCGCTGCGGCTCGCCGCCCCAGGCAATCAGGGCATCCAGCTCGCCCTTGAGGTCGTAGAAATCCAGCGCGCGCTTCGGCTCGCCCCACTGCTCCGCCCGGGCCTTGCCGCAGGCGGCGATGGCCAGGGTCGGCGTTTCCAATGGCGCAGGCGCCTTTTCGCTGGACGCGCCATCCTGGCGGAACACGCGCGCCAGCTCGAACAGGCGTACGCGCTCCTGCTGGCGCGCGCGGTTGTGCGCAAGCGCGGCGACCAGGCCGGGCAGCAGCGATGGCCGCATCACCGCCAGGTCCGCCGACAGCGGATTGGCCAGCGCGACCAGGCCGCCCTGGTAGCCCCACTGCTGCAGCAGATCACCCGCCACGAAAGACAGATTGACCGCTTCGTGGAAACCGCGCGCCGCGAGCTGCTCGCGCAGCGCCAGCTCGCCGATGCGCGCCTCCGGTTCGGCTGCCAGGGTCAGGGCGCCGGCCGGGGTATGGGTGGGAATATTGTCGTAGCCGAAGATGCGTGCGACCTCTTCGATCAGATCTTCCTCGCGCTCGATGTCGAAGCGGCTGCTGGGCGCGGCCACGCGCCAGCCGTCCGGCAGCACCTCGACCCGCATGCCCAGGGCCACGAAGATGCGCTCGACTTCGGCATCGGCCACCGCCACGCCGAGCACGCGGTGCAGGCGTGCTCGGCGCAGCAGCACGGCGGATCGCTGCGGCAGCAGCTCCGGCAGTTCCGCCTGCAGGATCGGACCGGCCTGGCCGCCGGCGATCTTCAGCAACAACTCGGTGGCGCGCTCCAGCGCGCGGCGCGGCAGCTCGGGATCGACGCCGCGCTCGAAGCGATGCGAGGCGTCGGTATGCATGCCCAGCTTGCGCGCGCGCCCCATGATCGCGGCGGGGGCGAAATGCGCCGCCTCCAGGAACACGTTGCGGGTGACGTCGGTGACGCGCGAATCGTAGCCGCCCATGACGCCGGCCACCGCCAGCCCCTTGTCCTGGTCGGCGATGACCAGGAAACCGCCGTCGAGCTTGGCCTCGCTGCCGTCGAGCAGCTTCAGCGCCTCGCCGGCGCCGGCATGGCGCACCACGATGTCGCCTTCGAGCTTGTCGTTGTCGAACGCGTGCAGTGGCTGGCCCAGCTCGAGCATCACGTAGTTGGTGACGTCGACGATCGCGCTGATCGGGCGCAGGCCGGCACGACGCAAGCGCTCGGCCAGCCACAGCGGGGTGCGCGCGGCCGGATCGATGCCCTCGACGATGCAGCCCAGGTAGCGCGGCGCATCCGCGCCGGCTTCCAGGCGGATGCCGCGGCGCGCGCCTGCATCACTCCGCGCCGGCGCGGATTCCGCCGGCGACAGCGCGCCGGCATGGCCGCCGAACAGCGCCGCCACATCGTGCGCCAGGCCGAGCATGCTCAGGCAATCGGGGCGGTTCGGGGTCAGCTTCAGCTCGAGGCTGGCGTCCGGCAGGCCGAGATAGTCGGCCAGCGCACGGCCCACCGGCGCATCGCCCGGCAGCTCGAGCAGGCCGGACGCGTCGGCGTCCAGCGCCAGCTCCTTCGCCGAGCACAGCATGCCGAAGGATTCCACACCGCGCAGCTTCGCCGCCTTGATCGCGATACCGCCCGGCAGATTCGCGCCGACCGTGGCCAGCGGCACCTTGATGCCGACGCGCGCGTTCGGCGCGCCGCAGACGATCTGCAGCGGCTCGCCCTGCCCGGCGTCGACCCGGCAGACCTGCAGGCGATCAGCCTCGGGGTGCTTCTCGGCGGCGACGATCTCGGCCACCAGCACGCCGCCCAGGTGTTCGCCCAACGGGGTGATTTCCTCCACCTCCAGGCCGGCCATGGTCAGCGCATGGGCCAGCGTCGAGCGGTCGGCCTTCACCTCGACCAGTTCGCGCAGCCAGTTCTCGGAAAATTTCATCGTCTCGGTTCCAGCCGGGATGGGATGCGGCGCATCAGGCGAATTGCTTCAGGAAGCGCAGATCGTTCTCGAAGAACGCGCGCAGATCGGAGACGCCGTAGCGCAGCATGGCGAAGCGCTCCACGCCCAGGCCGAAGGCGAAGCCGGTATAGCGCTCCGGGTCGATGCCGCAGTTCTTCAGCACGTTCGGATGCACCATGCCGCAGCCCAGCACCTCCAGCCAGCGCGACTGGCCGTCGTCGGTCTCCCAGCGGATGTCCACCTCGGCCGAGGGCTCGGTGAAGGGGAAGTAGCTGGGGCGGAAGCGCATTTCGAAGTCGCGCTCGAAGAAGGCGCGCACGAACTCGGCCAGCGTGCCCTTGAGGTCGGCGAAGCTGGACGTCTCGTCGACCAGCAGGCCCTCGATCTGGTGGAACATCGGCGAATGGGTCTGGTCCGAATCGCTGCGGTACACCTTGCCCGGCGCGATGATGCGGATCGGCGGCTGCCGGCCCTGCATGGCGCGAATCTGCACCGGCGAAGTGTGCGTGCGCAGCAGGCGCCCGTCGCCGAAATAGAAGGTGTCGTGCATGGCCCGCGCCGGATGGTGCGGCGGGAAATTCAGCGCCTCGAAGTTGTGCCAGTCGTCCTCGATCTCGGGGCCGTCGGCGCGCTGGTAGCCCAATCGCGCGAAGATCGCCGCGATGCGCTCCAGCGCGCGGGTGATCGGATGGATGCCGCCGCGCTCGCCGTCGCGCCCGGGCAGGCTGACGTCCAGCCGCTCCGAGGCCAGGCGGCGATCCAGTTCGGCCTGCTCCAGCGCGGCCTTGCGCGCCGCCAGGGCGTCAGCAAGCCGTTCCTTGACGCGATTCACTTCGGCGCCGCGCGCCTTCTTCTGCTCCGGCGGCAGCGCGCCCAGCTCCTTCAGCGCCGCGGTGACCACGCCGCTCTTGCCCAGCAGCCCTACGCGCAAGGCTTCCAGCGCCTCGAGGGTGTCGGCCTTGTCGATATCGGCCAGCGCCTGCGAGGCGCGGCTGTCCAGATCGTCCATCGATGCGATTCCCATGCGGAACTGCGGAAACAAAAACGGGGAGAAGGCTCGGCCTTCTCCCCGCAGTCATTCTATGCGTCGTCCGTGCCGCGCACGCTCACGGATGAGCGCACAAATTACGCTGCCAGACTGGCCTTCGCCTTCTCTGCGATCGCGCCAAACGCCTTGATGTCGTGCACGGCGATGTCCGCCAGCACCTTGCGGTCGACCGTGATGCCGGCCTTGCTGAGACCGTTGATCAGGCGGCTGTAGGACAGGCCGAACTGACGGGCGGCAGCATTGATGCGCACGATCCACAGCGCGCGGAACTGGCGCTTGCGCTGCTTGCGGCCGATGTACGCGTACTGGCCGGCCTTGATGACGGCCTGGTTGGCGACGCGGAAGACCTTGCGGCGGGCGTTGTAGTAGCCCTTCGCGCGACCGATGATTTTCTTATGACGACGACGGGCGATGACGCCACGCTTTACACGAGCCATGGTTCAGTCCTCCGCCTTAGAGATACGGCAACATGCGTGCCACACCCTTGGTGTCGCAGGCCTTCACGTGATTGGGAGCGCGCAGGCCGCGCTTACGCTTGGTCGACTTCTTGGTCAGGATGTGCGACTTGAAGGCGTGACCCGCCTTGAACTTGCCCGACGCGGTCTTGCGAAAACGCTTCGCCGCCGCCCGGTTGGTCTTGATCTTGGGCATGGGAATGCTTCCTTGATGGGGATGGTCCCCGGTTTCTGACTGATCCGGCGGCACCTGCATCCATAGGGATCAGGCTGCGCTTTCCGTCCTGCCGCGATCGGTTCACGCCCTTTCCAGTACGGGCGAGCCGGCAAGACTACACGATCCGGCCCGTTTCCGGCAAGTCCGCGCCACGACTCAGTCGGTCACCGCCGGCTCGATCGTGGTCGGCGGCGCCTCGTCGATCGGGGCGGCCAGGGCCTGCTGGTAGTCGGCCGAGTCCAGATAGGCCTCGAAGCCGGCCGTGAAGCGGCCGTCCAGCGCATAGTCGGTGCGCCCGCCGGCCAGCATGGCGCTCGCCGCCTGCAGCAGGGGCAGCGCGGGCAGCATCTTCTCGATGAACAGGAACTGCCCCTGCTGGTTCACTTCCAGGAAGAACAGCCGCCCCGCCCCGTCCATGACCAGGTCGATGCAGCCGAACACGATGCCCAGCCGTCGCATCAGTTCGCGCAACCTGGCCTCGACCGCCGGCGGCAGCTGGAACGGCTGCACGTCCATGTCCTCGTCCAGGATCGCCGGCCGCCAGTCCAGATAGGCGCCGCCGGACTTGCGCTCGATCCGGGCGCAGAAGAAACGCTCGCCGATCACCGTGACGCGGAGGTCGCACTGCTTCTCGATATAGCGCTGGAAGATGCCGGGGCAGAAGGCGATGGCCGCTTCCGGCAGTTCGCTGGCCGCATCCAGCACGCTGACGTCGGTGTTGTAGTAGCGCTGCGTCGCGCGGTCTTCCCAGGCATGCCCCTGGAAGGTCTTGAACACCACCCTGCCCCAGCGCCGGATCAGCTGATCGACCTGGCCGGCGTCGTTGGTGACCAGCGCCTCCGGGAAATCGAGCCCGACTTCCGCGGCCACGCGCAGCTGCAGCAGCTTGCTCTCGGCGGCGACGCTGGCCGCCGGCTCGTTCACCCACAGCGCCGGCACCGTGCTGTGCGCCACGGCCAGGAAATTCTTCTGGAACAAGGCCCATTGCTGGGCGGAAAACCAGCGATCCAGCTCGGCCTGATCGGACAGGCCGGGGCGCGACGGGCGCCGGTACCAGACCGCGCTGACCTCGGCGGGCTGGAAATCGCTGGCCCAGCCGTGCAGGCCGTCGGCTCCCGCCAGCACGGCGAAGCGCGAGGCCGATCCCTGCCTCAGCGAGGAGGAAACCAGCGCCTCGACGCCGGCCCGGCGCAGCGACCAGGCCACGGCCGAGGCATGGATGTCGTGGGCCGGCGCGAAAATGATCACTTGTGCCATGGATGCCGTTCCCCTGCGCGGACGAGCTGCGCCTGTTCCCTGGATCTGCGCCGGCACGCCTGGTCGGCTGCATCCGCAACCGACGCACCGGCCCCAAATAGATGAAGGGGCATTGCGCCCCTTCGATCGATCACCCTGAATCGCTTACCAGGGCATGACGTCCACAGGCTTCTCGTCCGCCATGTGTTCGCGGATGCCCGTGGTGGTGCCGATACGCTCGGCCTTGGCCTGCTTCTCCGCATCCGCCGGCGTCACTTCGCGCGCCAGCAGTCGGGCGAACGGGCGCGTCGCTTCACTGGAAACCGTCTCTGCATGCATACACCCACCTCCTAATCCATTTGAGTTGACGAGCGTGGTGCTTGCGGCACGAACGGCCGCACGGCAACGCCCTGGATCAAGCCAGGGCGACGCCGTTCTCGGTTATAGCATGCAGCTTCGCGGGCACTCAAACGCCCGCGCGGGAGCCGGGGGCTCAGGACTTCTTCTTCGGCCCGATCATCATGACCATCTGACGCCCTTCCAGCCGCGGGAAGGATTCGACCTGGCCGTTCTCGCCGACGTCTTCCTGGATCTTCTTGGCCAGGTTCTGGCCGAGGTCCTGGTGCGACATCTCGCGGCCGCGGAAGCGGATGGTCACCTTGACCTTGTCCCCTTCCTCCAGGAAGCGAAGCATGTTGCGCAGCTTGATCTGGTAGTCGCCCACGTCGGTGACCGGACGGAACTTCACTTCCTTGATCTCGACCTGCTTCTGCTTCTTCTTGGCGGCCTGCGCCTTCTTCTGAGCTTCGAACTTGAACTTGCCGTAGTCCATGATGCGGCAGACCGGCGGGTCGCCGTTGGGCTGGATCTCGACCAGATCGAGGCCGGCCTCTTCGGCGGCACGCAATGCCTCGTCACGGGTGAGAATGCCAAGCTGCTCCGAATCCGGACCGATCACGCGCACACGCGGCACGCGGATCTCTTGGTTGCGGCGATTGCCCTTGTTGTCGGTGGTAGCGATACCACTATCCTCCAGAAGAATGTGAAATAGACCGTCGGTGCGCCTCAGCGCAGGGTTTCGGTCTCGAGTCGCTCGATGAAGGCCGCCAGCGGCATGCTGCCCAGGTCTTCACCGGAACGGGTACGCACAGAAACCGCACCGCTTTCCTTCTCGCGATCACCGACCACCAGCAGGTAGGGCACTTTCTGCAACGTATGTTCGCGGATTTTATATCCGACTTTTTCGTTGCGCAAATCGGACTCGACACGGAAACCTTTGTCGACAAGGGCTTGCGTCACCTCGCGTACATAATCGGCCTGCGCGTCGGTGATGCTGAACACCACGCCCTGCAACGGCGCCAGCCAGGGCGGCAAATGGCCGGCGTGGTGCTCGATCAGGATGCCGATGAAACGCTCCATCGAGCCCACGATGGCCCGATGCAGCATCACCGGGCGCTGCTTCTGCGAGTGCTCGTCGACGTATTCGGCGTCCAGCCGCTCCGGCATCATGAAATCGACCTGCATGGTGCCGACCTGCCAGGCGCGGCCGATCGAATCCTTCAGGTGGTACTCGATCTTGGGCGCATAGAAGGCGCCCTCGCCGGGCAGCTCCTCCCACTCCACCCCCGCCGCGCGCAGCGCCCGCCGTAGCATCTCCTCGGTGCGGTCCCAGAACGCGTCGGAACCGATGCGCTTCTCCGGGCGCAGCGCCAGCTTGATCGCGATCTCGCTGAAGCCGAAGTCGGCGTACACCTGCATCGCCTGCCGGTGGAACTCGGTGACCTCGCCCTCGACCTGCTCCGGCGTGCAGAAGATGTGGCCATCGTCCTGGGTGAAGGCGCGTACGCGCATCAGGCCGTGCAGCGCGCCCGACGGCTCGTTGCGATGGCAGCTGCCGAACTCGCCGTAGCGGATCGGCAGCTCGCGGTAGCTGCGCAGGCCGGCGTTGAAGATCTGCACGTGGCCGGGGCAGTTCATCGGCTTCAGCGCGAAGGTGTGCTTCTCCGACTCGGTGAAGAACATGTTTTCCTGGTAGTTGTCCCAGTGGCCGGAACGCTTCCACAGCGACACGTCCAGCACCTGCGGGCAACGCACTTCCTGGTAGCCGCTGCGCTTGTAGACGCGGCGCATGTACTGCTCCACCGCCTGCCAGATCGCCCAGCCGTGCGGATGCCAGAACACCATGCCCGGACCTTCCTCCTGCTGGTGGAACAGGTCGAGCTGCTTGCCGATCTTGCGGTGGTCGCGCTTCTCGGCCTCCTCCAGCTGGTGCAGATAGGCCTTCAGGTCCTTGTCGTTGAGCCAGGCCGTGCCATAGATGCGGCTGAGCATGGCGTTGTTGCTGTCGCCGCGCCAATAGGCGCCGGCCACCTTCATCAGCTTGAACGCGCGCAGCTTGCCGGTATTGGGCACGTGCGGGCCGCGGCACAAGTCGGTGAACTCGCCCTGCGAATACAGCGACAGCGGCTCGCCGGCCGGAATCGACTCGATGATCTCGGCCTTGTAGTTCTCGCCCAGGCCGCGGAAGAAGGCGACGGCCTCGTCGCGCGACTTCACGCTGCGCGTCACCGGCAGCTGCTCGTCGACGATCTTTTGCATCTCCGCCTCGATCTTGGGCAGGTCGTCCGGTGTGAAGGGCCGCTCGTAGGCAAAGTCGTAGTAGAAGCCGTTGTCGATCACCGGGCCGATGGTGACCTGCGCGCCCGGATACAGCCGCTGCACCGCCTGGCCCATCAGGTGCGCGGTGGAGTGGCGCAGGATTTCCAGCGCCTCGGGGCTCTTGTCGGTGACGATCTGCAGCGCGGCGTCGTGGTCGAGCAGGAAGCCGGCGTCCACCAGCTGGCCATCGACCTTGCCCGCCAGCGTGGCCTTGGCCAGGCCGGCGCCGATGGAGGCAGCCACGTCCTGCACCGAAACGGGATGGTCGAACGGACGCTTGCTGCCGTCGGGTAGCGTGATTTCGATCATGAAGGGTTCTCTGGACATGCAAAAGGGCGCGAGGCGCGCCCTTTTCAGGATGAGGCTCGTAACAGAGCTCAGCGCGCGACGGTGACGATCGGGAATTCGATGGTAGTGGACATGTCGCACGCTCGGCCGGCGCTTGGCGCGGGCCACCTTGTCTCGAGGGTGAAGGGTTAGAACTCTAGTCTAGCGCAGACGGGCCGTCACTTGGCAGATCCCCGTGCCGCGCCGTTCGGGCAGTCGTGCCGCGCAAGCCGGCCGGTCCGACGTTCCGTCGATGCGCCACCGCGCGCGAGCGGCGTCGACACGCAATAGAATGCGCTTCTCTTGCAAGGACCCCCGTCATGCGCCTCCTGGTTACCGGCACGGCCGGCTTTATCGGCTCCGCCCTGGCCCTGCACCTGCTGGCGCGCGGCGACGAAGTGTTCGGCATCGACAACCACAACGACTACTACGACCCGGCCCTGAAGGAAGCCCGCCTGGCGCGCTTCGCGACGCATCCCGGCTATACCCATCTGCGCGCGGACCTGGCCGACGCGGCGGCAGTGAACGAGGCGTTCGCCCGCTTCCGCCCGCAGCGCGTGGTCAACCTGGCCGCCCAGGCCGGCGTGCGCTATTCGCTGAAGAATCCGCACGCCTACGTGCAGAGCAACCTGGTCGGCTTCGTCAACGTGCTCGAGGCCTGCCGGCACGGCCAGATCGAGCACCTGGTCTATGCCTCGTCGAGCTCGGTCTACGGCGCCAACCAGAAGCTGCCGTTCGCGGTGGAGGACGCGGTCGACCATCCGCTCAGCCTGTACGCGGCCACCAAGAAGGCCAACGAGCTGATGGCGCATACCTACAGTCATCTATATGGCCTGCCGACCACCGGCCTGCGCTTCTTCACCGTCTACGGCCCGTGGGGGCGCCCCGACATGTCGCCGATCCTGTTCGCCGACCGCATCGTTCGCGGCGAGCCGATCGACGTGTTCAACCATGGCCACCACAGCCGCGACTTCACCTTCGTCGACGACATCGTGGAGGGCATCGTGCAGGCGCTGGACCACGTGCCGGCACCCGATCCCTCCTACGATCCGCTGAAGCCGAACCCCGGCAGCTCGAACGCGCCGTATCGCGTCTACAACATCGGCAACGACCAGCCGGTGCAGCTGCTGCGCTTCATCGAGCTGCTGGAACAGCATCTCGGCCGCAGCGTCGAGAAGCACCTGCTGCCGATGCAGCCCGGCGATGTGCCGGACACCTGGGCGGACGTCTCCGCGCTGCGCCGCGATACCGGCTATGCGCCGAACACGCCCATCGAAGAAGGTGTGCGGCGCTTCGCGCAGTGGTATCTCGACTATCACCGCGTCGAGCCGGCGCAACGGTGAACCCTGTGCCGACCCTCGCGCAGTGGCGCGGCGCCCTGCTCGGCCTGCTGGTCGGCGATGCGCTCGGGGTGCCCTACGAATTCCACCCGCCGCAGGCGTTGCCGCCGCGGGCGCAGATCGAGATGCAGCCGCCCGACGGCTTCCGGCGCGCCCACGACGTTCCGGCCGGCACCTGGTCCGACGACGGCGCGCAGGCGCTGTGCCTGCTTGCCTCGCTGCAATACGCCGGCCGGCTCGACCTGGACGATTTCGCGCGGCGGCTGCTGAACTGGATGGACCACGGCTACCTGGCGGTCGACTACCAGGTGTTCGACGTCGGCGCCTCGACCCGGCAGGCGCTGGATCGCCTGCGCGACGGCTGCGCCGCGGAACATGCCGGCGGCATCGACGAATTCAGCAACGGCAACGGCTCGCTGATGCGCGTGCTGCCGCTGGCGCTATGGCATCGCGGCAGCGATGCCGAACTCGCGCAGGACGCCCATCGGCAATCGCTGCCTACCCACGGCCATCCGCGTGCGCAGGCCTGTTGCGCGCTGTACTGCCTGTGGGCGCGCCGCTTGCTCACCGGCGCGGACACCGAGCGCGCCTTCGCCGACGCCGCCGAGCAGTTGCAGGCGATCTACGCCGCCGATGCGGTATTCGCCGAGCAGCGCCAGGAGCTGGCGGAAATCCTCGATCCGGCGAACGAGGCCAGGGCCTCGGGCAGCGGCTACGTGGTGGACAGCCTGTGGTCGGCGCGCATCGCCTTGCGCGAAGGCAACTATGCCGACGTGGTGCGGCGCGCGATCGCCTTCGGTCACGACACCGACACTACCGCCTGCATCGCGGGCGGCCTGGCCGGTATCCGCTTCGGCGAGCAAGGCATCCCGCCCGAATGGCTGGCCGCCCTGCGCGGCCGGGATTGGCTGTCGCCGTTGCTGGACCGGCTCGACACGGCCGACTGAGCGATGCCCGCGCGCTAGAACGGCTTGGCCAGCACCAGATAGATCGCCACCAGCAGGAGCAGCACCGGCAGCTCGTTGAACAGGCGCAAACGTTTCGCCGGCGGCAAGGCGCCGCCCTGGGCGCTGCGCTTGACCAGGCGCCCGCTCCAGATGAAATACGCGAACAGGATCGCCACCAGGGTCAGCTTGGCGTCGATCCAGTGCATGCCCGCCACTACGTTGGGCAGGCCGGAAAACAGTCGCCAGCCCTGCCACAGCGTCAGTCCGCACAGAAAGGCCAATCCGAACATCATGTGGCCGAACCGATATAAACGCCGCCCCATCAGCTCCAGCTGCTGCCGCACGGCTTCGTTCGATCCTGCCTCGGCGATATTCACCAGGATGCGCGGCAGGTAGAACACCGCCGCCATCCAGGCAATCACGAACACCAAGTGAAAGCTCTTGAGCCACAGATAGAACATGCCGCCGCTCCGCTGATCCGGCCGTGCCGGCCGCCATGCCAAGTGTGACGCTCCGACAAAGAAAAAGGCCACCCCGCGGATGATTTTTCGCGCGAACTGATGGGTGGCTCAAAGATCGAACCCATGACTGCTTTCCATGCCGGGACAGCGAATAACTGCCGGCGCCGGCGCCATTTGTCGCAGCCGCCATCTGCCGCGCGGAGGCACGGCATCATCGCGGCAAAAGGCCGTGGGTATCCGCCAGCCGGTCGAGCCAGGTAGACGAGGAGCCGACATCGAGCACGGCACCCGATTCAAAGCTTGCGCAAGGATTTCGATTCACTTGGCCGGTCGTGGCTGTATCCACACCAGCGAGGTCGTGCGAAGGCGGGGACACGCTTGATCCAGGCTGAAAAACCTGTCCGCGCGCGCCTGCTGGAACGATAGCCACAACGACGATAGGCAGCGCGCCTCCTATAGAATCAAAATGAAAGCGCTGCCTCCATCGGTTGGACATGGAACGGGATCGTCCGACCGAACCACTCTCAAGGATTCCGCCGGTGCCAAACGCTGCCATCCTGGACGACATGTGGTCGATCCTGGCCCCAGTCGATGTTCAAGACTTCGAGATCGTCGCCGGCGCCGCCGGCTCCGAGCATCTCGATGCGTACGAGGCGACGCTGGGCTTCAAGCTTCCGGACGAGTTTCGATCGCTCGCTCTTTCGGAGCTGGGCGGGGTCTATGTCACCGCGCGGAACGAACGTTGGCCGCGGGCCAAACTCTACGACGTCGGCCCTGCCTGGACATTCTGGCGCGGCGTGCTGGTTTTCGGACTGGCGCAGGATGTGCCCGACTGGCTGAGCCTGAGTGTCGCGCTCGGCAAGGTCCGCGAGCTGGCGATCAAAGACTTTGCGCCCGTGCTCAAGGTCGAAGGCGATCCCCGCCTGTATGGATTCCGTGCGGACCACACGATCGCCGTCTTGGATGGCGATGAACTCGAAGCCGACGACGCCGGCAGCTTCGGCGAGCTCTACAAGCGAGAGATTGACGCGCTGCTGGTGCGAATGGACAAGATGAAAGTCTTGCAGGCAGAACGCGCCGGTCGCTGAGCGCTGACCTGTCGCCGGAGGCCTGCCCGCGACTCATCGCGCCATGAAGCGCACGGCTCTCACCCGAGTCGAGCAGTCAAATCGTGCGCAGGCAACGCAAGGCCAAGCTGGCGCCGAAGTCGCGCAGCCTGGTGATAACGCCCACCTGTCGTGATGCCGAATGCGGCATGGAGCGTATCGCGCGCCAACTACACAAAGCCGATCGACAGCGATGTGGCCGGTGCATAGGTGTCCATCTGCACGCGCTGCTGTCGAGCCATCACTGCCCCGGTCACCGCGGGTAGTGCCCTCGATCGCTTGATCGCGATCCATGGCGGCTTGGCAGCTTGCGCGAGGCCATCCGAATAAATCGACATCGCCATGAACCGCCCTTTGTCACTGAAGCACTTGAGGGGCATGGCGAGTGGCCTTTTGCGCGTCCCGACTAAGCAATGCCGCTGCCGGCAGGAACCAGACACGCCGTGAGTCATGACTGATGCGACTCAGGAAAGGCATTGCCACGGCGGTACGGGGTTCACGCTGTGATCTTATAGACATTCCCCTCCGCTCAATTGACATAGCTTGAGCGGCGCTTGCAGCGTCTACCGCCCATCGGCTCGTACGTGTCGACACCTCATGTCGCGACATTCGATAACTGCAAGACGCCAAGGACGGTTGCAAGCAGGCATTTATCTAAAGTGACCGAGTGCTACTGCCGAGCACGCCATCTTTAAAAGGACTTTCATATGCGTAAATTCATAAGCCAAACGTTCGCAGCCCTCTCGCTGGCCGCCCTCACATCGGGCGCGGCCTTCGCGGCCGGCATTACGCCGACTGGCGCATTTAGCGGCATTGGCACGATCACCTTCAGCTTTGGTCCGACAACGGTGAGCTGCACTGCAAATTTCACCGGCACGGTGGATGCGGATGGCACGGCCGAAGTCACCGCCGTATCCATCACCGGGGGCTCATTCTGTCCTCTCGTCCATGTCGCCGCCTTGCCATGGAAAGTTACTGCTGCCGGCACGACGAGCGGGGAGATTGCAGGCATGGCCATCAGTTCGCCCTTTGGCAGCTGTGGGCCAAGCCCTGTGAATTTCTCATGGAGCAATTCGACCAGCGAATTGACCATGAACAATGTCCCTCTGTCGGGCGGCTGCCATGTCACCGGCACGCTCACCACGACGCCTTCCTTGGTTTTTACGCCTTAACTATCGGCCCCATGATTCACCTGCCTCCCGCTCGATCGGCTGCGGCGCGACACCGCGCGTCGCAGCGGTTGTCTCGATAGCGTTGGCTTTCGCCAAAAGGACCTAGCAATCGGTGGCCGGCATGTTCGGTCACGAACTCCACAAAGCGACCGGTGGCCTGGGGCCGGGTCCGGTGGGCATGTGCTCGAATTGCGGTTTTTTTACGGCCACGAACTTTTCTTGGCTGTCATGCCGGCGCGCCTGCACGCGCACCGGCATGTTTTGTCGAGCGCCACGTCAGCACCCTGCCGGGGGTTTTAGCGAAGCATATGGCCGAAGCTGCCTGGACCAAGCTCAAGCTCCAGCCATCTCGCCTCTAGTTCGACCAGGCTTGCCGTCGTAAGGCCGAACAAGCACGCTTCGCACTTCGCGTTGGCCTTGCCACGTTACGGCAGTTACCGGTGCCTATCGACGGGAAGCCTTAGCCTCAGGGTCGCGCCGGACGGCAGCTGCGGAACCGAGGCATCGCGACGCAGCAAGTCGCGCAGTCTCGAACAGACAGGTCAGCAGCGCGGGCTCCTGCGGGTCGCCTCGCATTCGATCAGCCTGTCCAAGCCTGGCCGGGCTATCCCTGGATGGGTGGCAGATCCACTTGAACGGCCATGCTCGCCTGTACGAAGGACAGGCCGAGTGACGTCCCCAGAAAACAGCAACGGCGCTGAGCCCGAAGGCCGCGCCGTTGCTGGGTTCGAATTGGTGGGCGGTACAAGGATCGAACTTGTGACCCCTTCCATGTCAAGGAAGTGCTCTACCGCTGAGCTAACCGCCCGGGCAACCGCATCGCCTGACGACGCGGGCGGCGAAGTATACGCGAGCGCCGCCGCCTCGACAACCGCAGCCGCACAGCACACTCAGCGCAGCGCCTGCTCGCGCAGTTGATGGATTTGGTCGCGCAGGCGCGCGGCGTCCTCGAATTCGAGGTTCTGCGCATGTTTGTACATCTGCGCCTCCAGCTTCTTCAGCATGCCGGCTGCCTGGGCCGGATCGACCGCCGCGTAGGGGGCCGCCGACTCCGCCACGGCCTTGGCGCCGCGCCCGCCCTTGGCCTTGCCGCCGCGGGTGCGCCCTGCCCCTTCGCTGCGCGCGCCCTCCATGATGTCGGCGATGCGCCGCACCACCGTGGTCGGAGTGATGCCGTGCTCGGTGTTGTAGCGCATCTGCCTCTCGCGGCGCCGCGCCGTCTCGTCCATGGCCGCCTTCATCGAGCCGGTGATCTCGTCCGCATACAGGATCGCCTTGCCGCGCGCGTTGCGCGCCGCGCGCCCGATGGTCTGGATCAGCGATCCGGTGGAGCGCAGGAAGCCCTCCTTGTCGGCATCCAGCACGGCGACCAGCGAGACTTCGGGCATGTCCAGGCCTTCGCGCAACAGGTTGATGCCCACCAGCACGTCGAACTCGCCCAGGCGCAGGTCGCGGATGATCTCGCTGCGCTCGACCGTCTCGATGTCGGAGTGCAGGTAGCGCACCTTGACCCCGTGCTCGGCCAGGTATTCGGTGAGGTTCTCCGCCATGCGCTTGGTCAGGGTGGTGACCAGCACGCGGTCGCCCATCGCCACGCGCCGATTGACCTCGCCCAGCAGGTCGTCGACCTGGGTGCGCACCGGCCGCACCTCCACCTCGGGATCGACCAGACCGGTCGGTCGCACCAGCAGCTCGACCACCGCCTCGCCCGACTTCTTCAGCTCGTAGTCGCGCGGCGTCGCGGAGACGTAGATGGTGCGCGGCACGCGCGCCTCCCACTCCTCGAAACGCAGCGGCCGGTTGTCCATCGCCGACGGCAGACGGAAGCCGAACTCCACCAGGGTCTCCTTGCGCGAGCGGTCGCCCTTGAACATGGCGCCCAGCTGCGGCACGGTGACGTGCGACTCGTCCACCACCAGCAGGCCGTCGGCCGGCAGATAGTCGAACAAGGTCGGCGGCGGCTCGCCGGGGCCGCGCCGACTGAGGTGGCGCGAGTAGTTCTCGATGCCCTGGCAGTAGCCGACCTCGGCCATCATCTCGATGTCGAAGCGCGTGCGCTGGTCCAGGCGCTGCGCCTCGACCAGCTTGTTGTCCTTGTACAGCTGCTCCAGCCGCTCCTTCAGCTCGACCTTCACCGTCTCGATCGCGTTCAGCACGCTCTCGCGGGTGCTGGCGTAGTGCGTACGCGGATACACCGTGTAACGCGGCACCTTGCGCACGGTCTCGCCGGTGAGCGGATCGAACAGCGCCAGCCCTTCCACCTCGCCGTCGAACAGCTCGATGCGCAGCGCCTCGGTCTCCGATTCCGCCGGGAATACGTCGACGATCTCGCCGCGCACCCGGTAGGTGCCGCGGCGCAGCTCGGTCTCGTTGCGGGTGTATTGCAGCTCGGTCAGCTGGCGGATCAGCTGGCGCTGGTCGATCCGCTCGCCCTTGGCGAGGATCAGGCGCAGCGACAGGTAGTCCTCGGGGTTGCCCAGGCCGTAGATGGCCGACACGGTGGCGACGATGATCGCATCGCGACGCGACAGCAGCGCCTTGGTCGCCGCCAGCCGCATCTGCTCGATGTGGTCGTTGATCGAGGCATCCTTCTCGATATAGGTGTCCGAGGCCGCCACGTAGGCCTCGGGCTGGTAATAGTCGTAATAGCTGACGAAGTACTCGACCGCGTTGTGCGGAAAGAACTCCTTGAACTCGCCGTAGAGCTGCGCGGCCAGGGTCTTGTTGGGCGCCATCACGATGGTCGGCTGCTGCACCCGCTGGATCACGTTGGCGATCGTGTAGGTCTTGCCCGAACCGGTGACGCCGAGCAGGGTCTGCGCGGCCAGGCCGGCCTCGAATCCTTCGCTGAGACGACGAATCGCCTCGGGCTGATCGCCGGCAGGCTGGTAAGGGGCTGAAAGCTCGAAGCGGTCGGTCATACGTCCAACATAAGGCCGCGGCGCCCGCATTCCAATCCGCCCCCGGTCAAGCTGCTGACAGCATCTGTCAGTACGCGACTACGCAGCCGCGGCCCGCCTGCTGCTGCCAGGCGCGACCGCGGTGCCTAGCATGGCGAGCCTCGAGGCTAACTGCGGAGGCGGCGACATGAGACCAGTGGAACCAGGGACGCTGCGGCGGCAACGCGGCATGGGTCTCATCGAGCAATTCATCTGCCTGGCCGTGCTCGGCCTGCTCGCCAGCGTGGCCTTGCCGGCCCTCCACGGCATGCTGGCGCGGGGGCGCGTCGCAGCGGCCCACATGGACTTCCAGGCCGGCCTGCACTATGCGCGAAGCCTCGCCGCCACGGAGAACGTCCGCGTGGTGTTTTGCCCGACCCGCGACGGCCGTCGCTGCAGCAGTGAGACGCGATGGGATGGAGGCTGGCTGCTGGGGCCCGACGCCGATCGGGACGACCAGCCCGACGGAACGCCGCTGCGCGTCACACTGCGGCAAGCCGACGGCGTGCTGATCCGCAGCAGCGAGGGGCGTCCCCAGGTGATTTTCCAACCCGACGGCAGCGCCTCGGGCAGCAATCTGACCCTGCTGTTCTGCGGCGACCGGGCTCAGGCGCTGAGCCTGGTGGTCGCCGGCTCCGGCCGCATCCGCGGCGCGCCGGCCAGCCCGCTCCAGGCCGCCAGCTGCCTGACCGGGGCCTGAGCGCGCTGCCGCCAAAGGCGCTTTCGCCCAATTGAGGCAGGAGCGCGCAGGAAGGGGTAAACTGCGGCCGTTTCGTGGGGAAACGGCAAGCCACGTGCAAGCTCGACGGCGGGTGAAGTAGAGTTCGCGCCACAGGTCTACGGCATGCCCGCCGGAATCGTATCAACTCAAGGAATAGGGGAATTCAGATGCACAAGACCTTCGCGGTATGCATCGCGCTGCTGGTTCTGGCTGGTTGCGCATCGTCGTCGTCGCGCCGCAATGTCGACGTCGCCAGGCGCCAGGACTATCTGGCCGCCCATCCGGAAAGCCAGTACAGCCGCGACATCATGAAGGGCAAGATCGTGGTCGGCATGTCGCTGGACGACGTCAAGGCGTCGTACAACTACTGCATGCCCGCGACCGAGTTCCCGAACGAGCACGCCTGGCGCTGCCGCACGCCGAAGATGGTCAAGGCCCACAAAATGGGCACCCTGGTGCAGTTCGACTACACCGATCACGTCGCCAGCCTCAGCCGCTGAGGCTAGTGCGGCCCGAGCGAAAGAGCCTGTGCTGCGCACGGCTCTTTCGCGCCATGCGATGCGACGGAGCCGCACCGCAGACCGTCACGCCGTCGCCGGCGGCCAGTCATGCCGCCTGACCGTGCCGAACCTGAAGCGTTCAGCCAGGCACTGAACCCTCGAGGGCCATCAGCGCTCGCTCGAGATTGCGTCGCGCCGCCGATTCGTAGCGCCGGTTGAACCACCCCGTGCTGTAGATGGCCGACCGCTGCAGGAATCCCCTCAATACCTCGGCCCGCTTCGAGCGGTAGAGCAGTGACGGCACCCAGCGGTATTCCCGGCGTATCTGCGCCTGGTAAGCGTCGAAGCGCTCCGGCGCAGCGCCCAGAATCGCCAGGTCGATGTCGACCAGGATTCGCGCGTCTTCGTCGTCCGGCGTGGCCGCATGCCTGGTCGCCATGATGAAGGCCTGCATCCGCGCGACGGACTCCCCTGCCACGCCGGCGGCGGCCGCCACCTCGCCCAGCCAGGCGGCGCTCGCGGCCTCGTTGTCGCTGCTGCGGGGCCGGTACACCGCGTCGTGGTACCACAGCGCCATCGCCACCTCGCTGGGACGGCAGCAGTGAGCCCGTACCTCGTCCAATAGTTCCAGGCATTCTTCCAGATGCTGTTGCGTGTGGTAGGCGCGATGCTTCTGCCCGTAGCTTGTCATCAGCTCGCGATATGCCTGAACCGGCACCGCCGAGGCGCCAAGCGCGAGCCATTCGCGGCGCCAGCACGCGGGCGCCGTCGCCTTCTGGCTGGTCTCGTCGAGCAAGCATGCCGCGCTCATGGGGCGCTCCTGCGGCGGCTCGGTGTCGGGCGCGCTGCGACCCTCGCGCTGGCGGCTTCCTGGGCGATGTAGCGGTCCACCCATTCGGCGGCCATCTCGGCAGCAAACCCACGCGGTACCAGGTCGCGGGCATTGGCAGCCAGCATGAAGCACCCTTCCACGTAGGCAAGCAGGCCGGCGGCGACATGATTCAGGCGGCGCACGCGCTTGCCCTCGTGGACCAGGCAAGCCTTGAGCAGACGCTGCAGCAAGGCCAGCTCCCGCTCGGCGGCGCGCCGGTAGATCTCGCGCACCTCCGCGTCGCGCACGGCTTCGGCGCCGATCATCACCCAGGCGGCGACCGCATCGGGGTTGGCGTCTTCGCCATAGGCCAGCCGCGCATCGATATAAGCGCGCAAGCGCTCCCTGGGCGTCGTAGCCGAGTTCGCACGAACCTCGTAGCGGTGCTGTGCATAGGCCACCAGCTGGTCGACCAGGGCCACCAACATTTCGCGCTTGTCGTGGAAGTGGTAATGCAGCAGGCCCGGCGCCAATCCGGACGCCGCGGCGACAGCCTGGATCGTCGCACCGGCATAGCCGTGCACGGCCATGGTCTTGAGCAGGCCCTCGATGATCTGACGCCTGCGCAGTTCGGTATTCGGCTTCCTCGGCATGAGCGCCTCCTTTAATTTGGTTATACACCCAAATAACTATTGATCGCCAGCTTTTCCAGGACTACAGTTCCCTTAAATTGGATGTTCAACCAATAAAAGGAACTGCCATGGACGCACCGGCATCCGTGTCCTGCCTCGACGCAGCACATCGCCCTGAAATCGCCGCCACACGCCCGGTCGAACGACCGCTGGCCGATGCATCGCCGCGTTGCTTGCTGATCCGGCAATTCCTGACGCCGGCCGAGTGCCAGGCCTTGATCGCCCTGGCCGAGCAACGCGGCTTTCGATCGGCCGAGCTGGACTACCCGCCGTCCTACCGGAACAACGACCGCCAGGTGTGGGACGACGACGATCTGGCCGACAGGCTTTTCCGGCGCCTGTGCGAAGCCCTCTCCGGCAGCCTCGAAGAGTCGCTGCTCGGCGACGCCGCTTCGGACTGGGCACCCGAAGGCATCAATGCGCGCATCCGCCTATGCCGCTATCAACCCGGGCAACGCTTCGGCATCCATCAGGACGGCGTGCACCACCGCGGTCCGGATTGCCGTTCGCGCTTGACCTTCATGATCTATCTCAACGACGGCGAGGCCTTCGACGGCGGCGACACCCTGTTTTATGCGGCAGGCCCCGCAGCCGGCGAAGGCAGCTCGAATCTTGTCGCCCGCCTGCGGCCGCGCGCCGGCAGCCTGATCCTGTTCGATCACGCGCTCTGGCATGCCGGCGAAGAGATCGCCCGCGGAAGCAAATACATCCTGCGCAGCGACGTCATGTACCGTCGCCGGGCCAACGCCGTTGCGCCGGCAAGCATCGCGACCGCCAAGGCGCTTCATCAAGGCTATGTCTGGGCACTGGCGGTGCTCGGCGACGGCCGGATCGCCAGCGGAGGACGAGACGGCAGCATCCGCCTCTGGTCGCACGCACAGAGCGCCGGTGAGATCGCCCAGGCGCATGCGCAATCGGTGCTCGGCCTCGCCGAAATCCGTCCCGGCCTGCTGGCCTCCGTCTCGCGCGATCGCACCCTGCGCTATTGGGATCTCGCCACGCAGCGCTGCCTGCGCAGCATCCAGGCGCACGAGGCTGCGGCCTTGTGTGTCGCCAGCCTGCCCTCGGGTGCGGTCGCCACCGGCGGCGCGGATCGTACGATCCGGCTGTGGGATGCAGACGGCGGCGCACTTGGCACCCTGTCGGGCCACACGGGATGGATCTGGGCACTCGCCATTCTCGATCCGGACCTGTTGGCCAGCGCATCCGAAGACGGCAGCGTCCGCCTGTGGCAACTCTCGACGAAGCAGTGCCTGGGCGTTCTTCCCGGCCAACAGCCATTGCGCTGCATCGATGCAGATGCCCTCAATAGTCGCGCGGGAACCCCTCGACGCCTGATCACCGGCGACGCGCAAGGCCAGGTGACGGTCTGGACGCTTGGCGACCACCAGCCACGCATGCAAGCCTCGTTCAAAGCTCACGATGCCGCCGTCCGGCAGGTGCGCCTGCTGCGCGACGGCAGCCTCGCCACGGCCGGGGAGGACCAGCAGCTGCGCTTCTGGCATGGGCCGGACTATGCGCTGGCACACGAGGAGCAACGCGACAACTTCGTCACCGACGTGCTCGAGACCGCTTGCGGGGAGCTGGTTGCCTGCGGATACGACGGCCGCCTGTGGTGGCCAAGCCGGACCCCTGCCTCGGAAGTTGATCCGCCTGCGCTACCGGACGGCAATGAGTAGCCGCTCATGCCTCGCGCACCGCCAAGCCGAACCGCAAACGGCTTGACAGCCCGGCGCCCAATCTACAAACTACGCAGCTCCGCCCGAATAGCTCAGCCGGTTAGAGCACTTGACTGTTAATCAGGGGGTCGTTGGTTCGAGTCCAACTTCGGGCGCCAGATATATCAAGGGCTTGCGTACATCGCAGGCCCTTTTTTGTGGCTCCGCATAAGCCCATGTGCAAATCGGCCAGCAAGCGCCGGACCGGTCACCATGTCAACAAGACAGCCTGCCGCCGCAGCAGCATCGGCGGCTGGTGATGGACTTGGCTGATCCTGCGAACCATTGCAGGATTCGATGAGTGAATCATCGATCGGCTTGCCAGAACACGAATCATCGAGCGCAATGCTCGTATGCAGAACCGACCCAGGCATCGATCTGAATTCCGCTCCGATCGACCAAGCTGCGCACTGGCGATGTCTTGTTCAACGCGAAGTTTTTCCAGGGCTCAGCGACGCCTTCGATACATGCTGTTCTGTCCGTTGAAGAACGCTGCTTTGCGGACGCCCATATTCCGACAGACTTCCGCTTCCATAACGCCACGCTCCTTTAGGCATCGCCCGAGCGCGCTCGGCTCCTCGGCGTGCACGGTCGCTTTTCTAGACGCAGAAAACGACTGCAATAAGCTCAATGCCGCTCCGGACAGCAGCTGAAACCATTGGCGTGGAGTCAGTAAGCTTGCTCCGAAAGCTGTGTCGCCAAGCCAGCGATAGTCGGAGTTTCAAACAGCGCACGCAGTGGTATGTCGGCGTTGAATTCCATACGCATGCGATTGATCAACCGCGTGGCCAGCAGAGAATGCCCCCCGAGAGCAAAGAAATTGTCGTGGCGGCTGACGTTGTCGACGCCAAGAAGTGTCTCCCAAAGCTGGATGAGAGCAGCCTCTATCTCGTTTTGTGCTGATTCGTAAGCCTGTCGTGCATAGGCTCCATCCTGGGGCGCCGGCAGGGCCTTGCGGTCGAGCTTGCCGTTGGGCGTCAGCGGCAACTGTGCCAGGCCCACGAAGGCCGCCGGCACCATGTAGTCCGGCAGCTGCTGGGCCAGATGCGCGCGTAGGCTCGCGACATCGGGTGCCGCGTCCCCGTGCCACGTCACATAGCCCACCAGGCGCTTGTCCCCGACTGCCTCTTCGCGCATCACCACCACCGCTTCGCGCACCTGCGGATGCTCCGCCAGGCGCGCCTCGATTTCGCCCAGCTCGATGCGGAAGCCACGCAGCTTCACCTGATGGTCGTTCCGGCCCAGGAACTCCAGGTTCCCATCCGGCCGATAGCGCGCCTGGTCGCCCGTGCGATACATCCGAGCTCCCGCCCCGGCATGGAACGGATCGTCCAGGAAGCGCTCCGCTGTAAGCTCGGGGCGATGCAGATACCCGCGCGCCACGCCCGCGCCGCCGATGTACAACTCGCCCACGGCGCCCAGCGGCACCGGCTGCTGGTAGGCGTCGAGCAGATAGACATACGTATTGGCGATCGGACGGCCGATCGGAATCGGCGTCTGCCCGTCGCTGGCGGTGATCGCATAGGTCGCCGCGAAGGTCGTGGTTTCCGTCGGTCCATAGCCGTTGAGCAACTGCCCGGGCGCGCTGCGATCGAGCACCTGCGCGACGACGCGGGGATCGAGCGCATCGCCGCCCACCATCAGCAGGCGCAGCTGCCGGAAGACGGGGGCCAAGGTCTCGGCCATCTGATTGAACAGCCCCACCGTCAGCCACATCACCGTGACGCCGCGGGCCTGCAACACGTCCCGCAGACGCCCGGGTGTCAGCAGAGTCGCCTGATCGATGACCACGCAGGTCCCACCGTTGAGCAGCGCGCCCCACACTTCCAGGGTGCTCGCATCGAAGGCCGGGTTCGCCGCAAACGCCACCCGATCTTCCGGCCGGAATTCGGCATAGCCGTTGTGGATGACCAGCCGATTCACCGCCCGATGCGGCACCACCACGCCTTTGGGCGTCCCCGTGGTCCCGGAGGTGTACATCACATACGCCGCGTCGCCGCCGGCAAGCGCCAGGGCGGGGTTGCCGACGTCGTGGCCGTCGCCGGCTGCCAGATCTACCGCGAGGATGGGCAGCGCCTCGTCGATATCGTCCTCCTCGCCGATCAGCAGCTTGGCGGCGCAATCGCCGATCAACCACACCTGCCGGGCCGCCGGGAGCTGCGGGTCGATGGGAACGTACACGCCACCGGCTTTGAGAATGCCCAGCTGCGCGACGATCAGCGCCAGGCTGCGTTCCAACACCGTCGCCACACAGTCGCCCGGCCGCACCCCCAGGGCGATCAGCCGATGCGCCAACCGATTGGCCCGGGTGTTGAGCTGGGCATAGGTCAGCGATTGATCGTCCTGGACCAGCGCGATGGCCTCGGGGGATCGACGCGCCTGCGCCTCGAACAGCGCATGCACACTGTCGTCCTGCGGGTACGCCGTCTCGGTCCGGTTCCAGCCGTGCAGCACCAGCTCCCGTTCCGACGCCGAGAGCAGGTCGATCCGCCCCACCGACTGCCCAGCATCGGCCGCCATCGCCCGCAGCACGCGCAGCAGATAGCCGTGCTGACGTTCGATCGTCGCCGTGTCGAACAGCGCCGTCGCATAACTGAAGCTGCCGGCAATCGTGCCCTCGCCCGTTTCGGCCAGGGACAGGCCCAGGTCGAACTTGACCGTGTCCAACACCGCTTCGAACGGCTGCGCCTGCAGCCCCGGCAGATCGAGTCGGCCCGCCTCGTTGTTCTGCCACGCAAACATCACCTGGAACACCGGCGTGTGCGCCAGCTGGCGCGGCGGCTGCACGATCTCCACCACCTGCTCGAACGGCAGGTCCTGGTGATCCTGCGCGGCCAGCGCCGTCTGCCGCACCCGCGCCAGCAGCGCCGCCACGCTGGGGTCCCCCGACAGGTCCAGGCGCAAGGCCAGCGTATTGACGAAGAAGCCGATCAGCGGCTCCAGCTCCTGACGATTGCGGTTCGCCGTGGGCGTGCCGATCACCAGGTCGTCCTGACCGGACAGCCGCGACAGCACCGCCGCCCACGCCGCCAGCAAGGTGATGAACAGCGTGGTGCCCTGTTGCTGGCTCAGGCGCTTGAGGCCCGCCGTCAGCTCCGCATCCAGCACCACGTGCAGGCGCTGGCCGAGGAAGGTCTGCTGCGCCGGGCGCGGCCGATCGGTCGGCAAGGCCAGCAGCACCGGCGCCTCCGCCAGTTGCCGGCGCCAGTAGTCCGCCTGATGCTGCAGGCGCTCGCCAACCAGCCACTGGCGCTGCCAGGCGGCATAGTCGGGGTACTGCAGGGGCAAGGCCGGCAGCGGATCGTCCTGACCGGCTACGAAGGCGCGATACAGCGCGCTGAGCTCGTTGAGCAGCACGCCCATCGACCAGCCGTCGGCCACGATGTGGTGCAGGGTGAGCAGGAACACATGCTCGTCCGGCCCCAGGCGGATCAGTCGACCGCGGATGAGCGGGCCCTGGCGCAAGTCAAAGGGCGCGCTCGCCTCGTCGGTCGCCAGCTGTGCCAGCGATTGCGGCCCCTCGAGGGCCGGCTGCAGGTCGTGCTCGATCAGCGCAAAGCCTGCCTCGGCCGGCCTCAGCACTGCCTGGGGCTGACCGCCCGGCGCGTCGAACACCGTGCGCAGCGCCTCGTGACGGGCCAACAGGCTGTCCAGGCTCTTCCGCCACGCCGCCCGGTCCAGCGTCCCGGACAGGCGCACGCCCCACGGCACGTGATAGCTCGCACTCACTCCCTCCAGCTGCGACAGGAACCACAGCCGCTGCTGGGCAAAGGACAGCGCAAGGGGGCCACTTCGATCTGAAATAGGAATTTCGGACTTACTGGAGTCGGCTTGCGGCATCCTGCGCCGCCCGGAAAGTCGCTTCAATAACGCCGCTTGTTGCGACTCGGTCAGATGAGTATCAGGCCCGTTCATTGACGCTCCCATTAGCTCAAATTACGCACCATCAGCAAATAAAACCAGCCAATCTCGATAAATTTTGACAACCCATCAAAACGATCACCAAGGACGCTAATAAAATAAACCACAAGCACACAAAAATCGAAAAAGAATAACAAAAACCAGTTATCAGGTGACTAAAGAAAATCCATTTTTACAGACCACGTATAATCAAAATTTCTTATGCCAAATTACATGCCACATACAACATTTCACGCATGGAAACTCTGCACTCGCCTCAATCAAAGAAGCCGCCACAAGCCCCTTGATTCAACCTTTTACCCAGAAAATTTCCCTCATAATCAAAAACTTGACCCATAACCATCCGCCAAAGATATAGCTCACTACCCAGGAGCCAACCCACGCCACAATATTAAAATTGCCGATTAAATACCCCAGAAGCAACCGGTCGCCCCCAGCTACCCCTCCCCGTCATCAATACCATCCCCCTACGCACGACCAGAACACGCTCATTGGCACGTGAATCTAAACACTATCAAACATAGCATAGCAATAAGAAAATTTGGCCTCGCGCATGGATCAACAACTTGATCCGCCACAGACAAACCATCCTGTGCGCGCCTTCGATATAACTTATAAATAACGCGAACATCACACTAAGACCGAAGCAAGCCATCCAAAAAATCAGTTTCAACGCGATGACCATCTTCGTAATTGCAGGCATCCTCGACAACAGCCATCTCAGGATTGTATTTTAGAAAAAAGGCATAATCCCAAGCGCCATCCTGCCTCAGCCTATCGTGCTGAAAAACACCATGCATTTACCGACCGCCCCCATACGCGTGTGTGCATAACTTAGCCAAGGCCATGATGGCTCTACGGCACCATGGCAAACGCAGCAATCGTTCGCTATGCGACAGCAAACAAGAGGCAGAGCCTGCGCGATAACCAACATTTCATATACCGTCCCTTACCACGATTCGGCGCCCACCCAATTACCACGCCGAACAATGTCAAGAGCAAGCAATTCACTTAGCATTTTACAGTGACGATGAATTTGAAAAATTTCGCATTCAAATCAAATGAACTTCTTATATGCTGGATCAACCTGGATCAATGGCACACTGATGGTAGCGAACTGTCGACCGCTGAGAACTCGCGGGCCGCCAAATTATTGACCGCGCTTGATCGAAGGCGCTTCACTGCCGCGAGATCTGCGCTTCGCACTCTCATAGCTTCGTTCATCAACACTGATCCTCGCGAATTGGCTTTTACGATAGATACATATGGCAAGCCGCACTTAAAAGGAAACCCGGCACTTCAGTTCAGCCTGACTCATTGCGGCCCGTTAGCCGGCATAGCGATGAGCACACATGGGGCTGTCGGACTGGACTGCGAACGACTCACGCTCGTTGACGACATGACAAGTTTTTGTAGGCGAATTTGCTCCAGTACAGAATGGGAAATTATTCGCAGCCTGAAAGGCGAGAATTTAATCAAGGCACTATTTCAAATCTGGACAAGAAAAGAAGCCATACTGAAAGCCATAGGGGTGGGGCTCTACTACCCGTTGAGAAAGATGACAGTACTTGATCGGAACCATACGCACGAACTCCATGTAGAAATTCCTGAATTTGGTCCGTGGTGGATTTCTACGATCGACCTCCCAGTGACATATGCTGCTGCTTGCTGCGCCCCTTTCTCGATTGGCGCAATAGAGAGGATCGAGATTCCGACGACACTCACTCCGGCAGCTTGGTCACAGCTAATAGCCCAATGGGCTTAGCCCCGCTGCCAGCGCAGCACCAGCCAGATCACCAAGATGAAACAAGTTGAATATACGCAGGGCACGACGCTGCGGCTCTTTCATTCTTAATAAAAACCGAGGCGCCATCCTGCCCCCCCGCACTCTGGAAACCCGCCATCATCAGCGCGATTTTCATAGGGCGGTTTTTGCCCGTGTCGCGAAACTCCACTCGAAGGGGCACAGCCATATCCGAAGCCCGTGCAGCAACATAATTGAGCAGAATCGGGCCGATCCCACGAGACAATACTCGACACGACACTATAAGCAACTTGATGTTCCAGCCATCAGCGCCCAATTCAATCAACACCAAGCCTATTTTTCCATAATCACCAAAACGATCTTGAAGCTTGACGATGAGCAAGGCATGGCTTTTTGATTCAATTAAAAGATCAAGTTCGTCACGCGAAAAGATATAGCCCGTGGAATTAAGCTGATTCGTCCGAAGCGTCATTTCCTCGACACGGTCAAGATCTTGTCTGGTAGCGCGCTCAATATGCATCGTCATATTCAAGCTGGCGGTGAATTCTTCTGGCGGCCCAACAAACTCGTCTTCGCCTTTTTGTCTAGCCTGATCCTGAAGATACAGGACACGGCGTAGCTTGCCGTCATCCGTCACGACGGCCGGCCGAATATGCGGATCACTGAGTAAGTTCGATATATCTTCCGCGTTCAAGGTACGAACTTCGGCATGTGTATGAACGACTTCTTCTAGCTCAAACGGTTGGTCGTCTATAAAAAGCACGGTATCCAACGATAGATTTAAAGCGCTCGCGATCGCCCCGATGCCTGCCGACTTGGCCGACCAAGAAATTTCCGGCGACAGAAAGTATTCCGATAAGCCCAGCTGTTCGAGGCGAGCCATTGCCGCTGCGTGATCGTTACGGCTGGCGATTGATTGCAAGACGCCGAGATCGTCGAGGCCTCGAATGATATCGGCAACGCCAGGGCGCAACACAAGCAGCCGATCTTCCAAAAGAATGCCATCCCAGATCGTGTTATCCAGGTCCCAGACCACGAGCTTCACGCGCTTGCCTGGCCGTAGCGAATGCGCCGCCAGATTATCCAAAGAAGCTTCCGTCAAGGTCTCCTCCCAGGTCTTGTTCACCCAGCAACAGCTCCAAAATGTCGGAGCTTCCCTCAATGATCTCGGTGACTTTCGCATCTCTCAGCAGGCGCTCAACTTGCTGCTCCTCCATGAGACCGCGAGCACCATGGATGTGAACCGCCTCGTTCGCCGCGTAAACTGCGGCTTTAGACGCCGCATACTTGGCGACCATCGTTTCAACAATCGCGGACGGCGCGCCTGCGTTACGAAGACGCCCCGCTTCCATGCATAGTGCGCGTGCAGCGCGTGCAGCGACCGAAATTCGTGTCAAACGTGCACGCATCAAAGGCTTGTCTTTGAGAACGGAGCCAAACTGTTCGCGAGTTTTCGCAAAAGCATAAGATGCGCAGACAGCGGCATCCGCGATGCCTACTGCGCCCCATGCCACCGAATATCGACCATGATCTAGGGCTGTGGTGGCGACATGCGAGAGCCCAAATCCCGCACGCCCCACGATTGCCGTCGCGGGCAACTTACAGTTGTCGAATGTGATTTCCGCCATCATGCCGGCCCTCACTCCAACCATGCTGGTGACGGCATGTCGATGCAACCCAGGCGTATCACACGGCACAAGGACAGCCGTAATGCCTTCCGCGGCTCGCCCTATCACAAGAATCACGCTTGCGATCTGACCGAAGCTCACCCAACACTTCTCGCCTGAGAGAAAAATGTAGTCCCCCTCTCGGCGAATTGTTGTAGATAACGCCGAGGCATCACTCCCGGCCTCGGACTCCGAAAGTGCGAAGGCGGCAATCTCCTCACCCCGAGCTAGCCGTGGCACGAGCCGAGCCTTAACTTCACCACCGCCCCAGCGCAGGATGGCAGCCGAAACAAGATGGTGAACGGTCATCAACGTGCGTGCCGACGAACAAGCACGCCCGACTTCGGCCGTCAGCTGTCCGTAGGAAATCGGATCCATCCCCAAACCGCCAAGAGCAGTTGGCGTAATGCAGCCCAAAAAGCCATTGGCACGCAATGCTTCAACCACGGCGGGATCCAGACGCCCGGCCAGGTCGGAGGGTTTCGCCATTGGGGCAATTGCCTCTTGGGCAAATCTCCGGTACTGCTCCAAAGGCCTCTGCTTTTCCATCGAACTCAGCTCAGTTTTCGATCGATAAAAGCCACGATGTTGTTCAGCGTGCAAAAATTCGTGAGATCAAGATCTTCATCGAGCACTTCGATTTCGTAGCGCTTTTCCAAAAAAGTGATCAATTGCATGCCAAACATGGACGTCACAAAGCCGGTCTCAAAAAAATTCTCGTCATCCGCGACTTCTCTCATTAAAGACTTTGCGACAAACGCTCGTATGTCAGGCAACTTAAGAGATGCCCCAGCTTTCCGCTCTTCGCCTTCAAACGTATTCGAAAAAACCATGCCCTGTCTTTCTCCCTAGCCGGTTAGCCTTGACCATCGACTTCAACAGCTCGACGGGCTCGTACTTCGTATCGCGCAATCGATCGCGCAGGGACTCCAAAGACAACAAGATTGTATCCAGCCCAATGAGATCAGCTGTCGCCAACGGCCCCATCTGATGCCCGAAGCATCCAACAAATATTTTGTCTACATTCTCAGCTGTTGAGGTGCCGTCTTGAACCGTACGAATCGCTTCATTAATAGTCATCATCAAGACGCGATTCGACACAAACCCAGGCGCATCTTCGACAACGATGCCCGTCTTGCCTATCGCAGCCAAAAACCGCATCGACGCCTGAATGGTTTCCTCGGATGTCGAAGAACCTCGAATCACTTCTACCAGAGGCTTACTAGGAACCGGATTCATGAAATGCATGCCCACCACCCTTTCAGGGTGCTCAACAAATCCGGCGACTTCGGTGATGGGGAACGTAGAGGTATTCACAGCAAAAACAGCTTCGGCACGGCACGCACTATTCAGCGACGCATAAACCTGATGCTTCGCTGAAATTATCTCGCTAACATTCTCAACAATAAATTCTGCATCAGTGAGATTCGCATAATCGGTGGTAAACGAGATCCTGCCTAATATGTCGGCCGAAGCCTGCCGACGTGAGGCACTCAACAGAGCGTCCGCCTTCAGCTTTCTGGCAATCTTCGCTCTCGCCTTGTCGAGCGTATCGCCATCAACGTCAAGCAGGATCACCTGGTGACCATAACTCGCCACCGCCTCGGCTACGCCGCAACCCATCACGCCTGCCCCGATGACCCCCACCAACAACGAGGAATCATTCAGCACCGAACCGTCCGAATTGATTTCCATGCCCGAAGCCTATTCAGTGGAACTGGTCAGAGAGCTATGCAATCCATACACCATATAGATGTCGGACCCTTGATAGAGATGATCCTGCTCTACTACGACAGAAAAATCGCGCGACGACAAAAAATCAGCCACTTCGGTAACGCGATTTTGGTGATCATGCACCTCGACTACGACTTGCCTGATCAACGGCCAATAGCTATCCGATATGCCCTTCAATACTCGCATCTCAAGCTTCTGAACATCGACCTTTAATAAGTCTAGAACTTTTATATCATGCTGTTTGAATACATGATTCAGAGGTATTAATTTGCAAAGAAAATCCTCGGTTTGAAACCGAGACTCCATGTAATCGTCCTGATCCTTCAACACATCCCCAGCGAGCTGGTCACCCTCAGCAAAGCTATTCTTCAGGATAGCTTCCAGAACCGCCTGCTCTTCGCCTCGACTCGGCATGAACGACGACATGCCAGGACTGTTCGGATAGTACGTAATCGTTGACGATCCTTCGCTATCAGAAACACCGACATTGAAAAGCTCCGCATCCTCGCATATGTCATTAACGTTATATTTTAATATCTCAAACAATGGCGGCACCGGCTCGAAGCTATAAAGCTTTACGCCCGGCGCCTCAAGCGCAGCAAACGCTGAAAACAATCCAATGTTGGCACCGACATCAAAAATAGTCATTCCTGGGCGAATAGTCACACCATGCTGAAGATAAGACCTGTCCTCGAAAATGCTTTTGTAGAAGTAATTTGCTTCAGCCACAGACTGGCAGCGAATTTTGAGGCCATTCGGCAGAGCCAATAATCCGGAGTTTCGGTTTTGCAGCCGGCGCCCTTCCAAAATCAGCTCACATAACGAACGCGGCGTTGGCGCAGAAAATATTTCACGAAGACTTAAATCAAAATTCAATCCATGCTTGATCCGCATCACGATCTTGGCACACTTCAGTGAATTTCCGCCGAGATCAAAAAAATTGTCATCCGGACCTATATCGCCGTGTTGCAAAATCTCCGCCCAAATGCTCAGTATTTCAGGCAGCACCTCGGTATTCGCATTGATGCTTGAGGGGACTGGGCTTACTCGCTGAACGCCGAAGGACCCACTCAACGCTTCCGGCAATCGATCTGCTATCGGCAAACCTGCATGCCTTAGCCGTTCGATGGTTCTTGAAAGGTGCTCTGCAGTCGAGCGCTGATCATATTCCGACGGCAGAGACGCCGCCGTTAATGCCGGAGGGTGCGCTGCGAAGTGAGACTCCGCCAGTGGGCTTAGTGCTTGACCAGGGCCTATTTCCAGGAAGACTTCGGCGCCAAGTCGACGTAACTCGTCGAGCGCACCGCAAAACTGTACTGGCTCGCAAAGATGGCGGGTCCAATGGGTTCCGTGGCGAAGCTCCTCAATGCCGAGTGAGGTTCCTGTCAGGGTTGATATGAACTGCACTTCAGGCGCCTGGATTGGGACTGCTTTACTTATGCTATCGAGCGCTAAGCTCGCCCCTTCCATAAGCGGCGTGTGAAAAGCATGTCGTACAGGCAGATCTTGAAAGACGTGCCCATGCTCGCGCAACGCTTCGCGAGCACGCGCCAGATCGGCCTCACGACCACCATAAACTGTCTGAATGACAGAGTTCGCAGCTACTAAGTAGAGCTCTTCCGGAATACAGCTCGCCACCTCGTCTTTAGAGGCGGCCACTGCAATCATTCCAGTCCTTGGCAGCTTATCTAAGATTTCCGCCCGGCTAATTAATAAAGAAACACCGTCTTCGATGCCAATAACGCCGGCGACATATGCAGCTGAATATTCACCGAGACTATATCCAGCGACGAAATCGGGCTTGACTCCGAACTCGATCCACACTTTTGCCAGCGCACATTCCAAGGTAAAAAGCAGCGCATGCGCAATGGGGGTGGGGAGAATAGCTTGTGATGGTGCCGGGCGGACAAGACGCCCCGTGGGGGCGGATCGAACAGCCGTTCTCGCCTGCTGTTCGATTAAGCTGAAAATCGAGACCCCAAGGCGCTCAAGAATGACGCCATTGGCTTGTTCGACTACCCCTTGAAAACTCGGCCCGAGCGCGAAGAGTTCAGAAAATCTTTGAAGGGACTCACTACCCAACCCTGGAAATAGAAATGCAGTCTTCGGTGACATTATCGCACTTCCCGGTAGTATTTTAATTCACTCTCAATGACTTCGAAAAAACACCCAATAATTCAATTAACGGCGAGTCACGATCCAATCACCCCACCACGCATCCCCACACAGACGATGACCGGACAAGGCTTTCCGAAAACCTTCATGCTTGCAATATTAATTGCAATTAAGCCAGTTGATTTGCAAAATCCCATACTGGGCAACTGATCTCGAAGATCGGTTACCCAAAGAAGCTTATGTATCAAATCCCGCAGTACAAAGCGCCCCACCCCTAGGATGCTATCTTCACTCTAGACGATAGTCGGCATCCAATGCAATTGACGGCCAACGACGAGCGTGGTTCCTTCTGACTTATTTGTTAACGTGGTCACTCTTTTTGTATCGGCTTCATTGATTCGTATAGGGAAAGTAGAGTCACCGCAGGGAGCTCTACGTAGTGAAGCCGAGGCTCGTCGACGGCAGCTCCCCCGTATCTTCAGGGAAATCCGAGTCGGAGCGAATGTCGCCCAACTTGTGTACGCACAACATTCGTGGGGCCGACGCACCGTGTCCGAAAGAACACACACGCAGGCATGGGGTAGCCAAGCTGTGGCGCTTGATAAGTTGCCTAGACAGAGCTGCGACGCGTGAGACGCATATGTACCGCTCTGCCCCATAAGCATCACGCGCTGACAGGCGCCATCTCGGACAGATCCCTGCATTGAAGCCTAGTTTTGGATTTCAAAACCGCCGCGACCTGACTAGCCGGCGTGTCGGCTACGCGCCGAGCATGTTGCGCCCAGCGGCCTTCACGGCCAAGCCGCACACGGCGGCTCGCCGGGTCTCGCTCCAACGAGGAGCATCTGAAGGCAAGCGTGGCCAGGGCTGTTCGATCCGATGATCCAACTCTTGGGTTGGCGGGACTCGGAGCTGATAGGTTTATACGTTGCCGAAGAAAAACCCCGCCTAAGCGGGGTTTTTCTTTGGTCTGGCGCTCGACACTTACACCGAGCGCACGCGATAGCAAGGCACGTAGGCTGCGCCACCAGGCAGCTTCATGCGGTCTTGCTGCACGAAGGCCTTCAGCAGGTTGTCCAGGGCGCGCATGATGGCCGGGTCGCCGTCGATGTCGAACGGGCCGTTCTGCTGGATCGCCCGCACACCCTCTTCCTTCACGTTGCCGGCGACGATGCCAGAGAACGCTCGCCGCAGATCGGCCGCCAGCTCGTGCCGCGGCCGGTCGTGATGGATGGCCAGATTGCGCATAGCCTCGTGGGTGGGACGGAACGGCACCTGGAACGCGAACGGAATGCTCAGCGCCCAGTTGAAGAAGAACGCATCCTTGTTGTCCAGCCGGTGATTGCGCACCTTGTCGATGCCGCGCACCATCGCGCGCGCCACCGCATCCGGATCGTCGACGATGATCTGGTAGTGCTGCGCCACCGTGTCGCCCAAAGTCAGGCGCAGGAAATGGTCGATCTGCTCGAAATAGGCAGCCGACTGGCTAGGACCGGTGAAAACCAGGGGGAACGGAATGCCGGCATTGTCCGGATGCAGCAGGATGCCCAGCAGATAGAGAATTTCCTCGGCCGTGCCGACGCCACCCGGGAACACGATGATGCCGTGCCCCATGCGCACGAAGGCCTCGAGGCGCTTCTCGATGTCCGGCATGATGACCAGCTGGTTGACGATCGGATTCGGCGACTCGGCGGCGATGATGCCCGGCTCGGTCACGCCGATGTAGCGATTGTTGCGGCGGCGCTGCTTGGCATGCGCGATGGTGGCGCCCTTCATCGGCCCCTTCATCGCGCCAGGCCCGCAGCCGGTGCAGATGTCGAGTCCGCGCAGGCCGAGCTGATAGCCCACCTGCTTGGTGTATTCGTACTCGTCGCGCGAAATCGAATGGCCACCCCAGCACACCACCAGGTTCGGATCGATCTGCGGCTTCAGGATGCGCGCGTTGCGCAGGATCTCGAACACCGCATGGGTCAGCCCCACCGAGTCGTCCAGGTCGAAACCGCCCTGCTCCAGCTGAGTCGAGACGTAGACGATGTCGCGGATCACCGCGACCAGCAGCTCATTGATACCGCGGATGATGTGGCCGTCGACGAAGGCCTGTGCCGGTGCATGAGTCAGCTCGATCTTGATGCCGCGGTCCTGCTGCAGCACCTGGATGTCGAAATCGGGATACTGCTCGAACATCGAGCCGGGCTCGTCGCTGATGTTGCCCGAGGTCAACACGGCCAGCGCGCAGCGGCGCAGCAACACGTGCATGCCTGAGCCGCTGGCGTCGCGCAGCCGGGCGACCTCGTTGCGGGACAGGATGTCCAGGCCACCGGCGGGCGAGACGCGCGCGCTGACGGTGGCAGGCTTGCTGCTGCGATCTGCGGGAACTGCATTCATCAAAGCTTCTCCTGGCCAGGGAACCGCACACAACGGCGCGCACGGACCGGCGACCCGATAGCTTCTCGCGGTCGCCATGACAGGGTCAAGACAAAAAAAGCCGACGCCCATGCGGACGCCGGCCGGGAAAACCGCAGATACGGTCGTCGTTTGCCTTAGAAGGCGTACTTCAGCGTCAGCAACACGGACCAGCGCTGTGCCAAGTCATCACCGTTGTTGATGTAGGTGGGGACGGCCAGCGGGTTGTACTTGCCGTTCTGCACATAGTTCGTGCAGCTCTTCGCGCCATTGCAGTCGATGTTGTAGATGTACTTGCCGGTGGTCGGGTCCACGCCGTAGAAGTCGGCCAGCGCCCGTCCGCCTGGGAACGTCACGCGCTTCTCGATACCCCAGTTCTTGTTGAGCAGATTGGTGAAGTTGTACACGTCCAACCTTACGATGCCCTTATTGCCCTTGAAGAGGCCGGGAATCTCCTGACTGAAGCTCAGGTCGAGCTGGTTGATCCAGCCCGCGCGATCGCCGTTGCGCTTGGCGACCTCGCCCTGGTGATCGTGCAGATAGCTGTTGTGCTGGATGTAGTCGTAGAACGAATCGATCAGCGCCTGGCTGGTGCCGGGACGGAACTCCACCTGGCCCGGCTTGGGGATGAAGGCCAGGTCGTTGGTGAAGGTGTCGCCGTTCGCGTCGTTGCCGAACGACCAGCTGTACGGGTAGGCCGAATGGCCGTCGAAGAACGCGCTGACGCTGGTGGCGTATTCGCCGAAGAAATTGTGCTGCCAGGTCAGCGAGGCGATCACCCGCTTGGGCACCGAGTAGTTCGCCGTGCTCGCCACGTTCTCGTTGGAGTTCATGACGTAGTTGTACTTGTAGTTGGACGACGCCACGCTGGAGGTGCCGGGATTCACTTCGGTGGCGCGGCTCCAGCTGAAGCCGACCATGCCCGACCACTCGTTGCTGAAGGACTTCTTCAGCGCCAAGGTCAGGTTGTCCGCCTTGCCGCGGCTGGTATTGGCCAGGTTGATGGTGTTGGCCGAGAACGCCGGATTCGCGTTGTAGGTCGGCTGCTGGCCGGTGGCCTTGGGATCGCCGTTGACCAGCTTGTAGTAGGTGTTGCGGCCATCGGGCAGCACGCCGGTCGGCGCACCCAGGTTGATCGCCTGGTACCAGATCGCATCACGCTGCTTGATGTGCTCGTAGTCCACCGTCGCCACCAGGCCCCACCACGGCAGCTCCTTGTCGAAGCCCAGGCTGAGCTTCCACGCGCTGGGCATCTGGAAGCCCGGCGACACGGTGTTCACGGTCATCGCACCGGAGCCCGCCGGGCCGTTGTTCTGCGCATGCGGATCGGCGCTGAACGGCGGCAGGTTGGTGTTGCAGGGCGCCTTCTGAGTCGGGCCGCAGTTGTACTGCACCTGGGTGACGCCGGAGTTGGAGAAGATGTTGCCGATCCACACGCCAGGCGGGTTCGACACGAACAGGCCCGCGCCGCCGCGCAGCTGGGTCATGTGCTCGGTGTCGAAGGTGTAGTTGAACGACATGCGCGGCTGCACCACGCGGTTGCCGTTGATATTGGTCTGGTTGCTGCGCCCGAAGCCACCGATGGCCTGGTTCGGGTTGCCCTTGGCGCCCACGCCAGGCGCGGCGGCGAAGGCCCCGTTGTACAGCGGCTTGTCGCCCATCAGCGGAATGTCGATGCGCACGCCGTACTGCACCGACAAGTTCGGATTGACCTGCCAGGTGTCCTGCAGGAACAGGCCGTACTGCTTCAAGCCATAGGCCGCGGCCGTATCGTTGAGACCCAGGCCGTTGGCCGGCCGGTTGTAGTAGTACTGGTAGTAGTTGCTGTTGAGGAAGTTCTGCAGGCCCGTGGCGGTGATGTTGCCGTTCTTGTCCTTGGTTTCCTCGAAGGTATAGCTGCCGAACAGGTTCTGCACGAACAGGTTGTAGTAGTCGTCCTTCTCGAAGTCGACGCCACCCTTGACCGTATGGTCGCCGAGGTACAGCGTGCCGGCCCAAGCCGCATTCAGGGTGCGCACCTTAAGCACATTGGCCTGGCTGGAATATTCAGTGCCGAATTCCACCGACGGATTGCCAAAGCTGGTCGGGTACACCTTGATATCCGGCATCGCCAGACCGTTGTACGGACCGCGGTTCTGCTCGAAATTCGAGTACGACACCGTGGTGTCGGTGGAGAACACGTCCGACCAGTCGTCGTAGAAGTGCAGCGCGTAGGCCTTGTTGTCGACCGAGGTTTTGTACCAGCCGCTGGAGAGCACCAGGTTGGTGGTGCTGCCGGTGATGATCGGCTTGTTTTCCTTGGTCTGGCTGTAGGTGAAGCTGGCGCGGTGGTTATCGGCGATGTTCCAGTCCAGCTTGGCCAGGTAGCGCTTGTCTTCGAGGTTGGAGTTGCCGCCGCCGACTGAACCGATGTCGGTCAGACCGTACTTGGCGGCGATGTCGCGCACCTGCTGCACCTGCGCGTTGGTCAGGTTGGCGATCGGCGAGGCCGCACCCGAATCGGCCGGGCCGTAGGGGCTGCCCGGACCGACCTGAGTGCTCTTTTCATAGGAGCCGAAGAAGAACAGCTTGTCCTTGATGATCGGGCCACCCAAGGTGCCGCCGGCGGTCCACTGGCGCGAGAAGCCGGTGTAGGACTTGTCGTTCTGGTTGTCGCCGATCATGTCGTCGTTCTGGAACGCGTAGTACACCGACCCGTGGAAGTCGTTCGTACCGCTCTTGGTCACCGCGTTCACGGTGGCGCCCAGGCCGCGGCGGTTGGCCACGTCGTAGTTGGCGGTGGAGATCTGGTATTCCTGGATGGTGTCCTGCGAGATCGGCGTGCCCAGCGTGGGCAGGCCGTTCGCATTCAGGCCGAACGGGTCGTTGGCGCTGATCGAGTCGACCGTGATGTTGTTGTAACGGCTGTTCTGGCCGTTGGCCGAGATCTCGCCGCGGGCGCGGTCGGTGATGACTACACGCGGATCCGCACGCACCACGTTCTGGATCGAGCGACCCGGTGTCGGCAGCGCATCCAGCTCGGCGCGCGAAAGGTTGGTGCTGATGCCCTTGTTGTCCGAGGAGAAGGTCTTGGACAGCGCATTCGCCGAGACGGTGACGCCGCTCAGGTTCTTAGCATCCTTGATGTCGGCGCCGCCGATGGTCAGGTTGACCGGCGTGTCCTGCGCCAGCTGCAGGTAGACATCGTGCTGCTCGGTCTTGCTGCCGTCCTTGGCCGACACCGTCACGTCGAACGGGCCGCCCACGCGCAGGCCCTGCGCCGCGTAGCGGCCGTCGGCGTCGGTGGTGGTAGTGCGGGTGGTACCCGAGGGCTCATGCACGATCTGTACGGTGGCTCCGGCCACCGGTTGGCCCTGGGCATTCAGCACGCGGCCGGTGATGGCCGACGAGGTGTCCTGCGCCAGCACGGGCGAGGCGGCCAGCAGGGAGGCGATCGCGATCGGCAGCAGTTTCGCGCGGAGAGAGGTATTCATCAGGCATCGACCCTATGTGATTCGTAATTTTCTACGTATCGAGCGCCGCACGAAGCGTTCCCGGGAGACCCGAGAAGCAAACGCAAGTCGCTCATTCCCCAGTTATTTCTTGTCTTCTCAGGCCTGCAGGCGGAGTCCGCGCGAGCCCGAGCCCTAACAAAGTTACACGCAATATATTACAGAATCGTAACTATTGGCGCTCACTTCGCAAAAAATCACACAGCAAGGCGCAAAAAAAAACCGGCGCCCGAAGGCGCCGGTCTGTGACTAGCCGCGGCTGCGGCAGATATCTAACGCTTAGAAGAACGAAGCACCGAAGGTGACCATGTAGGTGCGGTCCTGCAGCAGCGAGTAGTACGGCTCGGAGGCGTACAGCACGGTGCCGTTCTCGTCCTTGATCTTGCCCGGATTGGTGGCCAGGAACGCGGTGATGTTGTTGGCGTTGGTCAGGGCGCGGCGATCGGTCAGGTTGAACACGTTGAGCTTGACGTAGGGCTTGCGGAGCCAGGAAGAGAAGTCCGGCAGATGCACGCCCGTGCTGAAGTTGAACGTGGTGTAGCCGCCCACCTTCTGGGTATTCGACCAGTCGCCCCAGATCGCGCCGCGGTACTTCGCATCCAGGTTGGCCCAGAACGGACCTTCCTTGAAGTTCACGCGCACGAAACCGGAGTTCTTCGGCACGTTGATGAAGGTCTTGCCCTTGGTGTTGAAGATGCCGTCGTCCAAGGTGTTGATGTTGCCTTCGAGGATCGAGCGCTGGAAGCTGTAGTTCGCGTAGAACGTCCAGTTCTCGGTGACCTTGTAGCTGGCCTCGGCGGTGACGCCGCGCATGTGCATCTTCGGCAGCGACAGATACACGCTTTCGCCGGTGATGTTGTCGTAACCGGAGATCTGCTTGTTGTTGAGGTTCGACTCGTAGGCGTCGACGTTGGCGGAGAACTTGTCGTTGTAGAAGCGCCAGCCGAGGTCGACGGTGGTGGCCGTCTCCGGCTTGCCGGAGAAGGTGCTGGCCGTCAGCTTGGCGTTCTGCGGCGCATCGCCCACCGCACCGTTGAGGAAGACCGAGCTGTTGATCGGCGCGCGGAAAGTACGGCCGGCGCCCAGGTAGAACTGGTTCTCGTCGTTCAGCTGGAACTTGATGCCGGCGCTCGGGGTGAACTTGTGGAACGTCGCATCGCCCTCATAGCCGAACTGAGTCTGAGGGCTGGTCTTGGAGACCGGATAGGTCGCACCCGGATACTCGTAGGCAAAACCGCTGCGCTTCTCCCACAGGTAGGCCAGGCCAGCCGTAAAGGTCCACTGGTCGTTCGGCGTCCAGGTATCGGTCGCGAAGATCTTGCGGGTATCGGTCAGCGTGTAGTTGTCGTAGGCCTTCTGGACCTGGCCGTTCGGATAGCGGATCAGGTCAGTCTGGCCCCACACGTCGGCCGGCACGCCGTTCTGGGTCGGGGTGAACACCTGGCTCTGCTCTTCGCGCGGACGATCCCACCACACGCCGTATTCCAGGCTGTTGTCCTGGCCGAAGTCCTGGTTGAACTTGGCGATGATGCCCGGGCGCATGGTGTACTGCTGGCTGTACGAATAAGCCAGGTCGGTGCCCTTCAGCACGCCGTCGCCGTTGAGATCCTGGTTGGTGTCCTTGTACTCGTTGTCGGTGTACTTGGTTTCGTAGAAGGTGGTGCCGCCGCCCGAACCGCCGTTGTTGTACTGGAAGTACGGAATCACCGACAGGCGCAGGTTGTCGTTGATCTTGAACTCGCCGTCCAGGCTGACCAGCCAGCTGCTGAACGGATTGGTGTGCAGCTTCCAGTAGTAGGAATCCGTCGGGCTTTCCAGCGTACGGTCATAGCTCTGGAAATAGTTCTGCTGCGCTTGCGCCTTGGTCAGGCTGTTGTACGAGTAATTCATCTCGCGGTTGTACTGCAGCGAGGCCGAGATGGAGTTGTTGTCGTCGATGGTCCACACCGACTTGCCGTCCACCTTGGTCACGTCGAAGTTGCCGGGACCGCGCCAGAAATCAGCCGTGTTCTTGGAATACGACAGCCAGGAGCGCACCGGGCCGGTGTCGCCAGTGTTGAAGCGCAGGAAGGTGCGGCGGTAATCGTTGCTGCCGAAGGTCTGGCTGAAGTCGACGCCGGCCGTGTGCGACGGGTCGATGGTCACCCAGGCGATCGCACCACCGGCGGCGCCGGCGATCGGCGTATCCACGTCCGGATAGCCCTGCAGCACGGTGATGTCGCCCATGTTCTCGGTGTCGCCGTACTCGGTCGAATACACCTTGTAGTTGCCGCTGTCGTTGATCGGCGCGCCGTTCACGGTGGTGCCGATTTCGTCACTGGTGAAGCCGCGCACGCTGTAGTTGCCATTGGCCAGGCCGGTCACGTCGTCGGTCGACGCGTTCACGCCCGGCACGCTGTCGATCATCTGCACGAAGGTGGCGCCCGGCGCCGCCTGCACGATGGCGTCGCGAGTGATCGTGGAGACCGCCTTCGGGGCCGTCTGCACCGACATCAGGCCGCCGCCCAGCGCCAGCGACTGCGCCGTCACCTGCACGGTGGACAGCTGCTGCACGGCACGCTTGGTGTCGTTCGAAGTCGTCGTGTTCGAGGTGCTGGAGGGGTTATTGCGCTGCGCCGCCGCATTCGGGTCAGTGCCCTGATCCGGGGTGCTGCTGCTCTGTGCCATGGCCGCTCCGGCGCTCAGGCAACAGGCAAATGCAATCGCTACAGAAAGGTGGGTTCGCTTCATTGTGATTTCCCGAAAGTCAGTCATGAATTGATTGCCGCCCCGGCAACTGCGAATCCAGTTCGCAAGAAATTTCTTTTGTTTTATCGAATTCGCGCCAATTCGTAAGAAAAAGCGCCATATCCGAGGCGTAAAAAAGCCTAACCCTTTCGGATTAGGCAAGAAGTTTCGATTTTCCCCTTCGAAACCAGTCGTTAGTGCGCTAGATCACTCTCTGGCCTAGACGGAATTCATCTTTACATGTGCATTTTACAACATTTTTACAGTGCTTCCACGCCGACAAAGCTTTTTGCTGTCCGCATGAATTACGCCGAAGAAATCAGTCGAAAGCTCGGTCTGAGAATTTCAACGCGTTCCTACTAAACCCGTGAGCCCCGCCCCATCCGAGGCAATGTGACAGCACTTGATGCGTCGCACAAGCCATGGGGCGCTGCATCGCTGCGGCACCACAGTTCCATCGAGGCCGTACTAGGCCGCCTTGCCCAGATAGCGTGCGCGCTTGGCCGGCTTCAGCGCTGCCAGATCCAACATGACCAGTCCATCGACACAGCCGGAGAAGCCCGGGTCCTCGCCGAAATCGAGGAATTGCACACCTGCAGGCTCCACCAGGTCGACGTATTGGCGATACAGCACCGGCAGACTCACGCCCAGCGCGTCCAGATGATGCTTGAGCTTGCCCAGGCCCTGGTTCGCATCGAGCCCAGCCAGGGCGAGCTTCACCACTTCGATCACGTTCGGCGAGACCACGAAGGGTTGGCGCGCGGCGGCCAGGCCGGGAGCTCCGAAATAATGCTGATGTGCCGCGGCGATCCATTCGCGCGCTTCGCGCGGCAGGTTCACCGACATGCTGACCGGGCCGAACAGGTAATGCAGCTCCGGGCAGCGCTGCAGGTAAAGCCCAATGCCCTGCCACAGCTGGTCCAGCGCGCGCGAGCGCCAGTAAGCCGGCGCGATGAAGCTGCGCCCAAGCTCCAGGCCTTGAGCCAGCCGCGATTCCAGCGCCGGGGAATAATTGAACAGGCTCGAGGTGTACAGGCCGGTCACGCCACGCTCGGCGATGATGCGGCCACCATGGCCGAACCGATAGGAACCGACAATGCGCAACGCCTGCGGATCCCACAGCACGAGATGTTCGTAGTGCGCATCGTAGGCATCGAGATCGCGCCGTGCGCCCGTGCCCTCGCCCACCTTGCGGAAAGTCAGCTCGCGTAGCCGTCCGATTTCGCGCAGCACCACACTGTCAGGCGAACCTTTGACCAGGCGGATTTGCTTGCCGTCGCCAAGATCGGCCAGCTTCTCCGCCTGAGCCAATTCGGCCGCCACCTGCTCGGTCGGTTCGGGATGGGCCAGCGGCGCCTGTCCACCGAAGATCAGGCCGCGATGACGTCCCACCCGATACACATGGCGACGCATCAGTTTGGCCGCTCGCTCCGGCGAATCGCCGCTGCACTGCGCCAGTTCCTCCGCGCTGACCAGCGCTCCAACGCTGAGGCCGATCCGGCGCTTCACGGGAGAAACCGCTTCGCGCGGCAGCATCGCCGTGCTCAAGGGCTTGGCCAGCATCGAAAGACCGTAGAACATGGCGGAATTGCGCGCAGCCACGTGCACCGGCAGCACCGGCACCTTGTTGCGCAACGCCAGCCTGGCGAAACCGTCGGCCCAACGACCGTCACGCACGCCGCCGGGCCGCACGCGCGACACTTCGCCGGCAGGGAACACGATCAGTGCCTCGCCGTCTTCCAGGGCCCGATAGATGTTGCGCATGCGCGAACGCGCGCCCTTGCCGAACACATCCACCGGCAGCAGCAGTTTCTTCATCGGCTCGAGGCTGGCCAGCCAGTCGTTGCCGAGGATGCGCACGTCGCGGCGCACCGAGCCGATCAGCTGCAGCAGCACCAGGGCGTCGACGATGCCTAGCGGATGGTTGGCCACCACCAGCATGCCGCCGTCGACCGGGATGTTCTCGCGCTCGCGCAAGCTCACGTGCGAGCTCACGCCGAGCAGGTCGAGCGAACGCTCGACGAAATCAAAGCCTTCCAGCGCGCGGACCTTGGCGAAGACGCGGTTGAAGCCGGCCTCGTCGGCCAGCCGGCCCAGAACGCCTGCGACCTGGCGCCGGATCACGGGATGCTGCGCCAGCCACGGCAACCTTTCGGTGAGGGACTGTTCGACACTGAGCATGTTTCAGCGGCTCCACGGGACAGCACACATGCTGAGCACTGATTATGACAGCCGGGTGATAGCGAAAGAACCTGCGCGAAGAAAATTCGTCAAGGCGAGCGTTTCAAACGCTCAGGTGCAGGTAGGCCGCGATGCCGCCGAGGAACATCTGAACCGACAGCGCGATCAGCAGCATGCCCATCACCCGCTCCAGCGCCGTGAGCACGCTCTCGCCCAGCCAGCGGAACAGATAGGTGGAGCACAGCAGGATCACCGCCGTGGCCAGCCAGGCGCCAAGCAGCGCGATCGCCCAATCGGCGGTGCGGCCTGGCTCGGTACTGGTCAGCAGCAGCAGGGCTGCCATGGCCGAAGGCCCGGCCACCCCGGGGATTGCCATCGGCACGATGAAGGGCTCGCCCTCGCCGGACTTGCCGAAGATGCCGCCGCCGTCGGCGGGCGGAAACACCATGCGGATGCCGATCAGGAACAGCACGATGCCGCCGGCGATGCTGATCGACTCCTCCTTCAGCTGCAGCAGCTTGAGGATGTGCTCGCCGCCGACCAGGAACAGCAGCAGCACGATCAGCGCGATGATCAGTTCGCGCACCATCACGTGGCGCCGCCGCTTCGGCGCGACATCCTTGAGCAGGCTCAGGAAGATCGGAATATTGCCCAGCGGATCCATGATCAGGAACAGCAGGATCGCCGCGGACAGCGTGGTCATCTGCGCCTGCATGCTCAGCTCCGCCTGCGCCGATACGTGCTCATGCCACGACCGCGCGCAAATCGAGCGTGCTGCCGCGCGCCGCGACGCCGGCCCGGTCGAGCAGATACAGCACGGCCTCGGCCGTGACGTCGGGCAGCGGCAGGCTCAGGCTGTCCTCGCCGAAATACGCCTGCCGCCGCAGCGAGGTGCGCATCGGCGCCGGCAGCAAGGCATGCACGCGCAGACTGCCGCGGTCGCGTTCCTCGTGCAGGATTTCGGCGTACCGACCGAGTGCCGCCTTGGACACGCCGTAGCCGCCCCAATGCGCGCGCGACAGGCGCTGCGGATCGTCCAGCACGAAGACCACGGCGCTGTCGTCCGCGGTATCCAGCAAGGGCAGGCAGGCCTGAGTCAGCGCGAACGGCGCCGACACATTCACGTGCAAGCTGCGCAGCCAGTCGTCGGGCTTGTGCAAGGCGAGCGGCGTGAGTCCGCTGAAACTCGCCGCCGCGTGCACGATGCCGTCAAGGCGGCCGAAATCCCGCGTCAGTCCATCGGCCAGCGCCTCGTAGTCGCGCGGCGTGGCCTGCTCCAGGTCCAGCGGATGAATCACCGGTTCGGCCAGGCCTTCGGCCAGCATAGCGTCGTACAACTGTTCGAGCGAGCGCTTGCGCCGACCGCTGATCACCACCGTCGCACCGGCACGCGCCGCAGCGCGCGCCACGGCGGCCCCCAGTCCGCCGGTGGCGCCGGTGACCAGCACCACGCGATCGGCCAGCATCGCCGGCGCCGGACTCCAGCCGTCCGGCAAGCGGGACAGCGGCCATGCCATCAGTGCTTCACTCCGCTGACGTCGCTGGCCATGCGCGCAAGCTCGCCGGAATTCTTCAGATCTTCGATCACGTCGCTGCCGCCGATCAGCTCGCCCTCGATGAACAGCTGCGGGAAGGTCGGCCAATTGGAGAAGTGCGGCAGGGCCGCGCGCACCTCCGGATCGGCCAGCACGTTCACCGCATGGAAGGGCGCGCCGGCCTGCTCCAGCGCCTTGGCGGCGCGACTGGAGAAGCCGCACATCGGGAATTCCGGCGTGCCTTTCATGAAGAGCACGATGGGGTGCTCGGCGAGCATCGCCTTGATTCGTTCGTTGACGTCCATAGCACCGCTTTCATCATTACAATGCAGTCAGACTGCTAGTGTAACAGTCGCGCTTCCGCTGCCGCTCAAGGCGGCCTCGATCCGACCTCCCTCAGCCAACGCCCAGGAGCCTAACCATGGCGATCGAACTTCCCCCGCTGCCCTACGAAAAGCATGCGCTAGCACCGCACATCTCGGCCGAAACGCTGGAGTACCACTACGGCAAGCATCACCAGGCCTACGTCACCAACCTCAATAACTTGATCAAGGGCACCGAGTTCGAGGACGCCAAGCTAGAAGACATCATCAAGAAGTCCTCCGGCGGCGTGTTCAACAACGCCGCGCAGATCTGGAACCACACCTTCTACTGGCACTCGCTCAGCCCCAAGGGCGGCCACGAGCCCACCGGCAAGCTGGCCGACGCCATCGCCAAGGCCTTCGGCTCCTTCGCCAGCTTCAAGGAAGAGTTCACCAAGTCCGCCGCCGGCAACTTCGGTTCGGGCTGGACCTGGCTGGTACAGCGTCCCGACGGTGCACTGGGCATCGTCAACACCTCCAACGCGGCTACCCCGATCACCGGCAGCGACAAGCCGCTGCTCACCGTGGACGTGTGGGAGCACGCCTACTACATCGACTACCGCAACGCGCGCCCGAAGTACCTGGAAGCCTTCTGGAATCTGGTCAACTGGGAATTCGCCGCCAAGAACTTGGCCTGATCCGGCCAGGTCGTCGAGAACGGGGCCGGCAACGGTCCCGTTTTTTTATGGCCTCGTGTTCATGGCGTGCTTCTAAAGACCGTCGCGAACCAGTTCAGGACAGCTCGCGCCATGCCGGCTCGGCCTGATCGCTGCGCTGCAAGGCTGCGGCGACCTCGCGCAGGCGCGGCGCCAGCTGCGCGGCGCTGGCCGCGCACAGCGTCGCATGCCCGACCTTGCGCCCAGGGCGCGACTGCTTGCCGTAGTCGTGCCAGTGCGCATCGACCGCGGCGAGCACCGGCGCCGCAGGCGGCAGTTCGCCGATCCAGTTGAACATGGCCGCCACGCCGCGCGCGGCGGTATCGCCCAGCGGCATGCCCAGCACCGCGCGCACATGATTCTCGAACTGGCTGGTCAGCGCGCCCTCGATGGTCCAATGCCCCGAGTTGTGCACGCGCGGCGCCATTTCGTTGCCCAGCAGTTCGCCGTCTTTCACGAACAGCTCCAGCGCGAACACGCCGACGTAATCCAGCCGCTCGGCCAGGGTGCGCGCCAATCCGGTGGCGCGCTGCTGCAGCGCCTCGATCTGCGCTGCCGGCGCCAGGCTCAGCGACAGCACGCCGTCGGTATGCCAGTTGCGGGTCAGCGGCCAGGTGCGGAAATCGCCGTCGCGCCCACGCACCGCGATCACCGACAGTTCGCGCTCGAACGGCACGAAGGCTTCCAGAATCAAGCCGTGCGCCGCCGCCTGCGCGCCCAGGGCGTGCCAGGCCGCATCCGCGTCGTGAATACTCATCAAGCGGAACTGACCCTTGCCGTCATAGCCCAGGCGGCGTGTCTTGAGGATGGCCGGCGCGCCGATCAACGCCAAGGCGCGATCCAGCCCTTCGCGCGTGTCCACCGCCTCGAAGGCCGGCGTGTTCAGACCGCACTCGCGGAACAAGGTCTTCTCAGCCAGCCGATCCTGCGCGATCGCCAAGGCGCGCGGCGCCGGCGACACCGTGACGCGCTCGGCCAGCCAGTGCGCAGTCTCTGCCGGCACATTCTCGAAATCGAAAGTCACCACGTCGACCTTGGCGGCAAAGGCAGCCAAGGCCTCGTAGTCGGTCCAGTCGGCCACCAGCAGAGGCGCCACCTGACCGGCGCAGGCATCCGCTGCGTTGTCCACCACCAGGGTGTTCACTCCCAGCGGCGCTGCCGCCAGGGCCAGCATGCGCGCCAACTGGCCGCCGCCGAGAATGCCGAGGACCGGCTGCCGGCGCGTGCTCATGGCGAAGGGACCGGCTGACGCGGATCGGGCTGGCTCAGCACGCTCTGGGTCTGGCGCAGCCGATAGGCATCCAACGCGGCGGCGACGGCAGGATCGTGCAAGGCGAGCACGGCGGCGGCGAGCAGGCCGGCATTCACCGCGCCGGCACGACCGATCGCCAGGGTGCCGACCGGGATGCCAGCCGGCATCTGCGCGATCGACAGCAATGAGTCCATGCCATTCAACGCCTTGGACTGCACCGGCACGCCGAGCACCGGCAGGCGCGTCTTGGCGGCCAGCATGCCGGGCAGATGCGCGGCGCCGCCGGCGCCGGCGATGATCACCTGGATGCCGCGCCCGGGGGCTTCTTCGGCATAGCGGAAAAGCAGGTCCGGCGTGCGATGCGCGGAGACCACACGCACCTCGTGGACGATGCCGAGCTCCTCGAGCACGGCGGCCGCATGCGTCATGGTTTCCCAGTCGGAACGCGATCCCATCACCACGCCAACCCGCGGTGCCGTGCCTGTACCTGTCATGGTCCGGTCGTCCAAAAACGGCTATTGTACGGGCTTTCCCGTTTTCGGCACGAGTTTCCCCATCGTCATGGACAAGCGTCTGCTCGACATTCTGTGCTGCCCAGTCAGCAAGACCCCCGTCCGTCCGCTCGGCAAGCCGGGACTCGATGCGCTGAACCAGGCCATCGCCAACGGCCAGCTCGCCACCGTGGCCGGCGCCGCGGTGCAGGAGCGGATCGACGAAGCGCTGATCACCACCGATCGCAAGGTGGTCTACCGGGTTGCCGACGGCATTCCGGTGATGTTGCCTGAGGAAGGCATCGGAACTCTTCAACTCACTGATTTCCCAGAGGCAGCCTGAGAAAAATGTGATGCAACACGCAACCCGAACTGTGTACTGCGTAACGACTCATGACAGGCTTCGGGGTTTGGCTTATGGTCTTAGGCGGTGCCGGCGGCTTACGCCATCGGAAAACGGCATCACCACAGGGGAATGGCGATGAAAGACGCCAGCGAATCTTCCAAGGTCGTGAATCTAGGCCCGCGCCTGGACGTTGCCGGCGAGCGCGGCGGCTTGCTGGTGGCCGTGCGCGATATTGCGTCGCGCGGCCTGCAGCAGCTGGTCGGCAACATGTTCGAACACGTTGACGACGCCTTATTCGACTTGGCCGAAAAGGCCGAGAACAACGCCGCCCAGATGCATTACTTCGACGGCATGCGCGAAGTGCGCAAGCGCCGTCCGATGATCGAGCGCAGCTTCCTCGGCCAGGTTTCGCGCGAGCTGAGCGATTTCGCCAGCCAGCGCCGCCAGCCCAGCGCGCCGACCGCCGCGCCGCCGGTCAACTCGCTCGAGCTGTCGCTGGTCGCCGACAACGAGCTGGAAGAATCGCTCGCGATCACCAGCATGATCGGCAAGACCGAGTCGCGCCTGTCTCGCGATCTCTACGCGGTCAACCAACGGCTGTCGGTGATCTGCGGCGGCCTGAAGATCGACGACGCCAGCAATCCGATCGGCCCGTCCGCGCTGGCCCAGGCTTTCCGCATGGCGATGCGCGAGCTGAACGCCGACATGCGCGTCAAGCTGATCATCTACAAGCTGTTCGATCGCTACGCGCTCTCCGCGCTGGACGAGCTGTACCGTGACGTCAACGACGAGCTGATCCGCGCCGGCGTGCTGCCGCAGCTGCGGCTGGATCCGGTGCGCAGCAACAGCACCAGCGCGAAGGCGCCGCCGAGTTCGGCCGCCCGCGCGGAAGATGCGCCCTCGGCGCCGCAAGGCAACGCCGAAACCAGAGAAGAGAGCGATGCCGAGCTGCTGCAGACCTTGCGCTCGCTGTTCAGCGCACGTCGCGGGCCGACCAGCGCCGCCGCCCCGGCGTCGAACACGCCGCTGCCGACGGTCAACGAACTGATCGGCGCGCTCAGCGTGCTGCAGAGCCAGGCCGCCAGCGGCAACGCTGCGATCCACGAAGCGGGCTCGGCGCAGCTGGCGCACCAGGAAGTGCAGCAGCTCAAGGAACATCTGCTGACCCAGATCGGCTCGCTGCGCGGTGAGCGGGCCAGCCAGGTCGCCACGATCGATGAGGACACCATCGATCTGGTCAGCATGCTGTTCGAGTTCATCCTCGAAGACCGCAACCTGCCCGCGGAAATGCAGGCCCTGCTCGGGCGCCTGCAGATTCCCTACCTGAAGGCAGCGATCCTCGACCGCAAGCTGTTCGCCCATCGCCAGCATGCGGCGCGCCGGCTGCTCGACAGCCTGGCCTCGGCCGCTACCGGCTGGTCCGCCGAAGCCGATCGCGACGGCCGCCTGCAGGAAAAGATCAAGTCCATCGTCGACCGCCTGCTGCACGAGTTCGACGATGACATCGGCATCTTCGAGCGCCTGTACGGCGAGCTGCAATCGTTCCAGGACGCGCACGTGCGACGCGCCGAGCTGGCCGAGCAGCGCGTGGCCGAGTCCACCCGCGGCCGCGAGAAGCTGGAGCAGGCGCGCCGACGCGCCGCGCGCGAGATCCTGCAGCGCACCAGCGGCGTCAGCCTGCCCCCGCTGATCCACGGCGTGCTCACCCGCGCCTGGGCCAATCACCTGGTGTTGACTATCCTGCGCCAGGGCGAGGACTCCAACGAATTCCGCGAAGGGCTGCGCTTCGTCAACGAGTTCATCGCCAGCACGCGGCCGGCCCGCGATCCGGAAGCCAAGCGCGTGCTGCGCCAGTGCCTGCCCGGCATCGAACGCGCGCTGCGCCGCGGCCTGGCCAACGTGGCGTTCCAGGAACAGGACATCGAGCGCCTGCTAGGCCAGCTGCACACCTACTATCGTCAGCAGCTCGGCGAGAAGATCGCCGAGGCGGAACTGGAAGCGGTGGCCGCGACCGCACCGCTGCCGATTCCCGACAGCGTGCAGCCGCTGGTCACCGACGAGGTCGAGGCCACGGCGGAAGACAACGACGCGGCGGGCTTCGACGCTCTCGCGGACGACAACGAAGTACTGCAGCAGGTGCAGGCGCTCAAGCCCGGCGCGTGGCTGGAGTTCAAGCTCAAGGACGACGCGGTCGAACGCGCCAAGCTGTCCTGGATCAGCCCGATGAGCGGCCGTTACCTGTTCGTCAATCGGCGCGGCCTGAAGGTGGCGGATTATGCGCCACGCGAACTGGCCATGGCCCTGATCGAGGGTCAGGCCCGCCTGCTCGAGACCACCGCCCTGTTCGATCGCGCCATGGATGCCATCGTCGATCGCCTCAGCCAGCCGCCGTCCGGCGGCGACTCTGCCTCGAACCAGACCACGGCATGACCTTGCATGATTTGCCGGAGCTTCCGCCGGCCGCTTTGATCGACACCGATGTCGCGCACGCTTTCGCCGAGGACATCGGTACCGGCGACGCCACTGCCGAACTGCTTCCGGTGCATGCGCGCGCCCGCGCCGCGCTGACTTGCCGCGAAGATGCGGTGATCGCCGGATCCGCCTGGTTCGACGCCTGCTTCCGCAAGCTCGATCCCGACGTCGAGATCACATGGCAGGTGGCGGACGGCGAGCGTGTCGCCGCCGGCAGCGTGATCTGCCAGCTGGAGGGGCAGGCCCGGGCGCTGGTCAGCGCCGAGCGCTCCGCCTTGAATTTCCTGCAACTGCTCTCGGCCACCGCCACCAGCACCGCGCGCTATGTCGCTGCCGTGGCCGGCACCGGGGTGCGCCTGCTCGACACGCGCAAGACCCTGCCGGGTTTGCGCCTGGCGCAGAAGTACGCCGTGCGCTGCGGCGGCGGCGAGAATCACCGCATCGGCCTGTACGACGCGATCCTGATCAAGGAAAACCACATCATCGCGGCCGGCGGCATTGCGGCGGCGATCGCGGCGGCGCGGCGGCTGCACCCCGAGCTGCTGCTGGAAGTCGAGGTGGAGAACCTCGACGAGCTGAAGCAGGCGCTCGATGCCGGCGTCCATCGCGTGATGCTAGACAACTTCACGCCCGAACTGATGCGCGAAGCGGTGGCCCTGACTGCCGGCCGCGTGCCGCTCGAGGTGTCCGGCAATGTCGGGCTCGACACGATCACCGAATACGCGCGCACCGGCGTCGACTACATTTCGATCGGCGCGCTGACCAAGCACATCCGCGCGGTCGATCTCTCACTGCGGCTGGAGCTGCTCTAAGGCCACGCAGCGAGGCTTCGAACCGCGCCGCCAGGGCCCTTGCGACAGCGCCATGCCGCCCGCACACTCGGGATATGAGCAATTTCCTCGACCTGCTGCTGTTGCTCGTCATCGTCGCGCTGGCCGGCAGCTGGCTGAAGCTCAGCCGCGCCCGCGAGCAGGCGCTGGAGGAAGCGCAACGGCAGTGCCGGCGCCACGGCCTGCAATTGCTGGACGAGAGCATCGGCCTGCGCAGCCTGCGCCTGCGACGGGCAGAAGGACACTGGCAGCTCGAACTTGGCTACGACTTCGAAGTCAGCATTGACGGCGACGACCGCGAGCCGGGTCGCTTGTGGTTGAGCGGAGGCCAGCTCAGCGGGCTGCGCCTGCCGACCATCGAATTGCGCATGCCGGACGTCTCGGCTGCAGACCCGGCGCCCCCCGCCTCGTCACTGCCCGCCGGCAGCAATGTGATACCGCTGCGGCCACGCTTGCGCGACCGCGACACGCATCATTGAACGACTCCGACCGGTTGCAGCGCGCCGATTCGCCTACTTGATCACGCGCAGATGCGGCGCGCCGCGACGCGGCTTGTCGCCGCCGTCGGTGGGCGGCGGCTGATCGTCGGCTGCCCCGTCGTCTGCCGGAGCCCGCTCGACTGCCTCGTCCTCTTCGGCAGGAAACATCATGCCCTGCCCGTTCTCCTGGGCGTAGAGCGCCAGCACTGCCTTGATCGGAATCTGGATGTGCTGGCTGACGCCGGAGAAGCGCGCCTGGAAATTGATCCAGTCGTTGCCCAGCTCCAGATTGGCCACCGCGCGCATGGCGATGTTGAGCACCACCTGGCCGTTCTTGATGACCTGCGGGGGCACCTTCACGCCCGGATGGGCCGCATCGACCAGCAGATAGGGCGTGAGCTGATTATCGGTGATCCAGTCGTAGATCGCCCGCAGCAGATAGGGGCGATTGGAATTCATCGGAATGGGCTCTTGGGTCTTCATCGCGCTCGGCTTGGGTGGAGGCGCGCCGGCCATCCGGTCGGATCCGGCGCCAACGCAAGGCCCATGATATCCGCTGGACGGTCGGGGCGCGACGCAGCGAGTCTGCAGCGGCAGATCCGAACAGCACGGAATCGGCCTAAGGCCGCAACGCGCGTTCTTCCGGCGTCATGCTGCGCAAATAGCCGTCGCTGCGGAACAGGCGCTCGCCGTAGTCGGTGATGGGCTTGCCCTCGCGTCCGAGATCCAGCTCCAGCGAGGGTAGCCGCCAGATCAGCGGCACGATCAAGCAATCGGCCAGGCTCATCTCGGTATTGAGGAAGAATTTCGACACCTTGAACAATGGCAGCGCCCCGAGCAGGTTCTCGCGCAGGCGCTTGCGTGCCGCGTCGGCCGGACGACCGCCGGCACGGATCGTCGCGATTTCCGGCAGCCAGTCGCGCTCGATGCGCACCATGGTCAGGCGCAGCCGCGCGCGCGACAACGGATCGACCGGCATCAGCGGCGGATGCGGGTAGCGTTCGTCCAGATATTCGCAGACCACCCAGGGATCGTAGAGACTGATGTCGCGATCGACCAAGGTCGGCGTGCCGCCGTAGGGATTGAGGTCGGCAAGATCGGCCGGGGGTTTGTTCGGGTCGACCAGCACCCTGTCGTAGCTGACGCCCTTGGCGGCCAGCACCAGCCGCGTACGGTGGCACTGGACGTCATCCGCCAAGGTATAAAGGGTCAGTACCGTACGCGAACGCGCGCTCAGAACCATACGCCTATCTCCCCTTCGACTGACCGGTGCGGCGAATCCCTCGCCGCAACCTGTTGACTGTCGATGTCCGCTTAGTGGACGTCCTTCCAGTATTCCTTCTTGAGCAAGTATGCCAGGAAGGTGAAAGCGGCCAGGAACAGCAGCACCCAGATGCCGTAGTGCTGACGCTGCAGGGCAGCCGGTTCCGAGACGTATTCCAGGAAGCCGGCGAGGTCGCGGGCAGCCTGCTGATACTGTTCCGGGCTCAGCTTGCCGGCATGGGCGAGCTCGAGCTTCTCCACTTCCGGGTCCTGACCCGGCTTCGCCGGCTTCATCACGGCGGTCTGCACGCCCTGCAGTTCCCACAGCGGGAACGGCATCGAGGCGTTCGGGAACACCGTGTTGTTCCAGCCCACCGGGCGCGACGGATCCAGGTAGAACGAGTTCAGGTAGGCATAGATCCAGTCGGTGGAACGCGCGCGCGCTTCCAGCGAGAGATCGGGCGGCGCCTTGCCGAAGAACTGCTCGGCAGAGCCGGCCGGCATGTGCGAGACGACCTGCTCGCCGAACTTGGCGCCGGTGAAGTTGAGGTTGTCCATCACCTCCTGCTCGGACAGGCCGAGATCGGAAGCGATGCGCGAGTAGCGCATGTACTTCAGCGAATGGCAGCCCACGCAGTAGTTGAAGAACAGCTTGGCGCCGCGCTGCAGCGAGGCCTGGTCGCCCACGCCGGCGCCGGACGACGGCAGCTCCGGCCCTTCGGCATGAGCCGTGACGGCGCCGGCGAGCAGGCCGAAGGCCAGCCCGATCGAGAGGAAGTAGCGCTTAATCATGCGTCGTCACCCGTTCCGGAACCGGCTTGGTCTTTTCCCAGCCGAGATGCGTGTAGGCCCACAGGAACACGAAGTATCCGAAGTAGATCGCGGTCATCACGCGACCGAACACGTTGTCCCACAGGGTGATGTCGATGTGCTCGCCGAACACCTTCGGGAAGATCTCGTCGGTGAGGTCGGTGCCGATCATCGCCAGGCCGAAGAACGAGAGCACGAACAGGATCAGCGCCACCTTGAAGCCGGTGCCGCGGTAGCGGAAGGAGCGCACCTTGCCGCCGTCGAGCCAGGGCAGCAGGAACAGCACGGCGATCGCGCCGAACATCGCCAGCACGCCCCACACGGCGGTGCCGAACATCGACGGGATCATGCGCACGATCGCGTAGAACGGCGTGAAGTACCACACCGGCTTGATCTGCGCCGGCGTGACCAGGTTGTTCGCCGGGATGAAGTTGTCGTGCTCGAGGAACCAGCCGCCGAAGGTCGGCGCGAAGAAGATGATGAAGGCCGCGATCAGCAGGAAGAAGCCGACGCCGGCCAGATCCTTCACCGTGTAGTACGGATGGAACGGAATGCCGTCGGCGGGCTTCAGCGCATCCCAGCGATTGCCCTTCGGGCCGTGCTTGATGTCCACGCCGTCCGGGTTGTTCGAGCCCACTTCGTGCAGGGCGGCCAGGTGCAGCACCACCAGCAGCAGCAGCACGATCGGCAGCGCGATCACGTGCAGGGCGAAGAAGCGGTTGAGGGTGGCGTCGGCGGGCAGGTAGTCGCCCATGATCCACTCGTCCAGGCTGCCGCCGATCACCGGAATGGTGCCGAACAGCGAGATGATCACCTTGGCGCCCCAGAACGACATGTTGCCCCAGGGCAGCACGTAGCCCATGAAGGCTTCCGCCATCAGCACCAGGAAGATCAGCATGCCGAGCAGCCAGACCAGCTCGCGCGGCTTCTGGTAGGAGCCGTACAGCAGGCCGCGGAACATGTGCAGGAACACCACCACGAAGAACAGCGAGGCGCCGGTGGAGTGCATGTAGCGGATCAGCCAGCCCCACTGCACGTCACGCATGATGTACTCGACCGAGGCGAAGGCACCCGCCGCGCTGTCGTTGTAGTTCATGGTGAGGAAGATGCCGGTGACGATCTGGTTGACCAGCACCAGCAGGGCGAGCGAACCGAAGTAGTACCAAAGATTGAAGTTCTTCGGCGCGTAGTACTCGGTCATGTGCTTGCGGTACATCGGCCCCAGGCCGGGCGCGCGCTCGCTGACCCAGTCGCCGATCCGCATGAATACGCCAGCCATCAGCCACCCTCCTTTGGATCCACGCCGATCTGGATGTGGGTGTCGTCCACGAAATGGTAAGGCGGCACCTGCAGGTTCTTCGGCGCCGGCACGCCGGCGAACACACGGCCGGAGAGGTCGTAGCGCGACTTGTGGCAGGGGCAGAAGAAGCCGCCCTTCCAGTTCGGATCGAACGGCTCGGGGCCGATCATCGGCATGAATTCGGGAACGCAGCCGAGGTGGGTGCAGATGCCGACCACCACCAGCCACTCCGGCTTGATCGAACGGTCGGGACTCTTGATGTAGTCCGGCTGCTGGCTGCTGACGCTGGAATCGGGATCGACCAGCCTGGGCGCCAGGCCGGGCAACTGGCTCAGCTGCTCTTTGGTCCGATTGACGACGAATACCGGAAGGCCGCGCCAGGGATAACTCACCATCTGGCCGGATTCGACCTTGCTGATGTCGGCGGTCACCGGCGCGCCGGCGGCCTTCGCTCGATCACTGGGCTCCCAAGACTTTATGAAGGGTACGGCTACCGCAACCACTCCTACGCCACCAACCACCGCCGTGGTCGCTGTAAGGAAGCGGCGGCGGCCATGATCGACGACTTCGTTCGCCATCAGGCTCTCCGGTGCTTATGCCATTGAGGTGCGGATTTTTGATCCCGCAAAAATGTCGTTAGTGTAGCGACAGCCCCTGCCACGTACAATAAAACCGCCCGTGGCAAAAGCAATGATCCGTAAGGGGTCGCACGCCCCGCCCGTCCGTTCCGAGACCGCCTCCAGCACGACATGAAACATGCCGCCGGCACGCTCGCCTTCATCGCACGCTTCGCCATCCTGGGGTTGGCGATGGCGTTCGTGGTCAGCGTGCTGTGGCCTGGCGCCGGCGACAGGCTGCGGGCGCGCTTCGGCCTGGGCGCTCCGGCGACGACACCGGCCACCTCGCTGCCCGCCCCTGCTGCGCCGGCCTCGTACGCCGAGGCGGTGTCCCGCGCGGCGCCGTCAGTGGTGAACATTTACGCCAACCGCACCGTCACCGAGCAGGCCCTGCGCATGTACACCGACCCGGTGCTGCAAAGCCTGCTCGGCGGTGTCCCGGTCGGCACCCGGCAACGCCGCGAGCAGAACCTGGGCTCGGGCGTGATCGTCAGCTCGCAAGGCTACGTGCTCACCAACAACCACGTGATCGCCGATGCCGACGACGTGCAGGTGCTGCTCTACGACGGCCGGGTCGCCAAGGCCAAGCTGATCGGCGCCGACCAGGAAACCGACCTGGCCGTGCTGAAGATCGACGCCAGCAACCTGCCGGTGATCCAGATCGCCGAGCTGCCGCCCCGCGCCGGCGACGTGGCGCTGGCGATCGGCAATCCGCTGGGCTTCAACCAGACCGTGACGATGGGCATCGTCAGCGCCATCGGCCGCCAGTTGAACCAATCCAGCGCCGAGGACTTCATCCAGACCGACGCGGCGATCAACCTCGGCAACTCCGGCGGCGCCCTGGTCAATGCCTCCGGCGAGCTGATCGGCATCAATACGCTGACCCTGAGCAAGGCCGCCAACGCCGAAGGCATCGGCTTCGCCATCCCGGTCGACACCGCCAAGAACGTGCTCGACCAGATCATCGCCACCGGCCATGTGATACGCGGCTGGCTGGGTGCCGAATACGGCCTGGTGCCGGTGGCCGCCGACAGCGGCCTGCCAGCGGCGGCGCGCGGCGCGCAGATCACCGACATCTATCCGGGCAGCCCTGCCGAGCAGGCCGGACTCAAGCTGCACGACATCCTGCTGCGCATCGGCCAGATCGACATCGTCGACCCGGCCGACCTGCGCCGACGCGAGGCCGCGCTGCATCCCGGCAACAAGGTGGAGATCTCGGGCCTGCGCAACGGCAGCACCTTCCACACCGAAGTACAGATCGTGCAGCGCCCCTCGAACATGCCCGCGTCAGCGCAGAGCGCCCCAGCGCAGGCATCGGACTGATCGCCCTCGCGCGAGCAATCGACGGCGGGTTCAGCCCGAGCCGCGGTCGGCCAGCGGCGGATGGATCAGCTGGCCGTAGCGCTTTCGAAGGATGCCGACGCGCTCCACGTAGACCTGGGTTTCCGCGTACGGGGGCACGCCCTTGTAGCGGGTCACCGCATTGGCGCCGGCATTGTAGGCTGCGGCCGCCAGCTGCTCGTCGCCGTTGAAGTCCTTCAGCAGCAAGGCCAGGTAGCGGGCACCGCCGCGAATGTTCTGTTCGGCGTCGAAAGCATCCCGCACACCCATGTCGCCGGCCGTGGCAGGCATCAGCTGCATCAGTCCTTGAGCGCCCTTGATCGACAGCGCACGCGGGTTGTAGGCGCTTTCGGCATGGATGATCGCGCGCAAGAACGCTTCGTCCACGCCGAATTCCAGGCTGGCCGCACGGATGTTGTCGGCATAGGCATCCAGGTTCAGCGCCACCCGGTTCCAGTCGATCGGCGAGTGCAGGTTGCAGGCCATGCAGGTAGAGATATAGGTGAACAGCATGGTCACCATGCGTTGCCCATGCGGCGGCACATTGGTGTATTCCACCGAGCCGTCGCCCTGGATCACGCGGTACACCGCGCCACGCAGCACGCGCTCGCCGGCCGAGGGCGCCGCAGCCACGGCCTCGGCGCTCGACTGGCGCGAGTCCTGGTAGTTCCATTGGCCCGGCTTGCCCACCGGTGCCGGAGCTGCAGCCGGTGTCGGCAGCAAGGGGCCGCTCTCGACCGCCCCGCGCACGCCGGCCAGGGAAACGACTTCTTCGGCCGCCGCGGCCGCCGCGACCTGATCGGGGTTCGGGCCGCTCTCGACGCTGCCGATCACCGCCGCCAGCGAGGGCTTGTCCGCGACGGCGACCGCAGCAGCACGATCCTGTCGCTCGTCGCGGAAGCTGCCGGTCTGGCGGCAGTTGCTGTAACCCGCGGTGCTGCTGCTGTAGACCGCCTCGCCGCTGCTGCCAGTGCAGCGATACAACACTCCCGCATGCGCTGCAGGCCAGCACAGCAGAGCCGCGAGCGCGATGCCGACGCGCAGCCCACAACGCCGCGCCGCTTCCGGAAGCATCGGAAACGGCACACGATCGATGGGCGGCCCGGCAGCTTCCCCTTGGCATGCGGCGGCGAACATGCCGCGCAGTGTGCCGCCAGGCCCGCGCCAAGCCAAGCGCCGGCATGCGGGTTCGTGCGCCAGATCGCGTCGACGCCGGCAGTTCGATCACGGAGCCCACTGGCAGCTGCTGCAGCTTGCGGGTAGGCTATAGGGTTCGACAGCGGCGCGACCTTCCCTTTTAGCGACGCGCCCAGCACGGTATCGAGCCATGAGCGGCAAGCTTTTCATCAAGACCCACGGCTGCCAGATGAACGAGTACGACTCGGCCAAGATGGCCGACGTGCTGAAGGCGTCGCACGGCCTGGAGCTGACCCAGGACGAGGCCGAGGCCGACGTGATCCTGATCAACACCTGCTCGATCCGCGAAAAGGCGCAGGAGAAGGTGTTCAGCCAGCTCGGGCGCTGGCGCGAGCGCAAGCAAGGCGACAAGCCGGTGCTGATCGGCGTAGGCGGCTGCGTCGCTTCGCAGGAAGGCGAGGCGATCATCAAGCGCGCGCCGTTCGTGGACCTGGTGTTCGGTCCGCAGACCTTGCACCGCCTGCCCGAGCTGATCGAGGCCAAGCGCGCCAGCGGCAAGCCGCAGGTGGACGTCAGCTTCCCGGAGATCGAGAAGTTCGACCGCCTGCCCGAGCCGCGCGCCGAAGGCCCGACTGCCTTCGTCTCGATCATGGAAGGCTGCTCCAAGTACTGTTCCTACTGCGTGGTGCCCTACACCCGCGGCGAGGAAATCAGCCGTCCGTTCGACGACGTGCTGGTCGAGGTGGCGCAACTGGCCGCGCAGGGCGTGCGCGAGGTGAACCTGCTGGGACAGAACGTCAATGCCTACCGCGGCCCGACCCACGACGGCGGCGTGGCCGACCTCGCCGTGCTGATCCACGCCATCGCGCAGATCGACGGCATCGGCCGCATCCGCTTCACCACCTCGCATCCGCTGGAGTTCTCCGACTCGCTGATCGAGGCCTATGCGAACGTGCCGCAGCTGGCCAACTACCTGCACCTGCCAGTGCAGGCCGGCTCCGACCGCATCCTCGCTGCGATGAAGCGCGGCTACACCGCGCTGGAGTTCAAGCAGAAGATCCGCAAGCTGCGCGCGGTGCGGCCGGACATCTCGGTGTCGTCCGATTTCATCGTCGGCTTCCCCGGCGAGACCGACGAGGACTTCGCCAAGACCATGAAGCTGATCGAGGACATCGGCTTCGACCAGAGCTTCTCCTTTATTTTCTCGTCGCGCCCCGGCACGCCGGCGGCCAACCTGGCCGACGACACGCCGGCCAGCGTGAAGCACGCGCGCCTGAGCCAGTTGCAGGCGACCATCAACGCCCACTCGCGGCGGATCAGCGAGGCGATGCTGGGCAGCGTGCAGCGTGTGCTGGTGGAGCGCCCGAGCACCAAGAATCCGAACGAGCTCACCGGGCGCACCGAGAACATGCGCTACGTGAACTTTCCGGGCCATCCGCGCCTGATCGGCCAGTTCGTGGACGTGGTAATCACCGAGGTGATGAGCAATTCGCTGCGCGGCCGCGTGTCGCTGGCCGAGCCCGAGGCTGCCTGAAACCCAATGCCGGTGGTCCCGCCCAGCCTGCGCTACCGGCTGTACCGGCAAGCCGATCGGGGTGGCTTGATCGATATCAAGCCAGCCTCCGACGTCGACGCCGACGCGCATGAGCTGATCCTCGGCCTGCTGTCCCGCCTGCCCGACTTCAGCCTGCTGGATGCCAAGCTCGTTCACCATGATCGCCACTACGCGTACCGTTATCGCCATGGCAGCTTCCGGCTGATCTACCAGGAGGACGACGGCTGGTTGCTGCTGCCGGACCAGGGGCACGAACGGGTGATCGACGACATCGTGCTGCTGTTCGACGCCAGCGGGCGCTGCGAGCGTCTTGCCGAGCATGTCCCCGTGCCGCCACCTGCGCCATCTGCTGCATCTGCTCCACCTGCAGCAAGCAAGGTTGCCGCGAAGCGGGCCGGCACGAGTACGGCCAGCCGCGCCCTGCTGACGGCAAGCCTGCTGCTGTTCGTCGTTTCGCTGTGGCTGCCGCCGTTCCGGGTCGAGGCCGCCGATCCGTATCCCTGGCCGCGCGGCTGGCTGGTCCTGCTGATGGGCTGGCTGGGCATAGCCGACGGCATGCTGGCCTGGTTCGCCAATCCGCTGCTGCTGGCGGCTTGGCTGCTGGCCTGGCGCCGGCGCCGCGGGGCGACGATCGTCACCGCCGCCTTGGCCCTGCTGCTCGGCTTGAGTTTCCTGCTCAACAGCCAGATATCGGTGGACGAAGCGGGCAACCAGAGTCCGCTGCACCACGACGGCAGCGGTTACTGGCTGTGGCTGGGGAGCCTGGCCGCGATCCTGCTGTGTGGAGCTGCCCTGCGCCCCGCCGCCGATCGCTCCACCTCGTGACACCCTGGCTGCCGTGCCTCATTCATGCGTCGCCCGCCCCGGGCGCGCGCCTCTTTCATTGGTTTCAGACTCGACTCAAGTATCGCCAGCCATGACCGACGGACTCCATCAACGCGACTTCGCCCTCGACCCCGAGGACAACGCCCGCCTCGCCAATCTGTGCGGCCCGTTCGACGAGCATCTGCGCCAGGTCGAGCTGCGCCTCGGCGTGGAGATCAACCACCGCGGCAACCTGTTCCAGGTGATCGGCGAGGAAGGCGCCGCGCGCGCCGGCGAGAAGCTGCTGCGCGCGTTGTACACGGTGACCGAGCAGGAAGCCCTGAACGGGGCGAAGATCCATCTGCACTTGGCCGAATCTGGCATCGAGGCGATCAGCGCCGAGGCAGCCGAAGGCGCGCAGGAGGTGGCGATCAAGGTCAAGCGCGGGGTCATCAAGGGCCGCGGCCCGAACCAGGCGCGCTACCTGCACGCGATCACCACGCACGACATCAGTTTCGGCGTCGGCCCGGCCGGCACCGGCAAGACCTATCTCGCCGTGGCCAGCGCGGTCGAGGCGCTGGAAGCCAATCGCGTGCAGCGCCTGCTGCTGGTGCGCCCCGCGGTGGAGGCCGGCGAAAAACTCGGCTTCCTGCCCGGCGACCTATCGCAGAAGGTCGATCCCTACCTGCGCCCGCTGTACGACGCGCTGTACGAGATGCTTGGCTTCGAAAAGGTGGCCAAGCTGATCGAGCGCAACGTGATCGAGATCGCGCCGCTGGCCTATATGCGCGGCCGCACGCTCAACGACTCCTATGTGATTCTCGACGAGGCGCAGAACACCACGGTCGAGCAGATGAAGATGTTCCTCACCCGCATCGGCTTCGGCTCGGTGGCGGTGATCACCGGCGACGTCAGCCAGATCGACCTGCCGCGCAACGTGCGCTCGGGTCTGCGCCATGCGATCGAGGTGCTGCGCGGGGTCGACGGCATCAGCTTCACCTTCTTCACCTCGCGCGACGTGGTGCGCCATCCGCTGGTGGCCAAGATCGTGCGCGCCTACGAGGCCTTCGAGCAGCAGCAGGAAGAAGGAGCCCACAAATGAGTGCGGCTGCCGCGGCGCCGCTGACGATGGTGGCGGTGGGCTACGCCGTTCCGCGGCGCGGCGTGCCTGCCCCGGCCAGTTTCCGGCAATGGGTGGAAGCCGCCCTGCGCGGCGCCGGCCGGCGCAAGCCCGCCGAGCTGGCGATACGCATCGTCGATGCCGAGGAAGGCCGCACGCTCAATCGCGACTATCGGGGCAAGGACTACGCCACCAATGTGCTGTCTTTCCCGGCAGAGCTGCCGCCGGGCCTGCGCTCGCCCCTGATCGGCGACCTCGCCATCTGCGCGCCGGTGGTGCTGCGCGAGGCCGCCGAGCAGGCCAAGCCGCCGCGCCATCACTGGGCCCACCTGACCGTGCATGGCGTGCTGCACCTACTTGGCCACGACCATATCGAAGACGCCGAGGCAGAGGCGATGGAAGCGCTGGAGACGCGCATCCTGGCCCGGCTAGGCATCGCCGACCCCTACGCCTGAGCGCTTGTCCGCCAGCTCCAGGCGCCTCGCGCCGGAAGCTGTCTGCACGCAGCGCGGCAAGGAAGAACAAGGCAGTAGGCGCCGACCTACGACAGAGGGATAAGGCCGCTATGCGGGCGAAGCGACCCGTCCCAGCAAGCGGTCATCCAGTGGTCGCCATGCCTCAGCGCGCGGCTTGGCAGGCTGCCCCGTCCGCCAGACCGACGCCATGCACGACTATCCGGCAGCCGCAGGATGACAACGCGAGCACCAGGAGACCGCGAACAGGCTGCGCGCCGTGGCGGGGTTCACGGAATCGCCCTAGTCCCTGAAGCGTCACAGATTTTCCGCTAAACTCGACCTCCCGCCCGGTATGGGCCGCATCTGCGCGAGTAATGAACGAGGACCCTGGCAGTACCAGCGGCCCGGCCCACCGTTCCTGGTGGGATCGACTGGGCCACCTGTTTTCCGGCGAACCGCGCAACCGCGGCGAATTGATCGAAGAGCTGCGCGCCGCCCAGGCCAACGGCCTGCTCTCCACCGATACCCTGACCATGGTCGAAGGGGCGATCAAGGTCACCGAGCTGGACGTCGACGACGTGATGGTGCCGCGCGCCCAGATCGTCATGCTGCCTGCCGACGCCGGCTTTCCGGACATCCTCGACCGCGTGGTCGAATCCGGCCATTCCCGCTTTCCGGTGCATGGCGAAGACAAGGACGAGATCCTGGGCATCCTGCTCGCCAAGGATCTGCTGAAGTTCTCCGGCCATGCCGAAGGCTTCGACATCCGCACGATCCTGCGCCCGGCCGTACTGATTCCCGAGTCGATGCGGCTCAACGTGCTGCTGGAGGAATTCCGGCGCTCGCGCAATCACATGGCCCTGGTGATCGACGAATACGGCGGCGTCGCCGGGCTGATCACCATCGAGGACGTGCTGGAGCAGATCGTCGGCGAGATCGACGACGAGCACGACGACGAGGAAGAGCCCGCGCTGGTGCACGAGCAGTCCGACGGCGGCTGGCTGATCAGCGCGCTGACCCCGATCGCCGACTTCAACGAGCTCACCGGCGAACAGTTCTCCGACGAGGAATTCGACACCATCGGCGGCATGGCGACCACCGAATTCGGGCATCTGCCCGAGCCCGGCGAGGAAATCGTGATCGGCAACCACCTGTTCCACGTCACCGAAGCGGACGACCGCCGCGTGCAGCAGTTCCGCGTCACTCGCCACAAATAAGCGGCCACAAGCCACCAGCCTTCCCGCAGGAGCCACGGCGTGCGACGCTTGCGTGTCGCCCGCTGCCCTGTCGCCCATGAATCCGATCCATCGCCTGCTCCTGTCGCTGACGCTGCTGCTGGTCGGCGCGCTGTCGCCGCTCCATGCCGAAGTGGCGGACGCGCCGGGCCAGAACCTCGAGGTTTCGCTGATCAGCTACGGCCCCGGCGACACCTACTGGGAGCGCTTCGGCCACGATGCGATCGAGGTGCGCGACACGGTCAGCGGCGAGTCCGTCGACTTCAACTACGGCGTCTTCGACTTCGAGGAAAAGGGCTTTCTGCTCAACTTCGCCCGCGGCCGCATGCACTACCTGATGGACGCTGCACCCAGCGCCATCGAGCAGCAGGAGTACGTGCAGGATGGCCGCTCGGTAACCCGCCAGCGACTCAACCTGACGGCAGAACAGGCTGCCGCCCTGCGCGACTTTCTGCTGTGGAACCTGCGCCCCGAGAATGCCGGCTACAACTACGACTACTACCAGGACAACTGCACCACGCGGGTCCGCGACGTGCTCGACCGCACGCTCGGCGGCCTGATCAAGGGCCAGCTCTCCGGCCAGCCCGGCGGCATGAGCTATCGCCAGCAGACCGCCCGGCTGATGAGTGGACAGCCCTGGCTGATGCTGGTGCTCGACCTCGGGCTCGGCCCCTACGCCGACCAGCCCTTGAGCGCCTGGCAGGAAAGTTTTCTGCCGATGGTGCTGCAGGCCGATCTGCGCAAGATCCAGCTGCCCCAGCCGGACGGCAGCCATCAGCCGCTGGTAGCGAGCGAACAGCTGGTCTCGCCGAACCGCCTGGCCGAGCCGCCCGAAGCAGCGCCCGATCTGCGCCCGCCCCTGGCGGTGGCCGGCGTCGTCATGGCCGTCCTGCTGGTGCTGGCGCGCCGCCGCCGCTCGCTCGGTTTTGCCCTGCTCGGCACGCTCTACCTCGCTGCAGCCGGCGTGGTCGGCACCCTGCTGCTGGTGCTGTGGACCCTGACCGCGCATCGCTCGGCCTGGGCCAACGCCAACCTGCTGCTGTTCAATCCGCTGGATTTCCTGCTGCTGCCGACGCTATGGCGCGCGCACCGGGAACTGCTGCGCACGCGCCTTTCCGACGCGCTGCTGGCCCTGCAGTTGGCCGCCGCGCTGGGCGCCGTGCTGCTGCATCTCGCCCCCGGCGTGGTGCAGCAGAATCAGCCCTGGCTGCTGTTTGCCCTGCCTTGCTGGCTGGCGCTGGCGTGGGGGCTGCGCCAGCGCACGCACGGCAGCACGACCGGCTAATAGTCACCGAGTTACTTTGCGCCGCCCGCGCTCTCTTTGCCTGAAGCATCGAACGGTGAAAAGCCCTGCTGCCGCATCTGGCGCTCCAGCACCGGTGCCAGAGACGCCGCATAGGTCGCAGTCAAATGCTGCGTATCGCGGAACACGATGACGCCTTCCTGTTGCGCAACGCAGACCGAAGTGGGGCAGATCGACGTCGTCAAATCCAGCAAGGAGGCATTGCCGAAACGCCGCACTGCTTGCCGCAAAGCATCGAATACCGTGTCCGCGTGCGCATCAGCCACAGGCGCACTGCATGCCGTCGCCCCGCCGAGCCAACGGGGTCGTCCTTGATGCGCCGCAAGGCAATCAGGCCCATCGAACGGCAGGTGCGGGGTGCTGCGCAACACGAAAATATGTCCCGCCTCACCGCTGATCGCCGCCAGCACTCTCGCCGTGCCATCGGACCACTGGCTGGGCGTGAAGTCGTCGGTCGAGACGGTGCTGAGCAAGACCACATCTGGCCGGGCAGCCGCGATCTGCGTCAAGGCATGCTCGCGCCACGCGGCACACTCGGTGTACTGGCGACCGATGCGGGCATAGAAAAACGGCTCATCCACCATGGGGCAGGAGGATTTGGTCAAAACCCATAGCCGCCAGCCCGGCTTGTCGAAAAGCGCAGCAACCGCGGGATACCATTGCCCGGCAATGCTGTCGCCCATCAGGATGGCGGTATGCGGTGCGTCGGCCGGCCCGAATGCACAGATCCTCACCCGATCGCTGCGGTACCAGTCGTCGCAGCCCATGGCGTAGATCGGCGGCGCATCGGCATGCGCGCGTGCATAGCGCAAGGAATCGCCCTGCTGCATCTGGCGCATGGCCGCCGCCTGCCACTGCGTGGATAGCGCGTAACCGGCCGTCATCAGCAGGACGCAAGCGAGCAACGCCCGGCGCGAATGCCTGAGCCAAGCGTGTTGATGGCGAATCGGCGCCTCGACGAGAAAGTAAGTAACGATGGCCAGGGCAAGCGACAAGACCACCCAGCCGATGCGATAGCGCGGATCGTCGGAATCCACCGCCGCGTGCCCCAGCAACAGCGCTGGCCAGTGCCACAGATACCATGCATAGGAAATGCGCCCGAGCGACTGCAGCGGCCACTGGGACAGCAGCTTCGCCACGCCCGCATGCGCATCGAACACGCCCGAGACAATCACGAGCAGCGCACCGCAGGTTGGAAGCAAGGCATACAAGCCGGGATAGGCCATCGACGCCCGGAACGTCACACCTGCCGCCAGGATCATGCCCAGGCCGCCCCAGCCGGCCAGCAGGAGCAATCGACCAGCATGCCCAGAGCGCGCCGCAGCCGCGCCACCCGCGCCACGCAACAGCATCCACGCCAAGGCTCCTGCAGAAAACTGCCAGGCCCGTAATGGCATAAGGTAGAAAGCCCATGGAGGAGCCTGATAAGTCAGCGCAACGCACGCCGCCAGGCTGATCAAGGCAAGAATTGATACTCCGACCTTGACCCGGCCAAGCGATCCGTTGCCCGAAACACGCCACAGCCCCAGCAGCAGCGCCGGCCATAGCAGATAGAACTGCTCTTCCACGCCAAGCGACCAGGTATGCAGAAACAGATTCGTTTCGGTGCCGGGTGCGAAATAGTCGAGCTTCGCGAAGGCAAAATAGATATTGCTGAGCCAGAGGGTTGCCATGCCCGCTGCCGGCGCCTGCCTCGCCTGCTCGACCGGCCCCAGCAACAAAGCGCTGGCCAGACTGCTGATCAGCAGCATCACGGCCAGGGCGGGGAGCAGACGGCGCAGGCGGCGCACGTAAAAATCCGCAAAGCGCAGCCGGCCGTTCTCGGCGATTTCCTTCAGGATCAGGCCGGTGATCAGGAAACCGGACAGTACGAAGAACACGTCCACGCCGACAAAGCCGCCAGCAAGGCCAGGTAGCCCGGCATGGGCAGCGACGACCAGCAGGATCGCGACGGCACGAAGTCCTTCGATGTCTCCCCGATAGCCCAGTCGGTAATCCCCTGCTCCCACCACCACGCCCCCTGCTGCTCACAAGCCTACGGATGGTAGCGCCAGTCTGGCGGAAGATCACCGCTGCACGATTGCCCCATGCGGCGATGTGGCGGCATGATGTGGTCATGCTGCCCCTCGACAATGCCCCGAACTGCCAACCCACGGCAAACCAGTCCATGGTCATCAACTGCGTCGCCTACCGGACGAACGGGGAGCGCATCGGCGACATCGGCCTCGATGCGATCAGTGACGTACTGAAACAACCGGACACCTTCGTCTGGGTCGGCCTGCATGCGCCGGACGAAGCCCTGCTCTCGAAGTTGCAGGAAGAATTCGACCTGCACGACCTGGCCGTGGAGGATGCACACACCGCACACCAGCGCACCAAGATCGAGGCCTACGGCGATTCACTGTTCGTGGTGGTGCAGACGGCCCAGTTGGTCGAGGGGCACCTGGCCTTCGGCGAAACCCAGATCTTCCTGGGCAAGCGCTATCTGGTCACGGTGCGCCACGGCGCCTCACTCTCGTATGCGCCGGCGCGCCGCAGCTGCGAGCAGACGCCCAACCTGCTGGCGATGGGGCCAAGCTACGCCTTGTATAGCGTGCTCGACTACATCGTCGACAACCTGCTGCCGATCGTGCGCGAGTATCGCGAGGAATTGCAGCAGCTGGAAAAAGACATCTTCGCCGAGACCTTCAAGCGCGACACAGTGCGCAGACTCTACGACATGCAGCGCGACCTGATGACTCTGCGGCTGGCCGTGGCGCCGATGCAGGATGTGATCAGCCAGCTGGTGCGCATGTATCCGCTGCTGATTCCCAAGGATCTCCGCGCCTATTTCCGTGACGTCTACGACCACGTATTCCGGGTCAACGAGGCAATCAGCGCGATGCGCGAGATGCTCGCCGCCGCGATCAACGTGAACTTGTCCCTGGTCACCTACGGCCAGAACGAAGTCATGAAGAAACTCGCCGGCTGGGCCGCGATGCTCGCTGCGCCGACCCTGCTGACCAGCTGGTACGGCATGAACTTCACCCATATGCCCGAGCTCAGCCAACCGTGGGCCTATCCGGTACTGATCGGGGTGGTGATCGGGGTCATCATCACGATTTACGTCACGCTCAAGCGGGCTCGCTGGTTTTAAACTTGGGGCCCGTTGCCGCCGCCTGATGCTCATAGCGGCTCATCGCAGCGGCACGATCATGGGGGAATGCGTTTGAATCGGCAACATGCCGCACCGAAAGTTCGCGAGCGCAAAGATGCGCCATAGAGGCCTGGCCGTCCTGCTGGCAGCAGCAGCCCTGCTGGTGACCGGAATCACCTACTGGCCCGTCACCCATGCCGATTTCGTCTGGGACGATTGGCCGAGCTTCCACGACAAACCTTGGCTGACCGAGGGAGACCTGTGGCTGCACTACCTGTTCCGGGATTTCAATTCCTGGACGATGTATTTTCGTCCATTGGGCGTGGCCTTCTTTACGGCGCAGGTGCGCCTTTTCCACAGTGCTCCCGGTCCGATGCATGCCGTGTCGCTGCTGCTGCACCTGCTTGACACCTTGCTGGTCGGACTGCTGGCCTGGCAATGCAGCAGGCATCTGGCCAGTGCCCGGGAGCGCACCTGGCTGATGGCGGGGGCGATGTGGCTTTACGGCCTGCACCCAATCCTGATCGAACCGGTGGCGTGGATCGGCTGTCAGTTCGACCTGCTCGCCACGCTGCTGATGTTGGCTGGGTTGTTGGCCAACGCGCGCATCGCCAAGCGATCGAGCCGTGCGGCGGCGCTTTCCCTGATTTTCTTTCTGGCCGCCTGCGTCAAAGAGTCGGCGGTCTCCCTGCCCCTGCTCGTCGTCATCTTCGATTGGGCACTGTTCTCTGAACGCAGAGAGCAAGGGCTGGTCGCAGCGACGCGTACCGTGCTGGTACGCAACTGGCCAGCTTATGCTGGCATGCTGTTGGCGGGCATCGGCTACCTCGCCTTCCGCCGCCTGGCCATGGGCCCAGTCGAGAATCCGTTCGGCAGCAATGGCGTGTCGCTGGTCGCGCGCCTGCAGGAAATCAGCCTGACCTATGTCAGCTACTGGAAGATGCTGCTCTGGCCCATGCCCGGCATGAGCCCGATCCATCCGGTGGATACCCGGCAATTTGCCTTTGCCCATCCGGTCCTGCTGCTGGCCGACGGCATGGCACTGGGTCTGGTGCTGGTCGGCCTGTGGCTCATGCTGCGGCGTGCCTCGCCGCTCGCCTGCATCATCATGGCCGCCACGGTCGCGCTGCTGCCGGTGCTGCACGTCGCCTCGGTGGATTTCGAGCGCAGCCTGTACCACGAGCGCTACGCCATGCTGGCGCTGGCCGTCATCTGCGCCATGCTCCCCCTGCTATGGCGACCGCTGCCGCAGAAATCCAAGAGCCTGGCCCGGCTGGCCGTGCCGGTCATGAGCATCGCCCTGTTCTTCTGGTCGGCCTTTGCGCTCATCGACATCCACCTCATCCTGCCGAACTGGGCGAACGACACCAGTCTGTGGCGCTGGGCGCTGGACAAGCAGCCGCACGCCTCGCAGGCCAAGGACAACCTGCTGCACACCTACATCAGGGACGGCAATCTCGCCGAGGCGCGCAAACTCGGCGATCGCTTCCTGGCCGATCCGGTGCCTTGCGCCAACTGCATGCTCAATGTCGCCAAGCTTGCGCTGGACGACAAGGACTCGGCCCGGGCAGGCGTCGCGCTTGAGCAAGTACGGCGCTCACCCCTGCTGACCATGGACAAGAGCATGCTGCACACCTACTACCAGTACACCGGGCGTATGCTGGTCCTGCAAGGCCAGTGGGACGATGCCAGGCAAGTGCTTCAAGCAGCTTTGTCACTGGATTCGTCCGATACGCAATCCAGGGACTTGCTCTCTCAGGCGACTTCGATGAAAAGCCAGGCCGCGCCTGGCAAGGTCGAGCCGGCGAAACCGCTCTAACCCGTATCACCACATGCAAACGGCGGCTCGAGGCCGCCGTTTGCACACATCGCTGGATCGACAGCCGCCTCAGTTCGAGGGAGCCTGCGGCGCGTCCGGCGCCGTCCATTTCTTCAGCCAGGCATTGACCGTCTCGTGCCACTGCACGCTGTTGTGCGGCTTCAGCACCCAGTGGTTCTCGTCCGGGAAGGTCAGCAACTCGCTGGGAATGCCCTTGCGCTGCAGAGCGGTGAACGCGCCCAGGCCCTGGGTGATCGGGATGCGGAAGTCGTTGCCGCTGTGCACCACCAGCATCGGCACACGCCAGTCATTGACGTGGTTGAGCGGATTGAACTTCTCGTAGTTCTCGGGATGCTCGAACTGCGTACCGCCGTTCTCCTTCTCCTCGAACCACAGCTCCTCGGTGTTGTAGTACATCGAGCGCGCATCGAACACGCCGTCGTGGTCGACCAGGCATTTCCACGGTTGATTCCACTCGCCGGCGATCCAGTAGATCATGTAGCCGCCGTAGCTGGCGCCGAGCGCGCAGGCCCGGCTGCTGTCGAGGAAGTTGTACTTGCCCAGCGCAGCCTGCCAGCCGGCCTTCAGATCCTCCAGCGGCTTGCCGCCCCAATCACCGGAGATCGAATCGGTGAAGGCCTGGCCATAGCCGGTCGAGCCGTGGAAATTCACCGTGACCACCGCAAAACCCTGGCCGGCATAGGTCTGCGGGTTCCAGCGATAGCTCCAGTCGTTGCTCATCGCGCCTTGCGGGCCGCCGTGGATGATGAAGGCCACCGGATATTTCTGCCCGCGCTTGTAGCCGACCGGCTTCACCACGTAACCCTGCACCGGCTCGTTGTTCCAGCCCTTGAAGCTGAAGAACTCGAAGTCGCCCATCTTGGCGTTCTTCAAGCGCTCGGCATTGAAGTGGGTGACCTGCTTGAGGTCGCGGCCATCCGCATTGAGGGTATACAGGTCGGAGGGCCGCTTGAGATCGTCGCGCGCGAGCAGCACGCGCTTGCCGGCGGACAGCGAGAACGCACTGACCGAACCTTCGGCGACCAGCTTGCTCACCTTGCCATCCAGCGGATTCACCGCGAACAGCGGATGTTGGCCGTTGTCGTCGGCGGTGACGAACAAGGTCTTGCCGTCGGCGGAAACCGCCAGGTTGCCGGCGGAACGATCCCAGTTCGGATCCACTTCATGCTTCTGGCCGGTAGCCAGGTCCAGCGCCATGATGCCGAAACGGTCCGCCTCGAAGGCCGGCTCTTTCATGGCCAGGTAGTACAAGGTCTTGCCGTCCGGCGAAGCCACCGGATAAGCGTCCCAGGCCTTGTTGTCTTCAGTGAGGTTCTGCGGCGCGGCAGAGCCATCGGCCGGCACCTTGTAGACGTCAAAATTGGTGGACCACGGCTCGCTGTTGCCGGCGATGCGCGCGTCGAAATACACCATCTGGCTGTCGGGCGAATAAGAGAATTCGCTCTCGTCGCCGAACGGCTTGCTGGGGATGTCACCGTCGATACCACGGCTCAGCAGGGTCGGCTCGGCCGGCAGCTTGCCGTCCGTGTCGAAGCGGGCGATGTAGAGCTGGTTGCGGCGACCATTCGCCCAGGTGTCCCAGTGGCGCACGAACAACTTGTCGTAGACCGTGCCCGAGGCCTTGTCGCGCTCGCGCCCGTCGATGCGCTCCTTGCTGCAAGCGAGATCGGCGCAGTCGGTATACACCTCGTACGACAGCAACACGCTCTTGCCGTCCGGCGACAGCTTGTAGCCGCCCAGGTCCAGCGGTGCATGGCTCACCTGCGCCGGCGCCGCGTGGGCATCCAGGTTCAGGCCGCCCTTCCCCTCGCCCAGATCCAGCCGCCACAGCTGGGCCACGCCATCCGCCGCCGCCACGTAGTACAGGCTGTGGCCATCCGCCGACCAGCGCGCCGAACTGCCCTTGTCCACCAGCTTGACCGGCTGCCCGCCCTTGCCGAGGTCCTGCACATAGATGGCGTTGACGCCCTTGTTCGCCGCGTAATCCGTGCTGCGCACGCTGTAGGCCGCGTAGCGCCCGTCCGGCGAGAGCTGAGGGTCGCCGACGCGATCCATCATCACCAGGTCGCGGATGTCGAACGGATGCGGCGAGTGGTTCTCGATATCGGCCGCCACGGCCGGAGGCACCGCCAGGGCAAGAAGCAGCGCGGCGTACAGAGCTTTCATGGGGATTCCCTTGGTCATGCAAGAACCCCAACAGTAAAAGGGAGCATGAACTCAAACAAGAGTCACTTTCCGCCCCGCCGCCAGATCGTGGAGAGCGGAGCCGCGTCTCAGATTGAACCTGGAGCGTACGAATCAACCCAATCACTGCGGCTATACAAAAAGACCTCCACTAAGCTATATATTAGGCCTTGTGCACCTTACTTATGCAAAGCCACGCAATAAAGCTGCGAGGATCTGACTGAGGATATTAACAATGAAGGTCATCTCACCTCTAGGCTTTCATATGATGGAGCATCATAAGTGATATTCGCATCATTGAGCAGCCAACAAAATTAGCCTTTATTTCGCAATATTCCATATAGACTGAATCAACTTAGAAGGAAAGCATCATGCCAAGGATGACCTCCCTCTCCATGAGCCGCTTCAAGTGGAAGTTACCTCAGCCATCGAGCATTCTGGCTTTATTGTCGTTTATATTGTTCGCTGGGACACCACTACCGAGTCAGGCGTCTACTATATGGCCCAGTCAGGCAGACGCACTGCGGGTCTGCGAGGAAGACATTCCATATGCTCAATCTCGTGGTGAGACTATTGTTGCTGCTTGCACTGGCCCAGTGATTTCGGACGCCGGCAACCCATCTTACTATCTCGGCACCATGTGGAACGGGATTCCTAGCCATACATACTGGGAGTGGTATGGCTCGCTTTTTCCTTACAAGCCAGCCAAGAACAATGGCCGTCCCTGCTCGTGTGCCGGCGACCCGATCAATCTCGGTACTGGCAACGAATATCGCGATGAAGTTGACGCCGCTCTGGGCGACCTGAGCTTTCACCGCTACTACAACAGCGATAACTCAACCGCGTCAGCGCATATCGGCGCCCATTGGCGCCACAACTTCGATGTCAGTCTGACCTATGTCAGCGGCGGCACGAACTCCAATGCGACGGTGACCGTGTATCGGCCGAGCGGCCAACAGATCACCTTTACCTTGCAATCCGGGGCCTGGACGACTGATCCCGATGTGGCCGACCGACTGACACAGCAAACCGATGCCAGCGGGAACCTCACCGGCTGGACTTACTTCGACGCCGATACGCGCAATCAGGAAAGCTTCGATGCCAATGGCTTGCTGCTGTCCATCACCACCCCAGCGAATCAGGCCACGACATTTGTTTACAGCACGGTGGCCACGCCCACGAGCATCGCCCCCGTCGCCGGCCTGCTATTGACGGTCACCGATCCACACGGGCGCGCTCTCAATTTTACCTACAACGCCAATGCCACCGTTAACGCAGTAACACAAGCGGATGGCGGTGTGCTTAGCTACAGCTACGATGCCAACGGCAACCTGACCCAGGTTACCTATCCTGATAAATCGACCAAGCAATATGTCTACAACGAAAGCACTCTGACGAGTGGGCAAAGCTTCCCAAATGCCTTGACAGGCGATATCGACGAAACGGGCACGCGGCTCACCAGCATTGGCTACAACGCTCAAAATCAGGCCATTCTTTCCAGCCTTGCTGGCAACGTCGACACGACACAAGTTTCTTATAATGCCAATTCGCTAGCCAGCACCACGTCGGTGACCTACCCCAATGGGGCTCAAACCACGTTGAGCTTTGCCATGCCCAACGGGTCGGTCCATACCAGCGCCGTCAGCGCGGCATGCGGCCCGGACTGCGGCCAGCCGAATCAGGCAGCGACTTTCGATGCCAATGGCTACGTGGCGTCCACAACAGATTTCAACGGTAATCTCACCAAGACCACCTACGACGCCAACGGCTTGCTGGATGTGCAAATCGATGCCTCCGGCACCGCTCAGCAACGCACCACCGCCACGACCTGGAACACCGCCCTACGCGTGCCGCTGACCCGGACCATGCAGGACAACAATGGCAATACCGTGGCCTCCACGGCCTGGGTTTACAACAGTACCGGCCAGACCCTGGCCCGCTGCGAGATCGATCCGGCCAACGCAGCAGCGGCCGGCTATGCGTGCAGCAATACTGGGAGCGTGCCGGCCGGCGTGCGTCGTTCGACCTATACCTACTGCACGGCCGTCGATACCACGCAGTGCCCCATCGTGGGTCTCCTGCTGACCGCCACCGGCCCCCGCACCGACCTGACGCAGACCGCTACCTATCACTACTACCTGACCGACAGCGCCACCGCCCATCACGGTGACCTGCAATCGGTTACGGATGCCCTCGGGCACACCACCACCTTCCTGAGCTATGACGGCGCGGGGCGCGTCTTGAGCTTGCAGGACACCAATGGCGTCGTCACCACCTTGACTTACTATCCGCGGGGCTGGCTGAAGACCCGCAGCGTGGGTGGTGCGACCACCAGCTTCATTTATACGGCCTACGGTGCCGTGCAAACGGTGACCGACCCGGACAACGTGACGGTCACCTATGGCTACGACACGGCCCATCGTCTGACCACCGTGACCGACGCCCAGGGCAACTACGTCCAATACACCCTGGATGCGGCCGGCAATCGCACGGCGGAAAACACCTACGCGGCCGGCAGCAGCACGGCCAGTCGCACCCTGACGCGCCAGTTCAATACCTTGGGGCAGCTCACCAAGCTGATCGATGGTCTTAATCATACGGTGTTCGACGCCAGCGCGAGCGGCAACTATGACGCCAACAACAATCTGGTGCAGTCGGCGGATGCTAACGGCATCGCCCAGCAGAACAGCTACGACGCCTTGAATCGTCTGGTGAAGGCCGTCGCCAACTACAACGGCACCGACACGGCGACCAAGAACACCACCACCCAGAGCGCCTATGACGCCCTGGATCGCCTGACCCAGGTGATCGATCCGAGCAACCTTGCGACCACCTACGGCTATGACGGCCTGAGCAACGCCACGTCGCTGCAAAGCCCGGACACCGGCACCAGCAGCACCACCTACGATGCCGCGGGCAACGTGCTGACTCATACGGATGCCAAGGGCATCGTCAGCACCTCGATCTACGATGCGCTCAACCGTCTAACCGGCACCAGCTATTCCGACAGCGCGCAGACTAACGACAACGCCACCTACGCCTACGACGAGGCCAACAGCGTCACCGGCTGTGCCAGCTCGTATCCACTGGGCCGTTTGACCCGGATTGTGGAGAGTGCCGTCACCACGGTGTACTGCTACGACGCCCGGGGGAATGTCACCCGCAAGCAGCAGATCACTTCGGCGGGGACCGATACGACGGCCTACACCTACACGTCGGCGGACCGTCTGAGCGGCATCACCTACCCCAGCGGCACCCAGGCGGGCTACACCTTCGACGCGGATGGGCGCATTCAAAGTGTGACCCTGACGCCGCCGGGCGGTAGCGCCAGCACGGCTGTCAGCAGTGTCAGCTATCTCCCGCTGGGGCCGATCAGTAGCTATACCCTGGGCAACGGTCAGACCGTCACTCGCACCTATGACACCAACTACGCCCTGACCGACCTGACCAGCCCCGCGCTCAACCTGCACTTTGCCCGCGACCTGATGGGGAACATCAGCGCCGAGGGCAACACCCGGGGTGCCAACCCGGCCACCGAGAGCTACACCTACGACCCGCTGTATCACCTCAAGAGCATCGACCAGGGCAGCACCAACATCGAGGCGCTGACTTACAACCCGACCGGCGACCGCACCAGCAAGGCCGGCGGCGGCTTGGCGACGGGCACGTATGCTTACAACGTTGGCACCCATCAACTGACAAGTACCGGCAGCGCTGCATGGACGCTCGATGCCAATGGCAACACCACAGGCAATGCCAGTGCTGGGCAGACCTGGGGCTATGGCTACAACGGCCGGCATCGGCTGACGGTCGTGCAGGCCAATGGGGCGACGGTCGGTACCTATACCTACAACGCCTTGGGCCAGCGAGTCCAGAAGGTTGCGACGCAACCCGTGGCGAGCACCGAGCGCTTCAACTACGACGAAGCGGGACGTCTGACTGGGGAATACGGCAGCAACACGCGCGACTACGTCTGGCTGGGCGGTATGCCCATCGCCACGGTGGACACGGCCGGATCGGCTAGCACGGTCAGTTATGTCGTTGCCGATCACCTGGGCACGCCACGCGCCGTGACCGATGGCTCGGGTAATGCGCTCTGGACGTGGGCCTTCGTGGGCAACCCGTTCGGCGAACTGGCGCCGACTTCGTCCAATGGTTATACGCTCAACCTGCGCTATCCCGGCCAGTACTTTGACGCGGAAAGCGGACTGGTACACAACGGCCATCGCGACTACAACGTAGCGACTGGGCGGTACATTCAGAGTGATCCGAGCGGACTCAATGGCGGTATTAGTACGTACGCCTATACAGGCAGCAATCCGCTTCAGTATGTGGATTCCTTGGGCCTACAAGAAACTAATGTCGAGTTACCTCCAGAAGCCGCTACAGAGGGAAGGGGGGACGAAATAACCCCAGCAGAGTCATTCCGAAGGGAGCAGGCAGGGCTAGAGGAGGCGCTCAAGGAGGAAGCTAACGGCACCCTCAAACAAACACCATTGGTTCCTCCATCGTGGGAATATAATTTAGAGTGTCGTCCCGGCGACCTGGATAGGGATCGGCAGGAGCTGGTGGGGCCTCCGGGCGGGGCTCAGGTTACAGTTAACTATTGGCAGGGGCGTCTGTTCGAAGAATCGGGCATTAGCTATTTAAAAACGGTGGAGACCAATGTTCAAACTCAAGTGGCGGTAAGGCCGTATACTGATGCCCAAGGGACTTTGGCCGATTATTTTGTTCGTGTGGATGCAATTGGCGAAAATCAGTCTGGAGACGTTGTGCTAAGTGAGTTCAAATCGTCTCCAGATGCCAGTTTTACAGCAAACCAGAATAAGGGGTACCCGTTAATAGGGCTGTACGGAGGTCAGGTAATTGGTGAAAATGGCGGCTCTATTTATCCGGCGGGCACGGTCATTAAGCCAAGTCCCGTACAGGTTTATCGGCCAGGTAGCTTTTAATAAATTGGACGGCTCGTGATGGCTAAAGGCGAAATCAAGTCAGCATTCTATGAATGCCTTGCTCCGCGGCTCGCAGAACAAGGTTTCAATAGGCTTAAATCCTCGGATGCTTTTACGAAAGTTGATGGTGAGAGGACATTTAAGTTTCTTTTGATATGGCTCAATGTTAAGCAGGGTTACTTTGTCTGCCCGGATGCAAGCATTCGATTTGAAGGTGTTGAGTCAATTTTTCACAAGACCTCCGGCTTTGAGTCGAAATATCAAAGGGGCACTGCTACAGTTGGAGCTTCTCTAGGGGCTATTCTTGGTGGAACACAAGATGATTGCGCTTTTCCTATTAAAAATCAGGCGGAGATAGAGCTGGCCGCAGAATTGGCGGCAGAGGCATTTAACAAATTTGCTATGCCTTATTACAATAAATGGTCCACATTGGGAGCTATTGATGCGGGCTTGAACGATGACCCCAACGCAAAGGTTGGTTATCTGCGTGCCATGCCTTGGTTTCGTTGCTCAACAGGCATTATCGTGGCAAAGCTTGTTGGTCGAAAAAATTATGCTGATTTGGTGAGTCGCTACACAAATGTAATGACCACAAACAACGACGGATTTTATTTGAGTCGCTTTAACTCTCTTGTTGATTTGCTTAATTCGACTCTCTGATTATTAATGGCCTCACAGATGTTGATTTCTGCAGTAAACTGAGCCGGGCTTTTCGCCGAAGAATGAGCCACTAGTTGTGGCGCAACATAGCTCAGGTGACGAGCAGGCTTGGCAAGGGTTGGCTCAAATTTTGATGGAACTCAACAGTACACGCCAACAAAAGAGATGCCACGATGCTCATGCGTATCATTACTTCCCGGCCTAATGAGTAAGATGGCTCCATTGAAACCCACCATTCGCGAAACGATTTCCGCCATGGGACTCCTGGCTTTATTGTGTTTCACTGCGCCCTGTAAAAGTCAAGGCAGCAGCGGTTATTTATTGGCCAGCGTTTGTGACGTAGCTGATAAGCCTGATGATTTCCTTAACAAGGCTATTGTTCTGGATGGCCGCGTCTATTTGGGCGTTGATCATATGAATATTAGCGATGACAAATGCCCTGGCCGCGGCATCGAGCTTGTCATTAATGATGAGGGCGTTCTCAAGCAAAAGGACATTAAAAAATTTTACAAAGACATGAATAGATATGGTCGAAACGGATTGGCCACTGTAATTGGTAGAGTTAAATCTGGTGACAGACCTTTAATACCATTTATATTCGTAGTCGAACATGTAAGGAATGTTCGCCCATGACCAATTTCGACTTGCTGTTGATTTCCACCCGAAAATGAGCCATTTAAGACAAATACTTCCATCGAAATTTGCCCCCTTGCTGTATAAGCCCGTCATCCGTGCTCAGTCGCATAAGAACTGATATTTTATTTTTCGATGAAAAGCTCACCTCAATCTTCCGCGAAAACCACCAACTGGTACCCTGCACTATTTGAAGATCGCTCTGCGCCATAACAGCCCTCCATCTTCATTGCGCGACGCAGCTTCGGTTCAGTTGGTACGAAACGTGCGTGTCCCACCCCGTTCCACAGGGGAAACACCATGTCACACCAACGCCGCCATGCCGGCTTCAGCATGATTGAACTGATGATGGTCACCGCCATCATCGCGGTGCTCGCCACCGCAGCCTTGCCGCTGTACCTCCAGTATGTCGCCCGCTCGCAGGCGGCAGCCGGCCTGGCCGACATCACGCCGGGCAAGACCGCCTACGAACACCTTATCAGTCAAGGTGTTGCAGACAACGGCAGCTTCTCGAACGTCGACAACCTGGGCCTTGCCGCCGACACCCCGCGCTGCGTCATCACTTCCAATGCGCCGGTCAACGGTCTCGGCAACATTACCTGTGCGCTCAAGGGCTCTTCCCTGGTGGAGGGCAAACTGATCGAGCTGGTGCGGGACACCCAGGGAAACTGGAGTTGCCTCTCCGATCTGGCTGCCCCGCAGCTGCCGGGCGGCTGCACTGCTGAGGACTGAGGTCCCAGAGTGACCCGATACGTCACCCGCTGACCTGTCGCGTCAGGGATCAGCGGAGACACGATTGATCATCACTGGGCAATAAATAGCCAATTTTCCCGCTCATCAGAGGGTTTATTGCGAACTCTTGCACAATCGAGGCGTCATAGGGTTCACTCTTGCCCGCCTCGCCGCCGGATGGCACGCAACATGCTCTCTTCTGAGCGAGCTTCCTGGTCGTTCCAGACCGCGAGTGTGGGACCGATCCCGCCTAGGGGGACATCGGGACCGGGGCTCATGGGGGGCATCAACGGTTAGCTAACCAACAGAGGAATCACCATGAAGAGCGTGCAGAAGGGCTTCACCCTGATCGAACTGATGATCGTGGTCGCGATCATCGCCATCCTGGCCGCGATCGCCATTCCGCAGTACCAGAACTACGTGATCCGCTCGCAGGTCACTCGTGTCATTGGCGAATCTGGCGACCTGAAGGTGGCGGTGGAAGACTGCCTTAACAATGGCCTGACCACGTTCCAGGCGGCTACCAGCTGCGTGGATACCAGCTCGTCCTCGGATATTATTTCGGGCAATAACGGCCATCCGACCGCTGTCGGCCCGTTCACGACGACTACCCAGATCACCGCGACTCTTGGTGCGCACGCCAACACAGCGGTCTCGGGCGGTGTGGTTACCTGGACCCGCGGCGCCAGCGGCGGCTGGACCTGCAAGTGGAACGGCAAGGCCAAGTACGCCCCGGCCAGCTGCCCCGGTGGTACCTGATCGCTACTGCTAGCGTATCGAGCGAAAGGGCCGCCTTCAGCGGCCCTTTCTTTTTCTTTTGACGATCAAGGTTGACCATGAAATATCGCGGGATAGCGCTCGTTGCCCTTCTGCTGAGCACCGTCTTGCTTCTCATGCCCGCTCTCTCCGGCGGCTTCATCTTCGACGACTATCCCATCTTTGCTGAAAACCCGGCGATCCACATCGCAGGCTGGCACTGGCAAGACTGGCAGCAGGTCTGGGCCTGGTCGCACGACAATATCCAGCGCCCGCTGACCATGCTGAGCTTCGCGCTCAACTATGCCTTCGGCAGCGGCATCTGGGGCTTCAAGGCAAGCAACCTCGGCCTGCATCTGGTCAACGTAGTGCTGGTGTGGATGCTGGTCCGAAAGCTGCTGCGAGCCGCGTGGAAGCTGCAGGACAACGAGAGCGGAGCCTTGGCCGACTACTGGGCCATGGGTGTCAGCGCCGCCTGGGCCATCCATCCCCTGCAGATTTCGGCAGTCATGTATGTGGTGCAGCGCATGGAGCTGCTGGGTTTCAGCTTTGTACTGCTGGCGCTGCTCGCCTACTGGAAAGCGCGTCAACAACAGATCGCTGGGCGTCGTGGCTGGCCATGGCTGCTGGTTTGCGCGGCTCTGGTGCTGATCGGCTATGAAGCCAAAGAAACCACCGCGCTGGTGCCAGGCTACGCGCTGCTGCTCGAACTCACCCTACTGCGCTTTGCCGCGGCAACTCCTTCAACAAGCCTGCGCTGGAAGCTTGTCAATGCCTCTGGCTGTGTCGCCGCAGTGCTCTTGCTGATCTTCTACCTGCTGCCGCATTACGCCATCCCCGCCGCCTACGCAGGGCGCGACTTTGATGCCTGGCAGCGCGAACTGACGCAGCTGCGCGCACTTTCCATGTATCTCGGCTGGAGCATCCTGCCCCTGCCAAATCAGCTGTACTTCTATTATGACAATTACCCAGCCTCGACCGGCCTGCTGCATCCGGCTACCACGCTGCTGGGGGGCCTGTTTCTGTTGGGCCTATTGGTCGTGGCAGCGGTCATGCGCCGCCGACGCCCCCTGCTGACCCTGGGCATCGGCTGGTTCTTCGTTGCCCATGCCCTGACCAGCAGCCCGATCGCCCTGGAACTGGTCTTCGAGCATCGCAACTACCCGGCCCTGCTCGGCCCGCTGTTGGCGGTGACCGACCTGCTATGGCTGCTTCGCGCCCGCGCCAATCCAAGGCTTCCGGCGCTGTTGGCCTGCGTCCTGCTCATCAATTTAGGCTTCATGACCGTGCTGCGCGCCGCCACCTGGGGCAATCCATTGCTCTTAGCCACCACGCTGGCCAAAACAAATCCTGGATCATCCCGCGCCGCGCTCGATCTTGCCCGGCGGTATGTGGCCATGGCCCAGGACAATCCCCAATCACCGCTCTATCGGCTGGGGATCCAGGAATTGGAACGCGCGTCTCGATTGCCGGGCTCGTCCATCCTGCCGGAGGAGGCGCTGCTGATCCAGGCCGCCAATCATCCTGTGCAGGACAACCAGGCACATTGGGCCAGCCTGCAGGAGAAATTGCGCACGCAGGTGATGGTGTCCGATACCTATGCCGCGCTGTTCGGCCTGCAACAACTCAGCCTCAAGGGCAGTCAGGCCATTGATGCCAAGCAGCTGGCAGGCGCGTATGAAATCGCGATCGCACGCAACCCTTCTCGAATCAGCCTGCACGTGCAGTATGCGGACCTGGCAAGCGTGGCTCTGAATGATCAAGCACTCGCCGTCAAGCAATGGCTCGAGGCAGTTCAGCTGCAGAAAGCCCCGATCCCTTACGCGATCGAGCTAGCCAACTACCTGGTGGACAACCAGCGAGGCCAGGAAGCATTGGCCATCATTGCCAGAGTCGATAGCGGGAGCGCGACGCCTGCGGAGAAAGCGCAACTGGACGAACTACGGATCAAGGCAGGGCGTGTCACAGCGCCCGCGACCGGGCACGTGTCTGCATCTTGACCCTGAGGTCTTGCCCGCTGGGCTGCCGGCGTTTCGAATGGTTGAAGCCTAGGCGCCGACGCACAGCCGGGCTTGGGCTGTGCACCGCAGCCGCTATGATGGGTACCCATTTCCCGATTGATCCCGGGTCACCGATGATCTTGGCGCCCTGCTCTTGCTTCCAATACGCCCCATGAGCCAACGCCCTCATGTCCATCTCGATGGGCGTTGGCTGCTTGCAGCGTTCTTGCTGCTGGCGACCGCCATCTACTGGCCGGGCCTGTCGGGCGGCTGGCTGTTCGACGACTACCCCAATATCGTCGACAACCATGGGGTGCAGCCGGACGATGCCAGCATCCCGTCGCTGGTGAATGTCGCACTTTCCTCGCCGGCCAGCGAATTCAAGCGCCCACTGGCCTCGCTGAGTTTTGCCGCGAACTATCTGCTGGCCGGATTGGACCCTTATTGGATGAAATTGACCAATCTGGTCATTCATCTCCTGAATGGCGTCCTGGTGTTCCTGCTGGCTCGACGACTGCTTGAGCCGCTTCCCTCGAGCCTGTCGGATACCGCGCATCCACCCTCTCCCGAGACAATGCGGCAAATCGACCTCACCGCCGCCCTGGTCGCGGCCGGCTGGCTGCTGCTACCGATCAACCTGACCTCGGTGCTCTATGTGGTGCAGCGCATGGAGAGCATGGCGAACCTGTTCGTCCTGCTAGGCCTGCTCGGCTACGTGACCGGCCGCCGCCGCATGCTGGCGAACCCACGGTCGCCAGCAGCCCTCCTGCTCTGCGCCGGCAGTATCATTTTCGCCACAGCCATAGGATCTCTGGCCAAGGAAACCGCAGTCATGTTGCCGCTCTATGCCGCCGTGATCGATGGGATGCTGTTCGGCTTCCGTACGGAGCAGAAAATCGACTGGCGTGTCATCGGTTTGTTCCTGTTGGTGCTGGTCCTCCCCGCCGTTCTAGGCCTGGCCTGGCTACTGCCTGGCCTGCTGCAGCCGGCTGCCTGGACAACGCGCGATTTCACCCTGTACACCAGATTGCTGAGTGAATCGCGCATCGTGATCGACTACGTGGGCTGGACGCTGTGGCCGACGCCGGCGGGGCTCTCGTTCTACCACGATGATTTCGTGGCATCGACCGGCCTGATATCCCCGTGGACCACGCTGGCCAGCTTGTTTGCTCTCGCGGGGTTGCTTGCCTTGTTGGCATGGCTGCGCCGGCACTATCCACTCGTCGCGCTAGGCATCGCCCTGTTTCTGGCAGGCCAGCTGCTGACGGCCACGATTCTGCCCCTCGAACTGGTCTACGAGCATCGCAACTATTTCGCCAGCTTCGGGCTGCTCTTGGCCGTGGTGCCTGCTCTGACGGCGATGACAACACCTTCTGCTGCGCGAGCCCGCTTCCGCTCGCTCCGTCGCGCACTGCTTGCCGTGCTGCTGGCCTGGTGGGGCGTGCAGACGACCGCGACGGCCTATGCCTGGGGCGACAATCTGCGTTTGGCGCAAATGTTGGCCGAGCGCGCGCCGGCCTCGCCGCGAGCACAGTACGAGCTGGGCCGTACCTATATCATCTATTCGCGCAACGATCCGACCTCGCCCTACACTCGACTCGCCTACGCTCCGCTGGAGCGCGCCGCCGCGCTGCCGGGTTCATCGATCCTGCCCCAACAAGCATTGATCTTCATGAATGCGCGAATGAACCTGCCGCTGCAGGACCAGTGGTGGGACAGCATGATCGCCAAGCTGCGCTCGCGCCCTACCGGGGTGCAGGACGACAGTTCGCTCAGCGTATTGGCACATTGTGCACGCGACGGCCAGTGCGACTTGCCGCAAGAACGCATGCTCGCGGCATTCGATGCAGCCATGACTCATCCCGACCCCAGTCCGCGCCTGTTGGCCACCTATGCCGAGTACGCATGGAGCGTGGTGGGCGACAGATCGCAAGGCCAACGCCTGATGGAGCAGACCGTCAACGCCGACCCCAAGGAACCGGCCTATAGAATCACCCTGATCCGCATGCTGATAGCGCTTGGACATAGGGACGAGGCTGCTCGGCAGCTCAAGCAACTGGAGCAGTTGGACTTCGGAGGCCGCCTCGGCCGCAGCCTGCACGAGCTTCAGCTGCAATTGTCGCCCGGCTAGAACGCGCTCAAAGCCAGACGCCAGCGCGATCCGATATGCTCCGCACCATCCTTCGATCCCATCACTTGCTCATTTGAGAGGTCCATGAAAGCCGTCATTCTCGCCGGAGGCCTGGGCACCCGCATCAGCGAAGAAACCAGCGTGCGCCCGAAGCCGATGATCGATATCGGCGGGAAGCCGGTGCTGTGGCACATCCTCAAGATCTACTCGCAGCATGGCATCAACGACTTCATCATCTGCCTCGGCTACAAGGGCTATATGGTGAAGGAGTATTTCGCCAACTACTTCCTGCACACCTCCGATGTCACCTTCGACCTGGCCAAGAACCAGATGGAAGTGCATCAGCAGCACACGGAATCCTGGCGCGTGACCCTGGTCGATACCGGCGACGAGACCCAGACCGGCGGCCGTCTGAAGCGCGTGGCCCATTACCTGGACGATGCCCCGTTCTGCTTTACCTATGGCGATGGACTGGCCGATGTGGATGTCACGTCACTGCTCGCATTCCACACCTCTAGGCAGACCCTGGCCACGGTCTGCGCCGTACAGCCCCCGGGCCGCTTCGGCGCCCTGGACATCCACGACCACCGCATCACGCGCTTCGAGGAAAAGCCGCAGGGCGACGGCTCGTGGATCAATGGCGGCTTTTTCGTACTCGAACCGGCGGTCATGCGCTACATCGAAGGCGACAACACCGTGTGGGAGCGCCAACCATTGGAGGCGCTGGCCAGAGACGGCGAGCTCTCGGCCTACCGGCACGAGGGGTTCTGGCAACCCATGGATACGCTGCGCGACAAGCTCAAGCTCGAAGAACTCTGGCAGAACGGCAAGGCGCCATGGAAGGTCTGGCCTTGAATCGCCTGTTCGGCGGAAGCTATGCCGGGCGCCGGGTTCTGGTCACCGGCCATACCGGTTTTAAAGGCTCGTGGCTGTGCCTGTGGCTCAGCGCGCTTGGGGCTCGGGTGAGCGGGTTGGCCCTGGCGCCGGACACTCATCCCGCGCACTGGACCTTGCTCGACCTGAGCGAGGTGCAGGATCTTCGCATCGACCTCCGCGATGGTCCTGCCGTGCAGCAGGCGCTCGCACGTGTCGAACCCGAGATCGTTTTCCATCTGGCTGCGCAACCGCTGGTGCGGCGGAGCTATCGCGAACCGCTGGCGACCTTCGACACCAACGTGCTCGGCCTGGTGCACCTGCTGGAAGCGGTGCGCGGTGTCGAATCCGTGCGGGTGCTGGTCAATGCGACCACCGACAAGGTCTATCAGGAACAGCATGCCGCCGGCGGCTATTCGGAAGCGCATCCGCTGGGCGGCCATGATCCCTATAGCACCTCCAAGGCTTGTGCGGAATTGGTGAGCGACTGTTACCGCAAGAGCTTCTTCGCCACAACCGGGCCACGGCTTGCGACGGCACGGGCTGGCAATGTGATCGGCGGCGGTGACTGGTCCGAGGACCGCTTGGTGCCCGATCTGGTGCGCGCCGCTTCGAACGGAACCACGCTGCGCATACGCAATCCGGATGCCGTGCGCCCCTGGCAGCATGTGCTCGAGCCACTGTCCGGCTATCTGCGACTCGGGCAAGCCCTGCTCGCCGGCGAGGCCGTCGAGGGCCCCTGGAATTTCGGACCTGCTGCCGACGCCACGCTTCCGGTGAAAGCGCTCGTCACACAGATGCAGGCCGACTGGCCCGGCATACACAGTGAAGTCGATCCTGGCCCGCACCCTCACGAAGCTCATGCATTGCGCCTGGATTGCTCGAAAGCGCAGCGGGAACTTGCTTGGCGACCGGTCTGGGGCGCGCATGAAACTCTGCACCGTACGATCGCCTGGTACCGTGCCTATCACGAGCGTGGCCAATCGCGCAGCGCCGAAGACCTGGCGAGCTATGTAGCCGCCGCTCGCGCTGCTGGCCTGGATTGGGCCGCATGAAAATCCATCCGACGCCGCTTGATGGTTTGAAGCTCCTGGAGGCCTCGCCGTTCGAAGACGAGCGCGGACGCTTCACGCGGATATTCTGCGAAGCGGCCTGCGCCGAGCTTCGACCGAAGCTGCACTGGGAGCAGATCAACTTGTCCGAGACCCGCCATAAGGGCACCGTGCGCGGCATGCATTTCCAGTATCCGCCGGCGGCCGAGGCAAAAATGATCTGCTGCCTGCGCGGGCGCGTCTTCGACGTGGCAGTGGACGTGCGCGCCGGCTCGCCGACTTTTCTGCATTGGCATGGCGTCGAGTTGAGCGACGACCGGCCACTGCAGATATTCATCCCGGAGGGGTTCGCGCACGGATTCCAAGCGCTTACCGACGATGTGCAATTGCTCTACCTGCACACCTCGTCCTGGAGCAAGCCGCACGAAGGCGCGCTTCGCCACGACGACCCGGCCTTGTCCATCGCATGGCCGCTTCCGATCACCCGCGTTTCGGAGAAAGATCGCAGCACGCCCCTGCTGAGCGGCCACTTCTCCGGCGTACATTTTGGTGAATGAGAAATATGAAATGCCGTTTCTGCCACACCTTGCTGCGGGAAGTCTTTCTGGACTTGGGCAGCGCACCGCCGTCCAACGCTTTTCTCAGCGAAGCGTCGCTTAGCGCTCCGGAGACATGGTTTCCGCTCAAGCTTTTTACCTGCGAGTCCTGCCTGCTGGTGCAGGTCGAGGAAGTGCAGTCGCACAAGTCACTGTTCGCTGCGGACTACGCGTATTACTCCTCCTATTCGCGCTCGTGGCTGGCCCATGCCGAGCACTACGTGGCTCAGGCGACCGAACGCCTGGGGTTGGGGCACGAAAGCCTGGTGCTGGAAATCGCCTCGAACGATGGCTACCTATTGCAATACGTGGCCGCCCGAGGCATTCCCTGCGTCGGCGTGGAGCCGACTGCCGGCACAGCCAAAGTCGCGCGCGACAAAGGCATCGAGACACTGGAGCACTTCTTCGGGCGTGAATTCGCCACGGACTTCGTTGCCGCGAGAAAGCCGGCCGATCTGATCGTCGCCAACAACGTCTTGGCGCACGTGCCCGACCTCAATGATTTCGTCGCGGGAATGGCAACGGCCTTGGCCGAAGAAGGCTCGATCACCGTCGAATGCCCTCACTTGATGGAACTGGTCGCACAGCGACAGTTCGACACGGTCTACCACGAGCATTTCTCGTATTTCTCCTTGCATACGATATGCAAAGTTTTCGCCGCCCATGGCCTGCGCATATGGGACGTCGAACGGCTGTCCACTCACGGCGGATCGCTGCGGGTGTGGGCAGCACATACGGCCAGCCGCCATGCGGAAACGCCTGCGGTAGCGGCCCTGCTTGCCAAAGAAAGCCAGGCTGGCATGACCGACCTGGCCTACTATCGCGGCTTCCAGGCGCAGGCCGATGCGGTCAAGAACGAGCTGCTGACCTTTCTTCTTGAGCAACGTCGCCACGGCCGCCGGGTCGTCGGCTACGGCGCAGCGGCCAAGGGCAATACCTTGCTGAATTACGCCGGCGTGAGGTCGGATCTGCTCGGCTATGTCGTTGACGCCTCGCCTTACAAGCAAGGGCATTGGCTGCCAGGATCGAGAATCCCCGTCACCGACGAATCGCGGCTACGCGAGGATCGTCCCGACTTTGTGCTGATTCTGCCCTGGAATCTGCGCACCGAAATCAGTGCCCAGCTCGATTACATTCGCGCCTGGGGCGGGAAATTTGTCATCGCCGTTCCGCACCTGGCCATCCTATGAATGACCAAGCATCCAAGAGCCGCATCTACTACACCAAACCCTCGATCACCGATCTGGAGGTCGGCTATGCCACCGATGCGGCCAGGCATGGCTGGGGTGAGCATTGCTATGACTACATCCTGCGCTTCGAATCACTGTTCCGCGAACATCTCGGCATCAAGCATGCGATAGCCACGTCCAGCGCCACGGGCGCCCTGCACCTGGGCATGGCCGCCCTGGGTATCGGCGCCGGCGACGAGGTGATCCTCGGCGACATCAACTGGATCGCATCGGCCGCGCCGATCACCTATCTGGGCGCGACGCCCGTGCTCGTCGACGTACTTGCCGATAGCTGGTGTCTCGATCCCACTGCCGTCGAGGCGGCGATCACGCCGCGCACCAAGGCCATCCTGGCGGTACATCTCTACGGCAACCTGTGCGACCTCGATGCCTTGCTGGAAATCGGCAAGCGCCATGGCATACCCGTCATCGAGGACGCTGCCGAGGCGATTGGATCGATCTGGCATGGGCGTCGAGCCGGTACTCTGGGTGCGTTCGGCGCCTTCTCCTTCCACGGCACCAAAACAATGACCACCGGGGAAGGCGGCATCTTCGTCACCGGCGACGAAACGCTTTATGCACGCGCGCTGACCTTGTCCAACCACGGCCGTGCGCGGGGCGAAACCCGGCAGTTCTGGCCCGAGACCATCGGCTTCAAATACAAGATGTCGAACCTGCAGGCGGCCATCGGCTGCGCGCAGCTGGAACGCATCGAGGCGCTGATCGAGCGAAAGCGGCAGGTGTTCGAGTACTACCGCAATGCATTGGGCGACCTGCCATTGCGCATGAATCCTGAACCCGAAGACACCGCCAATGGCTACTGGATGCCGACCGTGGTGGTCGATCGCACCGTGCCATTCGATCGTGAGAAGCTTCTGGCCGAGTTCAAGGCAGAGCAAATCGATGGCCGCGTATTCTTCTGGCCCCTGTCCACCCTGCCCATGTTCGCGCGGTGTCCGCAGAACGTGGTGAGCCTCGATATCTACGCGCGCTCGGTCAACCTTCCCAGCTATCACGACCTGACTCGAGCAGAGCAGGATCGAGTCATCGCGTGCCTGCGCCGAGTCCTGAGCGGCACCTCATGAAAGCGCTGATTTTTTGGGGCGCCACCGGTCAGGCGTACGTGCTGCACGAAGCGCTGGCCGGGGCGGAATTCAAGCTGACGGCCGTTTTCGACAATCGCGCGTTGCCCTCGCCCTTCGCCGAGGTTCCCATTTACCTCGGCGAAAGCGGGCTCGCATCGTGGCTGGCCGAACGCCCTGCATCGATCGAGACTTACGGCTGCGTAGCGATCGGCGGCGCGCGCGGCAGCGATCGCCTGACCATCCAGAAGCTGCTGCAGGATCACGGCATTCGCCCCCTCACCGTCGTGCATCCGCGCGCCTTCGTGGCCAGCGATGCGGAGATCGGTGAAGGTGCGCAGATCCTGGCGATGTCAGCCGTCTGCGCCCGCGCCGCCTTGGGCAAGGGCGTCATCGTCAACACCGGCGCCACGGTCGACCACGGCTGTATCTTGGCAGAGGGGGTGCATGTTGGCCCCGGAGCGCACCTTGCTGGCGAGGTGCATGTGCACGCCTGCGCCTTCATCGGTACGGGCGCGATCATCTTGCCGCAGCTTACGATAGGCCGAGGCGCCATCATCGGCGCCGGCGCCGTGGTCACGCGGGACGTCGCCCCTGGTCAGACCGTGGTCGGCAACCCTGCGACACCTCTCGCCAGGTAGCATGCTGGCACTCCATTACCAAGCACCCGAGTGATCAAGCCAACCATGGACCCCATTCAAGAATTCGAACAGGAACGCCAGGCGCATATTGCCGGCCAGGGCCAGGATCTGGCGCTGCAGAAACTTACCGGCGACTGGTTTCAGCATACGCTGCGGCACAAGTATTCCTATAATTTTTCCTCGTTGGGCCGTCCGATCATCCAATACCCGCAGGACATCGTGGCGATCCAGGAGTTGATCTGGCAAATCCGACCGGATCTGATCGTCGAGACGGGCATTGCCCACGGCGGCTCACTGGTGCTCAGCGCCTCGATGCTCGCGCTGCTCGACTATGGCGACGCCGTCGCTAGCGGCAAGATGCTCAACCCCAATGCTCCTTCCCGCCGCGTCGTCGGCATCGACATCGATATCCGGTCGCACAACCGCGCGGCCATCGAGGCCCATCCAATGGCCGGCCGGATCGACATGATCCAGGGATCGTCGATCGACCCCGAGATCGTTTCTCAAGTCCGGCGGATCGCTGCCGGATACAAACGAATCCTGGTGATCCTCGACTCGAACCACACGCATGAGCACGTGCTGGCCGAACTCGAAGCCTATGCGCCGCTGACCACTTCCGACAGCTATTGCGTAGTCTTCGATACTGTGATCGAAGACTTGCCAGAGGCGACCTATCCGGATCGCCCCTGGGGCAAGGGCGACAATCCCAAGACTGCCGTACGGGAATACCTGCGCCGCCTCAAGCAGGAAAAACGCTCGGCGGCAGACGGTGCGCCATTGATGTTCGAGATCGATTCGGCGCTGGAGCACAAGTTGCTGATCACGGTCGCCCCCGACGGCTTCCTGCGTCGCGTCTAACCAGCGCGTCATGCCGGCGCTGCGTACCAACATCCTTGCCAACTATGCCGGGCAGGCATGGATGGCGGCCATGAGCGTAGTCTTCGTGCCGCTCTATATCCGCCTGCTCGGCATGGAATCCTTTGGGCTGATCGGCCTCATGCTAAGCATGCAGGCGCTTTCCATGCTCTTCGATCTGGGCATGGGCAGCATGCTCAATCGCGAACTGGCCCGGCGCGCTCACCACGCCGAAAATCCACATGCCGTGCGCGATCTCGTGCGCACGCTGGAATGGCTCGTCTGGCCTATAGCCGTGTGCCTGGCTCTGGCCATCTGGCTCGCCAGCGGACCGGTGGCACGCCATTGGCTGCACCCCAGCGCGCTGACCCAGGAAGAAACCGCGCATGCCGTAGCCATCATGGGACTGGCGGTGGCGATGCAGTGGCCAAGCAGTTTCTACTCCAGCGGGCTTTCCGGCCTGGAGCGTCAGCCGATGCTCAACGCCATCAATGCCGCTTTCGCGACCATGCGTGGCGCCGGTGTGCTGGCCGTGCTCTATTGGATTTCCCCGACCATCACGGCCTTCATGGCATGGTATGCCGCGATGGGCGCCTGCCAATCACTGGTTTCGGCGTGGGCCCTATGGCATCTATTGCCGATGGGCGCCGATCGGCGGGCCAAGTTCAACGCAGCCGAGCTGCGAGGCACCGTGCATTTTGCCGGGGGCCTGATCGCCATCACGGCATTGTCGATCGCCGTCACGCAATTGGATCGCATCGTGTTGTCCGCCATGCGGCCATTGGAGGAATTGGGATATTTCAGCCTGGCTCTCAGCGTGGCTGCCGGGCTCGGCCGGATGATCCAACCGATGTTCAATGCGCTCTATCCGCGCTACAGCAGGCTGGTCGCGCACGAAGAAACCAACACGCTCGGCACGCTCTACCACTTGAGCAACCAGTGCGTCGCCGTAGTGATAGCCGCCATATCGGCGGTGCTTTTCCTTTTTTCCAAGGACGTCGTGTACCTGTGGAGCGGCGATGCTTCGATTTCCGCAAAGGTAGCTACGCCGCTATCGATCTTGATCGCCGGGACAGCCTTGAACGGCCTGATGACCCTGCCTTATGCACTGCAGCTGGCCTACGGCTGGACGCGCCTGACCATCGGCACGAATCTGGTGGCCCTGTTGCTCGGCATTCCGTTTTGCCTATGGGCGGTCGATCACTACGGCATCGTCGGCGCGGCGTGCATGTGGCTGGCCACCAACCTAGGTTTCGTCGCCGTTGCCATTCCGCTCATGCACCGCCGCCTGATGCTTGGCGGAATGCGCCGCTGGTATCTGCAAGACGTCCTGCCGCCCTTTCTCGCCGGCGCCGCTGCGGGGCTTGTCGCTCGTTGTGCGGTTCCCGCGCTGACTCGCGACGCCAAGGGCTTTCTGTTGCTGGCCGTGGTCAGCGGCTGCGTGCTGGCCGCATCAGCCATCGCCTCTCCCTATCTCAGACAGCAGGCATGGCAGGCCTGCACGCGCCTGAAGCTGCACCTACCTTGATCGCGCAAGGCAGGCGCTCGTGCCCTCACGTGCGCCGCAGCAAGTGACCGAAGCGCGATTCCAACCCGGATCGGGACTCGACCAGGCGGCGCTCAGTGAAGCGATAGGCACGGGTATACGCGCCTTGCGCGTATCCGAAGCGCTCGCAGACCCACGCCAGCACGGCAAGTATTGATGCTCTCCAGCCATCGCCGAAAAACGAGCGCAGGGCTTGCGCCGCCTCCTGCGTGAAATCGTACCTAGCGAGCGAAAGCGCATTGGCCCCCCGCCTGAACAACATCTGCCGCGCATCTTGTCGCAGTGCTTCGAGTGCGATGGCTTTGGCGTGTTGATCCAGCCGATCGCTACCTTCCAAATTGGACAGCATCTTCAGCCAGCCAGGCCAGAACGATGACAGCGGTTGCGTCGCACTGAACGAAGACGGGTTCAAGGTGAATACCGCCGAGGGATACTTGCGCAGGACAAAGGGGTGAGCCGCTGAAGCCTTCAGCACGAAATCCAGGTCGGACGGACCAAGCGCCTCCCGGTCCGGCAAGCCGATGCTGTGCAGCACATCGCGCCTGAAGACGATGCCGGTCCAGATCGGCGCCATGCCATGCATCATCGACATCAACCCCTCGGGCGGTTCGAACAAACCTTCTCGAGACCATCGATCCACCCTGGCGTCCCATATTCGCCCCTGGTCATCGACGCTCAGCGTCATGCCGGCCCAGAACATGGCCTCCGGATGATCCTGGAGGTCTCGGATAGCCCGGCTATAGAACCCAGGCAGCAGGTAATCGTCATCCGAGAGTATCGAGAAGAACGGCGTCTCCACGCTGCGCAAGCCGAACTCGAAATTCGCGTAAGCCCCGAGATTTTCCTGGTGGCAGTGGTACGCCAATCTCGGATCTTTCGATGCCATCTCCTCGACCACACGGCCCGTCTCGTCACCCGACGCGTTGTCGAATACTCGAACGATATGCGCAGGGCCCGTCTGCTCGAGCGAGCTGGCAATCGCACGCTTCAGCAGCCCGGGTCGTCGATAGGTGGGAATGATCGTGGTGACAAGAGGCGGGGCTTCGTCGACAGACCGGCTCATCGCTGCGCCTCGCGCAGTACCCTGCGATAAACTTCCACGTAGGCGTCGGTCGCCGTGGCCTGGGCAAAAACAGTCGTCGCTCGCGTTCTTGCAGCTTCACCCATTTGCTTGGTGCGCATGGGGTCTTTCGCCAGTTGCACACAGCAGTCCGCGAGAGCCTTGACATCGTTGATGGGCACCAAAGAGCCGCTTTCGCCATCGACGACGACATCGGTCAGGCCGCTGGTACGGAAGCCGACGAAAGGCTTGCCGCAGGCCATGCCCTCAAGGGCGGTATATCCAAATCCTTCGTAGCGCGACAGGGAAGCCACCGCATCGCACTGCCGGTATTCCTCGATAAGCTCGGCTTCTGACAAATGCCCGAGCATGCTCACGTTGACCGGCTGCGTATACATGCGGTGGGATCGCAGTCCACCCGTGCAGCGAAGATCAAAAGTCGGCCCTAGCGCCTCGGCGAAAGCCGGCAGCAAGTCTGCGCCTTTGCGCAAGCTATGGTTTCCCACCATGAGCAGGCGGAATCGCGATTTCGGCAAAACCTGCCCGTCCGGCGCAGGGCTATACCGCTCGGTATCCACCCAGTTCGGGATGACATCGACCGCCGATCGCCCAAACACGTCGTTCACGGTGCGGCCGACATAGGCCGAAATCGCCGTGACAGCCGCGCTCAGCCTGATCGCCCGCTCTTCGCGCCAGCGCACGTGCCAACGATGATAGGCCGCCTGCGCTGCCGATCGGTACGGCGCATAGGCAGGATCGTGGACGAGGTGCAGCACGGTGGTGACTACCGGCACTCCTAGGCCGAGAAAGGCGCTCGCATTCCAGCTGTTCGCATGAATGACATCGAAGTGCTCCGGCCTTCGGCTCAGACGCATGAGCTCCGGCATGAACTCATAGCGAGGATCAAACCACTGCACGATCGCGCTGTGCCCGGCTCGGCGCAACGTCTCGGCCAGGCGCAGGGTAAAAACATCCGCACCGCTTCGCGCTTGTATCGCTGGAATCCATATCCGCAGGGCATCCGATTTATTCGGCGTTGTCGTCATGTCGCCACGAAATCTCGATAAAGTACGTCCGCTGCCGCATGTGTCGGCAGCGCATTCGACGACAGCCGATGCTGCTGGCTGCCTGATTGAAAAATGCCATGCATTCCCCTCGTGCAAACATGCCAGTGCCGCGCACATGCCGGCGACCCATGCTATTTCTTTGCAGGCCCAGAGCACATCACCGAGCGCAGTAAGTCCCGATAGCCTGCCGCCGTTCTGTCCCAACCATAATGCTCTTCCACATATTTTCTCGAGTTCAGCGCAAATCGACCGCGGCGCACAGGGTCCGCCAGCAATTGCTCGATCGCATCGGCCAGGGCCGCGGAATCTTTGCCGGGAACGCGGACGCCTGTTTCGTCATTGACCAGATCACGCACCGCAGGCACGTCGCCCACCAACACCGGACAGCCGCACGCCATGGCCTCGGCGACCACAAGCCCGAGCCCTTCCTGATCGCCACTTTCCGCCTCGATGAATGGCGCCACGAACAGGGTAGCTTGGCGGTACAGAGGCGCCAGCTCCGCTTGCGTCATCGCACCGACGAAGCGCACCTGTGTGGCCACTCCAAGCCGATCAACTAATTGTTTCAATGCGGCCAATTCCGGGCCCGCTCCGGCGATGACCAGCTCGATCGACGGGCGGCGTGCGAGTACCGTGGGCATCGCCTCGATGAGATGACGAACTCCTTTCTTCTCGACCAGCCGCCCCACGAACAGAAGTCGATGATCGCTTCTCGTCATCTGAGGGTCCGGCGTGAAAGTCCGCTGTGTATCGACCCCCATCGGCAGGACACGAACGGATACGCTCGGCGCCTCGCGGGCGAGCTTCGCCTGCATGGCGTGGCTGACTACCGTGACCATGGCAGCGCGGCGCACGACAAAACGGCGCAGACGGGCAAACCAGGAACTGCGCAGCGCGAACAAGTCCGCCCCGTGCGAAGTCACCACAAACGGAACATCGCCGGCAGCGGCACTGGCCACAATGCCCTGCGGCAACAGCCAATGCGCATGAACGAGTGCCGGCTGCCATCGCCGCCGTGCCCGACGAACGGCCAGCCACTGCCCCAAGACGAAGCCAGGCACCAACAAGAATTTCCAGGGCCTGCGCCGGAGGTTATTGATGATGCCTCCTCCGTGGACCAGAGTCTCCATGCGCTCCGGCGCATACCGGTAACGATGAACGGCGACTCCATCGAGAACTTCGTCGGCATGCGCGCCCGCTGCATGGGGGGCGATCACGTGGACTTCGAAATCGTCGGCGAGGCGCCGCGACAGTTCGTGCACGAAACCCGGCTCGGCATCGCCGGCCCAGCGCGGATACGTCGAAGCCAACACCAGCAAGCTCGGCTTGCCCTGTCGGCTCATGGTGCCTCGGCAGTCATATGGTGCAACAAATAGATATGTGTCGGGCTGCACGACGCGAGCTTCTGCAACATGGCGCGTGGCAGGCGCAACGCGAAACGCGCCGCCCAGGACGCTGCGCCCTCCTGGCGGACAAAAGCATCGAGGGCCTGCGGCAGCAGATTGCGATAGGCCAGGCCTGCCTCAGTCAGCATGCTTTCTAGCTGCCCCCTGCTCAGCGGGCGGCAATCGTAATGCGTGCCTGCCCGGCGCAAGCGCACATAGGAAGAGCGCCAGGCGGGCGGCAACCAGCTCAGCCAAGCCAGTCGATAATGAGGTTCGACAATTTGCCAACGGCTGGGCACCGCCAGGTAGACCCGGCCGTCCGGCTTCAGCACACGGGCAATCTCTTTCAAATGCAGCAACTGGCTTGCGGCATCTCCTACGTGCTCGATGACATGGTTGCTTACCACAAGGTCGAAACCGGCGTTTTCGAACGGCAGAGACGCATCATTGACTAGCCGGAAGGCATAACCATCCGCGAGCTGCCGCTGATCGACCGTATCGACTGCGTCCACCCTGAAGCGCGGCGTGGACAAATGGGCAAAATAACTGGCAATCACCCCAGCGCCGGTACCCACCTCAAGCAAGCGCAACTCGTGCGGTTCCGCTTGGTCAATGCCCAGCAATCGATGAATCTTGGCCGCTTTCGCATAGCGTCCGGTCGCATCGAGCGCTGCGTGCGGCAGCCGCTCCATCGTCATCTCTGCTCGCGGTAGGTCAGCGAGGTGATCTGCTCCGACACCAGGCCGATCAGGAACACGATGACCGCGGCGCTCCACAGCAGGGTGCTGCCGTTGGTGAGGCGCCCGTCGTGCACGAAGGTCCATGCGTAATTGAGGCAACCCAGCAGCAAGAAGGCGGCGCTCGCCGGCACGAACAGCTTGAGCGGCGAATACAGCGTGGCGATCTTGAAGATGATCAGCAGAAAGCGCAGGCCGTCGCGCAAGGGGCGGATATGGCTCTTGCCGACGCGCTGGGCTGCCTTGATCGGCAGATAAGCCACCGGGTAGGCGCTGCGGAAGAATGCCATGGTGCTGGTGGTCGGATAGGAAAATCCGTTCGGCAGCAGATGCAGGAACTCGCGGAACCTGTCCGCGCGCACCGCTCGAAATCCCGACGTGAGGTCGGCCACCGCGTGGCCGGTCATGCGGCTGGCCAGCCAGTTGTAGAGGGTATTGGCCAGACCGCGCCCCACGCCTGCCTGACTGCCCCAGTCGCGCGCGCCGACCACCATGTCGTAACCCTGCTCCAACTGCTCCAGCAGGCGCGCGATGTCGGCCGGGTCATGCTGACCATCGCCGTCCATGAAGACCAGGGTCTTGCCGCTCGCAGCCCGCGCGCCGCGCTTGATCGCTGCCCCGTTGCCCATCGAATAGGGCGAACTGAGGCAATTGATACCCTGCGCGGCGCACAGGCTGCGCGTCTCGTCGGTGGAACCGTCGTCGACTACGATGATCTCCGCGTCGGGCTGCATGGCGCGCAGCCGCGGCAGCAGCGCCGCCAGGGCGGGCGCCTCGTTTTTTGCGGGCAGAATGATGCTGACTAGGCTCAACCGTGTGCTCCCCTCGTCATGAATCGTAAAGCGTTCGGCGCCAGGCAAGGCTTCGCCCCTCGCGTCAGCGCCCATCGTAAAGGATCGCTCAAGTCCGGGCGATGATTCGCTGCACGGCGCGGATCACCCGATCCGCGGCATCCTCGTCCATGGCGGGCGACAGCGGCAGGCTGACCGTCTGACGCCCCAGCCGCATCGCATGAGGCCACTGTTCCGGCCGCCAGCCGAACCGCTGCTGGTAATACGGATGCTCCGGAATCGACAGATAGTGCACGCCGGCGCCGATCCGCTGCGCGTTCATCGCATCCAGAAAATCGTCGCGCCGGATGCCGCTGGTGGCCTCGTCGATTATCGCGGTGTAAAGGTGATGGCCATGCCGCGTACCCTCCTCGGCCGGCGCCGGCAGACCCAGTGGCAGCCCGGCAAGTGCCTCGTCGTAGCGCTGCCAGATCGCGCGTCGAAGCAGCCAGTTCGACTCGACCCGCGCCAGTTGATGGATGCCGATGGCCGCCTGCAGATCCATCATGTTGTATTTGAAGCCGCATTCCAGCACCTGATAGTGCTTGTAGCCCTGGTCGCCGAAGCGGTGCCAGGCGTCCTTGCTCATGCCATGCAGGGCCAGCATGCGGGCGCGCGCGATATGCTCCTCGCTGCGCCCGAGGATCATGCCGCCCTCGCCGGTGACCACGTTCTTGGTGACGTAGAAGCTGTAGCAGCCGAAGTCGCCGAAAGTGCCCGCGGCCTGGCCGTGGAATTCGCTTTCGATCGCGTGCGCGCAGTCCTCGATCACCAGCAGGTCGTACTTTTTTGCGATCGCCATGATGCGATCCATCGCGCACGGCCGTCCGGCGAAGTGCACCGGCAGGATGGCACGCGTACGCGGCGTGATCGCCGCCTCGATGGCTGCAGGATCGATGTTCTGCGTGACCGGATCCACGTCGGCCAGCACCGGCGTCAGCCCGGCGTGCAGGATGGCATTCACCGTGGCGCAGAAGGTCAGAGGTGTAGTGATCACCTCGGCGCCGGGCTCGATCCCGGCCGCCACCATGCTCACATGCAGGGCGGCGGTGCAGGAATTGACCGCTGCCACCTGGCTGGCCTGGACCCGGCGATAGGCAGCGAATTCGCGCTCGAAGCGGGCGACCCGCGGGCCGGTTCCCAGCCAGCCGGAGCGCAGGCAGGCCTCCACCTCGGCGATCTCTTCCTCGCCGATGCGCGGCGCACCGAAAACCAGGAAGGGCTCGGGAAATGCCTCGGGGAGATGGCTGCTCAAGCGATGAAATCCGTGCCGGAAGCCCGACATCATATCGTGGCGCCACCTGCCGGGGTCAGCGCTTAGCCATTTTTCCCTTTGCCTGCCGTGCGTCGCGTCACTTCGGCCAGAAGCCGCGACCGGGTGCGCTTACCAGACGCCTCATTCTGAGTTAGATTCGTCACACCGGGGGCCCAAAAACAGATTACGTCATGTCATCGCAGCCGCAACCATCCCTTATCGGGCTTTCCGGCATGGCGCGGCGCCTCGTCGCCGAGGGGCTGCTGCCGGAAGTGGACATCCGCCAGGCGGTCGCCGACGCGGCGCGCCAGAAAGTCACGCTGACCCAGTGGCTGCTGAGCAATCGACTGGTCGACAGTACGCGCCTGACTCAGGTCGCCTCGACCGAGTTCGGCATGCCAATGATGGACCTGAACGCGCTGGCGCTCGCGGTCCTTCCGCTGAACCTGATCAGCGAGGAACTGATTACCCGGCACCAGGTGCTGCCCCTGTTCAAGCGCGGCAAGCGCCTGTTCGTGGGCATTGCCGACCCGATGCAGCTGCATGCACTGGACGACATCAAGTTCCACTCGAATCACATGGTGGAACCGATCCTGATCGAGCAGGCTCAACTGAGCCGCGCGATCGAGAATGCGCTCAACAATCTGCACAACGCCATGCCCGAGATGGGCAACGAAGAGCTCGACGACCTCGATGCCGAGGGCGGCGACGAGGTCGAGGCCACGGGCATCGACGCCACCAGCAACGAAGAAGCGCCGGTGGTGAAGTTCGTCAACAAGATCCTGGTGGACGCCATCCGCCGGGGCGCCTCCGACGTGCATTTCGAGCCGTTCGAGACGGTGTATCGGGTACGTCTGCGCATGGACGGCATGCTGCGCGCCGTAGCCACCCCGCCGATGAAGCTGGCCAGCCGCATTGCCTCCCGCCTGAAGGTGATGGCCGGCCTGGACATCGCCGAGCGGCGCGTGCCGCAGGACGGCCGCATCAAGCTCAACCTGTCCAAGAGCAAGTCGATGGACTTCCGCGTCAGCACGCTGCCGACCCTGTTCGGCGAAAAAATCGTGCTGCGTATCCTGGACAGTTCCTCGGCCAAGCTGGGCATCGACAAGCTCGGCTACGAGGAGAACCAGAAGCAGCTTTATCTGGATGCCATCCACAAGCCCTACGGCATGGTGCTGGTCACCGGCCCCACCGGCTCGGGCAAGACGGTGTCGCTGTATACCGCGCTGAACATCCTGAACATGCCCGAGCGCAACATCTCGACAGTGGAAGATCCGGTGGAAATCCGCGTCGAGGGCATCAACCAGGTGCAGCAGAACACCAAGCGCGGCATGACCTTCGCCGCCGCCTTGCGTTCCTTCCTGCGCCAGGATCCGGACGTGATCATGGTCGGCGAAATCCGCGACCTGGAGACTGCCGAGATCGCCATCAAGGCGGCGCAGACCGGCCACATGGTGCTTTCCACCCTGCATACCAACGATGCGCCGCAGACCATCGCGCGCCTGATGAACATGGGCATCGCACCCTACAACATCACCTCCTCGGTGACCCTGGTGATCGCCCAGCGCCTCGCGCGGCGCCTGCACGAGTGCAAGCGCCCGATCGAGCTGCAGCCGCAGATCCTGCTGGCCGCCGGCTTCAGCCAGGAGGACATCGACGCCGGCCTAACCATCTACGAGCCGGTCGGCTGCGACCACTGCAACGAGGGCTACAAAGGCCGCGTCGGCATCTATCAGGTGATGCCGATGCTGGAAGACATCCAGAAGATCGTCCTACAGGGCGGCAACGCCCTGCAGATCGCCGCGGTGGCGCGCGCAGCCGGCATCAACGACCTGCGCGCCTCGGCCCTGCTCAAGGTGAAGCAGGGGGTCACCAGCCTCACCGAGATCGACCGCGTCACCAAGGATTGAGGCCGCACGCCCCTCAGCTCACGGCAGCAGTCGGGGATTGCGGTGAAAAGTTGCGCGTAATGCCTCGAAACGGCGAGGCTTTATGGCTTAAGCTTCGGCGCTGCCGTCGTCGCGCCACGACGGGTTCGGCCGTAAACAGTGGGGGACATGCATGGCCACGGTGACTGCAACCGCAAAGAACGTACGAGCGAGCGGCGCCCAGCGCGCTGCCGTCAGCCAGCTGACCACCTACGACTGGGTGGCACTGGACAAGCGCGGCAAGCGCATGAAAGGCGACATGGCGGCCAAGAACGCCTCGCTGGTGAAAGCGGAGCTGCGGCGCCAGGGCATGAACCCGCAGACCGTGCGCGAGCGCGGCAAGCCGCTGTTCGGCGCCTCCGGTTCGAAGGTCAAGCCGCGCGACATCGCGATCTTCAGCCGGCAGATCGCCACCATGATGTCCTCCGGCGTACCGATGGTGCAGGCCTTCGAGATCATCGCCGACGGCCAGAAGAACGTCCGCTTCAAGAACATGCTGAACGACGTCAAGCAGAGCCTGGAGGGCGGTTCGGCCTTGCATGAGGCCTTGGGCCAGTATCCGGTGCAGTTCGACGAGCTGTACCGCAACCTGGTCCGCGCCGGCGAATCGGCCGGCGTACTCGACACCGTGCTCGCCACCGTGGCCACCTACAAGGAACGCACCGAGGCGCTCAAGAGCAAGATCAAGAAGGCGCTGTTCTATCCCATCGCCGTGCTGGTGGTGGCGATGCTGGTCAGCATGCTCATGCTGCTGTTCGTGGTGCCGGTCTTCGAGAAGACCTTCAAGGACGCTGGTGCGCAGCTGCCGCTGCCGACCCAGATCGTGGTGATTGCCTCGCGCTTCATGCAGAGCTACTGGTGGCTGGTGATCGGCAGCATCATTATCGGCGTCGTCGCCCTGGTCATGGCGAAAAATCGCTCCACGAAGTTCGCCCACTTCCTGGACCGCGTGCTGCTGAAGGTGCCAGTCATCGGCGGCATCATGCACAAGTCTGCGGTGGCGCGCTTCACCCGCACCCTGGGCGTAACCTTCCGCGCCGGCGTGCCCCTGGTCGAGGCGATGGATGCTGTGGCCGGCGCCACCGGCAGCGTGGTCTACGGCGAGGCCGTGCGCCAGATGCGCGACGACGTCGCGGTCGGCCACCAGCTGCAGTTGGCAATGCGCCAGACCAACCTGTTCCCGAGCATGGTGGTGCAGATGACCGCGATCGGCGAAGAATCCGGCGCACTGGACAGCATGTTGTTCAAGGTCGCCGAATTCTACGAGGAAGAGGTCAACAACGCGGTCGACACCCTGTCCACCCTGCTCGAACCGCTGATCATGGTGTTCCTCGGCGTGGTCGTGGGCGGCATGGTGATCGCACTCTACCTTCCGATCTTCAAGCTGGGCGAGACGGTCTAAGCCCTGCGCTTGCTTCGGTTCGTATCGCATCCGATGCCTCGGCAAGGCGGCCACGACGGCCGCCTTGCTTCCGAACGTCCTCCGCTATGCACCGGGCGATCGACTTACGGAACTGGGAACGAGCGCTCACGCTGCCTGCTCGATGACTCTTGCCGGCAGCCCTCCCCGGCGCAGCCGCTTGCCTTTACCATCGCCGCCACCCCGCCCGCCCGAGTGAGCCTGTGAGCCTCCCCGACCTGCCCGACTTGCCGCCAGCTGCCTGGATCGCCATTGCCGGCGTGCTCGGCCTGATCGTGGGCAGCTTCCTCAACGTGGTGATGCTGCGCCTGCCTGAGCGCATGGCCGCGGGATGGCGCCGCGAGGCGCGCGAGATCTTGGAGCTTCCCCCCGAGGAATCGCCACTGCCGCCCGGCATCGTGCGCGAGCCCTCGCATTGCCCGCACTGCAAGCATCGCTTGTCGGTACGCGACAACATCCCCTTATTTGGCTGGCTGCTGTTGCGCGGCCGCTGCCGCTACTGCAAGGCTGCGATCTCGATCCAGTACCCGCTGGTGGAGCTGCTGACCGGTGTGCTCAGCGCCCTGGTCATCGCCCGCTTCGGGCCGAACTGGGCTGGCCTGGCCGGGCTGGTCTTCACCTGGCTGCTGGTCGCCCTGGCCGGCATCGACTTCCGCACCCAGCTTCTGCCCGACCAGCTCAGCTATCCGCTGCTCTGGCTCGGCCTGCTGCTGACCCTGCTGCCGATGTTCGTGAGCGCGCAGTCGGCGATCCTGGGGGCGGCACTGGGCTATCTCAGCCTGTGGAGCGTGTACTGGCTGTTCAAGCTGCTCACCGGCAAGGAAGGCATGGGCTACGGCGATTTCAAGCTGCTGGCCGCGCTGGGCGCATGGATGGGGCCGGGCGCGCTGCTGCCGGTGATCCTGCTGTCCTCGCTGATTGGTGCCCTAGTCGGCGGTGCGCTGATCGCGCTGCGCCGGCATGGCCGCGAGATACCGATGGCGTTCGGTCCCTATATCGCCGCGGCAGGCTGGGTCTGGTTCGTCGCTGGCGACCGGCTGCTGCAGGCCTACCTGCAATTCAGCGGCCTGCACTAGCATCGGTCGCATGGAGCAACGGCCGGCCAGCTATGTGGTGGCCCTGACTGGCGGCGTCGCTGCCGGCAAGAGCGCGGCCGAGCGCTGCTTCGCCACCCACGGCATCCGCGTCTACGACGCCGACCGCGCTGCGCGGGAGGTGGTCGAGCCGGGCACGCCGGGGCTCGCCGCGATCGTCGAAGCCTTCGGTGCCGAGGCCCTGGGCGCGGACGGGCGAATGGACCGTGCCGCCATGCGCCGACGCGTGTTCGGCGAACCGGCAGCGCGCCTGCAGTTGGAAGCCATCGTGCACCCGCTGGTGCGCGCCTGGCTGCAGGCCAGTGCAGCGGCCGACACTGGCCCATACTGTCTGCTGGCAATTCCACTGCTCGCCGAAAACATCGCGCACTATCGCTGGGTGGATCGCATTCTGCTGGTCGATGCACCCGAAAGCGTGCAGCTGGAGCGATTGGTCCAACGCGACGGCATCGACCTCGCACTGGCCCAGCGCATGCTGGCGCAGCAGGCCAGCCGCGCGCAGCGGCTGGCGCTGGCCGACGACGTCCTCGACAACGGCGGCGACCAGGCCGCCCTCGCCGGCGCCGTGGAGATCCTGCATCGACGCTATCTGGCGCTGGCCGCCGAACGCCGGCAAGCCGCGCACTGAGCCTTACGCTGCCGGCTCGCTGTCCCAGAAGCCGCGGATGCCGGCCACGCCTTGACCGCTTGCCGCCCGGGCTGCTGCCTCCAGCATCGGCGACAGCCCGCCCAGCGCATAGACCGGCAGCGCCGCCGCCTCGGCCAGCGCCTGGAAGTGCGCCCAGCCCAGTGGTGAGGCGCCAGGATGACTGGCCGTAGGCAGAACCGGCGACAAGGTCGCGAAGTCCGCACCGAGCCGCTCGGCCAGGCGCAGTTCGCGCTCGTCATGGCAGCTCGCGCCGACCAGTTGGCTCAGCGGCAAGGGCCGCGCATCGAGCTGGGCCAATTGCGCAGCCTTGAGCTGTACGCCCAGGCCGAGCTCGCGCGCGCCATCGATGTCCGCATTCAGCACGAGCTGCACTTGCCGCTGCCGGGCCAGCGGCAGCAGGCGTGCCGCCAGGCGACGCACGGTCTCGACCGGCCAGGCGGGAAAGCGCAACTGGCACAGGCGGGGGCCATCCGGCTCGCCGGCGCGGCGCTCGATCAGCGCTTCCAGGCGGACGGTCCAGGCATCGATCTCGGCCGCCGCCGCATCCGGGGTGATCGCATAACAGGCAGGCAGGCGCAGGGCCTGCAGGATCGGCCGGTCCGCCGGAGTCAGCCCTTGCGGATCGATGTCGGCCGGCGCCAGCCAGCGCAGGGCCTGCCCTTCCAGCGAGGCGGGTTCGCCGCGCCATTGCCGCACGCTCCAGGCGTCAAGCAGCAAATCGCGCTCGCCATAGCGCCAGGGCACCCTGATCAAGGGCGACGGAACGGCTGGATCGAGCTCGATGCCCAGCTCCTCGTGCAGTTCGCGCGCCATCGCCTGCGCCGGCGACTCGCCCGGCTCCAGCTTGCCGCCGGGGAATTCCCACAAGCCGGCCAGATGCTTGCCGGGCGGTCGCTGCGCAAGCAGCACCCGGCCGGCGGCGTCGATCATCACGGCGGCGACCACGTGCATCGGCGACTCCCCAAAACGGCGATTCTAAAATGTCGCGCGGCTTGCTCCAGCTGCGACCGGCGCCACGACAGGCGTCGGTGCAATCTTCCAGCTCATGGCCGCATTCCCTGAAGGCCCGCGCAGTCGAGGCGTTCTGCTCAAGCCATGGCCTTAACACCGGGCCATGCCTCAGTTCGTCACCAGCTTCAGCTCATCGCAGCAGCACTCTTGCGATCGCAGTGACTTGATCCGCGACCGATCCGTGCATGTAGGACGAAACGGGCGCGCGGAGAATGAGCCTCGCCGAATCAGTATCTATTCCGCGGCGATCGCCGACACCGCCACAGCAGATTGGGCCTGCAACACGCCCAGCCTGCCACAGCCACGCATTGGATCAGACGCTGCGGATGTACTCGACCATGTCGAACGCGTGGGCGTGGCCGTCGTCGGCCTTGTGGTGCACGCGCGAGACTTCGGTCCAGTCGCTGAAGTGCACACCCGGGAAGAAGGTGTCCGCACCTTCGATCGCCGTGCCGACCCAGGTCAGGTACAGCCGCCGCGCCATCGGCAAGGCGTCGGCGAACACCTGGCCACCGCCGATCACCATCAGGCCGGTATCACCGCAGCGCGCCTGCGCCTCGGTCACCGAGCGCACGGTAATCTGGCCCGGAAACGGCGCCTCGTGCCGGCGCGACAGCACCAGGTTGGTCCGCTCCGGCAGCGCGCGGCCGATCGACAGCGCGGTGTTGTAGCCCATCAGCACGTGCTTGCCGAGGGTCAGCTGCTTGAACCAGCGAAGGTCGTCCGGCAGATGCCAGGGCAACTGCCCCTGACGGCCAATGGCGAAGTTCTCGTCGAGCGCGGCAACCAGCGAAATAGCCATCGGGGCTCCAGCATGGGTCAAAGGGCACTGTGGCGCCGCCGCGGGCGTAGCCACACTAACCGCCAATTATAGCGATTCCGGGGGGTGGCGGCATGCAGTCCAGGCGATACCGGCCATGGGCGACGTGGGGGGCACTGGCCCTGCCGGCCCTGGCCTTGGCGGACCAGGCGCAGATCCTGCCCACCGTATACGAGGCCGGGCACTTCTATGCCGTGCCGGAAACGCCGGACGGCAACCGGCTGAAGCTGCTCGTCGATACCGGTGGCGGCGGTCGCGGCGGGATGTACTGGATCACCGCCGCCGCGGCCAAACGCCTGCATCTGGCTCGCTCCGCCTGCACGCTGGGCGATGGCCACGTCGACGTGGCCGCCCTGCCCGCCTACCGGCCCGATCGCGCCCTGCCGCCGCCAATGCCCGGCCCCTGCGGCAAGGCCGTGCTGGTGAATCCGGACTACGACGTGGACGGCCAGCTCGGTGCCGGCTACCTGCCGGGCCGGATCTGGACCTTCGACTATCCCGCGCGGCGCCTGAGCCTCGAAAGCAGCCACTGGCATCCCGATCCCGGCACGCACCAGACTCCGCTGGGCTTCCCGCACGACGCCAAAGGCCAAGCAGCCTCGGGATTTGCGCGCATCACCATCCGCGTCGACGGCCAGCCGCTGGACATGCTGCTCGACACCGGCGCCACCGCCTATCCGACGCCGATCGCGGCCCGCCTCAGCGACACCCCGACCGTGCACGGCGAAGGCGTCGCCAGCTACATCACCACCGGCATGCTCGAACGCTGGCACAAAGCGCATCCGGACTGGCGCGTACTGGAAAACGCCGACGACAAGGTCGCGGCCAAGCCGCTCAAGCGCATCATCGAGGTGCCCCGGGTGGAGATCGCCGGCTGGACTGTCGGCCCGGTCTGGTTCACCGAGCAGCCGGACCGCACCTACCACGTCTGGATGGCGGGCATGATGGACAAGGCCGTCGAGGGTACGGTGGGCGGCAACGTGTTCCGGCACTTCGCGATGACGCTGGACTACCCGCGCGCCGAGGCCTGGTTCCGTTGCATCGAAGGCTGCCGCGCGGCTACACCGCCACCGGCGCCTTGATCGCGGGGTGCGGCGCGTAGTCGACGATCTCCACGTCCTCGTAGCGGAAGCCGTCCAGCGCGCGCACCTGCGGATTCAGGCGCAGCTGCGGCAGCGGGCGCGGCTCGCGGCTCAGCTGCAGCCGCGCCTGCTCGAGATGGTTGCTGTACAGATGCGCATCGCCCAGGGTGTGCACGAAATCGCCCACGCCCAGGCCGCACACCTGCGCCACCATGTGGGTGAGCAAGGCGTAGCTGGCGATATTGAACGGCACGCCCAGGAAGATGTCGCCCGAACGCTGGTACAGCTGGCAGCTCAGGCGACCGTCCGCCACGTAGAACTGGAACAAGGTGTGGCAAGGCATCAAGGCCATCTTCGGCAGCTCGCCCACGTTCCAGCTGTTCACGATCAGCCGGCGCGAGTCCGGGTTGCGGCGGGTCTCCTCCACCACCCAGGCGATCTGGTCCACCGTGCCGCCATCGGCGGTCGGCCAGGAGCGCCACTGCCGCCCGTACACCGGGCCCAGCTCGCCGTCGGCGTCGGCCCATTCGTCCCAGATGCCGACCCCGTGTTCCTTCAGATAGCCGATATTGGTCTCGCCACGCAGGAACCAGATCAGCTCGTGCACGATCGACTTCAGATGCAGCTTCTTGGTGGTGACCAGCGGAAAGCCCTGACTGAGGTCAAAACGCATCTGCCAGCCGAACACGCTGCGCGTGCCGGTGCCGGTGCGGTCGGTCTTGACGGCGCCGTGCTCGAGCACGTGGCGTAGCAGGTCGAGATAGGCGCGCATCGTTCAATCCTCCGCAGCTTGTTCAGCCGGCGTGGCTAGCGGCAAGGTGGGCGCGCGGCGCGACATGACGATCAGCACCAAGCCGATCACGATCAGCGGCAGCGACAGCTCCTGCCCCTTGGTCAGCCAGCCGAAGGCGCGATAGCCCAGCTGCGCGTCCGGCACGCGCACGAATTCCACGCCGAAGCGGAAACAGCCGTAGAGCAGGCCGAACATGCCCGAGACCAGGTAGCGCGGGCGCGGCTTCATCGAGATCAGCCACAGCACGGTGAACATCGCCACGCCTTCCAGCAGCATTTCGTAGAGCTGCGAAGGGTGCCGCGGCAGGCCACCGTAGCGGTCGTACAGCGCCTGCAAGGTGGCGTTGCCGGCGATGGCGCCCAGGTCGGCGTCATGCGCGTTCGGGAAGATCATCGCCCACGGCACGCTGCCGGGCTTGCCCCACAGTTCGCCGTTGATGAAGTTGCCGAGCCGGCCGAAGCCCAACCCGATCGGCACCAGCGGCGCAGCGAAGTCCACCACGTCGAACATCTGCAGGCGATGGCGGCGCGACCACCACCAGACCGCCAGCAGCACGCCGACCAGGCCGCCGTGAAAACTCATGCCGCCGTCCCACACCTTGAACAGCACCAGCGGCTCGGTCCAGATCCAGCGGATGCCGTCGCCGACGCCGTCCTTGAAGTAGCCGAACAACATGTAGCCCAGCCGCCCGCCGACCACCACGCCCAGCATCACGTAGAAGGCCATGTCGCCCAGCGCATCGGCGCTCACCGGCAGGCGGCCGCGACGACGGCGATACTCGCCGCACAGCCAGCACAGGCTGAAGCCGAGCAGGTACATCAGGCCATACCAGTGCACCTGCACCGGCCCGAGACCGAAGGCGACCGGATCGAAATGGACTACAAAGGGTTGCTGCATAGATTGACCGGCCGGAACAAAGCGACAGTTTAGCCGACCGGGCTGCCGCTGGCAGCGCAGTGGCTCCGCCGACCTGCCAGTGCCCGATCGACAAGCGAGTGTCGAGGCTGCTGGCCGCGGCTCACAGCAGGACCGGACGATCCGGCAGCTCGTCTGGCCGAGGCTCGCCGTCGCTGGGGAAATGTGCGGCGAGCAAGTCGTGCACCGCGCCGATGCCCTGCAGGCTGCCTTCCTGCCATTGCCCGCGCGCATAGGCATGGCGCATCTGTGCGCAGACGGCCTCCCACTCGCTCGCCGTCACCCGCGCGGCGATGCCGCGGTCGGCGACGATCTCGATGCGGTGCTCGGCCAGCAGCACATACAGCAGCACGCCGTTGTTGTGTTCGGTGTCCCACACACGCAGCTGGGCAAACACCTCGTGCGCCCGGCCCGGCGCGTCGAGGCCATGCAGCACCGCCAGCGGGGCCAGCCTAGCCTCGACCGCAAAACACACTTCGCCGCGATGACGGCGCTCGCCGGCGGCGATTGCGCGGGTCATCTCGTCGAGCAGCGCCGCCGGAAAGCGCTGCCGCAGCGCGAACCAGCTGCCGAACAGATTCGTCATCAGCCGCTGCATGCGCGCCATCACCAGCTCCCCGAGGCACCGCCGCCGCCGAAGCTGCCGCCGCCGCCGCTGAAGCCGCCGCCACTGCCGCCACCGCCGAAGCCGCCCGAACCACCGCCAAAACCACCGGAGCCGCCCCAACCACCCCAGCCGCCACCGCCGATCATCCAGCCGCCGCCTCCGGGCAGCAGCAACAGCAGGCCGCCCAGCACGGCACCGAAGATGCCCATGCCCAAGGACACCAGCAGCCACAGCAGTCCGCCGACCACGATCGCGCCGGACAGCACGCGCACGCCGGCCGATGCGCGCCGCAGGATGCCGCGCAGGAACATGGCAACGAACAACCCCAGCACGAAGGATCCATGCAGGCCCAGGCCGGGCGACTCTCGCGCCGGCCCTTCCATGGGCGGCGGCAAGGGCTCGCCGTTGATCAGCTGGGTCAGCGCACCGAGCGCATCGCCGATGCCGCCGTAGTAGTCGTTCACGCGAAACTTCGGCGCCAGGTATTCGCGCACGATACGCGCCGCAGCAGCGTCCGGAATCGCTCCTTCGAGGCCATAGCCGACTTCGATGCGCGCACGCCTGTCGTTCTTGACCACTAACAGCAAGGCGCCGTCGTCGGTGCCCTTGCGGCCGACCTTGTTCGCCTCGGCCACCGCCAGCGAATACTCCTCGATCGACTGCGGCTGGGTGCTGCCGACCATCAGCACCACCAGCTGCGCGCCCTTGGTCTTCTGCAGGCCGGTCAGCCGGGCGTCCAGCTGATCGATCTGACTGGCGCTGAGCGTGCCGGTCAGATCGGTAACGTGCCGGCTCAAATGCGGCACATCGTCCGCATGCAGGGCGACAGGCGCCAGCCAGGCCAGCGCGAACGCCAGCCAGCAGCGCAGGCCAAGGCCGATCGCCCGGGGCATTGTCAATGCGCGGCCGTCGCGGCCGGCGCCGGCGCATTGCCGCCGAAATCCACCGTCGGCGCGACCGATATCGCCTTCTCGTTGTCGACGCTGAAGTTCTCCTTCACCTTGTAGCCGAACATCTTCGCGGTGAGGTTGTTGGGGAAGCTGCGGATCAGCGTGTTGTATTCCTGCACAGCCTGCACGTAGCGGTTGCGCGCCACGGTGATGCGGTTCTCGGTGCCTTCCAGTTGCGCCTGCAGGTTCTGGAACAGGCCATTGGCCTTGAGGTCGGGATAGTTCTCGCTGACCACCATCAATCGCGACAACGCGCCGGAAAGCTCGCCCTGGGCCTGCTGGAACTGCTTCAGCTTGTCCGGATCGTCGAGCATGTCGGGAGTTACCTGCACCGTGCCGACCTTGGCGCGGGCATTGGTCACTTCGGTGAGCACCTTCTCTTCGTGCTGCGCGTAGCCCTTGACCGTATTGACCAGGTTCGGCACCAGGTCGGCGCGGCGCTGGTACTGGTTCAGCACCTCGGACCAGGCCGCCTTGACCGCCTCGTCTTCGCGCTGGATGGTGTTGTAGCCGCAGCCCGAGAGGCCGGCCAGGATCAGCAGCAGCGCGAGCGCGCGCAGGCACTTCATGGAAATTCTCCGCTTGCGGTGGACGCCGCCATTGCAGCATCCGCGCCGCGCGGGCGCAATCGGAGGGCTCCGGAAGGCGCCGTGCCAGCTAGAACGGCAGACCAACTAAAAAACAAGGCCAGCTAGAACCAGCGCGGCCCCAGGATCAGGCCCCAGCTCAGCGCCACCAGCACCAGTAGCAGGAACACCGCCGCGGAGCCCATGTCCTTGGCGCGACCGGCCAGCTCGTGGAATTCAGGGCTGACCTTGTCGACCACCGCCTCGATGGCGGAATTCAGCAGCTCGGCCGAGAGCACCAGCAGGGCCGGCGTCACCAGGGCGAGCTTCTCCAGCGCACCGTGGCCCAGCCACAGCCCCAGCGGCACCAGCACCACCGCCAGCACGGCCTCCAGCCTGAACGAGGCCTCATGGCGCCAGCCAGCGCGCAGGCCCTTCATCGACCAGCGCAAGGCATTCCACAATTGCCGCGGATCGCCGCGGAAGCCGCTGCCCGCCATATCCGCCCCTCAGGCCCCGGGCCGGGTGGCAGCCAGCGCGCGCGAGCCGCGATGCCGCGAAAGCGCTTGGATCGACATGATGGCGGGCTTCCTCGTGCGGGCGGACGTCAGCCGCTCATCATGCCACAAGCGACCCCGGCACGACGCCCGCCGGCGTCCGTGGGTGCCAGACCCTTACTGCACCGCAACTACACGTCCGGGACGAATCGGTTACGCTCTGCCGGTTGCGGCCCGCCCGGGCCGCCTGAACCGGCCGCACGCCGCGGCGGCCATCCGTACGAACCCAAGCCTGGGGATAGCATGGCAAACCCGAACGACACCGCCCTTTCCAACGCGGGCGTCTCCCGTACCTGGTCTTTCAGCACCGTCTTCCTGATCGAGATGTGGGAGCGCTTCGGCTTCTACGGCATGCAGGTGCTGATGGTCACCTACATGATGAAGAAGCTGGGCTTCGTCGATACCGAGGCGAACCTGGTCTGGGGCGCCGCCGCCGCGCTGATCTACGCGACCCCGGCGATCGGCGGCTGGATCGGCGACAAACTGCTGGGCACCCGCCGCACCATGTTGTTCGGCGCGATCGTGCTAGCCGTCGGCTACTCGATGCTGTGGATCCCTTCGAACAACAGCTACCTGCTGTACTGCGCGCTAGGCGTGATCGTGGTCGGCAACGGCTTCTTCAAGCCCAACGCCGGCAACCTGGTGCGCAAGATCTACGAAGGTGACGACGTACGCATCGACAGCGCCTTCACCATCTACTACATGGCGGTGAACCTCGGCTCGATGATCTCGATGACCGCCACGCCGAAGATTCGCGACTATGTAGGCGAGCACTACGGCAATGACCTCGGCTGGCATACCGCCTTCGGTGCCTGCGCGGTCGGCCTGGTCCTTGGCCTGATCAACTACACGTTGATGAAGCGCACCCTCGCCCGCATCGGCTCCGAACCCGACCAGCAGCCGATCAACCCGATGCGCGCCCTGCTGGTGCTAGTCGGCGGCGTGGTCATGGTGTTCGTCGCCGCCTTCATCCTGCAGAACCAAGGCGTCGCCAAAGCCTGCGTGTACCTGGCCGGCGCAATCATCCTGGCCATCTTCGCCTATCTGATCAGCATCAGCGCCAAGACCGAGCGTGCCGGCCTGGTCGCCGCCCTGGTGCTGACCGTGCAGACCATCTTCTTCTTCATCTTCTACGCGCAGATGGCGACCTCGCTGAACCTGTTCGCGCAGCACAACGTGGACCTGTCCTTCAGCCTGTTCGGCAGGCATCTGTTCAACTGGATTCCCGAGCAGTACCAGAACCTCAATGCGATCTGGATCGTGGTGCTCAGCCCGGTGCTGGTGTTCATCTACAACAGCCTCGGCCGCATCGGCAAGGATCCCTCGGTCGCCTTCAAGTTCGCGCTGGGCTTCGCCGCGGTGGCGCTGGGCTTCTTCATCTACGGCTTCGGCGCGCGCAGCGCGGTGAACGGCCAGGTCTCTTCGTGGATCATGGTGTGGGGCTACGGCCTGTATTCGCTGGGCGAACTGCTGGTGAGCGGCCTGGGCCTGGCGATGATCGCGCGCTACGTGCCCGAGCGCATGGGCGGCTTCATGATGGGCGCCTACTACGTCGCGGTGGGCATCTCGCAGTATCTGGGCAGCATCGTGGCCAACCATGCGCACATCCCGGACAACCTCACCGATCCGAACCAGTCGCTGGCGATCTACACCGACCTGTTCAACAAGCTCGGCTATGTCGGCATCGGCTGCGTGGCGATCGCCCTGGTGATGCTGCCGATCATGAACCGCCTGTCCGCCAGCCACGCCGAACCCGCGCGCGAACACGAACCGCTGCCGGCAGTGCGCAGCGAGGAGTTCGACACCCGCGTGTAAACTGGCCCGGCGCGCCGCCGCTCCGGCGGCGCGCCTACGCCGGGAGCGTTTCGCATGCCGCACCGCCTCGCCCCGCAGCGCCTGGGGCCATATGCCCTGACCCGCACGCTGGCCTGGCTGCGGCTGTGCGCGATCGCCGGACAAAGCATCGCCGTGCTGTTCTGCGCGCTGTGGATGCAGCTGGCCATTCCGCTGCTGCCGCTGCTGGCCGGCATCGGCCTGCTGGCGATCTTCGCCGCGTTCGCGGCCTGGCGGCTCAGCCAGCCCTGGCCGGTGCACGAGTGGGAAACCATCCTGCACATCGCCGTCGACACTGCCGTGCTGGGCTGCCTGTTGTACTTCACCGGCGGCGCCAGCAATCCCTTCGTCACCCTGCTGCTGGTGCCGATCGCGCTGGGCGCGGCAGCGCTGTCGGTGCGCGCGATCCTGCTGGTGGCCCTGCTGTGCGGCACCGCCTACCTGCTGCTGCTGTACTGGTACCTGCCGCTGCCGATTCCCCTGCACCACGGCGACCAGGACGGCCTGCCGCTGCACGTGGCCGGCATGGGCGTGAACTTCGTGATCACCGCGATGCTGCTCGGCTTCTTCATCAACCGGCTGGCGCACGCGCTGCGCCTGCAGCAGCTGGAAATGCAGCGATTCCGCGAACGTGCCCTGCGCGACGAAGGCATCCTCGCCATCGCCACCCAGGCCGCCGGCGCGGCGCACGAGATGAATACGCCGCTGTCGACCATGCAGACCCTGCTGCCCGAGCTGCGCCGCGAGCATCCGGAGGACGGCGCGCTGCGCGAGGACCTGGCCCTGCTGGAAAGCCAGGTCGCGCGCTGCCGCACGATCCTGCGCGAGATGGTCGCCTTCGGCAAGGCGCAGCTGTCGCAGCAGCCCGAGCGCCTCAGCGTGGCCGAATTCGTGCGCGGCTGCCTGGAACGATTCCAGCTGCTGCGGCCGGAAGCCGAACTGTCCCTGCAGCTGGATGCCGCGACCGGCGCGATCGCCATGCGCGCACCGCCGGGCCTGCGCCACTCGCTGATCAACCTGCTCAACAACGCCGCCGACGCCTCGGCCCAGCACGAGTCGAATGCGGTGGCACTGCACGTGCAGCGACACGGCGGCTGGCTGGAGCTGTCGGTGCGCGACCACGGCCCCGGCTTCGACGACAGCATCGAGGCCACCGGCCTGGGCCAGACCCTGAAGCAGACCGGTCTCGGCCTGGGCCTGACCCTGGCCGAGGCCACCGCGGAGCGGCTCAGCGGCGAGCTGGAGGCCAACAACCTGGGCGACGGCGCCGAGGTGCGCATGCGCCTGCCGCTGACAGTGATCGCCGAACCCTAGGCATGACGGATGTTCGGCAGCTGTCGGCGACGCTGCCCGTTCGCCGGCCTCACACCGCAGGCAGCGCAGAAACCGGCTTGCCTGGCCACGCGGCACAAACAGCAAACATTCCCGGCAACACGCCTTTCCCTGCGCTCACCGGCAATTTCGGCGGGAACAGCCACGCCTGCGACGGAATGCCGCGCGGCATTCCGTCGCGTTCGACGGCGCATGCCCCGTCGAAGCCGTGCGCGCGCGACGCAGTCCGGCGAAAATAGCGGTATCGCTGCAGGAGCCGCCATGAACGCGCCGTTGCCGACCGCCACCGCCCGCCCCTTGCTGATCGTCGACGACGACGCCACCTTCGTGCGGGTGCTGGCCCGCGCGCTGGGCTCGCGCGGCTTCGAGGTGATCACTGCCGATCATGCCGATGCCGCGCGCGCGCTCACCCGGCGACACCGGCCGCAATACTGCGTGCTGGACCTGAAGCTCGGCGACGAGAACGGCCTGCGCCTGATTCCCGAGCTGCACGCGCTGGTGGCAGACATGCGCATCCTGCTGCTGACCGGCTACGCCTCGATCGCCACCGCGGTGGAAGCGATCAAGCGCGGCGCGCATGACTATCTGACCAAGCCGGTGGATGCGGATGCGGTGGTGCGCGCCCTGCTCGACGGCGACGCCGGCAGCGCCGACGAGGAGCCGCTGGACGCGCCCGAGGCGCCGCTGGCGCTGCGCCGGCTGGAGTGGGAGCACATCCAGCGCGTGCTCACCGAATGCGACGGCAACATCTCCGAGACCGCGCGCCGACTCGGCATGCATCGGCGCACGCTGCAACGCAAGCTGGGCAAACATCCGGTACGCGAACGCCCCGAATCGGAGGGCTGAGTCGTTTCGCGCTCAGGGCGCGGCGCTGCTGTCACTGGGCGCCGGCAGCGGCTCGGCGGTACCGTCATTTTCGTCGCCGTAGATCGCCACATGCGGCACACCGTCGGCGCCGATCCAGCCGCGATACATGCCGTCGGTATTGAACGGCATGGCGACATGCCCATCGGCATCCAGCGCGATCGCGCCGCCATTGCCGCCCATCGCGGGAATTTCCTGATTGATGATTTCCCCCGCGGCGCGCTGCAGCGGCACGCGCATCTGCGTCACCTCCATGCAGATCGAATGCGCGGCCACGGTGCGGATGTAGTACTCGCCCCAGCCCGTGCCGGATACCGCGCAGCCGCTGTTGGCGTAGGTGCCGGCGCCGATGATCGGCGAATCGCCGATGCGGCCCCAGCGCTTGTCGGTCATGCCGCCGGTGGAGGTTCCGGCCGCCAGATGGCCTTGCGCATCCAGCGCCACCGCACCCACCGTACCGAAATGCTTGGCCGTGTCGGCGTCGCCGTGCGGCTGCTGCTCCTGGTCTTCCTTCAGCGCCTTCTGCAGCTGCTGCCAGCGCTCCTCGGTGCGGAAGTAGGACGGGTCGACCAGGGCGATGCCGACTTCCTTGGCGAACTGCTCGGCGCCGTCGCCCGCCAGCATCACGTGTGGCGACTTCTCCATCACGGCGCGCGCCAGCAGGATCGGATTCTTCACCCGATGCACGCCAGCCACCGCGCCGGCGCGGTGGCTGCTGCCGTCCATGATCGCCGCATCCAGCTCGTTGCGTCCGTCATGGGTGAACACCGCGCCCTTGCCCGCGTTGAAATTCGGGTCGTCCTCCAGCACGGTGATCGCCGCCGTGACACCGTCCAGCGCGGGCTTGCCCGCCTTGAGCTGCGCATAACCGTTGCGCAGCGCCAGGGCCAGCGCCGCACGCACCGCCTTCTCCTTGGCCGGGTTCATGTCGCGCCGGATCACCCCCGCGCCGCCATGGATCACCAGCACGGGCGACACCTCGGCACTGCTCATCGACACGGCTCCCAGCGCGATCAGCGCAAGCATCAGGCGATACGGCTTCATGCAACGACCCCATTCATCGACGCGACCGAGTATAGCCAGCGATCCCCGGCGGCGCGCCCGCACAATCCGGACGCAAGCGTACGGAATCCACACTTTTCAGGAGCCTGTTCGCGGTCTCCAGGCAGCTCGCGCCGGGAACGGTTTGCGCGCAGGCCAAGCAAGAACGCAGGAGTGAACGTCGCTGAGCGATGACGCTGGCCTGCGCGCAGACAGACTTGGCCGAGTGGGCTGTCATGGAGCAGCTGTCACGTGATGGTGCCTCGTGCCGGCCTGACTGGCTGTCAGATCAAGCCATGCGCTGCCGCATGGCGGCCACTCCACGAGGCCGCGAGGCGTCTGGAGATCGTGGACAGGCTCTTAGCCTTTGGTACAAGTGACCGCGACGCGATCCGTCGTATCCTTGGCGACTGATCCTCTCCCCTCCCGGAAGCATGCTCATGGACAAGGTTTACCCAAACGCGACACAGGCGCTGGACGGACTGCTTAAGGACGGCATGACTATCGCCGCCGGCGGCTTCGGCCTGTGCGGCATTCCCGAGAACCTGATCAGCGCCCTGCTGCAGGCCGGCACCAAGGAACTGACCATCGTCGGCAATAACGCCGGCGTCGACGATTTCGGCATGGGGCCGCTGCTGAAGACGCGCCAGGTGAAGCGCGTGTATGCCTCCTACGTGGGCGAGAACAAGGAATTCGAGCGTCAGGTGCTGGCCGGCGAACTGGAGCTGCACCTGGTGCCGCAGGGCACCCTGGCCGAGCGGCTGCGTGCCGGCGGCGCCGGCATTCCCGGCTTCTACACCCGCACCGCCTTCGGCACCAAGCTGGCCGAAGGCAAGGAAACCAAGGTGTTCGACGGCAAGGAATACGTGCTGGAGGAAGCCATCCACGCCGACCTGTCGATCGTGAAGGCGTGGAAGGGCGACCGCCTGGGCAACCTGGTGTTCCGCGAGACCGCGCGCAACTTCAACCCGATGATCGCCACCTGCGGCAAGACCTGCGTGGCCGAGGTGGAGGAGCTGGTCGAGGTGGGCACGCTCGATCCCGACCAGGTGCATCTGGCCGGCATCTACATCGACCGCATCATCCAGGGCGAGAAGTACGAGAAGCGCATCGAATTCCGCACCGTCGCCGGCGCCAACACCGGCAAGGAAAGCGCCAGCCGCACCACCATGGCGCAGCGCGCGGCGAAAGAACTGCGCGACGGCTTCTACGTGAACCTGGGCATCGGCATTCCCACCCTGGTGGCCAACTACATCCCGCCGGGCATGGACGTCACCCTGCAGTCCGAGAACGGTCTGCTCGGGATCGGTCCGTTCCCCACCGAGGACAAGGTCGATCCGGACCTGATCAACGCCGGCAAGCAGACCATCACCACCCTGCCCGGCTCCAGCTTCTTCTCCAGCGCGGAGTCGTTCGCGATGATCCGCGGCGGCCACATCGACCTGTCCATCCTGGGCGGCCTCGAGGTCTCCTGCCACGGCGACCTCGCCAACTGGATGGTGCCGGGCAAGATGGTGAAGGGGCCCGGCGGCGCGATGGATCTGGTCAGCGGGGTCAAGCGCGTGGTGGTGCTGATGGAGCACACCGCGAAGGACGGCACGCCGAAGATCAAGAACGAATGCGATCTGCCACTCACCGGCAAGCAGGTGGTCGACCTGATCATCACCGACCTGTGCGTGTTCGAAGTCGCCAAGGGCAAGGGCCTGACCCTGATCGAGCTCAACCCCGGCGTGACGGTGGACGAGGTGAAGGCCAAGACCGGCTGCTCGTTCGAAGTGGCGCTGACCTCGGCCTGATGCGCGCATCGCCGAGCCTGCCGTGCTGATCAGCAGGTTCGGCGAAGCTGCCGCGACACACCGCCGCCGAGCGAACGCGAAGCGGCGACCTTGTTTCCAGTGGTCCTCAGCTCTCGGCGGCGCTAGCCGAACACCACCATGCATTGGCGGCTGAGCGCCACCGGCTCGCCGCGCGGCCCCCACAGCATCACGTCCTGCTCGGTATAGCCGTCACGCGCGGCGAGCATCCGCGCGTCCACTCGCCAGCGCGAAAGCGCGAGGTCGTCGTAGCGATCGCGCAGCAGCTCCACCATCCAGGTCAGCGAACTGCCGGCAACCGGCTCGCGGAACATCGACAGCGCCACCGGCGGCACGAAGTCGGTCATCGCCAGCACATGACCTGCCTCGACCGTCGCCTGATCGCGCAGCGACAGCTCGATCACCTGCTGCGGATCCGTGCTGCCGCTGTACGGAAAGCCGCCGTGCAGCCAGTTCGCCTCGAAGTGCTGAGTGAAATTCGGCGTCAAGCCCGCTATGAAGGGGAAGCTTCGCGGCGCCTGCGCCTCGATTGCCGGCTGCGTCGGCGCCAGCGCGACCGCCGAAGCGCGCGCCGCGCCGAACACGCCGACCAGCAGGCACAGCGTGGCGTCGCCGTCGAGCAGGCGCGCCTCGATCTGCAGCGCGTTCTTGCCGGTGCGCAGCACCTGTGCAGCGATCCGCAGCGTGCCGGCCGGCACCGGCGCCACGAAGGTGGTCTGCAGCGTGCGCAGAGACCAATCCGCCGGCGCCAGCTCGCGCATCGCGCGCCAGGCCAGCGCAGCCTGCAGGCCGCCGAACGCGCTGCGCCCCTGCAGCCAGTCCTCGCTGACTTGCGCCTGCCAGCCGTCGCCGGCGCGCACTACCGTGTCGAGTATCGCGGAGAACTGCATCGTGTCGGTACCGTGCTGAGTGGGTAGATCGGAGATGGGGGCGCAAACGTAACACTCCATACGCTGCCGGACCTATACTCGATCGATCGCAGCCTTGAGTCATGGAGCCGATGATGGGATTTCTGCAAGACGCGCCACAACTCCCTCACCCTTATCGCAGCGATCGCCTGCTGCATGGCTTGCTCGGTCGCGCGCTGCCGGCGGAACGCCGCGCCGCACTGGAAGCGGACCTGCTTGCGCTAGGCGACTACGCGCAGATGGCCTGGGCGCGCGCCACCAGCAGCTCGCGGCGCAAGCCGGTGTTGACCCAATGGGACGCCTGGGGACGCCGCGTCGATCGCATCGAGCTGACCACCGCCTGGCAGGAAGGTCCGCAGCTCACCACCGGCCATGGCGTGCTCGCCGCCGGCCATGCCGACGACCCGCATGCGCGGCTGGAACAGTTCGCGCGCGTGTACCTGTATCACGTGGCCAGCGAGTTCTATACCTGCCCGCTGGCGATGACCGACGGCGCGGCCACCGCGCTCAAGGCCTCCGGCAATCGCGCGCTGATCGAGCGGGCCCTGCCGCATTATCTCAGCCGTGACGCCGCCGGCTTCTGGCTGAGCGGCCAGTGGATGACCGAGAACACCGGTGGCTCGGACGTGGGGCGCACCGAAACGGTGGCGAAGCAGGATGCGCAGGGCCAGTGGCGGCTGTACGGACGCAAGTGGTTCAGCTCCGCCGTGGTCGGCGAAGCCGCGCTCGCGCTCGCTCGCCCCGAAGGCGCCGGCGCGGGCACCGCGGCGCTGGCGCTGTTCTACGTGGAGACCATGGACGGTGCGCAACGCAAGCCCGAGCTGCGCATCGACCGGCTCAAAGACAAGCTCGGCACGCACGAGCTGCCCACCGCCGAAATCCATCTCGAAGGCTTGCCGGCCTGGCCGCTGGGCGAGCTCGCGCACGGCGTGCGCCAGGTCGCGCCGATGCTCAACGTCACCCGCACCTGGAACGCGATCTGCGCGATTGCCAGCATGGCGCGCGCGATCGCGCTGGCGCACGACTACGCCACGCGGCGCCAGGCCTTCGGCCGTCCGCTGATCGAGCAGCCGCTGCACGCGCGCACCCTGGCCGACATGCAGGCCGAGTTCGAGGGCGCCTTCGCGCTCGCCTTCGAGGTGACCGCCCTGCTCGGCCGCGTCGAACACGGCACGGCTGCGCCGCACGAAGCGGCCCTGCTGCGGCTGCTGACGCCGCTGGCCAAGCTGTGGACCGGCAAGCTCGCGGTGAAGCTGTGCTCGGAGGCGCTGGAATGCTTCGGCGGCGCCGGCTACATCGAGGACACCGGCCTGCCGCAGCTGCTGCGCGACGCGCAGGTCTACGCGATCTGGGAAGGCACCACCAACGTGCTGGCGCTGGACAACCTGCGCGCGCTGGCCAGCGACGGCTACGCCAGCCTGCGCACGGCCACGGCCGAATGGCTGGTCGGCAACGACGACCTGCACGCGGCCAGCGCGATCGGGCACACGCTGGATGCGGCCGGCCGCTGGCTGGAACAGCACGGCGGCCGGCGCGAAGTGCTGGAAGCCGGCGCGCGCGGCCTCGCCTTCACCCTGGCCCGCTGCGCTGCGGCCAGCCTGCTGGCGCGCCAGGCTGCCTGGGCCGCCACGCAGGGCGATGCGCGCCCGGCGGCGGCACTGCGCCGCTTCGTCGGCCACGGCCTCGACCGCCTGGGCCTGCCCGAGGACGGCGACACCGCCCTGCTGCTGGGCTGAAGCTGATGACAGCGGGGCCACCCCGGCGCCGTTCGGGGCGGCCTCGCTTTCGCTAGAATGCGGGTTTTCCCCGACGGCGCCCTCCCCATGCAGCACCTGACCATCGTCACCACCGGCGGCACCATCGACAAGATCTATTTCGACGACAAGTCGGACTACAAGATCGGCGCGCCGCAGATCGGCGAAATCCTGAGTCAGCTCGGCGTGGCCTTCCAGTTCGACGTCATCCCGATCCTGCGCAAAGACAGCCTGCACATGAGCGAGGAAGACCGCGCGCTGGTGCGCTCCACCATCGAAGCGCAGCCGCACCGCCACGTGCTGGTCACCCACGGCACCGACACCATGGTGGAAACCGCGCGTGCGCTGGCCGGGCTGAAGGACAAGGTGGTCGTGCTGACCGGCGCGCTCAATCCGGCCCGCTTCCAGGGCTCCGACGCGGTGTTCAACATCGGCTGCGCGGTGGCCGCCGTGCAGACCCTGCCCGCGGGCGTCTACATCACCATGAACGGGCGCGTGTGGGATCCGGCCAAGGTGCGCAAGAACCGCGACGCCAACCGCTTCGAGGAAAGCGCCGGCTGAGCGCCTGCCCGGCTCGACAGGCAGCCAACCCGCATCGCTGATCGGCGCTTGCCGGAGCGCGGATCGATGCGGGCCATGTTCGGCGGCATAAGCGAGCGCCAAGCAGGCTGTGAAACGCAGGCTGCACCCAGGCAGCCGTGAATCGCACGACAGCCACCGGCACGAATCACTGGCAGCGCTTCACTGGTCCGGCCGGCTCAATTGGCAGCCGGGCCAGCGACGCCATCAGCGGCGTATAGGCATGCACGCGTTCGCCCTTGCATCGCGGTGCGCAGACCTCTGCCGTCAGCCGCGAGCCCTCAGCCTGGTCGCGGCTCACCGCGGCATATCGAACGGACTTCCGAACCGCCGCGCCGCGCTCACATGACTGCGCCTTGCATCGAATGCAGCACCCGCTCCGCGCGCATCAAAGCATGCCGGTTTCCAGCTTGGCCGCATCGGACATCATCGAGTGATTCCACGGCGGATCGAACACCAGGTCCACGTCCGCCTCGATCACGGTGGGAATCAGCTCCAGCTTGGTGCGCGCATCGTCGACCAGGATGTCGCCCATGCCGCAGCCGGGCGCGGTGAGGGTCATCTTCACGTAGGCCCGGCGCTGGCCGCTCTCGGTGCGCTCCAGCGCGACGTCGTAGACCAGGCCCAGCTCCACCACGTTGATCGGGATTTCCGGATCGAACACGGTGCGCAGCTGCTGCCACACCAGCTTCTCCACGTCCTCGTCGCTGGCGTCGGCCGGCACCTCGATCGGCGGCGGCGGCTCCTTGCCCAGCGCATCGGCATCCGCTCCGGCGATGCGAAACAGGTTGCCTTCGACGTAGACGGTGAAGCTGCCGCCCAGCGCCTGGGTGATGTAGCCGACCTGGCCGGCGGGCAGATTCACGCTCTCGCCCTGCGGCACCATGACGGCCTGGCAGTCGCGCGCCAAGGTGAAAGGTTCGCTGCTGAGACTGAAACCGCTCATACCGTCCTGCCGATCGAATTTGGAAAAGGCGCGAGCACAGGGCACGGAAGCCGATGCGCGCCGAAACGCCTATTATGCCGGCGGATCGCCGGTCTCCGCCCGCACGGCCGCAGCCATCCTTTTTAAATCAGGCTGGCAGAGACACTTCTCAAGGGCTGACCGGACCGATCGGCACTATCGGCCGCCAGGCTCGACCGGGCTATGATGCGCCCCTTTGGGGGAAGGAAGCCGCTCGTGACCATCGCATCGACGTCCATCAAGCCTTTCGCTGCGCCGTGATCGGCCGCTATCTGTTTGGCGGCCTGCTGGCGCTGCTCAGCTCCCTGATGCTCGGTTTTGCTGCCGGCGCCGTATGGATGCTGGCAACCCTGTTTGCCCAGCATCTGCTGCCCTGGCTGGCGCTTCCGGTCGGCTGGGTGCTCGGGCTCACCGTGCGCCGCTGGGTGTGGCCAGGCGGCATCGTTGCCGCCGTCATCGCGGCAGGCATTACCGTGCTCGCCGGCATCTACGTAGCCATCCTGCTCGCTGCCCTGCAGATCGCCGGCGGCCTCGGCCTGGGCTTGATCGAAGCGCTGCAGACCGCCGGCCTCGGCATGCTGCTGTCGATCGTCCGGCTGGCGCTGACCGTGCGCCCGCTGGCCTGGCTGCTGGCCGGCGCCGCCGTGGCGGCCTGGATCGCCCACCGGCGGCCGCGCCGCACTCCGCCGCCTACAGCTCCAGCGTCTTGAGCTCGGCCACCAGCTGACCGGCGGCGGCCTGGCCGTCGCCGTACAGCATGCGCGCGTTGTCGGCGTAGAACAGCGCGTTCTCGATGCCGGCGAAGCCGGTGCCCTTGCCGCGCTTCACCACGATCACCTGCTTGGCGTTGCTGACCTCGAGGATCGGCATGCCGAAGATCGGCGAGGCTGGATCGGTCTTGGCCAGCGGATTCACCACGTCGTTCGCGCCGATCACCAGGGCCACGTCGGTGGTGGGAAATTCCGGGTTGATGTCGTCCATGTCGGCGATCAGGTCATACGGCACGCCGGCCTCGGCCAGCAGCACGTTCATGTGGCCGGGCATGCGGCCGGCCACCGGATGGATCGCGAACTTCACCTTCACGCCGCGCTCGATCAGCAGCTTGGCGAACTCCCACACCTTGTGCTGGGCCTGCGCGACTGCCATGCCGTAGCCCGGCACGATCACCACGCGTTCGGCATAGGCCATCATCACCGCCGCGTCGGCGGCCTCGATCGGCTTCTGCGCGCCGCCGATCTCCTGCGCCGCGGCGCCGCTCGCGCCGAAACTGCCGAACAGCACGTTGCCCAGCGAGCGGTTCATCGCCTTGGCCATCAGCTGGGTCAGCAAGGTGCCGGCCGCGCCGACCACGGTGCCGGCGATGATCATCGTCTCGTTGCCCAGCACGAAGCCTTCGAAGGCCACGGCCAGGCCGGTGAAGGCGTTGTAGAGCGAGATCACCACCGGCATGTCGGCGCCGCCGATCGGCAAGGTCATCATCAGGCCGAACAGCAGGGCCAGCGCAAAGAAGCCGCCGATCAGCGCCAGGCTCACATGGCCGCTGGCCAGCAGTGCGCCCAGCACGACCGCCGCCGCCAGCAGCAGCAGGTTGACGCCGCGCTGTCCGGGGAACACGAAGCGGCGGTCCAGCCAGCCCTGCAGCTTGGCGAAAGCGACCAGGGAACCGGAAAAACTTACGGCGCCGATCAGCGCGCCGAGCACGCCCAGCGCCAGCTCGACCGTCCCCAGCGGGGGCGTCGCGGCCAGGGCCGGATAGGCATTGACCGCCCAGCTTTCCGGGCGCAGCGGCGACGTGTCCGGCACCGCCACCGGCGCCAGCCGCCGCACCAGCCCGATCAGCTCGACCGCGCCGATCGCCGCCGCGGCGCCGCCGCCCATGCCGTTGTAGAGCGCCACCATCTGCGGCATCGCGGTCATCGCCACCCGCCGGCCGGACCACCACGCGGCGACCACGCCGAGCACCAGCGCGACCAGGATCAGCCCCTGGTGGTGGATGCCGGGCTGGGCGAAGGTGACCAGCACCGCCACCAGCATGCCGACCCCGGCCCAGACGATGCCGCCGCGCGCGGTGCGCGGCGAGCTCATGCGCTTCAGGCCCAGGATGAACAGCAGCGCGGCGAGGAAATAACAGGCCTTGACCAACAACGGGAGCCAGGCCATCAGCGCTTCTCCCCGCCGGCGCCGGGCTTGCTGGTCTTGAACATCTCCAGCATGCGCTCGGTCACCACGTAGCCGCCGGCGGCGTTGCCCGCCCCCAGCAGCACCCCGAGGAAGCCTATACCCAGCTCGAATGGGGTCTGCGCATGGCCTAGCGCGATCATGGCCCCCACCAGCACAATGCCATGGATAAAATTCGACCCAGACATCAGCGGGGTGTGCAGGATCACCGGCACTCGCGCGATGATCTCGTAACCGGTAAATGCGGCCAGCATGAAGATGTACAGCGCCAGGAATCCGTCGAGCATGACTCTCCCCTGCCTGAATGCGGTTGCGTTGGCATCATACGATCGCGGGTCAACCCGCGCGAGTACGGCGCGTTGAGCACGGGAGCCGACCCAATGGAGCCCATCCGTGACCCAACGGATGATGCACAACCCATGACCAGCATCGCCAGCCCGCTCGATGCGGACCTCCCGCTGGAGGAAACGCGCGCCACCCCGGCGACCCTCGACGCCTTCCTGGCGCAGGTCGAGCGGCGCGCCTTCCGCATGGCCGAAATGAACCTGGGCCACCGGGACGACGCGCTGGACGCGGTGCAGGACGCCATGCTGCGGCTGGTCAGGCACTACCGCAACAAGCCGGCGGAGGAGTGGGCGCCGCTGTTCTGGGGCATCCTGCGGCGCCGCATCGTCGACCTGCAGCGCCGCCGCAAGGTGCGCTCGATCGTGATCGGCTGGCTGGGCGGCGGCCACGACGAGGATGGCGAGGAACTGCCCGGCTGGGATCCGGCCGACACCGCGCCCGGCCCACTCGAACGGCTGCACGATACGCAGTCGTATGCAGACATGGCGGTGGCGGTGAGAAAACTGCCGCAGCGGCAGCGTGAAGCATTCATGCTGCGCATACTGGAAGGGCTCGACGTCGCCGAGACGGCGCAGGCCATGGGCTGCTCCGAAGGCAGCGTCAAGACACATCTGTCGCGCGCAATGCAGCACCTGCGCGATCACCTGGAGGCATGGCGATGAACTCGCCCGATAAACACCTGGAACAGCGCGCGCGCGCGCTCTATCGCGAAGCCAGCAGCCAGCTCGACCCGGTCACCGCCGGACGCCTGCGCGCCGCCCGCCGCACTGCGCTGGAAGCGGCGCAGGCGCCGATTCGCGCCAGCCGCCACCTGTTGCCGATCAGCGCCTGTGCGGCGGTGATCCTGGTCGTCACCATGGCGGTGCAGCCGCTGCAGAACGGCAGCATGGCGGTCCCGGAGCCGACCGTCGCCCACCTGCAAAACGCCGACACCGACAGCGAGCTGCCGCCGGACGCCGACAGCGCGGATCCGAACCTGTACCAGAACCTGGATTTCTACGGCTGGCTGGCCAGCAACAACCGTGGCCACGGCAACGGCGGCGACACGCAATGAGCTTGCCCCGGCTTGCGCTGCTCCTGCTGATCCCGCTGCTCGGCGCGCTGACCGCGCCGGCTGCGCTGGCCCAGCATCAGCCGCCTCCGCCCCCGCCACCCGGTGGCCTGCAGGGGCCGCCGCCGGCACCGCGCCCGTGGCGCACCCTGGATTCGGCACAACGGGACATCCTCGCACCCCTGCGGGACACCTGGGACACCCTGCCGCCGCGCAAGCAGGCGCACATGCTCGAACACGCCCAGGTATGGGTGACTTTGCCGCCGGATCGCCGCCAGGAGATCCGCGAGCGCATCGAGCACTGGCAGCACATGAGCCCGGAAGAGCGCCAGAAGGCGCGCGAAAACCACCAGAAATTCAATGCGATGTCGCCGCAACAGCGCGATGCGCTGCACGCCGCGTTCGAACGCTTCCAGCAATTGCCGCCGCCGCAGCGCGACGCCCTGATGCGGCAGTGGCAGTCGCAGACCCCCGAGCAGCGCCAGCAGTGGCTGGAGCACCTGGGACCGAACAGCGCGATTCCGCCGCCTCCGCCGCCAGGTGGCGAGCCCTGGGGCCATGCCCCGCCGCCGGCACCCGGCAGCAGCTGAGCGGGAAGCCGACGCCAGGCCGCTCAGGTCAAGCCTGGAAGCGCGCCTCGCCGGCGTGGGCCACGCAGCTCTTGGCGACCAGTTCGTCGTCGAAATCCGGCCGCAGCGCATCCTCGCGCAGCAGCAGCTCGATGAAGTTGTAGAGGTTGCGCGCGTACATCTCCGAGGCGTGCAGCGGCGCACCGGCCGGCAGATTCAGCGGCCCCAGGATGGTGGCGCCGGCGTGCTCCACGCGCTCGCCCGGCCGGGTGAGCTCGCAGTTGCCGCCGCCCTCGGCCGCCAGATCGACGATCAGCGCGCCCGGCTTGAGCCCCTGCACCATCGCCGCGGTGATGATCTTCGGCGCCGGCCGCCCCGGCACCGCCGCAGTGGTGACGATCACGTCGATGGCCTTGAGGTGCTCGCCCAGCGCCTGCTGTTGGGCGGCGCGCTCCTCGGCGGAAAGTTCGCGCGCATAGCCGCCGCTGCCCGCCGCGCTGACCCCCAACTCGAGGAACTTCGCGCCGAGCGACTCGACCTGTTCGCGCGTCTCCGGACGCACGTCGTAGCCTTCGGTCTGCGCGCCGAGACGCCGCGCGGTGGCGATCGCCTGCAATCCGGCCACGCCCGCACCGATCACCAGCACCCGCGACGGGCGGATGGTGCCGGCGGCGGTGGTCAGCATCGGGAAGAACTTCGGCGCCGCTTCGGCGGCGATCAGCATGGCTCGATAACCGGCCACGGCGGCCTGCGAGCTGAGCACGTCCATGGCCTGGGCGCGCGTGGTGCGCGGCAGCAGCTCGAGCGAGAACGCGCTGAGTCGGCGCTGCGCCAGCAGGGCGACCCGCTCGGCGGCGCCGTAGGGCCGCAATTGCCCGACCAGCAGCGTGCCCTCGCGCAATTGACCCAGCACGCTATCGGCCGGCGGCAGCACGCAGGCCAGCAGGTCTGCCTGCGCCAGCACCGCCGCGGCATCGGCGAATTCCGCCTCGGCATAGCTGGCATCGGGAAAGCCGGCAGCGGCGCCGGCGCCATGCTCGAGCAGGACGCGCACGCCCTTGCCGCGCAGTTTCTTGGCCACTTCCGGCGAGATCGCTACGCGACGCTCGCCAGCGGCGGTTTCGCGCATTGCGGCCACGGTGATCGGCATCGGGCATCCCCTGCGGAGTTTGCTGCATCCTAGCCTATGCCGCGGCGACGGCGAACCTCCCGGACGTCGGGCCGCGGAATGCCGGCCGGCGTCCGCAGAACCGCTGAGCGTGCGCTCGCCATTGTCGGCTCCTTGTCGGTCGGGCAGGCGAAGCCAGCTTCGAATACAGCCGCACTTGCCACGACCCGCCACGATGGGGTTAGACTGCACGGCCGCCGGTGCGTCTCGCCGTCTTGCGGCACTCCACCGCGGGATCCCCATGGAGATCCCGATGTCCGTGCAAGCCGTTTTCGAACTTTCCGATCACGCCTCCCTGCTGGCCCTGGCGCGCGACGCGCGCGAACACGCCTACGCCCCCTACTCCCGCTTCAGCGTCGGTGCCGTGCTGAAAACACGCGACGGCCACCATTTTCTCGGCTGCAACGTGGAAAACGGCGCCTATGGCCTGTGCAACTGCGCCGAACGCACCGCGCTGTTCAGCGCCATCGCCGCCGGCTACCGACCTGGCGACTTCAGCGCACTCGCGGTGATCGCCGATACGCCCGAGCCGGTCAGCCCCTGTGGTGCCTGCCGCCAAGTCATGGCCGAGCTGTGCGACAGCAATATGCCGGTGCTGCTGGGCAACCTCGCCGGCGCCACCCAGCCGACCACGGTGGCCGCGCTGCTGCCTGGCGCCTTCAACCTGAGGCGACAGGCCTAGCGCGGAACACATCGCGCCGGCTGCGATCAGGCCAGCGCGCATCGCCACATCATCCACTCACCGAAGATCCTCAAGATCCAGCCGTGCGGATGAGATCGACCGTGCACGCCGCGATCACACAGCGCCACTCACACCCAGCCTGCGCCAGCGTGGCCGGCGGCGCAGGTTGTAACATGTGGCTTTTGCCGTAGGTGTTCTCATGTCCGACGCGCTCGCCCCGCTGCTGCAACGCCATTCGGCGCCCTCGCGCCAACTCGGCGAGCCGGCGCCCGATCCCGCCACGCTGCACGCGCTGCTGGAGGCCGCGATCCGCGTGCCCGACCACGGCAAGCTGGAGCCGTTCCGGCTGATCCTGCTGCGCGGCGACGCCAAGCTACGCTTCGGCGAGCATCTGGCCGAGCTGGCGATCCGGCGCGAGCCCGAACTGCCCGAATCCAAGCGCGAGAAAGAACGCCAGCGCTATACCTTCGCGCCGCTGGTGGTGGTGGTGGTCGCGCGCCTGGACGAGCACAGCAAGGTGCCCGTGCTCGAGCAGCAGCTGTCCGCCGGCTGCGTCGCCTACAACCTGCTGCTCGGCGCCGACGCGCTGGGCTACGGCGCGCAATGGCTCACCGGCTGGGCCGCCTACGACGAGGAAGTGGCGGCGCTGCTGCGCCTGGGCGCGAACGAACAGGTGATCGGCTTCGTGCACCTGGGCACCACGCAGATCGAGGTGCCCGATCGCGAACGCCCGGCGCTGGCGGACCTGCTCAGCGAATGGACGCCCTGAAGCCGATGCACGGCGGCGGCCAGACGGATGCGCAGCGCGCGACGGCCTACCTGGTCGACGGCAGCCTGTACGTGTTCCGCGCCTGGCATTCGATGCCGGACAGCTTTTTCGACGCCGACGGCCAGCCCAGCCACGCGGTGCACGGCTTCACCCGCTTCCTGTGCGAGCTGCTGGAACAGGTGAAGCCTGCGCATGTCGCGGTAGCCTTCGACGCAGCCCTGACCAGTTCCTTTCGCAATGCGATCTATCCGGCCTACAAGGCCAATCGCGAGTTGCCGCCGCCCGATCTCGAGCGCCAGTTCGTGCGCTGCCGCGAAGTCACCGAGGCGCTCGGCATCGCTGTGCTGATCGACCACAGCTACGAAGCCGACGACCTGATCGGCACCGCCCTGTGGAACCTGCGCGGCCAAGGCCTGCGCAGCGTGATCGTCTCGGCCGACAAGGACTTCGGCCAGTTGCTCGGCGAACACGACGAACAGTGGGACTATGCGCGCGGCCTGCGCTGGGGACCCACGGGCGTGTTCGAGAAGCTCGGCGTGCACCCGCACCAGGTGGCCGACTATCTGGCCTTGTGCGGCGATGCGGTCGACAACATCCCCGGCGTGCCGGGCATCGGCGCCAAGACCGCCGCGGCCCTGCTGGCGCACTTCGGCACGCTCGACGCCTTGCTGGAGCGCGTCGACGAGGTGGCCTTCCTGCGCGTGCGCGGCGCCGCGGCCTGCGCGCAGAAGCTGCGCGAACACGCCGAGGCGACGCGCCTGTATCGCCGGCTCACCCGCATCGCGCTGGATGCGCCGGTCAGCCCCGACCTCGACGCGCTGCGCCGTCGCAGCATCGACGCAGCGCGCCTGGAGGATCTGTGCGAGCGCCTGCGCTTCGGTCCGCTGACCCGCTCGCGGCTCAAGGCTCTGGCGCCGGTCTGAGCTGCACCAGCGAAGCCAGCCGCAGGCAATCCCGCGCAAACCGACGCCTTGCGGAGTGAATCGCAGCGAGAGCTGCCGAGCCGCCGCACCGCCGGCATGCCATGATCCATCCATGCAAGGCGTTCCCGAGCTCTTCCAGCATCGGCAAGATTCGGCCGAGTTCCGCCACCCGCGGCATCGCGGCGGGGTCGAGCTGTATCGCGCGCACATCGTGCGGCACGCCTTCGAGCTGCATGGTCACGACGGCTTCGGCCTGGGTGCGATCGAGCGCGGCGTGGAACGCTTCCGCTATCGCGGCGCCGACCATCTGGCGCCGCCCGATTCGCTGGTGATGATGAATCCCGGCGAGCTGCACACCGGTCGCGCCGAAACGCCCGAGGGCTGGCACTACCGCATGGTCTATATCGAGCCGGCGGTGGCGGCGGACATCAGCGGCGAGCCGGGCTGGTGGTTCGACGGCGCAGTGCGCGAAGACCGACCCGGCGCGCGCCGGGTCACCGCCCTGCTCGATGCGCTGTGGCAGGCCGACGAGCCGCTGGCCATCGACAGCCTGCTGTTCGCCCTGCTCGAGCAGTTCCGTCGCCATGCCCGCGCACCGCGCACTGCGCCGGCCTCCGCACCGGTGCGCTTCGCTGCGGTGATCGACTACCTGCATGCGCACCTGCATCGGCGCCTGACGCTGGAGGAACTGGCCGCGCAGGCCGGGCTCAGCCCATTCCATTTCCTGCGCCAGTTCCGCACCCACTACCACGCCACGCCGCAGCAGATGCTGATGGCGCTGCGGCTGAGCGAGGCCAAGCGCCTGCTCACCGCCGGCACGTCGCCGGCGCAGGTGGCGGCGGCCGTCGGCCTGGTCGATCAGGCTCATCTCACCCGCGCCTTCCTGCGCCGCTACGGGGTGACGCCGGCGCGCTATCAGCGGCAGCTCGCACGCTGATCCAGCCGACATCGGCGCGTGCCGCGCACCCTGCCCACGCCGGTGCAGCGCAATCTGGTACAAGACGGCGCCCGCGCGCTGCGCGATGCTGCGCCGATGTGGACAGGCATGCTCTTCGCGCTCGCCGCCGGCCTGATGTGGGGCCTGGTATTCATCAGCCCGCTGCTGCTGCCGGGCTATCCGGCGGCCTTGCTGTCGGTGGGCCGCTACCTCGCGCTCGGCCTGATCGCGCTGCCGCTGGCCTGGTTCGACCGCAGCGCGCTGCGCCTGCTGCAGCGCGCCGACTGGCTGGAGGCGCTCAAGCTGGCGGCGATCGGCAACCTGCTCTACTACCTGTGTCTGGCCGGGGCGATCCAGCGCGCGGGCGCACCGCTGCCGACCATGATCATCGGCACCCTGCCGGTGGTGATCGGCATCACCGCCAACCTGCGCGACGCCGAGCGCGACGGCCGCCTGCCCTGGCGGCGGCTGGCGCCCTCGCTACTGCTGATCGGCAGCGGCATCGCCTGCGTGAACCGTGCCGAGCTCGCCGCGCTGCAGGCCGATCCGCAGGCCGATCTGTCGCGCTACGCCGCCGGCGGGCTGCTGGCCCTGGTCTCGGTGGCCTGCTGGACCTGGTATCCCCTGCGCAACGCCGACTGGCTGCGCCGGCATGCCGGGCGCAGTCCCCGCGCCTGGACCACCGCGCAAGGGCTGGCCACCCTGCCGCTGGCCTGCGCCGGCTATGCCATGCTATGGGGCGGCATGCATGCGAGCGGCTCGGCTTTCCCGCTGCCGCTGGGCCCCCAGCCGCTGCGATTCGTCGGCCTGATGGCGGCGATCGCGCTGTTCGCCTCCTGGCTGGGCGGCCTGTGCTGGAATGCCGCCTGCCAGCGCCTGCCTACCGCGCTGGCCGGCCAGCTGATCGTGTTCGAGACGCTGGCGGCACTGGCCTATGCCTTCGCCTTGCGCGGCCAGCTGCCGCCGGCGCTGACTCTGCTGGGCATCGGCTTGCTGATCGCGGGCGTGGCCTGGGCCTTGCGCTCGAAGCCGGAGAAACCGGTCGCCGCTGCATCCTAGGCGGGCTCGGCACACCGAGGGTTCCACGGTCGCATGCCGGCTGCGCTGATCGACCGTGTCATGGCTTCATCGTTGCGGGCTCGACGCGCGGCAACGCGCATCGCATCGCCGCGAAGAGCCCGCGCGGTTGTCTCGATCTGCACGCCGCGGCAACATGCCCGCTTTGCCGCAACTCTGGAACTGCGCATGACCCAGCCCACCGACCAACCGCCCGCCGACGCTCATGCGCCGGTGGAGACTCTCTACCAGGGCCGCTGGCTCAGCCTGCGCCGACGCGGACGCTGGGAGTACGCCGAGCGCAGCAATCCGGGCGGTGCGGTCATCATCCTGGCGGTGACCCCGCAGGAACGCGTGCTGTTCGTCGAGCAGTACCGCGTGGCGATCCAGCAGCGCACCATCGAAATGCCGGCCGGCCTGGTCGGCGACCTGGCCGAGCACGACGACGAGGGCGCGCTGCTCGCCGCGCAACGCGAGCTGGAAGAAGAAACCGGCTATCGCTGCGCCCGCGTGGAATTCATCCATGAAGGACCGTCCTCCTCGGGCATGAGCAGCGAGATCATCGCCTTCGTGCGCGCCCACGAGCTGGAGAAGGTCGGCCCCGGCGGCGGCGACGAGAGCGAGAACATCGTGGTGCACGAGGTACCGCTGCGCGAAGCCGGTGCCTGGCTGTTCGCGCGCGCGGCCGATGGCTACTCGATCGATCCCAAGCTGTTCGCCGGCCTGTGGTTCATCGAGCACGGCGGCGCGCCCGGCCGGCGCTGAGGATCGAACCGGCGCCGGTTCGCTGCCGCGGGTTCCGACAAAAGTTCGCATCAGCGGGCTGTCCGCGACTCGCCGCCTGATGCGAACCCAGAAGCTCCGCAACCAGGCCACAACCTGTGTTCATGCAGCCGGCATCGCGGCAAGCAGATGCCGATCGAGCTTGAACGCTCAGGCCGTGACGCTGTGGACCAGCAGGAACTGCCACAGCAGCAGCAAGGCCATCACCAGCATCACGCCCCAGGTCAGCACGATGCCGGCCGCACGACCGAACGACGGGCCGGCGTGGCGCGACAAGCCCCAGGCATGCAGCACGCGCCCCGCCACCAGGGCTACGCCGCACAAGTGCAACAGGCCGGGCCTGGTCTGATCCAGATCGAGCAGGAGCAGCAACAGCAAACCGATGGGCAGGTATTCCGCCGCATTGGCATGCGCGCGAATCGCCCGCGCCAGTTCCGGAATGCCGCCGTCGCCCAGCATCACCTTGCGCTTGTTGCGCAACCAGCTCACCCGCCCGGCAAGCACGAGCGCCAGCAGGGCCGACAGCGCGACATAACAACCGCTGATATGCATGGATCACTCCCCCCGAGTGGATTGGACGCCGCTGCGACGCCAGCGCCACACAGCGCCCGCCACGGCCAACAAGGCCACGCCCAGCCAGGCGCCGCCGGCCGTGCCGCCCCAGGCGGTGACGGAGGCGGCCAGCGCCACCGGCAATGCGCCCAGCGCGACCGCCCACGGCCAGTCCCCGGCGATGCGCGGAAGCAGGCGACACAACAGGAAGGCGCCGGCGATGCCGAGCAGCAGGGCGAGCAGCCGGCGCACGAACAGCCAGGCCGGCGGTGCCGGTTCGTCCGGCAGCACATCGGTCAGCGCGCGATTGCCGGTCTGGATCTCATAGCCCGTGCCGCCGGCGACATCCGGCGCCGGCACCAGCAGGTCGCCGTCCAGCTTCGCGTAGACCGTGACCTGCTGCGCGGGCACGGCTTCCCAGCTCACGCGCAGATCGCCCAGCTGCGGATGCTCCGGCTTGCCGCTGGTCACCAGGGCATCGCGATACAGGCTGAAGCTGGCCGCCAGATTGCTCGGCAGGTGTTGCGTGTCGGGCGGCACCGGCTCGCTGCCCGGCAGGGCGTGCAGCAAGGTCGGCGACAAACGGAAATCGCCCAGCCGCACCGAGTCGGCGTCGAAGCGCGCCCCCTGCAGCGGAAAGGCGCCGGGATTGGCATGCCCGGCCGGAACCGCGAAGCTGCCGGCGTCGAGGGGGTGATCCACCCAGTCCTGCTCGTAGTGCCGCTGGCCGCTGATGTCGACCTCGCGCCACTGGAACATCTCGACGTGGCGAATCAGCGTAGGCACTGTCGCCTGCACGCCGAAATCGGGATCGCGCGGCGCATCCACCACGTGCGGCACACCGACCAAGCGCACCATCTGACCGTGCATCCCCGGCGCGGACTGCGCGGTCTCGCCCAGATCCAGCGCATCGCCACCATGGCGCACAGCAGCCACGAGGTGAACGCGCAACGCCTGCTCGGTCTGCACCACCAGCGCGATGCCGCCCAGCAACAGCAACGCGCCCAGCACGGTACCGAGCAGCTTCGAATTCTTCGGCAACGAAACAGGCATCGCAATGCAACTCCTCAGCGCGCCAGCGCGCGTACGTCGTGCTGCTCGTGGACGGTGCCGAAGCGGCCGCGCTCGTCGCGCGAGACCCCGGCCAGCGCGCAGTCGTGGTCGTGAGTGAAGAACAATTGCACATCGCGCGCCAGCTTGTCTTCGAGAAAGCGCCGCTTCTCCTCGATCAGCCGCTCGGGAAAGCGGTCGTAGCCCATGGTGATCGGCAGATGCACCCAGTAGCGGCCGGGAATCAGGTCGGCGCAAAACACCACGCCGCCCACCTCGGCCAGCATCAGGCCGGGCGTATGGCCGTCCGAAAAGCTGAAGCGCACCGCCTTGCCCAGGGTCTGCGAGTGCTCGCCTTCCACCAGCTCCAGCCGGCCGCTCTGCTGCAGCAGCGGCTGCAGTTCCGGAACGAAGGAGGCGCGATCGCGCGGATGCGGTTCGAGCGCACGCCGCCAGTGCTCGGCGCCGACCAGGAAGCGTGCGCGCGGAAACAGCAGGCGCGGCGGCTGGCCTTCTTCCCAGGCCGCCAGCAGGCCGCCGGCATGGTCGAAGTGCAGGTGCGAAAGCACCACCACGTCGATGTCCTCGTGGCCGAGCCCGGCGTCGGCCAGCGCGTCCAGCAGCACGTGCCGCGACTCGACCACGCCGTAGCGCTCGCGCAAGCTCGGCTCGAAGAAGGCGCCGATGCCGGTCTCGAACAGCACGTTGCGGCCGTCCAGGTCCTTGACCAGCAGGCAGCGACAGGCCAGCGGGATGCGATTCTGCTCGTCCGGCGCGATCCAGCGCGACCACATCGCCCGCGGCGCATTGCCGAACATGGCGCCGCCGTCGAGCCGTTGCGAATTGCCGTTCAATGACCACAGTTGCATGACTGGTCCTACCCGTGTCTGGTGTGTCGTTGCGGCCCCGAGGCGAACTCAGGGCGGCTGCGTGGAAATTCGGCAGATGGCCTTGGCCTCCGCGGGCGAGGCCAGTACATGGTCGCAATCCTTGCGCCAAACCACCACCAGGCGCCCATCGTGCCAGGCGTATTCCACCGAAAGGAAGCGGGCGTTGCCGGCCGCCCGCTCAAGACCTCCCTGCCGGCGACCACGCACCACAATCCGCCACGGGCGTTGGCGTTCGATCCGGCGGCAACAAGGAGCCAGTGCGGCGCCGCAGCGTATCGATCAAAAAGCTGCCGTAGGCATACTCGACCACGATGGAGCGGCCGTCGACGGTATAGCCAGCGCTGTAGATTCCCGCGCCGGTGCTTGTGCGCAGCAGCCGCCTGGGTTGTCGGTCGAGGTCGGCATAGACCGAAATCAGCATGGCCTGCGGCGATCGTCGATCGGGGACGGACGGCAGGCCGTAGATCACGAATTGCCGGTGCGCGACATCGATGGCGCCTCCCGCCAGGCCATGCCCCGTCGACAAGCGAATGCGCCGACCGGCCGGAGTCTGCAGCAACACATGCCCGGTGCCGTCCTCCTGCAGCTGATAGCGCCCGTCGCACGACGACACCACTACGGGCGCCGCCGATGCGGCGAACGCCCAGGCGCAGGCAACGACGATGGCCGCCCAGTGCAAGGCCTTCATGCCCGGCGCCGCACCCTGATGTCAGGCCAGTTCTTACTGCACCTTGCCCAGGCCCGAGGGACGACGCGGATCGCTGGCCGCCTCCAGCTTGTTGCTGCGATGGTCCCAGGTCACCACGTTCATGAAGCCCCAGGCTTCGCGCGGCTTCAGCGTATGTCCCATCTTGGTCAGCGCGTCGGCGGTGGCCGGGTCGAACACACCCTGCTCCACTGCGATCTCGTCGGGCATGTACTGGTGATGGAAGCGCTTGTGCGCGGCGATCGCGCCGGCGTCCTCGCCGTCGATGAAGGCCAGGATGCCTTCCAGCACCTGGGTGATGATGGTGGAGCCGCCCGGCGAGCCGATCACCGCGGTGCGCTCCTTGCCGATCACGAAGCTGGGCGACATCGAGGACAGCATGCGCTTGCCCGGCTTGGGCGCGTTCGCCTCGCTGCCGAGCAGGCCGTACACGTTGGGCTTGTCCGGCACCAGCGCGAAGTCGTCCATCTCGTCGTTGAGCAGCACGCCGGTGCCTTCGGCCACGAAGGTAGAGCCCAGCACGTAGTTCACCGTCGAGGTGATCGAGGCCATGTTGCCGTCGGCGTCGATGATCGAGAAATGCGTGGTATGCATGCCCGGATCGCGCGCGGTGGACATAGGCAGCATCGACGAGGGCGTGGCCTTGTCGGGCAGGATGGTCTGGCGCAGGCCGTCGGCATAGTACGGCGACAGCAGCATGTCCAGCGGCATCTTCACGAAGTCGGGATCGCCGAGGTAGTCGTTGTGGTCGCGGAAGGCGCGGCGCATCGCTTCCACCACCAGGTGCACGCGATGCGCCTGGTCGAGCTTGTCGAGGTCGAAGCCGGACAGGATGTTGAGGATTTCCGCGATAGCGACGCCGCCGGAAGACGGCGGCGGCGCGGTGACGATCTTGTAGCCGCGATAGTCCAGCGAGATCGGCGTGCGCTCCTTCACCCGATAGGCGGCCAGGTCGGCAGCGCTCCAGCGCCCGCCGGCGGCCTGCACCGCCTTGACCAGCTTGGCCGCCGTCTCGCCGTGATAGAAGCCTTGGTCGCCTTGCTCGGCGAGCAGTTCCAGCGTGTGCGCCTGCGCCGGATCCCGCCACACCGCGCCCGCCGCCGGCGGCTGCCCGCCCGGCAGGAACTTCGCCGCCGAAGCCGGCCAGCGCTGCAGTTCCTTCTGCCGGTCGGCGATGGCGCCCAGCAGGCGAGCATCCGGCGTGAAGCCGTCGCGCGCGAGGCGGATCGCCGGCGCCAACGACGCCTTCAACGGCAGCTTGCCGTAGTGCTGGGCCAGCCATACCAGGCCGGCCGGTTCGCCCGGAATGCCGGCCGACAGCGGACCATTGAGCGAGTGGTCGCGATTGGGACTGCCATCGGGGTTGAGGTAATCCTTGCTGTCCACCGCAGCCGGCGCGGTCTCGCGGGCGTCGACGAAGACATCGCGGCCGTCGGCGGCGCGATGCAGCAGGGCCATGAAGCCGCCGCCGATGCCCGAGCTCTCCGGCTCCACCACCGACAGGGTCGAAGCCACCGCGATGGCGGCGTCGAAGGCGTTGCCGCCCTTGCTCAGCACTTCCAGGCCGGCATTGGTGGCCTGGAAATTGGCGCTGGCGATCGCGGCATGACCGGGACGCTGTGCCGGGCTTGTCATCGTCGCTGCAGGCGCCGAGTGCGGCGGCCCGTCGGCGGCGAAGGCGCCACCGCCCGCCAGCAGCAGACCCAACAACAGCGCACGGCGGTGCAAGCTAAAGCTCATGCCTTGATCTCCATCAATTGCCGGTATTTGAGTTCGAGCTGCTCGTGCGATTCGAGGTGGCCGGGATCGACGATGATGCATTCCACCGGGCACACCTCTACGCACTGCGGCTGATCGAAGTGGCCGATGCACTCGGTGCACAGCGAGGGTTCGATCACGTAGTACTCCGCGCCCAGGGAAATGGCCTTGTTCGGGCAGACCGGCTCGCAGACGTCGCAGTTGACGCAGGTGTCGAGAATCTTCAGGGACATGAGGCGCAGTCTACAGGCCCAGGCGTGCGGATGGCGGTTACTCCGCGCAGACGGTCCGCATCGGGCCCGCCTTCACCATATCGTAGGCACGTCATAGCGGGCGCTCGCCGGCCCCATCCCATCAATCCGGCGTGTGCGGCGCCGGCTTGGGCAGGCCACGCAGGAACGCCAGCACGGCGGCGTTGAGCCGATTGTGTTCGGGGTCCATGTCCAGCCAGTGGCCGACGTCGGCGTATTGCTGCTGTTCGAACACGCCCTTGCCGTCGAAGTGCTGCACGACCAGATAGGCCACCTGGCGGCTCTGCGGCTTGACCACGCTGTGGTCGATCTCGACTTCGTACGGAGGCTGCTTGTTCCGCGCATTCGTGCGCTTGAGTACGAAGGCGATCTGGTCGTCGACGAACTGCACAGAGGCCAGGTCGACATAGGCGGCCTGGGTTCCGCCCGCATCGTTTTCCTGCGCAAACACCTGCCGCCACTGCGGGTTCAGGCTGTAGCGCGGAAACGGCGTGCGGTCATAGCCCGGGGCATCGCCGCCATCCTGGGCCTGCGCGGCGGACGCAAGCACCGCGAGCGCGCAGCAAAGAAACCAGCAGCGCTTGAGCATGATTCGGGATCGCAGCGTCGCGCCCACCGGAGGCTCGGGGGCGCGGCGCGATATGCGATTACATCGCGACGAAGCGGACGGTGGCGCTGGTCGGCTGCAGGCCGTCGGTGACGCGCTGCTGGTCGGCCTGGTCGCCGATGAACAGGATGATCACGCCCTTGAACGAGCCGGGCTTGGCATCCTTGAAGGCGGCCAGGATCAGGTCGGCGGTCTTGCCCGAATCGGGGCCGGCGAACACCAGCAGGTTGCCCGGCAGCACGCCGCGGGTGACGGCATCCTGCACGTTCTGCAGCTGGCGGTCGCGCTTGGCCTTGTCGTCGTCGCTGTCGCCGGCGTTCACCAGATAAGGCCAGGGCCGCTCGGCGCTCATGCCCTGCATGTTCTGCTGCACGATCTGGCCGAGATAGGCGTTCCACGCCTTGGCGTCGTTCGGGTCGGTGGGTTTGCTGACCTTCTGCACCTGCTGCTGCGCCGATGCCTGCTGGTTGTCGTCCTGCTTGTCGCAAGCGCTGAGCATCAGCGTCGCAGTCAGCGCGAAGGAGGCGGCAAGGATGAGCTTACGCATGGGAAATCACCTTACGGTTGCATTCGAGTTTCGGGAGGAACAGGCCCGCGCCGTGCATGGGCGCAGGCAGGGATGGGGCCTACTCGGCAGAGTGTATGCCAATCCGGTCCGCTTGAGCCGCCTGCAGGCGCCGGCGGCGCTCAAAGCTCGTTGGCGTCGCGCGCTTGGCCGTTGCGCCAGCGCTGGCGCATGGCCTGCTGCACGGCCGGATGCACGAAGCCGGAAATATCGCCGCCCAGACGGCCGATCTCGCGCACCAGCGACGAGGAGATGAAGCTGTACTGCTCGGCCGGGGTGAGGAACAACGTCTCGGTCTGCGGGATCAGATGGCGATTCATGCTGGCCAGCTGGAACTCGTATTCGAAGTCCGACACTGCGCGCAGGCCGCGGATGATCACGCCGGCGCCGATCTGCACCACGAAATCGGCCAGCAGGCAGTCGAAGCCGCGCACCTCGACGTGCGGCAGATCGGCCAGCGCGAGGCGGGCCAGCGCGATGCGCTCCTGCAGGCTGAAGCCCGGGCCCTTGCCCTTGTTCGGGCTCTCCGCCACCGCCACCACGATGCGCTCGAACAGCGGGGCTGCGCGGGCCACCAGGTCGGCGTGGCCATTGGTGATCGGGTCGAAGGTGCCCGGATAGACGGCGAGGCGAGTATTGACCGGCGGATTCACGTGGACTCGGGCGGCTGCGGAAAGACCGGGCTAGCTTAGCGGAACGTCCTGGGAGCGGCGATAGAGCGCATAGGCCACCTCCCCTGCCTGGCCCTGGCGGTGCGGCAGCCAGTTCGCCGGCAGTGCAGGCGCGGCCTGCCGCGGCGATTCGACATAGATCCAGGCCGACGGCGCCAGCCAGCCGCCCTGTTCCAGCAGCTGCGCCACCGGCGTCCACAAGGCCAGGGCGAACGGTGGGTCGAGGAAGACCAGGTCGAACTGACCGCGCCCCGACGGCTGCCGCAGCAGGATCTGCGCCTCCTGCGCGAGCACGCTGGCCTGCGACAGGCGCAGCCGCGCCAGGTTGTCGCGCAGCGCCCGCGCCGCCCGCTCGTCGCGCTCAACCAGCAACGCCGAGCCCGCGCCGCGCGAGAGCGCCTCGATGCCCAGCGCGCCGGTGCCGGCGAACAGGTCCAGGCAACGCGCGCCGGCAATAGTCGGCGCCAGCCAGTTGAACAGGGTCTCGCGCACCCGCTCGGCAGTGGGGCGCAGGCCCGCCAGCTCCGGCACATCCAACCTGGAATTGCGCAGGCTGCCGCCGATGATGCGGACGCGGCCAGGCCGCGGCGGGCTCATCGGCGTCCTCGCGGCTCAGCGGGCAGTGCGGGTCGGGGTGTTAGCATCTAGGGATTGTCTTTCAATCCTCGACGCAATGCTCAAGTTCTGGAAAAAGAAGCCCGCCGAGACCGCCGCGGAAACGCCGGCCGACGAAATCATCGAAACGACGACGCCGGCCGCAGCCGCGCCGCAGGCGTCGCAAGAACCGCCGGCGCCCCCTGCCGAGGCACCCGCGCCGGCCGACATCGCCCCCGAGGCCGAGGCCGCGCCGGCCAAACGCAGCTGGCGCGAACGCCTGGCCGGCAGCGGTTTCGCACGCGGGCTGAGCTCGCTGTTCGTGCGCCATCCCAAGCTCGACGACGACCTGCTCGACGAGCTGGAGACCACGCTGATCACCGCGGATGTAGGCATCGAGACCAGCACCGAGCTGGTCGAGAACCTGCGCAAGCGCATGCACAAGCGCGAATTCGCCGACGCCGACGCCCTGCTGGCAGCGCTGCGCCAGGAGCTGGTGGCGCAGCTGAAGCCGGTGCAGCAAGCGCTCGACATCGGCCAGCGCAAGCCCTTCGTGATCCTCATCGTGGGCATCAACGGCGTGGGCAAGACCACCACCATCGGCAAGCTGGCGCGCCGCTACCGCGACGAAGGGCGCGAGGTGCTGCTGGCAGCCGGCGACACCTTCCGCGCCGCTGCCGTCGAGCAGCTGAAGACCTGGGGCGCGCGCAACCAGGTGCCGGTGATCTCACAGGGCCAGGACGCCGATGCCGCCAGCGTGATCTTCGACGCCTTGCAGGCGGCGCGCTCGCGTAGCGCCGACGTGCTAATCGCCGACACCGCCGGCCGCCTGCACACCCAGGGCGGCCTGATGGACGAGCTGGGCAAGATCGCCCGCGTGCTGAAGAAGCTCGACGCCGAGGCACCGCACGAAGTGCTGATGGTGATCGACGGCACCACCGGCCAGAACGCGATCAGCCAGGTGCGCCAGTTCCGCCAGATCGTCGGGGTCACCGGCCTGGCGGTGACCAAGCTGGACGGCACCGCCAAGGGCGGCGTGGTGTTCGCGCTGGCGCGCGAGTTCGGCCTGCCGATCCGCTACGTAGGTCTGGGCGAAGGTGCCACCGACCTGCGCACCTTCGATGCCGAGGCCTATGTGGACGGCCTGCTGCCGCCCCGGCTGGGCCATGACTGACGCCGCCTGTTCCGTGCGGCGCACTCGGCGGCGCTGAATGTCCCGCCGGCTGCGCCTGCTCGTATCCCTGCTCGTCGCCGTGGTGGCGGCGCTGCTGCTGGCGCTCGGTGCGGCGCTGTACCTGCTGCGCCCGGACAGCTTCACCGCGCTGCTGCAGGAGCAGGCGCGCAAGGCCGGGCTGGAGCTCTCGCTGGCCAGTCCGGCCAGTCCCCAGTTGTTCCCTCGCCCGGCGCTGGAGCTGGAAGGCCTGACCTTGAGCGCGCAGGGGGCAAGCACGCCAATCCTGCTGGCCTCGCGCGGCCGGTTGGTATTGCCCTGGCGCAGCCTGCTGGGTGGGCCGACCGCGATCACCCGGCTGGAAATCGACGCGCCGCGCGTAGACCTCAGCGCCCTGCAGAGCTGGCTGGCCGGGCTGCCTGCGCAGAACGGCCGCAGCGTGCCCGAGATCCCGAGCGTGGACGCCGGCATCAGCGTGATCCGCGGCAGCCTGGTGCGCGGCAACGCCGCCCTGCTCGACGACGTGTCGCTGGAAGCGGGTCGCCTCAATCCCGGGCAGCCGTTCCCGCTGGAGATCATCGCGCGCAACGCCGACGGCACCGCCATGCAGCTGAACCTTTCCGCCGTGCCCCGGATGCAGGGCAACAGCCTGCAGCTGGACGACATCGCGCTGCGCTATGCGCACGATACCGCCACACTGCTGCAGCTGGGCGGCCGCGCCAGCTGGCGCGGAGGCGCCGACGCGACGCTCGCGCTGGACGGCAAGCTGCAGCGTACCGATTCCGCCACTCACGAGAGCCGCGACTACGACGTGCGGCTGGGGCTGACTCCGGCAAATCAACACGACCCTTTGCTGTTCGCGCTGAAAGTGGACGGGGCGGACAATCACACCGATCTCCAGCTGCCGCCGCTGGCGCTGGCCGACTGGTGGTCGCAGCTGGACAGTGAACACAGCCCGGAGCTGTCCGTGCTGCCCGGCAGCGGCCGCATCGAGATGGACAAGCTCGACGCCGGCGGCATCCACATCGAAGGACTCAGCGTGCAGACCGGCAGCGACGCGCCGGCGAGCGCCGCCAGCACGGCTGCTGGCGACAACGGCGAAGCGCACGCGCAATGAGCGACTTTGCCGCCGACCTGCTGGCCTGGTTCGATCGCCACGGCCGCCACGACCTGCCCTGGCAACAGCCCACCGCGCCGGGCCGGCGCGACGCTTATCGGGTCTGGCTGTCCGAGGTGATGCTGCAGCAGACCCAGGTCGCTACGGTCATACCCTACTTCCAGCGCTTCATGACGGCACTGCCGACCCTGGCCGACCTCGCCGCCGCTGCCGAAGACACCGTGCTGGCGCTCTGGTCCGGCCTCGGCTATTACCGGCGCGCACGCTTCCTGCATCGCGCCGCCCAGGTGTGCGTCGAGCACCACGGCGGCGAGCTGCCACGCGACATCGACGCCTTGCGCGCCCTGCCCGGCATCGGCCGTTCCACTGCCGGCGCAATCCTTGCCCAGGCCTACGGTCTGCGCCATGCGATCCTCGACGGCAACGTCAAGCGCGTGCTGACGCGCTACCACGGCATCCACGGCGATCCCGCGCAGAGCGCGGTGGAAAAAACCCTGTGGAAGCATGCCGAGGCGCATACGCCCGAGCAACGCGTCGCCGACTACACCCAGGCGATCATGGATCTCGGCGCCACCGTCTGCGTGCGTGCGCGCCCACTGTGCGAAGCCTGCCCGCTGCGACTGGGCTGTGTGGCGCAGCGCGAGCAGCTCACCACCGTGCTGCCCTCCAGCAAGCCTGGCAAGACCCTGCCCAGCCGCGCCACGCTGATGCTGATCCTGCGCGATTCGAAGGGACGCGTGCTGCTGGAACGGCGCGGCCCCAGCGGCGTGTGGGCCGGGCTGTGGAGCCTGCCCGAGGCGGAGGACAGCGACAGCGCATGGCGTATCGCCAAGCGCCATGCCCGCATCGACGATGCGCAAGGCCTCACGCCCTTCGTGCACGTGTTCAGCCACTACCGATTGAAGATCGAGCCGTGGCTGTTCGATGCTGCGACAGCCCTGCCTGGAATCGCCGATAATCCTGACCGGCGCTGGTGCAGCCTCGACGAGCTGCGCGCGCTCGGCCTGCCCACGCCCGTGCGCAATCTGCTGCAAGGCCTGAATCTCACCCTCGCCGCTGGCTGATGGCGCACCGTGGCCGATTGCCCCTATTCGATCCCAAGAGAGTTCCGATGAGTCGAACCGTTCAATGCGCCAAGCTCGGACACAGCGCCGAAGGCCTGGATTTCGCCCCTTGGCCCGGTCCGCTAGGCCAGCGCATCTATGCGGAAATCTCCAAGGAAGCCTGGCAGCAGTGGCTCGCCCACCAGACCATGCTGATCAACGAGAACCGGCTCAATCCGCTCGATCCCAAGACGCGCCAGTACCTTGGCGCCGAGATGGAGAAATTCCTGTTCGGCGGCGGCGCCGAGAAGCCCGCCGGCTACGTCGCGCCCGACAGCGAGTCTTGACGCGCACAACGTCATCGGATTTAATGAGCGGCTTCAAGCAGCACCGACGACCCTCGCGGTTGTCCACCCTGGCCGGGTAGCTCAGTTGGTAGAGCAGGGGATTGAAAATCCCCGTGTCGGCGGTTCGATTCCGTCCCCGGCCACCATTACGCAAAAAGCCAACCGCTCTCCGGTTGGCTTTTTTGTTGCCTGAAAACCATTGTGTAGCAACGTTTCCCGCCTAACGCCCCGTGTCGGCGCCCCACTCCATTTCGCCAAGCTTTGCCCAATCCCCTCTCTCTTCGGGCAATTTTCTCCGTTCTCATCCGTTTGCCCCCTTGCCCGACACGGGAATTTTTCCCCGCCTGCCCAGCCGCCTGCAAAAAGCGGTTGGACTTGACGTTTCGGTATCAAAACGAACAACTAAGTGGCGCTTGATCGACGCGGCGAAAGTGCTCATCTTGGCAAGATGAAGAACGTCCGCTTTCGACTCACAATGGACATAAGCGTAAGGGGCACCGAGGGGGCAATTTGGATACGCGGGAACTCTTAGTACTTCTGGAATCACGGCTACAAGACATCGCCTCGGCCGAGAAGGTGCGTGGCGCAATTGATGCTGGATTGCGTTGGCCGACGCCCTATTGGCCCGACCTAGCCGTGAATTGGATTGAACAAGGCGTACCAATGGATGCGGACATGGCGAGGCTACTGGATACCGTGGCCGCCACGCCTCAGTTTCCGCAACGGCTTCGTCATCGAGCATTCGTCCTTGCTCGTAAGTTCGAGAAATCTGGTATCAAAGGGTAATCTGCGTAAGAGAGTGGTCCGCTTCTGATCGGGACATTGATCATCGGTTATTTTGGGGCTTCTACTAAAGCAGCGATTGAAGAATGCATCTATTGTTCCCTTCAGATCCCTTCAACAAAAAATCTGTTGATGAAACATACGCGATCGAGTACGAGGCATTGTGCAGTGCCGGCTTGCGGTGCTCGTTGTTTTCGACCTTAGATTTCGACCAAGGCATATTCAGCCCCTGGCCGCACTTAACCGCGGATGCCAAAGTGCTCTATCGCGGCTGGATGCTTACGCCGGAAGAGTACGGACGCTTACACAAGGCAATTTCTACCAGCGGCGGCGTTCCAGTGACCAGCCCGCATCAATATCGCCTATGCCACTACCTGCCCGAGTGGTATCCACTACTTCATGACTGCACTCCAGAGACCATCTTTGCTTCTAGAGACGCCGACTTTGAATATATTGTCGCAAAGCATGTTTGGCCGGCGTACTTCGTGAAGGACTATGTCAAATCACTAACGACTAAACGTGGATCTGTTGCATCATCGGCAGATGATGTTAGCGAAATCGTCAGCCTCATCGAGCAGTTCAGAGGTGAGGTTGAAGGAGGTGTTTGCATTCGAAAGTACGAAGATCTACGCCCGAATACGGAAGAGAGATACTTCGTTCTCAACGGAAGAGCTTATGGAAGAGGCCACAACGTGCCTGAGCTTGTACACGAGATAGCACGCCGCATAATGAGTCCATTTTTCAGCGCAGATGTTGCCATGAGGACAGATGGAACCCCACGCCTCATAGAGCTTGGCGATGGGCAGGTATCCAGCCTGAAGAGTTGGCCAGTAGAGGCTTTTGTTTCATTGATCGCCAACTCCGATGAGTGAGCAAGTACGCCCTATCTTGGATTTGTGGCCGTATCAACTAGAAGAGGGGCGTCCTTCGCAATGTCAACGAGTTGACGCTCCGAGGTCTGCCCCTAGTGTCTGCTTTCGACCCAAAGCGGACATCGCAGAAGTGACAGGCAGCAAGAATGGTCCGGATTGATTTCAGCATCTTCTACGCAGGCGGGTCCTACGGTCATGCGAGTGGCGATATCGACATTGCCACTCCCAGCGGACCAGGGGCGATCATCGACTTGTCCGGAATTGCCATAAACGCTCCCCCGGTCGGCTTCCCCGGTCAGCTAATAGTGGACTCCGTCCTCTCTGTTGAGGGAGTCGGAAACTCGTATGCCTGTGGAGACGTGCACGTCGCATCTAAGGCTCAGGCGCAGGTACTTGGCAGGTGGTTGGATGAGCTACCCGGGCTGTCTGTCTGGCCCAACCACTCAGACGATGCTCTGTACGATGATGCCCATTAGCTGATGTCCGCTTCCAACTTGAAGCAGACATCCGAACTTGCAGCACTCTCTACGAGCACGGACAACTTTATGCATGTAACTGAAGCGAATCGTGTGCAAGAGTTTAAGCGATTACAGCTAAGCGCTCGCGTCTTGCGCTTTGTGAGGGCATTGGATGCCCCCGAACCATTACGATATTTGTTTAAAGAGCCGGCCTCATTCTATACACAAGGATATCCACTGAACCCAGGGCATTGGGAGGAATTGAATCCCAGGGTGATATTGCCCATGTGGGAACACTATGGAGCAATCTATGCGATCAATATTGCGTCCGACAGGCCTGAATTTATTAGCTTCTATCGTGAGTCACCGCGTGAAGTTAAAGTTCATGGACTGAGCGTCTACCACCCGTTGATGCATATGCTTTCCCTTCATGTTTGGGAGTACGGCGGAGGTGCCCATGAAGCTGAAGAGGCTTTTAGCTTTGCGAAAGAATTAGAGTTTCCAGCACTTGATAGGTTAAATGAAGTCTTTGGAAATCCATTGGCTGGGGATGAAGAAATCTCGCGCTATATGTCCGAGCTTGACAATTTGCGGTGAACTTCCTGGATCGATGTAACTTCCGTTTCCGACCTGGGGCGGACGGCTTTTCAGCAAACGCGAGTGACCTTGTGGCAAGTGATCTTCCCAATACAGAAGAGACATATTGGTTCCCGTTGTGCCGATTTGTGTCGCAGTTCCGTTGTTGGGTCCGCCTAGTTTGGAGGGACGGAGCATCGACCCAAAAGGGGCATTGGGGACAGCTTCTGACGATGCCGATGAGGGGTTATCTAGAGGGGCCTGGGGGACCGATTCCGCTCCGGGACGTCGAATGGGTGGAGATATCGACGAACACGTTGAAGGGTGGCCTAGGGGGTCGGCCGCTGCAGATGATCGATGTTAAAGACGAGATCCTTGCGGGCTTAGGCGGAACGCCGGCCATTTGGACGCTTCGTGAGAGTACATGGTCAATGGAAAGGCTTTTCGAGGACGAACCGGTGCAACTGATCCGCATAGCGAACCCGTTTCGATCTGCGATACGACAGTGACTGGCAGAGGTGCTGCGTCACTCTATGTAATCTGCGACATGTCCGCTTCCGACCCGGAGCAGGCATTCGAAGATACTTTTAGCGCACCCTTTATGGAGCTAGGTCGCGTCAATGCCATCAACTCGACAACAACAAAGATTGGCTGATCGCTTGGCCAGGAAGAAGAGCCTATCCAGCGCTCGCGCACAATCATTCAGTTTGGAAAGGCCGGGCATGGATGACCTGGCCGCTACATGCCCATGTTGCGATCAAGCAATTTATCCGAGGGCAAAAGACTATCTGCCACGACCAGGAACATTTAAGCAGTATCGGTGTGCGCACTGTGGCACTTGGCTCACCATAGACCTGCGATCGCGAATCAAGCTTATTGCCGTGTCGTCCATGGGCTCCTTAATAAGTTGTGTCGGTTATGTTGAACTGCTACTTCTCGCGGGAGTTCCGATACGCGAATACCAGAGTGCTGTCCTCTGGCCATTCGCAATAGTGGCTTTCTTTTGAGGGCGGTATGTCATGGCTCGCTACATGCGGAGAATTGCCAGGTGGAAAGCCGTTGAAGACACACGTGTCGTTCAACCTATGAGTCATGACCATGGCGGCTTTCGACCCAAAGCGGACATTTTTTGCAGTAACCCAAAGGACAGGCGCTCGATGAAAACGTGGCAAGTTCTAGGTTATGGAGAGGGATTCCTTCATGCCAAAAGGGTCCTTGGATTTGAGCTAAGCGGCGTCGTCTTCGCGGAGGATGCCAACGAGGCCCTCGAAAAGGCGATCGCGCTCGCAAAGCGGGATTGGCCGGAGATCTCTCAGGCGGAGAAGGTGGAGTTTCCGAGGCCAGCCATCAACGTCGACGAGATAGTCGAGGTTACGGGCCAACTGACCGTCGATGAAGAGAGGGTCGAACTGATTTGGGATGATCAGGCAGACAACTGACTAATTTGCAAATGTCTGCTTTCGACCTGGAGCGGACCTATTTAGGTGGAGGGAATCTAATGGAGAGGCAAGCCGAAGAGGATTCTTGGAAGGGCGTCCCTTTGCAACACCAAGCTGAATGGAATGTCGCCTTTTCTCATAATCAGTCAAAGATACGGGTTGGGGCTTCGTGCCCCCTTTGCGGACGCGTCGAACTGTTTCGCTGGCATGATGGCAGTCGTGGTCTTTGGGAGTGGTGCAACGGTTGTAACGCCTACGAGCATTCGTCCGCATTGCCTCCTGTCGGATGGCTACCCGAGGTTCTAGTCAGTCCGAAGCGACTGACCACGCTTCCATATCCCATTATTCAAGCCTTGCGTGAAGTTCGATTTCTGTAGGATGGCATGTCCGCTTCCGACCCTAGCGGACCCAATTTCAAAGGTAGAGATGAGGTGACCATGTTTCGAATGGTGTCGACGGCTCGGCTTTCAACGACGGTGATTGTGGTTTGCCTTGTATCTTGTCACCGAGTTGATGTCCCACCTTCATCACCAGATGCACGGTCCGTGCAGGAGCTTCGCGCGGGCTGTGAGGCGCTTGCGCAATTTTCCAAAGATCTCCAGGCCCAGCCTCCAGAGAACGACTTTCAGCGGTTCGCTGCTTCTCCAAATAACTACACGTTCGTTGTCAGAGAAAGTCCGGATGCCTATACCTTCTATTTCGGCCTCAAGCCCTTTCACGGACGACCGGTAATTGATGAAGGCACGGCGTACAAGGTGGACAAGAACAACATGAAAGCAGTTAGGTTTGCGTCTCATTGACATGTACGCTTTCGACCCGAAACGGGCCTTCTTCGACATGCAGTTTCCTACTCGCCTGATACAAGCGGGAGTTCACTAAATTGACTGAGTCAGAGCAAAGGCGGGCGTTGGTCGTTCTGGATCTTTCCCGCGTCGCAACCTCGGAGGAGCTACAACTGCTTCTTAGAGACTCCTTGGGGTTTCCCGGGTGGTATGGCCGGAGCTGGAACGCTTTCTGGGACGGCATTACGGCTTTAGTTGAAATGCCCCAGCGGCTTCATTTTGTTGGTTGGAGCGCCTTCGCCGAACGGCTCCCATGGGACGCCGGCATGATGAAGCAGTGCCTCGAAGAGATGTCCGTGACGTATCCGAGTCTCGCATCGAGCATTGAGTATTGTTAACACCGAGCTATGTCCGCTTTCGACCCAAAGCGGACATTTCCGTCGGCGTAAGTATTCGCCATCGCAAGGAAGCGCACATGCACAGTCTGTCCCAACTCATCTTCCTTCTTGCAACAGCCGCCTTCGTGCTCAGCTGGATCACAGGAGCCTGGAGCATCTTGCTTCTAAGGCAACGGATTCGCAGAGAAGGCAGCGCAGGCATTTCGGTGCGCAAATTGTTCGATACAGGAAGTGCGGATGCGCAGGCATATCCAGAGACAAGGCGATTTAAGCGGGCTCTTCTGGTCGCCGCCACAAGTTGGTGCATTGGTCTCGCCGCAGGGCTGGGCTCTGGGATACTTTAGGAACATGGTGTCCGCTTCCGACCCATGGCGGATGCCAGCGTTGAACGTCTAAAGCTTCGTGCCCCCACGCGACCAATCTCTTTGGGCAGGGTTGTTCCGAAACGGATCATGGTGCCAGGACCCTTGAGAGAGCCGAGGAGCCTGCTGCCGGGCGAGGGCATGCCCGTGGTGTGGCGGGTAGCCATCGCCCTATGCGGTATTCGTCTGGTATCTGGCGTTCGTAGCGATGGGTAGCCGCATGCTGAAGCGGGCTCCGCCGGTGGGTGAGTCGCCAACAATGACACTGCCCCGTTGCGACGTGATCGCGCGTCGAACAATCGCCAGCCCGAGACCGAAACCGCCGGTACTTCGGTCACGGCTTCGGTCGAGCCGATGGAAGGGCTCGAATATGGACTTCCTTTCAGCCTCGGGAACACCGATGCCGTCGTCATCGATATGGATCACCAGTATCTCATCGGCGTTCGTCACCGTGATATCGATGTTCCTGCGCCCATAACGCATCGCGTTACGGACAAGGTTGATCAGGGCGCGTGCCGTAAGCTTCGGATCGATGCGCGCCATGGTCAGATTCGAGCCAATCTCGACACGACATTGGATATCGCGCGCCTCCATCTCCAGCGACAGGCTTCCGATCACGCTGTCGATGAACTCTGGGATATTGACTTCGTAATATTCCGGATCGCGACCTGGCTGCGCCAATGCGCCGTACGAAAGCAGTTCGCTAACCAATTGGTCCAGCTCACCCATATCGTTCGACATGGCATCGATGTGGCGATTCCTCTCCGCCTCATCCTTGGCCGATCTCAGTAGCGCCAGTGCGAAGCCGAAACGGGCGATAGGCGTGCGCAGCTCATGCGATATCGCGTTGATCATCTCGCTCTGCGTAGAAACGAGCGTCTGAATGCGGCTCGCCATGCTGTCGAAGCGCGTCGCGAGCGGCGCCACGCTGGAGCGCGCCGGCAAACCGGAGCGCACCTGCAGCTGCCCATCACCGAAGCGTTGTGCTGCCTCACGAAGGATCTCGAGATCTCGCCAATGAGACCGCAGCCATAGGAATAGACCGCCGAGCAGCATGGCGACCACCACTGCCCATGCCGCGATGCGGAACAGGAAGCCGGAGCCCGGAGCCCGCATCTCGCGTGTACGGAGCAGCTGATGAGAAGGAGGGATGGCGAGGAGGAGGATGCCGGGAGAGTCCGTGTCGATCGCATACCCGATATCGAGGCGGCGCCGCTGGTCATCCGACAGGGTGACGGACGATCGATCAATGAGGTCGAAACGAACCATGGAGAGAGTTGGCAGAACTTCGTCGAGGGTCTGCTTTCGCTTGGCCTCATCTTGAACGGACAACATGTCACGAAGGATGTACATGGTCGAACGCACGTCATCGGCGTCTGATGGCGTCAGCCTTGGCACCAGCATGTATTGCATGGCGGGAACAACAACGATCACTGCCAGGAGGACACTGGCGATGAGCGTGAGATAGAGCTTGTAAAAGGTACGCAGCATGGCCGGTCAGTCCTCCCACGCGTACGGATTGAACAGATAGCCCCTGCCCCACACCGTCTTCAGCTTTTGTGGTTCCTGCGCCAGATCATCGAAACGCTTGCGCAATCGTGAAACACCGGCGTCGATGGTCCTGTCGAGACCATCGAACTCAATGCCACGCAGCTGCTTCATCAGCTCGTCGCGACTCAACACGCGCCCCGGTGCCCTCGCAAAGGCCAGCAACAGGTTGTATTCGGTGGTCTTGAGTTCTACGGACAAGCCTTTCCACGTGACCTCGCGTGATAGATCGTCGATGCGAAGGCCTCCAAAGATCATCATGTGATCGCGCGATGCATTATCTGCGCGATCAGGCGTGACATGCCTGCGCATTACAGCGCGCAAGCGCGCGAGCAGGAGCCGCGGCTCTACAGGCTTCAGTACGTAGTCGTCCGCGCCGATCTCCAGTCCCGCGATCTGGTCCATCGTATCGTTGCGTGCGGTAAGCATCACGATCGGAGTATTCCCCAGTTGGCGAAGCCGCCTGCAAATCTCTACGCCGTCCATGCCGGGCAGCATGAGGTCGAGTACGACGACGGCGGGCGAAATGCCATGGAACGCGGCCACCGCCGTGTCGCCACGCGGGCAGATGGAGACATCGAACTCGTATCGGGAAAGAAATTCCGACACGAGAGAAGCGAGGCGTTGATCGTCCTCGATGAGAAGTAATTTATGCATGGCATCACGTACCTGAGTCTTGCCAACGTAACATCGCCCCGGACGCGGCAACAATCGATAACAGCAGCGAAATTGTGCTTTTTTGTAGTTGGCGACTACAGATAGGCACATTTGTCCCACAAAGACCCCACATACTTGTCCCCGCCAGATATCTACGATCCAGGCCCATCCCCCATGGCCTGGAGTGCCTCCCCTTGAAACTGTTCCGCCTCTCGCACCTTGTACTCGCGCTGACTCTCATCACGCCGGCCGCCCATGCTCAGGACGCCAATGGCGGTGCTTCCTACGTGGGCGGCGGAGTCGCCTACCTGCCGCGCTACGCTGGCAGCAAGGAGTATCGGGTGGCTCCATTGGTTGATGCTTCTTTCACCTTCCGCAACGGCTTCTTCATTGATGGTGCGCAAGGTGCCGGCTTTCGCTTCCATCTCACCGATCACTTCTTCGCGACCACTTCAGCAGGATTGGATCCCGGTCGCAGGGACCAGGATGATGGCGCCCGGCCCGGGTCCGATGTCCTGAAGGGCATGGGCGACATCAAACCCTCAGTGCTGGTCAATCTGGGTCTCGGAGTCAAGATTGGCCAACGCGCAGATGTAGGGTTCATGGTCAGCAAGTCGATGAACCATGCGGATTACGGCATGAGCTACCACCTTACGGGCCACGTGCTCGCATGGAGCGGTGCGCGCGACAGCATCGATCTCAACGCTGCCTTGCATTACGGCGATGACAAGTACAACCAGACCTACTTCGGCGTGACTGCCATGCAAGCCGCGAATACGCATTTTCAAAGGTTCTCGCCGGGCGCTGGTCTGAACGCCGCCGCCGCGGGCGTCTCGTGGACGCATCGCTTCGGCGAGCACTGGATGACACGCGTCAGCGCTGACGGAGTGCGCTACCTCAAGGATGTCGCCGATAGTCCGGTCGTGCAGAAGAAGACGGGTTATCTAGCCAGCGCTTCCATCGACTATCGGTTCTGAGGAAGGGAGCGGCCGCCATGTATCCGTTGCATTATCGCATTCCTCTATACACCTCCCTGGTCGGGCTAATCCTGTTTGCCGGTTGTGCCGAAGATCCACAGTGGCACGACGGCAGACATGGGCGCGGACGCGGCGAAGTACAGACATTGTCGTGTGCCAGCAACGAGAACGCTTATCGGCAGTGCGATGTGGATGGTCGCTTGCTCATGGTGCGTCTGCGCGAACGGCAATCCGTGTCCCAATGCGAGTACGGCAGAAGCTGGGGATGGTCGCGCTACGGTGTCTGGGTGGACAAGGGGTGCCGGGCGGATTTCGATATTGTCGTTGACTGATTCACCCCTCGGTCCCAGTCCGGTGTCGATACCTTTGTGCTTCCGTGGGCATCCATGGCGAAGGCTGGGTCCGGGTCGCAGTCGGTCGATCTTCACCATCGTCCTTCATACGAGCGATGGTGGCCCGGAGAAAAGGGCGGGCTGCAGGATTGCCAAGCCCGCTTTCGGCCCGTAGCGGACATAATCGAAGAAACATGTTTGGTGGCTCTAGCAAGCCGTAGAGAAACTCCTCCCAAACCTCACAGCCATGGGCGCTCTCTTCACTACGGCCTCAATGATCCGTGGCCCGGACGTCCAGCATCTTGATTCGTTCTCATACGTCCCTCGGCCATCCAGGATTAATTTTGGACTTGAATAACATTCTGGGTACACTTCGAATCAGATGATGCAGAGATTTTGAGCGGCATGCAGATGCCAAAGATGCTTTCACTAATGTGTCTACGCGAAGTCATCGAAGCGATAGGCGCTTGCATCGACGACAACGACGTTTGGCAACGTTATTCGTGGGTGTACGCCGACGGTGATGGCTCGGTGGAGGGGTGCCAACTGTATCTTTCCAGTCCGCATGACGAGGGTAAAGAAGAGCCAGGCGAGGGAGATGATCGCCCCGGATTTGCAGTGTCGAACAACCTCTATCCATTCCTTGAGGCTTCAACGTTTGCTGCTGTGCTACAGGTGCAAAAGCGTCAGAAGCTCGACTCTACGGTTCACGATTACGCCAAGGCGCTCGATCACTACTGTCACTACGACGCCTTTCTTGGCCTAACTGAGCCCCCAGGGCCTGCTTCCAAGAACCAAGAAATGCCGTTCAAGCACTTGGGATTCAACATCTACAGGGAATATGACCTGCTCTTTGAGCAATGCCCTTCCCAGCACCTTCCCGCCATGGCTCGCGCTGCCAGCGAGATACTGCGTGTGCCGATTGGAGAGGCGTTGTCGTTATGTCGCCGACCACCTGTTCAACTTGGCCAACGGGTGGATGGACGCATCAGTACACGCATTGAAAAACGCTGCTACGGGTTGCCGCTGCTGGTACAGATATATGTACCCTTTCCTTGGCTGGATGCGAGCCGCTCAGGACATCGCTAGCCGAGTGTCAGAGATTAATGATGTGTGCCGTTGTCATAACCGCTCACCTATCGCTGTGAACCTGATCATGCGCAGTCCCGACATCCAGCAGCTTGGCATGTTCTCATATGTATCCATGAAGGACCGCGTGCCGAGCGATCATCCTATCCGCAAGTTGCGGGTGATGGCGGACAGCATTCTGGGCGAGTTCGATCGGGTACTAGCCACGCGTTATGCCGATCGCGGACGTCCGTCGATTCCACCGGAACGCCTTCTGCGGACGTCCTTGTTGCAGGTGGTCTACAGCTTGCGCAGTGAGCGGCTGCTGATGGAGCAGTTCAACTACAACCTGCTGTTCCGCTGGTTTGTCGGACTCAACGTGGATGACCCAGCGTGGGATCATTCAACGTTCTCGTTCAATCGCGAGCGGCTGTTCGGTGAAGCGATTGCCCAACGGTTCTTCGAGCACACGGTGCTGCTAGCGCGGATGTGCGAACTGGTCAGCGACGAACACTTTTCAGTCGATGGCACGCTGTTGGAAGCATGGGCCTCGCATAAGAGTTTCCGGCCCAAAGACGGCAGCGGCGACGACGGTGACAACTTCCATGGCGAGAAGCGCTGCAACGACACGCATGCCTCCACCACCGATCCAGATGCGCGACTAATCCGCAATGGCAAGGGCAAAGAAGCGAAACTCAGCTATCTAGTCAACGTGCTGATGGAAAACCGCCACAGCCTGCTGGTGGCAGTGGATGTGCGCCACGCTAGCGGCACCGGCGAACGTGACGGAGCACTGGATTTGCTCGCTTCGGCCGATGTGAAGATGGGTGCCACGCTCGGAGCGGATAAAGGTTACGACACACAGGACTTTGTCGCGGCGCTGAAACAGCGCGGCATCAAGCCTCACATCGCCCGCCACACTAGGGGACGGCGCAGCGCCATCGACGGTCGCTCAGCTCGGAGCAAGGGCTATACGATGAGCCTGCAGATCCGCAAGCGCATCGAACAAGGCTTCGGCCAGATCAAGACAATCGGCAGCTTGCGCAAGTTGCCGATCATAGGCCTGCCGGCCGTGCGCGGCTGGGTGACGTGGACCTTCGCTGCTTACAACCTGATCCGACTCGGCAGCATCGGCGAATGGTGGAATCCGTCGCCAACGTAAGTCATCACAGGAAACCTGCGTCTGCAGGGGCAGCAACGGGCCGACCGACACCGGTTAAGCAGCGCGATCCATCGGTCGGATCTATCGCCGGCCGCCGAAATGGCGCTTCTCAACAGCCTGCTAGCGACATCTTTCTAGCGCACTATTCTGTGACAAGGCGACTCAATCAACTGCAGAAATCAACATGCCAGTCCTTCAGATAAATCCTGCTACTCGTAAAATTCAGACCGAGACGTGAATATGACCAAGTGCCTTCAGAATATCGGCTTACCGGATGGCTTTGATGCGCCTGAAGGATATCTCAGCGAAATCGACGATGAAACGAAGAAAATCTACGAGCAATGGGTGATCGAAACGCAACTTGACTTTGATGAAGCCACTACCCGATTGGTAGCCTTTCTTGGAATCCACTTCGCGGTCGAGCCACAAATTGCAAGTAAACAAATAGCAGGCTTTCGGACCTGGTTTGCTGGATGGAAATGCCCGAACCAGGAAGTGACCGCCAGCTTGAATGACGACGACGAGGAGGATATCCGGTATGGCTGGATACATAGCGTACGGGATGCATAACCTCGTCGAGCAGAGGGAGGTAAGTCGTTTAGCAAACATCTTGTTGCAGAGAGGCGGGGTATGGCCTGGTCACCCTTTCCAGACAGCCTTCAGATCGCCACGCTGCCACTCTTCGTAGCGCCGCTGGATGAATGGTGCAATGCATTCGAAATTTCCCCAACGATCCTCGGTCATCGCTTCCCCCTCACTGCGGAAATGGTTCGAGGCGCCAAAAACTGTCTTGATGTCGGTGACCCATCGTTGAGCATCCGGCACCAGAGTGCCATCAAAATAGGCCGACACGAAGTCGCGGTTGTCGGGCGCAAGATCTCCGCTCCAAAGTAACCGTTCGCATGGACCATGCAGAAACTGAAGTGGTGTCATCCGGCGATCGTGTAGCGGCCCGATCTGCGTCGGCGTGAACTTGTCGACGCGAAGCAAGCCATTCAATGCGCACCAAGCGGCAAAAAACGCGTCTTCAACATAAACGAGTGGCTTTTCCTTCTCGTAATCCGCCGAAGCGATGATGTGATCTCTTTCCTCTGGCAGACTGAGCCACAAGCGTTCGAAAGCATGGGCCTTCGACGTAGTCGCCTCGATGGCGAGATCCTCGCGCGGCGAGGGCATCACCCAACAAGGAATTTTCAAGACTCCGCGTGTTTCCTTGGTGCCGAGGGCATCGAGGTCATCCTGGCTCATCGACCAAAATAGGCCACGCGGCAACGGGCCTGAGTAAGGACGTTCGATCATGATGCGGGTGACGTAGGTTGCCCAGAGGCGGCCTTCTTTACGCATGGGCCAATAGGCTCGGTGGTGCACGGTACAGGAGGCCGAGATTTCGATACCGAACGCTTTGGAGCTGGTAGACGAACGGTCATTGCGTGGCGTTGCAGGCGCCAGAGGCTTGGCACCGATCCGCTGGACCAGCGCCTGCACTGCCGGGCTGTCGATCCGTTGGCCGATCGCCGCCACGGCCAGCGTCCAGAGATCAGTATCGGAGTGAATATCGTCCACAGCCCCGATGACGGCTTTCGCCGGTTGCGCGGGCGTTGGCGTGTCGGCCGAAAGCGTGCCCTCCACCGCCTCGTCGCACCAACCAGAAAAGTCCGGATAGGCAATTTCCGCGGCATCGGTGATCTCGTCCGCGGTTGCAGGGATGTCGAGCCCCTGGCTACAGACCCATGCCTGGAAATCAGGATTGGCTGCGACGTCCTCATCCCCCGCCCAGTCCTGAGTAGCAATGAGCTGAAGGAACTGATCAAAGCTACCGGCAAGCGCGTAACTATCCCCCTCAGAACCGAGGTAGACGACAGGAAAACCACCCGTGGGCGCCCTCCATATCGCATAGATCGAACCATCACCACTGTGGCCAAATCCTGCCAGTTGCTCGGCGGCGTACAAGGTCGAGGGTGTGGGCGAGCGGGCAAACCAAGAAGACTTGTTTGCGACAGGGTCAAAGTAGAGGCCGAAATCTCCCCCCAACTCAGATGGATCGAGACGGCCATCATTCACGGCTGCCACGAGCGCCTGCAGAGTCGCCGGAACGGGAATGACGGAAGGAAAGGCGGCATCCAGCGTGAGCTTCTGTGTCATAACGTTCATTTGCTTCAAGGGTTGCTATTTCGAAACACATGGATGCAGCAGCTGACTCTTGTGCCGCCCAGCTTGACGAACAACCATACTAGATATCAGTAAGATTTGATGCCATTCGTCCCGCAGATCTCGACGAAGGAGCACGCATATCTTCATGGGGACCCAACAAACTCAGGATGCAGCCTGCACCATGACCTCAATCATAGCAATCCGCGGATTTATACCAACAACTGTTGAATCCCATCTAAAACCGAGTCACTTTAGACGGGAATTTTCGCCGGAACTTTGGGCGATCCCCTACCATCTCACCTTGCTGCCTGAGTTAAGTCGTACCGCAACGCTAATGATGTATGCAGGCAAACAATGGCGCCTGCAAAGCCATAGCTATACCTAACTAGGCAACTCGGCGCCGAGCCGATCATGTCAGCTCGATATTTAGAAAGAAAACATCTCTAGCAACATTCAATCGGATGGGAGTGGCCATTGCGATACCACTGTGACATCTGCGGCATGATTCGCGAGCTTGCCTACATCCCTCGATCCTATCGACTGCCTGATGGACGTGAGCGCGTCATGGAACAAAGGCATATCTGGTGCGATGAATGCAATGACATTTCAGTGGCTGAAAGCTTTTCTCGTGACCAAGAAGCCATCGCATCCGACAAGTGCCAACTCGATGAACTGCGAAAGCTGGTGAAGAATCCATCGCGCATATCGAGTTCGACGAGTGCGTATCTCACGAATAGCATCGAAAACGCGGCAAGCACCCTCGCAGAACTGGAGTTGCGCATAAAGGAGAGCGACGAGCTCTGGAGGCTTTGGCTGCATCTGCGCAGGGCACCGCGGCGGTGCCTCCGCTGCGGGAATACCCAGATCGTTGTTCCCTCGGACCCGCATGCGTCTTTATTGCACCCCGATTGCGGAACATTGCGCTGCACAGTCTATTTCGGCTCGTTCAACGGCAGGCCGGTGCATCCGCATATTTACAATGTGGATGGCGAGTTGATCGAACTCGGAAGGCGCTCGACACTGACATCGCCGGAATGCGACCTCCTTGAACTGTTTTCTCTACCTGTTTTTTGATCTTCACCGAAAACTGAGCCGGACTTTTCGTCGAGAAGTGAACCACCTATTGCAGCGCAACCTAGCCTGGGTGGTGAGTAGGGAGTTGTAGAAGTTGGCTCAATTCTTGACGAAGCTTTCTGCCCAAACCGGCTCGATTTGGATGAAACTCAGCGGCGGAGCCTTTGCGTGAGCAAACTCTAGGCGCAAGGTGCTCGCGTTACTAGACCACCGAATGGAATTTCACTCACCCACCAGTGGTTATAATCCGAGTGGTCTCGTAGGCCGAGGCACTCTCCGAGGCATTCTCCTCAGTCATGAACAAGTGGACTCCGCCGGTCCGCATGAAGGCCAGTTCAGATCGGCGTCGAGGTATCAGCGACGGCGTCAGTTTAGGGCCGAATTCACCACCAGCAGCAGCTTTCAGCCCGACGGCTCGATCACGGTTACGAGCTTTGCGGGCAAGGAACGTGATCTCTATCAAGCCTAGAGTCGCTTCAAGCATTTAGGTTTGGACCTGCGCCCTTCGAGGGCTTATCTGACGCCATGGACGAAAGCAGCGACGTCCCCGCTGGATCGTGTTGCGTGCATTGAGCAGCCACATGAGCCCATCGTTACCTCTCTGAGTGACAGCCTCTGTATGCCGATGCACTGCGCGGAGTCATGGGCCAACTGGGGCTGATACGCGCCCTCAAGCCTGAGGAGACTGGCGTCACCTCAACTTCACAGCTACTAGAGCGCAGCGGAGGAGTTTCGTCATGCCTATCGAGAATCGCGCACCGAAGCGACGCAGCCACGGCGGTCGCCTTCGGTTATGGCCTCTAGCCATCGCCATGCTGTCGCTGTCGGTGCACGCCGCCGACGGCTGGGTAGAAACCGACACCAAGACCGCCCTGCAACCGGTCGACACACTATCGGCTGGTGCGCCCCATTCACCGCGCTTCACGGCTCTGGTCACACCGTTACAACCCGACCAGCCCCTGCATCTGGTCATCGGCCTAAAGCTGCGCAACCAGGCGCAACTCGACGGCTTTCTGCGCGATCTCAACCGCGTGGGTAGTCCGGTGTACGGCAAGCTCCTCACTCCAGCCCAGTTCAAAGCGGCCTACGGGCCTACTGATGCGCAGGTGCAAGCGGTTGTAGCCCACCTGCAGCAGGCCGGTTTCCGCCAGATCAAGGTCGCGCCGAACAATCTGCTGATTTCCGCCGACGCCAATGCGGCCAGCGTTAGTACGGCTTTCCGTACTCAGCTCAAACAATTTGTGGCGGCCGATGGTCAGCGCAGGTACGCCAACGACACGCCAGCTCAAGTGCCGCCGGCGCTAGCCGGTATCGTGGGCGCCGTGCTCGGTCTGGATAATCTGCACGGGCCGCGCGCGGCATCCGCACGCCCTACTTCCGCGACGTATAGCCCTCAAGCCCCGCAGGACATCAGCGATGACCCCGCCTCGTTCGCCACGATCTACGATGTCGGCAATACGCCCACCGGTGCCCAAACGCCAATAGCTCTCATTTGTCAGGAAAGCCAGGCCAACCTGATCAGTTACCTCAATCAGTACACCGACGGCAAACACTGGCCCAGGGTTGATGTGAGCTTGGTCCGCATGACCGAGGGCATGGGCCGAGGCGCCGTCGATCTGTATACGCCGGCACCCTGCGACCCCGTCACCATCGCCGGCGTCGCGGGTGGCATGTCGAAGCTCACGGTCTATGTCGCTGCTGTCGAAACCGGGAGCTATTTGACCGAGGCCTCGCTGACCGCCATGTACAACCGTGCGGTGACCGACGATACCGCCAAGATTATCGAATCCAATTACGGTCAGGACGAGACCCTTGCGCACGACAACGGCGCGCAGGCTGCGAACGATGCCATCTTCCAGCAGGCGGTGGCACAGGGGCAGGTCTTTATTGTGCCCTCCGGCGATTTCGGGGTTTATGAGGCCTACGCAGGCAACATCTACCAGCAGGATTTGAGCAAGTATTCGGTCGCCGAGCCCGCTAGTTCGCCTTACGTGGTGGCGGTGGGTGCCACCGTGCTGACCGCCAATTCGGACCTGACTTGGGCAAGCGAGCGAGTCATGTCCTACACCGCCGATTATTGGCAAGGCGATGCCTATGGTAGCGGCGGCGGCATCAGCCAGTTCGAGAATGCGCCGTCCTGGCAGACCAGCGCACTGGGCAGCGCGATCACCCACCGTGTGTTGCCCGACCTAGCCTTCGCCGGTTGGTATGCCAACGGCAACGGCGGACCTTCTGGATTCGGTTATAGCGAAGTTTCCTCGGCCATCTTCGCCGGCATCTGGGCCCGTATCGAATCGGCGAATAGCAACAGCCTGGGCCTGCCGACGGAACGCATGTACCAACATTTCTCCAAGGACCCTTCGCCTACGCATGACATCGTCGGCGGCTATAACGGCGTCTACGTCGGCGGCAACCCAAGCTTCACGGGCTATCGCTGCACCCTGGCCTGGGATTACTGCACCGGCTGGGGCAGCCTGGACATCGCCAAGTTCAGCACCTACGTCACCCAGAACTGGAACACCCCCGACGGGAATCTCTACGCCAGCTATTTCGTGTGGCCGATTCCGGACCTGGGCAGCGTGGCTGGCCCGATCACGGTCAATGATCGCAGCGGCAACGCCTCGGCCACGCTGACCGTGACCGCGAAGATCACCCACCCGCATCGCGGCGATCTGCGCATTACGCTAGTGGCGCCGAATGGCACTCGCACGGTGCTCAAGCAACCGGATCCCAACGATGGCGGCGCGAATGTCGACCAGAGCTGGACCGTGAATGGATCCGCCGTTCCCGCCGGCGGCACATGGCAGCTGTGGATCGACGACGCCATCAAAGGCAATACCGGCGCGCTGGATCAATGGAGCTTGACGTTCTGAGCAAGGATTCGCTTTTCCGCCACTTCAATCACTAGACATTCGCTAGTGAAGTTGTCGACGTAGTCGCCGCACGGAAGTGGCTCGAATTTCGATGGGAATTCGAATCTGAAGTAGCTCAGTTTTGGATGGAACTCAGCAAACTCGGCTCAGTTTCAGTGGAAGTCAGCACCTAGGCGCTTGTCCAGCCATCCGCCCGTGAATGCGGCGCGCCTGAGCCCCTCGCGAACGTACGGATTTTTTCGCATGGTCCTCCAGACCAGACCGCTGCGGTAGTTTTCGATCATCGCCACGATCGGTCCCTGATCGATACCGATGTACTCTGAATCAACCCAGCCGATATTCGGAACAATGCGGCCCGAGTGCAAAGGGCGATCGGTGAAGGTGAAGCTCGGATTGAACGCATCAACGAAACCGTATCGCGTATAGACGCTGTCACCATAGCGGTGAATCATTTCGGCGATCGCCGGTATCACGATTTCCGGCGCGAATGGGATCGACGCTGTGGCGGCGGTGGGCGCGATCGTACCGTCGTCGATCTGGTAGTCGATCGCCGCTCCGCGCGCGATATAGCCGTAGAAAGGCTTCGGGTCTTTCAAGTAGCGATTGATTTCTCCGGGCTCCGGATCTTTGCGCGGACCGTTGCTCGCGGTTAGCCCCCAGATGTTGGCCGAGTAGTCTTTCCAACCCATCGGATTGTGGATCGCGTACTCGCGTTGCGACAGCGTCGCGCGACGACTGTTTTCGAAGTAGTCGATGCCGCGACGGCGCATGTAGTCATCCTGGATGCCGCGAAAGTCGAACCAGACATGGGTGTACTGATGCCAGAAGAGCGGACCGGCGCCGAGATGCTCCTGGCCTTGGAAGCTTCCCCAAGTTTTATCGTAGGTTTCGCAGTAGCGTTTCCACGACGCCGGGTCGATCGCATGCGTGGGCGAGCCGAGCGCGAACAGGTACAGCAGCGTCGTCTCGATGTAACCGTGGTAGAAGTTGTGGTCGAAGCCGTGTTCCGGCGTCCACCCGCCTTGAATCAGCGGATTGCCGTCGGCGAACCAGGGCCAGTCGACGCGGCGGTAGATCGTATCGGCGAGACGGCGGATTTCCTTCTCGTCTTTCGTGTTGCGATCGTAGTACGACTGCGCGAACAGCACGCCGCCAATCAACAGCGCCGTATCCTGGCTCGACAGTTCGACGTTCGGCGAGCCCTTGAAGCGCTTGCCGGTCTGCATGTCGAGGAAGTGATAGAAGAAGCCGTGGTTGCCGGTCGCGTCCCTGGCGTCGCTTTGCTCGGCTTCGTCGAAGAATTTCAGCGTCGCGAGGGTGCGCCTGACCGCCTCCTCCCGCTTCATCCAACCGCGTTCGACGCCGATGCCATAGGCGGTCAGGCCGAATCCGACTGAGGCGATCGACGAAAAATAATCACCGTTCGAATCCTCTGGCCAGTGGTCCGGCGCTTGGCCGTTGGCAACATTCGCGCTGTCACGAAAATACTCGAACGTGCGCTTTTCGAGCTGATCGAGCATCGCCTGCTGCGCTTTCGGCAGTGCGGCGAAACCACTCGGCGGGTTGGCAAGCGCGTTCTGCGAGCCAGAGGCGACTACAAGCAGAGCTATGAAAACGTTTACATTGATAAAACGAATCAATTTCTTGAAACTCATTGGCGTAATCCTATAGGCGGCTGAGCGAGCACCATGTTGAGTTCCATCCGAGACCGAGCCGATTCTGACAGGAATTTTCATCGCGATTCGAGCCATCCCCCTGTCGTCTCTTGCCCGCCACTTGGGCTGAGTCGCGCAGCACCCAGTGGCTCACTTTCGGAGTAGGCCCAACTCAGCTTTCAGCAGACATAAGCAGGCCAAAGGAATAGCCACCAGTTACTGAACTTCCTCAAGGACGTCCATCGGCATCCATGGCTTGGACGCTGGACTTGCCAGTCATGCCTCAACTCCGCGCCGGCGTGATGGCCCTCCAAGCCATCCTCAAGCCGGTGAAAGAGGGTCATCGTCAGCCATGGCCGACGCCTGGACGCTTCCATGGCGGAAGCGCCCAGGCGCGGGTTACGCATGCAGGACTCAGTGGCGCCCCCATTGAGCGGCGGCCTCATTGGCAAACTGCCGATACGAACGCGGTACGTGGCCAAGCAACTTCGTCAGTCGCAGCACTTCGTCGGGCGTGGCCGCCGCACCGTCGGCCTGGTAGCGATCCATCATCAGGCGCAGATCCAGGGCTTGCCATCCGGGCATCATGCTTTTCATGCGCTTTTCCAGCGCCTCAGTGTCATTGCCCGCGTAGTGAATGGGACGGTCGAGTGCGTTGTTCCATAGCTCGGCGATATCAGCACCGGTCAGCACATCCGGCCCGACCAGCGCGTAGGTTTCGCGCGGCAGCGGTGATGCCGATCGCTCGCGGCGCAGCAGCTCGTGCGCCGCAGCCTCGCCGATGTCGCGGATATCCACCATCGAGATGCCCTTGTCGCCGATCGGCATGCCATAGATGCCCGCGTTCAACAGCGGATCTTTCTGGCGAAGGTCATTCTGGATGAAGTACGCCGGGCGCAGCACCGTTGCCGGCAGATCCAGCGCTTCGAGCATGCGTTCCACCGTGTTCTTGCTGGCGAAGTGCGGCACATCGGCATAGCTATCGCCCTTGTACACAGAGAGATAGACGATGCCTTTGACGCCGGCCTCTTTCGCCATGACCACGGCCTGCATGACCTGGGTCAATTCGTCGGCCACGTTCGGCGCCAGCAGGAACAGCGTGCTTACGCCCTCGAGCGCGGCGCGAAACGCATCGACGTCGGCAAGATCGCCTGGCACGGCGGTGACGCCTGCGGGAAATCGTGCCTCACCCGGCGAGCGGGTAAGACCGCGAACCTCGACATCTGACTTGCTCAGTTGATTCAAGACCTGGGAACCGATGGTTCCGGTACTGCCCGTGACCAAGATGCTCATGGCGAAATCCTCGTTGGGTGATGTCTGGAAGCGACGTGACACACGATAGACAGTTTCATTTTTTGCGAGAAGTCACCAATATTTAGACATCTCGTCTCAAAAATGGAACGGCACCATGGACCTGCAGGCGCTGACTGATTTCGCACTGGTGGCCACTCACGGTGGCTTTGGGCGGGCGAGCCGTGCTTCCCGGCGTTCCAAGGCCACGTTGTCGCGTCGGGTGGGAGAGCTGGAGCAGGAGCTCGGCGTGCGCCTGATCGAGCGCGGCACGCAGAGCCTTCGCCTGACCGACGAAGGCCGCGCTCTTTACGAGCGCACGCACGGGCCCCTATCGGAAATCGCCGAAGCCGAAGAAGTGGTGACGCTGGGCGCGTCGACACCGCGCGGTCGGCTTCGTGTCAGCGCGCCGCTCGTGCTTGCCCATGTGGCCCTGGGCCAGGTCAGCGCGCGGTTTGCGCTGGCCTATCCCGACGTGCAGCTCGAAGTGATCGCCGACGATAAAAAAGTGGATCCCGTGGAGGACGGTTTTGACCTAGTCATTCGGGTCGATCCGTCTCCGGACGAACGGCTGGTCGGGCGACGTATCCTGGACGATCAGCGTTTCGTCGTTGCACATCCGTCGATGGCATGGCCTAAGTCGTCGCCCGACGGCGATGAGCCGCTTACGGTCAACGCCGTACTGACACCGCGGACACCACCCGACACGATATGGCAATTCCACACGCCGTCCGACGATAAGGTGTCCGTGAAGCCGCTGCCGGCACTGCGCCTTTCGTCGTTGCTGATGGTACGAGACGCCGTGCTCGCAGGCGTCGGCGCATCGCTGCTTCCCAAGCTGCTGGTGGCGGAAGACATCCGTCGCGGCCGGCTCGTCCACTGGGGCACCGATGTCCATCCCCCGGTGGAGATCTGGGCGCTGCGAAACTCGCGCCGGCTCGTGGGCGCCAAAGTGCGTGCGTTTCTGGACGTGCTGGAAGAAGCCTTTCCCGGCCGTGAGTTTGTGCCTTCCGGGTCGTCGCGGTGAGGCACGCTTTGGATTTAAGGTCGTGACGCTGCCGTACCAAATTGGCGATCCAGCCATGAACTAACGTCCGCTCCCGGTTCATGGCGGACATCAACGCACGTGCTCATGCCGCCTCGTCGGGCAGGCTGTGAGATCCGCCGAAAACAGCGGTCGGCGGTTCGCTTTTCGACGAAAAGACCGGCCAATTTTTTGCAGAGATCAACACGATTTTTTGGTCCTGTGCCAGATTTGCGCCACACCTTATCTGAAGCGTTGAAATAGAAGCGTTGTAGCCTGCACGCAGACCCGGCGACGCGCTCAAGCTGCCATCCAGTACTGACACCAAGGAGAACCACATGAAGGATTTCAACTTCGATCGGCTGCAGGACGACATCATCGCTGCCGCTCAAGCAGCGTTTTCGGAGGTTCTGGCGACGCGCCCCAGCGACGACCTCTGTGCGTTTGCGCTGTACAGCGACTCCGGGGCGATGACGGTATGCCCTGCGATGTGCACTACCGGCTTCCTCGCGACCAAGGCCCGCGACGAACCCGAGGAATACCTGTTCTACAAATACTCGCCGTCGGAATGGCCCTTTGAAGCCGCAGGCGCCGAAGCGGCATTCGGAAACATATGCAAATCCTTGCGGGATCATCTCGACCTCATCGAGGACGATGAAGAAGCTTTTGCTGCCTTCCGGCGCAGCCTTATGGCGACTTGCGTTCAAGCCCAGGCGCAGCTCAAGCAGACTTTCTTCGCCAAACGCCCTGACGACTTCCTCCTGTTGGTCACGATCTCGGACGACGATGAGCCCGCCGAAGAACTTCTGGCGAGGGTGGATCGGCTGAATAGTTCCTCCGTCTCCGAAGAGTTCGCTGCATGGGTGCATACCTGGGCTGACATGGCTGATTGATCGCCTCGTTCAACGCCGTACATCCATGCAAGCTGCATCAGGCGCTTCCGCAGGAAAGCCCAAGAAACGAATACGCGGCCGCAACCGCTCCATTCGCCCGGCATCGCCTGTCACAGCAGACCAGCCTAGTGGCGAGAGAAGTCGATATGCGAAGTGTCAGCGGACACCTGAGGAACTTCCGAGCCGCCCATGCGGAAAGGCAGCCGTGCTCAATCCAGGAATTTCCAGGTGTCCGCCCCGTCGAAGCGCCTGACCACCACCGACTCCAGCAGCGCGGGCTCGAAGTTCCGCAGGTTTACGCCATGGCGAGCGCCAGGCGCAGGCTCCATCGGCTCCCAATGGGTGATGATGCCGCAGCTCTTGCAGCGGAAATTCCGCAAAGTTCGATCGCCCCAGACATAGCTTTCCGTGTTCTCCGGGTGGCCTTGGATAGAGACTGCGCCGAGTTCGTAGTAGGCCCATATCCCTCCCGTGCGGCGACACAGTGAGCAGTTGCAACTCGTCGCTGTTTCGGGCGCCGCCGGAAGCGTAAGGCGCACCGCACCGCAGTGGCAGGAACCGTGCAGCGATAGCGGAGCCTGTTCGTGGTTCACGGAATTCATGGCGATCGATTCCTAGGTGACGCCCATGTCCAAGAACGGGCAATGTCAAATAGTGTCTAGCCGATACCTGAGCGGGCGGAATAGCACCTGGCCGATTCCTCGCTCAGAGGAGCTGCACGACCTGATCGATCAGCGCTTGGCTGCCATCGCCATACCGATCGAGGTCGTATACCACATAGGCGAAATCATCACCGCGCACAAAGGTCTGGGCAGTGCGAGCCCCGCGGTCCCGCAGGATCTTCTCCGCGGCATCGCATAACGGCATCGCCGCCTCTTCGTTCTCCAGCACGGCTGCAAAGCCATATTCCTTGACGGCCTCGACAAGATCGTAAACGCTGGACTTAGCTCGAAACAATTGAATTGGCTGCATACCCCTTCGCCCTCCCAACTCTGCGGGACCAGGCGATGATAGCCTCTCGCGCTGCCGGGAATATCGGGTCCGGTCAAACCTCATCGGCAGTCGCTCGGACGGCACATTGCGCCAGTGATGCTCGCCTATCGCTCTGCAAGGCTATCGCCTCTCGCGGGTCGCAAAGGCCCCAAATTCAGTCGCTCACGCATCTATGTCGCTGCCTTCGGAACTGAAAGTGTGGAGTGAACCGCTCCGACTGGCAGCCGGGTATCGATGACTGACAAGCCAGCCAGGCCTTCACCAAGAGAGATCATGGCGTCGACCTGCTCACTGCCACACAGGCAGTGAGCGATGGTCGCGCAATGGACAGCGCATTTCGTCTTCCGAGCCGCCTGAGCGGCACCTGGCAAGCCAGCGAGCAGGAGCCTGCCCGGCATAATCTTCCGAGCTGTCTGCACGACAGTTCAGAAGTCCAACGCGGCGAACTGTGGCTCGGAGCGCCGCCCATCACCACTGAGGCTCAATGCAGCGTTGCAGCCATCAGGACTTCGCCTCGGAAGTGGCCTGTGCCGCCTCTCGACCCACCATGGCCAGATGCTGCGGCGCATAGCGCTCGCCTTCGGCCTGAAGCTGTGAGGCGCCCTGCTCGATCTCGCTCAAATCATCGTGCGTCAACTCGACCTCGGTCGCGCCGAGGTTCTCCTCCAGACGATGCAACTGGGTCGTGCCCGGGATCGGCACGATGTAAGGCCGCTGCGCCATCAGCCATGCGAGTGCAATCTGCGCCGGCGTCGCACCCTTCGCCTTGGCCACGCGCTTCAGGAGATCGACGAAGGCCTGGTTCTTTTCCATGGCCTCGGGAGAAAACCGCGGCACGCTGCTGCGAAAATCGTTCGCCGCCAATCGGGTGTCCTTGCCCATCGCGCCGGTCAGGAACCCCTTGCCCAGCGGGCTGTAAGGCACAAAGCCGATACCCAATTCGTCACAGGCCTGCAGGATGCCGTTGGTTTCCGGTGCACGCCACCACAGCGAATATTCGTTCTGCAACGCCGCGACGGCTTGCACGGCGTGGGCTCGGCGCAACGTCTGGACACCGGGCTCCGACATGCCGAACTGCTTTACCTTGCCTTCGGCGATCAGTTCCTTGACGGTGCCGGCCACGTCCTCGATCGGCACGGCGGGGTCCACACGATGCTGGTAAAGCAGGTCGATGGTGTCGATGCCAAGACGTTTCAGGGAGCCTTCGACGGCCCGCCGAATATGCTCCGGGCGACTGCATACGCCACGATTCTCACGCGTGTCGAAATCGATGTCGAAACCGAACTTGGTGGCAATGACGACCTGATCGCGGAACGGCCGCAAGGCCTCGCCGACAACTTCTTCGTTGATAAACGGGCCATAGACTTCGGCGGTATCGAAGAACGTGACGCCGCGCTCCACCGCCGCGCGGATGAGCGCCACACCCTCTGCCTTGGTCAGCTGGGTGGCGTAGCTGAAGCTGATGCCCATGCAGCCAAGGCCAAGCGCCGAAACCTCGAGACCGCTCTTTCCAAGCGTACGTGTCTGCATCTGTCGTTCTCCCAGAGTCATATGGATCGCGGGTTATGGATCGCGCGGTGTGATCTTGATCGTGGCCGACCGGGCGCGATGGCCGATCATCGAATCCAGATAGGGATCGCCTCGATACTTGGCGCGGTAGGCATCGTCGATCCGTTCGTTGACGTGACCTTCGACCGGCGCGAAGTCGACCTCACTGGTCAACCCGGCTGCCGTGATGCGGCCGGCCTTTTGCCGAAGGGCCGCCTGGTACCAGCGGGAATGCTGGCCGTGGTAGGCACGCACGTAAAGATCGCCGTCCAGCGCAACCGACCATATCCAGGTCGGCGTGCCGAAGGTGACTCCATCGTCGCGAAACGGCGCTACGTGGAGATCATCGGCTTCGACCATCCTGCGCAGCGCTTCCTTCGGCCAAGTCGTCACGCGCTGCCGGCCTCGTCGAAGACCTTGCGTGCGATCTGCAGCGCCGTCATGGCGGGCGGCCAGCCCGCATAAAAGGCAAGGTGCGTGATCGTGCCGATGATCTCTTCGCGCGTCAGCCCGTTTTCCAAGGCCTTCTTGAAATGGAACGGCATCTCGTTGATGCGATAGAGCGATATGAGGCTGCTGATCGTCACCAGGCTGCGGTCGCGCGGCGACAAGGCCGCCTGCTCCCAGACATCGCCGAACAACACCTGATCGGTGATCTCCGCCAGGTGCGGGGCGATGTCCCCGAAGGACCTTCGTGCATTGGTGGGTATGTCTTTCATGCTCCAACTCCCGGAATTCAAGCGGCTGGCATCATCGGACTAGACGCGCAGGAGGGTCTTGATGGCGCGCCGCTCGTCCATGGCGCGATAGCCTTCGGCCACGTCGGCCAGCGGCAGGTCGAGATCGAAGACCTTGCCCGGGTTGATCGCACGGCTCCGCACCAGGTCCATCAGCTGCGGAAGGAAACGACGCACCGGAGCGGGGCCGCCCAGCATTCCGATCTGCGAGAAGAACAGCGACTGCCCATCCAGCTCGACGCCGTGCGGCACGCCGACATAGCCAATCATCGAGCCGGGGCGCGCGCTGCGGATCGCCTGCTGCATGGATTCCTGCGTCCCCACGCATTCGAGGACCGAATCCGCGCCAACGTCCTTCGTCAACGCCCGGATCTGTGCCACGCCGGCGTCGCCACGCTCGGTAACGATGTCGGTTGCGCCGTATTCGAGCGCGAGTTCCTGCCTCTGCTTGTGGCGGCTCATGGCGATGATCCGCCCGGCGCCCATCTGCCTGGCTGCGAGCACGCCCATGAGGCCGACCGCGCCATCCCCGACCACCACCACGGTCGAGCCCGGCTGGACTCGCGCGGCATCGGCGGCGTACCAGCCCGTGCCCAGCACGTCGGACACGGCAAGCAGGCTTGGGATCAGGTCATCGGAAGGCATTGTCGCGGTCGGTACCAGCGTGCCGTCGGCCAGAGGTATCCGCGCATAAGGGGCCTGAGCACCGCTCATGAATTCGCGCTGCACGCAGGACGACTGGAAACCGTAGCTGCAATGCGGACAGGTGTTGTCGGAAAGACAGAACGAGCCGACGACGAACTGACCCGGCTTGACGGTTTTCACTTCGCTGCCGACTTCGACGACCACGCCACAATATTCGTGACCCATGCGGGCGGGGCCGTTCATGGGCTGAAGCCCGCGGTAGGGCCAAAGATCCGACCCGCAGATGCAGGTGGCCGACAGCTTGATGATGGCGTCGGTGGGCTTGAGGATTTTCGGCTCGTCGACGTGCTCGTAGCGCACATCGCGAGGGCCATGCAGGACGGTGGCTAGCATCGTTCAATCTCCTGGGTCGTCACATCGTGTAGCCGGGCTTCTTGTAGAGCCTGCCCGGCCCTTGCTGGATATCCGCTTGGTAGACCTTCGCCGCCCAGTCGCCCGGACTCACTTCCTCGAACGCGACCGAGACCGCGTCCTCTCCATAGCCGAGCACCTCCATGACGTCTGCGGCGATGCGGTCGGCCAGCGCCTGCTTCTGCTGCTCGGTCTTTCCCGGCCAGGCTTTGACGATTACATGCGGCATCGGGTGTGCTCCGCGGCAGTCATGCGTCGTGCTCGACCGGGCCGAGGTAATCGGCGTCGGAGACCTGTTCGAGCCAGGTGCCCGGCGATCCGTCGAGCCACTCCTGCACGGCGATATGGCTCATCGCCGTCGTGGCGGTGGCGCCGTGCCAGTGCTTCTGGCCGCAGTCGCAGAACACCACGTCGCCGGCGTGGATCTCCTTCTTGGGGCCACCTTCGCACTGCGTCCAGCCGCAACCGGAGACCACGATCAGGTGTTGGCCCAGCGGGTGCGTATGCCAGGCCGAACGCGCACCCGGCTCGAAGCTCACCAGGCCAGCAGATGTGCGGCCCGGTCCGGCCGGGTCGAACAGCGGATCGATCCGGACATCGCCGGTGAAGTAGCTGGCCGATCCCTTGACCGAGGGCCTGGAACCGTTGCGGTAGATGCGCATCTGCATGGCGCGGACTCCTGCACTGGGCGTGGCTTTCGTCGAATGCAGGAAAGTGTCCCGCGCAGCGGGCATCGCGACTAGCTAATGGGCACTTAAAGACTCTATTAGTAGAGCTAATCAATAGCCCATGCCACACTGGGCCATGGCAAAGCGCAACCTCAACGATCTGCTGGCCTTCGTCACGATCGCGCGCGAGGGCAGCTTCACGCGTGCCGCAGCGCAATTGGGCGTGACCCAGTCGGCCTTGAGCCAGACCATGCGGGCGCTCGAAGACCGGCTGGCCATCCGCCTGCTCACGCGCACCACGCGCAGCGTGTCGCCGACCGAAGCGGGCGAACGACTGCTGAAAGCCATCGGCCGCCGCTTCGACGAGATCGAGAACGAGCTGGAAGCCCTCACCGCCCTGCGGGACAAACCGGGTGGGACCGTGCGCATCACCTGCGGCGACCTGGTGTTGCGGAAGATACTGCTGCCGAAGCTCACGCCCCTGCTCCGCGAATACCCGGACGTCGAGATCGAGTTCGACGTCAACTACGGCTTCCGGGATATCGTCGCCGACCGCTTCGATGCCGGCGTGCGCCTGGGCGAGAGCATCGACCAGGACATGATCGCCGTACCGATCGGGCCGCCGCTGCGCATGGCAGCCGTGGCGTCGCCGGACTACCTTGCTTCGCGCCCCACACCTGCAAAGCCCGAGGACCTGCTTGCGCACCGGTGCATCAATCTGCGGCTGCCGACCTACGGCGGCCTGTACGTATGGGAATTTGAGCGTCGCGGTCGCCCGTTGAACGTGCACGTCGAAGGGCAGCTCACCTTCAACACCGCGCCCCCCATTGTCGAGGCGGCCCTGGACGGCATGGGCGTAGCCTTCCTGCCCGAAGACGAGGTCTTGCCGTACCTCGACCAAGGCCGTCTGGTCCGCCTGCTGGAAGACTGGTGCCCGCCGTTTCCCGGCTACTACCTCTATTACCCGAGCCGCCGCCAGCCCTCGCCGGCCTTCTCACTGGTGCTGGAAGCCTTGAGGTTGAAACAGGCCCGATCCTGATTTCCGCCAGGCGATCGCCATGCGGCGAAGGCCTCTCGGCGTGCGAACGAAGGCTTGCTGCCACCCAGCCCACGCTGCTTGACCACCAGCCCGCGGCTCACCCTTCGCAGACTTCCCTGCTTGGTTGCCCGATATCAGAGTAGCGGCAATACGGGCTCGTCATACTGCCGCGCAAAAGCCTACGCACCCGGCGGAAGAAGCGACAGGCCGCGCCCATCGAGCAAGCTCGCGCCTCCTCGGCGCCGAGATCAATCGCGTCGAGGGCGCGATGGTCCGCTGATCGCAGCCTCGACGATCGGCGACGGCATGATCGTCGTCCAGACGCTTCAATGCCTCGACGGCAAGGTCCAGTTCAAGCGCAGCAGCATTTTTGTCGACATGCGCGACCTTGTCTGTGCGCAGGGTGGGCACGATCCAGAGAAGCCGCGATGGCACCGCCGGGCGAGCGCTCCCTGAACCGGCATTGCGCCCCTGGGCGGGTCAAGCTGGCGCAGCAACTCGATCGCGCAACGAGCAAGGCTGAGTGGCTGACGCATGCCTGGATAAAAATCCCGAACCGTATTGGCCCAGCATCGAGCGATGCTCGACAACACGCACCCTCGTCGTCAGCCGATGCATGATCCCGGCATCCTTCGGCTCGAACTACAAATCGTGCGCGAAATAGCGCACCCCATCAGGCCAGGCACCCGGATGATGGGCAAATGCCACGCGCTCCGAAACGCGCAAATAGTTCGTCTCGCCGGCTTGGGTCATCCATACGCCATCGGTCCTGATCTCATTCAACGTACGCCGCGCATCCGGCCGCACGATACCGATATGACCGGGTCGGTGCGGATTGGCAGCCTGGAATGACGCCACTACCAGCTTTCCGGCATTGGCGAGGCTTTGCGCCTCTCGCGGCGTCCGAACCTCATACCAGCCGGATGCCGCGCCCTGCGCACTGCCGAACCAAGCCGTCTGCGCATTGGCGAGAAGCTCTTGCGCGTGCTGCGGCGGACGAAGCACATAGACGCCAAGACGCTTGGCCATGGCCGCTACATAAGCACTGCAATGCGTCTTGGTCTCGGGGCCGACGTAGCCGATCGGCCTGTCCGGCTCGCCCGTTTCCCAGTCGATGTGTCGGCCACTGAGCCACAGCTCCTCCACGCGACTTTGGTTGAGCAGTTGCAGGATGTGCTCGCCCTCAGCACTCAGCTTTCCGCAGCAGGCGCCGGCCTGGATCCCACTCGGCACGTCCGACTCCTGCGCCGCACAGGCCCGCGGAAACCCCACGCAGAAGATCAGCGAAACCACGAGCGCGCCGCATAGTTTGAAGATCATGGGTCTATCCTCGTCGAAGCATGAGGCCGGATATTGATTTTCGCCCGAGTCTCGCCGATTTTTCATCGAAACCAGCCCAATGCCATTGCAGCGAATCTACGCAGTCACCTGGCACGAACAACGCAGTCCGCCACCTAGCTTTGGGATCGCGCGGCTACCTTGCTGTTGCAGCGAACAGGGCCGAACCGATGACCAGGGCCAGCCTCGAATCCCCGCGATGCCGGATGGAACTCGACACCCTGCCGAACGACGACGGCCATGCACAGCGCGAACCGACTAAGGCCACCATCTTGCCTTGCCTCGCTTCATGCAACACCTAACGCCGGCTGACCCATTCCGCCCATGAAGGTCAACGCCGCCGTTTCTCCCGTCGTTCTTGTCGCCACGACCGCCCCGGCGGCTGGACGATGTCCTGCGATGGCAGCGGCATGTCTGGCGTCATCGTCCCGTCTCGGCAGGGTGGCATGAAGATAGCGTCGGTTTTTGCCTGGCCATATCAACGGAGGAAAGCCATGGACCGCAAGCACCGTAGACGTCGATTCCCCGCAGTCTCCCGTACGCTTGCCGCCGCGTGTGCCTATGGTTGCATCTGCGCGGCAAGCATCGCCCAGGGCGCCGGACTGCCCAAGAGCCTCTCGCCGCCCCACGCGATTTCGCCGCACTTCTTCGGGGTCAATATCGAGAACAGCTATATGAGCCCGCCCGTGCTCGGATGGACCGACCCCGCGCTGCTTCGAGCCATCAAGGCAGTAGGCATCCAGACGGTCCGCTTCCCAGGCGGCGACGTCGGCAACTACTGGGACTGGCAGAACGGAACCGTCTACCCGCTCGGCAAGGCCAGCAAGACCCAGGACAGCCTGGGTGCGCTCCTCGATCTGACGCGCGCCACCGGCACCTATCCGATCTATAACCTCAACGTAATGACCTTGGACAACGCCATCCTGCGCCCGGCCAACCTGTCGCAAGGCATCTCGAATCAGCTGCGCATGCTGGATGCCGCACGCGGCATGACCCTGCCCGTGGCCGACCTCGAGCTCGGCAACGAATTTTTCTGGAGTTCCCCGGACCACGACCAGGCATTCCCCACGGCGACCGACTATGCCGCGGAAATGGAAACCTGGGCCGCAAGCTTGAAGCAGACCTACCCTCATGCACGCATTGCGGCGGTCGGCTCGATTCCCTCTTCGGGCGATGCACGCACGCAGCACTGGAACGACGCCGTGATCGGCAAGATCCGCAACGTGGATGCCGTCACGCTTCATCGCTACGACAACATCATCGACGGCGGAATCTGGGATGGCACCGCCCCGGATGCCGCGCTTGGGAACGTGTTCACCGACTGGGCAAAGATCGTCTCCGGCGAAGTGCGTCCGATAGAGAAGGCAAAGCTGCACATCTGGATCACCGAGTTCGGCGGACTGCAGGATTGCACCTCCAAGGCCAGCCTCACCGGCACATGGCTCGAAGGGCTCTACCAGGCACAGATGGCCGTGCAGTTCCTCTCCACCGCATCGATCGAGCAAATCGAGCTTTACAACGTCACCGGCAGCACCAGTTCCTTGATGTTCCAGAACACCTCGTCGTATTGGAATGCGTGCCAAAGCAAGAGCATGACCTTCCATGGAAGCTTCGGTGATTTGACCGCGACGGGCCAGGCCTATGCCTTGTTCGGATCAGCCTTGAAGCAGGCGAAAGCCGTGTCGCCGCTGGCATTTCCCGAGGCACCGATGGTTCACCCGAAATCGGCCCCAGCCTATCCTGCGGTGACCGGCGTTGCCCTCACCGGAGGAATCAAGCAGTGGCTGCTGCTCAACCTCTCATCGCAAGCCGTGACGCTGCACTATCCCGGCATGGAGCAGGGAACCATGGAAAGCGTCTACGCCTCTTCATTGACGACGATGGTCACTTCGAACAAGGGTTTGACGCATGCCGGGCATGCCTATCAAGGCCGCAGCTTCACATTGCCGCCATTTTCCGTGAACCGCATGGTCGAGCAGCCCCCTGTCAGGTAAGCGAGCGGCCCCGTATGCAACGGAAAGCGCCGATCTCGATATGCACGGCCTCGCGACGAAGTCGTCCATCCTATGGAGGGCGCGAAATAGGCGTCTGCCGGTCAGGGCATCCTGCATGAAGTCGGCCGACTGCATCATGCCCGGGGTGTCAGTACGTGGCCAAGCGTGCGCTCACGCTTGGCCTGGCGCCGCGTCGCGATCCGGCGCCAATGGAATTTCATTTCACAATACACCCGGTAGATGCGCTCGTAGTTCCATTGCGGATGGGCTGTGCCAAGAACCTGACAACGCCTGTCAAACCACGACCGGGCTTGGCCTTGGCCAGCATGGCCAGCGCTGTGATGACTTCGGCATCTCGAACCACCCAGCCCGGCGGTGACGCGTACCGCACCGCGCGGGACAGGCCAACGCATTCACGTGACGAGGCAAGGAAGCGCGTGAACTTGGACGAGAAGTGCGTCGCTTCACGCCTCTGCGCTGGCCATGCCATTTCTGCGATCAGGTCCTTCAATCTATCCGTTCAAAGCAAAGCCCCGGGCGACCGGGGCTTTGCTGGTGTCGACCGACAAGCAAAGTCTTGCTGGAAGATCAGTAGTACATATACGTATCGCTGGTGTCAGCGCCCAAGTTGTAGCCGCATTGAGGCGAGATGGACGATCCGGCGAAATTCCCCTGCCAGGGCGGCGAGAGCACGTTGCCATTGGTATCCCACACGGTAACGCCATAAAACTGGGTCACGCCCTGGGAGGGAAATTGGTCGCAGCTGGCGATGCCGTAGACCTCCAACACTCCGCCAAACACCCATTGCAGCTCACCATTGGGCGTCGTATTCAGCGTCACGCTCTGGCCGTTGCTCGCATCCTGGGTGACGATCGACCAAGACCCGCAGTCATAGACGCCGACACCGCACAGCGAATACTCGTCGCCGATGATCTGGTCACCCGGAGACACGCCAACCGGATCCGTATGCGTAGTCGTGCCGTTCACGCAGCAGTTCCAGCTTGCAATGGTCCAGGAGTTGTCGCCGAAACCATTCCAGCCAAGCACCGGCTGAAGAATCGACTGCACATTCGGCAACTGCTCCAGGCCCGGGAAGAAAAACACCGTCTGGCCGGAAACATTGGCAGGGGCGGAGGGCACGTTCCAGGTGGCTCGCAGGCGACCAACGTTGCTGCCGTTATTGTAACTGACGCTTTCTATCCAGCCGGTATACGACGGCAGCCTGACCGAAGATTCGCTGAAGCTTGCCAGTGACGGCCTGGCGCCTGCAGGCTCGATGCGATTGCCGTGAAAGTCGTAATGCGGACGGCCACATCGAGCCGACGCCCGGATCGTACCATCTGCCTGACGAATGCTTCCATCCGACAACAGGGTTTCGTGCGCATGGGCGACCTGGACGCAGTCGGCGGAAAAATATCCATTAGGCGTGATCAGATAGTCGACCGGCACGCCACGAGGCCGCATGTCCTCCTTCAGCGATGCCACGGTCGTCAGCGAGGGGTGCAATGGGGCCGATTCCGTTGCCGGCACCTTAAATATGAACATCATGCCCATGAAAGCCATTAGGCTTATCGACGAAACCCCGACAAGCATGCGTCCAATTTTTCGAATCAATCTAACCTCGTGCATTTTCATGTGAGAGTGCTCCGGATAGCGCGAAAAGTTGAATGTCTGGCCTGCAAATGGCGAAGCCGGCCAAGACATCCTCGAGAGGGACTTTTTAACGCACGTCACCATCGAACATCATTGGCATCTCGTCTCAGGGAAGCTCGAATTGTTGGTCACTCTTCACCAAGCAAATCCTGAGATATACAAGATGCCGAAAAAGATGCTAGGCACGAAAAAAGGCTTAAACCGTGAGTCAAGTGCAGTTATCCGCCACTGTCATGAAGGCTTCTTCAAAACGCGGCATTCATCACTGGATATGCTTTGTATAAAGCAAGCCGATTAATGATACGTCGATAATGATCCAGCCTCGACGCCATGACCACGAATGAATGACGGCAGCAATCCCCTGCAAATGAGGCGATTATCAAGCCGCGCGAATCTCAACGATTTCCTGAAGAGCTGTCGCGGCCTTTCATTGAAAGACGCGCCGATCGCCAACGAGCCCATCGGCCCCACAAGTCCATGAAACGGCGCCGGATGGCAGTCAAGCCTCACCGATCCGACTTCGGCCCTATCCATCCATTGATAGGGCCGAAGTTGCGCGCATTTAGAGCCGGCTTCGACCTCGAAGGCTTGACTGCACGAAGCCTTCTTGAACGCTCTTTGCGTTACCAGCTCACCGTGATGGTAGCCACGGTGGGATTGGTGCCGATCAGGGAAGAGCTGAAGCCGCGCACATCGTCATACGGAAAACCATAAGTAAGCCCGTTGATGCTGTGCGCATGCCAGAACGCGGAATACGCATTAGTCGGGCTGGCGCCGTAGAAGTCCCCGGAGGTGTTCCATTCGCCGGCGTTCTCGGCCACATGACGATTCAACGCAGCATCCAGCTGCGCCTGGATCTGCAGCTGCTTGGCCGTGGCGACGCCTGCGGCAGCGTTGCTGGCGTCATTGAACACGCCATTGCCCAGCAGCACTTCCTGCGTGGTGGGCACATTGTTGATGTAGTACGTGCCCTGCCCGTCGGTAAACACGAACTGGTTGCCGACCACGTTGCCGGTGAAGGTGCCCTGGGCATCGGAGAACACCAGCGACTGGCTGCGGTATTGATTCCAGATCGACTGGATATAGCTGTCCAGATAATTGGCCTGCGCGCCGCCGGCGCCGAAGCTGCCGTGCGCCGGTGCCAGGATGCGATAAGGCGCCTGCACCTGAGCCAGCGACTGGAAGGGCTGCGGCACCTGCGCCACGAACTCCTGGAACAGCGCCGCGCGCGTTTCGGTTTCGCCCACGGTCTGGTCGTAGCCGCTGGTGTCCTGCAGCTCCAGGCGAAGCGGCATGCCGAACTGGTCCACGCGTGTGGTGTTGCCGTAGAAATTGGTGGCGTTGATGTTCACCTCGACGAAGTCGAAGGTCACATCGAGATTGGGATCGCTGGGGTTGTCGATGTTCGGCCCGGTATAGCCGTATACCGGATTGCCTACGGCCTGGATGTACATCGGGCTGCCCACGCTCAGATAGATGCGCGCGGAGAGAATCTGCGGCACGGTGAACGACTTGCACTGCGAGAACGGAATCGAATAGTTGGCGTAGTTCTGCCCATTCTTGCTCAGCGCGCCGTTGTCGCCCGGCGCCATGGGAATCAGATTGCCGGAGCAATCGACGTGCACGAAGGTGCCGGGGCTGGCCGGATTCTGTCCCACCATGGTCCAGTAGACCTGGCTGTCCGGATAGGCGCCGTTGGTGCTGTTGACCAGATTGAAGGTGGTGCCGGCGCTCGGGAATCCGGGATTGGACGGCGGCGAACCCGACCCCGATCCTGGCGCCGTGTAGGTGAGCGTCTGCGCAGGCGTATTCACGGCCGACCCGTCGCTCTGGCCGATGGTGAACCAGTAGCTCACCTGTTCGCCGCTGCTGAGACCGGACACCACATAGTTGTTGTCGGTGCCGCTGTTGCTCATGGTGACGTTGAGCTGGCTGCCGCCGGCAAGGGTGTAATGGAGATCGGCCCAGGTGCCGCCATCGGCATAGAACTGCACCGCGCCGCCTGCCTCGGCATTCGCGCCGTAGCTCTCCGCGGGCGTGGAAGTGGAACCCGACGAGCCACCGCAGCTGCCCTGCGACGTCCAGGGCTGGCCGCTGCCGGCACCGCCATTGTTGCTGGCAGGGTCGTTGCCCTGGGTCCACCAGTTGGCGCCGTAGTTGATGCCGTTCTCGCTGGCTACCTGGCCTTGCGTGTAGACGGCGGAAGCGCTCCAGGCGGCCGCACACGCCGCCTGCGCATGCACCGATTGCAAGGGCAGGATGGTCAACGCGCCGGTCGAGAGCACCGCACAGATCACCGTACCCAACGAGCTCAAGGTCAGCGCGGACCAGGTCGTCGATCCACTGTTCTTTTGCATGGACTGTCTCCTTCGCATGGATGAAATCAAGGCCGAACGATGGGAACGGGCGATCTCGCGGCGCCGCTCGATGCAGCCGCAGGGGACAGTCGCCACAGGGACTTCTGCTTGTTGTGACGCCGCAAGCTAGTCAGGAGTACAAGCGCTGTCAATATGAAAATACCAGCGCTGGCATTTTCTGTGACGGCGATCTTTCCAGGCATTTTTCAAGCCATCACGGGCGCGGTGCGGAGGCGAGCCGAATGTTCTTCCGATGCCGCAGGCTTCTTCGCCGCAGGCAGCGTGCAGGCAGAACCAGCCTTGCCCTGCGCTGCCGTGGTGCTTCGGCAAGCCAGGCCCGTGCCGGACATCGATAGACGATGCGGCAAACGTTCTGCTGCTTCGCCGGGATGATGGGGTCGCCGAACGGCGGAAGTCGGTTTCAGCGCACGCCGCGCACAGGCAGGATGGCCCAGGCGCTCAAGGCGACGAGGATCGCCGCCACCGCGAACAACACCGTGTAGCTGTCTCCGCTTGCCAGCAGGATGCCTGGCGCGATGGCCGGCATCAGCGACTGCGGCATGACATTGGCGATATTGAAGACGCCCAGATTCCCGGCAGCATGAGTCTCGCGTTCCGGCAACACTTCGGTCACCAGCGCCCCGTCGACAGCGAGATACACGCCCTGTGCAGCGCCGGTGATCGCCATGCCGGCGAGAAACCAGGGATACGTAGTGGCGAAGGCGATCACCAGCATGGCGAGCGCATAGACCAAGGCGGCACCGCTTACAAAAACCTTGCGCCGCCCCACGGCATCCGACCAGCCTCCGCCCGCGGCGCTGAAGATCGCCACCGCACTCGATTGCACCAAGGTCGACAGGAAGATCCGGTGCGGCACCTCAGCCGGCGCACAGCCCAGCTGGTGGATCAGGTAGAAGCCCTGATACGTCAGCAACACCGCGATGCCGGCGAAGAGCAGGAAACGGCTGCCCCAGGTCCAGGCGAAATCGGGGAAGCGCAGCGGATTGATCCAGTAGCCGCCAAGAAGCTCGCGCCACCCGTAGCGCCATGACTGCGTCGCAGCCAATCGGCGATCGGGCAGCGCCCATGTCAGCACGAACGCAGCCGCCAGGGCCAAGCCGGCGGGCGCGAGAAAAATGGCGAGCGTGGAATTCGCGAGCGCCTGCACCAGGTAAGTACCGCCGATCATGCCCACCGGCAGGCTGATGCCCACGATGCCCGACACGGTGCCGCGCTGTGGCGCCGGCACCTGGTCGGCCAGGATCGCCGCCAGCGCCGCCAGCTCGGCGTTGTAGGCCAGCTGCGTGACGCACCAGCCCAGCAGCAGCTGCGCAACCGACGCGGCCGTTGCGATGATCGCCAGTCCGACCGCCCCGCCCAGGGCACCGACGATCAGCCAGGGACGGCGCATGCCCAAGCGCGACGTCGTGCGATCCGACAGGCGGCCGAACAAAGGGTTGCCGAGCAGCGCCATCAGCGCGCCCACGCCCACCACCAGCGACAGGCTGCCGGTCGCATGCGCCGGGGCAAGCTCGCGCACGCGCATGGCCAGGCCCATCAGGATCGGCGGCAGCAGCGCCATCCACAGGCCCGTATAAGCCATGCCGTACAGCGCGATGAACAGCCAGCCGACCCGGCGCACACCGCCCGCCGCCGCGGCATTCGCCTGAGCAAGCGGCAGGCCGTAGCTCACAGCTTCGGCGTTGTCCTCGATCACTGCCTACGCGTCTCCAGGGATCCGTGGGCCAGATGCTCGCAGCGCGCCCGACAAGGGCGTGGAACCTATCCTACGATTTTCCGGGTTTGGCGGCGGATGCGCGCAGCTGCACCTGGTAAGGCAGGCGGATCCGCTGCCGCATGGCCGGGTCGCGGATCGACTGCAGCACGCTTTCGACGGCCAGGCAGCCGATGTCGCGGCAGGGCTGGCGCACCGTGGTCAAGCCGGGCGAGATCAACTGCGACACCGGCGTGTCGTCGAAGCCGCACACCGACAAGTCGTCGGGGATGGCCAGCCCGCGTTCGTAGGCTTCGCGCACCACGCCGCAGGCCATGTCGTCGTTCGCCGCGAAGATCGCGGTGGGCGCACGGCGCCGATCGAGCAATGCCCTGGCGCCGACGGCGCCGGACGCGAAGGTGAAGTCGCCCTCCACCACCAGCGATTCGTCGTAGGCAATGCCGGCCTTGCGCAAGGCATCCCGATAGCCGCTGAGCCGCCAGGTGTAGGCGCCGTGTCCCTTCAGGCCGGTGACGTGGGCAATCCGCCGATGGCCGAGCGAAATCAGGTGCTCGACGATGTCGGCCGCCGCCTTGCGTTCGTCGAAGCCGATGTCGATGCGCGACTGCTGTAGCCTCGAGGAGATCGTCGAATAGCGGATGTCCAGCTCGTCGAGGCGCTGCAGCAGCTTGGCATTGCTCGCATGCGGCGGCACCAGCACCAGGGCTTCCGGGCGGTGCGTCGCCACGAAGTTGTCAATCCACGCAATCAGATCGTCGGCAACCTCGTAGGGATGCAGCACCGCGTTGTATGGCGTGCCTCTGCAGGCCTGCAGCATGCCGACGATCAGCTCCATGATGTAACTGGAACCGGCGGCCGGGTTGTCATACAGCAGGGCCACCAGATAGGAGCGATTGCCCGCCAGGCCGCGCGCGGCCGGATTGGGCACGTAGTTCAGCGCGCGGATCGAGGCCTCGATGCGCGTGCGCAAGTTGGCGCGCACGCTGGGCTGGCCGTTGAGGACGCGGGATACGGTCTTGGTGGACACACCGGCATGCGCAGCGACGTCTTCGATTCTCGCAGGCATCCCCTGCCCTACCCCTGGCTGATTCGCAGCGGCCATGCTACCCCATCGAAAGGCGCGCAACCATCCGCACTTCACTCTTTTCTAGGCCCAAGGTACCAGCGCTAGTATTTTCTATTGACAGCGCTGGTACGCTTGAATAGCGTGCATCGCGGGCAAAGACCCGTATGCTGCGCTGCGCAACGCAAGGGGAATAGGGGCGCCTTCCTGTCAGGGCTCGGCGATGCACGTTGCTGCGTCGCCTTCCGGGTATCGAAGGCACGCGGCGACGGCATTCACTGGACAACGGGGAGACACAGTTAATGAAGAAGCAACTCATGCATCCGCGCTGCGCCAGCCAGCCGCGCCGGCTATCCCTGGCGATCGCGCTGACGTTGTTCGCCGCCGGACAACTGCATGCGCAGACCGAGCAGCCCGCGCCGCCACCGGGCGAGCAGGTCGCACCGGCATCGGACACGAAGCCGGACACGAAGAGCTCGAACAAGAAGAAAGACGCCTCCACCACGGCCGACGAGAAAGAAGCGAAGCTGCTTTCCGGCATGACCGTCAACGGCTACTCGAGCAGCTTGAACCGCGCGCAGGAAATCAAGCGCTACGCCGACACGGTGGTCGATGCGATCTCGGCGCAGGATGCCGGCTCACTGCCCGACACCTCGGTCACCGAGGCCTTGCAGCGCATACCGGGCATTGCCGTCAGCGCGTTCGGCATCGCATCCGACCCGGACCATTTCTCCATCCAAGGCTCGGACATCAGCCTGCAAGGCCTGCCCTCCACCCTCACGCTGTTCAATGGCCGCGAGGTGTTCTCCGCCGGCGGCGGCCAGGGGCTGAACTTTTCCACGGTGTCGCCGGAACTGATCGGCACGGTGGTGGTGAGCAAGAACCAGACGGCCGACATGATCGAAGGCGGCATCGCCGGCTCGATCGACCTGAATACGCGCAAGCCCTTCGACAGCAAACAGGATACGCAGGCTTCCGTCACCGTCGGCAGCTACTGGGGCAGCCTGGACAAGAAAGGCACGCCGCAGATCTCCGGCCTGTTCAGCCACAACTGGAACACCGAGTTCGGTCGCTTCGGCGTGCTGTTCAACCTGGCCTACGACCGTATCAAGCAGGCCGACAACGCGATCTCCGTGGTGGATTTCCAGCGGCGCTGCGATGGCTGCTCGCTGCCCGGCGGCAGAACCGACAACTATCCTGGCCTGGCGCCAGGCCAGTACGCCTACGTGCCGGTCGGCGGCGACATCCGCGCCCAGGACGAAACCAGCACACGCTTCGGCCACGTGCTGGCGGCGCAGTGGGAAAGCCCGGACAAGGCCTGGCAGGCCACCCTGGAATGGGATCGCGCGTCCGACACGGAAACCACCTACGAACACACCATGCAGGCCTCGACCGACGGTTGCGCCTTCGCGCAGTCGCTCGCTGGCTGCGCGGTTCCGCTGGCCGGCACGAACCCCGTCTACGACGCCAACGGCGTGTTCCAGTCCGGCATCATCTCGGGTGCTCCGGGCTCGTCGAGCTTCCTGCCGATCACCTACGGCGGCGTGCCCACCCAGCTCGACAGCACCGCGTTCCGCAATCGCTACGTCACCAACGACTACAGCCTCAACGTGAAGTGGAACGTCAACGATCGGCTCCATCTGAGCGGCGACGTGCAGGACACCAACGCCACCTACAACAATTTCTACTACTACATCCGCCAGCTGACCCAGGCCAACTGGGGCATCACCCTGCACGGCAACGGCGTGCCCAGCGTCAGCGTGCTTTCGCCAGACCCCAATGAAACCACGGCCCAGTATCTCTCCAATCCCAACAACACCTACTGGGCAGCGGCACAGGATCACTTCGCGCATTCCTGGGGCAACCAGCGCACCTTCCGCCTGGACGGCACCTTCGACGTGGACAAGGGCGTGCTGGACAGTCTGCAGTTCGGCGTGCGCCACTCCGATCAGAGCGAAGTGGTGCAGAACTCGGCATTCAACTACGAGGCGATCAGCTCGCCCTACGGGCAGAACGCGGTCACCGTGGCCAACACGCCCGGCGTCACCTCTCCCTACGATCTCAACCTGCCGGGTTTCAGCAGCGGCAATTTCGGCGGCGTCATTGCGCCCTACTTCAACCTGAATCCGCTCACGCAGTTCCAGCAGGCCGCCGCCATCATCAAGCAGATCAACCAGCAGGCCATGGCGATGAACCCGCCGGGCAGCGTCGGGCCGTATTACACCTTGTTCGGGCGTCCCATGTACGTGGTGGGCGACAGCTTCGTTCCGGGCACGTATTACCTGCCGCAGGAAGTCGACTCCAACGAGGAGAAGACCAATGCCGCCTATGTGCGCCTGAATTTCGGCAACGACAACACCGACCTGTTCAGCGGCGTGCAGATCAGCGGCAATATCGGCCTGCGCTACGTGCACACCCAGGATGATGCTTCGGGCTACCTGGTGCTGCCGAACCAATCCGCGACGCTCGACGGAGTCAGCATCTCGCAGTACTGCGCCAACCTCACCAGGAATTCGCCGGCGGCGCCGGGCACGTTCTGCGCGCTCACTGCAGCGCAGCAACAGCAGTACATGAACTTCGCCAACGGCGGCTACTCCGGCATCAGCGCCAGCAATTCCTACGGCAACTGGCTGCCCAGCTTCAACCTGTCGATCGGCTGGAACGACGACCTGATCACCCGGTTCGCGTTCTCCGAATCGGTGTACCGACCGACGCTCAACCAACTGCAGGCCGGCCAGTCAGTCAGCGGCCTGCTGCCTTACGGCACCAACGGCAGCAGCGTGCCTACCGTGGGGAACGGCTACAGCGGCAGCAATCCCTATCTCAAGCCGATCACTGCGCACAACTTCAACCTGACCCAGGAATGGTATTTCGGCCATGCCGGCTCGCTGTCCGGCACCTTGTTCTACAAGCAGCTGAACAACACCATCCAGACCATCACCAGCGTGGTCGACACTACGGTGACCAACAACGGCGTGAGCTATCCAGAGCAGTACACCATCGGCCTCGCCAACTTGAACAAGAAGGGCAGCGTGAGCGGCGCGGAATTGGCCTACCAGCAGAAATACGACTTCCTGCCCGGCTGGCTGTCCGGCTTCGGCACGCAGATGAACTACACCTACATCAAGCCGCATGGCCTGAGCTACGGCTCGACCAGCTACTGCCCCAGCGGTTACGCGCCGCCGACGCAATGCATCAATCAGCTCAAGCTGCCGCCGTACGAGCTGTCGCGCAACACCTACAACTTCACGGTGTACTACGAACAAGGCCCGCTCTCCGCGCGCCTGGCCTACAACTGGCGCTCGAAGTACCTGATTACTGGAGTCGAGGCGGACTATCCGTTCCTGCCGGTGATGGCGGAATCGCAAGGCCAGCTGGATGCCGCGGTGAGCTATGCGATCAATCCTCACGTGAAGATATCGCTGCAGGCAGCCAACATCTTGAATTCGACGTTCAAGACCCGCGAAATCATCAATACTGACGGACTGGAAGTGCCCAAGGGCTTTTTCCGCGATGACACTCGCTACAACCTCAGCCTGCGTGCGGATTTCTGACGAGGACCTTGTGGGGTCCCGTGCGGGCGCGCGCCGACCGGCCGGCCCGCACGGGTTGCATCCCGCCGCCATGCCGCCATCGTTTCCGCAAGACGCATCCCGGCGGCGTAGCGGGCCAAGCGGGATCGACGGCTTCAGCTGCGATCTCGCGCTCGCCCGGAGGCGTTCATCCGCACAGGCGCGAGACACCGCTGGTCGGCACTCCGGCGCAAGGTCCGGGACGGCATGATTGAATCCGCCCCTCGGCGCGGCAAGCGGCGGCGCAACGTGTCGGCCTGGATCGCGATAAGCCTGGCGCTCGCCATGGCCATGGTGCCGCCTGTCCATGCCAAGGACGCGACGAGCACGGCGACCGGCACCAAGGCCGCACCTGCCGATGCCGCAGCGCTCGCACGCACCGCCTGCCATGCCATTGCGTCCCGCGTCGACGCGATGCCGGGAAGCGCTCCGGTCCTGCTGCGCAGCTACGACGATCCGCGCGGACAAGGCGCCCCCACCCAGCCGGCCTTGCGTTCGGCCGCCTTCACCTACGACAACGCGCTCGCCGTGATGGCCCTGCTCGCCTGCGGCAGGCAGCCGCAGGCCGAGCGCATCGGCGAGGCTCTGCGGCTCGCCGCGATGAACGATACGCGCTTGCGCGACACCTACCGTGCCGGCGTGATCGCAGGCGACCGGCCGTTGCCGAACGGCTGGTGGGAGGGCAAGCCCAGGCGCTGGGTGCATGCCGCGCAGGTGTATGCCGGCGCCTACCAGGACGGCACCTCGTGCGGCAATGTCGCCTGGACCGCACTGGCGCTGCTGGCCTTGCACCAGGCCACCGGCGAGATGCGCTGGCGCGAAGCCGCCTTGCATCTCGCCGACTGGGTGGTGGCCAATGCATCGGATACGCGCGGCGCTGGCGGCTTCAATGGCGGCGTCGAAGCCTATCTGCTGGTGCCGAAGAAGGCCTCGTGGAAATCGACCGAGCACAACATCGACCTGGCCGCCCTGTTCGACTGGCTGGCCCGCCTCGACGCGCCGGGCGATTGGAGCACCCAGGCCAGGCACGCGCGCGATTTCGTGGCCGCCCAATGGGACGCGGCCAGCGGGCATTTCTGGATGGGCACGATCGCCGATGGCGTGACGCCGCTGCGCACGCCCTCGGCCCTCGACGTGCAGCTGTGGGCGCAACTCCTGCCGAACGCGCCGCAGGCATGGCGGCGTGCACTGCATTGGGTCGAGCATGCGAATGCCGTCCAAGGCGGCTTCGACTTCACCGATGCGCGGGATGGGCTCTGGACCGAAGGCACCGGGCAGGCTGCGCTGGTCTATCGCTGGCTGGGCCGGGAGCCCAAGACGAAGCCGTTGTTTGCATCGATCGCGCAACAGGCGTCGCCCGGCGGATTTCTGTATGCCGCCCGCGAGCCGCGCATCACGGCGATCTATTCCTACTATTACCACCAGCCCCACCTGGCCGCGACGGCATGGGCGATCTTGGCGGCGCTGGACCGCAACCCCTATGTAAGCGCCGGACAGCGGCGCTGACTTCATGCCTTGGAGATGACCGATCAGGCCCGGCCGACCGGATCGTAGTGGGCTTCCCGGGCGCGCGAGGTCCCGACCGTCGCATGACTGCTTCCAGCTGAAGCCTTCGATGACTTCAAGCATCGATGGCGGATTTTTTGCAGCACAAACTCAGGCGAGCTCTCCGGCATTCGTGAGAGCTTGCGTACTGACCAGGACCGCGATGGCCTGCCGTCTGATCCGCTGCCGATCGCCGCATGGCGTGACTAGCGGCATGCGCTTATCGAGCATGTCGTCATGCCTGCCGGCAAGCATGAGGACGCGCCTCCAGAGCCGACGATGCAGCAATCGTCGGCGCCGGAGGCAATCCGCTCATGGCGACGCGATGGCGCGATAAGCCCCGCTGGCATAGGCCCGCAGGTGGATCTGGCTTCCGCGCTCCGAGGGAACGCGCGACGGGATGCGCAGCAGCACCAGGTTGCCGCGGGCAGTACGCACCAGCGCCGTGTTCCCCGCCCAATGACCTCTTATCACGAGCCCACTCGATTCGACCACGCCCACCGTGTCCTGATAGGGCCCGGACGCCGCCGGCGCCGTGTACCACAACCAGTCGCCGACCAGCACCACCGCCAGGCCAAACAGGGCAATGCCGGCCATGGCAAACGAAACAGTCCGCCGAGGAAGCCGCACCTCCCGATTGCTGCGGCGGCAATCCTCCGCCGAGGGTGCCGCCTTGAGCTCGAGAGCCGATTCCAGCGCCTGCGCCTTCTGCTCCCTCTCCAGCGCCACCGCGCTCAGCAAGCTGTCGGCCTCACGCTCCAGCACCGCAAGCAGCTGCTGATGCGGGCTCGCCGCAGAAAAGGCTTTTTCCTGGGACTCCGGGATGGGCGCCATGGCTCGCCTGCTGCGCGACAAGAAAATGCAAGGTTTTCGCATCGCTGCCTCGAGCGATTGTCCGAGACATTGAGAGCATTGTGGATACGCTCGGGTGACCTGTCCATCCACCGCCTTCCGCCATGGCCAAACAGCACCCAGACCGGCGCTGCCATCTACGAAACAGCGAAGCGGCATGGATGCGCTGCCCCGCCGGCTTGTCCACCATCAACGCCCGGCGGAGCTCTCTCAAGGGCCATTCGCAGGTCGTCGCCTGATTGGCTATCTCGAAGCCAGCGCTTCGGCGACGATGGCGCGCACGGCAGGGCTGCGAATTTCCATGACTTCGAAGAGGCCCAGCGCCTCCAGCGCCGGCACGGCTTCTTGCAGATCCCTGAGCGCAATTGCCTTGGCCTGCTCGGTGGCCGCAGGGTCGGCGATGACGCGGTGGTTGGCGATAAACGCGCCCACCGTGCCTTTGCGCACGGTGACCCCGTTAAACTGGCCTTCGTTGAGGTGATCGGGAAGCATCTGGTCTGCACGCATGAGTCATGTCCATCGTGGTGAGGGTGCCTCATTCTTTCGCGGACTCGAACTCCGCGCTGCGGCAGTACGGCCAAGCTATACGGTGTTTCGGACATGCCATCGTTCTTGATCGATCCCGAGCTGGCGCATGCGGATGGACCGCCCACGGTCATCGCGGTCGTGCATGGCGACGACTACCCGCGACGCACGCCCCGGCACGCCCATGCCCGGGGCCAGTTGCTGGGAGCGCAGCGTGGCCTGCTGACGATAGGGGTGGATGCCGGACACTGGGTGGTGCCCGCCGTGCACGCGGTGTGGCTGCCGCCGCACTGCCCACACGAACTGTCGTCTCACGGCCCCTTCAATGGCTGGAGCGCGTATATCGCGGAATCCGCGTGCGCCCGAATGCCTGGCGAACCGCGCGTGCTGTCCGCGTCTGGCCTGCTGCGCGAAGCGGTCGCGCGCGCAGCCACCTGGGCAGGCATCGATCGTGCGCCGGCCGAGGTGTGTCTCGAAGAGGTGATCCTGGCAGAAATCGCCACCACGCCGCGGGAAGACCTGGGCCTGCCCATGCCTCGCGAGCCACGCCTGCAAACCGTCGCGAAGGCGGTCCTTGCCGAGCTCGCCGACGCACGCGGCGCCGAGGACTGGTCTCGTCAGATCGGCATGTCATCCCGAACGTTCCAGCGTCACTTCGCCGCTGAAACGGGCCTCGGATTCACCGCGTGGCGGCAGCGCGCAAGGCTGCTGCGCGCCCTGGAAATGCTCGCCAACGGACAGCCGGTGACCACCATCGCGCTCGACCTGGGCTATCAGAACGTCGGCGCCTTTATCGACATGTTCCGCCGTCATTTCGGGACGACGCCCTCCCGCTACGCGACGAAAACCTGAGCTGCGGCCACACCTCGATCTTGGCCCTCCCAAGGCGATACGCCTGAGCGCCATGACGGAGCTGCCTTGAGCTCTCGAGTGAAATAGAAGAGCTGCCCACTTCTTCGTGCGAAGGGATATCTGCCTGGCCTTCGGCGAGCGGCTGGCAGGCGCGCACCTGCCTATGCGAGAGACGGTCTCCGTTCGTCCCGCCCACGGAGAGCCGTCCATCATGCGACGAATGAAGCCTGGTCGACAGCGCCTCGAGCAGGGCGATCAACGAGGCACTTGCCAAGCACGGATTACCGATGTAATTTGAATTGAAACTACAAACGTAATCCGGAGTAGCCGTGAACACGACCTTCCCTGCCATCAGCGAAGCCGAAAGCCTGGTCATGGAGGTGCTTTGGCGAAAGGCGCCACAGACCTCGGAGGAGATCGTCGGTGCCTTGCAGACGTCGAGCCAATGGCACGAAAAAACCATCCGCACCCTGCTCAACCGGCTGCTCGGCAAAGGCGCAGTGCACGCCGAGAAAGACGGGCGCCGCTATCTCTATTCGCCCATTCTCAGCCGCGAACAATGGCAGTCGCACGAAAGCCGCAACCTGCTCGACCGCGTATTCGGCGGCAAGGTGGTCCCGTTGCTCGCGCACTTCAGCCGCCACGAGAAGCTCACTACCAAGGACATCGCCGAGTTGCGCGCCCTGATCGATGCCATCGACCGCAAGAAGCCCTGACATGGACATCCGAACCGTGCACATGCTGGTCCTGGTCACGCTGAGCCTCGCCCTGGTTCTGCTGCTGCGCAAGCCTATGCGCCACGGGTTCGGCGCGAACGCGGCGTTCCCGCTCTGGATGCTTCCATTGCTGCTGCCCGGCATTGCCTGGCTGCCTGCGCTGGATCTGCCGAGCGCCTGGCTGCCCATGATCCATGCCATGCCGTCATCGGGCATGCCGTCGACCGGCTTTGTCCCGGTGACGATGCATGGCCAGGCACTGCTCTGGATCTGGTGGGTCGGCACCCTATGCATGCTGTTGCGACTGGGATGGCATTACGTCGGCTTGTCATGGGCCAGCCGTGCTCTCCCCGACGCCCTTCGACAGGACTTGCAGAACCATCTCCCGCAGGCGCTGCACGCTCGCGTACGCATGCATCCGGCAGGGCCAGCGGTGTTGTGGGGATTCCGCTACAGGGTGCTGCTGCCGGCCGACTTCCTCGACCGCTTCGACACCAACGAGCGCCGGCTCATCCTTCGGCATGAGCTGACGCATCTCCGGCGTCACGATCCGCTCTGGAGCCTGTTCGCCGAACTGATCTTTGCCGCGCTCTGGTTTCACCCCCTGATGTGGCTGGCGTTGCCACGCTTCCGGCTGGATCAGGAACTCGCCTGCGACGAAACCGTGCTGTGCCGGCTGCCGCATGAGCAAGCGGCGTATGCACATACCTTGCTGCACAGCACGGGCGTGACCGCCGCCGCAGCGCTGATCCCATGGCTCGCCGAGCCTCAACTGAAGGAGCGTCTTATGCAGATCCAACAGCAACAGCCGAGTGTCCTGCGCCGTCGTCTTGGCCTGATGGCCGTGGCAGTCGGCACGAGCCTGCTCGCCACGGCTCTGACGGTGCAGGCACAGGCGGCACAGGGAAACATCGTGCCGGCCTCGCAGGACGAGGCCTACAACGCGCAGCACGCACCTCGCTACCCTGACGATGCCGTCAAGGCCAAGCAACAAGGCACGGTGATCCTCACAGTCGCCATCGGCAAAGACGGCAAGCCGCGCTCGTTCAAGGTGGAGCCTGCCACGGACGCCCCTGCCATCCTGGTCAAGGCGGCCAGCGACGCCGTGATGCAATGGCATTTCAATCCGGCGCTGGAACACGGCTCGCCCGTCGAAGGCGCTGTCCGCGTGCCGATTCGCTTCGACCCGAACGATTTGCCGGCAGCAACGGCGTCCCACGGCGCTTGATTGCAAAGGGCGCGCCGGCTTCGGCCATCGATCGAGCTGGAGTGCCTGATTAGTCCCGATGATGCTGCGTAATCGGCCATCTCCGGTGACCCCGGAATGGCCACATCGCCACCATTCGCCCCACGCCTGGGCATGCCGAAATGCGACGGTGAGATTCGAGTTACGGGACGCGAACGTGGGATGATGGCCAAAGCGTTCACGCGGGATGACTTCCGTGCATACGCAAGAAGCACAATCGACAGCACGCCGATGCGTGCATCCTGCAGCGATCGTCCTGGGCCGGGTCAGGCATGGCATGAAAAATAATCGCATGAAAAATTTGGCGCTTATCGTCTTTATGTTTTGCAGCTGCCCATGGCTTGCTCACGCCGGAAGCGATGAAGACAGCTACAACTCTGCCGCGTATCTGCAAAAAGACCGGCACCAGGCCTCGTACGTTGCCTTGATACATCCGCTCGACATGGCGCCGAGCGACAAAGTCAAAGCGTTCGGCAACGTCTATCAGACCCGGGCGCAGGTCATCGAATCCTTCAAGGGCGGCGCAAAAGCCGGCAGTCCAGTCGAGTTCTATACGGTCTTCGAAGAAGCTCCCAGCGACTTCTACCGCAAGCACGATCGCATCGTGTTCCTGCTCAAAGGCTGGGACAAGGATCTCAAGCAATGGATTTTCATGGAGCTTGAAAATTCCACCCGAGATGCGACGAAGGCCAATCTGGACAAGCTACGCAAATAGAGCTTCCCAACAGCGCCTCGTTATCCGACAACCACGCGATCCAGCGCCAAAACGCCGGCTTAGATTTCCCTCAGAGTCGAGGGGCAAATCCCACGGGCCGGATCAACGACGCGCCGATGATTACGACCGAATGCCTCGGTGCTTCATCCTGTGGCGTCACTGCCCGCCCCTTTTATATGACTCGATGTATTGCCGACCGGCATCCGGCATAGGCTGCTTGCTCCACCCGGCAAACCAGATCTCGTTCTCCAACCAGAACCTGCATATGAACGTCTCGAAATCCTCTGCGTTATAGACGATCTCGGTGGAGGTCGATGGCTCATCTTCCCACTGCTCTGCAGCCGTACCGTAAAACTCCGACGATGAAACGACGGCATGATCCGTCCCATCCGCCGGCAAGTAGAGGTACCAAAAGATGCAGCCTTGCGAATCCGCCAGAAATCGGACCAGGTATCCGTCACCGATGGGCGACCTGACTAGCGCCGGGCATAGATTGAGGAAACAGTCGGTATTCGAGCGAATCTTCTTTTGCAACTCAGGCGAACCCATAAACCTGATGAAGGCGTCTGGCAGCTTTATATGCAGCGCAGCCGACTCCTTGCACAGCTGTACCAGCGATTGCGCATTCTCAGCCCTTGCCTCCTCGCCAATGGAGGGCTCCTGGTGCTCGGCGGCCGAGGTCAGCCAATCGAAGTCACCTCGCATGTCGAAAGGAAGCGGTGGCAAGGCACCAAACTCGTAACGACCATAGGTGCCTGCGTCAGGCCTGACATCGTCCAGGCCGACGTCACCCAAACTGGTACCCCACCATTGGCAGGGAAATGGGGATTGGGATGGCAGCATCTAATTCTCCATCAGTTCGACGCAAGGCACGGTGCACATCATGCTTTGTCGGAACCAACCTTACACGATGCCATCCTTCGCCATCGGCACGGCCAAGCCGGCCAAAGGGCCAAGCGGATTCCCATCACCATCGTGGAATGAGGTCGTGCCGCCTGGAGCCAGTCAGGCATTCCCCAGGCGCCGGAGACTCTGCTTATAAGAAGTACTCACGCGCTTTGCCGGGCGTGGTTCAAGGCACAGGCCCGCACACTCACGGAACGTCCGGGGAATATCCCGAGGGCCGGCGATCCGGCTCGTCAGCGTCGGCCGCATAGGCGCGGACCGCCTTCATCGTACGATCGACTTGACGGATGGCCAACGTGCCCGAGCTATACCTCATGAGCGCGTCACGCAGCAGATTGTTTTCGAAGCTCAGGTGGTCGACGGCGACTTTCAGCTCGGCAACTTCGAGCAACAGCTGCGCACTGGTAGTGTTATGAGGCATGAGCCGATCCTGCGTCGGGCCCCCGGCTTTTTGACCATAGGCGCAACATAAGACCCTGTCCATCACTTCGTTGCACTAGTGCATGCGATTTGCGGAATTGCCTCACAATGCCCTGGCGATCGCGAGCAGCACCGACGATCCGACGGATCAAGCCCAACCTCAGCACGGCGGTTCGCCGCTGGCGCGCCTCCAACTAGGCCGCACCGGGTCGAGCGGACACTCGACGATGGTATCGTCCGGCTAACCGTTCGCCCTCGCCGACAGGAAGCACCATGGAACATGCGCCGCCATACGAGCCGGAAGAATCCCAGCTCAGCTCCGAGGAGTTGGAGCGCATCGCCGCGCTCACGCCCGAACAAATTCAGGCCATCGACGCGGCATTGCTGCAGAGAGCAGACCCTCGGTGGCGCAAAGTCGCGCTCCTCGTCGCCACCGCCATGAACGGCTCGAGCCACATACCAGGCATACCGGATACCTACTACGCTCGGCGCATTCAGGACTTGGTTGCCAATGGCACATTGGAGGCGCAGGGCGATCTTTCGCGCATGCGGCATAGCGAGGTGCGGCTGCCTGCGCTCGATGCCGGCAACGAGACCTGACCCTGCGTTCCAGCATGCATGAGCCCGAGGATGACCGGCTCAACCTTTCCCGAGCCATCGTTGCATGTCCGCTTCTATCCCGAAGCGGACATGGCCTGAAGCCTCAACTCGACAGGCTTCAATCAAACGAAGCATCGTCGCGCCGCTGCATGGCCGCAGGCGCCTTTCTTCTCGGACATGCCGCGAACCGCGATCAGTCGAGCAAGGCCGACTTGAGATGTTGCTCGGCCCACGTCCGAAAGTCGATCCTGCTCCGACTGTCTGCGTCGCGCTCGACGACGTTGTCGATGCCTTCGTTCTTGGCGCGATACATGTCGACATAGCCCTGCGCAAAGGACTCGGTGGCTCCGCGTGCAAGGAATGGCTGCTTGAACTGATCGAAGCCGATCTGCTGATAGCGGATTTCCCGCCCTGCCAGCTCCGAGACGATGGCAGCGATGTCGTTGTGCGACCAGTCCTCCGGGCCGATCACCGGCACCTCGCTCTGCCCGCTCCAGTCCTCCTTGGCGAGCCAATGGACCGCTGCCGCAGCGATGTCGCGAGTTGCGGTCAGCGGCAGCTTCTTGTCGGGATCGATCGGCCCGAAGAACACGCCCTTTTCCTTCATCGATCCGGCCTGGCGCGCGATGTTTTCCATGAAAGACGGCATCGCCATGCCTCGAAACGCGACGCCGGTCGACATCAGCAAATCGTCCATGCGCAGCGACGCGGTGACCAGCCCGGCCCTGTCTTGCCACGCGGTGCCGCGACCAAGTGCGGTAATGCCGACTACCCGTCTGACGCCGTGGCGGCGGATCGCTTCGGCTGCAGGTCGGGTAAATCCGACAAAGGCTGCATCGATCTCCTTGCTCATGTCGGGCGGCGCTACCCAGAACACGGTCTCGGCGTGCTCGAAGGCGCGATCGAGCACGGCGGCATCGCCATGCGAACCCTCGATCACTTCCGCGCGATCGAGAATTTGCTTGTGCAGCGTGTCGACATTGCGAACGACGACGCGCACCGGCTTGCCGGCGTCCAAAAGCTCGCGGGCAATGTGGCTTCCAATCTGCCCCGTGGGGGTGGTGACGACGATCATGGATTCGGCTCCCGGTTTTTCTTGGAGCGGGAGTGTAGACAGGGCTCCCCGCACGACCTATACGTGAGCGTCGATATTTTCTTCGCGATCGTCCGGAGCACGCATGGACCCCTTATCCGACATCCTGGCCTTGCTCAGGCCGGATCGTTACCTCACCGCCGGTTTCGATGCCGGCGGCGACTGGGCAGTGCGCTACGACGATCAGGTAGGCCGAATCAAATGCTATGCGGTCACCCGCGGCACGTGCTGGCTTGCGGTCGATGAGGCCGCACCGGTGCGGCTGTCGGCCGGCGACTGTTTCGTCTTGCCCAGCGGCCGCTCCTTCACGCTGGCCAGCGATCTCGGCGTGACGCCGGTTTCCGTGCGCCAGGTGCATGCCGGCTTGCGTTACGGCGGCGTGGTGGTCCATCAAGGCGGCGGCGACGTCTACCTGGTCGGCGCCCGCTTCGATCTGACCGGGCGCCAGTCGCGCGCCCTGCTCCGCTCGCTGCCACCGATCCTGCTGGTCGAGGAGGCCAGCGACCAGGCAGCACTGCGCTGGGTGATCGAGCGGCTCATGGATGAGATGCGGCAAAACCGGCTCGGCGCCAGCCTCGCCGCCCACCATCTCGCCCACATGATGCTGCTGCAGGCCTTGCGCCTGTGCCTGTCTTCGCGCTCGCACGACGGCGGCAGCTGGTTCTTTGCACTCGCCGATCCTAAGCTCGGCCCCGCCATCGCCGCGATGCACGCCGAGCCCGCGCGCCGCTGGACCCTGCAAGATCTGGCGGCCCAGGCAGGCATGTCGCGCTCGATCTTCGCGCAGCGCTTTCGCGAACGGGTCGGCGAAACGCCGATCGCCTATCTGACCCGCTGGCGCATGATGCTGGCGGCCGAACGCCTCACCAGCGGCAGCGACACGCTGGCGCAAACGGCGCAGGCGCTCGGCTACGACTCCGAGAACGCCTTCAACACCGCGTTCAAGCGCGTCATGGGTTGCTCGCCACGCCGCTATGCCCGTGCCGAGATCGCCGCCGGATAGATCGCCCGCATCCGGAACGCCTGGCGACCGGGCGCGTCATCGCGTGCATCGATGCCTGCTCGCCGTGCTTGCGAGGACGCTGCAAGCCGATCCCATCGACGCCGGTATTGAAGCGCGTCTATTCCCCATGCATCTCAACCCGCAGCACCACGCGCCGATTCGGCGCCAGGCAGGCGATCAAGGCTTTGCGTGCCTGCTCCGCGCACTGCACGATGGCGTCCGACTTTCCGCGGCCTTCGGCGGCGATCGAGTCTGCCGGCACGCCGTCGGCGACCAGGTATTGCCGCACGCTGTCCGCGCGTCGCTGCGACAAGGCCTGGTTGTACGCATCGCTGCCGAGGCGATCGGTATAGCCCACCACCTCAATATGCGCGATGCGATCCTTTTCGGCGACCAGCTCGCTCGCCAGCTGATCGAGCCGCGCCCGGCCGCCGTCGGTGATGTCGGCGATCGACGAGCGGTCGAAGGCAAACAAGGCATCGGCCGACAGCGAGGTGTCATGCTCGGCGACCTTCGCCGCCACAGGCGCCGGCATGGGCTCGGGCGTCATGTAGCGCGCGCAGCTGTCCGGCATCCAGTAGAAGCTGCGCGCCAGCTTGTCTTCGTCGAACAGGATCTTGAACTGGCATACGGTGACCCGATCGGAGTCGCCGTCGCGGAAGTTGAATACATAGTTCCACTCGCGCACGCCCCAGACGCCCTCCTGGAAGTGCGGCCAGCCGATCAAGTTCGAGATCTGCTGCTTGTTCAAACCGGTATGCACCTGCCGCAGAGCGGCCAGTTCGGGAAAGGTGCCGCCGCGATGGATGGGCGTCACATCCTCAGGCTTCGGCCACACCAGTTGCTGGGCGTTCGAGCCGTCCTTGGCCACCTCGCGACTGAGGTTGCCACAGGCGCTCAGGCCCATGGCGAGCAGGGCGAGGAAAACGGCTTTGCTTGCCGAAGAAAGTTTCATGTTCACCGTCTCCTCGCCCTTACCAGACCACGTTCACGCTGCCGCCCACACCTACGTCGCCGCGCGTGTTGGATGATGCAGCCATCTTGAAAATGTAGCGTCCGCTCTCGGTGATGGTGGACAGGCCCACCGCCACCCCGGCCTCGCCGTGATAGGAGCCCACGCCGACGCCGAAGGTGCTCATGTTCGGCTGATAGGCCTGGCCCAGGCTGGACATCGCGATCCCCGCGGCCACGCCTGCATTGGCGCGCGAGGCCACCGCGTTGATGTCGTTGCTCAGCGCCGACAGCCTGCGGTCGGTGTAGTCCTGCGCCCAATTCTCGGCGGTCTGGATACCCGCGTTCACCTGGCCTACGTTCGCCACGTCCGTCGGCGCGGTGCCCGCCGCCACGTTGTGGATCTGCGCCGGCGCACCGGCCTGGCCCACGGTGATGCTGTTGTAGTTGACCGTGCCGTCGCTGTTCTTGTCGTACTGCACGGAACCGGCCTGGGCCGACTGCAGCTGGCCGACGTTGACCGCATCGGTGGTCGCCGTGCCGGCCGCCACGTTGGTGATTTGCCGTTGATCGGTGGACGAGCCCACCGACACGACGTTCGAGCGGCCGCCATCGTTGGAGCCGGCTCCCAACGCCACCGAGTTGTCGCCGCTCGACGTGGCGCCATTGCCGATCGCCGTGCTGTTGGTTCCCGACGCCGTGGTCGAAGCTCCCTCCGCGACCGCGTTGGTGCCGGTGGCCGAAGCGGCGGGACCGGTGGAATTCGCCGTGAAGTATTTGCTGCCGCCGCTGCTGATGTTGTTGACGGTGGTGCTGAGGTTGTTGATCGCGGTGGTGTTGGCATTCACTTGCTGGTTGGTCGCGTACAACTCCGAGCCATTCACGGCATCCGTGCTGCTCGCCGTCACCTGCCCCGCCGCCACATTGGTGATGGTGCGCTCGTTGCCGGCACTGCCCACGCTCACGGTGCTGGTGGGCGCGGTACCTGCCACGGCGTAGGTATTGCCGCCCACGGTGACGCTGCCGGTTGCGGCCACGGCCGAGGTGGTGGAGCCCGCGCCTAGGGCCACGTCGCCCGCATTCGCCCCCGCTTTTGCGCCATTGCCTATCGATACGGCATTGCTGGTGCTGGCGGTGGACGCCGGCCCGACCGCCACGCTGTTGGTGCCCTGCGCCTGGGAATCGGCCAGCGTCGAGTTGGCATGGAAGTACTTGATGCCTGCACCGTCCACCGAGCTGCTGATCTGGTTCAACACGTTCTGCACCGAGTTGTAGGTGTTGCCGCCATAACTCAGGTTGGTGGTGATGGCGCCGGTGGTCGAGTTGTACGTGGTGTTGCCGCCGAGCGCGGAGGCCGTGGTGTTGCCCAGATTGGTGACCTGGGTGCCCAACGTGCCGACCGCGGTATCGGTGGCATAGAGCTGCGAGCCGTTGATCGCATCGGTGCTGCTGGAGCTGATGCGGCCCGCCGCCACATTAGTGATGGTGCGTTCGTTTCCTGCGCTGCCCACGCTTACCGTGCTGCCCGGCGCGGTGCCGGCATAGGCATAGCTGACGCCGTTGATCGTGCTGCCGGTGGTCGCTGCCACCGCCGACGTCGCCGAGTTCGCGCCCAACGCCACGTCGCCGGCCTGTGCCGCGGCGCTGGCACCCGCGCCGAGCGCCACGTCGGTGGGATTGGCCGTCGAGCTGCCTGCGCCGATCGAAATGGCCTGGATGCCGCTTGCCGACGCCTTGGTCCCCAAGGCAATCGAATCCTGCAGGTTCGACGCTGCGTCTTCACCGATCGCCACGCCGCCGGGCGCGTTCTGCTGCACCAGCGCACCGTTGCCCATGCCGACGCCGTTGTCCCCGTTCACCACCGTGTTCGGGCCCACCGCAATCGCATTGCTGCCCACCGCCAGCGAGTCCGGCGCGGTCGAGTTGGCATGGAAGTACTTGGTGGTGGTGGTGGCGAAAGAACTCAGCGCGCCGGTCAACTGCCGCACCGTCACCGCATCGGACGAATCCGTGCCGTCGGCCACGTTGGTGATCTGGCGATAGCTGGTGGCACTGCCGACCGACACCGAGCCGAGCAAGGTGCGATCGGTGGTGTTGTAGGGGATGAAGGTGCCGCCCACGACGCCGCTGGCCGGCGTGATCGCGCGATCGGCGACCGAACCGGAGCCCAGCGCCACGCTGCCGTCGATGGTGGCCTGCGTGTTGGAGCCCAGCGAGGTGGCGTTCGCAGCCGAGGAGGACGCCGCCACGCCCACCGCCAGCGCGCCCGCCGCCGTCGCGCCGTTGTTGTTGTAATTGGCTTGCTGGGTGCCGCCGTCGTTCGCGCTGTAGTAGTGGGTCAGGCCGCTGGCCACCGTCGTGCTGAGGCTGTCCACCGCCTGGTTGGTGGCATACAGCTGCGAGCCGTTGATGGCATCCGTGCTGGTCGCGGAAATCTGGCCTGCCGCCACATTGGTGACGGTGCGCTCGTGGCCGCCGCTGCCCACGCTCACCGTGCTGGCCGGGTTGGTGCCGGCAAAGCTGTACGTGGTGCCGGCGATCGTGGCGCCGGTGGTTGCCACCACCGCCGAGGTGGCCGAGCCTGCGCCCAGGGCCACATCGCCCACCTGCGCGCCGGCGTTGGCATTCGCGCCCAGTGCGATCGCATCGTCCACGCTGGCAGTAGCCGTGGCGCCCAGGGCCAAGGCGCTCGCCCCCGCGGCGCGGCTGCCGTTGCCGAGCGCCACCGCGCCCGCGCCATTCGCCACCGTGCCGTCACCCATGGCCACGGCGCCGCTGCCGCTCGCGCTGTTGTTCGCGCCCACCGCCACGGCGCCGGTGCCCACCGCACTGTTGGGATCGCCGATGGCCACCGCACCGTCGCCGTTGACGGTCTGCTGGTTGCCCAGCGCCACCGCGCCGGTACCGCCCAAGACCTTCGATTGATAACCGCCGGCGATGGAACCCACGCCCGATGCGGCCGCGACGGAGTTGCTGTCGCCGATCGCCACCGTCGACGCCGCCAGGGCCTGCGAACCGAATCCTACCGCCGTCGCATTCGCCGCCGTGGCCGAGGCCGCCACGCCCGCCGCCAGCGAATTCGCGCCGGTGGCGCCGTCGTTGTTGTAATTGTTTTGCTGCGTGCCGCCGTCGTTCACGCTGTAGTAGTGCGTGAGTTTGCCGGTCACCGTGGTAAGTGAATTATTGACGCTGCCGACCGCCTGGTTGGTCGCATACAGCTCCGAACCGTTGATCGCGTCGGTGCTGGTCGAGCTGATTTGTCCCGCCGCGACATGCGTGATGGTGCGTTCGCTGCCGGCAGCCCCCACGCTCACCGTGCTGGCGGGCGTGGTGCCGGCGAAGGCATAGCTGGTGCCCGCAATCGTCGCGCCGGTCGTTGCTGCGACCGTCGATGTGGTCGAACCGTAGCCCAAGGCCACATCACCCGCTTGCGCACCGGCGCTGCTGTTGCCGCCCAGGGCGATGGCGTTGGCCTGGCTGGCATTGGCGGCATTGCCGAAGGCCTGCGCGCCAGCGGCGGTCGCCGTCGACGAACCGCCCAGTGCCATCGCATTCTGTCCGGTCGCGTTGCTGCTGGCGCCGAGAGCCGTCGCGTCCTGGCCATTGGCGATGGCATCGGCACCCAACGCGACGGCGCCGAGACCCGTCGCATTCGAACTGGTGCCGACAGCGACGCCGGAAGTCGTGGCCGCCAGTGCTGCCGCGCCGACAGCCACGGAGTTCTGGCCGGCGGCACTCGTGGTGGCGCCCAAGGCCGTGGCGCCGGCCCCGGAGGCATTGGCCAATGCGCCCAGTCCCGTGGCAAGCCCCCCCGAGGCCAGGGTGCCATTGCCGACCGCTATGGCATTGGGCGCGCTGGCTTGTGCGCTGTGGCCCAGCGCGGTCGACTGCAAGCCGCTGGCATTCGCGCTGCTGCCCAGCGCCGTCGCGTTCGCGCCACTGGCTGCAGCGGAGACGCCGGCGGCCAGTGCGTTCGCACCCGTTGCGCCCGCATTGTTGTAGTTGGTGTCGGTGCCCGTGGTGGTGCTGTTGACGCTGTAGTCATGCGTCTGAGCGGCCGTGATGTCGCCCGACAAGGTGCTGGCCACGCTGTAGAGTTCCGAGCCATTGACGGCATCGGTGCTGGTCTGGGTGATGCGGCCCGCCGCCACGTTGGTGATGGTGCGTTCCTTGCCAGCCGCCCCGATGCTTACCGTGGACGCCGGCGTGGTGCCGGCGAATCCACCGTAGGCCACGCCGTTGACCGTGGCATTGGCCGTGCCCACTACCGCCGCGGTGCTCGAGCCCGCCCCCAGCGCCACGTCGCCGGCCTGCGCGGCGGCCGTCGCGCCGGCGCCCAGTGCTATCGCATTGGCCTGGCTGGCCGCGGCCGTATCGCCTAGGGCCAGCGCGCTTGCCGCAGTCGCGGTGGAAGCGTTGCCCAACGCCACTGCGCCTTGCCCGGTCGCATTGTTGGTATTGCCGATGGCGACCGCGCCTTGCCCATTGGCCGTGTTGTTGGCGCCTACCGTCACCGCGCCGGTACCGGTGGCGCTGTTCGGATCGCCGATGGCGACGGCGCCGTTGCCGTTCACCGTCTGCTGCTGGCCCAGCGCCACCGCGCCGGTGCCGCCGAGCACCTGCGATTTGTAGCCGCCTGCGATGGAGCCCACGCCGGCGGCAGCGGCAACCGTATTGGTATCGCCGATGGCCAGCGTGGATGCTGCCAGTGCCTGCGAATGATTGCCGATCGCTGTGCTGCTGACCCCGGTTCCGTTGGCGAAGGCGCCAAACGCTACGGCATTCGCAGCCGCGGCGTTGGCGTTCAGGCCGAAAGCCGAAGTATTGGTCGAAAAGGCTCCCGCTCCCGGGCCCACTGCGGTCGAAAGCTGGGCTGCGGCATTGGCATTCACACCGACAGCCAGTGAGTTAGTGGCGTTCGCCTGCGCGCCTGCGCCTACAGCAGTCGATCCGCTGGTACCACCCGCAACGGCAGAAACACCTATGGCGACCGATTCATCCCCGGTAGCGCTGCTCTTGCCACCGACAGCTACACCCCAGGCGCCGCTGGCCGCGGCAGCCGGTCCCGCGGCTATAGCGAATGTGCCGGTCGCGCCATTGTTGTTGTAATTCGCCTGCTGGGTGCCCCCATCGTTGACGCTGTAGTAGTGAATTGCCGAGCTGCTGATCTGCGACGACAAGGCCTGGTTGGTGGCATACAGTTCCGAGCCGTTGATCGCGTCGGTGCTGGTGGAGCTGATGCGGCCCGCCGCCACATTGGTGATGGTGCGTTCGCTGCCCGAGGCGCCCACGCTCAGCGTGCTGGTGGGATTGGTGCCCGCGAAGTTGTAGGTGGTACCGCCGAGGACTTCGCTGGCGGTCTTCGCCACAGTGGAAGTCACCGAACCGGATCCCAACGCCACGTCGCCCGCCTGCGCGGCGGCTGTCGCGCCGGCGCCCAGTGCTATCGCATTGGCCTGGCTGGCCGCGGCCGTATCACCCAAAGCCAGTGCGCTTGCCGCAGTCGCGGTGGAAGCGTTGCCCAACGCCACCGCGCCTTGCCCGGTCGCATTGTTGGTATTGCCGATGGCGACCGCGCCTTGCCCATTGGCTGTGTTGTTGGCGCCTACTGTCACCGCGCCGGTACCAGTGGCGCTGTTCGGATCGCCGATGGCGACGGCGCCGTTGCCGTTCACCGTCTGCTGCTGGCCCAGCGCCACCGCGCCGGTGCCACCGAGCACCTGCGATTTGTAGCCGCCCGCGATGGAGCCCACGCCGGCGGCAGCGGCAACCGTATTGGTATCGCCGATGGCCAGCGTGGATACCGCCAGTGCCTGCGATCCGTTGCCGATCGCCGTGGCATTGTTGGCCAGCGCATTGGCTTGATATCCCAGCGCCGACGCGCCTGTCGCCGCAAAGGCGTGCGCGATGGGGCCTACCGCCGTGTCATTGGTGCCTTGGGTGTTTGCGCCCCAGCCCAGCGATGCGGTCTGCGCGCCATTGGCGATGGACGCCTCGCCCACCGCCAAGGAATTGAGCCCGGTGGACGACGCATTGACGCCGATCGCGGTGGAATACTGCGTCGTCGCCTGGGCCTGCACGCCCAGCGCGGTGGCGCCCAGACCGTTGGCGAGGGTTCCCTGGCCTATGGCCACCGCGCTCACGCCGGCGGCATTCGAGTTGTAGCCCATGGCGATGCTGGTGTCGCCGCTGGCGCTCGCGCCGATGCCCAGCGCCATCGCGCGGATGCCGGTCGCGCCATTGTTGTTGTAATTCGCCTGCTGGGTGCCGCCATCGTTGACGCTGTAGTAATGAATCGCCGAACCGCTGATCTGCGACGACAAGGCCTGGTTGGTGGCATACAGCTCCGAGCCGTTGATCGCGTCGGTACTGGTGGAGCTGATGCGGCCCGCCGCCACATTGGTGATGGTGCGTTCGCTGCCCGAAGCGCCCACGCTCAGCGTGCTGGTGGGATTGGTGCCGGCGAAGTTGTAGGTGGTGCCGCCGAGGACTTCGCTGGCGGTCTTCGCCACGGCGGAAGTCACCGAACCGGAACCCAGCGCGACGTCACCCACCTGCGTGCCTGCCGTTGCATTCGCTCCCAGGGCCAGCGCATCGTTCGTGCTGGCGTTGGCGCTGCCACCCAAGGCCACCGCCGCCGTCCCCGCCGCCGATGTTCCCGAACCAATCGATATGGAGTCGCGTCCGGATGCCGCTGGGCCGCCGTTGAAGGCGTCGCCGATGGCGATCGCGCCGGAGTTGCTTGCCTGGGCACTGCTGCCGATGGCAATGGCCATGACATTGGATGCCCCGCCGCCATTGGCCACGGAACCCGTGCCAATGGCAATGTCGGAGACGTTGTTCGCCTTGGTGTTGGAGCCTAGCGCGATCGACTGCGCCTGGACCGCCGCCGCCGTATCGCCGAACGCCAGCGCGCCGGCTGCCGCCGCGTTGGAGGCATTGCCCAAGGCTACCGAGCCCTGGCCGGTGGCATTGTTGGTGTTGCCGATGGCGAGCGCGCCCTGCCCGTTGGAGGTGTTGTCGGCGCCTACTGCCACCGCGCCGTTGCCGGTGGCGCTGTTCGGATCGCCGATGGCCACGGCGCCATTGCCGTTCGCGGTCTGCTGCTGACCCAGCGCCACCGCGCCGGTGCCGCCGAGCACCTGCGACTTGTAGCCGCCCGCGAGGGAGCCCGTGCCGGCGGCAGCGGCAACCGTATTGGTATCGCCGAACGCCACCGTAGACGCTGCCAACGCCTGCGAACCGTTGCCCACAGCGAGCGCACCTGCGGCAGCAGCATCGGTGTTGTAGCCCACAGCGGTCGAGGACGTCGCCTTGGCCGTCGCATTCGCGCCGAGGGCAGCCGCCGTATTGCCGGTCGCGTTGGCGTTGACGCCGAGCGCGGTCGCGCTGACGCCATTGGCGACGGAGGCGGCACCGACAGCCGTCGCCGACGTGTTGGCCGCATTCGCCTGCAGGCCGATGGCCACGTCATTGGTGGTGGCTGCGGACGATTGCCCGCCAATGGCAATGGCGTTGGCGCCTGCGGCATTGGCGCCCGCGGTGAGATTGCCGCCGACCGCGATCGCTCCGGTACCCGCAGCGATCACCGCATTGGTGGCGCTGCTGCCCCCCGTACCCAGCGCCACGGCATAGCTGCCCTTGGCCTGCGAAAACACGCCGACCGCAGTGGACTGCGTGCCGGAGGCGCCGGCCAGGCTGCCGACCGCCGTGCTCCAGGTTGCGCTGGCGCTGGTCGAGTTGCCGAGCGCGACGCTCTGCTCGCCGGAGGCGTTTGCCGTATTGCCTACGGCAAGCCCCTCGAAGGTGGTGGCGGTACTGCCGTTGGGCAGCACGACGCCGCCGGTTCCGACGGCACTGGCATTCACGCCGATGGCGATCGGCGAGCCCCCATCGGGGGTCGTGCTGGCCTTGGCATTGGTGCCGATCGCGATGCTGTTGCCGCCGGGACTGTTGGTCGTCGCGTTGCTGCCGATGGCGATCACCTGCCCGCCCGTTGCGTTGGCCGACGTACCAATGGCGATACCTTGGGTGCCTGTCGCCACCGCGCTTGCGCCTAGCGCCAAGGAGTTCTGCCCCAGGGCCGTGGCGTTCACGCCGATCGCGGTGGCCGCATTATTCATCGCTTGGCTGCCGGCCCCGATCGCGGTGGCGTTGACGCCTTGCGCAGTCGACAGGCAGCCCACCGCGATCTCGTTGTAGTCGGCGTTGCCGCCAAGCGTCTGCGCGTTGTTCGCGGCGCAGTTGCCGCTGATGGCGATCTGGCCCGTCCCCGTCGGGGTGCCTCCCCCGGCGTTGTATTGTGCCGATGCGAAGCCCGGCAGCAGCGCGCCCGCCAGGATCGGCAGCGCGACGGCCGACTTCCAGCCAAGCCGCGTCCAGCCTTGCCTGATGGCCTGGCTGATGCTCAGGCTGAGGCAGCCAAGCAAGGGCTGGATATGGCCGGGCTGACTGCCTTCCACGCTCCCGTGACGGCAACTGGCCAGCTCCGACGCCACTACCAGTTGCTTCAACGAAGCATTCCAGACCTTGCTGTAAATTCTGTTCATGACATCTCCGAGACCGCTTCCGCGAGCGCTGAAAAACACACGTTCAATCCCTTTCTCGCCGTCCGCTTCCATTCCGGCGCCTTCGCGACAGGCAAGGCGCGAGGCGTAGCGTCGGGCCGAACGCCGGCTTGCTGCCGGCACGGCTGCGCCGACACATACCTCCCGGTACATGGCAAAGCATTCGGGTCGATCAGGCACGCGACGGAGGGGACGATCGCGCGAGTGCGTTGTTATCCATGCTGGCCAGGCGATCCGTTCGCCTGGTCCATGCGTACGGCGCTGATTGAACTCGACCGCAACGGAACGCGGTGCGCAAATCTGGAAGAGCGGCTATGCAAACCCGGTCAAGCCTATGCAAATTTGGCAATGGACCGACCATGCTGGCCGGGTCTTACGCCCACGGCATCGCGCCCTGCTCCATAGCCATGGAGCAAGCGGCTCTTTCGGGCAGCAAGTGCCGCGCCGGAACGAACAGCGACGCCGCTAGGCGAATCGATAGGTGCGCATCACCGTATCGCTGGGATGTTCGCCGAAAGCTCGCTGGTAATTCGCAGCGAACCGGGACAGATCCCACAGGCCACAGCTCGTGGCCACCGCCTTGATGGAAAGCCGGCCCTTGTCGTGCATGGACAGCCGGCGGCTGGCTTCATGCAGGCGCAGCAGGGACAGGTAACGCGCGGGCGAGACACCGAGAAGATCGACGAAGGCATGGCGCAGGCTGCGGTCGCTGATCTGCGCGGCGCTGGCCACTTCTTCCATGTAGATGTCGCGGTGCAGCTGCGCGCGCATGAAGCGCACCGCCTTGCGCAAGGTCGGATAGTGCAGCCGATAGCCGGCGGCATGCGACAGCGTAGGCGCGCCCCGGGCCAGCAGGTCGTCCAGGCTGCGCGCGTCCACCAGCGCATTCATCACGCCGTTGTTCAGCAGATCGGAAAGGCCGTGGCTCGTTTCGCCGGTCAAGCCATCGAACAATGCGGCATAACGCATGCCCAGGCCCGTACCGGCATAGCAATCCGAACGGTAGAGCGAGAACTGCCGCCCCAGCGGACCGAAGGAATCGGGGTTGCGTTCGATGACTCGCGCCACGCCGGCATGCGCAGGCGCCATCACCAAGCTGATCGAGGTTTCCGGCCCCAGCATCAACTCGCATGGACTGTCCGGCAACACCACCAGCATCGTTCCCGAATGCAGCGGCATGCCTGCACACCAACTGCCCGGCGCCACCTGATGAAAATAGCAAGACAGATAGTGGCCCGGCGGCAGGGCGAAGCGCCCATGAAAGGCGAAATCCACCACGAAGCTGCACAGCGTCGCGTTGCCATGTCGATGGCTGCCGAGCAGCCCGCTCGGCCCGCCCTCGCCGAGCGAGACCGCCTCCATCTTGCACAGCTCGAACACCTTGCGCGTGACATCGATACCATGCAGCGCAAATTTCCGTTCCATAGGCACAGGCGACGTCGCCATGAATACCTCTTCCTTCGAGTGGCCTATGCAGCGCGATGACCCAACGGCACTCGCCAGCTGCGTCTGTCGCTGCGTGAAGCAGGACGGCATGCGGCTTGGGGCGTGGGGAAGGCGCGGCTCGATGGTTCCGCTTGGGCCTGCAGGCTTTCCACCTGACTAGGCGGACGCAGCGGAACGCGGCATGACTGGAAGCTGGGGCGGCTTGAGCTTGAGGCTTCGATAGGCGTCCGTACACTCGATGGTGACGGCCAAACTGCGATGGATTGCGGCGTACATCAACGGCCCCCTGAAAACCATGCCGCGCATAGCCCATGCTTAGCGGCATCACCGAACACCGGCGTCTCACTTGCTTGTCATCCGTCAAGCAGAGCTGCCGCCGGGCATGTTCCATCAGACACAGCTCATGAGCTGTCGACACCACCTGGGCGAACCCAGGCAGATCGTGTGGAATTGCGGAGGCCTAAACTTTACCAACGAATGAGCCGAAACCGCATAAGTGACTCTTCATTTGTATGAAGTAGTTCGCTTGAAACAAGCAAGCGAGAAGCAGGCGAACAAACTGCGGTATCAAACACTATTCGTCGCGCAGCACCATGCTATGGGCGCGGAAACCACGACGAGGCGGACGCGCACTGACAGCACATGGCGTCGACGCATCCATGCATCCTGGCCGCCAGCGCCGGCAGGCACGGTGGCAACGTGGATCGGCCGCCATCGCGAGAGCCATCGGCACCCCATCCGGCTCCCGCCTCGGTGGCGTGGCGCTGTGTTCCATGCTGGGTCCACTGCCATCGCCACAGCGGGCGAACGGCGGCGTGAAGATGTACCGAGAGTTGCGCGGAGCGAACAAGCTCAGCCGCCTCCGCTTCGCAGCTGCGACTGGACGGTCGGTCGCTTCGTCGACTTCGCCATGACTTCAGCAGGCCGGACGGAGCGCGGCGAATCGCGCAGAAGAAAGCCAGCCCGCCTGAGCTGGCTTTCTTTGCTGCATGCCGCCGAAGCCTGTGCTCCGCGGCCACCGGACCTCTATCACTGGGTCGTAATGGTGACGCTCGCGAGAACGGTGCCAGGCACCGATCCGACGACAGCTCCGCCCGTGCAATTATCGTTCGGCACCAAATACAACTTGGAAATCTGGCCGGGGCTCATATGCCCGTTGAAGGTGTAGGTCGTCGGCAAATTGCTGCCAAGACACAGTATTTCGCCATTGTATGGGGGCAGGCTGTTGCTGCCGTACCAGCTGAGCGAGTTGTAACCCGGCGCGTTCGAGGTGATCGTGACCGGTGCGGTGGTCTGCCCGGCGGGAATGGTGACCGGATTGGGAGTCGCCGTCACCGTCGAGACCGTCGCGTTGCTCTCGGTAAACTGGATCGACGGCGTCGAGCCACTGGTAGGCGTGCAGCTGTACAGGTTCAGGTTATTGGTTTCTCCGGTGGTGCCGGCGTTTGATGCACAGCTCGGCGCAGCGGTGCTTCCATCGGTCACGGCCACATTCACCACCAGGGTGGAACCATTGTTGAACTGCGCCTGCGAACCACCGGCATTGCCGACGACATTGAACTCCGACGCGTGCCAGACCGACGCAATGTCGAGCACACTATCCCTGCCGCTTGCGGTGTAAGCCTGAGCACCGTCGGTAAGCACGACGGTATCGTTGCCGCCGAACACGGCAGCGAACGACAGCTTCATGTTTGCCAGTTCGGTGATCGGCAGATTCGGCACGTTCGCCGCCGCGCTGTTCATATAGCAATCGCCACCGCCATCGCTGATGTAACCGCTGGGGCAGCCGCTGCCGCCATAGCCGATCAACCAGTATTGGAAGAAGACAGCGCCACCGCCATTGTTCGACAGGCTGGGCCCATACACCGCCTGCTGCCAGACGACGCATCCCGAATGACCGTTGCAGGCTGCCGTGGTCCCGTTGGCGTTCGAATTGAGCTGCAGCGTGTATTCGTTCGGCCCGGTGATGCCATTGCTCTCGCCCCCGCCAAACGGCACGTTGACTCCCTGTTCGGAGGTGACTCCGATGATCGTGGGAAAGCTGCCGACCGTCTGGCTGATCAAGCCCGGAACTTGGGCGGCATAGTCAGCGCCGTCGCCCACGGTCTGCTCACGTCCCTTGACGATACGGCGCGGCACAGGATGAGCGCGCAGCGCCGCGACGCACGAGGCTCTTTCCCAGAGGATGCTGGGATAAGCCGCATGGAAACAACCTTCTGCCGGGGGCGCGGTATGCGCCATGTTGTCGCGCCAGCTTGCGCGGGCCTGCGCCTCGACTTGATCGATGGCCACGCCATCCGGCGCTGCCGCCATGGCCGGCAGCAGCGCGGACGTTCCGACAAGGCCAGCCAGCACGGCCATCTGAACCATGCGGCGCGTATCGAATGTCTTCTTTGCTTGCATACATTTCTCCCTTGAAAATGAATGGTTGCAGTTCTGGCTCCAAACCATCTAAAGAGCCCTGACATCCCCCTTGGAAAAATGCCCACGACAAACTCAGCATCTCGCCTGGAAGTGCTTTGCAGTCATGCCCTTCTCAGTGCGACCCACACGCAACTCATGCCGAGTGATTTCAAGCAAACAGGCGCGCCGAGCCGAATGGCTCAGCAAGATGCAGGTACCTGCTCGCCTTCGCTGGCCCGACGAATGAGTGAAACGCCATTGGCAAAACGCCCTGGCTTTACTTCCGAGCCGCCGACATGGGCGTGGGCAACTCACGCTAGCGAATTCGAGCACGCCAAGCTGGTGACGTTGTCACGCTATTTCACGGCAGATAAAAAATGGCGGACAGCGAACTGCACCACTCGGCATTTCGTTTGCCCAAAGCTTTAATTCGCGCGCCACGCGCAAAAGCACGGATAACGATCACGGCGAAAATGAAGGTGATTTTTACATTTTGTTTCCAGGCACATCTTCGAAGGTCCCGTGGCGCCTGAATCGCCGTCGTCGAAAAACTCGGCGCGGTGCAGGCCCAGACTGCCAAGTGCGAATCAGCTTGTCGGGCGCCGGTCAAACGGCAGCGTGCCGACGACGTACGAATGATCGACGCTGCGCTGCCGCCCAACTGTTCACCGCGAGCAGTGCTCCGATATCGGAGCGGAACCATCGCATGCCGCTTTCAAGGTCCGATCGCCGTTGCTAGACTCCAAGGCCATCTGGAGTCATGGAGCCAAGGAATGCCCCATCCCTTTCTCGTCGAGCTGCGTCAGGCGCTCCATGGCGGACGGCAAGAGAAAGAAGCGCTGCCGGCCTTGATCGAGCGCTTCGTGCAGATGCCCTTCTTTGCGCCTGCATCGAATAGCGACGATGTCCCGCAAGGCAGGAAGGCCTTGCTGCTGGTCGGCAAGAGCGAGGACGACCGCGACCTGCGGGTGGCACTGGATGCGGCGACCGCCGAAGCGCGCGTGAAACCCGCGAACGGCAGCATCCTGGAAATCGATGGCGCGACGATGCTCAAGATGGTGCAGCGGGCGCCGTTCCGGGTAAGCATCGTCGACGACGGCGACGGACTGGTCCTGGAATACCAGGTACTGCTGCTGTTCGTGCAATTGCTCGCGATCGAACGCAGCGACGGCAACGCATCCGCGATCGATGCCGCGGCGGTGGCCAAGCAATATCCGACGGCCTTTGCCCGCTGGCTCTACGACTATTGCCGCGAGCAGCCCGATATCGCCCAGGCCTGGCTCGGGCTGGTCAGCCTGGCCGGCAAGACGACACTGGATGTAGGCGTGGCCTTGGACGGCGGCGCCTCGCCATCGCATCACGAGCGGATCCGCGCGCAGACCGGGCTGCTGCTGCCCGGCCAGTTCCTGCATCTGGACCTTCGCGGCGACCAGCAGGATTTCGACCTGCTGCGCCCGCTCACCGACGAGGCGCCGTTCTACAGCCGATCCCATTCGCAGGGCTGGTGGGCGCGCCTGCATCGAAGGCTGCGCCCTGCACCGATCACTTGCCTGGACGTGAACATCACACCGGATGCGGATCGCCCGGCCTGACGGCCTCGGCAAAATAGCCGGAAGCCGGCCAGCCGAGCGCAGCCAGTGTCCGTCACCTTCCCCACGTTTATGCAAGGAATCCACATGAAAGGACTCATCGCGTGTCTAGCCCTGCTGTTGTTTGCCGCACCAGCGATCGCCGGCTTGAGTGAAGGCGTCGACGCCTATAACAAGCACGACTGGACCAAGGCCATCGCCGAGCTGACCCCCTTGGCCAACCAGGGCAATCCCACCGCGGCCTCGCTGCTCGGTGAGTATTACCGCGGTCAAGATGACGATCAGGCGGTCAAGTGGGATCTCGTTGCGGCGCATCGCGGCGACGCGAAGATGCAATACGAGATGGGCGTCCGCATCGACGATATCGCGTGGCAGCAGTCGCGCCTATTGGCCGTGACGCGGGACAACCCTCTGTTCGGCCGCGCCGCCGAATGCTTTCAGATGGCCGCCGACCAAGGCTATGCGCCTGCACAGGACGCCCTCGGCATGATGTACGAGATGGGCATGAAGCTGAAGGAAAACGTGCCTAAGGGCATCGCTCTGTACCGCGCGGCAGCACGTCAAGGCTATGGTCGCGGACTGCAGAGCATGGCGTCCATGTACGAGCAGGGCCGCGGGGTCAAGCACAGCCTGTCGACCGCGTACACGCTTTACCTCACCGCGCTCAAGCATGCCGACGGCGACTACAGCGTCGAAGAGTTCTCCGAATTTTCGACCGAGAATCTGGCGCCGCAACTTTCGCCCAAAGAAATCGCGCGTGCCAAACAGACGGCCGAAACGTGGGTGCCCGGCAAGCCGCTGGTCGGCATCTGACCAGCACCTCGGACACGCACCGACGCGACGGCGGCCTCAGTAAACCATGCTGCGGCAGCCGCGCAGGCGCTCGGCGGGAATGCCATGCTCGCGGCAGCGCGCCAGCAGTTGGTCCGACTCGATGATCTGCTTGTTCTGCGGGGTGTATTCCAGGCCCACCACGAAGCGCAGCCACGGCTCCTGCCCCATCGCATACACGAAGACCTGGCTGCAGCCGGATTCCTCGACGATGGCCCAGGCATGCTCGCAGTCCGAGCCCGACAGGCGCCGCGAGTCGTCGTCCTTGCGGCTGATAGGATGGCTGAGATATGGGCCGTAGAGCCAGCTCAGCGGCGCGCCGTCGCACTCCATGCCGATGAACAGGCAGTCCACCCGCCCCAGACGCTGGATCAGTCGCCGATAAAGCATGCGATCTTTGCAGTCGGAATCGGCCAGGAACAGGAAGCGCCGTCCTTTGATTTCCAGATGCAGGCCGTGCTTGCTGGCGATGTTCAGATCGGCATGTTCGCCGTAGAAAGGCAGGCTGGTCAGATGGCCCTCGGCGAAATCGATGCGGTCCAGCGGGTCCATCACTCGCACCCGCGCGTGACCGATGCCGCGCAAGGCCCATTTCATCGACGGGTCGGCCAGGTTGCTCGCGTTGTTCCTCGGCACCAGGATGGTGCCGATGCGGTCGCGCAGCTGCAGCAGGGTTTCGATGCTGAAGTGATCCTGGTGATTGTGGGTGAGGAACAGATAGTCGATGCGGTCGGGCAGATCGTGGAAGGTCAGGCGGCCTTCGGCATCGTCGCGGTCCCAGGTCAGGAACGGATCGACCAGGATGCTCACCTCGCTGCTCTGGATGAGCACGCAGGCATGCCCGAAGTAGCGCAGGCGCACGCCTTCGCCAGTGAAGTCCGGCGCGTTCCGCGGGGTCGGCTCGTGGCGGAAGAAGCCGCGCAGGCGCGGCCGCAACGCCGCATCCGCGCCCAGCGCGTCGGCCAGTTCGCCGAACGGCACAGGCGCGATGCGGCTGGCCGAAAGCAGGTCGAAGCATGCATGCGCGAACGGCGCCGGCAGGATCAGGCGCTCGCTGGTTTCGAGCCGGGGCGTATTCAAGAAGAAGTTGCGCGACTCGTCGCGGATGCGGCTGAAGCCCAGCTCCTGCGACGGCGGCGACAGCTGGGCATCGCCATAGGCCAGTTCCTCGGCGATGCGCAGCGACGGGTGGCTGTTGAGATCGTAGCCGGCCTCGACCATGCCCGCGAGCGAGGCCGGCAGCTGCGCGTAGAGATGATCCAGGCTGTGGCCCGTCTCGGTTTTCTGCAGCTGGCGATCGAGCGCCAGGATGTCCTCGGCCAATCCCAGCAGGGTCGTTCCTTGCTGGAGGATCGCCTGCTGCACGGCGCGTACCTGCGCGAGATCCTGCTGGCGCAGCTCGAGAAAGGAACCGCCGAGCATCTTCGGGTTCCTGGCGGCCATCTCGTGCATCGCCGGATTGGCGATGAAGGATTTCAGCATCGGCAGGTAACGGTAGGCCAGATTGAAGGCGAGCTGCACCGGCGACACCAGATGGCTCCAGGCGTACCAGCGGAACACCAGCGGCTCGAGCTTGACGTCGCTGTCGAGAAATACCGGCTCGGATGCATCGATCGCGTTCATGCGGCTTCCTGAAATTGAATTCGGCTCGATGCCCCGCCGCGCGGCGGGGCATCCATCCATGTTGGCGGACTAGCTGCGCAGCTTCCTGGTCAACACGCGGCCGATCGGCGCGCGCGTGTCCTGATCCAGCATGCCGAAGTGATCGGCCTGCACGTCGTGGATCTCGATGCGCCCCGTCACGTACGGCGACCAGGCATCGACCGAGGGCGCCAGCTGTTCCTCCGGCACTTCCGCCGCGCGGAAGAACAACAGGTCGCCGTCGAAAGGACGTGGCCTGAACGTGCCGGCGAGGCTGCTGCTGCGTTCGAAGGAGCGCAGCATGTGCGCGATGATGGGCAGGTCGTCGGCGGGCAGCACGCCCTGGTCGACCAGGCCGTCCAGCCAGGGGCGATGATCCTCCGCCGGCTCTGGCCATGCCGCCTCGTTGACGCCGAATCCCGACAGGATGCTCTTGAAGGCATGGCGTCGGATCGAGCGCGTGTGGCGCTCGGCCGTGCCGTGATCGATCGCCAGCCCGGCCATCGGATAGGCATCGATGATGACCAGGGCGCTCACCCGCTCGCCCATGGCCTGCAAGGTGGTGGCGATGGCATGCGCCATCAGCCCGCCGATCGACCAGCCCATCAGGCGATAAGGGCCTTTCGGCTGCACCCGGCGGATCTCGTCGACGTAGTGCCGCACGTCGTCCTCGATGCGCACCCGCGACGCCTGCGCGCCATCCGCCTCCGGCGGCTGCAGACCGTAAATGGGGCAATCCGCGCCGATATGACTGACCAGGCCTGCATAACACCAGGACAGGCTGCCGCCCGGCGGCAGACAGAACAGCGGCCGCTCCGCGCCCACGGCGCGTAAAGGCAGCACGGTCTGCGCGTGGGTGGCGCGCCGCAGCTGCAGCGCGAGGCCGGCCACCGTGGGCGCCTCGAACAGAGCGCGCACCGACAGCTCGGCACCCAGCGCGGCGCGAATCCTGCCGACCAGGCGCATCGCCAGCAGCGAATGGCCGCCCAGCGCGAAGAAGCTGTCGTCGATGCCGACGCGCGGCAGGCCCAGCACCTCGGCAAACAGGGCGGCCAGCACCTGCTCCTGCGGATGGCGCGGCGCGCGATAGCGTTCGCCCGAGAAATCCGGAGCGGGCAAGGCCTGGCGATCCAGCTTGCCGTTCGGGGTCAACGGCAACTGGTCGAGCAGGACCAGGGCCGAGGGAATCAAATAGTCCGGCAGCTGCTCCGCCGCGTAGCGACGCAGCTCGGCGAGCTGATCGAAATTGGCCGGATCGTTGGCGCAGGCCGCGAGATCGCGTCGCGCCGCCTGCGGCAAGTAGAGATCGGCAAGCGCCGCATCGGCATCAGCAGCCTCGGGCAGCTGGGCCGGATCGACGAACAAGGCCTCCATGCCGCCGTCGGCACGACCCGACCAGGTGAGCCACGTGCGATAACCCCTGCGCTCGCCCAGGGCATGCAACGCTTCGGGCTCGACGCCCGCGGCACGCGACCACACCTCGCGCAGCGAAGCCATGTCCGTGCCCGCCTGGATCTCACGGGCCAGCGCCAGCTCGCCGGCCAGGCGGGCATTCGGAATCTCGCTCAGGCGCAGGCTGGCGGGGCGCCGTTCGCTCAGCCAGGATTCCAGGCCGGCGAGGTCGCCCACTTCCTGCCACGACCGGCGCGGCGCCGCGGCCAGCGAGCATGCGGACACCGGCGCCTTGCGCAGCACCACCTCGTAGCGATAGCGCGTCAGTTCGTTGGCGGCATGTCCTCGCTTGAGCTGGATGTCCACCGCCGCGATGGCCGGCAGACGGGACGGCAGCAGAGAGAAGAACTCCGGTGCGAGCAGCAATTCCTTTTCCGCCAGCAGGCTCTGCCGGATGCGCCGGCGCAGCTCGTCCACCGACGCATCCGCCGCGGCCTGGCTCCACTCGACCGCACTGGCGAAGCTGGCCAGCAGATCCAGGTTGCGCACGTCGCCCAGGTACAAGGCGCCGCCGGGCGCCAGCCGTTCCATCGCCGCGCCGATCACCTCGACCAGGTAGGCGGCGTTGGGAAAGTATTGCGACACCGAGTTGATCACCACCGTATCGAAGTACGCCTTGGGCAGGCCGTCGGACTGGTGCGCCGGCAGCACGCGCAGATGCACGCGTTCGCTCCAGCCGCCCTGCCTCGCCAGCTGGCTGCGCAGGGTCTCGATGGTAGGGGCGGAAAAATCCGTGGCCCAGTAAGCCTCGCAATGCTGTGCCAGGCGCGCCAGCAGCAGACCGCTGCCGACGCCGATCTCGAGCAGGCGGCGCGGCTGCAGTTGGCGGATGCGCTGCACCGTGGCGTCGCGCCATTCGCGCATCTCCTCCAGCGCGATCGGCTCGCCGCTGTAGCTGCTTTGCCAGCCGCTGAAGTTCTCGCCGAACGGCAACTCCTTTGAGTCGTCGTAGAGCTTGTCGTAGATGCTCTGCCATTCGTCGATCTGGCCTTGCTCCTGCGCCGCGTCGCGCGAGCGCCCGCCCTCGTGGCCGAGCACCACGTAGCCGACCAGCTGCTTCTCGCCCGGCTGATCCTCGCGCACCACTACCGCCGCCTGCGCCACCGCCGCGTGTCGTCGCAGCACCGCTGCGGCTTCGTCGGGCTCGATGCGGAAGCCGCGGATCTTCACCTGGTGGTCGTTGCGGCCGAGGAAATCCAGCGTGCCGTCGGCACGCCAGCGCACCAGGTCGCCGGTGCGGTACAGGCGGCCGCCGACGCCGAAAGGATCGGCCACGAAACGCTCCGCGGTCTGCGCCGGGCGGCCCAGATAACCGCGCGCCAAGCCCTCGCCGGCGAGATAAAGCTCGCCCGCCACGCCCACCGGCACCGGCTGCAAGGCCGGGTCGAGCACGTAGGCGCGGGTATGCTCCATCGGCGCACCGATCGGCGTGCCGAGTTCGGCGCGATAAGGCGATCGCAGCGCATGGGCGGTGGCGAAGGTGGTGCTCTCGGTGGGACCGTAGACATGCATCAAGGTGATGTCGTCGTGGTCGGCCAGCAATTTGCGGAAGGCCGACGGATCGGCGGCTTCGCCACCGGTCCACACTTCGCGGACCGGCGCGAAACAGCTTGGCCGCTCCTGCACCAGCAGGTTGAACAGCGCGGTGGTGAGGAACAACGCGGAGACCTCGTGCCGCAGCATGGCCTGCGCCAGCGCGTCTACGTCCAATTCGCCGTCCGGCGCGATGGCGATCCGTCCGCCGCCGAGCAGAGGCACCCACACCTCGTAGGTCGAGGCATCGAAGGCGTGCGGCGAATGCATCAGCACGCATGACTGCCCGCCGGCCTGGAAGCGTCGATCGCAGGCCAGCGCCACCACGTCCTGCTGGGTCACCGCCACGCCCTTCGGCATGCCGGTCGAGCCGGAGGTATGCATCACGTAGGCCAGCTGCTGCGGATGCGCCGGCGGCGGCACGAATGATGTCGCCGGGCTTGCATCCAGCGCCTCGAAATCGAGCTGGTCCACCCGGATCAGCGGCACGCGCTGCCCGAGCTGTCTGCCCTCGTTGCTGCGGTCCGCCAGCAGCGCCACGGCCGAGGTCTCCTGCAGCACCAGGGCCAGCCGCTGGTCGGGATAGTGCGCATGCAGGGGCACGTAGAAACCGCCAGCCTTGATGACCGCGAGCAGGGAAACCACCAGCTCCGGCGAGCGCTGCTGCAGCAGTGCCACGCCGCGCTCCGGCCCGACGCCATGCTCGGCGAGCAAGGCGGCAAGATGATTGGCGCGCCGTTCGAGCTGGCCGTAGCTGAGTCGACGATCCCCGCAGACCACGGCCACGGCGTCGGGCTGACGCGCCACCTGCCGGCCGAACAGCCACGCCAGGTCGGGCCTGGGCAGCGGCGTCGCGGTGTCGTTCCAGTCGCACAGCAACTGGCGGCGCTCGGCCTCGTCCAGCAGCTCGATGGCGCCGATCGGCTGCTGCGCATCGCGCGCCACCGCTTCGAGCAGACGGACCAGGCGCTGCACCAGCCGCTGTACCGTGTCGCGCTCGAACAGATCGGTGGCGTATTCGACCTCGCCCTCCAGGCCTTGCGCCCGGCCCTGTTCGGCCGGCTTCTCGGCCAGCGCGAAGAACAGGTCGAACTTCGCCGCGCGCGTGCCGATCGGCTCGGGGACCACCTGCAGGCCTGAGAACGCGAAGTCCGCCCGGCCCAGGTTCTGCAGCGCCAGCGCCACCTGGAACAAGGGATGGTGCGCGGTCGAGCGCACCGGATTGATCAGCTCGACCAGGCGCTCGAACGGCGCGTCCTGATGTGCGTAGGCCGCCAGCGCGCGTTCGCGCACACGACCGAGCAGGCTGGCGAAATCCGGATTGCCCGAGGTATCCGCGCGCAGCACCCAGGTGTTGACGAAAAAGCCCACCAGCCCGCTCAGGGCATCGTCCATGCGCCCGGCCTGCGGGCTGCCCAGGGGAATGTCGGTGCCGCCGCCCAGCCGGCTCAGCAAGGCCGCGAGCGCAGCCTGCAGCAGCATCGACAAGGTGGCGCCGTGGGCCTGCGCCAGCGCGAGCAGCCGTTGATGCAGTTCGGCATCGATCTCGAAAGCCAGCGAGTCCCCGCGATAGCTCGCCACCGCGGGACGCGCACGAGCGCCGGGCAGCGACAGCTGCTCGGGCAGATCGGCCAGGGCGAGCTTCCAGTAATCGAACTGGCGGGCGATCACGCTGTGCGGATCGTTTTCGTCGCCGAGCAGTTCGCGCTGCCACAGCGCGTAGTCCGCATACTGCACCGGCAAGGCGCTCCAGTCGGGAGCGTGGCCGGCAAGCCGGGCCGCGTAGGCCCTGGCCAGGTCGCCGGCCAGCGGCGCCATCGATGCGCCGTCGCCGGCGATGTGATGCAGCAAGAGCAGACAGACATGCCGCTGCGCGTCGATACGAAACAGGCTGACGCGCAGCGGAAGCTCCGCCGTCAGGTCGAAACGGTGGCCGGCGGCTTCGTGCAGAGCAGCGACCAAAGCGGCCTCGCCGTCGACGTGGCTGAGCGTGAGCGGCGAAAGCGCCGCGCTCGCTGCAAGAACGCGCTGCGCCGGCTCGCCATCGCTGTCGTCGATCAAAGTGCGCAGGCTTTCGTGGCGCTCAAGTAGATCGGCCAACGCCAGCTCCAGTGCGCCGACGTCCAAGCTGCCGCTCAGGCGCAGTGCGAGCGGAATATTGTAGGTCGCACTTGGCCCCTCGAAACGATGGATGAACCAGAGCCGACGCTGCGCGTAGGACAACGGAATCCGTGACGGTCTCGGCATCGGCTGCAGCGCTTGGCGCAGCGCGCCCTGGCCGTGCAGTCGCCGGGCGAGCCCGGCCACCGTCGGCGCCTCGAACAAGGTGCGTATCGGCATTTCCACCCGCATCACTGAACGAATCCGGCTGACCAGCCGGGTCGCCAGCAGGGAATGTCCGCCGAGTTCGAAGAAATGCTGGTCGATGCCGACCTGCTCCAACCCGAGCACTTCGGCGAACAGTTCGGCCAGGGCGGCTTCCTGCGGATCCCGCGGCAGGCGTGCGTCGGCGCGGGCATAGGCCGGCGCCGGCAGCGCCGCCTGGTCCAGCTTGCCGTTGGCGTTCAGGGGCAAGGCCTGCAGCACGACCACGGCCGCAGGCACCATGTATTCGGGCAAGCGCTCGGCGAGCTGACGGCGCCAGTCGTCGCCCTGCCCTTCGTCGTCGCTGCGCGCTGCGGCGGCGGCCACCGCATAGCCGACCAGCAGTCGCTGGCCGGGGCGATCTTCGCGCACCACGGCCGCGGCCTGCGCCACGCCCGGCAGCCTTCTCAGCGCGGCCTCGACCTCGCCCAGCTCGATGCGGAAGCCGCGGATCTTCAGCTGCCGGTCGGTGCGACCGAGATATTCCAATTGACCATCGTCGCCCCAGCACACCCGGTCGCCGGATCGATACATGCGCTCGCCGGCCACGAACGGATCGGCCACGAAGCGCTGCGCGGTCAGGTCGGGACGATGCAGATAACCCTGCGCCAGGCCCTTGCCGGCGATGTAGAGCTCGCCGGCCACACCGACCGGTACCGGCTGCAGAGTCTGGTCGAGCACGTAGAGCCGGTTGCCGGCGATGGGGCGTCCGATCGGCGCCCGGGCATCGGACAGCGGATCGCTGATGCTTGCGCACACCGTCGATTCGGTCGGGCCGTAGGCATTGAGCAAAAGGCGCCCAGCCGCCCAACGTTCGGCCAAGGCTGGCGCACAAGCTTCGCCAGCCAGCACCAGCGCCAGCGATGGCGCCAGCATGTCCGGGCTTAGCGATTCCAGCACCGCCGGCGGAATCACCGCATGCCCGATCGCCTCGCGACGCAAGACATCGGCAAGCTCATCGCCCGCCAATGGACCAGGGCGCGGTATGACGAGGCAACCGCCGCCGGCGAACGCCGCAACCAGTTCCCACACCGACGCATCGAAGCTCGCGGAAGCCCACTGCAACACGCGCGCACCGGCGCAGCCAAGATGCTTGCGTTGGCTGGCGGCCAGGCTGGCCAGGCCCTCGTGCGTGGTCACCACGCCCTTGGGACGTCCGCTGGATCCCGAGGTGTAGATGACATAGGCCGGCCCATGCACGTATCGCCGGCCGACGCGCTCCGCCTCGCTCAGGTCGTGCTCACTGGCTGTGCTCAGCGCCGCCGCGATGGCTTCCCCGTCGAGCCGTATCGCAGGCACCGACACATCCATGCCGGCGATGGCATGTCCCATGTGAAGCAGTCGAGCCGGCCGCGCATCCTGCAGCATGTGCCTGAGACGCTCGGGCGGATAATCCACGTCCAGCGGCAAATAGGCGGCACCACACTTCAGCGTCGCCAGCAGGGCCACGACCAGCTCGATCGATCGGGGCAACGCCAGCGCGACGATATGCCCAGGGCACACGCCCTCGGCGAGCATGACGCGGGCCAACCGGTTCGCCCTGGCGTTCAACTCGCGATAGTTGAGCATCACCCCGGCGCAGGACAGCGCGTCGGCTTCGGGCGTCTGTCTTGCCTGGCGTTCGAACAGGCTGGCGAAGTGCTCGGGCGGCGCGCCGTCGTCGCCGCCGGGCACGACGTTGCCGTACTGCATCAGGCGCTGCCGCTCGGCCTCGCCCAGCGGGCTAATGCGAGGGATCGGCCGGTCCGCCTGCTCGGCCATGCTGCGCAGGACCTGCTCGTAGCAGGCGGCGTAGCGCTCCAGCGCCGCCGGGTCGTAGTGCGTGCGATGGCCGCTGAGCCAGGCCACCAGGCCGGTCTCGCCCAGCTGGAAATTGACCTGGAAGGGGAAGCTGTTGTCGCCTCCCGCGCCGCCATGCGCGCGCAGGTGCCGGCCAAGCTCGCCGAGTTTGTCGTCGGCATGGAAGTTCGTGTAGTTGAAAGCCACCGGCAGCAGATGGCGCTGTCCCAGGTCCTCCACCATCTGTGCCAGCGGATAGCGGCGATGCGGCATCAGCTCGCGTTCGGCCTCCATCGCCCGCCGCACCAGCCCGCTCCAGCTGCCGCCTTCCACGCGCAGGCGGAACGGCACCGAATTGAGGAACAGCCCGATCAGCTTGTCGCCGTCCGCCACTTCCGGACGGCCGTGGATCACCATGCCGGTGACCACGTCGCAGCGCCCGCTCAGCATGCTCAAAGCCGCCATATGCGCAGCCAGCAGCACCGACTTCAGCGGCGCCTTCAGCCGCTGGCCCAGAGCGACCAGCTCCGCCGCCGTCTGCTCGGCAATCTGCAGCGGCTGCGTGAGGCTGATGCCGTCGGCGTCTCCGGGCGCCACCGCAGGCGGTGCGCACAGCGGCCCGCACGGCTCGACGCCTTCCAGCAATTTCTTCCAGAAGTCGCGACTTTCCGGCGAGGCCACCGCCGCGCGCTCCAACGCGATGTAGTCGCGGTAGCACGCCGACAGAGGCTCGATCGGCAGCGGCTTGCCTTGCAGGTGCGCCTGGTAACGTTGCATCAATTCGGCGATCAGGGAGCTGTCGCTCCAACCATCCACGATGGCATGGTGACAGCTCACCGAGAGATGGAAGGCCTCCTCATCGAGGCGATGCACGCAGACACGGAACAGCGGCACCGACTGCTGGTCGAACGTGTGCGATTCGTCGCTGTCGAACCATGCATCCAGGGCGGCCTGCTGCGCGGCCGGCGCCAGGCCGCCCAGGTCGCGTACCGACAACGGAATCTCTGCCTGCGCGTGCACCAGTTGCAGGGGTTCGCTGAAGCCGTCGAGCGCGAAGCCGGTGCGCAGCATTTCGTGGCGGCTGCTCAGCTCGTCCAGGGTTTTGCGCAGCGCACCCTGCTCAAACGGCAAGTCGATGGCGAAGCCCATGCAGGCGCGATACAGCGTGGAACGACTGTCGTAGTCGCTGTGGAAGAACATGCCGAGTTGCAGCTGGCTGAGCGGATAGGCATCGACCACGCCGGCGGGGATGCGCTGCCGGTCGGCCGCCGAGATCAGCGCGAACGGCGCGATCGTTGCGCTCGCCTCGCCTGCCTCGACCTTCTCGAACGTGGCCATGCCGGCCAGCGCGGCCACGGTCTGGTGGTCGAACAACGCAGCCAGTTCGAAGCCGATGCCTTGCTGCTGGGCCTGCGCCTTGAGCTGCAGGGCCAGGATCGAGTCGCCGCCCAGCTCGAAGAAGCTGTCCTCGATGCTGACCGACTCGCGCCCCAGCACGCCGGCGAACAAGTCGGCCAGCATGCGTTCCCGCGCGTTGCGCGGCTCGACGCCCGCCTCGTCGCCGGCGAAAACCGGCGCCGGCAGCGCCTTGCGGTCGAGCTTGCCGTTGGGCGTCGTCGGCAACGCCGGCAGCGGGAGGATCGCCGCGGGAACCATGTAGTCGGGCAGTTGCCGGGCCAGCGCCGAGCGCAAGGCGGAAACGTCCAGCTCGCCCGCGGCCGGCACCACATAGGCCAGCAGTTGGCGATGGCCCGGCCGGTCCTCGCGCATCACCGCTGCCGCCTGGGCCACCCCGCGATGCTGCATCAGCTGAGCTTCGATTTCGCCCAGCTCGATGCGGAAGCCGCGCAGCTTGATCTGCTGGTCGGCACGCCCGACGTAGTCCAGCTGGCCGTCGCCGCGCCAGCGCGCCAGATCGCCGGTGCGATACATAAGACTGCCCGGCGCGCCGAACGGATTGGCCACGAAACGCGAAGCGGTCAAGGCGGAACGATGGAGATAGCCCCGCGCGAGGCCGATGCCGGCGAGATACAGCTCGCCGGTCACGCCCTGCGGCGTCGGGCGCAGCGCGGCGTCGAGCACGTAGATCTGGCTGTTGTAGATCGGCCGGCCGATCGGCGGCGCTTCATCTCCGCGCAGGCGTCCGCTCATGGTCACGCAGACGGTGGCTTCGGTGGGACCGTAGGAATTGAACATGTGCAGCCGCTGCGACCAGCGCTGCACCAGGGCCAGCGGACAGGCCTCTCCGGCGACGACCAGGGTGGCGCTCGCGGGCAGCGCGTGCTCCGGCAGCAGGCCGAGCACGGCCGGAGTCAACGCGATATGGGTGATCGCCTCGCGCGCCACCAGCTCGATCAAGTCGGGGCCCGGCTGCAGCTGCGCCGGATCGGCCAGCACCAGGCAGCCGCCGGCGAGCACGCCCATGCAGAGTTCCCAGAACGCCGCATCGAAGCTGGTCGAGGCGAACTGCAGCACGCGCGACCGGGCATCCACGCCCAGCGTATCGATCTGGCACGCCAGCAGGTTGGGAATGCCCTGATGGGTCACCGCCACGCCCTTGGGCTGACCGGTCGAGCCGGAGGTGTAGATCACGTAGGCCAGGTGCGCCGGCTGCAGGCCGCTGTCCGGCGGCGTCTGCGGCTGCGCGGCGATTTCGCCGGCGTCCGCATCCATGCGCAGCCATAGTCCCCAATGCGCCGGCAGGCGCTCGGCCAGCGCATCCTCGGTGAGGATCAGCGGCACCACGGCGTCGCCGATCATGTAGGCCAGGCGCTCGGCGGGGTATTCCGGATCCAGCGGCAGATAGGCGCCGCCGGCCTTGAGCACGCCGAGCAGGCCCACCACCAGGTCGAGCGAACGACGCAGGCACACGCCGACCACCACGTCGGGCCCCACGCCCAGGCTGCGCAGCTGATGCGCCAGCTGGTTCGCCCTGGCGTCCAGTTCGGCGTAGCTCAGGTGGACCCCGGCGCAGCTCGCCGCGATGGCTGCGGGAGCCGCCGCGACACGACGCGCGAACAGCTCGGGCAAGGTCTCCTGCGCCAGGGACAGCGCAGTGTCGTTCCACGCGTGCAGCAGCTGCCGGCGCAGCTCGCCGTCGTCCAGCTCGATCGCGCCGATCGGCAGATCCGGGTTGCGCGCGACCGCGTCCAACAGCTGCAGCAGGCGCCGGCCGTGGCGCGCCACGCTGTCCCGCTCGAACAGGTCGCAGGCGAATTCGATGATGCATTCGAGTCCCGCCGGCGCACCGTCGGGCAGGAAGTTCTCCAGGAAATTGAAGCCCAGGTCGCAGCGTGCCGTGTCGCTGTCCAGGTAATGCTGGCGCACGCTCAGGCCGGGCAGCGCCCAGCTCGACTGCGCGTTGTTCTCCAGCATCAGCTTGGTCTGGAACAACGGATGGTGCGAGGAAGAGCGTGTCGGATTGACGATCTCGACCAGGCGCTCGAACGGCAGGTTCTGATGCGTGTACGCCTCCAGGTCGACCTCGCGTGCGCGCGCGACCAGCGCGCGGAAGCTCGGATCGCCGGCAGTGTCCAGCCGCAGCACCAGCACGTTCACGAAAAAACCGATGAGCTCTTCCAGCGCTTCGTCGTTGCGCCCGGCCACCGGCGAACCCAGCACGATGTCGTTGCCCACGCCGAGCGAGCACAGCAGCGCGGCCACTGCCGCGTGCAGCACCATGAACAGGCTCGCCTGGCTTTCGCGCGCCAACGCCAGCAGGCGGCGGTGAATCTCGGCATCGATCGAAAAAGCCACCGTGGCGCCCCGATGGCTGGGCACCGACGGTCTGGGCCGGTCCGTCGGCAGGTTCGACAATTCCTGCAGGTCCGCCAGCGCGGACGTCCAATAGGCGACCTCCCGCGCAGCCTGGCTGCCCGGCTCGCTCTCCTGCGCCATCCATTCGCGCTGCCACAGGCTGTAGTCGGCATACTGCACCGGCAACGGTTCCCACGCCGGCGCGACGCCATGGCAACGAGCCGTATAGGCGGCCGTCAGATCGCGGGCCAAGGGACCCCACGACCAGCCGTCGCTGGCGATGTGATGGGTGAGCACGCACAGCACGTGCCGCTCCGGGCCAAGCTCGAACAAGCTCGCGCGCCAGGGAATCTCGCGCTGCAGATCGAAGCAGTAGCCCACCGCATCGCGCAAGGCCTGGTCGAGCGCATCGGCTTGCACCGCGAACCGTTGCAGCGCGGGCCGGGCCGCATCGCCTTCGTGGATCACCTGCTGCGCGACGCCGTCCGCCTCGGTGAACACCGTGCGCAGGCTCTCGTGCCGGGCGACCACGTCAGCCAGCGCCTGATCCAGCGCCTGCACGTCCAGCGTTCCTTCCAGCCGCAGTACCAGCGGCACGTTGTAGACGGCGCTCGGCCCTTCCAGGCGATGCAGAAACCACAGGCGCTGCTGCGCAAACGACAAGGGAATCATCGCAGTCACTCCTTGACCCGCATGGGGCGCAGCGGCTTGCGCGTGACCGGCGCCGCCTGCTGCAGGCGCAGGGCCAGCTCGCCGATCGTCGGCGCCTCGAACAAGGCGCGGATCGGCAGCTCCACGCCGAGCCTGCTGCCGATGCGGCTGATCAGCTGGTTGGCCAGCAGCGAATGGCCGCCCAGATCGAAAAAGCTGTCGTCCGCGCCGACGCGCTTCAGCCCGAGCACCTCGGCATACAAGCCGGCCAGGGCGATCTCCTGCGGCGTCTCGGGTTCCCTGCCCGCCGCGGCCTGGAAGTCCGGCGCCGGCAGCGCGCGTCGGTCGAGCTTGCCGTTGGCGGTCAACGGAAAAGCGTCCAGCGGCACGATGGCCGCAGGCAGCATGTACTCCGGCAGCCGGCCGGCGAGCGTGCGCCGCAACGCGGCGGGCTCGACCACCGTGCCCGCCGACGCCACCACGTAAGCCACCAGTTGCCGGTGGCCGGAAGGGTCTTCGCATGCGATGGCCAGCGCCTGACGCACGCCGGGCTGCTTGTGCAAGGCCGCCTCGATCTCGCCCAGCTCGACGCGGAATCCGCGGATCTTCACCTGCTGGTCGGTGCGGCCCAGATAGACCAGTTGGCCGTCTTCGCGCCAGCGCACGCGGTCTCCGCTGCGATACATGCGCTCGCCCGGCGCACCGAAGGGGCAGGCGACGAAGCGCTGCGCGGTCGGCGCCGGCTGCTGCTGATAGCCGCGCGCCAGGCCCGACCCGGCCAGGTACAGCTCGCCGGGCACGCCGACCGGCACCGGCTTCAGCGCGGCATCCAGCACATAGGCCCGTGTGTTGTCCATCGGCGCGCCGATCGGCACCGGTTCATTCCATCGTTCGGAGGCGCGCAGGCCGTAGCAGGTGACGAAGGTGGTGGTCTCGGTAGGGCCGTAAACGTTCACCGCCTCGAGCTGCGGGCAGTGCTGCAGCAGGCGCTGGAATATCTGCGGCGAGGCTGCCTCGCCACCGCTCCACACGCTGCGCACGGCGGCCAGGCATTCGATGTGTTCCTCCACCAGCAGCCGCAGCAACGCCGTGGTGAGGAACAGCGCGGTCACCCGCTGCTGGACGATCAGGCGGGCCAGCGCGGCAACATCCGTGCGGCCGGGCGGCGCCAGCACGATCTGCCGGCCGGCCAGCAGCGGCACCCACATTTCATAGGTGCTGGCGTCGAACACTTGCGGCGAATGCATCAGCACCCGCTGCTGATCGTCGCCTAGCCAACGCCGATCCTGCGCCAGCTCGACGACGCTGCGCTGGCTGACCGCGATGCCCTTGGGCGCGCCGGTGGAACCGGAGGTGTACATCGCATAGGCCAGATGCGCGGGCCGCAGGCCATGCAGCGGCGGGGCATCGTCCGGCTGCCGCTCGATGGTCTGGCGATGGCGGTCGAGCAGCACCAGCTCGACCCCGGGGAACGAAAGCTGTTCGGCGACGTCGGCGCGCGTCACCAGCACCGGCGCGGCCGCTTCCTTAAGCATGTGCGCCAGGCGCTCGCCGGGATACTCCGGATCGAGCGGAAGATAGGCGCCGCCCGCCTTGAGAATGCCCAGGGTCGCGACCAGCGATTCGAGCGAGCGCGGCAGGCACAGGCCGACCAGCACGTCGGGGCCCACGCCGAGTTCGCGCAAGCGATGGGCCAGCCGATTGGCGCCGGCGTCGAGTTCGCGATAGCTCAGCGCGCGGGAACCGTCGCTGGCCGCGACGGCATCGGGCGTGCGTGCCGCCTGCGCAGCGAAGCATGCGGGCAAGGTGTCGGACGCCATGGCGTGCGCCGTATCGTTCCAGTCGTACAGCATGCGGCGACGCTCGGCCGCATCGAGCAGCTCGATCTCGCCGATCGGCCGATCCGGATGCTCGACGACCTGGGCCAGCAGGCGCAGCAGGCCATCGGCGAAGCGCTGCACGGTGGCGCGGTCGAACAGGTCGCTGGCGTATTCGAGCTGGAACTCGAGGCCGCCGCCGCGGCCGCCCTCGGCATGCAGTTCGGTGAAGTCGAAGGTCAGGTCGTACTTGGCGGTGTCCGTCACCAGGAACTGCGCGCGCACCGACAGGCCGGGGATCTCGCACGCCGCCTCGCGATTGTTCTGCAGCACTACCGCCACCTGGAACAGCGGATGCTGCGACGAGGCTCGCGATGGATTGACGATATCCACCACGCGCTCGAACGGCAGCTCCTGATGGGCAAAGGCATCCAGGTCGATATCGCGGACGCGGGCCAGCAGTTCGCGGAAGCTGGGATTGCCGGAGACGTCGGTGCGCAGCACCAGCAGGTTGACGAAGAAGCCCACCAGATCGTTCAAGGCCTCTTCGCCGCGTCCGGCGACCGGGCTGCCGATCGGCAGGTCGGTGCCTGCGCCCAGCTTGTACAGCAGCGCCGCTACCGCGGCGTGCATGGCCATGAACAAGCTGCCGCGCGCGCGCTTCGACAATTCTTGCAGACGCTTCGCGACCGCTTCATCGATGTGCGCGATGATCGCATCGCCGCGCTGGCTGGCGCGCGCCGGGCGCGGGCGATCGAACGGCAGCGGCATCTGCTCGGGCAGATCGGCCAGTGTCTGCTTCCAGTAATCGACGTGCCGGGCGACGTCGTTGCCGGAATCGCCGCCCTCGCCCATCCATTCGCGCTGCCACAGGCTGTAATCCGCGTACTGCACGGGCAGCGGCTCCCAGGCGGGCGCCTGCCGGCTCCGTCGCGCCGTATAGGCCTGGGCGACGTCGCGCACCATCGGCACCCAGGACCAGCCGTCGCTGGCGATGTGCGAAACCAGCAGCAGCAGCACATGGCGTTCCGCTGCCAGCCGGAACAGGCCCGCACGGAACGGGATGTCGCGCTCCAGGTCGAAGTGGTATTCGTTGAAGCGCTTCATCGCGTCGTCCAGCGCGGCTTCCGGCAGCTCGGCCTGCTCGAACACCAGCTCGGCTTCTTCGGTTCGAAGAATGACCTGCCGCCCGACGCCTTCGTCGTCGGCGAAACAGGTGCGCAGGCTTTCATGCCGCTCCAGCAGATCCAGCAGCGCCGCCTTCAGCGCCGCGACGTCCAGCGGGCCGTCCAGATACAGCGCCATCGGCACGTTGAAGGTCGCGCTGGGCCAGTCCAGCTTGCTGAGGAACCACAGGCGCTGCTGCGCGAATGACATTGGAATCATGGCTGCTCCTGCGCTTGCGTCCGCATCGGGCGCAGCGGCGTGCGCGTGGTTCGCCGAGCCGACTCGAGCTGCGGCGCGAGGGCGGCCACGGTCGGTGCCTCGAACAGTGCGCGGATGGGTATTTCGACACCGAGGGCCTGGCGCAACATGCCGGCCAGGCGTGTCGCCAGCAGCGAATGGCCGCCGAGATCGAAGAAGCTGTCGTCGATCCCCACCTGTGCCAGGCCGAGCACCTCGGCGAACAGTTCCGCCAGCACTTCTTCCTGCGGCGTGCGCGGCGCGCGGCTGTCCTGTCGCCCCGTTTCGGGCGCGGGCAGCGCGGCGCGATCCAGTTTGCCGTTGGCGGTCAAGGGCAGCCTCGGCAAGACCATGATCGTGGCAGGCACCATGTGGGCCGGCAGGTGTTCGGCCAGCTTGTGCCGGAATGCGGCGGCCCAGGCGCGGGCATCCCGCCCGGTATCCGGCCGGCTGGCGTAGGCCGTCAGCGGCAGCGCGGGCTGGCGGCGTCCTCGATAAATGTCGGCGAGCGAATGCGAACCCTCCGCCGGCTCCAGGAAGAACGCGGCCTCGAAGCGCCCGCCTTCCGCATCGTTCGACCAGGTGGTCGCCACGCGGTAACCGGCGCTTTCGCCTAACGCATGCACCTCTTCCGGGTCGACGTTGGAGACACGCTGACGCCTCGCCGGTCGCTGCAGCAGTTCCTCATCGCCGGAAGCCGCCCAGACCGCGTGCATGGCGCCGATCTCGTCCGACAGCCGTGCATTGGGAAGGTCCGTCAGTCGCACCAGCGGCGGTCGCTCGCGGACCAGATAGGCTCGCATGTCGTCCAGCGTCGCCACGTCCCTGGCCCAGGCAAGTTCAGGGCCGCCGGCGAGCGAAACAGGCGCAGCGCCCTGCTTGTGCAGCACCACTTCATAGCGATGCCGCGTCAATTCGTTATGGAAACGGCCGCGCTTGAGCTGGATGTCGACCCCGGCGACGCCCTCCAGATGATCCGGCAGGGCGCGGAAGAATTCGGGATCCAGCAACAGTTCGTTTTCGAGCGACAGCTCCTGCTCGACGGCGCGGCGGATCTCGGCCACGCTGCTTTGCGCGTGTTCGGCGCGCGACCAGGCGATCGCGGTGGCGAAACAGCGCAGCAGGCGCAGGTTGCGCACGTCGCCCAGATAGATGCGCCCGCCCGGGGCGAGCAGGTCCATGCACTGGCGCAGCACCTGAAGCAGGTAGGCCGCGCTGGGGAAATACATGGCCACCGAATTGATCACGATGGTATCGAAATAGCCCTGCGGCAGGCCGCTGCCGTCGTCCGCCGGCTGATGCCTCAGCTGTACCCGCTCGCGCAGCAGCGGATCACGGTCGGTGCGTTCGCGCAGCGAATCGATCACCGGCCGCGAGAAATCCGTGCCCCAGTAGCTGTGGCAATGCGGCGCCACCTGCCACAGGATCAAGCCGGTGCCGACGCCGATTTCCAGCAGCTTGGCCGGTTGCAGCGCGAGGATGCGCTCGACCGCGGACTGCCGCCATTCGCGCATCTGCTCCAGCGCGATCGGCGCGCCGTCATAGCTGCTGTCCCAGCCGGTGAAATCTTCCTCGCCGGCCAGTTCGGCCTGCTCCGCGTAGAAGCTGTCATGCAGGGTCTGCCACTCGCTCACCGCCGTCGACTCGGCGACTTCGCCGCGCGACCCGGCATCGTCGCAAGCATCGCGCCGCACCACATAGCCGACCAGTTGCTGGTGACCGGGGCGGTCTTCGCGCAGCACCACCGCCGCCTGGGCAACTTCCGGATCGCGCAGCAGTCCGGCTTCGATCTCGCCCGGCTCGATGCGCAGGCCATGCCACTTGATCTGCCAGTCGGCGCGGCCGACGAAGCTCAGCCTGCCATTCTGCAGGCGCACCCGATCGCCGCTGCGATACATGCGCGCACCCGGCGGTCCGTAGGGATCGGCGACAAAGCGTTCGCTGCTGGACGCGGCACGCCGCAGATAGCCGCGCGCCAGCCCTGGGCCAGCCAGATACAGCTCGCCTTCCTGGCCATCGGCCACCGCCCGCAGGGCATCGTCCAGCACGTAGGCATGTGCCTGCTGCACCGGCTCGCCCAGGGGCACCGCCTCTTCGGCGAGCTCGCCGATGGGCGCCGAGATCAAGGCGTCGACGGTGACTTCGGTCGGGCCGTAGCAGTTGACCAGACGCCGCCCGGGCGACCAGGCGCGCGCCATCTCGGCAGGACAGGCTTCGCCGCCGACCACCAGGCAGTCCACGCCGGCCAGTTGCTCCGGCGTCATCATCGCCAGCAGGCTCGGCGGCAAGGCCAAATGGGTGATGCGTTGGCGCTCGCACAGGTCGGCCAGGGCCGGCCCGGGAAGCAAGTCGTCGCCGCTTGCCAGCACCAGGCATGCACCCAGGCCCAGCGCCATGCCGATTTCCGCGAACGAGGCGTCGAAACTCAGCGCAGCGAACTGCAGCACGCGGCTGCCAGCGCTTATCTGCAGGCGTTCCCGATAGCTGTGCAGCAGCGCAGGTATCCCGGCATGGGTGACCACCACGCCCTTGGGCACGCCGCTGGAACCCGAGGTGTACAGCACATAGGCCGCCTGCTGCGCCTGCCAGGCTGCTCTCCCGGCAGGCCGGCTGGCTCCGGGCTGCGCCGCCACGGCCGCGGCGACCGGCGCTTCGTCGAGATGAAAGAACGGCACGGGCGACGACACCGCGACCGCCGCGCCGCGTGTGCTCAACACCAGCAACGGCTCGGCGTCGCGCAGCATCGCCTCGAGCCGGCGCGATGGTAGGCCGAGATCCAGCGGGAGATAGGCCGCTCCCGTCTTTAGCACGGCGAGCACGGCGACGATCATCTCGAATGATCGGTCCAGCGCGATGCCCACCAGCTGTTCGGGTGCCGCCCCTCGAGCCTGTAGCCAATGGGCAAGCCGGTTGGCACGGGCATCGAGCTGCGCATAGCTCAACGACTCATCGTCGAAGCATAGGGCCACGGCATCCGGCGTATGAGCTGCCCGCTGCTCGAACAGCTGTACCAGCGAGGCATGGTTCGGCATGGCGCTGTCAACGAAGTCAGCCGCGCCCGCTACGGACGCAGTCGTCTCAGGGATATGGCTCACGCTCCCCTCCTTAGGAATGAGTTTTGTATCAAAGGCCGATCACGGCCCGGAAATCAGCCGTGGAGATCGGCCTTGGCTGCGGCCGAGTCCATGGCTTCGACCAGGCTTCTGGGCCGCATGTCCGTCCAATGCTGCTCGACATAGTCCAGACAGCTCTGGCGCGCCCCGGGACCGAACACCGAGGTCCAGCCGGCCGGCGTCTGCGCGAATTGCGGCCACAGCGAATGCTGGCCTTCGTCGTTGATCAGCACGATGAACGTGTTCTGCTCGTCGTCAAACGGATTGGTCATGAGCTCACTTCCTTGAAATGTTCTGCCCGCCAAGTCAGATGGGGGCAATACCTCACACGCGCGCAAGCGAGACCAGCAAGGCCTCTTGCCTGCACCCGAATCCCTCATATCGATCAAGCCGATTCATTCGCTTCATGCGCGAGATCTTGATGCAACGCAAGAAGTCGAATGCCCCGGAGAGCGCCGACCTTAGCGCCGTTGCAACGGCCTGAACTAGGACCTTCATCACGTTCTGCCTCATCGTATGGAGCGAATGGCGAGCGCCGCTGATTCATCAAAAATTCAACTATGGCTCGTCGTGCCGCAGCCGCGCCGCTTCAAGCAGCAAGCGCTGTCGACGGACCCGCATGGGCATCCCCGCGAACCCGACTTCGCCGCTTGAACTGCATTCTTCGTCGATGTCGGGACGACCCTGGCACGGCTCGCGCGCCGTTGCCGCATCGCTCTGTCACGGCGACATCATCGCGCCGGCATCGATTCGTGCCGGCCCCAGCGTGCGGCGCGCAGCATGGCTTGGAAAGATTCGCTGTCGAAGGCATGCGCAGCTTGCGGCGCATCCGCACGAAAAGCCTGGGCACGCTGCTGATCGCGCGGCCATGGCGGCATCGGGCTGCCGGCTTTCATCATCGATGAATGGACTGACAGAGCCGACGGCGAATGGCGAGCTGAAATCCATTGCGGACGGCGCCGGATAAACGGCTCAGCGTGATCGCTTCCGCCTCAGGCCGCGAAGTACGCGATGGCCGATATCCGTCGACTTCGACCTTCGATGCTCCAGGCGATACGCTACGTTGCCGCTCACGGATTGCCGCGAGCTGCTACGCGCGATCAATGGCAACGCCATCGGCGCAGCGAATCACCAAGCCGCGAGCGCAAGGCAATCGAGACGCCTTTCGAGTCAAGTTTCGCGTGCAAGAAGAGCGCAAGCCGAAACCCGCATACATACGAGCATCGGCTTGCAGCGCAGTCAGGGCTTCGTGCGCTTCGGCGACGCGCAGGACGATTCCGAAAGCCAGAAACGCCGCGCGGAATAATCCACGGTCAGCCGCGTTCCGCGCAGCAGATCGACGCCCAGGTCCATCGCCGGCACACCGGCCAGTCCGGCACCTTCGAGGAACGGCAGATCGACCACGCGGACCTCGGCATCGTGGCGCGTGATGCCGGCAAACTTCACCGTCCCCATCGAACCGACGCGGGCCGGCACCGCGGTCATGCTGACGCCGCGAACCGGTGCATCGTGGAAGGACGGCGAATCGGGATGCAGGCCCGCCGCCTCGGCGAATTTGCGGTTGATATAGGTATTGCGCGCACCGCTGTCGAGCACCGCCGTGCCAGTGGCGCCGTTGATGGTGATCGGCAAGGTCATTTGAAAGCCGTCGCGGATCGAGCCGGCCTGGATCAAGGTCGCGCCGCTGCCTACAACATCGGGACCTGCTGACTGCACCGGCAGCAGCGCGAAGGTCTTGCACTGGAAATCGAGCACGGCAAGCCGGTGCGCCATCAGGTCGACGCCGGCGACCCCGGCCAGCGTGGCACCGTCCTTGCGCGGAGAAAGCACGTCGACGTCGACGCCTTTGATCGTGTGTCCATCGACGGCCAGCGTAGCCACGTGCGCAGTAGTGGTCTGCTCGTCGCCGGTCGCGCCGCTGAGCAGCTTGGTGCTGCCGATCGGCAAGCCCGCGGATTTCGCGAACCAGCTGTAGACGCCGGTTTCGTCGGCGCCGGTATCCAGGATGAAATCGTAGGGCCCTTTGCCGTTCACGTAAGTGGGCACCACCACATGCCCGGTCGCATCCGAGGTCAGCGGCACCGTCGCGCGGGCATCTATCGAAAGCAGCGCGCAGCACGCGGCCGCCACCAGAACAAGGCGCATATCGTTCTCCACATGGATGAAGGGCTCACGCCCGGATCGAGCTAGCTGGACTCGTCCGTGTCCGACTGAAACTCCAGCAGATCTCCCGGCTGGCAGGCGAGATAGCCGCAGATCGCCTCCAGCGTTTCGAAGCGAATGCCCTTCACCTTCCCGGATTTCAACAAGGACAGATTCGCTTCGGTAATGCCGATGGCATTCGCCAGTTCGTTCGATCGAACCTTTCGCTTGGCCAGCATCACGTCGAGACGCACGATGATCGCCATCAAACGAAGCCCTCGCGATCGCGATCGATCTCGCAGCCGAACGACACGACGTAACTCAGCGCGAACAGGATGATGGCCGCGATCGCCGCGTCGATCTGCCTGATCTCCAGCTTGAAGGCGATGCTGCTCATGCCGGCGAAGTACAGGGTCGCGTGAGTAAGCAGCGGCACGACGGCGTAGCCGAGCAAGGCCCAGGCGATGCTCCGCACATGGCGCTCGTTGCTCGCCGTAAAGACCAGGCCCCGGCCGTACATGCGAAACAGGCTGAAGAAGTGCCACAGCATGACGATCCCCGGCACAAGCCTGAGCGCCAGCAGGGCTGCAGCCAGCGTGGACTGCCAGATCGCGAAATGCGTGATGGGCACGAAGGTGTCCGGAAGCGTCTCCTTCATCCATGGATCGATGACGAAGGAGAACCCGCCCTTGAGCAGGCCTGCCACATTGCCAAGACGCAGCGCGACCGCACCTATCGCCATGGCGTCGACAAGCAGCACGATCGCCAGGCAGACGGCCGTCGCGCCGGCAATCGCCTTGCCGCGGCGGATAAGCCGGGCATCGGGCCGCAGGCCGCCGGCCGAGGTCGCGCGCTGCACGCGATCAGGCGAAGTGGAAGGCTTCTTCATCATATGGGTTTATCGCGGCTCATCTTGATGCGAAAATAAATTATCGTTCTACGATAATTTTTGCAAGCGCCGAGGGCCTTCGATCCGGCAGGGCCGACCGAGTGCCGTTGCGCCGAACGCGGACCAAGACGCCCATCGAAAGCGAGCTACTGCTGGCCGTTCAACGTGATTCGCGGGATGACGCGAGGGCCGGATAAAGACGGCGCAGAGCACTGTCTCGCGTCGCTGGTCGCTACTCGCTGCCTGGCAGAGGCGCCGAGCGAAGACATCCGAACGGCACTCGGTGAAATACATGAAGGCGACGAGCCCCAACGGCTCGACCATGGATGGCAATTCACCGATCGGCATGATCGCCATCGCCATGGCGCAGCCGCCCGGTGCCGCGTCAACTCAGTTAAAGATCTCGTCGATGCCAGCTATCGATCAAGCGAAGACGTTTGGCTGGCGCACGCGACGATCGATTCGGAAGCGTGCCTCGCCATGGGGATCGACTACTCGCCGGCCATCGACTACTCCCAGCGATCGACTACTCACCAACCGATGACGACGCTGCGAACGCAAAGTTCCAGCAACGCCATCGCACAGGCGATCACAAGGCCACTCGGCGATCTCCGCCAGCCCGTCACGAACTCCACTAGGCAACTGGATCGAATCGCCGGAAGATACCCACGGCTTGCGTGGCTGGAACATATCGCTGCTTTCGAGATGCGTCACGGCTTCGACCTTCGATAAGCAGGCCATCGTGTCGAATTCACTGCCGCACTGCCGCAGCTCATTCATTGGCCGAGGAGGACAAGGCATCCTCCTCGGCGCTGTTTCTACAGGCTCACGCAGCGCCACTCTTCCATGTGCGTGATGGGGCTGTAATAGTATTCAACCAGTTGCCCATCCGGGCACGGGCCCTCCGAAAGGGGCTGATGCAACACTTCGGTCGGGGCGGCGGCGCGACTCACGTCCCTGCTCGCATCGCCGGCATTCGCGGATAGTGCCGCAACGGCAAGAATCAGCCCAACGAAGACAGTCTTCATATCGGCGTCTCTCCTTTCTCGGCGGGCACGGCTCGATAAAGCATGCCGGCCAGAGGCGTGCCCTTCCCTCTGGCATGCACCTGCGACCTCGCTGGCTATAGACCCTTTTCGGCAGACGCGCAACTGAGCCGGCGCTGCACCGCGCTGCTCTGCGTCTTCTCAGATGAATCTCTCGCCGTCGAGCACACACGCAAAGCGCTGCGGCTTCGTCGACGGTGACAAGCTATATGAGCATCGCCCTTCGGCAGTCCGCCTAGCGGCCTTGCCCGGACAGATAGGCCGCATCGTCCGGCAGCGGCAGATGATCGCTGACGATGAATTCGGCGGTGACGCCATCGGCATCGTCCGGCTGGCCGCCGCCGACAAACACGCGGTAGTGCCCAGCCTCGATCATGCGATGGCCGGCCGCCTGCACGCCGGCGAGCTGGCGCGGCGACAGTTCGAAGCTGACGCGGCGGCGCTCGCCGGCCGCGAGGTGCACGCGGCGGAAACCGACCAGGCTGCGGCGCGGCGCCTGCGGCATACTCGGCGTCTCCAGATAGACCTGCACCACCTCGTCGCCGTCACGTGGGCCTTCGTTGCGCACTTCGGCGCTGACCGTCTGCGCTGCGCCGGCACGCAGCGTAGCCGTCGCCAGCGCAGGCGAGGCATAGCTGAAATGGCTGTAGCTCAGACCGTGGCCGAAGGGATACAACGGCGTACCGGCGAAGTAACGATAGGTGCGGCCCTGCATCGCATAGCTGACGAAGGGCGGCAAGTCGGCGGTCGAACGATAGAAGGTCACCGGCAGGCGTCCCGCCGGATTGGCATCGCCGGCCAGGGTCTGCGCGACGGCGGTGCCGCCCTGCTCGCCCGGATACCAGGCCAGCAGGATCGCGTCGGCATGCGCCTGCGCCCAGTTGAGCGCCACCGCGCTGCCGGACAGCAGCACCACGATCAGCGGCTTGCCGCTGGCGGCGACGCGTTCGAGCAGCGCGCGCTGGGTTGACGGCAAGGCAATGTCGGTACGATCGCCGCCGTTGAAACCGGGCACGTCGATCTTCAGCTCCTCGCCTTCGACATCGGGCGACAGGCCGACGAAGGCGACCACCGCATCCGCGCCTTGCGCGACCGCCTGCGCTTCGGCCAGCTGGGCCTCCGCCGGCGCCAGCCACTGCAGGCGCACGCCCTGGTCCTGCCCGCGATGGATCAGCTCGAGGCGAAGCGGATGCGGGCGGCGATCGCTGAAATGAAAGCTGGCCTGCATCCGCCTGTCGTCGCCGGCATCGTCGATGACCGGCTTGCCGTCGACGTAGAGGCGCACCGGATCGTGGCCGGCGCAATCGAAACAGCGTTCGACATGCACGACCAGGGTGTAGTCGCCTGGGCCTGGAGGCAGCAGTTCGCCGGTCCAGCGCACGGCGTAGCGATCGGTGCGCAGGCTCTCGTCCGGAGCGACGTGATCCCAGTCGAAGTCGATCACGCGATCGCTGCGGCGCAGCCGCGGTGTGCCGCTGAAATCCCGCTGGTCGTAGTACTCGCCGAGCAGGCCAGGCTGGCCCGCTGCGCCGTTGCGCAGCGCAGTCTCGGGTATCGGCTCGGGCACGCCCTCGGCGATCGGCGCCCCTTGCGCATAGTCGATGCGCCCGGCGCCGAAGCGCTGGCGCAAACCCTGCAATGGCGTGACCGGCGCGTGCGCGGTGCCGTGATAGTTCGCCTCCAGCGTCTCCAGCGTATCGGCATTCGGCCCCACCACCGCCAGCCGCAGGCCATCGCGCAGCGGCAGCGCTCCCTTGGCGTTCTTCAGCAACACCATCGACTCCAGCGCAGCCTGCAGGGCGAGCCGGCGATGCGCCGGGCTGTCGATCTGTTCGGGGCCGATGTGCGCATAGCGATCGTCGTTCCCTTTGCCCCACTCGCTCAGCCGGTAACGGGCCGCAAACAGGCGCGTCAGCGCGGTATCCAGCACCGACGCATCGAGATGGCCTTGGCGTACCGCGTCGAGCAGGCCGGCGTAGGCAGTGCCGCAATCCAGATCGGTGCCGGCGCGGATCGCGGCGGCGGACGATGCCGCGTTGTCGGGCCGGTAGTGATGGAAGGCAGTCATGTCGTCGACCGCATCGCAGTCGGAGACGACGTAGCCCTGAAAGTTCCAGTCGTGGCGCAGCAAGGTGCCGAGCAAACTGCCGTCTGCACAGACCGGCGTGCCGTGCAGCGCATTGTAGGCACACATCACCGAGCCTGCCAGGCCTTCCGTGACGGCGGCCCGGAACGCAGGCAGATAAGTAGCTTCCAGATCGTAGGGCGAGACATCGACGTCGAAGCCGTGGCGGCCAGGCTCCGGCCCGCTGTGCACGACGAAGTGCTTGGCCGTGGCGATTGCGCGCGGATGCAGCGGATCGTCGCCCTGGATGCCCTGGATGAAGCCTACGGCGAGTCGGCCGGTGAGGTAAGGATCTTCGCCGTAGGTTTCCTGTCCCCTGCCCCAGCGTGGATCGCGAAAGATATTGATGTTGGGCGACCAGATGCTCAGGCCCTGGTAGCGCGCGTGATCGTGACCGCGCCCGGCAGCGTTGAACTTGGCCCTGGCCTCGACGGAAATCGTGTCGCCGACCTCGTGCAGCAGGGCCGGATCCCAGCTCGCGGCCAGGCCGATGGCCTGCGGGAATACCGTGGCGTAGCCGTTGCGGGCGATGCCGTGCAGGCCCTCGCTCCACCAGTCGTAGGCGGCAATGCCCAGCCGCGGCAGCGCCGGCGCGCTGCTCTGCAGCTGCGCGACCTTTTCCGGCATGCTCATCTTCGCCACCAGGTCGGCGGCCTGCGCGTTTGCGTCACCCGGTGGCGGCGTGTTGGTCGCCGTGGCCGTCGCCGTGGCGACGCCCAGCCACAAAGCCATCGCCAGGCGCAGACTCGTCATCGCCAAGTCGCCGAGCGCCGTGCCGACCACTCGCCGCGCCATGCCAGCCGAGCGGTACGCAAGCTCGCAGGAAACCGATGACTGCCGCACAAGGCCCTGCGACAACGACGCTCATCGCGCGGCAGACCAGCGAAGCCCGCGCCGGCCACTCGTGCATCACTCAGTGGCGCCATTGCGACGCAAGCCCCTCGCCGACCGATCGTCATTGGATCAGGATCTCGTCGGCGAACAGCCAGGTATTCTTGCCGCCGCCGGGATAGCTGGCCGGCGACACCTTGTTCCGTTCCGCCACCACACGGACATAGCGGGCCGCGATCGGCTCGGCCGGCTTGTAGACGACCCGTTGCAGGCGCTGCGACGAGGACGACAGGTCGGCCGTCAGCGCCTCGGCATGCACCTGGCTCCAATGCTTGCCATCGGCGGAGACCGAGAAGCTCACTCGCTTCGGCAGCAGGATTCTGGATTCCGTCGCCAGCATGAAGTCGATGCTGATCGCATGCAGCGTGGTGTTCTGCTGCAGGTCGACGATGGCGTCGAGGTCGTTGTCGTGCCAGGCCGCCCAGCGGCCGTCATGGAAATCGAGGCTGCCCGTCACGCCATCCACCAGCACCGTGCCTGGCGCATAGCTCGGCGATGCCGGCTTGGCGAAACGGATCGGACGTCCTTGCGCGCGATTGGCCACCAGGGTGAAGCTGCTGGCGTCGTCGTAACGCACGCCCCGGCGGAACGGCGCCACCTTCACCGTACCGGGCTGCTTCAGCGCCAGCCCGTCGGTGAACGAAGGCGATTGCAGGTCAGGCTCGCTGCCGTCGGTGGTGTAGTGATTCTGCAGGTCGGCAAAGCCGCGCCTTGCCTGCAATTGCCAACCGGCCTGCTGCGCGTCCGCGCTGATCGTGTACTCGACCACGCGCCGGTCGGCCACGCCGTAGGCGACCTGTTGTGCATCCAGCCAGCCATATTGCGCCTGCAGCCGGCGCAGGAAATCGGCATACGCGGCCTGGTCGCGTGGGCCGCTGTTCCACAGGTTCTCGGCGAGAGCCTGCAGGCGCGGATACAGCTTCGACTCGGCATTGACGGGATTCGCCCGTTCGCTCCACAGCGGCGCCTCGGCGCCGAGAATCTGCGCGCGATGCGCTGCGAACGCAGCGGCATCCGACGGTTTCGAACTGCTGGCGATGGTGGTGTGATAAATGCTCTCCACGGTCAGCTTGTTCGACGGCGAATCCAGGTAGAACGGGCTGGCGATGATGACGCGGTTGCCGTTCTCCAGCGCCTTGCGCGCTTCGTCGTCGCCGCGCCAGATTTCGATGATGGCGCTGCGGTCGGCGCCGCCTTCGAGAATTTCGTCCCAGCCGATCAGCGTCTTGCCCTTGCCGGTGAGATAGCCTTGGATGGACTTGATGAAATAGCTCTGCAGGCCTTCTTCGTCCTTCAGGCCTCGCTCGCGCATCAAGGCCTGGCAGGAAGCGCAGTCCTTCCAGCGGTCCTTCGGCGTCTCGTCGCCGCCGATGTGCAGATAGGGCGCGGGGAACAGCGCGATCACTTCGTCCAGCACGTTGTGCAGGAAGGTAAACGTGCCCTGGTCGCCGACGCAGTCGATGTCCTTGAACACGCCCCAGGTGGTCGCCACCGGCAGCGGCTGCTTGGTGCACGAAAGCTCGGGATAGGACGCCAGCGCCGCCACGCTGTGGCCCGGCATCTCGATCTCCGGGATCACCATGATGTTGCGCTTGCGCGCATAGTCCACCACTTCGCGAATCTCGGCCTGCGTATAGAAGCCGCCGTAGCGGCTGCCGTCCGCTTCGGTGCGCCAGGCGCCGATATCGGTGAGCTTGGGATAGCGGTTGATCTGGATGCGCCAGCCCTGGTCGTCGGTGAGATGCCAGTGGAAGGTGTTGATCTTGTAGTAGCTCAGCAGGTCGAGCTGCTTCTCGATAAAGGCGACGGGATAGAAATGCCGCCCCACGTCGAGCATGAAGCCGCGATAGACGAATGCCGGCGCATCGTCGATCTGCACATAGGGCAGCGCGATCGACGAAGCCTTGGCCGTCGGCAACAGCTGCCGCAAGGTCTGCACGCCCCAGAACAGCCCCTGCTCGGTGGCGGCGCGTATCGTCACGCCATGCTCGTTCACCGCAAGGCGATAGGCCTCGTCGCCCTGCATCGTCGAATCGATCGCCAGCACGATGCCGTTCGCCTGGCGATCCTGGGACAGGCTCAAACCAGTCTGCGCCTGGATGGCGTCATGCAGGAAGGAAGCGATCTCGCGGCCGCGCGCGTCGTCCGGCGCCACGATGCCGGTGTGCGCATCCAGTGGGTAGCTGCCGGAGCCGAGCTCCACCTGCTGCGGCTGGGGAATGATCGCGAGCTGCGTCGCCGCGCAGACGTTCGCCATCAGCGCGCATGCGCCGAAGCAGCAAACCAAGAACGACTTCAGCATCGGACGCCTCGTTGCAATCATGGATCGGGTTCCCCTTGCACGCCGTTCGGCCAGGCCGCGATCAGGCCGGATGTTGCCCGGCCCGATAGCCGCGCAGCGCGAAATAGAGGATGTAGAGGTAGCACGGCACCACCAGCACGCTGAAAGCCAGCTGGAAATCGTGCGTCTGTTTCAGGATGGCGAACAGCTGCGGAATGATCGCCCCGCCCACCACGCCCATGATCAGCAGCGCGGCGCCACGATCGACCAGCCGCCCCAGCCCGCGGATGGCCAGCGGAAAAATCGCCGGCCACATCATCGCGTTGGCGAAGCCCAGGGCGGCAACGAAGCCTACCGAGAGATAACCTTTGGTGACCAAGGCGGCAAGCGTCAGCAGCATGCCGAGCACCGACGCCCAGGCAAGATAGCGCTGCTGCGAAATAAAGCGCGGAATCGCCACGAAGCCGGCCAGATAGCCGACCAGCATGCTGCCCAGGGTGAACGACGTAAAGAACTTGGCCTCGTCCAGCGGAATGCCGAAGCCGCGGCCGTAGGTGCCGATGGCGTCGCCAGCCATCACCTCCACCCCGACATAGGTGAAGATCGCCAGCGCACCCAGCCACACATGCGGAAACTGCCGCAGACTTTTCGGCTGCCCGCCCTCGAACGCGGCGCCCTTGCCGCGCTCGCTGCGCATGTCGGGCAACGGCGAATAGAAAATGCCCACGCCAAGCAGGGCGAGCACGCCGGCCATCAGCAGGTAGGGCGCATGGATGGTCGCGGCGAAGTTCGCCAGCAGATGCTGCTTGCCGGCGGCATCGGCTGCCGCCACCTGGTCGGCGATGTCGTTCATGCCATGCAGCACGAACTTGCCCAGCAGGATAGGCGCGAGGATGCCGGCCACCTTGTTGCAGATACCCATCAGCGCGATGCGCTGCGCCGCGCTTTCGATCGGGCCGAGAATGCTGATGTAGGGATTGGCCGCGGTCTGCAACATGGCCAGGCCTGCGAAGATCACGAACAGGCCGCCCAGCGCGCCGGGATACCAGCGCCGCGTGCAGAATTCGCCGAAGGCCAGCGCGCCGATCGCCATCACCCACAGACCGATCGCCATGCCCTTCTTCATGCCGATGCGATCGAGTACCCACGCCGCCGGCAAGGCCCACACGAAATACGACAGATAGGCCACGAAGGTGACCAGGAAGGCATTCACCACATCGAGGTCGAAGGCCAGCTGCACGAACGAGATCAGCGGGCCGTTGATCCAGGTGAACCAGCCCATCACGAAGAACAACACGCCGATCGTGGCGATGGAGGCGATGCGACTGCCGGATGCGTGGGGGATCTGGTCCATCGGCATTCCAATACGTGAAGGGATCGATCGGCCCGGTGGTGGCCTGGCCTGACTCGCTAGCGTGAATCGGTAGCACCCGGCTCGATCGAACGTGCCTGGCCGCCCTTGTCGTTGAAGCTCATCCTGATCTCGCCATCATGGCAAGTGTCCCTGTGACGGGATGCATGTAAAGCCATGCGCGACAAAGCATCGGACCGCGCCTGCCGAAGATGCGCGACATGCTCATGCCCGATCCGAGCCAATGGAGGCAGCTGCAACGACCGTCACGCTGCAAGCTTCCACGCCGCGGCGCATCCGTGATACGGAAACGCGCCGCCTGGCTGCCGGTCTTCATGCATGAACTGCCAACGATCCCGGAACCCATCGTCATCGAACAGACTCGAGCAAGTCCTGCCTTGATCGGCAGGACCGCCCGGCCGCCTCTCCATCCCGGCTCCGGTTACGTCAACTTCGGCGAGACCGGCCACGTTCAAACCGGCCTCGCTCGAACCCACGTCCATCGAACCCGCCACGATCAAGCCCGCTTCATCGAGCCTGCCTCAATCAAGTTTGTAGTCGAAGGTGAGGAACATCTCGCGACCGTTGTACTCATCGGCAGTCTGCCCCGTGGTGACGAACTCGAAACCGCCGGCGTAGTACGGGATCGAGGAGACCTTGTTGAAGATGTTGGACACGGTGAACTTCAAGGTGGTGTCCGGATTGATCTGCCAGCCGACCGAGGTGTTCCAGGTGATCCACACCGGCGTCCTGCCCTTGTAGGTGCTGTCGGCGACGGTCACCGGATTGCCGTTGAGGGTCACCTGGCATATGCCGGTGCTGTACGACTCGCCGCCGACCGGCACGGTCACCATGCCCGGCTGGATGCCATTGGGCAGCACGTTGCAGCCGGCGTAGTTGGGCGCGCGCATGCTGCCGTCGCGCACGCCGGAAATCGACACGTTCCAGGCGCCCTTGCTCCAGTCGCCGATCCAGGTGACCCGGCTCGCCACGTTCTGGTAGCGGGTGTTCTGCAAGGGGTCGGAGGCCAGCACTCGCTGCTTGTACGACAGGTTGTTGGTGTAGTTGATATTGGCGCGGAAGTCGCCGTAAGCCTCGGTATGCAGCTTGTAGTCCAGCGAGGCGTCCACGCCGCTCACGTACAGCGAGGCCTCGTTGATCGGGCCGGAATTCACCGAGACGATCTGCCCGGCCGCATTGCGCTGGACCATCTGGGTCACCATCTGGCAATACGCCGAGCCCGGCACGTGTGCCGTATACGGCGACAGGCCGGAGGTGCCGTTCGGCTTGAAGCCGGTCAGGCAGCCGGCCTCGTCGTTGAGCACGGTTTCCTGGTCGAGATACTGGATCGCGTTATCCACGCCCATGTGCCAATAGTCGGCAGACACCGACAGGCCCTGCACGCCCGGCACCTGCCACACGAAGCCATAGGTCCAGGAGTGGCCGGTCTGCGGCTGCAGCAGGCGGCTGCCGTTGGTGTACAGGGTGTAGTACTGCGACGAGGAGCGCTGCACCAGGTTGCACCAGGTATTGTTGGTCTGGCCCGCCTTGATCGCATTGATGCACTGCAGAGGATCGATGTAGTCGCCGATCGGCGAAGTGGAGCCGGTCAGGTAGATCGCCTGCATGTCCGGCGCCTTGAAATTGGTGCCGTAGCTGCCACGGATCAGCAGGCCATCATACGGACGCCATTCCAGGCCCGAGCCCCAGGTGCGCGCCACGTCGGCGCGGCTGGCGTCGTTGTACTTGTCCACGCGGCCGGAGATGGTCCAGGTCAGCGAATCCAGCACCGGCACGCGGAACTCGGTGCCCAGCGAATAACGCTGACGCGTGCCGCCGCCGGTGAGGTAGGCCCCGAACGGATTCTGGAAGGTGGTCGGGTCGGCCCCGCGCACGTCGGGCGAGAGCAGGAAGCCGTTGTGCGCCGCCTCCAGCACCGCGGCCCAGCCGACCGGCTCGTCTACCCAGGGGAACTTGAACAGGTCGCCGTTGATGCGGAACTGCACCTGGTCCAGCCACGACGACGAGGTGTTCTCGCCATTCACCGCGAACTGGCTGTACTGCTGCGGGGTGATCGGGTTCCACCACTGCTGCCAGTTCATGTTGTAGACCGGCACCGAGATGGGATTGCCGCTGCTGTCGTTGTAGCCGGCCACCGTGGTGGTGCCCTGTTGCTTGCCCAGGAAGAAGTTGTTCATGCCGGTGGGATTGATGCCGGTGAAATCTTCGCGCACGGTGTACTTCTGGGAGTTGAGGTTCAGATCCCAGTTGAAGCGGTTGTCGAACAAGGTGCCGCGCAGGCCGGCCTGCAGGTTCCAGTTCTGCTCGCGGTCGTGGGTGTTCGCCGAAGTGCCCATTTCCTGCGCGGTCAGCTGACGCACGCCGCTGACCAGCTGTCCCGTGCTCTGATCGTAGAAGGGCCCGGTGCCGTAGGCGGGCAACTGCGTGTTGGAGATGCCCACGGTGTCGTACAACGCCGCCGAGCCGTAGAGCTGCAGGCCGTTCTTGAAGTCGTATTCGCCAGCCAGGTAGCCGTTGTTGCTGCGGCTGCCGGGCGTCAGCACCCAGTTCTGGAACAGGGTGGGCTGCGAACAGTAGTAGCCGTTGTTGGTCACGCCGACGACCTGGGTGCCGTTGGTGGTGACGGTGTGCGACTGGCTCAGCTGCGAATTGCTGAACTTGCCGCAGGTGCCGGTGGGTGGCGTGAGGTACTGGCCGGTGAGGACGTTCTGCGCGGAGAGCGCGATCGCGCCGGCCGCGTCGTACTGGTAGCCGAACATGCGCGAGGCCGGGCTCCAGGCGCCGTAGCCTGCATCCGACACCGAGTCCTGGTACGGGCGATCGCTGCCCCACAAAGCCGTGCGGTTGGACTTCTCCAGGTTGTAGAGGATGTGCCAGTTGTCGCCGGACTTGCCGCCGAAGAAGTTGATGTCGCCGTAGGCGCGGCCGCCGCGCGTGGCGCCGCCGCCGGTCACCTGCAGCTCGTCGCCCTGATAGTTCTTCTTCAGGATCACGTTGACCACGCCAGCCACCGCGTCCGAACCGTAGATCGACGAGGCGCCCGAAGCGAGGATCTCGACATGATCGACCATGCCGGTGGGAATATTGTTGTAGTTCTGGAAGTTGCTCTGCTTGCTCAGCGGCTGCGGGTAGTCCACCACGCGATGGCCGTCGATCAGCAGCAGGCTGAACTGCGGGCCCAGGCCGCGCAGGTTGACCGAGCGCGCATTGACCGAACTGGAACCCCAGGCGGCCGAGTCCTGAATCTGCTGGCCTACCTGCGGCAGCGAGTCGAGGAATTCCCACAGCGTGGTGAAGCCCTGCTGCTTGATCTGCTCGCCGGTGATGCTGACCACCGGGGCCGGTCCCTCGACTTCCACGCGCGGCACCATCGAGCCGGTGACGGTGATCTCCTTCAGCTTGACGGCCTTGTCCGACTGGGCGCTCGAGGACGATGCGTCCGACTGGGCGCCGGCCGACGCCTGCGGCGCGGCGGACTGGTCGCTGCCGGACGAGGCCGACTGCGCGAACGCAGGTGATGTGAACAACGCCAGCGCCAGCGAACTGGCGAGCACGCCACGTCGCAAACAGACTTTATGCATGGTTGACCCTCCCCGTGAAACTTTATGTGGTGATTGCCTTTGAGCCTCGCGCTCGCCAGCTCTATTCACTTCTTGTGGGCCGTCCCGGTCCGCTTGTACCGATGCGTGCTTCCAGTCCCCACACCGGAACGCACGCTGCAAGCTGCCTTGCCCGCGACAAAGTCGCTCGATGACTTTATCGATTTTCCTCCGCACCGCCCGTCAGCGAAGTCAGTTTCGCCACGTCTGCGTGTCTCTTCAGCGCCCTCGCGGCTGCGACGCGGGCTGCTCTCGAATCACCCGCACGCAGCATCGCCGACGGCTGCCCTGACGCATGCCTTGCCTCGGGCAGCGCGTCCCATATCGCCGGATCCTCCGCGCCCAGCACCCACGAGCAGAAGCCCTGCAAGCCGTACTGCTTCACCAGCGCATAGCGATCGCGGAACGCGTGCGCATCGGGCAGGAACACCCATTCGCGCATCTGATCGCGATAGAAGTAGAACCAGGACTCGTGCTCGACCGGATCCCACTGCAAGGTCGCGCCGTATTGCTTGGCCAGCGGCAGCGATTCGTCAGCGTCGATGTAGTCGGCCGAAATGTTCGACGACTCCTTGCCATCCTCACGCACCGGATTGCCGGCGTACCAGTGGTAGCCGTACAGCGCGATGCCGAGCGACAGCTTTTCCTTCGGCACCGCTTGCAGCGCGTACTTCAGATGCTCCATGGTCCACGGCATGCCGGCCACCGGTCCGGGCGTGGTCCAGCGCGTGTGCTGGTCGTAGGTCATCAGGCAGACCACGTCCAGCACCTTGGCCAGGGCCTTGAGATCGTAGGCGCCACGCCAGTACTCCCACATCCACTTGCTGAAGGCGCCGCCGCCGGCATAGCCCGGCGCGTTGGGCACCACCGCCATGCTCAGCTGCAGGCCATGCTGATGCAGGGCCTTGGCCGTCTGCGCGGTCAACAGGGTCAATGCGTCGCGATCGGTCCAGTCGATGTTCTCGAAATCGAACTGGAAGCCGCTGAAACCGTGCAGGGCCGCCTGCTCGAGCAGCGAGGCGATCATCGCCTGCTTGGCCTTTTCGTCGCCGAGCAGTTGATGAAACCCGGCGCGATCGCCGCCTGCGGAGAGGATCGGCATCACCGCCACGCCGTTCGTCCTGGCCACCTGCATCACGTAGGGATTGGGCTGCCCGGAAACCAGGCCGTGCGGGTCCACGTTGTACCAGGTCGGCACCAGCACATCGATCTTGCCGGCATGCTGCACGAAGGAGTCGATCGATTTCTGCGTGCCCATCATGTAGAACAGCGCGCTGGGCGCGGCGGCGTGCGCCAGGCACGGCAGCGACAGCAGCCACAGCAGGCACAGGCGCTTGATCAGGCCGGTCGTCGGCATGAGCTCAGCGCCCCTCCAGTGCGATGCGATAGGCATAGGCATGCACGCCGGCCGGCTGCGCCGGCAGATCCAGGTGCAGGCCATCCGGCTGCTGGCGGAACGGCACCGGCTTGCCGGTGGCCAGCAAGGTCACCGCATTCACCTTCAGCGCCGGCCCGAGTGCATGGATCAGCGCATGGCCGCCCGCCGGCCAGCCCAGCTCGATCGCGTAGAGCTGATGGCCCTTGGTGGTGAAGCGGAAATCCTCGGCGGTGTACGGCTTGGTCTTGGTGTCGTCCATGGTGCCGGCGACGACCTGGGTCGGACCTTCGCCGTAGCGCTGCCACGGCCGCGTGCCGTAGATCGCCTCGCCGTTGAGGCGCAGCCATTGGCCGATCGCCTGCAGGATGTCGCGCGCCGGCGCGGGAATGCTGCCGTCGGCCTTGGGGCCGATGTTCAGCAGCAGGTCGCCGTTCTTGCTGACCACGTCGGCCAGCAGATGCACGATCTCGTCCGGCGACTTGTAGGTGTCGCCCTCGGCATAGCCCCACGAATCCGGACTGATCGAAGTTTCGGTCTGCCAGGGCTGCTCGCGGATGTCCGCGGCCTGCCCGCGTTCGATGTTCAAGGTGCCGGTGCCGGGACGCATGTCGTCCAGCTTGTAGTCCAGCACTACGCCCTGCCCGCGGGCCGCGGCCTGGTTGTAGTAGAACGCGGCGAAGTCGGCCAGGGCGCCGCGGAAGCGCGGCTGGCCGATCCACCAGTCGAAATACATCAGGTCGGGGTGATAGTCCTGCACGATCTCGGCCGAGCGCGCCAGCCAGTCGTCGAGATAGGCGTCGGAGACGAAGGTCCAGTCGACCTCCTGGCCGTCTTCGCCCTTGGCCGACTGCAGCGGATGCGCCGGACCGTACAGCGCGGCGTAGCGCGGATCGTTGACGTCGGAATCGAAGCGGCGGCCGTATTCGTAGAACCAATCGTGCTCGGCGCGATGCGACGACAGGCCCAGCTTCATGCCCTGTGCGCGCACCGCCTTGGCCAGTTCGCCGATCACGTCGCGCCTGGGGCCCATCTTCACCGCGGTCCAGTCCGACAGTTTCGAGTCGTACATGGCGAAGCCGTCGTGATGCTCGGCCACCGGCACCACGAAGCGCGCGCCCGCTTCGCGGAACAGCGCGGCCCAGGCCTGCGGATCGAAGTGCTCGGCCTTGAAGCGCGGAATCAAATCTTTGTAGCCGACCTGGGGCATCGGGCCGTAGGTGTCGAGCTGGTGCTGGTGATAGTTGGCGTACTCGCCGTCGCGCTCGTAGATATGGCGCGGATACCACTCGCCCTTGTAGGCCGCCACCGAATACACGCCCCAGTGGATGAAGATGCCGAACTTGGCATCCCGATACCAGTCCGGCGCACGGTAGGCGGTCAGACTCTGCCAATCCGGCTGCATCGGACCTTGCCAGGCGCCCTTGCGCACCTGCGCGAGGATGGCCTTGCGCGCCTCGTCGTACGGCCGGTTCGCGTCTATCCATTGCTGCTCGATGGTGGCCGCATCCGGCGGCGTAGCCTTCGACGGAGCAGCGGCATCGGCAGCCACGGCCGGCCGGTCGTATGCACTGGCTACCAACCCCAGCACGATAAGCGCGGCCAGCGCGGTCTTGCGCGCGTGCGCGCCTGCCTTGCCGGCATGCGCGGGGCGCGGCTCGTCGAATCCGCTTGTTCCGGTGCGGCCATGCCCTGCGCGACAACCAACCAACGAGTGCATAGCGATGAGCATGTCGATCTGGCCTGCCGTGCTGGGCGAATGGATGGGTGGGGCGACGCCTGCGTTCATCCGGCGTCACCTTGCGCGCGACCATGCAACAGCCAGCTCGCCGCGCCGATCACGCCGAGCTGGGCGTGATCCACCACGTAGATGGGCACCGTCTCCTGGAACGGGCGCATCACGCCCTTGTCGAGGAAGCGGCTGATGAAGCTGCTTTGCTGCAGAAAACCGATGATCTCCGACAGGAAGCCGCCGGCCAGATAGATGCCGCCGCTGGCGCCGTACAGCATCGCCAGATCGCCGACATAGGAACCCAGCCACCCGCAGAACAGCTGCAAGGTTTCCACCGCCGCCGCCTGCGTGCCTGCGCACGCCGCCGCGGTGAGCGCAGCCGGATCGTCCAGCACCGCCGGAATGCCCTCGAGCCGGCACAGCGCGCGGTACACGCGCAACAGGCCGGGACCGGACAGCACGTGGTCGTAGGAGACATGCGTGTCGGCCGGCGCCAGTTCGCCCAGCACCTGCTGTTCGCGCCCGCTGCGCGCCGCCAGCTGGATGTGCCCCGCCTCGGTGGCGAGCACCGAGGGCTTGGCATGCGGCAGGCGCACCGCCACGCCCAAGCCGGTGCCCGGACCGACCACCACCACCGGGCCGTTCGTCCGGCCAGGTCGCTGCGGCACATGCAGCGGGGTGACGCTGCCGGCGTCCAGATAGGCCGTGCCGTAAGCCAGCGCCTCGAAGTCGTTCAATATCGCCACGTCGTCCAGCCGCAGCGCCTGCTCGAGCGCCGCCGGCACGATCGGCCAGGCCAGGTTGCTGTTGACCACGCTGCCTTCGTGCAGAAAACCCGCGCAGGCCAGCGCAAAGCGCCTCGGCTGCACCGCGAACTCGGCGCAGAAGGTCTGCACGATGGCATCCAGGCCGGCGTATCGGCTGCAGGCATAGACGCGGTAGGCCAGCACAGTCGGCGCGCCCTGCCCAGGCCGGAAATCGACCAGCCCGACGCGGGCATGAGTGCCGCCGACATCGGCCGCGAGAAAGGCCGTCTCGGTCCGCGCCAAAGGCACCACCGGTTCGCTGGCCGAAGTCGTTTCGCGCGCCGCGCCGGCGCCGGCCACGTCGGACCAGACATAAGCTTTGCCGGCCTCGCCAAAGCCGCTATGCATACTCTTCATGCGCGCCACCACAGCGCTTGCGCCGCCGTGCCGCCGCCTGGCTGTATCGAGCTCACGCCTTGCATGCCCCACCTCTCCCGCCGTGCTGCGATCCGCTTCGCCTACCCCGCGAGAAGCAATTTATATACGAACTTCCAGTTCATATTTATCCCGACCGCACTTTTATAGACCGAAATTAGATCGATGCAAGTCGCATTGCAACAGAAACTTGCGCAAGCGCGAACAGCCAAAATGATCACTTGTAAATTATGAATTCATATGCGCACACTAATCGACACCGCCCTGCCGGCCGCGGGAACGGCGGGCGCGACGTCGGCGGACGCATCTGGCGTACCGTGGCAGCCACGGCTTGAGAGGGCTCTGTCCAGTGATGCAAGCGGAGATCCGCAACGCGATCGGCCACGTCGGCGCATCGCCGGCGCGCGGCAGGGTGCCGGCGCTGTCGCGGCTTGCCTTCGGCGGCGCGCCGATCGGCAACCTCTACGCCAGCGTGGCCGAGCACGATGCGCTCGATGCCGTGCGCCACGCCTGGCAGCACGGCATCCGCCACTTCGACAGCGCGCCCTATTACGGCTACGGCCTCAGCGAGACCCGCCTGGGCAACGCCCTGGCCGGTGTCGCCCGCGACAGCTACACGCTGTCGACCAAGGTCGGCCGGCTGGTGCAGGAGAGTGGCGACACTGACGCGCAAGCCGACGACGGCTTCGCCGTGAGCGGCTATCAGGCCCGCTTCGACTACAGCCGCGACGGCATCCTGCGTTCGCTCGAAGCCAGCCTGCGCCGACTGCGCACCGACCGGGTCGACATCCTGCTGCTGCACGACATCGGTGCGCTGACTCATGGCACCGAACACGCGGCGGTGCTGCGACAAGCCCTGGAGGAGTCGCTGCCGACGATGGCCGAGCTGCGCAGCCAGGGCGTATGCCAGGCGATCGGCCTGGGCGTCAACGAAGAAGCGGTATGCCTGCAGGTGATGGCGTCCTTCGAGCTGGACGTGCTCATGCTGGCCGGCCGCTACACCTTGTTCGAACAGCACGACAGCGCCCGCGTGATGGCGCTGGCCGAGCGGCAAGGCGTCGCGGTGATGGCCGCGGGCCCCTACAACTCCGGCCTGCTGGGCGGCGCCGATGCACCCGGCGACACCTACAACTACGCACTCGCCGACGCGGCCGTCCGCGCCAGGGCGCAGCGCTTCTATGCGCTGTGCGCACAGCACGGCATCGACACCGGTGCGGCAGCCCTGCAGTTTCCGCTGGCCCATCCGGCGGTGGCCACCGTGGTCTGCGGCCTGCGCTCGCCGGCCGAAGTCGACAGCGCGGTTCGCCGCATCGACGGCACCCCCATCCCCGCGCACCTGTGGACGCAGCTGCGCGAAACCGGCCTGCTCGACCAAAGCGCCGTCACGCCATGAGCGCCACCGGCATGATCGTGATCGACGCGCACCAGCATTACTGGCAGGTGGCGCGCGGCGACTACGGCTGGCTGCAGCAGGCGCCGGAAGGCCTGCGCCGCGACTATCTGCCGGCCGACCTGCAGACGCAGCGGCATGCCGCCGGAGTCAGCGGCAGCATCCTGGTGCAGGCGGCGCCGAGCGAGGCGGAAACGCGCTTTCTGTTTGAGCTGTGCCAGCACGATCTCGCCGCCATCGGCGTGGTCGGCTGGGTCGACTTCACCGCGCACGACGTGCGCAAGCGCATCGAGGCGCTGCTGCGCGACGGCGACGGGCGCCTGCTCGGCCTGCGCCCGATGGCGCAGGACATCGCCGACCCGGACTGGCTGGCGCGCCCGGCCCTGGACGCCGCGTTCGACGCGATGCAGGAATTCGACCTGGCCTTCGATGCGCTGGTGCGCCCTGCGCAACTGCCCGCGCTGCAGGCCCGGCTGGATCGCGAACAACGACTGCGCTGCGTGCTGAACCATGCCGGCAAGCCCGATCTCGCGCACGGCGACTTCGACGCCTGGGCCGCATCGCTGGCCCGGCTGGCCGAGTCGCCGGCACTGCATTGCAAGCTGTCCGGCCTGCTGACCCAGCTCGCGCCCGGCATGCCCGAGGGCGTGCTCGAACGCTACGTCGAGCATTTGTTCGAGTGCTTCGGCGCGGAGCGCCTGCTATGGGGCAGCGACTGGCCGGTGCTCACCGTGCAAAGCCAATACGCGCACTGGCTGAGGCTGGCGCGCGCCTATGTGCAGCGTTTCGCGCCAAACGCGCAGCCGCTGGTGTTCGGCGGCAATGCGCTGAAGTTCTACCGGCGCTCCACCGACGCTTTTCGTCCGTCTTCCGCAGGAGCCGATGCATGAATCCGATCCGCCACTTCGCCAAAGGCCTGTGCGCATGAGCGCCCGGCTGGCCGGCAAGCACGCCCTGGTCACCGCCGCCGGCGCGGGGATCGGCCGCGCCACCGCAATCGCCTTCGCCAGCGAGGGCGCCCGCGTGCTGGCCACCGACATCGACGGCGCGGCGCTGGCCAGCCTGGCTGCCGGGCAGCCGGGCATCGACACGCAGGTGCTGGACGTCACCCGCAGCGAGGACATCGGTCAGCTGATCGAGCGGCACGACGCCTTCGACGTGCTGTTCAACTGTGCCGGCTACGTGCATGCCGGCAGCATCCTCGATACCGACCTGGACAGCTGGCAGCGCTCGTTCCGGATCAATGTCGACAGCATGTTCTGGCTGTGCCGCGGCGTGCTGCCGGCGATGCTCGATCGCGGCCGCGGCAGCATCGTCAACATGGCGTCGGTGGCCTCCAGCATCAAAGGCGTGCCCAACCGCTTCGCCTACGGCACCACCAAGGCAGCGGTGATCGGGCTGACCCGCTCGATCGCCGCGGACTTCGTCGCGCGCGGCATCCGTTGCAACGCGATCTGCCCAGGCACGGTGAAGACGCCGTCGCTGGGCGAGCGCGTGCGCGCGCTCGGCGGCGACGAAGCCGCCCACTGGCAAAGCTTCATCACGCGCCAGCCGATGGGACGCCTGGGCACGCCGGAGGAGATCGCCGCGCTGGCGCTCTACCTGGCCTCCGACGAATCGGCCTTCACCACCGGCACTGTCCACGTCGTGGACGGCGGCTGGTCCAACTGAGCGAGCAAACCCATGAAACTGGTCCGCTATGGTGAGCCCGGCAAGGAACGGCCGGCCCTGCTCGACGACGCCGGCGTACTGCGCGAGCTGTCGTCGATCGTCGACGACATCGAGGCGCAGGTATTGAGTCCGGGCGGCCTCGCGCGCCTCGCCGCGCTCGATCCGCAGACGCTGCCCCAAATCGACGGCCAGCCGCGCTACGGCGCGCCGCTGGCGCGGGTCGGCAAGATGATCTGCGTCGGCATGAATTACGCGGAACACGCCGCCGAGACCAACGCCCCGGTGCCGACCGAGCCGGTGCTGTTCATGAAGGCCACCAGCGCCATCGTCGGCGCCAACGACGACGTGATCATCCCGCGCGGTTCCGAGAAGACCGACTGGGAAGTCGAGCTGGGCGTGGTCATCGGCAGCATGGCGCGCAGCGTCGCGCCCGAGCAAGCGTTGGCCCACGTCGCCGGCTACCTGGTGGTCAACGATCTGTCCGAGCGCGCCTTCCAGTTCGAGCATGGCGGCCAGTGGGTCAAGGGCAAAAGCTGCGATACCTTCGGCCCGATCGGCCCGTACCTGGTCACCGCCGACGAAGTGCCCGACCCGCAGGACCTGCACCTCTGGCTGGAGGTCAACGGGCATCGCTATCAGCACGGCCACACGCGCACCATGATCTTCGGCGTGGCGGCCCTGGTGAGCTACATCAGCCGCTTCATGACCCTGCTGCCGGGTGACGTGATCAGCACCGGCACGCCATCGGGCGTCGGCCTCGGCCAGAAGCCGCCGGTCTATCTGCGCGCTGGCGACGTGATCGAGCTTGGCATCGACGGACTCGGCCGACAACGCCAGCGCGTGCGCGCGCACGCCGAGGACGGCCATGCGCGCTGAACCCACCCGCCGTGCGCGGCCTCTGCCCAGGGAAGATCATCAGATGAGCAAGATCGTCGCGCTCGACACTTACGACATCCGCTTCCCGACCTCGCGCGAGCTGGACGGCTCGGATGCGATGAATCCCGATCCGGACTATTCGGCCGCCTATGTGGTGATGCGCACCGATCACCCGGGGCTGTCCGGCTACGGCCTGGTGTTCACCATCGGCCGCGGCAACGAGGTGCAGAAGGCCGCCATCGACGCGCTCGCGCCGCATGTGCTCGGCCTCGCACTCGACGAAGTGGTGCACGACCTGGGCGGCTTCGCCAGGCGCCTGATCGGCGACTCCCAGCTGCGCTGGCTGGGGCCGGAAAAAGGCGTGATGCACATGGCCATCGGCGCGGTGGTCAACGCCGCCTGGGACCTCGCGGCGCGGCTGGCCGGCAAGCCGCTGTGGCGCTTCATCGCCGAGCTGACGCCGGAGCAACTGGTCGCGACCATCGACTTCCGCTACCTGAGCGACGCGCTCACTCCGGAGCAGGCGCTGGCCATGCTGCGCGCCGCCGAACCCGACAAGCCGCAGCGCATCGCACGCCTGCTCGCCGAAGGCTATCCGGCCTACACCACCTCGCCGGGCTGGCTGGGCTACAGCGACGACAAGCTGCAGCGGCTCGCCCGCGAGGCGGTCGCCGCCGGCTTCCGCACGATCAAGCTCAAGGTGGGCCTGAACGTGGAAGACGACGTGCGCCGCTGCCGACTCGCCCGCGAAGCCGTGGGACCCGATGTCGAAATCGCCGTCGACGCCAACCAGCGCTGGGACGTGTCCGCCGCGATCGGCTGGCTGCAGCAGCTGTCGGAAACGCGGCTGGCCTGGGTCGAGGAGCCGACCAGCCCCGACGACATCCTCGGCCACGCGGCGATCCGCCGCGCGGTCGCGCCGGTGCCGATCTCCACCGGCGAGCACACCCACAACCGGGTCATGTTCAAGCAGCTGTTCCAGGCCGGCGCGGTCGACCTGGTGCAGATCGACGCGGCCCGCGTGGGCGGCGTCAACGAGAACCTGGCCATCCTGCTGCTGGCCGCCAAGTACGGCGTGCGCGTGTTTCCGCACGCCGGGGGCGTGGGCCTGTGCGAGCTGGTCCAGCATCTGGCGATGGCCGACTTCGTGGCGATCAGCGGCCGCAAGGACGATCGCGCCATCGAATTCGTCGACCACCTGCACGAGCACTTCGTCGATCCGGTACGCATTCGCCAAGGGCATTACCTGGCGCCTTCGCAGCCCGGCTTCTCGGCGCAGATGCGCGAAGCGTCGATGCGCGATCACCTGTTCCCCGAGGGCCGGGTCTGGCGACAGGCAGCCCCCGACGCGGCAACTGGCTAGGCGGCCAGATCATGCGGCTAGCGGCCTGCCACAACTTCCACGATTTCCGGGCACTGGCCAGGCGCCGCTTGCCCGGTCCGATCTTCGACTATATCGACGGCGCCGCCGACGACGAAGTCAGCTATCGGCGGAACACCGCCAGCTTCGAACAATGCGATCTGGTGCCGAACGTGCTGCGCGGCGTCGCCCGCGTGGACACCTCGGTGGTGGTGATGGGGCAGAAGCTCGCCCTGCCCTTCTATTGCTCGCCGACGGCGGTGCAGCGCCTGTTCCACTACCAGGGCGAGCATGCCGTCGCCGCGGCCGCAGCGAAGTTCGGCACCTTGTTCGGCGTGTCCTCGCTGGGCACCGTCGACCTCGAGACGCTGCGCCGCGCACACCCCGGCACGCCGCAGGTGTACCAGTTCTATTTCCACAAGGATCGCGGCCTCAATCGCGCCATGCTGGAACGTGCCAAGGCGGCCGGCGTCGAGGTAATGATGCTCACCGTGGACAGCATCACCGGCGGCAACCGGGAGCGCGACGTGCGCACCGGTTTCTCGATCCCATTCCGGCTCAACCTGGCCGGCCTCGCGCAGTTCGTGGCCAAGCCGCGCTGGGCCTGGAATTACCTCACCCACGAACGCTTCAGCCTGCCGCAGCTCGACCAGCACGTGCCCATGGACGGCGGCGCGATGTCGATCAGCCGCTACTTCACCGAGCTGCTCGACCCCGCGATGGCCTGGGACGACGTGGCCGAGATGGTGCGGCTGTGGTCCGGCCAGTTCTGCCTCAAGGGCATTATGTCGGTGGCCGACGCCAAGCGCGCCGTCGAGATCGGCTGCACCGGCATCGTAGTCTCGAACCACGGCGGCCGCCAGCTGGACGGCTCGCGCGCGGCCTTCGACCAGCTGGCGGAAATCGTCGACGCGGTCGGCGACCAGATCGACGTGATCATGGACGGCGGCATCCAGCGCGGCACCCACGTGCTCAAGGCGCTCTCGCTGGGCGCCAAGGCGGTGGGCATCGGCCGCTATTACCTTTATCCGTTGGCGGCCGCGGGCCAGGCCGGCGTGGAACACGCGCTGGGGCTGCTACGCACCGAGATCGAGCGCGACATGAAGCTGATGGGCGTCACCTCGATCGCCCAGCTGACGCGCGACAACCTGCGCTTCAGATAGAAGTCTGTCGTTGCGGGACGCTTCGGCGGAACGCCATGGCTGCAGCAAGCATCAACTGTCCGATTGCACGGAATTCGTCGGATCGATATCCGTCCCAGGCATTTCGTCCAGCCAGGGCATGTCGTCCAACGAAAAGATCGACGCCATCGGCACCCACTTCTGCCCGGGCTCGGCGAACGGCAAGGGCTGCTGGAACGACCCCATCAAGGCTTCCCATGCCTGCACGCGCGGGTCGGCCGCATCGGCCGCCGCCTTCGCCGCGGCATCGAAGCTCGGGCCGGTTTCCATCAGCATGACCAGCCGATTGCCGGCGCGGAAAATCTCCATGCTCTGGATGCCGGCCGCGCGGATCGAGGCCGCGATCTCGGGCCAGATCGATTCCGGCCGGTGCCAGCGCTCGTACTCGGCGATCGCCTGCGCATCGTCGCGCAGGTCCAGCACGAAAAGTCGGCGCGCCATCGATCAGGCTCCCGCCAGGCGCGGCCGGCCCGCGTGATGCCGCGCGAACAGCCAGACCACCACGAAGCACAGCGCCGGCACCGCCATCGCGCGCGCAATGCCGAAGCCGTCGGAGACTGCGCCCAGTGCCGCGGTCACTGCCGCGCCGCCGATGATGGTCATCACCAGCATGGCCGAGGCGAGCTTGCGCTCGCCGTCGTCGCGACCTTTGACGCCCAGCGCGAAAATCGTCGGATACATCACCGACATGAAGAAGCTGCAGGCCACCAGCGCCCAGGCGCCTATCTGGCCGCTCCAGCACACCGCCACCAAGGCCAGCGCGATGTTCACCGCCGCGAACCAGGCCAGCAGCCGTTCGACGCGCACCCAGCGCATCAGCACCGCGCCGGCAAAGCGGCCAGCCATGAAACAGGCCAGGCAGTAGAACAGGTAGTTCGCCGCCTGCCGGTACGGCGTGCCCGGCAGCGCGGCCTGCACGTAGCGAATCATGTAGCTCCACACGCCGACCTGCGCGCCGACATAAAAGAACTGCGCCAGCAAGGCGAAGCGGAACGAGCCGTCGCGCAGCAGTCGCCCGATCGCACCTGCCGGCGCGGGCATCGCCTCGGCCTCGGCAGCCACCACCGAGACGTCGGGAAAACGGGTCGACAGGATCAACACGGCCCAGGCCAGCACGCCCAGGCCGATCACCAGATAAGGGACCTGCACCGAGGTCGCTTCCAGCATCAGGTAGGCGCTGCGCGCCGCCGGACTCATCGCGGCCAGTTCGGCCGGGGTGTGCTCGATGCCCGAGAAAATAAAGCGCTGGCCGATCCACACGCCAGCGATCGAACCCAGCGGGTTGAAGGCCTGCGCCAGATTCAGCCGCCGCGTCGCGGTTTCGGCTGGACCGAGCACGGTAACGAAGGGATTGGCCGAGGTTTCCAGGAAGGCCAGGCCGCTGGCGATGACGAACAACGCGAACAAGAAGAAGCCGTAGCTGCGCTGGCTGGCTGCCGGCCAGAACAGCAAGGCGCCGAGGCCATAGAACAGCAGGCCGCACACCACTGCGTTCTTGTAGCCGTAGCGACGCATGAACAGGCCGGCCGGCAGGGCGAGCAGGAAGTAGCCGAGATAGAACGCGCTCTGCACCAGCCCGGCCTGCAGATCGTTGAGGGTGAAGACCTTCTTGAACTGGGCGACCAGCACGTCGTTGAGGTTGTTCGCCATGCCCCACAGGAAGAACAGCGCGATGATGGTGAGCAGCGGCAGCCATCGCCGGCCTCGCGCTGCTTCGGCGAGCGGCAGCCGCGCCTGTCTGGTCAGCGTTTGCGAATCCACCCTGCTCTCCAACGGCGCGCCCTTCAACGGCATGCTCCTCGCGATGCATTCCCCGCCATGAAGCGCGTGCCGATGGAACAGTCCGCGCGTTTGTGTACTCCACCTCGTTGTGCAAATATAAAACTGTTGTTCATGGATAACACAAGACGCAGCGCACCATGTCGCCGTGGATGGCGCAAGATGTCGGATCGATCACACGAGCCAGCACCGGCCCAGGAGCGCCATGTCGAAGCCCACCCCCAAATACCGCGCACCGGCGCTCGACAAGGGACTGGATATCCTCGAACTGCTGGCTGCGGCGGATCAGCCGCTCAGCATCGCGGAAATTTCCGAAGGGGTGGGCCGCTCGCGCGGCGAGATTTTCCGCATGCTGCAGGTGCTGGAAGAACGCGACTACATCTCGCGTGGCGACGGCGACATCGGCTATTCGCTCACCCCGCGCCTGTTCCGGCTGGGCATGGGACAGCCGCTGGTGAAGAACATGATCGAGGCCGCGCTGCCGGTGATGCACCGGCTGACCGAGGCCTGCGGCCAAGCCTGCCACCTGGTGGTGTCCTCGCGCGAGCAGATCGTGGTCATCGCGCGCGTCGATCCGCCCGGCGAGATCGCCCTGGTGGTGCGGGTCGGGCATCGACGGCCGATGTCGCAATCCACTTCCGGTCATGTGCTGCTGGCCTTCCAGGAGCCGGCGGTGCGCGAGCGCTGGCTGGACATGATCGCGCGCTACGAACCCGGGCTGGACCGCAAGAAGCTGAGCAAGCTGCTGACCCAGCTGCGCACGCGCGGCCATGCGCGCGAGCCGAGCCTGGTGGTGGACGCGGTCACCGATCTTTCCGCGCCGGTGCTGCAACACGGCCGCGCCGTGTGCGCGCTGACCATTCCGTATATCGAGCAGCGCACGGCGGTGAAGACCATCGACGACATCGTGGCCGAACTGTGCCGCGCCACCGCGGAGATTTCCGCAGCGCTGGAATTCGGCGCCGCGACCGGCCCCGATTGAAGCCCTATCGTCGCGCGTGATTCGCCTGACGGAACATCCCTCTTCCCGCACTCACCCGGAATGACACCATGCCCCTGGGCCTGCGCACCCTCCTTGCCGTCACCGCCTGCAGCCTGGGCCTCGCCACCGCTGCAGCCGCGCAGAACGCGATCGAGCTCAAGCCCTCGCCGCAGCAGGTGCATTGGCAGGACCTGCAGTTCGGCGTGATCGTGCATTTCGGCACCAACACCTTCCTCGATCGCGAATGGGGCGACGGCACGGCCTCGCCGAAGGTGTTCAATCCCGATCGCGTCGATCCCGGGCAGTGGGCGCGCGCGGCAAAAGCAGCCGGCGCGAACTACCTGGTGCTGGTGGCCAAGCACCACGACGGTTTCGCGCTGTGGCCGACCGAGCAGAGCGACTACTCGGTCAAGGCCAGTCCGTGGCTGGGCGGCAAAGGCGATCTGGTGCAGATGACCGAACAGGCCGTGCGCAAGGAAGGCCTGGAATTCGGCATCTATCTGTCGCCGTGGGATCGCCACGAACCGCGCTACGCCGATACGGCCGCCTACGATAAGTACTACGTCGGGCAGCTGGATGAGTTGGCCCAGCACTACGGCCCGCTCGTCGAGTGGTGGCTCGACGGTGCCGGCAGCGCGGGCCATGTCTACGACTTCAAGAAATACCTGGGAGAACTGCGCACCTATCAGTCGAACGCGCTGGTCTTCGCTGACGTGGCGCTGTTCGACTACGGCGATATCCGCTGGGTTGGCCAGGAGGACGGCCACATCCGCGGCGAAAACTGGAACGTGATCGATCGCCACGGCGAGCTGCGCTGGCGACCGGTGGAAGTGGATACCCCGCTGCACACCTTGCAGTGGTTCTGGCACCCGGACAGCGACCAGACCTTGAAGAGCGTCGACGAGCTGGTCGACATCTGGGAGAACAGCGTCGGACGCGGCGGCCAGCTGATGCTGGGCATCGCGCCGAATCGCCACGGCGTGCTGCCCGAAGCCGACGTCGCGCGACTGAAAGCCCTCGGCGCAGCCTTGCAGGCGCGCTACGGCATCGAACACGACCTGGCGCGACAGCATCTCGGCGGCGACGCCAATGCGGACGCCGCGCTGGACGGCAACGCCGATACCTTCTGGTCAGCCGCCGAGGGAGCGCACCACGGCGTGCTCGAAGTCGACTTCGCCAAACCGATCACCGTCGATCGCGCGTTGAGCATGGAGTGGTTGAATGACGGTCAGCAGGTCGAGAAATACGCCATCGAGGCATGGGAGAACGGCGCGTGGACTGTCGTCGCCCAAGCCGAAGCGATCGGCCATATGAAGATCGATCGCTTCACCCCGGTGACCACCACCAAGCTGCGCCTGAACATCCTGTCCAGCGCCGGGACGGCACGCATCCGCGAGTTTCAGCTATTCGATGTCGGTGGGATGCGCTGAACTGCGCGCATGAGCTACCGCTAGCCAAGCTCCACGTCGGTTTCTGCCGTGCCAGGTCAGGGTTGATGTTGTGTCGACTTCGCGGCAGATGCTCATTGGCCGAGCGACATCGTTACATACATGACCATCACATCGATCGCTGGGTGGCCTCCCGCCCATCCGTTATGCCACAGCATCATCAAGCCTAACCCCACTTCCGAATGAGTCGGGAAAACGAGGGCACTTCACTTGATTTCCACCCCTGCATGGCCCGCAGGGGTGGGCGCTTAATTGCGATGAGATGCTTAATGGTGTGATCTTCAAGAGAGATTCGTGGAAGTTATGAGCTTTTGCCAAATATGAGGGGCGCACACTGGGCTTGAGTCGCCTGTCAAAATACAGTTGCATCAGAAGTAATGCTCATGTATCGAAAAAAAGAAAATACCCAAGAGCGATGACAATGACCATCGTAGTAACAATGTGAGCCACGCTTGCGGTGCGTAGCAATATATCGTCAAAGTCAACAAATTTAAATCGGAACAATAGCCTCCAAAGGTTAGCAACAGAGCGCGGCCCTATAAAAAGCATGGATATTCGCTCAGATGATCGCTTACCCTCAAGCACCATATTAAATCGCCACGCGATAAGCATGTATGACGTAAAATGCAACAGCCCTATGAGATAAATAAGGTGCAACATCACAAGCACTCACAATCCTTCCACTCAAGACTGGACACTTTTGACTTGCCTTTGGCTGCTCCAATGGATAAATCAATGCCAATACCAGGGCTTGGCACAAGGCTTATATTAGAAAAATTCTTGCCAACCTGATACCAGGTCCAGCCTCCAACAAGAATAGCCCCCGCATTTGCACCTGTTACTCGGAATTCCCCCTCAAAATTTTCTGGATAGATGTCTGGCTCCCAATCGTCGAAAGTCACTTCACTAGCCCCAGCGGTGGCTTTTAGGCCAAATCCTGCAGCCAAGCCGCCAGCCTCTACATGGATATATGCGCGCCGATGATTGACACACTCAGATGATAGATCGAAAACGTATCCAGCCACCCCGATACCAGGAATAATTGCGCCTGAATATACCTCTCCGGCCCAACGAATAAGCCCTCTCGGATCGCTATAATTGAGTGCATTCCCCTCAACATAGGCATATGTACTCACCCCACCGTTCAACCCAATCGGATCGCTCTGAATATACCTACTGGTTGCAGCCTCATAGTTTCGATTGGCGTTGTAATTGAGTCCACTCTCAGCATCAAAATATTGGCCGGGATAGCGTAGATTTAGGGTGTAACTGCCACTTGAGGCAGGCAACAGCTCTCCGAATGGGTTGCTCAGCGACGTCCATTGCCATTGGACATTGCCACTAGCGTCGCTCACCACTCGAGGCGTTCCAAGATGATCCGTCGAAACGTAATTCACTGAGCCACTTCCGCTGACCGTGTCGACTACTGCAATCGGCAGACCACCCATCAAGATGTAGTCACGACTGCTGCTGCCGTACTCACCCACCAACTGACCGGCTTCGTTGTAGTCGAAGCGCTGCGTTAAGGCAGTTGGCTGTGTCGCGGCTTTTTGGATGCGCTGACCCAGAGCATTATAGGTATAGGCGCCTACCGTGGTACCGTTGACTTGCACCACCGTCATCCGGTTGCGACCGTTATAACCGTAGCCCCAGGCCTGGCCCGCACTGCTGTTGCCCGTGGTGTTGCCGTTGGCGTCGTAGGTCCTCGCCGTGCTACCAATGCTAGTCAGCCAATGCGTATTGGTCTGATAGCCATACGCGCCCGTCGCTTGGCCACCACCGGTCTTGCTGGTACGGTCGCCCGTCGGGTTGTAGGTCAGCGTTTCGATATTTGTGCTGCCCTGCGCAATGCCGATCAGGCGATACAACGGGTCATAGGTATAGCTCTCTGTCGCCGGATTAGCACCCGGCGCATTACCCTCTGCACTGATGTTGCCCATCAAATCGCGCGCGAAATGTAGTGTCAGTGCGGGGCTGACCAGGTCCGTCAGAGCATAGTTGGCGTTATAGCTACGGGTGATGGTCTGACCATTGCCCAAGGTGTAGCTGCTAATTGGCCCGAAGGGCTGATAACTGATGCTGCTCACCGCCGCACTGGCACTGCCACCCAATGGCGTCAGGGTCACGCCCTGGATCCGTCCATCGTTATCGAAGGCATAGCTGGCCTGGGTGCCGCTAGGATAGGTCATGCCACTGAGCCGATCGGCTAAGGTGTAGGCGTAACCGGTGGTGTCGGTAGCTGCTGCGGTAACTTGCTGCTTGCGGGTGACATTGCCGCGGCGGTCGTAGCAGTACACGGTCGTCACAGCGCTTTCTACAATTCGCGTCAGGCGGCCCAGGGGATAGGAGCTGGGGCAGCCAGTGACGCTGCTGGCTTCGTCGTAGGCGTAAGTGACGTTGTCGTTGGTCTGCGCGTTGTCGGAATAGCTGGTGCCAGTCAGGCGATCCAGAGCGTCGAAAGCATTCGTAGCAACAATGCCCTTGGCATCCGAGTGGGTAAGTTCATTGCCGGCTGCATCGTAGGTATTGCTGCTCGTGCCAGTGTCCGGACTCTGCAGCGAAGTCGCATTGCTCAACCCGTCATAGCCGTAGGTGGTCGCCAAGTTGCTCGGGTCGATCACCTGGGTCAGCCGGTCCAGCGCATCGTGGACGCTTTGTGTTGCGGTGTTCTTGGTTGCCGTATCTGTGCCGTTGTAGTTGGCAATCGTCTTGGCCAGACGATCCAGGGCGTCGTAGCTGTTCTGCTGGATAAAACCATTGGCGTCCTTGGACTGCACTAGATTGCCATCACCGTCATAGTTGCCACTGGCGCTGGCATCGAACACCACATGCCCTAGGCCATCGGTGACCTTGGTCAGCTGGCCCAGTGTGTTGTAAGTACGGCTCAAGCTGCGGCTCGCCGTCGTGCTGCCCACGGCATAGGTATTTTCCGCAATACGGTTACCCGAGGCGTCCAGGGTGTACTGAATCGAGTTGCCTTGGGCATCGGTGATCTTGGTCAGACGGTGCGCCTGGTCGTAGCTGTAGGTGATCACCACGCCATCGGGGTCGGTCACCGTCGCGACCGCGCCGAAGGGGGTATAGGTCATCGACGTCGTGGCATCGCCCGATGAGGCACTTCCATCGGCGTTGGCGCGAACCGTACGGCTGGCCAGCCAGCCTCGCGGCGTGTAGGTCAGATCCGTGATGACTCCGTTCGGATCGATGCTGCGGGTAACCCGGCCGGCGCCGTCGTAGGAGGCATACGTAGTGGTCTGCCCCAAAGCATTGGTCACGCTCTTGAGGTCGCCGGGCTGGTAGCAGGCTGCACCCGGCGTGCCGCAGCTCACCGCGCTAGCGGTCAGGTAGTAGCTGTAAGTCGTGGTCTGAGTCAGGTCGGTGCGCGGGCCGGTGGCGGTCAGCGTCAGGCCGACGATGGGACATTGGATGCTGTCGACGGCGGTACAGTAGGTGTAGGTCCAACGGCGCACGCCGGCTGGCACACTGCCCGTGTTGCTGCAGGTATAACCTGTGGCTGCCGTATTGGTCGGATCGATCTCGCAGCGCGCCAGAGTCTGTGCAGCGCTATTGTAAACCCAGGCGGTCGAAGCGACAGTGTTGCCGTTGTTGTCCTGCACGATGCGGGTCAGCGGCACGCGCAGCGTGGTGTTCCAGGTCGTCGTGGTGGTGCGCTGCTGAGCGGTGCCGGAGGCGTCGACTTCCTGATCCAGCAGACCGTTGGCATCGTAGGTGGTCTTGGTGACGTGGCCGTTGAAGTCCGTCGCCGTCAGCGGGTAGCCGTTGGCGTCGTAGGTGTTGGACTTGTAGGGCGCATTGCACTGTGCGCCGCAGGCCTGGCTGACGCTCCCCGGCTTGTAGGCACCCAGGATGCCGGTGTAATTCAAGGTGACTTTCGCGCCGAGCGGCGTGGTCACCACTGTTGAGGGACCGTAGCTCACGCTCACACTCGTGGCATCTGCGCCACCTGCGAAGCTTGAGCCCACCGCGTTCTTGCTGCTGTAGTAATTGTAGGTGATGGTCTCGTAGCGCACCCCCGCCTCATCGATAGCGCCAGTCATCGCCCAAGGAATCGATCCACCGCCGGTCAGGGACGACTCGTTGTAGACGTACTGAAGCGACTTGCCATCGGGGTATTGCACCGAAGTCAGATTGCCGCTCGAGGCATCGTAGCCATAGACCAGCGTGCCGCTGTCTGGCAGGGTGACCTGCGCCAACTTGCCCTGGGCGTTATAGCTAAAGCTCAGCTGGCGGCCCTGCGAATCGGTCACAGTTAGCAAAAGGTTCGGTGTCGGGGCGACGGTAGTCGGTGTCGTTGCAGTACTGTAGGTCAGCGTAATGCCCTGCCCGGTCGGATCAGTGACTGATTGCAGCTGACCCTGGGCGTTGTACTGCTCGGTATGCTTGAGCGAGGCGATGAAGGCGGTATAGCCTGTGGGATTGCCGTTGGCGTCGTCGTGCTCAGTCAGCGTATCCGGGCTATCCGCATCGGTCACCCAGGCACCATTGCTGGGCTTGTAGTGTTCGCGAGAGCCATCGGGGCGTTCCAGGTCGATCCCTGTGGTACTGGTATCACCGTTGAACCGAGCGATGTCCAGGGATCGGTTGAACGAATGCCGCCACTGCGGCCCCAGGGTGGTGGACTCTACCGAGACACTGCTGTTGTAGAAGCGGCGAAAGGTGAGCCAGGATGAGCCTCGAAAATCCGTATCTTGCTGGAATTTGTTACCAATAGCCGCATTAATCGAATTAGCCTGCAAGGGCGAGATGGCTCCCGCCGACTGGGTATCCAATGAGCTATCGCCACTGCTGCCTTGGGGCGCAGACGCAGCCGTGTTGCCACCTTCACCACTCTTATCGCAAGGGCAGCCCGTCGCGCCGGCACCACCGAGGTTCTTGACCGGCGAATAAGCCCAGCGCGTAGCCCAAAAGTCGATACCTTTGTTGGCTGTGGCCGCTAGCCCCGTATTGCTATTGGGGTCATAGCTTTGAACCGTGAAGGCGCAACTCGTATGGTTGATCGTGCAGTTTGTCAGCCAGAACTGCCATTCGTTGTTGATCGCATCCTGCAGCGTGCCGTAACTGCCCGTGTTGTCGCTGTAGGTATAGGGCGGGCCGTAGTACGTCTGCGCCAAGGCGCTCTCCGACCATATCCCAGCCGCCCCCAGCATCAGCGTGGCGCACGCCAACACCTTTATTTGACGCATGCGGCGCCCGGCCATCCTTTGGATACCCAACATTTCCTGCCCCCTTGTCGTCCCTCGGCCGAGTCAACCGAGATCATCCTAACCATGCACCTGGCGAAGCATGCGCCCTTCAACAGATGTGCTTTATAGCAAATCAGTATGACGGAGATTGCCCCCTCCTTGTAGGAAGGTACTGCGCCAATTTGTAGGCCTTTGCCTACGGCATGTATGTCAGCCGCCGCTCATTGAGGGCCGATGCCTGACTGACTCCGATTGAGCAGTGCATGGGCCATCGCCTACGGCTGAAAAAACCAGGCGAGGCCTCACCGTATTGCGGCAGGTACTGGATGGGACAGCTGGCAGCCTGTCCAGGCTTTTGCGAGCACTCTAGAGGTTGAACAAGCGTTGCTGTGTCCAGGGAACTCCATCGAGTTCCACTGGATTTCGGCCAACGATCGTCAGACGTTGAACAGGAAGTGCAGCACGTCGCCGTCCTTGACGACGTAGTCTTTGCCTTCCTTGCGCAGGCGCCCCGCTGCGGCCGCACCGGCCTCGCCCTTGTACTGGACGAAATCGTCGTAGCCCACCGTCTCGGCGCGGATGAAGCCGCGCTCGAAGTCGGTGTGGATCACGCCGGCGGCCTGCGGCGCGGTGAAACCGCGCTTGATGGTCCAGGCGCGCACTTCCTTTTCGCCGGCGGTGAAGTAGGTCTGCAGGTTGAGCAGCTTGTAGCCGGCACGGATCACGCGGTTGAGGCCCGGCTCGTCCAGGCCGAGGTCTTTCAGGAATTCGTCGCGGTCGGCGTCCTCGAGCTGGGACAGCTCTTCCTCGATGGCCGCACATACCGGCACCACTTCCGCGCCCTCGGCCTCGGCGCGGGCGCGCACGGCGTCCAGGTGCGGGTTGTTTTCAAAGCCGTCTTCGCGCACGTTGGCGATGTACATCAGCGGCTTCAGGGTCAGCAGGAACAGGTCGCGCACCAGGGCCTTTTCTTCGTCGTCCAGGCCGAGGCTGCGCGCGGTCTTGCCTTCGTTGAGGCCGGCGGCGAGCTTCTGCAGCACCGGCTTCTTGGCCAGCGCTTCCTTGTCATTGGCCTTGGCCGCGCGCTCGGCGCGGTTCAGCGCCTTCTCCACCGAATCGAGATCGGCCAGGGCCAGCTCGGTGTCGATGGTTTCGATGTCGGCCAGCGGGTCGACCTTGCCGGCCACGTGCACGATGTCGCTGTGCTCGAAGCAGCGCACCACGTGCGCGATGGCATCCACCTCGCGGATATGCGCCAGGAACTTGTTGCCCAGGCCCTCGCCCTTCGAGGCACCCGCCACCAGGCCGGCAATGTCGACGAACTCCACCGCGGTCGGGATCACCTTCTGCGGCTTCACGATGCTCGCCAGCGCGTTCAGGCGCGGATCCGGCACCGGCACCACGCCCACGTTGGGCTCGATGGTGCAGAACGGGAAATTGGCGGCCGCAATGCCCGCCTTGGTCAGCGCGTTGAACAGGGTGGACTTGCCGACGTTAGGCAGGCCGACGATGCCGCATTTGATGCCCATGCAAAAAATCCAGAAAGAGAAGGGATCGCAGCCGGATCTGCCAGGCGCATCGCGCCGGGCCAACCCGCTTGACTGCGAATCGGATGGCTAGCTGCCTAGTATAGCGGCATCGCCGGATCGGCTCCGATCAGCCGATACCGAGCATGCGGCTGTCGAATGCGCGGTCCTTGACGACCTTGCGGTTGCGCAGCAGCTCATCGGCGAACCCCGGCTCCCACTCCAACGACCGCTCCCGGCGTACAGCGGCGATCGCCAGAGCAGGATAAGCGTAATCATCCGGCCCGCCCAACACATCCTGGACCAGCTCGGGTGCCGCGGTCAGCGCATGGCATATCCGTGGGAGGTGAAACGCGCGAATCTTTTCGAGCATGCGCTCGCAGATGCGCTCGATCCCGTCTGCCTTCCAGACCCGCACGGCACCGCCCGCCTCGTCCGCGAAGCGGCGGTCACGGTCGGAGAGCGAACTATGCAGCAACGTCATATCGGGGTTGAGCAGATTGCTTCGATAAGGCGGCGCATGTGCCTTGCAGAACTCGTGCACCTCGCCGCCGGACACGCTGGCGATAACATAGTAAGCATCGGCCTTGGCCAGATGCACGAACGACAAACGCCCCACAGCCTGGCGTCCGTCGTAGAACTTCAGCTGATTCTTGAAAGCACGCGCCGCCGGCAGTTCGTCCGCCAGTCCTTGCAGGCGCAGCAGCAGCGCAGCCTCGAATGGTTCGCGCACCGCCTTGCTCATGACCGCAGCGCCCAAGCCATCACTTGCTGGTGTGCAGACGCTTCATCGCCTCGTTGAAATCACCTGCCACGGCCAGCGGCAGCACGTCCAGCGCGCGCGCGATACCGTCGACGATGGCGTCTTCGTCCTTGGCGGAGGGACGCCCCAGCACCCAGGGCGTGACCTTGTCCTTGTGGCCCGGATGGCCGATGCCGACGCGCAGGCGATGGAACTTGGCATGCCCGAGGTGCGCGACGATGTCGCGCAGGCCGTTCTGGCCGCCGTGGCCGCCGTCGAATTTCAGCCGTACGGTGCCGGCATCCAGATCCAGCTCGTCGTGCGCGACCAGGCACTCTTCCGCTTCGATCTTGTAGTAGCGCAGCGCCGAGGCGACAGCGATGCCGCTCTTGTTCATGAAGGTGGCGGGCTTGAGCAGCCACACCGGCTCGCCGCCGATGCGCACCTTGCAGGTCTCGCCGTGCAGCTTGCCGTCGAAACCGAAGCGCTCGCCCTGCCCCGAGGCCAGGGCGTCCACAAACCAGAACCCGGCGTTATGCCGGGTTCGTAGGTATTCGGCGCCGGGATTGCCCAGCCCGACGATGAGTCGCAGACCTGCCATAGGGACCAGCAGCAGCCAAGCGGCCCGCGCCCCGAAGGGAGCACGGGCCGGTACGGCTTACTTCTTCTCGTCCTTCTTGGCCGGCGCAGCGGCAGCGGCGGCCGGAGCCGCTTCGCCCTCGGCCGGAGTCGGGTCGACTTCTTCCCGCACCGCGTTGGCGGTCACCACGGCGATGTCGTGGTCCTCGCCCAGCGACAGCGCCGGAATTTCCACGCCCTTCGGCAGCTTGATCTGCGACAAGTGGACGATGTCGCCTTCCTTCAGCTCGGCCAGATCCACCTCGAGGTACTCGGGCAGGTTCTTCGGCAGGCAGGAGATTTCGACTTCGTTGAGGTTGTGCGAGATCACCACGCCGGAGGTCTTGCCGGCCGGGGAGCTTTCCTGGTTCAGGAAGTGCAGCGGCACGCTCACGCGCAGCGCTTCGTTCTCGTTGATGCGCTGGAAGTCCATGTGCAGCATCTGCAGCTTGAACGGATGCTTCTGCCAGTCGCGCACCAGCACCTTCTGCACCTTGCCGTCGACGTTGAGGTCGAGCACCGAGGAGAAGAACCACTCGTGCCTGGCGGACAGCAGGATGGTGTTGTGCTCGATCTGGATGCTCTGCGGATCCTGACCCGCACCGTAGACGACGGCAGGCACGAAGCCCGCACGACGCAGGCGGCGGCTCGCACCTTTCCCCTCGTCGTGGCGGCTCTGCGCCTTGATTTCATGATTCGTGGCCATTTCGGTATTGCCTATGTAAGTGATACCGCCTCGCGGCGGTTTGGATGACTCCCCCGCGACCAGGAGAGTGGGTTATGTCCGCGCGACATCCCTGCCGCGAAGAACTGCACAGCTATCGCCGCCCATCCATGGGCGGGTTCTTGCATTCAATCGACGTAGAGCGAACTCACCGACTCGCCGAAGGCGATGCGGCGGATCGTCTCGGCCAGCAGCTCGCCGACCGAGAGCTGGCGGATCTTGCTGCAGCCGCGCGCTTCGGCGCGCAGCGGCAGGGTATTGGTGACCACCAGCTGATCGAGCTGGGAGTTTTCGATGTTGCTGATCGCCGCGCCCGAGAGCACCGGGTGCACGCAGTAGGCGACCACCTTGCGCGCGCCGCGATCCTTCAGCGCAGCCGCCGCGGCGCACAGCGTGCCGGCGGTGTCGACGATGTCGTCCACCAGCACGCAGGTCTTGCCGTCGACGTCGCCGATGATGTTCATCACGGTCGCCACGTTGGCCTTCGGCCGGCGCTTGTCGATGATCGCCAGGTCGGCGTCGTCCAGGCGCTTGGCCAGCGCGCGGGCGCGCACCACGCCGCCGACGTCCGGGCTCACCACGATGATGTCGTCCATCGAGTGGTTGCGCCAGATGTCCGCCAGCAGGATCGGCGAGGCGTAGACGTTGTCCACCGGGATGTCGAAGAAGCCCTGGATCTGGTCCGCGTGCAGGTCCACCGTGAGCACGCGGTCCACACCGGCGGTGCCGATCATCTTGGCCACCAGCTTGGCGGTGATCGGCACGCGCGCCGAGCGCGGGCGACGATCCTGACGGGCATAGCCGAAGTACGGGATCACCGCGGTGATGCTGGCCGCCGAAGCGCGCTTGAGCGCGTCGACCAGGGTCAGCAGCTCGAACAGGTTCTCCGCGCTGGGCGCGCCGGTCGGCTGCAGCACAAAGACTTCCTGGCGGCGGACGTTCTCCTCGATCTCGATCTGCGCTTCGCCGTCGCTGAAGTGGCTGACCAGCGCCTTGCCCAGCGGCACGCCCAGCCGCTGCGCGACGTCCTCGGCCAGCGCGCGGTGCGCGTTGCCGGTGAACAGCATGGGGCTGGACGTATCCACGTTGGTTTCCTTTAAGTCGAAGCAACCATCTGTACAGCGCGGTCTGAGTGGCTGGGGCGGTAGGATTCGAACCTACGCATGCGGGAATCAAAATCCCGTGCCTTAACCAGCTTGGCGACGCCCCACTATCCGCTCATCCTGCTCCGTCGCCGTGGCCAGCGCCGCGATGCCGCGCCAGGGCCAACTGCAACGGTGACACGTTCACGCCGCTTACCGCGTAAGCCGCGAAGTCCACCGGGCATTCGCCTGCGATGGCCTCGGCGCGCTCGCGCGACGGCGTTTCCAGAAACACGCAGGCGCCGCTGCCGGAAAGCCTCGCCAGGCCGTAACGGCCCAGCCAGTCCAGCGCCGAAGCCACGCGCGGATGGCGCGCGCGAACCACGGGCTCGAAGGCGTTCTCGACGGCATCGCCTGAAGTAAAGACCGAAATTGTCGCCGGCGCGGCATTTCGTGTCAATTCAGGCGCTTGAAATAGCGCCGCGGTGGGCACCGTTTCGCGCGGATCGACCACCACATAGCTGCGCCGGGGCAGCTGCAGCGGCTGCAGCCGCTCGCCGATGCCCTCGGCCCAGGCCGAGCGGCCGCGCACGAACACCGGCACGTCAGCGCCCAGCCGGCGGCCCAGGGCAGCCAACGTGTCCTCGTCCAGGCCGCAGCCCCATAAATGATTGAGGGCCACCAGCACGGTCGCCGCGTCCGAGCTGCCGCCGCCCAGGCCGCCGCCCATCGGCACGCGTTTGTGCAGCTCGATCTCCGCACCAAGTGAGACGCCAGCCTCGTGCTGGAGCAGGCGCGCCGCGCGCACGGTGAGGTCGGTCTCCGCGGGTACGCCGGGCAGCTCGTCCCGACGTTGGATCGTGCCATCAGCCAGCACGCGCAGCCGCAGTTCGTCGCCCCAGTCGAGCAGCCGGAACACGGTCTGCAGCTCATGGTAGCCATCCGGCCGGCGGCCGAGGATGCGCAGAAACAGGTTCAGCTTGGCCGGCGCAGGCCACACCGTCCATTCGTCGGGCGTGGCCGGCGCCAGTTCCCGCGTCATGAACACCCGCAAGGCGTCCGGGAAGCCGTTCGCGCGATCGCGCTGCAGGGCGAAGGCGAAGCGGGGATCGTGCTTGTCGACCGGCACGAAGCCGTGCCGGGCATAGAACGGGGCATTCCAGGGCACGTCGGCGAGCGTGCCCAGGTCCATCCGCCGATAGCCCGCGGCGCGCGCCCAGGCGCAGGCATGCTCGAGCAGGGCCGCGCCGATGCCGCGGCGGCCGAACGCCGGCAGCACATCGATCTCGGCGATGCCGACCGCCTCGCTGCGGGCCTCGTCGTCGATCCACACGAAACCCAGCGGCGTGCCGCCGTCGTCCACCGCGACCCAGATCAGGCCGCGCATCATCGCTTCGTTCAGCAGTGCAGGCGGCAGCGTCGCCGGCTCGTAGAACGGCCACGCCGGATGGCCGCGGAACATCTGCACCGCGGCGCGTTCGATCGCGACGAGCGCATCGATCTGCGCCGGCACGGCGCGTTCGATATGGAAGGACATGGCGAAGACCGGGACGGGCTGCTGGGCTCCGGCACGCTGCCGGAGGACGGCTGCGCGAGATTCTAGGGGAACGACCAGGATTCGATGGACAACTTCACCTTGTAGCTGTCCTTGCTGGCGAACAGCACCTTCGGCAAGGCCGGCTGACGGCTGGTGTCCCACTGCCGGTAGTCCACCGACCAGCCATCCTGGCGCAGCAGCGCAGGCAGCCGGTTCTCGCCGAATTGCAGCTGCGCCGCATCGGCATTGACTACGGCCTGCGACGTCGCGTCGGCGCCGGCACGCAGCCCCAGCACCCAGGCGCGCAGCTCCGCGAACGGCACATGCCAGCCCAGGGCGCGCTGCATCAGGTCTTCGGCGTCGCTGCCCTGCATGGGGCCGCCGTCCTGGCCCTCGAGCAAGGCACCCTGCTCGTCGCCGGTCAGGCGAAAGCTGCGGCCGGTGATCGGCGTGCGCACCACGAATTCGTAGTGAGCGCCCTGCTGCGACCAGCTCAGGTCGACCGTGCCGGACTGGTGCTGGCCGTCGGACACGTACAGCCGCCCCTGCAACGCCCAGTGATCGCGGCCGCGCAGAGCCAGCTCGCGCACTTCCTGTTCGTGCAGCAGGCCGGCATCGGCCGGCTGACGTACCGCATGCCTGGGCACGCAGGCGGCAAGCAGCAGCAGCGACGCGGCTGCGAGAGATCGGTACAGGAATTTCATGGGCTCAGTCGCTTCAGGGTGGCGCGCAGGCTGGCGTTGTCGGGGTCGGCGTGGCGCACTTCGTCGAAGACATGGCGCGCGTCCTGCTGACGGCCCTGCTTCCACAGCACTTCGCCCAGGTGCACGCCGACGTCGGCGTCCTTGTGGGCGAGCCAGGCGCCGCGCAAGGCCTGCTCGGCCTGGTCGAGATGACCCAGGCGATACTGCAGCCAGCCCCAGGAATCGGCGATCGCCGGATCGTTAGGCTTGGCCGCGCGCGCCGCACCGATCAGCTGCTGCGCTTCCGGCAGGTCGCGGTCGGCGTCGGCCAGGGTATAGCCGAGCGCATTGCTGGCTTCGATGTCGCCGGGATGCAGTTGCAGCAGGCGTCGGAAATCCGCCACGGCCGGGTCGACCTTGCCGCCGTCGGCATAGGCCAGCCCGCGCGCGTACAGCAGGGCCGGGTCGTCGGGCTGCAGCTGCAGCGCGCGGCTGAACGCCGCGCTGGCCTGTTCGTAGCGCTGCTCGTCCATGTACAACTCGGCGTCCGCCTCGTAGGCGCGGCGCAGCAGCGGCGGCTGGTCGAGGTAATCGGTCTGCAATTGCTCGAGCTGCTCGTGGGCGTCGGCGCTCTTGCCCTGCGACTGCAGGATCAGCGCGCTGCGCATGGCCGCTTCGAATTCGTGGTCGTCGTCGACCTGGCCGTACCAGTCCAGCGCCTCGTCCTTGCGGCCCTGCAATTCGGCCAGCTGGCCGAGCAGGTAGGCATTGTCGACGCGCTGCTGCTCCGGCTGCGCCATCAGCTGCTTGTACAGGCGATCCAGCGCCGGGCGATCGTTGGCGCGCGCCGCCAGCGCCGCGCGCAAGGCATAGGTGTCGCTGTCCTGGGCGCCACCTTCGAGCACCTTGGTGGCCTCGGCGTAGGCGTGCTGCTGCGCCAGCACGCTGGCGTAGACCAGCCGCAGGCGGGGATTCTTCGGATCGCTGGCCAGGGCCTTGCGGAACAGTCCCTGCGCGCCGGTCTGATCGCCGCTCTTGAACTTGAGCTGGGCCGCCCAGGCATAGGTCTCGGCATTCTTGAAGCGCGCGGCGGCGGCGTCGGCGATCTGCTGCGCGTAAGCCGCACGGCCCAGCTTGTCGCCCAACTCGCTCATCGCCAGCCAAGCCTCGGGGTCGGGCGGCAGGCGCGCAGGCGTGGCCAGGGACTCGAGCAGGCCTGCCGCCTGGGCGGCGTCCCGGCTGCTCAGCAGGGCTCGCCCGAAGCGGCGCCAGGCATCCTTGTCGCCGCTGGCGGTCAGCAGTTCAAGCTGGTGGCGCGCCTCGTCCGTATGACCTTGCGCCAGGGCCAATTGGGCGCGTGCCTGCGCCAGCGGCGCCGGCCGTGCGCCCAGCTGCTGCCAGCGCGCCAGGCCGCGCTGGGCGGCGTCCGCATCGCCCACCGCCAGCGCCAGGGCAACGGCGCGCTCGGCGATGGCCGGGTCGTCGGACAGCTGCGTGGCCTTGTCGTAGGCCGCGGCAGCATCCTTCAGGTCGGTGCGCACCAGCGCCATCTCGCCACTCAGCAGCTGCGCCAGCAGGTCGTGGTCGGCGTCCGGCGTGGCCACCACCAGGGTCGCCAGCGGCTGCTTCGAGGCCGCCGCCGCAGGGCGCGAACCCGGCGTCGTGGCGCAACCCAGCAGCGCCAGCGCAATCGCGGCGCAGACCCCAAATTGCCGCAGTTGCTTGAACTTAGCCGACTCGCTCAGCACACTATTCCTCCACCGATCCGTCTGCAGGTTGCAGTTCTCAAGGTCGGCTCGATCCCGCAAGCTTAATCCAGCCGTCCGCCGTCTGCCGACCCGGAGCCGTCCCAAAAACCCACGCCGATGACGCTGATCGCCCTCGGGCTCAACCATCTCACCGCGCCGGTCAGCCTGCGCGAACAAGTGGCGTTCGACGCGGACGCCACCGTGCCGGCCCTGCGTGAGCTCAGCCGCGAACCCGGCGTGGAAGAGGCGCTGATCCTCTCCACCTGCAATCGCACCGAGTTGTACGTGAACGTCGCCCAGGGCGCAGAGCACGTGCCGCAGCAGTGGCTGGGCCGTCACCACCAGTTGACTCCGGGCAAGCTGGACGAGTTCCTCTATCGCCACGACGAACTGGACGCTGTCCGGCACATGTTCCGGGTCGCCACCGGGCTGGACTCGATGGTGCTGGGCGAGCCGCAGATCCTGGGCCAGGTCAAGGACGCCTATCAGCTGGCGCGCGACTCGCACTCGCTGCGGGCGCCGCTGGACCGACTGCTGCAGCACACCTTCGCGGTGGCCAAGCGGGTGCGCACCGACACCCGCATCGGCGCGCACACCGTATCGGTGGCGTTCACCGCGGTGCGCCTGGCCGAGCAGGTGTTCGCCGACCTGAAGCAGGCCTGCGTGCTGCTGATCGGCGCCGGCGACACCATCGAGCTGACCGCGCGCCACCTGGCCGAGAAGCAGGCGCGCCGGCTGATCGTGGCCAACCGCACGCTGGAATCGGCGCAGGAACTCGCCGGCCGCTACGGCGGCTATGCGGTGGCGCTGGCCGACCTGCCGCAGCATCTGGCCGAGGCCGACGTGGTGATCGCTTCCACCGCCTCGCGCCAGCCGGTGCTCACCCGCGCGATGGTCGAGCGCGCGGTGGCGGCGCGGCGGCGCAAGCCGATGTTCATGGTCGACATCGCCGTGCCGCGCGACATCGAGGCCAGCGTCGGCGAGCTGGACGACGTATTCCTGTACGGCATCGACGACCTGCGCCAGGTGATCGACGACAATCGACGCTCGCGCGAGGCGGCGGCGCGCGAGGCCGGCGCGATCATCGACCTGCAGGCGGACCGCTACATGGCCTGGCGGCGCGCGCTGGGCCTGAAGAATCCCGCGCTGGACATGCGCCAGAGCGCCGAGGTGTACCGCGACGAGGTGCTGGCCAAGGCGCAGGCCATGCTGGCCCGCGGCAAGTCGCCCGACGAGGCGCTCAACTTCCTCGCGCACACGCTGACCAACAAGCTGCTGCACCATCCCAGCGCGCGCCTGCGCGAGGCCACGCTCAGCGGCGACATGGACCTGCTGCACGCCGCCAGCCGTCTCTACGGCCGCGACGACGAACCGATCGGATAGCGTCGCGTACGCGCATGACGGCGGCCCGCGCACCGCCGTGCGGTTCGCGCCCGCCGCCGAATCCGCGACAATAGCCGTTTGCTCGCGCTCCCCTCTCTCCGATCCGTCCTTCATGACCCCTTCGATCCGTCGCAAACTGGAAAGCCTGGCCGAGCGCCACGAGGAAGTCGGCCGCCTGCTGGCCCAGCCCGACGTGATCGTCGACAACACGCGCTTCCGCGAGCTGTCGCGGGAGTACGCCCAGCTCGAGCCGGTGGCCAGCTCGCTGCGCAGTCACGACGAGGCCGAGCGGGAATTGGCCGAGACGCGCGCGATGCTCGACGATCCCGAGCTGCGCGAGATGGCTGCCGACGACGTGCGCCGACTGGAGCAGCGGCTGCTGGATCTCGACGGCGAACTGCAGCTGCTGTTGCTGCCGCAGGATCCGCGCGACGAGGCCAATCTGTATCTCGAGGTGCGCGCCGGCACCGGCGGCGACGAGGCGGCAATCTTCGCCGGGGACCTGTTCCGCATGTACACCCGCTACGCGGAGGGCCGGCGCTGGCGCGTCGAGGTGCTCAACGAGCACGCCGGCGAGCACGGCGGCTACCGCGAAATCGTCGCGCGCGTCGAAGGCAAGGGCGCCTACTCGCGACTGAAGTTCGAGTCCGGCACGCATCGCGTGCAGCGCGTGCCGGAGACCGAATCGCAGGGGCGCATCCACACCTCGGCCGCCACCGTGGCGATCCTGCCCGAGCTGGACGAGATCGAGACCATCGAGATCAATCCCGCCGACCTCAAGGTCGACACCTTCCGCGCCTCCGGTGCGGGCGGCCAGCACGTCAACAAGACCGACTCGGCGATCCGCATCACCCATCTGCCCACCGGCACCGTGGTGGAGTGCCAGGAAGAGCGCAGCCAGCACAAGAACCGCGCCCGCGCGATGAGCCTGCTGCAGGCGCGCCTGCTCGACGCCGAACGCGGCAAGCAGAGCGCGGCGCAGGCCGAGGAGCGCCGCCTGCAGGTCGGCTCCGGCGATCGCAGCCAGCGCATCCGCACCTATAATTTTCCGCAGGGCCGGATCACCGACCATCGCGTGAACCTGACCCTGTATCGCCTGCCCGAAGTGATGCAGGGCGAGCTGGACGAACTGGTCGACACCCTCACCCGCGAATACCAGGCCGACGAGCTCAAGTCGCTGGGCGGCTGACCACCCTGCACCCGATCATCGTCACGCTGGGCGAACGCCGCGCCGGAAAGCTTGGCGTCACCGCGCCGCTGGGGTAGCGTGCGCGGATGACCGACATCGCTCCCCCGCTCCACGCCGTGCTGCAGCAGCTAGGCGACCTGCTCACGCACGGCGCCTATGCCGAAGCGCTGAGCGTGGCCGAACAGGCGCAGCTGAGCTTTCCGGCGCATCCCGAACTGACCCGCCTGCACGGCGTCACCCTGCTGCAGCTGGGCCGCCTCGGCGATGCCGCAAGGATTTTGCAGCGCGCCGCCGAGCTGGCGCCGGAGAATGTCGAGATCCAGTGCAACCTGGCCAGCCTGCAGTTGCAGAACAACGATGCGAACGGCGCGATCGAGCGCCTGCGCGCCACCCTGCGGCGCAGCCCCGGGCATCCGATGATCCTGTTCGGGCTGGGCAATGCGCTGATGGCCGAAGCACGCCACCTGCAGGCGCGCGAATCGTTCGCCATGGCCACCCACCGCGCGCCGGACCATCCCGGCCTGCGCCTCAACCTAGCCGCGGCGGAACTGGCCCTGGGCAATCCCCGCCAGGCCGCGATCCACATCGACGAGGCGCTGCAGCTGGCGCCGGGCTACGACGCCGCCTACGCACTGCACGGCCACGTGCTGCAGGCGCTCGGCCAGCCGCGCCAGGCCGCGCAGGCATGGCAGCGCGCCGAGCAGATGCAGCCGCGCCATCCGCAGTACCCCTTCCAGGTCGGCCTGATGCTGGACGAGAGCGGCCAGCTGAGCCAGGCCGCCGAGGCCTATGCGCGAGCCTGGCGACTGGACCAGAGCTCCGGCCCGGCGCTCAGCCAGTGGGTGTTCGCCAAGCGCCGGCTGTGCGACTGGAACGGGCTGGACGCGCTCGCCGAGCAGCTGCGCCAGGCGGTGGTCGAGCAGCGCGCCGGCATCACGCCATTCGGCTTTCTGGCCGAGGACGCCAGCGCCGCCGAACAGCGCCGCTGTGCCGCCACCTTCGCCGCCGAGATCGAGCTGCGCATGGAGCCGCTGCGCCGCCAGCTCGCCCTCGTGCACGCACAGCCCGAGCGCGGCGCGCCGATCCGGGTCGGCTTCGTCTCCAACGGCTTCGGCGACCATCCGACCGGCCTGCTCACGGTGGCGCTGTTCGAGGCTTTGCACGGCAGCGATCTGGACGTCCATCTGTTCGCCACCGCGCCCGGCGATGGCGGCGAGATCCGCCGCCGCCTCGAGGCGGCGACCACGCTGCACGACACTTCGGCGCTCAATCACGAGCGCACGGCGCAGGCCATCCACGAGGCCGGTATCGAGATCCTGTTCGACCTGCGCGGTTACGGCGGCGGCTCCAACGCTGAGCTGTTCGCTTTGCGCCCGGCGCCGGTGCAGGTGAACTGGCTGGCCTACCCGGGCACGTCGGGTGCACCGTGGATGGATTACGTGCTCGCCGACGCGGTGGTGTTGCCGCCGGAGCTGCGCGAAGGCCACAGCGAAAAGGTGGTGCGGCTGCCGCGCTGCTTCCAGCCCAACGACAATACCCGCGTGCTCGGCGAGGCGCCTCCTCGTGCGCGCTGCGGGCTGCCCGAACAGGGCACGGTGTTTGCCAGCTTCAACAACAGCTACAAGATCAATCCCGCCGCATTCGCGCGCTTCATGCTGGTCCTGCGCGACGTGCCGGGCAGCGTGCTGTGGCTGCTCAGCGGCCCCGAGGGCGCCGACGAGCGCCTGCGCGCGGCGGCCCAGGCGCTGGAGATCGATCCGGCACGACTGGTGTTCCTGCCGCGCATGCCGCATGCGGCGTACCTGGCGCATTACACCCATGCCGACCTGTTCCTCGATACCCTGCCCTACGGCGCGCATACCACCGCCTCGGACGCGCTGTGGGCGGGCTGCCCGGTGCTGACCCGCGCCGGCGACACGTTTGCCGGGCGGGTCGCCGCCAGCCTGCTCAGCCATGCCGGCCTGCCCGAGCTGGTGGTCGAGAGCGAGAACGCCTTTATCGAAATGGCCGTCGACCTGGGCCGCCATCCCGAGGCCCTGCGCACCCTGCGCGAACATCTGCAGCAGCAGCGCGCACGCAATCCGCTGTTCGACATGCGCAGCTTCGCCGGCGACTTCCGCCGCGCCGTGCAGGGCATGAGCGCGCGCCATCGGATCGGCCGCCCGGCTGCCGACATCGATCTCTAGAAAGCCTGGCGAGGAGCACGGCATGGGCAAGCACAAGCATTACGAGAAAGCGCTGGAGCAATTGCAGGTCGAGCTGATCGGCCTGCAACGCTGGCTGCGCGTCACCGGCAAGCGGCTGGTGGTGATCTTCGAGGGCCGCGACGCGGCCGGCAAGGGCGGCACCATCAAGGCGATCACCGAGTCGATGGACACGCGCGGCTACCGGGTCACCGCCCTGCCCAAGCCGAGCGAGCAGGAAAGCGGCCAGTGGTACTTCCAGCGCTACGTGGAGCACCTGCCGACCGCCGGCGAGCTGGTGCTGTTCGATCGCAGCTGGTACAACCGCGGCGTGGTCGAGCCCGCGATGGGCTTCTGCAGCAAGGCGCAGTACGAGCAGTTCCTCGCCGCCGCGCCGTTGTTCGAGAAGCTGCTCACCGACGACGGCATCATCCTGCTCAAGTACTGGCTTGCGGTGGACCAGAAGGAGCAGGAGGAACGCTTCGCCGAGCGCGCCGACAATCCGCTCAAGCGCTGGAAACTCTCGCCGGTCGACCTGGCCTCGCGCGAGAAGTACGCCGAGATCGGCAAGCTGCGCGACCGCATGATCGAACGCACCCATGCACCGAACGCACCCTGGTTCGTCGCCGACTTCAACGACCAGAAGCGCGGGCGGCTCAACCTGATCCGCCATCTGCTCGACCAGGTGTCCAACCCTGACATCGCCGCACCGGCGGTGAAGCTACCCAAGCTGCGCGGCAAGCTCAAGCGCGAGCACATCACCGAGCACGCGCTGCAGGTGCCCGAGGTGTACTGAAGCGGCGTCACGGCAACGGCCCTCAGCTTGCCGGTCCGCACCGGCCGCCATGCACGGCGGCCAGCAAAAACATCAGCCTGTACTGAAACCCTGCAGCGTCTGCTCGGGCAGGTCTTCCCGCTGCACGGCGTCGACGCGCGCGGCGGACGGCCCCTGCCACAGCCATCGCTCGAACCGCTCCAGCGCCTCGCGACCGCCGCTGACCAGCACCTCGACGCGGCCGTCGGGCAAGTTCCTGGCATGCCCGGCGAGGCCCAGCGCCAGGGCCTGCTCGCGCGTGCTGGCGCGATAGAACACGCCCTGCACCCGGCCACTGACGAGATAGCGCGCGGTCGGCATGCTTACTTGGCGAGGCCGATCGCCGCGCCCAGCGAGCGTTCGTCGACCGGCCCCACGAAACGCTTGGCGACCTTGCCGTCCGGCCCGATCAGCCAGGTGGTGGGCAGGCCGCGCGGCTCGTCGAAATCCTTCAGCGGCTTGTCCAGGGTGACCTGCGCCACCGGATAGCCCACCGGGTGCTTGCTCAGAAAATCCTTGATGTCGGCCGGATCGCTGTCGTCGTAGGCGATGCCGATGGCGGCCACCTTGTTCTTGTGCTCGCTGACGAACTTCGAGATGGCCGGCATCTCCTGGATGCACGGCACGCACCAGGTGGCCCAGTAATTGACGATCACCCAGTGCCCGCGCTGTGCGGCGAGGTCGTAGGGCTTGCCGTCCAGGGTGGTGAGCTTGAGCGTCGGCTGCTCCGGCATGGCGGCATGAACGGGAGCGGCGAGCAGCAGGGCGGCCGCGAGCACGGCGGGAAGGTGCAGCTTCATGGAGCGGGTTCCTCGGAAATGGCGGGCGCCGGCAACGATGACGGGTAAGCCTGATCGAGCCGCACGCCGAACGCAGTGTCCAGCGTCTCGGCGACGGCGTCGAGCAGATCGAGCAGTTCCTGCGGCAGCGCGATGCCGAACCGCTCCACCTGCTGCCGCGGATGCAGCGGCAGACGATAGCCGCTGTGCCGGTAGACGCGCAGCAGGTCGGTGCTGTCCAGGCTGCGGGTGAGCAGCCAGCCGCCCGCCTCGCCGCGCTGGATCAGGTCGGCGCGCCGCAGGTCCTCGAAATAGCAGGCCACCGTGGCGCTGTGCAGATAGGGCTCGCGCAGCCGCACGATGGCGGGATCGACGTTGTCGCCGCTGCGCTGGGCGTCGATGAAGTGGCGCAGCACCACCAGCAGGCCCAGGAAGGCCGCGTCGTCGGAAAGCTGTTCGGCGGTCGGGTGGTATTCGAAGGCGGAGATCGAGGCGGCCACCGAGGCGCCGAGGATCACGATGATCCACGACAGATAGATCCACAGCAGCAGGATCGGCAGCGCTGCCAGTGCGCCGTAGATCTGGTCGTAGGTCTTGGCCTGGTGCACGAACACCGCGAAGCCCCAGCGCGCGACCTCGAACAGCACCGCGCCGAGCAGCGCGCCGATCGAGGCGTCGCGCTTCGACACCGAGCGATTCGGCACCACGGTGTACAGCAGGCCGAGGGTGATGAAGGTGATCGCGAACGGCAGCGCCTTCAGCAGCTGCCGCCCCAGGCCCATCTGCGCGGTGGCGTCCTGCAGCATCGGCATCGCGATCACGTACGAGGCCACCGCGATGCCGCCGACCACCAGGATCGGCCCCAGCGTCAGCGCGGCCCAGTACAGCAGCACGCGCGAGCCCCAGCCGCGCGGGCGGTGCACGCGCCAGATCCGGTTCAGGCGGTCCTCGATGCTCACCATCATCGAGATCGCGCTGAACAGCATCACCAGGATGCTGATGCCGGTGAGGTTGCTGGCCTTGGCGGCGAAGTCCTGCAGGGTCTGCTGCACCTTGTCGCCCGCCGCCGGCACGAAGTTGCGGAACACGTAGTCGAGCAAGGTGTCGCGCAGGCCGGCGAACACCGGGAACATCGAGACCACGGCCAGCACCGCCACGGTCAACGGCACCAGCGAAACCAGGGTGGTGTAGGACAGCGCGCCGGCGGTCTCGAAGCACTTGTCGTCCATGAAGCGCTGCCACATGAAGCGGCTGAAGCTGAGCGTGCGGTCGCGATCGAAGCGCAAAATCAAGGCCTCCTGAAACTGCCGCGCGGCGCGGCCGGTTCGACTGTCGTCGGCGGCAAGTGTCGCACCATGCCGGCCCGGGCGCCCGGATCGGTTCGGCCTTCTGGCCATCCCGGCGCCTGTGTAGACTTGTCCGCTGCAACCCTAGCGCATGGCCACTGAACCACGCACCCGCAATGACCGGCGATATTCTCGTTCTCTACTACAGCCGCACCGGCCACACCGCCCAGCTCGCCCGGCTGATCGCCCGTGGCGTGGAGGAAATTCCCGGCATGCGCGCACGGCTACGCCAGGTGCCGCCGGTGGCGCCAGTGACCGAACTGGCGCAACCGCCCGAGCCCGAGGAAGGCGCTCCCTACGTCATCCAGCAGGATCTGCACGACTGCCTCGGGCTGGCACTGGGCAGCCCCACCCGCTTCGGCAACATGGCTGCGCCGCTGAAGTACTTTCTCGACAACACCGGCGCCGAATGGGCCAGCGGCGCGCTGGTCGGCAAGCCGGCCGCGCTGTTCACGGTGAGCAGCACCATGCACGGCGGGCAGGAATCGACCCTGCTCAGCATGGCCTTGCCCCTGCTCCATCACGGCATGCTGCTGCTCGGCCTGCCGTATACCGAACCGGCGCTCTCGGCCACCCGCAGCGGCGGCACGCCTTACGGCGCCAGCCACGTCGCCGGCGGCAAGGGCGAACATCCGATCAGCGAGCACGAGCGCGAGCTGGCCCGCGCGCTGGGCCGGCGCCTGGCCGAGACGGCACGCCGCCTGGCCGCCGGCGCATGAGCGCGCTGCCTCGCCCGTATCGCATCGGCCTGGCCGCCTGGGCCGCGCTGATCGTGCTGCAGCTGGTCTGGCACGCCGGCTGGGCGCCGCCCCAACGGGTGCCGCTGGGCTGGGTGCTGGCGATCACCGTAGTGCCCCTGCTGCTGCCGCTGGCCGCGCTGCGCAAGGTGCGGCGCGCCTTGCTGTGGGTCGGCATCCTGAGCCTGTTCTATTTCTGCCATGGGGTTTCCGAAGCCTGGAGCGCGCCCGCCGAGCGCGTGCCGGCGCTGCTCGAGATCGGCCTCAGCCTGCTGCTGATCGGCATTCTGGGCGCCGGCACGCGGTCTCGCTCGACAGGCTGAGCGAAGTCGCTGGCCATCGATCATCACGCCGATGCCGGATGCATCGACGGCCAGCCGCAAACCGATCATCCGAGGTGACCGACGCGCAACGGCCGGCAGCGCAACCCTAGCGCGCCGGCAGCGGCCGCGAGAAGCGGATTCGCGCCACGTGCTCGCCGGCGCTGCGCGTCTGCAGTTCCAGCGGCCACGCGAAGCGCTCGCTGATGCGCCGCGCGATCGCCAGTTCGAAACCGTGGCGATCCACTGCGCTGATCGCCGCGCCCGCGCTGACGCGGTTGGCCACGCTGACCTCGCCCGGCAGCACGGTGATGATCACCGTGCCCTCCTCGGTCTGCTGGCAGGCGTTGCGGATCAGCTGCCAGCACAGCACCGAGAACACCCGCGAGGAGCCGTGCAGGGCGAAGCGCGCCGGTTCCTCCAGGCGCAAGGTGATCGGACGTCCGCGCAGCAGCTCGCGCGCCTCGTCCAGCTCGATGCGCAGCACATCGTTGATCACGAAATCTTCTTCGTTGACGCCCTGGTCCGCTTCGCGCGCGAGAATCAGCAGCGCCTCGACCAGCGCCTCCATCTCGCGGCTGGCGCGCTTGATCCGCCGCACCGAGCGATGGCCGAAATCGCTCAGCCCGGTTTCGTCGTCCAGCATGTCGGTGGACATCTTGATCACCGTGAGCGGACTGCGCAGCTCATGGCTGGCATCGCGGGTGAAATTGCGCTCGCGCTGGTTGTAGTCGGCAATGCGGCTGGCGAAACCGTGCAGGCCGCGCGCCAATGCCATCAGGTCGGCGTCGGCACGGCGCAGAAAGCGATCCGCGTGCAGCGCATCCAGGTCCGGCGCCTGCTCGTCCCAGCGGTCCAGCGTGCGCGCCAGCGCGATCACCGGCTGCCAGTACCGGCGCGCAGCCAACCAGCCCAGCGCACACACGATCACGATCAGCGCGATCACCGCCGGCAACGGGGCGACGTCGTACGCCCCCATGGTCGCGATGATCGCCACTGCCAGGAACTGCAGGCCGAAGATCAGCGCGATGGCGCGGTGGAAAGAACCGGAACGCGCTTCGCTGCCGGCCATCTTGGAACCCCTAGTATCCATGATGCAGCTGATGCAGCCCCCTTCAGGCAGGCTGCGTGGCGGAAGCCACCTCCGAACTGAGGTCTGCCAGGCGGTACCCGGCCGAGTGGATGGTATGCAGCAGCGGGCGGTCGAACGGTTTGTCGATCACCCGGCGCAGATTGTAGAGATGGGAACGCAGCGTGTCGGAATCCGGCAAGGTGTCGCCCCAGATCTCGCGCTCGATGTCGCGCCGGCTGACCACGCGCGGCGACTCGCGCATCAGGATCGCCAGCAGCTTCAGCCCGATCGGCGACACGGTGAGTTCCTGCCCGGCGCGCACCAGGCGCAGCGTGGCGGTGTCCAGGGTCATGTCGCCCACCGTGAGCACCTCGGTGGAAACCTGGCGGCGGTCGCGGCGGATCAACGCGCGCAGGCGCGCTTCCAGCTCGCGCACCTCGAACGGCTTCACCAGATAATCGTCGGCGCCGGCCTCCAGGCCGATCAATTTGTCTTCCAGCGTGTCGCGCGCGGTCAGCATCAGCACCGGCGTCGACTTCTTGGCGTCGCCGCGCAGCTTGCGGCACACGTCCAGGCCGTCCATGCCGGGCAGCATCAGGTCCAGCACGATCACGTCGTAACTGTTGGACACCGCCAGGTGCAGGCCGCTGACGCCATCGGCGGCATAGTCGACCGAGTAGCCGCGGCGCTCCAGGAATTCGCCAACCATCTCGGCGATCTGGCGATTGTCCTCGACCAGCAGGATCAGCCCGGACTGTTCGTCACGCTTGTTCATCTCGCCTCTCTTCGGCTGCGTCGTCACATCCGTGAACAGATAACGGGCCGGGCGGTGAGCATCGCGTGAAATTCCCGACTCCGGTTCAGATCATGTTTGGGCTGGGCGCCCGCAAGCCGCATGCCGCCGTGATCGAGCTCAGTGCAACAGCGGCGCCAGCCCCTTCCACACCGTGTCCAGCACGATCGGCTCGCCGGCGGCCACGGGATGCAGGCCGTCGTCCTGCATCAGCTCGGGCCGCAAGGCCACGCCGTCGAGCAGGAACGGCACCAGGGCCGCCTTGTGCTGCGCGGCCAGGTCGGCGTAGACCGCACGCAGGCCGTCTCGATACTGCGGCCCGTAGTTCACCGGCAGCTCGATGCCCAGCAGCAGCACCTTGGCCTTGGCCGCCTGCGCGGCCTCGATCATCGCCGCCAGGTTGTCGCGCAGCGCGCTCAGTGACAGGCCCTGCAGGCCGTCGTTCGCGCCGAGCTCCAGCACTACCACCTGCGGATGGTATTTCTGCAACAGGGCCGGCAGGCGGTTGCGGCCGCTCAGCGAAGTTTCGCCGCTGATGCTGGCATTGATCGCGGTCCAGCCCGGCTCCATCTTGGTCAGACGATCGCCGAGCAGATGCACCCAGCCCGCCTCTGCCGGGATATTGTGCGCGGCGGACAGCGAGTCGCCGAGCACCAGCACGGCCTTGCTCGGCGCGGCATGCAGGCCGGCGATGCCGCAACACCAAATCAATACAGCCAGGAAACGACGCATGAGCGGTTCTTCTCCGGATTCCGACGGTACCCAGCACGAGGATGCGCTGCTGGACGTGCGCGATGTTAGCAAGTCGGTCAGCGGCCCCGAGGGACGGCTCGACATCCTGAGCGGCGTCAGCCTGCAGGTGCGCGCCGGCGAGAGCTTCGCCATCGTCGGCGCCTCGGGCTCCGGCAAGACCACCCTGCTCGGCCTGCTGGCCGGGCTGGACACGCCCAGCGGCGGCAGCGTGCGGCTGGGCGGCCATGCGCTGGAAAGCCTGGATGAGGAAGCCCGCGCCGACCTGCGCCGGCGCCTGGTCGGCTTCGTGTTCCAGTCCTTCCACCTGCTGCCGGCGCTGACCGCCGAGGAAAACGTGATGCTGCCGCTGGAGCTCGAGGGCAGCAACGACGCACGCACGCGGGCGCGCGCCGCGCTGGCCTCGGTCGGCCTGGGCGCGCGGCAGCGGCACTACCCGGCCCAGCTGTCCGGCGGCGAGCAGCAGCGGGTGGCGATCGCCCGCGCCTTCGTGCACGGCCCGCGCCTGCTGTTCGCCGACGAACCCACCGGCAACCTCGATCAGCGCACCGGGCACCACGTGTCGGACCTGCTGTTCGCACTGAACCGGGACCACCACACCACCCTGGTGCTGGTGACTCACGATTCGCGCCTGGCCGAACGCTGCCACCGCCGGGTCGAGCTGCAGGAAGGCCGGCTGCTGGCCAGCGTGGCGTGAGGACACATCGATGAGACTCTGGCAACTGGCGCTGCGCAATCTGCGTCGCGAATGGCACCTGCCCGAACTGCGCACTCTCGGCGCCTCGCTGGTGCTGGCGGTGACCGCGCTGGGCGTGGTCGCAACGCTGTCCACCCGCATCGAGCACGGCGTGCTGGCCAGCGCCGCCGAGCTGATCGGCGGCGACGTCGGCGTCGCCTCGCCTCAAAACCTGCCCGCCGAGTTCACCGAGCAAGCGACGACGCACGGGCTGAGCGCAAGCCGCAGCGCCGGCTTCCCCAGCGTCGCCTTCGCGCATGGTCAGAGTCAGTTGCTCGACGTGCTGGCTGCCGACAGTGCCTACCCGCTGCGCGGCACGCTGGAACTGCTCGACGCGCAGGGGCATAGCCGCATCGGCCACGCGCCGCCGCCCGGCCAGGTCTATCTGGATCATCGCGCTCTGGTGGCGCTGAACCTCAAGGTCGGCCAGCCGCTGCAGCTCGGCGGCCGTCCGCTGACCATCGCCGCCGAGCTGGTGCGCGAGCCGGACGGCGGCGAGCTGTTCGCGCTGGCACCGCGTGCGCTGATGAGCCTCACCGACGCCGAACAGGCCGGCCTGCTCGGCGTGGGCAGCCGCGCCCGGCATCGTCTGCTGCTGGCCGGCGAACCCGCCGGCGTGCGCGGCTGGCGCACTTGGGCGCAGGGCGCGAAGCTGCCGCAAGGCGCCGAACTGATCACTCCCGAGCAGACCCAGGAGCGCATGCGCGCCGCGTTCGATCGCGCTGGTGCCTTCCTGCGCCTGACTGCGCTGCTCTCGGCCCTGCTTTCCGGCGTGGCGATCGCGCTGGCGGCGCGCCGCTACGCGCGGCGCAAGACCCAAGAGGTCGCCCTGCTGCGCGCGCTCGGCACCTCGCGACGCCGCGTGCTCGGCCTGCTGGCCGGTACGCTGGCGGCGCTCGCCCTGCCGGCCGCCGCGCTGGGCACCGTGCTCGCCCTGGCCTTGGCGCAAGCCGCGTGGGTGCTCGCCAGCAGCCTGTTCGCCGGCGTGCCGACCGAGCTGCCGCTGGCGCCGGCCTTCGCCGCCGCCGCGATGGGCCTGGCCGTGCTCGCCGGCTTCGCGCTGCCGCCGCTGGCCATGCTGGCCGAGGTGCCACCGGTGGCGGTGTTCCGCGCCAGCCTGGCACGTCGCGTGCGCCGCTTCGACCTGCTCTACCTGTTGCCGGCCCTGGTCGCGGTGCTGCTGATCTGGAGCCAGAGCGGCTCGGCGCGCATGGCGGTGATGCTGGCGGCCTGCCTGACCCTGGTGGCCGCCGCAGCCGCCACGCTGTCGGCCCTGCTGCTGTGGCTGGCGCGACGCGTAGCGCCCGGCGCGCATCCGGCGCTGCGGTTGGGCCTGGCCGCGCTGGCGCGCCGGCGCGGCATGAGCCTGGTGCAGGCCACCGCGCTCAGCCTCGGCCTGGTGGCCTTGCTGCTGCTGGCGGTGGTCGCCCCGGCCCTGCTCGAAGGCTGGCGCCGCGAACTGCCGGCGGACACACCCAACTGGTTCGCCCTGAACCTGCAGACCGACCAGCGTGCCGATTTCGAACAGGCGCTGGCGCGCCTCGGCGCCGGCAAGCTCAACATGCTACCGCTGGCGGTGGGCAAGCTGGCTGCGATCAACGGCACGCCGGTCGATCAGCTGCACCTGCAGGACCAGCGCGCGCAGGAAACCGCCGACCGCCAGCTGCGCCTGTCGTGGGCCGACGCCTTGCCCGAATCCAACCAGATCGTGGCCGGCCGCTGGCCAGGCGAACATCCGGCGCAGGCCGAAGCCTCGATCGACACCTCGTGGCGCGACCTGTTCCACCTGAAGCTCGGCGACACGCTGCGCTTCGAGGTCGGTGAAGGCACGCTGGACGCGAAGGTGACCAGCATCCGCAGAGTCGACTGGAGCTCGTTCCGGGTGAACTTCTTCCTGCTGGTCGATCCGGCCCACGCCAGCGAGCTGCCGCACACCTGGCTGACCAGCTTCTACCTGCCGCGCGGACATGCCGAACAGCTGGCGCAGCTCTCGCGCGACTACCCCAACCTCAGCCTGATCGACGTGGATGCGCTGCTCGACCGCGTGCGCGAGATCGTGGACCGCATCGGCAACGCGGTGCGCTGGGTGCTCGGCTTCAGCCTGCTGGCCGGCGCCCTGGTGCTGGCGGCGGCGCTGGCCGCCAGCGCGCAGGAACGTCGCCACGAAGCCGCGCTGCTGCGCACCCTGGGCGCCCGCCGCGGCCAGCTCGCCGCGGCGGCGGCCTGCGAGTTCGCCCTGCTCGGCCTGGTCGCCGGACTGACTGCCGCCGTCGGCGCCGCCGGCACCGGTATCTGGCTCGGCCGCGCCGTGTTCCGCATCGAAGGCTTCGTGCCGCCGCTGTGGCCGCTGGTGCTGGCAGCGGGAGGCGCCGCGCTGGCGGTGATGCTGCTGGGCCTGGCCGGCACGCGGCGCATCGTGCGCACGCCGCCTATGCGGCTGCTGCGGGAGGGTTGAGTCTTCACCGGCCTCATGCGGGTGGCGAAGGAGATCCTCCCGCATCGACCGCGAGGTGCCTGCAGCCTGCCCGACCGCGGCGGCAAAACGGCTGCATGCAGCCATGGCGCGCTTTCATGGTGCGAGCTTCGATATGCACCATGGAAGCCCGATGCTCGGCTGGATGATCGCTCTCGCGTCTCTCTTCGCCACGCCTACCCTGCTGCCCTGGCGCGGCCGCTACGCCTACGCGCTGGCCTTGCCGCTGCTGGTGGTCGGCCTGATCGCGTACGGCCTGCACGAGATGGCGCAGCCCGGCTATCACGGCAGCGCCGGAGACGACTTCAGCCTGGGCATCCTGCTGCTGTTTCTGGGCCTGCTCTGCATGGCCCTGTGCCTGGGTCTGCTGCTGCGCGGCGTGGCCGCATGGTGGTGGCGCCGCCGGCGGAGGCAGTGAACGCGCGCATGCGCCGTCGACACGCCGGCTGATTCATACTTTGCGCCTGGCGTCCGTTCCGACGGCGCTCGTCCGGCCAAAGGAATTTCATGTACACGCTCTACTACGCTCCCGGCACGGCCAGCATGGTGGTGCATCAGGCCCTGCTGGAAATCGGCGCGCCTTATACGCTGCAACTGGTCGACTTCAAGCAGGATGCCCAGCACGCGCCGGACTATCTCGCGCTCAATCCCAGCGGCAAGGTGCCGGTGCTGGTGATCGACGGACAGCCGCGCAGCGAGTCGGTGGCGCTGCTGCTGATGCTGGCCGAGCGCCACCCGGAGGCTGGCCTGATACCGCCAGCGGGCGATCCCGCGCGCGAAGCCTGGCAGCAGTGGGCGGTGTATCTGAGCAATAGTCTGATGTCGGCTTATCGACTGTGGTTCTATCCGCAGGAACTGGGCGACGCGGAGCATCCGCCGATCGTGCATGCCGCCTTGCAACGGCAGATCGAAGGCGTGTGGACGCTACTCGACACGCACCTGGCGCAGGGCGGCCCTTACCTGCTCGGCGCCTCGTGCAGCGGCGTGGACCTGCTGCTGACCATGCTGATGCGCTGGTCGCGCAATATGCCGCGTCCAGCCACCGAGTGGCCTGCGCTGCGCCGACTGGCCGACCTCGTTCGCGCGCGCCCCAGCTGGCAGAAACTCTGCGAACTTGAAGCACTGAGCGCGTGGTGAACTTCCCTGGCGGGGCTGCCGCATGAGTCACGCTACCTCGCCATCGCACGATTGGCGAACCCGCCTGCGCGACGAATGGCTGCTGCTGAGCTTCGCCGGACTCACACTCGTGCTGGCGCTGCTAGATCCTCGTCCGCTCGCGGACTATCGCGGCTGGCTGCAGCTTCCCACCCTGGCGGGCCTGCTCGGCCTGCTGGTCACGATCCAGGGCATCCGCGACAGCGGCCTGGTGCAGCACGCCGCCGCGGCGCTGGTTCGGCGTACGCATTCGCTGCGCAGCCTGGGCCTGCTGCTGGTGGCTTCGGCCGCGGTGCTGTCGATGGTGCTGACCAACGACGTCAGCCTGTTCCTGATCGTGCCGCTCACCGTGGCCATCGGCGGGGCCTCCAACCTGCCGGTAGCGCGCATGGTGGTGCTCGAGGCGCTGGCCGTGAACGCCGGCTCCACCCTCAGCCCGATCGGCAATCCGCAGAACCTGCTGCTGTGGCAGCACGCACACCAGCCCTTCCTGCACTTCGTCGGGTCCATGCTGCCGGCGGCGACCATCATGTTCGTGCTGCTGCTGGCGCTCACCTTTTGCTGGTTGCCGCGCGAACGTGTCGAGCTGGCGCCGGAGCGCGGCGACGACCAGCCTATCGCCGCCGGGCTTGGCACCCTGTCGCTCGCCGCCTTGCTGACGATGGTGCTGCTGCTGGAATACGACCTCGCCCTGTTCGGCGCCCTGGGCGTGTTCGCGCTGTTCGCGCTGCTTGCGCGGCCCAGCCTGGCCCGGGTCGACTGGCTGCTGCTGCTCACCTTCGCGGCAATCTTCCTGGGACTCGGACATTTTGCCGAGCTGCCATGGGTGAAATCCTGCCTGGACCACCTCGATTTCAGCCATCCGCCGGTCGCCTACCTGAGCGGCATCCTGGCCTCGCAGCTGATCAGCAACGTGCCGGCTACCGTACTCCTGCTCGACCGCGTCCACGACAGCGGCCTGCTGGCCGTAGCCGTCAACGTAGGCGGCTTCGGCCTCGCCATCGGCTCCCTGGCCAACCTGATCGCCTTACGCCTGGCCAAACTGCCGCATGGCCTGCGCCTGCTGCACCTGGTGTCGATCCCATTTCTGCTGGTGTGCGCGCCGTTGGTTTATGGGGTTTGGTGGTGGTTGGGGTGAAAGAAAGCCCATAGCTTCGAACCGGCCATATGTGTATGGCTGCAAGGAAGTACTCATCACCCCTAAACTATTTTTGCCTTCCGCGGAGTAGTACTTCATGTCCAGATGAAGGAATGCTCCCGTGGTCGCGCTGTATTGGGCGGTGGTCTGCTTACGCTTAGCTCTAAAGCATCTACGGCTTTGGATTCGACCTGCGCAACCGCCATATCACTGTTCATGCCGTACTGGCCCCTTCGTTACTTGGTATAACCACGCACGTCCACACCAACACCCGCAGGGGAACACCCCCAACCGAGGCCTGGATGAGCAGGACACTTTCACAACGACCGGCGCGTCGGCACCTTTGGTTCGAAGCCTGGGGCGGCTGGCTACGAAGCAAATACCTGCGGCACTGACATAGCCTGCATCAGCTTCCTTGTCCGCTTTACGGAAAGAAGTGGCTGGACTGATGCGGACAAGCGCGACGAATTCGTGCAACGAGCTTGGCAAGTAGTGCAGCCAAAACTTAAAAATCAACCCTCATCCAAAAAAACAGGCTTGATTGCAACAAGAACATTCTTAGTTCAGGCCTCGCGAATAGCCGCTCTGATAACAGACAGCACATTGCGAACCCTCTACTGTTTGGCGCCACAACAAAGCAGTTTTTAAATGCCCCGTGTAGTCTCTAAATAGGATATTCGGTTTCGCCTTGAGGCCTAAATATACTTAAAGAAACACCTAGCCTCGCAAGCTCCCGAGCCAATCCATCGCTATCAAAAGCAAACCAATCTTCCTTATTCTCGAGACTTTCTTCACCAACCCAGGTATCGTTGGTATTGATTTTTGTATCGATATCAAATTTTCGAATTCTGAATACAGAAACGCCCTCGGCAGGCAACGAAATTCCATGCCTACGGAGCAAATCCATTGTCCTTTCTCGACTTGGGTCAAGACAGTAAATGCCGAGCTACGTCGATCTGCCAGGCTCTTTAGCGGGCACCTGCACAGCCAGCGGGATGCGCCCGCGAAGATACTGCTCAATATCATTCACTCTAATTCACCAAGTTGATTTTGGCATAAAATTGAGTCGAACTTTTCCCATAAATGAGATTCACTATTTACAGTGCAATTTAATCCGGGCAGAAGGCACGGCAAGATACTGTTAAAGATTAGAATAAAATCTTAATTATTCATGACTCAACCTGGATGAAACTCAACATGCGAAGCTTATGCTTTGCATAAGCCCCAGCGACAGGCTAGCGAGAAGGCTTAATCCAAGAATTCCTATCCCAAATCGAATAGGTATTTTTCATCAAAATATCCGAAACACCTTCATGATCGAAAAAATCACGAAATAAGAATTTGGCAATTGAAATATCTGAGCAAACGGTTCGCAAATCCCATTCATCATCCCCGAATCGCTTTCCTCCCCGAAATTCAGCATCACCGGGCTCCCACCACTCTCGGGTCGTCAGTTTTTTTTCTCCATCCTGCCTCTTTGGAGCCACCACGATCCTAAACATGCCAGGAAGAGCCTGCATATAGACAGACTCAAGAACAACATTCTGCTCTTTGGGCGTATAAATTTTTTCAACGAGCATAAGCTCAATTGACCCACCAGCCTCGAACGTGCGCTCAATCTGCTTTTCAATAATTTGCCACAAAGGTCGCTCGCAAGGCTGCTGCCCTAGCGGACCCGCAGAAGAGAGGAAAAATATGATTTCACTCATAGTAGTATCTATCTGTTGATTTCTTTAGAAAATTGAACCAACCTTCTCACCTAAGACTGAATCATAAGTTTCGGCACAACTCGGCCGCACGTCAAGAGACGACTAAAATTCTCGACAAAATCCCATCCGAAACAGCTCAGTTTTGGACGGAATTCAACATTACTGTATTTGGGCCCAGCAATCAGACTCGAGATCATCAAGGATCGGCATGTAAAATGAAGTTCCGCTCTTGCTCGAATACTGAATAAGCATCCCGATCCCCGTCGTACAGCTTTTCGAAAAACCCAGTCTGCAACCATGCTTGCGGCAAAACTCGAACGACCCCGCTCCAAGTAACCTCCACCCAATTGGGAGGCTTAATATCGCTGACAATTTCAAAGCTTTCAGATGGATGGTATCCCATTGCCGCAAGAACCGGGGCACGATCATTAGCGACAATCAAATAATCGATTTTTTGATCCACTCCTGCCCGCACCCCTAAGACTTGATAAATCTTATCAATAACCAGCCACCCAGACTCAGGAACAACCCTGCGCCGGGAATCAAAGTAACGAATGCATTTCACTTTCATTTTTGAAAGACTCCAGGCCAACGTTGTTTAATGATCTCATTTAACCGCTGAAAACTCATTCGCGGAACGTCAGACATTTTATTGAATACAGATTTGTAGCCGTCCTTTTCAGGTAGCTCACCGTGTAGTTGGCCCCGAACGCCGTGGTGCCCACGTAGTGGTTGCCGTTGCTGCTCACGCTGGCCTTCTGCGCCGGCGACACGAAGCTGTAGCTGGTCACGTTGTCGGCGTGGTCGTAGCCGGTGTACTGGGTCACCGAGCCCAGCACCAGCGCGCCGTCGG
>JAJEJU010000023.1 GCA_021390615.1 Rhodanobacteraceae bacterium ZG21-1 | reverse complement strand
GGCAGCGCGACTGGCTGCAGGGCGAGGTGCTGGAACGCCAGCTGGCGTACTGGAAGGCGCAGCTGGCCGGTGCGCCGCCGGCGCTGGAGCTGCCGACCGACCATGCGCGGCCGGCGGTGCCGAGCTACCGGGGCGCGATCCATCGGCTGGCAGTGCCGGCGGGGCTGAGCGCCGAGCTGGGGCAGCTGGCGCGGCAGGAAGGGGTGACCCTGTTCATGCTGCTGCTGGCGGCGTACCAGGTGGTGCTGTCGCGCTGGAGCGGTCAGGGCGAGGTGGTGGTGGGCACGCCGGTGGCGGGGCGCACGCATCGACAGACCGAGGGGCTGGTGGGTTTCTTCGTGAACACGCTGGCGCTGCGCGGACGCGTGGGCGAGGCGGCAAGCTTCCGCGGCCTGTTGAAGCAGGTCCGCGAAAGCACGCTTTCGGCGCATGCGCACCAGGATCTGCCGTTCGAGCGCCTGGTGCAGGAGCTGACCTCCGCGCGCGACCTCTCGCGCCAGCCGATTTTCCAGGTGTGGTTCGTGCTGCAGCGGATGGCGCAGGAGAAGTACGGCATCCCCGGACTGCAGCTCGACGGCATCGCGCGCGAGCACGTCACCGCGAAGTTCGACCTGACCCTGGTGCTGGAAGAAACCGAGGCCGGGCTGCAGGGGGCGCTGGAATACGCCAGCGACCTGTTCGAGCGCTCGACCATCGAGCGCTTCGCCGCGCATTACCTGCGCGTGCTGGAGCAGGTGGTGGCCCGGCCGGAAGCGCCGCTGGAGCAGCTTGACCTGCTGGACCCGCGCGAGCGCCGGCTGCTGTTGTCCGACTGGAACGCGACACGCGTGGCGTACCCGCAGGAAAGCTGCCTGCACGACGCTTTCGAGGCGCAGGCGCAGAAGACGCCGGAGGCGACCGCCGCGGTCGACGGCGAAGGATCGCTGAGCTATCGCGAGCTGGACCAGCGGGCGGAGCTGCTCGCGCAATACCTGCATCAGCAGGGCGTGGGGCCGGACATGGTGGTGGCGCTGTGCATGCCGCGCTCCACCACGATGCTGGTCGGCATGCTCGGCATCCTGAAGGCGGGCGCGGCCTATCTGCCGATCGATCCGTCGACCCCGGCCGAACGCATGGCCTTCATGCTGGACGATGCGCGGGTGGCGATCCTGCTCACCCACGGCGCGGTCGAGGAGCAGCTGCCCTCGCATGCCAGCCGTGCCATCTTCCTCGACCTCGACTGGCCGATGATCGCGCGACAGGCGCAGCGCACGCCGATCGGCAAGCCGCGGCCGGCGAACGCCGCCTACGTGATCTACACCTCGGGCTCGACCGGCCGGCCCAAGGGCGTGCAGGTGTCCCACCGCAGCGCCTGCGCGTCGCTGAGCGCGCGCCAGGACCACTACGGGCCGGAGGCGCCGGTGATGCTGCTGATGCCGTCGATCGCCTTCGACAGCTCGGTGGCTTCGATCTTCTGGACCCTGGCCCTGGGCGGCTCCCTGGTGATTCCGGACGATTCGGAATACCGCGACGTCGAGCGCCTGGCCGAGATCGCGCGCGATCGCCGCGTGACGCACTGGCTCAGCACGCCGTCGCTCTATCAGGCCCTGTTCGACGCTGGCGAATATCCGCGTTCGCTGCAGACCGTGGTGGTGGCCGGCGAGGAGCTCACCACCACGCTGGGGCGCCTGCATTTCGAGACGGCGCCGTCGGTCCGCCTGCACAACGAGTACGGGCCCACCGAGGCGGCGGTGTGGAGCACGGTGTCCTGCCTCACCATCAAGGACTTCTACGGCGCCACCGACCGCAAGGCCGCGATCGGCCGGCCGATTTCCAACACCCAGGTGTACGTGCTGGACCAAGGCCAGCGGGTGGTGCCGATCGGCGTGGCGGGCGAGTTGCATATCGGCGGCGAAGGCTTGGCGCGCGGCTATCTGAAGCGGCCGTCGCTGACCGCGCAGCGCTTTATCGCAAACCCGTACGGCGCCGCCGGCAGCCGGCTGTATCGCACCGGCGACCTGGTGCGCTACCGCGCGGACGGCGAGCTGGAATTCCTGGGCCGGGCGGATCATCAGGTGAAGCTGCGCGGCTACCGCATCGAGCTGGGCGAGATCGAGGCGGCGCTGGGCGGCTATCCGGGCGTGAAGCAGGCGGTGGTGATCGACCGCGTGGACGGCGACGGCACCAAGCGCCTGGTGGCCTACCTGGTGGGCGAGGGCATCGAGGCGGAGGAGCTGCGCGGCTGGCTGGGTTCGCAGCTGCCGGAATACATGCTGCCGTCGGCCTACGTGACGCTCGAGCAGATTCTGCTGACGGCGAACGGGAAGGTGGATCGCCACGCGCTGCCGGCACCGGAAACGCAGGGCCGACGCGAGGCGCGCTATGTGGCGCCGCGCAGCGAAAGCGAACGCACGCTGGCGCAGATCTGGTCGCAGATCCTGAAGGTGCCGCAGGTCGGTATCCAGGACAACTTCTTCGAGCTGGGCGGGCATTCGCTGGTCATGGTGAGCGTGACCAAGGAGATCAAGCGGATGCTCGGCGTCGAGGCGCCGATCGTGGCGCTGTTCAAGCATCCGACGGTGGCCGAGCTGGCCAGGTATCTGGACGAGGGCCACGAAGCCGGGCAGCTAGACCGCAGCGAACTGGCCGACCGCACCGCGAAGCAGCGCCGCGCCGGCGTGGTCAGGAAACGAGACCTCAACGCTTCACCCACGGCATCCATGTCGGGAGATCAACATGACTGAGCAAGCAAACAGCGCCAATGCCATTGCCATCATCGGCATGGCGGGCCGCTTTCCGGGGGCGAAGAGCGTCGACGAGTTGTGGCAGCTGCTGAAAAGCGGACGCCATTCGATCGTCAAGCTGTCCGATGCCGAGCTGGCCGCGGCCGGGGTGAGTCCCTCGCTGATCCAGAACCCGCATTACGTGAAGGCCACCGTGCCGCTCGCGGATTACGACCGCTTCGACGCGGGCTTCTTCGGCTACAGCCCGAGACAGGCGAGCAGCCTCGATCCGCAGGGCAGGCTGTTCCTCGAATGCGCCTGGGAAGGCCTGGAGCACGCCGGCTACGACCCCGAGCAGTACAAGGGCATCGTGGGGATCTACGGCGGCTGCGGCAGCAATCTGTACCTGTATACCCGCATGCAGGAGCTGATCGAATCCAACTCGGGCAACTGGCACCAGACCTCGCTCGACGGCGAGAAAGACTTCCTCACCATGCGGGTGTCGTACAAGCTCGGCCTGAACGGGCCCAGCGTCACGGTGCAGAGCGCCTGCTCGAGTTCGCTGGTCGCGGTGCACATGGCCTGCCAGAGCCTGTTGACCTTCGAGAGCGACATGGCCCTGGCGGGCGGCGTGTCGATCAAGTTGAACCAGGACAGCGGCTACATCTACGAGGAAGGCGGCATCTCCTCGCGGGACGGCATCTGTCGCGCCTACGACGCCGACGCCACCGGCACCATCGGCGGCAGCGGCTGCGGCATCGTGGTGCTCAAGCGGCTGGACGAGGCGCTTCGCGACGGCGACGAGATCCATGCGGTGATCCGCGGCAGCGCGGTCAACAACGACGGCGCCGACAAGGCCGGATTTTCCGCGCCGGGCATCAAGGCGCAGGCGCGGCTGATCGCCTCGGCGCTGGCCTTCGCCGAGCTGCAGCCGACCGACATCGGCATGCTCGAAGGCCATGGCACCGGCACCGTGCTGGGCGACGCGGTCGAGCTGACCGCGCTGGGCGAGGCCTTCGACACCGGCACGGCCGACAAGCAGTGGTGCGCGCTGGGCTCGATCAAGGGCAGCATCGGCCACCTGGACTGCGCGGCGGGCGTGGCCGGGCTGATCAAGGCCGTGCTGTGCCTGAAGCACAAGCACCTGGTGCCGTCGGCGAACTTCAGCCGGCCGAATGCGGCGCTGGAATCCCCCACCAGCCCGTTCTACGTGAGCACCAAGTACGCGCCCTGGCACAGCGACGGCAAGCCGCGCCGCGCTGGCGTCAGCTCGTTCGGCATGGGCGGCACCAATGCGCACGTGGTGGTGGAGGAAGCGCCGGCCCGGCCGGCGCCATCGGCGGCCGATCCCTCCGCCCAGGTATTCCCGCTGTCGGCGCATACCGGCGAAGCGCTGCGGCAGCTCGGCGCCGCGCTGGCGCGCCACCTCGAGGAGCGGCCGCAGCTGGATCTGGCGGACGTGGCCTACACCTTGCAACGCGGCCGCCGCCGCTTCGCCCATCGGCGCAGCGTGGTGGCGAAGCATCGCGAGGAACTGATCCGCGCCCTGCGCGACGAGGCGGTGGCGGCCCAGGACGTGCACGACCAGCATGTGGATCGCCCGGTGGTCTTCATGTTCCCGGGGCAGGGTTCGCAGCGATCGGGAGCGGTGCAGGCGCTGTACGACACGGACGCCTACTTCCGCGCCCGCATCGACGAGTGCGCGGCGCTGTTCCAGGAGCGCCTGGGCTTCGACGTGCGCAGCGTCATCTGCGCGCCGGCCGGCACGGAGGCGGCGGCATCCATCGATCGCACGCTGTTCACCCAGCCTGCCGTGTTCACGGTGGGCTACAGCCTGGCGAAGCTGTGGATGCATTGGGGTGTGAAGCCCGCCGCGGTGGTCGGGCACAGCGTCGGCGAATACATCGCGGCCTGCATCTCCGGAGCCGTTTCGCTGCATGACGCGGTGGCGCTGCTGGCGCGCCGGGCGCAGCTGGTCAGCGAGCAGCCTGCCGGCGCCATGCTGGCGGTGCGACTGCCGGTGGGCGAGGTGCAGGCGCTGCTGGGCGAAGCACTGTCGGTGGCTGCAATCAATGCGCCGACGCAGTGCGTGCTGTCCGGGCCTGCGGCGGCGATCGACGCGCTGGCCGCCACGCTCGCCGCGCGCGGCGTGGAGCATCACCGGCTGTCGGTGTCGCATGCGTTCCACTCGCGCCTGATGGAGCCGGCCATGGCCGGGCTTGAACAGGCGGCGCGCTCCTGCCGCTACGCGACGCCGGGCATCCGCTATGTGTCGTGCCTGACCGGTGCGCCGGTGAGCGCGACCGCGCCACTGGAGGCCTCGTTCTGGGCGCGTCACTTGCGCGAGCCGGTGGATTTCCAGGCGGCTCTGGCTGCCGCTGCCGGCGGCAGTCCGACGATCTGGCTCGAGCTGGGTATCGGCCAGGCGCTGACCGGCCTGGCCCGGCAGCAGTTCGGCAGCGCGCCGGAGCATGCCTACGTGGGATCGCTGGCTAGCGATGGTTCGTCCGACCGCAGCGCGCTGCTCGGGCAGCTGGCCCGTCTGTGGACCTTGGGCGCAGCCGTCGACTGGCAGGCCTTTCATCGCGGCGAGCGGCGTTCGCGGGTGGGCCTGGTGGCCTATCCGTTCCAGCGCCAGCGCTATTGGATCGAGGTCAGGAAGCGCGAGGCGCCGGTGCACGAGCAGCCCGCGGCTTCGCGCACCGAGGCGCCGCTGCAGGCTGCGCCGGTGCAGGCGCCCGTCATCGCCAGCGGCTGGAGCGAGCTCGAGGCCAGCATGGCGGCGATGTGGGAGGAAGTGCTGGGCATCGATGCCGTGGGTCGCAGCGACACCTTCATGTCGCTGGGCGGCGATTCGCTGATCGCCCTGCGGGTGATCTCGCGGATCAGGGACGAGTACGGCGTGCGGATCTCGCCCAAGGTGCTGATTTCCGCCAGCGGCACGGTCAAGGCACTGGCCGAAGAGATCGTGGCGCAGCTCGCCGACGAGATCGACGAAGGCGACATGGGCGCCTACCTGGAGACTCTTGAGGCGGGCGACGCCGCCGTCGTGCTGGATGGTCAGTCCCGCGATGTCCGAGCCGTGAGCGAAACCACCAGCAGCGAGAAATACGCGTGAACGGTTCCATCGCAGATCGCATCGCCCAGCTTTCGCCGCAGCAGTTGAAGCAGCTGGCGAGCCGCAGGAACGCGCGGCAGGCCGGCGCGGCGGCGGGTTCGCTGCAGGGGTTGCGCCAGCCGGGCGAGCGGCTGCCGCTTTCGTATGCACAGGAGCGGCTGTGGTTCGTCGAGCAGATGGGCCTGGTGGGCTCGGCCTACCACATGTTCATCGCCATGCGCCTGGTGGGCGAGTTGAACGAGGACGCGCTGGAAAACAGCTTCCGCGAACTGGTGCGCCGCCACGAGAGCCTGCGCACGCGCTTCGACGCGGTGGACGGCCAGGCGCATCAGCTGATCGGGCGCGCGGAGGATTTCTCCATTCTGCGGCGCAGCGTGGACGAGCTGGCCGCCGCAGGCGACGGCGACGTGCTGCCGGCCTTCGTGCGGCAGGAATTCCTGCGCCCCTTCGATCTGGCGCGCGGCCCGCTGTTCCGAGTGAGCCTGCTGCGGCTGGGGCCGAAGGAGCACGTGCTGGCGCTGGCGATGCACCACATCATTTCGGACGGCTGGTCCAACGGCGTGCTGGAGCGGGAACTGAAAAGCCTCTACGAGGCTTACTGCCGCCGCGAGACGTCGCCGCTTGCCGAGCCGGCCGCGCAATACGCCGACTTCGCGCTGTGGCAGCGCAGGTCTTCCGAAGGCGAGGCGCTGGCCCGGCAGCTGGAGCACTGGCGCAAGCAGCTGGACGGCGCACCCGAGGTGCTGGAGCTGCCCACGGATCGTGCGCGGCCGGTGGTGCCGAGCCATCGGGGCGGCACCTGCCCGATCGTCCTGCCCAAGGCATTGAGCGACGCCGTCGCGCGACTGGCGAAGCAGGAAGAAGTCACCCTGTTCATGCTGCTGATGGCGGCCTTCCAATTGGCGCTGTCGCAGTGGAGCGGACAGCAGGACGTGGTGGTGGGCACCTCCACGGCGGGCCGTACACACCCGCAGACGGAACACATGATCGGGCTGTTCGTCAACACGCTGGCGATCAGGGCGCGGCTGGATCGGGCGAAGGATTTCAGGGCATTGCTGCACCAGGTGAAGGAGACCGCGCTGGCCGCCTACGCCAACCAGGATCTTCCGTTCGAGCGGCTGGTGAAGGAACTGGCGCCGACCCGCGACCTGTCGCGCCAGCCGGTGTTCCAGGTGCTGATGGAACTGCGCAGCGGCGCCGCCGGCAACTTCGAGCTGGGCGATCTGCAGCTGGAGCTGATCGGTTCGCGGCATGTCACCGCGAAGTTCGACCTGACTCTGGTGATCGGGGAAACCGAGGAAGGTTTCCGCGGCGGCCTCGAATACGCGGCCGATCTGTTCGACGCGCCGACGATCGAGCGTTTCGTCGAACACTTCGGCCGGCTGCTGCAGGAAGTGGTCGCGCGCCCGGAGCAGCCGCTGGAACAGCTGGAGCTGTTGAATCCGGACGAGCGGCTGCGCCTGCTGCAGGCATGGAATGCCACCGGCATGGAGTTTCCGCGCGAACGGCGCATCCACGAGTGGTTCGAGGAGCAGGCGCAGCGTTCGCCGGACGCGGCGGCGCTGATCCACGGCGATCGCACGCTGAGCTATCGCGAGCTGGATCAGCAGGCCAACCAGCTCGCGCATTACCTGCAGCGGTCGGGCGTGGGGCCCGAGATCGTCGTCGCGCTGTGCGTGCCGCGCTCGCCGGAAATGGTGATCGGCCTGCTGGGCATCCTGAAGGCCGGCGGCGCCTATCTCCCGATCGACCCGGCTTATCCCACCCAGCGCATCTCCTTCATGCTGGAGGATTCGCTGGCGCCGGTGCTGCTCACCGTCGAGTCCGCCGAAGGCAGGCTGCCGGCTTATCGCGGACGGGCCATCATGCTCGACCTGGATTGGCCCGCGATCGCGCGCAAGCCCGCCAGCGCGCCTCCCGCAAAAGCCGGCGCACAGCATCCGGCCTACGTGATCTACACCTCGGGCTCGACCGGCAGGCCGAAGGGGGTGGTGATCACCCACGGCGGGCTGCACAACTACGCCGCCTGGGCTGCCGCCGCCTACCAGATGGAGCAGGGAACGGGAGCGGCGATCAGTACCTCGCTGTCCTTCGACGCCACCGTCACCAGCCTGTTCCTGCCCCTGCTCTGCGGCAAGGCGGTCACCTTGCTGCCGGAGTCGGAGGAGTTCGAAACCCTCGCCGGCGCCGACGGCCCGCGCGGACTAAGCCTGCTGAAACTGCCGCCGGCCCAGCTCGCCATCCTCAATCAGCTGCTGTCGTCGTCGAGCGGCGTCGATCTGGCGCATCACGTGGTCGTCGGCGGCGAAGCACTGCCGGCTGCGACCGTCGCCGACTGGTTCGCGCATTCGCCGCACGCCTGCATCGTCAACGAGTACGGACCGACCGAGACGGTGGTCGGCTGCGTGTTCCACGAGGTGCGCCTGGAGAATCATCGGGAGGGCCTGGTGCCGATCGGCCGGCCGATCTGGAACACACAGGTGTATGTGTTGAACCATGCGCTGAAGCCGGTGCCGGCCGGCATGCCCGGCGAGCTCTATATCGCCGGCCACGGACTCGCCCGCGGTTATTTGAATCGCCCGGGCCTGAGCGCTTCGCGCTTCGTGGCGAATCCTTTCGGTGCGCCCGGCAGCCGGCTCTATCGCAGCGGCGACCTGGTGCGCTGGCTGCCCGACGGGCGGCTCGACTATCTCGGCCGCACCGACGACCAGGTCAAGCTGCGTGGTTTCCGCATCGAGCTGGGCGAAATCGAGGCCTGTCTGACCCGCCACTCCAGCGTGGCCCAGGCAGCCGTGCTGTTGCGCGAAGATCGACCCGGACAAAAGCAACTGGTCGCCTATGCCGTGGCGGCGGCCGGCCAGGACGCCGTGCCCGCAACGCTGCGTCAGTTCATGGCCGAGCAGCTGCCGGAGCATATGGTGCCGGCCGTCGTGGTCGCCCTGCACAGCCTGCCGCTCAGTGCCAACGGCAAAGTCGATCGCCACCGGCTGCCGCCGCCGGATCTCGCAGCGGCCACGCGGCGCGAGCCGAGAACAGCGCAGGAGCGGCTGCTCGCGGGCCTGTTCTGCGAGCTGCTGAAGCGCGAGCAGGTCGGCATCGACGAGAATTTCTTCGAGCTCGGCGGCGACAGCTTCACAGCGATCCAGCTGGTCAGCCTGGCCAAGCGGGCAGGCATGGTGTTCGTGCCCAAGGACTTGTTCCGCTACCAGACCATCGCCGAGCTGGCGGCGATGGTGAAGGTCGCCGAAGCCGCTCCCGCATCGGCGACCGTCGAGCAGGGCGTGCAGGACGACCGCGTGCCGCTGACGCCGGTGCAACGCATCATGCTCGCCCTGTGGCGGGACGAGATATCGATACTCTCCAACACCTACCACTACGAATTGAGCCGGCGCGTGTCGGCGGAGGCGCTGCGCAAGGCGCTGCACGCCCTGGTCGCGCGCCATGACGCGCTGCGCCTGGTGGTGTCCGAGAGCGACGGGTCATGGCAGCAACGACAAGGGCCGGCGCCTACGCCTGCGGAAGCCCTGTGCAGCGTTGTCGATCTCTCGGCCGTCGCCGAGCCGGAGCTGTCGTTGCGGGTGGCCGGCGAGATCGATCAGCTGCGGCGCGACATCGATCTGGCGTCGGGCCGCCTGCTGAAGGCGGTGCTGTTCGACTACGGCGATGCCCGGCCGCAGCGCATGGTGCTGGCGATCCATCACTTCGCCAACGACGTGCTGTCGTACCCGGTGCTTGCCGAGGAGCTGCAGCAGCTCTGCCTGCAGTGCGAGGAAGGCGCTGCGGCGCAGCTGCCGCCGCCGGGCACCAGCTTCTCGGCCTGGGCGCGCGCGGTCGCCGAGCATTTCGCCACCGCACAAGGCCAGGCCGAGCTGGAAGGGGCGGCGCGCGAGGCATCCTTGCAGCAGCCGCTGCCGAAGGATCATCCGGCCGGAAACAACACCGTCGCGTCGACGCAGTGGCTGGTCGTATCGGCGCCGGAGATTTCGCCGCAGGCCTGCATGGCCGCCGCCAGCCAGCTGGGCATACGCGTCGAAGACTTGCTGCTGATTGCACTCGCGCAGGCGATCCAGTTGTGGACGGGGCACGACGCCGTCGCCGTGGAGCAGCTGTTCCACGGGCGCGAACTACTGCATCTGCAGGGCGATCTTTCGCGCTCGGTCGGCTGGTTCACCGCCGGCGTGCCGGTGACGATCGATTTCCGCGGCCCGCGCGACCTGGCCACGCTGGTGCGGCAGATCGTCGTCCAGGGCGAGCGTGCGGACGCGGCCGGACTGGCCTACTGGGCCAGCGCCGCGCAGCGCTTCGAGCGCGGCATGGACTGGCAGGCCTGTGCCCTGTGTCTGAACCACCAGGGCGAGCAGAAGGCGCCGTCGCAGGCGGCCGGCCTGCTGGGAAGAATCCCCCTGCCGGACGGCCCGGTCTATGTGCTGCCGGACCGCGCCATGCGCAGGAATGACATCGAACTGCAGACGGTTTTCGTGGACGACGTGCTGCGCTGCTCGTGGATATACAGCGATCAGCTGCATCACGAAGAGACGCTGCGCAAGCTGGCGAGAAGCTTCGAATCCACGCTGATCCAGCTGGTCAGAAATGTAGACAGGAGACAGGCATGAAGCGCGTAAGCGGTGAGACGACGGCGTCCGGCGAAGTGGCTTCGCCGGGCAAGGATCAGTGGTATCTGAAATCGGACGTGAAGATAGAACCCTTGATGTGCGGCTGGCCGACCTGGCCGCATCTGCTGCCGCCACTGCAGTACGCCATGAATCTGGCCAACCGGCAGCTGCCGAATCTGAAGTCCTTCGTCGCCAGTCCGTCGGTGCATGTGGCCGCCGCCGAAGATCCCGACATGCTCGGTGGGCCGTTCGTCTGCCTGGCGATGAGCGACATTCCGGCGGTGCGCGAGCTGATCGACGACATCCACGGGCGCGGCGGCGAGCTGCTGAAAATCGCCCAGGATTTCCAGGAGTTCGACCTCAAGCTGCAGGGCGGCGCCAAGGGCTTCTGTCTCGACGAGTTCTACGCCCAGGTTCCCGACTCGCTGCGCGGCCTGGTGGAGCTGACCTACGACATCAACAGCCACCCGAAGATCCGCGTGCTCGAAGAGTTGTCGTATCAGCGCTGGCGGGCGCATACCACCGAGCTGCAGGAAATCTGCGTGCATACCACGCGCTCGATCGAGCGGACTTTTTTCATGAGCACGCCGCTGCTGAAGTCGCCCGAGCGGGTGGTGCTCAAGATGCCGTTCCTAGACGAGCGGGTCGATCTGCTGGCGAAGTTGCGCTACCAGCCGATGAGCGCCGCCGAGATTCGCGCCAGCCTGCCGCCGGAATTGGTCGACGAAGGCGGCTTCGAGCGTTTCTTCACCAACCAGGCGCCGGGGCGCAATGCGCCGAACTTCGACGGCCAGGGCCTGCGCATCAGGTATTTCGGTCATGCCTGCGTACTGGTGGAGGCGGCCGGCGTGGCCATCCTGATCGATGCGCTGACCGCATGGGAGCGAGACCAGCAGGAGGCCACGCTGACCTTCGTCGACCTGCCGGACAAGATCGATTATCTGGTGCTGACGCACGGCCATCAGGATCATCTGGTGCCCGACATGCTGCTGCAGCTGCGCGAGCGCGTGGGCGAGGTGATCGTGCCGCGCAACGATGCCGGCAATGTCGCCGATCCGTCCTTGAAGCTGATGCTCGCGACCCTGGGCTTCCGCCGCGTGCGAGTGGTCGACCCACTGGACGCGATCGAGCTGCCGGGCGGTTCGCTGACCAGCCTGCCGTTCATCGGCGAGCACTCGGGCCTCGACGTGCTCAGCAAGCACTGCCTGCTGGTCGAACTGGCGGGGCAGCGGCTGCTCTTCATGGCCGACTCGGACACCGTCGACGAAAGGATTTTCGATCATCTCGCCGGCGTGCTCGGTCGCGTCGACGTGGTGTTCCTGGGCATGGAATGCCACGGCGCGCCGCTGACCTGGCTGTACGGGCCGCTGCTGAATCGGCAGCCCAGCCGCAAGGACGACGAGTCCCGCCGGCTGTCGGGCTCGAATTTCGAGCGGGCCAGGAATGCGGTGGCGAAGATCAAGCCGTCGCGCGCCTACGTCTATGCGATGGGCCAGGAGCCGTGGTTGCGCGCGCTGATGGGCCTGCAGTACCAGCCCGACAGCATCCAGATCCTCGAGTCCAATAGTTTCGTCGAGTATTGCGCCTCGAACGGCATCGAGTCCGAGCGTCTGTACGGCTGCAGCGAGCTGGTGCTGTGAGGCTTGCCGCGAGGCTTCGGCATGTCGAAGCCTCGGGTGTGCAGCCGGCCTGGTGCGGCGACAGCGGGCGATAGAGATCAGCCAAGGGAGTTTTCATGTTTGCCTATTACGCCCGTCTTGGGCTGCGCAGTTTGCGTCGGAACCCGGCACTGACGTTGTTGATGATTATCGCCATGGGCTTCGGCGTATCGGCTTCGATCACCAGCTATGCGGTTTTTCGCGCCACCTCCAATAATCCGATCCCGCAGAAATCGGCGCAGTTGTTCGCGCCCCAGATCGACAACTGGGGCCCCGCCAGGGCGGCCGAGAACGGGGGCGATCCGCCGGATGCGTTGAGCTATGCGGACGCGACGGCCCTGATGCTGGCGCACAAGGCGCCGCGCCAGACCGCGCTGTTCCCGATCGCGCCGTCTCTGGTGCCCAGCGATCCGAACCGGCTGCCCTTCCGTCCGCTGAGCTATGCGGCCTACGCCGACACCTTCGCGATGTTCGATATCCCCTTCGAATACGGCGGCGGTTGGACGGCGGCGGACGATCAGGCGCACGCCGCGGTGGCGGTGATCGGCCGCGACACTAATCAGCGCCTGTTCGGCGGCGCCAACAGCGTCGGGCGCACGATCAACCTGGACGGCCGGGACTATCGGATCACCGGCGTGATGGATACCTGGAACCCGCAGCCGCTGTTCTTCGATCCGGTGAACACCTCGGGCTTCAGCGATGCGGTGCAGTTGTTCGTGCCGTTCACCCGCGCGATCGATCTGCAGATGCCGACTGCCGGCGATACGGCGTGCAATCAGGATACCGGCAGCGGATGGGAGGACTTTCTGCGTTCGGAGTGCGTGTGGATCGCGTTCTGGGCGGAGCTGCCCAGCGCATCCGAGGCGGATGCCTATCGCCAGTTCCTGCAGGGCTATGCCGCCGAACAGCAGCGTGCGGGACGCTTCCACTGGGCGCCGAACGTGCGCTTGAGCGATGTGACCCGGTGGCTGGCCGACCGGCACGTGGTACCCCCCGAATCGCGCATGTCCATGCTGGTGTCGCTGGGCTTCCTGCTGATCTGCCTGGTCAACACGATCGGCCTGCTGCTGGCGAAGAGCCTGCGCAGATCGGGAGAGATCGGCCTGCGGCGCGCGCTGGGCGCATCGCGCAACGACATCTACAAGCAATTCCTGATCGAGGCGGGGACGATCGGTGCGGCAGGCGGCCTGTTGGGCCTGCTGCTGACCGGCGCCGGCATGCTCGGGGTTGGTCTGGTCTTCGATCCGAACATCGCCAGGCTGGTCAGGCTCGACGCGGTGCTGATCGCGCTGACCCTGCTGGTCGCGATCGTGGCCACGCTGCTGGCGGCCTTCTATCCCACCTGGCGGGCGGCACAAGTGCAGCCGGCATGGCAGCTGAAGTCGAATTGAGGATGCGTTGATGACCTGGCAAACCGTGACCCTGCAGATCGAGCCGATCCTTGCCGCGCTGCGCAAGCACAAGGCCGGCACCATTCTCATCACTTTGCAGATCGCCTTGACCCTGGCGGTCGTCTGCAACGCCCTGTTTATCATCAAGCAGCGGGTCGATCGGATATCGCGCCCCTCCGGGGTGGAAGAAAGCGGCCTGCTGGCGATCGAGAACAGCTGGGTCGGCGCCAGCAACGACGCCGTGCCTGCGCTGATCCGCACCGACCTGGCGGCGATTCGCCAGCTGCCCGGCGTGCGCGACGCGACGCTCAGCGATTCCTTTCCGCTGCGAGTGGGCGGGCGGGTGACCGGCGTAAGGCTGGACCCGGCGACCGACAAGGCGATCACCAGGGCGGCCCAGTACTCCACCGACGATCATGCATTGGCGACGCTGGGGGCCAGGCTGCTGGAAGGGCGCAATTTCCGCTCGGACGAAGTGGCCACTGCCGACTCCAAGACCTTCGTTCCCACGCCGGCGGTGATCGTCACGAAGGCGCTTGCGGATCGCCTGTATCCGGGCGGCAGCATCCTCGGCAAGTCGATTTATCTGATCAAGAACGGCACGCCGAGCACGGTGATCGGCGTGGTCGAGCAGCTGCAGGTGCCTTGGCCCGGCAGCTGGACCGACGCATTCAGCGACTATGTCGTGTTGACGCCGATCCAGCTTACCGACGAGCGCAATGTCTATCTGGTGCGGGCGCAGCCGGGCCAACTGGAAGCGATCAGCAAGAGCGTGCCGCAGGCGCTGTTCCGCACCAATCGCATGCGGGTGATCCCGGACCGCCGCGGTGTGCGTACATTCGCCGAGGTGCGCGCGCAGGCTTACAAGACCGATATCGGCATCGCCACCTTCATGGGCGCCGTCAGCGCCGTGCTGCTGATCGTGACGGCAGCCGGCATCGTGGGCCTGACCAGTTTCTGGGTCGGCCAGCGCCGCAAGCAGATCGGCGTGCGCCGCGCCTTGGGAGCGACTCAGCAGAGCATCCTGCATTACTTCCTGCTGGAGAATTTCCTGATCAGTGCGGGCGGCGTGATCGTCGGCGCCCTGCTGGCCGTCGGACTCAACCAATGGATGATGGGCGCCTTCGAGATGAAGCGCCTGTCTCCGCTTTACGTCCTGCTGGGCATGCTGCTGCTGCTGCTGCTGGGGCAGGGCGCGGTATTGGCGCCGGCCATGCGCGCCTCGCGCGTATCGCCGGTGGAGGCGACCCGGACAAGCTGAGCGCCGGATCGCTTCCGCTTGATCGATCGTCGCGGATGGAAGCGGCGTAGGTGTCGGCCCGCCGCGGCGGTCCGACGTGGGCGAGGTCTGACGTTCGAGTCTGCTGCGCGCGGGCAGGTCGCTGGGCGGCGAAGTTCAGGCCGGCGTGCTCGGTTCCGCTCGCCGTGCGCGCCTTCTCTCCAGGGCGTCGATTTCGTGCTTCAGATAAGCCGGCGAGAGCGCGATCGCCACGCCTTCGGCCGCGAACAGCGCATAGGGGCGGGCACGTTCGAACATGTCGCGCTCGTAGGCCTGGACGGCCGCCGACCAGTCCGCCTGCTCGGTCAATCGCCTGCCCAGTTCGGCGGCATCGAACATGGCGATGTTCACCCCGTTGCCTCCATAGGGCGACATGACGTGGGCGGCGTCGCCGAGCAGGGTGATGCCTGGTCGATGCAGCCAGTGATGCCCTACCGGCAGGGCGAAGATCCGGCGGGCCTGCAGCTGATCGTTGCCGGCGTCGATCAGCGCATGCCATAGCGGCGCCCATCCGCTGCATTGCGCCTTGAGCTCGGCCAGCACCGAGGCCGGGCGGGAAAAGTCGAAGGTGCTGCTGGCCCATTCCTTGGGCGCGCGGAAGGTCGCGTAGACGCGCAGATGGGCGTCGGCGTTGCGTTGGGCGAACAGGCCCATGCCGTCTCCCAGCACGGACATCGTTCCGTGGCCTACCACGCGGGCCAGCGCCGGGTGCCGGCGATCCGCATCGTCTATGCCGAATTCGATGAAGGTGACGCCGGTGTACTGCGGGCTATACGAAGAAACCAGCGGACGCACGCGCGACCAGGTGCCGTCGGCGCCGACGACCAGGTCGAAGCCGTCGCAGACGCCCTTGTCGAACACCAGGTCGTACTTGCCGTCGGCGCGAGGCAATACTTCGCGGAGCTTGTGGTTCCACCGGATCGAGGCTTCCGGCAAGCCCTCCAGCAGCAGTTCGCGCAGTTGCGCCCGATCGATTTCGGGACGTTCGTCGCTGGGCGCGCCGCAGTCTTCGAACAGCAGCTTGCCGGTCTTGTCGAAAAGACGGGTTTCCTGGTCCTCGTACCTTGCCCGGCGACGGAATGCGGCCATCAGCCCGGCGCGTTGAAGCGCAAGCTGTCCCATCTCCTGGTCCAGGTCGAGCGTGCCGCCTTGCGGGCGTGCCTGGGCGTGGCCGTCTAGCTCGAACAGGGTGAAGGAGTGCCCGGCCTGCTGCAGCATGCAGGCCAGGGTCAAGCCACCGGGGCCGGCGCCGACGATGGCGATGCGGGGAGCATGTGTCATCGGATCGGCGACGGACAGGTCGGGGGCGGAGTCAGCGCCAGGCGCGCCGAGGACGATGCGCTTGGCTGGGCCGATACACGGCACGTGTTGTGGTGCCGTGGCGCGGCGGCAAATGCCGCGCACAGGCAGCGAGTCCCGGATCGTGCATCGTCGGTGTGCATGTCGGCGAACCCCCTGGTCGCGGAGATCGAGGATGCAGCGCTCCGCCTGGGCGAAAGTCTCGCCGCAATCGTCGCGGCTAACTGTGCAAGACAGCATGCTGCCGGCAAGCCGGTTGAACCGCGCCGGCCGGCACCGCCAATCGGGCCTGGCATCGGTACTCGCTGCGGTTCTGGCCTTGCTGGGGTTGGGCGCCGCTTTCGCACAGAGATGGGATCGGCAGGGCAGCGGCATATTCATCGGCGATTTCATGGGCGATGGTTGCCGCCGTCCGGCCGAACGGTCCTGCCCAGGTTGGAAAGAACGGTCGGGCACGATCTGGGCATCCATGCGAGTTCGAGCGCGATGCTCGCTCGATCCGTTGATATCCACTGAAGACGAGCCGGAATCCTCGCCCGGGGCGAGCCGCCAGGCGCAGCGCGACTTGATCCAGGCAGTGGGCGGCGGATCTCGCAGCTGGCTTAAATCCGGACGAAAATTTCCGCCCAAGGCGGCTCGGCTTCGAGTGCAGCTCAAAAGCCTTGCGGTCAAAGAGAGCACTGCATAGATGAAAGCGGCGCGCGGAAGATCTCCGCGCGCCCAATGGTCACTGAATCCTATGGATCACTTGCGAACATTCGACTGATCTTTCGGGGTTTCCGGCGTTACGTGAACTTCGGGCGTCTGCGAACGATCCGGACTTGGCTTTGAAAGGGTTTGCTGCAAATCCACGGCGCTCTGAGATTGACTATGCAGTTGCGCTCCCTGCACGGGATCGACAAGGCCATGAATGTCGCTCACAGAGACCGAATGGCCGCTCTGCATCGATTCCCTCATGTTTTGAACTCTTTCCAGCAGTTCGTTCTTGGGTTGCGATGGGCTTTCTGATGGTGATTGCCTTTCCTTCACGGAGGAAAGATGCCTCTCGGCTTCTTCAAAGCGCCTGTTGACACTGTCGGCCACCTTTTCCAGAGCCAATTCCTGGAGTAAGGGAGCTCTGGAATCCTGCTTGACCTTATCAAAGGTCGGCAGGTTGGTTTCTAGTTTTGCATGCCAATCTTTTTGAGCCGCCCAGCCATCTCTGAGTTGGCTTGCGACCTGCGGGTCATTCATTCGATCCGTGCGGACCTTGTCCATGGCCTGGCCAGGTTTGTCATCACGAGCCTCGGTGGCTATCTGGCTATATCGAGGCGTTGGGTGAAGGCGGTCTGCCTCAAAGCTTCCGCGGTCATAAACGCTAATTTTGATAGCTTCTTTGAAGCGACTTTCCGGTTTCAGCGATTCGTCATGTACGGCGTCGAGGACGGACGGCAGGTTTTTATAGACGTCGTCCCGGAGCTTTTCCGGCACATAACGACCAAAGCCTTCTCTGACGAGGCCGTCAGTGAAGCGCTTGTCGACGCCGAGCTCACTCTCGCTCTGTGGTACGGCCATCGCTCGTATTTCGACCGCATAGCCCTTTTTCTGAAACATTTCGACCAGTTCAATGGCCTTTTGCTGCTCGCCGAGCGTGGTGTCCAGAATGACATTCTTCCTGCCATTGATGGCTTCGTCGCGTAGAGACTTGGCCCAGGCGCTTGCATCCAGCTGAGTGTCGTCCGCCCACGTATAAGGGCTTTTCTCGCGGAATGTTTCAACGTTGGTGTGAAATCGCCGAAGCTCATCCGGATCGATGGTTACCGCTCCTCCCTTGGATGCAAGCTCGGACTGTGCGGCAGCCGTAAGGTTGCCCTTGCCGGCGCCAGGTTGTCCGGCCAGGATGATGACCTTGGGCTGGCTGCTTTCATCTACTTTTTGGGCCTGCGGAAATCCGCTTGAATTCAGGACTTGATCCCTGAAAACCTGCCTGTGCTCTTCCTCCGGAAGACGCGACTTCCTCATGCGTTCCATCGGGTCAACCGGGAGTATCTCTCCGACAAGACTCATGAGAATGCCCTCCGGTGGTCGCGGATATAGTCTGAAAGGTCTTTATCTGCAATCCACGAAGCTTTTGAGCCGGCTTGTATCATTAACGTGGATTTGGCTTTTGCGGCTTCGACAGTCCTGGCATCTCCGCCGGCCCGGGCGGCATTCAGTTCGGATTGCGCTTCGTGATAGAAGGCCTCGATTTGGCCGTCCAGCAGCCAGACTGCCCGCTCAAAAGGATCGACGCCAGGGGCTGGTTCGCGAATCAGGGTATTAAGCGTATCTTGCAAGCGGCTCAGGTATTCCGGATAGTTCTTGAGTGCTTCACGGAGTGCCGCCGGTACGGGCGGTAGTGGAGTTTCGGACATGATTTATCCTCTTGGGAAATCAAAGAGCTTGGCCTGATTAATCTAATGCAATTGGACGCGATCCCGGTTTTCAATGCAAAGAACGCATCGAAATAATTTCAATTCGTATGGCCGGGATCCCCTCGCGATGAACTTCATCCAGCCTCAAGCTTAGCGCACTCCAATGTTCTGCAGCCTTCACGCGCGAGCAGTGAAGCGCTGGATCGTGAATCTCGACGGATATCGGCTGGTGCATTCCGGCTCCGCGCTGGCGGGCTTGCCTGTGGAAGATGCCCTGGCAAAGATGGCGCGAGAGGAGCTGCGCTTCCGGCGTGCGCGCTTCAGTCTGAGCACGGTAGAGAAGAAGAACTGCATGCGGAGACGGATCTGATCCGGGGCGCATCGGGACGCGAGCGAAGACAGGCTCGCCGATCACCGACAGCGCCATCCCACAACGATCGGAAGGTTGGCAGCCTGATGTTGCGGCACCATGACCTTCATGAGCCATGCTTCCAGTGATGCATGAGCGCGGGCGCCGGCCGGTCAGGGGCGTCGTTGCTGGGGCTTGCTTCAAGTAAGCGGCGCGTTCGCTACTTGCGCGGTGCTGTTCATCCATTCAATGGAGGCGCCGCCACCACGGCCGCACGCGATGGGTTCGGCCGGCCCGCCATGCGAGGCATCACCCATCGGGCCTTGATGGCTATCTACGTTCCTGCGCCAGTACAACGGCTCAAGACAGATCTATGGCCGCGAACCAAGGGTTCAGCCAGTCCGTTCATGTGCTTCAAAGTGATCGCCAGGGTCTGCATCGGGGCGGAAGCGGACAGCTCAAGAAGCGCGCACATCCATGGCGTCGACCAGTAGCCACCGAAAGCGGGCCTTGAAATGGTCCACGCACTCCCGGCAAACCCAGTGCTGGCCGTCCGAGGTACAAAATCCAGACTTCAGCTCGCGCGGAGCGCCGAGATTCGAAAATTTGGCCCAGCACAGCGTGCAATGGTCATGATCCTCATCGGCATGCGCCGGCGTCCATGCTCGATGTGTGAGTGTCGAGCCCAATAAGTGCTTTCCCTGATCCATCAGCTGGCTGTCGTTGTGGCCGGTCATGTCATTCCCTTTTGAAGCCTCTCCGCATTGGGACGAAACGGACATGGCTGTGCGTCGTCATGAGTCCCGAAAGCGCGGGTTCGCCAAGAAGTCCGCGATCGCCTCGGTAGCCTTGACGACTTCATCCATGCCGCCGTAGGCAAATAAGGATTTCTGCTCATCCTCGGGAATATGCTGCTTCGCAAGTTCGATGCTGGATCGGGCTGCCGCCAGGAACGCTTGAAGCGCCTCACGTGATTCGGGAGCGAGCTCCGCCACAGGTGGCTTATAGGGCGCCTTCATTTCTATCGGTTCGAGCTCTGGATGAGCAGCCCAGATGGGCTTGAGTATGTTCAGATAGCTGTGCCCCATGAAGTCGGCCACCAGTTTGCCAAGAACCTTCACTTCGCCCAGGCTTTGGTGAGTCATCACCACCCGAAGCGATCTGTCGCATTCCTTCGACGCTTCGGAGAAGCGAAGCGTCAGTTCTTCAGCGATGTCACTAGGAATCATGGTCGAGTCTCTCGCCACGGCGGTGTATTAAATGGCCGCGGGTATCGTAAGCGTTGAGGACAAGGATCAGCCGCCGGTAGAAGCTGAACTGGCGGGGGAGTCGATCCAGCGATAGACCGCAGTGGGCTTCTCCGTTGGTTTGGCCATGACCGCCCTGGCGTGGAAAGACGTTTTGCCGTTGATGGTCAGCGTCTTCGTGAAATCGTTGAATATCGAAATCATCTCGTACGTGCTCTGCAGCGGTGCGTAGACACCGGTTGTCCGGCCCTGCTCGTCAGCCTGACCGTCGACGGTCAGCAGGGCAAGCTCTTCGGGCTTGCCATTGGGCAGGGGGAAAATAAACACCGCCTCCACGGCTTCGCCATCCTGCAGGCCGATGCGATAGAGAGCAACGATCTTGGCGTTGTCGACGTGACCGAGAAAGACGCAGGTTCTCCAATTCGGCCCGTCGTGGACATCGCTGACTGGTGCGCCGGACGGAACGACCTGTCGGGCTACTTCGGCAACATCGACGTCGTCCGCGCGAAGGCCAGGCGGTACCGCGTGGGTCTTGATTATCACGGTGGGGTGATCGCCGGAATCTGCGCCTTTCAGGACCTCGTACATCACCGTGCGATCCTTGTCGTCAGGACCGCCGTTCTTCAGCAGTTTCCAGGAGGCCGGCACCTGGTACCCCACCTGAGGCTGATTGGTTGGCGCTGGGCTTGCGTGGGCTGCGGAGATGGCGGCTCCGAGAAGGAGCGCGATTTCAAGGATGGCTTTCACTCGGTGTCTCGTTGTGATGTATGCCCCACGTCGCTGATATTGGCCAACAGGTATCTATGGCGTGTTGCGCCGACCGGCTGCAGGCGCAGTCAAAAGGAACGTTCCGCAACCAGATGGATTGCTCGTCAAGACCTACCGTACGACCAAATTTCGTGCGCGCGGAGGAACTCATCTTCGCTGGCACTTGATTCGATGTCAGCGAATTTTAACTCGATCATCGCCCCGATGAGGATTGCAACGGCCTCTCTCTGCTTTGCGTTGCAGTACATGTAGAGCTCATTGTTCAATCCACCGGAATAGAGGTGGAACAGCAACTGCTCGCCGTACCAGTCATAGCCATAAGCTGGCTCTGCAAACGCCAGGCGAGCCAGCGAAGGCATGTAGAACGCGATGCCTTCAGGGCTTGAGAAGCACAGCGGCTCCCAGCCGGGATTCCCGACATCTTGGATGGCCAGCGTTTCTCGGGTGCGGTTCCTAAGCAGCTCGTCGTGCTCGGCGCACTCTTCGCAATGGGTGTAGTTCGTGAAGTGATCGGGCTTGGGCGTTGAGCCAAATGCCAGATCCACGGCCGCAATGGCCTCAGACTGCGTCACCATCGTCGATTTCCATGCTCGATTGATCGGCCATCAAGATACATCTCGGTCTTGTACGCTTCGGGTCGGAAGCGCGCCTGGCGTTCTTATCCACCCGAGCAACTAACACTTCCAGACGCCCTAACTGTCGGACTGACTACTTGGGGTTCACTCGATGCTCTAAGACGCGACCGTCGGAGCAAACCTCAATGGAGAGCTGCCCACCGAACTGACTCTGGCGGGCTCCTACTCTCCAACCGCTGCGTGTCGGCTCGAGCGAAAACGCCGGCTCCCATCTCAATTGATGATCGACGGCATAGGCGCGAGCAATGCTCAGTGCCTCGGCGGCATCCAGACGTTGATCGTCGGGAATCAGCATTCCCGTTGATTGACTGATGCGGAAACTCAGTGAGGCCTCAACATAAACGACCCACTCGTCATCACTAGATGCAATGAAGTAGGAAGTGCGATGGGGGGCTCCACGGGAGGAGGCGGCGCTGAGCGCCAACTTCAAGGCTTGAATCTCGTCCGAGGCCATGCGTACGACTCTCCAGTCTATATTTGTGATGTCTGCTTCGGGTTGACGGCGGGGATCAGGGGCCGGAAAAATTCTCCTGGAGCCAGCTCCGTCGGAATTCGATAGAAGTTCGTAGCCTGGGAAGCCGAACGGCCAGACGATCGAGCATCGCGATCATCTGCTCCAGAGACCCAAACAGCAGGGCCTCGTCATAGGCGATTGCGATGGCCGCACGCTCTTCGTCGCCGTGCTCGATCCAGCCTTCCAATGCTCTGTGAATGGAGGCACCGTTATCTGCGCCCTGCCAGACCAGCCTGCCGAGTTGATCGGCTATTGAGGCGGGTGTCGCTGTTGATTCCCTGTTCTTAAAAAGCGTCTCGGCAATATGGGTCATATTCCCTGTCCCTGAGGCCTCTTCCTGGCAATGTCCGCTTGGTGTCGGGAGTAGCTGGCAGTTCATTCAAACACAAGATACCCGATGTCAGCTTGGGCTCCTTGTTGCTGCGCTTGAGTACCCGCGATGACGCCGGTTGCATCTTTCGCTGCGTAGGTGTGACGCAGGAATTGCTGTCCCGGAGCCAGGCGTAGTGCGCTGATTTCCAACCGGACACGTCAAGCATCCCTTGGTCTTTGGAATGCCAATGGTCTTTGGAATGCCAAGTCCAGAGGGACGGAGAAACGGAGAGCGAAGGTGAAGAATCTGGCGAAATTTTCGCCGGATTGCGCAAGGCTGAAGTCCAAGGGGCAAATCTTAGAAACCGTGCCGCACCAGGGTTTCAAGGGATGGGCGATTCGCTTGAGAGAGCGGTTCGCGAGGAGGGGGTGGTGGGCCCACCAGGATTCGAACCTGGAACCAAGGGATTATGAGTCCCCTGCTCTAACCGTTGAGCTATAGGCCCGCATGCATGCCGCGCGCGGTTTGGCACAAGGCCGCAATCTTAGCGGTGGGGGGCGGTAGCGTCGAGGGTGCAGGTCTTCTATTCCCTCGGCTTGCGTGTTCGTGTCGAAGTTCGCAGGGCATCTTTGGAGCAGTAGCGGTAGTCCCCGATCGCGTCGCGCGGAAGGCATGGTCGGAGTTCAGTCTGTTTCGCTTCCTTTCGGCTGAAGCTACCGGGGATGGATGAACCAAGGCCGCGGCCTCCGTTGCAGCAAGATGTGATTGTGTAGCGGCCAGCCCTGGGAGTAAGTTACGCCTAACGTTACGCCTAACAGCGTGCGTACCAGGGAGTTCGGCAGTCCTATGTCGTCCAAGCAGCATGTCAGCCCAGGGGCGAAGCGCCAGAAGGCGTTTCGCGAGCGGATGGCCGGCTTGGGCATGACCATTCCGCGCATCTACATGGCCGAGGACGAGCAGGCGCTCGTGCGCGCCTTTCTGCGCCGCTATCGCAGCGCCCGCACCGAGCAGCTGATCGAGGGCATGGATACCGCGAACCCGAGTGCGTCCTGGAGCATGGCCAGCCTGCACGCCGCGCTGCAGGTCTATGCCGACACGCACGGAGAGCTGGCCGATCTCGAGCAACATGCCGAGACGGCAACCATCGAACTCGCCCTGGTCCGCTATGGCGGAAGAATGGCCCAGCTGGTGGTCGCCAACCACGAGATTCTCGTGGCGACGGCGCTCTGCAAGCGCCAGGCCGTGAGCGACGTCGCCAGGTTCAACGACGCCTGTCTGCGTCTGGGTCCGACCCTGCCGCTGTCGAATGTCGGCCTGGTGGGCGAGTACTACATTCTTTTCGGGCAACTATCCGCGCATGCGCCGCTGGCCAATATCGTCGAGGAACTGGACGTGCTTGGCCGCAATACGGTCGATGCGCTCAACGAGCTTTCTGACCTGATTCGGTAGGAAGTGTGGACATGAACACCCATGCAAACCCGGTTCGCCATGCAGGCGAGTCCGATGCCCTGGTCCCGGCCGGCACTGCCGCCACGGCCCGCGGCGGTTTTGCTTCTTCGGTAGCGCTGCGGCTTCCAACGTAGCTGCGCTCCCATGCCGTCCGTGCCGATCTCATGGCGGCAGCCATCGAGAGTGCTCGGCTTCGGCTGACCGCATTCAGCTCTTCGAATTCCAGGCGCGACCCAGGCCAGCGAGCTTGCGTCATGCGTCGTGCCGCGCCTGCACCGGTTTCGTTTCCCGGCCTGATGCCGGGCCCTTCTACATCCACAAAGGACATGCTGCCATGAACTGGCTAATCGAGGTCGCCGTTTCTGTCATTGCGTTGGGGTTGATGGTGTATATCTCCAACGCCATCGTCTACATCCCCAACGATCGCGTGGGCGTGGTCGAGCGGCTATGGGGCGCGCCTTCGCTCAAGCGCGGCCTGATCGCGCTGAACGCCGAGGTGGGCTATCAGCCGGAAGTGCTGCGCGGCGGCCTGCATTATTTCTATCCGTTCCAGTACCGCGTGCACAAAGTGGATCTGGTGACGATTCCGCAGGGCGAGATCGGCTACATCTTCGCCCGCGACGGTCGCGAGCTGTCGGATGGCCAGGCGCTCGGTCGGAACATTGAAGCCGGCATCGAGGATACGGCCGGCTATCTCAAGGCGGGCGGGCAGAAGGGCCCGCAGCGCGCGATTCTTCGCGAGGGCACCTACGCGATCAACGTCGCGCAGTTCGCCATCATTACCGCCTCGCGCGTGCATGGCCTGCTGCTTTCCGAGGAGGAGCGCGGCACCATCGACCAGATGGGCAATGTGCTGCGCGATCGTGGCGGCTTCTCCCCGGTCATCATCGTGGGCGGTCACCCGAAGGGCGCGGCCGAAGATGCGGTCAACGACATGCTCGGCGTGGTGACGGTGCATGACGGTCCGGTGCTGCCGCCGGACGAGATCGTCGCACCGCGTGTCGGCCAGGACCCGGCCAACAAGGCCACCTTCCACAACAACTTCCAGAACATCGACGCCTTCCTGCGCGCTGGCGGCAATCGCGGCCGCCAGCACCAGGTGCTGGTGGAAGGCACGTATTACATCAACCGCCTGTTCGCCACCGTGGACTTCATTCCGAAGACGGTGGTGCCGGTCGGCTTCGTGGGCGTGGTGGTCTCCTACATCGGCAAGGCGGGCATGGACCGTTCGGGCGAGGGCTACTCGCACGGCGAGCTGGTGGACAGCGAATGCCGTGGCGTGTGGAAAGAGCCGCTGCTGCCGGGCAAGTACGCCTTCAATAGCTACGCCGGCAAGATCCAGCTGGTGCCGACCACCAACTTCATCCTTAAGTGGACGCCGGAAGTGACCAATATCCATAAGTTCGACGAGAACCTCACCGAGGTGTCGTTGATTACCAAGGATGCCTTCGAGCCGCTGCTGCCGTTGTCGGTGGTCGTGCATATCGACTACCGCAAGGCGCCGCTGGTGGTGCAGCGCTTCGGCGACATCAAGCGCCTGGTCGACCAGACGCTGGACCCGATGGTCAGCGCGTACTTCAAGAACATCGGCCAGACCAAGACCTTGATCCAGCTGATCCAGGACCGTGCGGAAGTGCAGAAGCTGGCCGGCGTGGAGATGATGGAGCGCTTCGCCGCCTACAACCTGGAACTGCAGGAAGTGCTCATCGGCACGCCGCACGGCAGCGCTGGCGATGCCTCCGGCGCGCGCATCGACACCATCCTCAACCAGTTGCGCGATCGCCAGGTCGCCATCGAGCAGGTGGCCACCTACGAACTGCAGGAGCAGTCGGCGATGAAGGAGCGCTCGCTGCGCGAGGCGCGTGCGAAGACGGACATCCAGGCCGAACTGACCAATTCGGTGATCCACATCGAGATCAAGAAGAACGTGGGCGAGGCGGCCGTGGTGGAAGCCAACAAGCGCGCCGAGGTGATCGGCATCAATGCCGACGCCGAGCGTCGCCGCCTTACCGCCGAAGGTGATGGCAAGGCCTCGGCGGTCGCTGCGGTGGGCAAGGCCGAGGCCGAGGCGATCCAGGCCAAGTCGCAGGCGCTGACCGGCGAGGGCGCGCGCCTGCAATTGATCAATACGCTGGGTGCGCAGTTCGCTGAGGCGATCCGCGACGGTCAGATTCCGATCGTGCCGCGGATTGCCCTGGGCGGCGAGAGCGGCGGCCAGGGCCTGTCGTCGTTGATCCAGCTCGCCAGCTCCCTGCTGGCCGACCGGGTCGACGCGGAACTGCCGGGCCGCTCGCTGGAACCGTCATCGACGGAAGCGCGCGGATAAGCCTGTGCGGGCCATGAGTCAGTCTGCGGTGGCGGCGCCAGGAAGGCAGCGATCGATGGCTTGGATGCCGCACGCATGTGCCGCCACCGTGGCTGCTCCGATGGCCGCCAGGATGGATGGTGGTAAACCGAGGTGCGCTTCGCAGGCTACCGCGATGCGCACCGCATGACCGCCCGAGCCGCAGGTGTACGCTAAAGAGCCCCAAGGCAGGAGAGTCGTGACATGAATACCCAAGACATCGCGAAACGACTGGTGGCACTGTGCCGCGAAGGCAAATTCGAGGATGCGCAGCGCGAGCTGTATGCGCAGGACGCGACCAGCGTCGAACCGGAGAACATGTCGCAGGGCGAGCTGGGCAACGTGCGCGGCCTCGAGGCGATCTACAGGAAGGGCGAGGTGTTCATGGCGCGGGTCGAGCAGGTGCACGGCATCGAAGTCAGCGATCCGCTGGTGGCCGGTGACTGGTTCAGCATGACGATGATCTTGGACCTGAGCATGAAGGAAGTCGGGCGCATGAACATGAGCGAGATCTGCGTCTACCACGTGAAGAACGGCAAGATCGATCACGAGCAGTTCTTCTACGACGCCGGCTGAGCGCGCTTGAGCAAGCCATAAAAAAGCCCCGCGACATGCGGGGCTTTTAGTTTCAGGCCGAGGCTGGCGCTCAGTCGATGTCGAGGAACGAGCGCAACTGCTCGGAGCGGCTCGGATGGCGCAGCTTGCGCAGCGCCTTGGCCTCGATCTGGCGGATGCGCTCGCGGGTCACGTCGAACTGCTTGCCGACCTCTTCCAGGGTGTGGTCGGTATTCATGTCGATGCCGAAGCGCATGCGCAGCACCTTGGCTTCGCGCGGGGTCAGCCCGGCCAGCACGTCGCGCACGGTTTCCATCAGGCCGGTCTCGGTGGCCGAATCCACCGGCGAGCTGGCGTTGCTGTCCTCGATGAAGTCGCCCAGATGCGAGTCCTCGTCGTCGCCGATCGGGGTCTCCATCGAGATCGGCTCCTTGGCGATCTTCAGCACCTTGCGGATCTTGTCCTCGGGCATGTCCATTTCCTTGGCCAGCTCCTCCGGCGTCGGCTCGCGGCCGAACTGCTGCAGCATCTGGCGGGAAATGCGGTTGAGCTTGTTGATCGTCTCGATCATGTGCACCGGGATGCGGATGGTGCGCGCCTGGTCGGCGATCGAGCGGGTGATCGCCTGGCGGATCCACCAGGTGGCGTAGGTCGAGAACTTGTAGCCGCGGCGATACTCGAACTTGTCCACTGCCTTCATCAGGCCGATGTTGCCCTCCTGGATAAGGTCGAGGAACTGCAGGCCGCGGTTGGTGTACTTCTTGGCGATCGAGATCACCAGGCGCAGGTTCGCCTCCACCATTTCCTTCTTGGCGCGGCGCGCACGCGCCTCGCCGTTGGCCATCGCGCGATTGATGTCCTTGATGTCGGTCAGCGGCAGGAACAGCTTGCGCTCGATCGCCGCCAGCTTCTCCTGCTCGGCGTCGATCACCTCGCGGTGGCCCTTGATGTTCGGCGACCACTTCTGGCGCTTGCGGCCCAGCTCGGCCGCCCACTCCAGGTTGCCCTCGTTGCTGGGGAAGCTCTTGATGAACTCGGCCTTGGGCATCTTCACCTGCTTGACGAAGATGTCCATCAACAGGCGCTCGTGGTGGCGAATGTCGTTCACTACCTCGCGCAGCTTGCGCACGAAGCTGTCGATCAGCGCGGATGGCAGCTTGAGCTTGAGGAATTCCTCGGCCATCTGGTCGCGCAGCTTGACGATCTTCTTGTCGTTGATGTCGGTGGCCTTGGGCGCCGCCTTCTGGAACTTGGTGTAGTAGTCGCGCAGCAATTCCATGCGGCGCTTCACTTCCTCGGGGTCGGGACCGCTGGGGCCGGCGTCGTCCTCTTCGGACGCGCCTTCTTCCTCTTCTTCGTCGATCTCATCGTCGGCGACGGCATTGGCCGCGGCTTCCTCGGCCAGCGCGGCGGCGGCGTCGGCGGCTTCCTCGAGGTCGGCGAAGCCGGCCAGGATTTCGCTCAGGCGACGCTTGCCGTCCAGATGCTGGTCGTACTCTTCCAGCAGCAGCTCGATGGTCAGCGGGAAGCTGGCCAGCGCGGTCTGCACCTGGCTCAGGCCTTCCTCGATGCGCTTGGCGATGGCGATCTCGCCCTCGCGGGTCAGCAGCTCGACCGTGCCCATCTCGCGCATGTACATGCGCACCGGGTCGGTGGTGCGGCCGACTTCGGCGTCCACGGCGGAGAGCAGGGCCACGGCTTCTTCGGCAGCGGCTTCGTCGTCGCCGGTAGTGCCCGGCGCGGCGCCGTCGGTGATACTGTCCACATCGGGGGCGGCATCGTGCACTTCGATGCCGACGCCCTTGAGCACCGCCATGATGTCTTCGATCTGCTCCGGATCGACGATGTCGTCGGGCAGGTGGTCGTTGATCTCGGCGTACGTCAGGTAGCCCTGCTCCAGACCTTTGGAGATGAGCGCCTTGATTTCGGACTGTTGCTCAGGGGCTTTACTGTTCATGCCGACCGCCGTGGGGTTAAGAACCAATCAGTATAGCGATGTGCTGCTTTTTTGACCAGATTTCAAGTGATATTTTTGCTGTGCAATACGCAGCAAGAATCGCGCCAGATCGACGTTTTCCGGTGTTTTAAAGGGCTATTTCGCAGCCGTTGCGCGCTCCCGGTTCAGGGAGCCTCCAGCCAGAACGTCACCGGGCCGTCGTTGACCAGGTGCACCTCCATATGGGCACCGAAGCGCCCGATTTCCACCCCCGGATGTGCGGCGCGTGCCAGCTCGACCAGGCGCTCGAACCAGTGGCGGCCGTGTTCCGGCGGCGCGGCGGAAGTGAAGCTGGGGCGCATGCCTTTGCGCGTGTCGGCGGCCAGGGTGAACTGGCTGACCAGCAGCAGGCCGCCGCCGGTGTCCGCCAGCGAACGGTTCATCCGGCCCTGCTCGTCGCCGAACACGCGATAGCCGAGCAGGCGTTCCAGCAGGCGCTTGGCCTGCGCCTCGCCGTCGTCCGGCTGGACCGCGACCAGCGCCAGCAGCCCCGCATCGATGGCGCCGACGATTTGCTGTTCGACCTCGACGCGGGCGGAACGGACGCGCTGGATCAGAGCGATCATCGGGACGAGGCCTTCATAGGGCGGACCAGCTTACGTGGAGCACGGCCGGCGTGGAATCGGCGGCCGCCGCGCGCCTTGTCGGGCAGGGCGCCGGCACAGTTACACTGCACGGCTTATGCGCCTCGATATCCGCATCATCTACCTGCTGCTGCGCCTGCTCGGCCTGCTGCCGCTGCGCGCCTTGCATGCGATCGGCGCGGGGCTGGGTCGTCTTTCGCTGTGGCGGCGCAGCGGCCCGGCCCACTACAGCGAGGTCAATCTGCGCATCGTGCGGCGGGGGCTCGACGCCTCGGCAAGGGCCGGGCTGCTGCGCGAGATCATGATCGAGAGCGGCAAGTCGATCACCGAGCTGGCCAAGATCTGGGGCGGCGGCGCCGAGCGCGCGCTGGGCCTGATCCGCGAGGTGCGTGGCATCGAGCTGTTCGATGCCGCCCTGGCCAGCGACAAGGGCGTGATCATCGCGGCGCCGCATCTGGGCTGCTGGGAGCTGCTGAACTACTGGCTGTGCAGCCGCACTGCGATGGCGATCTTGTACCGGCCGCCGCGCATCGGTGCGGTTGAGGCGCTGCTGCGCAAGGTACGCGGCGCATTGGCGCCGGAGCAGGTGCGCGCCGACGGCGCCGGCGTGCGCACGCTGTACAAGCGGCTGGCGGCCGGCGGCACGGTGGGCATCCTGCCGGACCAGAAGCCGCGCGCGGGCGAGGGCGAGTTCGCGCCGTTCTTCGGCCGCGACGCGCTCACCATGGTGCTGCTGCCGCGGCTGGCCGCGCGCACCGGCGCCACCGTGCTGTACGCCTTCGCCGAGCGGCTGCCGCGGGGCGAGGGCTACCGCGTGCATATCCTGCCGGCGCCGGAAGGCCTGGCTGACGCCGATCTCGGCGTGGCCTGCACGGCGCTCAACCGCGGCGTCGAACACTGTGTCGAACGCGCCTTCGCGCAGTATCAGTGGCACTACAAGCGCTATTCGGCGGACGACCGCACTAGCCCGTACGACAACGAAAGCGCCATCGACGGCGGCGGCTAGCGACAGCCGCCGCATCGCACACCAGTGCGGTCAGGCGAGCTCTTCCGCCTGCATGGCGGCGCGAAGCAAGGCGATTGACGCGGCCACCGAAGGCCCCTGCACCGGCGGCGGCACCGCCCGTTCGCAGAATTCGCGCCACACGAACAAGGTCAGCTCGGCGCCGTCGGTGGGCGTCTCGCCTGGCCCGTCCGCCAGGCTTTCCAGGATCCGGTAGCGCGTGTCCTGCCAGAACAGCGCCTCCACCCAGGCATAGATCGGGATCACATGAAAATGGATCGGATAGCCCGGCGAATGGCCGTAGCGCCCGAGATAGACCCGTGGCGCCTGCAGGGTCTGCCGCAGCGCGCCCTGTGCGCGGGCCAGCAAGGGGCCGAGCTCGGCCAGGGCCGGCGCCGGCAGGCCGGATAGATCGTTCGCGCCGTGCTTCGAGCCCACCATCAGGTAGCCCGGCAGCGCCGAGTTGATTCGATGATTGACCAGCCAGTGCGCGGTTTCGTGCACATGGAAGGCGGCGGGGATGTCCATTGGGCCGATCCTCGGTATGAGTGATGCGCCGGCGGGGGCGGTCATGCCGGGGTCGCCGGACAAGGCGGCACTCAGTCCTGCGCGGGCTTTTCCAGCCGCCGCAGAAATACCGCCATTTCCTTCTCCGCCTGCTTGTCGCCGCGCTGGCGGGCGGCCTCGATGCCTTGTCGCCATGCGGCGGCTGCGTCGTCGCGGCGGTCCGTGGCCAGGCAGGCCTTGCCGAGCAACTTCCAGGCTGCCGAATACGCCGGATCGAAGGCGACGGCGCGTTGCAGCTCCTCTATCGCAGCTTGCGCGTCGCCGGTATTCAGCAGCGCGTTGCCCAGCGAGAAACGCAACAGCGCGCCGTCGCGCGGGCCGCCGCACTGCGCGCGCAGGCTGGCGATCAGCATGGCGTTCACGGCAGTCCGCGATGTCCCGGCGGATACACCGAGATCAGCTGTGGCGGCGCCGTCGGCTCCGGCGGCTGGCGATGGGCGCGCAGGTCGGCCAGCGTACTGGCCGGCCAGATCGCCAGCCAGGACGAACGGAACGGCTGCACCAGTACGGCGTAGCGCAATACGTCGTCGTCGAGCTTCTCGGGGTGCTCCACGATCAAGCCGTCGGGATGCGCCTGGGCGAAATCCTCGATCGGCTGGCCAGGCCGCAGTTCACTGATCGGCTGGTGCAGGCGTCCGCCGAATTGGAACTGGCCCTCGTAGCTGCCCACGATGCCGATCGCGTGGCCGGCGGCATCGGCCGCACCGAGCAGGCGGGTGGCCGGCTCGAGGTCGTACTTGTGCCACAGGGTGAGGGTGAACAGCGTGTTGAGCACCAGCGTGCCGATCAGGCCGGCGAAGGCCAGCCGACGCATCTCGCCGCGGCCGCGCAGCAACAGCAGGGCGCCCAGCAGCAGGAAGGCCACGCTGAAGCTGCGGCTGTAGGCCGCCGCGCCCTCGAACCATTCGCCGTGCAGGCGATGCGCCGCCACCAGGTTGGGCAGGGCGAACAGAAACAGCGCGAACAGGACGCCGCCCACGCCCAGCGGCCAAGTGCCCAGCCAGGCGTTGTTGGCCAGCGCCGGGCGGCGTTCGCGCAGCAGGGCCACGGCGGCGGCGATCAGCATGGCGCCGCCGCCGAACTCGGGCAGCGGGTAGTAGGCCTGCTTGCCGCTGACCAGCGAGAACACCAGGAAATTCGGCAGCAGCCAGCACAGCAGGAAGCGCAGACCGGTGTTCAGCGGCTTGCGCAGGGTGAGCAGGGCGGCCGTCGCGCGCGGCCAGGCGCTGAACGGGAACATCAGCACCGGCAGATAGAGCAGGTACCACCAGAGCGGGCGCGCATGGCTCTGCAGCGGCTGCTCGTGCTGGATGCCCTTGACCACGCGGCCGGCGGTCTGGGTGAAGAACAGCCGATGCTGATAGGCCTCGCCGCCGCTGAAGCCGGCCGGCACCGCCCAGGCCAGCAGCAGGGCCAGGCCGAGCAGGATCGCCAGCACGCCGCGGCCGTACCAGCGCACGCGGTGCTCGCGCGCCCAGTCGTTCCACAGCGGACCGAGCAGCCACGGGAAGGCGATGTGCAGCAGCATCACCGGCCCCTTGGTGAGCAGGCCTGCGCCGATGCACAGGCCGAACAGCCACCAGCGCGGCTCGCTGCGCGACGGGCTCGGCGTCAGGCACAGCAGGGCGCCCAGCACGCAGTCGGCGAGCAGCACCTCGTACATGATCTGCAGCCCGAACAGGAAGGCGTAGCTGAGCGCCATCAGCATCCACGGCGTGGCGCGCGCCACCCAGGGATGCTGCGGGAACAGCCGCCGGGCAAGGGTCGCCGCCAGCACCAGCTGCACGCCGCCGAAGATCACCTCGAGCACGCGCGGCCACACGTCGCCGACGCCGAACGCCAGCCAGCCGGCGTGGATCAGCCAGAACAGCAGCGGCGCCTTTTCGCTGTAGGGCTCGCCGTTGATATGCGGCACCAGCCAGTGGTGCTGGCTCCACATTTCCCAGGCCACCGCCAGGGTGCGCGTCGAGTACAGCGGCATCGGCCCGTGCGAGAAGATCGCCAGCAGGGCGACCGCGCTCCACAGCGGCAGCCAGGGCCACAGGGCGCGGAGAGATTCGAGACGGCTGGAGGTGTTCAAGGTCACGCGGCGTCGACTCGTCCGACAAAGGAAAGAAGGGATTCTAACGACAGCGCGCGCCCGAGGCCCGTTTGCTCGCCCGTGAGCCCCGGCAAGGGCGGTGCAGCCACGCAGAGCCGTATCGGGGCGTGGCCTGCGCCGGCCGCATCAGCCGTCGCGAGAACCTGCGTCGAATCGGGCAGGCGATGCCCCGATCTTGATGGCCGCGACGCGTCAGCCGCGATCGGCCTCACCGCGCTGCCGCGCTCAGGCCGGTCCCCAGTAGCCGATGCGCCGGCGCAGCTTGAACTTGCGCCACAGGTTCAGCGGCTTGCGCCGCCGGCTGCGTCCGCCGGCGGCGAGGAAGGCATCCACCGCCTCCAGCACGCGCTCGCTGGAGCGGCCGTCGCGGTAGGGATGGATGGCGTCGGCGAACTCGCGGATCGCCTGCATCAGCTCGGGCGGCCGCGCCAGCGCGCGCTCGACCGCCGGCTCGAACTGCGCCGGATCGTCGATGTCGATCAGCTGCGGGCCAGGGCGGCGGTTCTTGAAGGTCACCACCGGCTTGCCGGTGAGCAGGAACTCGCTCAGCGCCGAGGAGGTGTCCGAGCACATCATGTCGACCTGCGGGAACAGTTCGAGGATGTTGTCGTTCTCGGCGAAGCTGAGGTGGTCGTTCTGCAGCGCCTTGAACTTGGCCACGGTGTCCGCGCTCATCTTCGGATGGAAGCTGACGATCCAGCGCCAGCGGCCGTCGCGCGAAAGCCGCTTCACCTCCTCATACAGCGTCTCGGCGGCGCTCCAGGACGGCGAAAAGGTGGAGTGGTACAGGATCACCGGCGGTGACTGCAGCGGCGGCAGCGGCCCGGCGATCTCGCGCATGAAGGGATCGAGCTTGGGCCAGCCGGTTTCGGCCACCGCAAAGTGGCCGAGCTGGTCCGCCAGCGCCTGGAACTGCGCGGTGTCGCGCGGCCCGGTGGTGCAATACAGGTCGAAGAAGCCGCGGATATAGATATGGCGCGGCTTGCCGGCGTCGAAGCCGTGGAATACCTCGACCTTCGCGCCGGGAAAGAAATGCGGCAGATGATTGCCCGGGGTGAACACCGCCAGCGGCTTCCAGCGACGCACTTCTTCGACGCTCAGCAGGCGCTCGTCCGCGGCCAGGTCGGTGGCACCCGGGCCGTCGAAGAACCAGGCCGTTTCATCGCCGCGCGCGCGGATCGCCGCCTGCAGTGGGCGCAGGATGGCCAGCGCGTAACGTTCCGAGCCGTAGAGGAGATAGTGTTTTTTCATGCGTGGCTCAGCGGTCGATGGCGTGGCGCGACAATGCGTCGGCAGCCAGCGCGACGGAGTCGGGGTTGTGCCGCATCTCGTAGTAGCGCATGCGCTTGTAGGCGGCGTAGGTGGCGGCGGTATGCGCCACCATGTAGCCGCGCCAGCCGTCCAGGAAGGCCAGCCGGAACACATAGTCCTTGATGAAGGCGAACAGCAGCACGAACGGGGTCTGCCACATGCGCACCGGCTTGCCCTTGTCCAGCCAGTCGCGGCACTTCAGCTCGGAGTAGCGCAGCACCTTGAGCTGCTTGTGCACCAGGGTCGGGTTGTTGATGTGATTGAAGGGTGCGCGCAGGGTGGGCGCCTCGCCGTCGAAGCGCAGCGACTCGTGCACGCGCGCATCGCTCCAGCGTGCCCGGCCGCGATGGTAGAGCCGGGCCATCTTCTCGCCCACCGCCGGGCGATACCAGCGCATCGGCTTGCCCATGTAGATGGTGCTGCGGCGCAGCCAGGCGGCGGCGCCCGTACCGGCCATCAGCGCCGGCAGCCGCTGCTGCAGCTCGGCCGCAAGCTCGGGCGAAAGATATTCGTCGGCGTCGAGCACCAGGATCCAGTCGTGCGCGGACAGCGCCGAGGCGGCGTTGCGCTGCGGGCCGAAGCCCAGCCAGTCCTGATGCTCCACCCGCGCGCCGTGGGCGCGGGCGATCGCCACCGTGGCGTCCTCGCTGCCGCTGTCGAGCACCAGCTTTTCCGCCGCGAACGGCACGCTGTCCAGGCAGCGGGCGATGTTCGCCGCTTCGTTGTAGGTGATGACGGCGAGCGTGATCGGCAGGGTCGACATGGCCGAATTCTAGCGGATCGCGACGTGGGCTTTGCCCACCGCAGCTCAGAGCTCCGGCCGCAGCGCGGCTTCCAGCCGGGCGGCGAAGTCGCGCTGATTGGCCTCGAACCAGGCTCGCGCCCGCTCGCCCAGCGCGTGCAGCTCGGCCGCATCCGTCGTGCGCACGCGCTCGATCGCGGCCTCCAGTGCAGCCTCGTCGAAGGCGTAGCGCATCGCCGCGTTCAACGGTTCGGTCGGATGGGCGGCCACCGGAATGCCGCGGTCGGCCTCCACCAGTTCGTTCATCGGTGGCGCGTCGCAGCTGAGCACCACTGCGCCGCAGCTCATCGCCTCGACGATGTAATGGCCCCAGCCTTCCGCCTCGGACAGGCACAGATGCACCGCATGCGCATTCTGCAGCCGGCGTATCTCGGCGATCTCCGCCACGGTGCCCACGCGATGCTCGATATTGGCGCAGGCCGCGACGTCGGGCATCGCGGCAGCAGTCTGCGCCGACTGCAGCACCAGCAGCCGCGGCCATTCCGGATGGCGCGCCCACACCGCCAGCAGGCGCGCCGTGCCCTTCATGCGGCTGGCCCCGGCCAGATGCAGAAAGCCCGCCTCGCGCGGCACCGAGCGATCGAGACAGTCGACGCTCTGGAAGCCGATATGGCGGGTAGTCAGGCCGCGCGCCGCGAAGATCGCGGTGGCGACGCGGGTCTTGGCCAGCAAGGCGTCGAAGCGGTGCAGGTGGCGCTCGTCGCGCGGCGACAGCCACTCCGGATTCGGAATGAACAGATTGCGCCGGGCCAGTCCGAGGTACGCCGGTAAGGCATGTTCGAGGGTGATGTTCACGTCATGCCGCCAGCTGCCGCGACATCCGCCGCGCAGCCATCGCCGCAGCAGGCGCAGCCGCTGGGCCAGCGCGCGCAGCCGTTGGCGTTTGCGCGACGGGCCGACGTCGGTCACGGTGACCTCGTGGCGCAGCGACTCCAGCGCCGCGCGCAGCAGGCGAATATCGTGGCTGAGCCCGCGGCCGTTGTCCCAGGCGATCAGGTTGATGCGCGCCATCGCGGTCTGTTCGTACCTGTCGGGTGGCTCGGATGGCGCGTCGCCTGCGCGCGCCGGAAGAAGGCGGGGCAGTTTACGCCGGCGCGCGGCGCCGCGGTAATCCCGGCACAGTTCCGGCAGGGCCTGGCCGATCGCTCAGGTTGCCGCGCGCGACAGCTGCCGGCGTCCGATCAGCACCGCCAGCCCGAGCACGATGAAGAAATACAGCGACTGCGGCATCGCCCGATAGAACACGTTGTCGGTGAGCGCGCACAGCACGTAGAGGATCACCACCGCCGCGCCGGCCGCGGCGGGCACGGCGAGTTCCTCGTCCTGGTCCAGCAGGTAGCGCCCGAAGCAGGCCAGCGGTACGCCGAAGGTCAGCAGCAGCACCAGCAGGCCGGGCACGCCGCCGGTGGCGGCCGCCTCCAGGTATTCGTTGTGCGGATGGTCGTATTTCACGATCACCGGATTGCTGCGCCCAGCCGCGACCTCATTGCGCGCGTAAGTGCCGAACTGGTCGATGCCGACGCCGCCCAGCGGGTGCTCGGCGAAGGCGCGGCGGGCGGTCCGCCACATTTCGATGCGTTCGCGCACGGCGCCCTCGGCTTCGTGCTGATGGTCGAAGGTGGTGATTTCCTGCTGGATCGCGGCGAAGCGCCCCAGCATCTCGCCGCGCAGCGACGCAGTGGCGATGACCGCGGCGAGCCCGACCAGGCCGACCATCAGCAGGCTGCGGCGCCAGCGGCCGGTGCGGCGCACATGCAGCAGCACCAGCAGCAGGAACACCGGCACGAAGGCCAGCAGCGGGCCGCGGCTCTGGGTCAGCATGGCGCCGTAGATGCCCAGCAGCATACCGGCGCCGTGCAGCAGCTTCTCGGCATAGCCGGTGACGGGGCTGAGCACCTGCACCAGGGCCATCAGGGCCAGCGCCAGCATCACCATGGCGAATTCGATCGCGCCCCAGTCGCCGCCGTTCAGTCCGTAGGCGCGGTCGGCGCCGAGCACGTAGTGCTGCAGCACACAGACGGTGCCCAGCGCGATCGCGCTGAGGCTGAAGCCGAGCCACACCGTGCGCATGCGCAGCGGCGCGGTGAAGGCGGCGGCGGTCACCACGTACAGCAGCACGTGGGTCGGCAGATCCAGCGGGCGCCAGCTCAGGCGGTGGCCGACGATGTTGAGCGCGGCGTAGAGCAGGCTGAGCAAGGCCGTCGCCACTACTGTCCAGGCCATCCGATAGCTGGCGCGGGTCTGCGCGTTGCTGACGATCAGGCCAAGGCCGAGCACGAACAGCAGCACGCTGGGCAGGATCTTCAGGCGCTGATCCACGGCGAAGGACAGGGGCATCATGGCGACCAGGACGGAGAACGTCCACGGCTGCCAGGACCTGGATTTCTCCTGTGCGAGATAGCCTTCAGCCAGCATCAAAGCCTTAGTCATGCGGAACCTTCCCATCCTCCCTCGTAGGGCTTGCCGGTGGCGCAGGGTGAGCCCGCCTCGTCGTATATGCCCATCGACCTCGCTCCAAGCCCATCGCGGATACATCGCACGGCACACGCCTGCGACGACCTTGCCATGTGCTGCCGGAAAGCCTCGACATCCCGGGTCCATCTATACCGCATGGTACTTTAGGCATGCTTAATCGCACTGGCCTGGGGCTGGCGCGGCCGGAGCGCATTCATCGTCGGTGCAGTGAGGCGGCCATGCCGCAAAATCCTTCATGTCGAGGCCCGGCCCTTGAAGCTGCTGTTCACCAATTTCCACGACGGCGACGGCGGCGGACACACTACCTACGTGGCTACCTTGGCGGCGGCCCTGGCCGACCGTCACGAGGTACACGTGGCGGCGCCGCCAGTTAGCCGTCTATACCGTGAAGCCCGCGTATTGCCCGGCGTGCACGCGCTGGCGCAGCCCTTCCCGAACGGCCTGAACCGGCTGGCCGCGCGGCGGCGGGCGCGCCGCCAATTGGCCGCCTATCTTCGCGAGCACGCCTTCGACCTCGTCCACGTCAACGGCTCGGCCGATCACCGGCTGACCCTGGCCGCGCGGCGCGGCCTGCGCCGGTCGCCGCGGATCGTGCTGACCAAGCACAATTCCAAGCCGATGAACGGCCTCGGCCATGCCTGGCGTGCGCGCTGGGGCACCGATCAGGTGATCGCCGTATGCGACTACACCCGACGCGCGCTGGAGGCTTCGCCCTACCGGCGCTGTCGCCTGGATACCGTGCCGAACGGTGTCGACATCGCGCATTTCCGGCCGTGGCCGGCGGATGCCGGCGCCGCGCAACGCGAGCGATGGGTGGGCGGACGCAGCGGCCTGCTGCTCGGCAGCAACGCCGGCACGGCTGCCTACAAGGGCTGGATGGACCTGGTCGAAGCGCTGGCGACACTGCCGGGGCCGGCGCGCGCGCAGGTGCACCTGCTGCTGGCCGGACACGAGCCGCCGGCCGAGACGCGCCAGCGCATCGAGCAGCTCGGCCTGACCGCGCAGGTGCACTTCGCCGGTCTGCTCGACGACGTGCGCCCGGCGGTGGCCGCCTTCGATGCCGGCTTCGTGCTGTCCTGGGATGTGGAAACCATCTCCTTCGCTTGTCGCGAGATGATGGCGATGGGCAAGCCGGTGCTGGTCAGCGACTACGCCGGGCTGCCGGAAAACATCCGCGAAGGCGAGGACGGCTGGCGCGTGCCGCCGCGCGATCACGCCGCCATCGCGACGCAGGTGCAGCGCCTGCTCGACCAGCGGGAGCGGCTGCCTGCAATGGGTGCTGCGGCGCGAATGCACGCCGAACGCGACTTCGGCCTGCCGCTGTTCGTCGAACGCACCGAGGCGGTCTATCGGCGCCTGCTGGGCCAGGATTGAACACGAAGGCGAATGGGCGCGGAGGTGCCCGTGCGCGGCTCAGTCGCCGTTGTCGGTGGCGTCGGCGCCCACGCGATCGACATCGGCGTTCGGCGTGCAGCCCGGCACCACCGCGTCGGCCTTGAACATCCACCATTCGCGGCGATTGGCGTGGCCCAGGCTCAAGGCCTTGCTGCGGTCCACGCACTGGCCCATCACCGAATCCAGCGCGAACAGCCAGCGCCGCGCCGGGTCCTGCGCCTGCCAGCGCACGCCGTCGACGTACTGCTGGTGGAACGGGACGGTGAAGCCGAAATCGGTGGCCGGCTGGTCCAGCATCAGCAGGTTCTGCTCCTTCCAGGCCACCATGCCCAGCTGGTCGCCGGGCGCGAGGTGGGTACGCACCTCGGCCATCAGGCCGGCCGCCGAGCTGGAATCGTTGAGCAGCGGGTAGCCCCACAGGCCCCAGCCCAGCCACATCACGGCCATGCCGCCGGCGACCGCCCAGCCGGCGCGGCGCAGACGCAGCGCCGCCAGCAGCAGCCACTGCAGCGCGCCGATGCTGATCAGCAGCAGCCACAGCGAGCGTCCGCCGTCGGTGAAGCCGCGTGCGGTGGCCAGTTCGGCGGCGAATTTCGGATGCGCCGCCAGCGCGTAGGCGCCGGTGGCGAGCATGCCGGTGGCGACGATGCCGATGAAGCCCAGGCCGAGCATGCGCAGCCAGCGGGTCTGCAGCAGCTCTTCAAGGAAGGGGCCGCTGACCAGCGCCAGCATCGGCAGCGCCGGCATGATGTAGACGTCGCGCTTGCCCATCGGGATGCTGAAGAACACCAGGATCAGCACGATCCAGCCCAGCGGCAGCAGGATCCGCGCATCGCGCTCGCGCAGCCGGCGCCACCAGCGCGGCAGCGTGCCCGGGTAGGTCAGCGACAGCGGCAGCCAGCTGAACAGCACGATCGGCACGTAGTACAGCGGCGAATGATGATGGTCCCAGGACTTCGCGTAGCGGCCGGCGGTCTGGTGGAACAGGATGTCGTTGGCGTAGGCGGCATAGCTCGGCTGGCCGGCATGCGCATGCACCGCCAGCAGCATCGGCAGCAGCCACAGCGCCACCGCCAGCAGCAGCGCTGGCAGGCCCAGCGCCCAGCGCCAGGCTGCGCCGCGGCCCATCGTCGCCACCCCGTCCCAGCGCCGTGCCGCGGCATAGGCATACGGCACCAGCATGAACAGGGCGAGCACGCCGACGCCCTTGGTGATCACGCCCAGGCCGGCACAGAAGCAGCCCAGCCAGTAGGCACGCCAGTTCGGCCCGAGCAGGCAGTGCCGCAGCAAGCCCCAGTTGGCTGCGGTGATGAAGAACATCACCAGCGGATCGATCTGCGCGCGCTTGGTCTGGTAGACGAACTGGAAGCTCAGCAGCAGCGCCATCGCCGCATACAGGCCCACCTTGCGGCTCCACAGGCGGCGGCCCAGGTCGTAGACCAGCACCAGCGTGGCGAGGCCGGCCAGCAGCGACGGCAGCAGGAAGGCGATGCGCCAGTTGCGCACCGCCTCGAAGCTGGACGCCTCCAGCCACAGCAGCATCGGCGGCTTGTCCGAATACAGCTCGCTGCCGCGATGCGGGAACAGCCAGTCGCCGCTTTCCACCATCTGCTTGGCGGCCAGGGTGAAGCGCGGTTCGTCCGAAGGCCACGGATCGCGCAGGCCGATGCCGACCCCGATCACCACCAGGGCGAACAGCATCAGCAGCCAGAACTGGCGGCGTTCCCGGGGTGTCGCGGCGGTGACGGAAAGCATGCGATGCGGCGGCTCAGATTTTTTCGAGTACGGCATAGTACATGCCGTCGAGATCGCCATCGCCCGGCAGGATCTGCCAGCCATGGCCGGCGGCCTGCCCGACCGGTAGGGTGAACGGCAGCACACGCGCGTCGACAGTGGCTTCGAGCAGGAAATCGATCAGCGCCTCGTTCTCGGCGCGCAGCACCGAGCAGGTCACGTAGATCAGTCGCCCGCCGCGCGCCAGCAGCGGCCATAGCCCGCTGACGATGCGTCGCTGCAGCGTGCTTAGCGCGGCGATGTCCTGTTCGCGCCGGTGCAGGCGCACGTCGGGGCGACGGCGCAGCACGCCGGTGGCGGAGCAGGGCGCGTCGACCAGGATGCGTTCGTAGCGCTGCTCGTTCCACCACGCGCGCGGCGTGCTGGCGTCGCCGATCAGCACCTGCGCCTCCAGGCCCAGCCGGTCCAGATTCTGGCCGATGCGCGCGGCGCGCGCCGGGTCGAGTTCGAGAGCGGTCAGCTCGACTGCGGCGCGCTCGAGCAAGTGGCAGGTCTTGCCGCCCGGTGCGGCGCAGGCGTCCAGCACGCGCTGGCCGTCGCGCAGCTCGGCGAGGTCCGCAGCCACCTGGGCTGCGCCGTCCTGCACCGCGAAGGCGCCTTCGGCGAAGCCGGGCAGGCGGGTGACGTCGGTGCTGTGCGGCAGTGCGATGGCGTCGCGCAACCAAGCGTGCGCCTGGGCGTCGTGACCGGCTGCGCGCAGGCGCTCGATCAGCGCGTCGCGCTCGATCCGGCGCCGGTTCGCCCGCAGCATCAGCGGCGGTTCCTGGTTGTCGGCGGCCATCACCGCCTCGGCGCGTTCTGGCCAGTCGCGCGCCAGCGTGGCGGCCAGCCAGGCCGGATGGGCGTGGCGCGCCTGCGGGTCGGCGTCGAGCCGCGTCAGCAAGGTTTCGCGCTCGCGCTGCCAGCGCCGCAATACGGCGTTCACCAGGCCGGCCAGCTGCGGCCGGCGCAGCGCGCGCGCCGCTTCCACCGTGGCCGCCACCGCTGCATAGTCCTGCAACTGCAGGATTTCCAGCTGCACCAGGCCGAGCACCAGCAGGGCGTGCACGGCGGGCTCTTTGCGCCGCAGCGGCTTGTCCAGCAGCAGGTCCAGGGCGGCGTCGAAGCGCAGCCACCAGCGCGCGCCGTCGCTGAGCAAGGCCATCAGCAGGGCGCGGTCGCGCGAATCCGCAAGTTTCGGTGCACTGCGTTCCATCACCTCGCGCAGCGAGGCGCCGCGCAAGGCGATTTCGGCCAGCGCTTCGGCGGCCAGCGCGCGCGTGTCGACGCTCATGGCGCCTGGCGCAGGGCGGGGCGGGCGTTGAGGTAGTCGGCCGCGCCGATGCGCTTGCCGCCGGCGCGCTGCACCGCCGTGATGCGCAGCACGCCCTCGCCGCAGGCGATATCCAGACCGACGCGACCGGCCGCGACCAGGCTGCCCGGGGCCGCGTTCGGCGTGACGTCCAGCGCCTGCGCCGCCCACACGCGCAGGCTCTCGCCGGCGATCTCGGCCTCGGCCACCGGCCAGGGGTCGAAGGCGCGCACCTGGCGCGCCAGTTCGATAGCGGAACGGCCGAAGTCGAGCCGCGCCTCGGCCTTGTCCAGCTTGTGCGCGTAGACGACGCCCAGCTCCGGCTGCGGCGTGGCCGCCAGAATTTCGCCGGTCAGGGTGCGCGCCAGACCCTCGGCGAGCACTTCCGCACCTAGAGTCGAGAGGCGATCGTGCAGGCTGCCGCCGGTGTCTTCCGGACCGATCGCGGTGCGCCGTTCCAGCAGCACCGGACCGGTGTCCAGGCCGGCCTCCATCTGCATCAGGTCGACTCCGCTCTCGGCGTCGCCGGCGAGAATGGCGCGCTGGATCGGCGCGGCGCCGCGCCAGCGCGGCAGCAGGCTGGCATGCACGTTCCAGCAGCCCAGCCGGGGCAGCGCCAGCACCTTGCGCGGCAGGATCAGGCCGTAGGCCACCACCACCATCAGGTCGGCGCGATAGGCCGCCAGCGCGGCCTGCGCCTCGGCGGACTTGAGCGATTCGGGCTGCTCCACCGCGATGCCGGCGGCCAGCGCCGCCTGCTTCACCGGACTGGGCGTGAGCTTGCGCCCGCGTCCGGCCGGACGATCCGGCTGGGTGTAGACGGCCGCCACCTCGGCGCCGCTGCGCAGGCAGGCCTCGAGGCAGGGTACCGAGAATTCCGGCGTGCCGGCGAACACCAGCCGCAGCGCGCGCGTGCCGGTCGCGCCCGGCTCCGCTGCGGACGGCATCAGCCGCCGACCGCCTGCTTGCGCTGCTTCTCCAGCCGCTTCAGCAGCATGGAGCGCTTCAGCGGGGACAGGTAGTCGACGAACACCTTGCCGGCCAGGTGGTCCATCTCGTGCTGGATGCACACCGCCAGCGGCCCTTCCACCTCGACCACGATCTCGCGGCCCTCGACGTCGCGTGCCTTCACCTTCACCTTCAGCGCGCGGGTGACATCGGCGTAGATGCCGGGGAAGGACAGGCAGCCCTCCTGGTAGACCTGGGAGCCGTCCTTCTCGAGGATCTCGGGATTGATCAAGGCCAACGGCTCGTTGCGCCCCTCGCTCATGTCGGCCACCAGCACCTGGCGATGCACGTTGACCTGGGTTGCGGCCAGGCCGACGCCGTCGGCGCCGTACATGGTCTCGAACATGTCGGCGACGAGCTGTTTCAGTTCGGCGTCGAAATGTTCTACGGGCGCGGCGCGGGTGCGCAGGCGCGGATCGGGGAATTCGAGTATGGCTAGCTTGGACATGGTGAACCTCGACGCCAAGATGCGGGCCAAGCGACGGAATGCCAAGCCCGGGCGCGCTATATGTTGGAAACGCGATTGTACGTCGTCCCGCGTCCCGCCGGCAGGCAAAGTGCCAACCGGTGCCCGTTGTGTGCGTGCCCGGTTCGGCTACACTCCGCCGAGTACTGGGAGTGGGGGGATCCCTATTTTATGATCAGAAAGTCCATTGGGCTGCTGGCCGGCATGCTGGTCACCGTGGCCGTCTATGCTGCTGGCGTGCAGCTTCGCGCCGATCATCCGGATACCTACACCGTCCGTCGCGGCGACACCCTCTGGAGCATTTCCTCCAAGTTCCTGTCCAAGCCCTGGCTGTGGCCGGAGATCTGGCAGGCCAATCCCCAGGTGCACAATCCTCATCTGATCTACCCCGGCGACGTGCTGAACCTGTCCTTCCAGGACGGGCCGCGCCTGGGTCTGCAGCCGCGCGTGCATCCCGAGCAGGATGCGATCCCGGCGATTCCGCTGGCGGATCTGCAGAACTTCCTGAAAGACCTGCGCGTGATGGATTCCAGCGCGGTCAGCAAGGCGCCCTACGTGGTCGGCCTGGAAGAGGCTCAGCTGCGTGGCACGGTCGGCCAGAACATCTACGTGCGCGGCCTGCAAGGCCAGCCCGGCCAGCACTGGGCGATCGTGCGTCCCAGCCAGGTGTTCCGCGGCTTCGGCGACGATCAGCGCGACCGCTCCGACAGCGAGATCATCGGCGACCCGGTGGATGCCGACGTGTCGATGGTGCGCACGCCGTGGAGCGAGGACATGCGCAACAGCGGCCATGCCACCCGCGGCCGCGACCTGGGCATGGAAGTGGCCGTGATCGGCACTGCCGAGACGCTGCGCATGGGCGATCCGTCCACCCTGCTGCTGCTCAACTCCACCGTGGAGATCCGTGCGGGCGACCGCATCATGCCGGTCGACGATGCGCCGTACGATCCCTACTACTACCCGCATGCGCCGAAGTCGCTGACCGCCAACGCACGGGTGATCGCCTTCTCCGACGCGCTCGACGCGGTCGGTCCGAAGCAGGTGGTCGCCTTGTCGATCGGCGCCCGCGATGGCGTCGACAACGGCCAGACCTATTCGATCTACCAGCCGGGCGAGCGCATCTCCGACGACGTGGCCAGCAACAGCTGGGACCGCGGCGTGGGCAAGAAGGTCACCTTGCCGGAAGAGTACGTCGGCCATGTGATGGTGTTCCGCACCTTCGACCGGGTCAGCTACGGCCTGGTGATGGACGGCCTGCGCCCGGTGAACCTGGGCGACCATCTGCGCATGCCCGAATGACCCGCTGACGGGGCGCGCGAGCGCGTCCCGTCGGCTATCCCGTTCGCGACCTGATCCGCCGCGCCGTCTCCCGACCGGCGGTGGCGGCGCTTTCCTACGCGCCCAGCCGGCGCCGGCGTGCCGGGCCGCACCGCGCCGCCCGCCAGACTGGGCGCATGGGCAAATCTCGCGAGCTTCGTGATTGGCTGATCCTGCTGCGCACGCCCGGCCTGGGGCCGGCCGGGCTGCGCGAGCGGCTGCTTGCAGCGGGCGGCGAGGCCTCATCGGTCGTGGTGCAGCTGCAACGAAGCCCGGGCGGCCTGGAGCCGGCTGCGCAGGCCTGGCTGCGGCATCCCGACGAGGGGCGACTGCAGGCCGACCTGGACTGGCTGGCCCAGCCGGGTCGACGCCTGCTGCGCTTCGACGAGGCCGATTTTCCCCCGCAGCTCGGTGCGATTCCGCAACCGCCGGTCGCCTTGTTCGTGGTTGGCGAGGCCGGCCTGCTGCTTTATCCCCAGGTAGCCATCGTCGGCGCGCGCGGGGCCAGCGCGAGCGGCCTGGCCAATGCGCGGGCCTTTGCCGTCGAGCTGACGCGCGCGGGCCTGCTGGTGACCAGCGGCCTGGCTGCCGGCATCGACGGTGCCGCGCATGCCGCCGCGCTGGATGCGGGCGCGCCCACCCTGGCGGTGATGGGCACCGGTCCGGATGGCGTCTACCCGCGCCAGCACCGCGCCCTGGCCGAGCGGATCGCCGCGGCCGGTGCGCTGGTGAGCGAGTTCCCGCCGGGCACCGCGGCGCATCCGGATCATTTCCCACGCCGCAATCGACTCATCGCCGGGCTCGCGCTGGGCACCCTGGTGGTCGAGGCCGGGCTGCACTCCGGCTCGCTGATTACCGCACGGCTGGCCGCCGAGCAGGGGCGCGAGGTGTTCGCCCTGCCCGGATCCATCCATCATCCGCTGGCCCGCGGCTGCCATCGGCTGATCCGCGACGGCGCGCGGCTGGTGGAAGCGCCGGAGGAGATCGTCGAGGCGCTGGCGCCCGGCGCGCGCCACCTGGGCGGCGAACTGGCGGCGCGTCTGGCGGAAGGTGCCGCCCCGTCACCGCCGCCGACGCCGCGCAGCGATGGCGACGTCGCCGCCGAGCATGCTCGCCTGCTGCAGGCGCTGGGCCATGACCCGGTGTCCCTGGACGAACTCGCCGCGCGTACCGGCCAGCCGGCGGCGGAGTTGTCCTCGCAGCTGCTGATGCTGGAACTGGAGGGGCGTGTGGAAGGCCTGCCCGGCAACCGTTATCAGCGCGTGGCCGATTAGGCGAGCCCGGCTGCAGCCCCCGCTCCGCCCCGATCATGCGCGCGGTCGGGCATGCCCAAAGCGGATGCAGGCGGCGGTTTCACGGCTCTGTGCTTGACAGCTGGCGCAGGGCCATGGCTCAACTAAATAAGGAAGTCTCCGCACCAGGCAGGATGCCTGGTCGGCGATTCCGTTCGCGCCTCGCCGCCGCCGGCCCTCGTGCCTGGCCGGCTGCAGGCCCTTCTCAAGACTTGGCAGTCCGCTTCCGGGCTGTCAGCAACCGACCGTCGCCCCGGCGACGGCGGTCCGTTTCGGAAATCGAGCCGCATGGCAAAAAACCTGCTCATCGTCGAGTCGCCCGCCAAGGCCAAGACGATCAACAAATATCTCGGCAAGGACTTCCAGGTGCTGGCGTCCTACGGCCACGTGCGCGACCTCAAGCCGAAAGAGGGCGCGGTCGACACCGAACACGGTTTCCGCATGGCCTACGAGGTGATCGAGCGCAACGAGAAGCACGTCGACGCCATCGCCAAGGCCGCCAAGCAGGCCGAAGACATCTACCTCGCGACCGACTTGGATCGCGAAGGCGAGGCGATCAGCTGGCACATCAGCGAGATCCTCAAGGAGCGCGGGCTGACCGACGGCAAGCAGCTGCACCGCGTGGTGTTCTCCGAGATCACGCCGAAAGCGATCAAGGCGGCGGTGGCGCAGCCGCGCCAGCTCTCGCACGACCTGGTGGACGCGCAGCAGGCGCGCCGCGCGCTGGATTACCTGGTCGGCTTCAACCTGTCGCCGGTGCTGTGGCGCAAGGTGCAGCGCGGCCTGTCGGCCGGCCGCGTGCAGTCGCCGGCGCTGCGCATGATCGTCGAGCGCGAAGAGGAAATCGAAGCCTTCGTCGCCCGCGAGTACTGGACCATCGAGGCCCAGCTGCGTCATCCCGACGGCGATTTCAGCGCCCGCCTGACCCAGCTCAACGGCAAGAAGTTCGAGCAGTTCGACCTCACCAACGAGGCCGACGCGCTGGCCGCGCGCGCCGCGCTGAAGGAAGCCGCCGCCGGCCGGCTCACTGTCAGCGAGGTGTCCAGCAAGGAGCGCAAGCGCCGTCCGGCGCCGCCGTTCACCACCTCCACCCTGCAGCAGGAGGCCTCGCGCAAGCTCGGCTTCTCGACCAGCCGCACCATGAAGATCGCGCAGGGGCTGTACGAGGGCGTCAGCCTGGGCAGTGAAGGCAACGTGGGCCTGATCACCTACATGCGTACCGACTCCACCGCGCTGTCCGACGACGCGGTGGCTGAGCTGCGCCAGCTGATCGCGCGCGACTTCGGCACCAAGGCGCTGCCGGACGGGGTGCAGGTCTACCGCACCAAGTCGAAGAACGCGCAGGAGGCGCACGAGGCGATCCGTCCCACTTCGGCGATGTACACGCCGCGCGAAGTGGCCGGCTTCCTCAACGACGACCAGCGCAAGCTGTACGAGCTGATCTGGAAGCGCGCCGTGGCCTGCCAGATGATCCACGCCACGCTCAACACCGTGTCGGTGGACTTCGCCCTGCGCAACGTGCGCGGCGGCGACGCCTCGTTCCGCGCCACCGGCACCACCGTGGTCGATCCCGGCTTCCTCGCCGTGTACGAGGAAGGCCGCGACCAGAAGGCCGCCGAGGACGAAGACGAGGGACGCCGCCTGCCGAAACTGGCGGTGGACGAGCGCGTGCCGCTGCACGACATCGCCGCCGACCAGCACTTCACCGAGCCGCCGCCGCGCTACTCGGAAGCCAGCCTGGTCAAGGCGCTGGAGGAATACGGCATCGGCCGTCCCTCGACCTACGCCAGCATCATCCAGGTGCTGCTCAACCGCGAATACGTGCTGCTGGACAGCCGCCGCTTCAAGCCGACCGACGTGGGCCGCGCGGTGAGCAAGTTCCTCACCCAGCATTTCACCCAGTACGTGGACTACGACTTCACCGCGCGGCTGGAAGACGAGCTGGACGCGGTCAGCCGCGGCGAGGAAGCCTGGGTGCCGCTGATGCAGCGCTTCTGGCAGCCGTTCCGGCGCCAGGTCGAGGAGAAGACCGAGTCGGTCGACCGCAGCGAGGCCACCGGCGCACGCGAGCTCGGCAGCGATCCGAAATCCGGCAAGCCGGTGTCGGTGCGCCTGGGTCGCTATGGGCCGTTCGCCCAGATTGGCACCAAGGACGACGCCGACAAGCCCAGCTTCGCCAGCCTGCGTACCGGCCAGAGCATGCACACCATCACGCTGGAGGAGGCGCTGGAGCTGTTCAAGCTGCCGCGCAAGCTCGGCCAGGCCGACAACGGCGACGAGGTGAGTGTGGGCGTCGGCCGCTTCGGCCCGTTCGTGAAGCAGGGCAGCACCTATGCCTCGCTCAAGGCCGAGGACGACCCGTACACCATCGAGCTGCCGCGCGCGCTGCAGGTGGTGCGCGAGAAGCTGGAAATGCTGGCCAACCGGGTGATCCAGGATTTCGGCAATGGCGTGCAGGTGCTCAACGGCCGCTTCGGTCCCTACATCACCGACGGCGAGAAGAACGCGCGCATCCCCAAGGACACCGAGCCGAAGGAACTGACCGAGGCGCAGTGCCTGGAACTGCTGGCCGCCGCGCCAGCGAAGAAGGGCGGCCGTTTCGGCCGGAAGACCGCGGCTGCCAAGGCGGCGCCGAAGAAAGAGGCGGCAGCCAAGCCGGCTGCGGCGAAGAAGACCGTCGCCAAGAAGGCCACCGCCAAGAAGAGCGCGGCCAAGAAAACCACTGCCAAGAAAACGGCGGCGAAGAAAACCGCGAGCAAGAAGACCGCCAGCAAGAAAGCCGCGTCGAAGAAGGCCGACGCCTAAGTGACGCGGCGCTACCTCCTCGCCCAAGTGGAAGAGGCGGCCGCGTTGCTGCGCGAAGGCGGCGTGCTGGCCTATCCCACCGAGGCGGTCTACGGCCTCGGCTGCGATCCCCAGGACCGCGCCGCCTTCGAGCGCCTGTTCGCGTTGAAGCAGCGGCCGCCCACCCAGGGCGTGCTGCTGATCGGCGCGGACTTCGCGCAGCTGGAGCGCTATGTCCAGCTCGATGCGGTGCCGTCGGAAGCCCTGCGCCGCGCCCGCGCCAGCTGGCCGGGGCCGCACACCTGGATCTTTCCGCGCTCGGCCGCGGTGCCGGCCTGGGTGGCCGGCGCGCATCAGGGCATCGCCTTGCGGGTCACTGCGCATGAGCCCGCCGCCGCACTGTGCCGCGCCTTCGGCGGCGGCCTGGTCTCGACCAGCGCCAATCCGCACGGCCAGCCGCCGGCGCGCTCCGCCCAGGCCGCCGCGGACTATTTTGGCAACGCCCTGGACGGCGTGCTGGACGCGCCGCTGGGCGGGCTGCAGCAGCCCACCACCATCCGCGACGCGCTGACAGGCGCTATGATCCGCGGCTAGCGTCCGGAGGGACGCGTCGGCAGCCGTGGTGCGCGCGCCGTCGAACTGGATCGACGCGGGATGCTCCCAAGGCCTGTTCATGTCGGCTTCCGACGGAGGCCGCTATGGCTTGGCGCCGTCCGCATGACAGTCCACGAGGGAGAACACGGTTTGGCCATCGTCCACGACACCCGCCCCGGCGAAGCCCCGCAGCGACTGCCGCTGCTGGCGGCCGCGGAGCCCGGCCGGCCCTTGTTCTGGCGCGACGGGCAAGCGGTCAGCGCAGCGCAGTTCCTGGCCCACGTGCACCAGGTCGCCGCCTTGCTGCCGGTCGCCGGCGCCGCGGTGAACCTGTGCGAGGACCGCTATGCCTTCCTGGTCGCGTTCTGCGCCATCGCCCTGCGCGGCCAGACCAACCTGCTGCCGCCTTCGCGTGCGCACCAGGCGGTCGACGAGGTGATGGCGGCACATCCCGGCAGCCACGCGGTGGGCGACCAGCCGCTGGAGCCGGCGCCGCGCCACTACCGGCAACTGCCGCCGCTGCTGGTTTCGTCGCCGGCCGACGAAACGATCGAGCTGCCCGAACTGCCCGCCGACCAGGTGGTGGCGGTCGCCTACACCTCCGGCTCCACCGGCGCACCCAAGCCCAACCTGAAAACCTGGGCCAGCTTCAGCGCCAGCAATGCCGGCAACCTGGCCATGCTGGGGCCGGCGATCGGCGCGCGCTTCGCCGTGGTGGCCACGGTGCCTTCGCAGCACATGTACGGCATCGAGACCACCGTGCTGCTGCCCCTGCTGGGCGACGTCAGCGTGCACGCCGGGCGTCCGTTCTTCCCTGCCGACGTCGCCGCGGCGCTGGCCGAGGTGCCGGCGCCGCGCCTGCTGGTGACCACGCCGGTGCACCTGCGCGCGCTGGTCGAGTCGGGCGTCGAGCTGCCGCCGATCGCCGCGATGATGTCGGCCACCGCGCCGATGCCCACCGAACTGGCGGGCGCGGCCGAGCAGCGCTTCGGCGCGCCGCTGCTGGAAGTGTTCGGCTCCACCGAAACCTGCGTGTTCGCCAGCCGGCGCAGCGGCACCGACGAGGCCTGGACGCTGTATCCGGGCGTGCAGCTGCATCCGCAGCCCGACGGCACCCTGGTGGAAGCGCCGCAGCTGGACCAGCCGATGATGCTGGCCGATATCGTCAGCCTGTCCGACGGCGGACGGCGCTTCCAGCTGCGCGGGCGCCACGCCGACATGCTGGAGATCGCCGGCAAGCGCGCCTCGCTGGGCGACCTGACGCGCCGCCTGCTGGCCATTCCCGGCGTGCGCGACGGCGTGGTGTTCCAGCTCGACGAGGCCGAGGCGATGGGCGTGCGCCGCATCGCCGCGCTGGCGGTGGCGCCGGGGCTGGACGAGCAGGCCATCCTGGCCGCGCTGCGCGAGGTCATCGATCCGCTGTTCCTGCCGCGCCCCCTGCGCCTGGTCGAGGCCCTGCCGCGCAACGAGACCGGCAAACTGCCGCGCACGGCCCTGCTGGAGCGGCTGGCCCAGCGCGACTGAGGCGGCATGCTTTCGCCGCGTCGTCGCGGCGGGGATGCTCGAAGCGAATGGGCGGCTACGGCTGATTCGCCGAGGCCCGCCCGGCAGCATGCGGCAAAAGCCTATCGCGGCCTTGTGCGATTTCGCGCGCCTGCTGCACGCAGCCGAGGCCTAGGTGCTGCATCGGAGCCGCCTCATCTGCGGCGTCGCATCTCCGGCTTCGAGCACGGCGTGCATGTCGAACGATGCCTTGCCGTTGTGCTGGATCTCTCGGCCATGCCGCCATCGACGAGGCTGGGGCGCGCAATGCCGTGGGTTATCCGGGCAAGGCCGCCGCACCGCCATGGCGGCTGCAACGAATCCAGTAAGAGCGGCAGCTGCGGCAGTTCCGGCGGCGCGAAGGCATGTTCCCACGAAGCGTCGACGCAAGTGGAACTGCCGGAGCCGCCCCCAGCGCTGGGACGGACGTAGGCAGAGCTGTAGACCATCGAGTGCGGCCGTCGCATCAACATCCTGGCGGCATCAGGTTCGGGAAACGCAGCGGTTCGGCTTTTCGGCGAAGCATCGAGCGTTCGGCGAAGCGAAGGATCGCCGCTATGGAAGCTTCCTGCACGATCGCAGCCGCTGCGTCTGTGCGGAGCGGCCACGCCAGCGCCCTTCGCGCCCTGGCGATCAGGCCTTCACCGGGTCGGAGAGGCCATGAGTGCATGCAGGCTGTCGGCCAGCCTGGTCTGGCGATCCGAACGCGTGCCACAGCAAGCCCCGGCGCCCCGGCATGAAGGCGTCGCGCGAGGCACCCGCTACAATGCGCGCCTGCGCCACGAGCGCCATATCGATTCGGAGCACGGCATGAAGGTCCTGGTCATCGGCAACGGCGGTCGCGAGCACGCGCTGGCGTGGAAGCTCAAGCAGTCGCCGCGGGTCAGCGAGGTGATCGTCGCGCCCGGCAATGCCGGCACCGCGCGCGAACGCGGCGTGCGCAACGCGGCGGTGGCCGCCAACGACCTCGACGGCCTGCTCAAGCTGGCCCGCGACGAGCATGTCGCGCTGACCGTGGTCGGCCCCGAGGTGCCGCTGGTGGCGGGCGTGGTCGATCGCTTCCGCGCGGCGGGGCTGCGCATCTTCGGGCCGCGCGCGATCGCCGCCCAGCTGGAGGGCTCCAAGGCCTTCGCCAAGCATTTCCTGCAGCGTCACAACATTCCCACCGCGCACTATGCGGTGTTCACCGAGCTGACACCGGCGCTGGCCTATGTGCGGCTGCATGGCGCGCCGATCGTGATCAAGGCCGACGGCCTGGCCGCCGGCAAGGGCGTGGTGGTGGCGCTGACCCTGGCCGACGCCGAGCTGGCCCTGCACGACATGCTGGGCGCGCATGCCTTCGGCGATGCCTCGGCACGGGTGGTGATCGAGGAATTCCTGGACGGCGAGGAAGCCAGCTACATCGTGATGAGCGACGGCAGCCACGCCCTGCCGATGGCCAGCAGCCAGGACCACAAGCGCCGCGACGACGGCGATTTCGGTCCGAACACCGGCGGCATGGGTGCCTACTCGCCGGCGCCGGTGGTCACGCCGCAGGTCGAGCGGCGCATTCTCAAAGAGGTGATCGAGCCGACCCTGCACGGCATGGCCGCCGAAGGAGCGCCCTTCATCGGGTTTCTGTATGCCGGCCTGATGATCGACAAGACCGGCGCACCGAAGGTGATCGAGTTCAACGTGCGCTTCGGCGATCCCGAAACCCAGCCGATCATGCTGCGCCTGAAGTCCGACCTGGTCGAATTGATCGAGGCCGCGCTCGACGGCGAGCTGCGCCACACCCATGCTCACTGGGATCCGCGACCCTCGCTGGGCGTGGTGCTGGCAGCCGGCGGTTATCCCGGCCAGGTGCGCAGCGGCGACGTGATCGAGGGCCTGGACGGACATTTCGGCGCCGAGGCCAAGGTGTTCCATGCCGGCACCAGGCTGGACGAGCAGGGCCGCGTGGTCACCGCCGGCGGCCGCGTGCTCACCGTATGCGCGCTGGGCAAGGACATCGCCGCCGCGCGCGAGCATGCCTATGCCGCGGCCGCGAAGCTTCACTTCGAGGGCGCCTTCTACCGCCGCGATATCGCGCATCGGGCCTTGCACCGCAGTTGAACGCTGCCAGCATCGGCGGTTGCCCTGTGTGCCGCGAACCGCTGCTTGCTGCTTGAATCATCCTGCTTGAATCATCTGCATCGATCGCGCGCTGCCGTTGACGGTGATCGTCATGGACAAGCCGCTGCGCTGCGGCGCGGGTCGATTGGGCTCCACGTGGCCGGCACGTGCACGGGTGACCGCGTGGTTGGCCGGTATGCGCAGGCGGTAAGGCATGCGATCGGGCGGCGGGCCGATGCCAGCCCACTCACGGCTCGACGCAGATGCTCTTGCCGGCGGCGATCCACCCGGCGCGGAGCGTTCGGATCGATGTGGCAGCCACTCGGCAGGCGATCGCCAGACGCTTCTCCGAGCATGCACGGTGCAGACTGTGCGGCTTGGCGGGCCTCTGATCCATCATCGCATGCCGATAAGTCGCCGATGGGATGACGCTCTAGACGCCGTTGCCGACGCGAGTACGCGGTGGCAGGAGGCGTCGACGGCGGTTCTGGCGACAAGCTGACGATCAGCTCATGCTGCGCACAACGCTCGCCGCACTACGATCGAACGCCGCCTTGGGTACTGGGCACACCATGCGTTGCTCGATGCCGAGAACGCGATACCGATCAAGCGGCGCTTATGGAGCGGCGTCGGCCGGTGTAACGTCTCGGGTCATAAACACGCTGTACGGGTCTTCCACATAGTCGCCGAACGGGCCGCAGCGGCTGAAGCCGAAGCTGGCATACAGTCGATGCGCCGGCTCGAAGGCCTGCGCCGCACCGGTTTCCAGGCTTAGCCGCCGGTAGTTTCTGCGCAGCGCCTCGGCCAGCAGATGACGCAGCATCTGCGCGCCGACGCCTTGGCGCCGGGATGCGTTCGACGTGCGCATCGATTTCACTTCGCCGTGGTCGGCAGCCAGCTGCTTGAGCGCGCAGCAGCCCTTCAGCTGCTCGCCCTGCCATGCCGACCAGAAGGTGATGGCCGGCTGGCGCAGTGCATCGAGGTCGAGCGCGTGAATGCTTTCGGGCGGTGAATGCAGGGCCATGCTCTGCAGGTGTTCGCTCAGCAGGTTCACCACCGCCGGATGGTCGAGGCCGCCGATGCGGATCGCCAGGGTATTCACTGTGACGTGCCCGATCATGGGTGTTTCACCTGCTGTTCCTGCATGCGGCGAACCGATTGCGCGAGTTCGTCCAGCGATGCAGAGGATGTCTGTAGCCAAGACCGGTACTGTTCCGTCTCGACGAAATGAGCCGGGTCCAGTAAGTCCTCGAAATCCGGGCCGGGCTTGCCGGTGTGTTGCAGGAATCCAGCGAGCGCGCCGCACAGGCGAAGGGCGCTCGCGCAGGCGGCCTGCAAGGAACCGGCCGGCTTCAGCAGATGGGCCAGAAACTCATTGTAGGCAGTCTGGTCCAGCGTGAAATCGTCGCGTTGCTCGAAGGCTTCGCCGCTCAGGTGCACGTCGCCGCTCTTGTGCCGGGAGAAACCCCAGGACCACAGCGAGAGAAAGCGCAGGTCGTCGAGCGAGCGGCGTTCTTGCTCGCTGATCGGATGGCCATGGGCCAGCGCATATTCCAGCGCCACGGCCGCGAAAACCTCGGTGCCCTCGCGTGCATGGAAATCGCTGAGGCAGCGCAGGGCCCTGGGGTGCTCGGGCGCCAGCTGCAAAGCGCGATAAATCAGGCGTGCCCCTTCGACATGCCGTCCCTGGGTGAGAAAAACATTGAACGCATGCTCGGCGAGTGCGTCGGCTTGCAGTTCGGCCATGCGGGTCATGGGGGCATCCTGTCCGGAATGAGGCTTGAAGTACCGCGCTGCTGCGCTGGCAATAGGTATCATGATGGCATGCTGCATACGGACACGCGCGATCGCAGGGCATGGAGGCCGCCTACCAGGCAGGCTGCGCTGCGGCGGGTGGAGGTTGTGGCAAGCTTGCGCCGGTCGTCCGGCCGCGCATCGTGCTGGGCTAGCCATCGACCTGACCGCCAGGGGACCGCATGAGTCAATTCAAACTGCTCGGCAGCCGGCGCTTCGCCCCGTTCTTCTGGACCCAGGCGCTGGGCGCCTTCAACGACAACGCGTTCCGCAACGCCATGCTGACCCTGGTGGCGTTCCAGATGGGACTGAGCGAGCGTTCCGCTTCGATCTACACGAACCTGGCGCCGGCGCTGTTCATCCTGCCGTTCTTCCTGTTTTCCGCCACTGCGGGGCAACTGGCCGAAAAGTACGAGAAGACGCGGATCATCCGCTACGTGAAGCTGTTCGAGATCGCTGCGATGCTGCTGGCGGCCTTCGGCTTCTACACCCATCACGTGAGCCTGCTGCTGCTGGTGCTGCTGATGATGGGCCTGCACTCGACCATGTTCGGCCCGATCAAGTACGCGATCCTGCCGCAGGCTTTGAAGCCGGAGGAACTGGTCGGCGGCAACGGCCTGGTCGAGATGGGCACCCAGCTGGCGATCCTGATCGGCATGATCGCCGGCAGCGCGCTGATGCTGATCAAGTTCAAGGACAGCCAGGTCGAGCTCGGCCCGCTGCTGTCGGCAGCGCTGACCATCGCGGTGGCGCTCGCGGGCTACCTGGTCAGTCGCCGCATTCCGCCGGCGCCGGCCACCGCGCCGCAGCTCAAGTTCAACTGGAACCCGTTCAGCGAGACTTCGCGGGTGCTCGGCATCACCCGCAGCGACCACGCGGTGTTCAACGCGATCCTGGGCATCTCCTGGTTCTGGTTCTTCGGCACCGTGCTGATCGCGCAACTGCCCGGCTATACCCGCGAGACGCTGGGCGGCGACGGCTCGGTGAACACCCTGGTGCTGACCCTGTTTTCGCTGGGCACCGGCATCGGCTCGCTGCTGTGCGAGCGCCTGTCGGGGCGACGCGTGGAGATCGGCCTGGTGCCGATGGGCGCGTTCGGCCTGACCGCGTTCGGCGTCGACCTGTACCTGGCGCGGCACGGCCATGCCGCCGTGCAGGGGCTGGACTGGCTGGCCTTCCTGCATGGCGCCGGCAACTGGCGGGTGATGCTCGACCTCACCCTGATCGGCGTGTTCTCCGGCTTCTACGTGGTGCCGCTGTTCGCCTACGTGCAGGCGCGCACGCCGCGCGAGCAGCTGTCGCGAGTGATCGCCGGCAACAACATCCTCAACGCCGTGCTGATCTGCCTGGCCGCCGGCTTCGGCCTCGGTCTCGGCGCGCTCGGCCTGGACGCGCCGCAGATCTTCCTGTGCGCGGCCCTGCTGAACGTGGCGGTGGCGGTGTACATCTTCACCCTGGTGCCCGAATTCCTGATGCGTTTCATCACCTGGGTGCTGGTGAACGTGCTGTACCGGGTGCGCGTGGACGGCATGCGCAACCTGCCGGAAGAGGGCGCGGCGCTGCTGGTGTGCAACCACGTCAGCTTCATGGACCCGCTGCTGCTGATGGCCAACCTGCGGCGCCCGGCGCGCTTCGTGATGTACTACAAGATCTTCAACATCCCGCTGCTGCGCTTCGTGTTCCGCACCGCCAAGGCGATCCCGATTGCCGGCCAGAAAGAAGACCCCGCCGTGCTGCAGCAGGCCTACGACGCCATCGACGCCGCGCTGGCCGCCGGCGAAGTGGTGTGCATCTTCCCCGAGGGCGGCCTGACCATGGATGGCGAGGTGGCGCCGTTCCGTCCCGGCGTGGAGAAGATCCTGGCGCGCCGGCCGGTGCCGGTGGTGCCGATGGCCTTGCGCGGCCTGTGGGGCAGCGTGTGGAGCCGCCGCGACTCCATGCTGCACCGCGCGCGCCTGCCGCGCCGCTTCCGCGCCCGCGTGGAACTGGTGGTGGACCCTGCGGTGGCGCCGGAGCAGGTGAGCGCGGCCTCGCTGGAGGCGCGGGTGCGCGTGTTGCGCGGGGATCTTGCCTGAGCGGGCATTTGCTTGTTGGCGCTGGCGCGCTGGATGCGAACGGTACGAATGAGGGTTGGGTGAGGTGGCGCTACGTCGGCGTGATGCGGCGCTCGCAGAGGAGTCACCCCTTCGCGGACTTGCCTTGGTTTCGTGCCGCTGCCGCGGCGAGAGTGACTTCTCTTTGCTGGCCCAAAGAGAAGTCACCAAGAGAAACGGCCTTGTTGAGCACGCCGAACATACAGGCCTGAACCGCAATGCCTTGTCGACGAAGGGCACTACTCAAGAGGAGCTAATGGGGCTACCCCGCGGCCGCTCGGGAACTGCATCGAGCACGCCGGGGATAGACCTTGTGAGATGACGCTTTGCGGACGAAGGGCGCTCCTCAAGAGGAGCTACTGCGGCTACACCGTCATCGCTCGGGAACTGGCGCAAGAGAGGCGCTTTGGCAATTTGGAGTTGGCAATTCAAAATTGCGCATTCAAATGGGCTTATTTGGATGCCCGCAACGTCATGCGCTTTGCGGTGACATCCCGCTCCGTATTTGCCTCGACCTTCCAGGCCCGGCGATGCGTAGCGAGCCGGGTTGGCCCCGCCGCAGTCATCGAGCGTTCGCGGTGTAGCCTCAGTAGCTCCTCTTGAGGAGCGCCCTTGGTCAGCAAAGCGCTGCGGTTCGGGCTTGTATCTCCGGCGTGCTCGATGCAATTCTCAAGCGATCGCGGTGTAGCGGTAATAGCTCCTCTTGAGGAGCGCCCATCGTCAACAAGGCTTGGCAGTTCAGGCTTGTATGTTCGGCGTGCTCCAAAGGCCATTTCTTTGGGCTACTTTTCTTGACTCCGGGCATCCTGCCCTCCGCCCTTCGGGCCGGCTGCGCCGTTCGCCGCCGCTCCTGCGGCGTCGTGGGCCAGCAAAGAAAAGTGGCTCGGGCGCCGGGAGGCGACCGAAACCCCGCCGGAGGCGAGCCAGGATGCGAATAACTCGACCCTAAGCAGAGACCCAAAGCCTACTGTCCCACAGGGACTACTGCGGTCGGAGGCGAGCCAAGTCGTGAAATCGCCTAGAGTGCCAGCCTGCGCCAGCATCCATCCATGCGTCGCCGTTGATGCGACATTGTGGATCAAATCAAGAGAAGCGGCTTGAGCGCGCCGTAGGCAATCGAAAGCTCGCGCCTCAAAGCCTGAGCTTGTGAAAGCCCACCACTCGATCGGAAGCATTCCGCGAAGCTTGAGCAAGCCTCGCGCAGACTTCGGCTGACCGCTGACCACGGCGCTCCCTACAGAAGCCTTCAAGCGACGACCAGCAAATCTCGCTCTGGCGCCAGCGCCAGCGAAGCGCCCCCCAAAGGCCCTAGCCGATCCACCCCGACAGCACGATCAGCGCCACCACGCTGAGCCACGCCAGCAGAGCGCGCAGCAGCGCGGCGCGCAGGCGACGCAGTTCCACCAGCGGGTCGCAACGCTCTTCGGCGTAACCGTCGCCGGCCTGGATATCGGTCTGGATGTCGGCGCGCGCGGCGGCGCCGAGGAAGCCGGGGCCTTCGCCGTACCAGCTGGTCGGCGCCGCCTGGTCGTGCCAGCGGCGCCAGGCGGCGATCACGGCCTCCCAGTGCCCGACCAGGGCCAGGGTGAACACCATCAGCTGCGCCGGCAGCCAGTCCAGCGCGTTGGCGACATGCAGCGCCGGCGTGCGGCTCGCGCTGTCCAGGTCGAGCGAGCTGTCCCGCGCCAGTGCCCGCGCCAGGCGATAGAGCAGCGCCCCGGCGGGGCCGAGCAGGAAGAACCACAGCAGCACGCCGAAGCGCCGGCGCAGCGCGGCATAGGCGGTGGCTTCGCCCAGTTCGACGGCGCGCCAGGGCACCCGCTCGCCGTCTTCACCCAGGGCCTGCGCGGCGGCGCTGCGGCTGACCTCGTCCGGTGCGCGCAGGATCGCTTCCAGGTCGGCTTCGAAGGCGTGCGGGCCGAAGCTGTAGAGCAGCACGACCAGGGCGAAGATCAGCCGCAGCAGGTCGCCCAGCGGCAGCCGCCCGAACAGCCAGGACAGCAGCATGCACAAGGCCACTGGCACCAGCAGGGTAAGCAGCACGCGGCCGGGGCCGCTGGTGTCGCGCAGCTGCGCCACCCACTGGCGGAAGCCGCCGTCGCCGCGCCAGTGCGCGAGTTGCGGGCGCAGGTGCAGCAGGCCTAGGGCGATGAGGGCGGCGAGCAGGCTGACGGCCATGGAACGGGCTCCGGCGAAGTCCGTCGATTGTAGGGGAGTGCGAGGGCTATGCGGTCTTGCGTGCGGCAGCGACCAGCGCGTCGAGCTCGAGCTGGGCGCGCTCGCGCAGCCAGTGCGAGAGCAGGCGGTAGGACACCGACAGCGCGGTCGGCGGCGCGAAACTGCCGTCGGCCAGCCCGTCGACGATCTGCTGCGGGGTGAACCAGCGCGCATCCTCCAGCTCGCGGTCGCGCAGCCGGATCTCCGGCCCGCGGGCGGTGGCGGTGAAGCCGACCATCAGCGAGGCCGGCATCGGCCAGGGCTGGGAGGAGTGATAGTGCACCTGGTCGACGATGACGCCGGATTCTTCGGCCACCTCGCGGCGCACCGCATCTTCCAGCGATTCGCCCGGCTCGACGAAGCCGGCCAGGGTGGAATAGCGCCCCTTCGGCCAGCCGGCCTGACGTCCGAGCAGGCATGCGCCCTCGTGCTCGACGATCACGATGATCGCCGCGTCGGTACGCGGGAAATGCATGCGGCCGCAGCTCGCGTCGCTGCACTGCGCGCGATGGCCGGAGGCGACCAGGCTCAGCGGCGCGCCGCAGTAGGCGCAGTGGCGGGTTTCGCGCTGCCAGTGGGCCAGGCCCTTGGCGTAGGCGAACAGGCCTGCCTCGGCCGTCGGCAGCTGCAGGCCGGCACTGCGCAGGCTGGCGCGCACGGCGTCGAGCTTGAAATCCAGCGCCTCGGCGACCGGCGCCTGGTCGACCGTCAGCAGGAAGTGCGGCTGCGTTCCGATCAGCCCGAGCAAGGTGGCCGGCGTGTCCGCCAGCAGCTGCCGTTCGGTCGGATCGAGCCAGCGCAGCCCGCTGCCGTCGCGCAGCAGCCAAGTGTCGCCGGCGCTGTCGATCAGCAGGTAGCGGGCATCGGGCGATTCGATCTGGCCCTGCACCCAGTCCTGCTCGTCGCGGCGCTCGGCCACGCGATCCAGGATCAGGCTGAGTCCGGCGAAGGTGTTGGTCTCAGGCTGCGTGGTCCGCTGCATGCCGTGGCGCGCTCAGGTCGAGAAGGAGGAGCCGCAGCCGCAGGTGGTCTTGGCGTTGGGATTGCGGATGACGAACTGCGAGCCGCTGAGGTTCTCGGCGTAGTCGATCTCGGCGCCGGTGAGGTATTGCAGCGAGAGCGGGTCGACCAGCAGGGTGACGCCTTCGCGGGCCAGTGCGAAGTCGTCCTCGGCCTGCGCTTCGTCGAAGGTGAAGCCGTACTGGAAGCCGGAGCAGCCGCCGCCGCTGATGTAGACGCGCAGCTTCAGCTCCGGATTGCCTTCTTCCTGGATCAGTTCGTGCACCTTGCGCGCGGCGGCCTCGGTGAACACCAGCGGCGCGCCGGCCTGGCGGTAATCGGGGATGGTGAGCAGAGTTTCCATGAGTTGGATATGCGGTCTGGCCTCGCAGGCCTCAAGGATAGCGCGATTCCCGACGGTCGAAGGGTGACCGCCGCTTGACTGTTTGATGGCGAGGACTCGCCGGGAGCCTGTTCATGATCTCCCGGCACCTGGCGACGTCATCGACCGGCAGCCGGGCGGTCGTGCATGGCGCCGGACTGACGGCTTGGCCAGATCAAGGCACGCTGCCGCACGGCAGCCGCTTGATGGCAGCTCGCATGCAGGCTGTTCGCCCGCATCCGGGTGTCTGCCATCCGTCGCGGATCGACACCCACCTCCGCGTCCTTGCCCGGCTGCGCGCAAACCGTTCCCGGTGTGAGAGGCTCGGAGCTCGCGAACGAGTTCTCAGGCCGGCACGGTCTCGGCCACGGCGGGCGCATCGCTGGTCAGGCGCGGCAGCGGGGCCGCGGCCTCGGCGGTGTGGGTCATGCGGCCGTTCACCTGGGCGCCGACGGCCATCTCCAGCAGGCTGTAGTGCACGTCGCCGACGATGCGCGCGCGGGCCGCCAGTTCCAGCTTGTTGCCGACGTGGATGTCGCCCTGGACCTGGCCGTTGATCACGGCGTGCGGCACGCGGATGTCGCCCTGCACGCGGCCGTTCTCGCTGAGCGTGAACACCGCATCGTCGCCCTCGGCCAGCACGGCGCCTTCGATGCAGCCGTCAAGATGCAGGGTGCCGCTGAAGTGCAGGTCGCCGCGCAGCACGGTGCCGCGGGCGATCAGGCTGGTGTCGTGGCCGTCGCCGGCCCGGTCGGTGCGTTTACGGTTGAGCATCGTGGTCCCCTTGGATGGTGGTGAGTTTGCCGGCGAGCGCGTCGTTCCATGCGACGTCGCGGGCGACCGGCTGGTCGCCCTCCGGCTGAACGCGGACATGCAGCCGGGTCGGACGGAAGTCCGCCGGCAGTACCAGGCTGCCATGCAGCTGCTGGAAGTATTTCAAGCGGAACGGAATGCCGTCCTTCTGGGCGGTTTCGCCGAGCGCCGGCCAGTCGAGCTGCACCACCTTGCCAGCGCGCAGGCCGTCCACCGACAAGGTCGCCAGGCCGCTCACGTCCTCGCCGCGCTTGACGTTCTGGGTCAGGCTGATGGCGAAGTTCCAGGCGTGCGGATCGGCGGCCACTGCCTGCACGCGCAGCTCTTGTACCTTCAGGCCTTCGCGCTGGGCATCACCGCCGATCAGGCGGGAATAGAAGCCCAGGTCGGTGCGCAGGCCGCTGATTTCCTCCTCGCGTTCGGCGAGGGATTCGCGCAGCGAGCGGGTGGCGATGTCGTTGACCTGCTGCGAGCGCTGCAGGTTGGCCACCTGTTGCTGCAGATCGTCGTTCTGGGTCTGCAGGGCGCGCAGGCGATCCTGCTCTGAGTGGGCAGGACCTTGTCGGCCGCTCGTGGCGAAGCCGATCAGTCCGGCCAGCACCAGGGTGCCGGCCCACGCCAGACCCAGCCATAGCCAGTGGCGCGGTTGGCCGATGTCGCTGTGCGGACGCACGACAAAGCGCGGTGGCGGTCGTGTGGCCATGCGGACGGGTTCCGGCAAAAGCCGAGATATAGCCGCGCCCGACCGGGTGCGTCAAGGAACAGTGACACACTCCGCACTATTCGTGCGAAGTGTGTGTTCTGCCAGTCACTTAGAACGCGCGGCTCAGCTGTCGATCTTGCTCTGCAGGTAGCGTTCGGCGCCGATGTCCTTGACCAGGCTGAGCTGGGTTTCCAGCCAGTCGATGTGCTCTTCCTCGTCGTGCAGGATGGTCTTGAACATGTCGCGGCTGATGTAGTCGGCGACGCCCTCGCTGTAGGCGATCGCCTCGCGCAGGTCCTTCACCGCGGCCAACTCCAGATCCAGGTCGCCCTGGATGCATTCCAGCGCGTTCTCGCCGATGCGCAGCTTGCCCAGGTGCTGCAGGTTGGGCAGGCCGTCGAGGAACAGGATGCGCTCGATCAGGTGATCGGCGTGCTTCATTTCCTCGATCGATTCCTTGTACTCGTGCTCGGCCAGCTCCCGGTAACCCCAGTCCTTGAACATGCGGTAATGCAGGAAGTACTGGTTGATCGCGGTCAGTTCGTTGTAGAGCACCTTGTTGAGGTACTCGATGACCTTGGCGTCGCCTTTCATGGGATGCGGCCTCCGGTGAGTGATGACCGGGGACTATACGGATTCCCGGGCGCACATGACGTAACGCAAATGGGAATGCTTTGCTGGTGCATCCGGCATGGGGCCAGGAGCGCTCTGAAGCGGCAGGCCGACGATCAGGCCGCCAGTGGTGCGCCCTGGATGAAGGTCAGGGCGAGGGCGCCGTCCAGCGTCGCGCGGGCTTCCGATTCGCAGCAGCCGCAGCAGTCGGAGCAACCGGTGCGGGCCTGCAGCTCACCAAACGAGCGCACCCCATCGGCCGCGGCGCGGCGGATGTCGTGGTCGGTGACGGCGTTGCACAGGCAGATGTACATGCCGCGTATAAGAACGCGAATGCGAATGATTGTCAACTGAGAAGCTTGACCTGGCGCTCAGGCAGCTTCGCAGCCGCCGCTGCTCACCGGGCCGCGCTGGCCCGGATGCGAGCCCTCGCGTTGCGGATGGGGCCCTATCTCCACGCTGAGCATGCTTTCCACCAGGGGGGCGAAGTAGCGCAGGGCCCGTTCGTACACATCACGCTTGAAGTTCACCACGTGCGCGGCGGGATACCAGAAATCGACCCAGCGCCACAGGTCGAACTCGGGCTTCTCGGCGGCGTCCAGGCGTAAAGCCTCCTCGCCGCCGACCAGCTTGAGCAGGAACCACACCTGCTTCTGGCCGATGCAGGTCGGGCGCTGCTGGTGCCGCACGTAGCGATTCGGCAGCCGATAGCGCAGCCAGCCGCGGGTGGCCGCCAGCACTTCAACGTGTTCGGGGGAGAGGCCGGTTTCTTCCTGCAGCTCGCGGTACATGGCCTCCAGCGGCGTCTCGTCGCTGCGCATGCCGCCCTGGGGGAACTGCCAGCCGTCACGATGGATCCGGCGCGCCCAGAACAGGCGCCCGTGCGCATTCAGCAAAACAATGCCCACGTTCGGACGGTAGCCATCTACATCGATCATGACGTCTCCCGGGATCCACCGGCGCGCTGCGATCATTCTGCCGTCGCGCTCGATCCCTTGGCTCGATTCAACCATAGCGGGCAAAGAGGCGGCAAGCCGAGACTTGAACGAAGTCGCCGACACGACTACACTGCCGCGCCCTCGGACGGACACGTTGTGGTCCCCGAGGTTGGAATTGACGGCTATGTAGCTCAGCCGGTTAGAGCACAGCACTCATAATGCTGGGGTCGGTGGTTCGAGTCCACCCATAGCCACCACGCCGCTTCTCCGGCGACACGCCGCCGGACGGTCCTTCGGATCCGTCTCCAAATACCGGGCATGGCTTGCTTGCGGCGCGGCGTGTCCGCACCGCCGCGGAACGCGCTCATGCACATCTTCAAGGTATTCCAGATCGAGGCCGCGCATCGCCTTCCGCATGTGCCGCCCGGCCATAAATGCGCGCGACTGCACGGGCATTCCTTCCGGGTCGAGATCCATGTCGAAGGCGAGCCGGATGCCCAGCTGGGCTGGGTGATGGACTTCGCCGACGTGAAGAGCGCCTTCGCGCCGATCTACGAGCAGCTCGACCACCATTATCTGAATGACATCGAAGGTCTGGAGAATCCGACCAGCGAGATGCTGGCGCGCTGGATCTGGCGGCGCCTGCAGCCGAGCTTGCCCGGCCTGGACAAGGTGGTCGTGCACGAGACCTGCACCTCCGGGGCCAGCTGCAGCCGAGCCAGTTTTTGATGCGTCGCCGCACGGAAGACTTGTGATATAAGTCACTGTTTTAATTGTGTGACATAAACGAATCCTGAGCGTGCCGAAGAAATTTATTGCACTGCACAAAAACCCTTGCTAGAGTGTGTCCCATCAACTCACTCCCGCGAGGGGAACATCATGACTCAGCAATTCAACTCCCAGATCTTTGCCTATGCCAAGCAGCTCACCGACAGCGCCTTCAAGGCCCAGTCGGTCGCCCTGAAGGGTCTGGAGCAGGTCGCCGAGCTGCAGATCAAGGCGCTCGAGAAGCAGTCGCACGCCACTGCCCAGTTCGTCGCCGAAGTGTTCGAGACGCGCGACCTCGACGGTCTGCGCACGCTGTGGGAAAAGGGCAGCGCCCTGACCCGCGAGCAGGCCGAGCACACCGTCGCGCTGTCGCAGGAAGTGATCGCCGTGACCCAGAAGACCGCCGAGACCCTGGGCGCGCTGGTGCAGGAGCAGCAGCACGCCGCCAACGACGCCGTCGCGGCGCCGGTGGTTGCGGTCAAGAAGGCTGCCTCGGGCAAGTAATTCGAGCTGTCGCAAGAAAAGCCAAGGGCCGGACGCCAAGTCCGGCCCTTTTTTATGTGCGCTGCGTGGCAAGCCTGGCGACGCGGTCCGGCACGGTTGTCCGTGCAAAGGGCGCGCTGATATACTTTCGGAGATAGGGCCGTAGCAACCTGGCCGGATCGGAACCGCAAGTGCGGAACCGCACGGGGGTCTTGCGTGCTCAACAGTCTTGCCGCTGGTCGTCGTCTGGCTTTGCGCATGGTGATGCTGCAGTTCGGCGTCGCGGTGCTGATAGGCCTCGCCTTTCTCGCTCAGGGCCGGCGCGAAGCTATCGCCGCCGGAGCTGGCGCGGGCATCGTGGCACTGGGCACGGCACTGCTTGCGTTACGGGCCTTCGCTGGCCTGAGCAGTGCGGGCATGGCGCTCGGTCGTCTGCTGCTAGGCATGGTCCTGAAGTGGATGACGATCGTCGGGGGGCTGATCGTGATCCTGGTCCAATTCAAGTTGCCGCCGCTGGCCGCCATCATGGGGCTGGTGGCTGCTTACGCGGTCAATCTGTTGGCGTTCAGATTCAAGGGTTAGATATGGCAAGCGAGCCGCAGGGCGGTCTTACCGAATACATCCAGCACCACCTGACCCACGACGTCATCACGCTGGGCGGTGGCGGCTTCCATTTGGACTCGTGGATCGTCGCGGCCGCGCTCGGCCTGGTGTTCGTACTGTGGTTTGGCCTGTATGCGCGCCGGGCCACGTCGGGCGTGCCGGGCAAGGGCCAGGCCTTCGTGGAGATCGTGCTGGAGTTCGTCGACGGCCAGGTCAAGGACGTCTTCCACGGCAACCGCAGCTTCATCGCGCCGCTGGCGCTGACCATCTTCATGTGGGTGTTCTTCATGAACACCATGGACCTGATCCCGCTGGACCTGATCGGCAGCGCGGTGAAGGGCGTAGCGGGCGAGCAAGTGGCCCACAATACGCATTTCCGCCTGGTGCCCACGGCGGACGTGAACACCACCTTCGCGATGTCGATCAGCGTGTTCTTCCTGATCATCTTCTACTCGATCAAGGCCAAGGGCGGCTGGGGCTTCACCAAAGAGCTGTTCACCGCGCCGTTCCATGCGCATGGCATTGTCGCGAAGACCCTGCTGGCGCCGTTCAACTTCTTCCTCAACCTGGTCGAATACCTGTCGAAGCCGGTATCGCTGGCGATGCGACTGTTCGGCAATATGTACGCGGGCGAGCTCGTGTTCATGCTGATCTCCGGCCTGATGATGAGCTGGGCCACCTTCGTCCCGGGCGTGCTCGTCAATGCCGGCTGGGCGATCTTCCATATCCTGATCATCGGCCTGCAGGCCTTCATCTTCATGGTACTGACCGTCGTCTACCTGGCGATGGCCCACGAGCATCACTGAACTTTCTGTCCCGCGAACAACGCTTTTAATCTAGGAGAACACTGTGGAACTCGTTACCCAAATCGCTCAAGTCCAGGCTTTCACCGCGATCGCGCTCGGCCTGATCATCGGCCTCGGCGCCATTGGTGCCTGTATCGGCATCGGCATCATGGGCTCGAAGTTCCTGGAAGCCGCTGCACGCCAGCCGGAGCTGGTGCCGCTGCTGCAGGGCCGCATGTTCCTGCTGGCCGGCCTGATCGACGCGGCGTTCCTGATCGGCGTGGCGCTGGCCATGTTCTTCGCGATCGCGAATCCGCTGCTGTCCAAGCTCCACGGTTGATTTCACGCTGCCCCGGCGCCGCGATGGCGGCGCCAGCGCACGTCTTGTAACCGCCAACGGAAGACCGTCGTGGATATCACTTACCAAAGCCTGCTCGGGCAAGCGCTCTCGTTCGCCATCCTGATCTGGTTCACCGCGAAGTACATCTGGCCGCCGCTGACCAAGGCCATCGAACAGCGCCAGCTGAAGATCGCCGAAGGCCTCAGCGCTGCCGAGCGCGCGCACGCCGAACTGCGCGACGCCGACAGCAAGGTGGCTGCCGAGATCAAGGCGGCGCGCCAGCAGTCGTCCGAGATCATCGACCGCGCCCAGCAGCAGGCCAACCAGATCCTGGACAAGGCCCGCGCCGACGCGATCGCCGAGATCAACCGGCTGAAGGCCGCCGCGCAGGACGACATCGCCTCGATGGCCCAGCGCGCGCGCGAAGAGCTGCGCCAGCGCGTGGGCGAACTGGCGGTGCAGGGTGCCTCGAAGATCGTGCAGCGCGAGATCGATCCGTCGGCGCACAAGGCGCTGCTCGACCAGCTCGCGGCCGAGATCTAATCCATGGCCCAGGCAATCACCCTTGCCCGTCCCTACGCGCGCGCCGCTTTCGAGCTGGCGCGCGCGGCCGGCGCGCTGGATGGCTGGTCGAAGGCGCTGGCGTTCGCGGCCGCAGTCGCCAGCGATGCGCGCGTGAGTGCGCTGAACAACGATCCGCGCGCTCTGCCGGACCAGCTGGTTGGGCTGCACCTGCCTCAAGGCATGGCGGCCGACACGCCGTTCGCGCAGTTCCTCGCCGAGCTGGCCGAACAGCGTCGCCTGGCCCTGCTGCCCGAAGTGGCCGAGCTGTATGAAGGCTACCGGCGCGAATCCGAGTCGCAGCTGCTGGTGAAGGTGACCAGCGCGATGGCGCTGGATGCCGCGCAGACGGAGCAGCTGAAGACGACGCTGAAGCGCCGTTTCAAGCGCGAGATCGAGCTGGAGACCCGGGTCGATGCGTCGCTGCTCGGCGGCGTGGTGATCGATACCGGCAGCGAAGTGATCGACGGCTCGGTGCGTGGGCGGCTGGCGCGGCTGAGCAGCGCGCTGACGGCATAAGGTTTACGCGAAGAGCAAAGCGGCCCAGGCCGTACTCTCGAACAACGCGACTCGTTTCAAAAATTCAGGATAACCCTCCATGTCCAGCACCACTTTGAACCCGTCCGAGATCAGCGAACTGATCAAGAGCCGCATCGAGCAGTTCAAGCTCGGCGCGGAGGCTCGCAACGAAGGCACGATCATCAGCGTGTCCGACGGCATCGTGCGCATCCACGGCCTGGCCGACGTGATGCAGGGCGAAATGATCGAACTGCCGGGCAACGCCTACGCGCTGGCCCTGAACCTCGAGCGCGACTCGGTCGGCGCGGTGGTGCTGGGCGAATACCAGCATCTGCGCGAAGGCGACACCGCCAAGACCACCGGGCGCATCCTGGAAGTGCCGGTCGGCCCAGAGCTGCTCGGCCGCGTGGTCGACTCCCTGGGCAACCCGATCGACGGCAAGGGCCCGCTCGGCGCCAAGCTCAGCGCGGCGATCGAGAAGGTCGCGCCGGGCGTGGTGTGGCGCAAGTCGGTCGACCAGCCGGTGCAGACCGGCTACAAGTCGGTCGACTCGATGATCCCGATCGGCCGCGGCCAGCGCGAGCTGATCATCGGCGATCGCCAGACCGGCAAGACCGCGCTGGCGATCGACGCCATCATCAACCAGAAAGACTCCGGCATTAAGTGCGTCTACGTGGCCATCGGCCAGAAGCGCTCCTCGATCGCCAACGTGGTGCGCAAGCTGGAAGAGAACGGCGCGCTGGCCAACACCATCGTGGTGGTGGCCTCGGCGTCCGAGTCGGCCGCGCTGCAGTACATCGCGCCGTACTCCGGCTGCGCCATGGGCGAGTACTTCCGCGATCGCGGCCAGGACGCGCTGATCATTTACGACGATCTGTCCAAGCAGGCCGTGGCCTACCGCCAGATCTCGCTGCTGCTGAAGCGTCCGCCGGGCCGCGAAGCCTATCCGGGCGACGTGTTCTACCTGCACTCGCGTCTGCTCGAGCGCGCCGCGCGCGTCTCCGAGGAGTACGTAGAGAAGTTCACCAACGGCGAAGTGAAGGGCAAGACCGGTTCGCTGACCGCGCTGCCGATCATCGAGACCCAGGCCGGCGACGTGTCCGCCTTCGTGCCGACCAACGTGATCTCGATCACCGACGGCCAGATCTTCCTGGAAACCGACCTGTTCAACGCCGGCATCCGCCCGGCTGTGAACGCCGGTATCTCGGTGTCGCGCGTGGGCGGTTCGGCGCAGACCAAGATCGTCAAGAAGCTGTCCGGCGGCGTGAAGCTGGCGCTGGCGCAGTACCGCGAGCTGGCGGCCTTCGCGCAGTTCGCCTCGGACCTCGATCCGGCCACCCGTGCCCAGCTCGACCGCGGTCAGCGCGTCACCGAGCTGATGAAGCAGTCGCAGTACGCGCCGCTCTCGATCGCCGAGCTGGCGCTGTCGGTGTACGCCGCCGAGAAGGGCTATCTGGACGACCTGGCGGTGAACAAGGTGCTGCCGTTCGAAAAGGGCCTGCACGCCTTCTTCCACCAGAACCACGGCGAGCTGATGAAGAAGATCGTCGAGACCGGCGACTGGAACAACGACATCGAAGCCACCTTCAAGTCCGGCCTCGACGAGTTCAAGAAGACGGGCAGCTGGTAAGCAGGCAACAGACGGCGCGGCGGTCCGGCAACGGGCGGCTGCTCCGGCCGGAGTCGGCGCAGCACATCGGCATAGGCCAAACAGGTTGAGGCAAACGTGGCAAGCGGACGCGAAATCAAAACCAAGATCAAGAGCACGCAGAACATGCGCAAGGTGACGCGTGCGCTGGAGATGGTCTCGGCCTCGAAGATCCGCAAGGCGCAGGATCTGATGAAGGCCTCGCGGCCCTATGCGCGCTCGATGCGCAAGGTGATCGCGCACGTGGCCCAAGCCAGCACCGACTTCAGCCATCCGTTCCTGCAGGAGCGCAAGCAGGTCGCGCGGGTCGCCTACGTGGTGATCTCCACCGACCGCGGTCTGTGCGGCGGCCTGAACTCGAACCTGTTCCGGCGCCTGCTGCCGGCGATCCGCGAGTGGCAGGACCAGGGCGTGCAGGTCGACGTGGTGGCGATCGGCCAGAAGGCGGTGTCGTTCTTCCGCCGACTCAAGGGCGTCAATCTGATCGGCAGCACCAGCCATCTGGGCGAGCGGCCCAAGCTGGAACAGCTGGTCGGCGTGATCAAGGTGGTGCTGGACGCCTATGCGGCGAACGGCCTGGATCGCGTGTTCCTGGCCTACAACGACTTCGTCAACACGATGACCCAGAAGCCGACGCTCGATGCGCTGCTGCCGCTACCGCTGGTGGCGCAGGAGCTCGAGGCCTCGGCCGGCGCCAAGCTCGAGCAGGCGCACGACTGGGACTACATCTACGAGCCCGACGCAGCGACCGTGCTGGAGCACGTGCTGGGTCGCTACATCGAATCGGTGGTGTACCAGGGCGTGCTGGAGAATCTCGCCAGCGAGCATGCCGCGCGCATGGTGGCGATGAAGGCGGCCTCGGACAACGCCAGCAAGGTGATCAGCGAGCTGACGCTCAGCTACAACAAGGCGCGCCAGGCGGCGATCACCCAGGAAATCTCGGAAATCGTCGGCGGCGCCGCGGCGGTATGAGTGCGATCATCCATGATCGCCAGATTCAAAAAGCAACCATCCGTGGTTGCACTACTCCATAAGAGCGACGCTCAGGCGGCGCTGTAACGAACCTAAAAGATCCATCCGGAGCACATCCATGAGCCAGGGCAAAGTGGTACAGATCATCGGCGCGGTCATCGACGTGGAATTCCCGCGGGACCAGGTGCCGCAGGTTTACGACGCGCTGAAGATCGACGGCACCGAGATCACGCTGGAAGTCCAGCAGGTGCTGGGCGACGGCGTAGTGCGTACCATCGCGCTCGGCTCCACCGACGGCCTGAAGCGCGGTCTGGTCGCGCGCAACACCGGCGAAGGCATCAAGGTGCCGGTCGGCAAGGCCACCCTGGGTCGCATCATGGACGTGCTCGGCAACCCGATCGACGAAGTCGGCCCGATCCAGGCCGAGGACCATTGGGTGATCCACCGCGAAGCGCCCTCGTACGACGACCAGGCGCTGGCCAACGAGCTGCTCGAAACCGGCATCAAGGTGATCGACCTGGTGTGCCCGTTCGCCAAGGGCGGCAAGGTCGGCCTGTTCGGCGGCGCCGGCGTGGGCAAGACGGTGAACATGCTCGAGCTGATCAACAACATCGCGACCCAGCACTCGGGCCTGTCGGTGTTCGCCGGCGTAGGCGAGCGTACCCGCGAAGGCAACGACTTCTACCACGAAATGCAGGACGCCAAGGTGGTCCGTCTGGACGACCTGCCGGAGTCCAAGGTGGCGATGGTGTACGGCCAGATGAACGAGCCGCCGGGCAACCGTCTGCGCGTGGCGCTGACCGGCCTGACCATGGCCGAGTACTTCCGCGACGAGAAGGACGAGCACGGCAAGGGCCGCGACGTGCTGTTCTTCGTCGACAACATCTACCGCTACACCCTGGCAGGCACCGAAGTGTCCGCGCTGCTCGGCCGTATGCCGTCGGCGGTGGGCTATCAGCCGACCCTGGCCGAGGAAATGGGCGTGCTGCAGGAGCGCATCACCTCGACCAAGACCGGCTCGATCACCTCGATCCAGGCCGTGTACGTGCCCGCGGACGACCTGACCGACCCGTCGCCGGCCACCACCTTCGCGCACTTGGACTCGACCGTCACGCTGAGCCGCCAGATCGCCTCGCTGGGCATTTACCCGGCGGTGGACCCGCTCGACTCGACCAGCCGCCAGCTGGACCCGAACGTGGTCGGCACCGAGCACTACGAAGTGGCGCGCAAGGTGCAGGGCACCCTGCAGCGCTACAAGGAACTGAAGGACATCATCGCGATCCTTGGCATGGACGAGCTGTCCGAAGAGGACAAGCAGGTGGTGTACCGCGCGCGCAAGTGCGAGCGCTTCTTCTCGCAGCCGTTCCACGTGGCCGAAGTGTTCACTGGCGCGCCGGGCAAGTACGTGACGCTGAAGGAAACCATCCGCGGCTTCAAGATGATCGTCGAGGGCGAGGTGGACCACCTGCCGGAGCAGGCCTTCTACATGGTCGGCGGCATCGACGAGGCGATCAAGAAGGCCGAGGAAATGGGCGCCAAGAAGGCGGCCTGAGCGCGACCGGCGGCGATTTCGCCGCCATCCCACCAAGCGGATAACCGAACATGAGCCACACCATCCGTTGCGACATCGTCAGCGCCGAGGCCGAGATTTTCCACGGCGAGGCGACGATGGTGGTCGCCACCGGCGAGCTGGGCGAGCTGGGCATCACGCCCCGCCACGCGCCGCTGATCACCCGCCTCAAGCCCGGCCACGTCGACGTGGTGCTGGTCAGCGGCGAGCGGCAGCAGTTCTACGTCTCCGGCGGCATTCTCGAGGTGCAGCCGCAGGTGGTCACGGTACTCGCTGACACCGCCGTTCGTGCGACCGACCTCGACGAGGCGGCGGCGCAGCAGGCCAAGCGCGAGGCGCAGGAAGCCCTGGCCAACCGCAGCGACACCATCGACGTCGCCGAGGCGCAGGCCAAGCTGGCCGAAGCCATGGCGCAGCTGCAGGCGCTGGAGCGTCTGCGCAAGAACCTCAAGCACTGAGGTCTCGCCAACGCGGTTCCCGACGACGCCGGCTCGATGCCGGCGTTGTCGTTTTTTGGCATCGGGATGCCTAGGCGCTGGCGTGACAGCGGCGATCCAGGCTCATGCAATCCGCTTCGGCCTCACTTGTCGTCTGCGACGCGATCCACGAGAGATTCCCGGCGATCCACTGTTGCGACTTGCGTGCGGACCAGCAGGACCAGGGAGCGCACGCCGATGCATGGCTGAGTGATGGCGCTGGCCGATGCATTGCCAGCGCGAGTGGAGAGGCTTATCACGCGGTAGCACGCGACTCAGGATTATTCCTTTGGTCGATGCGGTCGGCCGTTTCTCCCTGCAGTCGCCAGTGCTGGAATGCGCGCGAGTCTGCGACTCGATCGCTACAAGAGTGCAGCCCAAGCGGTTGGGCGATCGGGCACGGGCGCTTAGACTGGTGATGCCGCCCGCAAGGGCCGACTCAGGCGAATCGTCTCGTGAGCATGCCGCATCGACGCAAACTGATCGCGCTGCTGGCCGTGGCCATACTGCTGCTGGCCGGACGCCTTGCGCTGCCGTATGCGGTGAGGAGCTATCTCAACGGCCGCATGGCGCGCATGGGCGACTACCGCGGCCATGTCGACGACATCGACATCCATCTCTGGCGCGGTGCCTACAGCGTCAAGGCGCTGCGCGTCGACAAGCTGACCGGCAAGCTGCCGGTGCCGCTGTTCGAGGCGCAGCGCACCGACATCGCGCTGAGCTGGCGCGCGCTCGGTCACGGCATGTTGCGCGGCACGGTGGATTTCACCGCACCGACGGTGAATTTCATCGACGGCCACAGCGAGAGCGAGAAGCAGACCGGCAAGGGCGTGGACTGGCGCACCGAGCTGAAGCTGCTGGCGCCGATCCGCCTGGAAGAGCTGCAGGTGCACGACGGCACGGTCACCTTCCAGAATTTCGTGTCGCAGCCGCGCGTCGATCTGAAGATGGCCGCGGTAAACGGCACGATCACCAACCTCACCAACCTGGACGGCCTGCCCGGCCAGCGCGTGGCGAAGCTGCACGTCACCGCGCGCATCCTCGGCGATGCGCCGCTGGAGGCCAACGCCAGCTTCGATCCGCTCGAGCACGACGGCGATTTCAGCTACCAGCTGCGCGCCACCGGAATCCAGCTCACCCGCGCGAACGACCTGGCGCGCGCGTACACGGGGCTGGACTTCGCCGGTGGGGCCGGCGACTTCACCATGGAATTGGAAGCCAAGAACGGCCAGCTGGAAGGCTACGCCAAGCCGCTGTTCCACGACCTGCGCCTGTTCAGTTGGAAGCAGGACGTGGAGCAGGATCACAAGGGGCCGATCAAGTTGGCCTACGAGGCGTTGGCCCAGGGCGTCGTGTCGGTGTTCAAGAACCAGTCGAAGGACCAGTTCGCCACCCGCATACCGATCAGCGGACGCATCGACGACAAGCAATTGGACGCCTTCCAGGCCATCATCGGCGTGCTGCGCAACGCCTTTATCAAAGCCTATTCGCCGGCGCTGGAACATCTGGAGCCGTCGCCTGCGCAAGGGACGAAGTCATGAATCCAGCGGGTGCTGTCGGAGCGTGTGCAGTCGGAGCGCGAGCGCTGCGGTGATGCTGGCGCTGACGGCCTGCAGCCAGTCCTTGCGGCCGAGCCTGGTCAATGCGCGCTCGCGGCAGGGCGACGTGTCCCATCGCGAGGCGGCACAGGACAACGCCGCGACGTCGCACGATTAGCTGCAGCCCGGACAGACCGCCGTGCAGCCGAGCGTGCTCGAGCATCCCGCGCCGATCTAGCTGGCGACCTTGCTGGCCAGCCAGCTGCCGCCGGTGGAGATTTCGAAGCAGCTGGCGGTGAACGGTGAGGGTCGTGTCCACCACATGATCGTGGCGGACGAGGCGCAGGCCGACCCAGCGCGGCGCGCCTTCATCGCGGCGGCGTGGCAGGCGGCGCCGGGCTGGCGCTTCACGCCGCTGGCGATCCGTCGCGCGGAAGTCGGCGGCCTGCCGGCGTGCAGCGAACGCTCGCCGTTCAGCCAGTACTTCGTATTCCGTTTCGAATGGTGTGACGGCCAGCCGATTAGCAGCACTCAGGTCGGTGCCGCCCCGGGCAGGACCTGAGTCCGCCAGGCTGGCGTCAGGCAGCGGCTGTTATCCTTGCAGGCCCTTGATTCGGAATCGCATCGAGATGGAAGCATTGCCGCTGCACGTGATCGTCCTCGCCGCCGGCGAGGGTAAGCGGATGAAATCGAAGCGGGCCAAGGTGCTGATGCCGCTGGCCGGGCGCCCGATGCTGGCGCACGTGCTTGACGCGGCGCGGGCGCTGCAGCCGGCGGCGATCCAGGTGGTCTACGGCCATGCCGGCGAGCAGGTGCAGGCGGCCTTTGCCGCGCAGGCCGACTTGCGCTGGTGCCTACAGGCCGAGCGTCTCGGCACCGGTCACGCCGTCGCTGCCGCCCTGCGCGAGGTGCCGGACGATGCGCGGGTACTGGTGCTCTACGGCGACGTGCCGCTGATCCGCGCCGATACCTTGCAGCGCCTGCTGGCGGCGCCGGGTGCGCTGAGCCTGCTGGCGACGCGCGTGGCCGATCCGCGCGGCTACGGCCGCGTGCTCTGCGACGACGGCGGCCGGGTGACCGGTGTGGTGGAAGAGAAAGACGCCGATGCCGCGCAGCGCGCGGTCAAGCTGATCAATACCGGCATCCTGGCCGCAGCGGCCGAGCCGCTGCGCCGCTGGATCGGCCAGTTGGGGCGCGACAACGCCCAGGGCGAGTACTACCTCACGGATGTATTCGCCTTCGCCGCCGCCGAGCAGGCGCCGGCGCAATGCGTGGAGTGCGACGATCCGGTGGAAGCCAGCGGCGCCAACGATCCCTGGCAGCTTGCCGAGCTGGAGGCGCATTACCGCCATCGTGCCGCGCGCGCGCTGGCGCTGGCCGGCGTGCGCCTGGCCGATCCGTCGCGGCTGGATGTGCGCGGCAGCGTCGCGGCCGGGCAGGACGTGGAGATCGATGTCGACGTGATTCTGGAAGGCGAGCTGCATTTCGGCGACGACGTGCGCATCGGCGCGTTCACCCGTGTGAAAGACGTGCGGCTCGCCGCCGGCACCGTGGTGCTGCCGCATTGCGACCTCGAAGGCGTGGTCACCCTGGGCCCGTGCACGATCGGCCCGTTCGCGCGCCTGCGCCCGGGCACCGAGCTGGCGGCCGGCGTGCACGTCGGCAATTTCGTCGAGACCAAGAAGGCGCGCCTGGGCAAAGGCAGCAAGGCCAATCACCTGAGTTACCTGGGCGATACCGAAATCGGCGGCGGCGTGAACGTCGGCGCTGGCACGATCACCTGCAACTACGACGGCGTGAACAAGTTCGTCACCCGCATCGAGGACGGCGCCTTCATCGGTTCCAACAGCGCCCTGGTGGCGCCGGTGACCATCGGCGAAGGCGCCACCATCGGCGCCGGCTCGGTGATCACCCGCGATGCGCCCGCCGGCGAGCTGACCGTGGCGCGCGCCAGACAGGCGACTCTGCCCGGCTGGCAGAGGCCGGGCAAGCTCGAAGAATAGGCCGGCGATCGGTCTGCCATGAGGAAGACAACGGATGAATGACGTGTCGCCCGAGCTGATCGTCACCGATGAAGTCGACGCGCATGCCGCGCAGATCATCGGCGCTGGGCTGGACGGCTTCAACGATGAGGTCGTCGGCTACGGCGACCGTCGGCCGCTCGCGGTGGTCGCGAAGGATCCATCCAGCGGCGAGGTGCTGGGCGGCGCGATCGGCCGCTCCTCGCTGGGGCTGTTGTTCCTCGAGCTGTTCTTCCTGCCGGCGCAGCATCGCGGCAGCGGCCTGGGCTCGCGCATCCTGGCGATGTTCGAGGATGCAGGGCGGCAGCGTGGCTGTCGCTCGGCGGTGCTCTACACGATCAGCTTCCAGGCGCCGAAGTTCTATGAGCGCCACGGCTGGCGCGCGTTCGGCGAAGTCCCCTGCGATCCGCCGGGCACCAGCCGCATCTTCATGAGCAAGACGCTGGCGCCGCGCGCATCCGGCGCTCAGGCGTAGCGCCAGCCGTCGATTTCCATCAGCAGCTCGCTGCGGCAGATGTCGCCGTGCAGCAGCAGGGCCGGCACGCCGGGCAGGCGGCGTTGCATGAAATCGCGCACACGCGAGACGTCGGCGCGGTGGCGCACATACACCTTGAGCGGCGAATGCGCGCCGAAGCCGGCCGGCATGCTGGCGCTGGCCAGCAGCGCAGACAGGTTGGCCAGGGTTTCTTCCAGCTGGGCGTCGAGGTCATCGGCATGCACCGAGGCATGCCCGACCACGGCGGCCGTGCCCGAGATGGCCAGCGCATCGCGATCGGGCAGCACCATCGCGCGAGTGAAGCTGGGCGGAGTCGGCCCGTATTGGCGCGGATAACGCCAGGCACTGACCTGCCGGGGATTCTCCACCGCGGTGCCGGGCCGATCGCAGGCCAGCAGGTAGACCTGCAGCCACGGCGCCGTCTCGCGATGCCCGATTGCTGTCGCTGCCGGAAAGCCGTTGGCGAAGAAGTCGCCCATGCCCTGCGCGCGGCCTTGGCAGAAGCGCCGGTAACGCTCCGCATCGGCCTCGCCCTGGTTGATCCCGCCCAGGTAGTTCCAAAGCCGCAGCACGTGTCGTTCGTCGCGCCCGCCGACGAAGCGGCGCAAAGCCGCGTAAGCCGCCGCTGCGCTGGCTTCGGGGCCGCCGTGCTCGCGCTCGTCGAGCTCGATCGAGGCGTACAGCCAGCCGCCGCCGGCGGCCCAGCACAGCGCACCGTCGCGGCCGTGCTCTACCGGCGTACCGACCTGCCAGACCTCCACTGGGGCGGGCGCATCGAACGGCTGCAGCCGGATGCGCAAGGCGCGCGGATCATCGCTCGGCGGCAGCGCTTCGGCGCCGAAGCTCAGCGCCGCCAGGGTGCCCGGCTCGGCCAGCGCGGCCGCGGCGGCGGCGCCGTAGCGGTAGCTTACGTGTGGCGCGGGGCGCGCCGATATGATCGAGGCAGCGATCTCGTGTCCGTGGGCCATGGTGATCGATTGGGGCGGCCAAGGACACTATGGTACACATGTTACAATCCGCGCCCACTGCCATCGGGGGAGGGCGGCGTAGCGGCAATGCAGCAGCGAGACGGCATCAGGCATGGCAGAACAGACCACGGCGCAACACGAACTGGCGACACTGATCGTGCAGAGCTTGAACCTGGAAACGGTCAGTCCGGACCAGATCGATCCGGAGGCGCCGTTGTTCGGTGGCGAGCTAGGGCTCGATTCGATCGACGCGCTCGAGATCGCGCTGGCCGTATCCAAGCGCTACGGATTCCAGCTGCGCTCGGACAATCCGGACAATCAGCGCATCTTCGCCAGCCTGGCGGCCCTCTCCGCGCATATCGAACAGCACCGCGCCGGCTGAACCGGCTGCAACCGCCGCGCTTCGGCGGCACCTCGGTTCACCCTGCAGGCACGTGCTGCCATGCACGCTGTGGTCGCGCCAGTCCGACCGAATGGTAAACGTGCCAACCACTCCGCCATCCGCTTCGCATAAGTCGCTGCGCTGGCTGCCTATGCTGCTGCTGGCCTATCCGCTGCTGAGCCTGGCCGGAGCACTGACCCATCGCCAGGGCTTTTCGCTGGCTGCGGTGATGCTGCTGGTCAGCCTGCTGATGCTGCCGATGCTGGCCTCGCGTCGCGGGCTGCCCTGGCTGGTGTGGCTGCTCCTGCTGTCGGGCATGCTGCTGCTGGCCTGGCGTGGTCTGCTTGGCCTGCTGCTGCAAGCGGTGCCGGTGATGGTGGATATCTTGCTGGCCTGGCTGTTCGGGCGCAGCTTGCGCGCCGGCCGCACGCCGATGATCGCGCGCTTTATCCAGATGCTGGAAGGACCGGCGCGGCTGGAGCTGCCTGGCGTGCGCCGCTATGCGCGCCAGCTGACCGTGTTCTGGACCCTGCTGCCGGCGCTGCAGGCGCTGGTGCTGGCCGTGCTGCTGTGCCTGGCTGTACCCGGTGGCGTGCTCGACACGCTGGGCATCACGGTGCCCTGGCCGCTGCCGGCGCGCTGGGCGCTGGGTTACGTGCATGTCGGCAGCTACCTGCTGTTCGCCGCCGCGCTGGTGCTGGAGTATCCGTTCCGTTGCTGGCATCTGCGCCATCTGCAGCATCTGCGGCCGCGCGAATTCGCCCTGCGCATGCTGCGCCTGCGGCCCTCGCTGATGCACGACGGCGAGTCGAGGCACGGATGAGCCACGACGTGCACGCGCAGCGCTACCAGCATTCGTTCGGCTATCCGTCCGATCACCCCAGCTTTGCCGGCCACTTTCCCGGGCATCCGCTGGTGGCCGGCGTGCTGCTGCTGGAGCAGGTGGCCGACGCCCTGCGCGCTTGGCGCGGGCTGCGCCTGGCGCGCGTGCTGGAAGCGAAGTTCGTCGCGACACTCGGCCCGGACGAGCAGGCCGAACTGGAGCTGGTCGAGCAACGCCCCGGCACGGCCGACGGCCGCATACGCTTCGAGATCCGCCGCGGCGATGCGCTGCTGGCGCGCGGCATCGTGCAGGGCGATGCGGGCGGAGGCGGCGCATGAGCAGCGAGCACTGGCAGAGCCGGCCAGAAGGCGGCGGGCGCTTCGCGCTATCGCTGATCATGGCCATCGCGCTGCGCTGCGGCCGCCGCGTCAGCCGCCTGTGCCTGTATCCGATCACGCTCTACTTCTTCGTGCGGCGCGGGCCCGAGCGGCGTGCTTCGCGGCAGTATCTGGAACGGGTCTTTGCGCGTCCGGCGCGCACGCGCGAAGTGCTGCGGCACATCCACTACTGCGCGGCCACCATGCTGGACCGGGTGTATTTTCTGGCCCAGGGCGAGAAGCCGTTCCGGATCGAGACGGAAGGCCTGGAGCTGCTGGCCGAACGCGTCGAGCGCGGCCAGGGCGTGCTGCTGCTCGGCTCGCACCAGGGCAGTTTCGAGGCGCTGCGCGCGCTGGGCGAACGTCGTCCGGACATTCCCATCCGGGTGGTGCTGGACAAGCAGAAGACCCCGGCGATGACCGCCCTGCTGGAAACGCTGGCGCCGGAGGTGGGCGCCCGGGTGATCGACGCGGCGCAGGATGGCGCCTCGATCGCCCTGGCGGTGGCCGAAGCCTGCACGCAAGGCGCGATCGTCGCCATGCTGGCCGATCGCGGCCGCGGCCACGAGGTGCTGCGGCATGCGTCGTTCCTGGGCCTGCCTGCGCCGTTTCCGGTCAGCCCGTGGCTGCTGGCGCATACCCTGCAGGTGCCGGTGGTGCTGTGCTTCGGCCTGTATCTCGGCGGCGATCGCTATCGCCTGATCTTCGAGCCGCTGGCCGAGCGCGTGGAGATCCCGCGCCACGCGCGCGCGACCGCCCTGGACGGATGGATCAGTCGGTACGCCCAGCGGCTGGAGCATTACGCGCATGTCGCGCCGTACAACTGGTTCAACTTCTACGACTTCTGGCAACAGGATGCGCCTCGGCGCGCCGACCCGGCGCAGGCCGCCGTCGCGGAGCAGGCCAATGCCTGAGCGCGCGCGATTCGCTGCGGCATCGTGCTCGCCGCGTGCCGATAAGCAAGGGCAAGCATGCTGAGCAAGCCTGACTGGGTCGAGCTGATTCCGCATGCCGGCACGATGTGCCTGCTCGATCGCGTACTGGCCTGGAACGCGTCGACGCTGCACGCGGTGGCCGAGAGTCACGCAGAGGGCGCCAACCCTTTGCGCGGAGCGCATGGGCTGCATGCGGTGCATCTGGCCGAATACGCGGCGCAAGCCACGGCGGTGCATGGTGCGCTGCGTGCACGCGCGCAGGGTGAGGCGGCGATGCGGCCGGGCATGCTGGTCAGCCTGCGCGACGCCGTGCTGGAGGTCGAATACGTCGATCCCGCGGGCGGCCCTCTGGACGTCCATGTCGAATGCCTTTACGCCGACGCGGCCGGTTCGCAGTACGCCTATCGCGTGGAGCAGGGCGGTCGTCCGCTGGGTAGCGGCCGCGTCGCGGTGATCCACGGCGCGGCTTGAATCCTGCCGCGCGGGGTCTTGGATCCGCTCAGCCGGCGGCCACCGAATCGAACACGATCGGCGCGCTGGCGCGCGAGCGCCGGTAGCTGGCGACGATGTGGCCATAGTGCAGGATCCGGCCAACCGTGTAGAGGGTGATGCGGCTGACGTCGCGCACCGGGCTGAAATGGCTGAGCCGGAATTCGCCCTGATAGCGCGAGGCGATCGGCACCGAGACGATGCCGACGCGCTTTTCGCGCGAGGCGGTGATCAGGATCGCCGCCTCGAACACGAAGTTTTCGGCCGGCAGGTCGACCAGCTCCAGCGCATCGCGCGGATACCAGCGCTGGCCGCTCTGGGTGTCGGCGACCGGCTGCGCGCAAGCCCACGAGATGCCCCAGTCGGCCACCGCGTTCGCACGCCGGCGCCCGGTCGGCTGCTGCTCGCGTTCGAGCAAGCGCGCGCCGATGACGATGTGGTTGGGATAGCGCGCGGCCGCGGCGGCGATGCGCGGCACGTCGCTGGCCAGGTGCTGGCCGTCGCCGTCCATGGTCACCACGGCGTCGTAGTTCAGGCGCAGCGCCTCGCGGAAACCGGTGCGCAGGGCCTCGCCTTTGCCGCAGCGCTGTGGATGGCGCAGCAGGGTCACCGGCAGCGCCGCGACGATCTCCGGCGTGCGGTCGTCCGAGCCGTCGTCGACCACGATCACCGGCACGCCGAGCGCGAGCGCGGATTCCACCACGCCCTTGATCGCCGCTTCCTCATTGAGGCAGGGAATCAGCACGCACCAGCGCGGATCCTGGGTGTTCAAGCGTGCTGCTCCATCGATGATTTCTTGTTCTTGTTCATTGCCGTTCCACGCGTAATTCCAGCTCCAGCGCATCGGATGCCGCGACTCGGCAGCAACCGCCGTTTCCGGCCAGCAGCGCCAGCAAGGGCAGGCCGGCGGCCGAGGCATTGCTCTTGCACCAGCCGGCGAGCGGCTCGTCCAGCGCTGCGCTGTCGATCATGCTAGCGGGCGTCGGCGCCAAATCAAGTTGCGCCAGCGTCGCCGGGCCGGCATCCGGCGCCAGCAACAGCGCGCAGCCGAACGGCTGGGTATAGCCGGTCATCTGCAGCAGAAACCCGCTGCCGGCGGTATCGCTGCATACCAGCAGCACCGGCTGCCCTTCCGCCACCACCTGGCCGGCCGCCTCCAGCAGCCCGGCGCCGAAGCTTGCCCGATAGGCGCAGACGGCGGTGGAGGGCGCATGGCAGCCGGTGGCGATGGTCCAGTAGCCGGCGGCTGCATTGTGCACGGAATTGTGGAAGCGCGTTGGCGACAGTTCCTGCGGCGCGCGCGCCAGGGTCGTGCACATGTAGTCGGTGATCGGCTGGTCGCCGTGTGACGAAGAGAACACACTGGCCAGCGTCGCCGCGTCGCGACCACTCATGGCCACCGCCTGGCTGGCGACCTCGATCGCCAGCAGCACGCTTTCCGGCGCACGCCGACGCTCGTTCGGCGGCAGCAGCGCCGCCGGGGGCTTGCTCGCGGTCGATGCCGGCAAGCCGCCTTCGAGGCATGCCTGCAGCGCGGCAAAGTCCGTCAGCGCAGGCGACCACAGGCCGACGCCTTCCACATACACGCGCATGCCGTTCATGCGGCGAAGCGCGCGCTGGCGAACGCCAGGCAGGCATTGCTGCCGCCGAAGCCGAAGGAGTTGCTCAGCGCCACGTCGACTTGGCGGCGTTCGTTGCGCCAGGCGAATTGCGGGCCGCAATCCGGATCAGGCGCATCGCCGCCGAGATTGCCGGGGATCAAGTCGTGCTGCATCGACAGCAGGGTGATCGCTGCCTCGAGGATGCCCGCGGCGCCCAGGGTATGGCCGGTGTAGCCCTTGGTCGAACTGACCCGCGTGCTAGCCGGGAACAGGCGCGTGACCAGGCTGGCCTCCACCTCGTCGTTCTTCAGGCTGGCGGTGCCGTGCAGGTTGACGTAGTCGACCTGTGCCGGCTCGAGGCCGGCGCGCTGCAACGCGCTGGCCAAGGCCATGCTCGCGCCCAGTCCTTCGGGATGCGGGGTGGACATGTGATGGGCATCGCTGGATTCGCCGTAGCCACACAGGCGCGGCGCCTGCGGCGCGGCTTCCGTCCGCTCGAGCAACGCGAAGCCGGCCGCTTCGCCGATCGAGATGCCGTCGCGGGCGGCGCCGAACGGCCGGCAGGGCTGGCGCGAGACCAGCTCGAGCGCATTGAAGCCGAACAGCACGCTGTCGCACAGGCTGTCGGCGCCGCCCACGACCGCCGCATCGGCCAGGCCCAGGCGGATCATCCGCTCGGCGCTGGCGAACACCTTGGCGCTGGACGAGCAGGCAGTCGACACGGTCAGCGCCGGCCCGCGCAGGCGCAGCGCATCCGCGACGAAGGCGACCAGCGAATGCGGGGCATGGATCTCCGGGCGCTGCAGCTCGTCCGGCACGCGGCCGTCGGCCACCAGCCGCCGATAGGCGGTCTCGGTGGCGTGAATGCTCGAGGTAGAGGTGCCGAGAATCAGGGCGACGCGTTCGGCGCCATAGCGCTCGCGCGCTGCGGCGACCTGTTCCAAAAAACCGTCCTGGCTCAGTCCCAGCCAGGCCAGCCGGTTGTTGCGGCAATCCCATCCCGCCAGGGCTTCGGGCAGGGGGGCTTGTTCGATGCCGGCCACCCGGCCGATCCAGCAGGGCAGCGGCGCCTCGCTGAAATCGTTCGGGCGCAGGCCGCCCTGGGCACGGTGCAGATGCTCGAGATGCGCCTCGAGGCCGCGACCCAGCGCGGAAGTGGCGGTGTAGGCGCTGATCGCGAGAGGCGCGAAAGGGAAACGGGAGGCAGACATCGAGAAAGCCTAGCGACGGCCGCCGGGCTTGCCTAGCTGAGCCCGTGCGGCGACGCAGCTGGCATTCACCCTGGTCGAGATCGTGTGAGCGCGCACCACGTTGCGCCGTGGTCGGGGTCCGCTCACACTCCGTCGATCTCGATGCCTTCCACCGTGCCGCCAGCGACGACGCCAGCCAGAAGTTCCTCGCGCTATTTGTGCGATGGCGACGTGCTGCACGCAGGCGTGATTACCTTGCTGGTCATGCTGCTCAGCCTGGGTCTGGTCTGGCTGGGTTATTTCGTGCGGGTATGGCGGATCGCCGCGCACAGCCCGCTGGTGCCGCCGCGGCGCATGACCGTGCTGGTGTTCGGCCGCCGCCTGGAGGGCGAGGCGCCGGGTCCGGAGTATTGCCTGCGCCTGGCGCGCGCGCTGCAGCTGCTGCGCAACCGACAGGCCGACACGATCTGGCTGCTGGGCGGCACGGATGCCGGCGGCCCCAGCGAGGCGGAGGCGGGCTTCGCGTGGCTGGAGCGGCAGGGTCTGCCGGCGAACGCCGAGATCCAGCTCGAAAAGACCTCGCTCGACTCGCTCGAGAACCTGCGCCATGCACGTTGCCTGCTGCGCCAGCAGATCGGCGTCGAGGCCCTGCCGCCGGTGGCCCTGGTGACCAGTCGCTATCATTTGGCGCGCTGCCTGCTGTTGGCGCAGCGACTCGGTTTCGACAGCGTGCCGGTGGCCGCTGAAGAACGCTTCGTGCCGGATGTGCACTGCCTGATCCGCATGCTGGGCGAATCCGGCTATCTGATGTGGATCGACCTCGGCCTGCGCTGGGCGCGGCTGATCGGCCATCGGCGCATGCAGGCGCGCATCAGCTGATGCGTGGCGCGGCGTCGCACGGCATCGGCTCGCCGCGGAGTCCTTGCTAAGCTGCGGCGACGATCGAAACGAGTGGATGCCGATGAGCCAACAGGCCGATCTTGCCGAAACCTTTCTGCGCGAGCTGCAGGAGCGCATCTGTGCTGCGATCGAGCAGCTCGACGGCAGCGCGCGCTTCGTCGAGGACGTGTGGACGCGCGAAGCCGGCGGCGGTGGGCGTACTCGCGTGCTGCGCGAGGGTGCGATATTCGAGCAGGCCGGGGTGAATTTCTCGCGGGTCAGCGGCGATCGCCTGCCGCCCAGCGCGACGGCCCACCGGCCCGAGCTTGCCGGCGGCGGCTTCATCGCCACCGGCGTGTCGCTGGTGCTGCATCCGCGCAATCCCTACCTGCCGACCAGCCACGCCAACGTGCGCTATTTCGAAGCCGTCAAACCCGGCGTCGAGCCGGTGTGGTGGTTCGGCGGCGGCTTCGACCTGACGCCGTTCTATCCCTTCGACGAGGACGTGCGGCATTGGCACGGCGTGGCGCGCGATCTGTGCGCGCCGTTCGGCGACGAGGTTTATGCGCGCTACAAGCAGTGGTGCGACGAGTACTTCTACCTCAAGCACCGCGGCGAGACGCGTGGCGTCGGCGGACTGTTCTACGATGATCTCAACGAAGGCGGCTTCGAGCGGTGCTTCGCTTTCACGCGCGCGGTCGGGCAGGGTTTCCTCGATGCCTATCTGCCGATCGCCGCGCGCCGCAAGGACATGCCCTATGGCGAGCGCGAGCGGGAATTCCAGCTGTACCGGCGCGGCCGTTACGTCGAGTTCAACCTGGTCTACGACCGCGGCACCTTGTTCGGCCTGCAGTCCGGCGGGCGCACCGAATCGATCCTGATGAGCCTGCCGCCGCGCGTGCGCTTCGAGTATGCCTACCGGCCCGAGCCGGGCACGGCCGAGGCGCGCCTGGCCGATTATCTGAAGCCGCGGGACTGGCTGGCCGCCCCGACCGACGCCTAGCCGGGGCGGACGCATGCATTCGGCAGGCTTCAGTTGGCCGGCGCGTCGCCGCTGAACTTCACCGGCGTGGCGCCCTTCACCGGGCCGATCTGCGCGCTGTCGCTGACCTGCAGCACCACGTCGCGGCGGAATTCCAGCGTGCCCTGCACCACCGCATGCGGGCCGATCACCACGTGCGGGAGGCGGTTGTTGGTGCTGAGGTTGAACCAGCCGCCGGGTTTGTCGACCAGGATGCCGCCTTCGACATGCGAGCCGGCGCCGATATTGATGTCGCCGTTCACCGTGCCGATGCCGCTGCCGACATGGGCGGCCTTTAGCCCGATGCTGCCGTTGACCGTGGACAGGTGGCCGCTGACGTCCGCCCCTTGCGCCAGCCTGACGCTGCCGTTGGTGGTGGAGACCGGACCGGCCACGTGGCTGGCAGCGCCGAGCTGGATGCCCCCGTTCACCGTGCCGATCTTGTTGGCCTGGGCCTTGTCGCCGAAATCGATCGAGCCGTTCACCGTGCTGGCCTTGTCCAGGCTGGCACCTTCGTCGATGTGTACCGAGCCGTTGACCGTGCTGACGTCGCCGACCTGCTGGCCGGCCTCGACGTGTACGCTGCTGTTGACCTTGCTGATGTCGTTGCCGCTGGCTGCCGCCGCAAAGGGCAGGGTCAGGCCTAGGGCGAGCAGGATGCGACGCATGGTGATGCTCCGTGACTGGGATGGTATGCGTACAGATGCATGCGCCAGGGGCGGGGTTTAGCATGACCAATGGCAGGGCGCGCAATTGACGCCGCCGCCACCGCTCTGCAACATGGCGCGATTTCCGGCCCGAACCCACCTCATGTCCAGCACCGCAACGCATCGGCTCGTCCTCATCCGCCACGGCCAGTCGCAGTGGAATCTCGAAAACCGCTTCAGTGGCTGGGCCGACGTGGACATCACCGAGCAGGGCGCCGCGGAGGCGCGCGAAGCGGGCGAGCTGCTCAAGCGCGAGGGTTTCGCCTTCGACGTGGCGCACACCTCGGTGCTGCGGCGCGCGGTGCGCACCCTGTGGGGCGTGCTGGATGCGATGGAGCAGATGTGGCTGCCGGTACATACGGACTGGCGCCTCAACGAACGCCACTACGGCGCGCTGACCGGCCTCAACAAGGCCGAAACCGCGGCCAAGTACGGTGACGAGCAAGTGAAGATCTGGCGGCGCAGCTACGACATTCCGCCGCCGCCGCTCGAGCGCGAGGCCAACGAGGCGCTGCGCGATCCTCGCTATGCCGCGCTCGACCCGGCGCAGATTCCCGACACGGAGTGCCTGAAGGACACCGTGGCGCGCGTGCTGCCGTACTGGCACGAGGTCCTGGCGCCGGCGATCCGGTCCGGCCAGCGTGTGGTGGTGGCGGCCCACGGCAATTCCTTGCGCGCCCTGGTCAAATACCTGGATGGCATCTCCGACGCCGACATCGTCGAGCTGAACATCCCCAACGGCGTGCCGCTGGTCTACGAATTCGACGCGGAGCTGAAGCCGCTGCGTCACTATTACCTGGGCGATGCCGAGGCGATCGCGGCGAAGATGGCTGCGGTGGCCAACCAGGGCAAGGCGAAATAGGCAGGGCTGGGATGACAGTCGTCATCCCGGCCGGCTGCCGGATATCCATGGCGGTGTCATATGACCGCACCTAAGCTATAGCCATCTCGCTACAGGGTCGGCCCATGTCTCCCCATCTGCAGTCGCTCATCATCAGCCTGGCCGTGATGGCCCTGGTCATCTGGCGTCGGGCCAGGCGCCTGATCGGCCGACAGCCGATCAGGCGCAAGAGCATGATCGCGCGCATCGTGATCTACCTGGTGCTGACCGCCTTGCTGAGCTTCTCCGGGCTGCACAACCTGCGCCTGCTGGAGGGGCTCTACGGCGGCCTGCTGCCCGGCGCGGCGCTGGGCCTGCTTGGCCTGCGCCTGACACGTTTCGAGCGCAGCGCCGAAGGCGGCGATTACTACGTACCCAATCCGTGGATCGGCGGTGCCTTGGCGGCCGTGCTGATCGGTCGGCTGATCTGGCGCTTCCTGCCCCTGCTCAGCGGCGACGGCACGGCGGCCATGCCCTACGGCGGCGCACCGGCGCTGGGCAACAGCCCGCTCACCCTGCTGCTGTTCGGTCTGCTGATCGGCTACTACCTGACCTACTATGCCGGCCTGCTGATTCATCACCGGCGCTTCCAGCGCGAGCAGGCGGCGCCGTCGGCGCCTTGAGCGCAGCGCTCGGCGCGCTCGGCTAGAGCGCGTCGTTGTCCAGCTCGCCGGTGCGGATGCGGATCACCTGGTCCAGCGGGCTGACGAAGATCTTGCCGTCGCCGATCTTGCCGGTGCGGGCCGAGTGCTGGATCGCTTCTACCACGCGTTCTACCTGGTCGTCGGCGACCGCGGTTTCCAGTTTGATCTTCGGCAAGAAGTCGACCACGTATTCGGCGCCGCGGTAGAGCTCGGTATGGCCTTTTTGCCGACCGAAGCCCTTGACCTCGGTCACCGTGATGCCCTGCACGCCCACCTCGGCCAGTGCCTCGCGCACGTCGTCGAGCTTGAACGGCTTGATGATGGCCACCACCAATTTCATGGGAATACCTCGTCGCATGGCGTCGGCGCCGGGCGCCGAGAGGTTTGCATTCTGCCTGTCCGTTCCCGGGCTGTCGCCTGGGGGGCGCTTGTAGGAAAATTCCTACACATTCTGACGGAGCACGCCGATGGCGCCGAATTCGCGACATTCCTATGCTTTCACTCGACAGGTTTGGGGCGCTGGCCATGATTGACCGGCAGGATATCGACCAACTTGCCTTGCGACTTGTTTCGTTGGTTCCGCCAGGATTGGCTCAAGCGCAGCAGGATTTGCGCGCCAACTTCCACGATATCCTGGCACAGGGATTGCGCCGCCTTGAACTGGTCACCCGCGAGGAATTCGAGGTGCAGACCCAAGTGCTTGCGCGCACGCGAGCCAAGGTCGAGGCCCTGGAAAAGCGCATAGCCGAACTCGAGGCTGGCGCCGGTTCTCACGGGGTTTGACCCAGATTCCGTTTCCGGGAGCCGCCCCCGGGCTGTCACCCTCACCCCGAGTCTAGCCGTTCGGGGGCGGCTGTTTCTTTGCCAGCCCACGGATGGTGCAGCCCGATGCCCCAAAGCGTTGCCTCCTATCGATCCCGCGCCGGTGTGACGCAATGAGCCTTGCGGTCACGCTCAGTCGCGCCCAGGAGGGCATCGCCGCACCTCAGGTCATGGTCGAGGTGCACCTGTCCGGCGGATTGCCGAACACCCATATCGTGGGACTGCCGGAAGCGGCGGTGCGCGAGGCGCGTGATCGCGTGCGGGTGGCCATCCAGAACACCGCCTTCGAATACCCCAGCCGCCGCGTCACGGTGAACCTGGCGCCAGCCGAGTTGCCCAAGGACGGCGGCCGCTTCGACTTGGCGATTGCGCTGGGCATTCTCGCGGCCGGTGGTCAGGTGCCGCGCGAGAAGCTGGACGAATGCGAATTCCTGGGCGAGCTGGCCCTGTCCGGCGCGCTGCGCGGCGTATCGGGCGTGGTGCCTGCCTTGTTGCGCGCGCGCGCGCGCGGCCGGCGCGTGGTGGTGCCGCGCGCCAACGCGGCCGAGGCAGCGCTGGTTGCCGATGCAGACATCCGGGTGGCGGACAATCTGGCCGAAGTCTGCGGCTGGCTGCGCGGCGCACACGATCTCGCCCAGGCCTCGCCGGCCGAGGCGGCCGCCGAGCACGAGCCGGTGATCGGCCCCGATCTGATCGACGTGCGCGGGCAGCTGCAGGCGCGGCGCGCGCTCGAAATCGCCGCGACCGGCGGCCATCACCTGCTGCTGATCGGGCCGCCGGGCACCGGCAAGACCATGCTGGCCGAGCGCCTGCCGGGCATCATGCCGCCGCTGAGCGAGTCCGAGGCGCTGGAGAGCTGCGCCGTACTGTCGGTTGCAGGGCAGGAGATGGACGCCATGCATTGGCGGCGGCGGCCGTTCCGTGCGCCGCACCACACCGCTTCGGCGGTGGCCCTGGTCGGCGGCGGCTCCTACCCGCGGCCCGGCGAGGTCTCGCTGGCCCATCACGGCGTGCTGTTCCTGGACGAGCTGCCCGAATTCAACCGGCACGTGCTGGAAGTGCTGCGCGAGCCGATGGAGTCCGGCCAGATCGTGATCTCGCGTGCCGCGCGGCAGTCGACCTTCCCGGCGCAGTTCCAATTGGTCGCGGCCATGAATCCCTGCCCCTGCGGCTACGTCGGCGATCCTTCGCAGCGCTGCCAGTGCACGCCGGAGCAGATTCGCCGCTATCGCGCGCGGATTTCCGGCCCGCTGCTCGACCGCATCGACCTGTTCGCCGAGGTGCCGCGGGTGCCGCTGGCCGAACTGGCGCCGGCGCGCGGCCTGCAGTGCGAGGACTCCGCCACGGTACGCTCGCGCGTGATCCGGGCACGCCAGCATGCGCTGGCGCGCGCAGGGCGCACGAATGCCGAGATCAGCAATCGTGAGCTCGAGCGCGATTGCGCGTTGGGCCCGGCCGAGCGCAAATGGTTCGAGGGTGCGCTGGAGCGCCTGAATCTGTCGGCCCGTGCCTATCACCGCGTGCTGCGGGTGGCGCGCACCATCGCCGACCTGGCCGGCGGCGCCGGCACGCTGGAACGCACCCACCTGGCCGAGGCCTTGCAGTACCGGCGTTTCTGACCACCGCATCACTAAATCTTGTACTGACCAGTATTGACATACGTGGTCGTAGGAATATTATCTGCACCGGCAAGTTCTTTAATGAGCTTTTGCCTGCCACCCCGGTATTGGTCCCCCTCCCTCCCTCGCCCGATACCGGGGTTGGCTCCTCTTTTCGAGCATCGGCCATCCGTCAATCGCGCCAGCGAAGCCTCGCCGCGATCACGCTGGTGTCACCTGCCGCCGTCCATGCTGTTCGTTTGGCTCCGCTAGACTCGACGGCCTGATACGGCGAAGGAACAGGGATGACGCTTGAACTGGGCCTGATGCTCACCTGCATGCTGGCCATCGGCTTCCTGGCGCAATGGCTGGCCTGGCGAGTCAAGCTGCCGGCGATCCTGTTCCTGCTCCTGGCCGGGATCGTGCTGGGCCCGGTCAGCGGCCTGCTGCAGCCGGACAAGCTGCTCGGCGAGCTGCTGTTCCCGGTGGTGTCGCTGGCCGTTGCGTTGATCCTGTTCGAGGGCAGCCTCACCCTGCGCCTGCACGAATTGCCCGATATCGGCCGTGCGGTACGCGGCCTGGTCACCTACGGCGCGATTGCCGCCTTGCTGCTGCTGGCTGCCGCCGGGCACTACGTGGCGGGGCTCGCCTGGCCGATCGCGCTGCTGTTCGGTGCGCTGACCTGCGTCACCGGGCCGACCGTGATCGCGCCGATGCTGCGCACGCTGCGACCCAGCGCGAAGGTTGCCAACACGCTGCGCTGGGAAGGCATCGTGATCGATCCGCTCGGCGCGCTGTTCGCGGTGCTGATCTACGAGGCGATCGTGTCGCATCAGGAAGGCCATACGATCGGCATCTTCCTGAAGACGCTGATCTACGGTGTCGGCATCGGCGCCAGTGCTGCCTGGGTGCTGGCCCAGTTGCTGCGCCGCCAGCTGATTCCGGAATACCTGCAAAACTACGGCACCATGGTGGCCGTGTTGGTGGCCTTCAGCCTCTCCAACACGCTGTCCCACGAGTCGGGCCTGCTGGCGGTCACGGTGATGGGCATCGCGCTGGGCAATATGCGCGGTGTGCACATCGACGACATCCTCGACTTCAAGGAAAACCTCACCACCCTGCTGGTCTCCAGCCTGTTCATCCTGCTGGCCGCGCGTCTGCACTGGCCGCTGCCGCACGGCATGCTGTGGGCCGGCATTGCGATCTTCCTGCTTGCGCAGCTCATCGTGCGACCGGTGATCGTGGCGATCGCCTGCGTGGGCAGCAGCCTGAGCTGGCGCGAGCGGGCGCTGATCGCCTGGGTGGCGCCGCGCGGCATCGTGGCGGCTTCGGTGTCGGCACTGTTCGCACTGCGACTGGGCGCGCTCGGTCTTCCCGGTGCCGAGGCGCTGGTGCCGCTGGTATTCATCCTGATTATCGGCACCGTGGTGCTGCAGAGCGCGACCGCACGGCCGCTGGCGCTGTGGTTGAAGGTGGCCGAGCCCGAGCCGCGCGGTGTCTTGGTCTACGGCTCGGACGTGGTGGCGCGGGTCATCGCCAAGGCGCTGGCGGATGCCGGCTTTCGCGTGGTGCTGGCCGACGACGACTGGGACGGCGTGCGCCGTGCGCGCATGGATGGGCTGCAGACCTTCTACGGCAACCCGGCCTCGACCCACGCCGAGCGCCATCTCGAGCTGACCGGCATCGGCCGGCTGCTGGCGATGTCCACCCATCGCGAGCGCAATTCGCTGGCCTGCGTGCACTACCGCCAGGAGTTCGGGCGCGAAAAAGTCTATCGCTTGCGCAACCTGAGCCCGCAGGAAACCAGCGACCGCGCGGCCTTGCCCGGCAGTCTGCTAGCGCCGCCGCTGTTCGACGAGGCGATGACCCATGCGCGCTTCGCCGAGCTGCTGCAGCAGGGTTGGCGCATCAAGTCGACCAGCCTCAGCGTCACCTTCGATTGGCCGCATTTCATCGAGCAGTACGGCTCGGACACGGTGTTGCTGTTCGGCGTGGAAGAGCGCGGCACGTTGCGTGTCGCCTCGGCCAAACGCGAGCTGGAGCCGCGTCCCGGTTGGACGGTGATCGCGCTGGTGCCGCCACAGCAGGCCGAGCAGGCATCGCGCGGCGCCTAGCGCAAACGAAAGCCGCCGCGCCGGCTCCGGCGCGGCGGCTTGTTGTCCCGGACTCAGGCCGCGGAAGCGTGGCGATGGCTGAACTGCTGCTCCTCGGTCGAACCCTTCAGCGCCGTGGTCGAGGACTGGCCCTGCTGGATCGCCTGGGTCACCTGGTCGAAGTAGCCAGTGCCGACTTCGCGCTGGTGCTTCACCGCGGTGAAGCCACGCTCGGCGGCGGCGAATTCCTTTTCCTGCAGCTCGACGAAGGCGCTCATCTGGCGGCGTGCGTAGCCGTGCGCCAGCTCGAACATGCCGTAGTTCAGGCTGTGGAAGCCGGCCAGGGTGATGAACTGGAACTTGTAGCCCATCGCGCCCAGTTCCTTCTGGAAGCGTGCGATGGTGGCATCGTCCAGATTCTTCTTCCAGTTGAAGCTGGGCGAGCAGTTGTAGGCCAGCAGCTTGCCCGGGAATTTCGCGTGGATCGCCTCGGCGAACTTGCGCGCATCCTCCAGGTTGGGCTTGCTGGTCTCGCACCAGATCAGGTCGGCGTAGGGCGCGTAGGCCAGGCCGCGGCTGATTGCCTGGTCCAGGCCAGGGCGCACGCGGTAGAAGCCTTCGACGGTGCGCTCGCCGGTGACGAAGGGCTTGTCGTTGTCGTCGACGTCGGAGGTGAGCAGGTCGGCGGCGTCGGCGTCGGTGCGCGCCACCAGCAGGGTCGGCACGCCGCAGACGTCGGCGGCGAGGCGCGCCGCGGTGAGCTTGTCGACCGCCTCGCGGGTCGGCACCAGCACCTTGCCGCCCATGTGGCCGCACTTCTTCACCGAAGCCAGCTGATCCTCGAAGTGCACGCCGGCGGCGCCGGCCTCGATCATCGCCTTCATCAGCTCGAACGCGTTCAGCACGCCGCCGAAGCCGGCCTCGGCGTCGGCCACGATCGGCACCATCCAGTCGGTGTCGTCCTTGCCTTCGGCATGATGCAGCTGATCGGCGCGCAGCAGCGTGTTGTTGATGCGCTTGACCACCTGCGGCACCGAGTTGGCCGGGTACAGCGACTGGTCGGGATACATCTCGCCGGCCAGGTTGGCGTCGGCGGCGACCTGCCAGCCGCTGAGGTAGATCGCCTGCAGTCCGGCCTTCACCTGCTGCATGGCCTGGTTGCCGGTGAGCGCGCCCAGCGCGTTGACGAAGTCCTCGCTGTGCAGCGACTTCCACAGTCGCTCGGCGCCGCGGCGGGCCAGCGAATGTTCCACCGCCACCGTGCCGCGCAGGCGCGCCACGTCCTCGGCCGAATAGTTGCGCGCCACGCCGGACCAGCGCGGGTTGTTCTTCCAGTCCAGGCTGATCTGCTCGGCGGTAGGCAGGCTGTTGTTCTTCATGGGTGGTTCCTCGGGCAAAGGGAATGGGGTGGGCGAGGGCTCAGAGCCGCTCGTAGGCCGGCAGGGTGAGGAAGTCGCCGAGCTGCTCGGCGTGGATCAGCTCGCTCAGCAGTGCGGCGGCTTCGTCGATGCGCGTGCCGCCGGGCACGTCGCTGCCGCGCAGGCGATGCGCGTGGGCGGCGAGCGCCTGGTCGAACAGCGCGAAGTCGATCGGCGCGTGGTCGGGGAATTCCAGCTCGCCGTGATGCAGCCACTGCCACAGCTGGGTGCGCGCGATCTCGGCGGTGGCGGCGTCTTCCATCAGGTGATGGATCGGCACGCAGCCGAGGCCGTCCAGCCAGGCCGCGGTGTAGCGCAGGCTGACTTCCACGTTGTTGTCGAAGCCGGCGCGGGTGATGGTGCCGTTGGGCGCGGCGATCAGCTGGTCGCGGCTGACCTCGACGTCTTGGCGAGTCACCTGCAGCTGGTTCGGCGACGGCATGTACTGGTCGAACACCTGCTGCGCCACCGGCACCAGCGCGGGATGCGCCACCCAGGTGCCGTCGTGGCCGGCCTGCACCTCGCGCAGCTTGTCGGCGCGCACCTTGGCGAGGGCCGTCTCGTTGGCGGCTTCGTCGCCCTTGATCGGGATCTGCGCGGCCATGCCGCCCATGGCGAAGGCGCCGCGGCGATGGCAGGTCTGGATCAGCAGCTCCGAATACGCCTTCAGGAAGGGCACCGTCATCTGCACCTGGCCGCGTTCGGGCAGCAGGCGGCCGCAGTGGGCGCGGAAGGTCTTCAGGTAGGAGAAGATGTAGTCCCAGCGGCCGCAGTTCAGGCCCACCGCGCGGTCGCGCAGCGCGTAGAGGATCTCGTGCATCTGGAACGCCGCCGGCAGGGTCTCGATCAGCACGGTGGCCTTCATGCTGCCGTGCGGAAGGCCCAGCTCCTGCTCGGCCAGCGCCATCACGTCGTCCCACAGCGCGGCTTCCTCCATCGATTCCAGCTTGGGCAGGTAGAAGTACGGGCCCAGGTCGCGACGGTGCAGGGCGTGCGCGTTGTGGAAGGCGAACAGGCCGAAGTCGACCAGGGCGCCAGCCATGACCGCGCCGTCCACGCTCAGGTGCTTCTCCGGCAGGTGCCAGCCGCGCGGACGCACCACCAGCACGGCCGGGCGGTCGCCGACGCGATAGGACTTGCCCTCCGGCGAGGTGTACTCGATGGTGCCGGCGACCGCGTCGCGCAGGTTCAGCTGGCCATCGAGCTGGTTGGCCAGGCTCGGCGCGCTGGAATCCTCGAAGTCGGCCATGAACACCTTGGCGCCCGAGTTCAGCGCGTTGATGATCATCTTGCGTTCGACCGGGCCGGTGATCTCCACGCGGCGATCCTGCAGCGCGGCGGGGATCGGTACCACGCGCCAGTCGCCTTCGCGGATCGCAGCGGTGTCGGCGCGGAAATCCGGCAGGGCGCCGGCGTCCAGGCGCGCCTGGCGCTCGCGGCGCGCCTGCAGCAGCTGCTGGCGCCGCGGTTCCGCAAAACGATGCAGGGTGGCCAGGAAGGCCAGGGCGTCGCGGGTCAGCACCGAGGCGTAGCCGGTCACGTTGATGGAACACTGCGCCGGCTGGATCTCGAATTTTTCCTTGGGGACGGCCATGGGGGTTCTCCGCGCTTCAGATGGCTCGAAGCTATGGCCTGGAAAACGTTTTGACAAAGCAAATGCTTCAATATTTGGTATTGTATTTATCAATACATACTGCAAGGTATTGAGCGAAAAGCCATGACAGAGCCGCGTCAGCCGCTGAACGGACCGAAAAAGGCAGCTCGCAAGCCCGCCCGCAAGCGCTCGCGTGGCGAGTCCGAGGCGGGTGACAAGGCCCGCTACTACTACAAGGGCAACCGTTTGAAACAGTTGCGAGCCTTCGTCGCCACGGTGAAGCTCGGCACCTTGAGTCGCGCGGCGGAGGCCTTGTACCTGTCGCAGCCCTCGGTGAGCCTGCAACTGCAGGCGCTGGAGCGCGAACTGGGCGCACAGCTGCTGCACCGCAGCCGGCGGCGCATCAACCTGACCGAGGCCGGCGAAGTGCTGTACGAGCTGACCCGGCCGCTGATCGAGGGCTGGGAGCGGCTGGACCGCGATTTCCAGGCCAAGGTGAAGGGCCTGCAGACCGGCCGCCTGACCATCGCCGCCGGCACCTCGACCATCCAGTATCTGCTGCCGGACCTGGTACGCCGCTATCGGCAGCGCTTTCCCGCGGTGCAGCTGCAGCTGGCCAACGTCACCGGCAAGGACGGCATGGCCCTGCTGCGCGCCGACGAAGCGGATTTCGCAGTGGGCTCGATGCTGGACGTACCCAACGACATCGCCTGGGCGCCGGTCTACCACTACGACCCCATGCTGATCATGCCGCCGGAGCACCCGCTGGCGCAGAAGGAGCAGGTCACGCTGGAGGACTTGTCGCCCTATGGGCTGATCCTGCCGCCGCAGCGCCTGTCCACCTATCGGCTGGTCGACCTGGTGTTCCAGCAGCGCCAGGTGCCGTACCACGTGGCGATCGAGGTCGGCGGCTGGGACGTGATCAAGGAATACGTGGCGATGGGCATGGGCATCTCCATCGTCACTGGCATCTGCATCACCGAGGCGGATCAGGCCCGGCTGGCGATCCGCAACCTGCGCCAGTATTTCCCGCAGCGCAGCTACGGCGTGGTGATGCGCAAAGGCAAGTTCCTCAGTGCCGAGGCGCGTGCCTTCGTCGACCTGATCCGTCCGGGTCTGCTCACCCACCGCGACTACGACGAGTCGGGGCATTCGGAGCGCTGAAGCAGTCGTCCCGGTTCAGCGCTCGCGGCGCGCCCGCCGCGAGCGCTCGTACTGGTCGTCGAAGCGGCGCGGCATCGGCAGCACGAACTGCCTGGCGCGATGCCGGCGGGCTTGCCACATGACGTTGAAACCGGCTGCGCTGACGATGCGCTGTGCGCCCGCGAACAGACCCTGCGCCGGATAGACATCCACATGCCGCACGCCGGCCGGCAGCGCGGGCGGCGGGCACAGGCAGGCCAACCGCAGCGGCAGCTCGACGCCTTCGGCCTCGCGCATCTCGCAGGCATAGGTCACCAGCTCGGCGACTTCCTCGGTCGGACCGCTGTGCACGATCAGCCAGTAGGGGCCGGTATCGGGAGCCTGCTCGATGGCGTCGTCATCGTCCAGCGTCAGGTCATCGATGCGTTCGCAATGCGCATCCAGAAAATCCTGATGGACGACATGCAGCGGTTCCAAGCGCCAGCAGCGTTCGTAGCGGGGCGGGTCTGCGCCGAGCAGCGGCGCATAGTTCTCCCAGCGCAGCAGGCGCGCCACATGCCACAGGCGCACGCCAGGCAGCGCGGGCAAGCCGGACAGCTCGCCCAGAATGCCGGCCGGAAAGGCATCCACGCACAGGTTCTCCACCTTGAGCCGCACGAGCTGCTCCAGCAACCAGTCGCGAAAGGCGGTCGGATCGTGCTGCAGTTCGATGGGGGCACGCAGCAACCGCAGACCGTCGACGATGCGTACGTCGTCGGCGTACTCGGAACCGGTCAGCACGATCGCTTCGGACTGCCAACCCAGTGTGCGCAGAAAGGCGCGTGCACGCACCAGATGCCCGAGCCCGCCACCCATCGCGTAGTAGAGCAGGCGCACGCGCGAGGCGATTGCGGTCAGCGGGCCAGCAGCTCGGCGACGATCACGCTGCGATACGGCTGGGGCACGCCTTCCATCAGCAGCACGCCATAGGCGGGCGAAGGCGCAACAGTGGCCACCAGATAGCGGGGCTTGCCCGCAGCGTCGACGACGCGGGTCTTGCCGCTGGCTGCGTCATAGCGCGCTGCGCCGACTTCCGCGCCGTTCGGATCGGCGACCTTGGCCTTGTCCGCATCGCCGCGACGCACGGTCCAGGCGTTGGCGTTTGCTTCGTTGTCGCTGACTTTGACCTTGTCGTCGTCGATCTTCACTTTCCACAGCAGCTTGCCCGACGGCGAGCGCAGCTTGAAGCCGTCGGCGCCGGACTTCACCTCGACCAGGGCCGCGCCGCCCGTGCCGAGATGGTAGTAGCGCTTGTCGCCGCGGCGATCGCCGGCCAGCTGCGAGGTGCCGGTGACGATATCGACATGCGTGCCGTTCGACTTGATGCTGATGCGCGCATCGCTGCCGACCGTCTCGATCAGGGTAGTGGTCGGTGCAGCCGCAGTCTCTGCGCCAGCTGCGCCGATCGACCCCATCCACAGCAGGGCAAGCACGGCGCAGGAAAACATGGGGCGGAAGCGCATCGGTCAATCCTCCTGGAGCAGGGCCGGGGCGGCGACGGCGGCCGGTTCGCTGCGCTGGGGCGGGGCGATGCCGAGCAGCAGTTCGTGATAGCGCCGCGCCTCGACGTGCAGGTTGAACTCGCGCAGCACCTTGCGCTGCAGCTGTTGCCCGTGTTCGCGCAGGATCGCCTCGGGCAGGACGGCGGCGAGATCGAGCGCGCGCCGGCAGGCATGCAGGTCGCCGGGCGGAAAGCACAGCGCGTTGCCGTCGGCGAGCAGGTCGGCCAGACCGCCGGCGGTGGAACCAAGCACGGGAATGCCGAGCGCGCCGGCTTCGAGCGCGACATTCGGCATGCCGTCGTACAGCGAGGGAATCGCCACCGCGTCGCAGGCCGCGTACCAGCTCAGCAGCTCCATGCGGTCGAGGAAGGGCACCTGGCTCCAGCTCAAGATTTCCGGCAAGGCCTGAAGCTGCTGCTGCAATGCCGGCTCGACGTCGCCGACGACCAACAGGTGCAGTCGGGCGGCATGCTCGCAGCCGGCGAGCGCATCGAGCAGCAAGCTGCCGCCCTTCTTCTTTTTCAGATGGCCGAACAGGCCGACCACGCGTCGTCCGGCCGGCACCTGCGCCAGACGCCAGGCCTTGGCGCGATCGCGGTCGATCTCAAGCAGGGTCCAGTCGTCGGCATCGATGCCGTTCGGGATGTGCGCCACGTGCAGATCGGGAAACAGCGCGCTCACCCGGCGCTGATGGTCCGTGCTGACCACGCAGGTGGCCGCCGAGCGCGCCAGCGCGTCGCGCAGCATCCAGCCGCGTCGCAGCGAGACGATGCCGGTGTCGAAGTCATTGCCGCGCAGCAGGGTGACCAGCGGCGCGCGTAGCCAGGCGGCGAAGCTGGGCGCGCACAGCATCGGCAGCAGGCCGCCGAAGGCCAGCACGTGCGACGGCACGACGCGGGCGCGGGTCAACGCGGACCACAGCAGGTTGATCGCATGTGCGGGATCGTCGTCGCGCGGGCAGGAGATCAGCCGGCCGCGCTCGTGCTGCTCGATGTGCACGGCATCCTGGCGTGCGCCGAAGTGCGCCACGTCGAACTCGACGCCGCGGCGGCGCAGGCTGCGCACGATGCGATCGCAGGATTGCGCCATGCCGCCGCGGCCGGGGGGGTAGTTCTCGGTGATCAGCAGCGGCCGCATGCGCTCAGCTGTCGCCGAAACCGGCGCGCACGTCGTCCTGCCCGTGGAGGTCGGCGTTGTCGTTGCGGTCGTGGAAGGAGCGGCTGTCGTAGTAGTCGTAATAGCTGTGGTAATGCGTGCCTACGTAGATCGGCGCGTAGCCTTCGGCGTAGTGGCGGTTGCGATAGTGGTAGGCCCAGTCGTCGTAGTCCTGGTCGCGAAAGCGTCCGCGTGCGTCGGCATCCGGCCCTTGCTGCTGCTGGCGCGCCCAGCAGTCGCGGCACTGCGCATACAGGCTCTGCGGCGCGGCGTGCTCGCGGCACATCGCGCGATTGCATACCTGACACTGCGCCGTGGCCGGCTGCCCGCAATCGCGCAATGAGTAGAAGCCGCTCTTGCATTCGCAATCATTCATGGAGTGCTCCCGGCTGCGCGTACGGCCTGCGCATAGGTGGTGGACACCGCTTCGATCAGTGCGCCGGAAGCCAGCGGGGCCAGCGAGCGGCTTTTCAGCTTGCGCAGCAGCTTGATGGTGTGTCGCTTGTCGCTGCTGCGCGCGCTCAGCCGGTCGTCCGCCGTGCCGCGGCGCGAGGCCGCCAGGCCGTAAGTGCCCGCCGGCAGCGACAGGCTGAGCGCGATCAGGTAACGCTTCCCATGGCGGGTCTTCACCTTGAGCTTGTTGCGGCGATTGCGCCGGCTGCGCACGCTCTCGATGATGTCCTCGGTGACGCGCCAGCGCAGCCGCGCGCCGTCGGCGAGCTGGGCCGAGCCGGCGAACCAGGCGTCGCGGTAGACCGTGTCGGTGCGCTGGCGGTTGCCTTGCTTGTAGGGTCTGGGCGTGCCGAAGCGCTTGCCCGGTTCCTGCGGCGGCGACAGGTCCAGGTCGACCGCCAGCGCCTGCTGCGATGCCATGTCCTGCTTCAGCGTGGCGATGAACGGCATGGCCACCGCGGCGAGATTGGCCGACAGCGTCAAGGCGCGCACACGGCGTTGCAGGCGCACCAGCACGACGATGGCGATCACGGCGACCAGGGTGAGCACGAGCCAGAGCGGGTCCTGCGTCAAGGCGAGCGCCAGGCCCAACAGGCCGAACAGCACGGCGGTCGCGATATACCAGCCACCGCCGCCCGCGCTGCTTCTGAGCCGGTCGAAGGCGGTTAGCTCCTGCAGCAGCTGCAGCAGCTGGGCCGGGGCGTACTCGCCGCGTATCCGTCTGGCCGTGAGCAGCCTGCGCTGCGCCGGCGAGAGCTGTTGGAGGGCGCGCAGGACTTGCAGCATCGCGTATTCCCTTCGATCCGATCAGGCCGGGGTCGTCCCGCCGGCAATAGCGGCCTGCGTCGGGGCTGCACCGTCGGCATCCCGTGCAGCTTCGACGCGGCGATAGACTTCGCGCAGTCGCTGCAGCGCATGCTGCCAGGTGAACTCGCCCTCCACGCGCTCGCGCCCCTTCGCGCCCATGGCCTTCCTGCGCTCAGGATACGCCATCAGCACGCGGATCGCGCGCGCCAGCTCGGCCGGACGGTCGGGCGCGACCAGGCGTCCCTCGACGCCGTCGCGCAGTAGTTCGCGCACCGGCGGCAGATCCGAAGCCAGCACCGGCACGCCGGCCGCCATCGATTCCAGGATCTTCAGCGGCGCACAGCCCTGCGCGACATTGCGGGCGCAGGCGCGCAACGGCGCCAGCGAGAGTTCGGCATGCGCCACCCACGGCATCAGCTCGGCGTACGGCAGGGCCCAATGCCAGCGTAGGCGCGGCGCGATGCCTAGGCGCTCGGCCAGCCGTTCGGCGTGGCGCGCCTCGCGCGAACGCTGCGAGGCGCAGATCACCAGCTGCAGCTCGTCCAGATCGGCCAGGCGCACGAAGGCGTGCAGCAAGGTATCCACGCCCTGCCAGGCCTGCAGCGCACCGAAATAGATCAGGTATTGCGCCGGCGCCTCGGCCGGGCGCGGCCAGGGGCCGCCGGGATCGGCACCGTTCGGCACCACCGTGATCTTCGCCGCGGGCACGCCGAGCGATTCCAGCATGGCGCGGGTGGTCTGCGACGGCGTGACGATTGCATCGCAGCGGTCCAGGCAATAGCGCTCGCTGGCGCGGATCTTGTCCAGCGTCCGCGGCGCGATGCCCGGATAGGCGTGCGGCAGCTCGATCGACGGCAGCGCATTGACCTCGAACACGGTGGCGTAGCGATGCGGCCGCGACAGCAGCGGCACGCCGCTCCACGGATCGCGGAAATGCGCCAGCCGCAGGGTGGGCGCCGCATGCTCGAGCACGCGTTCGAGATGCGCACCGAAGGCCAGCGCGCGCTCCAGGAAATTTTCGATCGGCAGCGCAAAGCGCAGCACTTCGCAGTCGCCTTCGCGCTGCTGCACCGGCAAAGTATCGTCGCCCAGCACGTACAGCAGGCCGCCGCCGGCATGCTCGAACAGGCAGGGCGCGAAGCGGGCGATGTGGGTCGAAGCGCCCTTGCGCGTGGGAAAGCGATCGAAGGCGGCGTACAGCGATCGGGGTGCGGTCAGCAGCATGGCGTCGCCGCGGCCATGCCGTCGCGCCGGGCGATGGCGGCGCGGTTCACGCGCGCGCCTGCAGCGCCAGCCGGGCGCCGAAGCCGAGCAGCACGCTGCCGCAGGCGCGGTCCATCCACCGGCCGAGCCGCGGCTGGCGGGTCAGCAGCCGATGGATGTGCGCGCCGAGCAGGGCCAGCGTGCTCGACCAGACCATGCCGGTGCCGATGAAGCTCAGCCCCAGCACCAGCAGGGCGAGCTGGGGATGCGGCGTGTGCTGTGCGACGAATTGCGGCAGGAAGGCCAGGTAGAACAAGGCCACCTTGGGATTGAGCGCATTGGTCAGCAGGCCTTGTCGGAACGCGGCGAGGCCGCCGCGCCCGCGCGTTTCGGCCGCCTGCTGCGATGGTGCGCGCGACAGCAGCATGCGCAGACCGCTCCAGACCAGGTAGGCGGCGCCGAGATACTTCAGCACGCCGAAAGCCAGCGCCGAGGTGGCCAGGATCGCCGAGATGCCGAGCACCGCGGCGGCGGTGTGGATGATGCAGCCGGCATTGATGCCCAGCACGGCGGCGAAGCCCACCGCACGTCCCTCGCGGCCGCTGCGCGCGAGAATGTAGAAGGTATCCAGGCCCGGCGTCAGGTTGAGCGCGACGCAGGCGAGCAGGAAGGCGGCGTAGTGCTGGATGCCGAGCGCGTCCATGGCGGTTCCTCTCGCGGGTTCTTCATGGCGGATCGACGCAGTGTAGCCGAGCGCGCCATGCGGTGTGCCCGCTCCGGGGCGGTTACTCGGTGTTGCGGCGCTTGCCGCGATAAGGCCGGAATTGCGCGCGGATCGCCGCCATGTCGGCGTCCAGGTCGTCGCCGGCGTGCATCAGCGGGCCGATGGTGAAGGTGCGGCTCGGATAGTCGATGTAGATCGGCTGGACCGGCACGCCGGCCGCGCGCGCGATGCGCAGAAAGCCTGACTTCCACTGCTTGACCGCGCGCCGCGTGCCCTCCGGGGTGATGCCCAGCCACATCCGCTCGCGGCTGGCGAAGCGCGCCACCATCTGGCCGACCACGTCGGTGGCGGCGCCGCGGTCGATCGGGATCAGCCCGATCGGGCGCAGGATCGGGCCCAGCGGACCGTCGAGCACCTCGCGCTTGATCATGATGTTGAGGTCGATGCCGATGGCGATCTTCATCAGCAGTCCCCACACGCCGTCCCAATACGAGGAATGCGGCGCGCCGATTAGGATCAGCTTGGGCAGGTCGGGCAACTGGCCGACCACGCGCCAGCCGCTTAGTCCGATCAGCCAGCGGCACAGGCGATGCCAGAAGCCCCGGCGCAGCTGCGGTGCCTGCGCGGGCGCCAGCGGCACGCCGGCCACGCTCATTCGAAGCCTGGCGGGCGCGAACGCCCCTGCTTGAGACGGGAACGCTGCTGCTTGCCGGCCAGGCGGCGCTCCTTCGAGGCGCGGCTGGGCCGGGTCGCGATGCGCTTCTTGGGAGCGCTCAGCGCCGCGCGCAGGATCTCGGCGAGGCGCTCGCGCGCATCGTCGCGGTTGCGCGCCTGGTCGCGGAAGCGGCGCGCCTGGATCACCAGCACGCCCTCGTCGGTAAGCCGGCGATCGCGGCGCAGCAGCAGGCGCTCGCGCATTTCTTCCGGCAGCGACGGCGAGCGGGCCACGTCGAAACGCAGCTCCACCGCGCTCTCGGTGCGGTTCACGTGCTGGCCGCCCGGGCCGTCGGCGCGCAGGAAGCGCTCGGTCAGCTCCTGCTCGGGAATGGCGATGTGTGGACTGATCGCAAGCATGTGCGCATTTTAGCCGGCGCCTCGCCGGATTTGTCTTGACGCGCTGCAGCTGGTCCGCCGCGTGCAGCCTAGGCGGGCACGGCAGGCTGCGACCAGCCGAAGCGATCCAGCAGGCCGGCGAAGGCCGCATCCAGCGGCGCCTCCAGGGTCATCGCCCTGCCGTCGGCCGGATGGCGGAAGCTCAGCCGCCAGGCGTGCAGCAGCATGCGATGGCAGCCGAAGTACTGTTTGTAGAGCCGATTGTGGTCGCTGCGCCCATGCTGGCAATCGCCGATCACCGGATGGTGGATGTGCGCCATATGCTTGCGGATCTGCCGGAAGCGGCCGCTCTGCGGCTCGGCCAGCACCAGCGCGTAGCGCTGCTGCGGATAGCGGCCCAGCGCGATCGGCACTTCGGTGGCGGCCAGCCGCCGATAGCCGGTGCGCGCTTCGCGGCGCGGGCCGCTGTCGCGCGAACCGGGCAGCGCGTAGTCGACCACGCCCTCGGCCGGCTCGGGCCAGCCGCGCACCACCGCCAGGTATTGCTTGTGCACGTCGCGGCTCATGAACTGCTCGCCCAGCGCCGCCGCGGTCTCGGCGCGGCGCGCCACCAGCAGCACCCCGCTGGTTGCGCGGTCCAGCCGATGGGCCAGATGCAGGGTGCCGCCGACCTGCTCGCGCAGCACATCGACCAGGAAGGTCTCGGCGTTGCCGACCATCTTCGAACGGTGCACGGCCAGCCCGGCCGGCTTGTTCACCGCGATCAGGTCGTCGTCCTGATAGAGGATCGGCAGCTTGCCGGCGGCAACATCCGGGTGGTCGAGCGGAAGAGATTCCAAGCGAGTGTCTTGCATCGGTTCTTTCAGTGGGCTTCGTCGCGGCAGCCGCAGGAAAGCGCCTGTCCGCCGCAGGCCGGGCAGCGCTCGATATCGCAGCCCGATACATGCAGCTGGCCCTTGGCCACGCCGCAATCGCGGCAGGACCTGACGCCGGCGCCCCAGTCCTCGGCCTCGTCGCCGTAGGCGATGCGGGCATGCGCCTCGCCCCGAATCAGGTAGTTTCGCTCGCGCTGTGCCGCTTCGATTTCTTCGAGCCAACCCTCGATCATGTGCAGGTCCTCGTCTTCAACGGATGCTTTTGCATCGGCAATGGCTAGGATCGAAGCGATCGGTCATGGCCGCTAGCGTCGCCGGTATCGTCTATCGGCGCGAACGCAGCCAGCCGTGCACGAAGGCCAGCAAGCCGGCGGCGCCGAGACACAGCGGCAGCCAGATGCCGTGCTGCGGCGCGAGCGCCCACAGCAGGCTCGCGCTGATCAGCAGCGAGGCGCCGAGCAGGCCGCTGCCCAGCATGTGCAGCAGGCGGCGTACCAGCTTGGCCTCGTGTTCCAGCGTGCCGACGTCGGCGAGCATCCGCCGCTCGCCGCGTGCGGCGCGCTGCAGAGCCTCGTGCGCCAGCTCGGGCAGCTGCGGCGCGATGTGGAACCATTCCGGCAACCGCTTGCGCAGCTCGCGCAAGGTGCGCCGCGGGCTGTAGCGCTCGCGCAGGATGCGCTTGAGCACCGGGTGTGCCACCGCCCAGATATCGATGTCGGGGTCGAGCATGCGGCCGACCCCTTCGATGTTGAGCAGGGTCTTCTGCAGCAGGATCAGCTGCGGCTGCAGGGTCAGCTCGAAGCGGCGCGCGGTCTGGAACAGCTTCACCACCAGCTCGGCCAGCGAGATCTGCGACAGCGGGCGCGTGAAGTACGGCTCGCACACCGTGCGCACCGCCGCGGTGAGTTCGTCCAGCCGCACCGTCGACGGCATCCAGCCCGCGTCCACGTGCAGCTGCGCGATGCGCGCGTAGTCGCGCTCGAACAGGGCGATGAAGTTCTGCGCCAGCCAGTACTGGTCGGCCTCGGGCAGCGAGCCCATGATGCCGAAGTCGAGCGCGATGAAGCGCGGCTCCTCGCGTCGCAGCGGATCGACCCAGATGTTGCCGGGGTGCGCGTCGGCGTGGAAGAAGTTGTCGCGGAACACCTGTTCGTAGAACACCCGCACGCCCTTCGCCGCCAGCGCCTTGCGGTCGATGCCGGCGGCATCGATCGCGGCGATGTCGTCGCTGCTCAGGCCGCGCACGCGCTCCAGGGTCAGCACGCCCTGGCTGGTGAGGTCCCAGTACACGGCCGGCACGTACAGGTCGACGCCGCTGGCGAAGTTGCGCTTCAGCAGGCTGGCGCTGGCGCCCTCACGCTGCAGGTCCAGCTCGTTCTCCAGCATCTTCTCGACTTCGGCGACCACCTCGAGCGGGCGGATCTTGTCGGCATTCGGATGCCAGCGCTGGGCCAGTTCGCCGAGCGAGTGCAGCAGGCTCACGTCGCGCGCGATCTGCCGGTCGATGCCGGGACGCAGCACCTTCACCACCACCTCGCTGCCGTCGAGCATGGTCGCGGCATGCACCTGGGCGATCGAGGCGGAGGCCAGCGGCTGCTCGTCGAAGCGCGCATACAGGCGATCGATCGGCGCCTTCAGCTCGCGCTCGACGATGGCGCGCGCCTGGCTGCCCGGGAACGGCGGCACCTGGTCCTGCAGCAGCGACAGCTCGTCGGCGATGTCGGCCGGCACCAGGTCGCGGCGGGTCGACAGCACCTGGCCGGCCTTGACGAAGATCGGGCCCAGCTCGGTCAGCGCCAGGCGCAGCCGCGCGCCGCGCGACAGTTCCGCCGCGCCCGGCCGCGGCCGCGCCAGCAGCGGGCGCAGCAGCTTCAGCGGCCAGTACAGGCTGGCGCCTTCGACCAGTGCGTCGAGCCGCCAGGCCAGCAGCACCGAAGCGACCCGCAGCAGGCGCGGCACCGCGCGCAGCGGCGTCACGCCGCCGGTCCTTTCGCGACATTCGCGCGCAAGCGCTGCTCCAGCCGCGCCAGTCGCGCTTCGAGCCGCTCGCTGCGTTCACGCAGGGTGTCGACGCCGTCGAGGAATTCGTCCACCTCGCCCGGCGCCACCGTGACGCGCGCTTCGTCGCGCAGCCAGTCGGCCGCGTCTTCGCTCAGATGGGCAGCGCTTTCGCGCGCATGCGCCAGACCTTTGCGCATGGCCTTGGCCAGCGGCACACCAAGCACGTCGCCGAAGCTGCGCGCGAAGGCTTCCTCGAAGTCGGGCGCGAAGCGGCTGGCGAGTTTCTCCAGCCGTCGTGCCAGTTCGGCGTCACCGGCGATCTCTACCTTGCCGGGCGCCACGCCATCGTCATCGCGCCGCAGCAGCATCGCCAGCAGGCTGCCCGGTGTCGCTGCGACGCGCAGCTCGCCGTCGTCCTGTGGCGGGCCTACCCGCAGCTTGCCGCCGTCGACGCTCACCGCCAGGGCCAGCTCGGGGCCGCGCAGATGCAGGCTGATGCGGCGGCCGTCCAGCGCGGCCAGCCGCTGCGCGGTGTCGGGGTCCAGCGAGAGCACGTGGTTCAGCGCGGTTTCGAGCGCGCGGCCGGCCAGCTTGCGCAGCGGCAGGGGCAGCCAGGAATTCGGGGCGGGGCTATTCATCCGCCGATTGTAGCGGCCCGCTGCAGCGGCCTGCTGTAGCGGCTCGTCGCCGTGCGGATCGAGATTCGAGCATCGAGGGCGGACGGCGCACGGTGTTTCGGCTCGGCCGCGCAATGCGCAACCGGCTCGATCGCGAGGTCGTGTCCGCGCAATTCGCCGCGCTAGGCGGCGCCGTCGAAGCCGAGTTGGCGCCAGGCCTCGTAGACCGCGACCGCCACCGTATTCGACAGGTTCAAGCTGCGGCTGTCGGGCCGCATCGGCAGGCGCAGCCGCTGGGCCGGCGGAATCGCTTCCAGCACCTCGCCCGGCAGGCCGGCCGTCTCGCAGCCGAACAGCAGGGCGTCGCCGTCGGCGTAGCGCGCATCCACATGGGCGACGCGGCCGCGGGTGGAGAAGGCGAACACGCGCGGCTGGCCGAGGGCGGCGAGGCAGTGTTCCAGCTCGTCGTGCACCGCCACGCGGGCGTATTCGTGATAGTCCAGGCCGGCGCGCCGTAAACGGGCGTCGTCCAGCTCGAAGCCCAGCGGGCGGATCAGATGCAGCGAGGCGCCCGTGTTGGCGCACAGGCGGATCGCATTGCCGGTGTTGGGCGGGATTTCGGGTCGGAACAGGATGACGTGGAGCATCCGTGCATTATCGGCTCAGCCGACGCGGCGCGGGCAGATCACGCCGTCCGACGGCAGCGCGCAGCTGACCGGCACCACGGCCAGGGCCTGAGCGACAGTGGCGGACTGCGCCACCGTCGGCTGGGTGGTCACCGGGGCCGGGGCGGGCTTGGCATAGATCATGGCGCCCATGACCAGGCTGCAGATCAGCAGGCAGGCGGCGAACAGGCTGCGCAGGATGAAGGTCTCGAATTGCATGGTCTTTCTCCCAGGGGCCAGGATTGGCCTGTACCCTTTGATGGCAAAGCCCGTGCCAAGGTTTGAAATGGATTTAATGCATTGAATTTTAAGGATTAAATCTCATGGCTTGCGCCCGGATTAGGTGTCCGCGGACAGCGCCCGGGCGGCTTCGCGGACAGCGCGGACACATCGCAAGAACATGACCAAGGTCATTTGCGGGCCCATCGGGCGCTGGCTAGCCTCGGTGGACTATCTGTCATTGCCGGAGTCTGATCGTGGTCAAGAAACCCCTCGCCTTGCTGATCGCGGGCCTGCTGAGCCTCGCGGGTGCGCTCCCGCCGGGCGTCGCCCCCGCCATCGCCGCCGAGGCGCCAGCCACCGCGCAGGTTCCGGACATCGCCTACACTCGCTTCGTGCTGCCGAACGGGCTGACCGTGGTGGTGCACGAGGACCACAAGGCGCCGGTGGTGGCGGTGTCAGTCTGGTACCACATCGGCTCGGCGGACGAGCCGCCGGGCAAGACCGGCTTCGCCCATTTGTTCGAGCATCTGATGTTCTCCGGTTCGGAGAGCCACAAGGGCACCTATTTCCAGCCGTTCGAGCTGGCCGGCGCCACCGACCAGAACGGCACCACCTGGTTCGATCGCACCAACTACTACGAGACCGTGCCGACCACCGCGCTGGACATGGCGTTGTGGATGGAGTCGGACCGCATGGGCCACCTGCTCGGCGCGATCGGCCAGAAGGAGCTGGATACCCAGCGCGGCGTGGTGCAGAACGAGAAGCGTCAGGACGAGAACCGTCCCTATGGACGCGTCGACGAAAACATCCTGCTCAACACCTATCCGGCCAACCATCCGTACCACCACGACACCATCGGCTCGATGGCCGACCTCAACGCGGCCTCGCTAGACGACGTGAAGCACTGGTTCCAGAGCAACTACGGCGCCGCCAACACCACCCTGGTGCTGGCCGGCGACATCACCGCGGCGCAGGCCAGGGCGAAGGCCGAGAAATACTTCGGCGACATTCCGGCCGGCCCGCCGGTGGCGCACCAGCGGCCGTGGATCACCCCGCTGGCCGGTTCCACCCGCGGCGTGCAGCACGACCACGTGGCGCAGGCGCGCATCATCCGCACCTGGGTGGTGCCGCAGCTCGGCAGCGACGCGGCGGTCCAGCTCGGCCTCGCCGCCGACGTGCTCGGCGGCGGCAAGACCTCGCGCCTGTATCAGCGGCTGGTCTACCGCGACAAGCTGGTCGATGACGTGTCGGCCAGCATGAGCGACTTCGCCCTGGCCAATCAGTTCCAGATCCAGGCCGACGTGAAGGACGGCGTCGATCCGGCCAAGGTCGAGGCGGCGATCGCCGACGAACTGAAGAGCTTCCTCGCCCAAGGCCCGACCCAGGACGAGCTCGAGCGGGTCAAGGTCGGCAGCCGTGCCGACTTCGTGCGCGGCCTGGAGAAAGTCGGCGGCAAAGCGGCCCTGCTGGCCCGGGGGCAGGTCTATCGCGGCGATCCCGGCGCGTACCAGAAAGACCTGCAGCGCATCGCCTCGGCCAGCGTGGCCAGCGTCAAGCAGGCTGCCGATGCCTGGCTGAGCAAGGGCGACTATCTGCTGACCGTGCTGCCTGCCGGGCCGGGCTTCGATCCTGCCGCGGAAGACCGCGCGGTGGCCGGTCTTCCGGCCGGCGGCGACCGTCCGCAGCCGCTGCCGCCGCCGGCGCGCAGCTACAGCGTGGGTCCGCACCAAGTCGACCGCAGCCAGGGCGTGCCCACGGTCAATCAGTTCCCCGAGCTGAGCTTTCCCAGCCTGCAGCGCGGCAAGCTGAAGAACGGCATCGAGGTGATCCTCGCCGAGCGCCATACCATCCCGGTGACCCACGTGCAGCTGGTGTTCGACAGCGGCTTCGCCGCCGATCAGGGGCGCAAGCTCGGCACCGCCAGCTTCACCGCCGCGCTGATGGGCGAGAGCACCAAGGACCTCGACTCGGTGGAGATCGCCAAGCGCCGCCAGCGGCTGGGCGCGATCACCGGCGTGGGCTGCGACCTGGACACCTGCTTCGCCTCGCTGAACGCGCTCAATGACCAGCTGGAGCCGTCGCTGGCGCTGTTCGCCGACGTGGTGCGCAACCCGGCCTTCGGCGCCGCCGACATCGAGCGCATCCGCGGGCAGTGGCTGGCCGGCATCGCACAGGAGAAGACCCAGCCGGTCGGCACCGCCCTGCGTACCCTGCCGCCGCTGCTGTACGGCCCGGGCCACGCCTACGGCATCCCGTTCACCGGCAGCGGCACCGAGGCCGGCATCAAGGCGCTCGACGCCGGCGATCTCGCGGCCTTCCAGCGCGACTGGCTGCGCCCGGACAACGTGAAGATCCTGGTCGCCGGCGACACTGCGCTGGACCGGATCATTCCGCAGCTGGACGCCGTGTTCGGCGACTGGAAAGCGCCGGACAGTGCGCTGCCGAAGAAGAACATCGCCCAGGTCGCGGCGCAGCCCAAGCCGCGGGTGTTCCTGATCGACCGGCCGGACGCGCCGCAGTCGCTGATCCTGGCCGGCCTGCTGGCGCCGTCGACGCGCGCGCCCGACCATCTGGCCATCCAGACGGCCAACGGCGCGCTCGGCGGCACCTTCACCTCGCGCCTCAACATGAACCTGCGCGAAGACAAGCGCTGGGCCTACGGCGCCTTCAGCTTCCTGCAGGATGCGCAGGCGCAGCGGCCGTTCCTGTTCTACGCCCCGGTACAGACCGACAAGACCGCCGAATCGGCGGCCGAGGTGCTGAAGGAGGCACGCGCGGTGATCGGCGATCGCCCGCTGACCGACGCCGAGGTCGCCAAGATCAAGGACAAGCGCATCCGCGCCCTGCCGGGCAGCTACGAGACCACCTCGGCCGTGCTGGGCGCGCTGCAGGGCATCGTGCTGTACGACCGGCCCGACGACTACGTGCAGACCCTGAAGTCGCGGCTGGAGGGCATCTCCACCGCCGCGGCCGAGGCAGCGGCCGTGGAGATCGTGCACCCCGAGTCGATGACCTGGGTGATCGTGGGCGACCTGAAGAAGATCGAGCAGCCGGTGCGCGCGCTGAATCTCGGCGCGGTGCAGGTGATCGACGCCGACGGCAAGCCGGTGCGCTAGCCGCATCTGCCGGAGCATGAACGAAAGGCCCGCCGGCGCGGCAGCGTCGGCGCTGCCGGCCTAGGGCCGTGCCGCATCCTCGGTTAGGATGGGGGGCGGACCGGTCCGGCCCGTTTCGTCTTCATCGCGGAGCTCTCCATGCGCAAGACCCTGTTGTTGCTCGTTCCCGTCGCGCTGCTGGGCGCCTGCGCCTGGGGCATTACCCTGGACGACGGCGCCAAGAGCGTGCGCACCGCCTGGAACGGCGACCTCACCGCCTGCCGCAACCTGGGCAAGATCACCGTGTCGGTGATGGACCACGTCGGCCCGTTCGACCGCAACGACATCAAGGTGCGCGACGAACTCGAGGTGCTGGCGCGCAACCAGGCCGCCAAGATGCACGCCGACACCATCCACCCGCTGGCCGAACCCGCCGACGGCTCGCAGCCCTGGGGCGCCTACCAGTGCGGCGGGCATGGCTTCACGCCGCCGCCGCGCCAGGGCGGGTCCAGCCCTGCGCCCAACGCGCCGCCGGCCGCCGGCGGCACCGAGACCTTCCCGGTGCGCAGCGGCTGATGCCGGTCAAACCCGTTCAAGCCAAGGCGCCCTCGTGGCGCCTTTTCTTTGGGCTCGCCGCGGCCGGATTGCCAGCGCCGCCGTGGCGGCATATGATTCACATGTAGATATTACATTTATGTACTAAATGGCGGCGAGACTCCGATGAGCAGCTTCCTTCCCACCGAGCAGCGCCTGGCGATCACCTGCCAGCGGCATCCGGCCTTCCCGCGCGATTCGGCGGTGCTGGTGCGCCTGGTCAAGCACATTTCCAAGCGCGTCCACGACGACGCCAACGCGGCGCTGCGGCCGTGGGGCATCAATCATCCGGAATACAACATCCTGATGATGATGTACGGCACCGAGGGGTATACGCTGCATCCGTCGCAGCTGGCGGATGCGGCAGGGGAGAAGTCGGCCAACATCACCCGGCTGACCAACCATCTGTGCGAGAAGGGGCTGATCGAGCGCACCGGCAGCGACGACGACCGGCGCAAGGTGACGCTGACCCTGAGCCGTGCCGGGCTGAAGCTGATCGAGCAGTTCCTGCCGGATGTCTGCGCGCTGCTGCTGCGCGAGACCGCCGGGATGAAGGCCACCGAGATGGCGCAGCTCGAGCGGCTGCTGAAGAAGTTCCTCGAACACCTGGAACGGGACTGAGCGCATGACGGCAGCGGCCGCAACCGACGGTTCACCGCGATGGCAGTCGCAGCTGCGCGCCGCGCTCGCGGGCGAGGGCAGCGCGTGGCTGTTCGTCGGCAAGTCGGTGCTCGCTGCCTATCTGGCGGCCTGGCTGGCGATGTGGCTGCAGCTGGAGCAGCCGGCCACCACGATGATCACGGTCGGCATCGTGATGCATCCGCACAGCGGCATGGTGCTGGCCAAGAGCTTCTACCGCGCGCTCGGCACGCTGGCCGGCAGCGTGTTCGGGCTGGCCTTGATGGGGCTGTTCCCGCAAGAGCGCGAACTGTTCCTGCTCAGCCTGTCGCTGTGGGTGGCGCTGTGTGCGGGCGGCTCCATGCTGTACCGCAACTTCATGTCCTACGGCTTCGTGCTGGCCGGCTATACCGCCGCCATCGTCACCCTGCCGGTGATCAACCACCCGCTCGGCGCCTTCGATTCGGCGGTGATGCGGGTGAGCGAGGTGATGCTCGGCATCGTGGTGGCCGGCCTGGTCAGCGACGTGGTGTTTCCCGAGCGCCTGCGCACCGTGCTGCGCCAGGGCGCGCGCCAGCAGTTCGCGCAATTCGTCGAGTTCGTGCGCGGCAGCATGAACGGCACCATCGCGCGCGGCGACATGGAGCAGGCGCACCTGCGCTTCGTGCGCAGCGCGGTGCAGCTGGAGAACCTGCGCGCCTCGGTGATCTTCGAAGATCCCGAGGTGCGCGCGCGCAGCCGCCAGATGCGCTACCTCAACGGCCGCTACATGGCCGCCTCCACCAGCTTCCAGTCGCTGCATCACTTGATCAACCGCCTGCAGCGCCGCAGCAGCGAGGCGGCGGCAGCCTTGATCGCGCTGTACCGGCCGGTGGGCGCAGCGATGACTCCGGCCACCGGCAACGTGGACGAGCCGACCGTCCTGCTGCCGCTGCTCGAGGAAGCCTCGGCCGGCGTGCCCGCGCAGGCCGCGGCGCTGCGCGAGGCGCTGCCGCTCGAGGCGCGCCTGGACTTCGACACCGGGGCCGCCCTGCTGCAGCGCTTCGTCGACGAGCTGCACGTGTTCACCCAGCTGGAGGTGGAGCTGCGCGAAGGCCGCGTGCGCACGCCGGTGGAGCGCGTGCACTTCCAGCGTGGCAACGATCTGGTCGGCGCCGCGGTCACCGTGCTGCGCACTTTCCTGACCATGGCGACGCTGAGCGCGTTCTGGATCGGCAGCAGCTGGCCGTACGGCGCCAGCGCGATGCTGATCGCGACCATCTTCAGCGGCCTGTTCGCGGCGGCGCCGCATCCGCTGCAGTCGGCGGGCAACACCTTGGCTGGCTATGTGCTCGGCATCGCCGGCGCCTTCGTCACCACCTTCTGGCTGCTGCCGGGCAGCGACGGCTTCGTCATGCTGATCGCGGCCAGCCTGCCGCTGCTGCTGCTCGGGCCCTACCTGAGCACTCGCGCCAGCCTGCCCGGCGTGGGCGCCGGCTACGCGATCGGCTTCGTCTACATGCTGGGCCTGAAGAACCCGATGACTTACAGCCCGGTGCGTTTCTTGAACGACGGCCTGTCGCAGATCCTCGGCGTCGGCATGAGCGGGGTCGCCTTCGCCTTTCTGCCGGGCGTTACCGGCAGCGCCTGGCAGCGCCTGCGCCAGACGCGGCAGCTGCGCGCACAGGTGGTGCTGGCCGCGCGGGCGCCGCTGCCGGGCCTGACCTGGCGCTTCGAGAGCATCAGCCGCGACCTGTTCCAGCAGGTGGTCGAGCACACCCAGCCAGGTTCGGCCGACGCGCACGAACTGCTGGCCTGGGCGCTGAGCGTGCACGAATGCGGCCGCGCACTGATCGAGCTGCGCAGCGACCTCGCCGCCGGCCACGGCTCGGCGGCCCTGCGCGAAGCCGCACCGGCCGCGGTGCAGGCGGTGGCGCGGTTGTATCAGGCGCCGGACGTTGCGCGCTGGCGCGAAGCCGACCGGGCCGTGCAGCACGCGCTCGACGCCTGCCCGTCGGTCGAGCAGGCCTCCTCGCTGGCGCGCCTGCACCTGCATCAACTACGCAGCGCCCTGCGCGACGACGAGTCGGCGCTGGCCCCGTACATGCCGAACACCGGAGAGCCAAGCCATGCCGCATGAGATCGCCATCGGAGACGTGCTGGTGCCGGGCCTGCTGCCGCTGTTCCTCGGCTGCCTGCTGGTGCTGTGGCTGATCGACGCGGTGTTCGGCCGGCTCGGCCTGTACCGCTATTTCTGGCATCCCTCGCTGGTGCGCGTCGCCCTGTTTTTCTGCGTGTTCGGCCTGGCCGGACTTCTGCTGCTTCGCTGAGTCCTCATCATGAAAACCGCCGCCCTGATCCGCTTCCTGCTCACCGCCGCCGTCGTGCTGCTGGCCGCCGTGTTCGGCCATCTGCTGTGGAAGCACTATCTGTATGCGCCGTGGACGCGCGACGGCCGCGTGCGCGCCGACGTGGTGCGCATCGCGCCGGACGTGTCCGGGCTGGTGACCCAGGTCGCGGTGATCGACAACCAGGTGGTGCACAAGGGCGAGCTGCTGTTCACCGTGGACCCGGACCGCTACCGCTACGCGGTGGCCCAGGCCGAGGCCAATCTGCGCGCGGCCCAGGCCAACGCGCGCGCGGCCGGCGCCAGCATCGACGCGGCGCAGGCCGGCACCGCGCAGCGCAAGGCGACCTACGACATGTACGCCGAGCAGGCGCAGCGCCGCCAGCGCGTCGGCGACGTGATCTCGGTCGAAGACCGCAGCAATGCCGCCGCCACTGCGCATTCTGCGCGTGCCGGCTGGCTGCAGGCGCAGGCCGGCGGCGAGCAGGCGCAGGCCGCGCATGAGCAGGCGCTGGCGGCGATCGCGCAGGCGCAGGTGGCGCTGGACAAGGCGCACCTCGACCTGGCGCGCACCGAGGTACGCGCGCCGGTGGACGGCTACGTCACCAACCTGATGGTGCGGGTGGGCGACTACGCCAGCGTGGGCAGTCCGCGGCTGGCGCTGATCGACAGCCACAGCTACTACATCTACGGTTATTTCGAGGAAACCAAGCTGCCGCAGCTGCACGTGGGCGACCCGGTGGACGTGCGCCTGCTCAGCGGCGGCCGCCATCTCGCCGGCACCGTCACCGGCATGGCGCGCGGCATCACCGACGCCGACAATCCCACCGGCGCCGACCTGCTGTCCGAGGTCAATCCCACCTTCAACTGGGTGCGGCTGGCGCAACGCGTGCCGGTGCGCATCGCCATCGACACCTCGAAACTGCCGGCCGACGTCCTGCTGGCGGCGGGCATGACCGCCACCATCACGGTGCAGCCCGGGCCGGCGTCGCGTCCGAACGGACTCTGAGTCTGCCGACTCGGCAGGCGGCTTTGCGGGCGGGAAGGATCGCGGCATGTAAGGTTTTGGCGGACGGCGCGGACTAACCAGGTCATCCCGTCGAAGCGCGAGGTCGCCCGCATGTCCGCCGTTCCCGATCGTCCCGTCGTCGTCCAGCCGCGCTTGCCTTGGCGCGCCTTGCAATGGAGCGTGCAGGGCTTGCGTCTGTGGCGGCGCGCGCCGTTCACCCTGCTGGCGATGGGCCTGCTGCAAATGCTGGTGGAGGGCGCGATGCAGATGATTCCCTGGGTGGGCGTGACGCTGTCCAAGCTGGTCGTGCCGCTGCTGACCCTGGGCATCCTGCTCGGCCTCGACGAGCTCGCGCAGGGTCGGCGCCTGCGCTGGTCCTGCCTGCTGGCGGGCCTGCGCGGGCCGCGCCTGGCAGCGAAGCTGCAGCTGGCCGCGCTGGGCGGGCTCGCGGTGTTCGCGCTGCAGCAAGCCTTCGTATGGGCCCTGCATGGCTGGGCCGCGGTGGATGCGGTGTGGCTAGGCCATGCCGCCGCGCATCGTGAGCTGATGACGCGCAGCTTCACGCGGGAGCTGATCCTCTCGGGCGTGCTGCCTTCGATGCTGCTGTTGCCGGCGCCCTGCCTGCTGCTGTTCCGCGGACTGGCGCCCTGGCCCGCCGTGCTGGCCGGCGCGCGCATGATGATCGCCGCCGCGTTGCCGGCGCTGCTGTTCGGCCTGCTGTGCGCGGCGATGCTGACGTTGCTGCTGAGCAGCGCCTGGGGCTTCGCGCTGATCCTGGTCTATGTGCCCTGGGTGACTGCGTGTACCTATGCGATCTGGCGCGACCTGGACGGCGCCGCCGCGACATGAGTGCGGCATCCCTGAGTGCGGCATCCCGATGAGTCGTGACCAGTTCGCCGCGGTGCTGCGCGAGCATGCCGGCCTGCTCGCGCGCATCGCGGCCAGCTACGAGGCCGATCCCTCGCTGCGCGACGACCTGCTGCAGGACATCGCGCTGGCGCTGTGGCGTGCGCTGCCGGCCTGGCGCGGCGAAGCGGCGCTGAAAACCTTCGTGGCCCGCGTCGCGCACAACCGCGGCGCTACCCATGTGCTCGGTCAGCGCCGGCTGCCGCGCAGCGATGCAGCGGGCGACGAACTGCCCGACCTGCGCCTGGGGCCGGAAGAGCATGCCCGCCTCAGCCAGGATCTGGGGCGCCTGCAGCAGGCCGTGCGCGCGCTGCCGCTGGCCCTGCGCCAGGCGGTGACGCTGGCGCTGGAGGGCTTCAGCCATGCCGAAATCGCCGCTGCGCTCGGCGCCAGCGCGAACAGCATTGCGGTGCGCCTGAGTCGCGCCCGCGTCGCCTTGAAATCCCTGCTCGGAGAAGTGCCATGAATGCGCCCGACGACTGGAGCCGCTGGAGCGAGCAGTGGCAGCGGGAGCCGGCCATCGACGCCGAGCGCCTGCGCCGTCGCGCGCGCTGGAAGCGCTGGCGCATGCTGGCGATGACCGGGCTGGAGTTGTTTGTCTCGATCGGCGCCCTCGCGCAGCTGGTGCAGCTATGGATGCTGCCGGGGCTGGAGCCGCGCTGGCGGCTGTGGTGCGTGCTGTCGCTGCTGACCGTGCTGGCCGTGCAATACCTCTACCTGCATGTGCGCCGCGGCACCTGGGCCGCTTCGGCGGACAGCGTGCCGGCCCTGCTGGCATTGAGCGCCCGCCGTGCCCGCGCAGGCATCCGGCTGGCCTGGGTGAACATCGCCAGCACCTCCGCCCTGGCGCTGGTCAGCGTGTTGCTGGCGCTGCCGGAACTGCAGCCGTCGCGCTGGCTGCACGACGCCACGCTGCGCCGCGTGTTGATCCTGCAGGTGGCGGCGAACGGCCCGCTGGTGCTGGCGCTGCTTGCGTTCTTCGCCTGGTATATCCGGCGGCAGCGGCGCCGGCTCGATCGGCTGCAGGCCTGGCAGGCCGCCGACCGCGACGCATCCGGCTGAGCGAATCGCCCGCCGCGGCGCGTTTTTGCATATCCTCGCGGCATGGATCGAATCAGCACGCCGCAACGGATCGCCCGCCGCCTCCTGCCGTTCCGCCGCCTGCCGCGCCCGCGCGACTGGCTGGCCGCCTTGCCCGGCTTCGCCGTGCCTGCCGACGCCATCGAGGTGTGGCCAAATCCGCAGGCCTTCCGGCAACGCCTGCTGGCGCTGATCGAGCAGGCGCAGCGGCGCATCGTGCTGGTGATGCTATACCTGCAGGACGACAGCGCCGGGCGCGAGATTCTCGACGCGCTGTACGCCGCGCAGCGGCGGCGGCCGGAGCTGTCGATCGAGCTGTTCGTCGACTGGCATCGCGCGCAGCGCGGGCTGATCGGCAAGACGCGCAGCGAAGGCAATGCCGGCTGCTACCGCGAGTACGCCGCACGCCACGGCGACGGCGTGCGCATCTACGGCGTGCCGGTGCAGAGCCGCGAGTTGTTCGGCGTGCTGCACCTGAAGGGCTTCGTGATCGACGACGAGGTGGTCTACAGCGGCGCCAGCCTCAACGACGTCTACCTGGCGCGGCATGGGCGCTACCGGCTCGACCGCTATCATCGACTGCACGACCGCGCGCTGGCCGACAGCATGGTGGGCTTCGTGCAGCAGCATTTCGCCGCCAGCGAAGCGGTGTGCCTGCTCAACCGCCCGGAGCCGCCGCGCACGCGCGAGCTGCTGCCGGCGATCCGAGCTTTGCGGCAGGACTTGCAGCAGGCGCGCTATCTGGCGCCGCACGCGACGATCGCCCCGGGTCAGCTGCGGGTGACCCCGCTGGTCGGCTTCGGGCGCAGCGACAATCCGCTCAACGAAACCCTGCTGGCCCTGTTGCGCAGCGCACGCCGGCGCGTGGTGCTGCTCACTCCCTACTTCAATCTGCCGCGGCCGGTGCGCGCGGTGCTGGGGCAGCTGCTGCGCCGCGGCTGCAGCATCGACATCGTGGTCGGCGACAAGACCGCGAACGATTTCTACATTCCGCCCGGCCAGCCCTTCAGTCCGATCGGCCTGCTGCCGTATCTGTACGAAGGCAACCTGCGCCGCTTCGCGCGCCTGCACCAGCGGCAGATCGCCGATGGCCGGCTGAACGTGCATCTGTGGCGCCACGACGACAACAGCTATCACCTGAAGGGCATGTTCGTCGACGACGACTGGGCTGTGCTGACCGGCAACAACCTCAATCCGCGTGCGTGGACGCTGGACCTGGAAAACGCCTTGCTGCTGCACGATCCGCAGCAGTTGATGAAGCAGCGCCACCAGACCGAGCTCGCCGCGCTGCTGCGGCACGCCACGCGGCTGCGCGACTACCGCGACCTGCAGCGCGCCGCCGATTACCCGGACGAGGTGCGCCGGCGTCTGCGGCGGCTCAACCGGGTGCGGCTGGACCGCCTGGTGAATCGACTGCTGTGACCGCCGCCGCGTGTAGCGGCGGCGGTCGAGCGGCTCAGCCGGAAGCGCCGGCGTCCGGCTTCGGGCAGTACGGCGTCGGGTCCTGCGGCCAGATCACCTTGCCGTCGCCGTCCAGCACCTGCTCGGCGCCGCAGGCGGTGGTCTTGCTCTGGAACAGCGGCTTGCCCTGCAGGTCGTAGACCGCGCGCAATTCGTGGTTGGCGTCGTCGCCGGTGCCGTCCACCGCATAGGCGAAGATCGCGCGGCGCACCGGATCGATCTTCAGCTCGTTCCACTGCGGCGGCACCAGCTGGTGGCCGTCGAGGTCGTACAGCGCCTGGTGCGGCACGGCGGCGCCGTCCTCCGCGACCAGGTAGCGGCCGTTCTTGTCCAGCTGGATGTCGACGAACTGCTCGGGCTTCAGCAGCACCTTGCCGGCGGCGTCCATCACGCCGATGGCGGGCACCGACTGGGTGTCGCCGAGCAGGGTGAAGTCGACGTGCGGCGACTGCGCGTCGCTGAACACGAAGCGGTCGGCGGTCAGTGCGCCGAGGGTGTCGTATTTCGGCGCCAGCACCTCGCGGCCGTGGTCGGTGTCGTAGATGCCCCAGGTGAACTGCAGCGGGGTCACCTGATGGCCGACCAGGGTGAGGCCCGGCACGTCGTTGAGCATGCCCAGGGTGGTGCGGCCGGCGCTGTCGGCGTAGTCGTAGCCCGGCGGCGCCAGCCACTGGCCGTCGCGGCCGATCACCCCGAACTTGCTTTCCGCGCCTTCGCTGGCGGGCTGAGCCTTGGCCAGCGCGCCGTGTTGGCCGAACGGCTCGCAGCTGGCGAATTTCGCCGCGATCGCCACCTTGCCCTGGTAGTCGAGATAGCCGCAGGGCTGGTCGGCCGCTTCGCGGAAGGCCACCAGGCCCGCGCCCGGGGTGCCCAGCCATTCGTACTTGAGCGGGATCGTCAGCTCGCCCTTGGCGTCGGCCAGGCCCTGCTTGCCGGCGTCGTCGGAGGCCACCATATGGCCGTCCGCCAGCTTGGACAGGCGGCTGTAGGACACCTGCTTCTGCGAGCCGTCCTTCAGATTTACCAACCATTCCTGCTCGCCGCGCTTGCCGTCGACCAGGCCGCCGTAACGGTCGAAGTCGTCGTTCACCGCAAGCTCGTCGTAGAGCGGTTCGGCCAGCACCTTGCCCTGCAGGTCGAGCAGGCCGTTCTTGCCGTTCACCACGTAGCCGATGTACTGGTCATGGCCGCCGGCGAAGAGGTCGTCGTAGTGCGGCGGCTGCACGTCCTTGCCCTGTTCGTCGATCAGGCCGATCTTGCCGTCGCGCTTGAACCCGAACAGCTCGCCGCCGGGCAGGGTGTAGAGATCGTCCGAGCTGGTGGCGAGGTCTTTCAGCTTCTGCCCGCTGCGCACGTCGAACAGCGACCACTGGCCGTCTTTCAGCGCCAGCACGTGATCCTTCGCGAAGGCGATCATCACGTTCTCGTAGCCGTGCTCGAACGGCACCAGCAGCTTGCCGTGGCTGTCGAACACGCCGCACTTGGCGTTCGGGCACAGCGGCACGACGAACTCGGCCGGACCCGGCGGCGGTTCGGCCTTGGCGGCGACGGCAGGCTTGTCCTGGCTGTCCGGCGTGGACGATTGGCAGCCGGCCGAGAGCAGCGCGGCGCCGATGCCGACGCCCAGCAAGGCGCGGCGGAAGATGCGATGGGGGTTTTGCATGGGGATTCCGTGAATTGCAGCCCTGCATCCTGTTGGGGCGCCCGCAGGGTGAAGGCGTCCGGGCATTCTCGCAAAATCTTGTCGGCGCGGCAGCCCTTGCGTGGCGCGATCGCGACCTACGTCAGCGCCAGCGCGCCCAGTAGGCCAGGTAGCCCGGCACCTCGCGCAGGCTGGAATAGGCATCGTGCACAAACCAGCGCCGCGGATAGTCGCCGCCGGCGTCTTCCGCGCCGGCCTGGCGCACCGCCAGCCGCGCGCGCGGCAGGTGGTAGAACTGCGACACCACCACCACGCGATGGCCGCCGTGCTCGCGCAGCCAGGCCTGCGCATGCTCGGCCGAGGCGCGCGTGTTGTCGCCGTACGAATCCGTCACGATGCTTGCCGCCGGCACGCCGCGCGCCAGCAGCCAGTCGCGCATGCCGACGGCTTCGTCGCGATCGCCCGGCGCCTCGATGCCGCCGCTGACCATGATCGCCGTGCAGCCGCCGCGGCGGTACAGCGCCAGGGCAGCCTCCAGCCGTGCCTGCAGCCGCGGCAGCGGACGATTGCCTCGGCCTACCGAATTGCCCAGCACCAGGGCGAGGTCGGCCGGCGCCGGTCGCGTGCCGATGCCGGCCGCGACGATCACGCCCGCGCCGAGCAGCCACAGGCCGGCCCCGATGCCGGCGAGGCGGCGCAGTCGGCGGCTGCGCGCGACGCGGCGGAAAACGGTTCGTGGCGGGCTGGGCGGCATGGGTCGGCTCGGCAGTGGCGACGCGGCAGTCTGGGCAGTCCGCATGACGGCGCACGGGCGCATGCGTGGCGGGCCGCGGGCAAGGCGCGGCCGTGGCGCTCGCTCAGGCGTCGAGGTCGGGGATCAGCTTGCTTTCCAGCCGCGCGATGGTGTCTTTCAGCAGCAGCTTGCGCTTCTTCATGCGGGTCAGCTGCAGCTCGTCGCAGCCGGCGGCGGCGGCCAGATGCTTGATCGCCGTGTCCAGGTCGCGGTGCTCGACGCGCAGCTCGGCCAGCAGGTGGGCTAGTTCGGCGGGACTCTGGGCCTGCATGACGGCGGCGATGGCATGGGCTGTGGCGGGACAGACGCCGAGTGTAGCGCCAACCCCGCTCGGCCGGCGGCGCGACGCGGAGACGCCGGGTACAATGGACGCCATTCCGTAGACCGCCCATCCATGTCCGCCCAGCCCGAGCATTCCCGCAGGCCGGCCGCCGTCGACGGCCGGCTGGTCAAGCGCCTGCGCCATCAGGTGGGGCAGGCCATCGCCGATTTCCGCATGATCGAGGAAGGCGATCGGGTGATGGTGTGCCTGTCCGGCGGCAAGGATTCGCACACCTTGCTGGACCTGCTGCTGGAGCTGCAGGCGCGCGCGCCGGTGCGCTTCTCGCTGGTGGCGGTGAACCTGGACCAGAAGCAGCCGGGCTTTCCCGCCGAGGTGCTGCCGGACTACCTGCGCGGGCGCGGCGTGCCGTTCCACGTGATCGAGCAGGACACCTACAGCACGGTGACGCGCGTGGTGCCCGCCGGCAAGACCATGTGCAGCCTGTGCTCGCGCCTGCGCCGCGGCGCGCTGTACGAATGGGCGGGGGCGAACGGCATCGACAAGATCGCGCTCGGCCATCACCGCGACGACGTGCTGGCCACCTTCTTCCTCAACCTGTTCTACCAGGCGCGGCTGAAAGCGATGCCGCCCAAGCTGCGCTCCGACGACGGCCGCCACGTGCTGATCCGCCCGCTGGCCTATTGCCGCGAGGCCGACATCGCCGAGTACGCGCGCCAGCGCGATTTCCCGATCATCCCGTGCAACCTGTGCGGCTCGCAGGAAAACCTGCAGCGCAAGGCGGTTTCGCGCATGCTCGAAGCGTGGGAGACTGAGCAGCCGGGGCGCAGCGAGAACATCTTCCGCGCGCTCGGCAACGTGTCGCCTTCGCACCTGGCCGACCGCACGCTGTTCGACTTCGTGTCGCTGGCGCCGGCGCCGCCGCCTTGTGCGGCGGACCCGCGCCCCGCATCTCCCTTCACCCCTGCCATCGAGTAAGCACGTGTCCCTCTTCGCATCCGTTGAAATGGCCCCCGGCGATCCGATCCTGGGGCTGACCGAGCGCTATCTGGCCGATCCGCGCCCGCACAAGGTGAACCTCGGCGTCGGCATCTACTGCGACGAACAGGGCCGCATTCCGCTGCTGGACAGCGTGCGCGAGGTGGAGCTGCGCCTGGCGCAGGAAGGCAAGCCGCGCGGCTACCTGCCGATCGACGGCCTGCCGGCCTACGACCAGACCACCCAGCGCCTGCTGTTCGGCGCCGATTCGCCCCTGCTCGCCGAGGGCCGCGTGGCCACCGCGCAGACCATCGGCGGCAGCGGCGCGCTGCGCGTGGGCGCCGACCTGCTCAAGCGCGTGCTGCCGCAGGCGCGGGTGGCGATCAGCAGCCCGAGCTGGGAAAACCACCAGGTGGTGTTCGCCAATGCCGGCTTCGAAGTGGTCCACTACCGCTACTACGACCCGGCCACGCACGGGCTGGATTTCGCCGGCATGCAGGAAGACCTGGGCCGGCTGGAGCCGGGCACGGTGGTGCTGCTGCACGCCTGCTGCCACAACCCCACCGGCGTCGATCCGGATGCGGCGCAGTGGGCGCAGATCGTCGCCCTGGTGAAGGAGCGCGGCCTGCTGCCCTTCGTCGACATGGCCTACCAGGGCTTCGACCAGGGCATCGACGCCGACGCCACCGCGGTGCGCCTGTTCGCGGCCTCGGGCATCCCGGCCTACGTGGTGGCCAACTCGTATTCCAAGTCGTTCTCGCTGTACGGCGAGCGCGTCGGCGCGCTGTCGATGATCGGTGTGGATCGCGACGAAGGCGACCGCCTGCGCTCGAAGATCAAGCAGACCATCCGCGCCAACTATTCCAGCCCCTCCACCCACGGCGCCCAGCTGGTCGCCGGCGTGCTCGGCAGCGACGAGCTGCGCGCGCGCTGGGAGCAGGAGCTGGGCGGCATGCGCGAGCGCATCCACGCCATGCGCGCCGGCATGGTCGAGCGCCTGGCCGGCCACGGCCAGCCCGGCTTCGGCTTCATCAACAAGCAGGCCGGCATGTTTTCCTATTCCGGGCTGAGCCGCAGCCAGGTCGACCGCCTGCGCGAGGAGTACGCCATCTACGCGCTCGGCAGCGGGCGCATCTGCGTGGCGGCGCTGAACCGCGCCAACCTCGACACGGTGGCCGCCGCGGTCGCCACGGTGAGTCGCGATCCCTGAGCGCAGCCTGGGCTGTGATGGCGGACTTCGCCGGGCCGGCCAACTGGCCCGGCACGCTCCGCCTGCGGCCGGCGCGGCGGCATTCCTGACATATTCGCATCGGATACTTCATGTTCTTTCGCAATCTCACGCTGTTCCGCTTCTCACCCGCCGTGGCCGCCGACCTGAACCGCCTGGACGAAGCGCTGGCCGAGCACCGGCTGCGTCCGTGCGGGCCGATGGAGATGTTCACCAAGGGCTTCGTGCCGCCGATCGGGCGCGGCGAGGAAGCGGCGCTGACCCATGCGGTCAAGGCCTGCACGCTGTTTACCGTGGGCGGCGAGGACAAGCTGCTGCCGGCCGCGGTGGTCAACGACGAGCTGCAGCGCAAGGTGCAGAAGATCGCCGAGGAAGAAGGGCGCAAGGTCGGCGGCCGCGAGCGCAAGCGCATGAAAGAGGACCTGCTCAACGAGCTGCTGCCGCGCGCCTTCGTGCGCAGCTCGCGCATGTCGGGCTACGTCGATACCCGCCACGGCTGGCTGGTGCTGGACACTTCCAGCCGCAAGTCGGCCGAGAACGCGCTGACCCAGGTGCGCGAGGCGCTGGGCAGTTTTCCGGCGGTGCCGCTGGCGCCGGAGGAAGGCCCGCGCGTGCTGATGACCGACTGGCTGGCCAACGGCAACCTGCCCGCCGGGCTGAGCCTGGGCGACGAGTGCGAGCTGCGCGATCCGGCCACCGCCACCGGCGCGATCGCCCGCTGCCGCCGGCAGGACCTGGATGCCGAGGAGGTCAAGGAGCACCTGCGCAACGGCAAGCAGGTGTTCCTGCTCGGCCTCACCTTCGACGAGCGCATCAGCTTCGTGCTGGGCGAGGATCTGATCATCCGCAAGCTGAAGTTCCTGGACGTGGTGACCGAGGAGCTGGGCGACAGCCATCCCGACGCCCAGGCCGAGATGGACGCGCGCTTCGCCCTGCTGACGCTGGAGCTGGAGCGCCTGCTGGGCAAGCTGGAGGAATGGTTCGGGCTGCCCCGTCCCAAGGACAATTGAGATTCCCCTGGCGCCGCTCCGTGGCCGGGGCGTGAGGGGCGCGAGGCTGCAGGACCCTCGCGCCGTTCACGAAAAAGCCGTTATGGTGGACAGCCCGGGCGGGGCCGTCCGCGGGGGCCGCGAATGCGGCTGATGGGTCATGGGTCGTACACGTTGCCGGCGGAGCTTGCCGGCCCCACGTAGAGGCATATGGCGCAATTATTCGAAGGCGACTGGCTGGAACTGGCGACCGCTGCGGGCAGCACCATCCGCGTGCTGAAGGCGGCCCATCCGCGCGCGCGCCGGCTGCGCCTCACCGTGACTCCCAAAGGCGCGCGCGTGTCCTATCCGCGCGGCACTCATCCCGGGCAGATCCACGCCTTCCTGCGCAGCCACGCCGACTGGCTGGAGCGCAAGCTGGAAGAGCTGAACCTGATCGTCAAGCCGCTGCCGCCGCTGCGCGTGGGCCATCCCGCCAGCTTTCCGCTGCGCGGCGAGACCACTGAACTGGACTGGGCCGAAGGCCCGTATCCGCGCATCGAGGCGCAGCCGGGCGCGGTCACCCTGGTGATCCCGCGTCCGAACACCCGCGCGCTGCCGGTGGCGCGCGGCCTGCTGGCTACCTATTTCGAAGCGCAGATGCGCCGCGACGTATCGCGCTGGCTGGCCGTCTACGTGCCGCAGCTCGGGCTGGCGCCCACCGCGCTGCGCATCCGCCCGATGAAGAGCCTGTGGGGCAGCCTCGACACGCGCGATCGCATCAACCTGGATCTCGCGCTGGCGCTGGCGCCGTCGGCCGCGCTGCGCTACGTGCTGGTGCACGAGCTCTGCCACCTGCGCGTGCGCAGCCATGCGCCGCGCTTCTGGGCGCTGGTCGGCAGCTTGCTGCCGGAATGGCGCGAGCAGCGCGACTGGCTGCGCCTCAACGGCGCGGTGCTGAAGGCCGAGCTGGACCGGCTGATCGCCGACGTCGCCGACTGAGCGATACCTCTGCGGAGCACATCCATGCATCTTCCCTATCTGGCGCTGACCGTCGTGGCCTGGCTGGTGTTCCTGGCCTACTGGCTGTGGAGCGCGCGCCGGCTCAAGGCGGCGGTGCGCGCCGAGCCGGCCTTGCCGCGCTTCTTCAAGTACTGGCTGCCGATTCTCCTGGCGATCCTGCTGATGTGGCCGGCGCCGTGGTACGCGGGCACGCCGATGGGCCGGCGCTTCCTGCCCGAGGCCGAGGCGATCCGGCTGCTCGGCCTGCTGCTGGTGATTGCCGGCGTGGCCTTCGCCTGCTGGGCGCGGGCGATCCTGGGCGGCAACTGGAGCAGCGAGGTGCAGCTCAAGCAGGGCCACGAACTGATCGAGCGCGGCCCTTATCGCTACGTGCGCCACCCGATCTACACCGGCCTGCTGCTGGCCCTGCTCGGCAGCGCGCTGCAGCTGGGCGAATGGCGCGCCCTGCTCGGCTTCGCCATCATGTTCGTTTCGTTCTGGCGCAAGCTGCGCCTGGAGGAGACCTGGCTGGGCGAGCACTTCGGCCCGTCCTACGCGGACTACATGCGGCGGGTAAAGGCGCTGGTGCCCTGGGTGTTGTGATCCGGGGCTCCGGCGTGGCCACGCCGGCTCGCGAGACTGGACCAACTGCACACGCAGCGTAGCGGTCCGTCTGCAGTCAGGCTGTCCGCGTTGTTTCCGCTCAGTGCGACAGCGCGAAGCGGGTGAGGATGCGCGCGGTCTCTTCCGGCTTTTCCATCATCGGCATGTGATTGCAGCCGGCGAGGATGCTGGAGCTGATCGCCGGCGCATGGGTCAGGCCGGTGCGCAGGTTGTCCAGCGCGGAGATGTCGATCACCTTGTCGTCGTGGCACCACAGGCCGAGCACCGGCAACTGGAGCTGGTCGAGCCGGTTCTGCAGCGACAGGTATTGCGAGGGTTCGCGCAGTTCGCCGAGGGTCTTGTCGATGAAGGGACGGTTGAGCTGGTTCTCGCGGATCAGCACGTCGGCGAAGCGGCCCGGGATCGACGGCGGCTTGGCGAACACCAGGGCGGCCACGCGTTCGAAGCCGGCGCGGTCGTCGTAGTCGAACGGGTTGTGTCCGGCCATCACGTCGCGCACGAAGCTGTTCTCGTTGAACTTCAGCCCGAACGCGTCGAGCAGGGCCAGCTCGCTGACATGCTCGGGATGCTCGGCCGCGTAGACGCCGGCGATCGCGCCGCCCATCGAATGGCCGATCAGCACGATCTTCTGCAGGCCCAGGGTCTGCACGAAGTCCTGCAGTCGCTGTGCCTGCACGTCGATGTTGTAGCTGGCGCCGTCCACCCGGGTCGACTCGCCCCAGCCCGGCAGGTCGGGAATGATCACGTGGAAGTGCGGGGTCAGGTCCTTGGCCATCGCCAGCCACATTTCCTTGCGCGCGTCGAAGCCGTGCAGCAGCAGCAGGGTCGGGCCCTGGCCGCCTTCGTAGTAGGACCAGCGCGTGTCGCCCACCTGCACCGAATGCTTGTCCATCTTCGCCGCCATGGCCTGGCGCGCGGCGTCGGCGCGCATCAGCCACTGCGGTGCGAACAGGTAGCTGCCGCCGAGCAGGATGGTCGCCAGCACCACCAGCACCAGCAGGAACTTCAGCCGGCGCAGCAGCAGGCGCTGCCAGAGCGGGCGGGTCGGCGTGGTCGGGGTGGTGGGCATCGTGGGCGTTCCGTTCGAATGAGATGAGCGTGCTGCGGCGGGGCAGGCAGGCTTCGGCCGTCTGGACGGCCAAAGCCTGTGCTTCGCTTACGGCTTGGCCTTCGCTTCGGCCTTGTCGAAGACCGTCTTGATCGCGGCCTGGGTCAGCGGGTGGTAGCCGTCCTTCGCCTTGGCGTAGGTGGCTTCGGCGAAGGCCAGGCCGTCGGGCGTCTTGGCGAAGGCGCCGTAGACCGGCAGGGTCAGGTAGATGCGGCCGATGCGGGTCATGTGCTCGGCGGCGGCCGGCCACACGTCCTTGTCGCCGGCGGCGATCGCGTGGCTGTACCAGCGCATGCCGATCTCGGCGTTGGGCGTGCCGGTGAGGTGCCAGGCGGCGTCGATCTCGCGGATCTTCGCCAGCGGCGTGGGATCGGGCAGGCGGTCGAGGAAGTACATCCACTCCTGCGTGTTCCAGCCCTTCGCGTCGAGCTTGTCGGCGGCCAGCTTGCCGGCGAGGAAGCCGCTGCGTTCGTGGTCGATGCGGTCGAAGCGCGGCGAATCGGGCAGTGGCGCATGCTTGGGCACGCCAGTGTCGTAGACCCAGTCCTTCACCTCGTTCCAGCTCATCTTGCCGGGGTATTTGTCGATCAGGTTCGGCTTCAGGTAGTCGAGCATCTGTTCAGTGGTGATGCTCTGGAAGGCGAAGTGGTCGAAGTAGCCGCGCAGGTAGGCGTCGAAGCGCTCGCGGCCGTAGCGTTGCTCCAGCGTGCGCAGGAACCACGAGCCCTTGCTGTAGGCGACGTCGGACAGCGTGTCGTCGGCGCTCATGCCGCGCGGTTCCGGCGCCAGCTTCTGCGCATTCGGCGGCATCCCGCCGATGCTCTTCTGCAGCGCGCGGGCCGACAGCAGGGCCTCTTCGTCGGCCAGTGGCTTGCCGTACAGCGCCTCGGTGATGCGGCCCTGCACGTAGGTGGTGACGCCTTCGTTGAGCCAGATGTCGCGCCAGCTGGCCGCGGTGACCAGGTTGCCCGACCAGGAGTGCGCCAGCTCGTGCGAGACCAGCGAAACCAGGCTCTTGTCGCCCACCAGCACGGTCGGCGTGGCGAAGGTCATGTCGGGATTTTCCATGCCGCCGTAGGGGAACGAGGGCGGCAGCACCAGCAGGTCGTAGCGGCCCCAGCGGTACGGGCCGTACAGCTTCTCGGCGGTGGCGATCATCTGCTCGGTGTCTTCGAACTCGTGCGCGGCCTTGCCGACCACGCTGGGCTCGGCATACACCGCCGAGCGCGGCCCGGTCTCGCGCACGGTGAGGTCGCCGGCAGCGATCGCCAGCAGATAGGAGGGAATCGGATGCGGCTGGTCGAAGCTGAAGTCGCCGTCCAGCGGATGCTTGGCGTCATTCAGCGCGCTCATCGCCACGCGCACGTCCTTCGGCGCGCTGACGTGGGCGTGGTAGGTGAAGCGGATCGCCGGCGAATCCTGCAGCGGCACCCACGAGCGCGCATAGATCGACTCGGACTGCGAGAACATGAAGGGCTGCGTCTTGTCGGCGGTCTGCGCCGGGTTCAGCCACTGCAGGCCGGAAGCCTCCGGCGAAGTGGTGTAGACGATGCGCACCTGGTGCGGATGGTTGGGCGCCTGGATGGTCAGCGCGCTGCCCAGTTCCTTGTCCGGCGCGGCCAGCGCATAGCCGAGCGCGCTGGCCTTGCCGGCCTCGTCGACGGCTTCGACGCTGGCGATCTTCAGCGCGCTGGTATCGAGCACCAGGGTGGTCGCCGCGGGGTTCTTCCAGTCCAGCGTCAGCGTGGCGCGGCCGTCCAATTGGCGCTGCGGGAAATCGATCTTCAGATCGAGATCCAGATGGGTCACCTTCACCTGGTCCGGCTGGGCGTTCGAATGCGGGTCGGCGGCCAGCGCCGTCAGTGGCAGCGCGAAGGCGCCGAGGGCGAGGGGGCGAAGCAGACGCATGGCGGACTCCGGACAGCGGGAGGCGAAGTATGCCACCGTTGCCTGCGCCGCCGCCGGGCTTGCGGGGGCGGCGCCCGCTGCGCAACGGCAGGCGAGCGCCGCTGCGTTCTGCCAGATGATCTTCGCAGGCCTTCGATCGACGCCGGCCATCCATCGAGGCTTGCGACGCCTGGTCGCTTCGTCACGCTGGCGTTCGACGGCTTTTTCGCAGACGGCGTGTGCGATGAAGCTACGAATGGATGGCGACCCTTGCAGAGCGGGCCGATACCCGTGCAACGGCTAGCCGGTTCGTCGGTGCGTCGCCCTGTGCCCGGCAAGCGTCGCCGCCAAGCGCCGTCAGCGGGACAGGCGCCGCAGCGGCTGCAGGCGCTTGTCATCGAAGCGGCGTGACGCCGCTCCGTGGGCGTTTACCTGATGCCGGCCAGGCGGTTCTTCAGGTCGAAGCAGACTACCTTGGACTGGAAGAAGGCACCGCCGAGGATGCCATCGATTCGCTGTGTGGCGAATTCCCGCAGGCTCACCCCCACCACACCCATGTCCTGGCCGGCGATCGAGAATTGGCTGAAGCTCATGGGCTGGGGCACGTTGGTCGGCTCCATCCCGACCGAGGAGGGCTTCAGCAGGTTGTCGCTGATACCGGTGTCCCACTGGAAGGTCAGCATGCCCTGGTCGGTCTGCACGCTAGAGATGATCGCATTGCCCTGGGTGCGCAGCGGAATGCTGCGGCTGCCGCATTCGGCCTGGAAGGCCGCCTGGGAGCCGAACGGATACAGGCGGATTTCCTTCTGCACGAAGTCGAACACGGTCATATATTTGGCCCAGACGGGCCGGCCGATAAAGCCGGGCTGGCCGCTTTCCAGCGGCGTGGTCAATTCGGTGCCCTCGATCGTGTCCAGGTTCAGGTCGCCGGCCTGGAAGTCGTTCGCGGTGTAGCTACGGGTCAGCTGCTGGTAGCCGTACAGGTCGAGCCAGCTGTCGGGCCGGTCGCCGAACATCACCGGGATCGGCCGCAGGCTGTTCTGGTCTACCGCCAGGGCCTTGAAGCCGCCGAGATCGGCGACGAGGTTCAAGCGCCGGCCGCCGACCGTGGCGGACACGATGGGAAGATTGTTCTCGATCGAGAAGGGAATGCGGATGACGTCGGCGGTGGGGTCCGTCGTGGTGGGCGGCTCGAGTTCCGTCGGGACTCCGGCCGGGACCACCGTCCTGATCTGGGCCAGGCCGGGCAAGGCCATGCCGGAAAGCAAGAAGAACGCAAGCGATACGGCAACGCGGCGGCATCGCAGCCGCTTCAGGCGTGTCAGCCTACTCATGAATCCCATCCCCCAGTAAACATGTCGATGCTCGTTGTCGCGGGCCGTGGTGACGGCGCCGAAGTTCGCGCAAGCCTGGTTTCCTTCGCTTGCGCGCGCGGGACATCTGGCAGGCACGGCCGGCCGCCATCATCCGTTGATGATCCCTGGCACGGGCCGCAGACGGAACTCCGAGGCCATGTTATCCGCTTCGCCCCCCAAAGACTCGGATCGACTCCTCAGAGCTGCTCGCGCCCGCTCAGCCAGGCTTCCGCCAGACGGGGTACCACCTTAGCCGCATGGCCTTTCAGCCAGGTGAAACCGCGCGGCAGCGGCTGCCCCTCGGGCGAGACGAAATACTTCTTGCTGTCATGCCTTGCAAAGCGCACCAGGCCGGCCGCCGGGTACACGGTCAGCGAGGTGCCGATGGTGAGGATGCGCGAGGCCGCTGCGAAGTATTCCCGGCAATCGTCCATATGGCGCACGTCCTCGCCGAACCAGACCACGTCGGGGCGCAGCTGGCTGCCGTGCTCGCACAGGTCGCCCAGCGCGATGCCGGGCTTGTCCAGCCGGTAGACCAGGGAAGGATCGAGCGTGCTGCGCGCCTTCAGGATTTCACCGTGGACGTGGATGACGCGGGTCGATCCCGCGCGCTCGTGAAGGTCGTCGATGTTCTGGGTGACCACCACCACGTCGAATTTCGCCTCCAGCGCCGCGATGGCCAGGTGCGCGGCATTCGGCTGCGCCTCCAGCACGGCCCGCCGGCGCTCGTCGTAGAAGCGCAGCACGGTGGCGGGATGCTTGCGCCAGCCCTGTGGCGAGGCGACGTCTTCGATGGCGTATTCGTGCCACAGGCCGCCCATGTCGCGGAAGGTTCTCAGGCCGCTTTCGGCGCTCACGCCGGCGCCGGTGAACACCACCACGGACTCCTTCATGTGAATGCTTCCGATGACTTGCCGCGCAGGCTCGCCGCCGTAGCGGCATCGGCGTGCGCCGGCGCGAAGATCCTCATGGCGCAGTGGCCGGGGCGTAGCGGTCGGCGAGGCGATCGGTGGCCTGCACCAGCTGGTCGACGATGGCCGGCTCGGTGGCGGCGTGGCCGGACAGCACCACCTGGAAGTCCGCCTCGGGCCAGACGGCGGCCAGGTCGAAGGCGCTCTTCACCGGGCAGATGATGTCGTAGCGGCCATGCACGATGGTGGCCGGGATATGCCGGATCTTCGGTACGTCGCGCAGCAGCTGGTCGGGTTCCAGCCAGCCGCCGTGGCGGAAAAAGTGCGCCTCGATCCGCGCCAGGCTCAGCGCCACCTCGGGCGCGGCGAAGCTGGCCTCGGTTTCGGGGCTGTCCTTCAGGGTGATGCTGCCGCCTTCCCATGCGCCCCAGGCGCGCGCCGCAGCCAGGCGCACCGCCGCGTCGTCGCTGCTCAGGCGGCGCCAGTAGGCTTCCAGCATGTCGCCGCGCTCGTGCGGCGGAATGGCGGCGGCATAGCGCTGCCATTTGTCCGGCAGGATCCAGGAGGCGCCGCCTTCCTCGTAGAACCAGCGGATTTCCGCCGGCCGGCACAGGAAGATTCCGCGCAGCACCAGGCCGAGCACGCGCTCCGGGTGTGTCTGTGCGTAGGCCAGCGCCAGGGTGGAGCCCCAGGAACCGCCGAACACCACCCAGCGCTCGATGCCCAGCCGCTCGCGCAGGGTCTCCAGGTCGGCGACCAGATGCCAGGTGGTGTTCTCGCGCAGCTCGGCGAACGGCGTGGAGTGGCCGGCGCCGCGCTGGTCGAACAGCACGACGCGGTAGCGCGCCGGGTCGAAGAAGCGCCGGTGATAGAGCGCGATGCCGGCGCCCGGGCCGCCGTGCAGGAAGACCACCGGCAGGCCGTGCGGGTTGCCGCATTCCTCCACGCGCAGGGTGTGCACGTCGTCGACCGGCAACTGCCACGTGCGATAGGGTTCGAGTGCGGGGTAGAGCGTGCGCATGTGGGGTCTTCGGCGGTGCGGCGGCGACCCGCACAGCCTAACCGTTCGGGCACCATCGGCGCAGCGCCGACCCGCCGCCGTCGAGGCGACGGGCGGCTCGACATGCGTCTCAATTCGAGCGCGTCGCCACCACCGGCGGCACCGCAGCGGCGCGCAGCGCCGGCCCCAGCACCGACAGCTGGCCGAGCAGCCAGATCGCCAGCGCGCCGAGCGGCAGGTAATACAGCGGCAGTTGCGGCAGCTCGTAGTGCTTCATCAGTTGCAGGTTCAATCCGTAGGCCAGCGCTGCGCCCAGTGCGATGCCGGCGCCGACGATCAGGAAGTTCTCCAGCTGCACGTAGTGCAGGATGTCGCGGCGGGTTGCGCCTACCGCGCGGCGGATGCCGATCGAGCGACGGCGCTGCTGCACCCAGAAGCTGGCCAGGCCGGCGATGCCCACCGCGGTGACCAGCAGCAGGCCGACGGCGGCGGCCAGCAGCAGGCCGATCATGGTGTGGTCGCGGCGGAAGTAGTCGTCGCGCAGCTGGGCGAAGCTCTGCGGGCTGCGCAGGATGCGGCTGCCGTCGAGCCGGTTCAGCACGGCAGTGGCTTCCTTCAGCACGCGTGTGCGTTCCGAGGGGGCCGTGCGCAGCACGTAGGTGACCTCGTTGTCGTCGGGCAGCATCGGGAACAGCATGGCGTATTCACTGCTGCCGGCGCCGCGCAGGGACGGCCGCAGCAGATGATCGACGATGCCGACGATGCGGGTGGGATGTTTGCCGCTGGCGTAGATGTCGCGGCCCAGTGCCGATTGGCCGGGAAACAGCTGCTCGGCCAGCGCGCGCGTGACGATGGTGGTCGGTACTCTGGAAATGCCTTGCCAGCCATGCGCGACGTCCTCCGGCACGTATTCGGAAGACAGGAAGTCGCGCCCCTCGGCAAGGTGCAGGCCGAGCGTGGCCAGCTCGCCCGGCGTGCCGTTGAAGGCGCTGGCCGACACACGCTGCGCGCCGCGGTTGTCGTCGGACGAGGTGGCGATGCCATTGCTCCAGTCGTTGTGATTGAACGGCAAGGTATCCACCGCGGTTGCCGCCCGCACGCCGGCGATCGCGCGCAGCGCGTTCAGGTCTTCGTCGTGCCGCGCCAGCGGCGGCGTGCTGGCGTCGATGCCGACGCTGGTGATCAGCACCAGTTCGTCTTCCGCCAACCCGCTTGGTTGGCGCAGCTGAGAGGTGCGCCCGGCGATCATGAAGACCACGTTGCACACGATGGCGAAGGTGCAGGTGACCTGCAGCACCAGCAGCAGCACGGTGAGCTTGTGGCGAGTCAGGCTGGCGACGATGGGTGGCAGCGACATGCGGGTTTCTCCGGTCATTCGGCGACGGCGCCGCGATGGCGCTTCGGGGGCGACGGGCGGTGCGCGGGACGCGTGATCCGTCCGGCCTGATGGACGGCGTGGCGCGAAGGAGTCCGCGCTGCGCGCCGGGTTCTGGGAATCGCCCGGGGCATGCCTCAGGCAGCCTTCAATTGCAGCGCAGGCGCGACATTGCAGGCGCGCCACGCCGGCAGCAGACCGGCCAGCACGCTGGCCAGCACGGCCAGTGCGAAGGTGCCGGCCAGCATCGGGACGTCCATCTGCGCCAGCTGCGCGTAGTCGTCCGGCCGCTGGCGCACGCTGTACAGGCCAAGCTGGGCCAGTACCAGCCCCAGGGCGCCGCCGGCCAGGCCGATCACCGCCGACTCCATGCCGAACTGCAGGAAGATGTCGCGCCGCCGCGCGCCCAGCGCGCGCCGCACCGACACTTCGCTGCTGCGGCGAAGGAACTTGGCCAGCAGCAGGCCGACGATGTTCACGATGCACACGCCGAGAAAGCCCAGCGCCAGCCACAGCTGCAGGCGCACGTCGCCCGGCACCAGCTGCATATGGTCCAGCCACGCCATCAGGCCGTAGAGCCGCGCGTCCACCGGGCGCGGGAAGCGACCGTGGGCTTGCTGCTGGCGCCAGTAATCGGCGAGGAAGTCGCGATACGCCCGCGCCTGCGTCGCGTCGGGCAGCTGCGCCCAGTACTGCAGCCAGGTGCACTGGTCGCTGTTGCGGTTGTCGCTGCTGGAACCCCAGCAGGACATGTTGCCGTTGCTGTCGAACTTCAGCTCGATCGCGCTCGCCAGCGGCAGGAAGAAGCCGTCCTCCTTGCCGAAGGCATGGCCGGTGGCGTCGGCGTAGAACAGCGGCAGCGGATGCCAGTCGTCCAGCACGCCGACCACGCGGAAGTCGTTGTCGCCCAGCCGCACCGTCTGGCCGAGCGCCGAGGCCTGCCCGAACAGCTTGCGCGCCAGCTCGCCGTTGAGCACCACCACGCGCGCATGCTGGTCGTCGTCGTCGCGGCTCCAGCCGGCGCCGGCGCGGAACGGCGTGCCGAACATGGCGAAGAAATCGCTGCTGACGTAGTGGCCGTTCTGGAAGAACGGGCGCAGATCCTGCCGCTGCGGACGAACCAGCAGGTTGCCGCCGGCCATGGCCGCCTCGCGCTGGGCGCGGTGCGCGTGCAGCAGGGCGCTGGCGTCGGGCCAGCTCAGGTTGGCGCTGGGATCGGGGCGGCTGGCGGCGTCCTTGTCTTCTCCGTTGTCCAGCGGACGCGGGTCCAGATGCGGATAGAACAGCTGCCCGCTGCGCCCGGGCAGCGGGTCGCCGGACATCACGTGCAGCACGGTAATCATGGTCATGCTGGCGCCGATGCCCAACCCGATCGCCAGCACCATCAAGGCGGTCAGCACGCGGTTGCGCTTGAGGCTGCGCAGCGCGAGATCGAAGTAGTAGCCGAACATGGCGGATCTCCGGAGGCGGTTAGTGGGCAAAGCCTTGCCGGCCGCCTGCGCGGGCAGGCGGGGCAATCATCGGTGGGGGAGCGGGCCGGCGCGCTGGCGCCGGCCGTGCGTGGGAGGTCTTGGGCGAGCCGGCGTCGCGCGGCGCTCAGCGCAGGCTGACGTCCTCGGCCAGGCCCTTGCTGCGCGCCTCGTCGATCAGCTTGGCAGCCTGCTGATTGGCCTGCTCCACGATCTGCTGCTTGCGCTGCGCCATGGCATCCAGCTGTGGCTGCATGGCGGCCAGGCGCTGCTGCAGTTCGGCCGAACGGGCGTCGATCTCGCGTTGCTGGGCATCCAGGCTGGCCAGGCGCGCCTGGGCTGCCGGCGCCTTGCGGTCGGCGAGAATGTCGCGGCGCTGCTCGTCGACACTGCGCCGCCAGCCGTCCAGGCCCTGCAGCGGGCCCAGGGCGGACCAGCGCTCGCCTTCGAGCTTGCCGGCGTCGCGCCAGTAGTCGGTGACCGGCGCGTACACGGCGAGGGCGCGATCCACGTAGGCCGCATCACGCACGGCGTAAGCCTTGTTTCCCTGGCGGAACCAGAACAGCGGCTTGTTGCCGTCGTGCAGGCGTTCGGCGGCGGCGCGGTCGGTCTGGCTGCCGTAGATCGACACGGTGGTGCTGCCCTTGCTGTCCTCGAACAGCGCATAGGCGTACTTGCTGGCCGCAGTATGCGTATCGATGTCGACGTCGCTGTGCGATCCCGTGCCGGGCGGGGGAGGCGGTGGCGGTGGCGGCGGGCCCGGTGCGGGCGGCGGCGGCGCAGGCGGCGCGTTGTACGGTAGCGGCTGCGGCGCGTTCGGCGGCGGCGGTGGTGGCCTGTGGTGGTGGTCGCCGGTGGCCGCGCTCGGGTCCGGCGGCGGGGCTGGGGTATCGTTGGCGGCGACCACGCGATACGGCGTGACGCCGGCCAGCGCGATCGCGGCGACCAGCAGCCAGCCGCGCAGGCGCGAGGTCGCATTGGGGCCTTGCTGAAGCATGAGCAGACGCCTCCTGAGATTCTGGAAAGTGGACGAGGCTCCGGCCAGGCCGGAGTGCGTGGGATGCGCCACGCCGAGACGCAGCAGCAGGCGGCCGTAGTCCTGCGGCGCTGCCTGGTGGCGCTGCATCACCTGCGCATCGCAGGCGGCCTCGCGGTTAAGGGCGTACTCGCGCATGGCCCAGGCCACCAGCGGGTGGAAGAAGAACAGGCGCTGCGCGATCGCCGGCACCCAGCCCAGCCACAGATCGCCGCGATGCAGATGGGCCAGCTCGTGCGCCATCGCCATCGAGATCTCCTGCTCCGACAGGGCGTGCCCGGAAGGCAGCAGGACCACCGGACGCCACAGGCCGCTGACCTGCGGCGAGATGATGTCCGACGAACTGCGCAGCTGCGGCAGATGACGCAGGCCGAGCGCGTGGGCCTGCTGCGTGCACAGCGCGAGCAGGGTCGGCTCCTGCAGTGGCACGGATTCACGCATCACCTGGCGCGCGGCGCGCCACTGCCGCGTCAGCAGCGGCAGCTGCGCCAGCAGGCCGGCCAGCCACAGTGCGGCGAGCGCGGTCTGCCAGCTGAGTGCCGGCCAGGATGCGCCGCTTGCGACGACCCGGGGTGCGGGCGTGGAGGTGGCTGCCGTAACCGGCGCCGCAGTCTCGAAATGCACGTTGACCACGGTCGGCGGAGCAGGCGACAGCAAGGGCAGGCGCACCGGCGTGCTGACCGTCAGGCCGAGCAGCAGCTGCGCGCCGAGCAGCCACCACAGCATGCAGCGGATCGCCGGGGCGAGGCGCGGCACCAGGCGGCCGAGCAGCCACAGCGCGCCGATCAGCAGCACAGCCTGCAACGAGGTCCAAGCGAGACGGGCCAGCAAGCCATGGGCATAGACGTCGATCGTGTTCATCTCACGGCTCCTTGCGCTGCGACTGCAGTTGCGCCACCAAGGCCTCGAGTTCGGCCAGCTCGTGCTCGCTGATCTTGCCGCGCTCGGACATCCAGGCCACGAAGGGCGAGACCGAGCCGCTCAGGGTCTTCTCGACGAACTGGCCCACCGCGTTGCGCATCACTTCGCCCGGCCCGGCCGCGGTGCTGTAGCGGTACACGCCTTGCCCCTGGCGCCGCTTCAGATAACCCTTGCCGCGCAGCCGCTCCATCATGGTCAGCACGGTGGAGCGCGCCAGGCCGCGGGATTCGCCGTAGCCGGCGGCGACCTCGCCGACGGAGGCGGGTTCGTGCTCGGCCAGATAGTGCAGCAGCGCCAGCTCCTGATCGCCGATGGACGCTTTGTGCATGGGATGCTCGCCTGACTACAGTTGTCGGCAAGATAGTCCGTGACTACACGAGTAGTCAAGCGGGTCCGTCGCAGGGTTCCCCGCTATGCTCGGCGGACGTGGAGGAGACCCATGATGCGACGTATGCGCAGATGCCTGGCCGGGCTGCTGGCGGCCCTGATGCTGGCGGCGACCGCGCCGGCCACGGCCGCCGTCGACGTGAGCGCGGGAACCCAGGACATGCCGCCGGTCGCGGCTGCCTTCTACGTGTTCTGGCGCCAGGCCTACGGGCAGCCCTTCGAGCAGCAGGTACAGCTGTGGGATCGCTGTGTCGAGGCGCCGCGCCGCGAGCTCTACGACGCCGTGGTGTGGGAACGCGGCAGCCCGTCGTTCCAGCCGGCTCGGCGCCTGCAGATGCTGCAGCGGCGCTTTGCCGACTACGTGACGCTGGCCCCGCGCATCTACCTGGGCGTGCAGCAACTGCAGTCGGCTCTGGTGGCACAGAACCTGCGTTTCCGCGGCCTGTTTCCCGGCGCCGACGCCGAGCCGCCGGTGGAGATCGTGCTGGCGCCGGACTTCGACGCCAAGAGTGGCGTGCGCGGTGACGGCCGCCCGGTGCTGGCGCTGGCGGTGGATTCGCTGCTGCTGGAGCAGGCCGACCTGGACGTGGTACTACCGCACGAGCTGTTCCATCTCTATCACGCGGAACACGCAGGCATCCGCAACGACGGCGTGATGCCGGGCGCCGAGCTCACCTTGCCGCTGTTCGAAGAGGGCCTGGCCACCTATGTCAGCAGCGAACTCGCGCCCGGCCGCGGCGACGGTCGCTGGCTGCTGCAGGCGGATCTCGGCACCATTCCGTTGCAGCGCCTGCCGGAGATCGCCCAGCGTTTCCTGATCGACGCGCATGCCAAGGCCATCGATCCGGCGCATCCGGAAGCCTTCAAGCGCTGGTTCAACGGCGGCGCCACGCCCTTCCAGCAGGGGCTGCCGAATCGCACGGGCTACTGGCTGGGCCTGCAGGTGATCCGTCGCCTGCGCGAGCGGCATGGCTTAAGCGAGATCGTGGGCTGGTCGCCGACGCAGGCCACCCAGCATGCACTGGAAGCCTTGCGCGAGATGGCGCGGCAGCGCGGCTGAGTACGGCTGCTCTGCGAAGCACGTCGGTTGTCGTGCATGGACGATGCTTGTTGGCCAAGATATATCTGGACGTATGGACGTCCATTTGAAATGGATTGCTCATCGAGTGGCTTGGTCGCGAAGCTGCTGGCGAGACAGGCTGGCTTGTTAAAGTGTCGATGCGTATCCCGCGCCGCGTGCTGTCGCGCCGCTATGTAATTACGTTGCGGATTTGCGCCGTCGCGAAAAAGCGGGAGTACAATGCGCCCCGTCCTCATCCTACGGCGCGCATTGGAGTGCGCTTATGAAGACCATCATCTCGCCACGCCTTGCCGCTACCCGCCGTCGCGCACTCTGCGTACTGGCCTGGGCCGGTTAGCGTCGCCCGACAGGGGCACTTCCTACCTTCATTTCTCGTGTGGTTCGTGCGGACGACCCCGCGTTGCGGCGTCGGGTCCGTGCGGTCGCCGCACGCCTCTCCCACGGCATCCTCCACGGAGCAAAGCCATGAAAGCATGGTGGTATCGGGCATTCGGCAGTCCCTGGCTGCTGGCCGCCTGCGCAGTGCTGTACCTGGGATTCGTCGGGCCGCAACTGATCTCGGCCGCCAATACCTATGCGGTGGTGGTCGGTCTGATCCTGCTGGTTCTCCTTGCGGGCTGGGGCTATGCGCTCTTCGTCCGCCGGCTACGTCACAAGGAATGATTCGAGCCATGAACATGAAAACGAACAAACGCATCGCGAGTCTTTGCCTGGCGCTGGCGACCATGTCGCTGGTCGCCTGCGACAAGGTGCCGGCCGGCAATGTCGGCGTGAAGTTCCAGATGTACGGCGACGGCAAGGGTTCGCTGCAGGAGCTGCCGCCGGGGCGCTACTGGGTCGGCTGGGGCTATGAGATGTACACCTTCCCCACCTTCACCCAGACCTACACCTTCAGCCGCTCGATGAGCGAGGGCCGCGCGGCGGACGAGTCGATCAGCTTCCAGACCGCCCAGGGCCTCACCGTCAACGCGGACGTCGGCATCACCTATCACATCGATCCAAGCAAGGTGACCCTGATCTTCCAGAAGTACCGCAAGGGCATCGACGAGATCACCGACGTCTATCTGCGCAACATGATCCGCGACGCGCTGGTCAAGGAAACCTCGAACCTGGACATCGAATCGGTCTACGGCAAGGGCAAGGCCAAGCTGATCGAGTCGGTGCAGCAGGACGTCGCCGGCGAAGTCGCGCCGGTCGGCATCGTGGTGGAGAAGATCTACTGGGTGGGCGAGCTGCGCCTGCCGGACAACGTGGTGCAGTCGATCAACGCGAAGATCCAGGCTACCCAGATGGCCGAGCAGCGCCAGAACGAAGTGGCGCAGGCGCAGGCCGAGGCGCAGAAGGTGGAAGCCGAGGCGCAGGGTCGCGCGCAGGCCCAGCTGACGGTGGCCGAAGCCGAGGCCAAGGCGATCTCGCTGAAGGGCGAGGCGCTGCGGCAGAACCCGAACGTGGTGCAGATGTCGGCGATCGAGAAATGGGACGGCCATCTGCCCACCTACAACGGCGGCGGCGCCATGCCGTTCGTGAACATCGGCGCCGCCGGCGAAGCCAAGTGAATGCATCGCAAGATATCGCGCTAACGCCGGGCTCAGCTCGGCGCAACGCCGGCTTAATCGCCGGCGGGTGACCATCGGCCTATGGCCGTTGATAGTCATGTTTCACGCGCATACTTGCTTGGTTGACGCCCGGCGTCCGTTGCATTGCCGGCCTTCAGATCAGCGGTCCAATCAGGAAACCAGACGATGAATCCGCAGGAACAACAACTTCTCGAAGATTTTCTCCAGCGCCTGTCCGCCGTGCAGGGCGTCGCCAAGGATCCGCAGGCCGAAGCGTTGATCCAGCAGCAGCTTTCCGGCCACCCCGATGCGCTCTATCTGCTGGTGCAGCGCAGCCTGCTGCAGCAGCATGCGCTGGATAGCGCCAAGGCACAGATCGCCCAGTTGCAGGCGCAGGTCGGCAACCAGGGCCAAGGCCAGGGCGGCGGCAGCTTCCTCGGCGGCCAGCCGGGCTGGAACCAGTCGCAGCCGCCGCCGCAGCCGTCGTATGGCGCACCTCAGATGCAGCCGTCGACGCCGACGTACGGGACACTCCCGCCGCAGCCGTCGGCGCCGATGTACGGCGGCCCGCAGCCCCCGCCGATGTACGCGGCACCGCCGCCGGCGCCGGGCTGGCGCGAGCGCTTTTTCGGCGGCGGCAATCCGCCTGCGCAGGGCGGTGGCGGCCCCGGCTTTCTCGCCAGCGCGGCCACCACGGCGGCCGGCGTCGCCGGTGGCATGTTCCTGTTCGACGGCATCGAGAATCTGGTCGGCGGCCATCACGGTGGCGGCGGTCTGTTCGGCGGTGGTGGACAGCAGCCGGTGGTGGAGAACGTCACCGAGAACAATTTCTACGACGACGGCAACGCCCGCTTCGACGGCAATGGCCGGGACAATGGCCGGGACTTCGCGCAAGGCGGTGACCCGAATTTCGACAACGGTCGGGATTTCACGCAGAACGATCCGAATTTCGACAACGCCAGTGACCTCGCCGACGACAATTTCGACGACAGCAATTTCGACGACAACAGCTGGTCGTGAACGGGCTGCGGCAGCGCCTGCGTTGGAGGACATTCTCCGGCAGGCGCTGTCTCCACGCGGCAGGTATGCAGGCTGGCCCGTCGGGTAGGGAAAATCGCTCGGGTCCACGCTAGGCTGTCACCATGTCGACCGCCTCAGGCAAGCGCGGCAGGCCGCCGCACGAGGATCTGCTCACGCCCGCCGAATGGCGGGTGGTCGAGGCGGTGCGGCACGGCATGAGCAATCCGCAGATCGCGCGGCACTGCGAGATCGGCCTGGACGCGGTGAAGTATCACGTCGGCAATGCGCTGTCGAAGCTCGGCTTCGCCAGCCGCGCCGAGCTGCGCCAATGGCAGGGCGTGCGGCGCGACAGCCGCCTTCATGGGAGGAAACCGGACATGCAGCCAAGCGTCGCCCTAGGCCGGCTCGGCCAGATCGCGCGTCAGGTGGCGGATATCGCCGCGGCCCGCCAGTGGTACGGCGAGATCCTCGGCCTGCGCCACCTGTATTCGTTCGGCAACCTGGCCTTCTTCGACTGCGACGGCCTGCGCCTGATGCTCTCCGCCGGCGACGGCGGCCCGGCCGAATCGATCCTGTATTTCCGCGTGGAGGACATCCACGCAGCGCATGCGGCACTGGCCGCGCGCGGGGTCGAGTTCAGCCATGCACCGCACATGATCCACCGCCACGACGACGGCACCGAGGAATGGATGGCCTTCTTCAAGGACAACGAAGGACGGCCGCTGGGCATCATGGCCCAGGTCGCCGCCTGAGCGGCAGTCGCGAGGCAGCGAGCCGCCTCGCAGTAGCTCAGAAGCTCATGTCGAACGCGACTTCGCCTTCCACGCCGACCTGGTAGGCCGAGACGCGGCGTTCGAAGAAGTTGGTGACTTCCTGCACGTCCTGCAGATCCATGAAGTCGAACGGGTTCTTGGCGCCGTACTTCTTCGGCAGCTCGAGCTGGGCCAGGCGCTGGTCGGCGCAGTACTCCAGGTACTGGCGCATTTCCTTGGCCGACAGGCCGGCCACGCCGCCGGAGAGCACGTCCTCGGCGAACTGGGTCTCGCACTCGATGGCTTCTTCCAGCATCTGCTCGACCTGCAGGCGCATCGCCTCGTCGAACAGCTCCGGCTCTTCCGCGCGCACCGTGCGCACCACCGCGAAGGCGAAGCCCATGTGGCCCGACTCGTCGCGGAACACCCAGTTGGTGCCCGAGGCCAGCCCGTGCAGCAGGCCGCGCGAGCGCAGGAAGTACACGTAGGCGAAGGCCGCGTAGAAGAACAGCCCCTCGATGCAGGCGGCGAAGCAGATCAGGTTGAGCAGGAACTGGCGGCGCTGCTCGCGCGTCTCCAACTGCTGCAGGTGCTGGATCGAGTCGATCCACTTGAAGCAGAACTCGCCCTTGGCGCGGATCGAGGGAATGTTCTCGATCGCGGCGAAGGCCTTGTTGCGCTCGGCCGGATCGGGAATGTAAGTGTCCAGCAGGGTGAGGTAGAACTGCACGTGCAGCGCTTCTTCGTACAGCTGGCGCGACAGGTACATGCGCGCCTCGGGCGCGTTGATGTGCTGGTACAGGTTCAGCACCAGGTTGTTCGACACGATGGTGTCGCCGGTGGCGAAGAAGGCCACCAGGCGATGGATCAGGTGACGATCGGCCGCCGACATCTTGGCCGTGAGGTCAGTGATGTCCGGCGCGAAGTCCACCTCGTCCACGGTCCAGGTGTTCTTGATCGCGTTGCGGTACATCTCGTAGAACTCGGGATAGCGCATCGGACGCAGGGTGAGCGCGAAACCGGGATCGAGGATGTGCTGGGTGCGTTCGGGCTGGGCGGACATGGCGGGCCTGGGCGTCAAGATAGGGAAGTCAAAGCGACAGTCGCGGCGCCGGGTCGGGCGGCGCTAGCGAGCTTGTCGTTGGTCGAGCCATCGGCGGATGGCTCGACCGGCATGGTCGTTGTGCGGAAACACCTCGAAAGGCGTGCTGCGCTTTTTTCCTGTTGCGACGTCCGCGCGGTGGGACGAACGGCTGACCACGGTCGCCCAATTGCCTTCGATACGTGCGTCAACCAGGGTTTCGATGCAGAACGCGTCGATGACCTGGTCCGCGCTCTGGTTGAAGACAGGAATGACCGTCGTCATCGCGATGCTCCCGAGCGGCTTACTGGCAGGCCTCGCAATACTCCGGGTTCTCCAGTGAGCAGAACACCGCGGCAGTGGCCTGTTCCTGTGCGTCCTGCACCGGCTCCGCGGCCTTGGCCGGGGCGCTGGCCACGGTGGTCTTGGCGATCTTGGTCGCTGGGCGCGAACGCAGGTAGTAGGTGGTCTTCAGCCCGGCCTTCCACGCATACATGTACATGGAGGAGAGCTGGCCGATGTTCGGGTTCTCCATGAACAGGTTCAGCGACTGGCTCTGGTCGATGTAGGCGCCGCGCGCGGCGGCCAGGTCGATCAGTGCCTTCTGCGGCAGTTCCCACACGGTGCGGTAGATGCTGCGCAGGCGTTCCGGGATGGCCGCGATGCCCTGGATCGAGCCCTCGGCCAGCTTGATCGCGTCGCGGACCTCGCTGGTCCACAGGCCGAGCGTCTTCAGCTCTTCCACCAGATAGCGGTTCACCACCAGGAAGTCGCCCGACAGGGTCTCGCGCTTGAACAGGTTGGACACCTGCGGCTCGATGCACTCGTAGCAGCCGGCGATCGAGGCGATGGTGGCGGTGGGCGCGATGGCGATCAGCAGCGAGTTGCGCAGGCCCTTGGCCTTGATCCGCTCACGCAGCGCTTCCCAGCGTGCCTCGTCGTGCTGCTTGGCCTGCGGCCAATAGTCGAACTGCAGCTCGCCGTCGGCGGCGCGGCTCTGGTCGAAGCCCGGGTGCGCGCCATGCTGGGCGGCCAGTTCGTTCGACTGCGCCAGCGCGTGGAAGTAGATCTCCTCGGCGATGCGGGTGGACAGCGCCAGCGCCTCGGCCGAGTCCACCGCCAGGCGCAGCTTGAAGAACACGTCCTGCAGGCCCATCACGCCCAGGCCCACCGGGCGCCACTTGCGGTTGGCGGTGGCGGCGGTGTCGATCGGATAGAAGTTCAGGTCGATCACGCGGTCCAGCTGACGCACCGCGGTGCGCACGGTGGCCGCCAGCTTGTCGAAGTCGAACGCCTGGCTGCCGTCGGCCGCGGCCGCGACATGGCGGGCCAGGTTGATCGAGCCCAGGTTGCACACCGCCGTCTCGCCGGCGTTGGTCACTTCCAGGATCTCGGTGCACAGGTTCGAGAGATGGATGACGTTCTCGGCCTTGGCGGTCTGGTTGCTGGTGGCGTTGCTGCGGTCCTTGAAGGTCATCCAGCCGTTGCCGGTCTGGGCCAGGGTACGCAGCATGCGCGCGTACAGCTCGCGCGCCTTCACCGTCTTCACCGCGAGGCCGTCGGCCTCGGCCTGGCGGTACGACTGCTCGAAGGTCTCGCCCCAGCTGTCGACGAAGTGCGGCACGATCTTCGGATCGAACAGCGACCACTCGCCGTCGCTCTCCACCCGGCGCATGAATTCGTCGGGAATCCAGTTGGCCAGGTTGAGGTTGTGCGTGCGGCGCGCTTCGTCGCCGGTGTTGTCGCGCAGCTCGAGGAACTCCTCGATGTCGGCGTGCCAGGGTTCCAGGTAGACGCAGGCCGCGCCCTTGCGCTTGCCGCCCTGGTTCACCGCGGCGACCGAGGCGTCGAGCGTCTTCAGCCACGGCACCAGGCCGTTGGAATGGCCGTTGGTGCCCTTGATCAGCGAACCGCGCGAGCGCACCCGCGAGTAGGCCAGGCCGATGCCGCCGGCGAACTTGCTGAGCTTGGCCACGTCGGCGTACTTGTCGTAGATCGACTCCAGCGAGTCGGTCGGCGAGTCGAGCAGGAAGCAGGAGCTGAGCTGCTCGTGCGCGGTGCCGGCGTTGAACAGGGTGGGCGAGCTGGCGATGTATTCCAGCGAGGACAGCAGCCGGTACAGCTCCAGCGTCTCGCCGATTTCGTTGCCGCCCAGCGCGCAGGCAATGCGCATGAAGAAATACTGCGGCGTCTCGATCACCAGGCGCTTCTGCGGGTGGCGCAGCAGGTAGCGGTCGTACACCGTGCGCAGGCCGAAGTATTCGAAGCGGCGCGCGGCCAGCGTGTCGATCGCGTCGTTGAGCTTGCGTGCGTTGACGGCGACGAAGTCGCGCAGGCGGTCGTTGAGGATGCCCAGCTCGGCGCCGCGCGCGATCGACTGCGAGAAGCTCTGGATTTCCTGGCCGCTCACTTCCTTGTCGACATAGGCCGACAGCAGGCGCGCGGCGAGCTGGCCGTATTCCGGCTCCTCCGCGGTGAGCGCGGCGGCGGTGCGGATCGAGAGCTGGTCCAGCTCCTGGGTGGTGGCGCCGTCGTACAGGCCGCCGATGGTCTTCAGCGCCACGCGCAGCGGGTCCACCGCGTGCAGGCCGTCGGCGCTGCGGGTCACCGCGCGCACGATCTTGTTGACGTCCACCACTTCCTGGCCGCCGTTGCGCTTGGTCACGCGCATCTGGCCGGGGTTGTGCGGCGGGGTGAGGGCGAACGGGGTCTCGGACGCCGGAGCCTGCGCCGCGGCGGAGGCGACGGAGGGGCTATCGGCACGCACGGCAAGCCGTTCGCGCGGAGCAGAATCTAGAGGTTGCATGCGGCGGTCTCCAAAACCGGAATCAAACACCTGCGCCCGCGCGCAGGGCCTGAAGCGGCAGCTGCCACGGACGGTTCCAGGGCGGGCTTCATGGCCCGAGCCTGCAACGCGCCTCCCCGCGGAAGCCGTCACTTGCACCGTGGCCTGTTCGCCACGGTGTGCCGGCAGGTCTTCGGACTTGCGGACATGGACCCTGGGGTCCGCCTACTTGCCTTCGCTTCCCGGCTCCAAGAGAGCCAGTGCCTGTGAGGGCTTTCGTTTCCGCTTACCGCTGCGGGGCAGTTCCGGAGTCGCACCGGATTCCCTTTTAAGCCCGACCGATGTCGCATCTGGACGGGCACCGACGACCACAACATATCGGGCTGACGGCGCCCGGTCAACCCAATAGATTGTGTAAAACCGGTGGATAACTCTAGCAAGATCAATGCCGGCGCCGGTTTGCGCGAATTTGCCTTCGCTGCGGGGCTTCGCGGGGTTGCTCAAAGCTTGCGCAATTTTTGGCGACGGCTTGACCAGCCCGCTCACCGAGCCAGTGCGGGGCGGCAGTGGCCGCGCCGTACGGAGCCTGCCCGGTCGCCTGCCGATGCCGCATCCGCAGGCGCCGCCGCGTCGAGCTGGGAGCCTTGCGGCACGCGCCTCCGGACCAGGCGGCGCCTCGCGGGTGGCGCGCTATGCTTCGACTCCCTTCACGAGGACCGCCATGACTGTCGCCCCCAGCCATGTCCAGGGAAGTCGCGCCGAGCCCTTGCTGGACGAGACCGTCGGCGCCTTGCTGGGGCGCATCGCGGCGGCGCACGCGGAGCGGCCGGCCCTGGTGGTGCGCGATCAGGGCGTGCGCCTGAGCTATGCCTCCTTTCATGCCGAGGCGGAGCGGATCGCGGCCGGTCTGCTGGCGCTCGGGCTCCAGCCGGGCGAACGCATCGGCATCTGGGCGCCCAACCGGGCCGAATGGGTGCTGCTGCAGTTTGCCGCGCCCATGGCCGGGCTGGTCCTGGTCAACATCAACCCGGCCTACCGTGCGCACGAGCTGGCCTACGCCCTCAACCAGGTGCGCTGCGCGGCCCTGGTGCTGGCACGCCGCTTCAAGACCTCGCATTACCTCGACATGCTGCTGGAGCTGGCGCCGGAACTGGCCGATGCGCCGGCGGGCGCGCTGCGGTCGGCAGGCTTGCCGCATCTGCACGAAGTGATCCTGCTGGACGAGGTGGCGGCGCCGGGCACGCGTTCATGGGGCGCGCTCGCCGCGCTGGGCGATGCCGCCGCCGCTGTGCGCCTGCGCGAGCGGGCCAGCCGGCTGGCCCCCGACGACGCGGTCAACATCCAGTTCACCTCGGGCACCACCGGCGCGCCCAAGGGCGCCACCCTGAGTCATCGCAACATCGTCAACAACGGCTACTTCATCGGCGAGGCGATGCGCCTCAGCGCGCAGGACCGGCTGTGCATCCCGGTGCCGTTCTACCACTGCTTCGGCATGGTGCTGGGCAACCTGGCCTGCGTCACCCACGGCGCCTGTATGGTGATCCCGGGCGAGGGCTTCGATCCCCTCGCCACCCTGCAGGCGGTGGCCGAGGAGCGCTGCACCGGCCTGCACGGCGTGCCCACCATGTTCATCGCCGAGCTGGAGCATCCGCGCTTTGGCGAATTCGACCTGTCCTCGCTGCGCACCGGCATCATGGCCGGCTCGCCCTGTCCGATCGAGGTGATGCGGCGCGTGGTGCACGAGATGCACCTGGCCGAGGTGACCATCGCCTACGGCATGACCGAGACCAGCCCGGTGAGCTTCCAGACCGTGCCGGACGATCCGCTGGAGCGCCGCGTGAGCACGGTCGGGCGCGTGCATCCCCATCTGGAGGTGAAGCTGGTCGGCGAGGATGGCGCCACCGTGCCGCGCGGCACGCCGGGCGAGCTGTGCACGCGCGGCTATGCGGTGATGCGCGGCTACTGGGAGCAGCCGGAGCGTACCGCCGAGGCGATCGACGCGGACGGCTGGATGCATACCGGCGACCTCGCGGTGATCGACGACGAGGGCTACTGCAGCATCGTCGGCCGGCGCGGGGACATGATCATCCGCGGCGGCGAGAACGTGTACCCGCGCGAGATCGAGGAATGCCTGCACCTGCATCCGAAGGTGCAGGACGTGCAGGTGTTCGGCGTACCGGACGCCCGCTACGGCGAGCAGGTCTGCGCCTGGGTGCGCCTGCGCGAGGGCTGCGCGGCCGGCGAAGAAGAGATTCGCCAGCACTGCGCGCAGCGTCTGGCCTATTTCAAGGTGCCGCGCTACGTGCGCTTCGTTGACGACTTCCCGATGACGGTGACCGGCAAGGTGCAGAAATTCCTGATGCGCGAACGCATGCGCGAGGATCCCGCCGTGCGCGCGGCGCTGGGCGGGCAGGCCTAGGCATGCGCGAGCTGATCTGGTTTTCCCACGCCAACGGTTTCCCGGCCTCGACCTACCGCACCCTGTTCGACTATCTGCAGCCGCGCTACGAGGTGCGCAGCATCGAACGGCTCGGCCACGATCCGCGCTATCCGGTGGATCGCGGCTGGCGCGGCCTCACCGCCGAGCTGGCCGGGCGCCTTGCCGGGGAAGCGGCCGGCCCGGTGTGGCTGGTCGGACATTCGCTGGGCGGCTTCCTCAGCCTGTTGGCGGCGCGCCAGCTGCCGCAGCAGGTGCGTGGCGTGGTGATGATGGACTCGCCGCTGATCGGCGGCTGGCGCGCGCCGCTGCTGCGCGCCGGGCAGGCGGTCGGGCTGGATCGCTGGGTGATGCCGATGATCGACGCCACCCGCCGCCGGCGCCGGCACTGGGCCGATCGCGACGACGTGCTGCAGCACTTCCTGGCCAAGCCGGTCTTCGCGCGCTGGGACAGGCGCGTGCTGGCCGACTATGTCGAGCACGGCACCCAGGAACGCGACGACGGCAGCCGCGAACTGGCCTTCGATCGTGAGATCGAATGGCGCATCTACCGCAGCCTGCCGCCCAGCCCGGGGCAGTCGCCGGTGCCGGTGGGCTTTCTTGCCGGCACCCGCTCGCGCGAGCTGCGCCAGGCCGGGCTGGCGGCCACGCGGCGCCTGGTCGGCACGCGGCTGGCCTGGGTCGAGGGCAGCCACCTGTTTCCGATGGAGCATCCGCAGGCGACCGCCGAGGCACTGCTGGCGATGATCGAGCGGCTGCGCGGCGCGGCCTAGAGCTGGTCCGCGATCGCCGGGCGCCTCGCAGGCTCGGCGGGTGGCTGGCGGGTCGTAGCGTGCTGCCGCAGGGCGGCCATGTCCGATGACCACTTTCCAGGCCGGATGGGTTTGCCCGTATCTCAGCGTCATCGTGCCACCTTGCAGCGACCTCTACGCCTGCGGGTTTCATTGGCCTGGGTACGAGCCGATCCCGGCACATCCCGGCGCGGGCTGACCCGGCGTCGTCAACGGGCGCTGAGGACGATCTTGCTGCCGTCGCGGCCGGGCGGCATGCCGCACCGCTGCGTATCTGCGTGCCTGCGGGTTGTTCCAGGCCAGCGCGCGCCGCCGCCCAGGCTGATCAGGCCGGCGGCAGCAGCTCGGCGAACTGGCGCGCGAAGGCATGCACGTCGCCCGGCCAGCGCGCCGACACGTAGTTGCCGTCGCGCACCACGAAGGCAGGCGTATCGTCCTGTGCGCTGTCGCGGGCCAGTCCGGCGGTCTTGCGCCGGTAGTGCGCGGCGTTCTCCGGCACGTCGAGGAAATCGTCGGGCGAGGCCAGCGCGCGGGTGACCTCCTGCTGCACCGACATATAGCCGGTCGGCTGGCCGGGCTGTTCGATGTAGGTGCGGTAGTAGTGCGGGTCCCAGAACCGGCTCAGCCGCGCGGTGGACCAGCCCTTTTTCTCCAGCGCCCAGGTCAGCGCAGTGGTGCGGCGCCCGTGCAGCACCGAGCGGCCGCTGCCGGCGACGCGGCTGCGCGCCGCCAGCAGCACGCCGTGGCAGATCGCGGCGACCGGCTTGCCGGCGGCGAAGAAGTCCGCCACGCAGGCCTGCAGCACGGCGCTTTCCAGGTATTCGCGCATGCCGCGGGCGCGATGGCCGCCGGGCAGCAGCAGGGCGTCGAAGTCGCTCGGCGCGATCGCCTCCCAGCGCAGCGGCTGGCGGAACTCGGCGTCGTCTTGCATCGCCGCGTAAGCCTGCCGCGCATCGCGGTTGGCGCGCAGCAGCAGACCCAGCAGGGGCAGCCGGCGTAGGCCGGGCAGCCAGCCCCAGGGATCGAGACCGGCGCCGCTCAGCATCAGCTCGTCGGCGCGGGCGGGCTGGCCGTCCGGTGTGGCGAAGCGCACGCGATGCCCGCGTTCGCGCAGCGCGCGCCAGCTCACCGCCGCTTCCGACGGATCGAAGTCGCGCCGTGGCAGCGGTATCAGGATCTCGGCCATGTTTGCCTCGTGGGTCGGTCGAGCCGGGTTTGCGGGAGCGTCGGTCGCGGCATCAGGACGACGCGCCGTCGAGATAATCCAGGGCGGACTGCAGCATCGCGGTCATGCCCACCTTCAGCGCGCCTTCGTCGAGGAAGAACTTCGGCGAGTGGTTGGCCGGCGCCTTGGCCGCGTCCTGGCCCACCGGCGTGGCGCCGACGAAGAAATACACGCTGGGCACCGCCTGCGCGAAATAGGCGAAATCCTCCGAGGCCATCCACGGCTTGGCCTCGGCCACGTGGGCGCTGCCCAGGGCCTGCTCCAGGCTCTTGCGCACGCGCGCGGCCAGCGCGGGGTCGTTGACCAGCACCGGGTTGCTGTCGCCCACCGGGATCTGCGTCTCCACGGTGGCGCCATTGGCCGCCGCGATGTGTTCGGCGATGCTCTTGAGCGCGTCGACCGCCTGCTGGCGCATGCCGGCGTCGAAGGTGCGCAGGGTGCCCTGCAGCTCGACCTGGTCGGGCACGATGTTGTAGCGCGCGCCGCCTTCGACGATGCCGAAACTGAGCACCGCCGGCAGCGTGCCGATGTCCAGCCGGCGGCTGACGATGGTCTGCGCAGCGCTGACGATCTCCGCCGCGGTGACGATCGGGTCGATGCCGTTCCAGGGCATCGCGCCGTGGGTCTGGCGGCCGTGCACGACCAGCCGGAACCAGTCCGAACCGGCCATGGTCGGGCCGGGCCGCACGGTCACCATGCCCACGTTGAGTGAGCTGACCACGTGCATGCCGAACATCGCGTCCGGCTTGAAGTCGCGGACCAGGCCTTCCTTAAGCATCAGCGAGGCGCCGCCTTCCTCGCCGGCCGGCGCGCCTTCCTCGGCGGGCTGGAACACGAACAGCACCGAGCCGTGCAGGGAGGCGCGCATGCCGCTCAGCGCCTGCGCCATGCCGAGCAGCATCGCGGTGTGCGCGTCGTGGCCGCAGGCGTGCATCACGCCGGTGGGCTTGCCGCGGTACTCGCCCCGCGCCTTCGAGGCGAACGGCAGGTCGACTTCCTCGGTCACCGGCAGCGCGTCCATGTCGGCGCGGATCGCCAGCCGTGGCCCGGGCAGGCCACCCTTCAGCAGACCGACCACGCCGGTATGCGCGATGCCGGTACGCACCTCCAGCCCGAGCTTCTTCAGCTCCGCCGCGACCAGCGCCGCGGTGCGCACCTCGCGGTTGCTCAGCTCGGGGTGCTGGTGGATGTCGCGGCGCCAGGCCACCACTTGCGGCAGCTCGCGCGCGGCGAGCGCCTCGGCGCTGTCGTCGGCAGGGGCGGCGCAGGCGCTGCCTGCGGCGACGGCGAGGGCGGCGGCTAACAGGGCACGGCGCATGCGCGATCTCCAGGACGAGAAGGCTCGATGCTAGCGCGTGCCGGCGGCGAAAGCTGCATGGCGTGCGGCCTCGGCACTCAGCGTTCGCCACCGCGCGAAGGCGCCGGCGATGGCTTGCGCACGCGGGGTTTCCGATGCACGTCCTGATAGGCCAGCATGCGCCACAGCTGTTGTTCCTTGGCGTCGTCGAAGCCGCAGCTGTAGCGCCACTCCGGCGGATTCTCGTAGGTGCCGAACAGCATGTCCCACCACGGGATGTCGCCGTAGTTGTTCTTGTGCCGCCCGTGGCGGTGGTGGATGCGATGCATCTCGGGGCGCTGGAAGAACCAGCCGACCCAGCGCGGCGTGCGCACATTGGTGTGATAGAAGAATTCGCCCAGCGCGGTGCAGAAGGTATAGATCGCGCCGGCCTGCGGCGACAGCCCCAGCAGGGTGTACACCAGCAGGCTGCCGATCAGCGAGTTCACCACCATCTCGCCGGGATGCTTGTAGAACGATGTGATCACCTCCAGCCGCTGCGGGCTGTGGTGGATCTGGTGGAAGGCGCGCCAGAGGATGTCGTGCTCGTGGCGCCAGCGATGCCACCAGTAGAACACGAAGGTGGCGATGAAATAGGCCAGCACGCCGCCGCTCGCCGGGTCGAGATGGCGCGAGAGATGAAAGAGCGAAGCGGAAGACAGCCAGCGTTCCCAGCTGATGCCGGCCAGCAGCACCACGCCGAGCTGGACCAGGTTGACCAGCACCACGCGCAGCGTCCAGCCGCGCACCTTCGGCAGCGGCCAGCCCGGATGCACGCGCTCCAGCAGCCAGCAGCCGGCGAAGATCGCCAGCAGCAGGATCAGCACGGGCGTGCCGCGCGTGCGCGCTGCCGGCGGGCGCGGCGCTCCTCTTTGGCCACCTGGCCGTCGAACACGCACTGCAAGGTCTCGCTGCGCAGCAGGCTGGCCGGCGTGACCGTTTCGCGCTGCCACGGAATGCGCCCGAAATACCACAGCTTCCAGAAACCCTGGTCGGCCTCGGGATGGCGCTGCAGCAGGTCGGCGAAGGTCTCGATTTCGCCGAGCTCGACGCCGGTGGCCTCGAGCAGCACCTCGCGCACGTAGCGCGAGCAGAACTGGCGGCCGGAGCGCAGGTTGAAGCCGGTGTCGTAGAACACGCCGCTGCGGCGCAGGCAGGCGTCGATCAGGCGGTGCTGCTCTTCGAAGCTCAAGGGCTTGGGCAGGCGCGCGACCGCGACGCGGCCCTGCTCCGAGCGTGCCACGAAGCGCGACAGCCGCGTGGTACGCGAAAACGGGAAGGTGCTCTCGCCGATCAGCGGCTCGCGGCCTTCCTTGCTGACCACGATGCCGACGTGGTTGACCCAGGAGTCGGTGGCCGCCGCCACCTCGCGGAACGGGCGCGCCGCCGCGCGGATGAACACCACGTCGCCGATGCGCAGCTGCGCGCTCAGCCAGGCGGTGGAGACCGCCGGCGCGATCGGCATCGCTTCGCGCAGCGGCACGTCGCGGTGACGGGAAGGAGCTTCGAACCAGGCTTGCGCGTGCGGCTGGGCGGACATGGGCGTGGCACCGGGGCGGGGTGCGCGCAGCATGTCCGAAGGTAGCGTGAAGTGCGGATAATTTCCCGGGAAATGCGTAAAGTGCGACCAAAAGTATCGTGAGGTAATACTTTCATGTCCGAAGTGAGCCAGCTCGTGGTGACCATCAAGCGCCAGCTCAAGGCGCGTGGGCTGACCTATCGCGACGTCGCCCAGGCGCTGGAGTTGTCCGAGCCCAGCGTGAAGCGGCTGTTTTCCAGCGCCCGCTTCACTGTCGAGCGGCTGTCCAGGCTGAGTCAGCTGCTCGGCCTGACCCTGGCGGAGCTGACCGCGGAATCGGCCGCGGCGACGCCCTTGCTGCGCACCCTGACCCAGGAGCAGGAGGCGCAACTGGTGGCCGACCGCAGGCTGCTGCTGGTGGCGGTGTGCGTGCTGAACCACTGGTCGGCGGCCGAGATCGCCGCGACCTATCGCTTCGACCGCAAGGCCTGCGCGCGCTACCTGGCGGTGCTGCACCGGATCGGCTTGATCGCGCTGCTGCCGGGCGATCGCGTGCGCCTGCGCGTGGCGCGCGACTTCGAGTGGCTGCCGAACGGGCCGATCCGGCGCTTCTTCATGGGGCGGCCGCTCGGCGAGTTCCTGCGCAGCCGCTTCGACGGCGCCGACGAGACGCTGGAGTTCACTCACGGCATGCTCACCGCGACGGCGGTGGCGCAGCTGCAGCTGGAATTCCGTCGGCTGCGCGCCCGCTTCGCCGCCCTGCACGACGAATCCGCCGGCGCGCCGCTGGGGCAGCGGCGTGGCACCGGCTTCATGCTCGCGCTGCGCGAATGGGAGCCGAGCGAGTTCGCGCAGTTCCGCCAGGCTAAGCGCTGACGTCGCGATGGCGCGAACGAAGGCGGCGTCTAGGGCGAGCTGGCGCGGCTTGCCGCCGGCTGGCTCGACGCTGACTTGAGCGCTCGCTTCAAGGCCCAGTTATAGGTCATCGCGTAGGCGGTGGCCTGGTCGGTCAGATGCGTGTACTCGCCGACGTACATCACGTCGCCGGTGCCGTCCAGACAGCGAATATCGGCCATGTTCCAAGGCGACTTCGGGTCGTACGGACCCGGTACGGAGCAGCTAAAGCCGTAGAGGCCGACCGGGCGCAGGTCGCCCGCGGCCACATGACGCTTGGCGTCTTCCCAGGGGTGTTCCAGGTCCAGGCTCGCCAGGGTGGCCTTCAGCTCGGCCGTTCGGATCTGCTGGTCAGCCGGAGCCGGCGGAGCCGAGCAGGCGCCGAGGCAGGCGCAGGCGAGCCAGGTGCCGAGCAGGGTCGATAAGAGGCGCACGCTTGCTTCGCCGGGTCGTAGGCCGATTCGTGGGCCAGCATAGCGAGCCGCCGGCGAGGCGCAAACGCCGCGGTGCAAGGTGGTCGTCGTTCGATCCGGATCGGCGCCGGCGTATCGACAAAGACGCGCCGGGGCGTAGCGGCCTCAATCCATCCGATGCGGCAGACCCAGGTATTCCTCGCTCTGCATCTCGATCAGGCGCGATTCGGTGCGGCCGAACTCGGCGCGCAGGCGCTCGCCGTCGTAAAGCTGGTGGATCGGCGCGGCGGCGGACAGCACCAGCTTCACGTGGCGGTCGTAGAACTCGTCGACCAGCTGCACGAAGCGCTTGGCCGCGTCCTCGCTGTAGATGGTGAATTGCGGCACGTTGGAGACGATGATGGTGGGGCCGGCCTTGGCCAGCTCGATGTAGTCGGCTACCGCGCGCGGTCCTTCGCACAGCGCGGGAAAGTCGAACCAGAAGATGTTGTCCGCGCGCTTGCGCAGCGGAATGGGGCGGTCGTTGAGCACGATTTCGCCGCCGTCGCGCACCTCGCCCTGCGCCTGGCTGGTGAAGATGCGCGCCAGCTCGCGCTCGGCTTCGGCGCCGGGCGGGGTGTGGTAGACCGGCGCCTGGGTCAGCGCGCGCAGGCGCCAGTCGCGCGCCGAGATCATCTCCACCACGTGGCAGCGCTGTTCGATCGCGGCGATCGCCGGCAGGAAGCGCGCGCGTTGCAGGCCGTCTTTGTACAGATTCTGCGGCGCGGTGTTCGAGGTGGTGACCAGGCTGACCCCGCGCGCGAACAGCGCCTCGAACAGGTTGGCCAGGATCATCGCATCGCCGATGTCGTTGACCAGGAACTCGTCCAGGCACAGTACGCGGCAGCGCGTCGCCAGCCGTGCTGCCACTTCGACCAGCGGGTCCTGCCGCTCGCCCAGCTCGCGCAGCTGCTCGTGCACTTCGCCCATGAAGCGGTGGAAGTGCCGGCGCAGCGCCACGCCATGCGGCAGGCTGGCGGCGAACAAGTCCATCAGAAAGGTCTTGCCGCGTCCCACGCTGCCCCACAGGTACAGGCCGGGCACGGCCTCGGGCTCGCTGCCCAGCAGCGATTTAAGACGTCCGAACAGGCCGTTGCCGGCCGGCGACGGGGCGCACAGCGCGGCCTGCATGCGGTCGAATTCGGGCAGCACGGCCAGCTGCGCCGGATCGGACTGCCAGCGGTGCGCGGCGACGCCTTCCTGATAGCGCGTGCTCGGCGCGATCGACGACGAATGATTCATGGGGTGGCAGGTTCTCAGGGCATCGGATCGATCGGTAGTGCCGGATCGATGCCGTCGCGCCAGGCCAGGATGGTTTGTGGCACGCGCTTTTTCCAGGTCGGCACGTTGCTGTAGTAGCGCAGATGTGGCTTGCCGGCGATCTCGACCAGCAGCCCTATCCATAATTGCGCGTCGTGGCGCATCACGATCGCGGAGGCGGGCACGTCGCGCAGGCGCACCAGGTAGCTCTGCACGATGGCTCCGGTGCCATCGAGATCGCGACCCGCGCTGGCAAGGTCCACCGCCTCGACCATGGCCTGGTAATCCTGGCCCAGCAGGGTGCGTGCGGCGCGATCCTGCGCCGCGCTGTCGACCACATGCAGCGAGAGCAGGTCGATCGAAGGCAGCTTGCCCGGCACGTAGTCGCCGCTGAAATCGACACCGGAGCCTAGGCGGCAAGCCTGTTCACCGCCGTGCTGACGAAGCCGGAGCCGCGTGCCGCTCAGGCTGAAATCGATCCGGCAGCCGCTGTCGTTGCGATAGCTGGCGTCCCCGCCTCGCGGCACGAGGCTGTCCGCGAGGGCGCCCACTCGATCGGTCAGGCGGCTTTCCAGTGAGAAGTGCAGTTCAGGAGGCGTGCCATCGATGCGCAGTTCGGCTGGGACGGCATCGTGAGGCGCTATCCGGTGCCATGTCCCTGTCCAATGACCCGACGGGACGCTGGCTTGATCGCCATGACTGCAGGTCGATGACAGCAGCCACAGTGCGGCCCAGCCGCAGACGAGCGGAGCGCGCATGCGGTTACTGCCTCGGCGCTGGCAGCCAGGCCTGCACGGCGTGCTTGATCGCGCCGCGCAGGTCCATCAGGCGGCGGTGGAAAAAGTGGCTGGTCTCCGGCATGCGCACCAGTTCCAGCGGCTGCTGCGGCGCGTCGCGGCCCAGCGCGTCGACCCAGTCGAACACCGCCTGCGGCTCGACGATCTCGTCTTCCTCGCCTTGCACCACCAGCCAGGGACAGCCGGGCAGGGCGAGATCCTCGAAATCCCAGCGGCCGACCGGCGGCGCGATGCTGATCAGCGCGTCGGCATGCAGGCGCGCGGCGTTGCGGATGCTCACGTAGCTGCCGAACGAGAAGCCGGCCAGCCACAGCGCATCGTGCGGGCGCACGCGGCGCGCCCAGGCGGCCACCGCGGCCAGGTCGTCGCCTTCGCCACGGCCCTCGTCGTAGCTGCCGGCGGACTCGCCGGTGCCGCGGAAGTTGAAGCGCAGCGTGTCCAGCCCGGATTCGCGTAGGGCGCGCTCGACCATGGTCACCACCTTGTTGTGCATGGTGCCGCCCTGCAGCGGATGCGGGTGGCAGACCACGGCGATGCCGCGGCGCGCCTCGGCGGCTTCGGCCACGTCGCTGATCGTTTCCAGCTTGCCGGCCGGGCCGCTCAGCGCGAAGCTGGCCGCCGTATCGGGAAAAGACGCCGGATCGGCGGGGAGCGAGAGAACATTCATGGGTACGATGATAACCGGCAACGCGCGGCCGCGGCCCGCCCGGCCCGCTGTGCGATGAACCATCTCGCCCACGCGCTGCTTGCCGGCGACGACGATGGCCTGCGGCTCGGCGGCATGCTCGGCGACTTCGTGCACGGCACGCTGGAAGCTTCGGCGCTGCCGGCGCGGGTGATCGACGGCATCCGTCTGCACCGTGCAATCGACGTCTACACCGACGACCACCCCGAGGTGCGCGCCGCACGCGAACTGTTCGAGCCGCCGTACCGGCGCTACGCCGGCATCCTGCTCGACATGTGGTTCGACCACTGCCTGGCGCGTGACTTCGCACGCTGGTCGGCGCAGCCGCTGGACGCCTTTTCGCGCGAGCTGCGCGGGCTGCTGTGGCGCGAGGATGCGCTGCTGCCGCCGACCTTGCGGCGCTTCCGCGCCTATATGGAGGCGCATGACCTGCCGGCCGGCTATGCCGATCCGGCCGAGATCGGGCGGGCGCTGCAGGGCATCGCGCAGCGACTCAGCCGGGCCAGCCCGCTGGCCGACGCGCTGCCGCTGCTGATCGGGCTGCAGGCGCCGCTGCAGCGGCACTTCGAGGCGTTCTTCCCGCAGCTGCGCGAGCATGCGCGGGCCTGGCGCGACGGCGTCGGCGGAGCGGGCCCGGCTTCATAGGGCGAGGCCATAAAGCAGAACGCCGCCCGTGGGCGGCGTCAAATCTGCGGTGTAAGTGCCCGGCGGCTTACTTGGCCTGGCCGACGATCCAGGTCACCGCGGCCTTCACCTGGGCGTCGTTGAGCGACGGGTTGCCGCCGCGTGCCGGCATCATGTTGCCGTCCGGGCCCTTGTAGCCTTCGGTGGCGTGCTTGATCAGGGTGTCCAGGCCCTCGGCGATGCGCGGGCCCCAGGCGGCCTTGTCGCCCAGCTTCGGCGCGCCGGCGACGCCGGCGGTGTGGCAGCTGTGGCACAGGTTGTCGTAGATGGTCTTGCCGTCGGTGGTGCCGCCGTAGGCGACCTGGGCGGCGGCGGCCTTGGCGGCGGCTTCCTGGGCCGCTTCCATCGCGGCGCGGCCGGTGTTGCCGGCATACACGCCGGCCACCGGGGCGATGCGATCGGCCACCTGCTGCGCCACGTGAGGGTCGGTTTCCTTGGGCTCGTTCGCGTAGATCCACGCGGCCATGCTGATCAACGCAACGGTCAGGAGGCTGAGGCCGGCAATCAGCAGCGAGAACTGACGCAGGAAACTCTGGTCAGATTTGGTCATGGAACCGCTCACGCATGTACTCCAGTCAGTGGGTAAGCCGCGGAGCCCCCATGGCTACGCCGGCGTGCCTGTCCCGCCGCCGCGTCGCTGCGCGGCCGGCGGCCCGTGCGCACATCATCACCGATGATGCGCCTGGCGGAAACGTCGAGCCCTTACCGCTGCCTGCGCCGGCGCCCGGGAAGCGGGCCGGCGACAGGCAACAAGTCGCGAATTATAGACGAAGCGCGCGACGGTTTCAGGCGTGGCCGGGACCGGCGCCGGAACGGTCCGCGGCCCGCCGATTCCGCCTGCCGCCGGCTTGGCGGCGCCCCTCGCCGCCCTGCCATCGGTCATGCCGGACCCATGTCAACCGGCATTGTTCAGTGTCGTTGGACTGGCCCTATGCTTTCATACAACTTACTTGTGCGGCGCAGATGCTGTGCCGTCAGGGTCGGGTGACCCAGGTCTTCATCCCCAGGAGTGTTTCATGTCGCGTTTTTGGAAGATCGCGCTAGCGGTGCTGGTCGTCGTGATCGTGGGCGCCGTGGCGTTCCGGCTGCTGCATAAGCCGGAAGGCGACGAGGCTGGGGCCGGCGGCGGCCATCGGCACGGCGGGCGCGGCGCGGCGGCGGAGGCCCAGAGCGGCCAGCCCGGCCAGGACAACGCGCCGGTGCCGGTGACGGTGGAGCCGGTGGTGAGCCAGAACGTGCCGATCTACCTGGTCGGCCTGGGCACGGTGCAGGCGCTCAACACGGTGACCATCAACCCACAGATCAGCGGCCAGATGCTGACCATCAACTTCACCGAAGGACAGTCGGTGAAGAAGGGCGACCTACTGGCGCAGATCGACCCGCGCCCGTTCCAGGCCAGCTACGACCAGGCCCTGGCCAAGCAGAAGCAGGACGAAGCCTCGCTGGCCACCGCGCAGAGCACCCTGTCGCGCAACCAGAAGCTGGTGGCGCAGGGCTATGTGGCCGCGCTGGACATGGACACCTACCGCAACAACGTGGCGCAGCTGAATGCGACCGTGGCGGCCGACGTGGCTGCGATCAAGTCGGCCAAGGTGCAGCTCGACTACACCCGCATCACCTCGCCGATTGACGGCGTGGCCGGCATCCGCAGCGTGGACCCGGGCAACGTAGTGACTACCACCACGGCGATCGTGACGCTGACCCAGATCCACCCGATCTACGTGATCTTCTACCTGCCCGAGCAGAACCTGGAGAGCGTGCGCACGGCGATGAAGGGCGGCGCGCAGCTGGAAGTGGCGGCGCTGGACAAGACTGACGCCCACCCGATCGCCAGCGGCGGCGTGCTGCAGGTGATCGACAACCAGATCAACGTTTCCACCGGCACCTTCAAGTTGCGTGCGCAGTTCGACAACCTGGACAACAGCCTGTGGCCGGGCCAGTTCGTCAACGTGCAGCTGAAGGTGCGCACCGCGCCCGGCGGCCTGGTGATCCCGGCGCAGGCGGTGCAGCGCGGCCCGGACGGCGACTACGTGTACCAGCTGCAGGACGACAAGACGGTGAAGATGCAGCCGGTGACGGTGGCCAACGAGGCCGGCGCCAGCCACGTGATGATCAGCAAGGGGCTGGCGGTCGGCGACCAGGTGGTCACCGAGGGCCAGTTCCGGCTCAAGCCCGGCAGCAAGGTGCAGCCGCTGAAGCCCGGCGAGGTGCCGGCCGCACCCACCCCGGACGAACTGAAGAAGGCCAAGGACGGACAGCGCCAGGGCGGCGGCCGCCGTGGCGGCGGCTAGCCGACGCCGCTCCCCGGGCCCCGGCGCGACCTGCGCGCCGGACGCCCGCCGCGGCCGGCGCGGCGACGGTTCCGCCGGCTCGTGCCGGCGCCCGGCCCCGGTGCCCGCCTTCGACCACGCTTACTCACGGCAGTGACGCCCCATGGGATTTTCGACCCTCTTCATCCGACGCCCGATCGCCACCTCGCTGCTGATGGTGGCGGTGCTGCTGCTCGGCATCCTCGGCTACCGCCAGCTGCCGGTGTCGGCGCTGCCCGAGATCGATGCGCCCAGCCTGGTCGTCACCACGCAGTACCCGGGCGCCAGCGCCTCGACCATGGCTTCGCTGGTGACCACGCCGCTGGAGCGCAACCTGGGCCAGATCTCCGGCCTCGGCATGATGACCTCGGACTCCTCGGCGGGCCTGTCGACCATCGTGCTGCAGTTCAACATGGACCGCGACATCGACATCGCCGCGCAGGACGTGCAGGCGGCGATCAACCAGGCGCGCGGCACCCTGCCGAGCACGCTGCCGTATCCGCCGGTCTATAACCGGGTCAATCCGGCCGACGCGCCGATCCTCACCCTGGAGCTGACCTCGGACAGCCGTCCGCTGCGCGACGTCAACAACTACGCCGACTCGATCCTGGCGCAGAAGCTGTCGCAGGTGCAGGGCGTGGGCCTGGTCTCGATCGCCGGCAACGTGCGCCCGGCGGTGCGCGTGCAGGTGAACCCGGCGCAGCTGGCCAACCTCGGCCTGACCATGGAGGACGTGCGCAACGCGCTCACCCAGGCCAACGTCAACGCGCCCAAGGGCACCCTCAACGGCACCGCGCAGAGCTACAGCATCGGCACCAACGACCAGCTGGCCGACGCCGACGAGTACAAGAGCACCATCATCAGCTACGTCAACAACCAGGCGGTGCGCCTGTCCGACGTGGCCAGCGTGGTCGACGGCGCCGAGAACGACCAGCTCGCCGCCTGGGCCAACGGCAAGCCGGCGGTGCTGCTGGACATCCGCCGCCAGCCAGGCGCGAACATCGTGCAGACGGTGGAGTCGATCCGCCAGATCCTGCCGCAGCTGCGCGCGGTGCTGCCGGCCGACGTGCACCTGGATGTGTTCGCCGACCGTACCGTGACCATCCGCGCCTCGGTGCACGATGTCGAATCCACCCTGCTGCTGACCATCGTGCTGGTGGTGGCGGTGATCTTCGTGTTCCTGCGCCGGCTGTGGGCCACCATCATTCCCTCGGTGGCGGTGCCGCTGTCGCTGCTGGGCACCTTCGGCGTGATGTCGTTCGCCGGGATGTCGCTGGACAACCTCTCGCTGATGGCGCTGACCGTGGCCACCGGCTTCGTGGTGGACGATGCGATCGTGATGATCGAGAACATCGTGCGCTACATCGAGCAGGGCAAGGACGGCCCCGAGGCCGCCGAGATCGGCGCCCGGGAAATCGGCTTCACCGTGCTCTCGCTGACCGTCTCGCTGGTGGCGGTGTTCCTGCCGCTGCTGCTGATGCCCGGCGTCACCGGCCGCCTGTTCCACGAGTTCGCCTGGGTGCTGACCATCGCGGTGGCGATCTCGATGCTGGTGTCGCTGACCCTGACGCCGATGATGTGCGCCTACCTGCTCAAGGCCGACCAGCTACCCGAGGGCGACGACGCCCACGAGCGCCACGCCGCCGCCGGCAAGCAGAATTTCTGGACGCGCACGGTCAACGCCTACGCCAGCTCGCTGGACTGGGTGCTCGGCCATCAGCGGCTGACCATGCTGGTGGCCACGGCGACCATCGTGATCACCGTGTTCCTGTACATCGCCATTCCCAAGGGCCTGCTGCCCGAGCAGGACACCGGCCTGATCACCGGCGTGGTGCAGGCCGACCAGAACGTGGCCTTCCCGCAGATGGAGCAGCGCACCAAGGCGGTGGCCGACGCGCTGCGCAAGCAGGAAGGCGTGCAGGGCGTAGCCGCCTTCGTCGGCGCCGGCTCGGTCAATCCCACCCTCAACCAGGGCCAGCTCAGCATCGTGCTGAAGGACCGCGGCGACCGCGGCAGCCTGGACAGCATGGTCCAGCGGCTGCAGCGCGCCGCCGCCGACATCCCCGGCGTGGCGCTGTACCTCAAGCCGGTGCAGGACGTGACCCTGGACAGCCAGGTGTCCGCCACCGAGTACCAGTACTCGCTGTCCGACGTGAACTCCACCGAGCTGTCCGGCTACGCCAACCAGATGACCCAGGCGCTGCGCAAGCGTCCCGAGCTGGCCGACGTCGACAACAACCTGGCCGATCAGGGCACCGCGCTGCAGCTGACCATCGACCGCGACAAGGCCAGCCGACTCGGCGTGCCGGTGCAGACCATCGACGACACGCTGTACGACTCCTTCGGCCAGCGCCAGATCTCCACCATCTACACCCAGCTCAACCAGTACCGCGTGGTGCTGGAGGTGGCGCCGCAGTTCCGCTCCAGCACCGCGCTGCTGAACCAGCTGGCGGTGAAGAGCAACGGCAACGGCGCGCTCACCGGCAGCAACGCCACCAGCTTCGGCCAGGCCGCCTCGAGCAACTCCTCGACCTCCACCGGCGTGGGCGTGAGCAACACCGGCATCATCATCGGCAACGGCAGCATCATCCCGATCGCCTCGCTGGCCAACGCGGTGGTGACCAGCGCGCCGCTGGTGGTGACCCACCAGCAGCAGCTGCCGGCGGTGACGCTGTCGTTCAACCTGGCGCCGGGCTATTCGCTGTCGCAGGCGGTGGACGCGATCCACGAGGTGGAGAAGCAGATGAACTTCCCGGCGCAGGTGCGCGGCCAGTTCATCGGCAAGGCGGCGGAGTTCTCCTCCTCGCTGGGCGACGAAGTGCTGCTGCTGCTCGCCGCGGTGATCGTGATCTACATCGTGCTCGGCGTGCTGTACGAGAGCTACATCCACCCGCTGACCATCATCTCCACCCTGCCGCCGGCCGGCGTGGGCGCGCTGCTGGCGCTGATCCTGTGCGGCATGAGCCTGTCGGTGGACGGCATCGTCGGCATCGTGCTGCTGATCGGCATCGTGAAGAAGAACGCGATCATGATGATCGACTTCGCGATCGAGGCGAAGCGCACCGGCATCAACGCGCACGACGCGATCCGCCGCGCCTGCCTGCTGCGCTTCCGCCCGATCATGATGACCACCGCGGCGGCCATGCTCGGCGCGCTGCCGCTGGCGCTGGGCAACGGCATCGGCTCCGAACTGCGCCGGCCGCTGGGCGTGTCCATCGTCGGCGGCCTGCTGCTGTCGCAGCTGGTCACCCTGTACACCACCCCGGTGATCTACCTGTACATGGAGCGCTTCTCCGACTGGCTGGAACTGCGCAAGGAGCGGCGCGCGCTGGCGCAGGCGCGGAGCGCGTCGTGAGCTGGCGACGACGACGTCCGGCACCTTGTGCCGGGCTGCCGGAAGCGAAAGGGGCGCGGCGCGAGCCGGTCGCCCCTTTCGCCTTGATGGCGCCGGCCGGCTTCAACCTTTTCGCGCGGCAGGCGTTGAGCTTCGCATGACCTTTTCGAAAGCGCCCGCGCAGGCCCTGCGCTCCTTCGCGGCATGAATATCTCCGGCCCGTTCATCCGCCGCCCGATCGGCACCTCGCTGCTGGCCATCGGCATCTTCGTGGTCGGCGCGATCTGCTACGGGCTGCTCGGCGTGGCCGCGCTGCCGGACATGCAGTTCCCGGTGATCTTCGTGCAGGCCAGCCAGGCCGGCGCCAGCCCCGAGAACATGGCCTCCACCGTGGCCGCGCCGTTGGAGCGCCACCTGGGCCAGGTGCCCGGCATCGACACCATGCGCTCGTCCAGCTCGCTGGGCAGCACCCAGGTGTTCATGATGTTCGACACCAGCCGCAACATCGACGCCGCGGCGCGCGACGTGCAGGCGGCGATCAACGCGGCGCAGTCCGACCTGCCCACCGGGCTCAACAGCCCGCCCAGCTACGAGAAGGCCAACCCCAACGACGATCCGATCATCGCCTTCGCGCTGACCTCGGACACGCAGTCCGCGCGCGACCTCTACGACGTGGCCGACTCGCTGCTGGCGCAACGCCTGCGTCAGCTGGAAGGGGTGGCCTCGGTGGACATCGCCGGCGCCTCGACCCCGGCCGTGCGGGTCGACGTCAACCTGCGCCAGCTCAACGCGCTGGGCCTGTCGCCGGACCAGCTGCGCAACTCGCTCACCGCGGCCAACGTGACCTCGCCGCAGGGCTTCCTGTCCGACGGCCGCACCACCATGGCGGTGAGCGCCAACGACGCGCTGCATAACGCGGCCGACTTCGCCAACCTGGTGATCTCCAACCAGAACGGCGTGGTGGTGCACCTGTCCGACGTGGCCAAGGTCTACGACGGCCAGCAGGATGCGTATCAAGCCGCCTGGTTCCAGGGCAAGCCGGCGATCCTGATGTATGTGTACAAGCAGTCCAACGCCAACATCATCGGCACGGTGGACCGCGTCAAGGCCGACATCCCGGTGCTGCGCAGCTTTCTGCAGCCGGGCACCACGCTGACCCCGTACTTCGACGGCACGCCGACCATCCGCGCCTCGCTGCACGAGGTGCAGGCCACCTTGCTGATCAGCCTGGCGATGGTGATGCTGGTGATGGCGCTGTTCCTGCGCCGCTTGGCGCCCACCCTGATCGCCACCGCCGCGGTGCCACTGTCGCTGGCCGGCGCGGCGGTGCTGATGTACTCGCTGGGCTACACCCTCAACAACCTCACCCTGCTCGCGCTGGTGATCGCGATCGGCTTCGTGGTGGACGACGCCATCGTGGTGATCGAGAACATCGTGCGGCACATCGACCAGGGCATGACGCGCATGCAGGCGGCGCTGGCCGGCGCGCGCGAGATCGGCTTCACCATCGTGTCGATCACCGCCTCGCTGGTCGCCGTGTTCATCCCGCTGCTGTTCATGGGCGGCATCACCGGGATGTTCTTCAAAGAATTCACCATGACCCTGGTGGCGGCGATCGTGGTGTCGGCGCTGGTCTCGCTGACCCTCACCTCGTCGCTGTGCGGGCGTTTCCTCAGCGGACACCGCGAGCCGGAGCGGCCGTCGCGGCTGGGCGCGGCGCTGGAGCGCTTCCACGAGGGCATGCTAAGCATCTACGTGAAAGCGCTGGATGTCTCGCTGCGCCACGCCCTGCTGTTCTCGTTGACTCCGCTGATCCTGGTCGGCCTCACCATCTTCCTGTTCACCCAGGTCAAGACCAGCCTGTTCCCGCAACAGGACACCGGCCTGATCCGCGGCCGCGCCACCTCGGGCGCCACGGTGTCGTTCCAGGATTCGCTCAATCGCCAGCAGCGCCTGATCGACATGATGCTGCATGACCACGACGTGGCCACCGTCGGCTCGCGCCTGGGCAGCAGCCGGCAGGGCGCCAGCGGACTGTTCGACATCCAGCTGAAGACGCACGCGGAAGGACGCAAGGACGACACCTTCGAGGCGTTGGCGCGGCTCAGCGCCAAGGCCGCGCGCTATCCCGACCTCAACGTGCGCCTGCGCCCGATCCAGGACCTGCCCAGCTTCGGCGGCGGCGGCACCAGCCAGGGCGCGCAATACCAGGTGTCGCTGCAGGGCGACGATCTGGCGGAACTGCAGACCTGGCTGCCCAAGCTGGTCGCAGAGATGAAGAAGAACCCCAAGCTGCGCGACGTCGGCAGCGACGTCGACGACGCCGGGCTGGAGCAGGACATCGTGGTCGACCGCGACAAGGCTTCGCGGCTGGGCCTGTCGATGGGCACCATCGACGGTGCGCTGTACGACGCCTTCGGCCAGCGCCAGGTGTCGACCATCTACTCCGACCTCAACCAGTACAAAGTGGTAATCAACGCGCTGCCGAACCAGACCGCCTCGCCGGCCTCGCTCAACAGCACCTACGTGCAGTCCAGCAACGGCCAGATGATTCCGCTGACCGCCTTCGCCACGCAGAAACCAGGACTGGCGCCGACCCAGATCACCCACGAAAACCAGCAGACCACCATGGACATGAGCTTCAACCTGGCTCCCGGAGTGAGCATGGGCGAGGCGCTGCAGGTGATCCAGGCGACTGCCAGCAACATGCGCATGCCGGGCGACATCAAGCTCAACGTGGGCGGCGACTTCCGCCGCTTCCAGCAGTCGCAGAGCGGCATGCTGCTGCTGTTGGCCGGCGCCATCATCACCGTCTACATCGTGCTGGGCATCCTCTACGAGAGCCTGATCCATCCGGTGACCATCCTCTCCACCCTGCCTGCCGCGGGCGTCGGTGCGCTGCTGGCCCTGTGGCTCACCGGCACCGAGCTGTCGGTGATCGCGCAGATCGCGCTGGTGCTGTTGATAGGCATCGTCAAGAAGAACGCGATCATGATGATCGACTTCGCCCTGGTGGCCGAGCGCGAACACGGCAAGACGCCGCTGGAGGCCGCGCGCGAGGCCTGCATCGTGCGCTTCCGTCCGATCATGATGACCACCATGGTGGCGATCCTCGCCGCGCTGCCGATCGCCATCGGCCTGGGCGAAGGTTCGGAACTGCGCCGCCCGCTCGGCATCGCGATGATCGGCGGCCTGCTGATCTCGCAGAGCCTGACCCTGCTCAGCACGCCGGCGCTGTACGTGATCTTCTCCTGCCTGGCCGCGCGCCAGCGCGCCTGGCGCGAGCGCCTGGCCGGCCGTCGCACACAGATGCAGACGCAGTCCTGAGTAGCTGCGCGCGATCCCGTAGGTCGCGCGTAGTGAGAGGTGATTTCCGGCGTTCGGCATGGAGCAGTGCGCGCAAGTCAACGCGAACTGGCGTATCGATGCGTGGCGCGATGACGAAGCAGGCCTGCAGACCGGCTGCGCCGCTGCGTTTGTGTGATCGACGGCCACCGCCAGCGTAGGCGGCCGCGCTTCCGGAGCGCATCGGCGGAAGGCATGGCCCGTGGATCGGCGGCCCAGGGGCGCAGCGGCAGGCCCGTGCGTGACTGACCATCGGAGGATTCCGAACTGCCGGTTGCGTGCACGGCACGCTTACTCGGCGTTAACCGCGCTGCCGTTATTTCTAACGCTCCGACACCAACGAGGGAGGAGTCTCCATGGGCACCGAGAATACCCCGGACGCCGCCGCGGGCACGCCGCAGGTCGATTTCAGCGACGTCACCTCCGGCACCAGCGCGGCCGAGCAGACCTATACCGTCGCCTCCGGCGACAACCTGTCGAAGATCGCCAAGCACTTCTACGGCGACGCCAACGAATGGCATCGAATCTTCGAGGCCAACGGCGACCAGCTCAGCGATCCGGATCGGATCCGCCCGGGCCAGGTGCTGAAGATCCCGCCGAAGCCGTAATCCGTCACGTCCGCTTTCATCGATACAGGGAGAAACCCATGAACGCTGCACCCCGCATCCTGATCCTGAGCGCTTCGCTGAGCGCCGCTCTGCTGCTGAGCGCCTGCGGCAAGAAGGACGACTCGGCGCCCGCCGCGCCGGCGTCTCCCGCTACCGCAGCGGCTCCTGCGCCCGCACCGACGCCGCCGCCGGCTGCCGCGACGACGCCCGCACCCGCCGCCACGCTGGCTCCGGCCAGCGCACCCAGCGTCGACAGCGTCAACCTGGGCAGCTCGGTCGATGCTTCCAACAAGGTCGGCGCGCCCACCACCAGCTTCACCCCGAAGGACACCATCTACGCCTCGGTGTCGGTGATCGGCAGCGGCCCGGCCAAGGTCGACGCCAAGTGGAGCTACCAGAACGGCCAGACCGTGAAGGAAGACAGCAATACGGTCACCGCGCCGCAGTCAGTGGAGTTCCACATCGCCAAGCCCAGCGGCTTCCCGAAGGGCAACTACAAGGTGGATATCTCGATCGACGGCAAGGCCGCCACCAGCAAAGACTTCTCGGTGAAGTAAGCACCGCGCACCGGGCAGGCGAGGGGATCGCCTGCCCGGTGGTTGCCGGGCGGTAGGCATGCAGCCCGCACATGCGGCGCGAGGACTGGTTGCGCTTTCAGACTGCTTGGCGGCGCTGCACCAGACTCTCAGTTCGCCGGCAGCCGGCATGTCTTGTCGCCCTGCCTCACGGCAGCGCACCGCACGATTCAGTGCAGCCAGATTTGCGGCATTTCTTGGCTGTCCACGCGATAGACGAGAAGGCAGGATTCGATCAGTGTCGTGATGGCCGGAGAAGATCGGGCGTCAAGCTGGTCAGTGATGACGATCATCCGATGGGCGCTTACGCCCGCACAGGCGATGCACATGCCCAGCCAAAGCGTGCGATGGTGGCCTTCTCGGTGATCCACGCAGCCAAAGGGTCAGTCGGCTGTTGATCGGGTCGTGTTGAACGCCAATTGCGCCGCAAAGGCTCGCTGGTACGCCGGGCGTGCTTCGCCGCGGGCCACATAGGCAGCCAGGCTCGGAAACTCATTCAGAATGCCTGACGGCCTCAGCCGGAGCAGCACCGACACCATGACCAGGTCGCCGGCGCTGAACGCGCCGTCCAGCCATTCGTCGTCGCCCAGGCGCGCGGAGAGCTGATGCAGGCGATGGCGGATGCGCTCCGCGATCAGCGGCATGCGCTCCTTGCTCCAGGGTTTGTCACCTTCCTGGAATTTGGCGGTGACAAGCTCCAAGATCGGCGGCTCCACCGTGTTCAGTGCGGCAAACATCCAGGTGATCGCGCGTGCCCGTGCATTGGCGTCGTCCGGCAGCAGGCCCGCATGCTGCGAGGCGATGTGGAAGATGATCGCGCCCGACTCGAACAGCGCCAGATCGCCTTCTTCGTAGGTCGGAATCTGGCCGAAGGGATGAAGCGCCATATGCGCTGGCTGCTTCATCGCAGCGAGCGATACAGGACGAACCTCATAGGCCAGGCCTGCTTCTTCCAGCGCCCAGCGAACGCGCGTGTCGCGCGCCAGCCCCATGCCGCCGTCGGGCGAGCGTTCAAAGGCAGTGATGGTGATAGTCATCGCGGTCTCCTGCTGAAGGTGTTCGCTCGACGCCATGCCCGAAAGCCGCAGCGCCGATGATGGGTTTCGACAGGGATCGCCTTGCATGCCCCGTTTGAGATGACGACGAACGGCCTGCGGCCGAATCGACATGCCCCGATTCAAGCGCGTGGAGACCTTAGCAAGCGACGGACTGCGCCGGAACCAGGCGCCGCGCCAGTTGCCGGTGTCGTTCAAGCGGGTGCAATCCGCACACTGTCGACGGGCATGGCATCCGCTGCCGTATAGACCGCAACAAGGTATGGAATCTGCGCGCTCACCGATTCCTCAGCCGCCTGCGAGGCAGTGGACGAAGCTTGGCCAAGTCATCGCTCGGGTCTTTCCTGGTCACATGCCCGATGGCGAACCCGACGAGGATCCCTGCTGATCGCACGGAGCCCTGTGCAAGGCAGCGGCAATCCGGCTGACCCGGCCCATGCAACGCGAACACCAGCCGCCGCGCCCCGGGTGGATTGAGATCCCCGCCGACATCCCCAGATCGGTCGCGCGCTTTTCCCTGCCCGTTGAAACCGCGACAATGGGCAATTGTTGTGGATCGCGATCTACCCTTCGGGGCGTTTGCGGACGATCCGGCTGCCATGCGCGGATCGTTCGCGTGTCGGGCGGCTTCGCCATGCGGGGCCGTACGGCGATGCGCCCCATCCCCAGAAACGTCGCCGCACCCGAGGTCAATGCCTACCATGTCCCCCACGCCGAAGATCATCTACACGCTGACGGATGAAGCCCCGTACCTGGCCACGCAGTCGCTGCTGCCCATCGTCGCTGCCTATACGGGCACCGCGGGCATCGCGGTGGAGACGCGCGACATCTCGCTGGCGGGGCGCATCCTAGCGCAGTTCCCGGATCTGCTGAAGGACGACCAGAAGATCGCCGACGATCTCGCCGAGCTGGGCCAGCTGGCCACCACGCCGGACGCCAACATCATCAAGCTGCCGAACATCAGTGCCTCCATGCCGCAGCTGAAGGCGGCGATCAAGGAACTGCAGGCGCAGGGCTACGCGCTGCCGGACTATCCGGAAGAGCCGAAGGACGTCAACGACTGGAACGTCAAGGCGCACTACGACAAGGTGAAGGGCAGCGCGGTGAACCCGGTGCTGCGCGAAGGCAATTCCGATCGCCGCGCGCCGCTGTCGGTGAAGAACTACGCGCGCAAGCACCCGCACAAGATGGGCGCCTGGAGCGCGGACTCGAAGACCCACGTGGCGCACATGGACGGCGGCGACTTCTACGGCAGCGAGAAGTCGGCCCTGGTCGAGCAGGCTGGCAACGTCAGCATCGAGTGGTTCGGCAAGGACGGCAGCCACAAGGTGCTGAAGGAAAAGACCGCGCTGCAGGCCGGCGAGCTGATCGACGTCGCAGTGATGAGCCGCAAGGCGCTGGCCGCCTTCATCGATGCGCAGATCGTGGACGCCAGAAACCAGGGCGTGCTGTTCTCGCTGCACCTGAAGGCCACCATGATGAAGGTGTCCGACCCGATCATGTTCGGCATCGTGGTGGGCGAGTTCTACAAGGATGTGCTGGCCAAGCACGCCGAGACGCTGAAGGCCGCCGGCTTCGACCGCAACAACGGCATCGGCGATCTCTATGCCCGTCTCGGCAGCCTGCCGCAGGCCAAGCAAGAAGAAATCCTCGCCGACGTGCAGGCCGAATACGCCAAGCGCCCGGCGCTGGCGATGGTCAATTCCGACAAGGGCATCACCAACCTGCACGTGCCCAGCGACGTCATCATCGATGCCTCGATGCCGGCGATGATCCGCGACTCCGGCAAGATGTGGAACGCCGAAGGCAAGCTGCAGGACACCAAGGCGGTGATTCCGGACCGCAGCTACGCCGGCGTGTACCAGGCGGTGATCGAGGACTGCAAGGCGCACGGCGCCTACGATCCCACCCGCATGGGCAGCGTGCCGAACGTGGGCCTGATGGCGCAGGCGGCGGAAGAGTACGGCTCGCACGACAAGACCTTCCAGATCGCCGCCGACGGCGTGATGAAGGTGCTCGACGCCGCCGGCAAGGTGCTGCTGGAGCAGGCGGTGGAGGCCGGCGACATCTGGCGCATGTGCCAGACCAAGGACGCGCCGGTGCAGGATTGGGTGAAGCTGGCGGTGAGCCGCGCGCGGCTCAGCGACACGCCGGCGGTGTTCTGGCTGGACGCGCAGCGTGCGCACGACGCGCAGCTGATCAAGAAGGTCGAGCGCTACCTCAAGGATCACGACACCAGCGGCCTGGACATCCGCATCCTGCCGCCGGTGGAGGCGACCACGTTCTCGCTGGAGCGCATCCGCAAGGGCCAGGACACCATCTCGGTGACCGGCAACGTGCTGCGCGACTACCTCACCGACCTGTTCCCGATCATGGAGCTGGGCACCAGCGCCAAGATGCTGTCGATCGTGCCGCTGATGGCCGGCGGCGGCCTGTTCGAGACCGGCGCAGGCGGCTCGGCGCCCAAGCACGTGCAGCAGTTCCTGGAAGAGGACTACCTGCGCTGGGATTCGCTGGGCGAGTTCCTGGCCCTGGCCGCTTCGCTGGAACACCTGGGCAATCGCTACGACAACGCTGCGGCGAAGGTGCTGGCCAAGACCCTGGACCAGGCCAACGGCAAGATCCTCGACGAGAACCGCTCGCCGGCGCGCAAGGTGGGCGAGCTGGACAACCGCGGCAGCCACTTCTACCTGGCCCTGTACTGGGCGCAGGCGCTGGCCGCGCAGGACGACGATGCAGCGCTGAAGGCGAAGTTCGCGCCGCTGGCCAAGCTGCTCACCGAGAACGAGGCGAAGATCGTCGGCGAGTTGAACGGCGCCCAGGGCAAGCCGGTGGACATCCACGGCTACTACCATCCCGATCTGGCCTTGATCGGCAAGGCCATGCGGCCGAGCGACACCTTCAACGCGGCGCTGGCTTCGCTCTAAGGCTTTGCCGGCTCGTTGCAAAGGGCAGGACGAAGGGGCGCTGCAGCGCCCCTTCGCTTTTGGGCCGCATCCAAGCCTTGTCGCGATGGTGCTTGGCCGGCTGCCGTGCGGGTCGATGACGTCGGCACCGAGCGCGCAGGCACGGTTCGTCGCCTCGCCACGAATCGGCAACAAGCTGCCCGGCAATTGACGCCAGCCTGCGCCGAATCGCCATCATTGATCCGCTGGAGCTGTCGATAATGCGCTCAGTGACTGCTCGCCAGAGCAGTTGGGGGGCGTAGGAATGGCATCGAATCGGTCGGGCTTGGCCCGCAAGGCGCGGTCAGGTCACGGAAGCGAGCAGACGCGTGGCTGTCGTCGCGAAGCATGTCTGCTCATGCTGGCAAGCCTCAGTCTGCACGTGGCAAGCGCGTCGGTTTACGGCGCCGTGCCGGCTTCGGCGGGATCTGTCCCTCGCCATGTCGTCATCGAAGTGGATCATCCGAAGGAATACGGCGACCCGCGCCAGACGCTGGCGCGGATACAGTCCGATATGGAACGGCTAGCCGCGGGCCAGCCGCGCTGGCCGGTGCCAGAGGGCGCGACGCGGCATCCCATGGAGGCTTTGGTGGATGCCTATGCCGCCTTTCTCGCAAACGATGACCGGGCCATGGATGCATCGCTGTCGGTAATTACCGCGGTGGTGATGGCAAAGCCAGCTTCGTCTGCTGGGGCGATTCCCCGGAAGACCCTGAATCAGGACAAGCACGACTACGACGCCGTGCTCGCGGCTACGGCGAATAGCCCGCAACCGTTGCTGCGCTTGTTCGCGGGCCTGCGCATGGCCGACGCCGCTTTGAACAGGCAGATGTCGAGAGGTACCTTGGCCGGCGGCGGCATGCCGGATCGGAAGCTGAGTTTGGGCTGGTCGTATGCGCCATCGCAGCTCAGCGATACCTGGCTGCGCCTGCCTTGCCGCACGGTGATCGGCCGGACCGAGCAGTTCGAGCAGGCGAGGGCGGTGCTTGCGCGCCTGTTGGGGCCGCAACTGTCGTGTCCGTCCGCAGGCAATGAAACGCTGGATTACGTGACCCTGGAACAATCGGCGAAGCATCCGGATCGTTTCAAGCCACGCACGATCGCCCGAGTATTGCCCAAGGATAGTTCGGGCATAGAGCCGCCGCCGACCGGTCCGTGGAATCGCGCTACCGCCATCGCCAACATGGGCCGCAACCCAGGCAAGGCCGCGCCCGTACTCGAACGGGCCTCCCATCAGGACACCCTGGGCAAGCTGGACTATGCGTTGTTCCTGCATGCGTTCCGCCCCGTTGGCGCCCGCCGCAATGCGCTTATCCAGAGTCTGTTGGCGGAAGTCCTGGAGCAGGCGCAGCAAAAATGGAACGGTGGCGGACCGCTGGCTCAAAGCGAGTTTCCGCCGCAGCGCTACGACGGCACCGACCGGTCGCTGCTGAACACCATCATTCAAGCCTCGCAGACCGGCGCTGCGAACAGCAGCTCTGCCTACTACTCGATTCCGTGCGCGGTGTTGTTGGCGCGGCCCGCACTGGTGGCTGCGACCCAGGCTCAATACGGCAGCAATCGGGATAATTTCCTGCCACGTCCGGGTTGCAATGGGGAACGCGGCAGTGCGCGCGGATTCCCCCAGGCCGCGGTCAACGCATTCAAAGCAGCCTCCACTGCCGCAGACGGCGACTTCATCAACAACTTCCAGGGCAGCCTGAAATACGGCCTGGGGGCAAGCCAGAACGCCATCTACGCCGCCATGCAGGTCGACCCGCGCTCGTTCCTGACGAAGCAGGAGCCGACTTTTGCCTATCCCTATCAGATCTGGGGCTATACCAGCCTCGGCAACTACGAGGTCGCCCAGCAGCTGCGCGGAAAATATCGGCAGGCGCAACGCCAGCTCGCGGCCTACTACGCCCGCTGGGGCTTGTCGCATGACGACGGCATGCGCGCGGCTAAGAACGCCTTGTTTGCCGTGGTGTTCGGCCCCCAGTGCGGCGGCAAGCTGCCGACGGATTCATTGCGCCGGATGATCCTGGAACAGGCGCCCGCCGCCGAGATCGCGGAAAAATTGTCGAAGGGTGGCGACGAATCCAGCGAGCTCAAGGATTGTGCTCGCAATGCAGGCATGGATCCGCTGCTGCTGGTGGCGGTCCGTCGGCCCAGGTTGTTGCCGCTGATCTTGCAGCAACAGCCGGAGGTCGATGTGCGCAACAAGATCGGCAAGACCGCGCTGATGCAGGCGGCCCAGTTCGATCAGCTGCAAAGCGTGTCCTTCCTGCTGGCGCACGGGGCGAAGGTCAATGCCACGACTTGGGCGGGCGAAGATCTGGTTTCGAATATCGTGCTCGGCGACGATGGCCGCACGCCGTTGATGTATGCCGCGGCACATGGCTCGCTGAAACTGATCGCATTGCTGCTGCATGCCGGCGCCGATCCCTGGCAGGCCGATACCAAGGGGCATCGGGCGCTCGACTATCTGCTGGGCGACGGCCCGACGCCGGCCAATGCCGGGCTGCGAGGCGCGGAGCGTGCCCGCGCGATTCGCCTGCTGTATTGATCCGCCGCGTCGAGGTGCGGCGGAAGGCGAGGCGAGTTCCCTCGGCGGGCGAGGTCGATTCGGGTGCCGTTGCCGAAGGGCATGCGATGCTTGCGCCACCCACCCCGTCCCCTCAGGAATTGCGCATGCGTCCGGCTACCTCGCTTTTCGTGCTGATGATGTGCGCGGCCGCGCCTGCGTTCTGCCAGACCGCCCAGCCTGCCGCGGGCAGCACCCCGGCGCCAATGCCGGCCGCCGCGTCCAGCGTGACCACCCTGGCGCCGATCACGGTCAGCGGCGTGCAGCCGGGCCCGGGGCTGTGGAAGGTCAGCAAGGGCGACCACGTGATGTGGATTCTCGGCACGCTGTCGCCGTTGCCGCAGCGCATGCAGTGGCAGTCGCACGATCTGGAGCAGGTGATCGGCCAGTCCCAGCAGGTGCTGCAGCAGCCGACCATCAAGCTGCAGGTCGACACCGGCTTTTTCGGCAAGCTGTTCCTGCTGCCCTCCGCCTACAGCGCGCGCAAGAACGACGACGGCAAGACCCTGCAGCAGGTGCTGCCGGCGCCGATGTACGCGCGCTGGCTGGTGCTGAAGCAGAAGTACCTGGGCAAGGATGGCGGCATCGAGCGCTGGCGGCCGATCTTCGCCGCGCAGCAGCTGTACAAGAAAGCGATCAAGGCCAACGACCTCAGCAATTCCGGCGGCGTGGAGGATACGGTCGACGCGCTGGCGAAGAAGTACCACGTGGACGAGGTGTCCACCGACTACCAGCTGAAGATCGAGCACCCGCACGACGCGATCAAGAGCTTCAAGAGCTCCGGGCTGGACGACGTGGAATGCTTCGGCCGCACCCTGGACAGCATCGAGCAGGACATGCCGGCGATGACCGCGCGCGCGAACGCCTGGGCCACCGGCGACCTGGAAGCCTTGCGCAAGCTGCCGGACAGCGATCGCCACGGTACCTGCGTCAGCGCGGTGACCGGTGCGGGCTTCGCGCAGAAGCTGGGCCTGGCCGATGCGCCGGCCAAATTGGAGGCGACCTGGCTGGGCGCGGCGCGCGCCGCCCTGCAGAATCATGCGCAGAGCTTCGCCGTGCTGCCGATGCAGCAGCTGTTGTCGCCCACCGGCTACGTCAGCAAGTTGAAGGCCGAGGGCTATCAGGTGGAAGCGCCGGACGCCGATAGCGACGCCGGCACCACCGATACCAACACCAACACCAACACCAACACCCAATAAGCCCTCGTCCTGCTGAGCTGGGCGGTCGAGGGCGCCGCTCCATGCCGTCGGCTGGATCGCCCTGCGATGCGGGCAGGCCGGAGCTCGAATATCGAGGGCATGTTGTGGGCAAGGGCGGTTGCGTGGGCCATGCGTGGCAATCTATCGAGTGAGGCAATCCACGCGCAGATGGGTCATGGCGTCGTCTCGTGGCGGCAGGGCTGTTGCGCATCGAAGTGCCCATGTCATGTTCGATCCGGGTGCGCCCGTGCCTGCCTGGCGCATGCCCATGGCGCTGCGGATCGCACGCCAGACAAGCCGGCGGTGAGGCGTAAGGACAAGCGCCGCGCCGTTGCGATATAAGAGCCGGGGTAGGATCGCTACGCCGCATCGACAGGAGCCGCTATGCAGGGATCGGGCAGGTCGTGGATGATTCGCGCGCTGCTGGCGTGCGTCTTGTCGAGCGCCGGGCCGGCGGCGGCCGAACACGTGGCCACCCTGCGCACGATGACGGTCACCGGCGTGGTGCCGGGGCCGGGCTTGTGGAAGGTGAGCCGGGGCGACCACGTGCTGTGGGTGCTCGGCACGCTCGAGATACTGCCGGCGCACGTGCAGTGGTCGGCGCACCAGGTGCGCGAGCGCATCGCTCAGGCGCAGGAGGTGCTGGGTCCGCCCACGGTGCACCTCCATGCCGAGGCGCCTTACTACGGCAGGCTGGCGCTCGATCCCTCCGGCAAGTCGCTGCGCGAGCAGATGCCCGCACAGGACTACGCGAAGTGGCTGCCGCTGAAAGCGCAGTATCTCGGCCAGGACGATGACGTCGAGCGCTATCGCCCGATCTTCGCCGCGGTCAAGCTCTACCTTGCCGCGCTGGCGCAGGCCGACTTGGCCGAGCAGGTGACCCGCCCGGTAATCCAGGACGCGCGGGAACACAGCCATGCGAAATGGACGCCCATCTACTATCACGCGGAAGTGCGCGATCCCACCGATCCGCTCAGGAATGCCGGCCTGACCCAGGCCGACAATCTGCGCTGCTTCGAGCAGACCCTCGATCATCTGCAGGAAGACGTCACGGTGATGCGCGAGCGCGCCAATGCCTGGTCCATCGGCGACCTGACCCAGCTGCAGAAGCTGCCGACCAGCGATCAGCTGGAGGTGTGCCGCGCGGCGATCGCCGAATCGGGCATCGCGCACAAGCTCGATGCCGACGAGCTGCGCGGCAAGTTCCGGGAGCTGTGGGTGGCCGCGGCGAGCAAGGCCTTGAACGACGACAAGGTGAGCTTCGCCCTGTTGCCGATGGGCTATGTGCTCGGCCCGGACAGCTATCTGAAATCCCTGCAGGCCGAAGGCGATCGGATCGAGCCGCCGAAAGACTTCGGCGCAGTCGACGCGAACGACGCGCCGTAGGCATGCGCCGGAGCAGCAGCATGCGCAGACATCGACGATTAGGCCTGTTGTGCGCTCTGTGGCTGGCGCTGCCTGCAATGGCGCAGCCGCCGCCGACTCCGACTCCAGCTGCCAGCGCCAGTGCGCCACCGTCGCCGGCCGGCGCGATCGAGCTGCAGGCGGTGACGGTGAGCGGCGTGCAGCCCGGGCCCGGCCTGTGGAAGGTGAGCAAGGGCGACCACGTGCTGTGGGTGCTCGGCACCCTCGCCCTGCTGCCGGAGAAGATGCAATGGCGCGCGCAGGAGGTGCAGGCGCGCCTCGGCGAGGCGCAGCAGGTGCTGGCTGCGCCTACCGTCGGCGTGCATCCGCACCTGGGCTTCTTCGGCGGGCTGGCGCTGCTGCCTTCGCTGATCGGCGTGCGCAACAACCCGGACGGCAAGAAGCTGCGCGAGGTGGTGCCGCCGACGGACTACGCGAAGTGGCTGGTGCTGAAGGCCAAGTATCTCGGCCGCGACGGCGGCGTGGAGAAGCAGCGCCCGATCTTCGCTGCGCTGGCCCTGTACCTCGCCGCGATCAAGCAGGCGGGTCTGTCCGATCAGGTGATCGAGCCGACCATCAAGCATGCGCTGAAGCAGCAGGGATTGAAGACCACGCCGGTGGAGTACCTGATCGAGGTCGACAACCCGCGTGGCCTGGTCAAGGACTTCAAGCGCGGCGAGCTGGCCGACCGCGACTGCTTCGCCAAGACGCTCGATCATCTGGAAGGCGACATCGCGGTGATGCGCGCCCGCGCGAACGCCTGGGCGGTGGGCGACCTGGATGGCTTGCGTGCGCTGCCGATGAGCGACCAGATGGCGGCCTGCCGCGATGCGGTGGTCGCCTCCGGGGTGGCGCAGGAGCTGGGGGCGGCGACACTGCCGGCGCGGCTCGAGGACGCCTGGGTGGCGGCGGCCGGCAAGGCGCTGGAGGCCAACCGGGTCAGCTTTGCCCTGTTGCCGATGTCGTCGCTGCTGGGCAAGGACAATTATCTGGCGCGGCTGCAGGCCCAGGGCGACCGCGTGGACTTGCCGGATGGCCTGACGCCGGAGCCGGTGCCGGCGGCATCGGCTTCCGCCGCGCGCTGAACCGCGGCGCGCCCGCGCTCAGTCGCTCAGCTTCTGCGCGTAGAGCTGGTAGAGCGGCGCGCGGAGGATGCTCAGCTTGCGGAAGTACAGATTGGCGAAGGCGTCGATTGCCGGTTTCGGGCAGCGCAGCGGATCGCTGTCGGGAATCGCATGCTCGTGCCACAGATAGTCGTCGAAGACCAGCACGCCGCCCACGCGCAGCAGACGGAAGCCGAGCACGGCGTCGCACAGCACGTCGGGCGCCTGATGCGAACCGTCGATGTAGACGAAGTCGAAATGCCCCGCCTTGCCCTCGGCGAGCAGGCTTGCCAGCACGAGGTCGCTGCGCCCTTTCAGCTTGACCAGTTCGACCGGATGCGCCACCGCGGCGCGCGCGACGCCGAGGTTGTGGTCGAAGCGCGCTTCGACGCCGGCCATGCCGATGGTCGCCTCCTGGTGTTCGATGCCGCCTTCCCAGGTGTCCACGCAATACAGCTCGATCGGTTTGGTGGCGGCCAGGCGCTGGACCAGGTAGCAGGCGCTGGCGCCTTCGTAGGAGCCCACTTCCAGCAGCCGGGTCGGGTCGATCTGCGGGATCAACTGGTCCCAGGTGGCCTGCGCGGTGGACTGGAACCAGTCGACGGTGAAGTGGAAGTCCATGGGCAGGCTCGGTGGTGTGCGAGGTTGCCAGTCTATTGAAGTTTTTCCATGCCGAGGCAACCGCTCGCATGCGCGCTGCGGAGCACTGGCTTGAGCATGTCGGCCAAGTCGAGGCGCAGCGCCCATGGGGTTGCCGAAGAAATCGATGCCCCGCGCTTCGCTCGTGCTGCCTGCGTGCTCAGCCCGGATAGCCCTCGTACTCCGGGAACAGCTGCGCCAGCAGGAAGAACGGCATCGAATAGCGCGAGAAGCAACGCGAGGTGGAGTTGGGATGCACCAGGTGCAGGCAGCTGCGCCGGCTGTCGTCGGCGGCGATCACCTGATGGCCGCCGCTCACCACGCGGCGGATGAAGCTTTCGTCGTCGTTGAGGTCGATGTCGTCGAACTGCGAAGTCGTGCACAGGCTGCGGCGGTACACGTAGGAGAAGCCGTAGAACAGGATGAAGTCGGCGCCGATCTGCATCTTGTCGTGGAATGCCACCTGGCTCACCTCGCCGCCGGTCAGCACGTAATGCTGGCCGACCCGAGCATTCAGGTCCATGTAGCCGAAGAAGGCCGTCGTCGGCGCATACATGAAGAAGGTGGACAGCTTGATCAGGTCCGCGCCGCGTTCCCGCAGCAGTCGGGTCATCTCCTCCAGGTAATGCGAGGCGTAGTGATCGTCGTCGTCGAAGTGCGCGATCAGCTCGCCGCGCGCCTCGGCGATTAGCCGGTTGCGCTTGCTGCCGATGCTCATGCGCTCGGTCATATGGAAGTAGCGCACGCGTGCGTCCTGCGCAGCCAGTTCCTGCATCCACGCGCTGGGTTCGGGGCTGTCGTCGAGCACCAGCCATTCCCAGTCCACCCGCTGGCGCTGCACGCAGCGCGCCAGCGCCGGCAGGAAGCGCTCGCGCTGCCAGGTGGGCGTGATGATTGAGACGAGCGGTGGCAAGCGGTGTCCTCGGGATGGCAGCGCGTTCGGCGCCGCCACCATCATGCCAGCCGCCGCGCGCCTGCGCTCAGGCGCTGGCCTGGTCGAGGCGGGCGATCTGCCCGGCGCTCAGGGTCAGGGACGCCGCACCGGCCAGTTCCTGCCATTGCGGCACGCTGGTCGCGCTGACGATCGGTGCGGTGACCCCCGGGCGGGCGATCAGCCAGGCCAGCGCCACTTGGGCCGGCGTGGCGTGCAGGGCGCCGGCGACTTCGTCCAGCGCGGCGAGGATGCCCAGCCCGCGCGGGTTGAGGTAGCTCTTCACCTTGCCGCTGCGCACCGCGCTCTTGCCCAGGTCCGCCTCGCTGCGGTACTTGCCGCTGAGGAAGCCGCTGGCCAGCGAGTAGTAGCCGATCACGCCCACCTGCTCCTGCCGCACCAGCGGCTCCAGGGCCTGTTCATAGCCGGCGCGGTCGGCCAGGTTGTATTCCGGCTGCAGGCTCTCGTAGCGCGGCAGGCCGCGTTCGCGCGACAGCTTCAGCGCCTCGCCCAGGCGGTCGGCGCTGTAGTTGGAGGCGCCGATCACGCGCACCTTGCCCTGTTCGATCAGTCGGCCGAAGGCTTCCAGGGTTTCGTGCAGCGGCACGCTGGCGTCGTCCTCGTGCGCCTGGTACAGGTCGATGTAGTCGGTCTGCAGGCGCTTCAGCGAGCCTTCCACCGCCTGGTTGATGTTCAGCGGCGACAGGCCCGGATGCTCGGCCCACTTGGCCACCTTGGTGGCGATCACCACCTGCTCGCGCTTGCCACTGCGCTTGAGCCACTTGCCGATGATGCTTTCCGAATCGCCGCCGCGATTGCCCGGCGCCCACGCCGAATACACGTCGGCGGTGTCGATCAGGTTGAAGCCGCTGTCCACGAAGGCGTCGAGCAGCTCGAACGAGCGCGCCTCGTCGGCGCTCCAGCCGAACACGTTGCCGCCGAAGGCGAGCGGGGCGATGGAGAGCGTGGACCGGCCAAGTTGACGTCGCTGCATGGGGCACCTCGGGGATGGGGACGAAACAGAAACGCTACGCGCAGCCGATGTCCGCGCGTAGCTTTGGGGATATCCCATGTAGTGGTTGCCGCTGCGGCGTATTCAAGTCGAGCCCTGCGCCAGCCTGGCCTACAACACCAGGATCTGTGGCTCGCAGGCACAGCCCGTCGCGCTGTTCTCGCTTTTGGCCGGCGCCTCCCTGAGCTGGCGCAGCGCTTCGAACGGTCCCACGATGCGCCGGGTGGGCGCTTCGGCCAGGCGCCGCGCCTGCGTGACGTCGCTGACGTGGCCGTGCTGCAGCAAACCTCCGATCCAGGGCGAGTGCATGACCTTCTCCTCACGTATCGTTTGGCGGTGAGCTCAAGATAGGCGCCTGCTTTGCCCCGAAAAAGCGATATATTCACAAGCCAGACTTGAAGAACATTCAAGATGACGCGCATCTCGCTGGACCTCGTTCGGCAGTTCGTGCTGGCCGCCCAGACCGGCAATCTGTCGCGCGCCGCCGAGCGCGCCCACCTCACCGTGAGCGCGCTCAGCCACCAGATGCGCCAGATCGAGCAGCAGCTGTCGCGCAAGCTGTTCGACCGCGGCCCGCGCGGGGTGCGCCTCACCGCCGAGGGGCAGCGCCTGCTGGAGGCGGTGGCGCCGCATCTGGAGGGGCTCGAGCGCGCGCTCTCCCATTACAGCTGCCGCCGCGAGGAGGCGCTCACCATCAGCACCATCTCCGGCGTGATGTCCGGCTGGCTGATGCCGCGTCTGCCCGGCCTGGTCGCCGCGCACCCGGAGCTGGAACTGAATCTGCAGTCCAGCAGCGCCCTGGTGGATTTCGAGCGCGAGCCGGTGGACGTGGCCTTGCGCTACGGCCGCGGCCCCTGGCCGGGCGTCGAAAGCGAGCGCCTGTTCGAGGAGTGGATCGCGCCGGTGGCCGCGCCGGCCCTGCTGGAGCGCATGCGCGGCGCCGATCCCAATCAGCTGGGCGCCTGGCCCCTGCTGGGCGACCCCAGCAAGCGCTGGCTGGACTGGTTCGCCTATGCCGGCGGCACGCCGCCGGCGCGCTATGTCGCGCAGTTCGACACCACCGATGCGCTGCAGCGTGCCGCGCTGGAAGGCATGGGCGTGGCGCTGGCGCGCATGGTGATGGCGCGGCCCTTGATCGAGGCCGGTCTGCTGCGCGTGCTCGGCGAACGCTATCTGCCGATTCCCGAGGCGTACTTCCTGGTCTATCCGCAGCGTTCGCGCGAACACGCCGGCATGCGTGTGTTTCGCGCCTGGGTGCACGCCGAGGCAGCCGACTATCGCGCCTCGATGGCGCATATGCCGACGCATTCGGCGGCGCCTGCCGCCGTGCCGGAAGCCTGCGACTGAAGCTGCCGCCGGCGTCGACGCACGCCGAGGTTTGCGGATCGCCGCGAAGCCGCCATCATGAGCGGCGGCGCCGGACGTCGGCGCGATATACCGAGGAGCTTCCATCATGAAATCCCGTGCCGCCGTGGCCTGGGCCGCCGGCCAGCCGCTGTCGATCGAGCAGGTGGACGTGGAAGGGCCGCGCGCCGGCGAGGTGCTGGTGCGCATCGTCGCCACCGGGGTCTGCCACACCGATGCGTTCACCCTGTCCGGCGCCGATCCGGAAGGCCTGTTCCCGGTGATCCTCGGCCACGAAGGCGGCGGCATCGTCGAAGAAGTCGGCGCCGGCGTCAGCTCGCTCAAGCCGGGCGACCATGTCATCCCGCTGTACACGCCCGAATGCGGCGAGTGCAAGTTCTGCCGCTCGGGCAAGACCAACCTGTGCCAGAAGATCCGCGCCACCCAGGGCAAGGGCCTGATGCCGGACGGCAGCTCGCGCTTCTCGCTGGGCGGCAAGCCGATCCTGCACTACATGGGCACCAGCACCTTCAGCGAATACACCGTGCTGCCCGAGATCGCGCTGGCCAAGATCAATCCCGCTGCGCCGCTGGAAAAGGTCTGCCTGCTCGGTTGCGGCATCACCACCGGCATCGGCGCGGTGCTCAACACCGCCAAGGTGGAGCCGGGCGCCAGCGTGGCGGTGTTCGGCCTGGGCGGCATCGGCCTGTCGGTGGTGCAGGGCGCGGTGATGGCCCGCGCCGGGCGCATCGTGGTGGTGGACACCAATCCGGACAAGTTCGTCATGGCCAAGGCGCTGGGCGCCACCGATTTCGTCAACCCGAAGGACTACCCGGACACGCCGATCCAGCAGGTGATCGTCGATCTCACCGACGGCGGCGTGGACTATTCGTTCGAGTGCATCGGCAATGTCGGCGTGATGCGCGCCGCGCTGGAGTGCTGCCACAAGGGCTGGGGCGAGTCGATCATCATCGGCGTCGCCGGTGCCGGGCAGGAGATCAGCACGCGGCCGTTCCAACTGGTCACCGGACGGGTCTGGCGCGGTTCGGCCTTCGGCGGCGTGAAGGGGCGCTCGCAGCTGCCCGGCTACGTCGACCGCTATCTCGGCGGCGAGATCAAGATCGACGAGATGATTACCGAGGTGCTGCCGCTGGAGCGCATCAACGAGGCCTTCGAGCTGATGCACCAGGGCCGGGTGATCCGCTCGGTGATCCACTACTGAGGGCGCTGGCGCGCAGCCGTGCCGGGCGGCGCCAGCGGCCCGGCCGGATCGCTCTGCCGCTTTCCGCTGCAACGAGCCAGCCGATCGACGATCAGTGCGACCCCGGAGCGCCGCTCGCACGCCCCGGCAAAAGAGCGGCGACGGCGATGACGACAGGATTGCTGCTGCGGCGTCGGCGAATCCTGCCGCGGTCGTCTGCGTTGCTCCACGCGCGCTGCCTGGTTGCCGAGCGCGCCTGCGATCGCGCGCATCCGGCTGGCTGCGTGACCGCAGCGAATGATCCTTACGATGCCGGGCCGTGGTCGTAGCTGAATACGCGGCTCATGCGCCAGCGGCCGTCGGACAGCTCCCACAGTTCGTCGAACTTGGCCTGCCCGTCCAGGTGTTCCGGCTGGCCCGGCTCCCTGGTGTAGAAGCGATGTTCGCCGGACAGCAGGGCGCGGTGGCCGGCCATCGGGTGGTAGGCCGCCGTGCCGTAGGCTTCGCGGCGGATGCGTCGCGAAGGATCATTGCAGATGCCCTTGCGCAGCGATGCCACCATCGCCGGCCGCGACTTCGTCAGCCCGCCCTTGTCGTGATAGAACTCGATGTCTTCGCTGAAGAAGTCGCCGATGGTCGTCAGCCCGCAGGCGTTGTAGGCCTGCCAGAACGCCGCATCGGCCTGTCGCACGGCCGCCTCGGGGTCGCCGTTCGCCATGCCGGCGAGTGGCGGCGGGCTGGCGCCCAGCAGCAGCAAAGACGATGCGGCGATCCACCCGAGCGCATATCCCTTCATGGCCGTCCTCCCGCCGGGATTCGGTCCGGCTTCATGGCGCCGATGATCCCACTGCCACGCGATTGCTTGCACGTCATGCGTCGGCCGACACATTCCAGGCGCCGGGATCGGGGCTGACGGCCGCGCCGCTTCGCGATATCGTATGCGGCTCCCTGGCCCGCTGTGGGCCGGGCGGGCGTCTCACTATCGGGGCGCCTTCCTCCCGATCCAGTTCGCCATAAGGAAATCCTATGCAGCGTACCGCCTTCCTGATCGACGGCGCCTTTTTTCTTGCCCGTTACCGCAAAGTGTGGGACGAGCGCGACGCCGGTGACGCGCGCACCGTGGCCAAGACCCTGTTCGGCATGACGCTGGAGCACCTCAAGGCGCTGGATCGCCCGCGCGAGTCGCTGTACCGCATCTACTTCTACGATTGCCCGCCGCTGTCGAAAAGCTTCATCAAGCCCGTCAGCGGCGACACCATCGACTTCGGCCGCACCGGCGCGGCGGCCTTCCGCCGCGACCTGCACGACCAGCTGCGCCGGCAGCGCAAGATGGCGCTGCGGCTGGGCCGGCTGGCCGAGCGCGGCGAGTGGCAGCTCAAGCGCGGCAGCTACCAGCAGCTGCGCGACGGCAACCTGGAATGGGGCGATCTGGGCGACGAGCACTTCGAGCCGGAAATGCGCCAGACCCAGGTCGACATGATGATTGGCCTGGACATCGCCTCGTTCGCCTACAAGAAGCAGGTGGATCAGATCATCCTGGTCGCCGGCGACGCCGATTTCATCCCGGCCGCCATGCTGGCCCGCAACGAAGGCGTCGACTTCATCCTCGATCCGATGTGGCAGGGCATCTCGCCGGACCTGCACGAACACATCGACGGCCTGCAGTCGGTGTGCCCGCGGCCGTTCTGAAGCGCCGCAAGGCTGTGTAAGCTGTAGCTGCGGCGGGCCGCACGAGCGGTCCGCTCCTCGTCCGCCCCGGAGTCTCATGATGAATCGGCTTGCCTACCTTTGCTGTCTCGCCCTGCTGGCGACGACCGCCGCCGCGCGCGCGCAGAGCGCCGCACAGGACCAGCCGCCCGGCGAGCTGGTGCCGCCGACCAGCGCCAGCGACTTCACCGCCGGACAGCTCGACGGCGTGCTCGCCGGTGACTGGCGTTCGGCCAAGAACCGCGCACGCGACGTCTATCGCCACCCCAAGGCCACGCTGCAGTTCTTCGGCGTGCGGCCGGATCAGACGGTGATCGAAATCACTCCCGGCGGCGGCTGGTACAGCGAGATCCTGGCGCCGCTGCTGCGCGAGGACGGCCATTACGTGGCCGCGCTGCAGGGCGGCAGCGACAGCGAGGCGACGCAGGACGGGCAGTCGCTGCGGCAGAAGTTCGCCGCCGATGCGGCGCACTACGACAAGGCCAGCATCGTCAGCTTCGACCCCAAGGCGCCGTCGCTCGGCGCGCCGGGTTCGGCCGACCTGGTGCTGACCTTCCGCAACGTGCACAACTGGGTGATGGCCGACAACGCGCCGGCCATGTTCAAGGCCTTCTACGCCGTGCTGCGGCCCGGCGGCGTGCTCGGCGTGGTCGACCACCGCGCGGCGCCCGGCGCCAGCCTGGAGTCGGTGAAGCAGAGCGGCTACCTGCCGGTGGCCTATGTCGAGAAGCTGGCCACCGCGGCCGGCTTCGTGCTGGACGGCAGCAGCGAGGTCAACGCCAACCCGAAGGACGACCGCAATCATCCGAAGGGCGTGTGGACCTTGCCGCCCACGCTGGCGCTGGGCGATCAGGACAAGGCCAAGTACCTGGCCATCGGCGAGTCCGACCGCATGACCTTGCGCTTCGTCAAGCCGGCCGCGAAGGCGCCGGCCGCACCGTCGCACTGAGCGCGCCGCACGCGCAGGCGGGAGCCCGGTGCTGATCGCCCTCAACAAGCCGTACGGCGTGCTGTGCCAGTTCACCGATCCCGACGGTCGGCCCACGCTGGCCGACTATGTTCCGCAGAAAGACGTCTATGCGGCTGGACGGCTGGATCACGACAGCGAAGGCCTGCTGTTGCTGACCGACGACGGCGGGCTGGCGCATCGCCTCACCGATCCGCGCCACAAGCAGGCCAAGACCTATCTGGTGCAGGTCGAGCGCGAGATCAGCGACGAGGCCCTCGCGCAGCTGCGCCGCGGCGTGACGCTCAACGACGGCCCGACCCTGCCGGCCACGGCCGAGCGCACGGCCGAGCCGGACTGGCTGTGGCCGCGCGACCCGCCGGTGCGCTATCGCAAGAGCGTGCCCACCAGCTGGCTGCGCATCGGCCTGCGCGAAGGGCGCAACCGCCAGGTGCGGCGGATGACTGCGGCGGTGGGCTTTCCCACCTTGCGGCTGATTCGCGAGCGGATCGGCACCTATGCGCTGGACAGGCTCGCTCCCGGCGAACTGCGCGTGCTGCGCGAGGAGAAGGCGCGGCCTTGAGTCGGCCGGGCTTCGGTACGCATCGCTTCGACACCTATCGCCGTATCCCGACCCGCGTTTTGCCCTCGCCTGGTCTGAGCGGCGCATGATCCAGCTGATTCAGCGACACGCCGCTCGCCTTCGATGTTGACGGCCGGCATGGGCACTGCGTGCCGGCATGCGCTGCGTGCATGGCGGCATCCGTTCCGCCCACGATTGCGGTTCGACGTGCGCGGCGTGCCGCGGAGCGCCGCACCCTGGGCGACGACACCGCCGTGGTCATGCCGCGAGGCGCATCGTCGCCGAGCGCTTGCGCCGCCTATTTGTTGCCGAAGATGCTGCCCAGCACCGCGCCCGCCACGCCGGCCTGCGAGGTATTGTTCTCGCCGCCCAGGAAGGGCGCCAGCGCATGGGCCAGGTTCGGCACGGTCAGGGTCTGCAGCCACACCCGGCCGGGCCCGGTCAGCCGCGCCACGAACAGGCCGTCGCCGCCGAACAGCGCGTTCTTGATGCCGCGCATCAGGGTGATGTCGAAGTTCACGCTGTCCTGGAACATGCCGATATGGCCGGGGTGCACCTGGATGCTTTCGCCGGGCGCCAGGTCGTAGCAGACGATTTCGCCGCCGAGCTCCACCCACGCCGTGCACGGCCCGGCCAGGCGCTGCAGCAGGAAGCCGTCGCCGCCGAATACGCCCGCGCCCAGCGAGCGCTGGAAGCCGGTGCTGAGCTGCACGCCCTCGGTGCCGCACAGGAAGCCGTGGCGATGGATCAGGTAGGCGTGGCCGGGCGGCACGTCCACCTGCACGATGGCGCCGGGCAGCTTGGCGGCGAAGGCTACCATGCCCATGCCGGCCGGTGCCGAGTATTCGGTCATGAACAGGCCGCCGCCGCTGAGCGCGCGCCCGAGCGCGCCGAACAGGCCGCCGGCGCCGGCGGTCTGGGTGGTGGTGCGCATCTGCACGCCCGCGCTCATCCAGGAAAACTCGCCGGGTGCGGCGACGATGCGGTCATTCAAGTCCAGGCTGATTTCCAGCACCGGCATGGTGCTGCCCTTGATCTGCGCTTGCATGGAAAACCCCTTTCCACAGGGCGCCTCCGCCCCAGGCCGCAGAGCGTAGCGCAAAGCCGAGACGGCGCGATGTCGGCCATTCGTGGGCCACCCGGCGCGGGCGCGATGTCGGCTCCGTGCGACCCGTCGATGCATCGCCAAGCGATGCCGCTGCCGCGCGCTGCCTCATGGCGGTTTGCTGGCATGGCACGGGCGCGGCAGTGACGGCGCGGCGCCTGCGTAGCTGCATGCCTGGCGTTCACTTAAGATGCGCAGCGCCGCGGCCGTGCGAGCCGCCGACATGTCACAAGGAACCGACAGCGTGCTGCGCAAATACCTTTCCGCCGCCCTGGTGCTGGGCGCGCTGCATGTTTCGCCGGCCTTCGCCAGTTCCGACATGGACTGCTACGGCGGCGATTCGACCAACCTGCGCCACGATCACTACGACGTCTGCGCCAGCGTGCCCTTCCTCAGCCCGGCCAACGACAGCCGGCTCAACCTGCAGTGGCTGCTGATCGATCGCGGCCGGCTGCAGGGGCGCCTGGGCAAGCCGTCGCTCGACGCCGCCTCGGTGGCGCCGCCGGTGCCGTTCGCCTGGTCGGACTGGCAGGTGTTTCCGCCCGGCACGCCGCCGGCGCCGGCGGCGTCCGGCACCGCTGCCGATGCCGACAGCGACGGGAGCGATGCCGACAGCTATGCCGTGGGCGAGGGCAGCCGTTGCCGCCACGCCGCCGACGGCGCCAAGGCCTTCCAGGACGCCCTGGGAACGGCCAAGGACTTGCCCGCCGACGAAGCGAGCCTGCTGACCGCCTCGCGCAACGCGATGGTGGCGGATTGCCAGGGCACCTCGACCACTGCGCTGTGGACTTTTCCCGACCAGGTGCATACGCCGGTCGGCCGGCAGTACGCCGCCTACATCGCCGGCGCCAACGCGTTCTATGCGGGCGCCTTCGACCAGGCCGAGCAGGTCTTCGACGTGCTCAGCGACAGCCCCGATCCCTGGCTGCGCGAAACCGCGCTGTACATGATCGGCCGCACCGAGCTCAACCACGGCATGGCCGGCGCCTTCGACCAGTGGGGCAGCCTGGATCGCAGCAAGCTCGACGCGGACGAAGTGAAGGGCGCGGGGGAGTCGTTCGACGACTACCTCAAGGACTATCCGCATGGTCGCTACGCCGCCTCCGCGCGCGGGCTGCTGCGCCGCGTCTACTGGCTCGAACAAGACCAGGCGCAACTTGCCGAGGCTTACGATCGCGCGTTCGCGGGCGCGGAGACGCCGGCGTCCAACGTGGAGCTGGCCCAGCTGGTGCTGGAGGTCGACAACAAGCTGTTGATCGCCGCCGACCTGGATCGCATCAAGTCGCCGTCGCTGCTGGCGGCGATCGACCTGATGCGCATGCGGCCGATCCCGGGAAGCAGCGCTTCGGACGACGACAAGAACACGCATCTCAGCCTGGCCCAGCTGCAGGCGCAGAAGGATCGCTTCGCCAGCGAGCCCGACTTGTACGGCTACCTGCTGGCGGCCTTCCACTTCTACGTGGACAAACATCCGCAGCAAGTGCTGGAGCTGCTGCCGGCCACGTCGTCGTCGCTGGACTATCTGGCCTTCAGCCGGCAGACCCTGCGCGGCTTCGCGCTGGAAGACAGCGGGCATGCCGAGCAGGCGCAGCAGCTGTGGCGGCAGCTGCTGCCGCTGGCCAGGCAGCCGCTGCAGCATGAGCAGCTGGAACTCGCGCTGGCGATGAACCAGGAGCGCGCGGGGCAGGTCGACCAGGTGTTCGCCGCCGGCTCGCCGGTGCAGAACGAAGCGATCCGCATCATCCTGCTCGAGCAGGACGCCAGCCCCGAGCTGCTGCGTCGGCAGATCAAGGCGCCCGAGTCTTCGCCGAAGCTGCGCGATGCGGCGCTGTACACCTTGCTTTACAAGGAACTGACGCGCGCGCGTTACCAGGATTTCCAGGCCGATCTGGCCTTGCTGCCGGCGCAGCCGTCCGAAGCGTTGAAGCCGTTCGCCGCGCCGGGCGACAAGGGCGACGAGGGCTATGCCTGCCCCTCGCTGCGCGACGTGGCGGCTACCCTGCAGCAGCAGCCCGGCGACGGCCGCGCGCTGAACTGCCTGGCCGAGCTGGTGCGCCTGCACGGCGTGAACGATGGCCAGAGTGGCACGCCTGCCGACGGCGAGCTGGGCCACGGTCCCAGTGCGTTTCCCGGTGCGACCTATGCGCGCATGAACAGCTATCTCAGCGTGCTCACCAACAAAGCCGCCGAGCGCCCGGCCAAGGCCTATGCGCTATACCGCGTGATCCATTGCTACGCCCCCTCGGGCTACAACGACTGTGGCGGCAAGGACGTGCCGAAGGACGCGCGCAAAGTCATGTTCCAGGCCCTGAAGACGGAATACGCCGACAGCCCCTGGGCGCAGAAGCTGAAGTACTACTGGTAGCGCGATGCGTCGCTTCGCTGCCGCTTTCCTGGTCCTGCTGCTCGGCCTGCGCGGCGCTGATGCCGCCACGGTGGACGCGTCGAACTACGACGCCTACTGGTTGTGGAGCGGGGTGACGCCGCAGGCGGTGCTGGCGCGGGCCCGCACGGTGTACGTGCTGCAGGGCCAGGTCGAGGCGCCGCGCGACGGCAGCTCGCCGGTGCGCATGCTGGCGCAGGGCGGCGCGGTGCCGCAGTGGCGGCGCGCCGAGGTGTGGCTGGTCTATCGTGCGCATACGCTGGAGTGGACGCCGCGGATTCGCTCCATCGTGCTGGCCCAGCTGACGCGCTGGCGCGAGGCCGGCAATCGCGTGGTGGGCGTGCAGATCGATTTCGACGCAGGCACCGCGCACCTGCAGGGCTACGTGGATTTCCTGCGCGAACTGCGTGAATGGCTGCCGCGCGAAAATCGCCTGGGCATCACCGGCCTGCTCGACTGGAGCAGCCGCGCCGATCCGCAGCAGGTGAACCAGCTGCGCGGCATCGTCGACGAGGTGGTGGTGCAGACCTACCAGGGACGGCACACCATCGAGAACTATCAGGCCTATCTGCCGCGGGTCAGCCGGTTGCAGCTGCCATACAAGATCGGCCTGCTGCAGGGCGGTCGCTGGGACCAGCCGTCCTATCTGGCCGACAGTCCATGGTTCCGCGGCTATGTGGTGTTTCTGCGCAATCCGTGAGCCGTTCGCCGCGGCTCGGGTTCACGGTGCCATGTCAACGAAGGACGGGAGAGTTTCATGCAAGACCACCAGGATGCGTCCCGCGCGATGTCCGCGAAGCCGCGCAAGGCATGGCGCCTGGCCGCGGCCTGGCTGGCGGCAATCCTCGCCCATGACGCGACGGCGCAGCAGCTGCAGATTCCCGAGGTGATCTATCCCACCCTGACCGCGCACGCTGCGACCGCGCAGGGTTTCGTGCCCAAGGGCTGGAAGCTGGAAACCCTGCTCAAGGGCGATCTCGACGGCGACGGCCGCGACGATCTGGTGCTGGTGCTGCATCAGCAGGATCCGCACAACGTGGTGGAGCACGACGGCTTGGGCGAGAGCCCGCTCGACACCAATCCGCGCATGCTTGCGGTGGCCTTTGCCCAGCCGGCGGGCGGCTATGCCCTGGTGCTGTCGAACCACGATCTGATCACGCGGCGCGACGATCCCGTGCTCGACGATGTGTTCGAGGGCTCGGGCGGCGTCTCTATCGGGCATGGCACCTTGCAGGTCGCCCTGCACATGTGGGCCAGTGCAGGCAGCTGGGGCACCAGCATGACGAGCTATACCTTCCGCTGGCAGCACGGCCGCTTCGAGCTGATCGGCTACGACTTGCAGTCGTACATGCGCAACAGCGGCGACGAGGAAGGCCTGAGCATCAACTACTCGACCGGCAAGGTGAAGCGCTGGAACAAACCGGGCGAAGCCGACCCGGATGCGGCCAAGGCGGGTACGCACTGGGAAAAGCTGGCCTCGCCGAAGCGCTGGAGCCTGGACGAGATCGGCGACGGCATGGGATTTCAGCCCTTGCCGCAGTGACCGGCGGCTAGTCAGGGCGATCGCCTTGGGGCCTGCCACGATCTTCCGATGGCTCGCGTGGTCATCCGGCGACCGTGCAAGTGGCGGTGCGTGGCGCAGGCCGGACGGTGGTCAGGTCAAATCGAGTGCGGCCGCATGACGGCACGCGATGACAACTCGCCGAGCCAGGTCCGTTGGCCCGCGCATGCCGGCGTGGTCATGCGCTCGCGGATGGACGTCCATTCCTGCGTGCTTGCCTGACCTGCGCGCAAGCCGTTCCCGCCACGACTGCCTGGCGATCGCGGCAGGCTTTCAGGACGCGCCGGCACCGGCCAGGCCGAAGAACGCCTCGGCCGTCGCGGTGGTATGGGCCGCGGTCAACTCTGCCGGCTCGCCGCGGTCGCGCGCGATTTCCTCGCAGATATGCCGCAGGTACATCGGCTCGTTGCGCCGGTGCGAGGGCTGCGGCCGCACCGTGCGCGGCAGCAGATAGGGCGCGTCGGTCTCGATCATCAGCCGCTGCGGCGGAATCTCGCGCACCAGCTCGCGCAGGTGCACGCCGCGCCGCTCGTCGCAGATCCAGCCGGTGATGCCGATGTGGCAGTCCAGCGCCAGGTAGTCGCGCAAGGCTTCGCGGGTGTCGGTGAAGCAGTGCACCACCGCGGCCGGCACGCGGTCGCGGTAGCGCCGCAGCAGGGCGATGAAATCCGCGTGCGCGTCGCGCTGATGCAGGAACAGCGGCTTGCCCAGCTCCGCCGCGATGCGCAGCTGGCGCTCGAACACCTCGAGCTGGGTGTCGCGCGGCGAATAATTGCGATGGTAGTCCAGCCCGGTCTCGCCCACCGCGCGCACCGGTGCTAGGCGCGCCAGCTCGCGCAGCCGCGCGTCAGTGGCCTCGTCGTAGTCGATCGCGTGATGCGGATGCACCCCCGCCGTGGCGTAGAGCCGGCCGGGATGAGCCTCGGCCAGGGTCAGGGCCTGCTCGCTGCCAGCCAGCGAGGCCCCCGTCACGATCATCCGCGCCACGCCATGCGCCTGCGCACGCTGCAGCACAGCATCGAAATCGTGGCGGAACGACTCGTGCGTCAGATTGGCGCCGATATCCAGTAGCTGCATGGCGATGCTGCGTATCCAAAAACGCATTGTCTCCGATGCGCGCAGCTCAGGGCCAGGCATGCCTGGTTGCGGCGCATCAAGCCAGCTCGTCGAGCGTCGGACAAGTGAATTGACGGCGTAAGAATTTAGCAATAGTGTCGCAAGACAATGCGAACCGTGATGCGTTTCGCAGTTATTTGTGCGCCGGCCGCCATGGCCGGCACGCAAAGCGCGGAACGGGGGTTCCGCCTGGCCGGTGTGGTGGAAGTCCACCGCGCCCATCACCGAAAAATATTTGGGGAACATCGCAATGGTGAACAGTCTGGGGATCAAGGGGCTGCTGGCAGCCTCGATTGGATTGGCTTTCTCGCTGCCGGCACTGGCTGGAGACGCGCCGACGCTGAGCGCGAACTTCAACGTCAGCGCGCTGCGCAACACCGATGGCTACGACCGCTTCATCGTGCGCTATCGCGATGGCTCGGCCGAGCATGCCAGCCGCACGGCTGCCGCGCAGAACGCCAGCGCCGCGGTCGCCCGGGCCGGACAGCGCCGCGCCAGCCTGCAGGCCAACGCACCGGGCGTGGATTATCAGCGCCGCCTAGCCACCGGTGCCGATCTGGTCACCACCTCACGCAAGCTGAATCAGGCCGAGGCCGAGGCGCTGGTGCAGTCGATCGCGGCGGATCCGGCGGTGGCCTACGTGGCGCCCGACGTGATGCGTTATGCCGTGCGCGACATTCCCGCGCCGGTGGCCTTCGAGGCTGCCGCGTTCACCCCGAACGACAACTACTACGCGAAGTACCAGTGGGACTACCTCGCCGGCGACGGCACGCCGACCAGCACCAACCATGTCGCCAACTACGGCGCGGCCAATATCGTGGGCGGCTGGAGCCTCGCCGACGGCACCGGCGTCACCATCGCCGTGCTCGACACCGGCATCGTCAAGCATGCCGACGTCGACACCTCGCTGGGCGATGCGGGCTACGACTTCATCAGCGATTCCTTCGTCTCCGGCCGCGCCACCAACGATCGCGTGCCGGGCGGCTGGGATCAGGGCAGCTGGACCACCGGCACCACCTACGCGTCCTGCGTCGACGCCGACCATCCGGCCGAAGGCAGTTCCTGGCACGGCACCCACGTGGCCAGCGCCAGCGGCGCCGAGCTGACCAACAACGGCGTGGGCATGGCCGGCATCGCCTATCACGCCAAGGTATTGCCGGTGCGCGTGCTCGGCCACTGCGGCGGCTACGACAGCGACATCAACGACGCCATCGTATGGGCCGCGGGCGGCCACGTGGACGGCGTGCCGGACAACGCGAATCCGGCCAAGGTGATCAACCTCAGCCTGGGTGGCCCCGGCACCTGCGCCGCTACCGACGATGCCGCCGTGGCGATCGCCAAGGCCAACGCCCTGGGTGCGACGGTGGTGGTCGCCGCCGGCAACGACGGCGAAGACGTGGTCAACAGCTCGCCGGCCAGCTGCCCGGGTGCAGTCACCGTCGCCGCCAACGGCGCCACCAGCCGGCTGACCTTCTACTCGAACTACAACAGCCCCGGCGAAAGCATCGTGGCCCTGGCCGCCCCGGGTGGCGGCGTGTATCCGAACGATGCCGCCAGCGGCAAGCAGCAAAGTCCCGAGGGCTTCGCCTGGCAGGCGCTGAACACCGGCACCACCACGCCGGTGGCGAGTCCCGGCGGCGACACCTACGGCGGCATGGCCGGCACCTCGCAGGCCACCCCGCACGTCACCGGCACGGTGGCGCTGATGCAGAGCGCCCGCCTGGGCGCCGGCCTGGCCCTGCTCACGCCGGTGCAGGTGCGCAGCATCCTGCAAAGCACGGCGCGCACGCCGCAGGTGGCGCCCGATCCGGCCAAGACCTTCGGAGCCGGCCTGCTGGACGCCGGCGCTGCGGTGGCGGCAGCCGTCGCCTACGGCACCGGCAACCCGGAGGTGACGCTGACCAACGGCAGCACGCTGAGCGGGCAGTCCGGCACCGCCGGCAGCAGCAAGGTCTACAAGCTCGCCGTGCCGGCCGGCGCGCTGGCGCTGAGCCTGCGTACCTACGGCGGCAGCGGCAACGTTTCGCTCTACGTCAAGGCGGGCACCGCGGCCAGCGCCACCAGCTACGACTTCAAGTCGGTCAACCCGGGCAACTCCGAGTCGGTGGCCATCTCTCGGCCGGCGGCGACCACCTACTACGTCACCGTGGTGGGCGAGACCGACTACAGCGGCCTGAGCGTGCTGGGCAGCTACGTCGCGCCGAAGTAAGGCCTTCACGCAGGCCATCCCGAGGACTCCGCCCGCAGCGGCGGAGTCCTGCACGCCCCCGATCGATCAGGTGCGGCGATCACGGTGCGGCCCTAGGGGCGGCTGCACCGGTGTCCGTCCGCTGCTGCGGCAGCAGGAAGCATTCAGCGCGCGTCGGCACATCCGGCGCGACGCATCCGAAACATTCAGGCGGGGGAACCGTGTCTTGAACAAGATCTACAGCAAAGTATGGAACAAGGCGCTGGGCGCACTGGTGGTCGCCTCCGAGCACGCGCGAGCCAGCGGCAAGGGCGCGTCGGCGAAGCGCTCGGTGGCGACCGCGGCGGTCGCCCTCGCGCTGGCCACGGTGCCGATGCTGGCAGCGGCGCAGGCGCAGACCGGCGATGCCGCCGCGACGCATCTGTTCGCCGCCGCAGGCGCGACCGACGGCAGCGAAGACGCGCTGGCGCTGGGCGACCACGCCGTAGCGGCAGGTGCGAGCAGCTTCGCCCTGGGCGCGCAGAGCGCGAGCTACGGCAACGGTGCGGAAGCCGACGGCGCCGGCGCGCTGGCGCTGGGCGCGCACAGCTTCGCGCAGGGTGACGGGACGTCGGCACTGGGGCAGGGCTCCAGCGCGATCGGCAACTACAGCGCGGCACTGGGTTACGGCAGCGTGGCCAACGCCGCCAACAGCGTGGCGCTGGGCGCCAATGCGGTGGCGGATCGCGCGAACACGGTGTCGGTGGGCAGCGCGGGCAGCGAGCGGCAGATCACCAACGTGGCGGCCGGCACCAGCGCCACCGACGCGGCCACCTATGGCCAGCTGCAGGCCGGCGATGCGCAGACCCTGACGGGCGCCAAGAGCTATACGGACCAGGCCACCAAGTTGTTCAAGGCCGCCGACGCCAGCGGCACCGCCACGGCCACGGCCAGTGCGCCGAACGCGGTGGCGGCGGGCGCCGGCAGCCAGGCCAGCGCGGTCAGCGCGGCAGCCTTCGGCGCCGGCGCGCAGGCCAGCACCGCCAATGCATTGGCGTTCGGCGCCAACGCGGTCGCCAGCGGTACGGCCGGCACCGCGGTGGGTTCGAGCGCGCACGCCTACGGGCAGCGCAGCCTGGCCGACGGCTTCCAGAGCACGGTCACCGCCAACGGCACCGACAGCGTGGCGATCGGCTCGAATTCCTACGCCGATGCGGCCAACGTGGTCTCGGTCGGCAACAGCACCACGCAGCGGCGCATCGTCAATCTGGCGGCCGGTACCGCCGCGACCGATGCGGCCACCTATGGCCAGCTCACCAGCGTGGCGCAGGGTGCCGCGAAGGCGCTGGGCGGCGGCGCGGCCTTCGACGCCACCAGCGGTCAGTGGCAGGCGCCGAGCTATGCCTTGAACAGCACCGGCGGCAGCTATGCCAGCGTCGGCTCGGCGCTGAACGCGCTCGACGGCTACGTGGGCGCCTTGAACAACAAGGGCAGCAAGTACTTCCAGGCCAACAGCACCGGCGCGGCGGCTGCGGCCAGCGGCAGCGACAGCGTGGCCATCGGCCCGGCTTCGACGGCCGGCGGTAAGGCCAGCCTGGCGGCGGGCGCGGGCAGCAGCGCCAGCGGCGATGGTGCGGTGGCGGTGGGCGGACTCGCTTCCGGCTATGCGACCAATGCCGCCGCGAACGGTGCGGCGGCCTTCGGCGGCGGCGCCAGTGCCGACGCGGTAGGTTCGACCGCGCTGGGCTATCTCAGCGAGGCGGCCAGCGATCATGCGACCGCCGTCGGTGCGGGCGCCTACGGCATCGGCAGCGAGTCGGCCGCGTTTGGTTATCTCAGTCAGACCGGCGCGGACTACGCCACGGCGGTGGGTTCCGAGGCTGTCGCCAACGGCACGCAGTCGACTGCGCTGGGTTATGTCGCGCAGGCCGGCGGCAACAACAGCAGCGCACTGGGCGCCAACAGCCAGGCTTCGGCCGACAACACGGTGGCGCTGGGTGCCGGCTCGGTAGCCGATCGCGCGAACACGGTGTCGGTGGGCAGCGCAGGCAGCGAACGCCAGATCGCCAACGTGGCGGCGGGCAGCGCCGGCACCGATGCGGTGAACGTCGCTCAGTTGAGTGCCACGGCCAAGCAGCTCAGCGACGCCACGGCGACAGCGACGCATCTGTTCGCCGCCGCGGGCGCGACCGACGGCAGCGAAGATGCGCTGGCGCTGGGCGACCACGCGGTGGCGGCTGGCGCGACCAGCTTCGCCCTCGGTGCACAGAGCGCGAGTTACGGCAATGGCGCCGAAGCCGACGGTGTCGGTGCGGTGGCGCTGGGCGCGCGCAGCTTCGCGCAGGGCAACGGCGCGTCGGCCCTGGGCCAGGGTGCGAGCGCGGTCGGTGCCTACAGCGCAGCACTGGGCTACGGCAGCGTAGCCAGCGCCGACAACAGCGTGGCGCTGGGCGCCAACGCGGTGGCGGACAAGGCGAACACAGTATCGGTGGGCAGTACGGGTGCGGAGCGGCAGATCGTCCACGTCGCCGCAGGCGAGGTCAGCAGCACCAGCACCGATGCGATCAACGGCAGCCAGCTCTACGCCACCAATGCGGCGGTGGCGCAGCTGAGCGGAACCACCGCGACGGCGACGCATTTGTTCGCGGCCTCGGGTGCGACCGACGGCAGCGAGGATGCGCTGGCGCTGGGTGACCACGCGGTGGCGGCTGGCGCGACCAGCTTCGCCCTCGGTGCACAGAGCGCGAGCTACGGCAATGGCGCCGAAGCCGACGGCGTCGGCGCGGTGGCGCTGGGCGCGCACAGCTTCGCCCAGGGCAACGGCGCGTCGGCGTTGGGCCAGGGTGCGAGCGCGGTCGGTGCCTACAGCGCAGCACTGGGCTACGGCAGCGTAGCCAGCGCCGACAACAGCGTGGCGCTGGGCGCGAATGCCGTGGCGGACAAGGCGAACACGGTATCGGTGGGCAGCACCGGCGCGGAGCGGCAGATCGTCCACGTCGCCGCGGGCGAGGTCAGCAGCACCAGTACCGATGCGATCAACGGCAGCCAGCTCTACGCCACCAATGCGGCGGTGGCGCAGCTGAGCGGAACCACCGCGACGGCGACGCATCTGTTCGCGGCCTCGGGTGCCACGGACGGCAGCGAGGACGCGCTGGCACTGGGCGATCACGCGGTGGCCGCCGGCGCGAGCAGTTTTGCCCTCGGTGCGCAGAGCGCGACCTACGGCAACGGCGCGGAGGCCGATGGCGTCGGCGCGGTGGCGCTGGGCGCGCACAGCTTCGCGCAGGGCGATGGCGCGTCGGCGCTGGGCCAGGGCGCGAGCGCAGTCGGCAATGACAGCGCGGCGCTGGGCTACGCCAGCGTAGCCAGCGGCGACAACAGTGCGGCGCTGGGTGCCAACGCCTCGGCGACGGCGGCGGGCGCGATCGCGCTGGGCTACAACAGCATGTCCAGCGGCAGCAATGCGATCGCGCTGGGCGTAGGCAGCTCGGCCAGCGGCGCCGGCGCGGTGGCGGTGGGCAGCACGGCGTCCGGCTATGCCACCAGCGCCAGCGCCAGCGGCGCGTCGGCCTTCGGCAGCGGTGCCGGCGCCGAGGCGGCCAACGCGACGGCGCTGGGTTATCTCAGCGAAGCGGATACCACGGGTGCCACCGCGGTCGGCGCCGGCGCCTTTGCGCACGGCAACGAATCGACCGCGCTGGGCTATCTGAGCCAGACCGGCGCGGACTTCGCCACGGCCGTCGGTCCGGAATCGAGCGCGTTGAGCCAGGGCAGCGTGGCGGTCGGTGCAGGCGCGAGCGCCTCGGGCCAGGACAGCGTCGCGATCGGCAACGGCGCCTGGACCGGCTTGGGCGCGCAAGGCATCGAGGCGGCCCACGCGGTGGCGCTGGGCGGCAACAGCACCGCGCTGAGCGACGACAGCATGGCGCTGGGCTACGGCAGCACGGCATCGGCCGTGAATGCGGTGGCGCTGGGCACCAACTCGGTGGCCGACCGTGCGAACACGGTGTCGGTGGGCAGCGTGGGCAACGAGCGGCAGATCGCCAACGTGGCGGCCGGCACGGTCGGCACCGATGCGGTGAACGTGGATCAGCTGAGCGCCGCGATGAAGCAGCTGGACGGCACTACCGCGGCAGCGACGCATCTGTTCGCGGCCTCGGGCGCGACCGACGGCAGCGAGGATGCGCTGGCGCTGGGCGATCATGCGGTGGCGGCGGGCGCGAGCAGTTTCGCGCTGGGTGCGCAGAGCGCGAGTTACGGCAACGGCGCCGAGGCGGACGGCGTCGGCGCGGTGGCGCTGGGCGCGCACAGCTTCGCGCAGGGCGACGGCGCCTCGGCACTGGGCCAGGGCGCCAGCGCGATCGGCGGCTACAGCGCTGCGCTGGGCTACGCCAGCGTGGCGAGCGGTGACAACAGCGCGGCGTTGGGTGCGAATGCCTCGGCGACGGCGGTAGGCGCGATCGCGCTGGGTTACAACAGCGTGTCCAGCGGCAGCAATGCGATCGCGCTGGGCGTGGGCAGCGCGGCCAGCGGCGCCGGTGCGGTGGCGGTGGGCAGCATGGCGTCCGGCTATGCCACCAGCGCCAGCGCGAGCGGCGCCTCGGCTTTCGGCAGCGGTGCCGGCGCGGATGCGGCCAACGCGACGGCGCTGGGTTACCTCAGCGAAGCGGATACCACGGGCGCGACTGCGGTGGGCGCCGGCGCCTATGCGCACGGCAATGAATCGACCGCGCTGGGCTATCTCAGCCAGACCGGTGCGGATTTCGCCACGGCGGTGGGTCCGGAGTCGAACGCCATCAGTCAGGGCAGCGTGGCGGTCGGTGCGGGCGCCACCGCTTCGGGCCAGGACAGCATCGCGATCGGCAACGGTGCCTGGACCGGATTGGGCGCCTTGGGCATCGAGGCAGCCCATGCGGTGGCACTGGGCGGCAACAGCACCGCGCTGAGCGACGACAGCATGGCGCTGGGCTACGGCAGCACCGCCTCGGCGACCAATGCGGTGGCGCTGGGCACCAACGCCGTAGCCGATCGCGCCAACACCGTGTCGGTGGGCAGCGTGGGCAACGAACGGCAGATCACCAACGTGGCGGCCGGCACCGAGGGCACCGACGCGGTCAACGTCGACCAGCTGAGCACGGCGATCGCCGGCGTGGACGCCAAGGTCGGCAACGCGGTCAGCTACGACGACGCCAGCAAGGAGCGGGTCACCCTTGGTGGCGCGGAGGGCACCTATCTCAGCAATGTGCACGCCAGCAGCGTGAGCAGCGATGCAGCCACGGTCGGCCAGGTGGTGGGCGTGCTGAACACCATCGGCGGCGGCGCCGGCCTGAACGCCGACGGCAGCGTGGCCTATCCCAGCTTCGCCATCCAGGGCAGCTCCTACTACAGCGTGGGCGATGCGCTGGGCGCGCTGAACGGCGCCATCGACGGCGTGCTCGGCGGCATGGCCGGCATGCGCAGCGACATCAGCACGCTGCAGGGCCAGGTCGGCGCCTTGCAGCAAGGCCAGGGTTCGGCCGGCGCATTGGGGCCGCGCGTTGCCGCGGACGGTGCCAGCGACGGCAGCGACGCGGCCAGCGTGCCGGCGGGCAGCAAGGCGGTGGCGGTGGGTTCCAACGCCAGCGCAGGCGGCGACCACGGCACCGCGGTGGGCGGCGACAGCTACGCCGCCGGCCCGAACGACACCGCGCTAGGCGGCCACGCCCGCGTCGGCGCCGACGGCAGCACCGCGGTGGGCGCCAACAGCAGTATCGCGGCGGCCGCCACCAATGCGGTGGCAGTGGGCGAAGGCAGTTCAGTGACGGCGGCTTCGGCCACGGCGCTGGGCCAGGGCGCCTCGGCCACGGCTGCCGGTGCGGTGGCGCTGGGCCAGGGCTCAGTCGCCGATCGCGCCAACACGGTGTCGGTGGGCAGCGCGAACAACCAGCGCCAGATCACCAACGTGGCCGCCGGCACGCAGGCGACCGATGCGGCCAACACCGGTCAGGTGGCGCAGGCGCTGGCGACGGCGAAGACTTATGCCGACGCAGGCGACCAGACCACGCTGAACAGCGCGCAGGCCTATACCGACCAGCGCGTGAGCGGGATGGCCAGCAGCGCCGACCTGAACACGCTGCGCAACCAGGTGAACGACCAGTTCCATGCGGTGAATACGCGCATGGACCGGGTCGGCGCGATGGGCGCGGCGATGTCGCAGATGGCCTTCAGCACGCAGGGCATCAACACGCCGAACCGGCTGGGCGTGGGTGTGGGCGGCTACCGCGGACAGGCGGCGGTGTCGGTGGGCTATTCGCGCTCGCTGTCGTCGAACGCCAACCTGACCTTCGGCGGCGCGGTGAGCAACGGTGGCGAGGCTTCGGGTGGGGTGGGCGTGGGCGTGGGCTGGTAAGCACCGGCTGCGGCGCGCTTCGGCACGGCCGGCGTCCATCCTGGGCGCCGGCTTTTTTAATTGTGCGCCAGATAACGGCGCCAGCGGGCCGGCTCGCCAGCCGTGCGCGGGATGTGCTACCAATGGGATTCATGGGCCGCGATGCCTTCCGGCATGGGCGGGCGGGATGATGAGAGGGAGTGGTGGCATGTCGGCAGCGTTGAAGCCGGAAGCCGGCGTGGTGCCGACGACGGTAGGCGAGCGTGAAGCGGCGGTATGCGCGCTGCTGGTGGCGCGTGGCCGTTTGAAGGACAGCGACCTGGGGCGTGCGCGCCGCCTGCACGAGGAATCGCCGGAAGGCACCCTGACCGCGCTGATGGCGCGGCTGGGCCTGGTCTCCGAGCGCGATCTGGCCGATGCCTGGTCGGAGCTGCTGCAGGTGCCGCTGCTGGCCGCGCGCGACGCGCCGGAGCTGCCGCCGGCCGAGCTGGAGCTGTCGCCGCGCTTCCTGAAGCAGTATCACGTGGTGCCGGTGCGCATCGAGAACGACGCGCTGGGCCTGCTGGTGGCCGATCCGGCCGATCCGTATCCGCCGCAGGCGGTGGAGCTGGCCGCGGGCCGGGCGGTGACCCTGCGGGTGGGCCTGCGCTCCGAGGTCGACGACCTGATCGAACGTTATTACGGCCAGGGTCGCTCGGCGATGGGCAGCATCGTGGAGAGCCTGGACGGCAGTGCGGCGATCGAGGACGACGTCGAGCACCTGCGCGACCTCGCCTCCGAGGCGCCGGTGATCCGCCTGGTCAACCTGATCCTGCAGCGCGCGGTCGAGCAGCGCGCCTCGGACGTGCACATCGAGCCGTTCGAGAATCACCTGAAGGTGCGCTACCGCATCGACGGCGTGCTGCACGAAGTGGAGGCGCCGCCGTCCAGTTCCACCGCGGCGGTGATCTCGCGCGTGAAGATCATGGCCAAGCTCAACATCGCCGAGCGCCGCCTGCCGCAGGACGGCCGCATCCAGTTGCGCGTGCAGGGCAAGGAGCTGGACCTGCGCGTGTCCACCGTGCCGACCAGCTTCGGCGAGTCGGTGGTGATGCGTATCCTGGATCGCGAATCGGTGGTGTTCGATTTCGCCACGCTGGGCTTCACCGACAACTTCCAGTCGCGCTTCGTCGACGTGCTGGAGCGCCCGCACGGCATCCTGCTGGTCACCGGCCCCACCGGCTCGGGCAAGACCACCACGCTGTACACCGCGCTGTCCAAGATCAACACGCCCGACGTGAAGATCATCACGGTGGAAGACCCGGTCGAATACCAGATCGAAGGCATCAACCAGATCCAGGTGAAGCCGCAGATCGGCCTGGATTTCGCCGGCGCCCTGCGCTCCATCGTGCGCCAGGACCCGGACGTGATCATGATCGGCGAAATGCGCGATCTGGAAACCTGCCGCATCGCCATCCAGTCCGCGCTCACCGGCCACTTGGTGCTGTCCACCCTGCACACCAACAGCGCCGCAGGCGGCATCACCCGCCTGCTCGACATGGGTGTGGAGGACTACCTGCTCGGCTCGACCGTGAACGGCATCCTGGCGCAGCGTCTGGTGCGCCGGCTGGATCCGGAAACCGCGACTCCCTACGAGGCGCTGCCCGAGGTGATCGAGCAGTTCGAGCTGCACAAGTACACCGACGAGCGGCCGATCCGTTTATGGAAGCCTGGCAGCAGCGCGGCCAATCCCACCGGCTACCGCGGCCGCCGCGCCATCATGGAGTTCCTGGTGATGAGCGATCCGCTGCGCCGCCTGGTGATGCAGCGCGCCGACGCCGGCGAGATCGAGCGGCTGGCGCGCGCCGAGGGCATGCGCACGATGTACGAGGACGGCATCGCCAAGTCGGTGGCGGGCATCACCACCCTCGAGGAGGTGTTGCGTGTCACGCAGGAAAACTGAACGGCGTGATGCTCACTCGGGGGGAACTGGCGGCGGCCAACGTTTTCAGATGACGGGTAGGCAGGCGACGGCGCAGGCCGCCGTCATCTCGCTATCCGCCAACTATCTCCATCTTCCCGCATGAGCCAATTCCACTACCGCGCCATCAGCAGTGCCGGCGAAATCCTGCAAGGCGAGATGGAGGCCGCCAGCGTCGACGACGTGATCGGCCGCCTGCAGGACCAGGGCCACACGCCGCTGGAGGCGCTGCCGGCCGACCAGGCCGGCGGCGGCGGCGGGCTGTCCGGCCTGTTTCGGCGTGGACCGTTCGCCGGCGAACAGCTGGCCCTCTTCACCCATCAGCTGGCCACCTTGCTCGGCGCCGGCCAGCCGCTGGACCGCGCGCTGGGCATTCTGCTCGACCTGCCCGAGGGCGAACGCGCCAAGAAGCTGGTCGAGCGCGTGCGCGACCGCGTGCGCGGCGGCACCCCGCTGTCGCAGGCGCTGGAAGAAGAGCACGGCGTCTTCCCCAAGCTGTACATCAGCCTGGTGCGCGCCGGCGAGGCCGGCGGCTCGCTGGAAGACACCCTGCGTCGCCTGGCCGAATACCTCGAGCGCGCCCAGCAGCTGCGCGGCAGCGTAATCAACGCACTGATCTACCCGGCCTTCCTGCTGGTCGGCGTGGTCGGTTCACTGGTGCTGCTGCTGGCCTATGTGGTGCCGCAGTTCGTGCCGATCTTCCAGGACATGCAGGTGCCGATCCCGTGGATCACCTCGGCGGTGCTGGCGGTGGGCAATTTCTTCAAGGACTGGTGGTGGCTGGTGGTGCTGGTGCTGGTCGGCGGCACCGCCGCGTGGCGCGCGCGCCTGCGCGACCCGGTGCAGCGGCTGGCCTGGCACTCGCGCCTGCTGAGCATGCGCGTGCTCGGCCCGCTGGTGCTGAAGATCGAGACGGCGCGCATCGCGCGCACCCTGGGCACCTTGCTGAAGAACGGCGTGCCGCTGCTGTCCTCGCTGCTGATCGCGCGCCAGGTCACCGGCAACCGTGCGCTGGACGAATCGCTGGGCCAGGCGGCCGAGCAGGTCAAGGAGGGCAACGGGCTGAGCCTGTCGCTGGCGCAGACCCAGCGCTTTCCGCGACTGGCGATCCAGATGGTGCAGGTGGGCGAGGAGGCCGGTCAGCTCGACACCATGCTGCTGAAGGTGGCCGATACCTTCGAGGTGGAGAGCAAGCGGGCGATCGACCGCCTGCTGGCCGCCCTGGTGCCGGCGCTGACCATCGTGATGACCGTGTTGGTAGCGGTCATCATGGCGGCAATCCTGCTGCCATTGCTCAGTCTCACAAGCAACATTCAATGAGCGGCGTTGTCCCATCCATGCGTCCTCCACATTTTCCTCACCGATCTCCAGAGGCTGCTGCCATGCGTGACCCATCCACCTCGTACCGGCCCATCCGCCACCGCCAGACGGCCGGCTTCACCCTGCTGGAAATGCTCGCGGTGATCGTGCTGATCGGCATCGTGGCCACCATCGTGGTGCGCCAGGTCGCCGGCAACGTCGACAAGGGCAAGTACGGCGCCGGCAAGACCCAGCTGACCACGCTGAGCCAGGCCGTCGACAGCTACGCGCTGGACAACAACACGCCGCCGCAGCAGCTGCAGGACCTGGTGAGCAAGCCGGCCAATGCGCCGAACTGGCATGGCCCGTACGCCAAGGCGTCGCAGCTGAAGGATCCCTGGGGCCACGACTTCGGCTACAAGTACCCCGGCGACCACGGCAACTACGACCTGATCTTCTACGGTCAGGACGGCCAGCCCGGCGGCACCGACTACAACGCCGACGTCGGCAACTGGCAGTAGGCCCGGACGTGAAGGGCGCGCCGCTATGAACGGCCTCGGGCCACGCGGGCGGCGCGCGGCGGGATTCACCCTGCTGGAAATGCTGGTGGTGATCCTGTTGATTGCCGTCATCACCGCCGCAGTGGCGGTGTCGGTGACCCAGGGCCTGACCAGCGCACGCTACAACGCGGCCAGCAGCGAGCTGGCCGCGGCGCTGCGCGCGACGCGCGCGCAGGCCATCGTGAAAAGCCACGAGCAAGTGTTCGACCTGGACATCCGCGCCGCCACCTACCGTGGCGCCGACGGGCGCGATGTGGTGCTGCCGCAAGGCATGGGCCTGGGCATTTCCAGCGCCAAGGAAGACCAGCCGAACGAGCACACCGGGCGCATCCGCTTCTACCCGGACGGCAGCTCCACCGGCGGCCGCATCACCTTGCGCCGCGGCCAGCGCGAGTGGCACGTCAATGTGTCCTGGCTCACCGGCGCGGTCAGCGTGGTGACGCAATGAAACGGCCGGTCTGCCGAGGCGTGCGTGGATCGCGCGGTTTCAGCCTGATCGAGATGATCGCGGCGATCCTGCTGCTGGCCCTGGCTTTCACCGCACTGCTGCAGGTGCTCGGTGGTGCCTCGCGGCTGACCAGTCAGGCGGCCCAGCGCGATCGCGCCGCCCTGCTCGCACGCGGGCTGCTGGACAGCAGCTTCGTGCTGGAGCCGATCCACACCGGCGACAGCGAGGGGCGCTTCGATCAGCAGTATCGCTGGCATATGTCGGTGACGCAGGCGACGCCGTCAGGCAGCGGCGAGCAGACGCCGGTGCAGCTGTACCGGCTCGATGTCGACGTGCTGTGGGGGCAGGCCCCGAACGAGCGCCACGCCCGCTTCAGCACCCTGCGCGCGGCGACGCCGAACCTGCCGGGCTCGCCCTCATGAAGACGCGGGCGAACAGGCTCGAGGCCGGCTTCACCTTGCTCGAGGTGCTGGCCGTGCTGGTGCTGCTGTCGCTGCTGATGCTCGCGATCTATGCCGGCCTGCAGACCACCACGCATACCGTGAGCTCCGGCCAGGCGTTGATCGGCCGGCTGGACCAGATCCGCGCGGTGCAGCAGTTCCTGCGTCGCGAACTGGCGCAGAGCATGGCGGTGCCGATCGCGCAGAACGACGGCGGCGACAACCTGTATTTCAGCGGCACCGAGCACGAGATGCGCTACGCCGCCACCATGCCCGGCTATCTGGGCAAGCTCGGCGTGCAACTGCAGCGACTGCAGCTGGTGAAGGGCGACGGCGGCGATCTGCGCCTCGAGGCAAGCTTCGCCATGCTGCCGCCGGACGGCAGTCAGCCGCAGCCGCTGGGCCATCCGGAAGTGCTGCTGGACGGTATCCGCAGCGGCCACTTCAGTTATCGCGGGCTGGACGAGCGCGGCATGGCCGGCGACTGGCTCACCGACTGGCCGGACGGCCGTCGTCTGCCGGCCCTGGTCAGCATCGAACTGGACTTGAAAGGCCAGGCCGAGTGGCCGTCGATGAAGATTCCGCTGCGCGTCGATCCCAGCGCCAACCAGGGCGCGACTGATCTGCTGCGCGGCCTGCGCCGGAATATTCAGCGATGAGGCGCGCACCGACATCGCTGCGCGGCGCGCAGCGCGGCATGGCCCTGCTGCTGGTGATGTGGGCCTGCACGCTGCTGGCGATCCTGCTCGGCGGCTACGCCATGATGGCGCGCACCGAAGCCTTGCAGGCGCGCTACGAGTACGGCGAGACGCGCGCCTATTACGCCGCGCAGGCGGGCTTGATGCGCGCGATCTACGGCCTGCAGGATCCGCGCGCCGAGCAGCGCTGGATCAGCGACGGCCGCAGCTATCCGTTCAAGTTCGATGACGCCAGCGTGACCGTCAGCCTGATCGACGAAAGCGGCAAGGTCGATCTCAACAGCGCCTCGCAGCCGGTGCTCGAGCAGATGTTCCGCAACGCAGGCGCGAACCAGAATCGCGCGCATACGCTGGCTCAGGCGGTGATGGACTGGCGCAGCTTCGGCCTGGGTGCCGAGCAGCAGCAACAGCAGGCGCATGCCTATACCGCGGCGGGCCTCGACTACGGTCCGCGCCACGGCCCGTTCGCCAGCATCGAGGAATTGCAGCTGGTGGTCGGCATGGATCCTGTGATGTACCGCACGCTCGCGCCGGTACTCACGATCTGGTCCGGTCGCGACAGCCCGAACCCGAGCACGGCGCCGCTGCAGGCCTTGCTGGCGATTCCGGGCATCGACCAGGCGCATGCGCAGCAAATGATGGCGGCGCGCATGAACGGACAGAACGGTCAGCCGGGCTTGGGTCTAGCCGCTGGCGGGGGAGTAACGCATAGTATCCGGTCGGAGGCGACCCTCGCGGACGGAACGCGCGCAGTGCTGCGTGCCACGATTCGCTTGCGCGGAGCCAGATCGGGTGCGCAGCCCTATGCGGTGCTGCGTTGGCAGGAGGGTGACGGGGAATGAGCAGTGCTCTGCAGTCGCTGCGTCCGCAGCTGGAACGCGCGCGGCGCGTCTGGCGCGGCTCGCCGTTGCCGAAGTTCTTCGCCTGGTGGGGCGGCGAGCTGCGCGCGCTGTTGCCGACGCGCTGGCAGCAGCTGTTCGGCGGCGGCGCGATCTGGTACGTGCTCGAGCGCAACGGCGACACCTGGTCGGTGCGGCGCGCGGGACAAGACGCCGAGCTGGCGCACTGGGAAGACGGCATCGACGCGCGCCTGCAGCAGGTGGCCCTGCAGGGCGCGCTGAACGGCACCGATCGCGAGGACGTGCGGCTGGCGTTGTGCCTGCCCGCCGCCGAAGCCCTGCGCCGTAGCCTGCAGCTGCCGGCGGCGGCGCACGACAATCTGCGTCAGGTGGTTTCCTACGAGATGGATCGGCAGACGCCGTTCCGTGCCGCGCAGGTGCATTACGCGGTGCGCGAACTGGCGCAGCCGGCGCCGGCCGGACGCTTCTGGGCCGAGCTGGTGGTGGTGCCGCGCGCGCGCCTGGATGCGCTGCTGGCGCGCCTGGTCGAGCTGGGCATTGCGGTGGATGCCGCCGATCTGGCCGAAGGCAATCAACGCCTCGGCGTGAACCTGCTGCCGCCGGAGCAATTGCCCAAGCGCGTGTCGCCGCGGCGTCGCCTGAACCTGGGGCTGGCCGCGGCCGCGGTGGTGCTGCTGGTGCTGGCGCTGCAGCAGTGGGTGAACAATCGCGCCGCCGCGCTGGCCTCCATGCAGTCCCAGGTGGAAGCGATGCGCAGCGAGGCGCAGCAGGTTGCCGCCTTGCGCCAGCGTCTGCTCGATCATGCCGGCGCGGCCGGCTTCCTCACCCAGCGCAAGCGCGACACGGTGTCCGTGCTCGACGTGCTGCAGGATCTCACCCGGCGGCTGCCGCTGACCGCCTCGCTGGAGCGCCTCAGCATCGACAACAGCGGCCAGCTCGGCTTCCAGGGGCAGAGCCCGCAGGCCTCCGCCCTGATCGATGCCTTGAAGGGCTCCACTTTGTTCAGCGGGGCCAATTTCCAGGGCACCATCCAGCGCGATCCGGTGACCAACAAGGAGCGTTTCTACATGGTCGCCCAGTTGCGCAAGCCGGCCGCCGCCGGCAAGCCCGCCGCAGCGGCTTCCGCAGGAGGCGGCGCGCCATGAAGGGCTTCAAGCCGATGAAGCCGGCGGAGAGCCGCATCGCAGCGATCCTGCTGGTGCTGCTGGCGCTGGTGCTGGGCTATTTCGTGCTGCTGCACTGGTGGTTCGTCGCCCCGCTGCGCGGCATCGCCGATCAGATGGACGAGCTGCGCGACGTGCAGAGCCGCTACGCCGCCGCCATCGCCGACAAGCCGGCGCTGCAGAAGCGCCTGGCCACGCTGGGCGAGGGGCAGGCTTCCGATGCGGCCTTCCTGCCGGAGGACGACGTGAATACCGCCGCGGCCAGCCTGATGGACAAGGTGGTCAATGTGGTGCAGGCGCACCCGCAGGGCGGCAACTGCGAGGTGACCCAGAAGATGGCGGTGCCCGATCCGCCGGCCAGCGACAGCGAACCCTACCGCAGGGCCGCGGTCAACATCGGCATGCGTTGCGACGTACAGCCGCTGGCGGCCGTGCTGCACGACCTCGAACAAGGGACGCCTTATCTGTTCATCGACGACCTCAGCATCTACCGCAACCCGGTAGCCGCTCCCAACGGCGCGGTCGCGCCGCTGGAGGTGCAGTTCACCGTCACCGGCTACGTGCGGCAGGCGCGCGCGGCGGCGTCCGCTGCGCACGCGGGAGGCGGAGCGTGAACGCCGCCGCCCAGCGTCGTCTCACGCCGGTGCTGGCCGGCATCGCGCTGGCGCTAGCAGGCCTGCTGCTGGTGCTGTTCGTCGGCGTCGGCCGCGGCGTGAGCTGGCTGCCGCCGCAGCCGGCCGATCCGCTGCCGCCGCAGCGCAGCGGCGTGCAGGCGCCGTCGCCGCGGCCGCTCAACGAGTATGTGGAAGTGTGGCAGCAGCCCTTGTTCAGTCCGGACCGCAAGCCGGTGGTGCGCGCCGTCGACGGCGGCGGCAGCCTGGGCGACATGCAGCTCACCGGCATCATCCTCACCCCGGCACTGCACATGGCGCTGCTGTACGACAAGCAGGCCAAGCACGACGTGCGCGTGCGCGAAGGCAGCGCGATGTCCGACGGCGGCTGGACCCTGGTCGAGCTGAAGCCGCGCTCGGCCGTGTTCGACAACGCCGGCAGCCGCACCGAACTCAATCTGCCGGCCGGCGCGCCGATCGAGCAACTGCCCGGACAGAGCGATGCGGCCAGCGCTGCCCCCGGTCCGGCCGGTCCGGGCGTGCAATGGCAGCAGGGCGGCCCGCCCGTCGCCGGCCCGGCCGCCGCCACCTCCGAGGAGGCGATCCGTGCCGAGCGCATCCGCCAGCTCAAGGCCGCCGTGGAGAAACGGCGCAGAGAACAGTCCGCCAATCAGCCCCCGCAGGGAGTACGTTGATCCATGTCCCGCAAGCTCACGCATCCGTGCTTCCGCATCGGCGCGATCGCGCTGACCGTCTGGCTGAGCGGCTGCGCCAGCATGACCAAGCCCTATCAGCCGCATGACGAAGACACCTCGCTGCAGCGCGAGGCCATGGCCGGCACCGAGAAGCCGGCGCCATCGTCGACTTCGAGCAACGCTTCGTCGATCACTGGGCTGGAGCCGGGCAAGGTAGCGCCGGCGCAGATCAGCGAAGGCAGCGGCCGCTTCATTCGCCCCACCGGCCTGACCAAGCCGCGGCCGCGCGCGACCGGCGCCAACGCGGTGACCTTCAATTTTGAGAATCAGCCGATCCAGGCGGTGGTGAAGGCGATCCTCGGCGACATGCTCAAGCAGAACTACGCGATCACGCCGGGCGTGCAGGGCAACATCTCGTTCTCCACCTCCGAGCCGGTCGATGCGGAGCAGGCGCTGCCGATCCTGGAGACCCTGCTGTCCTGGACCGGCAATGCGCTGATCCAGCGCGACGGACATTACGTGGTGCTGCCGGCCAAGGACGCGGTGGCCGGCAACGTGGTGCCCAGCCTGGGCGCGACCGCGCCCGCCGGCGGGTTGCAGGCGCGGCTGTTCCCGCTGCGCTACATCTCCGCCACCGAGATGCTGAAGCTGATCAAGCCGTTCGTGCGCGCAGACGCGGTGCTCGGCGCCGATCCCGGTCGCAACGTGCTGATCCTGTCCGGCGCGCCGGACGAGCTGGACAACTACCAGCACATGGTCAGCACCTTCGACGTCGACTGGCTGCGCGGCATGTCGGTCGGCGTCTACAGCCTGCAGCACGCCAATGTCGTCGAACTGATGCCCGAGCTGGACAAGCTGTTCGGCGAGAAGAGCGACACGCCGCTGGCCGGCATGCTGCGCTTCATCCCGATCCAGCGCACCAATGCGCTGGTGGTCATCAGCACCCAGCCGGACTATCTCGACGAGGTCGGCGCCTGGATCGCCAAGTTCGACCTGGGTGGCGGCAACGAACCGCAGCTGTACGTATACGACGTGCGCAACGTGAAGGCCTCGGACCTGGCCAAGTACCTGGCGCAGATCTACACCGACGGCGGCGGTGGCGAGGGCGGCGATCGCGGCGGCCAGGTCGGTCCCGGCCTGAGCGGCGGCACCTTGGGCGTCAGCGGCAACGGCAGCGGTTCGGCCAATGGCATGGGCAGCAACGCCGGCAGCTTCGGCAGCACGCCCGGCGGGCTGGGCGGCAACAGTTCGACCACCGGCGGCGGCTTGGGCGGCCTGAACGGCAGCGGTGCTGGCGGTCTGGGCGGCAGCACCAGTGGTGGCCTCGGCGGAACCGGCGGCGGCTCGGCCACCGGTGGTCCGCTGAATGCTTCGAACGGCGGCCCGGGCGACGCCAGCAGCAAGGACCAGTCCTACAGCTCGAAGGACGGCACCATCCGCATCAGCTCGGTCGACAACAACAATCAGCTGCTGGTGCGCGCGCAGCCGGTGCGCTGGGAAGAAATCCAGACCGCGATCAAGCGGCTGGACATCCCGCCGCTGCAGGTGCAGATCGAGACGCGGATTTTCGAGGTCGAACTCACCGGCGAATTCGAATTCGGTGTGCAGTGGTATCTGCAAGGCCTGGCCGCCAGCACGCCTACGGCCAGCGGTTTGACCGGCATTGGCAGCACCGGCGCCACCAGCAACTATCCCGGTGCGCATCGGCAGATCGGCCTGGGCGCCGGCGGCAACGCCTACGGCGGTGAACCATTCTTCTATTCCTTCCTGAGCAGCAACGGCAAATTCCAGGCGGCAGTGCGCGCGATCGAGAGCAACTCCAACACCAAGAATCTGTCGGCGCCTTCGCTGGTGGTGCTCAACAATCAGGTGGCGCATATCCAGTCGGGCGACAACATCCCGATCAATTCCACCACGGTGAATCCCACCATCGGCACGACCAGCTCCTACAGCGAGGCGCAGTACGTGCAGACCGGCGTGATCCTCGACGTGCAACCGCGCGTGAATCCGGGTGGCCTGGTCTACCTCAACATCCACCAGCAGGTGAGCAATCCGGTGGCCGGCTCGGCGACCGCGGCGACCAACGGCAACCCGCAGATCTCGCAGCGCGACATCGCCACCCAGGTCGGCGTGCAGAGCGGCCAGACCGTGCTGCTCGGTGGCCTGATCCAGCAGAACGACCAGGTGCAGAACAACGGCGTGCCGTACCTGAGCCGCATCCCGGTGCTGGGCAAATTGTTCGGCGAAAACCAGAACACGCGCTCACGCACCGAACTGATTGTGCTGATCACCCCGCACGTGATCGGCAGCAGCGAAGAAGCCAAGCGGGTCACCGACGAGTACCAGGAGAAGTTCGAGTCGCTGGCGCCGTTGCGCAAGGCGGCCGCGGCGTCCACTGGCGTCGGCACGGTGCCGCCGCCTGCCGCCGGCGCCGTGCCGGCGACCACCATGCCGCTGAAGCAGTAACGGCGGACCACGTCATCCGCGGCCGCCGCGCCGCGGATGGCCGCTCCAGGCGACGCATGGCCCACGCAGGCGCGCGCTGCACGAGTCGCCGGCGCGGCATGACGAGAGCCTCTTGCACCCCTGTGCGCAACGCGCCGTTCCGGCCTGGCCTGCGCCAGGCGCCGTCACTCGCTACCATGCGCGCGCATGAGCGTTGACCGCACCAGTCGTTTTCCTATCGCAGCCCTGCTGCCGGAGCTCTGCGCCACGCTGGCGGCGCGGCCGCGGCTGGTGCTCGAGGCGCCGCCCGGCGCCGGCAAGACCACCCAGGTGCCGCTAGCCCTGCTCGAGCAGCCGTGGCTGGCCGGTGCGCGCATCCTGATGCTGGAGCCTCGCCGCATCGCGGCGCGCGCCGCTGCCGAGTTCATGGCCAGGCAACTGGGCGAGGACGTCGGCGCCACGGTCGGTTATCGCATCCGCTTCGAATCCAGGGTAGGGCCGGCGACGCGCATCGAGGTGGTCACCGAGGGCATCCTCACTCGCCTGATCCAGGACGATCCCGAACTCAGCGGCATCGGCGCGATCCTGTTCGACGAATTCCACGAGCGCCACCTGGCTGGCGATCTCGGCGCCGCGCTGGCACTGGACGTGCAGGCCACGCTGCGCCCGGAGCTGCGCATCGTGGTGATGTCGGCCACCCTGGACGGCGAGCGCATCGCGCAGTGGCTGGATGCGCCGCGGCTGAGCAGCCCGGGGCGCAGCTTTCCGGTGCGCGTCGAATATCCGCCGGCGCGCGCGCAGGAGAGCGTCGAGCACCATCTCGCGCGGGTGGCGCGGCAGGCGCTGATGGAGAATGAAGGCGACGTGCTGGCCTTCCTGCCTGGGCGCCGCGAGATCGCCCGCGCCGCCCAGGTGCTGGAAGCTTCGCTGGAGCGCGACGACGTGGAAGTGCTGACCTTGCACGGCGAGCTCTCGCTGAGCGAGCAGCGCCACGCGCTGGCGCCCGCGGAAGCGGGTTCGCGCCGCATCGTGCTGGCCACCAACGTGGCCGAGTCCAGCGTCACCCTGCCGGGGGTGCGCGCGGTGATCGACGCCGGCTTGGCGCGCGAGCCGCGCTTCGATCCCAACTCCGGCTTCACCCGGCTGGAGACGGTGGCGATCTCGCAGGCCTCCGCCGACCAGCGCGCCGGTCGCGCCGGCCGCGTCGCCGCCGGCACCGCCTATCGGCTGTGGCCGCAGAGCCGCCGGCTGGATCCGTCGCGCATGCCCGAAATCGCGCAGGCCGAACTCTCCGGACTCGCACTGGAGCTGGCGGCCTGGGGCGTGACGGCGGATGCATCCGCTGCGCTGTCCTGGCTGGATCCGCCGCCGCCGGGCGCGCTGGCGCAGGCGCGCGAGCTGCTGGTCGCGTTGGGTGCGCTGGACGCCGATGGACGCATTGCCGCGCTGGGGCGGCGCATGCTCGAGCTGGGCGCCACGCCGCGTTTGGCTGCCGCCGCCCTGCGCGCGCCGCCGGAGCAGCGTGCCCTGGCCGCCGACTTGCTGGCCCTGATGGAGGCGCGTTCGCCGATGCGCGGCGAGTCGGCGCGCAGCGACGACTTCCGCGTGCGTCTGGCCGCGCTGCATGCCTGGCGCGATCGTCGCGGCGGCGGCCGCGAGGCCGATGCCGGCGCGCTGGCGGCGATCGAGCAGGCTTCGCGTGGCTGGCGCCGACGCCTGGACGTGCGCACCGCGGCCAGCGGCACGCCGGACAGTCACGCCGTGGGCGACTTGCTGCTGCACGCCTTCCCGGACCGGGTGGCGCGCCGCGACGAGCAGCAGCCGCTGCGTTACACCCTGGCCAATGGCCGCGGCGCACGCCTGCACGAACAGACCGCCTTGCTCGGCGAGCCCTGGCTGGTGGCGCTGGACCTGCGCGCCGAGGCACGCGACAGCCTGATCCTGGCCGCCGCGCCGCTGGATCCGCGCGTGCTCGAGCGCGACTACCCGGCGCGCTTCCGCCGCGAGCGCGTGTTGCGCTGGAACGATGCGCGCGCCGCGCTGGAAGCCTTCGAGGAGCGGCGTTTCGCCAACATCGTGCTGGAGCGGCGCAGCGTACCGGTGCAGCCGGAGGACGCGCTGCCAGCCCTGCTGGCGGCGGTGCGCGCCAAGGGCCTCGATGCCTTGCCGTGGAGCGAGCATGCGCACCAGCTGCGCGTGCGCATCCAGGCGCTGCGCGGCTGGATGCCGGAGCTGGGCCTGCCCGACGTGTCGGAGGCGGCCCTGCTCGCCTCGCTGGAGGAATGGCTGGCGCCGTATCTGCACGGCAAGCGCGGGCTGGACGCGCTGGCCACGGACGAGCTGTCGCAGGCGCTGGCCGCGCGCTTCGATCACGAACAGCGGCGACAGCTCGATGCGCAGGCGCCGGAAAGCCTGCGCGTGCCCAGCGGCCAGCTGCGCCGGCTCGACTACGCGGCGGACGTTCCGCCGGTGCTGGCGGTGAAGCTGCAGGAACTGTTCGGGCTGGCCGATACGCCGCGCATCGCCGGCGGACGCGTGCCGGTGACCCTGCATCTGCTGTCGCCGGCGGGACGGCCGATCCAGGTGACCCAGGACCTCAAGGGTTTCTGGGAGCGAACCTATCCGGAAGTGCGGAAAGAACTGAAGGGACGTTATCCGCGCCATCCCTGGCCCGACGACCCGTGGAGCGCGACGCCGACCCACCGCGCCAAGCCGCGCGGCAGCTGAACATTCTGCGGCATAGTCCACGCCCGCGCGCGATCGACCTTTCGGCGTCTTGCGCTTGATGACACCATAGGCACGTGCCGGTAACGCTGCATTCGGAGAATCAGCGGTTGCGGTCGTCGGCGTAGGGGAGCCTGATCACCGTCGAGTTCAACCTGGATAAGCAAACATCATTGAGGAGAACAATCATGAACAAGCGTTTTGGATTCGCTGCGCTGCTGCTGCTCGCCCTGCCGTTGATGGCCCATGCCTCCTGCGACGACGTGAAGTCCAGCATCGACGCCAAGATCAAGGCCAAGGGCGTGACCAACTACTCGCTGGACGTGGTGTCCGGCGACCAGGCCGGCAACGGCGGCAAGGTGGTCGGCCAGTGCGAGGGCGACAAGAAGATCGTGTACACCCGCGGCGGCGGCAACGGCGATGCTGCGTCGGGCGACAGCTCGAATGCCTCGGGCGACGATGCCGCGGCCAAGCCGAAGCATCACCACCACCCCAAGAAGGCGGATGACGCGGGCAAGGCCGAAGATGCCTCCAAGCCGGCCTCGGCGTCCACCAGCGGCGGCTGAGCCTAGCGGGTTCATCAAGAAAAACGGGGCGCCTGGCGCCCCGTTTTTTTGTGCTGCGCTGCGCGGGATCGCGTCGCTCAGCTGCTCTTTTTGCGGTTGAACAGCTTGCGGAACATCGCGGCGATCGCGGCGATGCCGATGATGATGAACTTCTTCAGCGCCAGCAGCAGCACGCCCAGCTTGGCGAACAGGCCGGCCTTGGCGGCGATGCCGCCGGCCACCAGCGCGGCGATGCCGTAGGCGGCGAGCTTGTCGGTCTTGCTGTTGTAATCGGCGTAGCGCTCGCCGGTGTCGAAGTCGGTCATGGTCAGCACTTGCGGCATGTCCGCGCGCACCTTGGCCAGCTGGTCGATCGGCGCGATGGCGTTGAGCGACAGATAGCCGCGGCGACCGAGCACGCGGATGTCGTAGTTGAGCGAATGCTGCTCCTCGCTGCCGTTGGCGTCCTTGAACTTCAGGTCGCGCGCCCAGTACAGCTTGTGCGTGGCGGCGTCGTAGTGCGGCGGCTCGGCCCAGCCAACCAGGTCGATCGCCGGATAGCCCTGCTTGACGCGTTCGGCGTTGTCTTCCTCGGAGCCTTTCTGCATCTGCTTGAGCAGATCGTTGTAATCGATCTTGGCGGCATCGGCGTCGGAGACGTAGCCGTCGTCGGAATAGGTCACCACCACCGCCCAGCTGTTCTCGTCGAGCAGGTCGCGCGGCTTGTCGCTGGGCAGGATCATGCCCAGCACGCCCTCGTCCGGCGGGTTGTGCCACAGCTTGGTGAGCACGCGCTGCGCGTCGGCGGCGGCGAGGTAGCCATAGCCGGGCGCCAGGTGCAGGGTGGCCTTGGCGGTCGGGATGGTCACCATGCCGGTATCGAAATGCAGCGAGCGCAGGAAATCGTCCACTTTGGCCGACTGCCCGCTGCTGGCTGCGGCGGCCGGTGCGCCGTCGTCGTCGGCATGGACCGCGGCGAACGGTGTCAAGGCAAGGGCGGCCAGCAGGGCGAATGCCGGCATCAGGGTTCTACGGGTCATGCGCAGTCCTTTGGGTTCTTCCATGGATGATGATGAGTGGCCGCACCCCCTATGAGGCGGCCAGCGCGCTTTCTAGCAGGCTGGCGCTTCCGGCGCCAGTCGTGCGGCTCAGCCGCCGCCGGAACTCGAGGCCGGCGCGGCGCGTTCGAAGCTGCCGGCGGGGCCGGGAAACACCACCGGGCTCTCGTAGCCATCGGCGGATACGGCCGACACGCCGAAGAACCAGTCGTCGATCACCACGTCCTTCAGCACCAGCCGATCGCTGTCGCCGGCGTCGCGCACGTACTGCCACTGCGGCGCCGTGGTGTCGCGCCAGTACACGCGATAGCCGGCGGCGCCGGCCGACTTGCGCCAGCTCACCGTGGTGTCGGTAGCCACCGCGCCCTCGCTGGCGACGCCGACCGGTGGCGCCGGCGCGCGGCCCAGCTCGGCCATGGTGAGGGTGTTCAGCGCGGTGACCCGGGCCAGGTAGCGGAAGTCGATGCCGTCGAGGGTGTCGCCGTAGCGCACGCCTTTTTCGCTGCGCAGGTCCTGGTGTTGGCGGGTGTAGTCCTCGTGGCCTTCGGTGACGCGCACGGCCGGATAGCCGGCTTCGAGGAAGGGCACCTGGTCGCCGCCGCGGCCGTAGCGGTCGGTGCGGTAGACCATGCGCACGCGCAGATCGGGCAGGTAGGCCTCGGCCAGGGCGGCCATGCGCCGCGCCAGGTTGCGCGAGGGCGAGTCCACTTCGCCGCCGTGATAGCCGCGCTCCTTCGCCTGCGCGGGAGTCTCGGTGCTGCGCGTGCCTTCGCTGAAGACGCGTACGCTGGTGTTGTCCAGCACGCCGTTCTGGCCGCGGCTGTTGCCGATGATGTCGTTGTTGAGGTCGGCCTCGACCTTCCAGCCGTGCGCGCTGGCGTAGTCGGCCAGCACCTTGCCGCCGTACAGGCCCTGCTCCTCGCCGGAGAGCGCGGCGAACACCAGGGTCGCACGGCTGTCCTGCTTGGACAGCAGCCGCGCCGCCTCGATCAAGGCGGCCACGCCGGAGGCATCGTCGTTGGCGCCGGGCGCATCGCTGGTGCTGTTCATCACGTCGGTGACGCGCGAATCCAGGTGCCCGGTCATCACGATCACGCGGTCCGGATCGGCGCTGCCGCGCTTGATCGCCACCACGTCCATCACTTCGGCCGGTTGCGGGATGCGCTTGCCGCTGACGGTCTGCGCCGGGGTGACGATCTCCAGGCAGTCGCCGCAGTCGCGCGAGATCGCCTCGAAGCGCGACTTCGTCCAGCGCCGCGCGGCGCCGATGCCGCGCGTGTCGGAGCGCGTGTCCGACAGGGTGTGCCGGGTGCCGAAGCCGACCAGCTTGGTGATGGTGGCGCGCAGCTCCGCCTCGCTCGGCGCCTGCGCCAGGGCCAGCATGGCGGCCTGTTTCGACGGCGGCGAAATGTCCCGGGTTTGCGCGGCGGCCGTGCTGGCGGCAACCGCCAGCACGCCGAGGATCAGGGAGCGGAAGGTTGGCTGCATGGGCGTCGCCGGTCGGTGTAATCGCCCAAAGATACAACGCCTGCCTCGCCGCCGCCCGCGGGGAAAAAAAGAGCCCGGCTCGTGGCCGGGCTCGGAACCTGAGGATGCTCGGCGGCATTGCGCCGCCGAGCCGCCGGCGGCTTACTGCGCGGTCAGGGTGATGTCGTCCAGGGTGAAGTTGGTGTTGCCCGAGGACGAGGTTTCCTTGCCGGTGAACTTGATGGTCACGGTCTGCCCGATGTACGCGGACACATCGGCCGTGTGCACGGTGTAGCCGGTGTTGGTGTTGAGGCTGGTGTAGGTGGCCAGCGTCTTCAGCACGGTGCCGGAGGAGTTCAGCACCTGCACGGTCAGCGTATCGGCCGCGGTGCTCTTGGTCGAATCGACGTGCAGGTAGAACTGCAGAGTGGCCTGAGTCTTGCCGCTCGGGATCGCCACCGACTGCGAGACGGTGTCGGTATGCGAGCTGCCGTAGCCGTCCAGCCAGGCGAACCACGAACCGGCATGCGAGGTTTCGCCGCTGCCGCAGTACGACGAGGACGAGCTGTTGCTGTTGCACAGCGTGCCCGAGCTCATGCTCCACGGCGACGCGCTGCCGCTCTCGAAGCCGGTGTTGCTGAGCAGCTGGGTCGGCGTGCCGCCGCCGCCGCCGCTGCTGACCGTCACCGATTCGGTCTTGGCGTTGGTGGCGCCGCTGACGCTGTCGGTCACCGTCTCGGTCACGCTGTAGGTGCCGGCCGAGGCATAGGTGTGGCTGGGGTTCTGCGCGGTCGAAGTGCCGCCGTCGCCGAAGGTCCAGGAGTAGCCGGAGATGGTGCCGCCGGTGTCGGTGGACGAGTCGGTGAAGTTGGCGGTCAGGCCGCTGGTGGTGAAGCCGAAGTTGGCCGCCGGCGTGCCGCCGGTGGTGCCGCCACCGCCGCCGTTGATGTTGCCGGACAGCGCGCTGACGATCGGGGTGCCGAAGCCGGTGGTGTAGTCCCAGCCGGTGGCAGCGGTCTCGCCGCTGTTGTTGCCCGAGGTGATGTCGTGGAAGTCGGTGGCGTAGTTGGCCGCCGCGGCCTTGTAGATCAGCGGCGCGGCGAAGCCGAGGTTGCCGCCGTTGGCCGCCAGGATGCGCGCCCAGGCGCCGACGAACAGCGGCGAGGCCAGGCTGGTGCCGCCGATCTGGGTGTTGGCCGCACCGTCCACGATCACCAGCGAGCCGCTGTAGTAGCTGGCGTCGAAGGCGATGTCCGGCACGCCGCGGGTGGTGTGGCCGGCGTTCTGGCCGATCCCCGACTGCCAGCTCGGCATCGGCTCGAAGGTGCTCGGGCTGCCGCCCGTTGCGCCGGAAACCTGCTGGCTGAGGTCGTTCCACACCACTTCGCTGCCCCAGGTGGTGGTACCCGAGGTGTACAGGGTGGTGCCGCCCACGGCGACCACGTACTGCGAGCTGGCCGGCCAGCTCGGGGTCACGCCGCCGTTGTCGCACTCGTCCGCGCCGGAGTCGCCGGAGGAGACCGAGAAGGTCTGGCCCTGCGCCACGGCCTGCTCGAAGATCGCGTCTTCGGCCGAGGTGGTGCCGGCCGACTTGGCCTGGGTCTCGCACTCGCCCAGCGACACGTTGATCACCTTGGCCTTGTTGTCGGTCACCGCCAGGTTGTAGTCGGTGGTGAGCGCGGAGTCGGTGAGCGAGGCCGCGTCATAGAAGGTCAGGCTCTGCACGCCGCCGGACATGGCGAGGATGTCCTGACTGTCCAGGTCCCACTCGCCGTCGCCGCTGGCCGAGACCGCACCGGTGTTGCCCGGGCCTTCGACGGTCGGGGTCAGCGAGGGCAGCCCGTTGTTGCTCTCGAAGGTCTTGATGTCGCTCAGCACGTCCTTCAGCTGGCCCGACACGATGATGCCGACCGGCACGGTGGTCGCGGCAGCCAGACTGCTGGCGCCGTAGATCTTCGGGAAGTCGGTGGGGTTGTGCGCCTGTTCGGTGCCCGTCGCCAGCGGATGCGAGCTGATCATGGGAAAGCTGTTGTTGCCCTGCGCGCGCACCGCGAAGATGTGCGACACGTGGGTGGTGTCCAGGCCGACCACCGAGCGCACGATGCCCTGCAGCGAGGCGGGGATCTGCACGTCGCCGGTGTTGTGGAAGGCGTTGCGGCCGTCATGCGTACGCACGCTTTCCAGGCTGGTGTTGAACGCGCTGTGCACGCTGCCGGCGGTGGCGTCGGCGGTGACCAGCTGACGGTTCGGCGTGATGCTGACATTGGTGAAGCCACGGCTGGTCAGATAGTCCGCCACGGCCTGCGCCTGCTCCTGGGTCGGCGAGAAGCGCGAAACGAAATCCTGCTGGCTCATCGTGCGCTGCGCGACCGGGGTCTCGGGCTTCTGCGCATCCGCCACGAACTTGTCCAGTTCGGCCTGGTTGCGCAGGTTCAGCGAGATGACCACCTGCACCGGCTGGGTAGTGCCCAGCGTGCCGGTGGCGACGTCGCCGGTATGCAGCTGGGTGGCGTGCTGCTGGGTCGCCAGCGCGACGAACGCGTTGCTGGCGGTCGCCGCGTTGGCCGACGCGGCGGCGGCCACGCTGATGGCCGCAGTCAGCAGCTTGAGACGGAAATGGCTTGGCATGTAGATCTCCCGAAGGTTTTTTCGAGGCCGAACGGAACCGATGCGGTCGCGTGGACCTCATGGATGGAGATGCCGCGGCACGGCATCGAAGGTCTTCTTGGATTGCCCAGCGATCCCAACCGTGCTGCAGCCCCCCTGGGCTCCATCTGGGGCAGCACGTCGGTATTCAGGCAAGCGGCGTCGTCGCAGAAATCTTGCCGACGCCCTTGCAGGATCGTTCGCCAATCTCCCAAATTGACGAACTTGGAGAACGTATTGCGAAATCAATTGATGCGTCAATGGGACATTTTCAAGGAACGGGTGATTGCAATCACAGAACCATTAATGCGGTCATCGATGATTCAAGGTAAGCGGTTTCGTTGAATTATTCGCCACTGCTTCCGGTAAACCGTTCCCGCTCGAAGTCCTGCGCTTGATTGCCATGAATTACAGGGCTTTGATGGCTATTTGCAGATGCATTTGGCATTTAATTTGTGATCTTCGTTACGTTTTTATGGGATATTATCCGAGCGACTCGTAATTCGTAATTAATTACGTTTGCAACGATCCAATTCGGGTTGACGCAATAACTTGCAGAAGCCATTAATTTGGCGTCGTGCGGTGGCTAATGCAGGCCATTAATCGAGGGATTATCGATCGATTAATCCGCGAGGCCCGTGGTCGCCCGTCGGCGCACCCGCCTGCTGGGCGTCGGGGCGGCCGCATGCGACCATGTCCGGATGGATCGAGTGGAGTTGGCAGTCATCGGCGGCGGGCCGGCCGGCCTGATGGCGGCGGAGGCCGCGTGCCTGCGTGGCGTGCGCGTCGCGCTGTACGACGGCATGGGCTCGGTGGGGCGGAAATTCCTGCTGGCCGGCAAGGGCGGCCTCAACCTGACCCACGGCGAGCCGTTCGAGGCCTTTGCCGCGCGCTACGGCGAGCGGCGCGACGAAGTATCCGCCTGGCTGCGGCACTTCGACGCCGACGCGGTGCGCGCCTGGGCGCGCGGCCTGGGCGTGGACACCTTCGTCGGCAGTTCCGGGCGGGTGTTCCCGAACGACATGAAGGCGGCGCCGCTGCTGCGCGGCTGGGTGCGGCGTCTGCATCGCGACGGTGTGGCCTTCCACATGCATCACCGCTGGCTGGGCTGGGACGAGGACGGCGCCCTGCGCCTGGCCACGCCGGCCGGCGAGCGCACGGTGCATGCCGAAGCGGTGGTGCTGGCGCTCGGCGGCGCCAGCTGGCCGAAGCTGGGTTCCGATGCAGGCTGGGTGGAGACGCTGGCCAAGGCCGGCGTGGCGGTGGCGCCGCTGCAGCCGAGCAACGTCGGCTTCGAGCGGCGCTGGAGCGAGCATCTCAGCTCACGCTATGCCGGCGCGCCGTTGAAGGCGGTGGTGGCGCACTGGACCGATCGGCACGGTCGCGCCCAGGCGCGACAGGGCGAATGCGTGCTGAGCGAGTACGGCCTCGAAGGCAGCCTGATCTACGCCATCGGCGCGGACCTGCGCGAGCAGATCGCCGTGCAGGGCGAGGCCTTGTTGCAGCTCGACCTGGCGCCGCACCGCAGCGAGTCCGCGCTGGCCGAGGCGTTGGGCGGGCCGCGCGGCAAGCGCAGCATCGGCGACTGGCTGCGCCAGCGCGCCGGGCTGGACAAGCTCAAGTGCGCCCTGCTGTTCGAGCTGCTCGACTCGACCGCGCGCAACGACCCGCGGGCCCTGGCTGCGGCGATCAAGCGCCTGCCGCTGCGGCTGCAGCGGCCGCGTCCGCTGGCCGAGGCGATCAGCAGCGCCGGCGGCGTGCGGCTGGAAGCGCTGAACGAAAGCTTGATGTCGCATGCGCGCCCCGGCCTGTTCTGCGCCGGCGAAATGCTGGACTGGGAAGCGCCGACCGGCGGCTACCTGCTCACCGCCTGCTTCGCCAGCGGCTTGCTCGCCGGCCGGGGCGCGGCCGCCTGGCTGCAAGGCCGGCGCGATGCCGGCGACGTCGCCGCTACGGCGCAGGCTCGGGCACCAGGGTGATCGCGAACACCTTGGGCCAGCACTTGCCGGTGACGAACAGCCGATGGTGCCTGGCGTCGTAGGCGATGCCGTTGAGCACGTCGTTGACCGGATCGGGCAGGCGGTGCGCTTCACCGGCATTGAGCAGGCCGCTGAGATCGATCCAGCCGGTGACGCGGCCCGTGGCCGGGTCGATGCGCGCGATACGCTGGGTCAGCCACACGTTGGCGTAGATCTCGCCGTTCACCCATTCCAGTTCGTTGAGATTGTTGACCGGCGCGCCGTCGGCGGTGACTTCGATCTTGCCGATCGTGGCCAGGGTTTCCGGATCGAGGATGCGCAGCACCGAAGTGCCGTCGCTCATGTACAGGCGCTTGTCATCGCGGGTCAGCGCCCAGCCCTCGCCCGGATAGTTGAAGTCGCGCAGCGGCTTGAAGCTGGCCAGGTCGTAGACGAAGCCCACGTGGCTCTGCCAGGTCAGCTGGACCAGGCGATTCTTCCAGTCGACGATGCCTTCGCCGAAATACTGCGCGGGCAGTTGCTGGCGCTGCACCACCTTGCCGCTCTGCAGCTCCACCTTGCGCAGGAAGGACTGGCCGTTCTGGCCGGTGCTCTCGTACAGATAGCCGTCCTTGTAGAACAGCCCCTCGGTGTAGGCCGAGGTGTCGTGCGGATAGCTGCGCACGACCTTGTAGCCGTACACGGGAATGGCCGCCCAGGCGGAGGTCGAGCAAAGCAGGGCGGCAACAGCGGCAAAGCGGGCGAGCCGTCGATACATCGGTCGTTTCCGTGGTAGCCGGAGAAGCCCGAAGTTTACGTCGACGCGGTGCCGTGAAAGCAAGACGGCAGGAACCTTCGGTATCGCAAGTCTGCCTAGGCGCCCGAGCCTGCCTAGCTGCTGTGGAAGACGGCGGCGGGTATCAGGGCATCGGCCTCGGCGGCGCCGAACGCGTATTCGCTTGCCGTCGCCAGCATCAGCGGGCTGACGTAGTGGCGGTGCACGCGCTCGATCAGGGCCATGTAGCCATGGCCGAACAGGTTCTTGCAGCGCACGCGGGTGCCCATGCTCAGTTCGATGCGGCGCGTGTCGATGATGCGCACGGCGACGCAGGAGCGGAACTGCAGATGCTTGTCGTCGGCGCCCAGGATCACCTGGGCAAGCCGGTCGTCCGCGTCGACGGATTGCGCGAGCACCGGATGGCGGCCGCGGAACAGCGGCTGCGGCCCGCGAGCGAGCAACGAGGATACCGGGCAGCCCAGCGACGAAGTGCGCAGCCCCAGCGGGCGCACCAGCAGGTTGCGCAGCCGCATCATGCGCGAAACGCTGGCGGGCGGGTGCTCCACGAAGCCGTCGAGCAGGCGTTCGAGCAGTTCGGCCGCGCGCAGGCCGCCCGTGCGTTCGGGTTCGAGTTCCAGACGGAACATGTCCTCGTGATGCGCGACGCCATCGAGCTGGCTGCGCAGCAGCGAATCCTGCGGCAGGGTCGCCAGCGCCGTCACCGCATGCATGCCGCCCAGTCGTTGCAGGAACCCGGTCGGGCGGCGGCGTGCCAGGCCGGCGCGCAGCTTGCCGGCAAGCCCGCGCAGGCGGCGATCGAACCGAGCTGTCGACGAATCCGGCGGCGTGTCCAGTGCCAGCGCGATCGCCGGCATGCGCCGCGGCGGTTCCGCTTCGAGCAGGGCCAGCACCGGGCCGGGCAGCAGTTCGGTCAGTGCGGGAATCGTCGCCTGGTTGGCCAGCACCTGCGCACGCACGGAGTCCGGCAGCTCGCCGCCCAACTCGTCGGGATGGCAGGAGAGCGCGAAGAAGGCGGGATGGCGGCCGTCGCGCGACAGGGGCGCGAACTGGTGCCAGGTACCGCCGCCGAAGCGCACACTGAACAGGCAGTCCGGCGGGATCTCGACCTGCCGCAGCGCGCGCAGGAATTCCGCAGGGTCCTGCTCCAGCTGGGCCGGAGAACTGGTGCAGAAGCGCAGGCAGGTGCCGCCGCTGCCCGACACCGCCACGAACATGCGCGGCCCGGCGTGGCGATGGAACGGGTGTCCCTTGGCGCCGACCGCGAAGCTGTACAGCGCGCTGTGATCGCCGCGGGCGAAGTCGCTGGCGCCCAGCCGCGCGGAGGGTTCATCGTGGCCGTCCACGTAGTCGGCGTGGGCCTGCTGGCGCGCCTGTGCGCCGGCGAACAGACGGTCGCCTTCGCCGCGGCCGAGGCGAGCGATCAAGGTCACCTCCACCGGCAGTCCGCCCGAGGCGGAGGCCAGTCTCGCGGCGGGAAAGCTGGTGGTGGCATGCGTGCTGGGCGGCATCGACATCCTCCTTGGCGTATGGGGCCCGATGCCGTGCTCAGGCGCCGGACTTGCGCGTGGCGAGCCGGCGCGACTCGCGCTTGAGCGGGCCGGCGACCGGGCAGATCTCGAAGGCGAAGCCGGTGAGCGTGTTGACCAGGCTTTCCCGGTTCAGCTGGTAATGCACGTATTGCCCGCGCCGCTCGCTGCTCACCAGCCCGGCCTTCTCCAGAATCGACAGGTGGCGCGAGATCGCGGGCGGGCTCATCGAGAAGCGGCTGGCGATGTCGCCGGCAGTGAGCTCCTGCGCCGAGAGGTAGGCGAGGATTTCGCGGCGCGGGCGCGAGGCGAGGGCTTCGAAGATCAGGTCGACGGCCATGATTGTCTTGTTAGTTAATTAACTAATTGGCTAAAAGCTTAATCATGAACTCCGCAGTCCGTCAAGCGGGCCCGCCCGGGCTCGGTCCGGGCCGACACGGACGAAGTGGCCGCCGGTGCGGCGGTTGACGGGAGCATGACCTGCCATCCGTCGCAGCGGCCGGAGTGCGTGCTGTGCCGATGATGCGTAAAGATCTTTTCGGCATGTCGAAACGTGGCCGTCCGGTTCGTCGTACCCGCAAGAGCGCCACCCGGGCGCTCACTTTTCCAGGCGAGAGGAGCGGCGATATGCGATGCATGGTGATGGTCAGGGCGACTGCAAGCTCCGAGGCCGGCGTGATGCCGAGCGAAGCACTGATCGCCGAGATGGGCGCGTTCAACGAGGAGCTGGCCAAGGCCGGCGTGCTGCTGGCCGGCGAGGGACTGAAGCCCAGCGCCCACGGCGCGCGCGTGCATTTCTCGGGCCGGCAGCGCACGGTGATGGACGGTCCATTTCCCCAGACCCGGGAGCTGATCGCCGGCTTCTGGCTGCTGCAGGTGCGCTCGCTGGACGAGGCGATCGAGTGGATGAAGCGCTGCCCGAATCCGTTCGACGGCGAATCCGAGGTCGAAATCCGCCCGCTGCTCGAGCTGGAGGACTTCGGCGCCGCCCTGACTCCCGAGCTGCGTGCACGCGAAGAACAGCTACGCAGCGAGTTGAGCTCGTCGCAGCAAAACGTCTAGCACGGCAGCGGCCCCGGCCGCCGCGCCGACGGAACCATCGCGGCAGCGGACCCTCCAAGTCTGCGCCGCCGCCTTATCGACTCAACGCAATCATCGAAGCAACGCAATCATCGACCCGACGCCACAGGACGCCAGACCATGACCACGCTCACCCCTTATCTGATTTTCGACGGCCATTGCGAAGAGGCCTTCCGCTACTACCAGCAGGCACTTGGCGGCCAGATCGGCATGCTGCTGCCCTTCGGCGACTCGCCCGGCTGCGAGGACATTCCCGAGCACTGGCGCGACAAGATCATGCATGCCCGGCTGGAGCTGGACGGGCAGCAGCTGATGGCCTCGGATCGCCATCCTGCGATCCCCTACGAGGGCATCAAGGGCAGCCACCTCGCGCTGGCCTATGACGATGTCGCCAGGGCGAAGCAGGTATTCGACGCGTTGGCGGACGGTGGCAAGGTGGAGATGCCGTTCGGCGAGGCGTTCTGGGTGGAGCGCTTCGGCATGCTGGTCGATCGCTTCGGCGTGGCCTGGATGATCAATGGCGGCGCGCCCAAGTTCTGAGCGCCTGCCGCGGGCGCTTGCAAGCGAGGGGCGGCGATGCTGTGATCGGCGGCATGAGCGAAACGGCCGCCCCGGAGCAGTCACCCGACCCGCAGCATGCACGGCACGTCGCCGAGACGGTGTGGCGCATGGAGGCGCCGCGCCTGATCGCCGGCCTGGTGCGCATGCTGCGCGACATCGACCTGGCCGAGGACCTGGCCCAGGACGCCTTGCTCGAGGCGCTGGAGCAGTGGCCGCGGCAGGGCGTGCCGGACAAGCCGGGGGCGTGGCTGATGACGATCGCCAAGAATCGCGCGATCGATCGCCTGCGCCGCCGCAAGCTGCTCGAACGCAAGCATGTCGAACTGGGCTATGAACTGGATCAGCAGCAAGACGAGCTGGAACAGATGCGCGACGATGCTCTCGACGACAACATTGGCGATGATCTGCTGCGGCTGATCTTCATCGCCTGCCATCCCGTGCTGTCGGCGGAGGCGCGCGCGGCGCTGACCCTGCGCCTGCTCGGCGGGCTGAGCACCGACGAGATCGCGCGCGCCTTCCTGGTGCCCGAGCCGACCATGGCGCAGCGCATCGTGCGGGCCAAGCGCACTCTCGGCGAATCGGCGGTCGCCTTCGAGCTGCCGCGTGGCGAGGACTTCGCCGCGCGCCTGGATTCGGTGCTGCAGGTGATCTACCTGATCTTCAACGAAGGCTATACCGCCACCGCCGGCGACGACTGGACGCGGCCGGCGCTGTGCGAGGAAGCGATGCGGCTGGGGCGCGTGCTGCTGGGCCTGGTGCCGCACGAAGCGGAGGCGCACGGCCTGGTCGCGCTGATGGAACTGCAGGCCTCGCGCCTGCCGGCGCGCTGCGCGCCGGACGGCAGCCCGATCCTGCTGCGCGAGCAAGATCGGCGGCGCTGGAACCGGCTGCTGATCCAGCGTGGCCTGGCGGCGCTGGAGCAGGCCGAGCGGCTGCGCGGTAGCGACGGAGTCTACGCGTTGCAGGCGGCCATCGCGGCCTGCCATGCACGGGCGTTGCATGTCGAACAGACCGACTGGTCGCGCATCGCCTCGCTCTATCGTCGCCTTGCCGAGCGCACCGGTTCGCCGGTGGTCGAGTTGAATCGCGCGGTGGCGGTGTCGATGGCGGACGGACCGGCGGCCGCGCTGCCGCTGGTGGAGGCGCTGCTGGACGATCGCGCCCTGGCCCACTATCACCTGTTGCCCAGCGTGCACGGCGACCTGCTGGCCAAGCTGGGGCGGCGGGCCGAGGCGCGCGCGGCGTTTCTGCGCGCGGCCGAGCAGACCCGCAACGAGCGCGAGCGACAGCTGCTGCTGCAGCGCGCGCAGGAATGCGCCGAATCGGCGTAAAGCAAGCGGTCGACGGCCGGGTGTCTGCTCAGGCCGGCCCAAGCGTTGGCGAGTCCACGACGTTCGCCGCGCCGACATCGCTGACATGCCGCTGGCATCGCTTGCACGGCAGCGGTGTCGCTAGGTGCTGGCGTGCTTGAACTCGTGCTGGCGCATCCATTGCGTGGCGATCCACTTCTCGCCGCGCTTGACCGGTGCGCCGCCGTGCAAGGTCAGCGGATCGAGTGCGCCGGCCTGGTTGCAGTACTCGAAGTACAGCCCCTGTCCCTTGCGCGGCACGTAGCTGAAATTGAGCGCGGGAAACAGCGTCTCGCCGCCTTCCTCGACGTCGTTGAGATAGATGATCAAGGTGGAGACGCGTTGGCCGCCGTGGCGCAGATGGACGTCGCTGCCGCTGTCGTTCGGCACGAAATAGTCGTAGTGCGGCTGGTATTCGCCGCCGGGGCCGTAGCGCATCACCTGGAAGCCTTCGCCGTTTTCGATCGGCCAGTTCATCAGCGCCGCCACGCGCCGCTCCAGCCGCGTGATGAACTCGTTCTCGCCGCGCGGGAAATAGGCTCCTTCGCTGGTGCGGTAGTGCGTCACCGCGTGCCGGCCGCTGCCGGCCTCCACCACCTTCGAGCGCGCCAGCCGGCTGGAAGCCATGTGCCGCAAGGTGTCGCACTCGCGCTCGTCCAGCACGCGGTCGAACACCGCCACCACCGGGCGGGACATGCGCACCAGCACGCGCACCTTGCGATCGGGCGTCTGGATCAGGTTGCCTTCCGGCAGGCGCACCAGGTCGCTGACATAGCCGGTCACCTGGGGCGGCACGCCCTCGGGTGACGGCGGACCCAGGGTGAGCTCGATCAGCGCGTCGCGCGCCACCTGCGGGTCGAACTGATGTTCCAGCATGGTGCTGAGCAGCGACGCCGGGGTGTTGCCGCCGTCCAGCGCCTCTTGCAGCCATTGGCGCCATTCTGGCGTCACTTTGACGTGTCCGGCCATGTTGATCCCAAGATCGAATCGGGCTTAGCGTGCCATGCGAGCAGTCTGCCAACCGCTACGGCACCAGGATGTGTGGAAAACGTGGCGCGGCTCCGCCGCGACTCTTGGTTTGCGAACGGTGTCAGGATACTCGGTTTTGCAGGCTGCTTTGGCAGACGGACGGCCATCGTCCCGGTTCGCCGCGCATGTGCGGGGCGTTTTGCTCTGGGGGCGATGGGCGATGGGCGATGGGCAAGATGGCGCGATTTCCCGCGGCATGCGGTCGGTCGAGGCTTCCGATGAAAGCCAGGCTCATCTCGATCGAGCGCGGCCGAAGCATGGTCTGCAGCGGAAAGTCGATGACCGGCATGGAACATGCGGCCAAACAGGGGGCGCGATGTCAGCCGGCCAGCGTCGGGGCAGGCAAGTCCGGATCGGTGCGCGTTGGGGTGATTCGTGTCGGGCTCGTCGGGTTTTCGCGATTTGTCGCGACGGCCTGTCGAACTCGTCAGCTCTGCTCGCAATGCAAGGTCATGGCCGAATCATCGGTGGTCCAGCGCGGAGCGCGTGCGGTGGCATTTACCACAAGCTGCGTTCCGGCAGCAGGCCTTTCAGCTCGGCGTCGGTGAGGTTGCGCCATTGGCCGGGCTTGAGGTGGCCGAGCTTGATGTTGACGATGCGCACCCGCCGCAATTGCTTGACGCGATAGCCGAAGGCGGCGGCCATCAGGCGGATCTGCCGGTTGAGGCCCTGGGTCAGCACGATGGCGAAGCCGTAGCGGCCGATCTTGCGAGTGCGGCAGGGCTTGGTGAGCTGGCCGTGGATGCGCACGCCGCGCGCCATGCCTTGCAGGAATTCCTCGGTCACCGGCTTGTTCACGCCGACCAGGTATTCCTTCTCGTGGCCGTTCTCGGCGCGCAGGATCTCGTTGACGATGTCGCCGTTGCTGGTCAGCAGGATCAGCCCTTCCGAATCTTTGTCGAGCCGCCCGACCGGAAAGATGCGCTGCGGGTGGTCGACGAAGTCGACGATGTTGCCGCTCACCTCCTGCTCGGTGGTGCAGGTGATGCCCACCGGCTTGTTCAGCGCGATGTACACCGCGCGCTTGGCCGACGGCGTGCTGGCGAGAATGCGCAGCTTGACCAGCTCGCCGTCCACCCGCACCTCGTCGCCCTCCAGCGCCTTGGCGCCGGTGCCGACCACTTCGCCGTTGATGCTGACGCGGCCGGCCAGCAGCAGCTCGTCCGCCTCGCGGCGCGAGCAGATGCCGGCTTCGCTGATGTATTTATTTACGCGCACGAGGCAGACAGGCCGGGCATGAGTGAAGTGGAATGAGTGGCGGCTGGCGAAAGGCGAGGCAGCAGGCGGCGCGGGTTCATGGGCGGCCGCCCTTCATGTCGCGCTCGCTCAAGAGCGCAGGCCCACGCCGCGCTTCAGCAGGTACAGGGCGAGCCAGGACAACAGCACCACGAAGATCAGCATGACCACGAAGGCCATGCCGATGTCGACGTCGCTGATGCCGAGCACGCCGTAGCGGAAGGCGCTGACCATGTACAGGATCGGGTTGATGCGCGAAATGCTCTGCCACGGCTGGCCCAGCATGTTCACCGAGTAGAACACGCCGCCGAGGTAGGTCAGCGGGGTCAGCACGAAGGTCGGCACCAGGGCAATGTCGTCGAACTTCTTCGCGTAGACCGCGTTGACGAAGCCGGCCAGCGAAAAGATGGTGGCGCCCAGCATCACCGAGAGCACGGTGACCAGCGGATGTGCGATGTGCAGCCGGGTGAACAGCAGGGCGATCAGCAGCACCAGGGCGCCGACGATCATGCCGCGCACCACTGCGCCCAGCACGTAGCCGAGCAGGATCACCCAGTTCGACATCGGCGAGACCAGCATTTCCTCCACCGCGCGGCTGAACTTGGCGCCGAAGAACGAGCTGGAGATGTTGCCGTAGCTGTTGGTGATGATGCTCATCATGACCAGGCCGGGCACGATGTACTGCATGTAGGTGAAGCCGCCCTCGATGGTGCCGATGCGGCTGCCCACCAGTTTGCCGAAGATCACGAAGTACAGCGTCATGGTGATCGCGGGCGGGATCAGGGTCTGCGTCCAGATGCGCATGATGCGCACGATCTCGCGGCGCACGATGGTGTGCAGCGCGACCAGGTTGGCGGAGGCGCTCATGCGGCCACCTCCGCGGCGGCGGCCTGGCCGTTGCGGCCCTGTTCGACCAGCCGCACGAACAGTTCCTCCAGGCGGTTGGTCTTGTTGCGCATCGAGGTGACCACCACGCCGTGCGCGGACAGCGCGGCGAACAGCGAGTTGAGATCGTGCGAGCGCGACATTTCCGCCTCCAGCGTGTGTTCGTCGAGGTGGCGCAAGGTCACGCCGGGCAGGCTCGGCAGGCCGGCGGCGCCGGTCTGCACGTCGAGCACGAAGGTCTCCACGTCGAGGGTGGCCAGCAAGCCCTTCATGGTGGTGTTCTCGACAATGGTGCCGCGGTCGATGATCGCGATGTTGCGACACAGCGACTCGGCTTCCTCCAGGTAGTGGGTGGTGAGGATCACCGTGGTGCCGGCGGCGTTGATGCCACTGACGAACTGCCACATCGAGCGGCGGATCTCGATGTCCACGCCGGCGGTCGGCTCGTCCAGGATCAGCAGCTTCGGCTCGTTCATCATCGCGCGGGCGATCATCAGGCGCCGCTTCATGCCGCCGGAGAGCATGCGCGCCTGATGCTGCGCCTTATCCCACAGGCGCAGCTCCTTCAGGTATTTCTCGGCGCGCTCGGCGGCGATCTTCCGGGGAATGCCGTAGAAGCCCGCTTCGTTGACGCAGATGTCGAACGGCTTCTCGAACTGGTTGAAGTTGATCTCCTGGGGCACCAGGCCGATCAGCTTCATCGCCGCGCTGCGCTGCTTGTTCACCGACACGCCGAACACCTTGGCGTCGCCGCCGGTGGAGTTCACCAGCGAGGACAGGATGCCGATCAGGGTGGACTTGCCGGCGCCGTTCGGACCGAGCAGGGCGAAGAAGTCGCCCGGCTGCACGGTCAGCGAGACGCCCTTGAGCGCCTCTACGCCGTTGTCGTAGGTCTTGCGCAGGTCCTCGACGACGAGGGCCGGCACGGATGGGGTGGCTTGCGTGGGCATGTGCTGTGCCATGAGGATCAAGCCATCTATTATACGTCGCCCGCCGGCGCCGTCCGGTACTGCCGGGCAGACACAGCGTTTCGATGCTCGCCCGCGCAAGGACCTTCATGGCCGACCACTTCCAGCTCCGCCTCGTCGACAGCCGCATGCTCGCGCCCAGCGTGCGCCACCTCGCCTTCGAGCGCGCCGACGGCCAGCCGCTGCCGTTCGTGCCCGGGCAGTTCCTGCAGGTGCATTTCCACTACGACGACGGCACGCCGACCAAGCGCAGCTACTCGGTGGCCACCGTGGGCGACGGCTCGTCGCCGGTGACCCGCATCGAGATCGCGGTGAGCTATGTCGACGGCGGCGCCGCCACCCGGCTGTTGGGCGGCCTGGCGCACGGCGAGACGATCGAGGCCAGCGGTCCCTATGGGCGCTTCTGCCTGCAGGAAGGCGACAGCAATCCGCGCTACCTGTTGCTGGCCACCGGCACCGGGGTGACGCCGTACCGAGCCATGCTGCCCCAACTGGCGCGCCTGCTCGCCGCCGGCGACCGCGAGGCGGTGCTGCTGTACGGCGCGCGCAGCGAGGCCGAGCTGCTCTACGGCGCGGAATTCGAGGCGTTCGCCGCCGCCCATCCCGGCTTCACCTTCCATCCTGTGTTCAGCCGCGTCGAGCGCGCCGCGCCGCAGGCCTACGATCGCCGCGGCCACGTGCAGGACGTGCTGGCCGAACTGGCGCCGCAGGGCGGGCGCGACGTCGCCTATCTGTGCGGCAATCCCAACATGGTCGACGCCGCCTTCGCCGCGCTGAAGGACTTCGGCCTCGGCGTGCCGCACATCCGTCGCGAGAAATACGTGTCCTCGCGCTAGGACGCCAGCGGCAAGACCGTCACTGATAGGACATGGTGAAGGTGGCGGTGCCGGCCACCTGGCCGCTGCCGGTGGGCGCAGCGGTGGCGTAGTACTGCGCGAAGAACGGAATCGTCAGCGTGCCGTTGGGCGAGGCGCCCACCGTCTGCGCGCTATTGAAGGTGACCGGCGTGCCGCCGGAATTCAGCACCTGCACGCCGACGTTCTTCGCGTAACTGCTGCCCGTGGTCGGGGCGATCACCCCGGTGGCGCTGGCGGGATTGGCCGTGCTCATGGTGATCGACACGGTGAGGCCGCTCTGGCAAGTCAGGTTGATCTTGAACGGCGTGCGCCCGGCGGTGGCGCCGCTGGTGGCCAGCGCGCCGGTGCTGACCGTGGGCAGGGTCACGGTGAGGTTCTGCGAATCGGTGTTCACGCTGCAGGCCAGCAGGCTGACCTGGGTGCCGCCGTTGAGGATCAGGTTGGCGTTGAGGCTGACGCTGTTGGTCTTGCCGTAGATGTACCACCAGAACGGGATCAGGTTGATGCCGGTGATCGTGCCGGGCGTGACCGGGCCGGTCTTGATCAGCTGCAGGGTGAAGCTTTCGCTGGTGCCGCTGGACGGATAGGTGATGGTGCCGTCCTCAAAACCTGCGCTGCTGCCGGGGCCGCAGCGCAGGCAGCTGTTGCTGCTCGCCTGCACCGGGCTGGCGGTGACGCGCAGGGCGATGCCGGCGACGTTGGTCTTGAAGGTGATGCCGGGACCGTTCGGGTTGTTGGTGCTGTCCAGCGGCGCCAGCGTACCGCCGGCCTGGATGGTGACGGTCTGGCCCTGGGTGCTGTTGTCGTACGGCAGGCCGCTGCACGAGTAACTCATGGTCACCGTCTGCGGGCTGCCCAGCAGGGTGCCTACCGGCGTGCTAGGCGACACGCTGACATTGGGCAGCGTCACCGATTGCGAAGACGAACTGCAGTTCACCGCAGCCGCCGCCTTGCCGGGCATCCAGCCCAGGCCGAGGGCGAGCATGAGCAGGCAGCCCAGCCGGCAGAGGGTACGCATGAGAGGTGCCTGGTTCATGGTGCGGTTCTCGCGGTGGGCGCGGCGATGGCCGGCGTACAGGTTGCCTGGATCGCCTCGTAGCGCTTGGCCTGCTTGCCCTTGGCGCGCGGCGCCAGCTGATAGGGGAAGCTGCAGGATTGGGCCGCGCCGTCGTCGTCGTGCCAGCGGGCGGTGAGCTGGCCGGCCTGCTCGACGCCGCGGGCCAGCACCTGGCCAGCCTGGCCGACCACGCCCAGCGAGGTGCCTTGCGCGTTGAACACCTCGGCGCCGAACGGCAGCGCGTCGCCGTTGGGCAAATGCACGCTCATGATCGCGGTGCGGCCGTTCTGGGTCTTGAACTTCATCATCACCACCGCGCCGGCGTAAGGCGCCACCTCGGTGCTGGTAGCGTCCAGCTGCACGTCCAGCGGCAGGCCCTTCGGGTCGATCTGGATGGTATTGAGGTTGTACGGGGTGAGGTAGGGCACCAGGGCATAACCGTCCTCGCCGATGCGCGCGCCGGCGGCATTGCCCAGCCGTGCGCCGCCGGCGCCGGGTACGTAGACGATGCCGATGGTGTCGCCGGTGGGCTGGCCGAAGGTGATGCCGCCCGGATGCACCACCACGGCGCCGCTCGCGCTCAGCGACGCCTGCGAGTAGCCGTCGCCGCTGCCGTAGCTGGCGCCGAGCACCGCATACGGGCTGCGATAGCCGCCGTTGATCGTGCCGGCGTTGCCGCTGCCGTTGTCGCCGTGCGCGGCGGTGGCGCTGTAGCTGTACTGACCGTCGGCGCCGGCGGTGCCGTTGAGCATGGCCTGGTCCTGATTGCCGCCGTTCGCGCTGTGGTTGAAGTTCAAGGTCAGCGTGGGCGCATGCGCGCCGTCGCCCAGCGGCAGGCTGAAGCTGGCGAAATACTGATTGTCGTAGCGGCCCAGCGCATCGCGCACGCGGGTCGCCGACAAGCCGTAGGTGAGCCGGTGGAACGAGTTGTTGTAGCCGAGCTGGAACTGCGTGTCGGTGCCGCCGCGGTTCCAGTAGTCGCTGGCCGAGGCGTTGAGGTAGACCGAGCCGCCGCGCGAACCCAGGCGCTGGTTGAGGCTGATCGAGAACGAGTTGCGCTGACGCTGCAGGCCGGTGCCGCTGAGCACCGAGTCGCTGAAGGGATTGCCGGTCAGCGCCGCCTGCTGCCCCGGAGTGAGCAGGCCGGTGCCGGCCACGTTGTCGACCGTCGGCAGGGTGGGGGCCACATAGGCGAACGGGTCGATGCCGCGCAGCGCATAGTCGCGGGCCAGCGCGGCGTCGGTCACGCTGAGGTAGCCGCTGGTGGAATAGCGGTAGGCCGCCACGGTCAGCGTGGTGTCGGTCTCCGGCAGAATCTTGCTGTAGCTCAGCCGCAGGCTCTGGCCGGACTGGCTGGCGTAGCCCGGGATGTTCGCATGCGACTGGGTCAGGTCGAGCGCCAGCGCGCCGTAGCGCGTATTGATCGCGCTGCCGACCAGGGCCGCGCCGTAGCCCTGCGAGGCGACCAGGCCGGCATAGCCGGTGAGCATATTGGTGAAGCCGCGCTGCAGGGTGGCCTGTGCCACCCAGGGCTTGTGCTGCAGGGTCTGGCTGCGCAGCTCGCCCATCGCGATGTCGAAGCGGGTGATGCCCGGACGCAGCAGCTGCGCGACCGAGGCGTACGGCACCGAGAAGGTGTGCACGCGGCCGTCGGCCTCGGTCACGGTGACGTCCAGGTTGCCGCCGTAGCCGGTCGGGTAGAGGTCGTTGATGGCGAAGGGGCCGGGTGCCACCGTGGTCTGGTAGATCTGGATGCCGTTCTGGCGCACGGTCACCTTGGCGTTGGTGTCGGCCACGCCGCGCACCACCGGCGCGTAGCCGCGCAGGGAGTCGGGCAGCATGCGGTCGTCGCTGGCGAGCTGGATGCCGCGCAGGGCGTAGCTGTCGAACACCTGGCCGTCGGTGAAGGAATCGCCCACGGTCAGCTGCGCGCGCAGCGAGGGCAAATCGCGCTGCACGTAGGTGTCGATGTTCTGCCACTGCCGGCGCGACGGGCTGCCCGCGGTGCCGGACTGCCAGTTGAAGGCGGAATCGTTGCGGACATGCCACAGCCCGGCGTTGAAGCCGGCGCTGAGGCCGAGGTAGGCCGTGCTCTGGCTCTGCCCGTCGCTGGTGGTGTGGTAGCCGTTGAAGTTGTAGTTGACCAGGGCGGCCGGCACGCCGGCGTCCCAGAACTCCGGGCTGACATAGCCGCGCGGGGCCTGGCCCAGGTAGGCCTGCGGCACGCTGGCGTCCAGGCGCAGCTCGCCCTGGTCGAAGCTCATGCTGGCGTCGGGGATCAGTGCGGCCAGGCTTACGCAGGCGCTCGGGTCGGCCAGTTGGGCGCGCTGCTCGGCCGGCAGCTTGTCCAGGTGCAGCCCCAGCCGCTCGAGCATCTGGGCGTCGACGCAAGGCGTCGCGCTGGCCTTGGGTGCCGCGGCGGCGAAGCGCACGTCGGTGCGGCCGATCCAGGTGCCGTTGAGGTAGAGGTCGACGTTGTAGCTGCCCGGCAGCACCGGGTTGCCGTGCTCGAAGCGCGACAGGTCGGTGGTGTTCTCGCCGGCGCCCGAAAGCAGGTTGCGGTCGAAGGTGACGTCCGCGGCGCCGCCGTCGGCCGGCGCGCTCGCCGAGGCGTCGGCCGCGAATGCCGGCTCCGCCAGGGCAGCGGCCAGGCACACGCACAGCAGCGCACGGCGCCCGACATACGGGCGTCGCGTCACCGTCTGCCGATGCGCGGCCGGCTGCCTCACGGCGCGACCGTCCCTTGGCAGGTGACCGTCGCGCCGTAGTCATTGATGATGTCGTAGCCCACCGCGCTGCCCTTGGGCGCCTGCGGCAGGCCCTTGATCGGCATGCGCAGCGAGCCGAGCGGATCGACCATGCCGGCGGTGTCGGTGCTGTACGACTGGCCGCCCACGCTCACCGTCAGCTTGACGATGGTGACGTGGTAGGCCGTGGGATTGTGCGCTTCCAGGGCGTAGCCGCTGCCGTCGGCAACCAGTTTCCAGCTCAGCTGCTGGGGCGCCTTCAGCGGATCGCCGGGCAGGTTGGCCGGGCGATAGAACAGCTTCAGCCGCGAACGCAGGGCGAACTGCAGCATGTTCTTGTCGGGGGCCGCGTTCTTGGCGGGCTTGGGCGGCACTTCCAGCACGTTGAGCCAGAACAGCGACTCGCGGTCGGCCGGCAGCTGCGCCGGCGTGGCGATGATGCGCAGGCTCTGGTCCTTGTGCGGTTCCATGCGGAAGATCGGCGGCGTGATCAGGAACGGCGTGTCCACCTTGTCCGGCGTGGAGTGCTCGTCGCCGCGGTCGATCCAGGCCTCGATCAAGGCCGGATAGGTGTTGTCGTTGGTCAGCCGCAGGGTGGTTTCGCCGTCCTGCGCGGGGAACACCACGCGGGTGCCTCCGATCACCACGTTGGCATGCACCGGCGCTGCGCAAACACACAGAGCCAGCAAGGCCGCACGCAAGGTGCAGACTGGATTCTTCATGGGCGAAAGGTTCCCGGTGGATGGCCGCGACTGAGAGGCGGCCGATCGCTGCGTGCGGACGCGAGCGCAGCGATCGGCCCGGTCGGCTTAGTTGTAGATCATCGAGAAGTTGACCGAGCTGGTGACCGTACCGGCACCCACGGTCGCGGTGGTGGCGTAGTAACGGGCGAAGTAGTTCAGGGTGGCCGCGCTGCCGGTGATCGTCGCGACGCCGGCGCCGGTGGTCGGAGCCGCGCTGCCCACGGTGATCAGGCTGTTGTCGCTGTTGACCAGCTGCAGGTCCACGCCGGTGGCGGCGCCGGTGCCGGCGGTGTTGTTCAGACGGCCGTTGCTGTTCACGGTCGGGCCGGCCTCGAAGTAGGTCGCGGCGGTGGTCGCGGTGCTGCAGGCGCTCAGGTTGATGCTGAACTGGGTCTGCCCGGCGGTGGCGCCGACGGCGTTCAGCGAGCTGGTCGAGACGGTCGGCAGGGTGACGGCGGCCGGCGAGGCGGAGCCGCCGTTGACCTTCACGGTACAGGTCTTGGCGGTGACGGCGCCGGTGAAGTTGATGGTGCCGTCGGTGGCGCGGGCGGCCTGCGGGGCGATCGCCACGACGGCCAGACCAGCGACGAACGCGGTCGAGAGGAGGGTCTTGTTCACGTGAATTCCTTGGAAAAGGTTGGCTGATGGGTTTGGGCTCACAGCCGCACAGATCGCCGTCAATTCACCCCTGGACGACCGGTCCGGCTGGCCTCGGACCCGATCGCGGGCCTGTGGCAGGCCCTAAGAAGCACCGACTATGCCAAGTGCGATGTAGTTCACATTTTGTAACTCGACCTACTCACTTCTTGCCATTTAATTATCTGATAAATAAAAGAATTTAAATGGATTCGCAGGTTTTCTCGTCTCGCCCAAAAAATGATAAGTCCATCACACTTTATATCGATCCAAATGGCGACGGGAACGCATCGGGGAACCTGCGCGGCCGTACGGAGAGCCTGCCGATGGGCGTATGCCGAAATGGACGTGGACCGTCAGTAAAGTGCGTAGTGCGTCACAAAATTGGCCGGGTCCAGGGATGTTTTGTAAAGCTTGCTTGACATGGTCATAGGGCAGCCCTAGCCTCGACTGTAAAGCTTGCTTGACATGTTCACCCCTCCCAAGGAGCGCCATATGCACCGATTCCCTGTTCGCACTGCCGGGCTGATGCGTTGCGGTTTTGCCGCGCTGTGGTTGGCAGCCGGCTTGGCCCATGCCGATGCGGCCGCGCCGGCGAGCAAGACCGTCGGCACGCTGACCGTGCAGCGCCACGGCGACCATGGCCGCCCGGTGATCCTGATTCCCGGTCTGACCTGCGGCCCATGGGAGTGGCAGGACACCATCGCCAGGCTGGAAAAGGACCACGTGGTGTATGCGGTGACCCTGGCCGGTTTCGACGGCGTGCCGGCGCCGGCGGATGGCGGCAACCTGTACGACCGTGCGGACGCCTCGCTGCTGCAGCTGATCAAGCAGGAACACCTCGACAAGCCGGTGCTGGTCGGCCACAGCATCGGCGGCAGCCTGGCGCTGCGCTTCGCCGGTGAGCATCCCGAGCTGATCGCCGGCGTGCTGGCGGCGGACGGCCTGCCGTTGTTCCCGGGCATGGACCGGGTCGATGCAACCCAGCGCCAGGCCATCGCGGCGAAGATGGGCGAGAAGATGGCCGCGCAGACGCCCGAGCAGGCCAAGGCCTATGCGCTGGCCTACATGCAGAAGATCGGCCTGGTCGATCAGGCCGCCGCGGCACGCTACGCGCCGCTGACCATGCGCAGCGACCACAAGGCGGCCGCGGCCTATGCCGAACAGGACATGGCCTTCGACGGGCGACCCCTGCTGAAGAACGCGCATATGCCGATCGTGGAGATCTCGCCCTACTACGCGCCGGATTTCGCCAGCGGCCCGCTGGCCATGAGCGAGCAGCAGAAGGCCGACTACTACCGCAGCCTGCTTGCCAACGCGCCGCAGGCCAAGGTGGTCTCGATCAGCCCGGCGCGGCATTTCGTGATGCTCGACCAGCCGGCCAAGTTCCAGCAGGCGCTGGACGACTTCCTGAAGTCGCTGTGAGGAGTCGCACGTGCCTCGCCTGAATCGCCGGCGCTACCAGCAGCGATTGCTGCTCGCGATGGCGGCGTATATCGCGGCCATGCTGCTGGTGTGGCCGCTGGTGCGCACGGAACATAGCCTGCCGCTGAAATGGCTGCTCGCGCTGACGCCGACCCTGCCCATGCTGTACGTGATCGCGCTGCTGGTGCAGCGCGTGCGGGACGGCGACGAGCTGGAGCAGCGCCTGCACCTGATCGCGCTAGGTTCGGCCACGGCGATCGTCGGCACAGGCAGCCTGATCGGCGGTTTCCTGGCCTCGGCTCAGGTGCTTGCGATGGACGGCAGCGTGCTGATCTGGGTGTTCCCCGGCTTGCTGGCCTGCTACGGCGCAGTGCGCTGGTGGCTGGTCCGCCGCTACGGCGGCGGGGCCGGCTGCGAAGACGACGAGGCGTTGCCGCTGTATTGGCGCATGCTCTTCATGGCCGGCATGATCGGCACGATCATGCTGTTCGCGGTGGGTCGCATCACGGCAGGCATCGTGATCGGCGTTGGCATGATCGTGCTGCTGCTGGCGCTCGATCGTTACCTGGAGCGCAGGGGAAACCATGGCAAGCCCTGACATGGCCGGCCGGAAGCCGCATGGTCACGGCGATGCGGTCGTCGAGACGACGTTGCACGCGATCTGCAGGCGCCCTGCGCATGCGTAAGCCACAGCGGCGCTATCTGCGCGAATTCATTCCGGCCATGCTCGCCTACATGGCGCTGATCCTGCTGTTTGGCTGGCTGGCGCCACGCACCGCCAGCGCTGCTTGGCGAGCGGTGCTGGCCGTATTGCCGCTGCTGCCGACGGCTTTGGTGATCCGCGCCATGGTCCGGCTGATCCGCGCCGAGGACGAGCTGGAGCGGCGTATCGACCTGGAGTCGATCGCGATCGCGGCGATGCTCACCGGCTTCGGCTTCTTCAGCCTGGGTCTGCTGCTGAGCGCCGGCGTGGGCCTGCGCTTCAGCGCCGACGGCGTGGCGATCTGGGTGATGCCCTGCCTGTTCGGCAGCTACGGTGTGGTCAAGCTGGTGGTCGCACGGCGTTACCGCGATCCATGAACAACGATCCATGAACAATCGAGTCCGCGAACTGCGCAGCGAGCAGAACTGGTCGCAGGCCGACCTCGCTGCGCGCCTGGACGTGTCGCGCCAGACCGTGAACGCGATCGAGACCGGCAAGTACGATCCCAGTCTGCCGCTGGCTTTCAAGATCGCGCGCTTGTTCGGCCGCCCGATCGAGGCGATATTCGAACCGGGCGAGGAGTGAGTCATGGCTTTGAGGGGACGAACGATTCTGCGTATCGGCGCCGTCATCGTGGCGCTGGGCGTCTTGGGCTGGAAGCACTACCACGGCATGCAGGTGCCGGCGGCGGACGCACCGGTGCTGCCGGTGCCGGTGTCCACCACGGTGTCGGTGCCGGCGGCGCCACGCACCTGGCAGCTCGGCTCGCTGAGCCTGAGCGCCTGCGAGCTGCATCATCCGGACAGTGGCCTGAGCAGCGCGGCCTGGTGCACCAACTTCGAGGTGCCGGAGAATCGCGCCGACCCGGGCGGGCGCAAGATCCGCCTGAAGCTGGCGGTGATCCGTGCCGGCGCGCAGCTGGCGAGCAAGGACGTGGTGGTATTCCTCGCCGGCGGCCCGGGCCAGGCGGCGACCGAAAGCTGGGCTGCCGTGGCGCCGGCGCTGGAGCCGCTGGTGGCGCACCGCCATGTGCTGCTGCTGGACCAGCGCGGCACCGGCAGCTCGAATCCCCTGGATTGCAAGGACGCGCAGGACAGCGGCGACGACCGCGCCGACTATGCGGCCGACAAGCTGCGCAGCCAGGCCGAACACTGCCTGGCGCAGCTGCGCACGCACGCCGATCCGCGCTACTACACCACCACCGCGGCGGTGCAGGACCTGGAAGACGTGCGCAAGGCGCTGGGCTCGCCCAGCTTCGACCTGGTCGGCGTGTCCTACGGCACGCGGGTGGCGCAGCAGTACGCCATGCGCCATCCCGAAGGCGTGCGCAGCATCGTGCTCGATGGCGTGGTACCCAACTCGCTGGTGCTGGGCGAGGACTTCGCGCAGAACCTCGATCAGGCACTGAAGGCCCAGTTCGCGCGCTGCACCGAGGACGCGGACTGCAAGCGCCGCTTCGGCGATCCCTATCAGACGCTGTACCAGCTGCGCGACGCGCTGCGCGCCAACCCGCACCAGGTCAGCTTCCGCGATCCGCAGAGCTACCAGAGCGTGCAGCGCATGCTGAGCGAAGGCTCGCTGGCCAGCGTGGTGCGCATGTTCGCCTACTCGCCGGCCACCGCGGCGCTGCTGCCGCTGTCGATCGATGCGGCGGCGCGCGGCGACGTCGGCCCCTTGCTCGGCCAGGCCAAGCTGCTGTCCGGCGATCTGGCCGACAATATGGATTCCGGCATGCAGTATTCGGTGATCTGCAGCGAGGACGCCGACCTGCTCGCGCCACGCCCGCAGGATGCGCATACCATCCTGGGCAATCGCATGATCGAGGCGTTCCAGACGGTTTGCCCGGCCTGGCCCAAGGGCGATCGCCCGGCCGATTTCCATGCGCCGCTGAAAACCGACAAGCCGGTGCTGCTGTTGTCCGGCCAGTACGATCCGGTGACGCCGCCGCGCTACGGCGATGAGGTGGCGGCCGGGCTCGGCGATGTGCGTCACCTGATGCTCACCGGGCAGGGCCACAACGTGATCGCCGCCGGCTGCACGCCCAAGCTGGTCAAGCAGTTCATCGAGCGGCTCGAGCCGAAGGCACTGGACGCCAGCTGCCTGCAGCGCCTGCGGCCCACGCCGATGTTCATCGACTTCAACGGAGCCTCGCCATGATCGACGTGAGGGATCTGCACAAGAGCTTCGGCGCGGTGAAGGCGGTGGATGGGGTCAGCTTCAGCGCCCGCGACGGCGAGATCACCGGCCTGCTCGGGCCGAACGGAGCGGGCAAGACCACCACCTTGCGCATGCTCTACACCTTGATGAAGCCCGAGCGCGGCCAGGTGGTGGTGGACGGTATCGACGCCGCTGTCGACCCGCTCGGCGTGCGCCGCCAGCTCGGCGTGCTGCCCGATGCGCGCGGCCTGTACAAGCGGCTCACGGCGCGCGAGAACATCGACTACTTCGCGCGCCTGCAGGGCCTGCCGGAAGAGCTGCTGGTCGCGCGTCGCGAGCAGCTGATCGGCGCGCTCGACATGCACGACATCGCCGACCGCCGCACCGAGGGCTTCTCGCAGGGGCAGCGGGTGAAGACCGCGATCGCGCGCGCGCTGGTGCACGATCCGCGCAACGTGATCCTGGACGAGCCCACCAACGGGCTCGACGTGATGGCCACCCGCGCGATGCGCCAGTTCATGCTGCAGCTGCGCAGGGAAGGGCGCTGCGTGCTGTTTTCCAGCCACATCATGCAGGAGGTCGCCGCGCTGTGCGACCGCATCGTGGTGATCGCGCACGGCCGCGTGGTCGCCGACGACGCGCCCGAAACCCTGCGGGCGCAGACCGGCGCCGCCAATCTGGAGGATGCCTTCGTGAAGATCATCGGCAGCGACGAAGGGCTCGCCGCATGAGCGCGCGTCCGCAGGAGATCCGGCGCCCGCGCGGCAGCAGCTTCCTCACCGTGTTCCTGAAGGAAGTGCGCGAGAATCTGCGCGACCGCCGCACCCTCACCAGCGCCTTCCTCACCGGCCCGCTGCTGGCTCCGCTGCTGTTCGCCATGCTGCTCAGCTTCTCGATCAACCGCGAGCTGGACAAGGCGGAGCAGCCGCTGCGGGTGCCAGTGATCGGCGCCGAGTACGCGCCCAACCTGGTCGCCGCGCTGAAGGTCGGCGGCGTGCTGCCGCAGGCGCCGCTGGCCGATCCCGAGCAGGCGGTGTATCGCCAGGACGCCGACCTGGTGGTGCGCATCGGCGCCGACTACGCCGAGGCGTGGCGCAAGGGCGAGCCGGTGCAGGTGGAGCTGATCTACGACTCCTCGCAACGCGATGCCGGCGCGACGGTCGAGCGCGTCGCCGGCCTGATCGAGAACTACGCGCGCCAGCAGGGCGCCATGCGCCTGGTGGCGCGCGGGCTGTCGCCGAGCACGGCGACCCCGGTGGTGGTGGCCAGGCGCGACCAGGCGACGGCGCAGTCGCGCGCCGGGCTGATGTTCAACATGCTGCCCTATCTGTTCGTGCTGACCATCTTCATCGGCGGCATGTACCTGGCGATCGACCTCACCGCCGGCGAGCGCGAACGGCAGTCGCTGGAATCGCTGTTCGCCAATCCGGTGGCGCGCTGGAAGATCCTGGCCGGCAAGCTGGCGGCGATCTGCGTGTTCTCGGCGGCCAGCCTGCTGATCTGCCTGATCGCCTTCAGCGTGGTGGGGCGCTTGGTGCCGGCCGAGAAACTGGGCATGGAGCTGTCATTGGGGCCGGGCTTCGCCTTGCGCGTGCTGCTGCTGCAGGTGCCCTTGATCGCCTTGCTCGCCGCCTTGCAGTCGATGGTGGCCGCTTTCGCCAAGAGCTATCGCGAGGCGCAGACGTATCTGTCCCTGCTGATGCTGGTGCCGATCCTGCCCAGCGTCGCGCTGATGCTGCTGCCGGTGAAGGCGCAGCCGTGGATGTACGCGGTGCCGCTGCTGGGCCAGCACCTGGGCATCATGCAGCTGCTGCGCGGCGATGGCATGAGCTACCAGCAGCTCGGCCTGTGCTTCGGCGGCAGCCTGCTCGCTGCCGTGGTGGCGGTGCTGGCCACCATCCAGCTCTATCGCTCCGAGCGTCTGGCCATCTCGGCCTGAGTCGGCTCGTCGTCGGCTGCCGGCGAGCGGCCGCATGGGTCATCTGCGGCCGCGGCGCGGTGGTCGACGCGCCGTGCGGTCGCCAACTGGCGCGATGCGCATGCGCTGGCCGTCGCGTATGAGATTAAGAAAGCTTCATGTTTTTCGCGTTGACTCAAGTGATCTGGCGGGTTTAGAAAATCAGCAGGGCCCACTCATGGCCTATCAAGGAGACGATCATGAGCAAGTCACTTCGTTGGCAAGGACTGTTGGCGGCGGCGCTGGTCGCCGTTTGTGGCAGCGTCGCGGCAGCGCAAACGCCGGCCGCGAATGATCGATTGCTTGCCTATCAGGAAGCCGCTACGCCGCAGAGCGTGCAAGGCATTCCGGCGACGGCGCGCATCAGCGACGCCGATGCACTCGGTCAGCACAGCATCGCGCTGTATACCGTCGGCACCGCCGGCGACCAGATCTGGCTGGTCAACACCGGCAGCGGCTGCGAGCAGCCGCGCCTGGCTGGCGGCCAGATCGTCTCGAGCGATGCCCAAGGCCATCCGCAGGCATGCACGGTGACGGCGATCCATGCGGTGCGCCGCGAGCTGCTGGTGCTGCAGCTGGCCAGGCTCAGGAACGGCCGGCACGCGCCGCTCGACACCGGCTCGGCCTATGGCCCGAACAACGTCATCAACTATCCCTACGAAACGGTCGATCGCGTAGCCAGCATGACGGACAACGGGCGTACCCGCTGAGCCATTCCGCGCGGTGCCAAGTTTTCACCTGACAAGGAGCAAGTCATGTCCAAACGCCATCCCGTCACTGCTTGCGTTGCTGCCGCATTGCTGCTCAGTTTTGCCGGCGTCAGTGCGGCGGAGGACTACGGCGACACGGTGGTGCGCCGCCTTGCCTACGAGCATGCCGCGCGCGATCGCGTCGCCAGCATTCCCGCCACGCAGACGCTGGTGGATACCGTCGCGCTCGGCCGCCGAAAGATCGCTTTTTTCACCGCCGACGGCGCGCGCCCGAAGGTCTGGCTGCTGACCACCGACGCGGGCTGCGGCGAGCCGACCTTGGTCGGTTCGCAGATCGTCTCGACCTCGCCCGGCGGCGCGACGACGTCCTGCAGCGTCGAACGCATCCAGCCGGTGAGCTTGCTCACGCTCAAGCTCGGCCTGGGCGTGATTCACGCCACGAATGCCTATGGCGCGGACAACCTCTGGTCCAGCCCCGGGCGAGGCAGCTACCAGATCGCCGCGACCATGGGCGGCCGGCGCTGAAGCGGGCAGGGCGCCTGATCCGTGACCAGGTGAAGGGCACGGATCAGGCGGAGCGCATGTCCGGCTGATCGGCGTATCTCAAGCAGCCATCCAGTCGGCGACGGCCTCGGGATGCTCCAGCTGCAGATGATGGCCCCCGGCCAGGCGATCGATGCGGATCTGCGGTACGCAGGCGGCACGCGCCTGGATCAGCGGCTCGGGCAGATACGGCGCCGCCGGTTCGGCCAGCAGCAGGCGGGTCGGCGCGGCGATGCCGGCAAGCAGGCGCTGCACCTGCGCTTCGGCCAGCCGGATCGCGGTGGTGCCGGTCAGGCGCGGATCGCTGCGCCAGCGCCAGCCGCTGCCGGTATCGAGCAGGCCGCGCTCCACGATGGGGCGGGCCAGCTCGGCGCGCAGACCGGTCGCTGCGGTGCGGACGCTCACCGCTTGCTCGACGTCATCAAACAGCCGCAATGGGCGTTTGGGCGCCTGCTCTTCCTGCAGCGCCTGGCGAAAGCGCTGCAAGGTCCGCTCGCCGTCGTCGGCCAGCGGGCCCAGTCCCTCGATCAGCCACAGCTGTTCGATCTGTTCCGGGCGCGCCGCAGCGCACAGCGCGGCGATGCCGGCGCCGAGCGAATGGCCGAGCAGGCCGCAGCGGGGCAGCTGCAGCGCATCGATGGCGGCCAGCACGCAGCGCACCTGATCGACATAGGCATAGCTGCCGCCGGCCGGCACATGGTCCGAATGGCCGTGGCCGGGCAGGTCGAGCGCGATCACCCGCCAGCGCGCGGCAAGCAGCGGCGCCAGCCGGGCGAAGCTGGCGGCATTGTCCAGCCAGCCGTGGATGGCCAGCAGCGGCGGCGCATCGGCCTCGCCCCAGACCTGGGCGGCCAGGCCAAGCGCCGGCAGCGCGATGCGCAGCTCAGCCGGCATCGTCGGCCCCTTCGGAGGTCCGCCGGATGTCGTCGGTGCGACGTTCCGGATCGAGTTCCGGCCAGCCCTGCAGATGGCGCAGGGCCAGGGAGGCGAGTGCGTTGATCTGCTCCGCGCTGTCGTTCAGGGCGGGGATATAGCGCAGCGTTTCGCCGCCGGCCTCGACGAAGAAGTCGTGATTCTGCATGGCGATCTCTTCCAGCGTCTCCAGGCAGTCCACCGCGAAGCCGGGGCAGGCGACGTCGAGGCGCTTGACGCCGGCAGCGGCGAGCTGGCGCACGGTCTGGTCGGTGTAGGGCTGCAGCCAGGGCTCGCGGCCCACGCGCGACTGGTAGCTGACCAGCAACTGCGTTTCATCGAGGCCCAGCCGTCGGCGCAGCAGGCGCGCGGTGGCCTCGCACTGCGCGTGATACGGATCGCCGGCCTGCACATAGCGCTGCGGAATGCCGTGGAAGGACAGCAGTAGTTTTTCGCCGCGGCCCTGCTCGGCCCAGGCGCGCTCGATCCGGCGCGCCAGCGCCTCGATGTGCGCCAAATCGTCATGGTAATCGTTGACGATGCGCAGTTCGGGCGGCCAGCGCAGCCGCTTGAAGCTGTCAGCCACCGCGTCGATCACCGAGCCGGTGGAGGTGGCCGAATATTGCGGATACAGCGGCAGCACCAGCAGTCGGCGCACGCCGTCGCGCTGCAGTGCCTCGATGGCCTGCGCCACCGACGGTGCGCCGTAGCGCATCGCCAGCGCGACCTTCAGCGAGCCCCGCCGGCGCCGTTCCAGCTCGGCCTGCAGGCCGGCGGCCAGCGCCTCGCTGCCCACCCGCAACGGCGATCCGCGCTCGGTCCAGATGCGTGCGTAGGCGTGCGCCGAGCGGCTCGGCCGGATGCGCAGGATCACCCCGTGCAGGATCAGCCACCACAGCCAGCGCGGCGCTTCGATCACGCGCGGGTCGCCGAGGAATTCCGCGAGATAGCGGCGCAGCGCCTTCGCCGTGGGTGCCGTGGGTGTACCGAGGTTAACCAGCAATATGCCAGCTTTCACGGAGGGCTCATGGGATTGAAGGATAGTGCCGGTATAGTGGCTGAGGCGCGACATGACGGCTCGGGCGGCGTTGCAGTCGGGCAGTCTGCCACAACTGGCGCGCCGGCCCGATCGGCGCGATCCGCCAGCGGTTCCGCGTCGCGCGGCGATCCATCGAATCTAGTCAGGAGTTGCCCATGTTCAGACTCACTCTGCGTCGCCTGCTGCCCGTCGCCTTCGCCCTGCTGCTGCCGGCCATGGCGGCGCACGCGGAAGACCCGCCGCTGGTGCGTGCGCAGAATTCGGTGCGCGTGCTGCGCGAGATCATGGACGCGCCGGACAAGTCGATTCCCTCGGACCTGCTGAAGGAAGCGCGCGCCATCGCGGTGATCCCGGACGTGCTGAAGGTGGGCTTCGTGTTCGGCGGCCGTCGCGGCGAAGGCCTGATCTCGGTGAAGGGGCCGGACGGCACCTGGTCCAACCCGAGCTTCGTGACCATCACCGGCGGCAGCGTGGGCTTCCAGGCCGGCGTGTCGTCCACCGACGTGGTCCTGGTGTTCCGCACCCAGCGCGGGGTGGACGGCATCGTCAACGGCAAATTCACCATCGGCGCGGACGCCGCCGCCGCCGCCGGCCCGGTCGGGCGCAATGCATCGGCCTCGACCGATTCGCAGATCAAGGCGGAAATCTACTCGTACTCGCGCGCCCGCGGCCTATTCGCCGGCGTGGCCCTGGACGGTTCGGCGCTGCGCATCGACTACGACGCCAATGCCGCCATCTACGGGTCTGGCATTACCCCGCGCCGCATCTTCGAGGGCGGCGTGAACAACGTGCCGGGAGAAGTCGTGCGCTTCCGCGACAGCCTGGAAGAGTACACTCAGCGGTGAACTTCGGGTAAGTTGCGCGATTTGGTGCGGCTGGGCCCGTTCTGCAAGACAGAGGTGATTCCTAATGAGCATGTGGCACGTACTGGGCCTGCTGTTGATCGTGGTGCTGGTGTTCGGTACCAGCAAGCTGCGTAACATCGGTTCCGATCTGGGCGGTGCCGTGCGCGACTTCAAGAAGGGTCTGAGCGGCGACGAAGACAAGTCCGGCAAGGACGCCCACCTGCAGGCGGATCCGCCGCCTGCCGTCTCCAGCACCGCGCAGAACCAGCGCGATCCCGCCGAGCCCAAGTAAGGCTGGCGCCACCCTCACCGAGCCGCGGCGATGATCGAGATCAGCCTCAGCAAGCTGGTGCTGCTCGCACTGATCGCGCTGATCGTGCTCGGCCCGGAGAAACTTCCGGTGGCGGCACGCACCGCCGGCGCCCTGCTGCGGCGGCTGCGCGGCGGCTGGGACAGCGTGCGCGCCGAGGTGGAGCGGGAGCTGCAGCTTGAAGAAATCAAGCGCGCCGCGCGCGAAGCCGCCGAGCAGGCCGAGGCGGCCCAGCGCGGGCTCGACGCCACCCTGAAGCAGACGCGCGAGCCGTTCGAGCAGCCGATCGACGCGCCGGACTCGGCGACAGCCGCTGCGCCCGCGTCCGCGGAGCCGGCGACGACGGAGCAGCCGCATGGCCGCTGAGCCGGAGGTCGAGCTCGAGCAGGGCCTGTTCTCTCATCTGATCGAATTGCGCGCCAGGCTGATCAAGGCCTGTATCACCGTGCTGCTGGTGTTCGTCGCGCTGATTCCGATGGCCAACAGCCTGTACGCCGAACTGGCGCATCCGCTGGTGGCGCTGATGCCGCAGGGCGCGCACCTGATCGCCACCGAAGTGGCGAGCCCCTTCGTCACGCCGCTGAAGCTGGCCTTCTACGTGGCCTTGTTCATCAGCATGCCGATGATTCTCTATCAGCTGTGGGCCTTCGTCAGCCCAGGCCTGTATCGGCATGAGAAGCGCCTGGCGCGCCCCTTGCTGCTGGCCTCGCTGCTGCTGTTCTACACCGGCTGCGCGTTCGCCTATTTCCTGGTGATGCCGGCGGCGTTCCGCTTCCTGGTGGCGGTGACCCCGCAAGGCGTGGAGATGATGACCGACATCACCCACTACCTGGATTTCGTCACTTTGCTGTTCTTCGCCTTCGGCCTGTGCTTCGAGGTGCCGGTGGCGGTGGTGATCCTGGCCGCGATCGGCGTGGTGGATCTGCAGAAGCTGCGCAGCGGCCGGCCCTACGCGATCGTCGGGGCGTTCGTCATTGCCGCCTTCATCACGCCGCCGGACCTGGCCTCGATGTTCATGCTCGGCATTCCGATGTGCCTGCTCTATGAAGTGGGCCTGCTCGCCGTGCGCTGGCTGCTCAAGCCGGCTCCTTCGGCGACCGCACAACCTTAAAGCTGGAGTGGTTTGCCACTCCAGCTTCTCGGGCAGGCATCGGGAAACGCAGGAGCGCCGATGGCGCTGCCCTCGGTATTACTTGCCCTGCGCAGCGACCGAAGCGGTGCTGTTGAGCTTGGATGCCTCGACCTGCGCGGCTTCGATCGCCACGGCGGTCTTCGCGATCTGGGCGCGCATCGCGTCACGTTCGGCCGGCGTCACCGAGGCGGTGGTGCCGGACAGATGCTGATTGAGCGTCTGCAACTGCTGCAGGATCTGCAGCTCGGTCTGATATTGCGACAGCTGAGTGGCATACATCTGCGTGAGCTGGGTATGCGTCTGGACGTCGGAGACGACCGTCTGCGCCGAAGCGAACGGCGCGGCCAGCAGCAGCGGAAGAGCCAGGAAGCATTTGCGGTTCATAGCGATCCCTCAAGTGATGTGTGACGTGGCGACGATCATCGTCGCTCGCCTACTCTGATTGGCCGCTACGCAGCGCTCAAGCGCCTGCGCGAGCTTTCCGCGCGGCGGATCGCCAAGCCTTCGATCGGCTCACAATTCCGCCAGGCGAAGCATGGCGATGCGTGACTTTTTTCCAAAGCATGCATGAGTGCACGGATCGATCAAGCCATGTTGAGGCAGCGGGTGCGCGATTCTCTTCGAGCGGTGCCGATGGCCTCGCCTCGGGCAAGGCCATCGAACTTCGCGTGGCTCGATCGCATCGGCATGGCGTGCTGTAATGGCGTTCTTCGCGATGCGATGCCACGGTCCATGCAAAGCCTGGATGCAGAACGCCCACTGCGCTCGACCCTCGAGTTGCCGGCAACCGTCGGCATGCATGCCGTGACGCTGGAGGAAGCCGATCGCCTGGTTGCCGACATGGCGATTCCCGCAGCGTTGGCCAACGCCTATCCGAAGCGGCGGCGCGAATTCCTGGCGGGCAGATATTGCGCGCGGCAGGCCTTGCGTTCGCTCGGCGGCGAGATGGCTGGCGAATCGTTGCCGGTCGGCAGCGATCGCCTGCCGCAATGGCCGTCCGGCTGGCTGGGCAGCATCAGTCATAGCCGGCTCGCCGCGGTGGCGGTGGTGGAGCGCGCCGCGTCGTGCACGGCGTTGGGCATCGATCTGGAAGCCTGGCTCGACGAAGCTGCCGGTGCCGACGTAGAACCGCAGATCACCCTGCCTGGCGAGCTCGAGCTGCTCGCGGCATGGACCAGGCCGCGCGCGCTGACCCTGCTCTTTTCCGCCAAGGAAGCGCTGTTCAAGGCGCTCTATCCGCAGGTGCGGCGCTTCCTCGATTTTCAGGCGGCGCAAGTCGTCGCGCTGACCCCCGAGCGCCTGCAACTGCGCCTGGTCGAAGACTGGAGCGAACGCTGGCCCCGCGGAAGCGTGCTGGACATCCGCTACGCCTGCCTGGCCGAGCATGTCTGCACGGCGCTTCGCCTGCCGCGCTGAGATCGCCCGCGGGCGACAGGAGTCGGCTTCTCGGCGAACCGGGGCTCGCCGAGCAAACGCAGTCGGAGGCCGATTATTTCGCCGAGGCCGCCGGCGCCGCCGCGCCGTGATTCAGGGCCAGCGCCTTCAGCACGTTCAGCGCCTGCGACAGCGCGTAGTCCTGGGTAGCCAGCTTGGCGTTCTCGGCGCTGCCGTCGTTGTCGATGCTGCCGCTGCTGGCCTTTTCGTTGGCCAGGTGATTCGGCAGGTCCGCTTCCGAGCTGACCAGCATGGCGGGGCCGTCCGTCTTGTTCACGGCGAGGTCGGCCAGGGCGATGTCGGGCTTGATGCCCTCGGCCTGGATCGAGGTGCCGTTCGGCGTGTAGTAGCGTGCGGTGGTGATCTTCACCGCGTGGTCGGCGTCGAGCGGCAGCACGGTCTGCACCACGCCCTTGCCGAAGGTGCGCCGGCCCATGATGAGCGCGCGCCGGTTGTCCTTCAGCGCGCCGGAGACGATCTCGGCGGCGGAGGCGGTGCCGTTGTCCACCAGCACCACCATCGGCGCGGCATTCAGCAGGTCGCCGGGATGCGCGTTGAAGCTCATGTTGGAATCGGGCAGGCGGCCGCGCGTGGTGACGATGGTGCCGCTGTCCAGGAAATCGTCGCTGACTCCCACTGCGGCAGTCAGCAGGCCGCCCGGATTGGAGCGCAGGTCGAGCACTGCGCCCTTCTGCGCGCCGTATTTCTTGATCAGCTCGCCGAGCTTCTTCTCCAGGTCGCTGGCGGTGTCGTCCTGGAACTGGCTGAGGCGGATGTACACGTAGCCGGGCTCCAGCTCGCGCACCTTCACGCTGGTCACCGAGATGCGCTCGCGCACCAGCGGCACGTCGATCGGCTTGTCGGCCTTCTCGTGCAGGATGGTCAGGACCACCTTGCTGCCCGGATCGCCGCGCAGCTGCTTGAACATGTCGTCGATGTTGTCCGAATCCACCGGCTTGCCGTCGATCTTCACGATCAGGTCGCCGGGCTTGATGCCGGCGCGCGCGGCCGGCGTATCGTCGATCGGCGCGACGATGCGCAGGGTACCGTCTTCCTGCATCACCTCGATGCCCAGGCCGCTGTACTGCCCGGTGGTGTCTTCGTTGAGCTCGTCCAGGCCTTCCTTGTCCAGGTATTCGCTGTGCGGGTCGAGGCCGCTGAGCATGCCGCTGATCGCGGCCTTCATCAGGGTCTTGTTGTCGACCTTCTCGACATAGGCCTGGCGCACGATGGCATACACCCGGCTGAAGTTGCGGATGTCCTGCAGGTCGACGCCGTCGGCGCTGGAACTGCTGCTCGCCGGCAGCTCCAGGCTGTCGGGCGTGGCGGGCGCGTCGCCTGCGCTCGCATCCAGGGGCGCGGCCAGCGTGCTGCTCGCGCCGGCCGGCAGCTCCTGCGCGTCGAGCGACGCCGAGGCCAGCAGCAGGGCGATCAGGCAGAAGGTGGGAAACCGCATGGAACGACTCCGTATGGGGAATGCCGGCCGCCGAGCCGGCCGCGAAGCGCGGGGCTCTTGCCTGCCGCCCGCTGGAGGAGCGCGGGGCGGCCGCAAGGACGCCGTCGCGATAGGTTAGCCTGTAGCGCGGTGGCTGTCGCGTCAACGATGGCGGCTGAGCCAGCTGCGCGGATCGACCGGCTTGTTGTCGTGACGCAGCTCGAAATACACGCCGGTGTTGACGCCGGTCACCATCGACGCGGTGCCGATCGCCTCGCCGGCGGCGACCGGGTCGCCCTTGCCGCGCAGCAGGCTTTCGTTGTTGCCGTACATGCTCAGCCAGCCGCCGCCGTGGTCGACGATCAGCAGCATGCCGTAGCCGCGCAGGAAACCGGCGAACACCACCTGGCCGCGCGCCACCGCATGCACCTCGCTGCCGCGTTCCGCGCTGATCAGCACGCCGTTGCCGTAGCTGCGCACCGCACCGCTGGCGGGCCAGGGCAGGTTGCCGCGGATATCGCCGGCCGGCTTGACCGGTGGCGTGGGCGCCTCGCCCGGCTTCTCGCGCGCGGCCTGGGCCGCCTTGGCCGCTGCGGCGCGCGCGGCGTCGTCGATCGCCTTCTGCAGCTGGGCGACCAACTGGTTCAGGGCCTGCTCGTTCTGCTTGAGCGCGGCGATCCGCTGCGACTCGTCCTGATATTGCGCGTTGACCTGGTCGGCCAGCTTCTGCTGCGCCGTGCGCTGTTGCTGCAGGGTCTTGGCCTGGGCCTCGCGCTGCACGCGGGCGGCCTCCAGCGTCTGCTGCTCGGCGGTGATCGAGGTCTCCAGGTCCTGCAGCTTGGTCAGGTCGCCCATCAGCTGCTGCACCCGCTGCACGCGGTCCTGCTGGAAATACTTGGAATAGGCCAGCGCGCGGGCGATGCGCGCCACGTCCTCGTCGCCCAGCAGCACGCGCAGGTCGGAACCGTGGCCCAGCGCATAGGTGGCGCGCAGTAGCTCGGCGATCGCGGCGCGCTGGCCGTCCAGGCTTTTCTTCAGGGTTTCGCGCTGACCCTGCAGCTGGGCCAGGTCGCGCTGCTTGGCGGCCAGCGCCGCCTCGGCCTCGCGCAGGGCGCGCGCGGCGGTGGAAACCGCATTGGCCTGCCGCGCCAGTTCGGCGTTGACGCTTTCGCGCTGGGCCGCGGTCTGGGTCTGCTGCTTGGCCAGCGCCTCCATCTTGCTGTGCACGTCGTTCAGCTGCTGCTCGGCGGCGGCCTTGCTCTTGGCGTCCTGGGCGGCGACCGCCGGCAGGGATACCACGGCGGCGGCCAGCAGGGCCGCGCCGATCCGGCACGTCGAGTGGCCTGGCGGCCGGCGATTGGAAGAGGGCATGCCGACGATTATCACTGAGCCGGCGCACGGCGGCGAGCCGCGCCGGCACGGCGCTGCTTGCCGCTCGACCGCACGCCAGGTGAACGCATGCCGGATCGCATGGAGGTGCGAAGCGAAACGTGAACCCGTATCCCTTTCGGATTTCCGGCCAGGTTTAGAAAGAGCACCTGCCAGCGCGGGAGCGCGTCATGCGCTGGCGCAATAGCCTGCGGCAGCACGGCCGATCCAAGGTTCCGTCGTCGCGCCCGATCCAAGGAATCAGGAGAGGTCTCGCTGAAGCATCCGACTGCACACCCGCCTTTCCGCAGCTCATCGCGAGCGGCGGCATGCGGATGCGCGCCATCCGGTTCAAGCCGCAGGCGGGGCGGCCAAATGCCCGTCATCCAAACCAACCGAGGTGAAGCATGAAACAGCTGACAGAAGTGGGTTTGAACGAAGAAGCCGTCCGCCCGTTCGCTCGCATGGCGGCGCGCCTGGTCACCGCCGACGAGCTGCAGAAGCTGGGCGTCGATGCGTCCGAGGAAAGCAACCACACCTTCATCACGCTCTGCGGCACGGCGTGTATCGAGGGCGGGCATTGAGATGATCCGAATGCCGACGGGGCACGCGCTCCGCGGCAGCGGTCGATCAACGAATGGCAAGGCTGTCGGCCTTGCCATTCCAGGCAGGGAAGGATCGCCATGCAGCAGGTGCTGATATTCGCCCCGACCGGGGATGCCCATGCGGGAGCGATCGCCTGGGCGCTAGAAGCCAGCGGTGTCGAGGCGCTGTGGACGCCTTCGACCCGGCTGGGCGCGCAGGCGCGTGGCAGCCTGATGGCCGACGCAGACGGCATCCGCGCGCATAGCAATGCCTGCGACCTGAGCCGGATCGGTGCGGTATGGCACCGCGCGCCCGAGCTGCCCGGCGCGGCAGCGACCATGCCCGAGGATCGCGAGTTCGCGGCGAGGCAATGGCAGGGTTTCCAGAGCAATGCGCTGGCGCTGGAACAAAGCTTCGTCGACGCCTTGTGGGTGAATCGGCCCGCCGCGGCGGAAGCCGCCGAGAACAAATGGGTGCAGCTGCGCGCGGCGCATGCGGTCGGCCTGCGCTTTCCCGAGGCGATCGCCAGCAACGACGCGGCCGAGGTACGCGCCCTGCTGCGGCGTTGCGGGCGCCTGGTCTTCAAGCAGTTCCACACCTATATGTGGCAAAGCCGTTCCTCCGGCGAGCTGCGCAGCAGCGACGTGGTGCTGCTCGACGCGCAGTCCGAGCTGCCCGAGGCGGCCATCGCCGTGTGCCCGGGCATTTACCAGCGCTATATCGACAAGGCCTACGACGTGCGCGTCAGCGTGATCGGCGACCGCCTGTTTCCGGTGCGCCTGCTGCGTCGTGGCGGCGGCGCCTATGTGGACTGGCGTCCGCATATCCGCGACGAGGATCTGCTGGCCGAACCGATCGAGCTTCCTGTTGCGGTGGAGGCCCGGCTGCGCGCCTTGATGGCGCGGCTGGACCTGGTGCTCGGCTGCATCGACTTGGTGGTCGACCACGCGGGTGAGATGTATTTCCTGGAGGTCAACCAGCAGGGCCAGTTCCTGTTCGTCGAGGAACTGCTGCCCCAGCTGCCGCTGCTGCGCGCGATGACCTCGATGCTGGCCAGCGGCCGCCGCGACTACGCGCTCGACGCCGTGGCCGATGTGCGCTTCGCCACTTACGTACGCAGCGAGCGCTACCGGCACCTGCTGGCGGCGCCGCGCGCAGCGAATCCCGCGCTGGTCTACGAAAGCTGAGCAGGCCGCCGCCGCTATTGCGGGCGAGCCCTCGCTTGTGAACGATGTGCATCGGGCGCATCGCTTGCCGCGGTGCGCCTGCGTTGCGAGGAGACGTACAGACCGATCGCCGCAAGTCGTCCCGACGCGCGGTTGAGTGGCGCGAAGCGGGCCGGCGTGGCTCGCGTTACAGGAAACCGGTGCGGCGGGTGGCCCTCGCCTATTCGCCGCAAGCCGTGGCCGTCGGATGCCGCGGGAAGGCGTTGTCGCAACCTGGCGTTCGCGCGCCGGGCCGGCGGTGGTCCCGCCGCGCCGGACGACTTTGAGCAGGCGTTCACAGCCCGGCCTTGTTAGCGCGCGCTGTTACGGTTCGCGCCGTTGATTTCATTTAGCCGGCTGGACGTCTTTGACGCGCCGCATCAAGTGTGCGTAAAGTCGGGGCGCAACCATCGCGAAATGCGCTGCCGACCATGGCGGCAGGTTGCCTGCGCCCCAGCGAATCCATAGCGAGGAGACCGTAGTGAAGCACCCGGCTAGCCCAGGCTTGTACGACGCCAGTTTCGAGCACGACAGCTGTGGCTTCGGCCTGGTCGCGCAGATCGACGGGCATGCCAGCGCCTGGGTGGTGGATACGGCCTTCGCGGCGCTGGCCAAGCTTTCGCACCGCGGCGGCGTGAATGCCGACGGCGTCAGCGGCGACGGCTGCGGCGTGCTGATCCACCGGCCGCAGGCCTGGCTGCGCGCGCTGGCCGCCGAGGCCTCGATCGCGCTGGCGGAGCACTTCGCGGCCGGCCTGGTGTTCCTCGATCCGGCCGGCGGCGAGGCTGCGGTTGCGCAGCTCGAACAGCTGCTGGCCGAGGAAGGCGTGACGGTGGCCGGCTGGCGCGCGGTGCCGGTGGACGCTGAGGCCTGCGGCCCGCTGGCCGCGGCGGCGCAGCCGCAGGTGCGCCAGATTTTCGTCGATGCCGCCGCCGGGATGAGCGAGGGCGCCTTCGAGCGCGCGCTGTTCCGCGCGCGCCGGCGCGCCGAGCACGCCCTGCGCGACGACGCGCATTTCTACGTGGTGACGCTGGCACCGGAAGTGATCGGCTACAAGGCGATGGCCGCGCCGGGCCGCCTGCGCGAGGTGTATGCGGACCTGGCGCATCCGGCCCTGGTCGCCGACGCGGTGGTGTTCCACCAGCGCTTCTCCACCAATACCTTGCCGCAGTGGCGGCTGGCCCAGCCGTTCCGCCTGCTCGCCCACAACGGCGAGATCAACACCATCCGCGCCAACCGGCGCTGGATGCAGTCGCGCGAAAGCATCCTGCGCACGCCGCTGCTGGAGCTGTCCGACCTCGGCCCGCTGGTGCGCCAGCAGGGCTCTGATTCGGAGAGCCTGGACAACGCGCTGGAGGTGCTACTGGCCGGCGGCCTCGACCTGCTGGCGGCGATGCGCGTGCTGGTGCCGCCGGCGTTCGCCGCGCGCGAGAACATCGACGAAGACCTGGCCGCCTTCTACGAGTACTACGCCCTGCACAGCGAACCCTGGGACGGCCCGGCCGGCCTGGTGATGTGCGACGGCCGCTATGCCGCCTGCACGCTGGACCGCAACGGTCTGCGTCCGGCGCGCTGGGCGCTGTCGCAGGACAACCACCTGATCGTCGCTTCCGAGGCCGGCCTGTGGGACGTGCCCTCGGCCCAGGTGGTGGCCAAGGGGCGGCTGGCCCCGGGCGAGATGATCGCGGTGGATTTCGCCGCGCGGCGCCTGCTGCGCGATGCCGACATCGACGAGATCAACCGCCGCCGCGCGCCGTTCCGCGACTGGCTGCGCGCCGGCGTGAGTTATCTAGAATCGGATCTGATCGATCCCTCGCTGGCGGCCGAGCCGCTGCCGGCCGACGAGCTGCGTCGCTACCAGAAGCTGTACGGGCTGTCGCGCGAGGAACGCGAGTCGGTGCTCAAGGTGATCGCCGAGCTGGAGGCCGAGGCCACCGGTTCGATGGGCGACGACACCCCGATCGCGGCGATGTCGCGCCAGGTGCGCCCGCTGTTCGACCGCTTCCGCCAGGCCTTCGCCCAGGTCACCAATCCGCCGATCGACCCGCTGCGCGAGAAGCTGGTGATGTCCCTGGTCACCCAGATCGGCCCTGAGGCCAATGTGTTCGAGCTGAGCCCGGACAACGCGCGGCAGATCATCATCAACTCGCCGATCCTGTCGCAGCGCAAGCTGCGCGAGATCCTGGCGCGCCCGCAGTACGCCGGGGTGCCGCGCTTCGACCTGATGTACGACCCGGACGAAGGGCTGGAAGCTGCGCTGCGCCGCCTGTGCGACGAGGTGGCGCAGTCGGTGCGCGGCGGCAGCACCCTGGTCTTCCTCAGCGACCGCTATCCCAGCCACGAACGGCTGCCGATCCACGCGCTGCTGGCCACCGGCGCGGTGCACGCGCAGCTGATCGAGCAGGGCCTGCGCTGCCAGTGCAACATCGTGGTGGAGACCGCCACCCCGCGCGACCCGCACCAGTTCGCCTGCCTGATCGGCTTCGGCGCCACCGCGATCTATCCGTGGCTGGCCTACCAGAGCCTGTTCGAGCTGGGCCGCGAGGGCCACATCGCCGGCGACCGCGCCGAGCTGGGCCGCAGCTACCGCCGCGGCATCCGCAAGGGCCTGCTGAAGATCCTCTCCAAGATGGGCATCTCCACCGTCGCCGGCTACCGCGGCGCGCAGCTGTTCGAGATCGTCGGGCTGGCGCCGGCGGTGGTCGAGCTGTGCTTCCCCGGCACGCCCTCGCGCATCGGCGGCGCCGGCTTCGCCGAGCTGGAGCACGAGCAGCGCCTGCTCGCCGCCGAGGCCTGGAACGAGGCGCTGCCGCTGCGCGCCGGCGGCCTCTACAAGTTCATGCACGGCGGCGAGTACCACATGTACAACCCCGACGTGATCGGCGCGCTGCAGGCCGCCGTGCGCTCGGGCCGCCAGCGCGACTACCAGGTCTATGCGCGCCACGTCGACCAGCGTCCGCCTTCGGCGCTGCGCGACCTGCTCGGGGTGAAGCCGCTGGGTGCGTCGATTCCGCTGGACGAAGTGGAACCAGCCGAGGCAATCCTGCGCCGCTTCGATTCGGCCGGCATGTCGCTGGGCGCGCTGTCGCCGGAAGCGCACGAGGCGCTGGCCACCGCGATGAACCGGCTCGGCGCGCGCAGCAATTCCGGCGAGGGCGGCGAGGACCCGGCGCGCTACGGCACCGAGAAGATGTCCAAGATCAAGCAGGTCGCTTCGGGTCGCTTCGGCGTCACCCCGGCCTATCTGGTCAACGCCGAGGTGCTGCAGATCAAGATCGCGCAGGGCGCCAAGCCCGGCGAGGGCGGCCAGCTGCCCGGGCACAAGGTGGACGCCACCATCGCGCGGCTGCGCTACGCCAAGCCGGGCATCGGCCTGATCTCGCCGCCGCCGCACCATGACATTTATTCGATCGAGGACCTGGCCGAGCTGATCCACGACCTCAAGGAGGTCAATCCCGCGGCCCTGGTCTCGGTCAAGCTGGTCTCGCACGCCGGCGTGGGCACGGTGGCGGCCGGCGTGGTGAAGGCCGGCGCCGACCTGATCACGGTGAGCGGCCACGACGGCGGCACCGGCGCCAGCCCGCTCACCTCGATCAAGTACGCCGGCACGCCGTGGGAGCTGGGCCTGGCCGAGACCCAGCAGACCCTGCGCCGCAACGACCTGCGCGGTCGCGTGCGGCTGCAGACCGACGGTGGCCTGAAGACCGGGCTGGACGTGCTCAAGGCGGCCCTGCTCGGCGCCGAGAGCTTCGGTTTCGGCACCGCGCCGATGGTGGCGCTGGGCTGCAAGTACCTGCGCATCTGCCATCTCAACAACTGCGCCACCGGCGTGGCCACCCAGCATCCGGTGCTGCGCAAGGAGCACTTCACCGGCCTGCCCGAGATGGTGACCAATTACTTCCGCTTCGTCGCCGAAGACCTGCGCGCGCACTTGGCGCAGTTGGGTGTGCGCTCGCTGGGCGAGATCATCGGCCGCAGCGACTTGCTGGAGCAGCTCGAAGGCGGCACGCCGGTGCAGCACAAGCTCGATCTCGCGCCGCTGATCGACGGCGGCGGGCTGGGCGCGGACGTGGATTTCGCCTGCACGCTGGCGCGTAATCCGATGCGCGATCCGGCGGCGCTGGCGACGCGGATTTCCGCCGACGCCGCGGCGGCGATCGCCGACAGGCGCGGCGGCAGCTTCGCCTACGCCATCGCCAACACCGACCGCGCGATCGGCGCGCGGCTCTCCGGCGAGGTGGCGCGCCAGCACGGCGACCACGGCATGGACGAACAGCCCATCGTGCTGAGGCTGGAAGGCGCGGCCGGGCAGAGCCTGGGCGCCTGGAACGCCGGCGGCGTGCACATCGAGCTGGTCGGCGAGGCCAACGACGGCGTCGGCAAAGGCATGGCCGGCGGCCGCATCGCGGTGCGCCCGCCGGCCGACGCGCCGTACGCCAGCCAGGACGCGGCGATCATCGGCAACACCTGCCTGTACGGCGCCACCGCCGGCGAGCTGTACGCGGCCGGTCGCGCCGGCGAGCGCTTCGCGGTACGCAACTCCGGCGCGCTGGCGGTGATCGAAGGCGCCGGCGACCACTGCTGCGAATACATGACCGGCGGGGTGGTGGCGGTGCTCGGCAAGGTGGGCCTGAACTTCGGCGCCGGCATGACCGGCGGCTTCGCCTACGTGCTGGACCTGGAGCGCGATTTCGTCGACTGCTACAACCACGAGCTGGTGGACATCCTGCGCATCTCCACCGACAGCATGGAGCACTACATGCACCATCTGCGCAGCCTGGTGCTGAAGCATGTCGAATACACCGGCAGCGCCTGGGGTCGGCAGATCCTGCGCGACTTCCGCGGGCTGCAGTACAAGTTCTGGCTGGTCAAGCCGAAGGCGGCCAGCTTGGCGGCGCTGGCGGAAGAGTTGAGGAGTGCGGCATGACGACCTTATGGGTTTCGTCCGCCGTCCGGCGGCCGAGCTACTTCTCTTTGCTTGTCCACGCTCGCGTCTGGAACGCGAGCGTACAGCGAAGCTGGCCTGTAAGGCGGAGGGCAGGATGCCCGGAGTCAAGAGAAGTAGCCAAGAGAAACGACCCCCTGCGAAGGCGCCTGCCGCGCCAAGGGCGCGACGGGTTCCCTGCGGTGCTCGCCGTCAGCGGGCCGCCAAACAACTCGGCCATCCCTGGCCTCGAACAGTTTGGCTTTCCCCCGCTGACGGCTCCGCTCCTCGGCGCCTTCGAAGGGCGGGGTAGATCAAAGGCCGGAGCAAAAGCCGAGGCAAAAGCCAAGGCAAAAGCAAAAATAAATCGGCAATTTGAAGTTGCAAGGCGCTGGATGGGCAGCGGCGTATCTCGGTGCTTCGAAGTGCTGCGTCGGTTGGCGCATGGGGCGATGGCGAGCATTGGCATGCGCATGACTCTCGCATGCCGTGGCGCGCGGGTTTCCTGCAGCACATTTTCATTTTCTGCACGCGGGTGCTTGGCATGAGTGACAAGGCATTCCAGTTTTTGAATGTGCCGCGGCAGCCGCCGCGGACGGTGCCGGTGGCGATCCGGGTGATGGGGTATGGCGAGATTTCGGCGGATTTCGGCGCGGGGCAGGCGGCGACGCAGGCGGAGCGTTGCATCGATTGCGGGAATCCGTATTGCGAGCATGCGTGTCCGGTGCAGAACTACATCCCGAACTGGCTGAAGCTGGTGCAGGATGGGCGGTTGCTGGAAGCGGCCACGCTGATGCACGAGACCAATCCGCTGCCGGAGATCTGCGGCCGCGTGTGTCCGCAGGATCGTTTGTGCGAGGGCGCCTGCACGCTGGAGCAGACCGCGTTCGGTTCGGTGACCATCGGCAGCATCGAGCGCTGGGTGACGGACGAGGCTTTGCGCCAGGGCTGGCGGCCGGATTTGTCCAAGGTGGCCGAGACCGGCAAGCGCGTCGCCATCGTCGGCGCCGGTCCGGCCGGGCTGGCCTGCGCGGACCGGTTGCGCCGTGCCGGCATCGCTGCCGACGTCTACGACCGCCAGCATGAGATCGGCGGCCTGCTGACCTTCGGCATTCCGCCGTTCAAGCTGGACAAGGCGGTGGTGCGCGCGCGCCGCGCGGTGCTGGAGGATATGGGCGTGCGCTTCCTGCTCGGCCGCGAGGTAGGTCGCGACATCGAGTTCGGCGAACTGCTGGACGACTACGACGCGGTGTTCGTCGGCACCGGGGCCTACACCTATGTCGACGCCGAGCTGCCGGGGCGGCAGCTGCACGGCGTGCACGACGCGCTGCCGTTCCTGATCGGCAACACCGAGCGGCTGCTGCGCGACGAGCCGGCGCCGGCGGCGTTCCAGCTGAAGGGCAAGAAGGTGGTGGTGCTGGGCGGCGGCGACACCGGCATGGACTGCAACCGCACGGCGATCCGCCTGGGCGCGGCTTCGGTGACCTGCGTGTACCGCCGCGACGAACCCAACATGCCGGGCTCCGCGCGCGAGGTGAAGCACAGCCGCGAGGAGGGCGTGGAGTTTCTGTTCCAGCGTCAGCCGCTGGCGATCCTCGGCGGCGAGGATGGCCGCGTGCGCGGCGTGCAGCTGGTGCGCACCGAACTGGTCGAGGACGGCGACGGCCGCGCGCGCCCGCGCAACGTGGCGGGCAGCGAGTACGTGATCGAGGCCGACGTGGTGATCCAGGCCTTCGGCTTCCTGCCCAGCCCGCCCGACTGGCTGCGCGCGCACGGCGTGACGCTGGAGGCCTCGGGGCGCATCGTCACCGGTGCCGCCGGCGCCTTGCCGCTGCAGACCAGCCATCCGCAGATCTTCGCCGGCGGCGACAACGTGCGCGGCGCCGACCTGGTGGTGCGCGCGGTCTACGACGGCCGCGAGGCGGCCGGCTCGATCGCGCAGATGCTTGCACAGGCGTCCGTGCGCCAGGCTGTGACCGCCTGAGCGGCTCGCCATGGCTCGTGGCACGCTGGCATGCCGCAACAGCAGACCAGTCACCCGACGATCTTTGTCGGCATCGATAACGCACGCGGCACCGGCCTGGTGATGCGCTCGCTCGATGGCGACCGAGAGGCCGCCGCCTCGATCGCGCAGATGCTCGCGCAGACGGCTGTGCGCGAGGCGGTGATTGTTTGAGCCGCTCGCCATGGCCCGCGGCCACCGGCGCGTGGCAGTAGACGGATCGGCAATCCGTCATTCTTCGCCGGCGGTGGCGACGTGCGCGGCCTTGCTGCCGTGCCGCGAGCTACACCGCGTGCGCCACCAGGGTCAGCGTGTCGAGGCTGAAGCTGCCGTCTTCGGCAATGGCGAAATGCTCGCGCACCTCGGCCGGCGCGCCTTGTTGCAGGCTGCGGATCGCTGCGACGTGGGTAGGGTCGGTGCGTGTGCGCGCCACCCAGTCGTCGAAGCGCAGCGGCAGGCGCCGCGCGGTCACGCCGTCGAGCGCGAAGCCGGCGGCAGCCAGTGCGGCCACCCATTCGCTGGGGCGGTAGTTGCGTACATGCGAGACGTCGCGCAGCAGCTCGACGGTCTGCAGGTGAGTGTCCAGCAGCGCATCTTCCGGGGCGGCCACGTCGATGAAGATGGCCAGGCCTTCACGCTTGAGCACGCGGCGCGCCTCGCGCAGACCGGCGTTGCGTCGGCGCCAGTGGTGGGTGCTGAAGCGCGACAGCACCACATCGAAGTCGCCGTCGGCGAAGGGCAGCTGTTCGGCCGCGGCCTGGCGTACTTCGATGTTGTGCAGGCCGCGTTCGGCGGCGGCTGCGCGGACCGTCTCGAGCATGCTGGCGGTGGGATCGCAGGCGACCACTTCGCGCACCAGCGGCGCGGCGCGATAGGCGACGTGGCCGCCACCGCAGCCGAGGTCCAGCACGCGTGCGCCGGCGTGCTCGCGCAAGGCCTCGGCGATCTGCTCGAGGTCGGCGCCGCTGCGATGCACTTCGCTGGCGAGATAGTCCTGTGCGCGCGGTGCGTAGTGCGCGGCGGCGAAATCGGCGGGCTGGCTCATGACGATGCTCCTGGGCGGCCGTGGCGCGGACGTTTCGGGTCGGTCCGCGCGCGAGGGTGGTGACGGAGCCGGCGGGGCTGCACTGGCGAGCGGGCCGGCGCGATCATTCTGGCGACGGTGCGCAGGGCGGGTAAGTTGCGCGATTATGCTGGTATGAGCACTACCCCCCACCGTCTGGTCGCCCGTTCCGCGTCTCTCGTGCCGCTTGATGGAAGCAGCGTGGTCGCCGGTCTCGAGGCGAGCGGGGTTGGCGGCAAGGCCCGACGCCCGGAGCCATGCAAGTCGCGTGTCGCCGCATGGTGGTTCCGTTGGCGCGATGCGAGACGCGAAGGTGGCATGTCCGCAGCGGAGTGCCGTCGTGCGACGGCGGGTGGAGCGGCAGCCTTCGAGTTTCCCCTGGCCTGCCGGTCAGACATTCCCGGCACGAGGCCTTGAGGCGATGCGCACGGACTCCCAGGATGCCCACGCCGATCCGCAGCACCAGCTCGGACGCTTCCTGCGTGCGCGGCGCGAGGCCTTGCCGCCTGCGTCGCCGGGTGCGCCGCGGCGGCGCACGCCGGGGCTGCGCCGCGAGGAAGTAGCCCAGCTCGCCGGCATCAGCACCACCTGGTACACCTGGCTGGAGCAGGGTCGCGATATCGCGCTGTCCGGCGCGGCGCTGGCGCGGCTGGCGCAGGTGCTGCAACTGTCGCCGGCCGAGCGCGGCTATCTGTTCGAGCTGGCGCAGCGCCGCGATCCGGCGCCGCTCGCGCCGGTGGAGCTCGGCTCGCCGGTGCTGTTCCGCATGGTCGAGGCGATGCCGATGCCGGCCTATGTGCTCGATCGCGCCTGGCGCCGCTGCGCCTGGAACGCGGCCGCGGCCGAGCTGTTCGCGCCGTGGGCGGCGAGCGGCGAACTCTGCCTGCTGCGCTATGTATTCCTCGATCCCTCGGCGCGCGACTTCATCTGCGACTGGGAGGCGCGCGCCAATCGCCTGGTCGACGAATTCCGCGCAGACACCGCGTTGTACCCGGACGATGCCGAGCTGGCCGCGCTGCTGGCCGAGCTGCGTGTGGCCAGTCCGGCCTTCGCGGCGGGCTGGGAGCGCTACGGCGTGCTGGCGCGCGAGGGCGGTCGGCGTCGTTTCCGCCATCCGCAGCGCGGCCATGTGGCCTACGACCAGGCCACCTTGCTGCCCTCGGCCGACGCTGCGCACAAGCTGGTGCTGCTGATGCCGCTCGACGACGATTCCAGCGAGGAAGGCTGAGCATGCTCAACCGGCTGTGGTTCGGTTTCTTCCTGGTCGCGGCGGTGGCGGGGCTGTCGCGCTGGCTGCTCGGCGGCGACCAGGCGGTGTTCGCGGCGATCGTGGGCTCGCTGTTCGAGATGGCCGACCTCAGCGTGAAGGTGATGCTGCTGCTGTTCGGCACCCTCGCGCTGTGGCTGGGCTTCCTGCAGATCGCCGAGCGCGCCGGCCTGGTCGACGGCCTGGCGCGCCTGCTTGGCCCGCTGTTCGCGCGGCTGATGCCGGAAGTGCCGCGCGGCCATCCGGCGATCGGCCTGATCACCCTGAACTTCGCCGCCAATGCCCTGGGCCTGGACAACGCGGCCACGCCGATCGGCCTGCGCGCGATGCGCGAGCTGCAGACGCTGAATCCTTCGACGGACACGGCCAGCAATGCGCAGATCCTGTTCCTGGTGCTCAACGCTTCCTCGCTGACCCTGCTGCCGGTGACCGTGTTCATGTATCGCGCACAGGCCGGCGCACACGATCCCACCCTGGTGTTCCTGCCGATCCTGCTGGCGCACTTCGCCGCCAACCTCACCGGCCTGCTGTCGGTGGCGTGGATGCAGCGGCTGCGGCTGTGGGACCCGGTGGTGCTGGCCTGGCTGGGCGGCGGCGCGCTGCTGCTCGGCGGCTTCATCGCGCTGTTGATGACGCTGGCCGCGGCGGCACTCGCCTCGCTGTCGTCGCTGCTCGGCAACCTGCTGCTGTTCGGGGTGATCGTGGCCTTCCTGTGCGCCGGCGCGTGGAAGCGCGTGCCGCTGTTCGACAGTTTCATCGACGGCGCCAAGCAGGGCTTCGACGTGGCGAAGGATTTGCTGCCTTATCTCATCGCGATGCTCTGCGCGGTCGGCGTGCTGCGTGCCTCCGGCGCGCTGGACTTCGCGCTGGACGGGGTGCGCTGGCTGGTCCACCACGCCGGCCTGGACGACCGCTTCGTCGATGCCTTGCCCACCGCCCTGGTCAAGCCGTTCTCCGGCAGCGCGGCGCGCGCGATGCTGATCGAGACCATGCAGCACAGCGGCGTGGACAGTTTTCCGGCCCTGCTGGCGGCCACCGTGCAAGGCAGCACCGAGACCACTTTCTACGTGGTCGCGGTGTATTTCGGCGCGGTCGGCATCCGTCATGTGCGTCACGCCGTGGGCTGCGCGCTGCTGGCCGATCTTGCCGGCGTGCTGGCCTCGATCGCGGTGTGCTACTGGTTCTTCGGGTAGGCGCGGTGCTTCGGACAGGGGCTGCTCTGGCGGGGTCTGCCGGGCCGGTAACGCGCGTGATGACGATCACGCTTTGCGTGAGATCTGGAGCCGCTGCAAGCGCGCTGCACTAAGCGCGGATTCATCTAGCGCGACGCGTCTGACGGATTCTTGCGTCATGGCGCTTTGCAGCATCCCCAGGAAGTTGCGAACGCCCGTCGCGCGGCCGCGACCGCTGCCGCTGCCGCGAGCCTGGAATGTACGGAGCCGTCGGGCCCTGCCGCGAAATGGACGTCCAAATCCGAATGCAGCGATTCGCACGAGCTTGCGCATCGATGCGCATCTATTTGCGATGTCATACAAGTTTCATCAGCCTTGTGTGCCGATTTCCCCAGTGAAAGACTCGTTCAAACAACGTTAGGGATGCGTCCGTGGGGCTGCGCGATCGCTTCATCGATCGGCGGCGGACGGATCCTGGTTGTTCCGGCGCGTCATCACGCTTCTTTTGAGGGAGTCAACCGCAACATGAACAAGAACAAGCTTTGCATGGCTCTCGCGGCCGCCTTGCTGCTGCCTGCAGCCGGTGCCGCGTGGGCCCAGGACGCTTCGTCGTCTTCCGGCGCGGACGCCAAAGAGCAGAACGCCAAACAACTGCAGACGATCACCGTGACCGGCTCGGCGCTGCCGCGCGTGGACACCGAGACCGCCTCGCCGGTCACCACGATTTCCTCGGCCGACATCGCGCGCAGCGGCTACACCACCGTCTCCGACCTGGTGCGCTCGATCTCCGCCGACAACAGCGGCTCGCTGCCGAACTCGTTCGGCCAGGCCTTCGCCTTCGGCGCCTCGGGCGTCGCGCTGCGCGGCCTCACGGTGGACTCCACCCTGGTGCTGATCGACGGCAAGCGCAACGCGAACTACGCCGCGGCGGACGACGGCGAGCGCTCCTTCGTCGACATGAACACCATTCCGCTGGTGGCGGTCGACCACATCGAAGTGCTGAAGGACAGCGCATCCTCGCTGTACGGCGCCGACGCCATCGGCGGCGTGGTCAACATCATCCTGAAGCCCGAATACCGCGGCGTGGAGATGACTGCCGACGTGGGCAACTCCCAGCGCGGCGGCGGCTTCACCAAGAAGGGCACCATCATGGGCGGCACCGGCGACCTCGAGAAGGACGGCTACAACCTGTATGCCGGCTTTCAGTACGAGAGCGACGAGGCGATCCAGGCCGGCAGCCGGCCGTTCCCGTTCAACACCAAGAACCTCAGCTCGATCGGCGGTCCGAATCCCTACGTGCCGGGCAACGGCTACGGTTCGATCTACGGCTCGGTGACTCCGGCCACGGTGACCAACGGCAACATCTTCACCGGCGTGCCGATCCCGGGCGCACAGATCCAGCCGCTGCGCCCCTGCGGCCCGGCGGCGACTCAGGTGACCAACGACCCGAACAATCCCGGTACGTACTGCGAGCAGAACTTCGCCGGGCAGTACGCCGAAGACCAGCCGCAGACCAAGCAGCTCGGCTTCTACACCCGCGCCACCTTCAAGCTCGGCGACACCACCAAGGCCTACGTCGCGGCCAGCATGTTCCAGTCGCAGGCCTGGGTGAACCTGCCGTACGGCCCGCAGCAGATCCAGACCTCCACGCCGACCAATTCCAACAACATCGCGCTGCCGTGGCAGCTGCCGAACGGCCAGCTCAACCCGAACAACCCGTTTGCCGCGCAGCACGAGTACGCGCTGATCAACTACGCCTTCGGCGACCTGCCGTCCGAGACCATCACCGACAACCACAATGCGCGTCTGGTCGGCGATATCTCGGGCACGCTCAGCAGCTGGAACTACGACGCTTCGCTGACCCTCAACCACACCTCGTTGACCACCACCTCCCTGGGTTACCTCAACTACAACGCGCTGTACAACGACGTCATCAACGGCACCTACAACTTCATCGATCCGGCGGCGAACAGCCAGGCCGTGCGCGATGCGCTGGCGCCGGGCTACAGCACCCGTGCGACTTCCGACCTGGATTCGCTGGACCTGTCGGCCAACCACGAGCTGTGGGATCTGCCGGGCGGCACCTCGGCGCTGGCGCTGGGCGCGCAGTACCGCTATGAGGCGCAGAACTATCCGAACCTCAATCCGGACGGCGAATTCCAGAACCAGAGCATCGTGCAGACCAAGGGCCACCGCACCGTGGCCGGCGCTTATTTCGAGTTCGACGCGCCGATCTTCCAGTCGTTCGACGCCGACGTGTCGGGCCGCTTCGACCACTACTCCGACTTCGGCAACAACTTCTCGCCCAAGCTGGCGCTGAAGTGGAAGCCGACGGATTGGCTGGCCGTGCGCGGCACCTTCGCGCGCGGCTTCCGTGCGCCCAGCTTCGCCGAAATGGGCTCCAGCGAATCCGAAGGCTTCGTCACGCCTTCGCTGCCGCAATCCTTCATCAACTCGCATGGCAGCGACGCCTATACCCAGCCCTACAACCTGGGCGAGTTCACCTTGGCCAACCCCAACCTGAAGCCGGAGAAATCCACCAGCTTCACCTTCGGCGTGGTGGTGCAGCCGGTCGACTGGCTGAACGCCTCGCTGGACTACTACCAGGTGAAGAAGACCCACGTGATCACCGAGTCGAACTACGGCGAGGCGATCGCGGACTACTTCGCCGGCCAGCCGCTGCCCGCCGGCGTCACGGTGACGCCGGATGCGCCGGATCCGAACTATCCGAACCTGCCGCCGCGCCCGTCGGTGTTCACCGGCGAGTACATCAACGGCGACTGGCTGAAGACCAACGGCGTCGACCTGGACCTGCAGGCGCACTTCAAGTTCGACAACGGCATCCAGTGGATCAGCGAGGTGAGCGGCACCGAGATCTTCAACTGGCAGCAGTCCTACGGCGCCGGCCAGGTGTACCAGTTCGTCGGCGAGCAGGCGCCTTACAACCTGTCTTCCGGCGCCGGTACGCCGCGTCTGCGCGGTTCCTGGTCCAACACCATGATCTACGGTCCGCTGACCCTGACCGCCACGGCGCGCTACACCAGCGGCATGTCGATGGTGGCGCAGGACGTGGGCGTGCTGCCGGTGACCGGCTCGTGCCTGACCTCCACGCCGGACGGCTCGCCGTTCCCGTCCAGCTGCTGGACCGGCTCGTTCACCGCGGTCGATCTGACCGGCAGCTATGCGATCAACGACCACCTGGTGATCGACGCGTCGATCTTCAACTTGTTCAACCGGCTGCCGCCGTTCGACCCGGCCAACTACGCCGGCATCAACTACAACCCGACCTACGCCCAGGAAGGCATCGTGGGCCGCTTCTTCAATGTCGGGGTGAAGCTGAAGCTGTGATGTGGTGCTGATCGGTCCGCCGGCCCTGCCGGCTTGATGGACGGGCCCGCCAGCTCGCGCAGGTGCAACGCGCGAGCTGGCGGGCCTTCATCGTCTGGAAGGCCAGTCGGACTCAGTAGACCAGGTTGGTAGTGCTCGAGGTGGCGGTGATGCCGTAGTTGCACTGCGGGCTCTGCGAGCCCACCGGCATGTCGTGCGACCACGAGGGCGAGGCGATCTGCACCTTGTTGAGGTTGTACACCGCGATGCTGGTGAAGCTGATCGAGCCGCTGCGCGGATACTGGTTGCAGGTGTCCACGCCATAGGCTTCCAGCACGCCGCCGAAGACCCAGGTCAGACTGCTGTAGGGGTTGGTGTTGAGCGTGGTGCTCTTGTTGGTGGTGACGTCCTTGGAGACGATCGCCCAGGTCGAGCAGCTCACTCCCGCGGCGCAGGTGGAGTAGGTATCGCCGGTTACCTTGTCGCCGCTGGACACGTTGATCGGATCGCTGTGGTAGGTGGTTCCGTTCACGCAGCAGTTCCAACTCGCCAGAGTCCAGGCGCCGTCGCCATAGCCGTTCCAGCCCAGCACCGGCTGCAGGATCGACTGCACGGTGGGCAGCTGCTCCAGCCCGGGGAAGAAGTAGATCACCTGGCTGCCGGCGTTCGACGGCGCAGTGGGCACGGTCCAGTTGGCCACGATGCGGCCGACGCTGACATTGCTGACGAAGTTGGTGTCGAGCACCCAGCCGTTGATGGTCGGTGCGGTGCGGCCGGCGAGCGCGGTCGAGCTGCCGTCGGGCATCACCCGCATGCCGGACAAGCTGTAGTGCGGCTGCGTGCAGGCGGCCGGCGCGCGCAGGGCGCCGTCCATGCGTTCGATGCGGCCGTCGGCCTGCAGCTTCTCGTCGGCGTGCACCACCTGCACGCAGTTCGCGGCGAAGTAGCCGTTGGGCGTCACCACGAAATCGGTGGGCACGCCTTGCGGACGCAGATTCGCCGGCAGCGCGGCGACCGAGGTCACCATCGCCACGGGTTTCGCGGCCTCCGCCGCGTGCGCGGCGCCTAGACCGAGCATGCCGGCGACGACGAGCAGCGATGCGCCCAGCCTGGCCAGGCGGCGGTGCTTGCTATGCATGAGCTGTTTCATTGACTACGCTCTCCCAATGATTGACGCGTGAGTGAATGCGCTCCCTGCCGCAGAGGACCTTCACCCGGCACGCGCGATGCGTTGCACCCAGGAGGCGATTCCCCGTATGGCCGTCCAAATGGCGCGAAGAGTGGATACCCAACGGCAATTTCTTGCTGCGACGGCAGCGTTGCCGCGGCGTGAACGCGTCCGCTGCTTCCGTTCACTTCCAGACAACATGCGTGGCTTGCGCTGTGACCGGCTTGGGAGAGACGGCGCATGTGTGTGATCGCCTTCGCATGGCAAACGCATGCGCGTTGGCGCCTGCTGCTGATCGGCAATCGTGATGAGTTTCACGCGCGGCCCAGTGCCGCGCTGGCGCGCTGGTCCGCCTCGCCGGTGCTGGCCGGCCGCGACCTGCAGGCCGGCGGCACCTGGCTGGGCGTCACCGACGACGGCCGCTGCAGCGTGGTCACCAATGTGCGCAATCCGCGCGATTCGCAGGAAGGCCTGTCGCGCGGCCTGCTGGTGAGCGATTTCCTGAGCAGCGGCACGCCGGCGCCGGCGCATGCCGCGGCGCTGGGCGGGCAGGCCGCCGACTACCGGCCGTTCAACCTGCTGCTGTTCGATGCCCAGGCCGGCGCGCACGTGGGCAACCGGCCGCGCGCGCATGCCGGCGAGCTGAGCCCGGGCATCCACGGCCTGTCCAATGCCGAGCTGGATACGCCCTGGCCGAAGACGCTGCGGCTGACCGAGCGCTTGGCGCAATGGCTGGTCGACGACCGCGCCGACTTCGAGCCGCTGTTCACCGCGCTGGCCGACGAGCGGCGCGCGCCCGATCAGTCCCTGCCGGACACCGGCATCGGCCTGGAGCGCGAGCGCTGGCTGTCTTCGATCTTCATCCGCGGCGAGACCTACGGCACGCGCGCCAGCACCATCGTGGCGATCGATCACGACGGGCGCGGCGAGATCGTCGAACGCGGCTTCGGCGCCGATGGCGTGGCCCTGGGTGAGACGCGGCTGCGCTTCGGCGCTTGAGTCCGCCGCGGCCGCGGCTCAGTCCGAATGCGTGCCGTCGAGGTAGTACCAGCGGCCTTGCTCGCGCAGGAAGCGGCTGGTTTCGTGCAGGCGCTGCGCGCGGCCGCCGCCATAGCGCAGCCGGGCCACGAATTCCACCACGGCCTCGTCGCCGTGTTCTTCCTGGCGCTTCACCTCGAGTCCCAGCCAGCTCGGCGCCGGCTGCTGGGCGGCCAGGTCCAATGAGGCCGGGCGTGTCGAAGCGTGCCAGCTGGCGAGCAGGTAGTCCTCGCGCCTGAGCACGTAGGCGCTGTAGCGCGAGCGCATCAGCTTTTCGGCGGTGGCTGCCGGCGCGCCGTCATGCAGCGGCCCGCAGCAGCGCGCATAGGCCGCGTTGCCGCAGGGGCAGGCGGTGCTGTCGGGTTTGGCGGCTTCGGGCATGCGGAGATCGCGTGGCGCCTGCCGCCATCACTCGCCGTGACGGCGGACAGCCGGCATCGGGTGTCGAAGGTTCAGGCGGTGCGGCCGCCGCGCAGCACGCGCGCCGGCAGCATCAGCAGGGCGCCGAGGAAGGCGAATACCGCGTTCACGGTGATGCCGACCAGGCGCAGCGGCAGCGAGAGCAGCCACACGATGGGATAGAGCACCAGGGCCAGCAAGGCGATCGGCCAGCAGAACACCAGCAGTAGCAACCAGAGCAGGAAGGTGGTCATCGGGCGACCCTCGCAACACGAATGCGGCCACTCTAGCGCAGCTGCCGCGTCAACGTCGCATGACCCTTGGCCTAGGGTGAGGCGGCCCGATGCCGGCCGTTCAGCCGTCGGTTTCCACTTGCACCAGCAGGGCGACTGCGTCGGGGTCCAGCTTGATCGCGCCGCCATCCGCCAGCCAGGCGTCGCCGGCCTGCAGCTCGCCGTCGGTGGTGACGATGCGACCGCGCGCCGCATACACCAGCACGCAGTCGGCCGGCAGCGGCTGCCGCCCGGCGATCTGCAATGCCGACACATTGCCGCGCAGGCGTCCGCGCCGCAGCATCAGGTTGAAGTCGCGGGTGGGGCCGCCAGCCAGGCTCACTTCCACCGCTGCCTCGCCGGGAAACGCGAACGGCTCGAACGGCGTGCGCAGCGCATGCGTGGCGGCGCCGTCCATGCGCATGTCGAAGCCGGCGCCGTCGAGCAGCACGATGCTGCGATCGATGCCGGGAAAAGCGGAGAACGGCGCGGCGCTGTCCACCTCGGCCACGCTGACCCGCCACAGGAAATCCGCGGCGTCGGCATCGGCGGGATGCCGCACGATCTCGCGCGTGGTGCCCAGGCCGTTCTTCCACGGCTGCGGCGGACAGTCCGCGGCGCGGATGATGCGCCCGCTCATGCGACCCGCTCGATCACGCGCTGGAACGGCGGCAGCGCCTTCAGCATGCCGCTGCCGTAGCGCTTGGTGACCACCCGGCGGTCGAGCAGCACGATGCGGCCGTGGTCGTGCTCGCTGCGGATCAGGCGGCCGCAGTACTGGATCAGCAGGCGGGTCGCTTCCGGCACGCTCACCTCCAGGAAGGGATTGCGCCCGCGCGACTCCAGCCACTCGGCATAGGTGGCACCGACCGGATCGGTGGGCACGGCGAACGGCAGCTGGGTGATCACTACCGTCTCGCACAGCTTGCCGGGCAGGTCCAGGCCCTCGCCGAACGAGGCCAGCCCGAACAGCGTGCTGCCCTTGCCGCGCTCGACGTCGGCGACGTGCTCGGCCACCAGCTGCGACTTGCCCAGCGAGCCCTGCGCGCGCACCTTGCGCACGTGCTCGATCGGCAGCTTCTGCAACACCCGGTCGAGCTTGGCGCGCGAGGTGAACAGCACCAGGTTGCCGGCGTTCCAGTCCAGGTGGGTGGCCAGCCAGTCGCAGATTTCCTGCGCGTGTTCCTCGCGTGCCTCGGGCAGGCTGCGCATCGCCGGCACTTCCAGGCGCGCCTGCGCAGCGAGATCGAACGGCGAGGGCAGGCTCAGGGTCAGCGCTTCGTCCGGCAGGCCCACCGCATCGGCGAAGCCGCGGAAATTGCCGCCCGCGCTGAGCGTGGCCGAGGTCATCACCACCGCGCTGGCATTGCCCCACAGCACATGCTGCAGCAGGCCGGCGGCGGATACCGCCGAGGCGTGGCAGACCAGCTGCTGGTCCGCGCTCAGGCTGACCCAGCGCGCCAGCGGCGGCGCGTTGTCGGCATCGTCGGTGGCCCAGGCGCGCCAGGTGTCGGCCTGGCGGCCAATGCGTTCCAGGGCGATGCCCAGCTCGCGCGACAGCGCGTCCTGCGTCGGGCCGCCGTCAGTCATCTCGACCACCGCGCGGCGCACCGCGGCCAGCCAGCGCTGCACTTCGGCGGCGAGCAGGTAGAGCCCGCGCGCCTGCTCCACCCAGTCCTCCGGCAGGCGGCCCAGCGAGCCGCGGTAGACCGGCTCGGTCTCGGCGGGGTCGGGCAGCCAGCTCAGGCGGATGCTGCGCTCCAGCGTTTCCAGCGCGTCGCTCAGTTCCTGCAGCTTGGCGTCGCCGGCGTCGAGGGCGAGCTTGCCCAGGCTTTCCTTGTCGGTCAGCGAATAGGCCGCGTGCACCTGGCGGCCGAGCCGGCTGAGCTGGCGCACGCCGGCATTCATGTACACCTCGGAGGCGCCGCGGTCGATCGCCTTGCCGGGCACGTGATGGCCCTCGTCGAACACGTACAGGGTTTCCTCGGGCTTGGGCAGGATCACCCCGCCGTAGCTCTCCTGCCCGTTCGGCATGGTGAGGTCGGCCAGCACCAGGTCCTGGTTGGCCACCACGATGTCGGCCTCGCCGACCGCGCGGCGCGCGGCGAACAGCGGGCAGATGCTGAAGTGCACGCAGCGCCGGCCGGTGCAGCCGCCGGAGCTGGTGGTGATCATCGGCCGCAGCAGGTCGCTCACCGGCACCGGCGCATTGTCGATGTCGCCGTTCCACTCGTTCCGGTCGAAGGCGCTGCTGAGCCGCGACAGCGCCTGGCGGTCGCGTTCCTGTGGCGGCTTGCTCCACAGCGCCAGGTCGGCATCCAGCCCGGCCAGACCAAGCTGGGCCGGCTCGCCGGCGCTGGCGGCGGCCAGGCGCAGGTTGCGCAGGCACAGGTAGCGGCCCATGCCCTTGGCCAGCGCCACCTTGGCGGTGCGGCCGTCGAGCCTGAGGTAGAGCGGGATGTCGCGTTCCACCAGCTGTTCCTGCAGGGCCACGGTGGCGGTGGCGATCAGCAGCTTCTTCTTCTGCGCGCGCGCCACTTCCATGCCGGCGATCAGATAGGCCATCGACTTGCCGGTGCCGGTAGGCGCCTCGATCACCGCCGCGCCGCCTTCCTGCGCCAGCGCCTTGGCCACCTCGGCGATCATGCGCCCCTGCGCGGCGCGCGGGCGGAAACCGGGCAGGCCGTCCTTCAGGCGCGCATAGGCGGCGCGAATGGCGTCCTTGGTGGCGTCGGTGAGCATGGTCCGCCTATTGTCCCACGCCAGGGACGGACCGCGAACCATCGTCCGGCAGCGATGTCGCATAGCCATCCGGCACAAGAACGAAGGAGAGCAACATGAGCCACGTCAAACCATGGATCGGTGTGCGCTCGCGTGCCGCGGCGCTGATCGGGCTGTGGGCATCGGCCGGCCTGGCATGGGCCGCGCCGCCGGCCCGGCCGCCGTCCCCCGATCCGCTGGCGGCGGCCAGAATCTTCGCCGAAGCCAGCCGCCTGTGCTCGCTGGACCACGGTGCCTTGTGGGGCGTGTCGCTGTGCGGGCCGATGATGCTGGTCGACCCGGCGACGCATCGCCTGGTCGCCAACCAGGCCGACGGCGAAGGAAAGCTGCAGCGCGACGGCGAGGTGTTCACCGGACAGCTGCCTGCCACCCAGAATGTCGCCAACACCTCGGTCGACTGGGCCGGCGTGCGCTGGATCCAGATCCTGTGGCCCTTGCCCGACGCGCCGGAACAGCGCGACACCTTGCTGATGCACGAATCCTTTCATCGCATCCAGGACCGGCTGGAAGTGGCGCGGCCCGGCGGCGGCGACAACGCCCAGCTGGATACCTTGCAGGGACGCTACCTGATGCAGCTGGAATGGCGCGCGCTGGCGCGTGCGCTCAGCGTCGACGACGACGCACCGGCACGTGCGGCGGCAAGCGACGCCCTGCTGTTCCGGGCGTATCGCCATGCGCAGTTCCCGGCGGCGGCGACCGATGAGCGTGCGCTCGAATACAACGAAGGCCTGGCCGAATACACCGGCGTGAAGCTGGGTCATCCGCTGCCTGGCGATCAACGCAGGCAGGCCTTGTCCGACCTGGCCGCGCATGTGGGCGATCCCAGCTTCGTGCGCTCCTTCGCCTACGCCACCGGGCCGGCCTACGGCCTGCTGCTGGACCGTTACGCCCCGGGCTGGCGGCAGCGCCTGAAGGACGGCGCCGGCCTCGAGCGCCTGCTGCAGGCTGCGCTGCATGTCGAGCTGCCCGCCGATCCGGCAACAGCGGTGTCGGTGCGCGCGGCACAGTACGACGGCGCCACGCTGTATCGGGCCGAGCAGCAGCGCGACGAGCAACATCGCGCCCAGCTGCAGCACTACCAGGCCGTGCTGGTGGACGGGCCGGTGCTGGCGATACCGCTGCGCCACATGCGCATCGAGTTCGATCCGCGCAGCCTACAGCCGCTGGGCGCTCACGGCACCGTCTACGCGAAGCTGCGCGTGGTCGACGACTGGGGCGTGCTCGAAGCCGGCAAGGGCGCCTTGCTCGGCTCCGGCTGGGACCTCGTCACGGTGAGCCAGCCGCAGCCCGGTTCAAGCGGGCAGCTCAGCGGCGACGGCTGGACCCTGCAGCTCGCGCCCGGCTGGAAGCTGGCGCCGGGCAAGCGCCGCGGCGACTGGACGCTGGCGAACTAGCCGGCTTCGCCGCTCTGCGCGATCTGGCGCAGCGCCTGCTCGAACACTTCCGGCGGCTGGCCGCCGGAGATCAGGTGGCGGTCGTTGATGATGATCGCCGGCACCGACTGGATGCCGTGCTCGGCATAGAAGCGCTGCTGCGCGCGCACCTCGGCGGCGTAGGCGTCGCTGGACAGGATCTCCTGCGCCCGCGTCGCGTCCAGGCCCACCTCGCCGGCCAGGCGCAGCAGGGTGGCGTGCGCGCCGACGTCCTCGCCGTCAGTGAAATAGGCGCGGAACAAGGCCTGCTTGAGCGCCGTCTGACGGCCTTCCAGTTCGGCCCAGTGCAGCAGGCGGTGCGCATCGAAGGTGTTGTAGATGCGCCGCCGGCGCGACATGTCGAACACGAAGCCCACCGCGGCGCCGCGCTGGCGGATCGCCTCCTGGCTCTGTGCCAGCTGCGCCTCGGACATGCCGTACTTGTGCACCAGATGCTCGCCGACGTCCTCGCCCTGCGGGCCCATCTGCGGGTTCAGCTCGAACGGCTGGAAATGCAGCTCCGCCGCCACGTCGCCGTCCAGCCGCTGCAGCGCCTGCTCCAGCGAGCTGAGCCCGATCGCGCACCACGGGCAGGAAACGTCGGAGACGAAGTCGATCTTCAGCTTGGCGGGCGTGGCGGACATGGCGGCGTTCCTCGGTCGGCGCACCGCGAGCCGCGGCGCAAGTTCCCTACATGCGGCCGGCGCCGGCCCGCTTCAATCCGCGCCGACGATGCGGCGCGCCACCGCCTCGGCCACGCGGATGCCGTCCACGCCGGCGGAGAGGATGCCGCCCGCATAGCCGGCGCCTTCGCCGGCGGGATACAGGCCGGCGGTGTTGAGGCTCTGGTAGCTGCGCTCGTCGCGCTTGATGCGCACCGGCGAGGAAGTGCGCGTCTCCACCCCGGTGAGTAGCGCGTCGTGCATGGCGAAGCCGCGGATCTGCCGATCGAAGGCGGGCAGTGCCTCGCGGATCGCCGCGATCGCGTAGTCGGGCAGCGCGCTGTCCAGGCTGCCCAGGCTCACCCCCGGCTTGAACGAGGGCTGCACCTCGCCGAAGGCCTGCGAGGCGCGCGCGGCGATGAAGTCGCCGACCAACTGGCCCGGCGCGTTGTAGTTGGCGCCGCCCAGCCGATAGGCGTGGCTTTCCAGCGCGCGCTGCAGGGCGACCCCGGCGAGCGTGCCGGTTTCGCCCGGCTCGCCGCGGTCGAACGGCGCGTAGTCGGGCGGCTCGATGCCGACCACGATGGCCGCGTTCGCGTTGCGCTCGTTGCGCGAGTACTGGCTCATGCCGTTGGTGACCACGCGCTCCGGTTCCGAGGTGGCGGCCACCACGGTGCCGCCGGGGCACATGCAGAAGCTGTACACCGAGCGGCCGCGCCCAGCATGTTCGCCGCGGCAGTGATGCACCAGCTTGTAGTCGGCGGCGCCCAGCAGCGGGTGGCCGGCCTGCGGGCCGAAGCGGGCGCGGTCGATCACCGACTGCGGATGCTCGATGCGGAAGCCGACCGAGAACGGCTTGGCCTCCATGTACACGCCGCGCGCGTGCAGCATGGCGAAGCTGTCGCGGGCGCTGTGCCCCAGCGCCAGCACCACGTGATCGGCGCGCAGTTGTTCGCCCCCGGCCAGGGTCACGCCGCGCACCTGGCGTACGCCGGCGGCGTCGGTTTCCACCAGCAGATCGTCCACGCGCTGGCCGAAGCGGATCTCGCCGCCCAGCGACTCGATGGTGGCGCGCATGTTCTCCACCATCGTCACCAGCCGGAAAGTGCCGATGTGCGGCTTGCTGACGTAGAGGATTTCCTCTGGCGCGCCGGCCTTGACGAACTCGGTGAGCACCTTGCGCCCGTGATGCAGGGGATCGCGGATCTGGCTGTATAGCTTGCCGTCCGAGAAGGTGCCGGCGCCGCCCTCGCCGAACTGCACGTTGGACTCGGGATGCAACTGGCGCTTGCGCCACAGGTCCCAGGTGTCCTTGGTACGTTCGCGCACCGCCTTGCCGCGCTCCAGCACGATCGGGCGGAAGCCCATCTGCGCCAGCAGCAGGGCGGCGAACAGGCCGCAGGGGCCGAAGCCGATCACCAGCGGGCGCTGCGCCAGTGCGGTCGGCGCCGTGGCCACGAAGCGGTAGCCGGTATCCGGCGTGGGCTGCACGTGTGGGTCGTCGGCGTGACGCGCCAGCACGGCGGCCTCGTCGTCGACCTCCACGTCCACGGTGTAGATCAGCGCGATGGCGCCGCGCTTGCGCGCATCGTAGCCGCGGCGGAACACGCTGACTGCGCGCAGCGCCGAGGCGGCAATGCCGAGCTTCGCGCGGACCGCCGCATGCAGCGCGGCGTCGGCGTGGTCCAGCGGCAGCTTGAGGTCGGTGAGGCGCAGCATGGGCAACGGAACCGGCAAAGGGACGGCGCGGATTTTCGCACGCCGTCCCGGCGAGTGCCGCCATGCCGCCGGCGCCTGCCGCGTTACGCCCGGCAGTTCGCACGGCCGGGCGTGGCTCGGGGTCCGCTTATTCGCGGCCGAGGAAGTCGTTCTTGCCGATCTCGGCGCCCGACTCGCGCAGGATGTTGTAGGCGGTGGTGCAGTGGAAGAACAGGTTCGGCAGCACGAACTGCAGCAGGTAGGACTGGCCGTCGAACTTCAGGTCGCCGGTGCGGCTCTTCAGCACGATCTCGCGCGACTCGCTGCCGTCGATCTGCGCCTCGGAAAAGCTGCGCACATACTCGAGCGCGCTGGCGATGCGCGCCTGCGCCTGCTCGAAGTTGGTCTCGCTGTCCTCGAACGACTTCGGCTCCGCGCCGGCCAGGCGGGCAGCGCCGCGCGAGACCATGTCGCAGGCGATCTGCACCTGCCGCACCAGCGGCAGCATGTCCGCGATCAGGCGGCTCTGCATCATCACCTCGGGGGAGACGTTCTTGGCGGTGGCATGCGCTGCACCCTTGTCGAGCACGAGCGACAGGTTGTTGAGGGCGCGGACGAAAACGGGCACGGAGGCCTGGTACATCGACAACGTCATGAGGAATGCTCCGTTGAGTCAGGGGGAAAGTGTTCGGCGGGCGCGGCCAGCGGCGGCAGCTCGCCGGCCGGCGCCGGCGTCGCCGCCGTGTCGGGCACCGGATGGCCGACGGACAGATGCCCGGTGAAGCGCAGGGCCAGCACGGTGGAGACGGCCATCAGCACGGCGGCCAGCACGAAGGCGGCGCCGGGCAGAGGCAGCGGCGCGCGGTCGCTGATGAACAGGGCGAACAGGTCGGAGAACAGCTCCGGGCCGAACACGCCGGCGAGGCTGGCCAGGCTGGTCAGTGCGCCCTGCAGGCGGCCCTGCTCCTGCGGGTCCACCTGCTGGGTCATCATCGCTTGCGCCGGCGGCCCGGACATGCCGCCCAGCGAGAGGAACGGGATGCCGAGCAGGAACAGCCAGCTCAGCGAAGCGAAGCCGAAGAACAGGTAGCCGACGGTGCACAGCGCCAGGCCGAACAGGATCATCCGGCGCGCGCCCAGCGTGGGCATCAGCCGGCCCACCAGCACCGCCTGCACCAGGCCGCTGCACAGGCCGACGAAGGACAGCGTGTAGCCCACCGCGGTCGAACCCCAGTGGAAGCGGTAGTCGGCGTACAGCACGTAGGTCGAGTTCAGCGAGAACTGCGCCAGGTTGATCAGGAAGAACACCGCGGCCAGGCCGAACACCTGCGGGTAGCGGCGCAGCAGCATCAGCGAGCCGAACGGGTTGGCGTGGCTCCAGTCGAAGCGCGGGCTGCGCTTTTCCCGCGGCAGCGATTCCGGCAGCACGAAGAAGCCGTAGCCGAAGTTGAGCAGGGACAGCACAGCGGCTGTCCAGAACGGCAGACGGATGCTCAGCTCGCTGAGCTGGCCGCCCAGCGCCGGGCCTACGATGAAGCCGATGCCGAAGGCCGCGCCGAGCAGGCCGAAGGTGGCCGCGCGCTTCTCCGGCGGAGTCACGTCGGCGATGTAGGCGTTCGCGGTGGAGAAGCTGGCGGCGCACATGCCCGACACCACCCGCCCGACCAGCAGCAGCCACAGCGTCGGCGCTACCGCCATCAGCAGGAAATCGACGCCCAGCCCGAAGCTGGAGATCAGGATCACCGTGCGCCGGCCGAAGCGGTCCGACAGCGCGCCCTGGATCGGCGAGCAGACGAACTGCACCAGCATGAACAGCGTGCCGAAGGTGCCCGCCCACTTGGCCGCCTGCACGTAGCTGCCGCCGATCAGCTTCATGATCAGGTGCGGCAGCACCGGGATGATGATGCCGAACGCCAGCGTGTCCAGCAGCACCGTGATGAAAATGAAGGCGACCGCCGCGCGGCGAATATGGGGTGGCTGGATCGCGCTGGGTGACATGCAGAGGGCCTCGGAAGAGGCCCGCACGATAACCGATTCCGGTGCGGGGCGGGTCGTCGGTTCTTGCATCGGACACTCAGCCGGACGACCGTCGCCTGCCTGGGCAGGCAGGGGCCGATCGGGCAGCCAGTCGCAGGCCGGCGATGGTTTCAGGGCAGCCGCGAAAGCAGATCGATGCCTTCCTGTTCGCCTTTGCGTTCCTGGTCGATCAAAGCGGTGGCGAGATCGCGCAGTGCCGCTGGCAGGGTTTCCCCGGCCAGGGCAGCGAGACGATCGCGATCGTAGCGATTCAGCGGCTTATGCTGCGTCAGCGTGTCCAGCGTCGTGCCGTCCATCGCCCACGGCTGCCAGGGCAGGCCATGGTCCTGCCACAGCGCGCCGGCCCGCAGGGCGATATCGATGCCGGCAGGATCGGGGTCCGCGGCAATCCACGCCGGGCGGGGGCAAAGGCGCAGCAGGCGACCTACCGCCTCCAGCCACCAGGTCGGGGCGAAGCCAGGCAGCCACAGCACGCCATGGCCCGGGCCGGCGCCGCGCGCCACTTGTTCGAAGCTGGTGCGGTTCTCCAGCAGCAGCCACGCCTCGAGCTGTCCTTCCGCCGCGTCCAGGCGTTCCAGCGTAAGCGGGCTGAGGCCGATCAGGTCGGGCACCAGGCGAAGGTCGAGCCGGTGGTTCCCCGCATGCAGGCAGAGCGGAGCGCGCAGCCAGACGGCTGGCACATGCCGGCTGATCTGCAGGCCTTCCAGATCCAGGTGCGCTGCCAGCCACTGCCAGTCGCCGCTGTTCAGTCCCTTGGTGTCGCCCAGCGCATGCAGGGCGAATTGCTGGCGCGTGCCGCTGCGTTGCTGCGCCATCCAGCGGTCCAGCGCGTCGACGATGCGGGCACGCCGGTCCATGCTGGGCGTCGGCAGCCTGGACAAGCTTTCGTACAAGGCTTGCAGCCGCGGATCGAGCGGCGGCTGTCCCTTGGCTGCGGTCCGTTCCGCCGCGAGCCGATCATGGCGCCCGAGCCCGAGCGCCTCGCGCAAGCCGTCGGCATCCACCCATTCCAGATATTGAGCCGCCCACCGATCGCGGTCGCGCTGTTCCTTCACCACCACCCAGCCGTGCTCGAGCAGCACGTCGAGCAGGTCGACGGCGGGCACGTAGCGCGGCGCGCCGGCGAGCTTGAGCAGGGTTTCCCATGGGCGCCGCTGCGCTTTCGCGCGCAGCCATTGCGCCAGCAGGGCGCGCTGTTCGGCAGTCCACAGCGCGGGCGCCTTGGGCGGATGCGCGGATTGGCGAAGCTGACGCGAGTGCGACCGGTTGAGCGCGAGGCGCTGCACGCCACGCGAGTCGGCGCCAGACCAGCGTCGGTCCGGCGCCCTCTTGCTCACGCCGCTTCGCCGCGCCGCCGCAGCACCGCCAGCGGCTGGGCCCAGGTGGCGCCGGGGCGGCGCTTGCTGGTGACCAAGGTCAGGTCGCTGGGCTGGAACACGTTGATGTTGTGCGTGGCCGGCGTGGTGAGGATGTACTGCGCCCGGGTCGATTTCAGGAACGCGCCGACCTTGTCGATGTTGAAGATGTCGAGGTGGGCGAACGGCTCGTCGATGAACACGAAGCCGCCGGGGCGGTCCTCGTCGCGCATCAGCGCCACCAGCAGCAGCAGCGATTTCATCACCTGCTGGCCGCCGGAGGCCTCGCCGTCGTCCATGCCGATCCAGCCCTTCTTGTCGAACTCGAAGCGCACGGTGAGGCCGGCCTGGGCCAGCGCGAGATCCTCGTTGGACAGCTCGGGCAGTTCCACTTCCACGCCGATGCCGGCCAGCTCGGCCAGCACCTTGAGGTTGCGCGCATAGCGCTTGACCGTGTTGCGCAGCACGTTGAGGTAGGCCGCGCGCGCCTCGGTGGTGATGCGCGCGGCGCGCTCCAGGTGCGTGCGGCGGCGCTGCAGGTCCTGCTTCAGGCCTTCGTGGTCGCCGGCCAGCTTGTCGCGCAGCGGCAGGCAGCCGGCGTCGGTTTCCCAGTGGCCTTCGTTGAGGCGGCGCTCGATGCGCTCGATCTCGCGCCTGGCCTCGGAGGACGAGGCGTAGCGCTCGCGCAGCTCGGCCATGGCGCGGCGGCCGCGATGCGCGGGACGCACATGGCCGCGCTTGTGGCGGAACGCCTTCAGGCGGTCGACTTGCTCGCCGCGCGACGCGCCGTATTGCCGCGCATTGTCGGCCAGCTGCTGCTGCACCTGCCGGTGTTCGCGCGCGCCGTCGTCGCGCTGGCGGGAATTCTGCTGGCGCTGCTCGCGCACGGATTCGTAGTAGGCGTCGGCGGCGGCGTAGCTGTCGGCGCAGCGTTGCACATCGTCCTGCAGGGCGGCCTGCGCCGTATGCGCTGCGGCGAACTCGTCGGCGCGGTCGGCCAGCTGGTTGCTGGCGCTGGCGCCGCGCAGCAGACTCTCGGCATCGCTGGCCTGCTGCTGCCATTGCTGGCGTTGTTCGGTGATCGCGTGCAACTGCTGCTCGATCGACTGTAGCCGCGCCTCGCCCTCACGCAGCTGGCGTTCGCGCGCGGCGCTGCCGAAATAGGCGTCGTCGACGCCGAGATGTCGCGCGCCGCGCCGCTCGCGGAAATAACCCTGCGGCGTGATCCACTCCTGTTCCTTGCCGAGCTTGGCGCCTTCCGCCACGTCTTCCACCCGGCGGATGCGGTCGAGCGAACGCAGCAGCCACTCCGGCGGCGGCGCGGCGAACTCCACCACTTCGAGCAGGGAGCCGCGCGTGGCCGTCGTCGACGGTGCGCGATCGGCCACCACGAAGTGCCGGTAGCGATGCGCCTCGCCCAGGCGCCAGGCAGCCTCGCGGTCGCGCGGATGTTCCAGCAGCACCACGTGGCGATAGCCAGCCAGCACGGCCTCCACTGCGGACTGCCAGCGCGGCTCGGCGATTTCCACGATCTCGCTGAGCATGCGGTGCGCGATGCCGGCCTCGTCCAGCGCACGGCGGAAGGCCTGCTCGAAATCCGGCGTGTAGCGCTGGCCGCGCCGCCAGGCGCCGAGCTGGGCGGTGAGCGTGTCCAGTTGGCCGCGCAGGCGGCCTTCTTCGCTGCGCAGGTGTTCGAGCTGTCCGCGCGCCTCGACCAGCCGCCGGCTCTGCTGCTCATGGTCGGCGCCGTCCTGCTCGGCCACCAGCTTGCGCAGGTGCTGCTCCTGCTTGAGCAGGGTGGCGTTCTCGGTTTCCAGGCGACGTGCCTCGCCGAGCTGCCGGTCGGCCTGCTGGCGCGATTGTTCGGCCGCCTGCTGCGCGGCGCGCAGGTTTTCTTCGCCGATGTCGAAGCTGTGCAGACGCTGCTGCAGTTCGGCGTCGCGAGCTGCAAGCTCGCCTTGCCGGCGCTTCAGGCCGAGCAGCTGCGGACGCGCGCCGCGGATCGCCGCATGCAGTTCGGCCAGTTCGGTGCGCGGCAGCGTCTCGGCCACCAGCTCGGCGTGCTCGCGCTTGAGCGCGTCCCAGTCCTGCCAGGAGCGCACGCGGCCTTCGGTTTCCTGCAGGCTGGCGCCCAGCAGGGACAGCTGATGCTCCAGGCCGTGCAGCTCGCGGTCGGCCTCGGCCTGTTCGTTGCGGGCCCGCTGATAGTCTTCCAGCACAGCCTTGTCGCCGAACACGTCGAACACCAGGTCCAGCAGCTGCCTGGGCGGCAGCTGGCACAGCTTGTCGGTGGCGCCCTGTTCCAGCGTGAGCACGCGGCGGATCGCCTGCGACAGGCCGGCGCCCTCCAGCCGCACGCGGTATTCGCGCAGGCCCAGCCAGTCGCCGCGTGCCTCGATCTCGTCGATGCCCACGTCGCCGCCGAGCACCGCGTACTGGCGCTGCCACTCGCCGCCCTTTTTCTGGATGCGCACGGCCAGGGTGACTTCGCCGTCCATGATCGGGAAGAACGGCCGCTCGCCGCGCGGACCGGGCACGTTGCCCACGCGCGCGCGCAGCCAGGCGAACGGCTTGCCGTTGTGGCGCAGATAGCTCTTGTAGTCGCGGTTGCCGGCGCAGTCGATGGTCAGCAGGGTGCGCAGCGCGTCGAGCAGGGTGGTCTTGCCCGAGCCGTTCGGGCCCACCACGGTGACGATATTGGTGTCCAGCGGCAGCGAGAAGCGCTGCCAGTAGTCCCAGTGGACGACTTCGAGACTGCGGAAATCAAACATCGTCGGTCACTTCGCGGTCGTCGTCGTCGGTGGTATCGGCTGCCTCGGCTGTCTCGCCAGCGGTTTCGTGCGGCACATAGCCGGCGAGCAGGTCGCCGAGCGCGCCGTCGAAGATGCGCCGAGCGGTGCGCTCGTAGTCGAACACCAAGTCCAGCAGCGGACCTTCGACCAGCTCGCCTTTGCGGCGCACGATGAAGCCGTGGCGGCTCAGCACGCCGAGGTTGAAGTTCACCCGCGTCTTGCCGCCCAGGCGCTCGCCGAAGTCGGCGAGCAGGGTGCGTTCGGGGATCATCGGCGCCAGCGCGGGATCGCGCGGAATCGGCTTGGCCTCGGCGAACATCTGCGTCTGCGAGGCGCCCGCCTCGGCCTGCTGGCGCTCGATCTGGCGCTGCCGCTTCGGCAGCACGATCAGCGCCCACAGCACCACCAGCAGGGCGACCGCGTCGCGGTCCAGCTGCAAGGTGTTGGAGATCCAGCCGTCGCTGTGGCCGAACACGACACGCTCGGCGCCGCGCGCCACCGCCACGCCGATATAGGCGGAGTAGGGGTGTTCGCGCAGCTCCAGGCCGACTGCGGCGAGCCGGCGGTCGAGGTCTTCGCGGAAGGCCTCGTCGAGCAGCGCCTTGCGCGCCTGCGCGTCGTCGCGCGGCAGCCAGCGCTGGGCCAGCAGGCGGGCGGCCAGGGCCGCGGTGTCGTCATGCATCGTGGGGATTGTCCTTGCGGGGGCGCAGGCGGCCGGCGCTGACCTGGGCGATGGTGCGCAGATCGAGCTGCAGCAGGTGCGACTCGACCTCGAGCGCCAGCGGCAGCCGCGCCAGTTCGGCGGTGGGACCCTGCAGCGCGGAAGATTCGGGATCGCCGAGCAGGCCCAGCAGCGACAGCCGGTAGGCGCTGAGCGCGTAGTCGTCGCCGCGCAGCGCGTCGGCGAATTCCAGCGGCGCGCTCAGCGCGGCCAGCTCGCCGTGCCAGGCGATCAGGGGGCTGAGGTCTTCCTCGTCCAGCGGCAGGTCGGCGGTGTCCGGCGTGTCTTCGGCAGCCGGCAGTTCGGCGCTTTCCGCGGCGAGCCGCTCGCGTTCCAGCAGCTCGTATTCGGCCACGTCGAGGGCGATCTGGTCCTGCAGGAAGGGCGGCTGCAACGGCAGCAGCGGCGCTTCGGCGTGGCCCGCCAGCGCCTCCGCGTCGAGCGAGCGCAGCCAGGCGACCAGGTCGGAGGAGGACAAACCCGAATGCCCCAGGTGCACGCGGTGCTGGTCGATCTTGTTGAGCTCGCGCTGGAAGGTGCCGGCCTGGCGCAGCAGGGCGCTCTGCGCGCGGCCCACCGCCTGGGCGAGGTGATGGGTGGCTGGATCAAGCTCGGCGCTATCGGCGATCGCGCGCACCACCTCGGTGCCTTTCTCGACCCATTCCCACACCGATTCCAGCCGTTCCGCCGCGCGGCGGATGCGGTGCTCCGAACCGGACAGCACCGCGCGGTCGAAGTCTTCCTTCAGCTCGGACAGGCGCGACAGCAGATGCCCCAGCTCGTCGGCGGAGATGCGCCCCATCGCCTGGCCGGCGGCCAGCTGGGCGGTGAGATAGCCGAGGCCGTCCTCGTCGTCGCGCTCGAATTCCAGCAGGGCGGCCACCGCGGCCAGCGCCTTGCGGCCGAGCGGGCTGATCCGGTAGCGCTGGGTTTCGCCGTCCCAGGCCAGCAGCTCATGGTCCTTCAGGCGCTGCACTACGGTTTCCAGCTTCACCGCGTCGACGAAGGCGAGCTGGTCGCGGATTTCCGCCGGCGTCCATTCCGGCGCGTGGGCGCGTGCGCCCAGCGTGCGCAGCACCAGCAGGCGCAGCATGACCTGGGCCTCGCCGCCGTGGAACAGGGCGCTGAAGGCGCGCAGCAGCGCGCGGCCGCGCAACAGCGGAAACGCGGCCGGCAGGTCTTCGGCGGTGATGCCTTCGCGCAGGACGTCCTGCAGGCGTTCTTCGGCGTCTACGCCGTCTTGCAGGGACATCAGGCGTCGCTGCTCAGCGGCCCGCGCCGTGGATGCCGATGAACTGCAGGAATTCCGAACGCGTGCGCGCGTCGTCGCGGAACGCACCGAGCATCTGGCTGGTGATCATGGACACGCCGCGCTTGTGCACGCCGCGGGTGGTCATGCATTCGTGGCTGGCGTCGATCACCACCGCCACGCCGGCCGGGTGCAGGTTTTCCTGGATGCACTGGGCGATCTGCGCGGTGAGCTTTTCCTGCACCTGGAAGCGGCGCGCAAAAGCGTCCACCACGCGGGCCAGCTTGCTGATGCCGACCACGCGGTTGGTCGGCAGGTAGCCGACGTGGGCGCGCCCGATGATCGGCGCCATGTGATGCTCGCAGTGGCTCTCGAACTCGATGTCGCGCAGCACCACCATCTCGTCGTAGCCGGCGACTTCCTCGAAGGTGCGGCGCAGGTACTCGCCCGGGTCGATGCGATAGCCGGAGAACCAGTCCGCGTAGGCCTTCACCACGCGCTTGGGCGTGTCCAGCAGGCCTTCGCGGGAGGGATCTTCGCCGGACCAGCGCAGCAGCACGCGCACGGCCTCTTCGGCTTGCTCGCGGGTGACCTCGGTCGGTTCGTGCTCGCTCATGCGGCTTCCTTCGGTGCGGCTCGGGACAGGCAAGTGTAACGCCCCCGTCAAGTCCTGAGCTGGCGACGGTGGCGACGGTCGGCTGGCTGGCTGCAGGCACGCGAGGCGCTGGCGCGTGCACGCGGACGGCTTCGGCCGGCGAGCTGCAGCGCGATCCGGAGCGGATGGCTCGATGGGGAGCAACGGGCGGGGTGTGCCGGCCCGGGTTCAGGCGTTCGCGGCGACCGACTGGAACAGCGAGATGCGTTCGGCGTCGCTGGCGCCCAGCGCGCGCAGCCAGGGTTCGGCAGCGATTGCCGGCATGCATGGGCCCAGCGCGGCCACGCGGATGGCGCGCCGGCGCGCCTCGACCGCCAGCCGGTCCAGCATGCAGCGCAGCATGCCGCCGGTAAACGGCGTGTAGAGATAGAACAGGGTGCCCTGCGAGAGATCGGCCTCGCGCGCGTCCTGCACCAGAAACGAGGCGCGCTCGACGTGCAGGCTCGCGGCCGCGCGTCGCGCGCTGTCCACGTAGGCCGCCTCGCGCTCGATGCCCAGGGCGCGCGCGCCGGTGCAGATGGTCACCAGCAGCGGCACATGGCCCAGGCCGGAGCCGAGATCGACCAGCAGGTCGTTGCAGCCCAGCTGCGCGCGCTCGATCAGGTCGAGCACGTGGCGCGCGGGAGTGGGCTGGTAGAACACCATCTCGGCCTCGGGCGGGGACGTCTCGCCGGCGGGCTCGCGCAGCGCCAGCACCTCGCCGACCAGGGCGTCGAGATGGTCGTAGCCGGGCGCGGCGCGCAGGTCGTCGCGGCGCACCCAGCCGCGCAGGGCGTGTGCGCCGGCGCCGTGCTGGATCGCGTGGCGGACGCCGTCGCACAGGCGCCGCTGCACTTCGGCCAGCGCGGCATGCCGGGCCTGGGCGCGGCGGTGCAGCTCGTCGATGCCTGTCTGCTGGGCGGGTGCCGCGCCGCAGGGCGTCTGCAGCAGGTCTTCCAGGCGCTCCATCGCGCGGACGCGCTCGCGCAGGCGCTCCGGTTGTTCCAGCGAGTGGTCTTGCTCAACCTCGCAGACGATGGCGTGCAGGGCATCCAGCATGGCGTGATGAATCCGCAGTGACGCGCGACGAACCAGCGCATGCTGGCATGCGCTGGCTGGCCGCCAGTTGAACGCAGGTTGCTGCGGCGTCAACGCGGATCGGGCACGAAGTGGCCGGGGAACGGATCGGGGCGTGTCGGTGACACTTCGTCGTCCTGCGGAATCACGCCCTGCGCGATCAGGCGTTCGCGCGTGTCGTAGTACAGCGTGATGACTTCGTTGGGCGACGAGGACATGCGCTGGAAGCTGGTGTAGCTGGCTATCGAGGTTTCGCGTTCGCCGTGGCCGGTGCCCAGCGGGCCGGTGTCGGCGCGCCGCGCCTCCGCCAGGCCGCCGCTGGCGGTGTCGGCGGATTGCGCCAGCGGCATCGCCGGTGCCGGGGGCGCCGGCATGGCCGCAGCCGAGTTCGGCGCGTACTGGGCGACCTTGGACGGCGGCGCGGGCGGCGGTGGGGATGCGGGCAGGTCCCGGTCTGCGATCGAGGCTTCAGGCATCGGCATGGGCAGCGGCCGGCGCGGCGGCGGCTTCGGCAGGAATACCGCCACGCCGATCACGCCCACGTTGTCCGGCCGTCCGGTGCGCGCGGCGTAGCTGCCTGCGGCGTCGGCGAACACGAAGTCCGCGACTTCGGACAGGCTCTTGCGCCAGCCGCGGATCTCGGTGTCGCCGAAGCCCGACAGCACGTAGCCGTCTTGCGACCAGTCGGCGGTGTCGCCCGACAACGCGTTCACGCCGTCCACCGAAAGCACGCTCAACACGCGGCGGCCTTCGCGGTTGCGCAGCTGGATCTGGTAGCGATGCCCGGGCTGCCCGGCGACGTAGTAGCGACCGCCATAGCTGTAGACCGGCAGGGTCTGCTGGCTGGTGCGGTCGTAGATGCTCAGGTCCATCAGGCGCCCGACCGCGCCGGCCGGCGCGCAAGCGGTCAGCGCGAGCAGGGCCAGCAGGCCTTTCCACGAGGTTTTCATGCGACGACTCCGACAAGCATCGAAGACCGATGCATGGGATGTAACGCAGCGCCCGGCGTGACGGGGTTGAGCGCAGCGAGGTCGTCTAGGCTTGCTTGGTCGGAGCTTGCCTGGTCGGACGCTCGGGCGGCGAACCAGCCTGGTGCGTGGAGGCCTTGTCGGACGCGCGGTCCTTGCGACGCCGGCCCGCGCCGCGCCGGCTAGCCTTCGGCGTCGTCCGTGCCTTCGTCGCGGCCTTCCAGCTCCGCCGGCGCCTCGCCCAGCAGTTCTTTGGCGTCCTCGCTCGACAGCGTTTCCACGCCGCGCAGCCGGCGCTCGATCGCGCGCGTGCGCTGGCCTGCGCTGTCGATGCTGTTGCGCACCGTGTCCAGCTGCTTGCGGGTTTTCTCCAGCACGCTGCCGAACTTGCCGAACTCGGTTTTCACCGCGCCGAGCAGGGTCCATACCTCGCTGCTGCGCTTGGCGATGGCCAGCGTGCGGAAGCCCATCTGCAGACTGTTGAGCAGGGCGGTGAGCGTGGTGGGGCCGGCCACGGTGACGTGATGCTCGCGCTGCAGCGCCTCAAACAGGCCGGGGCGGCGGATCACCTCGGCGTAGAGGCCTTCGGTGGGCAGGAACAGCACGGCGAAATCGGTGGTGTGCGGCGGCGCCACATACTTGCTGCGGATGCGCCGGGCTTCCTCGCGCACGCGCGACTCCAGGGCGCGCCCGGCCAGCGCGGCGGCGTCGGCGTCGGCGGCATCCTGCGCGTCGAGCAGGCGCTGGTAATCCTCCAGCGGGAACTTGGCGTCGATCGGCAGGTACAGCGACGCGCCGTCGCCCGCGCCCGGCATGCGCACCGCGAATTCCACCCGCTCGGCGCTGCCGGGCACGGTGGCCACATTGGCGGCGTACTGTTCGTTGGTCAGCAATTGCTCCAGCAGCGCGCCCAGCTGCACTTCGCCGAGGATGCCGCGGGTCTTCACGTTGCTCAGCACGCGCTTGAGGTCGCCCACGCCGGCGGCCAGGTTCTGCATCTCGCCGAGCCCGCGCTGCACTTGCTCCAGCCGTTCGGAGACCAGGGCGAAGGACTGGCCCAGGCGGTTTTCCAGGGTGGTCTGCAGCTTCTCGTCGACGGTGGCGCGCATCTGCTCGAGCTTGGCCGCGTTGTCCTGCTGGATCGCGCCGAGCTTGTGCTCCAGCGTGGCGCGTACCTCGCCCAGGCGCTTTTCGTTGTCGGCGGTGAGCGCGCTCAGGCGCTGGTGCTGCTGCTCGCCGAAGCGGGTCAGCGCGCTGACGGTTTCCTCGCGATGCCTGCGGGCGTCCTCGGTCAGTCGCTGGGCCAGGGCCTGCAGTCCGGTGTCGGTGCGCTCGGTGAGCAGCTCCAGGCGTTGGCCGAAGCCGTCGATGCGCTCGTGTTGCTGCTGGCTTGCCGCGCCCAGCGCGTCGCGCAGTTGGGTGCGCGACTGCTCCAGCGCCTGCGCCAGTTCGGCGCGCCCCAGCCGCTGCTCCTGCGCCATCGCCTCACGCAGATGGCGGTTGTCGGCGGCCAACGCCTCCAGCCGCGCATCCCAGCCCGCCGCGCCGCGGCTGCGCAGCAGCATCAACAGCTGCAGCAGCAACGTCAAGGCGACGGCGCCGAGGAGGACGAGCAGCAGCGTATCGTGGGACATGGACAAACCCGGTGGCGTACGACTGCGCAGTTTACGCGCTGGCGTCTCAGTTGTTCGGATGCGCTTCGATGGGCCTGCAACGGTGGTGGGCGTCATCATTGCTGGCGCTGCCGTCGATGACGATCAGCGGCGCGCTGGTTCGCCACCGATGTCCGGGCGGGTATCGCGCCGGAAGGCGCCGCGCGTTTCCGTGGCTGCAGCTTCCGCGGAGGTGGTGCACGCAGTATGGGCTGCGCCGGCGCTAAGCCTTCCGCTGGACCGCAAGCGCGCCGGGTTATGCTTGGGTGGATCGTCGCCTGGATGGAGTCCGTCATGTCGAAGCCATATCGCCCGCTGCTGTTCTGCGCGCTGCTGCTGGCGGCGATACCTGCGGCAGCGCAGGACACGGCCGCGTTCCAGCGCTGCCTCGGCGGGCTGGAAGCCGACGCCGAGCAGCATGGCGTCAGCGCTGCCGCCTATCAGCGCTATACCGCCGGGCTGGTGCCGGACATGAGCGTGATCGACGCGCTGAACCACCAGCCGGAATTCAGCACGCCAGTGTGGGACTACCTGTCCGGCCTGGTCGACCAGGAACGCGTCGACGACGGCAAGGCCATGCTTGGCCAATGGAGCGACGTGCTGGCGCACGTGCAGCAGCGCTACGGCGTCGATCCGGCCACGGTCACGGCGGTGTGGGGCGTGGAGAGCAATTACGGGCGGCAGTTCGGCAAGCGCCCGCTGGTGCCGTCGCTGGCCACGCTGTCCTGCATCGGCCGCCGCCAGGCGTATTTCCGCGGCGAGTTCTACGCCGCGCTGCGCATCCTGCAGAGCGGCGACATCCGCCCCGAGCAGTTCAACGGTTCCTGGGCGGGCGCTTTCGGGCACACCCAGTTCATGCCGTCGATCTTCGAGAAAATGGCGGTCGACTTCGACGGCGACGGCCGCCGCGACCTGATCGGCAGCGTGCCCGATGCGTTGGCCTCGACCGCGCACTACCTGCAGCTCTCGCACTGGCAGAGCGGCCAGCCCTGGGGCTACGAGGTCAAGCTGCCGGAGCATTTCGACAGCAAGATCAGCGGACGCGAGGCGAAGAAGTCGCTGGCGTACTGGCGCGAGCACGGCGTGCGCCGCATCGACGGCAGCGCCCTGGCGGACAGCGATACGCCGGCCGGCCTGCTGCTGCCGGCCGGTGCGAACGGGCCGGCCTTCCTGGTCTTCCGCAACTTTGATGCGATCTACGCCTACAACGCCTCGATCAGCTACAGCCTGGCGGTTGCGCTGCTGAGCGATCGCCTGCGCGGCCAGGCCGGCCTGGTGGCGCGCTGGCCTACCGACGATCCAGGCACCTCGCGCGCCGAGCGGCGCGAACTGCAGCGTCTGCTGATAGCACGCGGCCACGACATCGGCGAGCCCGACGGCATGATCGGCGACAAGACCCGCGAGGCGATCGTGCAGGAAGACCAGCGCGCGGGGCTGCCCACCGACGGCCGCGCCGGCCAGCGCATCCTGGCTGCGCTGCGTGCGGGCTCGCACGGTGGCGGCGCCGGGCCATAAAAGCCCCCATCTCTGCATGCGGGAGCGGGCTAAGCAGAAGCTATTCCTGCAAGCGGGCACGAGCCCATAAAAAAACCCCTTCCCCCGCAAGCGGGGGAAGGGGCCGATACGGCGATGCTTACTGCGACAGCAGGGCGGTGATGAAGGCCGGCCCGATCGGGCTGCCCCAACCGGTCACCAGGTCGTAGCCGGCCACGGCCTTGAAGCCGCCGTTGCTGCCGCTGGTGATGTCGTGGAAGTAAGTGTGGTAGTTCGAACCCACGCCGAAGTTGTACAGCGCCGTGTTGAGGAAGCCGACGTTGCCCTGGCCGTTGGCCGCGGCCTGCTGGTTGGCCAGCGCGATCAGGCCGGCCAGGCGGGGCGCTGCATAGCTGGTGCCGCCCACGCCGGTCTCCATCGAGCCGTCGCTCACCGTCGGGTTGTCGAAGTTGCCTTCCAGCGCGATGTCGGGATCGTTGCGGTACTTGGTCGAGCCCTTGTTGGTGCTGGTGATCACGCCGGCCAGCTGCTGGTAGGCGGGCGTCGAGTAGCCGGCCTTGGACAGATAGCCGCCGCTGCTGTCGGACCACGCGGTCTCGGAGGACCACGCGCCACCCGCGCTCTTGGTGGTGAGGTCGGTGGCGCCGACGTCGGTGATGTACGGGTCGAGCGACGGCGCGTCCCAGTTGCTGGTGGTGTAGGAGCCGGCGTCGCCGCTGGCGTTGACGAAGGTCTGGCCCTGCGCCTGGAATTCCTTGTAAATGGCGTCGTCGCTGCTGCCGAAGTCGCCGCCGCCCCACGAGCAGGTGATCACCGAGGCTTTGTTGTCGCTGGCCATCTGGTTGAGGATGTCGCCCGCGCTGGTGCCCTCGTAGAACAGGATCTGCTTCAGGCCCGGCGCCATGCCGGCCAGGTTGGCGATGTCGAGGATCTGCTCGCCGTCGCTGCACGAGCTGGAGCGCGAGTCGGAGCCGGTGCAGGCGCCGTTATAGCCGTTCACCAGCACGTTGGAGACCGGCACGCCCGGGTTCTTGGCGCCGGTGTCCTTGTAGTACAGGGTCAGGTCGCTGCTCAGGTAGCCGTCGTAGGAGAAGATCGCGGCGGTCTGACCGCTGCCGGTCAGCGAACCGGAGCCATAGTAGGCGGCGCGGATGTCGCTGGGCAGGAAGTTGCCGCTCGGGCCAGAGCCGGTGGCCTTGGTCGCGCGCTGCACGGTCGCATCGGCGGTCTGCGGCTGGCGCACCATGTGCGTATAGGGGCGCACGTAGTTGTCCAGGCCGTTGATGTGCAGCAGCGGCACGCTCAGGTCGAGGGTGGGCTCCTGGTCGGGCGCGAAGAACAGGCGGTTCTCGCTGGGATGCTGGTACTGGCGCATGGTCAGGTGCAGCGCACGGTTGACGTCGCTCACCGAACCCTGCACGTCGACGATGTGGCGGTTCGACGCGGTCGAGACGACCTTCAGATTGTGCGCCTTGGCCCAGCTCACCACCTTGTCGTAGTCGGACTGGGTCGGCCCGAAGCGGTCGGTGAACTGCTGCGAGCTGAGGTAGTGGTGGTACTGCGGGCTGCTGCGGTCGTACAGCTGGCCGAGCAGGCTGTCCAGGTCGGCTTCGTTGCGCAGCGGCAGCACCAGGCCAAGCTTGAGCTGCTTGGAGGTGTTCAGGGCCTGCACGCTGGGCGCCAGCCCCGCCGCGATGGCGGAAGGCACGTGACCCTGGCTGAGCAGGTGGAGACCGCCGGCCGGCGCGGTGCCGGCGTGGGCATTCATCGCCAGCGCAGCGGCGACGAGCAGCGCCGGCAGGGCGCGTTTACAGCGGGACAGCTTCGAAGCCGACGACGGTTCAACGACTGAGAACGACGAACGCATGATCAACTCTCCCTAAAACGCAGGCGGCTTGCCTGGTTTGAATGTGGTTGGGCACGGTGGAATGTCAGTGGTTGCCAGGCCGAGCCGATGACGATGTCCCCGTTCGTGCCGTGTGGGTGGAATCCCCCGCTGTGATCCGCTGATACCGGCGTGGCCCGCTTCTCTTAATGGGCATAATCCAGCGTGGCAATAAGATCGCAATTAATTGCGTCGACAAACTCCGGCTTATGGCATTGCGTCACAAGCCAGCCATGCAAATAGCGAAAATTTGCGACGTTATGTGAATCGATTAACTCACGCGCAAAATCGGCGCTTCCGTTTTGCCTGTGATGCCTATCAAGCATGAATCGGAAGCTGCCTCGCATTTCGCGAAGCCGATAATGACAGGCGCTATTGCTGCGGCGCCGATCACTACGCCGCATGCGATATTGCGGCGCTGCCGGTCTGCGCTATGAAGCGTTGCGCTTCGCCGCCGCGGCACCGACGCACATTCACTCGAGGAAGGCCATGTCCAGCGAAGCCGAAGCCGTGGTGCAGCGGGAGCTCGACAGCCTGGCCGGGCTGATCGCGCAGAAGCGCCATGCGGAGGCCGACGTGCTGGCGCACGGCTTGCTCGAACGCGATCCGGCCCACGGCCGCACCTGGTTCATGCTCGGCGCCTCGCTGCACGGCCAGGGCCGTGCGGCCGAAGCGGTCGCCGCGTTCCGGCGGGCGGTGGCCGCCGCGCCGCAGGAGGCTGCCGCGCACTACGCGCTGGGCGAAGGCCTGATGTCCGCGCAGCAGCCGGCCGAGGCCGCGGAGAGCTACCGACGCGCGGTCGCGTTGCGTCCGGCGCATGCCGACGCGCATTTCAAGCTGGGCAATGCCCTGGTCCTGCTGGAGCAACTGGCGGAGGCTGTGCACAGCTATCGCCGTGCGCTGGCGCTCCGCCCGGAGTTCGGCGAGGCGCAGGCCAATCTGGGCTTCACCCTGGTCAGCGCTGGTCGCTATGCCGAGGCCGAACCCGCGCTGCGCCTGGCCCTGAACGCCTATGCAGGCAGCGCGCGCGTACACCAGGCGCTGGGCGTGGCCTTGTACGCGCAGGGACGTCCGGCCGAGGCCGAAGCCAGCTTCCGCCGTGTGCTGGCGCTGGCGCCAGCGCATGCCGAGGCGCACGCCAATCTCGGCAATGCCTTGCGCGACCAGCAACGCTATGCGAAGGCGGAGGCCAGCTATCGGCAAGCGATGGCTTGCGACGACGGCTATGCGCGCGTGCATTTCGACCTGGGCGGTCAGTGGCTGATGCAGGAGCGCCATGCCGATGCCGAGCAGAGCTATCGGCGCGCGCTGCAGCTGCGGCCGGACTACGCCGAAGCCTGCAACAACCTCGGCCGCTCGATCCGCAAGCAGGGGCGCCTGGACGAGGCGCGCGCGTGCTTCGAGGCGACGCTGGCGATCGATCCTGGTTTTCTTGAGGCCTACTGCAATCTCGCGCCGCTGCGCAGCTTCGCCGAAGGCGATGCCGAGCCGCCGCGCTTCGAGGCGATGGCCCCGCGGCTGGCCGAGCTGCCCGATGGCGCGCGCATCCGCTACTGGTTCGCGCTCGGCAAGATGCGCGAGGACCTTGGTCGCTATGACGAGGCCTTCGAGGCCTACCAGGCCGGCAATCGCCTGCAGCATGCCCGCTTCCCGCCCGACGAGGCCGGCGAACAGGCCTTGATCGAGCGCCTGCAGCGCCGGTTCGACGCGGCGTTCTTCGCGAACCGTTCGCCGGTGCCGTCGTCGTCAGGAGGGCGCACGCCGATCTTCATCGTCGGCATGCCGCGTTCGGGCACTTCGCTGATCGAGCAGATTCTCTCCACTTATCCGGGCATCCACGGCGCCGGCGAACTGGTCGACCTGGACGAAGTGGTGCGCGCGATCGCCACGCAGGCCGGGCAGCCGGAAGACGCCTACCCGGAACTGGCCGCGGCGTTGAGCGAGCAGGAGCTGCAGCGCGTCGGCGAAGCCTATCGCGAGCGGGTGTGGCGGCTGGCGCCGCAGGCCGGATACATCACCGACAAGATGATGTCCAACTTCCTGCATGTAGGCCTGATCCACCTGATGCTGCCCGGCGCGAAGATCATCCACGCCATGCGCGACCCGATGGATTCCTGCTTCTCCTGCTACTCGCGGCTGTTTGTGCGCAACAACCTGGACTACACCTACGATCTCGGCAGCGTGGGCCGCCACTACGTGCGCTACATGCAGCTGATGCAGCACTGGCATCGCGTGCTGCCGCCCGGCAGCGTGCTGGACCTGCATTACGAGGCGATGGTGGCCGACACCGAGGGCCAGGCGCGCCGCCTGCTCGATTATCTGGGTCTACCGTGGGACGCGCGCTGCCTGGCGTTCCACCAGAACCAGCGCGTGGTCAACACGGCCAGCGCGGCGCAGGTGCGCAAGCCGATCTACCGCAGCTCGGTGGCGCGCTGGAAACGCTTCGAGGCACACCTGGGGCTGCTGCAGGACATCGTGCAGGCCTGGCGGCCGTCGCCCGTCGTGGCGGATTGAGCGCAACGCTGCTCGACACGGGCAGGCGTCCCCGCTTATCTTCCTGGCAACCGCGGCGCTTCGGCGCCGCCGGCCAGGCCGCATGACGGCCGACGTCGCTCGGACGGTTCCGGGCGCTTACGTAACGAGGTTTGCCATGAGCGATTCCAGCCCGATCGCGGCCGCTGCGCCGCGCCGCTTCGCGCGCATCGAGCGCCTGCCGCCCTACGTCTTCAACATCACCGCCGAGCTGAAGATGGCGGCGCGCCGCCGCGGCGAAGACATCATCGATTTCAGCATGGGCAATCCGGACGGGCCCACGCCGCCGCACATCGTGGACAAGCTGTGCGCAGTGGCGCAGCGCCCGGACACCCACGGCTATTCCACGTCCAAGGGCATTCCGCGGCTGCGCCGCGCGATCACCCACTGGTATGCCGAGCGCTACGGGGTGGAACTGGATGCCGAGCGCGAGGCGATCGTCACCATCGGCTCGAAGGAAGGCCTGGCGCACCTGATGCTGGCCACGCTGGAGCGCGGCGACACTGTGCTGGTGCCCAATCCCAGCTACCCCATCCACATCTACGGCGCGGTGATCGCCGGCGCGCAGATCCGCTCGGTGCCGATGGCGCCGGGCATCGATTTCTTCGCGGAGCTCGAGCGCGGCATCCGCGAGAGCATTCCCAAGCCCAAGATGATGATCCTGGGCTTTCCCTCCAATCCCACCGCGCAGTGCGTGGAACTGGATTTCTTCGAGCGGGTGATCGCGTTGGCCAGGCAGTACGACGTGCTGGTGGTGCACGATCTCGCCTACGCCGACATCACCTACGACGGCTGGAAGGCGCCTTCGATCATGCAGGTGCCGGGCGCCAAGGACATCGCGGTGGAATTCTTCACCCTGTCCAAGAGCTACAACATGGCCGGCTGGCGCATCGGCTTCATGGTCGGCAACGCCGAGCTGGTCGCCGCGCTGGCGCGCATCAAGAGCTACCACGACTACGGCACCTTCACCCCGCTGCAGGTGGCGGCGATCGCCGCGCTGGAAGGCGACCAGCAATGCGTGCGCGACATCGCCGCCGAGTACCAGCGCCGCCGCGACACCCTGGTGAAGGGCCTGCACGAGGCCGGCTGGATGGTCGAGCTGCCCAAGGCCTCGATGTACGTGTGGGCGAAGATTCCCGAGCCATACGCCGCGCTCGGCTCGCTGGAATTCGCCAAGAAGCTGCTGGCCGACGCCAAGGTGTCGGTGTCGCCCGGCGTGGGTTTCGGCGACTACGGCGACGACCACGTGCGCTTCGCCTTGATCGAGAACCAGGACCGCATCCGTCAGGCGGTGCGCGGGATCAAGGCGATGTTCCGCGCGGATGGGATACTCTCCGCCACAGCGAAGGGCAAGCCGGCCAAGCTCGAACGTTGAGCAGGCGCTGCGGCCTTCGGGCGCGCACGCTGGGGAGCGGCATCGCAAGCCGGGCCGGATGAGTTCGGGGGCTCGATAAGCCACGGCTGGTTCGTCCCGTCGATCCGGGGCGATCCGGCTGAGGAGGATGCCGGTGCGGGGTGAGCGCCTCGGAGGACTGCAGCAAACGCCGCCGGATTTTCATGAGACGCGCAGGCCTGGCCTGCGTGAGCGCTGGATCGCGATGGGGGCTCCATGAACGACAAGCTCGTCTCGGTTTTATCCGTCTTATTCTTCAGCGTGCTGTTTCCGATCTTGCTGGCCTGGTTTTTCTACAAGCTGCCGACCTGGCGGGATACGCGGATTTATTCGCGCAAAAAAGGTCTGCTCGGCACCTGGCTGTCCACCTGGCAGGAAGCGGACGATCCGCGGCGCTGGGTGACCGAGAAAGTCGAGATCTCGGCGCACAAGGGCAAGCTGCAGCTGGTCAACTTCGACAATTCCGGCGGGCATGCCTGGCGCGGGGAATGCCTGCTGCACGACGAGCGTTACCTGTACGGCACCTGGCGATCATCCAAGCCGGGCGCGCAATCCGCCGGCGTCTTCAGTTTCCTGGCGCTGCCGCAAGGAAAGATTCTGGTCGGGCAGGCGATCGGGCAGGACCCCGCCGGCGTGCCGCGTGCGAGCGACTGGATCCTCGGCAGGCAGCCGGAAGATGTCGAGCAGGGCAAGCAGTGGCTGATCAAGTATGCGACCCACTTCCACGGCGACGCGTGAGCTGCGCTTGCGCGGCCTGGCGAACACCGACCCTTCCGGGAAGTCTCGTGAAGATGTGCGCGCCTCGTCTTGCGATGACGATCGAGGCCTGGTGCAAGTCATGCCGCTGCCCCCACTGCGTCGGGGCAGGGCGCTGCGCGATGCCGTCGCAGCGATGCGCGGTATGAACAACGCGCCGATGGATCAGGGACAGGGGGCGGTAGCCGATATCGCGCGCCGGGCAAGTCGGAAAAACCGCAGGCGAACCCCTGCGGCCACGATCCAGGCTTCGTTGCGGATGCCGTGATGACATACCCCGATGGCCGCGACATCGAGCCCGGCGACCGCGTGCGCATCGACGGCCTCTACCACGGCGTGGTGATCGCCTCGATGGATCTGGGTCGATACCTGCCCGGCGCGGCGCACTGGGCCTATCTGGGCCGGGGCATCATGGTCGATACCGACTTTGGCGGCCTGGTGCACTACATCGACGAGGCCACCGACGAACTGGTGCTGATCGAACGGCCGGCCTAGCCGATCCGGCGACGTAGCACGACACCGGCTGGAAATAGCCGCCGATTTTGCACACCTTGCCGAAGTGCTGCAGTGGCGTGACCCCGGGCGGTAGTATGCTGCCGAAAGTTTCGGAGAAGTGACGCCCATCGCCGTGATGGGTTTCGACAAGGAGCGACGAAGGCAATGAAACAGGCCAAGGCGGAACTGCTGCTGCACGAGATCGCGGCATGGCAGCAGGAACAGCGCATCGATGCAGCCACCGCCGAGCGCCTGGCGCAGCGCTACCGGCAGCCCGGCGGCGCGCTCGAGGTAGCGCTGCGCTGGCTGGCCCTGAGCGGCGTGTTGCTGGTGGGCGGCACCTTGTTCGGCGTGGTCAAGCTGATGGCTGACGCCGCCCTGCCGGCCAACCTGATGCTGGCCGCGTTCGCCATCGGCATGATTTATTTCGGCGTGCGCATGTCCAGCAATGTGACGCGGCCTTACCCGGTCACCGGTGCCGCGATCACCACGCTGGGGTTGCTGGCGGTATTCGTGCTGGCCGCCCTGCTGGTCGGTGATGGCCGGGAAGCGCTGTGCTTCAGCTTGTTCGTGCCGGCTGCGATCAGCCTGGCGGTGGCTTATCGCTATGCGCTGCGCTGGCCGCTGCTGCTGGGCCTGCTGGCGATCTTCCACGCCATCGGCAGCCGCTCGGCCTATATGGGTTCCGGCAGCTATTTCGCGGATATCGCCGATCCGCCCATCATGGCCGTGATCGGCTTCGCCGCTGCGGCGTTGGGCACCTGGCACCTGCATGCCGAAGATGGTGTGCTGGCACGCTACGCCGGCTTCGGACGGCTATACCTGATCCTGGGCCTGCTCTACGGCAACCTCTCGTTGTTGCTGATGAGCATCGAGGTCAGCCACGATGACGCGGGATGGTGGATCGCCGGCTTCACCCTGGCCTGCATCGCCGAGATCGTGCTCGGGGGGCGTTTCAAGGACGGGCGTTTCACCGGCTTCGGCATCGTGTTCCTCGGCATCGACATCTATACGCGCTTCTACGAGCACGCCTGGGATCGCCTGGGCGCGGGTCCGTTCCTGCTGTTGGGCGGCCTGGTCGCGTTGCTGCTGGGTTTCGTCTTCGAGTGGCGCGGACGCCGCACGAAGGCGACGTCTGCGGAGGTGACGCCATGAGTCCGCTGGCGCGCAACCGCATGCTGCACGTCGAGTTCGATCAGTGGCTGCGCGAAGGCCTGCTGACGCCGGCGCAGCATGCCGATCTGGCCGAGCGCTACAGCGTGGGCCGCTGGGACTGGCATGCGCTGGGGCGCTGGTTCTCGATCTTCGGCGGCGTCGGCGTGGCGGCCGGGCTGTATCGCGTGCTCAGCGAGGCGCAGTTCTTCACCCTGCCGAATCTCGCCATGCTGCTGGCGGTCGCGGTGACGGCGTTGTTCGGCGGTGCCTACGCCTTGAAGAAGCGCAGCTACCGCTGGCCGCCGCGCACGCTGGAACTGCTCGGCGCCATCGGCCTGGTCGGCCTGAGCTTCGTGCTCGGCATGATCTTCTCCACCGGCTCGGGCAACTGGCCGGCCCTGCTGCTGATCGACCTGGTCGTGCTGGTGGCGATGAGCTACGCGTTCAACAACATCCTGCTGATGGTGCTGAGCAGCGTGGTGTTCTTCGTCTGGTTCGGTGGCGCCACCGGCTACGAAGAAGGCTGGGGCGCCTACTGGTTCGGCATGAACTATCCGCTGCGCTTCCTCGGTGCGGCCGCCGTCATCATCGGTGCCGGCGCCTGGCACTACGACGCCGAGGCCGGCCGCCTCGCCAACTATCGCGGTTTCGCCAAGGTGTGGATCTCCTGCGGCCTGTTCTTCGCCGAGATGGCGCTGTGGCTGCTGTCGATCTTCGGCAACTTCGGCGACATGAACCGCTGGTACGAGGCCGGCGCCGGAGAGCTGGTGCTGTTCAATGCGCTCTGGGCGCTGGGCAACGCGGCCCTGCTGGGGGCCGGCGTCCGCCTGCGCTTCGCCATGCTGCGCGGCTATGCGGTGACCTTTCTGGTGATCCAGGGCTATACGCTGTACTTCAGCCGCATCGCGCCCTCGCTGGGCTTCGTCGCCGGCGGCCTGCTCGGCGGCGGCAGCGCACTGGGGCTGGTGATCTGGCTGGAGGCGCGGCGGCGGCAGCGGGCGGTGCAGGCTTGAGTGGTGCCGGTGAGGACAGCGGTGTAGGAAGCGATGACCTGCCGATATGGCGGCATGGTTGGCCATGGTGCGCGAACATTCCGATGTTGTTCGCCGGAATGGCCTAACTTTCACGAAGATCTTGTAGTTTGAGCGCATCGACTGGCAGCCTGAGCGTTCATGTTGCCGTTGATTACTCGGTGGACACGTTCTTTACCTAGAACGGACATGATTAGGTGGGCGTCAGGGGAAGGGGAGGCAGCACATCAATGACGGATAACAGCAGTCAGACTGCGAACGCGCGGCGGCACTTCGCAGAATTGGAAACAGCCGCGCTGAGGGAAATGTGGTCCATTGAGGGGCGCACAGAGTGGGCCGAGACTGCACTGCGAGAAGAGCTGCTTGATCGAGGTGCCTCCACTCGCGAACTGGACGATGTCGCTGCACGGCGCGCACAAATTGCGGCGAGCACCCAGCCTTCGGCCAGAGACACGCTCTGGAAGTATGGCGTTGTAGGTCGAGGCGTAACGATGTTTGGAATACTTCTATGGTGCATTATCGCCAGGTCGTTCAACGGCTCGGCTAATCTGCCCATCTCCGGTGCCGCGGTGATACTTGGCTTCTACGTTTACATCCTGACCCGCCGGACGATTGCGCAGGGCAAGCACGAGGTCGGAGCTTCGGCGAACTTTGCAATGCAGTGGCAGCTAGGAGAGGCCTGGCTATTTCTGGTCGGTACGATCGTGGCCGTTGCAATCATGTTCTTCAGGTGACGTCCGCTTTCGGTTGTGGTCTCAGTCGAGGCTATAGACGTCCGAGTGGAAGTGGTTTTGCGTTGGCCACTTGAGATTGCTGCTTCCAGCGGATGCCCGATCCTAGATGCAAGCAAGTTCTGTTGAAACTGTATGCAAGGGGAAATGCATGTCGATGATTGGTAATTTCGTCGCTGTCGATGGAGCTACGTTGAACCGTCTCCAGGACAACCCCGAAGAAGTCATCGCTTTTCTATACCCAGAAGGCGACGAAGGTCCGGCGAATGCTCTGGACGTCGACAAAGCGTGGCACGCCATTCACTTCATGTTGAACGGCACCCCATGGGAGGGACAAGGTGTTTTAGGCCTGACCGTACTAAATGGAACCGAGATCGGAGAAGACGTTGGCTATGGCTCTGCCCGTTACCTGTCGCAGGATCAGGTAAAGGAGGTTGCCCATGCTTTGTCAGAGCTATCCGAGGCAGATTTCAATGCACGCTACGACGGAAGGGCCATGGACGAGCAAGAGGTCTATCCGCAAATCTGGTCACGTGATGACGACTTCGGTCGCTCATACGTCCTCGAGCATTTCAGGAATCTGGTGAGCTTCTATCGCGAAGCGGCAAACAGGCATGACGCGATGCTCTTGTTCATCAACTGATATGGCTGCCTGGCGCATCTGTTTCCAATCCGTTGCTGATGGCGCCGGCGACATGAGCTTCGACTCGCCAGCGAGAGGCCTTTCATGAATGCCGAGGCGAGCCAGACGCTTGATCGGCTCAGGGCCAAGTTGCGGCCTGCTTCGATTGCGGAGGTCGGCGGCTTTCGCCCGTCCGATGATCCCGTCACTTCATGGTTCCTGAAAGCTGTTTCTCACCCCGGCGAAGGTCTGCCGCAGTGGAACGGCAGGCCGATGTTTCCTCTTCTTCAAGTCCGCGTGGAAGAGCTTCCGTTTGTCCCGCCGCAGCTTGAGCGCGTCTCGCTGCTGGTGCTCTTCCACAATCTGGAAAGCCATCCCTTCGACCTGCCGCATGGCGAAGGCTGGCTGATTCGCGAGTACGCGGACATCACGGGGCTGGTGCCGTTGCCTGCCGTTGAGACGCCGTATCGCAGCTTTCCCATTCGATGGCGGAAGATCGTCGACGACGCTCCGGGTTGGGAAGATGCGTGGGAGCTGCTGGACTTGTCCGCAGTCAACGCGGACGAGCAAGCCAGCGACAGCTTCTTCTACGATTTCAATCGCTATGCCGGCACCAAATTCGGTGGCTATCCGGCGGACATACAACATGGCGTGGGCATTGAGGACTTTGTCTTTCAGGTGGGGTCGGAAGAGAAAGTGAACTGGATGTGGGCGGACAACGGGGTTGGCTACTTCCATCGATCGCAGGACGGCCAGTGGCGGTTCTCGTGCCAGTTTTATTGAACGATCCGATGTCGCAGGTAATGTCGGCTCCCGATCCATGGCAGACATTCCGGACTGGAGGCTGAAGTGCCTGGAAAGTACACGTATGGCGATCCGGTGGCTCCAGCCGTCGCCGAGGGGCTCGCGCGGATACGTCGAAGGAGGGTCTTCGCCTTAGGCGCCATGCTGTGCGTTCCGCTGATCTTCACCGTCGCGTCGGTGATCTCGCCTGCGCTCTTTCCATACGTCGCGCTGGCGACCATGGGATTGATGGTCGTTCCTGTGGTTGCCTGGTCGTTCAGTACATGCCCACGATGCAAGCAACTGTTCTACTGCTCGTGGCATTGGAGCGGCTGGTCTTCCAAGTGCGTGAACTGCGATGTTCCGTTCGATGGGCAAGGCACGCGGCCGACTCATGACTGACCAGCCCGCGCCTGGTGGGCGGACATTGATAATCGAAAGGTCTGCCTTGATCCTTCGGTGGGCACATCTTTGTCAGAACGCTGCTATGAGGCTGGCGCAACTTCTCTGGAGACTGCCAGCTGGCGGGCTTGCGTAAGCCGCGCGCCATGGCATGACATGTGCGGGGAGGGTGATGCTCCTCCGGGCACGACCTGCGATGGTCTCGGCCGGATGCGGTCCAGCGGGGTGCTGCCTGCCTGTCAGCTGGAAGACCTGGCAGTCCAATCAATCAAGGGGGAAATGTGGACGTCCATAATCCGCGCAAGGCTTGCTTGGCGAGAATCGCTCAGCTTGGTGCTTGCATGCTCCTGTTGAGCGCCATGGGCGTTGCGCATGCTGACAATCCGCCCGAAGGGAACACGGAAATTCCGGGCCTGGTCTTCGCGGAGGTCGGGTCGGAATCGGTAGGACAGAGCGTCGGCATTCCCAGTGGCAATGTCGAGGCTTTTCGCGTCGCCTGCGATCAAAAAAAGCCGATGTGGATCCTGGATAGGGCGAAGAGCTTCGCATGCCACGCGCCCAGCAGTTCTACCGACTGGATGCTCAATCTTCCGGTCGATGGCTTGGCTACCTATGCTGATAGCTACGTCACCCGCCTCGTCAGCACGCGGCCCATGCGCGCGCTGCCCCTCGACGAGAGCGACGGCGTGCTGGACGAGAGCCTCAAGGCCGTTCTTCCCGGCGCCTACCAAGGGGCAAGACATACCGCCCGAGCTACGTGGGGCGATACCACGCTGGTATTCGTGCCGGGCAAAACCTATCCCCTTTACGATCCGTCATGCACCGCGATAAAGACCGCCATGCTGTCGGTTCGCCAAGGCCATGCGCGATTTGCCGGCGAGCTGGACACCATGCCCAGGACCCTGGTGCGGGTCGACGGCTTCGACAGCCCTTTCATCTGGGGCGACATCGGCTGCATCAGCCAGCCCGCGTCTACGCTTTGGCGTATCGAGCCCGCCTTGAAGGCCGTGGCCAGTTACGTGAACGGCATCGAGGACGACGAAGAACCCGATGAACTGGCCGCCGAAGCCCGCCAGATCATCGAGCGGCGGCGCAAGTTGAACGTCATCGACTGCTCCCGTGCTGTCGTCGCCGCCGAAGCGACCATCTGCTTCCACCCCGAATTGCTGGAGCTGGATGCGCGCATGGCTGAAAGCTTCGCCCACCTGCGTGCCGGTTACAAAGCCGGCGACCTCGGCGATTTCGTGGACGGCCAGAAGCTGTGGTTGATCGAGCGCAACGATTGCCACAACGTGCCGACGTGGCAGGCGTATCCGGAGGGCGAGTTCGGCTGCCTCTCGACGGTGATGAGCCAGCGGGCTGCACGACTCGAAGCACTGGAGTTGGGCCGGATAACGCTCGCCTCGACGATTGCCGACTACCGCTACGTAAACCCGAAGTATCTGAGCAAACACGCGAAGGCTTATATCGGCAGATCCGTCAACGTATTCGGAACCCTTGAGATGGAGGATTGCGGCCGTTCGACGCGGGGTGGGATTTATTGGCAGAACGTAGGCATCGTGGTGAGGAGTGCCGCGCCCGAACGCGAATCCTGCAGCCGTGCCACAGCATATTGGCCAGGTACCGTCGCCGAGGATAAAGAGCTGTTCTATCTGCAGCGTTGAGGAATGACGGCTTGGCCTTGGAGAGCGGCGAAGCTGGCGCCATGCAGCCGCACATGTCGATCATCAATGCCGGGGCTGTTGTGCAGGCCATGTCCGTTTATGATCCAAGGCAGATCTTCGCGCGGGTAAAGTTAGAGAAGGAAGGCAGCATGCCACTCTACACGTATGTGGTGTCATACAAGGGCTCGAGTCATATAGCACAAGGAAGCCATAGCAATTTCAAAGGCTTTGTTTCCACTTGGTGCAGCCATATTCCCCACGGAGCGTTGCCTGAGCTGACTCCAGGCCTGTACAAGGAATTGGTCTCCAAGGCATATGGAGGCGAATTTCTGGCTGTTCCGAACAAGAAAAACGTCTGGCGGAAATCCATCGACGTTGGCGGCAACGCGTGCGTCGTGGTGGCGATACAAACCGAGCGCTAATCGCTTGATGCGGCGAAATTGCCGCCTCTTATGCATGGAGGACACGGCAGTGCACAGGCCAGGCAGGGAACGACAGGGGAGCGACGGTATGCGACGCCTTCACAATATGCGCCTGCTCATGCTGGGCATCTCGGCCAGCATGCTTGCGACGAACGCCAGCGCCGATGCCGGCGTACCGATGCTGTTCGTAACTTTCCCATCCATGCTTCTGGCCTTGATTCCCATCGTCCTGCTGGAGGTTGTGGTGCTGGGCCGAGTGATGAAACAAGGCGCGGCGTCATTCGCGAAGTCCGCAGCCATCGCCAATCTGGTGTCGACCATCGTCGGCATTCCGTTGACCTGGATGGCCCTGGTGCTGCTGGAATGGATGACGGGAGGGAGTGCGGCATTCGGGCTCAGCACAACATTTCAGAAGTTCCTGGCCGTCACATGGCAAGCCCCCTGGCTGATTCCTTATGAGAAGCAACTTTATTGGATGGTCCCGACGGCCTCTCTCTTTCTGTTGCTGCCGTTCTTCTTCGCCTCGTATCTCATCGAGGCTCCCATCGTCACGCGTTTCCGGCGCGACATGCCGCGTGCGCAGCTGCGAGCCGCCGTGTTCCGGGCCAACATCGCGAGCTACGCCGGCCTTGCGACATTCAATCTATGGTGGCTGGTCTGGGCCTTGAATCACGCACCGAAGCCTTAGGCTCGTTGGTGTCACCGGGCAGGGACGATGAAGTCGCTCGCCTTCGATGCGAAGCAGTCCCTCCGTTCAGCGCGAAAGCGATGACGCCATTCCTGAGCGATCGGTTCGTAACAGGCGGATTCACCCCTCGTCGGAAGGCATGCGCAGGCCGAGACTCCGCTTGGGTGCTGTGCGCCGCCTCACGAGCGCGCCGCGCACGCGTAGCGCTTCAGAGCTTGAACGCGCCCTGGTCGTAGGCCTTGGCATAGACCTTCCAGTCGCGCCTTACTTGCTGTGCGCTTTCCGCGGCCAGCTCCAGCAGTCGCTGCGGCCAGCGGCGCTTGCTGCCGAAGGCGATCAGCTCGTCGGCGCTGGCCGAGCCCTGGCGTCCGCTGCTGCGCAGCTGCGCCCAGGCGACCAGCTGGCCCATGGTCTGCAGTACGCCTTCCAGGCGCTCGAGTTTGCCGTTCCAGTCGGCCAGGGCGACGCGATCTTCGGTGGGCTGCAGGCCGCGCAGCACGTAGGCATGGCCGTCCATTTCGACCGCCTGCAGGAAGGCCTGCGAGACGGCTTGCATGCGGCGCTGCACGGAAACCACCCGCTCGGCTTCGTTGCGCCAGCGCGGCTGTTCCAGCTGCAGTCGCGGCGCCAGCGAGGAGGGCAGCGCCTGCTTGAGGTCGAGCAGGTAGTTCGCGTCCGGCGAGCCCTTGCCCTGCACCAGGATCACGTAGCGGTCCACGCCGAGGCTGCCGGTGCCAGCGATGCGTCGCGCCACGTCGAGCACGCGATAGAAGCGCGGATCGTCCTCGCGGGCCGCCACTTGTTCAATCAGGGCGGTGACGCGCTCGCGCTGTTCGCGCGAGGCGGGCAGGGCATGCTTGCCGTCGGTGCGCAGCGTGCGGCGTTTGCCCTTGCGCTCGGAGCGGCTGTCGAGAAAGGCCGGGCGCAGCCGGCCGCGCAGTTCGTCGAGCAGCTCGCCGACCATGCCGGCGGCGGTGTCGCGCTCGACCCAGCGCGCCTTGCCGCTGTGCAGCGCGGCCGTATAGGCGTCCAGAAAATGCCGGCACAGCACTTCGGCCTGGGTGGATCTCAGCTGCAAGCTGTGCGCACCGATGCGCACGCTGACCAGCAGCCGCAGCAGTTCCCAGCTGCATGGCGCCAGCGCGGCTTCGTCGAAATCGTTGAGGTCGAAGTAGACCAGCCGGTTGTCGCCCTTGTAGCTGCCGAAGTTCTCCAGGTGCAGGTCGCCGCAGATCCAGGTCGGCGGCGCCTTGCTGAGGGTCTTGGCCGATGGCAGGCGCGCGTAGAACAAGTGGCAGCTGCCGCGCAGGAAGGTGAACGGGTCACGCCGCATCGCAGCGTATTTGCGCTGCAGGCGTTCCGGGTCGCGGCCGGCGTTGAAGGCGAGGATGCTGTGGACCACGTCGGTCATTGATGCCGTTCCTGGGCGGGGAGGCCGCAGCGTAGCGTGCAGGCCGGCGAAAATGCGTGCGGCGGGCGCAGCATGACGCCACGGGTCTGGCCTGGTTCAGGCCGCGGGCGCGCTCAGAGGTGTTCTCGCCCGCCGGTTTGTCCTTCGTCGGCCGGCTGCTGCGCATGGATGCCGTACCAGACCAGCGCCGCCGCCATCGCCAGCATCGCGCTGGAGCCCAGGGCGGCGACATGCATGCCGGGCACGATGCCGCTCTGCTGGCTGCCGACCAGGGCGCCGAACGCGGCGACGCCGATCGCGCCGCCGGCCTGGCGCGCCGCATTGAGCACGGCCGAGGCGGTGCCCGACCAGGTTTTCTCCACGCTGGCCAGGATCGCCGTGGTCATCGCCGGCACGGCCAGGCCCATGCCGCCGGGAATCAGCAGGAAGGGCGCCAGCATGGCCAGATAGCCGCTGTGCGCATCCAGCCGGGCCAGCAGGGCGAAGCCGCTCGCGCCGATCAGCGCACCCAGCAGCATCGGCGGCCGGCTGCCGTGGTGGCCGACCATCCAGCCGCTGAGCAGATTAGAGATCACGAAGGTGCCGGTGAGCGGTAGGAAGGCCAGCCCCGCCTGCGCCGCGCCGTAGCCGCGCACGTGCTGCAGGTACAGGCTGAGCACGAAGATCGCGCCGTAGTAGGTGAGATTCACCGCGATGCCGAACAGCACTGCCGCACTGAAGTTGGGGCGTCGGAAAAAGCCCAGCGGCAGCATCGGTTGGCTCGTGCGGCGCTCCACCCGCACGAATAGCAGCGCGCAGGCGACGGCCAGCGCCAAGCCGCCGAGCACCAGCGGGTGGCGCAGGCCGAGCGGCCCGGCCTCGATCACCGCCGCGGTCAGGCTGGCCAGCGCGGCGATGGCCAGTACCTGGCCGGGCAGGTCGATATGTTGCCCGGGCTTGCGCGGGGTTTCCTCCACCGGCCAGGCCATCGCCAGGCCAATCAGGCACACCGGCAGATTGACGAAGAAGATGCTGCGCCAGCCGAGTGCATTCAGCAGCAGGCCGCCGACGATCGGCCCGGCGGCGATGGAGACGCCGGCGGCCGCGGTCCAGATGCCGATGGCGCGGGCGCGCAGGCGTGCATCGTGGGCGCAGGCATGGTTGAGCAAGGCCAGCGAGGGCGGTACCAGCAGGGCGGCGCCGATGCCTTGCGCGGCGCGCGCGGCGATCAGCTGGGCTGCGCTATGGGCGGCACCGCAGGCGGCCGAGGCCAGCGCGAAGCCGGCCAGGCCGCATAGATAGGCACGCCGTGCACCCAGCCGATCGCTGATCACGCCGGCCGAGAGCAGCAGCACGGCGAACACCAGGGTGTAGGCGTCCACCACCCACTGCAGGCCGGGCACGCTGGCCTGCAGTTCCTGGCCGAGCCGGGGCAGCGCTACGTTGACGATGGTGACGTCGAGCTGCACCACCGCGAAGCCGAAGCTGGCGGCGGCGATGGTCCAGGGCAGCGAAGCCCGCCTGGGGAGAGCGGTGCGTGGCATGCCGCCATTCTATGCGCAGCATGCCGGCGGCACTTCGGCCAGCGACGAAATGTCGCCGACGCTCGCGACTCGACGCTCGGCTAGGACACCCGGCAGAACACCGCTTTCAGGTAGCGCCCTTCCGGCACGTCGCTGCGCACCGGGTGGTCGGCGCCGGCGCCGCGCACGTCCAGGATCTGGATTTCGCGACCGGCGTTCAGCGCTACCCGGCGCAGCATCTCGAGGAAGTCGGCCTCGCTCACCAGCCCGGTGCACGAGCAGGTCAGCAGCAGGCCACCTGGCGGGATCACGTCCAGCGCCATCCGGTTCATGGCGAAGTATTTCTTCAGCGCGTCGACGACGCGGTTGCGGTCGCGGGTGAGCTTGGCTGGATCGAGCACCACCGCGTCGTAGCGCTCGCCGCGTTCCACGGCGGCGCGCAACCAGTCGAAGATGTCGGCCTGTTCGAAGCGCGCCGCCACCTGGTTGGCCGCCGCGTTGGCGCGGGCGATTTCGAGGATGCCGGCATCCATGTCCACGCCGGTGGCCTCGCGTGCGCCGGCCGCCATCGCATGTACGGCGAAGCCGCCGGCGTTGCAGCACAGGTCCAGCACGCGGCGGCCGCGCGCCAGCTCGGCGAAGCGGCGGCGGTTGTCGCGCTGGTCGGCGAAGAAGCCGGTCTTGTGGCCGCAGCCAGGCGCGGCGTGGAAGCGCAGGCCGTGCTCGTGCACTTCGACCGCGGCAGGCACCTCGCCGCTGCGGCAGTCGAAGGATTCCTGCTTCTGCACGTGGCTCTCGGCGAACCAGTACAGCCGCGCACCGGGAAAGTGCGCGAGCAGGGCGGCGTGGATGGTCTCGCGGAAGCGCCACATGCCGGCGGCGAAGTATTCCACCACCAGGATGTCGGCGTAGCGGTCCACGATCAGGCCGGACAGGCCGTCACCTTCGCTATGCACCACGCGCCAGGCGTCGCTGGTGTGGTCCAGCGTCAGCCAGTCGCGGCGCAGGGCCACCGCGGCGTCGATGCGCGAGGCGATCCAGGCGGCGTCGATGCTCTCGTTGGCGTGCGTGGCGAGCAGGCGCAGCGCGATGCGCGCATGGCCGTTCCAGAAGCCGCGACCGACGAAGCGGTCCTTGGCGTCGCGAATTTCCACCACGCTGCCCGGCGGCAGGCGCTGCTCGGGCTTGTGCACCTGGGCCGACCAGATCCACGGGTGGCCGGGGGCGCGGTCGGATTTCAGCCGGATCACCGGCAGGGAGCTGGGGGCGCCGTTCGCGCCAACATGGGACGGGTCGTTCATCGGCACATGATAGCGTGCGCAGGCCACGGCCTAGCCGCCGCGCGGTTCTGCACGAAGCTCAGCGCAGCCGCAGCGCCAGCCAGGACAGCAAAGCCAGCAGGTTGATGCCCAGCCAGGAGGGGGCCGGCCCGGACAGCGCAAGCACGAAGCCCTGGCTGCCGATATGCCAGTCCAGGCCCAGTCGCGGCGAGGCGTGCAAGGTGGTGAAGATGTTGAGGTAGGTGCCGCAGTGCAGGGCGTAGTGGAACACTGGCGTGGCGATCAGCGGCAGCTGCAGCAGCTGCGCCCAGCGGGACAGCGTGACGCCGCGCTCGCTGCCTTCCACCAGCAGCACGCCGGCCACCAGCACGAAGCCGAACAACAGCAGGCCGATCAAGGCGGTGAGGCTTTCCTGGGCCGAGCCCGGCGGCAGCAGGCGGCGCAGCATGCTCACGGCGCCGTAGAGGCCGCCGGCGATTTCAAGAATGCCGATCAGGCGGAACAACAAGGTGCGCATGCGGGCCTGCCAAAACGCCGAGCATAGCAGGCGGGAGGGTTGCGCCGATGGAGGCTCAGGTACCTGTCGGCGGCGTGCACGAGGCACCTGCCGCGAGAGCGAAGGACGCGACACGGCCGGATCCGGCCGCGCTCAGCGAGACGCCTGGCGTGCCGTTGGCGCTGACGCCGACGGTGTCGGTCGCCGAGGTCTTGCTGCAGGCATAGAACAGCACGTCGCTGGTGGCCTGCTGGTCGCCGCTGCTCAACAGCATGCCGCGCGAGTTATAGGTGATCACGCCGTTGATGCTGGAACGCAGCGAGGCATTCACCGCCGCCTGTCCGACCCGGCGCAGATTCGCCGCGGTGCCGTCGTAGACCGTGTTCGCGGCGCTCGAGGTGTACACCAGCCAGCCGTTGTCGTAAGTGCCGCTGTTGGTCGCGCAGGTCTGGTCGCCGGGATTGGCCACCGGACAGATCGAGATGTAGCTGCGCGTCGCCGCCGCCTGCCCGCGGGCGTACAGCAGGTCGGCCTGCATGCTGTTGCTCAGCGACGCCGCGCGGTTGTGCCGGATCATGTTGCGCATCTGCGGATAGGCGAACGCGGCGAGGATGGCCAGTATCGCGATCGTCACCAGCAGCTCGATCAGGGTGATGCCGGCATCACGCCTGATCGAGCTGGCCGCCGGCATGGAGCGGGTCTGCTGCGGGCCGCGCATTTCAGTGACTCTGCCAGCAGTTGTTGGTGTCGGCGGTGGCCGAGCCATTCGACGTGTGCAGGCCGGTATTGGTCAGGGTGAGGCTGGTGCAATCGGTATCGCTGACCTGGGTGCCTGTGGGCGTGGCGGTCAGCGCATAGGTGGACGTGGTGGTGTCGACCGAGGCGATGGTGATGGTGTACTCGGGCGCCGCCTGCTGCAGGCTCGTCGTGCTCATGCCGAGCGAGGCGATATTGCCTATGGCAGTGACATAGGCGTTGTTGGTGTAGAAGTAGTTTTCCTCGCGGCCGGCCAGGTCCTGCAGCAGCTTGGTCGCCTCGGTGCGGTGCCCGCGCAGTACGTATTTCTGGTAGCGGGGCAGGGCGATCGCAGCCAGCACGGCCAGGATCACCACCACCACCAGCAGTTCGATCAGGGTGAAGCCTCGAGCAGGAGAAGGTGTGGTTTTCATCACTGGTTGTCCGTTTGCTCGCGCCACGAGATCTCGGTGCCGTTCGGATTCGGGTTCGGAGCGGTCTTGACGCCGAGATTGGTATTGTCGATGCCTAGGTTTGCGGTGCCGTTGCGCACGGTCGGGGACGACGCCTTGCCCGAACCCAGCGAAACGCTGCGCAGCACCGCGCCGGTGGCACTGCCTCCGGCGGTGCCGAAGCTGCCGGCCAGGGCTGGAGCGGCGGTGCCGGTCAGATAGTCCATGCCGTAGAGGTTGCTGACGCCGGGCACCGGAATCGGGTTGCAGCTGCTGTAGCCGGCGGCGTTGATCTGGGACTGGCTGGGCGGCGTATAGGTGGGCGTCAGCAGGATGCTGTTGAACAGCGCCTGGCTGCTGATCACTCGCTCGGAGGGCTGCTGCACCTGCGCATTGCTGTTGCCCGCGGCGAGCGCCAGCTGCCAGCCAGCGTACTGATAACAGCCGCCGTTGGTCTGGTTCTGCGGGATGGTGGCCAGCAGCGCGCTTTCCAGATTGGGCAGGCTGGTGGCGTTGCCCGGCAAGCTGCCGCTGCCGCTGGTGGACACCGCGCCGTTGGCGGTGACCGAGACCGAGGTGGCGTCGAACAACGTGGTCGGGCAGCTTGCCGGCAGGCCGAGCAGGCTGTTGTCCGAGACGCCGTAGATGTATTGCTGCTGCACGCCCTGAGCCAGGATGCCGCTGTCGTCGCTGGGCGTGTAGGAGCGGCCGCTGCCGAAATAAATCATGCGGCGGTTGCTGGTATCCAGCGCGAGGGTGGGCCGGATGGTGATCGGCACCCCGGCGGCATAGACCTGTTTCAGGCGCCAGGTCGAGGGATCGCTGGTATCCGGAGCGGCCGCCGCGCCGGTGTACATGTCCAGTTTCCACAGGCCGCCGCCATACACGGCGTTCTGCGGCGTGGCCGTGGTGGGCGGATTGGTGACCACGCCGAAATACACTGCTTCGGCGCTGTAGTTGAGGTCGAAGTCGGCCGACGACATGTCGCCGGCGAAGCTGTTGGCGGGGCCGCCGCCGCCGGTACCGGTGAAGGTGGCGACGGGGCTGCTGTTCTTCGCCACGACATTTGCCATGTCGTACACCCACACGCCGAGGTTGCTGCCGGCGGGCGCGGAGACCGGCTTGGTGCCAGTGCCGCTGGGGCCGCCGTTGTCGGCTGTACCCGAGCCGATCGTCAGCAGGAAGTGCAGCTTGCCGTCGCTGGCTTCGCGATGCACGGCGAAGATCGGCTGGCCCAGCGTATAGGTGCCGGTGGTGATCTCGCCGAGCACGGTCGGCGGCTGCTCAGGATCGGTCACGTCGAGAATCACGTAGGCCGAGTTGGACGTCTGCTGGCTGCTGGTCTTGGCGTCGCCGATGGTGTCCACGGTGATCGGGCCGCCGCCGAGGTGGAAGGGCACCACCATCACCGTGCCCCAGCCGCACACGTGGCCGGCACTGTCGGTGTCGCCGGTGCCCGGAACACCCGATTTGCAGCCCGAGGTGCTGCCGGTGCCCCAGACTTGCACGTCGGTGACCACCGGGCTGCCGTCGACATAGAACACGTGGGTGTAGTTCTTGTCGGCCATCCAGCGCAGATGCGGCAGCAGGTTGTCCGGCACGAAGGCCCACACCTCCTGGCCCAGCGACCAGTTGTTGCCGGCCGCCGACGACGGCGAGCCGGTGTTGCCCATGCTGGACGGCAGGGTGCGCGCGACCATCGCGTTGGTCGCCTGGGTGGTGCTGGTGGCGAGCTGCGCCGGCACGTAGAAGCCGCTGTTGAAGGCGTGCAGCATGCCGTCGTTGGCGCCCACGTAGATCATCTGCCGGCGATTGCGATAGTTGGTGCGGAAGGCGGCGTAGGTCAGGTCGCTGTAGATCTGGTCGTAGCCCATCGCAGGCGAGTTCACCACGGCCGGCGACGAATCGACGATGTCGCCGAGACGGTAGGTATACGCGCTGGTCTTGTCGTTGCTGGTGCGGCTGCGGAAGTCGGCGGTGTCTTCTTCGCCACGCACCCAGTTGAGCAGTTTCTGCGCCAGCGCGGGGCTCTTCTCGTTGAGCAGGCCGTAGTTGCCGAGGCGCACGTTGACGTTGGTCGTCGTGACGTTGCCAAAGAAGCCGGAGGTCGAGCTCAGCGCGCAGGTGCCGGTGGCGGAGCAGGTCTGGGTGTTCCACACGAAGTCGGTCTGGGTGCCGCCGATCAGGGTGCCGGCCGCCGGCGTGGTCGCCTGCGTGGTGGTGGCCTGGGTCTGCGCGTTGGGTGCCGCGGTCAGGTAGGTGAAGATGTAGCGCTGGCCGAGGTTCTGCGCGATGCCCGCATCGGCGCTGTAGCTGCGCTGGGTCTCGATGTTCTGCTTGATCGTCGAGTAGGTGCTGGCCGAGGGATCGTAGTAGGCGTTGAGCAGGGTAGTGCCGTCCCAGGCCGGGATCAGCGGATTGTTGGTCGAGACGATGCGGCAGCCGGTGCCGTTGGCCGACGGGTCGAAGATCGCGCTGCCTGCAGCCGGAATCGGCGCATTCGGGCAGGTGTAATTGGCCAGCGTGCCCGGCGCGTTGGTGCCCGAGGTATCCGGGCCGCTCACCACGTAGGGCGCGGTGCTGGAAAGTATCTCGTTGCCGCTGCTGTCGAGGCTGCCCTCCTGCAGGTAGCCCTGCGCGTTGGACCAGAAGGCCTGCACGCTGCCGGTCCAGTTGACGCCGTTGCGGGTGGCGAAGTACTGCACCTGATAGCTCAGGCCATTGCCCGAGAAATCGTTGCTCGACGACGGCGAGTCGGCATTGCCGAAGTCGTTCGCGCTGATGCCGGAGTTGGCGATCTGCTGGAAGGCGCTCTGCAGGCCGGCCACCAGGGCCGAGGGGTTGCGCGCCAGGAAGTAGTTGGCGGGGTTGCCGTCCGGGCCCTGCCAGTTATTGCCGGTGCCGCTGGTCGGCATGATGTCCGCCGTGGCGGCCGGCTGGCCCAGGCCGCTGGCCTTGTAGGGGAAGCCGCTGTACTTCGCGGCGTACCACAGCGGATTCTGCAGGGTGGTGCTGCCGGTGGAAGAGGCCGAAGCGGTGAACACCTCGACCTGCGGCGTGGTCCACTGCGTGGGATAGTTGGACTGGCCGGTGATCAGGTTGTAGTTCTGGTTGCCCGGGCGCCAGAAGGTGCGGTGCACGCCATTGCCGCTGGAGGTGCCGGCCGCGCCGGAGACGCCGGTAATCGAGAAGCCCGACGACATGTCGTTGCCGGCGCTGGCGGTCAGCATCTCGGTGCGCACCAGCACCTGGTTGCTCGCGATGCTCTGGCGCAGATGGCCGCCGGTACAGGCCGACGAGGTGGCCGTAGCCACCGACGACACCGCCGACTGGGCGCCGTTGACGTTGGTGTTCCAGCAGAAGTTGCTTGGGTCTTTGTTGGTGTTGGACGGCGAGCCGCAGGCCGCGCCGACGCACCAGCTGACCAGCGAGGTGACGTCCAGATCGTGGTCGTTGCCCCAGGTGGAGTCGTCCCAGATCACCGTGAAGCTGCCGCTCTGCCCGGTCGTGTTGAAGGTCTGACCGTAGGTGTAATTGGGGCTGACCGCGGACGAGAGCTGCCCGAGCTGCAGCGAAAGCAGGCCGCAGGTGCGGTAGTCCGAGACGGCGCCGCTTTCCGCCGGGGCGCCGCCATTGCCGGCATGGTTGGTGTTGCTCGACTGGCACAGCGGCGCCAGCGTCACGCTGCCGGCGCTGGTTGGGATCTGGAAGGTCGGCATACTTTCGCTGAGCGCGACCGCATAGGTATGCACCGGCTTCAAGTTGTGCGCGCTGCTGATGTTGGCCAGCGTGATGCCGTTGACCCACGCCTGCCAGGCCAGGCCGGAGAGCAGGTAGCTGCCTTCCATCGAGGCGCCGTCGGGACAGATGCCGCGGGCCAGCGACAGCTGGCCCACCGTCTGCGGCTGGCACACGTCGCTGGTGGTATTGACCTGGTTGCCCACCGCCAGATCGGTCGAACTGGTGAGCATGCGGCCGACGATGTAGCTGTTGCCGTTGATGCCTTCGTTGTTGCCGATGCTGTCGGTCGCGGCATTGATGTCGCCGTTGGCCGAGCTGTAATTGACGATGCCGCTCAGCGCCGGAATCTCGTCGCCGTCGAAGGTCACCTGGCCGCTGGAGATCAGCACGATCGCGCAAGAAGCGCAGTAGTTGCTCTCGGTCAGCGGCGGCGACCAGGTCACGCCGCCGCTCATGCCGCTGACGTAATCGGAGCCGACATAGAAGCCGGAAGTGGCCGAGGATTGCCCCGACACGTAGCGCAGGGCCTCGGCGTACATTTCGGTGACCGGGTTGCCCCAGGCGCCGCAGTGATAGGTGTTGGTGCTCCTGCCGCTGACGCCAGGGTTGTCCAGGATGCCGTTGACGCCGAAGCCGGGATAGCGGTTGTAGATGCCGTAGGTGCTACAGCTGTTCCACACGCTGCCGGTCCAGTAGTTGTTGCTGGAGTTCAGGCTGATGGACGAGAGATTGCTGATGATGCCCTGGTTGCCGCTGCAGAAGGTGCCGTCGGCCAGGCTCAGCTCGTTGGTATTGGTAGCGCAGGTGTGGTCGACCGCGTTGCTGCTGTTGAGATTGCCTTCGATGAAGGAGGCGTTCTTGCGCAGGGCGCCGCCGGAGCGGGGGTTATTGCGCGAGCCCGTCATCAGGGCGAAGCGGATCTGCTGGGTGCTGTCGCTCTCGCCGAACTGCTGCAGCACGCCGGTGGGCTTGATGCTCGAGGTGCCGTAGGTCTTGCACATCGAGCGAGTGTCGTAGGTGCCGTCGCAGACCTGCACCGACACCACGAAGTCGTTGCCGGAATACGGCGCGTTGGCGTCGGAGGTGCTGTAGTTGCACTGGCTGCTCTCCATCGAGGCCCACTGCGTATAGGTGCCCTTCGCAATGTGCAGGCCCGCCGATGTGGAGCTGGCCGAACTCAGGTTGCCGGTGGTGGCGCTGCACAGGCTGATCGAGCTGCCGGTATAAGGCAGGTAGCTGCTCAGATCGCTGCCGGTGTAGACCTTCACCCAGGCATGGCCGTCGTTCGGAATGATGCTGCGGGTGACCACCGTCTGGCTGGCCGTGTCGACCGTGCGCCAGCCGCCGTACATGGCGTAGCGCAGCATGTCCAGGCGGCTCATGGTGGCCCAGTTCATGAAGTTGCCGCTGTACCTCGACTGGCACTGGTGACTGGTCGCGGCGCTGCTGGGCACGAAGGTGGACGCTGAATAGGTGTAGCAGACGTTGGGATTGAAGTAGCCCTGGTATTCGAAATTGTTGTTATAGGTGATGTCCGGGCTGCCCTTCCCGGTCATGTCGGTGTAGTCGGTGTAGGCCTTGTAGAACAGCTGCTCGTCGGTTGACGCCACGATCATCGCGACCGGCGGCACCGCGGTGATGCCTACATTGGTGCCGTTCGGATACGACGCGTAGTCGGTGACTTTGCCGGTGATGGCGCCGGTCGGTATGGTGGCCTGGCTCTGTTGCGCCTGGACCGCGTACAGCGCGAGACCACTCAGCAGCGCGAAGGGCAGGCCGAGCGAGAGACCACGCACGAACTTGGCGGCATGAGACATGGCGGAAGCCTTGCTGGAAGGACTCATTGGTTGGGAAACTGGAATTGGGCGATAGTGGTCACGCCGGGCTTGCCGCCGCTGCCAGGCAGGGTGGCGGCGCTGCGCACCTGCAGCAGCGTCGCCGTGCACATGGTGGCGCCGGCGGCGTAGCTGCCGCCGTTGATCTGGCAGCCCTTGAGGCTGATGGTGCCGTCACGCAGCACGCTGACGTTCGACTGGATCATCTGGCTGCTGCTGCAGGTGGTGCCCGTGCCGGTGGGGCAAGTGTTGATCTTGAACGCAGTCTGCCAGGCCGAGGGCGTGTAGTTGTAGGTGACCTGGTTCTGCGACGCGCACGGCAGCAGGGTGAAGAGATTGATCAGGGTGCTGCCGCCGCAGGCGAACTGCAGGCCGTTGCCGCCCGCAGGGGTCAGCAAGCTGAGCCAGCTGCCGCGATTGGCGAAGATGGTGGTCGTTCCGAACGATATGTCCGGCACGGTGCCGCCCCAACTGGACGGCCAGTTGCCGGCGAAGTTGACGATGCTCTGCTTCAGCACGGTCTCGGAAATCAGCCGCGCTGCTTCCGAGGCTTCGAACGACTGCTCGTGACGGGCGGTGGCTGTGGTCAGCTGGGCTTCGAGCACCGAGCCCTTCATCACCACGACCGCGACGATCGACAGCATGATCAGCAGGATCAGGCCCATCAGCAGGGCGAAGCCGCGCTGCTTGCCGCGGCCTGTCATGGTGTAGTGGCCTGGTCGCATCGGCATGCTCGGCTTGGAATCGGAGTGGCTCAGCATCGGTCTAGCCTCCGGCCTGCACGATGTTGAGATAGCGATTGCGCAACTGCACCACCAACTGCATGTTGGAGCGCACGAACTGCCACGGCGTGCTGCCGCCGTAAGGGGTGAAGTTCGCGCAGTTCGTCAGGGTCGGGGCGGCGCCGGCGTTGATCGTGTAGCTGCAGGCGCTGCTGGCGGCGCCCAGGGTATAGGTGCCGGTATGCGGCACAGTGGGATCGCGGGTCGGGTTCACCGCCACGATGCTGGCGCGCACCGAGACCACCATCGGCCACTGCCCGGCGGTGCTGACGTCGCTGGCGGACTTGTAGGTCACCACATTGGTGGTCGGATCCAGGATCACGCCGTATTCGAACTTGAGCTGCTCGATGCCGTCGACCACCGCTTCCGAGACCAGGGTGCCGTCGCTGGCCAGGCGCATGTGCATCAAGGTGGGTAACGGCGTGCCGTTGTCGGAAGACGCCGAGCAATTGCCGCTGCTGTCGGCCACGCTGCACGGGCGCAGGTAATAGACGTCCACATGGTAGGCGTAGGCATAGCGATGCTGGACGCCGCCGCTGGTGTCCGGCGGCATCGACTTGCCCTGGTAGAGCTGGCTGGAGACGCCCGGAATGGTCACCATGAACAGCTGATTGGGATGGCTGCTGATGGTCGATGCGGTGGCCGGGGTGTTCGCGCTGAGCGGCCCGGGCGACAGCCCCTGGGAATCGGCGTAGCGCAGGACCAGGATGTCGGTGCCGGACAGATAGTTCGCGGTCGAGCTCAGGCAGTTCGATCCCGGCTGGAAGCTGGTGCCGCCGGTGAAGCCGTAGACGCCGCCGCCGCCGCCGATCGCGGTATTGAGCGAGGTGGCCCAGTTGCCGCTGCAGGCGCCGATGCCGGTGATCGCGCTGGCGGCGCTGCCGGTGTTCACCGTGTTGCCGTTCTGGCCGCCCCAGAAATCGGACATGCGCAGTGACCAGCCCAACTGGTCCGAGGCGATGCGCAGGTTTTCCTGCAGGAAGTTGTTGTTCGACTGCACCTGGTAGGCGCGCCGGTTGCTGATGAAGAGATCGATCAGCACGCCCAGCACCAGCAGGCCGATCACCATGGCCACCAGCAGTTCGACCAAAGAAAAGCCCCGAGCGGCCCCGGCCCGGAGCGTAGCGCCCGCTTGAATCCAGGCCTGCCTATTGCGGGCTGGGCTGGTAGTAGAAGGTGTAGCTGTCATTGATATTGTTTCCGCTGGCGTCCGGGCGTGCGCCGCTCCAGGTGGAGGTGATCTGTAAAACGCCTGTGCCGGATGCCACGGACACCGCACCCAGCACATTGGCGGAAGAGCTGCCGGTGGGGACGGGGGTGCCGTTCTTCAGCCCGCTGAGCCATTGGGCCAGATCCTGCTTGGCCTGGATGCATGGCGCGACGGAACCGCAGCTGGTGGGATCCGGTGGGGTATTGCTGGAGATCAGGTAGTAGCTTCCGCTGAGGTCGTTGAGCTTGCTGCCGATCGCGGAAACATTGGCGACGCCAAAGACGCCTGCCGGGTTGGCGCGCATGGCATCGGCCAGCGAACGCGCCTGCAGCACGGCGACGGTGCGCGCGCCGGACTGCTTGGTGAACTGAGCGCCCTTGAGCTGCATCAGCGCGATGCCGAGCACGGCCACGCCGAAGATGAGCACTGCCACCAGCACCTCGATCAGGCTGAATCCGCGCTGGGTCGAAGCGGAGGCGGGCAAGGGCTGGGTCGAATATCGGGTGGCTGCCGCACGCATGGGCGCAAAGCGGTGCCGAACCCCGGCTGGCAGCGGGATTTCACAAGGCGAGCAAGCCTTTCCCAGGCCGTCGTGCGGCTGCATGATCCCCTGTCCCCCTGTGTTGCAGGTCGCTAAAGCCGAGCATCCGCCAACGGCAGACGCCTTGTTGACGCCCGGCATGGCGGCGCTTTCTCAGTCCCGGCGGCAAGCCCTAATCCATAAGGACTTGTGGCATCTTGCCATGCCTGCCTCGGTACCGGTGTGAGATCGTACACGGTTTCATGTCGAGCGGCTCGGCCCTGGGCCAAGGCCCAGCGTCAGCCCTGCTCCAAGCCCTCGGCCAGCTCGCCGAGATCCCCGACATGCTGCTGCCACCAGCCCGCCTCGGCGGCGAAGGGGAAGGCGGCCGGGAAGGCCGGGTCGTGCCAGCGGCTGGCGATCCAGCCGGCGTGGTGCACCTGGCGCATCGCGCGCAGGGCCGGGATCAGCGTCAGCTCGGTGGGGTCGAAGTCGCGCAGCTGGGTATAGCCGTCCAGCAGGCTTTCCAGTGCAGCCTGGTCGGCAGCGAGCATCCACAAGTCCTGCACGGCCGGGCCCATGCGGGCGTCGTCCAGGTCGACGAAGTGCGGCCCCTGGTCGGTCCACAGCACATTGCCCGGATGGCAGTCGCCGTGCAGACGCAGCTGACGCACCGGGCCTGCGCTTTCGAGACGGGCGGCGATGGCCTGGTCCAGCCGGTCGGCGGCGGCGCGATAACGCTCGTGCAGGGATGGCGGCAGCAGGGGCGAGGCCAGCGCCGCCCGGACCGGCGCGGCGACCATGCTGTCGCGGTCGAGTCGTCCGCGCGCCGCGAACGGCCGCCGCGCGCCGACTGCATGGATGCGCGCGATCAGTCGGCCCAGCCAGGCCAGTTGCTCGGCGGATTCCAGCGAGGGTGCGCGTCCGCCTCGCCGTGGAGTCAGCGCGTAGCGGTAGCCGGCGTGCTGCAGCAGGGTCTTGCCGCCGAAGTCCAGCGGCGCGACCACGGGTATCTCCTCGGCCGCCAGTTCCTGTGCGAAGGCATGCTCTTCCTCGATCGCCGCATCGCTCCAGCGGCCGGGCCGGTAGAACTTGGCGATCACCGGGGCCGCTTCTTCCAGGCCGACCTGCCACACCCGGTTCTCGTAGCTGTTCAGCGCCAGCAGGCGGCCGTCCGGCCACAGGCCGCAGGCGCTCACCGCATCCAGGATCAGGTCGGGGCTCAGGTCCGCATAAGGGGTGTCCGCGTTCACGCCGGTCGCAGCCTCGGCGGCAGCGGCATCAAGTCGGCGCGACCACGCGCGCCGGCACCACCGCCATGGTGATCCGCGAGACGCAGACCAGGGCGCCGGCCTCATTCTCGATGCGGATCTCCCATACCTGGGTCGAGCGCCCCAGGTGCAGCATGCGCGCGGTGCCGGTGACGGTGCCGCTGCGCACGCCACGGATATGGTTGGCGTTGATGTCCAGCCCCACCGCCAGTTCCTGGGTCGGATCGAGGGTGAGCAGGGCGGCGCTGCTGCCCAGGGTCTCGGCCAGCACCACCGAGGCGCCGCCGTGCAGCAGCCCGAACGGCTGGTGGGTGCGATGGTCCACCGGCATGCTGCCGCGCAGCCAGTCGTCGCCGTAGGCGGTGAAGCGGATGCCCAGGACTTCCATCATGGTGTTCGCGCTCATCGCATTGAGGCGGTCCAGGTCGGGCGGCTGCTTCCAGATGCTCATCATTGATTCCTCCACGTGCAGCCCGCATTGTCGGTCGACTGCCGTCATCGCCACAATGCGCTCTTGATTACCGTCACCCTGAAATCCTCCGGCCGCCAGTTCCCGGTGGCTCCCGGCGAAACCGTGCTGGAAGCGGCGCAGCGCGCGGGCATCGCGCTGCCGTATTCCTGCCGGGCAGGCGTCTGCGGCAGCTGCAAGGCCACCCTGCTGGAGGGCAGCTGCAGCTATCCGCGCAATCCGCCGGTCGCGCTGCACGGCGTGGCGCCCGAGCGGCATGCGGTGCTGCTGTGCCAGGCGGTGCCGTGCAGCGACCTGCTGATCGAGGCGCGCGAGGTGACCTCGGTGGAAGACATCGCGCGGCGCCGACTGGAGGTGGTGGTCGGCGACAAGCGCCCGCTCGCGCCCGACGTGACCGGCCTGCGGCTGTATCCGGCCGAGGGCCAGCCGCGGCTGAACTGGTTGCCTGGGCAGTACCTGGATGTGCTGCTGGAAGACGGCAAGCGCCGGCCGTTCTCGATCGCCTGCGGGCCGCAGCCGGACGCGGCGATCGAGCTGCACGTGCGGCATGTCGCCGGCGGCGGTTTCACCTCGTGGGTGCACGACGAGCTGCAGCCCGGCGACCGCCTGCGCATCGAAGGGCCGCTGGGCACTTTCGTGCCGCGCGAGGATTCGGAGCGGCCGATGATCTTCATGGCCGGGGGCACCGGTTTCGCGCCGGTCAAGGCCATCGTCGAGCACTTCGTGGCGCTCGGCACGCGCCGGTCGATGCGGGTGTACTGGGGGGCGCGCAGCCTCGCCGACCTGTACCAGCTTCCGCTGGCCCGCAGCTGGACGCAGGCGGCGCACGATCTGCGTTTCGAGGCGGTGCTCTCCGATCCGGCGCAGGCCGCCGCGGCGGGATTGCGCGAAGGGCTGGTGCATGAAGCGGTGCTGCGCGACCAGCCCGATCTGTCCGGCCACGATCTCTATATGAGTGGCCCGCCGGCGATGGTCGACGTCGGCCGCGAACTGTTCTGCGCGGCCGGCCTGCCGGAAGAGCGGCTGTACTACGACTCGTTCGAGTACGCCCCCGACGTGCTGGCCCAGATCCTCGCCGCGCGGGCGGGTCTGCACACGGTCTGACGCCGGCAGCGCGGCGCGCTTCACGCGGGCCGCGGTGAGGTTCCTGCCGCTGCGCTACTTGTTGCCCTTGGCCACCGGCAGCTGGGCCTGCTGCCAGGCCATCACGCCGCCGCCCAGGAAGAACACCTTGCCGAAGCCGGCCTTGACCAGCCGCTGCGCGGCCTTCTCCGCCAGGCCGCGGCCGTCCTTGTCCATCAGCACCACCGGCAGCTCGCGGGCCTTGCTCAGGTCCTTCTGCTCGGGGTCGAACTGGCTCATCGGGACATGCTTGGCGCCGGGCACGTGCGCCTTCTCGAAGTCGGCATAGGCCGACAGATCGACCAGCAGCGGGCTTTCGCGATTCATCAGCAGGGTCAGGGTGGCCGGGGTCAGTTCCTTGTACTTGCGGAACAGCGCGGCCACCTGCAGCCACAGCTGGGCCAGCACCAAGACCACGAGCAGCGTGAAGAGGATCAGATGGTTGCCCACGAACTGGGGCAGCTTGTGCAGGAAATCGTTCATCGGATAGGTCCGTGGGCGGCTGGCCGCGACAGGCAAACCCCGGATTATACGGCAGGGTCTCGCCTTACGGCCCCAGGTCCGGCAGGCCGGTGGTGAGCCACCAGTGCTTCTGCTCGGCGTCGTAGCGCCACACCTGGCGGTCGATGATGCTGCGCTCGGTCTGGGTGGCGTTGTCGACCAGGCTGATGTGCACGGTCTGGGTCACCTCGTCCTTGCCGGCGGGCAGCGGGCCGTTGCCTTCGTCGTACTCGCTCACGTGCAACTGCTTGAAGCGCTCCTGGTACTCCTTGCTGACCGGATGCGCGGCCCGCAGCTTCGGGTCCATCAGGGCGACGGCGCCGTCGATGTCGCCCCAGCGGATGGCGCTGGCATAGGCATTCAGGGAAAGCGTGAGCACGTCGCTGCGCTGGTTGGTGGCGCAGCCGCTCAGCGACAGTGCGGCCAGCAGGGCGAACAGGCGGGTGATGCGGCGCATCGGCGAAGTCTCCGTAGAGGGCTGGGCCGCCTGCCTCGGCACTGCGACTGCAAGGCCGGGACAGGGAACGGGAAGGCAGCGCGCAGTGTACGTCGCCGGCGCAGCGCTGGCATGCCTGGCCGTGCGCGGGCCAGGCATGGCCTGCTCAGGCGCGCCGCTTGGCCACGAAGCGTGCCTGCAAGGTAGCGGCCGCGGTGCCGTCGGCCTGCGGGACTTCGCAGCGCACCTCGATGCGCGCCTTGCCGCGGCTGTGCAGGCTCGCCAGGAAGGCCGCCCAGTCCGATTCTGCCGCGAGCGTGGCGACGGTGCGGAAGTCTTCCCACACCGGGGCCAGATAGTCCACCCGCGAGTCCGCGACGAACACGTCGCAATCCTCGCCGCGCTCGCGCAAGCCCAGTTCGACCAGCCCCCAGCCGCACAGCGTCATCAGGCTGACCAGGCTGCCGCCGAACGCGCAGCCCTTGTCGTTGACGTTGGGCGGCAGCGGCGCGGCGAAGGCCAGCCGCTCCCCGTCGTAGCCGTGCAGGCGCAGCTGCATGTCGCGGGCCAGCGGGATATTGCCGAGAATGAAATCGATCAGAGCGCTGGCGCGGCCTTCGTGGTCGGATGCCGTGGTCATGCAGGAACTCGCCGGGCGGGAAAGGCGTTGCAGTGTAAGGGCAGGGCGGCGAGGGGTGAATCGCCGCGGCTACACTCTGCGCATGTCGGCGCGAGACCAACCAAGCACCATGCAGCCGGGCCCCGGCCTGGCCGGGCGCAGCGTGGCGATCACGCGGCCGGCCGGCACCGCGCAGGCCCTGGTGCGGCAGCTGCGTGCCGAGGGTGCGATGCCGCTGCTGCTGCCCGGGCTGTCCCTGCGCGGCCTGCCGCCCACGCCGGCCCTGCTGGCGGCTTGGCGCGCGGCGCTGCGCGCCGAGCTGCTGCTGTTCACCAGCCCCGCCGCCGTGAGGCATGCGGCCAGGCTGGCGCCGCTGCGGACCCGCGCCACGGTGCTGGCGGTAGGCCAGGGCACCGCTGCCGCTCTGCGCCGGCAGGGCGTGCTGGCGCTGCTGGTGCCGGCGCGGCAGGACAGCGAGGGTCTGCTCGAACTGCCGGCATTGCAGGAGCTGCGCGGCCGGCAGGTGGCCTTGATCGGCGCCGAGGGCGGCCGCGGACTACTGCAGCAGGTGTTGCGCGAGCGCGGCGCGCGGCTGCGCGAAGTGCACGTGTATCGCCGGGCGCCGCCGCGGCTGAACCAGCGTCACCTGCGGTCCGTGCTGGCCCTGTCGTCCGATGCCTGCGTGCTGCTGTCCAGCACCGAGGCGCTGCAGAACCTGCAGGCGCTGCTGTCGCCGCCTGCGTGGCAGGCCTTGTGCGCCGCCACGGCGGTGGTCAGCAGCGCGCGGCTGGCGGCAGCAGCACGCGAGGCGGGATTCGAGCGCATCGTGATTGCCGCTTCCGCCGGCGCGAACGAGCTGCTGAGCGCGGCCAGGAGCGCCTGAAACCTTCACGCGCCGGTTACTAGGTGCCTTGCGCGTGCTGGTAGCATGCCGGCATGAGCCAAGACGACCTTCCCAAGCAGACCGCTGCGTCCGCCGACGCGCCCTCCCGGCCGAAGCCATCGCCGTCGCGCGACCCAGCGCCGCCGCGCGGCGGTGGGACCGCCGCCCTGGCCTTGTTGTTGGCCCTGCTGGCTGCCGGCGCCAGCGGCTACTTGGGCTGGAACCAGTGGCAGCACGAGGCACAGAACGATGCCGACAGCCACAGCATAGGTAATCTGCAGCAGCGCGTGGGCGCGCTGGAGAGCGCACTGGGCGGAGTCAGCGACGAGCGCAACCAGCTGCGCCAACGGCTCGACGATGCGGGTCAGGTCAATCGCACCCTGCGCGAGGAAGTGCTGGGCCAGGGCGCGCGCCTGCGCGACCTCGAGGACGCGGTGGCGCGGCTGTCGGAGAAGAGCCTGTCCGGCCACGATGCGATGCAGCTGGACGAGACCGAATCCCTGCTGCGCATGGCGCAGGAGCGCTATGTGCTGTTCCACGACGTGCAGGGCGCAGCCGCCGCCTACGCCGAGGCCGCCCAGGCGCTGGCGGCGGTCAACGACGCCGCCTTCGCCGGCCTGCGGCAGAGCCTCGATGCGGAGCGTCAGGCGCTGGAGAAGAGCGTGCAGACCGATCCCGACAGCGCCCTGACCGAACTCGGCCAGTTGCGCGAGGCGGTGTCCGCTTGGCCGTTGAAGCCGCTGGACGTGCCCGGCACGCAGGCTCCGGACGGCGCCTGGGCGCGCGCCTGGCATGCGCTCAGGGATGTGATCAAGATCCAGCGCGACAACGGCGCGCCGCTCTCGGTGGCGGACGCGCGTTTTGCGCGCGAGCTGACCGCGCTCGACCTGGCCCAGGCGCAGGCGGCCCTGCTCGCCTACGACTGGGCCGGCTACACCGCCGCGCTGAAGCGCGTGGACGCAAGCCTGGCCAGCCAGTTCGACACGAGCGCGCCGGCGGTGCAGCAGGCGCGTGCCCAGATCGCCGCGCTGGCTGCGCGGGCGCAGTCGAATGCGCCGGTTCGTCTGGGCGCCGCGCTCGCCGAACTGCGCAACCTGCGCGCGGTGCACGCGATCAAGCCGACGGACGCCACCGCTCCGGCGCATGCCGCCAGCAGTTCGGCGCCTGCCGGCGGAGCCAAGTCATGAAGTTGTGGCGCTGGATCCTGGGCCTGGTGCTGATCGCCGCGCTGGCCGCGTTCGGCTGGCATTGGGTGGCGGTCGATCCCGGCTACGTGCTGCTGCGCATGCGTGGCATCCAGGTCGAAACCACCGTGCTGGTGGCGGTGATCCTGCTGCTGCTGTTGTGGGGCGGGTTGACCGTGCTGTGGCGCTTGCTGCGCTGGCCGTTCGGCGCCCTGTCGCGGCGGCATCGCCGGATCAGCCGCCAGCGCCTCGGCGACGGCTTGCTGGCGCTGGCCGAAGGGCGCCACGGCGAGGCCGAGCGCGACCTCAACCGTGCCTCGCGGCTGGATGCGCTGCGCGGTCCGGCCCTGCTTGCCGCGGCCGAAGCAGCCTGGCGTCGCGGCGAAAGCGCGCGCGCGCTGGAATCGCTGGACCAGGCCAGTCAAGTGGCGCCGCAGGCGGCTCGGGTGCTGCGCGCCCGCGTGCTGCGGCGCGACGGCAAGCCGGCCGAAGCGCTCGCACTGCTGGCGCCGGAGGCCGATACCGGTTCGCTCACCCCAGCCGGCTGGCGCCAGCTTGCCTTGGCCGCGCTGGCCGCCGGCGATACGCGGCGCGCACGCGACGCGCTGGAACCGCTGCAGAAGAGCGGCGCACTCGGCACTCGCGGCTATACCGCCCTGGAAGCCCGGGTGATCGGTGCCAGTCTGAACGCCGCGCCGGACGCCGCCGCCTTGAATGCACTGTGGTCGCAGCTGCCCAAGACGCAACGTCGCAGCACGGCGGCGGTCGAAGCTTACGCGCGCCGCGCGGTGGCGCTGGGCATGCTGCTGCCGGCGCTGGACGAGCTTGAATCCGCTCTGCGCCGCGACTGGTCGCCGGCCCTGGTGGAGGTCTACGGCGCGCTGGGCGGCAATGACCTCGAGGTGCGTTTACGCCGCGCCGAGGGCTGGCTCGACGCCCATCCGAACGATGCGGCCCTGCTGTCCACGCTGGGGCGCATGTGTGTGCGCTTGCAGCTGTGGGGCAAGGCGCAGCAGTACCTGCAGCGTTCGCTGGCCCTGACGCCCAGCGCCGCGGCGTGGGAAGCGCTGGGCGATCTGCATGCCGGTCAGGGCGATGCCGCCCTGGCGCAGCGCTGCTATCGCAACGCCCTGGCCTTCGTGCGCGGCGAGCCGATCGAAGCGCTGCCGCAGGAGCAGTTGCCGGGCCGTCCCGACACGCGTTCGATGGCGGTCGAGGAACGCAACGAGCACGGCGTGCCGCGCCTGCGCGAGTGAGGCCGTGACCGAATCGGATCGGGCGTGAATTGAGCTTGCCGCGCCAAGCCCGAAATTCCCCTGGCGTTTGATAAGACGAGTGAGCAAGGAATGAGCAGGACCAAGATCAGGATGATTTCTTTCGCGCTTGCCGTGCTGTTGCTCGCCGTGCCGGCAGCCTGGACGATTGATCATCGCCCGGCTTCGAACGACAACCGCAATGCGCAATATGCCGAATACTTGGCCAATTCGACGGCCGTACAAGCCGAAACGCATGCCAAGCTGATGGCCGACATGGACGAGTCGCACGCTCGATACATGGCTTATCTAGATAGAACCGAGCAAGACATGCAGCGCAGTGAGCAAGACCAGAAGCGCTTCGAGCAGGTGCTCGATACCTGGGAAAAGCAGCAGGCTCAGTACCAGAAATATCTCGACTCGCTGCCGAAGCATCCTTGAAGACGCGAGGCGTCGCTGTCGGCCCGACCCTGCCGCTCAGGACGCCGAGATCGCCCAGGTGATGTAGGCGCAGTTGATCGCGGTGAGGGTCAGCGCGACCAGGAACAAGGTGTCGGCGACGCGTTCCAGCCGGTGGTTGCGGCTGACGCTGCGCGTGCGCAGCGCCCAGTACGACAGCAGGCAGGAAAGCAGGTAGATCATCGCGTTGATGGCCAGCAGGTCATCGGCGAACAGGTCGGATTTGCGCAGCGAGATCACCACCCGGATGATGCCGATCACGGTGAGGCAGACGCCCACCATGGCCGCCGAAGCGGTGAAGATATGCACGCAGATATCGTCGTCGAGCCGCTTGCGTTCGTCGCTTTCGCTGGACGTGCATTCAGTGGATATGGGGACGCCTGGATTCATGGCTGCTTTCGATGCCGTCGTCCTGTGATGGAACGCGTCCGCGACGGTCGAGTTTCAGACGCAGGAGTCTGCGTTCATCCAGCATACGCCTTGCGGCGCAGGGTGCAGCCATCGTCCGTCGCGAACGGCGCGCCTGGGAATCGGCTCACGATCTGCCGATGTCGCGCGATCACAAGCCGCTGGGCCGGCACGGTGTGTGTGCGCCTCGGCATCATCATTCAGTTGCGGACTGAGGTCCGCGGCTTTGCTCTTCTGCGGCGCAGGCGGTGCGCGGAGATCGCGAACAGGCTTTAATTTGCGCTGCCGCTACTACAGCCACTGCCACGTCCGCTGCTCAGCCAGCGCGTTTCCAGCCGCGAGGCCAGCCAGGTCACCAGCAGGGCGCAGGCAATGCCCAGGGTCACCTCGCCGAGCCGCGTCGTCGCCACTGTCCAGAACGGGCCGGTGTGCGGCACCAGCATCACGATGGTGGCGGTGGTGGCGCCCAGCTTGCCGGCGCCACCGACGTTGAAGCCCCAGCAGCACATGATCACCAGCACCACCGCCAGCGCGTAGGCCACGTAGCTGTCGTGGCCGAGATAGGCCGCGGCCAGCCCCACTGCGCCGCCGATCAGGGCGCCGATCGCCTGGTCCAGCGAGGAGGCGCGGGTGTCGGCGTACGATTGTTGGGTCACCGCGATCGCGGTGAGCGCGGCCCAGAACGCCTGCTGGGTATGCAATAGCAGGCCCAGGCCATAACCCATGCTGGCACCAGCCAGGGCTTGCAGCGCCTGCCACGCGCCTCTGAGCAGGCGGTGCCCCCACGGCAGGCGCCGGTACAGCTGCAGCAGTTCCGACTGGAAGCTGGCCAGCTGGCGCAGATTGTCCCGCAACGGCCTGGGCGTGTTCATGACGGCTCCGCAGTGATCCGGGGCATGGCGCCGCGCCGCGCTCGCAGCCGGCTCAGGCCGGGCTGAGGTTGGCGTAGGCGTAGACCAGCCATTTGCTGCCGCTGTCGGCGAAATTGACCTGGATGCGGGTGTGCGGGCCGCTGCCTTCGGCGCTGATCACCACGCCTTCGCCGAAGCTGGGATGGCTGACGCGCTGGCCCAGCTTCAGCGGCAGCGCTTCTTCCATCACCGGGCTGGCGCTTGGTCGCGCGCCGTACAGCGGGCGGCTGACCTGCACGCGCGGGCGCACCTCGTCGATCAGCTCGGCCGGCATCTCGGCGAGGAAGCGCGAGGGCCGTGCGAGCATCTCGGCGCCGTGCATGCGGCGCGATTCGGCATGGGTGATGATCAGGCGTTCGCGCGCGCGGGTGATGCCGACATAGGCCAGCCGGCGCTCTTCCTCCAGGCGGCCTTCGTCCTCCACCGTGCGCTGGCTGGGGAACAGGCCTTCCTCCATGCCGACCAGGAACACCAGCGGGAACTCCAGGCCCTTGGCCGAGTGCAGGGTCATCAGCTGCACGCAGTCGTCCCAGGCCGCGCCCTGGCCTTCGCCGGCTTCCAGCGCGGCATGCGACAGGAACGCGGACAGCTCGGAAAGCCCAGCCTCGACGTCGTCCGGGGTCAGCTCGAAGCGGCTGGCCACGTTGACCAGCTCGTCCAGGTTCTCCACCCGGGCCTCGCCGTTGCCACGGCTGTCCTTGTCGTAGAAGTCGCGCAGCCCGGTGTGGGCGATGGCGTGCTCGATCTGTTCGGCCAGGCTCAGCGGGCCGGCGCCTTCGCTGCCGGCGAAGCTGCGGGCCAGCTCGTCGATCAAGGCGAGGAAGCCCTTCACCGCATTCTTGGCGCGGCCGGCCAGTTCGCGGCCGTCGCTGAGCTCGCCCAGGGTGGCCTCCCACATCGAGCTGCCTTCGCCGCGGGCGCGACGGCGCAGCACGTCCAGCGTGCGGTCGCCGATGCCGCGCGGCGGCGTGTTCACCGCGCGCTCGAAGGCGGCGTCGTCGTGGCGGTTCGCGGTGAGCCGCAGATAGGCCAGGGCATCCTTGATTTCGGCGCGCTCGAAGAAGCGCAGGCCGCCGTACACGCGATAGGCAATGTCGCGCTGGATCAGCTGTTCTTCGAAGTTGCGCGACTGCGCGTTGGAGCGATACAGGATCGCGCAGTCGCGCGCATGGCCGTGCTCGGCGATGTATTCGCGGATGCGCTCGATCACGAAGCGCGCTTCGTCCTGTTCGTTGTAGGCGGCGTACAGCGCGATGCGCTCGCCGTCGCCGCCGTCGGTCCACAGCTGCTTGCCCAGGCGGCCGCCGTTGCGCGCGATCACGCTGTTCGCGGCCTTCAGGATGATCGCGGTGGAGCGGTAGTTCTGCTCCAGCTTGATGGTGCGCGCGCCGGGGAAGTCGCGCAGGAACTGCTGCACGTTCTCCACCTTGGCGCCGCGCCAGCCGTAGATCGCCTGGTCGTCGTCGCCGACCACGAACACTTGGCCGCTGCTGCCGGCCAGCACGCGGATCCAGGCGTACTGCAAGGTGTTGGTGTCCTGGAACTCGTCGATCAGCAGATAGCGCCAGCGCTGCTGGTAGTGCTCCAGCACGGTCGGGTTCTTCAGCCACAGCTCGTGCGCGCGCAGCAGCAGCTCGGCGAAGTCGACCAGGCCGGCGCGGCGGCAGGCTTCCTCGTAGGCCTGGTAGATCTGCACGAAGCCGCGCGCCACCGGATGGTCGCCGTGCTCGATGCCGTCCGGGCGCTTGCCCTCGTCCTTCCAGTGATTGATCTGCCAGACCGCCTGGCGCGGCGGGAAGCGCGCCTCGTCCATGCCCAACCCGGTCAGCACGCGCTTGACCAGCCGCTGCTGGTCGTCGGCATCGAGAATCTGGAAGCCTTCCGGCAGGCCGGCCTCGCGCCAGTGCCGGCGCAGCAGGCGGTGGGCGATGCCGTGGAAGGTGCCCACGGTGAGGCCTTGCGTGCCGCCGGGGATCAGCCCGTCCAGGCGCGCGCGCATTTCGCCGGCGGCCTTGTTGGTGAAGGTGACCGCGAGAATGGCCCAGGGCGGCACGCGCTCGACCTGGGTCAGCCAGCCGATGCGGTGGGTCAGCACGCGGGTCTTGCCGGAACCGGCGCCGGCCAGCACCAAGTAGTGCCCGGGTGGGGCGCACACGGCTTCGCGCTGGGCGTCGTTGAGCGAATCGATCAGGTGGGAAACATCCATCGCCGCTATTGTAGCCGGCCCTGCCGGCGGCTTCATGGCGCGCGGCGGTTCCGTGCGGTCGTGCGCATTCAGCGCTTGCTGAGGAAGCCGCCCAGGGTCAGCAGGCCGCCCACTGCGATGCCGGCAATGCCCACCCATTGCGGCACGGCCTTGTCGTGGGTGGCCTCGATCTTGGCTGGGCCGAGCTGCACCACGGTATTGGTCTGCTGGTAATGGCCTTTGCCGGCGGTGACCCAGATGCCTGCGGCGAGCAGGACGATGCCGACGATGATGAGCACTGCGCGCATGGATGCCTCCCTGGTGACGTGGTGCCTCGATCATAGGTGAACGGCGAGTGGAGAGGATGTCGAGACCATGTCCCGGCCCGGCTTATCGCCACGCGGCAGGCTCGCGCCAGACCGCCGCGAACATCGCCCACGGGCTGAAGGCGAAACGGATTTCGTGGTCGCCGGCCGGCACGCAGACTGCGCGGAACAAGCCGTTGGCGCGTTCGATCGGCGCGACTGCGCCATCGATGCTGGCGCGCCAGCCCGGGAAGTCCGGATCGTCGAGCACCAGCCAGCCGGCGCCTGCGGCATGCGTGCGCAGTTCGGTGCGGGTCGGCGATTGATGGGCCGAAACCACCGCCGTGCGCCCGCCGCAGCGAGGCATCAGGGCCAGGTCGACGGCGCGGTCGGCGGCGTCACGCGGGGTGAGCCACAGCGTGTCGGCGAAGTCGGTGGCGGCGAAGTCGGCCGGTGTCGGCGGTGTTTCGGCGCTGACCAGCTGCGTCCGCTCAGGAGTCAGCACGCGCGGATAGGCGTGCCGGGTCGGCCAGATGTCGGTGTCGCTGCCGTGGAACAGGCGCTGCGGCGAGGGCTGGTCACCGTGATAGGACTGGCGCGCCAGGAACTGCACGTCGAGCAGCGCGTTCATCACGCTGTCCGGGTCTGGGTTGAAGGCGCTGTAGGGCCGTCCACTGTCGCCGCGGCCGTATACCTCGGCGCCGTACCAGCGATCGTAGAGCGCCCAGCGCAGCGGTCCGTAGCCATGCGTGGCCGGCAGCTCGCGTAGCACGGTCTGGCTGCGCCATGCCACGCCCGCATCAATGGACTCGAGCCGCGGCGGCAGGCTGCCCGGCGTGATCTCGGCCAGTCGCTGCGCCAGATAGACCGAGGCCGGATCGTGCAGGAAATGCGTCTCGTCGTCGTGCCATTGGTTGAACCTGCCGTCGAGGTTGAAGCAGCGATAGTCGGCCAGCAGCACGATCACCAGCCAGACGGCGGCGCGACGCGCATCGTCGCCGCGGCGCACCCGCCACAGCGCCAGTGCGGCGATGACGGCAGCGCTTGCGGTAGGCCATTGCCAGGGCTCCTGCGCATCGCGCATCTGCAGGCTGGCGAGACCCAGCCAGACTGTCGCGGCGCCGAGCAGGAGACTGTTGCGGCGTGTGGATGCCAGGTCCAGCTGCGAGGCGGCCAGTCCGGTCGCGACGGCGAGTGCGAGGTTGAGCAGGTAGGCCGCGTCGGACGGTCGCCGGAATTCGCGCACCCCGGGCAGCCAGCGATACAGCCAGCCGTAGATCGGCGTATGCGTCCCCATCATGTAGACCACCGCCGCCAGTGCCACCGCGCCGAAGAAGATCAGCTGGCGGCGCTGCGCAGGCATGCGCCAGGCACGGCCGATGCCGATCGCGAGCATCAGCATCGGCAGGGCGCCGATGTACAGAAAGCCCTCGATCACGCCGGCCGGTCCGTCGAAGTGACCGCGCAGCGCATGCAGTGCGTTCGGCGCCAGCAGGCTGAGCAGCACGCGCGGATCGAGGGCGAGTTCGGCGGCGTCAGATAGTGCCAGGCTGGGTCGGTTGGACACTGTGACGAAGGCCCAGCTCAGCAGCATCTGCGGCAACGCCATGGCGACGGCCAGCAGCAGCGCCAGCAGCACCCCTAACGCGACATGCATGCGTTGCCGCGGGGCATAACCCGGATAGCGCCGCCACAGCAGGGCCAGCGCATAGGTGGCGAGCATCAGGCTCAGCAGGTAGGTGACTTGCACCGGTTGGGTCAGCATGGCGCCGGCGGCCAGGCCCAGCAGCAGGCCGCGACGCCAGTGCGGGGCATCCATGAAGTGGCGTAGAGCGAGCAGCACCAGCGGCGCGTAGGCATAGGACATCAGCAGCGGCACGTGCTGGATGCGCGAGGCGGCGACGCCGCCGGCCATGAACACCGTGGCGCCGATCAGCGCGCCGAAGGCGCTGGCCTGCATGCGCCGCAGCAGCGCCGCCAGCGCCAGGCCGCCCATGAGTTCGTGCAGCAGCACGCCCCATACGAACCAGCTGGTGCTCGGGCTGGCGCGCAACAGCATCCAGCCCATGAACAGCGGCGAGAACAGCATGCCCTGCGGATCGGCGATCTGCGGATAGCCCGAAAACAGATAGGGATTCCACCACGGCGCCAGGCCGGCGCGCAGGCTGTGCGCGTTGAAGTAGGCCAGCGGATAGAACTCGTTCATGGCATCGCCGGGCAGCACGCGCAGGCCCAGCAGCAGCGGCAGGTGCAGCACCGCCCACACGGCGCACAGCACAGCGGACAGGCGCGTCATCGGATGCTGCCACGGTCTCATCTGCACATGCTCCAGAGGACCCGGTGGCAGCCCGTGCGGAGGAGCCGGGCGCATCCGCCATGCGGGTGTCGCTGCGGTAAACGTGCGAAGCGCTTCGCGGTTGGCCGCCCTGCAGGCGAAAAAAACCCCGAGGGCTAGGGGGAGCCCTCGGGGCCGGGGATGGAGACGGAACCCAGGGGAGTGGTTCCGGCTCCAGATACGCGGCCTTAGGGGGAGGCGCGTACCGGACGATCACTTCAGGGAGGTAAGTGACCGCGCTGGGCGCCGTTGCGTGCACCCGATAATAGGAACGTTTGGAGAGGGATAAGTTGCAAACGTCGCGCAGAATCCAGTCACTATCCGTTCAGCCGGAAACCGCTTTCAGTTAGTGCGCTTCGTCCCAGTTCGCGCCGACCCCGACGTCCACCAGCAGCGGCACCGCCAACTGCGCCGCGCCGGTCATCCGCTCGGTCACCGCGGCGCGCGCCTCTTCCACCGCGTCGGCGTGTACCTCGAACACCAGTTCGTCGTGCACCTGCATCAGCATGTGCGCGTCGTCGCGGCCCTTGAGCCAGGCGGCCACCGCGATCATTGCGCGCTTGATGATGTCGGCCGCGCTGCCCTGCATCGGCGCGTTCACCGCGGCGCGTTCGGCGCCGGCCCGCAGCGCCTGGTTGCGCGCGCTGAGGTTCTCCAGATACAGCCGGCGGCCGAAGATGGTCTCCACGTAGCCGTCGCGGTGCGCCTGCTCGCGGGTGGCTTCCATGAAGGCGTGCACGCCGGGGTAGCGGGCGAAGTAGCGCGCCATGTAGTCGCTGGCCTCGCCGCGCTCCACGCCGAGCTGGCGCGCCAGACCGAACGCGCTCATGCCGTACATCAGGCCGAAGTTGATCGCCTTGGCGGCGCGGCGCTGGTTGGCGCTGACTTCCTCCGGCTTCAGCCCGAACACTTCGGCAGCGGTGGCGCGGTGCACGTCGCCGCCCTCGCGGAAGGCGCGCACCAGGCCCTCGTCGCCGGACAGGTGGGCCATGATGCGCAGTTCGATCTGCGAATAGTCGGCCGCCATCACCTTCCAGCCGGGCGGTGCGATGAAGGCCTGGCGGATGCGCCGGCCTTCCTCGGTGCGCACCGGGATGTTCTGCAGGTTGGGATCGGTGGAGGAAATCCGCCCGGTGGCTACCGCGCCCTGGTGATAGCTGGTGTGCACGCGGCCGGTGCGCGGATTGACCATGCCGGCCAGCTTGTCGGTATAGGTGGAGCGCAGCTTGGCCAGGCCGCGGTAGTCGAGGATCAGGCGCGGCAGCGCGTGCTCGTCGGCGATCGCTTCCAGCGCCTCTTCATTGGTCGAAGGCTGACCGGTGGGGGTTTTCAGCTTGGCCGGCAGGCCCAGCTCGTCGAACAGGATCGCCTGCAACTGCTTGGGCGAATCCAGGTTGAAGTCGTGCCCGGCCACTTTCCAGGCTTCCTGCTGCAGCTCAAGCATGCGCTTGCCGAGCTGCTGACTCTGGATGCGCAGCTCGGCCACGTCGATCAGCACGCCGCGCTGCTCCATCCCTGCCAGCACCGACACCAGCGGAATCTCGATATCTTCGTAGACCTTGCGCAGGCTGGGCACGCTCTCGAGCCTGGGCCACAGCGCATGATGCAGGCGCAGGGTGACGTCGGCGTCCTCGGCGGCGTAGCGGCAGGCGGTGTCCAGGTCGACCTGGGAGAACGAGATCTGCTTGGCGCCCTTGCCGGCGACCTGCTCGTACTTCACCGTGTCGTAGCCGAGGTAGAGCCTGGCCAGCGAATCCATGTCATGGCGGGTGGCGGTGGCGTTCCACACGTAGGATTCCAGCATCGAGTCGTGCTGCAGCCCCTGCAGCACGATGCCGTAGTGCGACAGCATGTTGATGTCGTACTTCGCGTGCTGGCCCAGCTTGGGCCGCGCGGGATCTTCCAGGATCGGCTTCAGCGCGGCCAGCACCTGCTCGCGCGGCAGCTGCGCCGGTGCGCCGGGGTAGTCGTGCGCCAGCGGCACGTAGCAGGCCACGCCCGGCTCCACCGACAGGCTGAGGCCGACGATATCCGCCTGCATCGCGTCCAGGCCGGTGGTCTCGGTGTCGAAGGCGATCAACGGGGCGCTGTGCAGCCGTTCCAGCCAGGCATCGAGTTGCGCCTGAGTGGTGACCAGTTCGTACTGGCCGGGGGCGCTCAGCGCCGCGGCGGGAGCATCGTGGCTGGCGGGCGCCGTCGCGCCCGGCGTCGGTGCGGCGGCAGCGGTGCCTGTGTCCGCTGGCCTGGCCTCGAGATCCTTCAGCGCGGCCTTGAATTCGTAGCGCGCATAAAGCTCGCGTAGCCGCTCCGTGTCCGGTTCGCGCAAGGCCAGGTCGGTCGGCGCCAGCTCCAGCGGCACGTCGATCTTGATGGTCACCAGTTGGCGCGACAGCGGCAGCTGCGGCAGCGCCTCGCGCAGGTATTCGCCGATCTTGCCGCCGATCTCGCCGGCGTGGGCGATCACTCCGTCCAGCGAACCGTATTCGGCCAGCCATTTCGCCGCGGTCTTGGGGCCGCATTTGTTCACGCCTGGCACGTTGTCCACGCTGTCGCCGGTCAGGCTGAGGAAGTCGACGATGCGCTCCGGCGGCACGCCGAATTTCTCCAGCACGCCGGCGCTGTCCATGGTGGTGCTGGTCATGGTGTTGATCAGGCTGACGCCGGGGCGCACCAGCTGCGCCAGATCCTTGTCGCCGGTGGAGATCACCACCTCGATGCCCTGCGCGTGCGCCTGGTCGGCCAGGGTGCCGATCACGTCGTCGGCCTCCACGCCGGAAACGCGCAGGATCGGAAAGCCCAACGCGCCGACAATCGCCAGCATCGGCTCGATCTGGGCGCGCAGGTCGTCCGGCATCGGCGGCCGGTTGGCCTTGTAGTGCTCGTACAGCTCGTCGCGGAAGGTCGGCCCGGAGGCGTCGCTGACGAAAGCCACGTATTCGGGCCTGGCCTTCAGTGTGGAGCGCAGCATGTTGACCACGCCGAACAGCGCGCCGGTCGGCTCGCCCTGCGCGTTGCTCAGCGGCGGTAGCGCGTGGAAGGCGCGATAGAGGTAAGAAGAACCGTCGATCAGGATGAGCTTGGCCATGCCCCATTCTCGCACGGCCGCGCACAGCGCCGCCCTCACATCGGCGCTGGTATGCTCAGACACCCGCCACAGGTGGCCCCTATGAAAAGAATCGTCACATCGCTGCTCGCACTCGCCGTGCTGGCGCCCGCCTTCGCCCAGAATGCCTCGTCGTCATCGTCCAGCGCATTCCCGCCCGGCCTGCCGCCGCCGGGCATGAACGACCCCGGCGTCGACGCCAAGACCGTGGCGCCCGCACCCAAGCCAGTGCTGCGCACGACCCAGGCGGCGCCTGCCGCGGCCTCCACCTCGAATCCGATGACCCGTCCGATTCCCGCGCTGCCGACCATGCACGACACCCGCGACAGCACCATGCCTACCGTCAGCGTGCGTCAGGACGGCGACGACAGCATCCAGGAATATCGCCAGAACGGCCGGCTGTACATGGTGATCGTGACGCCCAAGGGCGGCATACCGCAGACCTACATGGTCGACGATCGCGGCCGCCTCACCGACAGCAACGGCGCGCCGCCGATCCGGCCGGTGATGTACAAGGTGCTCGAATGGGGCAAGAGCAAGCCGGCCGAGTCCAGCGACGACCAGGACGCCGGCAGCGACGGCCACTGAGAGCGATCACCGAATGAGGCGGGCGCGGCCGAAGCGGCGCCTGCATGGAGCGCCCTGCGATGAACCTGCGCGATAGCTGGCTGCTGTTCGCCTTCGGCTCGGCGCTGTTCGCCGCCCTCACCGCCGTGTTCGGCAAGATCGGCGTGACCGGCATCAATGCCAACCTGGCCACCTTTATCCGCACCCTGGTGATCGTGGTGGTGATCGCGGCGATTCTCAGCCTGCGCCAGGAGTGGGCCAGGCCGTGGAGCTTGCCGCTGCACAGCTGGGTATTCCTGGTGCTTTCGGGCATCGCGACCGGCTTGTCGTGGCTGTGCTACTACCGCGCGCTGCAACTGGGCCCGGTGAGCAAGGTGGCGCCGATCGACAAATTGAGCGTCGCCATCGCGATGCTGCTGGCGCTGGTCTTTCTCGGCGAGAAGCCTAGCCTGCCGATGCTGATCGGCGGAGGGCTGATCGTCGCCGGCTCGCTGGTGATCGCCTTGTTCTGAGCTTGACGACGGGTACCTGCGAAGACTTGCGAGCGCAGGGTCAAGCCGCCGCCAACGCACGTGTGCACGCTGCTGGACAGCCTTGCTTGCGGAGATTTCCTCAGCGCGGATCGTCGAGTTCGGGATAGTGGCGGAAGATGCCGTCCTCGTTGAACGCTATGCGGCGCGGGGAGGCCAGGTAGGCGGCGAGTCGAGGGCGCGCCTCGACGCGTTTGGCAAGCTCAAGCAGGCGCGGCCAGCGTCGGCGTCGTCGCCGCATCGCGTTGGGGAAGGCGTAGCTCAGTCCGCGCATCACCTGGAACAACGACAGGTCGACGTAGGAATGGCGGCCCAGGGCATGGCCGCCGCCAGCATCCAGCCGCTGCTCGAAGTAGTCCAGGAACTTGGGTGTGCGCTGCTCGCGAAAGGCACGCGCGCGCAGCACCGCGGCTTCCTTTTGATCCTCGTAGTAGAGGTTGGCGTCAAGCGGGTGGTGCGTGTCGTGCACCTCGGCGACCAGATCGCTGATGGTCAGCTGCAGCTGATGCGCATGCAGCCGCGTGCGCTCGGCGGCGGGCACCAGCGAGAGCCGCGGGGCGAGGTATTGCAGAATGCCGGCGGTCTGCGCCAGCAGCAGCGGCCCGGCCTTGAGGAAGGGCGGCGCGAACGGCGCCACGCCTGACGCACTGCCTTCCAGGAAGGGCATCATCGCCTGGTCGCCTTCTTCGCGGGCCACGTCGCGGTAGTCGGCGCCGGCGTCCTCCAGGGCCAGGCGCACGAATTCGCCGCGGCCCTGGATACCCGACCAGTAATACAGTTGATAGCGCATGCGGCATCCTCCGTGTATCGCTGCAGTGTGAACCAGATTCCTTCAAGCCTGCGTGAGCATGCGCGGTGGCACATGCGCGGCGGCGGCGCGCACCTGTTCCCAGACCCGCTGCGCCAGCGGCGACAGCGAGCGGTTGCGCCGGCGAATCAGCACCACCGCACGGCGCAGCGCCGGCGCGAGCGGCAGCGCGATCAGGCTGGCGGGCGCCGGCAGCGACAGTCCCGGCACGATGCTCATGCCCAGTCCCGCTTCGACCAGGCGGAAGGCGGTCTGCGTGTGCGCGGTCTGCTGGGTCACCTCGGCATCGACCTGGTGCGCGGCCAGCGCCTTGTCGATCAGGCGGCGGCTGCCCGAGTCGTGATCGAGCAGCACCAGCGGCTGATCGCCCAGCGCGCGCCAGTTCAACTTGCGTCGGGCGGCGAAGGCGTGGTCGCGTCGACAGACCGCATAGAAGGCGTCCTGCATGACGACTTCGCTGTCGAATTCCTCCGCGCTCACCGGCGCGATGGCCAGGCCGAAATCCACTTCGCCGCCGCGGATGCTCTCCAGCACGCGCGTCTGTACCTGGTCATGCAGTTGGACGTGCAGCTGCGGATAGAGACGCGCGCATTCGGCGATGCAGGCCGGCATCAGGCTGGCCGACAGCGTGGGCACGGCGGCGACGCGCACCTTGCCGCGTCGGCGTTCGCTTTCGGAGTGGACGTGCGACAGCACGCCTTCTAGCTCCTCCAGCAGACGTTCGATCGCACCTTGCAGATAGCGTCCGGCTTCGGTGGGCAATACCTCGCGGGTGTTGCGGTCGAACAGCTTTACCTCGAGCTCGGCTTCCAGCTCGGCGACGTGTCGGCTCACCGCCGGCTGGGTCAGGTGCAGGCTTTCGGCGGCACGGCGAAAGTGCTGGTGCTTGGCGACGGCCAGGAAGGCGCGCAGCTGACGCAGGCTGACATTCATGCATATATCGTATCAGTAGATAAGATAAAACGATTTGATTTATCAATACGCAGGCGCTGCAATGTAGCGGTCCCCCGATCCAGACATGCCGCCATGCTCCGTCGCCTGCTGCCCGATCGTTTCACCTGCGCCCTGCTGGGCACCGTACTGCTGGCCAGCCTGCTGCCTTGCCGCGGCGCGGTCGCGCAGGTGTTCGGCGTGCTCACCGACGCGGCGATCGCCCTGCTGTTCTTCCTGCACGGCGCCAAGCTGTCGCGGCAGGCAGTGCTGGCCGGCCTCACCAACTGGCGCCTGCATCTGACCGTGTTGGCCAGCACTTTCCTGCTGTTTCCCTTGCTGGGCTTTCTGCTGAAGCCGGTGCTGTCGCCGCTGGTGACGCCGGATCTGTATCTCGGCGTGCTGTTCCTGTGCACCTTGCCGTCGACCGTGCAGTCCTCGATCGCCTTCACCTCGATGGCCCGCGGCAATGTGTCGGCGGCGGTTTGTGCGGCTTCGGCGTCCAGCCTGCTCGGCATCTTCGTGACGCCCTTGCTGGTCGGCCTGTTGCTGGAGGCGCACGGCCGCGGCGGCATGTCCTGGGACGCGGTGGGCGGCATCGTGCTGCAGCTGCTGGTGCCGTTTGTGGCCGGCCAGGTGGCGCAGCGCTGGATCGGCGACTGGGTGCAACGGCATCGGCCGTTGCTCGGCGTGGTCGATCAGGGCTCGATCCTGCTGGTGGTCTACAGCGCCTTCAGCGCCGCTGTGCTGGAAGGGCTGTGGAAGCAGACGCCGCTGCCGGTGCTGCTGGGCCTGTTCGTGGTGAATGCCGTGCTGCTGGCGCTGGGTCTGCTCGCCACGACCTATGGCTCGCGTGCGTTGGGCTTCGACAAGGAAGACGAGATCACCATCGTGTTCTGCGGCTCCAAGAAGAGCCTGGCCAGCGGCGTGCCGATGGCCAAGGTGCTGTTTGCCGGCCATCCATTGGGCCTGATCGTGCTGCCGATCATGCTGTTCCACCAGATCCAGCTGATGACCTGTGCGGTGCTGGCGCGGCGCTATGCCAGGCGCGCGATGACGAAGCCGGGCGCGGCTTCATTGGGTAAAGCCGCCAAGGCAAGCGAGTGACGGTCGCCTCGGTATCGTCGATGGCGGCGCTTGCCTCGGAAGCCGGAATGGGACCGACCCGCTAGCCGAGTGTGCCGGCTCAGCGGCAGGGATGCTCCAGCCGGATCGGCGGATAGGCGCTGCCGTCCGGCCAGCCGCCCAAGTAGAGCTGCGCAGGCGTGCCGTGGCCGAACACCACGTCCGGCAGCTTGCCGCTGGCGAGGCCGTCGACCATCGCGTCGACCACTTTCCAGTAGCCGTAGAAGTCCAGCTGGTTCAGCGACGCCGAGGGCTCGAAGCCGTCGCGTCCCGGAATCTGCGTGGGAATGTCGCGGCGCTCCAGGGCGAAGTCGTAGCGGCTGTCGGGCGCGCCCGGCGAGCCATGTCCTGCGTGCACCTTCTTGCCGTCGTGCTCGTCGCTGGACAGGATCATCAGCACGCGCCGATCCGGGCGGATGTGGCACAGGCGTGCGCCCAGCAGGCGGGCAGTCGGCAAGCCGATCGAGGTGTCGGCCGAGCCGGCCAGGATCGCCACCGGCAGATCGGCCGGCAGCTTCTCCACCGGCCCGATGATGCTGCGTCCGTCGGCGCCGTGCGCCACGTGATAAGCGTCGCCGGGTGCCACCAGCACCAGCGCGCGCGGCTTCGGCAGGTGATAGCGACGCGGGTCCAGCGCCAGGTTCAGCGAGATCGCCGCGCCCATCGAATAGCCGTAGTAGAGCACCCGCTTCGGATCGGGGCTGAGATTGAAGCGTTCGGCCAGGGCGTCTAGCGCGCGGTGGTCGGCTTCGGCGGCAGCCGCGGTGACCAGCTGCGGCGAGGTCTGTGCCGATTCCTGGTAGACCGGATAGATCACCACCTGGCCGCTGCGCGCGAGGTGATCGATCAGCGCGCCGAAATTGAGCGGATCCATGCCCTGCCAGCCGTGATGCAGAAACACCACCGGCACCTTGCCGTGCAGCGCCGGCAGCGCCGGCATGAATACGTAGACGCGCCGCATGCCCTCGCCGAGCGTCATCACGTCCACCGCGGCATGGGTATGGCGATGCTCCAAGGCCTGCGGCCCGAAGCGTGCTTCCAGCGCGGGGGAGACTTGTGCGCTGGCTGGCGCGACAAGTGCGAGCACGGTCAGCAGGCCGGCCAGGATGCCGGCCTGCGGGCGAAGGCGGGAAGAGCGCTGGATCATGACGAACTCAGAGGGGGCGTGCTGGTCACCGCAGGCGCACTCGGCACCGGCGCGGCCAGCGGCGCCGCCACGGTCGGAGCAGCGACGGGCGCGGGCGTGGGTGTGGCGGTCGGCGTGTGAACAGGGGCCGAGGCGGGAGTTGCCACTGGAGTCGCTGCCGGGACCACAGCCGGAGTCGCGGCCGGCACCGGCGGCGATTTTTCCAGCCAGGCCAGCAGGGTCGGCGTGAACAGCGCGGCGCCGTCGTCGGAGAGGTGGATGCCGTCGTCGGCGCGGATGCGCACCACGTTGCCGCTGGCGCTTTGTGCGAACTCGCGATACTGGCCGGCGGCATCGGCGATATACGGCACCGTGCTCCACCAGCTCGCGTGCGGGTGCTGGCTGACCACGCGATAGGCGATGCGGTTGATCGTCATCATGTGCTGGTTGTACTTGGCCAGCCGCATCGGCGGCAAGCCGAGCCACAGCACCGGCGTGCCGTCGCTGGTGAGCATGTCGAGAAACTCGGTCAGCCGCGTTTCGTAGGCATGGATCCAGGCGTCGCTGCCGAAGCTGAGCGTCTTGCCGTCCTCGACGAAGCCCTGGCCGTCGTTGGCGCCGATCGCCACGATGATCACGTCGGGATGCTGCTGGCCTAGCATCGTCGGGTATTCGCTCATCCAGTCGAACACGTCCGGCCGGCTCAGCCCGGTGCCGGAGCGGAAGGCGCGCACCGGATGCAGGTTGGCGTGCCCCGCCATGCTGCGCAGCAGGGTGCTGCTGAGGCCTACCGCCATCATCGAGTCGCCGACCAGGACCACGTTGCGTGGCCGGTCGCTCGGCAAGGGCGGCAGCGCGGGCAGGGGCGTGGCCTTCGGCAAGGCGATCGCGTCCAGCGTGCCGGCATCGATGCCGGGAACCACCGGCGGCGGCAGCTTCGGCGTGGTTGCTGCGGGCGACGGCGAGGGCGGCCGGGCCGCGGCCTGGTTCGGTGCGGTGGCCGCAGTGGCCGGCGCGGCGGCAACCGTGGCAGGCGACGCGGCGTTGCCTGGGCACTGCGGCACCGGCGCCGGATCGTGCTTGACGATGACCAGCTCCTGCGGCGCCTCGTCCTGCTGCAGCCGGTGCAGCGCCGCCAGCGCCGTGCCGCGCAGCTGCGGAATGCCCAGCGGACGCACGCCGTGCTGCAGGGCCGTCACCGCCGGCAGCGCATAGCTGCGCAGCGGGCCGACTTCCAGCCGCTCGGCCCAGGTGACCAGGCCATCGGCTTCGAGCAACACGCTGCCAAGCACGAAGGCGAGCATCAGCCAGGCCAGGCTGCGCGTGTTGTCGGGGCGGGGCTGCGCGTGCTCGGCCATGGCTCAGAACTGGAAATAGATGAAGGGCGCGATGCCGCTGGGACCGAGCACCTCGATCGCGAACACCGCGCAGGCCAACGCCGCGCCGCGCACCGGTGCGGCCCAGCGCGAAAGCTCGTTTTCCAGCGCCAGGTTCCAGCGCGTCGGCGCGTACTGGCTGGCCAGCCCGAACAGCAGCAGCGCCACCACGCCGCCGCTGGCCACGGTCAGCGGGCCGGCTACGGCGAAACGCCCGAACACATCCAGCGCCAACTGCAGCGAGGGCGCGCGGAAGAAGATCCAGGCCGCGCACACGGCATGGAACATCAGCAAGCGGGCGATCCAGCGCCAGGCCGTGGAGCCGCGCAGCCGATCCAGCCCAGGCAGTGCAGCCCACACTCGATGCCCGATCAGGTACAGGCCGTGCAGGCCGCCCCAGATCACGAAGGTCCACGAGGCACCATGCCAGAGGCCGCCGAGCAGCATGGTGATCATCAGGTTGCGCGCAGTGAACCAGCGGCCGCCGCGCGAGCCGCCGAGCGGGATGTACAGATAATCGCGCAGCCAGCTGGACAGCGAGATGTGCCAGCGCCGCCAGAAGTCCTGCGGGTCGGTGGCGGTGTACGGGCGGTCGAAGTTGTCGGGGAAGCGGTAGCCGAGCAGCAGCGCGCAACCGATCGCGATGTCGGTATAGCCGGAGAAATCGCAGTAGATCTGCACCGCGTAGCCGTACACCGCGAGCAGCATGTCCGGTCCGGCGACCGCCTGCGGCGCGGCGAAGGCGGGGTCGACCAGGGCCACCGCCAGCTGATTGGAGATCAGCACCTTCTTGACCAGGCCGACCACGATCAGGATCAGGCCGCGATTGACCAGGATGGTCTGCGGGTCGCGTCGGGCGGCCAACTGCGGCATGAAGTCGGAGGCGCGCAGGATTGGCCCGGCGATCAACTGCGGAAAGAACGCCACGTAGAGCAGCGCGTCGGGAATCCGCACCGGCAGCTTCAGCTTCTCGCGGTAGACATCGCCCAGCAGCGAGATGGCGTGGAACACGAAGAACGAGATGCCCAGCGGCAGCAGCGGATTCTCCAGCTGCAGCGTCGGCGGCCGTCCGAAGCGGCTCCATACCTCAAGCAGGTTCTGCAGCACGAAGCCGGTGTACTTGTAGTAGACCAGGGTGGCAAGGCAGCCGACCACGCCAAGCACCAGCCAGGCCTTGCGCGCGCGCGGCTGCTGGCTGCGCTGGATGCGCTGCGCCAGCAGGCCGGCGAACAGCGAGACGCCGAACAGCAAGGGCACATAGGCCCAGTTCCAGCAGCCGTAGAACACGTAGCTGGCCAGCAGCAGAAAGCCTTTATGCCAGGCCAGCCGCGACGCCAGCAGCCAGGACACCGCGAGGGTGAGCAGAAAGAACAGCGCGTATTCGACAGTGGGGAAGAGCATGCCGGTTCAGCCCGCCTGCCGATGCCTGGACAGGGCGCAGCCGTGCCGCGCGGCGCGTGTGCGCCGCGGTGCCAGGGCGTGGTCTGGATTCCGTTCCATGAGAAGTCGCCTGTGCAATGCCGTGATCGAGTCGATCGTTGCAGTCCCCGTGATGCCGCGGCAAGTTTAACGTCGCTGGCGCGCGCCGGGCAGCGTCAGGCCGCGCCGAAAGCGGAGGAGACCGCTTTTTGCCATATCTTGGCCCGCCGTGCGCCCTCGACGCGCGGCATCGCCGCGGTCAGTGGCGGAAATGCCGCATGCCGGTGAACACCATCGCCATGCCGTGTTCGTCGGCGGCGGCGATCACTTCGGCGTCGCGCATCGAGCCGCCGGGCTGGATCACCGCGCTGATGCCGGCGGCGGCAGCGGCATCGATGCCGTCGCGGAACGGGAAGAAGGCGTCGGACGCCATCACCGAGCCGGGCACTTCCAGCTTCTCGTCGGCAGCCTTGATGCCGGCGATCCTGGCGCTGTACACGCGGCTCATCTGGCCGGCGCCGATGCCGATGGTCTGGCGGCCGCGGGCATACACGATGGCATTGCTCTTGACGTACTTGGCCACCTTCCAGGCGAAGATCAGGTCGTCGATCTCGGCCTCGCTGGGCGCGCGGCGGGTGACGATCTTCAGCTCGGCCGCGCCCACCATGCCGCGGTCGGCGCTCTGCACCAGCAGGCCGGAACCGACGCGCTTGCTGTCGTTGCCGGGATGCGCCGCGGCCAGTGCGCCGTCGGCCGGCAGCGGAATCTCCAGCACGCGCACATTGCCTTTCTTGGCGAAGGCCTTCAGCGCGTCGTCGGCGTAGCCGGGTGCCAGCACCACCTCGACGAACTGGCGCTCGACGATGGCGCGCGCCGTGATGCCGTCGACCTCGCGGTTGAAGGCGATGATGCCGCCGAAGGCCGAGGTCGGGTCGGTCTGGTAGGCCAGGTCGTAGGCACGACCGATGCCTTCCAGGCTCACCGCCACGCCGCAGGGATTGGCGTGCTTCACGATCACGCAGGCCGGCTTGACGAAGCTGCGCACGCATTCCCAGGCGGCGTCGGCGTCGGCGATGTTGTTGTACGACAGCTCCTTGCCCTGCAGCTGGCGGAAGGTGGCCAGGGTGCCCGGCTGCGGATACAGGTCGCGGTAGAACGCCGCCTGCTGGTGCGGGTTCTCGCCGTAGCGCAGGTCCATCAGCTTGACGAAGCGGCCGTTGATCTGGCCGGGGAAGGCCTGGTGGCCGGCGATGGCGTCCTGCGTCTGGTTGAGCTCGAGGCCGGACAGATAATCGCTGATCGCGCCGTCGTAGCTGGCGACGCTGTTGAACGCGGCCACCGCCAGCTTGAAGCGGGAGCTTCGCGAGAGGCCGCCGTGCTGCTCGATTTCGGCGATGGCGTCTTCGTACTGCGCGGGCGAGGTGAGCACGCCGACGTCGTTCCAGTTCTTCGCGGCCGAGCGCAGCATGGCCGGGCCGCCGATGTCGATGTTCTCGATGGCCTCGTCCAGCGTGCAGCTCGGCTTGGCCACGGTGGCCTCGAACGGATACAGGTTCAGCACCAGCAGGTCGATCGGCGCGATGCCCAGCTCGCCCATCACCGCATCGTCGACGCCGCGCCGGCCAAGCAGGCCGCCGTGCACCTTCGGATGCAGGGTTTTCACGCGGCCGTCCATGATCTCGGGAAAGCCGGTGAGCTCGCTGACGTCGCGCACCGCGACGCCGGCCTCGCGCAGCGCCTTCGCGCTGCCGCCGGTGGAAAGCAGCTCGACGCCGGCGCGGGCCAATCGTTGCCCCAGTTCGATCAGGCCGGTCTTGTCCGAAACGCTGAGCAGCGCACGGCGGATGGGGACGACAGCGGGGGCGGACATGGCGATTCCAGGACGGCAAAGCCCGGCATTATAGCCGAGCCCGCCGGGCACGGCCGCGCGACGACGGCGTTTGGCCGTCCATCCGCGTGCATCGCTGCGTGGTGACTGGCTGCAAGGCGGCGGCGCGAATCAGCGCGAACCAGTCCTTAGAGCTTGCGAATCACAGCAGGCCGTGCTGGGTCAGCTTCTTGCGCAAGGTGGCGCGATTGATGCCCAGCACGCTCGCGGCCCGACTCTGGTTGCCGTCGTGGAAGGCCAGCACTTCGCGCAGCAGCGGCCCTTCGACTTCGCGGATGACCAGCGCGTGCAGGCCTTCGTCGCAGGCAGTATCACCGATATCGGCGAGATAGCGGCGCACCGTGCGGCTGACACATTCACTCAGTGCGCTCTGCGACGAGGTCTCTCGAATGGCCTCGTCGGCAGGCAATCTCACGGCGTTCACGCGCATTTCCCTCGTACTTGCGGCGGCTGCATCGGCCGCTGCGACTGATTATCAGGTGGATGCCGCGTGGCGCCGGAACACCCGATTAAGGGTGTGGCGATCACGCGGGGGGAACGAGTGTACCCCCCCATGCGCGCAAAATTAAGAGGCTGCCGTCTCGGATTGTTCCTAATCGCCCGCACGCCGCGCAGCTGCAGCGTATCCGCTCGACATGAGATGCCGCACCTGCACGCTACTCGAAGCCGAAGTCGAACGCGACCGCCTGCTGCCCGGGATCCTTCACTTCCAGCAGCAGTGCGGTGCTGGCTCCGGCGGGCAGGCCCCGGCGCAGCTGGGCGGTGTCACCGAGATATTCGGCGGGTGACAGCCGTCGCATGGCGATGCGCTTGCCGTTGACGTCTGAGAGGGTGATCACCACTACCGGATAGGGTTGATCGAACGCGGCGTCGTTACGCATGGTGGCGCCGATCAGCAAGGCCCCGTTGACGCTGGGATGCGCCTGCACGTCGCGTGCCAGCAGGCGCAGCTGGCGCACGTCGCGCACCAGCGGCAGCTGGCAATTCAAGGTGGCACAGGCGCTGCGCAGCCAGCCGCCGGTGGTGGGGTCGGCGATCAAGGCGTCGCGGTCGGCCCAGGCCAACTGCACGCCGAGCAACAGCAGCAAGACCAGGATCATGGTCACCCAGGGCCAGCGCCGTTCGCGTGGCGGCTGTGCGCGGGCGAACTGCGGAGTGAACTTCAGTTGGGAGAAATCTTCCGAGGTCGGGCCATGCGCGGCGGCAACGGGTTGCTCCGGGCGCGGGCGATAGACCGCCAGCTCGATCACCGGCGCCTGCCCCGTGCGCGGCGTCGGCAGCTGCTGGAACGGCTCCGGCGGCAATTGGCTGTTGAGGCTGGCCAGGGCGTCGAAGTGCGCCTGGCAGTGCCCGCACACGACCTGGCCGCGAGCAAGCGCCAGCATTTGCGCGTCCAGCGAGAATACGGTCAGGCAGTCGGGGCACTGGGTGTACATGATTTGTTTCGATGGGCCGGCAGCTGCTGCAGAGCGAGCCTAGCAGGCCGTCGGCCCATCGTCTGCCCGTCGTCTATTCGTGCCCGCGCGAATGCGGCGCGCCGCACACGCCGAGAGCGGCCACGTCAGCCGCGGCGGCGGCCGCTGATGCGCACCCAGTCTTCGCGCACGTCGGCGCGCAGCTCGTCGAACCATTCCGCGTAGCGCTGCAATAGCTCGTCCTGCTGCCCCTGCAGGATGCCGGAGATGGCGAACGGCGCGCCAGGCCGGGTGTAGTCGGCGAAGGCAGGCGCCAGTTCACCGAGCGGCCCGGCCAGAATATTCGCCACAAAGACGTCGGCTGCGGGCGCATGATGAGCCGGAGCGGCCGAAGCAGACGCAGGATTGCTGGTTGCCGCTGCCTCGGATGCAAGCTTGGACGTTGCGGTGTGGAAATCCTCGGGCAGGAACAGCGCCAGCCGTTCGGCCACGCCGTTGCGTTCGGCATTGTCGGCGGAAGCCAGCAGCGCCTGCGGATCGTTGTCGATGCCGTTGGCATGCGCGGCGCCGAGCTTGAGCGCTGCGATGGCCAGGATGCCGGAGCCGCAGCCGTAGTCGACGACGGTCTTGCCGGTCAGGTCGAGGCCGTCGAGCCACTCCAGGCAGAGCGCGGTGGTCGGATGGGTGCCGCTGCCGAAGGCGAGGCCGGGATCGAGCCGCACCACCACGTTGTCATCGCCGGCGGGCGGTTCGATGTTCCAGGGATAGATCCACAGGCGGCGGCCGAACGGCATCGGCTTGAACTGGTCCATCCAGGCGCGTTCCCAGTCTTCGTCCGCCACATCGCGGAAGCGCACCTGCTCGGGTTCCAGCCAGGGCAGCAGTTCGCCGAGCGCGGCGGCCAGGCCGCGGCGGTCGCTGTCGGCATCGAACAAGGCATTGAGGGTGATCGTGGGCCACAGCGGCAGCTCGCCGACGCCGGGCTCGAAGATCGCCTGCTCGTCGGGCGTTTCCGCATCGGCGTCCTGCAGCGTGATCGACAGCGCGCCGAGATCGTCCAGCGCTTCCTCCGCGCGTGGCTGCTGTTCGGCGCGGACGGTGAGAGTGAGTTCAAGCCAGGGCATGGGAGTCGAAGTAAGCAGGTAGAAGAAGTTTCATGGGGCGCGCGGCATGTGCGCATGTCCGGCGCGTGGCGTGCATCGGGCGATCTATGGATGCTTGGATTTCCAGCGCCCGTAGGCCTGGTCGATCGCCGGAGCCAGACGGTCGTAGTTTTCCCAGATGTCCTGCACGTGATAAGTGGAAGGCAGGTTGGCGGTGAGGATTTTTTCGTAATCCTCCAGGTAGGATCCGTAGGTCTTGGCGTGCTCTCCGCTGTAATAGCTGGCGGTGAAGGCCTGGCCTTCTTCGTTGAGATCAGCGGCCCAGAATTTTTCGTCGCATTGGCCGACCAGGAAGTCGCGTCCGCTCATGCGTCGCGCACGCACTGCCTCGAGCTCGGCCACGCTGTCGTCGCGGTGATCCGCTCCGATCAGGTCGTGCAGGATGATCCAGGCGAGGAACATGCCGATATGCGTGCCGCCGCATGCGTTGGGCAGGTCGGCAGGAAAGTTTCCGCCGTAGTGCCAGTCCATGCGATCGATGGCCATGTCGGTGCGACCTTGGGGAAGGTTTTGGTCGAACTAGTCTAGCGGAAGCCCTGCGGTGGCGCGGTCAGCGTCGAGGGCTGTGGTGTTGATGCCGGGATGGCTGGGCACGTTTCCGGTGGCCTGGCTGGCTGCCTTTGCTTCAAGCCTCCAGCTCGAAGAACCATTCGATAAACGCGTTGAAGTCGGCCCATCGCGGCGTCGCCTTGCCGGCGTGGAAATTTCTCAGGTCATCGCCGAGTCCCAGCGCCAGCACCGATCCGTTTACCTTGTCGTAGAAGAATCCGGATTCCCCTTCGAAGCCGTCAAGCGGCAGGTAGGTTTCGGCCATGCGCAGCGCTGCACGCATTCTTTCCATGTTCGCGGCATAGCCGGCATGCAGGAAGAACCAGCAGATCTGATAGAGCTCGCGGCCTCTTGCGTAGAACGTGGGCCCGTCCTCGGCATGCAGGTAGAACTGCCCGAAATCGGAGCGAGGCTCGATGCCCAGGGCCAGCAAGGCATCGCGATATCCGGGCGCGGGATCATCGTGCCACCATCCCTTGCTTCTGCAAAAAGCGACGATCTTTTCCGACGGCATGTCGATCCTTGTGCCGCATGGCGAGCCAGGCATCCTCCGGCTTCATCGTGCGGCCGGACAGTGGAGCGTCGGTCGTGCGCCGCTCCACTGCCAACGATGTTACGCCGCGCCTGCCGGGCGGGTCAGCCGTGACCGTTGCCCGGATGTTCCTTCTGATCGGCGATGCGCTTTTCGAGATAGTGGATGTTCTGGCCGCCGTGCTGGAAGCCGCCGTCAGCCATGATGCGCTGCTGCAGCGGAATATTGCACTTCACGCCTTCGATCACCGTCTCGGTGAGTGCCATGCGCATGCGCGCGATCGCGGTATCGCGATCGGGCCCGTGCACGATCAGCTTGCCGATCATCGAATCGTAGTTGGGCGGGATGCGGTAGCCGTCATAGAGGTGGGTATCCACCCGCACGCCAGGGCCGCCCGGCGCTTCGAAGCGCTTCACCGTGCCCGGCGAAGGCAGGAAGGTGTCGGGGTCCTCGGCGTTGATGCGGCATTCGATCGCATGGCCCTGGATCTTGATGTCTTCCTGCCGGATCGAGAGCTTCTCGCCGGCGGCGATCAGCAACTGCTCGCGCACCAGATCCACGCCGGTGATCAGTTCGGTCACCGGATGCTCGACCTGGATGCGCGTGTTCATCTCGATGAAGTAGAAGCGGCCATCCTCGAACAGGAACTCGAAGGTGCCGGCGCCGCGGTAGCCGATGCGCAGGCAGGCATCCACGCAGACCTTGCCGATCTGCGCGCGCAGCTCGGGCGTGATGCCCGGCGCGGGCGCTTCTTCCACCACCTTCTGGTGGCGGCGCTGCATCGAGCAGTCGCGTTCGCCCAGGTGGATGGCGTGGCCCTGGCCGTCGGCCAGCACCTGGATTTCCACGTGACGCGGATTCTCCAGGAACTTCTCCATGTAGACCTGTTCGTTGCCGAACGCGGCCTTGGCCTCGGCCTTGGTCATGGTGACCGCATTGCCCAGGTGCGCCTCGGTGCGCACCACGCGCATGCCGCGACCGCCGCCGCCGCCGGCAGCCTTGATGATTACCGGGTAGCCGATCTCGCGCGCGATCCGCATGTTCTCCTCGACGTCGTCGCCGAGCGGGCCGCCGGAGCCCGGCACGCAGGGCACGCCGGCGGCCTTCATCGCGCGGATCGCCTCGACCTTGTCGCCCATCAGGCGGATCACGTCGGCGGTGGGCCCGATGAAGATGAAGCCGGACTGCTCCACCTGCTCGGCGAAGTCGGCGCGCTCGGACAGGAAGCCGTAGCCCGGATGGATTGCCTGGGCGTCGGTGATTTCCGCCGCGGCGATGATGCGCGGGATGTTGAGGTAGCTGTCGGCGGAGGGGCCGGGCCCGATGCACACCGATTCGTCGGCGAGGCCGACATGCTTGAGGTTGCGGTCCACGGTGGAGTGCACCGCCACGGTCTTGATGCCCAGACTGTGGCAGGCGCGCAACACGCGCAGGGCGATTTCGCCGCGATTGGCGATGACGACTTTTTCGAGTTTGGGCATGGTCAGGCGATCACGAACATGGGTTCGTCGAATTCCACCGGCTGGCCGTTCTCGATCAGGATGGCCTGCACGGTGCCGGCCACCTCGGCCTCGATCTGGTTGAACATCTTCATCGCCTCGATGATGCCCAGCGTCTCGCCGGCCTTGACCTGCTGACCAACCTTGACGAAGGCCGCCGCGCCCGGCGTGGCGGAGGCATAGAAGGTGCCGACCATCGGGGCTTTCACCACATGGCCGGCCGGCAGCGCGGGCTCGGCTGCCGCAGGGGCGGGCGCGGCGACGGGGGCGGCGGGCGCCGCCGGTGCGACCGGCGCGCTGGTCGCCACGGTCACCGGCGCGGCGATGCTCGGCATGCCGTTCTTGGGCACGCGCGACAGGCGCACGACCTCTTCGCCTTCCTTGATTTCCAGCTCGGCGAGATTGGATTCCTCGAGCAGGTCGATCAGTTTCTTGATTTTTCGCAAATCCATGGGATCAGCCTTTGTCGGTCATGCCACTCTCGGGTGGCTGGGAATGGGGATGGGCGTAGGCCGGTGCGGCGGCCTAGGCGCCGTGTTGGTTCTGCAGGCGCTGCAGCGCCGCCTCCAGCGCCAGCTGGTAGCTGAGTCCGCCGAAGCCGCAGATCACGCCCAGGGCGAGATCGGACAAATAGGAGTGGCGGCGGAACGGCTCGCGGGCGTGCACGTTGGACAGGTGGACCTCAATGAACGGGATCGCCACCGCCGCCAGGGCGTCGCGTAAAGCGATGCTGGTATGCGTGAAGGCGCCTGGATTGAACAAGATCAGGGCGGTGCCGTCGTCACGGGCCTGGTGGATGCGCTCGATCAGCACATGCTCGGCGTTGGACTGCAGGCTTTCCAGCGCATGCCCGGCGGCCGCGGCGCGCTCATGCAGTTGCCGCTCGATATCGGCCAGCGTCTCGCGGCCATAGATTTCCGGCTCGCGCTTGCCCAGCAGGTTGAGGTTGGGGCCGTGCAGGACCAGGATCTTCGCCACGAAAACCACCCGACTTGCGTCCGGGGCATCCGGAACCGGCTGCAGTGTGCCCTCGCGGACTCTGCTTGTCCAGTTCGCTGCAGATCGGCGATGTTTGGCGGAGAAGCCTGATATTGAACATGCGGCTACGTATGCGCAGTCTTGTCGTGGCGCAGCGCGTGGCCGGCTGGGCTACAGATAGGGCGCGAGCCAGTCATTCCACCCGGCTTCGTTGTATCCGCCGGCATAGACGGCGAGGATTTTGCCGTTGCGACCGATCAGTACGCTGTAGGGAAGCACGCCTCTGGGGTTGCCGTAAGTCCGCTCGGGATGGCTGGGAGGCCCGTCATTGAGCATCAGGGGGTAGTGCACCGGGTGATCGGCGGCGTATTTCCTGATCAGCTCCGGATCGTCGATGCCGATGCCCACCACTTCGAATCCCTGGTCGGCGAAATGATCGCGTACTTTGTCGAGTACGGGCATGTCGTCGCGACAGACCGGGCACCAGGGCGCCCAGAAATTCACCAGCACCAGCTTGCCGTCGAATTCGCTCAGGCGGTGCGAATTGCCGTCGAGATCGTGCAGATAGAGGTCGGGACGCATGGTGCCGGCCGCGCGGTGATGCCACAGCAGCCCGAGGCCGAGCGCGGCGACGGCAAGCACGATGAGTGGCCCGCGTTGGTTCATGGCATTCCCCGATGACGTACGGCAGGTCGCATCGATGCCTGTCGCCCCGCCTGCGCCGGCGTGGCGCGCTCAGCGGGATGCAGGCAGCCAGCTGTCGAGTTGTGCAGGGTCCAGCGCACCGACGTGCGCTTTCAGCATATGCCCGTCCGCATCCAACAGCACGCTGTAAGGCAGCACGCCGTCGGCGTCGCCCAGCTGCAGCGAGGTGCTCGGCGCCTCGAGGCGGCCGAGCAGCACGGGGTAACTCACCGGGTGCTCGGCCAGGAAATGGCGGACTCGGGACGGATCGTCCATGGCGATGCCGAGCACGACCGCTCCGTGCCCGCCGGATTTCGCCTGGGCCTCGCTCAGCGCCGGCATCTCCTGCAGGCAGGGGGCGCACCAGCTGGCCCAGAAATTCAGCAGCACGGGGCGGCCGCGGTAGTCGGCCAGCCGATGGGAGTGGCCATCGAGATCCTGGAAGGTCAGGTCCGGCGCCGACTGGCCGGGCAGGGTGATGCTCGCCCGTGGGGTTGCCTGGCTGCGGTATTGCACGTAGCCGCCCAGCGCCGCCGCCAGCAGGGCCAGGCCGAGAATCCACTGGTTGCTACGGCTCAGCCTCACTGCGCGGCTTCCGTCAGCGTGCGCTCGACCAGCGACGGGGTCAGCACGCTGGGCAGTTGCCGGCCGGGCCCGCCGTGCTTCGGGAACACGACGTACAGGGGCACGCCGGGCATGTGGTATTGCTGCAGGAAGGCGCTGATCGCCGGATCCTCGTTGGTCCAGTCGCCCTTCATGTAGATCGTGCCGGTGCGCTTGAGCAAGGCGTGGAAGTCGTCCGTGTCGAGCACGGCATGTTCGTTCGCCTTGCAGGTGATGCACCAGTCGGCGGTCATGTCGATCAACACCGGCGTGTCGGCGGCACGCAGTGCGGCCAGTCGATCGGCGCTGTAGGGCACGGTGTTCTTGCTCGAGTCGTCTGCCACGGACGACGTCAGCGGCGGCAGCTGGGCCAGCAGGCGCAACGGCACCAGCGCCGCGAGCAGCAGCAGCACCTGCAGCGCCCGACCGAGCGGGCCGTGCGTGCGCTGGCGACCTAACCACCACAACAGCATGGCCAGCAGGACCATCGCCACCAGGACCAGGCCCACAGCGTCGGCGCCGCGCTGGTTGGCCAGCACCCACACCAGCCAGACCGCGCTCAGATACATCGGAAAGGCCAGGAACTGCTTCAGCGTTTCCATCCAGGCGCCGGGGCGCGGCAGTCGCTGCGCCAAAGCGGGAACGGCCGCGATCAGCAGAACCGGCAGGGCCAGGCCCAGGCCCAGCGCCATGAAGATCGGCAAGCCCTGCGCCAGCGGTGCGCCCAGCGCGAAGGCCACCGGGGGTCCCATGAAGGGACCGGTGCAGGGCGCGGCGACCACTACGGCCAGCACGCCGGTGAAGAAATCGCCGCTGGCGCCGCCGCGGGCCGCCAGCGAGTGGCCGAGATTGCCGAGCGAGGCGCCGAACGCCACCACGCCGGACAGCCACAGGCCCACGGCCAGCATCACGCAGGCCAGCACGGCCACCGCGAGCGGATGCTGCAGCTGTGCGCCGAGCCCTTTACCCAATGCATGCGCCACCACGGCGATGGCCGCGAAGCTGAGCAGCACGCCGGCGGTGTAGAACACCGCATGCTTGCGCAGCGCACGGCGTTCGCCGGCGTTCTCCAGCACGCCGATCACCTTCAGTGAAAGGATCGGCAGCACGCAGGGCATCAGGTTCAGCAGCACGCCGCCGAGCAGGGCGGCCAGCAACAGGCCGAGATTCAATTGCAGCGGCGTGGCGACGGGAGCCGCGGCGGCGGCCGTAGTCGGCGCCGTCGCAACCGGCGTCGCGGCATTGCCCGCCGGCGCATCGGCAAGGTCGACCGTAAGCTCGCGGGTCATCGGCGGATAGCACAGGCCACCGTCCTGGCAACCCTGGAACACCGCTTGCAGGCTCAGCTGGCGCAGGCCGTCGGTCTTGCCGGCGATCGCCACCGGCAGCTCGACCTGGTTGAAATACACGGTGACATCGCCGTAGTGCGCGTCGCGGTGCGACGTGCCTGGCGGCCAGGCCGGCTGCAGCTCGAGGCCGTCGGCGTCCTTGAGCTTGAGCGTGGTCTGATCGCGGTACAGGTAATAGCCCGGCGGCATGGTCCAGCGCAGCAGCAGCCGATGGCGATCCTGCGCCAGTGCCTCAAAGCGGAAGGCCTGCTCGGCAGGCAGCGGCGCGGCGTCGACACCGGCCGGCGGCGCGGTGCCGTGCCCGCCCAGGGCGCTGCCCCAGGGATCGCCGGCCGCCACGGGTGCCGCCGCCGCTCCGGCGGCGATGGCCGGAAGCGCCAGGTCGAGCTGTTCGGTATGCGGCGGATAGCAGATCTTCGGATCGGTCTCGTGGCAGCCTTGGTACTGCACGCTCAGCTTCAGCCGAGCGGTGCCGGCGGCCACGCTGTACGGCAGCACAGCATCGACCGCGTGGTGATAGGTCTCCACGTCGCCGAGGTATTCGTCGTGATGCTTGGCGCCGTCCGGCAGCTGCGCTTCGCCCAGGTTCACGCCGTCGCCGGCCTTGAACTTCATGCGGCCGCGGTAGAGGTAGTAGTCCGGCGCAATGGTCCAGTGCAGTTTCAGCACGCCGGGCGTGGCGGCGTCCACGCTGAGCTTGTAGGCCTCGGTGACCGGCAGCAGGCTTTCCGCGTCCTGTGCGAAGGCCGCGGCGCACAGACATAGGCCGAGCAGCAAGCCGCTCAGCGCGGCGAGTCGGGCAGCCAGACGGCCGGAACACAACGAACGCATGGCAGCTCCAGCGTGAAAGACCTGCGCCCGGGGATGGGCGAGGCGGGATTATGGCGCAGCTGCCGCCGCAAGCTGAAACCTGTCCGATGAGTGCGGTCTCAGACCTCTTTCGTTGCAACGTCTTCCCGCGCCAGTTGGGCCGACGAGCCGAAGCCGATCAGACCGGTGGTGAGCGCGATGCCGAGCAGGATCACCACGCAGCCGCCGGCCATGGTCCAGGTGACCGCTTCGTGCAGGAACAGCAGCCCCCACAGCACGCCGAACACCGGGATCAGGTACAGCACGGTCATGGCCCGCGTCGAGCCGATGCGCACCATCAGCCGGTAGAACAGCACGTAGGCCAGCGAGGTGCAGGCCGCTGCCAGGCCCAGCATGGCGAACCAGGCCTGGGCGGTCGGCATCTGCGCCGGCCAGCGCCAGACGGTGAGCGGCAGCAGCAGGATGGCTGCGGCAATCTGGCTACCGGTGGCCACGCTCAGCGGCGCGACGCCGCGCAGACGGCGCTGGCTGTAATGGGCGCCGAAGGCATAGCAGACATTGGCGCCGACGCAGGCGGCCATGGCCCAGGGAGCCGATCCGCCGCCATGGCCGAAGCCGACGGTGCCGCCGATCAGCCACGTCACGCCGGCCAGGCCGATCAGCAGGCCGCCGATCCGCGGCGCATCGAGCGTCTCGCCCAGCCACAGCCAGCCGGACGCGGCCACCAGCAACGGGGCGATCGCGTCGAAGATCGCCGACAGTCCGGCCGGCAGGCTCTGCGCGGCATACGAGAACAGCACGAAGGGCAGGGCCGAATTGGCCAGGCCCACGATGGCGATCGGCCGCCAGTGCGCGCGCATCTCCGCCAGACGACGGCGCGAGGCCAGCAGGGGGATCGAACAGATCGATGCGCCGATGGCGCGCATGCCGGCCAGGGCCAGGCTGCCGAACTGGTCCGCGCCCATGCGCATGAATAGGAACGACGCGCCCCACAGGGCGCCCAGCAACAGCAATGCGGCAAGGTCGGATTTTTTCACATCGAGGGATTCACGTGGCGATGGGGCCAACTTACGTCGATGCAGTGACGGAAGCTGTCAGCAGTCTTTGGCAATCGTCAGGCGATGACGGTTCCCTGGTCGTCAGAACTACGCAGCGGCTTGTCAGTCGAGCAGGCCGGCATGGCCGCTCAGGCATCGACGCCGGCGCGGACCCAGTCCAGGTAGGCAGCGTGGCCATGCGTTACCGGCACGGCGACCAGTTCCGGCAGCTCGTAGGGGTGCAGCGCCAGCAGGCGGGTGCGCAAGGCTTCGAAGCGCGCGGCGGTAGTCTTGATCAGCAGCAGGCTTTCGTCGTCGCGGATCACGGCGCCCTGCCAGCGATAGGTCGAATGGATACCCGAGAGCCGGTTTACGCAGGCCGCCAGCCGCTCGTCGACCAGGGCCTCGGCGATGCTTTGCGCCGTCGCGTCGTCAGGGCAGCAGCAGTAGCAGAGCAGGACGGGGTCCGGCGGCGTTGCGGGTGAGGTCATAGGGCCCAGCTTAGCAAGGCGCCGGGCGCGAGCTTTCGCGCCTTTGCGGGCCCATGAGTCGTATTCATGCCAGGCTCGCCCAGGGGAATCCATGACCTGGCGGGTCATGCGGGGAGTGGCTCCGGCCAAGCATACCCTCGCCAACGGCGTGCCCTGGCCAGGTCGATTCCGGCCCGGACGAGGGCCCCCGCGGCCCGTGGCTCCCGGCCGGCGATTTCACGGCTGCCCCTTGAAAGCCCCTCCGGCTCACCCTATTAGCTCTCTCAGTCGCCGGCCGGCGTCTTGCAACGGGGTCTTGTGTCGCTAAAATTGGCACTCATTACCTTCGAGTGCTAGCAGATGTCCGGCCCGGGTCTGTCAAGCCTTTGTCCTACCTCAATCGTTAGCTGGAGTGATCCATGAGCACACTGCGTCCGTTGCACGATCGCGTCATCGTCAAGCGCCTGGAAGAGGAGCGCGTCTCCGCCGGCGGCATCGTCATCCCCGACAGCGCCACCGAGAAGCCGACCCGCGGCAAGGTGATCGCGGCCGGCACCGGCCTGATCCTGAGCGACGGCAAGGTGCGCCCGATGTCGCTGAAGGCCGGCGACGTGGTGCTGTTCGGCAAGTATGCCGGCCAGGAAATCAAGATCGACGGCGAAGAGCTGGTCTTCCTGAAGGAAGACGACATCGTGGCCGTGCTCGAGGGCTGATCGGCCGAAGCCTGCTCGGCCTGATCGCGAGAAACGCGCGTCGGTCGCTAGCGGCTCCCTGCGGCAAGCCTTTCGCAACGCTTTCCCCTTTTTAATTCAAAATTTTTCAAGGAAAAATTTTATGGCAGCTAAAGACGTACGCTTCGGCGAAGACGCCCGTTCGCGCATCCTCAAGGGCGTGAACACCCTGGCCAACGCGGTCAAGGTCACCCTGGGTCCGAAGGGCCGCAACGTGGTGCTCGAGAAGAGCTTCGGCGCCCCGACCATCACCAAGGACGGCGTGTCCGTGGCGAAGGAGATCGAGCTGGCCGACAAGTACGAGAACATCGGCGCGCAGATCGTCAAGGAAGCCGCTTCCAAGACCTCCGACGTGGCCGGCGACGGCACCACCACCGCCACCGTGCTGGCGCAGGCGTTCATCCAGGAAGGCCTGAAGGCCGTGGCCGCCGGCATCAACCCGATGGACCTGAAGCGCGGCATCGACAAGGCCGTGATTGCGGCCGTCGGCGAGCTGAAGAACCTGTCCAAGCCGACCGCCGACGACAAGGCGATCGCCCAGGTCGGCACCATCTCGGCCAACTCCGACGCCAACATCGGCGACATCATCGCCACCGCGATGAAGAAGGTCGGCAAGGAAGGCGTGATCACCGTCGAGGAAGGCTCGGGTCTTGAGAACGAGCTGGACGTGGTCGAGGGCATGCAGTTCGACCGCGGCTATCTGTCGCCGTACTTCATCAACAACCAGCAGTCGCAGCAGGTCGAGCTGGACGACCCCTTCATCCTGATCCACGACAAGAAGGTGTCCAACGTCCGCGAACTGCTGCCGGTGCTCGAGGCCGTCGCCAAGGCCGGCAAGCCGCTGCTGATCGTCGCCGAGGAAGTCGAGGGCGAGGCGCTGGCCACCCTGGTGGTCAACACCATCCGCGGCATCGTCAAGGTCGCCGCCGTCAAGGCGCCGGGCTTCGGTGACCGCCGCAAGGCCATCCTGGAAGACATCGCCATCCTGACCAACGGCCAGGTGATCTCCGAGGAAGTCGGCCTGCAGCTCGAGAAGGCCACCATCCAGGATCTGGGCCGCGCCAAGCGCGTGGTGATCACCAAGGAAAACACCACCATCATCGACGGCGCCGGCGAAGCCGAGCGCATCCAGTCGCGCATCGGCCAGATCAAGGCGCAGATCGAGGAGACCTCCTCCGACTACGATCGCGAGAAGCTGCAGGAGCGCGTGGCCAAGCTGGCCGGCGGCGTGGCCGTCATCAAGGTCGGTGCCGCCACCGAAGTCGAGATGAAGGAAAAGAAGGCTCGCGTCGAAGACGCCCTGCATGCCACTCGCGCTGCGGTGGAAGAAGGCGTGGTCCCCGGCGGCGGCGTCGCGCTGATCCGCTCGCTCAAGGCAGTCGAAGGCCTGAAGGGCGACAACCAGGATCAGGACCTGGGCATCGCCATCACCCGTCGCGCGCTGGAAGCGCCGCTGCGCGCCATCGTGGCGAACGCCGGCGAAGAGCCGAGCGTGATCCTCAACAAGGTGAAGGAAGGCCAGGGCAACTTCGGCTACAACGCCGCCACCGGCGAGTTCGGCGACATGGTGGCCCTGGGCATCCTGGACCCGACCAAGGTGACCCGTTCGGCCCTGCAGCACGCCGCGTCGGTCGCCGGTCTGGCGATCACCACCGAGGCGATCGTGGCCGAGCTGCCGAAGAAGGAAGAGCACAACCATGGCGCCCCCGGCGGCGGCATGGGCGGCATGGGCGGGATGGACTTCTAAGTCCCCGCTTCACCGTTGCGTTATCGAAAAGCCCCGCCTCGTGCGGGGCTTTTCTTTGGGCGGCCGCCGCACTTGGTCTGCAAGGGCGACCAGCCAGGCCCAGCTGCCGCGCGAGGCGCGCCGGCTTTCGATCCGGCTCCGTGGCTGGGTTCTAGGGCTTGTACAGTTCGATCAGCGCATAGCTGTCGATAAAGCCGTGGGCCAGCATCAGTGCGGGAAGGTTCTTGCCGCCCAGGTAATAGCTCGCGCAGAAGCTGAGTCCGACCAGGCCGGTGCTGAGCATGCCGGCCGCGCCCTGGGCGCTGTGTGCGCCGGCGAATGCGACAGCGGCCAGCACGCAGCAGAGGCCGCGCGCCCAGGCCGATCGGCCGAACAGGCGCTCGCCTTGTTCGAGCAGGAACCAGCGGAAAACGATCTCTTCGGCAATCGCCGCGCTCAGCCAGGCGCTGGCGATGAGGCGGAACAGCATGCCCAGCCCGACCGATGCGAAGCTCGCCACTTCGGGCTGTTCATGCCCGGGCGGCAACAGTCTTGGCAGCAGGAAAGGCAGCAGCCAGCGCGAAAGAACCACCAGCACGAACAACGCCAGGGCATCGGCGATCAGCAGCGTGACCAGCGGCCGCGCAAGCGCCGGTCGAAAAACCTCCATGCAGGCGCGACCGCGCTGCAGCCACAGCAGTCCCAGCGCCAGCACAGCCACCAGTGGCGTCTGGAACGGAAAGGGCAGCGACCAGGGCTGCAGGGCCGGCGTGGCCAGGCATACGATCGCCACCACGGCAGCCACGCTGCCACACCGATTCAACCAGCCTGCTGGTGGCATGTAGAGGCCTTGGGCGCGATCGCGAGGCCGCTAAGGTAAGGCCTCGGGCGCGCCACGGCGAGGCGGCGGATGGAATTACTGGTTGACGCCCTGTGCAGCGCTGGCGGCGGACTGCTGGCTGCCACCGGCGACGGCGGTCTCTGGCATCGACGCGGCGAAGCCGGCCTTCGGCAGCATGGCGTCGAGTTTGCCCTTCATGCGCAGCATCGCGACGCTGGCCATCGCCTGGTCGGTCTGCTTCTCGGCATCGTCCTCGGGCAGCGGCGGCGCGCCAGGGGCGTAGGTGAGCGCGGCCAATTGCGAGGCCAGCACCTGGGTGAGGGCGAAATAGGCGTCGTCGTGGATGCCGGCGCGCTCGAGCAGATGGCCGGGCAGCATCCACGACGCCAGGTCGCTGCGCACCGGCGGGCTCGGATTGCGCGGATCGACCAGCAGCCAGGTGCCGGCCTGGCTCAGCATGTCCTGTCCGTTGACGAAGCCGGTGGTCTGGTAGGCGTCGGTCAGGGCCGGCAGGTGATCGCCGTAGAACAGCAGCAGGGTCGGCCGGCTGCGCTGCGCCAGCAACTGCGCCAGCCGGCCCAGTTCGGCGTCGGCATGCTGCATGTGATAGAGATAATTCTGCACTTCCAGCTTGGCCTTGCCGCTCACGTCGGCCGGCACCGGAATGGCGTCGCGCGCAGCCTCGTCGATGCCGGGACTGTCGTCATAAGGCCCGTGCGCTTCGAGGCTGATGGCGAACACGAACTGCGGCGGTCCGGCATCCTTCAGCTGGCTCATGATTTCGTCGGTCATCGCGCGGTCGGCCATGTACTTGCCGTCCATCGGCGCGTTCGCTGGGAACGAAGACTGCGACACGAAGCTGTCGAAGCCGAGCGCCTTGAAGGCCGTGCTTCGGTTCCAGAAGCCCGGGTCGTTGCCGTGCACGGCGATGGTGCGATAGCCGTGCGCACGCAGGCTGCGCACTAGGCCAGGCACCACCTTGCCGTTCATCTGCAGATACGGGAACTGCATGTCGCCGAAGTAGCGCAGCGACAAGCCGGTCAGCATCTCGAACTCGGTGCGGATGGTGCCGCCGCCGTAGGTGGGCACGTGCAGCGAGCCCGATTCGCCACCCGCTGCGAGCCGGCGCAGGTTCGGCGTGAAGTCGCTGTGCTCGTAGCCCTTCACGATGCTGGGGTCGAAGAACGATTCGCTTTGCACCACCACGATGTCGGGCGCCTCGCTGTGGCTGTCCGGCACCGCTTGCAGGTGCTGCTGCAGGGCCTGGCCGGATTGATTGATCAGCTTTTGCGCCGCTGCCGGGTCGACCTTCTGCTGACTCTGCGCGTACTGCATCTTGTACAGCAGCAGCGAACTGACCAGGCCGGAATGGGTGGCGGTCGCGGTGGCCGACCACGGCTCCAGCCAGAGGTGCTGACCGTTGTAGAAACGCGTCCATGGCGTGGTGCCGGCCAGCAGGCTGCCCAGCGACAGGGCAAGCGCCCCGCCCACGATCACGCGCCTGCTTCGGGTCGACGGGCGGAACAGCGGCGGCTCGTAGCGCCACAGCGCGATTACGGCCAGCACGCCTGCGATCAGCGCCAGGTAAGGCCAGACGTTGTGCGGCAGATAGCCGCTGAGCAGATGCGCACCGCCTTTACGCAGCTGCCCGATCATGCGGAAATCCGCCGGCATCAGCGGCGTGCCCAGGTTGCCGACCTTGAGCGCGTTGACGCCGTAGATCAGCACCTGGGCCAGGAAGGCCAGGCCGAACGAGAGCAGCAGGCGGCGGCTGATCGCCAGCAGCAGGGCGGCCAGCAGCAGGCCCGGCAGCGCATTGGCGAACAGAAACAGCGGCTGATCGAACAATCGCCGCGGGGCCACGCCGATGCCGCCGTCGACCATGCCGGTGAGCAGCACGAACACCGTTGCCGCCGTCAGCGACAAGGCCAGGCGGACAAACAGCGGCCGCCCATGAAAATTGCGTGCAGGATTCGTCGTCATGGCCTTCGGGGGATATCTGTCATGGCCCGGAACACGGAATGTAACCTTCCTGACATGAATCGGAGGTGGCCCCGAAGGCCAAAAGGCGCCTGATTCAGCGAGCTGCGACCTGGGCCCAGGTTCCGCCGGTCCTGTCGCGGCGGGCGCTGTGCGGCACAATGCCCGGATGCCTGTCCTCGAATCCCCCGTGCTGCGCGCCCTGATCGACGATCGCTATGCCGAACTGGCCGCGCGCTGCCGCCAGCACGGCGTGCCGCTGCATGACGATGCCGGCGTGGCCGAGCGCATCCGGCGAACCCTGCTGGCCAGCGACTTCGCCTTCGAGGTGTGGCGCAGCCAGCCGACCTTGCTGGCCCCGACGGGGCTCGAGCGCCTCCGTTCCGGCAGCGACGCCAGCGCGCGCCTGGAGGCGCTGAAACTGCCGGACGACGAGACCGCCTGCCTGGCGGCGCTGCGCCGATTCCGTCATGCGGAGGCCTTGCGCCTGGTCTTTCGCGACGTCAACGGGCTGGACGAATTGCCGGAGACCCTGGCGGCCACCAGCGCCTTGTACGAAGCGCTGCTGGCGGCCGCGCTCGACTGGTCCGAGCGCGCCATGGCGGTGCGCTATGGCCGCAGCCGTGACACCGAAGGTGCGTTGCAGCGGCTGCTGGTGCTCGGCTTCGGCAAGCTTGGCGGCGTCGAGCTGAATTTTTCCTCGGACATCGACCTGGTGCTGGCCTATCCGCGCGCCGGGCAGAGCGACGGACCACGGCCGCTGGACAACAGCGAATACTTCGTGCGGCTGGGGCGGCAACTGGTGCGCCTGCTCAACGAGCCGACCGTCGACGGCATCTGTGCGCGGGTAGATCTGCGCCTGCGCCCGTTCGGCAGCGCCGGCCGCCTGGCCTTGCCGTTCGCCGCGATGGAGCAGTACTACCAGAACGAAGGACGCGACTGGGAGCGCTACGCCTGGATCAAGGCGCGCCCGGTGGCCGGCGAACGAGCGGCCGGCAAGGAACTGCTGGAGATGCTGCGGCCGTTCGTCTACCGCAAATACCTGGACTACACGGCCTTCGCCGGCCTGCGCGAGATGAAGGCGCTGATCGACGCCGAAGTGGCGCGCAAGGACCTTGCCGACAACCTCAAGCTCGGCCCGGGCGGCATCCGCGAAGTTGAATTCATCGTGCAACTGGTCCAGCTGATCCGCGGCGGGCGCGAGCCCAGCCTGCGTGTACGCGGCCTGTTGCCCGCGCTCACCGCCTGCGAGGCGCGTGGCTACATCCCGGCCGCGCGTGCGCGTGCGCTGCGCGAGGCCTATGTGCTGCTGCGTCGGGTGGAGAACCGCGTGCAGATGCTGCGCGACGCGCAGACCCACGACATTCCCGACGATGCGCTCAGCCGCGAACGCATCGCGCTCGGACTGGGTCAGCCCTCCTGGTCTGCGCTGGAGGAGGCGCTGGCCCATCAGCGCGCGGTGGTCAGCGAGGAATTCGCCGCCGTGCTGATGCCTCAGGGTGGCCGCGCCGCTGCCGCACCGGCCGCGGACAAGGCCTTGTGGGAGCAGGCCTGCGCCGGATCGCTGTCGGGAGAAACGCTGGAAGCAGTTGGCCTTGCGCCGGGCGCCGAGATCGCCGAGGCGCTGCACAAGCTGCCACAGGCGGCGGCGGTGCGGGCGATGCCGGCGCGGGTGCGCGCGCAGCTTGATCGACTGCTGCCGCAGTTGATCGCGGTGGCGCGCGACAGCGTGAAGTCGGGTCCGTGCCTGCTGCGGTTGTGCCGGCTGGTGCAGGCAGTGGCGCGACGCTCGTCCTATCTGGCCCTGCTGGAGGAACAGCCGGCCGCGTGCCGCCGGCTGGCCGCGCTGTTCGCCGCCAGCGGCTTCCTGGCCGAGCGGGTCATCGCGCAGCCGCTGCTGCTGGACGATGTGCTCGATCCGCGCATTGACCAGCTGCCGCTCAAGCGCATCGATATCACCCACGAAATCGCCCGCGTGCTGGCCACCCTGGACGAGCGCGAGGCCGAGGCGGAGCTGGAGCGCATCAACGAGTTCAAGTCCAGCATCGCGTTCCGGCTCGGGCTGGCCTTCAACGACGGTCGCGCGGATGCGGCGGCGACGGCGCGCCGGCTGGCTGCCCTGGCCGAATCGGTGGTCACCACCGTGCTGGCGCTGGCCGAACGCGAACTGGCGGCGCAGCACGGCCGGCTGCCGGGCGAGGGCTCCGGCTTCGCCGTGCTCGGCTATGGCAGTCTGGGCGGAGAGGAACTGGGTTTCGCCTCGGACCTGGACCTGGTGTTCGTCTACGACGGCCGCCGCGCGCAGGCGATGAGCGACGGCGCGCGGCCGCTGGAAGGCGTGCGCTGGTATCAGCGCCTGGCGCAGCGCGTGATGAACTGGCTGACCGTGCTGACCCGAGCCGGGCGTCTGTACGAGGTCGATACGCGCTTGCGTCCGGACGGCTCGAAGGGGCTGCTGGTGAGCAGCCTGGAAGCTTTCGTGGCCTATCAGCGCGAACGCGCCTGGACCTGGGAACACCAGGCCCTGCTGCGCGCGCGGGTGGTGGCCGGGGACCTGTCGTTCGCCGGCGAGCTGCAGGAGGTGCGCCGCAGCGTGCTCGCCGTGCCGCGCGATCCGGCGCGAGTGCTGCGCGAGGTCAGCGACATGCGTCGGCGCTGGCGCGGCGAGCGCGATCGCTCCAGCGCGGAAATCTTCGATCTCAAGCAGGGCCATGGCGGCTTGCTGGACATCGAATTCGCTTTGCAGGGGCTGGTACTGGCCCATGCAGCGCAACGTCCGGCGCTGCTGGAGCTCACCGCCAATGCCGGGCTGATCCAGGCCTGTGCCACCGCTGGTTTGCTCGAGCCGGCGCAGGCGGACCGGTTTGCCCAGGCCCATGCCGGGCTGCTGCAGCGCGCGCTGGCCTGTACGCTGGACCTGCGCTCCCGGCTGGCGCCGAGGGACGAGGCGCTGGCCCGGCTGTGCGCAGGCGTCGAAGAGGTCACCACGGCCTTGGGCTTTGAATTCGGCAGCTAGTGCAGCTGCCGGATAGGTCGGCTTGGACGATCCAGGCCGGCGGCAAGCGTCCGGTTTGCTCGGGCGATGATGCCAGTGACCATCTCTGCCCAGGCTGGCCGATGCGGGCCTTATCGGTTCCCGCGCCGTGCGGCTTGCATGCGGCTGGCGAAAATCGATGAAGCAAAATAAAAAGCCCCGGCCAGGCCGGGGCTTCTGCAGCGCGAGGCTACCGGTGGATCAGGCGATCTGAACCTGATCGGCCTGCATGCCCTTCGGGCCCTTCACGGCCACGAAGGTGACGCGCTGGCCTTCCTGCAGGGACTTGAAGCCGGTGCCCTGGATCGCGCGGAAATGCACGAACAGGTCTTCACCGCTCTCCGGGGTGATGAAGCCAAAACCCTTGGCGTCGTTGAACCACTTGACGGTACCGTTCTGACGAGTCGACATGACTAAACTCTCTTTGAAAATGGGTGAACTTGAAGGAGCCGCCAATGATCTTGGACGGCGGTAACTGATGTCGCGGAGAGTAAGCAGTCGTGAGGTCGAGCGGACTGAAAAAGGCCCGCGCAGATCAGCAGCCACAAAGATACCGTGAAACAACAGCTTGAGTATTGTAAAACGGTCACGCCACAAATGCGATAGTGAGGCAAGTGGCCGGATTCAGGCCCCGGTGGGCTGGCCCGGGGCCAGACGCTGGCGTAGGGTCCGGGCGATGGCGGCTGTTTCGCGCAGGGGCTGCTGCCGCAGCGGGGCCTCGGCGTCGAGGTCATGCAGCAGGCCCGCCTCGCGCAGACTGGCGTGGAAGCGCTGCAGCTTGGGCGGCAGGGGGGCGGCGACCAGGGTGTGCACCGCGCAACCCACGGCGCAGGCTTCGGAAAGCATGTTGACCGAGTCGGGCGTGACCACCAGGCGGTCGGCCCAGCCGAGCACGCCGTGATAGGGGTTGCGGCCGTCGTCGCGGCCGGACCAGATCAGCCCGGGAACGCCAGCCAAGGCCTTGCGCAGCGCCGTCATCATGGCCGACGGGGTCCGCCGCGAGGCCAGCACCAGCAGGCTGCCCCCCTCGCGGGCGTGGCGGGCCAGCAGCAGCTCGGTCAGCCTGGCCAGATAGGCCTCCGTGTCCAGCGCGACGCCGCGGCGCGGGCCGCCGATCAATACGCCGATGCGGGGGCGTGGCAGGTCTGCCAGGGTGGGGCAGGCGTCGCGGCCATCCTGCAGCCAGTCCTCGTCGACCGGGTTGAGCGAGCCGATGGTCTGCAGCACGTTGGGGCCGGACAGCTGGTCGTGCCGCGGCGCGATCACCGCATCCCAGTGCACGGGATCGAGGCGTGGGTCGAGGATCTGCACCGTGCGGCAGCGCCCCTGGCTGAGCCGGCGCAGCATGCGCGTGAACAGTGCGGCATCGCGCCCGCAGCCGATTGCCAGCCGCGGCCACGGCGGGGCGAACAGTTCGCGCTGCGCAGCCGGCAGCGCCAGGGCGCCACCGAACGGAAAGCGCGGTGCCAGCCAGGACCAGGGCGCGCGCGACCCCAGCACCAGGTGGCGCGCTTCCGGGGCCAGCATTTCGGCCAGGGTCAGCGCTTGCCGCTGGTTGCCGGCGGCTTGGTCGGTAATTGCCCAGCATGGCCCTTGCAGCTTGGGCATGGGCGTGATTGGTGCCGAATCGTGCACAGTACGTTCCGTCAGGTCTGGTCCCGGCGAAGATCGTGCGCCCTTACACTGACGCACTGTCGCGCCCCCCGGCGCCGGTCAGTGATGAGGATAACCATGCACGACAAACTTTCCGAGGCGGCCCTGGACCAGCTCTTCCGCGAGGCCCGCACTTTCAACGCCTGGCTGCCGAAAGAAGTCAGCGACGAGCAGCTGCATCAGCTCTACGACTTGGCCAAGTTCGGCCCCACCAGCGCCAACGCCTCGCCGATGCGGGTGGTGTTCGTGAAGTCGAAGGAAGCGAAGGCCAAGCTCGGGCAGTTCATGTCCGAGAGCAATCGCGACAAGACCCTGGAGGCGCCGGTGACCGCCATCGTCGCCACTGACCACGCTTTCTACGAACACCTGCCCACCTTGTTCCCGCACGCCGATGCGCGCAGCTGGTTCGTCGGCAATCAGCCGCTGATCGAGAGCACCGGCTTTCGCAACGGCAGCCTGCAGGGCGCCTACCTGCTGGTGGCCGCGCGTGCGCTCGGGCTGGACTGCGGTCCGATGTCCGGTTTCGACCAGGCCGGCGTGGACCAGGCCTTCTTCGCCGGCACCCAGGTGAAGTCGAACTTCCTGATCAACATCGGCTACGGCGACGCCAGCCGCAACCTGTTCCCGCGCAACCCGCGCCTGAGCTTCGAGCAGGCCTGCCGGATCGCCTGAGAAGGCGTACGCTGGCCATTCCCGTTCCCTACCGCAGTCTTATCCCAGGAGATCATTCATGCGCGCACTCCGTTACCTCGTTCTGGCCGGCCTGCTTGGCGCGGCCGTTTCGGCGCAGGCCGAGCCGGTCACCTACAAGCTGGATCCGGGCCACACCAACGTGCTGTTCAGCTGGAACCATTTCGGCTTCTCCAACCCGACGGCCAATATCGGCCTCGGCGACGGCACCCTGGTGTTCGACGAGAAGAACCCGGCCAAGTCTTCGGTGGAGGTGACCCTGCCGCTGGCCAACCTGGATACCCACGTCAGCGCGCTCGACGAGCATCTGAAGAAGCCGGACTTCTTCGATGCCGACAAGTACCCCCAGGCGACCTTCAAAAGCACCAAGGTGCAGTCGCTGGGCGGCGGCCGCTACAAGGTGACCGGCGACCTCACCGTGCACGGTGTGACCAAGCCGGTGGTGCTGGACGCCAAGCTCAACAAGAGCGGCGTGCACCCGATGATGAAGGTGCAGACGGTCGGCTTCGACGCCACCACCACGGTGAAGCGCTCGGATTTCGGCATGGGCGCCTACGTGCCGAATGTCAGCGACGAGATCAAGATCCGCATCACCACCGAAGCCTCGGTGCCGAAGTCGGACGCCGCCAAGTAAGTCATGGCGAAGCGCCAGGGCCGGCGGCACAGTCGCCGGTCCGGTCTTGTGCCAAGTATCACGCCGCGGCCCGGGATTGCCCGGCCGCGGCGCGCTCCGGGCGGATTAAGCGTCGGGCGGCCGTGGCCTGCTAACATCCGCAGCCTGAAGCCTGTCTGGAGCCTCCCATGTCGCATGCCCCTGCTGCGGCTGCGCCGCTGATCGCGGCGAATGCCGAAAATCGTTACGAAGTGACGCGGGCGGACCTGCCGTTGTCGTGCCCGATGCCCGGCATGCAGCTGTGGAACTCGCATCCCAAGGTCTATATGCCGATCGTCGAAGATGGCGGCGAATCGCGCTGCCCATATTGCGGCGCCAGCTATTGCTTGCGCGACTGACGCGCACGCCGGCCAGGCGATACCTGCCTTAGGCATGATCGCTGCTTGCCCTTCAGGATGAAGGCCCCGATCGACCCCGCCATGTCAGCCACAGCCAGCCCGGCTCGGACGCTTACCGTGGTGCAGCTCATTCCAGCGCTGCACTCGGGCGGCGCGGAACGCTCGGCGCTGGAAATCGCGCGCGCCCTGGTGCAGGCCGGACATCGCTCGGTGGTGGTTTCGGCCGACGGCCGGCTGGTGCCGCAGCTCAAGGCGGAAGGCAGCGAACACGTCGAGATGCCGATCGGGCGCAAGTCGCTCGGCACCCTGCGCTGCATCGGCGCACTGCGGCGCGTGCTGCGCGAGCTGAGGCCCGACATCGTCCACGCGCGCTCGCGCCTGCCGGCCTGGATCGGCTGGTGGGCGTTGCGCGGCCTGTCGCCCCGGCCGCACTTCGTCACCACCGTGCACGGACTCAATTCGCCGGGACGCTACAGCGCGATCCTGCTGCGCGGCGAGCGGGTCATCGTGGTCTCACAGACCCTGCGCGACTACGTGCTGAGCCATTACCGCTGGCTCACCCCGGGCCGGGTGCGGGTCATTCCCCGCGGCATCGATCCAGACGATTTCCCTTACGGCCACCGGCCGGACGATGCCTGGCGGCAGGCTTTCTTCGCCGAACATCCGGCCCTGGCCGGCGCGCCGCTGCTGACCCTGCCGGGACGCGGCACCCGGCTGAAGGGCCATCACGACGCGGTCGAGCTGGTGGCGGAGTTGAAGCGCCGTGGCATCGAGACGCGCCTGCTCCTGCTCGGCGTGATCGAGCCGGGGCGCGAAGCCTACGTCGACGAGCTGCGCGCGCTGATCGAGGCGCGCGGGCTCGCTGCGCAGGTGGTCATGCTGCCGCCGCGCCAGGACGTGCGCGACATCTACGCCAGTTCGGCCCTGATCCTGCAGCTGTCGAACAAGCCCGAATCGTTCGGGCGCACGGTGATCGAGGCGTTGTCGCTGTGCCGGCCGGTGCTCGGCTATGCCCACGGCGGCGTGGGCGAGTTGCTGGCCGAGCTGTATCCGGCCGGCCGCGTACCGGTGGGCGATCGCGAACGCCTGGTCGAGCGCGCCGCCGAGCTGCTGCGCGTGGCCCCGCCGATCGCGCCGCTGCAGAGCTATCGGCTGGCCGACATGCAGCAGGCCACGCTCGCCCTTTACGACGAGCTGATCGCCTAGGCAGGGCTGTGCCTCGCCTACAATGGCGGGATGACGATAGCTACGCCTGCCGCATGAGTGCCATCGCCGCGGCCTTGAAGCAAGCCCTGCGCTCGCCGCTGCTGCCGTTCTGGCTGGTGGTGGCGCTGCTGCCCTTCGCGCGCAGCGCGGAGGCCGGCACCGTGCTGTGCCTGATCGGATGCCTGTTCCTGTTCGCCCGCCATCCGCATGCCCTGCGCGAACATCCCGGCGCGCGCCTGCTGCTGTGGCTGCTGGGCGCGTATGTGCTGGCGGCGCTGATCTCCTGCTTCGGCGCCGTCGCACCGGCGAAGAGCTGGGAGACCACGGCCTCCCTGCTGCGCTATGCGCCGCTGGGCCTGTATGCCTGCTTTGCGATGCGCCGCGAGGGCAAGCTGCGCGCCTTGTACTTCGCCGTCGGCGCGGTGCTCGCGCTGTGGGCGGCGGATGCCTGGGTGCAGGCGCTGACCGGCTGGAGCCTGGCCGGGCGCGCCGACGGCGAACATCTCACCGGCATCTTCGGCGCGGGCAATCCGAAACTCGGCCCCTCGCTGGCGGTACTGTCCCCGTTCGCGTTGTGGGTGGCGCGCGAGCGCTGGGGGAGGCTTGGCCTGGCCTTGGCGTTTGCCTTCCTGCTCGGTCCGATCCTGCTGGCGGGCTCGCGTGCGGCCTGGGTCTGTTACGCCGTCGTCGCGCTGGCCTTCGTTGGACGCGAAGCGCGATCGCTGCGGCAGTTCGTCGTGCTGGGTGCCGCCGCTGTGCTGTTGCTTGCCGCCGCGACCGGTCTCGCCTGGGCTACGTCGGCGCGTTTCCAGGCACGCATGGAGCGCACCCTGGCGGTGTTCCAGGGCACCTCGCAGGCGCTCGACACCGCCCTGACCGGCCGGCTCGATATCTGGCGCACCAGCACGCGCATGTTTGCCGCGCATCCGTTCAACGGCGTCGGCGTGCGCGGCTTCCGCTATGCCTACCCGGCCTTTGCGCCGAGCGGTGACCACTTCGTCACCGAGGAGTCCTGCGGCGAGGGCGAAGGCGCCTGCCATCCGCACCAGCTGCTGCTGGAGATCGCGGTCGAGACCGGTGCGATCGGGCTGCTGGCCTGGCTGGCCGGAACAGTGCTGGCCTGGCGCGGCTGGCGCAGGGCAGACGCCGCGGCGCGCGCGCTGGCGTTCCCGGCCACGGTGGCGCTGGCGGCGATGCTGTTTCCGCTGAATACCCATCTGGCCTTCTATTCGGCCTGGTGGGGGTTGCTGTTCGCCTGGCTGCTGTCGGCGTGGTGCACCGCCTTGTATGTGCTGCCGGATGCCGCGAAGGAGGGCAGCCATGGCGCGTGAACCGCTGTCGGTGGTGGTGATCACCTACAACAATGCCGACACCCTGGATGCCTGCCTGCGCGAGGTGGATTGGGCCGAGGAGATCGTGGTGCTCGATTCCGGTTCGAGCGACGATACGGTGGCTATTGCCGAACGGCACGGCGCGCGCGTTGCGGTGCACCCCTTCGACGACTATGGGCCGCAGAAGCAGCGGGCGATCGATATGGCCAGTCACGACTGGATCCTCAACCTGGACGCCGACGAGATCCTCTCGCTCGGGACGCGTGCGGTGATCGAGCGCGCCCTGGTGGCCCCCCGCCATGCCGGTTTCCGGCTGCCGCGGCGCGAACGCATGTTCTGGACGGTGCAGCACCGGCGCAGCTGGCGCAACGGCCATCTGCGCCTGTTCGACCGTCGCCGCGGCGGCATGAACGACGTCGACGTGCATGCCGCGGTGGAGGTACGCGGCCCGGTAAAGACCTTGCGGCAAGCGGATTTCGTCAATGACGGCGACGGCGACATCGCCACGCGGGTGGAGAAGATCAATCGCTATACCAGCGGCATGGTCGCCTACAAGCTGCGTCGCCGGCAGCGCTTCGCCGGTTTGCGCATGGTGATCTATCCGCCGCTGTTCTTCCTGCGCCAGTACATCGGCAAACGCTATTTCCTCAACGGCTGGGCGGGCTACATCGCCAGCGTGACCGGTGCGTTCTACGCCTTCCTGAAATACGCCAAGCTGTACGAGGCGCGGCGCCGCTCGCGCGACTGAACTGCGCTCAGGCGGCCAGCGGAACGGCGCGCTGCTCCGCTGTATCGAGTGCCGCCACCAGCAGGCTGCAGGCCTGGGCGCGCAGCGCCTCGCGCCGGCGGAACGCCGATCGATGCTTGCTCTCGACCTGGCTTTCGTCGCGCGGCAGTTCCTGGGCGGGCAGTATGTAGAAGCCCTCGCCGTTGGGCTCGCCCAGGCATTCCTGCCAGAAGCCGTCGTAGTCGGCTTTGATCTTGTCCGCCTGGCCGGCAAAGGGGTGCGCTTCGTTGCCGACGCCGAGCAGGCGCATCTCGCCGCTCCAGGCAGCCAGCGCATAGAGCATCGAAAGCAGCAGGTTCTTCGGGCGCAAGCCGTGCGATTGCCGGGTGAAGTCGCGCACCGCCTCGCGCCCCAGGCCGGCGGCGGCGCCCTGCAGGCAGCCCAGCAGCAGGCTGCGGCCGTCGTCGGCCAGGGTGAAGATGATCGACGACAAGGCCTGGCCTTGCGCATTGAGCAGGTACAGCGCGAGTTCGCCTTCGCGGCCGCGGCCGGTAGGAACGGTGAGACGCAGTTCCACTTCGCTGCCGTTCTTCAGCGTGAGCCGGCCGAGGCTCGCGCCGTCGCCCTTGTAGATGCGCTCGACCAGTGCAGCGGGCCAGTGCGCGAACATCTGCCGGTAATGACTCTCGACGATCGCATAGCGGCGTACCGCGCTCAGCCGGCGATTGATGTAGGCGTGCTGGGGCCGTTCGAGCAGGCGCGGATCGCGTCCGAGCATGGCCGTCATCGCAGGGTTGCCGTAGAGGAAGCCCAGCCAGGCCGACTGCAGCCGCCAGCGCAGCGCGCAGCGCAGGCTGTACTTGCCGGCGGCGAAAGCGCGCTTCAGCGGGCCGCCGCGCCAGTCACGACGATCGTGCAGCGAGCGCAGAAAGTATTGGATGGCCATGGCCACGACAGGGGGCGGGGGACTGGCGCCGATTCTTGCGACGCTTCCTGTCGCCAATCTGTCGCCCGCTAGTACACCGGCGGCAGCCCTTCAGGCCTGGTTTTGAAACGTTTGTGCACCCATAGGTACTGCTCGGGCGCCTCGCGCACCATCTGTTCGATGCCGGCATTGACCCGGGCTGTGTCTTCCGTCACATCCGGGCCCGGCACGCCGTCCAGCGGCGCGCCGAGGCGCAGCACGTAGCCGCCGTCGCCGGGCAGGCGGCGATGGAAGAACGGAATCACCAGCGCGTTGGACATCCGGGCCAAGTGATGGGTGGCGGTGATGGTGGCGGCCGGCACGCCGAAGAACGGCACGAACACGCTGTCCTTGCTGCGCATGTCCTGATCAGGTGCGTACCACAGCGTGCCGCCGGCGCGCAGGTATTTCACCGTGCCGCGGATGTCGTCCTTCTCGAACATCGCGTCGGCGTAGCGCAGCCGCGCGCGCAGCACCGCCCACTCGAACGCCGCCGAGTCCATGCGCCGGTACATGCCGGCGATGCGGATGCGCTGCGACACCAGTCGTGCGCACAGCTCCAGATGCGAGAAGTGCCCGCCCACCAGCAGCACGCCGCGCCCCTGCGCGCGTGCGGCTTCGAGATGCTCCAGCCCTTCGACCCGCAGCGGCAGCGCGGCCACTGCGCGGTCGCTGCCCATCCAGCCGAGCGCGAACTCGACCATCATCAGGCCGATGTCGCGCAGATGCGCATCGACCAGCGCCTTCTGCGCGGCGGCGTCCAGCTCGGGAAAGCACAGCGCGATATTGACCTCGGCGACGTGCCGCCGCGCCGAGGGGAAGCGCACCACCAGCGCGCCCAGCCGCCGGCCCAGCCACATCAGCAGCGGGTAGGGCAGGCTGGCGATCAGGCGGATGATGCCGACGCCCAGCCAGGCCGGCCATTGGCCGGGCGTGAGCAGGGAACGGCTGAAGTCGGGACGGGGCATGCCGGGCATTCCAGCCATTGTAGCGGGCGCCGCGGCAGGCGGGATCGGCAGTGTCGCTATACTTCGCAGCCCACTGCCGAGTCCCGCGTTGCGCTACCTCTATACCCTTGCCATGTACCTGGCCACGCCGTTGCTGATGCTGCGGCTGATGCTGCGCGGTGCCCGCTACGGCAGCTTCCACCAGCGTTGGGCCGAACGCTTCGGAAGTTTCCAGGCGCCCGCGCAGCACGGCGGCCTGTGGGTGCATGCGGTGTCGGTAGGCGAGGTGAACGCGGCCGAGCCGTTGATCAAGGCGCTGCGGCAGGACTATCCGAACGCCCCGCTGGTGGTCACCACGGTCACCCAGACCGGCTCGGCGCGAGTGCACCAGCTGTTTGGCGACAGCGTGTTCCACGTCTATCTGCCCTACGACCTGCCGTTCGCCGTGCGCGGCTTCATGCAGCGCGTGCGGCCGCGCCTGGCGCTGATCGTGGAGACCGAGATCTGGCCCAATCTCTATGCGGCATGCGCGCGCCGGGGCATTCCGATGATGATCGTCAACGCGCGCCTGTCCGAGCGCTCGCTGCGCGGCTACAAGCCGCTGCGCGGGCTGGTGCGCTCGGCGCTGAACTGCGTGCGCCTGATCGCCGCGCAGTCGCGCACCGATGCGGCGCGCTATCGCCAGCTCGGTGCCGATCCGGCGCGGATCACCGTCAGCGGCAACCTGAAGTTCGACATGCCGGTGCCCAGCGACGCCATGCGCGCCGGTGCCGGCCTGCGCCAGCAATGGGGCCGGCTGCGCCCGGTGTGGATGGCGGCCAGCACCCACGAAGGCGAAGAACTGGCCGTGCTGGAAGCGCACCTCGAAGTGCTCACGCGCCTGCCCGACGCCTTGCTACTGATCGCGCCACGGCACCCCGAGCGCTTCCGCCTGGTCGAGAACTCGGTACGCAGCCTCGGCTTCTCGCTCGCCACGCGCAGCGTCGACCGCGTGCCGGGACCGTCGCACCAGGTGTTCCTGATCGACACCATGGGTGAGCTGATGCCGTTCTACGCGGCGGCCGACCTGGCCTTCGTCGGCGGCAGCCTGGCGCCGATCGGCGGACATAACGTGCTCGAGCCGGCGGCCCTGTCGACCCCGGTGCTGGTCGGGCCGCACACCTTCAATTTCGAGGAAATCACCCTCACCTTGATCGATGAGGGTGGTGCCGCCCGCGTGGAAAAAGGCGAGCAACTGGGCGAGGCGGTGCTGAAGCTGCTGCGCGATCCGGTCAAGCGCGAGCGCATGGGCAGGATCGCGCAGGTGGTGTTCGACAGCGAGCGCGGCGCGGTGCGGCGCGTGATGACCCTGGTCGACGGGCTGCTGCAGGAATAGCCCCGGTCTACCCAAAAAAAAAGCCGGGCGCATGGCCCGGCTTCGGTCGGCTTGGCGATGGCGCTGACTACTGCAGCAGCGCGTTCACCGACTCCAGGTCGTTGTACTCGATGGTGCCCGCGGACTGCTTCAGCAGCAGCCGGTCCAGTACGAACTGGTGACGGGACTGCGAGTAAGTGCTTTCCGACGAGGTCAGGTTCTGGATTGCCAGCAGCACGTCGGTCATGGTCTTGGTGCCCACGCTGAAGCCGGCCTTGGTCGCCTCCAGCGCCTTCTGGCCCGAATCCACCGCGGCGCGGCCGGACTGCACCTCGCTGATCCCGGAAACCACCGAGCGGAAGTAGTTCAGCGTATTGCGCACGGCCAGGCGGCGATCGCTTTCCATCTGGTCCTGGGCCGAGTCGCGCTGGTCGATCGACTGGCGAACGTGTGACTGCACGGCGCCGCCGCTGAAGATCGGCACGGTGAGGGTGACCCCGATGGTGGTGCCGTAGCGGCCATTGCCGGCGCCGCTGTAGCTGCCGTGTTCGAGCCAGGTGGTGTCCTTGCCGCGCGACAGCGTGGCGCTGATCGACGGCAGGTGGCCGGAGCGGGCCGCCATGATGTCGTGCTCGGCGGCGTTCAGCGTCTGCTGGTCGGCCAGCAACTGCGGGCTCTTGTTCTCGGTGTCCTTCACCCAGGTATCGAGGTCGTTCGGCATCGGCGGATCGAGCGGCAGGTCGTCGCGCAGCTTCTTCAGCGCGCCCACCGGCTTGCCGGTGATCTGGGTCAGCGCTTCCTTGGCGTCGTTCAGGTTGTTCTCGGCGGTGACGGTGGCGGCCTTGGCGGCCTCGTAGGAGGCCTTGGCCGAATACACGTCGGTGATCGCCGAGATGCCGACCTTGAACTGCTGGTCGGACTGCTCGTAGGACTGCCGGTAGGAGTCCTCGCTGGCCTTGGCGAAGGTCAGCGCGTCCTGGCTGGTCAGCACGCCGAAGTAGGCCGTGGCCACGCGCACGTAGAGATTCTGGTCGGCTACGGTGTACAGCAGATCCTGCGCATTCGCGGTGGAACGCGCGGCGCGCAGGTTGGAGATGTCCGCCAGATTGAAGATCACCTGATTCAGCGAGGCCGTCACGCTGCGCGTGCGGCTGTGGCCGCTGATGTCGCCGCCGGTGTTGCCCAGGCCCGACAACGGGGAGCAGTTATAGGTGCCCTGGCCGTTGGCAATGCCGCTGCACAGGAAATCGGAGCCCGAGCCGCCGAGGCCGCTCAAGCTGTTGCTGCTGGAACCGCCATTGCTGACCTGCTGCATGCTGAGCGTGCCGTTGACCTGCGGCAGCAGCACGGAAAGTGCCTGCGGTACGCCTTCGCCGACCGAGCGGCGGGTCGCCTCGGCCTGCGCCAGCACAGGGTCATTGGCGCGCGCCTGCTGGTAGGCCTCCAGCAGATCCTCGCTATGGCTGGTCAGCGGGGCCGCGACCAGGGCCAGGGCAAGAGTCAGAAGCTTCAAACGCATGGGGCGCCTCGTGGACAAGGGGGGAGTCATTGGTGAGATGGCTTCGTCAGAACACGAAACGTCGGGAGGGTTCGGCATGCTGCAGGTAGGGCAGGTCGGTCTCGAACAGGCTTTCCTCGCGATAGCGGCCGTTGCCCTCGTGGGTCAGCAGCATCACTTGCTGCACCGGCGACTCGCCGCGGATCGCCAGCACGCGCCCGCCCGGTTTCAGCCAGCCCAGGAAGCGCTCGGGGATGCGCCAGGTCGCGCCGGTGACCAGCAAGGCGTCGAACTGGCCGTCCGGCTGCCAAGATTGCACGGCTTCGCCCACATGCAGCTTGGCATTGCTGATGCCGGTAGCCTGCAGGCGCTGAGTGGCGGTGGCAATGAAATCGGCATGCATGTCCACGCTGACGACCTCGGCCGACAGCTTGGCCAGACAGGCGGTGAGGAAGCCCGAGCCGGTACCGATCTCCAGCACGCGATCGCTGGGCTTCAGCTCGAGTGCCTGCAGCACACGGCCCTCGACCACCGGCTTCATCATCACTTCGCCGTGGCCGATCGGCAGACACACGTCGGCGAACGCGAGCTGACGATGGGCGGCGTCGACGAAAGCCTCGCGCTGCACCTGACCGAGCACTTCCAGGACGCGCGCATCCAACACTTCCCAGGGGCGGACCTGGTTCTCGACCATGTTCTGCCGCGCCTGCTCGAAGTTCATCGCCATTGCTAGTGTTCCGTGCGAATCGAAAAAAAGGTCAGAAAGGATAAGCGTTTACGGCCTGTTCCGCCAATCACTAGCCTGCGTTGCGGGCGCTTCTCGACGAAGTGCCGGAAGTCACCGCGAGCGCCTGACGTAAGTCACATGCGCCGCGACGAGCGCCGCGCTCAGGCGCTCAGGCGGTGGCTGCGAACCAGCGGTCGGCCGGGACTCGGCAGGCGCGCCAGCGCTTCTTCCACCGCGGCGTGCATCACCGTATCGAGGCGTCGAATGCGGTCCGCCAGCGTCGTCTCGCCGCGGCTGCGCGCCGCAACGCAGAGCCACGCCAGCCAGCGCGCCAGACGATCGCGCTCGGTCGCATCCAGCGCCGCCAATGCCGCACGCACCGCGAACGCGCGCCGCCGCGCCGCCGCGTTGCCGTTCTCCAGCCAGGCTGCGAGAGTGCGCTGGGCACTACGGTACGGGGCGCTCAATACCAGTTCTGCGATCGTCGTTGGCATAGCTTCACGTAGATCCTGGAAAATAATTGAACCGCCTCGTATAATAAACCCGGATTTACGATTTGTGAAGGTGCAGTCATGAGCACGGTCCCCCAAACCAAGCCCCAGGGCCCCGGTCGCCCGAAGGACATGGAGAAGCGCGCGGCGATCCTCGACGCTGCCAAGGCGTTGTTCATCCGCAACGCCTTCGCCGGGACCAGCATGGATGCCGTGGCCGCCGAAGCCGGCGTGTCCAAGCTCACCGTGTACAGCCATTTCGGTGACAAGGACAACCTCTTCCGCGAGGTGATCCGCGCGCGCATCCAGGATCTGATCCCCGAGGACACCTACCAGTACCTGCCGAACGAGGACGTTCGCGAAACCCTCGAGCGCATCGCCCTGCATCACGTGCAGCTGGATTGCGACGTGCAGAACGTGGGCACCTTCCGCGCCATCCTCAGCGACTGCCGCCAGGGCAACCCGCGCTACGGTCGGCTGCTGTGGGAAGAAGGGCCCAACCGCACGCACGCCCTGATGAAACGCCTGCTGCAGCAGGCGGTTGACGACGGCAAGCTGGACATTCCCAACGTTGCCCGCGCCGCCGGTCAGTTCGTTTCCCTGATCAAGGGCGAAATGCTCATGCGCCGCATGTTCGGCTGCGAAGAGTGCGCCCAGTCCTATGCCGCCGAGCTGGAGCAGACCGCTCGCGACGGCGTGGACATGTTCCTGCGCGCCTACCTGCCGCGCTGATCCGCCGCTGTCGTTCGTCCCGTCCGCGCGGGGGACTCGCCGCGATGTTCCGGTTCGTGCTCCAATAGCCGGCGGAAGCGGGGGTGCCGGCGAATGGCCGGCTGAGAGAGTCCCTTCGAACCTGATCCGGTTAGCACCGGTGTAGGGAGCTTCGCCGCATGGCCTTCCGCGCCGTGCGTCCGGCGCCATCGCTTCGCTTGCTTGCGCGAATTTGATTCGCGATGCCCGTGCTCAGGCACGGCTTCCTCGACCCTAGCCGGCCCGCCGTGGGCGCGGCGCAGCAGCAGGACGACCAGCGATGAATGCTTTGCCCACCGATCTCGCGCGTGCCGCGCAGGAACTCTCCGAAGCCGTGACGCGCCCGATTCCGGGATCGCGCAAGATCCACCTGCAGGGCAGTCGCCCTGACCTCAGAGTGCCGCTGCGCGAAATCCGCCAGACCCAGACGCCCACCCTGTTCGGCGGCGAGGAAAACCCGCCGATCACCGTCTACGACACCTCGGGCCCGTACACCGATCCGGACTACCGGGTGGATCTGGTCACCGGTTTGCCGGCGCTGCGCGCCGCCTGGATCGCCGAGCGCGGCGACACCGAGCAGCTGGGCGGCCTGAGTTCGGCGTTCGGGCGCCAGCGCGCCGCCGACGCGCGACTGGATGCGCTGCGCTTTCCCGCCACGCGCGCGCCGCGCCGCGCCAAGGCGGGTTGCAACGTCACCCAGATGCACTACGCCCGGCAGGGCATCGTCACGCCGGAGATGGAATACATCGCGATCCGCGAGAACCAGCGCCTCGAGGTGCTGCGCGACAGCGCGCTGCGCACCCAGCATCCGGGCGTGTCGTTCGGCGCCGCGCTGCCCGGGGCGATCACGCCGGAATTCGTACGCGACGAAGTGGCGCGCGGCCGAGCCATCATCCCGGCCAACATCAATCATCCGGAAAGCGAGCCGATGATCATCGGCCGCAACTTCCTCACCAAGGTCAACGCGAATATCGGTAATTCGGCCGTGTCCTCCGGCATCGCGGAGGAGGTCGAGAAACTGGTGTGGTCGATCCGCTGGGGCGGCGACACGGTGATGGACCTGTCCACCGGCAAGCACATCCACGAGACGCGCGAGTGGATCGTCCGCAACGCGCCGGTGCCGATCGGCACGGTGCCGATCTACCAGGCGCTGGAGAAGGTCGGCGGCGTGGCCGAGGAACTGACCTGGGAGCTGTTCCGCGACACCTTGGTCGAACAGGCCGAACAGGGCGTGGACTACTTCACCATCCACGCCGGCGTGCTGCTGCGTTTCGTGCCGCTTACCGCCAAGCGTGTCACCGGCATCGTGTCGCGCGGCGGCTCGATCATGGCCAAGTGGTGCCTGGCACATCACCGCGAGAATTTCCTCTACACGCACTTCGAGGACATCTGCGAGATCATGCAGGCCTACGACGTGTCCTTCAGCCTGGGCGACGGCCTGCGTCCCGGCTGCGTCGCGGACGCCAACGACGCCGCCCAGTTCGGCGAGCTGGACACGCTGGGCGAGCTCACCCAGATCGCCTGGAAGCACGACGTGCAGACCATGATCGAAGGCCCCGGCCACGTGCCGATGCAGCTGATCAAGGAAAACATGGAGCGTCAGCTGGAGAAGTGCCACGAGGCGCCGTTCTACACGCTGGGGCCGCTGACCACCGACATCGCGCCGGGCTACGACCACATCACCTCGGCGATCGGCGCGGCGATGATCGGCTGGTTCGGCACCGCGATGCTGTGCTACGTGACGCCGAAGGAACACCTGGGCCTGCCCAACAAGCAGGACGTGCGCGACGGCATCATCGCCTACAAGATCGCCGCGCATGCGGCAGACCTGGCCAAGGGCCATCCGGGCGCGCAGCTGCGCGACAACGCGCTGAGCAAGGCGCGTTTCGAATTCCGCTGGGACGACCAGTTCAATCTTGGCCTCGACCCGGACAAGGCGCGCGAATTCCACGACGAGACCTTGCCCAAGGATGCGCACAAGTCGGCGCACTTCTGCTCGATGTGCGGGCCCAAGTTCTGCTCGATGAAGATCACCCAGGACGTGCGCGACTATGCCGCCGAGCACGGCGTGGACGAGCAGGCCGCGCTGGGCGAAGGCATGGCCGTAAAGGCGGCCGAATTCCGCGCGCTGGGTGCCGAGGTCTACCGCAAGGCTTGAGCCGGCCGATCTTTAACCCTGATCGACGCGCCCTGTCGATCAGGGTTTCGAAGCCGGCCAGTGCTTGGGCGGAAGGCAGAGGAAGAAAAACAGCGATCCCAGAGCCAGTCCGCGCCACAGGTTGATCGACTCGTGGTTCGCGGCGGCCGGGGACAGCTGGGTCAGCTGAAATACGGCGAGCAAACATAGCAGGCCCAATGCGATCCGTCCGAAGCTGTGGGCGGTGCGGGCTGTACGTGCGTGGCGCAAGGCAGGCGTCTTCATGCGCCGCATTCTCGGCCGCGAGGGCATAAATTTTCGATGCCGCATACCGGTCAGCGCCGTATAGATCCCGTAAAAAGCCGGGTCGCGATTTATGCAGGCGCAAAATCCAGGCCATCGCGCCAGGGTCTCGTCTGGTTTGCTGGGCGAAGGGGCCGCAGTTCTACTGCGGCGCGGCGATGCGTGCTGCGTACTCCGCTTCCAGCCGGGTATGCGTCCTCCAGAATCCCGCCGGTTCGCGCCCGTGCAGGCGATCCGCCAGGATGCCCAGATGGGTGTGCCAGCCGCTACCCACGCTGGTCATGCCGTCGCGTGAAGCGAGGCGGCTGTGCGTCAGCACCAGCAGCACTTGATCGCCGCGCGGGCTCAGTTCGTAGCGGACTTCCGAACTGGTATCGGGATCGTCGCCCCAGGTATAGGCCAGCGCGTGAGGCGGTTCGTAGACGGTGACGCGTCCCTGCATGCGATGTTCTCCGGCGTAGGCTCGGTATTTTTCCGGGGCCGGCGCATCGTTCTCGGTCAGTTCGTTGTTGCGCCAGATATGTTCGACCTTGCCGCCCACGCGGGGTTCGATGTCCCCGTAGGCCAGCCAGCGTCCCCGTTTGTCGGATTGGATCAGATAGCTCCAGACGCGCTCGATCGGGCCGGGCAGGAGACGCTCGAAGCGCAGCGTGCCGGGTTCGCTGACCACACCGTAGTCGTTCATGGGATTCGCCTGTGCGAGTGGGGAGATGGCGCCGGACGCGGCCTCAGCTTCGTCGGCGCGGTTTGCGTGTCGGTTTGCCGGCAGCGCGGTCTTCGGCGTGCAGCAGCGCTTCCAGCTGATGCAGGCGCTGCATCCAGAAGCGCTCGTAGTGGCGCAGCCACTCCATGCCGGCGTGCATCGGCGCCGCATTGAGGCGGCACAGATGCATGCGGCCCTGTATTTCGCGTTCGATCAGGCCGGCGCGCTCGAGCAGCTTGATGTGCTTGGAGGCGGCGGCCAGCGACATCTCGAGCGGCGCCGCCAGCTCGCCTACGCTCAGCGGCTGCTTGGCCAGGCGGCCCAGCATGGCGCGCCGGGTCGGGTCGGCCAGGGCCTGAAAGACGGCATCGAGCCGGGATGGATTAAATTCAACCATGAGGTTGAATGTATGTGGTGATTGATCGAATGTCAACCTTTTGGTTTAATGTTTGCGCAACAAGAAGAGCGCGGCTCAGGCGCTCGGCGATTGCAGGCGCTGCGCGTAGGCGGCGGGCGCGCAGCCGACCAGCCGGCGGAAATCGCGGATGAAGTGCGCCTGATCGAAATAGCCCAGCGCCAGCGCCAGCTCGGTCCAGGCCACCGGCGCACCGCTCTGCAACTGCGCCAGCGCCTCGTGCAGGCGGTAGCGATTGATCACCCACTTCGGCCCCACACCGACGTAGTGCCGGAACAGGCGCTGCAGCGCACGCACGCTCAGGCCGCAGCGTGCGGAGAGATCCTCGACGCGGGTGATCTCGCGTTCGACGGCGATGCCGCGTACCAGCTCGGCGATCCATGCGACCTGCGGGTCGCTGCGCGGCAGCCGATCGCCCAGCCAGCGCTCGGCCGCGCGGTGCATGCCCTCGATGTCGTCATGCGCGAAGATCGCCGCTTCCAGCGCGAGCGCATCCGGCCCGAAGCAGTCGGCCGGCGCCAGCGAACGATCGGTCAGTTCGGCCAGCGGCCGCTGCAGGAAGGGATGGAATCCGCCAGGGGCAAACTTGATGCCGAACACATGGCCGCGTCCGGCCAGCTGGCGTTCGAAGCGCTGCGTGTGCACGCCGTAGATGCGCGAGGCCGGCACCTCGAACACCCATTGCACGTTGGGATGCGGCAAGGTCTCCTGGCGCTGCGCCGGCAGATCACGCAGATCCCAGCTGACGTACCAGTAGTGTTCGATCAGTGGCGCGAGTGCGGCGCAGGGCTGGCGCCGGGCATGCCGGTAGTCGCCGACCTGCAGGCGGGGATGCAGCACGCCGCGCGGCTGGTTCGGATCGATGCTCATCGCGGTCGCGTTTTTCCTATCGGCGTGGAGGCATGCTGCGCTTCAATGGCGCGCAGTCCACGGCCTGCCGTGGCAAGCCGATCATCGCCAAACCCGGAGAGAACCACCATGCTCGCCAGCGGACCGTTCGAAGTGAAACTGACGCCACAACCGCCTACCACAGGCCTCGAGCCGGCCCGGCTGGGGCGGCAGACCATCGACAAGCGCTTCCACGGCGAGCTGGAGGCGTACAGCCTGGGCGAGATGCTCTCGGTCGCCGGCGAAGTGCCGGGTTCCGCCGGCTATGTGGCGATCGAGCGGGTGGAAGGGCGCCTGCATGGCCGCCAGGGCAGTTTCGTGCTGCAGCACCATGGCGTCATGGATCGCGGCGTGCCGACGCTGTCGGTGACGGTGGTGCCGGACAGCGGCAGCGGCGAGCTGGCCGGACTGCGCGGAACCATGCAGATCCGCATCGAGCAGGGCCAGCACACCTACCATTTCGAGTACGAGCTCGCCGAGGCCTAGCGGACTGGCGTCGCGAGCCGATTTCACCCGCGCTTCGCGAGCGCGGCGACAAGATGTCCAGACGATAGCCAGCCACTACCATGAGGATCGCACCATGGCGGCCAAGCCATTCCTGACGGACATCCAAACCATCCGCAAGCGTGCCCGCGAGCACATCGACCAGGGCGCAGTCACCGCCGGCTACCACGCCGACCGCAAGACCGTGGTGAAGCTGCTCAACGAAGCGCTGGCCACCGAAATCGTCTGCGTGCTGCGCTACAAGTACCACTACTACATGGCCTCGGGCATCAACGCCAAGAGTGTCGCCGCCGAGTTCCTCGAGCACGCCACCGAGGAGCAGGGTCATGCCGACCGCATCGCGGAGCGCATCACCCAGCTCGACGGCGCGCCGGACTTCTCGCCCGACGGGCTCAGCACGCGCAGCCATTCCGACTACGTCGAGGGCGACGACCTGGTCGACATGATCAAGGAAAACCTGGTCGCCGAACGCATCGCGATCGATACCTACCGCGACATCATCCAGTATCTCGAGAACGACGACCCGACCACGCGGCGCATGCTCGAAGAGATCCTCGCCAATGAGGAAGAGCACGCCGAAGACATGGCGACCCTGCTCGAGCAGTTGGGCAAGAAGGGCGAGCCGGCCAAGCCGGCGCCGCCACGCCGCGATCTCGTCGTCACCAGGCCGAGCAAGGCGGCCAAGCCGAAGAAGTCGCACGGCAAGAGCAAGAAGAAGTAAGACGGCCGCCGCGTGTGCGCGGCGGCATGATGCATTCGGCCATCTCCCGGCGCGATGCCGGGGATGGCTGGCGGGCTGTTCGACGAAGCAGCCCGCCGTGCGCGATCAGCCCTTGTGCTCGCTGCGGTAGCGGGCCACGCCGGAAGTGATCTCGGCCTTGGCCTCTTCGGCGCCGGCCCAGCCCTCGATCTTCACCCACTTGCCCTTCTCCAGATCCTTGTAGTGCTCGAAGAAGTGGCCGATGCGCTCCAGCCAGTGGCCGGAGACCTGGTCGATGTTCTGGATGTGGCCATAGCCTGCGAAGATCTTCGGCACCGGCACCACCACCAGCTTCTCGTCGCTGCCAGCCTCGTCGGTCATTTTCAGCATGCCCACCGGGATGCAGCGGATCACCGAACCCGGCACCAGCGGCAGCGGCAGGATCACCAGCGCGTCCAGCGGATCGCCATCGCCGCCCAGGGTGCCGGGCACATAGCCGTAGTTGCAGGGGTAGCGCATCGGCGTGGACAGGATGCGGTCGACGAAGATCGCGCCGCTCTCTTTCTCCACCTCGTACTTGACCGGCTCGGCGTCCTTCGGGATCTCGATGATGACGTTGATGTCGTGCGGCACATCGCGGCCGGCGGGGACAAGATGCAAACCCATGGGAACTCCAGATGCGTATCGAAAGGGGACTAGGTGAAGCAAGACCGCCGCGTAGGATAAAGCCAAAGCCTATTGCGCTGCATCATGCGTGCTGCGCCAGGGCCTGAGCCACAGCGCCAGTGCGGCGAACACCAGCAGGCCGGCCAGCAGGGCAAGCCCGCCCTGCAGCCAGGGATTGCGCCCCAGCGGATAGAGCACCAGCGCACTGCCGAGCAGCAGCAATGCACTGCCCAGCCACTGCTGCGGCAGTCGCACGCCCCCGAACAGGCGGAACGCGCGCACCAGCAGGGCGCCGGTCAGCAGCACGCCCGCCAGTGCAGCCAGCGCGATGCCGGGCAGGCTCAGCCAGCGTGGCAGCGTCAGCAAGGCCAGCGCATTGAGTGCGCTGCCGGCCAGTTCGCAGCGCGTCGGCGTGCGCGTGTCGCCGGCGGCGTAGCCGTAGCGCGCCAGCATGGCGTTCCAGCTGCCGAACACGATCACCCCGGCGAACCAGGCCAGCAGGCCCGGCAGCGGCCCGTGCGTCAGGCTGGCCGGCAGCAGCAGGGCGACCAAGGTCGGCGCTGCGCCGATCAGCACCACCGCAGCAGGCAGGGTGAGCAGGGTCGACATGGCCAGGCCGCGGCGCAGCAGGTCGAGCCGGCGCGCGAGTTCACTGGAGCCGCCGAGCAGGCTCAGCAGCACCTGGTTGAGGCTCATCAAGGCGATCAGCGGCAGGTTGACCAGCTTGCGCGCCAGATTGATCACGGTCACTGCGCCTTCGCCCAGCAGCGAGCCGCACATGCGTTCCAGCAGCGCCAGGCCCTGGCTGGCCCCGCTGCTCGCCAGCAGCGGCAGCAGGCGGCGATACAGCTCGGCCGAGGCGGTGCCGTCGATACGCAGCCGCCACGGCCGCCAGCCGCGATGCCACAGGCCGGGCAGCAGCCAGGCCGACATCAGCACGCTGCCGCCGACGAAGGCGGCGGCCAGTTCGCTTTCGCGTACGTCGTGGCCGCGCAGCAGCAGCACCAGCACCGCCGGCAGGTTGTACAGCAGCGAACCCAGGCCGGCGCGTACGAAGCGCGCCTCGGCCTGCAGCGGCACCGACCACAGGCTCTGCAGGCAGATGCCCGGCAGCGACCAGGCCAGCAGGCGCAGGGTGGCCGCCGCCTGCTGCTGGCTGGCCGGCGCCAGCCCGGGGCCGATCAGCCGCGTCAGCAGCGGCGCCGCCAACAGCAGCAGCACGGCCAGCGCGATGCCGAGCAGGCCAATGTTCGAGGTCTGTCCCAGCAGCCAGCTGCGGCGCTGCTCGCCGTCGCGCTGCTGATACAGCGGCAGCGCGGCGGCGCCGAGCAGACCGCTGGCCATCGCCATGCGCACCGCCTCGGGCAGGAACATCGCCACCAGGAAGGCGTCGGAGCGCGCGCCGCTGCCCCAGTCGGCCACCAGCAGCCACTCGCGTGCGAAGCCGGCGGCGAGGCCGGCCAGTGTGGCGAGGGTCAGCAGTACGGTCGGTCCGAACATGTCAGGGTTCGTTCCGCATCGCGTGCAACACACGTCGCGCTGGCGATTGCCTGCCGTCGCGGGCGGCGGTTCGCGTGCATGCTGAAGAAATGCGAGCGCACGCATGCCCATCCATCGACGAGCGCATCAGCGAGCGAAGGCGCTGGGAGTTCCGTTTGTCCTTTCGGTTCAGTGGATGCCTTGCCCTGGAGAGGCAGCGAGCAGCGCTCGGCCTGATCCACGGATCATGCGGGCACTGCGCCGCGTGTGAGGCGATCCTGGCCAGGCCATGCCAGCTGTGCGGAGTCATCGAACGAGCGCTCAATGCAGCAAGGTGAACAGGCCTTTGCCGCCCACCTTGTAGTTGAGATCGTGCGGGCGCTCGCCCATCGGTTTGGCGCCGCTGCCGCCGACGATCTTGTAGGGCGCTACCGTCTTGGCCACCACGGTGTTGGCGGTGACCACGCTGCCGCGGCCCAGCCGGGTGCCGTGGGCAATCAGCGCGCGGCTGGCCACCCACACGTAGTCCTCGATGTAGATCGGCGCCGACACCGACCAGAACTCGGGCGCGGTGAGGTCGTGCGAGCCGGCGACGATCAGCACATGCGAGGCGATCGCCACGTGGTCGCCGATGACCAGTCCGGCGCGCGCGTCGATCTGGCAGTGCCAGGCAATCACGCTGTCCTCGCCCATCACCAGGCTGTTCATGCCGATCACTTCGGTGCAGCGCCAGATGCTCGAGCCCTTGCCGATTTTCGCGCCGCCCAGGCGCAGCCAGGCCAGCCGCACGGTATGGCTGGGGATCTTGTTGATGGCGATGTTGTAGACCTGCTCCCAGGCGCGCAGCCAGCGATCCTTGAAGGTCGGCCAGTTGATGCCGTACAGCGGAATCAGCTGCGCCGGCACTTCCTGCTTGAGCGCGGCGTACAGGCGGCGCGGCAGTTCCGGTTCGATGCGCCGCTCGATGTCGACCGAGGCGATCGCCACGCGCACGCCGTCCGGGCCGGGTTCCTCGAAGGCGCCGTCGTGCTGCAGAAGCCAGCGATAGGCGGCATCGAGTTCGGCCGGCGTGACGCCCAGGCGCACGGCGTAGTCGCCCAGTCGCGGATGGAAATCGAGGGGGAGATAGATGCGGTGCTTCATGGCAGTGCTCCGGTCATGGAGGCGGCGACGCGCCGTGGCACGGGAGAGGGATACAGCCTGCGTGCTGCCTGCAGATTCAGGCCGAGCATCAGCCAGAACAGGCCGATCAGCACCATGGTGAAGCTGTAGTAGTGGTCGAACAGACCGGTCAGCAGGGCCGCGCTGACGCCGGCCAGGCTGCCCAGCCAGATCGCGTTGTCGCGTTCGATGCGCGGCAACTTGCCGCGCGGTCGGCATTCGCGCCACCACTGCCACAGCACCGCGCAGAACAGCAGCATGCCGGGCAGGCCGAGCTTGTACACATAGTTCAGCCACAGGTTGGAGATGCCGAGCAGGCCGCTGCCGGGCACCGGTGGATCGACCTTGAAGCCGATGCCCAGCGGATAGCGGGCCATCGCTGCGGGGAAGCTGCGGTACTCGTCGAAGCGCACCTCGGTGCTCGCGTTGCTGGCCGAGAACATGGTCGCCAGGCGCGCCTGCAGCGGCGGATAGAACAGCACCAGCGCAGCGCCGAGCACGATCGCGGCGACAATCAGCTTGCGCGTCATCGGCACGCGCAGCCAGGCCAGCCAGACCAGCACCAGGGCCAGGCTGAGGATCGCGCCGCGCGAGCTGCTGAGCAGCAGGCCGATCGCACCGAAAGCCGCCGTGGCCAGCCCGAGCCAGCGCCGCCAGCCGCGGCGGGCGACACCGTAGAACAGCGCCAGCGGTACGAACAACGCCAGCGCGCCACCGGTCAGGTTCGGATGCACCCACGGCGTGCCCAGGCGTGCATGTTCGGCGGTGAAGATGTCCTGCAGCGCCTCGGGATGGGCGTAGCGCATCGCGGTGAGCAGAGGAATCATGTCCTGCGCATTGCGGTGGCGCAGGAACACCGCCAGCGAAAGCAGCAGCATGGCCAGGTTGCCGAGCAGCAGCATGGCGATCAGCTGTTCGCGGCGACGCTCGTCGGCCAGCAGCAGCGGCACCAGCAAGACCGTCGACAGGTTGAGCAGCCAGCGGCCCCAGTTGACCAGGCCGCTGCCTTCGGCGTGGATGCTCAGCTGGCCCACCGCGAAGGGCAGCGCGCTGAACGCCATCAGCACGAGCAGCGTCTTTTCGGTGCGTCCCCACGACCAGCGGATGCGATGCAGAAACAGCTGCCACAGCGTACCGGCCCAGGCCAGCGCGAGCAGCGCCTCGGACACCGTGATGCGAATGCCCAGCTCCAGCGTGGTGAAGGGCATGAAGCTGGCGCTGAGGGCGAACAGCGCCAGCGCGTAGACCGGCCGCCGCAGCATCATCAGCAGCACGCAGGCGGCAGCCAGGGCGAGCGCGAACTTGCCCGGCGGCAGCACCAGCAGCAGGGCGCCGAACAGCAGCCCGCAGAGGCTGGCGATGAGCAGGCGCGGCGTCATCGGCGCAGCTCGTCCAGCAGGGCGCGCAGTCGTTCCGCATAGGCCGCCGGCGCATAGCGGGCGGCGTAGCGGCGCCGTGCTGCCGGATTCGACTCGGCGGGCTGCCCGGCCAGCTGCAGCATCAGCTCGATCAGCGCCGCTTCGTCATGCGGATCGAAGCGCGGCGCGTCCGGCGGGGCGACCTCGTCCAGCGCCGAACCGCGCGCCACGGCCACCGGCGTGCCCAGCGCCAGGGCTTCGACCACCGGCAGGCCGAAGCCTTCCGCATAGGCCGGTTGCCACAGCCGTTCGGCCTGCGCGTACAGCGCGGCCAGCGAGGCATCGGAGAGGCCGCCGAGCACGTGCAGGTCGGGCAGCTGCCGCTGTATCGGCGGCAGCTCGTCGATTGCACCGACCAGCACCGCCGGCGGTATGCCGGCCCAGCGGCCGCGGGCCTGTCGCCAGGCCTCGAGAAAGAACGGAATGTTCTTGCGTGGCTCGCGCGCGCCGACCAGCAGCCAGTAGCGCGCCGGCAGGCCCTCGGGCAGCTCCGCGTCGGCCGGATCGGGCGGAATCACCGCATTCGGCAGCACGCGCAGCTTGGCGGCGTGGCGCGGAAACAGGCGCGCCGTTTCGTTTGCGGTGAACTGCGACGGCGTCCAGATCGCGCTCGCCGCAGCGACCGCGTGACCGATCGCCAGGCGGTCGATGGCACGGTACGCCAGGGCGCGCAGCGGCGAGCGATGATGATTGTGCAGGGTGAGCTGGAACACGTCGTGCAGCAGCAATACCTGGCGCAGCTTGGCCGGCATGCGGCCGATCGGCAGGCCGCTGTTGGCGGTGGCGATATAGACGTCCAAATCGTCTTGGCGAACGGCCTTCGGCAGGAAGCCCGCCTCGAAGCGCCAGCGCGCCTGCGGACGATGCAATCCATGGGCCGGTTCGGGCCGCTCGGGGCAGCGCGCGAGCACGCGATGCGCATGCCCGGCAGGCGCCGCGGTATACAAGCTCAAGACGTCCATGCGAAAGCCGCGCAGGGCGGCCTCGAGCGCCAGCACCTGGCGGCCGATGCCCGAACTGGGCGCGGCGGTGGCCGGGCGGTAATCCAGTCCTATGCGCATGGCTGCAGGGTCCGATAGACCGCATCGAGCTGCGCCGCGGCGACTTCCCAGTCGTGATGCTCACGCACGTAGCGCCGGCCGGCTTCGCCGAGTCGGGCGGCCTCGGCCGGTGCCTGCAGCAGTTCGGCCAGCGCCGTCGCCAGTGCAGCCGCATCGTCGCCCAGGCGGAAATGTTCGCGATCGCGCACGGCCAGGCCGGAGACGCCTTGCGTGGTGCTGGCCAGCGGCAACCCGGCCGCCATCGCCTCGATCACCTTCAGCTTGGAGCCGCCGCCGTCGCGCAGCGGCGCAACGAAGACGCTGCTGCCGGCCTGCACCGCGTCCAGGTGTTCGACATAGCCCAGCCATTCGATGCGCGGGTCGGGCCAGCGCTCGCGCCAGCGCGCCGGCATGGCATAGCCGCACAGGCTCAGACGCGCCTCGGGCAGCACGCGCCACAGCCGCGGCATGATCTCGTCCAGCAGCCATTCGACCGCGTCGATATTGGGCGCGTATTCGAAATTGCCGACGTAGAGCACGCGTTGCGCCTGCGCATCCGGCCGTACCGCGGCGAAGGCGGCGACGTTGGTGCCGTTCACCACCAGCGCGGCGCTGCGTCCCGTCAGCCGCTCGAAGGCGCCCGCGTCGGCCGCGGTCAGCGCGACGACCTGGGCAGCGCGACGCAGTACCTTGCGCTCCCAGCGGCGATAGCGCCCATGGTCGATGCCGGCTAGCAGGCGCAGCGGCGCTGGCAGCCGTCGGTAGGTCACTTCGCTCAACGTCGATTCGACATTGTGCTCGGTCAACAGAAACGGCTGTCGGCGCCGAGCCAGCGGCGCGGCATAGGGCTGGAACGCGTAGGAGTGTTCGATCTGCACCACGTCCCAACGTTCGTCGAGCAGGCGCTCGAAGCAGGCCGTCAGCGCCGGCGCATGGCCGTTGACGCTGGCCAGCAGCGGCAGCGGAGAAGCCAGCGCCGCGCACATCGTCCGCCACGAACGCAGCGGGCGCCGCGGCAGCACGATCAGGCGCTCCAGCAGCGGTTCGAGCCGTTGCCGTGCAGCGTCATCCAGCGGCACCTTGGACTGCACCAGCAGGGTGATGCGATGACCGCGCGCGGCCATGCAGCGCAACAGGTGGTACTGGCGCAGCTTGCCGCCGCTGGTGGTCGGCCACGGCAAGTAGGGCAGCGCCCACAGGATGCGCAGCGGCCGCGTCATCGCCACTCCAGGATCTGCAGCCGGGTGGCGACCGGCACCGCGAGTCCACCGGCCGCAGCCTTGAGTTCGCGGTGGCCGCCGTCCAGCGGATCGAGCAAGCTGGCCGCGGCGATGCCGTGCAGGCGCAGCTCGGTCGGCTGCTGCGCCCAGAACATCCACAGCCGGTGGCCATCGGCGCGGCGCCAGCCGATGCTGATCAGGCCGATGCGCGGCGCCTGCACGTCGGGCGGATCGTCCGGCTCCAGTCGTGCGCCGGTGATCGCCAGGAAGCGCGCGAGCGCCGCATAGGCTGGCTTGGGCGTGGCGTTGCGGTCGAGCAGGCCGTAGCTGCGGTCGCGCACGCTGGCGCGCTCGTCCAGGTCGCTCAGCGCGAACAGGAAGATGCGGTCATAATCCAGTGCGCTCATCAGCGCCAGCCGGCGCAGCAGATAGTCGGCCTGGCCGCGCTCGCCGATGATCGGCTGCTCTTCTTTGGGACCGGCATAGCTGGACCAGCCCCATTCGTCGGCCCAGATCTGTTTTACGCCGGCGGCACGCAGACTGCGATGGCCTTGCTGCGCGCGCTGGATGAAATCGCGCGCGGCGGGATCGTCGCCTTCGGGCTGCAGCGAATACGGGTGGTAGGCGATCACCGTATTCAGCGCGAACAGTCCGCCCTTGCCCAGCGCCTCGATCATCAGCGCCTTGCCGCGGGTCGGCATCTGGCTGTAGTAGGCCATGCCGCCCAGCACAACCTGGCGAGCCGGTGCGGCCTGGTGCAAAGCCTGGATGCTGGCGAGCAGCAACCGGCCGTAAGCCGCGGGATCTTCGCGCGGGTACCAGAACGAGGGCAGGTTGGGTTCGTTCCAGACCTGCCACGCCGCCACCTGCGGGTAGCGCGCAGCGAGCTGCGCCAGCACCTGCGCGTACTGCGCCGGATCGCGCGGTGGATATTGGTCAGGATTGGGGGCATCGACGGGCGCGCTACTGGCGTAGCGCGCCGAGCCGACCAGATAGACCTCGGCCTGCAGGTCGTTTGCCTGCACCTGTTGCATCAACGGGTCGAGCACGTCCCAGCGGAATCTGCCCTGCTCGGGTTCGATGCGGTCCCAGTGCAGGTCGATGCGCACCCATTGCAGGCCGAGCGCGCGCAGCCGCTCCATTTGCTGCCGGTAGACCTCGGGCGCGAACCACAGGAAGTGTGCGTTGACGCCGAGAAAGTCTTTCCAGATCACCGTGCGCGGCGCGCGCAGCGTCAGGTTTTCGGCCGGGCCCGGGTGCCGCTCGCTGCAGCCCCCGAGCAGGCCGAGTGCGAACAGCATCAGCAGCAGGCCGGGCAGCCACATCCGGTGCAGCGATCGGCGAGGCAGCTCAACTCGCATGCGCGGCACCTCGCTGCAGACGCTCGAACCAGTCGCGGAAGCGCAGCGCGATCCGCCGCCACTGGCGCTCCTGGCCAATCCGCGCGGCCTGCTCGGACCAGTCGATGAGCTGCTGCGGCGCATGTGCAACGGCGAGCAGCCGCGCCGCCAACGCGTCGACATCGCCGGCCGGATAGACCGTGCCGTTGCCGCCGGATACCTCTTCGGCGAAGGCGCGCGCATCGGACACGATCGCCCCCCTCCCGCAGGCCGCCGCCCACGACAAGGCGCCGCTGGTGCCGCGCATCTGGCCGAGCAGGCCCAGCCGGCGCGGCTCGCGATACGGCAGCACCATCGCGTGGTGTTGCCGGATCAAGTCCGGGATCTCGGCCGCCGGCAGATCGAGGCGCCAGTCCAGCGCAGCGTCCAGTTCCAGCCGCGCGGCGCGGCCGCGCAGTTCGCGCAGATAGCCGCCGTCGCCGCCGAAGGCCAGCTGCGGCGCGCTGCCGCCGGCCAGGGTCAGGCGCAGCTGGCCGCGCAGCGTGGGCGCCGCCTGATAGGTCTTGGCCAGCGCGTCGAGCAGGTCCTCGATGCCTTTGCCGGGATAGATGAAGCCGAAATACAGCAGGTGCAGCGGGCCGGCGGGCGGTGCCTGATAGTCCAGCGCGGCATTGCCGTGCGCGATCACGTGCGCCTTGCCCGGCGTCAGTCGCATGCGCCGGCGCAGGCAGTCGGCGCCGGTGTAGGTGAGCGCGACCACGCCGGACAGGGCCTGGGCAAGCCGGCGCTCGCGAGCGAGCGTATGCGGGTCGCCGAGCAGGCTGACAACCTGCGGCAGCGGACGCGGCAGGCGTTCGCTCCAGCGCAGCAGCGCCGGCAGCTCGGGCGCGCGCCAGATCAGCCGCTCGGGGTCGTGTGCGGTGGCGCTGCGCGGCAGTTCCGGGCGGGTGCGCTGCAGGTATTCCAGCGCGAGAAACTCGCGGCGCCTGCCGCCGCCGAGCTCGCCGTGCACCAGCTCGACGCCGCGCCAGTCGAAGCCGGCCAGTGCGCGCACGGTGTCGGCCTCGGCCACGTCGGCCAATGGCGTCAGCACCTCGACGCCGTTGGCCTGCATGGCCGCGCGCCAGTGTCCGGCGTAGTCGGCGATGCCGGTCTGCGACGGCGGCAGCGGTGCGAGCAGGGCGATCCGCATCAGTCGCGGCCCTGCCAGCGGGCGAAGCGCTGCAGCAGGCGCTCGGGAATCTCGTAGCGGCGACGGCTGATCACGATGCCGTCGACCCGGCCGAAGGCCTGCCGCAGCAGGCCCAGGGCCTGCTCGATGGCCGGCAGGGTGGTGCGGCGGGCCTGCACCACCAGCAGGCGCAAGTCAGCCGCCTGCAATTGCAGCAGGGCGCGTTCGTCGCTCAGCGGCGCGGCATCGATCAGCACGATTTCGCCGGCGCCGGCCGGGCGGCCGCCGATGCGCGCGGCATGGCCGTGCTCGGTCAGGATCCGGCACAGCCGGCGCGCCACGAAGCTGACGCCTTCGCCGTGCTGGCTCGAGCTAAGTCCCAGGGTGATGCCGCGCTGCGCCAGCTGCTGCAGCGGCAACAGCCCGTAGATGCGGTACAGCGCGGCGTTGAGCAGGCCCGGCGCGCGCGGTTCGCCCAGCTCGGGCAGGCTGGCCCACAGCGGCACGCTCAGGGTCGCCTCGACGCGGCCGCCGTCGTGCACGCGCTGGTCCAGCAGATAGCACAGGAAGATCGCGAACAAGCCCACGCCGATGCCGGCCGGCAGCGCCAGCAGCAGGATCAGCAAACTCTTGGGAAACACCCGCGAGGGCGCATAGGTAGGTTGCTCGATCACCGTGACATTGCTCAGCCGGTGGCTGTTGAGGTCGCGCACGGTGCGCGCATGCAGCAGATAGTCGGTGTACTGCGCGTAGGCCTTTTCGGCGGTGGTCAGCTGCAGCGACAGCTTGGACAGCGCCGGCTCGGCGGCCATGGTGTGTTCGCGTTGCGCCTGCAGTTCGGCGATCTGCTGGTCGTAGGCGGCTATGCGCGCGTCGAGCTGGGCGATGTTCACGCGCGCGTCCTGCATGTTCTGCTGCAGCCGGGTCGCCAGCGCATTCGGCGCCAGGTTCTGCGAGCGCTGCACGTCGCTGCGTTGGGCGTCGATCTGCGCCTGCATGGCGCGGATGCTTTCGTCGATCGCGCGCAGCGGCGGCGCGTCCTCGCGATAGGTGCGCAGCAGGTCCAGGCGCTGCGCGCGCAGGCCGTTGAGCTTGAGCAGCAGATCCTGCTGGGCGGGATTGAGGCTGATCTCGCGCTCGGTGACCACTTCGCGCGGCAGCCTGGGCAGCTCGCCCTGCGCCTCGCTCAGCGCGCCCTGGCTGGCCTCGCGCTCGCCGACGGCGTCCTGGCGCTGCTTGTACAGGCGCTGCAGCTGGTCGGCCACGCTGTCCATCTGCTGCTGCACGCTGCTGGCGTCGATGGTCTGCAGCTGTTCGCGCAGCTGGCGCTTGAGATCGACGATCTGGTTGCCCAGCTCCAGGCTCTGCTGCGCATAGAAATCGTAGAGCTGGCGGCCGCCGGCGGCGTCTGCACGCTGGTCGAAATAGGCGTCCACCCAGGCCTGGGCGATCTTCTGCGCCACCGTCGGGTCGTTCCAGCTGAAGCGCATCTCCATCACGTTGGAGCCGGCGTCGTGGCTGACCTCGAAACTCTTCTCCAGCTTGCCGGCCAGGCGATCGGCCGCGGGAGCGTCGTCGAGAATGTTCACCGCCACCAGGCTGCGGCGCAGTGTTTCGGCGACTGCGCCGAGCGCGCGCTTCAAGTAGTACTTGGTCTTGCCCCACAGGCCGGGTGGCGGGCCGTTGTCGATCGCACGCAGGTAGTATTCGGCCACCTTGTGCGCCACCGGATCGCTGGTGAGCATCTTCTCTTCGTCGAGCAGGGGATCGCGCTGCGTGCTCGGCTGGATGAAGCCCTGCGGCTCACCGGGCGTGGGCGACAGCTGCATGTTGACGTTCTCGCCCGGCCGCACCAGCAGGCGCGCGTCGGAGGCGTAGCGCGAGGGCAGCAGGAAGGCGCCCAGCACGGCCACTATCACGGTGGCCGCCAGCGCGCGGGTGAACTCACGTCTGAAGATGAAGAACAGGCGCAGGATGTCGCGGAAGCTGCGGATCTCGATCATGGGTTGTTCGCCCCGCCGTTGAGCTTCACTTCAGTGGATGGCTGGTTGATCTGGTAGTTGGCGCCGATGCCGATGCCGCGGAAGAACGGCAGCAGCTGGGTGACGTAGAGGTCCATGCCCTGCACCGCGTTGCCGACGCGCGAGGTGGGCACGAACAGCACGTCGCCGCGCTGCAGGGCGACCGCGCGGCTGCCGTCCGTGCTCGACTGCAGCAGCGCGCCGTAGTCGAAGAAATAGACCTGGCGGCGGCCGTCGCCGTCGAGGCGCACCAGCGCCACGTGGCGGCTGTCGCCGATCGGCAGCACGCCGCCGGAGCCGGTCAGCGCCTGCTCCACAGTGGCGGCCGAAGCGAGGTCGAAGGCGCCGGGGTTACGCACCGCGCCGCCGACATAGACCCGGTTGCCGGGTGCAATGGCGATGTTCACGGTGACTTCGGGCTCGCGGTAGATCGCCGCCTGCCGGCGGGCGATCTCGGCGCCGACTTGCTCCGGCGTGCGGCCGGCCGCCTGCACCTTGCCGATGAAGGGATAGGCGAAGCTGCCGTCCGGGCGCACCACGAACAGGTTCATCTGGTCGGCCTGGGCCGGGCTCTGCGCGTCGCGCACGATGCGCAAGCTGTCGCCGGCGTAGACCCGCAGCTGCGGCGGCGGCAGCTGCGCGGGATCGAAGTTGCTCAGCTCGCGGCTTTTCGCCGTACGGAAATCGTCGGCGCGGCGCACCGCGCCGGGCGGCGTGCAGGCGCTCAACAGCGCGAGCAGTGCAAGCAGGAGGGCGGTTCGGATCATGGCGTGGTCCTGTCCCAGTAACGGGGAAACATGCCGATGCGCCGCTTCAGGGCGCGCGGCAGGCGGTGTTCCAGATGGCCGAGGCGGTAGCCGGCGAGCTTGAGCGCGCTGCGCCAGAGCACTTCCGGCGTGCGCCACGACTGCCCGGCGTCGCGTAGCGCGCGCAGTTCGCTGGCGACGAAGCGCCGGCCTTCGCCGCCGGCGTGGCCGAAGCTCTCGCCGATCCAGCGCTCGCGCCGATAGAACACGCCGATGTCGAAGTAGCGGCGAAATTCCTGCATCGGCGTGTAGTCGTGCGAATGGCGGACTACGGCCTCGGCCACGTAGTGCACGGCATAGCCGGCCAGCAGCAGGCGCGCCGCGACGTAGGCGTCTTCGCTGCCGATCACGTCAGTAGGAAAGCCGCCCACGCGTTCGAGCGCCTCGCGCCGATAGGCGGCGAAGGCGTCCGAGCTGAAGCAGGTCTTGATGCCCAGCTCGGCCCGGTCGGTCAGCCGCTTGATGCGGCTGGTCGCGGGGTAGTTGAAGGCGCGCGCATGGCTGGCCAGCACGCCGGCTTCCGCGTGCGGCAGCTGGCGGCCGTAGGCGCAGCCGATCTCGGGCGCGGCATGCAGTCCCGCGCAGAGCTGCGCGAAGGCGTCGTCGCTCGCGGGCACGGCATCCTGCGTCATGTAGATCAAGGTGTCCGCGTCGGCCACTTGCTCGCTGGCCCAGCGGCGCGTGCCGCCGTGGTTGAACTGCGCCGGGTCGATGCCTACGACCTGCGCGCCATGGCGGCGCCAGCGCTCGGGGCTGCCGTCGCTGGAACCGCTGTCGACCACCAGGATCCGCTCCGGCGTCAGCGTCTGACGCGCCAGCGCGGGCAGCAGGTGGTCGAGAAACGGCGCGCTGTTGCGGGTGGGGACGATCAAGGCGGTGCGCATGCTCGGCCGCCTCAGTACGCTTCGCGCGCCAGCAGCACCGCCGGCACGGTGCGCGCGAGGATGTACAGATCCAGCCAAAGCGACCAGGCCTCGATGTACTGCAAGTCGTACTCGACGCGCCGCTCGATCTTTTCCAGCGTGTCGGTCTCGCCGCGGTAGCCGTGGATCTGCGCCCAGCCGGTGATGCCCGGCTTGACCCGATGGCGCGCGCTGTATTCCTCCACCGCGTCCTCGAACAGCACGTCGGCCGCCTTGGTGGCGGTGGCGTGCGGGCGCGGGCCGACCATCGACATGCTGCCGCCGAGCACGTTGAAAAGTTGCGGCAGCTCGTCCAGGCTGGTCTTGCGGATCCAGCGGCCGACCCGGGTCACGCGCGGATCGCCGCGGCCGGTCTGCCGGCTGGCGTCCTCGTCGCGCAGGTGATGATGCATCGAGCGAAACTTGCAGACCTCGATCAGCCGCTGGTTGTAGCCGTAGCGCTTCTGGCGGAACAGCACCGGGCCCGGCGAATCCAGCCACACCGCCAGCGCGATCAGCAGCATCAGCGGGGCGAGCAGGAGCAGCGCGCAGCCGCCCAGCAACAGGTCCTCGCTGCGCTTGAACAGCGGCGACCAGCCGCTCAGCGGCAGCTCCGACACGTTGAGCATGGGCAGACCGCCCACCGGGGTGATGCGGTTGTGGGCATAGCGGAACGCCGTCATGTCGGGCACCAGCAGCACCTTCACCGGTAGCCGCTTGAGCACCTTGGCGTAGTGGCGGTTGCGGAATTCGGCCGACCAGGGCAGCGCGATCAGCACCACGTCGATGCGCTCCTCGCGCACCAGCCGCTCGAGATCGGCGGTGCCGCCCAGACGCGGCAGCGGCCGCTCGTTTTCCTCGGGCAGGCGGCTTTCGCGGTCGTCGATAAAGCCGATCAGGCCGGTGCGGATGTCGCCGTGCTCGTGCATGTGCATGGCCAGCCGCATGCCGTTGTCGGTATAGCCCAGGATCACCGCGCGCTGCAGGTAGTGGCCATGCCGCCGCATCCAGCGGAAGGCCAGCAACAGCAGCAGGCGGCTCGTGATGAACAGCGACAGGCTCAGCGCGAACCACAGCGCGAACAACGCCGGCGGGATGTGACTTATGTAGCGCAGCGCCAGATGCATCATCAGCATCAGGCCGAACGTCGCGCTCCAGGCGAAGAACACCTTGCGCACCCACAGCAGATTGCTGAAAAGCTCTTCGCCATACATGCCGAAGGCCTGGAACACCAGCACGCAGGCCAGGCCGAACAGCAGCAGCAGCATGAGATAGCGGCGGATCAGCTGGGGATCTTCCACGTCCATCAGCTGCAGCAGGATCAACCCCGGCAGCGCGGCGATCAGCAGATGCGCCAGCCGCGCCAGCGCCCGCGTGTAGCGGATCGCCGAGGGTCGAGCGATAGGCAGATGGCCGGGTGGAGAAGTGCTGATCGACATGGCGTCCCGTGAGGCTTGTAGCGTCGAGCGGGCGATGGCGCGCACTGCATCGCGCGCCGTCTGGGCGAGGTGGCCACCTGCTTGCTGCATCGAGAGCGGCCGTCGCCGACGGCCGATCCGTGACCTTGTGCGGCGACGCGGCATGCGTCGTCGCGCCTTCCTCTTCCCTGGATAATGTGAACTGGATCGCAATTTTTGCGAAAGGAGCGACGCCCGGGAACCAGATTTGTCCGAAAAGTCCCGGAGTCCCGACCCCGACCCCGACCCCGACCCCGACCCCGACCCCGACCTGGTCTGGTCTGGTCTGGTCTGGCGCGGCGCGGCCCGGCCCGGCCCGGCCCGAAGCTCCAGCCTCAGCCCTCAGCCCTCAGCCCTCAGCCCTCAGCCCTCAGCCCGAAGCCCTCAGCCCTCAGCCCGAAGCCCGAAGCCCGAAGCCCCCGAATCCAGCGCGCAGAAACGACAAAGCCGGGCCCGCACTGGTCGGGTCCGGCTTTGCAAGGTCCAGGGTTGAAGGCTGCGGCGGCCGCTCAGTCCGCCGCAGCGCTCAGGGAGCAGCAGTTACTGCAGGCGATCCCACAGGAAGTCGTAGGCCAGCGCGTGCATATAGGCCGACTGCTTGTTGTCGGCGCCGGCGCCGTGGCCGCCTTCCAGGTTCTCGTAGAACCACACGTTCTGGTAGCCCATGCCCTGCATCTTCGCGGCCATCTTGCGCGCCTGCACCGGGCCGACGCGGTCGTCGCTGGTGGTGGTGTAGAACAGCACCGGTGGATAGGACGCCCCGGCCTTGAGGTTCTGGTACGGCGAGAAGGTCTTGATGAAGTTCCAGTCCGCGGTGTCCGGATCGCCGTACTCGGCCATCCACGAGGCGCCGGCGGAGAGATGGGTGTAGCGCTTCATGTCCAGCAGCGGCACTTCGCAGGCGATCGCGCCGAACAGCTGCGGGTACAGGGTGAGCATGTTGCCCATCAGCAGGCCGCCGTTGCTGCCGCCCTCGGCGCCCAGGTGCTTGCTCGAGGTGACGCCGCGCTTGACCAGGTCCTGCGCCACCGCCGCGAAGTCCTCGTAGGCACGCAGGCGATCGGCCTTCAGCGCAGCCTTGTGCCAGGCCGGGCCGTATTCGCCGCCGCCGCGGATGTTGGCGATCACGTAGACGCCGCCGCGCTGCAGCCAGGCGCGGCCGATGCTGCCGCTGTAGTGTGGCTGCAGCGAGACCTCGAAGCCGCCGTAGCCGTACAGCAGGGTGCGGTTGGAGCCGTCCAGCTTGAGGTTCTTCGGCGCGATCTCGAAGTAGGGCACGCGGGTGCCGTCCTTGGAGGCGACGAAGTGCTGGCTGACCTCGAACTTCGCCGCATCGAAGAAGGCCGGCGCATGCTTGATCGTCTCCGCCGGACTCTCGCCGATCACGCCGCGCTGCAGGGCATCCGGGTCGAGGAAGCCGGAGACGCTGAGCCAGTACTCGTCGCTGACGTCCGGATCGGTGTCGACCACTTCCACCGTGCTAAGCGCCGGCGCGCCCGGCATCGGCTCGCTGCCCCAGTCACCGCCGCCCGGGGTGAGCACGCTCAGGCGGCTCTTCACGTCGTCGAGCACGTCGAGGATCAGGTGATGCCAGGTCCAGGTGAACGAGGCCAGCGAGGTGTGTGCGTCCGGCTTGAACAGCACGGTGAAGTTCCGATTGCCGGCCATGAAGTCGTCGAACTTGGTGGCCAGCAGGCTGCCGGTGACATAGGTGGTGCCGTTGACCTGCCAGTCCGAGCGCAGCTGCACCAGCAGCCATTCGCGGTGCGCATCGACGTTGGCGTCGCTGGGCACGTCCAGCTTGATCAGCTTGCCGTCCTTGCGCTGGTACAGCTCGTTGTGGAAGAAATCCTTGCCGACATTCACGAAGTCGCGCTCGTAGCCGGGCGTGCGGTCATGGAAGGCGGTGACTGCCAGGTCGGTGGGCTTGCCCTCGTAGACCACGCTGGCCGCCGACAGCGGAGTGCCGCGCTGCCACTGCTTGGCGATGCGCGGGTAGCTGGATTCGGTCATCGAGCCGGGGCCGAAATCGGTGCCGACGTAGATGTGGTCCTGGTCGATCCAGCCCACCTCGGTCTTGGCCACCGGCACCACGAAGCCGTCCTTCACGAAGCTCTTGCCAGGAATGTCGAACTCACGCACTTCGACCGCGTCGCCGCCGTCGGGCGACAGCGACAGCAGGCAGCGGTTGTAGTCCGGCTTCAGGCACTGTGCGCCCTTGAACACCCAGCGCTTGCCTTCGCTCTTGCCGAGCGCGTCGATGTCCAGCAGCACTTCCCACTGCGGCTCGGCCTTGCGGTATTCGTCCAGGGTGGTGCGGCGCCACAGCCCGCGCGGATGGGCCTTGTCGCGCCACACGTTGTAGAGGTAGTCGCCCATCCGGCTGACGTAGGGGATGCGCGCTTCCGAGTCCAGCACTTCGAGGATGCTGTCGCGGGTCTTGTTGAACGCGGCGGAGTTGGCGAAGCGCGCGGCGGTCACCGCGTTCTGCGCCTTCACCCAATCCATCGATTTCGCGCCGTGGATGTCTTCCAGCCACAGGTAGGGATCGTCCGCGGCGGCCGTCTGCGCGGCCGGATGACTGTCTTGTGCTTGGCTCATGCCGCTCAGTGTGACGCCGAGCGCCAGCAGTAGCCAGACCGGTCGCTTGGAATTCATGGGCTGTCTCCGTGATGGAAGGGGCGGCCGCGCCGGCCAGCAGCCGTCGACGTTGTCGCAACGCGTGGGCGCCTGCCAGTGGCTAAAGTCAGGTAGGGCGGATCGCGGACGCCGGCGTTGCCGGCTGGGCTGCGGGAGGAGCCCGCCTGCGCGGACCCCTCCCGGATGCGATGCCATTCGGGCGTATCGCCTACAGCAGCGGGATCAGCAGCAGCGCCACGATGTTGATGATCTTGATCAGCGGATTGACCGCCGGGCCGGCGGTATCCTTGTAGGGGTCGCCCACGGTGTCGCCGGTGACCGCGGCCTTGTGCGCATCCGAACCCTTGCCGCCGTGATGGCCGTCTTCGATGTATTTCTTGGCGTTGTCCCAGGCGCCGCCGCCGGTGGTCATCGAGATCGCCACGAACAGGCCGGTGACGATGGTGCCGATCAGCACGCCGCCCAGCGCCTGCGCGCCGGCCTCGGCGCCGCCCAGCCACTTGAAGCCGAACACCACCAGCACCGGCACCAGCACCGGCAGCAGCGAAGGCACCAGCATTTCCTTGATCGCCGAGCGGGTCAGCAAGTCCACCGCGCGCGAGTAATCCGGCTTGGTGGTGCCTTCCATGATGCCCTTGATCTCGCGGAACTGGCGGCGCACTTCCTCGACCACCGCGCCGGCCGCGCGGCCGACCGCTTCCATCGCCATCGCACCGAACAGGTAGGGGATCAGGCCGCCGATCAGCAGGCCGATGATCACGTAGTGGTTGGACAGGTCGAAGGCGAAATCGGTGACGTGCAGGTGATCCTTGAGGTTCTGCGTGTAGTCGGCGAACAGCACCAGCGCGGCCAGGCCGGCCGAGCCGATCGCATAGCCCTTGGTCACCGCCTTGGTGGTGTTGCCCACCGCGTCGAGCGGGTCGGTGACGCCGCGCACTTCCGGCGGCAGCTCGGCCATCTCGGCGATGCCGCCGGCGTTGTCGGTGACCGGGCCATAGGCGTCGAGCGCCACGATCATGCCGGTCATACTGAGCATGGCGGTGGCCGCGATGGCGATGCCGTACAGGTCGGCGAGGGCGTAGGCACCCCAGATCGCCGCGCAGACTGCCAGCACCGGCAGGGCGGTGGACTTCATCGACACGCCGATGCCGGCGATGATGTTGGTGGCGTGGCCGGTGGTGGAGGCCTGCGCCACGTGGCGTACCGGCTTGTACTCGGTGGCCGTGTAGTACTCGGTGATCACCACCATCGCCGCGGTGAGCGCCAGACCGATCAGCGCGCAGCCGTACAGGTGACCCACCGTCCAGTGCGCGTCGCTCATCAGCGCGGCAGTGATCGGGTAGAACGCGATCGCCGCCAGTATCGCGGAAACGGCGACGCCGGCGTACAGCGCGTTCATGATCTTCGGGCCGCGCGCCTTCACGAAGAAGGTGCCGATCACCGAGGCCAGGATCGACAGGCCTCCGAGCAGCAGCGGATACAGCACGCCGTTGCTGCCGGTCTGCACGCTGAGCACATCGCCGAGCAGCATGGTGGCGATCAGGGTCACCGCGTAGGTCTCGAACAAGTCGGCGGCCATGCCGGCGCAGTCGCCCACGTTGTCGCCCACGTTGTCGGCGATCACCGCGGGATTGCGCGGATCGTCCTCGGGAATGCCGGCTTCCACCTTGCCGACCAGATCGGCGCCGACGTCGGCGCCCTTGGTGAAGATGCCGCCGCCGAGACGGGCGAAGATCGAGATCAGCGAGGAACCGAAGGCGAGCCCGACCAGGGCATGCAGCGCTTGCCGGGTTTCGTAGCCCATATGACGCAGCGCCAGGTAGTAGCCGGTGACGCCGAGCAGGGCCAGGCCGACTACCAGCATGCCGGTGATCGCGCCGCCGCGGAACGCCACCTTCAGCGCCGAGGCCAGGCCGCCGCGCGCCGCTTCGGCGGTGCGCACGTTCGCCTGCACCGACACGTTCATGCCGATATAGCCGGTGGCGCCGGAAAGCAGCGCGCCGATCGCGAAGCCGATCGCGGTGCCCCAGTTCAGCGTGAAGCCGATCACCAAAAACAAAACGGCGCCTACGGCGCCGATGGTGGTGTACTGCCGATTGAGATAGGCGCGGGCGCCCTCTTGGATCGCTGCGGCGATGGCCTGCATCCGTTCGTTGCCGGGTGACTGCGCAAGAATCCAGCGCACCGACAATGCGCCATAAAGAATCGCTACAAACGCACACGCCAGCACGATCCACACGCCATATTGCTGCAGCATCGGAGCTTCCCCATGAGTTGTGTAGTAGTGGCCGTCCGGAACCGACGGACGGCTTGGAGTATAGGCAGAGGTCCAAGCACGATGTGTTGTGCGACGCAACGTTCGCGAGGGGCGTCTTGTCGGCCCTGTATGCTCGGTTCCGAGCGGTGAGGGGGCGGTGCTTATGCGCTGGCGGATCATCATCAAGGCGGTCGTCGGCGTGGCCCTGCTGTACGGCGGCGCGTGCGGCTTGCTGTTTTTCGAGCAGCGCCAGCTGATCTACCAGCCTGCGGCCACCCGACCGGTGCGGCAGACGCCGGACTTCACGCTGAAGCGGGAGGGCGGCGTGGTCCTGCGCGGCTGGATCATGAATCCCGGCCAGCCCAGGGCCTTGCTCTACTTCGGCGGCAATGGCGAGCGCATCGAGAGCGAGCGCCAGCTATTTGCGCGCTGGTTCCCCCATCGCACGGCCTACCTGCTGGCTTACCGCGGCTATGCGGCCAGTGATGGCGTACCCTCCGAGGCGGCTCTGATCGGCGATGCGCTGGCCTTGTACGACGGCGTGGCGGCACACCACAGCGGCATCGCCGTGGCCGGGCGCAGCCTGGGCAGCGGGGTCGCCACCCAACTGGCTGCACAGCGGCCGGTGGAGCGTCTGGCGCTGATCACACCCTTCGACAGCTTGCAGGCCGTGGCCGCGGCGCAATTTCCCTATGTGCCGGTGCGCTGGCTGCTCACGGACCGCTACGAATCCTGGCGCTATGCCGACCGGATCCACTGCCCGGTACTGCTGTTGCACGCAGAGCAGGATCGACTGGTACAGCCGGCGCGGACTCTGTGGCTGGCCACTTACTTCCATCCAGCGCCGGCCATGCTGGCGATCGCCGGCGCCGGGCACAACAGCATCGACGGCTATCCCGAGTACGCCCAGGCGCTGGGCGAATTTCTGCAGTAGCCGCGTGCTGAGCTTCAGCTTTCCTGGAAGCTCGCGAGCTGCTGCGTCACGGCGACGTTCTTCAGCTGCACGTAGTTCGGCAGGCCGTGCTTGTCGTAGGGCGGGGCCGCTTCGCCGCGAATCAGCGGCGCGAGATAACGCCGAGCCGCCGCGGTGATGGCGAAGCCGTCGCGGCTGATGAAGTGCTTTGGCATCTTCTTTTCGCGGTTGGCGATCTTGTCCAGCCGCGCCGGCTCGATCTTCCAGCGATAAGGCGCATCCGCGGTGCGCACGATCACCGGCATCACCGCATTCATGCCGGCCAGGGCGTACTTCACCGCCGCCTGGCCCACCGCGTAGGCCTGGTCGGCATCGGTCCTGGAAGCCAGGTGGCGGGCCGAACGCTGCAGGTAGTCGGGCAGCGCCCAGTGATACTTGTAGCCGAGCTTCTGCTTGACCAGTGCGGCCAGCACCGGCGCCACGCCGCCCAGCTGCGCATGGCCGAAGGCGTCACGCGTGCCGGCCTCGGCCAGGAAGCGGCCGTCGCGGTCGCGCACGCCTTCGGAGGCCACCACGGTGCACCAGCCGACCCGTTCGACGGTGGCCTTCACCTTGGCCAGGAAGGCGGCTTCGTCGAACACCCGCTCGGGGAACAGGATGAGATGCGGCGCGGCATCTGCGCCTTCGCCGGCCAGTCCGGCGGCGGCGGCGATCCAGCCGGCGTGGCGTCCCATCACTTCCAGGATGAACACCTTGGTCGAGGTTTCCGCCATCGAGGCCACGTCGAGGCTGGCTTCCAGCGTGGAGACCGCGGTGTATTTCGCCACCGAGCCGAAGCCGGGGCAGCAGTCGGTGACCGCGAGGTCGTTGTCCACCGTCTTGGGCACGCCGATGCAGCGGATGTCGTAGCCCATGCTCTTGCCCAGCTGCGAAATCTTCAGCGCGGTGTCGGCCGAGTCGTTGCCGCCGTTGTAGAGGAACCAGCGGATCTGGTGCGCACGGAACACTTCGATCAGCCGCTCGTATTCGGCGCGATGGGCCTCCAGCGACTTCAGCTTGTAGCGGCAGCTGCCGAAGGCGCCGCCCGGGGTGTGCCGCAGCGCGGCGATGGCCGCCTTGGATTCCTTGCCGGTGTCGATCAGCTCTTCGTGCAGCGCGCCCAGGATGCCGCTGCGCGCCGCATAGACCGGGACGCCGCGCGCCCGCGCCGCCTCGATCACCCCGGCCGCGGTTGCGTTGATCACCGCGGTGACGCCGCCCGATTGGGCGTACAGCAGACGACCGGCGGAGGGACGGGAGTTCGGCTTCATGACGGCTCCTGGCAATGGGCGGATGGGCTGTGACATCAAAGAGTCACAGTCAGAAGTCTTACGCAACAGATACTTGCGCCACAGTAGCGGTAAGACTCGTTTGACGACACCCCCCGCAGACGCTAACTTGACCTTCAATTTCTTCAATCCGGCGGCCGCGGCAGGGTGCGGCGGCACGTGGATTTCCTGGAGCATTATGCGACTCGTCCTACTCGGTCCGCCCGGCTCGGGCAAAGGTACCCAGGCGGCGCGGCTGAAAGTCGAGCTCGGTGTGCCGCACATCTCGACCGGCGACATGCTGCGTGCGGCGGTTGCCGCCGGCACGCCGATCGGCCTCAAGGCCAAGGCGGTGATGGATGCCGGCCAACTGGTGTCCGACGACATCCTGCTGGCCATGCTGGAGGAGCGCCTCGCGCAGGACGACGCCAGGAAGGGTTTCATCCTTGACGGCTACCCGCGCAACCTGGCCCAGGCCGACGCGCTGGAGCATCTGCTGGCGAAGATCGGCCAGCCGCTCGACGCCGTGGTAAAGCTGGACGTGCCGAACCAGGTAATCATTGGCCGCTGCGAGATCCGCTTCAAGGCCGAGCATCGCAAGGACGACGATCCCGAGGTGGTGCGCGACCGCCTCAAGGTCTATGCCGATCAGACTGCACCGGTCGCCGAGTTTTTCGCGCGCCGCGGCAAGCTGCAGGTGATCGACGGCGTCGGCACGCTCGACGAAGTGACCGAACGCGTCAAGCACGCGCTGAACTGGCAGCCGGCGGCCGTCAACGGCTGACCGACGTCTCCGGTATCGGGCGGCTGCGGGCGCGAGCGCGCCTGCGCCGCTTCCCTGCGCAACCTCGGAACTGACATGCGCCTGCACATCCTCGGCATCTGCGGCACCTTCATGGGCGGCGTCGCCGCGTTGGCGCGCGAGCTCGGCCTCAAGGTCGAGGGTTCCGACGCCAATGTTTATCCGCCGATGAGCACTCAACTGGAGGCGCTGGGCATCCGCCTGCTCGATGGCTATCGCGCCGAGCACCTGCAGCCGGCGCCCGACCTGGTGGTGGTCGGCAACGCGATGGTGCGCGGCAATCCGGCGGTCGAATACATGCTCGACCAGCAGCTGCGCTACATCTCCGGGCCGCAGTGGCTGGGCGAAACCCTGCTGCCCGGGCGCGAAGTGCTGGCAGTGGCCGGCACCCATGGCAAGACCACCACCACCAGTTTGCTGGCGCATCTGCTGGAGAGTGCCGGGATGGCGCCGGGCTTCCTGATCGGCGGCGTGCCCGGCAACTTCGAGGCGTCCGCGCGCGCCGGCAGCGGCAAGCCGTTCGTGATCGAGGCCGACGAGTACGACAGCGCCTTTTTCGACAAGCGCTCGAAGTTCGTGCATTACCGCCCGCGCATCGCCATCCTCAACAACCTCGAATACGACCACGCTGACATCTTCCCTGACGTGGCCGCGATCCAGCGCCAGTTCCACCACTTGGTGCGCACCGTGCCGGGCAATGGCCGGTTGATCGTCAATGCGCACGACGCGCATCTGGCCGAAGTGCTCGCGATGGGCTGCTGGACGCCGGTGGAGCGCTTCGGCATCGGCACGGGCGACTGGCAGGCCGAGCTGATCGAGGCCGACGGCTCGGCCTTCGCGGTAAGCCGCGGTGGTCAGCGGCTGGGCGAAGTGCGCTGGCCCCTGCTGGGTCGGCACAACGTGCTCAACGCGCTGGCGGCGCTGGCTGCCGCGGCGGCGGCGGGCGCCGATCCGACGGCCTTGCTGCCGGCCTTCGCCGATTTCCGCAGCGTGAAGCGGCGCATGGAGCTGCTGGGCGAAGTGGCGGGCGTGCGCGTCTACGACGACTTCGCTCATCACCCCACGGCGATCGCCACCACCCTGGCCGGGCTGCGTGCCAAGGTGGGCGCCGAGCGCATCCTGGTCGCGCTGGAGCCGCGCTCCAATTCGATGCGGCTGGGTGCGCATGCCGAGGCGCTGGCGCCCTCGCTGGACGATGCCGATGGCGTGGTGTTCCTGCAGCGGGCCGAGCTGCCCTGGGATGCGCAGCGCGTGATCGGCGCCCTGCGCGGGCACGGCACCGCGGTGGCCGACGTGGCTGGCCTGGTCGCGGCGCTGCGCGCGCAGGCGCGGCCGGGCGACCACGTGGTCTTCATGTCGAACGGCGGCTTCGAAGGTGCGCCGCGACGCTTCGTGCAGGCACTGCACGGCTGAGCGTGCGAGGAACTGTCGGCGTCGCCGATGGTGCCCCGGTCGTCGTCGCCTAGAGCGTCGGCGAACCCGGCAGGGCGTCGAAGCAGGGCGCGCGCCGCAGGTATTCGCGCTGAGCGCCCAGCCACACGGTGATGCCGAAGCTGAGCGCCACCGCGGCGACCAGGCCGCCGCCGAAGACGTAGCCGAAGCTGCCGATCAGCCAGTAGCCGCACCAGTAGCTGCCCATGGCGCCGAGGATCAGCACGAAATTGGCGATGCCGCGGCCGAAGGTGGAGGTGGGCCCGATCAGGTGCACCCCGAGCGCGGTGAGGCTGGCCGCGGCAGCGATGATCAGCGCGGTCAGCAGCATGCGGCCGGGCTCCTCGGCGTGCACCAGCACGATGCCGAGCAGGGTGTAGGTCAAGGCGGTCAGCACGCTCACCGGCACCAGCAGCAGCAGCGCGTCGGCGATGGTCTTCTGGTAGGCGGCGCGGGTGGTCGGCGCCAGCGTCAGATACAGATCGGCCAAGTTGGGCTGCATGCGCAGCATGCCGCGGCCGAACTGCGGAAAGCGGCTCATCGCAAGCAGGATCGCGTAGGCGCCGACCACGGCGGCGTCGAACTGCTGGCGGTGCTGGATGGCGAAGAAATAGGCAGTGACCACCAGGGCCACCAGGACCAGTCGCAGCGCGATCGCGATTGGATTGTCGTGCGGCAGCAACAGGCTGCGCACCAGCGCCAGCCGCTGCCGCGCGCCGGGGCGGCGGCGATAGCGCGACAAGGCGACGTCCAGCGCATGCTGCGAGGCGAGGTCGAACCAGCTGGCTACGCGCTTGGCCAGCGCGCTGCGCGGGCGTGCCACGCCGCCGGGGCTGTTGTTCATGCGCCCCAGGCCCATGCTTTCCAGCGGCGAATCCTCGGTATCGGGGTCGCTGATGCTGAGTAGAGGCATCAGGGTGACCGCCAGCAGCGCGCCGATCAGCAGCAACAGCATGGGCGTGGTGAAGGAGGAATCGAGGGCTGCGTGGGCCAGCTCGGTGGCCAGCTGGGGCTTCCAGCCGGCGCCGATGGCGATCACCCACACGAACAGGCCGACGCGGCGGCCGCAGCCGATCGACAGGCCCAGACTGGCCACGCCGAACAGGCAGGTGGCGATCAGCCCGGCATACGGCAGTTCGAGCCAATGCGCCAACAGCCCCGGCAACAGCACCCATTGCCCGAGATCGAGCAGGGCGGCGCCCAGCAGGTGCAGACGGAAGCGTGGCAGCAGAAAGCTTTCCGGTCGGCACAGATTGCGCAGGGTTTGCCCCACGCCGATATGCGCCAGAAAGGTGCCCATCGACAGAAAGCCGAGGCTGCCGATCAGGCCGCCTCGGTCACCCCGGTTCAGCAGCATCAGCAGGATGGCGCAGAACCACAGCACCTGCCCCAGCGCGGTCGGAATGACCGCCTGCCGCCAGGTCTGCAGCCACAGCTGCCAGATCGCCCTCATGCCAGTTCCACGAACACGTCTTCCAGCGTCGGCGTCTCGATGCGCAGGCTGGCGCCGTGGCTGTCGGCGAAGGCCTGCAGGTCGCTCACGGCGGGGTCTTCGATCAGCAGCTGCGCCTCCTGGCCATGCAGGCTGCCCTTGAGCAAGCCGTCGATGGCGGGCAGCTGCGCCCAGCCGTCCGGACGGCTCAGCACCACCCACTTCAGATGCGTGCGCAGCTCGGCCAGCGGACGCATGAACTGAATGCGTCCATCGCGCAGCAGGGCGATGTCGGCGTCCGCGCGTTCGAGGTCAGCGGTGATATGGGTGGAGAAGATCACTGTCTTGCCCGGTCGCCGCATCAGCTCCAGCAGTTCGCCCATGAAGGCGCGGCGCGCCTGCGGGTCGAGGCTGGCCACCGGCTCGTCCAGCACCAGCAGGTCCGGCTCGGGTGCGATCGCGCGCATGATCGCCAGCTTCTGGCGCTGGCCCTGCGACAGCTGGCCGATTTTCTGCGCCGGATCGAGCTCCCAGCTGTCGAGCAGGCGCGTCACCAGGTCGCGGTTCCAGCGCGTATAGAACGCGGCGGTGAAGTCCAGGTAGGCGCGGATGCGCATCCATGGAAACAGATCGAAGCTTTGCGGCACGAAGCCGATGCGGTGCATGCGTTCGCCGCCGGGCTCGGTCATCGGCGCGCCGAACAGGTCGATGCGGCCGCCGTCGCTGGGCGACAGGCCGAGCAGGCAGCGCAGCAAGGTGGTCTTGCCGGCGCCGTTCTTGCCCAGCAGGCCGACTACGCGGCCGGCCGGCACGCTCCAGTCGAGCTGGCGCAGTACCTGGCGCTGCTGGAACGCCTTGTCCAGGCGGCGCACCTGCAGCACCGGTGGCGTTTCGACGCGCGGGCTGGCCAGGTCGAGCGAGTTGGCAGGCAGGGCAGTCGTCAAGGACATCCTTCGCCACTCCGGTGGAAAGCGTGCAATGTGCGGCCTCGAGGCAGCCCGCGTCCAGTAGTGCGTCGCAGCGGCTCGTAAGACGATCGGTCGACCGCTTCGGCGGCCCGCGCGCGGCCTGGATAGAATGCCGACATGTCCATGTCTTCCGGCTCCGATTTGCCGTTGTTTCCGTTGAGCGCAGTGCTGTATCCAGCCGGCCGCATGCAGCTGCGCATCTTCGAGCGGCGCTATCTGGAGATGGTACGCGAATGCACGCGCAGCGGCAGCGGCTTCGGCGTGTGCCAGATCCTGCAGGGCAGCGAGGTCGGCGCGACGGCCTTGCCGGCAGCCGTCGGCACGCTGGCGCAGATCGTCGACTTCTATACCGGCGAGGACGGCCTGCTCGGTCTGACCATCGAAGGGGCAATGCGCTTCCACGTCGTCCGCACCCGGGTGCGCGACGACGGCTTGCTGCGCGGCGACGTGGCATGGTTGCCGCCCGAGCCCAGCCATGCCGTGCCGGTGGAGTTCGCTTTATTGCAGACCATTCTGGAGCGCCTGATCGAGAATCTCGCGCCGCACTGGCGCGAGGTCCCACGCAGCTCTTACGACGATGCCGGCTGGCTCGGCTATCGCCTGGCCGAACTCCTGCCGCTCAGCGCCGACGAGCACCAGCGCCTGCTGGAGCTGGACGATCCGCTGGAACGGCTGCACGAACTGCAGCTGATCCTGCCGAGGTTCCAGCGCCCCTGAGCCCGCGCAGGATCTACACTGTCGCTTTCGGCCAGCGCGACGAGGCGACCGTGGAAAGCTTGAAAGGCAAGACCTTGTTCATCACCGGCGCATCGCGCGGCATCGGCCTGGCGATTGCCCTGCGTGCGGCGCGCGACGGCGCCCATGTCGTCATTGCGGCCAAGAGCGGCGTGCCCAATCCCAAGCTGCCCGGCACCATCCACACTGCCGCGGCGGAGATCGAGGCCGCCGGCGGCCACGCGCTGGCGCTGCAGGTGGACATTCGCGACGAGGCCGAGGTCGCCGCCGCTGCTGCCCAGGCTGCCGAGCGCTTCGGCGGGATCGACATCCTGGTCAACAACGCCAGCGCGATCTGGCTGGCCGGCACCACCGAGACGCCGATGAAGCGCTTCGACCTGATGCATCAGGTGAATACCCGCGGCACCTTCGCCACCACCCAGGCCTGTCTGCCGTATCTGAAGCGCGCAGCCAATCCGCATGTGCTGATGCTGTCGCCGCCGCCCAGCCTGGACCCGAAGTGGTACGCGCCGCATACCGCCTACACCATCGCCAAGATGGGCATGAGCCTGTGCGTACTCGGCATGAGCGCCGAGTTCGCCGCGGCCGGCATCGCGGTCAACGCGCTGTGGCCGCGCACGATCATCGCCACCGCGGCGATCGCCATGATCGACGGCGTGCAGGTCGAGCACTGCCGCACGCCGGAGATCGTCGCCGACGCGGCCCATGCCATCCTGGTGCGGCCGGCACGCAGCTACACCGGACACTTCGCCATCGATGAGGAGATCTTGCGCGAGGCGGGCGTCAACGACTTCGAGCGCTATGCGGTGAAGCCCGGCGCGGCCTTGCTGCCTGATCTTTTCCTGGATTAGGCCTGGCTGGACCGGCCGCGCATTGCGCCACGGCTTTGCCCGTGCGGCGCCGTGCAAAAGGCGCAAGCTGGATTTAGGATGCGTGTGGCGGCCGACGGTCCGCCCACTCATTCCCCCGATGACCGAGAAGGCGGCGCATGGCGTCGCCTGGAGCAACGCATGTCTACCCCCGATGCTACCGAGCAGGGCCTGATCGGCCTTGGCAAACGCTACTGGCTGCCGGTCTACCGGCCGCGCGAAGTCGTGCTGGATCATGGCAAGGGTGCGCGGGTGTGGGACACGCAAGGGCGCGACTACGTGGACTTCGGCGCCGGCATCGCGGTCAATGCGCTGGGCCACCAGGACCCTGATCTGCTGGAGGCGTTGACCACCCAGGCCGGCAAGCTGTGGCACGCCAGCAACGTGTTTTACACGGAGCCGCCGCTGCGGCTGGCGCAGGAACTGGTTGCCGCCTCCGGGTTTGCCGAGCGCGCCTTCCTGTGCAATTCGGGGGCCGAGGCGAACGAGGCGGCGATCAAGCTGGTGCGCAAATGGGCGGCGTCGAAAGGCCTGGCGCCGCCGCAGCGCGATATCGTCACCTTCCGCGGTTCTTTTCACGGGCGCACCCTGGCCACCGTGACGGCGACCGCGCAGCCCAAATACCAGGAAGGCTACGAGCCGCTGCCGGGGGGCTTCCGCTATCTGGATTTCAACGATGTGCCCGCGCTGGAGGCGGCCTTCGCGCAAGGCGGCGTCGCTGCGGTGATGCTCGAGCCGGTGCAGGGCGAAGGCGGCGTGCTGCCGGCGGCGCCGGGCTTCCTCAAGCAGGTGCGCGCCTTGTGCGATCGCTACGATGCGCTGCTGGTGCTGGACGAGATTCAGTGCGGCATGGGGCGCACCGGCACGTTGTTCGCGCACGTGCAGGATGACGTGGTCCCGGACATCGTGACGCTGGCCAAGGCGCTGGGCTGCGGCTTTCCGATCGGGGCGATGCTGGCCGGTCCGAAAGTGGCCGAGATCATGCAGTTCGGCGCGCATGGCACCACCTTCGGCGGCAACCCGATGGCTGCCGCGGTCGCGCGGGTGGCCCTGCGCAAGCTGTCCTCCCCCGAACTGCTGAAGCAAGTCGCCCGGCAAGCGGAACGGCTGCGCGACGGGCTGGCGCAGATCAACCGCGAACTGGGCCTGTTCGGCGAGCTGCGCGGACGCGGCCTGATGATCGGCGCGACCCTGGTCGAGGCGCACCAGGGCAAGGCCGGTGCGATCCTCGATCATGCCGCCGCGCACGGCCTGCTGCTGCTGCAGGCAGGCCCCGACGTGCTGCGCTTCGTGCCGCCGCTGACGATCAGCGACGAGGAACTGGCCGAAGGGCTGCAGCGCCTGCATCAGGCGCTGGTCGATTTCCTCGGCGCGTGAGCGAAGCCGGCTGCCCGTTCTGCGCGATCATCGACGGGCGGGCGCCGGCGGCCATCGTGCTGTCCGACGAGCGGGTGCTGGCCTTCATGGACTTGCGGCAGGCCGTGCCGGGGCACGTGCTGGTGATTCCGCGCCGGCATGTGGCGGACATTTACGCCCTGCCGCTCGACGATGCCGCGGCCGTGATGCAGACGGCGGTGCGGGTCGCCCAGGCGCTGCGCGCCGAATACGATCCGCCCGGATTGAATCTCTGGCAATCCAACGGCGCTGCGGCAGGCCAGGAAGTGCTGCACTTTCACCTGCATCTGCACGCGCGCCGTCCGGGCGACGGTTTGTTCCGGCTTTATCCCAAAGGGCTGCCGAGCCACAGTTCTGCGTCGTGGCGCGAAGCCGCGGCGCAGGCGCTGCGCCTGCGGCTCGCCGGACAAGAGCTGCCGTAACTATCGGGTCACGCGATTCCGGCTAGGCTTGCCGGCGCATTGGATTCCAAAAGAGTGGATGGCAAGACATGAAATACCTGCACAGCATGGTTCGCGTGCACGACCTTGAGGCTTCGCTGCGCTTTTATTGCGAAGGCCTGGGCTTGAAAGAGGCGCGCCGCCAGGATCACCCCGAAGGCAAGTTCACGCTGGTGTTCCTGGTCGCCGAGCAGAGCCCCGACAGCGAGATCGAACTCACCTACAACTGGGATTCCAGCGAAGACTACGGCTCGGCGCGCAACTTCGGCCACCTGGCGTTTCGCGTAGAGGATATCTACGCCACCTGCGAGCGGCTGCAGGCTATGGGCTACACCATCCATCGCCCGCCGCGCGACGGCCACATGGCCTTCGTGCGCTCGCCCGACAGCATTTCGGTCGAGCTGCTGCAGGAAGGCCGCTTGCCCCCGCGCGAGCCGTGGGCGTCGATGCCGAACACGGGGCAGTGGTAGGCGAGCCGATTCGCCGCATCAGCCTGCTGCTGACCCTCTACGCGCCGGCGCTGCATCCGAACGGCTGCCTGCTGGTCGACGTGCTGGCCCAGGCACTTAGGGGCCCGGGCCAGCGGCATGATTGCTCAGCCGGCCTCGCGCAGCGCCTCGCGGGCGATCTCGAGGGTGTCGGCGATGTCCTGTTCGCTATGCGCGCTGGACATGAAGCCGGCTTCGAAAGCCGAAGGGGCGAGATACACGCCACGGCGCAGCATGCCGTGGAAGAAGCGATTGAAGCGCGCACTGTCCGCGGCGGTCGCCTGGGCATAGGTTTCCACTTTGCCTTCGGCGAAGAACAGGCCGAACATGCCGCCGATCCAGTTGGTGCTGAAAGCCAGGCCGGCTTCGTCGGCGATCTGCTGCAGCCCTTCGACCAGCAGCTGCGTCTTGACGGCGAGCTGTTCGTGGAAACCGGGCCGGCGGACCAGCTCCAGCATGGCCAGGCCGGCGGCCATCGCCACCGGATTGCCGCTCAGCGTGCCGGCCTGATAGATCGGCCCGGCCGGCGCCACCTGCTGCATCAGCTCGCGGCGTCCGCCATAAGCGCCTACCGGCATGCCGCCGCCGATGATCTTGCCGAAGGTGCTGAGATCGGGAGTGACGCCGTAGTGCGCCTGGGCGCCGCCAAGCGCCACGCGGAAGCCGGTCATCACCTCGTCGAAGATCAGCACGGCGCCGTGACGCGTGCACAGTGCGCGCAGTTCCTGCAGATAACCGGCGCGAGGCAGGATGCAGTTCATATTCCCGGCGACGGGCTCGATGATCAGCCCCGCGATGTCGTCTCCGTGCTCGGCGAACAGGGCGCGCGCCGCGTCCACGTCGTTGTAGGGCAGGGTGAGAGTGAGGTCCGCGCTGGCCTTGGGCACGCCGGGCGAGGTGGGGACGCCGAAGGTCAGCGCGCCCGAGCCGGCCTTGACCAGGAAGCTGTCGCCGTGGCCGTGGTAGCAGCCCTCGAACTTCACGATCTTGCTGCGTCCGGTGGCGCCGCGCGCCAGCCGGATCGCCGACATGGTCGCCTCGGTGCCGGAGTTCACCATGCGCAGCATGTCGATTGAGGGAATCAGCTCGGCCATGGTCTCGGCCATGGTCACTTCGGCGGCGCAAGGCGTACCGAAAGACAAGCCGTCGCCTATCGCGCGCGCTACCGCTTCGCGCACCTGCGGATGGTTGTGGCCGACGATCATCGGTCCCCACGAGCCGACGTAGTCGATGTAGCGGTGCCCCTCCACATCCCACAGATAGGCGCCATCGGCCTGTGCAGTGAAGAAGGGTTCGCCGCCTACCGACTTGAAGGCGCGCACCGGCGAGTTCACTCCGCCGGGCAGTCGCTGCAAGGCGCGCTGAAAGAGTTCGTGATTGGTCGTCATGCTCTAGAGCTCATGGAGTGGGGAACAGGCCGCTGAAGCCTTGCGCCGCGGCTTGCACATCGCTGCCGGCGAACACGGCCGAAATCACCGCGAGATAGTTCGCGCCGGCTGCGATCAGCGGCGCGCCATTGTCGGGCGTGATGCCGCCGATCGCTACCCGTGGCAGCCCGAGCGCGGCGCTCTGCCGCAGCACGTCGAGAGACGCCCTGGGCGCGTGCGGTTTGGTGGGCGACACATAGAATGCCCCGAAGGCGATGTAGCTGGCGCCGGCCTGTGCTGCCCGCCTGGCGAGTTCCAACGAGTCGTAACAGGAGGCGCCGATGATGGCTCGGCCGCCCAGCCGTGCGCGCGCATGTTCGATGCTGCCGTCCTGCGTTCCCAGATGTACGCCGTCGGCCGCGGCGACCAAGGCCAGTTCGATATCGTCGTTGACGATCAGCGGCGCGCCATGGGCTATGCAGATCTGGCGCAGGGCGAGTGCCTCGGCCAGTCGGCGGGGATGGTCGTTGGTCTTGTCGCGGTACTGCAGCAGCCGCGCGCCGCCGCGCAGCGCCTGCGTGCAGGCCTCGAGCAGGTCGGGGCGAGGACCATCGGTGATCGCATACAGGCCGTGGCCGGGAAAGGTCGCTTCGGGGAACATGGAGTCGGTCATGGGTCGGTGGAGAAATGAGGCTGTGTCCGCTTTCGCAAAGCCGGGCGAGTTGCGAGAATGCGGCATTCCTTCATGAAGCAGTAGCCCGCGATGACCCAGACCGCCGCCGAAACCACCCAGCTCCGCAAATGGATGTGCGTCGTCTGCGGCTTCATCTACGACGAGGCGCAGGGGCTGCCTGAGGAAGGCATCGAGCCGGGGACGCGCTGGCAGGATGTGCCGGATACCTGGACTTGTCCGGATTGCGGCGCGACCAAGGACGATTTCGAGATGATCGAGGTCGACTGAAGCCTGCTGCCGGTCGGTCCGCGCGCTGCCTTCAAAAGCGCCGATTTCATCAGCGCGACCGCCGTTCGACCTGCTTTGATGTTGGTGCGCCACTTAGAGGCGCGCCAACGGAGCATCGAGCCATGCAGCAATTCGTTCCCTTCGAAGACGACTGGGACATGCTTGCCCAGCTGCAGCCGGAATCGCTGCGGCCTTATCGCCCCGGGCTTGCCTGCGCGCATCGCGACGATCGGCAGTCCCCGCTTCCCTCTCGCCCGATGGCTGCCGTGGCGCTGGCCGGCGAAGAGCCTTGCAGGCCGCGATCCCAGCCGAATCCTGCGTATTGATGCCGAGCGACCTCTTGCTTCAGCTGTGCTCGATGGAGCGTGGATGCGGCGCTGATTCATGAGCTCGTTCATGAGCTCGCGCCACAGATGGATCGCCGCGAGCCGTTGTCATAACGGGCGTGGCATCCGGTTTTGTAGCAATAGTGCAAAAATCTTCGCGCAGCCCCTTCACAGGATCGCTGGCTGGCGCTATGATTTCTCCCCCTTCGACGGCTAGCCCTCGTTCGAAGGTTCCCCCGACAACTTCGATGCAAAATTTCTTCGCATTGACCGTTGACGGAAGTAGAAAGGGATGTAGAATGGGCGGCTCACCCGGGACGAAACGTCACGGGGCGATCTGAAGAAAGGATCGCAAGCGATTGATCTTTGACAGTGTGCGCAGGTGAATTGTGTGGACGC
>JAJEJU010000022.1 GCA_021390615.1 Rhodanobacteraceae bacterium ZG21-1 | reverse complement strand
CACCGACATCGGTGGGGGTTTTTTCTTGCGCGCCGCCCGCCCCAGCACCGCGCCTGGGCCGATCCCATGACGCCGCGCGGCGCCGGATCACTTCCGGCAGGCTCGCGAAAGACCACGCCGCCAAGGCTCGCCGATATCGCCCGCCACCTGGCCAACCTTGCCGCATCCAAGACCGGTGCCGATCCGGACACCAGGTCTCGATTCGATACCGTCAGAACCAGCTCCGCGCTCTGTCGCTGCGAACGGTGTCGATGAAGAAAGCCTCGTTATCGATTGGCGTGGCGGTGGTCGTCGAACGCGCAGTTTTGCGAGTTGCTAGAATCGCGCAACTACCTGGTTGCGAAATTCCATGACGACGCCAAATTCCGGCCGCTTAGGTGCGCTGTCCTACCTGATCTTCTCCTCGCGCTGGCTGCAGCTGCCGTTGTATCTCGGCCTGATCGTGGCCCAGGCGATCTATGTCGTGCAGTTCTTGCGCGAGTTGTGGCATCTGCTGGAAACCACCTTGTTTCATGCCGGCATCGATCCGGCTGCCGGCGGCGACAGCGCCGAGACCACCATCATGCTCACGGTGCTGGGCCTGATCGATGTGGTGATGATCTCCAACCTGCTGGTGATGGTCATCGTCGGCGGTTACGAAACCTTCGTGTCGCGGCTGCGCCTCGACGGTCATCCCGACCAGCCGGAATGGCTGTCGCACGTGAATGCGACCGTGCTCAAGGTGAAGCTGGCGATGGCCATCATCGGCATTTCGTCGATCCATCTGCTGGCTACCTTCATCAAGGCCAAGGCGACCGATGGACAGACGATCATGTGGCAGATCCTGCTGCACCTGACCTTCGTGGCCTCGGCCCTGGCCTTGGCCCTGATCGATCGCATCATGCTGCAACCCGGCAAGCGCGTCGGCGCGAACCATTGACAGCCTTGCAGCGCGAGGGCTGACACAACGGGGTCTAGGCCTCATGATGTCGCCCGGCTAGACAGGACGGGCGACGATGGGAGCGATTGCACTCAATCGGCGGCAGGAGGAACTGGTCGCTTACGTGCGGCGCGAAGGCTTCGTGTCGGTTGAGGCCTTGGCCGAGCATTTCGAAGTGACGCCGCAGACGATACGGCGCGATTTGGCCGTGCTTTGCGACAGCGGCTTGCTGAGGCGCTACCACGGCGGAGTAAGTCTGCCTTCGAGTGTCGAGAACCTAGCCTACGCGGCACGCCGTGGCCTGCAGCAGCGAGAAAAGCAGCGCATTGCCACGCTGCTGGCCAGGCATATCCCGGACGAAGCCTCGCTGTTCATCAATCTCGGTACCACCAACGAAGACGTGGCGCGTGCCCTGCTGGGGCACAAAGGCCTGCGCGTCATCACCAACAACCTCAATGTCGCGATCATGCTCAGCGACAATCCGACCTTCGAGGTGATCGTCGCCGGCGGCGTCGTGCGTGGCCGCGATCATGGCGTGACCGGGGAGGCGACCATCGAGCTGATCCGCCAGTTCAAGGTCGACTACGGCGTGATCGGCATCTCCGGCATCGATGCGGACGGCACCTTGCTCGATTTCGACTATCAGGAAGTGCGGGTGGCGCAGGCCATCATCGAGCACTCGCGCCAGGTCTATCTGGCGGCGGACCACAGCAAGCTGGGGCGGAATGCGCTGGTGCGGCTGGGGCCTATCTCGCGGGTTTCAGCCTGGTTTACCGATCGCGCGCCAGCGCCCGAATTGGCGAAGGTGCTGAGCGAGGCTGGCACGCAGATTTTCGTGGCGTCGGCGGCAGGCGAGGGCGTGCCCGATGCATGACACATGGATTGTTCGAAAATGTTCGTATATGATCGAAAACGTCCATTGCCTGCGGTGAAGCTTTCATATGCGCGCACTCAAATCGGTAAATCGGCCTGATTCGAACGCCATCGCTCACTTCCTGGGCCGCTTGCACCACGGTGAGCTCCACCGGTGCTCGCAGCCGCGGACGGTGCAGCCATGAGCGAGCAGGTCGATCTGCTGGTCGTCGGCGGCGGCATCAACGGTGCCGGCATCGCACGTGATGCGGCCGGGCGTGGATTGTCGGTCTGCCTGTGCGAGCAGGACGACCTGGCTGCGCATACCTCCAGCGCCAGCACCAAACTGATCCACGGCGGCCTGCGTTATCTCGAACAATACGAATTCGCCCTGGTGGGCAAGGCGCTAGCCGAGCGCGAAGTGCTGCTGCGCGCCGCGCCACACATCATCTGGCCGCTGCGCTTCGTGCTGCCGCATCAGCCGCACCTGCGGCCGGCCTGGATGATTCGCCTGGGCCTGTTTCTCTACGACCACCTCGGGAGAGGCCGGCGCACCCTGCCGGGTTCGCGCCGCATCAAGTTTGGCGAGCATGCGGTGGGCAAGCCGCTGCAGGACGAGTTCCGTACTGGCTTCGTCTATTCGGACGCCTGGGTTCAAGACGCGCGCCTGGTGGTGCTCAATGCGATGGACGCGGCGCGACGTGGCGCCACCATCCTGACGCGCACACGCTGTCTGCGCGCGCAGCGCGAAGCGGACTGCTGGCTGGCGCAACTGCAGCGCGCCGACGGCAGTCAGATCGAAGTCCGGGCTCGCGCGTTGGCCAACGCCACCGGGCCGTGGGCAGTGAGCTTCCTCGATCAGGTGGCGCAGGTCGGGCACGATCACGCGTTGCGTCTGGTCAAGGGCAGCCACATCGTGGTGCCCAAGCTGTACGAGCACGCCTACGCCTACATCTTCCAGCAGCCGGACCGGCGCATCGTGTTCGCCATTCCGTACGAGCGGGAGTTCACCCTGATCGGCACCACCGATCTGGAATACCACGGCGATCCGTCCAGTCCGCGCATCGCCGAGGATGAGATCAAGTACTTGTGCGAGGCGGCGAACCGCTACTTCCGGCGGCAGATCGCACCGGCCGACGTGGCCTGGAACTACAGCGGCGTGCGTCCGCTGCTCGACGACGAGCAGGAAAGCGCCAGCGAGGTTACCCGCGACTACCTGCTCGAGCTCGACCAACAGGCGGCGCCGCTGCTCAATGTGTTCGGCGGCAAGCTGACCACTTTCCGTCGGCTGGCCGAGGAAGCGGTGGATCGTCTGGCGCCCTTGCTGGGCACGAAGGAACCCAGCTGGACCGCGCAAGGGCATCCTTTGCCCGGCGGCGAGCGCACCGATTTGGCGGAGCTGCAGGCCGAGCTGCAGCAAGACCGGCCATGGCTGCCTGCCGAGCTGGCCTGGCGCCTGGTGCGTACCTACGGCACGCGCACGGAAGCTGTGCTTGGATCGGCTGCGGCGCTGGAGCAGTTGGGCGAGCATTTCGGCGGCGGGCTTTACCGTGCGGAAGTGGATTATCTGCGGCAGCATGAGTGGGCGCAGACGGCGGTCGACGTGCTCTGGCGACGCACCAAACTGGGTCTGCACCTGGATGCCAAGGCGCAGGCGCGCCTGGAGGCTTACCTGGCGCAGGCGCAATAAAGAACCACCCAACAACCATCCAGCGAGGGGGCCGGAACGACATGGGCAATAACCAGGGGAGTGTGCGATGCGCCAACTGATTGGCGAGTTGATCTCGGAGGCCGTGGCCATGCTCATCATCATCGCCTTTGGCGATGCGGTGGCATGCATGTACGTGCTGTACGACCCGAGTCCCTACCAGCATGCCTACTGGGGCGTGTGCATCGCCTGGGGACTGGCTGTGACCATCGCGATCTACGCCACCGGCTCGGTTTCCGGCACCCATGCGAATCCGGCGGTCACCCTGGCGCTGGCATTGTTCCGCGGCTTCGAATGGAAGAAGGTACTGCCGTACTGGCTGGCCCAGGTAGTAGGGGCCTTCGTCGGCGCCGCCATCGTATACGTGCTGTTCGGCCCGGTAATCGACCACTACAACGACCACGTTGTGCATATGAGCCGCGAAGCCGGCGGCGCAGCCGGCGTGTTCTTCACCCATCCGGGCGATTCGATCACGCCAATGCATGCGCTGCTCGACCAGGTGATCCTCACCGCCTTCCTGCTGTTCGGCATCTTCGCCATCACCGAGCAGTACAACGAGATGGCGCCCAAGGCGAATTCCGGGGCGCTGATGATCGGGCTGCTGGTCGCCACCATCGGTGCTTCGATGGGCTACCTGGAAGCGTGGGCGATCAACCCCGCGCGCGACTTCGGGCCGCGTCTGTTCGCCTATTTCGCCGGTTGGGGCCGCTCGGCGCTGCCGTCGCCGGACAACTACTGGTGGGTGCCGATCGTCGGACCGCTGCTCGGCGGCATCGTGGGCGCCGGCGCCTACCAGGGCCTGATCCGTCCGTTCCTGCCGGCGCGCCTGCGCGAAGCGGCGGGCCAGACCTCGTCCGATTAGTTTCCCCGACTCCTTTCCTGCGCAAGGCGAACCTTCATGGACAAGCAGTACATCCTGTCGATCGACCAGGGCACCACCAGCTCGCGGGCTATCCTGTTCGATCACGCCGGACGCATCGTCGGCCTGGCGCAGCGCGAGTTCGGGCAGATCTTCCCGCAGCCCGGCTGGGTCGAGCACAACCCGCGCGAGATCATGACCAGCGTGCTGACCACCATCACCGAGGTGATGAACAACGCCCAGGTCGATCCCGGCGCGATCGCGGCCATCGGCATCACCAACCAGCGCGAGACCACGGTGGTGTGGGATAAGGCCAGCGGCCAGCCGATCTACAACGCGATCGTGTGGCAGTCGCGCCAGACCAAGGACATCTGCGAGCAGCTCAAGACGGACGGCCACGAGGCGACGGTGCGTGCCAAGACCGGCCTGCTGATCGACGCCTATTTCTCCGGCACCAAGGTGAAGTGGATCCTCGACCACGTCGAAGGGGCGCGCGAGCGTGCCGAGCGCGGCGAGCTGCTGTTCGGCACCATCGACAGCTGGCTGATCTGGAACCTCACCGGCGGCAAGGCGCACGTCACCGACTACACCAATGCCTCGCGCACCCTGATGTACGACATCCACCGGCGCTGCTGGGACGACGAGCTGCTGCGCATGCTCGAGGTGCCAAAGGCGATGCTGCCCGAGGTGCGTTCGTGCAGCGAGGTGTACGGCCACACCTTGCCGCAGTATTTCTTCGGGCAGCAGGTGCCGATCGCCGGCGTCGCCGGAGACCAGCAGGCCGCGCTGTTCGGCCAGGCCTGCTTCGAGCCCGGCATGGCCAAGAACACCTATGGCACCGGCTGCTTCATGCTGATGAACACCGGCGACAAGGCGGTGACCTCGAAGAACGGCCTGCTCACCACCATCGCCTGGGGTCTCGGCGACAAGGTCGAATACGCGCTAGAGGGCAGCATCTTCGTGGCCGGCTCGGTGATCCAGTGGCTGCGCGATGGATTGCGCATGCTGGGCAAGGCCAGCGATTCGCAGGCCTATGCCGAGCGCGCCGGCAGCAGCGACGGCGTCTACATGGTGCCGGCCTTCGTCGGCCTGGGCGCGCCCTACTGGCGCAGCGACGTGCGGGGCGCCGTGTTCGGGCTGTCGCGCGGCACCACCAAGGAGCACTTCGTGCGTGCGGCGCTGGAATCGATGGCCTATCAGACCCGCGACGTGCTGGCCGCGATGGAGGCCGATGCGAACCTGGCCTTGAAGGAGCTGCGCGCGGACGGCGGCGCCATCGCCAACGACTTCATGGCGCAGTTCCAGAGCGACATCTTGAACGTGCCGGTGCTGCGGCCCAAGGTGGCCGAGACCACGGCGCTGGGCGCGGCCTACCTGGCCGGCCTGGCCGTCGGCTTCTGGGCCAGCCCGGCGGACATCGCCAAGCAGTGGGCGGTCGATCGCCGCTTCGAACCCGGCATGCCGGAAGCGCAGCGCGAGGAGCTCTACGCCGGCTGGCAACAGGCGGTGCAGGCCACCATGGGCTACAAGGTAGCCTGAGCGCTTGCGGGTTCGGTGGCCCGAAGGGCCTCGGCGAGGCATGCAAGATATTCGAACGTCGCTGCATGCAAGTGGCGACGATGCTGCGATAGCTGCGATATCTGCGATGTCGAGAGCATGGCGTGTTCGATTCGAGCGGCATCGTCGACTGGCTAGTCAGGCGCGGCGATTGATGCTGTCGCTGCGAGTAGTCTGCGCGAGTGGCACAGCGCGACGTCGAGGGATAAAGCTTCACGCATCGGCAAGCGCGCAAATCATGCCGATACGCGAGGCCTGCCATGCGGGCAGAGCTGCGGTCGTAGTCGCCGGCACGCCTGACTTTCTTCGCCTGGCATGGTGGCCCACTGCACCGGCCAAGCCTGTCGAGCCACCGCAGCCAGCATCGGCTAGCTGCGGCAACGAGGATCTCAGTCCAGCACGTAGCCGAACTGGTCCTTGAACTCCGTCGCGAATTCGCCGTAGCTGAAGCGCTGGTTCTGCGTGCCGGGGTGTTCCACCTTCAGCGCGCCCATCAGCGAGGCCATGCGGCCGACCGTCGGCCAGTCCTTGCCGCGCATGATGCCGAAGATCAGGCCGGCGCGATAAGCGTCGCCGCAGCCGGTGGGGTCAATGACCTGGCGCTCGCGCGCCGGCGGAATCTCGTGCACGGTGCCGCCGGCATGGATCAACGAACCGCGCGGGCCCAGCGTCACGATGTAGGCCTGCACGCGCGCGGCGATCTCCTCGGCGCTCCAGCCGGTGCGCGTCTGCAGCAGCTGCGACTCGTAGTCGTTGACGATCACGTAGGTCGACTTCTCGATCATCGCGCGGAACTCGTCGCCGCTGAACAGCGGCATCGCCTGGCCCGGGTCGAAGATGAAAGGCACGCTGCGCGCGGCGAATTCGTCCACGTGCTGCAGCATCGCCTCGCGGCCGTCCGGCGCGACGATGGCGAAATCGATCTGCGGAATGTCCCGCACGTGATTTTCCTGCGCGCTGGACATCGCGCCGGGATGGAAGGCGGTGATCTGGTTGTTGTCCAGGTCGGTGGTGATGAAGCACTGCGGAGTGAACTGGTCGTCGAACTCGCGCACGCAGTCGAGGCGGATGCCGCACTGCTCCATATGCTTGCGATAAGGCGCGAAATCCTGGCCCACCGCTGCCACCGGCAACGGGTCGCCGCCGAGCAGCTTGAGGTTGTAGGCGATGTTGCCGGCGCAGCCGCCGAATTCGCGGCGCATCCGCGGCACCAGGAACGACACGTTCAGGATGTGCACCTGGTCCGGCAGGATGTGGTTCTTGAACTGGTCCTGGAACACCATGATGGTGTCGTAGGCAAGCGATCCGCAGATGACGGCAGGCATGGTGGCGAATGGACCCCGGGCTGTTGACGACGGATGCTGGCGCGGCATGCCGCGTCAGGGCGCTGGCCGCGCCTCACCCAAAGCGAAATATCCTACCCAGATTGCGCCGCGCTGGCGACCTTCTCGGCGACCGACGATCAGCGTCGGGTCGGCGCCAGCGTCCGCCGACCAGGGCATGCCGGCGGTTGTGGCGGATTTGTGGCCGGCAGCGGCCGTGGCGCGGGCGTTGCTTCGAACGTCCCCGGAAGGCGTAGAAAATGCACTTATCATGCTGCCTTACAAGGCTTTCTTAACGAGAATGTCCTTGCGATAAAGGGCCGCGCTGACTAGACTGGCGCGCTTACTTTTTAGCCAGGTCGACGCGCGGCAAGCCATGTTCAAGTTCTTTCGCGGGATCTTCTCCAACGACATCTCCATCGACCTCGGCACGGCCAACACGCTGATCTATGTTCGCGGGCAGGGCATCGTGCTCAACGAGCCTTCGGTGGTGGCGATCCGACAGGACCGCGGCCCGGGCGGCCCGCGTGCGGTGGCTGCGGTGGGCGGCGACGCCAAGCGCATGCTCGGGCGCACCCCCGGCAACATCGCCACCGTGCGTCCGATGAAGGACGGCGTGATCGCCGACTTCACCATGACCGAGGCGATGCTGCAGCACTTCATCAAGCAGGTGCACCGTTCGCGCATGCTGCGGCCCAGCCCGCGCGTGCTGGTCTGCGTGCCCTGCGGCTCCACCCAGGTCGAGCGCCGCGCGATCAAGGAATCGGCCGAAGGCGCCGGTGCGCGCGACGTGTTCCTGATCGAAGAGCCGATGGCGGCCGCGATCGGCGCCGGCATTCCGGTGCACGAGGCGCGCGGCTCGATGGTGCTGGACATCGGCGGCGGCACCTCCGAAGTGGCGGTGATCTCGCTCAACGGCATCGTCTATTCGCAGTCGGTGCGCGTCGGCGGCGACCGCTTCGACGAGGCCATCATCAACTACGTGCGCCGCAACCATGGCACCCTGATCGGCGAATCCACCGCCGAACGGATCAAGGTGGAGATCGGCTGCGCCTTCCCGCAGGGCGAAGTGAAGGAAGTGCAGATCTCCGGCCGCAACCTGGCCGAGGGCGTGCCGCGCATGTTCACCATCAACTCCAACGAAGTGCTGGAGGCGCTGCACGAGCCGCTGTCGGGCATCGTGGCGGCGGTGAAGGCGGCGCTGGAGCAGACCCCGCCGGAACTGTGCTCCGACGTCGCCGAGCGCGGCATCGTGCTGACCGGCGGCGGCGCCCTGCTGCGCGACCTGGATCGCCTGATCTCCGAGGAAACCGGCCTGCACGTGCAGGTGGCCGATGACCCGCTTACCTGCGTCGCCCGTGGCGGCGGCAAGGCGCTGGAGCTGATCGACCAGCACGGCAGCGACTTCTTCGCTCCCGAATAAAAGCCGCGGCGGAAGGCGGCCATGGCGCTCGCGCGAGAAGAGTCATCGCCGCTGTTCGCCGGCAACGCGGCCGGCACGCTGCGCCTGATCATCTATTTGGCGCTGGCGATGGTGCTGATGGTGCTCGACCATCGCAACGGCTGGATGTGGCGCCTGCGCTACAGCGCCTCCATCGTGGTCGAGCCGCTGTACCGGCTGGCTGGCCGGCCGGCGCAGGGCATGCATGCGCTCAGCATCGCCTTTGCCGACCGCAAGCTGCTGACCGACCAGAACCAGCGCCTGCGCGAGGACCTGCTGCTGGCCAACGCCAAGCTCAACCGGATGGCCTCGGTAGCCCAGCAGAACCAGCGCCTGCAGCAATTGCTGGACACCCAGCACAGCCTCGAGCTCAACGTGCAGCTCGCCCACGTGGTCCATGTCGACGTCGGTCCCTACAGCCACCGGCTGACCCTGGGCGTGGGCGCGCGCGATGGCATCAAGGTGGGCCAGCCGGTGATCGACGCGCACGGCCTGATGGGCCAGGTGGTCGAGGTACTGCCCACCACGTCCTCGGTCATGCTGGTCACCGACCCCAACCATGCGGTGCCGGTGGTGATCGAGCGCACCGGCCTGCGCACGGTGGCCTACGGTTCGCGCGGCGGCGACCAGCTGACCCTGCCGAACATCCCGCTGGCCGCCGACGTGCGCCCGGGCGACCGTCTGCTCACCTCCGGGCTGGGCGGGCGTTTCCCCTCCGGCTTCCCGGTGGGCGAGGTCCGCGAAGTGGTGCCGGGCGGTTCCGGTCTGTTTCTGGAGGGGCATGCCTCGCTGGCGGCGGACATCGACCGCAGCGAAGACGTGCTGTTGCTGCACGACCAGCCCGAGCCGGCCGGGCCGCCCGCGCCGGAAGTGCCGGCGGGGCCGCCGACTGGCCTCGCGCCAGCCCCTGCGCCGGCTGCATCCGCGGCGCCGGCGCCGGCCGCGTCGACCGCCCGCGACGCGGAGCCCGCGCAGTGAACCGGCAACAACTGAGTTTCTGGTGGTTCATCGGCACCCTGGTGTTCGCCCTGCTGTCGATGCTGGTGCCACTGCCGGGCGCGCTGGAGCCGTTCAAGCCCTACTGGCCGGCGCTGGTGCTGCTGTACTGGGCGCTGGAAGGCAGCGAGCGGATCAATCTCGGCCTGGCCTTCGTGGTCGGCCTGTGCGCCGATCTGTTCGACGGCGTGCTGCTGGGCGAACAGGCGCTGCGCCTGTGCGCCCTGGTCTTCATCGTGCTGCGCTTCCGTTCGCGCCTGCGCTTTTTCCCGATGTGGCAGCAGGCCCTGGCGGTGCTGGCGCTGCTGTTGAACGACCGCGTGCTGCTGCTGATCGTGCGCGCCTTCGCCGGCGAGTCGATGCCGCCGGCGGCCTGGTGGATCTCGCCCTTCGTGGGCGCGGCGCTGTGGCCGTTCCTGTTCCTGCTGCTCGACGATCTGCGCGTCCGCCTGCGCATCCCGTAGCGCCGTGGCGACCAAGCCCATCCGCTCGATCAAGGACCCTCGCGGCGAAAGCGCGCAGTTCCGCCGCCGTGCCCTGGTCGGCTTCCTGCTGATCCTGGCCGGGCTGGGCGCCTTGGTCGGCCGCTACGTCTACCTGCAGGTGATGCGCTACAACGAATTCGCGGTGCGCTCCGACAGCAACCGCATCAAGCTGCGCCCGATTCCGCCCACCCGTGGCCTGATCTACGACCGCCAGGGCGTGGTGCTGGCCGACAACGTGCCGGCGTTCCGGCTCGAGGTGGTGCCCGAGCAGGTGGACGACATGGACGCCATGCTGGCCCAGCTCGCTCAGGTGGTGCCGCTGGACAAGGACGACATCGATGCCTTCAAGAAGCAGCTGCGGCTGAACCGGCGCTTCGACAATGTGCCGCTGAAAATGCACCTGAGCGAAGACGACATCGACCGCTTCGCGGTGAACCAGTGGCGCTTCCACGGCGTGCAGGTGGCTTCGTATTTCACCCGGCGCTATCCCTTGAGCGAGCTGTTCGCGCACGTGGTCGGCTATGTCGGGCGCATCGACGAAAACGACCTCGACCGGCTCGACCCCCTGCTCTACAAGGGCACCACCCACGTCGGCCGCAGCGGCATCGAGCGCTCCTACGAGGAGATGCTGCACGGCACGCCGGGCTACGAGGTGGACGAGGTCAACGCCGACGGCCAGACCCAGCGCGTGATCGAGACGCATCCGCCCACGCCCGGCAAGAACCTCTACCTGAGCATCGATGCGCGCCTGCAGAAGGCCGCCACCGACGCTTTCGAGGGCCGGGTCGGCTCGGCCGTGGCGATCGATCCGCGCAACGGCCAGGTGCTGGCCCTGGTCAGCGTGCCGAGCTACGACCCCAATCTGTTCGTCAACGGCATCAGCCACGCCGACTACGCCGCGCTGATGGGGGCGACCGACAAGCCGCTGCTCAACCGCGCGTTGCAGGGTGCCTATCCGCCGGGCTCGACGGTGAAGCCGTTCCTGGCCCTGGGCGGCCTGGAATACGGCATCCGCCGGCCCGAGGACACCGTGCTCTCCACCGGCCAGTTCTGCCTGCCGGGGCAGACCCGCTGCTATCGCGACGATGACCGCGGCGGCAACGGCGTGGTCAACATGGTGCGCGCCATCCAGCACTCCACCAACACTTACTTCTACAAGCTCGCGCTGGACATGGGCATCGATCGGCTGAGCGCATGGATGAGCCGCTTCAGCTTCGGCGACCGCACCGGCATCGACCTGACCGGCGAAGCCAAGGGCGTGCTGCCCTCGCGCGCCTGGAAGGCCGCGCACAGCAAGTTCGGCTGGTTCCCCGGCGAGACGGTGATCGCCGGCATCGGCCAGGGCTACTGGGAGGTCACCCCGGTCCAGCTGGCCCATGCCGTGGCCACCCTGGCCGGGCACGGCGTGCCCTACGCGCCGCGGCTGGTGATGTCGACCAAGGCGCTGGGCGAGCTGCAGCCGCAGCCGTTGCCCAATCCGCCGACCGGGCCTTCGCTGATCACCAAGCCCAGCGAGTGGGGCGTGATCAACGAAGGCATGCGCGCGGTGATTACCGCCGGCACCGGCAAGGGCCAGTTCGACGGCTTCCCCTACGAGGTCGCCGGCAAGACCGGTACCGCCGAGCGCTTCTCGCGCACCAGCGACGCCTACGACACCAACAAGAACAGCGCCTACCTCGCCGCGCGCCACCGCGCCTGGTTCGAGGGCTTCACGCCGGCCGAGGATCCGCACATCGCCGCCGCCGCGATGCTGGAGGCCGGCGCCTGGGGCAAGGACGCCGCGCCGATCGTGCGCAAGATCTTCGACGCCTGGCTCAGCGAGCAAAGCCCCGACAGCCTGCCACCGCCGCAGCTGCCGGTCGCGCCGCCGCGTGCGCGGCCGGCGCCGTCGGCATCGGCGCCCAGCGAAGAGATGATGCAGGACGGTACCGAGGATCTGCCGGCCCAGGCCTCCAGCGCCGGAGCGACGCCATGATCGACGAACTGCAAGTCCGCCTGGTCGCCCTGGCGAAGCGCGTGCTGCGGCGGCCGCGGGTCGACCTGCTGCTGGTCGCCGGCCTGCTGTTGCTGGCCGCCGCCGGCCTGGTCACGCTGTACAGCGCCAGCGGCGGCGACTTGAGCGTGGTCGGCGGTCAGGCCGCGCGCTTCGTGTTCGGCGGCATCCTGGTGCTGCTGTTGTCGCGCGTGCCACCCACCCTGCTGCGCACCTGGACGCCGTGGCTGTACCTGGGCAGCACCGCGCTGCTGGTGGTGGTCACCGTGCTGGGCGAAGGGCATGGCGCGAATCGCTGGCTGAATCTCGGCGTGATGCGCTTCCAGCCGTCCGAACTGCTCAAGCTGACCATGCCGATGATGGTGGCCTGGTATCTGCATCCGCGCCAATTGCCGCCGGGCTGGAAAGACATCGCAGTGGTCGGCCTGCTGATCGCCATTCCGGCCGGCCTGATCGCCGAGCAGCCTGATCTGGGCACCGCCCTGCTGGTGGCCGCGGCCGGCGCCTTCGCGCTGTTCCTGTCCGGCATGGCATGGTGGCGCATCGGCCTGCTGCTGGGCGCGGTGGCCGGCGCCGTGCCGGTGGCCTGGCATTTCCTGCACGAGTACCAGCGCAACCGCGTGCGCACCCTGCTCGATCCGGAGTCGGACCCGCTCGGCAACGGCTGGCACATCATCCAGTCGCAGATCGCGGTGGGTTCCGGCGGCGTGTTCGGCAAGGGCTTCGAGCACAGCACGCAGTCGCGCCTGGAGTTCCTGCCCGAGCACACCACCGACTTCATCTTCGCGGTGTTCTCGGAGGAGTTCGGCCTGGTCGGCGTGGCGGCGATCATGCTGCTGTACGCCTTCATCATCGGCCGCTGTCTGTGGATAGCCATGGAGGCGCGCGACACCTATTCGCGCCTGCTGGCCGGCGCGATCGGCATGAGCTTCTTCGTCTACGTGTTCGTCAACGGCGGCATGGTCGCCGGCCTGCTGCCGGTGGTGGGCGTGCCGATGCCGCTGGTCAGCTACGGCGGCACCTCGGCGGTGTCGCTGCTGACCGGCTTCGGTGTGCTGATGTCGATCCATGCGCACCGCAAGACCCGCGATTGAAGGGCCGATGCACGCGCTGCAGCCAAGGCGACGCTTCACTGAACCGGGCCAGCGCAGGCCGTTGCGGGCGCGGCGGTTTGCGTCGGGCTGCATGTTAGGCTTGCGGAAATGTCTGCCATGAAGACGTCCATGCCCCTCTTGTCCGTAGCCCGCCGGGCCAAGGCGCTGCCGTATCGCCGCCTCGCCATGTTGGGCATGCTGGCCACGGCGATACCTGCGCTGGCCTGGGCGCAGAAACATCCCGGGCAGGCGCAGCTGGTGCGCGAGGTGGCGGCGGACACTGGCAAGGATCCGCGCGCGCTCAACGCCTTGCTCGACGGCGCCAAGCGCCAGCAGAGCATCATCGACGCGATCAGCCGGCCGGCCGAGGCGAAGCCGTGGAAGGACTACCGGCCGATCTTCGTCACCCAGCAGCGCATCGTCGACGGCATCGCCTTCTACCGCGCGCACCGCGCGCTGATCGAGCGGACCGCGCACCGCTACCACGTGGCGCCGGAGTACATCGTCGCGATCATCGGCGTGGAAACCAGCTACGGCCGCATCGTGGGCAAGTACAAGGTGCTCGACGCGCTGGTCACCCTGGGCCTCTACTATCCGCCGCGCGCCAGCTATTTCCGCGGCGAGCTGAAGACCCTGCTGGAGCTGCCGGAAAGCCATCTGGCCGGTCCGGTCGCCACGCTGACCGGCTCCTATGCCGGTGCGCAGGGCTGGGGCCAGTTCATGCCCTCGAGCATTCGCGACTACGGCGTCGACGCCGACGGCGACGGTCATATCGACCTGCAGCGCTCGCTGCCCGACATCCTGGCCAGCGTCGCCAACTACTTCGCCAAGCACGGCTGGGTCGAGGGCGGCCCGGTGACGGTGCCGGCGCGGCCGGACCGCGCGGCGAAGGCGCTGGCGGTGAAGGATTCCACCCCGCAGTGGCCGCTGGAGCAGCTGCAGGCCTGGGGCTACACGCCGGCGCGTGCGCTCGGTCCCGGCCGGCTCGCCAGCCTGCAGACCCTGCAGGGCGAGCAGGGCACGGAGTACTGGATCACCTTCCAGAATTTCTACGTGATCACGCGCTACAACCGCAGTCCGCTGTATGCGCTGGCGGTACATCAGCTGGCCCAGGCGATCGCTGCCGGAGTGAAGGCGAAAGCGGCCCCATGAAGCCGGCGCGGCTGCTCACGGCGCTGACCCTCCTGCTGCTGCTGGCGGGCTGCAGCGGCAGTAAGCCGCGGCCGTCCCCGGGTTCGCGCGGCAGCGCCTCCAGCGCCAGCGGACGCTGGTCGGACGACACCAGCCGCTCGCAGCACTCGCGCTATCACGACGCCGACGACAGCGTGCCGAGCGGGCCGCCGCCGGACGTGAGCAAGGTGCCCGAGCCAGTGCCCAAGGTCGAGCCGCGCTCGCTGTACGGCAACAAGTCGCCATACAGCGTGCTTGGCCAGACTTACACCGTGCTGCCCAGCGCACGCGGCTACGTCGAGCGCGGCATCGCCTCGTTCTACGGCAGCAAGTTCCACAAGTACAAGACCTCGAATCTCGAGGACTACGACATGTACCAGTTCAGCGCAGCGCACAAGACCTTGCCGCTGCCGACCTTCGCGCGGGTGACCAACCTGCAGAACGGCAAGAGCGTGGTGGTGCGCATCAACGACCGCGGACCGTTCATGCAGAACCGCCTGATCGACCTGTCCTTTGCCGCAGCGGTGAAGATCGGCATCTGGCCGCAGGGCACCGGCCTGGTCGAGGTGCGCGCGATCGATCCCAGCCAGCCGGTGCAGGAACTGCCGCCGCCGCAGGATGTCAAAGCCGTTGGCCAGCCCGGGCCGGGCATCTACCTGCAGGTGGGCGCGTTCTCCGACGTCGCCAACGCCGAGCGAGTCGCCCAGCGCCTGCGCGAAGCGAATTTCGCGCCGGTGCAGGTGGTGGATGTGCAGATCGGCGGCCGCAGCGTGCGGCGCGTGCGGGTCGGCCCGCTGCCCGACGTCGAGCGGGCCGACGACGTCACCGCCCGCATCGAGGACATGGGACTGCCCAGGCCGCAGGTCGCGGTAGACTGAGCATCCCCACAAGCTTTTGCGCCGCGGCCGCCTGGCCGCCGGCATCGAGAAACCCACACTCACCATAAGCACGGATTCCACACCAAGATGAGCTTTTCCCGTCGTGTACTGTCTGCCCTTGCCGCTACCGCCCTGGTCGGCATCGTCGCCGCCCAGCAGGTTCCGCCCAAGCCGGTACCGGTACCGCGTCCGGTCGTGCCCGACGCGCCGGTGCCGCCGCCGCCGGACGTCGACGCCAAGAGCTGGGTGCTGATGGACTACGCCACCGGCCAGGTGCTCGCCAGCAAGGATCCGGACCTGCGGGTGGAGCCGGCCTCGATCACCAAGATCATGACCGACTACGTGATCTCCGCCGAGCTGGCCAACGGCAAGATCCACATGAACGACATGGTCACCATCAGCGAGCACGCCTGGCGCGGCGGCGGCGCCAGCACCGACGGCTCCACCAGCTTCCTCAAGCTCAACAGCCAGGTTTCGTTGAAGGACCTGCTGTACGGCATGATCATCCAGTCGGGCAACGACTCGGCGATCGCGCTGGCGGAACACAGCGCGGGTTCGGAAGAAGCCTTCGCCGGCCTGATGAACGCCTACGCCAAGCAGCTCGGCATGGTGAACTCGCACTTCGTCGACGCCTCCGGCTACCCGGTCGACAACCACTACACCACCGCGCACGACATCGCGATCCTGTCGCGCGCGCTGATCCACGACTTCCCCGACGACTACGCGATCTCCAAGGTCAAGGAGTTCGAGTGGAACGGCATCAAGCAGGGCAACCGCAACACCTTGCTGTGGCGCGACCCCAGCGTCGACGGCATCAAGACCGGCCACACCGCGGCCGCCGGCTTCTGCCTGGCCGCCTCGGCCCAGCAGGGCGACGCGCGCATGATCGCCATCGTGATGGGCGCCAGCAACGAGAAGGCGCGCGCCGATTCGGCGATGGCCCTGCTCAGCTATGGCTTCCGCTTCTACGAGACGCACAAGCTGTACGACGCCGGCAAGCCGCTGGTGACGCCGCGGCTGTGGAAGGGCACCGAGAACCAGCTGCCGCTCGGCGTCAGCGACAACGTGCTGGTCACCGTGAAGCGCGGCGACTACGAGAAGCTGAAGGCGACCATGGACATCCCGTCCACCCTGATCGCCCCCTTCAGCAAGGGCCAGCAGGTCGGCACGCTGCGCATCACCCTGGACGGTCAGCCGGTGCAGAACGTGCCGCTGGTGGCCTTGAACGACGCGCCGCAATGCGGCTTCTTCGGGCGCCTGTGGGACAGCATTCTGCTGTGGTTCCACCACGACAGCAGCGCGGACAAGGGCGGCACCGGCAAATGAGCAAGATTCGAGCAGACGGAGCGTGCGCATGAAGGACATCGATTCGATCCGGCCCGAGCAGCCGGGCCAGGGCTTCCAGTTCCCGGGCGAGTTCGAGATCACCGCGATGGGCAACGCCAGCGCCAACCTGCCGACCCACGTGCCGCAGATCCTGGAGCGAGTCGGCCTGCACGTGCTGCACGAGACGGTGAAGCACAAGACCTCGCGCGAGAGCAATTTCGTCTCGGTGACGGTGAGCTTCCGCTGCGAGACCCGCGAGCAGTACGACGCGGCGCATGCCGCGCTGCGCGCCGATCCGGATATCCGTTTCACGCTTTGAATGCGATCGGCGGGGCAGGGTGCGCGCACGCCTTGTCCCGCCCCGGCGGTCGCCCCATCTTGCAAGCTCCAGCCCCAGCACTAGCAGATATCGCCATGTCATTGCCGCTGCAGATACGCCGCCTTGGACGTCAGCCCTACGAGCCGGTATGGCGCGCGATGAGCGCCTTCACCGATGCGCGCACCGCCGAGACCGGCGACGAGCTGTGGCTGCTGGAGCACGACCGGGTGTTCACCCTGGGTCAGGCCGGCAAGCTGGAGCACGTGCTGGCGCCCGGCGACATCCCGGTGCTGCCGGTGGACCGCGGCGGCCAGGTGACCTACCACGGCCCCGGTCAGATCGTCGGCTACCCGCTGATCGACCTGCGCCGCGCCGGGGTGGGCGTGCGTGAGCTGGTGCACAAGATCGAGCAGGCCATCATCGACACCCTGACACACTGGAACATCGGCGCCGAGCGGCAGGAGGGCGCCCCAGGCGTCTACGTCGGCGGGGCCAAGGTGGCGGCGCTGGGGCTGCGCGTGCGGCGCGGCTGCAGCTTCCACGGCCTGGCCTTCAACGTGAATATGGACCTGGAGCCCTATCACCGCATCAATCCTTGCGGCTACAAGGGCTTGGCGGTCACGCAAGTGTTAGACTTAGGCGGTCCGTCGCGACTGGCGGACGTCGAAGAGGTGCTGATCGGCGAGTTCTGTCGCCAGTTCGGCTTCGATGCCCGGCCGGCCGCCCCCCTGATTCCCGAACTTCCCGCCCGCCCGGCGGTCGCAGGCTTGGCCGTATGAGTGAGTCCATCGCAAGTTCCAAGACCATCCCGATCAGCGTCGTGTCGACGCCGTCGGCAGCCGATCGTCCGTCGCCGGACAAGCAGCTCGGCAACGACAAGATCGCGCTGAACCGCGCCGGCTTCGACAGCGCCGTGCCGGCCTTGCGCAAGCCCAGCTGGATCCGCGTGCGGCTGCCGCAGGGCAATGCCGTGCAGCAGCTCAAGGCACGCCTGCGCGAGAACGCGCTGGTCACGGTGTGCGAGGAAGCCTCCTGCCCGAACATCCACGAGTGCTTCAGCAAGGGCACCGCCACCTTCATGATCCTGGGCGAGGTGTGCACGCGGCGCTGCTCGTTCTGCGACGTAGCCCACGGCCGCCCGGCGGCGCCGGATCCGCTGGAGCCGGCGCGCCTGGCCGAGACCATCCGCGACATGCGATTGAAGTACGTGGTGATCACCTCGGTGGATCGCGACGACCTGCGCGACGGCGGCGCCGAGCATTTCGCCTCGTGCATCCGCGCGGTGCGCCACGCCAGCCCCAGCATCAAGATCGAGATTCTCACCCCGGATTTCCGCGGCAAGGGCCGCATGGAACGCGCGCTGGAAGTGCTCAAGGACTTCCCGCCGGACGTGTTCAACCACAACCTGGAAACCGTGCCGCACCTGTATCGCGAAGTGCGTCCTGGCGCGGACTATCAGTGGTCGCTGGACCTGCTCAAGCGCTTCAAGGCGCAGCACCCGGAAGTGCCGACCAAGTCCGGCATCATGCTCGGCCTGGGCGAAACCATGGAGCAGGTGCTGGAGACCATGCGCGACCTGCGCGCGCACGACGTCGACATGATCACCATCGGCCAGTACCTGCAGCCCACCCCGCATCACCACCCGGTGGTCCGCTACTGGACCCCGGAAGAATTCGAGGCGCTGCGCGAGGCCGGCGAGGCGATGGGCTTCCATCACGTCGCTTCCGGACCGCTGGTGCGTTCCTCCTACCACGCCGACCTGCAGGCGCATGCCGCGGGCGTCACCGAGCATGCCTAAGAGCACCTACATGACCCTACGCTCCGCTTCCCTCGCCCTGCTGCTGGCCCTGGTCGTTCCCGTCGTCGCCGGCGCGCAGTCGGCCGAAGACCTCGGCGCCGGCACCAGCGGGCGTAAGGCCTCGACGTTCCCGCTCAAGCCGGCGCTCGACCAGGAGCAGGCGGCGCAGCTGTCGGCGCGCTTCCTGACCCGCTTCCACTACGACCCGCAGCCGCTCGACGATGCGATGTCGCAGAAGATCTACAAGGCTTACCTGGACGACCTCGACGGCGAGAAGGTGTTCTTCACCCAGGCCGACCTGGCCAAGTTCGCGCCGCTGAAGACTCAGCTGGACGACGCGATCTGGAACCAGGACCTGTCCGGTCCGTTCGGCATATTCAACCTGTACGTGCAGCGCGCGATCGACCGCATGACCTATGCGCGCGGGCTGCTCAAGAAGGGCTTCGACCTGTCCGGCAACGAGAGCTACAACTTCGACCGCAAGAAGGCCGACTGGCCCAAGGACCCGTCCGAGCTGGATGAGCTGTGGCGCAAGCGCACCATGAACGACTGGCTGCGCCTGAAGCTTGCCGGCAAGAGCGATGACGACATCCGCAAGACGCTGGACAAGCGCTATGCCGGCTACATCGACCGGGTGAAGCAGCTGGACAGCGAAGACGCGTTCCAGGCCTTCATGACCGCTTACGCCAACACCACCGACCCGCACACCGACTACTTCGGCCCGCGCGCGGCGGAGAACTTCGACATCTCGATGAAGCTGTCGCTGGAAGGCATCGGCGCGGTGCTGTCGGCACGCGACGAATACACCCAGATCCGCGAGATCGTGCCGGGCGGCCCGGCCGCCAAGTCCGCCAAGGTGCACGTCGGCGATCGCATCGTGGCGATCGGGCAGGGCGCCAGCGGTCCGATGGTGGACGTGATCGGCTGGCGCCTCGACGACGTGGTCAACAAGATCCGCGGCAAGAAGGACACCACCGTGCGGCTGGAGATCCTGCCTGCCGACAGCGGCGTGGACGGCAAGCACGAAGTGATCACCCTGGTGCGCAAGAAGGTCAGCATCGAGGAGTCCGCGGCCAAGAAGAAAGTCATCGAGGTGAAGGACGGCGCCACCACCCGCAAGATCGGCGTGATCGAGCTGCCCACCTTCTATTCCGACTTCGGCGCGCGCAGCGAGGGCGATCCGCAGTACAAGAGCGCCAGCCGCGACGTCACCAAGCTGCTCGGCGAGCTGAAGGCCGAAGGCGTCGAAGGCGTGGTGGTCGACCTGCGCAACAACGGCGGCGGCTCGCTGGCCGAGGCCAACGAACTCACCGGCCTGTTCATCGACAAGGGCCCGGTGGTGCAGGTGCGCGACGCCCGCGGCCAGGTCGGCGTGCAGGGCGACGACGATCCGGGCATGGCCTGGAGCGGCCCGATGGCGGTGATGGTCAATCGCGGCTCGGCCTCGGCCTCGGAGATTTTCGCGGCGGCGATCCAGGACTACGGACGCGGCCTGATCATCGGCGAGCAGACCTTCGGCAAGGGCACCGTGCAGACCCTGGTCGATCTCGACCGCGTCGCCGGCAGCGCGGGCGACAACGAGAAGCCGCAGTACGGCGAGCTGAAGATGACCATCCAGGAATTCTTCCGCATCAACGGCGGCTCGACCCAGCTCAAGGGCGTCACCCCGGACATCCTGTTCCCGAAGAGCGGCGACGAGAAGGATTTCGGCGAGTCGACCTACGACAACGCGCTGCCGTGGACGCAGATTCCGCCGGCCGACTACAAGCCGGTGGCGGACCTCAAGGCCTATCTGCCGCAGCTGCAGAAGCTGCACGACCAGCGCGTCGCCAGTTCGCCGGGCTGGAAGCTGATGCTCGACCAACTGGCCGAGTACCGCAAGATGCGCGACAAGACCTCGGTGTCGCTCAACCTGGCCCAGCGCGAGCAGGAGCGCAAGGAGCTCGATGCTATGCAGGCCGACTTCCGCACACGCCACAAGCAGATCGACGGCGACGCCGCGATCGACACCCAGGACACGCTCGACGACGGCCTCGACGCCAACGAGCGCAGCCTGAAGAGCGAGCTGAAGGAAGAAAAGGACGCCAAGAAGGCCAAGGACGTGCCGCTGGAAGAGACCGCGCACATCCTGTTCGACGCGGTCGGCCTGATCAAGGCCGACCCGAAGCTGGCCAGCGAAGTGCTGCCGTACGGCGGCAAGAACCCGGACGCGCCCGCCATGGTGGCGTCCGCCTCGTCGACCGCAGCCGCGCCGGCCACGCACTGAGCCGGTCGCGGCCTGACCTTCATGAGCACTGCGCCAGGTCGCCCGTCGATGCATGGCGGGCGTCGGCGCTGCGCGCATAGCCGAGCATGGCCGCGAAGCTGAGCAGGAAGCAGGCGCCGCCGAGCAGCAGCAGGCCGGTGTCGCCGAACAGCGGCAGCAGGTTATTGAGGAAGCCGGTGACCACCCAGGCGATCGCCATCACCGAGCCGGTGACGCCCAGCGCCCAGCCCTGACGGTCCTCGCTCACCGCATCGGAAAAGGCGGTGAACATGGTGGTGTAGGCGACCATGTCGAAGCAGCCGACCAGCATGCCCAGCGGCCACAGCGCCGCCTGGTGCGGAAACAGTGCCGACAACAGCTCGCCGATGCCGGCGACCAGCAGGCCGCAGGCGGCGATGCGCGTCACCCGCCACACGCGCAGCAGCAGCCTGACCACCACCCTCAGGCCGAACACGAAGCAGACGCCGATCAGGCCGCTGAACAGGCCGAGCTGCAGGCTGCCGTAGTGGAAGCGCTGCTGCAGCAGCTGGGTGATGGTCTGCAGGTACAGGCCGTAGCCGATCTGCATCAGGAAGAACACCAGCGAAAGAAAGGCCACGGCGCGGTGCCCTACGGCCTCGCGGATCACCCGCAGCGGCAGCAGCAGATCGATCCTGCGGTTTGGATCGGCGGGCGCACCGGCGTCGCGGTAGCGCCGCCACAGCCATAACGCACAGCCGGCCGAGAGCGCACCGACCAGCACGAACGGCGTGGCGTAGCCGAACAGCGGCGAGAGGCCGCGGTCCGAGGCGATGCCGCCCAGCGCCGGGCCGACCACCACGCCGGCGCTGAAGGCCACCGACATGATGCTCATGTTGTAGGCCTTGTTTTCCGCCGTGCTGACGTCCGCGATGGCGGCCTGGGCGATGCCCTGGCAGCCGGCCATCAGGCCGCTCAGCGCGCGCCCCGCCAGCAGCAGCCACAGGCTGCAGCCGCTCACGCCCCAGGCCATCATGAAGTAGCTGGCCGACAGGCCGGCGACGCACAGCAGCAGGATCCGCCGCCGGCCGTAGACGTCGGACAGCTCGCCCATCAGCGACGAGCCGAAGAACATGCAGAAGGGATAAGCCGCATAGCCCAGGCCGAGATAGAAGTTGCGCCAGGACGCGGCGGCGCCCGCCGGCAGCAGGCCGGTATGCGGGTCGCTGAAGATCGCCGAGAACATGGGATAGACCAGCCCGAAACCCATCGCGTCGATGGCGATGGCGAGCAGGCAGGGGCCGAGCCGTTTGAGATCGAGTCCAGACATGGATGCACCTGTGCCGCAGCAAGAGAAGTGCTGCTCAAAGTAGGCAGCGGGGCAGCGCGGCAGTAGGCGGCAACGGCCGATTACATTCATCGGCGCGGCCGATAAGATGGCCGGATGGATCTGCTTTCCGCCATGCGCATCTACGTTCGGGTGGTCGAGCGCGGCAGCCTGTCGGGCGCGGCGCGCGACCTCGGCCTGGGCCAGCCGGCGGTGAGCGAGCGGGTCGAACGGCTCGAGCAGCATCTCGGCGTGCGCCTGCTTCGCCGCAGCACGCGGGCGATCTCGGTTACCGATGCGGGGCTGCTGTTCTACGAGCGCAGCAAGCGCGTGCTGGAGGCGGCCGAAGAAGCGCGCGCGGCGGTGATGCCGGACAACGGCGAGCTGCGCGGCAGCCTGCGCATCGCTGCACCGCACGGGCTGGGCGAGGTGGTGCTGCCGCGGCTGCTGTCACGCCTGCGCGAGCGTCACCCACAACTCGGTATCGACCTGGTCTTGAACGACCGCATCGTCGATCCGGTGACCGAAGGCGTCGACCTCTCGTTGCGCCTGGGTTCGCCCGGCGAAGGGCAATACGTGGCGCGGCGCCTGGGCCACGTGCAGCGCATCCTGCTGGCGGCGCCGTCCTATCTCGCCCGGCATGCGCCGCCGCTGCAGCCGCACGAGCTGGCTGCGCATCCCTTCGTGCGGGTGGCCGGTGTGTTCGGCGACGGGCGCCTGCCGCTGCAGGCCGCACGCGGCGCGCTGGTTTCGGTGCCGCTCGACGTGGCCTGGCAGCTCAGCCATTGGCGCCCTGCTTATGAGTTGCTGCTGGAAGGCGCGGGCATCGGCGTGCTGCAGCAGCCGGTGTGCGCCGAGGCGATCGCCGCCGGGCAGCTGCTGCCCTTGCTGCCCGGCTACCGCGTGCCGGGCTTCGACCTGCACGCCCTGTATCCGCCGGCCAAGTCGGTGCCGCCCAAGACCCGCGCCCTGCTCGCGCTGCTGGAAGAGCAACTGCCGGCGGCGCTGGCCTGGCCTCGCCAGGCCGACGCAATCATCGGTACCTAGGCAGGCCGGCGCGCGTAGCGCTGCTGCAGCAGGGCGAACGCGGCGCGCAGTCCCATCGCCTCGCCGCCGCGCGGCCGGCCGGGGCGGTCGCCGTCGTTCCAGGCGTAGGTGTCCAGGTGCATCCAGGCCACTGTATCGGGCACGAAGCGCTGCATGTACAGCGCGGCGGTGATCGCGCCGGCATGGCGCGAGGCGCCGCTGTTGGCGACGTCGGCCAGATAGGAGTCGAGCATCCTCTGGTAGGGCTGCCACAGCGGCAGCCGCCACAGCGGATCCTGCACGCTGCGGCCGGCCGCCAGCAGTTCGTCGGCCAGCGCGTCGCGATTGGCGAACAGCGCCGGCAGGTCGGGGCCCAGCGCGACGCGTGCGGCGCCGGTCAACGTGGCGAAGTCCAGCATCAGGTCGGGTTGCTGCTCGGCGCCGTAGCTCAGCGCGTCGCACAGGATCAGGCGGCCTTCCGCATCGGTGTTGTCCACCTCCACCGTGATGCCTGCGCGGGTGGTGATCACCTCGCCGGGGCGCATCGCGTTGCCGGCCACCGCGTTTTCCACCGCGGGAATCAGCAGGGTCAGCTGCACCGGCAGCTTCGCCTGCATGACCAGGCCGGCCAGGGCGATCGCGTGTGCGGCGCCGCCCATGTCCTTCTTCATCCAGCGCATGCCGTCGGCGGGTTTCAGGTCGAGGCCGCCGGTGTCGAAGCACACGCCTTTGCCGACCAGCACCAGCTTCGGATGCGCGGCCTTGCCCCAGCTCAGCTCGATCAGCCGCGGCGCGCGATGGCTGGCGCGGCCCACCGCGTGGATGGTGGGGAAGTTCGCCTTCAGCAGCTCGTCGCCCACCCATTCGCGCAGCTTGGCCTTGTGCGTGCGGCGGAGCTGCTTGACCGCATCGGCCAGCTGCTTCGGCCCCATGTCCTCGGTGGGCGTGTTGACCAGATCGCGGACCAGCGCGGTGGCCTCGACCAGCGGCGTCGTCGCCGCCAGCTCTTCGGCGGACACCGCCAGGCTGGCTGGCGTGCGCGCGGGCTTGCGGTAGCGGGTGAACTGGTAGGCGCTGAGCGCCCAGCCGAGCAGGGCTCGTGAGCTGTCTTCCAGCACGCCTTCCGCGGCCAGGTGATAGCGCGCCTGCGGCAGCGCCAGCGGCAGGCCGGCCAGCGCATTCAGCGGATCGGCCGCATCCACGCCCACCAGCACGCGCACCAGCCGTCCGCCCGCATCGGCGAGCAGGGCGAAGCGCCCGGGTTTCGGTTCGAAACCGGTCTGTTCCAGCCACTGGCGCTGCGCGGCGCTGAGCCGCTTGCGGCAGGCGGCGAAATGCGCGGCGTCGACGGTCTCGATGGCGATGCCGTGGCGATCGTTTGACTTGCGTTCGAGCAGGGCGGACATGCGGATTCCTCGTGGCGCGCCGGGCGCGCGGATGTTGCGACGGGCCTGCGTCTGAGCGCGGGCAGGGAAATTATGCGGCGGAAACGCCTGGATCGTGCAGGTCGAGCCAGTCGGCCAGCGCGGTCAGGTCACGCAGTTCCAGCTCCGGCGGCGCGCCCAGTTCGGCGGGCCACGCTGCGTCGCCGCGGTTGATCCAGGCGGTGCGCAGCCCCGCGGCGCGCGCGCCGATGACGTCGAGCCTGGGGTCGTCGCCGACGTGCAGGATCTGCGCCGGCGGCACATTGAGCTTCTCGGCGGCCAGTTCGAAGATGCGCGGCGCGGGCTTGGCCTCGCCGCATTCGCGTGCGGTGACCTCGCAGGCGAAATGCGCCTGGATGCCGATCATGGCGAGATCGGCGTTGCCGTTGGTGAGGCTGGCCACCGGCCTGCGCGCGGCCAGCCGGGTCAGCGCCGGCAGGGCGTCGGGAAACAGCTCGACGCTGTTGCGTCCGCGAAAGTACACCTCCCACAGCGCCTGCAGCGGCGCATCCTCGATGCCGCAGGCGGCGAACGCCTGCTGCATGGTGAGGTGACGCTGGGTGGTGAAGTCATGCGCGAGATCGAGCCGCTCGCTGGCCACCTGCGCGCGCAGGGCGCGCAAAGCGGGAATCGGCCAGGCCTGCGCCACCTCGGGATGGTGCTGGCGCAGATAGTCGTCCAGCGCGTGATCGGCCCGCTCCAGCGCCGGGAGCACGGGCCACAGCGTGTCGTCCAGGTCCAGCGTGATCGCGCGTATGCGCACGGCGCCTAGCGGGCGCCGATGATCAGGGTCTGGCCCAGCTTGACCTTGTCGCCTTTCAGATGGTTCCAGGCACGCACCTGCGCTTCGTCCACCGAGTGCTTGCGCGCGATGGAGTACAGCGTTTCGCCGGCACCTACCGTGTAGGTCTTCATCACCTTGGCCTTGGCGACCTTCTCGGTCTTGGCGGCCTTGGCCGGCTTGGCCTGCGGCTTTTCTTCGGCGACTTTCTTGGCGGGCGCCTGCTTGGCCGGCTTGGTGTGGACCGGCTTGCTGCGAACCGGCTTGCTGCGAACCACCACCGCATCGCCAGTAACCCGGCTGAAATCGCTGCCGCGACTGCTGCCGGCAGCCACGGTGATCGCATCGCCGACCACGTGAGCGAGGCTGGGGGCTTCTTCGGCAGCGGTGCTGGTAGTGGCGCTGCCGGTGACGCCAGCGAGGCTGGGTTCCGCTGCGGCGGCGGCGATGGCCTCTTTTTTGGCCTTTTTCGAATTACCGGCCTCGATCGCGGCCAACACGCCGCTGGTCGCCGGCACGTGCTGCGCGCCGCTGGAGGTGGCCAGGGTGGCGCCTGCGGCGCTGGCGGTGGCCAGCGGCTCGCTCGAGGCATGGCCACCGGTCTCGGCGAGGATCTTGCTGCGGCGGCCGGCGTCCATCGAGGCCAGCGCGATGCCGTCCTGATATGGCACCAGCTGATGCTGGCGCAGGATCGCCTTGCCCTTGTCGCCGTTGACGAAGTCGACGAAGGCCTGCGCATCGGCGGCCTTCGGGCTGGTGGCGTTGGTCACCAGGTACAGCGGCGTGTACAGCGGATAGCTGCCGTCGCTCACGCTGGCGGTCGACGGCGCGATGCCGTCGATGTGCAGGATCTTGACCTTGGCGTTGCCGCGGATGCCGGCCATGGTGGTGGCGCCGAGGCCGGCCACGTCGATGCCCACGCCTTCTTCCAGCTTCACCGTGTTGACGTACAGGCGCGGCGCGGCGACCGGCTGGTTGCCGCGGCCGAACAGCAGCTTGCGCAGGCTGAACTCGACGCCGTCGCCAGGGCTGGCCACGGCGTACAGGTCGATCGGCTGGTCGCTGCCGCCGACCTCCTTCCAGTTGGTGATCTTGCCGTAGTAGATGTCGTGCAGCTGCGCCAGGGTCAGGTTGCTGACCGGGTTGGACGCGTGGGTCACCATCACCAGGGCGTCCCAGGCCACCGGAGTGAAGGTGAGCGAGCCTTCGCTGCCGGTGCCGGCGCGCGCGCTGCCGGCCAGGTCGGCCTTGCCGCTGGTGACGGCATCGAGGCCGGAGGCGGTGTTGAACGGCTGCAGTTCGATCTTGCCGTGGCCGGATTTCTCCCATGCCTTGGCGACGTCGTTGACCACGCCGCGGGCGGTGGTGACGTCGCCGCGCCAAATCAGCGTCTGGCTGCTGGCGGCGCTGGCGGCTGCGAAGGCGACGGTGGAAACGCAGGTGCCGATCAGCAAGGCGGTGAGCAGGCGGGCAGGACGGAAGGACATGATGATGGGCAACCCCGGTGTGCTTGATATGGAAGGCGGCTGGCGCGCCGTAGCGGGACCGGCTGGCCATTAAAGCGGCTATTTGAGCCATCCGCGGTCAAAACATCAAGCATGGACATGCGCTTGCGTTAAGCATTGGAGGCTCTGGATCAAGCCGAGCTGGCCGTGGCGTGCCGCGCGATCCGTCTCCGCAGCAGGTTGTCACGCCTGCTGTGCGTGGCTGCCACGGCGAGGTGCGGGCTCGTGCCTGAGGGTCATCCGCAGGCGTGGTCGCGATCGAGATTTCTGCACGCATTCGGTGTCGTCCGATGGCGCGAATTTAGGTGTCGTGGCAGTTGTCGCGCCGGCTGTGGCGGAGCGATGACGAGCACGTGATTGGCCCTTTACATCGACCGGGCACAGGGGTAACTTCGCTATCCGTCCGCAACACAACATCTTGTGTTCGCGTATCAGGATTCCACCCAAGTGTTGGTGTCGCTGCGGGCCGCCTCGAACTTCTTCCATTGCGCTCGAAGAAGGTTTCGGTGAAGGCGTCAGGCAGGTACGGATCGGGTTGCCGGCGGTAGGCCGGACGGGTTCATCACCCGCCAGGAAAGCAGGGAGCAGTCATGACAAAAATCAACGGGGCTCAGGCCACCGGGGAGAGCAGGAAACCGATGAGCACCGTCCGTGTGCAAAGCCTAGGCAGCGCCGCCGCCGACATCCCGCTGCAGCCGGCGTCCTACGACATCTGGGACAAGAAGTACCGCCTGCGCAGCAAGTCGGGCGAGGCGGTCGATCCCAGCGTCGACGGCACCTGGCAGCGCGTCGCGCGCGCCCTGTCCGAGGTGGAAGCCAGCGAAGCGCTACGCGAACACTGGTACGAGCGCTTCCTGTGGGCGCTGCGCCGCGGTGCGATTCCCGCCGGTCGCATCACTTCCAATGCCGGCGCGCTGGAACACAAGCCGGCCACCTCGACCATCAACTGCACGGTGTCGGGCACCATCCGTGATTCGATGGACGACATCCTGGAGAAGGTGCACGAGGCCGGCCTCACCCTGAAGGCCGGCTGCGGCATCGGCTACGAGTTCTCCACGCTGCGCCCGCGCGGCGCCTACGTGTCGGGCGCCGGCGCGTATACCTCCGGCCCGCTGTCGTTCATGGATATCTACGACAAGATGTGCTTCACGGTGTCGTCCGCCGGCGGACGCCGCGGCGCGCAGATGGGCACCTTCGACATTTCCCACCCGGACGCCAAGGAATTCATTCGCGCCAAGCGCGAGAACGGCCGGCTGCGCCAGTTCAACCTTTCGCTGCTGATCACCGACGGCTTCATGCAGGCGGTCGAGCACGACCAGGACTGGCCGCTGGTGTTCCCGGTGCACGTGAAGGAACAGGACGAGATCGACCTGGCCGACCCGAACAAGGTGGTCTGGCGCGAGTGGCCCACCCACGAGAACTACGTGGCGCGCGAAGACGGCCTGGTCGCCTGCAAGATCTACGGGCGCATCCGCGCGCGGCATCTGTGGGACATGATCATGGTGTCCACCTACGACTATGCCGAGCCCGGCTTCATCCTGATCGACAAGGTCAACGAGATGAACAACAACTGGTGGTGCGAGCACATCCGCGCCACCAATCCCTGCGGCGAGCAGCCGCTGCCGCCGTACGGCTCCTGCCTGCTCGGCTCGATCAACCTGACCACCTTCGTGCGCGACCCGTTCGGTCCCAAGGCGCGCTTCGACTGGGACGAGTACCGCGAGGTGGTGAAGATCTTCACCCGCATGCTCGACAACGTGGTCGAGATCAACGGCCTGCCGCTGGAGCAGCAGCGCCACGAAATTCTGTCCAAGCGTCGTCACGGCATGGGCTTCCTCGGGCTGGGCTCGACCCTGACCATGCTCAAGCATCGCTACGGCAGCGCCGACGCCGCGGCCTTCACCGAAGACGCCTCCCGCGAGATGGCGGTGGCCGGCTGGGAAGTGGCGCTGGAGCTGGCCAAGGAGAAAGGCCCGGCGCCGGTGCTGGCGCAGGAATACACCGTCACCGGCGACATGCTGCGCAAGCGTCCTGAAATGGCCGTCGACGGCTACAAGGTCGGCGATCGCATTCCCGGTCGCGTGCTGCACGCCACCTACAGCCGCTACATGCAGCGCATCGCCGCCGTCGCGCCGAACCTGGTCAAGCAGCTCGCCGAGACCGGCGCCCGCTTCACCCACCACAGCTCGATCGCCCCCACCGGCACCATCTCCCTGTCGCTGGCCAACAACGCCAGCAACGGCATCGAGCCCAGCTTCGCCCATCACTATTCGCGCAACGTGATTCGTGAGGGCAGGAAGACCAAGGAAAAGGTCGAGGTGTACAGCTACGAGTTGCTGGCCTATCGCGCGCTTATCAACGCCGCCGCGCTGCCGTTCAGCGACGACCCGTCCGCCAAGCTGCCGGACTATTTCGTGGCCGCCGACGACATCAGCCCCAAGGAGCATGTCGACATCCAGGCCGCCGCGCAGAAGTGGATCGATTCGTCGATCTCCAAGACCGCGAATGTGCCGACCGACTACCCTTACGAAGATTTCAAGGACATCTACTTCTACGCCTACAAGCAGGGCCTGAAGGGATGCACCACGTTCCGCTTCAATCCGGCCGCTTTCCAGGGCGTGCTGGTGAAGGAGTCGGACCTTGAAAACACCCTCTACCGGTTCGAGTTGGAGGACGGTAGTGTGGTCGAACTGAAGGGCAACGAAGAGGTGGAGTACGACGGCGAGACCCACACCGCCGCCAACCTGTTCGATGCCTTGAAGGAAGGGTATTACGGCAAGTTCTAAAACAAACGTCTCGGAGGGGATCACCACATGTCTATCGATACCGAAGTTGTGAATGACAGCGCCGTCCCGGCCGCCCCCGAGGCGCCGGTGGCGGAAACGCCGGCAGAACCGGCGGCCGCCGCGCCGGCTCCTGCGTCGGTGAAGAAGGCCGCCAGGAAGAAGCCGGCTGCGAAGAAGGCTGCGCCCAAGAAAGCGGCCGCCAAGAAAGTTGCTGCGAAGAAGGCTGCGCCGAAGAAGGCTGCAGCCAAAAAAGCGGTGAAGAAGGCCGCTGCCAAGAAATCCACCGCCAAGAAGGCGGTGAAGAAGGCTGTCGCCAAGAAGGCGGCGGCCGCGAAGAAGGCCGTCAAGAAAGCGGCGCGCAAGGTGGCCAAGAAGGCCGGCGCCGTGAAGAAGGCGGTGAAGAAAGCTGTCAAGAAGAGCAGCGCGAAAGTAGCAAGGAAGGTCAGCACCAAGAAGGCGGCAAGCTCCAAGAAGGCCGCGCCGAAGAAGGCGGCCGTAAAGAAGTCCGCCAAGAAAAAGACCGTCGCCAAGGCGGTCAAGAGGTCCACTGCCAGCAAGAAGGCGGGCGCCAAGCCGGCTCGCAAGCCGGCGGCCAAGAAGGCTGCCCGCAGGAAGTAAGTCGTAAGCGATCCGGCCCGGCTCCGGCCGGGCCGGATCTTCGTCTCTGCCGACGGCGGCGTCCGCACCCATCACTCGAACAAGAAAAACCAGAGCCATGGCGATCAAGATCGAACAGAAGATCAAGGGCTACAACGTGGTCAAGCCCGAGGACAAGGCGGCGCCTGTCGCGGCGCCGGTTGCCAAGGAGGCCGCGCCGCTGGCCGAAGTGATCCAGATGCACGAAAGTCTGGAGCGCCCGGAGACCCTGGTCGGCTCGACCTACAAGATCAAGTCGCCGCTGTTCGAGCATGCGCTGTACGTCACCATCAACGACATCGTGCTCAATGCAGGCACCGCCTACGAGCAGCGCCGCCCCTTCGAGATCTTCATCAACTCGAAGAACATGGACCACTTCCAGTGGATCGTGGCACTCACCCGCATCCTCTCGGCGGTGTTCCGCAAAGGCGGCGACGTCACCTTCCTGGTGGAAGAAATGAAAGCGGTGTTCGATCCGCGCGGCGGCTACTTCAAGGCCGGCGGCATCTACATGCCGAGCATCGTCGCCGAGATCGGCGGGGTGATCGAGCAGCACCTCAAGACGATCGGGCTGATCCACGATCCGGAAATGGATGAGTCCACGCGGCGGCTGATCGCCGAGAAGCGCGCGGCCTACGAGGTTGCCGGCGTCCAGAAAGCCGGGGCCGCGCCGGCCAAGGCCGAACTCAACGCCGCGGGCTTCCCGCCTGGCGCCACCCTGTGCGCGAAGTGCAACACCCAGGCCCTGGTGCTGATGGACGGCTGCCAGACCTGCCTCAATTGCGGCTACAGCAAGTGCGGCTGAGCGTCGTTCGTTGAGCGGATGGACGGGAGGGGCGGCGAAAGCCGCCCTTTTGCATTCGGGCGGTACGTCGTCTGCATGACGGGGGCGCCCGACCCCAGAAGACGGTGTCCTGCAGGTTCCCGCAACGCCCATGCTGCTCGTCCGGCTATCGACCGGGTCGGCTTGCCAGGCGATGTGGCGCTTCCGCTGAATCGGACGCGGCGTACTGGCGGCTAACTGCTTTGATGCGCCGCCTGGTCTGCCGGACGAGTTGCCTTCCCAGTCGACTCATTCGGCGACCCGTATCCATGCGCCAGCATCGCGTGGACCTTCCATCGAACCGTGGCCAACACGGCTACGGAGCAAACCCTGGCAGACGTCTCGGTGCGATGCGGTGGGGAAAGTGAGCGCGTGCGCTGCACATCGCCGTTGGTCGCGCCGGCAGGCGGAGCGCGATGTCCGAATGTATGCGTCTCCGCGAGCAACGCTTCCAGGGCCTGGCGAGCCTGGCTGGTTTGATCAGCTCCATTTGGAACGATCATCCGTCCTGCCGATTGCCTATCGCTGTCCACACGAAGCCGAGAAGCGCGCCGCATCCATCCCTCTGTGGATCGCTGCCGAAGGCGTCTGCACTTGGTAAAGTCCGGCTGCCGTTCTAGGCTTGGCACTTCCCCGTAGCCGTCGAGGTCGCCGTGAAGTTCCTGATGATGATCTACAGCGACGATGCCCTGCTGGACGCGCTGCCGCCCGGCGAATTCGATACGCGCATGCATGCCTGCATCACGCATGCGGACGAGCTGCGGCGCGACGGCTGCCTGCTCGATTCGCAGCAACTGGAAGCGCCGGTCACGGCCAAGTCGATACGCGTGCGCCAAGGCAAGGCTACGGTGCTGGACGGGCCGTTCGCCGAAACCAAGGAATACCTGGCTGGCTTCAATCTGATCGAGGCGGACAGCATGGAAGAGGCCTTGCGCATCGCGCAGGAGTTTCCGTGGACCAGCACCGGCTGCATCGAGCTGCGCCCGGTGCGCGACTTCGAAGCGGTGCGCCGCCGCGTCGGCGCCTGAGCGGTCCGGTTGACGGGAGCCGCAGCCGACGGATCGGCATCGACCCGCTTAAAAGGCGAAAAGATGGCCGAAGCAGGCATGGAGTCCACGGCATCGTCCGACTCGCGGCATGGCCTGCGCCGGCTATGGGGCGTGCTGATCGCTCTGACGATCACCGTCCTGGGGCTGCTGGTTTCCATCGACTGCTATTGCAACCTGACGACCCTGCGCGTGCTGGCCTGCATGGCGCTGGCGGCCTGGGTCGGCTGGGCGATCGTCCTGGCACGTCGATCGAGGCAGAACCGCGCAGTCACTGCGGCGGCGCAGAGATCGCGTTTAAGCGCAGCCACTGCGCCGTGGCTCTCTGTGGCAGCGCTGTCCGCGGTGGCGGCAGGCTGGAGCTGGTTGTTGCTCTACAGCGCGACGGCGTTGCTGCTGTTCGCGACATCGCGTACTTCGCTGCGCGTGCCCAGCACGCTGGACGTGATCCGCAGCGAGGGGCGCTGTCCGGTGCGCTATGCGTTCGACAATCCGCCCGTCGGCCGACGCATCCATGAGTGCGGGTTGCCGTATGCCCAGGCACAACGCGGCGACTCCATCGTGCTGGTCGAATCGCTGGGGCCGCTGGGCGTGCGCTTCGATCATGTCGAGCGTGAGCGTTGAACGAGTGTCCGTGTACCCAGTGCGGCAGGAGTAAGGCGCCGCCTGCACTCGATCCATGCGGCAAGCCTTGCAACTCAGATGGTGCGGCTTTCTTGGGCTGGCCCGGCAGTATCGTCCTTGCATCAACAGTGCAGCCAGCTATCGGGCTGCTGGCGTGAAGAATGTGCTCGTCATGCTGGATCGATACGTGCCTATAGCGTGCATCAGAGAGTCGCATGCGATGTGCGGCAAGCACACGCCATGAACCTCTTCCGCACCAGGAATGGATGCGGACAACGCAAAGCTTGTGTGTCCACTCACCGGTGAAGTGGAGCGATTGCATCGTCACGGAGCAGCCGGGCAGCAGTTTAAAAGCCTGGCGCGCCATGTCGCATTCCTGCAGCTCGGCGAGCTCGCTTCAACAAGTGCCGCGGTCAATCCATACATTGACATAGGTCGATGACATGGATCGCGTGGACCGTCGATTCGTGCTTGGTTCGTTCGCGCGTCGGTCATGCATGGCCGATTCGCTCATCGATGGAAGATCTTCGAGGGCAAGGCGATGGCCGAGTTCACCAGTGTCATTTGTGCATGGAGGGCGTTGATCTCCCTTTGAAAAATCGGATGCACTTGCTGCTCTTCGATTTTATAAAGTGTTCGATCTGGTCGCGGTAATAAGCTGCGCTCGGGATTACTAAAGATATCGGCATGGCGATAATGGACATATAGGTATTCGCTTATGCAGATTGCGATGGCTGTTTGCAGTCAAGTTCATTCAGTGACGAGATCCGAAACGGTCTCTGATCGAAAGATCAACTTGATCGAGTCGGCTAGCTTCTGAGCTGGAGTGCGGGAAGGTGAATCAAGGATCCCGGATGGAGTCGCAGCGCTGCTCTCTGGGGATTGCCCATGCTATGGACGTCACGCCTGCGCTGGCGTGTTCGTTGCAGATACTTCGATATTTCCAGATCGACATCCCGTCTCAGGTATGGCGAGGTGTGGCCTGCGGCGGCGTTTGGCAAGTCCGAACAAGGCATGCAAAGTCCTGAAAGAGGCCCTGCTGGACCCCGTCGGTGCCTGGTGCTTTGGGATGGGTTGGCCTTGCTCGACATCCGGGTAATTCAAAACGAGAATCGGGTCCGCTTGCCTGTTTGCAGTTCATCACAAATTGAGGTGGCGGTTCGATCGGTTTGCGAGTCGGAGCAATGCGATGAATTGTAGTAGCTGTCGATTTTATCGTTGAAATCGAATGGCTGATTCGTATTGCACATATCACTTTCTTTGGGGTGGCGTTGTCATTGCCTTGCCATGCTAATTTCATCTGGCATGGTTCTAATGGGGCTCGTCATCCGGATCACTCGATCCCTGCCTCTGGAATGCCCATGGTCTCGAAAAGTCGCCGCGATTTTCTGAAGCTCGGAACAGGTACGCTGGCCATGGCCGGTCTAGCTTCGGTGCTGCCGCCCGCGATCCGCAGCGCGCTCGCGCAGGCGACTCAGCCGACCACTTTGGATGGCATCGACCACATCATCATCTTCATGCAGGAGAACCGGTCATTCGACCACTACTTCGGCATGCTGCCTGGCGTGCGCGGCTTCTCGGATCCGCATCCGGCGCCGCTGCCGAACGGCAAAACGGTCTGGTACCAGCCCAACCTGACATCCGGCAGCTATGCGGCAAAGAATCCGTCGGGGACGATCGTCGCCAACGTGATGCCGTATCCGCTCAATCCAGCGACATCGGCGTCGGTCAATTATCAAGGCGTCAATCTCGATCACTCGTGGAAGGGATCGCAGCGCACCTGGGACAACTGGAACGCGTGGGTGCAGAAGAAAGGCTACTGGACGATGGGCTATCTGAAGCCTGCCGATCTGCCGTTCTACTACGCGCTGGCGAATGCGTTCACGATCTGCGATGCCTACCACTGCTCGCTGTTCGGTCCGACCAATCCGAACCGACGCTTCCTGTGGACTGGAACCTCGGGCGGCAGCACGATCACCAACGCGAGCTGGAAGCACTACATCGTCGAGAACGATGACGCTTGGGAAAGCAACGTGACCGCCGACGACGCGAACGACAGCGGCCAGCAGAACGGTTGGGACTGGCAAACCTACGCCGATGTGCTGGAAAACAACCAGGTCAGCTGGAAGGTCTATCAGGGTTACGGCAACTACGGCGACAACGCGCTCGCCTACTTCAACAATTTCCGGCGCGGCGGCGATCCCGCAAAGATCGCGAAGGCCCGCAGCTACGCCGGCAAGTCCGGCGACAACGATGCGAACTCGGCCGACGCACTGATCGCATCGCTGCAGAGCGATCTGCAAGGCAAGGATGCACAGGGCAAGAGCACGTTCCCGGCCGTCTCATGGATCGTCGCGCCGTATACGTATTGCGAGCATCCCACCGCGACGTCGAGCGCGGGAGAATCATTCGCCGAGCGAGTGATCAATACGATCATCGGCAACAAGGATGTCTGGGGCAAATGCGCGATCTTCATCACCTACGACGAGAATGACGGCTACTTCGATCACGTGCCTGCGCCCATCCCACCGCTCAGCGGCTACGGCAAGCACAATCTGACCACGGCCGCCGGCGCACCCATCGACCTTTCGAACGAGACGTACGGCTCGGAACCCATCGGCCTGGGGCCGCGTGTTCCGATGATCGTGGTATCGCCGTGGAGCAAGGGCGGGCGCGTGTCGTCGCGGCTTTCCGATCACACCTCGGTCATCAAATTCCTTGAGACCTGGCTGGTTGCGAAGGGGTATTCGGCAAGCGCCGTCCAGTGCCCGAACATCACGGCATGGCGCCGGGCGGTCTGCGGCGACCTGACGGAAACCTTGAACCTGGTGTCGCCGACCAACACGCCGAGTGACGCCGACATCACCGGCTGGAAAATCACCGAGCCGACCAACGGGCCTAACTCGGTCTACGCGCTCTATCCGTATTCGGACAGCGACACCTTCGCGCCAGGCATCGCTGCCACTACGCGACCGGCCTGCCCCCTGCCTTACAACTGCAAGGTCACGGCCAGCAAGACCGGCAAGTCGATCACACTGAGTTTCGACAACACGAAATCAAGCGTGGCGTCGACCTTCATCGCCTACGTCAATGCACTGAGCTCGGCGCAGCAGGTCTTTCACTATTCGGTGGCTGCCGGAACCACGCTCTCGGATACGCAGGCCCTGAGCGCAGGCAGCAGCCAGTGCCAGGTCCTCGGCCCGTCGGGATCCTTTTGGAAATTTTGAGCGGCTCCACTTCATCTGTTGATGGCCGTGGCACCGCATAATCTGCCTGCCTCGGAGTAAGGGCAGGTGCCTGGTGTGGCGGCGCTCGTTCCTCGCCTGGCTGAGCAGTGACACAACGAACCTGCCCGGTTAGCCTCGAGCGGAACCGTTGTCCGCTTAATAGTTTTTCAAAGGCTTTGCGGTTTACCTGCCTTTGCGTAGGCAGGTCATGGCGCTGCTCGGCATGCGATCCATATAGCGCAGTCCTTGCTGTCACCGCTGCGTCGGTGGGCTACGCAGTTCTGCGCGTCGCTGGCGATTCGCGGCGACTGGCCGTCTGCGCGGCATCGATCTGGCGAACGAGTGTAGGGTTCTACACGCGAGAGCTTCGAAGGCGCAGCATCGATGAATACTTCGTGCGGCACAGAAGCAGACGCTGCTCCGCGATGGCATGTCGGCAAAGCGCTTGACCATCCGGCCTGCTTGAAATCTCGGCGTGATGCACAGCAACTGCGTGACGCCGGCTGCCTCGGCAGACGGAACTCGATCGCCGAAAGACGTCGATCACGCGCTCGTCCTGCCGATCGGAGGCGTGCCTCTCCACAGAGTCGCATGGCTGCAGGTGCGATGCGCTCCATGCCGGAACGACCTCGCGCTCACGAGCCAGGTCGCTTTTCGGCACGGTTGTCGGCATCAAGGCGGGGTCTCGGCGCTTGGATATCTCATGCCGAGGGACATTATCTTCGTCGCCAAGGGCGCAATTAATTACGAATTTTTCGACAGAAATTGCTTTTGCGCCTTTTGAGTCGACTCAATGGATTGATCTGGAAAGAGATTTTCCAATTTTCGGGTCGCTACAAGCAGCCTGCCGACATCTAATTTATTTTCAAGACAGCCCTAAACTTTTTCCCGGACTCCCCGATTAGTTCTTTGGAAGGACATCGCCGTGACGGCGGTTCCAAAGACAGTCGCGCATGCGCAAGGGGATACCACGATGGTCGCAGTGATCGCAGGGAACGGTCTGGGGCTGGGCAACACGTCGCTGAAGCAGTTGGGCCAGGCCCAGGGTGGCCAGGCTTCCATCGGACAGGCGCAGGTCAACCAATACCTCAATGTGGCCACCGGCAATTTGGTGCTGCAGAGCCAGGACGAAGGGCTGGTCTTCGACGGCCTGCCGCTGGACGTGCTGCGCACCTACAACAGCCAGGGCCAGCTCAACGGTTCCGCTGGCTGGATGTTCGGTTTCGGCCAGTCGATCAGCGGCCTCAGCGGCGCGGTCAACACAGCGGGCAGCAGCGTGGTGCGCACCGACGCCGACGGTTCGTCGGTCACTTATGTCTACGACGCCAGTCGCGGGCTCTATGTCAGCAGCGGCCAGAGCGGAGCGGAAGACACGCTGGCCTGGAATGCGGGCACGTCGAGCTGGAGCTGGACCGATGGCAGCTCGCGGCAGCAGGAAACATACAATGCCGGCGGGCAGCTGACCACGCTGAGCAATGAAGAAACCGGCGCGAATTACAGCTTCAGCTACAGCAATGGACTGCTTAGCCAGATTGCGGCTGGCGACGGCGATACCTTGTTGTTCGGCTACAACACCAACGGCCAGCTGATCAGCCTGAGCATCCAGGAGGTGCCGCCGGGGCAGACTGCTGCGGTGACGAGGCAGCAGGTCAGCTACGGCTACGACGCGCAAGGGCGCCTGTCCACGGTCACCACCACCCTGGCCTCGGATACCGACAACAGCACGGCCAGCTACACCACCACCTATACCTACGACGGCAGCAGCGATCGCGTCGCGTCGGTGAGCCAGAGCGACGGCACCACGGTGAGCTACACCTACACCGAGGACTCCCAGGGTGCCTATCAGGTCACCGGCATCACCACCGGCAGCGGCGCGGCGGCGCAGACCGTAGCGCTCAGCTACGGCGCGGGCAGCACCACCGTGACTGATGCGTTGGGGCATGCCACGACCTATCAATACAACGCCGCCGGCGAGCTCGCCGGCGTGGTTGCTCCCGCAGTGAACGGCAGCAGCCCTACCACCAGCTACAGCTACGACAGCAACGGCAATCTGCTGACGGCGACGGATCCGGATGGCGCGGTAACCCGCTATCAGTACGACGCTAACGGGAACTTGCTGAGCGTGGAAGATGGCCAAGGCAACACGGTCAGCTACACCTACAACGCCGACGACCAGGTCACCAGCAAGACCACCTATACCGTACCGGCGCAGGGCGCGCCCGGACAGAGCGGTTACGTCGCGCCGACGGGTGCGCAGACCACCTACTACGTCTACAACGCCAACGATCAGCTGGCTTACACCGTCGATCCGCTGGGCCAGGTCAGCGAAAACGACTACACCACCAGCGGCACCGGCCTGAGCCAACTGACCACCACGCGCCAATACCTCGGCGCCAGCTACGACATCGGTACGCTCAGCCCTGCGGCGCCGCCGACCCTGGCAGCACTGCTAGCCTGGACTCAGAGCGGCGCGGTGCAAGCCACGCTCGGCCACAGCTCCCGCACCGACTACAGCTACGATGCGCGCGGCCAGCTGGCGAGCAAGACACAGTGGGATGCGGTGGATGCGAGCGGCAACGGCGTGCTCGACAGCGGCACGGTGGTCACCACGACCACCTATGATGCGCAGGGGCGCCTGCTGCAGACGGCGACCCAGACCGGCGCGAACCACGCAACGCCGCAAACCACCAGCTATGCCTACGATGGCCTCGGTCGTCTGATCGCCAGCACCGATCCGCTCGGCCATGCCACCACCTACCTCTACAACGACAGCGCCAACACGCTGGCGATCACCCAGGCCAACGGCCTGGTGACCACGCAGGTGCGCAACAGCGCCGGGCTGTTGGTCAGCAGTACGCAATCCGCGACAAGCGTCCCTGGCCAGGATGGCGGAACAAGTACATCTAGCATCGCCGATCAGGTCAACTTGACCATCGACGATGCTCAGGGCCGCCCAATGGCGCAGCTTGAATATAGGAGCCTCTACCTTGGCAACGCGACGACGCCGACCTATGGCGAATTCGTCACCACGGCCAGTTATGACAGCAACGGCAACCTGGTGGGCACGACGACCTATGCGGTGCCGTTGACGGCCAAGCAAGTGGCGATGCTGCAGTCCAATCCCACGTGGGCCAACCTGCAATCGATGTTGACGCCAAGTGCCAACGATCAGGCAACGCTTACGATTTATGACGACCAACATCGCCTGGTCGCACAAGTCGCCACGAATGCGTATATCGGCAATCAGCCGGTGAATGGCGATTTCGTCACGACGACGAGTTACGACGCGTCGGGCAATGTCATTGAAACAAGGCTGTACGCCACGCCATTAACCGCCTTGCAGGCGGCTGCGCTCATGGCGAATCCTACGGTGGGCACGCTGCAAGCCATGTTGGCATCGAGTGCCCAGGACGAAGTCACGCTGTCGATATATGACAGCCAGAATCGCCAGGTGGGGGGCGTGAGCTACCAGTTCTTGAAGCTGCCGAACGGGCAAAACGGTGCCTGGGGAGAGTATGCCTCCGTGACGTCCTATGACGCCAACGGAAAGGTCGTGGGGACGACGCAGTATGCGACGCCCCTGACATCGGATCAGGTCACTGCGCTACAGAGCAATCTCACTCTGGCCAACCTGGAGTCCACGGTCCCTGCCAGCTCAAACGATCAGGTGACCTTGAGCATCTATGACCAAAATGGCAACCAGGTGGCGGGTCTTGCGTATCAGGCGCTGCAAGGTGCCAATCCGCCCGTGTATGGCGAATACGCGCAAATAGGCTCGAGAACCTACGCGACCGCGTTGAATGCCACGCAGATCGGACTGCTCCAAGCCAATCCGACGCTGGATAACCTGCAATCCATGGTGGTTGGCGGTGCCGACGACAGGCTCAATCTGACCATCTACGATAATCAGGGCAGGACTCAGGCGCGGGTCGGTTACCAGACGCTGCAGATCAACGGCAACCTGGTGTCGGGAGACTTCGTCACGGAGTATCTGTACGGCGCCCAGGGGACAGGCACGGTGCTGTATGCGACGCCTCTGACGGAGACGCAGATCTCGTCCCTGCAGAACGATGCTTCATGGTTGAATTTGCAGCCGATGTTGACGCCGTCGACATACGATCAGCTGGCTATCAGCATTTCGGATGGAGCGGGCAACTCGGCAACGATAGGTACTTCGGCCTCTTTGCTAGCAGATGACAGCCTGATGAGCGGGCTGGGGGCGCAGTTTGCCGGCGGCATGTACATCATGGCGCAGACCCAGAGCGGGTCGATTTACAACACGTCGTTGTACGGAACGCCGCTGTCCTTGGCGCAGATAACTTCGCTGGAAAATAATCCGACTTGGGCCACAGTCCAGTCGATGTTGTCGCCAAGCAATAACGATATCCATGAAATGAGCTTCAACGACTCGACCACCGGCCAATCGGCAACGGTGGCATGGTCGCTGGGCACTTCGGATTCAGATGGGAGTCCGGTTTCCGCCGTCACGGTGGACTACACATCGAATAACGCCAGCATCGGTTCTGCAACGTATACGAATTCGCTCACGGCGGCCGATATCACGTCGCTCCAGGCGAATGCGACGATGGCCAATTTGCAGCCAATGCTTGCCTCGAGTTCGAATTACCAGGTGGGGATCCAGGTCTCGATCGCCGGATTTGGACTGCTGACAGTCGCCTATCAGAATGCTGGACAATCCATCACGGGCCAGCCCGGCGAATATGTCACCCAGGTGGGATACAACAGCAGCGGCCTCACTATCGGCAGCATCACGTATGCCCATGCCTTGACGGCGGCGCAGGCGCTGTCTTTGCTCGAAAATCCGACGCTCGATAATCTCAATACGATGCTTGTGCACAGCAGTGCGGATCAAGTATCTATAAATATTTACGACAGCCATTATAGAGTCGTTGCTCAAATATCCTCGGCTACGCTGCCTCTTCCCGGCAATGGCAGTCAGAATGGGCCCTCAGGCATCTATGTCACATTGACCTCCTTTGCCGCCAATGGCGAAATGGTCGGAAGCACGATACTTGGAACGCCGATAACGACCGCTCAGGCGGAATCGTTGTTTGATAATCCGACATCGGATCATTTGCAGTCGATCATCAATGCCGATGGCTTGGCGAACGGTGGCGCTGACAGCGAAACCACCCAATTCATCTACAACGCCGCCGGCCAGGAAGTGGCCACGATCGATCCGGCCGGCAACGTCAGCTACACCTTCTACGATGCGGATGGGCGGGTCAGCGGCACGGTGGACGCCAACGGTGCGGTGACGGCCTACACCTACGACGCGGATGGTCGCGTCACCCAGACCACGCAGTACGGCACCACCATCGATCCCTCGAGCTGGATCAGCAACGGCGCATTGACCAGCAGTTATCCTGCCGGCCTGCCCTTGCCGGCCAGTACCGGCACCGATCGCACCTCGACCACGATCTACGACGCTGCCGGCGAGAAGGTGGCAACCATCGACCCGGCCGGCTACGCCACCGTCACCCGTTACGACGGCGACGGCAACGTCGTGGCAGTCACCCAATACGCCACGGCGCTGACGTCTTCGCTGGGCAGCGCGCCCACACTCGCGAATCTGCAGGTCGCCCTGACCACCAGCGCGGCCGACCGCACCACTCAGACCATCTACGACGCCGATCAGCGTCCGGTGGCGACTATCGATGCCGCCGGCTACGTGGTCACCCTGAGCTACGACGCCAACGACGAAGTGGTGCAGCAGACGGCCTATGCAACTGCCCTGACCGCAAAGCAACTCGGCGAGCTTGGCGATGCGCCGAGCCTGTCCACCCTGCAGGCCGATCTGGCGACCAGCGTGCAGGATCAGACCACCCGCAGCTACTACGACGGCACTGGCCGCTTGGTCGCCCAGGTCGATGCGGATGGCTATCTCACCGTCACCAGCTACGACACCGAGACCAACACGACCACCACGACGCGCTATGCCACGGCCCTGAGCATCGCCCAGCTCGGCGCCCTGACCGGCGCGGAGACGACTGCCGATCTGGTCGGCCTGCTCGGCAGCAGCACGGCCAATGAACAGAGCAGCGTGACCTACGACGCCGACGACCAGGTCGTCAGCCGCACCGCGGCGGACGGCACCGTCACCACCTATCAGTACAACAGCGTGGGCCAGGTGCTCAGCGCCACGATCACGCCGGCGAGCGGGCAGGGGGCGCCACGCACGACCAGCGCCACCTACGATGCCTTCGGCAACCTGCTGACCAGCACCGACGCCAGTGGTGCGACCACCACCTATACCTACAACGCGCTCAATCAACGGACCGAAGCCACCGACGTGCTGGGTAACAGCACCTGGTACAGCTACGACGCCGATGGCCAGCTGGTGTACGCCGTGCAGGGCCAGCCCTCGGGCGGCGCGCTCAATGCCCTGGGTAACGTCACCGCCTATGCCTACAACGCCTTTGGCCAGGTCGCCACGACGACGGTCTATGCCGCTCAGCTGACTTTGAATACGGCGGCTGGGGATAGCGGCAGCACGCTCAATCCCGGCACGGCGACTCTGACCCAGGTGGCTGCGGCCGTCGCTGCCTTGCCGGCATCCGCCAACGATGCGAACGCCACCAGTTCGACCACGTATGACGCGCGTGGCCAGGTCGCCACGGTCACCGACGGCGACGGCTATTTGACAGCCTACCAGTACGACGCGTTCGGCGATCGCACCCAGGTGCAGCAGCAGATTATTGCGCCGGGCAGCGCGCTGAGCGCTGCCAACAGTACGACCAGGACGTATGGCTACGACAGTCGCGGCGAATTGATCGTCGAGACCGACGGCGTGGGCACGGCGGCTGCGCGCAGCACTGGCAATACCTACGATGCTTTTGGCCGCGTCAGCAGCAGCACCGACGGCAATGGCAACGTTATCCAGTACAGCTACGACCATCTGGGTCGGCAGCTTGCCAGCAGCCAGACCGTCGACGGCCAGCTGCGCACCACCCAGGCTAGCTACGACGCCTACGGGCGTGTGGTCAGCCAGACTGATGCGCTGGGTAACGTCACCACTTACCAATACGATCTGGCCACCCACACCACGACGGTGACCACACCCTTGGGTGTGACCAGCCAGACCGTGCGCGACGCTTACGGCGATACCGTGTCCGTGGCCGATGGCGCGGGCAATGCGACCAGCTACACCTACGACGGCGACAGCCGCCTGTTGACCAGCACCGATGCACTGGGCGCGACCAGCAGCAACCAGTACGACGCCGATGGCAACTTGATCCGCAGCACCGACGCGGCCGGGCAGGTGGTGACGTACACCTATGACGCCAGCGGCCGGGTGCTGAGCAAGACGGTCGATCCGACCGGCCAGGCCTTGACCACCAGCTACGCTTACGATGGCGCCGGTCGCCTGCTGTCGATGACCGATCCGATGGGCGTGGCGACGACCTACAGCTACTACGACGCCGACGGCAATGTGCTGAGCGAGATGCAGGACGCTGGCACCGGCGAGATCAACCTCACTACCACCTATACCTACGACGGCGCCGGCAACGTCCTCACCAAGACGCTAGGCAGCGGTGCGACCACGAGCACCACCCAATACGTCTACGACGCGCTGGGTCAGTTGGTGCAGAGCATCGTCGATCCCGCCGGGCTGAAGCTCACCACCAGCTATGCCTACGATGCCAACGGCAACCCGGTTGCCAGCACCGACCCGAACGGCAACACCACCTATACCATCTACGACCAGGCCAACGAGGCCGTCTACACGATTACTCCTGCCGGGGCGCAAGGCGCCGGCGAGGGCGTGCTGACGCAGCACTGGTACGACGCTGACGGTCGCCTGGTCGCGACGCGCACCTACGATAGCCTGGTCGCCATCGGCAGCCTATCGAACCTGGCTGGCGGAAGCGTGGCCGGCAACCTTGCGGCGGGTGCGTCGCTGGCGACGGGTGCGGCGACGGCCAACGACCCGATCAGCTACAACCTGTACGACGCGGACGGTCGCCTGCGCTACAGCATCGACGCGCTGGGCGAGGTGATCGAGACGCGCTACAACGCGCTGGGCCAGGTCGCCGAGACGCTGGCTTACGCCACACCGATCACGCTGACCGCCGCGTTGGACGGCGCGCTGCGCGCCGGCACCGCCCAAGCCAGCGATATGCAGCAGGCCTTGAGTAACGCGGGCGACAGCGACGCCACGGCGCGAGTGAATTACGCCTACTACGACGCCGACGGTCGCCAGGTCTACAGCATCACGCCCAAGCTGGTGAACGGCACCTTGGCGGCGGTGGTCAGCCAGACCCAGTACGACGCCGACGGTCGCGTCATCGCGCGCAGCGTGTACGGCGTGCCGCTGGCGCTGTCCGCGGTGGGCGGCAGCGCCACCACGGCTTCGATTGCGCAGGCGGTGGCGCAGGCCAATACGCCAGCGACGACTCAGACCACCCAGATCATCTACAACGCGGCCGGCGAGCAGGTCGCCCAGGTCGACCCGAACGGCAACCCCAGCTTCACCTTCTACGACAAGGACGGGCGAGTAGTCGTCACCGTCAGCACGAGCGGCGCAGTGGTGAAGTACACCCGCGATGCGCTGGGTCGGGTCACCGAGCAATACGCCTATATCGAGCCAGCCCAGACTTCCGGGTGGTTGGTCAATGGCGCTGTCACAGTGACGGCGGCTCAGGCCTTGCCGCAGGCCTACCAGTTCTCCGATCGCATCACGCTGACGACGTATGACGCCATGGGTCGCGTCGCAACGACGACGCGCTATGCCCAGGTGGCCAGCACCGAAACCTACGACCCGACTACCGGCCAAGTCACCGTCAGCTACAACTACAGCGGCGGCGATACGTTGACCTATAGCTATGACGCCGCCTCGCGTGTGGTGGAACAGCAGGACGACGGCTTCTATACCGAGGCGGCGAGCGCATCGAATGGCTATGTGGCGACGCCAGAGTCTTCCACGCGTACGACACGCCTCTTCTACGACGCCGACGGCAACACCATCGGCACGCTGGACGCGAACGGCTACCTGACCACCGAGGTCTACGACGCAGCCGGCCAGCGTACTCAGACCACGGCTTACGCGACCGTTACGAATGCCGCGCTGCAGGCCACCGGTACGCTGGCTCAGCTCACACCGGCGTCCAGCGCCAGCGATCAGATCACCAGCAACTATTACGATGCGCAGGGCAACCTGCTCGGCACGCTGGATGCAGACGGCTACTTCACCCAGTACACCTACGACCTCGACGACCAGCGGCTAAGCACCACGCGCTACGCCACGGCGGTCAGCGGTTCGGCGACGGCCAGTCTGACGAGCATCCTCTCCGCGCTGGCCGGTACGGCCGCGCAGCAGACCCTGAACAGCTACGACGCCTACGGCGACCTGCTCAGCCAGACCAATCCCCAGGGCGTGACGACGCAGTACAGCTACGACCCGGCCGGCCAGGTGGTGCAGACCACGGTGGCGGCAGGCACCGCGGATGCGCGCACCAGCAGCGCCAGCTACGACGCCTTCGGCAACCAGCTGAGCAGCACCGACGCCATGGGGCGTACCACCACCTATGCCTACGACCTTGACGGCAACCGCACCCTGGCCACCGATGCGCTGGGCAACAAGACCTGGTACGTCTATTACCCAGACGGCCAGCTCTACTTCACCATACGCGGCGTTGCTGATAGCAACGGCAATTCCAACGCCTTGGGTGAGGTCAGCGAAACCGCCCATGATGTCTTTGGCGATCTGGGTGGCTCCTACGTTTTTGCCGCGCGCATCACCATTGGCAGCGGTTTCACACCGACGTCCCGATCGATGTCTGCGCTGATGAGTCCGATTCTGGTAGCCGACATCAATGAGTCCGCCAATGCGGATCACGACAGGATGATCGGTTACTCATACGATCTGGAGGGGCGCGTTACGTCGGAATCGGTCAATTACAGCAGCTTCATCCAGGATACCTACGACGGCTTCGGCGACGTGGTGCTCGCGCAGAGCGGCGATGGGAACTACTACGATGCATTAACTACCACCTACACCTACGACAACATGGGTGACGTGACCGGCCAGGTCGACGCCGGCCAATACTACGGCGGCCAGCTGCGCACGCAGTCGTGGACCTACGACGCCTTCGGCAACAAGGCAAGCTACACCGACGGCGACGGCAGCGTCACCACCTACACCTACGACAATCTCGACCAGCAGCTGAGCCAGAGCCTGACCGTGCAGGGCCAGGCGCGCACCACCTCGACTCGCTACGACGCCTACGGTCGCGTGCTCAGCAGCACCGATGCGATGGGCCTGGTCACGTCGTACGCCTATGATGATGCGGCGCGCACGCTCACCGTCACCGCACCGGGCGGCCTCACCACGGTCACCGCCTATAACCGCGAAGGCCAGACCATCGCGGTCACCGATCCGGCCGGCAACACCACTCGCTACCAGTACGACGCCGACGGCGAGCTGCAGCAGACGATCCAGGCCGACGGCGGCACGGTGACCAACGCCTACGACAACGCAGGCAACCTCACCCAGACCACCGATGCCGACGGTCACGTGGTGGCCTACACCTATGACGCCGCCGGCCGGGTGCTCACTCAGACGGTCGATCCCAACGGCCTGAAGTTGGTAACCACCTATGTCTACGACGGTCGCGGCCTGAAGGTTGCGGTCACCGATCCGACCGGCATCGTCACCACCTACGCCTACGACGGCAACGGCAATGTGCTGGAGCGCGTGCAGGACGCCGGCACGGCCTCCACCCACCAGAACCTCACCACGGACTACACCTACAACCGCTACAACGAGGTGACGAAGAGCGTCAGCCAGAACGGCAACAATGGCAACGGGGAGTCCGATTACACGTATGACAGCCTGGGTCGCCTGACCAGCGAATTGCTCGACACGGGCGGCATCTACAACAGCATCTACAGCTACGACCCCGACGGCAACCTGATCAGCACCAGCAACGGCGATCCGGGCGGCGTCTACAACCTCTACAACGAAGCCGGCGAGCTGATTTATCAGATCGACCAGGATGCCGGTGGCTTTGGCGAATTCGCCTGGAAAAAAGGCCTCGTCACTCAGTACTCCTACAACGCCGATGGTCAGGTAGTGGCGAAGCGGCAGTACGCCACCGCGCTTTCCGCCAGTCAGATCAATGCGATTTCCAATGCCATCGATAGCGATGACGGCCTTGAAGCGCAGCTGAGCAATGCTGCGGCGCAGCTCACGACCAGCGTCGACGACCATGTCAGCTACCAGGTCTACAACGCCAACGGCCAGCTGCAATACAGCATCGACCCGACCGGCGCGGTCACCGAGACGCTGTACAACAGCGCCGGCCAAGTCTCGGGCAGCCTCGCCTATGCCGCACCCATCAGCGTGTCGTCGAGTCTCGCGTCTGCCCTGCAGGCCGCGACGGCCACGCCTGCCGATGTGCAGTCGGCCCTGACGGCCGCGGGCGACAGCGACGCCACCGCGCGCGCGACCTACACCTACTACGACGACATGGGGCGAGTCAGCCTGGTGGTCAGTTCGGCCTCGCTTGGCGGGCAATCCGGCGGCCTGGTGCAGCAGACGCAATACGACGCGGACGGCAACGTCATCGCGCAGATCCAGTACGGGGCGCTGCTGCCTGCATCCCAGTTCGGTGCCGGTGCAACCACCGCCTCGATCGAGTCATACCTCGCCGGCGTCAGCGCGCAGCACACCACGCGCAGCGTGTACGACGCCGCCGGGCGCAAGGTCTACCAGATCGATGCCGCCGGCAACGTCACCCAGACCGAATACGATGCGGACGGCCGCGCCAGCTGGACTTTGCAATATGCGCATCCCATCGGCACGCCGGCCGGCTGGGACGCAGTCGACGTGGCCGCGGCGGTGCAGGCAGCCAATCCCGACACCACGCAGATGCGCGGCACCGGCAACGTCTACGACAGCGTGGGCAACCTGGTCGAGACGCTGAGCACGCAAAGCAGCACGCCCACCGCGAAGTACACCTACGACGCGCGCGGCCTCAAGCTGTCCTATACCGACGGCAACGGCAATACCTGGCAATACGCTTATGACGAGGCGGGCAACCTGAGCCAGGAAACCAGCCCGCTCGTCGCAGTGGCCAGCTACGGCAGCGACGGCTCCTACCAGGGCACCGTGCAGGCCAGCATCGTCACCACCTACGAGTACGCCAACGACGGCACGCTCTCGTCCAAGACCGTGCAGGCGCTGAATGCGCAGGGACAGAGTCTGCTCGCGCAGGGTGTCGGCATCACCAACTATCAGTACGACAGCGACGGCAATCTGTTCGAAGTGCAGTTGTCTGGGCCGGGCGCGGTCAATCCTTCCACCGGTGTCGTCACTTACAACGGCAATCCGCCGACGACCACCATCAGCTACGACGCCTTCGGTCATGCCGTCGCCAGCGAGGATGCCAACGGCAACGACGCCTACAACGTCTACGATCTGGACGGCCGCCTGGCCTATGCCGTCGACGGCGATGGCTATGTCACCGGCTACCAGTACAACGCCTACGGCCAGCAGACGGCCGTGACCCGCTACGCCGAGCCGATCGATACCTCGGCCCTGGTCAGCAGCCAAAGCTGGGTCCCCGGCCAGCCGCTGAGCATGGAGCAGCTGCAATCGTCGCTCGATCCCTCGTCGGCCGACCGCACCATCACCACCACCTACGACATCCAGGGCAACAAGCTGTCGGTGACCCAGCCGGCGATCACCTACACCAACAGCAACGGCAGCGCGTCGAGCGGCTCGCCGGTCACCCAGTACACCTACGACGCCTACGGCAACGTGACCAGCCAGTCGTTGCTGGTGCAGGGCACGCCGGGCCAGGCCGGCGCGGTATGGGCCACCAGTTACTACTACTACGATGCGCTCGGCCACCAGACCATGGCGGTCGATCCGCTGGGCTACGTCACCAGCACCACCTACGATGCCTTCGGCGACGTCAGCAGCACCACCCAGTGGGCCACCGCCATCGGCACTGGCGGCCTGGTCGCGGGCGGCGCGCCGCCGGCGCTGCCGCCGGCCGGCAACGCCGCCACCACCGGCCTGGATCGCGTCACCCAGTACACCTACGACAACAACGGCAATAAGACCGGCGAGTCGGTGCTGCGCAGCTACATCAATGCGCAGGGCCAGCCGGTCACGGGTTTCGTCACCACCAGCTACGGCTACGACGGCGACAACCACGTCACCACGGTGACCGAGAACGGCAACACCGTCATCACCGCCTACGATGCGCTGGGCCGCATCATCAGCGTCACCGGGCCGCAGGTGCAGGTGCTGGTGGCCAACTGGCAGGCCCTGCTTGAAGCCAATCCCTCGCTGACCCTGGCCAGCCCCTCGCTCTACACCACCGCCGCGCAGGTGGTGAGCTACAGCTACGACGCACTGGGCAACAAGCTGGTGCAAACAGTGGGTTCGACCGGTTCCACCCAGTCGGTCAGCACCTACTACCAGTACGACGCCAACGGTCACGCCGTGGCCGAGCTCACCCCGCTCGACGGCAGCGCGCCGAACTGGACCTCGAACCAGGCCCGCTTCATGGCCTACGACGCCAACGGCAACCTGATCAGCCAGTCCTACACGCTCACCGGCAACGACACCACTTCCACTACGGTCACCACCAACTACAGCTACGACGCCGACAACCAGCAGATCGCCAGCATCACCTGGCGCTCGAGCATTCCGTCGCCGGACGCCGCCACCAGCACCACCTACGATGCGTTCGGCGAGGTGGTGGCCAGCGGCGACGGCGTGGTCAACAACGTCGTGACCACCTACGACAACGACGGCAACAAGCTCACCAGCACCGACCCCAAGACCGGCGAGCTGCACACCTACGGCTACAACCTGGCCGGTCAGCTGCTCACCGACACGGTGCCGCTGGCGGCCAGCGTCGGCGGCACCGCGCAGACCATCTACACGCGCGACCTGGACGGCCGCGCGGTGGCCGAGCAGGGGCCGAGCACCAACGCGGCCAGCGGCGAGAGCAGTGGCATCGTGCATGCCAGCTACGATGCCTGGGGCAACGTGCTCAGCTCCACTGACGCCAACGGCAACACCACCACCTACACCTACAACGAACGCAACGACATCGTCGTCGAAACCGAGGCTGCCGTGGCGGTGGTCGGCATCGACGGCAGCAGCACCACCACGACACCGGTCAAGACTGCCGCCTACGACGCCGACGGCAACCTGGTCGCCAGCACCGACGAAAACGGCAACGTCACTCGTACCGTCTACAACGCGCTCGGCCAGGTGGTGCAGACATCCAACGGCGCCGGCGCCACCAGCCTCACCGGCTACGACGCGCTGGGCAACCAGGTCGCCGGACAGGACGGCAACGGCAACCTCAGCTTCACCAATGTCGATGCGCTGGGCCGCACCGTGCAGCAGGGCAGTTTCGTGCTCGCCGCCGCCGGCAATTCGCGCCAGCTGGTGTGGCGCCAGGCCTATGTGCTGGACCAGAACGGCGACCACATCATCAGCTACGACGGCATCGGCAGCGCCTACCTGCAGGGCGGCGACGGCACCGATGCGGCGCTGCACGCCACCTTCGACGGCTACGACAGCCAGAAGCGGGTGATCTGGAGCCAGGACGCGGCGCAGCGCGCGGCCAGCTCGGCCTCTGCGCACGGCCTCGGCAACTACGGCACCGGCAGCTGGACCCAGCAGCCCACCAATCCCAACTTCGCCCAGGGCAGCACCGGCTGGACGCTGGATCCCGGCTTCATCGCCGGCAGCTATTCCGTGGACGGCCAGAGCTGGGGCATGGTGTACACCGGCACCAACAACCCCAACGGCGGCGAAGGCACCGCGGTCAACCAGGACAAGGTGCCGGTGGTGCCGGGCCAGACCATCACCGCGCACGGTCATTTCGACGTGGTCGGCGAGCACGGCGGCGGTGCGATCGGCATCGTCTGGTACGACGCCAACGGCAATGCGCTGCCTGCATCCGAACAGCCATCCAACAACGACATCGTCTCGGCCGGCAACGGGCCCGGCGTCTCCGCGCTGACCGCCACGGCGCCGCCGGGCGCAGCCTATGCGGCCATCGTCTTCGGCTGCACCAACTACAACATCGGCTCGGCGATCTATATCTCCAACGTCAGCTGGACCTACGTGCCGCCGGCGTATATCACCAGCGTGGGCACCGGCAACGGCGGCGTGGTGGTGTCGCTGCCCAGCGGCAGCTTCACCGACCAGCCCACCAACCAGGACTTCGAGCAGGGCGCGGCCGGCTGGAACCTCGGCACCGGCTGGTCGGTGGTGCAGGCCAGCAACGCCGCCAACGGCAAGATGGTCGGCGCCTATGGCGGCCCCGGCATCAATTCCATGATCAACCAGGACCGGGTGCCGGTGGTGGCCGGGCAGACCATCAGCGCCTCGGTCGATGTCTCGCTCTACCTCGCGCCCTTCCTGTCCCAGGCGGCCGGCGCGGTGCTGATCGTGTGGTACGACGCGAACGGCAACCAGATCGGCGTCAGCGAAGGCAACGTGGTGGCGAGCGACCACAAGGGTGCTTGGGTAAGCTCCAACGTCACCGCCTCGGCGCCGGCCGGCGCGGCGTTCGCGGCGATCGGTGTGTCCGGCAACGCCAGCAACGGCGGCGGGCTGGAAGTGGATGCGGCGCGCTGGAACTACCAGTACGTGCCGCAGGTGCCCACCGGCGTGGTGCAGAACACCTACGTCTACAACCAAGACGGCCAACTGGTCAGCGAGACTACCGCCGACGGCGACACCGAGAGCTGGCAGTACAACGCCTACGGCCAGGTGACCCAGCACACCGACCTCAACGGCGCGAACTACACCTACAGCTACGACGCCAACACCGGCGCCGAGACCGGCGAGAGCGACAACTGGTCGCCGACCGGCCAGACCGCGATGCCGGGCTACGTCAGCGCGCCGATCACCACGCCCAACAGCGAGACCCTCACCTACAACGCCAACGGCCAGGTGGCCACGGAAACCTTCGCCGACGGGTCCAGCTACAGCTACCAGTACGACGCCAACGGCAACCTGATCCGCGAGGAAGACCTCACCCACGACGGCAACGACAAGCTGGTGCACACGGTCACCCAGACCAGCTACGACAGCCACAACCGCATCAGCCAGGTGGTGCAGACCGACGAAGTCACGGGCGCGGTGGTGCTCGACGAGAACTTCAGCTACGACGCCGCCGGCAACCGCCGCGAAGTGAGCGCCAGCAGCCACGGCAGCACGCAGGCGGCGTGGTACACCTACGACGGCGACAACCGGGTGATGGTGTCCGACGGCACGCTGCAGAACGGCCAGATCGTGGTGAGCAGCGCGGCGGCGTCCTACGAGAACTTCTACGACGCCAACGGCAACGTGGTGCAGATCCTCACCCTGGGCGCCAACGGCGACTCCCTGGTGCAGCGCAACCACTACGACGCGTACAACGAGCTGGTGCAGGCCGACTACGCGGTGGACACCACCACCGGCGGCGCTTCCGACGGCGTGCAGCAGTTGATCAGCTACGACGCCGACGGCCATGCGCTGGTGACCCAGACCTATTACGCGCTGGATGCGACGATTCAGGTGCAGCAGCCGGGCAACCCCAACGACCCGAACGGCAACGGCTCGCAGACCGAGACGGTGAACGTGGGCGGCCAGCTGGAAAGCGCCACGGTGAACTTCTACGACGCGGTGGGCCGGCTGAGCGAATCGCAGACCTTCGGCAACCCCAGCAACTGGGACGGCACGGGCGGCGCGGCGCCGACCACGCCGCCGACGCCGGACGCCACCACTTACGGCAGCCTGCAGCTGCAGAGCGAAGTGGTGTACCAGGGCCCGAACGGCACGCCCGGCTACGACGCCGAAGGCAACGTGGTGGGCTACCAGTACCGCGACAGCAGCGGCCGGGTGGACCAGTACCAGGTGTTCTACCTGAAGAAGGACAGCTACCTGCAGGCCAACACCACCGGCAGCAACATCTCGGGCACGGCGAACGTGCAGCCGGCGACCACTACGGTGGTGTACGACACGCGCGGCAACCAGGTGGCGGTGGAGCAGCACACCGAAGACCCCTCCGGCACGATCGACGACACCGTGCACGTGTTCGCGTACAACGGCCAGGGCGAGATCATCGAGCGGCAGGACGGCACCGGCAGCAGCGGCAGCACCCTGGACCAGGGCAGCAGCCCGGCCACGGAAGTGCAGCACTACGTCTACGCGAACGGCCAGCAGCTGGCGCACTTCGACGACGCGGGCACGCTGGACGTACTGGACGAGGTGACCGCGTTCAGCAGCAACAACAACAGCCCGGACAGTTACGTGGTGCAGACGGGCGACACGCTGCAGAGCATCGCGCAGATGGAATACGGCAACGCCAGCCTGTGGTACGTGCTGGCACAGGCGAACGGGCTGAGCGGCGACAGCAGTTTGGCGCTGGGCCAACGCCTGTTCATCCCGGCGGTGACCACGCACAGCAATACGTCGAACACCTTCGCGCCGTACAACCCCGGCAGCATCCTCGGCAACACCACGCCGAGTTTGCCGAGCATCACTCCGCCGCCGACGTCGGCGCCGAGCAGTGCGAACTGCAACGTGCTGGCGGAGATCGTGGTGGTGGCGGTGACGATCGTGGTGACCGTGCTGACCTACGGGGCGACCAGCGAGCTGCTGTATGGCGAAGCGGCGGCGCTGACGGCAGGCGAGGCAGCGACGGTGGGTGCGATCGCTGGCGCCGCGGGCAGCGTGGCGGGTCAGCTGACCGGCGAAGCCGAAGGCATCCAGCATGGCTTCAACTGGGGCGGCGTGCTGGAGGGGGCCATCGGCGGAGCCATTGGCGCGGGCGTCACGACCGGGCTATCCCAATCGGCCACCTTTGCCAGCAGCACCTCGGCCAACGGCCTCAATGTGGGCGGCGATCTCGTGCAGGGTGCGGCCAGCTATCTCGGCAACGATATCGCGGCCAAGCTCAGTGGCCAGTCAGCGCATTTCAGCTGGGCAGGCCTGGTGGCGGGCAGTGTCGCCAGCGTGGCCAGCGGAGAGATCGGGCCGACACAGACCCAAAGCATGTATGGGCAAGCCGGCGACAGCAGCGAACTAGATCGCGTCTTCAGTGCCGCCACGGGGGATGTGGTGGATCGCGAGCTGGCCGATCTCCTGGGCGACGCGCATCTGCCGAGCTGGACCCAGGTGGGCGAGGACATCGCGGGCTATGCCATCGGTGAGCCGGTTGGCAGCTATCTGTCCGCACAGGCGCAGCAGGGGATCCAGGCTTATCAGGCGCAGCAGAGTCGGCAAGAGGTCGATGCGCTGAACACCAGCGCCGACCAATACATCGCCGACCAGCAGTCGTCGATCCAAGTAAGCGAGGATGGGCAGACGGCGGCCATGGCACAGCAGGATTTTGCCGGCATGGGTCAGAGCGCATTGGACGGCCAAGGCGCAGGGCAGTCGTCATCACAGATCGCTCAGTTGCAAAGCATGGCTCAGGCACTTCGTGACTCCATCGATAATCCATCGATGGATTCCGATGCCGTAGATCGAGCCACTGCAGCTCTCAGTCAGGCACTGGATGATGTGCAGGCTGGTTCGGTCAATGCCGCACAAAGCGTGGCGCAGGCGCGTTCGGTCGTGAGCTCGGCAATCGGCCAGCCTGTGGGGGATGTGAATACCGCTACGGGTGCTATCAACGTCGACATCTATGGCGGCCGCTCAAGCCAAAGTGACCAAGGTGCTTACACGGGTCAGGCAGGTTGGTACAACACTGATACTGATGTCCTGACGGGTAACGTCAATGGCATGGCGGGCTCATATTCCACGGATCAAGGTAGCTCGGCCGGAAATGAACTGCATGGCCCTGGATGGGCTCAGAGATTGGGATATGCAGCCAATAACGTGTTGACTGGGGCTGTCGACACACTCATCAACATAGCCTATCAGCCGGTCGCACAAGTACATGACCTGTCACTGGTTGCATACGGCTTGGTCGACCATGCGATTACCGGGGAGATATATCAACCGGACTACTGGAGCAATACGGGGCAGGAAGCGGTGACGGATCGTGATCCGTCGGATCATATGGTTGAGAACCTCCTAGCTTCAAATCCTGTGACAGGAAGTGCAGTGTTCGGTTGGAATCTAGGCACGGCCATTTCCAATGGCGACGCCAAGAGCGTCGAAACGCAGCTGGGTGGCCTGTTCGGCGCGCTGGCCTTGGGTAAGGTCGGCTTAGAGGGCGAGCCTTCGCCTTCCCTAAGCGAACGGATTGACCCTACGCTGTCGAACGAGTCGCTCTCGAGCATTGATCCAGGACCTGAATTGGGGCCAAGACTGTCCGGCGATATAGGCGCGACCGATCCCATGGAGAGTCAGCAGCCTTCAGTGGATCAGGAGTTCAAGGAGGCTGGGGGTGGTAGAAACGAGCTTGAGCCTGAGATTGAAAGCCAATCTTTAGATGAGGATACTTTCGAGCCGCCCTCTTCCGAAGAAGGGGCTGATCCCGTGGAGGGTCAGCAGCCTCCAGTCGATCAGGAGTTCAGGGAGGTTGAGGGCGGTAGAGACGAGGTTGATCCACAGATTAGTCCGCTCGGCAGTGCAAAGGCTGATGGAGTGGGCGGAGCCAACGAAATTGGTATTCCAGCTGCCCGAGCTACAAATCCACTAAGCCCAGTTCTTGAGTATGACGCCCAGGGTAATGAAATTTACTACCGAGCTATGAGGAACTCGAACTACAGAGCTCTTGTGGAGAACGGGAGACTCACAGGTACTGGTGAGACGTCTCTGGCTCCGCTGGAAGCGTATTCTTCGGGATATAGAGGAGTGCTGGTGCGCCTTACGACGAGGCCGGGGACATCCGCCCAGCTGCAGGAGATCGGCATAGCGGCAAACGAGCCAGCATCAGCTCAATTTCCTAATATGTCAACTAGAACAGGGGCTTGGAGCCAAACTAATGCAAGGTTTAAAGTTGAGGCCACTGGCGTTATGAATATTAACGAAGGCCTTGGTATCATGAATACCCAGATTGGGAAAGGGGCTGCGTTGGATATCTTTAATGATAATTTATTGCGCTTTGAACGCCTAAACTAGGAATGATGCTGATGTATATCAAGAATAAGCAAGGTAAGTTGGTTTACCAACTTGAAAAAGATCTGGCTGCTAATCCGGATCGCATAACTAGGGCGCGAGAATTAACTTTGGATATTTCACGACCATATATGGGGTTGAGCGGAGAGAATGGGCTTTTTGCATCGCAGGATTGGTGGCGTTCTATAGATGAGGGGCGAATCGAAGTTCGCTTCTATACGGGGGTGGTCCAGTGCTTGTACGTGGCTGGTCAAGATTCAGAGGATGATGCGCCGAATGACTTTGAATACTTATGTGATGACGGATCAGTGAGAAGCGAAACATGCGTTGCAAATAATGCTGAAGATTATAATTTGTATCGTTTAGGAGCCGATGTCGTTTTGGCTTACGCTTTAGATAAGCTAAAAAAGCAGCCGGCGGAAAATGGCGGGTCGAATTTCGCAGAAGTGCTTCTCGAAATTGTTATTGTATAAGATTTTGTGCGTCCGGGGTTTATTGTTGATTCGCCTGAAAATCAAATTCAAAGGTGTTGAGTTTCTTTTTTAATTCATTTTCGAGTACGTAATGTATGATCTGCTATTGTGGATGGGTGCATGTGTGGCGCAAATAAGGAAATTTGCTCTGGCGTTGACTCTGCTTGTGAAGTCGGATGCTTGATTTCTGAGCGTTAACTGCACTTTTTGCTGAGCTCGATACACGAATTCGACACTCAAGCTCGCATCAGTCCAGTCGCTTCTCTACGCGAAGCGGGCAAGAGGCGTAATGCGGGATGCATCAATGTATGGGTGCTCGCACTGCAGAAAGCCGTCCTATGCATCGAGCCACAGGTTGCGCTTCGAGTGTTTAGTGGCGCAGGATATAAAGATAGCCTATGGTGCATACATCGAGAAAGTTTACGATTTCGATATCGGAAGGTGGGTGCCAAGGCAATGAATATCGAACTTAATTCTCCTGTTGTTGAGCTCAAAAAGCTTTGTCGAATAGTGCGTCAAGCAGAAGATGATTACGAGGATGATATAGAGCCATTCTATGAGAAACTACTTGAGTTTATGAAAGTCAGGGCGAACTCAAGGCAGGAATTTGGTCAAGATATTGTTGATGCAGTACGGCATATCAAAAATGCTAGAAAAAATGGGCGCGGAGACCTATCTGTTGATGCAATTGCATATTGCATGCACGATCTGCGTTGGGAGGAGGTATTGAGTGCGGCTCTTGGGGAGCATTGCAGCTATTTCGTTCCTAGGAGAGATTCAACATTGGTTTGTCTCATCGAGGCGTTTAATGATGATTGGCCCGAGGCGGAGGACTACATTAGATATAAAGCTCGATCCATTTGACTGCATTACCTGCTGTTCAATTAGAAATCATCAAGGCGTTTGCTCGGCGATGTTCTGCCGTTTTGATTGGAGGGGCTGATGAATCGAGTCTCTTATGAGCTCTTGGAGCCCTATGTCGACCATCTTTTGATGGGGTATAAAGGCGTTCCATTTACAGGGGTGGCTGTCGAATATACGTACGACCAAAAAGTTCTGGCGGAGGTGTCGTACATTAACGGTCAACGTAATGGCCGGGCGGTAGAATGGGCGGAGTCTGGCCGCATGCTTCGCAATCAAAACTATAAGTTTGATTCACTTAACGGCGCATGTAAAGAATGGTTTGAGAGTGGCATGCCTCGAATTGAGGCTGAATATGAGCTTGGCATTTGCAAGAGTAGGACGGAGTGGGATGAGAGTGGTGGGCTTGTCTCGGACTTTCGCTTGACGGAATCAGATCCGCAATTCAAAACTCTTTTGCAATTAAGGAAAGCGTACGCAATGCGCTTTGCAACCGGTGCCGATGATGCTGTCCCTTAACGCTGGATGCATCTGAGTGCCTCCCGAATACTGATTGAGGAGAGTTTGCGCTTCGATCAATAATGTTTGTGAAGTAAGGGCTTTATTGCGCAGCGTTAAGCACACTGAGTGCTCGCTGAGTTTGATACATGAATTCAGCGGACTGATTGTGGTACGACGCCAACGGCAACCAGATCGGCATCAGCGAAGGCAACGTGGTGGCGAGCGATCACAAGGGTGCTTGGGTAAGCTCCAACGTCACCGCCTCGGCGCCGGCGGGCGCGGCCTTCGCGGCGATCGGGGTGTCCGGCAACGTCAGCAACGGCGGCGGGCTGGAAGTGGATGCGGCGCGCTGGAACTACCAGTACGTGCCGCAGGTGCCCACCGGGGTGGTGCAGAACACCTACGTCTACAACCCGGATGGCGAGCTGGTCAGCGGGACTACCGCCGACGGCGACACCGAGAGCTGGCAGTACAACGCCTACGGCCAGCTGACCCAGCACACCGACCTCAATGGCGCGAACTACACCTACAGCTACGACGCCAACACCGGCGCCGAGACCGGCGAGAGCGACAACTGGTCGCCGACCGGCCAGACCGCGGTGCCGGGCTACGTCAGTGCGCCGATCACCACGCCCAACAGCGGAACCCTCACGTGTTGAGTTCCATCCAAATCTGAGCCACTTCAGATCGGAATTTCCATCGAAATTTGAGCCATGCCCTGCTATGTTCCACTCATTGCCCGAGCTCAGTCGCACCGAAATTGATAGTTTATTTTCCGATGAAAAATCCGGCTCAATCCTATGCGGAAATCAACAACGCAGGCTATGACTTTTGAAATAGCTAAGAAGGCCGCTATCGATGTATTTCAACGGTTACACCCAAAGGAGTTCACGCCCGACTGGGTGGGAAGCTGCGTGACGGTGGGGGCGAAGAACTCAAGCGGCTCGTGGATTATTGATTTCGTAGTTAGCCCCAAAGCACCACTATTAGAGAATGAGTCTTGGGAGATACGTGGTGGGCGAAAAGTGCTCGTGGTGACAGATCCGAAAACAGGCCAGAAACGAATCGTTATCCATCGATCGATCAGCGATCCCATCGTGATTTTTCAGGTACTGGTTAACGTGGCGACAGGTGATGTTCGCGTGGAGATCAATAATGACCTCGTCGCCATGGGCGGAGATCTATATCAACGAGTGGACGAGTAGTTGTTGATTTCTGCAGAAAATTGAGCCGGTCTTTTCGTCGAAAAGTGAACCGCCGGCTGAGGTGCAACTTAGCCCAGGTGACGAGCGTGGCGCGGCAGAGTATGGCCCAAATTTTGATGGAAATTCTCGTCTGAAGTGGATCAATTTTGGATTGAACTCAACAGAATGGCTCAAATTGTGTAAAAATTCCTGCTTGAATTGGCACGATCTTGGATGCAGCTCAACACAGCCAAGATCAGAAATTAATTATAGAAAAATAAGATGAAGTCAAGTTTTGCCGTTGCCGAAATTTTCTCGTACAAAGATGGATTTGTCCTTTCTGGGAGATGTATTGAGGGTGGTATTAGGATTGGTGATGTTTTTCTAAAGGCTGTTAAGGTTACTGAGGTTTCTGACGATGATCACTCTTCGATGCTTCATAAGGATGTGTTAGGTGAATTAAATTTGACGGTTGTAGAGATTCAATATTCCAGGAAGGCGGTTACAGAACTCCGAGAGTCGCAAGCGGGTGGTCTCTATGTACAGGGAAGTGGTGCTCAATTCATTCAGATAGGGTGTGAAGTTGAGTAGTAATGCCCATTGGAAATATTTGGTTGGATGTGTTGATAAAAGCAATGAGCATTGACAGATGATCTTGAGTTTTATCAAGACTTAGTCTTTTGATTTCATTGAGAATTGAGTTAATTTTGTCGAAATTGGTCAGCTAAATAGTATGGGATTCAGCTTTGGCGGTTAACAAGAGGAGGTGGAAGGGTGACTCAAATTTCGACGATAACTGCTTCCCATAATGGCTCGGCTCTGAATCGAAATAAATATCTGTATGGTGCGCTAAAGTGCCTTGGGCCTCCGCAGCCCAGCTCTCAAGTTATCTTGGTTGAAAATAATGGTGTCACGGTTTGGTCGGAGTTACTGATAATGAGTGAATATAGCTATCTGTGGGATGGCACATCGTCCTCATGGGCTTTGTTACACCTGAATGCAGAAAACATAGACGAGGCGCCTCGCTATGTGATCATTAATATTGAGACAAAGCGTGCTTTACTTATCTCCGATGATCTGCTTTGCGCAAAGGCCAAGCAGGAAATGATTGATCATGGTGCCCGCATCGTAACGTCGGATAGTCTCTGATGTACTGGTGAGCTTTGGTTGTTATTGAGGCACGAGCCCTTATGGTGTGACGCAGCTGGTTGATGCCCATGTGCTTTCCGTTGCTCGGCGCCGGCGGGCGCGGCCTTCGCGGCGATCGAGGTGTCCGGCAACGCCAGCAACGGCGGCGGGCTGGAAGTGGATGCGGCACGCTGGAACTACCAGTACGTGCCGCAGGTGCCCACCGGCGTGGTGCAGAACACCTACGTTTAGAACCCGGACGGCGAGTTGGTCAGCGAGACCACCGCCGACGGCGACACCGAGAGCTGGCAGTACAACGCCTACGGCCAGGTAACCCAGCACACCGACCTCAATGACGCGGACTACACCTGCAGCTACGACGCCAACACCGGCGCCGAGACCGGTGAGAGCGACAGCTTGTCGCCGCCTGGATGAAATTGAGGCGCTACGGCCGCTTTGCAACGGTTCGCAGACCAAAGTGGTCGACGCTAGCTAGCGTCGGATTCGACGATATATGGCCTTTCCCAAGGCAATTGCCGATGGGCAGCTTCGAGTTTGCCTGCATCGACCAGGGCATGGATGTCGTGCGCCAGCGGAGTCACATCGGTGATGCGCTTGATCCATTCGCTGGCGTAGAGAATGACGGCCTGTTGGCTCAGGCCGATCTGGATGGATCGATGGGTTTGTGGCCGCAGGAACAAGTCGCGCTCCGGGTCCCATTGGACGCGTACGGGGCGCTCGGTCATAAGCTGCCGCCAGATTTCGTCAGACATGCCTTCTTCGGGATGACTGGGACAACTGTGCGCCAGTGCCCAGGTGAAGCCCTCATGGGTGATATCGATAGCCAGAATGCGTTTCTGGCCTTCGTCTTTGTAGCCCCATCCTGCGCGATACATCATCCACAGGAAGGAGGGTTTGATCCACGTCATGCGCTCCAGCTTGAAGGGCGGTGCGACGAAGGTTTGATGTCGCAATGCGCTGTCTGCAATGAGGTCGGAATAAGCTTGGTAGACGCGGATGGTTTCCTGATCGTAGAGGGCGCGTATCTCACGGGCTGGCGCAGATGTGCTCAAGCTGTCCTCCGTGGACGATAAGATCCTGGAGAATGGTCTTCGGATCGATGCACCGACTTCCAGGCGAGCCAGGCGGTGGGCATGAAGCCGACACTCATCAGCTTGTCGGGGTCTTGCTGCCCGTGTCGATGGATTCGCCAGGAAGCACGGCCAGAAACGAAACGGGCACGTGTTCCGTCAGCCAGACGCCGTTGTCGGCCTGATAGAACAAGTGGCCCTGCTCGTGCATGCGCAAGGCGTCGACCTGCAGGACGACAGGTGAGCCGTGGCGTCGGCCCACGCTGGTGGCGGTGATGACATCCGCCGACAAGTGCACGTGATGGCGCTGCCCGTGGCGCAGGCCTTCGGTGAGGATCGCATCGAGGAAACGCCTGGCAGTGCCGTGATAAAGCACGGCCGGCGGTACGCGTGGCGCGTAGGCGATCGCAACGTCGGCGCTGGAATGGCCCTGCACGGCACGAATGCGCTGCCCGTCGTTAGACAGCGCGAAGCGCCGCTTGTCGTTGTCGGCCACGACGGCATGAATCAAGGCCGTATCGAGCCTTCGCCCGGCCCGGCTGGCAGCGGTGATCAGAGCATCGATGTCCGTCCAGCCTTCGCGATCGAGCTGGATGCCAATGGATTGGGGTTCGTGCCGCAGCACGTAGCTGAGAAATTTGCTGGTGTCGACGAGATGTTTGTCCATGCGACGTTGCCCTCCTTAAGTGACGATCAAGCGTAGCTGCGATCCTCACGTCAAGCCAAGCGGTGATGCATGCGTTGCCTTCCTGGCACAGCGTATCTGGCTGACAAAGTCGATCGTCTTGCTTGGCTGGATGCCAGTGGCGCATGTGCGAGACGAAGCGTGCGCGCTGAGCGAGGCTGAGCAGCACGATAGGCAAGCCGACAGGACAGGTCGGATAGGCGCGTTCGCTTCAGGGCATGAGCGCAGCCGATAGAAGGCGGACATAAAGCCCTCCATCGAGGCGAGCTTGTCGGGCTATCTACTGGAACGAAATGACCTGTAACTCCACGCGTCGATTGCGTGCTCGCCCTTCTTCCGTCGCAGGATCGCCAACAGGATCGGCGCTGCCATGGCCCTCCGGATCGCCGACGATTTGCTTGCGGGGAACATGGTGACTGATCAGCCAGTCCTGCACATAGCTTGCCCGTCGAAGAGACAGTTGGATGCACTCGTTCCCAGTGCATTCCCAGTCGTCCGTGAATCCAACCACCTTCACCCGCAGCGTGGGGTAGCTAATGAGGGTGTCCGCATTCATTTGGAGGATGGCCATTGAATCGCCGCCCGGTTCGGCCACGGCATCTTGCAGGCGCTCGTCGTAAAGCGGGCGAGCCGATTTGAAATTAATAGGGCGAATGTCGAGGCCAAAAGACCATGCAAGCGGAGAAAGCGCAGCTATCGCAACCAGGAAGGTGACTAGCGCAGGCCATCTGGCATAGATCCGGTGTTGCATCGCTGCATCCTGTGAGTGCCTGCGGATTGGAATCTTGCTGCAAGGAGACATGAGCTTCTCGGTCATGGATCGAGGCTGCCACATCTCCAGCCTTTCATTCGAGCCAATGTCATTTTGCGGGCGACAAGGGCGGCGCCTGGGCTAAGAATATCGAAGCATGGCTGATGCTGGGAGGTCTCCGTGTCGGCTGCCTCCGCGATGCGGCAGAAGATCCGCTTCACCTTGGCTCGCGACGTCTGGCGATCGGAAGCAGGCTCCGATGATAATCGATGGCTCGCTGGGCGAATGCTTCCAGCTCGGCGCTGGTGGATGGCTTCCATAGTCTTGCTGACCGCATGTTCCAGGCACATGCAAGTGAAGTGCCTGGATATCAGCCATCCAGACGTGCAAGCGTCGGTTGCGCGCCATAGTGATGGAGAAGGAAGCCATGGCGGCGGTGTTGTGCGCCAACGACTCGTCGTCGTCTTGGATGTAAGGATGACGCCTGAGGCGCAGCCATGAATCAGGACGCCAGCCGACAAAACCGAAAGCCCCCCATGCGCACCAGGCGACATGCGAGGGCTTTCGATTTGCTGATACGGCTCAGCTAAGCGCCGCAATCGCTCTTTGCGTCGAGATGCGTTCCCTCACGAAAGCGCGTCCCAACGTCACGGCAACATCTACCGGCAACTACTGAATGCCGTAGAACATGAAAGAACCATACACGTTGTCGCGCCACACCTGGATCGTGGTCGGCCCGGTATAGCCGTCCGTCGAGGCCGGGCCGGTGATGCTGAGCGAGGCCGTCTGGCCCGAGCCGCCGTTGAGCAGGTTGCTCCATTTGTTGGTGGTGGTGTAGGTGTTGCTGATCTTCAGCGAGGCGGTGACCTTGGTGCCGAAGATGCCGCCGCTCAGTGTGTCGTCGATGGCCAGGCCCACGCTGTGCGTATCCGAGGCGCCCTGGCCCTGCGAGGTTGTGGTCTGCGTCGAGATCGAATAGGTCTGCGTGATCGGCTGGCCGCCCGGCGAGGCCGGCGTATAGCTGAAGGTCTCGCCGTTCTGCAGGTCGAAGCGGTGGTTCGGGTCGGTGTTCGGATTGAAGCTGGGATTCGCCACGAAGGGATCGGCTTCGAGGATGTCGGCATAGTCGGCCGTGGTCAGCGCGCCCAGGCCGGATTTGTCCCAGCTGCGATTCAAGCGCGCGACGGTACCGATCGGAATCAAGGTGGGGTTCTTCAGTTCGGCCACGGTGAGCGGCACCACTTCCATCTCGTTGGCGTCGTCCGCCGGATCGTAGGCGTAGCCGTTCCACTGCATGCTGTCCGGCCCGGTGAAGTTGAGGTTGAGCTCGGGATTGAGCCAGACCCAGATCACGTCGTAGTCGTGCGAGATGCCGGTGGCTGCAGAAGCCGGGCCGGGAATCACGTCGGTGACGTTCTTGGTCGTGCTCACGGTGATGGAGTTCGAGCTGTCGCCTTCCTGCGCGTAGGAAGCGCTGGCGGTGTACGAGACGGCGGCATCCACGATGCCCAGGAAACCGGTCTTCACCGAGACGCCGATGGAGGTGCTGAGGTTGTTGGTCCAGGAGCTTGAGTCCGAATGGCTGGTGCCGCGCATCATGCTGCCGCCGTAGGTGACATTGCTCTTCGAGCCGGGCGGCGCGTAGTCGACGCCGAGGATCTGGTACTTCAGCTTGGCGAAGCCGTACAGGCTGAAGCTCTCGGTGCCGTTCAACTGGCCGGGCGAGCCGACGCCGTAAGGCAGGGTGGCGGAAACGTAGTAGCCCGAGTTGTCGCCCGGACTCAGGGTGAAGCTCTGCGTGTCGCTGGTGCGGCCGCCCGGTTCCGGCATGGGGCAGCCCGGCACGGGTTGGCTGTCCGACGTGCTGCCGCCCGGCCCGTCGACTTCGCGCCAGTCGAAGCCGCCGCTCATGCTGTGCTTGGTGCCGGTGGAGTCGGTGTACACGAAGTTCTGGAAATCGATGGTCTTCCAGTAGGCCAACGGATTCTGGTTGCAGATGGTGTATCCCGAGGTGACGACCTGGTAGCTGAGCGTGCCGCCGTTGCTCACGGAGACCGAATAGGACTGCGTGCTCTGCGCATGCGCCGCGTTGGAGAAAATCCCCCACGCGATGCAGGCGAATAGCGCCTTCCGTACCGGCGAGGCGTTCCTGGAAAATTTGCTCGACGTCATGCGCATGCCTTTTCCCCTTTGACTAGGACGGATATCAGCAATAGAAAACCGGCGCCGCGAATATTCGCGGCGGTCATGCGAAAGATCAGAAAGGTCGACAACCTGGGCGAGCCGTCTGGTTTCCCCGTGCGATGCGTCGGAACGCAAGGCAGCTCGCTCCCCTCGGACAGCGCATCGAGTATCCGGAATGCCGCGCCGGCTCTGCTGTTAAACAGCCCACAAAAAGCATGTTTCTGAAGAGCCGCAGGCCCGGCTCGTATCGTTTCTGCCGAATGGCAGTTTGCTGCGAAAGCCAATGGCGGCGTATGTCTGCAGGTTCACGCGGGCTGCGTGTCGCGCCCGTCTTATGAAACGAAGTCTGCGATGTGATGTTGGCGCAGGCGGACTGATGGTGCACAGCTATGTCGAGCTTGTCGACGCCCGACTAAATGCTGTCGTGCACACGCCGATAGAAATCGGCCGGCAAGCCGGTATGGCCGGCTTTGCGTCGCCGATATGCTGGCGTACGGCAGAAACGAAAAACCTCCCCACGCGAACGCGGGGAGGTTTCGAAGTGATGGTCGATCAGTGGCGCTGCTTGTGGATGCGGCGGCTGTCGTGATTGAGCGACTTGTTGAGATTGTGCTGCTCGTTCTTGGTCAGGTGGCCGCCGTTCTTGGCTTCGTCGGCGCTCTCGCGCTGGGCGATGTTGGCGTCCTGCTTCTCGTCGCGCGCTTCCTGCTTGGCGTTGATCTGGCCGTCGGCCACGCCGTTCTGGATGCGCGTCTGTTGATTCTCCAGGCGCTGGTTGACCTCGGTGACGCGCGGATGGCCGGGATCGCTGACCTGCGGCGCGGTGGTCTGCGCCATCGCGGCGCCGGAGGCCAGCGCGGCCGTGGCGATGAAACCGATCAGGCTTGCACGAACTACGGACTTGGCATTCATGGCTGACTCCCTCTGGTCAGATGATTTGAAAGAAAGCGCCGGAGCGCGCTGCATAGATACGCTGCGGCGGATATCCGCCTGCTGAATAATTTCGAGCGGCGCCGCACGCCGATTTAATATTTATCTGCCGCTAAAACTTGAGCGGGCCGGAGCGTTCGCCCCGGCCCGCCAGTCGCAAGTTTCCACGTCGCGATCGCTATTTCGAGCGATGCCGTGGCCGGCTTAGAAGCGCCAGATAAAGTTGTCGCGGAAGCCGCTGTCCACCGTGCGATGGGCGAGTTGGCCGTTGTAGGACAGGCTGAAGCTGGCGTGCTTGCCCACCGGCAGATCGAGTCCCGCATCGATCGCCAAGGCATTGCGTGCGATCGGCAGTCCGTCCACGGCGAAAGCCTCGCCGCCGGCGAAAGCCAAACGACTGCTGGCGTCGACGTCGCCGAAGGCGTGGCGCCAGCCCAGGCTGGCGTGCGCAGTCAGTACATCGCCGTTGCAGGGGAAACTGGTCGCCGCATGTGCACCCAGGGTGGCGTAGGTGACATTGCGCGTCGTGCCGCTCGCGCTCAACGCCGCTGCACCGCCCTGCTCGGTGAAGCCATCGCTGTTGAGCCGCACATAGGCCGCCTGCAGGTAGGGCTCGAGCGTGGTGGCGCGGAAGCGGAACTGATAGCCGGCCTCGCCGAACAGCTGGCTGGTATAGGCCTTGTAGTTGCCCTGCGCATGATCGCTGAAATCGCCCAGCTCGATGTTGCGCGTGCTGCTCACCGAATGCTGGGTATAGGCCGCGCCCAGGCTCAGTCCGAAGGCGCCGAAGCGGGTGCCGGCGTAGGCGCTCAGCGTGCCGTCGTGGCTGGAGCCGTTGGCGTCGCGCTGGTCGGCGGTGAACGAGGTCTGGGTATAGCCCGCCGCCAGGCCGACGCGGCCGTCGTCGCCGAGGGCCATTGGCATATCGGCGCCGAGCAGCAGACCGCCGACGGTGCTGGACAGTTCGGCGGCATTGCCGTCGCTGTCGGCATGCGTCCATGAACCGACGAACTGGCCCCACCAGGCCACGCCGTTCGCCTGTTGCTGCACCGCCGGTCCGTTGCTCGCGCCGTCCTGCGCATCCTGGTGCAGTCGCCCGCTGATCGCCTCGCGCACGTAGCGGCTGTCGTCGAGGAAGACGTTCTGCGCGCTGGCGTGCACGTCGCCGGAGAGCTGGTCGGCGGCGTTGCGCAGTCGGGCGTCGCTGGGCAGGTTGGCCATCGCGGTGAACAGCACGCCGGCCGGCGCGAGGTTCTGCACGGCGGCGAGCGTGGCGGACTGATTGCGCGTGGCGGCTGCATCGATCAGCGCACGCGTCTGCAGCACGTCGAGGTAGACGTGCTGGGCGTCGTAGCTGGCGCTCAGGCCGAGCACGGCGCTGAGCGCGGTGTCGCCGCTCAGCGTGTAGCTGCCGCTGAGTCCCTGGCCGGCGCTCAGCAAGGTGTAGCGCGCGCCCTTGCTGAAAAGCTGTCCGCTCGGGGCGAGCACGTCGAGTTGTGCGCCGCTGGCCAGCGTGGCGCTGCCCTGCACCGCGATCAGGCTGGAGCTGCCGGCCTGCAGCGGATTCAGCTGCGCCAGATAGGTCGAACCGGCGCCTTGCGCGTAGTTGCCGCCGACGCTGAGCGTGCGGTAGGAGCCGAGCGCATCGCCCGGCGCGACCGTGCCGGTCACGCCGAGGTTGCCGCCGATGCTGCCGTGACCCGACAGCGCGCCTGCGTCCAGCACGGTGCCGGCCAGCGAGCCTTGCAGGTTCAGCGCGGCGTGACTGCCGATGCCGGTCTGGCCGGTGTAGCTGTTGGCGCCGCTCAGCGTTTCCGTGCCGCTGGCAATTACCAGGCCGCCGCCGCTGCCGCCGCCCAGGCCACCGTCGCCGAGCTGGCCGGCGAAGCTGCCCGAGGCGTTCGCCAGCACCAGCGTGTTAGCGCCCAGCGCGACATCGCCGGCGCCCGACAGTGACTGGATCTGCACCGGTCCGGCGCTGCGCGAGAGATCGAGCATGCCGTCGGCCTGCACGCCCGACGAGGCGGCGATGCTGCCCGGTCCGGCCAGGCCCAGCCAGCCGCCCTGCGCGATCACGGTGGCGCCGGTGTAGGTGTTGCTGCCGCTGAGGTTGGCGATGCCGCCGGCGGCCACGGTGAACGCACCGCTGCCGCTGATGGTGCCGGCCAGGCCGAGCGGGCCCATTGCCGAAGTCACCGTGAAGCCGGTGTTGATCGGGCTGTCGGTGACATAGAACGGCGTGTAGCCGGTGGCCTGATTGGCCAGGTCGTACATCACCGCGTTGTGGAAGAAGAACGAGATGCCGTAGATCGCGCTGTCCGGAAAGCCGCCGTAGGGGCCGACCGTGACCACGTTGGAATAGTCGCCGGTGGAGTCGTCGCCGGTGGTGATCGAGGCCGGCTTCGCGCCAGGCGCGGCGCCGGTGGCGGTGAGGGTCAGGCCGGGGATCTCATCGCCGTACTGGTTGATGTGGCCCAGCGCGTTCTCGTTCGCCTGCATGCCGAGGTCGTTGTCGATCAGCATGATCGACGGCGTGCCGGTGTCGAACAGGGTGGGCAGGGTGGCGCTGGAGCTGTGCTTGCCGTCGCTCAGGACATAGGTGAACACGCTGTCGAACTGGTTCGCCGACGGTGCGCCGGACAGCGCGAAGTTGCCCTGGGCGCCGCCGTTCCATGGCACCACGCTGAGGAACTGCGCACGCAACGCAGGGGTGAGACCCTCGATCAGGCAGGCGCTGCCGCAGCTGCCGGGCACGTTCGCGTTGCCGTTGGCCTCGACGATGTAGCCGCTCTGGGTGAGCATGCCGGGCACGCCGTTGCCGAAGTCGCCGGCGCCGAGAATCCCGTAGAAATGGCCTTCTTCCGGGGCCACACCCTGGGCCAGGTTCTGCTGGAACTGCTCGTCCACCTTCAGCGTGGCGCCGTCGCGGAGGGTGCCCACCACCTGGCCGGTAGCGGTAGTGGTGACGTAGGCGTAGTTGATCGCGACCGGCGCGCCCTGCGCGGTGGCGAAGTCCGCTACCTTGGCGCCGCTGCCCGAGTTGTAGAACTGCATGCTGCTGACCGTGGTCGCCGCCTGCAGATAGCCGTAGGTGCCGTCGCCGTAGAGGTAGAACTGCAGCGGTCCGGTGGCGGCGCCGGACTGAGTGGGAAACCAGGACGGGCCTTGCCCGTGCAGTGCGGTCAGGCCTACGTCGATGTTGAACGAGTCCGAGCCGGTGTCGAACAGGTATTCCTCCGGCGCTGCGCCGTTGACGCCGACGTTGATGCCGAGGCGGTAGCCGTACTGGCTGCCATCGTCGTTGAAGGGTTCCTGGATGATGTCCAGTGGAATGTCGCCGGCATGGGCGTAGTGATACGGCGCCAACAGGCAGGCCAGAGCCAGGGACAATGGCCGGTAGTGGATCTTGCGCAAGTGCTTTCCCCTCGATACGGACGTCGGATGCGTGAGTCGCCGCGGCCCTGCTGCGCTCACTGGGCCGCTCATGCGTCGGCCCATCTACACAAAACGTGCTGCTGCCAATGCACCCGACCATGACCTGTGACCTAGTCGCGCGCCTTGCATGTGTACGTCATCGTGATGCGTGTGCGGATAAAAAAAGCCGCGGCATCGTGACGATGCCGCGGCCAGTCTCGGCGAACCGGAAGCGCCCGCAACGCGGTCCGCCAAGGACCTCTCGCTCAGAGCCCGTTGAACGGACCGGTCAGCGTGCTCTTGCCATCGGCGGCGGTGACGCTCGCCCCGTCCATGGCGAAGTACAGCGTCTTGCCATAGAAGTAGGGGAAGCCGATCAGCACGATGTTGTCTTCGCCGCCGGCCTGGCTCAGCGCGGCGTCGTTGTTGAGCGTGGTGGTGGTGTAGGACGCCACCGTGAAGGCATAGCCGCTGCTCGCAGTGCCGTTGCCGTCGGTCACCGACATCGACACGCTGGTGGCGCTCTTGGGGGCGAACAGGCCGGTGGACTTGCTGACCGTCGACATCCCGGTGAAGCTCGGGAAGGTCAGGAAGTTGGTGCCGCTGTCGAACGCGTCGTAGTAGTCCGCATCGAAGGTGGAGGCCTTGCTCGAGCCCACCTGCAGCTTGATGTCGTTCATGCCGTAGCTGCTGTTGGTGTAGGCGATCTTGGTCGTGGTGGCGAGCTTGTTGTTGCTCTCCGTGCCGATGCCCAGGATCAGGCTGCCGCTGCCGCTGGTCTGCGCATTGCCGCTGCTGAGGGCGTTGACCTGCAGGATCACGCCGTTGTTGTCGGTGGGCAGCTTGCCGACCGGGTTGGGTACCTGCGAGGCCGCGGGCAGGCTGACCTTGGTGCAGGTGGTGGAGCTGCAGGTGTAGTACAGCGGTTCGTTGTCGAGCGCGCCCGGGCTGACGCCGATGGTGCCGTTGGAGCCGAAGTCGGCCACGGTGTCCTGGATCGGGCCGGTGCTGGTGCAGCCGCTGGGAGCCTTGGGCACGCTGCTGCTGCCGATCAGGTGGAACGGCACGCTCTTGCCGTACTGGGCATTTGCCGGCGGCGTGCCCTTGGTCGGATCGGTACCGAGCCAGACGTCGGCCTGCGACACGCTGCCCCACACCGCGCTCTCCACGTACTGCAGGCACTCGGCGACGTTCTTGCCGCTGTAGGTCTCGGGCACGAAGGCCTTCTGCAGGGTCGAGTTCAGCACCGAGGACACGACGCGCAGGCCGCTGGCCCCGGTGTCCACCAGGATGTCGGGAATGGTCTGGCAATGCGCCGAATCGGTATAGCCGGGCACGCACAGGGTGATGCTGACGGTGGGAATGTTCGCGTCGGTCACTGCCGTGCTGTGATGCACGGCCAGCGGCAGCACATTGGCGGGGCTGGTCGCTGCGAGGGCGGCGCCGCCGAAGCCCGTCGCCAGGGTCGCCAGCAAGGATGCGGTCAAGATCGCTTTGCGCATGGTCATCTCCTTACTGGATATCCGAGGTGGCGACGTTGGCCGGAACCAACTGCGGGATGTAGGCGCTGCCCGAGAAGTGCGGCACGCGGCCGAACGAATGCACCACCAGGCCAGGCTCGGACACGTTCACCGCGCGATGGGAACTGCGCTGCGAATGCGCCTTGTGCAGCGTGTCGAGCGAGCTGCGGTAGGTTGCGTAGTTGGCGCTGCCGAACAGCTGCGAGAGATCGGGAATCACCGGGCCGTTCCAGGCCACGCCGAATACGTTGTCGTTGGAGATGTATTCGCGCACCACCGTGCCGTCCTCAGTGGTGAAGGCCTTCACCTGATACGGGCTTGCCGCCGGCGTGATGTCGATGGCCTGCGCGGCGAGCGACTTGCTCGAGCCGGACGTGGCCAGCGTGGCGTTCGATGTCGCGCTGCTGCGCAGCGCCGTCATGTCGTGATTCACGCTGGCGGCGTTGCCGCCCAGCGAAGCCAGGGCCGGCAGAGGCGCAAGCAACAGCGCTAGATAGATGCCATGCCGCTGAAACGTTCTTACTGACATAGGTGCACACTCCCTCAATGGTTTGCCAGGCACGAAAGCAATCAGAACTTCTGGGGTTTCTGCGAGCGCGATGCTGTCGCCGCTGTGTTCTCGTTATCGGCGCTGCGGAAGGCATCGGTGGGATGCCATTGTTGAAAAACGCAGGGCGCAGGGAATCCCCTACCGTCGTTTCGGCGGAGCTCGATCGAGTCGATGGAAACGCGCCTGCTTTGACACATGCGTGCCGGCAACGACGCTGTGCGCATGGTGCTGTCGGTAGGGTGTCGGCGCGAGTGCGCGTTTCTCAGCTCAAGGGGACACGACACCGTGACGACGAATCATTCGCTAGCGCTGTTATGCCAGGACGGTGGCCGGCTTGAGCGGCCAGCGGCGTTCGTTGCTCGTCCGTCGTGGCGTGCGGACGCGGAAAACCATGCGTTCGTCCTTGTCATGGCGTACCTGTCCGGCGTGGCAAAGCGCCGCCGGAGGGCAACGCTCAGGGCGCGCGCCGGCATGCCGCCACGCCGCCGATCCGTGATGGTTGCATTTGTAACTTTTATCGAGCCGCGCAGCGCGGGGCAATTGCGATACTCTGCTAGCCATCCGTTTAATCGCACGCGGTGTCTGGGCATGGGGCGAAGTTCGGCCGAAGGCGAGCAGCCGGAAGTCTTTCAAGGTAGCGCGATCAGCTTCGAAAGCTTCGTGCGCGAGCAGCGGGAGGCCCTGGTCGGCTTCCTGCGTCGGCGTGTCTCCAGCGAGGAGGACGCGCAGGACGTGGCGCAGGAAAGTCTGGCGCGGCTGATCCGCTATCGCGACCACGCGCCCGAAGCGTGGGGGCCGCTGCTGTACCGGATCGCCATCAACGCGCTGAATGATCGTGCGCGGATGGCGCAGACGCACCACGTCGCCGATCACGTGAGTCTGGACGAGAATGTTTACAGGATGGCGTCAGCCGACCAGGCGCACGACCAGCAGATCGCGACCCAACAGGAATTCGCCCGCGTGCAGAAAGCGCTGCTCGGCCTGCCGACGCGCTGCCGCGACATCTACCTGCTCAATCGCATCGAGGGCATGAGCTACCCCGAGATCGCCCAGCACTGCGGCATCTCGGTGAAGGCGGTGGAAAAGCAGATCAGCAAGGCGCTTGCCTTGTTGCGCCGCAGCCTCGGCGTGCAGCGGCTCGAAACCGGGCACGACGCATGAGCCGCGACGAGCTGCCTATGCTGCCCGACAGCGCCGAGGGCTGGCTGGCCCGGCTGCATTCGCCGGCCTGCAGCGCGCCGGAGCGCGTGGCCTTCGAGCGCTGGCGCGGTGCGGACGCCGCGCATGCCCAGGCCTATGCCCAGGTCGAGCGGCTGCATCGCATCGCGGCCGGCCTGGCCGACGATCCGCTGCTGCGCGCAGCAGGCCTGGCCGCGCGACGACGTGCGGCGCGCCGCATCGCCACGCGGCGTCTGCTCAGCTTCACGCTGCCGCCCGCCCTCGCGGCCGGCGTGCTGCTCGCGACCGGTCTTTGGTTTTACCGGGGCGGCGGCGAACAGGCGCCCTCGCGGCACTATGCCGGCAGCGCCGGTCAGGCGCAGCCGGTGCTGCTCGAGGACGGTACGCGCATGACCCTGGATGCCGGAGCTTCCGTCACCACCCATTTCGATCGCACGCAGCGGCTGGTGGTGCTGGACAACGGCCGCGCCGAATTCATGGTGGCGCACATGCCGCGCCCGTTCGAAGTGCGCGTGGGCGCGAACCTGATCCGCGACATCGGCACCACCTTCCAGGTGAGCAAGGACGGCGACGCAGTCACCGTCGGGCTGCTCGAAGGCAAGGTTGCGGTGACCCACGGCGACGGCGCGCAGGCGCAGACCCACACGCTGGCGCCGGAGCAGCAGATCCGCATCGCCAGCGATGGCAGCAGCGTGGGCGCGACGCCGCTGGACCTCGAGGCTGCGCAGGGCTGGACGCACGGCGAACTGGTGTTCCGCCAGCGGCGGCTGGACGAGCTGCTGGAGGAGGCGAACCGCTATTCGTCGACCAAGTTGCGGCTGGGCGATCCGGCGCTGGCCTCGCTGCTGGTCAGCGGCAGCTTTCATGCGGGCGATCAGCAGGCACTGGTGAAGGCTTTGCAGGTAGGCTGGTCGCTGCGCGCCGAGGCGAGCGCGGCGCACGAGCTGACCCTGTATCCGGCCGGCGACCGCGGACGCCTGCACGCCAACTGAGCAGGCCCTGTCCGCATCGACTACTCCTCGTCATCGCCAGCAGGGAGCCTTTAGCGGTATGCGGGTCAGGGGAGTGCGCGTGCTTCGAGGTGTGCTGCTCGCCCTGGTGGCCTGGCTGTGGGTGATCGGCGACTGCGCCGCACTCGACGCGGCGCAGCGCCATTACCGCATTCCACCCGGCACGCTCGACGACAGCCTGCGCGCCTTCGGCGTGCAGAGCGGCACGCAGCTGCTGTATGCGGCTAGCCTGACGGCGCATCGACGCAGCCCCGGGCTGACGGGTTCCTACCAGGCGTCGCAGGCCCTGCATCGCCTGCTGCTGGGCAGCGGCCTCGATGCGGTCGAAGTGACTGCCGACACCTACGTACTGAAGGCGGCGCCGGCCGGACAGAAGACGCCGCGGCCGGTGCCCTTGTCGCCGCTGCCCAGGTCGGCGCCGCCGACCAACCTGGCCCAGGTGGACGTCACCGGCATGCACCTGTGGCGCAGCGAGCTGGAGATGGCCTCGCCGCTTACCGTGATCAGCCATGAGCAGATCGAGCACAGCGGCTACCAGACGCTGTACGACCTGCTGCGCGCCCAGCCCGGCATCCGGGTCAGCAATGCGCCGGTGGCGATGACCGACGGCGCCGTCTACCAGAACAACGGATTGTCGGGTGCTTCCGGCGCCGCCGCGGTCGACCTGCGCGGCCTGGGTTCGGCGGCCACGCTGTTCCTGATCGACGGCCAGCGCATGGCCGGCAATGCGCTGGCGCAGGACAACTTCAGCACGGTCGACGATCTCAACAGCATTCCGCTGGCCCTGATCGATCACGTGGAAATCCTGCGCGACGGCGCCTCATCGATCTACGGCGCCGACGCCATGGCCGGCGTCATCAACGTGGTGCTGCGCAAGAACGTGTCGGGCTTCAGCGCGACCAGCAGCTACGGCGAATCCGAACACGGCGACGCCGGCCAGCATCGGCTCACCGCCAGCCTGGGCGGGCCGATCAGCGCGAACGGCCATGCCCTGCTGAGCGTGGACTATCTGCAGCGCCAGCCGCTGCTGGGCGATGCGCGCCGCTGGAACCTGCCGCAGCAACGCCAGGCGGCAGGCACCAACGGCAGCGACCAGCCCGACGCCGGCACGTTCTATATCGGCGACGGCGACGTGGTGCGCTATGCCGCCGCCGATTGCCCGCCGCAGGCGCGCAGCGCGCGCGGCATCTGCATCGACGACGCGGCCGCGCAGACCAATCTGCAGACCAGCCTGCTCAGCCGCTCCCTGCTCGGTCACCTCGACCAGCGCCTGGGCGCAGTGAATTTCTATGCCGACCTGCGCTGGACGCAGATCACCCAGCACCAGCAGATGGCGCCGGCGGTGGAGGACGCGATCGAGCGGCCGAACGGCGAAGTGATCTACAACTATTCGCTGAAGGACCTGGGGCCGGTGCGCGACGCCACCTCCACCACCAGCGACTACCTCACCCTCGGCTTCAAGGGCGGCCGGGGCGAGTGGGAGTGGGACGTGCACACCAACGGCCAGTTCAATCGCAGCGAAGACCGCCTGGACGGTCTGGTGCGCACCGACGCGCTGGCGATGGCGGTGTTCCGCGGCGCATATCAGTTCAACGCCAAGAACAGCCCGGGCGTGCTGCGCGACATCTCGCCCACCCTGGTGCGTCACGCCCATGCCGCGCAGGACAGCGTGGATGCGCGCATCTCCGGGCCGCTGGCGCACTGGCCGCAAGGCGCGCTGACGCTGACCGCCGGTATGGACGTCTATCACAACCGGCTCAACGACGTGCCCGATGCGCTGCTGCTCACCGATCAGGTCTTCCAGTTCCAGACGCCTTCGGCGCGCAGCGAGGATCGCTGGAGCGCGGACGCCTATGCGGAATTCAGCGCGCCGCTGACCCGTCGGCTGGATGCCACGTTCGGCTGGCGGCTGGATCGCACCGAAGGCTACGGCCAGGCCTTTTCGCCGAAGCTGGGCCTGCGCTGGCGGCTGCTGGACAGCCTGAGCCTGCGCGGCACCCTGGCCAAGGGCTATCGCGCGCCGACCCTGCTGCAGCTCAGCCGCTCGCCGACGCTGGCCGCCTCCGGCTTCGTCATCCAGGTGCCGAACAGCGTGCTGCCCTGCGCGTTGTCGTTTCCGGCGACCAGCGACACCTCTTTTTGCGAGCTGCAGCTGAATTCGGTGAGCAACGCCAAGCTGCGTCCGGAGACCTCGCGCAGCTATACGCTCGGCCTGGTGTGGACGCCCACCGACAACCTCGGCGTGGCGCTGGACTACTACCAGATCCGCCGCGACCACGAGATCGCCGAGCTGCCGGTGACCTACGCGCTGACCTATCCGGGCAGCTATCCGCAATTGTTCCAGCGCGACAACCAGGGCCTGCTGTATGCGCTCGACCAGCAACTGGTCAATCTCGGCCATACCGATGCGCGCACCTTCGATCTGGACGCGCACTACAGCCATCAGACTGAAGGCTATGGGCGCTACACGCTCAATCTCGGGGTGAACTACCTGCAGCGGCTGGATCGCGAGATGGTGGCCGGCATGCCGCTGCTGCACTACGCCGGCTACGACTCGCAGCCGCGCTGGAGCGCGCTGCTCGGGCTGGAATGGAACTACCGCGACTGGACCACCACCGCCAACCTGCGCTACACCGGTCACTACCGCTACGGCGACTACGCGGACAGCTACGAAGTCTGCCCCGATTACCTGCAGCAGGGCGGCAAGTGCAACACGCCCGCCTTCACCCTGCTTGATCTCAACCTGGCCTATGACGGCATTCCGAACGTGACCTTGGCCTTCAACGTGCACAATGCGCTGGATCACCAGCCGGTCTATTACGGCGCGCCGGGCACTGCCTACAACCCGATGTACGACGACGTGATCGGCCGCTCCTACCTGTTCAGCGTGACCTATCGGCGCTGAGAGTCTGTCCACGATCTTCGGGCGGTTTGCGTCAGGCGGCGTTCGCGCGAAACGAACGGCGTGCGGCCGAGCAAGCACGAACAAGCGGGCCTCGGTTCGCGGCCGCCGGCTCGGCTGCCATATACGCCAAGCCGAATGCGACATGGGTTAATGTCGCGGGCGTGGATGCCATGTCCCGGCACGAAACAGGCCGTCCGATGAAAACACGCCAGCGCCTCGCCTCGATCGCCTTCTCGTTCGTTCTCGCCTTTACCGCGGCGACGGCCTGCGCCACGTCCGCTGCACCCGACCCGGCCAAGACCCGCGCCTACATCGATCATGCCTGGGACACCTTGACCCGGCGCATGGACGACTGCAGTTCGCTCGCCGACAGCAAGCTGGCGACGCGGCCCGTGCTCTATCTGCCGGCCGATCTGCCCAAGCCGGCCGGGCTGGCCGAGATCGCCGCGCGCTGCCGGGTGGAGCTGCAGGTGCTGCCGCAGCCGATCCGACAGCTCGGCGATATGGCGCCGGAGCAGTTGCCCAAGCAGGGCCTGCTGTATCTGCCGCATCCCTACGTGGTGCCGGGCGGCTTCTTCAACGAGATGTATGGCTGGGACAGCTACTTCATTGTGCTGGGCCTGCTCGCCGACCATCGCGAGGCCATGGCGCGCGACATGGTCGACAACGCCTTGTTCGAGGTCGAGCACTACGGCGCCGTGCTCAATGCCAATCGCAGTTATTACCTCACGCGCTCACAGCCGCCGTTCCTCGCCGAGATGATCCGCGCCGTGCTTGCCGACCCGGCCAGCTTCCACGATGCGGCCGAAGCGCAGGCCTGGCTGCAGCGCGCCTATCCGCTGGCGGTGCGCAACTACGCGGTCTGGACGCGCAAGGAGCATCTTGCCGGCGCCACCGGGCTGGCGCGCTACTACGACTACGGCGGCCCTCGTCCGGTGCTGGAGATGCGCGACGCCAGCTATCTGCGCGGGGTGATCGCCTGGCTGGAGGCGCACCCGGCGCAGGACCCCGGTTATCTGATCAAGGCCGAGCAGCATCCCGACGCCGCCGAGGCCGCGCGGCTCGAGTCCGTCAGCTGCGACGTGCGCACCTCCAAGGTCTGCGCGGGCGCCTGGGCCGACGGCTACCGGCTGAAGGCGGACTACTACCTGGGCGATCGCGCGATGCGCGAGTCCGGCTTCGACACCACCTTCCGCGTCGGCCCGTTCGGCGGCTCGACCCATCATTACGCCACGGTCGACCTCAACAGCCTGCTTTATCGCTACGAACGCGACCTGCGCGAACTGGCCGCGCGGCTGGGTCGGGATGCGGAGGCGCAGCGTTGGGCCGCCGCCGCTGAGGCGCGTCGCCAGGCCATCGACAAATACCTGTGGCGCCCCGACCAGGGCATGTACATGGACTACGACTTCGTTGCCGGCAAGCCGTCCGACTACGATTTCGTCACCACCTTCTATCCGCTGTGGGCCGGCGCCGCGTCCAAGGCCCAGGCCGAGGCCTTGCGCAGCAAGCTCGGCTTGTTCGAACGCCGCGGCGGCCTGCAGACCAGCGACCGCGTCAGCGGCGCGCAGTGGGATGAGCCCTTCGGCTGGGCGCCGACCAACTGGCTGGCCATCGACGGCTTGGAGGCCTACGGCTTCCACGACGATGCGCAGCGGTTGGCCCGCGCGTTCACCACGACGGTCGATCGCAGCCTCGCCGCCGACGGCACCATCCGCGAGAAATACAACATGGTCAGCGGCAATGCCGACGTGAAGATCAGCGCGGGCTACAAGGACAACGTGATCGGTTTCGGCTGGACCAATGCGGTCTACCTCAAGCTGCAGGCGCTGATGAGCGGCGCGGCCACCGATCCGTGATGCGAGGTTCCGTCGCGCCGGTGCCGATCGGTCGATGTGTGGATGCGCGAAGCTCGTCGAGCTGAGTCGAGCCGAGCGGTGGCGGGCTCGACGGATACGCCCCGCCATCGTGCGGCGCGATCCGCGCATTGATGAGCCTTATTTCGAGCGCGGGCGCTTCGGTCCCGGCGCCGAACGTTCGCCCTGGCTGGCGTCGATCGCATCGATCCATCCCGCGCACGCCTCCGGGAAGGCATCGGCATACGGCACGTAGGGCTTGATGTCGAGGATCGGCGTGCCGTCGAGCAGGTCGATGCCGCGCACGTGCAGGCTGCGCTCCTGCACGGCGAGCAGTTCGACGGCGGAGAGGCCGAGCGGATTGGGCCGATGCGGCGAGCGGGTGGCCAGCACGCCGCGCTGGCCGCCGCCACGCGGCGGACGCACGCGGGGCTTCCAGCCTTCGCTGCGATGAAACACGAACAGCAGCCAGATCCGCTCGAAACCGGCCAGATCCTGGAAGGCTTCGCTCGGGATGTCCGCCTCGAACTCGATCACCGCCTCGGCGGCGAGGCCGCTCTCGGTGCCTTCGATCACCGTCGGCTGATGCGGCGCGTCGATGCGCCGCGCATAGGGCGAGCGCACGTAGGCGATCGGGCGGCAACTGAAGTGCTCGGGGCTGGAATGACCGGATCTGAAATGATCAGAGCTGGAATGATCGGAGCTGGCAGGCATGGCGACGATGGCGGCAGGAATGCTTGCAGTATCCCACTGGCAACGACGCGCAGCCGCAAAAAAAACCGCGACCGGTGATCGCCGGTCGCGGCAAATGATGCAACCGACCACTGCCAGTCGTCGGACACCGCGGACGGAGGGGCCATCGCGGGGTGCGCGCAGACTACGAGCGCACAGTCTCACCCGCTGGGACGGCGGTGCGGCCCAGTCTTATTGGGCTGCCAGTCGCGTGCTCGCCACCGGGCCATCCTCGACCGGTCCGACCAACTGCAGCGGCTGGCCCCAGGGCGCCAGGAAGCTCACCGCGATGCGCCCGGCGTCGGGACCGGAGCGGATCAGCTTCGGCGTGCCCTGCACCGCGACATGCCGGCTGTGCAGCCAGGCGGACGCGGCGGCGGCGTCATTGGTGGCGAAGGCGACACTGCCGGCCTGGTGGGCCTTGCTCCGGCCGGCCGGCAGCGGCCTCAGTTCGACGATGCTGCCGTGCGCGCAGTTCATCAGCGCCGCGGCCGGCGCATCCGCGCCCGTCGCGGGTTGGGCGCTGATGACCTCGCAGTTCAGCACGTCGCGGAAGAACTCCACCGCCTGCCGCATGTCCGGCACGCTCATCTGCACATAGTCGCCATCCGACGGCGCCGACTGGGCGGCAGCCGGCGGCGATCCTGCAAGCAACAGTCCAGCGGCGACGAACCAGGCCGCGGCTGCCCTGGAAACCCATTTGATGTTCACGGCGGCATTACCTGAATGATCGGGACCCTTGCGGGTTGCCGCCTAGATGGGTGCGAAAGGCCACCACGCAATGGCCTGATCGATGACTTCCAGGCACTGCTGAGTTTCCTGCCGCGAACGACTGCCGGAAACCGGCGCCATGGCTGGCGCCGGGCCGGTTCAGGCGATCGAGCGCAGTAGGCCGCCCTCGACGCGCAATGCCGCGCCATTGGTGGCGGCCGACAGCGGGCTGGCGAGGTAGGCGACCAGGCTGGCCACTTCGCGGTCCTCGATCAGCCGCTGCAGCAGCGAGCTGCTGCGGTGCTTCTCGAAGAATTCGCGCTCCGCTTCGGCGGCGCTGGCGCCGGGGCTGGCCATCTTCTGCAGGAACTCCACGATGCCCTCGGAGCGGGTAGGGCCCGGCAGCACGGCATTCACCGTGACCCCGGTGCCCTTGGTCAGCTCGGCCATGCCGCGCGACACCGCCAGTTGCGAGGACTTGGTGACGCCGTAGTGCACCATCTCCGGCGGCGTCATCAGGCCGGATTCGCTGGAGACGAAGATCACCCGCCCCCAATCCTTGGCCAGCATGCGCGGGAAGTAGTGGCGCGACAGGCGCACGCCGCTGAGCACGTTCACCTCGAACAGGCGCAGCCAGTCCTCGTCGCCGATCTCGGCAAACGGCTTGGGCTCGTAGATGCCCAGGTTGTTGACCAGGATGTCGGCGTCCGGCACCGCCGCGATCAGCGCCGCCGCGCCTTCGGCGGTGCCGACGTCGGCGACGATCTTCTGCACCGCGGGTTCGTCGCCGAGGGCCTGGTCGAGCTTGGCCTGGCTGCGCCCGGGCACCACCACCGAAGCGCCTTCGGCCAGCAGGGCCTTGACGATGGCCAGGCCGATGCCGGCGCTGCCGCCGGTGACGATGGCTTTGCGCTGCTTGAGTTGCAGATCCATGGGGACTCCTTTGGCTGAGGATGTGTGGCTGACGATGCACGATGGGGGAGGCGTGCGTCGGAGCCGACGCAGAAAAAAAGACTTGCGTGTGAATCCGGCCGTTTCAAGGGCTAGCGGCCTTCACGTCCTCATGCAATCCGATGCTCTAGCGTTCGGTGTGGCTAGTGCGGGCGCGGCGCACGGTCGGATTCGCTTTCCGCCGGGCAGGCCAGCGTCACGGAGTGCCGCCATGAGCACGAACAATCACGACCTGGAGATTCTCCACCTGCTGATCGATGGCACCATCGACAGCGCCGAGAGCTATGCGCAGGCCGCCGGCGAAACGGCCGGCAGCCTGTATGCCGAGGCGTTCGGCCGCTGCGCCGCGGAACGCCGCCAGGTGGTCGCCACCCTGCAGAAGCGTGCGCGTGCGCTGGGCGGCGCCACCGAGCGACAGGTCGGATCGCCGCCGCTGTTTGCCGATCTGCGCGGCTTGCTCGGCGCCGGCGGCGACGCCGTGGCGGTCGAGGTCGAGCGCGGTGAGGACCAGCTCAGGACCAGCTTCAGGCATGCCATGGTGGACCAGGACGTGTCGCCGACCACCCGGCTGGTGATCGCCGATGTCTACGCCGCGGTGCGCGCCGGCCACGAGCGCATGCGCGAGCTGGAGCGGACCCTGCACTTGCGCGCCTGAGCAGATATCTCGCGGCAGATTCCCGCAGCGGCGTTCAGCCGGCGTCCGGCGGGCGTGGCGGCGGTTCGGGCAGCGCCTGTGCCTCTTCAAGCAGCTCGATCTCGTTGAACACGCCGTAGTCGATGGTGAACACGTCCTTCTCGCGGCTGGTCACCAGGTCGACGTAGCGATGGTTCCAGCGCAGATCGTCGTGCCTCCATTCATGGCGTGCGTGTATCGACTGCGAGGTGGTCTCGTCGATGCCTTCAATGCTGATCAGGATGGTCGCGTCGATCTCGGCCAGGGATTCCGGCGTGTGGCCGTACAGCGGGCTGGATTCGTCGATGATGTGCATCAGGCTCCAGCTCAGCCAGAAGATGGGCTGCAGCTCGCGCACCAGCTTGAGGTCGTAGATCTTGCGCAGCTGGAATCCTTCCGGCGAGTGGTAGCGGCGCAGCAGGTGCATCTTCGCGGTGGCCGAGGCGATCACGTTCTGGCGCGCGTTGGCGGCGCGGATCATCAAGGTCAGGTGGCCGTCGATATGGCGAATGATCGGGTTGCTCGCGAACAGGATCTTCGCGCGCGGACGCGAGAAGCGCGAGAAGATCAGGCCGGTCATCAGGGCGATGCAGCCCATGCCGGTGAAAATCTCCACCGTGGCGACCAGGTGCGCATAGAGCGTCTGCGGGTGCATGTCGCCGTAGCCCACCGTGGCCAGGGTCTCCACGCTGAAAAAGAACGCGCCGGCGAAGCCTGGGGGAAACTGGTTGGCGATCGCATGATCGCCCAGCAGGTAGAGCACGGCGAAGAAGCCGTTGAGCACGATGAACGCGGCGCCGGCCAGGGCGAAGAACACCGGCCAGCGGATGGTCAGCGCCTGGTGGTAGATGTCGTCCCAGAAGCGGTGCGAAAGCCCCTGGCTGATGAAGCGCCGCCCGCCGACCTGCACGGTTCTCGGCTTGGGTTTGCGCGACGGGAAAAGGGGCACGGCGATTCGCTTCCATCAGGGGAGCGGACGGATATCGATCCGCTGACGGCCGCGATGGTAGCGCACCGCTGGCGGCAGATGCGGCGATCCGGCGGCCGATCCGGATCCCACAAACAGACACGCCCGGCCAAGTGGGCCGGGCGTGTCTGCCAGATGCTGGCGATCAGTGTTTGTCGTGATCTTTATCGTGCTTGGCCGGCTCGGAGTGGTGCTGGGCCGGCGCCGGATGCGGTGCTTCGTGCTGCTGCGGCCGTTCCTGCGGTTGCGGTCGCGGCGCCGGGCGGTTGAATTCCTCCTGCCGCGGCGCCGGACGATTGGACTCTTGCGGCCGCGGTGCCGGTGCCGGGTGGTTGAATTCCTGCGGGCGCGGGGCAGGGCGGTTGAACTCCTGCTGCGGCCGCGGCGCGGCGGGGTGGTTCGCCTCGGCCGGATGCGGAGCGGCCTGCGCCGGCGTGAACGGCTGCGGATGCGGCGCGCCGCCGTGCTGGTTGACGGCCGGCGGATGCGCGATCGCTTCGCGGTTGAAGGCGGGTGCCGGCTGGCCGGGATGCGCTGCGGGAGCCGCATGCTGCGCCACGAAGGCGGCTGCCTGCGGATGGCCCGCAGCGGCCGGGCCCGGCCGGTTCGCCTGCATCGCGTTCGGCGCGGCGCCGTGGGCGAAAGGCTGCTGGCCCGGCGCCGTCGCATGGCGGAAGTCGGGCACGCTCATCGGGCCGTGCGGCGCCGCGGCGGCGGCAGCGCGTGCCTGCGGCGTGATGCCGCCGAGGCCGGGCGGATGGAAGTTGGCGCCGTTCGCCGGCAGGTTGCCCGGCATGGGGCGGTTGTTGACTGCGCCCGGACCGTGGTTGATCTGGCCGTTGTTGACGAAGCGATTGTTGTTGATCTGGCCGTTGTTATTGGTGATCTGGCCGTTGTTGACGTAACGGTTGTTGACGATGTTGTTGGTGGTGTAGCGATTGATCACCGTGTTCGAGTTCGACACGTACACGTTGTTGTTGTGCACCACCGCCGGGCGCTGCCAGCCGCCGCCACCGCCGCCGTAGCCCGGGCCGGGACCGCCGCCCCAGTGCATGCCCCAGCTGTGCCAGCCCCAGGAATGATTGTCGTGGTGGTCGAACAAGTTGGCGATCAGGATGCCTGCGCCGAAGCCGATCGCGCCCGCGACGACCACGTCGCCGGTGCTGTAGGCCGGCCGCGCGTAGGTGTAGCCGGGGTAGTAGGCCACCGGCTCGCCGTACACCGTCTCCGGGTTGTAGGCCGGCACGTAGACCACGTCGGGCTGCGCCGGCTGGATCTCGATCACCTGCTCCGGGGCGGGCACCACCGCCGGGCCGGCATAGGTCGGGGGATAATCCGGCGACGACTCGACGTAGCTGGCCGTGGTGGTGGTCGCCGCCACGGCCTGGGTGCTGACGTGCTGCTGCGCGGTGCTCTTCAGCGTACCGTGCTGCGACGCGCGCTGGCGCATCACCTGAATCGCGTTCATCACATCGGTCGGATCGTTCACGTAGGCCGTGCCCAGCGCGGTGGTCCACTCGATGTTCTTGGCCATCTGGTCGAGCACCGACGGGAAGGCGGTGAGGCCTTTCACGCTGGCGTCCCAGGGCTGCGGGTTGACCGCGGTCTGCAGCAGGTTGCCCTTGAGGTTCGGGTTCTGCGCGAGCAGGTTGTCGGCCGCGGTGATCTGGTCAGGGTAGGTTGCGCCGGCCAGCACCTGGGCCACCAGGTTGTCGGGGAACAGCGCGATCGGCGCGACCATCTGATACAGCTGGTCCGCGCTGGGCGGCGTGTAGGCCGGCGCGCTCGGCGCGGCGGCGGTAGTGCCTGCCGCTGCCGGCGGCGTGGCCGCCGGAGCCGGCGCCGCCGCGGTGGCGGGCGCAGCGGGAGCGGCGCTGGTCGGGGTCTGTTGATTGCAGCCGAACAAGGCCAGAGTGCTGGCGCAGAGCGCGGTATTCAGAGCACTGCAGATGAAGCGCTTGGTGTTCACCAGTACGTTCTCCGCTGGAGTGGTGGGGCCGGACGGGTCGGCGAAGTCGCCGCGCAACTCCCGTTCGGCGGTGGCTTGGGTCGCTGGCGATTATCCGCGGCGCCTTTGAATGAATGCTTTAGCGGCGTGCCGTCTAACGAAGACTTCACGACGCCATTTGGGTGGCGATCAGCTATCGTCGGGGTCGCCCTGGTCGAAGCCGTCGTAGTCGGGCGGAAACACCGGCGTGCCGTCGTCTTCCAGCGCCTCGATGGCGTCCAGCGCCCTGGCCGCCGCCGCCTCGGCAGGCTCGCGCTGGCGGAAGCTGCGGTTCTCGCAGATTGCGTAATACACCGGGAAGCCCTTGCCGGAGCGTGCCTCCACCCGGATGTAGGCGGTGAAGCGCGAACCTTCCAATGTGGCGCCTGCCGCTGCGACGTAGTCGCCGAACTCGCGCTGGTTCATGAATCACGGCCCCCTGCCCTGACGAAGGCGGCAGTGTAAACGAGTCGCGCACGTCTGGCGGCATAATCGAGCGAGCGCAAACGACACGCGAGGCTGCTCTCATGCTCACCCCCATCGACGCCGCCTGTCCGTATTGCGGCGAGCCGATCGAGCTGCTGGTTGACGAAATGGCCGGCGAGCAGCGCTACGTGGAGGATTGCTCAGTGTGCTGCCGACCGATCGAAGTGGCGGTGAGCTTCGACAAGGATGGCGACCCGTCGATCAGCCTGCGCACCGGCGACGACGCCTAGCGGGAGCTAGACGAGCGGCAAGTCCGGGCATAATGCATCGATTGCGATACGGGGCGCCTCGATGCATTACGACCAATCCTGGATGGGCTACGGCATCGTCGGCGGCATGCAGGCCGGTGCGATCTCGTTCGGCGTGGCCTTTGCCCTGCTGTGGCTGTTGCGCTGGCTGAGCCGTCAACAGCCTTGGAGCCATGCGCGCCTGCTCGCCGTGTCCTGCCTGCTGGCGCTGGTGCCTACCGCCACCGGCGACTTGTGGGATCTGCTGTATTTCAACTACGCCGGCCTGCAGTCGCCGTTGCTGCTGCGCGCCAAACTGGCTGGCGTGCACGATCCGGACAGCATCGGCCTGCGCGTGCTGTGCGAATGCCTTGGAGCCCTGACGGGATCGATCGTGGCGTGGCTGCTGGTGCTCTGGCGCGACAGCCGCCGCGGCGACAACGGATCGACGTGACGGTGTTGGCCGCTCAGCGCTCGGCGCGCGCAGCCAGGCGGTGCGAGAACATCCACGGCCACAGCTCGGGCAGCGCGTAGGCGGGCACCCAGGAGCCGTGGTTCACGCCGGGAAATTCGGTGTAGCGCACCTCGGCGTGGCGCGCCTGCAGGGCGGCGTACAGGCGTCGATCATCGGCCGGCGGCACCACGTCGTCGGCGGCGCCGTGGAAGATCCATACCGGCAAGGCGCCGATGTGCGCCGCGACCCAGGCGTAGGGATCGACCTTCGGCGGAATGCCTTCGACGAGCAGGCTGAGCTCGTCGGGCAGCGGCAGGATGGCGCCGCAGATGATCGCGGCGGCCGCGAATACGTGCGGATGATCCAGCGCGAGCTGCCAGGCGCCGAAACCGCCCATCGACAAGCCGGTGAGATAGAGCCTTCGCCGATCGCCGTGGAACTCGCGCACGCTGTCGTCGAGCGCGCGCATCGCCATCGCCTCGGCGATGCCGTTCCAATCATGTGACTCCGGCGCCTGCGGCACCACCACCACCGCCGAAAAATTCGCGCCGTGCTCGCGCAGCCACGGCGGCAGGCCCTGGCTGAGCTGCTTGCGATTGTCGTCGCCGCGCTCGCCACTGCCGTGCAGGAACAGCACCACCGGCCAGCGCCGCGCCGGAGTCCAACCGACCGGCACGAACACCTGGTAGCGATAGGCCAGCCCGCCTACCGTCGCGCTGCGTTCGACCCAGCGCGCCGATCCGGCGGCATGCACGCAGCAGCAGAACAGGGACAACAGGAGCAGCAGGGCGAGGCGTGGTCGCATGGGTATTCGCGCAAGCGTGGCGGGAGCGGGCAGCATAGCCGCTGCGCCGATCGACGTCGTGCGCCGGCCGAATGGGCGTGACGTGGCTCGTTGGCGCATCCACGCCACGGATTCGGGCAGCGCCTTCGCCGGCGCTGCGGAACAATCGCCGCGTCGGCTACAGCACCGGATCGAACAGCCGCGCCACGTGCATGGCCAGGCGCAGCGGGTAGGGCGCGTCGAGGTAATCGGACGGCGTGACCTCGATCGCGCGCGCGAAGTCCTGCTGCAGCATCGCCTCCACTTCGGCGGCAAAGGCGCAGTCCACGTTCAGCGCCGAGATCTCGAAGTTCAGGCGGAACGAGCGGCTGTCCAGATTCATGCTGCCCACCGCCGCGGTGTCGTCGTCGATCAGCATCACCTTCTGGTGGATGAAGCCCGGCTGGTAGCGGTACATGCGGATGCCGGCGCGCACCGCCTTGTGCGCATGCAGGCCGGAGGCGAGGAACACCATGCGATGGTCCGGCCGGGCCGGGATCAGGATGCGCACGTCGACGCCGCGATAGACCGCCAGGCGCAGCGCGGACATCACCGCCTGGTCCGGCACGAAATACGGCGAGGTCAGCCACAGCCGCTTGCGTGCGGCCTGGATCGCGCCGACGAAGAACAGCGAGCAGCTCTCCTGGTGGTCGGCGGGGCCGGTGCTGGCGATCATGGTGTGGGCGTCGCCGCTTGCCGCTGCGACTTCCATCTGCGGCGGCCATTCGCCGGTGACCCAGTGCCAGTCTTCGCTGAAGCTGCGCTGCAGGTCGGCCAGCGCCGGCCCGCGCAGTTCGAGGTGGGTGTCGCGCCAGGGCGCCAGCGGCGGCTTCAGGCCCAGGTACTCGTCGCCGACGTTGAGTCCGCCGACGAAGCCGCGCTGGCCGTCGACCAGCACCACCTTGCGGTGATTGCGGAAATTCAGCTGGAAGCGGTTGTGCCGGCGTCGCGTGGCGAACGGATGGATCGCCACGCCGCCGGCCTGCAGCGCTTCCACATAGTGCGCCGGCAGGGCGTGGCTGCCGATGCCGTCGAACAGCACGCAGACCTTGACCCCGGCGGCGGCGCGTTCCAGCAGCGCCTGCTGCATGCGCCGTCCCAGCCCGTCGTCGTGGAAAATGAAGAACTGCACCAGCAGGCATTCCCTGGCCTGCGCGATCGCCTCGAAGATCGCCGCGAAGGTGGCCTCGCCGTCGACCAGCAGGCGCAGCTGCTGGCCTGGGTGGAAGCGCCGGTCGAGCATTGCGGCGACCTCGCCGAAGCGCGCGCACGGCGGCGGCAGTTCGCTGGCCGTCGTCGGCGCGGCGGGCGCGCGTGCCGCGTGGGCGCGCTGCAGGCGCTGCAGCTTGGCGTAGCCGATGAAATGGCTGCGTCCGAGATAGAGATAGGGCACCAGGGTGAAATACGGCAGCAGGATCAGGCCCAGCGCCCAGGCGAACGCGCCCTGGGCGGTGCGCGTGTGCATCACGGCGTGCATCGCGGCAAGCACGCCGGCCAGGTGCAGGGCGAAGGCGATGCTGCCGATCAGGCTCAGGGACATGTCAGCCGCGCCGTGGTTTGCGCGAAAGGCGGCGGGTCTTGCATGCGATCGTCATCGTCCACGTTGTGCCTGGAGCCTGGCGTCGAGTGTGGCTGTCGCCCCGCGGCGCGGCAAGCGGGGCGGCGCCGCCAGTTCAGGGGGCCAGCAGGATGTCGGCCAGATGCCGGGCCTGCACGCGGATTTCCGGCATCGCGGTGGATTCCCACAGGGTGCCGCGCAGCAGGCTGCCGATCGCGAAAAGGTGTGGCCAGGTGCCGTCCTTGTGGCGCAGGTGGCCGTCGGCGGTGGCGTCGCAACCGAGCCCGAGCGGATCGGGCGCGACATGGCCGTTGGTCACCAGTTGTCGCACCAGCGGATGGCCGGTGCGGCGCGCGTCGGTGTTCAGGCCCACGGTCTGGATCACGTAGTCGGCGGGCAGCACGGCCGAACCATCGCCGTTCGGCTGCAGGTTCAGGCGCAGCCCTTCGCTGGCCAGCTCCACATCGCGCATGCGTCCGCGCAGGCGATGCAGGCGGTCGCTCTGTTCCAGCGCATGCATGGCCTGCTCGACCTGCGGCGGCAGGCGATGGCGCACGCGTTCCCAGGCCCAGCGCGCATGCCGCATGAAGCGTGCGCGCTCCGGCGGCGGCAGCTCCGCCCACAACGCCGACAGGTGCGGACGCAAGCCGTCGACGACGGTGCGCCAGTCAGTGCTGCGCGCGGTGGTGTCGCGCAGCAGGCGCGTCCAGCTGCGTACTTCGGGCGCTTCGAGCATCTGCTCGACCAGTTCGGCGCCGTCGTCGGTCGGCGCCGACGCCTTGCTCAGATGCGCCTCGGGAAACAGGCCGTGCCGCGAGACTGCCGTGAACTCGGCGTTCGGCCACAGCGCGGACAGTTCCAGCAGCACGTCCACGGCGGTGAGGCCCAGCCCGATCAGCACGACCTTGCGCGGCTGCGAATCGGGCTGCGCGGCGGCGAGGAAGCGCCACGGATCGACCACGTAGCGGCCGCTGTCCAGCGCCGCCTGAGCGACCCCGCCGAGCGGCTGCGGCGGCAACGCGCCCAGCGCCAGCACGGCCGCGTCGACATGCGCGCTGTTCTCGCCGCAGATCACGTTGACGCCGTCGCTCTCGGGCACCACGGCATCGACCGCATGTGCGATCAGGTGGACGTCGTGGCCGTGCGCGCGCGCCAGTTCCAGCGCGCGGTTCACTTCAGCCTCGAGATAGTCGCCGTACAACTGGCGCGGCAGGAAGTCGGTGCCGGCGATGCTGGCGTCGCCGCGCTGGGCGAAATCCAGAAAGCCGCGCGGCTTGCCGGCGAACATGCTCATCGACGCCGCGCGTACGTTGAGCAGGTGGCGTGCGGAGTGGGTGCCGTAGGCGACACCGCGCGCCAGCGCGCCGGTGTCGCCGGTATACCAGTCCAGATGCAGCGGTTGCGTGGCGGGACGATCGAGCAGCTCGCTGAGCAGCGTTGCCGCTGCGGCGCCGCCGCCGATGAGGGCAACCCGTCGAAACATGAGAATCCTTCAGCCTGGTGAAATCGGAGCGCGACGGCTCGTCAGGGAGTCAGCTGGCCGGCGAGCGCGCTGCGCTGCGGCTTCGCGATCCAGTGCCCGGACGATTCGCTCTGCTCGTAGGCGAAGTACTTTGCCAGATCGCCGCCGTAGACGTGAAGCGAGAGCGCGGTCTGGTGGCGCGACAAATTGCGGCAGCGGTGCACGTAGCTGTGGTCCGCGTCGAACCAGCTGGCGTCGCCGAGGCCGAGCCAATCGCGTCCTTCCATGCGCAGCTGGCCCGACGGCTCGCGCGTGTAGGACTGCACTTCCAGCGCGCCGTGCAGCACCAGCTCGAGGCCCCACAGGCCTGCGTGATCGTGCACCGGCGTGATGTGGTTGGCCGGCCACGCCATCAACAGCACGCTCATGCCACGACGCTTGCCGAGCAGCCAGCGTTCGAAGCCGCGTGAACGCGCGCGCAGATCGGCCAGGCCGTCGCCGAGGGCGTGGGTCTGTTGATGCACGGCACGTCCGAGATCGCGCGCCATCGCCGCCAGATCGGGGTGGCCGTCGTGGCAGTGGTCGAGCGCGATATCGTGGAGCGCCTTCAAACCTTGCGTGCGTTTGCTCATGCGTTGCAACTCGCGGGTCTTCAGGAACGAAGATCAGTGGAGCATGGGCATCGTTAAAGACGCGCTAAGCATTACAGCCAAAGGTCACGCATGACTTTTGCGCCATGCGCCGGACTTGCATATCGCCTAGCATCACCCCATCGATGACAGCCTTAGCCACACGCACCGCTTCCGGGTCGCATGTGGCGGTTCTTCAGCCAAGCGCGAGCGACGGTGCAGGAGGAAAGGTGATGATTGCGTTGAGTGTGCTGGCGGCAGTGGTCGGTGTGCTGTGGCTGGTCGGTTCGCTGATCGGCCTGATGTTCAAGCTCACCTTTGGCTTGGTCAGCGCCTTGTTCGGTGTGGTGGCCGGCGTGCTCGGCCTGGTATTCGGCGGCGTGGCGCTGCTGGTCGCCGTGGCGTTGGCGATGCTGGCCTTGTTGCCGATGTGCCTGCCGGTGCTGCTGGTGGTGGCGCTGGTGTGGGCGATCGCGCGCAGCGCGCAACGTCCCGCGCCAATCCTGGCGGCGCGTTGAACCGCAAATATCGCAAGCGTTTTTCGGTGCCGTGGAACGGCCCGGTCCGGCGAAACATTGCCGGGCCGGGCCCACTGTTTCGGTGGACTTGATCGCTGTCGGTCAAGCGCGTGAGCGAGGCTCGCTCACAGATCCTGCAGATCGAACTTCACCGGCACCCTGGCCCATGCCTTCACCGGCGTGCCGTGCACCGTCGCGGGCTGGAACAGCCAGCCGGCCATCACCTGCTCGCGTGCGCTGCGGTCCAGCAGGCTGGAGCCGCTGGTGTGTTCGATATCCACCTGGATCGGTTTGCCCTGCTCGTCGACCAGCACGCGCAGCAACACCGTGCCCTGCACATGCTGGCGTATGCCCTGCACCGGGAAGCGCAGCGGCGACGCGCGATAGGCCAGGGTCGCGATGCCAGGCAATATCGCCGGCGGCTGCGGCGGCGCCTCGACCTGCGGCTGCAGGGTCGGCTGGGTGTCCACCGGCTTGGGCGTGGTCTGTCCCTCGTCGACGACGACCGGCGGCGTCACCGGGGTCGGCTTCGGCACGACTGCGGTGTGCGGCGTCGGCACGGGCTTCGGTATCTGTTGCAGCTCGATCGGCGGCGGTGGCGGCACCGGCGGCGGCGGTTCGCGGAAGATGACCTCGGTGGCTCTGGGGCGTTCGACGGTGGCGAGGAAATGCGGTGCGATAGGCCGCATCGCGGCCAGCAGCACGATCAGGTTGACGGCGATGGCCGCGCTGTAGGCGGCGATGCGCGCTGCGTCGGGATGCTGGGTCGACGGTAGGCGCAGACTGGCTGGTGACATAGAACTACCTCCTGCTCGCGGGATGAGAAGAGACAGCTGGCATCGGTACGGCGCGGGGCGAGCTTGCCGCTGGGGAACCCGACCGTGCGATGCCAGTCTGGACCGCTGCAGGGATGAAACGCAAGTGAGAATGAAAAGGGGTTACGGCAGCCTAGACGTCCAAACGGGGGGCGCTACGGCCATGCTCGATACGGGTAGGTCAGCGCGCGACCAGCATCGGCAGATCGCTGTGCATGAACAGGTGGCGGGTGGTGCCGCCCAACACCAGTTCCGAAAAGCGCGAGCGGCCCCAGGCGCCCATCACGATCAGGTCGGCGCCGAAGGCGTGCGCGGCCTCGAGCACGCCAGGGCCGGCGGCATGGCTGGGGCCGGCCTCGAGGCGCTGGATGCGCGCCGGCACGTGCCGGCGCCGCAGCCAGTCGGCCAGGCCCGGCGGGGGCAGGGTGGCGGGGCGGTCGCTGCCGTCCTCGGCTGCTTCCGGTTCGCTGCCGTCCAGCACCAGCGCCTCCTCGCAGCGCTGCAGCAGGGGTAGGGCGGCGACCAGCGCCAGGCTGGATTCGCGGCTGCCGTTCCAGGCCACCAAGACGCGCACGCCGGTCGCGGCTACATTGGCGCCGGCAGGCACCACCACCACCGGGCGGCTGCAGCCGAACACGCAGCGCGAGGCGGTGCCGAAGCCGACCGGCGCATCGCCATACTGCCGATTGCGTTCGACCACCAGCCACGTGTAGCCGGCCGCGGCGCGACACAGCAGCGGCACGCGTTCGCCCTGGGCGACCCGCCAATGGCCCTCCAGGCCGTTCTCGGCCTGTTCCTGCGCCCAGCGTTCGGCGTGAAGCTCGGCGTCGTGGCAGCGGCGGCGCACCTCTTCCAGGTGCATCGGCACCGCTTCCGGCAGGTTGAAAGCGGCGCTGGGCAGATCGGCCACATAGAGGCCATCCAGTCGCGCGGGCAGCCGCGTGGCCAGCGCACGCGCAACGCGCAGAGCCGGGCCTTGCCCCTCCAGGGTCTCCACGTGCACCAGCAGATCGATATCGGCCATGGGGTTCTCCGCAAACGATCCTAGCTTCAGCTTAATACCTGCGCCGCTGCGACGGGCAGGCGATGAGCAGGTTAGCCTGCGCGACGTCGTGCCTGCATGATGGCTGGATCGGTCGGCTCTCCGGCATGTCTTGTGTGCGGGGATGTCGGCGTAAATAACTGGCGGTGGCACCAGGCGGCGGATTCACCTCGCGCCAGTCGACTTGGGGGACTGGCGGCGCCTGCCAGCCTGAGGCTCGTCATCCGTGCGGCGGCGTAGGCAAACCCCCGCGACGACGGTAAGGTAGGCGGACTGTCGCAGCCGGCGATCCCCGCGTCGAGGAGTTCCCATGTCCGCCACCAGCGCCAGCGCCGTGGCCGCGCCGTCGTATGACTTCGGCGACGAACTGGCCAGCAGCATCATCCACGGCATCGGCATCCTGCTCAGCATCGCTGGGCTGGCCACCGTGGTGGCGGTCGCCGCATTGCATGCCGACGCGCGTGCGGTGACGGCTTGCGCGATCTACGGCAGCACCCTGGTGCTGCTGTACACCGCGTCCACGCTTTACCACACCATTCCCGGCCCGCTGGCCAAGCGCGTGCTGCGCACCTTCGACCATCTCGCGATCTTCCTGCTGATCGCCGGCACCTATACGCCGTTCACCCTGATCGCTCTGCCGGGCGCCTGGGGCTGGAGCCTGTTCGGTGCGATCTGGACGCTGGCCATCGCCGGCTGTGCGCTGGAGCTAGGCGTGCTGCGGCGCTACCGCAAGCTGTCGGTGCTGATGTACATCGGCATGGGCTGGGTCGGCCTGATCGCCTTCAAGCCGCTGAGCGAACACCTGCAGGCCGGCGGCATGACCCTGCTGCTGGCCGGCGGCGCCGCCTACACCCTGGGCGTGCCGTTCTATCTGGCGCGGCGGCTGCCTTACCACCATGCGCTGTGGCACCTGTTCGTGCTGGCCGGCAGCGTGCTGCACTTCCTGGCGATCGTGCTCTACGTGATTCCCACGCGGGCCTGAGCCGGCCATCGCGAGGCGCCGCGGCCGGCGCCTCGCTCAGGTGATTTACTTGGCGGCTGCGCCGCGCTGTGCCGGGATGAACTGGCTGCGCACCGCGTCGGCGAGCTGGTCCGGCGGCAGCAGGCCCTGGCCGATCACGAAGTCGTTGAAGGCCTTGCGATCGAACTTGGTGCCCAGCGCGATCTCCGCCTCCATGCGCAGCTGCAGCAGCCGGCTGTAGCCGTAGAAGTAGGCGGTGGCCTGGCCCGGGCTGTTGAAGGTGTAGCGGTCCAGTTCCTGCTTGGCCATCGCCTCGGAGACGCCGACGTCGTCGACCAGGATCTGGTGCGCGCGCTCGCGGTCGATCAGGCCCAGGTTGAGCATCGGGTCGAGGAAGGCGCGCGCGGCGCGCAGCAGGCGCAGCTGCAGCGCGATGAACTGGCCGTCCAGCGGCTCGTACGGCACCATCTCCGCCTCGGAGTACAGCGCCCAGCCTTCCACGTTGACGCTGTTGAAGGCGAACAGGCTGCGCGCCAGCGATACGCCGTGCTCGATCATCGCCGAGAACTGCAGCTCGTGGCCCGGGCGGCCTTCATGCGCGGTGAGGGTCCACGCCGCCGCCTTGAAGGTGAAGTCGTCGTAGGCCTGGCCGGCGCCGCCGCCGGCCGAGGGATTGCCCATGGTCAGCACGAAGGTGCCGCGCTGGCCGGTGTTGCCGATGAAGGGCGGCGGATCCATGTGCGGCGCGGGCTGCTGGGCCGATTCGGCATCGGAGGCCAGGCGCATGATCATCTCGCGCTGCGGCAGCTCGACGATGCGCTGGCTGCGGATCTGCTGCTCGATCTGGCCGATCACCTGGTGGTACCAGGGTTCCACCTGATCCTTGCTCAGCTGATCCTTCTTCAGCGCCTTCAGCACGTCGCGATAGTCGGTGGCCTGGATGCCGTCGGCCTTGGCCACCAGCGGCGCCAGCTGCTGCATCGCGGCGCGGGTCTCCATGAATTCCAGCTCGGCCTGCTTGATCAGCTGCTGCGGCGGAATGTCCAGGCCGACCTGCTTCAGGTTGTAGGCATACAGCGCCTCCGGCAGGCGGAAATCGGTGCGCGCGCGCGGCTGCACGGTGCTGCGCAGCCAGGCGTCGTAGTCCTTCAGCTGCGCCTCCAGCTTGTCCAGCGCGGCCTTGCCTTCGGCGTTATCCAGCTTGTACTTGGCGAACAGCTTGCGGACGCCGTCGACGTAGTGCGGAGTGTTGCCCAGGGTGCGCTGCAGCTCGCCCACGTAGGGGCCGAGCAGCTGCTTGTCGTTCAGCCGATCGGTGGTGCGCGCCTTGGCCAGTTCGGTGATCGGCGTGCAGCCGGGCGCGCTGCCCACGTAGCACTCCAGGCGCTTCAGCGCAGAGGGCCGGCGCTTGGCCTCGACCTGATCCTGCAGCAGCGCGAACTCGCCGCCGAACACCTGCTCGCCGACGTCGTAGAACGGCAGCAGGTTCTCGCGGCGCAGGCTGTTGCCTTCGAGCTGGATGTCGGCGGCCTTGAGCAGGATCTGCAGGTCCTGCCGCACGTTCGCGTCCTGTTCCTGGGCCAGCAGGTTCGTCAGCTTGGTCTTCACGTCGGTCAGCGCGCTCTGGAAGCGCGTGTCGACGCCGGGCTTGAGGTCCACCACCTTGTCGTCGTAGCCGGGCAGGCCGAATTGCGAGGCCGCTTCCGGCGAGAAGTCGGCGATCACCTTCATCAGCAGCTTGGCGTCGTCGTTGCTGCGTTCGACCCACGCCGGCACGGCCAGTGCGGTCGCGGTGGCCGTCGCGGCGGTGGCCGCCTGGGTCTGGGCAGCGCTCATGGTCAGCAGGGCGCTGATGGCCAGAACGAGAGGTTTACGCATGGATCCACTCCCCGGTTGGAATCCGGGCAGGCTAGCGCGCCTGGCCGCGAGCGGCCATGTGCCGAAGGTCGCGGGCGCTAGCGCGGGTGGTTCAACCACCAGCCCATGCCCATCAGGGCCACCATGCTCAGCGAGGCCACCAGTTTGACCAGGGTGCCGAAGATCAGGCCGACCCAGGTGCCGAGGCCGACATGGGCCGAGCGCAGCACGCTTTTGCCCGACAGCAGCTCGCCCAGCAGCGCGCCGAGGAAGGGTCCGAAGATCAGGCCGACGAAGCCGAAGAACATGCCCACCACGGTGCCCAGGGTGGCGCCCCACAAGGCCAGCTGGCTGGCGCCCACCCGTTTGGCGCCCAGGGCGCCGGCGACGAAATCCATGGTCAGCCCGATCAGCCCGATCAGGGCGATGCCGAGCAGCCACCATAAACCCAGGTGGCGATAGTGGTCGACCCCGGCGGCCAGCCAGATGCCGCCGTAGATCAGCGGAATGCCGGGCAGCGCTGGCACGATCGCGCCGATCAGGCCGACCACGATCAGCACCGCCGCCAGCACGTACAGCGCAATGTCCAAGCGAGGCTCTCCATGAGGTATGCGGCATCATGGCATGGATGCGCGACAGGTCTTTCAAGCGGGACTGCGCCAGCGCGCCGGCCGGACCTTGCCGAGGCACATGTTTGCTTCGATGGCGGCCAAGACCTGCGCGACGACCCGCGTAAAGCAGCCGTGCCGTTCCGCCGATTCGCGGCGACGCGCCACGATCGGCGACAATGCCGGCCAACCAGCGCGGCCATCCGGAGCCGCAGCGAGAACCGCGTGGACAGCAGCCGATCCACCCTGCTCAAGGCCGACGAACTCGGCCGCATCGAACTGGCCGTGCGCGACGGGCGCACGGTGGTGCGCCGTGACGTGGCCGCGGCGCGCTGGTGGGCGCGCGGCTTCGCCCGTCGTGCGGCGGCGCGCGAGGCGCGTGCGCTACGCCGGCTCGAGGACCTGGACGGCGTGCCGCCTCTGCTCGGCTGGGACGGCAGTGAGCTGTTGCGCGGCTATATCGCCGGCCGCCCGATGCAGCAGGCGCAGCCGCGCGAACGCGCCTATTACCGGGAAGCCCTGCGCCTGCTGCGACTGCTGCATCGGCGCGGCATCGTGCACAACGATCTGGCCAAGGAGCCGAATTGGCTGGTGCGCGAGGACGGCCGCCCCGCGCTGGTGGATTTCCAGCTGGCCTGGACCCGCGGCCGTCGCGGCCGGCTGTTCCGCGTGCTCGCGCGCGAGGATCTGCGCCACCTGCTCAAGCACAAGCGCACCTATTGCCCGCAGGCCCTGAGCGCACGCCAGCGTGCGATCCTCGAGCTGCCTGCGGCGCATTCCCGCTTGTGGCGGGCCACCGGCAAGCGCCTGTACAAGCTGATCGCGCGCCGCGTGTTCGGCTACTGGGACAATGAAGGGAAAGGGCGCATCCGCGACTGAGGCGCCGATGCGTTGCGGCAGCGCGCTCGCCCAGCGTGTGGCTGGGTCGGGATGCGAGGCGGCAAGGCAGCATCGCGCCGATCGGCTGTTTCGGCTGAGGGCAGCCAGGCAGTCAATGCGACAAGGTGCCTGGCACGACGTTGTCGCGGATCAGCAGGGCCGAGGCTCGGCGGCTTGGTGCCTGCAAGGCTCGGTCCGATCGGCGCAACTGGCGCAGATTGGCGCAGCGGGACGCAGAGTGGCGGAGACCGGCTGCGCGGTCTTCATGTCAGCGCGCATATGTCGCTACGGAGCCACGCACCACCCTGCACGGCATGGCCTGCGTGCAGCACCGGTGCGCTTATCCTGCAGGCAATGGCCCGGCCATTTCGTCGTCGATGAGCTGCCACGCGCAGGCTGAAATGCGCGAGCCGTTTATCGCTTAGACGCAACTCATGCCGCCGCGCCGAAGCGCTCCAGCAGAAACTCGATCATGCTGCGCAGGCGCGCGCTCGGCCGCCGGTCCGGCGCGTACAACAGATGCATCGGCAGTACCGGCGGCGCCCAGCCGGGCAGCACCTGCAGCAGGCGACCTTCGGCCAGATCGTCGGCCAGCAGCACCTCGGGCTGCAGCAGGATGCCGGCGCCGCGCAGCGCGGCCACGCGCAGGGCGTCGCCGTTATTGGTGCCGAGCCGGCCGTGCACTGGCACGTCCAGCGCCTCGCCGCGCGGGCCGAGCAGATGCCAGTGGTCGCGCCGCCGCCAGTTGGTGAGGCCCAGGCAGGCATGCGCGCTGAGTTCCTCGGGACGCATCGGCATGCCGTGTCTGGCCAGGTAGGCCGGCGCGGCCGCCATCAGCATGCGGTAGGGCTGCAGCGGGCGCGCCACCAGGCTGGCGTCGGCGATCGCGCCGATGCGCAAGGCCAGTTGGTAACCCTCCTCGACCAGGTCGAACACGCGGTTGTCCAGCGACACCTCGACGCTGACCAGCGGGTACAGCGCCAGGTAGTCGGTCAGCGCGGGCATCAGCCGGCGGCTGCCGAAGCTGAGCGGGCAGGCGATGCGCAACAGGCCACGCGGGGTGGCCTGCAGCTCGCCGGCGCTGGCCTCGGCCAGCTCGACGTCGGCCAGCACCTGCTTGCAGCGCTCGTAGTAGAGCCGACCCACTTCGGTGAGCTGCTGGCGGCGGGTGGTCCGGTGCAGCAGGCGCGCGCCCAGTCGTTGCTCGATCGCGCGCACATGCTTGCCGGCCATGGTCGGCGACACGCCTGCCGCTTCGGCGGCGGCGCTGAAGCTGCCGCCCTCGACCACACGCACGAACATCGCCATGCCGGCCAGCTTGTCCATATTCGAAACCTGTAGGTTGGCAATGTCCGAACATTTTGCCTGTTTATCGCATGAGGGTGCGCAACGACACTGCTTGTGCAGGCCGACTCGTCCCGAGCGGTCGCATACCAGGAATCCTTGCCATGCCTACCCTGCAACTCGACATGCATCCCGGCCGCACCCTCGAACAGAAGCGCGAGTTCGTGCGCGAAGTGACCCGGGTCGCCAGCGAAACCCTGAACTGTCCGATCGACAGCGTGGACGTGGTGATCCGCGAAGTGCCGCGCGAGCACTGGGGCAAAGGCGGCCAGTTGGTTTCGGACAGGTGAGGCCAGCCCGATGCGCATCCTGATGATCGGCGCCGCCGGCACCATCGGCCGCGCGGTGGCGGACGACTTGGCCCAGCGGCACGAGGTATTGCGGGCAGGACGCAGCAGCGGCGAACTGCGCGTGGACCTGGAGGATTTCGCCAGCGTGCGGCAGCTGTTCGCCGACGCGGGCGAGCTGGACGCGGTGGCGATCGCGGCCGGCCAGCTGCATCTCGGTGCGCTGGCGCAGACCACGCCCGAGCAGTTCATGCTCGGTCTGCGCAGCAAGCTGATGGGCCAGGTCCATGCCGTGCTGGCCGGTCAGGCGCATCTGCGCGAAGGCGGCTCCTTCACCCTGACCAGCGGCATCGTCAGCGCCGCCAGCCGGGCGCAGATCCGTGGCGGCAGCAATGCCTCGACGGTGAACAGCGCACTGGAAGGCTTCGTGCAGGCGGCGGCGACCGAGCTGCCGCGCGGCCTGCGCATCAACGTGGTGAGCCCGGCGATGGTCGATGCCTCGGCGGAAACCTACGGGCCGTTCTTTCCCGGCTTCGAGTCGGTGCCGCTGGTCCGGGTGGTGCAGGCTTATCGGCGCAGCATCGAAGGCGTGCAGAGCGGACAATGCTTCGCGGTCTGCTGAGCGTCGGATAAGTTCGGATCCCGGCGCTACGCGCTGCGCCGGCGCGTAGCGCGTGTTCGGGCCGCCGGCCCGAGGTTGGCACCCGCTCGTTGCGGTGTTGGCCTACTTCTCGACGAAGGCGCGCTCGATCACGTAGTCGCCCGGCTCGCGCGTGCGCGGTGAGGCCTGGAAACCGCGGCCGTCGAGCAGGGCGCAGATGTCGTCCAGCATCGCCGGGCTGCCGCACAGCATCACGCGGTCGTGCGCCGGATCCAGCGGCGGCAGGTCGATCGCTGCGGCCATCTCGCCGTCCGCGATGGCGTCGGTGATGCGGCCGCGGTGCTTGAACGGCTCGCGCGTCACCGTGGGGTAGTAGATCAGCTTCTCGCGCACCAGCTCGCCCAGGTATTCGTGCTGCGGCAGCTCGCGTTCCAGGTAGTCCGCATAGGCGAGGTCGTTGATGTGGCGCACGCCGTGGGCCAGCACGATCTTCTCGTAGCGCTCGTAGGTGTCGGGATCGCGGATGATGCTCATGAACGGCGCCAGCCCGGTGCCGGTACCGAGCAGGTACAGCCGCTTGCCCGGCTTGAGGTCGCTGAGCACCAGGGTGCCGGTGGGTTTGCGGCTGACGGTGAGCGCGTCGCCCGGCTTGAGGTGCTGCAGGCGCGAGGTGAGCGGGCCGTTCGGCACCTTGATCGAGAAGAACTCCAGGTGTTCCTCCCAGCTCGCGCTGGCGATCGAATAGGCGCGCATCAGCGGACGGCCGTCCACCTCCAGGCCGATCATCACGAACTGCCCGCTGTCGAAGCGGAAGCCCGGATCGCGCGTGGTGCGGAAGCTGAAGAGGCTGTCGTTCCAGTGATGCACGTCGATCACGTGCTCGGTCGCCAGTGCCACCATGGTGCGTTGTTCTCGAAGGATGGGGCGGGGCGGTTCCCCGCGAATTCACAAGCCGGGTCGCCCAGCAGGGCCGGGGGCGAACTCGCGGGATGGGCGGCCGGGCCGCTGTGCCTTGCGAGCGCCGGAGCAAACCCGGCGACAAGTGCGTAGATTACGCGATCTGACGCCGCCCTGCCTATGCGGCTATGCTCGCCGGGCGGCGGCCGGCGCCTTGTCGTTCAGGCCCGCCCGCGCGACGCGACGCGCGCCGCGCCCACCGGGGAGAGGACTCGATGAACCAAGCCGCGCACAAGCCGGTCGAAGCCCATCATGTGCACCAGCGCCATTTCGATCGGCTGGTGATGCTTTCCGACGGCGTGTTCGCCATCGCGATCACCCTGTCGGCGCTGGAGGTTCGCCCGGAGTCGGCGGCAGGACAATCGCTGTGGGAGGCCTGGGCCAGGCCGCTCGGCATCTATTTCTTCTGCTTCTTCCTGATCGGCCAGCAGTGGGTGCTGCATCGTCGGATGATTGCCCAGGTGCGCCATCTGGACGGCCCGGCCACGCTGATCAACCTGGTGCTGCTGAGCCTGATCGCGCTGATCCCGATCGTGGTTCGCTGCACCTTGTCCGAGCAGTTCCAGGGCTATGCGACCCTGCTCTATTCGACCGCGGTGGCGCTCACCTTCGCCTGTTCGGCGGTGTTCTGGTGGTACGTGGCCTTCATGGCCAAGCTGGCGCCGGACATGGACGAGCGGCTGGCCCAGGTGTGGCTGTGGCAGAACCTGCTCGCGGTGATCGCCTTCGTCGCCGTGGCCTGCTACAGCCTGCACCAGCCGGTGGCGATGGGCATCTGCGTCGCGGCATTCATGGCGGCGCGCGCATGGATCTGGCGGCTGCAGCGCGAGCTCAAGGCTGCCGACTGAGCGCCGCCTGCATACGTATTCAGCCGCACGGCGACGCCTCTGCGACACAGAATCGGCCACTATGCCGCAGCCTGACTTGCCGGGGAGCACGCCATGAACTCAACCGCCACAGCCGATGATGCGGCGTCGCGCGGCCTTTTCCACGTTGTCCTGATCGTCGCGGTGGCGGCGCTGGGCGGCTTCCTGTTCGGCTTCGACACCGCGGTGGTGAACGGCGCGGTGGATTCGATCAGTGCGAATTTCCAGCTGGCAGCCGGCGCCACCGGCTTCGCGGTGTCCTGCGCCCTGCTCGGTTCGGCCCTGGGCGCCTGGTACGCCGGCACGCTGGCGGACCGCTTCGGCCGCCTGCACACCATGCAGGTGGCGGCGGTGCTGCTGGCCGGCAGCGCGATCGGCGCCGGACTCACGGTGGCGGTGTGGCAGCTGGTGCTGTGGCGGGTGATCGGCGGCATCGGCGTGGGCGTGGCCTCGGTGGTGGCGCCCACCTACATCGCCGAGGTGGCGCCGGCGCGCATCCGCGGACGGCTCGGCTCGATGCAGCAGCTGGCCATCGTGCTCGGCATCTTCGTCGCCCTGCTCAGCGACGCCTGGCTGGCGCGCTCGGCCGGCGGCGCCTCGCAGCTGCTGTGGCTGCATCTGGCGGCCTGGCGCTGGATGTTCCTGGTGGCAGTGGTGCCGGCGGCGATCTACGGCCTGCTGGTGCTGATGGTGCCGGAGTCGCCGCGCTATCTGGCGGCCAAGGGGCGCCTGCCCGAAGCCAAGGCGGTGCTGCACAAGGTGCTCGGCCTGAGCGGCGAGGCGGCGCTGGAGCGCAAGCTGGCCGACATCGAACAGAGCCTGCGCGCCGAGCACAGCCCGCGTCTGCGCGACCTGCGCGGCAGCGCCGCCGGCCTGCTGCCGGTGGTGTGGGTGGGCATCCTGCTGTCGGTGTTCCAGCAGTTCGTCGGCATCAACGTGATCTTCTATTACTCGTCCACGCTGTGGCATTCGGTCGGCTTCAGCGAGACCGACGCGTTCGCGATCACCGTGGCCACCTCGATCGTCAACGTGCTGGTGACCCTGGCCGCCATCGCGCTGGTCGACAAGGTCGGGCGCAAGCCGCTGCTGCTGGCCGGCTCGGCCGGCATGACGGTCACTCTCGGGCTGATGGCGCTGTGCTTCTCGCAGGCCAGCGGCAGCGGCGTCTCGCTCAGCCTGCCGGCGCCGTGGGGCGTGATCGCCCTGGTCGCGGCGAACGCCTACGTGGTGTGCTTCGGCATCAGCTGGGGGCCGGTGGTATGGGTGCTGCTGGGCGAGATGTTCCCCAACCGCATCCGCGCGATGGCGCTGGCGGTGGCCGCGGCGGCGCAGTGGCTGGCCAATTTCGCCATCACCAGCAGCTTCCCCGCGCTGGCCCGGCTGGGCCTGCCGTTCGCCTACGGCCTGTACGCGCTGTTCGCACTGCTGTCGCTGGCCTTCGTGCGCTATGCGGTGCGCGAAACCAAGGGCATCGAGCTGGAAGACATGCAGGGCGGCTGAGCCTGTTCATGCTCTCCGGGCAGCTTGCGTCGGGAACGGCTTGCGTAAGGGCGGAGGAAGCATGAAGGCATGGCGCTCCGCCATTGACTGATGACGCGGAGACGCGGGCAAGCAGCCCCGGCTTGGCGGGTTGCCATCGCATGGCCCCCATGCGGCAGGTTCGTCAGCCTAGCGCCACGCACGACTGCCTGGCGGCCACGCAACGACCATGCGAGGCGTCTGGACATCGTGAGCAGGCTCTGAGCCCGGAGCGAATATCAAGCTGCCCGGAGCGATCGTTCCTCGCGGGGGCGACGGAAGGCAGCGAATCCGGCTAGGATTTTCCCGGCGACCCGCGACGGTGCGGGTCGCCCGATTTCCGGGAGCGGCTGACAGGATTCCGACGTGCGCGGCAAAGGCAAGACCACCTCGTTCGACATCGCCCACCTGGCCGGGGTCTCCCAGTCCACGGTGTCGCGCGCGCTGCGCGGCAGCCCGCTGGTCAACGAGGAGACGCGGCGCCGCGTGCAGGAAGCCGTGGAGGCGCTGAATTACAAGGTCGACAAGCATGCCTCCAGCCTGCGCGCCAAGCACACCGGCACGCTGGCCCTGCTGTTCTTCGAAGACCCCACGGTCGACGAGTCGCACATCAACCCGTTCTTCCTGTCCATGCTCGGTTCGATCACTCGCGCCTGCGCGCGGCAGGGCTACGACTTGCTGATCTCGTTCCAGCAGTTCTCGCACAACTGGCATGCCGATTTTGCCGACAGCAAGAAGGCCGACGGCATCATCCTGCTGGGCTACGGCGACTACCTGGACTATTGCGGGCGGTTGGAGCAACTGGTCGCGCAGGGCACGCGCTTCCTGCGCTGGGGCGCGGTGCTGCCGGACCAGCCGGACATCTCGGTCGGCTCGGACAACTTCCACGGTGGCCGCGCGGTGGCCGAGCACTTCATCGAGCAGGGCTGCCGCCGCATCGCCTTTCTCGGCGACGCCTCCAGCCACTACCCGGAATTCTTCGAGCGCTATCGTGGCTATGCCGCCGCGGTCGAGGCCGCCGGCCTGGAGCTCGATCCACGCCTGCAGGCGAATGCCGAGAGCAGCGAGCGCTCCGGTCGCGAGGCGATGGAGACGCTGCTGGCGCGCGAGGCGCCGTTCGACGCGGTGTTCGCCGCCAGCGACCTGATCGCGATCGGCGCACTGGGCGTGCTCAACGAGCATGGCCTGCAGGTGCCGCGCGACGTCGCGCTGGCCGGCTTCGACGACATTCCCACCGCGCGCTTCGTCAATCCGCCGCTGACCACCGTGCTGCAGGACACCCGCCAAGCCGGCGAGCTGCTGGTCGACAGCCTGCTGCGGCTGATCCGCGGTGAACCGGTGCAGAGCGCCATGCTGCCGGCCAGCCTGGTGGTGCGGCGCTCCAGTTTGTACGGCCAGTTGCGTTGAGTCGTTGTACGGGGTGGTCTGCATGAGCTGTGTCGCAGCTGGTTGCCGGCGACGGTAGCGAGCATGGCCTGAGCCGCCGAAGAAGCGCACGTGCCGTATCCTTACCTGCCAAACCTAGGCGTGCCGTTGCTGTCGTCCCCGCAATCATCCGGTGAGCTTGCTATCGCGGCATGTAGGGCGATTCCTACTCGACGCAGCGTTTGCGGCTGATATGCCCCGCGCATGATCGAGCGCAATCTAGTGCTGCGCTGGTTGTCTGGACGGAGCCGACGCTAAGCTGGCGCACTCCGGGCGGATCAGTTGCCCTGCTAAGCCCACTGGCGCCCCGCAAGGGGCGCCTTTCTTTTCTGGCTTTGCGGCGTGCAAGGCCAACTGCGCTTCGAATGCAAGATTGGATCGTCGTCGACCGCAGATGATGGCGTGATCGACGTGGTGGGGAATGCAGTGGAGGCAGCTGTACTGAAAACAGCCGTGGCGGTCGATAAGTACGCCGACGATCTTGATGCCTGGATCGAACTGGCCTTGGCGGATGCGCCGATCTCCTCTCTGCCACGGCAGCGCTCAGGCTGCCTGTAGTGAGTCGGGCTGTAGTGAGTCGGGCGTGGACACGCCGATGGTTTTCTCTCGGCTTGCTTCAAAGCTCACGCAGCGATCGAGGTAATTCCGGCTCGGACATCGCGGCGCTCAAGACATCTTGGCGCTCAAGACACGCGACGGTCCGCTTCAGGCGAAGCCAGCCCCAGAAACCGACGCGCGTGGGGCAAGCGCCGCAGACAAGTGCGTTCCAGCACCAGTACCAGCAGCATCGAGGCGCCCAGCAGGGGCAGCAGCACGCCGAGCAGCATCAGCAGCGCCAGCATCGGCACCGGATAGCGCGCGGCGGCGTCGGCAGGCGGCGCACCGAGCACGCCGGCTGGACGACGGCGCCACCACAGCACCAGCGAGCTGACGCACAGGGTAATCAGGCCTAACGCGGTGCCTACGCCGAGGATCTGGTTGAGCGGCGGAAACAGCTGGCCTTCGTGGATGGCGATGCCGTAGCCGATCAGGCGGTCGAGCAGGGGGCGCTGAGCGAAATCGGTGCGGCTGAGGATGCGGCCCTGCGCGCCGTCGAGCAGCAGATCCACGCCTTTGCTGCGATCCTGCGCATCCGAGCGCGCGCTCCACGAGGGCTTGAAGCGCGACGGCGGCGAGATCAGCACCGGCGGCGCCAGCCTCTGCGCGGCGACCAGCGGCACCAGCCGGTCCAGCGGCGTCGCGTCGACGGGCATTGCATCGCGTGTCGGCATGGGCATGGGCATGGGCATGGGCATCGACATGCCACCATGCATGGCGTGCTCGTCGGTGGATCCCGTGCCGGCACCTGCGGTTTGGACGGCTGCATTCTCGGCCGCGGCGCGCGCGCGCTCCGAGCCGCTGCCGGTGCTCCAGTCCTGCTGCACCGGCGCGGCGGCATACAGCTGTCGCGCGCTGCGCAGCATGCCGCCCCAGGATTTGCTCCAAGGCAGGCCCGACACCAACAGGAACAAGGCCAGCAGCGAAATCCACACCCCGGTGACTGCATGCAGGTCGCGCCAGAACACGCGTCCGCCGCGGCCGAGGCGGGGATACAGCGCGCCGCCCAGCCGGCCGTGCCGCGGCCACCACAGGTACAGCCCGGTGAGCAGCATCAGAATGGTCCACGAGGCCGCCAGTTCCACCACCATCGAGCCGCGGTCGCCCAGCAGCAGCTCGCCGTGCAGATGGAAGATCACCCGCATGAAGCGGTCGTTCTCGCGCACCACGTGCAGCACCTGCAGGTTCGACGGATTGACGAACACGCGGATGACCTCCGCGCCCTTGCCGACCAGCACGCGGGTGGCCGCATCTGGCGCGGCGGGCAGCTCATAGGCATTGAGCACGCCGCCGGGCACGGCGCGCAGCGCGGCCGCCACCTGCGCCGACGGAGGCTGCCGCGTGCCGTCGCCCACGTGGGCGTAGCGCTGCTCCAGCAGCGGCTCCAACTGCGGGCGGAACAGGTAGATCATGCCGGTGGTGGCCAGCCACAGCACGAACGGCACGCAGCACAGGCCGGCGTAGAAATGCCAGCGCCACAACAGGAGATAGGCGTTGCGGCGACGGCGCTCGCGGGGATGCGGCTCGTTCATGCGGCGATCCCGCTCATAGGGTGAACTTCAGGTCCGCCACGTAGGTGCGCTGCGGAAACGGGTGGTACAGGAAGTATTTTTCGTTGGTGAAGTTGTCCACGCCGAACGAGGCCGACCATTGTTCGTTGATCTGGTAGTGCGCGCGTGCGTCGAACACGGTGTAGCCGTCGAAGGCGCCGAACACGTGGCCGGTATTGTCGGTGTTGTCCAGCGTCGAGTACTGCCGGCTGCTGTAGCGCCCGGCCAGGGTGAACGCCCAGGCGCTGTCGGGCCGGTAGGTGATCACCGCGGTGGCGCGCCAGCGCGGCACATAGGGTGCGCGCTTGCCGTCGGAGGTGGTGTTGGCGGTGCTGACGAAGCCGTCGTTGGAGAGGATGGTCGAGTCGACATAGGTGACGCTGCCGGCCAGGTCGAGGCCGTCGATCAGCACGTCGCGCTGCTGCGCCGCCAGCTCCAGGCCACGGTTGCGCAACTTGCCCACGTTCATGGTGTAGCTCACCGGTACCGGGTAGCTGGATAAAAAGGCGGTCTGCGCGATCAGCGCGTTCCAGGTGTTTTCCTGGAACAGCGACAGGCGCACCGAGCTGCGCTCGAGCTGATGCTCCAGGGCCAGTTCGCCGCTGTGCGCGGTCTCGGGTTTCAGATCGGGATTCGGCGTGCTGTAGGTCGGGCCGGTGGCGACCAGCTGGTACAGCTCGCCCACGGTGGGGAAGCGAACTGCCTTGGCCAGCGAGCCGGTGAGCTGCCAGTTCGGCGCGAAATCCCACTGCACGCTCAGCTTGGGCGAAAAGCCGTCCGCGCGTTCCTTGGGTTGCGCCACGCCGATGCCCCCGCCGCTGCTGAGCGAGGTGTAGTTATAGCCGTCGCTGGCCTGCCACCATTCGTAGCGCCCGCCCAGCGTGGCCAGCCAGGCCGGGGCGAAGCGCCACGCGTCCTGCAGCCACAGCGCCTGGGTCTGGGTCTTGCCGCGGCCCGCGGCATACAGGCTGCCCAGGCTGTCCGCGTCCTGCCACACCTGGGTATTGTTGGTGGGATTCTTCAGCACGTACTGGTCGGCGTGCGCGCCGGCGGAGACTTCCTGGTTGCCGTCGTAGCCGTCCGGCCGCCAGATGCCCTTCAGGTCCAGGGTCGACCAGTTGGTGCCGGCGTAGCTGGCCAGCCGGCCATTGCTGCTGAGCCCGGTGCCGGCGGTCACCGCGGCGGGATTGAGCTGCTGGTCCTTGATGAAGTCGTAGTGGGTGAGTACCAGGGCGCCGTCGAAATCACCGCGGGTGTCGGTCTTCAGCGACAGCGCCTGCATCAGGTGATGTGCTTCCAGCTGATAGATGTTGCTGGCGAAGCCGGCCACCTTGCCGTAGGTCGGCTGCCCGTTCGCGCCGGTGAGGTAGCTCTGCGCGCGCGACTGGCCGTCGTTGCTCCAGAAGCCGACCAGGTAGGTCGCGCGCAGGCTGGGCGTCAGGTCGTAGGTGAACATGCCGTTGAGGTTGAGCATGCGCGTGTGCAGCAGGCCGCCCGCGCCCACCACGTCGGCGGTCTGGCCCAGCTTGTTGCTGGCCGGGATGCTGCCGCTGGTGCCGGCCGGCGGCGCCGCCGCGGTGAGGTAGGACAGCGGCTGGCTGAAGCTGTTCTGCAGATTGGCGCCGAGGAACCAGCCCAGCCGGCCGTCGCGCCCGCCGACGGTGAGGCTGGTCTGGCTGGTGCTGAAGTGATCGTGGGTGCCGTACTGGTCGTAGTCCTGCACCGCCTCGGTCTGGCGGATGCTGAGCTCGGTCTTCTCCGGCGTGCGCGTGCTGGTCTGCATCACGCCGCCCATCGAGTTGCCGGCGTAGGCCGCCGAGAAGGGGCCATAGAGCATGTCGACGTGATCGATCTGCTCCGGCGACACCATGCCCCAGCGCGGCGCGCCGATGGTGTTGTTGTTGGCGATCAGCGCAGAGATCGGAATGTCGTCGATGTAGACCAGGGTGCGCGCGCTCGAATTCAGCCCCCAGGTGCGTGTGGCCAGCACCGGCTGGGTGTCGCCGTAATTGCGTTTGCGGATGAATACGCTGGGCAGGTACTTGGCGGCGTCCTCCACGTCGATCGCATTGATGGTGGCCTCGACCTGTTCGGCCGGGATGCTGACCTGGCTGGCCGGGAACTTCGGGCTCTGCGTGTGCGCGACCGGCGCGGTGACCTTGATGCTGCCGAGATTGGTGGCCTGGCGGGTGGCCTCGGTGTCGTTGCCGGGCGGCGCGCTCTGCGCGGCCGCGCCGGTGGCGAGCAGCGTGGCCAGTGGAAGAGCGGCCAGCGGAAGGGCGGCCGCGCGGGCGGTGCTTGCGGAAAACATGGCGAATCCTGTGATGGGGCGGCGGCGCTGGGCCGCGCAGGATGACGACGACATCGCACAGGCTCGTGTGCGCCGAAGAGGCGCATCGACCGTAGCGAAGCGGCACGCGCGTTGCGGCTGCGTCAATCGACGCGCCGCGTCACGGTTTCGAATCGAGCGTCAGCAGGTGGCGGGTGGTCCGCGCGCAGGCGCGCTGAGCACGCGCGGGCGCGGCGCAGCCTGGGCGGCGGGTGCCGCAGGTGCCAGATCGTGCAGGTCGGCGGCGGGCAGTTCGAGGCTGGCCACGCCGGGCAGCAGCGGGCTGTGGCCGAGCAGGCCGCAGTAGCCGCAATGATCGAGCGGCGCCATCGGTTCGCCCGGCGCCGCGTGATGATGCTCATCCAGGCCGTGGCTGGTGCACCAGGCGCCCAGGTCGAAACCGGATGCGGCAGGCAGGGCCTGCGAGATCACCGGCGCGACGATGCTCAGCCACAGCGCGACGCTCGCCAGCCAGGCGATTCCTCTGCGCCGTGTTGTCCTGCGGAACGCCGTCATCCCCGAACCTGGTAAGCCTCTGGAAGGCTTCAGGATCATCGCACAGGTTTTGTGGCCATATGCTGCGCACGGCTGCGACATAGCGTCACGGTGTGATCGGGGCCTGCGCTTTTCGATGCTGGAGGGAGGCGCGGGTCACAAGATCGAGGTGCGCCACCAGCGCGTCACTATCGAGATCGACCCGCCGCCGTGCCGGTGGTTCAAGCGAGCATGCCGAGTCCGACACAGGATAGATCGCGAACAGCTAACGACGAAGAGCGCTGGAATACTCTCCAGACGTGCATGCCATCGACATGAGCAGGGTGCGCCCGAAGCCCGCGTTCCACGTGCGGCATCGGGCTTTCCCGTGGCTTCGTGAGATCTGATGCGCGCGCTTTTCCGTCCGGACAGCCGGACGACCAGCGTTGGCGAAGCCCATGTCGTCGGGTACCGCTTTGGAGTGCATCAAAGGTGCGGGACCTGCTGAAACCTCGGCATGCCATGGTCTGAGGCGGTGCTGTCGATGCCGCCGAAGGCAGGTCCGCATTCGATCATGGCTGCGTTTTCGTCAGGCTCGTATGGTGGCCAGCCACGCGGGTCTTGCCACTCCCGGTATGGAACCGCGGCAGCCCGAATGGGCGACTGTGAAAACCTCGCCAGGTGGCGTGAGGAACTCGAGTTCGCTGCCAATGAAGGGCCGAACTCGCTCGCCGAACCGGCGGCAAGCGCGACTAGCCGGAGTCCTGTTTGCGTCGAATGAAGTAATTCATTGAATCGGCAGACCGGATTTCAATCCGGATGGCGGGTAAAGGGGCTATGTGCGGTATGCGTTGACCATCAAATAAGCACGACTTAGGCTTTCTCCCGCGTAGTCGCGCATGGGGGAAGGACATGAAGCGCACCGATACAAGGGACGTTGCGGCTTTACTTGCGGCCACTGATGACAACGGTCAGTTCGATCCCGTGAAATACGAGGCCGAGCGCCTCATCCTGCATAACCGGCATGCCGGCACCATGGACAGCGACGCACTCATGCGAGCTGTCCACCACTCGCCGCTCTATCACACGGGCGAACGCGATCAACTGATCCGCACGATCAGCGACAACCTCAATACTTCCGACGAACAAAGCCATTTCGGCAAGGCCATGGGTAGCCATTACCGATGGAGCGAAATCACGCACGGTCTGGCGGAAGCCTGGAGATGGGCCGAGGGCAAGATCGAGGCCGTCGATCAACGTATCACCGGCACGCTCGCCGCCGGCCAGAACAAGGCACAGGCGACGCTCGATGATCCGAACGCCAGCTGGTCAAAGCGGCTGGAGGCGGAAGTCGCCTCGGTGGCCATCGGCAGGGTGCAGAGAGAGTACGGCCAGGTGGAGGGTATCGTTTCGGATGCGGTGGGCACGGTGACGGGCGTCGTCGACGCGGCCAAGCTCGGTTATCGCTTCAGTACGGATCATGCCTTCCGCGAAAGCGTGCTGCAGGTCGTCAAGAACTACGTCGAGGAAATCGAGAAGGATCCCGCCAAGGCCGCCACGGATGCCTATCGTGCGGCCAAGGGCGCTTACGATACTTGGCATGCCGGCTATGGGCAGGCCAAGGCAGAAGGTCGCGGGCAAGAGTACGTCGGCCGTGCCCAAGGTGTGGCGGCGTTGGAAGTGATCACCTCCCTCATTCCTGCCAGCAAGGTCGGCAAGCTAGGCGAGGCGCTGGAGCTGCTGGATCACTCGCCGATCCGCAGCGTGAGCGAAGCGGCAGGCCTGCTGCAGAAGGTAGCGTCTCTGGAGCGGGAGGGCGGCGCGGCCGCCAAGGCCGCCCAGGAAGTGACTCGCTCCGCGCTGGTGAGCGCCCGCGAGGAGGGCAAGCTCGCGGAATTCATCGAGGCGGCGAAGAAGACCGAGACCGTCAATGGCATGTTGCGGGCCGGAGTGTTCACGCCGGACGACTTGAAAGAAATCGCCAAGGGCGATGTCAACGTCTTCAAGTCGGCGGACGGCACCGCCAAGCATGGCGTGACGTTTCAGGAGGCGATCGACGCGAGCATGAAGAGCGTCGATCTCAAGAAGCTGAGCCACGGGCAGCTCGATGATATCGGCGAGGCCATCCATACCTACGACATGGCCCAGAAAGGCTATACCGATATTGTTTCGGTCAAGAACAAATCCGGGCATGGCGTCGATTTCATTGCCAGGAATCCCGACGGACAACTCGAGATCCACGAGATGAAAACCTCAAGCCTGAGGCAGATCGCCGAGCAGAAAGGCAGTCCAGACGTCTTCGCGACAACACGTCTTGAGCGCGCAGTTTCCGCAGCAGACCAATGGGCGGATAAAAACACCACCCAGCCCGGCGTGGGAAAGGTCGCCGACGCGCTGCTGAAGCAGATCGGAGAAGACGGGGAAAAGATCGACACCAGGCGGGTGCAGATCAACATCCACCGGACCCCGGACCATCCCGGGCTCACGGTCGACAAGCCCGGGCCCGAGCCATGGGCGACGTCGAAACCCGGCAAGCATGCCGAGGTCCAGGCGACACCGCAGTCGCCGGCGGTAGCCGATGTCAAACCCTTCGTGATGCCCAAAGACATGCGCGACCCGGCGCACCCCGGTCACGAGACGTATCGCTCGACCTTGGCGGAAGTGCGCAGCATGGAAGCAGCGCGCGGCATTCCGCCGGGCCCCCATTCCGAGCGGCTGGCGGCAGGCCTGGTCGTGGCTGTCGAGTATGCCAATGCGGTGATCGATCGCGTGGAGCTTCGCGGGAACCAGGCTGTCGCTCTTGCGCGCCCTTCCGGCGAACCGAACAAGTCAGTCGCGCTCGGCACCGATTTTGCGATGAGCCGCAGTGTCGAGGAACACTCCATCGAATGGGCCAAGGCGCGTTCGCCTCATTATGCGAATGCCCCCGCCGCTGAACGCTCTCCCGAGCAAGTGCGGCTGCTCAATGAGCTGTCCCCCAGGGATCAGGCCATCTGCGCCAAATTGCGCGAGAATCTGCCGCCTCAATTCGGGGACGACATGGTCGTGCATGCTGCGCTCGAGGCTCGCCGGGCGGGGATCAACTCGCCCGAGCAATTGGGCGCGGTGGCGATTCGTGGCGATCATCTTTTCATGCAGGGAGTCCAGGCGGGTGTCGGTCAGTCGGTGAATCTGTCGCAGCCGGCGCCGCCGATGCAGCAGACCGTCAACGAGGCGCATGCGCTCGACCAGCAGCAGGTCGCGCAGCAACAGGTCAGCCAGAATGGCCTGCGCGGGCCTGCCACGGCATAGGCGTCTTCGTACCGGTCAGGTCGGCAGTCGATGCCGAGGGCCGTGTGGGACCCGTCGCTCAAACACCCTTTCAAAGGGCGCGGAGTGAGCGGTCAGCACGGACACCACGACAGACGAGGCCTGGTCGCCCGAAGCCTCGAGCCGCCCACTGTGCTCAACCCGGCTGGCGCACGCGCAACGTGCAAACCCCCGCCACCAGCAGGCTGCACCCGCCCAGCGCCAGCGCATAGATCGGCTGCCCGTGGAAGCACCATTTCAGCAGCACGCCGAGCACGCTGGCGGCGAGCAGCTGGGGGATCACGATGAAGAAATTGAAGATGCCCATGTACACGCCCATCTTCGCCGCCGGCAGCTTGTCCGAGAGCAGGGCGTAGGGCAGCGACAGGATCGAGGCCCAGGCGAAGCCGACGCCGAGCATCGACAGCAGCAGCCAGTGCGGATCGCGCAGGAACAGTAGGGAGAGCAGGCCGGCGCCGCCCAGCCACAGGTTCAACAGGTGGCTGAGGCGCAGGCCGCAGCGGCGCACCATCCACGGGATCACCATCGCGGCCAGCGCGGCGAAGCCGTTGTAGGCGCCGAACAGCACGTCGACCCAGTTGGCGCCTTCGTTGTAGGCGGCCGAATGGGTATCGGTGGCGCCGTAGTAGACCTGGGCCACCGCCGGCGTGGTGAAGATCCACATCGCGAACAGCGCGAACCAGGAAAAGAACTGCACCCAGGCCAGTCGGCGCATCGTCTCCGGCATGGTGTACAGATCGCCCGCCATCTCGCGCAGCATGCCGTGGCTGCGCGTGCGGCTGAGCCAGGCGAACAGCAGGCCGAAGGCGATCAGGCCGCCGGCGAGCAGATACAGCTCCTGCTTCAGCGCGTAGCGTCGGATCGCCAGCAGCACCAGGGCGCCGGCCGCCAGCAGGAGCACGCCGAGCCGCCAGGCGCGCGTCACCTCGGGCGTGCCTGCAGTCAGGGATTCCGACGACGTAGCCGTATGCGCAGGCGCCTCGTCTTCGGCAAAGGCGGCCAGCTGCTCCGGTGGGTATTCGCGGCTGCAGCCCACCGTCCACAGCACCGAGCCGAACAGGGCGGCGGCGCCCACGTAGAAGGCATATTTCACCGTGTCGGGCGTCTGCCCGGCGGCCGTCACGTTGCTGACGCCGAGCTTCTCGAACAGCCACGGCAGCAATGAGGCGACCACCGCGCCGGTGCCGATGAAGAAGCTCTGCACCGCATAGCCCAGCGGACGCTGCCGGGTCGGCAGCTGGTCGCCGACGAAGGCGCGGAACGGTTCCATCGACACATTGATCGAGGCGTCCATGATCCACAGCAGGCCGGCGGCGATCCACAACAGCGGCGCGTTCGGCATGTACAGCAGGGCCAGCGTGGTGAGCACGGCGCCGGCCAGGAAATACGGCCGGCGTCGGCCCAGTCGCGTCCAGGTGCGGTCCGAGCAGTAGCCGATCAGCGGCTGCACGATCAGGCCGGTGAGCGGCGCGGCGATCCACAGTGCGGGAATCTGGTCGACGTCGGCGCCCAGGGTCTGGAAGATCCGGCTGGCATTGGCGTTCTGCAGGGCGAAGCCGAACTGGATGCCGAGAAAGCCGAAGCACATGTTCCAGATCTGCCAGAACGACAGCGCCGGCTTGGCCTGCCTGGGCGACGAAGCCTCAGGGCGCGTCATGGCTATCCGCCAGCGGTGCGATCAGCAGCTCGTGCAGCTCGGCCTGGTTCAGCGGGCCGTCGCTGCCGCCGGTGCCGCCGGTGTAGTGCGCGAAGTGCGCGAGATAGCTCATGTTGAAGCCGTCCTCGAGGCTGAAGCGGCAAGCCGCGCCGGCCTTCGCGCTGAAGCGCGCCCAGCTCGAGCGCTGCACGCCGAGGCTGTGCGGAAACACCAGCGGCAGCCGCTGCGGCGCGCTGCCGGCGCACTGCACCAGCAGTTGCTTCACCGCGGCGGTGACGCCGGTGTTGATCGGGCCGTGCGGGTTGGCGTAGTCGAAGCTGGCGCGGTAGTCGCCGCTGGTCGGCGCGGTCCAGGTTCGCGGCCAGTCGCCGCCGATGCGCTGCTCGGCGCCGACGCAGGTGGTCGGGCTGTGCAGCGACTCCAGACCGTGCTCGTCCACCCGCGTGGCGCTGAGGCAGGCCACGCCGTGCTGCGGCGGCAGCCGGCCGCTGCCGTCGATGTCGGCGATGCGCCGGCCGTCGAGGTAGAGCCGCAGCTTGCCGTCGCCCTGCACGCGCCAGCCGTCGCCGTCGGCCTGCACCGTCGGGGTCGGCGGCGCGGTGGGTGCATACAGCGGCGCATCCAGTCGCAGCGGCGTGTCCGCCACGCGGATCGCCTTCAGCGTCACCGTGGTGGTGTCGCCCTGCTCGTCGTGCCGCGCAGCGACCAGCAGGTTGCCGTCGAGTTGCGCCGGTCGCTGCAGCACGATGTGCCGATTGGGCAAGTCAAGGCTGATCGTGTCGCGCGCGCCGAACAGCATTGGCACCAGCTCGGCCGGCAGCTTGGGTTCGACTCGCTCGTCCGGCTCCAGCCCGAACACGCCCTCGCTCGCCACCGCGAGATAGGCCGCCACCGACCACAGCTGGCGCGGCGAATTCACTACCGGCCCGCTGAGCGCGCCGTCGTCGACGTGCTGGCCCTGGCTGAGCAGTTCGTAGTTCTCCAGGTTGGAGCCGTACAGCGCCGCGCCGCGCATGACCGAGCGGATTTCGTGGGCGATCCGCGCCGGGTCGTTCACCGTGCGCGCGGCGCGTAGCGCGTAGGCGCTGACGAAGGGCCACATCGCGCGGTTGTGGTAGATCGGCTGGTCGGCGCGCTCGGGCCAGATCACCGGGCTGCCGGCCGGCCAGGTCGGGTAGTTGGCCAGCGCCTGCCGCGCGCGCGCGCCGTCGGCCACGCCGCTGGTGATCGCCAGCGCGAGGCCGAGCAGGTCGTAGCTGTCGTAGGGCGCGCCGTCGCCGCCGAGGTAGCTCATGTACAGGCCGCGCTGGGCGTTCCAGAAGCGCGCGTTGATCGCGCGCTTCAGCGCCTCGGCCTGGCTGCGGTAAGTCGATGCAGCCTGCGCGTCGCGCTGCTTTTCGGCCAGTGTCGCGGCCAGCTGCAGCGCCTGGTAGTGCAGCACGTTGGTGGACAGCGCGAAGGACTGCGCGATCGCCACCACGTCGTTGGCCGTCCATGCCGGATAGGTCTGTTCGCGCCAGTCGAGGAAGGAAGTCTCGCCGCGATACAGGCCGAGCGTGGCATCGAAGGCGTACAGCCGGTCCTGCGCCAGCGTGTCGCGCAGCGCGCGGTAGCTGTCGCCGGCGAAGGCCGGATCGTCGAGCAGGTGCTGTGCGCCGAGGAACCACACCACGCGGTCGGTGCTGATCGGCCAGCTGCCGCCGGAGCCGGTGTCCTGCATCACGTACAGGCCCTGCGGCGCGTCCGGCTGGCGCACCTCGGACAGCTTGAAGCGCAGGCCGTTGCGCGCCCGTGCCGGGTCGAAGCGCCACAGCCCGAGGTCGATGGCGTAGGACAGGTCGCGCGTCCACACATAAGGCCACTTCAGCCCGGTCTCGAAGCAGTGGCAGGGAATCGGCTGGCCGTGGTCGAAGGCGCCGTCGCGGATCGCCTCGACCGAATCCTGCCGCAGATCGTCCTGCGCCATCGCATACAGCCCGTCGAACAGCGGGCTGGCGGTGTCGGCGTGCAGCGCCTGCGGCGTGATCACCCGTTGCCCGAACGGCCAGGACACGGTGTAGGCGCCCTGCGCGTCGCGCTCCACGCCGACGTGTTCGCCGTGCCAGTCCAGGCCGTTCTGCCAGGCCGGCGCTTCGCCGGCTGCCGCCAGTGCGACGCCCAGCCATAGGCTCAGCATGCGCGTGTGTCAGCTGCAGTGGTCAATGCGTTTCCCCTTCGCTTGCCGGATCGAAGCTTTATGCCATGTCGGCGCCCACGCAGGCTATGGCGGCGACGTCGTATCGTCGCCACGCCTGCTGGGCGAGACCGGCGTCAGCGCAGCTCGATCAGCACCAGGCCCTGCGGCGGGATGTCCAGTTCGAGCTTGCCGTCGTGCAGCGGCAGGGATTCCGGCGCCGACGGCTGCGCGGCGGCGCGCAGCTGGGCGATCTGCTCGCGGCTGGGGAAGGCCGGGCGGCCCATCTGGTCGAAGCTGGCGACCACGTTGCCGTGATCCTCGTCCAGCCGCCACACGGTGGCCTTGGCGTCCGCTGGCAGCGACTTCACCTGGATGCGGTAGTGCTTCACCGCGCCCTGCGGCTTGCCCGGCGTGTAGGCCGCGGTGTCGCCGACCGGCGGCGCGTAGTTCCACACCGCCAGCACCACGGTGCCGTCGTCACGGCGGGTGGCCAGAGCCGAGTCGGAGGCGATCGCGAAACGCTGGTCGCCCAGTCGATGCAGCATGGCGAAGGCGTTGTAGGCCGGCTTGGGGATGCGGTCGGCGGCGATCAGGCCGAAGCCGCCGTAGAACGGCGTTTTCACCACGCCCTGTTCCTCGAACACGTCGGAGAACGACCAGTAGCTCATCAGGTCGACCTTGCCGGCGCACTGGCGGATCGTATTGGCCATCCACGGGCCCATGTACACGCTGTCGGTGACGTTGGGCAGGTTGGCGTAGGAGGCGTTGAACTCGCTGAGGATGAAGGGCATCTTCGGATACGGCGAGGCCAGCACCTGCTTGTGGATGTTGTCCACGGTGCGGCAGACCATGTCCGAGCGCGGAATATTCTCGTGGGTGTGGAACACGTTCTCGGCGGTGTCGTCGCCGTAGATGTGGCTGCTGACGAAGTCCACCGGCACCTGTTCCTGCTTGGTGTGCTTCAGGAAGTCCGGCACCCAGGCGCCCTGCGCGCTGGCCGGGCCGCCCACGCGCAGGCGCGGGCTCACCGCTTTCAGCGCACGTGCGGTGTGGTCGTACAGGGTGAAGTAGGTGGACTGCGCCGGCTTGCCGGCCCAGAAGCCGATGTTCGGTTCGTTCCACACCTCGAAGTACCAGCTCGACACCTCGTCGATGCCGTAGCGCTCGATCAGGTGCCTGGCGAATGCGGTGATCATGCCGTCCCACTGCGCGTAGTCCTGCGGCGGCGCGATGTTCGGGTGATACCAGAATTCCTGCAGTGCCTTAGGGTCGGAGCTCATCGCCATCGGCATGAAGCTCAGCTCGACGAAGGGCTTCACGCCGCGCTCGAGCAGGCCGTCGTAGATCTGGTCGACGTAGGAGAAGTTGTAGACCGGCTTGCCGTCCTTATCCAACTGGTACAGCCCGACGTCGTCATTGAAGATGCCGTGGAAGCGTACATAGCCGAAGCCGGTGGCCTGGTGCACCGCGCTCAGGTCCTGCCGATAAGCGTCGCGCAGCGACAGCACCGCGCGGCCCGAGCCGAAGATCTGTTCCCAGAAATGCGGGAACGGCGTGCTGCGGGCCTGCGCATCCAGCTTGATCTGCACCGTGGGCGCGCCGTCGGCGCTGGCCGCGGTCGCACCGGCGCCCAAGCTGGCGGCAAGCAGGAAGCAAGCGGCAAGCTTGCGCAGGGGAGGCAGTGAGGTCATCGCGTGGCTCCTGTGATGGTCCCGCACCGGCCTGGGCCGGCTGGCGCAAACCGGTGATGAAAACGTTTACTGCTAAGTGCCGCAGTGTGTAACAGACGGCCGCCCGCGTCTATCCATCGCGGCGAAAAAATCGGTCTTGCTGCAACGCATGCCTGGTCGGGCCATGCATGCGCGGCGACGATGCGCGGCGATGGGAATGATGCCGGTCGGAGCCACCCCCCTCGCGGTGAGGCCGCCGGCATGGCCTGGCCGGCTGCCCTGGGCGGGTGCGACGGCCTGCCTGGTCCGACGCGTGTTCATCTTGCCGTCCAAGCCGGAGCCTGCGTGTGGTCTGCGCTTCGCGGCTCGGCTGGGTCGACGGTTGCTGCGCAGATCGCATGACGCCGTAGTGCCCTGGATCGGGTCTGGTCTGTGCGGCGCAACGGCGACCTTCCCAAACCCAGGGATCGACCGTATTGCAAGGCAGGACGCGACGCGGATACTGGCTCGATGAAGCATCGAATCGTCATCGCCGTTCTTGCTGCGATCCTGGTCTGCGCGAGCGAAGCAAGTGCGGGCCAGGAATCCTGCCCTCGGACCGCAGCCCATGTGCCGGACCGGCGCGCGGCGGCCGCCGCCGCGCAGGAAGTGGTCTACCAGGTGTTCGTGCGCAGCATGCGCGACAGCAACGGCGACGGCAAAGGCGACCTGCTGGGCTTGATCGACAGCCTGGACTATATGCAGTCGCTGGGCGTCACCAGCCTGCTGCTGACCCCGTTGTATCCCTCGCACTTCTATCACAACTATTTCGCCTACCGCTTCGATGGCGTCGACCCGGACTTCGGCAGCATGGCGGACTTCCGCCGCCTGGTCGCCGCGTTGCACGCGCGTGGCATGAAGATCTACCTCGACCAGGAAGTGCAGTACACCGAGAGTACGCATCCCTGGGTGACCACGCCGCCCGGCCTCCTGGACGAACCCACCTCCGACGACATCCTGTGGGACGACTCTGCGCATACCCGGCTGTCCAGCGGCCCGTTCGGCCTGCGCACGGTGCGCAGCTTCGGCAATCCGCCGCTGACGCTGGACACGGTGAACCTGAAGTCGCCAGTGGTGCAGGGCTATTTCCATGACTTCTTCCTGAGCTGGCTGGACCTGGACAGGCGCGACGATTTCACCCATGGCGTCGATGGCTTCCGCATCGACCACATGATGGACGACCTCGACGGCAAGGGCGTGCTGACCCATCTGTTCGCGCATTTCTGGCGACCCTTGTTTGCACGATTGCGCGAAGCCGATCCGCAGGTGCGCCTGATCGCCGAGCAGGCCGACTGGGGCTACGGCCGCGATTTCCTCACCCGCGGCGGCGCCGACCAAGTGTTCGCCTTTCCGCTGCACGCGGCGATCCGCAGCTTCGATCGCGACCAGATTGCCGCGGCGATCCGCGCCACCGCCGCGGCGACACCGCCCGGTAAAGGGCAGCTGCTGTTTGTCGAGAACCACGATGTCGACCGCATCGCGTCCGATCCAGGCATCACGCCGGAAAAGCTGCGCACTGCGGCCGCGCTGAACCTGCTGCTGGCCGGCACGCCGCTGATCTACTACGGCCAGGAACTGGGCATGCGCGGCCGCGAGTGGCATCAGTTCCAGACCGACGAGCTGGGCATAGGCGTGCGCGAGGCCTTCCGCTGGCGTGCCGACGACCAGGCGCCGATGGAGGCGAACTGGTATCGCGGCGGAGAAATTTATTGGACCCAGCGCTACAACCGCGGCCACGACGGCGTGTCGGTGCAGGAAGAGGATGGTGATCCGGTTTCGCTGCTGAACTTCTATCGCCGCCTGCTGCGTCTGCGTCATGCGCATCCCGCCCTGCATGCGGGCAGTCAGCGCATTCTTGCCAGCGCCTCGCCGCTGCTGGTGATCGAGCGCGCGGCCGGTCACGAAAAGCTGTGGCTGGTGGCGAATATGGGCAGCCGGCCGGCGCACTTCGCGCTGCCGCCAGCCGCCGCTGCCGGCGCGACGGACCTGCTCGGTCGCGCGATGGTCAGCGGCGGGGCGATCGCCCTGGCGCCGTATCAGTCCGCCCTGGTCGCCACGCCGTGAGGATGCGGCAACCCGGCGCGCGATCCTCACGGCAAGCTCGGTAGGACGACCCGATGCGGGATGTCGCACCGGATCGAATGGCCGTCTATTTCGAGATCAGCAACAGCAGCGACTGGCCGCATTGTCCATAGGTGGCGCCGCCGCCGCCGATCAGGGTCTCGTTGCCCGGAGTGACGAAGGTGTTGGCGCCGTCGTTCCAGTCGCAGGTGTCGGTGACGCGATACCACTGGGTGCCGGTGGGCGGCGGCGGCAGGGTGAAGGTGACGCTGCCCGACCAGCCGTTGTAGGCGACATACATCGAGTTGGCGTCGCCGAAGGACGCGCCGTTCACGGTGTAGGCGATCGCGTAGTTGCTGGTGTTGTTCCAATAGCTGCTGTCGGCGGCCGCGCCGCTGGGCTGGTACCAGGCGACCTGGCTGGCGGTGTACCAGCTGGCAGGGCGCAGCGCCGGATGCGCCTTGCGGAAGGCGATCAGCCGCTGCGCGAAGTTGTAGAAGTTCGACTGGTCGTTGCTCCAGCTGTAGTTGAGCCAGTTCGCGCTGGAGTCGAGGTTGTAGGCGTTGTTGTTGCACTGGAGCGTGCGCAGGTATTCGTCGCCGCCCTGCATCAGCGGAGTGCCGGCCGAGAGCATCTCGAAGGCCATGCCGGTGCGCGCGGCGCGGCGCTGGTCGACCGCGCCGCCGGTGCCGGCCGACATGCCCTGGTCCCAGCTGTAGTTGCTGGAGGTGCCGCCGTCAGACGGCCCGTACGGCCAGGCCTGGCTGTTGTTGGCGCCGTTGCAGGAATACACGTCCTTCAGGGTCATGCCGTCGTGCACGTCGATGAAGTTGGTGGAGTTCCACGGCGCGCGGCCGCTGGCCTGGAACAGGTTGGACGAGCCGGTGAAGTCGTTGGCATCCTGGGTGATCTGGATGGTCATGCTGCCCAGTTCGTTCTGCGCCTGGCGCAGGCTGTCGCGGAACAGCCCGTTCCATTCCGACCAGCCCTGCGGAAAGCCGCCGAGCTGGTAGGAATTGCCGCCGATCGCCCACGGCTCGGCGTACAGGTCCAGACCGCTGCCGCCGCCGGCGGGGCGTACGGTGAATTCCTTGAGGATGCGGTTGATCGCCACGTTGGCGTCGGCGGCGTCGAAGTTGTAGCCGCCGTTCGGGCAGTTCGGCGCGGCGGACTGCGCGGCGCCGTTGAGGCAGCTGTTGCCGAGCACCGAGGCCAGGTCGAAGCGGAAGCCGTCCACGCCCAGGGTGTTGGACCAGTAGGCCAGCGAATCCACGATCAGGTTCTGCGCGACCGGGTTGTAGGTGTTGTAGTTGCCGCCGACGCCGGTGTTGTCGTAGTAGTACTGATTGCCCGAGGTCAGCTCGTAGTACGTCGCGTTGTCCAGGCCGCGCCACGACCAGATGGTCGCCGTGGTGGGATCGGAGCTGGTCCAGGTGCCGCCTTCGCCGGTGTGGTTGTAGACCACATCGACATAGACCTTGATGCCGGCGTTGTGGAAGGCCTGCACCATCGCCTGGAATTCCTTGGTCGGCCCGCCCGGCGTCTGGTCCGAGGCGTAGCGGCGATCCGGCGCGAAGTAGTCCTCGGTCATGTAGCCCCAGTAGTTCTGGTTGGCGTCCGAGTTCGGCACCACGTCGTTGGCGTCGTTCTGGGTTTCCTGCACCGGCAGGAATTCCACCGCGGTGACGCCCAGGCTGGCCAGGTAGCTGGCCTTCAGTCCGGCGCCGCGATACGTGCCCTGGTAGGACGCCGCAATGCTCGGGTCCTGCTTGGTGAAGCCGCGCACGTTCACTTCATAGATCACATCGTCCTTCTGCGCGCGGGTCGGCTTGCTGCCGGTGCTCTGCGTGCTGGGTGAAAGCACGATGCCCTTGGGCGCGTAGCTGCCGCTGTCGAGGTTGCGGTAGCTGGCGCCGCTGGCGAACACGTTGCCGTTCTGGTTGGACGCATTCAGCGGATCCTGGCTGATCTCCAGCGCATACGGGTCCAGCAGCAGCTTGTTCGGGTTGAAGCGGTTGCCGCTGGCGTCGACGTCGCTGACGAAGCCGGCCGCGGAGCCCTTGCTCCAGCTCGCGCTGTACGGCCAGTTCGGGCCCCAGGCGCGATAGCCGTAGTACACCGTGCCGCTGATCCCGGCCGACTGCAGGGCCGAGACCGGCACGCTTACCGACCACACGCCGTTGCCGGCCTGGCTCAGCGTATAGACGGCCGATTCCTGCGCGCCATAGCCGCTGCCGTACAGGTACAGCGCGATGCGAGTGGCGTGGGCGGAATACACGCGGAAGCTGATGTTGGCTTTCTGCGCGTCGTAGCTGGCGCCCAGGTTCATGCTGTCGATCGCGGCCACGGCCGGCGCCAGCGGCGCGAGGGCGAGGCCGGCGGCGAGCACGTATCTGCACAGCCTGGGCAGGCGGACGAGGTGGCGGAACTGTTTCATCGATTCAGTCTCCGTGCGTTGGCGTAGCGGTCGGTGGCGCGGTGGCGTCCTGCAGGGTGACGGCGAGCCGGCGCTCGCTGCCCGCCGCCACGCGTACGTAAACCAGCGGGCCGAAACGGTCATGGCCATTGGCCCAGCCCTCGCCGCTGCGGCGCAGCGCGTCGAGGTCGGCATAGGCGTTCAGCGGCTTGCCTTCCGCCGTCACCGCCGTGGCTGCGCCGGCGTGCATGGCGATCAGGTAGTAGGCCAGCGCCGGGCGATAGCTGCCGCGCGGCGCGGTCAGCTCGAAGCTGGCGCTGCCGCCTTGATGCTGGGTCGCCATGCCCTGCAGAAAATAGGCGCCGTGCTCGTAGTCGTAGCTGCCGCCGTCGTCGTCGTAATAGTCGAAGCGGCTGCGCTGCGCGGCCGGGAAGGTTTCGACGTCGAGTTCGGTCACCGGCTGCTGGCCGACGTAGTCCTGCACCGGCTGCATCGGAATGATCGCGCCTTCGCGCACGTACAGCGGAATGTCGCTCCAGCGTGCCGCATCCACCTCGTGCTGGATGCGTTGGCCGCCGGCGAGGCGCTCGCCGCTGAACCAGTCGAGCCACTGGCCGGCCGGCAGGTAGATGCTCTTGCGCCGCTGGCCCTGCTCGACCACCGGCGCGACCAGCAGGGCGTCGCCGAACATCCAGGCCTCGATGTCGTCGCGCACCTGCGGATCGTCCGGGTAGTCGAACAGCAGCGGACGCACCAGGCCCACGCCATCGACGTGGCGGCGATACTCGTAGGCGTAGATGTAGGGCAGCAGCGCATAGCGCAGGCGGATCGCCGCGGTCGCCGCCTGCTCGGCCACCGGGCCGTAGGTCCAGGGCTGGCGTTTTTCGCCGAAGTCGCCGTGCACGCGGAAGATCGGCGTGAAGGCGCCGAATTCGATCCAGCGCGCATAGTTCTCGTCGCTGGGATGGCCGTGGAAGCCGCCGCCGTCCATGCCCCATTGCATCGCGCCGACGTCGATCGCGCTGAGCATGCGCTGGCGTTGCGCCGCCATGCTGGCGAAGCCGGTGGCGATGTCGCCCGACCACAGGCCGTAGGCGTAGCGCTGCGAGCCGAGGTAGAAATTGCGGTTGATCGACCACACGCGCTGCGGCGCATAGGCGCGCTGGCCTTCGTACAGCGCGCGCTGCATGTTCATGAACTGGGTGTCGTCGTCGGTGTCGTCGGCCTCGTCGTTCCACCAGCCGACGATGCCAGTGTCGAAAGAGTGCTTCAGCGCGTCGTTGAAGAACCAACTGCGCGCGGCCGGCAGGTCGAAGTCGATGTCGCGCACCGGCTTGTGCGAAAAATAATCGTCGCTGGCTTGCTTGCCAGGAAACCACAGGCCATGCGCCTCGGCGTCGCGCCCCTCGACCGTGTCGACGTGGATGCGCGGCTTCATGATGCCGCTGAGGTGCATGCCCAGCGCATCGAGCTGCTGCTTCAGCCGGCCGCTGGGGCCGTCGGGGAACTTGGCCGGGTTCCAGCGGAACTCGCCGTAGTCGTCCTCGCCCCAGGCCTTCCAGTCGAAGTCCAGGGTGAAGTTGTCGATCGGGATATGCCGGGTGCGATAGCCGCCGACCAGGTTCAGCAGCTCCTGCTGGTCGATGCCCCACTGGCTGTTGGTGAAGCCCATCGCCCACTTCGGGAACAGCGGCGAGGGGCCGCTGATCGTCGACACGGCAGCGAACAGCTCGGCCGGGCGGCCGACGATCAGGTAGTAGTCGACGTCGGGCTTGGACAGCTTGTCGATCACGATGTGCTGATGGTCGGAAAGATCGACGCGGGCGCCCAGCGTGTCGACCAGCACGCCGTAGCCGGCGGTGCTCCACACCAGCGGTGCGCCGGGATGGCCTTGCGCGCCGGCCTTGACCGTCAGCTTGCCGTGTCGCAGCAGGCTGGCTGGCGCGTTTTCGAAGGCGTCATAGCCGCCGATGCCGTACAGCGGATCGGCCGCGGCGTGCTGCAGGCGCAGCTGTCCCTTGGCCAGTTCGGCGAGGCTGTGCTGTTGCTGCAGCAGCGCATGGCCCTGTGCGTCGCTGAGTACCAGGGTCTGCTGCTGCGGATTCCAGCGCAGGGTCATGCGGCTGGTGCTGAGCACGGTGGCCTGGCCGTTGTACGAGCTGGTGACGCGACCGGGATGGCTGCCTGCCGAGTCTGGCGCGATCACCAGGCTGGGTTCGGTCAGCTGGCCGGCGGGCTTGTAGTGGATCTGCAGCGCGTTCGCGGCGACGGCACGGATCAGCAGGCTGCCACCGTCCAGCGGAATCTCGATGCTGTCCGGCGTGACCTGGGCGGGGCGCGTCGTCTCGACGTTGGACGCGGGCGGCGCAGCGGCGGCTGCCGGAAGCGCGGGGAGTGCCGCGCTGAGCGTGATGGCCAGGATGCTGCGGCGGAAAAGCGTGCGGGTCATGGCCGGGGGTTCTTTCTGAAAGGCCTAGCGCAGGATCGCGCTGCTGTAGGCGGGCAGCTGCAGCTTGCCAGGTTCGAGCGAGACATCCGGTGAGGTCTGTCGCTGCAGGTGATCGAAGGCTCCGTGCGGCAGCTTCGCGGTTTGCGCCGTGCCCGACAGGTTGTGCACCACCAGCACGCGGCCGTGGGCGTCCTGCAGTTCCCAGGCCGCCAGCTGCGGATTGCCCAGCGGGTGATCGCGCAGGGCGCCGTCGCGCAGCGGACCGATCTCGCGGCGCCAGCCGATCAGCTGCTTGTAGAAGCTGAGCAGGGAATGCGGATCGGCGGCTTCCGCATCCACCGACACCTCCGCGCCGTCGCCTGCGCTGAAGGCCTTCCAGCGCGATTCGCCCGGGCCGTGGTCGTCGCGATGCCAGCGCATCGGCTCGCGCAGGTCCTCGTCGGGCTTGCGGCCGCGCATGCCGAGTTCCTCGCCGTAGTAGACGAAGGGATGGCCGGGCAGGGTGAGCAGCATCGCGGCGGCCATGCGCATATGCTGCGGGTTGCCGTCGAGCTGGCTCATCACGCGTTCCTGGTCGTGGTTGGACAGGAACGGCGCATCCACGCCGGAGCGGCCGGCGGTCTTGCGATAGGCGGCCTCGGTGCGCGCCAGCAGCTCGCCCAGCGCGCCGGCGCGTTCGTCCTTGGCGCTGGCGATCAGCTGCTTGGCCAGCGGAAAGTCGAACACCGCGCTGAGCGGGCGGAAGTAGGGCGCCAGCTCTTCGGGGCCGTCGCGGGTCACCTCGCCGATCACGTAGGCGCCTGGTCGGGAGGCGTCGATGCCGTGGCGGAACTCGCTCCACCAGGCGAGGTTCTTGGCCAGGATCGCCGGGTCGTTCTTCTGCGACTTGAGGTCCCAGTAGATGTGCTGTGCGGCGTCGAGCCGAAAGCCGTCAACGCCTTTGTCCAGCCAGTAGCGGCCGATGCGTATCATCTCCTGGCGCACTGCCGGCGTGTCGTAGTTCAAGTCGGGCATCGCGCCGGTGAACACGCCAAGGTAGTGCTGCCCGGTGGGCGTGGCATGCCAGGCCGGCCCGTCGGTGGCGCTGATCGCGTCGAGGTCGGTGCCGCGCGTGGCCCAGCTGTACCAGTCGTGGTGCGGGTCCTGCGGCCGGTTGGCGGCGATGAACCACGGATGCAGCGCGCTGCTGTGGTTGATCACCAGGTCGATGATGATCTGGATGTGGCGCTTGTGCGCCTCGCTGAGCAGGTGCTGGAAATCGGCCATGCTGCCGTATTGCGGGTTGATGCCCTCGTAGTCGGTGATGTCGTAGCCGTGGTAGCTGGGCGAGGGATTGATCGGCATCAGCCAGATCCCGCTGACGCCCAGCGACTGCAGGTAGTCGAGCCGTGCGGTGATGCCGTTGAGGTCGCCGATGCCGTCGCCGTTGCTGTCGGCGAAGGCGCGCACGAAAATCTCGTAGTAGACGCCGGAGTCGGCGGTTGTCGTGTGCGCGGTCGCGGCCTGTGCGGCCGGTTCGGCCTGCACCGCTTGAGCCATGGCAGCGTGGCCGTACAGGCTGCTGGCGACGGCGAGCCAGCTGCAGCTCAGGCGGCGCAGGAAAGGCTTCAGGCTAGGCATGGCGTCTCCGGATGGCATGGCGGAAATGTCCCGGGGTATCCGAGCTTGCCGGAAAAAATCCGGCTCCGGAGCCTTTGTTCCGGAACCGGTGGGGAAAACACGAGGCAACGCGCATGGCGCCGCCCCGTTGAATCACAGCCTCAGATTGATGCCGAGGTAGGAAGTGCGGCCGAAGTACTGGATGGTGCCGGTGACCGACGGATTCGAGCCGAAGTAGGTGCGTGTCGGCTGGTTGGAGAGATTGAGCATCTGGTAGAGCACGCTGAGATTCTTGGTGATCGCGTACGAGGTCTGGAAGTCGTACACCGTCTCGGGCATGAAGGTGACCCACTGGTTGGTCACCGCGATCTGCGTATCGGAGACGAAGGAGGAGCGGTAATTGGCCGACAGGCGCGCGGAGAAGGGGCCGTAGTCATAGAACAGCGCGGCGCTGGCGACCCGGCGCGACAGGCCCGGCAGGCCGATGTACTGAGTGGGGCCACCCAGATTGGTCGGGTTCCTCACCGTGCTCGAGGTCAACGCATAGTTCGCCTGCACGCCCAGGCCGGACCAGATGCCGGGCAGGAAGTGCGTCTTCGAGGCGGACAGTTCGAGGCCGCGCAGATTGCCGCCCTTGGCATTGGTGGCGGACTGGTATTCGCCGTCGATGTACGGCCTGCCGGTGGTCGGGTCGATCGGCACGGGAATGCCGGCCGCGGCGAAGTCGTAGTTGTTGTAGGTGATGTCCTGGATGAACGACTTGATGTGCTTGTAGAACACGCCCGCCGTGATCACGCCCGACGAATCGTCGAAGTAGTGCTCATAGTCGAGGTCGAACTGCCGGGCACGCAGCGGATTGAGCAGCGGGCTGGTGCCGCCCCACACGTTGTACTGGCCGTTGGAAACCCAGGAGCCGGCGCCGGCCAGCATCTTGTCGATCGGCGGGCGCGACAGCACCTTCGACGCCGAGAAGCGCATCTGGTCGTCGTCGGTGAGGTGATAGATCAGGTTCAGCGAAGGCAGGTAGTCGGTATAGGTCTTGCCCACCGAGATCGGTGCGTAGTCGGAGCTGGTCACGCCGGTGTCGTCGGTGATCGGAATGCCGGCGCCGTTGCCCACCTGCTGCAGGCCGTCGCTGTACTGCGAATTGTGCGAGACGCGCACGCCGACGTTGCCGGTCAGCTGGTGCCCGAACAGCTGCGTGTCGAGGTCCGCCATCAGGAACAGATCGCGGGTCTTCTCGTTGACCTGGCCGCTCTGGATGTAGGTCCAGTTGTTGGCCCAGCTCTTCACCGGCACGGCGCTCAGCCCGTGGGCGGCGAGGATCGCGGGACCATTGAGCTTGAGGAAGCAGGGGTAGCCGCCGAAACTGCCCTTCCAGCAGGTGACCACTGCGTCCGCGCCCGGAATGGTCAGTGGCGGTTGGTCCAGCGAGGGGGTGCTGTTCCACTCCGAGCCGTAGACGTAGGCGCTACGATCCGCCTCGTAGTTGTGATTGTTGAGGTAGACGCCGGCTTCCAGGCCGGACAGGACCGGATTGTTGAGCAGGTCGTACTTCACGCTGGCGCGGAAGGCCTTCATCTTGTCGTGGTAGATGTACGGATACACCCCGTAGCGCGACAAGCCCATGTCGGCGAGATTGGTATAGATGCCGGGATTGGCGAACGAGGCCGTGCCCAGCTTGCCGCCGCCTAGCGCATACGTCACCGACTGCGGCATCAGCTGCGGATTGCTGGTGCCCAGCCCGGTGTACGGATCGGCGGTGGCGTCGACATTGATCTCGTTGCTGGAGGCATGCGACAGCGAGACGTCGGCTTCGACGTGCCACTGGTCGTGATTCCACTTCAGGTTCAGGCCGCCTGAAAACACATTGGTGTCGGTGGTGTAGTTGTCCGCCGTGGTCTCGTTGGAAAACTGCTGGGCGTATGGATTGCCGGTGCGCGGATCGATGCCGGTGGTGGGATTGCTGCTGACCGTGCCGCCGACCAGGGTGCCGGCCGAGTTGAAGACCGGGTTGGTGATCTGCGCATTGTTGCCGTAGAAGTTCTGCGAGCGCAGGCCGTAGCCGAACGAGGAGTTGTTGAACCTGGAGAAGAAGCTGTCCGCGGTGACCTGCAGCTCATCGGTGGGCTTCCACACCACCGTGGCCAGATAGCCGGTACGGCGTTCTTCGCCGCCGTTCTGCTGCAGCTGGATGCCTTCGGGGACGTAGCCGGACGGCGACGTGAGGTTGCTGTTGACGTTGTTGTAGAGCGTGCCGTCGGTGGCCTCGCCCACGTATTGTTCGGAGACGTGCGGCTGGTACATCTCGGCGAAGCCCAGGCCGACGCCCAGCGTGTTGTCGAGGAACTTGCCCTGCCAGGCCGCGCTGATGCGATAGCCCAGGGCATTGGCGCCGGTGACGTCGTGCGCCTGTCCGTCGTAGCTGCCGCGAAGATCGACGTTGAGCGACTGCTCCCGCTTGTTGTCCAGCGGATTGGCCGTCTCCATGCCGATGGTGCCGCCCACGCCGCCCTCGATCAGCGAGGCCTGCGAGGACTTGTACACCGTGGCCATGTTGATCAGCTCGGACGGGTACTGGTCGAACTGGATGTAGTTGCTGCCGCTGGTCGAGGGCTGCTCGCGGCCGTCCAGGGTGGTCTGGATGAAGTTGCCGGACAGGCCGCGGATATTGATCTGCGAGGCCTGGCCGGCGATGCGCTCGGCCGACACGCCCGGCAGGTGGGTCAGCGAATCGGCGATCGACTGGTCGGGCAGGCCGCCGATGTCGGCGGCGGTCACCACGTTCTGGATGGTGTCGGCATAGCGCTGGTAGTCGATCGACTTCTCGACGCTGCTGCTGTAGCCGGTCACGGTGACTGCATCCAGGCTCTTCACCAGCTTCTGCTGCTGGGTGTCGTCCTTGGCGCCTTTCTTCTGATTCTGGTCGCTGGCCTGCTGGCTCGATCCCGTGGCCGCGTCCTGTTGCTGCGGCGCGGGGGATGGCTGGGCCGCCGCGCCGTCGGCCGCATGGGCCTCGAAGGCGAAGCAGAAGCCGGCGGATGCCAACGCCAGCGCGAGCAAGTTGCGTTTCAGTATCACGATGTCCCCTCCCCGAATGGTGCTTTGTTTTTATGTGGCCACGATCGCTGCCCCTGCCGCGTCGGGCCTGCGCTCAGCATGCCGCTTGGGCACGCTTCGGCGTGTGGCGGCCATGGTAGGGCTGGCCTCTTGGGGAAAATCTTTTATGCATACGTATTCATAGCCCACTTTTTTTGTGCACCTGTAGCAAAAAGCGGCATGGGGAAATGCTGTTTGCGTCATGCGCAGGCGCAGCGCCGCCGGGCCGAGGAATGCGCCGCGAGCGCCTGAAAATAGAGATTTCGAGCCCGCCGGCCAGATCGGCTGCGGGCACCTCCCGCGTGCTTCGAGTGGCTGCTGCTGCGTCGCAATATCGGCATTTATTGAATACGTATGCAGTGCCGTCAATGTTCGCGCAGGCTGCCGCTAAGCTGCCCCGCATGCTCAAGACTGCCTCTCATGCGCGCCCGGCGAACACGGACGCCACGCCCGCGACACGCGCTCCGGCCGACGCCATCTGGTGGCGCGGCGCGGTGATCTACCAGATTTATCCGCGCAGCTTCCTCGACACCGATGGCGACGGCGTGGGCGACCTGCCAGGCATCATCGAGCGGCTCGACTACGTGGCCAGCCTGGGCGTGGACGCGATCTGGATCGCGCCGTTCTTCCGTTCGCCGATGGCCGACTTCGGCTACGACATCGCCGACTACCGCGATGTCGACCCGCTGTTCGGCACGCTGGGCGATTTCGAGCGGCTGCTGGACAAGGCGCATGCGCTGGGCCTGAAGGTGATGATCGACCAGGTGCTCAGCCATACTTCGGCCGAGCACGCCTGGTTCAAGCAGAGCCGCGCCAGTCGAGACAATTCGCGCGCCGACTGGTACGTGTGGGCCGATGCCCGCGAGGATGGCACGCCGCCGAACAACTGGCTGTCGCTGTTCGGCGGTTCGGCCTGGCAGTGGGAACCGCGCCGCGGCCAGTATTACCTGCACAATTTCCTTGCCTCGCAGCCCGATCTGAATTTCCATCATCCAGAGGTGCGTCGCGCGGTGCTGGACGACGTGAAGTTCTGGCTGGACAAAGGCGTCGACGGTCTGCGCCTGGACGCGATCAACTTCTGCTTCCACGACCGCCAGCTGCGCGACAACCCGCCCAAGCCCGAACATGAGCGCACCGGCCGCGGCTTCAGTCCGGACAACCCGTACGCGTTCCAGTACCACTACTACAACAACACCCAGCCGGAGAACCTGGCCTTCCTCAGCGAGCTGCGCGCCTTGCTGGACCGCTATCCCGCCGCGACCACCTTGGGCGAAATCTCCTCGGAGGATTCGCTGGCGACCATGGCTGAATACACCGCCGGCCGCCGCCTGCATATGGGCTACAGCTTCGAGCTGCTCACCGACGATTTCAGCGCTGCCTATATCCGCGACACGGTGACCCGGCTGGAGGCGCAGATGCGCGAGGGCTGGCCGTGCTGGGCCATCTCCAACCACGACGTGGCGCGCGTGCTCAGCCGCTGGGGCGGCGCGCACCCGTCGCACCGGCTGGCCAGTCTGTTGAGTGCGATGCTGTGCAGTCTGCGTGGCTCGGTATGCATCTATCAGGGCGAGGAGCTGGGACTGACCGAGGCCGAGCTGCCCTACGAGGCGTTGCAAGATCCCTACGGCATCGCGTTCTGGCCCACCTTCAAGGGGCGCGATGGTTGCCGCACGCCGATGCCGTGGCGCGACGACGAGCACGGCGGCTTCAGTGCAGGCAAGCCGTGGCTGCCGCTGCCTGACGAACACCGCGAGCTCGCCGTAGCGCACCAGGAGCAGGACGCGCATTCGGTGCTCAACCGGTTCCGCGCCTTCATGCGCTGGCGCAAAGAGCAGCCTGCCCTGCGCTGGGGCGAGATCGCCTTCGTCGAAACCGCCGAGCCGGTGCTGGCTCTGCTGCGCCGCTACGAAGGAACCACGCTGCTGGCGGCGTTCAATCTTTCCGGCGAGGCGACGGCACTGAGCTTGCCGCTGGCAGGCGACTGGCTGACGCTGGAAGGACACGGCTTGCCGGGCGGCGCGTACCGCGCCGGCCATCTGGCGCTGCCGCCGCACGGCGCATTGTTCGCGCGGCTGGAGCCGACCGTCGCCTGATGCGGGCGTCGTTGCAACGATACCGCGGCAAGCTCATCGCCGCGGCTTCGATGCCGTGTCAAAACAGCACAGGGACCGCCTGGCGTCCTGTGCTCAGCCGCTACTTCGGCCGGCATGACTCAGTGCGTGCAGTCGCCGTAGAACGACAGCTGCTTTGCCGGGTAGTCGAGCAGCAGCCTGACATGCATGGCTGCGAAGGTGCGGTTGCCCACGTTGGCCACACGGGTCTCGGCCGAACCCTTGTCCGACATCACGACCACGGTTTCGCCAGCGGGTAGCCGAAACGGGCCGAGGGCGATCGGGGCGTTCAAAGTGGCGGCGTCGCTGCTGAAACTGCCCCGTGCGCCGGCACCCTGCACCTTGCCTGTGAGCTTCAGTGCGCCGCGCACGCCATCCGCGTCGAGTGCCGATTGATACAGCGCGATGCCCCGATTGGAGCCCGTGTCCAGCGAGACCGGCACGCTGGCGCTGCCGAGGTGGAAATCGGGAATCACGGGGATTTGATCGTCGGCGAACGAGCGCAACGGCGTAGCGTAGTGCTTGCGGCATGACGCGACGGACGCCGCGGATTCCTTGGCGCTGGCGAAGATCGTGACGGTGCTGGCGGGGTAGTCGATCAACACGATCTTGTCTTTCAGGAAGCTGTATCCGAGTACGCCGTCAACCCGTCGTCCGTACGATTTCGAAAGCGCCGCCGTGTCCGCGGCCAGGCTTTCCACGTCACCGAAGGCGTGGCCTGCGATGGCGAGCTGCTGGATGGTGGACGGGAACACGGTGGTATTGCCTGAGCCTTCGCCGTCGGCGTTTCCGCCGGCGCTGCGGTTTATCGGCAGGCCGAGCGCATCTGCGCGATGGATATCGATCAGCGAAGGGTCGGCGCCGGTATCCAGCAGCACATACAGCGGCGCTCCCTTGACGGTCACGTTCAAGGCGATGGCCTGCTTCGAGAAGTCAAACGGCACGCTGACTGCCGCCTGGCTCGTCGTGGCCGCGAAGAGCGCGGCACCCACGGCGGCCATCGGCAACAGGCGCAATGGAGAGATCATACGGCGCTCCCGGCGTTGATTATTTGCAGTCTATGCCAGCGGGTCTGCGTGGCAACACTGCGGTCCGTCACCCTGACTTGTGGCATGCGATGAAGGGCGGACGAGCAGCGCGCGGGAAAGTCCGATCGACCGGTGTGGCATGCGCATGGTTTCGTCGGCAGGTCACGCCTGCTTCTCAGGCGGGTCCTCAGCAGACGTTTCGATGCGTTGCCGGGGTGCACGCCAGCACTCGCAATGACTTTCAGCAGATGCCGCTCGGCCTTGCCGCGCATAACTTGCTTGGCGTTGCCTGTGGCTCACATGGAAGCGCGATGAAGACTTTAAGTCGATGGTGCCTTGGTCTGGTTGCATCGCTGATCGCCGCACCGCTATGGGCACAGACCTCGCCGTTCCGCTTTCTGGAAAAGCCGGGGCCGTATCCGGTCGGGCTGAAGGTGGTGCATCAGTACGACCGCACGCGCAGCTTCTTGCCTGCGCCGGCTGGCTCCGCAGCGCCGGCGGACGAGGATCGAGCCCGCCCCGTGCAGACCTTGGTCTGGTATCCCGCCGAACCCAGCGGCGGGAAGCCGATGAGCGTGGGCGACTATGTGCAGCTGGCCGACACCGAGCTGCATTTCGACGCGCCGCATCCGCAGCAGAATCGCTGGCGTACGCTGTTGAAGACTTCGTTCGATGTGACCCTGCGGGCGCTCCGCGATGCGCGTCCGGCGGCAGGGCGCTATCCGGTATTGATCTATGCGCCGGGCGATTCCTCCGTGGCTTGGGACAACGCCGACCTCTGCGAATACCTTGCCAGCCATGGCTACGTGGTGCTCGCCAGCCCCTCGATGGGCGTGTCGACGCGCGACATGACCGACGACCTGGACGGGATCAACGCGCAAGCCGGCGACATTTCGTTCCTGGTGACCTATGCCAAGACGCTGGCCGATGCCGACGGCTCCAGGATTGCGGTGCTGAGCTGGAGCTGGGGCGGCGGGTCCAGCCTGTTCGCGGCGGCCCGCGATCCGCGCATCGACGCCCTGGTGTCCTTCGACGGCAGCATGCGCGTGTATCCGGGCCTGGTGAAGTCGGCCGGCGACGTTCATCCGGAGCGGATGACCTTGCCGATGCTTTTCTTCATCGGCGGCTATCCGAATCTTCTGGAAGACATCGAGCAGTACCACGACGGCCCGATCGAGTGGACGGTGGGGCCGAACGTGCTGAACGCCTGGCACGGCGACCTGCTGACGGTGAACATGTTGGGCATGGCCCACCCGGAATTCAGCTCGATGTATCAGCGCCGGCAGAACGAGCAGCGCTTCGCCGAGAACCAGGTGGCCGACTACGGGCGCGACGATGCCAACACCTACCATGCCCTTGCCGCGCGCTATACCCTGAATTTCCTCGACGCCTACCTGAAGCACGACGCGGCAGCGGCGGCCTTCCTCAAGCAGACGCCGGCCGAGAACGGCGCACCGAAGCATTTCATGGCGACGCGGTTTCGCGCTGCGCAGGCGCTGTCGCCGGCGGCTGCCGGCAGCGCAGCAAAGCCGTGACGCAGCATCGGCCACGTTGATCCGACCTCGTACGAGGTCGGCTTCGGCGCGGCCTCGATCGGCGGCTGCCTCGTAGTGCCGGGCCGGTGCCGCTGGATACAATAGCCGGCTCACCATCGGGCCTTCCCTGCATGAAAAGCTTTGTCTTCGCCGTGGCCTGCCTGGGCACAACGGTCTGCGCCCAGGCGGCAGAAGTCTATCAGCTGGCAGGCATCGCCCAGAGTTTCCGGCCGGGCCACGACGAGTCGCGCGTCATCAGTGCGCCGACAGTGGCGCATTACGCCAGCACCTTGAGCATCGACGGCGACGAGGTAACCCTGCACTACGGCGGCGGCGATGCGACCTGCACCGCGCACATCGAGAAGCGGCAGCCTTATGCGTTCGACGATGGCCCGATCGCCATCATTCGCGGCAATCGCAGCGAAGCGACGGTGGCCGCGTTCTACCAGCAGCACTTCGGCGTCGACATCCGGCACTGGAGCTTCGAGTACTACCTCGGCGTGCCGGCGCAATACGCGAAGGATTTGCCGACCTCGCCCTGCACGGAGCTGCTGAACGGCGCGGTGTTGTACGGCTCGGATCAGAACCTGTCCATCGTCGACGGGCATTCCTTCGTCTACCTGCTGAAGCGGGCGAACGCCGGTCCGTTACCGCTGGTGCACGAAGCGGGCCTCGATTGCCGGCTCGCGCAGGGCAAGGCGGAGCAGTTGGTGTGCGGCGATCGCGAGCTGGCGGCGCTCGACGGCGACGTGTTCAATATCTTCGACAATCTCTACGCAGAGCAGCCTGACGCCATGGCGCGCAAGCAATGGTTGAAGGGCCAGACGGACTGGCTGAAGACAGTCAGAGACAAGTGCGCCACCGTGGAGTGCCTGAAGCAGGCTTACGCCAAGCGCAAGGCTTATCTCGACAGCCAGACGCCGGATCAGCCCGATTGAGCGGATGGTACGGGCCAGTTGGCGGTAAGCCATCAGGGAGTCAATATGCGGACCGAGACGGTTGAAATCTATTCGGACAAAACAAACCGTGCAGTGATGCGGCATCCGGGTCGGAACTTTCCGGGAGTGCTGATTCAGGGTGATACGCTCTTCAACCTCTGCATAATGGCTGATGAAGCCTGCGCAAAGGCTGGGTCTAACGAAGACATGGAGCGCCTGCGCGATGCTCTATGGGACCTGCTCCTGCACTATAAGATCGTGCTTGGCGAGCACGACATACGATTGCCTTTCGACGAAAGGCCTTGGTTCTTGAAGCCGTAGCCGCGATGTCCGCTTTCGACCCAAAGCGGACATTTCCGACAGCGTAAGTATTGGCCGTCGCAAGGAAGCGCACATGCACAGCCTGTCCCAACTCATCTTCTTCCTTGCGACAGCCGCTTTCGTGCTCAGCTGGATCACAGGAGCCTGGAGCATCTTGCTTCTAAGGCAACGGATTCGCAGAGAAGGCAGCGCAGGTATTTCGGTGCGCGAATTGTTCGATACAAGAAGTGCGGACGCGCAGGTATATCCAGAGACAAGGCGATTTATGCGGACTCTTCTGGTCGCGGCCATAAGTTGGTGCATTGGTCTCGCCGCAGAGCTGGGCTCTGGGATACTTTAGGAACATGGTGTCCGCTTCCGACCCGAAGCGGACACTGCCGGGGCACCAATCTGGCGCTGCTATCAGTCTGAACGGATATACCTTTCGAGCGGAGAACTCATGAAAGAACAGTGGACACGAATCGAAGGATTCTTAGGGGCGCTTGGTTGCCAGGACCAGGTTGGCCTGAGGCACGGCGCATCAGACGACCAGATTGATGCTCTTGAACGCCACATTGGGGTGGCTTTTCCCCTTAGCCTAAAAAGCTTCCTGTCGGTTCACGATGGTCAGGACGGGATGGCTGGACTTGTGGGAGGGCAGCAACTCTTATCCATCGAGAGCATTCGCCAGCAATGGGACATGTGGCGGGCGCTGGACGAAGACGATATGAATGCCGACTGTGCCGAGTTCATGGCGTCACATCCCGAAGGAGCCATCAAGCCCATGTATACGAATCGCTCCTGGGGAGGGACTGGGGCGGCAACCACATCGGGTTGGACTTTGATCCCGATGTACTGGGGGTTGTTGGGAAGGTGATCCGTTACGGCCGAGATGAAGACACCAAGCTGCTAGTAGCCGAGAGCTTTGACGCCTTTGTCGAGAAACTTGAGGCGTCGCTCTCAAACGCAAATTGGACCGGAAAGTATCTCGAGTCCAAGATCTGATCACTGCGACAGCCGGTGGCAGGTCCGCTTTCGACCCAAAGCGGACATACTCAGACGGCGATCCAGAGCTGATTAAGGCGGGGGGGAGAACGGTGGGAGTGGCTTATACAGACAAGCCCTATGGAGTTCTGATGCTCGATGAGCTTGAGGATTACCAGGAAGTCATTGCGTCCCTCTCTGCGCACATCGAGCACGGCGTATCCGTAGGAGCTGCGTTGCACAACCGAGGGTTGGCACATTGGGAGATTGGTGAACCGGACAAGGCCCTGAGAGATTTCGATGAGGCGGCAGTCCAGTTGCCTGAGAGTCACATGCCATTCCAATTGAAGGGCATGTTGCTGCAAAAGTTAGGGCGACCCGATGAGGCGCTTGATGCTTTTAATTGGGCTGTTGCCGTTAGTCCAAACCAAGCGACCGTACGTAGAGCCAGGGCGTTGCTTCTTCGTGAGCTCGGTAGACCGAAAGACGCTTTGCTGGATTTCGAGCATGCCATCGCTCTAGAGCCAGCGTTTGCCAGAACCCGAGAAGATCGGGACGCTACGTTAGCCGCACTGGCCAAAATGTCTCCGACTCCATGGTGAAAGTTTTGGCGTTAGTCGGAGAGTAGGGCTGGCGAGGCTTAAGCCTGGTTTGGCCCTAGACTGCCTAGGTCCGCTTCCAACCCAGAGCGGGCAATTTGACGAACCTTGGTGCTTACTCACATTTGCTGATCTGGGAGGGGAGATGCGGGCGCTTGAGAGAATCGGTGATTACCATGCCCTTTGGAGTTGGCTAGTGTTGTCTGCTCCGGACGGGTTCAAGTCGTTTGATGGACAGCCGGCTGATCAGGACAAGTCACTAAGGGAGGCGTTCTCCGATCTCCGCAACGGCTTTCATTTTGTAAGGACGAGGGTCAAGGACGAGCGCCTACTTCGAATCTTGGAGGAGATGCTCGAGATTTCGTTAGAGGCCTATCTTGCAGGAGACAAAAAGCGAGGGGCTCATGCCTTGCAGGAGTGTGAATCACTCATTTGGTCGTCAAAGGCCCGGTTAAAATCCAAGTACGTTGTAGAAGCAGAGCTTCGTGCGTTTGGCGAGCTGGAGCTATTCAAGGGTATTCGGGTTTCAATATACCCATATGAAGGGACGAGCGATGATCTGTCAGCTAACCAGAGGCGGCTTCTGGATCATGCTTACGCCCAAAGTATGCGGCGCATAAATGATGCGCGTGACTTCAGCTGGTTTTCGTGGGCACTAGACAATGAGGGCAAAGTTCGACGGCTTTCCGTCGAGCCCAAGAACGATCAGACGGAGCAATTTGGTCCGCTTCAGAAGTCTCGGCGCGCCGCGATTTCGCGATTGCAAGGTCTGGCCCTCGAAGGTCAGATCACGTCGAGCGTATTTGTTTCTGCTCTGTTTCCTCTTGCGAGTGGGCTGCTGACTTTTTCGCTCGAAGACAAGGGGCATGCGCGAGTCGAAGCCATCCAAGGTCTGAAGATAAATGATCAGGGAGTCCGAGAATTCAGACCTATGCGATATCACCTAAACGACCCGCTCATTTTCGATGAGGCACGGGAGTCAGGTTCGCCTGAAGCAGTGTGAGAGGTCCGCTTCCGACCCTCAGCGGACAATTCACAAATAGGGTTTGGTCTAAACAATAGGTTTCCGATGAAAGACTGGTATGACTCTGCTTCTTTTGTGGAAGACGCTTCGGTTGAAGTTGGCTTTCTATTGCATCCAGATTTCTACTACGGCCCAGATCGCCATACCGATATCGCCGAACAGAAGCATGTCGAGCCCATTTGCCTCCCAACTTTTGGCCGGACGCATGAGCGGCTGGTTACTACCCAAGAGGCAGAAGATCACATTGGCGAGCTAAGCCAGTACTACCTTAATGTAGTGCGTCTCAGCAGGAAGCACGGAAAATCATTTCAGCAAGTTCGTCAGTACTTCTGGCTTCGATTGTTCATTTGCGACCCATCATGGAAATTCAGTGTCTCGTTTCCTTGGTACGACACGCTGAGCGAGATGGATGGTCTGCTCAGCGTTCTTGCGAATCCGCCATCGAATGGAGAAGTACATTGGGATAGAGACCAAGGCTGGGAACTTGAGATGGATGCGCATGACGGCATGCTCTACGTGCGCGAGTGGGATCCTGACTACGAGGAGACTCACGTGGTGGGAAGGCTACCTTTGCTGTCCCTTGCCTCATCGAGCAAAGCTGCGTTGGAGAGGGCTCGTCGAGTCATCGCAGCTCTAGCCACTATATTGACCGAAGATGCTTGGACAACTCACAAAGAAGCAGTGGATTTCGGGAAACTGACTCTTCCAGTTCAGGCAAAAACGTGAACCAGCACCAAGTTAGCTTGTCAGCACAACATCAGCCAAAGCTATGATCCATGAAGCTGCGGCACTGGTTAATTAGGTCGTTGATGTCCGCTTTCGACCCAAAGCGGACGCTTCACAACTGAGAAGAGACCTGGATCATGGAGGCGATTCCTTCCTCGTTGGCTGGCATTATTCGAGACTTTTTCCATGTTGAATGGTTCGAACTGAAGGAGTTGAGGGCGCTTGTGTCGAACGGGGCCGCCAGGTTCGACGTCGAGCTTTTTCGGAGAGAGCTCTCAGAATGCATCATGAGCTACCCAGCAATTCCGGTCGTAGAGATAAACGGCCTGAGCGGTAACGAGTTTGAAACGCAGGAGGAGGTCCGCCGGTGGCTCGCGGAAATTCGGCAAGGTGTATTCGGGGTCTGAAATGTCCGTTTCCAACCCGAAGCGGACCTGAGCCAAAAGCAGTGGAGAGGGGCCTATGTCAGTCCAGATCACCGAATTTCGTCGATTGCTTAATGGCGGGCGGCGCTACCTTGATGGCGCTTGCTCGATCCAAGAGTTGAATGGACTCGCCGCTCAGTGTCTTGATGCGTCCAAGTTCTGGCGCGGTCATCCGGCATTGATTGATGCTATCCGAGAATGGGTGGCCATGATCGATAGGCGCTGGAATGAGTGTGGCCATTCACAAAGCCCAGTTGACGAGAGCACGTTTAGAGATTGGCTGCGGGATCAAATAGTCAATGTGGAAGGCTAAAATGTAAGATCCGCTTTCGACCCGAAGCGGACGTTCCATTTCAAGGGTGAAGGATGAGACCCGAAGAGCTTGTGGATCAGAGTGAGTTGCTGGTTCAAGCCATGGGAAGGTGGCCGTCTTTCCATGATGCCAATGTGCTTAACATTGTCCGTTCGGACGATTCTTTCCTGGCCACGATCCATGTCTTCGACATGACGAGTGAGGTCGATGCAGCCGGTTACTTCGTCCTACGAAGGCACCACCTTGTGACGCTCGCCATGACCGGTGTGAGGGCCAGCTCGCTTCCGGAGATCTATCCCGGCGACGTGTTGTTGGCGCTGACATTCAGCGGAAAGGAAGCGCAAGTTAGGGTCGATTTCGAATCACATATGGGTCTGGATGGTTCGGTGTTGTGTGATCGCGTCAAGGTGATAAAGGTTGAGGCGTGCGACCACCGCGGTCACCCTGGCTGATGCCGAACAACTTTGGATGCAAAGTGTCCGCTTTCGACCCAGTGTGGACATTCTCAGGTGCGGTCCCGCCGGATTGATCCATCGCCCACGCAATGAATGAGCGAAGTACTACGGTGCTGCACGTCCGTATACAGATCGCGCTTGGCATCCCATCACCAAAGCAATCAAGGAGAAAAGCTTGGAGATAAAAGACATTCCTTTCGGAGCTACCGACTGGTCAAAGATAGAACGAACCGAGCACAGAGGTCAGACTGGCATGGCTTACTGGCGGACACAGAAGTTCGGGAACATTCGTGTCAGATCAGTCGAATACACGTCCGGCTATCTAGCTGACCATTGGTGCGTCAAAGGGCACATCCTTCTTTGCATCGAAGGCGAGCTTCACACTGAGCTTAAAGACGGCAGGAGCTTCACGCTTACCGCAGGTATGAGTTATCAGGTCGCTGACGACGCGGAACCTCATCGCTCCCATACGGCGATAGGGGCGAAACTGTTCATCGTTGACTGACGTCCGTGCTCCCTTCGTTCACGCAAGACCGTCTGCGTCGATCTAGTCCGGTCAAACGTTGATTGCCTGCTTTCGACCCATAGCGGATCTCATGCAGATGCCCTGGCTGCCCGCTCTGCCAACGCCATAGAGGTTCGCCGGGTACAATGCGTGGCATGCTTCGCTCCCATCACGATGATTTCCAGTTGTCCGTCGCGCCCATGATGGACTGGACCGACCGTCACTGCCGCTATTTCCATCGGCTGCTGTCGCCGCATGCGCGGCTGTATACCGAGATGGTGACCAGCGCGGCGCTGGTGCGCGGCCGCCAGCTGCGGCTGCTGGAACATAGCCAGCAGGAGCATCCGGTGGCCTTGCAGCTGGGCGGCAGCGATCCGCAGGAGCTGGCGCTGGCTGCCCGTGACGGCGAGGTGGCGGGCTACGACGAGATCAACCTCAACGTGGGTTGCCCGTCCGACCGCGTGCAGTCGGGACGTTTCGGCGCCTGCCTGATGCGCGAACCGGCCCTGGTCGGCGATTGCGTGCGGGCGATGCGCGACGCGGTGAGCGTGCCGGTGACGGTGAAATGCCGCATCGGCGTGGACGATCAGGACGACTACGCAGACCTGCAGCACTTCACCGAAGTCATGCTCGCGGCCGGCGTCGAGGTGTTGATGGTGCATGCGCGCAAGGCCTGGCTGCAGGGGCTCAGCCCGAAGGAAAACCGAGAGATCCCGCCGCTGGACTATCAGCGGGTCTATCGGCTCAAGCGCGAATTTCCGGGCCTGGTGGTGGTGATCAACGGCGGCATCACCTCGGTCGAGCAGGTGCAGGCCCATCTGGCCGAGGTGGACGGCGTGATGCTGGGGCGTGCGGCCTATCACGATCCGTATCTGCTGGCGCGCCTGGAAAACGCCTTGCACGGTGCGGCGCTGCCGGACCGTGCGGAGGTGTTGCGGCATCTGCGGCCTTATGTCGAGGCCGAGCTGGAGCGCGGCACGGCACTCAAGCACATCACCCGGCATCTGCTCGGCCTGTATCAGGGCGAGCCGGGCGCCCGCGGCTTCCGGCGCCGCCTCAGCGAGGAGGCGCATCGGCCGGGCGCCGGCTGGGCCGTGCTGGAACAGGCGATGCAGGAGCCGTTCCTGGCGCAGCAGGCCGCCGCGTGACAGCGTAAGGCGGTGCGTTCAGTATTCAGTCCGCACACTCTGGGCGTCGGCCTGGCCCGGAGCACGGCGGCGTGGCCGGGGAGGGGGCGGCAGTGAGGGTTTCCAACGCGTGTTTGCGCTTGCCATGAACAAAACCAGGTGCCTGCTGTTGCTGCTGTCCCTGCTGCCGATGGCAGCGGCGGTGGCGCAGAGTGCACCGCCCACGGACGTGACGATTACCCTGGAACAGGCGGTCGATCAGGTTCAGCGCGAGACCGGCGGCACGGTGCTGTCGGCCGAGCCGCGGCACGTGGGGCGGCGCGTCGAGTATCGTATCAAGGTGCTGACCCCGCAGGGCCACGTCAAGGTGATCGCCGTGCAGGCGGACACGGGGACGACGAACCGGCCGCCTGCGCTTACCACGACACAGTCAACCAAGAACCCGGTCGGCAACATCACCGGCAGCAAGGAGAAACACTGATGCGCATCCTATTGGTCGAGGACGAGGCGCCGCTGCGCGAGACGCTCGCCGCACGCCTCAAGCGAGACGGCTTCGCCGTCGACGCGGCACAGGACGGCGAGGAAGGAATCTACCTGGGCCGCGAGGTGCCGTTCGATCTGGCGATCATCGACCTGGGCCTGCCCAAGATGTCCGGCATGGACCTGGTCAAGGCGCTGCGCGAGGCGGGCCAGCGCTATCCGATCCTGATCCTCACCGCGCGCGGCAGTTGGCAGGACAAGGTCGAGGGCCTCAAGCACGGCGCCGACGATTATCTGGTCAAGCCGTTCCACGTCGAGGAACTGCTGGCGCGGATCAATGCGCTGGTGCGCCGCGCCAGCGGCTGGTCCAAGCCGGTGCTGGCCTGCGGTCCGATCAAGCTGGACACCACCGCGCAGACGGTCTCGGTGGAAGGCAAGCTGGTCGACCTCACCAGCTACGAATACAAGGTGCTCGAATACCTGATGCTGCACGCCGGCGAGCTGGTCTCCAAGGCCGACCTGACCGAGCACATCTACCAGCAGGATTTCGACCGCGACTCCAACGTGCTCGAAGTGTTCATCGGCCGCCTGCGCCGCAAGCTGGATCCGGAAGGTCAGCTCAAGCCCATCGAAACGGTTCGTGGACGCGGATACCGCTTTGCCATCCCCCGCAGCGAAAACGACGAAGACTGAGTCTGCGCAGGTGCGGCCGCTGTCGCTGGCGACCCGCGCGGCATTGACCACCGGCCTGGTGCTGGCCGCCTTCCTGGGCGCCATCGGGCTGAGCATGTCCAAGGCCAACAGCAGCAGCGAACTCAATCGCCTGCAGACGCGCCTGCATCACTGGGTCATCGCCTACATCGCCGGCACCGACGTGACCCGCTACGGCAAGCCGGCGATGCCGGACCCGCCGCCCGACCCGGACTTTTCCCGGCCGGGCTCGGGCCTGTATGCGCAGGTGATCGGCGACAAGGATTTCCGCTGGGAGTCCTCGTCGGCGATCGGTCGCGACTTCGACTTCCTCAAGCCGCTGGCCCCGGGACAGCAGGAATACGGCCTGGTCGATACCCGCATGGGGCGGCTGTACTACTACAGCTTCGGAGTGGCCTGGGACCTGGCCGACAACAAGTCGGTGCGGCTCACCTACATGGTGGCGCAGACCGAGGATCAGCTGAAAAGCAGCAGCGCGGATTTCCAGCGCACTCTGTTCGGCTGGCTGGCGATCCTGGGCCTGCTGCTGATCGTGCTGCAGCTGGCGCTGCTGTACTGGAGCCTGCGGCCCTTGCGCAAGGTGGCCGCCGACATGAGCCGGGTCGAGCGCGGCGACAGCGATCATCTGGACAGCCAGTATCCGCTCGAGCTGACCGGCCTCACCGGCCGCATCAACGTGTTCATCCAGAACGAGCGCGAGCAGCGCACGCGCTACCGCAACAGCCTGGCCGACCTGGCGCACAGCCTGAAGACGCCGCTGGCGGTGATCCGCTCGCGGATGGAGTCGGTCGCCGGCGACCCCGGTTTGCGCAACGACCTGCTGGCCCAGGTGCGCCGCATGGACGAGCTGGTGGCCTATCAGCTCGCGCGCGCCGCCACCTCGGGGCGGCAGACCTTTGCCAGCGCGATTCCGATCGCCGGGCATGCCGAGGACCTGGTGCAGAGCCTGGAGAAGGTCTACGCCGCGAAGAATCTGCTGTGCGAGTTCGACATCGAGGAAGGCGTGGTCTTCCACGGCGAGCGCGGCGACCTGCTCGAGCTGATGGGCAACCTGCTGGAAAACGCCTTCAAATGGGCGCGCCATCACGTGCTGCTGGTGGTGAAGATGGAGGCCGCCAGCGGCCATGCGCGACCGGGCCTGCTGCTCAGCGTGGAGGACGACGGCCCCGGCATCGATGCCGACAAGGTCGAGAAGGTGCTGCAGCGAGGCGTGCGCGGCGACGAGCGCGTGCAGGGGCACGGCATCGGCCTGTCGATCGTGCAGGACATCGTGCGCGCCTATCAGGGTGAACTGATGGTGGACCGCTCGCCGGAATTCGGCGGCGCCCGCTTCAGCGTGCAGCTGCCGCCGGGCTGATCGAGCCGGGCCGGTTTACTGGATGGAGCCGGGCAGCAAGGACTGCCAGCCCAGGTTGACGTGGCGCGCGCGGGTGGGGTTGCCGTTGTTCTGGCGCGGCGAATCGGAGCTGCTGGCGCTGCTGGCCGGAACGACCTGCACCGGGGCCTCGTGGGTCGGCCCGGTGTCGCTGCCCGAGCCGCCGGCATCGCGCGGCGAGGCGCTGTCCACCGAGCTGTGCTGGGCGCCGACCGTATCCTGCGAATAAGCATCGCCGGCCTTGGCCGCCGTGACGCTACCCAGGGCCAGCGCGCATCCGAGCAGCAATGTTCCGCAATTCATGATGGCTCAACCCCTTGATCCCCAAGAGAACATTTCGATGCTGGCAGAAAACGCCGCGGCTCGCCAGTGCCGCCGACCCGCGAGGGCGCGAACCCGGGTGCGCGAGAAGCCGGCACAGCAGGCTAGAATGCGTCGCATGCAGGTAAATCAACACTCGCCACGCCCCGGCCGTGGGCACGGTTCGCACTGATGCAGGCACAACAATTGCTGGGCATCCTGGCCTCCGGCAAGTCGGTCTCGGGCGCGGCGCTGGCCGAGCGCAGCGGGGTGACCCGCGCCGCCATCTGGAAGCAGGTCGAGGCGCTGCGCGCGCGCGGTGTGCCGGTGGAGTCGCACGGTTCGGCCGGCTACCGGCTGCCGTGGCCGCTGCAGATGCTCGATGCGGAGCAGATCCGCACGGCGCTGCCGCCCGCCGTCACGGCCAGGCTGGGCGGGCTGGATGTGCATTGGGAGATCGACTCCACCTCCAGCGAATTGCAGCGTCGGGCCTCCGAGGCTGCCGACCTGAGCATTGTGCTGGCCGAGACGCAGAGCGCCGGGCGCGGCCGCCGCGGTCGGCAATGGCTGTCGCCGCCGGGGCTCAATGTGTATCTCTCCTGCCTGAAGCGCTTCGACGCCGGCTTCGCCACCTTGTCCGGCCTGTCGCTGGCGGTCGGGGTAATCGTGGTGCGCGCGCTGGAGACGCTGGGCCTGCGCGGGGTCGGGCTGAAGTGGCCGAACGACGTGCTGGCCGAAGGCGGCAAGCTGGCCGGCATCCTGGTCGAGCTCAACGGCGAATACCAGGGGCCGTGCGCGGCGGTGATCGGCATTGGCCTCAACCTGCGCCTGACCCAGGCGCTGCGCGAGCAGGCGGGGCAGCCGGTATGCGATCTGGCCACCCTGGCCGGCGGCGAAGCGCCGGACCGCAACCGCGTCGTGGTGGCGCTGATCGCGGCATTGGCGCGCGGCCTGCACGAGTTCGAACGCTCCGGTTTTGCCGGCTTCGTCGAGGACTATGCGCGGCATGATCTGCTGCGCGACGAGGCGTTGCAGATCAGCGGCGCGCTGGGCGATTTCGTCGGGGTCGGCGCTGGCGTGGATGCGCGCGGTGCGTTGCGCGTGCGCACGCTGGACGGCCTGAAGGCGGTCGACAGCGCCGACGTGACGGTGCGCCGCGCGTGAGGCTGCTGCTGGATCTGGGCAACACCCGGCTGAAATGGGTGGTGCAGGATGGCGGCGACTGGCTGGCACGCGGCGCCGTGGCCTGGGGCCAGGACCTCGCTGCCGAATTGCTGCCGGCCTGGCGCCAGTGGGCGGCCGTGCGACGGGTGGTCGGTGCTTCGGTGGTCGACGAGGCGCGCGAGGCTCAGCTCGCTGAGCTCGCCACGAGCGCGTTCGGCCTGGCGCCCGAGTGGCTGCGCACGCCCGCCGAGGCCTGCGGCGTGCGCAATGCCTACGCCCAGCCGCAGCGTTTGGGCGTCGATCGTTTTCTCGCTCTGGTGGCCGCTCGTGCGGCCGGTCATGGCCCCTGTGTGCTGGCCGGCGTCGGTACGGCGCTGACCCTCGATGCGCTTGCGGGGGATGGGCAGCATCTGGGCGGCTTGATCGCGCCGGGTCCGCAGCTGATGCAGCAATCCTTGTTGGGTGCGACGGTGCGGGTCCGCCCGGAGCGCGAAGGGCAGGTGCTCGAACTGGCGGACAACACCGCGGACGCGGTGGCCTCTGGCTGCTGGCAGGCTTCGGTGGCGCTGATCGAGCGGTTTACCGCGCGGATGTCGGCCAGGCTGGGCGGCGCGCCTGCCTTGCTGCTGGGCGGTGGCGACGCGGAAGTCCTGCTGCAACTGCTCGAGGTGCCGGCGCAGTGGGCGCCGGATGCCGTATTGCAGGGGCTCGCGACATGGGCCGATGCGCATTCTCCGGATCGGTTGGGATAGGGCGGCACAACGCCTGCTCGGATCGCGATCGGTCGATGAATCGTCGGGTCCATGCCCTGACAGGCCTCGCGGGGCACGGGCGTCGCTCCGCGATCGCACTAGAATGCTTGCGCATGAGATCGAGGGGAATCGATGTTTTTACGCCTAGTGTTCGTGTTGCTGATCGCCTGCAATATCGCCGCGGCGGCATGGCTGCTGCTGGGGCAGGACGATACCTATGGCCACGGCGCCAACGATCCTGACGTGCCGGAACTGCATCTGCTGACCGAGCAGCCTGCCGTGGCGGCAACAGCGCACCGCGTTGCTGCGGCAGCATCGTCCTTGACGCCTGCATCGCCGCCGCCGAGCGCTCCGGCGGCGGCGGCGACACAGGCGAAAGCGCCTGCCCCGACGCCTCAAATCGCACCCGTGCCGCACCACACGCTGGCTTGTCTTACGCTGGGTCCGTTCGCTACGCCCGAGGACCTGCGCGATGCGCGCAGCGCCGTCGGTGGCCAGGCTGTGCGCACGCGCGCCCGCCAAGAGCAAGCCATGCAGACCAAGGGTTGGTGGGTGCACCTGCCGACCAGCAGCAGCCGCGAGCAGGCGCTGGCGCTGGCGAAGAAGCTCACCGCGCAGCACATCAGCGATTTCTTCGTGGTGAATTCGGGCGATCAGCCGAACACCGTGTCGCTGGGCTTGTTCAAGGATCCGGGCAACGCGCGCAAGCGCCGCGACGAGGTCGCCGCCGCAGGATTTCCCGCGCAGGTGACCGAACGCACCGAGCGCGTTCCGGAGTACTGGCTGGACCTGGTGGTCAGTGACGGCGACCATTTCGACTGGCACAGCCGTCTGCACAACGCCCCCGCCAGCGTCGGCTCGCATACCACCGGCTGCTTTTAGCGCCGTGTCGGCAAGCCTGTTAGAATCGCGAGCCAACGCCGGTATAGCTCAGTCGGTAGAGCAACTGATTTGTAATCAGTAGGTCCCCAGTTCGAATCCGGGTGCCGGCACCAGTTTATAGGTATTACAAGTTCCACTAAGGCAGATTCGTTCCACTACTTGACCGGTTTCACGGGGTCAGGAAGGACATGATAGACCCTCTTGGTCACCCTTGGATCGGTGTGTCCAAGCAACGCCTGGGCATGCTCCAGCGACACATCGGAGCCGGCCTTTCGGCGCAGGTCGTGGAAAGTGATGTTGTCTACACCTGAGCGCTTTCTCACCTTCGCCCATGTCGATTCGGCTCCCGATAGGGTGTAGGGGCCTTTCTGGCCGACGAACAATGCTTGGGCTCCGATCCGCGAGCCGGCTGCCGACTTCCAGACTGACCTTAGTTCGTCGCTCCACTCTACGAAGCGGGGTATCTGCTTCTTTCCCTCCGTCCATCGAATGCCGTCTTCACTAGCTGCCGTGATTGGTAGGGTTAGGGCATCACTGATACGCATGCCCGTCAGATACAGCCAGCGGATCAGCAACGCGAAACGAGGGCGCGAGGCAAGTAGAAGCTTGGATAGCTCGACATCCGTCACGTAGCGCTTGCGAGGCGTTTCGGGATTTCGATACTGCATCTTTTCGCAAGGATTATCGCCTTTGAAGTCAAGGTTACGCGCATGATTGATCGCTGCTCGCAGGAGATCGCGCTCACGGTTTCCTGCTACGTTGCCGCGCTTGGTGAGATAGGTGAACACATGCGATCGTTTCAGATCGGCCAGTGGCATCGCTCCAAACACCTTTCCTAGCCGCTCGGCCTGTGCTCGATACTCAGTCATTGTCTTCTTGGCTAGCCTGGAAGAGCGGTTGTCCAGGTAATGCGCCAAAGCATCAGCAACCGTCAGCGTCGGCTTTCTAGATACGCCCTCAAGGTCCGTCCACTGCCTCAACGCATCGCCGTAATCCTTGCCAAGGGGAATCCACTGCTGCTTGTCGCCTTTACGGGTTACGTAGTAATACGAACCCTTGCGCATATGCAGATGGTGCGGCAGATGCGCATGCGTGCTTCGCCGTCTACCCATGAGTCAGGTTCTTTAGCGCGCCCCAGTTCGGCTCCGATGCCTTCTTCTCTCGCTTGGTCTTCACCTTTACTACAGCTTCTCGCTCTACCAAGGGTCGGCCGGCGCCGTTCGGAATGAAAGGAATGCACATATCCACGAGTGCGCGGCACTGTGCCGTCCACCTTACCTTAGCGGTCAGATCGGCGACCTCCTCAGGCGAAAGCCAGATGCTCATTATCCACCTGCCTGCACCAAGCTCTGCACAAGCGCCGCCAAGCACGTATGGCAATAGTCCTTGTCATCTACCGTCGAAGGAAGACTGGTATCAGTAACCTGGTATGCCACAGCGAACGATCCGACGATCGCAGAGTAGATGTTCTGCGGCGTGAAGGTCTTGCCGCATTTATCGCAGATTGTCTGAGTAGACATAGTTACCCCCTTAACTGCTTTGAAAATCCGATGAACCACATGCCGTTCTTCTTGAACGAAGCAAGTCCGTACATGCGCCATCCCCATCCGGGATAGCCGAATAGAATTCTCACGACTTCACCTCCCCGGCCATGGCTGCGCGGATGATCCGATCTAGCTGGTCGCCGTCCACTACGTGCACGTAGCAATCAAGCTCCTCGCGTCCGATAGACAACGTTCGCCCAAGACGCCCCATATTTTCCCGAAGCCACCGATATGTCTCCGCGTCGCGTGCGTCGTCGGAAGGATGGACATAGAGCGGCTCTACTAAAACATCGAGGGTGCGCAAGTTTTCCATTGCGCACCTCGACGACGTTGTGTACCAGCGCGCATTCTTTCCGGCATCCATCGTCCAACGCCAAGCCACGGGGTCGCTCTGTGCGATCTCAGACTTCGCCATGTGCGCGTCGATGGCGTCGATCATGCGCTTGAACTTGAGCCATGATGCCAGCGGTAGAGGCGGCTTTCCTGGCGCGCATTCCGCTCTCAGGGCCTCAAGCTCGTCCCGCACCTGCGCTAGGGTCATTTCAGCCACGGCGGCTCTCCAAGGTGGTGTAGAACGAGACGCGCTTGAGCCCCAAGCGAGCTAGCACTTCAGTGCTTGGGCTCAACTTTGCGCCGGCGAGAAGCTTGCTCAGATACCCGGCGTCGATATTCGTTGCACGCGCGACGGCACGTAGCGAGCCATGCTCGACGATCAGCTCTCGTATGCGTGAATCGAGGTGGATGCGATCAGCCATGCCGGCTCTCTTCGATCTTCTTGAACTCGACGCACCACACCCAGGGATTTGCGTCCCAGCTGCCGGCGCCGTTGATCTGTTCCCACATTCGGATGAAGCCGCCCCTACGTGATGCAACTGCACCGAGCCGGACATAATCTATTGGGGCCAATTCCAAAGGAGCGCCCTCGGCCATAGCGTCCCCCTCGCTGATGTCCTGCAGCCGCTCCGCGCGCACTTCCGTCACTTCGAGCGTGATGCGGCTAGCCCACCGGGGCATGTGTATCGAGGGGCGCCAACGGTCAGTGTCGTACTCGCACTCCGGGTCAGCGCGATAGATTGCGTACCGGCATCCGGGGAAGTCTGGATGTTCAGCCCACGTCTCGCGCACCCACAGCCGATCGCCTGGCTGGCCATATGGGCAGTTGGCGCGGTGAGGATCGATCAACCGCACACCGTCCTCGCCAGCGCGCCATACAGCGCCGCCTTCATCCTTTCGGCGCGTGGTGGCAATGCACCACCCCGAGAACTGGTGTGTAGCGGGAGGCTGCGGCTTCACGATCCGCCGCGTCTGCGTCTTGCGGCCGTCCAGGATCGCGCGCACGTCCGTGCCGCTGAAGATGATAGGGCGCTCAGCCACGGCTATCCCCCTTGCTTTCGTGTTTAGGAGTGCCAGGAGGGCAGTCGTAGCAGATGGCAGATGCTGCCGGGTGTTCTTCAGCGTAGCCATGCGGCACGCGGCCCACCCGCTTTGTCTCGTGTCCGCAAGAGAGCCTGTAGTGGAATATCCCGCAGCCACGGTAGTCTGCATCTACGACTGTGCGACGTGGATATAGTGATTTGGCCATCACGCATTCCCCTTGCTGTCGCGCCTGATCGCGCGCACCATCGACGCACTTAACGGGATGGGGAGTGCAAGGTGCTCTACGCGGCAGACCGATTCATTATTCATGACGATGCTGGCCTGGATGAGCAAGGCGAACCCGTTCGGAAGTGGGGCATCTACATGAAATTGCCTGACCAGAGCCTTTTTGTGATCTTTGCCGGGGAAGAGCCCGGCGACCATGATCGAGAAGTTCCCATTGGAATAGATCGAGTTCGACGACTCACCAACAATCCGTCGCTTGCCTATCAAGTGTGGGAGCCAACTAGGCCTTGGGATGACATGAATTTCACTGGAGGGAACGAGCCCTAGACTAAGTTGCATCACGCACCGCCCTTGCCGCTGTCTGCAGCGAGATAGCGGATTTTCCAAGTCGGATGGAATGATCGGATGCGCTTGCTACCGTCAAGCCTGACGCGAAGCAAAGCTGCGTGACGATCTGCGCCGACAATAGTTCCGAATTTTGGCGTCTCATCGCCGGTATATTCGATGCGGCCCCAACGCTTCGCCGGCACTCCATAAGTCTTGCGGATGTATTCCATGCTCACGACTCACCGCCCTTGCCGGCGTGCTCGGCGATGTCGATGTATCCGAGCTCGTCTGCGCCAAGCTCTGCAAGAATGGCCCTAGCATTTGAGGTCAATCGTAGAGCTGGAAAGATTTGTCGCCGGTCTGGATGTTGCCCTGGCTTGCGGATCACAGTCTGAAAGATGCGATGTACAAATTGACCCTTTGTGTAAGTTCGGATGACGGCAACGAATGCCTTGCCGTCGATATCTATCTTCACTTCGCGCTTCGTATAAGCATCTGTATCCGGCACGCTAGGCCGCACGTTGCCGTGCTCGGCGATGAGTGCAGCTCCACAATATGGGCAGAATTTCATGTCGTTTTCGGCTGGCGTGTCGACTGCAATGCTGAAACGACCGCCGCAAGACGTGTCATAGACGCCGCACTCATCTTTGGTCCATATGCACGCAACTGCTTGCACGCTCGGCTGCACGTTGCCGCTATCGGCGATGAGCTTGTCCAAGTCATCCTTGAAAACTATTTGGATGACTTCATAGGAGAACGCCGTTGCTTCGGTGTATGTGTGAATCTTGAGCGCCTTCAACTTCTCCACCGGCACGCTCGGCTGCCGGCGCGCGGCTTTCCAGACGCCCTTGTGCAAGATCCCGGTCTTGGCTGCTGAAAGCCACGCCTTCTGAAACTCGCTCTGCTCGGCTTCACATTGCGGATTCATGCTGCGATCCTCGATGCGTTCACCACGGAATATCGTCTTCCGGAGCGCTAGACTGCGGCGCGTCACGGCGATTGCGATATGAGTTGACCGACGAACGCTTGTCGCTCTTGGCATGCGCTTCCTTGGGCTTAACCGATAGACGGAGCGTCTCGCCTTTGCTCGTCTGTGCGTTCCATGCAGACAGCCAGTATTCCTTGCCGTCGATGTTGATCGAGCCCTTCAGATCAGGGTGTGACTCTGAGTCTTTGCGATCGTTGACGAAGAGAACGCCCTTGTTCGTGTTGTCGTATTGCTGGCTCATGCGGCCCGCTCCATCTTCTTAGCCTTCTGTTCTTGTGCGGCCTTCTTGAGAGCCGAACGCTGCTTGGAATTGAAGCGCGTCCACAGCGCCATCTTCTCCTCGCTATTGAGTCGCTGGCCTTCGATATGCTCCTGAGCCAGTGAAGGCTCGCCTGAGTCGAGAAGCTCGGCGACTCGATCCGAAACTTTCAGCAGGAAGGCTTGTTCGTCCTCGCCGATGCCTTCCCACGCGCCATCTAACGGCCGACCAGCTGGCAATGACTTCACCTCATGACTGGATGCATCCGCATCGTTGTCGCCCTCCGTGGGGATCGCGAAGGCCTGAAACGCGGCGTACTTGTAGGCGGCACTCATGGCCTTGTTCGTCGCCTTGTCGCCACGGTCCATCGCCTCGCCAAACGTCTTAACAGTGTGCTTGCTGCCATCCTCGGCGCACACGAAGTCGAATTCAGCATCGACGGTGACGTAGAACAGCGCATTGCCGCCTTTAGCTGTGCGTTCGATGACTTCGCGATGCAGCATGCGAGGGAGCACACACAGTCCATGCTTCGCAAGCAGTGGAGACAGCGCGTTGTAGACGGCGTCAATGCCACGGAACTTGTAGTTGTCATACGTGTTCGTATCGTTCTTCCCGATGCCTTTTGCGGCTAGATCTTTCTGCACGGCATTGATGGCCTGGTAGACGTTCATGCTCAACCCTCATCGGTCTGTTCTGATGCTTCAGGCGCCGATTGCTCGGCTGCGTATTTCTCTGAGTCGCTAACCGGGATATCTGCCGGATTCATCTCAATTCCTTGCGCGCTAACCGCCGCGCTCAGTGTTGTGTAGGGTGGCAGTGGCATGTGCGTCACGCATGCATTTGCTGTGACTCTGCGCGGCCACGCGGCACTGCCGTACAAGTGAGGTGGCTGGGGCTAGCTAGGCGCGAGTCAGAGGTGTTACTCGTTCTATGCGTCCTACCAACCACCTCACTTGTGCCCCGTGCTACTCGACGGGGCGGCGAGACTTACCAACTACCTGACGATCCACCACCGCCGAAATCACCTCCACCACCAGCGAAGGTGTCGCACGAACTGCTCAATGAACTACTCGATGTATCGACTGAGCAGCCTGAAGAACTGGATGTGTCGGCCGGCGAGGTGAAAACCGTGTTGTCGATATACGGCATGGGCGAGTAATATGAGTTGTTGGAATCTTCGGTCTGCCTACGCTTTTTGATTTCGCGCATGCGCGCCTGCATGCGCGCCTGATACTGTTCGTAGGTCTCGCCTGGCAGTTGGTAACCTTCAGTTCTCATGATTAATCCTCAGTAGGTGCCGACCACGCCCACCAGGGGATGCGGGAGGGAGGGTTAGCGGACGTGGCCGGCGAAACGTTTAGTCGTAGTCGCGTGCGTATTGCATGTCGTACTTAGCCTGGTCGATCTCATCCTGAACGTGCTGGACTGCCGCCTCGCGGATCAACACATCGCAGCGGAGCATCCATGGCTTAAGCGAGCGGAAGAAATTCGGAAACATCGATCGCTGTTCCTCACTGACCGGAAGACCTGCGGCCATTCGCTCGATGATCGGCCATGCCTGCACGCTGTATGAGACGACGTTCAGCGCATCGATCAACTCCGAGCCGTCATCGAACAGCAGCTCGGCAACCTTCTCGCGATCGTGAGCGATGTCGATTTCCGCACGCTCGACTGCGGCTTCGCTCGGAAGCGACATGTCTTCGGCCGGCTCTTGCCAATGCAGCGGCATGGCGATCATTTGATTACCCCGATGCGTGCGCGGACGGACTTCGCAGTCACGAACTTAAAGTGCAGGCTTCCGCAGTGCGGACAGGTCACAAACGAGTCCCACGTCTCGCCATTCGACGGTGCGGCCGTCTCGATACGCCTATGGCAGCAAGGAGCGGAGTAACCACGCGCATTGCGCCCGGACGCCTTCCAATTTGCTATCCATGCTTCATGCTCAAGCCGCATCCGTTCCAGCGACGGCTTCGTCTGAGCGCTCATGAATTCGACTCCAGTCCGAGTTCTTTGCGAAGCACCCGGATTACGAGCGCTGCGTTGAGGCCGGCCATGCTTAGAAACTTCTTTCGCGCTTGGCGAGCGGTCATGCGGTGCGGCTTGCCGATCTCCGCAAAGCGGGCGTCACTGACCCGTGCGATCAGCTCCAAAGCTTCGGCGCGCTTGGCTTTCGAAAGCGCCTTTGCTTCGCGCGCTTGATGTTTTTCTAGCCTGTACTGCTCGGCTTTGTAGCGATCAATTTCGCGATCAATGTTCCCGCGCTTGCTAAGGGGGACATTGAGGATGCCGTGATCGAAGCTCACTGGGCACCTCCGATGCGGGCGAGGGCAGTGTGCAATGCCCAGTCAGCGCTATTTGCCTGCGCGGCATAAGGTCCGATCTTGCGCTGGTACTTGCCGTAGATCGTGCCGAGTACCTCGCGCGCCGACTTTGCCGCATTGATCAGCTCGGCTACCGCTTCGCATGCCTTCGGCATGTCGTGCCACTCCGGTGCTGATACGCCGAACTCAGCGACGGCCCTCATGATCGACAGCACATCCACCGGCGCGCTCATGAGTGCACCGCCTTCGCCGCAGCGTTGAGCCTGTCGGCTTCGTCAGCGAGTGCGAGAAGTGCTGATGCAGCAAGCCGCGCCTGGTCGGGCGTCATGTCGTGCTGAAAGCGCATTGAGCCGGCGTCCTGAAAGATCCCCACGAGATGTGCAATGCGGCCATGGCCACCGCCCTGCTCGATCCTGATTTCATCGGCATCGGTGAAATTCATCACTCGGTAGCTCTGCGCGCTCATACATGCCCCCGCGCGTTCAAGTAGAACTGGAGGGCGACGACGATCAGCGTCGCCGCGATGACGGAGCGGAAAAGGAACTTGCCGAGTGGCCGATACTCGAACTCCACCGGCTTCACCGGATCGTTCGCCGGCGGCGTGGCGCGCCATACCTGCTCTGCGCTGCGACGCTCGCTACGAGTCTCCAAAAGGCGGGGAAGGTTGCTCATACGGACATACCCGCGCGCTTGGCGTATTCGATGACCAGCTCGTCAAGGGTCTTTGTTTGTGCGGCCCGTGCGGCGGCCCGTGCGTCCCATGCGTCCCGTGCGTCCCATGCGTCGGCCCATGCGGCGGCCCGTGCGGCGGCCCGTGCGGCCCATGCGTCCCGTGCGTCGTCCCGTGCGTCGTCCCGTGCGTCGTCCCGTACGGCGGCCCGTGCGGCGGCCCGTGCGTCCCGTGCGTCGTCCCATGCGGTGTCCCATGCGTCCCGTGCGTCCCATGCGGCGGCCCGTGCGGAGGCCCGTAGACTTTCGTCACCGCTCTCAAGGAATTTCCGAACGACATCCGGAGCATCCCACAGATGAATTACATCGAGTGCGCATCGACGTGCGAAATGCCGCAGCATGTCCGTCGCATCGAACCCCCACAGCGCCTTGCGCTCGCGAGCGACGACTTTGTCATCACCTTCAACGATGTCGCCGGTCAGCGCGACGCGCCACAGATACGGACCAGGCGCATTAGACAGGGCGTCCATAAGCTTCACAGACGCGTGCATGCCTGCACTGCATAGCGTCGGCTTGTCGTACGTTTTTCCCTCGTACGTGTAGGGAAACTTAGCCTTGAGCGTTCGACCAGCGCGAACAAGCCGGTTGTCGTCGTAGCGAAGCCGCTTATCTGCGGGCGTGAAGTGCCAGGCTAGGAGGCTCATGCCGCGTCCTCCGCGTGCTCCACCGCTTCCCACATGCGCTTGGCCGCATCCTTGGCGGAGATCGGCTCCATATATTCGAGCGGTGTGCGGAACAGCGTCCGATACGTCGTGGCATCGACCACTTCACCGCGATAGGCCCAGCCGATGCGCTCGGCGGTGTACATGACTTGCATGGCTCAACCCTCCCATCAGGTCAGGAGAGTCGGGCTCTCCCTGGTGTGGGAGAGATATTACCGTAACGGGCATGATTGTCAATACCTAAACGGTAACTAATTATGGAACGATAGAGTGCAGTATTTGTGCGGCGTCATCCTATGTCGGCTCTGGGCCTCAGCGCCGCAAGGTTGGCGAGTGCTTCAAGACAGGATTAGCAAGATAACATCTTGCAATATGGGGTGATGCATGATAATATGGCCACATTCAAACTTCAGGAGAATTTATGACCAACAATCCAACCGGTAAAGCCATAGGTGGTACAGCGCGATCCAAGTCACTTACACCGCAGCGTCGTTCAGAAATTGCGAAGAAAGCGGTGGACACTAGAATTGAGCTATCTAAGTTGCCCAGGGCGACGCACGGCTCAGCGGATCACCCGCTCAAGATCGGCGATATTGAAATTCCTTGTTATGTGCTCTCTGACGGAACTCGCGTGCTATCTCAGCGCGGGCTTCAGTTCGGAGTAGGTATGTCAACTGGCGGCGGCTCCTCTGGCGAGCAGCGACTTGCCAGTTTTGCGGCCTCTATTGCATCAAAAGCTATAGATAACAGTGACTTGTCCGTGCGCGGCAGTGAGCTCGCCGACAGACTTCAGAATCCCGTTCGATTTCGGATGCCGGGACAAGGACGGCCAATATACGGGTATGAAGCGACGGTTCTAGCCGACCTGTGTGATTTGATCCTGTTAGCTCGCGCCGAAGGAATATTGCAGAGGCAACAGGAACACATCGCTCGCCAAGCCGAGGCCTTGATCCGAGGCTTTGCACGTGTCGGCATCATTGCTCTTGTAGATGAAGCAACGGGATATCAGAAGGATCGAGCCAAGGATGCTCTGGCGAAAATACTCGAAGCTTATGTGGCTAAAGAACTGCAGCCATGGGTTAAGACGTTTCCCGTCGATTACTATGAACAAATATGCAAGCTTCGCGGAATTGCGTTTCCTCCTGAAGGAGCGAACTATCCCTCATACTTCGGCACGCTGACGAACAACATTGTCTATGACAGACTAGCGCCAGGACTCAGAAAAGAGCTCAAAAAGCAGGCATCCAAAGATAATGGAAGAGGTCGTCTGCACCAGCGTCTGAACACTGAAATTGGCCATCCGAAACTTCGGGAGCACCTAGCATCGGTCATCACCATAATGAAGCTTAGTCGAAACTATGATGAGTTCGCTGAGAAACTGGATGTCATTCATCCCAAGTTCGATGAAAACCTAAAGTTAGATGTTTAAACGAAGCCCCGCATCTGCGGGGCTTTTTATTTGCGCTATCGATCGCCAAAAACTTCCTCGTGCAACTCGGCGTCATGCTCGGCATCAATCTTGCTCTGCTCACGACTTGCAAGGATCTCTACTGATTCCTTGATCGATACCAGCGCGTGCTCCGAAACACGCATGCTACGCTGGATAGATCGTAGGCAACTAGCCATGTTCCATAGCTGCCACAGGACGAGCAGGGTGACGATGCCAACCCAGTGCGCCTTGATGAAGTCGATCAAAAGAAATAGAAAGCCTGCAACGTAGTCCATGGCTCAACTCCTTGCGGAAGATCACTTCCTCAACTGCTTTGGCGAAAGGTAGCCATGAACTGGATGGATGTACTCCAGATCGGCCATGGGGATGACCGCTAGTTGCCCATCTGGCTTGCGGATCACCACTTCATCTTCGGCTTGGCGATCGAATACGCCGGCCAGGTAGCGGCCGTCGCGGAACTTGGCGACCACCTTTTCGCTGGATTCAGGCGGCGAGCTTGGGGCTAGAAGTACGTACCAGCCCGGATCAGCGATGAAAGGCGCGCCTGGTCCTTTGATGCGTAGGCAGTAAGCATTGTCATCTGCCACGTCTACGAGGAAATAGCCCTCGCTCTCGTTCGAAATTTGCGCCTGACCTTGAGCATCCACGACTGCCACCCCTCTAGCCGACACCCGCATGCCTGATGTCGATCCATAGTGTGATGGAGTCTCTTCATGGACTGAGAATGGCTCTGCACTTTGACTTGCAGGGTATTGGCTAGGAATTTGGTCGAGATATCCGCGAGGAAGTCCTTGAGCGGTCTCAAGATCCCTAGCCAATCGCTTACCAATACCCTTTGGGCTGTCTTCTGATATCCATTGGCTAACCTGTGGCTGTTGCCACCTTACGCCGCCATATCGGCGCGACCATTCTGTAGAACCTCCGGCCTTTGCCACCAATTGGCGCATGTGGAATGTGCGAGCTTCGTTAGCGTCCATATGCCCATTGTCCGCGCCGTTACCAATTCAGGAAATAACCGAAACGGTGTTGACAAGCTATAACCGTAACGGTAATGTTTGGCTCATGGACCTCAAGAGCCACGCTATCCGCCAAGGGGGTACCGCTAAACGCGGGTGCCCAATTCTCGCCCAGCTCGCCATATCAGCGGGGTGTAGCGCTGAAACGCTCTACATGATCGCCATTGGTCACAAGAAGCCAGGACCTCTTCTGGCTCGTGACATCGAGAGAGCTACCAATGGTGATGTAAGCCGAAACGACCTCCGAAGCGACATCTTCGGCCCCTCCACCCCGGAGGCGGCATGAACAAGAACGAGAGGGACCGACTTCTGACGATCGCTCTGGCTCAGATGGACGTCATCAACAAGGAGCTTAGCCAGCGCAATGAGCGGGCTGGCCGCCGCGCGGAATCAGACCTCATCACCTCAATTCGCGCCCGGCAGGTACTTTCGGGAAGTCCGATACCGAGTCCGACACTGGGGGCAGGCCAGCGCTTCCCAGCCAGCGAGCGGGCCATCTTTTATAAGCACTGCTTTGATCCCTTGGCTGAAGCATCGCTGGCAAATGTAGTGCTTCGCCTCCGCAGAGGATGGATCGAGAGCTGTGCTCCCCTCTGGGGTGAGATTCATCCGAAGGACAAAAACGTCGGGGGAGAGCTCGAAAAGCACATAGCGACCCTGCTCCGCGAGGGCTTCTCGACATTTTCGCAGTTCCTCGCGGGTTTTGAGCTGCTCATCAAGAACTTGCATGAGCTCGCGCTGGTGTCCGATCAAACTGTTCTGGGCATTGAGAAGCTGCTCGTTGATCTTGCTGACTGTCACGGCGAAGTCGTTGAAGGCCTGAATATCTGTCGCCGCTTTAACCAGGTCTCTTGCGAGTCTGAGCGAGGTAACGGCGTCAGTAACGAGGGTGAAGTCCATGAATAGCTCCGGCTTGGGCTCAATGGTGGTAGCTAAGCCAGCTTACGCCCGCTCAGAGAAGGGTGTCTTGCCATTCGCGCGGAGGCAGGCATGAGCACGTCACCTCCCTACGCCTACGCACAGACCGCCGAGGCGCAGAACCGGATGCTCGCCGAGAAGTGGCGCACTGAGCCGCCGCGCTGCCCGGCTGAGCAGGAAGAGATTGTTGAGGAGGAAGGCGCATGAGCGAGCACGTCTGCAAGCAGTGCGGCGAGGCTGCGTCCGTGAACTTCACTTGGATCACTACCCAGGGCCCGCAGCGCACGAAGTTCTGTGATCGCTGCGCCAAGGCATGGTTCGACAAGTACAAGCACACCCCATCCGGACAGACGCTGCAAATCGCTCCGGTAGTCAACGTTTCGACCGATCACTGATCCGCTCCTAGGGAAAGCCATGTACGACGACCCGCGCCACATTCGCGACAACGTCATCAAGATTCGCGTCAACGATGACCAGCTCGATGTCATCAAGGCACTCGCACGTCTTAACCAGCGGCAGACAGCAACGCTTGCTGTCGAGCTGATGTTCGAAGCGATTGCCCAGCGCATGACGCAGCTTACCGACATCGCTAGTGCGGCCTGAAGAGACGTTCCCGCACTCAACGAGGGCCTTGCATGCCTGAGCTACTTGCGAACTTGAGCGATGCACAGCGAGAGGCGCTACAGCGCTACGCCGATCTGCATGGCATGACGCTTGAGGAAGCAGCAGAGAAAGCGCTTTCGGATCGGATCACCGAGAAGTTCGTGCTGCCTACCAACGGCGGCCGTGTCCTGGCTTTTCAGGGCCTCAAAAGAGGCTAGGAGTCATTCAATGCGCAGGCTAATGATGTTCGTTTGGGGGTTCTTTCTTGTCGTTCTGCCGGGTCTCGGGGCGTCTGGCGCGATGGCTTTGATTCGAGCCTATCTATGGCATTCCATGCCATTGGATCTCGTACTAGCTCCGTCTGTATTCATGGCCTGTATCGCCCTCTTATTTTGGGCAGTTTTTGTGGGTGAAGCCATCTCTGCAGGGCTACGCCAGTGACCGCCGCAGCCCAACTTCGCGATACCAAAGAAAGGGGAATCTCCATGCTTATTCAAATCCCGAAAGATATTGACAGTGCGGCAGGCATTCCTTGGGAACAGATTCGCAAGGGTGAAATTTTCACGATATGCCGGGACTCGAAATCGTGGGGATCTAAGGTTCTCAATGCCGCTCGTAAGAGAGGGATTTGGGTATCGATCCAGACCATTGTCCCTGGCGAATGCTTTGCCGTGACTCGCTTGGCCTAAAACATGGATGCCCCGCTCTTCTTCCTACTCTGTATCTATGAGATGTGGCTGCTGTGGCTGATCTTTAGAGATCCTCCGTCAAGGCATCCATGATGAACTGGCTACGCCTGTACTCCGAGTTCGCATCGGACGCCAAAGTTCAGAGCATGCCCGAGGCAATGCAGCGTCGACTCATCATGCTGTTCTGCTTCCGTTGCAGCAACGTTCTTGCAACGTTGCATGACGACGAACTGGCGTTCGCACTGCGAATCTCGGAGTCAGATTTAGCCGAAACGAAGGCGTTATTTGAACGAAAAGGGTTCATCGATAGCGGTTGGAACATCCTCAAGTGGGATGAGCGTCAATACGTCTCAGATTCAAGCACAGAGCGGTCTAGGAAGCATCGAGAGAGTAAAAAGGAGGGTATGCAACGGGCATGCAACGTTGCAGAAACGCCCCCAGATACAGATACAGATACAGAAAAAGCTTTATCTCTTTCTAGCGAAAGAGATGGGGAAAACGACGTTTCCCCGCCTGCTGTTGTCGGCAGGAAAGAGCGCAAGAAGCCCGAATGCCCGATTCAGGATATCGTCGCGATCTACCGGGAAGTGCTGCCAGGCCACCCGGACGTCTTCAAGCTTTCGGCCAAGCGCAAGGCGCGGATTACCGCACGTTGGCGCGATGACCTTTCGACGCTTGATGACTGGCGATCGTATTTCCTCCGGGTGCGGGAATCGAATTTCCTGACGGGCCGCGTAGTGCCGATCAACGGCCACCGCAAGCCCTTCATCGCTGACCTTGACTGGCTGGTTAGCGAGGAAAACATGATCAAAGTCGTGGAGGGCAAGTACTTCTCATGACCGAGAAACTGTCGAAATTCCTGGCGCATCGACCGGTCGTTGTCGGCCCTGCAGCGCGCCCAGCGATCCCGGAAACCTGCGGCGTGGATGGATGCGAAGATCCCTGCCACGTCCTGCTTGTCGTCGTTCGCGACACGATGGGGAATGACCACTGCGGGGCCTGGTCGAAGTACGCGAGGGACAACCACAGCCTGCGCGAAGGCTACGAGTTCGTCCGCTGGGTGTCCCGCTGTGCTGAGCACTACATGCGCAACGTCTACGCAGCCGGCAAGGGCTCGATGAGCGAGATCACTGGTCGGCAATGGCAGCTTACGCCGGCTCTGGTGCGCGAGCACTGGGCGAAGGTTGAGGCGAAGGAGAAAAAATCATGAGTTTGTTTACCAAGACCGTTACTGTCGAAAAGATCGTGGAAGTACCAAAGATCGTAGAGCGCGTTGTGATGGGAAAGCCACACGTGACTAAGCTTTATGAGGCCTTCACTACCAAGACAGTGTATTTAACTTACTCAAGTTACGAACAAAGAAGCCATCTCGGCTGGTTCCTAAGCTGTTCGGATGCATTCCATGCACATCCAGGTACTAACATCGAAGAAAGACACGGCATTGCCGTGGGTAATGAGTACTTCTTGGTTCCCCGGGAGTTGAATCCCATTACGGTAGCCAAGCCTAAGCGGAATAAGTGAAGTGATTCGGCCGAAGCTGCACACGCGCATCCATGACGCGCTGTTACTTGGCCCGATGACCATGCCTCAGCTGGCGAAGGCGCTTAGCTGCTCGTACGAGTCCGTGCGTGAAGCGTCGAATGACCTAATCAGGCTTGGCGACGTCCATTGCGACCAAGGTATTCATGGAAGTTACAAGGCTGGTAAGCCCGCACGATTGCTCACGGTCACGCCAGCATGAGTGCTATGCCTGACGACCTCGACCGCAAGCGCACGTTGAGCCAGAACGCCAAGCTCTGGCCGATGCTGACGGATATCGCGGAGCACATCGACTGGCCGCATACGGACGCCAAGGGCAACTGGCGCATCTCGAAGATGCATCCCATGAGCTGGAAGTCAGTGCTCACGGCAGCGTTTGAGCACCAAGTGCAGATGGCACAAGGACTGGATGGCGGCACGGTGATGATCGGCGCCAGCACCAGCAACTACGGCGTGCGCAAGTTCGCTGACTTCATCGAGTTTCTGTACGCGACGGGCTCAGAGCGTGGTGTGCAGTGGTCGGAGAGGAGCGAGCAGGTGCATCAGCAGTACGGGAGTAAATGATGTCGATCTACTTAGATACAGAGGTCATGTCGAGAGCGGCCATGGCAATGCTGGGCAACCATATTGCGACTCCTATTGAGAAGCATATGGAGTCTCAGGGATACCGCTACATCGACACTGTGCAATCGCCTCTCGGCCATAAACAGCATTGTTTCGAGTGCGGGCATGAGACTGAGTTTCCAAAGTGGAAACCGAAGTTCAGGTATGCCGGATGACCACGGTTGCCGAGCGCCAATGGATGGACCGCGTAGCCCAGCTTCCGTGCTGCACATGCGGCGATTGGCCTGTACAGCTCCATCACATCCGCGAAGGGCGGGGCATGTCCCAGCGCGCCTCGAACTACCTAGTCATTCCCCTATGCCCGCCATGCCACACCGGCAAGCATGGCATCCATGGCGATAAGGCCATGCTCAAGATACGGAAGGTCGATGAGCTGGATTTGCTGGCTGAAACGATAGCGAGCCTGATATGAAGCATCGACATACAGCAGAAGGCTATACGGAGACGGATGAGGGCATCATCCCTCACTTGGTCATCCGAGTGTCCGGGTTGATCATCAAGGCTCCCGTGAAGCTTCGAAGGGCCGGGCTAGGGATCTTGACCAACTATCGCAACTGGCTTCCTTACCCCGAGCGCGAGGACGGCCAGCTGCTTTATGTCTTGCCAGGCGGCATCACGATCAAGGGCGAAGCATGAAGCGAACCGAGCATGCCGAAGCGGTAACGCTGATGAAGGTCATCAAGTACCACGAAGGGAAGTATCCCGCGCTCAAGATGTTCTTTGCAGTCCCCAATGGCGGCGACCGAAACAAGATCGTGGCAGCAAAGATGAAGGCTGAGGGCATTAAGGCGGGTGTGCCCGATTACCTATTTCCTGTTCCATGTGGATCGCACATCGGACTGGCGATCGAGCTGAAGTCAATGACGGGCTATGCGAGTCGGGAGCAGAAGGACTGGATACAGAACCTACGGAACGTAGGATGGCGCGCTGAAGTATGCAGGGGATGGGAAGCAGCATGGAAGGTGATTCTGGATTACATCACTGGATCGCCCATCGAGACGAAAATACCACCTTGAACCCTGCAAAAACGCATGATGCAATGCTCGTGCAATTGCAGTCATCACCGAGGAAAACCCATGGGTAAGCTCATCTCTGATTCGCCGACCGCAAAGAAGTCGGACAACCGTTCCAGCGCATCGCAGAACACGGCTGTAGGTTCGGGCAGCCGTCCCACGCCCTCCCGTATGAAAATCCCGACCAGCGCGCCGTCTCAGCCTCACGAATTGGGCCGTGCACCCAAGGGCTGGCTTAAGTGATATCCGCCGGCAGCCGCAATAGCTGCCGGTCTTTCTTTTGATGCCGCCATGAACGCATGTGCTAGTTGGCTATCTGAGCAAGCGAGACGCGGTGGCGATCAGATCACGCTCAATCCTGAAGACTATTGGTCTCTGTCGGTATTCCTGTTCGACCAAAAAGAGCTTGTGTCGAGCCTGAATATAAAACTGAAGATCTACATGGACCCTGACGCCAAGTCGCGCGGGTTCTACAGCCTGTACAAGAAGTATGTTTTAGACAAGCGAAAACCACATGGCCCGTCGCACCCTACGCCCCAAGCACTCTGACGAGATACGCGCCAAGATCCAGGCGAGCGTGCTAGTTGGCCTTTTGACCGATCACGTCAAGGGCAACCGTGAGATGAGTGCAACGCAGGTACGGTCAGCTGAGATTTTGTTAAGGAAATCAGTTCCTGACCTGAGTAGTGTTGAAATGTCAGGCCCTGACGGCGGAGACATCCCGCATTCGATCACGATCACGCATGTCAAACCTGGCAGTACAAATCCCTGACAAGCTCGGCTTCCTGTATGAGCCCTACCGTTACAAGGTGGCATACGGTGGCCGAGGCGGGTGCAAGTCATGGTCCTTTGCCGATGCGCTGCTGATCCAATCCCACCAGGCCGCGCTGCGCAATCTGTGCGCTCGTGAGCATATGGAGAGCATTAAGGAGTCAGTGCATCAGTTGCTGAAGGACCGCATTGATAGCCTAGGGCTGTCAGTGGCGTATGAAGTACAGAACACGACGATCAAGCACAGGTTCAACGGTTCGTCATTCGCGTTTACTGGGTTGCGCATCAATCCCAGTGACTTGAAGTCGTTCGAAGGCATTGATCGATGCTGGGTTGAGGAGGCGCGCAACGTCTCGAAGAAGAGCTGGGACACGCTGACGCCCACTATTCGACGACCAGGCTCTGAGATATGGGTGAGCTTCAACCCCGAGCTAGAGACGGACGAGACGTATCAGCGGTTCGTTGTGCATCCGCCGACCGATAGCAAGGTGGTCGAGATTGGTTGGCGTGACAACCCGTGGTTTAGCAAGGAGCTGGATGCAGAGCGCCAGGACTGCCAGAGGCGCGACCCCGATGGCTACCTGACTATTTGGGAAGGCAAATGCCGTGTAGCTCTTGAAGGCGCTGTGTACGCACGGGAGATGCGAGAGCTAGTTGCATCGGGTCGAGTCTGCAAGGTGCCGTATGAGCGAAGCAAACCAGTTCATACGGCATGGGATCTTGGCTGGGGCGACAGCATGGCGATCGTGCTGTTCCAGCAGGTGGGCTACGAGTATCGCGTCCTTGCGTACATCGAAGACAGGCATAGAACGGTCGATAGCTACGCTCAGGAGCTGAAGTCACTGCCCTACGTGTACGGCATCCACTACGGACCCCATGACGGCGTGAACAAGAACATCATCAGCGGCACCAGCTGGGAAGGGACGATGAAGGAGCTGTTCCCGTCCTGCCAAGTGAAGATCGTGCCGGCGACTGACGAGAACACGCAGCACGCGGCCGTGCGTAATCTGTTCCCGAAATGCGTGTTTGACGAGTCGGGAACGTTGGAGCTTCGCAATAGGCTAGCTAGCTACAAATACGGCATGCACACCGATGGAAGTACGACACGAAACCCGATCCATGACGCATCCAGCCACGGCGCTAAGGCTTTCGCCTGCATGGCCGTAGGGTACGACAAGGGTCACGAGAGATCGCCGGTCAAGATGGCCGTGGGATCGAGCTACGGAGGTTCATCGTGGATGGCGAGCTAAAGCAAGTTAAGACAGGCCGGCCTGGATATGCCCAAAGCAGCCGGATCGTCTTGCGCATCACTGAAGCCGAATTCAATTCAGTTCTTGGTTGGTATGGCATGGGGCAATTCCGCGTCAATGCGGACGAGAAATACCGATGGCAATTTCTCGAATCTGGCCTGGAAGCCGAGAGAAACCGACGCATAGTCAAGATGGTGATGATAGACGGCTGCAAGGTAGATCACGTTGCTTCAAGTCTTCATGTCGGAAAGAGTCTAGTCCGTAAAGTCGTGAACGACTTTGCAGACGCATGTAGGGGGCACGACCTGTACAGCAATACCAAGCAGTTCAGCTATAGGTCGGTACGTTTTGGACGCGACTGTCGACACCCTGAAAAAGGATACGGACTTAAATGGTCCTGGCGATACGACAGCGTGAACGACCAAATTGAATGGCTCGTTGATGGCTATGCGCATGGTCAGCGAGTGAGGCGTGAGGGGATCGCTGATGATCCAAGCATTCGCGAACATCCTGCAATGCGCTTAGTGGCTGCAAGGATGCTTCGACAAGCCAAGAAGAGATGCTGGCAGTCGATCCGGCAATACGAGAAAGAGATGGAACGAGAGTCATCATGAGCCTGTATGTAGGCATGACCGAGTTCCGCAAGCTACCTGGGCTTGATCTTGAGATTAAGCACTTCAAGCGGGGAGAAGTTTGGGTTTATCAGGGCCGACGCCCAAGGAACCGTAACTACGTCTATGAGGGCACAGGCTCGAACTGGACCGATGCCATGCTTGCATGCAAGGCGAAAGTGCAGGCTGATGAGGACATCTGGTCTACACCTAACGAGAAAGTGACATGACGAACGTCGTCAAATTCAATCCAGGCATCAAGCAGAAGTTTGAGTATAAGCGTTGCTACGACGCGCAAATGGATCGCTTCATGTGGATCGCATGGATTGGTGATCGCATTACCGGATGGTCTTGTGATGCAGATACGGGACTAAACGAGGAAATCATCTTGCAGAAAGCTGAAGCTTATCTGCGTAACCCCAACTATCCGGCGCCTCGATGAGCATTAAACCTATCTATGACCGCTTGGTCGTAAAGCGTGAAGAGACCGAGGCCATTAGCTCGGGCGGCATCGTTCTGGTCTACGACGAAGCACCTAAGCAGCCTAGCGGAGTGGTACTGGCCGTGGGCAAGGACGTCGAGGTATCGACCGGCGACCGCATCGTCTTCAGCAAGAACGCAGGCATGGAGGTCAAGGTGGATGGAGGCACCGTGCTGGTGATGCGCGAGTCGGATGTGATTGCGGTGATCGATTAGGATTTATCCATGACATACAAATTTCACACGAATTCGTCGACTGAAGATCGTGACGAAATGAAATTCGAGATGATCCTTCCTGGCTCTTGGCAGGATATTTCTGTCAGCCATCCTCATGAATTCTTGGATTCGACCCGGGCTAAGATACTTGAATGGTGGATGTCATTGCCGGAGTGCAGAATTGAATAGGAGTTAGCCATGAAGTTTACGTTCGACACAAATTCAGCCAACAAAGAGCAGGACCGCATACTTATTGAAGTCACTGTTCCTGACTCCTGGGAAGAGATTTACGAAAACAGGCGCGATGAATTTATGGATAAAGTCATAGGCGTGCTTGTCGTTCATGGGAGGGACCTCGAATGGTGGCATGCAGTAATGAAGCACGAGAAGGACCCGTCTTTCCCTCATCCCGGCGGCCACTGCCCTTCATTCGATTTGTTTCGTGACTGACCGTGTCGTTCGTATCCAGGAGTACTTCTTCTGGTCTCCAATCCTTGGCGAGGATGCGGTTCGGTTCTCGATCTTTGACGATCGAGGCCAAGAGTACTTCGCGATCGTGCCAATGGTGTCGCCCGGTAAGCGACTAAGAGAGATGCGTCAGGACTGGGCCGAACGCATAGTGGAAGTGATGGAGTCGGGCCGTGAGCCCGGCGAAGTAACGTAAAGAAACACGCTGTACACCCACAAAAATAACAACAAGCTGGTGCAGCATGGCTCAAGACCCCCTGAAGCCGAAAGACGACGGCAAGATCAAAATGCCGAGCGTCACGACATCGATGAACAAGCTGCCGCCTTCGCTACCGAAGGACGGTGGCAAGGGCTCGAAGTCGGACAAGAAACAGCGTGAAAAGGATCTGGAGGAAGACCAGAAGATCATCCTGCGCGCGATGAAGCGGTTTGAGCGCTGTATCCAAGCCGAGGCCGACAACCGCAAGAATGCCGTAGAGGATTTGAAATTCCTCAACGGCGATCAGTGGCCTGCTGATGTGGCTGCCCAGCGCAATACGGACAAACGCCCATGTCTGACGTTCAACAAGCTCAAGACGTTTGTCCATCAGGTTTCTAACGACCTGCGTGAGAACCGTCCAAGCATCAAGATCAGCCCCGTTGGCGATCAGACGGACATCGAAGCAGCCAAGATGTATGGCGGCGTGATTCGAGCGATTGAACGGGATTCGCGCGCCGATATCGCCTACGACACGGCATCGTTTGGCGCGGCAGCCAATGGATTCGGCTACTGCCGTGTACTGACGGAGTACGAGAGCAACGACACGTTCAATCAGGTACTGCGTATCGAGAGAGTGCGAAACCCCTTCACGGTGTATCGCGACCCTGATCACATGCAGTCTGACGGCAGCGATATGCGGTATGCGTTCGTGACCGAGATGATTCCGAACGATGAGTTCCAAGCCGAATACCCAGACCACCAGCAAATCTCGTGGAATCCTTCGGGCACCGGCGACACCTATAAGGAATGGGTAGAGAAGGACCGTGTGCGCGTGGCGGAGTACTACGAATCCGAACATGTCATGGAGGACTTGGTTCTGCTTTCCAACGGATTCACAGGCTTCAAGAAGGATTTGTCCGAAGAGGTCAATCAGCTCATCGAGCAGGGTGATGTTGAGGTTCTTAAGGAGCGCAAGGCAGAGCGCAAGGTAACGAAGTGGTACAAGCTCACAGCCTTCGAAATCCTTGAGCGTACCGAGCAGCCCTTCGAGGGCATGATACCGATCGCTATGGCGGTGGGCGATGAGATCGACGTGCAGGGCAAGGTGACCTATGCCGGACTTGTACGTGATGCCAAAGACCCTCAGCGCATGTACAACTACTGGAAGACGACCGAGGCCGAGGTTGTCGCGCTTCAGCCCAAGGCGCCCTTCATCATGGAAGAAGGTCAGGTCGAGGGGCACGAGGCACAGTGGAAGCAGGCCAACACGAAGAGCATGCCTTACCTGCTCTATAAGTCCTCGAACGTAGGAGGGAAACCCGCGCCCCCACCCCAGCGTCAGCCCATGAGCCAGCCGCCTGCAGGTGTGCTCCAGGCCATCCAGGGCGCTGCGCAGGACATGATGGCGGTCACGGGCATCCGGTTTGATGCTACTCCCAATGAGCGCATGCATGATGAGTCAGGACGCGCCATCCAAGAGCTGCGCCGGTCAGGCGATATCGGTTCGTTCCACTATCAAGACAACTTGAGCCGAATGATCCATTACGTCGGCAAATTGCTGCTTGTGGCAGTCCCCAAGGTGTATGACACCAAGCGCGTCCTAACGATTCTTCGAGAAGATGGCAAGGAGCAGAAAGTTCAGATCGACCCTAGCGCGGGCGCTCCGATGTCGCAGGGCCAGACGATGCAGGGCATGCCTCTCCCGATCTTCAATCCGACTATCGGGAAGTACGGTGTCACGGTCACCACGGGTCCATCCTATGCCACGCGGCGGATTGAGGCCGCCGATCAGATGATGGCGTTCGTCAAGGCACTGCCGCAGACCGCCACGCTGGTATCTGACCTCATCGCCAAGAACATGGACTGGCCGGAAGCCGATCAGTTCGCTACGCGCTTGGCTCGCTCGATCCCGCCGAACCTGCTGGCACCGGATATGAAGGGCGTGCCGCCAGAAGTGCAGGCCAAGTTGGCGTCGATGGATCTGCTGATCCGCCAGATGACGATGGAGCGCATGCAGCTGATGAAGCAGCTCACCGATCAGAACGCTGATCGCCAGCTCATCGCAGACAAGAACAGCAAGGACTTTGACGCCAAGATCCTCGGCATTGTCCAGAAGATGGAGCAGGCGCAGCAGAAGGCCGAGGTGGACTTGGGCAAGCACATCGACAACAAGATGCTCGAAGTCGCTCATCTGCTCCGAGAAATCCACGAATTCAACCAGCAGAAAGACAAGCCCGACGCCTCGGGCAGCGAAAAGTAGTACTCACGGAGTCCGTTATGCCTGATAACAGTGCCCTCGACATGCTCGTAAAGTCGGCTTCGGAGCCTGCTTTGTCGGCCACCACCGACATGCCTGCACCAGTCGAAAAAAACACCCTTGAAAATCCGCCGGCTCAGGATAATCCTAGTGACAAGGCCGCCCCTGACGGGGAAATTCAAGAGCCATCGGCCAGCTCTGACGATCCTTCCGGCGATGATCCTGCCGCGAGTGCCGAACCGACGGCTAGCAAGCCCTCGAAAGGCGTTCAGAAACGTATCGATGAGCTGATTCGCCAGCGTGGCGAGGCAGAGCGGTTAGCAGCGGATCAGGCGAAACGCTTGGACGACGCTATGGCGATCATCCAGAAGATGACCGGCGCTCGGGACAATCAGCCCACTACTGCTCCGCAAGCCGATGCTAAGCCTGCTCGTGATCAATTCGATGATCCGGAGGCATTTACCGAGGCATTGGTGTCGTGGTCGTCGCGTCAGGCGATCAAGAATTATCAAGCTGAGCAGCAGCAACAGGCCGAGAAATCCCGCCAGCAGGAAGACTTCCAGAAGGTCACCAAGGCTTGGTCAGACGGTCGCGAGAAAGCGATCGAAAAGTACCCCGACTACGACGAGGTTGTGAGCAATTCCTCGCTTGCTATCGCTCAACACGTCGGCTTTGCGGTGGTTGCCCATGAGCATGCGCACGATATTGCTTATTGGCTAGGCAAGCACCCCGAAGAGGCTGCACGCATCTCCTCCCTTTCGCCGGTTCTATCAGCGCAGGCCATCGGTGTGATTGGCGAGCGCTTGGCTACGGCTAAGCCCGAGGTTTCCAAGGCTCCAGAGCCGGTGAAGCCGATCGGATCGCGCAATGACGCTTCGGCCAAGACTCCAGACGAAGAATCGATGGATGAGTACGCCGCACGCCGTAACGCGTCGCTTCGGAAAGCCCGAACAAAACAATAAGAGCCATGCGCCACAGGTGACATGGCCGGAGACAAGCCATGTCGCAGCAGCAGTTGCTCACGCCGAGCATTATCAGCAAAGAGACGCTGGTGATGCTCGAAAACAACCTGGTAGCAGCCTCGAAGGTCAATCGCCAGTTCGAAAACCAGTTCGTCAAGATCGGCTCGTCCCTGACAGTCCGCAAGCCTAACCAGTTCTCTGTTAGCTCGGGTCCGGGCTTGGCGATTCAGGACATCATCGAGCCGTCCACTTCGATCAGTATCAGCAACCAGAAGCACGTGGACTTCCAATTCACGTCGCAGGACCTGACCCTGACCGTCGAGGAATTCTCGGAGCGTTACCTGAAGCCGGCGGCTTCCCAGCTCGCGAACCAGCTTGACTACGACGTCATCACCAACTTCAAGCAGGTGTTCAACGAAGTCGGTACGCCGGGCACCCTGCCTAGCTCGTTCGCTTCTCTGGCTGCGGTCGGTCAGCGACTCGATGAAGGTGCGGTGCCGCAGGATGGTCGCGTGCTCTTGCTTAACCCAGCGGCCTACTGGTCGATGGCGAATGCCCTCACCACGCTGTACGTGAACTCGGTGGCTGAGCCGTCCTTGAAGGGCTTCCTGGCGAACATCGCCAATATGGAGATCTTCCAGGATCAGAACATCCAGGCGCAGACCGTGGGTGCCTATGCTGGTACGCCGGTCGTCAATGGAGCAGGTCAGACGGGTTCCAGCCTCGTCACCAATGGTTGGAGCACGAGTATCACGGGTCTGCTCAACGTGGGCGATGTGTTCACCATCGCGGGAGTGTTTGCAGTCAATCCGCGTAACAAGCAGTCCACGGGTTCCTTGCAGAACTTCACAGTGACGGCGACGGCGAACTCGGATGGTTCAGGCAATTCGACCATCTCTATCTATCCGTCGATCGTGACCAGTGGCGCATATCAGAACGTGTCGGCTAGCCCGGCGAACTCTGCGGCGATCTCGGTCAAGGGTACGGCGAGCAACACGTACGCGCAGAACATCGCCTTCACCCGTGACTGCTTCGGTCTCGTCACGGTGCCGATGGAGCTTCCCGAGGGCGTCGATTTCAAGGCGCGCGAGACCTACAAGAACATATCCATGCGCATCATCCGGGCATACGACATCAACAACGACGTGTTCCCGACTCGTATGGACATCCTCTACGGCACGACCTGCTTCTATCCGGAGCTGGGTTGCCGCCTGACGAACTGATCGGAGACGAACATGCCCATCTCTACTTCCAAAGCTCCGCGTCAGCTCTCGGACGGCAATAGCCAGGGGACCATTCTTGGTGATTCTCCAACCGACCTGATCGGCTTCTACGGCGTCTCGACGGGTGTTCCGCAGGCCACCCCGACAGGCAACACTCATACCGTCGCCGCTGGTTCTACAACGGCGGTATACACCAACACCACATTCGATGGTGGCATAGGATCCACGGCTTTCACCATGGGCGATCTGGTGGCGATTCTAAAGACTGCTGGCCTATTGAAGGCATAAGTCGATCGCGACCCCTTAAAGCCCTCTCATCCATACGTTATGGAGAGAGGGTTTCTTTCTTGGAACATCGATGGAAAAGCAACAGCTCTATCAGGTCCGCGTTCTTACGGGCGAAGACAAAGCTCTTGATGTCGGGCCGAAGATGATCAGGCCGGCGGCTGAGCAGTTTTGCGACGCCATCAAGGCCCAAATCCGGCTCGGCAAGGAGCGGACTTGGCGCGAACCGATCTACTACCCCGTCTACACATGAGGAATCCATGACCGCATTTAGCGAATACCCGAAGATGTTGGTGCATCCGTCGAGTCAGCCCGCGCAGGTGGGATTTGAGCCGATGCAGGGTAGGCCCACAACCTTTCCTCCTGTCACGGTCAACAACGCCGACCAGGAGGAGAACTACAAGGCGCGCGGTTATGTGGTGCAGGGTAGTTCGGATGAGGCGGCGTACGAACGCGCGAAGGCTGGCGGGCATCCCGTCCATTACCGGTACGAGGAATACCCCAAGTTTATCGAGGTGGATGGCGTGCCTGTTATTGCCACCTGCGAGGCGCATGAGCACGAGTTACTCAAGTACAACCCGATGACCGAGTCCAAGGAAAAGGTAGCGGAGAGGCGCAAGCCGGGCCGTCCTCGCAAGGAAGCCGCATGATCCGTCCGCTCGATAACCGGATCATCGTTCGCCCGCATCCCGCAGAAACTGTTCTCGCTTCAGGCATCGTGATGCTCGAATCTGGCGCCGAGAAGCCGCTTTCGGGCGAAGTGATCGCGATCGGCCCGGGGCGAAAGACTGAGACAGGGCGAGACCCGATGCAAGTCAACGTGGGCGATCGCGTCATGTACGGCAAGTACGCCCCGCAGAACTTCGAATTCAACGGCGAACAGCTTCTCTCGATGTGTGAGATGGATGTGTTGTTCGTGATGGAGTGATTTATGGCAACGGCGCAAGACATCATCCAGGCGGCACTCGAAGAGCTTGGTGTCTATGCGCCGGGCGAGACGATGACGAACGCTGATGCGTCACGCGGTCTATGGGTGCTCAATGCCATGCTGGACTCGTGGTCTAACGAGTCACTGTTCTGCTATGCCATCAAGGAAACTTCGTTTCCTCTGGTCGTCGGCCAACAGCAATACACGATCGGTCCTGGCGGACAGATCAACGCAACCCGTCCATTGCGGGTGATCGAAGGGCCCGGGGCTGCCTATATCACCGACCAGAACAACAACATCTATCCCGTAGGCGTGATTCCGCAGGATCAGTGGAACTTGATTGGCCTTCGCACCAACACGTCCGACATCCCAGACACGATGTTCTATGACCCCCAGTTCCCGCTGGGCATCATCAACATCTTCCCCGTACCGCTGATGACGTATACGTTCACGTTCGATGCATACCTTCAGCTATCGGACTTCACAGGCCTTACGACAGCACTGACACTTCCTCCAGGCTATCAGGATGCGATCCAGCACAACCTAGCCATCCGGCTGAAGCCCTTTTTCAGGGATGCACAGATCGATCCGTTGATTGTCGAGTTGGCCTCGCAGACTAAGGCTGCCATCAAGCGCAACAACCTTCGTACGAATGTCGCCGTCTACGACGCCGAGATGATTTCTCGGGCGACGCCTACGTACAACATCTACCGAGATAGGACGGGCAGCTGATGGAGACCCCGTTCTTTGGTGGAACGTACGAATCGAAGTCATCCAACGTTGCGGACGATCGGTGCATCAATCTGTACCCCGAGTTGATCGAGACGAAGGAAGGCAAGCGGATCGGAGCGTTCTACTCCACGCCGGGACAGCAGTACCAGGCGACCATCATTCAATCGTCTGGCGATGTTGTCGGGCCGGTTCGTGGGATGCATACGATCACCCGGCAGAACGTGCAGGTGATTGTGAGTGGCAACCGTGTCGTCACTCGAACGATGAACGGGGCCCAGACACTCATCGGCCACCTGAATACCAGTTCGGGGCCAGTGTCGATCATCGATAATGGTACGCAGTTCCTTGTAGTCGATGGCTACCAAGGCTGGTGCTGGAATGGCGCCTCTTGGGTATTGACGCCGCTGGTCCAACCGGTGGTAGCGGTCTACCAGGACGGGTTTGGTCTGGCAAATAGCTACAACACGCAGCAGTTCTATCAGTCAAACCTCAATGACCTGTCGACCTGGGACCCGCTGAATTACTCATCGGCTGACGCTGATCCAAGTCCGATCATCGGTATGGCGAGCCTGTTCCGTCAGATATGGATCTTCAAGACCACATCGACTGAGATTTGGAACAACGCCGGGCTAAACGGGTTCGCGTTCCAGCGCATGCAGGGCGCTTTCATCGAAAAGGGATGTGTCGCCCCTTACTCGGTGTCGGACTGCGGCGGCGAGCGCGTTCTATGGCTTGGGCAAGATGCTCGTGGCGCCGTCTCGGTGTTCATCAATAACGGCTATAGCGCTCAGCGCATCTCAACGCATGCGATTGACTACCAGTTGTTGAACTACATCAACGCCAGCCAAGCCGGTGTCACGGATGCGATCGCGTTCTCATACAACCAGGCCGGCCACACCTTCTACGTATTGACGTTCCCATCAGGCAACGCCACTTGGGTATACGACTTCACGACCAAGCTTTGGCATGAGCGAGGTCAGTTCCTTAACGGCAAGTACGGTCGCTGGAACCCGAGTGGCTATAGCTACTTCAATAGCCTGCACTACGTGGGTTCGGGGACCATTCCGGCGATCGCTGCGCTGAACATTGACTATCCCTCGGACGACCTCAATGGTTCGCCTGGCAGCGTGCAAGGAGCCAAGCGATGGATGCGCCGTTGGCGGGCTACCAGCCAGCCAGTTAACGCTCCTACTCGCTTTGAATCGGTGAAAATCGACATGGAAACGGGCATCAAGACGCCAGTTTATGCAGGTTCGAACATGATCCTGAAGTGGTCGGATGATGGTGGCCACAACTTCGCCAATCCGCATATTCAGAGCATGGGAAACATCGGACAGACGTCCCAGCGTGTCATCTTTCGGCGCATTGGCTCGACGCGCAGGAACAGCGGTCTAGATCGAATCTTAGAGATATCGAGCGAATCGAATGTCCAAGTGGCCTTGATCGGCGCCAGTATCGGTGACGGGTGATGGCCGACACCTGGAAAAGTGCACTCGGCTTGAGCTTCCGGGATACCGCCGGCCATCCGGTGACTTCGTTCCCGTTCACGACGATCTCGCCGTATATCTGGCTGGATGCGTCGCAGATCGCGATGCTAGCGACTTCCTCGCAGTCCATTACCGAGGTGAGAGGGTCGGCTAGTGTGACACCTCCCTCGGCCGTGGTGGGTCAAGCCTACGGGTTCTACAGCGCGAGCACCTCGGCGGAATTTCCGTTGCAAACAGGCACCTTAGTTTCTGGCTCCAACAACATGACGATGTCTGCCTCGGCTTTCGTACAGGGGCGAAGTGTTCTGTTCGGAAGCTCGGTGCAGACGGGCTCCAACTACGTCTTCAACATAACGCAGCTGGACTTTCTGGTTCACGACAACGTACCACCAGAGCCACCCATTTCGAACAACACCAGCTTTAACTCGGTCAACTCGTTCGCGCCCATGCCTCAAAGTCAGGCGGTCGACCTGACCACGGGTTATCCAACGATCGAGTGGTATCGATACTGGACCAACCCAAACTTTCAGTCCTTCAGTTTCTCGGGTGTGATCGGTGTTGCGAATGGCGGAACAGGGCTAAGCACGGGCAATAGCGGCGGCGTCTTAGCATTCACGGATGCCGCCACGCTTGAGTCGTCGCCCACGCTTGGTCAGTACGAGATCGTCTTGGGTGGTGGGACAGGGGCTCCGCCTTCAACGCCGCTTGGAACGGGCGATGTCAATCTAGTTCTGCACGGAAATCCGACGGGGGCTCCGTCTTGGGGGAAGGTCAACCTCAATACTGACACCACAGGACAGATCGGAGTTAATCAAGGGGGTACTGGTCTTTCTTCGGGAATAACGGGAGGTCTTCTGTACTTCCAGAATCCCTATCAGATGGCGTCCCTAGCCCCCGGGAACGCGAACTGGGTGCTTATTACCAACGCTTCAGGCTTGCCCGCATGGGCCGTCAATCAGCCTGATCTCGCCACACTTTGGGTGATGACATGAGCATCGTCATTAATGGCGCATCGGAATCGATCCAGGTGGCGCTGGATGCTGCGCCCGCAACCAACCAGCTTCCTTGCGTAGCTTCGTATGCTGACCAGGGAGGATCGGCAGGCGACAATGCGATCAACACCAGCGGTACGACAGCCGTCACGCTTGTTGCCTCGCCTGGGGCGTCCGTGTCACGCGTCATCAACAGTATCTCGATTCCTAACCGTGACACGGCAACCCGAACTGTCACGGTAAGCAAAGTGATAAGCGGAACGCCGTATCAGATCGTCAAAGTGACGCTTATGACGGGGTACCAGCTGTTCTATGACGGCGGCTGGAAGGTCCTGGATGCCTCGGGAAATTTCGCTGAAAACGTGACGGTCAATGGCGGCACGATCACGTCGAATCAGGGTACGGCCGCCGCACTGTCGGGAGCCTGGCCTGTCGAGGTTACCGATGGCACAAACGTGCTTGGTACATCGTCGCATCCTGTCCGCATTGATCCAGTAGGCACGACAGCACAGCCCGTCACTGGAACATTCTGGCAGTCCACGCAGCCTGTCAGCATCGCCACGCTACCGCCACTGGCTGCCGGCTCGAATGCTATTGGCTCCGTTTCGGTATCGAACCTTCCGGCGACGCAAGCGGTTAGTGGGACGGTTACGGCGGCACAAGGAGCGGCGGCCTCGATCTCTGGATCTTGGCCCGTCCTCGTGACCAATGGAACAAATGCGCTCGGCTCCTCGGCGAATCCCTTCATTACGGCGCCCGTCAACATGTCGCCGACGGGTGTCACGCTGACGACCACAACCGCAGTGGCGATGTTCAGTGCCACTAACCAACATATCAATTCCATCTACATCGTAAACAACCAAGCGGTGCTTGCTGCTGGCAGTGTGGTTTTGACCCTCACCAACGGCCAAGGCGGTGTGATCGGGCGCTTTACGTTGCCGACAGCAACCGGCGCAGCGCCGAGTCCATACACCGTTGTCGACATGCAGGGCTTGTACATCGCCAGCCTAAATGGCGGCACCAATCCGACAGCTTCACTCTCGGCAAATCTGACGTCTGGTTCGTTCTTTATGGCTCTTTCGGTGTCGGCGTGACGAACGATGCGGAGACATACATTTTCACTACTAGGAGATAGACATGGCTGATTCGACCACTATTGGACAGTGCTTCCTTCCGGCGGCATCGTCCACGACTGCGACATCTGTGCAAGGAAATAACCAGGCGATCATTACCAACATTCAGGTCAACGGCGTGGGCCTCAATGCGCCCACCGGGACACTCCTGCAGATCACGGATGGTAGTGGCGCCTTGATTGGTCAGTATGCGTTGGCGTTGCCATCTGCGTTGCTGGCATCGTACTTCGGCAACGTGCTTAACCTGGACAACTTGGCTATCCCGATTAGCTACGTCAACAGCCCAGTGACCGTGAAGCTCAATCAGTCCCTTTCGTCGGGCGCGCTGGCGGTCAACATTGGTTTCGCCATCTAGTCGTGGCGCTAAAAAAATCCACCTTGAACGAAGCCGTCTATCCGGCAAAGATGGATGTGCCGATTAGGCTGCTGGCAAAGGGTTTTGATGTCGATCCTTTGCTTACGGAGATAGGCAAGCACCCGGACGTGTGGAATCGTCACCGGGTGCGCACCGAAGCCTATGGAAGCGTGCACCAGCAGGTGTCGGACATCTGGGTGCGGTACAACGCCTGGGAGAACTTTCACGGCGATATCGCAGCGTTCAACGAGCCGCACATTTCAATCTGGTATCCGATGTGCGATCAGATTCCCAGCGTCAAATCCCTTGTTCATCAGGTGATGGACTACGTAGATGGTGAGGAGCTTGGTGGCGTGTTGATTACCAAGATTCCACCAGGTGGCGAGGTAAAACCGCACATCGACCAGGGATGGCATGCCGGCTACTACACCAAGTATGCCGTGCAGTTGATGGGCAACAAGGATCAGGCGTTTTGCTTCGAACGAGCCTCCTTGTCTGCCTTGCCCGGCGATCTCTACACCTTCGACAACAGCAAGCTTCACTGGGTCAGGAACGATAGCGACGAAGACCGCATGACCCTGATTATCTGCATCCGGAAGAGTTCGTGATGGAGCCCGTCAAACCCGAAGAAACCATCGCCTTCGACATGTACTTTGCCTCGCTTTGTTCGATGCAGGTGCATCCAGGGGCGGGTAGCAAGGATCACCGCATTCTGAGCTTTGAGGAATGTCGGGATAAAGCGTTGCACATGCTTCAGCTACGAAGAGAGCTGTTAGCCAAGAAGTAAGTCGTACCAAAAATAATAAGAATAAGAGGTATGTCCCATGCCGTGGGGTGCAGCTATCGCGGGTGGCGCCTCGCTACTCGGCGGCTTCATGAGTTCGAACGCATCGCAGGATGCCGCCAAAGAGCAGGCTCAGGCCGAAGAAAAGGCCATTCAGGCCCAGCAACAGATGTACAACCAGAACGTGGCCAGGCTTTCGCCTTGGGTCAACGCGGGTAGTACGTCGCTATCGAACCTTCAGGGCCTGCTCGGCTCGAATGGCATGGGCGGCGCTTTGACGACGCCCTTCAGTGCCCAGCAATACCAGCAATCGCCAGGTTATCAATGGCAGCTAGGGCAGGGCACGCAGGCCATCATGAACAATGCCTCGGCGATGGGTGGCATCAACTCCGGGAACACGCTGAAGGCCCTACAGAGCTATGGGCAGGGCTTGGCGAACCAGGACTACTACCAGGCGCAGAACGCTTATACGAACTGGCAAAACCAGGTCTACGGCATGAATGCCGGCATGTCGAACACTGGCGTGAATGCGGCGGGCCAGACGGCCAACTTGGGCGCGAACACTGCCAACAGCATCGGGCAGAACCTGACGGGCATCGGCAATGCCCAGGCGGCCGGCACAGTGGGCTCGGCGAATGCGCTTGGCAATAGCCTCAGCTCGCTAGGGAACATCGGCCTGATGTACCAGATGGGCATGATGAACCCCAGTTTCTACGGCGGCGGGACCTGAGATGCCTATCGACCCGTCCATCCCGCTGTCGGTGCAGGGCCCGCAGCCCGTCACGATGAACAGCTTGATCCAGCTGTCTCAGGTGGCGCAGCAGATGCATGCCCAGCGCCAGCAGCAGCAGATCAAGAACTCGCTTCTGACGATCTTTCGTGATCCGTCGAACCTCGAAGCGAACGGCATGCCGAACAACAATGCGCTTCGGCAGATATCAGCGCTCGATCCCGAGCTGGGTATGAAGTTTCGGACCAGTCAGGCCGAGATTCAGTCGCAGCAGTCGTTGGGCGATGAGCGGCGCGCCTCGATGTACAAGACCAAGGCCGAAGCCATCAGCAACGCGACTGAGCCGGCTTTGATGGCCTATGACCAGGCCATGGCGAATGGCATGTCGCCGCAGCAGGCGCAGGCTATGGCCCAGCATACCTATTCCGAGAATCTACAGGGTCTCAAGCAGTCGGGTCTCTTCTCGGATCAGGAAGCGAATCAGATGCCGTCGTCGTTCGATGCCAATCGAGTACGCGCTGGTGCCATCAAGTACAAGGACTGGCTCACCGCCCAGCGCCAGGACGTCAACCAGCAGCTCTCCGAAAAGCGGATGGAGAACAGTGAGCGCCATCAGGAACGCATGGAGGCGATGTCGGAGGCGCGGCTGGGGCTGGCTGAAAAGCGACTCGATCGCGAGGAACAGCAGGACAAGGCGGGCGCCGACGTTGCTGGGTCGTTTGACCAGGGCGCGATTGATGAGGCGGCGGACCGTTATCGGCAGGGCAATGCAATCCCAAGCTTTGGGATGAGCAAGCAGGCGGCCGGGCTCAAGGCTAAGATCATCCAGCGCGCGGCTGAGATGGATAAGGAGCAAGGCATAAGCTCTGCCGATGCCGCTACCCGCGCCGCTGTCGGCAAGGCCGATCAGCAAGCTTTGGGCCAGTTGCAGAAGCAGGCCAACATGGTTGGAGCCTTCGAAAAGACGGCCATGAAGAATGCGGACATCGCGTTGGCCGCTTCAGAGAAGGCGGACCGGACGGGCATTCCCTACTTCAACAAGTGGCTGCTCGCCGGTCGAAAGGGTACGGGTAGCGAAGAGGCCGCCAACTTCGACGCCGCTAACAACTCCTTTGCCGTGGAGTACGGCAAGGTGATGTCCGGTAGCGTCAGTGGGCAGCTCACTGACTCGGCGCGAGAGCACGCCAACAGCATCATCAGCACGGCACAGACGCCGGCTCAGTATCGCCGCGTGATCCAGACGCTTAAGGCCGAGATGGAGAACCGCACGTCTTCGTTCAAGGAGCAGCGCGACCAGATCACCCAGGACATGAAAGGTGGAGAGAAGATACTCATGTACGACCCGGCCACCGGGACAATCAAATGATCCAGAAAGTTAATGTGCCTGGTGTTGGCGTAATAGGTTTTCCTGACAGCATGTCGCATCAGGACATCATCGCTGCCGTTCAGAAAAACTATCCGGATATCCCAAATAAATCTGATAAGAGCGGTTCTGCCGTAGGCAAATACCGTCCCGGGCCCATCGAGATGCGGGAGTACTTCACGCCCGAGGCTAGGGCTGCTCGACGTGCCGCAGAACAAGATGAGCTTGTGTCTGGCATGAAGGGCGAAAACATCATCGCCAACAAGCTCGGCACGAAGAATCCTATTGTAAGCGGGGCGCTTAACGCGCTGCTTCCCATCACCGATCAAGCCATGATGTCGGGCATTGGTCATGCCTATCACAATGTGGGCTTGGCAGGTGAACAGATGCTCGGTTTGGCATCGCATGCAGACGCCTCACGAGACAAGCAAGACGCCGAAGCGTTAATGAGGTCAGGAGCCGGCAAGGTGGGTGACTTCACCGGCTATAGCGTTATGTCACTGCCTCTTGCCGTACTGTCTCCTGCAACCCTTCTTGGTAGGGCTGGCCTTGGATCGGGCGTGAGCGGCCTTGCCGGCCTTCTGACGCCCTATGAGAACTCCAACGAGCACATCAACAACACCCTGACCGGTCTTGGCGTAGGTGCTGCTTTGCCCGTCCTAGGAACGGCCGCAGGGTCAGCCATCAAGAATTCGCTACTGGGCCTTGCTTCGCCAGAAGCTCGGGCCTTGATGGCTGAGGGCGTCAAGTTGACTCCTGGACAGATGGCTGGTGGCGTTGCTAAGGCCGCTGAAGATGCCGCAACGAGCATCCCGGTCCTAGGTAGCGCAATCCAGAAGGCCAGAAACCAGTCTCTAGAGACGTTCAATCTCGCTTCGGTCAACCGAGCGCTTAAGTCAATCGGTCAAGCGGTTCCGAAAACGGCTCAGGCTGGACGAGATGCATTGAGCTATGCCAATAAGGCAATAGGTGATGCTTACGATGCAACCTTGCAAAAGATGTCTGGCCGCCTGGATTCCGGCATAGCCCAAGATATCGCGTCCTTGTGGAACAAATACGGCGGTCAGCTTCCGAAGGATAAGTTCTCGCAGCTAGAAAACACGATTCAACATGAAGTGGTGGATCGATTCGATCAGTCGGGGAATGCGACCGGCGATGCCATCAAGAAGGCATATTCCAAACTTGGTCAGATGGCATCCGGATTCAAGAGGTCAGGGAACTACGACGATCGCACACTCGGCGCGGCCGTGAAGGAGCTTCAAGGAAGCATGCGAGACATGCTTACGAGGAACAATCCGCAGCATCTCAACGAAGCTCTAGACGCCGCTGACGATGCTTTTAAGCAAATGGTGAGGGTGAACCGAGCAGCTAGATACGTGGGCGCCAAGGATGGTGTTTTCACGCCTTCACAGCTTAATAGTGCTGTCGCTGCAACCGATTCGTCCCGAAACAAGGCAGCTTATGTCGCGGGCAATGCCGTCATGCAGGATTTGGCTGACCTTGGCCGAAAGGTTTTGCCCTCAAACATAGCCGATTCAGGCACAGCTTCTCGGCTCTTGCATGCCAGCCCCCAGGGTCTCGCTGCTGCGGCTGCAACGATTCCTCTCAATGCCATCTATTCGAGCCTTGGCATGCGAACCGCTAAAGCCCTTCTGGCTCCTCAGCAAGGGCCTGTGAGGAACTTTCTGGCCGAGCTTACCAAAGCGCAGCTTGCGTCGCCACGTAATGCCCTGTTGGCGTTTTCCGCCATGGGTAACCAACCACAGGCGCCGAACCCGGATGTACCCAAGTAGGCGCCGCTAGAAAATCAGCTTATCGATGAACCGGACGGATGCTCGGGCAAATGCAACAAGGCCGAATCCTAGCGCCGCTATGCCCAGGTAATAGAAAAACATGCCGATGTAAATCATCAGCCATTTGAACTTCACATCCTGAATCGTCAATGCAATTGACTTTCTCAGGTAACCAAACCTTCGGGGCTGCCCCAAACCCTTAGGGTTTATGAAATCGGCCAGTCTTTCGGAGCCCATCATCAGGTTGCTATCGGGATTAGCGATCCGCTTAGCGATAGACCTTTTATCCAAATAGATCTTCAGTTTGATGAGTACGAATAACGGAACCAATACCGTTACCAGTACAACGACTAGATAAAGAATCGAATTGAAGGCGTCTTTGGTGAAGTGCCATTCCATATCAGGAGACCCCCATATGCCACTTAAGCATAGCAGTTCAAAGAAAGCGGTAGGCGAGAACATCCGTCGAGAGATGGACGCAGGCAGGCCGCGCAAGCAGTCGATTGCGATCGCTCTGGACGTGCAGCGGCGGGCGAAGCGTGAGCCCAAGAAGAACGTGAAGCATCGGACGCACTGATGCGTGTACTCCTGATCGATTGCGACCGCTGTGGCCTGGACTTCGCCGTGCGAAGTGCAGCGGCCGGCCATGAGGTGCGTTGGTACAACCGCGACAAGGAAGGCAACACCTTCCGAGACGGCGAGGGCTTCCCTGGTATCACCATGGTGGCAGATTGGCGGAAGTCTATGCGATGGGCCAAAGAGGGGCTGATTTGGGTCAGCTCGAATGCCTTGTTCATCAAAGAACTGGATGACTGGAAGCGCCATGGTTTCCCGGTATTCGCCCCATCCTTTGAGTCCGCTGCCCTAGAAATCCAGCGCGGGAAGGGCATGAAGCTGCTGGAGAAGCTGGGCGCCAATATCCCCACGTACCACATGTTCAACAGCCTTAAAGAGGCGGAGAACTTCGCCCGAAAGGCCGATCAGGCGTACGTGTTCAAGACGATGGGAGACAACGAGGACAAGTCGCTCTCCTACGTTGCCAAGACGCCCGCAGATCTCGTGGGACGCATCCAGCGCTGGGTCAAGATGGGCTTGAACATCAAGGGTCCATGCATGCTTCAAGAGAAGGTGGACGGCGTAGAGATGGGGATTTCCTGCTGGTTCGGCCCGGAAGGCCCCTTGCCGAACAAGTGGAACATCAATTTCGAGCACAAGAAGCTGATGCCCGGAAACTATGGCCCCAATACCGGCGAGATGGGGACGGTCATCCAGTACTGCAAGAAAGAGAAGATGGCCGATGAGATGTTCACACCGGAGCTGATCGCGCACCTGCGCAAGATCGGCCACCTTGGCGATATCGATATCAACTGCATCATCGAGAAAGACAGCGGCAAGATTTACCCCTTGGAGTTCACCTGCCGACCTGGCTGGCCCTACGACTGGATTGCCTCGGACTTGCATGAAGGTGACCCGGTGGAATGGATGAAAGACCTCTTGGAGGGCGAGGACACCCTGAAAGTGTCCTATGACGTCGCTATAGGCGAAATCGTGGCGATTCCGCCCTTTCCGCGCGATGACTGCGACGAAGAGGAGGCCATCGGCCTACCGATCGAATGCCCGAAGAACTGGGACGGCATCCATCCCGTCTGCGTCATGGTTGAGAAGGGACCCGCCATGGAAGGCGATAAGGTCGTGGACAAGGATATCTACAAGACCTCGGGCAACTATGTCTTGCTCGCCACGGGGCAGGGCGAAGACGTCAAGCTCGCAAAAAAGCACCTTGATTCCAGGGTGAAGAAGATTAACGTATCAAACATGATGGTCCGTAATGACATCGGCCTCGGATTAGAAAAACAACTACCTATATTGCACGACCTGGGCTTTGCCCTATCGATGCAATTCGATGCCTAAACATGTCACAGAATCCGCTTTGTCCAAGCCCGCCGCCGAAGCTTCAGTTCTTCGTGCCTGGAACCAACACGCCATTGAATGGCGGGTTGCTGTTCACCTATGAAGCCGGCACGACGATCAAGCAAAACACGTATGCCAACGACAACAATCCGGCGACGCCGAATACGAATCCGATTGTTCTGGATGCTAACGGCGAGTGTGTGTGTTTTCTTGATAGCACGCTGCAATATGCCCTAACGCTTTCCCCGCCGGGCGATACGGACCCCCCGACGAACCCGTACTTCACCGTGAACAACATGGGCTATGCCCAGATGATCACGAGCCTAGCGCCACTGAACAGTCCGACGTTCACGGGCAACCCGCAGGCGCCGAGCCCGACGATTGGCGACAACAGCCAGGCCATTGCAACGACCCAGTTCGTTCAGGAGACGATCACCAACGGGTTCTCCAATGCCGCCCTAACGGGCACGCCGACCGCTCCCACGGCCAGCCCGGGCACGCTCACCACGCAGATCGCCAGTACTGCGTTTGTAGGCGCTGAAATTGCCAAGGCGCTTACCGCTCAGTGGTTCACGGCCACTGGCACCTTCAACGTTCCGGCTGGTGTGGCCGAAGTCTGGGGCAAGGGTTGGGGTGGCGGTGGCGGTGGCGGTGCTGGTACGGCCACGGGTTCGTGTGGAGGCGGCGGCGGAGGTGGAGGCTACTTCGAGTTCTTGGCATCGGTCACGCCGGCACAGGTACTCAACATCACGATCGGCAGTGGCGGCGCAGGAGCGACCTCGATCTCTGCGGGCACTTCTGGCGGCACGACTACGGTAGCTATTTCTGGCGGGGCCACGCTTGCCTCTTCGGCCGGCGGAACGGGCGGATCGTCTTCGTCCTCAGGTACGGGCGCAGGCGGCGCAGGCGGTTCGGCCACGGGCGTCATTCTGCTCACCCAATCCGGTAATGCCGGCGCCAATGGCATCAACGGGAGCCTGTCCGTAAGCCCTACGGTGAACATCTTCAATGGTGGCACAGGCGGAGCCTCGCCGTTTGGTGGACCTGGAGGCAGTGGTGCGCCAGCCGGCTCAGTGCCTGGTGCTTTCCCTGGCGGCGGCGGTAGCGGTGGCGGCCCGATTAGCAATGGAGCCGCTGGTGCACCTGGCGCTGTCGTCCTGTACTGGCTTTCTCCCTGATGAACATACCCAAGCCCGAGAAAACCTGGACCTGGGGAAACATCATCTCAATCGCCGTCTCGGTAACGATGCTGATTTCGATGTTCTACAGCGGCGCCGCCAAGTTCGCGTGGACTGATAAGAGCGTTGCCGAGATCCCCTCTCTTCGCGATCGCGTGACCAAGCTCGAAGAGGGGCAGGTGGACCTAAATCACTCGATATCGGACATGAAGGACCGTCGCGCCGAAGACATACAGGCCATGCAAGCCATGCGCGCAGAGATCGTGGGTCGACTGGATCGTATCGAAAACAAGCTGGACCAAAAAGCCGACAAACAAACCCAGCTCCGGGAGTGGACCCGATGAAACTTGTTGAGGACTGGAAGAACTGCTGGAAGTGGGTGTCCATGCACGCGATGGTGTACGCAGGCGCAATTGAGAGTGCGTGGCTAGCCTTTCCTGAGCAGCTGCAGGCGCTGATTCATCCGATTGTTGCGCATGCCATTGCGACCACGATACTGGCGGTCGGCATCCTTGGACGATTGGTCAACCAGACGAAGAAGCCGAGCGGTACTGCGTGATGGCGGTCCAAGTGAACAAGAAGGTGACCGCAAGCATTATTGCTGCCGCGCTCTCGATCGCGATGGCGATGGCCCAGGTGTGGGAAGGTCACCGAAATCACGCCTATCAAGATATAGGCGACGTCTGGACCATCTGTTACGGCCATGCGCACAACGTAAAGCCGGGTGACGTAGCGACCGATGCTCAGTGTGATGCCTACCTACAGGCGGACATGTCATCGGCTCTGCATCAAGTCCTGACGTGCATCCACGTTCCACTTAAGACAAATGAACTCGCAGCCTTCACTGATGCGACTTTCAACATCGGCAACAAGATCGTTTGTGGCTCGACGCTTCAGCGCAAGGCCAATGCGGGCGACATGACTGGCGCGTGCCAAGAGCTAACGAAGTGGGACTACGCCGCCGGCAAGAAAGTCGAAGGGCTTGAGCACCGCCGGCAGGCCGAGATGAAACTCTGCCTAGGAGAGTCCGCATGACTTGGCTACTGACATTCTGGGCGAAGGCTAAGACTTGGTTCTATGCACTCCTAGCCATCCTGGCGGCCATTGGCTCCGCATGGCTCTATGGTCGCCACCAAGGTGACAGGAAGACAGCAGCGAAGGATCAGGCTCAGCAGGCTCAGGAAGCCGTGCAATCGGCCCAGCAGGTCGCTAAGACCATCGAGGTATCCAGTGAAACGCAATCCCGAGTCCAGGCGCTTCCTGTTGCGCCAGTTCAGCCAGTGGCTACTGCTGCTCCCGATACCGCTGCTGGCGAGCTGCGCGACAACTGGTCTGCCCCTAACTAAGGTCGATTCCTGCTCGGCGTGGAAGCCGATCTACGTGCATCCAGGCGATAGTCTGAGTGATGCCACGGCCAAGGAAATTCTGGCGCATGATCAGACGGGAGCGCAGCTCTGCGGGTGGAAATCTGGCAAGCCATCTACCGCCAAATAGCGTCCACAATCATAGGCAAGCTCACGCAAGAATGCGGCCTGCGAGGCATCGAAAGTCCATGAAAGTGGAACTCGTCAATCACCTGATTGCGCTTGAAGATCAACGACTAGGATCGGCAAGGACGACCGTTTTGTAATCAGTAGGTCCCCAGTTCGAATCCGGGTGCCGGCACCAATAAGTCGTCCCAGCGCATCCCAAGAAGGCCGGAAACCTCCAGAAAAGCAGGGTTTCGGCCTTTTTTGTTGTCTCATCGGGTCCCAGGGCGTGCCAGGGAGTCCGGGGGCATTCGGGGGCGTAATTGGGGGAATGCGGGACTTGGTGAGGTGCCATGCCCCCAACGGTGATGACATGCCCCTAAGCGATGTATCGATGCGCTAAGGGAAGGCCGCAGATAAGCCATGACGCTTGTACGACGAGAAGGGGCTATATCTGGAGATCACTCCGGCGGGCGGCAAACTGTGACGCCTGAAGTACCGCTTTGAAGGCGAGGAGAAGCGACTCGCACTAGGCGGCTATCCAGAGACGAGCCTGGGTGATGCGCGTACTAGGTGCGATAACGCACGTGGACTCTTGCAGCACGGTATTGATCCGTCAGCGCATCGCGAAGCCGAGAAGGTTGCCGGCGACGATCGAGCGGCAAACAGCTTCGCGGTGTGATCGAGCGCCAGCTAGCGCATGCCGAGCGGAACAAGGTGCGTGCCGCCTACAACCGAGCTCAACGCCTGGATGAGCGTAAGCGCATGATGCAGGCGTGGGCTGAATATCTGGATGGGTTGAAAGCTGGCGGGAAAGTGGTGGCGCTCAAGGGCAGGGCGCAGTGACAAACACTTCCAGCACAAGGACATCGCACGGGATCGAACCATGTCCATGAGACGCTAGTCCTGTAGCCTGACCGCATGTACAGGCTTGTGTAGCGGGAGCTCCCGCGCAGGCGAATGATCTGTACAGCCAATCAATAGGCCAGATTTGCTTTGTTCTGCGACATCCTTAGACAAAAGGATTTTTCAACCTTTTTTGATCGCCATCAAAAGGAGTTTCAAATGGCTGAAGAAGAACTGCCTGATAGCCCTGTACGAATTGGCCCTTACGAGGTGAGCATCAATCGTGGAGGCCAGCTCGTGATTGTTCCGGTGGATGTTAGTCGTCCGATCAACTTATTTGTATCCGGAAAATTCAAGAAAGAGAACGCCGAAATGGCGGTCGATACAAGCTGCGGCGTCGTCATGAGGATAAAACATACGCGGTAACCAGCTTGCATGCTGGTTCTGATCGCTCGGGATGAGTTGGCGGAGCGGAAAAAGAAGTCCGATCACAAAGTGCGATGAAGTGCGATGGCTAAGGGAAAAAAACGAGGGCGGATCGAGGGCTGGTAAGCCCAACAAACGGCACAGTCTTGGGCCTTAATGCCTGTGATGGCGTATGTCTGGAGGACCAAGGTGCTTCGATGCATATCCGTGGCCGTCATGCTTGCGATGCTTTTCTCGCTGCCGGTCGAAGCTGAGAAGGGCAAGGCTGGCAAGGCGCAGATCCTTGCTTCGGCAGAAAAAGCGTCAAGGGGCTTTTGTTATCCGCCTAACCTCCCGGTAAAGGGGTGCGAGCTATATGCGAGCTTTTTCGCGGGGAATGGTTTGTCATAGCCTCACTGAAATGGCGGATGAAAGATGGTTCATACGCGGATGCGTCAGCTTCCAGGGGTGCTCCCACACCAGATGAGGCGAGCCGCTAAGTCACCACACCAGCGCAAAAGCGCTCACGGCTAAGACGGGACCCCAGAGATTCTTGGCCCAGACCGGCAATCCTGTGGCCAGATTGGTGAAGTCCAAGCGGATAGCTCTATGCTCTTCGTGTCCGTGTCCGTGTCCGTGTCCGTGTCCTTGTCCGTGCCCGCCAGCTGGCGGGCGCGGGTGTCCTGATACGGCCGGTGTTACTGCGCTTGGCTGGTGCTGTTAACGGGGGGCGCGATACGGCCACCGCAATTTTGCAGGGTGCAGTCGCTGGCGCTGATTGAATAGCTTGCTTGCGGTGTTGTCGTCACTACCCAACCGATGCCATCGGCTTGGGGAACCATGGCTACTTGGCTCTGCGTGTCGTGGTAGACGATTTGACCGGCCGCAGCGCTGATTCTGGTCCCCGGAGACTGCTGCAATACGCTGGCGCGATCGGCATCGCCACCGATAGGCAGCACCAGCGCGGTCCCGTTAGCGACGGCGAAGGCAGCACGCACGGCGCCGCTGGAGTCGTTGACTTGGATGTAATGGATCTGGTCACGCTCGAAGACGTATACATGCCACTGCGGGTTCGCACTGACATCCTGGGCGTTGGGCCACATCTGGCCCAGGCCATGGCTAGGTGGCGCAGCGTAGGCGGTTGCGACAAAGACAAGCAACCCGGTGAGGGCCACAAAACGGCGGAGTTTGATGGGTGACGGGTGGCGCATGGGTAAACCTCTCGATCGGTCTAATGGGTCAGTTCACCCGGGCGAATGTATCTGCTGCTTTCGGAGCGTCATGCAGCAACAGAGTCAGCCGGGTACCTTGAGCCAACGATCTTAGGTGGACCATGCCGCTATATACATATGCCTGATCGCGTAGCGCACCGATGCCTTGCCCCGTGGCGCCAACGCGGTTTCTGAACTGCTCGCACGCCCCTAATGCCGGCATCAGGGTGCTCGCTTTCGCGTCATGCACGCTGTCGATGCGCACTGCTACCCAGCGCCGCCCATGTGCCGAGCCCGTGCGTATTTTCATACTGACGCTCGACAATGTCGCTTGCTCATAGATGTACGCGCTAGCCTCGCAGATCAGCCGGTACAACGCGAGCTGTGCGCCGGCAGACAGCGCATCGATGTTGCTTCGACGAAGCTCGCACTGATAGTCGATGTCTTCGATCGAAAAAGCGTGCGCGATGGTGGCGTCGTTGATCGCAGATGCGAGGCCCCGGGTCACGATCGCGCGCGGCGAGAGACTGTTGGCCAGTTGGAAGGCTTCGAATCTCGAAGCAATGACCTGTTTGGAAAAGTTGTGTTCTTCGGCCGGCGAGAGAACGTGGCGTATGCGTTCGAGCACGCGCCCCTGGACCTCGTGGAAGGTCGTCGCGATCTGCTCGATCGTATCGGCGGCGTGGCGCATGCGAAGCTCGCCGAGATACAGCCCTTGCTGCGCGGCCTGCAGGGCCAGCCGGCTTTCAGTGCGCTCTTTCTCGTCGCGGTGGTGCAGCACGGAAATCCTGGAGCCGAACATAAGCATCATGGTGATCGCAAACGACATGATCAGTTCGGCTTGGGTCGTCATCGTGTCGAAATGCACCGGCATGACGATGGCGATGCTGATACTGGCAGCCGATCCGCCAATCGCTGCGCCGTACCATCCGTGCCGCATGGCCAGCCCTGCCACAGGCAGGAACATGGCCATGCGGACACCGAGTGCCAGCTGGCCGTCGGCATGGGTGGCCATCCACATCAGCAAGAGCAGGGTAGGAAGTAACAGCGCCACGCTGTCCATCGCAAGGCGGCTGGAGGCTAGACGCGGCCACCAACTGCGCCATTCCTTGGGGCGGGCCACCTGCCAGAGCATCAAGGCCAGCGGGACAACGGTGAGCACGCCCAGGTATTTGCCGAGGAAGTAGCCGGCAGCCCAGTCAATGGTGGGAGGCGCTTGCTGCGGCAACGTCGGCGCGATGATGCAGACAAACAGATAATCGAATCCAGCGGTAACCAGCGAGGTAAGCAAGGTACAAAGCAGCAGGGCGCTCATGCGCACTTGGCGTTTGATGCCGAACAATCCAAGGCGCTGACGGCACCACCGCACGATCGGCATTTCGATCAGGATCGGCGGGATGAAGCTGAATAGCGCGTAGAGCGGGCCGAGGGTTTCGTAACATTGGTAGGCAACGTTGCCCAAGCCCAGCATTTCGCCGGCGGCCAAAGCAGGCCAGTACCGGTAAGGGGCAAAAAGCAAGCAACCCAGGCGCAAGCCGGCGGGCAACAGCCAGTAGGAGAACGAGACCTGCCTCAGCGCGGTGTATGCGGCGAAATAGAGAAGCGCTACCGCTGCATGACGTAGCCATGGCCCGTGTTTCCCAAGCTCTCGCATTCCGTTGCCCTCCCCGGGCGGTCTGACGTGCAAACCAGCTGCCAATGTTAAATTTTTACTGATTTGAGAGTAGCGGCCGGAAAGTCCGTTGTTTGCCAACTGGACTACAAAACCGCTCAAAGCCAGTTTGGTCGCGACATAGTTTGGCGCCTCTTAGAGCCAAGAAGCAGGAAGAGCGCGCCGCTAGCGAGGCTTATATTAGTAGACGGCCTCGGGTTTTTTCGTTGAGTCCGGGAACTCCTGGTCCAGATTCTGGCTCTCGTCTTCCATGGCATCATCGAAGTCCAGCACCTTGAAGTCGAGCTGGACTCCTGGGGTAGCGTAGGCGGTCTGCGCGACGCCGCCGGAAACGCAAACAAGCACTTGTATCGCCTCGGTCATGGCGTCGTGTCCTGCGCTTCGGTTACGGCACCCCGATTAATCGCTTCGGTCCATGCGCAAGCCTTCGATGCGGCCGGCAATGCAGGCGTGCCCGAACCCGGCATGTTCCATGTCGCAGGCGATATGAATATGAGCCTCAGCGATGGCGCGCAGTTCTTCCGTAGTGCAGACCATGGTCACTTCGGGGGGCTTCAAGGAGGCGGGCGGCTGCCGTGTCCGCGTAACCGAGGCGCTTCTGGCTTGTCTTTGGAGGCTTGCTGGACTGACTGGATGGACTTGCGTTGCGTAGCTTGTCCTCTTTGAAATGGTGTTGCGGCTGAGCTTGCGCAGAAGTCAGACTGGAGTCATCGAGCTACTTGGTCCGCCGGACAGGCAGCTATGGCGAGCCGCCGCCGGCGGGTTGGCGGCGAGTGCACGCACTCAGTGGCGAGGCGAATGCCAGTGCTCAGTAGCAAAGCGAAACAGTCAACCGAGCTTCTTGAACTCGAAGCCATGCCCTTCGCGGCGAGACGAAAATCCAACCACCTTGCCGCTGCGATCGCGATCGAAAATGCGGCGAGTTCGCGGCTGGCCGGGCGTGAACAGCACATCGCGGGCCTCTGCCATCAACGGCGTAGGCTTTGCGTTGTTGGTGGCGCTGAGCAGTTGACCACTTTGACGCGTGATCGTGACGATAAAGCCAGGAGCCGCCTGATAGGTGCCCACATAGTCATCCAACTCGGCCGAGGTAAGCGGCACGGCCGGAGGATCGTCGGACAGCGCAACTGTCTGGCTCGAAATCATGCGCCAGGCATCGCCTTCATCCAGCCATACTTCGGTGGAGCGAAAGCGTGGCCTGATGATTTGGTCGCCGACCTGCACTGTCGCGTTGTCGGTAAAGCGGGTGACGGCGACATTGCCGTGCACTTCGATGTTGAAATCCGTCTGCACGAGTTTGTTGGAAACGCCCTTCGGTCCTGCTGGGCCAGGCGTCGTTATGTCCGCCTTGGTAGCGATGTCGCCACCTTCGTTGATAAAGATCACGCGGTCGTCGAGATAACGCGCAAGCGTCTTCGTATCGCCCGACGCGGAAGCATCGGAGAACTCCTGCGATTGCCGCTTGATCTTGGCGACGACATCTTCCGCTGCATGCGTGCGGCCGGTGGCTATGACGGCAAGAACCATCATCACGTAAGGCATGGCGCGTTGCATGGCAGTCTCCCGAGTCCCGTTCTCAATGTATAACTGCCATAGGCCGCTGCACGTGCTATTCGTCATGACCGGGCGACTGTCCGTATGCCTGCGAAACCATGACGGCAAAGCACCATGACAGCCTCTCGACCGGCTGCGTCGGCACTGTGCAGGTTTCCTGCATTCCATCACCCTGAATTTCATCAGGCGGATGCCGCAACGGAATGCGGTTTTTCATGCTTCCCGTGCAGGCCGCTCCCGGGCCTCAGTCATAGGCCATGGCGGCAGGTCGAGCGCTTAGCTGGTCGGCGGCCTTTTCATAGGGCGCCTGGCCAGGTGAGTCTCACCGCCAGGGATTCTCAACAATGGTGCTGCCTGATGGCGCGCTTTGAAGCGGGATGGAACGTTACACCTTGCCCGTCACCTTCGCCGCTGTAAACTCGCAGGTGGCAGGAATGATTTCCTAACTTACAAATCCATAAAAGACGAGCACCATCATGCATTTGAAGCGAGCTTTATTGGTTTTGCTGTTGATCTTGGTGCCACTGCTCGGACATGCGGCGAGCACGCCTCCGCCGGCTGGAAGCAGCGCCGTCGACGTGGTGAAGTTTGTCGTGGGCTACGAGAACCGTGCCGCCGATGCGAACAAGCTCCTCCGCGGTAGTAGCAACAAGCCGACCCAGCTCGAAACGCTGCTTTTCACCAAAGATTTTCTGGCAGCGTGGTACGCCATCAAGGCCAAGGAAACCGCGAATCCCGATGTCGTGTTCACCCCCAATGGCACGCCGGGCATCGACAATGTCACCAATGGCGAGACTGACTACATCATCAGCGACGCCCCCGACGGGCAGACTCCTGCGGCCATCAAGTTCAAGAGTCTATCAAGCGATTCGAATGGCTCCGTCGTCGGCGTGACCTATCGCACCAATGGCACGTATGCGACGCTATTCTTTCTGAAACTCGAAGATGGCCGTTTCAAGATAGACGACATTTCGCTGGGGTCTTCGGACAAACCGAGCTTCGATCCCAAGGAGGCTCATCAGCCTGGGGTGTCCGAGGGAGTGCGCAAAGACATCGTAACGGCGTTGAACAACTTCAAGTCGCTGGACAAAAAGCCTTAATTCGCATCTACAGGGAGTAGCCAGACATGACCGACCAGTCGCCGCCTTTTGTTCCCAATACCAGTTACGCCAACGATTCGCATCGGGTCGTCAACGGCGGCTTCATAACGCCGCCAGGCGTTCCGCTGGCCCAAGGCAACCACTACCCGGGCGAGCAATGCGCCGTGCTGGGCCAGGCTTACAATCCCGGGCTGGGGCATGCCGGCGCCTGGACGGCTCCCCGCATGATCGATGCCGGCAAGCACCCGGAATTGGTCCAGCCGGGGCAGGTGCTGGTCACCAAGGGCTATGACGACGCGGCTAGGCATGGGCACCCAGGCGGCATCCTGGCTGGGCAGGCCGACCAGGCACACATCATGAGAACCCATACGGTCGGCGTGGTGACGGCTCCCGACAAGAACGGAAACTTCTGGGCCATCGAGCAGTACCAAGGCCGCGCGGCGCACCTGCACCAATACAACGTCGCCGATTACCACAACCAGAAGGGCAACAACTTCCAGATCCTCACCGACGAGCACACCGGGCGAGTCACTCGCTCGACGCAGATGGTCGCGGATGCGCAGCACATGGCGCAGCGCGACGGGAATAAGGAAGTGGTGGCGGCCACCACCAAGACCTTGCAGGAAATGCGCGGCCAGACCGTCGCGCCGGCCAACGAGCCTGGCCAGCATGCGCCGAAACCGCCCACGCCGGCGCCTGAGCCGGCGCGTGCGGCGAATGACGATACGCATGTGCTCAAGCTGGGAGCGCACGGCCAGGCAGTGCACGACCTGCAGGATCAGCTTGCCAAGCTGGGCTACAAGGACAGCCAGGGCCAACTGCTCAAGGCCAACGGCGAATTCGGCCAGGACACCAAGCGTGCGGTGGAAGACTTCCAGCGCGATCATCATCTCAAGCACATCGATGGCAAGGTGGGTCCGGAGACGGAAAAGGCCCTCGACGCCCAGGTCAAGCTGGCTTCTCCCGCCAAGGCGCCGGGTTTGAACGATCCCAAGAATCCGGACCATGCGATGTATCAGCAGGCGCTGGATGGCGTGCACAAGCTGGACGCTGCGATTGGCCGCACGCCGGATCAGCACAGCGTCAATCTGGCGGCAGCGCTGGTCGTGCAGGCGAAAGCCGAAGGGCTGACCCGCATCGACAAGGTCGAAATGAGTCCGGATGGCTCGAAGACTTTCGCCGCGCAAAATACCTCGCCGCTGAAGGCGGTCGCGGATGTGCCCACCCTGCAGGCCATGAATACGCCATTGCAGCAAAGCAGCACCGCGGCTCAAGCGGTCCAGTCGGCGCCCGCCCAGGCCAATCCGGCGCAGACGGCAAACCAGCAGCAGACCAATCAGCCGCAGGCAGTGAGGGCTTGAGGCGAGCATGACACGCCTCGGTTCGCGATCGCCTGATGGCTCATAAGCAGCATCAGGCATCGGCGAAAGCGGGGCGTGCCGGCTTATGATCCAGATCCTGGCGATGGCTTATCTGCTCTCGCCTGGGATTTCGAAGCACGTCGGTACTTGGCTCAGCGAGTAGTTCCTTTAGCCCGTCGCCACGGCGGGTTGTGCGATGTACTCATCACTCAGGGGAGCGTGCCATGAAAGTCATTTCATCGTCAGTTGCGTTGTCTCTGGTCATCGGACTTGCCGCACTCGGTACGGGCGGAATAAGCGCTACCGTGCACGCCCAGAAAGGGCCCAACCCTGCTTGTCTGCAGCAATATCGAGCCTGCCTGCAATCAGGCGAGCCCGCCGACGAGTGCTACGACAATTACGAGTTCTGTATTGGCGCAGGCTGAGCCTGCCGGTTCCGCGGCAAGCCATTTATCGGAGCAGGAATGTGTCCGCCGGGTCACGGCTCGGCGTGTGTGTTGTGCGCGCCCGCATGCCGCCACGAGTCGTCTCTCGATTGATGGCAAGGTGGCCGTGTAGCCGCTCAACGACCAGCAGTGCTTACCTGGCACATGACGTTGAGCCGGCGAGAGCCAGGCTGGTTCGCGGAGGAAGCATTGGCCTGCAAGAGTCATGCATGCAAGGCCTCTCCTGATCCGGCAGGCTGCTGGTTCGAGGCGCCGCGCATGCCTTTCTCCATGTTCGCCATGGATTCTCGACTGCGACGCGGATTCGATCCGTTCGTACCCTTATTCCGGCAAGCGCCGAATCGCTGACTGTTGACGATCAGGCCTGCCATGGAGGCATGCCGCCATATTCTTTAGCGGCCCGGTGCGGATGCCGGCAAGGTCGATCAGCTGTTTCGACGTACGCCGATCAGTGCACGGGCTTTGAACCACTCGATCCGGCTTCTGCTTTCCGGCGGAAGCCGCCGATCCATCGCAGCCGACCTGGCTACTCCGGCAGATTCGAACGAATGAGGGCCGCGGTTTCGGTAAGTTGCCTGGCAGAAACTTGAACCCGCTGCAGACGCTGCGCATCCTCGCCTGGATCGTGTGACGCACCTCTTTTGCGCCCGGCGCCATCGAACGTGGCGAGTTGGGGCGGGCCTATGCCCCAGTCGCTGCCCTGCTGCCGAGGCACTACATGGAAATGGAAGTGTGGCGTTTCCTGCCCGCTATAGACCCCGTTGTTTTGGAAGGTAAGTATGCCGAGGGGCTGATACGCCTTGACGAGCGCTTCAGCGACTCTCTTGGCCGCGACCATGGTGGCCGCGCACTCCTGGTCAGAAAGATCGAGCAAGGTCGCCACATGTCGACGTGTGATGACGCAGCACTGGCCGACTTCGAATTGCCGTGGGTTGATCACGGTCAAGGTGTGTTCGCCTTCGTCGATGATCTTCCACTTTTCTTCGCGGCAGGCCACACAAAGGTCGCACGGATCCCTTACGGGAAGTTCGATCAATGGCCTTCTCCTGTGCCGTCGGCAGGTCGACGCAGAGCGCTTGCACGGTGGACTTTGGATCGACGCCAGCGCTTCGTCAATATCGGCACGGCGATCGGAGTTCGCTGGAACACCGATCAAGAACTCCCAGCACTGACAGTCCAGTTTCGACTCGAGCCGTGCCTGGATTCCGACGATGCCGACCTCGCGCGAATCCTCGGCGGCGCGTAGGGCCGATACTTCGTTGTCCGTCATCACGGTACCTGCGCGCCATCCCTTTCCAGGAAGAACAGTGCGCTGTGCTTGGATCACTCATGGCGCTGACACCGAGTTGCTCAAGCCTGCGTTGATGATGAATGTGGGGCTGGATATCGAAGTCGCCCCACCAGTCCATGGAGCCTTCCAATGGTCGTCCGTCAACGCAAGGGGCCGATCGACACCAAGCCTAACAGGGCATCGTCAGCCGGATTCTCAAATCACCATCACCGTAGCTCCGGCGTTCTCCAGCTTGAGCTTGATCGCCTCGGCCTGCTCCGGCGTGAGATTATCCAGCAGCTTCTGCGGAGCGGACTCCGCCAAAACCTTGGCATCGCGCAAGGACATGCCTGGGCTAGCTTCGCGTATCGCGTTGATGACTGGAATCAGGTGGGTTCCCGCATCCACCAGCAAGACGGTCTTTCCGTTGAGCGAGCCCATGGTGGTGGAGATGGTGACCGTGCGCGTCGACGACATCGGTCGCGATAACGCCTCGTAAGGATTGCCGTAGCCCATCGCGATCGAATCGATGGAGACGGTCTTGGTGTCGTCCGGGTCATAACGAAGCATCACCTCCGCGCCAGCGTGAGCGATGCGCGCGGCTTTTTCCGGCGTCGACAGGCTGATCGTCAGCTCGGCGCGGTAAGGCCAGCCGCTCTCGGGCGTCACTTCCAGTTCGAGGCGCCACTTGCTGAAGCCGCGTGCGGCTAGCGCAGGTTCGGCCATCGGCACCGACTCGGCCGCCTTGACGATGCCGCTGGCTTTCGCTCCGGATTCCAGGAGCTGCGGCCCAAGCACGAGCGGGTCGAGCCGATTGGCTCCTGCTGGCAGCACCTTGACGCCGGTCATGGAGGCCGGGGCCAGCGTGACTACCGAAGGATCGGATGGATCGAGAAGCACATAGATGCGGTCGCCTCGCGTCAAGCCATGCCCTTCGGACAACGGTGCCACCACCCGACGCTTGGGTGCGCCGATGGCGTCGAGTTCGAGCGTGGCCTCGGGATTGCCGGTCGCCAGCGAGGAGATCGAAAGGATCTCGCCCACGCCCAGATTCTCCCGGGAAATGCCGGATGGCGAAGAGCTGGAGACGGACGTCAATCCCGCCTGTGCCGCTGTGGCGGCTGCCGCCGTTGCTTGGGCGACGGCAGCCTTGATCTGTTCCTGCAGCGCCTGCATGGACGGGCTGCTGCCAGGCGGCAGATCCTGTGACATGGACTCAATCGTGCCTTTGACCCGCGACCGTCTTCTGCTTCGGCGTACGGCCCATATCACTACGACCAGGACCAGAAGAAACGCAAGGTCGACGATACGCATACGGAAGATGCTCCCGATGGAACGCTATGTTGAGAGGGCTCTCATGGCGAGACCGCCGCGCCGGCTGATGGTGGTCACCCGGGGATACGGCCGAACAAGGCTTCTTCGCGCTTGCGCAGAGTCTGCTCGATGGCCTGCAGACCTTCCTTGATGTCGCCCTGGTGCTCAAGGATCCACGAGCCGTCCCTGCCATCCAGCAAGGTCTGCAGCAGCGAGGCCTGACCGGTCAGCAGCTCGTCGCTGTCGATCAAGGCCTTCAAGGTATCGGCTTCTTCGCGATAGCGCTGCGTCATGCGGTCGTTTTCCGGCACCGGCAAAGCCTGCAGCCGGCTGCCGACCTGACCGACTTCGGTGCCAAGCCGCTCCAGCTTCTGCGCATTCGCTACGATGCCGGCGTCGGGGAACGGCTTCTCGCGCGTCGGCGTTCCGATGAATTCACGCCGGTACTCGGCTTCGGCACGCTCCAGACTCGAGCGTGCCATGCCGAGCAGGCGCGATGCCTGGCTGCGCACCAATTGGTCGTCGGCGCGCAGCTGATTTTCCAGTCGGTAGAAGTTGTAGCCCCAGCCGTAAAACAGGTTGATCGCGATGCGCCGCAGTTCGCCTTCGTCGTAGAAGCTGGACGTCATGGCTTACTTTCCGCCGGCAAGACCGGTTTCCGCCCCCACGGGATAGATGCCCGTTGCCGGCACGCCGATCTGGAACGGCACGCCTGCCGCCGCGTTGGGCGCCGAGGCCAACCCTTTGTCGGCCATGCGCAGCGCCAGGTAATAACGCACCGCTTCGAGCGGGCTGAGTCCGATGGCCTGCAGCGAAATGAGTTCGCGCATGCGCTCGTCCTTCGGCACGATCAGCACCTTCAGGTCGTTCAAGGTAATGCCGAAGATGCGCAGGAAATCGGTGAGATGGTTCTTGACCGACTCGCGAATCTCGCTGATGTGCGCATTGATGTCTTCCATCTTGGTGACCTGCACGATCTGGTTGATCGCTTGCTCGATCGCGGGGCCGGCGTAGTCGGCGACTTCCTTGGTATCGATCAGGTTGCCGTTGAACGGCAGATGGGTGATCAGGTCGAGCGCAGCCTGCTTGGTGTCGACATGGATGTAGTAGTCGACCTGATAGGCCATTTCGGCCATTTCCGCGCTGGTCGCCACGCCCTGGCTGCGGACCAGCAGTTTCGAGCGGTTGATGTAGATGACTTCGAACACCCACGGCGAAGAGCCGCCGAAGAAACCCTGCGCAATGGACCCCAGCAAAGGCTTGTCGGGCGTGGTCAGCGCGTACTGCCCGGTCTCGTAGACCTGAAGCACGGCGCCGCGCGACTTCAGTACGCAGAAATGATTGCTTTCGACCGTGAGCAGGGAGCCCGACACGATGCTCTCGTCGACGATTTTTACAGCGAGGCTGCGAGTGCCGAGCAGGTCGGTGCCGTCGCGGGAAAGAGAGGTGATGACTTGCCGTGTGAGCGCCATGCTGAAAGCTCCTTGTTGTGAAATAAGAACGCCTGAATAGGCGAAATCCACCCGCTTTGAATCGGCCGTCGAACGATGTCCGCGAAGCATGCGCCCGCCGGAATGAACCCGCAACAGGGACTTCGGCCAGTACCGCAGGCACGCGATTTCGCAAGTTCATTGCATCCGCTTGATGGCTGGCAGACAGCAGCGGGCGGGCGCGCACGAAGGTGCTGCCGTCAGCCTCGGCGAAGGGGCGCGGGCTGGGCTGCTCGGGTCTTGTGGTTGCATGAAGGCGATCGAATTCGCAAGTTCATTCGCTTGGTCGGTGTCGCGGCCACGATGCACCGAACCAAGTCGACCATGCTGCTTTGAAACAGAGGAGGCTAGTCACCCGGTGCAAGCGGCTGGCATGTCAAAGGGCAGCCGCTGTTCCGGCAAGTCGCTCAGTGGCGTCACCGAATAGCCATCCTTGCCCTAGAAGTTTTCGGCGACCTGCAAGCTCATGACCCGGCAGTGTGTCTGCGATACATGGCGACCCCGATGCGGTCGCTCCGCTGATTTGTCCGGATCGCCGCATGCGCTGCGATAGGTGCGGTTTCTAAATTCCCAAAGTGAAGGACTCAAGCTCCATGCTCTCCCTAAATTTCCAACCCGACTTGGGAATATCGCGATCGCTCTCTAAATCGCTGGATGACCAAGCAGAGACTTGGCGCAAGCCCCGATGAACCGCTCGTTCTGGCTTGGCTGTGGTCAGTTCTCGCCCATAAAAAAAGCCCCGCGGATGCGGGGCTTCTTGTCCGGCGAGAAAAGGCTCAAACGCACTTCCAACCTACGATGCGACCGTCCACATAGATCGGCACCGCGACGTGCCCAGGCGTGCACTGAGGCGGCGCCTGCATCGAATATCCGCCATTCGGCACGATGGATATATTCATGCCGGTGGCCTGCACGGACAGTACGGCGGCGGCGAGGGCCAGCCCAACGACGAATCGCTTCATCACACTCTCCTTGAATGAATTGGCCAGAGTTATGGGATGCGCTACGGGTGCGAAATGCACCACGGATAGGCGGGTCGACTATATCGAAGCCGCTGCGCCGATAAGGGAGGTACATCTCACTTCGCGTGGCACCAGGTAAAGCCGGCTATGGACTTACTGCAGTCACGCGCCGACTCGACAGCCTGTCGCCAACGGCCGGCCCGACAGCGACGGTTGCCAGGCTTCCATGTCCGTCAGACGGAAAGACGTCTTGCTTCGCAGGTCCGACGAAGCGAGCGCTTATGCGGCTCCGTCAAGCAGCTTAGATGCTTGTACGAGGCGACGAGGCGATCCGTTTGTAGTCACTGGCGGATTCGAGATGCGCAGGGCCGTCTTGGCGCGAGCTCGTGACTTCTTCATGGATGGCGTTGTGGTCCGCGCTCATGCTGGCATGGATGAAAGTGCGCGTTCTCTTGCCGTCGGTCGTGCTGTCCAACTCGGTGGACCAGGTATTGCCGGCGATCGTCGTCGTGAACTCGACGCAGCCTTGCTGGTTGTCGCACCACACGCTTTTATAGGCTTTGGCTTGGGCGTCCCACCATGCATAGCTCTGGCCGACGATATGCCCGCTCACGCCTTGCGACCGGAAGTCCTGCACGATCGAGAAACCGCCCGGACCTTTCGTGATGGTCATGACGCCATGATCGACCCCGCCCTTGGCTGAGTTTTCCGCGGGGCTGGTGTGGATAGTGACTTGCCACTTGCCAATGCGCGGATAAAGCGCAGCCGTCTCCGGTGGCGGTGCGCCGGCCGTCGTCGGGCTGGCGGCAACGGCTGCCTGATCTTCGGTGGTGGCCAAGGGCCGCGCAGCTGCGATTGCAAATGGTTCGACACACAAGATGCAGATCAGTGGAATCCACGGTTTCATGCGTCACTCCCGTCGTATCGCGGGACCTTACAACAGGTCTGGCTTGCCCCATTCGAATTGCGCCGCCAGTTTGCGCAGCCATTTCTCGTTCCAGGTCATTCGGCCCGATGCGAGTTCGGTGGTGATGTCGCCGAGCCACTTGATCTCGGCCTTCAGGAGCGCCTGTTTGTATTCGTCGTCCAGCATGAACAGGCGCGGCAGGCCCTGTTCCAGGCAGGCTTTGGAGGTGGCCTGCGACTCGGCCAGTTTCCGTTTCAAGGCATCGCAGCGCTTGCGCAGTTGCGCAAGCACGATCTCCGGCGAAAGCGCCATCACCGAGGCCAGCGCAGCAGGGAATTCGTTGAACTCGCGCCGTGGCTCGCCAAGCATGGCTTCCAGCCAGGCATGGAAGGTTTTCTTGCCCAGTGGGGTGATTTCATAGACCACTCGCTCGGGTCGCCCTTCGTCCTGCTGCGTTTCGCGAACGCGGATGAGTTCGGCCGCCTGCAGCTGAGCGATGGTCTGGTAGACGCTGTTGCGCTGCGCCACGTTGACCACGTTGTCCTTGCCGCGCTGCTTGATGAGTTCGTGCATCCGGTACGCGTGTGAAGGCGCTTCCAGCACGAAGCCGAGTATCACCATCGCCAGGGGCGATCGCTGCCGCGGTCGGGTCTTCAAGGGTGAGTCCTGAGGTTCATCCGCAGCCATCTTGCGTCAGTAGTCATTTTATGTCTATATATTAGTCATTCTATGACTAAGGCATGCCTTGCATGAAAACCCTGAAACATGCGTTGATCGCCGGAGGCGGCATCGCCGGGCCGGCCGTGGCCCTGGCGCTGGCAAAGGCCGGCATTCGCTCAACCATCTTCGAGTCTTATCCCGCTGCCGCAGACGGCGTGGGCGCCGGTTTGATGCTTGCGCCCAATGGCCTGGAGGCCTTGAAGATCATCGGCGTGCATGCCGAGTTGCGCAGGGTGAGCCGGCCGATTCCGCAGCTACTGATTGCCGATAGCCGGGGCAAGGTGCTCAGCCGCTTCGACGGCCTGGAAGGCATGCAGCCCAGCCGCGTGGTGTGGCGTCCCGATCTCTACCGGGTGCTTCGCCAAGCGGCCGAGCATGCGGGCATACCGATCGTCTACGGCAAGCGGCTGGCGGCGGCCGGCGAGACGACCGGGGGCGTGGACGCGCTATTTACCGATGGCAGCCACGCCAGCGGCGACATGCTGATCGGCGCGGACGGCATCCGCTCCAGCGTGCGCGCATTGATCGACCCGGCCGCGCCGTCTCCGCACTACACGGGCAGCGTGGGCCTCGGCGGCATCGTGCCGCACGGCGTCATGCAGGTGCCCGCGGATACCATGACCTTCGTGTTCGGCAGGCACGGCTTTTTCGGCTACTGGCTGGATCCCGATCGGGGCATCTGCTGGTTCGGCAACCTCCCGCATGCCGAGCGCCCAACCACGGCGGAACTGGGCCGGATACCGGCCGCACAATGGCTGGAGCGGCTGCGCGAGTTCTATGGCGACGACCAGCCGGCGCAGCGGTTGCTCGGGCATGCCGATCCGGATCGGCTGCTGCCGCTGGTCATCAACGAAATGATGCCGCCGGTGCCGCGTTGGCATAGCGAGAGAATGGTCCTGGTCGGCGATGCCGTGCACGCTCCCTCGTCGAGTTCGGGGCAGGGCGCATCATTGGCCATCGAGAGCGCGGTCCAGCTGGCGCGCTGCCTGCGCGATATTCCGGAACCGGCCTATGCCTTCGCCCGCTACGAGCAATTGCGTCGCGAGCGCGTCGAAAAAGTTGCGGCCGCCGCCGCCAAGACCAACCGCCAGAAAGCTGCAGGGCCGCTGGCCAAGGCTTTGATGCATGTGGTGATGCCGATCGCGCTGAAGACCTTCTTCAATCCGGCCAGGATGTTCGGCGCGCAACACGCTTACCGGATCGACTGGGAGGCTTTCGCGCGATAGCCAGTTTATTGAACTGAGACGGGCGCCATCCCGTGGCGCTCGGCGAGCTTACCCGGCGAACTTCCCTGCGACGCCGTACGTTGTTGCGGCGCAGAGTGCGCAATTCATCACGCTTCTCGTATGATCGATCCCGGGGAAGGGAGATGTCGCGAAGGATCGCTTGAGTAGGAAAAGCCGGGGGGCTTGTTATGCAATTTGGGGGTATGCCGCAGTTCCCGTGCACTTGCAGCGGGCGCTGCGAGGCGGCGCATTGCACGGGCGTGTGCGGATGTCAGGCGTGTGCGTTGCGATGGGCGTCCTACTGCGATGAGGACGGCCTGATGGGCTTGTCGTTTTCGCCGAGCCTGGAGCGGTCTTTCCAATTGAGTCCGGGCTGACGCGCCTGCTGCTTGCTTGTCGAGTGCGATAGAGGCGTGCTTCGGTTGGCGCTGGATCGGCCCTTCGGTGGCCGGCATCGGCTGTGTATCTGACGCAAGCATGGATAGCCATGAGGCCTGGCATAGCCGACTCGCTCGACGTGCCTGGCGCGGTGGCGCGTGAACGTCATCCTCGGCCCGAACAGCACGCGCTGTTTCGGGCCGAGGGCGTGATCATGCCTCAGGGCAGGGTCAAGTCGATCGGGTTGGACTTCATCGATGCACTCAGGGCGGGGAACGGGTCCACGCCAGACATGGTGACGATGTCGTCAATCGAAACCACCGAGCAGGCCAGCGTGTCGTCGTTGGCGCACAGGTACGCCGCCGCGCCGACGCCCGGCTCGTAGACCGCCTTCCAGGTATAGGCCGGCACGGCGACCTTGTCCTTGCCGATCGTCGGCACCGAGTCCGTATCGAAGGCGGGACCGGTAACGACATAGACCTCGCCCAGCTGGGTGGCGAGATTGCGCACCTGCGACTCGATCTTCTCCCACTCGCCGGCATTCAACTTGTGCAGCTGCGGCACCACGTTGGCCATCGAGAAGGACTCGTCCTCGGAGGCGATGGTGGACTCGTCGCCGGCCGGCGTCATATGGCCGCGGTCGTAGCCGCTGTTGGTGTAGTCGGACGATTGCGAGCGGTCCGCGGCCGGGATGGCGGTTTCCTGATGGAACGAGCCGGAGCGGCTGATCGAATCGGCGCCGGCGATCTGCGCGGCGGTCAGGTGCTGGGCCGAGTAGAGCGGGCCCTTGGTGACGCCGGAAGCCATCAGCACGTATTCGGTGTGGCATACCTCGGTGGTGCGATCGGTCAGCGATGCGTCCAGCGTCGGCGCGCTGCCGGCGGCGTAGAAGTTCGGACATGCCGTGCCGGCCAGTGCGGAAGCGGATACCAACCAACTGGCTACGAACAGCCAGAGACGCATGCGTGACATGGGTTGCCCCTTAAAGTGATAAGTGTCACGCGACCGTAGGGGCCATACGTTGCACGCGGGTTACCTCCGCCCGCGCAGATAAGCGATATTTGGCACAGTTCCCATTTTCAATCGATGCGGGCCCGATCCCACCGGTTCACTGGGCCCATGCGTGGCATCGACGCCTTGCCTGACGCCGATCCGCTTTGACTGCACGCGCGCCACGCGCGCATGCTGCAAGCGCTGAATCTGCACGCGCCTGCTCAAGGGGGAGTGGCATGACGACACGTTGGCTGAGATGGACGGCTGGATGCCTGTTGTCCGGCCTTTCCTGGTTCGCGCCGGCATCAGTGCACGCGGAACAGGTGACTCAGGTGACGCTGTGCGAAGTGCTGGCCGATCCGCAGCGCTACGATCATCAGCTGCTGCAGCTGACCGGCCATGTGCGCCATGGCTTTGAAGAGTTCACGCTGTCCGCCGCCGGCTGTCCCAAATCATCCCTGTGGCTTGAATACGGCGGCAAGCGGGCCTCGGGAACGATGTACTGCTGCGGGGTGACCGACGCGCGTTGGCGGCCCAAGACGCTGGTAGTGGAGGGCATTGCCACCAAGCTGGTGGACGACGCGGCGTTCCGGCAGTTCGACCGTGCCATTCAGCACGCTCCCGAGGCCGAGGCTCAAGCCAACGCCACCGTGATCGGACGCTTCTTTGCCGGAACACGTCAGAAGTTTCCGACGGGATACGCCTGGGTAGGCTATGGCCATTTCGGTTTATTCAGCCTGCTCGTCATCCAGCAGGTGCTGCAGGTCAAGCCGAGCTGAAAGGGCTGCCGCCGACACCGGTGACGTGCGCGATTGACCGGCCCGGCAGCCCGATGTCAGACCGGCCATGGCCGGCCGAGCTTGCCCGGCGCGACGGGAGTGCCCATCGCACCGGGCTCAGACTCGTTCCGCCGGTCAGCGCAGACCGCCGCCTGCATACAGCTGCTCGCCGGTCAGCCAGCCGGAATCGTCCGAGGCGAGGAACACGGCGATCGAGGCGATATCGTCGGGCTGGCCGATGCGGCCCAGCGGCGTCTGCGATACTGCATGGGTCTCGAAATCGGAGCCGATGAAGCCGGCCGTGTGGGTGCCTTCGGTCTCGACCATGCCCGGATTCAAGGCATTCACGCGGATCTTGCGCGGGCCGAGTTCGCGCGACAGCACGCCCGTGATCGCATCCACCGCGCCCTTGGTCGCCGTGTACACCGAGCCGCCGGCGGGCACGATGCGGGTGACCAGTGAGCCGATGTTGATGATGCTGCCGCCTTCGCCCAGGTGCTTGGCAGCGGCCTGGGTGGTCAGCAGCAGCCCGAGCACATTGACGTCGAACTGCTTGCGATAGTGCGCCTCGGTGATTTCCTCGAGCGGCGCGAACTCGTACACGCCCGAGTTGTTGACGAGGATGTCGAGCCGGCCGAATTCCTTGACCGCCGCCTCGACGATGGCCTGCGCGTCGGCGGCCTTGGAAACGTCGCCGCGCACCGCGGCGGCCTTGCCGCCCTGCGCCTTGATCGCGGCGACCACGGCGTCGGCGCCTTCCTTGCTGGATGCGTAATTGACGATCACGGCGGCGCCGGCGGCGCCCAGCGCCTTGGCGATGGCTGCGCCGATACCCTTGGATGCGCCGGTGACGACGGCGACTTTGCCTGTGAGCTTGCTCATGACGTGTGGTCCTGGTTGGGTGGAGTGGAGCGAGGGAGTTCTTAAGTCCTATAGTTCGTAACATATGAACTATGGAACTAAGAATCAAGCTGCTGATAAAATAAGCAGCATGAGACCGCTGGTTCACCCGTCGATCGAGGACATCACCGTGGAGGGCATCCTGCATGCCCTGTCGGATCCGGTGCGGGCGGCGATCTATGCGCAGCTGGCTGGCTCGGCCAGCGCGGCCAGCTGCTCGGACTTCCTGCAGATCAGCAACCGGCACATCCCCAAGTCCACGCTTTCCCAGCACTTTCGCGCCTTGCGCGAGGCTGGCCTGGTGCGCAGCGAGCGACAGGGCGTGGAGGTGCGCAACACCAGCCGCTGCAGTGAGATCGAGCAGCGCTTCCCGGGCCTGATCAAGGCCATCCTGAATGCGCACAAGGTGCAGGCGATCAGCGGCCTGCCCGCGAAAAAGCCCAGATAGCAGGCCGTCAAGGCGGTCGCTGTCACGGAACGGGAGTGGAGCCGTCGGCGTCGCCAGCTCGTCGCCGGTGGCTCGGTTGCCAAAACGACCGTAGCACTAACGCCGCACGCGCCTGGCCGACTACACTCGACGCCTGCTTATCCGCGCAAGTTCCGCATGAAGAGTCGCCGACCAGGGGACGCGGCTACCCCCCACAACCCGAGCGTATGCCTGCCGGCTCCATCCGGCCGTGCCGGCGCGATGCGTGGCGCGGGACCTTTGCGCCTGGTGGCGCCGGCGCGCTGGCGCGCGTCCGAAGCGGGTTTGTGCGAGGAACGCGTTGACTGGTCGTTGCTGGTCGCGCCGCCGGACAGCGGCGTGCCGCCGCGAGTGGCTGCCGGCGTCATCCAATCTGACCTGACCGAAGCCGCGTGGCGCGGCGCCGCGCGCCGCGGTCTGCAGCGCCTGCAGGGCTCGGCGCGACAGGCTGCGGCGCAGGCCGTGCAATGGATCGAAGTGCCGGCCAGCCGTCGGCCGTCGGTACATAGCTTGGCGATCTGCGCTGGCTTCAGCGCCGTCGTCCTGCTCGGCATGGGCATCGCGCACTCCAATACCGAACCACGCCTGCCGCCGGTCCAGGTGTCTCCGTTGGCATCGCTGGCCCAGGCCAGCCAGCCGCAGCTGGCGACAATCGCTGCGCCGCATCCACCTACAGCTCAGCCAGCAGCCACCCCCGCGGCCCAGCTCGCAGCCGCATCTGCAGTCCAACCGGCAGCGCCGTCCTCGGCGGATGCCTATGAAGAGCTCGCGGCTCCCCCGGCGATAGCGCCGGCGGCCTTGCTGTCGGAAGCCAGCACGATGGACTTGCTGATGCCGATCGCCGAGCCCGATCTGGACATTGCTTCAAGGCAGAGCCTGTGGGCGCAGGTGGGGCGGGAGTCCGGCGTGGATCCGCTGTTGCTGTACAGCATCGCGCTGGTGGAATCGCGTGCCTTGTTCCCCGCCGGCAATGCGGCGCCCACGCCCTGGCTGTTCCGCGTCAACGACCACCTCGTGCTCGGCGGGCGGCAGCACGTGCAGCTGGCGATGGCGGCGGCCGGCCAGTTCGGCTCGCCCGTCCAGGACGTAGGCATCATGCAGGTCTACTACCCGGCGCATCGGGGCGACGTGCATGGGCCGCTGGACCTGCTCGATCCGCGGACCAATATTTCGGTGGCGGCGAGGATCCTGCGCGACGGCATGCGTCGGACCAGCGATCCGGTGCTGGGCGTGGGCTACTACCACAGCCATACGCCGCAACTGGCCAGGACCTATGGCAGCACCGTGATGACGGTGTACCAGCGCCTGAAACTGCTGTATCCGCCGGGTCGGCGCCTGCGCATCGCGACCCGCTAGACCACCGACCGTCTGGCGGCCTGGACTGCGGTCCCTGTTCCGTTTCGGCAGGGCGGCCGGGTCCCGATCGTAACCTCGACGGACCGAACCGCTACACTGGGCAGCGCATTTCCGCAGAAAGATTCTGAACGGCATGAACAAGCAGCGGGTTTCACTGGTCGGCGTGCCGACCGATATCGGCGCCGGCCATCGCGGCGCCTCGATGGGGCCGGAGGCCATGCGCGTGGCGCAGCTGGCCGAACGGCTGGCCAAGCGTGGCCTGCAGGTCGAGGATCGCGGCAACCTGCACGGGCCGGTCAACCCATGGCAGGCACCGCAGCACGGCTACCGCCACCTGGACGAGGTGATCGCCTGGAATCAGGCGGTGCACGCGGCGATCTATCAGGAGCTCACCGACGGCCGTTTGCCGATCATGCTGGGCGGCGACCATTGCCTGGCGATCGGTTCGATCAGCGCGGTGGCGCGCCGCTGTCGCGAGCAGGGGCGCTCGCTGCGCGTACTGTGGCTGGACGCGCACACCGACTTCAACACCGGCCAGGCCTCGCCCTCGGGCAACATCCACGGCATGCCGGTCGCCTGTCTGTGCGGTCACGGTCCGCAAGCCCTGACCGAACTCAGCGGTCAGGCCCCGGCGGTGACGCCGGACGTATTCCGCCAGATCGGCATCCGCTCGGTCGACCCCGTCGAGAAGCAACTGGTGCGCGAGGCCAAGGTGGCGGTCTTCGACATGCGCCAGATCGACGAGGTCGGCATGAAGCGCACCATGGAGGACGCGCTGGCCGGCATGGATGAGCACACCCACCTGCACGTGAGCTTCGACGTGGATTTCCTCGACCCGAGCATCGCGCCCGGCGTCGGCACCACTGTGCGCGGCGGCCCGAACTACCGCGAGGCGCAGCTGTGCATGGAGATGATCGCCGACACCGGCCGTCTCGCCTCGCTGGACATCGTCGAACTCAACCCGGCCTTCGACAAGCGCAACCAGACCGCGCGGCTTGCCGTCGACCTGGTCGAGTCGCTGTTCGGCAAGTCCACCCTGATGCGTTGAAACCGGCGCTGCGTTCGCGCCGCCGCGCGGCGCGGCGATACACTGTGACGCGCCCGGGCGCCGCGCAGGGCGGCGCCCTTGTCCCTCCATCCAGCGATTCGTCTCCAGCATGCAGACCCGTGTACTGACCGGCATCACCACCACCGGTACGCCGCATCTCGGCAACTACGTGGGCGCGATCCGCCCCGCCGTGGCGGCCAGCCGCCGCGCCGACGTCGACGCGTTCTACTTCATGGCTGACTACCACGCCTTGATCAAGAGCGACGATCCGGCGCGGATCGAGCGCTCGCGGCTGGAGATCGCGGCGACCTGGCTGGCCGCAGGGCTCGACCCGTCGCGTGTGACCTTCTATCGGCAATCGGACATCCCGGAGATTCCGGAGCTGTGCTGGCTGCTCACCTGCGTCACCGCCAAAGGCCTGCTCAACCGGGCGCACGCCTACAAGGCCGCGGTGGACAAGAACGTCGAGGCTGGCGAAGACGCCGACGCCGGCGTCACCGCCGGCCTGTACATGTATCCGGTGCTGATGGCGGCCGACATCCTGGCCTTCAACGCGCACCAGGTGCCGGTGGGCCGCGATCAGATCCAGCACATCGAGATGGCGCGCGACATGGCGCAGCGCTTCAACCACATCTACGGGCGCGAGTTCTTCGTGCTGCCCGAGGCGCTGATCGAAGAGCAGGTGGCGACCTTGCCGGGCCTGGACGGCCGCAAGATGTCCAAAAGCTACGACAACACCGTGCCGCTGTTCGCCGGCGGCGCCAAGCAGCTGCGCGAGGCGATCATGCGCATCGTCACCGACTCGCGCCTGCCGGGCGAGCCGAAGGACCCCGACAGTTCCTCGCTCTATACGCTGTTCCGCGCCTTCGCCAGCGAGGGCGAGAGCAAGGCCTTCCATCAGGCCCTGCTCGACGGCATCGGCTGGGGTGACGCCAAGCAGGTGCTGTACGAACGCATCGAGGCCGATGTCGCGCCGATGCGCGAACGCTACGACAGCCTGATGGCGCAGCCGCAGCAGATCGAGCAGATTCTGCAGGAAGGCGCACGCAAGGCACGCGCGATCGCCGTACCCAAGCTGGCCGAGCTGCGCGATGCGATCGGCCTGCGTTCGGCCAGCACGTCGTCGACGGTGTCGGCCAAATCGGCAGGGTCGGCCAAGGCGGACAAATTGCCGCGCTTCGCCAGTTTCCGCGACGGCGATGGTAGCTTCCGTTTCCGCCTGTTCTCGGCCGAAGGCGAGGAACTGCTGCTGTCGGTGTCGTTTGCCGATCCCAAGCTGGCCGGCGGGGTGCAGAAGCGCCTGCGCCAGCCCGGCGCGTCGGCATCGCTGCTGCGTCTGCCGCGCAGCATCGAACTGCGGCTGGACGATGCGGCGGTGGCGGCCTCGCCGGAATACCCCGACGAGCAGGCGCGTGACGAGGCGCTCGCCCGGCTGAGCGAGGCGCTGGATCGGCTTGCCGCGCAGGAGTGACGGTGCGGCGAGTGCTTTTTCGACGGAGCCCGAAGGCATGCGCTATCTCGCCATCTTGCTGCTCGCGCCCTGGCTGCTGATCCTGGGCTGGGCTTACTGGGCTTACCCGAAGTCTTTGCCGCGTACGCGCCGGCGTCGCCTGTTCGATGCCGCGATGCTGCTGGTCGCCGCCTCGCTGGGCGCGCGCATGGCGCTGTATGGCTTCGATGCGGTGAGCGTGGCCGCCGCCGGGCAGTACGGGCCGCAGAGCGGGGCGATCTGGAAGCAGGTGTTGCCCGCGCTGTGCGGCTACGGCGCCTTCGTGGCCGTGCTGGTGGCTGCCTTGATCGTGCGCTCCCTGCTGTTCCGACGCCCGCCGAAAGGCGCCGGAAACTAGGCGATCAACACGCAGCGAATCAGGGCGTGGAAGCCGCCGGCGCCGTAGCGGCCGCGGCCGGCGCGGTCGCCGGAGCCGGCATCGGCGCGACATCAGGCAGTTCGAGTGCCGGGTTCGACTGCTGCATTTCCAGCGCGCGGATCTGCTGCTTGACCGCTTCCAGCTGGCTGCTGGTGCTGCGCAGCTGGGCGCTGAGCGAAACCGCCTGCTGCTTGGCGTCCTGCTGCTGCGTGGCGACCTGACGCGCCTGCTGCTGCTGATAGGCGACGTCGCGCTGCAGGTTCTGCAGGTGCTGCTGGTTCACCGCCACCATGTGGTCGGCATAGGCCTTGCCCGCCTGCAGGCGCACCGTGTCGATGTCCACCTGGGCCAGCTGCTTGGTCTGCTCGGCGAAGGCGTGGTACAGGCTTTCGGCGTCCTCGTAGGAGTCGGTCTGCATCACCCGCCAGAATTCCTTGCCGTGGAACAGCGCAACGTAATAGCTGAGCTTGTCGGTCTGGAACAGCAGGCTGGCGCCGTAATTGCTGTTGTAGGTGGTGCGCAGCTCGGTGAGCTGATGGGCGTCGATCAGCCGGTGCAGCTCGGCGACCGTGCCGCTCGAAGCCTGTTCCGGCGTGGGCAGATTGCCGTCATCGCCGGGCATGGCGGACGAGCCGGCCGTGCTCGAGGCGGCTGCGCAAGCCAGCGCCAGCACCATCATCGATCGCCAATACCGCCGTGGGCCCGCGCTGCGAGTCATTCGAATCATCCCCTGGTTGCCCGACGGCCGTCCGCACTCCGCGAATTGCCGCCGCCTATCCGAACGCAGTCTAAAGACATCGCACCGCGGGTCAAGTGGCGGGCTCGGAGCCTGTCGAGCACGTCAGTAAACCAGTTGTACCCGATGGCATTGCAGCGATTGCAGATTGACCGTGGTCTGGCCCAGGTCCAGCCCCAGCGTATTCTGCAGCAGCGGGGTGAGCACGCTCGATCCGACCTGGTCGAGCGGCCCCTGCAGGGTCTGCAGCAGCAGGCCGAGCAGGCCGACGAAGGCGTTCGAGCTGGTGCCGCTGCCGCCGCCGGAGAGCGCGCCGCCGATCACGTTGATACAGGCGCTCTGCGAGCCCAGTAGCGTGCAGCCCACGTTGTTGAGCAGGCTGCCCAGCGCCCCGGTGACGCCGCCGAGCAGGTTGCCGACGTCGCCCAGCACCCCGGCGACGTTCAACTGCAGGGCATTGCCGAGCAGGTCGACCACGCTGCCGGTGACGTTGCCGAGCAGGCCCTGCAGCCCGGTCGAGGCGTTCTGGATCTCGCCCAGCGCCTGCTGCACGCGCGCCGGATAGCTCAGGCTGGGATTGGTGCCGTTCCACAGGTCGGTGGCGGTCTGGCTGGCGGTGGCCGAGCCGGTGCTCCCCGTCTGCGCGTTGGGGTTGGCGAGCAGGGCGGCCAGCAAGGTGTTGATCAGGTTGTCCACCGTGGTGCCGATGGCCAGCGGATTGCCGCCCTCGGGAATGATCGCGCTCTGCCCGGCGCTGAGCGTGCCGGAGCCGTTGGCCGGCAGCGGATTGATTGCGAAGGCGGTGTTCAGGCTGGCCAGGTTGATGCCCGCCGCGCTCAGCCCGAACAGCAGGGTGGGCGTGTTCGCGCCGGGAATCTGGTCGCAGCCGGCGGCGGTGGAGAACGCATTCGCCTGGGTGATGTTGCCCACGCATACCTTCAGCAGCGAGGAATTCACCGCGATCGAAGCCTGCGCCGCGCCGCTGCTGCTCAGCGTGTCGCACAGGTCGGTCAGCACGCCCTGCGCGGTGACCAGGTCGATCGCCATCGGCAGGTGCAGGTTGAGGTTGATGATGCCGCCGAGCAGCGGAATGCTGCTGGTGCTCAGGGTGATATTGATGAAGGTGCGGATCTGCGCGCTGTAGGCGGTGGTGCCGACGCCGCCGATGCCGATCGAGGGTGGCTCGATCACGCTGGTGGCGGCGGTGACATTCAACAGATTGCCGAGGGTGATGCCGCTCTGCGTCTGCACCGCGTGGCGGCCGGTGCCCACGCCGATGGCGGTGGCGATCAGCTGCAGCGCGTTGACCTGCGCGTTGAGCGCGGCCTGCGCGGAGCCGTCGGGTGCGATGATCTGCGCGAACAACCCGCCCGGCGCATTGCTGGTCGAGCCCAGCGTGACGGTGCCGAGGGTGACGTTCGGAATCTGCGCGGTGATGGCGTTGAGCAGGCTGACATTGGCGTTGACCAGGCTCTGCTGGCCGGCCACGGTGACGATGGCGTTGAGCACGTCGATCAGCGCATGCGCGGACAGCTGCGAGGCCAGCAAGGTATTGAGGTCGCCCACGCTGATGTTGGCAGGCACCTCGACGCCGAGCTGCTGCAGCAGGCCGGCCGGGGTGATGTTGACGTTGGCGAGGCCTTCATAGCCGACCAGCGAGGTGTTGTTGAGCGGAATGCCCACGCCCTTGAGCAGTTGGCTCAGGGTCGAAGTGTTGTTGACGTTGACCAGGGTGGTGCCGACCGAGAAGGCGGCGATCGGCGGCGCGGTCGAGGCCACCGCTTCGGTGCTCACGTTCGGCAGGGCGCCGGCGAAACCCCAGATCGGCAGCACCGGGCGCTGCGCCAGCACTTTCACCGAATTCGGCGCCACGCCCGTGCCGGACGGCCCGAAGTGGTCGGTGATGCCGGCGTTGGCCACCGGGTCCCAGGTGCCGCAGCTGATGGTCAGCGCGCTGCCGGCGCCGTTGAAGCCGTTTTCGGTGTGGGCGTTGCCGTAGGCGGCGCTGTTGCTGCCGTTGCCGGCAGCGCAGGCCTGCAATTGCTGCGCGCCGGCCAGCGCGGCCAGGTCGGCCACCTTCTGGGTGTCGCGGCGGGCCCAATATAGATAGCCCACTTCGATCAGGCCGAGCATGGTGATCAGGCCGAGCAGGAGCAGCAGCATCGGCACGGCCAGCGCACCGCGCTGGCGATGCCTGCCGGCATGCGGCTGCAGTGAAGGTGAAGTGGTGGGACGCGATATCGCCGTCATGGCCTACCTCCCGCTATAGGAGCTCTTCTGTATGGCGGTTTCGTAGAACTCGGGAATCGGATGACCGAAGCTGTCCAGGTAGCGCCGATAGCTGGCGCCGGCTTCGCCGCCGAGCATCGGCAGCCGCCTGCCGGCCGCGGTGCCGTCGACCTGGAAACTCAGCAGCGCGCGGGTGGCATCGCCGGGTTGCGCGTCGGCCTGCATCGGGCCGGGCGAGCTGGGCGGTGGCGGCGGCGGAGGCATGGTGTCCACCGGTGGCGCGACTTCGGCCGGCGGCGGAGGAGGCGGTGGCGCAGGCGGGGCCGGCGGCGCACTGGCGGCGGGTGGCGGCGGTGCCGCCGGTGTCGCCGATGCCGGCACCGGCACCGGGCTGGCTGCCTGCTGGCCCGCCATCATCTGGCCGGTCAGCGGCAGCTGCTGTGCGGCGAGCGCAGTCGGCAGCGAGGCCGCCAGCATCAGCGCGAGCAGCCGCGACGCGTGGGTGCCGGAGCGAGTCGGCGTATTCATGGATTGGCCTCCTTGGATGCGGGGGCGGAGCCGAAGCGGTCGAGCAAGGTGCCGGGAATGCCGGCGATTTCACCCGGCGCCGGTACGCGGCGAGGCAGCGCATGCGTCGGTGGCGTATTGGCGACGGCGACGGACGTGGCCGCCGGCGGCGCCGCAGCCGCTGCCGCAGCAGGTGCCTGCACCGGCTGCGCACTGGCGCGCAGCTGCAACGCCAGCTTCTGCACGGCGTCGCGCGTGGGCTGCGGCATGTTGGCGTGTTGCATGATCGCCTCGGCCTGTGCGCCGTCGCCACGCAGCAAGGCCCACAGGGCCAGATTGGAATTGATCTTGAGATCGCCGGGAGCGAGTTCTGCCGCCTTTGCCAGCGGCTCGTGCGCGTTGTCCAGCTGACCGGCGTGCAGGCGCGCGTAGCCGAGGTCGCTGAGGTACGAGGCATTGATCGGCTGCAGTTGCACCGCCTTCTGCAGATCCTGGTCGGCCTGCGCGGGCTGGCCCTGCGCAACGGCGATCAGGCCGAGGCCATGCCAGGCCGCAGCCGCCTGATTGCCGTTCACCAGGCCCTGATAGATCGCCTCGGCCGCGTCGGCCTGGCCGGTCTCGCGCAAGGCGTCGGCCTGCAGCCGGCGCAATTCGGGCGGGTCGCCGTAGCGCAGGCGGAATGCGTCGATGTGCGCCAGCGAAGCGTAATAGGCGCCCTGCTGCTGCATCTGCCCGATCAGCTGCAGGTAGGTCGTCTTGTCGTCCTGCGCCTGCGGGGTCGGGCCGCTCAGGCTGGGTGCCAGGGCATGGTTGGGATAGCCGCCCATGCTGGAGCAGGCGCCGAGCAGCAGGCAGGCCGGCAGCAGCAGGCGGCGCATGGCGCGCAAGCCGGGCAGGGAGGATTCGGTACGCGAAGTCATGCTCAGTGTCCCCTGAATTTCGCCAGGCTGCCGACCAGCGAAACCACCGCCGGGCCGGCCAGCACCAGCATCAGCGCCGGCAGCAGGGTCAGCATCATCACCACGGTCATCTTCACCGCGAGCTTGCCGGTCTTTTCCTTCATGCTCATCTTGCGCTGCTCGCGCAGGCGCTCGGCGAACTGGCGCAGCGGCTCCTGCACCGCGCCGCCATGCTCGTGCACCTGCAGCAGGATCTGCACCAGGCTCTGCAGATCGTCATTGCCGAACGAGGTGGCCAGGCGGCGCAGCGACTGCGGCCGCGGCCGGCCGCGCATATAGGCCAGGTTGGCGTCGCGGATTTCCCGGCCCAGCACCGGCAGCACCGGCTGGAAGCGCTCGGCGATGGTCTGCAGGCTCTGGTCCACGCTGAAGCCGACGCCTTGCAGCAGGCGCAGCAGGTCGACCAGCAGCGGCAGTTCGTCTTCGACCCGCTTGCGCAGCCGTTCGGCCCAGGCGCTCAGGGCGAGCTTGGGCAGCAGCAGGCCGAGCCCGAGCGCGCACAGCAATTCCACCACGCCCCTGGCGCCGCCGGGATGCAGCCACAGCAGCACTACGGCCGGCAGCAGCAGCGCCAGCACCAGGCGCAGACCGAGGAAGATCGCGCGGCCGGCGGCGGTATTGCGGTTGATCTGCTCCAGCAGCAGCAAGTCTTCCGGCGCGAGCAGGGAACGCCCCAGCCGGCTGTGCTCGAAGCGGCGGCCGATCGACTCCAGCAGGTCGATGACTCGCCGCCACAGCGAGCGCGCCGGGGCATCGGCTGGCGGCATGCTGGCCGGCTGCTGCAGCAGGGCACGTTCGATCACTCGCACGTGCTGTTCCTCGCGGCGCTGCTGCAGCAAGGCGTTGAAGCCGAACAAGGCCAGCCCGAGCGCCAGCGCCAGGATCGCGAGGGCGAACAGCAGGACGGCGCTCATAGCGATTTGGCCAGCCGGTAAAGCAGTACGCCGCCGGCCAGTTCCAGCCCCAGCGCGATCAGCAGCAGCCGGTGCCCCAGCGGCTGGGTGAACATCGGCGTGAAGAAGGCGGGGTTGAGCAAGGTCATGGCCGCCGCGACCAGCAGCGGCAGCAGGCCGAGCACCCAGGCCGACAGCCGCGTCTCGGAGGTGATCGCGCGCAGCTCCTGCCGCGCATGGCCGAGATCGCGCATGAAATCGCTCATGCGCTGCAGGATCTGGTCGGCGCGTCCACCCATGCGCATGCCGGTGCCGAGCACCACGTGCAGCAGTTCGAGTTCCTCCAGCCGATAGGGCCGGGCCGCCAGCTGCAGGGCGCGATCCAGGTCCAGCCCGGCGCGCACCGACAGCATGGCGCGGTCGAGCACGCCACGCAGCGGCATCTGCACGGTGTTGGCCGTGGTCTGGAAGCACATCGGCAGACTGTTGCCGACGCTGGCCATGCGCACCATGCCGTCGAGGAAGTCGGGCAGCTGGCGGGTCAGCTGCTTGCGCTGTTTCTCGATGCGCGAGCGCAGCCACAGCCAGACCATCGCCGCGTAGACGGCGAGCAGCAGAGGCACCGCCCACAGGCTGCCGATGCGCCACCAGCCGAGCAGGATCAGAAGCAGCCCGGGCAGCACTAGCATCAGCGGCACGCGCCAGCCGGGCGGCAGGCCGGCACGCATGAACAAGGCGTCGGTGCGCAGCTCGCCGCGTTGTCGCGGCAGCGGCGGCACGACAGTCACCGTCGTCGGCCGCACGACCCCGCTCAGACTCTGCTCGACGTGGGCGAGGCTCTTGCGCCGCTGCCGTCGCGCTTCGCTGCCCCACCACAGCTCGATGGCGCCGGCCAGCAGCAGCAGGGTCACGCTCAGCAGGGCCAGCGCCTGGGTCATAGGCTGAGGCCTCCGGCGTCGCGCAGGAACTGCCGGAACGATTCCAGCTTGTGCGTGTGCGGATGGAAGCCCAGTCCGGGCCAGCGGTCGTACTCCTTGCCGTCCGCGCCGACCATGACTTCGTGCCGGTACATCTCCTGAGTGGTCACCAGGTTGTCGCCGACGCCGGTGACTTCGGTGATCGAGGCGATCACGCGGCGGCCGTTGCCGAGGCGGGCGATCTGGATGATGAAGTCGACCGCGCTGGCGATCTGCCGGCGCAGGCTGTTCTCGCTGCCCTGGAAGCCGGCGAAGCCGGCCAGCATCTCCAGGCGATACAGTGCATCGCGCGGGGAGTTCGCATGGATGGTGGACATCGAGCCGTCGTGGCCGGTGTTCATGGCCTGCAGCATTTCCAGCACTTCGGCGCCGCGTACCTCGCCGACCACGATGCGGTCGGGACGCATGCGCAGGCTGTTGCGCACCAGGTCGCGGATGCTCACCGCGCCGCCGCCGTCGAAGCCGCCCAGGCGACTTTCCAGGCGCACCACGTGGGGATGGTTGAGCGACAGCTCGGCGGTGTCCTCCACCGTGATCACGCGCTCGGTGGGCGGAATGAAGCTGGCCAATGCATTCAGCAGCGAGGTTTTGCCCGAGCTGGTGCCGCCGGAAATCATGATGTTGCAGCGGCCCAGCACCGAAGCCTGCAGCAGCGCGTGGATGGCGCGGTCGAAGGTGCCGCGCGCCATCAGTTCGTCGGGCGTGAACGGGTCCTTGCGGAATTTGCGGATCGATACGCTCGGGCCGGTCACCGACAGCGGTTCGATCACCGCGTTGAGACGACCGCCGTTGGGCAGGCGCGCGTCGACCATCGGATTGGATTCGTCCAGTCGGCGTCCCAGCGGCGCCAGGATGCGGCGCACGATGCGCAGCAGGTGGCGGTTGTCGCTGAAGCGCACCGACTCGCGCTGCAGCACGCCGCCGCGCGAGACGTAGACGTCCTCGTAGCCGTTGATCAGGATGTCCTCGACTTCGGGGTCGAGCAGCAGGTCGTCGAGCGGGCCGAAGCCGGTCAGCTCCTTGACCAGGGCGGTCGAGACCTTGCGCATCTCGGTCTCGTTGATCGGGATGCGCCACTCCTGCACGAAGCCGGTGGTCTCGGCTTCGACGTACTTGACCACGGTGTCCTGCGCCCACGAGCTGATGTCCAGGCGCTGGTCCTCGATGCGGTTGAGCAGGAACTCGTGGGCGGCCGCCAGCACGTCGTGGAACTGCTGGGTCTGCTCGAATGGCGCGCCGATCGCGTCCGCATGCACGGCGGGATCGATGCGCCGCAGCGCGGCGGTCAGGCGCGAACCGGACAGATTCATGGGCTCTTCCATCGGAAGCCTCCTGCGCGTAGCAGTAACTGGGTCCATTTGGACGGCGGGACGGCGTGGCGCGCGTGGATGCGCAGCTTGGCCAGCAGCGGCGCCAGGGCGCGGATATAGGGATCGCGCGGGGCAGCCTGCTGCAGCAGCATCCCCTGATTGGCGCTGGTGCGCAGCGCGCGGGTGCGTTCCGGCAGGCGCGCCAGCAGCGGCAGGTTGAAGCGTTCGGCAACCTGCTTGGCGCTGATGCCGCATTCGTCGTCGTGGCGGTTGATGACCAGCGCCAGGCGCTGGTCGCGCACCTGCGCCTGCTCCAGTTCGCGCAGGCAGCCGTCCAGCGACACCATCGAGCCGATGCTCTGGTCGGCGACCAGCCAGATCTGTGCGGCCGCCTGCAGCAGCGCGCGCGGAACCTGCCGCACCGGCGTGCCGCCGAGGTCGCACAGCAGCAGGTCGACAGCGGCCAGCAGGCGTTCGATCAGCAGGCCGTGTTCGCTGGCATCGGGCGGCAGCGCGCCGCCGGCTCCCTGTGCGAGCACGGCCAGGCGGCTGGCGTGGTGCGGCACGGCGGTGCGCACCAGGGTGGCATCCATGCGCCCGGCGTTGCGCAAGGCATCGTTGTAATGGAAGTCGCCGGCGACGCCGAGATAGAGCGCGGCGTCGCCGGCCGGATGGCCGAGGTCGAGCAGCAGGGCCTGCGCTGCGCCGGCGTCGCCCGACGATGCGTTTGGCGGCATCGCGAGCACGCCCAGATGCGCGGCCAGCGTGCTGGTGCCGATGCCTGGCCGGGCGCCGAGCAAGAGCACCAGCTGACCGGGCTGGCGCGCCGCGGCGTGCGGCTGTGCCGCCTGCTGCAGCGCGCGGTTCAGCAGGCTGCGGATTTCCTCGTCCGAGGCGTCCATGTCGATGAAGTCGCGCACGCCGGCGCGCAGTGCGGCAAGCACGCCGGTGGCGCGGTCGGCCGCAGTGGAGCCGACGCCTAGCAGGGGCAGTTCCGGCGCCAGCGCGCTCAGTCGCGTGGCGAGGTTGGTGGAGCCGTCGGCGCTGTCCGAGGCGTAGTCGAGCAGCACCAGCCGGTGATCGCCGCGCTGCTGGGCCCAGCGCTCGGGCGAAAAGCCGCGGCTGTCGTGCCAGTGCACGGTGGCGAGGTTGCGCAGGCGGGCGGCCAGCCGTTGCGCACGCTTTTCGTCCGGTGAATAGAACAGCAGGTTCACCCCGAGCTCCAGCTTGCCGATGGGTAGGATGGTGGCGGTCGCGCTCATCGTCGTGGCCGCTCAGCGGGAGAAGCCCGGCAACTGGTCCGAGCCGGCCGGATTGAGCAGGTACGAGCCCCACACCGGCAGGTGGTTCTGCGATTCGCGCTCGCCCGGCAGCGCCGGCAGGGCAGCGTTGCGTGCGATCGGCCGCACCAGGTGCGGGGTCACCAGGATCACCAGCTCCTTGTCGGTGCGGCTGTACTGCAGGTCGCGGAAGAACGCGCCAAGGATCGGGATGTCGCCCAGCAGGGGCACCTTGTTGACCTGGCTGCTGATCGACTGGCTGATCAGGCCGCCGACCACGAAGGTTTCGCCGTCGCCCAGTTCCACCGTGGTGTCGGCGCGCCGCGTGGTGATGGCCGGCACCGACACGCTGTTGAGCACCACCGCATTGGTGTAATCGAGCTCGCTGGCCTCCGGCGCCACCTTCAGCGCGATGCGGTCCGGCGCCAGCACGGTCGGGGTCAGGGTCAGGCCCACACCGAAGGGCTTGTAGACGATGGCCACCGTACCCAGTCCTTCCGGTTCGGGAATCGGCAGCTCGCCGCCGGCGAGGAAGCTCGCGCTCTGGCCGGACAGCGCTACCAAGGTCGGTTCGGCCAGCACGCGCGCCAGGCCGTTGCTCTGCAGCAGGCTGAGATCGCTGAACAGGTTGTGGCTGGTCGAGCTGAGCACCAGGTTGAAGGCCGAGGCCATCGGCTGGGTGGCGTTGAAGGTGACGCTGCCGACGGTGGAATTGGCGCTGCCGGTGGTGCCGCTGCCGGGCGTGCCGCCCACCTGCACCGTGCTGAGGGTGGAGGGCGCGAAAGTGCCGAAGGTGAAGCCGCCGTTCTGCTTCACCAGGTTGAGGCCGACCTGGCTCATCGCGGTCTTGTCGAACTCGACCACCTTCACGTCCACCTGCACCACGCCGCCGCTGGCGACAGTGGAGAGGTCGGTCACCGTCCCCTTGGCGCCGGCGGCATCGGCGGCCGCGATGCGGGCCTGCTCGTGGTCGAGCAGGGTGGCCGCGCTGCCCTGCAGCAGCGAGTTGCCGCCCTGGGTGGAGATCTGCAGATCGTTGTCGCTGCTCAGCTGCCCCTGCAGGGCGCTCTGCACCTGCACCAGCAGGCGCTCGGGTTCGCCGCGGCCGCGGTGCCACAGCAGCAAGGTGGTCTGGCCGGGCTGCTTGCCGACCAGCAGTGCCTCGTGGCGGCCCTTGAGCATGACGACGTCGGCCACCGCCGGGTCGGCGATGGCGATGCGCTCGAGGTCGCCGGGCAGTCGCCAGGGACGTTGCTCGTGATCCTGCAGCACCAGGTCCGCGCCGGCGGCGGCCGACGCCAGCGGTGCGAGCGGCATGGCGGCCAGCAGCATCGCCGCGGCAAGCCCGCGGAAAGAGAGTCGGCGAACCCGGAAAGCCATGGAAGGTGTCCGTCGGATCATAAGGAGTGGGCCTGGCTGCCGCGGATGATTTCGATGCCTTGCGCGTTGCTGCTTCGGTGCGATGGCGCCGGGCGCGCAGTCGCGGCGGCCGCCTGGCCGGCCAGGCCGTTGCCGTCGAGGCCGGCATAGGCGCGATTCTCGGGCGCAAGCAGCTGCTGACGCTGTTCGTCGCTGAGGCTGGCCAGCGGCGTGAGCACGTTGCGCGGCTGCGGGAACAAATCGTCGTCCGGTCGGCCGACGTCGCCGGGATGGCGCAGCGCCAGCGACAGCTTGCCGTCCTGCACGCCGAGCAGCAGGCGATCGACCTCGTCGACGGGCACGGCCAGCACGGCGGTGCGCGGCGGCGGTGGCGCGGACGAGCCGCCCGTGGCCACTGCGTTCTTTTCGGCGGCGCCGGTAGCCGGGCGCGACGCCGCGGACGGATTCGGCAGGTCCTGGCTGCCGTAGGCCAGCACGCGCAGGCGCGACAGCAGCAGGCGCGTCTGCGTGGGCTGCTTGGCTTCGCTGGGGCCTGCGCCCGGCGCTGGCTTCAGGCTGAGGAAGACATCCACGTAGTCGCCCGGCTGGATGCGGTTGCCGGCGGCGGTCAGTTCGTCGACCGGCAGCGACAGGGCGCGCTCGCCGGGTTTCAGGGCCAGGGCTACGCCGTGCGCGAGCAGGCCGGCGGTGATGGTGGCGCCGGCCGGAATGTCGACCAGTGGAATGTCGCCGGAGACGGCGCCGATGCTGACGTAGGCATCGGGCGGCAGTTGCGTCGCGCCGGCAAGCCGCAGGGCGGAAGCGGGAATCGGCTGACCGGCGGGCAGCGCGGCGGCGGCCGCCACTACCGACATGGTTGCAGGCGACGCGGCGGCCGGCGCGCTGGCGGGACTGGCCGCGAGCGGCTGGCTGGCCGGCGGCTGCAATGCATGCCGTCCCAAGCTGAAGGCGACGATCGCCAGCACCACGGCCAGGGCGATCAGCAGTACGGCGGCGAGGCGGGTGATCTTCTGCATCGGAAGCGCTCCGTCTCCTTCAGTCCCCGGAGGTGTCGATCTGCACGGTGGCCGAGCTGCTGATGGCCCCCTGCAGCACCCACTGATAGATCGTGGCGGTGCCCGGGATGAAAGGGTGCGTGTTGTAGTTGTAGGAGGCCACCACGGTCATGCACTGCATGGCGGGGGTGCTGGGGCAGGGTGCGAGGGCGGAAATGCTGATCGCGCCGGACGTGCAGGGGCTGACGTCGCCGGAAAAAGTGCTCAGCCATTGCATCGAGGCCTGCGCGGCCGAGCAGGCATTGGTGTTGCGCTGGGTCGGCGTGCCGTAGTGCAGGGCGGCGCGGGCGCCTTCCGCGGCGGCCAGGGTCAGCGACTGCTGGGCCGCGAAGATCAGCACCCCGGAAAAGGTCAGCAGCAACAGGGGCAGCAGGCCGAACAGAAAGATCAGCGCGAATTCGATCGCCACCACGCCCAGCTGGCGCCGCCTGCCGTGCAGGGGCCGGGCGGTGCGGGGGCGTGGAAAGTGGCTGGCGGGCATCATGGCGTTCACCCATGCAGCAGGTTCGGAAGGTAGAGCGTGATCACCGCGCCCGCCGCCAGACAGGCCGCATACGGCAGGCCCTGGCGGCCTTGGCGAGCGGCGGCGATGCGTCGAGCCAGGGGCGCGCTCGCCAGCCAGGTCGCTGCGGTGGGCCAGGCCGGGGCGGCATGGCGCTGCCAGACGCGCGAGGCCAGGACGAGCACCGCATAGGCGCCGGCCAGCAGGCTGCCGACCATCCAGACCGGCAGCAAGGCGCGGGCCCCCAGCAGGAAGCCCAGCGTGGCGAAGAATTTCACGTCGCCGGCGCCCATCCAGCGGAAGGCGTAGAGCGGCAGGAAAGCCAGCAGGCCGACCAGCAGGCCGAGCAGGGCGGACCACGGCGCCCCGCCCGTGCCGCGTGCCCAGTCCACGGCGAGCACCATGGCGCCGAGCAGCAGGGCCGCCAGTAGCCATCGATTGGGCACGCGACGGGCATACATGTCGCTCGCGGCGACCAGCAGGCTGATAATCAGGGCTATTGCGTGCAATGGAGTCAGCATCACCGGTTACACCCGTGTTTTCTATGCAACCCTGGCCAGCGCGAGGACTTGTTTATTCCAGCATTGCAGGATTGCCTCGATCTAATAACCGAGGCAGTTATTAATCCTCTTCCCGTGTGGCGATGTACCCGTCCGGATATTGGATGGGTACAAGCGCTCCGATAATCAGCCGCCTTTCGAAGTCGGAACGGCTGCGGTCAGGCTGGCGAATATATTCGTGAAAAGCGTCTGCAGCTGAGTTCCGAAGGTGGCGACGATGGCCGCTACCACGATGGCCGCAAGAATTCCGTATTCGAGTGCGGTAATGCCATCTTCTTCAGCCAGAAACTTACGAATGGAGGTGTTCATTGCGTGTCTCCTAGGAGCGAAAGGCTCCATGCTGTCGGTGCTGCCGCACGATGCCTTGGGCGCGACGATCGTGCGGAACCTGCGGGATGGGCCCGCAGGGCGGCCCGCCCGGGCCTATGGCGCAAGCGGATCGACGGCCGCGCCAAATCGGATGCTGCTGACGGCATGCGCCGAAGCCTGGTCGAAGCCAAGACCTGACGGCGATCACAGGAGAAACGGGACGGCGAACAATATCGAACCGGAACCGCGTTGTTGCGCGGTGGTGACGATCCTTGCTGCGGCCTGTCGGCCGTAGTCGATACGAAAGCCATAACACCCCCCGTTTATCGGCTCAGCCTCAGGCTTCACTCGATGTCGGATTCAGTCTCCCTCTGTGCCGGGAGCGCTTAGTGCACAAAAACGGCAGATTTTAAAAATTATTTTTGAGATACTGGTTCTGCTTCTGCAAAAGTAGTGCTAGGTCTCGCTTAACGATGTGCCGAATATGTGCATATGTGTTGATATGCACGGGCTTTAATCAAACTCACGACCAGATGGAGTCCGCCGCTTCTCGCCGAGGCAGCGAGCTGGTTGCACAGGGGCCCATTCACCATGACAGTCGAGACGGACGGCGGTTTACGATCATGCGATTTGATTTCGCTCAGCGGCATGTTGCGGGTCTGCGAGATGGAGATGGTGTTGCTGGATGCGCATGGCCCACGTGCCGCGGTCGACTCGCAGGTGATGAGCGAAGCCATTTTCTGTAGCGGAGAAACCGATTTTCCGTTCCGCGGCCGTTTTGTGCTGCCGGCCGACTGGTGCCTGCTCGGCTACATCCATTACACGCCCGAGGGCAGCTGGTGCCACGGCACCACGCTCAGCTCGGGCATGGCCTTCACCGTGCTGCCGGAGGGCATCAGCGAATTCATGCTGTGCGCCGGCATCCAGATCAGCGTGATGCTGGTGCCGCTGCAGCGCCTGCAGCACAAGTTCGCCGTGCTGGAACCTCACCAGGGCGAGATTCCCGCGCGGATGCTGTCGCTGTTCAAGCTCTCTGATGAACCTCAGGCGCAGGAGCTGCGCCTGCATTTCGAACGCATCCGCCAACACCTGATCTTGGGGCAGGCGCTGGCGGGGACGCCTCCGTTGAACGAGGCGGACGCAGACAAGCTGCTGGAAAGCCACCTGCTGGCCGGCCTGGCGGCGCGCTCCGAGGACAGGCCGCAATGTTCGCGCGGGCGGCGCACGCATTACCTGATCGTGCAGCGTGTCGAGCAGTACATGCGCACCAATATGCGCCACGACATCTACATCACCGAGATGTGCAATGCGGCGGGCGTCAGCGAGCGTGCGCTGCGCTACGCGTTCGACGATCTGCTGGGCATCTCGCCGAACCGCTACTTGTCGATGCTGCGGCTTTGCTCCGCCTGCCGCAGCCTGGCCATGTCCGACGCCAGCCGGCGTTCGGTGAAATCGGTGGCGCTCAGCTGCGGTCTGTGGGATCTGTCGCGCTTCGCCGATCACTATCGCCGCGTCTTTGGCGAATTGCCGCGCGATACCTTGATGCGCGCGCCCGCGTCCGAGCTGCTGATCACCACCTGAGCGGCGCCGATCTTTTCGTCGCATGCGTCGCCGAAGCCGGCGATGAAGGCGTGCGGCCTTGCGCAGCGCCGGCGTCGATGCGGCCTGGCGCACAGATTGCCGCATTTGTGCATGCGCTTGCCGTATTCGCCCACCGTCTTGCCGGATACGCATAGCGCGCTGCCGGTTAAGCATATTGCCGTTCCGATGCAGCGGTTCTAATCCTCCCCAATGCGTCTGCGTACGCCAGGACGCGTTCTCACTCATTCGCAAAGCTGACCCGCGAGAGCGTCCCGATGGCGCTGGCTGCGGCTCAAGGGGGTGGTATGAATCACATCTATCGTCTCGTGTGGTGCAGGTCGCGCAACGCCCTAGTGGCGGTGTCGGAACTCTCGTCGTCGCGGCTGCGCATCGGCACATCCGCCGGTACTCGATCCGGTGCAGTCAGTGGTGGCGCTGCCTTGCGCCTGCTTACGGTCGCGCTGATCGGCGCGGGTGGCCTGGTTCACGCCGGTGCGGCCTGTGCGCAGTCCAGCGGCGACGGCAAGCTGGACGACCTGCAGTCGCTGATGACCAAGTACGACCACAGCCCGGTGATCGGCTCGCAGGCAGGCACGGCCAGCGGCACCGTAGCCAACGTCGTCGGTGCGCCGGTGACCGTAGTGAGCAAGCTGGCTGGTGACGCTTCCGGCGCGGTGAGCGTGACGCGCCAGGTCGTCTCCAGTACGGCCTCGCAGGCATCGACCGCCGGATTGTCGGTCGGTCATAAGGCCTCGCAGGCGCTGGCCGGCGCCGCGACATCTGTGCGCGGCGTCGTCGGCAGTGTGGCCACCGGTGCCTCGCGGTTGCCTGTGGCGGGCACGGCGCTGTCGGGTGTCGGCGCGACGGCTTCGTCGATATCTAAAGCGCTGCCTGCGGCGAGCGCCCAGGCTGGGGTGTTCGCACATGCCACGGCGGCCGCCGGGCAAGGCCTGGTGGCGGACGTCAACAGCGGCACGGCGCTGGCGGTATCCAGCAAACCGGTGCTGCCGGTGAGCCTGGACGCGACGGCGAAGGCTACGGCAGGCCTGCAGGTGAACGCGGCACCGAAAGCCCCGGCGGCACCCGCCCCCGTATTGGATGTCGGCGCCAACGTAGCGGCTCAGGTCCAGGTGAAATTGCCGGCGGCGGCTCCGGTGGCCGAGGTCGCCACGCAAGTAGTCGGCGACGCCGGACAGACTCTCGTGGGCATCGCCAAGACCGTGACCGGCCAACCGGCCGGCGCACAGCCCGCCGTGACGGTTTCCGGTGAAGTGGCCGATCGCCGCAAGGACGGCCTGGATCTCTCCCTGGGCGCCAAGGCATCGGCGCTGGTCGATCTGGGCAGCGACGGCAATTCGAGTTCCGGCAGCGAATCTACGGCGATCTCCGCCAACGCGAACGTGGACGCCACCGCCAGCCTCTCCTTGCCGAGCTCGTTGGGCTCGTCGTCCGCGCTGACCGTGAATGCGCCGGTGCAGGCTTCGTTGACGGCAGCCCTGCCACAGGACGTGCCGGTGCTGCCGCCGCCGAGCGCCACGCCGACCGGTCTGGTCGTCGGCAACGGCGGCCTGGTGGGCGCGGCTTCGCAGCTGCTCGGCACCACCGAGAACAGCTTGTTCAGCAATTCCAGCGGCTATGTCAGCAACGGCAGCCTGCGTGTGGACAACGCCAACTTCTCGCAGGGCTATTCCACGGTGAACCTGCTGGGCCTGCCCCTGCTCAACCTGACCCCGGTCGGCACCTTGCTGACCACTACCGGGGGCACCGTGCTCGGCGGCACCGGCGTGGATTCGCACCTGACCTTGCTGGGCGGCGTCACCTCGAACAGCTATATCGACAACATCAATAACGGTGCGGCCGGCGGCCTGCTCGGCGTGTTGCTGCCCGGCCAGGCGCCTGCATGGGCTTCCACCTGCCTCAACGTGCTCGGCATCGTGAAGGAGTCCTGCTGGGCGGTGAACGCGGCGCAGGACAACCAGGTGCTGGTGGGCGACGGCGCCACCGCCAACGGCTCCGAGGAAGTGGTGATCGGCACCAACGCCAGCCACACGCTGGCCAGCGTGGACGCCTGCACCGCCTTCCCAGGCAAGAGCCCGAACGATCCCACCAATCCCTGCGGCGTGCCCACCGACGACTATCAGGCGCGCGAAGGACACTCGGTGGTGATCGGCGACAGCGCTTCGGGCACCGCCAACGCGCAGACCATTCTCGGCGCGAACGCCACTTCGAACGTGGCCAACAGCGTGGCGCTGGGCTATGCCTCGGCCGCCAATCGCGGCGCCCAGGCCAACTACACCGCCTTCGGCCTCAGCGCCCTGCAGAATTCCGCCGGTGAAGTGTCGATCGGCTCGCCGGGACAGGAGCGCCAGATCACCAACGTGGCGGCAGGTAGCTCAGCGACCGATGCGGTCAACCTGGCCCAGCTGGAAGGCGTGGCCGCCACCGCGGACAACGCGGTGGTGTACAACGACGCCAGCAAGGCCACGGTGATCCTGGGCGGCACGGCCAGCACCGACGGCGGCCAGACCAACGGCACCCTGATCAGCAACCTGCACCAGGGCAGCCTCAGCGCGACCAGCACGGATGCGGTGAACGGCGCCCAGCTGTTTGCGACCAACAACAACATCAATAATGTCTTCAACACCGGCACCAAATATTTCCAAGCCGACAGCACGGGCACCGGCAGCATGGCCAGCGGCGCCAATTCGGTGGCTGCCGGACAACTGTCGGTGGCCTCGGGGGTTTCCGCGATCGCGATCGGCAACGGCGCGCAGGCGTCCAGCGACCAGTCCGTCGCGATCGGCAACGGTGCCTCGGTCACCAGCGGCAGCGCGGTATCGATCGGCTCGAGCAATACCGCCTCCGGCAACGGTGCGGTGGCCGTGGGCGATCCGGATACGGCCACCGGGCAGGGTGCGGTGGCGATGGGCTACAACAACACGGCGACCGGGCAGGCCGCCATCGCGATGGGATCGACCTCGACCGCCAACGGCGCCAGCGCCATCGCCCTGGGCGACACCGCCAGCGCCACCGCGGCCAATGCCATCGCGCTGGGCGCCAACGCCAATGCCAACATGGCCAACAGCATTGCGCTGGGCGCCGGTTCGAGCACCCAGGTCGGCGCGCTCACCAACTACACCGCGGTGGGCCTGACCGCGCCGCAGACCTCGGTCGGCGAAGTCAATGTCGGCAACCGCCAGGTCACCGGCGTGGCGGCTGGCAGCGCCGCCGACGATGCGGTCAACGTGGCCCAGCTGGAAGGCGTGGCAGCAGTCGCCGCCAATGCCGTGCAGTACGACAACGCCGGCAAGACCAGCGTGACGCTGGCGGGCCCGGCCAGCACCGACGGCGGCCAGACCAATGGCACCACCATCACCAACCTGCACCAGGGCAACCTCAGCGCCACCAGCACGGACGCGGTGAACGGTGCGCAGCTGTACGCGACCAACAGCAGCATCAACAACATCTACAACAGCGGCGTGAAATATTTCCACGCCAATTCGACCCTGGCCGACGCAGCCGCCAGCGGCACCGACAGCGTGGCGATCGGCCCGCTGGCCAACGCCACCGGCAACAGCAGCGTGGCGCTGGGCAATGCAGCCGTTGCAGCTGGGGACAACGCGCTGGCCTTGGGCGGCGGTGCCAGCGCGAGCATGGCCAACAGCATCGCGCTGGGCGCCGGTTCAAGCACTCAGGTCGGCGCGCTCGCCAACTACACCGCGATCGGTCTGACCGCGGTGCAGAACTCGGCCGGCGAACTCAATATCGGCAATCGGCAGATCACCGGCGTGGCTGCGGGTTCGGCCGCCGACGATGCGGTGAACGTGGCGCAGCTGGAAGGCGTCAGCAACCAGGTCACGGCGGTCGACAAGCTGGCGGTGAAATACGACGCGGACAGCGCCGGCAATCCCACCAACACGATCACCCTGGTCGGTGCAGGCAGCGGTGGGCAGGTCAGCATCACCAACTTGGCCGCCGGCGCGGAAAGCGCCACCAGCACCGATGCGGTGAACGGCTCGCAGCTGTGGCACTGGACCCAGGACACCACCAACATCTACAGCAATGCCAGCCTCTACAACGACTTCAAGAGCATCACTCCGGGCGGTGGCGGCAGCCAGTACCTGAGCGTCAATTCCACCCTGGGCGGCGCCAATGCCACCGGCAGCAACAGCGTCGCGGTGGGCCCGACCGCCCAGGCCGCCGGCAACAACAGCGTGGCGATGGGCAATGGCGCTTCGGCCAGTGCCGACAACTCGGTGGCGCTGGGAGCCGGCTCGGTGGCCGATCGCGCCAATACGGTGTCGGTGGGCAGCGCGGGCAACGAACGGCAGATCACCAATGTGGCCGCCGGCACGCAGTCGACCGACGCGGTCAACCTGGGCCAGATGGATTCCGCCATCTCGGCCTCGAGCCAGGGCAGCGTGCACTACGACACCAACACCAACGGCACCATCAATTACGGCAGCATCACCCTCGGCAACGGCAGCGGCGACACCACCATCCACAACGTGGCCGCGGGCACCGCGACCACCGATGCGGTCAACGTGGGCCAGCTGACCAGCGGCATCCAGCAGGCGGAGAACTGGGCGCAGAACTATACCGACCAGAAGTTCAACGCGATCAACAACCAGATCCAGCGCGTCGGCAACCGCGCCAACGCCGGCGTGGCCGCAGCGATGGCGATGGCCGGGCTGCCCCAGGCCTACGAGCCCGGCAAGAGCATGGCCGCAGTGTCGGCTGGCACCTTCCGCGGCGAGTCCAGCATGGCGATCGGCATCTCGACGATCTCCGAGGGCGGCCGTTGGGTCTACAAGCTGACCGCTTCCGGCGACACCCGCGGCGATGCGGGCGCGTCGGTCGGCGTGGGCATGCAGTGGTGAGGGCCGCATTCATGACACACGGACCGAAGGGGGCAGTCATGCAGTGGTTCAAGCGATGCAAGCCGGCGGCATTGCCGGCCATGTTGGCGGCGCTGTTGGCGACGGCCGGGTGCAGCAGCATGCACCGGCATGCCGACGCCGCCGCAGAGAGCAATCCAAGCAATCCGGACGTGGTCTTTCCCGACCCGAGTCACGCGATGGTGCCGGAAGGCACCTTCGTCAACCTGGAGAACCTGCGCAAGGTGGCGCCGGGCATGACCAAGCGCCAGCTGTACGCGCTGCTGGGCGCGCCGCATTTCGACGAAGGCGTGTTCGCGGTGCACAAATGGAACTACGTCTTCGATTTCCGCAAGGCGGACGGCAGCAACAACTACTTCAGCTGCCAATACCAGATCGCCTTCGATCGCCACGGCCTGGCCAGCGATTTCTACTGGAAGCCGGAGGCCTGCAAGTCGGTGCTGGACGTCCAGGCGCCGGCCGCGGTGGCGCCCGCGCCGGCGCCGGAGGCCCTGCCCAAGGAGCCGATCCGGCTGTCTTCCGACGCGCTGTTCGATTTCGACCGCGCCGAGCTGACCGCGCAGGGCCATGAGCAGCTCGACCAGTTGCTGCAGAAGATCCGTTCGGCCAGCCAGGTCGAGAACATCATGATCGCCGGCTACACCGACCGCATCGGCAGCGACCGCTACAACCTCGCTTTGTCCCGGCGTCGCGCCGAAGCGGTGCGCGACTACCTGGTGCAGGGCGGCGTGCCCGCCGCGGCGATGCAAGTGGACGGCCGCGGCAAGGCCGACCCGGTAGTGCAATGTAACGATGCATCGCGGGCCAAGCTGATCGCATGCCTGGCGCCGAACCGGCGCGTCGAACTGTCGGGGGTGGCCAAGCCCGGCGACTGAGCTCTTCCTGCAAGTCCGTCGTGATCGACACCGTGGGCGACACAAAGGCGACTGTGTCGTACGCGTCGCGCTCCACCCCCTGTAGCCAAACGCTCCACGGTGTCGATCACGGCGGATTTGCAAGTATGCCGACCCTGTCCGAGAGCGGGTCAGCGTGGTCAGCTCAGCGCAGTTCCCGCCAGCGGAAAAAGCGGTGGTCGGCCAGCGCCAGCATGGCCCGGTCTTCGTCGGTATCGCCGTAGGCATGGATGGCCGCATAGTCGGCGAGCCGATAGCGCTCGCGAATCCGGCGAGCCTTCTCTGCGCTGACGCATTGGGCGCCCAGATAGCTGCCGGTGAGCCGGCCCTGCGCCGTCTCGAGCTGCGAGCAGAGCAGGTCCAGGCCATGCTCGGCGCACCAGGGCGCCAGATAGGCGTCGAGCGCGCCGGACACCACCGCCACGGTGTCACCGCAGGCCTGATGCCAGCGGATCTTCTCGAGCGCCTGCGCACGCAGCAGCGTGGGCACGACTTCGCGGGCGTAGCGCCGGCCGGCTTCGTAGACGAGCTCGGGTGCCAGGTCGCGGAAGCCGAAGCGCAGCGCACGCGCGCGGATCGCATGGCCGGATACCAGCCTGAGTCGATAGCCGACCACCAACGGCGCGAGCAGCACCCGTCCGTTCCTCCAGCGCTCCGGCGGCGCGGCGAAGCGCATGAAGTCGGCAAAAGTGGCGCGCGTGGTGATGGTGCCGTCGAAATCGAACAGGGCGAGATGCCGGCGCGCCGCTTCACCGCTGGCCGGCGTGACCGAGGTCGCCGGCACGCGCTCAGCCGCGCAGGCGGACGGTGAGGCCCTTGAGGAAGTTGCGCAGCAGCTGGTCGCCGCAGGCGCGATAGTTGTGATGCCCGGGCTTGCGGAACAGCGCGTTGAGTTCGGGCTTCGACATATTGAAGTTGGCCGCCTGCAGGACTTCCAGCAGATCGGTTTCCTTCAGCTCGAAGGCCACCCGCAGCTTCTTCAGGATCAGGTTGTTGCTGAGCCGCGGTTCCACCGGTCGCGGCGGCTTGCTTTCGTCGCGGCCGCGGCGATGGATCACCAGGCCGTCGAGGAAGTGCGCGAGCACGGCATCGCTGCAGACCGCGTGGCCGAATTCGCCGTCCTTCTTCAGACAGGCGTCGATGTCGGCCTGCGCCACGTCCAGGCCGCCCAGGCCGACGATTTCCACGACCTTCGCGTCGCTCAGGTCCAGCATATAGCGCACGCTGCGCAGAACGTCGTTGTTGATCATGGGGCTCGATGTGCAGGGGAAGCAGGCCGTATTGCGGCCCGGGTGCGCCGGTGGATGCGATGCGGCGGGCGGGTGTGGGGAACCCGCCCGCCGCTCCGGTGCGTCAGTTCAGTTCGGCAGGGCCAGATCGTCCAGCATCGCCTTCAGGAAGCGCGCCGCCTCGCCGCCGGTGGCGGCGCGGTGGTCGAAGGTCAGCGACAGCGGCAGGCGGCGATGCACCTCGATGCCGCCGATCACCGCGACCACGTCGTGGCTGAGCTTGCCGGCGCCGATGATGGCCACCGTCGGCGGCACCACCACCGGGGTGGCGTACCGGCCTGCGAACATGCCGAAGTTGGACAGGCTGATGGTGTAGCCGCTCAGTTCGGAGGCCGGGATCGAACGATCCTCCACCTGGCTGCGCAGGCGCTTGATGGCGGTGCGGATGCCGGCGCCGTCGAGCATGTCGGCATTGCGCAGGGCCGGCACGAACAGGCCGTCCTCGGTGTCCACCGCGATGCCGATGTCCACGTGCGGGTGCAGGGTGCGGCCGAGGTTCTTGCCGTCGAACCAGGCGTTCAGCGCCGGCACCGTCTTGCAGGCCACCACGATGGCGCGGATCAGGCGCGCGGTGATGTCCTGCTTGCCGATCCAGGCGTGCAGGTCGGCGTCGTCCACCAGGGTGGTCGGCACCACGTTGGCGTGCGCCTCGGCCATCACGCGCGCCATGTTGCGGCGCACGCCCTTGAGCTGTTCGGGCTGGCCGCTGGCGTGCGCGCCGGGAGGCGCGGTGCGCACCGGCTTGCCGGCCAGCGAGGTGGCGGTGCGGGTCGGCTCGGGCTGCGGCAGTTCCGGCGCCAGATGGCGGCCGGCCGAGGCCGGCACGCTGCGCGCCGGAGCGGCGCCGAGCGCGGCGCTGCCGTTGGCGGCGGCATTCTTCACGTCCTGCAGGGTGACCACGCCGTCGGCGCCGGTCGGCTTGACGCGGCTCAGATCGACCTTGAGCTTCTTGGCCAGGGCCCGCACTGCCGGCACGGCTTTCACGCCGCCGACGCTGCTGGCCTGTTCCACGTGCACGGCGTTGCCGCTGACCATCGCACCGACCACGGTGCCTTCGTCTTCGCGATCGGAGCTTTTGCCGTTGCCGCTCTCGATCTCGCCGCCTTCGTCGGAGGCGGTGACTTTCTTCGGCTCCGCCGCCGGTGCGGCAGTCTTCTTGGGGCCGTGGTGGTGGCCGGTGGCCTCGGCCTCGGCGCGCTGCTTGGCGTTCGGGTCGGGCTCGAATTCGGCCAGCGCGGCGCCGGTCTCGATCACGTCGCCGGCGGCGCCGTGCAGCTTGGTGACCTTGCCGGTGTACGGCGAGGGCACGTCGACCACCGCCTTGGCGGTCTCCATCGACACCAGCGGGGCGTCGAGCTTGATGGTGTCGCCTTCCTTCACGTGCCACTCGACGATGGTGGCGTCCGGCAGGCCTTCGCCGAGGTCGGGCAGGTAGAACGTCTTGATGTCAGCCATGCTTGGGGTCCTGATCGATTTCAAAGCGTTGCCCGTGAGGGTCGAAGGCAGAGAGGTGTTGCGCGTGGTCGACGCAAACCATTTCCATGGTGTGCGGCTGTGGTCGCGACAGCGGGCAGACGGTCAGCTCCGCGGTCACGTCCCGGTCGAACGCCAACAACTGCTTCAGACTGACGGGCATGATTTCATGTTCGGCGGGCACGACGCCGAGGAGGTGGGACGTGCCCCGCACGCGGATGCGTACCGAAGGCGTGCCGTCGGCAAGAAAGACGATGCCGTGAATCTGGCGGCATGCGCCGACGCGATCGGGCTGGGCCCGGCATGAAGCCGCCGGGTCCACCGCTGCGCTTGCGCTGAAGGCGGCGCAAGTCAGCAGGCACAGCGCGGCCATGATCGCGATGCTGCGCATGTCAGCTGGCCGCCAGGGTGCGCTTGGCCGCGTCCACCACGCGCTCGACGCTGGGCAGGTACTTCATTTCCAGGCGGAACAGCGGGATATGCGTGTCGAAGCCGGTGACGCGCTCGACCGGGGCGAGCAGGTCGTACATGCATTCCTCGGCCAGGCGCGCGGCGATCTCAGCGCCGAAGCCGGCGGTCTTGGGCGCTTCGTGCACGATCACGCAGCGGCCGGTCTTCTGCACCGACTCGGCGATGGTGTCGAAGTCCAGCGGGGTCAGCGTGGCGACGTCGATCACCTCGGCGCTGATGCCTTCCTCGGCCAGGGCGTCGGCGGCTTCCAGCGCTTCCTTCACCTGCGCGCCCCAGGTGACCAGGGTGACGTCGGTGCCGTCGCGCAGCACGAAGCACACGTCCAGCGGCAGCGCCTCGCCGTCGTCCGGCACTTCTTCCTTGTACTGGCGGTAGATGCGCTTGGGCTCGAAGAACATCACCGGATCCGGATCGCGGATCGCGGCCAGCAGCAGGCCGTAGGCGCGCGCCGGCGAGGACGGCATCACCACGCGCAGGCCGGGGATGTTGGTGAACAGGTGCTCGTTCGCTTCGGAGTGGTGCTCCGGCGCGCGGATGCCGCCGCCCCACGGTGCGCGCCACACGGCCGGCACGGTGATGCGGCCGCGCGTGCGGTTGCGCAGGCGCGCGGCGTGGCAGGCGATGTGCTCCATCATCGGGTAGATGAAGCCTTCGAACTGCGCTTCGGCGACGGGCTTCATGCCCTGTGCGGCGAGACCGACCGTGACGCCGGCAATCGTGGTCTCGTCCAGCGGCGTGTCGAGCACGCGCAGTTCGCCGAACTTTTCCTGCAGGCCCTGAGTGGCGCGGAACACGCCGCCGTTGACGCCGACGTCCTCGCCGAGCACGACCACGCTGGGGTCGTGGGCCATTTCGTAGGCAAGCGCCTGGGTGACCGCTTCGATGAGAGTGATCTGTGCCATGACTTAGTGAGCCTTCTTGTCGAGCTGGATGGCGAGATCGCGCTGCTTGGCGAGATCGGCGGGGACTTCGGCGAAGGTGTAGTCGAACATCGCCGTGACCGGCTGCGTCTTGGTCTCGAGGTAGGCGTTCACCTCGTTGTCCATCCAGTCGTCGCACTCGGCCTTCCAGGCTTCTTCCTTGGCGTCGTCCCACACGCCCTTGGCCACCAGCCAGGCGCGCAGCCGCTTCATCGGCTCGCGTGCCCAGGCGTCCTTCACTTCCTGCTCGCCGCGGTAGCGGCGGGCGTCGTCGGCGGTGGTGTGGTCGCTCAGGCGATAGGTCACCAGCTCCAGCACGCTGCCGCCCTGGCCGCTGCGTGCGCGCTCGAGCGCGTCTTCCATCGCCTTGCGCACGGCGATGATGTCGTTGCCGTCCACCTGGATCGAGAACAGGCCGGCGGCGATACCCTTCTGCGCCAACGTCGGCGCGCCGGTCTGGATCTTGCGCGGCACCGAGATCGCCCACTGGTTGTTGACGATCACCGCCACCAGCGGCAGGTTCTGCGCGCCGGCGATGTTGATGGCGCCGTAGAAGTCGCCCTTGGAGGAGCCGCCGTCGCCGATGGTGCACACGGCGACGCGCTTCTCGTTGCGGATCTTGAAGGCCAGCGCGCTGCCGGCGGCGTGCAGGCACTGCGTGGCGATCGGCACCGACCAGGCGAAATCGTGGCGGGCCGGTTCCTTCTGATAGTCGTTGCCGCGCTCGTCGCCGCCCCAGTACATGTAGACCTCGCGCGGCTGCACGCCGCGATACAGCTGTGCGCCGTATTCGCGGTAGCTGGGCGCGAACACGTCTTCCGGCTTCATCGCGCTGCCGATGCCGACGTGGGCGGCCTCGTGGCCGAGGCAACTGGCATAGGTGCCCAGTTTGCCGGTGCGCTGCAGCGCCACCGACTTGGCGTCGAACACGCGGGTGGACAGCATCAGCTTGTACAGCTCGACCATGTGGTCGAGATCCTTGGCGAAGTCAGGCAGGTCGTCACGGACCTGCTTGCCCTCGGCATCGAGGTATTGCAGATATTCGATTTCGAACTTGGCTGCGATGGACACGACTCGCTCCCGAAGTGAGTAGAAAAGAAAGCAGTAAGGGAGGTGTGGCCCATCCAGTGGGGCCAGGCACGCATGGGTTGCCCTGACCAGACTGCACTTGATAGCAGGGCCCTATGTTGCGCCGCAAGGTACGGCGCAGCATGCGACGCCGTACGGTTCCGCCCGAGGTACCGGCTACCATAGGCGCTTTGCGGTCTGGCATCGGAACATGAACGAAAACCAACGCGAGCTCGAGGCCGGCATCGAGGCCGATCTCGAGGGCCGCCTGACCTATAGCGGCTACCTGCGGCTGGACCGCCTGCTGGCTGCGCAGCGACCGCTGTCCAGCCCGCCGCAGCACGATGAGATGTTGTTCATCGTGCAACACCAGGTCAGCGAGCTGTGGTTAAAGTTGATGATTCACGAGTTGCGTGCGGCGATCGCTTTTCTGCAGCAGGATCAGGTGTGGCAGGTGCGCAAGGTGCTGGCGCGCTGCAAGTCGGTGCTGCGCCAGCTGATCGAACAGTGGTCGGTACTGGAGACGCTGACCCCGTCGGAATACCTGGAGTTCCGCGAGGTGCTGGGCCCGTCGTCGGGCTTCCAGTCCCTGCAGTACCGCATCGTCGAATTCCTGCTCGGCAACAAACATGCGGACATGCTCAAGGTGTTCGCGCACGACCCGCAGGGACAGGCGACGCTGCAGGAAGCGCTGGCGGCGCCCAGTCTGTACGACGAGTTCCTGTGCTATCTGGCACGTTTCGGTCACGCCGTGCCCGCCGTGCATCTGCAGCGCGACTGGTCCAAGGCACACGTGTCCGATCCCGCGCTGCTGCCGGTGTTCGAGCACATCTACGAGGACACCAACCGCTACTGGCGCGAATACGCCTTGTGCGAGGACCTGGTGGATGTCGAGACGCAGTTCCAGCTGTGGCGCTTCCGGCACATGCGCACGGTGCAGCGGATCATCGGCTTCCGCCGCGGCACCGGCGGCTCGTCGGGCGTGGCCTTCCTGAAAAAGGCCTTGGAACTGGAGTTCTTCCCCGAGCTGTTCGAGGTACGCGGCACTTTGGCGGTGCCTGGCAGCCGCGATCCTTCGGCGACTGGGTCGGCCGCCTAGTCGCCAAGGCCAAGACCTCGTTCGTCGATTCGCCGCAGCCCGCATGGCGTTGACGTGGCCGGCTCTATTCAGGGCAGTCAGGCCCACCTTGCCTGCCAAGTCCGCGAGTCGAAAAGAAGCTCGCATCACCTGGCGTCGCCCGACGCTCACGCCTTGAGCATGTGGGCTGCGCGCACGACGGGGCGGGCGAGGCTGTTGCGGCGCCGGATTGTGGTCCGGCGGGCCTGTCTGTCAGGATCGCCGGCCAGGCAGCCCTGAATCCGAGACCATGACGACCAGCGACGCAGCGACCGACCAGGCCGTTCCCGACTATCCGCAACTGCTCGGCCATCCGCGTCCGCTGTGGATGCTGTTCATGACCGAGTTCTGGGAGCGCTTCGCGTTCTATAGCGTGAGCTGGGCGCTGACCCTCTACATCGTGGCGCAGTTCTTCCAGGGCGACCAGCACGGGCAGGCCTGGGCCAGCACGATCTATGGTGCCTACACCGCACTGATCTACGCCACCGGCATTTTCGGCGGCTACGTCGCGGACAAGCTGATCGGCTACCAGCGTTCGATCCTGCTCGGCGCCGCGGTGATGTCGGCGGGCCTGTTCACCCTGGCTGTGCCGCAGCAGCCGGTGTTCCTGCTCGGGCTGGCCCTGGTGGTGGTCGGCGACGGTCTGTTCAAGCCGAACGTCTCCACCATGGTGGGCCAGCTGTACGGCCGCGACGATCCGCGCCGCGACCGCGGCTTCACCCTGTTCTACATGGGTATCAATGCCGGCGCCTTCGTGGCGCCGCTGCTCACCGGCTGGCTGGCCGAGCATATTGCCGGCAGCGAGGCGCATCAGAACTATCGGCTGGTCTTCATCAGTGCAGGCGTGGGCATGCTGCTCAGCCTGCTGTGGTTCTGGTTCGGCCGGCACGGGCTGCGCGGGGTCGGCCGGCCGCCGCAGCAGGCCGGCGGCGGCCAGCGCATGGCCGTCGTGCTGGCCGGTGTCGCGGTGGCCATTCCGCTGACCTACTGGCTGATCGCCGACGTGGGGGCCGAAAAGCTGAAGTGGATTCTGGGCCTGCTGTTCGTGGGCGTGGCCGCGATGCTGATCGTGGAAGCGCTACGCCACGACCGCGTGCAACTACACCGGGTGCTGGCGATGCTGCTGATCTTCGCCTTCAACATTCTGTTCTGGATGTTCTACTTCCAGTTCGGCACCTCGTTCACCTTCCTCGCCGAACATCTGGTGGACCGCAGCATGTTCGGCGGCTGGATGTTCCCGGTGGGTTGGTTCCAGTCGGTGACGCCGCTGTCGATCATTCTGCTGGCGCCGCTGCTGACTGCGGTCTGGGCCTGGCTGGACCGGCGCCGGCTGGAGCCTTCGATCCCGCGCAAGTTCGGCCTGGGTCTGCTGTTCAACGGGCTGGGCTTCGTCGCCCTGATCTATGCGTTGTCGCACCTGATCGACGCGCATGGCCTGATCCCGTTCTGGCCGCTGGCGCTGTGCTATGTGCTGCAGACGGTGGGCGAGCTGTGCCTGTCGCCGATCGGCCTGTCGATGGTGACCAAGCTGGCGCCGCCGCGCCTGGTGGGACTGGCGATGGGCGGCTGGTTCCTGTCGCTGGCGGTGGGCGGCAACCTGGCCGGCCTGCTGGCCAGCCACATCAGCGGCGAGCAGGGCATCACCGCGGCGTCGGCCCTGGACGGCTTCACCTTCAGCTTCTGGGTGCTCGCCGGTGCCGGCGTGCTGCTGTTCGCGATCGGTTCGCTGATCAACCGCCTGATGCACGGCGTGCGCTGAGCCTTCCACTTTTTGCAGAGCCTGCCCGAGGCCGCCATGAAAATCGCTTCGATGCTGTCCATCGCCCTCGGCATGCTCGCGGCGAGCCAGGCCGGCGCGGCCGACATCGGCTCGCGCAAGGAACTGGGCGCGGCGCTGGAACGGGCGCTGCAGTGCAAGGAGGGCGCCGCCGACGCCTTCGATGCGCGCGATCGGCAAGTGCGGCAGCACCTGGCCCGGCTGGGCGTGCAGGTGGCCGGCGACATCGACGAAGGCCCGTGGGACTTCAAGTACACGTTCCCTGCCGAGGTCAGCGTGTTCGGCCATGCGGTGAAGCATGCCGCCTACAGTGGCGACAGCGGCAGCCTGTTCTTGGTCGAGATCGCCGGCGACGCGGTCGAACTCGCCAAGTTGAAGGAGGCTCTGCGGTTGCAGCCGATTCCGTCGGCGCAGGCATCGCAGTATGCCAACGGGGCGACGTACTACCGACCGGTGCGTGCACCGAGCAAGGACGATCCTTATCCGGACAGCATCACCGCTGGCCTGCAACACAGGGACGGCGTCAGCTACGTCGTCATCGCCTGCGAGACCTTTGATTATTGACGACGGTGATTGAGGGCGGCGCCGATCCGGCGTGCGGCCGAGTGGGTCAGCGTATTCTTTCAGCGTAGCGCCTCTGCGGCGGCCCTGGCAGGCTTCAGCGCGCGACGGGCTGCAGCTTGTCCAGGATGCGCTCTAGCCAGGCGCGCTCCTCGGCGTCCAGCTTGGCCAGTACCTCGCGTTCGCGCGCGCGCGCCATCGGCGCCACTTCGTCGTGCACCTTCCAGCCGGCCTCGGTGAGGCCGAGCACCGAGCGGCGCTTGTCGCCGTCATGGGTGGCGCGGCTGACCCGGCCCGACTCGACCAGGCGGGCGAGCGCGCGGCTCACCGCCACCTTGTCCATCGCGGTGCGCTGCGCCACCTCGCGCGCAGACAGCCCGTCGAAACGCGCCAGCACGGCCATCACCCGCCATTCGGTCATGCTCAGGTCGTAGCGTTGCTGGTAGTCGTTGGCGATCGCCTGGCTGACCGTGTTCGACAGGATCGACAGCCGGTACGGCAGGAAATGCTCCAGCTCCAGCGGGGCGTGATCGGGGTGGCGGGCATGCACTGCTGCGTCGTCCCTTGCAAATGGTTTCATATGTAACTATAAGTTGGACCTGCGCCATCGTCCACGACCGCGCAAGCCGGAGCGGCCGACATGGCCGCGCATTTCACCCAGAACGATCGTTTCATCCAGCCCCGAGGACCGCCGTCATGAGTGCACAGCCCAATCTTGGCATGCAGGTCACCACTTTCGAAAACCCGATGGGCATCGACGGCTTCGAGTTCGTCGAGTTTGCCGCACCGGCCGGCCGCGGCGGCGAGCTGCACACCTTGTTCCGCAAGATGGGTTTCAGCGCGGTGCTGAAGCACAAGCACCGGCCGATCACGGTGTATCGGCAGAACGGCGTGAACTTCCTGGTCAACGAAGACCCCGATTCCTTCGCCGCCGAGTTCGCCGCCAAGCACGGCCCCTGCGCCTGCGGTTTCGCCATCCGCTTCAAGCAGCCGGCCGCTGAGGTCTATGCCAAGGTGCTGGCCAACGGCGGCGAGGCGGTAAGCGAGCGCGAGGCGAGCAAGGCCGTCGCCGCGCCGGTGGTGAAGGGCATCGGCGACTGCATGCTGTACCTGATCGACCGCTACGGCGACCGCGGCGGCATCTACGACGGCGACTACGAAGCGGTGCCCGGCGCAGAAGCGCAGCCGAAGGGCTTCGGGCTGACCTTCATCGACCACCTGACGCACAACCTCTACTACGGCAACATGCAGAAGTGGTCGGACTACTACGAGCGGCTGTTCAACTTCCGCGAGATCCGCTACTTCGACATCAAGGGCGCCAAGACCGGGCTGGTCTCCAAGGCGATGACCGCGCCGGACGGCATCGTGCGCATCCCGCTGAACGAGTCCACCGACCCGAAGAGCCAGATCAACGAATACCTCGACGCCTACCACGGTGAGGGCATCCAGCACATCGCCTGCTTCACCGACGACATCTACACCACGGTGGAGGCGATGCGCGCCCAGGGCGTGGACTTCCTCGACACGCCGGACACCTATTTCGACGTGATCGACCTGCGCATTCCCAATCACGGCGAGGACGTGCCGCGGCTGGCCAAGAACAAGATCCTGATCGACGCCGACCCGGAGACCAAGCAGCGCAAGCTGCTGCAGATCTTCACCCAGAACAATATCGGCCCGATCTTCTTCGAGATCATCCAGCGCAAGGGCAACGAGGGCTTCGGCGAGGGCAATTTCCAGGCCCTGTTCGAGTCGATCGAACGCGATCAGATGCGCCGCGGCGTGCTGTGACGCCGCGGCAGGTCCGGCGCTTACATGTGGTCGAAGGCGTGGTTCTTGACTGCGGCCACGATGGCGGCGCCGAAGATCAGCGAACCCAGCACCACGAAGGCAATGCCCACCAGGATCAGCACGCCCTGGATCACGAAGTAGGTGCGCAGCTTGCCCAGCGCCTCCTTCAGCGCCTGCGGGTCGCCGTTGGCCTGGGCGCGCTCGACCGCGCTGCAGGCCTGCAGCACCAGCGAGCCCATCCAGATCGGCAGCCAGCCGACGATGGCGTAGACGATGGTGATGCACATCAGCACGCCCTGGATGATCGAGACGATGCCGACCAGCTTCATCCAGCCGGTGCCGCTGGCCAGCGGCTGGCTGAGATCCCTCACGTTCGGCGTGCCGTAGGCGGGCGGCGGGAATGGCGCGTTGTACGGTTCGGACATGGCAGTCCCCTTATCTGCGGATGAACGGGTAGTAGTCGCCGCCTGGCCCTCCCCCGGGCGTGAGCGGTGCCTAGAGTAATAACATGTTGCGTTCCGGCGGTCGCGCCGCCGGGCGGTCCAGTGGAGCCAACCATGTCAGACGCGCAGTTGCAGTACCAATCCGGCTTCGGCAACGAATTCGCCAGCGAGGCGATCGTCGGCGTGCTGCCGCAGGGACAGAATTCGCCGCAGCGCGTGGCGCATGGCCTGTATGCCGAGCAGCTGTCGGGCACCGCCTTCACCGCGCCACGGCACGCCAATCGGCGCAGCTGGCTGTACCGCATCCGTCCCGCCGCAGTGCACCAGCCGTTCGAGCCGCTGGCGCACGCGCATTTCCACAACCACTTCGACGAAGCTCCGGCCACGCCCAACCAGTTGCGCTGGGATCCGTGGCCGTTGCCCACGCAGCCGACCGACTTCATCGATGGCCTGCTCACCGTGGCCGGCAACGGTAGCGCGGCCGAGCAGGCCGGCCTTGGCATCCATGTGTATGCCGCCAACCGTTCGATGCAGGGGCGCTATTTCTACAATGCCGACGGCGAGCTGCTGATCGTGCCGCAGCTGGGCCGCCTGCTGATCGCCACCGAGCTGGGCCGGCTCGAAGTGAAGCCGCTGGAAATCGCGGTGATTCCGCGCGGCGTGCGCTTTCGCGTCGAGCTGCTGGACGGCGAGGCACGCGGCTTCGTCGGCGAGAATTTCGGCGCCCTGCTGCGCCTGCCGGAGCTGGGTCCGATCGGTTCCAACAGCCTGGCCAATGCACGCGACTTCCTCACCCCACACGCGGCCTACGAGGACCTGGAGGGCGAGTTCGAGCTGGTCGCCAAGTTCCAGGGCGGCCTGTGGCGCGCGGCGATCGGCCATTCGCCGCTGGACGTGGTGGCCTGGCACGGCAACTACGCGCCGTACAAATACGATCTCGGCCACTTCAACACCATCGGCTCGATCAGCTACGACCATCCCGATCCGTCGATCTTCACCGTGCTGACCTCGCCCAGCGACACGCCCGGCACGGCCAACATGGATTTCGTGATCTTCCCGCCGCGCTGGCTGGTGGCCGAGCACACCTTCCGGCCGCCGTGGTTCCACCGCAACGTGGCGAGCGAGTACCTGGGCCTGATCCAGGGCGCTTACGACGCCAAGGCCGGCGGCTTCGTGCCCGGCGGCGCCAGTCTGCACAATTGCATGAGCGGACACGGGCCCGATGCGGCCAGCTTCGACCGCGCCAGCGCGGCGGACACCAGCAAGCCGGATCATCTGGTCGACACCATGGCCTTCATGTTCGAGACGCGCCGGGTGATCCGGCCGACCCGCCAGGCATTGGATGCGCCGCAGCTGCAGCACGACTACTACCAGTGCTGGCAGGGCATCGCCAAGCACTTCAAACGGGATCACGCATGAGGTTGCCGCTGTTCGCCCTGCTGGGCGTCGCTCTGTTGGCCGGCTGCTCGGCGCCGTCGGCGCCGCAGACGGCGGCCGGCAAGCCCAAGCCGAGCATCAGCGCGAAGGAGTTGCAGGCGCTGCAGTCGGATCAGGCGCTGGCCCATTACGACGGCTACGGCGCGACGCATTTCGGCATGGACGAAGATAGCTTCCGCAGCGCCTGGAAGGCGAACCTGACCGGGGTGGTCGATCCCGCCGGCACCTGTTCCCTGCTGCGCCCCAGCTGGGTACGCGACCTGGCCGATTTCGACTTCATGTTCGAGAAGGGGCACTTCCTGCGCTACGACGTCGGCACGCCCAAGCAGGTGGCGCCGGGCGGCGGCAAGGTCGGCATGAGCGCCGCGCAGATCCTGGCGCTGTACGGCAAGCGCGCCGTGCAGAGCCCGCACAAATACACGCCGGGCGCGCAATACCTGCGCGTCGCCGACGAGCAGGGCAATGTGCTGCTGTTCGAGACTGATGCCGGCGGCAAGGTGACCCGCTGGCGCATCGGCCGGCCACCGCAGATCGACTACGAGGACGGCTGCGAATGACGCGGCCACGGGAGTGAAGGCATGAAACTGGGCAGTCTCAAGGAAGGCGGCCGCGACGGCACGCTGATCGTGGTCAGCCGCGACCTGACCCGCGCGGTCAAGGCGGCCGGCATCGCACCGACCCTGCAGGCAGCGCTGGACGACTGGTCCCGCGTGGCGCCGCGCTTGAATGCGCTGTTCGACGAGCTGGAGCGCGGTAGCGCGCCGCAGGCGTTCGCGCTGGACATGGCTGCGCTGGCCGCGCCGCTGCCGCGCGCCTATGAATTCGTCGACGGCAGCGCCTACCTACCGCACGTGGAGCGCGTGCGCCGTGCGCGCGGCGCCGAGGTGCCGGCCAGCTTCTATACCGATCCGCTGATGTACCAGGCGACCAGCGCCGGCTTCCTGGGCCCGCGCGATCCGGTACTGGTGAGCAGCGAGGACTACGGCATCGACCTCGAGGCCGAGGTGATCGTGGTGACCGACGACGTGCCGATGGCGGTGACGTCCGCGCAGGCGGCGCAGCACATCCAACTGGTCGGCCTGGTCAACGACGTGTCGCTGCGCGAGCTGATCCCGGCCGAGCTGGCCAAGGGCTTCGGCTTCCTGCAGAGCAAGCCGCGTTCGGCGCTGTCGCCGGTGCTGGTGACGCCGGACGAGCTGGGCGAGGCCTGGCAGGGCGAGAAGCTGCACCTGCCGATGCGCACCTGGCTCAACGGGCAATGGTTCGGCGAAGCCGAGTGCGGCGTGGACATGCAGTTCAGCTTTGCCGAACTGGTCGCGCATGCGGCCAAGACGCGGCCGCTGAGCGCCGGTACCCTCGTCGGCTCCGGCACCATCGCCAACCAGGACACCGCCAAGGGCGCCTCCTGCCTGGCCGAGCAGCGCACCGTGGAAACCCTGCGCGACGGCAAGCCCAGCACGCCCTTCCTGAAATTCGGCGACAGCTTGCGCATCGAGATCACCGACGCGCAGGGTGCGTCGATCTTCGGTGCGATCGAGCAGCGCATCGCGGCGGCGGCGAAGCTGCGCTGATCCCGCCGGGAGCGTGGCATGTCTCGCGTGTTCGTCACGCTGGCGGTCGGCATCGTCGGGGTCGTGCGATGCGGCAGCGATGCTTGGGCAGGCGCCCCCGTCAGCGCCGCTGTCGGGCTACATGACGCGGCCTATCTGGCCGATCAGCAGGCAAAGACCAAGCGCCTGTCCGATGGCCTCGGCACGGCCTTTACGGAAGTGCAGACCACCTTCACCCGATTCGCCATCGTGCACCCGGAGCTGTTCAAGGCGCCTTCGCGCCTGGGGCAGCTGTCGGACGGCATCGACAAGACGCAACGTCAATGGGCGGCCTGGGTGGACGCCGAATGCAAGCTCAAGGGCGGCCTGGGGCAGGCCGCGGTTGGCGCTGCCAGCCAAGCCGGTCCCTTGACTGAGCAGTACTGCCTGCAACGGGAATATGCGCACCGCATCCAGGACTTGCGCATCATGGCAGTAACGATGGAGATGTCGATCGAGCATCGCACCCGGCCCGTACCGCCGCCCTGACGGCGAGGTGCAGGCAGCCTGTAGATCAATCCGGTCCGCGACCCGCATGACCTGGCGCGGGCGAGAAGCTATCTTGTGCGTCTTCCCCATCCGCAAGGAAACCCGCATGTCTCACCATGTCACGCTCAAGGGCCAGCCGATCACCGTCGAGGGCAGCTTCCCGACTGTCGGCGACAAGGCGCCCGGCTTCAAGCTGGTCGGCAAGAACCTCGCCGACGTGACGCTGGCCGACTTCACCGGCAAGCGCAAGGTGCTCAACATCTTCCCCAGCATCGACACGCCGACCTGCGCCACCTCGGTGCGCCACTTCAACCAGTCCGCCAGCGGCCTCGACAACACCAGCGTGCTGTGCATCTCGGCCGACCTGCCGTTCGCGCAGGCGCGCTTCTGCGGCGCCGAAGGCCTGGACAACGTGGTGACGCTCTCCACCCTGCGCGGCCACGACTTCCTGCAGCACTACGGTGTGGCGATCACCTCCGGCCCGCTGTCGGGCCTGGCTGCCCGTGCGGTGGTGGTGCTGGACGAGCACGACAAGGTGGTTCATGCCGAACTGGTCGGCGAGATCGCTAGCGAGCCCAACTACGATGCCGCGCTGGCGGCGTTGAAGTAAGTCGTTCGAACAGCCAGGCCGGGGCGTATGCCTCGGCCTGGCAAGGCGAGTCCGGTGCATTCGTGTACAAGACGCCGTACGCAAGCTTGGAAAAAGCTTCGCGTAGTCTGGATGCGCCGTTCGGTATCGCGGCATCGCGGGCGTGACGTAACGGCTCGCGCCGCGATAAATCGCAGGCTCGCGGGGCGGCTCAGAGGCCGTGCCCGCTGACGATACGTCCGTTGCGCACGTGGTAGCGGCCGTCGTCGTAGATCACGCTGATCAGCGCGTAGCGGGTGGCCTGGCGATCGCCATTGCCGCTGGCGGCGGCAGGCAGCTTGGCGGTGATTGCGGCATCGTGCAGTGTGTCGGCGGCGCGGCTGTCGGGGATCGCGTCCAGCATCCACAGCTGGTCGATCGAGCCGTCGGGGCGGAAGGCGATCAGGCAGTCGGCGAAGCTGGAGCGCGGCCGCGCCAGCCCGCGCAACGCATCGATGCTGGTGCGGCGCAGATGGTTCGCCAGGATCGGCTGGGCATGCGTCGGCGATGCGCCGCCAGCGACCTGTGGACCCTGCCTGATGTCGGCGTCGTGCTGGGCGATGAAGGCGTCCACGTCGGCCTGGATCTTCGGCCAGGCCCGGCTGTCCAGCTTGTCGGAGATGCGTGCGACGAGTTCGCTGAGATAGTCCAGCGCCGGGCGCTGGTCGGCCGGCTGCAGCGTCTGGTAATGCGCGTAGATCTGCGCCCAGTCCATCGCTTCCTGCGCATGGCCGGCGGCCAGTTCCGACTCCGCCATCTTGGCCATCGCGAGGATCTTGCCGTGGCTGCCGGCCTGGCTGAGGTAGATGCGCGCCTGCGCGGGATCGGACGGAATGGATGCCGGCGGATGCGCTTCGTCGAGCAGCGAGCCGACGATGTATTGCCATTGGGTATCGCCGGCGCGGGCGCGCTGCTCGGCCTCGGCGAACAGGCGCTGGCGTTCGGCCGGTGTCGTGCTGTCATCCAGCAGTTGGGCGAGCTGAGCGTGCGGGTCGGGCGGCGCGGGCGCCGGCGTGGCGGCTGCATGGGCGACGGCGAGCGCGCATGCGCTCGACAGGATGAGCAGAGACCAGCGCTTGATCGGCTTCATGGCCTTCACGACGGCGGCAAAGACCCGCCGGAGTATACGCCCGGAAAATCGGCACGGCGGCTGTCCGGGCATCGGCGCGATCTCCGTCCAGGAAGAGCTTTCGGTGGGCCTGAGCGCCGGCATTTACGCGTGGCGCAGGATGTTGCAGGGAGCATCTTTCGGCGCATGACCAGGCGATGCCGCGGCCACGCATACCAGCCGCTGGCATGCCGTCGCTTGCCTCATCGTACGTGTTGCCTGACGGCGTGCGATCGAGGCCCGGACAGGCGCGATCCGCTTCGACATGGATGGCGCAGGCTGCCGGCATAAGGCCGGCAGCCTGGACTTCAGTGGCACGATGGCGTGATCCGCCGCGTGGCGGATCAGCGCCCGCCTCCTGCCGTGCTGCTTACTGGTGCTTGGCGACCACGCGGGCCATTTCCAGGCACTTGTTGGAGTAGCCCCATTCGTTGTCGTACCAGCTCACCAGCTTGACGAAGGTGCTGTCCAGCGCGATGCCGGCGTCGGCATCGAAGATCGAGGTGCGCGCATCGCCGCGGAAGTCGGTGGCCACCACCTTGTCCTCGGTGTAGCCGAGCACGCCCTTCAGCGCGCCTTCGCTCTGCGCCTTCATTTCCGCGCAGATCTCCGCATAGGTAGCGGGCTTTTCCAGTTCGCAGGTCAGGTCGACCACCGACACGTCCGAGGTCGGCACGCGGAAGCTCATGCCGGTGAGCTTCTTGTTGAGCTCGGGGATCACCACGCCGACGGCCTTGGCCGCGCCGGTGGAGGAGGGGATGATGTTTTCCAGGATGCCGCGGCCGCCGCGCCAGTCCTTGTTGGACGGGCCGTCGACGGTCTTCTGGGTGGCGGTGGCGGCGTGCACGGTGGTCATCAGGCCGCGCTTGATGCCCCACTTGTCGTGCAGCACCTTGGCCAGCGGGGCCAGGCAGTTGGTGGTGCAGCTGGCGTTGGAGATGATCGCCTCACCGGCGTACTTCTTGTCGTTCACACCGTACACGAACATCGGCGTGTCGTCCTTGGACGGGGCCGACAGGATCACCTTCTTCGCGCCGGCATCCAGGTGCTTCTGCGCGGTGAGCTTGTCGAGGAACAGGCCTGTGGATTCGATCACCACGTCGGCGCCCACCTCGCTCCACTTCAGCGCGGCCGGGTCGCGTTCCTGGGTCAGGCGAATTTTCTTGCCGTTGACCACCAGCTGGCCGTTCTCGATCGCCACCTCGCCCTTGAAATGGCCGTGCACCGAGTCGTAGCGCAGCATGTAGGCCAGATAGTCCGGCTCCAGCAGGTCGTTGATCGCCACGATCTCGATGTCGTTGCCGAAGTTCTGCACCGCTGCGCGGAGCACGTTGCGACCGATGCGGCCGAAGCCGTTGATGCCGACCTTGATGGTCATGGGACAGCGTCCTCCAGTTCGTCGGGAAGCGGCGGCCGCGATGCACGGCCTGAAACGGTGATTTTACAGGGAAATCCTTGCGTTCGCCTGTCCGACGCCGGTGGCCCCGGTCAGGGCTTTCTGGCTGCCGCGATTTCGGCGGTGGAAGGCCGGAGAGCGCTGCAGGCCGGCCGGGTGCCGGCACGTGGGGCGATGGCCTCCGCTCGCCGGCGAGCCGATCCGCACAGCGGTAAATAGCGCCGTACGGCGCGGGAATTTGCGAACCTGCGCTGGCCGCATCGGCGCGGCTGATCGCTGCGGCAAACTGTGGCAAGCTGCCCAACCGCCATCGACAGCCCGCCCGCACTCATGCATACCGCCCGCCGCCTGCTTGCCGCTTCGCTTGCCTTGTTCGTCGCCGTTCCTGCCGCGCAGGCCTGGGGGCCGATGGGCCACAGCATCGTCGCCGAACTCGCGCAGCGGCACCTCAGCCCGGCCGCCGAGCAGCAAGTGGAACATCTGCTCGCCGCCGATCACACGACCTCGCTGGCCGCGATCGCCAGCTGGCCGGACGAGATCCGCAATGATCCTTCCCAGCAGACGCTGTGGAAGCAGACCAGCAAGCTGCACTACATCGACTTCCAGAGCGACACCTGCGAATACGTACCGCCGCGCGACTGTCCGGGCGGCCTGTGCGTGATCGACGCGCTCAACCATTACGTGTCGGTGCTGGGTGATCGCAGCCAGTCCGACGCCAACCGGCTGCAGGCGCTGAAGTTCGTGGTGCACTTCATCGGCGACGAGCACCAGCCGCTGCACGCCAACTTCCAGCAGGACAAAGGCGGCAACGAATACCAGGTGCAGATGGACGGCAAGGGCACCCAGCTGCACCGGGTGTGGGATTCGGGCCTGCTGTACACCCGCGGGCTGGACTGGAAGGCCTATGCGGACGTCCTGGATGTGCAGACGCCGGTGGCGCTGCCGGCGCCGCGGGCGCCGCTGGACAATCCCTATGCGCAGTGGGCCGAGGAGTCGTGCCAGATCACCCGCGACATCTATCCGAGCGGGCACAAGATCGATCAGGCCTATGTGGACGCCGAGCGGCCGGTGGCCGAGCAGCGCCTGCGCGAAGCCGGGCGCCGCCTGGCCGAAGTGCTCAACCTGACCCTGGGGCAGTAATCGCAGCGGCCGGTCGCCGGGCGGCGACCGGCCGGCAGGTCATTTGCTCGCGCTGGCGGTCATGTTGGTTCCGCCGATGTTCTGGCCTAGGAAGTCCAGCAGCTTCTGGTAGAACTCGATGCGGTGCGCTTCCAGGTAGAAGCCGTGGCCTTCCTGCGGCTCGACCAGGGTTTCGTAGTGCTTGCCGTGCTGGTCCAGCGCGCTGGTGAACTCGCGGAAATTCTTGAACGGCACGCGCGGGTCTTCGCCGCCGTGGGCCAGCAGGATGTTCGCCTTGATCCGTTCCACCCCGCCCAGCGGCGAGCGCCTCAGCAGATCGCCGCGATCGTCGCCCAGCGCGCGGTGCAGGTAGTCCACGCCGGTATTGGTGGTCTGCGTATCGCTGTGGTCCAGCTGCACGCGCAGGTCGTAGACGCCGGCATAGCCGACCGCGCACTTGTACAGATCGGGCTCGCGCACCACGCCTTCCAGCGCCGCGTAGCCGCCGTAGCTGCCGCCGTAGATGCACACGTGCCCGGCGTCGGCGTAGCCCTGCTGCACTGCCCAGCGGGTGGCGTCGGTGAGGTCGTCCTGCATGCTCAGGCCCCACTGGCGGTAGCCGCGCTGCTGGAAGTTGCGCCCGTAGCCGCCCGAGCCGCGGTAGTTGACCTGCAGCACCGCGTAGCCGCGGCTGGCCAGCAGCTGCGTCTCGGAGTCGTATTGCCACATGTCGGCAATACCGTGCGGGCCACCGTGCGGCAGCACCACCAGCGGATAGGGCTTGCTGCCGGCGGGCAAGGTGAGGAAGCCGTGCAGGGCCAGTCCGTCGCGCGCCTGCAGGGCGATCGGCTGCATCGGCCGCATCTGCTGCGGGTCGATCCACTTGCGCGCGCTCATCAGATATTGCGCGTTGTGGGTGTCCAGGTCGAACAGATAGTAGTCGCCCGGATTGCGGTCGCTGGAGACGTGCACGATGGCGTGCTTGCCGTCGCGCGAGAAGCTCGAGAACACCGCCAGCTCGCCGGGGAAGTTGGCGCTCAGCGCCTTGGTCAGCTGAGCCTCGCGGCCGTTCTCGTTGATGAAGTGCAGGCCCAGCTTGCCGTCGGCGGTGACGATGGCGTAGTAGTCCTGGCGATCGGCGGTGGGCAGCAGCCTGAGCGGATCGCCGAAGCTGCCCTGGTAGATGCGGTTGCGCTTGCCGCTGGCCGGATCCATCAGCTCGATCGTATCGGGATGGTCGCCGTCGGACACCTGCACGTACAGCTGGCTGTTGTCGCGGTTGAAGCCGATCGGCTGGATCTGCAGCTGCGACTTCGACGAATCGTTCATCAGCGTCCACGGCTGGCCGTTGCCGGCGCGTGTCCACAGGCGCATCTCGGTGAAGCCGTCCTGGGTGTAGGCGGCGCGCACCTGGCCGGCGTGATCGGCGATCAGGGTGGCATTCCTGGCTGGCGCCACGCCGATGCGCGCGGTCTGGCCGTTCATCACATTGAGCTTCTCGATGCCCGGGTAGACGCCGTTGCGATCGTCGGAGAAATCGTAGGTCTCGATCAGTACTTCGTTGTCGCCGAAGGTTTCGTCGCTGATCAGGAAGGCCGCCGCCGCGCGCTGCTGCACGTGCGACTTGGTGCGCGAGTCTTCCGAACTGGTGCCGCGCATGCCGAACAGCAGGGTGCCGCCCGAGCCGTCCGCATTGACCGCGTACAGCTCGCCGGTGCCCGAGGGCGTGTCGAGGCCGCCGCGCTTGACCGCGACGGTGCCGATCAGGCGGTCGTCGCTGGTCCACTGGTAGTCGCCGATCAATTCGTCCGCGCTGGAAGGAATCGCGCGCACCACTTTGGCCGTCTTGCCGTCCAGAATCGCCAGGATGTTCTCGTGCGGCTTGTGCGGCATCGGCAGGATGGCCGAGAAGTACTTGCCGTCCGGCGAAATCTTGACCTGGCTGAATTCCTGCGGCCGCTCGAATTCGGCGATCGACGGTGCCCCCTTCGCGGCAGGCGCGGGCGCGTTCTGCGCCAGCAGCGGGCCGCAGCATCCCAGCATGGCTGCCCCCAGCAGCCAGCTTCTTCCATAAGACATGGTCACTTCCGTTCTCCCCTCGCTCCCCTCGTTGCACGATTGCAACGGGAGCAAGCCTGCCGCAGGCGCAGGCGCTCCACAAGTCGGCGACGCGGGTCCGGACGGAGCGATTCCGTTGGACGTGATGTCCGGAAAAGCACGGCCGCATGGGCCCTACGCGTGCGTGCGGTGGTGCTGCATAGTTCTGCTAGGCTCTGACTACCACGATCTAAAGCGAAACGATGACTACCGATATCCAGCTGCGCCGCACCAAAATCGTTGCCACCCTGGGCCCGGCCACCGATGCACCGGGCATGCTCGAGAAGATCATCGTCGAGGGCGTGGACGTGGTCCGCCTCAATCTCTCGCACGGCCAGCCGGACGATCACCGCGCCCGCGCGGTGGCGGTGCGCGAGGTGGCGGCGCGGGTCGGGCGCGAAGTGGGCGTGCTGGCCGATCTGCAAGGGCCGAAGATCCGCATCGAGCGCTTCGCCAACGGCCCGGTGGAACTGCGCAACGGCGATGATTTCGTGCTCGATTGCCGCCCCGACGCGCCACCCGGCGATGCCAGTCGCGTGGGAGTGAGCTATTACGAACTGCCGGGCGACGTGCACCCCGGCGACGTGCTGCTGCTCGACGACGGTCTAGTGGCGCTGGTGGTGCGCGAGGTGGTCGGCGCGGAAGTGCGCTGTCAGGTGCTGATCGGTGGCCGCCTGTCCGACCGTAAAGGACTCAACCGCCAGGGCGGCGGCCTCTCGGTGACCGCGCTGTCCGACAAGGACAAGGCCGACATCAAGCTGGCGGCCGAGATCGGCGCCGACTTCCTCGCCGTGTCCTTCGTGCGCTCCGCCGCCGACATGGACGAGGCGCGCCGCCTGCTGCACGAGGCCGGCGGCAATGCCGCGCTGGTGGCCAAGATCGAGCGCGCCGACGCGATCCCCGTACTGGGCGAGATCATCGACGCCTCCGACGTGGTGATGGTGGCGCGCGGCGATCTCGGCGTGGAGATCGGCGATGCCGAGCTGCCGGGCCTGCAGAAGAAGATCATCCGCGAGACGGTGCAGCGCAATCGCGCCGTGATCACCGCCACCCAGATGCTGCAGTCGATGGTGCGTTCGCCGATCCCCACCCGCGCCGAGGTGCTCGACGTGGCCAACGCGGTGATCGACGGCACCGACGCGGTGATGCTGTCGGAGGAATCCGCGGCCGGCGCGCATCCGGACAAGGCGGTGGCGGCGCTGCGCCGTATCTGCCTGGGCGCCGAGCGCCAGTTTGAACCCAAGGAAGACCTGGCCAATGCCGGCCATCGGCTGGACCGCACCGACCAGGCCATCGCGCTGGCGGCGATGCTGCTGGCCGCACAGTTGCACGTGCGGGCGATCGTCGCGCTGACCGAATCCGGTGCCACCGCGCAGTGGCTGTCGCGCTACCGCAGCGCGGTACCGATCTACGGCCTGTCGCCGTTCGCCGCCGCGCGCCGGCGCATGCAGGTGCTGCGCGACGTGCAGGCGGTGGAGTTCAACCACGGCCAGAATCAGAGCATGGCGGCTTCCACCCGCGCCGCGGTGCGGCTGATGTTCGAGCAGGGCAAGCTGCAGGAAGGCGACAGCGTGGTGATCACCTATGGCGATCGCATCGGCCACGTCGGCGGCACCAATACCTTGAAGCTGCTGTCGGTCGGCGCTGACGGCGTGGTGGAGAGCCTGCGCGATCTATAGTGGTTGCAGGCAGAGAAAGGATTCTGGGGAGACAGAGATCATGAAGACGACGCTATATACCGTGCTGTGCGTGGCGGTGCGGCTGGGTGCCGTGCTGCTCGCGGTCGGCGTGCTCGAACGGCTGCCCGAGGTTTTCCTCAATAACGACGGCAATGGGCGGTTTGCGCTGAGCGCCTTGCTGCTGATGGGCGCTGTCTTGCTGCTGGCGCTCGCTTTGTGGCTGTGGCCGAAGATCCTGGTGTGGTGGGCGATCGGAAGCCCTCGGCAGGAGTTCCTTGAAAGCTCGATCACGGCCGACCAGGTTCACTACATCGCTCTTTCGGTCACCGGCGTGTGGCTGTTCATCAGTTCGCTGGGCGGGTTCATCGGTCACGGCGTCAGCATCCTCATCTACGCGCACAGGCTTGCCTACGAGGACCAGCTGGCCAGGATTCCCGATACCGAATGGCATTGGCTGGTGCAGTATGCGGCGATGGCGGTGGCGGGTGCCGGCCTCGCACTCGGCGCGCGCGGACTGGTCGGCGTTTTCTACCGGCTGCGCGGCTATTCCGCGGCGAAGACTGTGGCAGTGCCCGAAGAGACCTCCGACAAGGGCGACTGATGGCAGTTCGCCGTCGCAGGCCCGTGCAAGGCACGCGAGGCGGTGCCTCGGCGTGCCGCGGCGAGGTATCGGACCGCTTCGCCTGCGCGGTCCGGTTCGATGTCGGCGCGCTTCGCGCTGTGGCAAAGTGGCGCAAAGTGCCCCAGCGGAATGCGCCATGAGCAAGCTTCGCGTTGCCGGTTTTTCCGTGTCGCTGGACGGCTTCGGCGCCGGCGTCGAGCAGAGCCTGCAGGACCCGCTCGGCAAGCGCGGCGTGGAACTGCATGAGTGGTTCTTCGGTACCCGCACCTTCAAGGCCATGATCGGTCAGGACGGCGGCGACTCGGGCAGCGTGGACGGGGTCTATGCGCAGCGTGCGATGGAAGGCTTCGGTGCCTTCATTCTCGGCCGCAATATGTTCGGGCCGCTGCGCGGCGACTGGCCCGACGAAAGCTGGAAGGGCTGGTGGGGCGACAACCCGCCGTACCACGCGCCCACCTTCGTGCTGACTCATCATCCGCGCCCATCGATCCCGATGGAGGGCGGCACCGTATTCCATTTCGTGACGGGCGGCATCGAGGCTGCCCTGCGCCAGGCGCGGGCAGCGGCCGGCGGGCTCGATGTCAAGATCGGCGGCGGCGTTTCGACCCTGCGTCAATATCTGCAGGCAGGCCTGCTCGATGAACTGCATCTGGCGATCGCACCGGTGCTGCTGGGTCGTGGCGAGGCGGTTTTCGCCGGGATCGACCTGCCGTCGCTCGGCTACCGGGTGGTCGAGCATGCGCCGACCGAGCATGCCACTCATGTGGTGCTGAGGCGCTAGGCTTCGGTCGCAGGCGAACTGATGTCCGGTGGCTCGTTGTCCGCGCAGCGGCAGGCTTCGAGCTGCCGCTGTCGAGCGGCAATACGGCGAGGTATGGCCATGCCGATCGCGACCCGATCGATGCCCACGGAAAATGAACCCGCCGTCGCGCAGGATGGTTAGACTGTCGGCCAACGCCTGGAGAGGATTCCGCATGAACACCCTTGCACGTCGCGCCCGCATCCCCTCGCTGATCGCGCTGGGCCTGTGCGCCGTTCTGCCCGCGCTGGCGCAGGATGCCCGCCCGATCTCGCCCGACAAGCTGCCCAGCCGCTGGATCCTGCTCAACAGCACGGTCGACGCGGACGTGCCGAACAGCGGCAAGAACATCGATCAGCCCGGCTGCGTGGCGGTGAGCTACATGATCGGTTCCGACGGCAAGACGCGTAACGTGCAGGTGCGCAAGGTGGTGCCGGACAGCGACCTGGGGCCGACCGCCGCCAGCATCGTGTCCCGCTTCAAATACGGCCCCTCGCTGACCAACCATGCCGAGGAACCGGTCTCCACTTACTACATCGTGCCGTTCAATGCCCCGGACGATCCGGCCCAGCGCGACCGCCTGATGCAGCCCTGCCGGCTGCCCGGCTACGACCAGGGTTGAGCCTGCCGTGAGCCCCGGTCACCCGGCGAAAACATCCGCCGCGGCGATCTGGCCTATACTTTCAGGCTGAACCTGGCCACCCATCGCGGTGGCGCCCACCCCGTGCGGCTGCCAGCCGCCACGTTCCGCGGAGTCGTCATGAGCATTGAAGATCTTGAAAGTGTCGCCCTAGCGATGGTTGCGCCCGGCAAGGGCATCATCGCTATCGACGAGTCGACCAACACCATCAAGAAGCGTTTCGATGCGGTGGGAATCGAGAACACCGAAGAGAATCGCCGCGCCTACCGCGAGCTGCTGCTCACCGCGCCGGGCCTGTCCGAGCATATCTCCGGTGCGATCCTGTATGACGAGACGATCCGCCAGTCCACCAAGGACGGCGTGCCGTTCACCCAGCTCATGAAGAAGAACGGCATCATCCCGGGCATCAAGGTCGACAAGGGCCCGGTGCCGCTGGCCGGTTTCCCGGGCGACGTGATTACCGAAGGCCTCGACGGCCTGCGCGAGCGGCTGCAGGAGTACGCCAAGCTCGGCGCGCAGTTCGCCAAGTGGCGCGCGGTGATCAACATCAGCGAGGACAATCCCAGCTCCACCACCATCGAGGCGAACTGCCACGCCCTGGCCCGCTATGCGGCGCTGTGCCAGGAAGCCGGCCTGGTGCCGATGGTCGAGCCGGAAGTGATCATGGACGGCGACCACACCATCGAAGTCAGCTACGAAGTGCACGAAGCCGTGCTGCGCAGCCTGTTCAACGCGCTGTACGAGCAGAACGTCATGCTCGAGGGCAGCATCCTGAAGTCCAGCATGGTCATTCCGGGCAAGGACTGCGACGAGCAGGCCAGCGTGGAAGAGGTGGCCGACGCCACCGTGCGCGTGCTGAAGACCACCGTGCCGGCGACCCTGCCCGGCATCGTGTTCCTCTCCGGCGGACAGACCGACGAGCAGTCCACCGCGCACCTCAATGCGATGAACCGCATGGGCCCGCACCCCTGGCCGCTGAGCTTCTCGTATGGCCGCGCCATGCAGCAGGCCGCCCTGCACCTGTGGGCGAAGGACATGAAGGCCAATTTCGCCGAGGCGCAAAAGACCGTGGCTGCGCGCGCCCGCGACAACGGCCTGGCCGCGCTGGGACAGTGGAACGCGAAGTAAGCTGCGGCTTTCCTCCGCATCACGAAAACGGGCGCCTTGGGCGCCCGTTTTTTTAATCGCAAACCAGCTTGTAGCTGCGTACTGCTTCCGGCTTCTTCCGGCCGAAGCCGGAACAAGCCTTCGATCCCGCTTAGAAGCGGTATTCGGCGCTGGCGGTCAGGGTGCTGGTGTCCATACCCACGCGGGTACCCGTGCGCTGGCCGTTGATGGTCGACTCGCCGCGGTTGACCTGATAGTAGTTGTAGTTCAGGCCGACACCCCAGTGCTGGTTGATGTCCCAACCGGTACCGATGCCCGCGTAGTAGCCCAGGTTGTTGCTGAAGCTGCGGCGGACCGGAGCGAAGGACGAGTCGGACAGGCCCGAGCCATGGGCGTCGAAGGCACCGGCGCGCAGGTTGATGTACCAGTTCGGCACCAGGTTCCAGCGCAGCGCGCCGCCCAGCGTGGCGCCACGCAGGTTGGAGCGGGTCTCGTTGCTGCCGCCATTGGCGTAGTAGGCCTGCTCGTAGCCGCTGCGGGCGTCCTGCTTGCCCAGATAGACGTAGCCGAGCTCGGCGCCGACCGACATGTCGGGGCTCACCGCCCAGCGATAGCCACCGGTCAGGCCGCCGGCATAGTTGTTGCCGTTGTAGGGGCCCTTGCTGATGCGGCTGGCGCCGAGATCGCCATCCAAGTACCAGCCGGTGAAGGCCTTCTGGTCACCCGAGGTGGAGGAAGCGGACTGATCCTGCGCGAAGGCCGCGGGGACGGCCAGCAGACCAGCGGAGGCAAAGGCGAGGGCAAGCAGTGTCTTTTTCATGGGAGTCTCCATCTTTTTTTTATGGATGGCGGCGGGTCTTGAAGGGGAGTGACCCGAAGCCATGGCCGGCAAGGTTTCTCGTCGGACGGGACTTAGATGAAGGCGCCTGGGCGCAATTCAATACCCGTCGGTATACTATTAAGTGTCCGTTAATCCATGGACGACGGTTGGGGTTGAAAGGGAACCGGGCTTCCTGCGTCGGATGCCGCCACGGGCGAGGTCATGCCTTCCTGGGCGGGGGCGAATGCGGGCGGCGGCATTTTCATGCGGTACTCCTGAATCACTTCGCCAGGGCCGCCTTGGGGACGGCGGCGATGGCGGACGTGCAGTGGTGCACTGCAGCTATTGGACTCGTTTCTAGCTGAAGGGTTTCCGTATTGCCCCCCGTACAGTTAAGGGTTGGTTAACCGATTTGGCGACGCCGTCAGCTGCAGACAGGCCTCCGTGCGCGACATGTACACGGCGAATCGGCGACAATTCGAGGCTTGCGCACCCCCTTTCCTGGAGATCCGTTGCCCATGCCGACCCGTCGCGAACTCGCCAATGCCATCCGCGCCCTCGCGATGGACGCCGTGGAAGCCGCCAATTCCGGCCATCCGGGCATGCCGATGGGCATGGCCGACATCGCCGAGGTGCTGTGGAACGACTTCCTCCAGTTCAACCCGGCCAACCCGAAGTGGCCCAACCGCGACCGCTTCATGCTCTCCAACGGCCACGGCTCGATGCTGCAGTACGCCCTGCTGCACCTGACCGGCTACGACTTGCCGATGGCCGAGCTCAAGCGCTTCCGCCAGCTCCACTCCAAGACTGCCGGCCACCCCGAAGCCAGCGAGACGCCCGGCGTGGAGACCACCACCGGTCCGCTGGGCCAGGGCTTCGCCAATGCAGTCGGCTTCGCGCTGGCCGAAAAGCTGCTGGCGGCGCATTTCAATCGCGACGGCCACGCCATCGTCGATCACCACACCTACGTGTTCATGGGCGACGGCTGCATGATGGAAGGCGTCTCGCACGAGGCGGCTTCGCTGGCGGGCACCTGGAAGCTGGGCAAGCTGGTGGCGATCTATGACGACAACGGCATCTCGATCGACGGCGAGGTGCACGGCTGGTTCACCGACAACACGCCGGAGCGCTTCGAGGCCTATGGCTGGAAGGTGATCCGCGACGTCGACGGCCTGAATGCCGATGCGGTGAAGCAGGCGCTGGCCGAGGCCACTGCGCAGCACGAGCGGCCCACGCTGATCTGCTGCAAGACCATCATCGGCTTCGGCGCGCCGCACAAGCAGGGCAAGGAAGAGGCGCACGGCGCCGCGCTGGGCAAGGACGAGGTCGCTGCCGCGCGCGACGAGCTGGACTGGCATTACCCGCCCTTCGAGATCCCCGCCGAGATCTACGCCGGCTGGGACAAGAAGCAGGCCGGCGCGGAGCGCGAGCAGGCCTGGAACAAGGCGTTCGACGCTTACGCCGCGGCGTATCCCGAGCTGGCCGCGGAGCTGAAGCGCCGCCTCGGTGGCGAACTGCCGGCTGACTGGGCGGCGAAATCGCAGGCCTTCGTCGAGAAGATGCAGCAGGACGCGCCGAACGTGGCCTCGCGCAAGGCTTCGCAGATGACTCTGGATGCGTTCGGGCCACTGCTGCCCGAGCTGTTCGGCGGCTCCGCCGACCTGGCCCCGTCGAACCTGACGATCTGGAAGGGTTCGCGCAGCTACGGCGATCAGCTGGACGCCAGCTATGCCCACTACGGCGTGCGCGAGTTCGGCATGACTGCGATCGCCAACGGCCTGGCCCTGCACGGCGGCTTCATTCCCTACGACGCCACCTTCCTGGTGTTCTCCGACTATGCGCGCAACGCGGTGCGCATGAGCGCGCTGATCCCGGCGCACTCGATCCACGTCTACACGCACGACTCGATCGGCCTGGGCGAGGATGGCCCGACCCACCAGCCGGTCGAGCACCTGGCCACGCTGCGTTACATCCCCAACAACTGGGTGTGGCGTCCGTGCGATGCCGCCGAATCGGCGGTGTCGTGGAAGGCGGCGATCGAGCGCAAGGGTGCGCCTTCCTGTCTGATCTTTTCGCGGCAGAACCTGAAGCCGCAGCAGCGCAGCGCGCAGCAGCTGGCCGACATCGCGCGCGGTGGCTACGTGCTGTCCGATCCGCAGGACACCAAGTTCAAGGCGATCCTGATCGCCACCGGTTCCGAAGTGGAGCTGGCGATGGAGGCGATGCGCACGCTGGCGCAGCAGGATGTGCCGGTGCGCGTGGTGTCGATGCCGTGCACCGAAGTGTTCGATGCGCAGCCGCTGGAATATCGCGAGAGCGTGCTGCCTGGCTGGTGCCGCGCGCGCGTGGCAGTGGAAGCGGCCACCGCCGATTTCTGGCAGAAGTACGTGGGCCTGGACGGCGCGGTGATCGGCATGAACAGCTTCGGTGCTTCCGCGCCGGCTGCGCAGCTGTTCGAGTACTTCGGCTTCACTGTGCCCAAGGTGGTCGATGCGGTGAAGCGGGTCCTGGGCTGACCACAGCCGTTGCGCCATCCGGTGCTGTGCTTCGCAGTCCGGATGCGCATCATCTTACGGTAGCGATTCGCAAAATATTGTAGGTTGAGAAGGCCATGCACACCGACGTGCATGGCCTTCTGCGTTTGTGTCGTGGAAGCCCGTTCGAATGCGGGGCATTGGAACGGCGCGACGCGGAAACGTCGAAACCTCAATAGGGAGAATCGTCATGTCACGTACGGCTCTGATGTCGACCAGTTTGATGGTTCCGCTCGCTTTGTTGATGGCATGGTCTGCCGTCGCGCGCGCACAGGCAGCCTCGCCGGTCTTTCTCGACTGCGGTACCTCCAGCAATGCCTGTTCGGTATGGGTCAACAGTCCTAATTCGCCGACGCCGCTGCGCTACACCTGGAGCTTCAACACGCAAGGTACGGATGCCATCTTCAAGCGTGACTGCACCAACCAGAGTAGCTGTGAATTCTGGTGTCCCAGTCACGAAGGTACCTTGCAGGCAGGGGTCCAAGTTCGCGATGCGAACAACCAGCTGATCGGTACGTCGTCAGCGCAGGCCGTGTGCACGCAACAGGGCATCATCCTGCCCTAGCGGCATGACGCAGTTTCGAGGAAAGCCGAAGACTCGGTGCGCCAGGGTTTCGGCCAGGACACGTGCCGACGGTGGACCGTTGCTTGAGCAGCATCGCACGCCGCTGCCGATCACTCGATCGGCAGTGGCATCGTCGATGCGGAAGTTTGCGATGGTCGATCGGTGCGATGGCCGAGGAAACGCCGCCGAGATCGAGCGGCACGACCGCCATCAACGAAGCGTGACGCGTGGATCAGACTCGGATATCGGTACCGAAATCGCTCGAGCATTCCAGGTTCGCCGGTGCCCATGCGATGGATGTCGCCAGGCAAGCCACGGGCTGGAACCTTGACGCCTGGGTCATCGAAGCGGCATCGCCACAAAGCAGGTCATGCACCAGGCGCTAAGTCTGTCTTTGTCGGATAGCCGCCCAGCGAGAGCCGTTGCGTCCGGTGTGCAGGATCAGGCCAGCAGCAGGCTCGCCAGATGCGCTGGGTCTGACGCCAGTGCGCTTGCGCCAGCGCGTTCCAGCTCGTCGCGCGAGCCGAACCCCCACAGCACGCCGATGCCGGCCACTTGATTGGCGACGGCGCCTTCCATGTCGAAGCGGCGATCGCCGATCATCACCGTATCGGCGGGTTCGCCGCCGAGATCCTGCAGGGCTGCCGCCACCAGCGATGCCTTCTCGCTGTGGCTGACGTCCGGTGCCGGGCCGTAGACGCCGGCGAAATGGTGGCCGAAGGGCAGGTGGTCGATGATCGGGCGAGCGTGGTGCAGCGGCTTGGCGGTGACCACGGCCAGTCGGCTCCCGGCGGCATGCAGGCGTTCGATCAAAGCCTCGATGCCGGGGTAGACCGTGTGCTCGCGCCAACCCTCGGTATGGAAGCGATCGTGATAGTGCGCCACCGCGTCTTCCACCAACTGCGCGTCATGATCGAGCAAGGGCGCGAAGCTGTGGCGCAGCGGCGGGCCGATCCAGGCACGCAGTTCCTGATCCGACGGCGCCGGCACCTGCAACTGGCTCAGCGCGTGCTTCACGCAGGCGAAGATGCCCAGTTCGGAATCGATCAGGGTGCCGTCCAGATCGAACAGGCACAGCTTGGGCGTTTGCTTCACGAGGTGGCGCGCGCCTTGAGTGCGGTCACCGCCGGCAGTTCCTTGCCTTCCAGGAATTCCAGGAAGGCGCCGCCGCCGGTGGAAATATAGGAGACGTCCTTCTCGATGCCGTACTTCTCGACGGCGGCGAGGGTGTCGCCGCCGCCGGCGATCGAGAAGGCCTTGGAGGCGGCGATCGCGCGCGCCAGCGTCTCGGTGCCCTTGCCGAAGGCGTCGAACTCGAACACGCCCACTGGGCCGTTCCACACCACCGTGCCGGCCTGTGCGATCAGCTCGGCATAACGCTTGGCCGTGGCCGGTCCGATGTCGAGGATCAGTTCGCCGTCCTTGACCTGGTCGACCGGCTTGACCGTGGCGGTGGCATTGGCGGAAAACTCCGGCGCGACCACCACGTCGACCGGCATCGGGATGTCCGCGCCGCGTCGCTTGGCGCTGGCCAGCACGCGCTTGGCGGCATCGATCAGATCGGGTTCGTACAGCGAATTGCCGATGGAAAGGCCGGTCGCCGCGATGAAGGTGTTGGCGATGCCGCCGCCCACGATCAGCTGGTCGACCTTGCCGATCAGGTTTTCCAGCAGGGTCAATTTGGTCGACACCTTGGAGCCGGCGACGATGGCCAGCAGCGGCTTGGCCGGATGCTCGAGCGCCTTGCCGAGCGCGTCCAGCTCGGCCGAGAGTAGCGGGCCGGCGGCGGCGATCGGCGCGTACTTGATCACGCCGTGAGTGGAGGCCTGAGCGCGGTGAGCGGTGCCGAAGGCATCCATCACGAAGATGTCGCACAGCGCGGCGTATTTCTTCGCCAGGCCCTCGTCGTCCTTGCCCTCGCCGACGTTCATGCGGCAGTTCTCCAGCACCACCACTTCGCCCTCGGCGACTTCGACGCCGTCGAGGTAGTCGCTGACCAGACGCACCGGCTTGCCGAGCTTCTCGCCCAGCCAGTGAGCCACCGGAGCCAGCGAAGACTCGGCATCGAATTTGCCTTCCTTCGGGCGGCCCAGGTGCGACAACACCATCACCCGGGCGCCGGCGTCGCGGGCGGCCAGGATCGTGGGCAGGGAGGCATCGAGACGCTGGGTCGAGCCGATGCGGCCGTCCTCGATCGGCACGTTCAGGTCTTCGCGGATCAGCACGCGCTTGCCGCGCAGATCAAGGTCGCTCATGCGGATGACGGACACGGCGCAACTCCCTCGGATGGATTTCGGCAGGTTTCAGTGGGCCGGCGCGGCCGGCACGCCAACTGCACATTGTCCGGTCGTGCAGGCGGGGATGCAACGTCAGGGCCGGCACGCGCGGCGCCATGCAGGCCCGAGCCGCCTGATTTCAGCGCGTCGGCCGGCCGCGCGAGCCGCCGTCGGCCTTGCCGCATCGGCTGGCCCGCCCGGTCGTCGAGGCCTGGCATGAGCGGAAGGACACTCGCGTACACTGACCGTCACGTATGTGAGGAGAAAGCGATGTCGGCGAATCTGCGGCTCTACGGCTACTGGCGTTCGAGCGCGGCCTATCGCGTGCGGATCGCGTTGAACCTGAAAGGCCTGGCCTACGAAACGCAGGCGGTGCACCTGCTGCGCGATGGCGGTGAGCAGCACGGCGCGGCCTATCGCGCGATCAATCCGCAACAGCTCATCCCCAGCCTGCAGGACGGCGAGCGCACGATCACCCAATCGATGGCGATCATGGAGTATCTGGACGAGACGCGCCCGGCGCCGGCGCTGCTGCCGCCCGACCCGGTGGCGCGCGCCCGCGTGCGAGGCCTGGCGCTGGTGGTGGCCTGCGACGTGCATCCGCTGGGCAACTTGCGCGTGCTGCAGTATCTGGAGGCGCAGTACGCTGCCGATGCGGAGCAGCGCGCCGAATGGTCGCGCCACTGGATCGGTGCCGGCTTCGACGCGCTGGAGCAGATGCTGGCCGGGCATGCGGAGACCGGCCGCTACTGCCACGGCGACACGCCCGGCCTGGCTGATGCCTGCTTGGTGCCGCAGGTCTACAACGCCTTGCGCTGGAAGTTGCCGATGGACGGCTACCCCACCATCCGCCGCATTCACGCGGCCTGCAACGAGCTGGAGGCTTTCCGCCAGGCTGCTCCCGAAGCGCAGCCCGACGCCGTGCCTTGAAGCAGCGAGCGCATCCGATCCCCGTGGATGGATGCGCCCGCACGGCCCGGACTCAGAAGCCCAGCCCGTAAGGATCGCTGCCGACCAGTTCGGTGCTGTCGGACTGGCCGCTCTCGGAAAGCCGGACCTTGAGCGCCAGGCCGTCGCGCGAATCGGCCTTGTTCAGGGCTTCCTCGAGCTCGACGCGGCCCTCGCGGTACAGCCGGTACAGCGACTGGTCGAAGGTCTGCATGCCGTCCTGCAGGCTGCGGTCCATCGCTTCCTTCACCTCGTGGATCTGTCCGCGGCGGATCATGTCGCGGATCAGCGGGGTGTTCAGCAGCACCTCGACGGCAGGCACGCGCCGGCCGTCCTTGCCGGTGACCAGGCGCTGGCTGATCACCGCACGCAGGTTCAGCGCCAGGTTCATCAGCACGTTCTTGTGCGCCGACTCGGGGAAGAAGTTGAGGATACGCTCCAGCGTCTGGTCGGCGTTGTTGGAGTGCAGGGTGGCCAGACAGAGGTGTCCGGTTTCCGAGAACGAGATGGCCGCCTCCATGGTGTCGGTATCGCGGATCTCGCCGATCATGATGACATCCGGCGCCTCACGCATCGCGTTCTTCAGCGCCTCGTGATAGCTGTGGGTGTCCAGGCCCACCTCGCGCTGGTTGACGATCGACTTCTTGTGGCGATGCAGGTATTCGATCGGGTCCTCGATGGTGAGGATGTGGCCCGAGGTATTGCGGTTGCGGTGGTCTAGCATCGCCGCCAAAGTGGTGGACTTGCCCGAACCGGTGGCGCCCACCACCAGGATCAGTCCGCGCGGCTCCATGATCAGCTCGCGGAAGATCGCCGGCAGCTGCAGCTGTTCGACGGTGGGAATCTCGCTCTTGATCGCGCGGATCACCATGCCGACTTCGCCGCGCTGCTTGAACACGTTGATGCGGAAACGGCCGGCTTCCTTCACCGCCAGCGCCATGTTCAGCTCCAGGTCGCGCTCGAACTGCGGTACTTGCCCCTCGTCCATCAGCGAGTAGGCGATCTTCTTCACCATGCCGCCGGGCAGTCCGGTATTGCCTAGCGGGTACAATTTGCCTTCAACCTTGATGTTCACCGGGGCGCCGGTCGTCAGGAACATGTCCGACGCGCCCTTGTCCACCATCAGCTTGAGAAAATAACCAATGTCCACTTATGCCCCCTGATTCACACGCGTTGCAATCGTGGATTATGCCCGCCCACAATACGCGCAGACACTCCGCGAGGAATGAGTGATGGTACACAGCTTCCCCCCGCTTCATGGGCGCCGAGCACGCAGCCGTGCGGTTCGCGTTCTGGTCGCCTCGTCCAGCCTGACGTTGATGCTGGCGCTGAGCGGATGCGCCTCGACGCCGCCCCCGGACGGCGCGATGAATCAGGCCCAATCGCTGCTGATGGAAGCCCGCGAGTCCGATGCGGCGACCTATGCGCCGATCGATCTGGACTACGCGCAGGGCCGTCTGCGCCAGGCGCAGGCGGCGTTCGCCGACCACAAGTACGCAGACGCCGCCAACCTGGCTGATGAGGCCAGCGCCGATGCCGAGCTGGCGCGCGCCAAGGCGCGGCTGGGCGCTGCGCGGGCGCAGATCCAGAGCAAGACGGATACCAACAACCAGCTGCGCCAGCAGATGGACCAGACGCATCCGTTGGACGACAGTGCGCCGCCTGCAGGCCAGGGCTTCTCGCCGGTGCCCTCCGACTCGTCGGCCCCTCCGGTCGACATGCCGGCCCCTTCGTCGTCCGCGCTGTCTGCGCCGGTGCCGCAGGGTCAGGGTCTGCAGACCCTGCCGCAATCGAACCCGCCCAGCTCGAATGACCAGGGAGGCAGCCTGTGAAGCGCTCGACTCTTATCCTGTCCGGACTCGCCCTGGCGCTCACCGGCGCCGGCACGACACTGGCGGCCAAGGTCGACCTCGACGTGGTGCGCCTCAACAACAATCTCGGCCAGCTCTCCAGCGATCCGGTGCTGGGCGGCTATGCCCAGGCGGAGCAGGCGCGCGCGCGCGATGCGATCGCCCGGCTGGAGCAGGCCCGTTCGCGCGATCGTGCCCACGCCCTGTACATCGCCGAACGGCGGGTGGATCTGGCCAAGGCCACCGCGCAGTTCCAGGACGCGCAGCTGAAGATCAACCAGCTCGACCGCGACCACGACCAGATCCTGCTCGAGGGCAGCCGGCGCGACGCCGAGGCCGCCCGGCGCGAGCTCGAGCGCCAGCGCATGCAGTATCAGATGGCCCAGGAAGCGGCGGCCCGCGCCCAGCAGGAGGGCCAGGAGGCTACGGCGCAGGCCCAGGCCGAGGCTGACCAGGCGCGCAAGCTGGCTGCGGCGCAGAGCAAGGTGGCCGCCGCGGCGCGCAAGCAGGCCGAACTGGCCGCCGCCGCCGCGCATGCCATGCGCGCGCAGATGCAGGGCGGCGACAGCGGCGCGGCCGCTCCGGCCACGCCGCCGCACAAGCCGAAGAAGAGCAAGCCGAAGAGCGACGACGGCGGTAATTGAGCGAGGTTGGAAGCTGGCTTGCCGGCTTCCTCTCGTTCCTGCTTAACCTATTGATTTCGAATTGTTTGCCGACTTGATGGCGGGGCGGCTTCGGCCGCCTTGCGCTTGCTGTAGGTGGCTTGCGGACCCCGGGGCAGCGGAGTAGGGTCAAAGTCCCCGCCGAGCTTTGTCGCGCGGGGTACTGACCCGAACCCCGCGCCCGCCCATCACTTCCCGCCTCAATCCCTGTTGGCCATCGGAACGTCCTGGCGCCCGGTTCTTCCGCTTGCGGAGGCACCGATCATGCCTCCGCAGTCTTTACTGTAGGAGGTCGGATCATGTTCGAAAGCCAGCAGCGTGAAGAAATCGAAGCCTTGATGAAGTCGAATGCCGAGTTCCGTCGGCTTTATCAATACCATCGGGAACTCGACAGCAAAGTGCACGACGCCGAGATCGGCGCCCTCCCGATGGATAGCCTCACTCTGTCCGGCATGAAGCGTAAGAAGTTCTACGCCAAAGAGCGTCTGCAGCAGTTATGGGATACGCGCCAGCATTTGACCCACTGAGGTCGATCCGAAGCGTGATCGCGGCCCCGGCAGCCCAAGGCGCCGGGGCCGCGTGTTTTTTGGCGGCGCGGTTTCCAGGCGGCATTCGCTGGATCAGATCGTCGAAGGCTGAGGAACCAGGCCACGGCCCGGTCATGGCGGCTCGGTTATCATGAGCGGCCCGGCGCGTGCAGTGCGCCGCCTGCCATCCAACCGGCGACGGAGCCACCATGACGGTCCATGCAAGTGTCCTCGAACTGATCGGCCAGACCCCGATGGTGCGCGCGCGCCGCCTAGACGTCGGCGTCTGCGAGCTGTTCCTGAAGCTGGAGAGCAGCAATCCCGGCGGCTCGATCAAGGACCGTATCGGCCTGTCGATGATCGAGGGCGCCGAGCGCGCCGGCAAGATCAAGCCGGGCGCCACCCTGGTCGAGGGCACCGCAGGCAACACGGGTCTCGGCCTAGCGCTGGTGGCGCAGCAGAAGGGCTATCGGCTGATCCTGGTGGTGCCCGACAAGATGAGCCGCGAGAAGATTTTCAATCTGAAGGCGATGGGCGCCGAAGTGGTGCTGACCCGTTCGGACGTCGCCAAGGGGCATCCCGAGTACTACCAGGACATGGCCGAACGGATCGCGCGCGAAACGCCCGGAGCATATTTCATCAACCAGTTCGGCAATCCGGATAACCCTGCCGCGCATATCGCCACTACGGGGCCGGAAATCCTGGAGCAGATGGAGGGCCGGCTGGACGCCATCGTGATCGGCTGTGGTTCCTCCGGCACGCTGAGCGGGCTGTCGAAGTATCTGGCCGAACATTCGCCGCAGACCGAACTGATCCTGGCCGATCCGGTGGGCTCGATCCTGGCGCAGTACATCAACGAGGGTGTGCTCTCGACCAAATCCAGCAGCTGGATGGTGGAGGGCATCGGCGAAGACTTCCTGCCCAGCATCAGCGATTTCACCCGCGTGAAGAAAGCCTTTGCGATCACCGACAAGGAAAGCTTCCTCGCCGCGCGCGAGCTGCTGGCCAAGGAGGGCGTGCTGGGCGGCTCTTCGACCGGCACCTTGCTGGCCGCCGCGCTGAAATACTGCCGCGAACAGACCGAGCCCAAGCGTGTGGTGACCCTGGTCTGCGACACCGGCAACAAGTACCTGTCGAAGATGTACAACGACTACTGGATGCTGGACAACGGCTTCATCGAACGCGAACAGCACGGCGACCTGCGCGATCTGCTGCTGCGTCCGTTCGCGCAGCGCGACACCGTGGTGATCGGTCCGAACGAGCTGCTGATGACCGCGTACACCCGCATGAAGCTTTACGACGTCTCGCAGCTGCCGGTGATGGACGGCAATCGCCTGGTCGGCATCCTGGACGAATCCGACGTGCTGATGCACGTGCACGCCGACGAGGCACGCTTCCGCGACAGCGTTTCCACCGCGATGATCAGCCATCTGCAGATGCTCGACGTGCGCTCGCCGATCGAATCGCTGTTGCCGGTGTTCGAGCGCGGCCATGTCGCCATCGTGGTGGACGGCGAGCAATTCCTTGGCCTGATTACGCGCATCGACCTGTTGAACTATTTGCGGCGCAAGGTGCACTAAGCCGAGCTTGAGCCGGGTTCCCAGGCATGGGCCCGGTGGCCGCGAAAGCTTGCTGAAGCCCTGGACACGCAAGCTCTCGTGACTCAATGCCCGTGGACTCGGGCCTCACTGAAGCCTGAGGAATGCCTCTATGTGTGGAATTGTCGCCGCCATTGCTCAACGCGACGTGGCTCCCCTGTTGATCGCCGGGCTGAAGGCGCTGGAATACCGCGGCTACGATTCGGCCGGCTTGGCCGTCATCAGCGGTGGAGAGGTTCGCCGCGTGCGCGCCATCGGCAAGGTGCGCGAGATGGAGGGACAATACCTGGCCGATCCGTTCCCGGGCGGCACCGGCATCGCGCACACCCGCTGGGCGACGCATGGCGTGCCCAGCGAAGCGAATGCGCATCCGCACATCGTCGGATCGGTGGCCCTGGTGCACAACGGCATCATCGAGAACTACGCCGAGCTTCGCGCCGAACTGCAGCAGCGCGGCCACGTGTTCACCTCCGAGACCGACACCGAAGTCATGGCCGCGCTGATCAGCGAGCGCGTCGAAGCGGGCAGCAGCCTGCGCGACGCGGTGCTGCACACCGTGCGCGGGCTGGAGGGTGCGTACGCCATCGCGGTGATCAACCGCAACGAGCCCGACCGCGTCGTAGGCGCCCGTCGCGGCGCGCCGCTGCTGGTCGGCGTAGGCATTGGCGAGCACTTTCTCGGCTCGGACGCGCATGCGCTGATCCAGGTCACCAACCGCATCATCTATCTCGAAGAAGGCGACGTGGTCGAGATCACCCGCAACGGCGCGGCGATCTTCGGCCTGGACGGCAAGCCTGCACAGCGTGCGCTGCACGAGAGCGAACTGTCGGCGGATGCGGTGGAGCGTGGCGAGTACCGCCATTACATGCAGAAGGAAATCTTCGAGCAGCCGCGAGCGGTCTCCGATACGCTGGAGGCTCGCATCGGACCGCACGGCGTGCTGCCGAATATCTTCGGCGCCGACGGCGAGGGCATGCTTCAGCACACGCGCGGCCTGCACATCATCGCCTGCGGCACCAGCTATCACGCCGGCATGGTGGCGAAGTACTGGATCGAAGAGTACGCGCGGCTGCCGGTGAGCGTGGAGGTGGCCAGCGAGTACCGCTATCGCGAGGCGGTGGTGCCCGAGAACACCTTGTTCGTCGCCATTTCCCAGTCCGGCGAAACCGCCGACACGCTGGCCGCGATGCGCGAATCGCGCCGCCGCGGCTACCTGGGCACGCTGGCGATCTGCAATGTGCCGGAATCCTCGGTGGTGCGCGAAGCGGATCTGAAGCTGATGACGCGCGCAGGCCCGGAGATCGGCGTGGCCTCGACCAAGGCCTTCACCACTCAGCTCACCGCGCTGGCCCTGCTGACGCTGCGCCTGGCGCGCCTGCACGGTCTGGACGATGTGCGTTACGCCAGCCTGTGTGCCCAGCTGCTATCCCTGCCGCGGCTGCTGGAAAGCGCGCTGCGTCTGGAGCCGCAGGTGATCGAGTTGGCCGAGCATCTCATCCATCGCCAGCACGCGCTGTTCCTGGGGCGCGGCGCTCAATATCCGGTGGCGCTCGAGGGCTCGCTCAAGCTCAAGGAAATTTCCTACATTCACGCCGAGGCTTATCCGGCCGGCGAGCTGAAGCACGGACCGCTGGCGCTGGTGGACGAAGACATGCCGGTGATCGCGGTGGCGCCGAACGGCCCCCTGCTGGACAAGCTCAAGTCCAACCTGCAGGAAGTGCGCGCGCGCGGCGGCGAGTTGCTGGTGTTCGCCGACAGCTCGGCGGTGATGGACGGCAATCCCGCGCGTGGTGCGATCGTGCGGGTCGAAGGTGGCGGCGACTTCGTCGCGCCGGCGGTATTCACCGTGCCCCTGCAGCTGCTGGCCTACCACGTCGCGGTGCTGCGCGGCACCGACGTCGATCAGCCGCGCAACCTGGCCAAGTCGGTGACGGTGGAGTAAGGCTGGCTCGAGAAGCCAATGAAAAGCCCGGTCCGGGCCGCTAATGCCGCAGTGCCGGGTTAGGCCATCCCAGCCGCTGGGGTCTCGAGTACACAGACCAACGTAGCCGGTTTTGATGTGAGATTCTTCGGGGGTGTTTTGTCGCCGACACGATGATTTGGTGCGATCCACAAATCATAGCTACCGAGGTCAGTGCGTTGCCAATTGCGGGCTTGCAATGTTGTGGAGATTTCCTGACTCCATGCGGCAGAGCGGGCGACTACGATGGCTGTTAATTGGTAGCTTGTAATGGCACTGGCTAGCGCGTCCGGGCCGTCCGGCAATCGCTGGACTCCGGTTACATATTGTTGAAGGGCTAGACGTCGACGACCATCTTCTGAGCCAAAGGCATTCACCGTATAAATTGAACGTACCGACAATAGTTCGGGATGCAAGGTGAAGCCCGCAAGCAGCGTGGTGATGGACTCCGGTGCGAGCAAGACATCATTTTCTTGGACCAGGGTGGCGACTCGTTGCGCGATCGAATATTCGGCTCCTGGCACTTTCAGGCCAGGTATTCCTAGTTGAACCTGATTCTCTCTACGCAGCGAGTTTTCTTGCCAGGCAAACAAGCACATCGTAATCAGTGCCGTTGCGCAAGCTGTTGCGATCAACCGTCGCGATTGCCATAGCTTTGCTTGCATCCATGCAAAATGGAGCATGATTGCAAGCATGAAGGGCAATGGGATTGCCCAAAATAGCCGCCAGTAGGTCGAGACGCCCGTGACATAATGGGCGACTAGCGGGCGTAGGTAAGGATTCAATACAGTCAGAAGGAAGCACAAGGATGTGCTAAGAAGCCATCGTGACTGCGCTTGATTATCTGTGCATGACCAGGCGGAGAGCAGTGTGGCGAGCAGGATGAGCGTGCTCCTTGGCCCCAACACCTGGTCCATCCACGGCAACGATGAAGGCATTGGCGATGGTGTTAGTACACCTGCGCCAGCGTGAGTCATGACGGCTAAGATGGCCGCGGCGGCGAGCACATACACCGAGGCAAGCATGCCTAGCAGAACTCGGCGCGTTGCCTCGGAGCTAGGTCTCCAAGTGGCCACCAGGCCAAGCCATGCCGCAGCCGGCGCGACGAAAAGGCCTGTGGACGTGATGCCTATGGCTGCGATTTGCGCAGCAAAAAGGATGGTCCAATTATTTATATTCGGGCGGTGGCCGTACTCCAGAGCAAGGGCGAAAATGCAGGGAACAATGCACGTGACGAGGATTGCCTTGCCCTGGAACATGCGCACGAACGCGAAATTGCCGTAGTCGCGATGGGCCTCTCCCAGCATCAACACGCATATGAACAGGATGACCAGGATCTTGCTCCAATGCGCAGGCGCAAGCAGGCGCAGCAAGCGCGCCCAGGCAACAATGGAGAGCAGCGCGAACAGCGGCGGCAGCCATAGGTATGCGATGACGGCATGGTTGATGCCCGACAAGCGGGCCAGCACGCCGATCAGCACCTCGTAGCTGTGCAGCCGATACACGGGAAGTTGTATCGGAAGATCAGGCAGGCGGTAGATCGTGTCTTGCAGCAGCACGGGTTGTTGAGGGAATCGCAGCAGGGTCGCAGGCACGCTCAAGTAGAACGCATCGTCCGCATCGGGGCGATTGGCGACGAGCGTCACCAGGCATGCGGCGAGACCGACGGCCAGCAAGGCCAATATCCCGCGTTTGTCCAGGTGACCGCGTTGGAACGACAGGGGATCCGTCGACCTGCCGGCGACCCAGACAAATCCCAAGGCAATCACGGCGCCCCACCAGAACAGCGTGTAATGGCCGGCATAGGCCAATATGGCGACCCATCCGGACGCCAGTACAAGGATGGCAAGGGCTCGGCTTGCAGGAACGAAAGAGTGCTCTGCCGACGGCAGTGACTTTGCAAAGATCGGCTGGCTCGCTTGTCGTCGTATCCAGCGCCAGCACAAAAATCCTGCCAGCAGCACAGACCACAACAGCCAGTGGATCAGACTATTGAAGCTGGCATGGATGGCCGTCGCGATATGGACGAGAACGGTCCAAACGGCATAAAAGATCACAAAGCAAGGAATGATCCGGTCGAAATATTTCGACCAGCCGGATTCCTCGGTTGTGCTCAAGTCAGGCGCGGCCGTAGACATCGTCGAAGCGGACGATGTCGTCCTCGCCGAGGTAGCTGCCGGACTGTACTTCGATCAGCTCCAGCGGCAGCTTGCCGGGGTTGCGCAGGCGGTGCACGCTGCCGAGCGGGATGTAGGTGCTCTGGTTTTCGCTGAGCAGAAACATCTTGTCGTCGCAGGTCACTTCGGCCGTGCCCGACACCACGATCCAGTGCTCGGCGCGGTGGTGGTGCTTCTGCAGGCTGAGCGAGGCGCCCGGCTTCACCACGATGCGTTTCACCTGGAAGCGGTCGGCGGCCTCCAGCGAGTCGTAGCTGCCCCACGGGCGTCGCACCACGCGGTGCAGGGAGTGTTCGCTGCGCTCGGCGGCCTTGAGCTGGTCGACGATCTTCTTGACGTCCTGCGCGGCGTCGCGGTGCGCGACCAGGGTCGCATCGGGCGTGGTCACCACGACGAGATCCGTCACGCCGACGGTCGCCACCAGGTGGCGGTCGTGCGAACGGAGCAGGGAGTTGCGCGTGTCCACCGCGAGCGTGTCGCCTTCGCGCAGATTGCCTTGTTCGTCCTTGTCGCCGGCAAGCCAGAGCGCCGACCACGAGCCGATGTCGCTCCAGTCGCAGCTGACCGGAATGACCGCGGCGCGCCGGGTCTTTTCCATCACCGCGTAGTCGATGGAATTGTCGGGCACGCTGGCGAAGGCGGCGTGCTCCAGGCGCACGAAATCCAGGTCGCTCTTCGCGGATGCATGCGCGCTGCGCACGGCGGCCAGCATGGACGGCGCATGCTGCTCCAGCTCGCGCAGATAGACCGCAGCCTTGAACAGGAACATGCCCGAGTTCCAGTCGTAATGGCCGTCGGCCAGATACGATTCGGCAGTCGCCAGGTCGGGCTTTTCGACGAACTGCTCGACGCGGAAGGCGCCTTCGCCGACGGCTTCCGCGTGGCGGATGTAGCCGAAGCCGGTTTCGGGCCGATTCGGCCGGATGCCGAAGGTGACCAGCCAGTCCTGGCACGCTATCGGCAGCGCCTGCTGGACGGCGTCGAGAAAACTCTGTGTGTCGCCGATCAGATGATCCGCCGGCAGCACCAGCAGGAGAGCGTCCGCATCGCGCGCGACCGCTTCGAGTGCGCCCAGGGCGATCGCCGGCGCGGTGTTGCGCGCGATCGGCTCGAGCATGATGGTGGCGCCCTGGATGTCCGATTCGAGCAATTGCTCGGCGGCCAGGAAGCGGTGGTCTTCGCTCGCGACCACGATCGGCGCGGCGATCTCGGGCAGCGCGCGCGTGCGCGCGATGGTCTGCTGGAAAAGCGTACGGTCGCCGGTCAGCGAGAGGAATTGCTTGGGCTGGTTCTTGCGCGAAATCGGCCACAGCCGGGTGCCGCTGCCGCCGCTGAGGATGAGGGGGATCAGCATCGCTGCGGGTTCCTTCAAGTCGAAAGTTGGGACATGACGTCGCGCAGGCCGTCCTTCCAGGACGGCAGCTGATAGCCAAAATGGGCCTGGAATCCCGCGTTGTCCAGCACCGACCAGGCCGGGCGGCGCGCCGGCGTGGGGAATTCGGCGGTGCTGATGGGGATCACGCGCGGCTTGCGCGCCAGCAACCCGCGTTCGGCGGCACGCTCGAAGATGGCTACGGCAAAGCCGTGCCAGGTGGTGGCCTCGCTGGCGACGAGATGATGCGTGCCGACCAGCGCCTGGCGCTCGGCCGCATCGGCCTGCAGCCAGCGATCCACCGCGGCGAGCGTGGCGCGGACGATCAGGCCGGCGCTGGTCGGCGCACCGTGCTGGTCGGCGACCACGCGCAGCTCCTCGCGTTCGGCGCCCAGCCGCAGCATGGTGCGCATGAAGTTGTGCCCGTGCGGGGCGTATACCCAGGCAGTGCGGAAGTTGAGGTACGCGGCGCCGCTTTCGCGCAGAGCCTGCTCGCCTGCCAGCTTGCTGCGACCGTACGCGCTCACCGGCGCGGTGGCCGCATCGACCGGATAAGGGGTGGTGCGAGTGCCGTCGAACACGTAGTCGGTCGAGTAGTGCACCAGTAGCGCGTCGTGCTGCGCGGCCCAGCGGCCGAGCAGGCCTACCGAGGCGCTGTTGACCTGGGTCGCCAGCGCCTCTTCCTGCTCGGCGCGATCGACGGCGGTGTAGGCGGCGGCATTCACGATCAGCCGGGGGCGTTCGCGCTCCAGCAGGGCGAGCAGGGTGTCCGGCGCCGCCAAGTCGGCGATCGCGCCGGTGCCGCCGTCGTTGAGCCGTCCATCGCGGCTGGCGGCGACCAGTTCGCCGCGCTCCGCCAGGCCACCGTGTTTCAGGAAGCTGTGTCCGACCTGGCCGTTGGCGCCGAGCAGCAGAATCTTCATGCCGCGAAGATGGGCAGGCGGTCGGCGGCGACGTCTTTCAGCAGCGGCGCCTTGGCGTCCTTGTCGGACAGCAGGGGCGCGCTGATCGGCCAGTCGACGCCGATGTCGGCGTCGTTCCAGCGGATGCCCGCGTCGGCCTTGGCGTCGTACAGGGCGGTGCACTGGTAGCTGAAGGTGGCGAATTCGGAAAGCACGCAGAAGCCGTGCGCATAGCCTTCCGGTATCCAGAAGTGACGATGATTCTCCGCGGAGAGCATCACCCCGGCCCAGCGGCCGAAGGTCGGCGAGCCGCGGCGTACGTCCACCGCGACGTCGTAGACTTCGCCTTCCAGCACGCTGACCAGTTTGCCCTGCGGGTTCGGCCACTGGTAGTGCAGGCCGCGCAGCACGCCTTGCGCCGAGCGCGATACGTTGGACTGCACGAACTCGGCGTGAATGCCGGCCGCCGCATACTTGGCCTTGTTGTAGCTTTCGTAGAAGAAGCCCCGCGCGTCGCCGAACACCTGTGGTTCGAGCACCACGGCGCCGGGCAGGCTGGTTTCGACGATCTTCATTGCACGTAGCCTTGCTCGATCAGGTGATTCAGGTACTGGCCGTAGCCGGTCTTGGCCAGCGGCGCAGCCAGCTTCAGCAGCTGCTCGGCATCGATCCAGCCTTTCAGGTAGGCGATTTCCTCGGGGCAGCAGACCTTCAGGCCTTGCCGGTTCTCGATGGTCTGGATGTAGTTGCCGGCTTCCATCAGCGAGTCGTGGGTGCCGGTATCCAGCCAGGCGAAGCCGCGGCCGAGCTGTTCGAGATGCAGGCTGCCGTCTTCGAGATAGCAGCGGTTGAGGTCGGTGATTTCCAGCTCGCCGCGCGCCGACGGCTTCAGCTCGGCGGCGTAGTCGCACACCCGTTTGTCGTAGAAGTACAGGCCGGTGACGGCGTAGTTGGATTTCGGACGAGCCGGCTTCTCTTCCAGTCCGATCACGCGCCCCTCATGGTCGAATTCGGCCACGCCGTAACGCTCCGGATCGCGCACCCAGTAACCGAACACGCTGGCGCCGTGTTCGCGCGCGGCGGCGCGGCTCAGGCGCTCGGTCAGGCCCACGCCGTAGAAGATGTTGTCGCCGAGGATCAGGCAGCTCGGATCCTGTCCGATGAAATCGCGGCCGATGAGGAAAGCCTGGGCCAGACCGTCGGGCGAGGGCTGTACCGCATAGTTGATGCGGATGCCCCACTGCGAGCCATCGCCGAGCAGCCGCTGGAACAACTCCTGCTCATGTGGCGTGTTGATCACCAGGATCTCGCGGATGCCGGCCAGCATCAGCGTGGCCAGCGGATAGTAGATCATCGGCTTGTCGTAGACCGGCAGCAGTTGCTTGCTCACCGCCTGGGTGATCGGATAAAGCCGCGTACCGGAGCCGCCGGCGAGGATGATGCCCTTGTGCGAGCTCATGAGCCGAGCCGCTCCATGCGATAGCTGCCGTCGAGCACGCGCCCGGTCCAGGCCTGGTTCGCGAGATACCAGTCGACGGTCGCGGCGATGCCGCTCTCGAAGGTCTGCGAGGGCTGCCAGCCCAGCTCGTTCTTCAGCTTGTCGGCGTCGATCGCGTAGCGGCGATCGTGGCCGGGCCGATCGCGCACGAAGCTGATCAGCGATTCGCGGGCGCGGCCGTCGGCAAGAGGACGGCGCGCGTCGAGCAGGGCGCAGATGCTCTTCACCACCACGATATTTTCCCGTTCGGCATTGCCGCCGACATTGTAGGTTTCGCCCACCCGGCCAGCCTCCAGCACCCGCCGGATCGCCTGGCAGTGGTCGCCCACGTACAGCCAGTCGCGGATATTGCGGCCGTCGCCGTAGACCGGCAGCGCTTCGCCGGCCAGCGCCTTCTGGATGGTCAGCGGGATCAGCTTTTCCGGGAACTGATACGGGCCGTAATTGTTGGAGCAGTTGGTGGTCAGCGTGGGCAGACCGTAGGTGTGATGGAACGCACGTACCAGATGATCCGATGCCGCCTTGGAGGCCGAGTACGGCGAATTCGGCGCGTACGGCGTGCTTTCGGTGAATTTGCCCTCGGCGCCGAGCGAACCGTAGACCTCGTCGGTGGACACGTGCAGGAAACGGAAGCTTTCCCGCGGCGCGCCTTCCAGGCTGCGCCAGTAGTCGCGCGCGCATTCCAGCAGGCCCAAGGTGCCGACCACGTTGGTCTGCACGAACTCCGCCGGACCGTCGATCGAGCGGTCGACGTGGGATTCGGCGGCGAAATTCACGATCGCGTCCGGTCGATGCTCGCTCAACAGCTTGGCCACCAGCGCGCGATCGCCGATGTCACCCTGCACAAAGACATGTCCGTCACGATCGTGCAGCGAGGCGAGCGTGTCCCGATTGCCCGCATAGGTCAGCTTGTCGAGATTGATCACCCGAAGCCCATCGCTGACGGCCTGCAGCACGAAATTGGCGCCGATGAAGCCAGCACCACCTGTGACGAGCAGTGTCTTCATGTATAACTCCTTGAGTATTCCGTTATTCTGTCATGTAGCTGGACCGAGCAACATAGCGCAGTGGTGGCAGGATGCCCGCTATTCATCTGCTGACCATGGGGGAATGTGCGTGTCGCAGCGTTTTGGAGATATGGCGTCCGGAACGGAAGGGCGCGTCGTGGTTCCGCACCGTGGTGCTTCTGCTTTGCATCCATGCGGGGCCGGTTACGATGAGGTGTCGGTTTGTCCCCGTCACGCTTGAGAAGCGCAGTGTTCCAGCTATGGCGCGAACGACTTCGCCAGTGGCTGCTGAGCCCCAGGCTGGCCCGGTTGCGCCGTGGCGTGCCCAGGCCTTTGCGGCAATGGGTAGGCAGGCGGCTGGAGCGGCCTCTGCCGCCCTCGCTGCGTTTCGTGCGCACGCCGGAATGGGCTCAGCGGAACGTTTCTCCCAGCGCGCAGAGCACCGCAAGGGCTGCGTCGATCGATTTCTCCTCCCGCGACGCCGCTGCGCCAGGCGTCAACGTGTATGGCTACTTTTCGCGCTGGCTGGGGCTGGGTGAATGCGCGCGTCTGTATGCCAGGGCCATGCTGTCCACCGGATGGCCGGTATCGCTCAACGATATCAACATCGCGATTCCGCATGATCGGCACGACCAGAGCCTGGCCGCGTATCTGGGGCGGCGCCCGTCCTATCCCTGCGATCTGATTTTCGTGAATCCGGACCATTGGCACGACGTCCTGCGCAGCATCGAGGGTGGTGGTACGGCGAAATATGTGATCGGCTACTGGTTCTGGGAGCTGGAGGCTTTTCCGCACAACTGGCTCGCGGCGCTGGAGCATGTCGACGAAATCATGGTGTCCTCGGCGTTCGTCGAGCGCGCGGTGCGGCGTGTCTGCGACAAGCCGGTCACGCGTGTACCGCTGCCGCTGCAGCTGGCCGACGACAGCGGCCTGCAGCGGCGGCACTTCGGACTGGCCGAGAACGACTACGTCTTCTTGTGCACCTTCGACTTCGCCTCGGGCGTAGCGAGGAAAAACCCCCATGCGGCCATCCGCGCTTTCCGCCACGCTTTCCCGCGTGGTGACGAGGCTGCGACGCTGCTGATCAAGACCAGCAACGCAGGACGCTATGCCGCGGCGATGTGGGATCTGTTGAATGCGGCGGCCGCGGATAGGCGCATCGTGGTGCGCGACGATATGCTCGAGCGCAGCGACTTGCAGGCATTGCATCGTTGCGCCGACGTGCATGTGTCGCTGCATCGTAGCGAGGGTTTCGGGCTGGGCATGGCCGAAGCGATGTGCATGGGCAAGCCGGTGATCGCCACGGCTTACTCGGGCAATCTGGAATTCATGGAGCAGGCCAACAGCTGTCTGGTGGACTACCGCATGGTACCGGTCGGTGAAGGCGAGTATCCGCACGCGGAAGGTCAGCACTGGGCCGATCCCGACCACGTCCACGCGGCGAAATTCATGCAGGAGCTGTACCAGGACCGTTCGATCGGGCCTCGGCTGGGAGCGCAGGCCGCGCGCGACATGGCCCGGAATTTCTCCGCGGCCGCATGCATGGACGCGCTCAGGCGCAGAGTGCAGGAAATCTCGCGTGGGCAGGCGGATGCGTCGCCGCCGGTCCCGCACGGCTGGCAGGTGCGTCAGGGTTCGGCATGAGGTCGCCCCTTGTGCGAAAGTGGATGAGCAAATCGACAAGAGGTACCGAAGGCATGCGCCATCCAGGAGAAAGCGTCGCCGTGACGGCCGCGAACGGCCCGGGGCAGGCGCTGGCTCCCGACTGGCGCGCCGTGGCGGAGCAGCGGCTGAAGCGACTGGTCGAGCTCGAACACGATCATTCGGTGATGAAGGATCGTCTCGCCATGCTCCAGGGCGAGCATCAGGAACTGCTGCTGGCCAGCGATGCGCGCCTGCAGCAAATTCATGCGCTGCAGCGTCGCTGTCGCGACCTGGAGTGGGGTCTGCACCAGGCCGTCGCGCAGCAGCATCACATCGAGACCTCCTTCCTGCAGAGTCGATCGTGGCGAGTGACCCGGCCCTTGAGGGCCTTGTCGCCGCGCTCCGGCGGCCTGCGCGGCGTCGTCAAGCGCGTGCTGCGCGGCCTGATTCGCGTGCCTGGCATGCGCTGGCTGGCGCGCCAGCTCCTGCGACCGCTGCCGCGGCTGCACGCCAGGCTGCGCTTCGCGCTCTATCCGCCGCGGCGCGACTAGCGGCGGCGGTCGATGAGAGGACGTCTACGCGCGTTCGCGCCGAAGCTGCGCCTGCGGGAGCGTGCCCGATGAAGATCGTGCTCGATCTGCAGGGGGCGCAGTCGCACAGCCGTCATCGCGGCATCGGCCGCTATACCTTGTCGATGGCACGCGCCTTTGCCGAGGCGGCCACGCAGCACGAGCTCTGCCTGGCTCTGAACGGCTTGCACGCGGAATCCGTGCTGGCGCTGACGGAACACTTCGCAGACCTGATTCCGCGCGAGCGCATCTACGTGAGCGAGCTGCCGTCCGGCATCGCGGGCTGCCACGGTGGCGATCCGTGGCGATCCCGGCTGGCCGAGGCGGCCTATGCGGAATTCCTGGCTGCCCGCAAGGCGGACCTGGTCTGGCACAGCAGCCTGTTCGAAGGTTGGGGCGACGATTCGGTGATCGCCCGTGGCGGCGAAGTCGGCGCAGCACAGCAGGTGGCCACCCTCTACGACCTGATTCCGCTGCTGCATCCGCACCGGCACCTGCACGATCCGGCTTATCGCGCCTGGTATTACCGCAGGCTGGGCCTGCTCAAGCGCTGCGACCTGCTGCTGGCGATCTCGGAGTCCTCGCGGCGCGAAGCCATCGAGCATCTGGGGTTTCGCGCGGACGACATCGCCGTGGTGCACGGCGCCGCGGACCCGGTATTCCGGCATGTGCCGCTGGAGGAAGCGAGCTGGCTGCAGCGGCCGGGCCATGAACGCCTGAAGCATGGCTATGTGCTCTACGCCGGCGGCTACGATGCGCACAAAAATGTCGATGCGCTGATTACCGCCTATGCCGATCTGCCGGCGCCGCTGCGCGAACGCCATCCGCTGGTGCTGGCGGGACGCTGCGATCCGGCCAGACAGGATCCGCTGCTCAAGCATGCGCGCCGCTCCGGTCTTGCAGCAGCGCAGCTGGTTTTCACCGGCAGCGTGTCCGACGAGGAACTGGCCGGGCTCTACAGCCATTGCAGCTTGTTCGTTGCGCCTTCGCTGCATGAAGGGCTGGGCCTGCCGCCGCTGGAGGCGATGGCCTGCGGCGCCGCGGTGATCGGTTCGGACAGTTCCAGTCTGCCGGAGGTGATCGGCTGTCCGGATGCGCTGTTCAATCCGCGCAGTCCGAGTTCGATTGCCGCCAAGCTGCATGAGGTGCTGATCGAGCCGGACTTGCTGCAGCGGCTGCGCGTGCATGCACCGGTGCAGACGGCCAAATTCAGCTGGCAGCGCAGCGCCCGCAGCGCGCTGGCCGCGATCGAGCGGCATGTGTCGGCCAAGTCGGGCTTGGTCCGGCCGCTGCGCCCCCGGCTGATCTATGTGTCGCCGTTGCCGCCGGTACGTTCGGGCATCGCGGACTACAGCGCCAGGCTGCTGCGCGATCTGTCGGTGCACTACGACATCGACCTGGTGGTCGACCAGCCCGAGGTGATCGATCCCTGGCTGCAGGCCAACTTTCCCGTGCGCTCGCTGGAGTGGTTCAACCAGCATGCCTCGGCCTGCGAGCGCATCCTCTACCACTTCGGCAATTCGCCCTACCACGCGCACATGTTCGGCATGCTGCAGGAACGGCCCGGCGTGGTGATGCTGCACGACTCGTGGCTGGGGGCTGGGCGCCACTGGATGATGCAGGAAGTCGGCGACGAGCACGGACTCCGGCAATTGCTGTATGCCTGCCACGGCTACGCGGCGCTGATCCACGACCAGCGCCACGGGCGTGCCTCGACCCTGGACGCATGGCCGGTGAATCTGGACGTGCTGGAGGCGGCCTGCGGGGTGATCGTGCATTCCGACTATGCGGTCGCGCAGGCGCGCCGCCTGTACGGCGCGGCGGCGGACAAGCTCAGCACGGTGCCGTTTCCCAAGGCGAGAACCTTGGGCGATCGACGCCGCGCGCGCCGTGCGCTCGGCTTCGGCGACACCGATTTTCTGGTGTGCAGCTTCGGCATGATCGCGCCGACCAAGTTGAACCAGCGCCTGCTCGAGGCCTGGTTGGCCTCGCCGCTGGCGGACGATCCGCGCTGCCACCTGTGCTTCGTCGGCGAAAATCACGGCGGCGCGTACGGGCAGGCGCTGCGTGCGACGATCGATGCGGACCCGCGTGGGTCGCGCATTCGCATCACAGGGTTCGCCAGCGCGGATACCTATGTCGCCTATCTGGCGGCCAGCGACCTGGCGGTGCAGTTGCGCACGGATTCTCGCGGCGAGACTTCCGCGGCCATCTTCGACGTGCTGGCCGAGGGGCTGCCGCTGATCGCCAACGCGCACGGCTCCGCCGCCGAGCTGCCGCGCGATGTGGCCTTGCTCGTGCCGGACCGCTTCGAAGACGCCGAGCTGGTCGAGGCCTTGCGTCGGCTGTGGTCGGATGCCGACGCGCGCGCCGGACTGGCCGAATCGGCTGCGCGCTGGATCGAGCGGGAACATCATCCCGCCGATGCGGCACGACGTTATCGCGACGCCATCGAGCAGTCGCTGGCATCCTCGCGGGCCTTGGAGCAGCGCCTGCTGCGCGAGATGGCATGGAGCGCGGCAGGCGCGGTGCCGGACCGCGATCGCCTTGCCGAAGCGAAGCGGCTGTTTGCCGCCAACCGGCCGCGACTGGGTCATCCGCGCATCTATGTGGACGTGACGGCGATCGAGCGCAGCGGGCTGCATACGGGCATCGAACGCGTGGTGCGGGGCGTGCTGCTCGAACTGCTCAGGCTGGAGCAGCAGCCGTGGCGCATCGAGCCGGTGAAGCTGGTGAACGGCGCGTATCGCCATGCGACGCCATACGCCCTGCAATTGCTGGCGTTGCCGCCGCTCGAGCTGGACGAGGCCGAGGTGCATCCTCGCGCCGGCGACGTGCTGCTCGGGCTGGACTGGGTGGCCGATGCCTTGCCGGCCAACCAGGGCCTGCTCGATGCCTGGCGTGCGCGCGGCGTGCGCATGTTCTTCGTGGTCTACGACTTGTTGCCGGTGCGCCATCCGACGTGGTTCCCGCCGGGCATCGCGGCGATGCATGCGGCCTGGCTGCGCTGCATCGGGCGCCATGCGGATGGGCTGCTGTGCATATCGAAATCGGTGGCGGACGACGTGCGCGACTGGTTCGAGCGCCACTCGCCCGAGCGACGCCGGCGCTTGCCGCTGGGTTATTTCTATCTGGGCCACGATCCCGCTTCGACCCGGCCGAGCGCAGGCTTGCCCGTCGACGCCGAGGACGTGCTGGGCGCGTTGCGCCAACGGCCTGCGTATCTCATGGTCGGCACCATCGAGCCGCGCAAAGGCCATGCCTTCGTGCTCGACGCCTTCGAGCGGCTGTGGGCCGAGCAGGTCGATGCCTGCCTGCTGGTGGTCGGGCGCCAGGGCTGGATGTCCGAGGCGCTGGCTGCACGTATGCGCGGACATGCGCAGGCAGGCGTTCGCCTGATCTGGCTGGAACAAGCCAGCGATGAATATCTCGAGAAGCTCTACGGCGCCGTGCGCGCCTTGATCGCCGCCTCCGAAGGCGAGGGCTTCGGTTTGCCCCTGGTCGAGGCGGCCAGCCGCGGTCTGCCGGTGCTGGCCCGCGACATTCCGGTATTCCGTGAAGTTTCCTCGGGCTTTGCCCGCTATTTCGACGGCGGCAGCGTAGATTCGCTCAGCGCGCTGCTGCGGCAGCATCTGCAGGAAGAGCGCGTGCCGGACCAGGTCGGGCCGCCGGCGGCTGTCGACGCCATGCTGAGCTGGCAGGCGACCACGGCGGTGCTGCGGGCGATGCTGTCCGACCCGGCGCACGATCACTGGCTGCGCCCCTGGCAGCCGACCGAATTCGTACCCGAGCGAGAGTGAGCACGACCATCACGCTTTCGCGATTGACAGGCCCGGGCATGCCCGTAACATGCCTGCGCCACTCACGTTGCAGGAGTCGTGCATGAAGACAGCCTTGATTACCGGCATCACCGGGCAAGATGGTGCCTACCTCGCCGAGCTTCTGCTGGAGCAGGGCTATCGGGTCGTGGGCGCCTATCGTCGCACCAGCTCGACCAATTTCTGGCGGCTGGACGAGCTCGGCATCGCCGATCATCCGAGGCTCGCATTGGTCGAGTTCGACTTGACCGACATGGGCGCCGCGCTGCGCCTGCTGGAGAAGCACGCGGTCAACGAGGTCTACAATCTGGCGGCGCAAAGCTTCGTCGGCGTATCTTTCGATCAGCCGGCGACCACCGCCCAGATCACCGCCGTCGGCGCGCTGAACCTGCTCGAAGCGATCCGCAGCGTGGACAAGAGCATCCGCTTCTATCAGGCCTCCACGTCCGAGATGTTCGGCAAGGCGCAGACGGTTCCGCAGTCGGAAAGTACGCCGTTCTACCCGCGCAGTCCGTACGGGGTCGCCAAGCTTTACGCGCACTGGATCACGGTCAACTACCGCGAGTCCTACGGCATCTTCGGCACCAGCGGCATCCTGTTCAATCACGAATCGCCGCTGCGCGGCAAGGAATTCGTGACGCGCAAGATCACCGATGCGGTGGCGCGCATCCGGCACGGCAAACTCGACGTGCTGGAGCTGGGCAACCTGGAGGCCAAGCGCGATTGGGGCTATGCCAAGGAGTACGTCGACGGCATGTGGCGCATGCTGCAGGCAGACCAGCCGGGTACTTACGTGCTGGCCACCCAGCGCACCGAAACCGTGCGCACGTTCACCGCCTTGGCCTTCGCGGCGGCCGGCATCGACATCGAATGGCGCGGCTCCGGAGATGCCGAGCAGGGCGTGGATGCACGTACCGGCAAAGTGCGGGTGACGCTGAATCCGCGTTTCCACCGCCCGGCCGAGGTCGACTTGCTGATCGGCGACGCCAGCCTGGCCAGGCAGGAGCTGGGCTGGGCCGCGACCACGTCGCTGGAAACGCTCTGCCGCACCATGGTGGAACGCGATCTGCAGCGGATCGAGCATGGTCCCGCATCGTTCTGAGGCAGTTCGCCAGCGGGTGCTGGTCACCGGCCTCGGCGGATTCACCGGCCGCTATGTCGGCGCCGAACTGGCGGCCGCCGGCCATGCGGTGTTTCCGCTCGAGCAGCCTGACGACGGTTCCCGCATCGACTTGCTGGATGCCGATGCCGTGCGCGAGGCAGTGCGGCAGATCCAGCCCCAGGCAGTGATCCATCTGGCGGGCATCGCCTTCGCGGCCCACGGCGATGCGGAAGCGCTGTACCGGACCAATATCGTCGGCACGCGCCATCTGTTGTCGGCGCTGGCCGAGCTGCCGGAGCGGCCGGCGCGGGTGGTGCTGGCGAGCAGCGCACACGTCTACGGCAATGCGACCGACGAGCGGCCGCTCGACGAGGCGTCGAAGCTTCAGCCAGCCAGCGACTATGCGGTGAGCAAGCTGGCGATGGAGTACATGGCCCGGACCTGGTCTGACCGCTTGCCGCTGCTGCTGACCCGCCCCTTCAACTACACCGGTGTCGGGCAGGATCAGCACTTCCTGGTGCCCAAGATCGTCGAGCATTTCCGCCGCGGCGAGCGGCGCATCGAGCTGGGCAACATCGATGTCTGGCGCGAATTCATGGACGTGCGCGCCGTGGCGTGGAGCTATCGCCGGCTGCTGGAAACCGAGGGCGGCGGCGACCTGTTCAATCTCTGCAGCGGCAGCAGCCATTCGCTGAGGGACATCCTGGACACGATGGCGCGGATCGCCGGCTACACGATCGAGGTCGTGGTGAATCCGGCCTTCGTGCGCAGCAACGAGGTGCGCCGCCTCGAAGGCGACGGGACGCGGCTGCAGCGGCGCATCGGCGAGCCGCCGGTCTATGCGCTGGAAGACACCCTGCGCTGGATGTATCAGGCCTGATCGACGGCCACGCTATCCGCGCCGTTGACCCCGATGTCGACTTCGGCGTTGAGCCAGCTGCAGCCCACGAAGTCTTCCTGGTGCGTGTTGACCACGTGGAATACCAGGGCGTTGTCCCGCCATTCGTAGTTCTTGTCGACGTGCGAGTCTTCGCGCGAGAGCGACAGGGTGACCGAGTAGCTGCCCTTGCCCAGCCGGGCCGGAAAGCGGAAGCGGTAGCGCAATTCGTCGCCGGGCCGCAGTTCGCTCAAGGGCTGCTTCAGCCGATGGGTGTTGATGCCGTAGACCGCCTGACCGAGGCGGTCCTTGAGCAGGAAGCCCAGCACCAGCCGCGGCAGCGGCGCGCGCACCTGCACGCCGACCTCGAGGCATAGCGGATCGCCGACTTCGGCGAAGCTGGTCGGCATGCCGTGCCGATCCAGCAGGGTGACCTGCGTGATGGCGGCCTCGCCGCTGCCCGACACCGTCGAGACCCGTCCGTCGGGCAGCACGTGCTGGTTGATGGTCTGGTGATCGCGTTCGGCCATCATGGCGTTGTAGTAGTCCAGCACGTCGACAGGAAGCCCCTGCATGCGCACGCGCCCGGCTTCGAGCAGGATGGCCCGGTCGCAGATGGTCTGGATCGCGTAGCGATCGTGCGACACGATCAGCAAGGTGGTGCCTTCCCGGCGGAACGAGCGGATGCGCTCGAAGCTCTTGTGCTGGAAATACGAGTCGCCGACCGACAAGGCTTCGTCGACGATCAGGATGTCCGGCCGCTGCGCGGTGGCGACGCTGAAGGCCAGGCGCATCTGCATGCCGCTCGAATAGGTGCGCACCGGCTGGTCGATGTATTCGCCGATCTCGGCGAAGGCCTCGATCTCGGGCAGCAGCCGGTCGATCTCGTCCAGGGAAAGACCCAGCAGCTGGCCACCCATCACGGCATTTTGCCGGCCGGTGAAATCGGGATGGAAGCCCATGCCCAGCTCGAGCAGCGCGGCGACCCGTCCGCCGCAGTTGATGCTGCCGCAGCTCGGACGAATGGTGCCGGTGATGAGCTTGAGCAGGGTGCTCTTGCCGGCGCCGTTGCTGCCGACGATGCCGACGGCTTCGCCGGCCTGCAGATGAAAATCGATGTCGCGCAGAACCCAGTGGTCCTGGTGACGCGGCTTGCCCACCGGGAATACCCACTCGGCCAGGCGCGACCACTGGCTGGGGTATTTCTTGTAGGCCTTGCCGAGGCCCGTAACGCGAATCTCGCCCATGCCCGGATCTCCGCTAAAGCTCGTCCACGATTTCGCCGGCGCGTCTGCGGAACAGCATCAGGGCCATGATGCACAGCATGACGGCAAGGATCGCGAGCGGCCATAAGTGCTGCCAGTCGGGCATGCGGCGATAGACGAAAATCTGCTGGTAGGCCTGCACGATCCAGGTCATCGGGTTCAGGCGCAGGAGCGGGCGCGCAGCGGCCGGGATGGTGTCGCTGGCATACACGATCGGGGTGAGCCAGAACCAGAATTGCAGCAGCACGTTGACGAATTGGCCGACGTCGCGGAAAAACACGTTCAGCACGCCGGAGATGATGCCCAGCCCGCTGGCCAGCGCCACCTGGATCAGCAAGACCGGCAGCGCGCTCAGCACGATCCAGCCTGGAAAACTGCCGACCAGCAGCAGGAACACCAGGAAGATCGAGAAGGTGATGGCGAAGTTGACCAGCGCGTTGAGCACCGTGATGGCCGGCAGGCAGATACGCGGGAAATTGAGCTTCTTGATCATGTTGCCGTGATCGAGAAACACGGTCTGGCTGCGCTGCAGGATTTCCGCGAACAAGCCCCAGGTGAGCAGGCCGGCGCAAAGATAGATGCTGTAGGCGAAGGGCGTGTCGAGACCGGGCAGGCGCGCGCGCATCAGCTCGGAGAAGACCACCGTGTAGACGGTGATCATGGCGAGCGGCTGCAGCACGGTCCAGGCGGCGCCCAGCAGCGAGTTGCGGTAGCGGGCCTGGAATTCCCGCTTGACGCTGCCCATGATGAAGCCGCGGTAGCGCCAGAGTGCGCGTGAAAGCTCGAGGCTCATGCGGGTGCGGTCGTCATGGCTTGCGCGCGACGATGACCTGGCTCTTGGGCATGAACCGGTCGAGGTTTTGTTTCAGGGACAAGCCTTTGGGCGAGTCGAGGATAGCCTTCCAGGTCGCGGTCCAATGCTGCAGCGCCGGATGATCGGGATGTTCCAGATCGACGTCGCAGGCCCAGAACAGGGCCCACCAGATCGACCAGAAGAAGCCGTAGCTGCTCTGCTGTTCGATGATCAGGCCGGCGTCGCCGACCCATTGCGCGAACTGCTCGCGCTCGATGATGCGGATGTGATTGGGCTTCTCGAAGTACAGCGGCGGCGCTACGTGCTTCTGCAGGTTTTCCTGCAGGGCGTCTGGCACGCTCAGCAGGTAGCGTGCCCCCGGCCGGCCGATGCGGACCAGCTCGCCCAGCACTTTCTGCGGGTCGTCCACGTGCTCCAGCACTTCGGTGCAGATGATTCGCGTGGCGAAGGCGTCCGGCAGCGGCAGCTCGCTGGCGTCAGCGACGTGCGCCTCGTGCCGCCCCGGCTCGATGTCATCCAGCTTGGCCTTGGTCTTGGCCAGCGTGCCGGGGTCGAGGTCGATGGCGACGGCGCGCGCGCCCTTGCGTGCGCAGAACAGGATGCTGCCGCCGTCACCGCAGCCGACGTCGACCACGACATCGTCGCTGCCGATGGACATGCCACGGAAGATTTCGCTGCTGTCGTTCAGGAACCAGCCGCTGAGCACGGCGTCGTGCAAGCCGACATTGGACGCGTCGCCGCCTCTCTCCACGGCATCGGAAACGCGTGGCGCGGACTCCGAAGCGTCGGCACCCTGATTCGGGGTCGACGAGTCGGCGTTATCGGAGGAAATGGGCATGTCTGGCCTCTGATCGTCAGGCGCTCTCGGGAGCGCCTTATGTTCGCATGATCGCCACCTGGCGAGTGGCTGTACATCTGGCGGTCGACGGCTCAGCTCGAAGTGGCTTGCCGACTGCCGTCAGGAGGGAGATTTTCTCTGCGCCGCTCGAAGTTCTCGGCGATGAGCCTGCCACGGCGACGCAGCGGTTGCTCGACGTAGCGGTAATTCAAGTCGGCCGTCACCGCAATCAGCGGCGGTGCCAACAGTGCCAACTGCCACGGGCTCATGACATGGCCAAGCCGGAAATTGATCTCAAACAGCACGAAATAAGCGGGCACATGGATGAGGTAGATGGCATACGATCGGGCTCCGATCCATACCAGCAGTTGCTTGATGACGCCGTTCGGCAACAGGTAATCCTCGTCGTAGGAAGCAAGCCAGACCAAAGCGGCGCTGACCAGGGCGATGGCGCTGATGCGGAACCGCCAGGGGTCAAGGGCTCCGGACGCCAGCACGCCTAGCAAGACCAGCAGTGCGCAGGGCAGGGCTACGCGCAGCCAGCCGAGGCGCAGCAGCATGCGCGGGTTCAACGAAGCATAGCGAGGCTTGGTTGCGGCGATCGCCAAAAGCACGCCGAGTGCCAGCGCATCGGTGCGCACGGACTTCAGCCATATCGTGCGGAGGAGGCATAGTTGCACGATGAACACAGCCACCATCAAAAGGCCGATACGCTTCCGCAGACAGAGGACCAGCAAGGGCAGCAGCAGATAGAACTGTTCCTCCAGCGACAGGCTCCAGTAGACGAAGCTGGTGCCATAATCGTAACGGAAGAACGCGTCGGCGAAACGGAAGTTCGCCACGTCGAACAAGCCGGCCAGGGTCGACATGAGATTCGCATGCCAGCCACCGAAGGTGCCGCTGCGGTTGAATCCGACCACGAGCAGCAGGATCAGGCCTAGCCATAACCATGCCGATGGCAGCAGTCGCCAGCATCGACGTATCCAGAATGCCGCGATGACCGTGAACTTGGCGCGGTTGTCTCTTGCGCCGGCCATCTGCGGAAGCAGGCTGCGGGCGATGACGAAACCTGAAATCGCGAAGAAGAGGTCGACGCCGTACCAGAAATTCAGGTAATGGCGCAGCTGATACAGCGCGGGCAGGCCAGGGTTGAACAGGTTGTCCTGCATATGATGGAACGCCACGCCAATGACGGCGAGCGCACGCAGGCACTCGATGTCGCCATTCCGGCGCCCGTGGATGGCTGCGTCAGCCATGTGCGGCTACTCGCGCGTCATGCTGGCCGAGCGCCTGACCGAGCAGTTCTTGCAGTCTGGGTTTTATGGTTTCCCGCGAGCAGTAGCGGCGCAGGGATTCGACGGCCGCCTCGGACATGGCGGCATAGACTTCGGGCTCTTCGCGCGCCACGTGATAGCTGCGGCGGTAGGCCATCACCAAGGAGTGGTAGTGGATGCGCTGTCGCAGCGTGCGGAAAGCCTGGCGCTGATCCTGCGGCCACGTGCCTACTACGACACTGGAGTCCACCACGAACGCGCAGTGCTCGTCGATGTAGTCCAGCATCGATGTATGGCGCGGCGCGATCGCCGGTTTGCCGGCCGACATGTATTCCATCAAGGGCAGGCACTGGCCTTCGCCATGCGAAGTGTTGACGGCATACGTCGTGGCGCGCAGCAGGGCATGGTATTCGGCTTCTTCCAGATAGGCATGCAGCAGCAGGACGCGGCAGGCCAGATCGCCCATCTTGTAGATGGCCTCCAGCATGTCGGGAATCAGCTCGCTCGGGTCGTGATGGGTGAGCTTGAGCAGCAGCGTGGCGTCGGGCTTGTCCTTCAGTGCATCGCAGAAGGCCTGGATCATCAGAATGCAGTTCTTGCGCCCGTCGTAGGGATTGAGCACGGCCGTGTAGAGCACGCCGTCCAGGCTGATGTTCGCCTGGTATTCGTGGCGGTTCGCCGGCAACGGAAGCACCTCGGGGCGGGCCGCGCGCACCAGGCTCAGGCGATAGTCGGCGAGTCGGGTCTGCCGGCTGTCGATGACCTCGCCGCGAAGAATCGGCAGCGCCACCGGAGCGGTTCGCGGGCCGCGCAAGGCTTGCATGCGATCCCACAGCGGAGCCGGGGCGCTGATGACGGCGAAGTCGGCGCCGAGCGCGGCGCGGACCGCGGTCACCGTGAAACTGGAATGGGTGATCGCCGAGCCCAGCCGGGTGAGCACGCGACGCCAGTCGTTGCGAGGCTTTCCGGCGAAGGCTTCGTTTGGAAGCGTTTCATACTCCCAGGCGAATACGCAGACGGTCGGGCAGGTCAGGCCGATCGGTGTCTTGCTGGGTGGCATGAAGCACAGGAAGAGGCATGGCACGCCGTGTCGCTGACAGCTCGCGTAGATGGCGTCGACCTCGGTTTCGGGATCCCTCACTTCGATCACCACGCCGAGCTCGTCGAGCAGCGTGCGGAATTCGTTCACCACAAAGCGGTAGCTGTACTCGGGTCGTCCGAGTTGCCGGTGAATTTGCTGCGTCTCGGTACGCGTGTGGATCAGCAAGATCATGGCAGGCTCCGGATGGCCGCGACGGTGGCCTCAGGGGCTGTCCGTGGTTGCGCGTGTTCCTGCGGCAGCCCGGCCTGAAAGAACTCTTGCAGCATCTGCTTCACTGCGGGCATGCCGCAATAGGCCTGCATGGCCTGACTGGCCCGGCGCGACATCTCGCGATAGCGCTGCGGATGATTCAGGGCGAGGCGATAGCTCTGCGCAAACGCCTCGGCCAGCGAGGCCCAGCTGATCTGGTAGCGGGTGGTGCGATTGATCTCATAGTCTCCGTGAGGCCACACGGTGGGAGCTCCCGGATGGCTTTCCACCACGAAGGCCAGCGTGTCGTCGATGTAATCCGCCATGGCAGTATGGTCGGGCGCGATGGCAGGGATGCCGCTGTTGAGAAACTCGACCAGCGGCAGGCACAGACCCTCGCACAGCGAAGCATTGATGCCATAGGTGGTGACATCGATCAGGGACGCATAGTCCGCATCGGAGATGTATCCGTAGATGCTTATCACCCGGCAGCGCATTGGCGACAGCTTGGTCAGCAGCATGAGCAGCTGCCGGTGCGAGAAGGGGAGGTCGCTGCCGGTCAACTTCAGGATCAGCGTCGCATCCTCCCGCTCGCGGAAGGTCCAGCAGAAGGCGGTGATCAGGTCATCCCAGTTCTTGCGGCCGACGGCAGGGGTCAGCACCGAGGTATAGACCGGTCCGCGCAGCCGTATGGCCACGGGCATCGGCGGAGGAATTTCCCATCCGCAGATGACAGGCTCCGATTCGCCGGGAAGAAGCTCGAGAAGCTCTGTATCGGGTGCTGGTGTATACCGATCAGGCGAGGCAGCGGCATGATCCAGCCGCGGCAGCTTGTCGTCATCGTCGGGCTGGTACGGTGTGCCGTCCTCTTCCTCGAGGCTGATCAGATGATCGGCATTCAGGCCCATCTGACGGCTGTCCGCCACGCTGGCCTTGATTCGCAGCACCGTGCTTCCCGCGATCGGGCCGGCCAGTTCCGGGTGCTCGTGCCCCGCAACCGCGTGCAGCGGAGAGGGAATTGCCGCGATCGGGAAGTGCGGCCCCATCGTGCGCCTGACCGCCTCCACGGTGTGCCTGGAGAGGGTGATGGCCCGCCCCGTCCGCGAGAACACATAGCGCCAGTCGTGGCGCGGATCGTCCTGCCAGCAGGCCTCCTCGATGCGTTCCGGAATGTTGGGATATTCCCAGGCGAAGACCGGCACGACCGGGCAGGCGAGGCCGAGCGGCGTCTTGTGCGGCGGCGCGAAGGACAGCAGCAGGCAGGATTCGCCGGCCGCCTGGCATTGCGCATGAATCGCATCCGCCTGCGCCGGATCCTGCAGCGCGACCACCTCGCCCAGCTCGGCGAGCACCTGCGAAAACGCGCGGAGCAGGAAAAAATAGCTGTAGTCGGCCACTCCCAGCTGTTCCCCGATGTTCGCTTCGCTGACTTGAGCGTGCACAAGGAATTTCATCAAAGTTCCAGTCCCGCCATCGATCGCCGTCCGGCATGCAATAACCAGCATGTTGCCGCACTCTGGCCGCATTCGAAACCAGGTCGATGCGAAGGCCAGGCTTTACGTGACGGAGGTCCGCGGAACGGTTCCGAGATGAACGGCGATTCAGAGCGGAAACATGGGCTTGGCGGGGCTTAGGGTAAGATGACGCCCTTGCCCGACCGCCCTCAACGCAGCCCGGACCCCCTGCCAGTGAAAAAGCCAGCCACGCGACCCAGCCTCGGATTGGGTACCCGCGCCATCCATGCCGGGCAATCGCCCGACCCCACCACCGGCGCCATCATGACGCCGATCTACGCCACCTCCACCTACGTGCAGCAAAGCCCTGGCCGGCACAAAGGCTACGAGTACTCGCGCACGCAGAACCCGACCCGCATGGCCTACGAGCGCTGCGTGGCCGATCTGGAAGGCGGCGTGGCCGGATTCGCCTTCGGCTCGGGACTGGCCGCTGCCGCCACCGTGCTGGACCTGCTCGATTCGGGCAGCCACGTGATCGCCATGGACGATCTGTACGGCGGCACCTACCGCCTGTTCGAGCGTGTGCGCCGGCGTTCAGCGGGCCTCGACTTCAGTTTCGTCGATCTCAACGACGGCGCGGCGCTCAAGGCCGCCCTGAAGCCGAACACGCGGATGATCTGGGCGGAGACGCCGACCAATCCGATGCTCAAACTGGTCGACCTGGCCAAGATCGCCGCCTTCGCCAAGAAGCACGGGCTGCTGCTGGTGGTCGACAACACCTTCTGCTCGCCCATGCTGCAGCGCCCGCTGGAATACGGCGCCGACCTGGTGCTGCACTCCGCGACCAAGTACCTCAACGGCCATTCGGACATGGTCGGCGGCATCGTGGTGGCCGGCAACGACGAGTTGGCCGAGAGCATGGGCTTCCTGCAGAACTCGGTGGGTGCCGTCGGCGGTCCCTTCGACGCCTTCCTGGCCATGCGCGGCCTCAAGACCTTGCATCTGCGCATGAAGGCCCACTGCGAAAGCGCATTGACGCTGGCGCGCTGGCTGGAGAGCCATCCTGCGATCGAACGGGTCATCTATCCCGGCCTCAAGAGCCATCCCCAGCATGCGTTGGCCAGGCGCCAGATGGACGGCTTCGGCGGCATCATCAGCGTCGAACTGAAGGGCGGGCTGAAGCGCGCCAGGCAGGTGCTGGAGCGCTGCGAGCTGTTCGCGCTGGCAGAGTCGCTGGGTGGCGTGGAAAGCCTGATCGAGCACCCCGCCATCATGACGCACGCCTCGCTGCCGGCGGCCCAGCGCAAGCGCCTGGGCATCAGCGATGGCCTGATCCGCCTGTCGGTGGGCGTGGAAAACCTCGCCGACCTGCAGCAGGAATTGCAGGACGCCCTGCGTTGATTTCGAGCCGTGCCTGGCGGCATTGACTAGTTGGGATCGTGATGAGGTTTTCATGTTGATTGATACGGCTTTGATGGATCGCGTCATGGGTCCTTTTTCTGCGCTTTGGCGCTACGGTTCGCTCACTTCCGAGCTGGCCAAACGCGATGTGCAGAGCCGTTACAAAGGGGCGAGCTTTGGCCTGCTATGGTCGCTGATAAGCCCCTTTCTCATGCTTTGCGTCTATAGCCTTGCTTTCGGCGTGCTGCTCAAATCGAACTGGCCGCAGAAAAATGGCTACCAGCATCACTTCTCGGTGATTATTTTTGTCGGCCTGATCGTTCACGGTTTTTTTGCGGAATGCCTGGCTCGCGCACCGACGGTCATTACCGGTCATCCGAGCTTCGTCAAGAAAGTGGTTTTCCCCCTGGAAATTCTTTCCTGGCAGGTCATGTTGTCGGGCTTGTTCCAGGCCGGCATGAACATTCTGGTGTTCATCGTACTGAGCCTGCTGCTTGAGGGGCACGTGAGCTGGATGATCGTCCTGCTGCCGGTGGTGTTCATTCCGCTCATTTTCATGAGCCTGGGCGTGTGCTGGATATTTTCAGCGCTCGGTGTCTATCTGCGCGACATCAATCAGATGATGGGCGTGATTACGATGACGATGCTGTTTCTGTCGTCAGCAATGATTCCGGTGGATACTTTGTCAGATTCCAAACGCATGCTTTTTCACCTGAACCCGATGACTTTCCTGATCGATCAGGCGCGGGCCGTCGCGTTGTGGGGCGAATACCCGGATTGGGTGGGCTTGGCGGAATACACCGTCGGCAGCCTGGTGCTGATGTACGCCGGGTATGCGTGGTTCATGGCGACCAAGAAGGGCTTCGCTGATGTCCTCTGAGATTGCTATCAAGGTGGAGGGGCTGTCGAAAAGCTTTTCCATGTATGCCGAGCCGCATCATCGCCTGATGGAAATGTTTGCGTCGGCGGAGTCGCGGCACCGCTGGCATCGAGAGTTCGTGGCTTTGCGGGACATCAACCTGGAAATCCACAAGGGCGAGACGATGGCCATCGTCGGCCGCAACGGCTCCGGCAAGTCGACCCTTTTGCAGGTGATTTGCGGCACCTTGGCACCGACCAAAGGGAGCGTGCAGGTGCATGGCCGCATTGCGGCCCTGCTCGAGCTGGGCTCCGGCTTCAACCCGGATTTCACGGGTCGCGAAAATGTCTATCTGAACGGCACCGTGCTCGGCCTGAGCCGCGAGCAAATCGCGGCTCGCTTCGACGATATCGCGGCGTTCGCCGACATCGGCGAGTTCATCGAGCAGCCGGTCAAGAGCTATTCGAGCGGTATGGCGGTGCGCCTGGCTTTTGCCGTGGCTATCAATACCACGCCCGACATTCTGGTCGTCGACGAGGCCTTGTCCGTAGGCGACGAGGCATTTCAGCGCAAATGCTTCGCGCGCATCGAAGAGATCCGCAGCACTGGCGCAACCGTGCTGTTCGTGTCCCATTCCGCAGGGACGGTGCTGGAACTCTGCGACCGGGCGGTGCTGCTGGATCACGGCGAGCTGCTGTTGCAAGGCTCACCGAAATACGTGCTGTCGCGCTATCACCGACTGGCCTACGCTCCTGCCGAGAAGCAGGACGAGATCAGGCGGCAGCTGCGCAGTGGAGATTCCTCCCGGGAGGAGGTGCCTGCTTCCGGCACGGCGATCGATGCGCAGCCGACCGACGAAGTCTATTTCGATCCCGGGCTCAAGCCGCAGAGCACGGTGCGCTACGAACAGCGTGGTGCAACCATCGAAAATCCGCATATCGAGACAGTAGATGGCCGCACGGTCAATGTCCTGCGGTCCGGCGAGGAATACGTCTATGTCTATCGGGTCAGCTTCCAGCGAGCCGGGCTTGCGGTCCGCTTGGGCATGATGATCAAGACGATCAGCGGTCTGGAGCTTGGCGGCGGCGTCACCGCGGCGCATGGAACGAGCAACGTAGTCGTGGAGGCCGGTCAGCAGATCGAAGCGCGTTTCCGTTTCAAGGCCGCCTTGATGCCAGGCATCTACTTCATGAATGCAGGCGTTTCCGCGCACGGCGAGGAGGGCGAGACTTATATGGACCGACTGCTCGACGCCGTGATGTTCAGGGTCATGCCCGAGGAAGGGCGATTGGCCACCGGCTGGGTTGACTTCGGCATGCGGCCCAAGCTCAGCTTGCTGGAACAGGATGACGCACGCGTATGAGCGGTAGCAGGAATGACACCGTCCCGGCAAAGGGTGTCCTGATTCTTGGGATGCACCGCAGCGGAACTTCGGCGCTGACCCGCCTGTTGAATCTGCTCGGTGCCGATTTGAGCTCGGTGCTTTGGCGGGCAGACGAGGCAAACAAGAAGGGGTTCTGGGAAGACCCTCGCGTCTTCGGCATTCATGATGAAATGCTGCACGCTTTGGGACGCACCTGGGAGGACTTGCGCGAGCTGCCCGAAGACTGGCTCGAGTCCTCGCCCGCGACGGTGGCCCGGGAGAAGCTGGTAGACCTGCTGCGCAGCGAGTTTTCCGCGTCGCGGCTGTGGATGGTCAAGGATCCGCGAATCTGCAGGCTGCTGCCGCTGTGGAAGCAGATCTTCGAGCAGATCGGCGCGTCGATGCAGTGCGTCCTCGCCGTGCGCCATCCCGACGAAGTCGCGCTGTCGCTGAAATCGCGAAACGAACACGCTGTATCGCGGTCCCGCCTCGCTTGGCTCGAGCATACGGCCGATAGCGTGCTCGGCAGCCAGGGGTTTTCCCGTGTGGTCGTTACCTACGATCAGTTGATGACGGACTGGGAGGCCGTGGCTCGGCGCGTAGGTGTGGAGCTGGGGCTTGCGTGGCCGAGGGAAATCGAAGAAGCGCGTGGCCAGGTGAACGAGTTCCTTTCACGCGACGAACGACATCATCACGTGGTGTTCGATTCCCAGGCCGGAAAACAGAATCTGGTCGAGCGGCTTTTCGACGGCCTGCTGCAGGCATCGGCCGGGGAAGGATGGCATGCTGCCGAGACCGCGGCCCATATTTTTGAGAGCAGCAGGCGTGCATTCCTCGATGCATTGAATTCGGAGCAGGAGCGGTTCGATTCGGAGCGTATGCGCTGGGCAGGCGAAATGCAGGCCTTGTCCGGAGCATTCGAGCAAGAGCTCTCGATGCAGCGGCAAGAGTCGAATGAAAAGTTGGTTGCGGAGATTGCCGGCACGGTTCATGGCGAAGTCGAGCAACTGGGCAGCAAGCTAGCCGATCAGTGGAAGGGCGCGGAAGCTCAGTTGCAGAACACGCTTCGAGCCCAGTCGGCTGCGCTCGCCACCATGCTCTACGACATGACGGCACGGATGGATGCGTTGCAGGCGACCGTCGACAGCGTCAAGCCGGCCCAGGAGCACATAGCCGTCCTGCAGGAAAACCGCCAGCAGTTGAGCGAAGAAGTGCGCGCATTGCGCAGTTCGAGCTCGTGGCGCATCACCGCGCCGCTTCGCCTGGCGGTGTCCATGCTGCGAAGGCCGCGCAGCACGATGAGGCGGGTCAATTCACTGGCACATCTGACCGCTGCGTCGCTGAAGCAATACGGCGTGCGACAGACCGCCAGGAGGATCGTGGCCAAGCTATCTGGCCGGCATGCGGTCGTGCAGCCCGTGGACATGCCTCATGCGGCCGGCGCCCAGCAGGCGATCGCGCTGCCGGCGATTCAGGCGGCTTTGCCGGCGACGGAGCGTTTGAGCTTGCGCGTGCTGCTCATCGCGGAATTGAGCCTGCCGCAATGCAGGCGCTATCGCGTCGTGCAGAAGCAGCAAATGCTGGAGATGCTCGGCATCGACAGCACGGTGGTGAGCTGGACCGACCTGGCCAAGTCCCGAAGCCTGCTGCAGACGCACTCAGTGGCGATCTTCTACCGCGTTCCCGGCTTTGCCGACCAGCTGCAGCTTATCCGCGAAGCGAAAGCCCTGGGAGTGCAGACGTTCTGGGAGGTGGACGACATCATCTTCGACGCCCAGAAGAATCGCGACAACACGAACCTTGCTCACCTGGACGAAGAGACTCGCCGGGGCATTATGTTCGGCATCCCGCTTTATCGGGCGGCTTTGATCGAATGCGGCGCCGGCATTGCATCTACCGATGGCCTTGCCGATGCGATGCGCGAAGCTGGCGTGACGAATGTGTCGGTGCTGGAGAATGCCCTGGATGGCGAAGCACTGCGCGTCGCTGCTGGCGTGGACCGACAAAAGCTCGCGGATGGCATCGTGCGGATCGTCTACGGATCGGGCAGTCGGGCCCACGATGCCGATTTTCGCGTGGCAGCGAGTGGCATTCGCCGCGTACTGGAGGCGCGGCCGAACGCACGCTTGATCGTCATCGGTGAGCTTAATTTGCCGGAGGCCGAGTATCAGGGCGTGATGGGGCAGGTGGAGCGGTTCCCGGCTACCGATTACGCGACCTATATGCGTCATCTGGCGATGTGCGACATCACCATTGCCCCGCTCGAGGACACCGCATTCAACGATGCGAAGTCCAATATCAAGTTTCTCGAGGGCGCGATCGTGCACTTGCCGTCGGTGTGCTCGCCGCGTGCGGCATTCCGCAAGGCCATCCAGAGCGGTATGAATGGCTATCTGGCGGACAACGAGAAAGAGTGGGAAGAAGCGCTGCTGACCCTGATCGACGATGCGGCATTGCGCGAGTCGGTGGCCAGGAAGGCGTATGAGCATGCGCTGGCCCATTACGCGCTGCCGCGTATGGCTGAGGAGCAGCTCGAGCCCATTTTCCGGCCCTATGAGCATCGCCGGGCGCCGAAGCTGCGCGTCCTCGGGGTGAATATTTTCTTTGCGCCGAGGAGTTACGGCGGTGCCACGATCGTGGCCGAAGAGGTGATGAAGTGCATCAACCAGCGCGACGATATTGAGTACGCCATGTTCACCACGCTGCCCACGGATCGGGTCGCGCCCTATGAGGTCATTCGATATAGCTACGCCGGCGGCGATGTCTTCGCGATGGGACTGCCGCCCGAAGGCGCGCCCGCCTATGCGTACAACAACCCCCATTCGGTGATCCCATTTACCGAAGTGCTGCACGCTTACCGCCCAGATATTGTCCACCTGCACAGCGTGCAAGGCATCGGCGTGCGCATCATTGAAGCCTGCGTTAGGGAGAAGATTCCGTTTACCGTGACCTTGCACGATGCCTGGTGGATATGCGAAAGGCAGTTCATGTTGAACAGCGGTGGCCATTATTGCCATCAGCGCAAGGTCGATCTCGATATCTGCGCCTCCTGTATATCGGACCGCAAGGCAAATCGAATCCGGCAGAATTTGCTCCACGAGACGCTGCAGTCGGCGGCGATGGTGTTTTCTCCCAGCGAATTTTCCCGGCAGCTTCACCTGGACAACGGGTTCGATCCGGCCCGGCTGGTGGTCAACAAGAATGGAGTCATGGCGCCTCGCCGGGAAATCAAGCGAGCTCCGTTGAGCGGCCGGAAGCTCCGACTGGGTTTCGTGGGCGGCGAGGGGCCGCTCAAGGGATCGCAGCTGATCCGCAAGGCATTGCGCAGCCTCAAGTTGGCCAATTATGAACTGCACGTGGTCGACAACGAGTTGAATCTGGGGCGCCGTTCGATCGACCCAGAACTCTGGCAGATCCCAGGCACGCTGAAGGTGGTGCCGGCCTACACGCAGAAGACGATCGACGAGTTCTTCGAAAGCATCGATGTGCTTCTTTTCCCCACACAGAGCAAGGAAAGCTTTGGCTTGACGGTGCGAGAAGCCTTGATCCGCGACGTCTGGGTCATCACCACGGATGCCGGCGGCGTGGTGGAGGACATCGTCAGCGGCGAGAATGGCGACGTTATTCCGCTTAACGACGATGGGACGCAGTTGGCTGCGGCGATCGGTCGGTTGCTGGAGCCTTCTCGTATGGCCGAGCACCGCAACCCTCATGCCGGAATGATCCGTCTCTTCGACGCCCAGGCCACTGAGATTTGTGGCTATTTCAAAGACATCGTCGCGAAGGAACCCGATTGCGGCGAGGCTGGCAATGATGCGATTCAATCGGCTTGAAGGGATTTTTGGCCTATGCTCGCGGACGTCGATCTACTCCGACGCGCGGGCCGGTTTCGAAGGAGAGCATGACCGGCCGGTGGCGGTGATCAAGCTGCCTGCGGCCAGGGCCTGACGGCGTGCACGGGTTTCTTCGCGCGGTGTGGCAGAGGGTGCGCTACGAGCGCTGGATCTCGTCTTACGAAATCCATACGGAGTCCGATTTGGCCCGGCTGGGACGAGAGATCGGCAGCTTGGCGAAGCAGCCGCTGATATCCGTGGTGGTGCCGGTGTTCAACACGCCGGCGGCATACCTGACAGAGATGATCGAGTCGGTGCGCCGGCAGATTTATCCCCACTGGGAGCTGTGCCTGGCGGACGACGCGTCCGACGCGCCGCACGTCGACACCATCCTTCGCGACTACTTGCGTGTCGACGCGCGCATCAAGCTGATTTCGCGGCCAGTCAATGGTCACATCAGCGCTGCCAGTAACAGCGCGTTGGCTTTGGCGACCGGCGACTACGTCGCGCTGCTCGATCACGACGACGTACTGCCCGCGCATGCGCTGGCGATGGTAGTCAAATACCTCAATCTCCATCCAAAGACCCGCCTGCTCTACAGCGACGAGGACAAGATATCTGCATCAGGCCAGCGTCATTCTCCGTTCTTCAAGCCGGACTGGGATCCCGAATTGATTCTGCAGACGAATTTTTTCTGCCACTTCGGGATATATGAAGCGGCCTTGGTCCGCGAGTTGGGCGGATTTCGCGAGGGAAGCGAAGGCAGCCAGGATCACGATCTGGTCTTGAGGTGCTCGCGCAAAGTAGCTGGCGATGCCATCGTGCATATTCCCCACGTGCTGTACCACTGGCGAGAGGCAGAGCAGAGCACGGCGCTGGGGTTGGTGAACAAGCCTTATGCGCTTGCTGCGGGCGTAGCTGCCGTGAAAGCCCATCTTCTGGCACTGGGTCGGGATGCACACGTGCATGCCCCGCTGTCGGAAGCTCCTCGCATCCTGGTCGAGGACGTACTGCCGCCCACGGCCCCTGCGATCTTGATCGTGGTCGATGCCTTCGATTCGCACGGACTTGAGGCGAGCCTGGAGGCGCTGCTGCAGCGGACCGCATATCCCGATTTCCGCTTAATCGTGATCGCCCGCGAGCAACAGCCGATCCGCCATGTCGACGTCGACATCATCGCAGCAGCTTCGCGACCAGAAGCGATGGCCGCGGCCAATGCGGCCATCGCCGAGTCGAGCGCTGAGTATGTCTGTCTGCTCGACGCGCAAACGCTAGTCGATGCGCCGGATTGGCTGACTCGGCTCGCACGGCTCGCGGCCATATCGGATGTTGGTCTGGCAGGTGCCCGACTGTGCGCTAAAGACGGGCGAGTTATTGCAGCCGGGCTGGTTCGGGTAAGTGCCGTCGAGGCGGTTTTGGCCAAGCCAGGACGCAAACGCCAGGGACCGGGCTACTTCGGCTTGAATCAGCTGACTCGCCAGGTGTCACTGTTGCCAGGCGCAGGCCTGGTGGCCAGGCGCGCGGTTTTAATAGAAGCAGGTGGATTGCCTGACGAAGCGGATTGGATCCAGCGCGGTGTGGTGTTGTCCGAGCGCGTGAGTGCTCTTGGCCTACGGAACATGCTGGTGGGAGCGTCCACCTTGATCCGTGCCGAGAAGCTGCGTCGTGCAACGAGCGTCAAACGTTCGGCGCGATCCGCCGGTCCCGATCGGGATCGCTTCTATAATCCCAATCTTGCGCTGGGGCCGAACGGCGCGACGTTTCGCATGGGCTTCCCGCCGCGCATCGAGTCATCAGAGTGATGTCCAGCCCCGCACGGCGGGGCAGGACATCGGTGCTCATTCAATCTACTCAGGGCTGCGGGCAGCCCGGCGTGAGAATGGAGCCCTTGTCGCTCGTGCCCAGCACCATGCACTCGGTGATCAGGCCGCTGCGGCTATTGTAGGTTTCGTATGTACTGACGCCTTCGCCGTCCTCCGCCACGATCTCGCCGCCGACATAGGCTTTGTTGTCCAACGGGAAGGTCTGGTAGGCATTGTCGACCAGGCTGGAAAGCTTGATCGGCAGCGTGGCGGTCTCGTGTTTAGTCGTCCAAAGCCGCAGCACGGCCTTGCCCGGATGCGACGTCATGTAAGTGCCGAAACGCAGGCTGATCGAGCTGAGATTGACGGGGTTCTCGGCTTGCGCGGGCGCAAAGTGGATTTGAATGGGGCGATCTTTGCTGAGCGGCTGCGAGGCTTTAAGCGAAAGGTCCGCAACCTCGGGCTGCGCTGCCATGGCGTAATACCTGCCGACAAGCACCGGGACGCTGTAATGGACCGTAACGGCCAGCACCAGGGCGGCGAGGCCAGTACGCACGAGACCGCCGAAACTGGCAAGCGGCTGAGCTTCGCTTAGCAAGGCATATGCCAGCATCAGCGCAGGAATGATGAAGTACCGCCCCTGCACGCCGTCCACCCTGGTGGCGGGACCTACCGTCCATTCGACCAACAGGGCTAGGAAGGTCAGCAGAACCGACGCGAGAACGCATAGCGCGACCATGCTGCGCCATTTCCAGTCTATGCGAAGAGCGCGCCAGGACACCGAGCTGAGCAGGGTCAACGCGATCAATCCTTCGAACAGGCGATAGGCAGCAGCGGGAAGCGGTGCATCGAGCCAGCCGAGGGTGCCGATAAACGAATAGACGTAGTAGGTGAAAATGCCGGGATCGGTCAGCGTCGCATAGACGATCCCTAAAAAGGTCCAGGGGTGCAGCACGTAGGAAAACAGGCGCGCCAGGTGATCGACATTGCGCGGGTCTGGCGGAAAGACCGTGAATTTGACCGTCCAAAAGGTCCAGCCAAGCACGAACAGGCTGCAGACTGCCGCCCATACGAGCGTGCTGCGCCTGCGCACGAGCAAGTAAGCCGCAAAAGGCAGCAGCAGTAGCGGCAGCAGATTGGCGCGGGCTGCTGCGACCAGGGCGATGCTGACGATCAGTACGCGGATGACACCGTCAGTGGCTTTGCCTTTGTCGGCCACGATGCGCATGAAGGCCGATAGGGCCAGCACGGCAACCGACGTAGCCATGCCATCCAGCACCGCCGCCGAGAACAGAAAGAGATTCATTGGCAGGGCAAGCAGCACCAGGACGAAAATCGGCGGCGGATACAGGCGAAACGCAAAGAACAGAATGACCAGGCAGGTGCACAGGGTCAGCAATCGAGCCAGGCGATAGGAGTGATCGACTGTCAGGTCGAAGGCTCTGCCGAGTTTCATGCCCATGGCCGAGGGCAGGTAGAGCAAGGGAAAGTAATACGCCATGTTGACCGGCGTCTCGAACTGCGACTTGCTATTGGACCACCGGATCTCGCTGGCTGCCGCCAGCTCGCTTGCGGATATCTTCCGGTCGGCGTGTGCCGCCATCGGGCGAAACGTCGCCATGTAATCGAGCAGGCCCTGATCGACTTCGCCGCCAGAGGGGGCGCCATTGACCGACTTCAGCAGGATGTAGCCCTGGCTGAGCAGATAGGCGCGTTCAACGTGGTTGAACTCATCGGGCGCCTGAAATGGCGGGGTGATGGCCGAGAAGACGTAGGCGATCAACAGATAGCAAAGCAGAAACAAAGGCCAGCGACGTGGCGCGGCAGGCAGCGTAATGGCGGTATTAGTATTCATGCAGGTCTTGTCTTGTTTGATCGCGATCGTTCTTCGGATGCATGCGACGGTAGCGTCCCGCATGCCTATATGCCCCGAGTCATCATCCGTCAGCAGCGTTCACATGCTTGTCGGTCATTCATGGTCTGCGGCGACAAATTCCATAAGGGCGATCGGTGGATTGGCTTTGCATCAAGCGCTCGGCTTTCCAGGTGAATCGATCAAATGCGACGATCCAGCTACTGTGGAAACGGCGAGTCCGCAACGAGGCCGTCAGTGTGACTGCTGGCGATTGAAAGAAGGGTACGCCAGATAGGCCAGCATCTTGGTTTCGCGCCTGCCGCGAGTCACGGTGCCGAGGATTTGACCGGTCATGAAGCTCAGGAAGGCCAGCAGCATGATGCCCGTGGCAAGCACGCCGGTGGGAAGGCGAGGGACGAGGCCGGTGTGGAGGTATTCGCTCAGCAAGGGCGCGCCGAGCGCCAGCGAGACGAGCGTGAGTAACACGCCGAAAAGGGAGAAAAAGGCGGTCGGGCGCTCGTGTTTGAAAAGTTGAACGATCAGCCAGAGGATGCGGATGCCGTCACGATAGGTATTGAGCTTGCTGGAGGAACCTTCGATGCGCCCGCGATAGGGGCCTTCGAGGTGGCCAACGGGCATATCGAGTTCCAGCGCGTGGACCGTCAGCTCCGTTTCAATGCCGAAGCCTATCGAGGTGATCGGAAAGGATTTGACGAAACGCCGCGAAAATACCTTGTAGCCGGACAGCATGTCTTGCACGCGGTCGCCGAAGATATTGCGGACGGCGCCGGTCAGCATGGTATTGCCGAGGCGATGGCCTGCACGATAGGCCGCCTGCTCGGTTTCTTTGCGGATGCCGTTGACGAGGTCGAGATGCTGCGCGATCGCCAGCTCCAGCAGCCGAGGCGCCAGCGAAGCATCGTAAGTGTGATCGCCGTCCACCATCAGGTAGAAATCGGCTTCGATGTCTCGAAACATGCGGCGTACGACTGCGCCCTTGCCTTGCTGCGGTTCGTTCCTGACGATGGCTCCCGCGGCGGCGGCAATGCCTGCGGTATTGTCGGTGGAGTTATTGTCGTAGACGTAGATCGAAGCCTCAGGCAGGACTTCTTTGTAGTCGGCGACGACTTGCGCAATGGCCACAGCCTCGTTGTAGCAGGGGATGAGTACGGCAACGGTAGGTTGAGGCATCTTGGAAGCTTCCTGGTGCGATGAGGCAAGGCGGCATGGTGCAATATTCTGGATGGGCGTCCATCTGGCACATATTATGCAAAATCATGCGTGCATCCGGTCGCGATATGCCGCAGCCGCAAAGATGGCTTTTCAGCAGGGGTTCAATGCTTCGAATTGCATTTCGGACCGACTCGGGAATCCCTGAGGCTGGCCCATGTGGGGCGCCAGCGATGGTAGCCCTGATTTCCCGCATCCTAACGAGTTTCGGACGTTGCTGGTGAAGCACGTCTGAAGGGGCTTAACGCAGCAGGGACCAATTAGCTTGTTTTAGCAAGCTAATCGGCTCTTTCTATTCCCGGCTTTCATAATCCTCAACGTACAAGCTTGGCGCGATGCGACGCGCCATGGGTTTCAGTCTGAGGATTGCCGCACGACTGTCTTGTTGCCGGCGTGGGGATATTTGCCGCCACATGGCTTTCGCTACTTTGTGTCCGAATACACTTTTCCTGCCGCCCGTGAGCGGGTCGAGCGATATCCCCGGAAGGAGAGCCGGCATGCCGGGCATGCTGCCGCCGCCCAGTCTGGCAGGCGCCGTAGGGCGATTCGTCGGGCAAAGGCGTCAGTTGCGATGATCCCCTGGACGGCTAGCGAGCATGGCGAGCCGAAGCTCGACGGTAGGCGGCCCATGGATAAACCCGGTAGTCCAATCCGACAAGCTCATGTCGTTCTATTGCCAATATATCGAGCTTAGGTCATGTCGCACTGCATCGCAGGCTTATTGCGGCATGAGCTACCGCATCATGTCGAACGTTGCGAGCGATGCCCGCTCATCTGAGCGGGACGGATGGCTAAATCATCGGCGTGGCTCATGCGCCAGGGCGGCCGTCGACGACGACATGGATGCATTCGACCCGGGTCCCGTCGCACCGATGCGACGGGCTCGAGAATGTGGTTGCGAGCCCTATGGCTGGCTATCGCAACACCGATGTATTTGCCCACGCCTTTTTCATTTGACGTCGGTCGGTCAGCGGAGCTGCAGCTCGGCAGCAAGATGGATGGACGGCAGCAATCGCTGAGGGAACGGCGTGTGCGACGTTTCATGCCGCAGTCCCGCCTGCAGGCGAGGGCTATGATTGGCTGAATTCCGCGCACGCGGCACTGGGCCACCGGGGGGGAGGCCCTGTCTCACCTCTCGGAGATGGCCAGGACAGGCTTCAGCACGCTGCCCCGGTCATGTCTCAGCCGATCGCCTGCTCGATCTCGGGCAGCAGCTTGAACAGGTCGCCCACCAGGCCGATATCGGCCACCTCGAAGATCGGTGCTTCGCCATCCTTGTTGATCGCGACGATGGTGCCGGCGTCCTTGATGCCGGTGAGGTGCTGGATCGCGCCCGAGATGCCGATCGCCATGTACAGCTCCGGCGCAATGATCTTGCCGGTCTGGCCGACCTGCAGATCGCTCGGCACGTAGCCAGCGTCGACCGCAGCGCGCGAGGCGCCTACGCCGGCGCCGAGCTTGTCGGCCAGCTTGTAGATGATCTCGAAGTTTTCCTTCGAGCCGACGCCGCGGCCGCCGGACACCACCTTGCTGGCGCTTTGCAGGTCAGGGCGGTCGCTCTTGCCCTGGCGCAGTTCGACGAAGCGGGTGTGCGAGGGCAGGGCGGCGTCCACGCTCAGCGCTTCGACTGAGGCGTTGCCGTTCCCGCTGGCCGCGGCGGGCCAGGAGGCGGTGCGGATGGTGGCGACCACCACGTGCGAGGGCTCGGCCTCGACCGTGACGATGGCATTGCCGGCGTAGATCGGGCGCTTGAAGCTGTGCGAGCCTTCCACGCTCATCACGTCGCTGACCTGGGCAGTGCCCAGCAGTGCGGCCACGCGCGGCATCACGTCCTTGCCGAAGGTGGTGGAGGGCCCAAACACGTGGGTGTAGCCTGCGGCAGCCTTGGCGATCTGCGGCGCCAGCACGGCGGCCAGCGGATGCGCGTTCTCGGCGCGGGCGACCGTCAGCACGCGGCTCACGCCCTCGATCTTGGCGGCCTCGGCGGCGATGGCGTCGGCTTGTGCGGCGAGCACCAGCACGTCGATGGCCTCGGGCTTCACCGCGGCGGCGGCGCTCACCGCGCGCGCCGTCGAGGGGTTGAGCTTGCCGTCCAGGTGTTCGGCGATGACCAGAATCTTGCTCATGGGTAGTGTCTCCTCGTCCGGCGGCTGCTCAGAGCAGGCCCTTCTGTTTCAGCGCCGCGACCAGCTCGGCCGCATCCTTCACCATCACGCCCTTGCTGCGCTTGGCGGGCGCGGCGTAGTGGGTGGTCTTGAGGTGGTCGCCGGAGTCGACGCCCAGCGTGGCCAGCTCGATCAGGTCGATCGGCTTGGACTTGGCCTTCATGATGTCCGGCAGCTTGATGAAGCGCGGCTCGTTCAGGCGCAGGTCGCTGGTGACCACGGCCGGCAGGTCGACGCTGATCACCTCGAGGCCGGCGTCCACCTCGCGGGTCACGGTCGCCTTGCCGTCGGCGATCTCCACCTTGCTGGCGAAGGTCGCCTGCGGGCGATCCCACAGCGCGGCGAGCATCTGGCCGGTCTGGTTGGCGTCGTCGTCGATGGCCTGCTTGCCGAGGATGACCAGGCCCGGCTGTTCCTTCTCGACCAGCTTGAGCAGGGTGCGCGCCGCGGTCAGCGGTTGCACGGCGTCGGCGGTGACCACGTGGATGGCGCGGTTGGCGCCCATGGCCAGGCCGTTGCGCAGGTGGGCGGTCAGGTCGCTCGGGCCGATGCCGACCACCACGACTTCTTCGGCCAGGCCTTTTTCGCGCAGGCGCAGCGCTTCTTCCAGCGCGATGTCGTCGAAGGGGTTGGCCGAGAGCTTCACGCCATCGGTCACCACGCCGGTGCCGTCCGGCTTCACCTGGATGCGGACGTTGTAGTCCACCACGCGCTTGTAGCCGACCAGAATCTTCATCATCGATTTCCTTGGGTGCCATGCCCGCTGCGGCGGGCAAACAAACGATCGTCCGCAAGTTTAGCCTGTGTGGCCGTCCGGCGTCTCTCGAGCCTCCCGCGTGACGTGCGTTTTAAACGGCCCCTGCCCATCGCCGGTGGGCTCAGGCATCATGCGGCATGGGCAGAGACGGGCGAAAATCGCGCGGCGGATGGACGGCTTGAGGCTTTCAGTGGTGCTCTGCACCTACAACGGCGCAGTCCATCTGGGCGACCAGCTCGACAGCCTGCTGGCGCAGACGCGCCGGCCGGACGAGATCGTGGTCGGAGACGACGGCTCGCACGACGCCAGTTGGGAGCTGCTGCTGGCTTTCGCGGCGCGCGCGCGCGCCGCGGGCGTGGAAGTGCGACTGTTCCGACACGAGCGGAACCTGGGCTTCGTCGGCAATTTCTCGCAGATGCTGCACGAGGCCAGCGGCGACGTGCTGTTCCTGTGCGACCAGGACGACATCTGGCGCGCGGACAAGCTGGCCGCGATGGCGGCCCGCTTCGCCGCCGAACCGCAGCTGCTCCTGCTGTGCAGCGATGCGCGCCTGGTCGATGCGGCGGGACAGTGGCGCGGCGTCACCCTGTTCGATGCGCTGGCGCTGCGCGAGGCCGAAAAGCAGCTGGTGCGCGACGGCCGGGCCTTCGAGGTGCTGTTGCGGCGGAGCATGGTCACGGGGGCGACCGCGGCGCTGCGCCGCGAGGTCGTCGACGCGGCCTTGCCGGTAGGCGCGGGCTGGATTCACGACGAGTGGCTGGCCATCGTGCTGTCGACCCTGGGGCGCGTAGGCATGGTCGAGGCGCCGCTGATCGATTACCGGCAGCACGCCAACAACCAGGTCGGCATGCGCAAGCGCAGCTGGCGGGACAAATGGGACGACCTGGTCAGTCCGCGGCGCGAAGAGTTCCAGGCCGAAGTGGCGCGGATGAGCTGTCTCGAGGCCCATCTGAAGCAGCTGGGCGAGCGGGTCGCGCCGGGCTGCCTTGCGGCGGTGGTGCACAAGCGCGAGCACTTCATCGCGCGCGTCGCGCTGGGGCGCAAGCCGCGTTGGCGCCGTCTGCCGGGCGTGCTGCGCGAAGCGCGCGATGGCAGCTATCACCGTTATGGAACCGGTCGCCGCTCCATGCTGCGCGACCTGCTGCGCCATGACTGAGCGCGACGACCACGGCGTCTGCGCGATTGTGGTGACTTATCGCCCGGACGCGGAGGTGCTGCGTACCCTGCTGGACGCCGTGACCGGGCAGGTAGGGGCCGTGGTGGTGGTCGACAACACCGGAGCGGACGAGCCCGGCCGCTGCAGCGATGCCATGCCGGGCGTCGCTGCGGTGCTGCGTCAGGGCGGCAACGCGGGACTGGCAGCCGCGCAGAATCAGGGCATCGACTGGGCGCGCCGGCGCGGCCATCGCTACGTGCTGCTGCTGGATCAGGACAGCACGCCCGGCGAGGACATGGTGGCGACCTTGCTTGCGGCCCTGCTGCGGCTAGGCGGCGTGCAGCCGGTCGCGGCGGTGGGGCCGCGCTTTCACGATCTGCGCGAAGACCGCGATGCGCCGTTCGTGCGCGTGGGATTTCCGCTCAACCGCAAACTCTGGTGCGAGCACGAGGGGCAGGCGCTGGCCTGCGATTTCCTGATCAGTTCGGGCACGCTGATTCCGCTGGAGGTGTTGGATCGCGTCGGCGCCATGGATGCCGGGCTGTTCATCGACAACGTCGATCTGGAATGGAGCTTCCGCGTGCGCGCGCACGGCTATGCCTTGTACGGCGTGTGCGCGGCCGCCATGCATCACCGGCTGGGCGACGCACGGCGTTCGCTGCCGTTCGGGCTGGGCAAGGTGGTGGTGCATGGGCCGGTGCGGCTCTACTACATGATGCGCAACCGCGTGCGCCTCTATCGCATGCCGCACACGCCGCGGATCTGGGTGGCGCAGGATCTGCCGCGGGTGCTGGTGAAGCTGTTTCTGTTCGCGGTGCTGATCGGGCCGCGCGCGCGCAATCTGCGCTTTATGCTGCGCGGCATGCTCGACGGCGTGCGCGGCCGGGTCGGGCCTTGCCCGCTGCAGGCGAAGGCCTAGCTTCCATTTGCGTCGACAGCCGATGCGTCCACACGCGTCGGCGCGCGGGCTGCGTCGGCGATGATGGGCTGCGGCTTACAGGTTCTGGTAGTTCGGCCCGGAACCGCCTTCCGGCGTGACCCAGTTGATGATCTGGTAGGGATCCTTGATGTCGCAGGTTTTACAGTGCACGCAGTTGGCGGCATTGATCTGCAGGCGCTTGCCCGCGCCGTCGTCGACGATCTCGTAGACGTTGGCCGGACAGAAGCGCGTGCAGGGGTTGCCGTATTCCTGCGCGCACTTGCTCACGCAGACCGAGGTGTCGGCCACCTGCAGATGGATCGGCTGATCCTCGTCGTGTTCGGTGGCGGCGAAGTACACCCCGGCCAGGCGGTCGCGCGGAGGCAGCTCGCGCTGCACGTAGTCGCGCTTCGGCTCTTCCTGCTGGCCCAGCTTGTGCAGCGAGGACCAGTCGGCCTTGTTCTTCAGCGTCCACGGCGAGGCGCCGCCCAGCACGGTTTCCCAGGCGGCGTTGAGCATGCCGAACCACAGCCCCTTCTTGAAGCCCGGCTTGACGTTGCGCACCTTCTTCAGTTCGGCCATCACCTCGGAGCCGCGCAGCTTGGCGTCGAAGCCCGCCGGGTCCAGCGCGTTCGCGGCGAGGTGTTCGGCGGCCAGCATGCCGCTCTTGATCGCCTGATGGGTGCCCTTGATCTTCGGCACGTTGAGCAGGCCGGCGGTGTCGCCGATCAGCAGGGCGCCGGGCATCTCGAGCCTGGGCAGCGACTGGTAGCCGCCGGTGACGATGGCGCGTGCGCCGGCCGAAAGAATGTTGCCGCCTTCCAGCAAGGACTTCACCAGCGGATGGTTCTTCCATTGCTGGAAGGCCTCCCACGGCTGGTAGTTGGGATCGCTGTAGTCCAGCCCGCTGACGTAGCCCAGCGCGATGCGGTCTTTGTCCAGGTGATAAAGGAAGGCGCCGCCATAGGTGTGGCTGTCGGCCGGCCAGCCGAAGCTGTGGAAGATCTTGCCCGGCTGCACACGCCCGGCGGGCACCTGCCACAGCTCCTTGATGCCGATCGAGTAGCCCTGCGGGTCGCTGTCCTTGTCCAGCTCGAAGCGCTTGATCAGCTGCTTGGTGAGGCTGCCGCGCGCGCCCTCGGCGAGCACGGTGACCTTGGCCTTGATGTCGATGCCCTGGGTATAGCCGGGCTTGTGCGAGCCGTCCTTCGCCACGCCCATGTCGCCGATGCGCACGCCGGCGACCGAGCCGTCTTCGTTGAAGACATTGTCGGCGGCGGCGAAGCCGGGGAACACGTCCACGCCCAGCGCCTCGGCCTGCGGCGCCAGCCACGCGCACAGCGCGCCCAGCGAGACGATGAAATTGCCGTGATTGTGCATGCCCGGCGGCACCGGCAGCTTGCGCGCGCCGGTCTTGCTGAGCAGCCAGAACTCGTCCTCGGTGGCCGGCACGCAGATTGGCGGCGGGTTGTCGCGCCAGCCCGGCAGCAGCGCGTCCAGCGGCTGCGGCTCGATCACCGCGCCGGAGAGGATCTGCGCGCCGATGGTCGAGGCCTTCTCGATCACGCACACCGTGACCTCGGGCTTGAGCTGCTTCAGGCGGATCGCGAACGACAGGCCGGCGGGTCCGGCGCCGACCACGACGACGTCATATTCCATGGTTTCGCGATCGCTCATGGCGGGCTCCGTCAGGTGGCTGGCAGCGAGTGGGGCCGGTCCGTCGCAGTGAGCGGCGCGGCCGGCGCCCATTGTCCGGGATTACGGCGTGGCGCGGCAAACCCGCCCGGCCCGGGCGCCTGCCGTGCTTGTATGCGCTTCAGCCTGTCGCGGCGATAATCGGCTTGAATTCCTCTGGGAGCACTCATGAGCGCCTTGCCTCCGATCACCGCCGTGGACCTTCGTCGCGCTTCGCTGTGCCAGTTGCTGCACTGGCTGGCGATCGGGCGCACGCAGCCGCAATCGCTGGCCGAGGCATATCAGGAGGCCATCGAGCGGCTCAATCCGGTGTTGAATGCTTATGTCGACCAGCGCCCCGGCCTGCTGCAGGAGCAGGCCGACGTCGCCGAGCGCCGCCGGCGCGACGGCGTGATCGGCCGGCTGGACGGCATTCCTGTCGCGGTGGAAGACAACTTCGACATGGCCGGCTGGCCGACCCGCGCTGGCCTGCCGGGGCGCAACGAAGTGGCGCTGCAGGATGCGCACGTGGTGGCCCGGCTGCGTGCATCCGGTGCGATGCTGCTCGGCAAGACGACCATGGACGAGGGCGCGCTGGGCGCATCGACCGACAATCCGCACTACGGCCCCGTGCACAATCCGTTCCGTCATGGTCATAGCGCCGGCGGATCGTCCGGCGGCGGTGCCGCTGCAGTGGCCGCGGGCCTGGCGGTGGCTGCGGTCGGTGCGGACATCCTGGGCTCGATCCGCATTCCTGCCAGCTATTGCGGCGTCTACGCGCTGAAGCCCACCCACGGCGAAATCTCCACTCGCGGCCTGGTGCCGGCCGCACGTCGACTCGATGCGGTGGGCCTGCTCGCGCGCAGCGTGGACGATCTCACCGTGCTGCTACAGGTGCTGGCCGGCTACGACGCCGACGATGCGCGTTCGCGACGGCGCCGGGTGGCCTTCTCGCCGCCCGACTGGGAGCCCGGCAAGCTGCGCACCGGCCTGCTGCCCGATCTCGCGGCGGTGGGCGTGCAGGCGGAAATCATCGAGGTGTTCGAAGCTGCGCTGGGCAAGCTCGCCCCGGTGCTGTGCGAGCGCCGCCAGGTGGATTTTTCCGACTGGGATTTCGCGCGCACGCGCCGCGCCGGCCTGCTGCTGATGGAGTCGGAGATGCTGGCGACTTTCGCCGAGGACTTGGCCAGGCCCGCGCCGCAGGTTTCGGCGCGATTCCGCAAGATGCTCGACTACGCCGCCGGCAAGCATGCGGTGGATTATGTGGTGGCCGATCGCGTGCTGGATGCGGCCACCCTGAAGATGCGCCGGCTGTTCGCCCAGGTCGACGTGCTGGTGTTGCCGACCACGCCGCAGGGCGCTTTCCCGCTGAATGGCCCGGAGCCCGACTCGGTGGCCGATCTCACCAGCTTCGCCAGCCTGGCGGGCTGCCCGGCGGTGAGCCTGCCGATGGGGCGTCTGGCCGACGGCCTGCCGGTGGGCATGCAGCTGGTCGGTGCGCGCGGCTCGGACCTGCGCCTGCTCGAGCTGGCTGAAATCTGCGCGGCGACGCTGGATGCGGAGCCGGCCTATCCGGTGCTGGGCTGAGCGTGCCGGGTATCGTGATGGGTGTCGCGCCGAAGTTTCGCGAAATCATGCGCGGCTTGGATCGATCGGCGACGGCGGGGATAATGCGCGCGGCCCGGTTTTGCCGGCTAGCCGTCCGTCGCTGGATGGCGCTCATCTGCATCCGTCCGGGCAAGGCCTCGGGCGCATGACGCCAGGAGCGTGATGGTGCAATCGACACAGCAGGCCCATGCCGGGTCGACCATGCGGGGCGCACTGACGCACCTGGATCGCCTGGAAGCCGAAAGCATCCACATCCTGCGCGAAGTGGCGGCCGAGTTCCGCCATCCGGTGATGCTGTATTCGGTGGGCAAGGATTCCTCGGTGCTGCTGCACCTGATGCTCAAGGCCTTCTATCCGGCCAAGCCGCCGATGCCGCTGCTGCACGTGGACACCACCTGGAAGTTCCGCGAGATGATCGCCTTCCGCGATCGCCGCGCGGCCGAGGAAGGCCTGCAGCTGCTGGTGCACATCAACCAGGAAGGCCTGCAGCAGGGCGTCAATCCGTTCACCCACGGCGCCACCGTGCACACCGAGGTCATGAAGACCCAGGCGCTGAAGCAGGCGCTGGATCAGCACGGCTTCGACGCGGCGATCGGTGGCGCGCGGCGCGACGAGGAGAAATCGCGCGCCAAGGAACGCATCTTCTCCTTCCGCACCGCGCAGCATCGCTGGGACCCCAAGAACCAGCGGCCCGAGCTGTGGAATGTGTACAACGCGCGCATCCGGCCGGGCGAAAGCGTGCGCGTGTTCCCGCTGTCGAACTGGACCGAGCTGGACGTCTGGCTGTACATCCTGCGCGAGCGCATCCCGGTGGTGCCGCTGTATTTCGCCCAGCCGCGCCCGGTGGTCGAACGCGACGGCGGCTGGATCATGGTCGACGACGAGCGCATGCCGCTGCGCGAGGGCGAGCAGCCGCTGATGAAGAAGGTGCGCTTCCGCACCCTGGGCTGCTATCCGCTGACCGGCGCCATCGAGTCCGAGGCCGACACGCTGGAGGCGGTGATCCAGGAAATGCTGGTGACCCGCCATTCGGAACGGCAGGGGCGGGTGATCGACCGCGACCCGTCGGCTTCGATGGAGCGCAAGAAGCAGGAGGGCTACTTCTGATGGCCGACGACGCGACGACGGCCCTGCGCGACTACCTGCAGCGCCACGAGAGCAAGAGCCTGCTGCGCTTCATCACCTGCGGCAGCGTGGACGACGGCAAGAGCACCTTGCTGGGCCGCCTGCTGTACGACGCCAAGCGCCTGTTCGACGATCAGCTCGACGCTCTGGCGCGCGACAGCAAGCGCTACGGCACGCAGGGCGGCGAACTGGATTTCGCCCTGCTGGTGGACGGCCTGGATGCCGAGATCGAGCAGGGCATCACCATCGACGTGGCCTACCGCTTTTTCGGCACCGACCGGCGCAGCTTCATCGTGGCCGACTGCCCGGGCCACGAGCAGTACACCCGCAACATGGCCACCGGCGCCTCGACCGCCGACCTGGCGGTGGTGCTGGTGGATGCGCGCAAGGGCCTGCTGACCCAGACCCGGCGACATACATATATATGTTCGCTGCTCGGCATCCGCCAGGTGCTGCTGGCGGTGAACAAGATGGATCTGGTGGATTTCGCGCAGGAGCGCTTCGAGCAGATCGCCTCGGCCTATCGCGAGCTGGCCGGGCAGCTGGGCATCGAGCAGGTTGCCTGCGTGCCGGTGTCGGCCCTGCACGGCGACAATGTCAGCGCGCGCTCGCAGCGCATGCCCTGGTACGCCGGCCCGGCCGTGCTGGAGTGGCTGGAGTCGGTCGAGCTTGCGCCGCCGCCCTCGGGCGAAGGGCTGCGCCTGCCGGTGCAATGGGTCAATCGGCCCGACCAGGGTTTTCGCGGCTATGCCGGCACCATCGTGGCCGGCAGCGTGCGTCCCGGCGATGCGGTGCTGGCCCTGCCCACCGGCCGGCGCTCGCAGGTGGCACGCATCGTCAGCGCCGACGGCGATCTGCCGCGCGCCGACGCAGGGCAGGCGGTGGTGCTGACCCTGGCCGACGAGATCGACGTCAGCCGCGGCGACGTGATCGCCTCGGCGCTGCAGCCGGCGCCGGTCGCCGACCAGTTCGCCTGCCATCTGCTGTGGATGGGCGATCAGCCGCTGCTGCCGAATCGTTCCTACTGGCTGAAGATCGGCGCGCGCAGCGCCGCCGCCCAGGTCACCGCGATCAAGTACAAGGTCGACGTCAACACCCAGGCGCAACTGGCCGCGACGCGCCTGGCGCTGAACGAGGTGGCGTACTGCAATCTGAGCCTGGATCAGCCGATCGCGTTCGAGCCGTATGCGCGCAATCGGGCGCTCGGCGGCTTCATCCTGATCGATCGCCAAAGCAACGCCACGGTCGCCTGCGGCACCATCGACTTCGCCCTGCGCCGCTCGACCAACGTGCATTGGCAGCACATCGACATCGACAAGCAGGCCCGCGCGCAGATCAAGGGCCAGCGGCCTGCCTGCCTGTGGTTCACCGGGCTGTCGGGGGCCGGCAAGTCCACCCTCGCCAACCTGGTCGAGCGCCGCCTGCATGCGCTCGGCTACCACACCTATCTGCTGGACGGCGACAACATCCGGCACGGACTGAACCGCGACCTCGGCTTCACCGACGAGGATCGCGTGGAGAACATCCGCCGCGTCGCCGAGACGGCGCGCCTGATGACCGATGCCGGCCTGATCGTGCTGGTTGCCTTCATCAGCCCGTTCCGCAGCGAGCGGCGCATGGCGCGCGACTTGTTCGAGGCCGGCGAATTCGCCGAGGTCTTCGTCGACACGCCGCTGGAGGTATGCGAGCAGCGCGACGTCAAAGGTCTGTACGCGCGCGCACGTGCCGGGCAGATCCGCAACTTCACCGGCATCGACTCGGCCTACGAGGCGCCGGAATCGCCGGAATTCCACTTGCGCACGCAGGACATGCCGCCCGACGCGCAAGCGCAGCTGATCGTGGACAGCCTGCTGCAGCGCATGGAATAAGCGCGTTCGGTCGCGGCCGGCTTGGCTTGCCGCGAAGCGGCAGAGATAATGCAGGCCCCCTTTTCCCCTTGGCCTGCCCCATGACACAGAAGACGGTACTCAATGCCACCCATCGCGCGCTCGGTGCGCGCATGGTCGACTTCGGCGGCTGGGACATGCCGATCAGCTATGGCTCGCAGATCGAGGAGCATCACGCGGTGCGCCGCGACGCTGGCATGTTCGACGTGTCGCACATGACCGTGGTCGATCTGCACGGCGCGCGCACGCGGGAATTTCTGCGCCATCTGCTGGCCAACAGCGTCGACAAGCTGAAGGCGCACGGCAAGGCGCTGTACTCCTGCATGCTGAACGAGCAGGGCGGCGTGATCGACGACCTCATCGTGTACTTCCTGGGCGAGGAATTCTTCCGGCTGGTGGTCAATGCCGCCACCCGCGACAAGGACCTGGCCTGGATCGAGCAGCAGGCGCGCGCCTTCGGCGTCGAAGTGAAGGAGCGTCCCGAGTTCGCCATGGTCGCGGTGCAGGGGCCGAACGCGCGCAGCAAGGTGATTGGCCTGCTGGCCGAGGTCGACCGCGAGCGGATCGGCAAGCTGGGCCGCTTCGCCGCGGCGGCGGCGCAGGGGCCGCACGGCATGCCGCTGTTCATCGCGCGCACCGGCTACACCGGTGAAGACGGTTTCGAGATCCTAGTGCCGGAGGAGCATGCGGTGGCGTTGTGGCAGGCGTTCGCCGACGCCGGCGTGGCGCCGGCTGGCCTGGGCGCGCGCGATACCTTGCGGCTGGAGGCCGGCATGAATCTGTACGGCCAGGACATGGACGAGACGGTGTCGCCGTGGGAGGCCAATCTCGGCTGGACCATCGCACTGGACGAGGGCCGCGACTTCATCGGCCGCTCGGTGCTGGAGCGGCAGAAGGCCGAAGGCGTCAAGCGCGTGATGGTCGGCCTGGTGCTGGACGACAAGGGTGTGCTGCGTCACGGTCAGACTGTGCTGGCCGGCAATGGCGCCGGCGAGATTCTCTCGGGCAGCTTCGCGCCCACGCTCGGCAAGGCGATCGCCTTCGCGCGCATCCCGGCCGGCGAACCCGGCGACGTGCGCGTGGACATCCGCGGCCGCGAAGTGCCGGTGCGCCTGGTCAAATATCCGTTCGTGCGCGACGGCCAGCCCTGCGAAGGCATCTGAGCGACGCGCAAGCTGTCGAATGCAGCACGTGCCGGGCTTTGCCCGAAGCGGCTAGAATCATCCTTGGGCTTTTTGAACGAACCACGACTGGACCTGCGACCATGAGCGAAATCCCTGGCGATCTGAAATTCCTCAAATCCCACGAATGGGCCCGCGCCGAAGACGATGGCCTGGTGCGCGTCGGCATTTCCGACCACGCCCAGAGTCAGCTTGGCGACCTGGTCTACGTCGAGCTGCCTGAAGTCGGCGCCAGCATCCAGGCTGGCCACGGCGTGGCGGTGGTCGAGTCGGTGAAGGCCGCCTCCGACATCTATTCCCCGGTATCCGGCGAGATCGTGGCGGTCAACGACCTCCTGGCCGACGCGCCCGAAACGATCAACGAAGACGCCTGGGGCGAAGGCTGGATCTACGTGGTTCGCCCCAGTCATCGCGAAGAGCTGGACGGCCTGCTCGATGCCGATGCCTACGCCGAGCTGATCGAGGACGAAGATCACTGAGCCGCAGCGACAAGCGGCACCCACGACGGCCGCGCATGCGGCCGTCGATTTGTCGGCGGCATGCGTGTGTGATGGTGCGCAGATTTGTCCCATGACGACGGCCCACGCCGACGCGCAATTCGTCTTCGAACAGGTCGGCGATCGCGACTAGAGACACCGAATCGGATGCGAGTCGAGCGGCGTCGGCGTGACGAATCGGTCGCTTCGGGTGGAGCAGCGAGCGAGCGGAGACGGTTTCAGCGCCCGCCGGCGAACCGGGGGCTGACGATTTTTTGGTGAGCGGAATCGGGGGCGAAGCCAGTTCCCGTTCATCGATCAGACATGCTGCCGAAGCCTTCCGTGACGCTTTTCCGTTTGCGTCCGCGCGGCATGCAGTGAATGAGGTTTGTAGCAGTGATTTACGAAAAATCCCTTTTATTAAGCGATTTTTTATCGCTCATGGATTTTTCGATCATTTTCGTTTGGCCGTCTAGATGGCTTTGATTGGTTTTGCCGACATCGCTGCAAGGCTGCTCCAGGGCGCTTTTCGGGGGGCTTTCGGCCTGGTGCAGTGGATTGATTTCGTAGCTAAAATCAATTGACAGCTGAAATCTTCAGGAATAGCTTTCGTTTTAGATTACGGGGAACGGGTACCATGGCAGCATCGAAATTCATAGAGCCTTATGTCGAGCACGGTGAGAAGGCCGGATCAGTACGCAAGATCACGGTCTCGATTCCGCTGCACGTCCTTCGGCTTCTTTCCGATTTGCGCACATCCCGACAGGTCAACAATCTTCGGCACGCCACCAACAGCGATTTGCTGGTGGAGGCGTTCCTGCACGCTTTTACTGGGCAACCACTGCCAACTGATGAGGAGCTGAGACGAACCATGGCCACTGCCAAGAAATCCACTGCCAAGAAACCGGCCGCCAAGAAGGCTGCCAAGAAGACCACCGTGAAGAAGGCCGCCGCGAAGAAGCCGGTTGCCAAGAAGCCGGCAGCGAAGAAGGCTGCCGCCAAGAAGCCGGCGGCGAAGAAAGCCGCTGCCAAGAAGCCGGCCGCCGCGAAGAAGGCTGCCGTGAAGAAGGTCGCTGTGAAGAAGGCCGCCGCGAAGAAGGCGGCTCCTGCCAAGGTGGTGAAGGCCACCAAGGCGTCGAAGAAGTAATTACATAACGACAAGATCGATTGCTGTTTTACCTCCCTGCGGTGCCCAGCGCGGGGAGGTTGCTTCAAAACGTTCGTCCCGGCACTGCCGGGACGCTTCGTTTCCGGGGGCCGGATTTCTCCGCCCGCCCCGCTGAAACCAGTTGATTCCTCCTGCCGCCGTCGCGCCGCGCAAGTTCGGGCGATTTGAAGTCGTGCCCCATTGCGGTTACCTTCTGCCCATCCGCGCTGCGGCGAATCGGCTTTCGCCGCTCCTGGATTCACAGGGGGGAGGCGCGGGTATCTGGTGAAAGTCAGTGAGAGACCATGGATACCCGATATTTGCGTGAGTCGCGTCGGCATGCGCGTGGGGCCATCCGGCCCATCACTATTGCCATCCTTGCAGTCTTTGCACTGTTTGCCGTGGGCGCCTGGCTGTTGATCATCAAGCCGCACCAGGAGATGGTGGAGGCCGATTCAGGCGGCCATCCGTCCACACCGGTGGTCACCACCAGCCGCACTGCGCCCGCGCCGGTCAACGTCGAGGGCATGAGCACCAACCAGCTGCTGGCCGAGGCGCGCAAGGCGATGAACGAGCAGCGCGTGTTGGCTCCGGCAGGCAACAACGCCTTCGAGTTCTACCTGACGGTGCTGGAGAAGCAGCCGGGCAACCAGGTTGCCGCGGACGCCTTGCGCGAAACCTTTCCGTTTGCCGCCAGCTCGGCCGAGCAGGAAATCAACCAGCGTGATTTCGACGAGGCGCAGCGGCAGATCGACCTGCTCGCCAAGGCCGATCCGGCCAACTACACCCTGACCATTCTGCGTTCCAAGCTCGACGCGCAGCGCAAGGTGGTCGACCGCGAGCAGCAGCAACAGGCGGATCAGCAGCGGCAGCAGCAACTGGCCGCGCAGAAGGCTGCCTCCGACAAGGAAGCGTCGGCCAAGCTCGCCGAGCAGCAGAAGTCGCAGGCGGCGGAGCAGCAGCGGGCGCAGGCGGCGCGGGAACTGGCGGCCAGCCAGCAGCAGCACGCCGCGGCGACGGCCGTCCAGCCGAAGCCGGCTACGCCCGAAGCTCCGGCAGCGCAGAGCCGCGGCGCCGTGCTGGTGAGGAATTCAGTGCCACGCTATCCGGCCAACGCGCTGCGTGCTGGACAGGAAGGCTGGGTCGATCTCACCTTCACGGTGACCGCCGACGGCAGCGTCACCAACGTCAAGGTGGCCGATTCGCAGCCGCGCCACGTGTTCGACCGCGCCGCGATCGATGCGGTGAACCGCTGGCGGTTCGACCCCGCGCTGAAGGACGGCCAGCCGGTAGCGGCCGATCTGGAACGCCGCGTCGAGTTCAAGGTCAATCAGCAATAACCGGGCGCGATCGCCCGGTGAAAAAAAGGGCGCCGCGAGGCGCCCTTTTTTAATGCATCTCATGGCTCATGCCTGGATGCCGGTGCGGCCGATGATACCCGCGCGGTCGCGGGTCAGCGCTTCAGTCCGCTGCCTGCGTCGTCTTGGCCTTGGTCGCCACGTTCTTGTGCGTCGTGCCCTTTTTGCCGGTCTTCTGGCTGGCCTTCGCGCTGGCGACGCTGGCCTTGCCCTTGGCCTTGGAGGCTACCGCCTTGCTCGCCGACTTGGTCTTCGCGGTCGCCTTGCTGCTCGCCACGGCGGCCTTGCCGCGCGCTTTCGCGGAAGCCTTGGCTTTGCCGTGGCGATCCGCTGCGGCGTACTTGGCCTTGGCTTTCCCGCGGGTGGTCACCACGGCGGGAGCATCGCTTTCCAGGCCGGCCCAGTCTTCGTGCGGCAGGCCGAGCAGATCGTCGAACACCATGGGCATCAGGCCGGAAGGCGTTGGCCCGGCCGAGTTCCACAAGGTCACCACGCCCACGTGGTATTTGGGGAAGAAGCCGATCATGGTGCGATAGCCTTCCACTGCGCCGGCGTGGAACACCAGGGTCTCGTCGCCGTAGTCGAACACGCGCCAGCCGAGCGCGTAGTGCGCGTCGCTGAGCCGCGCGCGCCGCCAGGGCGTGGAGCGCACCTCGACCGGCGTGTCGACGGCCGGAGCGTGCAGCATTTCCAATTGCTGGGCGTCGAGCACGTCGGGCCGGCCGCCCATCTGCGCAATCAGCCATTGCTCCATGTCGTGCAGGCTGGCGTTGACGCCTGCTGCCGGCGCGACGCGGTAATAGGCTTCGTTCGGCTCGAACGGCACCCAGTTGCCGGCGGCTCCGCGATGCGGCCGGGCCCAGCTCTTGCTGAGTTCCAGCGAATCGCGGCCGTAGCTGGCCGTGCGCATGCCCAGCGGGCCGAAGATGCGCTTGTTCACCAGCGAATAGAAGAACTCGCCGGTCTTGCTGTAGATCACGTCGCCGATCAGGCTGAAGGCCACGTTCTGGTAGCCGTAGCACTGGCCGACGCCGCAGATCATGTCGACCTCGTCGAGCCTGCGCACCAGCTCTTCATAGGGGATGTTGCCCTCGAGCATGTTGTCGTAGGTGTTGTGCGGCAGGCCCAGCCGCTGCCCGAGGATGTCGCCGATGGTGGCCTGCTCGGAAGCCTCCGCATCCTTGAGCTTGAAGTAGGGCAGGACGCTGGCCAGCCGGGTATCCCAGCTCAGCTTGCCTTCCTTGACCAGGATCGAGGTGAGCGCGGTGGCGAAGGCCTTGGACAGCGAGGCGAGCCGGAACACCGTGTCCGGCGTGATCGGCTCGTGCGTGGCCGCGTTGGCGTAGCCCTGGGTCTGCTCGAAGACCACGCGGTCGTCCACCACCACGGCGGTGGCGAGCCCGGCCACGGCGTTGCGCTCCTGCAGCAGCTGCAGCCATTGCTGGTAGTCGGCGAGGGCAGCTTTCACTCGCGCGGCGGGAAGCTCTTGACGAGCCGTGGCGCTGCTTGTCGCAGGCACGCCGGTCGCGGGCAAGCCGGCCGCACGCAAGCTTGTGGAGGCTATGCCAGCCGAGGGTGGCGCGGTGGCGCCGGATGCCGGCAAACCGGCGGAAGGCAGGGCGTCGGCGCTTGCTGCGGGAGCGCTTCCGATCGCCGGCGGAGTGGCGAAGGCGGTGCCTGCGGAGAGGCAGAGCAGGCCGATGGCCCACGATAAAATCTTGCGTTTCGTCATGCTATTCTGGCTGGGTCATCGGCGTGGCGGCGTGGAGAGGGGACACCGTGGGCCTGATCATTGTTCTGATTGCCTTACTGTTGATTGTCGTGTACTTCGTCTCGGTCTACAACGGACTGGTGACGGCGCGAAACGGCTACAAGAATGCGTTCGCGCAAATCGACGTGCAGCTGACCCGTCGCCACGACCTCATTCCGAATCTGGTCGAGACCGTGAAGGCCTATATGGCGCACGAACGCGGCACGCTCGAAGCGGTGATGCAGGCGCGCAATGCCGCGGTGGGCGGACTGGCCGATGCCAAGGCCAAGCCCGGCGATGCCGCTGCGATGCAGCAACTGGCGGATACCGAGCAGGCGCTCAACCAGTCGCTGGGCAGGCTGTTCGCGGTCAGCGAGTCCTATCCCGAGCTGAAGGCCGACCAGAACACCGCCCAGTTGTTCGAGGCGCTGACCTCCACCGAGAACCGCGTGGCCTTCGCCAGGCAGGCCTACAACGACGCCGTGCTGGTCTACAACAATCGCTGCGAGGTCTTCCCCGGCTCGCTGATCGCCGGCAATGCGGGCTTCCGCACCGCCGAGCCCTTGAAGATCGAGGATGCCTCGGCGCGCGAAGTGCCCAAGGTGTCTTTCGCCTGATCCCGGCCAGGAATTCCTGCTAGCCGGCATCGAGTCGTCTCGGGAGCGTACATGGACTTTTTTTCCCGGGAAGAGCATGCGCGCGGCCTGACGCGGCGGCTGATCCTGCTGTTCGCGCTGGCGCTGGCGGCGATCGTCGGGGCTGTCGATGTCCTGGCCCTGCTGGTACTGCAGCTGCATCGCCATATGCACGTAGCGGACCAAACGCAAGCCAGCATGCGCGGGCCGCTGGTCCTGACCACGGTGATCGTGCTCGGCGGCATCCTGCTGGCCTCGGCCTATCGCATGTTCAGCCTGTCCGCCGGTGGGCGCGCAGTGGCAGAGGCGGTGGGAGCGCAGCGCGTGCTCAAGGACACCGCGGACCCGCGCCTGCGCCGCTTGCGCAACGTGGTGGAGGAAATGGCGCTGGCTGCGGGCATCGCTGCGCCGGCGGTCTACGTGTTGCCGGGCGAATCGGCGATCAATGCCTTCGCCGCCGGCTTCGCGCATGGCGACGCGGCGCTGTGCGTGACCCAGGGATGCCTGGAGCGGCTCGATCGCGACGAGCTGCAGGGCGTGGTGGCGCACGAGTTCAGCCATGTCCTCAACGGCGACATGCGCCTCAGCATCTGGATCATGGGGCTGCTGTTCGGCATCCATGCGTTGGCCGTCTGCGGCGAGTGGATGACGCCGGATCCGGACGAAGACGATCGCTTCTACTCCGGCAGCCGCTTCACCTTGTTCATCGGGCCGATCCTGCTGGCGATCGGCTCGATCGGTTATTTCTTCGGTCAGCTGATCCAGGCCGCGGTGGCGCGTTCGCGCGAATCGCTGGCCGACGCCTCGGCGGTGCAGTTCACCCGCCAGGCCGTCGGCCTCGCCGGCGCGCTGAAAAAAACCGCGACCTACGGCGCCCGTCTCGGCGTCGGCAATCGCCGCGAAATCGCCCACATGCTGTTCAATCCGTCGGAGAGCCTGCATCCGTTGATGGCCACGCATCCGCCATTGATCAAGCGCATCCGCGAACTCGAGCCAAGTTTCAGCGAGCATGATCTCGAACAGTTCGAGCTGGCCGCTGAGCACATCGACGACGATGCCGCCGACGAGTCGACCGCGCGCCGGAATATCCATCGCGACGACATTCACGACTGGCGCGCCGATGCACCGGACACCGCGGAGCAGCAGGACGATTCGAGCGCGGGTGCGCAGGGCCCGAGCCTGAGCCCGATCCGCCAGGAGGCGCCTGGGCCCCAGCGCATTCCCGATGCGCTGCTGGCTGCCGTGCGACAGCCGGAGTCGGCGATCGCGCTGGCATTGGCGCTGGCGCCGCCGCTTTCCCCGGTCGCGGTGGAGCGTCGCCGTCGCGCGGTGGCCTCGGCTTTCGGCGACGACATGCTGCGTGGAGTCGAGGCCGTCTCCGCGGATGCCCGGGCCTTGCCCGCCAGCCTGCGCCTGCCGCTGACCCAGCTGACCGTGCACGCCCTGGCGCAACTGCCGGAAGGGCGCCGACAGACCTTGCTGGATACCTTGGACGAGTGGTTTCGCCTGGGCAGTCCGGGCGATTTCGGCCAATTCGTCGCCTGCCTGCTGCTGCGTGCGCGCCTGCGTGCGGTGAAGCCCGCTGTCGGCACGGAAAAGCTGTTTGCCTGCCGCGACAGCTTCGCCCTGGTCGTCGCCGTGGTGGCCAGCCGGGGCAGCCATGATGAGGCAGAGGCGCGGCGCACCTGGCTGCTGGCGACGCAGCAGGCCCTGCTGGGCGAGCCCATCGCATGGAAGCCATTGCCCACTTTCTGGCAGGTTCCTTTCGAGCAGGCCTTGAACCGGCTCAACGCGCTCACGCCGGCCGCGAAGGAACTGGTCGTGCAGAGTCTGCTATGCGCCGTGCAGGCCGACCGGGTGGTCAGCGCCGAGGAGTCCGAGCTACTGCATGCGGTCTGCGCGTGGCTGGACTGCCCGGCGCCCAAGCTGGCGCCGGCCGCCGGCTAGCGCCGCGCTAGCTCGTCGGCGCTTCCGCGCGCGAGGCCGGGCCGCCGCTTTCATGGCCCAGGATCAATGCGCTGGCGCGCTCGGCGATCATGATGGTGGGCGCATTGGTGTTGCCGCTGGGCAGCGTCGGCATCACCGACGCATCGACCACGCGCAGCCCGGCCACGCCGCGCAGACGCAGCTCGCCGTCGACCGCCGCGCCGTCGTCGCGACCCATGCGGCAGCTGCCCACCGGGTGGTAGATGGACTCGGCGCGCTGGCGGATGAAGGACTCGTATTCGCGCTCGTCGCGCGGCTGCTGCGGCGGCTGCACGGCCTGGCCGCGATAGCGGTCGAACGGCGCCTGGGCCAGGATTTCGCGCGACAGCCGCGCCGCCTCGATCATCATCTTCAGATCGTGCCCTTCGGGATCGCTGAGGTAGTTCGCCTCGATGCCGATCGGCTGGCGCGGATCGGCGGACTTCAGGCGCAGGCGACCGCGGCTGCGCGGATGCAGGTAGCAGGCGTGCAGCGTATAGCCGCGGCCGGGCAGGGGGCGGCTGCCGTGATCGTCGAGCTGGGCGGGAATGAAGTGGAACTGGATGTCGCAGCGCGCGTCCGTGGCGTGGCGGCTGCGCACGAAGCCACCGGCCTCGGCCGCGTTGGAACTGCCCAGGCCTTGATGGCCGCGCAGGTAGCGCAAGGCCACCGCGAGATCGTTGAGATGATCGTAGGTGTGTGGATAGCCGGTGCCGGTCAGCGTGCAGATGTCCAGGTGGTCCTGCAGATTGGCGCCGACTTCGGGCCGATCCAGCAACACCTCGATGCCGTGCTCGCGCAGGTGTTCGGCTGGACCGATGCCGGAGAGCATCAGCAGCTGCGGCGTGTTGATCGCGCCGGCGGCGAGCAGGATCTCGCCAGCCTCGATGCGTTGGCCGGCCAATTGCACCCCGACCGCGCGGCCTTGCTCGACCAGGATGCGTTCGACCAGGGCGTGGGTGCGCAGTTCGAGATTGGCGCGCCGGCGCACCGGGTCCAGATAACCGACAGCAGTGGAGCAGCGTGCGCCGTCGCGCTGGGTGACCTGGTAGAGGCCGAAGCCGTCCTGGATGGGACCGTTGAAATCGTCGTTGCGCGCATATCCCGCGACCACGCCGGCGTCGACGAAGGCGGCTGACAACTCGCTGTGATGGCGCAGGTCGCTTACCCCCAGCGGGCCGCCGGTGCCATGCAGCGGACCGGCGCCGCGGCTGTTGTCCTCGCTGTGCAGGAACCACGGCAAGATGTGCGACCAGCCCCAGCGTTCGTCCCCGGTGGCTGCGACCCAGGCGTCATAGTCGGCAGGCACGCCGCGGATGTAGCACATCGCGTTGATCGAACTCGAGCCGCCCAGGGTCTTGCCGCGAGGCCACCACAGGCGCCGGTTGGCTAGCGCCGCTTCCGGCTCGGTGCGGTAGCCCCAGTTGATGCGATGGCTGCCGTAAATGCGCGCCAGCCCGCGCTGATCGCCGACCAGCTTGGCCAAGCCGGCCGGCATGTGGATCAGCGGATTCCAGTCCTTCGGGCCGGCCTCGAGCAGCAGGACCCGACGAGCGGGATCGGCGCTGAGCCGGTTGGCCAGCACGCAACCGGCCGAGCCGGCGCCGATGATGATGTAGTCGTAGCTCAAGCGACTCCCTCCGGCATGCCTTGGCGGTCATCATCGCATGCTAGTCTTGCCGCGACCCACAGGGGGTATTTCGGTGAGCCCGGACAACACGGTGAGGCAGGCGGACGATTCCGCATCGGCGCCACAGGCCTCGCTTCATGCAGGATCACCGCATGACGGCGGTTCGGGCGACGTGACCCATGCACCTGACGAAAAGGCCGGTGGTGTTCAGGCGATGGCCCCGATTGCCTTGGCCGCGCTGGCTTTCTTTTTCGTATTGGCTTCGTACTACATCCTGCGGCCGGTGCGCGATCAGCTGAGCGGCGCGGTGGGGTCTTCCGCGTTGCCGCTGTTCTTCGGTGTGACGTTCATCGTGATGCTGCTGCTGACACCGGTATTCGGCATCCTGGTTGTGCGCTTTCCCCGCAAGCGCCTGCTCAGTTGGAGCTACGGTTTTTTCATGCTGTGCCTGTGCGTGTTCGTGCCGGCTTTCCTTGCCCAGGACCGTATTGGCACAAAGTTGCTTGGAACGATCTTTTACGTCTGGGTCAGCGTGTTCAACCTGTTTGTGGTCTCGCTGTTCTGGAGCTTCATGGCCGATATCTTCAGCAGCGAGTCGGCGCGCAGCGCCTTCCCGTTGATCGCCCTGGGCGGCATGGCTGGCGCCGTCTTCGGGCCTGCCTTGACCAGGCTGTTGGTGAGCATCCTGGGCGTGGCGCCGCTGCTGGTGTTGTCGGCGCTGATGCTGGGCGCGGCGCTGGGCGTGCTGCTGAAGCTGTCGGTGCAGCACGAGCAGCGCACCGGTACGGCCAGCGACGAGGCTATCGGCGGCTCGCTGTGGGCGGGCATCCGGGAGGTCTGGTTGCGACCTTTCCTGTTTTACATGGCGATCCTGATGCTGCTCGGCGACGGCATCGGCACCCTGGTCTATGCCCTGGTGGCTGACTACGTCAAGGCGCATGTTGTCGGCAGCGTGGCGCGTACCGCGTTTTATGCAGATATCGATCTGGCGGTGAATATCACCGGCGCGTTGCTGCAGCTGACTCTCACCCGCTGGCTGCTGATCCGCTTCGGGGCGACCTGGGGCCTGTTTCTGCCTGCCTTGGTCAACGTGATTCTGTTGCTGATCGTGATCTCTTTCGGCGCGGGCCAGTTCGAGCTGTTCGGCTACGTGGTTTCCTGGCTGGCGGTGATGCTGGGGGCGAGCCGAGGCTTTGCCTACGGCATGACCAAGCCGGCGACCGATGCGCTGTATACCCGCGTGCCTCGCGAAACCCGCTACAAGGGCAAGAACTTCGTCGAGACGGCGATCTGGCGCCTGGGCGATCTGATCGTCATCAGCGGCGTCAGCGGACTGGGCAAGCTGGGCGTGAGCGCGGTGGGCATGGCTTCGGTCGGCGTGGTCATGTCCGGCGTGGCAGCCTGGTTCGCCAGAAAGGCCGGCAATTCGCCCGATCTGCTGCCCGAATCAACGCCCGCACCCGAAACTTGAGCGCCGCACGGGGTCGATCCGCGTCGACGCAGCTCAGCTGGTGATATAGCGCTGCAGCTGGTCGATCTGCTCGGCCTGTGCGTCGATCACTGCCTTGACCAGGTCGCCGATCGAAATCACTCCGACCACTTGCTCGCCTTCCACCACCGGCAGATGGCGGATGCGGCTGTCGGTGCACAGGCGCATGCAGTCGAACACGTCGGTGTCGGGGCCGATGGTCAGGGCCGGGCTGCTCATGATTTCCTCGACCCGGGTCTGCGCGGAAGAGCGGCCCTGCAAGATCACCTTGCGTGCGTAGTCGCGTTCGGAAACGATGCCGACCAGCCGCTCGCCGCGCATGACCAGCAGGGCGCCCACGCGCCGTTCGGCCATGTGCTTGATCGCTTCCAGCACCGGTGCTTCCGGTGCGATGGCGTAGAACTGGCCGCCCTTGCTTTCGAGAAGATGCTTGACCTGGCGCATGCTCGGCTCCCGATCGGCCGCGACTGGGCCGCGTGGCTCCAGTCTAGCGCCGACGCATTCAGGCGGTGTGGCCTGGTTGTGAATTCGCCGGGCTGGCCTGCCTGGGCACGCGCTGGTCCTGGATGAAATACAACGGGCGATGTTTGCTTTCGGCGTAGTTGCGGCCCAGGTATTCGCCGATCACGCCCAGCGCCAGCAGCTGTACGCCGCCGAGGAACAGCATGGTCAGCATCAGGGTCGGATAGCCGCGGAAAGAGTCGTTGAAGAACATCGCCTTGACGAGTACCCACGCGCCGTAGACGAAGGCCAGCAGGGCCGAGGCGAGGCCGACCCAAGTCGCCAGCCGCAGCGGCGCGGTGGAGAACGAGGTGATGCCTTCGATCGCCAGCTGGGTGAGCCGCCAGTAGTTCCATTTGGTTTTGCCGGCCAGGCGCGGTTCGCGCTGGTAGCGCACCGCGATCTGGCGGTAGCCGATCCAGCTGAACAGGCCTTTCATGAAGCGCTGGCGCTCGCGCAACTGCTTCAGCGCGTCCAGGGCGCGGCGCGAGAGCAGGCGGAAGTCGCCGGTGTCGCGCGGTATCGCGGTGTCGGACAAGCGCTCCATGCTGCGGTAGAACGCCGCTGCGGTGAAGCGCTTGAAGCCGCTCTCGCCTTCGCGCACCGTGCGCGTGGCGTAGACCACGTCGTAGCCGGCCTGCCATTGCGCGACCAGGGTGGGAATCAGTTCCGGCGGGTCCTGCAGGTCGGCGTCGATCACCACGGCGGCGTCCGCGACGACCTGGTCCAGCCCGGCGGTGAGCGCCGCTTCCTTGCCGAAATTGCGCGACAGGCGGATCGCGCCGGTGCGCGGGTCCTGCATGCCCAGACGCTCGATGATCGCCCAGGTCTCATCGCGGCTGCCGTCGTCGACGTAGAGCACGTCGCAGCTCATCGGCAGGCCGTCGAGCACGGCGGCGAGCCGTCGATGGAAAGCCTCCAGGACGTCGGCTTCGTTGTAGGCGGGTACGACGACGGTGAGCTGTGACATGGGTGGGCGCATCGAGAGAATGCGACATGCTAGCAAGCGGCGCGGCCGTCGTCCCGATGCCGTGTTCAGCGACGGCGTGGCCCGCGTGCCGGTTCGTGCGGCGGCGTGCGGCTGTCCAGGTAGGCCGGGCCGCCGAGCTGGCTCATCTGCTGCTGGATCCACTCGGCGCGGCCGAGCACGTAAGGGGTCGGTCGGTCCACGCGCAAGCGGCGCGGATTCGGCAGCACCGCTGCGAGCCGCGCCGCCTGGGCCGCGCTGAGCCGGGCCGGCGGCAGGTGGAAGAAGCTGTCGCTGGCCGCGCCTACGCCGTAGATGCCGTCACCCAGCTCGGCGATGTTCATGTACACCTCGAGGATGCGTCGCTTCGGCCAGGTCCATTCGATCAGCACGGTGAAGTAGGCCTCCAGTCCCTTGCGCACAAAGCTGCGCCCGTTCCACAGGAACAGATTCTTGGCGGTCTGCTGGCTGATCGTGCTGGCGCCGCGCAGGCGCTTGCCGTCGTCCGCGGCGTCGATGGCGGCCTGGATCGAATCGAGGTCGAAGCCGTGGTGGAAAGGAAATTTCTGGTCCTCGCCGGCCACCATCGCCAGCGGCACGTAAGGCGATACCTCGGACCAGGGCACCCAGCGCTGGCGCAGCTGAAAGTCGTGCTCGCCATGCACCCAGGTACCGACCCGGCGTTCCAGCATCATGGCCGAGGTCCACGGCGGCACGAAGCGCAGCAGCAGCACCATCAGCCAGCTCAGCCCCACCCACGACAGCAGCAGGATCGCGGCGAGGCGCAGCAGGCGAAGGACGAGCGAGCGGCGGGGCGGTAGCGTTGACATGGCGACGCCGAGGATGGACAACCGGTCCAGTATACGGAAGCTGGGCGGTGCGGCCGCCGTCGACGGACGGTTGTGCCGCGACATCGTCGCCCTTATATGAGCAGGCTGGTCGCACACGAGGTGAAGTCGCTTGGAAACCGTGCTGGTCGAAGATGTTTTGCATCGCTTTCTGCTCGAACGCGCCGGCGTGCGCGGCGTGCTGGTGCGCCTGGGTCCCGCCTGGCGCGAAGTGGCTGGTCGGGCCGACTATCCGGCGGAACTGCGCGACCTGCTGGGGCAGGCGCTGGCCGCCAGTGCCCTGCTGACCGGCAACATCAAGCTGGACGGCGCGCTGTCGATCGAGCTGAAAAGCCCGCATGCGCTGCGCCTGCTGTTTGCCGAATGCACCGACCAGGGACGCCTGCGCGGCCTGGCGCGTTGGCAGCCGCCGTTGCCGCAGCCCTTGGCGCTGTCGACCCTGGCCGGCGCGGTGATGGCGATCACCATCGGCCACGCCGAGCGCGGCCAGCGCTACCAGGGCCTGGTCGAGCTGAGCCAGCCCGAACTGGCCGGTGCGCTGGAAGGCTATTTCGCGCAGTCCGAACAGTTGCCGGCGCGCATCCTGCTGGCGGCCGACGGCGAGCATGCGGTCGGCCTGATGCTGCAGAAGCTGCCCGACGAGGGCGGATACGACGCGGTGAGCGACGAGGACGGCTGGTCGCGCGTGCTGCATCTGACCAACACGCTGGGTCACGAGGAATTGCTCGCGCTGGCGCCGGAGCAGCTGCTGTACCGGCTCTACCACGAAGAGTCGGTGCGCCTGTTCGATCCGCGGCCGCTGTCGTTCGGCTGCAGCTGCAGCCGCGAGCGGGTGGAGGCGATGCTGCGCTCGCTCGGTCGCGTCGAGGTCGAGGCGGCGCTCGCGGCGCATCACGACGAAGTCGAGGTGATCTGCGAATTCTGTGCGCAGCGCTACGTGTTCGACCGCATCGATACCGAGCACCTGCTCAGCGACAGCGCGAACGCCGCGAGTCCGACCACCGCGCAGTAGGCGCTCGCCGGCTCAGCGCGTGCGCGCGAACGTGCCTGCCGGCAGCCAGGCCTCGACCGGCTCCGGCCGGGCGAACAGGAAGCCCTGGCCGTAGCGGCAGCCGATGCGCAGCAGGGCCTGGCGCTGGTCCTCGTGTTCGATGCCTTCGGCGATGACCTGCATGTGCAGCGAGTCGGCCAGCACCTGGATGGCGCGCACCACTGCGTGGCTCTGGTCGAATCCCTCGCCCTCGCGCATCAGCTCGGTGATGAAGGAGCGGTCGATCTTCAGCGTGCCGATCGGATATTTGTGCAGATAGCTCAGCGAGGAATAGCCGGTGCCGAAGTCGTCCAGCGCCACGTTGACGCCGTGTTCGCGCAGGTTGTCCAGGATCCGCTTCACCTGCACGGGGTTTTCCAGCAGGGCGCGCTCGGTCACCTCGATGCGCACGCTGCGCGCTGGCACCTGATGCTCGGCGAGCAGGCTGAGCAGGCGCGTGTCGAGGTTGGGCGAACGGAAGTGCCGGCCTGACACGTTGATGCTGACAAAGCCGTGTTCGCCGGCCAGTTCCGGCGCCTGCGTGCATACCTGCTCGAAAATCTGCCAGTCGATATTTTCGGAGGAGCCGTTTTCTTCCGCTACGGCGAGGAAGTCGTCGGGCGGCAGCAGGCCGCGTTCGGGATGGCGCCAGCGCAGCAGCGCCTCGTAGCCGACGATGCGGCCGTCTTCCAGCGCCACGATCGGCTGGTAGAAGGGCACGAACTCGTTGCGTTTCAGCGCGCGGCGCAGATCGCCTTCCATTTCGAGCAGGGACAGCGCCTCACGGCGCAGGCGGTCGTCGAACAGGGCGGTGCGGTGGCGGCCTTCGTCCTTGGCGCGGTACATCGCCGAGTCGGCGTCGCGCAGCAATTCTTCCGGATGGCGGTAGTGCGGTGCCGGCACGGCGATGCCGATCGAGGCGGAGGTGAAGATTTCCTTCGCACCGAGCCGGAACGGCGCCTGCAATTCGTGGATGATGCGCTCGGCGATCATGGTGGCGGTGTCAGCGCTGGGAATGCCTTCCACCAGCACGGCGAATTCGTCGCCGCCCAGCCGCGCCACCACGTCGCTGGTTTTCAGGCAGGCACGGATGCGTCCGCCGACCTGGAACAGCAGGTCGTCGCCGATCAGGTGCCCGACCGAATCGTTGATTACCTTGAAGCGATCCAGATCGATGAACAGCACCGCGAACAGCACGCCTTCGCCGCGGTGCCGCTGCAGGGCCTGCTCGAGCCGCTGCAGCAGCAAGGTGCGGTTGGGCAGGCCGGTCAGCGAATCGTGCAGGGTCTCGTACTTGAGCCGGCGCTCCACCCGTTCGCGCTCGGCGATCTGTTCGCGCAGGTCGCGGTTGGCCAGCGCCAGCGCGCGGGTGCGTTCGGTGACGCGCCGTTCCAGGTTGTTGTAGGCCAGCTTCAGCGACTCGCTGGAGCGCTTGCGCTGCAGCGCATTGGCGATGTGGTAGCTGACGAAGGTCAGCAGCTCCTGGTCGCGCGTGCCGTAGGTGTGCTCGGCCGAATAGCTCTGCACCGCGAGCACGCCCATCACGTATTCACCCCAGATCAGCGGCACGCCCAGCCAGCACAGCGCGCGGGCGCCGGAGATGCGGATTTCACCCAGCTCGCCCAGGCGATCGATTTCCTGCGCATCGGCCAGCAGCGGCTTGCCCAGGTGCAGCACGTATTCGGTAATGCCCTGGCCATGTTCGCGCGCGGGACGTTCGTCGTCGATTTCGTCGACCGAATACGGAAAGCTGATGCGCTTGCCGTCGTCCTCGAGCAGGGCGATGTAAAGGTTGCGCGCGTACAGCAGGCCGCCGATGACCTTGTGCACGGCGGCGTAGAAGTTTTCCAGGCTGTCCGAGGTGTTGGCCAGCTCGGCGATGCGGAACAGCGCCGACTGCAGCCGTTCGCCATGCTGGCGCTGCAGCACCTGCTGGCGCAGGACGCGATTGGCTTCCTGCAGGGCGGCGGTGCGGTCGGCGACGCGGCGCTCGAGTTCGTCGTGGGCCTCGCGCCGCTCCAGCGCGGTCTGCACGTGCTGGGCGACGTAGCCGAGCAGCTCGCGGTCGTGCTCGGTATAAGGCGTGTCGCTGCGGTAGCTTTGAATCACGATGGCGCCCACCGCGCGGCCGTCGCGCAGCAGAGGGACGCCCAGCCAGTATTCGCACCGCGGGCCGTACAGTCGGAAATGCCCGTCCAGCGACTGCGCCAGTTCGCTGATCGAACCCATCAGCGGCTGGTCGCCGCGCAGCAGGTTCCAGGTCAGGCTGTATTGCATGTCGCGCAGCGGGATCTCCTGCTCGGGCGACGGCGGCTCGGGATCGACCGAGTCTACGTAATAGGGAAAACGCAACTGGCCGCTGCCCTCGTCGAGCAGGGCGACAAAGAAATTCTCCGCATACACCAGGCTGCTGACGGTGGCATGCAGGGTGCGCATCATGTCGGGCAGTGATTGCTGCACCGCGCTGGCCTGTTCGGCAATGGCGTACAGCACGCGCTGCAGGCGTTCGGCCATGGCCTGGCGGGAAATCGTTTCGTACAGGCGGCTGGTTTCGGCCAGCTGGCGCAGGCGTATGGCGGCAAAGCGGTCCAGCCGGGCGGCCTGTTCGCGCGCCGGCTCCGGCAGCTGCGGGTCGGCGGCCAGGATCGTCGCCACGGTACGGCTGCGTATCTCCGCCGATGCCTCGGCCGATCCCGTGCCGGTCAGCGACTGCAGCAACTGCTGACGCTGGGCCTCACCGATCCCCAGCGCGGTGAGGCCCTCCTCTAGAATGCGCTGCACCGCCACGGCGTCCCCGGCGTGGAACAGCCGTTCCACGACGCCGAGTTGCCCTGCGAGCGCGAGCTCTACCGGAAGCGGCCGCAGGGAATTACTGATGGGCGACGAACTCATCGGTAAAGGGCCGATTCTCTGTCAAGTTGTGATGGAAATTCCTTTATATCCTTTCATTTTCACTTTGTCGCCCGTCGCCGGATGAACTCGGTTGTCGCTGTGTGGTCTCAGTAGCTCAGAGACGCTCACGGGGATGACCGATCGTGCCGGAAACGCCTAACGGAACGCCCGTTCAGGGGTGTTAGTAAAAAGTAAAACGGGCTATACTTTCGGCCGTGGGTCATCCCACAAGGGGACTCGCCGCTTACCTGTCTAGGACATCTTACGGATCGTCATGCGTCGCTTGCTTGCTTCACTGCCCATTCTGCTGATGCCGCTCGCTGCGGCAGGGCAGACGCTGGGCGGCGATACGCATGATCTGGCGCAATATCTGCTGTTGCAGAAGCCGGACCAGATGGCCGAGGTCGAGCCTGGCGTGGTGGTGCCTCTGTGGCGTGGCACCGACGGCCACATGCTGGCCCTCAAGGCGGACAAGGCGCAGCCAGCGTCCAGCCTGATGCTCAACAATGCGCCGCTGTCCTTCCAGGTGGTGGACGCCAGCACGGTGATGTCCTCGGAACTGCAGTACGGGCTCAGTCCGCACTTGCAGGCCCACGCCGGCGTGAGCCAGCGTTCCTGGGCGGATTCCTCCGCGCGCATCATCGGCAGCGAGGTCGGCGCTACCTACAGCAGCGGCCGCTACAGCCTGGGCTTGAGCGTCGCTTCCGACAGCGTGCCGAACAACGTGCCGTCGCTGCCGCGCATCCTGCCGGGCGCGATGCCGGGCAGCGTGAACGGGTTGTCCGGTTTCGACAGCAGCTCGCAAGTCAGCGCACGCGGTCGCGTGGCGCTGGACGGCAAGAGCGGCATCGATCTGGGCGCCAGCGTTGGGCGCATCCATCTGCTGCCCGGCAACCTGCTGGGGCTGAATACGCTGGACCAGAAGGCGATCAGCTTCGGCGTCGATCGGGGTTCGGTCAGCGGCAGCATCGTCGGCCGCATGATGCAGCCGGAGGCGGGCGTGCAGGGCGTCAATGCCACCCAGCGCTGGAGCAGCATCGACCTGGGCGTGACTTGGCGCCTGCCGTGGCAGGGTCAGTTGAGCATCGGCGCGCAGAACCTGTGGTCTTCGGGCTCGTCGAACAACACGCCGGTGGGTCCTGAACCGGACCAGTCGCGCACGCCTTACGTGCAGTACCACCAGGATCTCTAGCCGGAAAGACGGCAGCATCCGGAAGTTCGAACGCCGTCGCTCAGCGACGGCGTTTTCGTTTGGGCCTGGCCGCGGCGTGGAGCGAGCGTCGCCCTACATGCCGTGTCGAAGGTCGACGTGCCGCATCGGCTCAGTTCTGCTTGCGGATGCGCAGGTCGCCGCTGAACGTTTCGACGCTGACCTTGCCGTTGCCTGCGCCGACCGTGACCTCGAGCTTGCTGCCCGAACCGTAGTCCGACTTCGAGGGCGTACCGAAGTCGCTGCGCAGGTCGCCGCTGAAGGTGCTGCCGTGGATCGCGGCGGAGATATCGGCGGGCAACTGCAGCTGCACGTCGCCGCTCATGCTGTCGATGCCGATGCTGCCGTTCGGCGCCAGCGGCCCGCCGACCTGGACGTCGCCCGAGACGGTGCCGACGCCCAGATGCTGCCAGGGGCCGCCGTCGATGTGGATGCGCCCCGAGGTGGTGTGCAGATCCGCATTGCCGCCCAGCGACGGCGTGAGGATGTCGCCGCTGACCGTCTGCAGCGTCGCGTGATCGGCATGGCCGGCCAGCTCGATGCTGCCGCTGATGCTGTCCACCTTGAGCGAGGGCGTGCGTGCGTTGATGCGAGCCTTGCCGCTTACCGTCTTGATCACCAGCTCGCCGCCGTCGATGCCGTCGACGCTGATCGGTGCGCTGATCACCTCGATGTTCAGCGAGGCTCGCTTGGGCACGTGCAGCATCAGGCTGGTGGAGCCCATGGTGCTGTCGCTGCTCCAGTTGAGCCAGCCGGACTTGCCTTGCGGCTGAACCTTCAGCGTGAGATCGCCATCGCTGCCGCTGAATGCCAGCGGCTGGGCGCCGTCGCCGAGTCGCCCTTCCACCTGCACCTCGTTGCGGTCCCAGGCGGTGACGCTCACCTCGCCCGAGATGTTGCCGACGCTGACGTGCACGGTCGGCGAGGCCGGATGGCTGAGCTGGATCGGCGTATCGGCCCATGCCTGTGCGGCGGGCAGTACGAACAGCAGCGGGAGATAGTAGGCAGCTTTCATCGGTAGTGTCCTTGGCCTCAACCGGCCTGATGCTCCAGTTGATGCAGTTGAGTCTGCTGTTGCTCGGTGCGGCTGAGCAGCCGCTGCAGCGCCGGCGAGCCGGGAGCTTGCTGCAAAGCCTGCCGAAGTTCCATTTGCGCACTGCTCAGTTCGATCGCGGCGCCGGCGAGGCGGGGATCGCTGGGCTTCCAGGTCGTGGTCGGGACCATGGCGACATCGGCCGCCGTGTTCCGCTGTTGTTGCAGATGCCAGGCCACGCCGCCGGCGAGCAGGAATAGTGCGGCGAGGCTGGCTGCCGCCAGCCAGGTGCGGCGATGGACGCGCTGGCTTCCGGCCGCTTTCGCGGAAGAGACCGGTTGGGCAGGTGACTGCTCCAGCCGCGCCTCGATCGAGTCCCACAGATCGCGGGTCGGAGCGACCGGCTTGCGCAGTTCGCGCATTTGGCGGCGCCATTCGAATTCATTCATGACCATTCTCCAGAATCTTGCGCAGCAGGCCGCGCGCTCGATGCAGCTGCGCCTTCGAGGTGCCTACCGCCATGTCCAGTTCCGTACCGATGTCCTCGTGCCGCCAGCCTTCGACATCGTGCAGCACCAGCACGGCGCGGGCGCGCGGCGGCAGGCGCGCGATCGCGCGCTCGAGCTCCTCGCGTTCGGCGGCGCAGAACGGCGACTCGGCCTGCTCGGGCAAGTCCTCGTCGTCCATCGTGCGCACCGGATCCGAGCGGCGTGCGCGGATGTCCATCAACGCCACGTTGACCGCCAGACGGTACAGCCAGGTGCCGAAGGCGCTTTCGTGGCGAAACTCGCCCAGCTTCTGCCAGGCGCGCACGAAGGCATCCTGGGTCAGGTCTTCGGCGCGCGCATGGTCGAAGCCGGCCAGGCGATACAGCGCGCCGTAGATGCGTTCGGCATGCGCGCGGTAGAGCCGCTGAAAAGCCTGGCGATCGCCGCCGGCGGCCGCCCGCACGTCATCCACGTCGTTGATGGGTGCGGCAGTCGCTGGCGGCATGATGCTTGGGTCGATGGCGAGGCGAGCGGTAATCATCTTGCTAGCTTGGATGCACCAAGCCTGGCAAGGGTTTAGAGCCTGTTCGCGATCTTTCCTTGCCTCGCGTTGTCATTTCGAATGGCTGTCAGGTGGTCGTGCATCGTGCCGGTCCGACTCGCGGTCAGGCCAAGCCGGGTGCGGCTGCATGATAGCCACTTGGTCGCAATCCCTCGAGCCGGATCTGCTTGCGCGCATCCGGGCTCCGTTTTCCATGGTGGGCCGACATCCCCTTCTTTGGTCTTTCCTGGACTGCACGCAAATCGTTCCCGGCGCGAGCAATCAGGAGATCGCGAACATGCATTTGCACCGGGCGGCCGCGAACGGCCGCCCCTATGGCATGGAATCGGCGTGTGCTGCCGCGCCGCTCAGGCGCGCAGCGCTTCCGGTTGTGGGTCGCCGGCCGCTTCCAGCGCCTGGGCTACACGCTGCTGTTCCTGCCGCAGCTTGGCGGGCAGGCGCGGGCCGAAACCGCGCAGATACTCGTCGATCGCAGTCAGCTCCGCCTGCCAGCCCGCGTGATCCACGGCGAGCAGGGACGCCAGCCGCTCGCGCGGGAGGTCGAGCCCATCGAGGCGCAGTTCGCCAGCGTCGGGCAAGCGACCCACCGGAGTATCGATGCCTTCGGCGCGTCCCTCGACGCGAGCGATCATCCATTCCAGCACGCGCAGGTTGTCGCCGAAGCCCGGCCACAGGAACTTGCCGTCCTGGCCTTTGCGGAACCAGTTGACGTGGAAGATCTTCGGCAACTGCGCGCCGGGACGGTCGAAGGACAGCCAATGCGCGAAGTAGTCGCCGTAGTGATAGCCGCAGAACGGCTTCATCGCCATCGAGTCGCGACGCAGTACTCCGACTGCGCCAGTGGCCGCGGCGGTGGTTTCCGAGCCCATCGCGGCGCCCATCAGCACGCCGTGCGTCCAGTCGCGCGCTTCCATCACCAGGGGCAGCAGGGAAGGTCGGCGGCCGCCGAACACGATGGCGCTGATCGGCACGCCTTGTGGATCTTCCGCCTCGGACGACCAGGTGGGGCATTGCCGCGCGCTGACCGTGAAGCGCGCGTTGGGATGCGCCGCCGGACCGTTGGCCGGATCGTACGGACGTCCCTGCCAATCCACGGCAGGTGTGCCGGGCAGGCCCTCCCACCACGGTTGATTGTCGGCGGTGACCGCGACGTTGGTGAAGATGGTGTCGCGTGCGATGGTGGCCAGCGCGTTCGGATTGGTCGCTTCGCTGGTGCCGGGCGCCACGCCGAAGAAGCCGGCTTCCGGGTTGATCGCGTAGAGGCGGCCGTCCGCACCGGGGCGCATCCAGCAGATGTCGTCGCCGACGGTCCAGACCTTCCAGCCGTCGCGGCGATAGCCCTCGGGCGGAATCAGCATCGCCAGGTTGGTCTTGCCGCAGGCCGAGGGAAAAGCCGCTGCGATGTAATGCGTTTCGCCCTGCGGATTTTCGATGCCGACGATCAGCATGTGCTCGGCCAGCCAGCCTTCGGACTTCGCCTGCCAGCTGGCGATGCGCAAGGCGTGGCATTTCTTGCCGAGCAGGGCGTTGCCGCCGTAGCCGGAGCCGTAGGACTGGATGGTCAGTTCCTCCGGGAAGTGCATGATGAAGCGCCGCTCGGGGTCCAGCTCGCCGGTGGAGTGCAGGCCCTTGACGAAGCTGCCGTCGCGCTCAATCCGCGCGAGGGCGGCCTGGCCCATGCGGGTCATCACGCGCATATTGGCCACCACGTAGGGGCTGTCGGTGATCTCCACGCCGCAGCGCGACAGCGGCGAATCGATCGGACCCATGCAGTAAGGGATCACGTACATGGTGCGCCCGGCCATGCAGCCGTCGAACAGCGCGTCCATCTTGGCGTGCGCCTCGGCGGGATCCATCCAGTGATTGTTGGGGCCGGCGTCGTCGCGCTGCTGGCTGCAGACGAAGGTGAGGTGCTCCACGCGGGCCACGTCGGAAGGATGCGAGCGGTGCAGATAGCAGCCCGGATGGGTCTGCTGGTTCAGCTCGATCAGGTCGCCGCTCTGCAGCATCTGCTGTTGCAGCGCCTGGTATTCGGCCTCCGAACCGTCGCACCAGTGAATCTGTGCGGGCCGGGTCAGCGCGGCGACGCCGTTGACCCAGTGTTCGAGTAGCTGCCGTGTGCTGGTCATTACATCCTCGCTGGTCTTGCATCAAAAGATAGGCGGGACGGTAGTTTGCGCGAACTGGCATTGCAAGCTACGGTGCAACAAGACGGGCTTGCGTCGATCGATCTGTGACGTTCTAAGCGGATGCGGGTGCCCGGACCATGCGAGCGCCGGCTAACCCTCACCATGCGGCGATCCGCGAGAACGCAGCGTGAGCACGGCGATCAATCCGGCGTCGCAGGCACCACGAAGGCTACGGGCGCTTCGCCGCGCAAGCAGCGTTGCCACATCTGCCGATAGGCCGCCTCGAGGTGGCGACGATAGCGTGCGGTATCGAACAGTGGCGCGTTTGCGCGGTTCCCTTGCAGGCGTTCGCGCAGGCCACGCAGGGCGACGGGATCGCACGCCCAGCGCAGTGCCCTGGCTCGATAGTCCTCTGGCGAGCTGGCGATCAGCTCGGGCAGGCCGACGGCGTGCAGCAGACTGGCGCCGACTCGCCCGGGGAAGGCGGCACCCAGGCAGCTCAGCATCGGCAGGCCGGCCCACAAAGCGTCGCTGCCGGTGGTGTGGGCGTTGTAGGGCAGGGTGTCGAGAAACAGATCGGCCAGTTCGTGGCGCGCCAGATGTTCCGGCAGGGCGAGCTTGGGTGCGAAGATCAGGCGCGAGGCGGCGATGCCGTGCGCCTCGGCCTGCATGCGCAAACGCGGCAGCGCCTCGGCATCCGGTTCGTACAGCCACAACACGCTGTCGTCGACTTCGCGCAGCAAGTCCATCCATAGCGCGAACCAGTCCGGGGTGATCTTGTAGGTGTTGTTGAAGCAGCAGAACACGAAGCCTTGTGCGGGCAGGCCCGCAGCTTGCCGGGCCGCCGCGCGATCCGCGACGGGCGGCGGCAACGATCGCTGCGAGGCGCTGTTCGGCTGGTAACAGTGCGGCAGGCAGGCGAGTCGCTCGCAGTAGTGCGCCTGCTGTTCCAGCGGAGTCACCACCGGATCGCCGATCAGATAGTCGATGAAGCCGGCGCCCATGCCGCCTGGATAGCCCAGATAGTTGAGCTGCAGCGGCGCGGCGCGGCGCGCGAAGATGCCGGGCCGGCAGTCCTGCGTATAACCCTTGAGGTCGATCGCGATGTCGATGCCGGATTGCTGCGCCAGGGCGCAGATCGCTTCGTCGGGCAGCGTGCGCACGTCGATGAAATGTTCCACCGCATCGGCCAGCTGTGCCGTCATGGCGTCGGGTGGCGTGGGACCGAAGGCGAACAGGAACACTTCGAACTGCGCGCGATCGTGCTGGGACAGCAGATCGATCATCAGCAGGGCGGTGGCGTGCGCATGGAAGTCCGCCGAGAAGTAGCCGATGCGGATTCGCTCGCGCGGCTGCAGCGCCGGCAGCGGCGCCGGCGCGAGTCGCTGCAGCCCCTGCTGTTCGAGAAACAGCGCGCCCGCCCGGCTGATCAGCGCGGGATCGTCGGCGAAGGTGGCGACCGCGAATGGCGAGGCGACCGATTCGCCGCGGGCGATGGCCGCGCAAAGATCGGCGCGGCGCTCGGCAAAATCCTCCCAGTGGACCGTGCGCATCGCGGCGATCAGCCGATCGCCGGCGGCATGCGGCGCTGCCGGGTTGCAATTCGAGGCCTGCTCGAACTCGGCCAGGGCGGCTTCGTGCATGCCTGCGCGGGTCAGCGCCAAACCGAGGTGGTGATGATCCGAGCCCGCTTCGGGATCGTCGGCGCGGCGTACCGCGATCGCGCTGCGATAAGCCTGGATCGCCTCGCGCTCCTGCCCCAACTGCATCCGCACATAGGCGATGGCCCGCCAGGCCGACGCCGATGCAGGCGCCAGGCGACACGCTTCGTTCGCCGCCTGCATCGCCTCGGCGTGACGATGCAGGGCGCAGAGGCTGTAGGCGCGCCAGCTCCATGCCTCGGCATCCTTCGCGTGGTGCGACAGCACCGCATCGAAATCATCCAGAGCCTCACTATGGCGTTGCCCGCGGAACAGCAGGAGGCCGCGGTTGTAGCGGATGTCGACGGTATCCGGCTGCAGCGCCAGCGCAGCGTTGTAATCAAGCAATGCCTGCTCGTCCCGGCCCAGTCGGCTCCAGCTGACGCCGCGATTGGCGTGCGCGTCGTAGGCGCGCGGGTCGAGCGCAATGGCAGCTGCGTAGGCTTGTACGGCGTCCTCGTTCCGCCCCAGCTGCTGCAGCGCATTGCCGCGTGCGACATGAGCTCGAAGCAAATCGGACCGCAGCGACAGGGCTTGGTCGAGATCGGCCAGCGCCTGCTCCGGGCGACCTCGCTGCAGGGCCAGCTGTCCGCGCAAGGCCAGGCCGGCGGCATCCGCTGGGTGTTGCTGCAGGATCGATGCGCAAAGCGCTTCGGCCTCGTCGAGGCGGCCTTGCCGCAAGTACAGCGCCGCGGTGTCGTAGGCTTCCTGCATGCCAGCCTCGTGCGCTAGACCGCCGGGTTTCCGGGCCGCCTTGCCGTGATTGCCGCGCTCAGTGCGGGATCAGCGTGGCGATCATGTGTTCGACGTAGTGGTCGAACTCTTCGTGGCTGATGCGCGGCAGGCCCAGGGTGAAGTTCAGCTGCAGGAAGCCGACATAGGCCGCATAGGTGAGCCGCGAGCGATTGAGCGCCTGCTCGGGCGGCAGACCGGCCTGGGTAAAGGCGGTGTTGAGGAAATCCATACGCCGCTGCGAAACCCGCGCCATCACCGGCACCACCTGAGGATGGTCCAGTGCCTTCAGCAGGGCGGCGTAGACGCGGTGCGGCTGCAGCTCGTGGGCGACCCGACGGAACAGCTCCGGCAGGCGCACGCGCGGATCGGGAATGGCCTCGATCTGGCTGATGATCTCGCGCTCGCCGTACTGCTCCCAGCGCTCCAGCGCCGCCTGCAGCAGCGCCTCGCGGGTGCGGAAGTGCCAGTAGAAGCTGCCCTTGGTCACGCCGAGCTGGCGGGCCAGCGCCTCGACCGCCAGCGCATTGACGCCCTGTTCCGCGATCAGGCTGAGGGCGGCATCCTCCCAATCCTCGGCCGAAAGCCGGGTCCGCTCCGGTTTACTGCTTGCGTTCATGCCGGCATGGTAGCCGTAGTGGCAAGGCTTTGTAATCCAAGCGCTGTTCAGCTGGACCGGCGCGGATAGTTGACGAGGCGAGACGAGCATTCCATACTCATCCGTATGGTTAATCGAGACGACCATGTGACCGCTTTCCCTGCCTCCGACGGGCTGCGCCTGGCGGTGGAAGTGCGGCATGCCGCCGGCACGCCGACCCTGCTGTTCGCCCATGGCTTCGGCCAGACCCGCGGCGCCTGGGGCGGCAGCATGCTGGCGCTGGCCGATGCAGGCTGCCGCTGCGTGAGCTTCGACAGCCGCGGCCATGGCGAGAGCGAGCGGGTGCCGGGCGGCGACTACCACATGGACCAGTTCGCCAGCGATCTGCTCGAGCTGGCGCGCGCGCAGCCCGAACCGCCGATCCTGGTGGGCGCCTCGATGGGCGGCCTGCTCGGCCTGGTGGTGGCCGGCGAAAGTGCCGCCGCCGGCGCGCCGCCGCCGTTTCGCGCGATGGTGCTGGTGGACATCACGCCGCGCTGGGAAACCGCCGGCGTGGAACGCATCCTGGCCTTCATGCAAGCGCACCCGAACGGCTTCGCCGACTATGCCGAGGCGGCCGAACAGATCGCCGCCTACCTGCCGCAGCGGCGCGAGCGCAAGAGCGAAGAGCAGCTGCGGCCGCTGTTGCGCCCGGGCCCCGACGGACGCTTGCGCTGGCATTGGGATCCCGCGCTGCTGAACGGCCTGGTCAGCGAGAGCGAGCGCTATCAGCCGCGCCTGCTGACCGCGGCGGCGAACATCCGCGTGCCGCTGCTGCTGCTTTCGGGCGGGCGCAGCGACGTGGTTTCGAGCGACACTGTGCGGGAATTTCTGCAGCTGGCGCCGCATGCCCAGCATGTCGAGCTGCCGCGTGCGACCCATATGGTGGCGGGCGACGCCAACGACGCGTTTACGCGCGAAGTTGCACGCTTCGTGCATAACCTGGATCCGGTCGGTTCCCGCGAGGGCGCCACCACCGTGAAATCTGTCGAGTGAGGTGCTGAGATGTCCGTGATACTGACCCTGCTGGCGGCGCTCATCGCGACCGGCGCCTGCGCCTACCACCGCACTGGTCTGCGTACCTGGGCGCTGGCTACCGGCATCACCACCGTGGTGGTCGGCCTGCTGGTGCACGCGCCCTGGACCATGCTGATCCTGCTGATTATCGAGGCGGCGATCGCGGTGCCCCTGCTGATGGCCGACGTCCGCCGCAAGAAGATCAGCGCGCCGCTGCTGAAGATCTTCGCCAAGGTGACGCCGAAGCTGTCCGAGACCGAGCAGACCGCGCTGGAAGCCGGCACGGTCGGCTTCGAGGGCCAGCTGTTCTCCGGCAAGCCGGACTGGCACGAGCTGCTGAGGCAGCCCAAGCCCGAGCTGAGCGTGGAGGAGCAGGCCTTCCTGGACGGCCCGGTCGAGCAGCTGTGCGCGATGATCGACGACTGGCAGATCACCCACGAACTGGGCGACCTGCCGCCGGAGATCTGGGACTTCGTCAAGAAGCACAAGTTCTTCGGCATGATCATCCCGAAGCAGTACGGCGGCCTGCAGTTCTCGGCGCTGGCGCATTCGGCGGTGCTGCAGAAGGTCTCCACCATGTCGGCGACGGTGGCCTCCACCATCGCGGTGCCCAATTCGCTGGGCCCGGCCGAGCTGCTGCTGCACTACGGCACCGACGAGCAGAAGAACCATTACCTGCCGCGCCTGGCGGTGGGCGAGGAGATTCCCTGCTTCGCGCTGACCGGTCCCTATGCCGGTTCCGACGCCACTTCGATCCCGGACTACGGCATCGTCTGCAAGCAGGTGGTGGACGGCGTCGAGACGCTCGGCGTGAAGCTGACCTTCGACAAGCGCTACATCACGCTGGCGCCGGTCGCCACCGTGGTCGGCCTGGCCTTCCGCATGTACGACCCCGAGCATCTGCTGGGCGACAAGGACGACCTGGGCATCACCCTGGCCCTGCTGCCGCGCTCGACCCCGGGCCTGCAGATCGGTCGCCGCCACTTCCCGCTGAACGTGCCGTTCCAGAACGGCCCGGTGCACGGCAAGGACCTGTTCGCCCCGCTCTCCACCCTGATCGGCGGCCCGAGCATGGCCGGCCACGGCTGGCGCATGCTGGTGGAATGCCTGTCGGTCGGCCGCGCCATCTCTCTGCCGTCCAACGCCACCGGCGGCGTGCGCATGGCAGTGGCCGCCACCGGCGCCTATGCGCGCATGCGCAAGCAGTTCGGCCTGGCGATCGCCCGCTTCGAGGGCGTGGAAGAAGCGCTGGCGCGCATAGGCGGCCTGACCTACGCCACGGCGGCGCTGTCGCGCGCCACGGCGGCTGCGGTGGACCGCGGCGAGAAGCCGGCGGTGCCGTCGGCCATCGCGAAATACCACGCCACCGAGTGGGGCCGCCTGATCGCCGGCGACTCCATGGACGTGCACGGCGGCAAGGCCGTGCAGCTCGGCCCGAAGAACTACGCCGGCCGCTCCTGGCAGGGCGTGCCGATCGCCATCACGGTGGAAGGCGCCAACATCATGACGCGCAGCCTGATGATCTTCGGTCAGGGCGCGATCCGCTGTCATCCGTACGTGCTGAAGGAAATGCAGGCGCTGTCGATCCCCGACTACGGCGACCGCCTGCGCGCCTTCGACCGCGCGCTGTTCGGCCATCTGGGCTTCGGCATCTCCAACGCGGTGCGCGCCTTCACCCTGGGCCTGACCGGTTCGCGCATTGGCGAGACCGCCGGCGACGCCTATACCCGCCGCTACTACCGCAAGCTCAACCGTTATTCCGCGGCGCTGGCGCTGTGCTCGGACGTGTTCATGGGCGTGCTGGGCGGCAAGCTGAAGTTCAAGGAAAAGCTGTCGGCCCGGCTGGGCGACGTGCTGAGCTATCTGTATATCGCCAGCGCCATGCTCAAGCGCTATGAGGACACCGGCCGGCCCGAGGCCGACCGCCCTCTGCTGGCCTGGGCCTTCCACGAGTGCATGTGGCGCATCCAGACCGCGCTGGACGGGGCGATCCGCAATTTCCCGGTGCGCCCGGTCTCGTGGCTGCTGCGTGCTCTGGTGTTCCCGTTCGGCCGCCGCGAAGTGCCGCCGTCGGATCGGCTGGGGCGTCGCGTCGCCGCCATCGTCACCGCGCCGGGCGAAGCGCGCACGCGCCTCACCGAGTGGGCTTACCTCACCCCGACGCCGAACAACACGGTGGGCCGCATGAACGCGCTGCTGCCGGACGTGATCGCTGCCGAGCCGGTCGAGCGCAAGCTCAGCAAGGCGCTGAAGTCCGGCCAGTTCAAGTCGCACGACTACCTCGGCCAGCTCACCGAGGCGCAGCAGGCCGGCGTGATCAGCGCTGCCGAGTTCGACCTGCTCAAGCGTGTGCGCGAGGGCGTGTTCGAGTTCATCTCGGTGGACGACTTTGATCCAAAGGAACTGCGCGCCGCGGTGGTTCGCGGCGAGGCGCCGAAGAAGCTGGCCGACGCCGCGTGATGTCATGCAGCGCGGCGAAACCCTGATCTATCTATGCGGCTTGCATAGTCTGGGTTTCGCCGCGTTCCACCTGATGTTCTGGAAGCTGTTTCACTGGCCGCAGGATCTGCGCAGCAACAGTGTGGCGACGCGTGCCATCGTGCAGATTCTCAATCTGCGCCTGATCTATGTCTTTCTCGGTGTCGCGGCCTTGTGCTTCATGCTGCCTGGCGACCTGCTGGACACGCCGCTGGGTCATGCGCTGTTGGCTGGCATGTCATTGTTCTGGCTCGGCCGAGCCATCGAACAGCTGGTGTTCCTGCGCTACAACGCGTGGCCGGTCCACTTTCTGAGTGCGTTATTCGTGCTGGGCGCCGTGTTGTTCGCATGGCCGCTGATTGGCAGGTTCGCGGCCTAAGCAGGGCGTGACGGCGTGGCCGACTTGCTCGTTCACCATCAGGAGTTTCGATGGCCGCATCCGTACTTTCGCTGTATCGACGCGTCAGCCGCTGGCCGGCCGGGCACTGGCTGTTTTCGCGGGCGGTGTGTTTCAAGGCGCCGTACTTCGCCACCATCGCGCCGCGCTTCGTGCTGCTGCAGCCGGGCCGCTGCGAGGTGCGCATGGCCGACCGGCGTCGCGTGCACAACCATATCGGCACGGTGCACGCGATCGCCCTGTGCAACCTGGCGGAGCTCAGTGCCGGCGTGATGACCGAGGCGACGATTCCGAAGGGCCTGCGCTGGATTCCACGGGGGATGAGCGTCGAATACCTGAAGAAGGCGGTCGGCCGCATGCATGCGGTGGCCGAGCCGGAGTCGCCCGTGGTCGAATCGGCCGAAGGCTACGAGTGGCCGGTGCTGGTGCGCGTCGCCAATACGCAGGGCGAGGAAGTGTTCCGCGCGCGCATTGCGATGTGGCTGTCCCCGCGCCCGCGAGGCTAGGCGGACGCCACCTAGATCAGGCGGGCGGAAGATGGCGGGGCGCCGTTTCCGTCCGGCGCATCGGGTGAGTCGATCGACATCGGGGCCAGCACGCAGCGGTTCTTGCCGCTGCGCTTGGCTTCGTACATGGCATGGTCGGCGGCCTGGATCAGACGTTCGTTTGCCGCCGGCTCGTCGTCGACCCGATGGATCGCCACGCCGATGCTGGCGCCCACCACCGCGACGACGCTGCCGTGGTGGCCCTGCAAGGTATACGGCGTGGCCAGCTGGCTGCACAGGTTCTGGCACAGCGAGATGGCGTCGTCGGCCTCGTCGAGATCGTGCAGGATGATCGCGAACTCGTCGCCGCCCAGCCGCGACACCGTATCGCTGGCGCGCACCTGTGCGATCAGCCGCCCGGCGATCGCCTGCAGCAAGGCATCGCCGGCCGGATGGCCATAGCTGTCGTTGATCGTCTTGAAGCCGTCGATGTCGATCAGCGCCAGGGCGAAGCCGCGTCCAAGCCGGGGCGTGCGCTGCATGGCCTCGCGCAGACGGTCGTGGAACAGCACGCGATTGGGCAGGCTGGTGAGCATGTCGTGGGTGGCCTGATGGCGTACCTGCTCCTCGACCCGCTTGCGCTCGGTGATTTCTTCGATGAGCTGCTGATTGCGCTCGGACAGATCCTGCAGCGCGCGCTGCAGCTGGGCGCGGATCGCGTACAGATCCAGGAATACGCGCACCTTGGAGCGCAGGATCACGTCGTTGATCGGTTTGGCGATGTAGTCCACCGCGCCGAAACGGTAGCCGCGCAGGCGATTGAGATCGTCGGCATAGGCGGCGGTGACGAAGATCACCGGGGTTTCGCGCAGCTGGCCGGATTCGCCCAGCAGGGAAGCCACCTCGAAGCCGTCCATGTCGGGCATGTTCACGTCGAGCAGGATCAGCGCGAACTGGTGGTCCAGGCACAGCGCCAGCGCATCGTTGCCGCTGCCCGCCTCGAAGATCCGCGCGTCGCTGTCCGCCAACAGCCGGCGCATGGCGACCAGGTTTGCCGGGGTGTCGTCGACCACCAGGATTTTGGGTTGGGTAGGCATCAGGGCAGGCACAGTCGATTGAGCAGGGGGCCTATCTGTTGGAGCGGCAGGCAGTGATCCGCGCCGGCCAGGTCGAGCGCCGCCTGCGGCATGCTGGGCGCCTCCGCATCCTGTGGGTCTTGCACGACGGCGATGCCGCCGCGCCGTCGGATTTCGGCCAGGCCGCTGGCGCCGTCATGATTGGCGCCGGTCATCAGTACGCCGACCAGGCGTTCGCGGTAGGCGGCAGCCGCCGAAGCGAACAACACGTCGATGGCCGGCCGGGAGTAACACACCTTCGGATCGATCGAGAGCGAAAACCGATGGTCGGTTTCCAGCAGCAAATGATAGCCGCTGGGCGCGACATGTACGACCCCGCCTCGGGCGGGATGACGTTCGGCGGCCTCCGCCACCGGCAGCGCGGAGTGTAAGGCGAGCAGCTCGCAGAACAAGCCTACGTCGCTGGAACCCGTATGGCAGCACACGATCAGGGCCTGCGGCAGGGCCGGATCGAGTTGCGCCAGCACCGTCTCCAGCGCGGCAAGGCCGCCGGCCGAGCAACCCAGCACCACGGCCTGCGGCGCCGGCATGCGTTCAGCCTCTCACGGCGGACCGCCCGCCCAGCCGGTAGATGCGCAGGCCGGCGTCCACCGGCGTGAAATCCTTCGCCGACGGCGCAAAATCCAGGCTCTCGCGCGTACCCAGGCAAAGGAAGCCGCCGCGCACCAGGCTGTGGCGAAACAGCGCAAGGGTGCGATCCTGCAGCGCGTCGGAGAAATAGATCAGCACGTTGCGGCAGACCACCAGCTGGGCCTCGCAAAATACTTCGTCGGCCACCAGGTTGTGATTGGCGAAGATCACGTTGCGGCGCAGCCGCTGGTCCAGCTTGATCAATTCGTAGCGCGCGCTGTAGTAGTCCGCCAGGGTATGGCGCCCGCCTGCCTCCAGGTAGTTGCGCGACCACAGCTGCGCCTCCTTCGCCGGATAGATGCCTTCCTGCGCCTGGCGCAGCGCGCTCTCGTTGAAGTCGGTGGCGTAGATCTGAGTGCGTTCGTAGAGGCCTTCTTCTTCCAGCAGGATCGCCAGCGAATACACCTCCTGCCCGTGCGCGCAGCCGGCCTGCCAGATGTTGATCTGCGGATAGGAAGCCAGCACCGGCAGCACCTGTTCGCGCAGCGCGCGAAACACCGGCGGATCGCGGAACATTTCCGACACCGGCACCGACAGGCCTTCCAGCACCACCTGCAGGAAGCCCGGCTCGTGCAGCACCCGCTCGATCAGGCGGCTGATGGTGCCGTCGCCCTGGGTATGCGCAAGCTGCTGGATGCGCCGCTTCAGCGAAGCCGGCGAGTACTGGCCGAAGTCATAGCCATGCCTCCGCTGCAGGGCGCGCACCAGCAGCTCGACCTCGATGTCTTCCAGTTCGGTATCGGTGGAATCCAAGCGGAGCGTTCCTCCCGTAGCTTCAGCGATGCAGCCAGACGCGCATCATCGAGGACAGCTTGTCGATGTCGATCGGCTTGGAGAGATAGTCGTTGGCGCCGGCTTCCAGGCATTTCTCGCGATCGCCGCGCATGGCCTTGGCGGTCAGCGCGATGATCGGCAGCTTGCCGAACTGCGCCTGCGCGCGGATGGCGCGGATCGTTTCGTAGCCGTCCATCACCGGCATCATGATGTCCATCAGCACCAGCTCGATGCCGCGATGGTCGGCCAGGGTCTTCAGCGCCTTCTGGCCGTCCTGCGCCATGGTCACGTTGACGCCCCAGTCGCGCAGCACCTTGGACAGCGCGAACAGATTGCGCATGTCGTCGTCGACCAGCAGCACCTGGCGCCCGTCGAGTCCGTCTGCGACCGCTCGTCCGACGGCCGGCCCGGGTTGCGCCGCATGGCGCAGGCCGCCGCGAATGCTGTGCAGGAACAGGCTCACCTCGTCCAGCAGGCGTTCCGGCGAGCGCGCGCCCTTGACCACGATGCTGTCGGTGTACTGGCGCAGCCTCAGGCTTTCCTCGCGGTCCAGGTCGCGCCCGGAATAGATCACCACCGGCGGAATGTCGCCGGCCGAGGACAGCTTTTCGAGCAGCTCCACCCCGGACATCCCGGGCAGCCCCAGATCGAGCACCACGCAGTCGTACTGCGTCTCGGCGATTTTCGCCTGCGCTTCCTCGGCCGAACCGGCCTCGTCGATCAGCACGCCGTCGTCGCGCAGCAGCTTGCGCACCGCAGCGCGCGAGTCAGCATCGTCGTCGACGATCAGCAGGTGGCGGGTGCGTCCTTCGGCGAAGTGCAGCAGGCGCTCGAAGGCGCCGCCGATCGCCTCGCGGCTGACCGGCTTGGTGAGGAAGCCCACCGCGCCCAGCTCGCGGCCGCGGCTGGCCTCGTCGGTGGCGGAGATGAAGTGCACCGGGATGTGGCGGGTGGCGTTGTCGGCCTTGAGCCGCTCGATCACCGTCCAGCCGTCCATGCCCGGCAGCATCACGTCGAGCAGGATGCCGGTGGGGGTGAAGCGCTGCGCCAACTGCAGGCCGGCTTCGCCGTCCGCCGCGGCCAGCGCGCGATAGCCCTTGCGATGCACCATGTCGGCGAGAATGCGCGCGAACACCGGGTCGTCTTCCACAATCAGGATCGCCGTGTCGCCCGGCGCGATGTGCTCGCGGTCGTCCTCGATGCTTTCCGGCAGCAAGGCGCTGCTGATCGCCGGCGCTCGCGGTATCGGGGCCGGCTCGGCGCTGACGCTCTTGCTTTCGGCATCTGCCGCCTGGCCCTGCGGCGGCTGCTCGGGCAGCAGGATGGTGAAGGTGCTGCCTTCGCCCTCGCGGCTGTCCAGCACGATGTCGCCGCCCAGCAGCTCGGCCATGCTGCGCGAGATGGTCAGGCCCAGGCCGGTGCCGCCGTACTGGCGGCTGGTGCTGGCGTCGACCTGCTCGAAGGCATGGAAAATCTTCTGGAATTTCGACGGCGGAATGCCGATGCCGGTATCGCTCACCGCGATCGCGATCGCCGGCTTGCCGAGCAGTCGCTCGGGCAGGGCGATGCTGGCCGGCGGCCGGCCGATGCGCACCTTCACCGAGCCGTGGCTGGTGAACTTGAAGGCATTGCCGATCAGGTTGTTGGCCACCTGGTCCAGCTTGGTGGCGTCGGTACGCAGGGTCTCCGGCAGGCCGTCGTCGATGTGCACCTCGAAGGCCAGCTTCTTTTCCTGGGCGACGTGGCCGAAGGTGCGCGTCAGGGTGCGCTGCAGGGTGCGCAGCGGATAGTCGCTGAGCGACAGCTCCATCTTGCCCGACTCGACCTTGGACAGGTCGAGGATGTCGTTGATGAGGCGCAGCAGGTTGCTGCCGGAATCGTGGATGATGCGCGCCGACTCGATCTCCTCGTCGTTGAGGTTGCCATCGCGGTTGTCGGCCAGGCTGCGCGACAGGATCAGCAGGCTGTTCAGCGGCGTGCGCAGCTCGTGCGACATATTGGCCAGGAATTCCGACTTGTACTGGCTGGCCCGCGCCAGTTCCTCGGCCTTGTCCTGGGTTTCCCGCTGCAGCGATTCCAGCACGTGCTTCTGCTGATTGAGGGTGTCGGTCTTCTGTCGCAACTCTTCGTTGGAGGCCTGCAGTTCCTCGGTCTGCACGCGCAGTTCCTCTTCCGAGGCGAGCAGGCGCTGCGACTGCTCCTGCAGTTCCTGCGTCTTGGCGTTCAGTTCTTCGTTGGTGGCCTGCAGGTCCTGCTGCTGGCGGCGCAGCACGTCTTCGGAAGCGCGCAGCTCGTCGGCCTGCTCGCTGGTCCGGCGCAGCAGGTCCTGCGTGCGGATGGCGCGGCCGAGGTTCTCCAGCGACAGCGCGACGATCGGCAGCAGCTCGGCCAGCAGGCGCTGTTGCGAATCGCCCAGGTGCTGGAAGCTGGCCAGTTCGAGCACACCGAGCAGCTTGTCGCGCAGCAGCAGCGGCAGCACCGAGATGCTGCGCGGCGAGGCTTCGCCGGTGCCGGAGTGGATGCGCACGTAGTCGTCCGGCACGTCCTGCAGGCTGATCGGCTTGCGCTCCAGCGCGCACTGGCCGACCAGGCCCTCGCCCGGGGCGTAGCTGGTGCTGAGGTGGCGGCGTTCCTGGTAGCCGTAGCTGCCGGTCAGTTCGAGCCGCTGCTGTGCTTCGTCGTACTCGTAGAACACGCCGACTCCGCTCTGCAGCAACGGCACCAGCTCGCTGGTCAGGCGTTCGGCGAATTCGCGGCGGGTGCTGACCGTCTGCAGCGCGCCAGCGATTTCCGAGACGTGGGTCTTCACCCAGGTCTGCGCGCTGGTGTCGATCGCCATCTGCTTGAACACCTGCAGTGCGCGGGCGATTTCGCCGATCTCGTCGCGCCGCTGCAGTTGATGGATTTCCACCGAATGGTCGTGTTCGGCCAGCCGGGTCATCAGGTCGGTCATGCGGCGGATCGGCCGGGTGATCAGGCGCAGGCTGGCCAGGATCACCAGGCCGCCGAGCAGCAGGGCGAGCAGCAGCGAGATGATGGTGGTGGTCGCGACCACGGTTACGTCGTGGTCCAGCGCGGCGGTGCGCTCTTCCAGCAGCGAACGCTCGGTCTCCGACATCTGTCCGATCAGGCCGATCAGGTCGGCGATCAGCACCGTGTGGCGCTGCAGATAGTTGTGCTGGACGCCGAGCAGCTTCTGCGCCGCGTCCGGCGCATCGGGCTTGATCTCGCTGACCGGATCGATGCCGTTGCGACGTGCCTCCGACTGCCATTGCGCAGCCATCGCCTGCAGCTTGTCGATGCGCGTCTGCTGCAGCGGATTGTCGATGGTCAGCGCGCGCAGCTGGGCGAGTTCGTCGCCCAGTTCGCGATTGTTGCGCTCGAAGTCTTCCAGCTCGCCGGGCTCTTGGTTGAGCAGGTAGCCGCGCGCATTGCCCTGGCTTTCCTGCAGAGTGCGCGTCACCTGGTCCAGCTTGAGCAGCACCTGGTAGGTATGCGTCGTCCAGTGCCGGGTATCGGCCTGCCGCTGCAGCGCCACCAGGGTGGCCAGGCCGGAGATGGTGAACAGCGCGATCAGGCTGCCGACGGCCAGCAGCACCTTGCTTTGCACGGGCTGGTTGGCGAGCCAGGAGTATTTCTTGTTCGAATGGGCCATGCGGGCGTCGTCGGCTGGAAGGATGGCGGCTCGCGGAGCGTATCGCTAGCCGGCGAGCGGCGATAGCGGGGGCGAGGCCGCCGCCGCCGGCACCCGGCGCCGCCAGCTCGGCGGCACGAACGCATAGCGCCGCCGGGCGATCAGCAGCAGCGCCACCGAGGCGCCGCAGCAAACCAGCAGGGCTACCACCGAGGCTTCCGCGCCGAAGGCGCCGCCGCTCAGCCAGTCAGGGCCGCGCCGCACGGACACCAGCCAGCCGTGCGCGTCCGTGCCGGAAACCGGAATGCCGTAGAACGTGCCCTGCATCACGTTCCAGGCCGCATGCATGCCGGTGCAGGCCCAGAGCGATCGGGTGGCGTGATACAGCAGGGCGAACAGCAGGCCGGCCTCGATCGCGATCGCCGCCGAGCTCCACCAGGTCGCGGCGGGATTGAAGATGTGCGCAGCGCCGAAGAAGGCGGCCGAGATCAGCAGGGCCCACCAGGTGCCCAGGCCTTCCTCGACGATGCGGAACAGTGCGGCGCGGCACACGATCTCCTCACCGATGCCGGCGCCCACGCCGACCACCAGCACGTCGGCCAGCCAGTTCGGCGGGTCCTGCGTGCCGAGCACGCGATAGCTGCCGAACAGCCACAGGATGCCTACCACCAGGCTCATCAGCGCGGCGCCAGCGCCGAGTCCGGCGAGCAGCAGGCCGGCACGCGGACGCAGCTCCTGCGGCCTGCGCTGCTCCAGCAGGCGCACCACCAGCAGATAGCCGAGCAAGGGCGGCAGCACCTGCAGCGAAAGCATGCCCAGCGCGCGCAGCAGAGGGTCGGCGGCCTTGTCGGCCCAGCCGAGCACCACCACCAGGTGAGTGATCGTACCGCCCAGCGTGTAGAGCAGGAAGGCGAAGTAGGCCAGGCGCGCGCCCGGCGAAAACAGCAGCCAGCGCGGCCAGCCGGTGATGCCGGGCGGCCCGTTAAAGGCCAGCGGGTAGGGCGGAGGGCGTGTTTCCATGCCGGCAGGTTAGCAAGGCCGCGCGGCCGCCCCCAGTGTCTCGGCGCGCGGCCTGGTCCGGATGCCCGGCGCCTACAGTTCGACGGCGGCGGCGTGCTCGCGGGTGGCGCTGAAGCGCACCTGCGGCCAGCGTTCCTGGGTCAGCTGCAGATTCACTCGCGACGGCGCCAGGTAGACCAGCTCGCCGGCGGCGTCGATGCTGAGGTTCATCGCGTTCTTCTCGCGGAACTCCTCCAGCTTCTTGGCGTCGTCGCAATGCACCCAGCGCGCGGTGGCCACGCCGACCGGCTCGAAGCTGGCGTCGACGCCGTACTCGTCCTTCAGCCGATAGGCCACCACGTCGAACTGCAGCACGCCGACCGCGCCCAGCACCAGGTCGTTGCTCATCAGCGGACGAAAGAACTGGGTGGCGCCTTCCTCGGAAAGCTGGGCCAAGCCCTTCTGCAGCGCTTTCATCTTCAGCGGATCGCGCAGGCGGGCGCGGCGGAACAGCTCCGGCGCGAAGTTGGGGATGCCGGTGAAGCTGATCGCCTCGCCTTCGGTGAAGGTGTCGCCGATGCTGATGGTGCCGTGGTTGTGCAGGCCGATCACGTCGCCGGGGTAGGCGCTTTCCACGATCTCGCGGTCCGAGGCCATGAAGGTGAGCGCGTTGGCGATGCGCACTTCCTTGCCGGTGCGCGCCTGCAGCATCTTCATGCCGGCCGTGTAAGTGCCCGAGCAGATGCGCATGAAGGCCACGCGGTCGCGGTGCGCCGGGTCCATGTTGGCCTGGATCTTGAACACGAAGCCGCTGAGCTTTTCCTCGTCCGGCAGCACCTCGCGATTGAGGGTGGTGCGCGGCTTGGGCGAGGGCGCGTGCTCGACGAAGAAGTCCAGCAGCAGCTGCACGCCGAAGTTGTTCACCGCCGAGCCGAAGAACACCGGGGTCAGCTTGCCGGCCAGGTAGGCCTCCAGGTCGAACGGATGCGAGGCGCCCTGCACCAGTTCCAGCTCGTCGCGCAGTTCGTTCAGCGCCTCGGCGCCGAGCGCCTCTTCCAGGCCCGGTGCGGCGAGGCCCTTGAAGATGGTCGAGTCCTGCCGGGTGAAGTTCTTGCCGGGCTCGAACACGTGCACTTCGTCGAGCAGCAGGTGGTACACGCCCTTCAGGCGCTTGCCCATGCCGATCGGCCAGGTCAGCGGCGCGCAGGCGATGCCCAGCACCGACTCCACCTCGTCGAGCAGCTCGATCGGCGAACGGCCTTCGCGGTCGAGCTTGTTGATGAAGGTCATGATCGGGGTGTCGCGCAGGCGACACACCTCCATCAGCTTGATCGTGCGTTCCTCCACGCCCTTGGCGCAGTCGATCACCATCAGCGCCGAATCCACCGCGGTGAGCACGCGGTAGGTGTCCTCGGAGAAGTCGGCGTGGCCGGGGGTGTCCAGCAGATTGACGATCTTGCCCTCGTAGGGAAACTGCATCACCGACGAAGTCACCGAGATGCCGCGCTCCTTTTCCAGCGCCATCCAGTCCGAGGTGGCGTGGCGCGCCGCCTTGCGGCCCTTCACGCTGCCGGCCATCTGGATCGCGCCGCCGAACAGCAGCAGCTTTTCGGTCAGCGTGGTCTTGCCGGCGTCGGGATGGCTGACGATGGCGAAGGTGCGGCGGCGTTGGGTTTCTTGCAGATGGGTGGACATGCGGGCACGGGTCGGCAGGAGCGCGAACCGCTAATCATAGCGTGAACCGGCCGGGCGATCGGATTTGCCGGCCCGAAACCCGCCTGGCGCCTAGCTTTGCGGCAGCGGTTCCAGCAGCGGCGGCACCACCACGGCGCCGGTCTTGCCCATCCGCCGCAGCCAGCGGTAGTGCGAGGCGAGGCCTGCACCGAATGAACGATGCGCGTGATAGGGCAGGCCGTGCTCGCGGCAGGCCGCCTCGACGATCGGCGCCAGCGCCGGGTAGTGCACATGGGCGATGCGCGGGAACAGATGGTGCTCGACCTGGAAGTTCAGCCCGCCGGTCAGCCAGGTGATGATGCGGCTGTGGCGGGCAAAGTCGACCGTCGTCTCGAGCTGGTGCACCGCCCACGGTCGTTCGATGCGGTCGGGCGCATCCGGCGAGGGCGACGGAAAGGCGGCCGGTTCCACCACGTGGGCTAGCTGGAACACCAGGGCCAGCAGCACGCCTGCCACCACCGCGGCCACGGCGTAGCAGGCCAGCACGGCGCCGAGCGGATGCAGCAAGAGCGGCAGGCCGAAGGCGAGAGTGAAGAAGATCGCCTTGCCGGCGACGAAGACGGCCAGTTCTTTGCCGCGCGGACGCGGGAAGCGGCGCTTGCCGATGGTGCCGGTGGCGATGTCGCGGAAATCGTCGTGCAGGTGCCAGCTGATCGCGGTGAAGCCGTACAGCAGCCACAGATAAAGGTGCTGCAGGCGATGGTGCGGATAGCGTTTCTGCTGCGGCGAGAAGCGCGCCAGCGCACCGAGGTTGATGTCGCTGTCGTGGCCGTCGATGTTGGCGTAGGTGTGGTGGAAGTGCGCGTGCTTCCAGTGCCAGATATACGAACTGCCGCCGACCAGATCCAGCGTCCTGGCCATCCAGCGGTTGATCCAGCGGCGCTCCGAGTAGGCCTGGTGGCCTGCGTCGTGCTGGATGTTGAAGCCGATCTGCGCGGTCGCCACGCCGAGCAGCACGCTCAGCGGCAGGGCTTCCCACCAGGTCCGGGCGAAGCACACCAGCGCGACGTAGGTGGCCACGAACGTGCCCAGGATCAGGGCGCTCTTCAGGTACAGGCGCGCGCCGCCGCGCTGTTTGAGCCCGCTCTGCTTGAAATAGTCTTCGACCCGCTTTCGCAGCTCGCGCTGGAAGCGGTTGTCGCCGTTGAATTTCAGGCGATCGGCGCCGGCATCGGAAGGCTCGCTGTGTGCGGACTCGGCCGCCGCGCGGGGTGACTGGAATGGCATGCATGCACCCCGGGAAAAGTGCCTGCATCCTAGCGCATCCGTCCGTGCGCTGCGCATCGATTCAGCCTCGGGATCGACGGCGAGCCTGGGCCAGGTGCGTGCACTGCATGGAACGGCGCCAGGGTCTGCGCTCTGTCGTGTCCCGTATCCGCCAGGACTCAGCCGACAAGCGCGGCATAGAGTGCGGCGAGCCCTGTCGATGCCGGAAACCGCATGCCCTCATTCCAATGCACGTGCGCGCTGGCTTTGCTGCTGTGCCTCGCCGTCAGTCGCAGCGGCATGGCCGCTGATGCGCCGGACGATCCCGCCGTGCGCGGGCTCAGCCATGTGCCGGTGGCCGTGACCGACCTGGATGCGGCGTCGTCGCTCTACGTCAGGCTGGGTTTCGTGCTGAAGCCGGGCCGGCCGCATGCTGACGGCATCGCGAATCGCCACGCCAAGTTCGCCGACGGCACCGAGATCGAGCTGATCACGGCTCGCCAGCCGGTGGATGCCCTGAGCGCCGGCTACGTGGATTTTCTGCACCACGGCGACGGACCGGCCTTTGTGGCGCTCTACGCGCCCGACCTGCAGCGGCTCGACGGCCTGCTGGGCCACATCGGGCAGGCCCATATCGACAAGGGCGGCCTGGTCGCGCTGCCCGACGGCGATCGCCTGTCGTACCTGTTCTTCGCGGGCTTGAACGGGTCGCCGACCGATCGCCCGGAATACTTCCGGCATCCGAACGGCGCCGATGGCTTGATCGCCGTGTGGCTGGTCGGCGAGGACTTGTCGGCCGAGCATCGCCTGCTGGGCCGGCTCGGCGCCCGCTTTCGTCAGATGTCGCTGGGCGCGCCCTGCGCCGCCGTGGCCGAGGCCGCACAGTTGGCTTCCGGTGCGGTGCTGTTGCTGCATGCGCCGCCGCTGCAGCCAGGGCGGCACATCATGGGCGTGAGCCTGCGCGTGCACGACCTTGCACCGCTGCGCGCCGTGCTGGCCAGCAGCGGCCTGCCGATCCCGCCGATCATCGGCACGGGACGGCGGCGCAGCATGTTTCTGCCGCCGCAGGAGGCTGGCGGCATGTGGATGGAATTTCGCGAGTCGCCTTGATGCAGTGAGCACAGGCCGGCGATGCCCGCGGTGGCCACGTCGAACGCAAGCACTGCGCGGACCTGCTTCTCTGCACTGCCCGGCGAGGCCGATAAAAAAAGCCCGGGATCGCTCCCGGGCTTTTCTGGTGACGCTCTGGTCCGGCAGGAGGCTTACTTCGCCTCCTTCTCCATCAGCTTTTCGACCATGTTCTGCGGCACTTCTTCGTAATGATCGAAGATCATCGTGAAGTTGCCGCGGCCGCTGGTGGCCGAGCGCAGGAAGTTGATGTAGCCGAACATCTCGGCCAGCGGCACGAAGCCCTGCACGAAGGCGTTGGTGCCCTTCTGGCCCTGCTCGGTGATCGAGCCGCGGCGACGGTTCATGTCGCCGATCACGTCGCCGAGATAGTCGGCTTCGGTCACCACTTCCAGCTTCATCACCGGCTCGAGCAGCTTTGGCTTGGACATGCGCTGGGCTTCGCGGAAGCAGGCGCGGGTGGCGATTTCGAAGGCCAGCGCCGAGGAGTCGACGTCATGGAACTTGCCGTCGATCAGGCGTGCCTTGAAATCCAGCACCTGGTAGCCGGCGACCTGGCCCTGACGCGACTCCTTCACGATGGCCTGCTCGACCGCCGGGATGTACTCGCGCGGCACGCGACCGCCGACGACCTCGTCGGAGAACACCACGCCGGTCCCGGGCTCACCCGGCTCGAAGATGATCTTCACTTCGGCGAACTGACCCGTACCGCCGGTCTGCTTCTTGTGCGTGTAGGTGTGCTCGACGGCCTGGCCGAACGCCTCGCGGAAGCTGACCTTGGGCTTGCCCATGTTGGCGTCCACACCCAGCTCGGTGCGCATGCGGTCGATGGTGATTTCCAGGTGGAGCTCGCCCATGCCCTTGAGCACGGTCTGTCCGGTTTCCTGATCGACTTCCATGCGCAGCGACGGATCGGCCTTGACCATCTTGTAGAGCGCGGTGGACATCTTGTCGATGTCGCTGCGGGTCTTCGGCTCCACCGACACGCTGATCACCGGGTCGGGGAAGCGCATGCGCTCCAGCAGCGCCGGATGCGCCGGATCGGACAGCGAATCGCCCGTCTCGGTGTCCTTCATCGACACGAAGGCGCAGATGTCGCCGGCGCGCACTTCGTCGATTTCCTTGGTGGCGTTCGCCTGCACTTCCACGATACGGCCCACGCGCTCCTTCTTGCCGCGGGTGACGTTCATCAGGGTGTCGCCCTTCTTGATCACGCCGGAGTAGACGCGGGTGAAGGTCAGCGTGCCGAACGGGTCGTTGATCACCTTGAAGGCCAGCGCGCGCGCCGGAGCGTCGTCGGTCACCGCCTGCTCGCCGATCACGTTGCCGTCCTCGTCGACCATCGAGATGCCGCCGTTCTCGCCCGGATACGGCATGTAGTCGACCACGGCGTCCAGCAACTGCTGCACACCCTTGTTCTTGTACGACGAGCCGCAGAAGATCGGCACCAGCTTGCCGCTGACGCAGCCGTTGCGGATGCATTCCTTCAGCACCTTCGGATCATGCTCGCCGGTTTCGATCAGGTGCTCGAACGCCGCGTCGTCCATCGCCAGCGCGGTTTCCAGCATTTCCTCGCGCAGCTTCGGCAGCTGGGCCACCCAGTCGTTGTCGACGGTGGAGCCGAACTTCAGGCGGTTCTTCGCCTCCTCGAAGGAGACGGTTTCCCACTTGCTGTCCTTGTCGTCGGACTGCCAGATATAGGCCACGTTGGCGACTAGGTCGGCCATGCCGCAGAACTCGTCGCTGCTGCCCAGCGGAACCTGGCAGAGCAGGGCCGGGGCGCCGAGGCGGTTCTTGATGCCTTCCACGCAGTGCTTAAAGTTGGCGCCGATGCGGTCCATCTTGTTGACGTAGCACACGCGCGGCACGTTGTACTGGTCGGCCAAGCGCCAGTTGGTCTCGGTCTGCGGCTCCACGCCGGCCACGCCGTCGAACACCACCACGGCGCCGTCCAGCACGCGCAGCGAACGGTTCACCTCGATGGTGAAGTCGACGTGCCCGGGGGTGTCGATCACGTTGATCTGGTGACCCTTCCACTCGGTGGACACGGCCGCCGACTGGATGGTGATGCCGCGCTTGCGCTCCTGCTCCAGATAGTCGGTGGTGGTCGAGCCCTTGCCGTCCTTGGTGTCGTGCACGTCGACGATCTGGTGCTTCTTGCCGGTGTAATAGAGCACACGCTCGGTGGTCGTGGTCTTGCCGGCATCGATGTGCGCGATGATGCCGATATTGCGATAGAGGTTGAGAGCTTTCTGTCTGGCCATGACCTGGGTTCCGAATGTGTCGAAGCGGTAGTTTGATTTAAGGATTCGCCGGTGCGCGGCGGGTCTTTCCGCTGCGCTGATGGATCCACTGCGGAGGCGGCGGAACCGGCTACGCAGGCCGTCCTGCGGGATCAACAGGGGCGGAAACCGCTAATTATAGCGTGGTTTGAGGTCCGACTTGCGACCCGGCAAGTATGTAGCCAGAACAATGACTTAGGCGGGGTGTGACGGCTCCGCCCCGAGCGCGGGGGCGAAATGGTGGTCGTTGCGCCGGGCCGAGGCGCGCACGCGCTGCAGCAGCAGGGTCGCCGCGGCGGCGAGCTCGCGCCAGGCGGGCAGGGCCGGCAGGTGGCGCCAGTCCGGCCAGGCCGGCAGCACGGCGACCTCGGGAGCGCCCGGGTGGCGACGCTGGGCCTCGCTGACGGCGGCGCCGGTGGCCGGCAGCAGGCCGACGAAGCGTCCGATCGCGGCCTGTTCGAAGCGGGTCAGGTAGCTGGCCGGCGACTCGAGCAGGCGCGGTGCGAGGCGCTGCAGTTCCCACAGATATTCGTGGGCTAGGAAATAGCTGAACGGCCCGCCTTCGGCATCGCCGCTGGCCAGGGCGCGCACGTCGTCGAGGAAGTTGAGCAGGTCGTACTCGAACGCCTCGGACTCGGGCACGCACTCAGTCAAGGCAGGCCTCCTCGGCCAGCAGATCCTCGTAGAAAGCACCGAACGGGGCCTCGGGGTGGGCCAGCTGGATTTCGTGTAAGCGGACACTTGGTTTGCGAAATTGGGACACTTGGTTTGCGAAATAGCATGACAGGCCGTTTCGGGCAATAAAAAGGGGGCTAAAGCCCCCTTCAATGGTGGTCACTGAGCCACTGGCGGCGACCTGGTCTTGTACTTCGAGAGCACCGCGTAAAGCAATACGACCAGCTCAGCCGGTATCACCTCCGTGCGCTTCCCCTGAGTAGACCCTCGCAGTGCGTCGATCCGCGCCCGAGTAGTCGACAAACCGGCATCTGACATGGCCTGGGCTATCTCGCGGGCGTCCCAGCCATCATCCCGCAGCAGAATCAGGACAGCCTTAAGGATGTCGCGCATGTCGCAGGCAGGCACTGCATGATCGGGCCATGGGTGACCATGGGCGGAAGGCTGGACGCGAGCTACCAGTGCGCCATCGCGCCATAGTTCAGCGACGCCACCATTTAGGATGCTGTCGCGATCACGGCTGGCCCTATTCCATGCCGCCTGGGCCAGGGGCGCCCAGGCGCCTTGGGCTATGACACGGCCATTTAGCGTTACCTCGTACACATTCAGTCCAGATTGAGCGGATAGCCGAGCAGCCGCAGGGCGCGCACCGTGCTGTTTACGTCCTGCTTGCTCTCATTCGCTTCTGAAAAAGCCCGGAATTCCTCATCGGTCATGTGCATATCGCCGACAATGAACCAGTCCTCACCGGTGAAATAGCGGACACGATTGCCGCCACTGGTCTCTGCACGAAGCAAATAGCCCGAGGCGATCTTATAGACAGCAACGGCTTTGCCGGCGAGAAAGCAGCCGCCGAAAAAACGAACGAACTTAGACATGGCAATTCTCCTGACTGGTCTGCCTCTGCGGCAGTGTGAGGGGTTTGAAGATCTGCCTAGGCGGCAGTAAATGCTGTTTGTGCTTAAACACCATCTTTGAGCTGCCTATACGGCAGAAAAGAGCTGCTTATTCAGCAGCGGCATGAAGTACACCACGACGAAGCGAGACATACAAGTGCCTCCCGTCAACCCATGAACCTCACGCCGAAAACGTGACGCTGAGCTGATATTTCTGCAGGCTGACAAGGCCGTCGCGCTCCGATTCGAGCTGCAGGTAATACAGACCGTCCGTCGCCGGGGTGTAGGTAGCTGACGTACCGCTCAAGCCGGCTTGCGTCGCGACGAGATTATGACCGCTGTCGTAGATGCGGAAGTTATAGACCGTGTTCGGCTCAGGACCGATGCTCGACTGAGTCGTGTCGATCAGCTGATCATCCTGCAGCAGGCGATCACGATGGGACCAGCTCAGCTGAATCTGACCCGTGATGGCCGGCTGCCCCCAGGGCGATGCGCCATTGATCTGCACGTTGCCGGGTGGATATGGAAGCGCCGCGCGGCCAGCGATCGTGACTGTATCTGTTGGCGCAAGGCTGATATCGAGCGTCGCTTGTGATGTCACAGTAAGTGCGCGTGCTTCGACGGTTTCGCCGAGCGTGTATTGACTCGGATCGCCCGCGAAAAACTGGTCGTAGAACCACACCATAGCGCCGGCAGCGTGCTCCGCTGGCAGCGTATCGCAGCAGCCACGCCCGAATGTCGCAACGCCTGAAATCGGATCCAGCGCATCTACACGCACGATCTCGTCGTCGATGATCGCCGCGCTGCCAATGTCCACCAGGTCGAGGCTAATGCCGCCCGTCAAAGCGAACGCCTTCTGCGATTCAGAGACCTGCGACACCGTGATGGCATTCGGGCACCAATTGCCCTCGCCAACTTTCGAGAATGCGCCGCCAGAAAGGCGCGTCCATAAGTCGAAGTTCGTCGACATGGTCGTAGGCAGTGCGGCGATATCGCCGATATAGCCGGCGACGGCAGGCAACGCCTGCGCCGAGGCAGTGTCTTTGATCTGCACAAGGTCGCGGTATGGCGCCTCCATCGCGAAATGGGCCGGGCTTGGTAATGGCGTCGGATCAGGCGGCGCCCAGCCGCTAGGCTGCTCGGCCAGATAGACCTGATCCGGCAGCGAATAGACGTCCGTGATTGAGGCGATCGTGATGCTTCCATCCTGCAAAGTGCCGTAATCCATATCGCCGATACGCATCACTTCGTTCTGCAGTCCGAGATCAGGCCAATTGAACAAGAACAGGCCGCCACCAATCAGGCTAGACGCGCGCCTGGTGAACTTCGCCTGCAGACGTCCGAGCGGAACAGTGCGCATGCGCAGATCACGCTGACAGACGCGCGCGGCAAGGGCTGCGGTTGGTAGCCACGCATAGTTAGTTGAATCCGACGTTACACCGCCTTGACCCTGCACGGCGCCGAGTGCCTGTAGTGTCACGACGTCATCGTCATCGCTGATCGGGTCATGCCAAACTACGGTCAGCTCGTTGACGGCGTCAGTCGACGTGCTTACTTCGTACGATATGAACTCCAGCACGTCGTCAGGCCCGAGCACAGGCAGCTGCGATACGTCGTAGTTATCCCGGATCAGATTGAACTCAGTCAGCCCCGTCGTGCGATTGGGCAGGCATACCGCTCCGACGTGATCGCAGATTTTCTGTATGAAATCCTCGACGGATGTCTGCTGGTCGTACTGCACGCATAGACCAAAACCTTCAGTGACAAGCTGGTCAGCCGAAGCTTTGAAGCTATCCAAGTCCAGCAACGACGGATCATTGCCGGCACCCCAAAACGGATTGGTGATCGCTTCGTAGACGATGTGTGCCGGGTTCATCGCTTTGATGCCGCCATCCATCGGAATCACGACTGCCGACGGATACCACACGGGGCCATACCAGCCATTGAGCGCGCGCCGGACGCGAACGGACCACTGGCGCGGTGAGCGCGAATTCGCGCCGGTCTGACCGCCACGCCAAACGAGCGTCGCGCGATTGCGATATGCCGGCTGTGGCGTGCCGGGAATCTTGGACACGAGATAGTCGTTAGCGACTTGAGTCGCCTCGCCGAAGCAAACGTCGAGCGCGCCAACAACACCACCCTCGTATTTATCACCGCCAAGCAGGCTAGGTGCATTGATCGAGATCTGTCCGCTCGATGTCTGGCTGCCTTGCCAAGCGACCTTCTTGTCGACGTAAACCGTCACCAGTTCGTCAATCGCGTGCGCAACACCAAAGAACCAGTCCAGGTAATAGCGATAGCCGACAGTGGCTTTCTTGCTCTTACCCATGGCTGGCGCCCTCCGCTTCGGCGCGAGCGATCGCCACCATGCGCTGCGCGAAGGCATCGTCGAGCGCTTCGAATTGCTCGATAGGCAACCCATGCGAGCAAAAGGTGCGCAAGTCGATGCCGTGCCGATCGCACCACGCGCGCACACCAGGTGCGCAGATCACCGGTCGGCCGCTCAGGCTCGCCGCACGCGCATGGCGCATAGTGATAAGCGCGCTCATTTCTTGCCGCCTGACATGATCGGCTTCGACATCGGATTGCCATACCAGAGCGTCACAGGGTCGACGTTGACGTCGCCAAAGATGACGATCATGGGCGCGCCCGACTGCACCGGGGTCACGTCCAGATTGCTGTCGGGCTTCGCGCCCTTCGGCCTCGGCGACATGGCCCACTGAATTATCATCATCACGATCTGGATGATGATCATGATCACGTACTGCATTAGAAAACGATGCTCCCATCGACAGGGTTTTGGGTGGGGATGTTTGGCGCGCCGCCGTAGTCGGGCAGGTTCATGAAATACTGGCAATCGGCAATGGTATGGTTGCAGCCGGGGTATGCGCTGATCGCCAGGCCATTGACGAAATCAGGGCTGCCGGCGGCGACGGTGATCGTCGTGCCAGTGTGCGCGTCGATCGAGCGACGATCGATCAGGCCGTCGTTGTCGACCCATTCCAGATAGCCACCGGCGAAGCGCCCATCGGGCAATGAGGCAAAGGCATCCGCCGTCAGCGTGAACTTATTGACGCCGCTCAGAATGGCATTGACGCGGTGCGCCTGTTGATCCACACCGCAGCCGGGGCCGTAAAGTGCATAGGGGCATTGACGGCACCAGCGCAGACGCAAGCCAGTTTGACGGTAGGACGCAAAGAATGGATTGCCCGAAATCGCGACTTTGCTGCCTTGCCACTTAGCCTGGATCACGCGACCGACCCATTCGGTGACTGCTTGCGTGTCGCCGTAATGGATCATCCAGACGCGCAGCTGCACCGAGTCCATCGGCGGCGAAATGCGGTACTGATCTGCTACCGCAATGTCGCGCGGCGCGGTGATCGTGCGCGTCATCTGCTGCATTTCGCTGTTGACCTTGATCGAATCCATATCGATCGCGGCCGGCATGAACGTCTGCCCTTGCCACGCGATCGGCCGATCGGCCGTGGTGTAACACCAGTGCTTGGTCTGCCGCCAGAAATCGAAAAGACGGATAGGCTTGCCAGCGTAAGGCGAATTTTCGAAGTCGTTAAACGGCATGTGCGTCGGCCCGCCAGGAAAGATCGGAGAACGCATAGCCATCGGCATCTTGCACGTGCGTGATGCGCACTTTGTCGATGTCGAGCCGGCACGTCGTCATATAGCTGATCGCGCGGATCTTCGTGGGATCGAGCGCCAGATCGATCGGTGTATCGAGCGCCAGTTGCTCCTGGGCGCTGCTGATCTCTATCGATGCCGTGATGCGCCGATAGCGCACTGTGCCGTCGAACAGCTCGATGCGAATATCCTGCCGGCCCGGCTGATTCAGCAGAAAGCGCGTGTAGCCGGTCCATTCCACCGTGATTGTCTGCGCGCCAGTCTGCGCTGAAGCATCCAGCAAAAGGTCTTGATTCCAGGTCGGCACCCACATCACCGACAAGCGGCCGGCCAAGAAATACAGCATCGATCGATAGGCCGCGCGATCGTTCAAATCGGCCAGCAGCATCCGATGCGACATCGACGGCAAGCCAAGGCCGGCGGTGTCATCGACCGCAAACATACCGGTGCCCGGATCCGTCGTGGTGATCAATCGGTTATAGGTCGCCTTCGGGTCCATGACCTCATTCGGCCGCCATTCCAGGACGGGCAAAGTGCGATAGACGGCTGTCCCCGGATTCGCTGGCCAGTCGCAGGGCTCGACGATGAGAAAGCTTGGACTACAGGTGCTGAGCGTGTCCGTGCTGCGCGTGATCTCGGGGAAGCTCGGAAGCTGCGCGAGCCGCAACGGGTATACGCGCGCGCTACCCATCGCCCAGGCATTCACCACAGGCTGCTTTAGCTGCAGGCTACCGGCAGCGATCGTGTCGATTTCCAGCAGCTCATACGTGACCGCGTCCGCCAGGATGATCGCCAGGCCGCCGGCCACGAAGTCGCGCCCTGTCGTGTTGACGTCAATCGCTTGCACGCCGCTAACGATCGACGACGTCAGAAGCTGGCCGTCCGGCCATATTGGCAATGCCCAGACGCGGGATGACCAGCTGAACAGCATGGCCTCGACTACGCGGCGCGTCTGGTCGTTCAAATACAGATCAAAGGTAAACGTGCGGCGCGGTGCGATGCGAAGTTGGCGGCGTTGCTCGACCGCGCTCCATGGAATCATGACATCCGTCAGCCACTCCAGATCCTCCTGCACGCCGTCGCCGCTCCAGTCCGGCGCGGCCGTCCAAGCGATCGTGCGATTGCCCGTAATCGTGAGCGTGACGTTGTCGGCACCGCCGACGAATTCCCATGTCAGCGTGGCATCGACGATCGACGAACCGTTGATATTGATGTTTACCTGCCAGCCGAGCTGCTGGAGCGGCGCGAATGTGATCGGAAGCGCCGCCGGCCCGACGAGGGTAATACCGTCCGCGTTCTGCGCTGCGACCGCCGTCAGAATCAGCGGCCGGTCTAGATAGGCATTCCACACTTGCACAGAGCGCGTTTGCGACGTGAGCAGGTTCCCGAGCGCCAGCAACGTCGGCGAGAGGTGCACGCGGTTGTAATAGTCCTGTAGGTAGCTCGGCGCGATATAGCCGGCATGCGTCTGGCCGTTCGCGTTGACGGGCAAGGAAACGACTCTAGGCGCGATCGAGGCTTGACTCGCCGCCGTGATGTGCGTGGGCCAATAGTCGACGCTGAAGCCATGCAGCGCGGGTGATAGCGCCAGCGTGACGATGCCTCCTTGCGGGTGAATCACGGATTGACCAGTAAGCACTGCCATATCAGGGACCGTCGTAGCGAAGCGCGACGCCGAACGTGCCGGAATGCGTGATATCGCCACCACCGTTGCGAACGGCTGCGTTCTTCTGCGCCCATGGATAGGTTTTCCAGCGATCGCTGCCCAACGTGATGATCGCGCCATCGGCGAGATTGTCGTTGCGGATATAGCGCGCATGCCCCAACTGACCGACGAGCGAGACTTTATTGCTCGGACGCCTGGCGATGGGCAGGATCGGAAGCAAGACGGCCTCGCCGTTCCAAGTATTCGGAAGCCGCCCCATCATGGGGATGGCATTCACCCACGCATCGACATCGCCGACGGTATAGGATTGAAACCCCTCGGGATTGGACCACTGATTGCCATCCAGGCCGTGATGAAAATATGAGTTCGCGCACCAGCCGCTGACCCAGCTTCCATATTGTGCGAATAGCGCTCCGCTCACACATGCTCCACTGCTGAAGCCGCCGGTGTTAATGGCAGTTAGATAAAGACCATTGGTCTGTGAGCCTGTCGAACTGATCGCGCTATACCAGTTACCGGTGCCAGGCAGTCCCACTGCCGGCGAGCAGCCGAACGCCAGCCACTGCCAGCAGTTCGCGCTGAAGTTGAGAAAGACGTACACCTCATCAGGCGCGGTCTGTATGTGGATGTTGTAAGTCAACGGAAAGACCAACGGCGCGGGGACGGCAGTCGCACCAAGGCGCGCAGGCTGCGGCCCCGGTGTCGTCAGATTGTTGCTGCCGTCGATGCCAGTGCCACCGAGCATCTGCAGATCCTGCCCGCTGATCGCGAGCTGTATATAACAAGGCCCCTTCGAGAGCACTTGCCCGTTAAGTGTCCAGCCGTTGGCCGTGCATGCGTTCTGAATGCCCGTCAGCACATCGCTAAGGCTGTTGGCGGATCCAGTGATGAATGGCATCAGTCGAGCCTCATGGCGTAATAGTCTGTGAAGCTGGTGCGGCCTACGTCCTGAATCACGACGTGAGGCGTGCCATTGATCGAGAGCGTCGACTCCACCACGTTGTTGAAGCCGCTGATGTAATAGACGCCGTCCAGCTCGCCATAGACGTTTGCACCATCCGTGAGAATGGCCGGCAACAAGGGGTAATTGCCCCCGGTGTCGCGCAGCTGGGGCGTGGTGATGTTGGTCGGGTCTACGCCCGCGAGCACGCCGTTATCCCAGGGCCAGCTTTCCGGGTTATGCCATGCGCCGTCGACGAATAGCATGCCGAGATTTTGACGATTGCCTTTGATGTAATCGCTATGCGTAGGATCGCTGAAACGTGTCGCCGGCACGCCGACTAGCATGCCGCCCGCGACCAGCGGATAGGGGTATTGGCCTGGCGTCCCATACGGAAGAAATTTTCCGGCATAGGCCGATTCATAGACCGGCGTGCCGACTTTCATCGCAAGGATGAGTCGCTGGCCGTTGACGGCCAGCCAGTAGTCAACGCGCAGGTTATGGGCCGGCACGCCGCTTTCGAAATAGCCCGGCTGTGCGGTGAAGGCGTTGGCGGGAACATAGCCGGTAAACCCGGCCACGCTCAGATTGTAGTAATCGGCAGTGGTCGACTGGTACGCACGCAGGCCGATAAAAATCTGCTCGGTGCCTGACAGGCCGCTGCCCTGCAGAATCAGCTCGCGGTTCTGCGTGATGTCGATCGGGTTCACATAGCGCAAGACCGTCCAGGCGCGCCCGATCGCGCTCAGCGCGCCTTGCGTGACGCGGAGACTAAACTGATCGCCCACGGCAAAGGGCGTCGCGCCAGCGACCACCTGGAAGGCCACCAGGCCATTGTCGTATGCGACGCCTGTCGTCGCGTTCGCTTTGGCGCCGCTGACGCTTCCGGTTACGGACCAGATTTCGGCGCCTGGCGTGCCTGCGTTGGTGCAGGCAATCGTCCAGGTCTCCGAGACACTGGCCGGATGCGTGTCGATGGCGCTCAGCGCGCCTGTGCCGGTGCCGGCAAACGTGGGCGCGGCGTGCGTGCCATAGCCGCCGGCAAAGCGGCGGATCGTGTCCAGCATCTGCCAGTGCGCATAGCCCTCGCTGCCGGTGTTGTCGACGAAGCCCGTCAGGAATGGCATGCGGCTACTTCCCGATCGCGCGCGAGATCCGGCGCGGGTTGTTGTCGATGATATTCAGCACGTGTTCGTGCCCCTCGTTGGTGTTGAGATAGTCCGCGACCATCGATTGATGCGGGACGTTGATGACATGCAACGCAATCGAGCCAGCGCTATTCACGGCCGGACTTGCGTTGGACGTTTGAAAGCGCGGCATCGCCGAGACATTGACCGGCGCCGGTACATAACCGCCGTCGTAGTAGCCAGGCACATGACGCTGCAGCGCGGCCATGCCGTGCGCGTTGAAATCGTCGAGGAACGAGCGGGCGCCTGGCTGCGCTACGACAGCAGCGCGCGTCACATGCTCACGGCCATGCACGACGCCTGCGACGGCATGCGTCGGACTATCGCCGGTATAGCCGCCGGTGTCATAGCCACTGCTGCTAAAGACGCTGGCAATCCCTGAAATGATGCTGCCCCATAACGAGCTGCTGGCATTCGACGGCGTGCTGCCGAATGCGCCATCGTCACCCGATGCTGTGCCGCTGCCGTCGAACAGCGAACCCAAGCTGCTGACGCTGCCGGCGTTGCCGCCGGCTGCGGCGGCGATCGCGCTGGCCGCCGTGGCGCCGGCATCCACGATAGCGGTCGCCATAGCGGTTGATGCAGTGCCGATCGCGGTCGCAGCCGTCGAGCCGGCGGCGCCGATTGCGGTCGCGGTGGTGGCGCTGCCCGTCGCCGAGCTGCCAAGTCCGCCGGACGCGGATGCCGCGCCCTGGGCGACCGTCGAGCCGGACCCGCCGAGCAGCTGCGACAGCCAGCTTGTGACGCCGCCCAGCTTGGTCGTCAGCGCCTGCGCCAGGTTCTCCGACGTAATCTTCTGGATGCCCTGGGCGAGATCGAGTAGCAGCGTCTGAAACAGCTGCTTGACGTTCGTGATCTTCGTGCCGAGCCCGTCCAGCACGTTATCAAACGCGCCTTGGAACGTGTTTTGAACCTGCGCCGTGATCTGGTCAACCTCATTACCCAGCGTCTGATACTGACTGGTCAGCTGTGCAACGCTCCGAACGATCGCCGGATCCTTGGTAGCCTCGCCCAGCGCCTGTGCCTTCGGTACCAGCTGCCCGAGCGCGCTATAGGTTTGCTGATGCAGCGCCACGAGCTGCTGCTGCGCGTCGACCTGCGTCATCAGGCCGGCCTGCAGGCGCGCCTGGATGTCCTGCTGCTGGCGCTGCTCGTCGCCGGTGATGTCGTCGATCTCTTGCTTGAGCGCTGCCAGCTGAGCTTTGGCTGTCTCGTCGTCGATCACGACCTGGATTTTCTGCACCGTGCCGGTGTCGCCGTTGAGCTTCGCCTTATCCAGTAGAGGCTTCCATTGCTGCTGCGCACGCATGCTGGCCGCATCACCGGCGTGACCGGTGGCATTGAGATACGCCTCCTGGACCTTCTGCGCGTCCGCCAGGCGCCGCTGGTCGTCCTGGTGCTCCTGGTCGGCCAGCACAGCGCGACGGCTCGCAGCGTCCGCCTGCGCTTTCTGGATCTGCGATTCGATGCCGGCGACCTGCTGGTCGACGCGAATGCGCTCGGCGGCCGTGGTCGCATGCGTCGACACTGAGGCTTTTTCCTGCTCCAGCGTCGCGACTTGCTTCTGTTCGTAGCTGTCGATGTTCTGCCGCTGAGCGGCCCAGTACGCTTGATCCGAGACGGTGCCGGCCTTGCGCGCAGCCTCAAGCTGCTTTTCGGTGTTGGAGAATGCATCGGCGTACAGCTGCAGCTGCTGCCGTGCAGCCTCGGTAGCGGCCGACAGCTCCGCGCGATCGACCGGCGCAGCGGACGGTGCCTTAAACTTCTTCTCGATCGCGGCGATCGCAGTTTTCTGATCGGCTTCATAGCCGGTCTTGCCGCCCGGGTCGGCCTGGATGAGTTTCTGCGTCGCTTCCTTGACCTGGGCGATCTCGGCCGCCTTGTCCTTGTCGGCCTTCGCCGACTGCAGATATTTGTCCATCGTGTCGCTGGCGCGCTTGGCCTGCGCCTGGATCTGCTGATTCTCGCCCTGGGTCTGCGCCACCCACTGTTCAAACTGAGCGCCGGCCTGTGACGAATTCTTCTGCGCGATCAGCTGCTGGATATTTCCCGCCTCATCGGCGAGATAGTTGTGATTCGGGTCGCTCGGGTCGAACGCGGCCTGAAGCATCTGTTGATCAGACAGACTCTTGGTCGACGGCATCCGATCCCTGATCCGTTGCAGCTTGGTCGTTGCTTCGTTGAGATCATCCGTATTCGTGGTGGTGCGGCCAACGCTTTTCATCGCGTCCCACGCAGCCGCTGCCGTCTCGCGGACTTCGTTCCAAGCCTTCTCCATCAGGCCGGCGCTGGCCTCGACCTCCAGGGCGCGCTGGTGCACGGCCTGCGATAGCGATGTCTGCGCGATCGCTGCTGCCGAGTCCGCATCGCCCTGTGCCTGCAGGGCCTTGATGTTTTCATACTCGGCCAGCGTCAGGAAATGGTACTGCTCATCCAGTTGACGAATCGCGTTGACCGGGTCGCTTTGCAGCTTGGCAAATTCGGCGGTGGTCTTTTCGATACTCTCTCCGCTGATTTCCGCCAGGTCTTGCGCACCTTGCGCTGCTTCCTGCAGACGCGAGCCGGTGACCTGGCCCGAGGCGACCAGCAGCTCTAGCGCATCGCGCAGTTTGGCCGTCTGCGTCGACGAGTTACCGATCTCGGTTGCCATGACGCGGACCTGGCCGATCGAGACGCCGGCATAGTTGCCGGTGCCGATGATGGCTTTGTTTAGCGCCTCCTCCTCCCGAGCGCCCACGATCGCACCGGCGGCAAATCCGCCGAGAATGGCAGCCGTTGCCGCTATTGCTGCGCCTGCGCCGCTGAACAGCACGGGCAGTAGGCCCATGCGATTCGTGAGCGTGACCAGGCTGCCTTCTAGTCTCGCGGTGTTACCGCGCGCCAGCTCACCAACAAGCACACCTACTTCACGCGCTGCACCGGACGATGCCATGCCAAGATGCGTTGCCCCTTCGGCGGTTCTCTCTAGTGCGGCTCGCTGCCGATCTAGCTCAGCAGAAAAGCGGGCGTAATCCTCAACACCAACCGCGCCAGCCGATCGCGCGCTGTTCAAGCGTGCTTCGAGTTGATCGAGCTGCTCAAGCTTGCGGATTGACGGATCGATTTCAGCAGCAAGCCCCGCGAAAGAGGCTTTTTGCGCATTGATACTTGCCGTGGTCGCTGCTGCTGAGCGGCTGGATGCGGCCATCTGCGCGTTCTGACGCGCAATGGATGCTGCCAGCTTCTCGGCCGCCGCTCCCTGCTGACCGATAGCTGCAGCCGCCGACGCCCCCAGCGCCGCCGAGGACTCTTGGGCTCGCACCTGGTCGACGGATGCTGCCACCATCGCGCGAATGCGCTGCGCCGCTTGCTCTGCACTTTCCCCTTCGTCAGTGATGGCAGAGGCGGCGCTTTGTGCAGACTGTGCTAGATCCGCATTCGAGGATGTAACCGCGCTTGCGGAAGTGACCAGAGCCTGCAGGCGCTGGTCCATGCTTTGGAGTGTGTCAGCACTCTGCTGCATGACAGCCAGGATGGATCCCAGCTGATCCCCCACATCACCCAGCGATGCACCAGCCGCCTTTGCCGTCTCGCCAGCTTCCTGCAGGCTGCCGCTCAACTTGCGCACTTCCACCGCACCCTGCGCGGTGTTCGCGTTGATGTTGAGCGCGATATTCAGATCGGACGGGCTGCCGGTGGACACATCATTTCCTCAGTTGCGATAGCCACGCATCGAGATCTTTGCCCCACATGCCTGCGCGGATATCTTCGATACGTTCGGCGCGTGCACGCCGATCGCGACGGCCGACGGCCTCATAGAGCAGCGTCAGCTGTCGCAGGGTGTAGCACCCTAGTTGCTCGGGGCCGCCGTATTCGACGAGGGCGAGTTCGAAGTCTGCCCAGCGGACTGGCTTTCCTTGACGTTGACGCCCAAACGCCGACTGGCGGCCTTCACGAAAAAATCCTTGTTCACGACCCACCAGAGCAGCATGAGTTCGTCACCGTCGGCCGGATGCAACGCACGCACCCACGCTGGATCCCGATCGGCGGCAACGGCGATCAGCTCAGTCACGAGCGGCGCATGCTGAGCGAGCACGTCGACGACCTGATCGTAATTCAGGTTTTCGCGCAGCTTGAACGCCTCATAAAGCGATTGGATGATCGGCGCGGTCAAATGACGGATCCGCAGCGACTCGGCGAAGCGGAATTCGCGAACGGTGATTGCGGTTCCGGCGACGACGATCTGGCGATCCGGGTGCAGGATCGCCAGATCTTCTTCGCCCTCGGCGTTCCGCGTGTTCTGCGGTTCGAGGCGCTTAGCCATTAGCTGGTGCTCCCGCCGCGCTCGATGCGACCGAAGCCACCCAGCGACGCATCAGCAGCATTGAGTGCGTCATACAGGGCGGAGCCGGACAGCGGGAACGAGCCATAGCCGTCATTGATCAGATCCAGCTGGCTCGTCGGATCCAGGCGCAGCCGATAGAGCCGCACGGTCACCGAATTGCCCGTTTCGGTGTCGACGCCGTCGAGGATCAGATAGCGTTCCGGTGCCTGCGCGCTGAACATCGCCACATTGACCGAACCCGAATAGCTGTACGCGGCCTGGAGCGGCTGCGTATAGGTGGTGTCGAGATCGTCGAACGAAATGATGCCATTGTTGCCGGACGCGACGACGGACTGCGGCAACGAATAATTGGACGCGGTGACGGGCTTCGGCGTGGCCGAGCTGTCGGTCAGCGCGAGATTGGTCACGCCGCCGTAAGCGAGCTTCACCAGGTCGCCTGTCTGCACAGTCGGCAGCGGCTCGCCCGTCACGGTGCCGGCCGGCACGATGGCCTGCTGACCGTACAGGCCGAGAGCAATCGACGTGGGCGACCATTCGGTAAGCGTGAGGCTCACATCGCACTTCAGGCTTTTGATCATGCGGCCGATCTGCAGGCGCTGCCCCGAATAGGACTCCTGCGAGTCGTCGGTGGTGGTCGACAGCTTGACCTGGCACTGCGAGGCGTTGCCGACCCAGGCCGCCGGCCCCGGCTTGCCAGTCGGCAGCCGCGAGGCGATCAGCACCTTGCCTTGGAACGAAAACAGCTGGGGGGTGTTGCTCATGGCATGAACTCCTGGGGCGGCAACGCCGCGAGTAATGGACGCGGGTGCGTCAGTTGCTGGTCTGCGTGCTGCCGCTCGCCGGGCTGGCCGGCGACGTCTGCGGCTGAGCGGCAGCCGGTGTGGCCGCAGGCTCCGCGACAGCGGTCGCCGCGGTGTTGGCGGCCTGCTTGGCCTGCGCATCCTTCAGGGCCGCATCGTGGGCGCTGACATCGGCCTTGTCCGTCAGCTTCTTCACTTCGGCTTTGAGCGCATCGAAGCCCTGTTCGATCACGTCCTCGCCTTTGAGCCAGATCGCATCGAGCAGGGACACTTCGATGTCGGTGCCGGCCGGATACGTCTTGCCGTTGTGGGTGTGCGGTTTCTTGAGAGTGATTTTCACGGGATGTTCCTCTGGCTGATGGTGTGCTGGATCGAATAGACCTCGGACCAGAGCACGGTGGCCTGGTCGTAGTCGTTGGTGTTGCCTTCAACGAACTGAACAGGTCGGGCGCCGAGAAGCTTCGGCACCCAACCGATCAGCGCGCCTCGTACAGCGCCGAGCACGCTGTTCAATTGATCGGTGACCTGGCCGCCGCGCTCGATGGCGCGGTAGTCGCGTACAGCGATGATCACGCCGAAGGTCGCGATGACATGCTGGCTGCTTACATCCTGCTGTGCGCCCGTCGTGCTCGCGTTGGGCTTCGCCTTCTCGCGGGCGATCACCACGTAGGCACACGGCGCCGGAAAATCGGCCAGCTTCTTGATCGTCGCGAAATCAGCTGTCTTGCCGACCGACTTCAGGGTGCCAGCCCGCACGACTTGTTGCAGCTGTGCCACGACCAGGTCTATGTCGAAAGGCGCGAAGCTCATTCGTAGATATCCCAGGGACCAGGCCGGCGGTTCGGCTTGAAAATCGTCTGCACGTCGCCGGCGCCTTGCTCAGTCACGGTGTCGCCGATGCCTAACGAAAACTGGCCGTTCGCCGTGAGCTGCAGAAACTTCATCGCGTCTTGGTAGTCACGCGCGATCGGATCGGTTTTCGGATCGCTGATGCGGTTGCGGTGCAGCTTGTAGCGAGTGATCGCACGCGCCCAGCTCGACACGATCGGCGGGAGTGGATTCAGCGGCAGCGTATAGCCGCGCCTGGCGAGAAACCCATCGATCAGCGCATTGGCATCCGTGATCGCATCGTTGATGCGCGCCAGGGCATCCTGCGCAGCGGCGACCTGGTCGTCCGGCCACGCGGTGGTGTCTGCGCCGCGCAGCACGGCGTCCATCAAAGCAGCGTCGACGGTCGGCGCATTGTCGTCCGAGGCGACCTGCGACAATTCGAGGGCGCCCGGATTTTCGGCGAGCTGCAGCGGCGTCACATACATGGCGACTACTTGCGCTTGGCAGCCGCTGCGGCCGCCTTGGCGGCAGCCTCGGCCTTCGCCGCTGCGGCTGCCTTCGCCTCGGCTTCGGCTTCGACCTGGGCTGCCGCAGCGGCTTCCGCGGCCGCATCAGCAGCTGCTTGCGCGGCCGCCGCAGCATCATCCTCGGCGCTGCCCGAATTCGACACCTTCGAACTGCGCTTGGACGGACTGCTTTTCGCGGCAGCGGCAGACTGACCGAGATCCGCCGTGACCGTCGCATCATCCGGCGCGCGCGTCAGGAACTTGGCTTTGATCAGTCGCGCGACGAGCGGGTCGTTCTCGTCGGCCTCGATGACGTTGCTCGGCTTGACCCGATTGATATAGCCCTGCGTCACGAATTTCATGGTTTGCACCTCTGCGGGATTCGGTAAAACGATGCGCGCCGAAGCGCGCATCGCGACAAAGCGGACGCGATCGGTGCGATCAGTCCTTCGCGCCGGCGCCCTGGATCAAGGCAGCCGCGTTCATGCCGGAAAGCACCGGCTGGTAATCGAACGAAACGCCATAAACCCAGCTCTTGGTCGGCGGATCCCAATAGGGCTGTTCGACCATGGGCATGCCGTCGATCAGATAGGTATAGGCAAAGCTCGGCTCTTCAGCGTTCGCGCTGGCATCACCGCCGCCACTCGGCGCGACATAAGCCACGATGATGTCATTGCCCCAAACGTCGCCGAACTGATCGGTCACCGGATCCGCTACCACGGCCTGGCCGACGAGGACGTTTTTTACCTGCCAGAGATTGGCAAGAAGGTCGGTCGTGATCGAATCGCGACTGGTGTATTTGGTGCGATCCAGAATCGCCGGATTTTCCTGCAGGGCCGACATGACGGACGGAGGCAACAGGACGGTATTCGGATACACGCCGATGTTGCTACGGACGGCCTCTCGGGCAGTGTTGATATCGCTCGTCGGCGTGGAGGTCGAGTTCCACCAGGTGTTTGCGCCGGTCAAGGCAAACTTGTTGTTTACACCGTACTGCGTCGGGTCGCGTGCGATATTCGCGCACTTCACTTCATGTTCCAGATTCATCACCCGCAGCACAGTGTTCACCGCTCGCGATGCCAGATCGATGCCGGGAACGACCGACGCATCGCGCATGATTTCGCGCGGCACGTCGGCTTCCAGTGCATTCGATCCGATCGAGTATTTCTCGCCGGCATAGCCGAAGCGAAGGCGCTTCGTCACCGCGCCAGGTGCGCGCGCCGTATTCACCATACGAAAGCTCGACTTGTCGAACTGGATCACCTGGCCGGCATAGGCTTGGACCGGCGCGAAGGGGAACAGGCTACGCGCCACCAGCTCTTGCTGGATGTAGCCGCGTGCGTGCTGAGACAGAACCGGGTCGACGATGCGCGCCTGACCGGGAGAAAGCTGTGCTGCAGTAGTCATGGAATGACCTCGATAGGTGCGGCAAGCGCCGACAGTGGAAAATCAGGAAACGACGCTGTCAGTTCGGAATCAGATCGACTTCGAACGTCGCGCCGACGGCAGCCGTTTCGAGTGCCACGGCAACCACGACGCCACTGGCGTGCGGCACTGCCAATCCATTGGCGCCGACTTCCAGGCGTTGGCCTTCTGCGATGGCCGCACCGGCCGTGACGACGGCGCTGCCGAGACGATCGACAGGGAAGAGATCGCCGATGTTGGCGGACGTGCGAGAGACGCCGGCCGTATTGCCGGCGGCAACGGCGGGCGCGCCCGTGAAGTCGACGAACGTCTGCGCAATGATCGCGGCCGTCGCCGCTATCGTGAGAGTGTAGAGACTGTGATTCTGAGACATGGCTTTTCCTTGAGGCTCGGGCGAGCTGGCTTAGCCGCCGCAGGCGCGAACGGCGTCGATGAAGCTCATGGACGGATGGGCGGCTTGATAGGCGAGCGCTCGCTGATGCAGCTCCAGGCGACTGTTGTCGACCGTCGCATTCGCGGGGGCAGCGAAGCTGATCGGCGCCGAGTCGTTCCCTTTGCCGGCAGCGATCTGGCGCCCGAACTCGACCTGTTTCGGCAGGCCAGTCAGCAGCTCGCGCAGCACGGTGCCAGCCGGCTTGCTGATCTGGGCACCTTCCTCGGTGAACGAGAGCGGCGCCTGCTGGGCATCCATGGTCAACAGCAGCTCGACCACGGCGCTGCGCTGATACGGCAGCAGCTTGCCTTCCTTCTCCAGCCCTTCGGCAAAGCTCACGACATCGACGCGACGCGCGTCGATCTCGCGGCGCTTCAGCGCCTGGTCGCGCGCATCGAGCTGCGCTTGCTGCTCGTTGAGCTGGCGTTCGCGCTCGGCGAACTCGGCGGGGTTCTGGCCTTGAGACATGGATGGATCCTCTTGCTCGGTAGTCGTGGTGGTCTGCGTTGCCGGCGACGTCGCCGCCGCTGGGGTGTTCAGATGAAGGGGCACCGTCGCGCCGGAGCTGTTTTCCAGCGTCGCCAGCATGTCGTCGGGCAACAGGTGCTCGATCGGTTCCTTGCTGCCACTGAGGTGCGCACGGATACCGCGAAAGAGATTCGCCAGGGATGCGCCGAAGCCGACGCTTTCGAGCGGCGCTGCGAACTCGAAGGTGAGGGATTCGCTTTCGGCAAACGATGCCGGGCGCAGGCCTTTCACTGCGGGAGCGGCAGCGCCCAGGAAACCGATATGGCGCAGGTACCAGTGTCCCGGCTTGGGATTGCTCGGCCACGTCGGCGGGTAGAACGAGGCGGAAATCTTCTTGAAGCGGCCGGCGTTGACCAGGTCGGCGAACGCGGGGTCGACTTGCTCGGGCTCCGCATAGAGCAGGCCGCCCTGGACGGACAAGCCTTTGACCCATCCATAAGCAGGTGCATCGAGCGCAGGGTGTCCGACGACCAGCGGCGCCTGGTTGCTCGCCGCGTCATAGCTCGTCACGACGTCATCGAGATGCGCGGCCGTGAATTCGAGCGTACGGCCATCGACGGCCGTATGCGTGCCGGTGCGGAAGATTTCGAGGGGCTTGGCGGTATCCATGCCCGCAGGATCGGGGCTGGACTAAATGCTGTGGGTGCGACGGCTGTCGCAAAATGCTAGCTTGCGCGAATGAGACCGCGTTGTTACAAAAACATGGAAGCCCTGCGGCGATAATAAGCATAAGACCGCTGGCGCTGGACTGCTAGCAAGGGGTGCAAGGTCAAGGAATGAATACGGCTGTCGAAAAGCTGCTGAGCGGCATCGGCCTCGCCGTCGTCTATGCGCTCACTTATCTGCTGCTGGTCCATGCGTCGATCACGCATTGGTTCCTGCCGGCCGGCCTGCGCTTTGCCGCGCTGATGCTATGCCCCGTGCGGCTTTGGCCCTTTGTCATCCTCGGCGACGTCGGTGTCGAGATCTACCAGAATTTCGACGACGCCAAGACGTACGGCTATCCCTGGTTCCTCGCGGCCAGCTTGCTGAAAATCGTCGTCGTTGCGGCATGCGTTTATCCCGTGCGCCGCTATACGCGCGTCGACAGCATGCGCGATACCGAGTCCATGCTGATTTTCCTCGGAACCATGATTGGCGTGTCGCTGGCGTCGACCGCGCTTAACCTGTGGACGCGCGGATTAATGCATTTGCCGGCGTCAGTGCATGGCAACCCGATCGGCAAGCTGATCCATATTTATTTTGTAGGTGATTACCTCGGCATTCTGTTGGTTGCGCCTACAGCGGTTGCGCTCACGCGCTGGCGGCATATCGCGCTCGGGCCGTCGTTCCGCCGCGACTCGCTGGCTGTGATGCTGATCATTGCGGGCCTGCTCGCTGTCTGCAGTCTGTCGAATGACGACGAGATTCAAATGCTGACGCGGTTCCTGATGATGCTGCCGGCGGCGTGGACGGTGGTTCGCCACGGCTGGCGCGGCACGTTGCCGGCGTCCATCTTCGCGAACGTCGCCATCCTGCTCACCGTGCCGTCGACGTATGACAGTCATGCGCTCGAAGCCCAGGAATACCTGGGCATCGCGATTTCGGTCCTGATGCTGTTTGGCATCTTGATCGAGCAGCTGCGCGAACATGCGCGCACGCGCAATGAGGCCGCGGTGCATTTGCAGCGCGTGCTGCGCACGGCCTATGAATCCAGCGAGATTTTCCTACGCGGCGCGCGCGATGAAGTCGATCACGCCTACCAGACGATTTCGCGCATGAGCGAAAGCCTGGTCGGTGAGATCCGCACGAGCCAAGGGCCGGAGTCCAGTTTGTTGCTGACCTCAGGCACCGTGCATCCGCTGCGCCAACGCGCACGCGAGATCAGCGATCGCCTCTATCCTCGCGGCATTGAGCACAAGGGCCTGCAGGCTAGCTTGTTGAATGGCGTGCTCCCCGATCGCCTGGAACAGGCCAGGGTGCTGCATAAGCTGGACGTCAGTGCTCGGTGCGACCAGCTCGGCCTGCCGCTGCCGCTGCAGCTGGCCGTCTATCGATCAACGGTCGATGCGGTCGATTTGTTGATCATGGACACGCTGCCTCGCCGATTGGACCTGCGCCTGCGTTGCGCAGGCGACCGTCTGGTAATCAGGATCCGCATTGACTGCGACACCTTGCCGACGACCTGGTCGGCTGAAGGCGCGAAGCTATTCGAGCGCGTAGAGCATCGCCTCGACGCCTTCGGCGGATCCATTGCCTGGATCCGCCGAAGGCGAGTGCTGCGCCTTATTGTGCGGTCACGCGCCGATTAGTCCAGTCGGGATCATTCGGATCCCCGCTGCCGTCAGCCGTGTCCATCGTACGCACCTTGGATGCGCTCATAGGCTGCACATGCACCGGCCCGGCGATGGTGCTCACGCTCGGCGCACCAACGTAGTACAGCTGGGTATACGCGTCCTGGTAGACCAGCTCCGGCGTACCGGATCGCGCGACGCTATAGACATTGGAGACCTTGCCCGAGTCGCTGCCGATCGGGAGCACCAGGACGCCGCCGCTTGCGAGTGCCTCGATCAGGCGGACGTTGCCCTGCAGATCATTGACCTGAACATAGGTGACGCCCTGCACGGTGTCGTGCAGCACGTAGACGTGCCAGTTCGGGCTGAGGCTGACATCCGGCAGGTTCGGCTGCGACGTGCCGAGCGCACTGGCACTGGCCGTGGGGCTGCTGGTCTGGGCCTGAAGGGGGGCGATCAGGGCGGCCGCGAGCAGCGCGGCGCAGATTCGGCTGAGCTTGCACATATATATGTCTCCCTTGGAGTAGCCCCCACGATTGGGGGGCCGAATCGCATTTTTCCCCTCCGGCGAAGGCTAATCGCCGGCTGGGGCACCGTCAAATGCCTTTTAAGGCATTTGAAACCCGTTTAAAAACGCCGCCGCCCGGGTAAGACATACCTCTGCCGCGCCCCGGGGGGCTTGGCGGCCCTCCTGGGGCGTTCTGCGCAGGGCGCATGCCGGTTCGCAATTTCGGTTCCTAGGGGACATGCCGTGGGGCGCCCGCGACAGGGCGCCCCCATTCCGGCTACTTCGGGCGCGTGGTGATGTAGACGCTCGAAGCGTTAGAGACGACCCCACCCACAAAGACCCACGTGGTCACCTCATAGCCGGTGACCTGCGCATCCGATCCATAGACCGGCGTGCTTACCGTGACGGTACCATTGCCCGACGGCGGCGGCGGGGGCGGCGTGCCGACGACATCCATGGGCTTTACGCCGCTTCCTGCCTGGGCATCCCCGAGCATGTTCACGGAGATCGTGCTACGGCCGAATGTCGCGTTGGGCGGTATGTCGGTCGTCGTCGTGGCGTTGACGACTTTGCCGGTCGTTGGGTCGCGCGCGACCACGGTCCAGGCATAGCCATTCGTCACATACTCAAGGCAAGACCCGTTACAGGCTTGCGTATTGAGTGGCATCGGCACGTCGATCTTCTTGACCGTATTCGCACCCTGCGCGCCCACCGAACCTGCTGCGGCCAGCGCGATAAGACCAGCAATAGCTAAAAAGCGCATCTGACACCTCCTGTGTAATACCCACCGCATGATGGGCGTTCCGATACTTAGCATGGCGTTTCGTGCATGGACCGGGCACTCGCGCACGGATGAAGTTTCTTGCGACTTATTTTGCACGCAGCCTCACATTTCCCCGTCGAAGGGGCGCGCGAGATATTTCAGCGCGAGCTGCAGGATCTGATCTTCGTCACTGCTTGAGACACCGAGCCATGGGCGCGCGATGATGCCGCTATCTCCCAGCCCGTCGCCGAACTGCTGCCGGGCGCCGTAGGGTCGATCGGTGCCGAACCGCAGCGTGCCCTCATCCACGCTATAACGCATCGTCCCGCGCAGCAGGCCGTCAAACTGCAGGATGGGCTTGCCAGGGCGCAACCGCGCCTTCCGGCGCGCGTAGCGCGGCCGGAGTGCAGCCCAGGGCGTACCGTCCGGCGAGATCTGCGCGTCAAATCGCGCCTGGTGGGCGATCAGCAGGTATTCGCCGACGTCCATCAGCACCAGCTCGGGGTCGTCGATGGCATCGGCCGCCCGCCGCAGGGTATCCAGGACGACCTGGCTGTCGAAGGTGATCGATGCGCCTGCCATGCCTTAGTCCTCCAGCGGCACGAGCGCGTGGCGCGCAGATAACCGCGCAGGGTCGGTGGCATACATGGCTGACACGGTATTCACCACGTCATCAGGCGCCGCTCCTGCGAGCTGATAGCGCACTTCGATCGCCAGGGCCGTGCCGTCGGGTTGCTTGAGCACATAGACCAGGATGCCGTGCTGGCGATCGAGCAGGATCTGCGACGCCTGGCGCAGGGCCAGCGGCAGCTGCTGCAGCAGCGCTGCAGAGATCGGGGCGGGCCGCAAGGAATCCGGCTTGGCGATCCGTTCCAGCAGCGGCACCAGGTCGGCGTCGCGCAGGACGATGGGCGCCGTCGCCGCCTCGATGCCTTCGCCGGCCAGCGCATCGACCGCCTGCGGCGAAAGCGCGCCCACGGTAAGTGCGCGGCCCTTCACGACAGGATTGGCCTGCACCCCGGCCAACCAATCGGCGAACTGCGCATCGAGCGCCTGGGCTGCACTGGCGCGCCCCAACATTTGCGCGGCGCTCGATGCCGCATAGTTGGCCGGAAAGCGTGCCGTGCCGCTTACCGCATTCGCGACCTGGTTACCCCAGGCCGAGGCGCCCGGCGTATAGCCGAAGCCCGGATCGACGCCGGCCGGCGTCTCGACTTCGCGCGGCGTTGGGCCATTCTTGCCCACTGTCACAGTCTGCACGTCGGACGGGGGCGCTTCATCCGGCCCACTCTTTCCCCGAGCCTTCAGATCGTCCCAGCTCAGCGCACGGATATAGCATTCACAGCCCCAGCCGTTGGGCGTGAAATGCGTGCGCCACCAGCCGTTGTCGGCGTGCAGGATTAGGCCGTTCCAGGACAGATGTAACGGGCGCGGATGCTGCACGCTATCGTTGTGCATGTATTCCCAGAAAGGCCGTACCCGCTTCACCTTCTGCAGCTGCACGAAGCGGCCGGCCCAAAAACTGGTGCGCAGGTTGGTCTCATAGATCACGCGCGAGCGCCAGTTGCGGCCGCCGTTGTAGCTCCAGCCATAGTTCTCGACGATCTGGTCGAAGTCCTTGCGGAACGACTCAAGCGTCGCGCCCTGCCTGATCGCCTTGTCAACCGCCGCGCGAAAGTCCGCGACCAGGTCGTCGCGATTGGCACCGGCCACGACGAATGCATGATCGTGCTGCTCATGCATGATGTCCGTCCACGCCTGCGTGGGCAGATTCGCTTTGCGCCGGAAGAACTCGATCTGCTCTTTGAACGGAAGCGAGCCGTAGGCCACGGATGCGTTAGCCATGGCGTGAGCCCCGCGCTAGGTGCCAGCCATCGCAGTGTGGACACCGATAGACACGTAGCGCCTGCACCCGGCAGGTGCCGGCGATCTTGCCGGCCGTGCGCAGCGCGCGCGCTTTGCTGTGATAGCGCACCTTGCGCTGGCAGTTCAGCTCGCTGCGCGAGAGCGTCACGGGGCGCCGGCCTGGTCCGTGATGTCTTGCCGGCCGGCCAGATGTGCCGCCGCCAGCGCCTGCGCGAATATCGTGGCGTAGTCGTCGAGCGGCATATCCGGCTGCAGCTTCAGCACGGCATCGCGTAGTTCTTCCAGGGACTTTGCCTTGTCGACCAGGTCGCGGAGCTGGCCGATCCATCGCGTCATGACAGGCTGCATCTGCTTATCGGCCTGCGGCGTCATGCGCACGGCGACATCACCCTGGCCGCTGACGCCTTCCGCGAATGCGGCCGCTGGATTCGCGGGCGACGGCACCGGCGGCGCAGGCACCGGCAAGCCCTCCACAAGCGCCGCACCGGCTGGCGTAGCCTGCAGCTCCGGCTGCGTATCGGTGGGCGTCCAGTCGCCGCCGTAGGTGTCCTGGATGTACTTCTGCGACGGCTTGAAACCCATGGAATAGATGCTCTTGTCCCGGGTGGCCATCTGATTCAGATCTTCCGGCTCCTCGACCACGCGATAGACCTTCGGCGGCTGAGCCGCCGAGAAATTCCACGCGGTCAGCCAGCGCCCCACCGTCAGGTTGAAGCTCTCGCAGATCAGATCGGCGTCGGCTTTGACGAGATCCTGCCGCACATCGTGCTGCACTTCGGACTTGTACTGTCCGCCGCGCGACTCGCTGGTCATCGACTGGCCGAGCACGACTTTCGCCATCGCCTCGTCCATATTGTCCTGAAGCGCCTTGTAATCGGCCGTGCCCGACCGATCGGCTTTTAGCAGCTCCATCGCCATGCCTTGGGGCACGATAAAGCCGGAGTCGATGCGAATCGCTTGCGTAGCAGCGAGCAGGTTGGCCTTTTCCTGGGCCGTGGCATTGGCCGGATACGTGCCCATCGCAGTCGGCATGCCGTATTTTTCGAGGAACGTCAGCCAGAATTTCAGGCCGTTGCGCTTGAACAACGTCGGCCAATAGAGCCAATGCGCGAGGCCCAGCCCATAGGGTTCGTCATCGTTGTCTGCGCCAGTGGCGTAGTGCCAGAAGTACGGCGAATCGCATAGCTCGCCCGGCATCATGTTCTGGTAGGTGAGCAGGCGCAGCTTGGCATCTTTGTCGAAGCGAAAGCGGCGCCGGTTGCGCACCTTGATGGCGCCGAGGCCGACCTGTCCGTCGACACGCTCATAGATCACTTCGGATGCGGCGTAACCGTAGAACACGCCGTAATGCATCTTGTCCGTGACGTTGTCCCAGCCGACGCGGTCCAGCTGCTTTTTGACCAGGTCGGCGGCTTTTTTGTCGACACGCGCCTCCGAGGCCGGATCCACGCGCCACTCGCAGCGCGTGATTGCCAAGCGGCGCTGCTGCAGCACGCTCTGCACCTGGGGCTCGGATAGTACGTTTTCGTACACGCGCAGATCGTCGCCGCGCATGTTGAGCAGCCGGTCTTGCGGCACCAGCAGCGGGCCGAGATAGCCGCGCGTGATGTCGCGGCCATCCTGGATCGTCGCGACCTCTAGGTCGAACCTCGGCTGCTTAGGCAAATTGATGTCGAGATCAGTCATACGTAACCACCGAAGTCATTGCCGCCGCCGACCGAACCGAAGCCGCTTACATCGCCGCCGAAGTCGCGCAGGGAATTGAAGGAATCACGCCGGCCGGCGGACTGGAATTCCATAGGGGCGGAAAGGTTGAGCGTCGCGAACCAGGCCAGCACCAGAAACACGGCAAAGTCACCGTGACGCTGCAGGTCGGGATCCTTGAGATCCTGGCGCCGAAGCGCAGTGATCAGCGGGATCCCATCGATTTCCTCGATGGCGCGCACATCGGCGCCGAGATCGGCATCGGCCGGATAGTCGATCACGCCATCTTCGTGCGCCTGGATGAGTTTAGGCATCCATAGCCCATACCATGCTCGACTTAGCTTGACCTGGTGCACGCTGCTGCCGAATTCGTCTGCCGTGTATTCCGCGAAGGTCTCGCCTGAGCCGGTGGCGTCCATCGCTCCACCGCTACGGCGGGGCAACCTGCGAATCATGGTCCAGACGATCTGCGTTTGTTGCCGCGTGGGCACGTTATGCATTTCGATCACGAACGGGACCGAGCGCCGCATGTCTTGCTCGATGCACATGGGACCAGCGATCGAGAAGTCGCGATGCCGCGCATAGTCCTGCGCAAACACGTGACGGAGATTCGGGTCCAGCTTCGCCAGCTCGGGGAGCAGGTAACGCGCGATCCAATCCTCTACATACGCCTCGCGCTGCTCCATGGGCTGGGAAACGAAGTCACTGTCGAGCGCGAGGCGCAGCACCTTGCGACCTTGCACCATGGCCTGATCGATCCATATGCCCGGGATGCACACGCCGTTGCCATCGCGCGGGATCGCGTCCAGTTCCTCCCGCATGGCCGCCTTGCGCGCGCCATAGCCGCTGCGGATCTTCGCATACCATTTGCGCTTGCCTTCAGCAGTCGGCGTCCACCGCTTCATCAGGCAAACGCGCTCGTACAGTCCATTCCCTACCGCATCATCGAAGGTGACTCGAAACACCACGGCGTCTTCGCCATAGCGGCCGTCCTCGATATCAATGATCAGCAGGTTAAAGGGATTGGCTCGCCCGTTTTGGCTGGAGATGATCGCGATCTCGCCGCCCCAGATAAGCAGTGCCGTCGCAGCATCGAGCACACCCTGTACGTCCTGGTGAAACGCAGCCTCATCAATGACAACTTTGCCTTGTAGGCCGCGGATATTCGCCGGGCGCGACGATAGCGCAGTGATCTGAAAGCCGCTGGCGAACCGGATGCGATAGGACGTGATGTGCCGAGTCCGGCCGTTTTCGTCCTGGTCCTCGAACAGGAATTCCTCGATGCCGGAAACGCCTTGCCCTTGAGCCTGCGCAATGACGCGCGCAAGCTTGGCGCAATAGCCAACGAACTCTAGACCCTTCTCTTTGGTGTCGCCGATGTAATAGACGTTGTCGCCGCCTGCAGACCTGCGGGATGCTGCCTTGATCGTATCGTCCAGGGCTTCAGCGAACGTAATGCCCGTGCGGCGCCCCTTGGCTGCGACCTTGATCGCAGCATGGATCTGCAGCCACGCCACCTGATGCGCCATCAGCACGCCGTCGGCCAGCGGATCGAAGCCGTCGCGAATCTCGCGCACGCTGGCCGGCAGCTCGTCCCATTCGATGACGCGCAGCGTATTGCCCAGGGGCTTCAGCGTCGGTGCCATTAGCCGATGCCCAGCACTTGTTTGCGCCAGAACTGCACCTGGTCCTCATCCATGCCCTGCGCCTTAGCGGCAGCTCGCAGGTTGCTTTCTTGCTCACGCTGCAGTTCTTCGCGTGCGAGCCGGGAGACTTCCTGACGCTCGGCCAGGCTCATGCGACGCGCGTCAATCACATTGCGTGCGGCGCGCGCGAGCATGCCAATCTCCTTGATCGACATCGCCTTGGCTTCCGGGTCGGTGGCGTTCAAGGCGATATGCGTCGCTGCCGTCGTCACAGTCTCGACCAGCAGCTGGCCCGCGCGATCGTTCGGATCCTCGCCCAGCTCGCCGACGATCGCCGTGCCCACCTCGCGAATATCACGCATGCGCCCGGCCAGCTCCGCGAACTGCTGCGCGTACCGGCCGAGCGCGCTACGGCTTGGCGCATCGACTTCTGGAAATTCGCGGCGGAAGCTCTCCAGCTTCTGATCGATCGTCAACCGATCCTCGCGCAACAGCCGCTCGATAAAGCGGCGCGCGTCGTCCGGCAGGCGCTTGATGGAACTTGCGCGCGGCATGGCTTAGCGCGGCTGCGGCCGGCTCACGCCGGGCACTTCGACGACGCCTGCAGCGGCATCATTGCCGCGCACCGTGATACCGCAGATCAACAGACCTTCGACCTCCGGCACGGGCTCCAACTTGACCAGGCCCTGGTCGCGCAGCCAGGCCGTATCGGTCATCACATCATCGTGCGAGGAAAGCACCCCGACGTGATGCAGCGCCCGTTGCAGGTTGGTGGTGTTGATCGAATAGCCTTTCTCCTGCGAGAGAATGATCAGGATGTAAGAGCGCCGATCCTCCCGCAGCTTCTCTGCCCACGTTTTCATTGATCATGCTCCAATAGATGCTTGTGTATCGTGCGCAGCAGTTCGGCCATCGTTTGCGATCGCCCATTGACGGTAGCCAGCTCGCTGCGCATGGCATTGATGTTGTTGCGAAGGTGTTCGAGATCATCCTGTGATGGCAGCACGTCGACGAGCGTTTCGAGCTTCGTCAGCCGCTTGTCCATCAGGCGGCTTTCGCGCACCACGATCACCATGCCGATGCACAACGCCAGCAAGCCGATCAATGCGACGATCAGCAGCAAGAGCGTTGCATCGCCGGTCGAGGCATTCATCGCTGTCCCCTGATGCGCATTTCATGATCCTGCGCGCAGCTGGCGCAGCGGCTTGTCTTACGCCCGAGCGTGCTCAGCCGTTCGGGTTCGATCACGCCGTCGCAGTCGATGCATGTGCCATCGATACCCGTCTGACGCGGTGCGAAGCTCTCGGCGCACCGAATCGCCTGCGCGCGCAGCGCCTGGTCGCGGTCGTATTGCTCGGCGGCTTGTGCCATGTCGATCATGTCATCCATGCGCGCTGTGCCGATCCAGTAGCCGGCGCAGCTCGTTGGCGAGCGCTTCCTTGACGTTCGCATGCACGCGGACAATGGCCCGCTCGCCAGGCGGAAGCGTCCGCATCTTGCGCGTCAGGTCGCTGACGTCTCCATGACAGCGCCGAATCATCGCGTCAATGTCCTGCGCGAGGCTCATTTGTCGGGCTCCGGCGTGGTGATTTTCGACGTCGTCGCGCGATCGGCGTTCGCCTGCTGCAGCAATGCGCGCCAGCTCTCGATCGACGTCAGCCCATCGAGCACGCAGATCGCCGGCAGTCCCTGATAGCTGCAGTGTGCGGCCGGGGGCGCCGGCTCCTGCAGCAGATCGGTCAGCCGATGGTCGACTGGCAGATAGGCAGGCACCGGCTGCTCAATGATCGTCGGCGCCGCCTGGGGCGCGATCGGCTTGACCTGGTGCAGGCCACAGCCGGCGAGCGAGATCAGGACAAATAGCCAGCTGCTCAAGCGCAGCGCAATCCGGGGTCGCATGGGCAATCTTCCTATCGGTAGCGATACGTTGGGCGGCGCTGGCCGCCAGCTGGCCCTGCAGGACGTCGCGCTGAGCGAGGGCGGCCGAGGCGACGGCCTGGGCGTCCTGCAGCTGTTGACGTTGCAGGGCCAGCTGGCGCTGCACCTGGTTGAGCGACGTCTGCAGGCGCTGGTTGTTGTCCTCGGACGTATGCAGGCTGGTCTCTACCGTCTGCAGCTTCGCGTTGCCCTTGGACAGGCCGCTGGCGTTGCCGTCGATATCGCCGCGCGCGTAGCCGATTCCGAAACTGATGGCAGCCGCAGCGGCGAGGATGGCGACGTCGGTCAGCACAGACTTGATGGTCATACGCAAGCCGCCTTGCCGGCCCAGCCGGCGGCGATATACGCCGGCTCCAGCGTCAATAGGATGTTGTGGACGTAAGCGCGATTTTGTTTCCACGCCGCGACCGATCGCGCGCGATAGTCGGCGGTGTTGTCGAACCATCGCCTTCCATCTTTGCCATGCTTGTCCGCCAGGGCTTGTTCGGCGAGCAAATAGCGTTCGCCGCCGTTGTATCCGCTCAAGGCAAAGGCCCATTGACTGCACGTGCCGTCACCCGGGTGCCGCGCATATAGCCAATGGTCGTAGACGGCAGCGGCGCGCGCTGACCAGGTCGGGTCCAGCGGGTCATACGGCCCCAGCTCGGGGAACATCTGCGCCAGCCAGTTGCCGGTCGCCGGCATGAACTGCGCCAAGCCTTCGGCGCCGACGACGCTGCGCGCGTTCGGATTCCATGCCGATTCCTGATGCAGCTGCGCGGCCAGGCGCGCAGGGGACGCTTCGATGCCCCATACCTCGGCGGCCGCTTGCTCGACGATCAGCCGATAGCGCGCCGAGACATCCGGCACATGCTCTTGCGCATGCGCAACCGATCCGCCGAGCGCGAGCAGCGCGACGAAAGTCAGGGCAATGCCAGCTCGCATCAGTCGAACGATGCGCGATCGCTGCAGCAGGCTGCGCGGATCATTCTGGCGCGCCTGCTCCAGATGGCCGGCCGAAGCCATGAGAAAGGCGCCGACGAAAGCAAGCACCGGCGCACTGCAGATCAGCAGGATCTGAAATACGCGCGGACTCATGGCATCAACCCCGCCGAGACAAGCGCTGCCGCGATCAGCAGCGCACGTCGGCTGAAGGCCATCGACTGCTCCAGGCCCTGGAGCTGCGACGGCCGCGCGTCTGGATTCGCTGCGCGGTCGAAGCAATAGCCGAGCACGGCAGCAAGCGACAGCTTGCTGACGATCCACAGATAGCTGCCGATCTTGGCCGGATTGATATAGACCGCAATCACGGCGAGCAGCAGCAGCGAAAGCAGCGCCCACAGAGCCATGCGGCCTAGGCCATCGAGCGCCGACGCGAACGCTTCAAACCGCTCGATAAAACGAGACTTCAAATCGCCCATTTCCCCACACTCCCGTAAGTGAGATGCGCAACCGCCATCACAGCGGCACGTGATCAGACTAGGGAGTTAGGTTTAGGGCGTGGGTGCGACGGCTGTCGCAGGATGACGGGCTAGAAATGCCGACGATAGAACAAGCGTAGGTGCTGGCCGCCTACGCGACAAGCCTGCATGGTCAATCGGCGAACAGGCGCCCTTGATGCTTGCGGATATGCAGCTGATGCTGCTCGGCGATGATGCGCTGGATATGCCGGACGCTGTAGCCAGTGCGCTCGGCCAGCAACTCGACGTTGCGGCCGTCGTGCTGCAGGTAGATCTGGCGCGCGACTAACGCAGCCCGAAGGCGATCGCCGCGCGGCAAGTAAAGCGGCCGGCCGCCCAGGTATTGCGCAATCTCCAGCACGATCTGCTGTGATTCGATGATCGCCGCATCAGCATTGCGCCCGTGCCGCTGAAAATGGCTGTTGAGGATGTCGATCATCTGCGCGAGCACGCCGGCCCACTTGTGGCTCGGCAGCTCCAGCTCGTCCAGGTGGGCGAGCATGTCGTCCGTGTCGACTTCGCCCAGGGCGAATTCAGTCTGTGTGTTCATGGGCATGTTCCGTCTGCGCGGACGCGTCAGCCTTGCGCTGCCGTTCCTGCTGATAGTTCAACGCTGCCACCACGCGGTGCAGCTGATCGGCGCGCAACCACTCCACGCGCTGCACCTTGAACATGCGGCGCGCCGTGCCGTGCGCATAGTTCCAGCTCTTACCAGTCGCCTTGAGGATGGCCTGTACCTTCGTCAGCATCGCCCGCGTGTCCGCGCGCACCTGCTGCGGCGCATTCGGCGCACTGGTATCGATGGCCGCATGCGTGGTCGATTCACCCGACAGCCGGCGCATTTCATCGAGCACCAGGCGCCGCCCCTTCATGTCCAGGTCACCGGACGAGCACTGGCCGGTCATGCGGTGAAGCATGGCGCGGTAGGTGTCCTGGTCCATGTCGAGCCGTTTAGCCAGCACGTGGATGGCAGCCAGCTCGGAATAGCGCATGTCATCGGGGCGTTTGTTCTTGCTCATGGGTGGTGAGTCCTATGCTTGCCCGTGCGCGCCTGGATCGCTTCGAGCTGATCAAGCGCCCATCTACGCCAGCGGTATGCGGTCGCGAGTGAAAAGCCCCAGCGTTCCATGAATGCCTCAATGGATGGCACGTTAGGCTGCTGGCGTAGCACATGGCATGCGATCCAAAATGCGATCTCGCGCGTGTAGTTTTCTGACGGCCTGTTTGCGCGTGCTTTAGCCATCCAACCTATGCGGGCGTCGACGCTGATAGATAGCTTTAATTGGACTGCTCGATGACGGATTGACTCTTTGGTTCGCCCGGGCAGGAATGCCTCGCACCCTACTGTGCCGACGACAGGCCAATGCTTCGAAAGCACCGCATCTTCTGAGGCGGTCCATCGCGAGTATCTCTGCGCTGCCACTGTCATGATCAGCCCACAAGCCCAGCGCTTTCTAGCAAGTCGATCGGCGGATCCGCCGGCACCGGTTCCTCCGCGTAGGCATAGACACGCCCAGGCACCGGATCCTCGGTGCTGGTCAGCAAAAATTGACTTAGGTCGACCCCTCGCCGCCAGGCTTGATAAACCAGGCATTCGCCATTCGACTGCAGCGCGCTGACCAGGACGTCGACGAGGGGCACGGGCTGAGCATCCGTGATAGGTCGCCAGCACGTGGCTTCCTTGCTCTCTAATGCACGTTGGGGGTCGCACTGCAGCTGCTCCAGCATGGCATATGCCTGGTGCAGTGCCGTCCCTGCCTCATGCGCGTTAGATGAAGCCGCCAGCCGCAGGCATGCGCGCGCCTTTCTTAGAATCGAGGCGCAGTTCATTGCACATCGTCCGCAGTCTTGGCGGCATCGTCCAACAGTTTCTCCAGCGCGCGATCCAGCTCGCTATTCAGATCCTTCACGACCACCGCATCGCTGTCTTTGCCGATGGTGATGCCGAGGCGCTTCAGGTCGGATGCCAACAAGTCGTACAGGCCCGGCTTATGGACCGACTCTTTCCTGCGGATCAGCAGCTCGGCCTGATCTTCCGGCAGCAAGTGTCGGATGCGCTCGATCACCTTGGCCTCGTCGTCGAACTCGACAACGCCGCGACGCTTGCCCCATCCGATCTTGATGCTATGGATTGTGCGAGTGCGCTTGCGCTTCCACAGCTCCTTCGGGCTGGCATGCACGGCCTCGCGCAGCTCAGCCTCATGCTTGATGACGGCTTCCATGGTGCTGCGGAGCGTGGGCAGCGAGCTGCGTTTGATGGTCTCCAGAGCCGTATTGAGAGCCGTCGTCAGATCGCGCAGCTTGTCACGCGAAGCCCGGTATTGAGCGGCAGCAATCTCGATGGCTTCCAGCTCTTGGGTGGTGTTAGTCGTCATGATCGGTGCTCTCCTGCGCGGCTTCGGAAGCGGCGCGATAGATGTCGCTGGTTACGTCTTGCAGATGCGCGCCAAGCCACGGCGGCAGCTCGTCATCATCGGGCAGCACTTGGCCCATGGCTTTCTGCCTCCTGTTTACGGATCCATTCCAAGGCAGCCTTGGCAGCTTCCACATACGCTGCCGATGGCGTCTTGGTGATCTCTTGGCCTGGGCGGTATGTGGCCCAAATGCGATCGCGCAGCACCTTGGGAAGCCGGAACCAATGCACGCGGCATCCCCACATCGCAGGCGGGACGTGCTTGTCGCAGCCCGGCCAATGGCAAGTGTGCTCAGCCACACTGCACCCCTGATTCAAGCGCCTTGCGGACATCCTGCTTAAATTCGGACTCGTAATCGCCGCCAGTGGCCCAGCCTTGCTGCCAGAGTGATTGAGCCACCGTTTCGACAAAGGCGTCCGTCACGAGCATATGCACTGCCTTGGCAGCACGCTGGGATTTGCCCACGGTGAACTCGTCGCGAGTGTTTCGACGGGACACATTGAAGTCAGCCGGGTCGATGCCATCGCACAAGCGCCAGTGCGGGCCGTCCATGCCTTCGACGCGCTCCACCAGCGCTTTCTGCCGCAGCATAAATGTCAGGTTGCTGACCTCTTTCATGGACATGCCGCTGCGCCGGCTGATTTCGCCTGCGCTGCGAGCATCGCGGCCGAAGTGACAGAGCAATGCGAATTGCTTGCGACCCAGCTTGATGCCCGGCGACTTGCCGCCCGTGCTGCCGTCCTGGTCGGCCTGGGAAGGCTTGGGCTTGGCGAGCGAATAGCTCAGCACCCCGCTGGGGCTGTGATGCCGGATCACCTTCTTTGCTGCAATGAGATCTGAGAGCACTTTCCGCACTGATTCGACGTCGGCGAGCAGGCCCTCAGCGATCAGGCGTGCGGACAACGGCTGAGCAATGCCCAGTAGATTTTGAACGTTGCGTTCCATGTTCGACATCGTCAGCCCTCCATGACCAGGTGATGCACATCGACAGCGCTGCTGCGACCCTCGACATAGACAACTACACCGTCATGCCTCTGTTCCCAGGCATCAGTAACGATCCTGGTTCGGATGAAATCGTCGTTGCCGATATACGGGTAATAGCGGCACGGGGTGCCGATCGGATGCCTTGCGCTGAATTCGGCCGCCCTCAGGTCGCGTTCGATCCTGATGACCGGATACCTGATCTGTCGCGACTTTTCGCCGATCGATCGGCGATACCTAACAAGGTCGCCAGGCATGAGATCGCGATGTGCGATTACCTGAATTTTGCACCAGACGAACGACTGGAACGGCAGCGAATTGACGACGATGCCATCGTTGTTGAGATGCCACGTCAGGAAATCCTGCCCGTGATCTTCGAAGTGAATCAACATAATTAGACCTCCCGCTGCAGCGGCGTCAGCAGCCCGCGCTCGGTCCATTCGACCTGGCAGCCCATCAGGCGAGTCACGCGCACGACCTCGCGATAGCGCCCATTGATGCGGGTCACCTTCAGCGCCCCCTGCAGCTCGGCCGGCTTGTCGATCTCGATCACCGCATAGTCGTGCCGCACAGTGATCTGCAGGACAATGCAGCCGCGATCGTGCAAGTGAAAGGCGCAGGCCATGGCTTCGTGGAGCTGGCGCATAACTTCGTCGCTACGGCTGCGCATGCGCAGGACCATCTGCAGCGCGACTTCTTTCAGCGTATTCATGATCTAGACTCCTGGGCGGCAGCGCCGCCATTAGCAGGCTGGCGCGGGCTTAGAGCCTGCTCGGGGGATCGGTCGGTTCGGTATCACCAGGCGTGCTATCGCTAAATGCGCTGATGCTCAGCGCCACATTCAGCTGATCTCGAAGCTGCACGGCTTCGGCCTCAGGCATCACGTATAAGGTTCCCCGCCCAGGCGCTAACTCAAACGCTACGACGAGCCCGCCGTCGACATGCCGACGCACGGACGGATTGACGGCGTTATGCAGCTCTTGCCGCTTCGACCGCTCTAGCTCTGGCGCCCGATCGAAAATATCCCCGTCGACCCTCGCGCTGTTTGCCATGCGTATCAGCAAGTCCTCGCCGATGATCGCGGCTCGGTGCGGCTTTTCCTTCGAGATCACGGCGACGGAAAACCCGTTGTCCCGCGCACTGGCAGCGAAATACTTGCCGTGGCGCTCCATCACGAAGGGCGCATTGATCATCGCGAACAAGGCTTCTGTGCCTTCGATAAATTGCAGACCGGCGCCGCTCATTTCGCACCGTCCATCAGCTCGTAGCCGGCGGCGCGCACGTCCTCGCAGCACACTTCGCGGCCTTCGGCCAGCGCGTGCATGCTCGCTAGGCGCAGCGTTTTGGTGAGTGTGCGGAGCGCGCCAGGTCGGCGTGCCACTTCGATCAGCGTCGTGCGGCACTTGTTGTCCGTGATGCCCCAGGCTTTCACCATGGCGTCAATATCGGCCTCGGTGCTTTGCCGCAGCGACAGGCGCTTGCCCACGCGGCTATATAGGCGATCCAGCTGCTGCGCATTGCGACCCCCGGCCATGCGCGCAAAGACGCCATCATTGCCCACCAGGGCGACACCGATTTCCGTCGCATCGTGGATGCCGCGAATCTCGTCGAGCGCAGCCACCGAGCAGTGCTGAGCTTCATCGATCACCAGCAGGCCATGCGTATCGCGCACGCGCTTGCAGATCGCCTTCTGCATGCTGCGCGCACCACCGCCAGGCGCGATGTTCATCGCTTCGCAGATCTCCTGGAGAGCCGTGACGACGCCGGCCGTGCTGGGCGCCATCGTCGCCACCCAAACGTTCGGATTTTCTTTCTGGTACTGCCTGATGGCGGTTGTCTTGCCCAGTCCCGCGCCGCCGTAACAGACCGCGATGTCGGCGGCCGTCTGCGCGTAGGCCAGCGCACCGAGCACGCGCTGTGCCGTCGGCGTCAGCACGAATCCCGGTGCGGTAGGCATTGACTCACCAGCTGCGCGGCGCGCCTGGTCGGCGTCGAGCCAGATCCGCATCTTGTTGTCCACGCCTTCGTTATCGCCGAGATACTTGCCGGCCAGCCACTGATTCAGCGTCCCACCGCTGATGCCAGCGGCACGGGCTACGCTGACCTGGCTCAGCTTTCGATCGGTCGTGAGGCGCGTCCTAACTGCGTCGCGCAGAGCGTCGTCGCCGGTGTATTGTGTCGCCTGGGTGGCAGTGTCATTCATGGTGATTTCCTCTCGCTATGTGGGTGCTGCTACTTGCTGCGGCGGTGCGCCAACACCGCCGCAGCGCTTATTGATCGTTGGCGCGCTTGCGCATCGCGATCATGAAATGGTCTAAGGGCGTCGGCCCTTCCTGGTTCTCCACGACGCGCGGCCGCGCGGCATCGCGCGCTGGATCGACCGCACGACGGAAATGCCCATGCACGACTTTGCGCGAGCGCTTCGCTGGCGCCGGCTCCGGCGCACCGGTTGCGGCCGCATAGATCTTCTGGCGCTCCAGCGCATCGAGGCGCGCGGCTTCGGTGGCCTTGCGCTTGTTGAGCTTGATCAAGCGCTGCCGGATCTTCGCGTCCTCGCGGCCGGTGGCGACGTCGTTATAGGCCACGGTCGGCATGTGCTTGGCTTCGAACAGATAGCGGCCATCGAGCGCGTACAGATGAATGCCCGCACTCAGGTTCTCGGGGTCGTAGTGCGCCACCATCTGGCGACCGGCATGTCGCGCGAGATCCTCGCTCCAATAGCTGTTGCGCTCGTACTGACTGCGACCTGCGCGGATCCAGACTGTGCCGGTGCGGCTGTCCGCGCGGACGCGCTCACGGCACATCAGCAGCATGCGGCGCTGGCTTTCCGATAGCACGCGCGGCGCGCGTTCGGCGATGCCCGCTTCCCAGGCGTCATCGAAACTCAACACGCCCCTGCAGGCGTCCGTACGGCGTCCCTTCTGCGCGTTGTGCCGTGCGACTTCGACGCCGATCACTGCGCGCAATTCCGCCTCAGTGACAGCCGTCGCACGGCTATAGCCGCGATCTTGCAGATCGGGGTGGCCCACCACTTCGGTATGCAAGCCGCCGATGCCGAAGGCGCGTTCGATCGGCTTCGAGCCCGGGTTACCGGTCTCTTTGTCCGGATTGGTGAAATGCGGCGTCATGCCGAGCATCTGCAACAAGCCCATGCCGTCGGCCGGGTCGCTCTTGAAGCGATGCCGGTTTTCCGCGCCCGCCGTCATCATCTTGTTCGCAGCCACGCGTGTGTTATCGATCCACACATCGCTGGGCGCACAGATTGCGGTCAAGTCATACGTGGAAAGCCGGAATAGATCCGTGGACTCGGTCTTGCCCAGGCGCCAAGCGAGGATCCGGCCAGTGCGCAGGTCTTGCCAGATCCAGCACGTCGCTGTGTTGATGATCTCGCCATCTTCGAACGTGACCCACAGGCGATCGAACTTCAGGCCGTCGCCGTTCACTGCCTCGCCCGCGCCGAAAACGCTGCGATCACGGCGCTGGACGGGCAGCCGACGTGCGGCCGCCTCCTTGCCCTCGCGGAGATAAACGCGCACGTTGATGTCAACTTCGCGCTCAAGTCGGCGCGCCAGCGTCTTGCCGCTCGGAATAGACCAGCTGCTGGAGCGCGCCATTTCCTGCAGGCGTCGGTAGGCCGATGCATGCGTCGGCTGTTGGCGCGTCAGGTAATAGCTCTTGTACCAGTCCCATGCGCGCGGGTCGCACGGTGCCTCGGCCTGGCGACCGCAGTATTCTGGCACCAGCAGCGCAAACCAGTGCGTGCGTGGTGCGTCCTCAACGTCGGCCTGCCAACGCGCGATGTTGCCGACGCTTGCACCCTTGATGCCTTCTGCCTGCAGCTGCTGGCTGACCAGCTGCCGTGCTTGCATCATCGACGTGCCGGCCTCGACCAGGTCGACGATCGTCACCACCGCGCGCAGCCGCTCGGCGGCGATCGCCTTCAGATGCTCCGAGGCGTTATCCATGCGTTCCAGCGCGGCCGCCAGTCGGTTACTGTCCTGCCGGTCGACGACCTGGTCGACGGCGCGCTGCATGCCGTTGGCTGCGAGTGTAGGGCGCTCGCGCAAGATCAACGCGGCCTGCGCTACGGTGGGCAGGCTGCTATAGCCATACTCCCAGCCCTTGCCACGTTGGCGCGGCCGCTTCACCCATTGCTCGCGCTCGGCGGCGGTATGGATGCCGCGTTCAGTGCCCGGCAATTCAGGCAGCCCGGCCAGCTCCGCTGCCGTGTACCAGCGCTCGGTCGATGCGGAACCGTCAGCCATTCGGAAACCTCCGGCGCAGTTCGCGCAGTTCGCGCAGCTCACGATTGGTCTTTTCCTGCTCGCGGATCCGGCGCCCGATCTCCGCATCGAGGATTTCGGCGCCGGCAAGCACACGGCTACCGCGCACGCCGGCAAACCAGTTGCACAGCGCCGTGCTTTCGCACGCTGCTTCGATTGCAGGCCCGAGCCAGAGCGGGACGTTGAATTTGTCGCGTGCCGGCGACGTATAGCCGTCCAGCATGCTTTTAGTGACGTCGAAGCCAGCGAGGCGGCTCGCGCGTGCGCAGATTTCGTGCCGATCCACCCCCATCCGCGCGGCGTCGGAGAGCATGTTCGACAGCAGATCGCTGACGGGTGTCCGATAGTCCATGCTGCCCGGCATCAGAACGGGCTTACTCGGCATCGTGAACAGATCACCGGAGAAATCATCAGGGCGGCGGCGATTCATTCGGCGCCCCTTGGCCCTTCGAGCAGGAACCGGCCGTTATGTGTGCGCGACTCACGCACATCGCTTGCACGCACAGTCCTGAATTCCACTTCCGCGATTTCTTTGACGACGTACGTCGTACGGCGATCGTCGTAATCGCGCTGGACTATCACAGCGCCGCTCAGCAATTCGACAACCTTGAGAGCTTTCGCCATCGGCAGCAGCAGCGACTGATAGCAGATCTCGACCACGGCCATCTGCTCGCTTTTCGATTTAGCGGGCATGGTTTCCCCCTGAGCACGTTTCCCCTGCAGAAAGTTGTGCGGTCCCATCGGTCGGACGCCCCAACAATGTGAGGGCCGCAACGCGGCTAACCGACTCCCGCACTGCCGGGGTTTTCGCGGTGTGGCACGCGGGGCACTTGCCGGCTGATCCCCACCCGTTTACCCGGGCCAGGCTGTCGTAGAGGGAACCCATATCTAGGCGGTCTTATGGGTCTGCATATTGCTGTTTGCGGCCGGCGTACTAGACTGGCTGCGTATGTGCCGGGTGGCGTTCGGCCGCATCGGCAGTCGCCCCGTAGGGCGGTTGCTGTTGCCGTTGGCGTCGTAGCGGGAAGGCCAGATCGCGTGCGGTGGCTCGCCGATGGCGTCAGCGATGATGCGTTCCGATCTCGGGTAGGGCGTCGAAAGCGCACGCCGGATCGCCTCGCCGCTGACGTTGTTCGCGATGCCGAGCTGGCGCATCGACCAACCGGCCTTCGCAAGGGCCGCTTTTATGTCGGCTGGGTGCCAATCCCGCAGGGGACTGGCCTTTTTTTCGGCCGATTTTGTTGGCATTGGTATGTTGCACCTGCAACGTTGTTGTTGGCATAGATATACCGCACATCTGCGGAACTAACAAGAGGAAGTTCTAGTTCCGATTCGCGCGCAGGCACTTTTGAGGCAATGACGCAAAATAATGCTTTAAAAACAAAGAATTATTCGGGAATCGGAAGCGATTCAAGCGATTTCCGATCAGTTCCGATTCCGGCGCCCGGAATCGGAACTAGGATTTCTGCGTGCGCTGATGAGCTGGGCACAAGAAAAAATGCGGCTTCAGTCATGGGCGTCTCAGCCGACATGCTTCAGCGATATATCCGCGAGGAGAACATGCCGCCCTTTGACGCGGCCGCCAGGCTCTGCATAGCCGCCCGTGCAAGCCTGGAATGGCTAGCCACTGGGAAGGGGCTCCGCGAAGCCTCTCAGGGCGCACAGGAAATCGCCGCGCCGCTTGATGTGGCAACACTTGGCGAGGCACTTGGGATCGTGGACAGCAGCCTGCAGCTCGTCGGCGGCGACGGTGCGGCATTGGCGCCGACGGACAAGGCGCGCATGGTTATGAATGTCTACGGCCTGCTTCAGGACAGCTCACTGAAGCACAGCCAGGTGGTCGGCGCCGCGCTCAAGGCGGTCAAGTCGATCCTGATCGAGGCCGGCGTGTTACCCGACCTTTAAGCGTCTTTCAAAGGTTCTTGAAGCGCCACCGACTGGCGCGCTCATTTCGCAAATCAAGTGTCCCAGGCGCCCGCTTTGGCTTCCATTCTGCAAACCATGTCCCGGTGGCGCCCACGTGGTTCGAAACGGCCGCCAGCCCGCGCCACGCTTAGCTTTCGTCCCACTTCGTCCCGCTATGGCCCGGCGTATCCCGGATTACTCAAACCATGTGTCCCCTAACAGGATTTCGAGGATCCACAGCCGGGTGGCGGGCCGGCCATCCAGTTCGCCGAGCGGCCCGGCCCGGTGCACGGCATGCGGGAAATCGCCGACCCGGTGCCCCTTGATGGCGTGATTGAGGCGCCAGCCCATCGCAGCGGCGCGCTCGGCGGCGTGCGCGTACAGCGCCTGGCCGCTCAGGCCTTCGCGGCGCCAGGTCCGGGCGACCTCGTGGAACAGCGTGCGTGCGGCATCGGCGCAGGCCTGGTGCTCGGGCGCATGGCCGACCGTGAAGGTGTCTCCCACGTCGCCTTCGTGGCCGTCGAAGACCAGCCCGAGGTCGATGAAATAACCGTCGTTCTCGCCCAGCCGCACCTGCGGATCGGACGGTTGGCGGAAGGTCTTGAGGGTGTTCGGGCCGATGCGGATCAGCGGCGGATGCCACAGCCGCTCCACGCCCAGCTCGCGGAATACCGCGGCAGCCTCGTCGCGCGCTTCTTCCTCGCTGATGCCAGGCCGCATGCGTGCGCGGATCGCCTGCAACACCGCCCAGCTGCGTTCGCGTGCGTGCAGCATCAGGGCCGGGTCGAAGCGCGTACCGACGGCTTCGTGGCGGCTGGCGGGGGTATCGTCGACGGACACGGGCAGGCTAGGCCAGCCAGGTCAGGATCAGGCCGATCAGGGCGGGCAGGGCCTGGATCCACAGGATCTTGCGGCTCGCGGTGAAGCCGCCGAACAGGCCGGCGATCAGCACGCAGAGCAGGAAGAACAGGCGTATCTGCACGCCCGTGGGGCCGAGCCATAGTCCCCAGGCCAGGCCGGCGGCCAGGAAGCCGTTATACAGGCCCTGGTTGGCCGCCAGCACCTTGGACTGCGCGGCGAACTCGGCAGTCAGACCAAAGGCGCGTCGGCCGGCCGGCTTGTCCCACAGGAACATTTCCAGCACCAGGAAATAGAGGTGCAGCAAGGCAATCAGCGCGACGACGACATAAGCGGCGATCAGCACGATGTTTTCCCTGAAACGCTAGGCGTGGTCCCGCAGTGTCGCAGTCGGCCCGGCGCGCCGCAATCGGACGGCGCCCGACTTGCGGCTCAGGGCGCGACCTTCTTGTAGGTCACCACCAGCACGTCGCGGTGCGCCGGGCGCTGCGGGTCGGACGGAGTGACCGCGGTGACGCCGTGCCAGACCCGCGCATCGTCGACCAGGGCGGCGTCCAGCGCGTGGGTGAGGGTGAAGCTGCCGAGCAGGCCGCCGCCGGCATCGTGGATGGTGGTGGTGCCGCTCTCGATGTTCTCGCGGTCCACCAGCAGCACCAGCACGTAGTCCACGCCGTCGCGGTGGACGCCTTCCGGCGTGGGCTCGCCGGCTTCGCCGGCGCGGGCCTCGATGCGGAACTGGTGCACCTCCACCTGCCATTCGCGTGCGGCGCCGGCCAGCGGGGCGAACAAGGCATGGCCGAAGCGCAGGATGCGGCGCAGGCTGGGCCCGTCGCCCACCGCCGCCTCGATCGGCTCGAACCAGCGTTCGATGTCGCCCTGCAGCGGGTTGTACTGCACGCTCTGGTAGTGCGGCTGCGCCGGGCTGCGGCGAATCTCGCCGGACGTGTCCACCGAAAAGACGGCGTGCCGGCGCCGCCGATGCCGGCCGCGGGCGGCCAGGTAGGCGTCGGCCGGCAAGTCGTTCCAACTGGCGGCGAAAGCGGCCCAGTCGCCCAGTTCCTGCGCGCCACCGAGCCGGTCGCGCATGGCGTCGGCGTCGAGGAAGGCGAAGCCCGCATCCCGCAGCCGGTCGCGCAGGGCGTTCAAGTCTTTCGAGTCGTGCATCCCGCATACGTTAGCAGCTGAGGGCTGCCGGCGCAGAGCGCACGTCGCAGCCGCGCGGTGCGGCGGCCGGCCGGTCACGCGCGGTTCGCGCTGCCGGCAAATCCTGCGGGTAGTCGTGCGTTTGTGCGGATCGGCTGATGCGTGATGTGCGTCGCTCATCAAAAAGACGTCTAGACGTCTATTGACAGGATGGATTTGGACGTCTAAAGTTCTGTTTACTCATCGAGACCGGCGGAGGGACAGGCCCTTTGATGCCGGGGCAACCTGCGGGACAGCCCGCAACGGTGCCAACTCCTGCGGAGGCGCCAAGGCGTCGTCGGTAGATGGGTTGTCCGGCCACCGTCGGTGGCGTCCGGCAGCTCGATCCGCTCTCCGCAGCAGCGATGCCACAGGAGAGCCGCATGTCAGCCCAGTTCGCCCAGCTCAGCACCGTCACCTCGCCTCGGGCGCACGCCGCGCCGTCGGCGCCGGCCTCGCTCGCCAACCAGCGCAGCGTGCGCCGGGTCGAGTTCGAGCCGAAGTACGGCGGCGGCCGCCGCGGCGTCGAAGTCAGTTATCTCTGGCACGGCGTGCCCGATGCGCCCACGGTGATCGTGCAGGGCGGCATCTCGGCCGATCGCGACGTGCTCACCGTCGGCGGCGACGAGCGCCCGGGTTGGTGGCAGGCGCTGGTCGGCGAGGGCATGGCGATCGACCTGCGCAGCTGCCGCGTGCTCTCGATCGACTGGCTGACGCCGCACGATCTCGGCGACGTCGCTGCGGTTTCCACCGAAGACCAGGCGAATGCGCTGAGCGCGCTGGTCGACGCCCTCGGCATCGGCCGCGTCGCGGCCTTCGTCGGCTCTTCCTACGGCGCCATGGTGGCGCTGGCCTTCGCCGCCCTGCATCCCGGCCAGCTGGACAAGCTGGTGGTGCTGGCCGGCGCACATCGTGCGCATCCGATGTCCACCGCCCTGCGCAGCGTGCAGCGCGGCATCGTGCGGCTGGGCTGCGACAGCGGCCGGCTCGACGAGGCGCTCGGCCTGGCCCGTCAGCTGGCCATGACGACTTACCGCGGCAGCGAAGAATTCTCGCGCCGCTTCGCCGGTGCGCCGGAGTTCCGCGGCGACCGCTTCCGTTTTCCGGTGGAGGATTATCTGGAGCAGTCCGGCCGCCGCTTCGTCGAGCGTTTCGACGCCGAGCGCTTCCTCGCGCTGTCGGAATCGATCGACCTGCACGACGTGGCGCCCGAGCGCATTCCCACTCCCGCCACCCTGGTCGGCTTTCCGTCCGACCGGCTGGTGCCGCTGGCCGATCTGTGCGAGTTGCAGCGCCGTCTGCGCGGGCCGGCCACGCTAGAAGTGGTCGAGTCGCCCTACGGCCACGACGGCTTCCTGAAAGAAACCGAACAGCTCGCGCCGCTGTTGCGCGAAGCCCTGCGCTGAGCCGCCGCGCCGCGCGCCTGGCACCAACCCATCGTCATCCGAGGCTTTCCCATGAGCGACATCTCCGCACCCTGTACCCGCGCCGTGCGGGCCGGCATCGAAAGCGAGACCCAGCACGGCGCGGTGGTGCCGCCCCTGCATCTGTCGAGCAATTACAGCTTCGAGGGCCTGGGCCGCAAGCGCACCTACGACTACTCGCGCAGCGGCAACCCGACCCGCGACCTGCTCGGCGAGGCGCTGGCCGAATTGGAGCAGGGCGCGGGTGCGGTGGTGACTTCCAGCGGCATGTCCGCGGTGGCGCTGGTGCTGGAGCTGGTGCCGGCCGGGGCGACCATCCTCGCCGCGCACGACTGCTACGGCGGCACCTGGCGCCTGCTCGACGCCTGGGCCAAGAAGGGCCGCTTCAGCGTCGAGTTCGCCGACCTCACCGACAGCGTGGCCTTGGCCGCTGGGCTGGCGCACAAGCCTGCGCTGGTCTGGGTGGAGACGCCATCGAACCCGTTGCTGCGCATCACCGACATCCGCCACGTGGCCCAGGCCGCGCATGCCGCCGGCGCGCTGGTGGTGGTGGACAACACCTTCCTCTCGCCTGCGCTGCAACAGCCGCTGCAGCTGGGCGCCGACGTGGTGGTGCATTCGACCACCAAGTACATCAACGGCCACAGCGACGTGGTCGGCGGCGCCGCGGTGGCGCGCGATGCGGCGGTGGCCGAGCAGCTGAAATGGTGGGCCAACTGCAACGGCCTCACCGGCGCGCCGTTCGACAGCTACCTGACCCTGCGAGGTCTACGCACCCTGGGCGTGCGCCTGCGCCAGCACCAGGAGAACGCGGTGCGCATCGCCGAGCGCCTGGCCGGCCATGCCGCGGTGCGCCGGATCTACTATCCCGGCCTGTCCGATCATCCCGGTCATGCGCTGGCGGCGCGCCAGCAGCAGGGCTTCGGCGCCATGCTGAGCTTCGAGCTGGACGGCAGCGAGGCGCAGATCGCCGCCTTCGTGGATGGCCTGCGCTACTTCACCCTGGCCGAATCGCTGGGCGGCGTGGAGAGCCTGATCGCCCACCCGGCCTCGATGACGCACGCCTCGATGGCGCCGGAAGCACGCCGCCGCGCCGGTATCGCCGACAGCCTGCTGCGCCTGTCGGTGGGCATCGAGGACGGCGACGACCTGCTGCGCGACCTGGAAGCCGGCCTGCAGCGCGCGCAGACGCTGGCCGAGCCGCGCCAGGCCGGGCGGGTGTCGGCATGAGCGCGGTGCTGGCCGCGCAGGCACCTGCCGCGGCTTCGGTGGCGCCCGCAGCTTCCATTGCCATCGTGCTGCTCGGCACCGGCGTGGTCGGCGGCGCCTTCCTGAAGCTGCTCAACACGCCGGCCGCGGCGAGTGTGCGACTGGTTGGCGCGGCCAACTCGCGGCGTCAGCAGACGGAGCCGCACAGCCTGGCCAGCCGCCATCTGCGCGAGCAGTTGAACAATCTCGGCGAGCCGCGCAACGACACCGGCCTGCTTGCCGCGCTGGACGCCGGTGCGGCCACGGCACGAGTGATCGTGGACGCCACCGCCAGCGCGGCGCTGGCCGCACGCCACGCCGAATGGCTGGGGCGCGGCTATCACGTGGTCACCGCCAACAAGGCGCTGGCCGGCGGCGAGCTGCCCGGCTGGCGCGCCCTGCAGGCCGCTATCGCGCAGGGTGGCCGCTACGGCGACGCGGCCACCGTGGGCGCCGGCCTGCCGGTGCTTTCCACCTTGCGCCGGCTGCGTCGCTGCGGCGACGCCTTGCTCACCCTGGAAGGCGTGTTCTCCGGCTCGCTGTCCTGGCTGTTCAATCAATACGACGGCAGCCGGCCGTTCTCGGCCCTGCTGCGCGAGGCGCGCCGGCTGGGCTACACCGAGCCGGATCCGCGCTCGGATCTGTCCGGCGAGGATGTCGCGCGCAAGCTGCTGATCATTGCGCGGCACGCCGGCTTTGCGCTCGGCGTCGATGAAGTGGATGTGCAGGGCCTGGTGCCGGAGCCGCTGCGCGCATTGGATGCCGAGGCCTTCCTGGCGCGCCTCGAGGAACTGGACGAGCCGTTGGCCGAGCTGCATGCCGGCGCGCGTTCGCGCGGCAACGTGCTGCGCTTCCTGGCGCGGCTGAACCAGCGCGGGCGCGCTCGCGTCGGCCTGGTCGAGGTGCCGCCCGAACATCCGGCGGCGCGCCTGTACGGCACCGACAACCAGTTCGCCCTCACCACCACCCGCTACAACACCCAGCCACTGGTGATCCAGGGCCCGGGCGCGGGACCGGAGGTCACCGCGCAGGCGCTGCTGGGCGACGTGCTGGCGCTGGGTTGAGCTTACGAGCCGCCGTGCGGCGATCCGGCCGCAGGCGCGGCCGAGGGGCGCTGGCGGGGCACGATGCCCACGGTCATGCCGAACGGTTCGAACACGGCCTTGAGCGTGCGCAGGGTGGGATTGCCGGCGTCGTATTCGAGTTGCCGCAGCGCGCTCAGCGAGATCTTGCACATCTTGGCGAACTGTTCCTGGCGCAGCCCGGTGACCTGGGTGCGCAGGCGCCGCACGGCCGCGCCGAGGCTGATCGATTCGTCGCGCAGTTCCTGCTGCAGGGTTTCCAGCAATTGCTGGCGGGTGGCGATGGACTTGCTCATGCCAGGTCCCATTGGCGCAGGCGCTGGTCCAGCCTGCCGAGGGCGATGCGCGGGTGCTGCATGGTCGCCTCCGGCAGGCCCAGTTCGCGCAGCAGGTCGGGCAGGGCGCGCAGGCGCGCCGCGTCCTCGCGCAGCTCTTCGAACAGACGCGCAGGATCGCCCCACGGCGCGAGCGCCTGGCAGGCGGCGCGCCAGTCGACTTCGCCGGCCCGTTCGATCGGCTCCGGCCACTTGGTGCTGCGGGTGATGCCCTCGGGGTCCATCACCATCGGCGCCAGGTCGTAGATCGGCGCCAGCGCGAGGCTTTCCTCGCCGCGCAGCACGGCGAGATTGCGACCGTGATTGTCGCTGTTGCCGAGGATCTGATTCAGCAGGTCGCGCAGCAGATAGGCGCGCAGCAGCGCCGGCCTTTGCTGATCCTGCCCGGCCGCCTGCCAGGCCCGCGCCAGGGTGTCGACGGCGTCCAGATGGCTCATGTAGCTGCCAGGCCGGGTATTGCCGGCCAGGGAATAGATGGACTCCACCGCAATGCGCTGCACGCCGTGCTCGTCGACGCTGCGATCGAAGCGCGGCATCCACAGGCTGGGCTTGTCGGCTTCCTCGAAGCGCGTGCCGGGGCCGCCGGCGGTGGCTATGCCGAGGGTCTGCAGGGCCAGGCAGTAGCAGTACTCGCTGCGCAGGATGTCCCGGTCTGCCGGCGTGGCCTGGCCGCGCGGAAACTTGACGAACCAGTGCCGCCGCGTGCGGGCGTCATCCAGGATCGCGTCCGGATACAGCAGGCCGCCGGCGTCCTCGGCCAGCAGCAGCTTGGGCGCCTCGCCGCCGGCGCCGGTCGCGCCGCCGACCGCGGCGCCCTGCTCGTAGGCGTATTCAAGAAAGCCGGTGTCCCGCGTGACCACGTCGCGCAGGTCGAAGCCGATCGGCTGGCCGCCGAGGGATTCGTAGGATTCCTTGACACGCAGGTGGCCGACCGGCGCCGGGGTGCAGCGCTCCAGCAGCACATAGTCCGCCATCGCCTCGTCCTGCGCCGGCAGGGCCAGCCGGGGCAGCAGAAAGCGCCGCGCCGAACCGCTGGGCTCGATGTCCAGCAGGAAGGCCGGCCAGTGCGGCACGGTGCGGATGTCCCAGCTCAGCGGCAGGGTGGCGCTGACCGCCGCGGCCGTGGTGCTGCCGAGTCGGTCCAACTGCCCAAGCACGTAGCTGTCCAGGTAGCCCAGCGTGCAGGCGCCGCCGTGGCCAGCCTCCGGCGCGAGAAAGCACAGCTCCATGGCGTCATGCCATTGCCTTTGCTGATAGGTCTGGAGAGTGAGGATGCGCATGGTCTTGTCTTTTTAACAGCAAAAATCCTAGCTGATTCGGCCTGAAAAGCCAATATAAAGACAATTGTTTGGCTTGAATGGGGTTTTGTGTCTTTTAAAAAGACTATTTGCTGTGCGGCCAGACAAGCGCATGCCGCATCCGCTCGATCCGGCAGCTGGTTGCCCCCGGCGGCTCGACAGGGGCGCCCGGTCGGGGCAGATTGGCGGCAGCCACAGCCGCCCGGAGCACCGATGATCGCCACCCCCGACTACCGCAGCATGCTCGATACCGCGATCGCCGAAGCCCGCCAGGGCCTGCTCGAAGGCGGCATTCCGATCGGTGCGGCGCTTTACCGCAACGATGGCGAACTGCTCGGTCGCGGGCACAACCGCCGCGTGCAGGAGAACGACCCGTCGGTGCACGGCGAGACGGATGCCTTCCGCAAGGCCGGGCGCCAGCGCCGCTACCGGGACACCATCATGGTCACCACGCTGGCGCCCTGCTGGTACTGCAGCGGCCTGGTGCGCCAGTTCAACATCGGCACGGTGGTGGTGGGCGAATCGGTGAATTTCCCGGGCGGCCTGGCCTGGCTGCGCGAACACGGCATCAAGGTGGTCGACCTGGCCAGTGCGGAGTGCATCCAGTTGCTGGGCGACTGGATCGCCGGCCACGGCGAGATCTGGCATGAGGACATCGGCGAGGATTAGGCGGCGGCGTCCCCACAGCCGAAAGGCGCCTGTGCTCGCGGAGCCGTAGCGTGGCAGGGCGCGAATGGCGCCTGGAACGATCGAGCGTGCGTGCTGCAGTTCGTCGTGGTCCCGCAGGCTGCCGAACGGAAGCAGCGAGACATTGCGACATGACGACGTAGGTGCCGAGGCGCCGAAGCGCCGCTCGCGCCGGCCTGGTCGATCGACCGCAGCACCCATATCGCCCCAGAAGCCCTGCTGGCCGCCTTACGGAGTATCGAGAGCCTGCTCGACCTCGGTCGCCAGCGCATAGGCATCGCCGTGCGGTTCGGCGGCATAGACCTGATCGCCGTGGTTCCAGCGATCGCCGAAGGCGAACCAGTCGATAGGCTGCGGCGCGGCGCCGCTGCGCAGCGCGGCGTCCAGCGTGTCGAAATAGGCTTGCCAGCGCGGCCGGTAGTAGTCGCGGGTGAGGCCGGCCCAGTCCTTGTTGCCGTAGTCGTGCAGACCGGCGTCCTCGCTGGCCTTGCGTTCGCCCCAGGTGGTGAGGATGGAGCGCGCGTCGTAGTCGAGCCGCACGCGTTCCTCAGGCGTCGCGGCCCAGCCCGCCACCGGCGCCAGCCAGCGCCCGAGCAGGAAATCCGGCTCGCTGCCCAGCAGGCGGTCCTGCAGGTCCATCAAGTCCAGCCAGCGTTGGCTGAGTCGCTCAAATAGCGCACGGTCTTTGGCCGTATAGGCGGCCTTGATCAACGGCAGCAGGCGGCGGCTCTCGTTGGCGAGGCTCTGCCGCGCGATGTCGACCAGGTCGTAGTGATAGGTTGCGCTGCCGCGCAGCGCCGGCGCGACCTGCAGCATCTCGCTCAGCGCGCGGCGGAATATCGCGGGATCGTAGCGCAGCCCCTCGGGTGACCAGTTCGAGGCGCGGTTCGCGTCCAGGCTGGGCTGGGCGTCGAACAGCGACTCCTGCGCGGCATCGCGCTCGCTGTTGAAGGGAATCTGGTCGATGCGGATGCCGTAGGCGCTCTCGAGCAGGGCATGCCAGGCCGCCAGCGCATGCGCGTCGGCGGCGCCGTAGCGGCGTTCCACGTAGTCGGCGGTCCAGCGTGCGGCGTCGACCGGCGCATTGCGCCAGGCCATCTCGGTGAACAGGTCGAAGGCGAACGGATTGCTGTCCATGCCTTCGGGAAACACAGCGGTGCCGGCCATATTGGGATTGTCGCGGCCCAGTCGCGGCAGGCGCTCGGTGTAGTTGTCCAGCCGCGTGCCCAGGGTGCTGCGTCCGCCGAAAGCCCAGATGCCGCCGAACAGAAACGGGGCACCTTGGAAGTCCTTGGCGCGATCGTCGCGTGGCACGCGGTCGTGGTCGATGTCGACGATCAGCAGGCGTTGTCGATCCACCCCGGCCAGCAGATCCTGGCGCGGATTGCCCTGCCAGGCCAGCATCATCCAGCTGGCCTGCGGGTGCGCGGTCAGCATCGCCTGCTGCACGTCGCGCGCGGCTTCGGCCACCGGCACGTCGCCGGCGGCGCCGCCCTCCTGGAACACTTCCATGTCGTACAGGCTGCTGTCGCCGAACAGCTCGCGCTGATGGTGATAGAACGCGGCGGCAATTTTGGCGAACAGCGGATCGCGCGGGTCCAGCCAGCCCGGCCGCGCGAAGCCGGCCCATTCGCCTTGCGGCACCACGTGGGCGGCGGGGAAGCGCTGCGCGAAATCCGCCGGCACGATGCCGTAGAAGCCAGGCAGCACCGGCGTGATGCCGAGTTCGCGCAGGCGCGCGACGATGCGCTGCGCGGAGGCGGCGCGGCGCTGCAGCAAGGTCTGACTGATCGGCCCGTCGAAGCAGCACAGGTTGCCCATCAGCTGCCAGTTCTGGTGCGCCGGCTGGGTGATCCAGGCGCGCATCGCCTGATCGGAGTAACCGAAGTCGCGAAAGGTCCGGTACAGCACGCTGTCCATGCCGCGCTCGACGATCACTGCGTTGATGCCGGACAGCGCCAGCACATCGATCTCGTGCTCCCAGCGCGGCCACTCCCAGTAGGGCGACGAATAGCCGTCGGTGTTCTGGTTCAGCGCGTAGCGATAGCGGTAAGGTGTGCCGCGCTCGACGGTCTCGCGCGGCAGCGGCAAACGACCGGCGGCGAGACGAATGCCGTTGGTCGAGACCTGCATCTTGGCGACGTACTTCAGATACCAGTTCACCCCGAACAACAGCGCGCTGGGCGTGCTGCCGGCGACTTCGACGTGACCGTGCACGGCGGCGATGCGGAACCGTTCGTGGCCATCGGGTGTTGCAGGCAAGGTCGCTAGTTCGATCTGCGCAGCCTGGTCGGGCAGCAGGCGATGCAGCACGCCCTGGACGGGATGGAGATCGAAACTCCGCGAGCCGGCGGCATGGGCGACGGAGATCGATATCAGCGTGCCGAACAAGGCCAAAAAGACCTGCTTCGGGCGGAGTGACGACATGCACGCACCATAGCTCATCACGCCAGCGCCATTAAGAGCACCCTGCTGCAAACATGATCGGGATGGCGATGATGTTTTGGCCGTGGCGGCTTAGGCCTTTGCTTCCTGCTCGGCCGTTTCTATCGATGGCGTGCGCCAACCGGATTTGACGCCCCACACATAGAACGCCACACCGACCAGGGCGACGATCGCGAGATCCCAGCCATAGGGCAGATAGCCTTGTCCGCCGAAGGTCACGCTGCCGCCCCAGGACAGCGCGGCAACAACGGGCAGATACACCACCAGCCACCATGCGCCGTGGAGATGGTGCTTGAAGGTGCGCATCAAGTTGGGGTCATGCCACATGCGTAACACGGGAATGACTGCGGCAAACATGATCCATGCATAAGCCAGCGCTGCAAGAAGCACGGGTGCGCTGATCGGCATCGAGCGCAGATAGAACCCTCCGGCGAGTGCGGCGAGCAGCACGGTCGGAACAATGGCCGCGAGCAGCAGGAGCTTTCGTTGTTGCGGCTTGAAGAAATCGTCTGCGAAGGTCTGGAAATAAAAGTACACCGGCAACGCCACCACCATCAGCAGGATGATCTCGCCGGTCAGCGGCCACTTCGCCCAGTACAGCAGTTCGGTGGCCATCACGAAGGCGACGCAGGCGATCACCGGCAGGCCGGCCAGGCGCAGCGGGCGCTGCAGCCCAGGCGCGGTGCGGCGCAGGGTCATCACGCTGACCGGGCCGGTGAGGTAGGAGATCACGGTGGCCACGCCGATCACCGCCGCCAGCGAATCCCAGCCGCGGAAGAAGTACAGGAACATGAAGGAGACGGCCAGGTTCAGCCACATCGCCGGGCGCGGGATGCCCCATTTGGGATGCAGGTATCCCAGCAGGCGCGGCAGGGTGCCGTTGCGTTCCATGCCGTAGATCATGCGCGCCGTGGTCGCGGTATAAGTGATGCCGGTGCCGCTGGGGCTGATCACCGCGTCGGCGAACAACAGGATGGCCAGCCACTGCAGACCGAGCAGGATGGCCAGGTCGGCGAACGGCGAGCTGAAGTTGATGCCGTGCCAGCCGGCCTTCGCCAGCAGTTCGCGCGGCACGGCGCCGATGAAGGCTACCTGCAGGATCACGTAGATGACTGCGGCGAGCGCGATCGAGCCGAGCACGGCGACGGGAATGCTGCGTCCCGGATTGCGCGCATCGCCGGCGAGGTTCACCGGGCTCTGGAAGCCGTTGAAGCTGAATACGATGCCGGCCGTGGTCACCGCGGTGAGCACCGCCGGAAAGTCGATCGCATGCGCGTCGCCGTGAATGCCGACCGAGAAATTCTCGGTATGGAAGCCGCTGGCGATCAGCAGCAGGCCGGTCGCCGCTGGCACCACCAGCTTGAACACGGTGATCGCCGTGTTGGAGTGCGCGAACAGCTTCACGCTCCAGAAATTCAGCAGGAAATAGCCGATCACCAGCGCGCCGGCGACGGCGAGCCCGGCATGGGTCAGCTCGACGTGGCCGCCGGGCAGCGGCGTGGACAGGCTGTGCGCCCATTCCCACGGCCAATGGTGCATGTACTGCACCGACGCGGTGGCTTCCACCGGAATCACCGAGACGATCGCGATCCAGTTGGCCCAGGCGCCGACGAAGCCGACCAGCGAGCCGTGCGAATAATGGCTGTAGCGCACCATGCCGCCGGATTCCGGGAACATCGCACCCAGTTCGGCATAGGTCAGCGCGATGGTCATGATGATCGCCGCGCCCAGCACCCAGGCCCAGATCGCGCCCGGGCCGGCCAGGTTGGAGGCGCGTGCGGCGCCGAACAGCCAGCCGGAGCCGATGATCGAGCCCAGCCCGGTGAGCATCAGGGCGAACGGGCCGACGTCGCGGCGGGTGGAATGGTGACTGCTCATCGAGGCTCTCTGCGGGCGGATCAACCCCGATAGTCGCAAACACGCGCGGCGCTTGTCACGCGCCGCGCGTGTGGCGACAGGCCGATTCCGGCCTGCGGCGACTCAGCTGCCGCCGAGCTCGTCGAGGTAGGTCTGCGCCTGTTCGGCGCTCAATACGCCTGCGCCTTGGGCGGCCAGGACCGCGCTCCGCGTGGCCTGCGGCCAGCTCTTGTTGAACGCGTAGTTGGTACTCATCTGCTGCACGAAGAAATCGAGGGAATGCTGGTTTTTCATGACGTTGATGATCTCGGCCTGATAGGCAGGATTCGAGTTGCCGGCCAGCAGATTGGCGATCAACTCCTGCGAATCCATGCCGGACAGCGCCGACTCGTACTGTTGATCCGCCATTCGGCGCGCATCGGCCGCCGGTCCCACCGAATCCGGCGCATGCGCCTGGAGATAACTGTGCATGCCGGGGATATTGTCGACAGTGGAAAACAGCTGCGCCGCATAGGTCAGAGGATGTTGTCCCGAGGTGCCGCCCATGTCTTGCGCGCCGAACAGCTGCAGATATTGCGGTTGGCCCTTGGACAGGGCATCGACGAAGCTGCCGACGTCTTGGGGCTGGATGCCGCAAGCCTTGGCCGCATCGATCACGGCCTGGGTCTGGCTGGGATTGACGTCGAACAATTCCGGATGCGCGGTGGCCAGGTCCTGCAGCTGAATCGGCGAAAGATTGAAGCCTTGGCGGACTTCCTCGGTCTGCTTGGCGGCCTCGCTGGCCATCGCCTTGGCCGGAGCCTCGTCGATGCCGGCGTCCTTGAAGAAGTTTTCGGCGATCTCGGTGTTCTGATTCACCTGTTCGCGGTATTCGACTAGGGACAGTCCGGCCGCGGCGACAAAGGCCACGCCGACGCCGACTGGTCCGGCCCACGAGCCCAATCCGGCAGCTTCCCCGAAGGTGCTCAGCAGGGTTCCCGCAACACCGATGCCGTTGAACACCGCGCCCGCCGCATTGTCGTCGCCGACGCTCTCGAAAACCCCGGCAACGAATGCGCCCGCGCTGAGCACCCCGATGAACTTCTCGGTCACCTGACCGGCCACTGAGGTTGCGTTGGCCCATTCGCCGAGAGAACTGTCCGCATCCACCAGCGAGACGGTGGTTGCAAAGGAACCCGCGTCTTTGGCCAGGCCCACGGTGGCTGCCATGGTGTTGAGCAGGTTCGAGATCTTGGGATCGTCGATGGACTTGCCGGTGTAGTTCATCAGCGAGGCGCCGGCGATGCCCAGCCCCAGCGTGCGGAAGATCGTGCCGGCTGCGCCGGAGGAGAAGCTCATCTCCTTCAGTTCGCCGAGCTTCTTCTGGACGCCCGCCAGTGCCTTGTCATCGATCGTGCCTGCCGGCGATGCGCTCTTCGAGTCGCTGATGAGGTCTTTGAGGTTGTCGATGCCTTCGTTGACCTCGGATTGCGGGATGCCGAGCATCGCCGCCGCCTTGCCGCGGAAGTCCTCCAACGTCTGGTAGGCCTTCTGCACGCTCGCCGGGTCGTTGGCATTCAGCGAGCTGATCGCGGGCAGTACCTGCGAGGAAACGTAGGCCGGGCCGAGCTGAGCGATGAATTCCTTGCTCTTGGCGCAGGCTTCGGTGAGGAAGGATGCGGCTGCTTCGCCGCCCTGGCCGGCGAACAAGGTCTGGTCCTTGCTCATGGCGAATTTCAAGGCGGTCTGCGTATCGTCGTCGTTGCCGATGCTCTGCTTGAGCGCGTCGAGCACGCCCGGCGCCGTGCCGGCGAGGCCCGGCGGCAGGCTGTTCATGGCGCCGAGGTCCTGGATCAGCGCCTGTCCGTCGGTGACCATCTTTTGCTGCGCCGCCTGGAACTTGTCCTTCCACTCCTGCGGCTGCTGGTTGATCCAGTTCTGGATCGCCTGATTGAGCTGGTCCTGGGTCAGGTTCGGTCCCAGGTTCTTGACCGCCCAGTTGAGGTCGGCGGTCAGCTTGGCGTAGTTCTCCACGTCGCCCTTGGTGGTGGCCTGCAGGCCTTCGACGCCTTTTTCGACATCGTTGAGGATGGCGCCTGCGTCCTGCGCATCGCCCTGCTGCTGCAGCTGATGGGCCATCTCGAGGGCGAGCGCGGGGCTTGTGCCGCCCGCGACCGTGCCCTCGATCGAACCCATACGAGGATCTTCGAAGCGGTTTTGCCAGGTCTTGAACTGGTTGCCGAAGGCCTTCGCGATGTCGGTGGTGAGCTGTTGCGCGTCCGGGCCGCTGCCCAGGGCGCCGACCACGCGGGACAGATTTTCGAACGGAGCCCAGCCGCTGGAGTTTGCATCGGCGCCGGCGATCTTCTGGATCGTCGGCATGCATTGCTTCACCACGACCCTGGCCAGATCCGGCGGCAGTCCCGTCACTAGGTCGGAGAGCGACGTGGAGGCATTGTTCGCCGCCTGCACGTCTTCCTGGGCGTCGTTGCCGCTCTCGCTGCCGTAGGGTTTGCCGATGTCGGCGGCGGCCTGGGTGATCCATTGCTGCACGCGCGGATCGGCCAGCACCTTTGCCACCACCGCCGGCGGCTGGCCGTCCAGGTCGATGCCTTTGAGTTTGTCGGCGGCGCTCCAGTCGCCGTAGTAACCGGGGATCAGGTTGTCCGCCTGGCGTTGCACCTGGTAGTCGCCGATGGCGCTCTGGATCTCGGACTGGGCGGCCGGATCGCCGGCATAGCGTTGCTTGATCTGTGCACCGTACTGGTCGATCAGCTGGCTTTCCGGCGTGCGGTACGGGCCGGGCACGCCCTGGTTGGCCTGCGCCACCTGGCCGCCGATCTCGGCCTGCACGGCCTGGTCGAAATCATTCTTGGCCTGTGCCAGCGCGCTCTGCGCCTGCGGAATGTCCGCGTGCCCGGCCTGCGACCGTTGGTCGCCTTGCAGGCTGTACTGGGCCTGGAGGTATTGGTCATAGGCCGCGTCGGTCTTTTCCTGCGGGGTTTTCGGCGCGGCCTGATCGCGCTCTTCGGTGCTCAGCACGGCGTTGGCGGGCAGCTGCAGCACCTGGCCGGGGCTCAAGGCCGCATCTGGCGCGATGCGGTTGAAGGTGGCCAGCTCCTGCGGCGACAGGTGATGGCTGGCGGCGACGGCCGGCAAGGTGTCGCCCGGCTTGACCGTGTACTGCGGCGGGGTCGGCGGAGGCGGCGGCACCAGGCGGGTCGGCAGCGGACCGCCATCGAGCAGGATGGGGGGCATGGGAGCGTCCTTTCGGGTCGGGGAACGGGGAGCGGCCGGCCTGGAGCGCGAGTCGGCGCGCGAGCGTCCCTAAGCTAAATAGCCCCGACGTCCGCCAACAAGATGGGTTGATCCCTAGGTTGGCTAGAACAGGAAGACGACATGCCTGCGGTGCATGCCGCGCGATGCATGCATGCCGACAGCCTGTTGCATGGGCCGTTCCAGGCATCGAGAGGCGAACTACGCGAGCGCTTGCAGGCTTGCGCAAGAGTCGCGAAAACGATGCCTGTGTGGACGGAAGCGGGCGCCGAGCATCTCGCGGCCGAGAGCTAGGCGCTTGGCTGTGGAGCTTCGTCAACGAACCGCCGGGAAATGCTCGGCGGCGCATCCAAGCGGCGCTCGGTTCGGTTGCCGGATCGTCGTCTACGTTGAAGCCGGCGCAACTGCGACTGGTGCTGCAGCGCTGCTGCTCGAGCGAAGGATCAGCGCGTGCGACGACTCATGCCGATGCGGCGTGCGCGCCTAGCACTCGATCACGTTGACCGCGAGGCCGCCGCGCGAGGTCTCTTTGTACTTGTCCTTCATGTCGCGGCCGGTGTCGCGCATGGTGGCGATCACCTTGTCCAGCGAGACGCGATGCTTGCCGTCGCTCTTCAAGGCCATGCGGCTGGCATTGATCGCCTTCACCGAGCCCATCGCGTTGCGCTCGATGCAGGGAATCTGCACCAGGCCGCCGATCGGGTCGCAGGTGAGGCCCAGGTTGTGCTCCATGCCGATCTCGGCGGCGTTCTCCACCTGCCAGACATTGCCGCCCAGCGCGGCGGCAAGCCCGCCGGCGGCCATCGAGCAGGCCACGCCCACCTCGCCCTGGCAGCCTACTTCGGCGCCGGAGATCGAGGCGTTTTCCTTGTACAGGATGCCGATCGCGGCAGCGGTCAGCAGGAAGTCGACGATGCCGTTCTCGTCGGACTTCGGGCAGAAGCGGTGGTAGTAGTGCAGCACCGCCGGCACGATGCCTGCCGCGCCATTGGTGGGCGCGGTGACCACGCGGCCGCCGGCGGCGTTTTCTTCGTTCACTGCCAGCGCGTACAGGTTGACCCAGTCCAGGATGGTCAGCGGATCCTTCAGCGCGGCCTCCGGCTGGCTGCGCAGTTCCTCGGCCATCGCCGGCGCGCGGCGCTTCACATGCAGGCCGCCGGGCAGGGTGCCGGGCGAGCGCAGGCCGCGCTCCACGCAGCCCTGCATGGCCTTCCAGATGGTCAGCAGGCCGCTGCGGATGTCTGCCTCGCTGCGCCAGACCTTCTCGTTTTCCAGCATCAGCTGGGCGATGCTGAGCTTGTGTTCCTCACACAGCTCCAGCAGCTGCTGGCCGGTGGCGAAGGGGTAGGGCTGCTCGGTGGTGTCGGCGACGATGCGGTCTTCCGCGGCCTCGTCGTGATTCACCACGAAGCCGCCGCCGACCGAGTAGTAGTCGCGCGAAGCCAGCTCGTTGCCGTCGGCGTCGTAGGCGGAGAAGCGCATGCCGTTGGTGTGGAACGGCAGCTTCTGGCGCTTGTTGAACACCAGATCGCGCTTCTCGTCGAACTCGATCTCGTGCTTGCCGAGCACGCGCAGGCGCTGCGTGCCGCGGATGCGCGCCAGCGTTTCGGGAATGCTGTCGGGATCGACCGTGTCGGGATGCTCGCCTTCGAAGCCGAGCAGCACCGCCTTGTCGGTACCGTGGCCGCGACCGGTCATCGCCAGCGAGCCGTAGAGTTCGGCGCGCACGCGGGCCACCCGGTCGAGGCCGCCCTTCTCCTCCAGCCAGCGCTCGGCGAAGCGTGCGGCGGCGCGCATCGGCCCCACCGTGTGCGAGGACGACGGCCCGATGCCGATCTTGAACAAGTCGAAAGCGCTGACGGCCATGGCGGTATTGCTGGTGGCGGGGACTGAACCGGCTATTCTACGCTCGCCCGCCTTGTTTGGCAGTCCATTCGTTTGCGCATGGCCGACCTCGTGCTCTACCAACGCGATTACTGCCACCTGTGCGACCAGGCGCTGGCGGTGCTGGCTGCCGCGCGCGCGCCTGATTTCGACAGCCTGTGGGTGGACGACAGCGCCGAGCTGGAGCAGCGCTACGGCACGCGCGTGCCGGTACTGCGCGACACGCGCGACGCGCGCGAGCTGGACTGGCCGTTCGATGCCGCGGCGGTGCGCGATTTTCTCGCGGCGGGCGGCAAGCGCTAGCCTGCCGCGCGGCGGCCCGTTGCGGGCCGCCGGCGCAATGTCGGTTTACTTCGCGCTCAGCACCAGGTGCGCGTTGACCTTGACGTCGGCGCCGATCACCGAGGTGTCGGCGTATTCGCCGCCGCCGACGCCGAAGTCGAGCCGCTTCAGCGTGCCCGTCACGTCCAGCGTCGCGCCGCTGCCCTGGGGCTTGAAGTTCACGGTCAGGCTGACCGGCTTGGTGACGCCGCGCAGGGTGAGGTTGCCGTCGGCGATCACCTGGCCGCCGCTCTGGCGGAAGCCGGTGGTCACGAAATGCGCCTGCGGGAATTTGGCTACGTTGAAGAAGTCGGCGCCGGGCAGCGCACCGTCGCGGTCCTTGTCGCCGGTCTTGACGCTGGCCAGCTCGACGGTGACGTCGAACTTCGACTGGGCCAGCTGTGCGGCGTCGTAGCTGATCGCAGCATTCCACTTGCCGAAGCTGCCGTTGAAGGCGGCGCCCTGGAAGTCGCTGCTGAAGTTCAGCGTGCTCGACGCGGCCTGCACGGCGTAGTCGCTGGCACCGGCGGCGAAGGAAAGGCCGAGGCCGGCGACAAGCAGGACGGGCAGTAGGGGTTTCATCGGGATGTTCCTCCTCGGGGACGGATGGATATCACGGACGCGGGCGCGGCCGAACGAACGGCAGCATCCGCCGCAGCACGTTGTCGCGATCGAACAGGTGATGCTTCAGCGCGGCGCCTACGTGGCCGACCAGCACCAGGATCAGCAGCCAGAACAGGTACTCGTGCACGCGGCCGGCGAGATGGGCGAGCTGGTCGTCCTGCTGGCCCAGCGCCGGCAGGTTGAACAGCTTGAACCACTGCAGCGGCTTGCCGCGCACCGAATTGAACCACCAGCCGCTGAGCGGGATCGCGGCGATCAGCAGATACAGCAGGGCATGCGTCGCGTGCGCGGCCAGCTGCTGCCAGCGCGGCGCGGGCTCGTCCGGCGGGCGCCGGTCGATCAGGCGCCACAGCAGGCGCAGCAGGAACAGCGCCAGCACGGTCAGCCCGATCGACTTGTGCAGGGCCAGCCAGTTGATCTTCTGCATCGGCGAATGGGCCAGGTCCATCAGCAGGCCGAACACGCCGTTGCCGAGGATGCCCAGCGCCATGATCCAGTGCAGGAATTTCGCCACCGATCCCCAGCGTTGTTCGTCGCTGCGCAAGCTCATGGATGCTCCTTGGTGTTCTCGGAACCGTCGGCGGCTGCTGCGGCGTGATCGTCGCGGATCGCCTCGATGGCGAACCACAGGGCGACCTGGTGGCCGATCGAGCCGCCAAAGGAAGTGATGCCGAAATCGTCGCGGTCGAGCGCGGCGGTGGCGGAAAAGCCGGCCACCTCGTGCATGCCGTAGATGGTGGTGGCGCGCCGATTGAAGCTGAATTCCAGGTCGACCGGCCGGGTGACGCCGCGCAGGGTCAGCTTGCCGTGCAGCACGCCGTGGCTGTCGTCCTTGCGCTCCACGCCGGTGCTGACGAAATGCGCGTAGCGCGCCTTCTCGGCGTCCAGCAGGGACGGCTTGCGCAGCGCGGCGTTCCAGTCCGGATCGCCCATGTCCACGCTGGCCAGGTCGATGTCCAGCTCGGTGGCCGCGCTGCTCCAGTCGTTGGGGTCGAAGCGCAGCCAGCCGCGGGCGATGTGCAGGCGGCCGAACGGGCGCGAATAGCCGTCGTGGTCCACGTTGAACACGATCTGGCTGTGCACGCTGTCGTAGCGGTACAGCGGCGCGCCGGCCTGCGCGGCGGCCGGCAGCATGGCTGCCAGGGCGGCATACGGGAGCAGGCAGGCGGGCAGGCGGTAACGACGCATCCGCGCAGTCTGGATGATCGCCCGCGAGGGCGCCAGCGGTGCGCGCGGAACGGATTGTTTCGATATCGATCCGCATGCTGCCCCGGCTGCCCAGGCGGAATCGGCCGTGCCACCGGGGCGGTGCCGTAATATCCTCCCCCAGGGCCGTGATGCGAATGCGTAGTCGTGGCGCACTGACGACGGCGCGGCGTGCGCAGGCTGGATGGGGAATCGTATGTTCGGAAGGCTGTTGTGCGGTGGCCTGCTGGCGGCGGCGATGCTGGTCGAGCCGCTCGCCCGGGCCCAGACCGCGCTGCCGCCCACGCCGCAGTTCCGCCGCTACGACGTCACCGACGGGCTGCCCAGCGGCAGCGTCTACGACATCCTGCAGGACCGCCAGGGCTTCATGTGGTTCGCCACCGCCAGCGGGCTCGCACGCTTCGACGGCATCAGCTTCAAGACCTTTCGCCAGGATCCGCAGAACCCCGACTCGCTGGGCAGCAGCAAGCTGCATGCGCTGAAGCTGGATCGCGAGGGACGGCTGTGGGTCGGCAGCTATTCCGACGGCCTGGCCATGCTGCTGCCGGATCAGCAGGGTTTCCGCAAATGGAAGCATCGCGACGACGATCCGGCCAGCCTGAGCTCGGATTACGTGATGGCCCTGGAGCAGACCCCCGACGGCGACCTGTGGGTAGCCACCGACGGCGGCGGCCTGGATCGTCTGCGGCCCGGCACGCAGAGCTTCGAGCATGTGCAGCATGATCCGGCGCGTCCCGACAGCCTGGTTTCCGACGAGGTGGTGGCCTTGCTGGTCGACCATGCAGGCAATCTGTGGATCGGCACGCGCGCCGGGCTGGACGTCCGCCGCGCCGGCGGCCAGCTGCAGCACGTGCCGTTCGAGGCGCAGGCTGTGCAGCGCGATGCGGGACTTCAGGTACGCAGCCTGCACGAGATCGACGGCCAGGTCTGGCTGGGCACCAACCGCGGCGCCTATCGCGTGGGCGCCGACGGCATCGCGCACCTTGCGGTGGGCGAGCCGGTGGCGTCGGGGTTGGTCAACGGCATCCTGCGCGATCAGGGCGGCCGGCTGTGGATCAGCGGCGACCATGGCATCTACATGCAGCCGGCCGCGGGTGCGGCCTTCGTGCACATCGACGCCGCGCAACTGCTGCCGCACGGCTTGCCGGACAGCGTGGTGGAGCAGATCTGGGAAGACCACGAGGGCGGCCTGTGGTTCGGCTGCAGCGAGCACGGCATCGCCTACCTGCCGCCGGACTGGAACGATTTCAGCCTGTTCACCCACCGCCCCGACGATCCCGACAGCCTGAGCACTACCGCGGTGGGGGCGCTGGCCCCCGCCCACGACGGCCGCCTGTGGGTCGCGGCCGGCAACCATCTGGAGAAATTCGATCCGGCCACCGGCAAGATCGAGCACGTGCTGGCGGACGCACTGCGCCAGAACTCCCAGTTGTTCGCGCTGGCCGAAGATCCGGCCGGCCGGCATCTGTGGATCGCCGGCAGCGGCAACGTATATCTCTACGCCGACGGCAAGCTCTCGCCGCCGCTGAAGGGCGTCTCTTCGTACCAGTACCGGCAGATTCCGGTCGACGCGGCCGGCCGGGCCTATTTCGAAACCTATGACGCCATCCTGCGCGCGGACCCGCTCGGCATGACGCTGCAGCCGCTGCCCGGCGTGCCGAAGGCGGAGGACGTGTACCAGGACAGCCTGCACGGCGATGCCTTGTGGCGCGCCACGCCGAGCGGCCTCAGCCAGTGGGACTTCGCCCAGCAGCAGATGCGGCCGGTGCCGGGCGTGGCGGCGGGCAGCGTGGCGATGTTCGATTTCGACGCCGATCATCTGTGGGTGTATCGCGAGGACGGCATCGAGCGCTATCGCCTCGAGGCCGGAAAGGCCGTGCGCGACGGTGGCGTGGCCATGCGCAAGGACCTGCCCTGGTTCGACATGGTCGGCATGCATGTCGATCGCGGCGGGCGCCTGTGGCTGTTCGGCCTTTCCGGGCTGTGGCGGCTCGATCCGACTACCGGACAGTTGCGTTCCTTCGGTTTCGGCCAGGGCTTGTCGAACAGCGAATTCACCAGCTACGACCCGGTGACCCTGCCGGACGGCACCGTGTTCGCTGCGACCCAGGGCGGCCTGGTGGGCTTCCAGCCGCAGCGCATCGTCGACCATCTGCGCCGGCCGCGCGTGGTGCTGGTCGGCGCCAGCGTGCTGCGCGGCAAGCAGTCGCTGCCGCTGCCGCTGGACGGCCAGCCCTGGACCCTGCAATGGCGGGACCGCGACCTGCGCCTGAAGGTGCGCGCGCTCTCGTATATCGATCCCAAACTCAATCATTACCAGTTTCGCCTGAGCGGGCAGGATGCCGACTGGGTCGACACCGACACCGTCGGCGAGCGCGAATTCGCCGGGCTTGCGTCGGGCGACTACGTGCTGCAGGTGCGCGCTGCGGGCGCCGACGGCAGCTGGGGCATGCTGGAGAACCCGCTGCACATCCACGTGGAGGCGCCGCCGTGGGCGAGATGGTGGGCGTGGCTGGGCTATGTGTTGCTGCTGGGCCTACTGGTGTGGTCGGTGCTGCTGGCGTGGAGGCGCCGCCTGGCCAGCCGGCACCGGATCCAGCTGGCGGAGCAGAAGCGCGTGCTGGCCGAGCAGGCGAGCGCGGCGAAGACGCAATTCCTGGCGACGCTGAGTCACGAGATCCGCACGCCGATGACTGGCGTGATCGGCATGGCGGAGCTGCTGCTGGCGACGCCGCTGAGCCCGGCGCAACACGAATACACCGAAGCGGTGCAGCGCTCCGGCGGCCTGCTGCTGAAACTGCTGAACGACACGCTGGACCTGGCGCGGATCGAGGCGGGGCGGCTGGAACTGGAGCCGGTGGCGTTCGAGCTACGGCGCTTGATCGACGACGTGGTGAGGCTGGAACGCGCGCGGGCGCAGGCCAAGGGCCTGGTGCTGGAATGGCAGGTCGCGGAGGCGGTGCCGCGCCAGCTGCTGGGCGACGCGATGAGGATCAAGCAGATCCTGCTGAACCTGTTGAGCAATGCGTTGAAGTTCACCGAGCACGGCGGGGTGGCGCTGCGAGTGCAGTGGGAAGACGGGCAGCTGCGGGTGAGCGTGAGCGACACCGGCCCGGGCATTCCGGAAGCGAGCCAGGCGCGCTTGTTCCAGCGTTTCGAGCAGGACGATGGGCCGCAGCGTCGCGCGGGCAGCGGGCTGGGCCTGGCGATCTGCCGGGAGCTGGTGGCGATGATGGGCGGCAGCATCGAGCTGGTGTCGCGGCTGGGCCAGGGCAGCACCTTCCATGTGCGGCTGCCGCTGGCGGTGGTGGAGGCGTCGCAGCCAGCGCCAGGCGGACGCGAGACCGATGTGGAGACGCGCGCGCTGGAGTTGCTGCTGGTCGAGGACGACAGCATCGTGGCGGCGGTGGTCCGCGGCCTGCTGGAGCAGCAAGGACATCGGGTGGTGCACGTGTCGAACGGACTGAATGCGCTGGCGGAATTGGCGCAGCAGCGCTACGACGCGGCGCTGCTGGACCTGGATCTGCCCGGCGTGGATGGCTTCCAGATCGCGCGGCTGATCCGGCAGGGCGAAGGCGGAGGGCGCCGGATGCCGATCATCGCGGTGACGGCGCGCTCGGGCGGCGACGAAGAGCTGCGGGCGCGCGAGGCGGGAATGGACGATTTCCTGCGCAAGCCGGTCACCGGCGCTCAGCTTGCCGTGGCGCTGACCGTAGTGATGCGACGCCAGGCAGCGGCCCCGGCCTGAACGATCATGTGACTCGCCCAACATGCCGGAATTTGGCATGATCCGTCGGCCGGTCTCCCGTACGACGGATCGTGGCGTGCCTGGCATGGAGCCATTGCATCGTTGATGCAACGCATGGGGAACGGAACATATGGTGGCGGCATATCTGCTGAGCGCAATGCTGGCGGCTTTCCCGGCAACCGGCGCCATGGCGCCGCCGCCGATCATCTCGACGGCGCCTGATCGCAGCGCGCAAACCCTGCCGCTGGCCACGCCGCAGTTTCGCCGTTACGGCCTCGAGGACGGCCTGCCGGGTTCGGTCGTGAATGCCATCGAGCAGGACCGTTCCGGCTACCTCTGGTTCGGCGTGATGGGCGGCCTGGCCCGTTACGACGGCGTGGAATTCAAGGTGTTCCGCAACGACGCCGGTGATGTTGATTCCCTCGGCACCAACGACATCACCCAACTGCAGGCCGGCGAGAACGGCAAGCTGTGGATAGGCACCGGTGGCGACGGACTGGACGAGTACGATCCGGCCAGCGGCCATTTCATCCACCATACCCATAGCGACGGCGATCCGGCCAGCCTGAGCAACAACAATGTGTGGGCCCTGGCGCAAGGGCCTGACGGCAGCCTGTGGGTAGGTACCGGCGCCGGGCTGGACCGGCTGAAGCTCGGTGCCAAGGGCTTCGAGCACATCGCCAATCCCTTGTCGTCGTCGCCGGATCACGCCTTCAAGGACATGCGCGCCCTGCTCGCCGAAGCGGACGGCAAGCTATGGATCGGCACCAAGCACGAGCTCTGGCTGCGCCAGCCCGACGGTCGGATCAGCCGCGTGCCCGTGGTCACCGATGCCCGGATCCAACAGCAATTTGCCATCTGGCGTATCGAAGGCGGCGGCACCGACGTGCGCATCGGCATACGAGATGGCTTGTTGCGCGTCGATGCGGACGGCGTGGCGCGGCAGATGCCGGTGTCGTCGATGCAACCGGGCTATGTTTTCAGCAGCACGCGTGACCGCAACGGACAATTGTGGATGGGCACGTTGAAAGGCCTGCTGCTGGACGACGGCCATGGCGAGTTGCGCAGCATCCATTCGCAGCGCTGGATGCTCGGCGGCTTCCCCGGTCGATGGGTGTGGCGGGTGCTCGGCGACCGCGAGGGCGGCCTGTGGTTCGCGCTGCGCGACGGTGGCATCGCTTACCTTGCACCAGGCTGGAACAGCTTCAGCCGCTTCACCCACATTCCGGACGATCCCGACAGCCTGCGTGGCAACATGGTCTCTTCCGTGGCGCCGGCGATGGACGGCAAGCTGTGGGTCGGCGGCGACGGTACGGTCGAGAAACTCGATCCGCTGAGCGGTCACGTCGAGCATGTCCTGGACAATCTCGGAAACGAGGTGATCGGCCTGCTGGAGACGCCACAGGGCCTGTGGATCATCCGGCGTGGGGTGCTTTATCGCTACGCCGCGGGCGAGCTGAAGAAGGTCAGCCTCAGCGGCGTCGACAAGGCGCCGTTGTGCATGACGCTGGGGACGGACGGCAGGATCTACGTCGCCGTTGGCCACATTGGCGTGTACGCGGTGCAGCCCGACACGCTGGCCGCGTCGCTGCTGCCGATGACGCCCGAGGCGAACGACGACGCGCTGATGCCGAGTCAGCTGAAGGTGCACGACGGTGTGCTGTGGGACGTCAGTCCCGGCGGATTGCTGCGTTGGGATGCTCAGCGCGGCCAGATGCGCTTCGTCGACGGCATGCCGCACAAATTTGTGGGTGCGATCGCGTTCGATCCAGCGGGTTTCTGGGCGACCGATTCCGACAAGCTGATGCATTACCACATGCAGGGCGATCGGGCGGTACAGGATCGACTGGTGGGCGCGCAGCAAGGATGGCCCTCGCTGGTGGCGCAGGACATGCAGCCGGACGGGCATGGCGGGTTGTGGTTGTTCGCCCTGACCGGGCTATGGCGTTTCGATATCGCCAAGGGCAGTTTCCACCAGTTCGGTTTGCAGGACGGGCTGGCGAACGGCGAATTCAACGGCAACGCCGCCTCAGTGGATGGTTTGATCTATGCGCCTTCGCAGGGTGGCGTGGTCGGCTTCAGCCCGGAGCGCATCAGCGATCGGCCGGCGCCGCCGTCGAATCTGGCGATCGTCGGTGCCAGCGTGCGCAATCGCGACGGCGACTTCATCGCTTTGCCGCCCGGCGACACGATCAGGCTCGGCTGGAAGGATCGCGAGTTGCGCGTGGAAGCTCGCCTGTTCTCCTATATCGAGCCGAAAGCGAACCACTATCGCTTCTTCCTGCAGGGCTTCGACAAGCAGTGGGTGGATACCGGCAGCCGCGGCGATCGCGAATTCACCAATCTCGGTTCCGGCGACTACAGCCTGCAGGTGATGGCTACCGGCGCCAACAGTTCATGGGTGACGCTGACCGAGCCGCTGCATGTCCAGGTGGAGGCGCCGCCATGGGCAAGATGGTGGGCATGGCTGGGTTATGCGCTGCTGCTGGGCCTGCTGGTGTGGTCGGCGCTGCTGGCATGGAGGCGCCGCCTGGCGAGCCGGCACCGGATCCAGCTGGCAGAGCAGAAGCGCGTGATGGCCGAGCAGGCGAGCGCGGCGAAGACGCAGTTCCTGGCCACGCTGAGCCACGAGATCCGCACGCCGATGACCGGGGTGATCGGCATGGCGGAACTGCTGCTGGCAACGCCGCTGACGCCGGTGCAGCACGAATACACCGAGGCCGTGCAGCGCTCGGGCGATCTGCTGCTGAAGCTGCTGAACGACGCGCTGGACCTGGCGCGGATCGAGTCGGGACGGCTGGAGCTGGAGCCGGCGGCGTTCGAGCCGCGGCGGCTGATCGACGATGTGGTGAGGCTGGAGCGCGCGCGGGCGCAGGGCAAGGGCCTGGCGCTGGAGTGGCATGTGGCGGAGGCGGTGCCGCGCCAGCTGATGGGCGATGCGATGAGGATCAAGCAGATCCTGCTGAACCTGGTGAGCAACGCGCTGAAGTTCACCGAGCATGGTGGAGTGACGCTGCGTGCGGAGTGGGAAGACGAACAGTTGCGAGTCAGTGTGAGCGACACCGGCCCGGGCATTCCGGAAGCGAGCCAGACGCGCTTGTTCCAGCGTTTCGAGCAGGACGACGGGCCGCAGCGTCGCGCGGGCAGTGGGCTGGGTCTGGCGATCTGCAGGGAGCTGGTGGGGCTGATGGGCGGCAGCATCGAGCTGGCGTCGCGGCTGGGCCAGGGCAGCACGTTCTGCGTGCGGCTGCCGCTGGCGGTGGTGGAAGCGTCGCCGGCCATGCCGGGCGGACGCGAGAAGGAGGGCGATACGCGCACGCTGGAACTGCTGCTGGTGGAGGACGACAGCATCGTGGCGGCGGTGATCCGCGGCCTGCTGGAGCAGCAAGGTCATCGAGTGACGCACGCCTTGAACGGTCTGAATGCGCTGGCGGAGCTGGCGCAGCAGCGTTACGACGCGGTGCTGCTGGACCTGGACCTGCCGGGCGTGGATGGATTCCAGATCGCGCGGCTGATCCGGCAGGGCGAAGGCGGGGCGCGCCGGATGCCGATCATCGCGGTGACGGCGCGCTCGGGCGGCGACGAGGAAGCGCGGGCGCGCGAAGCGGGGATGGACAATTTCCTGCGCAAGCCGCTCACCGGTGCCCAGCTTGCCCGCGCGCTCGCGTCGGCGGCAGGCGCCGAGGCGGTGGTGGTCTGAGCGCACGGCGCCCTACATGTCGAACTTGTTCACCTCGAAGCCGCGCTGCTGGTATTGCTTCCAGCGCGTGCGCGAGCCTTCGCGCTCGCTACTTTCGGCGGCCACCACTTCCAGCACCCGCTCGTAGCGGCCGGCGGGGCAGCTGTCGCGCAGATTGATCAGCAGCGGCCGGTCCGGCGTCTCGATGCCGGGCGGCACGATCAGGATCGCGGTGTGCTCGTCGTCCTCGTCGCCGGCCAGCTGGTGCGGCAGGAAGGCGTCTTCGTCGAACGACCACAGCAGATCGTCCAGCGCCTCGGCCTGGGCGAAATCCCGCGTGAGGATCAGCGTCGGCTGTTGCGCCGCATAGGCCCGCTTGGCCAGCTCGCACACCAGCAGCAGCGGCTGCTCGCGGAAGCGCGGCTTGTCGATCAGGTAGAAGTCGGCGCGTGGCATGGCGAGATCGGATCGTGGGATGCGTAAGGCGAGAAACCTGCGGCTGCACCGTAGAGGCTGCGCCGAGATTTCTCGCTTTGCCTCAAGCCTTTTCCGTCCGGTCGATCAGCCACTGCGCCAGCAGCGGCACCGGGCGGCCGGTGGCCAGGCCTTTACGGCCTTCGTCCCAGGCGGTGCCGGCGACGTCGAGATGCGCCCAGCGCTGGCCTTCGGTGAAGCGGGCCAGGAAGCAGCCGGCGGTGATCGCGCCGGCATTCTTGCCGCCGATGTTGGCGACGTCGGCGAAGCCCGATTCGAGCTGCACCTGGTAGTCGTCCCACAGCGGCAGGCGCCAGGCGCGGTCGAGGCTATGCTCGCCGGCGGCGAGCAGTTCGGCGGCGAGGTCGTCGTGTCGGCTCATCAGGCCGGAGGCGTGCTTGCCCAGCGCGATCACGCAGGCACCGGTCAGGGTGGCGGCGTCGACGGTCGCCTGCGGCTGGTAGTTCTGCAGGGTCCAGGTCAGCGCGTCGCACAGGATCAGGCGGCCTTCGGCGTCGGTGTTCAGCACTTCGATGGTGAGGCCCGACAGGCTGGTCAGCACGTCGCCCGGGCGGTAGCTGTTGCCGTCGGGCATGTTTTCCACCGCCGGCACCACGCATACCAGGTTGAGCGGCAGGGCCATCTTCACCGTGGCGATGAAGGCGCCGAGCACGCCGGCCGCGCCGCCCATGTCGAACTTCATCTCTTCCATGCCGGGGCCGGGCTTCAGGCTGATGCCGCCGGTGTCGAAGGTGACGCCCTTGCCGACCAGGGCATAGGGCTTCTCGCCCTCCTTGCCGCCGCGGTATTCGAGCGCCACCAGCTTGGGCCGGTTGGCCGAGCCGCGGCCGACGGCGAGCAGCGAGCCGAAGCCGAGCTGCTCCATCTCGACGTCGTCCAGTACGCGGCAGGTCACGCCGTCGTACGCTTCGGCGAAGGCCTGCGCCTGCGCGGCGATGTAGGCCGGCGTGCAGATGTTCGGCGGCAGGTTGGCCAGCTCGCGCGCGAAGCGCACGCCTTCGGCGATCGCGACCGCCTGCTGCAGGCCGCTCTGTGCGTTGCCGCCGTCGGCGAAGCCGAGCGAGCTCAGCTCGGGCTGCGCGCTCTTGTCGCGCGGCTTGAAGGTGGCGGTGTAGCGGTAACTTGCGTGGTCCGCCGCCAGCACGGCGGTGCGCGCGCGCCAGGCGGCATCGCGGCCCGGCACCTCGACCTCGGTCAGATAGGACACCGCGCGATCGACCGGCAGGCGGCCCAGTGCGCGGATCGCCTCCAGGCTGACCTTCTGGAAGCGCGCGGCGTCGAACGACTTCTGCGCGCCGAGGCCGACCACCAGCACGCGCTGCGCAGCGACGCCGGCGGGTGCGAACAATACCGTGCATGCACCCGACTTGCCGGTGATGTCGCCGCTCTCCACCTGGCGCTTGATCGCCCCGCCGGCGGCACCGTCGACGCGCGCGGCGGCGCTGGTGAACACGCCGCCCTCGTACAGTCCCACCACTACGCAGGCGGTATCGACGGTTTCGGGGGCGGTGGAGATCAGGCTGAACTGAAGCGTCATCGCGTATCGTCCTGGGAGCCCGGCCGACGCCGGACAGGCTAGAATCGGGGTTTGCCGGCCGGTTGCGGCGCGACATCGGACTTTCCATCTTATCGCATGCTGAGCATCCTCGACCGCTATTTCTTGCGCGAACTGACCCAGACCGTGGCAGCCGTCGCGATCATCCTGATGGTGATCCTGTCCGGCGGCATGTTCGCGCGCGTCATCCAGCAGGTGGCGAACGGCAGCTTTCCGGCCAGCGTGATGTTCCCGGTGCTGGGACTGCGCATGGTCGACGGCCTGTCCGGTCTGCTGCCGCTGGCCTGCTTCCTGGGCGTGATGCAGGCGCTGGGGCGCATGTACCGCGAGAGCGAAATGCACGTGCTGGCCTCTTCCGGGCTCGGCCTGTCCGGCTTGCTGCGGCCAGCCGCGATGCTCACCGTGGGGCTGGTGCTGATGGTCAGCGTGGTCTCGCTGTGGCTGGGGCCGCTGGCTTCCGGCACCTCGGACTCGATGGTCGACGAGGCCAACCGCTCGGTGGTGGCGGCCGGCCTCAACGCAGGCCACTTCACCGAGCTGCCGGGCAAGGGCGGCATCATTTTCACCGACACGCTCAGCCGCGACGGCACCACGCTGGGCCGCACCTTCATCGCCACCGAGCGGGTCGCGCCGGACGGCACCCATCGGGTCAAGATGATCTCCGGCAGCAACGGGCACCTCTATCAGGAGAGCGACGGCAACGGCCGCTTCCTCGCCCTGCGCGACGGCTGGCAGTACGAGGTGCCGATCGGCGCCGACAACTGGCGCAAGATGCGCTACGAGCAGAACGACGCCTCGATCTCGGACGTGGATTCCGACGACAGCGACGACGCCGTGCACAACCTCGGCACCTTCGCCCTGATGCGCGCCACCGATCCGTCCTCGCAGGCCGAGCTGGCCTGGCGCATCGCCTCGCCGGTGACCACCCTGGTGCTGATGCTGCTGGCCTTGCCGCTGTCGCGGCAGAGCCCACGCGAGCCGCGCTTCGGACGCATCCTGCTGGCCGTGCTCGGCTACTTCCTCTACACCACCTTGCTGGGCATCTTCCGCGGCCAGATCGAGAAGGGGCACTGGCATCACTCCACGCCGATGTGGCTGCTGCACGGGCTGACCCTGGCGCTGGCCGCATGGATGCTGCGCAGCCAGTACATGCCGCGCCGGCAGCGCGCGAAGACCCCCGCCAAGGCCGCCGCCGCATGAGCGCGACGCCATGAGTTTCCTGCAGATCAAGCGCACCGACCGGCTGGTCGCGCTCACCGTGCTCAGCGCGATCATGATGGCGTGGCTGGTCATCGTCGGCTTCGAGTCGCTGCTGTTCCTGGTCAAGCCGCCGCCGAGCGTGGTCGGCAAGGACGCCAAGCTCAGCTTCGAGATCGCCTACCTGATGGTGACCATGCCGCGCCGCCTGTACGAGTGGTTCGGCATCGCCGCGCTGATCGGCGGCCTCACCGGCCTCGGCGGCCTGGCCGCCAGCGCCGAGCTGACCGCGTTGCGTGCGGCCGGCATGTCCAAGCTGCGCATCGCCGTCTCGGTGGTGGGGCTGGTCGCGGTGCTGACCGCGGGCGTGGTGCTGATGGGCGAGACCATCGCGCCGTGGGGCGACCAGCGCGGCGAGGAGATGACCGCGCAGGCCAAGGCCAAGGACCTCGGCAGCAACACCAGCAGCGGCTACTGGGCGCGCGACGGCCACGACGTGATCAATGCGCAGAAAGTGGTGGTGCTGTTCGAGCACGGCAAGCAGGTGCTGCAGATGTTCGACGTGCACATCTTCAGCCTCACCGAGGACGGCCAGCTGACCCGCTTCGACGAGGCGAAGTCGGCGCGCCACGAAGGCGGCAAGTGGATCCTGCAGAACGTGCGTCGCAGCACCCTCGACGACAGCGGCGTGCACAGTTCGGTGCTGCCCAGCGTGGACTGGAACTCGCGCCTGAATCCGGAAGTGCTCGAGCAGTCGATGATCCATCCGGAATACCTGTCGATGCGCGACCTCAGCCGCACCATGGACTACATGCGCGCGCTGGGCGAATCGCCCGGCGTGTACGCGGTGGCGTTCTGGGGCCGCGCGCTGTATCCGCTGAACGTGCTGGCGCTGGTGCTGTGCGCGATGCCGTTCGCCTTCGGCAGCCTGCGCTCGGGCGGCCTGGGCAAGCGCATGTTCATCGGCATCCTGATCGCGATCGGCTGGTACTTCCTGCAGAAGGCCATCGTCAGCTTCGGCACCGTGTACGGCATTCCGCCGATCTTCGCCAACCTGCTGCCGGCGCTGGTGCTGATGCTGCTGGCCTGGCTGTACTTCAGGAAGCATGGCTGACGCCGCATCGCCGCCGCGCGTGGTGCTGGACACCAACGTGTGCCTGGATCTGTTCGTGTTCGGCGATGCGCGCCTGCAGCCGCTGCACGAGGCGCTGCGGGCCGGCCGGGTGCAGGCCGTGACCCGCGCCGACTGCCGCGAGGAATGGCTGGAGGTGCTGGGCTATCCGCGGCTGGGGCTCGACGCATCGCGGCGGCAGCAGGCCGCGCAGGACTACGATGCCTGCATGAGTCGCCTCGCCGCCTCGTCCGCCGATCCGACCGGTGTGGTGCTGCCGCGCTGCGCCGATCGCGACGACCAGAAGTTTCTCGAGCTGGCGGCCGAGACTGCCGCGTCCATCCTGCTGACGCGGGATCGCGAATTGCTGCGCCTGGCCCGCCGCACCGCGGCTTGGCTGGCGATCCTGACCCCGCAGGACTGGTGCCAGGCCGCCACGATCGGTCATGCCCGGCGGGCATAATCCGCTTCCCGTTTCCTCGATTTTCCGCCGCGAGCGCCCGTGCCCGACTATCAAGCCATACTCGACGCCATCCGCGAGGAAGTGCGGCCCTTGCTCGGCCAGGGCCACGTAGCCGACTACATCCCGCGCCTGGCCGAAGTGCCGCGCGAGAAGTTCGGCATGGCGGTGGCGACGCTGGACGGACGGGTGTACCGCACCGGCGACGCCGGCGAGGTCTTCTCGGCGCAGAGCATCTCCAAGGTCTACACGCTCACCCTGGCCCTGCGCGCGGTAGGCGACCGCCTGTGGCAGCGGGTGGGCCGCGAGCCTTCCGGCAACGCCTTCAATTCGCTGGTTCAGCTGGAGCTGGAAAACGGCCTGCCGCGCAATCCCTTCATCAACGCCGGCGCGCTGGTGGTGGCCGACGTGGTGCTCGAAGCCTACGCCGATCCGCGCGCCACGCTGTTGGCGGAAGTGCGCCGGCGCGCCGACAACCCAGGCCTGGGCGACGATGCCGCAGTGGCCGCCTCGGAGCGCCAGAACGGCTTTCGCAATGCGGCGCTGGCCAACTTCATCCGCAGCTTCGGCAATCTGCGCCGCCCGGTCGACGAGGTGCTGGATTTCTATTTCTTCCAGTGTTCGCTGGCGATGAGCTGCGTGGATCTGGCACGCGGCTTCCTCTTCCTCGCCCACGGCGGCGCCTGCCCGTGGGATGGCGAGCGCGTGCTCGAGGCCGACCAGGCCAAGCGCATCAACGCGCTGATGCTGACCTGCGGCACCTACGACGCGGCCGGCGATTTCGCCTATCACGTCGGCATGCCGGCGAAGAGCGGCGTGGGCGGCGGCATCGTCGGGGTGATCCCCAACCAGCTCGCGGTGGCGGTGTGGTCGCCCGCGCTCAACGCCAAGGGCAATTCGCTGGCCGGCAGCGCGGCGCTGGAACTGTTCACCGCCAAGACCGGCCTGTCGATTTTCTGAGCGGCGCCGGCTTGTCGCGACGGCGCGCAGCGGGCACTCTCCAGTACTTCCCAGCACGAGCGAACCGACAGTGGACACGATCGATCTGCGCAGTGACACGGTGACGCGGCCCACGCCGGCGATGCGCGCGGCCATGCTGGAGGCTGAGGTCGGCGACGACGTCTACGGCGAGGATCCGACCGTCAACGCGCTGCAGCGGCGCATCGCCGCCGACCTCGGCAAGCCGGCCGCACTGTTCGTGCCCAGCGGCACCCAATCCAACCTGCTGGCCTTGTTGGCGCACTGCGAGCGCGGCGACGAATACCTGGTCGGCGCCGAGGCGCATACCTACAAGTTCGAGGGCGGCGGCGCGGCGGTGCTGGGCTCGATCCAGCCGCAGCCGATTCCGCACGAGCCCGACGGCAGCCTGTCGATCGAGCGGCTGGCGGCGGCGGTCAAGCCGGTCGATCCGCATTTCGCGCGCACCCGCCTGCTTGCGCTGGAGAACACCTGGCATGGCCGCACGCTGCCGCTGGCCTATCTGCGCGAAGCGCACGATTTCGCCCGCAGCCGCGGCCTTGGCCTGCATCTCGACGGCGCGCGCCTGTACAACGCCGCCATCGCCGACGGCGTGCCTGCGCGCGAGATCGCGCAACATTTCGACAGCGTGTCGGTATGCCTGTCGAAGGGGCTGGGCGCGCCGGTCGGTTCATTGCTGGTCGGCTCCGCCGAGCTGATCGACAAGGCGCGGCGCTGGCGCAAGGTGGCCGGCGGCGGCTGGCGCCAGGCCGGCCTGCTCGCCGCGGCCGGGCAGTACGCGCTGGATCATCACGTGGCGCGCCTCGCCGACGACCATCGCCGCGCCGCCTATCTGGCCGGCCGCCTGCGCGAGATCGCCGGCATCAAGCTGCTGGGCCAGTACACCAACATGGTCTTCATCGACGTGCCGGCCGAGCGCCTGCGCGAACTGGACGCCCATCTGCGCGAGGCCGGCGTGCGCATCAGCATCGGCTACCTGCCCACGCTGCGCCTGGTCACTCATCTCGATATCGACGACGAAGGCATCGAGCGAACGGTGGCGGCGTTCCGTGGTTTTTTTACCAAGTCGGAGTGAACATGCCTGATGAGGTTGATTCGTTGATTTCGTACTGAACATCATCGATCGACTGGCCAAACTTCGAAACGCATTTCACATCGAAATGTTGCTGACCTACGCGCCAGCGACCGTAGAAATTCCAGTACGTATGAAAGATGCTTGGCTCGTCGAAGCCGATATGTTTCATGGTTGCCGGCAGCTCAGCCCACTCCGAGGGACTGTTCCCCTTGGCTGTGAAATAAGCCTGGGTCTTTTCTTTGCACACCTCTCCGAGTCTTGATTCGGACCAGATGCGGTATCTTGCGAAAACTGCCAGTGCGACGCCTGTCAGCAAGACGATGGCGCCGCAGATGATCGAACGCTTCACGATGCCACCTCTTTGTAAAGTCCAGACGCGAGTCACGGTGTAATCCGGACATGGGCGTTCGGCTGGACCATATTCCAATTCGGGCACTATTTCGAACGAGGGCCATGCGGCCTTAATGGTGGACTGAAATGTCTATGCGGACATTCGGTTCGCTGCTGGTCGGCTCCGCCGAGCTGATCGACAAAGCGCAGCGAACGGTGGCGGCATTCCGTACGTTTTTTGCTGCTTGACGCTAGATTTCTTGCCGCCTCTCGCTAGACTGGCCCGGTAATTCTGCTGCGGCGATTTTCAAGGAGGGACGCCAATGAAGAGCCATGCCGCGACGCGAAGCTCCTGCCGCAGAATGACGTTCGGCGCATGGCTGGTCGTCAGTGCCGTCGCCGGGATGCCTGCAGCGAACGCACAGAGCGACGTCATGCAGGCCGATGCACGGTCGGGAGCGCAATCGGTGGAGCAGGCATTGCAGCCCATCGCGATTTCCCGTGAGTCGAGAAGCACAGCCACTAAGCCTTTTGCGTTTGGCCAGGGATTGCCGTTCCGTCAATTTCCGGACTGTACCTTCCCTGGCCTCAGCCTGCCTGCCGACGCCAAGATTCTGGCGGTGCAGGGCAATGGCCTCAAACAGGATTTTCAGATCGACCAGAGCGGCAATATGGCTGTGCGGGTGGACGTTGCCATCAACGAGCCTGCAGCCCCCGTTGTCCTGATACTGGGCAGCTATGAGCCTACGATCTGGAATATTGGTTGGACGCCGGGCACTCGTTTGCTGGCGGTACTCGCCGGCGGCTACAGCAAGCAGGTGCCGAATGGTGTGCCGGATGGCGTGCCGGTGCGCACCGGTGGTTTCGGCAGTAAAGATGCATGTCAGGCGTCGTATGCGTCCTTGGAACGGATCGATGCACTGAATCCGGTGTCTCACCAGGTTTTCGGTCGCCCTATCGACATGCTTTATCCGGTGGCTGACGGCAAGGCAATGGTCGGTCAGCCGTTGCCGGCCGGCGCGTCGCTGCTGACCGCGGCTTCGGCCAAGTCGTCGGAGGCTTTTCGTATTCCGGAGGCGCAGTGGGCCGGCCCGCCCGCCTTGGAACGGGCAGTGCGATTGGGTTATCTGCGGCCAGCCACTCCAAGCGATGCGGATGCCTGGTTGTCCGAGCAGAGCAAACTCCCGGCACTGGCCGATATCCCGCCGATGGCGGGTGGCATGCCGAAGCCCCAGCTGGTCATGATCCGCGGCTATGTCGTTCTGAAAGCGTATGCTTTCCCGGCAGGGCTGTATGGCTCGAATGCGGCGAGCTTTTTCGTGCCGAAGGGCGTGCCGTTACCTAGCGGTTCGCCAGGGCATTCGGCGGTCTACGATTTCAATACGCTGCGCTGTACGGGCGCGCAATGCATCCGGCAATAATTCAGGCCGCGCACGATAGCGGAGGCCAGAGGGTTCACTTCACCGTACGATCGAATTTGCGGATGAAGTCGCGCACCTGCGGGTAGACGATCTCGCGCCAGCGGCGGCCGCTGAAGATGCCGTAGTGGCCGGCGCCTTCGATCACCCGGTGTTCGCGCCGCGTCGACGGAATGCCGCGGCACAGCGCATGCGCTGCCTCGGTCTGGCCCAGCCCGGAGATGTCGTCCAGCTCGCCCTCGATGGTGAGCAGGGCGGTGCGCTTGATAGCCGCCGGGTCGACCCGCTCGCCGGCTACGTCCCATTCGCCGCGCGGCAGCAGGAAGCGCTGGAACACCTTCTCGATGGTGTCTAGGTAGAACTCGGCCGGCATGTCCAGCACGGCGTTGTATTCGTCGTAGAACTTGCGATGCGACTGGGCGTCGTCCAGGTCGCCGCGCACCAGGTCCTGGTAGAAATCCCAGTGCGAGGACAGGTGCCGGCCAGGATTCATCGCGATGAAGCCGGCGTGCTGCAGGAAGCCCGGATACACCTCGCGGCCGTGGCCGGGGTAGTTCGGCGGCACGGTGTGGATCACGTTGCCCTTGAACCAGCTCAGCGGCTGGGTGGTGGCCAGGTTGTTGACGCTGGTCGGGTTCTGCCGCGGGTCGATCGGCCCGCCCATCATGGTCATGCTCAGCGGCGTTTCTTCGCCGCGCGAGGCCATCAGCGACACCGCCGCCAGCACCGGCACGGTCGGCTGGCACACCGAGATCACGTGCAGCTTGCGCGCGCCGATGTGGCGGATGAATTCCTGGATGTAGGCGACGTAGTCGTCCAGATGGAACGGCCCGGCGCTGGCCGGCACCATGCGCGCATCGACCCAGTCGGTGATGTAGACCTTGTGGTCGTGCAGCAGGCTGCGCACCGTGTCGCGCAGCAGGGTGGCGTGGTGCCCCGACAGCGGCGCCACGATCAGCACCACCGGGTCGGCCTTGTTCTGCTCGACGATCTCGGGGTTGTCGCTGAAGCGCTTGAAGCGCTTCAGCTGGCAGAACGGCTTCTCCAGCGCGACGCGCTCGACGATGGCGATTTCCTGGCCATGCGCACGCGCCTTGTGGATACCGAACGCGGGCTTCTCGTAGTCCTTGCCCAGGCGGTGGATCAGCTCGTAGCCGGCGGCCATGCGCTGTGCGCCGGGCCATTGCGAGATCGGGCTGCTCGGGTCACCCAGCATCTTCGCGCTGGCCTGAGCGAAATAGCTCAGCGGGCCGAGAAAGGAACGCTGCCACTCATGGATCTGATAAAGCATGGCTGTGCAAGAGGCTCTGGAAGATCATCATCTTAGTCCTCTTGGCGGGCTTTGTGTTGCATTGCCGCATCCGGTGCCGTCCGAGGCTGCCGCACGTGGCCATACGCGGCCCGTCGCGAAAGGCCGCCTTCAGGCCCGATGGCGACAGAGCAGCAGCACTTCATCCACGCCGGCCGCGTCGTCCAGGCCGTCGCGCCATTGCAGCGGCTTCTGGAAGCGCAGCGCCAGCGGCATGAACACACGGTTGTACCACCACATCGCGCGCTCGCGCTGATGGGTCAGGTACCACTGGCCCAAGTCGAGCAGGCGCGAGGATTTCGGCTGCATGCCGTAGATGGCGCTGCGCTCGACCTGGAAGCCGTGCCGCGCGAGGCGCTCCAGCAATTGCGCGGGTTCGTAGCGGCGATAGTGGCCGACGAAATCGTCGAACGGCGTCCACGCCTGCGGATGCAGCGGCACCGACAGCAGCAGCACGGCGCCTGGCGCGGCGACGCGATCCAGCTCGGCCAGCGCAGCTTCGTCGTCGACCACGTGCTCCAAAATATCGAAGGCGCAGACCAGGTCGAAGCTGGCGCCAGCGCAGGGCAGGGCGCCGATCAGGCCATGCATCGCCGCGGCGCCGCGCGTGCGCAGCTGGCGCAAGGCGGCGGCGCTCAGATCGATGAAGCAGGTGTCCTGCAGCGGCAGGCGCGGTCGCAATCCCGGCGCCACTTCGAGCCGGCGCGGTGCGGCGGCGGCGAGTTCGAGCACCAGCGGCCAGGTGTTGAAGCGCTGCGGTTCGACCAGTCGCGCCGCGGCCCACAGCGACTCGTAGAAGCCGCGGTTGGCATCGACCAGGTCGGCATCGCTGCGCTCGGCGGCTTGGGATGCGTGGGACATCGCGGCATGGTCTCCCGACGGGGTGGAGCGGAGCATGAACGTGCCGCGACGGCGGCTCAACGGGTCTGCCTCAAGCGATCGTGCTCAATTGAGCCGGCGCAGCTCGGTGCGGGCGGCGATGTCGTGCAGGGCGCGCCGGCGCGGATCGATCAGGGCCACGGCGAACCACGCCGCCCAGGCGATGGCCACTGCCCACGCCGCGGCGCGCGGCCCCAACACGGGCGCCAGCGCCAGCAGCGACAGCGGCAGCGCCGCCACGGCGAGACGCAGCAGGGCCTGCGGCAGCGTCGGCTTGCTGCCGTCGCCTGCGGTCAGGCGCAGCCGCCACGGACGCATGCCCAGCGTCTGCCCGCCGCGCAGCCAGGAGACCAGGAAGTAGCAGGCCACCACCAGGCCCTGCAGCGGCTGGTACCACCAGGCGATGCGGACCTGCGCGCCAGCGCCGGTGACTACTTGCCCGCCGGTCGCCAGCTGGCATAGCAGGCCCACCACCATCACGATCGCCAGCACCGCCAGCAAGTCGTACAGCAGGGCGAACAGGCGCCGCCACAGCGGACAGAACAGGGCGGTGCTGGCAGGGTTTTCGGTGGTCATCGACACGCTCGACTTGCGTCCGGCGCGAGCGGCAGCGAGCATTTCGCGCATGCAGGACAAGAACCCCGATCTTACCGAAGCCGTCGCGCCGGACGACCAGGCCAGCATCGACGCTTTCATCGAGCGCATCTGGTCCGAGGACGGCCTGGCCGACCGCAGCCTGGAAGCTTATCGCTGCGATCTGCAGATCCTGGCGGTCTGGCTGCGCCAGCGCGGCCGCAGCCTGGCCGGCGCGCGGCGCGAGGATTTGTCGGCCTTTCACGGCAGCCAGCCGGTGGCGGTGCGCTCGATGGCGCGGCGGCAGTCCGCGTTCCGCCGCTATTACGCATTTCTGGCGCGCCAGCAGCCGGGCTTCGACGATCCGACCCTGCTGATCGATCGCCCGAAGACGCCGCGCAGTCTGCCCAAGGCGCTGCCGGAAGGCGCCGTCGAGGGCCTGCTCGGCGCGCCGGCCGTCGACACCGTGCTGGGCCGGCGCGATCGCGCCATGCTGGAACTGATGTACGCCTCCGGTTTGCGCGTGTCCGAGCTGGTCGAGCTGCCGCTGGCCGCGCTGAACCTGCGCCAGGGCGTGCTGCGCGTTGTCGGCAAGGGCGGCAAGGACCGGCTGGTGCCGGTGGGCGAGGAAGCGCTGGCGCGCATCGAGGCCTATCTCGCCACGGCGCGCCCCGCGCTGGCGCGCGGCCGCCAGCCGCACGCGCTGTTCCTCAGCAATCGCGGCGCCGGGATGACCCGGCAGATGTTCTGGACGCTGGTGAAGCGCTATGCGCTGACCGCGGGCATTCCTGCCGGCAAGGTGTCGCCGCACGTGCTGCGGCATTCCTTCGCCACCCATCTGCTGAATCACGGCGCCGACCTGCGCGCGCTGCAGATGCTGCTCGGGCACAGCTCGCTCAGCACCACCCAGATCTACACCCTGGTGGCGAAGGAAGGCCTGAAGCGCCTGCACGCACAACATCATCCGCGCGGGTGAACCGGTCCAAGGTTTGATTCACGCCGGCTATGCCAGAATCAAGCAGATCGTCGGTCAGCATTTGACCGGCGGGCCGTCGCAGGGCGGCTACCATCGCAGTCCAGGGATGGCCTGTCCGAATCAGCAAGTCGATGCGTCGCGGCCGGGTGGTGGCGGCGGATCCGGTACGCCGACAGCGGCGTGACGAGGTCGTGATGTTGAAGAAGTTTAGTTTGGCGCTGGTCGCGGGCAGCATCGCTCTCGCCGCCTGCGCCGCCGACAACGGCAGCGGCCAGGCCGTGCCGGCCGCTGCCGCCAAGGCTGCGTCCGCTGCGCCGATCGCCAGTGCCACGGCCACCGATGCAGGCATCGAGAAGATCCGCCAGGTCGCGCTGAAGTTCGCCCCCGGCATCGTGATCGATTCGATCAGGCCGGCGCCGTTGCCCGGCTACTACGAGCTGATCGCCTCCGGCCAGCTGGTCTACATCAGCGCCGACGGCCACTACATGATGCACGGCAACCTGGTCGACCTGCGCACGCGGCAGGACTACAGCGACGATGCCTGGGCCAGCTTCCGCAAGGCCGAGCTGGACAAGGTGCCGGAGTCGCAGCGCATCGTGTTCGCGCCGGCCAATCCCAAGTACAAGGTGACCGTGTTCACCGACGTGAACTGCGCCTACTGCCGGGCTCTGCACCAGCAGATCGACGCGTTCAACAAGGCCGGCATCGAGGTGGACTACCTGGCCTGGCCGCGCGAGGGCCTGGTCACGACCTCCGGCAGCGCCACGCCCACCTACAGCGAGATGGTCTCGGTGTGGTGCGCCGCCGACCGCAAGGCGGCCTTCACCGCGGCCAAGCAGAACCGCGAGCCGAAGCCGGCCACCTGCAGCAACCCGGTGAAGGATCAGTTCGAGCTGGGCGAGCGCCTGGGCATCACCGGCACGCCTACGGTGATCGCGCCGGACGGCGCCATGCTCGGCGGTTATGTGACCCCGCAGCAGCTGCTGAAGCTGCTGCAGGACGGGCAAAAGGGCGGCTGAGCCCTCGCACCGCCTTGTTTGCGCGGCCTTTTTTGCCGCATGGCAGCAAGGAACGGCGGAGGGGGGTAGAATAGGCGCTTTCCACCTCCAGACGCCGTTCCCCGCATGATCGCACTCGACGGGCAGAACGCCCTTTCGCCGTTCCGCCTCGAACGTCTGAACGCCCGCCTCGACGCCCTGCATCGCGGCACTCGCGTGCAGGCGGCCTGGTTCGTCTACTTCATCGATGGCGCCGGCTTGCCCGAAGGCGAGTCGCGGCGCCGCCTGCTCGAGGTGTTGGAGGCCAAGGACGCCGCGCCGGAGCCGGCCACGCTATGGGTGGTGCCGCGCCTGGGCACCATCTCGCCGTGGTCGAGCAAGGCCACCGACATCCTGCACGGCGCCGGCTTCGCGCTGCGCCGGGTCGAGCGCGGCATCGCCTGGCAGGTCGCCGGCATGCCTGCGGCCGAGGACGCCGCGCACGTCGAGCTGATGGCGGTGCTGCACGATGCGATGACGCAGTCCGTGCTGAGCCGCCTCGACGAAGCGCAGGGCCTGTTCCTGGCCGGCCAGCCCGGCCCGCTGGTGCACATCGCGCTCGGCGACGATCCGCGCGCCGCGCTGGCTGAGGCCAACCGGCAGCTGGGCCTGGCCCTGGCCGAGGACGAGATCGACTACCTGGCCGAGCGCTACGCCGAGCTGGGCCGCGCGCCGACCGACGCCGAACTGTTCATGTTCGCCCAGGCCAATTCCGAGCACTGCCGGCATAAGGTGTTCAACGCCAGTTGGACGCTGGACGGCCAGGCGCAGGAACAGACCCTGTTCGGCATGATCCGGCACACCCACCAGCAATCGCCCGCGCATACCTTGTCGGCCTACAGCGACAACGCCGCGGTGATCGAGGGCAGCGAGGGCAAGCGCTTCTTCGCCGACCCGAAGGACGGCGTGTGGCGCGCACACAAGGAGCGCATCGACTACGCGATCAAGGTGGAGACGCACAATCACCCCACCGCGATCGCGCCGTGGCCGGGCGCGGCCACCGGCGCCGGCGGCGAGATCCGCGACGAGGGCGCCACCGGCCGCGGCGCCAAGCCCAAGGCCGGGCTCACCGGCTTCTCGGTGTCCGACCTGCGCATTCCCGGCCACCCGCAGCCGTGGGAGCTGGAGCGGCCGCTGCCGCCGCGCATGGCCAGCGCCTTCGAGATCATGCGCGACGGCCCGCTCGGCGCCGCCGCCTTCAACAACGAATTCGGCCGGCCGTGTCTGGGCGGCTACTTCCGCACCTACGAACACGAGACCGGCGAGGCCGGGGTGCGCCGCGGCTACGACAAGCCGATCATGATCGCCGGCGGCCTGGCCAACATCCGCAGCGAGCACGTGCAGAAGCGCGCGCTGCAGCCCGGCCATGCGGTGATCGTGCTGGGCGGTCCGGCGATGCTGATCGGGCTGGGCGGCGGCGCCGCCTCGTCGGTGGCCTCGGGCGCCTCCAGCGCCGAGCTGGATTTCGCCTCGGTGCAGCGCGACAACGCCGAGATGGAGCGTCGCTGCCAGCAGGTGATCGACGCCTGCTGGGCGCAGGGCGAGCACAACCCCATCGTCAGCATCCACGACGTCGGCGCCGGCGGCCTGTCCAACGCGATTCCCGAACTGCTCAACGACGCCGGCGTGGGCGGCGAGATCGATCTGTCGAAGATTCCCTGCGACGATCCCTCGCTGTCGCCGATGCAGGTGTGGAGCAACGAATCGCAGGAGCGCTACGTGCTGGGCATCGCGCCCGAGCACCTGGCCGGCTTCGAGGCCTACTGCGCGCGCGAGCGCTGCCCGTACGCGGTGGTCGGCGCGGCCATCGCCGAGCGCCGCCTGCGCGTCACCGATCCGCGCCGCGACTTGGCCGTGATCGACCTGCCGATGGACGTGCTGTTCGGCAAGCCGCCGCGCATGCATCGCAACGCCAAGCACATCAAGCCGCGCGTGGACCTGGTGCCCGACCTCACCGGCATCGGCATGGACCAGGCCCTGCTGCGCGTGCTGCGGCTGCCCACCGTGGGCAGCAAGAACTTCCTGATCACCATCGGCGACCGTACCGTCGGCGGCCTGAATCATCGCGACCCGATGGTCGGCCCGTGGCAGGTGCCGGTGGCCGATTGCGCGGTGACCCTGGCCGACTTCGACGGCTATGCCGGCGAGGCGATGGCGATGGCCGAGCGCGCGCCGGTGGCCTTGCTCAACAGCGCGCACGCGGCGCGACTGGCGGTGGGCGAGGCGATCACCAACCTGGCCGCCGCGCCGATCGAATCGCTGGGCGAGATCCGCCTGTCGGCCAACTGGATGGCTGCGGTGAACCATCCCGGCGAGGACGCCGCGCTGTTCGACGCTGTGAAGGCGGTGGGCATGGAGCTGTGCCCGGCGCTGGACATCTCGATTCCGGTGGGCAAGGACTCGCTGTCCATGCAGACCGTGTGGCAGGACGGTGGCGTCATCCAGCGCACCGTGGCGCCGGTGTCGCTGGTGATCACCGGCTTCGCCCGCGTCGCCGACGTGCGCCGCTCGCTGACTCCGCAGCTGCGGCTGGACCGCGGCGATTCCGATCTGTGGCTGCTTGACCTCGGCGCCGGCCGCGACCGCCTCGGCGGTTCCGCGCTGACCCAGGTGTTCAACCGCAACGGCGGCGTGCCGCCCGACCTGGACGACCCCAAGCGCCTGCGCGCGCTGTTCGAGCTGGTGCAGGAAGCCGGCCGCGCCGGCCTGCTGCTGGCCTATCACGACCGCTCCGACGGCGGCGTGCTGGTGACCTTGCTGGAGATGGCCTTCGCCGGCCATTGCGGCCTGGAGATTCGCCTGGACGGCTGGGCCGAGGCGACCTTGCGGGCGCTGTTCAACGAGGAACTGGGCGCGGTGGTGCAGGTGGCGGTGGCCAATCGCGAGGCTTTCGAGGCGCTGCTGATCAAGCACGGCCTGGCCGGCATCGGCCATCGCATCGGGCGGCCCAAGGACAAGCTGGGCATCAAGCTGCACCTCGGCGACGAGACCCCGTTCAAGTGGAACTGGACCACCTTGTTCGAGGCCTGGAACGAGACCAGCCACGCCATGCAGCAGCTGCGCGACAACCCGCTCAGCGCCGATGCCGAGCGCGAATGGCGACTGGACGACGCCGATCCGGGCCTCACGCCCAAGCTGGGCTTCGACCCGGCCGAGGACATCGCCGCGCCGTTCATCCACGCCGCCATCGTCGCCGGCAGCAAGCCGCGCGTGGCGATCCTGCGCGAGCAGGGCGTCAACGGCCAGGTCGAGATGGCGGCGGCGTTCAGCCGCGCCGGCTTCGAGGCGGTGGACGTGCACATGTCCGACCTCGCCAGCGGCCGGGTGAAGCTGGCCGACTTCCGCGGCCTGGCCGCCTGCGGCGGCTTCTCCTACGGCGACGTGCTCGGCGCGGGGCGCGGCTGGGCCACCTCGATCCTGTACAACGATTTCCTGCGCGCCGAATTCGGCGCCTTCTTCGCCGACCCCAAGAAATTCGCGCTGGGCGTCTGCAACGGCTGCCAGATGCTCTCGCAGCTGAAGGACATCATCCCCGGCGCGCAGCACTGGCCGAAGTTCCTGCGCAACGCCTCCGAGCAGTACGAGGCGCGCCTGGCCATGCTGGAAGTGCTCGACTCGCCCAGCCTGTTCTTCAAGGGCATGGCCGGCGCGCGCATCCCGGTCGCGGTGGCGCACGGCGAAGGGCGGGTCAGCTTCCCGCAGAGCTGCAGCCCGGCCAAGTCCGGCGGTGCGGTGCGCTTCGTCGACAACCGCGGCAAGCCCACCGAGCACTATCCGCTGAACCCCAACGGCTCGCCGGGCGGCCTGGCCGGCTTCACCGCCGCCGACGGCCGGGTGACCATCCTGATGCCGCATCCGGAGCGGGTGTTCCGCAGCGTGCAGATGAGCTGGCATCCGGAGAAATGGGGCGAGGATTCGCCGTGGATGCGCATGTTCCGCAACGCGCGGGTGTGGTGCGGCTGAGTCCAGCCTGCGGCGACGCACCGACAGGGCGCTGAGCAGCATGCGCGCGCTCCTCACCCTCGTCGCGGCGGTGTTTCATCTCGCCCTCGCACTGGCGTGGATCGCCCTGCTGGGTGTGCTGCCGTGGTGGTGCGCGGGCTTGCTGCTGCTCGCCACCGAAGTGTTGGCGCTGGTCTGGCCCCGGGTCAGCGCACGCCGCTTCGAACAGTGGCCGGTGTTCTACGCACTGCTGGGCCTGGCCGGCCTGGCGATCGCGCTGGCTCGCGCCCTGGGCGACGGCATGCTGGCGTGGATCGCCGCGGTGGGCGCGGTGTTCGTACTCTTCCTGCTGAAGGCGGCGCTGGAGCGGCGTTGCGGTCTGCCGCGCGGGCGCGACGCGCCAACCAGCGCCGGTGCGGGCGCGACGCCTGCGGCTCACGCGAGCCAGCGGCCGACCAGGTCCGCGTCGCCGCCGCCATCGCCCATCGCGCTGGAACCGCCGAGCTGGCTCGATGCTTCCGAACAGCGATCGAGTGCCGCGCAGCCACGCTATCTGGTCAATGGCGAGATCCGTTTCGGGCCACCCACCGGCGACTATCTGTTGCCCGAGCTTGCCGTGGTGATCGGCTGGGCCGGCGCGCGCTATGCGCTGAGTGCCGATGGCCGCTGGTTCGTGGCTTCGCAGCCGGGCGGACGGCCAGGGGCCTGCGATTATCTCTACGATCGCCGCCTGCGTCGCCTCTATGAATTGTCGACCTGGCAGCTGCGCGGCTGGGCCGAGGACGGACCGTGGTTGGCTGCCAACGATGGAGCCGCGCCGCGGCCGCTGGCCCAGGTGGCTGACGCGGAGGCCGGCGACGACTACCTGCCGCTGCGCGATCTGTGGCTGCCGCGCCGCTTCGTGGCCTCGCTGCCGCTGGCGCGCCAGGCCTGGCCGGCTCCAGAAGGGCCTCACGTGGCGACGCTGGACCTGGATCTGCCCGAATCCTTCGCGCCGCTGGACGATCCGCTCGATCGCTTGCGGCGCCCGTATTTCCGGCTGGCCGTGGACGGTCTGGACAGCGGCCTGCTGAGCTATGGCCTGTCTGGCCAGCCCTGGGATGCGGCGGGGCGCGAACTGCGCGTATTCGCCTGGCCTGCCGACGCCGCGCGGGCCGAGCCGCAGGCCTGGCGCTGGTCGGTCGCGGAGGGTTGGCGGCGCGATGACGGCGGCTGATCGATAATCGCCGCATGATGCGGATGCCTTCCCGCGTGGCGTGGCGCAGGCGCGGCTTGTTCGTGCTGCCGGCGCTCGCCTGGCTGGGCCTGCTGGCGTGGCTGCCGTGGTGGCTGGGGCTGGCGCTGTGGCTGCTGCTCGCCGGCGGTGTGGCGCTCGCCACGCATGCCTGGCGTTACGACCGGATCGCCTTGGGCGCGCTGGCCTGGGGCTTGCCCGGCTGGCTGTTTGCCGTGCAGCGCGCGCTCGGCGGCGATCCGGTGGCTTGGGTGGCGGCCTTGCTCGGCGCCCTGGCTGGCTTCTCGCTGCTGGCCTGGTGGCGGGCCTGGCGGGACCGTCCGCCGGCCGTCGTCACGAGCAAGCCGGCGCAAGGCACCGAGTGGCCGGAGCTGGCGCTGGCGCCGATCGGGCCGGAGCGCACCTTGATCGAACTGGCGCCGCCGGACTGGCTGGCCGATGCGGCGCGCATCGACGACCCGCGCGGCGGCGTGGTGGACTGCGGCGACGATGGCTACCGTTTTCCCGACGGGCAGCGGATAGCCGCCGCAGCGGCCTGTTGCTTCAGTCCCGACGGGCGCTGGTTCGCCGCCGCCACGCGCGAGGGCGTCGTGGCCTCGCTGTGGGATCGCGAACTCGATCGCGTCTACCGACCGCGCGGCTGGATCCTGGCCGGCTGGCATGCGGGCGAACCATGGCTGAGCCGGCACGCGCAGGCGATGCCGCGATCCTGGCAGGAACTTGCGGGGTGGCAGCGCCGATGGCGCTGAGCATCGCCCGGTCGTGCCCGAGGGCGCAGCCTCCCGCATAATGGCGAGGTGAGCATTCCCCACTCCGCCTTCTTCAACGAGTCGCCGGTCGTCAGCGTGATCGTGGTCGCCGCAGACAGCGGCCCCTCGCTGCGCGACTGCGTGGGCAGCGTGCTCGCCTGCACGCTGCCGCTGGAACTGCTGCTTGCCGACAACGCTTCCGGCGACGGCGTGCCGCAGGCGATCGCGCGCGCCTTCGAAGGCGACCCGCGGCTGCGCGTGATCTACAACCGCAGCAACCTCGGCTTCGGTCCCGCGGTGAACGTGGCGGCGAAGCAGGCGCGCGGCGAGCAGCTGCTGATCCTCAATCCGGACTGCCTGGTGGACGAGGCGAAACTGCGCCGCCTGCTCGAGGTGCTGGCGGAGCATCCGCTCAACGGACTGGTCGGCGCGGTGGTGTGCGACGCCGACGGCACGCCCGACCCGGCCTCCTACCGGCGCGACCCGCTGCTGCGTCGTGCGCTGACCAGCCTGCTCGGGCGCGCCGGCGAGGGCGTCAACATCGGCGGCGCGATGCCGGACCAACCGGTCGAGGCCGAGGCGGTGTCGGGCGCGGCGATGCTGATGCCGCGCGAACTGTTTGCGCGGCTCGGCGGTTTCGACGAAGGCTATTTCCTGCATTGCGAGGATCTCGACCTGTGCCGCCGCGTGCGCGACGACGGCCATCGCGTGGTGCTCGCCGGCGACGTGCACATGCTGCACGGCAAGGGCGGCTCCAGCCGGCACCGGCCGATCTTCGTGAGCCGCTACAAGCACCGCGGCATGTGGCGCTGGTTCCGCAAGTTCGATCCGGCGGCGCGCAATCCGCTGCTGGCGGCGATGGTCTGGCTGGGCTTGTGGAGTCATTTCCTGCTGCAGATTCCCGGCCAGCTCAGGCGGCTGGCGCGGCATCGCGCGGCAGCGCGGCGCGACGCCGCATGAGCGAGTCGGCCGCGCGCACCTCGATGCTGGCGACTGCCGGCCTCACCGCGGTCACCGCGGTGTGGGGTTCCACTTTCTTCCTGATCAAGGACGTGGTGGGGCGCATGCCGGTGGCGGATTTCCTGGCCGTGCGCTTCGTGGTCGCGGCGCTGGCGATGCTGCTGCTGTTCCATCGCGCCTTGCTGCGGCTGCCGCGCCGGCAGTGGCTGCAGGGGCTGGCGCTGGGCGCGCTGTACGGCATCAGCCAGTTGCTGCAGACCAGCGGCCAGGTCTATGTGTCGGCCAGCGTCAGCGGCTTCGTCACCGGCATGTATGTGGTGTTCACCCCGCTGCTGGCGACCCTGCTGCTGCGCCAGCGCCTGCCGCCGGTCACCTGGATCGCCGTGCTGCTGGCGCTGGGCGGGCTGGGCCTGCTGGCCTTGCACGGCTTCGAGGTCAGCCCCGGCGTGTGGCTCACCCTGATCGCCGCCGCGCTGTATGCGCTGCACATCGTCGGCCTCGGCCAGTGGTCGCGACCCGGGCAGGCGTTCGCGATCTCCACCGTGCAGATGCTGGCGATTGCCGCGGTCTGCCTGCTTGCCACGCTGCCGCACGGGCCGACGCTGCCGCCGGATCGCTCCGTGTGGATCGCCACGCTATACATGGCGCTGGCCGCCGGTGCCGGCGCCATGCTGATGCAGACCTGGGCGCAGGCGCACATGTCGGCCACCCGCGCGGCGATCGTGATGACGCTGGAGCCGGTATTCGCGGCGGCCTTCGCGGTCGCCTTCGGCAGCGACCAGCTGGGCTGGCGCATGTTGATCGGCGGCGCGCTGGTGCTGGCGGCGATGTACCTGGTCGAACTGGCGCCGCGGCGTGCTGGCATGCCGGCCGAGGCGATCCATCACGAGGTCTAGCGGCGTCGACGGAGTAGCATGGAACGGTCTATGGATGGCGAGGGAGCCAGTGATGAAACGTTGCGACGCTAGGCAGGCTGCCAGGGTTATGGCGGCGATGGTGGGATTGCTGTGGGCCACTGCGCAGGCCGGCGAATGCCGCCTGCAACCGGTTGCGGTGCAGGCCGCCACCGGCAAGCTGGGCGAGCTGACGTTGGATCTCGGCGAGACCGACGACCCGGCGCATGCGCAGGCCTGGCAAGGGCCGCTGAAGATCACCGTGGGCGCCGCCGCGGCCTGCACGGCCGACGACGAGGTTTCGATCATCGAGCGGCCGCTGCTGGCGGGGCAGGGCGTGCTGTACGTGCCCACGTATTCGGGCAGCAATCGCCGGCTATACGCGCTCGACGTGAGGACCTGCCGCGTGCGCTGGAGTAGCCCCGATTACAGCTATCCACTCAGCTACAAGGACGGGGTGCTGAAGCTGGACGGGCACACCTGGAAGCTGTCTGCCGATTGTCTGCCCGCGGCCAAGCACTGAGCGCGGCAGCGAGGTTTCCTGTCTAGACGTTGCGGCTGGGCACGGCGTTCCGTGCGCGGGCCTCGCCGTCGACTGCGTGCCGGCGAAGAAGGCGGGACGCCGGTGCGCTGCATGCCAGCGAAGGTGCCAGGTCGGCGTAGCGTTCGCCCGCCGTTCTGTCGGGACAGGCTAGGCCGCGCTTTCCGGCGCCGCCGCCTTGGGCGGACGCGGCTGCATGGCGATGCGCACCAGGTAGATCACGATGGCCACGTTGGCGACCAGCGCGCCCAGCTTCAGCCAGTTGAACTTGTGCACGGTCTCGTACAGCTCGATCGGGATCAGCGAGCCGGTGGCGATCACCGTGAACCATTCCGCCCAGTGCTTGCGCAGCCACAGGCCGGTGCCCTCGGTGGCGAAAATCGCCGCATAGGCCAGGGCCACGATGCCGATCGCCACGAACTTGCTCGGCCCCATCGTCTCCAGCGCGTTGACCAGCTCCCAGCGCAGGCTGTTGCTGTCGGTCAGCGAGAGGTGCTCGAGCCAGCGCACCAGGTGCTCGAAGTTCTGCGTCTTGTTGAGATGGAAGGCAAAGATCGCGATCAGGATCAACCCCACGGTCTTCACCGCCTTGTAGATCGCGATGATGCGCAGGCCGAGGCTGTGCTGCGGCGGCGCCGGCACCGGCGGATGGGCTGAATCGGGCGTGGGGTAGGACATGACGGAAGGCGTTCGGCCGCGGAGCGAGTCCCCGATTGTCGCCGCTGGCGGGTGAATGGTGAAGGGCCGGCGACGCGCACGCAGGGAACTTTCCCCATGGCCGGCGTCGCGCTACAACCGCGGGGCGCATTCGGGGTAGGCTGGCGGCTCCTTTCCCGCATGTGCCCGCCATGAGCTTCCAAGGCACCGATACCTACGTCGCCACCGCCGACCTCAGCCTTGCCGTCAACGCCGCGGTCACCCTGCAAAGGCCCTTGCTGGTCAAGGGCGAGCCGGGCACCGGCAAGACCCGGCTGGCCGAGGAGCTGGCGCGTTCGCTGGACACCCGCCTGATCACCTGGCACGTGAAGTCCACCACCAAGGCCCAGCAGGGCCTGTACGAATACGACGCGGTGAGCCGGCTGCGCGACTCGCAGCTCGGCGTGGAGGGCGTGCACGAGGTGCGCAACTATCTGCGCAAGGGCAAGCTGTGGGAGGCCTTCGAGGCCGAGCAGCGCATCGTGCTGCTGATCGACGAGATCGACAAGGCCGACATCGAGTTTCCCAACGACTTGTTGCAGGAACTCGACCGCATGGAGTTCTACGTCTACGAGACGGACGAAACCATCCGCGCGCGCCAGCGCCCAGTGGTGGTGATCACCTCCAACAACGAGAAGGAATTGCCGGACGCCTTCCTGCGCCGCTGCTTCTTCCACTACATCACCTTTCCGGATGCGGAGACGCTGCGCAAGATCGTCGCGGTGCACTTCCCTGAGATCGAACGCAGCCTGGTCGACGAGGCGCTGGCGGTGTTCTTCCAGCTGCGCGAGGTGCCGGGCATCAAGAAGAAGCCCTCCACCTCCGAGCTGATCGACTGGCTGAAGCTGCTGCTGGCCGACCGCCTGCCGGCGGCCGCCTTGCGCGAGCGCGATCCGGCCAAGGCGATCCCGCCGCTGTACGGCGCGCTGCTGAAGAACGAGCAGGACGTGCAGCTGCTGGAGCGGCTGGCCTTCATGCATCGCCGTCAGGTGCGTTGAGAACACCGGCATGATCGAACGCGAGAAACACCCGTTGGGCTGGTATGCCATGCTCGATGAGCTGAGCGATGCGCACGAGCATCTCGGCAAGCTGCTCGAGGATCTACAGCACGCAGCGGATTACGGCGAGGTGGAATGCCGCATCGATCTCGGCCACGTCTATGCGCACTTGAATCGCGCGTGGTACCAGCGGCAGCTCGAGGATTATTTTCCGCACGACGAATGGGAGGCCGCCTCGCAGTTTCCCGCCGACCTCGCGCCGGTCGGCTGAGGCGCGAGACGACGCATGATGCCGATGGAGACGTGCGATGCTGATCGGCCTGTTTGATGCGGTGCGCGCGGCCGGCGTGCCGGTCAGCCTGCGCGAGCTGCTCGATCTGCATGCGGCGCTGCAAGCACGCCTGGCCTATGCCGATCTCGACGACTTCTACGCGCTGGCGCGGCTGCTGTGGGTGAAGGACGAGCGCCACTACGACCGCTTCGATCAAGCCTTCGGCATATGGTGGCGCGGCGCGGCCGGCATGGCTGCGCCCGACAAGCCGATCCCCGAGGAATGGCTGCGCCAGGACTTCCTGCGCCAACTCAGCGAGGAGGACAAGGCGCGCATCGAAAAGCTCGGCGGGCTCGAGGCCTTGATGGAAGCGTTCCGCCAGCGCCTGACCGAGCAGCACGAGCGGCATGCCGGCGGCAATCGCTGGATCGGCACCGGCGGCACCAGCGCGTTCGGCGCCGGCGGTCATCATCCGGAAGGCATCCGAGTCGGTTCGCGCGGCGGCGGCCGCAGCGCGGTGAAGGTGTGGGAACGCCGCCAGTTCCGCGATCTGGCCGACGATGCCGAACTGGGCGTGCGCAACCTGCAGCTGGCGCTGCGGCGTCTGCGCCGCTTCGCGCGCCAGGGCGCGCAGGACGAGTTCGACCTGGGCGGCACCATCGACGCCACCGCACGCGACGCCGGCCTGCTGCACGTGAAGCTGCGGCCCGAGCGGCACAACGCGATCAAGGTTCTGCTGCTGCTCGACGTGGGCGGTTCGATGGACGACCACGTGCAGGCCTGCGAGCAGCTGTTCACCGCCGCACGCGGCGAGTTCAAGCGGCTCACCCATTACTACTTCCACAACTGCGTGTACGAGCGGCTGTGGCGCAACAACGGCACGCGCTACAGCGACAGCATCGACACGCTGGAGGTGCTGCGCACGCATCCGCCCGACACCCGGCTGATCTTCGTCGGCGATGCCGCGATGGCGCCTTACGAGATCACCGAAACCGGCGGCAGCGTGGAGCACAACAACGCCGAGTCCGGTGCGGTGTGGCTGCAGCGGCTGGCGGCGAAGTTCCCGCGCCTGGTCTGGCTCAACCCGATGCCGACGCGCACCTGGAACTACACGGTGTCGAACCGTTTGATCGTCGAGCTGCTCGGCCCGCGCATGTTCGAGCTGACCCCGCAGGGCATCGAGCAGGCGGTGCGCGTGCTGCTGCGCTAGAGTCTTCGCGCCGGCGGAAAGCGCGCAACCAAGCCGCGACCGCGACAGCGCATCAAGGCTTGCTGGCCACGATCACCTGGCTCTTCGGGATCATCTTGTCCAACGCGCGCTTGACGTGCATGCCGTGCTGGCTGTCGAGCAGATGGCTCCACATCTGCGCCAGATGATCGAGCACCGGATGGCGCGGCGTCAGGTTGGGCTGCGGATCGCACCAGAACAGCCACCACCACAGGTTCCAATAGGCGCCATAGCTGGACACGGCCTCGACCTTCAGCCCGGCCTCGCCGACCCAGCGCGCGAAGTCCGCCGGCTCGATGATGCGCACGTGGTTCGGCGCTGCGAAGTAGGAAGGGTGGGCGATGTGCTCCAGCACATGCTCGCCGAAGGGCGCCGGCGCCGTGAGCAGATAGCGCGCGCCCGGTGCGCCGATCCGCGCCAGCTCGGCGAGGAAGGCGGCCGGGTCGTCGACGTGCTCGATCACCTCGTTGCAGATCACCCGGCTGCAGCGGCCGTCGGCGATCGGCAGCGGATCGCCGCGAGTCACATGCGCCTCCACGCGAGTATCGTCGCTGGCCCATTGCGCACGCGCCAGCGCGAGCTTGGCCGGATTGGCTTCGACCAGGATGGCATAGGCGCCGCGATCAGCGCAGAAGCGGGCATGCCGGCCGACTCCGCAGCCAATGTCGGCCACGATGTCGTGAGGACCTGCATCGAAGCCGGGATACAGCTCGCCGCGCTCCACGTTGAACCAGCCGACCAGCTGATTGTCGCGCGTCGGCACGGCATATGGATCGAAGGCTTCCGCCTGCGACGCTTCGAGCGGAGCGCTTGCGGTGGATGTTGCGATGGGCGGCACGGGTGCTGGAGCAGCTGCCGGCGTCGGCTCGAACAACGAGCGGTCGATTTCGTAGGCGAGCCGGCGAAATACCTTGGCGGCGAAGCGGCGTGGCGTCATGCGCGACGATCCTGGGCGGATGGGCAAGAAAAAGCGGAGCGGGTCCCGTGTGCGCGATGATCCCGGCGATGAAGAGCGCGCACTCCTTCGACATCGTTCGGCGGGGTCGAAAGCACATGGACCTGGCCACGCCAAGGTTATGCCAAGGCGGGCCGCGATGTCTGTGAATGGCTCTCACGGCATCTGGCCGATGCCTGGTCGGCGTATCGCATGCGGCAGCCTGGGGGAGGCAGCGTGCCTGCGCGATCGGTCGAGCGGGCTTACCTGTGCACTGGCTTCATCGCAAGTCGATGAACGCAGGCAGGCGTTGCCAGCGCATTGCGCTGCCGAGAGCGGAGGGGCGATGCGATCGCTGCGACTGCCGCGAAGGCAATGCTCCGGCGGAACTCTGCCTGCGCGAATCTCTCAGCAGCAGCGCCCGCCGCCGCCGCGATAGCGCGCCGCCTGCCGTTCGCGGAAGAACTCGGCATAGCTGGGCACGCGGCGTTCGGGATGATGAGTGCGCAGATGCTGCACGTAGCCGTCGTAGTCGGGCACGCCGCAGCACAGGCGGGCGGTCTGCACCGCACGCCGCCAGGCCGCCTGCAGCGCCGCCTTCATGCGTGCTGGCCCTGGGTTGCGCCGTTGAGGGCCACGTACGGTTCCTCGCGCGCGGTGGGGCGATCGCTGCGCCACGCCGCGGCGATCGCGCGCAGGGCGAAGGCCAGCATCACCACGATCAGCAGCATGAACAAGGCAGTGAGCGCGGCGTCCACGTAGTTGTTGGTGACGATGCGCTGCATCTCCGCCGCCGACTTGGCCGGCGCCAGCCACTGGCCGGCCTGCATCGCATCGGCGTACTTGCGTGCGGCGGCGGTGAAGCTGATCGGCCCGCTCAGCTTGGCCCAGCCGGCTGCTAGCGTGCAGATCACCAGCCACGCCGCCGGAATGCCCGGCACCCACAGATAGCGCGTGCGCTTGAGCTTGACCGTCACCACCGTGGCCAGCATCAGCGCGATCGCGGCCAGCATCTGGTTGGCGATGCCGAACAGCGGCCACAGCGTGTTGATGCCGCCCAGCGGATCGACCGCACCCTGGTACAGGAAATAGCCCCACAGGCCCACGCAGATCGCGGTGGCGAGCAGGTTGCCGGTCCACGACTCGGTGGCCTGCAGCGGCTTGTGGATCAGCCCGGCGATCTCCTGGATCATGAAGCGGCCCACGCGCGTGCCGGCATCCACCGTGGTGAGGATGAACAGCGCCTCGAACAGGATCGCGTAGTGGTACCAGAAGGCCATCATGCCTTCGCCCGGAATCACACTGTGCAGCAGCTGGGCCATGCCCACCGCCAGGGTCGGCGCGCCGCCGGCGCGGCTGAGGATGCTGTGTTCGCCGATGTTCTGCGCGGTCTGCTGCAGCTCGCCCGGGGTCACCACAAAGCCCCACTGGCTGATCGCGGTGGCGGCGCTCTCGACGGTATTGCCGATCAGCGCGCCTGGCGAATTCATCGCGAAGTACACGCCGGGATGCAGCGAGCAGGCGGCGATCAGCGCCATGATGGCGACGAAGGCTTCCATCAGCATGCCGCCGTAGCCGATCAGGCGCGCCTGCCCTTCGTTGGCCAGCAGCTTCGGGGTGGTGCCCGAGGCAATGATCGAATGCCAGCCCGACACCGCGCCGCAGGCGATGGTGATGAACAGGAAGGGAAACAGGTTGCCCTGGAACACCGGGCCGGAGCCGTCGATGAACCTCGTCACGGCCGGCATCTGCAACGGCGGCGCGACCAGGAAGATGGCCAGCGCGAGCAGGGCGATGGTGCCGATCTTGAGGAAGGTGGAGAGGTAGTCGCGCGGCGCCAGCAGCAGCCACACCGGCAGCACCGAGGCGCAGAAGCCGTAGGCGATCAGCAGCCAGGCCAGCACCTTCGCGTCGAAATCGAACAGCGGCCCCAGCGTCGGCGAGGCGGCCACGCGCGCGCCGTAGGCGATCGACAGCAGCAACAGGACTAGGCCGATGATCGACACTTCCAGTATGCGGCCCGGCCGCAGGTAGCGCAGATACAGCCCCATCAGCAACGCGATTGGGATGGTGCAGGCCACGGTGAAGGTGCCCCAGGGACTGTGGGTGAGCGCCTTCACCACCACCAGGGCCAGCACCGCCAGCACGATCATCATCAGCACCAGCACGCCGAACATCGCCACCACGCCGGGCACCGGCCCCAGTTCCTCGCGCAGCATGTGGCCGAGCGAGCGGCCGTCGCGCCGCAGCGACAGGCCGAGGATCATGAAGTCCTGCACTGCGCCGGCGAACACCACGCCGAACAGGATCCACAGCGTGCCCGGCAGATAACCCATCTGTGCGGCGAGCACCGGCCCCACCAGCGGGCCGGCCCCGGCGATCGCCGCAAAGTGGTGGCCGAACACCACCCACTTGTCGGTGGGCACGTAGTCCAGGCCGTCGTTGCGCAGCACCGCGGGCGGCGCGCGCGTGGGGTCCATGCGCAGCACGCCGTGCTCGATCAGGCGTCCGTAGAAGCGGTAGCCGATCATGAACACGGCGATCGAGGCGGCCACCACCCAGATCGCGTTGATCGGTTCGCCGCGGCGCAGCGCCACCACGCCGAGGCACCAGGCGCCGACGACGGCGATCGCCGCCCACAGGATCTTGGCGGCGGGGCTGGGCGGGGCGGTGACGCTGGACATGGGGATTCTCCGCAAGGCTCGCGCAAGAGTCCGCCCATGCTCCGGCGCGGTCAATCCCGCCGGGATTAGCCTTTGGTCGAATGCGCGCGCCAGGGCCGGCCGGCGAGTCTCGTCACGGCGTGGAGGCTCTGTTACTTTCGAAGCCATGCCGCGGCGTGCGCGCCGGGGACATCGACGGGGACGATGCTTGATCGCCAGCTGGCTACTGCTGCTCGTCTCGCTGACTTACGCGGGGCTGCTGTTCCTGGTCGCCTGGGCCGGCGAGCGACGGCCGCTGTACCCGCGCCAGCCGCGGCTGCGTCCGCTGGTCTATGCGCTGGCGCTGGCGGTGTACTGCTCGTCGTGGACCTTCTACGGCGCGGTCGGCACGGCGGCGCGCTCAGGGCTGGCCTATCTGCCGATCTACCTCGGGCCGGCCCTGCTGTACCTGTTCGGCTTCGGCCTGCTGCAGCGGCTGGTGCGGGTGGCGCGACAGCGCAAGATCACCTCGATCGCGGACTTCGTCGGCGCGCGCTTCGGCAAATCGCACGCGCTGGCCGCGCTGGTGGCGCTGATCGCGGTGGTCGCCGCGGTGCCCTACCTGGCGCTGCAGCTCAAGGCGGTGGCGATGTCCTACGACGTGCTGCACGGCGTCGGCGTGGCGGCCAGCGGTTCGCCTGGTAGCGGCACCGCGCTGTGGTGCGCGCTGTGGCTGGCCTTGTTCGCGATCCTGTTCGGTACGCGCAGCATCGACGCCAGCGAGCATCATCACGGCCTGGTGCTGGCGATCGCGCTGGAATCGCTGATCAAGCTGGTGGCCTTCGTCGCGCTGGCGGTGTACGCCTGCTGGCACGGCCCGGGCCTGCTGGCCAGCCTGCGCATGCCGGTCGAGCGCGCGGGCGACATGCTGGCGCCGGGCTTCGTCGGGCAGACCCTGCTGGCCTTCTGCGCGATGTTCTGCCTGCCGCGGCAGTTCCAGATCGGCGTGGTCGAGTGCGAGGACGCCAGCGACCTGCGCCACGCGCGCTGGATCACCCCGCTGTACATGCTGATCGTCAGCGTGGCGGTGCTGCCGATCGTGGCCGCCGGCACGCTGCTGCCGTCGGTGCGCGACGGCGCCGCCGACGCCTGGCTGTTGAACCTGCCGCTGGCGCTGGGCCATCGCGGCGTCGCGCTGCTGGCCTATGTGGGCGGCTTCTCCGCCGCGACCGGCATGGTGATCGTGGCGACGGTGGCCTTGTCGATCATGATCAGCAACGACTTGATCATGCCGGGCCTGCTGCGCATCCGCCGCCTGCGGCTGGAACAGCGCAGCGACCTGTCGCAGCTGGTGTTGCGCGTGCGCCGGGTGGCCATCGTGCTGCTGGCGCTGATGGCCTATGCCTACTACCGCCTCGCCGCCGACGCGCAGAACCTTGCCGCCACCGGCCTGCTGGCGTTCGCCGCGGTGGCGCAGTTCGCGCCGGCGATCGTCGCGGCGCTGTACTGGCGTGGCGCCAGCCGCCGCGGCGTGGCGATCGGCCTCGCCGCCGGCTTCGCGGTATGGGTATACACCTTGCTGCTGCCGGCGATGAGCCATTCCGGCGCCTGGCTCGCCGAAGGGCCCTGGGGCCAGCGCTGGCTGCGCCCGCAGGCCTTGTTCGGTCTGAGCGGCCTCGACCCGGTGCTGCACAGCGCGTGCTGGTCGCTGCTGGTCAACGTCGGTTGTCTGGTCTGGGTGTCGCTGCGCTGGCGGCCCAGCCTGGAAGAGCGCCTGCATGCGGCGCAATTCGCCGCGCCCCACGCGACCAGCCGCAGCGGCGCCGGCGACTGGCGCGGGCGGGTGACCGTGGCCGACCTGCGCACCATCGCCACGCGCATCGTCGGCGAACGCAGCGCCCGCCGCGCGCTGGACGACTACGCCGCACAGCGCGGCAAGCCGCTGCTGCCCGGCGAGGCGGCCGACCGCGCGCTGATCCAGCACACCGAGCGCCTGCTCGCCGGCGCGGTGGGCGCGGCCAGCGCGCGGCGCATCCTGATGGGCGTGCTGTCCGGCTCCGGCCTCGACATCGCCGAGGCGATGGCGCTGATGGACGAAACCTCGCAGGAGCTGCGCTTCAATCGCGAGCTGCTGTCCACCACCCTCGAGAACGTGTCGCAGGGCATCAGCGTGGTCGACGCGCAAATGCGTCTGGTGGCGTGGAACCGGCGCTACCTGGAGCTGTTCGGCTATCCCGATGGCATGGTCTACGTCGGCGTGCAGGTGGCCGACCTGATCCGCTGGAACGCCGAGCACGGCGAGTGCGGGCCGGGCGAAGTCGAGGCGCACGTGGCCAAGCGCATCGGCCACATGCGCGCCGGATCGGCGCACCTGTTCCAGCGTGTACGCACCGACGGCAGCACCATCGAGATGCGTGGGCGCGCGCTGCCCGGCGGCGGCTACGTCACCACGTATACCGACGTGACCGCGTACAAGCACGTCGAGCGGGCCCTGATCGAGGCGAACGAGACGCTGGAGCAGCGCGTCGACCAGCGCACCGCCGAGCTGCGCGAAGCATTGGACGCGACCGCCGAAGCGCAGCGCGCCGCCGAGGCGGCCAACGTGTCGAAGACGCGCTTCCTCGCCGCTGCCAGCCACGACCTGCTGCAGCCACTCAACGCGGCGCGGCTGTTCACCTCCGCCTTGCGCCAGCATCCGGGGCTGGACACCGAGGCCGGCCAACTGGTGGGGCGCATCGAGGCCTCGTTCAGCGCTGCCGAGGATCTGCTCGATGCATTGATCGATACCTCGCGGCTGGACACCGGCAGCTATCGTGCGGACATCGCGGCGTTCGCGCTGGCCGACCTGTTCGACTCGCTGCGCACGCAGTTCGCCGCGGTGGCCGAGCAGCGCGGCCTGCGCCTGCGCGTGGTGTCGACGCGACTGGCCGTGCGCAGCGATCCACAGCTGCTGCGGCGCATCCTGCAGAATTTCCTTTCCAATGCCCTGCGCTATACCCGCCATGGCGGCGTGCTGCTGGGCGCGCGACGTCGCGGCAGCGAAGTGCGCATCGAAGTGTGGGACAGCGGCCCGGGCATCGCGGCCGCGCAGCAGGCGCGCATCTTCGGCGAGTTCCAGCGCCTCGAACTGCCGTCGCCGTGGGGCGAGAAGGGGCTGGGCCTCGGCTTGTCGATCTGTCGGCGTATCGCGCAGATGCTCGATCACCCGATCAGCCTGCACTCGCGCGAACAGCAGGGCAGCTGCTTTGCGGTGAGCATGCCGCGCGCGGTAGCCGGGCCGCGTGCGGCGCGGCCGGCACAGCGTACGGGCGGACTGGAACGCCTGCCGCTCACCGTGCTGTGCCTGGACGACGACGCTGCGATCCTCGACGGCATGCGCGCCCTGCTGCAGCGCTGGGGCGTGGACTGCCGCACCGCCGCCGACCTGGCGCAGGCCGAAGCCGAACTGGAGCGCGGGCCGATCGACCTGGTGCTCGCCGACTATCACCTGGCCGGCACGGTCGACGGCCTGCAGGCCTTGCAGCGGCTGTGCGGCATGCTGCCGGTCGCGCTGCCGGGCGCCTTGATCACTGCCGACGGCAGCCATGAACTGATCCAGCGCGCCCGCCAGCTCGGCTATCCGCTGCTGCACAAGCCGGTCAAGCCGGCGGCGCTGCGCGCGCTGCTGACCGCGCTGTCGCGCAGGCAGGCGGACAAGAGCGCTTGAGCGCGGCGTCGGCAACAAAGCCTGGAACACCGGAGCGTGCGCTGGTGCAGTCGCAACACATCGAGCTGGCGGGTGAGATGAGGTCGCCGACGTCGATCCAGCAAGCTGATGCGTGGTGAAGCCTAAGTTTTCCGCGAGTCCCGAATCAGAGCGTCGAAGATCGGTTGCCTCGATGACAACGGGCACAGCTCGATCACGCGTCGATGCTCGATCAACTCCTGCAAGACGGATGATGCGGCCTGGCGAAAGCAGAAGGCGTGGCTGGATGGGCTGGTAACGTAGCGGTTGTGCTGCAAGCCGAATCGTCTTCGATATAAATCGTTGCCAGGCGAGTACCGCAGCTCATCGATGACGTTCGTCGATCAAGCGTCGCTCAGCGGGTGCTCGGCAAACCACTCCACCAGCTCGGGCATTTTCTGTTCGAAGCCGGCCGGCACATTGATGTTGATGAAGCCGCATGGCGCCGTGCCGCGATTCTCGAAATCGTGCAGCGTGCCGCCAGGGATCAGGATAAAGCTGCCGCGCGGCGCCTCCGACCAGACTCCGTCCAGGCAGATGGTGAGCGTGCCGGCGATGACGTAGAAGATATGGTCGTCGCCATGCGCATGCACGCCCGGACCGCCGGTATGCGGCTCCAGCCACCATTCCGACAGGGCGTAGCGGTGGTCGGTCTCGGCGCCGTCGGCATGGAAGCTGGCGCGCATGCGCCCCATGTCGTACTGGCGCGCCTGTTCGGGGCGGATCACCAGAGGTGTTCTGGGCTGGCCTGGAACGCTCATCCGAATTCACTCCGGCGCGATGGTGCTGCGATGCCTGGCGCGGTATCGGCAGCCTGCGGTGCCTTTTCGATCGATGAGCCGAAACTAGCACGGCGGGCTGCGATATTTCGCTGGTGGCGAACGCGAACGCATCGATGACGCGAAAACGCGCGATGCTCAGCTCGATCCGCCTGCATCATCGTCGGGCAGCGGCTGCATCGTGCCGGGCTCCAGCGCCAGCTGGCTCGCCGCCAGTGCCACCTGGGTGCGGTTGTTGACGCCGAGCTTGCGCATGATTGCGGTCATATGCGCCTTCACCGTCGCTTCGGAAACGCCGAGCTCGTAGGCGATCTGCTTGTTCAGCAGGCCCTCGGCGATCATGACGAACACGCGGAACTGCTGCGGCGTGAGCCCGGCGATGCGGACCGCGGTATCCGCTTCGTCGGGCCTCAAATCAGGCTGGCCGCCGAGCATGCGATGCGGCAGCCACAGGTCGCCGCCGAGCACGGCGTGGATCGCCTCCACGATGTCTTCGCCCGAGCTGGATTTGGGGATATAGGCCGCCGCACCGTGGGCCAGCGCGCGATGCGCCACCTGGGCTTCCTCGTGACCGGAGACCACGATGACCGGCAGCCCGGGATACTGGCCGCGGATGTGCGCCAGGGCGGAGTAGCCGCGCGCGCCGGGCATGTGCAGGTCGAGCAGCAGCAGTTCGGCGTCCGGATGCTGTTCGATCTGGGCCAGCACGGCGTGCACGCTATCGGCACCGTGCACCTGCGCCTGCGGCAGCGCGTTGAGCACGGCGCGCTGCAGGGCGTCGCGGAACAGCGGATGGTCGTCGGCGATCAGCACATCGGGCATCGTCGTATCCCGGCAGGTCTTCGATGCATCGGACAGGCGGCCGTCTGCGGCTTGCTTCAGCTTGCCGCAGGCGCGCGGCTGCGCAGGGCCGCAAGCCTCATTTGATCAATCGCTCGTCGACGAGATTCTTGACCACCGAAGGATCGGCGAGGGTGGAGGTGTCGCCGAGCTGATCGGGCTGGTTCTCGCCGATCTTGCGCAGGATGCGGCGCATGATCTTGCCCGAACGGGTCTTGGGCAGGCCGGGCGCCCACTGCAGATAATCCGGCGTGGCGATCGGCCCGATCGCCTGACGCACCCAGGCAATCAGCTCCTTGCGCAGCGCGTCGCTGCCGCTCTCGCCGGCCACCAGGGTGACGAAGGCGTAGATGCCCTGGCCCTTGATCTCGTGCGGGCAGCCCACCACCGCCGCCTCGGCCACCTTCGGGTGCGACACCAGGGCGCTCTCCACCTCGGCCGTGCCCAGGCGGTGGCCGGACACATTGATCACGTCGTCGACGCGGCCGGTGATCCAGTAATAGCCGTCCTCGTCGCGGCGCGCGCCGTCGCCGGTGAAGTAATTGCCGGGGTAGGTGCTGAAATAAGTTTCGATAAAGCGCGGATGATCGCCGTAGATGGTGCGCATCTGGCCGGGCCAGGAGTCGGTGATCACCAGGTTGCCCTCGACGGCCCCTTCCAGCACCTGGCCGCCGGCATCGACGATGGCCGGCTTGATCCCGAAGAACGGCAGGGTGGCCGAGCCGGGCTTGGCGTCGATCGCGCCGGGCAGCGGAGTGATCAGGATGCCGCCGGTCTCGGTCTGCCACCAGGTGTCCACGATCGGGCAGCGCTCGTCGCCGACCACCCGGGAGTACCACTCCCACACCTCCGGATTGATCGGCTCGCCGACCGAGCCGAGCAGGCGCAGCGAGGCGCGCGAGCAGGCCTTCACCGGCCCCTCGCCCTCGCGCATCAGGGCGCGGATCGCGGTGGGGGCGGTGTAGAACAGGCTGACCCGATGCTTGTCGACCACCTGCCAGAAGCGGCGGAAGTCCGGGTAGTTGGGCACGCCGTCGAACATCACGGTGGTGGCGCCGTTGGCCAGCGGACCATAGACCACGTAGCTGTGGCCGGTGACCCAGCCGACGTCGGCGGTGCACCAGTAGACGTCGTCCTCACGCAGGTCGAACACCAGCTCGTGAGTGTAGCTGGCATACACCAGATAGCCGCCGGAGGTATGCAGCACGCCCTTGGGCTTGCCGGTGGAGCCGGAGGTGTAGAGGATGAACAGCGGGTGCTCGGCCTCCATCGGCTCGGCCGGGCAGTCGGCCGATTGGCCGTCCATCAGGTGGTGGTAGTAGCGAT
>JAJEJU010000021.1 GCA_021390615.1 Rhodanobacteraceae bacterium ZG21-1 | reverse complement strand
TGCGCTGCGCCACCTTCCAGCGTCTGCTCCTGCAGCGGGAAGGCCGTCGACGCCGGCAGCAGGCGCGCCTGCGGCTGGCCGCCCTGGCTGTCGAACACCGTGCGCAGCGCTTCGTGCCGCGCCAGCAACCGGTCCAGACTGCGCCGCAGCGCGGCCCGGTCCAGCCTGCCGGTCAGGCGCAACGCCGACGGGATGTGGTACGTCGTGCTGCCGCTTTCTTCCAGCTGCGATAGAAACCACAGCCGCTGCTGCGCGAACGACAGCGGCAGCGGCGCGGTGCGCGAGGCGGGCACGATGGCAGGCAGCGCCTGCCGATCGGCCTGCTCGATGGCCTCGGCAAATGCTGCCAGCGTCGGCCTGGCGAACAGTGCGGCCAGCGTCAGCGCGACGTCGAAGGCGGCCTGCACGCGCGCGAGCAGGCGCGTGGCCAGCAGCGAATGCCCGCCCAGCTCGAAGAAATTGTCGTCTGCCCCGATCTGCGGCAGGCGCAGCAGCTCGGCCCAGATCGTCGCCAGGCCGCGTTCGACCGGCGTGCTCGGCGCGACATAGCGGCGCTGAAAAGCTCGCCAGTCAGGTGCCGGCAGGGCCTTGCGATCCACCTTGCCGTTGGCGTTCAACGGCATCGCATCGAGCAGGACGATGGCGGCCGGCACCATGTGCGCCGGCAGCTGTTCCTGCGCCAGTTGTTTCAGCTGACGCACGTTCACCACGGGCGCTTCGCCGTGCGTACCGGCCGAGAGCTGGCGCGACGCGCGCGCCGGCGGCGGGCGCCGACCGTGGATGCGGCTTGCGCCGGCTTGCGCGTCCGGGTCGCCGGCGCCATCCAGCACATAGCCCTGGTGTCGCAGCCACTCGATCAGCTGCCTCCGTTCGGCATCGTCTGCGGGCGCGGTCAGCACGAGACCATCGATCTTCGACCAGTCGGCGGAATCGACGCTTTGCAGAAGCTTCCACGCCGACACGCCTGCGCCGATCCGCAGCAGATCGATGTGAGCGACACCGGCTTCGCGCATGAACTCCGAAAGCCCGCGCCGCTCGACGTTCGCGCCATCGGCCTGGCGCATGCCGGCGAGCGCGAACGGCAAGGCCAGCACGTCCGCGTGGCCGGTCGAGGCATTGCCGCGCAGGGCCGCATAAGCCGCCGGCGAGGATTCGAAGGCGTAGATGCGGCCCTGCGGGCAGCGCTCGCCGGCCCAGCGCGTGAACAGGCCGATGCCGGCGCCGAGGTCGAAGATGCAGGCGTCTTCCCGCAAGGCGGCAGCTTGCTGCTGATCCGGCTGCGAGGCCTCGATCAGTCGACGCAGGGCTTCGTCGTTCGCTTCGTGATGGAACAGGCTGCGCCCGTCGGGCAGCCGGTGGGTGCGCAGCGCCGGCTGCCCGGCCTTCCAGCTCGGTACCACGTAGGCGACCAGCTGCCGGTCGCCGGGATGGTCTTCGCGTGCCAGCACCACCGCTTCACGGACTTGCGCATGCGTGCGCAGCACCGCCTCGATTTCGCCCAGCTCGATGCGAAAGCCGCGCAGCTTCACCTGATGATCGGACCGGCCGAGGAACTCCAGTACGCCTTCCGGGCGCCAGCGCGCCAGATCGCCGGTGCGGTACAGGCGCTGCCCGGCAACGAAGGGATTCGCGACGAAGCGCTCCGCGGTCAGCCCCGGGCGGCCGAGATAGCCTCGGGCCAGGCCGACGCCGCCGAGGTACAGGTCGCCCTCAGCGCCTGCCGGAACCGGCGCAAGCTGCTCGTCCAGAACGTAGACGCGGATGTTGGAGATCGGCCGGCCGATCGGCACGTAGCCGCGATCGTCGTCTGCCCGGCACGGCCAGGCGGTGACGTCGATGGCCGCTTCGGTCGGGCCATAGAGATTGTGCAGCTCGGCCTGCACGGTGTCGAAGAAGCGCGCACGCAGCGAATCCGGCAGCGCCTCGCCGCTGCAGATCACCCGGCGGATGCTGCTGCAGCTGCCCGCGCCCGGCGCAGCCAGGAAGGCTTCCAGCATGGACGGCACGAAGTGCAGGGTGGTGATCGCCTCGGCGCGGATCAGTTCGATCAGGTAGCGCGGGTCTTTATGGCCGTCCGGCTTCGCGACCACCAGGGTCGCGCCGTACATCAGCGGCCACAGGAACTCCCACACCGATACGTCGAAGGTATAGGGCGTCTTCTGCAGCACCCGGTCCGCCGCGGTGAGGCGGTAGGCCTGCTGCATCCAATGCAGTCGATTGGTGAGTGCGCGATGGAAGTTCATCACGCCCTTGGGCCGACCGGTGGAGCCCGAGGTGTAGATGAAATAGGCGAGATTGTCGGGCCTGGCACCGCCGGGCACGGGCGTGACGGGCTCATCGGCGAAGGCCGCCCCGTCGTGATCCAGCGGCAGCACGGCGAGCCGCCCGGCCAATCGTTCGGGCAACGTGAGGGCGACCGGCGCGGCGGTCAGCAGCACCGGCGCGGCGGCATCCTCGAGCATGAAGGCCATGCGTTCGTCGGGATAACCGGGGTCCAGCGGCAGATAGGCGGCGCCCGCCTTGAGCACGCCGAGCACGCCGACCACCAGCTCCAGCGAGCGCTCCATGCAGAGCGCCACGATGCTTTCCGGGCCGACGCCCATGGCCTGCAGACGATGGGCCAGCTGGTTGGCTCGCTGGTCGAGCCGCCGGTAATTCAGCGACACGCCCTGGCAGGTGACCGCCATGGCCTCGGGCGTGCGCCGCGCCTGTTCCGCAATCAGTTCGTGGACACAGCGTTCCTGCGGATAGGCATCGTCGGTGGCATTCCATTCCAGCAGCAGCTGATCGCGCTCGGCGGCGTTCATGGCCACGGCGGCGCCGGACTGTGTCCAGTCCGTCGCCATTTCGGCCGGCATGGCCGCTTCACCGGCATTCCGCTGGATGTTCATCGCCCCCTCGCTCTCCACGGCCGCATTGCTGCAACGCTTGTCTGCGATCGCCCGCACTGTTCATGGGGCGATGCGCGCCACTTCCTGCTCGATCCGACCGGCCGCCTCGAGTCACGCGGCCGGGCATCGCATCGATCAGGCTTCTTCCAGCACGGGCTCGGCCGGCGCAGACGCCGCCGCCGGCGCCTCGAACAGGAACTCGCGGCAGCCTTTGAAGCGCTCGGCGCTCAGCCCCGCTGCGCGGCAGCGATCGACGAAGGCATTCGACTCCATGATCTGCACGCTGTCCGACGAGTATTCGAGGCCGAGCAGGTGGTTGTTCCATGGCTCCATGCCCATCGCATAGACATAGATGTTGTCGCAGCCCAGTTCCTCCACCACGCTCCAGGCGCGGTCGCAGTTCGAGCCGTTGCCCCGCCGCGATTCGTCGTCGCGGCGCAGCACCGTCTTCGGGAACAGCGGCCCGTACAGCCAGGTCACCGGAGCGCCATGGCATTCCATGCCGATGAACAAGGCGTCGATATGTCCGATGTGCTTCTTGAGCCGCTTGTACAGCGCCGGATCGACCGCATCGGAGTCGACCAGGAACAGGAAGCGCAGCCCTTCCAGGACTACCAGGGCGCAGTGCTTGCTGAGAATCTCCAGGCCGCCGTGTTCGCCCGGGAACGGAATGCTGACGATGTATCCGCCGGGAATGTCGATGCGCTGCAGGTCGTCCATCGCCTCGACGTGCTCGAAGCCGAGCTCTTCGACGGTCAGCTTCATCGAGGGATCGCAGATCGAGCCGCGGTTGTTCCGCGGCACCAGGAAGCGGCCTACCCTGCCGCGCAGCTGGGCCATGGTCTCCGGGCAGAAATGGTCCTGATGGGCGTGCGACACGAAGGCATAGCCGATCTTGTCGGGCAGGTCGTAATAGGTGAACTTGGCCAAGGTGTCGTCGCGCTCGAAGGCGAAGCGCGGATCGATCAGCACCGAAGTCGAGGCCGACTGCAGCAGCACGCAGGCATGCCCGAAATAGCGCGCCCGCACGCCCTTGCCCTTGTACTCGGGCTCCACGCGCAGCGGCGGCTCGGCCGTGAAGAAGGGCTGCAGCTGCCGGGTTTCGCCGCCAAGTCCCAGCTCGCGGCTCAGCGCAGCCAGGTCGACGGGATGCAGGCGCGACTCGACCAGCGACAGCAGTGCGTCGCTGTCGAACGCCAGCGGCAGCAGCACGTCTTCCGGCTCCGGCATCTTCGGCGTGTTGATGAAGAAATTCCTTTGCACATCCGGCGTGCGGGTCAGCGCGACCTCGCGGAATGCGCACTTGAAATAGGCGTCGTCGCGCAGCAGTTCTTCGCGGATCTTGACGATGGGCGCATGCTGCACGTCGTAGGCGAGTTCGATCACGCCCTTCAAGGCCTCCGGCAAGCTCTCGTAGATCGCATCGAGCGAATAGCCCTTGCCCTTGCTGGCCAGCAGCGCGTACAGCTCGCGAATCGACTTGGCCAGCTCCAGCAGGTTCGCTCCGCGCTCCTTGGTCGCTGCGATCAACGCGACGACTTCCGCCACCTTCGAAGCCGGCAGATCGACGAACGGTCCGCCGAGCAGCGCCGGATCGGCCGAGGACGCCACATGGACCGCCGGATTGGCCACGAACGACTCGAGCAGCGGCATCTGCCTGAAGGCCAGGTTCAGGGCGTGCTGGACCGGCGACATGGTGTGCTGCCAGGCGTGCCAGCGGCAGCTGAGCAGCTCGATGTTCGCGTCGGGCCGGAGGTACATGCCGCCCGCAACTGCCTCGTGGGATTTACCGTCGAATGGAAGTGTCATGCCGCGTTCCCCTTTCATGATCCTGCCGTTGTCTTTGGTGTGATACCGAAACCTGCTTGAAAAGCGCTCACTCGACCTTGTTCGCGCACTCCGCGACGTAGCCCGCCGTAACCGTCGCGCGCGACTGCGCCAAGATGCCCCGCGCCATGGCCACGGCGGCCACGGCCAGCAGCCCGGCGCTGACTACGAAGACCAGTTCGCCTCCCTGGATGACACCCAGCGAGCCGAAGCCGCCGAAGGACAGCGCACCGATCAGCGGCGCAGCCATCTCGGCCAGGGCCGCCACGCTGGTGATCGAACCCATGGCCTCGCCCTGCATCTCCGCCGATACGCTGCGCGACATGAGTCCGAGCATCACCGGCGCGGCGATGGTGCCGAGCTGGCCGAAGATGAGTGCCGCGTATATCTGCCAGCCGGTCTGCACGAAGGCCAGCGCCAGCGACCCGGCGGCGAACACCGAGAGCCCGACGACGATCGATGCGCTTTCGCCGAGCACCGCCAAGGCAAGGCGCACGCCCGCATAACGGATGACCACCGACGTGCACGCCAGCGTGGTCATCAGCGCGCCGACCTGGACGCCGTTCCAGCCGAACTTCGCCTGGGTGAAGAGCACCAGCACCGACTGGGTGACCGTGCCGCCGAGCTGGAAGAAGGCCACGCCGACCAGCAGGTGCTTGGAGAAAGGTAGGCTGCGCAGCCGACTCATCGAGGAAAGCGGATTGATGTCGGACAGCGATATCGGTCGCGACGACTTGTTCTGCAGGGTCTCCGGGAACCAGAACAAGCCGAACAGGAATTCGCATATCGCCAAGACGCAGGCCGCGATGAAAGGCACGCGCAGGCCGATTTCCATGAAGCTGCCGCCGAGGACCGGTCCGAAGATCAGACCGAACCCCATCACCGCGCTGCGCAATCCGAAGACGCGCGAACGATCCTCGGGCGGCGTGATGTCGATCAGGGCCGCTCCCGCGGCTGCGGTGCTCGCGCCGAAGGCACCGGCCAGCACGCGGGCGAGCAACAGCACCGGAAACGAATGCGCCACCGCGCACAAGGCGTAGTCGCAGAACGTCCCTGCGGTTGCGAGCAACAGCACTCGCCGGCGCCCGTAGCGGTCGGAAAGGCGCCCGAGGAAGGGGGACAGCAGGAACGCGACTGCGGCATACACCGACAGCAGCAGGCCATTCTCGAAGCTCGCCGATTGCGGCCCGCGCCCGGTGAGCTCTTCCACCAGCCGCGGCACGACCGGAATGAGCAATCCGGTGCCGAGGGCATTCAGGAACACGATGCTGAGTACAAAGGCCTTGATCGTCTTCGTGCGGTATGCGCTCGTGGTCGACATGGCGTTCAAGCCGTCTCGGCCGCGGCGACGTGCTTGCCGGATGCGCCGGCAAGATCGAGGCCGACGACGAAGCGCTCGAGGATCGAGGCGAATTCACCGGGGTTGTCCATCATCACCGCATGCCCCGATACGCCGACCGTTTCGTAGCGCAGCCGCGGTATGCGCCGCGCCATCTCTTCGGCGGCACGGCGCGAAAGCACCGCCGACGCCTCGCCACGGACCAGCAAGCTGTCGCACTGCAGGGATTCGAGGATCGGCCACACCCCGCCGTCGCCCAAGGGCAAGGGCATCTGGGCCAGCCGGGGATCGCTGCGCAGCTGGAATCCCTCCTGGCTCGGCGCCAGCGCGTGTTCTGCCGCCAGATCCAGCATGCTGTCGTCGGCGAGCGGCATCCAGTCGCGCATGCGCTGCCAGTAGTCTCGCCGGCTCACATAGCTGCGCGGTCGCGTGCTGAAGTTGCCACGCATCTGGTTCATGCCGTCGGACACCAGCCCGGGGCCTCCGTCGATCAGCACCAGGGCCCTGACGCGCCGGCCATAGGCCGCGCACAGCCTGATCGCGACTTCCGCGCCCAGCGAATGGCCGATCAATATCAGCTCTTCGCTGCAGCATTGCCCGATGATGGTCTGCGCGTCCTCGACGAACTTGTCGACGCTGTAGGCTCCGGCCGGATCCCAGGCCGAGTCGCCGTGCCCGCGCAGATCCATGGCCAGTACGCCGCCATGCCTGGCCAGCATGGCGGCGAAGGGATTCCATAGATAGCGCCCGTCGGCGAATCCGTGGATGAGCACGATGCCTGACGGCACTTCCCCCCACGTGGTCAAGGACAACGTCGTGCCGTCCTTTGCGGTGATGCGAGACTGCTGGATCATTGGAGGCGACTCTCTGATCTGGCAAATAGCTGGCGGGCGATTCCCTCAGTCCTCACCCTTTCATGGTTCGGCTGCTCAAGTCGATTCGGCCATGGCCTTGCGCAAGCTCAGCGGACGCATGTCGGTCCAGTTCTGATCGACGAAATCGAGGCACGCCTGACGGCCGTCGGGGCCGAAGCTGGTGGTCCATCCGTCCGGGATCTGAGCAAACGAAGGCCACAGTGAATACTGCTCCTCTTCGTTAATCAGAACGAGAAACGTGGCTTCTTTATCGTCAAATGGATTAGTCATGGCAGCTCGATTCCGACTTGATAGATTTAGTAAGACAAATCACCTGCAGGCATTCGGGCACGGCAAGAAAAAAGCGCCTAAACGCCGCGATCCATGTGCGCGCAACCACATTCGAAGTGGGATGCACAACACATGCAAAATGCCAACCGCTTTGAATCCAAGTTCAGTAATGCCAAAAAACCATATCTCGACGGAGAGGCTTCCTTGCGTGCTCGCACGCCCGTCAATTCAGGCCTGAAATCCAGCTGCTTCAAATCGACCGCACAGACTGAAGATCATTCAATAACCGATTTTCCGCCCGGAAGATCGGATGGCATGACTGACGCGTATCCGCCCCTCTCTACGCGCGCAACGGAGTATTTTGCGACTCCGTTGAATAACCGGCAGCCCCAAGCAGGCTCGGAAGCCGTCCCGGTCGCACTCATAAATTTCATGCGCGCCGAACCGGTGGTGCGGCAGAGCGGCCGATCAATCGACCGCTGGGTCACACACCGTCGTGCAAGCGCCGAAGCAAACCTTCCCCGTTTGACCGCAATCGCCGAGCCCGCATGGATCTTTGCATTCAACTATCAGGCAGAGAACCACATTTTCTTTCGGCACAAGGCTATTGCTCGCACCCTGCCTGACGGCAGCGCGCGAAATAACATCGATCCTTCAATGATTCCCCCTCGGGTCAGCCATGAAAGCCCGACCTGCTCAACTGGTGTTTTCATCACAAAAGCGAAATGGAAAATCCGCTTTCCAAGGTATTCAAAGCGAGGGCTTCTTGAGTACTCGCTTCGAATGAAACGCTTTATCACGCTACAGCATGCATACCGAGGCCGCAAAGGAACTGGAGCACAGAAACAGCATGCAGCTCGCATTTCACGCAAGCCTCTCGTCGAGGCATGCAAGCCCGTGAAAAGCAGGCTACAGCGCGCCGATATCGTGTGGCCGCAGCCGTTTTCGGCACTCATCATCGATCTAAATTACACATTTCATTTTTCTGCCATAACCGAGCCCATTTCGCGAAATGGGGCGCAGACCACGCAACCACGCCGCAGCGATTTCTGCCGATAACCGAACCTTTTACACATGAGTTGCCGGTCGTTATGTAGCCGGCCAGATCGCCGCTTATATAGGATCGAGCTGACAGCTCGGGACGTCGAACAACACGGGAAATCCTCTTCTCTCGCCTGCGAGATATTTGCCGACGGCATGACGCAACGGCCTCGCAGCTTGAACGACCGGCCGGACCGAGGCCGGCGCTGGATGCTGCGCAGCAAAGCCACATCATTCGATGCGGCGACCAGCCAGGCGACCTCGCCTTCCGACCGATGCCACACGCAAGGCAGACTCGCCAGCGCTCTGTCGAGCGTTCGATGCGCAGATTCAGCCGGCCTTGCCGGGGCCTCGCTCACGTTCCGGCAACTGCCCGACGCTTGATCGGCAACCGGGCTAAATCGACGAACGCGGCCGCTCTTGCACGCGCTTGCTGCCCCGCTTCTTTCCGACGAATCCATCCGCATGCGGCCAGTGGCCGGCGCCGCGCCCGATCGCCGGACACGCCCCCGGACCGGCGTGGCGGCCATCAACTTCCGTGAAGGCCTTCATTCCTGTACGTTCGGCCATCGCGATCGTCCAACCCTCAAACAGTCAGTGACCAAGGGATTCATGAATAAGCACATCGCATACCTCGCTCTGGGCGCCCTTTTGGGCGCTCTCACGATGCCTCATGCCGCTCATGCACAAGGCAAGGTCGTTCAAGTGCAGGCTCCCCAGGACCCGTGGCAGGTGCGCCGCGCCGAGACCCGGGCGATGATGAAGGTGATCGGCGATTCGAACGCCAGCCAGGCCCAGCGGGCCAGCGCGATGCACGACTTCGACGCACGCCTCACCGCCGCCGAGAAAGGCCAGCTCACCCCCGTCGAGTCCATGGAGCTGCTTCGGGTCTTCTACATTCCCAAGGAATTCCAGAGCAAGCCACCGCGTATCGACACCATGCTGCGGGCGGTCGCCATGCAGGCCACTCTGGGCTGGTACGACGCGCTGCGCTTCGCCGACGCCAGCGGCCGCGCCGAGATCGTCGACAACGAGGCCTTCTTCACGCAGGCCTTCGGCGACAACACCCAGGACTTCCTGCAGTTCATGAAGGATCAGCCTGAGCAGGCTGCGGCCGCGGTGAAGGCCGGCGTCCAGGATGCGCGCGACAAGATCAAGGCCAATGACATCGGCTACGACCCGCATTGGCCCGCCTCCTACGGCATGCTGCGCATGGAGTGCGCGATGCAGAACGCCAAGACTTGCGAGAACCCGAAGCCGCAGCCGACGAGCGCATGGCCTGGCCTGCTCGACCAGGCCGATCAGCGGGTCAGCAGCTTCTACCGGGCCGACAAGGGCAAGTGACGGGCTGCTGCGACAGCTCGCCGCAGACACAAGCGGCATAGAGCGCGCCCTGTCGCTGAATTTTCGGGGACGCGCAGGATCGGTCGCCATGAATCCTTGGACAAAGGACTGCGCGGCGAGCGACGAATCGTCAGCGTGCAGCGATAAGCCACCTCGCCCGGCGCCCGGCCTGGCGAGGTGAGCCAAGCGATGTCGAGCGACAGCGCCACCGGATCGCCAGTCGATATCGACATCGGCCTCTCTCGCCAGCTCACCGTCCTAGGCACCCGAACCGATCTCGATCCGTCTCGATGCAGGCGATGACGATCGAGCGCGAATGACGGGTTCGATCACTCGCGCCAAGCACACCTTGGCTTGAGCATCACGTGCGCCGCATGGGCGCCTGACTTCCACTTTGCCGGCTCGATGCAGCTTCGCCATCGTCTCCGTGCTCGCACTGCTTAGCCTGGGTCTTTGCCGGCGCGATCCACCCGGCCCGACTTCTACGCGCTTCGGCTCCAGGGCATGTCCATCCGAACGGGATGGGCTTTGCGAAACCTTGCTCAAATGCAGTGCATAGGACGCAGTTCACAAAGCGCCATTTCGCAAAACGCCCACCTCAAGTTCTTTCGATGCGAATGGTGATCAGGTGCACAGGGGAAGGCACCAAGCCGCCGTTTTTGATTGGGGAGATCGATGCGCTCGCTCTCGCGAGGAGAGTGCAATTCTGCTCGAGCACCGCTGCAGCGATCGCCGAGAGCGCAAAGGTTTTTTCTTTTCGTGATCCCCACAACGAAAAGAACGCCGGCATGCCGCGGGATGGCGAAGGCCACCTGTGGGTAGGGGATACCTCAACTACTACGGGAGTAACGTATGAGCTCGAAGCATGTGATGTTCAATATGCGCCGTATGATGCTTGCCACCGGGATCGTGGGCCTGCTGGGCGCAGTAGGCTTCTCGACTTCGGTTGCCGCCCTGGACGCGAACAACGACGTGGCCGCCCAGGCGAAGAAAGAGGCCCTGGACAACTGGCACGAATCGATCAAGCACCTGGCGCCGCCGACCTCGGGTTGCTTCCACGCCACCTATCCCAGCGTGGTCTGGGAGAAGGAAGCCTGCCTGCCGGCGTCGGCCCATCACGTGGTCTTGCCGCCGCACTTCAGCAAGCAGGCGCGGACTGCCCAGGCCAAGACCAGCGCGGCCTCGCTGAATACGGCGGGTGACGGCAACGACTACAGCGCCAAGACCTCCACCCTGACCAGCTCGGCGATCGGAAGCTTCCCCACCGTCACCGGCGTGACCTCGAAGAGCAATGGCGACTACACGCTGCAGCTCAACACCAACATGGGCCCCTCGGCCGACTGCAACGCGACCTACGGCTATTCCAGCTGTCAGACCTGGCAACAGTTCATCTATGCCACCACCGGCGAGGACGTCACCGGCACGCCGCCGCAGGCTTATATCCAGGACTGGATCTTCCTTTCCGACGACGACTACAACTCGATCGGCTGCCCGGAAGGCTGGGGCAACTACGACCCGCAGGATGCCTGCTTTACCGACAGCGATGCGGTGAACACCGCCGACGTCGCCCTCACCAGCCTCGCCAACGTGAAGCTCTCGGGCTCCGCCTCGGTCAGCGGCAATGACACGGTGATCTTCACCAATGGCAGCACCGCGAAGTCGGTGAGCCAGAGCGGCGACACGCTCAGCATCGGCTCCACCTGGAAGCAGTCGGAGTTCAACGTCGTCGGCGACGGCGGCGGCTCGGGCCTGTCGTTCAACAAGGGCTCGTCGCTGACCGTCAAACTGCAGGTGGCGGACGGCAAGACCACCGCGCCGACCTGCGTCGGTCCCTCGAACGGCGGCACCACGGCGGAAACCAATAACCTGAACCTGGGCAGCTGTACCGCCAAGGCCGGTTCCGGTTCGGCGTCGCCGTACATCCAGTTCACCGAGTCGAACTGAGCGCCACCGTCGTCCGGCGCTTGACCAGGCCGGATGCAAGCGCCGAGCGGAGGCTTGCCTCCCTCGGCGTTTTATTGCGGCGATCTTGTCGAACTCATCCCAGGCTCACCATGCACGCGACGACGAGGGACGCGGCGGCAGCCACCGCACCTGCCGCCCGGCTCCGTCTCCGCCCTGATGCTTTGACCGAATGTGACGCCCAGCCTGTTGCCGAGCCATCAGCCAACGCGTGTTCCGCTGCACCCAAGGACCTGGTCGATGGCATCGCAGGCGCTCCAGCGTTTGCCGCCAGGCGTGCCGAGTTCTGCATCTCAGGCCTGATCGCTCCGCCGCCCGTCCGCCATCACGCGATCGATTCGCGCCAGGCCTTCCCATCGCTGCGGCAAGCTTCGGCAGCGGCGCGACGAGCGAGCACGAGCCGGCTCGTCGAAGCCTTTCGATGCGACGAACCTCAGGCCAGGATGGCAGCGACAGGCGTGCCAGGCTCAGGCTCGAAGGCGCTCAGCACAGCCTTCCTGTATTCGCCGGTGGCTGCCCATTGCAGGCCAAAAGCAGCGACCAGCAAGGCGAACGCGATGCCCACCACCGGCGCCTGCAGCGGCAGCATCATGATCCAGGGCAGGCATATCGCAGCTACCGCCAGCGACGACGACCACCAGACCAGGCGTATTCCCTTGCCGAACAGACTCCATAGCCGGCGCACGCGGCGAGGCGGCAGCTCATGTCGGCACACCCACAGGTGACGTGCCACGGCAGCCACCAGGGATACTTCGCAACCAACCAGAAAGAGTTCGATGCCGGCGACGGCGATCGTCGTGAAGACGGACAGCGCAAGCAGCCATTCCACCCCGGAGCGCGTCCCGATCCTTTCGAACACCGCCGCGACCAGCAGCGCCACGAATGCGCTCAGCGAGACGCGCTGAAGCAGCCCGACGACGTGCCCTGCAAGGCGAAAACCGCCGCATACGAGCGACGATCGATGCTCGGTGGCGGAATACTCGACCGCCTCTCTCGGCTTTTCAGACATCGGTTTGTCCCCGGCTCATGCGCAACGAACTCTATTGAATTTGGACCGGCCAGCTGCATGCGCTGTAGTCGACACGGCAGGCGCGCTCGCCCCCCGCACGCGAGCATGCCGCCATGGCGGCCTGGGTCGCCGACTCGATCGTGGCTCCCGTGGCGGCGCTGTAGTTCTTGCCGCTTGCCGCCAGCACGGCACAGGCATTCCGATAGCTGAGCTTGACGGCGCATGCCTCGCCCCGTTTCGCCCGGCAGTCGTCCATCGCCACCGACTCGGCCAGTTCCCTGCTGCTTTTTCCGATGGCGAACCCCACGGTGCCCTTGTCGGTATCGGTCGCCAAGGCACCCCACCGTTCCTGGAACACAGGTTGCGGTGGGCCAACCGTGCCCGCAGGCGCCGGGGCGCACACCACGGCGTCCTGCACCTGAGCAGGCATCTGGCCTGAGGGACAAGGCGCCACCTCCTGTGAGTGCACCCGGCTCGCGTGAGTAAAAAGGACTGCAAACAAGAGAACCACGAAATTCCATTTCATGCCGTGACACCTCGCTCATTCAATGCGTCTAGGCATGCTGCAGGCCGAGTAAAAGACGCGGCAATTCGTGTCGCCCGCGTCGTGACAAATCTTCAGGCCAAGCCGCACGACCTTGTCCAGCGTTACATCCGCGCCTACGTTGTGAGCTTTGTCACCCACCACCATTGCCGCGCACCCGTTGTCGTAGGTCACTTCCACCTTGCATGTCGCAGCCTTTTTGGCGTGGCAGTCGGCTAACGCGGCTTGCTGGGCGCCGGCTCGACTGTCCATCTGGGTCGAAGCGCCGAAGCTGCCCGTAACGTCATCGGTAGCGATCGCACCCCATTGACTCATCCATCTCGTAGCAGGTCGCCCGGGAGCCGCATTTCCTTGGTATCCAGGCGGGATCGGGCCACACGAGCTCATCTCGTTGCCGCTATACGGCATCTGACCCGCCGGGCACGATCCCTGCGCATGCACCGCTTTGCCCATGACCGAACAGAACACGATGGCGGCAAACCGGACTATTGATTTCATGGGCATCGCCGTCCGGCTACTTGGTGCTACCGCAAAGATGATGGGATGCCTGGCTATCGGATGCGCTTGGGCATGCTGCAGGCGGTGTAGTAGACACGGCAATGGGGATCGCCTGAATTTCGACAGGTATCCATGCCGCTCTGAACAGCCTCTTCCGAGGTGGGCGCGCTTCCAGTGTTGTATCGCTTATCGCTTATCACCATTGAGACGCACTGATCGTGATAAGTGATTTGAATCTTGCACGCCGAACCGTGCTTGGAGTGGCAATTATCCAGGGCTGCCTCCATGGCGCTATTTTCGTTCGGCATGCCCGTCGAGGCGCCGAAGCTGCCGTCGTCATCGTGAGTGGCGATCGCTCCCCACTGATGCATCCACAGGGGAGCCGGCTGCGCCGGCGCTTCATATCCCTGATATCCGGGCGGGATCGGGCCACACGAACTCATATCGTTGCCGCTATACGGCATCTGTCCTGCCGGGCACGATCCCTGGGCATGTACCGCATGGCCCATGATCGAACAGAGCACGAATAGAGCAAGCAAGACCACCAATCTCATGCATGGCATCCTCAGGCTACTTTCATCCCATGGCGAACATCACGGGGGACTTGGTCACTGAATGCGCTTAGGCATGCTGCAAGCAGAGTAATAGACACGGCAGTTCGTATCACCCGCGTCATGACAAGTCTTTAGGCCGAGCTGCACGACTTTGTCTAGCGTCGTATCCGCACCGACATTGTGGGCGTTGTCACCCACCACCATCGCCCCGCACTCATTGTCATAGGTCACTTCCAACTTGCATGTCGCGCCCTTCTTGGCATGGCAGTCCGCTAACGCTGCTCGCTGAGCGTCGGCTCGACTGTCCATTTGGCTCGAAGCACCGAAGCTCCCTGTAGCGTCGTCAGTGGCGATGGCCCCCCACTGGCTCATCCACTTCGGGACAGATTGTGCTGGCGGTGCGTACCCCTGATATCCGGGCGGGATCGGGCCACACGAACTCATATCGTTGCCGCTATACGGCATCTGTCCCGCCGGGCACGATCCCTGCGCATGCACCGCATGACCCATGACCGAACAGAGCACGAATAGAGCAAGCCAGACCATCAATTTCATAAGCGATGCCCTCGGAGGGGGTTAGACATCTGGACGAGACTCTAGCCGTTGCTGTCCGTGGGTGGTTTACCTAGCACGCGCGGGTCAAGCATCGGGTCACCAACAGGTGATGGCGTTCTCACACTATTGCCATCCTGATTCGATGGCTGAAAGTTCCTGGCGCCTGTGAGGCGCGGATCACTGCCCGGATTGGGAGCGCCATAGGCATCACCGCCAGCCCCATGTTGACCAGCATTTGTATTTGGAGATTGGGACAGCGGAGGTTTATAAGATCCACCGAGCTGATTTTGTGCCCCAGTCTGCCCACCCGATCCTGCAAACGCCGAGGCGTGCATGAACTCGCCCAAGGCTCCGCCAAAGTAATTGCCGACCGCGCGCGGCACCGTGACCAGCATCAAGGTCATCAACAGGCCCACGCCGCCCTGCTCCATCGCCTGCGAGGTGAGCCCCTCGGTGTTGATCGGAAAGATCTTGGACAGTACGTCACCAGCAAAGAAGACACCGGCGGACAGCATGGTCAGCTTGAGCGCAACGGTGGTCATGACAGCGAGCGCCGCCATCGAAAACATCGTGCTGATGCCGAAGTAAAGCCACTTGTCGAACAAGTGCTTGGTCCGCTCGAAGATGAGGCACATCACGAAGATCGGCCCCAGGCCGATGAAGAAGGCCATGAACCATTTGTACATGAGGTACATCGCGCCCGCGACCATCGGCGGGCTGGCCGTGCCGAAAGTGGCGAGCTGCGATGCGCGCGCCTTGGCATCGGCGCCTTCGACGTCGCCCGGAGCGACCTGCACCGCGTCCACCGCGGTCATGGCGAGCTGCGTATAAGTCAGGTTCTGGTCGATCTTCTGCGAGACCGTGTCGTCCGATCCGGACAAAAGGCTCATGATCTCGTTCGGGAGATCGGTGCTCAGCAGATTCTCGATATAGGACGCCCCGCTCGACCAGCCGGCGGCGATGGAAACGATCAGGACGATCTTGGCCATGTCGGCCACCACGCCCATCAAGGGCTGGCGCGTCTGTCCGGTAACGATGCGATAGCCGATGATCATCACCCAGATGGTCAGCATGACGTAGGCGACGGCCACCACCAGGGTGGTGGCGCGGCCCATCAGGTTATCTTGAAAATTGCTGATCTGGCTGGTCATCCAGGTATAGACCAGCCCGTAATAGACGATGCTCTCCATGACACTTCCTTATGTGGTTGGCGACTCAAAAAGCCCCGTCGAAGGTCGTCAAAGGCGCGACGTTTCCGACGGTGTTGGTGCCTTTCAAGGCCACCCGGGTAAGGATGATCTGCTGTTGCTGGAGCGTGGAGATGATCGCGTCGTCGGCTTTCATCTCGGCTTCCCAGTTATTCATCTCGGTGCTGAGGGCACTCGTATAGACCTGGGCCTGGTTGTTCGCGCGACCGGAGTCCGCCATCGTGCTGATAGCCTGCCCGGCGGACTCGACTTTGTTGAAGAGGCTCGCATAGCCGTTCATCTTGTTGAGGATCACCACGGTCTTGTTGTACTTGTCGACCTGGGTGGTGATGATCTGCGCGCAGATCTGCTTCTGGCTGTCCGACACGTTCTGGCTGAACAGCGATCCGATCTGGCTCATCAGAATGCCGGTGATCCCGCCGCTCGAACCCGACGTGCAGTTCGCTTGAATCAGCGGCGCCGTGTCGGCGATCTGTTGCAACTGGTTCTGGGTGAGCGAGAAGCCCGTCGTCAAGGATTCCACGGTGTACATCATCTGCTGGTACTGCTGGACCATCTGGTTGTACTGCGATACGAGCTCGTCGTAATTCTTCGCATCCTGGGCGAGCGATTTGAGCATGTTGAGAAACTGCGAATTGTCGTAGACCGGCATGCCCTGGGCACTCGTCGTCCCCATCAGCAATCCTCCGACCAACAGCATGCTCAGCACGCCACGGCGCACTCGCGCGACGGCAAATTTCCGACCTGTCTGAACGTTCATAGGCGTACCACTCCTCCTTGGTTGTATCGCGCTTGATCTGGTAGTCCATTGCATCGACTTTCTCGACGCCATTCATTGGCTCTCTTCAGTCGGTGAACGCTCACGCGTTGCCTTCCGATGTCGCTTCGACTGGCTGGCGTTGCGTCCTCAATCTCCAGCCACGAATACTTTTCCATCTCATTCGCGCAGCCCGTCTGCCGGCGAGCCCGCAGCGGACGCGCCGCAAACGCTCCATCGCTCTTCACTCAAGGCATGTTTGCCTGCGATGGAGCTTCCATCAGATATGCCATCACTCCTGCCACCCTGACTCTGGGGAACTGGCGCGCCAGGGTTTCCAGCTCAACATGCGCATGATGCGATCGGTACGCACTGCACCGTTGTCGTTGCGCAGCTTCTTCGTCTTCATCAACGGACTGGTGTCTGCAGCCAGATGCCGCCACGTCTGCGCGTCATCTTCGTCCACTCCGTGAATCATCCCTGAGGCCGCCTGCCCAGCCGATCGCCCGAGCATCGCAAGCGCCTGAAAGCGATGTTGCCGGTGGATGACCTTGCTGACGGGCAAGGCCTTGCCATCGGTTGCCCGCAAGCTCCGCGGCGACGCGGCGCCTGGCTCCATGGCAGACGCATGGCCCAATGAAATCCTGATGACCTGATCGTGCTGCTCCCGCACCGGCGTTGCATGCAGTCTTGGAGGCAGCGCCGAGCACGTGGGGCGCGTCCGAACCAGAGGCGGCAAGTGCAGGCTCGCTTCGGCGCCAGCTTGGTGATCGCCCGCCTTATCCTCGCCAGGCGAGTTCGGCCGGCGCAGCCATCGAAGCTTGTCGTGTTCGTTGGGCACCCAACGGCTGGGCAAAGCCACTTTGCCGAGCGAGGACCTGCCCTCCGATGCATCGATGGCATCCGGCAAGAATGCGCAGGTCACGAAATCTATGGCGGCCCCCAAGCCACCTGGTGACCTGTCGGAGTGATCCAGATGGCTGCCTTGAAGCTTCGGAGCGGCATTCGGCCGACTCTTCAAGCCACTTGTATCCGAGCAGAACTCGGACACCGGTTGATCTCGCTCGGGGAGGCTGGCGCTGCCGAAAGTCTTCTTCAGCTCGGCCGACGACAGGTTCCTGCTTTGAAATATCACCGCCAGCGCCAGGCCGGCTTCAGGTGGCGGCCCCGCTTGTGCGGCCGCTCGGCGGGTGGCACTCATGCCGAGTGCACGTGCATCCGCCAGCCATCCTGTGCGCCCCCATGAGGGCAGTCTAGTCCAATTAGACATGTCGGAGCCGCTCCATCCTGAGCCACCTGCGCGGTACCCTCGCAGGCCTACGAATCACGCTCCATATGTACTGAAATGATCGGCAGCGATTTTGCGCGGTCCGTCATAAAACGAAGAAATGCATCAGGCCATTTAGCCTCAGGATAGATCTTTGCGCCCCTGATACCGGTTCTGTTAATTCGTGCTTAAACAGCGGGCATTCCCTAACTTCGCGATGCCTGCGAAACAAGCCATATGCGCCACAGCTGCATATGCTGCAACTGATGCATGAAGCCGGTAGTGATCCGCGTTGGCTTCGGGCAGTGCATGCCACGGCAGTCCCTTGAGCTCATCGGCTGGCGCCGTTCTCACGGCATTTCTCGAGGTTACGGTGGATCGACAGGTGCACAACTTGCGCCCTCCAAAGGGGCTTGCCGGGCTCGACGAAGCGGAATTTCCGGACGCACATCTCCCATCCCACAGATGGCTGGAATCTCCGACGCACTCGAGGGCGCCTCCGTTTCATTGGGGCCATTGCAGGTCGCCAAAGGCCGAAACGTGGTCAGCTCAAGGGCGCACTGACGCCTGGATCAACGATCGATCGCCGGATCGAGCCGGCATGCTTCCGATGTTTCAAGAAACATGGCAATTTGAAAACAGGCAGGCCGAACCATCGTAGATGGCGCAGAACCAGGCCTGCTGCGATGCGCGCAGTCCGACGCCAGCCTCGCGTCAGCAAGGCCTCGCCTGATAGCTGGCTCCTTTCACGGCAAAGCCGCCAGGCACACCGCAGAAGCGCGGATTCCGCTCGCGCTTGCCATTTTCGTTGTCGGTCAGGAAGCCGCCTGCATCGATGGGATTTTCGGAGCGGGGAACCGCCACTTCGAAATGTACGTGGTTGAGCATGGCGCATCCCACGGCGCCTTCGTCACCCAGGTATTGCCCCGCCTTCACCGGATCGCCGACCTTGAGTCCGGCCTTCTTGCTGACCGTGTCGTGGGCCAGGTGCGAATAATTCGTCCACTCGCCATTGGCGTGGGCAATCCACACATAGTTGTTGTGGCAATCCTTCGCCGCTCGTCCGGACTGTTGCTCGCTATAGCCGTCCTGGATGGCCACGATGCGTCCGGCTGCCGCCGCCACCACGCGATAGGGAGCTTGCCCATCGATCCCGAACAAGTCGTTGCGGCCTGGCGGTCGGTGCGTGGAGAAATCGTCGAAGACCTTGACCTTGGTTCCATCGGCAAAAGGCAATCGATAGTCACCCTGGCTGGGAGTGGAAGCAGCTTGCTCCGTCTGAGCGGGCGAAGAGCCTGCTACGGCCAAACCCAAGGCAAGCGAGGCAAGAGTCGGATGGAGGCGCATGACGTTTCACCTTCGGCAATCTTCGTAGGCGCGGCGCTCAGGACTCGTTCCGCCGCCATGACGCCTGCCCCAAAGATATCGCAGAGCACCGACGCTGCGCGCGTCGCCAGCGCTGGCTCCCATTCGATACGCCTCGAGCCGGCGCCGCGGGCGCGGCGTGACCGGTCGTATCGCTGGCGTCTATCGACATCATCTGGCCGCGACGATTTGTGGCAGCGGCATGTATCTTTCGGATCCCAAGCCACCGTTGCATCGCTTTTAGCGCTATACGACCGACGTCCAGCCGCGATCTTGCAGATGAGCGAAGAAGTCGTCCACGCCATCCGGCGCAAGCTCGATGCGCACGCGATAGCCGCCTTTCGGATGTGGCCCCACAATCTCGACGCGGCTCGCTCCCGGCGCAGACGCCAGGACCCGAAGCAGCTCGTCGCGTTCGCCATCCGTGTGGAGGCTGCCAGCGCGCCGCATCAGCCGGTGATATTGCTGCATGTAGATTCCTCGAGCCCGGGGCTGCCTCGGGTCGAAGCAGCTTTTCCTTAAGAGGCAACATGAGCTTTTCATATTGCCCTGCCGCTTGGTCCAGAGCAGGTTTCAGCGGCCCCGACTCTCCATCAGGCCCCAGCCCAGGGCCAGCACCGACAGGGCGGCCATCGCCAGCCACGTGCCGATGACCGATGGCGACAGCTCGCCGGCCATCCAGTCCCGCCAGCCGAGATGCAGCAGCGGCGCATGGGCCAGACAAGTCCAACATGCCGCGATCCCCGCCAGCACGCCCAGCCACAGCGGCCAGGCAACGCGGCGGCGACGCGGCGGCAGATGCCGCATCACGCGCTCGCTGAAGCCGTCGTCGGCCACCGGTCCCTCGAATTGCTGGCGCAGCAGCGCGTCGAGGATGTCGTCGTCGTGTGATTCGTTCATGGTGTTTCCTCCGCCTTGGCGTCACGCCAGTCCGCCAGCCATGCCTTCAATTTTGCCTTGCCGCGCGTTGCGTGGGTCTTCACCGTACCGAGTGGCATCGCCAGCACATAGGCGGCCTCCTCGTGGCTCAGGCCCAGCTGCACGCAATGCAGCAGCACCGCCTGCTCGGCGGCAGACAACCGCTGCATGGCGCGCTCCAGATCGAGCTGCAGGTCGACTGCGCGCGCCGGCGCCGGCAGCTGCTCCATGGTTTCGTCGTCGATGCTGTCGTGCCGCGCGGGAGCCCGGTGCGCCTGCAGAAAACAGGTATAGGCAATCCGGTACAGCCAGCTGGAGAACCGCGCCTCGCCGCGAAACTGATCCAGCTTGCGCCAGGCCAGCATAAAGGTTTCCTGCGCTAGGTCGTCGGCCGCCGCCTCGTCACCGTGCAGCAGCCGGCGCAGCTGCGCCCGCACCATGCCCTGGTTCCGACGCACCAACTGCTCGAAGGCCCGGCGATCGCCATCCAGCCGGATGCGTGTCACCAGGGCCTGATCGATGCGCGCCTCGGCGGCGCTGTCAGCCACGCACATCCCCTCGCTGGTTCAACCACCAGCTGGCGAGATAGCCCAGGCCGATCGACAGCGGCAGCAGACCGATGCCCCACAGGCGATCGACCCCCACGCCATCGTCGATATGGCCCGGCAGGGACAGGAACATCGCCATCAGCCCCAGCCCACAGCCGATCAGCACCAGCGCCCGCCGCCGTTCGGAATAGGTCACGCTGGGTTCCAACAGCAGTTGCGGCGGCAGCTCGACGCCCTTGTCGGCCAGCTGCATCAAGGCCTGGTAGCGCGCCTTCGTCTGCAGGTAGCGATAGCGCAGCACGATCAGCACGATGCTTACCGGTGCCAGCATCACGATGAGGGGGATCATGAATTCCATGGTTTGCTCCAGAGGATCAATCAAGCCGATCGGCTTGGGTACAGAGAGTGGATGATGCGCTTTTGCCGCTCAGTTTTTGGCGCCTTCGGCGGCAAGCAGGTCGGCAATCCGCTCGGCCAGCAGCCAGTGCTGCGACGGCCCCTGGTTGCTGGTCAGGGCCACCGCTGCACCGGTTTCCGCGATCATTTCCAGGTCGGCCGTGGTGCCTTCGATGCCGCCCTGATGGCCGCGGATGTGGCGGCCGTGCGAGACCCGTTCGTCGATGCCGGCGCCAATCGCGCCCGGGCCGTCGTTCGGCACTTCGTCGTCGAACATCTTCGCCAGCGTGGCGGACTTGAGCAGCTTGCCTCCATGCAAGGCCTTGGCGAAACGCAGCAGGTCGGCATTGCTGGCATAGCCGCCGCCGGCGGGACTGCCCTTGTAGACGCCCTGCGCCCAATTCGCCTTCCACGTGCGGGAGAACACGCCATCGTCGTGGTAGTAGCCGACCGCAAGCCCCGGCACGATCTGCTCCACGCTGTCGTAGCCGCTGGAGGTCATCTGCGCCGGTTCGAAGACGTGATGCTGGATATAGTCGAAGTAGCCCTGGCCGGAGACGTTCTCGATGATGCGGCCGAGCAGGACGTAGCCGGCGTTGCTGTAGCTCAAGCCCTTGCCCGGCTCGCCTGCCTTGGGCTGGCGGGCGATCAGCGGCAGATAGTCCACCGGGTTGACGTAATGCTGGGCGTGCTCGAAATACTCCGGCACCATGAAGTCGCCCAGGCCCGAGGTATGGTGCAGCAGCTGCCACACGGTGATCTTCTTCGCCGTCGCCTGGTCGGGGTATTCCGGCACCAGCTTCGCCAGCGTGTCGTTCCACGACAGCTTGCCGGCCTCGACCAGCTGCGCGATGGCGACTGCGGTGAACATCTTGCCGACCGAGCCGATGTGGAACTTCGTCTGCCGATCGACCGACACCTTGAAGCTGCGCTCGGCCAGGCCGCGGCACTCGTCGAATACGGTCTCGCCGCCGTCGAATACGGTCACGCAGCCGGAGAAGTCGGACACGCTGACCAACCGGTCCAGCACGGTGTGGATCTGCTTGCCCAGCTCGGCATGCGACACCGCGCCCTTGGGCCAGTTGGCATAAAGCGGATCGTCCATCGACACCAGCACCGCCTGCCCCAGCTGGTCCGGATGCGCCGGGTCGGCGGTCAGCCAGAACAGCGCGGCCTGCGCGGTGTGCCGCCCCTTGACGGCGACCTCGAGCACGCCCGGCTGGTGCGGATTGGTCTGTATGTCGAACACGTCCAGGCCGCCGCTGTCGCGTGCCGCCGAAGCCAGGTCGGTGATGAAGGCGGCTTGGTCGTCGGCGGCAATCGACGCCGACAGGACGCTGGGCGCCCACTGGCGGATCGCTGCGGGATCGTCCTTGTTGACGTGCTGGATCAGCTCGCCGGCGAGCCGGCCCACCGGCGTATCGGGCAGTTGCGTATGCGCCGGCGGCGTGGCGGCCGCGGACGGCGCCGCCATGCAAAACAAAGAGAGGGATGCCCATAAAGGGGCAAGCCGAAGCGCGCGAGTGGTGGCCTGGGCCAGGGTGGTGCGGTTGATCATGAAGGCTGCTCTCTGGGTCACCCGCCGGCATGGCGGTGTTAATCCCTTAGATGCAGCGACCCGACCGATTGGATTCAGCCGGATCGATCTCCGGAATAAGCACCGCCAGATTTGGGCAAATCCGCAGGTAGCCAAGGCGCGCAGCGCCGAAGGGGCCGATCCAGCGTGCTCGGTCGGCGCTGGCCGATGGCGGCCGCGCCCGATGATGACCGAGGCAGCACCATCTCATCCATTTGCCTCATCGCCAGCCCTGGCGAATCGCAGTAACCGGGCCTGCGCAAACAGACACCCGAGAACAGGCGTGCGCTTGGGCTCGATCACGCAACCACGCTCTTGATCACGCTCTTGATCTGGCAACGTGTCCGCCGGACTATAGCCCGGCAGTGCTGGCACGCAGCCACCGGCAACCACAAGGGGCAAGCCATGCTTTCGATCCTGGGCCCATGGTTGGGCCTGCTTCTCGCGGCAGCGCCTACGGACGATCAGATCCACAAGTTCATCTATCCGGCACCGGCGACTCCCGTCAGCATCGTCGATCCATCCTATGGCGCGAGTGTCGTCCACATCAGTACATCCGACGGCCTCACGCTCGCCGGCATTGAACGCGCACCGCGCGACGGCATGCCGGTGCTACTGGTCTTTCACGGCAATGAATCGAGCGCCATGGAATCCATGCGCTGGCTGGAGCCCTTGTTGCGCGAGGGCTACGGCATCGTCGCGGCCGAGTATCGGGAATATGCCGGCAATCCCGGCACGGCGAGCGAGACCGGCTTGGCGACGGACGCCGACGCCTTCTTTGCGCGGGCGCGGCAGCTCGCCAAAGACGGCAAGTTGATCGTGATCGGCCATAGCCTGGGCGCAGCGGTGGCTTTCGGGTTGGCGACGCGCCAGAAGTTCGATGCCTTGGTAACGATTGGCGCGTTCACGCGATTGGCCGACATGGCGCCCGAGGACCAACGCGCGCGGCTCCACGACAAGTACGACAATGTCGCCGCAGTGACGACGCTTAAGGAGCCCCTGTACCTGATCCACGGTACAGCGGATGACACGGTCCCTTATCGGCAAGCCGAGGCATTGCGTGCCGCGGGCACGCATGCCGGAAAGGCAGGCGCGCTATTCACCATCAAGGACGCCGGCCATACACCCGCGAGCCAAGACGTCGCCATGATCCTCCAAGCGATCGCGGCCAAGCTCTATAACGGCGGCAAGACGGTCAAGGTGACCTTGCCGCAGACTGTCAGTCTGCAACCGTTCTGAACCGATCGCGCCGAAGCCGGCGCATCAGAGGGACACTCGTGAGCTCGTCGGCGAGACGGCCTACGCCAAGTCGCGAGCAGGCAAAGTCGGCCTCGAATGCCCGCGTACGGCCATTGGCTGGTGATCCTGCCCACCTTCATGGCGCTGCCGATCCGCGGCATCATCGCCGCCTGCTTCATCAAGAGCTGGGGCGTGTGGCCGGTACAGGCACTGGACGGCGTGGGAGCGGGTCTTCAAAGTGTCGCCGTTCCGGCCATGGTCGCATCGCTCCTGCAAGGCAGCGGCCGCGTCAATGCCGGGCAAGGTGCCATCATGAGCGTACAGGGCGTCGGCGCCGCCTTGAGCCCGTTGCCGGGCGGCGTTGCTGCCCAGGCATTGGGCTATCGCGCCACCTTCCTCCTACTTGGCGCGATAGCTCTAGGGGCGCTTGCTCTATGGTGCGCGAACAGGCGCATGCTGCGTGAACACGAAAATGACGCTTTCGCCGAAAACTCTGCTTCATCAGGCAACCATGCAGAACGAAGCGGCCATCGGCTCCTCAAGTACTCGGGCAGCCGCGCACACAAATGCGAAGATCCCGCACTCAGGTTGAGAGCCATGCGATCAGCTTTCAGCCTGATGCGGTGGTTCGGCGCTGGATTGGCTCAAAGGAACGATGATGGAGATACGCTATTGGGGAGCGGTCGTGATCGCAGCAGAGCAGCCATTGCATGTCATTGCTGATGAGCTAAACGCATTCTTATCACCGCTCCGACTGGTCGAGACCGAGCGGTTTGATGAAGTGCCAGGCTATGTTGCTGTCGCCACCGGTTTGGAGTTTTCGCTTCAAGGACAACCCGACGACGTCGAGAGCGACGGTCATTACTATTTCGACTTCGTGTGCGAGCCGAAGGGCGTCGGCGCCTTGCCGAGCTCAATGAGCGATCTGGCGCAAGCGACCGGGCCTGAAAGCGGTCCTGAGGCGAATCGGCAGGCGTCCAAGTTCCTTCAAGCAAGACTGAGTGCGAATACGACTTTGGTCTGCAAGGCTGATTGAACAGCCGGTCTGCGATCTAAACCCGACATCGAATCAAATACTGGACAGTAGAAACGGAGCCGCCATGGCCTTGCGCAACCGGGAAGACGCGTACGCACTGCTTCGTGCCTTGGGTGCGCCAAACAGGCTCATTGTCCATGTCCAACTCGTGGGTGAGGCCGCCGACTTGATCGTCAGGGCTTACCGCGATCTCGGCCTGGTGGTGGACGCCGGTCTCGTCGAACTCGGAGTCGCCGTACATGACGCGGGAAAGATCCGGTATCCAGAGGAGCTGGACGGCCCCGGTTCGAATCATGAGCCGTTCGGCGAGAGCCTCATGCTGGCCAACGACGTGCAAGCCGAAGTCGCCAGGTGCTGTGTTTCCCATGCAAGCTGGCAAAGTACCGGCCTCAGACTGGAGGAGCTCACGGTCGCGCTTGCCGACAAGTTGTGGAAGGGGAAGCGAGTCGAGCAGCTCGAACTCTTGATCATCGACGAGGTGGCATCGCGGCTGCAGGTCGACCGATGGGAAATATTTTCCCGGCTCGATTCCGCCTTCGAGGACATTGCCGCCGCCGGACCCGAACGCCTTCGGCGCAGCAGATAGGCCATGTCGCAAGCTTGCTTTCTATTCCCCATCGGCGGTTCCATCGATGATGGGGTTGCCGGGTAGTGCCTTATGGCATTGGCGCTTCTTGTCTCCACGTGTCCACACTGCATCCTCTCGAGGAAACCGCCATGCGCCGATTGCTCGTATCAGCCGTCACGATGTCTCTATTGCTCGCTACCGCCGGTGCACAAGTGGCAACGGCAGCGCCACAGGCCATCGACGGCACGGCAACCAATGCACCGAAGGCAGCAGACGATGCGGCTATCCGAAAGCTGCTGAGCAAGTACATGACCAGCGTCTCAACAGGCGACCGAATAGCCTTCGAATCGCAGCTGCTGGATCTGAAGATTCCATTCGCCTACGTCAAGGAAGGCGCGCACACCGCCGACCGGTCCGACCTGGCGACATTTCAAGACTACGCAGGCTTTCGTAAGGTCATTTTCGACAGCGGCAAGCGGTATCAACAGCGCTTCGGCAATATCCGGATCGAGCAAGTCGGAAATCTGGCGCAGGTGTCCCTGGATTACCAGACCGCACTGCAGGGAGCCGCATATGAAGGCAAGGGCTGGAAAGTCTTGCAGCTGATCAAGCTCAACGGCCAGTGGAAGATCGCGAGCGAATTCTTCACCGAGTATCCCGCTGAGTGATCGTGTCGCTGCGGACATTGCGCGGATTGGACAAACTCGCCACCTGACATCAGAAACGCGGTCGAGGATGAGCGTTCTGTCTCCAACCGTCGGGGCCGGATTGAAGACGCGTGTCGATCCGATGGCCGCTTTCGGCTTTGACTGTTTATCCGTGTTGAAGACGGAGCCGTGTCTTTCAGCGAACGGCGAGCCCCTCACCGATGGGCCAGGCCGGCCCGGCGAGATCGGCACAAGTATTCTGCGACCCTCATGGGCACCGATCCCATCGTGCTCATAGCCTGCGCCGTGCCGGGTGGATCGCAGAACCTCACACGAAGTGGCCAGGCGAATCGCTTAACATCGGACTGCAATCCACCGCCGGGCAAGCTCCTGGAGCGAACCGGCTGGAAGCCACTCACACCGGAGCCCGTGCATGCCCATCCCCGCCACCGTAGGCGCCTTCGCCATCGTCCCCAGCAACGATCTGCCGGCGGCCATTCCGTTCTGGGAGCGCCTCGGCTTTGTCCGCACGGGCGGCGACGATAACTACGTCATCATGACCGGCCTGGGCTGCGAGGTGCACCTCACTCAGGCAGGAAGCGGCCCTTGGGCTGTGCCGGAGGAACACAACCCGTTCGGCGTCTTCATCCGTACGCCGGATGTAGACGCCGTCGCTGCACGCGTGGACGACCTGGTCATTCGCCCCGGAGGCGTCTTGCGGCACCGCGAATGGGGCCTCTACGAGGTGGGGATCTGCGGACCGGACGGCATGCTTGTGCGCATCGGCTGGCCTTCCCGCCTCATGCAAGATAGCGCGCCCCCTACGCCGCTCTGACGAGTTCAGCCGCTTTACGCTTGCTTCGACTCCAGGCGGAGAAAATGCTGCTGCGCATGCGATGCATCGCCGAGACGGGAGCTCGTATCGCCTCAAGCGACACCGGCATTGAGTTCCATCCCAACCGAGCCACTTCAGACGGGAATTCCGTTGAAATATGCGCCACCCCTGCCACGCCTCACCCGTCATCCGAGCTAAGGCGCACCGCAGCTGGCGGCTCACCTTTCAACGAAAAGGTCGGTCCATTTTTCGGCGGAAATCCATACAAAAACCATAAGCTGTTTTTTTCCACTGGCCGCTGCTTTTTAAGCGACTGCCGGCTGGCGATTGGGCTGCCAGCCGCCAGTTGCCGTTGTCCACGCGCAAGACGCGATCCGTGGCGGCCTAAGCTGGGACATACCAGTGGGTCGAGGACGATTTATCGCAAATGTCAGGGCTGAGGTATTCACCGATCAACCATCGGCAGACCGATGGATCGATCCTCGCCGTGTCCAACCGCTTCGACGAAGATGGTCGAAGAAATCGTGCAAGAGTTCGATCACTGACCTTGGGGTCCGCCAATTTGAATAGGCCTTGTGCGATACCTAGACGTACAACACGGAGGTGGCATCCCAGCAGCACGGCGGCCTCTTTCCAACGGTAGTGTCGGTCGGATGCGGCAACCGTTGACGTCTTGCCGCCAGAGACGGCGCATTCATTAACTGGCGAATCGCAGGCGGGATAGGCACGCAATGAATCGCCTGTGATGCGCGCATCGCGCACTCGCAGCGCACGCTCGGCGATCCAACGCCGCAATGTCGTCCTGCCCACACCAAGCGTGCTTGTCAGTCGACGTAAAGACCACATCGAATCATTTTTTGCACTCAGGCTCTGGGCCCCCAGGCGCCAACGAATCGCGTTCTTTGATCGTCCCAATGCCAGCGCCATCTGCGCGACAGAACGGCACTCGGCCATGGCTGCGAAGCGCGTTTGTTCGATCGATGTCCACCGCCGTCGCCGCTGAGCGGCTGTGGTGGAGCCTTCGAGCCAGCCTTGCCGGCGAGCCTGGCGGACGATCACGTGACCTGGCAAGCCGGGATAACGGGCACGAACCGCCCGAAAGGCTGCGCGCTTGTGCGTGCCTCCCCTGGCATAACCATCGCGAAGCTGCGCCAGCAGGTCCACAGGCCATGCACCCGACAAAGGGCGTTCCCGGCAGGCGTGCTCCCGCAGCCAGCGGAGACGCTGCCAGCACTGCACCCGGGTCAGCGCGGGGCATTGCGCCATCACGCGTTGGGTCGCCTGCCGCACACCGTGGCGTCCCTGTGCCATACCTGCACGCAGGCACTGATCGAGTGCTGGCGACCAAGGGCACTTCGCTGTCGGCAAGGCGACACGAGCGAGACGCACTCGCTGCTTGTCCGGTACTCGGGATTTCATGGTCGACGTCCTTGGCTGCGTAGGCGATTTAGTCCCGGCCGTCCATTTCCGGGCCACAGCCGACCGGCACGAGATATCGTGCCTACGGCATTTCCACAGCTTCCCCAGCCATCCTTGGCCACTTCTCTGCGACATCGCATCACTGTTGGTTGCACGGTCTGCTGCAAAGTCAGCGAACCTATGCGCGGCACGTCTGCAAGCGTCTATCGCAGCGGGCCATTCGACACTGTTTTCTTTGGCTGGAGCGTGAACCAAGCATCAGATTTGAAGGGATGCACAGGTTGCGGCGAAGCGAACAAAAGAATTTCCGTAGAACGAGCAACACCAGCCGAGGCAGCGGAGCGGCCGCCGTGCCAGCGCCTTGGCAAGTAGTCGGCACATCAACCTATGCTGCAGCCTGTAACACGACGAAAGGAATGGAGTCATCGATAACCTCCATTCCCAAGAGACCATGTCTTCAGGATAAGTCCATGCAGAACAACCCACCCGAATAACCATCGCCCCGAGCTGACAATCACTGCCTAAGGGCTACCGCCAAGGCCTGGTCCAAGTTCGCTTCGACTTCCACCTCATAGGTCTGTGCCTGTGCAGTCTGATTGAGCTGATTGGCGACGCTCGCCTGGTTGATAAGCTGATTTGCTATCGACATTAGATTTTGGAACAACGCAAGATTCTGGCCGGTCAGCGTGCCGCTGCAGCTGGCCGAGGCGTTCATCATCTCGGCCCTTGCTTGGGCATCGGATGCAAGCGCAGCGGCAGCATTCCCGGCGGCGTCCTGAGCCTCAGCAATGTCGCTGTAAGACGCCGCCACCCGGAGTTCCGAGGTGCAAAGCGCACTCTGAGCATGAGAAGTCACCGGAAAGAACGCGATACCGGCGAGCAGCAGGGCAATGGGAGCAAATTTCGAATAGCGCGACATATCATTTCCTTTGGCTGTCCGGCGCAGTAGTGCGCCCACGTCATCATGGCGGCGCCTCGATGCCCCTCCCCCTTCGATGGGGACCGGGAAATGCGGCGTATCACTTTGAATTGAAAGTTGAAAAAGAATCCTTTTCGAGCGCATTCCAACTGGTAACTCTCAAGCTCTGGCAGCTCTGCCGAAGCCACAGCAAGCCCAGGCACTGTGGTTGCGCTCCATCCAATACCGGGCCGCTTCTGAAGCGAACCGCTCGGGCTGGACCAGCGGGGTTGCCGGCGCCAGACCTTCATCAGGGGAAGATCCACGGCCTTGCCGGGAAGCTGTCGATAGAGCTGGCCTGGAATCTCTTTTCCGTGCCTGCCGTTCATGGCAAGAGCTGCTGCCGAGACAGCGCGGCCACTTGATAGACACGCCCCCCCGCTTCTGCGCGGGAGATGATCTTCATGTTCGTGTGAAGTGCCGGGAAGTGCGGCGGACTTAGGGCAACTGGGGTGGCGCATCTGCCGCAACCCAAGTCTGACTTGTTGAGTGGTGGGTAGGGCAAGCAATGACACTTGCATGCCCTCAGCCATGCCTCGTCACGCAACCAGATGACCGTATGACATTGGCGACTGTACACAAGGCAGGAAGTCAATGTGGTCGTTGCCCGCTGATCTCCTGACATGCGCGAACAGCAGAGGGCGTGGGTTGACAATCATCGTTTACACGTGTGAGCATACAATCATTCACACATGTAAACGGTAATCGTATGGCAATCAGCGAAGCAGAAGCAGTCGTCATGGAGGTGCTGTGGCGACACGCGCCGCGCAGTGCGGAGGAGATCCTCGCCGAGGTCGCCGTGCCGCAGCAATGGCAGGAAGGCACGGTGAAATCGCTGCTCAACCGACTATTGACCAAGAAGGCCGTGCAGGCCGAGCGCGACGGTCGGCGCTACCTCTACTCCCCGCGTCTGACACGGGAGCAATACGTCTCACAAGAGAGCAAAGGGCTGCTCGATCGCCTGTTCGGGGGGCGCGTCGCACCGCTGGTCGCGCACTTTTCGGAACAACGAAAGCTGACTAAGAAGGATATTACCGAGCTACGCAAGTTGCTGGAGAAACTTGATGATGCCCAGTCTTGATCAACTCGCCCGGCAAGGCCTCGGCCACGCCTGGATGCTGCTGCTGTCCTTGACCGCCGCCCTGCTGCTGGTCGGCCTGCTACGCAAGTACAGCCGACGGGCATTCGGCGCCGAGCGCGCTTTTCTACTGTGGCTATTGCCACCGGTTGCCATGCTGGCCAGCCAGCTCCCGCATGCCGGCGGCACCGAGATCAACGTGATGCCGCCGGTTGTGCAACATATCGCATCCATGGCCAATGCTTTATCGGCGCATGCCGTGGACCCGGTCGATGCAGGCGATTACGCATGGGGCATGCTGATATGGATCGCGGGCGGCGTGCTGGTCTTCGCGCGCGCCATGTTCTTCCAGCATCGTTACCACGCGCGCCTGCGTGATGCGACCGTACTCGCTGAGCTCTCATCACGCTGGCTCGTCGTGCGTGCAAAGCACGTCGATGTAGGCCCGGCGTTATTGGGCGCCTGGCGCCCACGGATCGTGCTTCCGGCAGATTTCGACCATCGCTACAACGCCGTCGAGCGCGCCTTGATCCTGGCCCACGAATCCATGCATGCGCGTCGGTATGACGGCTGGTGGAATCTCTGTGCGCAACTCGTACTTGCCGCCTTCTGGTTTCATCCGCTGGCCTGGCTGGGGTGGAACGCTTTTCGCCATGACCAGGAATTGGCCTGCGATGCCGCGGTGATGCATGAACACGGCTCGCAGCGCCGAAGCTACGCGAATGCCATGCTGAAAACCCAGTTCATGCCGTTACAGCTGCCCATTGGCTGTAGCTGGTCTCCCACCCACCCCATCACGGAGCGCATTGCCATGTTGACGACACAGATACCCAATCGTCGCCGCCAATTTGCAGGCTTGCTGTTTGTCCTTTCAGGTACGTTGCTGATGGCAGGCTTTGCCTACGCCGCTTCCCAGGATGCTTCAGCCGCAACTCCCGGATCGAGGTCGTCCTCGGGCTATCAATTGGACTTGATCGCGAGTCGAGGCCATGACGTGCTGACCCACTCCACGGTATGCACGAGCGGTGCACAACAGACGACTATTCTTCAAGGAGGGCCCGATAGCAACGATGCCTGGCAGTTTACCTTTGCAGCGAAACCTGCCGGTGACGATCAGGTGCAAGTCGATGTGAACGGCTCCGTAAGCCACTCGGGAAGTCATACCATATTGGAGCCAACGATCTTTCGCGGACTATTGGGCCGGACCATGCTGTTGAGCGTCGATGAAGCAAACACGAAAGACTCCGCATTCGAGCTCTCCATTACACCCAGCGCGGGATGCAGCGCAGCTGAGGCTGCGAAACGATCGGCAAAGGTCGACAAGCCTGTCCCGGATGCGCAGGATCGCAGCGTGGCCCAATCCACCGCCACCAGAAGCGCCTCTGTTCTTAACTAACCCCAAGTGCTGTGAAGCGCCTTTATCAACTCGAGCTAATCGGGCACGCTGACGAAGAAATTTTGCGGGAAGGATAGAGAAATGCGCGCTGAAATTCCGCTTCCGACGAAATTTCCATTCCCACCTTGAAGCGTACAAGTCTTGCCGCGACGCCGGGCTTCAGAGGCCCACTAGAAAGCGCCGGAAAGTTTGATGGAGAGGTTGGCCCCTGCCGCAGCAGGAATCCAGCCTTGTTGATGGATGAATGCCGGCAAACAATGGCGCCGGCAAACCGACCACCAAACCTCCACTGGGTATCTCCGGCGGCCACGGGCCTTCTGTCGATAAACGGGGCTAGCTGCATACGTCGTCGACATCTCGCCAGTCCAACCCGAGAAGCTCACTCCAGCAGTGGCTCAGCTCCCAGTGGCAATCAACGCGACCAACTTATCCATCGCGAATACGAAAACCTCGCCACGCACCGCGCCTACCCGCTTCGATGCGGACTTCTCCCACAACTATCGGCCCTCATTCCTAAGCATCATGCCTTACCCGGACAGGGATACTGCTCACGCATATACATGTGGAATGCCTGATTCATCGACATGCTGCGCCGCTCTTCCGGCGGAATACGAAGCAGGAAAGGCGCCAGCGTATCCGTGGACATGCTCGAGGTGCCGTGGGGTGGGCAGCTGTCGGTTGCCTTGCCCGCTTTCCTGGCCTTGGTTATCTCGTCGGTGTAAACCGTCGCGACATGCCCCAGTCCCCGGATCGCGTTGACGAAATCGGGGTCCTGTTCGATGTTGGCAGGCCCGGCCTTCATCGCCTGAAGGCCGCGCAGGAAATCTTCCACGGTAAGATTTTCGGTCTTGTCGTTGGCGGCCGGTGGAGGAATCGGTCGATCGATGGATACAGGTGCTGTGGATGATTCAGCCGGCGCCGAATCATGCTTCGAAGAGGCTTGCATCGCGAACGCCTGCAGCGATGATGCAAGCATGGCGCCAAGCAGCGCCACAGTGAAAACATGCCGGACCATTATCGGTATCTCCCTGTGCATAGCCAGATTCGGCTCGCAACATAATTGACTGGGTCGAGGCGGTAAACTTCCCTTGCGTGAAAGCCCCGTCGCAGTGTCATGCCCGGAGATCATTGCAGCATTGTTGCATGATGCACTACTGACACATCCGACTGCTCCCGCACTGGGCATCAGCACGCGACTTGTACGGTTGGAACAGCGTTCATTCCAGCGATGACTCGACGTTGAAGTCTGATCGGCGCGAGCGCGGCAGGAGCGTCTTCGAGCTCTGCATAGGAGTCATGACACTCGCGCTGTCATTTTGGGCCCCATCTCACCCAAAAATGCCAGCTATGCCGTCGCCCAGCAAGCGGTAACGTTTCATGAACACTCCACATGATAATCGTACCGGCGACGATGGCAGCCCAATAGCCCGAACACTTCAAAGGAGATGAATCATGGCATACGGCCCAGGCACCCCGGAGGAGGACCGCATTGCTCACGCTGCGATGCTTTGTGAGCAAGGTACTGGCGGGGGGATTCATCATTCCAATCTAGCGTTCTATCTCTCCGGAAATCCGACTATTGATGGAACGTTTAATCAGCAGGACAAAATCCAGCTCGTACAAAGGCTTTTGAGCGAAGGAGCGAATGGAAACGAGAACGCTTATAAAGCGTTTTACGCACAAGAAGTGTCGCGCAGCGCGGGTGACATTCGTGAAATGCCTTTCTTGAACGAAGATCGTCGCTTGATCGGCGAGACCTTGGGCATGATGACGCAAAAGAACCTCGTTTCTGGCGACCAGCTGATGAAGATCGTAGATGGTGGCTTAAACCCGAACGATCGGATGATGCTCATGAAAACGCTCGAGCTGGGAGCGAGTCCGGGGCACCCCAATACGGCGGTGGAGACACTGGCGACACGCCTATGGCAGCGCAATCAGGGCGATGACCGTGCCGCAGCCGCGATGGGTTTTGCTTCGGACCCCGAACTGCGGGAAAAGTACCTGAACAATCCGCATAGCCCTCTTAAACAGAATCCATCAGATAAACCCGATAAGCAGGCATTCGAGGCATTAGTGAAATTCGGTGACAAGGATGTTCCCAGCGGAGACATTTATCGGAACGCTACCTCCTATCGCGACGATGCATTGCGTGCCGCAGGAACGATATTTTCCGCGCACCCTCGCCCCTTGATTGATGATTATACGGGTATGCACGGCCTGCATTCGGAAACCCAGATGCTGTCCCGCTTCCTCGCGCGGACATCGCTCGATCCAGATATCAAAAATATTCCCCTGGACGAGAAAAACAACAAGGGCCCGACGCTTGGAAATGCCGTGAGCCAAGCCTACGATCAGACGTCTATCGATGTCTTACGAGATGCCGCTAAAGCCAAGGCCGGTGCACCGCAGGATGATCTAATGCGTCAGTACGCTGCGCAGGCGGCCGCCATTGATGTCGGCGTAGACATGGCCATGACGAGATACGACAAGAAGATCGAAGCCAATGCGAAGTCGCGCGACGAATTTGTTGGCGGCGTTTCCAAGCTGGTCGGGATGATTCCCGACGTAGGGCATGTGCCGGGATTGGATGAGGGCACGAAGCGGATAGCGGGCAAGTTATTCGATCATCTCTCTCCAGATCCCGCTCGGCCAAACCAGGCAGCGGCCAAGATCGCGGAAGACGTGTATAACGATCGAATCAGACTCCGTACGCCATCGCAGGGGGTTGATCCCGTCCTGCCTAAATCGCTTCCTGATAATGTACGTTCGCACATGCAAAGCATATTCCATGGCAACGATGCCTATAATCAGAATAACGGCGATCGGCAATCCGAAGTGAACCCCGGGAGACACCATCACGCCAGCGCATCGTCCTTTACGGACACGCCTACGAAGGTGGCCGGCGATAGCCGAAGTGCAGTCCCCACATTGTCCCCCACAGCATCCAACGACGATAAATTCGCTTTCCTGGCGGCATCTCTGAAGAATGCCGACGGCCCCCAGATGGACAAAGCCATGGCTGCGGTAGCGAATGCCGGCAACCTGGGAACCCAGGCAGCCGCATCCATCAATCAACGAGAGCAACAGGCTCAGGCGGCTTTGGATACGACCCAGCAACAGGCGGCGCTGGTACGCACCTAAGGCGCCAGCCCTGTACGCAGCTAATCGGTCAGCGGACTTAGGCCATGTCAGCGGATGAACTGAAGAACACCGTCGTGCAGGCGGCCGAACTGCTGGAGTATTTCAAGCGGCAGACCACCGCAGCCAGCGAAGCAAACCATGCTGCAGCCGGTCGGTTGCGTAACGCAGCGGATGCCGCGCCTGCCCTTTTTCAGCAGGCGGCAAACCACGCGTTCGATAGCTTCGAGCAACGCTTCCAGGCAGTGGATCAGCGGATCAATACCACCGCCCAGAAGTTCATGGAGCATCTCGGACATTTCGAGAAACGCGTCATGCTTGTGGCCAGTATCGTTATTTTCGGAGCTGTAGCACTGCTATGCGGTGCCGTTGCAGGCGCCTGGTATTTCAAGGGCGAGATCGAACAAAACCAGCTCCAAGCCAATCTGCTTCGTGCCTACAATCAGGCGGACGTCAATCTTTGTGGCGGCCAGCTGTGCGTGCGTGTGGACAAGGCAAATAAGCACTTTGGCGACTATGTTTTAGTCGCGCCTCGTTGAGCACGTTTTATCGCTCCGAAGAGCGCTCATGTTAGGGCTCCGCCATGATCAAAGCATGGCGACTCCCTCAGATCCCGCCACCCGGGCATTGGGCAACCACACGCCGCTGCCATGAAGCCGCCAGATCCTGACCGCTTCAACACCGAAGCTCAAGCGAAACCCTGTGGCTAGTTTTGTGGGAATACGAAACCCACAGACAGCTGAGGCAGCTTGCGTCTCGAATCCAACTTTGTTGATGGGCGGATGCAGACAGGCAATGGCACCTGCAGCCAAACGGCCAAACCTCACCAAGCATCTCGGGTGACCATGCACCGCCTACCGATGAAGGTTCAACTCGTGCAGCGGAGCATCGATGATTGGTACGCCAGCCGAGCGTTCTTCAGAGAAGGCCCATGTCCGTACGGGATGTTGTGAGCGCCTTCGCCTTCATTTCGCCGAAAGCAGCTTCGTGTCTCTCGACCTTGTCCCTGTCGCAGAATCGGCATAGTAGCTTCGCCCCTTTTCCCGTCAGCATGACTTTTGAGTCCTGGTGGCACTGGGCACAGCGACCGAAGCCCCTGCCCATCAGATCAAGGTAGGGCTTGAACCAACGGCATTCGGTATTCGGCAACATAGCCGATAACCACGCATACTCGGACATTGGAAGTCTGTTGCTTAAATCAAGGAACTTGAGAGATCGAAGGCTCGCAAGCGGCCGCAGTGTCTCAGCCTTCCAAGTATCGAGCGCGAGCGATTGCAACCATGTCATTTGTGCAAACGTTTCAAGAGCACCGACGTCCTGCCTTGCCCACATGCTGCCTGTGACAGCAAGCGACTCAAGTGCAGTTAATCCAGTGAGCGGCGAGAAGTCGGCGATCAACTTGAAATTCTCGATCTCGAGCAGGCGCAGACTTGGCAACTTGGCGAGTGACTCGATTGATTCGATTCTGGTGGAGCTTCCGAAGTAAAGATAGCGTAGATGCCGCAGATTCCCGATAGCCGAGATATCACGAACGTTGCTCCACTTGATCTGCAAGCACTCGAGATGAGGCATGCGGCATAGAGCTTCAAACAACGGCGACGTTACGTGCGACCACAGGCTGAGCCAGCGCACGTTGTGCAGTTCAGGCAGCTTTTCGGACCATTGCCTGATTGCCTGCTTCTTATCTTTCTCAGAAGCGAGGTTGAAGTCCCATGAAAGCTGCAGGCGTTCACCACCGTCGTAGTCGTCGTAAGACGCGATCGATTTCGGCCACTGCGATACATGGAAGGGATATGGATCGATGCTTGTCCAACGCACGTATGGATTCCTTTCTTCTCGTGTTGGCTTCCATCGAAAGCCGATCCGGGTTTTCGTCGAAAAGTGGGCGCCGGTTGCGATCAGCTTAGCTCAGCAGCGAGACGAGGGGGTGTCCGGGGTCTCCTCCTTGGCCTCGACGACGCAGTGCCGGAAACGGCAGCCAGCAGCGGGCGTTGTCTTGGGTCGGCAGGTCCTGCTACACCCTTCGGATCGTTTGCCGCTGCGAAGACACCGAGTTCTGCTTAAAAATGGACCGGCATGTTCGCGCCCCTGGAGGAATCATGGCGTCGGTGATTGAGAGTATTGAGCTGGAAGCGGAGGCGTTCGTCAGAGGCAAGTCTCTTCCGGCGCATGCTAAACCAGCATATATCGCGCTGTGTGAGTACATGAAGGAGCTGCCTGTCGACCAAGTCTGCCCCTATTGCGAGGGCGTCATGACCGTCGAAAAGCGTCGTGCCGCCTGGATCGTCGATTGTCCGTGCGGCCATAGCAAGTGCAGTTGGAAGGGCCTTTGAGCACCCACTTCCGACAGCGGCCTCAGCCGGGCGATGCAATTGCTTGCTGGAAGCGAACGTTACGGAGCGACGGTCACTATTGTTTCTTTTCGTTGATAACAATGCCATCCGGTTGCATGTGATGGCGAGAGCCATTTCCCCAAACCATGCGACCCAACGAATTGTTGTACTCCGCAACGAACTCGCTCCGCAGCGGCCACTTTTGAAAGCAGCTGTAGTGCATCGCTGCGTCGGAAAACGGCCACAGCGGGTGCTCCGGTGACTCAACAAAGTGCGGAGTGCTGACAATCGACTGCCCGTCGGCAATCAACTCCGCGCATAACGGACACTTCGTCAGTCCCCGGATAACGATGGCCATCCGTCACTCCGGAATGATGCTGAATAGCTTAGCCCAGCCTTATTAAAGCCACTTCACGCTGGAAACGGCATCAGGTACCACTTAAGTTGCGGCCAAACCCAGCGCGCCGGAGCACGACTGCAACATCGCCTAAAGGTTCTTCCCGCTCGACCGCGTCCCAGCATGGAACGGGACCGCCAGGTTCCTGAACCCAGATCAGCATGCCCTCACCATGCCGCTTCCAGTCTAAGTGAAAGCCCTCTGCGAAACATCCTGCTATCTGCGCTTCTATCTCATCAACCGGAACATCAATTCCCCCCACTATGTCCAATCCACTGTAGTGAACCAGGCGGCATCGAGCCGGCTTGTCGACAGCAACGAATTCTCGGTAAGCCGCCAAGATCGATGCCAGCTTGATGTCGAAATTGGACGTCATACACCCTCTTGACTCGATAGTTAGAGCCAGTTTCCGGAGCGTCCGCTCTGGGCAGGAGCCTCAATCGGTCGACGCAGCACACTGACGACTGCGCGCGATCGAGGCCGAAGAGCTCACCTTGATGAGCGAGGTGCCCAACGCGAGGCGGTGGATTGCAGCTCGTGGCACGCCCGTTGAACCCGACCACGCCTTGTCCGGAGATCATCACGCTGATCTCGTAATCTGATCTTCGCTATATTGACAGTATGCTGTCAATATGACACCTTAAGGCTATGCCACGTTCCTCCGAGAAAGCTCTAAATGCTCTTATTTCTGAGGTGTTCCGCCTAAACGGCATCATCATCGCGGCGGGAGATCACCTGACCAAGCCGTTCGGTCTCTCCTCTGCGCGCTGGCAAGTCATGGGAGCCATTACGCTCGCCGGCGAGGCCACCGTGGCCGAGCTTGCCCGCAGGATCGGCGTCACCAGGCAATCCGTGCAACGTATCGTCACCGAGATGGTGGCAGAGAACTATGCGGCGCTAGTCGACAATCCTTCGGACCGGCGCGCAAAGAACGTCGCGTTGACTATCAAAGGGAAGACAGCTTATGACGCCGTGAGCCAGGCTTGGGCAAAGTCGACGTCGAGAATGACTCGGGTGGTCGGCTTCGAGGAACTTGTAGCTGTCAGGCGATCCTTGGCGCTCCTGCGCGATGCGTTTCAAGCGATGGCCGAGCATCCTGCCCCATCTCGATCCGACAACAGGCTTAAGGAGGACTAAGCATGAGGGCCATTTGCCTCGACGAAAACCGCGATCCCCAATTGCGCGAGATAGCGGTTCCCAGCGATCCACCCGAAGGCTACGTCAATGTGAGGATTTCTGCCGCCGGCATAAACCACGGCGACAAGACTTTCATGAAGCTGCCTGACGCCGCCGGCGGGTTTCGGGGCAAGCGCATCGGCAACGTCTGGGGGTCATCGGCCGCCGGCGTGGTGACAGCCACCGGAGAAGGCGTGCCGAAATCTCTTGTGGGCCGAAAGGTGGCGATCTATCGCTCGCTACAGCCAGACAGCAGCTTCCTCGGTTTGTGGTGCGGGACGGCCCAAATCTCGGCGAGAGCCTGTTTGCCGCTGCCAGACCACCTCGATGAAAGAGATTATTGTGGCTCGCTCGTCAACGTCACGACGGCCTATGGATTTCTTGACCTGGCTTTGTCCGACGGACACCGTGCCATCGTCGTGACAGCAGGCAGCTCTGCGACAGGGCGCGCATTGATCACGCTCGCTGCCCGTCGAGGCATTCCCGTGCTGGCGATTACGCGCAGTGCCGAATCCAGAGCAAACCTTGAAGCGTGGGGCGCGCGAGTCCTGTCGAGCGACATGCCGGACTTTCTGCCTGCCTTTGAGGCAGCCACGCTTGAAATGGAGGCGACGGCAATTTTCGACGGAGTGGGCGGTGGCTTCATCAGCAGCCTGCTACCCGTGCTGCCCGTTCGCTCGACCGTTTATTTCTATGGGTTTCTTTCGGGACGAGAGAACGTCTCATTCCATTCGACCCTGTTCATGGCGAAGGATCTGGCAATGCGTCGCTTCAATAATTTCGACACACCCACGACACGGGACCAGGCGCGGCTTGCCCACATGCTGAAAGATCTCGAAAGCTGCATTGACCATCCTGCGTTCCGCACCGCCGTCGGCCAGGCATTCGATCTCAGTGAAGTCGATGCAGCTCTGAGCTATGCGGCACCCGGTGGACGTAAGGCGATCCTGCTGCCCTGACCAGTCGATGAGAGGTCGCCCATTGATGGTGACCCCGGCCTTGAGTAGCGGGATGCTTTGCAGCCCGTTATTACTTTAGCTGCTTTGCATAGTCCGCGGGCGTCAGGCCGCCCAGTGCTTTCTTTGGTCGTTCCTCGTTGTGTTCCCGGCGCCAGATTTCGATTTCCGTGCGTGCATGCAACAAGCTGGGAAACCAGTGTTCATTGAGGTATTCGTCGCGGAAGCGGTCATTAAACGATTCAATGTAGGCGCTCTGGTCTGGCTTGCCTGGTTCGATTAGCCGCAGCTGCACACCGCGCTCGTGCGCCCACGCAACCATGACCTTGCCATAGAACTCTTTGCCGTTGTTGCTGCGAATCATCTTCGGCAAACCGCGAATAGGTGCAAGGCGATCCATCACGCGCGTCACGCCCGTGCCGGAGATCGCCCGCTCGACCTCCATGACGGCCGCCTCGTGGGTGGCGTCATCGACGACCGTAAGGCATTTGATGACGCGACCATCGGCCGTGCGATCAAACACGAAGTCCATCGACCAGACCTCGTTCGCTGCTTTTGGCCGTGCGAGGGGCTGCCGCTCGGCGACGGGCACCTTCTTCCGCATGCGCCGTCGCACCTGCAGCTTGGCTTCCTGATATAGCCGCTCCACGCGCTTGTAGTTCACCAGCAGGCCTGCCTACCGCAGCTTCAGATGGATCATCCCCACGCCGTAGCGCTTGTGCCGCTGCGCCAGGGTCGGGATCCGTTGGAGGAGTTCCACGTTGCGATCCGGTCGCGTCGCATAGCGATACGCGCTGGCACTCATGCCTATGACCTTCAGCGAACGTCGCTCGCTCAATCCCTTGCCGACCATCTGCCGCACCAGCTCGCGTCGAACCGATGCACTCACCACTTTTTTCGCAGGGCGTCCTTGATGGCCTCATTCTCAAGCATCTGCTCGGCCAGCAGCTTCTTCAGCCGCGCGTTTTCGGTCTCCAGGTCCTTCAGCCGCTTGGCATCGGGCACGCTCGCGCTGCCGAATTTGCTGCGCCATAGGTAATAAGACGCCTCGCTGAAGTCGTGCTGTCGGCACAGCTCTTTCACCGGCATGCCGGCTTCCGCCTCACGCAGGAAGCCGATGATCTGCTCTTCCATAAATCACCTCTTCACGTCCAATCTCCTTCGGATGGGGGATTGCACTCCAAACCGCTGTGCTACTTAAAACCGGGGGACGTCGGCGAATTGTTCGCACATTTCTCAATACCGCCGGCAAGGCCGGTCATATTGTTTTGCGATGACAGAAATATATAAAGAAGTGTGTTCGGGTACGCGGCAGAAAACTACTCTTCGCTCATCAGCATCGAAGGGTCCGTTAGATATTTTTAGCGCGCCTGAAGAAGGCTGAGGATATTTTTGCGTACACGGGAGTCCGGGATTTGCCAAAGGGACTGTTTCGACAAGAAGTCATTGATGCGCGACGTGGTGACTGGCTGGGTGGCATCATCGTTGTTACGCCGTTGTCGCGCTGGATATTAACAACGTGGTCGCTGGCGCTGGCAGCGTCCATCTTGCTTTTCCTGATCTTCGGCCAGTACACCCGACGCGAAACCGTTACCGGTCAGCTGGTACCCAGTGCCGGCCTGCTCAATGTCAGCGCCTTCACGACGGGCACAGTAACGCAGGTACGGGTGTATGACGGCCAGGCCGTGCATCGCGGTGATCCGCTCATGGAGATCTCCAGCGAGCAGGACAGTGCTTCGCTCGGCAACACACACGCATTGGTAAGCCGCCAACTTGACGATCAGCGTGTGCGGCTGCAAGCCGATCTGCAAACCCAGCAAGAAGTATTGGCCCAGCAGACGCAGGCGCTCACTGACAAGGTAGCCCTGCTGCGCTCACAAATTATCGAGATCAATGCTCAACTGGCTATCCAGCAGCAGCAGGCTGACAGCGCCAAGAACATACTGGAACGCATCAAGCCGCTGGAGATCAAGGGCTACGTATCCGCCTTGCAGGTCGAGCAGCAGGAATCGACCATGCTCGATGCACAGGCGCAATACAAAGCCCTGATGCGGCAGCAGCTCGATCTGCATCAACAGGCCGATACGGCGGCACAGCAGCTGGCGCAGGCGCCGCTAGACGCCTCGATCCGGCGCAACGACACCGAACGCAAACTGGCTGACATCAACCAGTCGACAGCGCAGAACGAAGTGCAGCGCGCCGTGGTGTTGCACGCCCCTTGTGATGGCGTGGTGTCCAACCTTCTACTCAAGCGCGGACAGATGGTTGCCGCGGGACAGTCCCTGCTCTCGCTGCTACCAAGCGACTCGATCCTGCAGGCGCAACTGCTGGTACCCAGTCGTGCCGTTGGGTTCATCGAGCCAGGCAGTCGTGTGGTGCTGCGCTACCAGGCATTTCCGTACCAGAAGTTCGGCCAGCATTTTGGGCATGTCGTGGAGATCTCGCGCAGCTCGCTCACCTCCGCCGAAGTCGCCTCACTCACCGGTAGCAGCCCTCAACAGAATCAGCCACCGCTATATCGCGTGCAGGTAGCGCTCGATAGTCAAGCCGTGCAGGCCTACGGCAGAGCGGAGGGCCTGCGTCCCGGCATGGCGCTGGATGCGGATGTGCTGATGGAACAGCGTCGGCTGATCGAATGGGTGTTCGAACCGCTTTACGGCCTCGGTCACCATTTGAATGGAGGGGCTGCGCATGGCTGACGGCTCAACCCGCACATCCGATGCACCGCGATCAAGCTTCCACACGGCACTTCGATTTGGCTGGTCGTGCCAGCTACCGATGCTATTGCAGACCGAGGCGGCGGAATGCGGGCTGGCCTCGCTGGCCATGATCGCCAGTTATCACGGCCATGATGTCGATCTGGCCGGTTTGCGCCGGCGCTTCCCCACCTCACTTAAGGGCGCCACCCTGGCCCGGTTGATGGAAATGGCCGGTCAGCTTGGATTTGCTTGCCGGCCACTCAAGCTTGACATGGAGCAGCTTGGACAGCTGAAGACCCCATGTCTGCTGCACTGGGATATGAATCATTTCGTCGTGCTCAAGCGCGTTCAAGCGCACCGAGCAATTATTCACGACCCGGCCCGGGGTATTCGCAAGCTCAGCCTCAAGAAAACTTCCGAACACTTCACTGGCGTCGCGCTCGAGCTGAGCCCAGCACCGGACTTCGAGCCCGTGAAGGCACGCCAAGCGGTTTCGATGCGCGCCCTCACCGGACGCATCCGCGGCGTGGTGCCCGCGCTGGCTCAGATTCTTCTACTGGCCTTGGCGCTGGAAGTGTTCGCGCTCGTCACACCGTTTTATATGCAATGGGTGCTCGATCAAGTCATCGTGTCGGCCGACTACGACCTGCTCACCTTGTTGGGTCTGGGCTTCATCGGTATCGCCATTTTCTCAGCCTTGATCACAGCGGCCCGCTCGTGGGCCGTAACTTGGTTGGGTGCGACGCTCAGTGTGCAATGGGCAAGCAACTTGTTCGCCCACCTAATGAAGCTTCCGCTGGACTGGTTCGAAAAGCGCCATGTCGGCGATGTGGTATCGCGCTTCGGCTCCATCCAGACGATTCAGAAGACCCTGACCACCCAATTCATCGGCTCTCTGCTTGACGGCTTAATGTCGCTGGTCACAGTAGCGGTCATGGCGTTCTACAACGCTTGGCTCACTATGTTGGTCGCGAGCTTGTTTCTGGCCTACGGCCTCACCCGCTGGATGTTCTTCAACCCGCTGCGTCGTGCCAACGAGGAGCAAATCGTCTACGGTGCGCGCCAGCAAAGCGAACTGCTGGAATCCATTCGCGGCGCAATGCCGATCAAGCTCGCCAACAAGCAGGGCGAACGGCTGGCACGCTATGCCAATGCCACAGTAGCCAGTACCAATCGTGATATCGGCATTCAACGGCTAGGCATCGCCTTCACGCTGACCAACCAATTGATGTTCGGCATCGGCCGCGTGGCGCTGATCTGGATCGCCGCCATGTTGACGCTTAAGAATGAATTCTCGGCCGGCATGTTGGTCGCCTTTATTGCCTATGCCGATCAATTCACTAGTCGTGCGGCCGGTCTGATCGACAAGTGGGTTGATTTCCGGATGTTGAAGCTGCACGCGGAGCGCGTGGCGGATATTGCACTCGCTGCGCCAGAGCCAAGCATCGAATCCAGCTGGGACGCCTCATTGCTTGAGGCGAGTATCGAGTTGCGCCACGTCAGCTTTCGTTACGCGGAAGGCGAGCCTTGGATACTCGATGACTGCAATCTGCGTATCGAAGCGGGCGAATCGGCGGCCATCGTCGGTCCATCAGGCTGCGGCAAAAGCACCTTGGCCAAGCTGATCCTTGGCCTCTTACAGCCTGAGCAGGGCGAGGTGCTGTTCGGCGGCATCGACATTCGCAAACTGGGCCTTGGCGCGTATCGCCAAATGATCGGCGCCGTGATGCAGGACGATCAGTTGTTCGCCGGCTCCGTCGCGGACAACATCAGTTTCTTCGACAGCGATAGCACAGCGGCCAAAGTCGAAGCCGCGGCACGATTGGCATCTATCCACGATGACATCACAGCGATGCCCATGAGTTACCAAAGCCTGGTGGGCGACATGGGCTCCAATCTATCGGGCGGACAAAAGCAGCGGGTGATTTTGGCGCGAGCCCTGTATCGGCAGCCAAGGCTGCTGGTGCTTGATGAAGCGACCAGTCATTTGGACGTAGAGCGCGAACGACTCGTCAATGCCGCGGTGCAACGCTTCAAGGTGACACGCGTGGTGATTGCACATCGTCCAGAGACCATTGCCAGTGCGAACAAGATTATTGCCCTAGGCATAGGGCAGCAGAATTGACCGCTGAATGAACGAATGTTCGCGGCGATCGATGCATGGCAGAGGCTTTCTGCCAGTAAGCAAGGAGTTTTTATGGAAATCCTGAATAGCTGCGAAGTTAACCTGGTTTCTGGCGGCCTTTGGTATTACTACCAAGGAACTTGGTCTTCTTGGGATCAGGGGGATTGGGGATCTTTGCCACAAGGGGCGATGCTCGCGGGCGATCCGCGGCTAGTCGCCGAAGGTCTTATTCCTCCAGGCTCACATAGTCAAAGACAGTCCTCCAATCTTTGAGTAGCTTTATACGTTGAATTGAACTGGGGTCATAAATTGGCTCCAGTTCTTCTCGCCGCCGACTTCCAATGCTGTCCGCTTCCGACCCGAAGCGGAACTTTTTATCACTGAGTCAACAATGTCGTTAGGACCGTCCTCTGAGAACGACCGAAGGGTTCTTGCTTGTCTCATTAGCGGCGCTTGTGAACCCTGATATTTCGTGACAGCATTCCACACTTCAACAGCTAGGATGCAAGGCCAGCTTGGAGTTGGCGCCTTATAGGTGCCTGTCCGCCTGTGCTCGCCACCCACGCTGTGGATTGGGTCGCTTGTCTTGAGGGGAGAAAGCACCCTGGGAAGACCAGCTCTTTAAGCTGTTCTCGGCTCGTCCAATCGCGTTTGGTGAACCGAGCGTGGATTGTTCGCTTGCGTTAGCCGTTTGCACGACCCCTCATGTGTCTTCAAAGGGAAAGACTTCGATGTTCATAGTGTGGGGCAAGCGCGTCATACGCAAAAAAGTAGGGTACGTCGCTGACTTCTGTCCGATGTGCCGTGAGGCACAAACTTTTTTGCTTAGAGAGGTGCGTACCTACTCGCACATCTACTACATCCCAACAAGTGCCAGCGCATTGCTTGGCTATGAGCGCGTCTGCCAGGTTTGCGAACTCGCGCTACACGGCGCGCCTAAGCAATATGTCGCTATGTCTAAAAAGCCGGGACACGTGACAGAGATTATGGATCGTAGCTTCCCTGGCTTCCATGAGGTTTACGGCGAGCGTTTGAAGATCGAGGAATCCTTGAGGATGTCCCCGGATGACCTCTCTCAGGAAATGCGTCGAGCCTTGATACAGCAGCCGTTTCTAGTATTGTCGCCAATGGTCGAGGCGCGATGTCGCGCGACGCCAATCGACTGGGTCATTGGCGCATCGTTCGCGGGCGCTTTCGCGTTGATGCTAGTTACGGTGCAGCTCACAGAATGGCTGCCCGAGAACTATCACATGGCGTCTTTCGTCACTGGCGGAGCGCTAGGTATGGGCTTGATCATTTGGGCATTTGCCACAGCCCTTCGACGCTTCGTCGGACGCAAGATTGCTCCTAGGGCTGCCAAGACGCTGAAGCCACTCAGGCCTACAGAGGCCGAAATTGCTTCAACACTGGCCGAATTAAAGCGGATGGGCCATAGGATTGGCGGGGTTTTGAAACCGAAGCACATGATCGATGCTTTACGAGCTGGGTGAACGCTTCGCCATTCGCAGTGCTTGCCTACCGTGATCCCAGGGAGTGAATCCGCAGGATCGCCATGTCCGCTTTCAATCCAAACATGTCCGCTTTCAATCCAAAGCGGACATTTAATCACTACATCCAAGGAGAGGAACTTTGCCTGCAAATTTGTTGTGGTATTGGCTGCCAGCGACCTGTGTGATGGCAGTGATTAGTGTCGTCTACTATTTCACCGACGGATCAACTCGGCTCACCATCAGGTTTTTGTCGAGCGTGCATGGCCTATTGGGAGCGGCTCTGTTTTCGGGTGCCATTGCTATATGGGCGGCCGGTCGATCGAGTCACTCGCTGGTCTGGCCTTTCACGCTGCTCTTTGTGTTGCCCGTAGCTTCCATGCTTGCTTCGTTGGTATTGCACCGTGGATCCAAGCTCATTCACCTGCTTCTGGTGCTTGAGCTCCTGTGCTTGACTTGGGCGTGGTTCGTGGGAGGCATGGCAATCACGAATGACTGGCTTTGACGCCCCGTGAGACGGAATTGTTGAGTTCCATCCAAAACTGAGCCACTACAGCCGGGAATTTCCATCGAAATTTAAGCCATGCCCTGCCGCTCCACGCTCGTCACCCGGGCCGAGTTGAAGCTCAGCTGGCGGTTCACTTTTCGATGAAAAGCCTGGCTCAATTTTCTGCAGAAATCAATAATTCGGGTTCTGGATGAGCTCATTGAGCGTCGCGGTGTACCACGACGACTGCGATTAGACAGCGGCCTTGAATTCATCGGCGCGGCGCTCAAGCAATGGACGCTACGTCATGGCATCGAACTGCTGCACATTCAGCCGGGCAAGCCTACCTAGAACGCTTACATCGAACACTTCAACCGAACCTTCCGCACCGAAGTGCTGGATCGCTACGTCTTCACCACGCTCACCGAAGTCCGACGCATGACCGAGGACTGGCAACACCACTACAACTATGGTCGACCGCATCGATCTCTCGGCGGTCTGTCACCCATCTGCTATGCGATGGCATCATCAACCACCCTTACTTCCAGATGACTCGAAAGTACGCGGACGCTTCAGGCTGGAAGTGTCGTCTTCTGCGGGACAGCCCAGTCTCGTCAGGCCACGAGATCTTCGATCTTCTTATCAGCCTTCAGTGCCGCATTGAGCCAACGAGGACGTTTGCCGCGCCCCGTCCAAGTCTGCCCCAGATCAGCTGGGTTGCGGTACTTGGCAGCAACTGTTTGCATGGGCCGGCCAGACGTCTTGCCACCCTTGATAGGAAAGATGTCCAATCATGACACTCGAATCTCGCAAGAGGTGCATGCATGAAGCGTTCGTTGAAAGCATTCCCATTGGCGTTCGTTATCGCATTCGCGTCTTCGTTTGGTATTGCGGCCACATCGGGACCATCGACCGCAGCATTCCCACAATTCCTTGCCACATCTACCTTGCTAGGCACCTGGTCACTGGACACCTCGCGTATGGCCATGCCCCCAGAGCAGCGGCCGAAGAGCGTAAATTTTACGTTTGACGACGCTGGCAACAACAGGCTGGCCATGCGCGTCGATATTGTTTATGCACCAGGCAATGAAGTTCATTCCGCTGGCACGTCTGCGCTCAATGGAACACCATCTGCAGTCAAAAACAGCCCTGAAGCCGATACGGCATCGTTCGAGCTGCCAGCACCCAACGTCTTGATCATGGCACTGCAGAAGAAGGGCGTGCTTGTTTCAACGCGGATCTATTCAGTAGGGCCGGATAATCATGACCTCACCGAGACGACCATTTATCCAGGTGACAATGGCTCAGTCGTCATGAAGACGAACTACTTCCATCGTACGCGCTAGCTTTTATAACTATTATCCATGGCGTTGATTTACATACAAAAATAAGTCACTACAGACGGGAATTTCCGTCGAAATTTGAGCCACCTCCTAGCGCGCCCCGCTCACCACCTGGGCTAAATTGCGCCTCAGCTGGTGGTTCATTTTTCGATGAAAAGCCCGGCTCAATTTTCTACAGAAATCTACAGACGGCGCTTACAGTCTATGAAGCCACCTCATGAGGCCATCAGCTGGCACATCAGGAGTGCATCTGGAAGGCATCAAGTTTTGCGATGCCGCTCGATGTCATGCAGTGCGTCCTCACTAAAAGGCTTACAACTTTTCAGCTCTGGGGCCCGACGCTGGTAGTCGTCAAGCATCGATGCATGAAACTCGGATTCACTGTAATGACATAACACGGTTGGTAGCTGATCACGCCTCACAGGCCGCCGGAAGGCTACCGGGTCAACTTCGAAGAACTCGTTGGGCAGAGGCATCTGTTTGAACGGAATGCGATGGCCGCGTGACGCATCCATCTCATTAGCAACCACGCGGCGTGCATTGCCTTGCGAGACGTCGTCGTCATAATAGAGAAGCATCGGCTGGCTCATCAACGCACGGATGTCGCCTTTAAAGTGAAACAGCTTCTCTGGAACGTAAAGGTCAGTCGCGCCTTGCTTGTCTACCGAACTGGCGAATATCCACACGTGCTGGTCGTCGTAGACGACTAGCTGAATTTCGCCGACTTCCGCGCCCGAGGCTGACATATCGTGCCAAATGTTTATGGATCTTTCGGTAAACGGTGCGGCACCCAAGGCTCTTTGATCGTAGCGATCCTCACTAGCCGGACGCACGAGCCGGATGTCGTCGTCCTTGGCAGGCGAGCCCTCATAACGACGAAAGAGGCCCAGCAGGCGGTCAGTGGTGCCCGCATAGGCGGACAGCGGCCGCACGATTTCCACGCGGCTGTCCGATGCAGCGGTGGTCGGACTATACCAACGTAACAAATGCATCCAATCGGGCGCTGTGCCCGCAGGGACCGCTGTCAAGCTAGGGCCCTCACACGGATCACGATGTGATACATACCCATAGCAATCCTGCCAAGCATAGAAATCCAGACCATTGTCCAAGTGTAGCCATGGTTCAGCCCCGGACACCGGCAAGATATAGCCCACGTCACTCCTTTGCGTCTCGACATGCGGCCATATAAATGGAGGAATGCAGCCGACCAGCAACAACGTGGCCGCAGCGATGACCATGGTCCGCGGGAAATGTTGTGAGATTTTGGGCATGCGAAGACCTTCAGCAACAGGACAAGAAAGCGAATGCAACATGCCTGAGGACGCCGCGCCAGGCAGGACGACCGTCACCAGCACGGGTTCCAGGCGCTTGATTCTCAGGACACTTCAAGGTGGAGGAGCTGACCAACTCGTGATGGCTACCGACCACCAGGAGGACCATCAGCTGTCGGGATCTGAAAAAGCGTCTACGCGGGGCACACCGCGTAGACGCATCAGGAGTGACCAAAACATCGAAAATATGTTGGCTGACACGCCAATGGCGAAGAGAACCAAGATGCCAAAAATCGTCGAGTTAAGTGATCTCAGCCAGCGATGCCGAACCAAGGCTTCTAACAGCAGCTGCAATTCGCCGACAATCAAGGCGGTCGCAAGTGTCCAGCCGCCCATCAGCCAGAGTGATCGGCGGTTGAAAGAGGCCCGCAGGTTTCCGTGAAACACAGAGCGACCAAGCCAATAAGCTATCGCGGCCGAAAATACGAGGAGGACATGCCAGCTGTCGGTGTAGCCCCCTGTAAAGGTAGATGAATACCAACTCTTTCCCACCAAATGCGTCTCCGTCACGGAAGAAGAATATTGGACGTAGGTGATGATACCCAGCGCATTGGCAAGCCAAGCCAACAGCTTCAACGATCCGTATTGAATGCCGCCACCAACCAGCAGCGCTATAAGCAAGCGCTGGCGTTCGCTGCGGGCTAGCCACTTCACGCTTGGTGGACACGGTAGCTTTGGGGAGGCCAGAGAGGCCTCCTCTGCCCGCTTCAACGCGTTTGCCTCCAACACACTCTTTCGCCAGGCCTTCCTTTCCTCGCTTTTCTTACTCATAGCCTTCGATCTTGTCCTATGTGCATCTATCACTGCGCCAGACGATTCGGAACGTACAGGGTTTCGACAGCCGTAGTTCGCTCACGCAGAGCGCGTTAGCAGACGTCGAATCCATGGCGCAGGTATGAATTTTCATCCAAGACGAGCTACTTCAGAAAGAAATTTCCGTCAAAATTTAACCCATTCTTTGGTGCGCTCCCGCTCGTCACCTGGGCTAAATTGCACCTCAGCTGGCGGCTCATTTTTCGACGAAAAGCCCGGCTCAATTTTCTGCAGAATCAACACACGCCGCCCTTTACTGCTTCTCAACCTCGAAATAGCCGACTAAGGAGTTGCCGTCCGGGCATGGGGTCATCGATAGTGCAAAATATTTTGGTCTGAACGTCCCGACCTTCCATATCTCTACGCCGATGTTTTCCGCGTAACCTATGTTGTTGTAGTAGCTTACGCCATTCAAATGGCTCCCCATGTAATCGGCGATATACATTCGGAGGGGAGCCCACGAGGGCGATTTATCGCTGGGGTAGATGTAGATATGCTGCGCTATAACCTGGTACTTCCCATTAAGCGCCTTCTCTACCGCCTGCTTGAATGCTGCTTGCTGATCCGGGTATTTGTCCGGGCCAATAGCCGTTTGCGGTGAAAACACCCCAGCGGCAGGCGGAACCTGATCGATTAACATGCGAGTATCCTTAGCAGAGACGATGCCGACCGTGCACAGCATTAGAGTGAGCGCAACGAGCAGATGCCTCATGCGTTGACGTCCTTTCATCGCTGCTTTTCCTATCTGAATTAGTGCGTCAGCACCATAACTGGCCCAGTCTGCTGCGGCTGCGCTTTTTGCTGGGTAGCTTGTGCCTGAGCCTGGGCCTGTTGGTTCTGAATCTCTTGGTGTTGCGCCTGACCCTGAGCGCGAAATTCCTGACCATACGGCGAATTGGTCAGATCCGTCATCGCTTGCTTGAACGCGACGGGGTCATGCATGGCCGCTAACAAGTTGTCCAGGTGCTGGTCGCCAGTCGAGGTTTGTGTTTTCTGACCTTCCGGCTGCTTCGATGGATCTTGTTGGTTGGTTTTTTCTTGCTGTTTCGAAACTTCTGGGCCGATATCAATGCTCTGCAGATGTCCGCTTTTTATAATGTCTTGCAAATTGACTGTAACTTCCGCATTTTTGTCAGTTACGCCTTGATCCTTGAAGTCATTATTGCCCCACGGGTTACGCAGCGAGAGCATCACATTGCCGTCTTTGTCTTTCGAGACGCCCTCAAGCATGTAAGCATGCCCGCTGTTATTTTCAGGATGCTTTTCGTCCCAGATGCCCTTAATCAGACCATCGTTCGGCATGTCTTTCATTGGGTTGGTGTTTAGCAGCATCGGCCGGCCGTCCTTGATAGCTTTATCAAGTTCGGCGTAAGCCTTGTCCATGCCCATCGACGCGAATTTATCCGCGGCCACCGTTTCGTCGCGCTGTCCAGTCAGGGCGTAAATAGTGTCGGTTGCATGGCCTCCTTTTCCGCCGCCGATACGATGCAAACCATCGCTAATGTTTTCACCTTTTTGTTCGGCCATCTTTGCGAAAGCAGTCTCCATTACAGACGGCCAAAGCGGTGCGTTGGCACCGTGAAACTTCGTTTGGAGGCCGTCTACGCCATCCTTCGCGTCTGCTTTGATATCGGCTTGGTTCACCTCGATCTGCACGGGCTTCGACTCAGTGTGCATACCGAGTGGGCCAGAATGCGTCTCCTGATAGAAGGTGACGTTAAACGTGCCCTTATCGGCGTTGTAGCTGATGGCGTTCTGGATGCGCTCTGGCTGCTGCCCGGCCATAGCCCCCAAAGGTGCGACGAAATAGCAATCGCCAAGCTGTCCTTGCGCTATGTCCGCTGATTGCGGCTTGCCGCTGGGGCCATACAAATCTTTGTCAGTGTAGACCGGACCCGGGGGTGGGTTCTGGGTGGGATCGCTCATCCGTGCTCTCCTAGCCGTGTAGGCGTTGCTGCCGAATCTACCGCACCCAAGCGGGGCTGGACAATAACGGCGGATTAGGTGAGTTTGGTACGGAAACGACCGCGCAAGGAGGACGCATGGATACCGAGACGTCGGCACTGATCGATACAGCAAAAAAACTTGCGCTACTGACCGATGCGCTAGAACGACGCTCTCAGGCCGCCATGCAAGCGCAAGAACAGGCAGGGCAGGTGCTAGGGCAGACCGTAAATATGGTCCGTCATGATGTCAGTCAGCTAGTTCAGGGCTCTGGCCAGCAAATAGCTCAGTTGGTGCAGCAAGGCATGGACTCTGCCCTTACCCAGGGCACAGCCAAATTCGGGCAGGCTGTAAGCGCGACGACAGCGAAGCTTGACGAGGCTAGTCGAGCCATCGTTGAGACGCTGAATGCGACCACAGCGCATGCGCGGCATCGGATATGGACGGCTTACGCCGCCGTACTTGGCGCGGTGCTTCTGCTCGTCGTCGGCGGCGGCATCGTGCTATGGCTTCAGTGGCAGTCCTACAACGATCTGCATGCGCGTATCGCGGCAGCTCAGATCGATGTCGACACAGCGGAAGCCTATGCGCGAACCGGCGTCACCTCGTGCGGCGGCCAGCCGTGCATCAAACTCGACGAGAAGTCACAGCGTTGGGGCAGCAAGGGCGAGTACGTGCTACTAGATTCCACGGTTAAGTCGAAGAAATAAGCGTAGGTAAATTCCCATAAAATTTCCCGGGGTGCGCCTATTGGCACCGGCGATCAACGGTGGGAGTATGGTCTCGCCTGGCGAGTCAGGCGCCTCGACGACCACCTGCAGTGTTCTCGATCCGCCGATGACCCGGGCCACTCTTTTCAACGACGCGTGGACTGCCTCGCCACTCTGCGGCGTACCTCTGCCGTCAGCCACTGCCTTTCACGGCACCACGCACAATCGAGCGGCGGCGCGTACGGATGGCGTCAGCTAGGTTCTTCGCGTTAGCCCCACACGCGGGGCAGGCAGAGTAGATGAGCATCGCCCAAAGGTTGGCGATCAGCTGAGGGGTTTCGTCGGGCATGGCGCGGAAGCTACGGCGCACGAGTCTCACGATAAGAGAAAGCCCCTGTGAGCCCACTTTTTTGATACTTTCGGCGGCGTTCCGATGGCTACCGACGTGCGGACAGTAGCACGAGTGCATTGACCAGCCCTCTTGATTCGACGCTCGGACAAGACCCGAACAATCCGACTACGGCCACAATGGGCAACGACCCTATTGCCAGCCTGTTGAGTTCCATCCAAAACTGAGCCATTACAGATCGGAATTTCCATCGAAATTTGAGCATCCTTTGGCGCGCCCGCTCGTCACCTGGGCTAAATTGCACCTCAGCTGATGGTTCATTTTTCGATGAAAAGCCCGGCTCAATTTTCTACAGAAATCAACAAGTGGGATTTCAATGCGGCACCCCTCGTAAATTTCCTGTTATACAGATTGCGAAGCTCTGCTTCTATAAGCGCTTCTTGCATTGGTTCTCTCACTGGAACGAGCTATGCCCAACCCACCGTCATCACCGAAACAAGGCCTTTCCAAAGCAAACCCTGCTCAGGGCATAGCAAGGCAATCGTCGGCAGACCGCGCATTTGAACTGGACCTGTTGAGTTCCATCCAAAGCTGAACCACTACAGCCGGGAATTTTCGTCTAAATTTGAGCCATCCTCTGCTACTCCACACTCGTCACCCAGCTGAGTTGCACTTCTGCTGATGGTTCACTTCTCGACGAAAAGCCCGGCTCAATTTTCTGCAGAAATCAACACCGTTGATTCGCAAGACCCCAAATAAGCTCACATTGGTATTGGACCAACCTGACGGAGAAAATTGGCGAGGAGAGAGAGGAAAACGGGCCGAATTTGCGCCCTCGGCAAAATTCCCGGTCCAACCCTGAAACGCGCAAACCCCGCGGTGGCGCAGGGTTTCAAGGGTCTGCAAAAAACGTAGAGAAAAGTTTTGCGGGGAAAGTTGGCGCGCCCACCGCACCTCGAATCGAACTTTGTTGATGGGTGAATGTTGGCGAATGATGGCTTCTGCGATACCAAACCGTCCTACCTCACCACTCGACACCTCCTGCAACCACACGCCTCCATCCATGAATGCGCAGCCTACGCGTCGGTCCTAACCCCTGCCGGTCAAGCCGATGGGGTTCATTCCAGAAGTGGTTTAGTTTTGGATGGAACTCAACGCTCTCGACAAGAACCCGAATATGCCCGGTCCTACAAAGCAAACCAGCGGCATCGTCTTCTGGGCAGCCCTAGAACTTTTGTCCAACCGCCTGAAACTCCGTCGCGCATTGCCCTCGCTAACTCGCGCGGTCAGCATCGCTGAAGGCAGCGGCGGTGAGCATACGTAAAGCGGTGCAGGCCTGGGGTAGCAGTGTATTTTTATAGAGCAAGATGCGTGAAGCGGGGAGTGGCGGCAAGCCAAACGTGGCACCAACGTCGATAAACCCCGGGTTCACAGCGCGATAGGCAAGTGCGGCAATCGCCAATCCGGTTGAAACCGCGATATTCACGGCTGCGCCACCACCACCCACGAACGTTTCATTCCAGGCGATGCCGGCTGCTTCGAGGGCACGTGTCGCCCGCAGACGGTCCGGGTTTGCCTCATCTGTGCTGGGCATCGCCAAGCGCAAGGGCTCATTTCGTTGCCAATTGAAGCTGGGGGCCGCGAACCAGCCGTATCGCGAGAGGGAAAGCACCTCGCCTCGGCGTCGATCGTCCACGTCATGGACAACGACCGCATCAAGCTGCCCAAGATCCAGCTTCTCCATCAGGTTAGAGGTGGTGTCGATCTTGATCTTGAGTGTGAGGCATGGGTCGAAGGCATGAAGTTGCGTTAACAGGATGGGCAACTCCGGTCCGGCAACATGGTCGACGAAACCCAGAGCAAGGCGATAAGGCGCCGTAGAGAAATCGGAAATGGCCCGATCATGGGCAGCAACGAATTCGCGCGCAGCTGGCAGGAAGGCCATTCCGCGTAGCGACAATGCGACCTTACGCGGCGTGCGTTCCATCAGCCGGGCACCGAGTCTTTCTTCCAAGCGCCTGACCTTGATGCTCAACGTTGATTGCGTGGTGCCCAGCGCCTGGGCAGCCTTGGTGAAGCTGAGCAGATCCGCCACCATCACAAACGCCTTGACGGCATCAACGTCCAATGTACTCATGGCCAAGCTCCTTCAGGGCAGATCGGCTTTCGCACGAATAGTCAGCCTATCGCCAGTCATGCCAAATTGTCACGTTTGAAATAGCCATAGACCGGCTTTTTAGTCGGCCGCACCCTACCTATGCTTCGCCACCTCTCCCCTGAGTGGTGGAAGGATGATGTTTGAACGTCGACGTGATGCCCTTGCTCTGACCGGCACCTGCCTCGCCTCGTTACTCTTCTATTTGGAGGTGTCGAGCGTACCGGTCATCTTGCAGGATCTTCATATGACATTGGGTGCCGATTTCAAGGCGCTGCAATGGGTGATGAATGCTTACACCATCGCCTGCACCACCGTGTTGATGGCCACCGGCACGCTGGCTGACCGATTTGGGCGAAAGCGCGTCACACTGATCGCCACCGTTGCTTTTGCCATGGCCTCGCTCGGCTGCGGCCTAGCTCGTCATCCAGATGCACTGATCATTGCGCGCTTTCTGCAGGGATTGGCGGGTGGTGCCATGTTCCTGTGTTCGGTGGCGGTGTTGTCACACCAATTTCCACAAGGCGCAGCGCGCGGCCGCGCCTTTACCATCTGGGGCATGGTGGGAGGCAGCGGGCTCGGCTTTGGCCCGTTGATCGGCAGCTGGATCTCCTCAATAGCAGGGTGGCCCTGGGTCTTCTTAATTCATGTGCCGCTGTCCATCGTGGCGCTTGGCCTGATAGGCAGCACCGTTCGGGAATCGCGTGACACATCGGCAGCGACCAAACGGCTCGACATGGCCGGTATGGTCACCCTCTCCCTGGCGGTATTCGGCTTTTCCTTCCTTATCACGCAGGGCTCAGATCTCAGCTCATCGTGGATTGCCGCGGTTGCCAGCGGGTCTGTGGTGGCTTTCCTAGTCTTTCTCCTGGCGGAAAAGTACAGCACGCATCCGATGTTCGATTTCGGCGTGTTCCGGCATCGATCTTTTTCCGGCGCCATCGTTGGTTGTATCGGGATGAATGTCAGCTATTGGCCCTTCAATGTCTATTTGCCTATCTATTTGTCCGGCGGGTTGGGTTATGGTGGCCGGCAAATCGGCTTTTTACTGCTTGCCTATGTGCTGCCCTACATGCTCGCCCAGCCTCTTGGCGAAATGGTTCTGCGACGCTTTCAGGCCCGCGTGGCCATACCGATGGGATTGGCCATCATCGGCATCGGGTTACTCGTGTTGAAGGTCGGCTCGAGCTCGGCCGGCGCCAACTGGCTTGCCGTATTGCCGGGACTGTTGCTGGCCGGCCTGGGGATAGGACTTACCTCTACGCCGGTCACTAACACGACGACAGGGGCGGTCCCGCCACATCGGGCAGGCATGGCATCAGGGCTCGATAGCAGCGCTAGATTGATCACTTTTGCGATGAATATCGCGGCCATGGGCCTTATTCTGATTGAGGGCATCTACGCTTCACTAAAGGCGCATTTTGGGCCGAATGTCGAGCCGAGCACGCTCCACTCGCTGGCCGAAAAGATAGCTGCTGGACAACTGACCGTCGCGCCAAGCTTTGCAGGATCGGATCAAGCGGCACCATTTGCGCGCGCAGCTTTGATCCATGGCTTTGGCTGGGTCATGCTCTATGGTGGGTTCGGCGCCATTGCTCTCGCCGGTGTTAGCTTCCTGACCTTCGGGTCAACAAGGGGCACCCATCGAAGCGAGAATAATTTGGAGTGATGGCTGCATGGATACGCTGAAAATGCTTCAACTATCCGTGTTAGCGGCGTGAGCCGAAGCTCTCACCAAGAAAGTCGATAAAAGCCCGGACCTTTGGGCTCACGGTGCGACGGCGCTGGAAAATGGCATAAACCGGCATAGGCGCGGGCTGCAACGCGGGCAGCACGTTAACTACCCCATCAGCTCCATGGGATGCTTCGGCGAGGAACCCGGGCAGCCAGCCAATCCCTGCCCCCGCGCGAACAGCCTGGGCAATGGCCATCATATCGTTCACGACCAGCCGCGGCCTTATGGTTACGGGCTGCGCGCCTATATCGTTGACCCAGGGAGAGGTTCCTCGAGTCCAATGTTTGTCGACCACGCTATGACGGCTGAGCTCGGTAATGTCTCTAGGAGCGCCGTAGCGTGAAAGGTACTTCTTGCTGGCATAAAGCCGTAGCGCGATCTGGGTCATGCGCACTGCCGCATGATCAGAATCAGCCAGGGTGCCCGCGGTGATCTGCACGTCCCAATCATGAGTGGAAAGATTGGCGAAGTCCTTCAATTCCAGCGTGACATCGACCTTGGGATAGCGTTCGATAAACGAAGGCAGCAGGGGTACCAGCAACGCATGACCAAGCCAATAGGTCGCTTGCACGGTGAGTACACCACGCGCCTGCAAGGTCGTCATGGCGACAGCGTTAGTGGCCTCTTCAATGTCAACAAGTATTCGGGAAACATGTTCGGCCAATAATCTGCCGGCCTCGGTCAATACCAAACGTCGACCATTGCGCGACAAAAGGAGAGTTCCGAGGCTGCGCTCCAATCGCGTCACCTCGCGACTCACGGTCGATTTTGGTTTCCCCAGCTGCCGCGCCGCACCCGTGATGCTCGCCACTCGTGCTACCTCAGCAAAGATCCGCAGTTGATTAAGATCGGCAATCGGCGAACGCTCCCCCACAGGAACGACACTTTCGTTTTTCATATCTTGTCCATATTGGGGAACGTTGGTCAGTATCGACCACTCGCGTCAGGCTCGTCGAGCAAGCCGTGAGCCATCCCGGCGAAGGGAGGTACAGATCAAGGGTCAGATTGCGATGAATCCACCGACATACCGAGGGCGCGGCACTGGAGTCAATTACCCGTTGTTGGCACTCGCCATCGCCACGTTCGGGATCGGGACGACCGAATTCGGACCCATGGGTTTCTTGCCTCTTATCGCCAGGGACCTAAAGATCACTATTCCGCAAGCCGGCCAGATCGTCAGCGCCTACGCGATCGGAGTGATGCTCAGCGGCCCCGTCATGACGCTTGCCTTGACGCGACTGCGTAAACGCAGTGCATTGATGCTGTGCATGGGTATTTTTACCGTCGGCAATCTTCTATCGGCGCTGGCGCCCAACTATCCGATGTTACTCATTGCCCGACTTATCACCAGTCTCAATCACGGCGCCTTTATTGGCCTGGGAGCGGTCGTCGCCGCGAGCGTCGTCTCCGAGCAACGACGCGCCAGCGCGATCGCCGCGATGTTCATGGGCATCACGATCGCCAACATCGGAGGTGTCCCCGCCGCCAGCTAGATTGGACAACATATGCAATGGCGCTGGGCCTTTGCTGGTATGGCGGCCCTGGGCGTTGTTGCCGTTGTCATCCTGGGCTGGGCTTTGCCGACGGACGCACCTGGCAAGGCTCGCCCCATCATTCGCGAAATCCAGATTTTGACCCAGCCCGATGTTCTGATCGCCATTGCCACGTCAGCGCTGGGTTCAGCGGCTATGTTCACCTTGTACACCTACATTGCCCCGGTACTCGGAGAACTAACCCAGGCCTCGACAGGATTTATCACGTTGGCGCTGATGGTGGTCGGCTTGGGTTTCACCCTAGGCAATGGCTTAGGAGGTCGATTAGCGGACTGGTCGCTGGATAGCGCCACCCGTTCCATCCTGGCGGCGCTGGCACTGACCATGTTGACCCTCCCGATGCTTCTTGGCAGTCGTTTGGGCGCAGTTGGCGGCTTGCTAGCTTGGGGGGTTACAAGTTTCGCCATCGTGCCGCCGTTGCAAGCACGTGTGATGCAGGCCGCTTTCGAGGCGCCGAGTTTGGCCTCTTCGATCAACGCGAGTGCATTCAATCTCGGCAATGCGCTCGGCGCCATGATCGGGGGAAGCATCATCAGCTTTGGTTTTAGCTATGCAACAGTACCTGTCGCTGGCGGCTTAATCGCTTTGGGCAGCTTATCGCTGGCATTCTTCGGGCGCATCTCAACACCTCCATCTTGCGTTGGGGCTAAGAGGAGCTAGTAGTGTTGAGTTCCATCCAAAACTGAGCCACTACTGGAGTGAACCCATGGGCTTGACTGGCGGAGTTGTCGGCGCCGGGCCTTCACCACGAGAAGGTCCATGACCGCACGGAGAACCTATCGCCTGAGTCGACTTGGAATTTCTGTTCGATACCTGCGCTCATGGTAGGAGCTGCCTCCGAGACGGCACTAGCACCAGATAAACATGCCCCATCTTCCCTGCTTCTACGCGGGGAAATAATCTTCATGGTTGAGTAAAGTGCGGAGAGGTGCGGCGGGATGCGGGCAAATAAGGGTGATTGAGGGGATGGCGCGCCCGGAGGGATTCGAACCCCCGACCAACGGCTTCGGAAGCCGCTACTCTATCCGGCTGAGCTACGAGCGCGTGTGTTGCTGTCGGCCGCATCGATGGCAAGAACCATGACGCGGCGAAGGCGCATTATAGCGAAGTTGCGCCGCTCTGACAGACCAGGCGACACAGCGCCGAAGACACGCCGCGGCGGCAACCTCCCTCTTCTTGCGGGCGAAGGAGGCCGATACGGCGGCAATCAGTGCGCCTTCAACAGCTCGCTCAGTCGATCGGGCGCGCCGGCGACGCGCTCCAGGTGCGGATACTTCAAGCCATCGTGGTAGTCGATGCGCAGGGTCGAGTACTCGTCGAAGTTCTTCACCAGCAGTTCGAGCGGGCGGCTCTTGTCCTTCGCAACCGCGCTCACCGCGTCCTTCAACGCATCGCCGTCGAATTCATGGCCGTCCACCGCGACGATCTTCATGCCTGGCGACAGGCCCGCCCCGAACGCCGGGCCGTCCCACAGCACGTCGGCGATATCACCGTCATTGCCCACCGTCAGACCCAGCGAATAGCTCAGGTCGATGTTGTGGCGACGCTCTTCCATGCCCTTGACCGCGCCCGAGGGCTTGTCGTTGTAGACCAGCTTCCAGCCGTGCGAAGCCAGCCCGCCGATCAGCGGGCCATGGCCATCGAGGCGCTCGCGCAGGTAGCTCGCCCAGTCGTAGGGCTGCAGCCCGTTCAAGGTCTTCACCACATCCTCGAAGGTATAGGTGTCGACATCCCAGGCGCCAGGATTCACGCCGAAGAAGGCCTTGGCGAAATCGTCGATGCTGCGCTTGTTTCCGCTCAGCTCGCGCAGCTTGCCGTCGACGTCGAGCCAGATCATCTCGCCGGCCGAGTAATAGTCTTCGCTGGACTGGTAATTGCGATACGGCAGCGGACGGCGCTGGGCGATCACCGGATCGTTGGTGGTGTCCTGCACGTTGCGCCAGCTGGCCAGGCCCGGGCGGCCCTTGTCATAGGTGGCGGCGACGTAGGCCAGCATGTCCTGGGTCTGCTCGGTGTTCCACAGGCCCGAACGCGACGCCATCACCTCGCCCCAGAACTGGGTCTGGCCCTCGTACACCCACAGCAGGCTGTTGCCCATCGGCACGTTGTACTGCGGCGTCGCCAGGTCGGCGCCGCGGCGGTACTTGCCGTCCCAGGAGTGGTTGAACTCGTGCGCGAGCAGGTCGCGCATGTAAGTGTTCTTGTTCCACTCGGTGAAATAGCCGGTGCTGGTGCCGTCTTCGCTGGAGCGATGGTGCTCCAGGCCGTTGCCGCTCATCTTGTCGCTGAGCGAAACCAGGAAGTCGTAGTGGTCGAAGTGGTGCGCGCCGTACAGCTTGTACATCTGCTGCACCAGGTTCTGGTGCGCCTTCAATTGCTCCGGCTTGATCTCGAGATACTTCGGATCGTCGGCCACGATGTCCATGTGCACCGGCGCCGCCGCGCCCGGATCCAGGTCCACCCGCTTGAAGTACTTGCCGGCATAGATCGGCGAATCGACCAGGTCGTCGTAGTTGATAGCCTTGAAGCGCACGCTGCCGCCTTCCTGCGAGGCCGTCTCCAGCGCGGTGCCGAAATGCCAACCGTCGGGCAGCTTCACGCTGGGCTCGACCTGGATCTGCCGCGCGTAATAGCCGGCCGGGTACAGCGACACCGTGTTCCACTGCAGGTTGAGCATCTCCGGCGTCATCACCACGCGGCCCTCGCGCGTGTCCTGCGGCGAGAGGTACTGGAAGTCCGCCTCGACGCTGCTGGCGCCCTGCGGCACCTCGACGTGGAAGGCGAATACATTTTGCGAATCGCGCGTCCACGGCAGCCGCTTGCCGTCGGCCTTCACCACCAGGCCGGCCAGCTTGTCGATCGGACCGTTCGGCGCATGGTTGCCGGGCAGCCACTGCGGATACAGCAGGGTCAGCGGACCGGCCGTGGCGGGAATCTGCTCGTGCACGCGGAACACGCGATGGCCGATGTCAGTGGCGTCGACCTCGATCTTCAGCGTTCCCGCGGCGTACGGCACGTTCTGCGGCGGCGGCACATCCTGCGGCGCGGTTTGCTCAGCTTGGGCAGGCAGCACGACAACGGCAAGGCCGGCGCACAGCAGCGCCGCGGCGAGTGGGGTGGCTTTCAACGCATTCTCCGGGCTCGGGAAGACGCCGCCGCGGATAAGCTGCCGCGACATCTAAGACTCCCGATGCTAGCCACCCCCGGCGCCCACTCCCCCTGCCATAGGTCATGCTCCGGGGCTGAACGGCAGCCCCTATCGAACGTTAATTGAAAGTTTCATGTAAGCCTGCTGTCACATGGTGCCCCCGTCGCGTATCCCCGCGCGGCCCGCTGCGGACCTCCCCCGACCGCAGTGCACTACAAAAAAACATGGAGTTACCATGAACAAGTTCATCCTCTCGGCCGCCCTGGCCGCCGCCGTCGCCTCCCCGCTGCTGACCCAGTCGGCCCACGCCCAGGACAGCGACGCCAACCAGCCGCAGACCAACCAGCTGGACAACTTCTTCGTCGACGGCAACCTGGGCCAGACCCAGTCCCGCAACGACTTCACCCATAACCACAGCGTGTTCCAGAACGTGCGCTTCGGCTGGCGCTGGAACGGCTACGTCGGTCCGGAAATCGGCTACGTCTACCTGGGCCGCCCGAAGACCGATTTCAGCTATATCGGCAGCCCGATCAATAGCGGCAGCAACGGCCAGGTGTCGACCAAGTCGCGCGCCGCCACCGTCGGCGTCAACGGCAAGTACGACTTCTACGGCAACTGGTTCGTCACCGGCCATGCCGGCTACATGCGTTCGCGCACCAAGATCGACGGCAGCGTCGACGGCCAGACCGTGTTCACCGACCGCACCTGGAACAACGGCTGGTACGCCGGCCTGGGCGTGGGCTACGACGTCACCCGCAACGTCAGCATCGGCGTGAACTACGACAACTACCACCTGCAGTACGGCGACAACTCGACCAACGGCGAGCTGAAGAACAACGTCGCCGCGTTCTCCGGCTCGGTCGAATACCGCTTCTGATCCAGCCTCGCGCACCTGCGCAAACACGGCGGCCGCCCTCGGGCGGCCGTCTGCGTTTCAGGATCGCGACAGGCCCGCTACGCAGCGCCGAGCATGCTACGCCACGACTCAGTGCCCGGCTGTCGTCCGCGCCGCCGCGCTGGCTTCCGACGCCTGCTGCAGCTTGCTGTGGCGGATGCCGTAGCCCAGATAGATCAGGCAGCCCAGACCCATCCACACCAGGAAGCGCACGAAGGTGACGTTCGGCAGGCCGCCGATGCGGGTCCAGCCGTGGGCGTCGATGAAGGGGAAGCCGAAGATCAGCAGCAGCGAGAACAGGATGCCCAGCGGCGCGACCAGGGCGACCGCCGGCGTCTTGAAGCTGCGCGGGATGTCCGGCTTGCGCAGGCGCAGCACCAGCACCGCCGCACAGATCAGGATGAAGGCGCTGAGCGTGCCGATGTTGACCAGTTCGGCCACCTCGCCGATCGGCAGCAGGCCAGCCACCACCGCGGTGAACACGCCCAGGATCACCGTGGGCCGCGCCGGTGTGCCGAAGCGCGGGCTCACCCGCGCGAACCAAGCCGGCAGCAGGCCGTCGCGGGCCAGCGCGAACCAGATGCGCGCGGCGCCCAGCATGAAGGCGAACAGCACGCTGGTGACGCCGATCACCGCGGCCACCGCAATCACGATGCTGAGCCAGTGCAGGCCGATCGACTCGAACGCCTGCGACACCGAGGCATCGCCGCTGAGGTGCGCGTAAGGCGTGATGCCGGTGAGCACCAGCGATACCGCGATGTACAGCACCATCGCCACGCCCAGCGACAGCAACACCGCGCGCGGCAGGTCGCGCTGCGGATGGCGCGCCTCCTCGGCGGCGGTGGTCAGGGTGTCGTAGCCGAACACTGCGAAGAACACCACGCTGGCGCCGGTGAGCACGCCGGCCCAGCCGAAATGGCTGATGCCCTGTGCATCGACCTTGGGCGCGGGAATGAACGGGTGCCAGTTCGCCGTGTCGATGTAGAACGCGCCCACGCCGACCACCAGCAGCACGCCGATCACCTTGATCGTCACGATCGCCGTGTTGAAGCGCGCGCCCCATTCGGTGCGCAGGGTCAGCAGCGCCGCCACCGCCAGCGACACCCCGGCCGCGATCACGTTGAAGCGGTGGCCGTCGGACGGCGGCGGCAGTGCATGCGCGCCGTGCGTGCCGAACCACTGCTGCGCGTAGTACTTCATGGTCGCCGCGCTCATGCTCTGCTGCGCCCACTCGGGCAGGTGCACGCCGGCCGAGGCCAGCAGCACCTGCACGTAGCCGGACCAGCCGATCGCCACCACCGCGACCACCAGCGCGTACTCGAGCAGCAGATCCCAGCCGATGATCCAGGCGACCAGCTCGCCCAGCACCGCGTAGCCGTAGGTGTAGGCGCTGCCGGTGACCGGGATCAGGCCGGCGAACTCCGCGTAGCACAGCGCGGCGCAGGCGCTGCCCAGGCCGGCGATGATGAAGCTCAGCGCCACCGCAGGCCCGGCGTTCACCGCCGCCTGCTGGCCGGCCAGCACGAAGATGCCGACGCCGATGATGCCGCCGATGCCGATCGCGGTGAGCTGCCACAGCCCGAGCACGCGACGGAAATCGCCGCGCGCGCCGACCTCGGCCTGCAGTTGTTCGACCGACTTGTGGCGCAGCAGCTTGCCCAGAAAGCTCATGTGACGATCCCCGTAAGCGAACGGCGATGATAGCGAATGCCGGCCGCGGCCACGTCCCTCCTTGGTCATGCTGCGCCGCACCTGTACATCGGCGCGCGCCGCAGGCGAACATGCGCGGGCGCATCGTCGCTGCCCGGGGCAGTTTCAGGGGGCGGCCGCGGCAGCGATGGATGCGCTCGTGTACGCCGCTTCGATTGGGGATCGATCCATGCTCATCCGCGCCAACCGGCTCGCTGCCGGCATCGCCTGCGTCCTTTGCGCCGGCGCCCTGGGCCACGCGCCCGACGCACACGCGCAGCAGGCCGGCGGCACTGCCGCACCGGCACCCGCAGCCTCGACCGCGCCGCCGGCGCCTAGCGACGCCACTGAGCTGGGCAAGATCACCGTCACCGCGCAGAGCCGCAGCCAGGAAATGCAGCAGGTGCCGATCGCCATGGCCATCGTCACCGCCAAGCAGATCGACACCGTGGCGGCCACCGACATCAGCCGGCTCGGCCTGTTCGTGCCCGGCCTGGTGGTCGATCCCACCGACCCGACCCAGCCGACCTACCGCATCCGCGGCATCGAGACCGACGACTTCGGCATCGGCACCGACTCGGCGGTGGGCGTGTACATCAACGGCGTCTACCAGACCCGCTCCGGCGGTTCGCTGATGGCGCTCAACGACGTGGCGCGCATCGAAGTGCTGAAGGGCCCGCAGGGCACCTTGTTCGGCCGCAACACCGCCGCGGGCGCGATCTCCATCGTCACCAACCAGCCCACCGACAAGTTCGAAGGCGACGCGCGCATCCGCTACGGCAACTACGGCAAGCGCTACGGCGACGCACTGCTCAACCTGCCGATCAACAAAGATATGGCGCTGCGCGTGAGCGTGCTGGACAACCAGAGCGACGGCTGGCTGAAGGACGCCGCCACCGGCCAGCATTACGGCAAGGACGACGAGTGGGGCGCGCGTGCGGTGTACCGCTGGAACGTCACGCCCGACACCCAGGTGCTGCTGTCGTGGGATCACGACCGCCTGAAGGAACCCTCGCGCATCGACGTGGGCCTGGTGCCGCTGTCGGCCACCGACCTCAACCAGCGCGCGCCCTTCCCGGCCAATCCCGCCAGCTTCTACAACCCGCTCAACGCGCCGTTCTTCAACAGCGCCACCGACGGCCGCGAAGAGCGCAACTACAATGCCGGCACACTCACCGTCGACCACAACTTCAGCTGGGGCACGCTGACCTCGACCACCAACTGGTCCAGCTACAGCATGTCGCACATCGAGAACGGCACCGGCCTCGACCACGTCACCGACTACCTCAACACCGGCGTCATCGGCAGCGGCCACACCTGGTACCAGGAGTTCAAGTTCAGCGGCGCGAACGACCTGCTCGACTGGGTCGCCGGGGTCAGCTACTACCAGGAGCACGCGCGCGAGACCAGCCTGGCGCGAGTCAACACCGACACCTACGACACGCTGGCGCTGAACACCGGCGCCGGCCTGCAGTACACCCCCACCGGCACCATCTTCGGCTACTTCGACTCGGTGCTGAAAGCCTTCGGCCTGCCCTACCACCTGCTCGGCGACCCGTGGACCGAGACGGTGAACAACAGCGGCAACTTCAAGTCGATGGCCGGCTACGGCGACGTGATCTGGCACCTCAGCGACCGCCTCGACCTCACCACCGGCCTGCGCCTTACCCGCGACGAAAAGGATTTCACCTGGTTCACGCCGCCGCGCTCGGCGCCGCAGCTGGACGCGACCCTGGCGCAGATGCAGGCGGCCGGCCTGCTCAACCTGGTGCCCATCCTCACCGGCGGCAAGGTCAGCGCGGCGCAGCTGATCTCCATCCTCACCCAGAACCAGATCTTCACCACCGCGGTGAATCAGCTGGTGCAGAAGCGCAATACCTGGAACGACGCCAGCCCGCGCCTGGTGCTCGACTACAAATTCACCCCGGACATCATGGGCTACGCTTCGCTGGCCAAGGGCTACAAGGCCGGCGGCTACAACGGCACCGAGCCCGACTCGCAGTTCGCGCCGGAAAAAGTGTGGAACTTCGAGACCGGCATCAAGAGCACCTTCCCCGACCAGCATGTGCTGCTCAACGCCTCGGCCTACTACTACCGCTACGACAATCGCCAGACACTCACCGTGGTGCCTTCCACCGCCGGGCTCAACGTGCCGCAATACCAGGTCAGCAACACCAACCAGGCGGCCAAGGGCCTGGAGCTGGAAGTGCAGTGGGTGCCGCTGAGCGACCTGCGCTTCGGCTTCAACGCCAGCTACATCAATTCGAAGTACACCCACGCCAGCGTGCCGGCCGGCCTGGACGCCAGCGGCAACCCGGTCTACCTCAACGTATCCGGCCAGCCGGTGGACGAACCCAAGCTGTCCTATGCGGTGAACGGCAGCTACACCTGGCACGACGTCGCCCACGGCGACCTCAGCTTCACCGCCAACGTCGGCTTCCGCGGCCCCATGCGCTGCAATGCCGCCTCGGTGTACCAGGGCAAGTGCTCGCTGCCGACCAACTTCGACCTCAACAGCGCGCAGCACCGCACCGACCTGCGGCTGGACTGGACCGCCAGCGGCGGCCGCTGGGGCCTGGGCGCCTTCGTCAACAACCTGTTCAACCAGCGCTACGTGACCGGCCTGGGCACGGTGTCGCAGTCGGTGCTCGGCACGCCGTACGCCTACATCACGCCGCCGCGCATGTATGGCGTGGAAGCACGGGTGAAGTTCTAGCGACGGCTTGATGCGCGAGGCGTCCGTCGCCGACGGGTGCCGGCGCGCAACGCCGCGGATTCAACCCAGCGCCGCGTGCGGCTTGCCGGCGGACGAGCGCACGCCGCCCAGCCACACCGCAGCCAGCGTGCTGAGCGCGAACACCGTCAGCAAGGCCACGCTCACGCGCGCATCCAGCGACGCCACGCCGAACCAGCGGCCGAGCAGCCACGGCAGCAGCGCCGTGCCCGCGGTGCGCAGCGCCTCGAAGGCATAGGCGAGGCGGCGGCCTTCCATCAGCGCGCCGAGGATGCACAGGCTGGCCACCAGGTAGGCCGAGTAAGCCAGCGCCGTCGTGGCGCCGACATGCTCGGCAATGCCGAGGAAATGCATGCCCATCAGCAGCAGCAGGGCGAACTGCAGCAGCACGTAGGCGCTCACGCCGCGCGTCATCGGCGGGTTGTAGCGCGCATGGCCGATGTCGAACTCGGGCTTGGGAAAGCGCGCCGCCACGTCGGCCGGGCGCCAGCCGGGCGGGCGGAACCACAGCTGCAGCTTGTCGCGCCAGCGCCGCGCATGCCAGGCATCCTGCAGCATCGCCCAGTACACCTCGGCATTCGCCCACAGCGGATTCCAGCTGCGCAGCGGCGAGCGGGTGCCGAATACCGGCGGGTCGTCATCGTTCTCTTCGATGAAGCTGCCGAACAGACGATCCCACAGGATCAGGATGCCGCCGTAGTTCTTGTCCAGGTAGCGGTCGTTCACCGCGTGATGCGCGCGATGGTTGGACGGCGAGCAGAACACGCGGTCGAACCAGCCCAGCCGGTTAATCTCGCCGGTATGCACCCAGAACTGGTAGAGCAGGTCGATCAGCGCCACCACCACGAACACTTCCACCGGATAGCCCAGCACCGCCATCGGCAGATAGAACAGCCAGCCGAGCAGGGCGCCGCTGCCGGTCTGGCGCAGCGCGGTGGTGAGGTTGTAGTCCTCGCTCTGGTGATGCACCACGTGCGCCGCCCACAGCAGGTTCACCTCGTGGCCCATGCGGTGCAGCCAGTAGTAGAGGAAGTCGTACAGCAGCAGGCCGCTGACCCACACCCACAGACTGTCGGGCGCCAGCCGGAACAGCGCCAAGTGCTGCGCCACCCAGGCATAGATGCCCACGCTGAGCAGCTTGGTGAACACGCCGACGATCTGCGAAATCATGCCCAGCCCGAGGCTGTTGACCGCGTCGTTGCCGTGATAGGCGGCATGCCCGCGCAGGCGCGCCACCACGAACTCCAGCGCGATCAGCACGAAGAAGCCAGGAATCGCCCAGGCCATGATCTGCTCGGGCGTGACCAGCACCGACGCGACGTGCTCGGGATGGATGTAATCGGGATTGATGTAAGCCGTCGTCATGCAGCCACCCTCGCGCTTGCCCGCTGGCCGGCGCGGGCGTCCGCCGAACGCCCGATCAGCCACATGGCCACATAGTAAGTCCCCAGCACGCCCGCCGCCGCCCACGGCAGCGGCGTCATGAAGCGATTCCAGGCCAGCATGCTGTCGCTGGCCATGAACACCAGCGCGCCGATCCCAGCCAGGCGCACGGCCGGCGCCGTCGGTGCATCGCGCAGCCACAATGCACGCCCGATCGCCTGCCCGCCCATGCTGGCCAGCACCGCGATATACAGCGGCACCGCGATGCGCAGCACCGCATCCAGCGCCGGCCACAGCAGCCAGGCCGCGCCGACGCCGTAGCCCAGGCACAGCAGCCAGGGCAGCGGCCGCGCCGCCCACGGCTTGTCGCTGAGAAACGCCGCGATGAAAAACAAGTGTGCCAGCAGAAAGCCCAGCAAGCCGGCCACGAACCACACCGGCGACAACATCAGGAACACGTCGCCGACCCAGGAACAGGCAATCCCCGCCAGCAGGCGCCGGCGATAGACCGGCGACACCGGCGCCGCCGTGCGCCACACCAGCACGAACACCAGCGCAGTGGCCAGCGGCTTGCACAGCCAGTACAGCCAGCGCCCGTCGTGCCAGCCCAGCGACTCGTCCAGGCTGGCGCCGACGATCGCGCCCAGCGCGGCGACGGCAAAGGCCAGGCGCAGCGAAGCGGGCGGCGGATCAGAGGCGAGCGTGGACGGCAGGGCGGCCATGACGGTTTCCGTACGGACAAGTATTGATCTTAGAGCCAGTCCGCCCATTCCGAACAGCACGCGCGCGAAGAAGACTCCCCGGATCGCCTGCGGCGGTCCGCGCGCTCAATCAGGCAAGGCTGCCGCAGCTGGGTAGGCGACCGAGCCGGGCCAGGGCCGTGACGAACCGACCCGGCTCTTCGGCTGCAGCCCGTGCATTCGATCTATTGGCGTCAGGGGATGCCGTCCCAGCCGAGGCAGCTGTGTCCGAAAGCCTTCGCTGCTATGGTGGCCGCCACGCTTCATGCAATGCACCGGGGAGTACGCGATGGGCAAGCAAGCCGCCAAACATCTAGTCCGCCTGCAGCGCGTGCGCGCCCTGGTCGGCACGGCGATTACGGTCGCTGGCTTCGTCGTGCTGGGCATCCATATGCTGCTCGCGCATCACTGACAAGCTAAGCAACGAAGCCCCAACGCATGCGGTGGCCGCGCCGGGTTTTGTTGCTCGAAGGAACGCGGGTATCCGTCTGCATGCCCGTGGGAACCTGAGCAAGCCCCGACTTATTCGATGCCAAGCTCGACCTGGCCGGCCGGATCGGCTTGCGGGCGACCACCCGCAAGCTCAGAAGCCTGAGCGCAGCTGGCGAAATCTGTCGAGGCTCCAAAACTCGCCACCACCCTCTTCCATAGCTCGCTCCAACTCGTCCATGTCATCGGGCCCAAGTTCCGTAGAGAACGGGGCCGACAACAGTTTGCGGGCCGTGGGCAGGGTCATGAGCGCTTTCGATCGCAGAAAATAGTCGACGATTGCCGCATGCCATTGCTCTGTACTCAGGTCGGCATGGGCCATGGTCAGCCGATCCAAAGAAACCACGATCGAATTGAGCGTGCGGCATACATCCACCAGGTCCGACCGTTCGAGCGTCACTTTGTTCGACATGATTTGGCCTTGGCGAGTGTCAGCGCAGGCTCCACCGCCACAAAAGGGATGATCGCCGCTGTCTGCAGCCTACAGCCGACAAACTGACCTGAGTACCACGCCCCCATGCCATGGATCGGAACATCCCTGAAGCTTGGGCGGCCAGCGGATCGAAGGCACTCGAGTCCGGATCTCGCTTCGCTGCATGGGAAAAGCCGGCTACGCCAAAACATCGACCAGTGGGCTGGCGGCCAGGCGACCGCGACCATGCGATGGCATATCGCTCGCCCTTGCCGATGCCTGTCCAGGCAGGCGCAACACGGCGCACCGGATAGCCATCGCCCAGCCACGCAAGCCATGCGGAACACGACGCCACCGACGTCGTTCTCCCGCAGGTGGCATGCAAATGGCCGCCTGCCAATAAACTGCAACGCACCCCGGTGAAGATGCCGGGTTCACTGTCGACCTCTCCTGGATTCCGCATGCCTCGTTCCTTACTGCGCCCGCTCGGCCTGTTGGCCGCCGCCTTTGCGCTGGCCGCACCGTCGGCGCAGGCCGCGCCTGCCGCCGCCCATCGCGTCATCGTGTTCGTGTGGGACGGCATGCGGCCGGACGCGATCAGCGCCGACGACACGCCGAATTTGCTGGCGCTGAGCCAGCGCGGCAGCGTGTTCACCGACAACCACGCCACCTACCCCACCTTCACCATGGCGAACGCCTCGAGCTTCGCCACCGGCAACTTCCTCGGCCCGCTCGGCTTCTACGGCAACCGCTTCTGGGCGCCCGGCACGCAGGGCCTGGACGCCAAGGGCCAGGCGGTGGACTTCCAGGCGCCCACCTTCACCGAGGACTACGCCATCCTGCGCGACCTCGACGCGCACTATCAGCACGCCCTGCTTGAGCTGCCCACGCTGTTCGCCACCGCGCGCCGCAACGGCCTGAAGACTGCGCTGATCGGCAAGTCCGGCCCGGTGTTCCTGCAGGACTACAAGCTGCCCAACGTGGCCGTCTCGAAGGAAGACCGCAACGGCCTGCTGCTGGACGAGAACACCGCCCTGCCGCTGGCCTTCGCCAAGGAGCTGCAGCAGGCCGGCTATGCCCTGCCCGCGCATATCGCCAACACCTACGACAGCAGCCAGCTCGCGCTGGGCGAGGAACAGGATTCGCCGACCGAGCAGGGCAAGCTGGTCACCCTGAAGGACGGCGCCAGCTCGGACGCCACCGCCGGCGCCGACACCCCGCCCGCCGCGGCGAACGCCTGGATGATGAAGGTGTTCCTGGAACAGGTGCTGCCCAAGCATCGGCCGGACCTCAGCATCGTGTGGCTGCGCAACCCGGACACCACCCAGCATCTGTACGGCGTGGGCTCGCCGGAATTCCACCTCGCGCTGAAGGCGCAGGACGAGCTGCTCGGCCAGCTCGAGGACAAGCTGAAGGCGCTGGGCATGGACGGCGACACCGACCTGGTGGTGGTGTCCGACCATGCGCACAGCAACATCGCCGGCCCGCGCGACCTGTTCCCGCTGCGCCAGATCAACGACGGCCGCGTGGCCGGGGTCGATCCCGAATGGGGCTACTCGGTATCCGGCGCGGTGCGCCTGGCCGACCAGCTCGGCCGCGCCGGCTTCACCGCGTTCGACGGCGTCGGCTGCATCTACGCGCCGGTGATGAGCGGCCTCAAGGCCGACGGCTCGGCCCTGCTGCCGACCCGCTACGACGACGACGGCCGCATCTGCGGCAAGCCCGGCCCGTACACCACGCCCAGCTACAAGCTGCCCGACGAACTGCCCAAGGGCGCCCTGGTGATCGCTTCCAACGGCGGCACCGAATACCTCTACCAGCCCGAGCACGATGCCGCGGTGGTGAAGCGCGCGGTGCGCTTCCTGCAGTCGCGCGAATTCGTCGGCGCGGTGTTCGTGGCCAAGCGCTACGGCGCCGTGCCGGGCACCCTGCCGGCGGAAGACGTGCACCTGGAAAACGCCGCGCGCGGTCCCGACATCATCATCAGCTACGCCTGGGACGCGCAGGCCACGGTGCAGGGCTTCCCCGGCACCGAATACGCCAGCCAGTCGAACGAGCGCGGCGAGCACGGCAGCTTCAGCCCGATCGACGTGCACAACACCTTGCTCGCCGCCGGCCCGGATTTTCGCGGCGGCTTCCGCGACGCGCTGCCCAGCGGCAACGTCGACCTCGCGCCCACCATCGCCGCCCTGCTCGGCCTGCCGCTGCCTAGCGCGCAGGGTCGCGTGCTGCGCGAAGCACTGAGCGGCAGCCTGGGCCGAGCGGCAGACAGCTACCACGTCAGCAGCAGTCTGCGCCGCCCCGCGCAGCCGGCCACCGGCCTGAGCATGCAGCGCGTCGACGGCAGCCCGCTGGCGGCCAAGCAATACGACTTCGCCCTGCATCTCAAGCAGCTGGAAAGCGACGGCCAGCACTGGACTTATTTCGATATGGCCGCACCGGAACGACAGTAGCCGCAACGCATGCCAGCCCCCGCGCGTGACGCGCGAGGGCTGGTATTCGGTGTTTCGCCGAGCCGTCGGCACATGCGCTGCGGTGGTTCGTGCCCGTAGGTCGAAGGCTTGCCGGCGTCGTTGTAGAAATAGTCTCTCTGCCGCTCGAGCACGAGCTGCAACGGATGTATGGCGATCTCGCCATGGATCGAACGCCCTGCCCGCACGCGCGGACCAGGGCGAGCGCCGGCTCAGCGCGTGGTGTAGCCGCCGTTGGCGAAGAGGGTCTGGCCGGTGATCCACCAGCCGTCGGTGACCAGGAACTTCACGATCGGCGCGATATCCTGGATCTCGGTCAGGCCGCTCTTGGTGGACTTGCTCAGCGCCGCCGCGGTGGCGTGGTAGGCCGCCGACTCCTTCGACTCGGCCGGATAGAAGAACGGCGTGTCCATCGGGCCCGGGCCGATCGCATTCACCGAGATGCCACGCTCGCCGAATTCCTTCGAGGCGGCGCGGGTGTAGTGCTCGATCGGCGCCTTGCTGCCGGGATAGATCGCATAGAACGGCGTGTAGGCGGCCAGCAGCGAAGTCACGATGGTGACGATGCTGCCTTTGTCGGCGAGCTTCTTGCCGGCCTCCTGGATGAAGAAGAACGCCGCCTTCGAATTCACCGCGAAGATCTTGTCGTAGTCCTCCTCGGTGACCTCGACGATCGGCTTCTTGATCACCATGCCGGTGGTGTTGATCGCGATGTCCACCTTGCCGAACTGCTTGATCGCCTCGTCGAACAGCCTGGCCACGTTGGCCGGCTTGCTGAGGTCGCCCTGGATAGCCACGGCCTTGGCTCCGGCTTGCTGCACGGCGGCCACGGTGGCGTCCGCCGCGGCCTTGGTGGCGTCGCTGTTGTAGTGCACGACGATCGCCGCCGCGCCGTCCTCGGCGAGGCTGCGGGCGATCAGTCCGCCCAGGTTCTTGGCGCCGCCGCCGATCACGACGACTTTGTTGTTGAGGGAATGCTCGCTCATGCCATGGCTCCTTTGGTGAGGGTTCTCGGTGATGGTTCGATGTGCGCCCTGCCCGCTCAGGCTTCGACGATGCGCATGACGCGGATCTTCTGCCCCTGCAGCACGAACACGAAGCGGCTGTCGCCGCTGTAGTAGTGGCTGGTCCAGCCGGCGTCGACGGTGACCTCGTCGGCGGCCCGGCTCACCCGGGTGACCTGCAGCCGTCCCTTCGCACCGATGAATTCCCGGTCGCTCCAGCCGCGGATGGCGGCCTGGCCGACGAACTCGCGGCCCCAGTCGTTGACCACGCCGTCGGCCAGGAAGAAATCCAGGAAGGCCTCGGTGTCGCCGCCGTTGACGCTGCGCACGAAGGCATCCAGGGGTGGCGGCAGGCTGATCCGGGTCATGGCAGGGCTCCTCGCGGCAGGGATGCATCCGGCGCGCCGCATGGGCCGGCTGGCGCAAGCGGTGTATCGTGTGGCGGCCGGCCCGGATGCCGGGTGCGACAGGTGGGGGCCACGGCCAGGGCGTCATCCTGGCTCCATCAAGCCCGGCGGCGCTTTCAAAATGTCCGAGCCACTATCAAATTCCGCAGCCATCCCTCGCGTCGGCGAGCATGCACGCGGCGCCTACGCGCCGTTCTCGGTGAACCTGCGGCAGGGCGCCTTTCGCGTCGCCTGCGAAGATATGCCGGAACCCTCGCGCTGGGAGATCGAGCAGGACTGCCATACCCTGATCGTGCACCTGCACGGCCGCATGCGGCAGCTGCACACGCGCATCGACGGCGCCGGCAGCTACCGCGGCCCGGTGCGGCCCGGCGATATCTGGCTGATTCCGGCGCGCACGCGCTACCGCGGCCAGGTAGCCGCGGCGGCCATCGCCTATGCCGAGCTGAAACTCGATGCCGCCGTGCTGGCCGGCCTCGCCGGCGACGATGCCGGCCTGCGGCCGCGCATGCATCACCGCGATCCGCTGCTGCACGGCCTGGTGCAGCGCCTGGCGCAGCTGTCGGCACGTCAGGACGAGTTGTCCTGCCTGCTGCGCGACTCGCTGGCGGCGACCCTGACCCTGCATCTGCTGCATGAGCACCAGCACGCCGCGCCGGCGCGCGCCGAGCGAGTCCCTGCGCTGAGCCCCGTGCAGCAACGGCGACTCGAGGACTATATCCAGGCGCACCTGGACCAGCGCCTGAGCCTGCGCGAGCTGGCCCAGGTGGCTCAGCTCGGCGAGCATCATTTCATCGCCGCCTTCCGCCGCAGCTTCGACGCCACGCCGATGCAGTACGTCATCGCGCAGCGGCTGGCGCTGGCCCGCTCGCTGCTCACCAGCACGCGCCAGGACATCACCGCGATCGCCCTGCTCGCCGGCTTCTCCAGCCACAGCCACCTGAGCGCAAGCTTCCGCCAGCACTACGGCCAGACGCCGCGGCAATATCGCGCGCAGGCGAAGGGCTATCAGTAGGTAGATCGAACGGCGCTCGGCTCTGCCGAGGCGCAGAACCTCATCGCGTGCGGCGCCTATCGCTGTGGCATGCTTGGCTGGGCTTGAGGCAGCTCGACATGCATGTATCGCTGCCGATTCAGGGCTTGGCAGGTCGACGCTTTGATGAACCCCGCCACATGATTTTGCTGCGGTAATTACCGGAAGCGCGGCCGCCATGCGTCCGATCGATTCACCGGGTGTTCTTGCGCAACTAAGGGAATAGCTGATGAAACATTTCAAGGCAGTCATCGCGCTCGGTCTGCTGGTAGTCGCCGTAGGATGGTTCGGGGATGCCTCGGCGGCAGACCAAGCGCCCTTGGATGCCGACAACCTCGATGTGGCGGCCGGCATGGTCTTCGAGCAATCCCGTGGCTACACGATGCTCATGGATCGTTGCCGCGAAAAGCATCCTGAAGGCACGTTCGCATTCCAGATGGCAAACTATCTCTGGCATGAGCAAAACGGCGATGTGCTGCTGGCTTCACGCAGTGTCCTAGGCACGAAGATATCGGCGCTCGAAGCGAAGCCCCGGGTGACGAACGATCTCGAAGTAAACGCGTTCACCTCCAGCATCGACCGCTGCATGGCATTCGCCAACAATCTCGTTGCAGGGAAAATGGATCCAAAGGTCTATACCCCCAAGGCCTATGCCTTCCTGCATGCGGTCTACGCTCGAGACGACCACATGATCGACCAGTGGAAACGGACCCATTTCGAAGGGGGCTGCATGAAGAACCGCGCCAACAAGGGCGGCAGGAACTTCGACCAAGCCTTGGCATCCTGCCAATGCATCACCGCCGCCTTCTATTCGACGCTGAGCCCACTGGAGCGCGCGGACTTCGAAGCCCATGCGAGGGACCCCGACTACACGCAGCACTCGCCCATCGTCCAAAAGCTGCGTAACGCCGCCCGAACCTGCCCCGCGATACTTCACTGAGCATCGCGGGCGTCGGCGATGTAAAAAAAAGAGGCCCGCCAGGCGGGCCTCTTCGCTTCTTACCGATGCTTCGCGTCAGAGCTTCACGTTGACGTTGAAGAAGTACTGCCGCGGCGCGCCGGCCTGCAGGGTCTGGTTGTAGCCCAGCGGGTCGGAGGCGACGTAGCCGTTGGTGCCGGTGCTGGCGAAGTAGCGCTTGTTGGCCAGGTTGGTGACGTTGAAGCCCAGGCTGATGTCTTCCAGGCCGCCGTAGGCGCCGATGTCGTAGTTCACCCCGGCGTTGAACAGCCAGTACGAGGGCACCTGCGAATCGTTGATGTAGGTGATGTAGCGGCGCCCGGTGTACTTGCCGTCCAGGTTGAAGCTCCAGCCGCCGATCGAGTAGCTCACGCTGGAGGTGTACATCCAGTTCGGGATGCCGACCACGTACTTGCCCTTGGTCGGCACCACGCCGGTCGGCTTGAAGCTGCTGTCCAGGTAGTCGTCCTGGTACTTGGAGTTGTCGTAGGACAGCGAGTTCAGCCAGCGCAGGTGGTCGATCGGCTTCCAGATCAGCGCCAGGTCGGCGCCGGTGCTCTTCACGCTGCCGACGTTGTCCAGGATGCTGGCGCAGGTCTGTACCACCGAGCACGGCGTGGTCTGCAGCAGGCGGTTGCTGAAGCGGGTGTAGTACAGATCGGCCGACGCCTCGAAGCTGCTGCCGCGCACGCGGTAGCCCAGCTCGAAGGTCTGCGAGCCTTCCGGCTTCAGGTTGCCCTTCGTCGCGTTGAACGCGGCCTGCGAGGTGGCGAACGGCAGGATGCCGTAGGAGTTGATGTTCTTGCTGTAGGACGCGTACACGTCCTGGTAGCTGTCGATCTTGTAGTCGATGCCGGCCTGCGGCAGGAAGCCCTTGCTGGCCTTGATGCTGCCCTGCGCGAACGCGCCGGTCGCCACCAGCGACTGCGAGTCGGAGGTGGAGCGCAGGGTCTTGGCGCCGAAGTTCACGGTGAGGCGGTCGTCGAGGAAGTGCATGGTGTCCTCGGCGTAGGCCATGCGCGTGTCGTAGGTGTAGTGCTGCAGGAAGCCGCGCAGGAACGGCGTCTGGTCGTTGTAGAAGTTCCACAGGCCGGTGTAGGCGCCGTAGAGGTTGAAGTAGTTGCGCTCGATGTTGTTCTTGGCGTTCTCGCCCCACACGCCCACTTCGATGTCGTTGTTGCCGACGGTGTACAGCAGCGAGCCGGTGAGGCCGTAGCGGTCCAGGCCGTAGTCGGTGGTGCGCATCGACACCGGCAGGCCGGAGGCCGGCGACGGCTGATACGGGGTCACCCACTGACCTTCGCCGCGGTTGCCGTGATAGTAGCCGCCCAGATTCAGGGTCAGGCCCTCGGCCAGGTTGAAGCTGCCGTTGAGCCCGGCCAGGTTGTCGCGACGGATGCCGCCGCCGGCGTAGTAGTTCACGTCGCCCTTGTCGTAGCCGGCGGGCAGGCCGTTGAGCGAAGACGGATACGCGCCCTTGCCCTGGATCGCATTGGCCGTCTGGATGGCCTGCGCCCAGTCCGGCTGCCAGTAGTCGTAGTCCCAGCCGAGCACGCGCTGGCTGGTCAGCGAGAGATCCTGGTAGTCGTATTCCTTGCGGCGGGAGCTGTCGGCGAACAGGCTGATGCGATTGCCGTCGCCCCACTGGTAGACCGCCTTCAGGTTGAGCTGGTCGGAAAGCTGCGAGCCGAAGCCCTTCCACTTGTCGGTGTTGGCGTGGTCATACGACAGGTACATCGAGAAGCCGTGGTAGTCGCCGCTGTCCAGGCGCACGAAGGTGCGGTGGGTGTCGTCCGAGCCGATCACCTGGTTGATGCGCGCACCGGGCTTGCTGTCCGGGTCGGCCGAATAGAACTGCACGGTGCCGCCCAGGTTGGTGTTGGACGGCGTGCCCAGTGCGCCGGCGCCCTGCGCCAGGTCCACGCGCGAGAGGTTGTCGGAGCTGATCGCGCGGGTCACCTGCAGGCCGTCGGTCACCGCATAACCCATGTTACCGAGCGGAATGCCGTCCAGGGTGAAGCCGAGGCGGCTCTGGTCGAAGCCGTGCAGGGTGATCTGGGTGGACCACTCGTAGGCGCCCCACGGATCGGAGGACTGGAAGTTCACGCCCGGCAGTTCGTTCAGCACCTTCAGCGGGCTGGTGCCCGGCGCGGCGGCCTTGATGTCCTGCACCGTGACGCTCTGGATCTGCCGGGTCTGGCCCGGCGCGACCACCGAGATCGCCTCCATGGTCTTGGCGTCGCCGGCATCCGCGGCAGCCGGCGCGGCGGGCATCGGCGCCGGCGCCGGCGCGTCGTTGTCGGCGGCCAGCGCGGCGCTGCCGTGCAGCGCGGCGAACAGGGCGAGCGCCAGGCCGGTGCGGCGCGCGGTGAACTTCTGAGCAGACATGCGTAAGCATCCTTCGCGCGGTCGGCGAACGGGCCGGCCACGACATGAGGTGAGGGTTGGGGGCTCGAAACCGCATCCTGCAGTCGCCGGCGCGAAGCTTGCGTGCGCCGTGTGAAAGCGGCTTTACATCCGCGTTGCAGATTGAGCGCTAAAAACGGCTGTCGCGACATGAACGTGACAGCTGTCTGTCACGACCTCATGCCGCGGCCCTCATGTCGCGACCCTCGCGCTCACGGCGAAGCGGGCTTGCCGAGCAGCGCGTGTCCTTGCGCTTGCGGCAACTTCACGTCCATCAGCGCGGCCAGCGTCGGCGCGATGTCGCGCATGTCGATCGAACCGAGATTGCGGCCAGCCGGCACGTCCTTGCCCGCGATCAGGAAGGTCGAGCGCATCTCCGGCAAGGTGGCGTCGTAGCCATGCATGCCGCGCAGCCGGCTGGGCGAATCCACGTCCACCTCAGGCGAGCCGGCCATCTCGCTGCCCAGCTTGAACAGCACAAACCAGCTGGCCTGCGGCGTGCCGCCGCGCGCCACCAGCTGATCGTGATCGAGCACCTGCGCGATGGCGTAGCGCGGATCGGCCTGCAGCTGCTGCAGCAGTTCGGCCACCTTGGCCTTGACCGCCGCATCGGCGGGATCGCGCAGCACGATCGCCGCGCTGCCGCCGTCGTTCCACGGCACCGCCTTCCAGTCGGTGACCTTGCCGTTCTGCAGGGTGATCAGGCCGGCCTCGATGAACGGCCGATACAGATTCACGTCCTGCTGCACTGGTGCGAAACCATGGTCGGAGACCACCGCCACCACGCCGTCCGGGTGCACCTGCTGGGCCACCGCCACCAGCTGACCGATCAGCGCGTCGATGCCTTCCAAGGTCTTGCGCGCCGGCGGCGTGTCCGGTCCGCTGGCATGCTGCTCGGTATCCAGTGCGGTGAGGTAGACCGTCATGAAATAAGGCTTGTGCGTCTCCAGCAGCTTCACTGCGAAGCGCGTGCGGTTGACGTCGCCGGGCAGGTCTTCGGCGATGCCGTCGGCATAGGGGCCGAGCTCTTTTTCCAGCGACGGCAGCAGGCCCGGCGTGGCCAGCGCGGCGAGCAGCTTGCGGTCGTCCGGCGAACCGGTGCGCCAGATCTGCGGCAGGTTGTCGTCGATGTGCGCGCCCACGCTGACCGGCCAGTGCACGTTGGCCGTGCTGCGCTTGGCCGCATGCGCAGCGTCCCACAGCGTGGGCACGCGGATGTCGCTGGCGTACCAGTACCAGCCCTGCTGGTTGGTGTTGGTGGGATCGAAGGTGAAATTGCTGGCGATGCCGTGCAGCGCCGGCGACACCCCGGTCATCAAGGTGGTGTGGCTGGGATAGGTGAGCGTGGGCAGCACGCCGCGCACATCGCTGGCATAGCTGCCGCGGCTGAGGAAGGCCTGCAGGTTGGGCAGGTTCAGTCCACGCTGCTGCGCCTGGATCACGTCGGCAGGACGCAGGCCGTCGATCGAGATCAGCAGCAGCGGCCGCGCGCAGAGCTCGCCCGCGGCGAACAGCAGCGAAAGGCCGAGCAGCAGGTTACACAGTGGATGGCGCATGCGGGATTTCCAGGTGGGCGGCGCGCAGATTCGGGCGCGCGTGCTGCAAGCTGATGACGGCACGGTCGTCGCAGCATGACGCGGAGCGTCAGCCCTGTCGCGGCATGGCATCAGTCGACGGTTTATCGAGGGCGCAACGGATTCAAGAACATGCCGTGCATTCACGACCACGCGCAGCGATCCCTGCACGACGAACGGCGCACTCATGCCGAACATGCGCAGGCACGTATGCACGGCAACGGCATCAGAAGAACCCCTCCAGAAACGCCGCCGTCTTGTCCGACAGGCCGACCAGCTTGTCGGTCGCCTGGCGATAAAACTTGAAGTTCAGCTCGGTCTCGGGCTGGCCGTCGTCCCAGTGCTTGAAGGATTTGAGTTGGCTGCGTCCCAGCGGCCGCCTGGCCAGCGCGGTGCGCCGCACGCTCAGGCTCACTCGTGGTGTCTGCCGGGCCAGGCCGGGCGTCTTCGCCACCGCGGCGGCGGCTGTGACCACGCCGCGCGCGATCAGGCCCAGGCCGCCCGCATTCTCGCTGGCGAAGACGAACACCGTGTCGCCCTCGGCGACGTGCTTGCCGCCGTACATGGTCTTGGCTGCGACGAAGTCGAACGACTGCGCGTGCGCATCGCTGATCGCGGCCTTGATCGCAAACATCGGGCGGCCTGCTTCGCCGATGCCTCAGCGCTTGTCCAACGCCTCGCGGCCGAGCGCCGGATCGTCGGTGAAGAAGGCGTCGATGCCAGCATCGAGGTAGGCGCGGATCTCGGCCACCGAACCGGCGGCGTTGAAAGTCTTGGGGTCGCTGCCCTGCCAGAAATTCTTGGCCAGGAAGAAGTTCTCCGGACGGAAGGTGTAGGGATGCAGCTCCAGCCCCGCGGCATGCGCGTCGTGCACCAGAGCACTGGGTTTACCCAAGGTGCCGTCCGCCGCCAGCGGGATGATCTCGCGCGTGGACGGGCCGATCGCGTCGGCGTAGGTGGCGATCTGGCGCAGCCCGGCCGGCGTCATCATCTCGGCGTAGTCGAGCTTGCCGCCGGCGGCGACCACGTCGTAGGGCTGTTCCTTTGGATCGTCGATCAGCTGCAGCAGGCGGATGTTCGGATGTTCGCGGCGGGCCTGCGCGCCACCCAGCTTGCCGCGCAGATATTTCAGGTTGGCGATCTCGAAGGACTGGATCTCCACCGGCGCGCGGCGCGTGTAACTGTGCGCGGCCAGGGTGGCCAGCAGCTTGTCTTCCAGCGGCAGGCCCAGCTTCTGGAAGTAGGTGCCGTGCTTGATCTCGGGAATGATGCCGATCGGCCGGCCGACCACCGCGGACTCGGCGCCGACGAAATCGATGATCTCGTCCAGCGTGGGAATCTGGAACTCGCCGTCGTACTGGGTGCTGCGCAGCTGCGGCAGACGCTCGCGCGCGCGCAGCGTCTTCAGCTCAGCCAGGGTGAAGTCTTCGGTGAACCAGCCGGTGATGGCGTGGCCGTCCACCGTCTTGGTGGTCTTGCGCGCGGCGAACTCGGGGTGGCTGGCCACGTCGGTGGTGCCGCCGATCTCGTTCTCGTGGCGCGCCACCATCACGCCGTCCTTGGTCATCACCAGGTCGGGCTCGACGAAGTCGGCGCCGTCGGCGATGGCCTTGCCGTACGAAGCCAGGGTGTGCTCGGGACGCAGCGCGCTGGCGCCGCGATGGCCGATCACCAGCACCTTGGCTGCCAGGGGTTTTTCCGCTGCGTGGACCGTCATGGCTTGGGTGGCCAATGCGGCTGCGACGATCAGGGCGACGTGCCGCATGGCTTGCCTCCGTGTGCTTGAAGAGGGGCCGGACGCGCCTGCCGGCTCATGCCGCCGACGCCGCCCGAGTGGCGATTATTGAGGCTACTGCCGTGGCGCGACAACGGGCGGCGCTCAGGCTCTGCGCTGCACGATCCGACGACGCCGGTCTTTCCCGCCCAGCCCGGGAGCGCACAGCGGCGAAGCCTGCGCCGCCCGATCGATGGGCGACGCCGGCCTCGTCTGCGCGAGCCTGCTCAGAACTTGGTCGAGAAGGTGAGGAACCACTGCCGCGGCGGAATCGGGTAACTGTTGTAGGTGCCCGAGGCGGCGCCCACCACCACCTGGTAATTGCCCTTGCGATCGGCCAGGTTGGTCACGTTGAGGCTGAGCTTAGCGTCGTGGAACACCTCGTCCAGCGGCAGCGCGTAGCTGAGCTGGGCGCTCATCAGGAAGTAGCCCGCCATCGACAGGTCGTTGGTGTAGGTGGCGTAGACCTTGCCCACGGTGTCGCCGATCAGCTGACCGGAGAAGCGTCCGTAGTTCGCGCTGATGATGAACTTGTTCATCCACTCCGGGCTGCCCGGCACCTTCTTGCCCGAGGTGGGCACCACCGTGGTGCCGTTGAGGTAATTGTCGTCGTACTTGGAGTTGTTGTACGACAGCGCGTCGTAGACGCTGAAGTGCTCGCCCATGTGCAGGGTCGCGGCAAGGTCGACACCGTTGGTGGTGACGTCGCCCACGTTCTGGATGATGGTCGCGCCGCCGACGATCGAGGAGATCACCGGGGTCGGGCTGATCTGCAGCAGGCGGTTGGAGAAGTTCACGTGGTAGACGCTGACCTGGCTGTCCAGCCCGGTGAACGGGCCGGCGTCGAAGTCGTGCTGCGAGCGCAGGCCCAGCTCGTACACCCACGCCGTTTCCGGCCGCACGGTCTGCTTGAAGATATTGAAGGCCTGCTGGCTGCCCATGCTCCACGGCGACAGATTGTTGGCGGTGGCGAACTGGCGCATGTTTTCCTGCGCGTTGAAGAACAGTTCGTCGTGCGCGCTGATGTCCCAGGTCGCGCCGAGCTGCGGCAGGAAGGCCTTGTGGCTGTTGATGCTGCCGTTGGGATACTGGGTCACGCCCACCGTGGAATTCGGCAGCGGCTCGACCGGGTACCAGCCGTCCGCATACTGGAAGCTGGACTTGAAGCCGGCCTGCAATGTGATGTCCGGGGTGACATGCCACAGGTCGGAGACGTAGGGCTGGATCACGTCGCTGCGCGCGTCGTCCTCGTACTGGGTGATCAGCGGATTGCTCGGCCGCGAGTACGGCGTGGAGGCGCCCGGGTCGTTCACGTTCAGCGGATACCAGCGGCGATCCTGCGACAGCCGGTTGTGCTCCCACCACACGCCGGCGCTGAATTCGTTGGTGTCGGTGTTCCAATTCAGCGAGGACAGCCAGCCGCGGCGGTTGATGTCGTACTCGGTGGTGCGGATCGCGTAGCCCGAGCCGCCGAACACCTGCTTCAGGTTCTGGTTCGGGAAATACACCGCGAACAGCGCGGGCAGGCCGGCCACCTGGATCGGCCCGGCCACCACGCCGGCGCCGTCGTCATGGTGGAAGTACACCTGGTTGGTCCAGGTCACCTGGTCGCTGATGTTCCACTCGTACTTGGCATAGGTGAGGTAATCGGTGCGCTGCGCGTCGCTGTAGTAGTTGCGGTAGTTGTTGCCGTCCGCGGCCGGCGGCGCGCCATTGGCGCCGAGGTAGCTCAGCGCTTCCTGGAAATTCGGATACATGAAGGCGCGCGTGTAGGGCATCTGGCCCTGGCCCGCCGCGGTGCCGTGGTAGATGGCGTCTTCGTTCGGCTCGGTCTTGTCCGAGTAGTCGGCGTAGAAGGTGAAGGTGCCGTGGTCGTCGTGGTGCACGAACTTGCCGTCGAGCTGGGTGCCGCCCTGATGGCCGTTGAAGTCCCAGGCGCGCTGGTCCTGGTGCATCACCGAGATGTAGGCCGAGTTGTCGCCGCCGAAACGGCCGGTGTCGAAGCGCGCATAGGTGCGCGTGGTGCCGTAGCTGCCGATGGTCTGCGCGAAGCGCCCGCCGATCTGTGCGGCCGGATCGCTGGAGAAGGTGGCGACGCTGCCGCCCAGGTTGGAGGTGGAGGCGGTGGCGAGATCGCCGGCGCCGGAGAACAGGGTGACGCTGCTGACGTCTTCGCTGATGATCGCACGCTGCGGAGTCAGGCCGTTGTAGTTGCCGTACTGCTGGTCGCCCAGCGGCACGCCGTCCATGGTGTAGCCCAGCTGCTGGCCGTTGAAGCCGTGCACGAACAGCGAGGCGTTCTGCTCGTTGTTGCCCCACGGATCGGCGGTGCGGTAGAGCACGCCGGGCAGGGTCTGGATCGCCTGCAGCGGGCTGGTGCCGGGCAGGATCTTCTGGATTTCCGAGCCGCTCAGCGACACCGCCGAGCGCGAGCTGTTCTTGGCCGAGACGCTGATCACGTCGAGCTGCTTGGGATTGTCCTTGCTGTCGCTGGCCGGGCTGCTGCCGGCGGTCGCGTTCGGTGCGCCTGCCGCGGCATTGGCATTGGCGTTGACGTCCGCGTTCGGCGCGGCGTCGGTGCCGGCGTGCGCCAGCGCGCTGAGCACCGCCAGTACGCTGGCGGCCAGCAGCTTCGCGCGCAGCCGCGGCATGCGCGCCGTCGCCCGGCGACCCGCCGCTTCGGCACCGATCCCGGCGGATTTCGCCGACGAACGCAACGCACTGCTTTGATCGAACATCATGGCCCTTCCTCGAAAGATGACGCGGCAAATACGCATGTCCACGCGCAGCCGGCCGCGGCCGTTCGCTCGCGACGGCATCGCGGACGGCGGCGGATCGCTACGGTGGATGGCCACAGTTCGTGCGATGGGGGCAACGGGAACACACCGGCGCGCGGTGGGGACCAGCGCGCAGGGCGGGCGGCGCAGCGCCGCCTTATCCCGCATGGAATCGCACGAATCTGTGTGACGGCCGCATGATGCGGCGCAAAAGTTACGACTCGGTGACTTGCCGTCGGCCGGTCTTTCGAAAAGCGGTCTAGACGTCCAAGCCGCAATGCCGCCGCGGCGGCAGCCCGCTCAGGGTGCGGCTGGCGCCGGTGCCGGTGCCGGCGTGAGGCCGATCACCTGCTGCAGGAAATCGCGCGAGGCCTGGTACACCGCGTCGCTGGCCTTGGAACGCAGCGGCGAGGCGATCACGTGCGCGCCGGCATCCGGAAAATCCTGCTTGCGCTTCAGCGCCGGCGGCGTGCCCAGTTCGGTGTACATGTCGAGCATCGAGGCCACCGAGACGGTCGGGTCTTGATGCTGCTCGTCGTGGTAGTAGTAGCCGAGGAACAGCGGCGTGGTGACGCGGGCGAACTGCTCGGGCAGCAGCTCGCCGCGGGTCAGCTCGGCCAGGCTGCGATAGCCGTCCAATTGCACGTCCGCGCCCCAGTACGGCGAATCGCTCTTGCCGTGCACGATGTCGCTGCCGCCGTTGCGCGTGTAGCGCAGCCAAGTCAGGCCCCACGGCCAGGTCAGCGGCGCCAGCGCGTTCTTGCTTTCGCGCACCAGCGGCGACCACAGCAGCAGCGCGTCGATCGCCTTCGGCTCGTGCGCGGCCACGTCCAGCGCCAGGCCGCCGCCCATCGAGGTGCCGATCAGGATCACCTTGTCGCCCAGCGCATGGCCGATCGCCACCGCCTGGGCCGCGGCATCGAGCAGCTGCTGCGCGTCGAGCCCGCGCATCGCGTCGGCGGCGACCAGGCCATGGCCCGGCAGGCGCGCCAGATACAGATTGCAGCCGAACGCCTGCGCCAGCCGCTGATGCACCGGCGCGCCTTCGCCCTGGCTGGCGCCGAAGCCGTGCAGGTAGACGATGGCGCAGGCGGTGCGCGCCGGATGGGCAGGATCGGCCCACACGATGCGCGCCTGGTTGTCCGGACGCAGCGTGCCGGCCGCCCGCTCGCGTGCGTCCACCCAGGCCTGCAGTTCAGCCGGCGCGGACGGCAGGGTCGCCAGCGCCGGCGGCCAATGCAGCGGGTGCGGATTCACCCGCGGCCCGCTGAGCGCGATGACCGCCAGGCCGGCGACCAGCACCAGCGGTATGAGCAGACGACGACGCATCGGAACGCCTCAGAACTTGCCGGAGATGCTCACCCCGAAGGTGCGCGGCGAACCCGGGATGTAGGTCGGCAGGTCGAAGTTCTCGCCGGTGTTGCCCGCATCGATCAGGTATTTCTTGTTGGCCAGGTTCGCCCCCCACAGCGCCACGTCCCAGCGGCCGCGGTCGAAGGTGACGCCGGTGCGCAGGTTGAACAGGCCGTAGGCGCCCTGCACGTAGTTCGGGTTGTTGTCCTCGAAATACGTCTTGGAGCGCCAGGTGTAGCTGGGCCGCACGTAGAACACGCGCTGGTCGTCCAGCGGCACGTTCCACAGCAGGCCGATCGCCGCGCTGTTGTCCGGCGCCAGGCGCAGGTGGTTGCCGGCGAAGTTCTCGCCCGCCTGGTCCTTACCGGCGAAGCGCGCGTGCTCGTAGCTGTAGTTGAAGAACCCGCTGAGGTTGTCGGTGAAGGCTTCCTGCAGCGAGACCTCGAGCCCCGGCACCTTGGCGCGGCCGGCATCGATGGTGACCAGGCGGCCGCCTTCGTAGGCGTCGCTCTGGAAGTTGCGGTAGTCGTAGTAGTACGCCGACACGTCGTAGGCGAAGCGGCCGCCGAAGGAGCTGCCCTTCAGGCCGGCCTCGTAGCTCCAGATCGTCTCCGACGGCAGCACGCTGGAGTCATAGCCGTTGCCGGCGGCATTGAGGTTGAAGGCCATCACGCTGGGCCGCCGGCCGCGCGACACGCTCACGTAGGCGTTGTTGTCCTCGTTGATGTGCCAGGTGCCGATCAGGCGGCCGACCACGGCGTTGTCGCTGGTCTGCTGGGTCAGCATGCCGTTGGTGGGACGGAACAGGATGTTCTGTTCGGTGATGCCGTTCAGGCCGATGCCGAGCAGGCTCAGCGCCGGGCCGATGCCGCTGGCGTGCGCGCCGGTGGCGTTGAACACCTGGTAGCCACCCCACAGCGATTCGTGCGACACGCGCAGGCCGCCAGTGATGTCGAACTGGTCGTTGAAGCGGTAGGTGCCGTCGGCGAACAGCTCGTACGAGCGCGTGCGGCCGTAGTTCTCGTAGCCTTCCTGCTCGTCCGGGTTGAGCTTGTAGCCGAGCAGCGGAATCGAGGTATAGGGCTGGTTGGGCAGGTTGTTGCCGTTCAGCAGCGGCGGCGGGTTGGGGCCGAACAGCGCCTTGATGATCGGCGCGGCCGAAGGCGACAGCGTGGGCGCCAGCTTGATCAGCTGCACCAGCATGCTGCGCTCGTCGGTGGCGAAGGGCACCGCCTGGTCGCCGTTCTCGTAGAAGTAGTCGGCGCCGAAGAAGCCAGTGAACTTGCCGCCGTTGTCGAAGTTGAAGCGGACTTCCTGGCTGGCCTGGTGGCTCTTGGAGTGCTCTTCGAAATTCAGCAGGTTCACCTGCGAGCCGTCCGCGTCGAAGTTCTCCAGCGAGTTGAACTTGCGCAGGCCGGTGATGGTGGACAGCGACCAGCTGTCGCTCAGCTGGAAATTGCCCAGCGCAGTGAGGCCGTACACCTTGCGGCGGATGCCGAGCTGGCCGAACGCGTTGGTGTTGTTGAGCGAGGCGTCTCCGAACACGTCGGTGGAGCCGTTGAGGTTGGGTACGTTCTTGCTGCGGAAGTCGTCGCCGGGCGGGCTGTCGCGCTGGTAGTTGGCGATCAGGTCGATGCTGCTCTGCGAGCCGGTCTTGATGTGCACGCTGGCGCGGATCGCCTTGGTGTCCTCGCCGTCGAGGTCGCCGCCGGAAAGATTCTTGATGTAGCCGTCGTGCTGGCTGTCGTACACCGCCACGCGCGCATCCACGTCGTCGGACAGCGGCGTGTTGAAGTAGCCCTGGAACTGGTGATAGCCGTAGTTGCCGAACTCGGTGGTGAAGCCGCCCGAGGTGGTGTCGTTGGCCTTGTTCTGGATCAGCGAGATCGCGCCGCTTTCCGCGCCGCGCCCGAACAGGGTGCTCTGCGGGCCGCGCAGCACTTCGACGCGGTCCATGTCGAACAGCGCCACCGAAGAACCGCGCGAGCGGCTGATGTCCACGCCGTCCTGGTAGATCGACACGCGCGAGGCGGCGTTGGAGGAGCCGTCGTCGGTGGTGATGCCGCGGATCGCATAGCCGGGGTTGTTCGGGCTCTGCACGGTCATCTGCAGGCCGGGCACGTAGCGCGCCAGGTCTTCCTCGCGGGTGATGCCCAGGGTATGCAGGAAATTGCCCGAGAACGCCGAGATCGAGATCGGCACGTCCACTTCCTGCTGCTCGCGCTTCTGCGCCGTCACCACGATGCGATTGAGGTCGACTGCGCTGGCCGGCGCAGGCGCGGTGGAAGCGGCGGCCGGCGCGGCCGGTGCGCTGGGCGCGGACGTCTGCGCCAGCAGCGACGGCGCCGCCGGCAGCAAGGCCGCCGCGAGACACAAAGCAAGACGATGGCGCCGCGGCATGCGCAGCGCCCGGTCAACGATCGGATTCGACATGTAGTTCCCCTGCCCCTGCTTGGCTTGATATCGCGATGGAACGGCGGCGTGAGCCTAGCCTTCCATACTCTCCAGTATCCATGACAGCCGCGTGTCACCGGCATGGTGCGCCCACGGCTGCCCGGCGCGAGCGACCCGCGCCGGTGGCACCCTACTACGAAAAATCCCGCGCCGCCTCATGCATTGAGGCAGGGGTGGCGCTGCCCCGTCTAAGGCGTCGCGCCCTGCGGCCGCAGCGCGATGCGGCCGATCGCGTAGAGCGGCCCGTCGATCGGCGCGGTGTAGATCAGGCACAGGTCGTGCACGCCATGCTGCGCCGCGAGCGGGCCGTCCAGGTCGAACCGGGCCGGGCTGCGCGCCGGGTCCGGCAGGGGTAGGCTGGCCAGCACCGGGCCGTCGCAGCGGTCGCGGTGCACCACCAGCTCGCCGAATGGGGTAGCCGCGGGGCGCGACACCACCAGCTTGGCGTCGTGCGCCAGCGCGTAGTTGCGCGGCAGCCGCACCGCCTCGACGTGCACGGACGTCACCTGGTCAAGGCTTGCCTGCAGGTAGCGCTGGCAGGTGTCGAACACGTTGATGTCGTAGGCCGTCGCCAGCGCGCTCGCGTCCGGCGACGGCTGCACGCGCAGGCGGAAATCGCTGCCGGGACAGTTGACCAGCTCGCCGCCGAGCCGGCTGCGCAGCTGTGCCGCGTTGAGCACGCGTTCGCGCGGCGCAGCCAGCGGGCTGCCGTCGTCGGCGAAAGCGGCGGCCCGCACGGTGGCCGGCAGCTTCAGTGCGAACGGCTGCCGGTAGCGCGGCGCATGCAGGTCCGGCGGCGTGCCGTCGACGGTGTAGTGCAGCTGGCCGTAGCCGGCCTGGTTGGACAGACTGACTCGGGCGGTGCCGCTGGCCAGCGCAGTGTTGGCATCGACATGGATGTCCACCGCGAAAGCGCTGTCGGCATAGTCGACGCCGGCGGTGCGGTAGCGCGCGAGCTGCGCCGGCAGGCGCGCCAGGAAGCTGCGCCAATCGTGCGTCGCGGCCGGCGACCAGGTCGCCTCGGCCAGCGCGGCCAGGCGCGGAAACACCGCATGCTCGACGTGCCGATAACTCGGCATGTGCTCGGTCCAGGCATTCGCCTGCGCGCCCAGCACGTGCCGGGCCTGGTCCGCGCTCAAGCCCTTCGGCACCGGCTCGAAGGCGTAGTACGAGGCCAGGTCGTGCGCCGGCAGACGGCCGCTGGTCTCGTCGGCGCGATCGCTTTGCAGGCCGTCCAGATACAGTTCGGGCGACGGCGACAGCACCACGTCGTGGCCCTTGCGGGCCGCCTCGACGGCACCCTGGGTGCCGCGCCAGGACATCACCGTGGCGTCGGCCGGCACCTGGCCCTCGAGGATCTCGTCCCAGCCGATCAGGCGGCGCCCGTGTGCCTTGAGGTAGTCGCCGACGCGACCGATGAACCAGCCCTGCAGCGCGTCCTCGTCCTTCAGGCCCAGCGCATGCAGCTTGGCCTGCACCGCCGGCGAGGCCTGCCACTGGTCCTTGATCGCCTCGTCGCCGCCGACGTGGATGTAAGGCGACGGGAACAGTGCCATCACCTCGTCCAGCACGTGGTCGACGAAGTCGAAGCTGGCGTCGTCCACGTTGTACAGCCAGGGATTCACGCCCCAGTCCACCGACACCGACGGCGTCTTGCCGGTGACTCCGAGCCACGGGTACGAAGCGATCGCCGCCTGCGCGTGGCCGGGCATGTCCAGCTCGGGCACGATGGTGATGTGGCGTGCCGCGGCATAGGCGACCACTTGGCGAATCTGCTCCTGCGTGTAGTAGCCGCCGTAGCGCGCCGGCTCGCCGTCCTGCCCCGCGCCGGGCGGCGTGCGCCAGGCGCCGATGCGGGTCAGCTCGGGATAGCGCTTGATCTCGATGCGCCAGCCCTGGTCGTCGGTGAGATGCCAGTGGAACACGTTGAGCTTGTGCCGGGCCATCTGCTCGAGCAGCTGCTCGACCTCGTCCACCGACTGGAAATGCCGCGCGGAGTCCAGCATCAGCCCGCGCCAGGCGAAGCGCGGCCAGTCGCGGATGTGCAGGGCCGGCAGGTTCACCGCGCCGCGCTGCGCGTCCGGCGTCAGCAGCTGCCACAAGGTGACTGCGCCGTAGAACAGCCCGGCCTGGTCGCGCGCACGGATGCGCACGCCCTGCGCGTCGATATCCAGCGTGTAGCCCTCGGCCTGGGTCACCGGCGCGTGCGGATCGCGCTGCAGACGGATCGATGGGCCTGACGCTGCCGCCTCGCGCACCGGCAGCGCGAGGCCGCGCGTGCGCTGCACCAGGTCGGCGAAATAGTCGGCGGTGGCGCGCGCGCCGGCATCGCCGGGTTCCACCACCACCGGCATGCCGGCGTCCACGCGCAGGCTGCCCTCGCCGCGTTCGAGCTGGGCCGGCAGCGGAATCAGCGCCGGCGGCGCGGCGGCGGTGGCCGAAGCGATGGCGGCACTGCACAGCAGCAGGCCGAACACGAAACTGGCGAAACGCATGGCATCTCCCGGCAGACCGCGGCGGCGGCAACACGACAGCGGCGGCTTGCGCAAGGCAGCCGCCGCCTGCGAACTCTAGCGCGCGGCCGCTCGCCTGCGACCACCGCGCGATGCGCAACCAGGCCCGGAACGGACCCAAAAAAAAGGACCTGGCAAGCGTGCCAGGTCCGGGTTGGGGTAAGCGAATCGAAGCAGGGCCTCAGAACTTGAAGTGCACGGTGGCCATGTACTGGCGCCCCGTCACGTACTCTTCGGACAGCTGGTTCTTGCTGCCCAGGTAGGCGTAGTACTTGGAATTGAGCAGGTTCAGCGCGTCCAGCGAGAGCGAGAAGTTCTTGTTGATCTGGTAGCCGAACGAACCGTCGAACTCCTTGAAGGCGGCTACCGAGGTGGCCGCCGCACCGGCCACGTAGCCGCCGGCGAGGTAGTGGCTGCGGTAGCTATAGGACAGGCTGGCGCTGTACGGCCCCTTCTCGAAGTACGGCCCCACGTTGTAGGAGTCCTTCGAGTTGTACGGCAGGGCGCCGCCGGCCTTGGTGGAGGCGTCGGAATAGGTGAAGTTGGCGCGCAGGCCGAAGCCGCTCTCGCCAAAGGCCTGCTGATAGGTCAGCGCGAGACCCTTGACCTTGGCACGGCCGCCATTCACCGGTGCGGTGACGCTGTACTGGCAGATGCCATCCACCGTACACAGGCCGGCCGCCACCTGCGCATTGCCGGTGTTCTGCGCATAGCCGGGGATGCCCCAGGAACCGTTGATGCGCGTCTCGGTGTTGGCCGCGTTGACGATGTAGTTGAGCACGTCCTTGTAGAAGAACGAGGCGGCCAGCACCGACTGGTCGGTGAAGTACCACTCCAGCGAACCGTCGACGTTGACCGAGCGGTAAGGCTTCAGGTTCGGATTGCCGGCCGCCGCCGTGAGCACCGTGTCGTTGGCCTCGAAGTACGGCGCGTACTGGTTGTACGGCGCAAAGGCGATCACCTCCGAGGCCGCGCCACGCAGGATCAGGTCCGGCGTGATGTTCCAGGCGATGTTGAACGACGGCAGCCAGTGGTTGCTGGTCTGGGCCTGGGTGACATAACCGTAGCCCGCCGGGAACACGCAGTCGAACGAGTCGGCGGCCGCGCAGTTGCCCGGCACGTTGTAGCCGCTCGAGGTGTTCTTGGTGTGCACGAAGCGCACGCCCAGGTTGCCGTGCACGCTGTCATTGCCGAAGTTGGCCTGCACGTACGCCGCGCTGTTCTGCTGCTGCACGGCGAAGGTGTTGTCCCAGTAGGTATTGGCGTCCTGCGCGGCGCCGAAGCCGGGCGTGCTCAGCACGGCGTTCATGATGGCGTCGTAGCCCAGCGTCTGCACGTGGTGGCCCATGCTGTTGAACAGGCCGAGGCTGGAGGCGCCGGCCAGGTCGGTGAGGCCGCCGTAGCCGATCTGATTCAGGGTCAGCGTCTGCGCGCCGACGTAGGCGTTCTCGGTCTGGCTTTCCCAGTGGCTGGTATAGCGCACGCCGGCCTGGATGTTGTTGAGGAAGCCGTCGAAATCCTTGGTGAAATCCAGCTGGCCATAGACGTCGCGCGCCTTGTACAGGATGGTCTCGTAGTTGCCGCCCCAGCCATTGTCGGCCCAGTAGTTCGGGTTGTTGGCCTCGCTGGGATCGGTGAACTGGGCGCCCTTGGACAGGTTCCAGTTGAAGCCGCCGCCGTAGAAGATCTCCTTCACCGCTGAGTTCATCGGGTTGCGCGAGGCGCTTACGCCGAGCTGGCTGGACAGCCGCCAGCCATCGCCCTTGTAGATGCCCTGCCAGTCGACACCCTTGGTGGTGACATGCGAGCCACGCGCGTAGTTGTCGGTGTAGGTATTGGCGGTGCTGTTGCAGGCGAGGTTGTTCACACAGGCCGTGCCGGCCTGGGTGCCGCCGGTGATGATGCCGTTCGGGCCCTCGGTCAGCGAGGTGATGCCCGCCGCGTTATGGGTCGCCCACGGATACATCGACTGGTTGACGTTGTTGAGGTTGTCCTTCATGTACATCAGGCCGAGCGAGGTCTCGAAGCTGTCGCTGGGCTTCCATTGCAGATTGACGTTGACGCTGTTGCGCTTCTCGGTCTGCTGGAAGTTGGCCGCGCTGACCTGGTTCGGAATCAGGTCGGTGCCCTTGATCTGGCCGGCGTTGAGTTCGTTCTGGATCGCGTTGTTGCCGGCCTTGAGCGCCGCGGCGTTCACCGAGTTGACGTCGGTGTAACCGTAGTTCTCCATGCCTTCGCGGCTGGTATAGGCCTCGTAGTGCTGCGCCGACACGTCCACGCCGAAGGTCTTGGCGTCGTTGTGCCAGCTGTAGAACACCGAGCCGTTCGGGCGCTGCTTTTTCACCATGTCGTTGTAGGTGTCGCCGAACGAGCCGCTGAGGGTGTTCGAGGGCACGTCGAGCGGCTTGATCGTGTGCATGTTCACGTAGCCGCCGATGGCGCCTTCGGGCAGGCTGGCGGTCGGGCTCTTGATCACTTCCAGCGAACTGACGATTTCCGGCGGCAGCAGCGAGAAGTTGAGGCCGCGGTTCGGCTGGTCGCCGAACAGCCATAGCGCCTGCGCCACCGGATGGCCGTCGAGCAGGTTGACGTTGAGGCTGGGGTCGATGCCGTTGATGCTGACGCGCTGAGTGGCCGGGATGCTGCGGTCCAGCGTCACGCCCGGAATCTGCGCCAGCGCCTCGGCCACGTTGGTGGCGGGGAACTTGCCGATGTCCTCGGCGGTGATGGCGTCGACGATGGTGTCGGCGTTGCGCTTGGTGTTCAGCGATTCCTGCAGGCTGGCGCGGATGCCGGTGACGACGACCGTGTCCAGCTGCTTGGCCTTGCTCGCATCCGGCGCCTGGCTGCTATCGGTCTGGCTCGCCGGCGCGGTCTGCGCCGTGCCGGCGCCATTCGCGTCCTGCGCCTGCAGCGAGCCGGCCAGACAGAAGCTGGCGAGAATGCTGGCAGCAAGCAGCGTCTTCGGATTCAGCGCGCTTGCTGCAAGGTTGGTCTTACGGTGTGACATGGTGAGGTCCTCCCCTCAGAGGCGATAAGTGCGGACGCTTTGCAGCGTGCTGCGTTGACGAGCTGGGCTTGCGCCCGTATCTAAAGCCTGGTGTTGCGATTCACGCGATCAGCGCCTGGGTCATCCGGCCCGCCGGCCCTCCGATGCCTGACTGTCCAGATACAGCCCGGCGGCGCCGATCACCCCGAGCTGGCCGTGTTCCATCAGTCGTACGGGCACCTGCTGCAGGAAGGCCCGCATCACGCCCTTGTTGAAGAAGCGCTCGGCGAAGGTGCTCGCCAGCAGCGCGTCGTGGATCTGCGGCAGGATGCCCCCGGCCAGGTAGACGCCACCGCTGGCGCCGTACAGCAGGGCGAGGTCGCCGGTGAAGCTGCCGAGCAGCGCGCAGAACACCTCCAGCGCCTCCACCGCGGCCGCGTCGGTGCGGGCCAGCGCCTGCGCGGTCACCTGCTCGGGCGTGGCCAGCGTGGCCGGCACGCCGCGCAGGCCGCTCAGCACGCGATACAGGTTGAGCAGGCCGGGGCCCGACAAGGCGTCCTGGAACGAGACGTAAGGCTTCTCGCGCGCCAGCACGCGCAGGATCTCGATCTCGCGCTCGGTGCCCGGAGCCAGCGCGATCTGCCCCGCTTCGGTGGCCAGCACGGTGGCACGCGGCCGTCCCGGCAGCAGCACCGCCGAACCCAGCCCGGTGCCCGGCCCCATCACCAGCACCGGACCCGAGCCGCGCGCCACCTCGCCGTTCAACACCGGCAAGGTGTCGGCACGGCCGAGGAACTGGCTGGCGTAGGCCACCGCCTCGAAATCGTTGATCACTTTCAGGCGTGCGATGCCCAGGCTGTCGCGGATGTCGCGGATCGACACCGGCCAGGGCAGGTTGTTGTTGACGATGGCGTCGTCCAGCACGTAGCCGGCGCTGGCCACCGCGCAATGATCGATCGCGCGCACCTCGTCGAGGCTGTCGACGAAATGCTTGAGCACGGCGGTGAGGCTGGGCCACTCCGCGCAGGCGTAGCGCTGGTAGCTGAGCACCTTGACCGGACCGGCCTGCTCCGGCGAGCCGCTGACCAGGCCGATGCGCGCGTGCGTGCCGCCGATGTCCGCCGCCAGGAACGTCTGTCCCGTCGCCCGCTCTGCCTTCGCCTGGACTGCCGCCTCGACCACGCCATCCTCCCGTCATGACCCGGTCATGCCGCCATGGGCCGACCATCGAATTTGGCCGGAGTCTGGTCACGCATGACAACGTTGTCAACGGGTCTTTCACATTTTCTGCGCAACTGGCCGGATGCGCCGCAGCACGGCACCGACAAAGCCTTGCCGGCCTCCACGAAGATTGCAAGAAAACCGCTTATTTCAAACGATTTAAGTGTTTTGAACGGGCGTCAAGGAAGGATGCTGCGACGCGCCATCGAAGAGCTTCTGCGGAATCGCCCGCCGGATCGGCCGGGCACACTCGCCCGTGTCCTTTGCGGGGAAAAATTGACAACGTTGCATGCGGCGTTGGATAAAGCCCTGCCGGGGGAGGAAGACGCAGCAGGCGTCGCCGGTCGATGTTCCACCACGCGAGAGCCGCAAATCATGTCGTCCATCACGCTTGCCGCCGGCGAGAGCCGTCGTGCCACCGCCGGGCCGATGATCATCATCGGCGTGCTGTTCTTCATCTTCGGCTTCGTCACCTGGCTCAACGGGCCGCTGACCATCTTCGTCAAGCTGGCCTTCAACCTCGACGACGTCAGCGCCTTCCTGATCCCGGTGGCGTTCTACATTTCCTATTTCGTGCTGGCGCTGCCGGCGGCCACCGTGCTCAAGCGCACCGGCATGAAGAAGGGCATGGCGCTGGGCCTGTTCGCGATGGCGGTGGGCGCGGTGCTGTTCGGCCAGTTCATCAACATGCGCAACTACCACGGCGCGCTGGTCGGCCTGTTCGTGATCGGCGCCGGCCTGTCGCTGCTGCAGACCGCCTCCAATCCCTACATCAGCATCCTCGGCCCGATCGACAGCGCCGCGCAGCGGGTGGCCTTGATGGGCATCTGCAACAAGGGCGCCGGCGCGCTGGCGCCCTACGTGTTCGGCGCGCTGGTGCTGAGCGGCATCGGCGACTTCGAGCAGAAGGTGAAGGCGGCGCCGACGCCGGCCGCCGCCGAAGCCTTGCTCAACAGCTTCGCCGCGCGGGTGTACTGGCCGTACATGGCGATGGCCGCCTTGCTGGTGGTGCTCGGCCTGTGGGTGCTGCGCTCCGCGCTGCCGGAGCTCAAGCCGGCTGGCGCCAACAGCGAGACCGACCGCGCGCACGCCGCCGGCAGCCTGTTCGCCTTCCCGCACCTGTGGCTGGGCGTGCTGTGCCTGTTCCTGTACGTCGGCGCCGAAGTGATGGCCGGCGACGCCATCGGCATCTACGGCCAGGCGCTGGGCCTGCCGCTGGAAGCGACCAAGCACTTCACCTCCTACACCATGTTCGCCATGCTGTTCGGCTACCTGGTGGGCCTGCTGCTGATCCCGCGCTACATCTCGCAGCAGAGCTATCTGGCGGTGTCGGCGGTGCTGGGCGTGCTGTTCACCCTCGGCGCCTATCTCACCCACGGCAATATCTCGGTAGGCTTCGTCGCCGCGCTGGGCTTCGCCAACGCGATGATGTGGCCGGCGATCTTCCCGCTGGCGATCCGCGGCCTGGGCCGCTACACCGAGCTGGGCTCGGCCCTGCTGGTGATGGGCATCGCCGGCGGCGCGATCATCCCGCAGCTGTTCGCCCACCTGAAGCAGCACGCCGACTTCCAGCTGGTGTTCGCCGCGCTGATGGCGCCGTGCTATCTGTACATCCTGTTCTACGGCCTGCGCGGTTACCGCGTCGGCCACCACGCCGGCTGAGCATGGCCGCGTCGCTGTCCGGCCCGGTTCGCGTCGCCACCTCGGCGGCATGCTGGGCTAGCATGGGGGGTATCACGGGAGATTCCACTGTTGCGCCACCCGACCATCAAGGACGTTGCCAGCCACGCCGGCGTCTCGCTGAAAACCGTATCGCGCGTGGTCAACCGGGAAAGCTCGGTGCGCGCCGACACGCGCGAGAAGGTCGAGCGTGCGATCGAACTGCTCGGCTACCGGCCGGACCCGTCCGCGCGCAGCCTGCGCAGTGCGCACTCGTACGCGATCGGCCTGGTCTACGACAACCCGAACGCGCACTACGTGATCAGCATGCAGGACGGCGTGCTGTCGGCCTGCCGCGAGCGCGGCTTCGGCCTGCAGATCCATCCCTGCGACTCCAGCCAGCCGCGGCTGGCGGAAGAGCTGTGCGCGATGGCCAAGCGCTCGCGCCTGGCCGGCCTGGTGCTGGCGCCGCCGATGTCCGAACAGCCGGAGCTGATCGCCACGCTGCAGGCCAACGACATCGACTTCGTGCGCATCATCGCCGCGCGCGAGGACCCGCGCGACGGCCTGCCCTGCGTCTACGTGGACGACCGCGATGCGGCCTACGCGATCACCGAGCACCTGATCCAGCTTGGCCATACGCGGATCGGCTTCCTGTGGGGCGAGCCTCACCACCGCTCCAGCCCGGAGCGCTACCAGGGCTACGCCGACGCGCTGAAAGACTACGGCATCGCGCTCAACAAGAAGCTGATCCTGCCCGGCCGCTATGCCTTCGACGACGGCTTCCGCGGCGCGCGCAAGCTGCTCGCGCTGAAGGAGCCGCCCAGCGCGATCTTCGGCAGCAACGACGAGATCGCCGCCGGCGTGCTGGCGGCGGCGCGCTCCACCGGGCTGGACGTGCCGTGGGATCTGTCGATCGCCGGCTTCGAGGACAATCCGTTTTCCAAGCAGGCCTGGCCGGCACTCACCACCGCGCGCCAGTCCACCGCCGAGATCGGCCGGCATGCCGCGCTGCGGCTGATCGCCGAGCTGCAGGCGCAGGGCGCACACCCGGCGCTGCGCAACGAGGGCTTCGTGCCCGAGCTGGTGGTGCGCGGCTCCACCGCGCCGCCGAAGAACGCCACGCCGCGCAAGGGCTGAGCGCGCCCGCGCGCGGCCGCCGCCGCTGCCGCACGGGCGTCACCGAGCGCTGCCAGCCTTTCCCATCGATATCCCAACCCATCCATCCGCTGTCGCCGCGCAGCGCGATCCCACCCCGAGTGCCCCGATGAAAGCCGCCAGCGACACCTTGATGTACCGCGAAGCCCATGCCGCCGCCGAGGTGGTGGCCACCCAGCTGGAGCGCAATGCCGTCCTGGTCGAAGAGCTCGGCCGCGAACTGCGCGCGCGCAAGCCGCGCTTCATCGTCACCTGCGCGCGCGGCAGTTCGGACCACGCCGCGGCCTACGCCAAGTACGTGTTCGAGACCCGCCTCGGGCGCATCACCGCCTCGGCCTCGCCGTCGATCTCCTCGATCTACGACGCCGACCTGCGCCTGGACGGCGCCCTGTTCGTGGCGATCTCGCAGTCCGGCAAGAGCCCGGACCTGGTGCGCAGCGCGCAGGCCGCCAAGGACGCCGGCGCCTACGTGCTGGCCCTGGTCAACGTGGAAGACTCGCCGCTGGCCGCGGTGGCCGACACGGTGATCCCGCTGCACGCCGGCCCGGAGCGCAGCGTCGCCGCCACCAAGAGCTACCTCGCCTCGCTCGCGGCGATCCTGCAGCTGACCGCGTGCTGGTCGGACAGCGCCGAGCTGCGCGGTGTGCTGGCGCGCCTGCCCGCGGATCTGCGGCATGGCTGGGACAACGACTGGAGCGCGCTCGGCCACACCTTGCAAGACGCGCAAAGCCTGTTCGTGGTGGGCCGCGGCTACGGCTTCGGCGCCGCGCTCGAGGCTGCGCTGAAGTTCAAGGAAACCTGCGGCCTGCACGCCGAGGCGTTCAGCGCCGCCGAGGTGAAGCACGGCCCGATGGCCCTGGTCGACAAGGGCTTCCCGGTGCTGTTCTTCGCCCAGGACGACGGCACCCTGGACAACACCCTGGCGGTGGCCAACGAGTTCCGCTCGCGCGGCGCGCGCGTGCTGCTGGCCGCGCCCGGCGCCAGCGGCGCGGATGCGCTACCGCTGGCCGCCGGCTTGTCGCCGATCGCCACGCCGCTGCTGGCGGTGCAGAGCTTCTACCGCGCCGCCAGCGCGCTGGCCCTGGCGCGGGGCTATGATCCGGACGTACCGCCGCATCTGCGCAAGGTGACGGAGACGGTGTGAGCCGCGTGCGCAAGCACTGTTTCGATCATTGCGCATCGACGCGCCACCTGAAAACGGAGGCTGCGGGATGTCCATGAACATGAAACTGGGCTTCATCGGCACGGGCGCGCTCACCTCCGCCATAGTCACCGGGCTCAAATCGTCTGCAGACGACTCTGTGCCGATTGTGCTGTCGCCGCGCAATCGGGAAATCTCCATCGAGCTGGCTTCGCGCTACCAGGACGTACGCGTCGCGCTGGACAATCAGGCCGTCTTGGACGAGTGCGACACCGTCATGCTCGCGGTTCGGCCGCAGGTTGCGCACGACGTGCTTACCGAGTTGCGCTTTCGCCGCGATCACCATGTCGTCAGCTTGATCGCCACCTGGTCGCGCGAGGATGTCGCCGCCTTGACCGGTCCTGCCGGGCGGGTGACGAAAGCCCTGCCGATACCGATGAGCGCTCACCGCCAGGGAGCGACGCTCATTTACCCGCCGGATCCGCGCACGGCGGCATGGTTCGGCGCGCTGGGCAAGGTGATCGCATTGGACGACGCCGCCGAGTTCGACGCGCTGAGCGTAGTCACCGCGACCTTTGCGGCCCATTTCAAATATCTCGATACCATCCATCATTGGCTGCAGGACCACGGCGTGGCGGAAGCGAAAGCCCGCGACTACATCGCCACCCTCTTCAAGGCCCTGGCCAACGCTCCGGACACCGCACCGAATGCTGATTTCATGCATCTCGCGAAAGACTATGCGACGCGTGGCGGCACCAATGAACAGGTCTTGCACGCGCTTATGGCCCGGAACGTATTCGATGCATTCGCCGAAAGTCTGGACGGCGTGCATCGACGTTTCTCATCACCCAACGCCTGAGGACAGATTCGCATGACCACCATCGCCTTGATCAACGGCCGCGTGCTCGACGCGCACGGCCCGCGCGAAGGCCAGGCCGTGCTGGTGCAGGACGGGCACATCCTGGCGGTCACCGGAGCCGCCGACCTGCGCCTGGCCGAGGCCGAGCCGCACGATCTGCAAGGCCGCCTGCTGCTGCCGGGGTTCATCGACGTGCAGGTCAACGGCGGCGGCGGCCTGCTGTTCAACGACGCCCCCAGCGTGGAGACTTTGCGCGGCATCGCCGCCGCGCATCGCCGCTTCGGCACCACCGGCCTGCTGCCCACCCTGATCACCGACACCGCGGCGAAGATGCACGCGGCGCTGGAGGCGGTGGACGCGGCCATCGAGCAGGGCGTGCCCGGCATCCTCGGCATCCATCTCGAAGGGCCGTTCCTGGCCCCCGCGCGCAAGGGCATCCACGACGTCGGGCTGTTCCGCCTGCCCGATCCTGACGATCTGGCCCTGCTGGCGGCGCGGCATCGCGGCGTCATCATGCTGACCCTGGCGCCCGAGCAGGTGCCGCTGGACGTGATCCGCACCCTGGTCGAGGCGGGCGTGGTGGTGGTGGCCGGCCATACCGCCGCCGACTACGCGACCATCCGCGCCGCGCTGGACGCCGGCGTCAGCGGCTTCACCCATCTCTACAACGCGATGACGCCGCTGGGCAGCCGCGAGCCCGGCGTGGTCGGCGCCGCGCTGGACGACCCGCACAGCTGGTGCGGGCTGATCGTCGACGGCCACCACGTGCATCCGGCCGCGCTGCGCGTGGCCATCGCCGCCAAGGCGCGCGGGAAGTGCGTGCTGGTCACCGACGCGATGCCGCCGGTCGGCAGCGAGCGTCCGGACTACGTGCTCAACGGCCAGACCATCGTCGCGCGCGACGGCGTGTGCCAGAGCGACGACGGCGTGCTGGCCGGTTCGGCGCTGGACATGGCCACCGGCGTACGCAACCTGGTCGAACAGGTCGGCCTGCCGCTGGCCGAGGCCTCGCGCATGGCCAGCGCCTACCCCGCCGCGTGGCTGGGGCTGGAGCGCCGGCAAGGCCGCCTGGTCGCCGGCCAGCGCGCGGATTTCGCCGTGCTGGACGACGCGCTGAACGTGCGCGAGACCTGGATCGGCGGCGTGCGCTACGCGTTCGACTGAGCGGCGTTTCGGCGCCGCCTCTCGTCAACCGTAATTCGACAAGGCCGAGCCTACCGCGGCCATGAGCAGCACCAAGGCGATCGCCACCACGAGAACGCCGACCACCAGGGCGCCGGCAGTGGTATAGGCCGCCTCGCGCCAGCGGCTGCGCGCGAGCAAGGCAATGATCCAGCCCAGTGCCGGCAGCCACATCACCGCCGCCACTACGGCGAGCCGCCCCCAAGGCGGCAAGGCATCGAAGGTCCGCTCCGGCACCAGGAACAGCACCGCCGCGACGAGGGCGCTGCCGAGCAGGACCAGGCCGACGCCGCTCAGCAGTGCTCGCCAAGGGCTCCGATGTGTTTTGCCGTCATGCCGCATGCGTTTCATCCTTTCATCCATGCCAGCGCTGCGAGTTGCGCCTGCCCGCATGGCGTGCGCAATGCACGACACCGGCGCAGCGATCATGCCGGGGATCGAGCCATGCAGGCCATCGATGCGATCACGCTCATCCGTGCGGCGCCGCGCCCAGCGCCGCGAGCAATACGTAGATCATGCATGCCAGCGACAGCAGCATGAAGGCCAGCAGCGAATAACGCAGTGCACGCCTGCGCCAGTAGCGGATCAGCACGATCAGCAGCACGATCCCGACCGGGAAGGTGATCCCCATGCCCAGCAGCAGGATCAAGCCGTAAAAGAACAGCACTTCTTCGATCGAGTCCATGATGATCCTGCTTCCGTGGCGGCAGTCAGTGTAGCGAAACGCGCGCGCACCCTCCGACATCGTCTGGCATGATGACCTTCGTCTCCGCTCTCGAAGCTGCCCTGCGCCTGCGGAGTTGCCGCCGCATCGCAAGGAATGCATGCCATGAAAGCCTCGAAATTTCCGCTCGCCGTCGCCTTGGCCATGCCATGCGTCTTCGTGGCGATGGCGGTGTTCAATGTGCTGGTCACGCTGCACTACCAGTCAGCCGACAACACGCGCATCTCCTTGCTGCCCTACGCGATCCACTACGACCTGATCGGCCTGGTGATCCTCGCGGCGACGGGCTTCGCCTATGCGCAATGGCTCATCGAGCGCCGCCCGCTGGCCGATTTCCGTTGGCCCAGCTTGCTGGCGCTGGCCGGCATCTATCTGCTGGTCAGCGGCGCGCAATCGTGGCTGTGGGCCTATGCCTCGCTGCATCTGGGGCAGTGGCTCGAGGCGCAGACATCCGCCCTCGGAATCTCCGAACGACTCCTGCTGACCAGTATTGTCATGCTGGTGAGCGTGCAGTGCCTGGAGGTGCTGTGCGTGCTGCTGTCGATCTCGGCCACGTTGCTGTGGCTGCGCCGGCCGGGGCAGGCCATCGAGACACCGGCGGCCGACTATCGCGGCCGCGCGATCGCGATCCTCACCCTGTTCGCCTGGATCTGGGCGATCATCTGCGTCGAAGCCATCACCATCGCTTCGCCCACCCTGCTGATCCCGGAAGATTCCGAGCAGGTATCCACGCCCATCATGATCGGCCTGCCGATCGGCTGTCTGGTGCTGGCGCTGCCGGTGCTGCTCGGCGGCTTGTGGGCCCTGCCCCGCGGGCTGCCGCGGGCCCGGCCCGGCCGGCTGCTGCTGGCGAGCCTGCTGACCATGGCCTTGTCCGCGCTGGCCATGCTGGCGATCACCTTCGCCATGTTGCATGTCGGCCTATGGATATACGGCGCAGTCGATTTTTCGCCGGGGCTAGGCTTCGCCACCCTGGTCGGCATCCTGTGGTTCATCGCGGCCATACCGCTGGCCTGGAGCGTGGTGAGGCTCTTGTTTCGGCGCACGCCGAGAGCGCACGCCGCCGCATGACATGCGCGGTCGAACCGAGGCTCGCCGGGCCTGTGCGTGCGCTCAGCCGTTGGGCGCGCGTTTCGGCGCAGTCAGCGCGGCGCCCAGATAGAGCACCAGGCCCAGAATCGATAGGCCGCCCAGGATGCCGGCGAGCCGGCTGGCCGCGGCGGCATAGCCTTCGGCCAGATGGGTGTCGTGCACGAAGGCAGTGAGGAAGCCCAGGCAGAACTGCGTGCCGATATAGCCCACGCCGCGCTCGCTGCCCTGCAAGTAGTGGCCCAGCCAGATGCCGATCGCCAGCGCCGGCCACCATAGCGCCGCGGACGAGCCGGTGAGCAACAGCAGGACCAGACCGACCAGGCCGCCGCTCAGGCAGCCGAAGCAGCGCTGCAGCAGCTTGCGCGTCACCGCGCCGCGCCGACTCACGGAGAAATCGGCGATCGGCAGCAGCATCACCGCGAACACGGTGATCGCCGCCTGGGTGAAGGTGAGCAGGCGGAAGGCGTAGCCGATCGCGGTGACGATGGCCAGGGCCAGCGCGGCTTCGCCGACGTGCTGGTACAGCCGCCGGCGCAGCGGCGGCGCGAGCTCGCCCAGCCGGGTGTGCGGCAAGGCGCTCCAGCCGTGCAGCGGCCGCAGCAGCTCGCGCCAGCGCGCGCCGGCCTGCAGCGCGAAGGCCGCGGATACCGCCAGGCAGGACAGCGTGCCCACCGCGACGTCGGCCATGCGCATCGCGGCGAAGCCGACCAGCGCGGTCGGCACCAGCGCGGCGAAGGCCAGCACCATCACGTGGGTGACGCCGAGCAGCAGCCAGGCGTAGCTGTAGCGCGACAGCAGCGCGCGCGACAGCGTGGCCGCGCCCAGCGCGAAGACCCAGGCGATGCGCCAGCCGGGATGGCCCGCCAGCAACGCGGCCATGGCCAGCGCGGAGATCGCGCCCAGGACCGTGCCGCCAACGCGATAAGCGCCGCGGCGAAAGGTTTCGTCGAAGCCGGCGCGCGTCACCAGATAGCCGCTGAACGCGGCCCACCACAGATCGTCCAGGCACAGCGCCCGCGCCAGCAGCACCGCCAGCATGACCGACAGCGCCGCCTTGCAGGCCTCGCGCGCACGCGTGCCGCGCCAGCGCACGCCGCGCAGCTCGCGGCCCACCTCGGCCAGCGTGGCGCGTGCGCTTTCGCGGCAGTTCGCCCAGCTCGGCATGATGCGGAAGTTCATCGCGGGAAGTGGAAGCCGGACGACGGAAGCCGCGACTCAGCCGACGCGCATGCGCGCATACAAGTCCGCCAGCTGGCGCACCGCCGCCTCGGAGACGGCGCGGTCGGGCGTGATGTCGCTGTTGTTGAAATTGCCGCTGTCGCCATAGGCCTGCACCAGCAGACCGTCGCGGCGCGGCACCATGCTGAAATGCTCGGTGCTGATGCCGTAGTTCACCTCCGGCTGCGGAATCAGCCGGGCGGTCTGTCCGCGCACGGGGATCACCGAGTCGTCGCCGAACAAGGCCCGCGCGCCATAACCGGTGGCGTTCACCAGGGTGCGCTCGGGCAGCGCCAGCAGCTCGCTCGGATGCTGGAACTCGCGCACCTCGATGCGCCCGCCGCCGGCGAGGAAATCGCTCATCAACAGGCGCGCGTAGGCGGTGATGTTGAACATCAGCGTGGTGTAGCGGCGCACGTAGGGCTGCGGGAACGGATGACTGCCGGGCGGCAGCTCCACCGCATGCGGGGTGAAGCGCACCTGGCGAAATTCGCCATACTCCGGTTCGTCCGCCACCGGCGGCCCGGGATGGCCGAACGGCTGCTCCGACAAGCCGTAGCCGTCGATCCACTCGACCGGCTGGCCGGGCAGGCCGAGCAGGCTCTGGTAGCTGCCGAACGAGATGCGCGCCATCTCTTCCCAGCGCGCGGCCAGTGCCGGCGCATGCGCCGCGTCGCAGATGCGCGAGTCCGGCGTCCACAGCCCGGTGGCGCGCATCGAGTAGACGTCCGGCGGCAGCGCCTTGGCGTAGATGCGCACCGCCAGGCCGGCGCGCTGCGCCAGCAGGGCCGAGGTCAGCCCCAGCGCGCCGCAGCCGATCACGCCCAGCTCGCGCACGCCGGTGGCCTGCACCATGCGCAACGCCAGCGTGCTCGAGCCCCAGGACAGCGACCAGCCGCTGCCGCCGTGGCCGTAGTTGTGCACCAGGGTCTTCTCGCCCAGCCGCTCGGTCTCGATGCGCGGGCCGGCGGCGCGGAACGGGCGCGTGCACACATAGACGCCGGTGATGCGCTCCACCTGCGCGCGCACCGGCGCCAGTTCGATCGCGTCCGCGCGCAGACGCGCCGGGCGTGGCGCGTTGGGCAGGGCCGCCAGGCTGCGCAGCGGCTGTCCGGCGCAGGCGCTCAGCGCCGCCGCCGAGGCGACGGTGGCGGTGACGCCGGCTTGGCGCAGGAATTCACGTCGGTGCATGATGCGAGGGCCTCGGAGAACACGCGCATGAGCAAACCATCCATGAGCGACGATAAGGATCAGGCAGCGGCTCCGCCCGCGTCGGACCCGGCGCGCGAACGGCGCGTGAGTCTCGACGTGCTGACGGAAGCGCCGCAGGTGGAGCTGCTGGCCACGATGATAAAACGTTCGACCGTCGATCCGTTGCAGGCCGGCTACGCCGACACCGATCTCACCGACGGCCTGCAGGGCAAGTTCGCCACCGCCTCGATGCGGCGTTGGGCCTGGCTGCTGCTCGGCCTGCCGGCGCTGGCGATGGCCGTACTGGCCGTGCTTTATCTGGGCGCCGACGATGCGACCGGCTACGAGCACCTGGTCAACATCGGCTTCTGCGTGCTGATGGTGCTGTATGCCGCGGTCTGGGTGGTGCTGCTGCGCCGTCGCCGCGGCTAGGCGCAGCGCGCCGACGGCTACTGGTAGACCTGCAGCCGCTTGAAGATCCAGGCGTGGTAGGACTTCACCAGGTCGGCCTGCGGACAATCGGTGTACAGGCCCTGGCAGCGCTCGCGCAGCATGGCGCTGGCGGCGAAGTAGGCGTCTTCCGGCAGGCCCGCCGCCTGCAGCACCAGGCCCGGCAGATAGGCGATGTCCAGCATCGGATAGCTGGGCAGCGCCGGTCCCGGGAAATTGCTCTTGATGGTGTAGTAGGTGAGGTAGTCCTGATAAGGCCGCAGGGCCTCCGGCAGGTGGCGCTGCAGCGGGCGGATCAAGCCGTCGAAGGACGGCTGGTGATCGCCGAAGTGCACCAGCACGGTGGGCTGCGGCCGCTGCAGGAAATCGTGCTCGAGCAGCTGCATGCCGGTGTCGGAGTCGCGCAGGCGCGCCAGGTAGGTGTCGAAGTTGAAGGCGCTGGCTTCGTCCAGCCCCTGCAGCACCGGATGGTTGAACGGCGGCGGCAGGGTCGGCCGCGGATCGATGTTGTGCGGCCCGTGCTGATTGATGGTGAGGATCATCATGAAGACCGGCTGGCCGGGCTTGCGCGTGCCGTCGCGCGAGAGCTGGTCGTAGACCTGCTTGGCCGCCTGGAACATCTGGGTGTCGCTCTGCTCCCATTCGTCCATCTTCAGCTGCACGGCGTCGAACATGTGATCCACGCCGTAGGCACGATAGGCGTTGCGGCCGTTGAGGAAGGCGCCGTTGGTGGGATAGATCGCCACCGTCAGGTAACCCAGCCGCTGCAGCTGGCGCGGCAGCGAATCGCGCACGTGCGGCGCCAGCACGAAGGGTGCATAGGCGCCACCGGGCCCGAAGATGTCGTGCGGCATGCCGGTGAGCGCGGCGAATTCGCTGACCCAGGTGCCGCCGCCGAAGGTATGCACGCGCAGCCGGCCGTGGCCGCGGGTGGCGTCGTCCACGCCGAGCATCGCCACGTGGCAGTACGACACCGTGCAGGCGTCGAAGTCGGACGGATCGAAGGTGCTCTCTTCCAGCACCTGCACGATGTCCGGATAAGGCGCCGGCCGCGTGCCGGGGCGACCCGACAGGCTGGCCTGCCAGGTGGTTTCCGCACCGCCCTGATCGGCCATGCTCGGCAGATTGACCCGCTCGTCGTCGATGTTGGCGAAGAAGTTGGTCAGCTGGGCGTCGTCGGAAAGCTTCTCCCACACGCCGCGCGCATGCACCGCAGCGAACGGGCCGGCGGGCCGCAGGCACAGCTGGAACAGCGCGGCGCAAACCACGATGCCAACAACGCGCACACCCCAGCGCGGCCCGCGGCGCAGACGCGGAAACAGCCGCAGGTCCCAGCGCCACACCAGCCACAGCAGCAGCGGCACACTCACCGCCAGGGTCAGCCCCAGGCCGAGCAGGTGCGGGTAGCGCTGCAGCGTGTCCCATAGGCTGGTGCGCAGGTAATAGACGAAGTCGGCCGCTTCCAGCGGCGAATCCAGGTAGCGCAGCTTCAGTACCGACAGGCCTTTCAGCGCGAGAAACAAGCCGCCCGCCACCACCAGCGCGGTGGCCACCCGGCCGAAGACGAACAGCAGCACGCCAGCCACGCACAGCAGCAGGGCGGTGACGAAGGCCTGCTGTTCGCGCTCGGGCTCCTGCCAGGCGGTCAGCCAGAGGCAGACGCAGAAAAACACGACGGCAAGTAGCCACGGGGCATGGTTCCGCAGCAGGCGGAACAGGAGTTTGGGCATGGAACGCATCCCTCGAAGGGGGCTGGTGCTGGCGGCGCGCCATCTTAAGACCCCGGGCCCCGCTAAGACAGGGCCGGCAGCCGCGGGGGATGCCGGCATTTAGCCGCCAGTGGGCCGCCCGGCGCCGGCAAACGGTCATGCCGATCTGCTACGGTGCTCGGTCTGCCCGTCATCCAGATACCGCCATGTCGCCTCGTCTCGCCGTCCTCGCCACGCTCGCCGCCGCCCTGCTCGCCGCCTGCGCCGGGCCCGCTCCGCGCCCGGCGGCGCGCCCGCTGCCGGACGGCGCGCACCTCGACGTGGCGATCCTGGAAACCACCGACATCCATTCCAACATCCTCAGCTACGACTACTACAAGCAGAAAGACGACTCCACCCTGGGCTTCGAGCGCACCGCCACGCTGATCCGCCGCGCGCGCGCGGAATTCCCCAACAGCTTTCTGTTCGACAGCGGCGACACCATCCAGGGCAGCGTGCTGGCCGACTACCAGGCGCTGGCCAAGCCGGTCGGCTGCGGCGAAGAGCTGGCGGTGTACCGCGCGATGGACGCGCTGGGCTACGACGGCGGCACCGCCGGCAACCACGAGTTCAACTACGGCCTGCCGTTCCTGTCGCAGGTCACCGGCACGCCGATGAACGTGGACGGCGGCCACAGCGACCGCTGCGCCGGGCCGCACTATCCGCTGGTGCTGTCGAACGTGTTCAGCGCGCGCGACGGCCAGCCGATCTTCAAGCCGTGGCGAGTGGTGGAGAAGCAGGTCGAGGCCTATACGCCGGACGGCAGCAAGCTCAGCGTGCCGCTGCGCATCGGCATCATCGGCTTCACCCCGCCGCCGATCATGCAGTGGGACAAGCAGCGGCTGGAAGGCAAGGTCAGCGTCAGCGGCGTGGTCGAGGCCGCGCAGAAATACCTGCCCGAGCTGCAGGCGCAGCACCCGGACCTGATCGTCGCGATCGTGCACGGCGGCCTGGACACCGCGCCCTATACGCCGGAGATGGAGAACGCCGGCTGGTACCTGGCCGGCGTGCCGGGTATCGACGTGATGCTGCTCGGCCACTCGCATACCGAGTTTCCCGGCCCGCATTACGAGAACATGCAGGCGGTCGACGCCAAGCGCGGCTACGTGCGCGGCGTACCGGCGGTGATGGGCGGCTTCTTCGGCAAGGACCTGGGCGTGGTGCGGGTGGCGCTGGATCGCCAGCACGGCCGCTGGGTGGTCGACAAGGTGCAGACGCACAGCGAGGTGCGGCCAATCTGCGCCAAGCCCGACACCGCCGCCAAGGGCGCCAAGCCGGACTGCGTGCCGCCCGATGCGCAGATCGCCGCCCTGGTCGCGCCGGTGCACGCCGCCGCGGTGGCCTACGTGAACACGCCGATCGGCAGCAGCGCGCTGCGCATGAGCAGCTACTTCGCCGACGAGGGCAACATGACCGCGCTCGGTGCGGTCAATGCCGCGCAGATGGACTATGTGCGCAACGAACTGCCGCGCGTGCACCCCGAACTGGCCAACCTGCCGGTGCTCGCCGCTGCATCGGCCTTCCGCACCGGCTTCGGCGGCCCGGAGGACTACACCGACGTGCCGGCCGGCCCGCTCACCCTGCGCAGCGCTGCCGACCTCTACTTCTATCCGAACACCTTGTCGGCGGTGAAGATCGACGGCGACGGCCTGAAGGCCTGGCTGGAGAAGTCCGCCGAGCGCTTCAACCGCATCGACCCGCGCAAGCCCGGTGAGCAGGCGCTGATCAACACCCACTTCGTGGGCTACAACTTCGACCAGATCCAGGGCGACATCGCCTACACCATCGACCTGACCCAGCCGGCCGGCCAGCGCATCACCGCGCTGACCTCGCACGGCAAGCCGGTGGCGCCGCAGCAGGGCTTTGTGGTGGTCACCAACAACTACCGCGCGAACGGCGGCGGCCATTTCCCAGGCCTGGACGGCAGCAGCGTGGTGCTGGCCGCGCCGGACGGCACCCGCGAAATCCTCGCCGACTGGCTGCGCCAGCACGAACACATCGGCGCCGCCGAGCTGCCGCCCGCGTCCTGGCATTTCGCCCCGCTGAAGACCGCCGGCCCGATCGTGTTCACCGGCGCCAGCGACAAGCTGGATGTCGCGCGTGCGGCGGGGCTCACGCACATCCGCCTGTTGCGCGACAACGGGGACGGCACCTCGACCTACGCGATCGACCTGGCGCCTTGAGCATCCGCCGATGCCGCGTCGTTGCGGCGTCGCGGCACGCTCGCTAGATTGCCTGCGAAGGCCGCCGCACACGGCGGCCCGGACATTCGAGGTATCCGCATGCCGCGCCCCGACGTACGCGCCTTCTTCGAAGCCGACAGCCACACCTTCAGCTATGTGGCCTGGGACCCCGCCACGCGTCGCGCGGCGGTGTTCGACAGCGTGCTCGACTACGACGCCGCCGCTGGCCGCACCGGCCATGCTTCGGCGGATGCGCTGATCGCCTTCGTGCGCGAACAAGGCCTGGGCGTGGACTGGGTGATCGACACCCACGTGCATGCCGACCACTTGTCGGCTGCGCCCTACGTGCAGGCGCAGCTCGGCGGACGACTGGCCATCGGCGAACACATCCTCGCCGTGCAGGAGCACTTCGGCCGTCTGTTCAATGCCGGCGAAGGCTTTCGCCGCGACGGCAGCCAGTTCGACCATCTGTTCAAGGACGGCGAACGCTATCGCATCGGCGAGCTTGAGGCGCAGGCGCTGCACACGCCCGGACACACGCCGGCCTGCATGACCCATGTGGTGGGTGATGCCGCCTTCGTCGGCGACACCTTGTTCATGCCCGACTACGGCACCGCGCGCTGCGACTTCCCCGGCGGCGACGCGCGCGCGCTGTACCGCTCGATCCAGCGCATCTACGCGCTGCCGGACGCAACGCGGCTGTTCCTGTGCCACGACTACCTGCCGTCCGGGCGCAGCGCCTTTGTCCACGAGACCACCGTGGGCGCCGAGCGCAGCGGCAACATCCACGTGCGCGACGGCGTAGACGAAGACGAGTTCGTGCGCATGCGCACGGCGCGCGACGCCAGCCTGTCGATGCCGCGCCTGCTGCTGCCGGCGGTGCAGGTGAACATGCGCGCCGGCCGCCTGCCCGAGGCCGAGGCGAACGGGCTGCGCTATCTGAAGATCCCGCTCGACGCACTCTGAGCGGATCGCCGCATGCCGCCAACCTTCGTGCCCCTGCTCGCCGTCGCCTGCGGCGTGCTGGTTGGCTTCGCGCTGGCCCTGGTCGGCGGCGGCGGTTCGATCCTGGCAACGCCGCTGCTGCTCTATGTGGTCGGCCTGCGCGATCCGCACCTGGCGGTCGGCACCAGCGCGCTGGCGGTCGCCGCCAACGCCTTCGCCAACCTGTTGCCGCATGCGCGCGCCGGCCATGTGCGCTGGCGCGCAGCCGGCGTGTTCGCGGCAACCGGCGCGCTCGGCGCCTGGCTGGGTTCAAGCCTGGGCAAGGCGCTGGACGGCCGCCGGCTGGTCCTGTTGTTTGCGCTGCTGATGCTGGTAGTCGCCGCGCGTATGCTGCGCGGCCGCCGCGACGACGGCCGTGATCGCTATCCGTTGCCGCATATGATGCCGCGACTGGGTGTGACGGGTATGGGCGCCGGCGGCCTGGCCGGCTTTTTCGGCATCGGCGGCGGCTTCCTGGCAGTGCCGGGATTGATGCTGGCCAGCGGCATGGAGATCGTGCAGGCGATCGGCAGCTCGATGCTGGCGGTCGGCGCATTCGGGCTCGCCACCGCCGCGAACTACGCCCTCTCAGGCCTGGTCGACTGGCCGGTCGCCGCCGAATTCGTCGGCGGCGGCATCGTCGGCGGCTGGCTGGGCGCGTTCGGTGCGCAGAGGCTGGCGCAACGGCGCGGCGCCCTGCGGCTCGGCTTCGCCGCAGCCGTCGCCGCGATGGCCATCTTTATGCTGGCGAAGTCGCTCTGAGCTTTTTGTCCCATCCATGTTGTCCCTCCGTGGCTTGCGCTCCCCCCCAGAGATTGGCGAGGCCCGTGCACACTCCATGGGACCGCATCGCCCCATCCGGATACGCAGCCGCACGGTGACGTGGGCCCGAGAACAGACCAGGCGCGAGGGCTGCTCGTCGATGGCGGCTATGCAGCTTGAACTTGGTTTAGCCGTCTACCTCATGCCACCTGGCTTACCAGCGCCGCGATCCGCCGCCCCGACTGCGGCAGCCATGAGGAGGTGATGCGGCAACGTGCACCGGCTCCAGGCCCGCACGACGGCGCAGACCGCCGCGATCTGTGACAGAAGACCGCGCAATTTTTCCTCCGGGTAGTTGACGCGGACTTGTCCGCGCCTCTAAGGTCAAGCCATGTCTGCCGCATTCCTGCCCACGCTGCTGTCGCCCCTGTCGCCCTGCGGCGGTTCGGCGTTGGCGCGCACCGGCCGCGTCGGCATGCCCGCATCCGTCACCACCATTACCACTACGACCACTACCCGGTCGGGGTGGGCGTCGGTGCGCGACTAGGATTCTCTACTACGCAACGGCCCCGCCCTCGATGAGGCGGGCCGGCGCAAATCCGACACCGCCAGCGAGCACGGGCCTCATCCGGAGGCTGACGTGAACATCTGCGCACCATCGCTCGCCGAACGACTGGAACCCCTGCCATTACGGGTGCCGCGACCTACCGCGACCGTGCGCCGGCGCGCGCTGGCCATAGGCCTGATCGGCCCGGGCCGGGTCGGCGGCGCCCTGCTCACGCAACTGCGCAATGCGCAGCCCCGATTGGCGCTGGAGAACGGGCTGGAACTGCGCCTGCGCGGCATCGCCGCCAGCCGGCGCATGTGGCTGGACTGCGACGCGCCCGAGCTCAACGAATGCCATGACCGCGCGCAGATCTGGCGCCCCAGCGACCTCGACGCATTCGCCGCGCACATCGCCGGCAGCGACGGCGAGGACGCCTTGCTGATCGACTGCAGCGCCAGCGACCTCGTGGCGGAACGCTACGCCGGCTGGCTGGCCGCCGGCCTGCACGTGGTGACGCCGAGCAAGCTGGCTGCCAGCGGCCCGCTGGAACGCTGGCAGGCGATCCACCGCGCCGGTGCGCACGGCGCCTGCTTCCGCTACGAGGCCACCGTATGCGCCGGCCTGCCGGTGGTACAGACCCTGCGCGACCTGCTCGACACCGGCGACGAGCTGCTCGACGCCGAGGGCATGTTCTCCGGCACCCTGGCCTGGCTGTGCAATCGCTACGACGGCAGCCATCCGTTTTCCGCCCTGGTGCGCGAGGCGCACGCGCTGGGCTATACCGAGCCGGATCCGCGCGACGACCTGTCCGGCACCGACGTGGCGCGCAAGCTGGTGATCCTGGCGCGCGAGGCCGGCTGGCCGCTGTCGCTGGCCGAGGTCGAAGTGGAAAGCCTGGTGCCGCCGGCGCTGGCCGCGCTGGCTCCGGTCGAGTTCATGCAGCAGTTGGACGAGCTGGATGCACCGATGGCCGCGCGGCTGGCCGAGGCGCGCGCCTGCGGCGGCGTGCTGCGCCACGTCGCCCGGCTCGACCACGCCGGCCGCGCCAGCGTGCGCCTGCAGGTGCTGCCGGCCGCGCACGCGTTCGCACACACCCGGCTCACCGACAACGTGGTGCAGTTCCGCACCCGCCGCTACTGCGATAATCCGCTGCTGGTGCAAGGCCCCGGCGCCGGCCCCGAGGTGACCGCCGCCGGCGTGTTCGCCGACCTGCTGCGCATCGCCGAGTCGCTGGGAGTGCGCGCATGAACGCCATGCTTTTGAACGCCGAGCCATCGCAGGAATCCATGATCGTCCGTCCCTCGCAAAAACGCCCCCAGCTCGCGCATGCCTTCGCGCCGGCCTGCATCGGCAATGTCGGCGTCGGCTTCGACATCCTCGGCCACAGCATGGCCGGCGCAGGCGATCGCGCCGAGGTGCGGCGCATCGAGGCACCGGAAGTGCGCATCGCGGCGATCCACGGCAAGGCGCCCGGGCTGCCGCTGGAAGCGCCGCACAACACCGCCGGTGCCGCCCTGCTGTCGATGCGCAAGGCGCTCGGCCTAGCCCACGGTTTCGAGCTGGTGCTGCACAAGGGCATCGCGCTGGGCTCAGGCATGGGTGGATCGGCTGCCTCCTGCGTGGCCGCCCTGGTGGCCGCCAACGCGCTGCTGGAACGGCCGTTGCCGCCGGAAGCGCTGTACGAGTTCGCGCTGGACGGCGAAGCGGTGGCCAGCGGCAGCCGGCACGGCGACAACCTGGCGCCGATGCTGCTGGGCGGCCTGGTGCTGGTGGCCGGCACGCGGCTGGTGCGCATCCCGGTGCCGGCGGACTGGCACTGCGCGCTGGTGCATCCGCACTACGTGCTGGAAACGCGCACCGCGCGCGCCGCCCTGGCCGGCGACTACCGCCTCGGCGAATTCGTCGCGCAAAGCGCGAACCTCGCCCTGGTGCTGGCCGGCTGCCATCGCGGCGATGCCGCCATGGTGCGCGACGGCCTGCGCGACGTGCTGGTGGAACCACGCCGCGCGCCGCTGGTGCCGAACTTCGCCCAGGTGAAGCAGGCTGCGCTGGATCACGCCGCGCTGGGCGCCAGCATCTCCGGCGCCGGGCCCAGCGTGTTCGGCTGGTATCAGCGGCGCGCCGATGCCGAAGCGGCCGCCGCAGCCATGCGGGCCGCATTCGCCGAGGCCGGCCTGGACAGCGACGCCTTCGTGGCGCCGATCGACGGCCCCGCCGCCCGGCTGCTGGACGACGAGGACGCGGCCGAGGCCGACGCATGAGCCTGTGCTACGTCAGCACGCGCAGCGCCGCGCCCGCGGTCGGGCTGAGCGCGGCGATCGCCGCGGGCCTGGCGCCGGACGGCGGCCTGTACGTGCCCGAGCGATTGCCCTCGCTGGATGTGTCGGCCTTTGATCGCGAGGGCTCGCTGGCCGACACCGCCGCTGCCTTGCTGGCGCCGTTCTTCGCAGGCGATCCACTCGCCGAGGCATTGCCGGCGATCTGCGCCGAGGCGTTCGACTTCGCCGCGCCGCTGCGCGAGCTGGGCCGCCGCGGCGACAGCGTGCTCGAGCTGTTCCATGGACCCACCGCAGCGTTCAAAGATTTCGGCGCGCGCTTCCTGGCCGCCTGCCTGCGCCGCTTGCCGCGCACCGAGCGGCGCCCGCTGACCATCCTGGTGGCCACCTCCGGCGACACCGGCGCGGCGGTGGCCGCGGCGTTCCATCGCCAGGACGGCATGCGCGTGGTGATCCTCTATCCCGACGGCCTGGTCTCGCCGCGCCAGGCGCACCAGCTGGGCTGCTTCGGCGACAACGTGCAGGCGCTGCGCGTAGCCGGCCGCTTCGACGATTGCCAGCGCATGGTCAAGGCTGCCTTGAACGACGCCGAGTTGCAGGCGCGCGTGCCGCTGTCTTCCGCCAACAGCATCAGCCTGGGTCGACTGCTGCCGCAGATGGCCTATTACGCGCACGCCGCGCTGGCGCGCTGGCACGAGCGCGGCGAAGCGCTGAACCTGATCGTGCCCACCGGCAACCTGGGCAATGCGCTTGCCGCCCTGTGGGCGCGCGCGATCGGCCTGCCGATCGGTCGCGTTGAGCTGGCCTGCAACGCCAACGCCACCCTGCCGGCCTATTTCGCCGGCGCACCGTACACACCGCGCGAAGCGGTGGCGACCCTGGCCAATGCGATGGACGTGGGCGCGCCGAGCAACTTCGAGCGTCTGCGCTGGAGCTTTCCCGACGAAGACCGGCTGCGTGCCGAGCTGGCCGCGCACAGCGTCGACGATGCGGCGATCCGGCGTACCATCGCCGCGCACGCGCGCGACGGCGGCGAGGTGTTCTGCCCGCATACCGCCACCGCCCTGCATCGGCTCGATCGCTTGCGGGAGCAGGGCGACGAACGGCCGTGGACGGTGGTCGCCACCGCGCATCCGGCCAAGTTCGACAGCGTGGTCGAGCCGCTGGTCGGACACCCCTTGCCGGTGCCCTCGCCACTGGCTGCGATGCTGGCGCGCGGCGCGCAGGCGCAGCCGATCGAAGCCGACGCGCAGGCCTTGCGCGACTGGCTGGCCGCCACCTGAGGCAAGGGTGGCCGGCGCATCGCCGTTGCTGCCAGTTGCAGGCCAGAAAAGACGCCGCCGCCATCTGCTAGTCTTCGCCGGTTTGGGTCGAGCGGGTCTGCTATGAAAAGCTTGCATGGCAATGGCATCGTGTTCGCCCTCAGCCTGGCCGTGGTCGGCGCCTTCGCCGGATTGATTCCGCTCGCGGTCTGGCACGATGAATATTTCACGCTGTATCAGTTCCACGCGCAGGGTCTGCCTTATCTTGGCGAACGCCTGTTGCACTGGAGCCCGCGCCCTTTTTCGGAACTGATCGCCTATCTCTACAGCCTGGCGGTCTATCGCTTTCATGCGCCCTTGCTGATTTGGGTGCTGCTGCCCTGCTGGCTGCTGCTGGGCGTCGCCCTGCTGCTCCCGGTATGGCGCAACACCCAGGGACGAGTGGTGACCGCCACACTGTGGGCCATGCTGCTGTTGGGTGCGCCCACCGCCGAGTTGTTCTATTGGCCGATCAGCGCGATGGCTTACCTGCCCACCTTGGCGGCGGCAGCCGTGTTGCTGTGCGTCGACCTTGGCGACGTATCCGAGCGCATGGCCAGGCTATGGCGATGGATCGCCCTGCTGGTCGCCGCCACCAGCACCGAGGTCGGCGCGATGTTCGCCTTGATCTACGCGGCCCTGTCGCTGCTGACGGCTGACCGCGGATCACTTCGCTCGTCCGCGATGCTGTTGCTTCCTTTGCTGGTCGCGGCCGCGGTGCTCGTGGTGCAGTTCACCGGACGGGTCACACAAGCAAACGAAGTCTTCGGCGACCCGACCGTCGCGCATCATCCCGCCGCCGTACTGTCCAACCTGCGCGAAAACCTTTGGTACCAGTTGGCCAAGGGCCATTTCGGGCACCGGAAACGGCAAGCCCTTGTCTATGGCGTGCTGCTCAAGCTGCTGTTCGCCACCGGTATCTATCTGCTGCTGTCAGTAAGCCCGCGCACCCCGGAATACCCGCGCCAGCAGCGTCGCCTGGTGCTGGCCATCGCCCTGCTGGCCAGCGCCACGCTGACCCTGGCCGCTTCGCTCTACAACTTCGGCTCGGCCTGCTGCGAGCGACACGACGCCTTGCGCCAAGGCTATGTATTCATCGCCCTGGCCTCGCTCGCGGCCTATCTGGCATCGCGCTGGCCTGCCCGGCGAACCGCATGGGCGCCTGGTGCCCTGCTGGTGGCGCTCGCGCTCGCCCTGTCGAGCGCACAGAACATGCTGCGGCACGACTATGCGCATTACGCGGAGATCTTGCGTAGCCGCCAGGCCAACTGGCAATTCGGCATGGCCTCCGGCTCCGTGCTGCAGGTGGAGACGGCCCGCAGCCATATCGCCGGCGAGCCACTCATCGCCCCGGGCGACTACCCCGCCAACGCGTCTGCGCCGACCGAATTACGCTGGATGCTGCAGTTCTTCGACAAATCTTCCGCCGTCGTCACGCCCATGGAGGAACACGGAGCCGATGCCTCGTAGCGTGGCGCACGGCGGGACAGGGATCGCCGTACCTTCGGTGTCGAGAAGATTTTCCGCAGTCCGATTTGATTTCCGGCCGTAGCGGGCCGCTTGGCCTGGCTGCTGCCGGCCTAGTCGCAGCCCGCGGATCGCGGCGATTGAGCACCGCTGGCGCTGTTCGTGCGCAGCACCCCGGCCGCGCGCGGCCGAGGCGTTTCTACTATCGCTGAGGCGAGGGCGCAGCGCAGGCTTGCTACGCGCTCACCGCCCGTGGCGACCTACCCGCCGGTCAGCCCAGCGCGCCCAGGATCTCTTCGGTGGAACGCACCCGGCCCAGCCGCGGGAAGATGGTCTCCACCGCGAAGCGGTGTTGCTCGCCGTTCGCCGCGCTCATCGCGTCCTCGGCGAACACGATGCCATAGCCGTGCTCCCACGCGGCGCGCGCGGTCGACTCCACACCGATGTTGGTGGAGATGCCGCCCAGCACGATCTGCGCGATGCCGCGCCGGCGCAGCTGCAGGTCCAGCTCGGTGCCGTAGAACGCGCCCCACTGGCGCTTGACGATGTGGATGTCGCGCTCGCTGGCGGACACTTCGTCGGTGTATTCCATCCAGTCCGCCGGCAGGCTGCGCGCCGGCATCGGCTGGTCGACCGCCTGCTTCAGGGCGTCGCCAAAATCGGCCGACCAGCCCACGCGCACCAGCACCACCGGCGCGCCGAGTTCGCGGAAGCGCTTGGCCAGCGCGCCGCCACGGGCACATACCTCCGCCGCGGTATGCGGGCCCCCGGCGAAAGGTACGATACCCTTCTGCAGATCGATGAGCACCAGCGCGGTGCTGCGCGGATCGAGCTTTTCCACGGAGTTTCTCCAGTCTTGGTAAGGTGAGGATAACCTCATCTTGGAGTTTATGAGGATGTCCTCGCAAAACACAAGTGCAGGTCGGATGCGCGCGCCGCAGCGCCAGCGCGGACGCGAGCGGGTCGCCGCCCTGCTCGCCGCGGCCGACGCCTGCTTTGTCGAGAAAGGCTACGACGGCGCCACCATGACCGAGATCGCCGCGCGCGCCGGCGCGGCGATCGGCTCGCTGTACCAGTTCTTTCCCACCAAGGAAGCGCTGGCGCTGGCCCTGCTCGACGATCACGCCGAAGCGCTGTATGCGCGCATGGATGAGCTGGCGGCGCAGCCCGCCGACGGCGACGCCGCGCGGCTGGCCGCGCAACTGAGCAGCCTGCTGGTGGAATTCAGGCGCAGCCGGCCGGCCTTCGTGGCCCTGGCCGACGCCGGCGGATCGCTGCCGCCGACGCATGCCCGCAAGATTCGCCACGAGCTGCGCAGCCGGCTGGCCGCCCTGCTCCGCGCACATGCGCCGCAGCTGGACGAGGCCGCCGCGCGCACCGCCGCGGTAGTCACCCTGCAATGGATGAAGGCGGCCGTGGCGCTGGCCTTCGAACCCGCCCTGCGCGACCGCGAAGCGGCGCTGGAACAGCTGGGCCTGGCCCTGCGGCTCTATCTTGACGCCGTGCTCAAAGGCTAGCCGGCCACGGCGGCGGCGTCAGCGCCGACGGCACGGCGAGCGAGCTACGCTGCGCCGCCACCAATTTTTCCAGCACGGCGCGGTCGACCCGCGTGGTCGAGTTGCCTTCGCCCAGGGTCAGCCGGCTGTGTTGGGCCTGGGTGATCTGCGCCATCAGCAAACTGGCAAGCTCCACCGGACTAAGCTGCAGACGCAATGTAATCAGCGGCTCGCTCAAGCTCATCTCCCTATGCCTGCCCGGCCGTGGCTGGCGGCATGCCGCCGTGGCCGGTTGCGCGCACGGCCGCAAGAACCGCGACGCCCAGCTCATGTTCGCCACTTTAAATTGTCTTTGTCAACCACTTTGATTTGCTTTCTGCATGTGAGACGGATGCAACACTGCGCAGGTCCATGAGCCACAAAGCCTCCGCATCCAGCCATTTCGGCCAGCGCCTGCAGCAGGCCCTCGACCGCACGGCGATCCCCGCCGGGCGCCAGCGCACCACCGCGCTGGCCAATCACTACGCGATCGCGCGCGAGACCGCACGGCTGTGGCTGGCCGGTCGCGCCATGCCGGAGCTGGGCCGGCTGATCGAGATCGCCGACGACTGCCGGGTCAGCCTGAACTGGCTGGCCACCGGCCGCGGCCCGATGCTGATGCCGCCCTTCGTCGGCGAGGAAGCCAAGGGCTACGAGGTGCTCAGCCCCGAGGAGCAGAAGGTGCTGAACGCCGTGCGCAAGCTTTCCACGCGCCGCCGCCAGGGTCTGCTGGCCCTGCTCGACGCACGCGACTGAGCCGCCGCCCGGCCGCGGCCATCCGCTTACGTACGTTCTCGTCGAACACGGCATGTCGAAATCTGGACGGCTAGCCGTCCAAATGCGAACGGGCTTGCGGATCGCCGCGCTTCGCCGAAAAAAGTGTTGACAGCCTCCGGGGCATGCCTTAGGGTCGAACGCATGCCGCAGCGCAACAGCCACCGCCGCATCGCCGATACGAGCCGTCTTCCGACGCTCGCCGGTCTGCTGCAGCTTCGCGGCACGCTTCTTATTGCCCTCGTACTCGTACTCCTTATTAGCAGCGGAGGTGCGGGCTGAGGGCATGTGTCCAGGTAGCTAGAAAACGAACCTGAAGACTCCCAAAGAACCCCGCACCGGCAACGGAGCGGGGTTTTTTGTTGCCCTCGGCACCGCCTCACCAGAGCGGAGCCACCATGAAAAACCCACACCGGCAGGACGAACGCAGCGACGACGACGTAGTCGACGCCCGCGTGCGCATTTTCGACACCACCTTGCGCGACGGCGAGCAGGCCCCCGGCTTCTCGATGGATCGCCGCGCCAAGCTGCGCATGGCGCAGGCGCTGGAGGCGCTCGGCGTGGACATCCTCGAGGCCGGCTTCCCGCAGGCTTCGCCGGACGATTTCGCTGCGGTGGCGGAAATCGCCCGCACCCTGAAGAACGCCACCGTGTGCGGCCTCGCGCGTTGCCAGCCCGGCGACATCGACAGTGCCGGCCGCGCGCTCGAAGGCGCAGCGCATTCGCGCATCCACCTGTTCCTGTCGACCAGCCCGCTGCACCGCCAGCACAAGCTCAACATGAGCAAGGCGCAGGTGATCGACACCGCGGTGGCGGCGATCGAGCGCGCGCGCTGGCTGTGCCACGAAGTGGAATTCTCCGCCGAGGACGCGCTGCGCACCGAGCCCGAATTCCTCGCCGAGGTGTTCAGCGCCGCGGTCGCCGCCGGCGCCACCACGCTGAATGCGCCGGACACCGTGGGCTACACCACGCCGGCGGAGATGACCGAGCTGTTCGGCTACCTGCGCCGGCACGTGCAGGGCGCCGACAAAGTGGTGTTCTCCTCGCACTGCCACGACGACCTCGGCATGGCGGTGGCCAATACGCTGGCCGCGGTGAGCGCCGGCGCGCGCCAGGTCGAGTGCACCATCAACGGCATCGGCGAGCGCGCCGGCAACGCCTCGCTGGAAGAGATCGTGATGGCGCTGAAAGTGCGCGCGCCCTACTTCGGCGTGGACACCCGCATCGACACGCGCAAGCTGTATCCCACCTCGCGCCTGCTGACCCAGCTGACCGGGCAGGGCGTACCGCGCAACAAGGCGATCGTCGGCGAGAACGCCTTCGCGCACGAGTCCGGCATCCACCAGCACGGCATGCTGAAGCATCGCGGCACCTACGAAATCATGAGCCCGCAGGACGTCGGCATCGCCGAGACGCGGCTGGTGCTGGGCAAGCATTCGGGCCGCGCCGCGCTGCGCCAGCGCCTGCAGGCGCTGGGCCACCAGCCAGACGACGCGGCGATGGAGGCCATCCTGGCCCGCTTCAAGGCGCTGGCCGACAAGAAGCGCGAAGTGCACGACGAAGACCTGGAAGCGATCGCGCTGGGGCTGGATCCGGAAGCCGCAGGCCCGTGGCGGATCGTGCAGCTCAACACCAATTCGCACCTGGGCGGCAGCGCCTCGGCCTCGGTGAAGCTGCGCCACGACGACGGCCACGACGTCGGCGAGGCGGCGATCGGCGACGGCCCGGTGGACGCCGTGCTGCGCGCGATCGAGCGCGCCACCGGCGCCGACCTGGCGCTGACCGACTTCCAGGTGCGCGCGGTGAGCGAGGGCGGCGATGCCCAGGGCCAGGCCCAGCTCACCGTGCGCCAGGGCGAGCGCGACTGGCGCGGCCACGGCGTCAGCACCGACATCATCGAGGCCACCGCGCTCGCCGCGCTGGCCATCGTCAACCGCCTGCAGCGGCGGACGGAGAGCGCACCGCTCGCTCCGCCCGCCGCGCGCGCGCATCTGTAACCGAGGGAGCGATCCATGAGTACCGCCTTTATCTGGCACAACGGCCGCATCAAGCCCTGGGCCGAAGCCACCGTCCACGTCGGCGCGCATGCGCTGCACTACGGCTCCTCGGTGTTCGAGGGCGAGCGCGTCTACGCCACGCCGCGCGGCCCGGCCTACTTCCGCCTGGCCGAACACACCCGCCGCCTGTTCGAGTCGGCCAGCGTCTACGAGATCGAGATCGGCTACAGCGAGGCCGAGATCAACGCCGCCTGCAAGGAACTGATCCGCGCCAACCGGCTGGACTCGGCCTATGTGCGCCCGATCGTGTTCCGCGGCGCCGACGGCCTGGGCGTGCTGCCGAAGCCAGGCTCGCCGGTCGAGGTGGCGATCATGGCGCTGGAATGGGGCGCCTACCTGGGCGACGCGCGAGAGCACGGCGCCGACGTCTGCGTGTCGTCATGGCATCGCCCGGCGCCGAACACCTTCCCGAGCTGGGCCAAGGCCGGCGGCAATTATCTCAGCAGCCAGCTGATCGCCTTCGAGGCGCGCCGCGGCGGCTACGCCGAAGGCATTGCGCTGGGCTGCAACGGCCTGCTCAGCGAAGGCGCCGGCGAGAACCTGTTCCTGGTCAAGCGCGGCAGGCTGCTGACCCCGCCCACCAGCGCCGGCATCCTGGCCGGCATCACCCGCGATTCGGTGATCACCCTGGCCGAGGCCATGGGCCTGCGCGTGGAAGAGCGCGACTTGCCGCGCGAGGCGCTGTATTCGGCCGACGAAGTGTTCATGACCGGCACCGCCGCCGAGATCACCCCGGTGCGCTCGGTCGACCGCAAGCCGGTCGGCGAAGGCCGCCCCGGTCCGATCACCCGCGCGCTGCAGCAGGCCTTCTTCGGCCTGTTCGACGGCAGCACGGCGGACCGCTGGGGCTGGCTGGATGTGGTCGAGCCGAGTTCGGCCGAAGCCGCTGCCAGCGAAGGCCGTGACGCGTCCGCGCCGGCGCGTGCGCCCCGTACGGAACGGGCCGCTGCGATGGAGGCTTCCGCATGAGCGCGCCACGCACCTTGTTCGAAAAGATCTGGGACGCCCACGTGGTGGCGCCGGAAAGCGCCGACACGCCGGCCATCCTCTACGTCGACCTGCATCTGGTGCACGAGGTCACCTCGCCGCAGGCCTTCGACGAGCTGCGTTCGCGCGGCCTGAAACTGCGCCGGCCCGATCGCACCCTCGCCACGCTGGACCATTCCACCCCCACCTTGCCGGCCGGCCCCGACGGCGAACGCCCCTACGCCAGCGCCGAGGCGCGCGTGCAGGTGGCGCAGCTGGAGACCAACTGCCGCGAGTTCGGCGTCGAACTGCACGGCTGGGACAGCGCCGACCGCGGCATCGTGCACGTGATCGGCCCGGAACTGGGCGCCACCCGCCCCGGCATGACCATCGTCTGCGGCGACAGCCACACCTCCACCCACGGCGCCTTCGGCGCGCTGGCCTTCGGCATCGGCACCACCGAGGTAGGCCACGTGATGGCGACGCAATGCCTGCTGCAGCGCAAGCCGAAAACCCTGGCCATCCACGTCGACGGCGCGCTGCCGGCGGGAGTGGGCGCAAAGGACCTGATCCTGCACGTGATCGGCGAGATCGGCGTCGACGGCGGCACCGGCCACGTCATCGAGTACCGCGGCGCGGCGATCGAGGCCTTGTCGATGGAAGAGCGCATGACGGTGTGCAATATGTCGATCGAGGCGGGCGCACGCGCCGGCCTGATCGCACCCGACGAAACCACCTTCGCCTGGCTGAAAGGACGCCCGCAGGCGCCGCAGGGCGAGGCCTGGGACGCCGCGGTGGCGCGCTGGCGCACCCTGCCCAGTGACGCCGGCGCGAGCTACGACCGCGAGGTGCGCATCGACGCCGGCCAGATCCGTCCCACCGTCACCTACGGCACCCATCCGGGCATGGCGATCGCCATGGACAAGCCGGTGCCGGCCGCGCGCAACGCGGTCGAGCGGCGCGCGCTGGACTACATGCGCAGCGAGGCCGGGCGGCCGATGCAGGGCATGCCGGTGGATGTGGTGTTCGTCGGCAGCTGCACCAATTCGCGCCTGAGCGACCTGCGCGAAGCGGCGCGCATCCTGCGCGGCCGCCGCGTCGCCGACGGCGTGCGCATGCTGGTGGTGCCCGGTTCCGAAGCGGTGCGCCGCGACGCCGAGCGCGAAGGTTTACACCAGGTGTTCCTGGCCGCCGGCGCCGAATGGCGCGTGCCCGGCTGCTCGATGTGCATCGCCATGAACGGCGACCTGGCGCAGCCCGGCCAGCTGGTGGTGTCCACCTCCAACCGCAACTTCGAGGGCCGTCAGGGCAAGGGTGCGCGCACCGTGCTGGCCAGCCCGGCCAGCGCCGCCGCGTCGGCGGTGGCCGGCGTGATCGCCGATCCGCGCGACTACCTGCGCGACGACCCCCGACAGGAGCAGGCCGCATGAAACCGATCACGCGCATTCATTCCCGCACGGCGGTGCTGACCGACGAGAACATCGACACCGACCGCATCATTCCCGCGCGCTTCCTCACCACCACCTCGCGCACCGGTCTGGGCAAGCACTGCTTCAACGACTGGCGCTACCTGCCGGACGGCAGCGACAACCCGGACTTCCCGCTGAACCAGCCGGCCGCGCACGGCTGCTCGATCCTGGTCGCCGGGCGCAACTTCGGCTGCGGCTCCTCGCGCGAGCACGCGCCCTGGGCCCTGCTCGACTACGGCATCGAGGCGGTGCTGTGCAGCGAGATCGCCGACATCTTCCGCAGCAACGCGCTGAAGAACGGCCTGCTCACCCTGGTGGTGGCCGAAGCGGAGCACCGCTGGCTGCTGGCCAAGCCCGGCCTCGAGCTGGCGATCGACGTGGCCGGGCAATTCGTCGAGCTGCCGGACGGCGGGCGCATCTCGTTCCAGCTGGAGCCGTTCGCGCGCCATTGCCTGCTGAACGGCGTGGACCAGCTCGGCTACCTGCTGCAACACGCCGATCTCATCGATGCGTTCGTGCATGCACGCGAACATCAAGAAGCGGCGGTCCATAGCCGCACTTTCCAATAAAGCAATCGCACTCAGACCCGATAAGGCACATGGCATGAAAGCACATATCGTCACCCTGCCCGGCGATGGCGTCGGCCCCGAAGTCACCGCAGCGGCGGTCGCCGTGCTGCAGGCGGTCGCCGCGCACTACGAGCACGACTTCCATTTCGAAGAACACGCGATCGGCGGCGGCGCCATCGACGCCTGCGGCGAACCGCTGCCGGCGAGCAGCCTGCAGGCCTGCCAGCGCGCCGACGCGGTGCTGCTCGGCGCGGTGGGCGGGCCGAAGTGGTCCGACCCGAACGCGCCGGTGCGCCCCGAGCAAGGCCTGCTCGCGCTGCGCGCCGCGCTGGGCGTATACGCCAACCTGCGCCCGCTGCAGGTGCATCCGGCGCTAGCCGCGCTGTCGCCGCTGAAGAACGACAAGCTGCGCCACGTCGACGTGCTGTTCGTGCGCGAGCTGACCGGCGGCGCCTACTTCGGCGCCAAGACGCGCAGCGCCGACGTCGCCACCGACGAGTGCAAGTACAGCGTGGCCGAAGTGGAACGCGTCGCGCGTCGCGCCTTCGAGCTGGCGCGCGGCCGCCGCCACCACGTCACCTCGGTGGACAAGGCCAACGTGCTGGAGACCTCGCGGCTGTGGCGCAGCACGGTGCAGCGCGTCGCCGCCGACTATCCCGACGTGAAGCTGGAGCACCAGCTGGTCGACTCGATGGCGATGCTGCTGCTGACCCAGCCGGGCCGCTACGACGTGGTGGTCACCGAGAACCTGTTCGGCGACATCCTCACCGACGAAGCCGCCGCGCTGGCCGGCTCGCTGGGCCTGCTGCCTTCGGCCTCGCTGGGCGAAGGCCGCCGCGGCCTGTACGAACCGATCCACGGCTCGGCGCCGGACATCGCCGGCCAGGGCGTCGCCAATCCGATCGGCGCCATCCTCTCCGCCGCCCTGCTGCTGCGCCATTCGCTGCAGCTGGAGGACGAGGCCGTGGCGGTCGAGGCCGCGGTCGAAGAGGTGCTGCGGCAAGGCCCGCACAGCCGCGATATCGGTGGCCATGCCGGCACCGGCGAAGTGCTGGCGGCGGTGCTGGCCGCGTTCGAGGAGCACGCCGGCAACCAGGCCGCCTTCTTCAGCGGCGCACGCGCATGCGGCTGAAGCGCGCCCTCCCGGTTCTCCCAACGGGTGCATGGACGCACCCGCATTTTTGCGAGGACGGCCACTTCTCCCCATTCCCCCGGACATGCCATGCGCAGTGACCTGATCAAGAGCGGCCCCGACCGCGCACCTGCCCGCGCCATGCTGCGCGCCACCGGCCTGGACGACGAGGCCATCGGCAAGCCGCTGGTCGCGGTGGTGCACACCTGGTCCAACGTCAGCCCGTGCAATCTCAATCTGCGCGAGCTGGCCGAGCAGGCCGCCGCCGGCATTCGCGCCGCAGGCGGCACGCCGGTCGAATTCAATACCATCGCGGTCACCGACGGCATCGCCATGGGCACGCCCGGCATGCGCGCCTCGCTGATCAGCCGCGAGGTGATCACCGATTCGATCGAGCTGGCTGTCGACGGCCACTGCCTGGACGCGATGGTGGTGCTGTGCGGCTGCGACAAGACCATTCCCGCCGCGGCGATGGCGATGGCGCGGCTGAACATCCCGGCGGTCGCGCTGTACGGCGGCAGCATCGCGCACGGCACCCACGACCATCACCCGATCACCATCCAGCAGGTGTTCGAGGCGGTCGGCGCGCACGGCGCCGGCAAGATCGACGACGCCGAGCTGGCCGCCGTGGAAAAAGGCGCCTGCCCCGGCGCGGGCGCCTGCGGCGGCCAGTTCACCGCCAACACCATGGCGATGGTGCTGCAGACGCTGGGCCTGTCGCCGATGGGCTTCAACGACATTCCGGCGACCCATCCGGCCAAGGCGCACGCGGCATTCCGCAGCGGCGAGCTGGTGATGGACTGCCTGCGTAAACAGCGCAGGCCGCTGGATATTCTCGATCGCACCGCGTTCCGCAATGCCGCGCGCATGGTGGCCGCCACCGCCGGCTCCACCAATGCGGTGCTGCACCTGCTGGCGATCGCACGCGAAGCCGGCGTGCCGTGGACCATCGAGGACTTCGAACCCGCCTCGGCGCATACGCCAGTGATCGCCGACCTGCTGCCCGGCGGCCGCTACACCGCGGTCGAGCTGTTCGGCGCCGGCGGCAGCGCGCGCGTGGCGCAGGAGCTGATCGCCGCCGGCATGCTGGAAGACCGCCCCACCGTCACCGGCCGCAGTCTGTTCGAGGAATGCGCGGCCGCGCCGCGCGCCGAGCAACAAGACGTGGTGCATGCGGTGGCGCAGCCGCTGAAGCCCCGCGGCGGCTATTCCATCCTGTACGGCAACCTCGCGCCGGAAGGCTGCATCCTCAAGCTCGCCGGCAAGGACACCAACCATTTCGAAGGCGTCGCGCGCGTGTTCGAAAGCGAGGAAGCCGCCTTCGCCGCCGTGCAGGGCGGCCAGATCCGGCCCGGCGACGTCATCGTGATCCGCAACGAAGGCCCCGCCGGCGGCCCCGGCATGCGCGAGATGCTGGGCGTCACCGCGGCCCTGGTCGGGCGCGGGCTGGGCAACGACGTCGGACTGATCACCGACGGCCGCTTCTCCGGCGCCACCCACGGCTTCATGGTCGGCCACGTCGCCCCCGAAGCGGCGCGCGGCGGGCCGATCGCCCTGCTGCAGGACGGCGACCGCATCGTCATCGACGGCGATCGGCGCGAACTGCGCACCGACGCCGATCTCGAAAGCCGCCGCGCCCGCTGGGTCGCACCGCCGGCCAAGGTCACCCACGGCGCGCTGGCCAAATACGCGCGCCTGGTCGGCTCCGCTTCCGACGGCGCCACCACCCATCCGGATACCGCCGTGTCCGCTCCGAGTCCGCGCGCCACCCACCCCACGACCCAGACCACTGCAGGAGTTCCCGCATGAGCACCACCGCCACCACCGACACCCTCGCCAACGCCCGCATCGCCGTCCTCGGCTACGGCAGCCAGGGCCGCGCGCATGCGCTCAACCTCCGCGACTCCGGCCTGGATGTCGTGGTCGGCCTGCGTCCGAACGGCCCGACCTGGCACAAGGCGGTCGCCGACGGCCTGCGCGTGGTCGAGCCTGCCGAAGCGGTGCGCGGCGCCGACCTGGTTGCCGTGCTGACCCCCGACATGGTGCAGCCGGCGCTGTACAAGGAGGCCATCGCACCGAACCTCAAGGCCGGTGCCGCGCTGCTGTTCGCGCACGGCTTCAACGTGCACTTCAAGCAGATCGAACCGCGCCCGGACATCGACGTGGTGCTGGTGGCGCCGAAGGGTCCCGGCGCGCTGGTGCGCAGCGAGTACGAGCGCGGCCGCGGCGTGCCCTGCGTGTATGCGGTGCAGCAGGACGTCAGCGGGCAGGCCGAGGAAAAAGCCAAGGCCTACGCGGCCGGCATCGGCGGCGCGCGCGCGCTGCTGATCGCCACCGACTTCAAGGAAGAGACCGAAACCGATCTGTTCGGCGAGCAGGCGGTGCTGTGCGGCGGCGCCAGCGAGCTGGTGATCAAGGGCTTCGAAACCCTGGTCGAGGCCGGCTATCAGCCGGAGATCGCCTACTACGAGGTGCTGCACGAGCTGAAGCTGATCGTCGACCTGTTCTACGAGGGCGGCATCACGCGCATGCTGGAGTTCGTCTCCGAGACCGCGCAGTACGGCGACTACGTGAGCGGCCCGCGCGTGGTCGACGCCGGCACCAAGGCGCGCATGAAGGACGTGCTCAAGGACATCCAGGACGGCACCTTCGCGCGCAACTGGATCGCCGAGTACCAGGCCGGCCTGCCGAACTACAAGAAGCTCAAGCAGGCCGATCTCGAGCACCCGATCGAGCAGGTCGGCAAGACCTTGCGCGCGCGCATGCCCTGGCTGCAGGCGAGCGCTCCCAAGCCTGCCGCCGAACCGCTGAAGAAGACCGCCTGAGCGCAGCTGCCGACCCGGGACGTGGAAATCCCGGATCGGTCACGCTTCGCCGTTTAGACGGCCAAAACGGCGCACCCGCGCCGGCTTGGCCGATCCCCCGAGACCCCGAGGGTATTCCGTCGTGAACGCACAATGGCAGCAGGCCGACGAGGCCGTCGAAGACCCGATCCGCCCCGCGGACAGCACGACCGCCCGCGCACATCCGCGCGCCGGACAGGTGCTCAGCGGCGCCGACATCGTGGTGCAGGTGCTGGCCGACGAAGGCGTCGAAGTGCTGTTCGGCTATTCCGGCGGCGCCATCCTGCCGGTGTATGACGCGGTGTTCCGCCACAACCACGAGCATGCCGGCGCCGACGGCGCCGAACCGATGCCGCTGATCGTGCCGGCCAACGAGCAGGGCGCGGTGTTCATGGCGGCCGGCTATGCGCGCGCCTCCGGCAAGGTCGGCGTGGCGGTGGTCACTTCCGGCCCGGGCGCCACCAATGCGGTGACCCCGGTGCGCGACTCGATGGCCGACTCGGTGCCGCTGGTGTTGATCTGCGGCCAGGTGCCGACGCCGGCGATCGGCACCGACGCCTTCCAGGAAGCGCCGATCAGCAACATCATGGGCGCTTGCGCCAAGCACGTGTTCCTGCTCACCGACGCCACGCGCCTGGAAGCCACCTTGCGCAGCGCGTTCGAGATCGCGCGCAGCGGCCGGCCTGGTCCGGTGGTGATCGACATTCCGAAGGACGTGCAGAACGCCGCGCAGCCCTTCCGCGGCCGCGGCTCGCTGCCGCTGCCCGGCTACCGCGCGCGGCTGCGCGCGCTGGAGCGCGCAGAACTGGACGATGACGCCTGCGCCGCGTTCTATGCCGCACTGGCCCAGGCGCGCCGCCCGCTGATCTATGCCGGCGGCGGCGTGATCGCCAGCGGCGCGGCGGCCGAGCTGCGCGCCTTCGCGCATGCCTTCGGCCTGCCGGTGACCACCACCTTGATGGGCCTGGGCGCCTACGACACCACCGAACCGCTGGCCATGCACATGCTCGGCATGCACGGCACTGCCTACGCCAACTACGCGGTGGACGACTGCGATTTCCTGCTGGCGCTGGGCGCGCGCTTCGACGACCGCGTCGCCGGCAAGCCCGAGCAGTTCGCCGCCGGCGCGCGCTACATCGCGCAGATCGACATCGACCCGGCCGAGATCGGCAAGGTGAAGCCGGTGCAGTGGCACCACGTCGGCAAGCTGGCGCAGGCGCTGCGGCGGCTGCTCGCCTACGCGCGGCAGCACGGCTTCGATCCGGCCGCCGAGGCGCGTTACGCCGCCTGGCACGCGCACCTGGCCGCGCTCAAGCGCAGCCACGCGATGAACTACGACCGCGCCAGCGCGCTGATCCAGCCGTATGCGGTGATCGAGGCGATCAACCGGCTGACCGCCGGCAAGGCGATCATCAGCACCGGCGTCGGCCAGCACCAGATGTGGGCCGCGCAGTACTTCGACTTCCGCGCGCCGCGCCATTGGCTCACTTCCGGCTCGATGGGCACCATGGGCTTCGGCCTGCCCGCGGCGATCGGCGCGCAGTTCGCACGGCGCGACGCGGTGGTGATCGACATCGACGGCGACGCCAGCATCCGCATGAATCTGGGCGAGCTGGAGACCGTCACCAACTACGGCCTGCCGGTGAAGGTCGTGGTGCTGAACAACTGCGGCGACGGCATGGTGCGGCAGTGGCAGAAGCTGTTCTTCAAGGGCCGCTTCGCCGCCTCCGACAAGAGCCTGCACAAGAAGGACTTCGTCAAGGCCGCGCAGGCCGACGGCTTCGCCTGGGCACGCCGGCTGGAACGGCCGGAAGCGCTGGCCGAGACCATCGCGGACTTCGTCGCCTACCCCGGCGCGGCCTTCCTGGAAGTGATGATCGACCCCGACGCCGGCGTCTATCCGATGGTCGGGCCCGGCGCGGCCTACGCGCAGATGGTCACCGGCGACTTCATCGCCGCGCGCAGCCAACCGGCCGCGTTCGAGGCCAGTCCGTCGGGCATGTTCTGAGCCCGGCGCCCCAGCGAGTTATTTCCAGACGATGCGACACATCATTTCCATCCTGCTGCAAAACGAGGCCGGCGCCCTGGCCCGGGTCGCCGGCCTGTTCGCCGCGCGCGGCTACAACATCGACTCGCTCACCGTGGCGGCCACCCACGACCCGCAGGTATCGCGACTCAGCCTAGTGCTGCAAGGCGACGAGGAGGTGATCGACCAGATCATCAAGCAGTCGCGCAAGCTGGTCGACGTGCTCGAGGTGGCCGACCTCACCGCGCGGCTGCATCTGGAATCGGAGCTGCTGATCGTTAAGGTGCGCACCGTCGCCGGCAACGGCGACGCACTGGACGCCTGCCTGTATCGCCACCGCGCCTTCCCGATCGACGAAAGCGGCGATATCCGCACCATCCAGTTCGCCGGACCCGGCAGCGTGGTGGACAGCTTCCTCGGCGAGCTGGCGGCGGTGTCCAGCCTGGTCGAACTGGCGCGCAGCGGCACCGCTGCGCTGGAGCGCGGCGACGCGGTGCTGGGGGCCGGCATCTAGAAGTCCTGTTCGCAATCTCCGCACAGCGCGCCGGGCATAGTCTGCGCGCAGGCCTGGGAAGAATGAAGGAGCGGAGTTCGGTGCAGTCGAATGATGCCGGGACGCGGACAGGCGGACCCGGCCCGACGCGTTGCCATTGAGCACCGCCATGCGGCAGTGCGCGGCTCGACCCGGCCATCCCTCAGGCCGACGCCGCATATAGGCATCCGCCTCGCGCTCGACAGCGACGCGAGGCGCTGAAGATCGCGCACAGGCGCTCAGGTCTGCGGCAAGCATGTCGGTGCGCGCAGCGGGGCGAGGCCGCGCGCCACCGCATGCGCCGGTTCACGTCTCGGTTCAACCGATCGGTCCGACCCGGCGCCGCCACTCTCGGTGACCGGCCGGCGCACGCTACACTCCCGCGCATGTCGCCTTCGCCCCGCAAGCGCCGCAAACCCTCTACGCCGTCGGAAGCACGACCGCGCGCCGTGCGGCCGCAGGCTCAGACCACTGCCGCGCCCAAACCGGTGATACGGCCGGCGGACAGCTCCACCCGCGCCACCCGCGTGCTGAACTGGCTGCTGCAGAAGGCGCCGCCGCGGTTCCGCGACAAGGCGCTGGACTACCTGGTGCTGACCCGCATGGACCGGCCGATCGGCGCCCTGCTGCTGCTGTGGCCGACCTGGTGGGCGCTGTGGCTGGCCGCCGGCGACTTCCCGCCGTGGAAGCCGCTGGTCATCTTCACCCTCGGCGTGTTCGCCATGCGCGCCGCCGGCTGCGCGATCAACGACTACGCCGACCGCAAGCTGGACCCGCAAGTGGCACGCACCGCCGGGCGGCCGATCGCCAGTGGGCGGGTCACCCCGCGCGAGGCGCTGGTGGTGTTCGGCAGCCTGCTCGTCTTCGCCTTCGTGCTGGTGCTGTTCACCAACCGGCTGACCATCGAGCTGTCCTTCGCCGGCGCCGCGCTGGCGGCGATCTACCCGTTCACCAAGCGCTGGACCTCGCTGCCGCAGGTAGTGCTCGGCGCGGCCTTCGGCTGGTCGATCCCGATGGCCTTCGCCGCAGTGAGCAACCACGTGCCGCCGCTGGGCTGGCTGCTGTTCATCGGCAACATCCTGTGGTCGGTGATCTACGACACCGAGTACGCGATGGTCGACCGCGACGACGACCTCGCCGCCGGCGCGAAGTCCACCGCCATCCTGTTCGGCGACGCCGACCTGCCCATCCTCGGCGTGCTGATGGGCACCCTGCTGCTGGCCATGCTGTTCGTCGGCCAGCGCGCCCAGCTCGGCTGGCCGTATTGGCTGGCCCTGGCGATCGCGGCCGGCCTGTTCGGCTATCAGCTGTGGCTGATCCGCGAACGCGCGCGTGACGCCTGCCTCACCGCCTTCCGCCATAACAACTGGTGGGGCCTGACGATGTGGATCGGCATCGTGCTCGCCCTGGCGGTGCGCTGAGCCGATGACGCCGGCCTTGCGCATGCCAGCGTTGCGATACCGGCCTCGAGCGGCAAGCAGCGGGCGGACCAGCCAGGAGCGAGTGCATCGATGACTACCCATGACGCCGGGCGCCGACTGGCGCCACGGCTGCTGCTGGCCGCGCTGGCCGCGATCTTCCTGTACCTGGTGTTCCGCAATACGGGGCTCGGCCCGTCCGTGCTCGGCGACGAATGGAGCTACAGCCGCGACAGCCGCTTGCAGCCGTTCGCGCTGGCCGACATCCCTTCCTATCTGTATTTCCTGATCTATCACAGCACCAATCTGTGCGGCAGCGGCTTCGACGATTGCGCGCGCACGCTCAACGCGGTGTTCTTCGTCGCGGCCGGGCCTTTCATGTTTCTGCTGGCGCGGCGCTGCATGCGCAGCGACCTCGCGGCCTGGCTGACCGTCACCGCCCTGATCAGCCCACTGTCGACCTACACCGCCTTCTTCACTCCCGAGGCGCTGTATTTCCTGCTGTTCTGGATCTTCGCCTGGCTGGTCCTGGTGGCCCTGCCGCGCCCGCGCCTGGCCGGCGGCCTCGCCACGGGCGGCCTGCTCGGCGCCATGTGCCTGGTGAAGCTGCATGCTTTATTCCTGCTCGCCGGCTACGGCTTGTATCTGGCCGGGCTGACCGTGCTGGCGCCGGCGCCGCGCGCCTGGCGCGCCGCCGTGCGCGCGCTGGCGGCCGCGGCGCTGGCGTTCTTCGCAGTGCGCTTCGGCGGCGGCTATCTGCTGGCCGGCCGCGACGGGCTGCATCTGCTGGGCGGGCTTTACGCAGCCCAGTTCAATCAGCGCTTCAATCATCCCGAGCTCGCCTCGCTGCTGCATTACGGCGTGCACTCGGCCATGGGCCATGCCATGGCCCTGGCGCTGCTCGCCGCGGTGCCGCTGGCCTGCCTCAGCCAGGTCCAGCGCCTGCCGGCCATCGATGACCAGGCCGCGGAGAGCTATCGGCAGCGCCTGGCGCTGTTCTGCGCGGCGATCCTGCTCACCCTGGTCGGCGTCACGGTCTATTTCACCGCGAACGTGCCCGACGGCGACCCGCTCGAAGCCCTGCAGCGCCTGCACATGCGCTATTACAACTTCGCCCTGCCGCTGCTGTATCTGCTCGCCGGCGCCTGGGTCGGCGGGCGACCGACGCCGGCGGAGCGCCGCACCTGGCTGCGCCTGCTGGCCGTGCTGGTGATCGGCAGCGCCTATCTGTGGGGCTGGGCGCTTCACATGGCGGGCTATGCGCCGAACCGGATCGACGCGCCAGAGCTGCACGGCCTGCTGGCCAGCCGCCACTTCGGCAACGTGATGGGTGCGCTCGGGCTGGCCTGCCTGGTGCTGTGGATGATCAGCCGGCAACTCGGCGCGATTCTCTATGTGCTGCTGTTCGTGCCGGTTTTCGCCCTGGGCGCCGCTGCCAGCGTGGATCGCGAAACCGTGCAGCGCAAGCAGCCCGACGTCTACGACCTCGCGGCCCGCGTCACCCGCGACCTGCTGCCGCCTGCACAGCGCAGCGGGGTGGTGATCTTCGGCGACGACATCTTCAAGCTGGTGCAGGCGAACTTCCGGCTCGACCTGCCCGACACCCAGGACAAGCCGCTCCAGCCCGGTCAGGCCATCGAAGCGCCGGACCTGCCGATCGGCAGCCAGTGGGCCCTGGTGGTCGGCGACCACGCGATGCACGCCGCCGTCGCCTCGGCGCAGAAGTTCTCCGGCTACGCGCTGTATCGACTGAGTACGCCGCTGGTGGTCGACTTCAAGGATGGCGGCAACTTCCTGGCGGCGAGCGAGGGCCTGGCCGCTCCCGAAGGATTCGGACGCTGGTCGGTGGCGGACCGGGTCGTGCTGCGCCTGCGCCAGCCGCTGCCCGCCGGCGCTCATCTGCTGCTGACCGCGGCGGCTTACGGCCCCAACGCAGGCAAGCCCTTCGTGCTGAGCCTCGGCAGCGAGCAGCAGTCTTTCCAACTGGGCGAAGCCGCTCAGACTGTCGAGCTGAAATTCCATAATCCGCCCGGACTGGATCGGCTGGAGATCGCCGTGCCGGCGGCTGCCTCGCCGCAGTCGCTGGGCAAAAGCAGCGACGACAGGCGGCTGGGCATCGCCCTGATGAATCTGCAGATCGAAGCGGACCGCTAGAAAATGCGCCCAGGGCATCGGCCTGCTGCACGTTTCAAGGACATGCAAGAAAACCTGGAAAACCCGCGCCGCTGAATCAGGGCATTGCAGCCCTTGGTCCGCCGGCGAAACCGATGCAAAAATGGCTCGCGCGTCGCCGTCGAGCAACAGGGGGAACCGCCACTTGCAGAGCGACTTCATCAGGAAATGGCTGTCGACAAGGCGGGCCACTCCCGCGCCGGCGACGGATGCTTCTTCGGTGCAGGCGCCGGCGAGCTCGCCGCGCGCTGCGCTGGCTGAGCAGGGGCTCTTCGTCCTCGGCGCGGCGCGCACCGGCACCACCATCCTGCAGAACGCGCTGAACGATTCGCCCGGCATCTTCCTGCTCGGCGAACCGCGCCTGCACGACGATCCCGGCGAAGCCGATTTCCGGGCGCGCTACAACGCCATGCATCGCGCCTGGGGCAACCAGGAGAACAAGAGCAGCTTTTGCCCGGCCCTGTTCGAGACCGACGCGCCCTGGCAGGACTATCTGCTGAAGCTGGCCGGCCTGTACCGCTACGTCGGTTCGAAGATCGTGATCAATCCGGGCGACGCCGACGACAGCTGCCACCGCCTGTTCGACTTTCACTGTCGCCATTTCTATGCGTCGCACTACATCTTCACCTTCCGCAATCCGCTGGACACTCTGATCTCCACCCGCGGCCTCGCCGAGCTGAATGGCGATACGGCAGCCACTCACGCCGCCGTGCTTCGCGCCTACGCGCAGGTGATCCAGCTCTATCTGCGCATGCTGCGCAACCTGCCGCAGGTTTCCGCCGTGTTCCACGACGCGGTGGACGCCTCGACCTTCGCCAGACTCGGCGACTGGCTCGGCCTGCCGCTGGACGGCGCGGCGCGGTATTACGACGGCGCCAAGGTGCGCCGCTATGGCCTGGACGATATCCCGGAATCCAGCCGCGCTGCGATGGAGGAGGCGCTGGCCATTTATCAAAGCTTCCGCGACGACACGCTTGCCGGGTACCAGCTGCTGCAGATCGAACAGAACAGCGGTCACCTCGATCCGGGCCACTTCACCCCCTTGGGCAGGCTCGCAAGCCGCGTGCAGCGATTCCTGGACAGCCTGGACGGCCAACCTTAGCGGCGGCGGATCGTCGCGATGCACAGGTGCGGCAGCGCCGATCCGCCAGCACCTGCACGCCTGCATCGCGCACGCCATGCCACATGCACCAGCGGCCCGGTGCATGCAGCAACTTGGCGTTCGCTGATACGTCGTCGCCGGCGAGACCCGCGCCCGATCAGGCCGGATCGCCGACGGCCTCGACCGGCTGGCTGGCAAGCTCGCCGAAGCGCAGGCGATTGCCGAACGGGTCGATCACTTCCATCACGCGCAGCCGCGGCGACATCGCCTCGATGCCGGGATGCATGTGGCGATAGCGCTTGTCGCTCAGCTCGCGCTGGAATTCGTCCAGCCCCTGCATGTCCAGCCACACCACGCTGCCGGGGCTACCGTCGCCGTGATGCTCGGACAGGTGCAGCTGCAGCGCGCCGCGCGACATCTGCATGTACAGCGGCGACTCGGGCTCGTAGCGGTGTTCCCAGTCCACCACGAAGCCGAGGAAGTCGCGGTAGAACTCCAGCGCCTTGGCCTGATCGAAGATGCGCAGGATCGGCTTGGTGGCCTGGAAGCGGATCGCCGACACGGATGGGCGAGCTGCAGCGAGCCCGCCCTCGCTCGCCGCGATGTGCGCGGCCAGCTGGTTCCAGTCGCCGCAGCCGAACTGGCCGGCCACCAGTTCCAGGCACGCGCTGTGGGATAGTTCGATCGACTGTTGCGCCAGGCGCGCGCGCAGATGCTTGGCCATGGCCTTGGCGTCGAGATAGCTACGCATGAGTGAATCCTCCGCAATGCGGCGAACGAACTAGCTTGCATCGGTGCCTGCATTGCCGAGCCGTTCGCCGTGACGAAGGGTTCGAGTCGAGGATCGAGGGCACATTCACCGTACCCCGATATGGGGCGCAGGCGGCGGGCCGTGCCGGCCCGGGGGCGATGCTAACACCCCGGAGCAGCCGTGGCGTCAACCGTGTGGCGACGGCGCCCGCGCCAGCGCCCACACATCCACCCGCGCCACCCCGCTGCGCCTGAGCACGCGCGCGCATTCGGCCAGGGTGGCGCCGGTAGTCATCACATCGTCCAGCACCGCGACGTGCGCCGGCAACGCCACGCCCGAGCGCAACGCGAACGCGCCGCGCACATTGCGCCGACGCGCCGGCGCATCCAGCTCGGTCTGCGCCTCGGTCGCGCGCAGACGCAGCAGGACGTCGCGGCGCCATGGCACGCCCAGCGCCCGCGCCAGCGGCTTCACCAGCTCCTGCGCCTGGTTGTAGCCGCGTTCGCGCAGACGCTGCCGATGCAGGGGCACCGGCAGCAGCAGTTGCGGCAAGGCCAGTTCTCTCGGCTCGCGCAGCCACAGCGTCGCCAGCGCGCGACCGGCCGCCAGTTCGCGGCCGAACTTGTAGCGCGCCTCCAGCCGGTCCAGCGGCCAGGCATAGCGAAACGGCGCCCAGGCCGCCGCCCACGTTGGAGCATGGAGCTGACAGCGGCCGCACAGGGCGACCGGCTGGGGCATCGGCAAGGCACAGCGTGCGCAACAGGATCGATTGCGCGGCAGTTCCGCAGCGCAGGCCGCGCAGAGATCGAGCCCGTCGGCACCGTCGGCACCGCACAGCAGGCAGCGCCAAGGCAGCAGCCAGCGCTGCAGCCGCCCGGCCAGCTTGCCTAGCGCCTCCATGCGCCGCGCCATCATCAGTTCATCGGCGGCTTGTACAGCGCTGCGTCGAGGATCGACCACAGATGGACCAGCCAGCCGAGCAGCACGAACCACAACATGACCGCGAGCACGCACATCAGCAGCGCCTTCAGCGGCCGCCCCTGCACCAGCTGGCCCAGGCCGGGAATGAAGAAGCTGCAGATCGCCGCCAGCACGTTGCCACTACTGCCTTGACCCGTACTCATCGCGCGTCGCTCCACACCGTGTCCGCCTGCATGGTAGCGGCTGCCATACCTGCGCGCACTGTAAACTCATGACACAGATCATTGGTTGACACGATGGCCAGGCCTCGGCACTCTCGCGCCTCCCATCCCCGAGAACCGCCCCATGGTCGAAGCCGTCATCCGCCACGACTGGACGCGCGAGCAGGTCGCCGCGCTGTTCGCCCTGCCGTTCAACGAGCTGCTGTTCCGCGCGCACACCGTCCACCGCGCGCACCACGACCCGCAGGCGGTGCAGGTGTCCACCCTGCTGTCGATCAAGACCGGCGGTTGCCCCGAAGACTGCGGCTACTGCTCCCAGGCCGCGCGCTATCACACCGGCGTGCAGGCGCAGAAGCTGATGAGCGTGGACGCGGTGGTGGCGCGCGCGCGCGCCGCCAAGGAAGCCGGCGCCAGCCGCTTCTGCATGGGCGCCGCCTGGCGCAGCCCGAAGGACCGCGACGTGGCCAAGGTGGCCGAGATGGTCAGCGCGGTGAAGGCGCTGGGCATGGAAACTTGCGTCACCCTCGGCATGCTCAGCGGCGAACAGGCCGACACGCTGAAGGACGCGGGCCTCGACTACTACAACCACAACCTGGACACCGCGCCGGATTTCTACGGCGAGATCATCCACACCCGCCAGTACCAGGACCGCCTGGACACCCTGGCGCACGTGCGCGCGGCCGGCCTGAAGACCTGCTGCGGCGGCATCCTCGGCATGGGCGAGACGCGCGAGCAGCGCGCCGGCCTGCTGCAGACCCTGGCCAACCTGCCGGAGCAGCCGGAGTCGGTGCCGATCAACCAGCTGATCCCGATCCCGGGCACGCCGCTGGCCGGCAGCGAGCCGGTCGATCCGTTCGAGTTCGTGCGCACCATCGCGGTGGCGCGCATCCTGATGCCGCGCTCGGTGGTGCGCCTTTCCGCCGGCCGCCAGCAGATGGACGACGCCGTGCAGGCGCTGTGCTTCTTCGCCGGCGCCAACTCGATCTTCTACGGCGAGAAGCTGCTGACCACCGGCAATCCCGAGACCGAACACGACCGCCAGCTGTTCGCCCGATTGGATCTGCACCCGATGGAGCTGCACCCGATGGAGCTGGCCGAACCGGCCGGCGCGGCGCACGCCGGGTTCGGGCAGCACGCCTGCGCCACGGCCGACGCGGCGTGAGTCATCGCGTCGAGGCGCTTGCGCGCGGTCCGCGGCCGGCATGAGCCGGCCCGAGCTGCGCCAGCGCCTGGTCGCGCGCTGCGAGGAACGCCTGCGCCAGTCGCTGCTGCGCCGCACGCGCAGCGTCGAGGCCGCCGAAGCCACCGCGATCTGGATCGACGGCCGCCGCTACATCGCCTTCTGCAGCAATGACTACCTGGGCCTGGCGCGCCACCCCGAGCTGATCCTCGCGCTGCAGCGCGCCGCGGCCGCCAGCGGCGTGGGCAGCACGGCTTCCGCCCTGATCAGCGGCCATCACCGCGAGCACGCCCTGCTCGAGGAAGAGCTGGCCGCCTGGACCGGGCGCGAGCGAGCGCTGCTGTTCACCAGCGGCTACGCGGCCAATCTCGGCGTCCTGCAGGCCCTGCTCGCGCGCGGCGACCTGTGCGTGCAGGACAAGCTCAACCACGCCAGCCTGCTCGACGCCGCCGCGCTCGCCGGTGCCGAGCTGAAGCGCTACCCGCACGGCGACGTCGACGGCGCGGCGCGCCAGCTCGACAGCCGCCCGCAGGCGGCGGCGCTGCTGGCCACCGACGGCGTATTCAGCATGGACGGCGACGTCGCGCCGCTGCGCGAGCTGGCTGCGCTGGCGCAGCGCCAGCAGGCCTTGCTGCTGGTCGACGATGCACACGGCCTGGGCGTGCTGGGGCCGCGCGGCGCCGGCAGCCTGATCGCCGCCGGCCTGGACCAGCGGCAGGCACCATTGCTGATGGGCACGCTGGGCAAGGCGCTGGGCAGCGTCGGCGCCTTCATTGCCGGCGAAGCGGAGCTGATCGACGGCATCGCGCAGTTCGCGCGCACCCACATCTACACCACCGCCTTGCCGCCCGCGCTGGCGGCCGCCACCCGCGCGGCGCTGCGCCTGGCCAGTGGCGACGAGGCACGCCGCGAACGCCTGCAGGCGCGCATCGCCCGCTTCCGCGCCGGCGCCGATCAGCTCGGCCTGCCGCTGCTGCCCTCGGCGACGGCGATCCAGCCGCTGCGGCTGGGCGCCGCCGACACCGTGCTGCAGGTGTCCGAAGCCTTGCAGCAGCGCGGCCTGCTGGTTGGCGCGATCCGACCGCCCACCGTGCCGCAAGGCCAGGCCCGGCTGCGCATCGCGCTTTCCGCGGAGCATACCGACGAGCAGATCGACCGCCTGCTGCAGGCGCTGTCCGAAGTGCTGGCGACCACGGCGCATGCCTGAGCTGCGCTCGACCAGGTTGCTGCCATCCGACAACGGCTGGCACGCGCGGCGACATGCGCCACAGACCGGCGACGCCGGCGCGCGGCGACGCGCGATGCGAAACCCCCGGTCTCACGCGCAGCCGGCCTCGACGCGCCGGCGCCGCTCTGGGAGCATGGCTTTCGATCGTCCGCTCCCGCATGCACGCCACCATGACCGATAGCCATCACGACCTGCTGCGCCGCGTGCTCAACGCGCGCGTCTACGACGTCGCCCGCGAAACCGAACTGGACTACGCGCCGGCCCTGTCGGCCCGCCTGGGCAACCAAGTGTGGCTGAAGCGCGAGGACAACCAGCCGGTGTTCTCCTTCAAGCTGCGCGGCGCCTACAACAAGATGATCGCGCTCGATGCGGCGCAGCGGGCGCGCGGGGTGATCGCCGCCTCGGCCGGCAATCACGCGCAGGGCGTGGCGCTGGCCGCCGCCCGGCTCGGCATCCGCGCGGTCATCGTGATGCCGGTGACCGCACCGCAGGTGAAGGTCGATGCGGTGCGCCACTTCGGCGGCGCGATGGTCGAGGTGCGCCTGGCCGGCGAGTCGTACAGCGATGCGCAGGCCGAGGCCGCGCGGCTGCAGCGCGAGCAGGGCCTGAGCTTCGTGCATCCGTTCGACGACCTCGACGTGATCGCCGGGCAGGCCACGGTGGGCATGGAGATCCTGCGCCAGCACAGCGAGCCGCTGCATGCGATCTTCGTGCCGGTCGGCGGCGGCGGTCTGCTCGCCGGGGTGGCCGCCTACGTCAAGGCGCTGCGTCCCGAGGTGCGCCTGATCGGCGTGCAGACCGCCGACTCGGATGCGATGGCGCGCTCGCTGGAAATGCAGCAGCGCGTGAACCTGGACGAGGTCGGGCTGTTCTCCGACGGCACCGCGGTGAAGCAGGTCGGCGAGCACACCTACGCGCTATGCCGCAGCCATGTCGATGCGATGCTGCGGGTGGACACCGATGCCATTTGCGCAGCGATCAAGGACGTGTTCCAGGACACCCGCAGCGTGCTGGAACCCGCCGGCGCGCTGGCCCTGGCCGGCCTCAAGCAGTACGTCGCCGCGCATGGCCTGCGCGACTGCAGCCTGGTGGCGGTCGCCTCCGGCGCCAACCTCAACTTCGACCGCCTGCGCTTCGTCGCCGAGCGCGCCGAGGTGGGCGAGCAGCGCGAGGCGGTGTTCGCGGTGACCATTCCCGAGGAGCGCGGCAGCTTCCGCCGCTTCTGCGCGCTGCTGGGCGAGCGCAGCGTCACCGAGTTCAACTACCGCATCGCTGACGCGCGGCAGGCGCATATCTTCGTCGGCATCCGCACCGCCAGCCACGGCGAGAACGAAGTGCTGGCCGAAGCTTTCCGCGGGCAGGGCTTCGCCGCGCTCGATCTCACCCACGACGAACTGGCCAAACTGCACCTGCGCCACATGATCGGCGGGCGCTCCGCGCTGGCCGCCGACGAGCTGCTCTACCGCTTCGATTTCCCCGAACGCCCCGGCGCGCTGGGGCGCTTCCTCAACCGCATGCAGCCGAGCTGGAACATCAGCCTGTTCCACTACCGCAACCAGGGCGCGGACTACGGTCGCATCCTGGTCGGCATTCAGGTGCCGGCGCAGGAACGTCCGGCTTTCCAGCAGTTTCTGGGCGGCCTCGGCTATCCACACTGGGACGAAAGCGACAATCCCGCCTACCGGCTGCTGCTGCGCGAATGAGGCGCTTTCGCCGCCATCCTGCCGTGCGAAGGTCAGGCCGCCGGCAGCTGAGCCTGCTGCGCCTCGAGCTTCAGCTGATGCTGGGCCAGCTGCAGCCGGACCAGCCGCTCGAAGGCCGGCGAGGCGCGCTGCGGCGTCGGGCGAAACAGGCCGACGACATTGCGGCCGACCTGGATCGGCGTCACCAGCAAGCCCCAGGGCATGCCCCACCAGCCCAAGGTGGCGGAATACAGCGTGCTCAGCAGCTGGCTGCGCCGGCCGCAGCGGCGGCAGGACACCTGGCGCTGCGTGCTCCACTGCGTCATCAGGATGAAGGAATGCACGCGGTGATGCGCGTAGACGTCGAGCGGCTCGCCTTTCCGCTTGCATTGCGGGCAGGCGTCCTTGCGCCATTGCTCGACGTACTGCTGCAGTACCTGGGCCGGCACGCGCTCGGCCGAGCGCAGCAGCGGATGGCGCTGGGCGCAGGCGCTGCCGCAGTAGCGCTGGCCGTCCAGCGTGCGCCCGCCGAACAGAATGAATTTCCCGCAGTTGCTGCATTCGCTCATGGACGTCTCCCTGTTCCTTGCGATGTTCCGTGCAATCCCCGGCCCCCGCGCGGCGGGGACGCGCCATCGTGCAGCAGGCACGTGCGGCTGTCACTATAATTCGCTGCCCTGAGCGTCTTTTCCCATGTCGATCGTCAATCTCTCGGCCTATCGCTTCGTCAGCCTGGACGAGCTGCCCGCGCTGCGCGAACGCCTGCTCGAGCGCTGCACCGCGCTGGCGCTGAAAGGCACCATCCTGCTCGCGCCGGAAGGCATCAACCTGTTCCTGGCCGGACCGCGCGCCGCGGTGGACGCCTTCATGGACTGGCTGCGCGAGGATCCGCGCTTCGCCGGGCTGAGCGCGAAGGAATCGATCTCCGAACAGATCCCGTTCGGGCGCCTGCGCGTGCGCCTGAAGAAGGAGATCATCACCATGCGCCTGCCGACCATCCGCCCCGAGGGCGGGCGCGCGGCGGCGCTGGATGCGCCCACGCTGAAGCGCTGGCTGGATCAAGGTCACGATGACGACGGCCGCGACGTACTGCTGCTCGACACGCGCAACGCCTACGAAACCGACGTGGGCAAATTTCCGCAGGCACTGGACTACCGGCTGGCCAGCTTCACCGAGTTCCCGGCCGCCGTCGCCGCCGACCGCGAGCGCTTCCAGGACAAGACGGTGGTGTCGTACTGCACCGGCGGCATCCGCTGCGAGAAGGCCGCCCTGCACATGCAGTCACTCGGCATCGAACGGGTCTACCAGCTCGAGGGCGGCATCCTGAAGTACTTCGAGGAGACCGGCGGCGCGCACTGGCAGGGCGACTGCTTCGTGTTCGACGAACGCGGCGCGCTCGATCCGGGCCTGGCGCCGACCGGCACGGAGGCGGACGCCGCATGAGCACCGCCCTGCATATCGAGGTGATCGGCCAGGGCCCAGTGCCGCTGGTGATGCTGCACGGCTGGGCCATGCACGGCGGCGTGTTCGCACCGCTGGTCGAGCTGCTGCGTGAGCGCTGCACCATGTACGTGGTGGACTTGCCCGGCCACGGCCATTCGCGCGACAGCACGCTGTCGCTGGAACCGCAACGCTGCGCTGAGGCGATCGCCGCGGCGGTGCCGCCGGCGCGCTGGCTGGGCTGGTCGCTGGGCGGACTGGTCGCGCTGAGCGCCGCGCTGAACCTGCCGCAGCGCGTGCACGGGCTGGCCATGTTGTGCGCGACGCCACGCTTCGTGCGCAGCGAGGACTGGCCGTACGGCAACGACGCCTCCCTGGTGCGCCAGCTCGCCACCGACCTGGAAACCGACTATCACGCCACGCTGGAGCGCTTCCTCGCGCTGGAGGCGATGGGCAGCGCCGATCCGCGTGCCGAGCTGCGCCAGCTGCGCGCGCTGGCCTTCGCCCGCGGCGAACCCACGCTGAGCGCGCTGCAGCAGGGCATCGAGGTGCTCGAGCACAGCGACCTGCGTGCTGGCCTGCCCGGCCTGAATCGGCCCAGCGCCTGGCTGGCCGGGCGACGCGATCGCCTGGTGCATCCGGAAGCCATGCAGTGGTCGGCGCAGGCCTGCGGCGGCACTTACACACAGATCGAACATGCCGGCCACGCGCCCTTCTTCGGCCACGCCGACGCAGTGACCCAGGCGCTGCAGCCCTGGCTGCAAGCCGACGTCGCGGGAGCCGCGGCATGAGCGATTTCGACATCGACCGGCAGCTGGTGCGCCGCCATTTCGGCCGTGCCGCGCGCAGCTACGAGCAGCACGACGCCCTGCAGCGCGAGGTGCAGCAATTGCTGCTGGAACGGCTGGGTTTCTATCTGGAACCGCCGGAGCGGGTGATCGACGTCGGCGCCGGCACCGGCCGCGGCACCGCCCTGCTGAAGAAGCGCTGGCCGAAGGCGCAGGTGCTGGCGCTGGACCTGGCCCTGCCGATGCTGCAGGCGGCGAAATCCCACGTGGCCTGGCTGAAGCCGTTCCAGCGCGTGTGCGCCGAGGCCACCGCGCTGCCGCTGCCCGACCACAGCGTGGACGTGCTGCACTCCAACCTGTGCTTCCAGTGGATCGACGATCTGCCCGCGCTGTTCGGCGAGTGCGTGCGCGTGCTCAAGCCAGGCGGCCTGCTGGTGTTCTCCACCTTCGGCCCGGACACGCTGCGCGAATTGCGCGCAGCCTGGGCCGCGGTCGACCAGCAGTCGCACGTCAGCCGCTTCCTCGACATGCACGACGTCGGCGACGCCATGGTCTCCGCCGGCCTGCGCGATCCGGTGCTCGACGTGGACCGCTACACCCTGACCTACAGCGAGCCGCGCGCCCTGCTGAAGGAGCTGCAGGGCCTCGGCGCCACCCACGCCGACCGCGCACGCGAACGGCATCTCACCGGCAAGTCGCACTACCGCGCCATGCTCGCCGCCTATGAGCAGATGCGCGTGGACGGCCGCATCCCCGCCACCTGGGAAGTGGTGACCGCGCATGCCTGGGGGCCGCCGCCCGGGCAGTCGCGCCGCATGAGCGGCGGCGGCGAGATCGCCAGTTTCTCGGTGGACAGCCTGCGCGGCTCGCGGCGGCGCTGAGTTCGCCGGCGCGCGCCGGCCACGCTTCACGATCCGGCCGCACTGATCCATCTCCAGGCCGGCGCCCAAGTCGCCCGCCGGATCAGACGCAGGCCTGGATCGCCGCGGCGGCCAGCGCAGCCGCCTTGCGCCCGGACGCACCGGTCCATGCAGGCGCATCCAGGCCGTGCCGCATCGTGGCCAGTCCGATCACATAGGCGGCGATCAGCGCTGCACGCGCCTCGGCGTCGCGTCCACGCAACAGGCGGGCGAGCGGCCTGACGAACTCCCGCTGGAACTGCCCGGCCACCAGCGGAGCGATGGCAGGATTGCCCGCGGCGCGCAGCAGCACGCGCAAGGCGTCGAAACCCGCAGCCTCGCGGGCGTCGCCCAGCACCTGGTCCACCAGATGCTTGCCCAGGCCGGACAAATGCTCCGACAGATGTTCTTCGACGCGAAAGCCGCCTTCGATCACTGCAGCAAACAACTTTTCCTTGCTGCCGAAATAGCGGCTCACCAGGGCCGCATCGACTCCGGCATCAGCGGCGACGTCGCGCGTTCCCACGTTTTCGTAGCTATGCCGCGAGAAGCGCACGCGCGCTGCGGCAAGAATGCGTTCGCGTGTCTGCGCGGCATTGCGTGCGGGGCCAGTCGGCTCTCGCGAGCTTTTCATGTATCGATTCCTGCATGCCTGGTCGCGCATTTTGTCATCAGTGGTTGACACAGACAAAGGACGACCGAATACTTGAAGTCATCGATTGATGACTTATGGCAAAAACATGTCGGGAAGCGACTTCGCGGGCAAGGTGGCGGTGATTACCGGCGGCAGCCGCGGCATTGGCCTGGCGACGGCCCAGCTATTCCATGCGCAGGGTGCACGTGTGGCGATCGCCGGCCGCAGCGAGCGGGATCTGCAAGCCGCCCGTGCGACTCTCGGCGAAGGAACGCTGACCTTTGCCGTCGACGTGGCGCGCCCCGCCGAGCTGAATGGCTTGATGCAGGCCGTCGGCGAGACCTGGGGCCGCATCGACATCCTATTCGCCAATGCCGGCCTGTCCGCCTGCCCCGATCCACTGGCCACCGACGAAGCCTTTTTCGACCAGTTGATGGGTGTCAATCTGAAGGGTGTGTTTTACGCCTTCGCCTATGCCTTTCCGTGGCTGGCCGAAGGCGCATCGGTGATTTTCACCAGCTCGGCCGCGCAGCAGCGCGGCCGTCCGGGCGATGCGCTGTATGCGGCCAGCAAGGCTGCCGTGCGCAGCCTTGCACGGACCCTGGCAGGCGACGAGCGGGTGCTGGCGAAGCGCATCCGCATCAATGCGATCAGCCCAGGCGCCATTCGCACCTCGCTGACCCGCGCTGCCGTCGAGGATCCGCAGGTCGCTGCCTGGGTGGCCGCACAGGTACCGCTGGGGCGCTGGGGCGAAGCGGTCGAAGTGGCGCGTGCCGTGCGGTTCCTCGCCAGCGGCGACAGTTCCTATCTCACCGGGAGCGAACTCGCCGTCGATGGCGGCCTGGCCCAGATCTGAGCCGACGCCGCGCGCCTTTCCGACCAGGCAGGTTCGCGACGAATCGCCCTCTCGGCTCAGTTCGCCAGGGGTTCGACGGCCGGCGGCGGCCGCCGCACGCTCAGCGCGGTGCCCGCCGCGGCCACGATGATCGCGACGATGGCCAGCCACTGCAGCAGGCTGAGCTGCTCGTCGAGCAAGGCCGCGCCGCTGATGGCCGCGATGGCCGGCTCCAGGCTCAGCAAGGTGCTGAAGGTGCGCGCCGGCAGGCGGGTCAGCGCCACCATTTCCAGCGAATACGGCAAGGCCGAGCTGAGTATCGCCACGCCCAGCGCATACGGCAGCAGGCTCGGCGAAAGCAGGGCCGCGCCGGCATGCGCGACGCCGGCCGGAATCGCCAGCAGGGCGCCGATCGAGGTGCCCAGGGTGACCGCATTCGCACCGTAGGCCGCGCCCGCCTTCTGCCCGAGCACGATGTACAGCACCCAGCCTACGCCTGCCGCCAGCGCATAGCCCACGCCCACCGGATCGAGCGTCTGCCCATGGCCGCGCAGCGGCAGCAGCAACACGAGTCCGGCCACCACCAGCGCGATCCATATGAAATCGAGCAGGCGCCGCGAGCCGAACAGGGCCAGTGCCAGCGGCCCGGTGAACTCCAGCGCCACCGCAATGCCCAGCGGGATCGTGCGCAGCGCCATGTAGAACACCAGGTTCATGGCGCCCATGGCCAGGCCGTAGCCCCATAGCGCGCGCCAGTCGCGCCGGGCCGGCGACGAACGCCACGGCCGCCGCAGCAGCCACAGCAGCAACGCGCTCAAGCCCAGCCGATAGGCGGTGGCGCCCTGTGCGCCGACCACCGGGAACAGATGCTTGGCCAGGCTCGCTCCGCACTGGTAGGAGACCATGCTGATCAGCAGGGCGCCGACGGCGAGCAGGACCGGAGCGAAACGGGAGTGCGGGGACATCGGCAGGGGATCGCGAGGCAAGTGGATCGCCATGATGCCCGCTTGTTCCGGCGAAGCCCATCTCGAACAGCCGGCCGTGCCTACCTCTGCTGACAACATGCGGCAACAGTCTCGCCACCGCGGTCGCGACGACAATGCAGCCTGCGTCATGCGCAGCGCACGACAGAAAAAACGTCGATTCTGTCGGTTTTTTTCGCATGTAGGGAGTTTCCTACAAGAATTCGCGACGGCCGCCGATGTTTCGCGCCGCGCGAATATCGCACCCTGACACTGCACTGGTTGTCCGGCGCGAGCCGAAAAGCCCTCCAGCGCAGAGCTGACTGGTCCCCCCGGTCTACTCGGGCGCCCTTCGGGGCGCTTTTCATTTGGACGTCCGTCGATTTGGACGTCCGCGAAAGATCGCAGGCAGCGCCAACATCGACGGGCGAGCGCCGTCCGGAGGCCATAGGCAGACGCGTAGGCGGCCCGCACACCAGGAACCCGTTCACGATGTCTGCCACTTCGCGCCGGCGACGTTGACTTGCGGGCCGGGCAAGCGCGAAGGGCTGGAGACCGGTCCGCGACGCTAGGATCGCGCCGGGATGCAGGCAAACAGCGACGGCCCAATGGACTGTCAGCAAATGGCTGCCACGCGTACAGCTCATGGCCTGGGTCGATCATCCACCAGGCCTGCGCAGGGCACGACCATCGAACGCTCACACGACAGCGACACCAAGCACTTGCAGGTGATGAGCAAGCTCCAAGATGCCGCCGATATCTGCGCCCCGCCGGCAAACGAACGAAGCAGGCCACACGCAGGCGCTTGCTAGACTCGCGCTTCCCGATCGTACGGCCCTGCCCTATGCGCCTGCTCGTCTCGCTCGCCCGCTTCGCCGGCAACGGCTTCGTGCTGTGGGTGCTGCTGGGCGCCGCTGCCGGCTTCGCCTTTCCGGCGTGGTTCAAGCCGCTGGCGCCCGGCGTCGGCCCCCTGCTCGGCGTGGTGATGTTCGGCATGGGGCTCACCCTCACCGCGGCCGATTTCGCCGCATTGCGCCGTCGCCCGCTGGACGTGTTGCTCGGCACCGTCGGCCATTTCGTGATCATGCCGGGCCTGGCCTGGCTGCTGCTGCGGCTGTTCGTCCTGCCGGACCAGCTCGCCGCCGGCGTGCTGATCGTGGGCTGCTGCCCCAGCGGCACCGCGTCCAACGTGATGACCTACCTCGCCCGCGGCGATGTCGCGCTGTCGATGGCGATCGCTGCGCTGAGCACCTTGCTGGCGCCGCTGCTGACCCCACTGCTGCTGTGGCTGCTCGGCCACCAATGGCTGCACGTCGACGCCCGCGCATTGATGCTGTCGATCCTCATGGTGGTGATCACGCCGGTGCTGCTGGGCGCGCTGTGCCGCCGCCTGCTGCAGCGGCGCATCGAGCCGTGGCTGGAGGCGCTGCCGCTGCTGTCGGTGGCGACCATCGTGCTGATCGTGGCGGTGGTGGTCGCCGGCAGCCGTGCGCATCTGCTCGAAGCCGGCCTGGCCGCGCTGGGCGTGGTGGCGCTGCACAACGGCCTAGGCTTGCTGCTGGGCTACGGCTTCGGCCGCCTGTGCGGCATGCCGCTGCCCAAGCGCAAGGCGCTGGCGCTGGAGGTGGGCATGCAGAATTCGGGGCTAGGCGCGACGCTCGCGCTGGCGCACTTTTCGCCGCTGGCCGCGGTGCCCAGCGCGATCTTCTCGGTCTGGCACAACCTCACCGGGCCGCTGGCCGCGACCCTGTTCCGGCGCATGAAGCCTGACTCGCCGTCAAGCTAGCGAGCGCGCCTCGCGGCTGTCGAAGGCGCGCTAGGACAGCACCTGCGCCACCGGCTCGATATGCCGGCGCGCGGCCTGCCAGCGCAGGATCGCGTTGAACAGCGGCGTGGCCATCAACGTGCTGGTGACCGCCATCAGCACCAGGATGGCGAACAGGCCGGGCTCGATGATGCCGGCCTGCAGGGCGAGGTTGGCCAGGATCAGTTCCATCATGCCGCGCGTATTCATCAGCGCGCCGATCGCCATCGCATCGGCATGGCTTTCGCCAGACACGCGCGCCGCCACCCAGCAGGCCAGGCCCTTGCCGGCGAAGGAGGCCAGCAAGATCGCCAGTGCCGCCGGCAGGATGGATGGATCCAGCACCAAGGCCATCTGCGTCTTCAGGCCCGAATAGGTGAAGAACATCGGCACCAGGAAGACGCTGACGAAGGGCTGCAGGCGTTCGCGCAGGCGTTCGGTCAACGGCCCCTTGGGCAGGCAGGCGCCGAGCAGGAAGCCGCCGAATACGGCGTGGATGCCGATCGCGTCCATCGCCCAAGCGCACAGGCAGAACAGGATCAGCAGCCAGGCCAGCCGGCTCGGGCCCAGCGCATCGCCGGAAGTGGTCGCGGCAAACAGGCGGCCCAGGCTACGCCGGCCGACGGTGACCATGAAGAGCGCAAACGCGGCGCCGCCGCCGATGGTCAGCCAAGCGCTGCTCCAGCTGCCGCCGAAGCTGGTCAGCACGATGGCCAGGATGCACCAGGCCGCGGCGTCGTCCACCGCGCCGGCGGTCAGCGCCAGGGTGCCGAGCGGGGTGCCGCTGAGGCCGCGATCGTGCACGATGCGCGCCAGCATCGGGAAGGCGGTGATGGCCATGGCGGCGCCCATGAACAGCGAGGCGTCGGCCAGGCTGGCCTTGGCCGCGAACAGGCCAGCCACGCCGCGCAGCCACGGGGTGAGTGCCACCGCCAATGCGAACGGCACCGCGATGCCCGCCAGCGACACCAGCATGGCGCTGCGATAGCGCGCACGGAAATGGCTGCTGTCGAATTCGCTGCCGACCAGGAACATGTACAGGCCGACGCCCAGCTGTGCGCCGACGTAGAGCACGTCCAGCGTCGGCTTGGGAAACAGCGTGGCCTGTGCGTGCGGCAGCAGCAGGCCGAACAAGCTCGGCCCCAGTGCGATGCCCGCGATCATCTCGCCAACCGCCGCGGGCTGGCCGAATTTCCGCGCCAGCACGCCGACCAGCCAGCAGGCGAGCAGGATCGCCGCCATCTGCAGGAAAAAGTGCACGGAAAGTTGTGACGCGAGCATGCATTCCCCAGGTTTCTTGCGCTTGCTTCATGCGAGCGCGGCTTGTCCCGCCGCGCCGCCCAATTTCTCGCCGCTTCGTGCAGCGCCGGAGCGCAAGGCTAACCCGCCAGCGGCTTGTGCCGGAAGCAGCCCTGTAGATGGTCGTTGACCATGCCGGTGGCCTGCATGAAGGCATAGCAGATGGTGCCGCCGACGAAACGGAAGCCGCGCTTCTTCAGCGCCTTGCTCATGCGATCGGACAGCGGCGTGGTGCCCGGCAGCTGCGCGCCGCTTTTCCAATGATTCTGCAGCGTGCGGCCGTCGACGAAGGACCACAGGTAGCGATCCAGACTGCCGAACTCGGCGATGGCCGCCTGTGCGGCGATGGCGTTGTCGCGCACGGAAAAAATTTTCTGGCGATGGCGCACGATGCCGGGATCGAGCAGCAGCTTCTCCAGTTCGCGCTCCTTCATCGCAGCGACGCGGGCGATGTCGAAGCCGTGGAACACGCGGCGGTAGTGCTCACGCTTGTGCAGCACGGTGCGCCAGGACAGGCCGGCCTGCGCGCCTTCCAGGCACAGGAATTCGAACAGCAGCCGGTCGTCGTGCAAGGGCACGCCCCACTCCCGGTCGTGGTAGTCGCGCATGGCCTCGTCGTCGCCCTCGGCCCAGTGGCAGCGCTGCATATCGAAGATCTCCGTCGGTTCGATACGCGACTCTAGCCCAAGTCGCCGCCGCGCTACCGGGCAGCGGTGACGGCGACGGCGCTAGAATGGGCGACGAAACGACCGCGAAAGCTGTTCGCGGCAGCATCCCTTTCTTATTCGTCCTATCTGCTCCGCCATGTCCGACGTCATCCACCTGTGGTCGTCCCTGGTCGACCGTTTCAGCCAGCACGGGGTGGCTCCGCTGCTGAGCCTGCTGCATCTCGACGGCCTGGCCGGCGATCCGCGCGAGATCGCCGAGTCGCTGATGATCGCCGCGCTGCAGGTGTGCATCATCGGCTTCGTGTTCCGTCCGCTGGAGACGCTGGCGCCGGCGGAAAAGTGGACCGACCGCAAGCTCACCCGGGTGGACTACCAGTACACCTTGATGATGTTGGTCGGCATCTTCCCGCTGTTCAGCTATCTGGTGCTGACCCCGATCGCGAATTATTTCGGCGGTCCGGACACCAATACCGACGCCAGCGCCTCGCCGCTGGCGATCACCCACTGGCTGCCCTGGCTGAAGAACTATCCGCTGACGCTGTTCCTGTTCTACTACGTGGTCTACGACTTCGTTTACTACTGGATGCACCGCCTGCAGCACGCGCTGCCCTGGTGGTGGGCGCTGCACAGCATGCACCACAGCCAGCGCCAGATGAGCTGCTGGACCAACGACCGCGGCAGCCTGATCGACGGCTTCCTGCAGTCGATGGTGCTGGCGGTGGTGGGCATCGTGATGGGTGTGGAGCCGGATCAGTTCGCTTGGCTGATGCTGCTGGGCGAGCTGGTGCAGAACCTGTCGCACACCAACACCCGACTGGGCTTCGGGCCGGTGCTGGAGCGCGTGCTGGTCGATCCGAAATTCCATCGCCTGCACCACATGCTGGTGGATCCCGAACGGCCCACCCTGCACAACTGCAACTTCGGCCAGGTGCTCTCGATCTGGGATGTGCTGTTCGGCACCTCGCTGTACGGGCTGGCACCGCGTCCGACCGGCGTGGGCGATCCGACCGTGGACGACGACAACAACCACGGCCTGATCGGCCTGCACTGGAATGCGGTGCGGCGCTTCTGGGGCGCCGTGCGCCGGCTGGACGGCTGGAAGTTCGGCGAAGTGGCCTTCGATCAGAACTACCGCCCGGTGCGGGTCAGCCACGAAGACCTCAAGGCCTATGCGCATCACCAGGTGCCCACGCCGCCGCAGGGCTCCGAGCCGTCGGAACAGCAACCCCTGCCGCCGACGGCGGATCTGGCCACCGAGTAAGCGCCAAGGCGAACGGGCAGCGCCGCGTTCGCCGCCACCCGGCTACCAGGGCAAGGCGTCCAGGTCCACGTTGCCGCCGGTGAGCACCACGCCGATGCGCCGACCGGCGAAAACCTCGCGCCGCTTCAGCAGCGCCGCCAGCACGGTGGCGCTGGACACTTCGACCAGCAGTTTCAGCTCGCTCCACAGCAGCTTCATCGCGGCGATGGTCTCGGCGTCGCTCACCCGCAGCACCTCGACCCGGTGTTCGCGCAAGGCTTCGAGGTTGCGCTCGCCGATCAGGGCGCGCAGGCCATCGCAGATGGTTTCCGGCGACAGCGACGTCACCCGCGTACCTGCGGCCAGCGAGCGCGCCGTATCGTCTGCGCCTTCCGGCTCAGCGGCGTACAGGGTCAGCGCAGGATCGAGCCCGTGCGCGGCGACAGCGGTGCCGGCCGCCAGACCGCCGCCGCCCACCGGCGTAATCAAGGCGTCGAGCTTGCCAGCCTGCGACAACAGTTCCAGCGCCGCGGTGCCCTGCCCGGCCATCACCTCGCGGTTGGCATAGGGATGGATCAGCACGGCGCCGGTGTCGCGCTGCACGCGGGCAGCGGCTTCTTCACGCGCGGCCTGGGTCGCCGCACAGCGATGCAGGACCGCACCGACGCGCTCGATCGCCGCCAGCTTGGCGCGCACCGCGCCCTCCGGCACCACCACATGCGCCGCGATGCCGCGCGTCGCCGCGGCCAGCGCCAACGCGTTGCCATGATTGCCCGAGGAATGCGTGACCACGCCGCACGCGGCCTCTTCGTCGTTGAGCGCCCACACCGCGTTGCAGGCACCGCGGAACTTGAACGCGCCGCCGTACTGCAGGTTCTCGCACTTGAAGTGCAACTCGGCGCCGACCAGCGCGTCCAGCAGCGCGCTGCGCAGCACCGGCGTCACGCGCGCATACGGCGCGATGCGCGCGGCGGCGTCGCGCACCGCCTCGAAATCAGGCAGCCGATCGCGGGATGCGCTCATGAATGCAGCAGCTCCACGCCGCAGCGGAAGCGCCGTTCCGCGCCCGGTTCCAGCCGGATCGCCGCGGCGCATTCGGGCCGGTTGAACGCATTGGCGTAGCTTTCCATCGGCTCCAGCGCCACCGAACGGCGCACGTCGCGGCTCACCGTATCCGCGCTGAAGGCGAGCATGATGCCGCGCTCCTGCCACACCACCACACCCAGCCCGCTGTGCGGATCGCGCATGCGCGTGCGGATCAGGCCGTCGGCATCCGCATGCAGGCCGGCAAAGCCGTTGTCGAGCTTGAGCGCGCCGATCGGCCGCGGCTGGCGGAAGTCCAGCTCGGGCCACTGCTCCAGCGGCACGTCGGCCTGGGCGCCGGGCAAGGGAATGATCTCGGCATCGGTGCGGATCGCGCTGCTGGCGGGAATGCACAGCTCCCAGCTGTCCACCGGCGTGTCGCCCAGCTGGAAATAGGGGTGCCAGCCGAAGAAGCATGGCGCAGCCTCGGCCCCGACGTTGCGCATGCCGACCTCGAGCGCGAGGCCGTCGGCCTGCAGGCTGAAGCGCACGGACAGCTCCAGCGCATGCGGGTAGCCGGGATACATGTCGGGACGGATCGCCGTGCTCATCACGACGTGTGCGCCTTCGAGGTCCGCTTCGAGCCGCTCGATCGCGAAATCGGTACCGCGCACGAAGCCGTGCCGACTGGCCCGCTGCCCTGACGGCACGCCGGGCTGCAGATCCTGGGCCTGGCCATCGAACACGTAGCGCGCATCCGCGATGCGATTGGCGAACGGCAGCATGATGGCGAAGCGCGAGCCCGGCCGCGTATCCAGCTCGGCCGCGTCGCGGTAGCCGGCAGCGAAGTCGTGCATGCCGCCGGGCAAGCGCTGCTCGATATTCAGCACGGTGGCGCCGCGGCGGGCGATGCATACGCGGCGGCCGCGTGCGTGGTCGCTCAGCACCGCGAGTTCGTGCGGACCCAGGGTGTCCCGACCTGCCTCGTAGCTCGTCATCGTCTGCTCCTGTCTGTCTCGTGCCCGTCCGCGTGTCATCGCAATAGCTGGAGGAACGGCCGGGTCGTCCCCACATGGTAGCCTGATCCACTTTCTGCCCCACGCAGGACCTCATGACTGCCAGCGACCTTGCCCAGCCGACGCCGATCCGCCTCGCCGACTATCGTCCGCCTTCATGGCGAGTGGAAACCGCCGAGCTGAGCTTCGACCTGGCGATCGACGCCAGCGAAGTGCAGGCGCGCCTGCAGCTGCGGCGCGATGCCGCGCAGGCGGCTCCGCTGCAGCTGCACGGCGAAGGACTCGAGCTGCTCTCGATCGCGCTCGACGGACGCCCGCTGGCCGCCGACGAATACCGCTACGACGGCAAGCTGCTGGAACTGCCCGGCGCCGGCGGCGACTGCGTACTCGAAACCCGCGTGCGCCTGCGCCCGGCAGACAACACCGCGCTCGAAGGGCTCTATCTGTCCGGCCCGCGCGAACGCGGCTTCCTGCTGACCCAGTGCGAGGCCGAGGGCTTTCGCCATATCACCTTCTTCGTCGACCGTCCGGACGTGCAGGCGCGCTACACGGTGACCCTGCGCGCCGAGCGCGAACGTTTCCCGGTGCTGCTGGCCGGCGGCAATCCCGACGGCAGCGGCGAGCTGGCGGACGGGCGGCACTGGGCCCGCTTCGTCGATCCGCATCCGAAGCCCTGCTATCTGTTCGCCATCGTGGCCGGCCGGCTGGACAAGCTCGAGCGCGCCTACCGCACCGCCGACGGCCGCGACGTGCAGCTGAAGATCTGGGCCGAACCCGAGGTCATCGGCAGCTGCCATTACGCCCTGGACGCGCTGGAGCGCTCGATGCGCTGGGACGAGCAGCGCTACGGCCGCAACTACGATCTCGAGGTGTTCCACGTCGTCGCCACGCACGACTTCAACATGGGCGCGATGGAGAACAAGGGGCTCAACATCTTCAACGCGAAGTATCTGTTGGCCGACCCCGACACCACCACCGACGACGAATACCGCGCGGTGGAGGCGGTGATCGCGCACGAGTATTTCCACAACTGGAGCGGCAACCGCGTGACCTGCCGCGACTGGTTCCAGCTGAGTCTGAAGGAAGGGCTCACCGTGTTCCGCGAGCAGCAGTTCTCGGCCGAGATGAATTCCGCGCCGCTGAAGCGCATCGAGGACGTGGCCCTGCTGCGACGCACCCAGTTTCCCGAGGACGCCGGCCCGCTGGCGCATCCGGTGCGTCCGGCGCAGTACAGCGAGATCAACAATTTCTACACCGCCACGGTGTACGAGAAAGGCTCGGAGCTGGTGCGCATGCTGGCCGGCCGGCTCGGCGCCGACGGTTTCCGCCGCGGCATGGATGTTTATTTCGCGCGCAACGACGGCCGCGCAGCAACCATCGAGGACTTCCTGACCGCGCTGGGCGAGGCCAACGATGTCGATCTGACGCCGTACCTGGCCTGGTACGCGCAGGCCGGCACGCCGCGCCTGCGCGCCCGCGGACACTACGATGCGGCGCGGCGCGAATACACGCTCAGCCTCTCCCAGCATCTGCCGCGCGCGGACGCCGCGATCCTGCCGGTTCCGGTCAAGCTGGCCTTGTTCGCCGCCGACGGCCGCCAGCTCGAGCTGCACCGCGACGGCCAGGCCGGCGGCCTCGAACACGTGGTGGTGCTCGAGCGCGCCGAACAGTCCTTCGTGTTCAGCGAGGTCGAGGCGCCGCCGGTGCCATCCCTGCTGCGTGGCTTCTCCGCGCCGGTGATCCTGGAATACGACTACGCGCCGGCCGAACTGGCGCTGCTACTGCGCCACGACCCGGACGGCTTCAATCGCTGGGAGGCGGCGCAGCAGCTGGCTGCACGCGCCTTCGCCGCCTTGCGCGACGAGCATGCCGACGGCGGCGTCGCCGATCCGCTGGAGCACTGGTGCGCCACCCTGGCCGCCTTGTTCGATGCAGGCATCGGCGACGATGCGCTGCTGGCGGAATTGCTGACGCCGCCGGGCGAAATCGAACTGGCCGAGCAGCAGGACCCGGTCGATCCGGCACACATCCATGCGCTGCGCCAGGCCATGCAAACGCGGCTTGCCCGTCGCATCGGCACCGAAGCCCTGACACGTCGCTACCAGACCCTGGCCGCCGTCGAGGATCCAGCCGCGCAGGGCGGCGCCCTGCAGGCGCGGCGCCGGCTGAAGCGGCGCGTGCTCGAACTGTTGAACCTAGTCGATACGGCGACGGCACAGGCGTTCGCCGCCCGTCAGTACGAGGGCGCCGATGGCATGACCGACCGCCTCGCCGCGCTGACCCTGCTGGTGCGCAGCGATGCGCCGCAGGCAACCGCGGCGCTGCGGCATTATCGGGAACGCTACGCCGGGCACGCGCTGGCCTTGGACAAATGGTTCGCGGTGCAGATGGCGATTCCCGGCGAGCCGGCGCTGGCGCGCCTGCGCATGCTCGAGGACGATCCGGCCTTCACCCTGAAGAATCCGAATCGCGTGCAGGCCCTGCTCGGCAGCTTGGTGCGAGGCAACCCCAGCGGCTTCCACCGTAAAGACGGCGAAGGCTATCGCTGGCTGGCCGAGCGGCTGGCCCAGCTCGATGCATTGAATCCACAGGTGGCGGCGCGACTGGCTACCGCCTTCAACGGCTGGCGGCGGCTGGAGCCGACGCGGCGCAAGGCGGCGCAGGCCGCGCTGGGTTCCCTGGCTGCGAGGCCGACGCTTTCATCCAATCTGGGCGAGATCGTCCAAGTGGTCTTGCGGGACTGAGCGGGCAAGCCTGCACGCTCCCGCTTGGCTCCGACCCGCGGCGCGGCATCCGTGATGGGTCTCGCAATTCCGCCATACTCATGCGTCTCTTACTGACGCAATACGTCAACTGCTGCCCAGTTCAGGCAGAAAGTTTACTTCAGTCACTTCATATTCACGCGCCAGGGGCGAGTATTCGGCGTATGCAAGGCGGCCGCAAGGGAGCGGGCCTCGGCAAAATTTTTACCGGTTTCTGACGCCCGGCTGCACCGGTCATCCTGGATTCCCCCTGTTCCTGAGACCACGGGCGTCAGATCTATTTCCAGCCTGAATCAGGCTCCAGCCTGAGGCTAGTTTCGGCTGATGCAAAGAACGACGGCGCCCATGAGGCGCCGTCTTGCTTCCTCTCCCGGCACGCGATCGAACCCCTGTTCGTTCGACCTCGGCATGGCGCCATCGGCGCCGCTTCTGCCCGTGAAAGTGCAAAGGGGTAAATGCAGCTTGCGTGCCAAAGCGCGGGACAGCTGAAAAGTGCCGGTTTATCCAGGCCTTCGCGCGGGGGGCTTACATCGCCGAAGGCTCTTAGACGTGGTGGCCCGCGCTACCATGTTGCTCCCTGATCGCTGATGTCCACGAAACGAGACTGCCCGATGTTCCATCCCACCTCTTACGACGTGATCGTGGTCGGAGGCGGCCATGCCGGCACCGAGGCCGCGCTGGCGGCGGCACGCGCCGGCGCGCGCACCCTGCTGCTCAGCCACAACATCGAGACGATCGGTCAGATGAGCTGCAATCCGGCCATCGGCGGCATCGGCAAGGGCCATCTGGTGAAGGAGATCGACGCCCTAGGCGGCGCCATGGCGCATGCGGCCGACCTGGCTGGCATCCAGTGGCGCACGCTCAACGCGTCCAAGGGGCCGGCCGTGCGCGCCACGCGCTGCCAGGCCGACCGCAGCCTGTACAAGGCGGCGATCCGCCATATCGTGGAAACCCAGCCTGGCCTGCAGCTGTTCCAGCAGGCGGTGGACGATCTGATCCTGGAAGGCGGCCGCGCGGTCGGCGTGGTGACCCAGATGGGGCTGCGCTTCCATGCGCGTGCCGTGGTGCTGACCGCCGGCACCTTCCTGGCCGGCAAGATCCATGTCGGCCCGGCCCAGTACGCCGGCGGCCGCGCCGGCGATCCGCCCGCCAGCACGCTGGCGCAGCGCCTGCGCGAGCTGCCGGTGGCAGCGGACCGCCTGAAGACCGGCACGCCGCCGCGCATCGACCTGCGCAGCATCGACTTCGCCGGGCTGGAAGAACAGCCGGGCGACGATCCGGCCCCGGTGTTCTCCTATCTCGGCCTGCGCGAGGAACATCCGCGCCAGGTGAGCTGCTGGATCACCCACACCAGCGAGCGCACCCACGAGATCATCCGCGGCGCGCTGGATCGCTCGCCGCTGTACACCGGGCAGATCGAGGGCACCGGCCCGCGCTATTGCCCCTCGATCGAGGACAAGGTGGTGCGCTTCTCCGAGAAGCTTTCGCACCAGATCTTCATCGAGCCGGAAGGGCTGGATACTTTCGAGGTCTATCCCAACGGCATCTCCACCTCGCTGCCGTTCGACGTACAGCTTGAGCTGGTGCGTTCGATCAAGGGCTTCGAGCACGCGCACATCACCCGCCCAGGCTACGCGATCGAGTACGACTATTTCGATCCGCGTGGGCTGCAGCCGTGGCTGGAGACCAAGGCCATTCCCGGCCTGTACTTCGCCGGCCAGATCAACGGCACCACCGGCTACGAGGAAGCCGCCGCGCAAGGCCTGGTCGCCGGCCTGAACGCCGCGCTGGCCGTGCAGGGCAAGGCGCCCTGGCATCCGCGCCGCGACGAGGCCTATGTCGGCGTGCTGATCGACGACCTCACCAGCAACGGCACCATCGAGCCGTATCGCATGTTCACCTCGCGCGCCGAATACCGGCTGCATCTGCGCGAGGACAACGCCGACCTGCGCCTGACCGAGCAGGGTTTCGCCTTGGGCGTGGTGCCCTCGGCGCGCCACGATGCGCTGCGCGCCAAGCGCGACGCGGTGGAGGCGGAACTGCAGCGCCTGGGCACGCTGTGGGCGGCGCCCAACAATGCGCTCGGCGGCGCCGTCGAACGCCACCTCGGCATTGCGGTCAGCCGGGAGACCAGCGCGCTCGATCTGTTGCGCCGCCCCGAACTCGACTATGCCCGGCTGGCGACGGTGCCCGAACTGGGGCCGACGGCGGCGCGCGAGGACATCGCCGCGCAGGTGGAAGTGCAGGCCAAGTACGCCGGCTATCTGCAGCGCCAGCATGAAGACATCGAGCGCCAGCGCCGGCACGAGCACACCGCCATCCCCGCCGGCTTCGACTACGACAAGGTGCGCGGCTTGTCCGCCGAAGTGCTGCTCAAGCTCAAGCGCGTGCAGCCGGCCACGCTCGGCCAGGCCAAGCGGATCAGCGGCGTCACCCCAGCGGCGATCTCGCTGCTGCTGGTGCATCTGCGGCGCCGCGACGCCGCCTGAACCGAGGTTCCGCGGGACTTCCTGCACACCAACCGCGAACGGGCTCGTGGCATCATGCGCACTTGCGACCACCACGGGAGAGGGTGCAATGGAAGTCTGGATCGGACGTGACGGCGAACGCCACGGGCCTTATCAGGAAAGCGATGTGCGCGAATGGCTGCGCAGCGGCAAGGTCAGCCGCCAGGATCTGGGCTGGTACGAGGGACTGGCCGACTGGCAGCCGCTGTCGGTGCTGTTCCCCGACGACCTGACCATCGCGAGTGCTTATGCGGCGCCCAGCTCGACCGGCGATCTGCCGCGGACCACCACGGCCTCGCTGGAGGACTACGCCGGTTTCTGGAAGCGCGTCGCGGCCTACATTCTCGACGCGATCGTGTTGTTCATTCCCAACAAGATCATCATGGCTGTGCTGGGCGGCAGCGCGGCGGAAGAGACCATGAAGCAGGCCATCATGGCCTCGCCGGGCGACCCGCACGCAGTGATGTCGGCCTACGGCGCGTACTACAGCGCGATGGGGCCGGCGATGCTGCTCATCACCGCGGTGGGCTGGCTGTATTTCGCCGTCTGCGAAAGCTCGGCCTGGCAGGGGACGGTGGGCAAGCTGGCACTGGGCATCCGGGTCACCGACCTGGAAGGTCGGCGGATCAGTTTCCTGCGCGCGCTCGGCCGCTATCCCGCCAAGTGGCTCAGCTCGATCATTCTCTGCATCGGCTTCCTGATGGTGGCCTTCACCCAGCGCAAGCAAGGCCTGCACGATTTCATCGCCGGCACCCTGGTGCTGAACGGCCGCGCCAGCGAGTTCAAGGACCGCAGCCGGCCCAGCGGCGGCTCGAACGGCTCGCTGAACGCCTGACGTCATCGAGGGATCGATGCGCGCTGCCACGCCGCGCGCATCGATCCTGGCAATTCGTCGATCCCTTGACGACTAGATCCTTGGCGACTAGATGCCGTCCTCGGCGTGCAGGGTCAACTCGGCCTTGTGGGCAGCGTCCATGACGTCCCATTTCTTCATGTAGTCCACGCGCTTGCTCTCGATCGCGCCCTGATGAGCCTGGTACCAGGCATCCGCAGCCGCGCTTTTCTCGACCAACTGGCACTGCTTCTGCCAATCGGCGAAATGCTCCGACTTGAGGCTGTATTTGGCGGCCGCGTCGTTGTGGATGGGCAGCAGCGAGAAGCGCGCCTTCCATACGCCGATGCGGGGCGAAACCAGCACATAGTAGGTCTTGCCGGGCGCCAGCGTGGCGTTCATGAAATCGGCATTTTCGGCCTGCACCATGAGCAAGTGCTCGCCCGCAGGAAGCTGCATGCGCACCTGGGTATCGGTGGACACGATGCCGCCGAAGCTGGTCTTGCCATCGGTGACGTCGAACACCGACGCCTGTATGGCCCCGCCGAGGCTGGACGGCCGCAGGAACACTACCGTGGCGCCCTCATTCGAGGCTGCGGCGAGCGCAGGCGACGATGCCCGGGTCATCAAGGACGACTGACAGCCACTCAGAAAAAGGATCGCGCAACCTGCGATCCACGCATATAGAAATTTCATATTGACCCCTGTGTCGATAAGCGTTGGTGACAGCGCAGCGCGCGCCTCGATCGCGCTGCGCCGCCAGCTTCGGTAATTCTTGCGGGCGGCACAAGCAAGCTTCGTCGCCCGTGGCTGGATTGCTATGATGACTCTCTTTTGCAACCAGCCCATCGCCTAGCTCATGCTCAGCATCGAACAACGCATTGCCCAGGACATCGCCGCCAAGCCCGACCAGGTGCACGCAGCCGTGGAACTGCTCGACGGCGGCGCCACCGTGCCGTTCATCGCGCGCTACCGCAAGGAAGCCACCGGCGGCCTCGACGACACCCAGCTGCGCCTGCTGGAAGAACGCCTGCACTATCTGCGCGAGATGGAGGAGCGCCGCGGCGCGATCCTCGCCAGCATCGAAGAACAGGGCAAGCTGACCGATGCCCTGAAGGCCGACCTGCTCGCCGCCGAGACCAAGGCGCGGCTGGAAGATCTGTATCTGCCGTACAAGCCCAAGCGTCGCACTAAGGCGCAGATCGCCCGCGAAGCCGGCCTGGAGCCGCTGGCGCTCGGCCTGCGCGAAGACCCGACGCGCACGCCGGAAACCTATGCTGAAGCCTTCGTCGACGCCGAGAAGGGCGTGGCCGACGTGCGCGCCGCGCTGGACGGCGCCCGCGCGATCCTGATGGAGAGCATCGCCGAAGACGCGCACCTGGTCGGCGAGCTGCGCGACTGGCTGTGGGACAAAGGCCAGATCCGCGCCAAGCTGGTCGAGGGCAAGGAACAGGAAGGCGCCAAGTTCCGCGACTACTTCGACCATGCCGAAGCGATCGGCAAGATTCCCTCGCACCGCCTGCTGGCCTTGATGCGCGCGCGCAACGAGGGCGTGATCGAACTCGAACTGGCGCCCGGCACCGATGCCGAACAAGGCCATCTCGAGGGCGAAGGGCGTGTCGCCGCGCATGCCGGCATCCATGATCGCGGCCGCGCGGCCGACACTTGGCTGCGCGAGACCGTGCGCCTGACCTGGCGGGTGAAGCTGCACCTGCACCTGACCCTGGATCTGTTCGGCCGCGTGCGCGAAGGCGCCGAGGACGAGGCGATCCGCGTGTTCGGCGAAAACCTGAAGGACCTGCTGCTGGCCGCGCCGGCAGGCGCCAAGACCGTGATGGGGCTCGACCCCGGCATCCGCACCGGCGTGAAGGTGGCGGTGGTCGACGCCACCGGCAAGCTGCTGGCGACCGATACGGTCTACCCGCATGAGCCGAGGCGGCAGTGGAACGAGTCGCTGGCGGCACTGGCCAAGCTGTGCCTGCAGCACAAGGTGGACCTGATCGCGATCGGCAACGGCACCGCCTCGCGCGAGACCGACAAGTTGGCCGGCGAGCTGATCAAGAAGCTGCCCGACACCAAGCTGGCCAAGATCGTGGTCAGCGAGGCAGGCGCTTCGGTGTACTCGGCCTCGGAGACCGCAGCGAAGGAATTCCCCGGGCTGGACGTGAGCCTGCGCGGTGCTGTCTCGATCGCGCGCCGCCTGCAGGATCCGCTGGCCGAGCTGGTGAAGATCGAGCCGAAGGCGATCGGCGTGGGCCAGTACCAGCACGACGTGAACCAGGTAAAGCTGGCCCGCGCGCTGGATGCGCGCGTCGAGGACTGCGTGAACGCGGTGGGCGTCGACGTCAACACCGCCTCCGCCGCCCTGCTGTCGCGGGTGGCCGGCCTGTCGGCCTCGGTGGCCGAGAACGTGGTGAAGCACCGCGACGCCAACGGCCGCTTCGCCAACCGCAAGGCCCTGATGAAAGTGCCGCGGCTGGGCGAGAAGGCTTTCGAGCAGTGCGCGGGCTTCCTGCGCGTGCCCAACGGCGACAATCCGCTGGACGCCAGCGCAGTGCACCCGGAAGCCTATCCGGTGGTCGAGCGCATCATCGCCCAGTGCGGCCGCGAAGTGCGCCAGATCATCGGCGACAGCAGCTTCCTGCGCGGCCTGCGGCCCGAGCAGTTCACCGACGAGCAGTTCGGCGTGCCGACCGTGCGCGACATCCTCAAGGAACTGGAGAAGCCCGGCCGCGACCCGCGCCCCGAATTCGTCGCGCCCAGCTTCGCCGAGGGCGTGGAGGACCTGAAGGACCTCCGGCCCGGCATGGTCCTGGAGGGCCGCGTCACCAACGTGGCCGCCTTCGGCGCCTTCGTCGACATCGGCGTGCACCAGGACGGCCTGGTCCACGTGTCGGCGCTGTCGCATACCTTCGTCAAGGATCCGCGCGACGCGGTGAAGGCCGGCGACATCGTCAAGGTGAAGGTGATGGAGGTGGACCTGCCGCGCCAGCGTATCGGCCTGTCCATGCGCCTGGACGACGAGCCGGGCCAGGCCCGCAGCGGCCGCCCGGGAGCCGGCGCCGGTGCCGAGACTCGTGGTCGCCGCGACGAACGCCCCGGGCGCCCGCCGGCCAAGCCGGCCGCGCCGCCGGCGAACGGCGCCTTCGCGGAAGCCTTCGCCCGCGCCCGCAAAAACTAGCTCCTCCGTGCCGCACGCCCGGACGATCCGGGCGCGCGGCACGATGTTGCAAAGCCACGCGCCGAGACGCCCTGTTTTCCGCTATCTTGCTGTCATAAACGGTTCAGTTCGAAACCGTGGGGTCAAGGAGCTTCTCGATGTTGCGCACACGCCACCTCACGGCGGCCATCGCCGCCGCCATGCTTTTCGCCGGTACCGCGCAGGCCGCGGACAAGTCACCCTTCGACAACGTCGTGGTGTTCGGCGATAGCCTCAGCGACGCCGGCCAGTTCTATTCGACCTCGCTGGGCACCTACAGCAAGTTCACCACCAATCCCGGCAACGTCACCGTGCAGAACGTGGCCAACGGCTACGGCATCAATCTGCAGCCCTCGCGGGTCGGCGGCAGCGATTACGCCTATGGCGGCGCCGGCGTGGTTACCGACGACGATGGCCCGAGTTCGACCATCCCGACGCTGACCCAGCAGGTGAACAGCTATCTCGCCAACGGCGCCAAGGCCGATCGACGCAGCCTGTACATGGTCTGGGGCGGCGCCAACGACATCTTCTACCACTCCACCCAGTACGGCATCGGGCAGATTTTCCCGGGCGCCGGCGAGACTCAGGCGGAGGCCGTCGCCAACATCAATGCCGCCGCGACGCAGGAACTGGCTCTGATCACCCAGCTCAAGCAGGCCGGCGCGAAATACGTGGTGGTGTTCAATCTGCCGAACATCGGGGCGACACCGGAAGCTGCCTCCGATGCCTCGCTGATCCCGGGCATTCAGAGCTTCCTGACCAGCGTCTCGCAGTCGTACAACCAGGTACTCAACGCCGGCATCGGCGCCACCGGCGCCAATGTGCTGCCGGTGAACACCTATGCCGTGCTCAACGAAGTCATGGCGAATCCGGCCAAGTACGGCTTCGTCAACGTGACCACGCCGGCCTGCACCACCTCCAGCTCGCAGGACTGCAACGGCAGCACCCTGGTCGCGCCCAACGCGAACCAGAACTACCTGTTCGCGGACGGCGTGCATCCGACCACGGCGGCCCACGCCATCTTCGGCCAGGTGGTGCTGTCCGAGCTTCGCGCGCCCGGCCAGGTCTCCCTGCTCGGCGAAGCACAGCTGGCCGACAGCACCGCCCAGACCAAGGCCGTGCGCAGCCAGATGGTGACCGACAGCAAGTACAACCACGAAAGCGCCGACGACTACAGCGCGAGCCGGCTGTTCGCCAACGTCAACTACGGCCAGCAGCGCTTCAACGGCAATGACAGCTCGCCGCATGCCACCAGCGACAACGTCAACCTCACCATCGGCGCCGACATGCGCGTCAACGACAATATCTCGGCAGGTGCGGCGCTGGGCCTGGGGCACAACAACGCCGACGTGGCCGGCGGCGGCGGCTACAAGCTGGAAGACATCTCGGCACTGGGCTTCGTCACCTACCACAACGGCCCGGGCTACGTCGGCGGCTACGGCGAGTTCGGCCATTCCCACTTCAGCAGCATCGACCGCAGCTTCGCGCTGGGGCCGAGCACGCGCAACGAAAGCGGCAGCACCAGCGGCTCCTTCGACGGCGTCGGCCTTACCGGCGGCTGGTGGTTCGGCGGTGAGGCCATCCAGCACGGCCCGTTCGCCAATCTGGAATGGCAGGACATCCGCATCGACGGCTACGACGAGCACAGCGGCGACAGCACCGCGATGTGGTTCGGCAGCCAGCGCCGCCAGGCCTTGATCGGCACCCTGGGCTGGCGCCTGCAGGGCCAGTGGCAGCTCGGCAGCGTGCCGTTGACGCCCTACGCCGAACTGGCCTGGAATCACGACAGCAAGGGCAATCCGCGCGATATCACCAGCGGCCTGACCACGCTCAACGGCAGCTTTTCGCTGAGCGGCTTCATCCCGGACAAGAACTGGGGCAGCGCCGACCTCGGCCTGATCGCCATGCTCACCGACAAGGTGAGCATCTGGTTCGACTACAGCGGGCATTTCAGCGACAACAGCCAGAAGTACAACAGCGTCAATCTGGGCATGAAGTACAACTTCTGATTCGGCCCATTAAAAAAGCCGCCCGCATCGCTGCGGGCGGCTTTTTGCTGTGCGGACCGCGCGAGGCGGTCAGCCGAAGCTGTTGCCTGCTTACTTGCCCTTGCTGGCCGAGGCCATGGTCAGGATGTCCTGCGCCTGCTTCTGCAGCGCGGCGGCATCGTCGGCGCTCAGCTGATCCGTCTTGCCGCCGGCCTCATGCTGCTTCAGCACGAGGGTGCCGTTGTCGTCCCAACCAGCCGTGTCGGTCGAGCTGGGCTTGGCGTCCTTGCTCGACTTCTTCTGCTGCACGACCACCCAGGGCTTGCCGCCCTTGTAGGCGTAGTCGGTGCTGGTGAAGCCCTTGTCGCCGTAGTCGACCAGCTCACGGATGAACTTCACTTCGCCCGCCTGGCGGAACACCTGCCAGCCACGCGAGATGTCCTTCTCCAGCTTGGTGCCGTTACTGACCTTCATGCCGCCGATCTGCTTCTGCACGTCCTTGAAGGCAGCCAGTTCTTTCTCGCCCGGGGTCTGTTCCGGCACCAGCTGGATGGCAGCCTGGTTCGAAGCGCCCTTGGTCAGCACCAGCGCCTGCAGCGGCATCGAATAGTGACGATCGCCATCGGTCAACACCGCCTTCACCACGTACAAGTCCGTCGCCTTCACGTCGGCCGGATTGAACTGCAGCTCGAAGCTCTGCGGCAGTGAGGCAACCGGATCGACCGTCTTGCTGGCCAGCGGGGCCGAGCCCTGCGCCGACGCGTCGACCAGATCGATCTGCAGCTTGGCCGCCGGCGAGAGCTGAGCGGAGCCATCACGCAGCGAGACGGTGCCGCTGACCGTGTTGCCGCTGGCCGCGGCCTGGCCGGACGTCGCAGCGCCGGCAGCCTGGTTCGTCGACGACTGCGACGAATCCTGAGAAGAGTTGCAGCCAGCCAGCGCCAGCGCCGTCACGGCCATCAAGGACCAAACCTTTGTGCGCATCGGAAACCTCAATCAAGTACCAGAATCAGGGGCGCGAAAGCTGCTTGGCGCAGCTGCGCCATGTCATGTCGCGGGGGAAGTGGCAGAGCATATCGCCAAATAGCGTTGTGGAAAAGTCAATAGATCCGGCGACATCCATACGTCGCCGTACGCCTTGGCCGTGACATGGACGATAAAAAAAACCGGGGCCCCTGACGGAGCCCCGGTTTTGATGGAAGCCAAACCTGACGGTTTAGAACTTCTGGTTGTACTGCACGTAGAAGTAGCGACCCAGGTCCAACGTCGGGTCGACCAGGCCCGTGCTGCTGCCGGCCGACGAATAGACGATGGGCGGATGCTTGTCGAAGATGTCACGCGCACCCACCGCGATGCTGCCGTTCCACGGCAGCTGGTAGCGCACCTGCGCATCGTTGTACACGATCGCGCCCTTGCGGTTGGCACCCTGGCCGTAGGTCCAGCTCGAGTTATTGTAGTTCGGCTCGTTACACTCGATCACCGGGCTCGGGTTGCTCCAGCACTCGTCCTTGAATTCGCCGTAATAGCGGAGATCCCAGGTCGCACCCCAGTCACCCAGCTGCCAGTCCACGCCCGCGTTGGCGCGGAAATGCGGGAATCCGAACTGACCCGCCAGATCCTGCCCCGGTGCACCCGGCTGCGAAGTCTGGATGTAGTTCTTCAGGTAGTTGGTGTCGAAGGTGAAGGTGAACTTGCCGAAAGACGTCTCCGGCAGGTGGTAGTTCACGCCGAAGGTGAAGCCAGAAGTACTCAGCGAACCCAGGTTGGCGTTGCCGCGCTCCAGGCCGATCACCTGGCCCGTGGCCGGGTCACGGCTGAACGAGTTGCAGTAGAACTGCACGTTGTACTGATAGCACTGATCGAGCACGTAGTCCGCGCTGATCGCCGTGATGACGTTGCGGACCAGGATCTTGTAGTAGTCCAGGGTGAAGTCCAGGCCAGGCACGTAACCCGGGCTGTACACCAGGCCCGCGGTACGGCTCAAGCTGTACTCCGGCTGCAGCGAGGAGTTGCCGAAGCCGGTGTAGAACGGCGTGGTGCCCTGGCTGTCCGGACCCGTGACGTTGTTACCAGCGGCGTCGGTCTGATGGAAGCCGGTGACCGGGGTCGTCGACAGACCGGCCTTCCGACAATTGGCCGCCACCGTCGCATTGGTGGTGGAACCGAACTGCACATCGCAGGGATCGGTGTAGTAGTCAAAGGTCTGCGAACCGCCGCCGAAAGTGTCAGCCAGCGTCGGCGCACGGAAGCCGTGAGCAAACGTGCCGCGCACGATCAGGTCATCGATCGGCTTCCACAGGAAGCTGTACTTGTTGTTGGTGGTGCTACCGAAGTTGTTGTAGTGCGAGTAGCGGCTGGCCACGTCGAACGACAGCTCCTTCGCACCCGGCAGATCTTTCAGCACCGGGATGTTGAACTCCACATAGACTTCGTCGGTGTGGTAGTTGCCAACCGTCGGATTAGCCGCCAAGTCGGTGGTGTAACCCGCGCTGGCCAGCTCGTCCGGATGATCATAGCCGCTGATCTGGCGATGCTCGTAACCGGCGGCGAAGCTCAGCGTGCCGGCGCCCCAGGGCATGTCGAACAGGCCGCCGGTGATATTGGCGGTGTAGTCCTTGGTCAGGCTTTCCTGGTTCGACTGCTCCAGCGCATCGATATAGCTCAGCGCCGCCGCGGTGGAGGCACTCGGACCACCCAGGATGTTGAACGGTACGCAGTTGGCGATCGGCGCGGCCGCCGTACCGCACTGAACTACACCTGCGCTGTTCATGAAGGACGGGCCCAAGGCCTTCTGCAAATTGAACAGATTCAGGTTGCCGGTACCGACCGTGGAGACGTCGAACTTGTTGTAGTCGAAGGCGGTATCCCAGTTCCAAGTATGCGAACCGACGTCGAACGAGCCTTCGAAGCCCGCGTCAAAGTGGTAGGACTTGGCAGACTCGTTGCTAACACGCGGCAGTTCCACCAAACGACGGTAGAAGAACAGGTCCTGACCCGGCATCGGGTTGTAGTAGCTCTGCCCGCTGATGTAGACCGGGAAGCCGGGCTGGCTCAAGCTGTTCAGCGGATAACCGGCCGTCTGCGTGGTCGAATTACGCTCGGAGTACATGCCGGTAGCCTTGAACGTCACGTAGTCGTTCAAGTTGTAGCTGGCTTGAGTGAAGATCGACTTCAGCTCCGAACCCAGCTGCGCCATCATCTCTTCGGACGGATTGAAGTAGTCGTCGTACTGATTGACGCCCTGATGGTAGTTGCTCAGCTGAGTCGCATCGGCGCCGACACCGATGCCATTCCAGCTACCGGTGTGGTTGAGCACGTAGGTCGTCTGATTCGGGTCGTTGAGCGAATAGAAACGCCCCCATGGGCCGGTCGCACTCAGGCTATCGGTCTTGTGATCGGGGCCATAAGTGAAGTCCGTCAGGTCGCGCTCGTTGGCCCACACCGGGTCGGTCTTGTTGTAGCTGGCCGAGAACACCACCGAGGACTTGTCACCGGTGCTGCCCACGGTGAACGAGTAGGCCTGCTGGGTGCCGTCGCCCTTCTGGTTCTGGCCCACCGAGCCGCTGAACTCGGCACCGTTGTAGTGATCCTTCAGGATGATGTTGACCACGCCCGAAATCGCATCGGAGCCGTACACGGCCGAGGCGCCGTCCTTCAGCACGTCGATATGATCGATCAGCGCGGCCGGAATGGTCGACAGGTCGGTGAAGCCGGCCAGGCTGGTCATCCAGCGCTTGCCGTTCACCAGGATCAGCACGCGCTGCTCACCCAGGTTGTACAGGTTGACGTACTGGCCGCCCTCTTCGGTGTTGGCCAGCAGCACCGAAGCCTTGCTGAAGGTCGGCTGGCCGGCGATGGTGAGGTTCTGCAGGATGTCGCCGACGTTGACCAGACCGGTCTTCTGAATGTCGGCCTGGGTGATCGTCGCCACCGGCTGCGCGGTTTCGATGTCTGCGCTGCGGATGCGCGAACCGGTCACCGTCACGGTTTCCAGCTTCTTGGCGCTTTGCGGATTGGCCTGGTCGCTGCTGCTGGCGTCCTGGGCGAAGACCGTTCCGGTTGCCACCAGCGCACCGAGCGACAACGCGAGGCGCACGGCCACTGTCAGTTTGTTATCAAGCAATTTCATGTGTGAACTCCCCAAACTTCGGTTAACAACAACAAACTTCAAGCGACGGTCCGTCGCGCAATGCTTCTTGAAGTGCTTAAACCACGTTACACGGCGGATTAAATCCCCATGCTGCCGAACATATTGGCATTTCTAACGCTCTGTCAACACTTTCTTAGCAAACCGGGAGCTTGAAAGAGATTGCTGCGGAAAATAAGGCGGGAGCCGTAATTCGAGCGCATTCGCTAAGCGATAATTTATATAATTTTCAACCACTTGATGATGATTTGTCCGAAGCAAAGCGCACGCTCTTAGTTAATTCGCAATAATCTGCGAATGATCGAATCGAAAATACTTGCATTAGTCAGTGTCGCGACATCATCGCAAATTAAAACATCAAGAATTTACAACCGACTATTTTCAATAGTGAAATGCAGGGGCAAATATCCTTGTTTCGGATCTATTCGCCCTCTGCCTGCTAAATATTGCGTCTGCCCTCGACGCTCATCCCGTACCTCGACATAAGTCCCTTCGGTGCTTCGTATATAACTGCGAGAAGCCAGCGCTCGCCGTGAGCTCCTGATCGCGCCCAGGCCTCGCGTGAGCGGCGCCAGTCTTTGCCTGGGTGCCGATATCTGCTCGATGACCACGAAGCAGTGGGTAAACCGATGCCTGACCTTCTCTGATTGGTCCTGCATAGGCTTCTGGATTTACATAAGCCAGGTGCGGATGAGCTGCCTCTTGTCGTGGCCGCGCCGTCGAAGGCCTCAATAAGAAAAGCCAGGGCTCCTTACGGAGCCCTGGCCTTGGATGAAGCCCAAGCTGGATGGCTTAGAACTTCTGGTTGTACTGCACGTAGAAGTAACGGCCCAGATCCAGCGTCGGGTCGACATGGCCCGTGCTGGCGCCGGTCGGTACATAGACCGTCGGCGGGTGCTTGTCGAAGATGTCACGCGCACCGACTGCGATACTGCCGTTCCACGGCAACTGGTAGCGCACCTGCGCATCGTTGTACACGATCGCACCCTTGCGGTTGGCACCCGGGCCATACGCCCAGCTCGAGTTGTTGTAGTTCGGCTGGTTGCACTCCGTGGCGTCCCAGCACTCGTCCTTGTAGGCACCGTAGTAGCGCATGCCCCAGGTGGCGCCCCAGTCGCCCAGCTGCCAATCCACACCCAGATTGGCGCGGAAGTGCGGCAGACCGAACTGGCCCACGAGATCCTGCGACGGCGAACCCGGCTGCGGGGTCTGGATGAAGTTCTTCAGGTAGTTGGTGTCGAGGGTGACGGTGAACTTGCCGAAGGAGAATTCCGGCAGGTGGTAGTTCACGCCGAAGGTGTAGCCGGAAGTGCTCAGCGAGCCCAAGTTCACGTTGCCACGGTTCAGGTTGATCACCTGCTGGTTGACCGGGTCACGGCTGAACGAATTGCAGTAGCTCTGGATCGAGTAGACGTAGCAGAAGTCCAGCACCTGGTCGGCGCTGAGCGCAGTGATCACGTTGCGCACCTGGATCTTGTAGAAATCCAAGGTGAAATCCAGGCCAGGCGCGTAGCTCGGGCTGTACACCAGGCCCGCGGTGCGGCTCAGGCTGTATTCCGGCTGCAGGCTGGCATTGCCGACGCCGGTATTGAACGGCGTGTTGCCCTGGGTATCCGGACCGCTGATCGGCTTGCCGGTGTTGTCCACCTGACGGAAAGTCGGCGAGAGGCCGGCAGCCTTACAGGCAGCCGCTACCGTCGGGTTCGACAGTTCGCCGAAGCGAGCATCGCATGGGTCGGTGTAGTAGTCGAACGACTGCGAGCCGCCGCCGAAGGTGTCGTCCAGCGTCGGCGCACGGAAGCCGTGAGCAAACGTGCCGCGCACGATCAAGTCATCAATCGGCTTCCACAGGAAGCTGTACTTGCTGTTGGTGGTGCTGCCGAAGTTGTTGTAGTGCGAGTAGCGGCTGGCCACGTCGAACGACAGTTCGCGCGCGCCCGGCAGATCCTTCAGCACCGGGATGTTGAACTCCACATAGACTTCGTCAGTGTGGTACTTGCCGGTGGTGGGCTTGGCCGCCAGGTCGGTGGTATAGCCCGCGCTGGCCAGCTCGTCCGGGTTGGAATAACCGCTGATCTGGCGATGCTCGTAACCGGCGGCGAAGCTCAGCGTGCCGGCGCCCCACGGAATGTCGAACAGGCCGCCGGTGATGTTGGCGGTGTAGTCCTTGGTCAGGCTCTGCTGGTTCGACTGCTCCAGCGCATTGATGTAGTTCAGCGCTGCGGCGTTGGAGGCGCTCGGGCCACCCAGGATGTTGAACGGCACGCAGTTGGCGATGATCGCACCCGCTGCGCCGCACTTGACCACGCCGTCGGTGTCCATGAAGGACGGACCCAGCGCCTTCTTCAAGTTGAAGAGGTTGAGGTTGCCGTTGCCGACCGAAGAGACATCGAACTTGTTGTAGTCGAAGCCGGTGTCCCAGTTCCAGGTGTGCGAACCGACGTCGAACGCACCCTCGAAGCCCGCATCGAAGTGATAGGACTTGGCGCTCTCATTGCTGATACGCGGCAGCTCCACCGTACGGCGGGTGAAGAACAGGCTCTGGCCCGGCAGCGGATTGTAGTAGCTCTGCGGGCTGATATAGATCGGGAAATTCGGCTGGCTCAGGCTGTTCAGCGGATAACCGGCCGTCTGCGTGGTCGAGTTGCGCTCGGAGTACATGCCGGTGGCCTTGAACGTCACGTAGTCGTTCAAGTTGTAGCTGGCCTGGGTGAAGATCGACTTCAGCTCCGAACCGAACTGCGCCATCATCTGTTCGGACGGATTGAAGCGGTCGTCCGTGGTCACGCCACTGTGATAGTTGCCGATCTGGGTCGAGTCGGCGCCGGTGCCGATACCATTCCAGCTGCCGGTGTGATTCAGCACATAGGTCGGGCCGGACTGCACGCCGGTGGTCGGATCGACCGTGCGGAAACGTCCCCAGGGACCCGTCGCGCTGAGACCATCGACGATGTGGTTCGGGCCGTAGGTGTAATTGGTGATGTCGCGCTCGTTGGCCCAGACCGGATCGGTCTTGTTGTAGCTGGCCGAGAACACCACCGAGGACTTGTCACCGGTGCTGCCCACGGTGAACGAGTAGGCCTGCTGGGTGCCGTCGCCCTTCTGGTTCTGGCCCACGGAACCGCTGAACTCGGCGCCGTTGTAGTGATCCTTCAGGATGATGTTGACCACGCCCGACACGGCATCGGAGCCGTACACGGCCGAGGCGCCGTCCTTCAGCACGTCGATATGATCGATCAGTGCGGCCGGAATGGTCGACATGTCGGTGAAGCCGGCCAGGCTGGTCATCCAGCGCTTGCCGTTCACCAGCACCAGCACGCGCTGCTCACCCAGGTTGTACAGGTTGACGTACTGGCCGCCCTCTTCCGCGTTGGCCAGCAGCACCGAAGCCTTGCTGAAGGTCGGCTGGCCGGCAACGGTGAGGTTCTGCAGGATGTCGCCGACGCTGACCAGGCCGGTCTTCTGAATATCGGCCTGGGTGATCGTCGCCACCGGCTGCGCGGTTTCGATGTCCGCGCTGCGGATGCGCGAACCGGTCACCGTCACGGTTTCCAGCTTCTTGGCACTTTGCGGATTGGCCTGGTCGCTGCTGCTGGCGTCCTGGGCGAAGACCGTTCCGGTTGCCACCAGCGCGCCCAGCGACAACGCGAGGCGCACGGCCACTGTCAGTTTGTTATCAAGCAATTTCATGTGTGAACTCCCCAAACTTCGGTTAACAACAACAAACTTCAAGCGACCTTCGGGCGACCGTTCGTCGCACATCGCTTTATTGGAAGTGCTTCAGGCGACTAAGAATCGGAGGAACTTGCACCCCACCGGCCGACCTTATCGGCAATTCTTACGATATGTCAACACTTTCTTAGCAAAAGATCGTACGGTGTTTTCCGACCGTCGGCGGCCTCTGCCGAAGAATTCGTATATATTTACGCCTTGCGAGTTGGAGTCTTCGCGGCGCCTGGATCGGGCCAAAACAAGGCCTAAGCCGCAGTGGGAATGAGTCATCTGGCTAGCACAGGTGGGCCCACGCGCATTAATTTGCGGAATTCTTCACAAAAAGATGTCGTGTCAACGGTCACCTTTCTGGTGCGTTGCAGGGTCATGGGTCGCGTTTCGATCTTGGCCGCTACCCGTGTGTAGCTACGCCCGCAGCCACCACTCCCGGAAGTTCGTGATGAACACACAAAAAAATACGGCGCTTGCCACAAGCACGTTTGCCGACCGCATAAAGACGCTGATCGCACGCGTGGGCAGCGTCACGGAGATCGCCCGCATGTGCGGCTTCTCCGAAGGCGTCGTCCGCAGCTGGCGCGATGGAAACACCGATCCTTCGCGCGCGCGCTGCGTGACGCTTGCCCGCACTCTCGGCATTTCCTTGGTCTGGCTGGTTGCCGGCGAAGGTTCGATGCTGACCGATCCCACGATCGGCTCGCCGGAAGAGCAGACCTCGTCCGAGACCTCGCTCAATCAGCGCCCGCGCTCGCGTTTGAGCGCCGCCGCCGACACGCTCCACGCCAGCGGCAATGCCATGGATGCACAGCGGCTCAACACCGCGCTGCGCATTCTTCAGTCCGAACTCGACCTGGCCGGCGGCCAGCTCTCGCTCAGCGAGAACGCCGACATGCTCGCCGACCTTTACGAGATTCTCGGACCTAACGGCAGCGGCATGGATCCGGGCGCAATGGTGGCCTTCAACCATCGCTTGTCCGAGCGCGTCAAGCGCGCCCGCCAGGCTGCCTGAGAGCAATCGCCAGCTTCAGCGCTGGGCTGCTTGCCCGGCGCTCGTTGTGTGTCAATGGTGTCGAACCCACCGTGGGTACGCTGAGGCTCGAGCGCGCTCGGGCCTCAGCCTGACTGCCCGGACTTATAGCCGGGCGATGTCCGCGATAGCGCTGAACTGCGCTTGCAGGCGACCGAGCAGCGCGAGGCGGTTGGCACGCACGCGTTCGTCGGGCGCGTTCACCAAGACCTGCTCGAAAAAGGCGTCGACCGGCCCCTGCAGTAACGACAGCCGCCGCAATACCGTCGCGTAATCGCCTTCGCTCAAGGCCTGGGCCGAATCGCTACGGGCATCGTCCAGGGCCTTGGCCAGCGCATGCTCGGCTTCGGCTTCGAAATAGGCCGGATCGACCTGTCCTCTCGTCACCGTTGTTCCGCCCACCTCTTCGGCCTGCTTGCGCAGGATGTTCGCCACGCGCTTGTTGGCAGCGGCAAGACTCGCGGCCTCCGGGCGACGCACGAAATCCGCCACGGCACGCAAGCGCCGGTCGAAATCGACCAGACTGGCCGGTGCGACCGCGAGCACGGCCTCGAACTGTTCGCTGCTGAAGCCCTGCTCGGCGTAGTACCCACGCAGACGCTCAAGAACGAATTCATAGAGCTCGCCCTGCAGGTCTGCACGACGCGCGCCGGCATCGAGCGCCGGCGCTTTGCCGTCCTTGCCAGGCTTGAGTCCAGCCGCCAGCGCGGCATCCGGCAGCAACTCCAGGGCTTCGATGAAGATAGCCCTGAGATCCAATTCCAGACCGCCTTCGATCAGGGTACGCGCCAGCCCCAGGCCGGCGCGGCGCAGAGCGAAGGGGTCCTTGTTGCCCGACGGCTTGAGTCCTACCGCGAAGATGCCGGCCAGGGTGTCCACGCGTTCCGCCACGGCCAGCACCTGGCCGACTTTGCCGCCGGCGATCGCATCGCCGGCGAAGCGCGGCTGGTAGTAGCTGTCCAATGCCTCGGCGACGTCCGCTGCCTCGCCGTGACGCGTCGCGTAATAGCGACCCATCACACCCTGCAGCTCGGGGAATTCGCCGACCATGCGCGTCAGCAGATCGCACTTGCTCAAGGCGGCCGCTCGCGTCGCGGCGCCGGCATCGACGCCGATGCGCCCGGCGATCACCCGTGCCAGCTCGGCCACCCGCACGCTCTTGTCCCACAGGCTGCCCAACGCCTGCTGGTAGGTGACGCTCTTCAGCTGATCCTGATAGTCGGCCAGGGGCGTTTTCAAGTCTTCGTCCCAGAAGAACTTCGCATCGGCAAAACGCGGGCGGATCACGCGCTCGTAGCCCTTGCGAATCTCGCCGGGATTCTTGCTCTGGATATTGGCGACGCCGATGAAGTGCTCGGTGAGGCGGCCTTCGCCATCGAACACCGGCACGAACTTCTGATTGCTCTCCATGGTGGTGACCAGCGCCTCGGAAGGCACGTCCAGGAATTCGCGCTCGAAGGCGGCAGCGATCGCCACCGGCCACTCGGTGAGGTTGGCGATTTCGTCGAGAAGGGCATCGTCGAGTCGCGGCGTGCCGCCAGTTTCCTGCGCGACGCGGGCCACTTCGTCGCGAATGCGTTCACGCCGTTCGGCGGGGTCCGCCAGCACCTTGGCCGCGCGCATGGCGTCCAGCCAGCCGTCGGCGTCGGCCACGTGCACCGGCTGCGGATGCATGAAGCGGTGGCCGCGCGATTGACGACCACTATGCAGGCCCAGCACCGAGCCCTCGATAATGGCGGCACCGTGCAGCAGCACCAGCCAGTGCGCCGGGCGCACGAAGCTGTAGTCGTGATCGGCCCAGCGCATGGGCTTGGGAACCGGGAGCCCCTTGAGCGCCTCTTCGACGATTTCCGGCAGCAAGGCGGCCAGCGATTGGCCCGGCTTGCTGCTGCGGCTGACAAATCGCTCGCCCTTGTCCGTCTGGATGCGCTCGAGCTTCGCGACGTCGACACCATTTTTTGCCGCAAAACCCTGCAGGGCCGGCGTCGGCTGACCATCCTTGTCCAGGCCCACGGAAACCGCCGGGCCCAGCACTTCGGCACTGATGGTGGGCTGCGACTCGGCCACCCACGGCAGATAGACGGCAAGGCGTCGCGGCGAGCAGTAGCTGGCCCTTCCACGGCCGGCCTCTTCGTTGCCGAGGCCGAACTGCCGGCTTTCAAGGCCTCGCACGACGCCGTCGTAAAAGCTGCGCGCCAGCGTATCGATCGCATGGATCGGCAGCTCTTCCGTACCAATTTCGATCAGCAACGGCTTTCCGGCGCTCATGCAGCCTGCTCCTTGATGTGCTTCTTCAGGCCCGGATAGCCGAGCTTTTCGCGTTGCGCGACATAGGCCAGGGCGACCGCGCGGGCCAGGGTGCGCACGCGCAGGATGTAGCGCTGACGCTCGGTCACGCTGATCGCTCGACGCGCATCCAGCAGGTTGAAGGTGTGGCTGGCCTTCATCACCTGCTCGTAGGCGGGCAGTGGCAGAGCGGCTTCGATCAGCTTGTTGGCCTCGCCTTCGCAGACGTCGAACCAGTGGAACAGCTCCGGCACGTTCGCATGCTGGAAGTTGTAGGTGCTCTGCTCCACCTCGTTCTGGTGGAACACGTCGCCGTAGGTGACCACGCCATGCGGGGCGTGCGTCCACACGATGTCGTAGACGCTGTCGACGTTCTGCAGGTACATCACCAGGCGCTCGAGGCCGTAGGTGATCTCGCCCGTGACGGGGCGGCACTCGAGGCCGCCGGCCTGCTGGAAGTAGGTGAACTGGGTCACTTCCATGCCGTTGAGCCAGACCTCCCAGCCCAGACCCCAGGCGCCGAGGGTGGGGGATTCCCAGTTGTCCTCGACGAAGCGCAGATCGTGCACCAGCGGATCGATGCCAAGCTCCTTCAGCGAGCCGATGTACAGCTCGAGGATGTTCTCGGGATTGGGCTTCATCACCACCTGGTACTGGTAGTAGTGCTGCAGGCGATTTGGGTTTTCGCCGTAGCGCCCGTCGGTGGGGCGCCGCGAAGGCTGCACGTAGGCGGCCGCCCAGGGCTCGGGGCCCAGCGAACGCAGGAACGTGGCGGGATGGAAGGTGCCGGCGCCAACCTCGGTGTCGAGCGGCTGCAGCAATACGCAGCCCTGCGCCGCCCAATAGCGGTTGAGGGTCTGGATGACGTCTTGGAAGGTGCGCGCGGACATGGTTTTCCGTGGGCCTGGATAAAGCGCGTTAGTATAGCCGTGCTCGCTTTCGCGCTGGCTTCGGCGCGCGACCATCTGAGAGGAGAACGGCGTCGCATGGCTGCCCAACCGCAATCCACGCCCCTGCTCGGCCGCCGCGGACGGCTGGAGCTGGATGAGATGCTGGCCGCCCTGGTGGTCGATGGTTATGTGCTGGCGGAAGACGCCAAGCGCGTGCGCATGGGTTCGCGCGACGGCCGCAGCACGGTCGAGCTGCACCCGCTGGTGCTGATCGGCAACGCCAAGCTGCCGAATCAGCGCGATCCGGGCCGCCCGCTCAGCGTGGAGGTGCTGACCGAGTGGTTGGCCGGCAAGGCCGGGCTGCCCTATCTCAAGATCGACCCGATGAAGATCAACGTCGCCGCGGTCACCCAGGCGGTCAGCCACGCCTATGCGCAGCGGCACCGGATCCTGCCGGTGGCGGTGGCGGCGGGCGAAGTGACCTTCGCCACCAGCGAACCGTTCGAGAATTCATGGGCGCTCGACCTGGCGCACATGCTGCGCCGGGAGATCCACCGGGTCATCGCCAGTCCGCTGGACATCAATCGCTACCTGCTCGAGTTCTATGGCGTGCAGCGTTCGATCCAGCTGGCGCAGGACGCCAAGACCGGCGGTTACGACGGCTCGGCCCTGCTCAACTTCGAGCAACTGGTGGAGCTGGGCAAGAGCGGCGAAATCGGTGCGGACGACCGCCATGTGGTGCATATCGTCGACTGGTTGCTGCAGTACGCCTTCGAGCAGCGCGCCTCCGACATCCACCTCGAGCCACGCCGCCTGGCCGGCCAGATGCGCTTCCGCATCGACGGCATCATGCACAAGGTGTTCGAGCTGCCGCCGCCGGTGATGACCGCGGTGACCGCGCGCATCAAGATCCTTTCGCGCATGGACGTGGCCGAGAAGCGCCGCCCGCAGGACGGCCGCATCAAGACCCGCTCCTCGGGCGGCCGCGAGGTGGAGCTGCGCATCTCGACCATGCCGACCGCCTTCGGCGAAAAGGTGGTGATGCGTATCTTCGACCCCGACATCGTGGCCAAGGATTTCGGCCAGCTCGGCTTTTCGGCGAGCGAGGATCGCACCTGGCGCAGCCTGGTCGAGCGGCCGCACGGCATCGTGCTGGTGACCGGCCCCACCGGTTCGGGCAAGACCACCACGCTATATTCCACCCTGAAGCACCTGGCCACGCCGGCGCTCAACGTATGCACGGTGGAAGACCCTATCGAAATGGTCTCGCCGGAGTTCAACCAGATGCAGGTGCAGGCGTCGATCGACCTGGACTTCGCCGCTGGCGTGCGCACCCTGCTGCGCCAGGATCCCGACATCATCATGGTGGGCGAGATTCGCGATCTGGAGACCGCGCAGATGGCCGTGCAGGCCTCGTTGACCGGCCATCTGGTGCTCTCGACCCTGCACACCAACGACGCGCCCAGCGCGGTGACCCGCCTGCTCGACCTCGGCGTGCCGCATTACCTGATCCAGTCCACCCTGACCGGCGTGGTGGCGCAGCGACTGGTGCGCACGCTGTGTCCGCATTGCAAGCAAGCCACCGAGCAGGATGCACACGAATGGACCGCGCTGACCCACGGTTGGCCGGTGCCGCTGCCACCGACGGTCTTTAAGCCGGTGGGTTGCCTGGAGTGCCGGCATACGGGTTTTCTCGGCCGCACCGGCATCTACGAGATGCTGCGGCTGTCGCCGCGGCTGCGCGGGCTGATTTCGGCCCAGTTCGACCTGGGTCGCTTCGGCAACGAGGCCTTGCGAGAAGGCATGCGCCCCTTGCGCATTTCCGCCGCGGACCAGGTAGCAGCCGGCTTGACCACCGTGCAGGAAATCCTCGCCGTGCTGCCGCCCATCGAGCAACCCGAAGACGAACAGCCCTGATCAAGCCCTGCAACGGCCACATGAGCAAGCCCATTCTGATCATCCGCACCGGGCATGCGCCGGATCCCATCCGTGCACGCTTCGGCGATTTTCCGCATTGGTTTCGGCTCGGTATGCGCCTCAGTCCGCAGCAGCTTCGCCTGATCGACGTGGCTGCGGGAGAGAGTCTGCCCTCTCCTAGGGAAGTGGCTGGCGCCTTGATTACCGGATCGGCGGCGATGGTGACCGAACGTGCGGCCTGGAGCGAGCGCACGGCCGGCTGGATCCGCGATGCCATGGATGTGGAGCTGCCGTTGTTCGGCGTCTGCTACGGCCATCAGCTTATGGCGCACGCCCTGGGCGGCCAGGTCGACTACCTGCCCGGAGGCCGCGAGATCGGCACACAGCCGATCGAGCTGCTGCCGACCGCCCAACCAGAAGCGCTGCCCGCGACACTGCCGCCGGTATTCCGCGCCCACACCACGCACGAGCAGAGCGTGCTCGAGGTGCCTGCCGGCACGCTGGTGCTGGCGAAATCCATCCGCGATCCTCATCATCTGCTGCGCTATGGGCAGCAGGCGTTCAGCGCGCAATTCCATCCCGAGTTCAACGCCGACGTGATGCGCGCCTATATTCTGCGCAAGCGCGACGCCATGCGTCGCGAAGGCTTCGATGCGGATCGCAGCTTTCGTGCGGTCTCGCCGACGCCCGATGCGCGTCGCCTGCTGAAGGGCTTTGCACGCCTCTGCGGCTTCGACAGAGCAGTCTATCCAGAGACCGGTCGAGATCGGCACGACTCGGCAACACTCGTCGAGCAAGCGACAGCACCGGCATGAGCTTTCGTGCCGCTCCGAAGTGACGTCACGCATCGGCACCCGCTCGCGGCCTTCGATGTCGTTCGACATCGCGGGATGCACTCTCGGCAGACCTCAACGGCTGAGTGGCGCCCACGCCTTTTATTTCACGTAGGCTCTTTCATCCATGGCTACCCAGCTTGTGCTGGATCAGCGATTCGCGTTCGCCGGCGCATCGCCTCGTCTGGGATTTTCTGGGCAGGCTTCAAGCCATCGCACGCCATCATCGTGCTGTCGTCGCGTAGTGGCCCGTGACGGGCAAGCGATGCCATGCCTGCATCACTCGGCTTCGTTGCAGTTGGCCTCGCGGTGACAATTCTGTCCGTATCGGCTGCGCCATCTGGTCGAGGATTGGACTCGACGGTGAGCTCGAAGGAACTGGCTCCGCTTCGAGAGCAGCCCGTTGCTAGCGTGCGCGCGGCGGCAGCGGGAACGGCGTGATCTTCTGCCCATCCGCCGCATCACGAATGACCAGGGCGCCTTTGCGCTCGACCTCTTCGACGCGTACTACCGACTGCATCGGCAGATGAAGAACGCGGGTGTCCTTGAATTCGTCGCGCAGGCGTTCTTCGGTCGGGTCGACGAGCAAGCCCTCGCCGACCGGTTCGAAGACCAGTTCGCCCACTTCGGTGAATCCCCATAGAGCGCTTGAGGCCACGTGGCGGGCATACAGTTCGTAGCACTTGCCCAGATGCAGGAACGTGACTTTATAGAGTGGCTTGGTCCGCATGGGGAGATTCTAACCGCGCAGACGACGCGCAATGGCGCTCCGCGACAGCACCGCGAACATCACGCCAAGCACGAAGCCGGCGATGTGTGCCCACCACACCACAGCGCCATAGCTGTTGCCCGCATAGCTGAAAAGCAGCTGCAGCAAGACCCACAGGCCGATCAGCAGATAGGCCGGCACACGCACGAATTCCAGATACAGCCCGAGCGGCAACACCAAGCCGAGGCGCGCGCGCGGAAACAACGCGATATAGGTGCCGACCACGGCCGACACGGCGCCGCTGCAGCCGATGATCGGCGCATGCACGCCGGCCAGCGAAAGCGCGCCGATCAGATTGGCGAACACACCGCTCACCACGAACAGCAACAGAAAACGCACCGAACCAAGCACACGTTCGCTGGGCAGGCCGAAAATCACCAGGAACAGCAGATTGCTCAGCAGGTGCAGCCAGTTCAAATGGATGAACAGGGCCGTGAACAGACGCAGCATGGCCGGGTCTTTCAGCTGGGGTAGCCAAGGCTGATGCGCATCGAAGATATTGGCCGGTACCGTTCCCCATTCCAGCCACAGCGACAGGCGTTGCGGCGGACTGGTGAGCGCGATGCCGACGAAGCTGAGCACGCAGACCAGCACCAGCAACAACGTGGCCCAGTGCAGGCGAGCGCGCCGGCGCGTCTCGACGTTTACGAACATGGCATGCCTGCAGACACGGGAAATCTCCGGCAGCGCCGGGTCCATCGCGAAGAGTGAAGAGTGCATCATAGGGTAAGCCATGCGATGCGCCCACTCGATTGTGGCCTGACATGCCTGGACTTCCGCAAAGCCTGGTTTTCGAATCGAGACCTGGTGTCCGGATCGGCACCGGTCTTGGATGCGGCGATGTTGGCCAGGTGGCGGGCGATATCGGCGGGCCTTGGCGGCGTGGTCTTTCGCGAGCCTGCCGGAAGTGATCCGGCGCCGCGCGGCGTCATGGGATCGGCCCAGGCGCGGTGCTGGGGCGGGCGGCGCGCAAGAAAAAACCCCCACCGATGTCGGTG
>JAJEJU010000020.1 GCA_021390615.1 Rhodanobacteraceae bacterium ZG21-1 | reverse complement strand
CCAGAAGCCCTCCGGGTCGCGCAGCGAATCGGCGTACAGGCGCGTGTAGTCGTCGTGGCGCATCCGCGCCTGCGCGGCGAACTCGGGCGATACCGGATGGACCTTCGACATGCGGGGCTCCTGCGGATAGGGGGCGGCGGCGGTGCGCGTCAGCGCCGAGTGTAAGCGTTGCGGCGGCGGCGCCGGCGTGACGCGGGCTTCGACTTTGGTCGAGCTTCGACCATTGGCGAATAGGCGCACGCGGTGCAGCATCGCCATGCTCGAACCGGTCATGGGCCTGGGGAGAGGCAGCGATGATTCCATCGAGCAATCGGCACGGCGGCAAACGGCTTGCATTCGGCATCGCCTGCGCACTGGGCCTGCCATGGGCGGTACACGCGCAAGCGTCGGCGCCGCCGGCCGCCGGGGCGAGCGCACGCGAGCAGATGCTGGAGCAGCGCGTGGATCAGCTGGAGCAGGAACTGGCCGAGCTCAAGGGCATGATCCAGGCGCAGAAAGCTGCTGCGGCCTCGGCGCCCGCACCGGTAGCGCCTGCACCCAGTGCGCCCGCGCAGATGGTGGCGGCCGCACCCGCGCCGGCCACGCCGGTGTTCAGCAGCGCGCCGGGCATCAGCGTGGCGCTGCACGGCTTCATCGACGCGACGGCGTTCAGCCAGAACCGCAGCTTCACCTTCGGCAACGGGCAGAACGCCGAGTATCCCGTGCCGGGCTCGAGCGGCTCGTTCAGCGGCGTCGACGTGCGCAATACGCGCTTCTGGCTGGATTTCAGCGGCGCCAAGTTCGCCGGCGACTGGGTCGGCGGCGGCCGCATCGAGATGGATTTCTTCGGCGGCTACAACGGCACCGGCGCCTACAGCCAGCAGCAGCCGATACCGCGCCTGCGCCAGGCCTACATGGACCTGACCAATCCGAACACCGGCAGCACCGTGCGCATCGGCCAGATGTGGGACCTGATGTTCCCGCTGGACAACCTGCCGTCCTCGCTGGCGCATATCGCCTTTCCGCTGGGCTTCGGTGCCGGCATGGTCGGCTGGCGCTTCCCCGGCGTGATCTGGATGCAGGACCTCAACCACGGCGCTTCGGGTCCGCTGTGGCGGCTGGACCTGGCTGCGTTCGAGGGTTCGTGGAGCGGCCCCAACGGCGCCGTGAACAACACCAATTACCTGACCGCCGGCAACGCCGGCTTCCGCCCGCAGGTCGAGGCGCGGCTGCGCGTGCAGGACAAGGACTGGCTGGCCTATGCGGTGGCGCATTACAGCGAAGTCGACCTGCGCGGCGTGGGCAACACCGCGTCGGCGCCGATCAAGTCCAGCGTGAAGAGCGTGGGCTACGAGGTCGGCGGCAGCTGGAAGCCGGGGCCGTGGATGTTCAAGGGCCTGCTCTACTCGGGTCGCGGCCTGGGCGAGCTGTTCGGCGACCTGGCGCAGTTCGGCGACATCAAGGATCGCGGCGGCTATCTGCAGGTCGGCTACAACTTCACCCCGCACTGGAGCGCGAATGCGTTCTACGGCATCAGCAAGCCCGACACCGACGACGTGGTGCGCTGGATGGGCAACGGCGCCACCGGCCTGCTGCGCAGCCGCCAGTCGGCGCTGAACGTGGAATACGCCGCCGGCGCCTACGAGCTAGGCCTGGAGTGGATGTACGACCAGCTCGATTCCACCAGCAACGGCGACAACCGCAAGACCACCGATGGCCACCAGGTCAGCGTCAGCGCGCTGTACCACTTCTGAGCGCGCACGCGACCCCACCTCCGAGGAAGCATGTATGAGCAATGCGGATACGCAAGTGAAGTTCTCCAATCCGGCGCCGCTGGGCCTGGCCGGCTTCGCGCTGACCACCTGGCTGCTCAGCATGATCAATGCCGGCTGGTTCGGCGGCGAGGCGATGAACATGGTACTGGCCGTAGCGCTGGCCTATGGCGGCACGGCGCAGATGATCGCCGGGGTGATGGAGCTGCCGCGCGGCAATACCTTCGGCGCCACCGCCTTCGTCAGCTACGGCGCGTTCTGGTGGTCCTTCGCCTTGTTCGTGCTGTTCCTGCACGACAAGGTGCCGGCTGCCTTCGTCGGCTGGTACCTGTTCCTGTGGGGCATGTTCACCCTGTACATGTGGGTGGGCACCTGGCGAGCGCCGCGTGCGCTGCAGCTGATCTTCCTCGCCCTGTGGATCACCTTCTTCCTGCTGGCGGCGAGCGAGTGGAGCGGCATGAGCACGTTGCACGTGGCCGGCGGCTACGTGGGCCTGCTGACGGCGGTGCTGGCGTTCTATCTCTCGGCGGCCGAGGTCATCAACGAGGCGCACGGCCGCAGCGTGCTGCCGATCGGCGCGCCGGGCGTTCGCTGAGCGCTGTGGCGGGCGGGACTCGCCTCGGTCCGTCAGACGGGCCGGGGCTGAGTCCACGATGCTGGTTCAATCCGGTGCATTCGGCGGAGGCCGATGCGCCGGGACGGCGTCCAGGGACTCGGCCAGCTGCGCGCCGCTCAGCGGCTTGCGCAGGAAACTGTTCATGCCGGCGTGGCGCGCCAGCGCTTCTTCGTCGCCGCCGGAGCGCGCGGTGATGGCGATCAGCGGCAGGCTCGCGCCGCGCGGGTGACGCCGCGCCAGGCGTGCCCACTGGAAGCCGTCCACGCCGGGCAGGTCGAGGTCGACCAGGGCGACGTCGAACGCATGAGTGTCCAGCAGTTGCAAGGCCTGCAGGCCGTTGACGGCATGCTGCACCTGGCGCCCCTGGTCGCGCAGCAGGCCGCCGATCACTTCGGCGATCACCGGATCGTCTTCGAGCAGCAGCACGCTTTGCGCGCCGCGCGACGGTGCTGCGGTAGCCGGTGCTGCGGCAGAAGCATCGGCCTCCGCGGCGGCGACCGCGACCGCGGGCAGCGGCAGGTAGACCTGGAAGCGGCTGCCGCGGCCGGGCGCGGAATCGAGCGTGATGCTGCCGCCCATCAGGGTTACCAGCTCGCGGCAGATCGCCAGCCCCAGCCCGCTGCCCGAGCTGCGCTGCGGGCCGTCCAATTGCTCGTAGCGACGGAACAGCCGCTCCTGGTCGCGCGGCTCGATGCCGGGGCCGGTATCGGCGACGACGAACAGCAGGCCGCCGCTCTGGGTCGTCACGCTCAGACGCACCTCGCCATGCTCGGTGAACTTCAGCGCGTTGCCGCTGAGATTGAGCAGGATCTGCTTGAGCCGCACGGCGTCCGCGAGCACGCGGCCGGGCACGTCGTCGCCGCTCTCGACGTGCAGGGCCAGCCCCTTGGCGCTGGCCCTGCCGGCCTGCAGTGCGGCGACATCCTGCAGCAGCATGCGCGGATCGACCGGCGCGATAGTCAGCTGCAACTGGCCCGCTTCGATCCTGGCCAGGTCCAGCGCGCTGTTGACCAGGGTCAGCATGACTTCGCCGGAACGCTGGATGGTCTGTACGTAGCCGTGTTCGATGGGCGGCAGCGAACGGGTCAGCAGCAGCTCGGCCATGCCGAGCACGCCGGTCATCGGCGTGCGGATCTCGTGGCCGAGCTCGGCCAGGAAGCGGGTCTTGGCGTCGCTGGCGGCATGCGCGAGGCGATGCTGCTGCGCCAGCAGTTCCAGCTGATGGCGGCGTTGCTGGCGGCGGCGCATGGCCAGCAGCAGGGCGATGAACAGCAGCGCCAGCAGCAGGGCGTAGACCAGCCAGGCCCACCAGCGCAGCCACGGCGCCTGGTCCACGTGAATCTGCAGCGGCGTCGCCAGGCTGCCCCACTCGCCGTCGGGGCCGGCGGCCTGCACCTGCAGCGTGTAGTCCCCGCTCGGCAACTGGGTGAAGCTGCGTTCGCCGCGCGGGCCGTTGTCGACCCAGTCGCTGTCCAGCCCATCGAGGCGGAAGCGGTAGCGATTGCGTTCCGGCGCGATGTAGGAGACCGCGCGCGCGGTGACGCTGAGGTCGCGGTCGTTCCAGTTCAGCCGCCATCGGCCATGCCGACCGTCCAGCCGTTGCAGCTTGCCGTTGCGGCGTACGCTGACCGTTTCCAGCAGCACGCGCGGCATGCGCTGCTTCTCCATGACGGCTTCGGGCACGAAGCCGACCACGCCGGTCTTGGTCGCCGCGTAGACGTGGCCGTCGGGCGACTCGCTGATCGACACATTGGTGAACTCGCCGTTGCCCAGGCCTTGTTCCAGCCCGAACTCGCGCACCTGGCCGGTGGTCGGGTCGTAGCGCCACAGGCCGCTGCGCGCGAAAAACCAGAGCTTGCCGCTGCGGTCCGCGTGCAGGCTCAGCACATCGGCGATGGGATGCGCCAGATACAGCGGATACGTGGCGCGCAGGCTGGCCTGGTTGCCGTCGAGGTGATAGTGGCTGAGGTTCTCATCGTTCAGCACCCACAGCTCCGGGCCGTTCAGATCGAAGCGGGTTGCCTGTCCCGGCCGCACACCCGGCACCAGGCGTGCATGCGGATCGCCCGGCGCCCAGCGCATCAGGCCGGCGTCGCTGCTGATCCACAGGGCGTGGTCGCGCCACTCGGTGTCGTAGATGTTGACGTTCGAGGCTTGCGGATCGAGCGCCAGCGGGCGCATCTGCGGGCCGTCGGGCGCGATCGCGATGATGCTGTCGGGCAACTGGAAATACGCCGTGCCGTCGTCGCCGAATTCGATCTGCTCGGGCATCGGCGCCTGCAGCTCGCTGACCTTGCCGTCTTCCAGCCGGAACACGCCGCTGTTGCTGCCGAACCACAGACGGCCCCGCGCATCCTCGGCCATGCTGTAGACGAAGCGGTTCTGCGGCATGCGGAATGGCAGGTGCTGGACCTTGCCCGTCGTCAGGTCCAGGCGGTCCAGCGCGCCGTTGTCGTCGGCCACCCACAGGTGGTCGTTGCCATGGGTGGTGACCGCGTTGTAGACCCCCGGGCCGAGGCTGTCGGGCACGTCGGGCACATGGGTGTAGAAGCTGAAGTCGCCCCAGTCGGGCGACAGGTAGACCAGGCCGTTGGTGGTGCCGATCCACAGGCCGCCCTCGTGATCGAGCAGGAGGCCGGCGATGAAGGCGTCGGGCAGGCCCTGGCGCAGCAGCGGATGCGCTGCGATGTGCTGGTAGTGGCCGTCGGTGTGGCGCACATAGAGGCCGTCGCTGGTGCCGACCCACAGCCGTCCGTGCAGATCGGTGGCCAGGGAGAACACCGCCTGCTGCGGCAACTGGTCGGGCGCCACCAGGCGGGCCGGTCCCGTCGGGTCCAGGCCGTACAGGCCGTAGTTGGTGGCGATCATCAAGGTGTCGCCGACACGGGCCAGCCGATAGACGCGCAGCGGCTTGTCCGGATGCGCATCGCCAGGGCGGTCGAACGGCACGTGCTGCAGGCGCCCGTCGGGCAGGCGCCGGTCCAGGCCGCCGCGCGCGCCGATCCACAGGTCGCCGTTCGCTTCGGCCAGCAAGGCATAGATCGTGTCCGAGACCAGGCTGTCCGGATCGCCGGCGAGCTGCCGCAGGTGATCGAAACCGCGGCCGTCCGGGCGCAGGCGATCGACGCCGGTGTCGAAGTGCCCGACCCACAGCGAGCCGCCCGGGGTGCGCGCAAACGCGCTTACGTCGTCGCTGCTCGGCGAGGCGGGATCGGCCGGATCGTGATGCCAGTGGCTGAAGTTGTCGTGGGCCCGGTCATAGCGCAGCAGGCCATCCTGGCTGCCGCCCCACAGTTGGCCGTCGTCGTCGACGAACAAATTGGCCTGCGGCACCGCCGAGACCGACTTCGGGTCGCGCGGGTCGTGTCGCCAGACGCGGAAGCTTCCGCCGCCGTAGCGGGCCAGGCCGGATTCGGTGGAAATCCACAGATAGCCGTCGCGGTCCTGCGCCAGCGCATCGATATCGCTGCTGGGCAGGCCCTCGGGCATGCCGTAGATGCGAAAGCTGGGCTCCGGTCCGACCGTCGACGTCGCAGGAGCGGCCGCAGCCAGCGCGGCCTGCAGGATCAGTGCGGCCAGCACCACGAGTCCTCGCGGATAAGCCCGCCTGCCGGCGGGGCCGGGCGCGCGAAACGGGATGGCAGCATGGATGTCGGCACGTAGGCTCCGTAGCATGACCGGCGGTCCAGCGCAGCGCTGGATGGCGACATGCCAGCGATGCATCCCACCGCCGGCATGATCGCGCATTCCGTCATTTCTTGCAGGCGGGGCCATCACGTCGTCGGCTTATACGTCATGTTGTGCAGGGCTGCAGTGAGTATTCGCAGCGGCTGGGCCGGAGGTCGGCGGAAACACCCTAGGTAGCTTGTTGTCGCTGCATGCATCCTGTCTGGAACGGCTGACCGGAACGCTGAGGGTTCGGAACGAGGGCATCGGCTCAGGCCTAGAGCCGCTTGATCCCCGCGCCGCACACCCGTAACGCGGCTTGAACCCGGCTTGTGTCAGCGTGCTGGTATAAATCATCGCGCCGTCGGCCGGCGCTTTCCGCACCGGCGACTGATCCATCGAGGTAGGCATGATCCGCGAAATCCTGAAAATGGGCGACGAACGCCTGCTGCGCATCGCGCCGCCGGTGCCCGAGTCGATGATCGGCAGCGCCGAGCTGGACGCGCTGCTCGCCGACATGTTCGAGACCATGCACGCGGCCGGCGGCGTAGGCCTGGCTGCGCCGCAGATCGGCGTGGACCTGCAGCTGGTGATCTTCGGCTTCGACCAATCCGAACGTTATCCCGAGGCGCCGGCGGTGCCGCGCACGATCCTGCTGAATCCGGTCATCACACCGTTGTCGCAGGACATGGAAGAGGGCTGGGAAGGCTGCCTGTCGGTGCCCGGCCTGCGCGGCATGGTCAGGCGCTACACCTTGATCCGCTACGAAGGCATCGATCCGCACGGTGCGCCGATCGCACGCGACGCCGAAGGCTTCCATGCGCGCGTGGTGCAGCACGAGTGCGACCACCTGATCGGCCGGCTGTATCCCTCGCGCATCATCGACTTCAGCAAGTTCGGCTATACCGAGGTGCTGTTTCCGGGCATGGACCTGGGCGCGGACGACTGAGGCAAACCGCGGCCCAGCGTCGAAGCCGGGTGTGCGGCGCCTTGCGTCAGGGCGGAGTAGTATCGCTTGGCCTTGCCGCAAGGCATGCCGGGCGAGGCAAGGGATTCGTCGCGCCGTCGCCGACGGCGGACTTCGCGCATGCCGGCGCTCCGTCGCGGAGCGCACCATCAGGGGATGCCGCCATGTCCAAGCCGCCCGTCGATCCGAAGGTCGCCGTCGTCGTGATTCATCCCGATCCGCATCAGGCTGTCGAAGCGCCGGCCGAGTCGGCGGGGAATCTCTATCAGGACATCGAACATGGGTCGGGCACCCTGTTCGAGAATGCCGTCGCCGCCCAGCAACAGCAGGACACCCTGCTGCAGGCCGCCATCAACCAGGGCGTCATGCAGATCTATTCCATCGATACCACCGCGGCGGCAGGTGCGGGCGAGAAGGTGGCGCAGACGGGCGTGGCCGACAACCTCACCGATCTGCTGAAGGTGGTCGAGGGGCTGCACAAAGATTAGGCCGTCCATTCGGGGTCTGGCACGGGCGATGGGGCGATGCCGGGTCGTCTGCCTCGTCGCAGCGAGGATGGGCGATACGTCTCGTGCGCGCCTCGCTCATCCGTCTAACTCTTGCATTTCACACGCATGGCCGCAGCTGAGATGGAGGGCAGCGTCGAAATGCATGCCCATTGCAGAGGAGATGGCTGATGGCCGAGCAACACAGCAAACGTGCGATATGGCAGGGCGTGGTGCTGGCGGAAAGCGCCGACACCGTGGTGGTGGAGAACAACCATTACTTCCCCGTCGAGTCATTGCGCCGCGAACATTTCCGCCCCAGCGAGCACCACACGGTCTGCAGCTGGAAGGGCGTCGCCAGCTACTACGACGTCGTGGTCGGCGATGCAGTGAATCCGAATGCCGCCTGGTATTACCCCGAGCCGAAAGAAGCGGCCGAGTCGATCCGCGGCCGCGTGGCGTTCTGGCACGGCGTGGAGGTGGTCGGATAAGCAACCTGACTCGGGCTTGCTCGGCCCTCGAGCTATTCGGACTTCGCCAGCCGCTCCAGCAAGACGATCAACGCGCGTCGCTGTTCGCGCGAAAGCCGCCCGATCAGGCCGAGCAGCCGGGTCTGCTCGCGGTTCTCGATGCGATAGGTGGCGCCGCTGTCGCGCACGGCGTCGAAGGAGCCGCGGGTGCCGCGGCCGGTGACCAGCCATTCGAAGCCCACGCCGAAGCGCGTGGCCATGTCGATCAGTCGTTCGGTTTCCGGCAGGGCGAGGCCGGCCAGCCATTTGCGCGCGGTCTCGCGCGACACGCCGTACATCTCGGCCAGCTGGCGGATGCGTCCGCGCCCGGCATCGACGCCGGCCAGATCCAGGGCGACGTGCAGGCGTTTCGGAAAGTCGCCGTGGGAGACGGTCATGCGGGCTCCATCGGATGGTCGCCGCGCGAAGCGCCTCGAAATACAGCGGCGCGTCGTGGGCAGACGATCGGAGCCGTTATTGTTGTGGAAGCCCTCCGTTGTCGAGGCGATTTGCAGTTGTCGACTATGGCAATTAAAGGTTGCGACTGCGGGTTCGGCTGAGTTGGCGCTTGCGACATGTCCGTGGCTGGCAGCCATCGAGCGCCCCGTCTCGTGCATGTGTGTCGCCAACGGATAAGATGCACGGCTGGCGCATCGGCGCCCGCACACAATTGCCAAGGAGCATGGCTTGAAATCGTTTTGCAGCAGAGGACGCTTGATGACGTGGGCCGGTATTGCCTTGGCGGTGCTCGGCGTGGATCTGAGTATGAGCAACAAAGTCGTTGCGGCGGATGCGCCCAGCGAAGCGACCATGCTGAAGTATTGCCGTGCCCTCGGGCTGCATGGTGTGGATGCCTTGCGCAAGGCCTTGAACGGGCCGCTGCCCACTTTCTCGGAATGCCCGGACGGCGACTTCATGCTGGCCGACATGGCGGTGCGCACGGTGCCGAAAGAACAGTGGCCGGCATTCCTGCAGCTGGCGCCGGAAGCGGATCGTCAGCGCCTGTGGAACATGCGCCTGGGCTATGTCCTGGAATTGATTTCGGATCATTCGCAGCTGCCTGAGGTGCCTGCGGCGATCGGCCGCCTGCTGGATGCAGGGGCGCAACCGGTCGGCCGCGACGGCCATTACGACTGGCTGGCCATCGGCCGCCTGCTGGAGACGCTGGAGCTGAAGCCGGCGGTGATGAACGAGGAGCAGCGCGCGCAATTGCTCAGCGTGTTCCGGCGCATGCTCGAACTGGCGCCGGCCGAGCGCGACGCCAAGCTGGACGGCTTCTGGGACGGCATGCTGCAGCTGCCCGAGCCGCAGCTGCTGGAGACGGCTCGGGTGCTCAAGCAGAAATTCGGCAGCTTCAGCCCCAGCGCGGAAGCGCTGCGGGCGTCGCCCAAGCTCGACTATCCGCTGAAGCAGAGTCCTGCTGCCCAGGCGTTGCGCCAGGGCCTGTCCAATGCGGTCGTGCTGGCCTTGCTCGACCTGCGCAGGCCGGCGCCGCCGGATGCGGCCACCTGGAGCGCGGCCATCGATGCCGGACGCATCGACCTGGTCCAGCACTTCGTGCAGGAACATGACCCGGTGCCGCTGGAGCGGGACGGCGAGGTCTGGCTGACGCCGTTCTTCGACGGCGTGCGCGCTCTCGGTGAACGCGGCGATGCGCGCGCGTTGGACCTGCTGCTCGGCGCCTCGCCGCCGCCGATGCCGGGCGATGTCTACGATCGCGTACTGGCCTCGCTGTTGTTCGCCCAGGCCAAGGCGCCGGCCACGCTCGACGACGCCACGCGCTGGCGCTACGTCGATCGCCTGATCGCGCTCGGCGCCAGTCCGACGCGTTTTTTCGGCGACCCGGCCAATGCCCGCAACGGCCGCAGCATCATCGACCTGATCCAGCGCAAGCCGCAGGTCGCCGTGGGCCTGCTGCACCACCGGCTCGACCCCGCCGCGCCGCTGCAGCCTTCCGGCGGCAACATGCTGTGCAATTACCTGATGACGGTGGACCCGCGCTACGACCAGCCGCTGCCGAGCATCGAGTTGATCCGCGAGATGCTCAAGGTGCGCGATACCCTCAACACCTACGATCCCGGAGTGAAACATTTTCCGATCGAGTTCGCGGTGATGAATTACACGCCGGACTATGCGCAGCAGTTCGCGCGGCTGGGCGTGGACCTGAAGGTGCGTGATCCCAGCGGCTACAGCCTGCTGGTGCGCGCCGCCACCTTCGGCTATCTGAAAATGGTGCAGTTCCTGCTCGACGCCGGTGCCAACCCGAACGAGCGTTCGGCGGATGGCCTGACGCCGCTGGACTACGCTCAGTGCCGCAGCCACCACGATGTCGTGAGCTTGCTGCAGCAACGCCATGCCACTCCCGGCTCCGGTCAGCCGGATTGCGCCGCGATCGGCCGCGGCGCGAAAAAGTAAGCCGTTTGAACAGCGAGGCAGCCACCCCGATGCAGAACGAGTCCGCAGCTACGTTGGCGACGGCGAGTGCCAGCGCCGGCGAGGGTGGTCAGGCGATCCCGCGCAATCCCGGCATCGACCTGCTGCGCGGCCTGTCCATCCTGCTGGTGGTGCTGCACCACCTTGGCCTGCGCATTCCGCTGCGCAAGACCATGCTGGCGGCCGTGCTGCCGATGCCGCTGCTGTCTGGCCTGAACTACAACGGCTACGAGTCGGTGTTCGTGTTCTTCGTGATCTCCGGCTTTCTGATCGCGGATCACGCGCTGCGCCGCTGGGGCAGCCTGGGCGGCATTGATGTGCGCGCCTTCTACGCGCGACGCAGCGCGCGCATCCTGCCTTGCCTGCTGGTGCTGGTCGGCGTGCTCAGCGTGCTGCATCTCGCCGGCGTGCAGGATTACGTGATCCAGCGCGAAGGACAGTCGCTGCCGCGGGCGATCCTGGCGGCGTTGGGCCTGCATCTGAACTGGTACGAAGGCCACACCGGCTATCTGCCTGGCGGCTGGGACGTGCTGTGGTCGCTGTCGATCGAGGAAGTGTTCTATCTCGGCTTCCCGATCGCTTGCCTGCTGACCCGCCGCGCGTGGGCGCTGGCGCCGCTGCTGTTGCTGCTGGCCTTGTCGCTGCCGTTCACCCATGCGGCGCTGGCGGACAACGAGATCTGGCAGGAAAAGGCCTACCTGCCCGGCATGGCGGCGATTGCCACCGGCGTGCTCGGTGCCTTGCTGCTGCAGCGCTGGCGTCGTCCGAACCGCGGCGTGGTGCATGCGCTGGGCGCCTTCGGGGTGCTGGGTTTCGCCGCGGTGATGCTGGCCGAACGCTGGCTGTGGCCGCTGCTCAAGGACGGCTGCCTGCTGCTGCTCACCGTGTCGGTGCTGTGCCTGCTGCTGGCCTGCCGCCAGCGCGAGACGCTGGGCCTGTCGCGCGCGCAGCGCGGCTGGGGCTGGGGCTGGCTGCGCAGCTGGGGCCGGCTGAGCTACGAGATCTACCTCAGCCACATGTTCGTGGTGTTCGCCATCGTGCGGCTGTACCACGCCAGCGGCAGCGACCTGCGCTGGGGCTGGCTGTGGTATCTGCCGACCCTGCCGCTGTGCTGGCTGCTGGGCAAGGCGGTGGAGCGCTGGCTGTCGCTGCCCTGCGAACGCTGGCTGCGCGCGCGCCTGCTGCGCCCGGCGGCTGCTTCGCCTGGCCTGAGGCTGGGCGTGCCCGCGGAATAGACATGGCGTAGTGCGTGCGGCCGGGGGAATCCGGCTGCACGAGTCTGCGACGAGACTCTGGGGCGATCATGCCGCACAGATCGCGGCATCGCGTCACGCACAGAGATCGCTTGCATCGACGCCATGCCGGGCGGCGTATGGCGTTCCGGCCTCGGTGCCTCATCGCGGCCTTGATCGAGTTGGCGCAGCGGCGACGGGTGAGCCGTCGATCGCCGGCGAGGTTGCTGCCGGCATGTTGTGCTGCCGCCAGCGAGCGCGCTTCCTCAGCCGAGGCGTTGGCTTCAAGGATCTGCCTGTCTGCATCCGACGATCCATGCGTCGCGCATGCGGCGGCTTGCATCCCGTCCGCATCAGCGCCGGACCTGCTGGGCCTGCCTCGATGAAGCGCCTACGCCGCGCTAAAGCTCCAGCAGGTCGTGGCCTACGATCAGGCGGCCCTTGAAATCCGGCGCCACTGCATCTCGCCATACCTGGTCGGCGATCGGCGGATAACCGCCGGGTACGAAGTGCGACAGCACCAGGGTCTTCACTCCGGCCTCGCTGGCGATGCGGCCGACCTGTGCGGTCGTGGTATGGCTGGCCAGCAGATGTTCGCGCAGACGCTGCGCGTTCGGTTCGCTGGCGATCAGCTTCTCCAGCGCAGGCAGGTACATCACCTCGTGCACCAGCACGTCGGCGCCGCGCGCCAGTTCGACCAGACTCGCGCAGGGCCGGGTGTCGCCGGAGAACACGATGCTGCGGTCCGGGCAGTCGAAGCGGTAGGCGAAGGCCGGCGTCACCGGCGGGTGCTCCACCACGGCGGCAGTGACCTTGACCCGTTCGTCCTGCATCACCACGCCGCCATGGGTGATCTCGTGCGGCACGATCAAGGGCGCCAGCGGCGGGCGGCCTTCGTCGGCGATGCGCGTGCGGATGTCGGCGTCGTTCATCTGCAGGAACAGGCGCGTCATCTCCTGCAGCGGCGGCGGTCCCCAGGTATCCACCCGCGTGTGCAGCCTGGCGGCCCAGGCCAGCCACAGCAGGTTGCCGTAGTCGGCGTTGTGGTCCGAGTGCTGGTGGGTGACGAACACGTCGCGGATCGCGCCGAGGTCGAGCCCGGCCTTGGCCATCTGCCGCGCCACGCCGTTGCCGCAGTCGATCACGTAGATCGCGCCGTCGACCACGATGGCGTTGGCCGGAGCCGAGCGGTCGGGCTTGGGCGTGGGGCCGCCGGCGGTGCCGAGCAGGATCAGCCGCGAGCGTGCGCGCACCGTCGCCGACAGCTGCGGCGTGCAGGCGAACGCGGCCAGCGCCAGTCCGGCAGCCTGCAGCAGGCGCCGGCGCGACGGATCAGGCGAGCCGGCGCAGCGGCTCGGCATGGTCGGCTTGGCTGTGTCGGTCATAGCGGTCCTGGGCGGTGCGCACCTGCGGCATATGTTGCTCCGCCCATTGCTTGATGGTGGAGATCACCGGCAGCAGCGAGTGCCCCAGGGCGGTGAGCGTGTAATCCACGCGCACCGGCACCGTCGGCGTCACGCTGCGCTGGACCAGGCCGTTGCGCTCCAGCGTGCGCAGGGTCTGGGTCAGCATCTTCTGGCTGACTCCGGGAATCTTGCGACCGAGCATGGAGTAGCGGCTCTCCTGCTCGCCCAGGGCGCACAGCACCAGGGTCACCCATTTGTCGCTGAGCGAGGCGAGCAACTGCCGGCTGGGGCATTGCGCCAGGTAGGCGTTGTAGGCGTGTTTGGCCTCGGTGCGGCGTTGCGCAGCTGTGCGGGTTGGCATGGCGGTCTCCAGACGGTGAGATACGCACTTTCCGGTACGCACTTACTAAAAGAGTGTAGCAGGCCTATCGTGCTGCGCCATCACCACTACCGAGGAACACCCCATGAAAACCATCGTGATCACCGAGCCCGGCGCTGCCGATGCCCTGCAATGGCGCGAGGTCGAACTGCCCCAGCCAGGGCCGGGCGAACTGCGCATCCGCACCGTGGCCGCCGCGGTCAATCCGGTGGATGTGATTACCCGCCAGGGCGCCTTCCATCAGCTGGGCTGGATCCAGGGCGGCGTCGCCGGCATCGGCTGGGATGTGGCCGGCTATGTCGAGGCGGTCGGTCCTGATGTCGCCGGATGGAAGGTCGGCGCGGCGGTGGCCGGCATCCGCGCGGCCCTGGACACGCCGATCGGCGCCTATGGCGACGCCCTGGTGCTGCCCCTCGACGCCGTGGCGGCGATCCCGCCGGGCCTGGGCTTTGCGGAGGCCTCCAGTGTGCCGCTCAACGCATTGACCGCGGACCAGGCGCTGAATCTGCTGGACCTGCCGTCTGGCGCGTCCTTGCTGATTACCGGCGCGGCCGGCGCAGTGGGCGGTTTTGCGGTGGCGCTGGCAGCGCGGCGCGGCTGGCAGGTCACCGCGCTGGCCCGTGCCGGCGACGAGGATTTCCTGCGTGCGGCCGGTGCGTCGCAAGTGATCGCGACACTGCCGGCGCAAGCCCGCTACGACGGCGTGCTGGATGCCGCCGTGCTGGGCGATGCGGCCTTGCAGGGCACCCGTGACGGCGGCCGCTATGTGGGCGTGATCCCGTCGGCCGTGCCCGAGGTGACGCGTGGCATCCATGTCCAGGCGGTGCAGGTACGGCCGGACGGCAGGCGCCTGGCGGAGTTGCTTGCGCTGGCCGCGGAAGGCGTGCTCGCACCGCGCCTTGCCGGCCTGCTGCCGATGGCATCGGCCGCCGAGGCGCATCGCCGCCTGGAGCAGGGCGGTCAGCGCGGCCGCTGGGTGCTGGTGAACTAGCAGGCAGCGCGGCGCGACAGGCTCGATGCACGAGGGTGCTCGAACCCGTCGCGCCTTTGGCGGAGCGCGCCGACGAGGCGAGCTGGCTGGTGGCTGCCGATACGTTTCAAATCAGCGCAAAGCTGTGGCCGGCATGTGCGGCATGTGCGGCATGTGCGGCTTGTGCGGGTAGATCGGGCCTTGATTGTCGTAGCCATGCTTTTCGCCGAGGCCTGCACTTGCTGGTCTCGATGTGCGTGCCTGGCTCCGGATCGAAACCTGCGGCATGTGCTTTGGGTCTCCTGCACAGTAGGCGAAGAGACTCGCTGCGGCACTCTTTACAGGGGCGAAGAGCCGGCTAAACGGGCGTGCGGCAGACGACGGCCGAGCCGACAAGCTGCCGGCCCGGCCGAGCATTTTCTTGGTGAAGTCGTGCGGCGACGCCGATGGCAGCCAGATCTATTTACCGGTCCAGTCGTCGCTACGGCAACAAGGCGCCCAGCCCGCCGCGCAAGTCGAACATGCCGTGGGCCAGGACGCGACGGCCAGGCGCAACGCCGCTCAGCTCGCGCGCAGGCGATTGATCTCGTCGCGCAGCGCTTGCGCGGCCTGTCGCGCGGCCTGGGCGAAATCTTCGCCGCTGCCCGCGTACAGAATGCCGCGCGAAGAGTTGATCATCAGTCCGGCGCCGTCGCCGGCCAGGCCGTGGCGCAGCACTGCCTCGACATCGCCGCCCTGCACGCCGATGCCGGGCACCAGCAGGGGCAGGTCGCCGACCAGGCGGCGCACTTGGCCCAGTTCCTCGGGGAAGGTGGCGCCGGTGACCAGGGCGCAGTTGCCGTGCTCGTTCCACTGCGTGGCGACGGTGTGCGCGACGTGCTGGTAGAGCGGACGTTCGGCACCGCTCGCATCGCGCACTGGCAGATTCTGGAAGTCGGCGCCGCCGGGATTGGAGGTGCGACAGAGCAGGATCACGCCCTTGTCGGCACGCTCCAGAAAGGGCTGGGCGGAATCGCGCCCCATATAGGGGTTGATGGTCACCGCGTCCGCGCGATAGCGCTCGAAGGCTTCGCTGGCGTAGTGCTGTGCGGTGCTGCCGATGTCGCCGCGTTTCGAATCCAGGATCACCGGCACGCCGGGATGCTGCTCGTGGATGTGCGCGATCAGGCGCTCCAGCGCCGCTTCTTCGCGCAGTGCGGCGAAGTGGGCGATCTGCGGCTTGAAGGCGCAGGCCAGCTCGGCGGTGGCGTCGACGATGGCGCGACAGAATTCGAACACCGCGTCCGCACGCCCGCGCAGCGCTGCGGGAAACTTGGCCGGCTCGGGATCGAGACCGACGCAGACCAGGGTATGGTGCTGCTGCCAACGGTTGAGCAGGGCGTCGTGAAAGCGCATGGCAGGCCTCGGCGACGGACGGCGCCGCATTCTCCGCACATTCTATCCCGCGCCATGCTGGATGTGTCCGCCTGTGCAAGGGCGCCTGTGCGCAGACGGCGTTCCGGCGCCGCATCGCGAGCTTCCGGAGGTCGGCATCACGGCCGGGCGGCAGGCGCCTGTCGCGCAAGTCGCCCGCGGGGTCGGCATGGTGCGGTGATCGTCGCCCGGCAAAGCGGCGAGCCGACGCTGCTGGCGTCCATGTTGGCTACCCAAAAGCGCTTCCTGCCTGCGACGTCATGGCAGCAGCCGGGCGGACGTACACTCGTGCATTCCTGCCTGGCCTGAGTGCAGGTCTTTCCAGCGCCAGGCGCCGGAAATGGTGTACGGGCTCTCAGAGGAGCATGCGATGGAAGATCGAATCGGTGCCATGTCGCGGCGGCGCTTTCTGCATCTGGCAGGCGGCTTGGCAGCCACGGCCGCGATCGGGCCGCTACTCGCCGACGATCTGCCGCGCGGCCGCGCATCGCTCGGCGAGGCCAGCCTCACGCTGCGGCCGGACGTGCCAGGCGCCAGGATTTCCGAAACGCTGATCGGGCTCAGCTACGAGACGCTGCAGTTGCACGATGCGCGATTCTTCTCGCGCGACAACACGGCGCTGATCGGGCTTTGCCGCCGGCTGAATCCGCACGGCGTGTTGCGCATCGGCGGCAACTCCAGCGACTACTCGATCTGGAGCGAATACCGCGGCGAGCTGCCCACATTCGAGAATCCGCCCGGCGCGGTGTTCAGCCGTCCCTATCCGGTCACGCCGCAGCAACTAGCCAATCTCGCCGATTTCCTGCGCGCGACCGGATGGCGCCTGATCTTCGGCGTCAACCTGAAGATCGACAAGCCGCAGATGGCTGCGCAGCTGGCGCTGGCGGTGCAGCAGGCGGTCGGCGAGCGGCTGCTGGCGATCCAGATCGGCAACGAGCCGAACGATTATCCCGGCCCCGACGGCAAGCCGATCGGCTACGACGCATACCTGCAGCGCTGGCAGCGCAGCGCGCAGGCGATTCGCGCCGCCACGACGGTGCCGATCGCCGGGCCGGATACGGGCGCCAACACGGATTGGGTGCTGCGTTTCGCGCAGCAGCTGCCGGACATCGCAGCGGTGAGTCGGCATTACTATCGCGGCGGCGCGCACGACGCTGCGACCAGCATCGACCAACTGCTGGCCGGCGATCCGCATTTCTTCGCCGAGGCCGCGCGCATGGCCCAAGTCGCAGGCCGGCGCGGCCTGGCCTGCTATCTGACCGAGGTCAACTCGTATTACTCGGGCGGCAAGCTTGGGGTGAGCAATACCTTCGCCGCGGCGCTGTGGGGCGGCGATTTCGCGCTGGCGGCGGCACAGGCCGGCCTGGGCGGCATCCAGGTGCACTCGGGCATGCTGTCGGTGCTGGAGGCTTCGCTGGACAAGAACGTCGCGGCCAAGCCCGGCGAAGGCGACTACAAGCAGCGGCTCGACGCGGTCAGCGGGCGCTACAGCCCGATTGCCGGCGATGTCGGACTGGGCTTCTACGCGCGGCCGCTGTATCACGGCCTGCTGCTGGCGCAGCAGTTCGGTGGCGGTCGCTTCATCGGAGCCGAACTGGCCGCGAACGGCGCGAACCTCACGGCGTATGCCGCCGAGAAGGAAGGGCGCCAGCTGTTTGCGCTGTTCAACAAGGACGCGCGGCGCGACGTGGACTTGCGCGTGGCGCTGGGCAGGGCTGCTGCCCGCGTGCGGCTCTGGCGCCTGCAGGCGCCGGCGCTGGAGGAGATACACCAGGTCAGCCTTGCCGGCGAAGAGGTCGGCCCCGATGGTCGCTGGGCGCCTGCGCACGCCGAGATCGTGCCGGTGGCGCAGCAGCAGTGCCGCCTGCGCCTGCCGCGCGGCAGCGCGGTGCTGGCCTTCGTCGAAGACGCCTGATGCCGCCCCGTCCGTGCGACGGACGGGGCGGCGCGGGACTCAGGCCAGCTTCTTGTACTTCACGCGGTGCGGGCCGGCGTCGTCGCCGAGGCGGCGCTTCTTGTCGGCTTCGTACTCGTTGTAGTTGCCGGGGAAGAACTCGACGTGCGAGTCGCCCTCGAAGGCGATGATGTGCGTGGCGATGCGGTCGAGGAACCAGCGGTCATGCGAGATCACGATCGCCGAGCCGGGGAATTCCAGCAGCGCGTCTTCCAGCGCGCGCAGGGTTTCCACGTCGAGGTCGTTGGACGGTTCGTCGAGCAGCAGCACGTTGCCGCCCTGCAGCAGGGTCTTGGCCATATGCAGGCGGCCGCGTTCGCCGCCGGACAGGTTGCCGACGATCTTCTGCTGATCGGTGCCCTTGAAGTTGAAGCGGCCGATATAGGCGCGCGACTGGATCTCGAAGTTGCCGATGGTGAGGATGTCCGAGCCGCCGGACACTTCCTGCCAGACGTTGTTCTTCGGGTCGAGCGCATCGCGGGACTGGTCGACGTAGGCCAGCTTGACCGTGTGGCCGAGCTTCACCTCGCCGGAGTCCGGCTGTTCCTTGCCCATGACCATGCGCATCAGCGTGGATTTGCCGGCGCCGTTCGGGCCGATCACGCCGACGATCGCGCCCGGCGGGATCTTGAACGACAGGTCCTCGATCAGCAGGCGGTCGCCGAACGACTTGGTGACGTTCTTGAACTCGATCACTTCCTGGCCCAGGCGCTCGCCCGGCGGAATGAAGATCTCGTTGGTTTCGTTGCGGCGCTGGTACTCGACCGAGTTCAGCTCCTCGAAGCGGTTCAGGCGCGCCTTGCCCTTGGACTGGCGGCCCTTGGCGGCCGAGCGCACCCACTCCAGTTCCTTCTCGATGGCCTTCTGGCGCGACTTCTCCTGGCTGGCTTCCTGCTTCAGGCGCGCGTCCTTCTGCTCCAGCCACTCGGTGTAGTTGCCCTTCCACGGAATGCCGCGGCCGCGGTCGAGTTCGAGGATCCACTCGGCGGCGTTGTCGAGGAAGTAGCGGTCATGGGTGACCGCCACCACGGTGCCCGGGTAGTTCTGCAGGAACTGCTCCAGCCAGTCCACCGACTCGGCGTCCAAGTGGTTGGTGGGCTCGTCCAGCAGCAGCATGTCCGGCTTGGACAGCAGCAGGCGGCACAGCGCCACGCGGCGCTTCTCGCCGCCGGACAGCGGGCCGATCTTGGCGTCCCACGGCGGCAGGCGCAGCGCGTCGGCGGCCACTTCCAGCTGGCGCTCCAGCGCATGCGCGTCGTTCACCGCCAGGATGTTCTCCAGCTCCTGCTGTTCCTTGGCCAGCTTGTCGAAATCGGCGCCTTCCTCGGCATAGGCGGCGTAGACCTCGTCCAGGCGCTTCTGCGCGTCCAGCACCACCGACACGCCTTCCTCCACCGCTTCGCGCACGGTCTTGTCCGGATCCAGCTGCGGCTCCTGCGCCAGGTAGCCCACCTTGATGCCGGGCTGCGGCCGCGCCTCGCCCTGGAAGTCGGTGTCGACGCCGGCCATGATGCGCAGCACGGTGGACTTGCCCGCGCCGTTCAGGCCGAGCAGGCCGATCTTCGCGCCGGGGAAGAAGCTCAGCGAGATGTCCTTGATGATCTGCCGCTTGGGCGGGACGATCTTGCTTACCCCGTTCATGGTGTAGATGTACTGCATGGAGCCTCCGATAGGGTGCGCCGTGCCGGCCCGCGAGGGACGGCGACCAGCCAGGGGAATACTGCAAACCGCGCATTATACCGGCTTGCTGCGACCGTCCGCTGACGGCGCCGCGCCGTTCAGCGGCTGCGGCCGCCCGGGGCCGCAGCCAGGCCGTGCAGCAGCAGGTCCAGCACGGCTTCGAAGGCGGCGTCCTCGCCCGGCCGATCCCACAGGTAGGACATCGACGGCTGGTGGAAGCGTACCGTGGCGTCGAACAGCGCCAGCGCGGTGGTGGCGGGATCGAGCTTGCGGAAGTGCCCGCTGGCGACGCCGTCGGCCAGGATGCGGGCGAGCTGGGCGCGTAGCCCGTCGACGTGCTCCGCGATCAGCTCGCCGGCGTCGGCGGCCAGCGCGGCATGGGTGGCGAACAGTTCCGGCTCGTCCAGCGCCTTGTGCCGCTTGCCCTCGCGCAGGGCGGTCAGCCATTGCCGCACGCGCGTGGGCGCGGCGGCACGGCTGGCGGCGATCGCGGCCAGCGGTGCGAAACCCCGGTCCAGCCAGCGGCGCAGCACCGCTTCGCGCAGCGCCGCCTTGCTGGCGAAGTGCCGGTACACGCTGCCGTGACTCACGCCCAGCGCCTGCGCCACGTCGACCACGGTGGTCTTGCTGGGGCCGTAGCGGCTCAGCACCTCTTCGGCGGCGGCGAGGATGCGTTCGGGCGTGAGTACCGTGTCGTTCACATGGGGTTCCGGCGTTGGGCCAGCGCGTCGACCGCTGCTTCCAGGGTCGTGTCGCCGCGCACATGTTCCGCGTTCACGCCCTCGAAGTCGATCCAGCCGCTGTTGAAGCCGTCCAGCATCTCCACCCGCGCCGCCGAGCGCGGCGCCGGCGTGCCCTCGTGCGCGAAGCGCGTCACCCACTCGTCGCGCGGCACCGCCACCGCTTCGACCTGGCGCCCGCTGACGCGAGCCAGCGCCTGCGCCATCTGGCGCGGCGTGTAGCGTCGTCGTGCTTCCAGCTCGATCACGCGGCGACCCTGCCAGCGCTCGCGCAGGGTCTGCGCCACCACGCGGCCGATGTCGCAGGTGGCGATCATCGGGATGGCGCGGTCCAGCGGCTGCAGGTGGCTGGCGTAGCAGCCGCTGGATGCGGCTTCGGCCACGGCCCACTGCAGGTTTTCCATGAACCAGGCGGCGCGCAGGTAGGCGCGCGGCACCGGCAAGGCGTCCAGCGCCTGTTCGAGCAGGTGCAGCTGGGTAATCAGGCCCAGGCCGTGCTCGTGCTGGGCGCCGACCGAGGACAGCGCGACGACCCTGCCGACCTCGGCGCGGCGCAGCGCCTCGACCAGCACCTGCAGCAGCTGGCGCACCGCGGGAAAGCCGGGCTCCGGCGCGAAGTCGGCCGGCAGCATCACGAACACGCTCTCGGCGCCGGCGAAGGCCTGGGCCAGTGCCTCGGCATCGGTCCAGTCGGCGACCGCGGCGCTGGCGCCGCGCGCCGTCCACGGTGCAGCCTTGGCGGCATCGCGCACGATGGCGCGCACGGCATGGCCGGTGCGCAGCAGATGTTCGGCGGCAGCGCCGCCGACTTGGCCGGTGACCCCCATGATGGCGAACATGGATTGCATGTGATTTCCTCCGGTTGAACGGGATTCGAGGGGTTTCGAACGGGTTCGCGCCGCGGCCGCTGGCCATGCCGCCGGCGTATGACGGCCTGGCCTTGCAACGTGGCGCCGGTTATCGGGACTTGGCGTCCATATGTCCCCAATCCTTCGAGGCAGATCTCCCGAGGTGGATGTCCGCGTGCGATCGGGCGCGGCGGCGCGATCGCACGCGGACATCCGTGTGATGGCGCCTGCCGTGCGTCCTCTCGGGACGCGAACAGGCCTCAGCGTTCGCTGTCGAGTAGGGCCATCTGCTGGGCGTTGTAGCGCTCGCCGGCCGCGGCGCCGCGCGGGACGGCGTGCTCGATTGCGGCGAGATCGCGCTCGTCCAGCACGATCTCCAGCGCGCCCAGCGCTTCGGTCAACCGTTCGCGGCGGCGCGCGCCGACCAGTGGCACGATGTCCTCGCCGCGCGCCAGCGCCCAGGCGATCGCCAGCTGGGCTACGCTGGCGCCGCGGGCCTGGGCCAGTGCACGCAGCGTTTCCACCAACTGGAGGTTGTGCTCCAGGTTGTCGCCCTGGAAGCGTGGGCTGTGCAGGCGGAAATCGCGCGGCGCGCTCTGCCGATCGCGCGACCAGTGGCCGCTGATCAGGCCGCGCGCCAGCACGCCGTAGGCGGTGACGCCCACGCCCAGTTCGCGGCAGGTCGGCAGGATGGCGTCCTCGATGCCGCGCGAGATCAGCGAGTATTCGATCTGCAGGTCGGCCACCGGCAGCACGGTGTGGGCGCGGCGGATCGTGGCGGCGCCCACCTCGGACAGGCCGAGCTGGCGCACGTAGCCGGCCTGCACCAGCTCGGCGATGGCGCCGACGGTGTCCTCGATCGGCACTGCCGGATCGAGCCGGGCCGGGCGATAGACGTCCACGTAGTCGGTGCGCAGGCGCTTGAGCGAATAGGCGAGGGCGCTTTTCAGCGCCGCGGGGCGCGCGTCGTAGCCGAGCCAGGCACCGTCCGGGCCGCGCTGCGCGCCGAATTTCACGCTGAGCTGGTAGCTGTCGCGCGGCCGTCCGACCAGTGCCTCGCCCAGCAGCATCTCGTTGTGGCCCATGCCGTAGAAGTCGCCGGTGTCGAGCAGGGTGATGCCGGCGTCCAGCGCCGCATGCACGGTGGCGATGCTTTCGTGGCGATCGCTGTCGCCGTACATGTCGGACATGCCCATGCAGCCCAGTCCGAGCGCCGAGACATGCAGGCCGCTGCGGCCGAGGGGGCGTTGCTTGATCGATGCCATGGCGAGGTTCCGGTGGGGTCGGTGCGGGGATTGTAGATATTGGAATGACAAAAATCAAATATTGTCACTTCAAGTCTGACTGGCCGGGTTTGGTCATGCGCCTGCCTGCGCCCGGCCATCGATGGCGCCGCAGGGCGGCCCGGCGCAGAACCAAGCTGGCGCCCATGCCATCCGGGACCACCAGCACATGGATCTGAGCCTGTTCGCCTTGCCGAGGCGCCACGTCGCCGTATGGGATCGACGGCTGGCCCAGCGCCTGCGTCCGCACGGGCGCTGGGCCGTGTTCGCGCACGAATTCGTCTGCTTCGGCCTCAAGCAGGCCTCGGCCTGCCTGTTCGGCGGGCTGATGGTCGGCCTGCTGCTGGCGAGCTGGCGCTGGTATCCGGCGCATGCGCCGCTGGCGCGCTACGACTTCCTCACCCTGGCGGCGCTGTCGATCCAGCTGCTGCTGCGCGTGACCGGCCTGGAGAGCCGGGAGGAGGCCAGGGTGATCTGGCTGTTCCACGGTGTCGGCACGGCGATGGAACTGTTCAAGACCGCGGTCGGTTCGTGGGCCTATCCGGAGGCGTCGCTGCTGCGCCTCGGCGGCGTGCCGCTGTTCACAGGCTTCATGTACGCCTCGATCGGCAGCTATATCGCGCGGGCCTGGCGCCTGTTCGAGTTCCGCTTTACCCGGCATCCGCCGCTGGCGGCGACGGTAGTGCTGTCGCTGGCGATCTACCTGAACTTCTTCAGCCACCACTACCTGCCGGATGCACGCCCGCTGCTGTTCGCCGCCGTGCTGCTGCTGTTCGGTCCGTGCTGGGTGCACTTCCGCATCCGGCGCCGCTATCGGCGCATGCCCTTGCTGCTGGGCTTCGTGCTGGTGGCGAGCTTCATCTGGCTGGCCGAGAACGTCGGCACCTATACCGCGGCATGGATTTATCCGGCGCAGCGCCACGGCTGGCAGCTGGTGCCGCTGGGCAAGCTGGGCGCCTGGCTGCTGCTGATGATCATCAGCTACGTGATGGTGTCGATGGTGGCGGCCCGCCCGCGCGCTGCGGTCGCGCCGCACGACGAAGCGCGCGAAGATCGGCCTGCATCGACACGAGCCGGACGGCAAGCGGATTGATACTCTGAGCCACTCTGACCAAGGAATGCCCATGCGCACCTCGAGGATCATCGCGCTGCACGCCGCCTTGCTGGTTGCCGGCATGCTCGGCCTTGCGATCAGTCCGGCCTGGGCGGCCGAGACCAGCGGCTTGTTCGATCGCCCGCTGCGCGAGCTGCATCTGCCGCTGCCGCCCGATCCGGACAATCCGCAGGCCAAGACCCAGCTTTCCTGCTACTACTACCCGCATCTGATGATCAAGCAGGTTGACCTGGGCGGCGACGGCGCGGACCAGCTCTCCATGAGTTTCGTGCCGAAAGGGCAGGCTGCTCCCGCCTGCCGCCGCGAGAACGGCAAGGACGAAAAAATCGTCGCGGCCTGGAGCGGCTATTTCCAGGGGGTCAAGGGCGACTATGTATTCTTCAGCGGCGAAGGCGCGAACGGTGGAGAAGGCCTGGCCGTGTTCGGCTCGGCCGAGACCACGCCGCTGTTTACCGACCTCACCACCAAGCTGCAGGCCGTCACGCTGACCGGGCCCGTGCAGGACATCGATCAGCGGCCCTGGTACGAGAATCCGCTGCTGCTGCGCTACCGTCGGGTCTATCTGGCGCCATGTTCCATGCGCGCCGATGCGGCGCACTGCTGGATCCGGATCAGGCAGGTCACCGGCCTGGCTCAGGCTTCGCCACCGAATTGCGATGCCGCCTACGAGGCGATGGAAAAGCATGCGCCGCAGGAGCAGCTGGCAGGAGTGCGCGCCGATCCCAGCGTGATCGAATACGAGGTCGAGGCCGTGCTGGACGGTTCGGGCGTCAAGCGGATAGTGCCGGTGTCCGCGGCGCTGAAGTGCGGGCCGGCCGAGTGAGTCGCTTCGAACCGTAGGCGTCGCCTCGCGGGCGTCGTCGTGGTTGATTCGCGCACGATGTGCAGTACGCGTCCGGCGCCGACGTCGCGCATGAATGATCGCTCACAGCTCGACTCGGCGACCGAGGTTCGGCGACGAGCAAAAGCGCCGACGGTGGCGGCGATGCGATACGCATGCGGACAGGTTCGGCATCCGGCTCGTCGGCCAGCCGTCGAAAACGGCGGTATCTGCAAGGATGAACCGGCGGCGAGAGCTATCCGAGCTCGCGGCACCGCGTCGAAAACGATGACGTGCCACGACGCGTTATCCGGCTTCGACAGGCGGGCTTTCGGCGGCGGTTTGGCCGCCACCGCGCCATGCGCGGACGCGTCCAGCAACCACTGTCTCGCAATGCCGTCCGATGTCGACGTTACGGTTCAGGCCAATGGCGTTGCACCGCGCGCCGGCGCAGCGTCGGCCAGCAGCGCCGAGACGGTGCGCGTATGCAGCGAGGCGGCATCGTAGCCGGCCGGCAGCAGGCCGGCGATTTCCAGCATCACCGCGCCGTGCAGCGCAGCCCAGATCTGGTGGCCGAGGATCGCCGCGTCGGCGGCCACGCTGCCTTCGGCGATCATCACCTCGACGTGCGCGGCGATGGTCTGCCACATCCGCGCATGCGCCTTGCGGTAGTCGGCGTCGTCGCGGTTGAGCTCCGGATATTCGAACATCAGCCGATAGGTGGCGGTGTCGCTGCGCGCGAAGCCGATATAGGCGTCGCGCACGGCGCGGCTGCGCGCGCGTCCGTCGCCTGTCGCATCCAGCGCGCGTTCCAGCGCCTCCGAAAAGCGCAGCATGCCGCGGCTGCGCACGGCGGTGAGGATGGCCTCCTTGCTGGGGTAGAAGCGATACGGCGTCATCGTGCCGCAGCCGAGTTCGGCGGCCAGCCGGCGCATGGTCACTGCGGCCGGGCCCTCGTCCACGTACAGCTGCGCGGCGACCTGGCAGATGCGGCTGCGGAATGCCTCGATGTCCTGCTCGTTGAGCGCCTTGGGCATGTCGGTGGCCTGAATCAGTGCGCCGGTGCGGCCAGGCTCTGGCGGAAGAAGGTCAGCGCATCAGCGTCGATCTGCGCGTGCAGCTTGGCGCGATCGATGCCGGGCGGATCGCTGCAGATGTCCTTCGCTTCCTGCGCCAGCGCCGGCGAGCACGGCGCCAGGAACACCCAGTGGTCGGCACCGGCCACCACTTTCACCCCGGCGAGTGGCTTGATCCAGGGCCGGATGTGCGCCGCGTTGTCCGCCGGCAGCAGCACGTGGTCGTCGGAGCCGTAGTAGAGGAACACCGGCCGATCGATCGCCGCAGTGCCGGCCTGGTCGAATATCAGGCTGAGCGGCGCCATCGCGAAGGCGGCCTTCACCCGCGGGTCTGCGGTTGGCCCCCAGCGGGTGTAGTCGTGCTGCAGGGAGGCGGCGAACTGCTCCAGGGTCTGGCCGTGCCTGGCCGCCTCGGCTTGCATGTCGTCCATGTGGCCGCATACGGCGGGATCGTCGCTGCGATGCTTGCGGCAATAGGGAAGGAAGCGCTGGAAGCGCGGCACTGCGCCGACCAGCAGCAGGCTGGTGTAGCCGCCGGCGGAGAAACCAGCGACGCCGATACGGCTGGGGTCGATCAGCGCCTTCCAGTGCGGATCGGCGAGCAGCATGCTGATCGTGGCCGAGACCTGGACGGCGCGTCCGCCGAGCACCTCCGCATGGCCGACGCCGCTCTGGTCGTGGAAGTTGTCCTTCGGGTGTTCCAGCGTGGCGACCACGAAGCCGTGGCCGGCCAGATAGGTCGCCAGGTCGTGATGACCCAGGTCGGAGCCGCCGTTGCCGTGCGAGATCACCACCAGCGGCTTGGCGCCGGGCAGGGGCGGTGCCCCCAGGCTGGCGGCGACGGCGTAGGGGCCGCGCCAGGTGACGCTGGCTGCGGTCGTCGCCGGATAGAACACGTAGCCGGGCATCTCGGCGCCGGTCACCGGGTCATGCGTCTCGATCGCCTGGAAGCCGACGCCGCCAGTGGCCTGGGCCAGCGCGACCGACGGCAACAGGAACAGTGCGAACAGCCACTGCCAGGTCGTTCGTGCGCGATTCGGTCTCATGCGGCGCCCCTTTCGAAGTATTCTGTACGACGTACCGTACGACGTACGAAATGATCTGGGCAAGCCCGGCGGCGCGGTGGCTGCGCCTGCGCCCCCGGCGTTACAATTCGAAGTCTTCCCCGCCCCCAACGCAATAGAGGTCAGGATGTTCCCGAAGAACGACACGATCGCCGGCTACGACGACGAACTGGCCCGCGCGATTGCCGACGAGGCACGCCGCCAGGAAGACCACGTCGAGCTGATCGCTTCCGAGAACTACGCCAGCCCGCGCGTGCTGGAAGCGCAGGGTTCGGTGCTGACCAACAAGTACGCCGAAGGTTATCCGGGCAAGCGCTATTACGGCGGCTGCGAATACGTCGACGTGGCCGAGAAGCTGGCGATCGACCGCGTCAAGCAGCTGTTCGGCGCCACCTATGCGAACGTGCAGCCGCATTCCGGCTCGCAGGCCAACCAGGCGGTGTACTTCGCCCTGCTCAATCCCGGCGACACCATCCTGGGCATGTCGCTGGCGCATGGCGGCCATCTCACCCACGGCGCCAAGGTCAACATCTCCGGCAAGCTGCTCAACGCGGTGCAGTACGGCGTGAACGAGCACGGCCTGGTCGACTACGACGAGGTCGAGCGGCTGGCCGTCGAGCACAAGCCGAAGATGATCGTGGCCGGCTTCAGCGCCTACTCGCAGGTGATGGATTGGGCGCGCTTCCGCGCCATCGCCGACAAGGTGGGCGCCTATCTGTTCGTGGACATGGCGCACGTCGCCGGCCTGATCGCCGCGGGCGTGTATCCCAGCCCGCTGCCGCACGCCCACGTGGTGACCTCGACCACCCACAAGACCCTGCGCGGCCCGCGCGGCGGCATCATCGTGGCGACGAATCCCGGCGAAGAGATCGAGAAGAAGCTGCAGTCGATCGTGTTCCCCGGCATCCAGGGCGGCCCGCTGATGCACGTGATCGCGGCCAAGGCGGTGGCCTTCAAGGAAGCGCTGGAGCCGGCCTTCAAGGACTACCAGGCGCAGGTGGTGAAGAATGCACAGGCGATGGCCAAGACCTTCATCGCGCGCGGCTACAAGATCGTTTCCGGCGGCACCGAGAACCACCTGATGCTGGTCGACCTGATCGGCCGCGAAGTCACCGGCAAGGATGCGGAAGAGGCGCTGGGCAAGGCGCACATCACGGTGAACAAGAACGCCGTGCCGAACGATCCGCGCAAGCCTTTCGTTACCTCCGGCCTGCGCATCGGCACGCCGGCGGTCACCACGCGCGGCTATGGCGAGGCCGAAGTGACCGCGCTGACGAACTGGATCTGCGACGTGCTGGACGCGCCGAACGACGAGGCGGTGTTGGCGCGCGTGCGCGAGCAGGTCACCGCGCAGTGCAAGCAGTTCCCCGTCTACGGCTGAGCCTGCGGCGATGTCGGCACTGCAGATCGGCTTGATCGGCGACCGCAACGACGAGGTGGTCGCCCATCGCGCCATCCCGTTGGCGCTGGCGCTGGCCGCCGAGGCTTGCGGGACGGCGGTCGAGCCGGTGTGGGTGCCGACCGAGCGCGTCGGCGACGGCGCCGCGCTGGCCGAGTTCGACGGTCTGTGGTGCGTGCCGGCCAGCCCTTATCGCGACATGGACGGCGCGCTCACCGCGATCCGCGTGGCGCGCGAGCGTCACGTGCCCTTCCTGGGCACCTGCGGCGGCTTCCAGCACGCCATCATCGAATACGCGCGCAACGTGCTGGGCTGGGCCGATGCCGAACACGCCGAGACGGCGCCGCAGGCGTCGCGCCAGGTGATCGTGCCGCTGCTGTGCTCGCTGGTCGAGGTCACCGACGCGCTGCGACTGGTACCCGACACGCGCCTGGCGCGCTGCTACGGCGCCACCTCGATCGTCGAGGGCTATCACTGCAGCTACGGGCTCAGCCCGGATTTCCGCCAGGCGCTGGAAGGCGGCCCGCTGCGCATCGACGCCTACGACGAAGCCGGCGACGTACGCGGGGTGGAACTGGACGGCCATCCGTTCTTCATCGCCACCTTGTTCCAGCATGAGCGCGGCGCGCTGCAGGGGCGCCTGCCGCCGGCGGTGCGGGCCTTCGTCGAAGCGGCCGAGCGCGGGCGCTGAATCATGCACTGTCCGTTCTGCCAGCACGAAGACACCCGCGTGATCGACTCGCGCCTCACCGAGGACGGCGCCACCGTGCGTCGCCGTCGCGAGTGCCCGCAGTGCGGCGAGCGCTTCAACACCTTCGAGACGGCCGAGCTGAAGCTGCCGGCGATCGTCAAGAGCGGCGAACGGCGCGAGACCTTCGACGAGCGCAAGCTGCGCACCAGCTTCGAACGCGCGCTGCAGAAGCGCCCGGTGGCCAGCCACGACGTCGACGCCGCGGTGCGCGAGATCGTCAACGACCTGCGTCGCAGCAGCGAGCGCGAGGTGCCCTCGCGGCAGATCGGCGAGCTGGTGATGCGCGAGCTGAAAAAGCTGGACCAGGTGGCCTATGTGCGCTTCGCCTCGGTCTACCGCAAGTTCGAGGACGTGCAGGCGTTCCGCGAAGAGATCGAGAAACTCGAGCGCGACCTGCCGGAACTGGAGAAGCTGCAGCTCTCGCTGCTCGGCGACGTGAGCCTGCGGCGCAAGAAGAGCTGATGGCGGCAGGCCGTCCAGCGCCGCAGCGCGCGAGGCGTTTTTGATGCCGGCCGGCCGCGTGCTGCTCGGCCAGCGCAATGTCGCGCCCAGCGCCGCGCATGCGAAACACGACGTCTACTATGTGGAAATCGCACCGGACGAGCCGAGCCGGGCGTTCTGCTTCGGCCAGTCGATCGGCGGCGGACATGCCGAGCAGGGCGGCGAGATCTGCCTGGCCTTGAACCAGCTCGAATCCTGGCCCGGCGACTGGCGGCAGCACCTGCACAAGGCCGGCTGTGCATCGTTGCAGCCCTGGTTCGAGCGCGGCATCGCCAACGGAGACACCGCAGCGACCGTGGCCGAGCTGTTGGCGGCCAGTCAGGCAATGGAAGGCGCCGCGCGATGAGCACGGCCGACGCGTTTTCCGCGCTCGATCACGTCCATATGGCGCGTGCCCTGGTCCTGGCCGAGCGCGGTCTGTTCACTACCCAGCCCAATCCGCGCGTCGGTTGCGTGATCTCGCATGGCGAGGTCGTGGTGGGCGAAGGCTGGCACCAGCGCGCGGGCGAGCCGCATGCCGAGGTGTACGCCCTGCGTGCCGCTGGCGAACGCGCGCGCGGCGCCACCGCCTATGTGACGCTGGAACCCTGCGCGCACTACGGCCGCACGCCGCCCTGCGCGGACGCCCTGGTCGCGGCGGGCGTGGCGCGTGTGGTGATCGCTGCCGAAGACCCTTTCCCGCAGGTCGCCGGTCGCGGCATCGGCAAGCTGCGCGAGGCCGGCATCGCGGTAGCGTCGGGCCTGCTGCGCGAGCCGGCGCGCGAACTCAACGTCGGCTTCTTCAGCCGGATCGAGCGTGGACGCCCGTTCGTGCGCGTAAAGCTGGCGATGAGCCTGGACGGCCGCACCGCCCTGGCCAATGGCGAGTCCAAATGGATCACCGACGAGGCGGCGCGCAACGACGTGCAGCGCTGGCGCGCGCGCAGCTCGGCGATTCTCAGCGGCAGCGGTACCGTGCTGGCCGACAATCCACGCCTGACCGTGCGCCTGCCCGAAGGCGAGGCCTTCGCGCCGCCGCTGCGGGTGGTGCTGGATCGCAGCCTGCGCACGCCGGCCGGCAGCCATGTGCTGGACGGCGCAGCACCTACCTTGCTGCTGCACGCGGCAGGCGTCGATGCGTCGGACGCCCGTTTCGCGCAGGTCCAGTGCCTTGGTTTGCCGTCGACGGCGGATGGCGAACTGGACCTGCACGCCGCCCTGCGCGAGCTGGCCGCGCGCGGCTGCAACGAAGTGCATGTCGAAGCCGGTCCGACGCTGTGCGGCGCCTTGTTTGCCGCCGGCCTGGTCGACGAACTGCTGCTCTACGTCGCGCCGATCCTGCTGGGCGATGCTGCGCGTCCCTTGCTGCGCCTGCCGGTGCTGGAACAGATGAGCGCGCGCTGGTCCCTGCGCCTGCTCGAGCAGCGCCAGCTGGGTGTCGACTTGAGGTTGCGCTGGCGTTCGGCCGGCTGACTGGAGAGAATTCCAGCCCGGTCTGAGCGGATGCCCAGACGGTAGGGCAGGCGTCTCGCCGCCGTGTCGGCGCGGCCGGCCGGATCGGCACCGGTGCGGTCGTCATCGATACCGTCATGGAGGAAGCGAGCATGAGCGAAGCCGACGAAGCCAAGGCCTGGCGGATCGTACGCAGCTATCTCGAAGGCGCCACGCCGGAGCAGTGGCATATCTATGCGGCGCGCTCCAACTACGACGACAACCGGCGCGGCCTGCGCTGGCTGCTGGACCAGCCGAGCTTGCAGCGGGCCACCGCGCTGCTGATCTATTGGCAGCTGGGCGCCGCCTGGTACGTGCAGTTCGCTGCCGAGGAAGACGTAGCGTCGAGCAGCGGCCGGGATACCTTTGCGCTGCTGCGCGAGATCGAGGACAGATACCGCAGCGGATTCTATGCGAGCGACGACATCTGGTTCGATCCGCGGCACAGCATCGGCGGCGCTCCCGACGATTATCCCGACCTGCCGGTCAGGCGTCCGATTCCGTCATGCATGCTCGAAGCCACCGAGGGGCGGGACTACGTGAACATCGAGGACGGCGACCCGCCCGGCTACGACGAGGGCCTGCCGCTGGCGGTGATGCAGGCGCTCTACGAACTGGGCGACTAGAGATCGCCAGCGCGGAGCCGGCGCTAGTAACAGCCGCCGGCTCCATGCATGCCTCGATTCAACGGCTGAAGTCGATGCCGATCTTGCCGAAGTGACGACCGGCGACCAGGTGCTCGAAGGCAGCCGGTATTTCGTTGAAACCGAACACCCGATCGATCACCGGTTCCAGCCTGGCGGCCTCGATCGCGCGCACCATGCGTTCGTGCTCTTCCAGCGAGGCCACCGAGATGCCTTGCAGGCGCACGCGCTTGAGGATGGCCTGGACCAGCGAGAACGAGGCGTCGATGCCGCTGATGAAGCCGATCAGGCCGATGAAGCCATGCATGCCTACCGCCTCCAGCGACTGCGCGAGCGTGGCCGCGCCGGCCGTTTCGACCACCGCGTCGACGCCGCCGGTGGCTTCGTGCACGGCGGCACCCCACTGCGGCTGCTTCGCGTAGTTGATGCCCAGCTCGGCGCCGAGTGCCTTGGCGCGGGCCAGCTTCTCGTCGCTGGAGGACACCACCACCACCCGAGCGCCACGCAGCCTGGCCAGCTGCAGCGCGAACAGCGAGACGCCGCCGGTGCCCAGCACCAGCAGCGTCTGACCGCTGGTCAGCTGCGCCTGCTCCAGCGCCTGCCAGGCGGTCAGCGCCGCGATCGGCAGGGTGGCCGCCTGCAGGCTGTCCAGGTGCCGGGGCGCCAGCGCCAGCGAGTAGGCATCGAAGCAGGCCTCGTCCTGCAGCACGCCCGGGGCCGGGCCGCCGAAATCCGCGCCCTCCCATTCCGGGCGCATGCGTCCGCCCAGCCAGCGCGACTTGTAGAAGGTGGTGACGCGATCGCCCGGCTTGAAGCGGCTCACCTTCTCGCCCACTGCCAGCACGCGACCGGCGCCGTCGGAGATCGGCACGATCGGCAGCGGCACGCCTTTGTACAGGCGGCCTTCCACCATCAGGTGATCGCGGTAGTTGAGCGAGGCGGCCTCGAACTTCACCAATACCTCGTTGGGGCCTGGGCGAGGCGCGGGCAGGTCGACGCTGCGCAGCTGCGACAAGCCGAAGCCGGTGAGTTGCTGGACGCGCATGGGAGACTCCGTGACTGAGATGGCACCTATGGTCGGCCTGCGCCGAGGAACTGATAATCCACGCCAAAGGCAGATGTTTTATTCACCCTATGAACAAATCGTTCGAACTCACGCCCGCCCGCCTGCGCGAACTGCGCGGCTTCGCCGCCGCTGCGCGCCTGCTGAATTTCTCGCAGGCGGCGCGCGAAACCGGCTGCACGCCCTCGGTGCTCAGCCGGCGCATCGCCGCCCTGGAGCAGGCGGTGGGCGGCAAGCTGTTTCTGCGCACTACGCGGCATATGAGCCTCACGGCGCGCGGCGAGCAGTTGCTGGAACACTGCCGCAAGCTGGACGCACTGATGCTCGAACTGGCCTGTGCGCTGCGCCCGCGCGGCGGCGAGCCGGTCGGTCGGCTGTGCCTGCATCTGCCGGCGGCCTATGGGCGCCAATGCATTGCGCCGCTGCTGGCGACATTCATGCGCGAGCATCCGCAGATCCGCATCGAGGCGATCTACGACGACCACTACGCGGACCTGGTCGAGGCGAAGATCGATCTCGCCGTCCGCGTGGGCAAGCTCGCCGATGCGCAGCAGGTGGCGCGCCGGGTCGGCAGCATGCGCCGTTACCTGTGCGCGTCGCCGGCCTATCTGGCGCGCATGCCGGCGCCACGTGATCCCGCCGAGTTGAAGCAGCATCGCTGCATCGCCTTCAGCGGCCTGCGCAGCGGCAACCTGTGGCAGTTCAGCCGGCAGCGTCAGCGCCGCTCGGTGCGTGTCGATCCGGTGCTGACCAGCAACGATGTGCTGGCCACCCGCGACGCCATCCTGGCCGGGGTCGGCATCGGTATCCAGGGCGACTACATGGCCGACGCCCTGGTTGCGCAGGGCAAGCTGGTCGAGGTGCTGCCGGAGTGGCCGCTGAGTCCGTCGCCGATCCATCTGCTGTGGCTGCCAGGCGCCGATCGCGCGCCGGCGCTGCGACGCCTGATCGATTTCCTGGTCGAGGCCTTGACGCCGGCGCGCTGAATAATTCACGTCGAACCGCGTCGCCCGATACCTGTCGGACTGCGAACTGAATGGCCGGCGTCGACTAACGCGGTTCTGACAACCAAACGATCGCGTTCGCGTTAGTTTCCGCGAGCCTCCCCCCTGGTGTTCGTCGGACTGCCGCCATGCCCATGCCCGTCGCCGCTGTCATGTTTCTGTCATGCCATAGAGCCGCGTGCCACCAGCACGCGCGCGTCGACGCAGCGGGATATTGAGGCCAGCTCGATGCAGCATCGAATCGGCACGCAGGCGCTGACGGCACCAGCCACTTCCGCGATGGGCGACAAGGCCTGGATGGGCTTCGTGGTGTTCGTGGGCCTGGCCGCCCGACTGATGCACATCGATCACCAATCGCTCTGGCTGGACGAGGCGTTGACCCTGCAGCGCATCCATCTCGATCCGCTGGGCCTGATCGTCGACAGCTTCGCCAACCGGCATATGCCGAGCTATTTCCTGTTGCTGCAGCTGATCTCGCAGTTCGTCGCCGGCGACGGCTGGCTGCGCATTCCCTCGGCGCTGTTCGGCGCCTTGTCGGCCGGCATGGTGTACGCCATCGCGCAGCGTATCAGCGGACGCGGCGCCGCCTGCGTGGCCGGGCTGCTGATGGCCTTGTCGCCGACCCAGGTGCAGTACGGGCAGGAGGCGCGTTCCTACACGCTGCTGATCCTGCTGATCGCCATCGCGCTGTGGGGTCTGGTGCGGTTGGCCGAGCAGCCGCAACGCGCTGCCCGGGGATGGCGCGATCCCGGCTTCGAGCGAATCGGCTGGGCCGCCTGCGTGTTCGGCACCATCGGCGCCTTGATCGTGCTCGGTGACGCCGAGCCCTGGCTGATCGTGTGCAATCTGTCGCTCTATCTGATCTGGCGCAGCCTGCGTGACGAGCGGGCCGCGGCGCTGGCGTTCCGGCGCAACTGGTGGATCAGCCAGGGCCTGGTGCTGGCGGTGTGCGCGCCGTTCTACGCGGCGATCCTGGCTGCCGGCGACGGCCAGATGCTGCAGAAATTCGACTGGGTCCCGCAGCTGAGCTGGCACGGGCTATGGGTGACCACCAGCAGCGTGTATCTGATGCGCATCGCCGCGGTGGTGCGTTACGGCCTGCTGCCCACCACCATGCCCTGGCTGGGCGCGCTGGTGCTGCTGCTGGGCGCGCTGGGCCTGTACCGGATGCGCACACGATTGGAAGGACGCATCCTGCTGCTCGCCTTCCTGGTGCTGCCGCTCCTGCTGCTGGCGATCTCGCTGTTCAAGTCGATGCTGGTGCCGCGCTACATCCTGTGGAGCGCGGCGCCGTTCTTCGTGCTGGCGGGCCTGGGCGCGGCGAGCCTGCCCAAGCGTTGCCAGCCGATGATCGCGATGGCGCTGGGCCTGCTTTGCGTGGTGAACCTGGCGCCGGTCTATCGGACGGAAACCAAGCCGCGCTGGGATATGGCCGCCGCCACGCTCGCGGCGAAGGTGCGGCCGGGTGACACCATTTACACCGCCGATCCCAACGCCCCCACCATGCTGGCGGCGCTGCAGCCCAAGGGCGCGGCGCCGATCAGCGGCACCGCGATGGTGACGCCGAGCCTCGACCTGGCGCTGGAGCGCTGGAAGCAGGGCAGTCGGGTGTGGGCGGTAAACGGTCGCTCGGCGATGGGGCAGCGCGAGGACCTCGATGTGTTCAAGAACCGCATCGCCGCGCTGGGTTCGCCGGCGATGCAGATACCGCAGGGCAAGGAAATCACCATCCTGATGTTTCCCGCGCCAGGCGAGCGCCTGAACTAGCGGCCGGCTCATCCGCCTTCGGCGTGCGCCAGGCGGAACGCTGTTTCCCGGCACGGCAGCCCAGGCGATATTCGCGAAGATGCTAGACTGGCGCAGTCGGCTTCCGAGCCGGCGACTACAAACAGCGTCTTCAGGGCGGGGCGAAATTCCCCACCGGCGGTAGGTGCGACGGCCTTTGTGAAAAGGTCTGCGCACGAGCCCGCGAGCGCTTCCGGCTTGTGCCGGAAGGTCAGCAGATCCGGTCCGATGCCGGAGCCGACGGTTGGAAACTGAGCAGGTTTCCTCACAGTCCGGATGAAAGAAGACGGCAGGGTGGACGGCCTCGTCGCCGTGCGCCTGCCTCATGCCTTGGGGCGTTCTCGCCATGAGTTTTGCGGAGAACGTTTCATGTCTGCTATCGCGACACCTTCGATGCATGCCTGCACGGCGGTTCCGCCGCGGGAGGCGCGCTGATGTTCACCGGCATCATACAAACCGTGGGCCGCATCGCGCGGCTGGAACCACGCGGGGGCGACGTGCGCCTGCATGTGGATACGGCCGGCCTCGACCTGGCGGACGTGCAGCTCGGCGACTCGATCGCCGTGTCCGGCGTCTGCCTCACCGCGGTCACCCTGGAGGCGCACGGCTTCGGCGCCGACGTCTCCAACGAGACGCTGTCCCTGACCACGCTGGGCCAGCTCAAGGCCGGCGATCCGGTGAACCTGGAAAAGGCCTTGCGCCTGGCCGATCGCCTCGGCGGGCACCTGGTGTCCGGGCATGTGGACGGCGTCGGCAAGGTCGTCTCGATCACCCTGGACGGCCGTTCGCAGCGCTGGAGCTTCGAAGTGCCTGCCGCGCTGGCGCGCTACATCGCGGCCAAGGGTTCGGTGTGCATCGACGGCACCAGCCTCACCGTCAACGAAGTGGCCGGCGTGCGCTTCGGGGTGAACCTGATTCCGCACACGGTCGAGCACACCGCGTTCCACGCGCGCCGCGTCGGCGATGCGGTGAACATCGAGGTCGACGTGGTGGCGCGCTATATCGAGCGGCTGCTTCAGCGCGGCGAGTCGCCACGGCTGGACGAAGCCTTCCTGAAGCAGCACGGCTTCGCCTGAGCCGCAAGCCCACGCCCCGGCGCCCGACGCAGTGCGGGCGCCACTCATACGCGAGCATATCCATGGCATTCAACAGCATTCCCGAAATTCTCGAAGACATCCGCGCCGGCCGCATGGTGGTGATCCTCGACGACGAAGACCGCGAGAACGAAGGCGACCTGATCATGGCCGCGCAGATGGTGCGGCCGGAAGACATCAACTTCATGGTGCGCGAAGCACGCGGCCTGGTCTGCCTCACCCTCACCGAGCAGCGCACGCGCCAGCTCGGCCTGCGTCCGATGGTCAGCGACAACACCTCGTCTTACCACACCAACTTCACCGTCTCGATCGAGGCCGCCGAAGGCGTCACCACCGGCATCTCCGCGCACGACCGCGCGCAGACCATCCAGGTGGCAGTGAAGAGCGACGCTCGGCCGCAGGACCTGGCGCAGCCCGGCCATATCTTCCCGCTCACCGCCCAGCCCGGCGGCGTGCTGACCCGCGCCGGGCATACCGAGGCGGGCTGCGATCTCGCCGCGCTGGCCGGGCTGGAGCCGGCGGCGGTGCTGATCGAAGTGCTGCACGAGGACGGCTCGATGGCGCGGCGCCCCGAGCTGGAAGCCTTCGCGCAGAAGCACGGCCTGAAGATCGGCTCCATCGCCGACCTGATCCGCTATCGGCTGGAAACCGAGAAGACCGTACAGCGCGTGCACGAAGAGGAGGTGCAGACCGAGTTCGGTCCGTTCCGCCTGCTGGCCTACCGCGACGCCATCCGCAAGGGCCTGCACTTCGCCCTGGTGCGCGGCCGGGTCGACGACGGTGCGCCGGTGCTGACCCGCGTGCACGTGCGCAACACGCTTTCCGACGTGCTGCATGTGAATCGCGATGACCTCGGCCTTACCGTCACCGCCGCGCTGCGCCGCATCGCTGACGAAGGCCGCGGCGTGCTGCTGGTGCTGTCCGGCGAAGACACGGCCGAAGCCTTGCTGGCGCGGCTGAAGCGCCAGCCCGAGGCCTTGAAGCCGGAAGACGCGCAGCAGCAGGAATGGCGCCAGCACGGCCTGGGCGCGCAGATGCTCGCCGATCTCGGCGTGCAGCGGCTGCGCGTGCTCGGCACGCCGCGCAAGCTGGTCGGTCTGGGCGGCTTCGGGCTGGAAGTGGTCGAGCACGTCTAGCGCTATTGCTCACGACGCGCGCTGCGCGTCGTCTTGCCGGCATCGTTCGCGGCAGCATCGCTCATGCGACGGTGCCTGCGCGTCGCGCGACGAACGACTTCGAGTGCCACGGCATGGCGCTGTCGACAAAGCAGGCCGGGCGATCATCGCGCCGGCTTGCCGATAGACCCGCACCACTGCTGCTCGCGTAGGGCTGCACGCCCAGGTGCGATAGCCGAACGTGCGCAGTCACGCCGCGCACCTTACACCGCACGCTACGCCACAGCCCTGCGAGATTTCCTTCCGCGCCGAAACCGCTAGCCGTTCGCCGCACCCGCCAGATAGCGCAGCGGTGGCTGACCGAAGTTGCGCCGGAACATCGCCACGAAGGCGCTGGGGCTGGCATAGCCCAGCGCGTCGGCGATGTCCGCCACGGCGCGGCCTTCGGCCAGCCATTCCAGCGCGCGGCACAGCCGGGCCTGCTGGCGCCATTGCGCGAAGCTGCACGAGGTCTCGCGCCGGAACAGCCGGGTCAGCGTGCTGGACGAAAGCGCGGCCCAGCGCGCCCAGTCGCCCAGGTCACGGGTGTCTTCCGGATGCGCCAGGATGCGCCGTGCGATGCGCAGCAGGCGTTTGTCCTGCGGCATCGGCAGATGCAGCGGCTCGCTCGGCGCCTGCACCATTTCGTCCAGCAGCACGGCCAGCACGCGTTGCTGCGGCGGCGACAGCTCGTCCTGCAGCACCCAGTCGCTGGCGCGCATCACCAGCGCGCGCATCAGGGCGCTGGTGCCGATCACGCAGGCCGCGGCGGGCAGGGCGGCGCTGGCTTCGGGAGACAGGAATACGCCCCAGCCGCGGGTGTCCGGGCTGATGTGCACCTGGTGCCGTTCGCCCGCGGGAATCCAGCTCGCGCGCTGAGTCGGCATCAGCCAGGTGCCGTGGCGCGTGCGCAGGCTGAGCAGGCCGCTCTCCACGTAGAACAGCTGGCCGCGCACGTGGCTGTGCCAGTCCTGCTCGCCGGGCGGCAGGCCACCGTCGGCAAGGTAGGCGATCAGCGCAGGGCCGTCGGCCCGCTCGATGCGGGCGAGGATGACGGGATCGATCATGCGCCGAACTCTACATCAGATGATTCGATGGCGTTATCGGCTCAATCGCGGCCTGCCTAAGCTTGCCGGTGCGCCATGCCGGCGCGTCGTTCCGGACCACTCGCCAGTCGCCGCCGCATTCGCCGGCGGTGCGGGCGGCTGCGTGCGCCGCGCAGACGGCGATGGCTCCGACGGCTATCCGAGGAATCTCCCGTGAGCGAACCCCTGCGCCCGCCGCATCCCACCCTGACCCTGGCCTGCCTGGGCCTGTCGGCCTTCATGCAGACCCTGGACAGCACCATCGCCAACGTGGCCTTGCCGACCATCGCCGGCAATCTCGGGGTGAGCGCCAGCATCAGCACCTGGGCGGTCACCTCGTTCGCGGTGTGCAACGCGATCGCCTTGCCGCTCACCGGCTGGCTGGTGCGGCGCTTTGGCCAGGTGCGGCTGTTCGTCACGGCCACCTTGCTGTTCTCGCTGGCGTCGCTGCTGTGCGGGCTGGCCCCGAGCATGGGCCTGCTGGTGCTGGCCCGTGCGGTGCAGGGCCTGGTTGCCGGGCCGATCTATCCGGTGACCCAGAGCCTGCTGATCGCGGTGTTTCCGCCGGCGCGGCGCAGCCAGGCGCTGGCCTTGTTCGTGATGGTGACTATGGTGGGGCCGATCCTCGGGCCTATCCTCGGCGGCTGGATCACCGACCACTACACCTGGCCGTGGATCTTCCTGGTCAACGTGCCGTTGGGCGTGTTCGCCGGCAGCGTGGTCGCCAGCCAGCTGCGCGGCCACGCGGAAGCAGCGACCGCGCCACGCATGGATTACATCGGCCTGGCCGCGCTGGCGATCGGCGTGGGCGCGCTGCAGATCGTGCTCGACAAGGGCAACGAGGAGGACTGGTTCCAGTCCGGCTTCATCGTGGCGGCGGCGCTGGTGGCCGCGGTGGGGCTGGCGGTGTTCCTGATCTGGACCCTGACCGCCGAAGACCCGCTGGTCGATCTGCGCCTGTTCCGCCGTCGCAGCTTCTGCGCCGGCACCATCGCCTACGTGTGCGGCTACGCGGCCTTGACCGGCATCATCCTGCTGGTGCCGCAGTGGCTGCAGCGCCAGCTCGGTTACACCGCGACCTGGGCCGGCCTGGCCACGGCGCCGATGGGCATCCTGCCGGTGCTGCTGTCGCCGAGCATCGGCCGCCTCGCGGGGCGGCTCGACCTGCGCCTGTTGGCGCTGCCGGGCATCGTGTTCTTCGCGGCGACCTGCTTCATGCGCGCGGGCTACAACACCGACGTCGACGTCGCCCACGTCGCGCTGGCGCAGTTGCTGATGGGCATGGGCACGGCGCTGTTCTTCATGCCGGTGATCAGCATGCTGCTGTCCGAGCTGACGCCGGCGCAGATTCCGGCCGGCTCGGGCTTGTCGACGTTCCTGCGCACGCTGGGCGGAAGCTTCTCGGCCTCGCTGACCAACTGGCTGTGGGAGCATCGTGCGATCCATCACCATGCGCGGCTGGCCGAGCGGATCACGCCGTATGACCCGGCCACCCAGCAATGGCTGTCCGGCCATGCGCCGGCGGAATGGCCGCAGTTGTTCGCGCAGTTGGAGCGGCAGCTGGCGCAGCAGGCCTATCAGTTGTCCTTCAACGAAGTGCTGTGGGGCCTGGGCTGGCTGTTCGCGGCCTTGTCGGCGGTGGTGTGGGTGGCCGGCGCACCGCGCCGCGCGTCGGCTTGAACGCATCGGCTGCGCAGCGCCTGCGCAAAGCCAGCGCCCTGCCATATGCGCCCGCGGCGCGGGCGGCATACTCGGAGGCGACACCACGCGCACAGGCCGCCTGCCATGAAGATTCGAACAGCTACCCTGGATGACGCCGCGCCGCTGGCGGCGCTGCTCGGCGAGCTGGGCTATGCGCAGGCGCCCGAGCAGGTGGCGCGCAAGCTGGCGCTGCTGGCCGCTTCGCCGCTGGACACGGTGAAAGTGGCGGTGGCCGAGCAGCCGACAGAGCAGCAAGCCGTGCTCGGCTGCATCAGCCTGCATGCGCTGCCGATGTTTCACCTGGAGCAGCGACTCGGCCGCATCACCGCCCTGGTGGTCACCGCCTCGGCGCGTGGACGAGGCATCGGCCAGGCCCTGCTGCAGGCCGCCCACCAGTGGTTCGGCGAACACGGCTGCACGCGCTGCGAACTGACCAGCGGCGACCAGCGCCACGAGGCCCATCGCTTCTACGAGGCGCACGGCTATGCGCGGGTCAGCCAGCGCTTCGTGCGCGAGCTGCCGTCGACGATCTGACAGAATGCGCGCATGAATCCGATTCCTGCCTCGCCGGCGCGCGACGTCGCCGTCCGCCTGATCGCTCCGTCCGGCTACCCGCACGATCCCGCCGCCATGGCGCGCGGCGTCGAGCGCCTGCGCGAGGCCGGCTGCCGCCTTGACGGCCTGGACGTCCTGCAGCGGGTGGAGTTGCGCTACGCCGGTAGCGATGCCGAGCGCGCCGCCGACATCAATCGGCTGGCCACGCTGGATGCGCTGCCGGACGTCGCCCTGGCGATCCGCGGCGGCTACGGCGCCACCCGCCTGCTTGAGCACCTGGACTACGACGCCCTGCGCGAACGCCTGGCCGGCACCTCGCTGGTGATGGTCGGGCACAGCGATTTCACCGCACTGCAGCTGGCCCTGCATGCGCGCTGCGGGCTGACCACCTTCGGCGGGCCGATGCTGGGGCCGGACTTCGGCGCGGAGCATCCGAGCGCGCTGACCCTGCCGCATTTCTGGCGCACCGTGAGTGCGCCGAGCGCGCAGGCCGAATGGCGCGTCGCGGACGCCACGGCGCCCGGCCTGGAAGGGCTGGACGTGGAGGGACCGCTGTGGGGCGGCAACCTGGCCATGCTGTGCAGCCTGCTGCAGACCCCGTATTTCCCCCGCATCGACGGCGGCATCTTGTTCGTCGAGGACGTCACCGAGCCACCGTTCCGCATCGAGCGGCTGCTGTACCAACTGCATCTCTCCGGTGTGCTGGGCCGGCAGCGTGCCCTGTTGCTCGGCGACTTCACCCAGTGCCGGCCCAGCGCCTACGACAACGGCTACGACCTGGCGGCGGGCTTCGCGCAGATTCGCCGCGTAGCCGGCATCCCGGTGCTCGACGGCCTGCCGTTCGGCCACGAGCTCGACAAGTTCACCCTGCCGTTCGGCGTGCCGGCGCGGCTGCGCGTCGCCGCGGGTGCGGCCAGCCTGCACTTCAGCGGCTATCCGCACCTGCCGCCGAAGCATGCCGTCGCTGTCGAGCCTGCCGCGTCCTAAAGCGCTAGGTGTTGGCCCGCGAGCTAGTGACCGACAAGATCGCTGTGGAATGCCGCCCGGCGGGCTACTGCTGCCGCGAAGCGCCGGACAGCGGGATCGACAACGGCCAGTGCTTCCCGGCTGGGCTGGAAGCCGACGCGTACATCGACGATGCCACCTGGCGCGGCGTATACGATGTGGACACCACTCCAAGCCTGACCCGGAGACATTCTTTACGGGATGCACCGCTGGGCAGCGCTTTCGAGCGGGTCGACGGCGAGAGGCCCCTGCTGCGGGGCCCTGAGCGCCGGTTCAAGACCTCTCGGCGCCTGGCGTCGACAGGGCTCTGCGCCGGGCCGGCGGGCACGCCCGGCCGCAAAGCCGTAAAATAGGCGGCCGGCCCGCCGGGCCCCGCAGCCACAGGATTCCGCAGTCTATGAAGATCATCGAAGGCGATTTCGCCACGCCCAAGGGCCGTTTTGCCATCGTCGCCGGCCGTTTCAACGGCTTCGTGGTCGAGCCGCTGGTAGCCGGCGCGCGTGACGCGCTGGTGCGCCACGGGGTGAAGGATGAAGACATCGAGCTGATCCGCGTGCCGGGTGCCTGGGAAATCGCGCTGGCCGCGCACAAGCTGGCCGCGGGCGGCAAGTACGCCGCAGTGATCGCGCTGGGCGCGGTGATCCGCGGCAGCACGCCGCATTTCGACTACGTCGCCGGCGAATGTGCCAAGGGCCTGGCCAAGGCCGCGCTGGACACCGGTGTGCCGGTGAGCTTCGGCGTGCTCACCACCGACAGCATCGAGCAGGCGATCGAGCGCGCCGGCACCAAGGCCGGCAACAAGGGCGCCGACGCCGCGCTGGCCGCGCTGGAGATGGCCAACCTGTACGGCCAGCTGTGATGGCGCCTCGACCGGAAGGCATTGATCTGGCCGCGCGTTCGCGCGCGCGCCGGCGCGCGCTGCAGGCGCTGTACGCCTGGCAGATGAGCGGCAGCCACATGAAGGCGGTGATCGAGCAGTTCCGCCACGAGCAGGACATGGAAGTGGCCGACCAGGAATATTTTGAGGACCTGCTGCAAGGCGTCGAGCGGAACGTCGCCGCGATCGACGAATCGCTGCAGCCGTATATCGATCGCGAGGTGGAGCAGATCGATCCGATCGAGCGTGCGGTGCTGCGCCTGGCTGCGTATGAATTGAAGTTCCGCCCCGACGTGCCTTATCGCGTGGTGATCAACGAGGCGATCGAGGTCACCAAGCGCTTCGGCGCCGACCACGGGCACAGCTACGTCAACGGCGTGCTGGACAAGCTCGCCACCCAGCTGCGCAGCGCCGAGAAGCGCGGGTGAGCGAGACGGCGCCGTCATCGCAGGTGGTGCCCGAGCTGGAAACCGAGCGCCTGCGCTTGCGCGGGCATCGCGCGGAAGACCATGCGGCACTGGCCGCGATCTGGGCCGACCCGGTCGTCGTGCGCCATATCGGCGGCAAGCCTTCCACCTCGCAGGAGGCGTGGATGCGCCTGCTGCGCTACCACGGCCTGTGGTGCGTGCTCGGCTACGGCTATTGGGCGATCGAGGAGAAGGCCAGCGGTCGCTGCATCGGCGACATCGGCTACGCCGATTTCAAGCGCGAGATCGTTCCTGCGCTCGACGGCATGCCCGAGCTGGGCTGGGTGCTGGCCTCCGACGTGCACGGCAGGGGCTACGCCAGCGAGGCGCTCGCGGCCGTGCTGGCCTGGGGCCAGGCGCATCTGGGCGAGCATCGTGCGGTGTGCATCATCGAGCCGGACAACCTGGCCTCGCTGCGCCTGGCCGAGAAAGCCGGTTTCCGCCTCTGGCAGGACACCACGTATCACGGCGTGCCGGTGCAGTTGCTGATCCGTTGAGCCGCGGGCGTTCGCCGCTTACGGTTGCGCCGGACAACGAGCGGAACTCGAGCGACTGCGGCCAGTTCGCCACGAACAGATTCCAGCAAGGATCGAGCTAGTCCTTGCGGCGTGCGCCGCCATCCGGCGGCATGGCTGTTGTTCTGTCTAGAGCGCCGGACGGCGCACCTGCCAGGCGTCGGTCTGTTCCAGTTGGGCGGCCAAACGGAACAAGCTGGCCTCGTCGCCGGGCCTGGCGACGAACTGCACGCCGAAGGGCAGCTCGGCCGTGTCACCGTCCAGGCTTGCCCAGTGTAGCGGCAGCGACATGCTTGGCGTGCCGGTGACATTGGACAGCTGGGTGAACGGCACGCGCTGCAGGCTGTCGTGGATCAGCGTGTCGACCATGCCGCTCATGCGCAGCAGCCGGCCTGCGCGCAACAGCAGCACCACTTCGGCCGCGGCGCGCTTGAGCGGTGGCGTGTCCAGCTCGCCGATCAGGTTCGGCGGCTGCGCGCAGCTGGGAGTGAGGTAGAGATCGTAGCGCTGGTGGAAGCGTCCCAGCGCACGTGCGTAGTCGTTCCAGCGCGCCTGCTCCTCGACATAGTCGCCGGCGCTGAGGCTGCGTCCGAGCAGGCCGAGGATCCGCGTCTCCAGCTCGAATTCGCGCGCGCGGGCGCCGGTGAGCTCACGCGCCTGCGCGATGCTGGCGGCGACCTGGCCGAAATACATGCTGACGAAGCTGCGCGCCAGCGCCTGGCCGTCGACTTCGGGTCGCGCTTCTTCCACCGTGTGACCCAGCGGGGCCAGTTGCTCCGCAGCCCGCTGCACCGCCCGCACGTATTCCGGGTGCACCGGTGCACCGATCGGCGACGCAACGTCATAGCCGATGCGCAGGCGGCCCGGATCCCGGCGGATCTCCTCGGCATACGGGCGCACCGGCGCAGCGATCGCGAACGGAGCGCCGACGTCCGCGCCGGCGATCGCGTCGAGCAGGCGGGCCGAGTCGCGCACGCTGCGGCTGATCGCCAGCTCGCTGACCGCGCCTTCCCACAGCTCGCCGCGCAGCGGGCCGGTGGGCACCCGGCCGCGCGAGGGGCGCAGACCGAACAGGCCGCAATACGCGGCAGGGATGCGGATCGAGCCGCCGCCGTCGGAGGCACCTGCCATCGGCACGATGCCCGCCGCGACTGCCGCCGCGGCGCCGCCGGACGAACCGCCCGGGGTACGCCGCAGATCCCAGGGATTGCGTGTGGGGCCCCACAGCTGCGGCGAGGTCTCGGCCTTCAGGCCGAATTCCGGCGTGGCGGTCTTGCCGAAGATCACCAGGCCTGCGTCGAGGAAGCGGCGCACGATTTCCGCGTGCTGCGCGGGCACCCATCGGCGCAGCGCGCGGCTGCCGCCGCTGCTCGGTACGCCGGCATGATCCTGCGCGATGTCCTTCACCAGGAAGGGCACGCCTGCGAAGGGCCCTTGCAAGGGCTGGCGGGCACGTTCGCGCGCGATCGCTTCCATCGGCACGCAGATCGCGGCGAGCCGGGGATTCACTGCCGCCGCTCGTGCCAGCGCGGCTTCCAGCACCTCGTCGGCGGAGACTTCGCCGCGCGCGATCAACTCGGCCAGGGCGGTCGCGTCGTGGTCGGCGTATTCCTTGAACATGCGCTTCGCTCGCTGTCGGTCCGTGTCGATCATGATACGTGCGGCATCCGTTTGCGTCGCCGCTGCGGGCGCAACGGCTTGCATCGGCCTCTGCCAGATGCTCTGCTCTGCGCTGCTCGAGAGGATGTGGCGGCACTATGGAATTTCGCTTGATCGACCGGATACGCGAGCGCACCGCGCTGTTGCGCGACGATGTGCGGCTGGGCATCGGCGACGATGCCGCGCTGCTCGCGGTGCCGGCCGGGCAGGAGCTGGCGGTCGCGATCGACACCATGGTCGAGGGCGTGCATTTTCTGTCCGGCACGGCGCCGGCCGAGCTCGGCTGGAAGGCGCTGGCGGTGAATCTCTCGGATCTGGCCGCGATGGGCGCCAGCCCGGCCTGGGCCATGCTGGCGCTGACCCTGCCGGGTGAGGCTTCCGTCGAGGCGCAGGCGCTTTTCGTCGATGGTCTGGCCGAAGGTTTCGCCGAGCTGGCACAGGCGCACCGGCTGGCCCTGGTTGGCGGCGATACCACGCGCGGCCCGCTGACGCTCAGCGTGGCGGTGCATGGTTTCGTACCGCCCGGCCAGGCCTTGCGGCGCGCCGGCGCGCAGGTGGGTGACGCGATCCTGGTCACCGGCACGCTCGGCGACGCGGCGGCCGGCCTGCGCCTGCTGCAGGATGGACAAGGTTCGGTCGACGCGGCGGCAAACTACTTGATCGGACGCCTGCATCGTCCCACGCCGCGCGTGATGACGGGCCTCGCCTTGCGCAGTCGTGCCAGCGCCTGCATCGATATTTCCGACGGCCTGCTGGCCGACCTCGCTCATGTCTGTGCGGCCAGCGGCGTGGCGGCTGAGTTGGAGGCTGCGGCGCTGCCTTGTTCGCCCGCGCTGCTGGAAAAATGCGCTGCGCAGGTGGCGCGCGAGTTCGCGCTGAGCGGTGGCGACGATTACGAATTGTGCTTCACCGTGCCGGCCGAGCGCCTGGATGCGGTGCGCGAGGTGCTGCGCGGATGTGAGGGCGGCGCTACGGTGATCGGCCGCATCGTGGCCGGCAGCGGCGTGCGCGTACGCGACGAGGACGGCCACTGGCTGACGCCGCAGCGCCGCGGCTGGGAGCATTTCGCATGAGCGCGAAGAAGGTATTGACTCCGGCGCAGCGCCGCGCCTTGCTGGCGACGCCGGCCGGCTGGCTGGCCAGCGGCTTCGGCTCGGGGCTGGCGCCGGTGGCGCAGGGCACCTTCGGTTCGCTGGCTGCCCTGGTGTTGTGGTGGCTGCTGCTGCGCGGCCTGGACTGGCCGATCTATCTCGGCCTGCTGCTGCTGAGTTTCGCTGTCGGCGTGTGGGCCTGCGACGTGGCCGGGCGCGCGCTTGGCGTGGACGATCACCGCAGCCTGGTCTGGGACGAATTCGTCGGCCAGTGGATCGCGCTGCTGCCGCTGCTGGCCTCGCCGCTGCGCAGCGCGCCGCCGGCCTGGTGGGCGCCGCTGCTGGGCTTTCTGCTGTTCCGCCTGTTCGACGTGTGGAAGCCGTGGCCGATCCGCGCGCTCGACCGGCGCCTCAAGGGCGGCCTCGGCGTGATGGTGGACGACGTGGTGGCCGGCCTGTTCGCCGCCGTGGTGCTGCGATTCTGCAGTTAGCGCGCTGCGGGCGCGGTGGGCGTCAGTGTGGTGCGCTGGTGGCTTTGCTCATCCTCGAAGATCAGCGCCTGAACCTGCCAGGCGCCGGCGCGCTCCTCGGCTTCCACATACAGCTTGCCGCTGCCCTTGGGACCCGACAGCGGAATGGCCAGCCGGGCGCTGCCGCGATCGTTGCTGGTGCGGATGTTGCCCGAGACCATGCGCCCTTCCTGGATCGGCTGGCCCAGCGCGGCGATCACCGCAGGCTCGTGTTCGGCCTGGGCCACCGCCAGCCGGTAGGCATCGCTGGACTTCATCATGCCGAAGACCAGCATGACCAGGCCGAACACCGCTGCGCCCGCCAGCACCAGCAGGCTGAGGCAGCCGGTAGGCAGGAACCACTTCCAGTTGCGGTTCCACCAGGTCGAGGGCATCGAGTTCATAGCGCCTCCAGCGGTGCGGACGGGGTGACGCAGTGTGGCATGTCCGTCGTCGCGTCGTCGCGGGTGACGCCATGCGCTCAGGCATGGCGGCCCAAGCCGCGGGCGGCAGGCTCGGCGTCTTTCAGGCAGCCCAGACCGACCAGGGTGGCATGCACCGCCTGGTCCAGCGCGGTGTGCGGTTCGGCGCCGAGCAGGTCGACCAGCTTGCGGTTGTCCAGCTGCAGCGGCTGTTGCCACAGGTAGCGCATCTCGCGCACTTCGCGCATGACGGTCACGAACGGTGCGGCCAGGGCGGTCACGAACCAGGGGAAGGCATACGCGGCCAGCCGCGGGTTGCCCGAGGCATGGCGAACCGCATCGATCATGGTGTTGCCGTCCACCCAGTGGCCGTTGAAATGGAAGCGTTCGAAGGCCTCCAGCTGCGGCTCGCGCTCGAGCAGGCGCGCCACGGTTTCGCCGACGTCGGGCAGATAGGCCCAGGCATGCGGCAGCTCGCGCGGCCCCGGATAGCCGATGCTGCGCGGCGCACGGCCGGGCTTCACCAGGGTGGTGAACCAGTTGTTGCCGGCGCGCGGCCCGAAGAAGTCGCCGCAGCGCAGGATCAGGCTGCGCACGCCTTGGTCGGCAGCGGCCTGCAGGCGTCGTTCCAGCTCGACGCGGATCGCGCCTTTGCGGGTCAGCGGATGCTGCGGCGAATCTTCGCGCAGCTGCGGCAGGGCGTCGGGGCCGTAGTTGTAGACCGTGCCCGGCAGCACGACGCGCGCGCCATGGCGGCGGGCCGCGGCGATGCTGTGGTCGATCATCGGCAGCACCAGCTTGTCCCAGTCGCGGTAGCCCGGCGGATTCACCGCATGCACCAGCACCTGCGCACCCTGCGCCGCGCGCATCACGCTCTCGCCCTGCATGGCGTCGCCGGCCACCCAGGCGATGGACGGATCCAGGCCTGGCCGCGCGACATCGCGCACCAGGCCGCGCACTGTCCAGCCGCGCCGGCGCAGCGCCTGCGCGATCTCGCCGCCGGCGCCGCCGGTGGCGCCCAGTACCAGGGCCGTCTTCGTCTCGCTCATGAGCCTGTCCTCTGTGTTGGTCGCCCGAGTTGCCTGATCGGCGTTGGGGGCGCGGATGATGTCGTGGCAGTGAGGGCGCCGTGGCCACACGCGCTGCGGATGGTGTGTCGGCAGGCACAGCATGGCCCTGGCCTGGCTAAATAAAAATTGCCTATCGTTGAACTTCTGCTATACATATATGTATGGCTAAGCACGAGCCCGGCTGGGAGCTCTACCGGTCCTTCCTGGCGGTCGCGCAGGAGGGCAGCCTGTCGGCGGCTGCGCGCGCGCTGGGCATGACCCAGCCCAGCCTGGGCCGACATATCCGCGAGCTGGAGGCCGGACTGGGCGTGGCCTTGTTCACGCGCTCGCCGCAGGGGCTGCGGCTGACCGATCTCGGCAGCGAACTGATCGCGCACGCGCAGAGCATGGCGGCCGCCTCGGCGGCGCTGCGCCGAGCCGCCTCGGGCGGCAATCAGGACGAACGCGGCACGGTGCGGATCACCTGCAGCGATGTGGTCGGCGCCGAGGTGCTGCCAGCTATCCTGGCCGACTTCCGCCGCCAGCATCCCGGTATCGCGGTCGAGCTGTCGCTGTCCAACCGCAACGAGGATCTGTTGCGCAAGGACGCCGACATCGCGGTGCGCATGGTGCGTCCCACCCAGGCGGCGCTGCTGACCCGGCGCGTCGGCAGCATCATGCTTGGCCTGCACGCGCATCGCCGCTACCTGAAGGAACATGGGCGGCCGCGGCGCATCGAGGACCTGGCGCGGCATGCCTTGATCGGCTACGACCGCGAGACGCCGGCCTTGCGCGCCATCGCCCGTGCGCTTTCGCTCGAGCACAGCGATTTCAGCCTGCGCACCGATAACGACCTCGGTCAGCTGGCGGCGATCCGCGCCGGCTACGGCATCGGCGTATGCCAGTGCGCCCTGGCCGCACGCGATCGCGAGCTGGTGCGGCTGCTGCCCGAATCCTTTACGCTGGGCATGGACACCTGGCTGGCGATGCACGAAGACCTGCGCACGGACCGCCGCGTGCGCCTGCTGTTCGACTATCTCGCCGAGGCGATCAAGACCTACGCCGCCGGCGCGGCGGGCTAGGCGATTCGTTCGCGGTTGGACGACCGCACGCGCTTGTTGGCATGCTCGCGTTCTGTCCCAGCCAGGAATGCCTCCATGCTTTATCGCCGCCTCGGCCGCTCCGGCCTGCAGCTCTCCGCGCTGTCGTTCGGCGCCTGGCTCACCTTCGGCGGGCAGGTGGGGCGTTCGCAGGCACGCGAGCTGCTCGCGCTGGCGCACGACCACGGGGTGAATTTCTTCGACAACGCGGAGAGCTACGGCCACGGCGCTGCCGAGCAGTTGATGGGCGACGTGCTGGCCGACCTGCGCTTTCCGCGCGACAGCTATTGCGTGTCCAGCAAGGTGATGCTCGGTGCGGTGGCGCAGCCGCTGCCGACACAGCGCGGCCTGTCGCGCAAGCATGTGATCGAGGCCTGCCATCAGGCCTTGCAGCGGCTGCGCGTGGATTATCTCGACCTGTATTTCTGCCATCAGTACGACCCCGAGACACCGGTCGCCGAAACGGTGGCCGCGATGGATACCCTGGTGCGGCAGGGCAAGGTGCTGTACTGGGGCACCAGCGGCTGGCCGGCCGAGGCGATCGAAGAAGCCCATCGCGTCGCCGCGGCCGCGCACCTGTATGCGCCGACCATGGAGCAGCCGCGCTACAACCTGCTGCAGCGCGACCGCGTCGAACAGGAATACGCGCCGCTGTACCAGCGCTACGGCATGGGCACGACGGTGTGGTCGCCGCTGGCTTCGGGCCTGCTCAGCGGCAAGTACAACGACGGCGTGCCGGCGGACTCGCGCCTGGCCGTGCACGACGAGCTGCGCCGGGAACTGCTCGACGGCGATGCAGGACCCTCCGCGCTGGCCAAGTTGCGGCGGCTGCAGCCACTGGCCGACGAACTCGGCGGCAGCCTGGCGCAGCTGGCGATCGCCTGGTGCCTGAGCAATCCGCAGGTTTCCAGCGTGATCCTCGGCGCCAGCCGCATCGAGCAGTTGCAGCAGAACCTGGCCGCGCTGGAGATCCTGCCGCGGCTGGACCAAGGCATGCGCCAACGCATCGAACAGGCCGTAGCCTGATGCGGACTTCCGGATTTCGGCCAGGGCGGTGATTCGGCAAACCGTCTGGCATGGCGGTTGGAGTCCGACGGCAGGGTCAGGGTCCTGGCGGATAGGTGAGCTGCTGCCGGCGCGACCGCTTACGCGGTTTCGGCTGTTGACAGTCAAATGAGAATCATTATCATCAAATCCGCCCTGACCTGATCGCGGAGTCCCCATGTCGCTGCCCATCCTGTCCTTGTCGTCGAAATCCGAAGCGCGCCCGCGCCTCACGCTGTCGCATGCGCGGGAAGCGGCGACACCGCTGCGCCGCACCTCCAGCCAGGCGCTGCTGCAAGGCGAGCGCGAGCTGGTGATCCAGCACCAGGGCGGCGAATACCACCTGCGACTGACCCGCAACGACAAGCTGATCCTCACCAAGTAAATCCCCGCGCGGCGACCTGAACAGGGATACGCCGCCTTCCGACGCGCATCGCCGCGTTTCGCCTCCGCCAGCGCCGCCCTAGTGCGGCCAGCCGGGCCTGGTCACCGGAGGTGCCTGTGTTTGGCTGGCTCGCTGCCGTTTCCCCGTCGATCTGCCGCTTTTCCAGCGGCGCCCCCCTGTATGCGTCGCGCCAGTGGCTGCGCCTGTCGCCGCCGCAATTGGCGCGCCAGCTGCCGTTGCTGGGCAGCGTGCTGTACGTGACCGCACGTCCCGCCTCCGCCGAACCATGGGTCGACGGCGTGCTGCTGGCGCAGCGCGAACTGGCGCCGCTGCTGCAGGCACGCTGGTTCGCCGCCGCCAGCGTGGTCACCGAGGACGGGCCGCGCGAGTGGCTGGAATGCCTCGACCAGAACGGCGAGCTGCGCGCGCGTCTGCATCTGTTGCCGGATACCGATTACCTGGCCTGGGATGCGCTGCTGCAGGATGCCGAGGCGAAGCCGCCCAGCTTGCGCGCGCTGCGTCATCGCGGCCTGCGTTCGGCGGCGGCGCGCGTGGTGGCCTTTCGTCACCGCGAGCTGGCCGGGATCGGCATGCTGGAAGCGATCGAACACGACGCTTTATCCAGCCTGGGCCGACAGGCAGCGCAACGGATCGCGCAGGCCGAGGCGGTTCCGCTGCGCCGCGGCTAGATCGCCCCGATCAGACTGGCCTGACTGGATCGACTCGGCCCACTCTGGCGGATCGACCGCTGCGCACTGCGTCTGCGCGAGCTGGCCGGACGATATCTGACCGGCCATGGGATGCGATGGTTCGCGTCCTCATGCGGATGGCAGGGTGCATATGGCGGCGATATCGGCCGCGAGCGACAGTGTTTGCGGCTCGTGCTCTGTGTTCGACACACGCCGCATTCGAAGCATTGATGAACACGATCAATCAGACGTCCAGACGTCCAGACGTCCGATTCACGGTGTTAGTCGTGGAGGGGCCGGTGCTGCACGCAGCGTGTTCATGTCAGCACGCAGAGCGCGCCGCCGAGCTGGGCAGGCTCCGCGGCGGCGCGGTCAACGCCGCGCCAGCGGCAGCGGCGTGCGTTCCAATTGAGTCAGTGCGGCGAGCCGCGCCAGTGCCGGCTTCTCGTTGGTTTCCAGCAGGAATTGCCAGGCGGCCTGCACTCGCCGGTAGAGCAGGATGCGCGCGGCGGCGATATCGGGCGTGGGCCGCGATGCCTTCGGTGCATGCTTCGGCTTCGATGTGTCGGCCGCCTGGTCAGGCGCTTCCGTCGCGGCATCGGGGTCGTACAGCTGTGCGGGCACCAGGGCCAGCACCGCGCTGGCGGCGGCGCTTACCGACGCGTCCTTGGACTTTTTGGCCCAGTCCAGGATGGCGTGATAGCGGTGGCTGTCCCAGTCCGCGACGACCTTGGCGCGTGCCGGATCGAAGCTTGCCGGATCGGCGTAGCCGCCCTCGTAATAGGCCAGCATGGCCGGGTCGATCGTGCTTGCCGGGTTGTTCGAGGCGTTGCCGGCGGCATCGTCCGCCGACGCGCGCAGCTGTGCCAGATCGCGCTCGTAGGCCAACTCGGCGGCCGGTAGCGAGTTCAGTTCGCCGGCCTCCAGCGCGTGCTGCCAGGCCGGCTCGATGGTCTTGCTCCACAGGCGCACGAACAGCGCTTGATCGTTCATCTGGCTTTCGTCGTCGTCCTGTGGATACGGCGACCCGCGCCGAGCGGCCGGCGCGGACATGCCGAGCTGGGCGATCTGCTCGAGCCTGGCCTGCGGGGCATGCTCCAGCTTTTCGTAGGCAGGGTTGTCCCGATTCAAGCGTTCGACGTAGCGGTGGAATTCCTGCGCGCGCGCCTGCAGCGCGGCATCGGTGGACACCGGCGGCTCGCCGTCCATGACCTGGCGGAAATGCGCCAGCGCAGGCTTGACCGCGGCGACCAGGCCGTCGCCCGGCTCCAGCCGCTCGATAGTGCGCGACCAGTCGCTGAGATATTGCTCGGAGGTGGCGCGCGGCTTGTCGATGGTGCGGTCGGCCAGCACCGCCTGCACATGAGCCTCGTACAGCGAGGGGCGCGCCGGCAACGAGCCGGGCTTCAGGGTGAACAGGTCCAGGCCGGTGAGGTTTTCCGGCAGATAGCGTTCGTAGCCGGCCCACTTGTCGGCCGACACGTCGGAAGTGCAGCCCGAGGCATACGACTGGTCATCGGTTGCGGTGAAGCCCGCCACCGGCGGCAGTTCGGTCTGGCCCGGCAGCTGCGAACGCGCCGGCCGCCGCGTGAACCATGCCGGGTCGGGCGTCTCTTCGCGCGGCAGGCCGAGATAGTGGAAACCGCCGGAGAAACACTGGCTCATCACGAACACCACCCGGCCGCGCCCGAGCCCGGCGGACAGCCAGCGGCGCAGCTCGGCGACGCCCAGGTCTTCGGAGTAGCGGTAATCGCGCCAACCGTACGGCACGGTCGGATCACGGTCCCAGCCCCACAGGCTGATGATGCTTTCGCCGCGCGAATCCGAGGACGGGCCGCCATGGTCGCCGACGAACAGGTACAGCGTGCCGCCGTCTTTCACCGTCGGCAGGATCTCGTCGCGGAAGGCGCGGGCGAGTTCTTCCTTGCGGGCCGGGCGGTTGTCCGGCAGCGCGCCGGCGATCCAGGTGGTGCGCTCGCGGCCCTGGTTGTCGGTCACGGTGCGCTCGACGTCGAACAGCGCTGGCGGCCTGCCGCTGCGATTGCCTGCGCCGAAGAAAGTCCAGATCGCATCGTGCGGGTAGTGCGCATGCAGATAACTCGCGTAGGCGCGCGCCTGCAGGTACTGCGAATAGTGGTTGCTGCCCGGGTTGCCGCCGCCGGAGATCACCACGAAGGCGTCCTTGGCCTGCGCATCGCCCGGACGGCCCAACAAGATCGACATGGCCGCCAGCAGCAGCGGCAGCAATGAACGGCGGTTTGGCACGGGGCTAGTCCAATCATTGGAACCGCGCAGACGTTAAGCGGCGCGAAGCCTGCGGCGCAAGGCCCGGGCGCGGCGGCGGTCGGGCGCTTGTCCGCCGGCGTGTCCGGCGGGCACTGTCCGCCTGTCCGCGAAATTGTCCGCGGACACCCGTCCGCCGTGGCCGAGCCGGCCCAATGCATTGAACAGAAAGGCATTTCTTGGTTGGCACGGGCTTTGCGTAATCAGCCCAGCAGCCGCCATTCCGCGGCGAGGGGCCTGAGACAGATGATTCGCGATACCTCCGCACAAGACCGGACGATCGAGGTCAAATCCAACAGCAAGCGGCGCTGGCTGCTGATCGGTGGCGGCGTGGCGGTGGTCGCCGTGCTGGCGCTGGCCATGCCCGGCATCGCCCGGCTGTTTTCCGCCGACGCCTCGGTGAGCAGTTCGCGGCTGGCCTTCGCCACGGTGGAGCGCGGTCAGTTCGTGCGCGACATCGCCGCCGAGGGCAAGGTAGTCGCGGCGGTCAGCCCGACCCTGTACGCCGTGTACGGCGGCGCCGTGACCTTGAAAGTGCACGCCGGCGACTCGGTGCGCAAGGACCAGGTGCTGGCGGTGATCGACAGCCCGGACCTGATCAGCAAGCTGGCGCAGGAGCAGTCGAAGGCCGATGCCATGCAGGTCGACTACATGCAGGCCCAAGTCGACGCGCGCACCAAGCAGAGCGAGCTGCAGAAGGCCTACGACAACGCGCAGATCGATGAGAAGAGCGCCGAGACCAACCTGGCGCGCGAGCAGAAGGCCTTCGCCGCCGGCGCCGCCACCGGCGTCGAGGTGGACCAGTCGAAGGACACGCTGGAGAAGGCGCGCATCGCGCTGGCCCACGCCAAGTCCGACATGGGCATGAACAACGACAGCCTGAAGTTCAACGTGCAGTCGAAGAAGCTGGCGCACGACAACCAGCTGCTGGTGGTGCAGGACCTGCAGCGCCAGGTGGACAGCCTCAACGTGAAGTCGCCGGTGGACGGCCAGGTCGGCCAGCTGTTCATCGCCGAACGCGCCACGGTGGCGAAGGACGCGCAACTGCTGAGCGTGATCGACCTGTCGGCGCTGCAGGTCGAGATGCAGGTGCCTGAGAGCTTCGCGCGCGACCTCGGCATCGGCATGGCCGGCGAGATCAGCGGCAACGGCAATGTGTGGAAGGGTCTGGTGAGCGCGATCTCGCCCGAGGTAGTGAACGGCGAGGTGGCTGCCCGGCTGCGCTTCGACGGCGAGACGCCGAAGCAGCTGCGGCAGAACCAGCGCCTGTCGGTGCGCGTGCTGCTCGACCGCCGCGAGGACGTGCTCACCGTGCAGCGCGGCTCCTTCGTGGACGAGTCCGGCGGCAGCTACGCCTACGTGGTGCGCGACGGCATCGCCACCCGCACGCCGATCCGCGTCGGCGCCAGCAGCATCGACAAGGTGGAGATCCTCGACGGCCTGAAGCAGGGCGATCGCATCGTGATCTCCGGCACCGATAACTTCAAGAACGCCGCGCGGGTGGCGATCAGCAACTAGCGCGCTCGTCCCCGGGCGCGACGTCAAACAGCGGCCATTCCTGGCCGCACTCTTGAAAGTTCATTCACTCCACCACTGAAGGACGTACTCATGCTCAAGATGACCCACCTGTCCAAGGTCTACCGCACCGAAGTGGTGGAAACCTATGCGCTGCGCGATTTCAACATCGACGTGAAGGAAGGCGAGTTCGTCGCCGTCACCGGGCCTTCGGGTTCCGGCAAGACCACCTTCCTAACCATCGCCGGCCTGCTCGAGACCTTCACCGGCGGCCAGTACCACCTCGACGGCATCGAGGTGAGCCAGCTCAACGACAACGCCCGCTCGAAGATCCGCAACGAGAAGATCGGCTTCATCTTCCAGGCCTTCAACCTGATTCCCGATCTCAACGTCTACGACAACGTCGAGGTGCCGCTGCGCTACCGCGGCATGAAGGCGGCCGAGCGCAAGCAGCGCATCATGGATTCGCTGGAGCGCGTCGGCCTGGCCTCGCGCGCCAAGCACTATCCGGCGGAACTCTCCGGCGGCCAGCAGCAGCGCGTGGCGATCGCCCGTGCGCTGGCCGGCTCGCCGCGCCTGCTGCTGGCCGACGAACCGACCGGCAACCTGGACACCCAGATGGCCCGCGGCGTGATGGAGCTGCTCGAGGAGATCCACCGCGAGGGCGCCACCATCGTGATGGTCACCCACGATCCCGAGCTGGCCCTGCGCGCGCAGCGCAACGTGCACGTGATCGACGGCCAGGTGGTCGACCTCGCCGAGGATCCGCGCTTCCGCACGGCGACCCAGGACAACCGTCACAGCGCCTGATGCCGTGCGCCCTCCCGTTCACCACGCCCTGAGTATGCCCATGCGAGCCAAGCTGCTGCCGCTGTTATGCCTGCTGTCCCTGGCGCCCTCGACGGGGCGCTGCGAGGACTTGCTGGACGTGTATCGCCAGGCCGTCGCCAACGACCCGGTGCTGGCCGGCGCCGACGCCCAGCGCCTGGTCGTGGCCGAGCAGGTGCCGCAGGCGCGCGCAGCGCTGCTGCCGCAGCTGTCCGCGGGCCTGAGCCTCGATCAAGTGCATGGCGGCAGCAGCAACCAGCAGAACGGCAATACGGTGTCGGCGAGCAACGGCGGGCATACGCGCGGCCGCGATCTGAATGGCTCGCTCAACCAGACCATCGTCAACCTGGCCGACATCGCCAGCCTGCGCGCGGCGCACGCCATCGCCAGTTCGCAGGACGAGACCTATCGCGCCGCCCTGCAGAACCTCTACGTGCGCGTGGCTACGGCCTATTTCAACGTGCTGCAGGCGCAGGACGCGCTGGAGATCAACCAGGCCTACGAGGACGGCTACAAGCAGGAGTTCGAGCAGACCAGCGCGCGCTTCAAGAACGGCCTGGCGATGGCCGCCGACGTCAGCCAGTCGCAGGCGCTGTACCTCTACATCAAGTCGCAGCGGATCAGCGCGCAGGACAGCCTGAAGGACGCCGAGCGGGCGCTGGAGCAGATCACCGGCAAGCCGGCCGGCACGCTGAAGAAGCTGCGCGACGAACTGCCGATGCAGCCGCCCGAGCCGAACGATCCCAAGGCCTGGGCCAGCGTGGCCGAGCAGACCAACCCGACCATCCTGGCCGCGCGCTATGCGGTGACCTCGGACGAGCACAAGATCTTGGCGGCACGCGCCGGGCACCTGCCCACGCTCAGCGCCGGCGTGCAGTTCGACAAGTTCGGCAGCTGGTCGAACGAGAGGCCGGGCAGCGCCGCCTACGGGCCGAGCACCACCACGGTCGGCCTGACCCTGAGCATTCCGTTGTTCAGCGGCGGCCTGGTGCAGTCGCAGGTACGCCAGGCGATCCACCAGCGCGACGCCGATTCGGACAGTCTGGAAAGCCAGCGCCGCCAGGCCGTGCGCGACGTCTACAACTACTTCAACCTGGTGGTGGATGGCGCCGAGCAAGTGCAGACCGCGCGCGATTCGGTGGCCGCCGCGGAGAAGTCGCTGGCCTCGCTGAAGGCCGGCTACGAGATCGGCACGCAGCGGCTGATCGAAGTGGTGAACGCGATCCAGGTGTTGGCCGAGTCGCGCTTCACCTACACCCAGCAGCGCTACCAGTACGTGCTGAACAAGCTGTCGCTCAAGCAGGCGGCGGGGACGATCGAGCTGAGCGACATCGAAGACGTCAACCGGCTGCTGCAGTGACACGACTCCAAGGCGAAGGTCCAGACACATGATCGCGACATCCGGCTACTACCTGAAGCTAGGCCTGCGCAGTCTCCGCCGCAATCCGGCGCTGACTGCGCTGATGGTCATGGCGATCGGCTTCGGGGTGGCGGCGTCGATGATCACCTATTCGGTGTTTCGCGCCGTCTCGGGCAACCCGATCCCGGACAAGTCGTCGCAGCTGTTCACCCCGCAGCTGGACAGCTGGGGGCCGCAGCAGAACCTGCCGCGCAACGAGCCGCCGGAGGCGCTGGGCTATGTGGACGCGATGGCGCTGCTGCATGCGCCCGCGGCCAAGCGCCAGACCATGCTGTACCCGGTGCAGCTCACAGCGATGCCGGACGGCAAGCGCGAGCTGCCGCTGAACGCCAACGGCTACGCCGTCGGCAGCGATTTCTTCGCGATGTTCGAGGTGCCGTTCCGCTACGGCAGCAGCTGGAGCGCGCAGGACGACGACCAGCGGGCTGCCGACATCGTCATCAGTGATGAGCTCAACCAGAAGCTGTTCGCCGGCGCCGACAGCACCGGTCGCACGGTCAATCTCGGCGGGCACGACTATCGCGTGGTGGGCGTGCTCAGCCACTGGAATCCGCAGCCGCGCTTCTACGACCTGTTCAGCACCAGCGGCTTTGCCGAGCAGACGGACTTCTACATGCTGTTCACCCGCGCGCTGGACCTGCACATCTACATCAACGGCCGCAACACCTGCCGCGGCCAGCTCAGCTACACCAACTGGACGGACTACACGCAGAGCAGCTGCGTGTGGATCACGCCCTGGGTGGAGCTGGACAGTGCCGCCGAGGTCGAAAGCTATCGCCGCTTCCTCACCAACTACGCCGCCAACCAGCAGCACGCCGGCCGCTTCAACTGGGCGCCGAACATACGCCTGCGCGACGTGATGGAGTGGATGGACTACGAACAGGTGGTGTCGCCGGAAAGCCGCATCTCGCTGGTGGTGGCGCTGGGCTTCTTCCTGATCTGCCTGGTCAACACCGTCGGCCTGCTGCTGGCGAAGTTCATGCGCCGCGCCGGCGAGATCGGCGTGCGCCGCGCGCTGGGCGCCACGCGCGGCGAGATCTATGCGCAATACCTAATCGAGGCCGGCGCAGTGGGCCTGGCCGGCGGCCTGCTGGGCCTGCTGCTCACCGCGCTGGGCGTGTCGAGCGTGGACATCCTGTTCAAGCCGGAGATCGCCCGGCTGGCGCACCTGGATTTCTCGCTGGTGAGCCTGACCCTGCTGGTGGCCATCGCGGCCACCGTGCTGGCGGCCTTCTACCCGGCTTGGCGCGCGGCACACGTGCAGCCGGCCTGGCAATTGAAATCGAGCTGAGGAGGCAAGCGTGAACCTGCAGATTCGCCCCATCCTCGTTGCGCTGCGCCGACACAAGGCTGGCACCTTGCTGATCGTGCTGCAGATCGCGCTGACCCTGGCGATCGTGTGCAACGCGCTGTTCATCATCCAGGCGCGGTTGGCCAACCTGGCCGTGGTCAGCGGCGTGGACGAGGCCAACGTGTTCGTGGTCGCCAACATGTGGGCCGGCATCGACGAATCGACGCCGCAGGTCGATGCGCTGGTGCGCGCCGACCTGCTCGCGCTGCGCCAGCTGCCCGCGGTGCTCGATGCCACGCCGGCCAGCGGCTATCCGTTGAAGGGCCTCGGCTGGGACAACTTCGTCACCATGACGCCGGAGCAGACCAAGCCGACCACCGATACGGCGGTGTACACCGGCGACGAACATTTCATCGATACGCTGGGGCTCAAGCTCGTGGCGGGACGCAATTTCCATCCCGACGAGGTACTGCCGATGGGCGCCCAGCAGGCGCTTACGCCACCGGCAGTGATCGTGAGCAAGGCCTTGGCCGACCGCTTGTTCCCCGGCGGCAACGCGCTGGGCAAAAGCTTCTACACGATGGGCACGGCACCGACCACCGTCGTCGGCATCGTCGATACCTTGCAACGGCAAGGTGTGGATCGATGGAGCCGCACCCATGCCGGAGAGTCGCTGATCTGGCCGATCCGTGCGGACGATCCGCGCGGCGTCTACTACGTCGTGCGGGCCAAGCCCGGCCAGCTGGCCGACGCCATGCGCGAGGCGCCCAAGGCGCTGTATGCGCAGAGCCGCCTGCGCATCATCGAGCCGAAGGACGGCATCCAGGACTACGCCACCATCCGCCACAAGGTGTACGACAGCGACCGCGGCATGGCGATCCTGATGGGCGTCATCTGCGTGGTGCTGCTGGCGATCACCGCTGCGGGCATCGTCGGCCTCACCAGCTTCTGGGTGGGCCAGCGCCGCCGGCAGATCGGCGTGCGGCGCGCGCTGGGCGCACGTCAGCGCGACATCCTCGCCTACTTCCTCACCGAGAACTTCCTGATCAGCGCGGCGGGCGTGGTGCTGGGCATCGTGCTGGCGGTCGGCTTCAACCTGTGGACGGTGACCCATTTCCAGCTGGGGCGGCTGTCCCTGGACTATGTGGCGATCGGCGTGCTGGTGCTGCTGGTGCTGGGGCAGGGTGCCGTGCTGGCGCCGGCCCTGCGCGCTTCGCGGGTGCCGCCGGTGGAGGCCACGCGATCCGTATGAACGAACCAAATGCAACCCGAGGAATGTCGATGTTCGGCTACTACCTTGATCTGGCGCTGCACAGCCTGAAGCGCAACCGCGTGCTCACCGCGCTGATGGTGATGACCCTGGCGCTGGGCATCGGCGCAAGCATGACCACGCTGACCGTGCTGCACGTGCTCTCCGGCGATCCGCTGCCCGGACGCAGCGGCCAGCTGTACTACCCGCAGCTCGATCCGCGCGATATGGATGGCTATCACCCGGGCGACGAACCGATGGCCCAGGTGACCTGGGTCGACGGCATGAACCTACTGCATGCGGCGCGCGCCGACCGCCAGGCACTGATGACCGGCGGCGCGGTGCCGATCCAGCCGGCCGACAGCGCGATCGATCCGTTCTATGAAGATGCGCGCTACACCACCGCGGATTTCTTCCCGATGTTCCAGGTGCCGTTCCTGTACGGGCATCCCTGGAGCGGCGCCGACGACGAGGCGCATGCCCGCGTGGTGGTGCTGTCGCGCGGGATGAACGACAAGCTGTTCGGCGGCAAGGATTCCACCGGCCAGACCTTGCGCATGAACGATGCCGCCTTCCGTGTCGTCGGCGTGCTCGACAGCTGGCGCCCCTCGCCGCATTTCTACGACGTCAACATGGGCAACTACTCGGACAGCGAGGGCGTGTTCGTGCCGCTGAGCGCGTCGCGTGACGTCCGCCTCAGCCGCAACGGCTCGATCGACTGCTGGGGCAAAGGCGGCGGCGACGACGATCACATCGAGACCTCGCCCTGCGTCTGGCTGCAGTACTGGGTGCAGCTGGATACGCCGGCCAAGGCCAGCGCCTACAAGGAATACCTGACCCATTACGTGCAGGAGCAGAAGGCCCTGGGCCGCTTCCAGCGCCCGCCCAACGTGCGCCTGCGCGGCCTGACCGAATGGCTGGACTACAACAAGGTGGTGCCCAGCGACGTGCGTCTGCAGATGTGGCTGGCGCTGGGCTTCCTGCTGGTCTGCCTGGTCAACACCATGGGCCTGATGCTGACCAAGTTCCTGCGCCGGCGCGGCGAGCTGGGCGTGCGCCGCGCGCTGGGCGCCTCGCGCCGCGCGGTCTTCGCGCAGCTGCTGGTCGAGTCCGGCATCGTCGGCGTGGTCGGCGGCGCCATCGGCCTGCTGCTGGCCCTGCTCGGGCTGTGGATCGTGCGGCGGCAGCCATCCGACTACGCCGAGCTGGCGCACCTGGATGCCTCGATGCTGCTGATCACCCTCGTGCTCGCCGTGTGCGCCAGCCTGGCCGCCGGCCTGCTGCCGTCCTGGCGCGCCTGCCAGATCGCCCCCGCCCTGCAACTGAAGAGCAACTGATATGGACGTGCGTCCGATCCTCTCCTCGCTGCTGCGACACAAGACCACCGCGCTCCTGCTGGTGCTGGAGATCGCGCTGACCTGCGCCATCGTGTGCAATGCCGTGTTCATGATCAGCCAGCGCCTGCAGCGCATGCAGATGACCGGCGGCATCGCCGAGACCGAGCTGGTGGAAGTGCAGTCCGCCAGCATCGGCGCCTTGCCCGACGCCAAGGCCCGCACGGCCGCCGACCTGGAGGCGCTGCGCCGCATCCCCGGCGTCAAGGCGGTGACCCTGGCGACCCAGCTGCCCTTCACCAACAGCTCGTGGAACACCGGCATCATGCTCGATCCCACGCAGAAGGAATCCACTCTCAACGCGACCACCTACTTCGGCGAGAACCTGGTCGGGGTGCTCGGTGCGCAGCTGGTGGCCGGGCGCGATTTCAATGCGGACGAGTACACCGATCTCGGCGACGCCCAGAAGGATCCGTCCAAGGCTTCCAAGGTAGTCATCGTGACCAGCGCGCTGGCCGAGCGGCTGTGGCCGGGGCAGAACCCGCTGGGCAAGACCATCTGGATGGGCAAGGACAGCCCGCAGCAGGTGGTCGGGGTGGTCAAGGCACTGATCCGTCCCTCGCTGTCCAACGGCGACAACACCGCGCAATGGACCCTGGTGATACCGATGCGCGCCAGCCTGGACAACGCTTCCGACTACGTGCTGCGCACCACGCCCGAACAGCGCGACGCGGTCATCAAGGCCGCGGCGGCAACCTTGCACAAGATCGACCCGCACCGGGTGATCCTGGACAAGAAAAGCATGAGCCAGCTGCGCGAGGAGTTTTTCCACAACGACCGCGCGATGGCCGGCCTGCTGGTCGGCGTGATCGCGGTGCTGCTGGTGGTCACCGCCTTCGGCATCGTCGGCCTGGCCAGCTTCTGGGTGGCGCAGCGGCATCGCCAGATCGGCGTGCGCCGTGCGCTGGGCGCCACCCGGCGCAACATCCTCCACTACTTCCAGACCGAGAACTTCCTGCTCGCCAGCATCGGCATCGCGATCGGCATGGCCTTCGCCTACGGCATCAACCTGCTGCTGATGAGGTACTACGAGCTGCCGCGCCTGCCTGCGCTGTACTTCCCGGTCGGCGCGCTGTCGCTGTGGCTGCTCGGCCAGCTGGCGGTGCTCGGTCCGGCGCTGCGCGCCGCGGCGGTGCCGCCGGTCGAAGCCACGCGCGCGGCATAGGCACATCGCATCGCATCTTGGGGGGATCTCGATGTTCGGCTACTACCTTGATCTGGCACTGCGCAGCCTGAAGCGCAACCGCGTGCTCACCGCGCTGATGGTGCTGACCCTGGCTCTGGGCATCGGCGCTTCGATCACCACCCTGACCCTGCTGCGGCTGCTGTCCGGCGATCCGCTGCCGCAGAAGAGCAGCCGGCTGTTCTATGCCCAGGTGGACCCGAACTCGCTGAGCGGCTACGTGGCCGGCCAGACCAAGCCGGATAGCCTGATGGGCTATGTGGACGCGATGAACCTGCTGCATGCCGGCCGCGGCACTCATCGGGCGGCGCTGGCGCTGACCCAGGCCAAGATCGTGCCCGAACACAGCACCGAGCATCCGTATTTCAGCGACGGCGTAATCACCACCACGGATTTCTTCCCGATGTTCGAGGTGCCGTTCCGCTACGGCAACGGCTGGACCGCAGAGGACGACACGAACCGCGCCGCGCTGGTGGTGATCTCCGATTTCCTCAACGACAAGCTGTACGGCGGCGCCAACAGCGTCGGCAAGATGCTGCGCATCAACAACCACGACTTTCGCATCGTCGGTGTGCTGCAGCACTGGGCGCCGCAGCCGCGCTTCTACACGCAGGAGCTGGGCGGACGCAGCTATGGTGACGGCGAGGCGTTGTTCATGCCGCTGTCGACGGCACGCGCGCTGAACATGGATCCGCAGGACATCGAATGCTATGCCTCGGTGGGCAACATCAACAAGTTGGAGGAGGCGCCCTGCGAATGGCTGGGTTTCTGGGTGCAGCTCGACAGCGCCAAGGCGGTGGCCGACTACCGGGAATTCCTGGCCAACTATGCGAAGGAACAGATGGCGCTGGGGCGCTTCAAGCGCAGCGAAACGGCCCTGCTCGACCTGATGGGCTGGCTGCGCGATCGCGAGGTGGTGCCGGATGACGTGCGCCTGCAGACCTACCTGGCCTTCGGCTTCCTGCTGATCTGCGTGGTGAACACGGTGGGCCTGCTGCTCGCCAAGTGCCTGCGCCGCTCGCGCGAGATCGGCGTGCGCCGCGCGCTGGGCGCCACCCGCCGCACCGTGTTCGCCCAGTTCATGGTCGAGGCCAGCATCGTCGGCCTGGCCGGCGGCCTGTTCGGCTTGTTGTTCGCCGAACTGGGCCTGTGGGGCGTTCGCCACCAGCCGGCCGAATACGCCAGCCTGGCGCGGCTGGATCTGACCATGTTCGGTTCCACCTTCGCCGTGGCGCTGGCCGCCAGCCTGATCGCCGGCCTGCTGCCCGCCTGGCGCGCCTGCGTGCTGGCGCCTGCTCCGCAACTGAAAGCCGCCTGAGGTCGCCATGCAAATTCGCCCGATCCTCGCTACCCTGCGCAAGCACCGCATCCCGGCGATCCTGATCGTGCTGGAGATTGCCCTGGCCTGCGCGGTGCTGTGCAACGCCGTGTTCATGATCAGCCGGCGTGTCGCCTCGATCAGCCTGCCGAACGCCATCGACGAGAAAGAGCTGATTTCGGTGTCCATGCACGGCGCCGACCCCACCCGCGCGGCCGCCGACATCCCGCGCAACCTGGCCGCCCTGCAGGGCATTGCCGGCGTGCAGGCCGCCGGCGTCATCAGCTCCTTGCCGCTGAGCACCGACAACTGGGGCTGGAGCTTCGGCACGCAGCCCGATTCCGTGCTCGAGGATCGCTCCAGCGACCAGAACACCAATGTATCGCTGTACATGATGGCCCAGGGCACCGAGCGCGTGCTGGGCTTGCGCCTGCGGCAAGGCCGCTTCTTCAACGCCGACGAATACCCCGGCAGCCTGATCGGTTCGGGGGCGCTGCCCAGCACGCATGTCACGGTGATCACCGAGTCGCTGGCCAAGAAGCTGTGGCCTGGCCAGTCGCCGCTGGGCAAGACCATCTATTCGAAGCCGGCCTATTTCACCGTGGTCGGCGTGGTCGCCGACGTGCTGCGTCCGCGCCTGTTCGGCTCGGACGGCCTGCGCAGCTACCACAGCAGCTTCTTCCCGATGGGGCCCGATCAGGCGCTGGCCAACTACGTGCTGCGCTGCCCGCCGGCGGAGCGCGAGCGCATCCTGCGCGAGGCTGTTCAGAAAATGCAGGCGCTCAACCCGTCGGCGGTGATCAATGGCAATACCTACGAGGCGATCCGCAACCGCTATTTCGCCGACACCAGCAGCATGGCCTGGATGCTGGTGCTGGTCTGCGCGGTGATGCTGGCGGTGACCGCGGTGGGCATCGTCGGCCTGTCCAGCTTCTGGGTGACCCAGCGGCGCGCGCAGATCGGCATCCGCCGCGCGCTGGGCGCGACCCGCGGCGACATCCTGCGTTACTTCCAGCTGGAGAACTTTCTGCTGGTGGGCATCGGCATCCTGCTCGGCATGCTGCTGGCCTACGGCATCAACCTGTTCCTGATGGCGCACTACGAGCTGCCGCGGCTGCCGATGCTGTATTTGCCGGCCGGCGCGCTGGCGCTGTGGCTGATCGGGCAGGGCGCGGTGCTGGGGCCGGCACAGCGCGCGGCCGCAGTGCCGCCGGTGGTGGCGACACGGGCCGCGTGACGGTCCGGCCTCCCGCGCGCGGGAGGCGAAGGTGGGGAGCGGGCAAGTCGCATGGTGCCGTGCTGGCGCCGGCCCGGCTTCTGTTCGTGCAGCGATGGCTTTCGAGCGATGGAGACGTGGCATGTTTGGTTACTACCTCGACCTGGCCCTGCGCAGCCTCAAGCGCCATCGCGCGCTCACCGCGCTGATGGTGCTGGCGATCGCGGTAGGCATCGGTGCGAGCATGACCATGCTGACGGTGATGCACATCCTCTCTGGCGATCCGGTGCCCACACGCAGCAGCACGCTGTTTTTCCCGCAGGTGAACCCGTCGCCGGCTCCGGGCGAGCGGCACGCGCCGTTCGACATGATGGACTATCGTTCGGCCACCGAGCTGTGGAGCGCCCATCGCGCCGATCGCCAGGCGCTGATCGCCAGCGCCGCGCTCAAGCTCAACGCGCCAGGAGTGAACCTGCCGCCGCTGATGGCGCAGACCTTGTCGACCACCGCGGATTTCTTCCCGATGTTCGATGTGCCGTTCCGCTACGGCGACGCCTGGACCGCACAGGACGACGCGCAGCGCGCGCGGGTGGTGGTGATCTCGGACGACTTGAACAACAAATTGTTCGGCGGCGCCGACAGCGTGGGCCGCACGCTGCGGCTGAAGGGCGCCGACGTGCGCATCGTCGGCGTGCTCGCGCCGTGGCGGCCGTCGCCGCTGTTCTACGACGTTGCCGGCGGCCGCTATGCGGAGGGTCAGACCGCATCCTTCTACAGCAAGCCGGAAGACGTGTTCATGCCGTTCAACAGCGGCCAGGACATCGTCGGCCACGATTACAACGTGTTCACCTGCTGGAGCACCGCGCAGGGGTCCGATCTGCGCACCGGGCCCTGCGTGTGGGTGATGCTGTGGGTGCAGCTCGACAGCGTCGCCAAGGTCGGCGCCTACCGCGATTTCATCGCCGCCTACGCGCAGCAGCAGAAGGCGCTGGGCCGCTTCGTGCACGCCGACGACACCCGCATGATGTCGTTGCTGCAGTGGCTGGACTTCAATCGCGCCATTCCCGGCGACGTGCGGCTGCAGACCTGGCTGGCCTTCGCCTTCCTGTTGATTTGCCTGTTCAACACGGTGGGGCTGCTGCTGGCCAAATTCCTGCGCCGCAGCGGCGAGATCGGCGTGCGCCGCGCGCTCGGCGCGTCGCGCGGCACGGTGTTCGCGCAGTGTCTGGTGGAGGCGGGAGTGATCGGCCTGCTGGGCGGCATCGGCGGCTGGCTGCTGGCCATGCTCGGCCTGTGGCTGGTGCGCCGGCAGCCGGTCGAATATGCCGACCTGGTGCATCTGGACGTGCCGATGTTCCTGGCCACGTTCGGGCTGGCCATCGCCGCGAGCCTGCTGGCCGGCATGCTGCCCGCGCTGCGCGCCAGCCGCATCACGCCGGCGCTGCAGCTGAAGACGCTGTAATGGATTTTTCCAGCGCCAGTCCGTTCCCATGCGCGCCTTCCCGACAGGTGGCCTAGCCATGCAGATCCAGCCCATCCTAGCCGCCCTGCGCAAGTATCGACTGGCCACCTTGCTGATCGCGCTGGAGATCGCGCTGGCCTGCGCGGTGTTGTGCAACGCCTGTTTCCTGATCGTCAGCCGGCTGCGTCAGACTCAGATCGACAGCGGCATCGACCAGCGCGCGCTGGCGGTCATCAAGCTGTCCGGCTTCGACGAGGCCGGCTCGATTGATCTCAATGCGCGCATGCTGGACGGGCTGCGCCGGATTCCCGGCATGCAGTCGGTCGGCGCGATCAACGCGGTGCCGTTCGGCCAGCATGCGGGGACGGCCGGCATCACCCTCGACCAGGCCGGGCAGCACTTCGGCGGCGTGATCGATTTCTACCTCGGCGGCCCGGGCACGTTCGAGGCCCTGGGCCTGCGGCTGGTGGCCGGTCGCGCGCCGCAGGCCGACGATTTCCGTCCGCTGAATCACTTCGAGCCGGACGATGCGCCGGTGATGGTGACGCGCACGCTGGCCGAGCATCTGTGGCCGGGGGCGGACCCGCTGGGCAAGGAGTTCTGGTCCGACCACGATCATTTCCGCGTGGTCGGGGTGATCGCGAGCCTGGCGCGGCAGGACGGCGGCGAGGGTGGTCCTGAAACCATCCAGTGGTCGGTGTTCGTGCCGGCGCAGCCGGGCATGTATCTCGCCGGCAACTATCTGCTGCGCGCCGATCCGGCGCAGCTGCCGCGCGTGTTGCGCGACGCCCGCGCGGCGGTGGTGAAGATCGCGCCGGACGCCGTGCTCGACAACCAGGCCAGCCAGACCCTGGACGAACTGCGCCTGCGCTATTTCCGCGCCGACCGTGCGATGGCCGGCATCCTGCTCGGGGTGATCGTGGCCCTGCTGCTGGTGACCGCGCTGGGCATCGTTGGCCTGGCCAGCTTCTGGGTCACCCAACGCAGCAAGCAGATCGGCATCCGCCGCGCGATCGGCGCCACCCGCGGCGACATCCTGCGCTACTTCCAGACCGAGAATTTCCTGATCGTCAGCTTCGGCATCGCGCTGGGCATGCTGCTGGCCTACGGCTTGAATCTGGCGCTGATGCGCTTCTACGAATTGCCGCGACTGCCGCTGCTGTACCTGCCGGTGGGCGCGCTGACCCTGTGGTGCCTGGGCCAGCTGGCGGTGCTGGGGCCGGCGCGGCGCGCGGCGGCGGTGCCGCCGGTGGTGGCCACGCGCTCGGTATGACGGCGGCCGCGCGAACGATCGTGCACGGGAGCTCTTGAATGTTCGGCTACTACCTCGATCTCGCGCTGCGCAGCTTCAGCCGCCACAAGGCGCTCACCGGGCTGATGGTGCTGGCGATCGCGCTGGGCATCGGCACCAGCATGACCACGCTGACCGTGCTGCATGTGCTGTCGAACGATCCGCTGCCGGGGCGCAGCCAGATGCTGTTCTATCCGCAGCTGGATCCACAGGATCTGGACGGCTATCGGCCCGGCGTGGAGCCGCCTGGACAGGTCACCCTGATCGACGGCATGAACCTGCTGCGCGCGCATCGCGCCGAGCGCCAGGCGTTGATGACCGGCGGCTCGGTGCCGGTGGAGCCGCCGCGCGGCGACGTCGATCCGTTCTTTGCCGACGCGCGCTACACCACTGCCGACTTCTTCCCGATGTTCGAGGTGCCGATGCGCTACGGCCGCGCCTGGTCCGCGGCCGACGACCAGGCCAAGGCGCGCGTGGCGGTGATCAGCCGTTCGCTCAACGACCGTCTGTTCGGCGGCCGCGACAGCACCGGCCAGCTGCTGCAGCTGGGCGACAGCGCGTTCCGCATCGTTGGCGTGCTCGACGCCTGGCGGCCCAGTCCGCACTTCTACGATCTGCACATCGCCGGCAGCTACGCCCGTGCCGAGGACGTGTTCCTGCCGCTGCAGAGCGCGTTGGACGCCAAGCTCGCCATCAACGGCAGCATCAGCTGCTGGGGCGGCTATGCGGTCGGCCAGTTGGCCACGGCGCCCTGCGTCTGGCTGCAGTTCTGGGTGCAGTTGGACGATCCGGCGCAGGCGGTCGGCTACCGCAGTTTCCTCGAACACTATTCGCAGGAGCAGCAGGCGCTGGGGCGCTTCCAGCGTCCGCTCAACGTGCGCCTGCGCAACCTGATGGACTGGCTGGGCTACCAGCGCGTGGTGCCCAGCGACGTGCGCCTGCAGACCTGGCTGGCGGCGGGCTTCCTGCTGGTGTGCCTGGTCAACACGGTGGGGCTGATGCTGGCCAAGTTCATGCGCCGCAACGACGAGCTGGGGGTCCGTCGCGCGCTCGGCGCCTCCAAGCGCGCGCTGTTCGCGCAGCTGCTGGTGGAGTCGGGCGTGATCGGCCTGAGCGGCGGCCTGGGCGGCCTGCTGCTGGCGCTGGGCGGGCTGTGGCTGGTGCGGCAGCGGCCGACCGACTACGCCGCGCTGGCCCAGCTGGATGCGCCGATGTTGCTGGTCACCTTCGCGCTGGCGCTGGGCGCCAGCCTGACGGCCGGTCTGCTGCCGGCCTGGCGCGCCTGCCAGATCGCCCCCGCGCTGCAGCTGAAGGAGGCTTGAGCATGACCGTGCGGCCGATCGTTTCCGCTCTGCGCAAGCACAAGATCACCGCCTGGCTGGTGATCCTGGAGATAGCGCTGACCTGTGCGATCGTGTGCAACGCGGTGTTCCTGATCAGCCAGCGCCTGCAGGCCATGGCCATGCCCAGCGGCATCGCCGAGCAGGAGCTGCTGGCGATCGACGTGGCCAATCTGCGCGAGGAGCCCGACGCGAAGGCGCGCGTGCAGGAAGACCTGGCTGCGCTGCGCGCCGTGCCCGGCGTGCGGCAGGTCAGCCTGGCCGGCCTGGTGCCGCTGGCCGGCTCCGAGTTCAATACCGAGGTCAAGCTGGACCCCGCGCAGAAGACCGCCTCGCTCAACGCGGCCATGTATACCGGCGAAAATCTGCTGGCGACGCTGGGCACGCGGCTGGTGGCCGGTCGCGAGCTGCAGCCGGAAGAATTCCGCTACGCCGACGAGGTCTCCAAAGCCTTCGCCGGCGGCGACGCGCAGGAGCAGGGCGTGCCGCATACGCTGGTCATCACCCAGGCCATGGCCGAGCAGCTGTGGCCCGGGCAGAACCCGCTGGGCCGGCAGATCTACTTCCGCAGCGTGCCGATCCGCGTGGTCGGCGTGGTCGCGCACCTGGCGCGCGGCAGCAACCTGGCGCTGGGCGGCGACTACAGCCTGGTGCTGCCGATCCGCGAGCTGGTGAAGGAGGGCAACAGTTTCCTGATCCGCACCGCGCCGCAGGATCGCGCCCGCGTCATGCAGGCCGCACTGGCGGCGCTGAAGGCGCGCAACCCGCACCGGGTGATCCTGGCCAGCCGGAACTGGGAGCAGATCCGCGCCGAGTTCTTCCAGAACGACCGCGCGATGGCCGGCCTGCTCGTGGGCATCTGCGTGGCCCTGTTGCTGGTCACCGCGCTGGGCATCTTCGGGCTGGCCAGCTTCTGGGTGGCGCAGCGCCGCCGCACCATCGGCGTGCGCCGCGCGCTGGGTGCCACCCGCGGCGACATCCTGCACTACTTCCAGACCGAGAACTTCCTGCTGGCCAGCGCCGGCATCGTGCTGGGCATGGTGTTCGCCTACGGCATCAACCTGTTCCTGATGCACCGCTACGAACTGCCGCGACTGCCGCTGGCCTACCTGCCCGTCGGCGCGGCCTTGCTGTGGGGCATCGGCCAGCTGGCGGTGCTGGCGCCGGCGCTGCGCGCCGCGGCAGTGCCGCCGGTAGTGGCGACGCGCTCGGTATGACACGGCATTCGAAGGGCGATGTGAGGAGGGTCTGCGCGTGATGTTCGGCTATTACCTGAGACTGGCTTTGCGGCGCTGTCGGCAGAACCTGCCGATGTTGTCGCTGCTGGTGTTGACCATGGCGATCGGTGTGGCCGCGTGCATGGCCGCGCTGACCATCGCCACCACGCTGTCAGGCGAACCGTTGCCGGGCATCAGCGCGCACCTCTACGTGGCCAGCATGGATGCGCACGAGCCTGGCGATCGCGACAACGAGCGCCAGGCAGTCCCGGACAGCTATCTGCGCCTAAGCGATGCCAAAGCGCTGGTCGACACCGGTCGCGCGCGCCAGCAGGCTGCGCTGGCGCAGAGCCTGCAGCAGGTCGGCAATCCCGACGGTCGCCAGTCCGACCAGGTGATGGGTCTGATGGCCTACGGGCCGCTGCCGGACATGCTGGGCGTAGCCTTGCGCCATGGCCGCAGCTGGATGCCGGCAGAACAGTCTTCGCGCGCGCCGGTGGTGCTGATCGACGCCGACCTGGCACAGAAGCTGTTCGGCACCGACGACGCGGTCGGCCGCAACGTGGCGATGGGCAAGCATGTCTATCGGGTGATCGGAGTGATTGCGCCGTGGAGCCCACGCATGCAGTTCCTCGATGTGTCGCGCAATCTGGGCAGCGTGCTTGGCCAGAACGAGCAGTTCTTCGTGCCGGTCGAGGCGGCGCTGGACGGCGGGGTGGGGCCGCTTACTTCGGGCGAATGCAGCAAGGATGCGGCGGTGGTGAGCTTCCAGTCCGCCGAGGTCGGCCAGTGCCGCTGGCTGGAGGTATGGCTGGCGCTGGACGGGACTGCCGCGGTCGCCGATTACCAGCGTTTCCTGTTCGGCTATGCGCAGGCGCAGCACGACGCTGGGCGCTTCGCCCATCCACCGCAGGCGCGTCTGTACGACGCCAGCGGCTGGATGACGGCGAACCACGTGGTACCCGACGACGTGCGCCTGAACGTCATGCTGGCCGGCGCCTTCCTGCTGCTGTGCATGATCAACGTGGCCGGCCTGCTGGCCGCGCGCTTCCTGCGCCGGCAGGCCGACGTGGCGATCCGGCGCGCGCTGGGCGCGAGCCGGCGCCAGGTGTTCGCGCAGCACCTGATCGAGACCGGCCTGATCGGCCTGATCGGCGGCCTGATCGCGCTGCCGCTGACCTGGTGCGGGCTGTGGATCGTGCGCCAGCAGCCAGTCAGCTATGCGGTGGCGGCGGACTTCAGCGGCATGGTCTTCGCCGGCTTGCTGCTGCTGTCGCTGGCGGTCGGGCTAGTCGTGGGCATCCTGCCGGCGTGGCGTATCTGCCGCCTGCCGCCGGCCTTGCAGATCAAACAGGCCTGAGGGAGATCGGCATGCGGCACATCGTGCATCCTTTGTGGCGTCACCGACTGATGCCCTTGCTGGTGGTACTGCAGGTGGCGCTGGCCTGCGCGATCGCCTGCAACGTGCTGTTCCTGCTGCAGCAGCGGCTGGTGCCGCTGTTGACGCCCGACGGCGTGGCCGAGCCCAATCAGTTGATCGTCGCCTGGCAGCTGGTGTCGCGCGGCCAGCCCTGGCCGGCCAGCCGCTTGCTCGAAGCCGAGGCGGCGCTGCACGCCGTGCCGGGAGTGAGCGCGGTCAGCGTGGCGGGTTCGCTGCCGATGGAAACCAGCGCGCAGATGAACGGCGACGTGATCGGCGACGGCACCGGCCGCAGGGCCAATACGGCGGTCTACATCGGCGATCACCTGACCGAGGCGCTGGGCCTGCGCCTGCTGGCGGGGCGCGACTTCAGCGCGAGCGAGCGCGACGTCCATTACAAGAGCGTGGGACTCGACGACAGCGGCCCGACCATCATCACCCGCGCTCTCGCCGAGCGCCTGTTCCCTGGCGGCGATGCGCTGGGCAAGGTGATCCGCATCGGCGACGACGCGAACGCAGGACGGCGCACCGTGATCGGCGTGGTGGAGCACCTGATGCGCAACAAGTTCAGCCAGGACAATCGCGACGACATCGATTACAGCATGCTGTTCCCGGGCATCCCGGGGATGTGGCCGATGCCGGTATTCGCCGTGCGCACGGACGGCGCCGAGGTCGCCGGCGTACGCAAGGCGGTGCAGGCCACGCTGCAGCGCGAGCTGGGTGCCGAGCTGGTCGAAGGAATCGATCCGAACTATCAGACCTATGCGGAGATGCGCGAGCAGATGCTGGCGCGCTTCAAGGCCTCGGTCTGGCTGCTCGCCGGCGTCAGCGTGGTGGTGCTGGTGGTGACCCTGGCCGGCATCATGGGCCTGACCAGCTACTGGGTGCAGCAGCGTACCCGCCAGATCGGCGTGCGTCGCGCGCTGGGCGCGCGGCGCAGCCACATCCTGCGCGAGCTGCAGCTGGAGAATCTGCTGCTGGTGGGCCTGGGCGTGCTGCTCGGCCTGTGCCTGGCTTACGCGATCAACCTGTGGTTGATGCGCCACTACGAGCTGACGCGGCTGCCATGGACCTATCTGCCGCTGGGCGCGCTGGTGCTGCTCTCGCTCGGCCAGCTCGCCGTGCTGGGGCCGGCCCTGCGCGCCGCGGCGGTACCGCCAGTGGTGGCGACGCGGGCGGCGTGAATCCATGCGTTCCGGCACAGGAAGCCGGGCGCCGCCACAGTGACAATCACCCGACACCAGACGAGGGAATGCCCATGAAGATCCGATCCAAGCGCTTGTGCGCGAGCCTGCTGATCGCCCTGGCGATGCCGCTCGCAGCCTCGGCGTCGACGCCCGCGCCGCAGGCGCAGGATGTCGCCACGCGGGTGGCCGCGCTGAACGCGCTGCTGGCCGAGCAGTGGCAGCACAACCTGCAGACCCAGCCGGAGTTCGCCACCATCCTGGGCGACCTGCGCTACAACGATCGCTGGAGCGATCTCTCGCTGGCCCACGCGGCGGCCGAGCAGAAGGTCGCCCAGGATTTCCTGCGCCGCTTCGAGGCGATCGACACCACCGGCTTCTCCGACACCGACCGCCTCAACCAGGAGTTGATGGTGCGTCAGCTCAAGGACGGCCTTCGCAGCTACGACCTCAAGCTCTACGAGATGCCGCTGGACCAGATGAGCGGCGTCCATCTGCAGCTGGCCGGCTTCATCAGTTCGATCCCGTTCGACAACACCAAGGAATACGACGACTACCTGACCCGCCTGAAGGCGGTGCCGGCGGCGTTCGACCAGGTCATCGCGCTGGCGCGGCAGGGCATGAAGGACGGCATGATGCCGCCGCGCTACATCCTCGAGAAGGTGGTCCCGCAGATCGACAACATCGCCAAGCCGGACGCTGCGGACAGCGTGTTCGCGCAGCCGCTGAAGCATTTCCCGGCCAGCGTGTCGGCAGCCGACCAGCAGCGCCTGCGTACGGCGATCCTGGCCGCGATCGACCAGCAGATACGCCCGGCCTATCGCAAGCTCGGCCAATTCGTGGCGAAGGACTACGCGCCGCACGGCCGTAGCGAGCCTGGCGTCTGGCAGCTGCCGCACGGCGACGAGATCTATCGCTTCGACATCGAGCAGATGACCACCACCCACGAGACGCCGGAGCAGATCCACGAGATCGGCCAGGCCGAGGTGAAGCGCATCCAGGGCGAGATGACCAAGATCGCGAAGTCGCAGGGCTTCGCCGACCTGGACAGCTTCCGCGCCTCGCTGAAGAACAATCCGAAGGTGCACGCGACCTCGCGCGAGGACATCCTCGACCATTACCGCAAGTACTTGGCGCAGATGCAGCCCGAGCTGCCCAAGCTGTTCGGCCTGCTGCCGAAGACCAAGGTGGTGGTGGTGCCGGTGGAGGCGTTCCGCGAGAAAGAAGCCACCGCGGCCGAATACCACCAGGGCACGCCGGACGGTTCGCGCCCGGGCATGATCTACGTCAACACCGGCGACTACGCCAATCGCAGCCTGCTCAGCACCGAGTCCACCGCCTACCACGAAGGCATTCCCGGCCATCACCTGCAGATCTCCATCGCGCAGACCCTGCCGGCGCTGCCGCCGTTCCGCCAACAGGCCGGCTACACCGCCTACATCGAGGGCTGGGCGCTGTATGCCGAGCAGCTCGGCAAGGACATCGGCTTCTACCAGGACCCGCTGTCCGACTACGGCCGCCTGTCCGACGAGCTGCTGCGCGCCGACCGCCTGGTGCTGGATACCGGTGTGCATTACAAGCACTGGACGCGCCAGCAGATGGTCGATTTCTTCCACGCCAATTCCAGCGAGGACGAGCCTGACGTACAGGCCGAAACCGACCGCTACATCACCTGGCCCGGGCAGGCGCTGGCCTACAAGACCGGCGAACTGAAGATTCTGGAGCTGCGCGCGCTGGCCAAGCAGGAACTGGGTACACAGTTCGACCTGCGCGCCTTCCACGACGAGATCCTCAACGGCGGCGCGCTGCCGCTGGACGTGCTGGAAGCGCGGGTGAAGAGCTGGATCGCCGACGTGAAGGCGGGCCGGGCGCCGGCGCATCCGCCGGCGGCCAGCGCTTCGTAGTCGCCGTAAACCCACCCGATCGTCCGCGAGGAGTCATTCATGCGATATCGCTCCTGGGTCCATGCTCTGGCGCTGGCCTCGATCCTGGCGGCACCGCTGACTGCGGTGGCCGCCAAGGATGCTTCGTACGTCAGTTACCTGCGCACCACCGACGACACGCTCAGCTGGCGCAGCGAGGGGCGCCGGCTGCTGCTGACCTCGTCCGCCGGCGGCCCGGGCGTGGCGGTGGAGAAGCTCGAGCCGCAGGCCATGTTCGGCCTGCGGCCGGGCGACTTGATCCTCGCCGTCGACGACCAGCCGGTGCGTCGCGTCGACGATCTGCTCGCCGGCCTGCGTCAGCGCCGGCCGGCCACGGTGCAGCTGCGCCTGCGCCGCGATGGCGCCGAGATCACGCAGGTGCTGGCCGCAGGGGACTATGCGGCGATGCTGCCGCCCGATCCGCCTACGCCGCCGATTCCACCCACGCCTCCGACGCCTCCGACGCCTCCCACACCTCCCACACCTCCCACACCACCTACGCCGCCCACTCCTCCCACGCCACCGACCCCACCGACCCCACCCACACCTCCGACCTCACAGGGCGGCTGAATCGGCATGACGGATTTGCATAGCCCGAACGTCATGGCAACCTTTGCGGGTGGAGCCGCATCCATTCCGGCATGGGCAGATTTCGCATGCGTACCGTTTTGATCATCGATGACAATCCCGCCGTAGGCGAGGCGCTGTCGCTGGCCTTGTCCCTGCACGAGATCCGCACGCATTGCGCGCTGACTCCCGAGCAGGGACTGGACATGCTGGAGCGCGAGCAGGTGGACGTGGTGATTCAGGATATGAACTTCACCGCCGACACCACCTCGGGCGAAGAGGGCGTGGCGCTGTTCCGCGAGATCCGCCAACGCCATACCGACCTGCCGGTGATCCTGCTCACCGCCTGGACGCATCTCGAGACGGCGGTGGAGCTGGTCAAGGCAGGCGCGGCCGACTATCTGGCCAAGCCCTGGGACGACAGCAAGCTGCTGGCCACGGTGGAGAACCTGCTGGAGCTGTCGGAGTCCACCCGCGAGATGAGCCGCGCCAGGCACGAGCGCCGGCGCCGGCGCGAGGCGCTGCAGAGCAAGTACGAGCTGGACGGGCTGGTGTTCGCCTCCGAGGCGATGGCGCGCACGCTGGAGCTTGCCTGCCAGGTGGCGCGCTCGGACGTGCCGGTGCTGATCACCGGGCCGAACGGCGCCGGCAAGGAACGCATCGCGGCGATCGTGCACGCCAACTCCGCGGTGCGGCGCGGGCCTTTCGTCGCGGTCAACTGCGGCGCGCTGCCGGGCGAGTTGATCGAAGCCGAGCTGTTCGGCGCCGAGGCCGGCGCCTACACCGGCGCGAACAAGGCGCGCGAAGGGCGTTTCGAGCTGGCCGACGGCGGCACCTTGTTCCTGGACGAGATCGGCAACCTGCCGCTGTCCGGCCAAGTGAAGCTGCTGCGCGTGCTGGAGACCGGGCAGTTCGAGCGTTTGGGCTCCGGGCGCACGCGCCAGTCCAAGGTGCGCGTGCTCAGCGCGACCAATGCGGACCTGAAGGGCATGATCCGCGCCGGCACCTTTCGCGAAGACCTGTATTACCGCTTGAACGTGATTGAGGTGAACCTGCCGCCGCTGGCCGAGCGCAGCGACGACATCCTGCCGCTGGCCGAGCACTTCCTCGGCGGCCGCGCCAGCCTGGGTGACGTTGCGCGTGAGGCCATGCTGGCCTATCCCTGGCCGGGTAATGTGCGCGAGCTGAAAAACGCCATCGAACGCGCTGCGCTGCTGACTGGCGACGCGCCGATCAGCCCGGAGCTGCTCAATCTGCCGCAACATGCCGCCGGCGCCGCGCGGAATCTGGACGAGCCCAGCCGCGAGGCGGTGGAGGCCGCGCTGGGGCGGGCCGACGGCGTGGTCAGCCGCGCCGCGCAGGCGCTGGGCCTGTCGCGCCAGGCGCTGTATCGGCGCATGGAGCGCTATGGACTGGCCAGCCAGTTGTGACTCGAGGCAAGAGGTCGCCTGCGGCAACAGGCGCTGCAGCGACCCTCGTGGTTGGCGCCGCCCACGGCAGTTCGCGCCGCGCAGCGGGAGCCGCCTGCATCCCGGCCAGGGAGGCGGGGAGGCCGACCACCGGTCGGATGATGGCTCGCGGAGGCGGGCAAGCGAGCGAGGCTCCGCGGCTCTCCGTCCTGCGAATGTCCGCGGACGACACGATGTGACTATTGGAACATCCGGAGCAGGTTCTAAGATGGTGGCCCCGCCACAGGCTTCGCCCACGAGGAATGCAGCCATGCGCCACCGTCCTGTCGTTCTACTCCTGCTCGGCCTGGTCGTCGGCGCGGTTTCGGCACAATCGGCGCCGCCCGCCACCGGCCTCAGCGACACCTGGAGCGCGCAGCCCGCACACAGCGGCAGCGCCAGCTATCGGAGTACCCCGCGGCTGGGCAGCGACTCGTCGAGCAAGCATTTCAAGTTCACCGACAAGCGGCCGCAGCCCCCCGCACCGCCACCGCCGGCCGACCCGTCGGGCAAGGCGCCGATCTCAGGCAGCGCGTCGATCGGCCAGGACGGCAGGCCACCGGTGGACTGCCCGGTCAATCCGCGAAATCCTGCATGCCGCTGATTGCGCGCGTCGATCGTCCGCGCCGGTGAGGCCAGGCATGACAGGTCTGGGGCTGGGCTGGCTCAATTCGCTGCGCGTGCGGCTGACCCTGCTGCTGGGCGCGGCCGCGGTGAGCGGCGCGCTGATCTACGTCGGCATCACCCAGTGGCCGCTGCCGCAGCTGCTGCAGGCGTTCAACCAGGAGCTGGGCCTGCACGAGCCGGCGGCGCATCCGCTCGGCGCCTGGAGCGGACTGCTGCTGACCCTGTTGCTGCTGCTGCCGCTGGCTTTGTGGCTGGCGCACGTGGTGATGGCGCCGCTGAGTCGCCTGCTGCGCGCGCTGGAAGGCGCGGTGGCGAGCTACCGCGACGGCGACTTCAGTTTTTCCATCGTCGCCGATCGCGGCGACGAGCTGGGCCGGCTGATCCGCATGCACAACGCGCTGGGCCAGACCCTGCGCGAGCAGCGCCAGCATCTGGCGCAGCGTGAATTGCTGCTCGATACGGTGGTGCAGAACACCCCGGTGGCCCTGGTGCTCACCGACGCCGGCGGCCATGTCGCCTACGCCAATATCGCCGCGCGCCATCTGTTCAACGACGGGCGCAGCCTGCACGGCCTGGAGTTCTCCAGCCTGCTGACGCGCGTGCCGGAGGCGCTGCGCCTGGCCGCCGAGAGCGGCGAGGACACCTTGCTCAACGTCGAAATGGACGGCAACGAGGAGACCTTCCATCTGTCGCAGCGCGGCTTTCGCCTGCAGGGACGGCCGCACCGCCTGCAGCTGTTCCGGCGCATGACGCGCGAGCTGTCGCGGCAAGAGGTGGCGGCGTGGAAGCGGGTGATCCGCGTGCTCAGCCACGAGCTCAACAACTCGCTGGCGCCGATCTCCTCGCTGGCGCACTCCGGCGCCGAGCTGGCCCGGCGCGGCGACACCGCACGGCTGCCCGGCGTGTTCGCCACCATCGGCGAGCGCGCCCGTCACCTGCATGATTTCATCGCCGGCTACGCCAGCTTCGCCAAGCTGCCTGCGCCGCGCTGCGCCAACGTGGCGTGGGAGCCGTTCCTGGAAGGGCTGGCGCTGCACTGCCGCTTCGAGCTGCGTGGCGAGCCGCCGAAGCAGCCGGGCTGGTTCGATCCGGTGCAGATCGAGCAGGTGCTGATCAACCTGATCAAGAACGCGCACGAGGCGGGTGGTCCTGAGGATGGCGTGACGCTCGCGCTGGTCACGGTGGCCCGCGAGCTGCGCATCGAAGTGGCGGATCGCGGCCCCGGCATGAGCGAAGCGGTGCTGGCCCAGGCGCTGCTGCCGTTCTATTCGACCAAGCGCTCCGGCACCGGGCTGGGACTGGCGCTGGCGCGCGAGATCGCCGAAGCGCACGGCGGCCGCGTCACCCTGGCCAATCGCGAGTCGGGCGGCCTGCGGGTGAGTCTGGTGCTGCCGCTGGCCCATGCGGCCTGAGCACGGATGGGTCCATCGCAGCTTGATTGGCGTTGTCCGCCCTTGCCCGCGGGAAGGAACGCAGGCCAAGCCGGCGGTCTGGCGGGGCGACGGATCAAGACATCGCTGAGCTGCGCGCTGGCCGCACCGGTCATTGCCGAATCGAACTGAAGGGCCCTGCTGGGGCCGCCTGCTGTTGCGCTGCGTGGCTCGTCTGGCATTGGAGTCTGGCGGGCTGCGTCATGTGCCTGGCGCATCTTCCACATGCCCGGCATGCACCGACGCATTTCTAACGGGAGCTTTGCAGGCCTGGCCTATACTGGATGCAACGAGAGGGAGGGAGCATGGGCATGGGCAGCGTCGTCGCGTTGGTGCTGGTGGTCGTGGTGGTGATCGTGCTGGCCAAGCTGGTGCGCATCGTGCCGCAGGGCTATGAATGGACGGTGGAGACCTTCGGGCGCTACACGCGCACCTTGACGCCGGGGCTGCACTTTCTGATCCCGGTGTACCAGACGGTCGGGCGCAAGATGAACATGATGGAGCAGGTGCTGGAGGTGCCATCGCAGGACGTGATCACCAAGGACAACGCGGTGGTGCGCGTCGACGGCGTGGTGTTCTACCAGGTGCTGGACGCGTCGAAGGCCGCCTATGAGGTGGCCAATCTGCAGCAGGCCTCGCTGGCGCTGGTGATGACCAATATCCGCACCGTGCTCGGCTCGATGGATCTGGACGAAAGCCTGAGCAAGCGCGATGCGATCAATGCGCAGCTGCTGCGCGTGGTGGACGAAGCGACCCATCCCTGGGGCGTCAAGGTCAACCGCATCGAGATCAAGGACATCGCGCCGCCGCGCGACCTGGTCGACTCGATGGCGCGGCAGATGAAGGCCGAGCGCGAGAAGCGCGCCAACATCCTGGAGGCCGAGGGCTTCCGCCAGGCGGCGATCCTCAAGGCCGACGGCGAGAAGCAGTCCGCCATCCTTGCCGCCGAAGGCAAGCGCGAGGCCGCGTTCCGCGCGGCCGAGGCGCGCGAGCGTTCGGCCGAGGCGGAAGCCAAGGCGACCACCCTGGTCTCGCAGGCGATCGCCTCCGGCAACGTCAATGCGCTGAACTACTTCGTCGCCAACAACTACGTCGACGCGCTGAAGGTGATTGCGCAGTCGCCCAACCAGAAGATGCTGCTGCTGCCGATCGAAGCCACCGGCGTGCTCGGCTCGCTGGCGGGCATCGCCGAGCTGGCCAAGGAATCGCTGGGCCAGCAGCAGGCCGGCGCTGGCACGGCGCTGCCGCGGGTGCCGCCGCCGCGCTGAGCGGCTGGGCCGAAACGACGGGGCGGCGAACGCGCCGTCACGGAAGGAGGGAACATGGTCGGGCATTACCTGTGGTGGATCGTGGCCTTGCTGCTGATCGGGGCCGAAGTGGCCATGCCGGGCTATTTCATGTTGTGGATCGGCATCGGCGCGGCGCTGACCGGTGCCGTGCTGCTGCTGTTCCCGGGGCTGCCCCTGCTGGCGCAGGCGCTGGTCTTCGCCGTGCTCGCGCTGCTGGCCTGCGTGGCCTATGCCTACCTGCTGCGGCCGCGCCTGGCGCGCGAACAGCCCGCCGGCGAGCCGCTCAATCGTCGCGGCGAGCAGTTGGTCGGGCGCCGCTACGTGCTGGCCGAGGCGATCGTCAACGGGCGCGGCAAGGCGGCTGTCGGCGACGGGCAATGGCTGGTCAGCGGGCCGGACCTGCCGCTCGGCGCCACGGTAGAGGTGGTGGCGGTCGACGGCGCCACCTTGCTGGTGCGAGCAGCTGCCTAGTGCAGCGCGGCGTCAGGTGATCGCGGAGCCGCAGGCCCGCGGCCTTGCGAGGGCCGGCGTCATGCGGCGCGCGTATTCAAACCGCTCGTTCCCGGCGAGAATGAGCTCCCGCCTCTGTTTGCCTGCCATGCCGCCCGCACTCCTGCCGATGCCGCCCTTGCCCCGTCTTCCTCGTCGCGCCCTGGGGGCGGCATGAACAGTCCGTCCGCGGTGGTGCCGGAGGACCTGCGCATTGCCTTCCTGCTCGAACTGGCACGGCGGCTGCACCAGTACGGCACTTCGTCGCCCCGTCTGGAGATGGCCATCGCCGGCTCCGCGCAGCGGCTGGGCCTGAATGCCGAGGTGTGGTCCAGCCCGACCGCCATCATCGTGTCCTTCGCCGAGCTGGTGCAGGGCGAGGAGGCGCTGGCCAAGGTCACTCAAGTGGTGCGCCTGCCGCCCGGCGACGTCAACCTGGCACGCCTGTGCCAGGCTGACACGATCGCCGACCGCGTCATTGCCGGCGAACTGGATCTGCGCGAAGGCTTTCGCCTGCTGCGCACGCTGGGCCTGCCGGACACCCGGCGCGCCCAGGCCGGGCTGATCGCCAGCTATGGCCTGTCGGCGGCCAGCGTGGTGGCGCTGCTGCTGCACAGCTCGTGGCCCGACCTGGTCACGGCGGCGCTGATCGGCCTGATCATCGGCGGGATCACCGTGCTCTCGGCCACGCGGCCGCGGCTGGCGGTGGCCAGCGACGCGATCAGCGCGATGGTGGCCACCACGGTCGCCACCGTGGTCAGCGCCTTCGTGGTGCCGCTGGCGATCAAGTCGGTGGTACTGGCCAGCCTGATCGTGCTGGTGCCGGGCATGGCCCTGACCACGGCGGTGCGCGAGATCTCCAGCCAGCATCTGGTGGCCGGCATGGCGCGCATGGGCGGCGCCGTCTCCACCTTGCTCAAGCTTACCTTCGGCACCCTGGCGGCCACCCAGGTATGCGAGGCGGTGGGCATCCAGGCGCGCGACTTCGCGTTGCCGCCGCTGCCTTCCTGGACCGACGTGCCGGCCCTGCTGGTCGGCGCCTTCGGCTTCGCCATCCTGTTCCGCGCCGCCCGGCGCGACTGGCTGGTGGTGATGCTGGCGGTGGTGCTCGGCTATCTCGCCACGCGCTGGGGCGGGATTATCGCGGGCACCATTCCGGCCGCGCCGTTCGGCGTCTTTCTCGGCGGCCTGCTGCTGGGCGCCCTGGCCAATGTCTACGCGCGATTCGCACACCGGCCCGGCGCGGTGATTCGCGAGCCGGGCATCATTCTGCTGGTGCCGGGCAGCGTGGGCTTTCGCAGCGTGTCCTATCTGATGGAGCACGACGCCACGCTCGGCATGGATACCGGCGTGCTGCTGATTACCTTGCTGGTGTCGCTGGTGGCCGGGCTGCTGTTCGGCGATCTGCTGATTTCGCCGCGGCGTTCGCTGTGAGCGCGCCGGCCGAGTTAATCGATCCGGGCGCCGGCGCAAAATAATACGCCGGCTCGAGGCCGGCGCTTTTGTTGCATTGCTGCGGAGCTTGGCGATTAGATCGCCAGATCCTTTTCCTTCTTGCCGGCCTTCAGCGCTTCGTTGAACCAGCGCGGACGCTTGCCCCGCCCGGTCCACATCTGCTCCGGATTGGCCGGGTTGCGGTACTTCGGCGCGACCGTGCCGGTGCTGCGGCGACCCTTGGCGCGGGTGGCGCCGAAAATGTCGTCGAAGGTATAACCCTCGGCCTTGATCAGCGCGTGAACCTTCTCACGCAGTTTGGAAACCTTTTCCTTGCGCAGTTCGGTCTGGCGCAGCTGCGCCTTGCTGATCAGCTCGTTCAGCTGATTGTGATTCAGATTCTTGATATCGACAGCCATGTTTTAACTCCGGGGTGGGGTGACAGCTTGTTCCGTCGAATAATGGATTGGCGAAAGTCCTTAATGCCGGTGCAATTCTGGCCGAAGTGGCGACCGAATGCAAAATCACGGCAATTACCCGCAGGCTTCGAAAATCGGCCGGTCGAATTAGCCCGGCTTGGGCTATTGCGATATGCAGGGCCGGCGCTCGAATTTAGACGAATGGCGAATTAATTCGCTTCGAACGCTGCGGCGATCTCCCCCTCGCCGAATGCCGCGCCTTAATGAAGGCGCGGCGCGCTCATAATCAGGCAAGCAACTCGAGCAGTGCTTCGGCGGACAGCGTGCGGCTTTCGCTGTCGCTGCGGCCCCGATATTCGAAGCTGCCGGCGGCGACGCCGCGCTCGCTGATCACCACCCGGTGCGGAATGCCGATCAGCTCCATGTCGGCGAACATCGCGCCGGGGCGCAGGCCGCGATCGTCCAGCACGGTTTCGATGCCGCGCTCGCACAGCGTGCGGTACAGCGTCTCGGCGGCCTCGGTCACCTCGGGCACGTTGCGCTGGTTGAGGACGCACACCACGACGCGCCAGGGCGCCATCGCCTCGGGCCAGACGATGCCGGCTTCGTCGTGGCGCTGCTCGATCGCCGCGGCGACGATGCGGCTGACGCCGATGCCATAGCAGCCCATGCTCATTACCTGGCTCTTGCCCTGGTCGTCGAGCACGCTGGCCTTCAGCGCTTCCGCGTATTTCTTGCCGAGCTGGAACACGTGGCCGACTTCGATGCCGCGCGCCATGCGCAGCAGGCCCTTGCCGTCCGGCGAGGGATCGCCCTCGACCACCTTGCGCAGATCCTCCACCCGGGTGACGCGGGCGTCGCGCTCCCAGTTGGCGCCGGTGTAGTGGCTGCCGTCGCGGTTGCCGCCGCAGACGAAGTCGGCCAGCACGGCGGCGCTGCGATCGACGATGACCGGCACCGAGGCGGGCAGGCCGACCGGGCCCAGGAACCCCGGGCGGGTGCCGGTCAGGGCCAGGATTTCCTCTTCGGAGGCCAGCGCCGATTCGCCCGGCAGCTCGGCCAGCTTGCCGGCCTTCACCTCGTTGATCTCGTGGTCGCCGCGCACGCACAGCGCCACCAGGCCGTCGCGGCCGCGCACCAGCAGGGTCTTGACGCACTGCTGCGGAGCCACCCCGAGGAAGGCCGCGACTTCGTCGATGGTCTTCTGGGTAGGCGTATCGACCAACTGCAACGCTGCACTCGGCGCGGGGCGCTGGATCGAGGGCGCCAGCGCCTCGGCCTTCTCGATGTTGGCCGCGTAATCGGAGCCGTCGGAGAAGGCGATCGCGTCCTCGCCGGAATCGGCCAGCACCTGGAACTCGTGGCTGGCGTTGCCGCCGATCGCGCCGGTATCGGCCTGCACCGCGCGGAAGCCCAGGCCGAGGCGGGTGAAGATGCGCGTGTAGGCCTGATACATCGCCTCGTAGGTCGCGGCCAGCGATTCCTGGCTGAGATGGAAGGAATAGGCGTCCTTCATCAGGAACTCGCGTGCACGCATCACGCCGAAGCGCGGGCGGATCTCGTCGCGGAACTTGGTCTGGATCTGGTAGAAGTTCACCGGCAGCTGCTTGTAGCTCTTCAGCTCGTTGCGCGCGAAGTCGGTGATCACTTCCTCATGGGTCGGGCCGTAGCAGAACTCCTGCTCCTTGCGGTCCTTGATCTTCAGCAGTTGGCCGCCGAATTTCTCCCAGCGGCCGGTTTCCTCCCACAGCTCGCGCGGCTGCACCGAGGGCATCAGCAGCTCGATCGCGCCGGCGCGGTCCATTTCCTCGCGGACGATCGCCTCGACCTTGCGCAGCACGCGCAGGCCGAGCGGGCTCCAGGTATACAGGCCGGAGGCGAGTTTGCGGATCATGCCGGCGCGCAGCATCAGCTGGTGGCTGGCGATTTCGGCGTCGGCGGGGACTTCCTTGACGGTGGCCAGGTGGAATTGGCTGAGGCGCATGGGCTTCGATCCGGCGGTAAAAAGCGCCGATTATAGCCGCGGGGCCGGCGGCCGCGCCCGATCGCCATAGCGGCGGTCAGGACGGGCGGCCAGGCCGTGGATCACTTCGGGCCGTATCACTCCGGGCCTGCATGACTTCGGGACGTATGACTTCGGCCCGTATTACTTCAGGCAATACTGCTGGTATTGGCTCTGTTCCTTGGCCAGCTCCTGCTGGCGCTGGGCGGGGCTCATGGCCGTCGTGTGGCCCTTGCCGTCGTCCGTGCTCACCGCGCCGCTGCCCTGCAGCTGGCTCATGTTGTGCTGCAGATCGCTGCAGGCTTTCTGGGTGCTGGCAGCGTCGGCCTGGCTGTTCGCTGCGGCCTGCGCCGGCTGCGCCGCGGTGGCGGCCGGGGCTGGGGCCGCTTGGGAAGGCCCGGACGGGTCGGTCAGGCCGCTCATGCTGACCCGGCTGTACTTGGTGCCGGTGGGGGGCGGGGTTTCCGAGTAGTGCATGGTGCCGCTGGCGTCCTTCCATTTGTAGACCTGGGCGCACAGCAGGGGCGCGAACGACAGCAGCACGAGGGCAAGCAGGGGGCGGCGCATGGTTTTTCCATTGCGGCAGTAGATGAGGGCACACTTGTTAGCATCCGCCGCGCCCGGACTCAAGCGGCGGATGGTTTACACTGCATGCTTCGGGTCACGGTTTGATTCATGAGCGACAGCACGCCAGTACGCACGCCACGGCACCGCGGCATCTATTTGTTGCCGAACCTGTTCACCACCGGGGCGCTGTTCGCCGGCTACTACGCGATCGTGGCCAGCATCGGCGCGCGCTACAGCGAGGCGGCGATCGCGGTATTCGTGGCGGCCCTGCTGGACGGCATGGATGGCCGCGTGGCGCGCGCCACCGGCACGCAGAGCGAGTTCGGCGTGCAGTACGACTCGCTCTCCGACCTGGTCAGCTTCGGCCTGGCGCCGTCGCTGGTGATGTACAACTGGTCGCTGCGCACGCTGGCCGACTACGGCCCCCAGTGGGGCAAGCTGGGCTGGGCCGCGGCCTTCATCTACGCCGCCTGCGCCGCGTTGCGCCTGGCCCGCTTCAACACCCAGGTCGGGGTGATCGACAAGCGCTATTTCCAGGGTCTGCCCAGCCCCGCGGCGGCGGCGGTGTGCATGTCGTTCGTATGGTGCATGGACAAGCTGGACGCGGAAGGCAGCGACGTGGCCCCGCTGGCCGGCGTGCTGGCGGTGATCGTCGGCCTGCTGATGGTGAGCCGCTTCCGCTATTTCAGCTTCAAGTCGCTGCCGATGGGCGAGCGCGACCGCGTGCCCTTCATCTGGATCATCGCGCTGCTGCTGCTGCTGGTGCTGCTGGCGCTGAACCCGCCGTTCGTGCTGTTCGGGGTGTTCGGGCTGTACCTGCTGTCCGGGCCGGTGATGACCGTGGTCGGCCTGGCGACGCGCCGTCGCCGTCGGGGCGGGACGTGAGCGCCTTGCCCGCGCCTGCGGCGCAGCGCCAGCGCGTGCTGCGTGCGCTCGGGCTGACGCCCTGGGCGCTGCGCGGCGCGGCGGCGGGGCAGCCTGCCGATGTCGCCGCGGCGGAGTCGCCGGCAATGGCTGCCGCGCCCGAGGGCCTGGCCGTGCACTGCGTGGTGGTCTTGCCCGGCGGCTGCATGCCGCGGGAGCTGGACCTGCTCGGCCGCGCGCTGTGCGCCTTCGGCGCGGGGCTGGCCCGCGCGGCGCGCGTGGAAGTGACTGACGGACGACTGGCGGCGCTGCCCTCCGCTCGTGCCTACCTGGCGTTCGGCGAGGCGCAGGCGCATGCGCTGGGCCGGGAGCTGCCGGTCGAGCTGCAGCAGCGCGCGCAGATCGTGCTGGCCGACGTGCCCGGCCAGGTGCTGGCCGACGCGGCCGGCAAGCGGCGGCTGTGGAATGCGCTGCGCCATCTGCGCCGCGCGCTGGCCTCGTCGGACGGCTAGGCGCCGTGGTCGCGGTCGCTCATCCCGCCACCGAGATGCGCGCGATGCAGCTGCGCGACGTGCCCGCGGTGGTCGTGCTGGAGCAGGCTTCCTACGATTTTCCCTGGACCGAAGGCATCTTCGGCGACTGCCTGCGCGCCGGCCATCCGTGCTGGACGCTGTGGGCCGACGGCCAGCTGGCCGGCTACGGCATTCTCTCAGTGGCCGCCGGCGAGGCGCATGTGTTGAACATCTGCATCGATCCGGCGCGGCGCGGCGAGGGGCTGGGCCGGCATCTGCTGCGGCGCCTGCTCGACGTCGCGCGCTGGAACGGCGCGCACCGCGTATTCCTCGAAGTGCGGCCGTCCAATCCGGTGGCGCAGACGCTTTACGCGTCGATCGGTTTCGTCGAGATCGGCCGGCGCCCGCGCTACTACCCGGCGCGCGACGGCCGCGAAGACGCCATCGTGATGGCGCTGGAACTCAGCGCGCGCTAGCGGCGGGGTTTGCCGTCACGCCGGCCGGCCATGCGGCCGGCGCGGCGGGATCGTGTGCGACTCAGTTGCCGCCCTGCTTCTGCCACTGGCTGGAGGTAATCACCTGGCAGCTTTCGCCGCGCTGCTGCGCGTAGTAGCGCACCGCGTCCGGCGACGAGCTGTCCGAGGTCGCCAGTTCCCAGGTGCCGTCGGGGAACAGCTTGGCGCTGGCGAAGGGTTCGCCGATGCGCACCACCGACTTGAAGTCGAAGGCCTTGCTGCCGCAGGCGAGCACCAGCGAATTGTCGCTGGCGGTATAGCTGCGCAACGGCGTGGCGCCGTTGCCTTCGTGCTGGCTGGCGGAATGGCCGCAGGCCGCGAGGCCGAGCGTGGCGGCGGCGAGCAGCAGGGTCTTGGCGGATCGGGTCATGGCGTCACCTGATGGGTCGTTCGATCGGAGCATAGCCAGATGCGTTTCAGGCGTCTGCGGCTGCGGTGTTTAGATCACTTTGTGGAGCTTCAACAGCTGTTCACTCAGAGCAGCCAGTTGAATAGCCCAATCCTCTTTGCGCTTCAATTCCTGATCGACGACTTCGGGGGGAGCGTTCCGGCAGAACTCCTCGTTGTGGAGTTTTTTCGAGCTCTTGTCGTACTCGCGCTGGATACGCTCGACCTCCTTGCCAAGCCGGAGCTTCTCGGCCCCGATGTCGATCAAGCCTTCGAGTGGAATCAGCACGCGCAGTTTGCCGACCGAAGCCGCGGCGGACGCCGGTTCCTCCGCATCGCCTGCAAGCCAGCGTGGTGCGTCCACGCGGGCGAGAAAGCCGATCTGGCTTTCGAACTTGGTCACGAGTATGCGATCGCTGTTGTCGCCGCCTGCCAGCAGCAGCGGAATGGTCTTGCCCGGCGGAATATTCATTTCCGAACGGATCCGGCGAATGCCGCCGAGTACGCTCTTGAACCACTCGATCTCCGCCGTGGCGGCCTCGTCGGAGGCGATCTCGGCGACCTGCGGCCACGGCCGCTGCATTAGGCTGGTTTCGGTCAGGCTCAGGCGCGGCGCCACCGACTGCCAGATTTCCTCGGTGATGAACGGCACGATCGGATGCAGCGCGCGCAGCACGGTTTCCAGCACCACCAGCAAGGTGTGCCGGGTAGAGGCTGCGGCCGCTTCGTCGCCGCCGTTGAGCGCCGGCTTGGACAGCTCCAGGAACCAGTCGCAGTATTCGTTCCAGACGAATTCGTAGAGCGCCTGCGCCAGCAGGTCGAAGCGATAGCTGGCGAAGTGCTGCTCGACTTCGCCGAGGGTCTGCTGCAGGCGGGTGAGGATCCAGCGCTCGGCCTCGGTGGCCGGCGCTCCGGCGACGGCCGTCACCGGACCCTCGGGCAGGTTCATCAGCACGAAGCGCGCGGCGTTCCACAGCTTGTTGCAGAACGCCTTGTAGCCTTCGGCGCGCTTGATGTCGAAGTTGATCGTGCGGCTGTAGCTGGCCAGCGCAGCGAAGGTGAAGCGCAGCGCATCGGTGCCGATCGCCGGGATGCCCTCGGGATAGTGCTTGCGCACGTATTTCTCCACCTTCTCGCGCGCCTGCGGCAGCAGCAGCGAGCGGGTGGATTTCTCCAGCAGCGGCGGCAGCGCGATGCCGTCGATCAGGTCCAGCGGGTCCAGGGTGTTGCCCTTGGACTTGGACATCTTCTGGCCTTCGCTGTCGCGCACCAGGGCGTTGATGTAGACCTCGCGGAACGGCACCTGCCCGGTGAAGTACTTGGTCGCCATCACCATGCGGGCGACCCAGAAGAAGATGATGTCGAAGCCGGTGACCAGCACCGCGCTGGGCAGGAAGACGTGGTCGCGGCTCCAGTCGGCGACCACCTCGCCGCGCTCGTTCTGCACCGGGCCGCCGGCCGGCCAGCCCAGGGTGGAGAACGGCCACAGCGCCGAACTGAACCAGGTGTCCAGCACATCCTCGTCCTGGCGCAGCGCGCCCACCGGCGCCACGGCGGCATGCGCGCGCGCGTCGACCTCGTCCTCGCCGACGAAGATGTTGCCGGCCTCGTCGTACCAGGCGGGAATGCGATGGCCCCACCACAGCTGGCGGCTGATGCACCAGTCCTGGATGTTCTCCAGCCACTGCACATAGGTGGTCGACCAGTTTTCCGGCACGAACTTGATCGCGCCCGAACGCACCGCGTCCAGCGCAGGCTCGGTGATCGCGCGGCGCCCGCCGGGGCGGCCGTCCTTCAGCGTGTCGCTGGTGAGGTCGATGAACCACTGGTCGGTGAGCATCGGCTCGATCACCGCGTCGGAGCGCTCGCTCACCGGCACCTGCAGTTTGTGCGGCTTGGTCTCGACCAGCAGGCCGGCGGCTTCGAGATCGGCCAGCACCAGCTTGCGCGCCTCGTAACGATCAAGGCCGCGGTATTTCGCCGGGGCGTTGTCGTTGACCTTGGCGTCCAGGGTGAAGATGTTGATCGGCGCCAGCCGATGCCGCTGACCCACCGCGTAGTCGTTGAAGTCGTGCGCAGGGGTGATCTTCACGCAGCCGGTGCCGAAGTCCTTGTCGACGTAGTCATCGGCGATCACCGGGATTTCGCGCCCGCTCAGCGGCAGCTTCAAGCTCTTGCCGACCAGGTGGCGATAGCGCTCGTCGTCCGGATGCACCGCCACCGCGACGTCGCCCAGCATGGTTTCCGGACGCGTGGTGGCGACCACCAGGCTTTCGTCGCCGTCGGTCCCGTCCGGGTTGGCTACCGGATAACGGATCGACCACAGATGGCCGTCGCGCTCGACGTTGTTCACTTCCAGGTCCGACACCGCGGTGCCCAGCACCGGGTCCCAGTTCACCAGGCGGTTGCCGCGGTAGATCAGGCCGTCGCGATACCAGCTCACGAACACCTTGCGCACCGCGGCCGAGAGGCCTTCGTCCATGGTGAAGCGCTCGCGCGACCAGTCCGCGGCGACGCCGAGGCGGCGCATCTGGCGGGTGATGATGGAGCCGGATTCTTCCTTCCATTGCCACACCCGCTCGACGAAGGGCGCGCGGCCCAGGTCGTGGCGTGACTTGCCCTCGGCGGCCAGCTGGTTCTCCACGATCTTCTGGGTGGCGATGCCGGCGTGGTCGGTGCCTACCTGCCACAGTGTGTTCGAGCCGCGCATGCGCTGGTAGCGCACCAGCATGTCCATCACGGTCTGCTGGAACGCATGGCCCATGTGCAGGGTGCCGGTGACGTTGGGCGGCGGCAGCAGGATGCAGTAGGGATCGCCGTGGCCCGAGGGCTTGAAGGCGTTGTCCGCTTCCCAGCGGTCGTACCACTTGGATTCGATCTGGCTGGGCTCGAAACTCTTGTCCATGAACGCTCACGGCACGCCCGGAGGCATGCGGTCAATAGTGGAAAGCCTCGATTGTACGTGGCGGCGCGGCCTGTCGCCAAAGCGGCGGCAGCCGGCCGGAGCTGTCGATGCATGCTGTGGCGTGTGCGGGGCGCGCTGCGCCGGCAGCGTGCCCCATGGCCGTCGGACGGGCGCCGCACGCGGTATGGCGGTGCCGCACATGCACGGCGGCAGGGCGCATTTCGGCCCTGCCAGCGGTCGCAGAGCTGTGCTGGCGCGGCCAAGCAGGCAATAATGGCCTGTGCCGCATGGGCGCGGAGACTGAGCACAGGGGGATCCAAGCGTTGGGAGCGTCCGGGATGGAGCCAAACAAAAAAGGTTTGATGCGTTGGGCCTGGCTGCTGGTTTCCGCGGTGCTCGCCGCCTCGCTGATCTCCGTCGCCGGCATGACCTTCCACGATGTCGTCCATAGCACCATCCCGACCGCGCCAGGCGGCTGGGTACTGCGCTTCGACGATGACTTCAGCGGCCCGGCCGGCAGCCTGCCGGACCGAAGCAAGTGGCGCTTCGACCTCGGGCAGCGCTATCCCGGCGGCCCGCCGCACTGGGGCACGCTGGAAGTCGAAACCTACACGGCCGATCCCGCCAACATCAGCCTGGACGGCCACGGCCACCTGCTGATCACCCCGCGCCGCGATGCCGAAGGCAACTGGACCTCGGCGCGCATCGAGAGCAACCGGGACGATTTCAAGGCGCCGGAGGGCGGCGTGCTGCGCATCGAGGCGCGCATCCAGATTCCCGCCGTGACCGGCGCGGCGGCGCAGGGCTACTGGCCGGCGTTCTGGGCGCTGGGCGCGCCTTATCGCAGCAGCGTGGAATGGCCGCAGATGGGCGAGTTCGACATCATGGAGAGCATCAACGGCAGCAATGGCGTGTGGGGCACCCTGCATTGCGGCATCTATCCGCTGGGGCCGTGCCACGAACCCCGCGGCATCGCGGCCAAGCTGATCTGTCCCGGCGTCGGCTGCCAGGCGGCTTTCCACATCTACACCTTCGAATGGGACCGCAGCGTGGCGCCGGCGGAGCTGCGCTGGTACGTCGACGGCCATCCGCTCAACCGGGTCGTCCAGGACCAGCTGCCGCAGGACACCTGGGACGACATGACCAGCCACGGCGGCTATTTCCTGCTGCTCAACGTGGCCATGGGCGGCGGTTTCGCCGACACCCTGGCCGGTTTCCACACGCCCTCGCCGGCGACCGAGCCGGGGCATCCGATGATCGTCGACTATGTGGCCGTATGGACGCGCGACGGCGGCTCGCAGGCGCCGTTCCCGCTATGGCGCTCGGCGATGAAGGGCAACGCGCAGAGCGTCAACGGGCTTTGAGCCGAGAGGCGCGCGCGGTCGCCTCGGGCCTGCGTTCGCGACGCCTGATGTTCAGGACGACAGCGGCGGAAAATTCGGCTCCAGCCGTCGTGGCGATGCCGGCCCGCGGTCGTGCTGATCGATCTGGCTGCGCGTAAGGCGCAGCACCACCACCAGGAAGAAGATCTTCGCCACCATGTCGGCAGTTTCGCTGACGATCAGCATCGACTGCAGCTGGACCAGCCCCGCCGCATCGTTTTGCTCGGCCGGCATGCGCGTGACGAAGCCTCCGAGCACGTTGGCGATCAGCCAGAAAGCCCACCAGAAGCGCAGAAAGATCGGGGTCGACATCGAGCTCCAGCGTGCGGGCTCCGCGCTGGCCAGCCAGATCTGGTTCATGGCGCGGAACGGCCGCACCAGATTCATGAAGGGAATGAAATACCAGCCCACTGCCCAGCCCGGGCTGTCGTCGATGCCCTTGGCGCCGAGCGCGCGCGCATTGCAGCCGACGCGGTAGATCCACATGCCGGCGACGACATAGGTGGCGATCAACACCAATCCTTCCAGCCCGGCCAGCAGCGTCTGCGTGGCGCCCCGGCTCTTCAGGGCGGCGGCAAGCTCGGCTTGCGCGAGGTCGTGATTGACCGCGTGCTGCAGCGCCTGCTGCAGCATCGCCATGACTACGATGGTCAACACGGTCAGCACGATGCCGGCGATCAGCAGGCCGGCGGTGACGCGGCTCAATGCCTGCGGCGAGCGAAAAACGTAGCTGCGCCCCTTCGGCGCAGGCCCGTCGACCAAGCCGCTGTCCGGCGCGCGATACGGATTTTCCGAGTCCATGCTGGTTCCCTCTGCCGAGCCGTCGGCGGCTGATGTCCCCTGACGGATCATGCCGCGAGCCGCGCAGGTTCGGCAAATTCTCACGATAGTCGGGGATGCGGGCGCCGCATGATTGCCGTGCGCGAGGGCATGGCTGCGTGCCGCATCGAAGGGTGGGGCTGCCTGGTCCCGATGGCGATGTCGCAACGAGTGCTTGCGGCGGTCGACGCGCCATGGCTGACCGGCGTTGCAGATGCAAGGGGCGAACAACCAGGCAGCGAATGGCTGGGATGCGGCCAGATCGGCTGCGAAGTGTCGGCGAAAGCCGCGCGCGGCCACCTTGCCCGTCGGCGAGCCGGATGCATTGTCGCGACTCGGCGATCGGCCAGTCCCTGCCTGCGGGCGGCGAGGCCGCGGCCATGCCGCCGCGAACGCCGGCTCAGCGCGTCGACGCCGCCTCGCGCATCGCGCGGCCGTAGGCATGCACTTCGTCCACCAGTACGCGCAGGTGTTCGGGATCGACCTCGGGCGTGATCCCATGGCCGAGATTGAAGACGTGGCCGGGATGGTTGCCGTAGCTGTCCATCACCGCGCGCGCCTCGCGGCGGATCACCTCGGGCGTGGACAGCAGCACGGCCGGGTCGAGATTGCCCTGCAACGCGACGCGGCCGGCGACGGCGCGGCGCGCATCGTCCAGGTCGATGGTCCAGTCCACGCCCAGGCCGGCGCAGCCGGTGTCGGCGAGCGCGCCGAGATGTCGGCCGGCGCCCTTGGAGAACAGGATCACCGGCAACTCGCGCGCATGCGCGTCGGCCTGCAGCGCGGCGACCACCTGGGCCAGATAGCGCAGCGAAAATTCCTTGAACGCGGCGGGCGCGAGCAGGCCGCCCCAGGTATCGAACACCATCAGCGCCTGCGCGCCGGCGGCGGCCTGCGCGGCGAGATAAGCCGCGACCGACTGCGCCAGCGTGTCGAGCAGGCGATGAGCCAGCGCCGGATCGTTCCAGCACATCGCCTTCAGCGTGGCGAAGTCGCGCGAGCCGTGGCCCTCGACCATGTAACAGGCCAACGTCCACGGGCTGCCGGAAAAGCCGATCAGCGGCACGCGGTCGGCCAACTGCTTGCGCACCAGTCGCACCGCATCCATCACATAGCGCAAGCCGCCGTCCATGTCGGGTACGGCCAGCTTCGCCACATCGGCGGCGCTGCGCACCGGGTGCGCGAACTGCGGGCCTTCGCCCTGGGCGAAGCTCAGCCCCAGGCCCATCGCATCGGGAATGGTGAGGATGTCGGAGAACAGGATCGCGGCGTCGAGCTCGAAGCGCTCCAGCGGCTGCAGGGTCACTTCGCAGGCCAGCTCGGGATGCTGCGCCAGCGCCATGAAGCTGCCGGCACGCTCGCGCGTGGCGCGGTATTCGGGGAGGTAGCGTCCGGCCTGGCGCATCACCCAGATCGGCGTGGTGTCGGTGGGCTGGCGGCGCAGGGCGCGCAGGAAACGGTCGTTCTTCAGGGTATCGGACATGAGAGAGGCGTGGGTCGGACAGGCGGCCGCGATGGGCTAGCGCGCATGCGGGCCGTCGAGGCCCTGGCTGAACATCAGGCGGTAGCCGCGCTTGAGCTGGGCGTCGCGGGCGTTTTCCAGCGCATGGATGGCGTCGTCCCGCTCCATGTACTGCTCGCGCTTGAGCGTGGCGCGGCCGCCCTGCACGCCGGACTCCCGGTACAGCGTCCAGCCGCCCAGCAGATCCTGCTCGAGCACGATCTGGACGTAGCGGGGCGCCTCGGTCGGGCCGGGCACGGTTTGCAGGTAGAGACGCATGGTATCCGCGATGGAGCGGCAGGCAGCCGCAGACCGCTCATTCTAGAAGGCCCGGCGCGGGCTTGGCGAGACGTGCGCTGCGCAGCGAGTCGCGCTCAGGCGCGCCGTGTCTGCAGCGCGCGGCGCCAGGACACCAGGCCGCTGACCCATAAAGCGACTGCGCAGCTGAAGTCGACCAGTGCCTGGCAGGCGGCCAGGTTACCGCCGGCGGCGATCGCGGCGATGCCCAGGACGCCGGCCAGGCTCATCACGCCGGCGGTGATGCGGTAGTGCGGCGAGCGCAGCAGGCCGGCGAGCGGGTAGAAATGGATGCCGACGATGATGGCGATCACCGGCATCAGGTAGGCCATGTGCGATCCGGCCAGCAGCTGGGCGGCGATATTCATCGCGACGATCTCGGCGACGAAGATCAGCAGAAAGTCGCGTGCGGTGCGTCGCCGCGCGGCCGCGCCGGCAGCATCCGGCGGCGGCGCGTGCCGTGCGTCGCGGAGCAGGCCGATGCCCGCCGCCAGCAAGGCGAGCGAGGCGGCGCCGGTGATGGCATAGCCGGGTCCCCTCAGGCTGGCGGGCAGGTTGGTCAGCGCGGTCATGGCCCAGAAGCTGCCGAAGCCGGCGCAGGCGAACATGCCGGCGGCGCGGCTGCGCAAGGTCGAGGCACTTGGGAGCGAAGACGAAGCGGCAATAGTCATGGCGGCCATCCCTAAAAGGCTTGCCGTCGAGCATGGTCCGTTCGGCGACGCGGCTGCACTGCGGCTTATCAGCCGGATGCGGTGACAGGCGTCATGCCGTCGCACCGGGCGGCGGAAAGGCGCGCACGTCAGCTTCGGCGCCGGTCGGGCAAAAGCCATGGGCGATCGCGACCGGGCTGGCCCGATCGCGGGCGGCAGTGGCGGCCGACGATCAGCCGACGGCGGCGCGCAGCACGGCCAGCACATCCGTTTCGGCCACCCCGGCGACGATCTCGGCGCGACCGATGCCGCGCCACAGGATCAGGCGCAGGCTGCCTGCGGTGTTCTTCTTGTCCAGCCGCATCAGTTCCAGCAGGCGTTGCGGGTCCATGCCGGCGGGCACGGCGGTGGGCAGGCCGAGTCGTTCCAGCAGCCGGCGCAGACGCTCGCTGTCGCCGGCCCCGCTCATGCCGAGCCGCTCGGACAACTGCGCGGCCAGCAGCATGCCGATGGCCACGCCTTCGCCGTGCAGCAGGGCGGTGTAGTTGCCGGCGGTTTCCAGCGCATGGCCGAAGGTGTGGCCGAGATTGAGCAGGGCGCGCTCGCCCCGTTCGGTCTCGTCGCGGGCGACCACGCCGGCCTTGTAGCGCACCTTGCGCGCGATCGCCTCGATCAGCGGCGCGTCATCGCGCGCGAGCAGGGCGTCGGCGTGCTGCTCCAGCCAGGCGAAGAACGCGGGGTCGCCGATCGCCGCGCCCTTCACCACTTCGGCCAGCCCGGCGCGGTATTCGCGCGCGGGCAGGCTGTCCAGCGTGTCGATGTCGGCCGCCACCGCGCGTGGCTGGTGAAAGGCGCCGACCAGGTTCTTGCCGGCCGGAAGGTTCACTCCGGTCTTGCCGCCGACCGAGGAATCGACCATCGCCAGCAAGGTGGTGGGCATCTGCACGAAGTCGATGCCGCGCATCCAGCAGGCCGCGGTGAAGCCGGCCAGGTCGCCGACCACACCGCCGCCCAACGCCACCACGCAGGCGTCGCGGGTGGCGCCCAGCTCGGCCAGCGCCTGCAGCGCGCGCTCTACGTTGGCGAAGCTCTTGTGCGCTTCACCGTCATCGAGCAGGAACGAGGACCAGCGCAGGCCGTCGAGGCCGACGCCTAGCTGCGATAAATACAGCGGCGCCACCGTGGTGTTGCTGATCACCAGCGCGTGCCGGCCGCGCAGGCGCGCACGCCAGCGTGCGTGGTCGGCGAGCAGGCCGCGGCCGATCCATACCGGATAGGCGCGCTCGCCGATCGCTACTTCGATGGTCTGCAGCTGCGCCGGGCTCATGCGGCGGACTCCTGGTTCGCGGCGTGGCGCCGCCAGTGGCGATCGAGCAGTTCGATGCAGCGCTCGCCGGCGGCGATCACGCCTTCGTGCAGGCCGGGCACGGCCAGGTCGGCCAGGTCCTGATAGAGCGGGGTGCGGATGGCGTACATCGATTCCAGGCGGGCGCGGCGATCTTCGCCGGCCAGCAGCGGGCGGCGCTGATCGCGGGCCAGGCGCTCGAGCTGCTGCTCGATGCTGGCCTGCAGCCAGACCACGTAGCCGCGCTCGGCCAGGCTTCGGCGATTGTCCGGGTCCAGCACGGCGCCGGCGCCGGTCGCCAGCAGCACGTCTTCGTCGCGGCTGTGCCGGTCCAGCAGGGCGCATTCGCGCTGGCGGAAGCCGGCCTCGCCCTCCAGCTCGAACACCGTGCTGACACTGGCGCCGGTCTGCTGCTCGATCGCCTGATCGAGGTCGACGAAGGCCAGGCCGTAGTGCTCGGCGAGGCGGCGGCCGATCGAGGTCTTGCCGGCTCCGGTCGGACCGACGATGAACAGATTGCGCGACGGATTCATAGGCGAATGCTAGCAGGGAAGCCCGCGACGCTTCCGCCGCGCGCATCTCGCGTCGCTTGCAAGCCGGTGCGGACGGCCACAGCATGCGTGCATCCGCGGCGGTGCGCCGCCGCATCGTTTCATGTCTCGGAGAGCACGTTCATGGCAGCCACCGTTCAGCAGCATCTGGTCAGCACCTGCAACGAAATTCCCGGTTACCGGGTGGTCCGCCCGCTGGGCATCGTGCGCGGCCTCACGGTGCGCTCGCGCAGCGTCGTCGGCAATATCGGCGCCGCCTTGCAGACCCTGGTGGGCGGCAACATCACGATCTACACCGAGCTGTGCGAGAAGGCGCGCGGCGAAGCCTTCGAGCTGATGCTGCAGCATGCGGCCGCAATGGGCGCCAACGCCGTGCTGGGCATGCGCTACGACGCCAACGAGGTGGCCGAGGGCGTCACCGAGGTGCTGGCCTACGGCACCGCCGTGCAGGTGCAGCCGCAGGGCTGAGCCCAGCGCTGCGGCGGCTGGTCCGCGGCGTTCGCAGGGACGAAGCGCGCCCGGACTGCCGGGCGTGCCGGCCGAGGAAGCCCATGGATCGGTGCATGACCGTGCGATGACGGCTGCGCGCAAGTATCGATTCGGCACGGCATGCTGCCTCGTCTTCGATCATGCAGCCCTGCGCTGCTTGCACAGGCCGGCTTGCCTGCGCAGCCCGCGGTCCCGCACCTCAGATGGGTGAGCCGACCGCGAGGCCGGCCGTCAGTTGTGGCTGAGTGCGACCACGTGGCGCTGCTCGTCGTATTCGACGCAGCTGTCGGCCAGTTCGGGCAGGGTCGCCAGGGCATGCCGGCTCAGCCGCTCGAAATGCGCCAGGAAGCGCTGCATGGCAGTCGCGTCCATGGCCAGCGGCGCGTGCTTCGCCAGCAGATCTTCCTCCTGCTCGCTGCGCCATTGGCGCACCACGTCCCAACCGGGCGCCTGCAGCTCGATCAAGGCATCGAATTTGCGCCATAGCGGCTGGTAGCCGCGCAGCTGCTTGTTGACCCAGTGGCGCCAGCTGCCTTCGGGGTCTTCGTCGCGCTCCAGCGCGTTCACCGGTGTCTGCAGGTCCGCCTCGCGCTGCGGGCGAATGCCCAGCGCCCAGCCTTCCACGATCACCAGCTTCGGCGGGCGCACCACCTTGGGCCAGCGCGAGGGCGGCGTGCGCGTGTCGCGGCCCTTGTCGAAGCGCGGCCAGGACACCGGCAGCTTGTCCGAGGCATGCGGCAGCGCGGCCAGCACCGACAGCAGCAGCTCGATTTCGTGGGTGCCGGGCACGCCGCGCGTGCGCAGCAGCGGATGCACCTGCAGCGCCAGCGCCTCGCGATCGCTGCGCGAATAGTAGAAATCGTCCAGCGCAAGCACTTCCGTCGGCCAGCCGCGGGCCTCGGCCTCGGTCTTCATCACCCGGGCCAGGCTGCTCTTGCCGCTGCCCTGCAGGCCGGAAAGCCCCAGGATGTAGGGCCGCCTGGCGCGCGCGATGCGCCCCGCGTAGTGGTCGAGCAGGTGGCCGGCCAGGGCCTGATTCTGCGTGCTAGCATCCTCTCTCATGCGCGACATGATGACGCGCGCCGCCTGTGATTCAAGACCCATGTTGAACCAAGACATCCTGGATACTTTCTTGCGACTGCTGGAGGAGGCCAAGGCCAGCGGCGAGCGCGAGCCGACCGCGATGAACCTGGCCACCGCCGACGCCAACGGCCGGGTGAGTTCGCGCATCGTCCTGCTCAAGGGGGCGGACGAGCGCGGCTTTCGTTTCCACAGCAACTATCAGAGCGACAAGGGCGGCCAGTTGGAGGCGCATGCGCAGGTAGCCCTGTGCTTCCACTGGAAGCAGCTGCGCGACGGCGTGCAGGTGCGTGCCGAGGGCGTCGCCCGCAAGCTGCTGCCGGAGGAGTCGGACGCCTATTTCGCCACCCGGCCGCGGCCCAGCCAGATCGGCGCCTGGGCCTCGCTGCAGTCGCAGACCCTGCCGGATCGCGACACCTTCGAGCAGCGGGTGGCCCGCTACGAACACGAGTTCGAGGGCCAGGACGTGCCGCGTCCGCCGCACTGGGGCGGCTATGTGGTGGAGCCGGACATGGTCGAATTCTGGTACGGCGCGCAATACCGGCTGCACGAGCGGGTGCGCTGGAGCCGCCACGGCCAGACCTGGACCAGCCGGTTGCTCTACCCGTGAACGCGACGGTGGTCCGGGATGGCTTCACGGTGGCCACCCCGGGCCGCGGCTTCATCGACATCAGCGAGCGGGTGGCCACGGCGGTGCGCGGCAGCGGCTTGCGCAGCGGCCTGGTCAACGTATTTACCCGGCATACCAGCTGCTCGCTGCTGATCAGCGAGAACGCCGACCCGGACGTGCGCGGCGACCTGGAGCGCTGGTTCGCCCGGGCGGTGCCGGACGGCGACGCGCTGTTCCATCACGACGCGGAAGGGCCGGACGACATGCCGGGGCACGTGCGCAGCGTGCTGGCCGGAGTCAGCGTGAACATACCGCTCGGCGACGGCCGGCTGCTGCTCGGCACCTGGCAGGGCATCTACTTGTGGGAACACCGCACGCGGCCGCACCAGCGCGAAGTGCTGACGACCGTCGTCGGCTGCTGAGCGCACGGGCATGGCCGACGGCTTTCCGCAGCGCATCGTGTGCCTCACCGAGGAGCCCACCGAGGTGCTCTACGCGCTGGGCGAGCAGCAGCGCATCGTCGGCATCTCGGGCTTTACCGTCAGGCCGCCGCAGGCGCGCAAGGAGAAGCCCAAGGTCTCGGCCTTCACCAGCGCCAAGATCGGCGAGATCCTGCGGCTCGAACCGGACCTGGCGATCGGCTTCTCCGACATCCAGGCCGACATCGCGCGCGAACTGATCAAGGCCGGCGTGGAAGTGTGGATCAGCAACCACCGCAGCGTGGACGGCATCCTCGCCTATATCCGCCGCCTCGGCGCGATGGTCGGCGCGACGGCCGCCGCCGAGGCCTATGCGCAGCGGGCGGAGCAGCATCTCGCTGCGGTGCGCGATGCCGCCGCGTCACTGCCGCGGCGGCCCAAGGTGTATTTCGAGGAATGGGACGAGCCGATCATCAGCGGCATCCGCTGGGTCGCCGAGCTGATCGGCATCGCCGGTGGCGACGATGCATTTCCCGAACTGGCGCGCGAACCGCTGGCGCGCCAGCGCATCGTGGCCGACGGCGACGAGGTAGTGCGGCGCGCACCGGACATCATCCTGGGTTCCTGGTGCGGCAAGCGCTTCCGCCCCGAGCGGGTCAAGGCGCGGCCGGGCTGGTCGGCGATTCCGGCGGTGCAAAGCGGCGACCTCTACGAGATCAAGTCGCCGATCATCCTGCAGCCGGGGCCGGCCGCGCTGTTCGACGGCCTGGACGAACTGCACCGCATCATCGCGCAGTGGGCCCGGCGCTGAGACTATCGCCGGCAAGGCATGGTCGAGGCGGTTTCGCTGCGCTCAGGCTCGGGCATCGCAGCGCATCGCGTAGCAGTGTCGGAGCGCTCCGCGCGCGCGGGTCCGGAGCAGATGGCCTTTCCCGATAGCGGGCGCACGGGCGCGCCCACTTGTGGAAACCGGCAGGCGATCGACCCGCCCGCACTGGGTCAGCGATAGATCGTCGCGCCGGCCCGGTCATGGCCGGACCGGCGCGATGATTATCACCAGATCCGCACGCGGTCCGCTTCGTCGCGCCACATCTTCTGGCCCGGCTTCACGCCGAAGGCTTCGTAGAAGTCGGGCATGTTCGACAGCGGCCCGTTGACGCGCCACTTAGCCGGCGCATGCACGTCGCTGAGCAGGCCGCGGCGCAGCGCCGCTTCGTGTTCCTCGTACAGCCAGGACAGCGCATAGCCCAGGAAGAAGCGCTGCAGCGGAGTGAAGCCGGCGATCTTCTCGCCCTTCTTGTATTGTTCGGTCTTCTTGAAGGCGTCGAGGCCGATCAGCAGGCCGCCGAAGTCCGCGATGTTCTCGCCCAGGCTGGCCTGGCCGTTGATGTGCAGGCCGGGCAGCGGCTCATAGGCGTTGAACTGCTTCACCATCACCGCGGCGCGTTGCTGGAATTTGTCCGCGTCGTCCTTGGTCCACCAGTTGGCGAGGTTGCCCTTGGCGTCGAACTGGCGGCCCTGGTCGTCGAAGCCGTGGGTCAACTCGTGGCCGATGGTGGAGGCGGCGGCATAGCCGTAGACCACGGCGTCGTCGATGTCGCCGTCGGCGAAGCCGGGGATGGTGAACTGCGCGGCAGGCAGCACGATCTCGTTGTTCGAGGGGTTGTAGTAGGCGTTGTAGGTCTGCGGGCTCATGTCCCACTCGCTGCGGTCGACCGGCTTGCCGAATTTCGACAGCATGTCGTCGAACTCCCAACGCTGCACCGCCATCGCGTTCTGCGCGAACGAATCGCGGCCGATGTCCAGGGTGGAATAGTCCTTCCAGTGGTCCGGGTAGCCGACCTTCTGGGTCACCGCGGCCAGCTTCTCGTGGGCCTTGGCCTTGGTCGCGTCGCTCATCCAGTCCAGCCGGTCGATGCGCTCGCCGTAGGCGGTGCGGATGGCGTCGACCAGGGTGTTGTAGCGCTGCTTGGTCTGCTCGGGGAAATACGCCTTGACGAAAATGCGCCCCAGGATCATGGACAGCGGGCCGCCTTCGGCGTTCAGCACGCGCTTCCAGCGGGGCCGCGGCTGTTCCTGGCCGGACAGCTCATGGCCGTAGAAGTCGAAGAAGGCGGCGTAGAAGTCCTTGCCCAGGCAGGGCGCGTAGGCATCGGCCAGATGCACGCGCAGGTAGTCGCGCAGCACCGGCACCGGCGTCTGCTTGAGCAGGTCCTGCAGGTTGCCGAAGAATTCCGGCTGCCCGACGATCACCGAGGCGGCATCGAGCTTCCAGGCGCCGAGGCGCGGGCCCCAGGCGATCGCCGGGGTGTAGCGGCGGGTCAGCTCGGCCGGCGTCATCTTGTTGTAGTTCTTCTGCGGATCGCGCAGGTCTTCCAGCTTGCGCGAGTTCTTGGCCAGCGCGGTCTCGAACGCCATCACCTGGTCGGCGCTCTTGGCCGCCGCCGCGTCGTCGGAGCCGAGCAGCTTGAACATGCGCCGCAGGTGCTCGACATAGGCCGTGCGCGCCTTGGCCACGCCGGCTTCGGTATTGAAATAGTAGTCGCGGTCCGGCAGGCCGAGCCCGCCCTGGTACAGATGCACCGCCATCGCGTCGCTCTGCTTTTCGTCCTGGGCCACGGCGAAGCCGAACAGCGAGTCCAGGCCGAGTCGGTGCAGGGCGAAGCTCTCGTCCAGCGCGCCCTGGATGTCGGTGATCGCGTCGATCCGGGTCAGCTCGTCCTTCAGCGGAGCCGGCCCGAGGCGGTCGGCCAGACCCTCGTCCATCGCCACGGTCCAGAAGTCGCCGATCTTCTGCTCGTCGCTGCCCTTGGCGGCCTGAGCTTGCGCCGCGGCCTGCTCGTTGATCGAGCGCAGGCGGGTGTAGAGGTCTTCCTGCACGACTTGCCCGATGCCCCAGCTCGCCTCGCTGGCGGGGATCTGGTGGCTCTTCAGCCAGCTGCCGTTGGCGTAGTCGAAGAAGTCGTCGCCGGGATTCACCGAAGCGTCGATGTTCGCCGCGACCACGTCGGGCTTCTGCGTCGATGCCGCGGCGGCCGGCCGGCCCTGGTCAGGCGGGGTGGCCGAGCTGGTGGCCGGCGGCGTGCGGTCGCAGCCGGCGGCGAGGATGCCGGCGGCGAGCAGGCACAGGCGAAGCGGAGTTTTCATGGCAGTACCTTCCTTGAAAGAACGTGCATGCGGATGGGTGGTAGGCCGGCTGCGAAGGCCGGCATCGAGGCATGGCGGTGGCGGGACAGCGGCACTCAGCCGCCGAGGGCAAGCCTGGAGCCCAGGCTGAGCAGCGGGTTGACCAGCAGGAGGCGCAGCAGCTCCAGAACCACCATCGCCAGCCACGGCGAGAAGTCCAGGCCGCCCGCGACCACGCGGCCGCGCAGAGGGCGCAGCGGCGGTTCGGCGAGGTTGCCGATCAGCCGCAGCAGCGGGTGGCGCCGGTCGGTCTGGAACAGGCTGAGCAGGCTCCAGACGAAGATCACCACCAGATAGAACACCAGCACGAAGTCGAGCAGATCGGCCAGCGACAGCACCGCCAGCGACAGGAAGCCGGGGAACGGTCCGGACAGGGTCGACAGCAGCACGCGCTCGATCAGCATGAGCAGCCAGGCCACCAGCAGGGCGGCCAGGTTGATGCGGCGCCAGTTCGGCAGCACCCGCCGGATCGGCGCCAGCACCGGATTGCTCAGGCGATAGATGAGCTGGCAGAGCGGATTGCTGAAGTCCGCGCGGCTGGCCTCGGCCAGCAGGCGCAGCACGAACAGCATGCCCAGCATGCCGAACACGATCTGGATCAGGAAGTAGAGGATGCTGAGCACGCGGGTCCCGCCGGACTAGGGAAAAGCCTGGCAAGAGTAGGCCAGGGGCGCCGCTTCGCCAATCAACCAACGGCACCCCTGGAAGAGCGCGGGTCCTAGTGCGATCCCGGCGCCGCGTCCGGCGCGGCGCGATCCAGTTGCTCGGCCAGTTCCGCGCCACGACGCGTGGCTGCGGCGACGGCGCGTGCGACCAGCCCGGCCAGCCCGTCGTCGCGGAAGCTTTCCAGCGCGGCCTGGGTGGTGCCGTTGGGCGAGGTCACCCGCCGGCGCAGCTCGGCCGGATCCTCGCCGCTCTCCGCCAGCATGCGCCCGGCGCCCAAGCAGGTCTGCGCGGCCAGCGCGCGCGCCGTGTCGCGCGGCAGGCCCTGGGCCACCGCAGCGGCTTCGAGCGCCTCGACGAGGGCGAAGAAATAGGCCGGACCCGAGCCGGACAGGGCGGTGACCGTGTCCATCTGCGCTTCGTCCTCGATCCAGCGGGTGAGGCCGGTGGCGTCGAGCACGTGCTGCGCCTGCGCGCGCTGGGCGGGGCCGACCCGTCCGTTCGCGCACAGGCCGGTGGCGCCGGCGCCGATCAGGGCCGGGGTATTCGGCATGCAGCGCACGACCGGCAAGGTATGGCCGAACCAGCGCTCCAACTGGTCGATGCGCACGCCGGCGGCGATCGAGATCAACAGCGGGCGGCTGCGCTGCAGCGGTTCGCGCAGCTCGGCCTGGAGCGCCGGCATGATCTGCGGCTTCACCGCCAGCACCACGATCTCGGCCTCGGCCACCGCCAGGCGGTTTTCGGCATAGCAGGCGACGCCGAAATCGCGGCCCAGCGCCTCGCGCGCTTCGGCGCCGGGTTCGGCCACGCGGATGGCGGCGGCCGCCACGCCGGTCTTGAGCAGCCCGCCGATCAGGCTGCGCGCCATGTTGCCGCCGCCGACGAAGGCAAGTCGTGTCATGGAAGGGGTCCTGCGAGGCCTCGGGCCGCCTACCTTACCGGAGCGCCCGCGGCGGGCAAGCCTGGCCCGCCCAGCGTCGGCCCGGTGCGGGCGGATTGCCAACCGGGTCGGTACTTTGCGCACGCCTTCCATGAAAGACTGGCCGGGCGGGGCGTGCGGCGGGTAGTATCGGCGCGCTTCATGGGGGTTGAGATGCTCGGGGCTCAGGCGGCGTCGGCGGCTTGCCTGGATCTGCGTTTGTCGCGATGCTCCGGGGGCCGCGCCATGTTGCCAGACGATCGGTTTAAGGGGGACGCCAGATGGATATCGCCGAACTGCTTGCCTTCTCGGTGAAGAACAAGGCCTCGGACTTGCACCTGTCCGCCGGGCTGCCGCCGATGATCCGCGTGGACGGCGACGTGCGCCGCATCAACATGCCGGCGCTGGAGCACAAGCAGGTCCATTCGCTGATCTACGACATCATGTCGGACAAGCAGCGGCGCGACTTCGAGGAATTCCTGGAGACCGACTTCTCCTTCGAGATCCCCGGTCTGGCGCGTTTCCGCGTCAACGCGTTCAACCAGAACCGCGGCGCCGGCGCGGTATTCCGCACCATTCCTTCCGAAGTGCTGACCCTGGACGACCTCGGCTGTCCGCGCATCTTCCGCGAGCTGATCGAGCAGCCGCAGGGGCTGATCCTGGTCACAGGCCCGACCGGTTCGGGCAAGTCGACCACGCTGGCGGCGATGGTCGACCACATCAACAAGAACGAATACGGGCACATCCTCAGCGTGGAGGACCCGATCGAATTCGTGCATACCTCGCAGAAGTGCCTGGTCAACCAGCGCGAGGTGCATCGCGACACCCACGGCTTCAACGAGGCGCTGCGTTCGGCCCTGCGCGAGGACCCGGACTTCATCCTGGTCGGCGAGCTGCGCGACCTGGAAACCATCCGGCTGGCGCTGACTGCGGCGGAAACCGGACACCTGGTGTTCGCCACCCTGCATACCAGCTCGGCGGCCAAGACCATCGACCGTATCATCGACGTGTTCCCGGCCGGCGAGAAGCCGATGGTGCGCTCGATGCTGTCCGAATCGCTGCGCGCGGTGATTTCGCAGTCGCTGATGAAGAAGGTCGGCGGCGGGCGCATGGCCGCGCACGAGATCATGGTCGGCATTCCGGCCATCCGCAACCTGATCCGCGAGGACAAGGTGGCGCAGATGTATTCGTCCATCCAGACCGGCCAGCAGTACGGCATGCAGACGCTTGACCAGAACCTGCTGGACCTGGTCAAGCGAGGCCTGGTGACGCGCCAGCAGGCCATCGGCTATGCGAAGAACAAGGAACTCTTCAAGTAAGGCCGGGCGACGCGCCGGCCGGCATGAAAACAGCCGGCATCGACGCGAAGCCTGGTGGATGATGTGCATTCCCCCGGCCATCGTGGTTGTGGGAATGATTGGCGCACCGGCGGTCTTGCAGCTTCACTGAGCAGGCGCTCGGGCGCCCAACGAAAGAGGTCGTGCCATGAGTGATTTCGATTTCACCTCGTTCCTCAAACTGATGGTGCACAAGAAGGCCTCCGACCTGTTCATCACGGCCGGGGTGGCGCCCTCGATGAAGGTGCAGGGGCGCGTGGTGCCAATCACGCAGAGCCCGCTGAGCCAGCAGCAGTCGCGCGACATGGTGCTCAACGTGATGACGCCCTCGCAGCGCGAGGAGTTCGAAAAGACCCACGAATGCCAGTTCGCGATCTCGGCGCAGGGCGTGGGACGCTTCCGCGTGTCGTGCTTCTACCAGCGCAACTGCGTGGGCATGGTGCTGCGCCGGATCGAATCGAAGATTCCCACCTTCGAGGAGCTCAGCCTGCCGCCGATCCTCAAGCAGCTGGCGATGACGAAGCGCGGCATCATCATCTTCGTCGGCGGCACCGGCACCGGCAAATCGACCTCGCTGGCCGCGCTGGTCGGCTACCGCAACCAGAATTCGACCGGCCACATCATCACCATCGAGGACCCGATCGAATACGTGCACCGGCACGAGGGCTGCATCATCACCCAGCGCGAACTGGGCATTGACACCGACAGTTGGGAAAACGCGCTGAAGAACACCCTGCGCCAGGCGCCGGACGTAATCATGATCGGCGAGGTGCGCACGCGCGAGACGATGGAGTACGCGATCAACTTCGCCGAAACCGGCCACCTCTGCCTGTGCACCCTGCACGCCAACAACGCCAACCAGGCGATGGACCGCATCCTGCACTTCTTCCCGGAGGATCGCCGCGCCCAGCTGTTCATGGACTTGTCGCTGAACCTCAAGGGTGTGGTGGCGCAGCAGCTGATTCCCACGCCGGACGGCAAGGCGCGCCGCGTGGCGGTGGAGATCCTGCTGGGCACGCCGCTGGCGCAGGACTACATCCGCCAGGGCGAGGTGCACAAGCTGAAGGAGTTGATGAAGGAGTCCACCAATCTCGGCATGCGCACCTTCGACCAGAGCCTGGTCGAGCTGTATCACGCCGGCGAGATCAGCTACGAGGACGCGCTCCGCCACGCCGACAGCTCCAACGAGGTGCGCCTGCGCATCAAGCTGGCCCAGGGCGGCGACGCGCACACCTTGTCGCAGGGCCTGGACGGGGTCGAGCTGGAGGAAACCAGCGAGACCAAGAACTTCGGCGGCCTGCTGCATCGCTGACCAGGCGGTCGTTCGTGCTGGCAAAAAAGAAGGAGCCCGAGGGCTCCTTCTTCGTTTGCAGAGTTGGAAGTCGGCCGGGGCTCAGCTGCCGCTGCCGCTGGTCGAGCTGGCTGCGCTGACCGTGAGGCCGCTGGCGTCCACGCTCTTCACGCCCTTGACCTTCTTGGCGACGTGCTCGGCATGGGTCTTCTGCTTGGCGCCGGTCACAGTGCCGGTCAGGGTCACCACGCCGTCATTGGTGGTCACCGAGATGTCGGTCGACTTGATGTTCTTGGCGGCGGCCAGTTCGGACTTCACCTTGGTGGTGATCCAGGCGTCGTCCACCTTGCCGGGAACGGTCTGATTGTCGCTCGCCTGACTGGTCGGGGTTGCCTGGCTGGGCGACATGCTGTCTTGCGCCATGGCCTGCGAAAACGGCACGGCCGCGCACGCCGCCATCATGCCGGCGACGATCAGGGACTTGCGGAAGGTCGAAATGTTGCTCATGGCTTTCTCCTGGAAGGCGAAGGCTGTCTACGTGTCTCAAGACAGACGGTGCCTGCTCGGCATCCGTGGTGTCATGACAACAGGCTGTGCGTGAACGCAGGGTTGCCGCTGGGGCCTTGCGCGGCCCGGCATTCAGGCGCGACTGGGCAATGCGAAATCCATGTGGCGGCGATGTTGGCTAGGCGTTGCGATACACGCCCGAGTTGGCATGACGCACGTGCGTCGGCGTGCTGCGCAAGGCCAAAAAGAAGGGGCGCCGAGGCGCCCCTTCGAGTCTCCGCAGAGAGAATGGCTGAATTACTTCAGCTCGGTCTGCGTGGTGATCACGATGCCGCTGTCGTCCACGTGCATTTCGCCGCTGATGCCCTTGATGCGCGCCGCCTGGGCAGCCATCGCATCGAGCTGGGCCTTGGAGCGGGCCGCGGCGTTCTTGGCGTCGTCGGAGCCGTTCGGATCGGTCGCCGGGTCGTGGTCCACCGAGCTGCTCAGCGCAGCCATGCTGTCGGTCTTCTGCTGCATGAACTTGATCCAGGCGCCGTACATGTCGCCGCTGAGGTAAGCACGCAGCATGCGGCCGGCATCGCCGACGGGAGCCTTCACGGTGTCGGTCAGCTTGGCGTCTTCGCCGGCGCCGATCGCCACTGCCAGGGCCTTGTCGCCCATCGCCGCCCACATCGGCTGACCCAGCGCCGCGGTCGCATCGGCAGGCAGGGCCACCGGCTTGCCGTCGTTGCTCAGCTTGACCTGGGCGAGCGCGGGCAGGGCCATCTGGCCCATGGCCAGCAGGCCGGCCGGATTGTTGGTGCCGACCACGACGCGACCGGCGAACTTCGGCATGCCGCCGTTGGGATCGACGTCGAAGCTGTCCAGCGCGATGCGCAGGCCGAGCAGATCGCCCACCGGCGGCACGGCGGCCTTCTGCATGGCCGAGCCGAGTTGGGTGAAGCTCTCGTTGAGGTTGGTCATCGCCGGGCAGGTGAACGGCTTGGCCGTCACCGCGTCGGCCTGCGCGCTCCAGAAAGTGCGCACGCTGGCCATCGGCACCGCCAGGCTGAGGTCGAACGGCGCACTGCTGTCGCCGCCCAGGCCGGGCAGCTCGACCTTGAGGCCGGAGAAGGCCTTGCTGATGTCGTCGGCCACCTTCACGTCCCAGCGCATGTCCTGATGGGTCGCGTCGAGCTTGGTGTAGCCGAAGGTGATCTGCGGCACGCGCGCGGCGACGCGGTTGGCGTCGTCGGTGCAGCTGGCGGGGATCTGCAGCTGGTTGGCCACCGGCTCGCCGGTCTTGCTCGACTCGCTCTGGGCATGTGCCTTGAGCAGGGCGCCGAACAGCGGATCCTTGCCGCTGGCGGCCAGCGGCAGCGCGCGGGTGAAGTCGAACTTGCCGACGGCCCAGGGCTGATAGCCCTTGTCCTTCGCCAGCTGTTCCAGGCTGCCGTCGTCGAGCAGGCTGCTGGAGGGACGGTCGAGGCCGAGCGCCTGGCGCAGCAGCGGCTCGGCGGCGTCGGACGGCAGCACCGCGGCGACGGCCTGCTTGCCGACGGTGGCGATCACCACTTCGGTGCCGGTTTCGGCGGAGACGTGCTTGCGATAGCTCTGGTCGCCGACCTTGGCCACGTCGAACTTCTTGCCGTAGGCGGTTTCCAGTCGTGCGATGAAGCTCTCGAACGCGGCCGGGTCGCTCAGCTCGAGGCGCAGCACCGGGGCCAGGCCCACGCCGTAGAAGGCGGAATGGCCCTTGAGGTCGAAGCCGGCGTTCTGCGCGAAGGCCTCGAGGGTCTTGCCGTTCAGCTCGGCGGTGAAGGCATGCATCAGGCGCGCGGTATCGGGATCCTTGGCGGCCAGTTCATCGGCGCTGCTGTTGATCTGCGCCAGCTGGGCCGGCAACTGCGCGTTGGCCTGGGCCAGCATCGCCTTGCGGGTATCGTCGTCGAGCACGTCCAGGTTGGCCACGACGTATGGCGTGTCGGCCGGCACGAAAGCCAGGGGTGCATCCTTGTCCTTGTGTCCGCAGCCGACCAGCAGCAAGCCGCCTATAGCCAGCGCGAGAGTTCGCGTTGTCAATCGCATGGTAATCCCCAATTGGTGTTATGCGTTGATTATTATGCCTGCTTTGCGCCGACGTGTATCGGCCGCCGGTCCCGACTGTCGGCAGCGCCCGATCCGCGACGGCGGCGACTCAGCGGGCCAGCATCTCGCTGAGCACGGCCATGCGCACGAAGACCCCGTTGCCGACCTGCTCCAGGATGCGCGACTGGGCGCCGTCGGCCACCTCGGAGGCGATCTCGATGCCGCGGTTGAGCGGGCCGGGATGCATCACCAGGCAGCCCTTGGCGGCCATCGCCAGGCGGCGCTTGTCCAGCCCGAAATGGCGGAAATAGGCCGTCTCGTCGGGCAGTTCGGTGTCGCTCATGCGCTCTTTCTGCAGGCGCAGCATGATGACCGCGTCGGCGCCGGCGATGGCCTGGTCGAAATCCTCGAAGCGCTGGCATTGCGGCAGCTCGCCCGCGGCCGGCATCAGGCTGGCCGGGCCGCACAGGCGGATTTCCTTGGCCCCCAGTGCGGTCAGTGCATGCACGTCGGAGCGGGCCACCCGCGAATGCTCCACGTCGCCGCAGATGGTCACCACCAGCTTGCTGAAGTCGGGTCGGTGCTGGCGGATGGTCAGCACGTCGAGCAGGCCCTGGGTAGGGTGGGCCCGGTTGCCGTCGCCGGCGTTGATCACCGAGACCCCGCTCATGGCGTGGCGCACCAGTTCTTCCGGGGTGCCGGACTGCTTGTGCCGCACCACGATCGCGTCCAGGTGCATGGCCTCGAGCGTGTGCAGGGTGTCGAACAGTTCCTCGCCCTTGCTGGTCGAGGACAGCCCGATGTCGAAATTGATCACGTCGGCACCCAGCCGGCGCGCGGCCAGCTCGAACGAGGTGCGGGTGCGGGTGGACGGCTCGAAGAACAAGTTGAGCACGGTGCGCCCGGCCAGCTGGTCCAGCTTGCGGGTGCCGTGCGCGCAGGCGTCGCGCAGCATCACGGCGCGGTCGAGCAGGCGCTCGATGCTTTCGCGCGGCAGGTGTTCGAGGGTGGTGAGGTGGCGCAGGCGAAGGCTCATGGCGGGGCCGGTCAAGAAGACGTGGAAGGGGAGGGGGCAGCGGCAGGCGGGGCATCGGCCAGCCAGCGTTCCAGGATCACGGCGGCCGCCTCGGCGTCGATCTGGGCGGCGTCCCGCCGGCGCTTCAGCCCGGCGGCGCGCGCCGAGGCGAAGCGTCGGGCGGCTTCGCGCGAGCTGTGGCGCTCGTCGCTCAGCGCCACCGGCAGCTCGTAGCGCTCGTGCAAGGCGGCGGCGAAGCGACGCGCGCCGGCGCTGGCCGGCTGTTCGAGGCCGTCCAGGGTCAGCGGCAGGCCGACTACCAGAGCTTCCGGCCGCCACTCGTCGCGCAGGCGATCCAGCTGTCGCCAGTCCGGCGCGCCTTCGCGCACCGGCACGGTGTCGATCGCGCGCGCCTGGCCGGTATAGCGATTGCCGACGGCCACGCCGATCAGCCGGGTGCCGTAATCGAAACCGAGCACGCAGCTCATGCCGGGCGCACGGATGGCGCGGGCCGGAAGGCAGGCGCCTGCCCGCTCACGCATGCCCCGCGTAGTCGGGCAACTGCAGCGGATCCACGCCGACCAGGCCGGCCGCCGCGCTCCAGCGTTCTTCCAGCGGAGTGTGGAACATCACCCGTTCGCTGGCCTCGACGGTCAGCCAGGCGTTATCCATCAGCTCGCGCTCGAGCTGGCCGGCGCTCCAGCCGACATAGCCCAGGGCCATCAGGGCCTGGTGCGGCCCTTCGCCGGCGGCCATGGCGACCAGGATGTCGCGCGAGGTGGTGACCGACCAGTCGGCATTGATGCGGTAGCTGGATTCCCAGTGGCCCGGTTCTCGGTGCAGCACGAAGCCGCGCTCCTGCTGCACCGGACCGCCGATCAGCACCGGGGCGTCGGCCAGCTCGGGGTTGTCGCAGCTCAGCTTCATCTGCGCCAGCACGTCGCCCAGGCGGTATTCCGAGAGCTGGTTCACCAGCAGGCCCACCGCGCCGTCCTCGTCGTGCTGGCACAGGAAGGCGACGCCGCGGCACAGCGGCGGTTCGGCCACGCTGGGCATGGCGATCAGGAAGTGCCCGGTGAGGGGCTGCGCCTTCAGAATGCTCATGCCGCCATTGTATGCGCCGCCCGCGAATCTTGCTGGCCGCGCCGCCGCGCCGCTCAGCGCATGTGCAGCAGGTACTCGGGCTGGAACTCCCAGGTACGGGTGATGTGCAGTTCGTCGACCCGCTCCTTGGTGGCCGGCAAGGGCGGGAACGGCGCGGCCAGGCCGACGATGCGCTTGGCCGCGTTGTCCAGCTCCGGGTAGCCCGAGCTCTTGACGATTTCCACGTCGATCACCCGACCGGACGGATCGAGGGTGACGGTCAGCAGCAAGTCGCCGTGCAGGCCCTTGCGGCGGGCGATCTCCGGATAGTTCAGGTTGCCGACCCGTTCGATGCGGTCGACCATGCCGCGCATATAAGCGGCATAGGCGAATTCCTTGGTGTTGGCCGAGATGAACTTCTTGTGCGGGCGCTTGGCGTAGGCCTGGTTCTGGGTGCTCAGCGCGGCAGCCAGCCGGGCCATTTCCTGGTCGCGCTGGATGTCCTGCGGCGACTCGGGCAGCGGCTGGGCGTCGTGCTGCGGGTGCGCATCGTCGCTGGCGACGCTGAAGCTGCTGTTGCCGCTGGTGGTCAGGCGCCGTTCGTCGGTGGCGTCCTGCGGTTTCGGCGCACCGGCCTGCAGCGGCTGCGGCGCGACGCCGTCGCTGGGCGTGGGCAGCAGGCCCGAGGCGATCTGCGAGGGGCGGGCCGCCTTGTCGCTGTCGCCGCCGCCCTGGTTGTTGGCTTGGGCCAGAAAGTCGGCCTTGTCCGGTGCCTCGCGGTTGGCCACGTCGACCAGGGTCACGTCCAGCGTCGGCAAGCTCGGCTTGGCGGCGGCGAAATGGAAGGTGATGCCGAGCAGCAGCACCCCGTGCAGCAGCAGCGAGAACAGCAGGGTGGCGCCGAGCGCGCCGGACCCATCGGGACGGACGGCGGGCTGGCTCACGCGGCTCGCTTTCCGGCCGCCAGGCGATCAATCACGTCGAACAGCTGGCCGGCGATGTTCAGCCCGAACTGCTTGTCCAGCTCGCGTACGCAGGTGGGCGAAGTGACATTGATCTCGGTCAGATAGTCGCCGATCACGTCCAGGCCGACGAACAGCAGGCCGCGGCGGCGCAGCTCGGGCGCCACCTGCTCGACGATCCAGCGGTCGCGCTGGCTCAGCGGCACGCCCTCGCCGCGGCCGCCGGCGGCCAGGTTGCCGCGGAATTCGTCGCCCTGCGGGATGCGTGCCAGCGCGTAGGGCACCGCTTCGCCGTCGACCACCAGGATGCGCTTGTCGCCCTCGACGATCTGCGGGATGTACTTCTGCGCGATAGTGAAGCACCGGCCGTGGTCGAGCAGGGTCTCCAGCATCGAGTTGAGATTGCTGTCGCCGGCCTTGACCCGGAAGATGCCCCGCCCGCCCATGCCGTCCAGCGGCTTCAGCACCACTTCGCCGTGCTCGGCGACGAAGCGGCGCAGCTTGGCGGCGTCGCGCGCCACCAGGGTCGGCGCGATGCACTGGGGGAATTGCAGGGCGAACAACTTTTCGTTGCAGTCGCGCAGCGAGCGCGGGTCGTTGACTACCAGCACGCCGGCGCGCTGGGCCAGCTCCAGCACCATGGTGTCGTAGACGAACTCGGCGTCGACCGGCGGGTCCTTGCGCATCAGCACCACGTCCAACTCGCGCAGGTCGCCCCAGGCCGGCTCGCCCAGGCTGAACCAGTCGGCCGGGTCGTCGCGCACGGTCAGCGGGGTCAGCCGGCCGCGCGGCACGCCGTCGCGCACGGCCAGGTCACCCTGCTGCAGGTAGTACAGCGCGTGGCCGCGGCGCTGGGCCTCCAGCAGCATGGCGAAGCTGGTGTCCTTGGCGACCTTGATGGCGCCGATGGGGTCCATCAGCACCGCGATCGAGAGGGCCATCGTTATTCTCCAGAGGGCAGACCGCGGCGGCGTCCCAGGGGAAGGACGGGCCGGGCGAAAGGGTAGCGATGTTCGCCGAGGTGATCGGTGCGCCGCAAGGATAAAACGGTTCGGTGAGCATGGCCGCACATCATGGCGTTCGCGCAGCAGCGCGCTGCTTGACGCGATGCCACGCAGGCGGTAAACAGCAACGCTTACATCCTGACACAGAGCAGGTGTACAACGAGGGTTTGGCATGATCGCCGGGCTGGCGCGGGACAGGGACGGGCTGCACAGCATCATGGCCAGGGGTGAGGTCGCAGGGGGAGCAGTGAACTTGAACGAAAGCGCAAACGGCTTGACCGGTCTGAAGGTCATGGTGATCGACGACTCGAAGACGATCCGCCGCACGGCGGAGACCTTGCTGAAAAAGGAAGGTTGCGAGGTGCTCACAGCGGTCGATGGCTTCGAGGCGCTGGCGAAGATTTCGGATCAGCGGCCGGCGATCATCTTCGTCGACATCATGATGCCTCGGCTGGACGGCTATCAGACCTGCGCGCTGATCAAGAACAACCCGCAGTTCCGCAGCACGCCGGTCATCATGCTGAGCTCCAAGGACGGCCTGTTCGACAAGGCGCGCGGACGCATCGTGGGAGCCGAGCAATACCTGACCAAGCCCTTCACTCGTGACGAGCTGCTTGGCGCCATCCACCGTCACGTCGGCACGGTATGACGCCTGTGACTGCAGTGTCCGGAGGGGACGGTGTGGCGAACATTCTGATCATCGACGATTCACCGACCGACGTGCGCGTGTTCACCACGCTGCTCGAGCGGGCCGGGCATCGCGTCGCGGCCGTGAGCAATGCCGAAGACGGCATCGAGCGGGTGCGCGCCGAGCGGCCGGACCTGGTGATCATGGACGTGATCATGCCGGGCATCAACGGCTTCCAGGCGACCCGCACGCTGAGCCGCGACCCGGTCACGGCGGCCGTGCCGATCGTGATGATCACCACCAAATCGATGGAGACCGACCGCGTGTGGGGCCTGCGGCAGGGCGCGCGCGCCTTCATCACCAAACCGGTGACCGAGAAGGATCTGCTCGCCTGCATCCACGACCTGCTGCCCGACGCGGCCTGAGGCGACCATGCAAGCAACCGCCGTACTCACTCCGTTCGAGATCCTCGCCCACTACGAAAGGCTGTCGCTGGCGCACGCCTCGGATTCGGCCGAGAAGCTGGAGGCGCCGGGCCTGTGGCGCGGCATCGGCTACCGGGTCGGCAGCCGTCTGTTCGTCAGCGGCATCGACGAGATCAGCGAATTGCTGGCCGTGCCGGCGCTGACGCCGGTGCCCGGCACCCAGCCCTGGCTGCTCGGCATCGCCAACGTGCGCGGCAACCTGGTGCCGGTGGTCGATCTGGCACGATTCTTGTTTGGGGAGCGTACCCCGTCCAGCGAGCGCAGCCGCCTGCTGGTGGTGCGCCAGGGCGTCGGCAGCGTCGCCCTGCTGGTCGACGAGGTGCTTGGGCAGCGCGTGGTCGACGCCGAACAGCGTCGCCAGGCCGGGCGCGAGGACGATCCGCGCCTGGCGCGCTTCGCCAGCGACCGCGTCGGCGAGCAGGACCTGGCGCTGTTCAGCATGGCCAGGTTGGTGCGTGCGCCGGATTTCCGCCAGGCCGCGGCCTGAGCGGGCTCGGAAACACTAAGGCCGGCGCCGATTGGGGCCGGGACAACGAACGAGTGCCACGCCTAGGGCAGTGCTGTGCGCTGCCGGCGGATCGTAAATGGTGCGGTGCAGACGGGTGAGGTGAACATGAGTACTACAGGCGGCGTCGGCAGGGAGCGGAGCTACGCGACACTGGTGATTCTGCTGGTGGTCGCGATCGTCTTCGCGGTTCTCGACTTCGGCATGTTGACGGTGAAGAACGCCGAGGACCGTCAGGCGAGCGCGCTGACCACGCAGATCCAGGTGCTGTCGCAGCAGACCGCCAACTACGCGCTGGAGGCCTCCGGCGGCAACGTCGACGCCTTCAGGGAACTGGAGGCGGCGCGCAACACCATCGACTCGGCCGTGCAGCACCTGAACAAAGGCGACCCGGCCGGCTCGATGAGCGCCTACGCCGACAATGGCGCCACCCCGACCGGGCGCGCCGTCAGCGCGCTCAACGCGGCCTGGACCCAGCTCGACGGCGACATCAGCAAGATCATCACCAATAAAGGGGTGGTGCTGGACTCGGCGCAGCGCGCCGACACCTTGTCCAAGCAGATGCCGCTGCTCAATTCCAGCATGGAGCAGGTGGTCAACATCCTGCAGCAGCGCAACGGCAGCGCCGACCAGATGCTCGGCTCCTCGCGCCAGATGCTGGTGGCCGACCGCATGCTGCGCCGCGTGCAGGAGGTCCTGCAGGGCGGCGACACCGCGCAGTCCGCCGCGGACGGCCTGGCCCGCGACGCGCAGCTCTACGGCACCGTGCTGGGCGGCCTGATCGAGGGCAACGCCGACTCCGGCGTGAAGGCCATGAACGACGCCAACGCGCGCAAGATCCTCACCGGCATGCAGCAGAACTGGCAGCAGGTGAGCGATCCGGTGGCCAAGCTGGTATCGGCCGCCGGCAGCCTGGCCGCGGTGAAGCAGGCCGGCAACCAGGCCTCGGCGCACTCGCAGGACGTGCTGCTGCGCGCCAACGAATTGTCCGAGCAGATCGGCAAGCTGCCGCTGCGTCGGTTGTTCCCCAACGTGTGGTGGGGCCTGCTCGGCGCCGGTGCGGCGCTGATCTTCGCGGTGATGTTCGCCTTCATGCAGATCACCGACCAGCGCCGCCGCTTCCGTGAAAGTACCGAGCTCAACCAGCGCAACCAGGAGGCGATCATGCGCCTGCTGGACGAGATGGGTTCGCTGGCCGAAGGCGACCTCACCGTCAAGACCACGGTCACCGAGGACATCACCGGCGCCATCGCCGACTCGGTGAACTACGCCATCGACGAGCTGCGCACCCTGGTGGCGACCATCAACGAGACCTCGGAGCAGGTGTCCTCGTCCGCGCAGGAAACCCAGACCACCGCGCGACACCTGGCCGACGCCGCCGAGCAGCAGGCGCAGCGGATCAGCACCGCGACCAGCGCGATCAACCAGATCGCCAGCTCGATGGACAACGTGTCGAAGGACTCGGCCGAGTCGGCCGACGTGGCGGAGCGCTCGGTGCAGATCGCCTCGCGCGGCGCCGAAGTGGTGCGCGAAACCATCTCCGGGATGGACTCGATCCGCGACCAGATCCAGGAAACCTCCAAGCGCATCAAGCGGCTGGGCGAGTCTTCGCAGGAAATCGGCTCGATCGTGGAACTGATCAACGACATCGCCGAGCAGACCAATATCCTGGCCTTGAACGCCGCCATCCAGGCCGCCTCGGCCGGCGAGGCCGGACGCGGCTTCGCGGTGGTGGCGGACGAAGTGCAGCGCCTGGCGGAACGCTCCGCCAGCGCGACGAAGCGTATCGAAACGCTGGTGCAGACCATTCAGTCGGATACCAACGAGGCGGTGAATTCGATGGAGCAGACCACCGCCGAAGTGGTGGCGGGAGCGCGCAAGGCGGAAGACGCCGGCAGCGCCCTGGGTGACATCGAGCGCGTTTCGCACGACTTGTCGGCGCTGATTCAGAACATCTCCACCGCCGCGCGGCAGCAGTCGATCGCCGCTACCGACATTTCACAATCGATGAACGCGATCCAGGAGATCACTTCGCAGACCTCGCAGGGCGCCAGCCAGACCGCCGACTCGATCGGCTACCTGGCCCAGCTGGCGAGCGACCTGCGGCGTTCGGTGGCGCACTTCAAGCTGCCCGGTTGATGGGCGGCCGGGCGGACAGCAGAATGACTACAGGGGGCGATCTTGACGGTTGCGTGATGGACACTGGCGCAGTCGCTGAGAGAGGCGCATGAGACTTCAAGACCATATCGATTTCACCACCCTGCAGTGGGTCAAGCCGGAGCTGGAGCAGACCTTGGTGGTCGCCCGGCAGGCGCTGGAGACCTACGTCGACCATCCGGACGAGCAGGACGGCATGCGCCAGTGCGTGGAGAGCCTGCATCAGGTGCAGGGCACGCTGCGGATGGTCGAGCTGTACGGCGCGGCGATGGTGGCCGAAGAGATGGAGACGCTGGCCTCGGAACTGCTCGAGGGGCATGTCAGCCAGCGCGACGACGCCTATGCCGCGCTGATGCGCGGCCTGGTGCAATTGCCGGATTACCTGGAGCGCCTGTCCAGCGGTCACCGCGACGTGCCGGTGGTGCTGCTGCCCCTGTTGAACGAATTGCGCGCCAGTCGCGACCAGCACGCCCTGCACGAATCGGCCATGTTCAAGCCGAATCTGGACGCCGCGCTGCCGCCGCAGGCGCCGGGCGCATCCAGCGCAGCCGAGGCCGCCGCGCGGCAGCCGGGCATCACCGAACTGCGTCTGCGCTTCCAGCAACAGTTGCTGGCCTGGTTCCGTGGCCAGTCGTCGGCCCAGCAGCTGGCCGGCATGCAGCAGACCTTGTTGACCATCGCGGCCAGCTGCCATACCAACCAGGGGCGCCGGCTGTGGTGGATCGCCGCCGCGGTGCTGGAAGGCCTGGACCAGGGCATGCTGAAGAGCCATGCGGCCGAGGTGCGCCAGCTGATCGGCCGGGTCGATCGCTGCATCCGCCAGTTGATCGAGCACGGCGAAGACAACCTGCACGGCGGCGATGTCGACGACCTGACCCACAAGCTGCTCTACATCGTGGCGCAGGCGCGCCAGTTCAGCCCGCAGATGGAGCTGGTACGCCAGGCCTATGGCCTCGACGCGCTGATGCCGGACAGCGGCGAGCTCGAGCACGCACGCAGCTCGATGTCCGGCCACAACCGCGCCCTGCTGGATTCGGTCGCGCGCGCGCTCAAGGACGACCTGCTGCGGGTGAAGGAAGCGCTCGACCTGTTCCTGCGCCAGACCGAGCCCGATCCGCAGCAACTGGCGGCCCAGGCCGACGTGCTCGAGCGCGTCGGCGACACCCTCGGCATGCTGGCGCTCGGCGTGCCCAAGCGAGTGGTGAGCGAGCAGCGCCGCGTGCTCAACGAGATCGCCGACCGCCAGCGCCAGCCCGACGAGGAAACCCTGCTCGACGTCGCCGGCGCGCTGCTCTACGTCGAAGCCTCGCTGGACGACCACATCGACAGCCTGGGCGCCGACGGCAGCGCCGGTGCCGAGGCGGCCAACGCCGCCTCGCTGCTGCCGCGCAGCGAAGCGCGCAGCATCATGGCCACGCTGATGCAGGAAGCGATCAGCAACACCAGCAAGGTGAAGGACGCCATCGTCGCCTTCGTCGAATCGGGCTGGCACCATGCCGAGCTGGCCGAAGTGCCGCGCTGGATGGACGAGGTGGGCGGCGCCATGCGCATGCTGTCCGCGCCGCGCCCGGGCCTGCTGGCCGACGGCGTGGGCCGCTTCGTCGGCAACGAACTGTTCGGTGACCGTCGCGTGCCGAGCAGCGCGCAGATGGATCAGCTCGCCGACGCGCTGGCCGCGCTGGAGTATTACCTGGAGGCGGCGCGCGAGCATCGCGGCGGCCTGGACCACATTCTCGACGTGGCCGAACACAGCCTCGGCGCGCTGGGCTACTGGCCGCCGCCGCCGGCCCGCGAAGTGCCCGAGGCGCCGGCCCCCGCGGCCGCCGGCCTCGAGGCCGAGGAACATCCGCCCCTGTCCGAGTCGGTGGCGATCGCGGCTGGCGACGACGTCAGCGCGTTGCTGGTCGGTGACAGCAGCTCCGCACCCGCACACGTGCACGACGTGCACGGCATGCGGCTGGCCGAGACGGTGGACGGCGCTCCGCTTGCCGGTACCGTCGGCGACGACGGCGAGTGGATCGAGATCGAAGAAGAAGTGGTCGAGCAGGTGCCGGTGCACGACGCGCTGCTCGACGACGCCGGCTTCCGCCGCGATGCCTCCGGCATCGACGACGACATCCGGGAAATCTTCCTGGAAGAAATGCAGGAAGAGATCGACAGCCTGCAGGCCAATCTGCGCAACTGGCTGGCGGATGTCAGCCAGCTTGGCGCCTTGACGCCGATCCGGCGCTCCTTCCATACCCTGAAGGGCTCCGGCCGGCTGGTGGGCGCCAGCCTGCTGGGCGAGTTCGCCTGGAAGGTGGAGAACATGCTCAATCGCGTGCTGGACGAGTCGATCCAGCCGAGCGAGCCGGTGCAGGCCGTGGCGGTGCAGGCGATCGCCGCGCTGCCGCAGCTGCTCGCCGCGCTGAAGGGCGAGGGCCGTCCGACTGCGCCGCTGGGCGCCATCATGGACGTGGCCGAGCGGCTCGCCGCGGGCGAGCCGGCCAGCCTGGACGATCACGCGGCGCCAGCGATGCAGACCGTGCGGCGCATCGTGCGCCGGCGCGTGCCGATCAGCCAGGCGGCGATCGAGCAGGTGCCGCCCGCCGCCAGCCTGGCCGGGCACGAGCCCGAAGAGGCTGCCAGTCCCGAGCCGGCGTCCGCGCCGACCGAATACGCCGAACCGCCGCTGCCGCCAGTCGACCCGGTGCTGCTGGAAATCCTGCGCAGCGAGGTCGCCCAATACCTGCAGACCATCCGCGCGGCGGTGAGCGGGGCTCACGGCGAACTGCCGGTCGACGACGCCCTGATGCGCGCGGTGCACACCTTGCACGGCGCCATCGCGATGGTCGAGATCACCGTGCTGGCGCAACTGCTGTCGCCGCTGGAGAGCCTGCTCAAGCGCGTGCGCGCCGCCGCGCTGCCGCTCGACGCGGAGGGCGTGCAACTGCTCGGCGAGTCGGCCGACATGGTCGACAAGGTGATGGAGCAGTTCGACGTTGCCGCCCCGCATCTGCCCGATTGCCAGGCGCTGACCGAGCGCCTGATCGCGCTGCGCGATGCGCAGCCGGAGGCCAAGCCGGTAGCGGCGCCGGTGGAAGTGCCGGTCGTTGAGCCGGCGACGGATGCGTCGCACGATCAGCCGCACGACGAGCAGCACGCGCCGGTCGAGGCGCCGGCGCAGGACGAGCAGGCGCACGCCGCCGAAGATGCGGAGATCGCCGCGGCGATGGCTGCGCTGACCGCCGCCGCCGCCGAGATACCGTCCGCCGAGGCCACCGCCCACGGTGCGCCGTCCGCACCTTATCCTTTCGACCACCGCGCCGAAGAGTCCGTGCCAGCGCTGCCGGAGCAACTGCCGGAAGCGGCCTTGCTCGGGCATCACGAGGCGGCATCCGAAGCGCCATCGGCTGCGCACGACGAAGCTGAGCTTGCGTTCGGGCAAACCGACCAGGCGCATGTCCACGAAGGGCCGGCTCATGAGGAGCCGGCTCATGAAGAGCACGTGCACCAAGAGCCTGCCCACGAAGCGGAGCAGGAGCACGCAGAGCACGAGCACGCCGCGTTCGAGCACGCGCTGCCGTCGTCGGAGCAGGAACCGGAAGCCGGCGAGCCAGCCGCACACGAGCCGGAAGAGCCGGAGCTGACTGCGCCGATCGAGCACGAAACCCATGTCGAGTCGCCGGCCGGGCTGGAGGCGTCGTCGGCGTTCTTCGCCGATTCGGCCCTGCCGCACGACGAAGAGCACGTGCATCATCGCGATGACGAGGTCGCGCCGCTCGAGGCCGCGGTATCGGCGGCCGACGAGGATGCGGCGACGGCTGCAACTGCATTCCATGCCGACCCGGCCTCGCACGAGGCCGAAGCCGAAGCCGAGACTGCGCCGCCGGTTGCGCCGGAGGCCACCGAGCACGCCTTGTCCGAGCCCGAGCCGGCAGCGCCTGAGCAAGCCCAGCCCGAAGAGGCATGGCACGAGCTGGCGCAGACCGAAGCAGCCGAGTCCGTCGAGGCGGAGCACGAACCGGCTGCGAGCGAAGCGTCCGTATTCGAGGCGGCATCGCACGAACCAGCCGCTGCCGAAGACGCCAGCCATGAAGACGCGGCGCATGCTGCCGAGGCGCTGGCCGAGCCGACGCACGATCACCAGGCTGCGCCGGCCGAGCCCGCGGAGCCGGAGGGCGCGTTGCGCTTCGGCCATATCGATGCCGACTTGCTGGAGATCTTCACCGAGGAAGCGCGCGAAATTCTCGACAGCGCCGACGGCGTGCTGGCCCAGTGGCGCCTGGCGCCGGTGGAGATCGGCCACGTCACCAGCCTGCTGCGCGACCTGCATACGCTGAAGGGCGGTGCGCGCATTGCCGGCCTGTCGCCGGTGGGCGATCTCTCACATGCCATGGAGACCATGCTGGAGCGGCCGCTGGAGCCTGGCGCGCCGCATACCGGCGAGCTGATCGCCGCGCTGGAGGCTGGCTTCGACCAGCTGCACGGCATGGTGCAGCGCGTGGCGCAGGGACGCGGCATCGCCTACCCGCAGGCGATGATCGATCGCTGCCTGCGACTGGCCGGCGAGGAAGGTGCAGCGGCAGCGCTCGTCCACGAGTCGTCGCTGGCCGAGCCGGCCGAAACGGCGACGCCTGCGGCCGCGTCCGAAACCGATGCGTCCACCCTGCCGGCCCTGCTGCCGGAGGAGCTCGAAGAGCCGCGTGCGCCGCTGGAACAGATCCGCGTGCGCGCCGAGCTGCTGGACAACCTGGTCAACCATGCCGGCGAGGTGGCGATCTATCGTTCGCGCCTCGAGCAGCAGGTGGCCGGCTACCGCTTCAACCTGGTCGAGCTGGAGCAGACCGTGCTGCGTCTGCGCAGCCAGCTGCGCATGCTGGAAATCGAGACCGAGGCGCAGATCATCGCGCGCTTCCAGCGCGAGCATCGCGAAGCCGGCATGTCGGTGTTCGATCCGCTCGAGCTGGACCGCTACTCGCAGCTGCAGCAGTACTCGCGAGCGCTGGCCGAGTCGGTGTCCGACTTGGTCTCGATCCAGAGCATGCTGGACGACCTGACCCGCCAGGCGGAAACCCTGCTGCTGCAGCAGTCGCGGGTCAGCTCGGAGCTGCAGGAAGGCCTGCTGCGCACGCGTATGCTGCCGTTCGACACGATGGTGCCGAACCTGCGCCGCACCTTGCGCCAGGCCGCGCTGGAGCAGCGCAAGGAAGCCCAACTGTTCGTCGAGGGCGCCCACGGCGAAATGGACCGCAACCTGCTCGACCGCCTCAAGGCGCCGTTCGAGCACATGCTGCGCAACGCTATCGCGCACGGCATCGAGTCGCCCGAGGAGCGCCGCCGCGCCGGCAAGTCGGCGGAAGGCGCCATCCGCATCCGCGTCGCCCGCGAGGCGACCGAAGTGGTGGTGCGACTCAGCGACGACGGCCGTGGCCTGGATCGCGAGTCGATCCGCAGCCGCGCGGTCGAACGCCGCCTGCTGCGTCCCGATTCGCGTCCCAGCGACGACCAGTTGCTGGGCCTGATTACCCAGGCGGGCTTCTCCACCGCCAGCGAAGTCACCCAGCTGGCCGGCCGCGGCGTGGGCATGGACGTGGTCGCCAACGAGATCAAGCAGCTCGGCGGCGTGCTCGCGGTCGAGTCGCAGCCGGGCCGGGGCACCACCTTCGTGATGCGCCTGCCGTTCACCCTGGCGGTGACGCAGGCGATCCTGGTGCGCATCGGCGAGGGCACCTTCGCGATTCCGATGACCTCGGTGCAGGGCGTAGCGCGGATCACCCCGGACGAGCTGACCGAGCGGCTGGCGGAAGCCACGCCGTCGTTCCAGTACAACGGCGAGTCCTACGGCATCCACGACCTGGCCGAGCTGCTCGGCATTCCGTCCAGCCACACCGGCGAGGAAGGCCAGCTGCCGCTGCTGCTGACCCGTGCCGGCGACCTGCGCGCTGCGATCCGCATCGACGCCGTGCTCGGCTCGCGCGAGATCGTGGTGAAGTCGGTCGGCCCGCAGATCAGCTCGGTGCCTGGCATCCTCGGCGCCACTATCATGGGCGACGGCTCGGTGCTGATCATTCTCGATCTCGCGCCGCTGGTGCGTCATGGCATCACCCGCCGCGAGCAGCGTCTCGCCGAGGGCCTGAGCGCGGTGACCACGGTGGACGTCGAAGAGATTCGGTCGCAGCCGCTGGTGATGGTGGTCGACGATTCGATCACCATGCGCAAGGTTACCGGCCGCGTGCTGGAACGCCACGACTACGAGGTGAGCACGGCGAAGGACGGCGTCGATGCGCTGGAGAAGCTGCATGAGCGCGTGCCCGACCTGATGCTGCTGGACATCGAGATGCCGCGCATGGACGGCTACGAGCTGGCGACGCAGATGAAGGCCGATCCGCGCCTGCGCGGCGTGCCGATCATCATGATCACCTCGCGCAGCGGCGACAAACACCGCCAGCGTGCGTTCGACATCGGGGTGGATCGTTATCTGGGCAAGCCCTATCAGGAGGCCGACTTGTTGGCGCAGATCGCCGAGGTGCTGCAGCAGCGTGAGACGGAGTCCAACCATGACTGAACCGGCATCGGCGGTCGCCCTGTTGTTTGACGACGGCGAGCTGGTCGGCCAGTTGCGGGAAGCACTGCAGGAGCGTGGCGCGAGGATCGTGCACGAAGGCTCGCTGGCGGCTTTCAGCCGACCGTTGCTGGACGCCTGTGGCGCCGAGGTGCTGGTGATCAATCTCGACGGCGACGATGCCGGCGCGCTCGAGCGGCTGCACGACCTGGTCGGTGCGGGTCATCCGCGGGTGGTGTTCAACGATGCCCAGGCCAGCCGGCGCCTGAGCGGCTGGGACCGCGACCGCTGGGCGCGCCATCTCGCCGCCAAGGTGTTGGCTCACGACGACGTCGATCCGCCGCGGCCGGAGGATGCGCCGCAGGTGCTGCAGCATGTGCCGGAAGCGCCGGTCGAGAGCCATGAGGCGCCGGAGCCGGCTGCCCTGCAGTCAGATGTCGTGGAGTCGGCCGTCGTGGGGTCGGCCGTCGTGGAGCCAGCCGTTGTGGAGCCCGCAGCCGAGTTGGAAACGCAGTCGGTGCCATCGGTGTCCTTCGAAGAGCACCTGCTGCCGGAGCTGGCGGAGCACGGCTCGACCGCAGAGCCGGGCACGGCCGCCGCCGAATCCGAAAGCCTGGCGGCCGAGCTGGAGGCGCTGCTGGCGGCCGATCAGCACGAGTTCGAGGGCGAGGAACAGTTCGGCCATGGCCTGAACTACGACGCCGGCGCCGGCATCGCGCTGCACGATGGCGACTTCGTGCTGGATGAGCCGGAGTCGGCCCCGCCACAGTCGGCGCCGTCGCCCGTGCCGCCACCGCTGCCGGCATCGCCGACACCGCCCGCGGCGGCCGTGGCGAAGCCGAGCTTCCAGCTCGACCACCTCAGTCTGATGCCGATGGACGAATCCTTCGAAATGCCGAAGGCCGCTCCGTCCGCTCCGGCGAAGTTCGATGCGGTGATGGAAGCGAGCGACAGCTGGTCGCTGGTCGACGACGACGATCTGCAGCTTGCGACCGCCGATCACTCGGTGGTCGAGGTGGAAAAGCTCAGCGCCGAGGACTACTTCGCGCCGTTGGCCGAGCACGGCGGCGAGTCGCCGCTGGAGCCGGGTCTGAGCCTGGAGCTGGTCGCGCTGGAGGATGCGATTGCGCCGCAGCTGCATCGCCCGGACCACGAATTGCAGCTGGCCGAACTCGGTGACGCATTCAACTATGTGGTCGCGCTGGGTGCCGCGGTGGACAGCGAGGATGCGGTGGCCGATTTCCTGGCCGCGCTGCCGGCGCACTTCCCGCTGCCGATCGTGCTTGCACAGCATCTGGGCGACAGCTCGGTCGAGCAGCTGGCCCGGCGGCTCGAGGCGCATTCGGCGCTGCCGGTGCGACTGGCCGCGCACGGCCAGCGCGCGCGCGGCGGCGAAGTGCTGCTGATGCCGCCCGGTGCGCTGCTGCGTCTGCGCCGCGACGGCCAGTTCGAGCGGCAGGGTGACGCCAACGCCGAACTGTCGCCCTCGATCGACGCCGTGTTCACCGCGATCGCGCACAGCTTTGGCCGCGACGTACGTGCGATCGTGTTCGCCGGACGCGCCAACGATGCGGTCGCCGGCGCGCAGGCGGTGCACGATCGCGGCGGCCAGGTGTGGGTCGAGCTGCCGCAGGACGACTACTTCACCGACATGGTGCACGGTGTGCAGGCCGAGCGGCTGGTCAGCTTTTCCGGCACGCCGCAAGCCCTGGCCGCGCGCCTGACAGAGGAATTTCCATGAGCGAACAGCCGCTGCCGCGCGAGATCCGCTGCGTGCTGGTGCCGGTGGGGCAGTTGCGTCTGCTGCTGCCCAACGCCACCGTCGCCGAAGTCATCACCTTGTCCAAGCCCGAGCCGGTGGCCGGCGCGCCCGACTGGCTGCTCGGCCGCATCGCCTGGCGCGGCTGGCGAGTCCCGCTGGTGTCGTTCACCCGGCTGGCCGGAGTGGGCGAGGGCGACAGCGAACTGAGCATGCGCGTAGCGGTGCTGAAGGCGCTGGGCGACCACCCGGAACTGCCGTTCATCGCCATACTCACCCAGGGTTTTCCGCGCCTGACCACGCTGAATGCCGAACTGATCATCCCCACCCACGACGGCAGCCCGCTGCCGCCGGGGACGCGCGCGCACGTGCTGGTGCGCGACGACGAGGCAATGATTCCGGACCTCGAGGCGATCGAGGCGACCCTGCTCGACATCCTCGGGCAGACGGAGCCGGCGCCGGCCGGCTGAGGTCCCGCTACAGGTCGCCGTGCAGCGCCTGCAGCGCGGCCAGTGCGGCGAGGCCCGCGGTTTCGGTGCGCAGGATGCGCGGCCCGAGCTGCAGCCCGCCGAAGCCTGCGCCGCGCAGCGCCTGCACGTCGCGTTCGCCCAGGCCGCCTTCCGGCCCGATCACCAGGATGCCGCCGGCGCCGTTGAAACGCAGCGCGCGCAGGCCGAGCTCGCCGCTCGGCAGCAGGGCCAGGCGCAACGCGTCGCGGTCGGCCAGGCCATCCAGCCAGGCCTGCAGCGGCAAGGCCGGCAGGATCTCCGGCACGCGCGCGCGGCCGCTCTGCTCGCATGCGCTGGCCGCCACCGCGCGCCAATGGGCCAGGCGCTTCTCGGCCCGCACCGGATCGAGCCTGACCTCCGAACGCTCGGTCTGCAGCGGCACGATGCGCGCCACGCCGAGTTCGGTGGCCTTCTGCACGATCAGATCCATCTTCTCGCCGCGCGCCACGCCCTGAGCCAGCGTCAGCGCCAGCGGCGACTCGTTGGCGGGCGATTCCACGCGCTCCACCTGCACACTCACCGCGCGCTTGCCGACCTCGCACAGCACTGACGGGTAGTCGTGGCCGTCGCCGTTGAACAAGGTGACGGCCGCGCCGACCTCCAGGCGCAGCACGCGAGCGACATGCTCGCCGGCCTGCTCCGGCAGGTTCAGGCGGGCGCCGACGGCGAGCGGCTGGTCGACATGGATGCGGATCGTGCGCATGCGGGGGGATGAGCCTTGCTGGAATCCTTCAGCATAGCGCGGCGACCCGCGCGGCGCTGGCGCATGAATCGCTGCGAGATGGCGCGCGGATCGGGCCTTGTGCGGCCCGTCCGCCGGGTCCACCATGAGTTTACCGTCCCCATGCGCGCTCGCCGCAATGTCTCGACGCGAGCTGGAGGTTGCTCATGTCCAGGTTCATCCTCGTCCCCATGTTGCTCGTCGGCCTCGGTTTCGGCGCGGCCGTCCAGGCCCAGGCCATCACCCAGCTGCCGCCCGCCGATCACCCGGCCAGTTCCAACGCGACCGAAAGCCGGCCGGCACCGGGCCCGAAACCCGGCGATCGCAACTGCATCCGCGATACCGGCAGCCGGATTCCGGCGAAGCCAGGCGAATGCCTGCCGGTGGCGGGGCGCAGCTACAGCCAGGAGGATATCCAGCGTACCGGCCAGACCACGCTGGGTCCGGCACTGCGCGATCTCGACCCGAGCATCCGCGTGCAGGGGCGTTGATCTCTCCACCGCCTCGCCCTGACAGTCGCTGAGCTGCACTGCCGAGCGCGCGGCGCGGGGTCTTTCAGTCCGCGACGGCGCGCTCGATCCCGCTCAGCGCGGTGTCGACCAAGTGGTCGATCTCGGCCGTAGTGACCACGTACGGCGGCATGAAGTAGATGACATTGCCCAGCGGGCGCAACAAGGCGCCGCGTTGCAGTGCATGCAGATACACGCGCAGGCCGCGCCGCTCCTCGGCAGGATAGGGCCGACGGCTGCGTTTGTCGGCGACCAGCTCGACTGCGGCGATCATGCCGCACTGGCGTACGTCGGCCACCTGCGGATGCTCGCGCAACGGCGCCAGACGCTGCTGCAGGTGTGCGGCCAGCTCGCGGTTGCGAGCCAGCACCGGTTCGTCGCGGAAGATCGCCAAGGTCTCCAGCGCCACGCGGCAGGCGAGCGGATTGCCGGTGTAGCTGTGCGAGTGCAGGAACGCCTTGCCGGCGTTGTACTCGGCGTAGAACGCGGCATACACCGCTTCGGTGGTCAGCACCGCCGACAGCGGCAGGAAGCCGCCGGTGAGTCCCTTGGACAGGCACATGAAATCCGGCGACACCTGCGCCTGCTCGCAGGCGAACAAGCTGCCGGTGCGGCCGAAGCCCACCGCGATCTCGTCCGCGATGAAGTGCACTTCAAACTCGTCGCAAAGCCGGCGCAGGCCGGCCAGGTAGCGCGGGTGATACATGCGCATGCCGCCGGCGCACTGCACCAGCGGCTCGACGATGACGGCGCAGGTTTCGTGCGCGTGGCGTTCCAGCAAGGTGCGCAGCTCGTCCAGCCGACGCAGCGCCACTTCTTCGGCGGACTCGCCCGGCGCGGCCTCGTAGGCATCCGGCGAGGGCGCCAGGATCGGCGTCAGCAGCAGCGGCGCGTAGGTCTTGCGGTATAGCGCCACGTCGCTCACCGAGAGCGCGCCCAGCGTCTCGCCGTGGTAGCTGCCGGTCAGTGCGATAAAGCGGGTCTTTTCGCCGCGCCCCTGATTGAGCCAGTAGTGGAAGCTCATCTTCAGCGCCACCTCGATCGCCGCCGAACCGTTGTCGGCGAGGAACACGCGCTGCAGCGGCGCCGGGGTGACGCGGACCAGCTCCTCGGCCAGCGCGATCGCCGGCTCGTGGGTGAAGCCGGCGAAGATCACGTGCTCCAGCCGCTGCGCCTGCTCGGCCAGCGCACCGGCGAGGCGCGGGTGCGCGTGGCCGAACAGATTGGTCCACCACGAGCTGATGCCGTCCAGGTAGCGCCTGCCGTCGGCATCGACCAGCCAGGCGCCTTCGCCGGCCACGATCGGCAGCAGCGGTACGGGATCGGTGCCGGCGGCGCCGTGGTCGTGCATCTGCGTGCAGGGATGCCAGAGATGCTTGAGGTCGCGCGCGGCGAGGGCGGCGTTGCTGCGGTTCGACGAGGTCATCCCGCTATGATCGGCGCAGCGGCCGTGGTCGCTCAAGCCCGGCGGCCGCGCGCAGCGCGTCGCGGGCATCTGTCACTCGTGCCTGGAGCCAGACGCCTTGAAGTGGTTGCGCCGATCGTTGTGGGGGTTTGCCGGCTTGCTGCTGCTGGCGGGCCTGCTGTTCTGGTTCCTGCCGGCGCGCTGGGCGCTGCCGCTGTGGAGCAAGCGGCTGGGCGGCGTGCAGTTGCAGGAGGTGCACGGCCTGTTGTGGGACGGTGCGGCGGACCGGGTGGTGGACGAGCGGGGACAATTGCTGGGACGTGCGCAGTGGCAGCTTTCGCGCCGCGCCGTGCTCGGCAAGCCCACGCTCGCCCTGCAGTTTCAGGGGCCGCAGCTGGAAGGACACGGGGTGGTGCAGCAGACCGGTCCGCAGGCGATCCAGCTGCAGGACATGCAATGGCGCGTCGAGCTGGGTCTGCTGCCGATCCCCGGCGGCAGCTGGGGCTCGCTGCGAGGCAGACTGGAATTGCAGCTGCCGCAGGCGCAGTTGCAGGGCGGCTGGCCGCTGCAGCTGGAGGCCCACGCGCAATGGCATGATGCCAAGCTGCAGTCCGACGCCGGCGACGTGGCGTTCGGCGAGCTCAGGCTCGACCTGCAAGGACAGAACGGAGTGATCGGCGGCGAACTGCACGACGACGGCCAGGGTCCGCTGCAGGTGCAGGCGAAGCTCCAGCTCAGCACGCTCGGCTGGCGCATCGAGGCGACCCTGCATCCGCGCAGGCCGGATCCCGCATTGGAGAACTGGTTGCAGAAGCTGGGGCCGCCGGGCGCGGACGGCGACTGGCATATCGAGCGCCGCGGTGGCCTGGCGAGCAAAACATGACGGAGAAGGTGATGATGGAGGCGGAACGACTGGCCTCGGCCTTGCAAGCCGCGCGCGAAGCGGCGGCGGCGGCGGCGGAGATCATCCGGCACTACTGGCACCGCGGCGTGGCCGTGGAAATCAAGCCGGACGACACGCCGGTCACGGCGGCCGACCGCGAGGCCGAACAGGCCATTCGCGCCATCCTCGCCGAAGCCCTGCCGCAGGCCGCGATCTACGGCGAGGAATACGGTCGCGAGACGCCCGGCGAGGATGGCCTGCTGTGGCTGGTCGATCCGCTGGACGGCACCAAGAGCTTCGTGCGCCGCACGCCGTTCTTCGCCACCCAGATCGCCCTGATGCAGCACGATCGGCTGCTGCTCGGCGTGTCCTGTGCGCCGGTGTACGGCGAGACCATGTGGGCCAGCGTCGGCGGCGGCGCCTGGCTGGACGGCGAGCGGGTGCGGGTGGCCGCCACCGACGAGCTGGCGCAGGCGCATCTTTCGGCCGGCAACCTCAAGACCCTGACCGGCGATCCACGCTGGCAGGCCTTCGGGGCACTGATCCGCGCCAGCAGCCGCATCCGCGGCTACGGCGATTTCTGCCACTACCACCTGCTGGCGCGCGGCGGGCTCGACCTGGTGATCGAGTCCGACGTGAACATTCTCGACATCGCCGCGCTGGCGGTGATCGTGCGCGAAGCCGGCGGCGTGTTCACCGATCTGGACGGCGCGCCGCTGGCGCTGGACACTCGCAGCGTGCTGGCCGGCACGCCGGCGATTCATGCACAGGCGCTTGCGCAGCTGCAAACCGCCAAGCTGGGCTGAGGAGTTTCACGATGGATTCGATGCAATCATTGGCGATGTTGATGGGCTGGCTGCTCACCAACGGCTTCTCGATGCTGGTGCTGCTGATCGGCGTGGCGACCGCGTGCGTGTGGTGGGCGCGGATACCGCGATCGGCCATGTTGCTGCTGATTGCCAGCCTGCTGGGCCTGTTGGCGTACGTCGTCACCGGCTGGTACTACTCGTTCTATTTGCCGCAGCTGGTGTCCTCGCACGGCATGACCACCCGTCAGGTGGGTTACGTCAACAGCATCTTAGGCTTCGTGGCCGGCCTGTTTCACGCCGCCGTCTACATGCTGCTGATCTTCGCCGTCGTTTCTGGCCGCAAACCGCCCAGGCAGCCGCCCGACCCGCCGTGGCGCTGAGCTACAATGGACCGATGCACAAACCACCGATCATCCATGCCACGCGCGACCACGCGGGCAGCGGCTTCCTGCACGTCGAGCAGGTCGACCTGGAGTTCTCCAACGGCGAGCGCCGCACCTACGAGCGGCTGAAGGGCTCCGGGCTGGGCGCGGTGATCATCGTGCCGATGCTCGACGACGAGACCGTGCTGCTGGTGCGCGAGTACGGCGTCGGCGTGGACCGCTACGAGCTCGGCCTGCCCAAGGGCCGGCTCGATCGCGACGAGACCGCCGAACAGGGCGCCAATCGCGAACTGAAGGAAGAGGTCGGTTACGGCGCCCGCCGGCTGAAGATCCTGCACAATCTTTCGCTGTCGCCCTCGTACATGACCCACATGGCGCACGTGGTGCTGGCGCAGGACCTGTATCCCGAGCGCCTGCCCGGCGACGAGCCGGAGCCGCTCGAAGTGGTGCCGTGGAAGCTGGCCGACCTGCATACCCTGGTCGCCCGCGACGACGTCAGCGAAGGACGTTCGATCGCCGCCCTGTTCATTGCCCGGGAATACCTGGCTGGCCGGCTGTCGCTGTCGTGAGCCGAGCGCCCGGCGATCCGCTGCTGTTGCAGGTGGGCATGCTGGCCCGCGAGGCCGGCGAGGCGATCCTGGAGGTGTATCGGCAGGATTTCGACGTCGAGATGAAGGACGACCGTTCGCCGCTCACCGCGGCGGACCTTGCCGCGCAGCGGGTGATCGCCGCCGGCCTGGCTAGACTCGAGCCGAGCCTGCCGATGGTGTCGGAAGAGGCCAGCCAGCAAGCCTGGGAACAGCGCCGCGACTGGTCGCGCTACTGGCTGGTCGATCCGCTGGACGGCACCCGCGAGTTCGTCAAGCGCAACGGCGAGTTCACCGTGAACATCGCCCTGATCGAACAACACCGGCCCGTGCTGGGCGTGGTGCTGGCGCCGGTCACCGGCGAGCTGTTCGTGGCCGCGCAGGGGCATGGCGCCTGGTGGCAGGCGGAAGCCGGGGGCGACTGGGAGCGCATCTCCACCCGTGCGCTGGCACAGCCGCCGCTGGTCGCCGGCAGCCGCTCGCACGGCAGCGCGCAGGAGCAGGTGCTCAGGCGCATGCTGGGCGACGATTACCGGCTGCAGCCGCTGGGTTCCTCGCTGAAGTTCTGCCTGATCGCGCGTGGGGCGGCGGACGTCTATCTGCGTCGCGGCCCTACCTGTGAATGGGATACCGCCGCCGCGCAGTGTGTGCTGGAGCAGGCCGGCGGGCAGGTGCTCGACCTGCACGGCGAGCCGTTGCGCTACAACCGCGGCGAGTCGCTGCTGAATCCGGAATTCATCGCGGTGGGCGATCGCGGCATCGACTGGACGACCCAGTTGAGCCGCGCGCTGGCGGACTGACGGTGGATGCCCGTGCCGCCGACGCGCCAGCGGCCTGCCTCAGTTGCGAGCTGGTGGCCGGGCGGCGTTCCAGTCCCGGCGGGGTGATCGTCGAAGACGACTATTTCCACGTGCATCAGGATGTCGGCGTCGCCTTGCCCGGCTTCGTCATCGTGGCCTCGCGTCGCCACTACCGTGGCTGGGACGCGATGAGCGCGCAGGAAGCAGCGAGCTTCGCGGTGCTGGTGCCGCAGGTCCGGCGCGCGCAGCGCGAGGCGCTGGGCGTGGTCGAGGCGTATTACTTCCTGCAGGAAGATACGCGGCATCATTTCCATCTGTGGATGCTGCCCAGGCTGCCCTGGATGGATGCCTTCGGTCCCGCGCCGGCCAGTCTTCCGCAGGTGCTGCGGCATGCGCACGAACGCATGAATACCCCCGACCATTGGCACGCCGCGGCGGACGCCGCCCAGAGGCTGCGCCTCGCCCTGCAGGCACACGCGACAAATCCAGGAGCCTTACCCGCATGAATGCCCCGCGCCGACATATCGACGACCTGCTGGCGATCATGGCCCGGCTACGCGACCCGCAGCATGGCTGCCCGTGGGACGTGCAGCAGGATTTCGCCAGCATCGCGCCCTACACCATCGAAGAGGCTTACGAGGTGGCCGACGCGATCGATCGGCGCGACTATCGCGATCTCTGCGAAGAACTGGGCGATCTGCTGCTGCAGGTGGTCTTTCACGCGCAGATGGCGAAGGAAGGCGGGCATTTCGATTTCGCCGACGTGGTGCAGGCGATCAGCGACAAGATGGTGCGCCGGCATCCGCACGTGTTCGGCCAGCTACGCTTTGCCGACGAAGCCGCGCAGAAGCAGGCGTGGGAAGCAATCAAGGCGGCCGAGCGGGCCGAGAAGGGCGAGGCCGCAGATCACAGCGTGCTGGCGGGCGTGTCGCACGGCCTGCCGGAATGGAAGCGCGCGCACAAGTTGCAGCAGCGTGCCGCCACGGTCGGCTTCGACTGGCCCGACGCGGCGCCGGTGCTGGACAAGCTCGACGAGGAAGCGGCCGAGCTGCGCGCCGAATTCGCCGCCGGCGCCGATCCGGCACGGCTGCAGGACGAGCTCGGCGATGTGCTGTTCGTGGCGGTGAACCTGGCCCGGCACGGCGGCGTGGATTTCTCGCGCGCCCTGCGCCACGCGAACGCCAAGTTCGAACATCGCTTCCGCGGCATGGAGCGTATCGCCGAGGCGGAGGGCGTGCCGCTCGCGGCGCGTCCGCTGCAAGAGCAGGAAGCGCTGTGGCGACGCGCCAAGCGCGGCGAGGCACCGGCCGAGGCGAGCGCGGCCGGCGCATAAGCGCGCCAGATCCGGAGCGGTCGGACATGACGAATGGCCTAGTCCTGGCGGCGCATGCAACCTTTTGCGAGGCGGCTGCATCCCATCCTGCATCTCAACCCGTCAAGGAACATCCTCATGCGCCGTCTTGTCGTTGCCGCCCTGCTGCTGGCCCCGCTGGCTGCCGTCGCCGCCGATCAATGCAAGTTCCAGGCACCGCGCAAGCTGCATCTCGATCTGGCCGGAATCCATGGCGTGCAGTTCGAAACGCATAACCAGACCCTGCACGTAGTCGGCAGCGACAGCGCCACGGCGCTCGACCTCGATGGCCGGGCCTGCGCTTCCGATGCCAGCCTGCTGGATAGCCTGCAGGTCACCCAGCGTCGCGAGGGGGATCAGTTGATCATCGAGCTGCGCGACGACCAGCAGTTGCACATCAGGCTGTTCGGCGGTCGGACAGCGGAGCTGGAAGCGAAGGTGCAGCTGCCGTCCGGCATGCCGGTCACGTTGAACGTCGGCTCGGGCGATGCCGACGCCAGCGGCCTGCGCCAGCTCGACAGCCACGTCGGTTCGGGCGACCTGCATGCCAGTCATATCGCCGGCAGGGTCAGCACCTCGGTCGGTTCGGGTGACGTGGCCGCTGCCGACATCGGCAGCCTCGAGGCCGGCGCGGTCGGCTCAGGCGATCTCAAGGCGGCGGATGTGCACGGCGACGTGAAGCTCGGCAGCATCGGCTCGGGCGATGTCGATCTGCTGCGGGTGGGCGGCAGCGTGCGTGCCGAGACCCTGGGCTCGGGCGACCTCAACGTGCGCGACGTGCGTGGCGATCTGAGCCTGGGCAGCAAGGGCAGCGGCGACGTGCGGCATTCCGGCATCGGCGGCAAGGTCAACGTGCCGCACGACGACGACTGAGCGGTCGGAGAGCCGATCGGCCAAGCGGCATGCTGCTTGGCCGATCGAGTCGTTCACGGTCCAAGGCGCGCCCGTATCGGCACCGCGGCATGTCCGCGAGCGCGTGCGAGGCAGCGCCCCGTGAAGCCGGCCGTCGCCGGCGCGATGCCGCTCGGCGTTTCCGCAGGTTGAGCACCAGCTCCCGGCTTGGCCGATCGACTGAAGCAAGATCTGACGCGTGCAAAATCTAGCGCGCGCCCATATCGGCACCGCGGCATGCCTGCAAGCGCGTGATAGCGGCGCCCGTGAAGCCAGTCGCGAACGGCGCGATGCCGCTCAGCGTTTCTGCAGGCTGAGCACCAGCTCGACGAAGCGTTGCTGGTAATCGGGGTCTTCGTCCAGCATGCGCTTGATGGCATCGAGCATGGGCAGGAACTGCGAGTCGGTGCGAAATTCCGCGCCGAACTCCCACAGCAGAATTTCGCGCAGCGCAGGCTCGCGCGACCGCGCCAGCGCCTCGGGATCGTTGCTGTCGACCGATTCGACGACCGCCGCCAGGCGCCGGCGCAGTTCTTCGGTGGAGCGGGGCGTGGCCACCACACCCCGCTGCTGGGTGGCGGAATCCGTGCCGGTTTTTCCGGTCTTGCCGGTGCGCTCGCGCGCCAGCGCACGCAGAGTTTCGACCAGCGGGGCGGATGGCGAAATGCGGTCGGTGGGCATGCGGCGTAATGACTGCTTTTGATAGGGATGGGACAGTTTAGTGCACGCCGCGCAATGGAGCAGGAGCGAATCGGCTTGTCAGAAAAATCGAAAGAATTTGTAGGAAAATGAGGTGTTCAATACAAAAAACGAATTTCATTGACAAGGCGTTCAACTCGCGTTTAGGCTGCCGCCCGGCAGTTGTTTGGACGGCCAGAACGTGGCCGCGGTCAAGGAAGGCCCGATCTGGAGTTCGCGCGCGATGCGCGCAGGGAGCAAGGGGTAGTAGATGGAAAGCTTGATCAGGGGGCAGGCCGGTTCGTCCGGGCAGGTGCCTTCGCATGGACGCCATCGACGCTCGTTGCGGGGCGCGCCGTGAGCCGCTCGACCCAACTGCAGCGCTTTGCCGAGCAGGATCCGCACAACCCGTTGCTGTGGCGCGACCTGCTCGATGCCTTGCTGGACGAAGGCCGGATCGACGAGGCGCAGGCATCGCTGGCGCGCATGCCGCCCGCCTTGCGCGATTCCGCCGCCATCCGCTTCCGTGCCGCCCGCTGCGCCCTGCTGGGCGGCAATACCGGCGCCAGCATCGATCTCCTGCAGGCCTTGCTGGCCGAGCAGCCTGAAGTCGGCGGCATCCGCCACGACCTGGCCTATGCGCAGGCGATGGCCGGCCAGGACGAGGCGGCGCTGCATACCCTGTCGGGTTTCGTGGGTGAGGGCGACGATGCAGCCGCGATAGCCATCCTGAAGGCCCGCCTGCTTTATCGCGGCAGACACTATGCCAAGGCGCTGGAATTGCTGAGTCCGCCGCGACCCGGCGCGCGCCTGGCCGAGATGCACGGGCTGCGCGCCCTGCTGCAGCTCGACATGGGCGATTCGGCGGCGGCCGCGCACGAGGCCGCGCAGGCCCTGGCGCTGGATCCGGAGCAGCACGAGGCCTTGCTTGCCGCGGCGACGGTGGCGCTGTGGGAGCGCCGGCTGGACGTGTCGACGACGAGCTTCGAGCGCGTGCTGGCGGCTCATCCGCACTCGGGGCGCGCCTGGCTGGGCCTGGGCGAGAACGTCATGCTGCGCGGCGACGTGCCGGCGGCGCGCGCCCTGCTGGAGCGGGCCGGCACCGAGATGCCCGAGCATATCGGCACATGGCATGCGCTGGCCTGGTGCCAGCTGATGCAGGGCGACCTCGCCGGCGCGCAGCGCAGCTTCGAGCGCGCCTTCGCGATCGACCGTTCCTTTGGCGAGACGCATGGCGGCTTCGCCCTGGTCCATGCGTTGCGCAGCGAGCGCGACGAGGCGGAAGAAGCGATCAAGCGCGCGCGCCGGCTGGACCCGAAAGGGCAGGCGGCGCGTTATGCGCAGAGCGTGCTGCTGCTCGATGAAGGCCGCGAGGAAGAGGCTCGGCGCATCATCGACGACATCCTCGCGCGCTCTTCGCCGCAGGGCATCGCGGTGCCCTCCGATTTCATCTACCGCCTGCGCGAGCTGGTCCGGCCGAGAGGGTAGTCCCATGGACAGCGATGTGGCCATGCGCCTGTTGTCCGACACTTTGTTGACCGCCGCGAAAGTGTCGGCGCCGATCCTGCTGGCGACCCTGGTGGTGGGCGTGGTGATCTCGATCCTGCAGGTGGTCACGCAGATTCAGGAGATGACGCTGACTTTCATCCCCAAGCTGATTGCGGTGATCGCCGTGTTCCTGCTCGCCGGGGCCTGGATGATGGCGGTGGTGGTGGAGTTCTCCAAGCGCCTGTTCGGCATGATTGCAGGGATGTAGGCAGACGTGAACGCACTGGAAGCTGAGGTCGGGGTCTTTCTGCTGGCGGTGGCGCGTTTCGCACCGCTGCTGATGGTGCCTTCGTTCACGCCGCTGGCCTGGGTGCCGGTGCCGGTGCGGGCGATCGTGCTGCTGGCGCTGGCCCTGCTCGGGGTCGGCGTGAGTCCGGCGAGTGCGGTTCACTTCGGCATGGACCAGCCGCTGCCGTTCGCCTTCGCGCTGCTGGGCGAGGGCCTGTTCGGGCTGAGCTTCAGCCTGGCCGTGGTGCTGCCTGCCGCGGCACTCGGCTTCTCGGCGCGCGTGCTCGACATGCAGTCGGGCGTGGCGGCGGCAAGCCTGTTCAATCCCGCCACCCATGTGGCCGAGTCGCTGGCCGGCACGGTGGTGCAGTGGGCCGGCACCACGGTGTTCTTCCTGGCCGGCTTTCACCTGTTGCTGCTGCAGGGCATGGTGGCCTCGATCGGGCCGGTGCCGCTGGGCGAAGGCCGCCTGCTGCTTGAACCGGCGAGCTTCCTCACCCTGCTTTCTTCGCAGTTCCTGCTGGGCCTGATGGTGTCGGCGCCGGTGATGCTCGGGCTGTTCGCGATCGATCTGGCGGTGGCCTACGCGAGCCGCTCGATGCCGCAGGCGAACATCTATTTCGTGTCGCTGCCGCTCAAGGTGCTGGCCGGCTTCGCCTTGCTCGCCAGCACGCTGCGCTACGCGCCGCCGCTGATCGAGCGCCTGTACCGGGACGCCTTTGCCGGCATTCCTGCGCTGAGGATGGTCTGAGCATGGCCGCCGACGACCAGGAAAAGACCGAGCAGCCCACCGCCTACCGGCTGCAGGAAGCGCGCGACCGCGGCCAGGTTCCGCGCAGCACCGACCTGAGCGGCGTGCTGGTCACCATCGTCTTCAGCGTGGCACTGTCTGCCTCGGTATACGCGGTCGCCACCGCGTTCGCGCGCGCTACCGGCCGCACCCTGCTGATGGCCGGCAATGCGCCGGTGCCGTCGCCGGGCCTGCTGCGCTGGCTGGAGGCCACTTACCAGCCGGGCTGGCAGGCCTTGTCGCCGCTGGTGCTGGCGCTTTTGGTGGCGGCGGTGGCGGCCAACCTGCTGCAGACCGGGCCGACCTTCAGCACCACGCCGCTGAAGCCCGATTTCAACCGGCTCAATCCGGCGCAGGGCGCCAAGCGGATCTTCTCGCTGCGCATCCTGTGGGAGCTGTTCAAGCTCGCCTTGAAGGTCACTCTGCTGGCGGCGCTGGCCTGGGGACTGGCCGACAGCATGCAGCGTCGTGTCGAGGCCGCCGCCTTCGCCGCGCCGGGCGGCGTCGCCGCGCTGCTGCGCTCGACCTATGTGCAGGTGACCACCTGGGTGCTGGCGATGCTCGCCCTGGTGGCCCTGCTCGATCTCTGGTTCAGCCGGCGGGAATACCTGCGCAAGCTGCGCATGAGCCGCCGCGACCTCAAGGACGAGGTGAAGCGCCGCGAAGGCGACCCGGCGATCCGGCAGAAGCGGCGCCGGCTGATGACCGAGCTGCTGAAGCATTCGCGCTCGATCCGCCGCGTGCCGGAAGCCGACATCGTGCTGACCAATCCCACTCACCTTGCAGTTGCCCTGCGCTACCGGCCGAAGACCATGCGCTCGCCGGTGGTGCTGTGCAAGGGCGCCGACGCGGTGGCGGCGCGCATGCGCGAGGTCGCCGCGCGCGCGGGCGTACCCTGCCTGCGCTCGCCCGAGCTGGCGCGCGCGCTGTTCCGCGAATGCAAGATCGACCAGTCGGTGCCGGCCGAGCTCTATCTGCAGCTGGCGCCGGTCTACCGCTGGCTGATGAAGCGGCCCGGCAACAGGATCTTCTCGTGAACGGCTTGTTCGCACAGCTGTGGAGCGGCAAGCGCGACGTCGTGCTGGTGCTCGGCATGATCATGATCCTGGTGATCCTGTTCACGCCGATTCCGCCGGGCCTGCTCGATTTCCTGCTGGTGCTCAACTTCACCGGCGCGTTGCTGGTGTTGCTCATCACCTTCTTCACCGACAAGCCGCTGAGCTTCTCCACCTTCCCGTCGCTGCTGCTGATCACCACCTTGTTCCGGCTGGCGCTGAACATCTCGGCGACCCGCCTGATCCTGGACCGCGGCAACGCCGGCCGCGTGATCAACGCCATCGGCTCCTACGTGGTCGGCGGCAACTACGTGATCGGCCTGGTGGTGTTCCTGATCCTGGTGATCGTGCAGTACGTGGTGGTGACCAGCGGCGCGCAACGCGTGGCCGAGGTGGCCGCGCGCTTCACCCTGGACAGCATGCCCGGCAAGCAGATGAGCATCGACGCCGACATGAACATGGGCCTGATCGACGAGCACGAGGCCAAGCGGCGGCGCGCGCAGATCGAGCGCGAGGCGAGCTTCTACGGTTCGATGGACGGCGCCACCAAGTTCGTCAAGGGCGACGCCATCGCCGGCATCATGATCATCCTGATCGACATCGTGGGCGGCCTGGCGGTGGGCATGGTTCAGCGCGGCATGTCGTGGGGCGACGCCGCCCACCGCTATACCTTGCTGACTGTGGGCGACGGCATCGTCACCCAGATTCCCTCGCTGGTGATCGCGGTGGCGACCGGTATCATCATCACCCGCGCCGCGTCCGACGATCAGCTCGGCACAGAGATCGGCAAGCAGGTGCTGTCCAACTCGCGCACCCTGTTGATCGTTTCGCTGGCGCTGGCGGCCCTGCTGTTCCTGCCCGGGCTGCCGGCCTGGCCGGTGCTGCTGGTGCTGCTCGGCGTGGCCGCGCTGACCTTCTTCAGCGCGCGCATCCAGCCCGAGCAGGAAGCGCCGGCCGAAGCGCCGACGCCGGCCGCTGCGGCGGGCGAGCAGGATCTGTATCGCCTGCTCGCGGTGGAGGCGATCGAGATCCGCATCGGCAGCGCGATCGCGGCCACCTACAAGGCGCGCGGGCTCGAGCTGGCCGACCGCATCGCCGCCTTCCGCAAGCAGTTCGCGCTGGACGGGGGCTTCGTGCTGCCGAAAGTGAAGACCGTCGAAGAAGCCGCCCTGTCCGAACAGGGCTACGAGCTGTACGTGCAGGGCTCGCGGACCGGGCGCGGCGAGCTGTATTTCGACGCGCTGCTGGCGATCAACCCCGGCGGCAAGCGGCCGGCGCTGGAAGGCCGCGAGACGCGCGATCCCGCCTACGGCCTGCCGGCGCAATGGATCAGCGCGGAACAGCGGCAATACGCGCGCAGCGTCGGCTACACCCTGGTCGATCCCGAGACGGTGCTGATCACCCATCTCGGCGAAGTGGTGAAGCGCCACGCGCCCGAGCTGCTGACGCGCGCCGAAACCGAGCGGCTGGTGACGCGCGTGCGCGAGCAGCAGCCCTCGCTGGTCGACGAGCTGGTGCCGGGCGTGATGTCGTACACCGACATCCAGCGCGTGCTGCAGCAGCTGCTGCGCGAGCAGGTCAGCATCCGCAACGTCGAGGCGATCCTCGAAGTGCTGGTCGACGCCGGGCGCACGCTCAAGCACACCGACGACCTGGTCGAGAAAGTGCGCGAGCGGCTGGGCTCGACCATCTGTCAGCGCGTCAGCAATGCGCAGGGCGAGCTGCACGTGCTGACCCTGGCGCCCGAACTGGAGCGCTCGATCGTCTCCGCGGTGCGCCAGCGCGACGGCGGCGGCATCCTGGTCGGCGAGCTGGACCAGTTGGACGCCCTGCTGGGCGGCCTGGCCAAGCAGTCCGAAGCGATGATGTCGCGCAACCACCTGCCGGTGCTGCTGTGCCCGAGCGTGGTGCGCCGGCATCTGCGTGCGCTGATCCAGCGCAGTCTCCCGCACGTCACCGTGCTCGGCATCAACGAAGTGCCCGCCACCGTGGTGGTGAAGGCTTTCGGCTCCATCGCGGCCGCCTGAGGAATCCATGAGCCATATCGTCTCCAGCATCGCCCGCTACCTGAGCAACGACGTCGACGCGCTCGACGTGGTCAGCCAGAACGTTGCCAACATGCGCACCGCCGGCTATCGCGCCGAGCGGCTCAAGGCGGATTTCCGCAGCGGCCTGCCGGACGCGACGCCGGCACTGAGCCTGCTCGACGGCAGCCTGGAAAAGACCGGCGGCCCGCTGGACCTGGCCCTGCAGGGCGCCGGCTTCTTCGTGGTCGACGTCAACGGCCAGCCCATGCTCACCCGCAACGGCATGTTCCATCTGGATGCGCAGCAGCAGCTGGTCGACGCCGCCGGGCATCCGGTGCTCGGCCAGTCGGGACCGATCTCGCTGAGCCAGGCCGACGTGCACATCGACGCCGCCGGCCAGATCAGCGACGGCAAGGACGTGGTCGACACCTTGAGCATCGTCGGCGTCGACAGCCCCGACGCGCTGCGCGAGATGGGCGGCGGCCTCTACACCTACGCCAGGCCGGCGGCGGCATTCACCGGCAGCGTGCACCAGGGCGCGCTGGAGCAATCCAACGTGGACCCGAGCAACGAGATGGTGCGGATGATGGAAATCACCCGCCATGCGCAATCGGTGCAGCGCGCCATCCTGGCCTACGACCAGGCCATGCAGGCCGGCATCAACCACCTGGGCGACAACTCCTGAGGACCCCCGCATGATCGACGCACTGTATACCGCCACGGCTGGCCTCAAGAGCCAGCAGACCCAGATCGACACGCTGTCGAACAACGTCTCCAACCTGCAGACGCCCGGTTTCAAGAGCCAGCGCGTGGCCTTCGGCGACATCGCCGTGATTACCCCGGCGCAGGTCCAGGCCGGCCTCACCCCGGAGCGCAGCGGCGCCGGTTCGGAAGTGATGTCCACCAGCGCGCTGTTCACCCAGGGCCAGATGACCCAGACCAGCAACACCTGGGACTTGGCGATCCAGGGCGAGGGCTTCTTCGAAGTGGTCGACGGCAACGGCAATCACTTCTACACCCGCGACGGCCAGTTCCACGTCGACAGCGAAGGCTACCTGGCCACTGCCGCCGGCAACCGGCTGGCGCAGGATCTGCAGATTCCGCCGGACGCCAGCAACATCAAGATCGACCAGAGCGGGCAGATCACCGCGACCGTCGGCAGCGACACCAGCACCAGCGTGCTCGGCTCGCTCGAGCTGGCGACCTTTCCTTCGCCGGTCGGCCTGCAGTCGGTCGGCGGCAACAACTTCGTGCCGACCCAGGCTTCCGGCGACCCCAGCGTGGGCAAGCCGAACGAGGAGGGCGTCGGCGCGGTGATGCAGGGTTCGCTGGAAAGCTCGAACGTGGACATGGTGGCGGAAATGGCCACGCTGGTGATCGCGCAGCGCGCCTACCAGCTCAATGCGCGCGTGCTGCAGGCCTCGGACCAGATCCTCGACACCATCAACAACCTGCGCCAGTAACCGTGTCGACCAGTCTGCCCGCCATGCTGCTTGCCGCCGCCGTGCTCTCGGCCGCTGCGCCCATGCCGGCGGCGCCGGCGCGCCAGCGCGTGGCGGCAGCCGACATCGTGGCGGCGGCGCGCGCGCGCGTGGACGCGCAGCTGGGCGCGGATGCGGCCGGCGCCGGCATCTCGGTGATCGGCACGCCGGAAGACATCCTGGTCGCTCCGGGCAAGCTTGCGCTCAAGGCCCATGCGCTGAGCGGGCGCTGGCCGCGCGCGCGGGCCGGCGTGCCGGTGGACGTCAGCGTCGACGGCCGCGTGGTGCGCAGCGCCACCGTGTGGTTCGCCTTGTCGGTGCATCGCCAGGAGCTGGCCTACGCGCAGGACGCCGCGGTCGGCACGGCGAGCGAGCAGCTCAAGCTGACGCCGCAGGACGAGGACGTGGCGGCGGCGTCCGGGCAACTGGTGCTGGACGCCAAGGAACTGCAGGGCTTGCGCCTGCGCCATCCGGCCCAGGCCGGCGCGCCGGTGCTGCGCACGGATTTCGAGGCGGTGCCGGCGGTGGACCGCAAGCAGCGGGTGGTGGTGCTGGCCGCCTACGGTGTGATCCGGCTGCAGACGCATGGCGTGGCCGCGCGCCAGGGTGGGACAGGCGAAGTGATCCCGGTGCTGGTCGACGGCGCCGAAACGCCGGTGTCGGCGCGCGTCACCGATAAAGGAGTGGTCGAAGTTGTGCAATAAATTTCTCTGCTCGGCGCTGCTCGGCTGCCTCGTGTTCGCCTCGGCGGCGGCGGCGCAGACCCAGTCGGGCTCGCTGATCGATCCCGACACTTACCGTGGACTGGCGGCGGACCGCCGCGCGCACCAGATCGGCGACACCCTGACCGTGGTGGTCACCGAGACCGCGCGCGCCAGCGCCAGCGCGAACACCGATGCGCAGAGCGGCGTGCAGCTGGCGGCGAACACGCAGACCCACCACAGCAGCCACAACTACGGCATCGGGCTGTCGGGCGACGACGCCGGCCAGGGCAAGACCTCGCGCGCCGGCACCCTGCAGGCGCAGCTGGCCGTGCGCGTGGTGGCGGTCGAGGGCGACGGCATGCTGCGCATCCAGGGCAACCAGACCGTGGTGGTCAACGGCGAGAAGCAGCAGTTCGCGCTGACCGGGCTGGTGCGCTCGGAAGACATCTCCACCGGCAACACCATCCTGTCGAACCGGATCAGCGAAGCCAACATCCAGTTCACCGGCAAGGGCGACGTCTCCGAGTCGCAGCGCCGCAGCATCCTCTACCGCATCACCCGCTGGCTGGGCCTGATATGAAGCGTTTCTGCTGTGCGCTCCTTCTTATCGCCTTCGCCGGCCTCTCGGCACAGGCCGCCGAGCAGCCCGTGCGGCTGAAGGAAATCGCGCGGGTGCAGGGCGTGCGCGACAACGCGCTCACCGGCTACGGCCTGGTGATCGGTCTGGCCGGCACCGGCGACTCCAGCAAGAACCGCCTCACCGTGCAGTCGGTCGCCAACACGCTCAGCCACTTCGGGGTGAACATCAGCCCGGACGATCTGAACAGCCGTAACGTCGCCGCGGTGATGGTCACCGCCGTGCTGCCGCCCTTCGCCGAATCGGGACAGAAGCTCGACGTGTCGGTGTCCTCGCTGGGCGATGCGCGCAGCCTCACCGGGGGCACCTTGCTGCTGACCCCGCTGAACGGCCCGGACAGCAAGCTCTACGCGCTGGCGCAGGGGCCGCTGTCGGTCGGCGGCTACGAGGTGCACGCCTTCGGCAGCTCGGAACAGAAGAACCATCCGACCGTGGGCCGCGTGCCGGACGGCGCCTCGGTCGAGCGCGAAGCGCCGCTGGGCCTGGGCGAGGACGGCCACAGTCTCGACGTGGTGCTGTACCAGCCGGACTTCACCACCGCCGAGCGCGTGGCCGAGTCGCTGCGCCGCAACGCCGGCGTGCAGGCCGTGGCCGAGCATGCCGGCAAGGTGCGCGTCACCTTCGCCACGCCGCCGGGCGACATCGTGCGCGCGATCTCGATGATTGAGAACGTGCCGGTGATGCCGGACGAAGTGGCGCGCGTGGTGGTCAACGAGCGCACCGGCACGGTGGTCTCCGGCGGCGACGTGCGCCTGGGCAGCGTGACGATTTCGCAGGGCGACCTGCGCATCGAGGTGCAGACCGACTATCTGGTGTCGCAGCCGGACGGCGTCTACGTGAACCCGTCGCGCAACATCGGCACGGCGGTGGTGCCGCAGGCGAACATCCGCGTGCAAGACCCGGAGGCCAAGCTGGTGAGCATTCCCAGCGGCGCCACCGTCGCCGACCTGATCGCCGCGCTGCGCGCTATCCATCTGACCACGCGCGACGTGATCACCGTACTCCAGTCCATCAAGACCGCCGGCGCCCTGCACGGCGAACTGATCATCCAATAAGGAACGCCATCATGGACCTGACCACCGAAGCCGTTCGCCTGGGCATCAGCATGGCCCGCCTGCGCGCCGAAGTCGCCAGCACCAATATCGCGAATGTCGATGTGCCCGGTTATCGCGCGCAGCGGCTGGATTTCGGCCAGGCCATCGGCCTGCTGCATCAGGCGGCGGACGATCCGGGCACCTCCAGCGACAGCCTGGCCTCGATCACGCCGTCCCATTTGCGCGCGACCGAGCATGTCGCCGATGCGGACGACGGCGTCTCGGTGAACCTCGACGGCGAAGTCGCGGAACTGGAGACGGCGAGCGTGGACTATCAGTCGCTGACGACGGTGTTGTCGCGGCGCTTCGCACTCATGCAACTGGCCATGGCCGGGAGGAACTGAACATGGTGGTCGACCAGATTTTCTCGGCCTCGCGCTTCGGCCTGGAATACGAGAGGCTGCGGCTGGAAGCGGCCAGCCACAACATCGCAGTGGCCAACACGCCGGTGGCGCCGGGTCAGCCGACGCGCCTGCTGCGCGCGGCGCCCTATGGCGTGGGTTTCGACGCGGTAGTCGGCATCGGCGCCGGCGAGCTGCCGCCGGAGCCTGCGCTGGTCGCGGTCGAGGCAGGCCAGCGCGAGGTGCACGACCCTTCCGATCCGATGGCCGACGCGCAGGGCATGGTCAGCTATCCGCGCGTGGACATGGTGCAGGAAATGAGCTCGCTGGTAGAGGCAAGCCGCGCCTACGAGGCCAACGTGCGCGCCTTCAACACCTTGCGCAGCATGGCCCTGCACGCGCTCGACGTCGGCGGTGAATCATGAGCATCGCCCCGATCGAAGCGATCGCACTGAATAAGGTCGGCCTGCCCGAGACCGGCTCGGCGAGCGCGGCGCCCGGCGCCTCGTTCATGGACGCGGTGGGCCGCGAGGTGCACGACATCAGCGACAGCCTCAACGTGGCCGATGCCTCGGCGCGCGCGCTGGCCGCCGGAGAGAACGTGCCGGTGCACGACGTGATGATCGCGATGGAGCAGGCGCACCTGAAGCTGCAGCTCGCGGTCGAGGTGCGCAACCGGGTGCTCGACGCGTACCAGAACCTCACCAACATGCAGCTGTAGGGAAGGGCAGGCGCCGCGTCGGGCGGCTGCCCGCACCGGGTGACGCCGGGTATTGAAGGATCGTTTTGGAGTAGGTATGAGGCAGTATTTCGCATCCATGTCGCAGCGGGCGCGCATCGCGTTCGCCGCCGGGCTGTTGGCGATCGCCGTGATCGTCGCGGGCGTGGCCTGGTGGATTTCGCATCCGCCCTACGGCCTGCTGTTCAGCGACCTGCGCGAGTCCGATGCGGCGGAAATCACCGCCACGCTGGGCCAGCTGCAGGTGCCTTACCGCCTGGCCGACGGCGGCAAGGCGATCCTGGTGCCGGCCGAGCAGGTCTACGACACCCGCATGAAGCTGGTCTCGCAGGGCGTGCCGAAGGGAGGCAGCGTCGGCTTCGAGCTGTTCAAGGACTCCGACTACGGAGTCACCGAATTCGCCCAGAAGGTGAACTTCCAGCGTGCCCTGCAGGGCGAGCTGGAGCGCACGATCTCTTCGCTGGACGAAGTGGCGGCGGCGCGCGTGCATCTCACCATTCGCCATGCCGACCTGTTCCAGCCCAACCAGGATGCTTCGAAGGCCTCGGTGACCTTGGACCTGCGACCGCAGAAGCATCTCGACGCGCGCGCCGTGGCCGGTATCCAGCGGCTGGTGGCTTCGGCGGTCGACGGCCTGACGCCCGACGCGGTGGTGGTGCTGGACGACAAGGGCGTGGTGTTGTCCGGCTATGCCGCCGATGGCAGCGGCAGCGAAGTCGCCGCCGGCCGGCTGGATCAGCAGAGCCGGCTGGAAGGGGAGCTGCGTGCGCGCATCGGCGAGCTGCTGCGGCGCGTGCTGCAGACCGACGACTTCACCGTGTCGGTCGATGTGCGCCTGAACTACGACCACGTGAAGCAGGTGAGTGAGCGGCTGATCCCGCAGGGCAAGGACGGCAACGGCCTGCTGCTGCGCGAGAAGACCAACTCGGCCAGCCGCGCCACCGACGATTCCGATCCGGATCACGTCAAGACCAGTCCGGCCAGCAACGACCGCGAGGTCGAGTACGCGCACGGGCGCGAGCAGGAAGAGGTCGAGAAAGCGCTCGGCCGCATCGACCGCGTCTCGGTAGGCATCGTGATTCCGGCGAACCTGCCGGCGGCGGAGATCAGCCGTCTGGCCGAAGTGGTGTCCGCCGGCCTGGGCCTGGATGCGGCGCGCGGCGACAAGGTGGATATTGCGGCGATCGCGCCGCCGCAGCATGCGGCGGCGAAGCCGGGGACGGCGGTAGCCGCGGCGGCGACGCAGACAGCCGATGCGACCGCTGCAGCCTCGCCGGTCGGTGCGGCCGGCATCGGCTTGCCGAGCCAGCCGTGGCTGCTGGCCATGGGCTTGCTGGCCCTGCTCGGCATCGTCGCCGTGATCTGGACGCTGGCCGCTCGCCGTCGCACGCCGCGCCGGCTGTCGGCGAGCGAACGCGAGGAGGCGCTTGCGCGCATCCAGCGCTGGATCGACTCGGCCGAGGCGCGCCGATGAATCCGGCCGGTTCGCGCAAGGCCGCGCTGGCGCTCGCCGCCATGCATCCGGACGATCGCCGCTGGATGCTGGCGAAACTGCCGGCGCGCGCGCAGGCTACCCTGGCCCCGCTGATCCGCGAGGCAGGCCGCCTGCTTGGCGACCGGCCGGGCCTGCTGTCGTCGGCGCTGGCGGACGAGCCGGACCAGGCGCCGGTGGAAGTGCCGCCGCCGGACCAACTGATCGTGCGCCTGAACCAGTGCTCGCCCGCCTGGGCCGCACGCATGCTGGCCGCGGCGGCGCCGGACCACGTGGAGATCTATCTGGCCGCCTGCGAACGCGCTTGCGCGGAGGCGGTGCGGCGCGAGCTGGCCGGTCTGCCCGAGCCGTTGCCGAGCGCGCTGGCCGCGGCGCTGGCTCGCCAACTCGTGCAGCCGGGGGAGGCCGCCTGATGGTGCGTCGCCTTTCCAGCGATACGGTGACCGAGACTGCGGCACGGCGTCCGTTGCGGGCGACGCTGGCCTCGGGCGGTGAGACTCGCGCGGACGAAGCGGGCGAGGCGATCGACACGATCGCCTACCGCGACGGCTACGCGGAAGGCTATGCCGAGGGCGAGCGCGATGCGGTGCGCGACGTCGAGCGCCGCATGCGCGAGCAGGAAGAACGCATGCAACGCCAGTGGCAGGACGCCGAGTCGGCGCTGCTGGCCGAGCGCGGGCGACTGGCCGGCCTGGCCGGCGGCCTGGACCAGGCGTTGGCGCAGCAGGCTGCCGCGATGGAAGAACAGGCCTTCGAAATCGCGCTGGCCGCGCTGCGCGAGATGTTCGGCGTCATGCACGCCGATCGCGAACTGCTGCGCCGGCTGTGCGCGCAGATGGTCGACGAGCTGCGGGCCAGGGCGCTGCGGATCGCGGTGGCGCCGCAGGATCGCGCCTTCCTGCCCGAGCAGCTGGCCGGTCTGGACGTGGTCGCCGAGGCCGATCTCGCTGCAGGCACGTGTCGGCTGGCGACGCCGCGCGGCGAGGTGGAAAGCTCGATCGGCGCGCGCCTCGAAGCGATTTACCTGACCATGCGCGAAGCACTGGAGGAGACGCGCGCATGATCGCGACGGCCCTCCAGCGTTACCGTACCCTGCTGTCGCAGCGGGTGCCGCTGGCCCATTACGGCCGCCTGCTGGCCTTCAATGGGTTGGTGATCGAGGCGCAGGGACCGGCCGCGCGCATCGGCGAACTCTGCGAGATCGCCGTCGATCAGGAGGGTGGCACGATCACCGCCGAAGTCGTCGGCTTCCGCGACGGCCACGTGCTGCTGATGCCGTTCGGCCATCTGCGCGGCGTCTCGGCGGGTGCGCGTGTGCGCGCGCTGGGCCGCAAGCTGCAGATACCGGTCGGCCGCGCCATGATCGGGCGAGTGGTCGACGCCTTCGGTGCACCGCTGGACAGCGGCCCGGCGCCGCTCTACGAAGGCCAGCGCGACATCCAGCGCGCGCCGATCAATCCGATGCACCGCGCTCCGCTGGACGAAGCGCTGGAAACCGGCGTCAAGGCGATCGACGCCGTGCTGCCGCTGGCGAAGGGGCAGCGGGTCGGCGTGTTCGCCGGCAGCGGCGTGGGCAAGAGCACCTTGCTGGGCATGATGACCCGGCACGTGCGCGTCGACGTGGTGGTGGTGGCCCTGGTCGGCGAACGCGGCCGCGAAGTCGGCGACTTCCTGCAGGAGGCGCTAGGCGCCGAAGGGCGCGCCAAGTCGGTGATGCTGGTGGCGACGGCCGATCAGCCCGCCCTGGTGCGCACCCACGCCGTGCATGCGGCGCATGCGGTGGCGGAATATTTCCGCGACCTGGGCATGGACGTGCTGCTGATCGTCGATTCGATCACCCGCTTCGCCATGGCGCAGCGCGAGGTGGGCCTGGCGGTGGGCGAGCCACCGACCTCGCGCGGCTATCCACCCTCGGTGTTCAACCTGCTGCCGCAGATCCTCGAGCGTGGCGGCCGGGTACGGGCGGGTGGCTCGATCTCGGCGATCTACAGCGTGCTGGTCGAGGGCGACGACATGAACGAGCCGGTCGCCGACCACATGCGTGCGATTCTGGACGGCCATATCGTGCTGTCGCGCGAGATCGCCGCGCGCGGCCAGCTGCCGGCCATCGACCTGCTCGCCAGCGTCAGCCGCCTGCTGGCGCGGGTCGCCACCGACGAGGAGCAGCGGGTCGCTGCACGCGTGAAGTCGGTGGTGGCGACCTACGAGTCCTCGCGCGACCTGATCGAGATGGGCGCATATCAGGCCGGCACCCATGCCGGCCTGGACGAGGCGGTCGCGTTGTATCCGCGCGTCGTCGACAGCCTGCGCCAGCTGCCGTCGGAGGTGGCGACGCGTGCCGAGAGCGTGGCGGCGTTGCGCCACCTGGTGGTCCACGAAGGAGCCGGCCGATGAAAGACCAGAAACTGCGCGCGCGCGAATTCCTGCAGCGCACCGCACGCGTCAAGGAAATGCAGGCCGCCGCGATGCTGGCGCAGGCCGTGCAGGCCGAGCGCGTGCAGCAGGAGCACCGCGATGCCGCACAGGCCGCCTGCGACGCAGTGGCCCAGGCCAGCCGCGATTGCGCTGCGGCCGGTGCGGCAATCGATCTGAATCGCTACGTGCTGCTGTCCCAGCTCGGCCTGTACACCCAGCAGCGCCTGCGCGAGGCGAACGGGCAACTGGCCGAGGCGACCTCCGCGCGCGAGCGCTGTGCCGAGGACAATGTGCAGGCCAAGCGCCGCCATGAAAGAGCGGAAGAGCGGGCCGGGCAGTATCGCGTGGAGCAGCACCGGCTGCAGGCGGCCAAGCGCGAGGAAGACGCGATCGAACGCTGGGTCGACGGCAAGGAGCGGCCATGACCGACGTGACGGGGATCGATCCGCACCGCTTGGTGCAGCGCTCCGGCGAAGCCCGGCGCGCGGAAGCACAGGATTTCGCCAAGGCGCTGGCATACCAGCGTGACGAGAGCCGGCACGCGGCTGCTCCTGGCGGTCGGGCCGAATCAGCTCGCGCCGAGGTCGTCGCGCCGGAGGCCGGGCCGGCCGCGGCCGTTCAGTCCGCAATGGCGGACCGGCAGGCGACCTTGTTGCCCACGCAGGCACTGCTCGACATCGCGGTGCAGCCGGTGGGCGTCACCCAGGCCCTGCGTGACGCACGCGTCTACGGCATGCATGCGCTGGCGGGAGCTTATCTTTCCGAGCTGGCCGCTGCCGATACCGAGGCGCCGCCGGAACAGCCCACAGCCAGTGTCGCTCCGGCGGCGGAACAAGTCACCGCCGTGCAGCAGTCCCCGGCATCGACGGTGCTTGCAGCGATGCCTGCCGTAAGCGAAGTGGCGCCGGCCACGGCATCAGCGGCCACGCTGCCGCTGTTCCGCATTTCGGCGTTGCAGCCCGAATCGGCATCGCTGCCGACCGACCCGGTGACTGCGACGCTGGCCGGCACGCAGTCGCGCTGGCCGGACAGCCTGCTGCGCCTGGTGCGCCAGCGCGACGGCGGCACGGTGGCCTGGATCAGGGATTACCGGGTCCAGCCCGGCGAAGTGCCTGCCCTGGTCGCGCAGCTGCGCGACTGCGCGCGCGCCGACGGCGTGGCGCTGCACAGAATCATGTTGAACGGACGCGAAGCCTGGTCTTCGCGGCAAACCGACTAAGGAGCACGTATGGCGATCGACGCGATTGGCAGCCAGTTGAACACCACCGACCCCTCGGCCCTGCCCAACTCGGGCATCAACGAGCAGAACTTCATCCAGCTGTTCGTCAGCGAGCTGCAATACCAGGATCCGATGCAGCCGCTGGACAACAGCCAGTTCCTCACCCAGCTGGCCGAGTTCGTCAGCATCGAGCAGCAGAGCGAGCAGGTGACCGGCATCAACAACCTGCTCAGCGTGAACTCGACCTACCAGTCGCTCGGCCTGCTCAACCACAGCGTGCAGATCGGCAACGCGGACGGTTCCACCACCAGCGGCAAGGTGACCGGCATCAACTACAGCACCAACGGCGTGCAGCTGACGGTGACCACCTCCAGCAACCAGGTGCTGACCAACGTCACCCTGGCCCAAGTCCAGCTCGTCACGCCATAAGAGGGCAAGCTCATGCCATCCATCCTGCAGGCGTTGTACAACAGCGTGTCCGGCCTCTTCAGTTTCTCGCAGGGGCTCAACACGATCAGCAACAACATCAGCAACATGAATACGCCGGGCTTCCGCGGCAGCGACTCGTTCTACGAGAACGTGATGGGCGACGACGGCACCAGGATCGCCGGCACCGGCGAGGACACCAGCGAAGGCCAGATCGAGCAGACCACCAATGCCACCAATGTGGCGATCAACGGCGAGGGCCTGTTCGTCCTGAAGGATTCGCAGGGCAGCACTTATTACACGCGCTCCGGCCAGTTCCAGTTCAACCAGGACGGCGTGCTGGTCGATTCGGTCAATGGCTATTTCGTGCAGGGCTACGACGCCAACGGCAACTTCGGCAACATCGACATCTCCAGCCTGAAGACGCTGCCGGCGCAGGCCACCACCACGGTGAACCTCACCGGCAACATCTCGCCCAACGACCCGACCGACAAGGTGAGCAACATCACCGTGTACGACGCGCAGGGCGCGTCGCACGTGCTCACCGTCACCCTGACCAACAGCAACCCGAATGCCGCCACCAGCACCTCCGCGGCCTCCGGCAGCAGCTGGACGGTGGCGGTCACCGACAGCAACGGCAATTCGCTGGGCAGCGGCACCGTGCAGTTCGACAGCACCGGTGCGCCCGAGGCCGGCTTCAACACCGTCACGGTGAACACGACTTTCGGCGGGCAGGCGCAGTCGATCGCCTTCAACTTCGGCACGCCCGGCGGCCTCAGCGGCGCCACCAGCTTCCACGGCACTGCCTCCAGCCTGGCGGCGCAGGTGAAGGACGGCCACGCGGTGATCGGCATTTCCTCGCAGTCGTTCGATCAGAACGGCGTGCTGCAGCTGACCTATGCCGACAGCGAGACCAAGCCGGGCCCGCAGCTGGCGCTCGCGGCCTTCGCCGACGAAAGCAATTTGCAGGCGATCCAGGGCAATCTTTACCTGCCGCCGAAGGATCAGGTCGCCCAGATCGGGCGCCCCGGCACCTCGTACCTGGGCCAGATCGAGGGCAGCAGCCTGGAGATGTCCAACGTCGACCTGACCCAGGAGCTGGCCGACATGATCGTGATCCAGCGCGGCTACCAGGCCAGCTCGCGCGTGATGACGGTGTCCAGCGACATGCTGCAGCAACTCTACGATTCGACGCGGAGCTAGGGCGATGGCTGAATTCCGTTTCGGCTGGCTGGGCCAGACGCGCCGCCAGTCGCTGCAGGCGCTGTTGCATGCCGAGGCGCAGCAGTGGCTGCGCGCATGGGCGTTGCGCACGGCCGTCGAGATCGAGGTGCGCGAGATCGCCGATGCAGATCAGGCCGGCAGCGGTCGCGCCGATGTCGATCAGAACGATACGGGTCACGCCGTCGCGGCGTCGCGCACGATGATGCTCTGGAGCGATGCGGGCGGTCGGCTCGCCCTGGTTGTCGACGAAGCCCTCGGCAAACGGCTGGGATGTCGCCTGGCCGATGTTTCCGAAGGCGACGGCGAACCGGCGACGGCGCTGGGCCGCGAGGCCTTGCGCGAGCTGGCGACTCGGCTGTGGCGCAAGGCGGACGCGCCACAGCCGCTGGCGCAGGAGCACGAGGTGGAGAACCTGCCCTGGGCTGAGTCGCGCTGCGGCGGCTGGTCGGCGGTGATCGCGTTCGGCGACCTGTCCTGGCAGATCAGCCTCGATCGCCGCCTGGCCGACAGGCTGTCGCCGCCGGCCGCGAGCCGGTCGCCGGCGCTGACTTCGCGCCAGGCCGCGCTGGCGGGTACGCGCCTGCGCCTGTCCGCCACGCTCGACTTCGGCTCGATCAGCCTGTCCGGCCTCTCCGACCTGCGCGTCGGCGAGATCCTGCTGGGCGACTGCAGCCTGGACCAGCCGGTGAGCCTCGGCACGGCTGGCCATCCCGATCTCGCGCTGGCCCAGCTGCGGCGCAGCGAGAATCACTATGCCGTCGTGCTCGACGGCCATCCCAAGCAAGCCTGAGTCATCGTCATGAATGAAGTCATTGCCGCTCCGCTCGAACTCGAGCCTGCCGAAGCGACCGCGGTCGCCGGCGATCCGCTGATCAAGCGTAACCTCTCCCTGCTCGGCCACGTGCAAGTGCGTCTGGACGTCTATCTCGGCAGCGCCGAAGTCGACGTGCAGCGCCTGTTCGCCTTGAGCAAGGGCGACAGCCTGCCGCTGGACACGCCGCTAGACGCGCCGGTGACCCTGCAGCTCGACGGCAAGCCGATCGCGCGCGGCCACCTGCTCGCGGTCGGCGACGCGTTCGGCTTCAAGATCGCCGAGATCCTGTGAGCCTCGGCGCAATCGGCATGCTTGCCGTGCAGGCCATCCCGTACCGCACCGAAGCGGCCGTGTCGGGAGGTAGCTTCGCCGGTGCCCTGCTCACGGTGGCGATCGTGCTCGGCCTGCTGGCGGTGGCGGCCTTCCAGGCCCGGCGTCGCGGCTGGCTGGCGGGCCTGGGCGTGCCGGCCAAGCCGGGGCCGGCCGGCGCGCCCGACGGCATCGCCGTGCGCGCCTCGCGCCGGGTGAGTCCGGCTACCAGCGTGCACGTGATCGCCTACCAGGGGCAGGAATACCTGATCGTGGAAAGCGCACGCGGCGCCAGCACCAGCTTCGCGCCGCTGCCCGTGGCGCGACCCAAGCCCGAGGACGCGCCGCGATGACGCCCGCCCAGCGATCCGTACGCGCCTTGCTGCTGCTGGCCGGCCTGCTGCTGTCGGGAGCGGCCTGGTGCGATCCGCTGCAGGATGCGCTCGCGCATGCGACGACGGACGATTTCTCGCCGGTCCTGCGCACCTTCCTGCTGCTGTCCGCGCTGTCGCTGCTGCCGCTGATGGTCATCGCGCTGACCTCGTTCACGCGCATCGTGGTGGTGCTGTCGCTGATGCGCAGCGCGCTCGGCCTGCAGCAGACGCCGCCGAACAGCGTGCTGCTCACCCTGGCCCTGTTCCTGACCCTGTTCACCATGAACCCGGTGTTCCAGGCCGCCAAGCAGTCCGGACTGGACCCCTACCTGCGCCACGAGATGCCGGCGGACACGGCGGCGGCCAAGGCGTTCGAGCCGTTCAAGCTGTTCATGGTCAAGCAGACCCGCGAGGACGACCTGCTGGCGGTAATGCGCATGGCGAAGCTGCCGCCGCCCAAGTCGGTGGACGACATCGGCGTCCTGCAGCTGGTGCCGGCCTTCATGCTCAGCGAGCTGCGCACCGCGTTTCAGATCGGCTTCGTGATCTTCCTGCCGTTCCTGTTGATCGACCTGGTGGTCGCGGCGATCCTGATGGCCCTGGGCATGATCATGCTGCCGCCCACCACCATCAGCCTGCCGCTGAAGATCCTGTTGTTCCTGCTGATCAACGGCTGGACGCTGCTGGCCCAGGCGCTGCTGAGCGGCTACCACACCTGAGCGCACGCCCCGCATGGATCTGGACAGCGAGGAGCGCGACCTGTGGGGCCGCTGGCGCGCCGACCGGGACGTCGGCTCGCGCGATGCGCTGATCCTGAGGTACTCGCCGTGGGCGCGCCGCATGGCACGCGATATCTATGCCCGGGTCCATTCGCTGGGCGACGCCTGGCACGACTGCACCCAGAATGCGCTGGTCGGGCTGCTCGAGGCGATCGAGCGCTACGACCCGGAGCGCGGCGTGCCGTTCAGCGCCTTCGCGCGTCATCGCATCCGCGGCGCGGTGTTCGACGGCCTGCGCAGCTTGCGCGAGAGCCTGGCGCAGGAGACGCCGAGCCGGCAGGCGGAGGCGATCCGCCGCGAGCGGCTGGCTTCGCTGCAGGAAGACGGCCCGCTCGATCCGCTGGAGGCCTTCGTCGCCACCACGGTCGGCCTGGGCCTGGGTCATCTGCTGGAGGCTAACGCGGTGCCCCAGCATGCCCAGCTCGACGCCTATGCAGGCCTGGAGCGCCAGGAGCTGGATGCGCGCGTCGCCGCGGCGGTCGAGCGGCTGCCCGAGCGGGAGCGCCTGATCATGGAACTGCACTACTACCACAGCATGCCTTTCCTGAGCATCGCGGCCCAGTGGGGAGTGAGCAAGGGACGCATCTCGCAGCTGCACCGGCGCGCTCTGGAAGGCCTGCGCAGTGTGCTGCGCGAGGCCTTCTTGCTCGATCTTTAGCCACGCCCCCGCCTCCGGTCCGGCCGAAAAATTTTTTGCGCTTCCCCCTAAACTTTTTTCGAAAACTGCCGATTAGTTATCAGTAGGCCGCTGAAGTCGGCCGCGTCGATAGCTCACGGCATAGAGGTTGCTAGTCATGGTCGCAGTCGTTTCAGGGAATGGTCTGGGCTTGTTCAACGGCTCGCTGAGCCAGATCGGCCAGGCGCCGGGCAGCGGCCAGGCCGCGATCGGGCAGGGCAAGGATGCGGGCTACGTGAACGTGGCCACCGGCAACCTGGTGCTGCAGGACACCGACAGCGGGCTGGTGTTCGACGGCCTCACGCTGGGCCAGCTGCGCACCTACAACAGCCAGGGCCAACTGGCGGGCGGCAACGGCTGGTCCTACGGCTTCAACCGGCATCTGGTGCTGAGTGGCACAGTCAATACCGCGGGCAGCACGGTGGTGCGCACCGGCGACGACGGCGATGTCGTCACCTATACCTACGACGCGACCTCGGGGATGTACCTGAGCAGTGGCCAGAGCGGCACCCAGGACACCCTGAGCTGGAACAGCGGCAACAGCCAATGGACCTGGACCGATGGCGCCAGCCGCGTGCAGGAAACCTACAGCGCGGCCGGTCTGCTGATCGGCTTGAGCGACCAGCAGACCGGCGCCAGCTACGTCTTCGGCTACAGCGGCAGCCAGCTGAGCACGGTCACCGCTGCCGACGGCGACGTGCTGCAGCTGAGCTACAACAGCCTCGGTCAGCTGAGCGGGGTGGCGATCCAGCAGATGCCGCCAGGCGGCAGCGCGGCGGTCACCCGCACCGAAGTCAGCTACAGCTACGACAGCCTGGGCCGCCTGAGCCAGGTACAGACCAGCCTGGCCTCGGACAGCGACAACACCGCGCAGAACTACACCACCACCTATACCTACGACGGCAACAGCAATCGCGTGGCTTCGGTGGTGCAGGGCGACGGCACTACCGTCAGCTACACCTATGCGCTGGTCAACGGCAACGAGGTGGTCAGCACGGTCACCACCGGCAGCGGCGCCGCGGCCCAGGTGCTGAACTTCACCTACAACAGCGGCAGCACCAGCGTCACCGACGGCAGCGGCCACGTGTGGACCTATGCCTACGCGGCCGGCACCGATCGCCTGAGCCAGGTGACGGCGCCCGCGGTCAACGGCGTTGCGCCGACCATCCAGTACCAGTACGACGCCAACGGCAACCTCACCCAGGTCACCGACGCGCTGGGCAACGTCAGCTATCGCACCTACGGCGGCCACGGCAACCTGCTGAGCGTGGAAGACGCGCTGGGCGACACGGTCAGCTACACCTACAGCGTCGACAACCAACTGTTGACCAAGACCGTCTACAGCGTGCCGGCCCAGGGCGTTCCGGGGCAGAGTGGCTATGTGGCGCCGAGCGGCGCGCAGACCAGCTATCGCGTCTACGACGCCAATGATCGCCTGGCCTACAGCATCGATGCCACGGGTGCGGTGACCCGCTACACCTACAATGCCGCCGGCCTGCTGGTGACCACCCAGGTCTATCTGGGCGCGACCTATCCCAGCGCCAGCCTCAGCGTGACCGCACCGCCGACCCTCGCTGCGATGACCAGCTGGGTCGGCAGCCAGAGCCAGGCCGCCACCACACGCGTCGACTACAGCTACGACGTGCGCGGCCAGCTGGCCACGCAGACAGTCTGGGACGCGGTCGACAGCAATGGCGTCGGCGTGCTGGATGCCGGCACTTCGATCACCCGCTACGTCTACGACGCGCAAGGCCTGCTGCGCCAGCAGGTGGTGGAGCGCGGCAGCGCGCGCACGCAGCTGGAGAACACCAGCTACGCCTACGACGGACTGGGCCGGCTGCTGAGCAGCAGCGATGCGCTGGGCAACGTCACCACTTACCAGTATCTCGACGGCAGCAACACGGTCGCGGTCACCCAGGCCAACGGGACGACCACCACCCAGGTGCGCAATAGCGCCGGCCTGCTGATCAGCAGCACGCAGTCGGCGAGCGGGCTGGCCAGCCGCAGCACCAGTTACCTCTACAACGCGCTGGGCCAGCAGGTGGCGCAGATCAATCCGGACGGCAGCGCCGGCTACACCTTCTACGATGCCGACGGGCGCGTGGCCGGCACGGTGGATGCCACCGGCGCAGCAACGGCCTTCACCTACGACGCTGATGGACAGCTGGTCCAGACCTCCCGTTACGCCACCCTGCTGAATACGGCAGGCTGGATCAGCGCGGGCGCCCTGGCCAGTCTGCCGGCGGCGTTGCCGCTACCCGCGGCCAGCGCAAACGACCGCATCACACGTAACTTCTACGACGCTGCGGGGCGCACGGTCGGCAGCATCGATGCCGCAGGCAATGTCAGCCTTGTCGCCTATGACGGCGATGGTCGCGTGGCCAGCACGCGCACCTACGCCACGCCGCTGACGGCCACGCAGATGGCCAGTCTGGGCAGTGCGCCCACGCTGACGGCCGTCACCAACCTGGTCATCGCCAACGAGCAGGCCCAGGGCATCACGCCGCCGAATCCTGCCGATCGGATCACCTATACCGCCTACGACAACGATGGCCGGGTGGCTGCCTACGTCGATGCGGCGGGCTTCGTCAGCACCAGGAGCTACGACGCCGCCGGCCGCCTCATCAAGACGGTCGCCTATGCCACCGCCCTGACCCCGACCCAGCTCAACGCTCTGGTGCCGCTGGCGAAGAACGTGCCGCTGAGCACCGTGCAGGGCGATCTGGCGAGCAGCAGTTCCGACCAGATCACGCACTACTACTACGACGGCGCGGGCCGGCAGGTGGCCCAGGTCGATGCGGATGGCTACCTCACCACCACCACCTACGACGAGACCACCCACACCAGCGTCGACACCCGCTATGCGCAGGGCCTGACTTCCGCGCAGCAGACCGCGCTGACCGGCAACGAGAGCCTGGCGGCCCTGGTCGCCCTGGTGGGCGGCAATACCTACAACCAGCAAAACTGGGCGACCTACAATGCCGACGGCCAGCTCGCCCACACCATCGGCGTGGACGGCACCGCCACCAGCTATAACTACAATGCCGTCGGCCAGCTGCTGAGCAGTACGGTGACGCCGCAGACCGGCCAGGGCGCGGCACGCACGGCCTCGACCACCTACGATGCCTACGGCGAGGCGCTGACTCATACCGACGCGGCAGGTGCCGTCACCACGCTGACCTACGACGCGATGGGGCGGGTGGCTTCCAGCACCGATGCGCTCGGCAACACCGCGTGGTCCTACTACGACGCCGACGGTCGCCTTGCCTACCTGGTGCAGGGCCAGCCCAGCGGCAGCGCGCTCAATGCGATCGGCGATGTCACCGCCTACAGCTATACGGCTTTCGGCCAGGCCAGCGGCAGCACCAGCTACAGCGCCACCTTGAGCCTGACCAGCAGCGGCGCGAGCAGCGGCACCACCCTGAATCCGTCCACCGCGACGACGACGCAACTGTCCAGCGCCGTCGCCGCGTTGGCCGCGCCGGCGGGGGCGCCCAACGCCAGCACGCAGACCAGCTACACCCTGGACGGCCAGATCAGTGCGGTCGTCGACGGTGACGGCTACCAGACTGCCTACGCCTACGACGCCTTCGGCGACGTGGTGCAACGGCAGCAACAGCTGAGCCAGCCGGGCAGCGCGCTGAGCGCGGGCAACAGCACGATCACCCGCGACAGCTACGATCTGCGTGGACTGTTGACCAGCGAAACCTCCGCGGCGGGCACGGCGGTGGCGAGCACCACCACCACGGTGCGCGACGCCTTCGGCCGGGTGACCTCGGTCACCGACGGCAATGGCAACGTGGTGAGCTACAGCTATGACAAGCTGGGGCGCCAGGTCAGCAGCAGCCAGACCGTGCAAGGCGTGGCGCGCACCGCGCAGACCAGCTACGACGCCTTCGGCCGCACCGTCACCCAGACCGATGCGCTGGGCAACGTCACTACCTACCAGTACGACGTGCCCAGCCACACCACCATCGTGACCACGCCCGACGGCGTGCGCATGACCACGGTCAAGGACGCCTACGGCGACACGGTGAGCATCACCAATGGCACCGGTGACACCACGCGCTACAGCTACGACCAGGACGGCCGCCTGCTGCAGACCACCGATGCGCTGGGCAACGTCAGCAGCAGCCAGTACGACGCCGATGGCCGCCTGGTGCAGAGCACCGACGCCACCGGCCACGTGGTGACCACCAGCTACGACGCTGCCGGCCGGGTGCTGAGCCGCACGGTGGATCCTAGCGGGCTGAACCTGGTCACCCGCTACAGTTACGACGGCAGCGGGCGCGAGCTGAGCGTCACCGATGCCAGTGGCACGCTGACCACCTACGCCTACGATGCCGACGGCAACGTGCTGACTCAGGTGCAGGATGCGGGCAGTGGCCGGCTCAACCTGACCACTACCTATGTCTACGACGGCGCCGGCAAGACAGTGAGCATGACGGTGGGTGCCGGCACCGCCGCGGCGCGTACCACCCAGTACGTCTATGACGCGCAGGAGCGCCTGAGCCAGCAGATCGTCGATCCCAACGGCCTGCACCTCGCCACCAGCTACACCTACGACGCCAACGACAACCTCACCAGCGTCACCGACGCCAATGGCCATGTGACCCGGAGTATCTACGACGAGGCCAATGAGCTGACCTTCGTCGTCGACCCCGATGGTGGCGTGACCCGTCATTGGTACGACGCCAATGGGCGAGTCACGGCAACGCGTGCCTATGCCACGTGTCTAAGCAGCACGCAGCTGGGCAACCTCGGCAGCGCGCCGACCATTACCCAAGTCAGCGGTTTGATGGCCATCAGTGCAGCCGATGGATTTCACCAGAACGTCTATAACCCGGATGGCAGGCTCGCCTACGAACTGGACACCGCTTCGCGCCTTGTGACGCAATACACCTATGACGCCGACGATCGCGTCGTCGCTGTCACGAAGTACGCCAACAGCCTGGCGGCTGGGGCGATAGGTACCTCTCCCACCTCGGCCGCCATCGCCGCGATGGTGACCTCATCGGCGTCCGACGAAACCACCCTCACCACCTACGACGCCGATGGCCAGGCGCGCTTCAGCGTGCAGACCAACACGGTCAATGGACAACTGGTCGGCATCGTCAGCGAGCAGCGCTACGACGCGGCGGGGCGCGTGGTGGCCACGCTGCAGTACGGCAGCACGATTCCGCTGAATGCTGGCCAATCGCTGCCGACGCAGCTGAGCACCAGCGGCCTGGCACAGACCCTGTCGACGGCGCCCAGCCACCTGACCCAGTCGGTCTACGACAATGCGGGCCGGCTGCGCTACGTGATCGACGCCACCAACCACGTCAGCGAGACCCAGTACGACGCCGACGGACGCGTCAATGCGCAACTGAGCTATGCCAATGCCATTGCGGTGCCGGCAGCGTTGACCGTGGCCAGCGTCGGTGCGGCGGTAAGCACGGCCGGCACCGCCGGCGCGCGCGTCAATCGCACGGTCTACGATGCCGCGGGCCGCGTCACCAGCACGGCCGATGCGCTGGGCACCAATGCCAGCTTCACCTACGACGCTACCGGCCTGCAGACCGGGCACGCCGACCGCGACGGCAACTGGACCTACGACAGCTACGACGCGGCCGGCCGCAAAGTGCTCGAGCAGTCGCCCCAGGTCGAAGTCGGCAGCTACAACGCCAGCGGCAGCGCCTACCAGGACGCCCTGGCCTATCTCTTCACCCAGTACAGCTACGACGGCGTCGGCAACGTCACCGCGATCAGCCAGGGCGCCGGGCCCGATGCCGCGCACATCACCGTGCTGAGCACCACGGGCTATCGCTACGACGCGATGAACCATCAGGTGCAGACCACCTACCCGGGCAGCGTGAGCACCCAGGTGAGCTACAACGCGCTGGGCCAGGCGGTGGTGGATCGGGACGCGAACGGCAATTACCAGTACATCGTCTACGACAGCGCAGGACACAAGCTCTTCAATGTGGACGCCGACGGCTATGTTACCGGCTACGGCTACGACGCCTTCGGCAACCAGGTGTCGACCACGCGCTATGCGACGGTCTTGAACACGGCTGCCATCAGCGGCTGGAGTGCGGGCCAGCCGCTGACTCAGGCGCAGCTCCAGCAGGGCCTGGTCACCTCGGCTTCCGATCGCACGGTCACCACCAGCTACGACCAGCGCAACCAGAAGATCCAGGTACAGCAGTCAGCCATCGCCTACACCCTGGCGATGGGGCCGCTTGGCGGCACGGCGATGGCGGCGGCCTCGCCCACCACCACCTATACCTACGACGCCTACGGCAACCAGACCAGCAGCGCGGTGCTGATCCAGGGCGCCAACGCCACCGGCGACGCCAATGCCACGCCGGCCATCTGGGCTACCACCTACACCTACTACGATGCGCTGAATCGCGCGGTGATGACGGTGACGCCCGCCGGCGTCTATACCAACCCGCAAGGCTACGTCACCACCACCAGCTACGACGGCCTGGGCGACGTGCTGAGCACCACTCAGTATGCCGTCGCGATCGCCACCGGCGGCATCAACCTGGCCGCGCCGCCTGCCTTGCCGTCGGCGAACCTGAGCGACCGCACGGTCACCTACGGCTACGACCAGCTGGGGCGCAAGAACAGCGAAACCGATACTGGCATCTACAGCTACGTCAACGGCACGGCAGGCACCACCACGGGCAGCAGCGTCACCACGCTGGGCTACGACGGCGAAGGCCGGGTGACCTCGATGACGGTCAATGGACAGACCACCAGGACCATCTACGATGCGCTGGGGCGAGTGCGCGAGGTGATCGGGCCGGCGCGCCCGACCCTGGTCAGCAACTGGCAGACCCTGCTGCAACAGAATCCGACTTGGGATCTGACCACGGCGGCGCTGTACACCTCGCTCAGCCCGCTGACCTATTACACCTACGACGGCCTCGGGCATGTCACGCTCAGCGGCGTCACCAATCAATTGAACCAGGTCGCCCAGCAGACCCGGATGTATTACGACGCACGCGGCAATCTGGTCAAGCAATGGGACGCCGATGGCGTCGAGCACGACAGCACCTACGACAACAACGGCAATGTACTCACTCAGAGCTACGCGCTCAGCGGCAATACCGGCACCACCACGGTCACCAGCAGCTACACCTACGACGCGTCCAACCAGCAGCTGACCAGCGCCACCCAGCGCAGCGGCCAGAGCGGCTACGACAGCTACAGCCAGGCGCAATACAACGCCTTCGGCGAGGTGATCGCCAAGGGCGACGACAAGGGCCTGGAGGCGCACTACAGCTACGACAATGCCGGCAATCTGATCAGCGCGCCGGACGCCAAGACCGGGGCGATCCACAGCTACAGGTACGACCTGGCCAACCACCAGATCGTCGATACCAGCACAGTGACCGGCGGCAGTGCGACGACCTGGTCTCATGTGGTCGTCGATCTCAGCGGCCACGTGGTGTGGCAGCGCGGGCCGAGCACCATCGCCGCCAGCGGCGTCAACGGCAGCGCCCAGGTGATCATGAGCTACGACCGCTGGGGCAACCTGGTTAGCACCACCGACGCCGCGGGCAACCTGACCCAGTACCAGTACGACAGCCAGAACCATCTGATCTACGAGGTCGAGCCGCAGGTGCTGGTGGCTGCGGCCGACGGCACCCGTGCCTGGGCCACGCCGACCAAGTCCTGGTACTACGACGTCAACGGCCGTCTGATCGGCGTGCTCGACGAGAACGGCAACAGCTCGTGGAACACCTACGACGCCGACGGCGAGCTCACCGTGGCGCAGGACGGCGTCGGCAACAAGACCTATACGGCCTACGATGCGTTGGGACGCGCGGTGGCGCAGCAGACTCCGCCGGCCAATACCGTGGCCGGGCCGGTGGCGCGCATCACCTATACCAGCTACGACAGCCTCAACCAGATCGTCGCGCAGGGCGACTTCCTGCTCAATGCCGCCGGCAGCGCGCGCACCCAGCAGGCCCAGCAGACCTACCTGCTGGATACCGCCGGCAACCGCATCCAGGCCACCGACGCGCTGGGCAACACCTCCTACTACGGCTACGACAGCCAGCATCGCCTGCTCAGCAGCCAGACGCCGATCCAGCATGCCAACGGTTGGTCGGAAACCTTCGGCTACGACGCCAACGGCAACAAGATCAGCGACACCACCGCGGACGGCGACCACCAGAGCTGGGTCTACGATTATTTCGGACGGGTGCAGTCGCACGTCGACCTCAGCGGCGCGCTGACCACCTACACCTACGACGCCAGTTCCGGTCTGCTGACCAGCGAAACCAGCAACTGGTCGCCGAACCAGAACGGGCAGACCCAGGGCAATCCCGGCTTCCTGCCCGGCACCTGGATCGGCACCGGCAGCACCCAGGCCTACACCTATTTCGCCGACGGCCAGCTGGCCAGCGTGACCCTGAGCACCGGCAGCACGGTGTCCGCGTGGAACACCTACCAGTACGACGCCAACGGCAACCAGACCATGGATGCCAGCTACACCGTCGACGGTGCCGGCCAGACCGTGCACAGCGCGACGCAGAGCAGCTACGACAGCCATAACCGGCTGAGCGTGGAGACCACGCTCAACGCCGACAACGGCACCGCCAATTCGCGTGTGCTGTACAACTACGACGCAGCAGGCAACCGGCGCGCGGTCTACACGCAGAGCGCCTACGGCAGCAACGCGGCGCCGATCAGCGGCAACGGCGGTCCGCCCACCGGCAGCATCGCCGCGCAGACGGCGACGCCCGGGCAGACCTGGAATCTCAGCGTCGGCAGCAGCTTCGTCGACAACGTCGGCTTCGGGTTGACCTATGTCGCCCGCCAGGCGAACGGCAGCCCGCTGCCGAGCTGGATGAGCTTCAACAGCAGCGGCAACTTCACCGGCTCGCCGAAGGCGGCCGGCAGCTGGTCGATCGTGGTGACTGCTACCGACGTCAACGGGCAGAGCGTCAGCAGCACCTTTACCGTGACCGTCCCCGACGTCGGGGCGCAGTTCGGCGCCGTCCAGTACAACTTCACGGCCAGCCAGAACCAGGCCTTCAGCTTCAGCATCCCTCCGGCCACCGACGCCAACGGCGACACCCTCAGCTACACCGCGGCCTACTACAACGGCAGCAGCTACGTAGGGCTGCCGTCGTGGATCAGCTTCAATCCGGCCACGCTCACCTACAGCGGCACGCCGCCGTCTGCAGGCACCTATACCTTCTCCTGCTGGGCCACCGACAGCGGCGGCGCCTGGGGTGGCACCACCGTGACCATTGCGGTCAGCACGGTGCCGCCGACCTACAACGGCGGCGTCGGCAACCAGACCACCTACAACAGCCATGCCTTCAGCTTCAGCTACCCGACCACCGTCTTCAGCGAAGCCGACGGCGATGCGCTGACCTACAGCGCCGGCAGCTACGCCATGAGCGGCGGCAGCGAGACGCGCAGCGCGCTACCGAGCTGGATGAGCTTCAACGCCAGCACGCTGAGCTTCACCGGCACGCCGCCGGCCAGTGCGGTGGGGCAGAGCTTCAACCTGTACCTGATGGCCACCAACCCGCAGGGGCAGTCGGTCGAGGCGCACTTCACCGTCACCGTGGCGCAGTACGTGCAGCCGGCGCCGGTGTACAACGGCGGCCTGACCAACCAGAGCGGGGTGATTGGCAGCCCGATCAGCATCGCCTTGCCCGCCAATGCGTTCAGCGAGCCGGACGGCGGCGCGCTGACCTACAGCGGCTACGTGCTGATACCCGATCACATGGGCGAGTACTGGAACGCGAACCATACCGACACCATTGCGCGCGACGTCCCCGCGCACTGGGTACCGATCATCGACGTCGGCCTGAGCGTCAACGCAAGCACCGGGCAGATCACCGGCTCGCCGCAGGCCCTCAACGAGGGCGCGGACGATCCGACCAACATCTCTGCCGTCAGCGACCTCAACTATCAGCTGGAGATCGTCGCCACCAATGCGCAGGGCGGCACGGCGTCGGGCAGCTTCACGTTGAGCAACAGCGTGAATGCGCCGACGGTGCAGAACGCAATTCCATCGCAGACCACCGCACCGGGGCGGTCCTGGTACTACACCATTCCGTCGAACACCTTCGCCGACATCTCGGGATCGGGGCTGAGCTACACCTCGAATGCGCCGAGCTGGATGGGCTTCAGCAACGGCAGCTTCAGCAGCACGGTGGTGCAGCCTACCGGCACCTATACCGTCACCATCACCGCCACCAACGGCTGGGGCAAGAGCGTCAGCACCACCATGACGGTGGTCGTGCCCGATGTGGCGCCGGTGTTCAGTTCGCCGGTGAACAACTTCACCGCCGTGCAGGGCGTGCCCTTCAGCTACCAGCTGCCGCTGGCCACCGACTATAACGGCGACACGCCGATCTACACGGCGACCTACAGCAGTAACGGCACCAGCACCGTCGTGCTGCCGTCGTGGATCAGCTTCAATGCCTCCACGCGCACCTTCAGCGGCACGGCGCCGACGACCGGCAGCTTCACCTTCGGCTGCCTGCTGACCGACAGTTCCGGCTCGGCCTGGGGCGGCGCCAACTTCACCTTCACTGTGAATCCGCCGGCCAACCAGCCACCGGTGTACAACGGCGGCCTCGGCGAGATCGACTTCCGCGCCGGCACCACCAACACCTGGACCTTGCCGGCCAACACCTTCAGCAACCCGTCGGGCCGCGCGCTGACCTACAGCTTCACCAAGACGGCGGGCTTCGGCACCTGGAGCATGAACCCCAGCACCGGCACGCTGACGGCGGTGATTCCGAACAACAGCAGCGACCTCAACGCCAGCCTGACCATCACGGCCACCGACGCCACCGACGGCATGTCGGTGAGCCAGACTGTGTCGCTGTACGTCACCGGCAACGGCAGCGGCAACCCCGCCGCGGTCAAGGCGGCGCCGATGGCACAGGCCTCGGCGGCGACGCCTGCCGCGCAAACGGCGCAAACAGCCTCGGTTGCCCAAACCGCACAGACGTCCACGCCGACGCCCAACATCCAGGTGTCCTGGTACACCTATGACGCCGACAACCGGGTGGTGGTGAACGACGGCGCCCTGGTGAACGGCCAGATCGTGCTGACGGCGGGGGTGGTGGGCTACTCCGCCTCCTACGTGAACCAGTACGACGCGGCGGGCAACGTGGCGGTGCGCCTTTCGACCGGCTACAACGGCAGCACCGTGGGCCAGACGCTGCAATACGACGCGCGCAACGAGCTGGTGGCGGTGGGCTACACCAACAATGGCGGCATCGTGGAGCGCAAGAGCTACGACGCGGACGGTCACCTGCTCAGCGATGCCGACTACTACGGCGCCGGCTCGCAGGGCAACGTGGGCGGCCCCAGTGGCGAGCCGTACATCCTGGACTGGA
>JAJEJU010000002.1 GCA_021390615.1 Rhodanobacteraceae bacterium ZG21-1 | reverse complement strand
GCGGCCTTCGTGGGCCTGGCACAGCTGCCGCTGACGCCCAACGGCAAGCTCGATCGCAAGGCCTTGCCGGCGCCCGATGCCCAGGCCGTGGTGACGCGCGCCTATGCACCGCCCCAGAACGCCATCGAGCAGGCGCTCGTCACGATCTGGGCCGAGCTGCTCGGCGTCGAGAAGATCGGCCGTCACGATCACTTCTTCGAGCTCGGCGGGCACTCGTTGCTGGCCGTGCGGCTGCTGTCCCGGCTGCAATCGGCGTTGAGCGTCGCGCTGCCGCTGACCACGCTGTTCGCCCAGCCTGAGCTGTCGGCCCTGGCGGGAATCATTGCCCGTTCGGAGCTGCAAGCGCTGCCGGCCATCACGCCGGTCTCGCGCGAGGCGCCGCTGGGGGTGTCCTTTGCCCAGCAGCGGCTGTGGTTCCTGTCGCAGCTGGAGGGGGTGAGTGCGAGCTATCACGTGCCGTGGGGCGTGCGCCTGTCCGGGACGCTGGACCGGGCGGCGTGGCGGAAGAGCCTGGA
>JAJEJU010000019.1:55136-128510 GCA_021390615.1 Rhodanobacteraceae bacterium ZG21-1 | reverse complement strand
GCGTCCACACAATTCACCTGCGCACACTGTCAAAGATCAATCGCTTGCGATCCTTTCTTCAGATCGCCCCGTGACGTTTCGTCCCGGGTGAGCCGCCCATTCTACATCCCTTTCTACTTCCGTCAACACCCTCGAAACAACTTTTTGAGGGGCCTGCGATCCGTCGTGAACGACGAGGGCGACCGCGGGCCGCGCATAATACGAACTGGAGAAAAAAGCACAAGCACTTTTTTCAAAAGCCGTGGCGCGGCCTTCGCCGGAAGGCTTCGATATCAGGCCAAGATCAAGCGGACACGCGCGAAGTTGCGCTTGCCGATCTGCAGCACACCCTCGAAGCCAGGGGCGAAGACGCGCTGCGCGTCTTCGACCACTTCCGCATCGATGCGCACCGCGCGCTCCTTCAGCTTGCGATTCGCCTCGGCATTGCTCGGCGTCAGCCCTGCCGCGGTCAGCAAGGCAGGCAGGCGCAGGCCCTCGGCCGGCACGGCGACCTCCGTAAGCGGCAACAGGCTGGTATCGCCCTCGCCGCGCACCACCGCATGCCAGCCGGCGATCGCCTGCTCGGCGGCGGCGGCATCATGGAAGCGGGTCGCCAATTCACGCGCCAGACGCAGCTTCGCATCGCGCGGATTGAGCGCGCCACTGGCGATCTCGTGCTTCATGCGCGCCAATTCGTCCAGCGAAACCTCGAAGCTCAACAGCTCGAACCAGCGCCACATCAACTCGTCGCCGATCTTCATGGTCTTGGTGACGATGTCGATGGCCGGCTCGTTGATGCCGATGTAATTGCCCAGCGACTTGGACATCTTGTGCACGCCGTCCAGGCCTTCCAGTAGCGGCATGGTCAGCACAATCTGTGGCAGCTGGCCGTGATGCTCCTGCAGCGCGCGCCCCATCAGCAGGTTGAACTTCTGATCGGTGCCGCCCAGCTCGACGTCGCACTTCAGCGCCACCGAGTCGTAGCCCTGCACCAGGGGATAGAGGAACTCATGGATCGCGATCGGCTGCTGCGCGGCGTAGCGCTTGGCGAAATCGTCGCGCTCCAGCATGCGCGCGACCGTGTGCTGCGCAGCCAGCCGGATCATGTCGGCCGCAGTCATCTGGCCGAACCACTCGGAATTGAAACGCAGCTCGGTCTTTTCGCGGTCGAGCACCTTGTAGACCTGCTCGGCGTAGGTCTCGGCATTGGCCAGCACGTCCTCGCGGGTCAGCGGCTTGCGCGTGACGTTCTTGCCGGTGGGATCGCCGATCATGCCGGTGAAGTCGCCGATCAGGAAGATCACCTGATGGCCCAGGTCCTGGAACTGGCGCATCTTGTTGAGCAGCACCGTATGCCCCAGGTGCAGATCCGGCGCGGTCGGGTCGAAGCCCGCCTTGATGCGTAGCGGCCGGCCGAGCTTCAGCCGCTCGAGCAACTCTTCCCGCTTGATGATCTCGTCGGCGCCGCGCGCAATCACGGCCAAGGCCTGCTCGAACTCGCTCATGTATTCCTCGAAAATAGCTGGTGATCCACTTCTGCACCGGCATGCCGTCTTGTAAACGGCACACGAGTCTCGGCGCCCTACGATCGCGCTGTCTTGTCGCCACAGATATAAGCCGTCACCGGCTCGGTCACCGAGTCCAAGACGATGGCCCCGTATCCGATGCCGGCTGGCACGGGTTCCATGATACCGGCACCCGGGCAAGGGCGTCCGACAAGCGCCTGCCCTTGCCAAGCCCGATCATGCACATCTCGACGCCGAGCAGCCCGTTGAAGCCTCGCCTGGCTTGCCTCAGACTCTCAGACCTAACCTCACCAGACGCGCTGACTCTCTGGACAGGAAAGGATGCCCATCGATATCGCCATTCCAGGCTCCCCACCTGAGCCTGAGGCTAAGGACCAGCCCGAGCGACTTGGCGACACGCAAGTGCTGCGGCGCTGGCGACTGCTGCTCGGGCGTTATGCCCAGGAACCCTTGGCGCAGGCGCCGTTGTCCTCCGACGACTGGAAGCTGGAGCAGGCGCTCGAATACCTCTATGGCCGCGAATACGAAGGGCGCGGCCTGGCTCGCCCGAAAGGCGGCGGCTCGCTGGATCCCAGCCAGTTGCGCGCGATCGACTGGCTCAACCGCTCGCGCAAGCTGTTTCCCCGCGAAGTGTTCGAACGCATGCAGACGCAGGCCATCGAGCGCTACCAGCTGGGCGAGCTGCTGAACGACCCCGATGTGCTCCGCTCGATGGATGCCACCCCGGGGCTGGCCAAGGCCTTGCTGGGCATGCGCGGCCGGCTGTCCGCACAGATGCGCGACGCCGTGCGCGAAGTCATCCAGAAGACCGTGGACGAGATCACCCGGCAGCTCAAGCACGATTTCGTCAACGCATTGACCGGTCGCCGCAACCGCACGCGCCGCTCGCTGCTCAAGAGCGCGCAGAACTTCGACGCGCGCGCGACGATCGCGGCCAACCTGCGCCACTACGACGTCGAACGCCGGCAGCTGGTGATCGAGCGGCCGCACTTCCATGCCCGCAGCAAACGCCACCTGCCCTGGGACATCGTGCTCTGCGTGGACCAGAGCGGCTCGATGATGGACTCGGTGATCTACAGCGCGGTGATCGCCGGCATCATGAGCTCGCTGCCGTCCGTGCGGGTGAAGCTGGTGGTCTTCGACACCGCCGTGGTGGATCTCACCCATCTCGCGCACGATCCGGTGGAAGTGCTGCTCACCGTGCAGCTCGGCGGCGGCACCGACATCGGCCGGGCGGTACGCTACTGCGAAACTCTGGTGAACCAGCCGGCGCGCAGCATCTTCGCGCTGATCAGCGATTTCGAGGAAGGCGCGCCGCCCGCACCGCTGCTGGCCGCGGTGCAGCGCATGAACGAGGCCCGCGTCACCCTGCTCGGCCTGGCCGCGCTCGATCAAGACGCAGCGCCCGTCTACGACCGCCAGATGGCGCAGCGCCTGGCCGATCGCGGCATGCATGTGGCGGCGCTGACGCCCACCCATTTCGCGCAGTGGCTGGCGGAAGTGATGAACTGAATGAGCTGGCAAGCCGCCTATCGCGCCTATGACGACGACACCCTGGTCGCCTTGGCCAATGCCGGGCTGCTGCGGCGAGCGGCCAAGGATCTCGAAGCCGGCGCGATCCGCTGGCTGGAGCAGCAGGACGCGGGCGGCACCGTCGAAGTCGACGGTCAGCAGGTAAGGCTGGATGCACGCGGCCCCCAGCAGGCGCGCTGCGATTGCCCAGCGCCTGGCGTCTGTCGGCACATTCTTGCAGCCAGCTTGTGGTTGCGCGCCTTGCCGCCGGCCGAGGCAGCGACGCAAACCGAAGCAGCCCCGACCCCGCGCCCCGAGGTCGATCCGCTGGCCGAAATTCTGGCCCTGCCCGACGCCGCGCTGCTCAAGGCCGCCGGCAAGGCCGCCATGCGCCGCGCCGCCGCCATGGCGATCCGCGGCGTGGAATGGCGCACGCAGGGCGGCGCCCTAGTCATCGACCTGCCCGAACTCGGCACGACCTGCCGCTGGATCGCCGGCGCCGGCTTCGCCGGCATGGTTTCCGAACTTCCAGCCGGCGAGCGCAAGGCGATCCATCTGCTGGCGCTGGCGCTGCTGCGGCAAGCCCACGGACAAGCGCCGCCCTGGCCTACACAAGTCGAGGAGCAAGAGCCGAGCCGGCAAGCGACCAGGCTCGGCGAACGCGAGCGCGATTTCATCGGCCAGGTCGAGTCGATGCTGCACGAACTGATCGACGGCGGCCTGGCGCACATCGGCATGCAGGCATCGGCGCGCCTGCTGGCCCTCAACATGTCCGCGCGCGGCGAAGGCCTGCCGCGCCTGGCCGCTCTGCTGCGCAACCTGGGCGGCACCATCGACTTGCTGATCCGGCGCGACCATCGCGCCGAAGAGCGCGATGCGCTGGCGCTGATGGGGCGCATCCAGGCCCTGTGCGATGCGCTGCGCGAGGCCGATGACGCAGAACTGGCAGGTCTGCTGCGCGGGCGCCTGCAGCGCGACTTCCAGACCTCGGACGAGGCCCTCGAACTGCTGCCGCTCGGCGCCTGCTGGTGGCACACCCGCGGCGGCGCGCGAGGGCTGACCCTGGCCGTCTGGGACATGGCCGGCGCACGGCTGCTGCAGGCGACGCTCGCCCGTCCGGATGGCAGTGACACCAGCTTCACCCGCCGCAGCGCCTGGAGCGCCCAGGCGCTATGGTCAGGGGCCGGCGCGGCGCAGCGCAGCTGCGAAGCAGTGCTGCATCTGGAACGCCCGCGCCTGGCCGACGACGGCCGGCTCGCGCTCGGAGGCAGCACCCAGGCGCGCACCGAAGCCTTGTGGAAGGCCGAAGACGCCCGCCTGCACGGCGTGGGTTGCGCCGACTGGGCCGAGTTGGGGGAGATGCTGCGCAACGCTACCGGTCTGGCCGGCGAGCCGGTCGACATGCTGCTGCTGCGTCCGGCCGCCACCCATCCGCCCAGCCTCGACGAGGCGCAACAACGACTCGACTGGTACGTGCAGGATCGTCGGCAGCGCTGGCTGCGCCTCAGCGTGGATGCCAGCGACGAACAGCAGCTGCGCATGGAAAATCTCAACCACCTGTGCGCGCGCCGCATGCCGGTGCGTGCCGTCCTGGTGCGGGTGGAGCGGGCCGATGCGGACACCACGCTGACTCCCGTGGCGATACTGAGCGAGAACGAGGAAGGGCGGCTGCAGGTCGTGTCGCTCGATTTCGCCCAGATTCCACCGCAGGGACCGTCGCTGGCGCAGCGCATCCTGCGCCTGCTGGAAACTCGTCGACAGCGCCGCCAATTGCCCGTCGCCAGCCGTGGCGGGCTCGGCCATCGACTGCTGGCGCCGTTGCTGGGCGCGCTAGAAACCCAGGCTGCCACGGGCCGCCGTCAGCCCGCTGAAACGCAGCTGCAGCAACTGCAGGAAACACTGCGGCAACTGCGCGCCACCGGCATCGACGCGATCGCCGCGCGACTGGCGGCCTACCTGCATGCGCCGGGTCCGGCGCCGCTGCTTCGACTCGCCTTCGTAAGCCTGCTGGCCATGGAATTCGACGGCCTGCCGTCGTCCGATCAACACCTGTCATTGCAAAAGGATTCCGCATGAGCTTCCTGACCCGCTGGTTCGGCGCCGCCGCTTCGTCGGCCAAGCCAGGAGACGCCCGCCTGCGCGCCCAAGCCGAACTGCTCAAGCAGGCCTGCGACGTGCTCGGCAAGACGGTGCCAGGCCTGGCCGACAAGGCGCTGGCCTATCTGCTCGACGGCACCGGGGAATCGGTGCTGCTCGAACTGCAGCAGCCCGGCACGCCCGAATTCGGCGAGCTGCTCGGCCGCCCGGGCCGTCTGCAGTGGAGCTTCTACGCACACCAGCTGGACAAGGAAACCCTGGGATCGATCGGAAAGGCCATGGAGGCACGCGGGAAGTTCTATGCGAGCGTCACCGCGGAAGAGCCGCCGCTGGATGTGCTGATCCGGCTGGGCAAGCTGCTGGCCGCGGCTGACGCCGGCAAGCAGCTGGTACATCCCGGCGCGCCCGTACCCGACTGGCTGCAGTACCTGATCAACGACGCGGTATTTGCCAGCTTCAACGGCGGCGGCGCCCAGAAGGAACTGGAAAAAAACCGGCCGGCCTGGACCATCGAACTGATCGCCCGTCTGCTTGCGCACGAAGACCTGGACGAGACCCTGGCCTTGCAGGAAGTGTTCGAGCGCAAGGATCTCGGCAGCTACTATCACGACCGACTCGACGGACTGACGCACGCTCCCCAGGTCGCCGACTATCTGCGCACGCATCGCGAAGCGGCGATGGCGTTGCCCGAGCGACTGTCGGCCGCCGGGCGCGTGGTGCTGGCGCAGCGCCTGGGCAGCGATGCCGCCCTGCTCAACGACTTCGCCTCGCTGTTCGTGCAGCTCACCGTCGACGGCAGCAAGTCGGTGCGCGCCGAAGCCATTCCCTATCTCGAGGGCATCGTCGAGGCACGGCGGCTGGAACTGCTCGGCGAGCTGCTGAGGAAGGGCAACCCCACCCAGCGCAGCCAGTCCGCCGAGCTGATCGCGCGACTGGCGCCGGCGCCGGCCCGCGGCCTGCTCGACGACGCGCTCGCCGCGGAGGCTAGCCGCCCGGTGCAGCAGGCGATCCGCAGCGCGCTCACCCGCCTCGACGCCGCCAGCGACGCCGATGCCGTCGAGTTGCCGGAGCCGCCCGCCTGGCAGCCGTTCGAGGATGGGCCGCTGGGCGACAACGCCTTCCGGCTGCTGCAGGAGAGTTTTGCGCGGCACCTGGAGAAGGCGCGCCTCACCGCCGTCGAGGAAGCCGAACGCAACAAGCTTCCGGAGACCAAGCACAAATACACCTGGGCACAGAACAGCTACAAACAGCTCAAGGAGTACGGCGACCCGGACCTGCGCAGGGCATTGAAGCTGTTCAACGGCGACGCCGGGCCGGCCGATCTCGAGCCGCTGCAGAAAGCGTCCGGCATGCTGCGTGCCCTGGTCAACAACAGCAAGCTGATGCAAGAACTGCCCGGGCTCGGCGCACCGCACCTGGTGCGCTGGGTGATCGGCGTACAACGCCACGGTTGCTTCTGGGACGACCCGGCCTTGCAGGCCTGGCTCGGCAGGCAGGCGCCCGACAGCCTCGACCTGCGTGCCTTCGCGCAACTGTTGAAGGATGCCGAGGTAACGCCGCGCCATCTTGCCCAGGCCTGTCTGCGCCCGCGCTGGTACATGACGGCGATGCCCACCGATCTGCTGCCGGCCGAGCGGGTATGGCCGTTCTTCGCGGAACATCCGGAGTTCATCGATGAAGGCCTGGGGCTGGCGCCGTCGACCTCGGGCACCAACTATCGCGACAGCCGCGGCCAGTTCGACCTCGGCAGCACCCTGGCCCTGCTCGACAGTTTCCCGGTGCTGCCGGCGCGTTGGCTGCCGCGGCTGATGGAGCTCGCCCTCGGCGAAGGCAAGACTCATCGCGCCGCCGCACAGCGTGCGCTGTCGAGGCTGCCCGACATCGGCCGGCGCATCGTTGAATCGCTCGGCCACAACAAGAGCGAGGTGCGTATCGAGGCCGCCGAATGGCTGGCCGATCTCGGCTACGCCGAAGCGGCACCGGAGCTCGCCCGCGCACTGGATCGGGAAAGCCGCGAAACCGTGCGCGCCGCCTTCCTCACTGCGCTCGAACGGCTGGGCGAGGACATTTCGCCGCGCCTCACCCCTGCCGTGCTTCAGGCCGAGGCCGCGAAAGGACTCAAGGCCAAGCCGCCCGCCGGGCTGGCCTGGTTCGCGCTGGATGGCTTGCCCGCGAGCCGCTGGGCCGACGGCTCGCCGGTCGCGGCGGAGATCCTGAAGTGGTGGCTGGTGTTGGCCTGCAAGCTCAAGGAACCGGGCGGCAATGCCCTGCTGCTGCGCTATCTCGGCCTGCTCGACGCAAGCAGCCGGCAGGCGCTCGGCAACCTGGTGCTGCGCCAGTTCATCGCCCAGGACACGCGCCGCCAGCCGCTCGAAGAAGGCATTGCCCACGCCAAGGCCGTGGCGCCCCAGCGCTACCAGAACTATCAGCGGTGGTACCAGAACGCGAAGCCCGAGCACCGCCAGTACTACGAAGCCAACTTCAACAAATCCGAAGAGCAGGTCTTCGAGGAATGCAAGCGCGAGAAGATGTCCGAATACCTCGGCAGCGCGATCGGCGAAAAAGGCATTCTCGCGCTCTCCGCCCATGCGCCGGCCCACGAGGCGGTGGCCCTGCTGCAGCAATACATGCGCGATCACTACCCGCGCCGCGCACAGATCGAGGCGATGCTCGAAGGCGTCGCCGCCGGCAACGACCCCTTGGTGATCCAGTTGCTGCTGGGGCTGTCGCGGCGCTACCGCACCGCCTCGGTGCAGGAAAAGGCGCGCGCGCTGGTGCAGCAGGTCGCCCAGCGCAATGGCTGGACCCAGGATCAGCTGGCCGACCGCACCATCCCCACCTCCGGCCTCGACGAACGCGGCCGCCTGGTGCTGGCCTATGGCGAACGGGAATTCGTGGTGACGCTGGATGCGTCGATGAAGTCCGAGCTGCGCAACGCCGAGGGCAAGGTAGTGAAGTCCCTGCCGGCGGCGCGCCAGCACGACGATGCCGCCGCGATCAAGGAAGCCAAGGGGCAATTCAACACGCACAAGAAGGAACTCAAGCAGGTCATCGAATCGCAAACCGCGCGGCTGTTCGAGGCCATGTGCGCCGGCCGTCGGTGGCCGCAGCAGGAGTGGCGCGATTATCTGTACGGCCACCCCATCGCCGGCCGGCTGCTGCAACGGCTGGTGTGGCTGGAACTGGATGCCGACGGCAAGCTGCGCAGCGCGTTCCGCCCGACCGAGGACGGCAGCTTGGTCGACCTCGACGACAATGAGATCGAGCTGGCGCCCGGCAGCCGCGTGCAGCTGGGCCACGGCTCGCTGCTGGAGCCGTCCGCGGCGGCCGCCTGGGTGCGGCATTTCAAGGACTACAAGGTCGCGCCGCTGTTTGCCCAGATGAGCCGGGTGATTCCGGCGCTCGCCATGGCGGACGAGCGCGGGCAGCCGACCAAGGAAATCCATGACCGGCTGGGCTGGCTGAGCGACACCTTCACCCTGCGCGGCAGCTTCACCAAGCTCGGCTACCAGCGCGCCAGCGCCGAGGACGGTGGCTTCTTCTACCAGTATCACAAGGACTTCAACAGCATCGGCGTGCGCGTCGCCATCGAGTTCTCCGGCAACACGCTGCCGGAAGAAAACGTGCCGGCCGCGTTGAAGGCGCTGAGCTTCGAGGATCTGCGCGGCCGGCGCTGGGACCAGCGCGCGCTGCCGCTCGCCGAGGTGCCGCCGGTGCTGCTGGCGGAAGGCTATGCCGATTACCTGGCGATTGCCGCGGTCTGCTCGGGCCACGCGCCCGACTGGGAAAAGAAAGTGCCCTGGTAAAGCCCGCACGCCCCGTCACCACACTTGATCCACCGAACCGGAAAGCCATCCATGTCCAGCACCTCGTCTCCTCTCTCGCCTGCAGGCCAGGCCGTGCGCCTGGCGCCGGAACAGCGCTATGCCGACGAGCTGGCGCGCCTGGCCGCGGCAGACCAGGCCGGTCGCCCCACCGGCTGGCGGCTGTCGCCCAGCGCGGTGCGCCGGTTCATCCTGGGCGACCCGGCGCTCGCCGTCAGCCGCAAGTTCTACGGCGACGACCCGCTGGTGGACCGCGCGATCGTCACCCTGATGGGCCATCAGGGCCTGATGCTGGTGGGCGAGCCGGGCACGGCCAAGTCGCTGCTGTCCGAGCTGCTCGCGGCGGCGATCAGCGGCGACTCCGGGCTCACCGTGCAAGGCACCGCGGGCACCACCGAGGACCACATCAAATACAGCTGGAACTACGCCCTGTTGCTGGCCGAAGGTCCCAGCCAGCGCGCCCTAGTGCCGTCGCCGATCTATCAGGCCATGCGCGCCGGCAAGCTGGTGCGCTTCGAGGAAATCACCCGCTGTCCGCCCGAGATCCAGGACGTGCTGATCTCGCTGATGAGCGACAAGCAGCTGATGGTGCCCGAGCTGGGCGACGACGCGCGCCTGTTCGCGCAGCGCGGCTTCAACGTCATCGCCACCGCCAACCTGCGCGACCGCGGCGTGCATGAAATGTCCTCCGCGCTGAAGCGCCGCTTCAACTTCGAGACGGTGCGGCCGATCCGCGACCACGACTTCGAAGTCGAGCTGGTGATGGCCCAGTTGCAGCGCGAGCTCGCCGACGGCGAAGCCAAGGTCGAGGTGCCACGCGACGTGGTGGCCCTGCTGGTCACCGCGTTCCAGGAACTGCGCGCCGGCCAGACCCAGGACGGCGCGGCGATCAAGCGGCTGGACGCGGTGATGTCCACCGCCGAAGCAGTCAACGTGGCCTATGCCGCGGCGCTGCAGGCGCGGCACTTCAACGGCGGCGAGCTGACCCCGCGCGAGATTGCCGGCCAGTTGCATGGCGTGGTGCTGAAGGACAGCAGCGACGACGCCAAGCGGGTGCGCCACTACTTCGATACGGTGGTGCGCGAGCGCGGCAAGCGCGATGCCCAGTGGAAACAGTTTCACGAGGCAGCGCGCACCCTATGGCAGTAGGCGACGACGCCACCACCGCAGTCGCGCTACCCGAAACGGTAGCCGAGGCACGCGCGCACCTGTTCGGCGAGCACGAGCTGTACTTCGTGCCGATTCGCCATCACAGCCCCGCCTGCGCCTTCGCGCTGCGCCATCTGCTGCGCGAAGTGCGGCCGGCAGCGGTGCTGGTCGAAGGGCCCGACGATCTCGAGCATCTGCTGCCCTTGCTGCGCGACGAACGCACACGTACCCCGGTCGCCCTGCTTTGCCAGACCACGCGCAAGGCCGGCGGATCGGACGCGAGCGGCGAGGAAAAGCCCGGCCAGGAAGTCCGTTCCTCGTTTTTCCCGTTCTGCGACTACAGCCCCGAGTGGATCGCGGTGCGCGAAGGCGCCGCCCTGGGCGCGCAGGTGGCCCTGATCGATCTGCCCTGGCGCAGCAAGGCCTGGCTGCGCGGCGACGGCGACGACGAAGCGGCGCGCAGCCAGATGGAAGAACGCCATCTCGCGCACAGCCGCTATCTGGGCGCGATGGCCGCACGACTGGGCTGCGTCGATCACAACGAACTGTGGGACCGTCTGTTCGAACTGCGCGATGCCGACCTGCTGAAGGACTGGCGCAGCTTCTTCGGCGACGTGTTCGCCTGGTGCGCCATGGCCCGCCTCGACTACGAACCGGAGGTGCTGGAAGCCGAAGCGAGCCTGCCGCGCGAGCGCCATATGGCCGGCCATCTGCGCCGCTGGCGGCAGTCCGTGCAGGGACCGATCGTGGTGGTCACCGGTGGTTTCCACACGTCGGAAATCCTCGCGCGCTGGGCTCAGGCCGAGCCCGTGACGCCAGGCGGTAACGGCAACGAAGAGACCGGCGCCTGGCTGATCCGCTACAGCTTCGAGCGGCTCGATGCGCTCAACGGCTATGCCGCGGGCATGCCGTCGCCGGACTATTACCAGCGCGTCTGGGAGCAATTCGAGCGCGAGGTGCCGCATCCGGACCCGAACTCGCCGTTCGCTTCCGTCGCGATCGATTGCCTGACCCGCTTCGCCCAGGCGACGCGCGCCGGCGATCAGGTCGATGCGGCGTCCACTGCCTCGGTGCAGGCTGCCGCCGTGCAGGCGCAGCGGCTGGCGGTGCTGCGCGGCCATGCCGGGCCGGGCCGCCAGGATCTGCTCGACGCCATCCGCTCCTGCTTCATCAAAGGCGCGGCGGACGAGGGCACCCGCGGCTTCAACGCCGAGCTGCGGCGTTTCCTGGGCGGTACCCGCATCGGCGACGTGCCGCCCTCGGCCGGTTCGCCGCCCTTGCTGGAAGATGCGCGGCGCCTGGCGCGCGCGGCCGGCGTGCGGCTGGACGACAGCACACCGCGCCAGGTCCGGCTGGATCTTTACCGCAAACCCCGGCATCGCGAACGCAGCCGCTATTTCCATGCCATGGCCTATCTCGACGCCGGTCTGGCGAAGTGCACGTCGGGCCCGGATTTCCTCGGCAACAGTCGGCTCAATCTGCTGCTGGAAGAATGGCAGGCCGCCTGGTCGCCGCTGGTGGAAGCCCGCCTGATCGAACTGGCCGCCGACGGCGCCAGTGTGGAAGCGGTGTGCCTGGCCAAATTGCGTCGCGAAGAGGCCGCACTCGCCCAGGAAGGCCGCGGGCGCAGCGCCGGCGCCGCGGTCATGCTGCTGCTGCGCGCCTGCCTGATCGGCCTGCATGCGCGATTGCCGCAATTGTTCGCCATGCTGGCGGCCCATCTCGACGAAGACGCCTCGCTGGCGTCGGTGGTCAACTGCGGCCATCGCCTGATGACTTTGTGGCGCTCGCGCGAGCCGCTCGGCGTGCAGCAGCATCCGCAGCTGCTTGCTCTGCTGGAACGCTGCTGGCCAGCCGCCTTGTTCCTGTTGCCCGATCTCGGCCATGGCGACGAAAGCGCCGAAGAGGGCGCGGTGCGGCAGCTGCTGTCCTTGCGCGAGCTCGCAAGACTGCTGGCCGGCCTGGCGAGCGAGGACGGCGTGGCCGCGATCGAGCAGACGCCTTTCTGGGCCCAGCTCGATCGCTTCGCCAGCGACATCGCCATCTCGCCGGCGGTCAGCGGCGCAGCCGCGGCCTTGCTCTACCTCGACGGCCAATGGGACGAGCGCAGCTTCGAGCTTGCGCTGCGGCAGCGTTTTGCGCCGGGCGCGACGCCACGCGATGCGGTGCGCTATCTCGGCGGCGTGACGGCGGCGGCGCCCGAACTGCTGCTGCGCCTGCCCGAACTGCTGCGCAGCCTGGACGACTTCCTGACGACCTGGGACGAAGCCTCATTCATCGCTCATCTGCCGGACCTGCGCCAATCGCTGACCCGGCTGCGGCCGCAGGAGAGCGCCCAGCTGGCCGAACGTGTCGCCGAGCTGCATGGACTCGGCCAAGGCGATGCACTGCTCACGTTCCATCACGACGTCAGCGAAGCCGACCTGCGCGAGGGCAGCGCGCTGCAGGAACAACTGCGGCAGGCGCTGCTGCGCAGCGGCCTCGCCGCGTGGCTGCAGGAACCCGCTTGAGCCTGCCGTTCGCCGGGCCTCGCCAGGCTGCAACAAGTTAATTGCATGTTAATCAAAACTGACATGCAACTCATTGATGGAAAAGGCATTGACGGCGTTTGCACATGGCCGTAAGGTACACGTGATCGATACTTTGTACGGTGGGGTTGCCGGGGCATGGGCAAGAACGATCAGGACGCGCGCAACGCTCGCAAACAGGCGATCCTTCGCAAGGCTCAACGCCGCCACTCGCACTTCTACGAACGCTGCGCGCACTGGTCCTTCAGCCGCGACGGCGAAGCCACGCCGATCCATTGGCACCGCGAACGCTGGGTGCTCGCCGGCACCGCCCTGCTGCTTACCGCACTCTCCGGCTTCGCCATCCCGGTGTGGGCCAATGCGATGCATCCGGCCACCAAACCCGACGTGCACCAGCTATTGCCGCTGGCGCTGCCGAAGGCCGCTCCGGTCATCCGCGCACCCGACATCGAAGACTGGCGCGTGGTGCGAGTGCAGCCCGGCCAGCGCCTGTCGGACATCTTCCAGGGCCAGGGCCTCAGCATGACCGATCTGCAGACGGTCATGGACAATGCCAGCAACACCAAGTCGCTGCACAACATCAAGCCAGGGCAGGAATTCGATTTCCTGCTCGGCCGCGACGGCAGCCTCAAGGGCCTGCGCTTCGACCAGGACGACAGCAGCCGCATCACCATGCGCTTCGACGGCGGCAAGGCCACCGTGGCGACGCAGGCGCGCGACATGGACACGCGCGAGCATGTCGCGCACGGCGTGATCGACAGTTCGCTGTTCGCCGCCGGCTCCAAGGCCGGCATGAGCAACGCGATGGTGCTCAAGCTGGCCGAGCTGTTCAAATACGACATCGACTTCGTACAGGACCTGCGCGAAGGCGACAGCTTCACCGTCATCTACGACGACGTGTACCGCGACGGCGCCTACCTGCATGAGGGCGACATCGTGGCCGCCGAATTCGTCAATCAGGGCGAGCGCTATACCGCCTACCGCTTCAAGAAGGCCGACGGCAGCTACGGCTGGTTCAGCGAGGACGGGCGGCCGATCCAGAAGTCGTTCCTGCGCATTCCGGTCGACTTCACCCGCATCTCGTCCACCTTCAGCGCCGCACGCTTCCATCCGATTCTCGGCCTGATGCGCGCCCACAAGGGCATCGACTACGCCGCGCCCACCGGCACACCGATCCATGCCGCCGGCGATGGCGTGATCAAGTTCCGCGGCTGGATGAACGGCTACGGCAACTTCGTGGTGATCCAGCACAACGGCACCATCAGCACGGCCTACGGCCACATGTCGAAGTTCGCCAACGAGAGGATCGGCCAGCACGTGAGCCAGGGCCAGGTGATCGGCTTTGTCGGCATGACCGGCCTGGCCACCGGCCCGCACCTGCACTACGAATTCCGCGTCAACAACGTGCAGCGCGACCCGCAGACGGTCACCCTGCCCAAGCCGGAGCCGCTGCCGGCGGTGCAGTTGGCGCGCTTCAGGAGCCAGGTGGTGCAGCCGCAGCTGGCGCGGCTGAAGTCGGTGGACGCCAACGTCAAGCTGGCCCGCGCGGGCTCGGCCACGCGCAACGACGACTGAGCGGTGCGCGGCATCGACCGTGCACTTGTCGATGCCGGCGTCTCGACAGCACCATCGTGCTGGCCCTTGATGACCAGCCCATCCCACACGGCTGACGGCCTCGGCGCCGCGCCCGCCAGTCTTCTTCCGGTATTCGCGACATGGATGATTCCTCTGCGCTCTATCTCGGCCTGATTTCCGGCACCAGCGCCGACGGCATCGACGCCGCGCTGGCCAGCTTCGAGAACGGACGGCCACAACTGCAGGCGGCGCTGACCCATCCCTGGCCGCAGCCGCTGCGCGAACGCATCCTAGCGGTGGCGCAGGACGAGCAGCGACTCGATCTGGACGCCTATGGACGCCTGGACGTCGAGATCGGCCAATGCTTCGCCGAAGCCGCGCTGGCCCTGCTCGAACGCAGCGCGACGCCGGCGTCGGGCGTACGCGCGATCGGCTCGCATGGGCAGACCCTGCGCCATCGGCCAAGCGGGGCCTTTCCCTTCACTCTGCAGATCGGCGATCCCAGCGTGATCGCCGAGCGCTGCGGCATCGAGGTGGTGGCCGACTTCCGCCGCGCCGACGTCGCCGCGGGCGGGCAGGGCGCGCCGCTGCTGCCGGCCGTGCACGCAATGCTGCTGGCGCGGCCGGGACACGACCGCGTCGTGCTCAACCTCGGCGGCATCGCCAACATCACCCTGCTTGCCGGCGACGGCCGCGTGCTGGGCTTCGACACCGGCCCGGCGAACGGCTTGCTCGACGCCTGGTGCCTGCGCCATCGCGGCGAGGCCTACGATCGCGACGGCGCCTTCGCCGCCAGCGGGCGGGTGAACGAAGCCCTGCTGCACGAGCTGCTGGCGGATGCCTACTTCGCCTTGCCGCCGCCGAAAAGCACCGGTCGCGAACATTTCCATCTGGCCTGGCTGGAAGGCCATGCGCGCCTGGCCGGGCTCAGCCCGGCCGACGTCCAGGCGACCCTGCTGGAGCTGACGGCGCGCAGCGTGGCCGAAGCCATCGGCCGTCATGCCGACGCCGCCGAGGACGTGCTGGCCTGCGGCGGCGGCGTGCACAATCCGCTGCTGATGCGCCGGCTCAGCGAACTGCTGGCGCCGCGCGAGCTGCACAGCTCCGCCGCGTTCGGCGTCGACCCGGACTATCTGGAAGCCACCGCCTTCGCCTGGCTGGCGCGGCAGCGCCTGCTCGGCTTGCCGGGCAACCTGGCCCAGGTGACCGGCGCCAGCGGGCCGCGCGTGCTTGGCGCGGTCCACGCCGCGCCACAGTCGCCGTCGTCGGCGGGCTAACGGGTTCGGCGCTGGCGGTGCGGCTCAGTCGACCGCGATCTTCTCGGGCTCGGCTCGCAGCCCCGGCACAAAGCGGGCGGCGGGCGCGCTGGAAAATGCCTGCACGGCATCGCTGAAGGCCGCGCGCTCGGCGGCGTTCCAGTGCCCGTCGAGGCTCAGCTCGCTGCTGCTGCGCAGGGTTTCGGCGAACACGCCGCCGTCGCTCGCCAACAAGCCATGCCGCAGCGCGTGCAGCACTACGTCATTGATCGACCAATGCCGTTCTTTGGCGAGCTGCTTGATGCGCTCGGCCACGACGGTATCGATATCGCGGATGAGAATATCCGGCATACGCGCCACTCCGATCACGGATGCCCCCTGTACGTACATGGTGTACACGGAACGGCTCGCGGGCAAGTAGGGAAATGACCTAGGTTTTGGCCTGGGCGACGCGCCCGATCGGGCCGCGCAGCGCGATCACCAGCAGCAGGCCCGGGATCGCCGAGAGCGCGGTGATCGCGAAGAAGCTCGACCAGCCGACCTGCGGCACCAGCCAGGCCGCCAAGGGCCCCAGGAATACCCGCCCGACCGCGGTCAGCGACGACAGCAGCGCGTACTGGGTCGCCGAAAAGCGTACGTTGCACAAGGCCGTCACCAGGGTCACGAAGGCGGTGCTGCCCATGCCGCTGAAGAAGTTCTCCGCGCCCACCACGGCGCCCAGCACATAGATGTTCGGGCCGCTGTAGACCAGGGCGATGTAACCCAGGTTCACCAGCGCCTGCGCCACGCCGAGGACGAGCAGGGCGGGGAACAGGCGCATGCGCGTCACCACCCAGCCGCCAGCCAGCGCACCAAGCAGGCCGGCGGCCAGGCCGAAGGTCTTGTTGATGACGCCGAGCTGGGACAGGCTGAACTGCGGCACGCGCAGCAGGAAGGTGGTCGACAGCGACAGCGCGAAGGCGTCGCACAGCTTGTACAGCACCATCAGCAGCAGCCAGGCCAGGGCCAGGGCGCCATAGCGCTGGAAAAAATCCACGAACGGCTGCACCACCGCTTCGGCGAAGCTGCGTGCAGGGCGTTCGTCCGGTGCATCCGGCGAGAACGCGGTGACCACCGTGGCGGCCAGCATCAGCGCGGCCATCAGGCGATAGACCCAGGCCCAACCGAGGTGATCGGCGAGGATCAGCGCCAGCGCGCCGGAGGTCAGCATGGCCAGCCGGTAGCCGCCCTGCGACAAGGCCGTGCCCCAGCCGCGTTCGGCCGGCGGCAACAGGTCGGTGCGGTGCGCGTCGTAAGCGGTATCCTGGGTGGCCGAGGCGAAGGCCAGCAGCACGCCGAAGAAGGCGATGGTGGTGGCTGCCCCCTGTGGCGTATACAGGCTCATGCCGAACAGCGCCCCGGCGCAGCACAGCTGCATCAGCAGGATCCAGCCGCGGCGGCGGCCGAGCAGGGGCAGCGGCAGGCGGTCCAGCAACGGCGCCCACAGGAACTTGAACACGTAGGCCTGGCCGATCAAGGTGACCCAGCCGATCGTCTTGAGGCTCAGCCCTGCCGAGGTGAACCAGGCCTGCAGGGTCGGGTTGGAAAGCGCCAGCGGCAGGCCGGAGGAGAAGCCGAGCAGACCGATGCTGAGCGCCCGCCAGGATCGACCGGCGGCACCGGCCGGCGCGGCGTCAGTCGGCATAGTCGACGATGTAGGGGGCGTGGTCCGAGAAGCGCTCGTCGCGGTAGATCGAGCAGGACTTCAGGCGCGCGCCCAGCGAGGGGGTGACGATCTGGTAATCGATGCGCCAACCCACGTCATTCTCGCGGGCGCGGCCGCGATTCGACCACCAGGTGTAGTCCTGGCCTTCCGGCCGCAGCGTGCGGTAGCTGTCCACCCAGCCGCGCGAACCGACCAGGTCGTTGAGCCAGCTGCGCTCTTCGGGCAGGCAGCCGGAATTCTTCTGGTTGGACTTCCAGTTCTTGATGTCTTTTTCGCTGCGCACGATGTTCCAGTCGCCGCACAGCACGTACTCGCGGCCGTTCTTCCGCCACTCGTCGAAGATCGGTGCGAGCCAGTCCATCACCTTGAACTTGAACTGCTGGCGCTCGTCGCCGGACGAGCCCGAGGGCACGTACAGCGACACCACGCTGAGCTTGCCGAAACGCGCCTCGATATAGCGCCCCTCGTCGTCGAACGCGCTCCAGCCCAGCTCAGTCAGCACCTGGTCCGGTTCGCGCTTGGCGTAGATCGCCACGCCGCTGTAGCCCTTCTTGCTGCTGGCGTCGCGATAGAAGCAGTGGTGTCCGTCGGGACGGAACATCGGATCGGTGAGCTGATCCTCCTGCGCCTTGGTCTCCTGCAGGCAGACCACGTCCGCGCGCTGCTGGCGCAGCCAGTCGAACACGCCCTTGCTGGCGGCCGAACGGATGCCGTTGGCATTCAGGCTGACGATGCGCATGCGAGCTCCGGCTGACAGGGGATGCGGCATGATAGCAACCATGCCCGAATCCGCCGCCATCCGCGTCGTGCCGGCCGACCAGGCCTCGCGAGCCGCGCTGCTTCGCCTGCGCGTGCATCCGCCGCAGACCGATTTCGTCGGTCCGGTCGCAGTGGCGTTGGCCGACGCCGAACAGTGTCCGGGCAGCGAGCCCATGGCGATTCTGCTTGGCAATTCGCCGATCGGCTTTTATCGCCTGGAGCAGCATGCCCGCCGCATCGCCGACCGCGACTTCGGCGCGGACGCGCTGGGCCTGCGCTCGTTCTTCATCGATGCCGACCGGCAAGGGCAGGGCCATGGCGCACGCGCACTGGACGCGCTGCTCGCCGATCTCGGTCGGCGCTACCCAGCCGCCCACCAGTTGGTGCTCACGGTGAACTGCCGCAACCACGCCGCGCTGGCGCTATACCGGCGCGCCGGCTTCGTCGACAGCGGCGAGTTGTACCATGGCGGCCGCGCCGGACCGCAGCACCTGCTGCTGCGCCGCCTGCCGGCTGCTCCCTGACTTCACTGCCGCGAGATTTCCCGTGCACGACTACCAGCGCGACTTCATCGAACTCACCCTGCAGCGCGACGTGCTGCGCTTCGGCGAGTTCACCCTGAAATCCGGGCGGCTCAGCCCGTACTTCTTCAACATGGGGCGGATCGATTCCGGCGCGGCGCTGGGCCAGCTCGGCCGTGCCTACGCCGCCGCGCTGGTCAGCTCCGGGCTAGGCGTGGACATGCTGTTCGGCCCCGCCTACAAGGGCATCCCGCTGGCGGCGGCCACGGCCATCGCGCTGGCCGACCAGCATGGCCGCGACCTGCCCTGGGCCTACAACCGCAAGGAGGCCAAGGATCACGGCGAAGGCGGCGTGCTGGTCGGCGCACCGCTGAAGGGCCGCGTGCTGATCGTGGATGACGTGATGACCGCCGGCACCGCGGTACGCGAGTCGCTGGCGCTGATCCGCGCGCAGGGCGCCGAGCCCGCCGGCGTGCTGATCGCGCTGGATCGCCAGGAGCGCGGGCAGGGCGAGCGTTCCGCAGCGCAGGAAGTGAGCGCCGACTACGGCATTCCGGTGGTCGCGATCACCGCGCTGCAGGACGTGCTGGACTACGCCGGCGAGCGGCCCGAGCTGGCGCAGGAACACGAGCGCCTGCTGGCCTATCGCGCACGCTACGGTGTCGCCGGCTGAGCCTGCGTCGCCGGGTGACGACGATCACAGTTGCCGTCGCCGCATCGTGCTGACGACCGCGGAAGACTTCGCCGTGCTGGCTATACTCTCGGCGACAGGGGGAATTCCATGCGCAAGTCTGCTTACGTCGCCATCGCCGCGCTGACCCTGGGCCTGTCGGTCCAGGCCCAGAATGCGCCGACTGCCGGCAGTTTCCGCTACAAGTGGCGCGACGGCCAAGGCTTGCCGCATTACAGCGACAGCCTGACCACCGACGCCATCAAGTACGGCTACGACCTGGTCAACGACCAGGGTCTGGTGATCCAGCACGTCGATCGCCAACTCAACCCCGAAGAGCGCGAGGCCGCACGCAAGGTGGCCGAGCAGCAGGCGGAGCAGCGGCGCCAGGCGGAGGAACAGGCGCGCAACGACGCCCAGATGCTGTCGGCCTACCCCGACGAGGCCTCGCTGCAGGCCTCGCAGCAGCAGACCCTGGCGACCATCGACCAGCAGATGAGCACCACCCGGATCAATCTGCACAGCCAGGAAAAAACCCTGACCGAACTGCTCGACCGCGCGGCCGACGCGGAGCGCGCCAAGCAGCCGGTGCCGAAGGACCTCAACGACCGCATCGCCAAGCAGCGCGACGTGGTGTCCGGCCAGCGCGCCGCACTCGATCGCGAACAGGCCTCGCGCGACACCACCCAGCAACAGGCGGCGCGGCAACTGCAGCACTATCGCGACCTGAAGGCCGCGCAGGCCGCACAGGATCGTTGAGCGGCAATGCCGCCGAGTCTCGGCGCTTTCTCGACAGCTGCTCGATCGCTTCCAAGGGCCTCGCCTCAAGAAGGGATTTTCTGCGTGCAGCGCAAATCGGAACGAGGGAGCGCAAGTCGGCGCGCGACCGCGCGATGACGCAGCCCAGGACGTACATCGACTCGGCACGAACACATGTGCCCACGGCGACCGCCAGGCAGTTCCATGCCTTCAACGAACGGCGCAACCCGCAGCTCGCAGCCTGTCCTATATCTGCCCATGCAGACGGCACGGCCACGCCACGATCCACCGCGCTGAATCCCCGTCACGAGCAACGCCCGTGACGGGGAACTGCAACGCAGGCGCTTAGAACGGCAGCTTCAGCCCCGGCTCGACCGCCAGCAACTGCTCGCGGAACACCTGCTGCACGCGCTTGAGCGCCGCCGCATTGTCGGCGTCGAAGCGCAGCACCAGGACCGGCGTGGTATTGGACGGCCGCACCAGGCCCCAGCCGTCCGGCCAGTCGGCGCGCACGCCGTCGATGGTGATCAGGGTGGCGCCACCGAAATCCGCCTTTTCGCGGAATTTCTCCATGAAGCGGTAGTGCTCGCCTTCGGCCATCTCGATCTTCAGCTCGGGCGTGGAAACGCCCTTGGGGCAGGTGGCGAAGATTTCCTCCGGCGTGCGCTCTTCCAGGTCGCCGGCGAGAATCTCCAGCAGGCGCGCGCCGGCATAAATGCCGTCGTCGAAGCCGTACCAGCGTTCCTTGAAGAAGAAGTGGCCGCTCATCTCGCCGGCCAGCTCGGCGCCGGTCTCGCGCATCTTGGCCTTGATCAGCGAATGGCCGGTGCGCCACATCAGCGGACTGCCGCCGGCGTCGAGGATCTCGCCCTTGAGGTGGCCGGTGCACTTCACGTCGTAGATGATGGTGGCGCCCGGCTGGCGCGACAGCACGTCGCGCGCGAACAGCATCAAGGTGCGGTCCGGGAATATGATCTCGCCGGCGCGGGTCACCACGCCGAGGCGGTCGCCATCGCCGTCGAAGGCCACGCCGAGGTCGGCGCCGGTCTGCTTCACCGCCAGAATCAGGTCTTCCAGGTTGTGCGGATCGGACGGGTCCGGATGATGGTTCGGGAAGGTGCCGTCGACGTCGCAGTACAGCGGGATCACCTCGCAGCCGATGCCTTCCAGCACCTGCGGCGCCACCGCGCCGGGGATGCCGTTGCCGCTGTCGACCACCACTTTCAGGTGGCGGCCGGCCTGCACGTCGGAAACGATGCGCTCGATATAGTCCGGCACCACGTCGACGCTGCGCTGGCGGCCTTCGCCGCCGCTTTCCAGCGCGCCTTCGTTGATGCGTCGGTACAGGTCCTGGATCGCGCCCTCGGACAAGGTCTCGCCGCCGATCACGATCTTGAAGCCGTTGTAGTCCGGCGGATTGTGGCTGCCGGTGACGGCGACGCCGCTGCCGGTGTTGAAACGGTAGGCCGCGTAATAGACCACCGGCGTGGGCACCGCGCCGAGGTCGATCACGTCGATGCCGGCCGCGCGCAGGCCGTCCGACAAGCCTGCCACCAGCTCCGGGCCGGACAGCCGGCCGTCGCGGCCGACCACGATCTCGTGCAGCCCGCGTTCGCGCATCAGGCTGCCGATAGCCTGACCGAGCAGCTTGGCCACCTCGCGGGTCAGCGACTGGCCGACCACGCCGCGCACGTCATAGGCGCGGAAGATGGTGGGATCGACGCGCACCGGCTCGGCCTTCGCCGGCTGGTTGGGACGCGGAGCGGACGGTACGGGCGCCGGCTTGGCCGGCTCGGGCGGGGTTGCAGCAGTTTCGACTTCGGACAAAACGGGTTCCTCGGGTTTCGCTGCGCGCCATTGCCCGACGCGCAAACGCAGCCACAGCAAGTAGATGCCGCTGCCGATGCCGAAGAGGGCGATCAGGACAGCCACTGGCCATGATCGCGGGAGCACGATGAACGCTTCCGGTAGGGCGGCCGCCACATTCAGGTTGCTGCCGGCGACCGGCTGGCCCAGCGCCGACATGTCCGCCGCTTCCACACCGCTGGAGAGCAGGCGCACGTCGCCGCGTCCGTCACCCTGGCGCAGCTCGAGCCGGCCGCCGCCGGCGGAGATGCCGGCAAAGCGCTGCTGCAGCGCGGTCAGCGGCCACTCCACCCAGACCCAGGCCTGCGGGCGCTGCGCCCCGCCCAGCGGCAACGCCAGGCTGAGCCGGCGTTCGCCGTTGTGCGACACCGACTGCACCAGCGGCGCGCCGTCGGCGCTCTGGGCTGCCATCAGCTGCGCCGCCTTGGCGTAGCCGAAGTCGCGGTAGTTGGCGTGCAGCACCTCGTCGAGGCCGCCGCTGTACAGCTCCACCGCCTGCGCCTGCGGCAGCTGCGCCTTGATCGCGGTAATCGTCGCCGTCGGATTGGCCAGCGCTCCGGCCGGATCGATGCCGGCCAGCGCGTGCTCGATCTGCTGACGTTCGCCGGCCAGCTCGCTGGCCAGCTCGCGCACGGCCTGCTGCTGCGCCGCCTGCACGTGCTCGTCCGCGCTGCTTTCGTCGAAGATCAGCCAGGCCTGCCAGCTGCAGAACAGGCCGAGCAGCAGCAATACGGTGCCGGCGGCCAGGCGCACCAGTCGCGGCCAATCTCCGATGGTCAGACGCTGCCCTCCCAACCCTTTCAGATCCATGCCTGTCCCCCCACAGGAACCGTCACTGTATACCGGTCGAACCGAAACCACCTTCCCCGCGTTGCGAAGCTGCGAATGCGGTCACCACCTTCAGTCGCGCCTGCGCCACCGGCACCAGCAGCAGCTGCGCGATGCGGTCGCCGACCTGGATCGTGTAAGGCTCGCGGCCCCGATTCCAGCACGAAATCATCAGCGGGCCCTGGTAGTCGGCGTCGATCACGCCGACCAGGTTGCCCATGACCAAGCCATGCTTATGTCCCAGCCCCGAGCGCGGCACGATCAACGCGCACCAGCCGGGATCGCCGATGTGGATCGCGATGCCACTGGGCACCAGGGCGTTGTCGCCCGGCGCCAGAGTCAGCGGGGCCTCGAGCGCGGCGCGCAGATCCATGCCGGCGCTGGCGACGGTGGCCGGCTGCGGCAGCGGGATGCTGTCGCCCAGGCGCGGATCGAGGATTTTCAGTTCGACATCGATCAGCGCCGCCGTCATGCGCGCACCGTCCGGTAACGCGCCGCCACCTGCGCGACCAGCTCGCGCGCAAGCTCCGCCTTGTCGGCGCGGGGCAGTTCCGCCTCGCCATCGGCCCAGTACAAGGTCAGCGCATTCTCCGCGGTCTCGAAACCCAGGCCGCCGCCCACCTGGTTGGCGGCGATCATGTCCAGGTGCTTGCGGCGCAGCTTGTCCTGCGCATAGCTCGCCACGTCGTGGGTCTCGGCCGCGAAGCCGACCAGGAAGGGCGGAGCGGAGGTTGCCGCCAGGCCGCCGAGAATGTCGGGGTTTTCGGTCAATGACAGCTGCACGGTGGCGCCGTCGCGTTTCTTCCATTTGCGCTCGGCCACCTCGAGCGGGCGATAGTCGCCCACCGCCGCCGCGCCGATGTAGATGTCGGCCTGCGCCGCCGCTGCAAGCACGGCCTCGTACATCTGGGCCGCACTGCGCACGTCGATGCGAGTGCCCACGCCAGCCGGCGTGGCCAGGCTCACCGGGCCAGCCACCAGGGTTACCGAGGCGCCGGCCCGCACCGCCGCCTCGGCGACGGCGAAGCCCATCCGGCCCGAGCTGCGATTGCCGATGAAGCGCACCGGATCGATGTCTTCGTAGGTCGGACCGGCGCTGACCAGCACGCGCAGCCCCTGCAGCGCACCGGGTGCGGTCGACGCGGAATCGAACGAGGCGAGCATGGCGTCGCGCAGTTCGTGCGGCTCCAGCATGCGTCCCGAGCCGACGTCGCCGCAGGCCTGGTCGCCGGCGGCCGGGCCCAGCAGGTGCACGCCATGCTGGCGCAGCTGCGCGATGTTGGCCTGCACCGCCGGGTGCGCCCACATCTGCTGATTCATCGCCGGCGCCACGTACAGCGGCGCGGCGCTGGCCAGGCACAGCGTGGTGAGCAGGTCGTCGGCCTGGCCATGCGCCAGCCGCGCGATGGTGTCGGCGCTGGCCGGCGCGATCAGGATCCGCTCGGCCCAGCGCGCCAGTTCGATATGCCCCATCGCCGCCTCGGCGTGCTCGTCCCACAGGCTGGTCCGCACGGCCTGGCCGGACAGCGCCTGGAAGGCGGTCGGGGTGACGAAGCGGGTGGCGTTCTCGGTCATCACCACGCGCACCTCGGCGCCCAGCTCGCGCAGGCGGCGGACCAGTTCGCAGGCTTTGTAGGCGGCGATGCCGCCGGTGACTCCAAGCAGGATGCGGCGATGGGCAAGACTCATGTAGGCGGCGCCTGACAAACGGGCAGACGGCTAGCTTACCGGATTCATATGTCGCGACCGCTGCTTGCGCCGGCATCGACGCGGCATGCTGCCCGCATGAGCATCCGTGACTGGCCAGAGGGCGAACGCCCGCGCGAACGACTGTTGAGCCGAGGCAGCAGCAGCCTGTCCGACGCGGAGCTGCTGGCGGTGCTGCTGGGCAGCGGCAGTCGCGGCAAGGACGCGCTGAGCCTGGGCCGCGAGCTGTTGATGAGTGCCGGCAGCCTGGGCCAGCTGCTCGGCCATCCCGATCAATTCGTTCGCGCGCGCGGCCTGGGACCGGTCAAGCGGGCGCGCATCGCCGCGGCGCTGGAACTGGCGCGGCGCAGCCCGGCCGAACAGCTGCAGCTGCAGCCGACCCTGGGCAACCCGCGCGACAGCGGCGACTATCTGCGCGCCCGGCTGCGCCACCTGCCGTACGAGGTATTCGGCTGCCTGTACCTCGACAACCGCCACCGGGTGCTGGCCTTCGAGGAGCTCTTTCGCGGCACCATCGACGGCGCCAGCGTGCATCCGCGCGAAGTGGTGCGGGCGTGCCTGCGGCACAATGCCTGCGCGGTGATCTTTGCGCACAACCATCCCTCCGGGGTCGCCGAGCCCAGCATGGCCGACCAGGAGATCACCCATGAGCTGCGCGACGCCTTGCAACTGGTGGGGGTGCGTGTGCTCGATCATCTGGTGATCGGCGCCGGCGAGCCGGTCTCGATGGCTGCTCGCGGCCTGATCTGAGCCCTCCCGGTCGACCTGGAGGCAGCTCACGCACCATCCGGCGGTGCAGTCACCCTGGAATGGATAGCGAAATCCACCCGATCGTGCGTCGAAAAGCTGGCAATTTCGACGAAATCGTGGCACCCGGCCAACATTGAGACAAAAAAAACGGCACGGGGGGAGGCCGCGCCGTCTGCCGTGTATATCTGGATCCGGCAATCCGTGTATCACGCCGGGAGGGGATTCCGTGGATACCGCGCCAGTATGGCGTTCAGCAGTGACAGCGCCATGACATGCCCTGCCGGGCGCCCCGGGCCGGCTCACGCAAAAAAACTTATGCACAAATTCCGACAATTCGTACTTGCCGAGCATTTGAGCCAGAATTTATCAAGGATGATCTTCAGTGCATTGAATTTATTGCCTTTTTTCTGAAAATAAGGATTCCTGCCGGGCGCCGTCGCCGCCGGTGCGTCTGGATGCCCCGGATTCCTCACAGAGTTATCCACAGAACCATGCACGGCCGCGAGAGCCCGCGACCGCACGAATACGTCACCGCCACGGCAGCCCACGCCGCACCGGCCACACGGCGGCTTGACGTCATGACTTCAAGCTTGCGCGAGGTCGTGAGGTCGTAGCGGCAAGGCTCTGATAGAATGAGCGATTCCATCTCGACCTGACCTCAGCCGTGAAAGAACAGCTGCGTGAACTGCTGCTGCAGGCCATCCGGGCCCTGCAGGCCGACGCCGTCCTGCCCGCCGACCTCGCCTTGCCGGATTTCGTGGTCGAGCGCACGCGCAGCCGCGAGCATGGCGACTTCGCCAGCAATGCGGCCATGCTGCTGGCCAAGGCGGCGCGGGCCAAGCCGCGCGAGTTGGCCGAAAAGCTGGTCGCTGCCCTGCCGCCCTCCACCGTGGTCGCCAAGGTGGACATCGCCGGCCCGGGCTTCATCAACTTCTTCCTGGCGCCGGCGGCCTATCACGCCGAACTGGCCCGCATCCTGGCCGAGGGCGGCGCCTATGGCCGCAACCACAGCGGCAAGGGCGTAACTGCCGGGGTGGAGTTCGTCTCCGCCAACCCGACCGGCCCGCTGCACGTCGGCCATGGCCGCAACGCCGTGCTGGGCGACTGTCTGGCGCGCCTGCTCGACGCCAGCGGATGGAAGGTCAAGCGCGAGTTCTACTACAACGATGCCGGCGTGCAGATCCACAACCTGGCCATCTCGGTGCAGGCGCGCGCCCGCGGCCTCAGCCCGAACGACGCCGGCTGGCCGGAAGACGGCTACCGCGGCGACTACATCGCCGACGTGGCCAAGGCCTATCTCGACGGCGCCAGCGTGGACGTGGAAGGCCACCTGGTCACCGGCGCGAAGAACGTCGACGACCTGGAAGCCATCCGTCATTTCGCCGTGGCCTATCTGCGCCGCGAGCAGGACCTGGACCTGAAGGCCTTCGGGGTCGGCTTCGACGTGTACTACCTGGAGTCCTCGCTCTACGGCGACGGCAAGGTGGAGGAGACCGTGCGCGAGCTGGTCGCCCACGGCCACACCTACGAGGAAGGCGGTGCGCTGTGGCTGCGCAGCACCGATTTCGGCGACGACAAAGACCGCGTGATGCGCAAGTCGGACGGCAGCTATACCTACTTCGTGCCGGACGTGGCCTATCACCTGTCGAAGTGGCAGCGCGGCTACACCCACGCGGTGACCGTGCTCGGCTCCGACCATCACGGCTCGCTGGCCCGCGTGAAGGCCGGCCTGCAGGCGCTGGACGTCGGCATTCCCAAGGGCTACCCGGACTACGTGCTGTACCAGATGGTGACGGTGATGCGCGGCGGCGAGGAGGTGAAGCTCTCCAAGCGGGCCGGCAGCTACCTCACCCTGCGCGACCTGATCGAGGAAGCCGGCCGCGATGCGACGCGCTACTTCCTGATCGCGCGCAAGGCCGATTCGCAGCTGGTGTTCGACATCGACCTGGCCCGCTCGCAGAGCAACGACAACCCGGTCTACTACATCCAGTACGCCCATGCGCGCGTCTGCCGCGTGCTGGAGGAGCTGGCCGAGCGCGGCCTGCCGCCGGTCGACAGCGGCATCGGCATCGCCCAGCTGGCACGCCTGGACAGCCTGCACGAGCAGGCGCTGTTCACCGAACTGTCGCGCTACCCGGAAGTGCTTGAGGCGGCGGCGGCCAATCTGGAACCGCACCTGATCGCGCAGTACCTGCGCGAGCTCGCCGGCGCCCTGCACAGCTATTATCACGAGCACAAGTGGATCGTGGACGACGCGGAGCTGCGCCACGCGCGCATCACGCTCGCCCTGGCCACGCGCCAGGTCATCCGCAACGGTTTGGATTTGCTGGGACTCAGTGCCCCGGAGAAGATGTAGATGCCAGCACGCAAGGGCAAGGGTAAGCAGGCCGTACGCAACAGCAGCGGCGGCTTTCCGGGTTGGGGCTACGCCATCATCGGCGTGCTCGGCGGCGCCTTGCTGATGGCCATCGTGACGCGCCATTCGCTGCTGCCGATGACGCCTGCCGGGCCGCAGCCCAACGCCAACGCCACGGCCGAGCACGCCACCAACAGCGAGTCCGGCCCGGAGCCGGCCAGCGCCGATACTGCGCCGAAGAAGCCGCAGTACGATTTCTATTCCGTGCTGTCCGAAAAGGAAGTGCGCATCCCGGACGAACAGATCAGCGCCCAGGCCCGCGCCGAGCAGCAGCAGAAACAGCTGGCGGCCCAGCAGCAGGCGCAACAGCAGCAAGCCCAGCAGGCGAAGGCCGCCGCGGCGCATGCGCCGGCCGCCGTGTCGCAGACCATCACCGCCGCGCCGGCCACCGCGGTGCCGCCGCCGGCCGCGACGGCGAACGGCTACCTGCTGCAGGCCGGCGCGTTCCCGAGCGCCGCTGACGCCGAAACGCTCAAGGCGAAGATGGCCATGCTGGGTCTGGTCGCCAACGTGCAGTCGGTCGACGTCAACGGCCAGACCTACCATCGCGTGCGACTCGGACCGTTCCATTCGGCCACCGAACTGGAGTCCACCAAGCAGCGGCTGTCCTCGGCGGGGATCAATGCGATCGCGCTGAAGGAAGGCAAGTAAGCCGCAGCCTTTCGTCGCCTGACCGTATGCGGCCAGGCGCACCGCAATCACCGACTCAGGCGGATGCCGGGGCGCGCCTGCCCGATTCAGTCCAGCCCGATTCAGTCCAACCAGACTCGGTCCAGCCCAGCTCGCGCCCGGCCTTGTCCACCAGCACGCGGCGGTTGTCGCCCACCACGTTGTAGATGCCCGGCCAGCCGCGTTCGATGGCCAGCACCGCCGCCCAGGCCGCGCCGTCGACGTGCAGCGGCAGTTCCTTGCCTTCGGCGCTTTCGCTGCCGGTGCCCGGTCCCCACAGCTGGCCGTAGCGCAGCACGATGCCCTGCAGGCCCGCGGCGCCGAGCACCGTGCGCTCCAGCGTTGCGACGCCGTCCACGCTGATCGCGCGCAGCCCCTGCGCCTCGAGATCCAGCCGATCCTCTTCGGGATGCGGCTCATCACCGGGCGCATACAGCCAGGCCACGCTCTGTGCGACCAGCTTGGTGGCGCCGGCCGCCGTCGCCGCGGCAACCAGGTTTGCCGTGCCTTCGCGACGGATGCGGGCATTGCGGCGGATGCCTTCCTCCATGCGGTCGGCGGCCAGCCCGCGCGGCAGATCGGTCAACTGGTGCACCACGACGTCCGGGCGCGCAGCGCGCAGCGCTTCGATCAAGGCTTCGGGTTCGAACACGTCGGCGATCACCGGCGTGGCGCCCTGTTGCTGCAGGGCCGCGGCGCGGTCCGGGCTGCGGGTGAGCCCGAATACACGATGGCCGCGGGCCAGCAGCATCGGCAGCAGGCGGGCACCGATGGCGCCGGTCGAGCCGGCCACGAAAATCGATAGGTTCATGCAGGCATATCCCATGCGAAGTGAAGGGAACCGGCCCGCCGCGCTGCGACGACCGGCGACACGTTCTCTAGGACGCGCCAGCATGGCCTGGCGTGACAGCTCCGCCTCGATTCGCCGAAGAACCGGTCGCCATATCCACGCAACGGATTCAATGTGCGAAACCGGGCACTCGATCGAGCGGAGTTAAAGCGAACGGCCGTCGTAGTGCGCGACGGCGAGCGCATCCAGTTCGACGCCTTCGAGGCAGCGGACATTGATCGCCGCCATCCGGTTTCCCTGCGGGTCCACGCCTTCGCCGAAGGCATGCACGCCGCAATGCGCGCAAAAGCGATGCCGGATCACGTGGCGATTGAAGGTGTAGGTGCTGAGCTCGGCGTCGGGCGTGAGCAGATGCAAGGCCTGGTGCGGCACGAACCAGTGCAGCGAACCGCGCCGCTGGCAGATCGAGCAGTTGCAGGCGGTCGCCTTCGCCAGCTCGCCCTCCACTTCGAACTTCACCTTGCCGCAATGGCAACTGCCTGCATAACGCATGCTGCCTCCCGCTTCGATAGGATTTCCAAACTGCCGTCGCTCACCGACGGCAGTATGGCCATCCTCGCCGCCTGCAATCCAGGTATGGTGACGCAAAGGCCCATCATCGAGCCATCGAGGAAACGCCATGCTCGAACTGCGCCCTGCCTGCGAATGCTGCGGCAAAGAGCTCCCGCCGGACGCCGACGACGCCCGCATCTGTTCATTCGAATGCACCTTCTGCGCGAGCTGCGCGGAAGACACGCTGGGCGGACGCTGCCCCAACTGCGGCGGCGAATTCGTGCCGCGGCCGCGACGTCCGAGCGCGCTGCTGGAAAAGCATCCGGCCTCGACCCAGCGCATCGTCAAGCCGGACGGCTGCGGCCCGGCGGTACGAGCGATCAGCGACGGCGCTTGAGCCGGATCAGCGCCGAGATATCGTCGTCGCCGTAACCCTGGCTGATCAGTTCCGCGTAATCGGCCAGCGACTGCTCGATCACCTGCCGGTCGACGCCCGCCTGTTCGGCGATGCCGCGCACGATGCCCAGGTCCTTGTGCAGCAGGGCCAGCTTGAAGCCGACGCTGAATTCGTCGCGCAGCATGGTGGCGCCGCGCTTCTCCAGGAACCAGTTGCCGGCCGCGCCGGCGCCCAGCGTCGGCAACAGGCGCTCCGCCTCCAGGCCCAGCGCCTCGCCAAGGGCCAGGCCCGAACACACGGCCTGCGCGATGCCGGCCACCAGCACCTGGTTGACCGCCTTGGTGGCCTGGCCGGCGCCGACTTCGCCCAGATGGGTGACGCGCAGCGCGTAGGCTTCCAGCACAGGCCGCACGCGCTCCAGCACCGCCGCGTCGCCGCCGACCATCACCGACAGCTTGCCGTTCTTGGCACCTTCCACGCCGCCCGACACGGGCGCATCGAGAAAGCTCGCACCGACTTCGGCCAGGCTCGCCGCAGCGCGCCTGGCGGTATCGGGCGCCACGGTGGAATGGTCGATCACCACGCTGCCCGGCTTGAGCTGCGGCTTCAAGGCCTGCACGGTCGAGAGCACGTCGGCATCGGCGGTGACGCACAGCGCGATCACCTCGCACTGCGCCGCGATCTCGGCCAGCGATGGCACGGCGACACCCAGTTCCTTCGCCAGCGCATCGGCCTTGGCCTGGCTGCGATTGGCCACCGCGAACAGCAGGCCTTTGTCCTTGAGATGGCGCGCCATCGGCGCACCCATGGCGCCGAGTCCGATGAAAGCGGTCTTGAGAGTCATGCTGTTTCCTTGGAATGGCGTTCGGCGCCGATCGACTCGGCCACATCCACCCATGGTAGCGTCGGCACCGCCACTTCGCGCGCGACGGCGCGAACCACTAGGAGCGCTCGGAGTCGCCGTAGCTCGCACCCAGCGCGCGATGATGCGCCTTGCCCCAGCTCGCCAGTACGTTCAGCGCCGGACGCAGGCTGCGCCCGAAGTCGGTCAGCTGATAATCCATGCGCTGTGCCGAGGCGCCCTGCGCCACGCGGCGCACCAGGCCGTCGGCCTCGAGCTGCCGCAGCTGCTGGCTGAGCACCTTGTGCGCCACCTGCGGCATGGCCGTCTGCAAATCGCTGAAGCGGCGTCGGCGTGCCGACAGCAGCCATAGAATCATCGGCTTCCACTTGCCATGGATCACGCTGAGCGCGACGTCGACGGGGCAGGCGAAGGTTTTCTGGCGAAGCGCGGCCATGGCGTGAGTCTTCCGGTTACTTTCCGGTGCGTATCTTTGCGGCGGCGGGCGGCGAGAGAATGCCGTGCCGCCCACGCTCGAGAGTGCGAAGCATGATCGTCGAATACATCCGCTACAAGATACCGGCCGCACGTGCCGGCGAATTCGAGCGCGACTATGCCGACGCGGGACGCAGCCTGGACGCTTCGCCGCACTGCCTGGGCTATGAGCTGACGCAATGCACGGAAGCGCCGGAAAGCTATGTGCTGCGCATCGAGTGGGATTCGATCGAAGGTCATCTGCAAGGCTTCCGCAGCAGCGCGGCATTCCGCGAATTCTTCGCCGCGATCAAGCCCTATGTGGAGATGATCGAGGAGATGCGCCACTATCGGGCGACGACTGTGCAGCGGACATTGAGATGAGCGGCGACGCGATACCCAGCCTCTACGCGTGGGCCGGCGGCCAGGCCGCACTGGATCGGCTCACCGACACCTTTTATCGGCGCGTATCGGAGGATCCGTTGCTGGCGCCGCTGTTCGCGCACATGGATGCGCGCCATCCGCATTTCGTGGCCTTGTTCCTGGCCGAGGTGCTGGGCGGACCGGCCGACTACGGCCACGAACGCGGCGGACACCGCGCGATGCTGGCCAAACATATCGGACGGCATCTCAGCGAGACGCAGCGCGCGCGCTGGATGGCCTTGCTGCTGGAATGTGCCGACGCGGTCGGCCTGCCCGACGATCCGGAATTCCGCTCCGCCTTTGTCGGCTATCTGGAATGGGGCACGCGCCTGGCCGTGCTCAATTCAAGACTCGAGCAAACTCCGCAAGACGACTCCCCGATGCCGCGCTGGGGTTGGGGCGAAACCGGCGGCCCCTACAGGGGCCCCGAGGAAAGCTGATCGAGCCGGCGCGCCGCGCACTCGCGGCAGCGCCTCACTTGCGATGCAGGTCGTGGGTGATGAAGGCCTGTTCCGGATCGGGCAGATCCAGCCAGCGCGGATGGGCCAGGGTGTGGCGCATGTCTTCCACACCGCTGCGCCAGTGATCCTGCATGGTCGCCGCGCTGAACTCGTAGTCCTTGTAGTGCCCCTCGTACGGCTTGTCGCGGTAGATCAGGTGCACCACGTTGATCAGCGCGCCGCTGGCGTACTCCTGCGCGCGCAGGTAGGCCGGATCGTTGCGGCGATTGGCCGGCACCAGCTCCATCAGGTCGTGCAGCATGCGCTGCTTCTCCTGCTTGCTGCGCATGTACTCGGTGACCATGCGGGTGCGGCTGGAGAACTGGATGTCCTTGGTGCGCTCGGATACCTGCAGCATGTCCTTCGGCAGCGGACCGGTCGCGCTCCACAGGTCGACCTGGAACACCAGCGTGTTGTGCAGGCCGTGCTCGGTGAGGATGCGGTACAGCGGCGTGTTGGAAACCATGCCGCCGTCCCAGTAGTACTCGCCGTCGATCTCCACCGCCGGGAAGCCGGGCGGCAGTGCACCCGAGGCCATGAAGTGCTCCGGCCGCAGGCGCTGCTGGGTATTGTCGAAATAGGCGAAGTTGCCGTTGCGCACGTTCACCGCGCCGACCGACACGCGCAGCTCGCGCGCGTCGTTGATGCGGTCGAAGTCGGCCAGCCGCTCCAGCGTGCTGCGCAGCGGGGCGGTGTCGTAGTAGCTGGCGTTGTCCGGCCCGGTCGGCGGCAGCACGTAGGGCGGCGGCATGCGCAGGGTGAAGAAGCCGGCCTGGCCTTCGGTCAGCGCGCGCCAGGCGGCCAGACCGCTCATCGCCGACAAGGCCTGGGTCGGCCAGTGCTGGCCTTGCTCGAGCGCCGGCAATTCGAAGGCCGGCAGGATCGGCGGCTTGCAGATGGTGTGCCAGAACTCGCGCAGCCGCTCCACCCGCCGCTCGGGCGGATTGCCGGCGATGATCGCCGCGTTGAGCGCGCCGATCGAGATGCCGGCCACCCAGTTCGGATGATGGTTGGATGCGGCCAGCGCCTCGTAGACGCCTGCCTGGTAAGCGCCCAGCGCGCCGCCGCCCTGCAGCACCAGCGCCGTGGTCTGATACGACGGCGGCGCTGCCGCGGCCTTGCTGCGCACGCTGCTGCGCGCGGCGGATTTCAAGCGGGATGCCGGCTTGGCGGGACGTCGGGTGCTCACGGTGACTTCCTTGCTGCTCAGGCGCCGAACGGATGATCGTGCCCGGCCGCCGGCGCCGCGGCGGCCGGATCTGCCTGGCGTGGCCTACTTGGCCAGATAGTCGTACACCACTTCGCCCAAGTCGAGGGTGAGGTCGGTGATGTAGTGCAGCGCCGATTCCACCTTCAGCACCGGCAGGTCGGCCACCGGCGCCAGCGCGTGCGGATGCAGCTCCAGCGAGGCCGGGCCGGTCCACGCGCCTTTCAGGTTGATGTTGGTGGTGTGGTAGCGCACCAGCTCGCAGATGCGCGGCGTGCCGTCCACGTGCGGGATGATCTTCAACAGGAAGTTCGGTCCCTCCAGCGCGGCCTGCACGGCGGCCAGATCGGCCGGCTTGTGCTTGAAGCCCATGGTGGCCTTGGCCACGCGCACCTTGCCGTAGTCGAGCGTGCCGACCAGGGTGTCGATCTCGGTCTCCAGCAGCGGGCTGGCCAGCTTCTTGGGGAAGCCCCACAGCTCGCGGCCGCCAGCGATCGGCGGATGGTCGTTGAGGTACATGGCGTGGGTGTAGCCGCCCTTGACGCCGTTGAAGCTGACCGGGATCACCTGCCCGGATTCGGTGTAGTCGCCGAAGCCGGTGGAATCCGGCATGCGGATGAATTCGTACTTCACCAGCGGCTCGGTGACTTCCAGCGGCTCCGGCACCACCGCGCGCAGCGCGTCCATGTCGGTGCGGTAGGTGATCACCAGGAATTCGCGGTTGGTGAAGCGGTACGGCCCCGGCGGAAACGCCGGGCTGGTCAGCGGCATGGCGAAGGCGTTCGCCTTCACGTCGGCAATCTTCATGGCATCTCTCCTTGGGACGGACAAGCTCCTGCCGCACGGCCGCGAAGGTCGCGCGGCAGGGGCCCGCGGGCGCTTACTGCATGTACCAGCCGTGGCTGACCACAAAGGACTGCCCGGTCAGCGCCGCCGACGGGAAGGCCGCCAGGTAGAGCGCAGTCTCGGCGATGTCCTCGACCGTGGTGAACACGCCGTCGACGGTGTCGGCGAGCATCACGTTCTTGATCACGTCGGCCTCGCTGATGCCCAGCTCCTTGGCCTGCTCCGGGATCTGCTTCTCGACCAGGGGCGTGCGCACGAAGCCCGGGCAGATCACGTGCGAGCGCACGTTGTGCGCCGCGCCTTCCTTCGCCAGCGTGCGCGACAGGCCGAGCAGGCCGTGCTTGGCGGTGACGTAGGCCGACTTCAGCTTGGACGCCTCGTGCGAGTGCACCGAACCCATGTAGATCACGGTGCCGCCGCGATTGTCCTTGTACATGTGCTTCAGCGCGGCCTTGGTGGTGAGGAAGGCGCCGTCCAGGTGGATCGCCAGCATCTTCTTCCAGTCGGAGAAGGCGTAGTTCTCGAACGGGTTGACGATCTGGATGCCGGCGTTGGAGATCAGGATGTCGAGGCTGCCGAACTTGGCCACCACCGCCTCGGTGCCCGCGTTCACCGCGTCCTCGCTGGTCACGTCCATCTCGATGCCGATCGCCTTGCCGCCGGCCGCGTTGATTTCCGCCGCCGCCGCGTCGGCCGCCGCCTGGTTGATGTCGGCGATCGCCACCGACGCGCCGTTCTTCGCATACAGCTCGGCGATCGCCTTGCCGATGCCGCTGGCCGCGCCAGTGATCAGTGCCACCTTGCCATCGAGACTTGCCATGTACCGCTCCTTTGCCTGGGGGATTGGGACTGTCCGGGCTCTCAGCCGGCATCCTCGGACAGGTAGGTGTAGCCGGTCAGACCCTGGTTCAACGTCAGGTACAGCTGCTCGGCCTGCGCCGCATCGACACCGGCGGCGGCAATACGTTCCCGATACGACCGGCGCAGCGCCTCCAGGTCGTAGCCGACGTAGTCGAGCATGAGATCGGTAGTATCGCCATGGCGAACGTAAGCAAACGTAAAGCCGCCCTCGGCGATGCGCACGTTCACCGCGTCGGTGTCGCCGAACAGATTGTGGATGTCGCCCAGGGTTTCTTGGTACGCGCCGACCATGAAGATGCCGAGGCGATAGCTCTCGTCATCCTTCAAGGCATGCAGCGGCAGGCTGACATCGACGCCCTCGGCGTCCACGTAGTGATCGATGCGGCCGTCCGAATCGCAGGTGAGGTCGACGATCACGCCGCGGCGGGTCGGCCGTTCGTGCAATCTTGCGATCGGCGCGATCGGGAAGATCTGATCGATGGCCCAGATGTCCGGCACCGACTCGAACACCGAGAAATTGACGAAGTACTTGTCGACCAGGGTTTCGTCCAGCTCGTCCAGCGCCTGCCGATGGGCGCGCTCGGCCGGCAGCAGGCGCGCGCGCACCGCGTTGGCGATGGCGTAGTACATCTCGTCCAGGCGCGCGCGGTCGGCCAGCGCGAGCTGGCCCAGCGCGTACAGCGCCTGGCCTTCGGCGAGGTGATGCTGGGCCTCGTGGAACAGCTCCAGGGCAGGGCGCTGGTCGAGTTCCTCGTAGGTCTCGCGCAGGCGGCGCAGCACCGCCGGCTCGTGCTCGCGCGCCGGCTCGATCGTGCCGGCCGGCACCGGTTCCACCTCGGTCACGTTGACCACCATCACCGCGTGGTGCGCGGTCATCGCGCGGCCGGCTTCGGTGATGATGTGCGGCGCGGCCAGGCCCTCGGCCTCGACCGCCTCGGCCAGCGACTGCACGATGGTGGCGGCGTACTGTTCGATCGAGTAGTTGATCGAGTTGTGGCTGCGCGAGCGCGAGCCTTCGTAGTCCACGCCCAGGCCGCCGCCGACGTCGACGATCTCCAGCGGCACGCCCAGGCGGGTCAGCTCGGCGAAGTAGCGGGTCGCCTCGCGCATGCCGTTGGCGATGTCGCGCACGTTGGAAATCTGCGAGCCCATGTGGAAGTGCTGCAGCTTCAGGGTGTGCTTGAGGCCGGCGCGATCCAGCCGCTCGACCAGGCTCAGCACCTGCGCCGGCGACAGGCCGAACTTGCCTTTGTCGCCGCCGGTGTTCTGCCACTTGCCGGCGCCGATCGAGGCCAGCCGCACGCGCACGCCGAGCAGGGGCTCGACGCCCAGCGCCTGCGCCTCGGCGAACACATGGTCCAGCTCGGACAGCTTCTCGATCACGATGTGCACGCGCAGGCCGAGCTTGCGGCCGATCAGCGCCAGACGCACGTACTCGCGGTCCTTGTAGCCGTTGCAGATCACGATGGAGCCCGGGCGCGCCAGCGCCAGCACCGCCATCAGCTCGGGCTTGGAGCCGGCCTCCAGGCCGAAGCCGTGCTGGCCCGCGGCGACCAGCTCGCCGGCCACGCCGCGCTGCTGGTTCACCTTGATCGGATAGACCGCGGTGTAGCCGCCGGCGTAGTTCCACTCACCGATGGCCTGGGCGAAGGCGCGCTGCAGTCGGGCCAGGCGGTCGGCCAGGATGTCCGGGAAGCGCACCAGCAGGGGCAGGCGCAGGCCCTCGGCGCGGGCGCGCTCGACGATCGCCAGCAGCGACAGGGCCGGCCCGTGCGGGCCGTGCGGGCGGATCGCGATCTCGCCGGACCCGTTGATGTCCACATAGCCGTCGCCCCAATGCGGCACGGCATAGACGTGGCGGGCGGCATCGATATCCCAGGAACCGTCAGAAACGGGGTTCGCCATTAGCGAAGCTCCTCAACAAACAGGGAAAGGATGTCGTCGCAGCGGCGAGCCTTGACGCATGGAGCAGGGCGGCCGGAAGCCTCGCACGCCGCGGGGCCGGACCTGCTGTCGGCCCGATGACGACCGGCGTCGCGCCGGTGGGCCTGGCGTTTATTGTAATGGGCATGCTCGACAATGTGCGCAGTACGGAAACGCCGCGGACACGGCCGCGACGCGCTCATCCTGCGGCGAAACCGTTACAATTGTCGTTCTTTGGCCATCCATCCTGGGATCATCCGTCATGTCGCAGCAGATCAGCTGGTTCACCGAAGCGCACCAGGCCTCCGGCTCGTCCATCGGCTACCGCGTGGAAAAGCTGCTGCACGCCGAGAAGACCCCGTTCCAGACCATCGAGATCTACCAGACCACCGACTGGGGCAACCTGATGGTGATCGACGGCTGCGTGATGCTGACCACCCGCGACAACTTCCTCTACCACGAGATGATGACCCACCCGGCGCTGTTCACCCATGCGCGCGCCAAGCGCGTGGTGATCATCGGCGGCGGCGACTGCGGCACCCTGCGCGAGGTGCTCAAGCACGAGGAAGTGGAGCATGCCGTGCAGGTGGAGATCGACGAGCGGGTCACCCGCCTGGCCGAGCAGTATTTCCCGGAGCTGTGCAGCGCCAACCACGATCCGCGCGCCGAGCTGCTGTTCATCGACGGCATCAAGTACATGGCGGAGATCGAGCCGGATTCGCTGGACCTGGTGATCGTCGACTCCACCGACCCGGTCGGCCCGGCCGAGGGCCTGTTCAACGCCGCCTTCTACGGCAGCTGCCACAAGGCGCTGCGCCACGGCGGCATCCTGGTGCAGCAGAGCGAGTCGCCGCTGGCCCACCTGGACCTGATCAAGTCGATGCGCTCGGCGATGCGCACCGCCGGCTTCTCGGCCGTGCGCACCCTGCCGTTCCCGCAGCCGTGCTACCCCACCGGCTGGTGGAGCTGCACCATGGCGCGCAAGGGCGGCGACCTGTCCGGCTTCCGCGAGCGTGGCGCGCTCAGCAAGAATTTCGCCACGCGCTACTACAACGCGGACATTCACCGCGGCGCGCTGGCGCAGCCGGAATTCATGCGCGAGGCGCTGGGCGAATAAGCCCAGCCCCCACCTCCGCAGTCCGTCGACGAACGCCTGCCGGGCGCAGGCCGGCGCTCAGAACATCTTTCCGCGCACCTTCGGCAGCAGCACCAGCACCAGGGTGGCCAACGGGCCGAACGGCAACGACAGCAGGAACCACAGCAGGCCGCTGCGGTTCTTGCCCTGCGCGAGGCCCGCATTGATCAGGGCCAGCGTACCCCAGCCGACGAACCAAGGCCCCCGCCCATCGGCCAAGCTTGACAGTGAATCCACGACAATCTCCCGCTTGTCCGGTGGAGGCTCATCCTAGCAAGGCTGAGCGCATCCCGGGCCGATACGGCATCCGTGGATCAGGCGAGCTTAATACTCGCGCGGTATGCTGAGCCCTTTGCCCGAACGGAGCACCCGACCATGCGTGGACTGCGCTATCTGGCCCTCTCCCTGGCTTGCGCCGCCGGCGCCGGCCCGATCATGGCGGCCGCCGCCGATCAGGCGCCGCCACCCGCACCGGCGGCGACCGCCGCTGCAGCGACGCCGGCCGACACCGCACCGGCCCTGATCGCCTTCCAGCGCGACCTGATCAGCGTGCTGGCGCCGCAGGCCGACGCGCTGCCGCTGCTGGCCGCTGCCCTGCTGGCGCGGCCGCTGCCCAGCCAACCCAAGTACAACGACTTCCATACCCTGATCGAGCGCTCCGCCAAGGCCGACGACGCCGGCGCGGCGGTCAGCTGGGTGCGCCTGACCGATTGCGACGTCAAGGCCGACACCTGCCCCAACGCCTCGGCCCTGGGCAAGCTGACCGCGCAGGCGCCGGACAATGCGGCGGTGTGGCTGTTCAAGCTGGGCCTGGACAGCCGCGACAACAAGAAGGACGCGGCCCGCCAGGACCTGGCCAAGGCGGCGGCGGCCAAGCTCTACGACGACTACACCGGGATCAGCCTGAAGGCGCTGTCCTCCAACATCAGCCTGCTGCCGCCGCCGGCCGCCACCGTGCCGGCCGGTGCGGCCGCCGGCGCCAGCGGCGTGCAGATGATGATCGTGTTCGGCACCGCCGACACCCAGCCGCAGCCCAGCCTGCAGGCCACCGCCCAGCTGTGCCAGGACGGCGCCGGCGACGACGCCGTGAAGGACGACTGCCTGAAGCTGGGCAAGATCCTCGAATGGGGCTCCAGCCCGCTGGCCCGTTCGCTCGGCCTGCATCTGCGCGAGGTGCTGGCGGCCGACCCCACCCAGCAGGAAGACGCCAAGCGCGCGCGCCGCGACCTGGTCTGGCAGGTGCAGAGCTTCGCCGAGCTGTCGGCGCGGGCGCAGGGCGACAAGGGCCTGGCGCAGCACCTGCTGGCGCTGGCGCGCAGCGGCGGCACCGAGATGAGCCTGATGCTGGCCGCACTGCGCGACTACGGCATGCCGGCCGAGGCGCCCGCCGACTGGCAGCCGGCGCATCCGCAAAGCTGAGCGCTCCGTAGCGCCAACTGTTTTCAGTTGCCACGTCCCTGTGTAGGCTTGGCCGCACCCAGGGACAGACGGAGCGCGCCATGCTTACGGTACTGGTGGCAAGCAGCAAGGGCGGTTGTGGCAAGAGTACGGTGGCAACCCAGCTCGCCTCGCACTGGTCGCAACAGGGCAAGCACACCGCGATCGTCGACGCCGACCGCCAGGGCTCCAGCCTGCGCTGGGCCGGCCTGCGCCCGGACAATGTGCCGGGCGTGCTCGGCCTGCCGGGCGGGCGCAAGGCGCTGTCCTCGCTGCCGCCGGACACCCAGCGCGTGCTGGTCGACACCCCCGCCGGAGTGACCGAGCGAGAACTGGAGCCTTACCTGGAAACCGCCGACGTGCTGCTGGTGCCGGTGCTGCCGTCGTCGTTCGACCTGGCCGCCACGCTGGGCTTCCTCGAGCACCTGCAGGGCGTGGCCCGGATCAAGCGCGGCAAGCTGCCGGTGGCCCTGGTCGCCAATCGCCTGAAACCGTGGACCCATGCCAGCCAGGACGCGGTGGAACAGCTCGCCGCGCAGGCGCCGTTCCCGGTGGTGGCGCAGCTGCGCGACAGCCAGGCCTACGTGCTGCTGACCAGCCTCGGCAAGGGCATCTTCGACTACGCCTCGGAGCAGGTGCGCAACCACCAGCAGGACTGGGCGCCGCTGCTGCGCTGGATCAAACGCCAGCAATGACATCGCACCGACATCCGCCAGAACCCACCGCCTGGAGCCCTTTCTCATGCATGAACTGATCCTGCTGCGCCATGCCGAAGCCCTGCCGAAGCACGACGGCGACGACGCGGCCCGGCCCCTGAGCGAACGCGGCGAGCAGGAAGCGCATGCGGCCGGCCGCTGGTTGGCCTCGCACGGCCTGCTGCCGGACCGCGTGCTGTGCTCGCCGTCCGAGCGCACGCGCGCCACCGCGGCGCTGGCGCTGGCCGAACTGGAACAGCCGCCCGCGCCGCAGTCGGCCCCGGAAATCTACGAGGCCACGCCGGGCGAGCTGCTGGCCCTGCTCGACCAGCACGGCGATGCCGGCACCTTGCTGCTGGTCGGCCACAATCCCGGCATCGAGCGCCTGGTGGCGCTGCTGGTCGAGGGCCGCTCCGACGAATTCCGCGGCATGCCCCCGGGCGGACTGGCGGTGCTGCACCTGAACGGCGCGCTGGAACCGGGCAGCGCCCGGCTGGATGCCTTCTGGTCACCCTGAGACGACATGCCGGCCGGCTGCTGCTGCTGCTGGCCCTGCTCGCACCGATCGCCGCCGCCGCGGAAGCGATCGGCTACCGGATCGACAGCGAACGTTCGCAGGCCAGTTTCGGCGTGCGTCTGTTCTGGCTGCACACCATCGGCGGGCGCTTCCGCCACATCGCCGGCGTGCTGCTGCCGGGCACGACGCCGCACACCCTGATAGTCGACGCCAGCATCGCCCTGGCCAGCGTGGAGGTGGATTCGGCGCGCACGCGGCGCTGGCTGCTCGGCCCGGACTTCTTCGACGCCGACCGCTATCCGGACATCCACTTCGTTTCCGACCCGATCTCGCCGGCGGCGCTGGCCAGCGGCGGCAACCTCACCGGCCGGCTGAGCATGCGCGGCATGGTGCGGCCGATCAGCTTCGAGCTGCAACCGTCGCGCTGCACCCTGGAGCTGCCGCAGGATTGCCGCTTCGAGCTGCGCGGCAGCCTGCAGCGCGACGACTTCGCCATGAACGGCTACCGCGGCGCGCTGTCGAACCGGGTCGACCTGAATCTGGAGATCGCGCTCGCCACCGCGTTGCGCTGAACCACCCCTATGATGCCCGCCATGTCGCTGCGCCGGCTTGCCGTCCCCTTGTTGCTCGCTGCAGGCCTGCTGCAGGGCTGCACCGTGTCGCCGGCCAAGATCCGCCGCGCCGACGCCATCGTGGCGACCAGTGTCGATCGCCAGCTGACCTGCGTGCGCGAGGACCATTGCGCGCTGGCTTCGCCCTTGCTGGAGGCGGCCGACCAGGCGCTGGCGGTGTCGACCCTGCCGCAGCCGGTGCACGTGGTCACCCTGCTGGACGACAGCGAGGCGGCGCTGGTGGCGCGGATCAACCTGATCCGCGCGGCGCGCCGCAGCATCGACGTGCAGACCTACATCTGGGACGAGGACGACGCCGGCCAGCTGATCCTGCAGGAACTGGTGCAGGCGGCGCGGCGCGGCGTGCAGGTACGCATCCTCGCCGACCAGCTGTTCTCCTTCGACGATCCGGTGCTGCTGGACCGCCTGTCGCGCGTGCACGACAACCTGCAGGTGCGGTTGTACAACCCGACCTTCCACAAGGCGCACACCTCGCCGCTGGAATTCGCCGCCGGCATCGCCTGCTGCTTCCTGCGCTTCAACCAGCGCATGCACAACAAGCTGCTGCTGGTGGACGACAGCATCGGCATCACCGGCGGGCGCAATTACCAGGACCGCTACTTCAACTGGGACGGCGAGTTCGACTACCTGGACCGCGACGTGATGGTCGGCGGCCCCGCCGCGCGCGAGATGGCCGATAGCTTCCTGCTGTTCTGGAACCAGCGCCGCGCCGTGCCGCTGACCCACCTGCGCGACGTCAACAAGCGCATCCTCGGCGACCGCGCGCGGCCCGACTGGCCGGCGCCGCGCTACGCCCATCCCGAGCGTGTCGCGCGCGTGCAGGCCGAGGCGGAAGATCAGGACTGGCTGCAGGATCAGCTGGTCGCCGACGGCATGCAGACCGGCGCGGTTGACTATTTCAGCGACCTGCCGGCCAAGACCGAAGACCCGCAGAAGCGCGAGGCGCGCGAATTCACCGCGCACCTGATGCGCATGGTGGCCGGGGCCAAGCGCGAGGTGCTGCTGCAGACGCCTTACCTGGTGATGAGCCGGCGCGCGCAGAAAATCTTCGAGCGCCTGCACAAGAAGAAGGACCCGCCGCGCGTGGTGGTCTCCACCAATTCGCTGGCCTCCACCGACGCCTTCGCGGTCTATGCGCTGTCCTACAAGCACCGCCAACGCTACCTCACCCGCTACGGCTTCGAGATCTACGAGCTGAAGCCGCACGCGGAAGACGTGGCCGAGGACAACGCCTCGGCCAGCGAGGACGGCCCGCAGGAGCACGAGGTCGCTGCCTTGCCCAACGCCGGCAACGCCACCACCGCGGGCGGCAAGCGCCGGCGCATCGTCGCCGAAACGCGGGGCTTGTTCGGCAGCCGCGGCCGCAGCAACCAGCCCGCGCCGCTGCTCAGCGAGGGTCGCCGCTTCGGCCTGCACGCGAAGTCGATCGTGATCGACGACGACATCGCCATGGTCGGCACGCACAACTTCGACCCGCGCTCGGACCACTACAACACCGAGGGCGGCGTGATCGTCTACGACGCGCAATTCGCCGACCTGCTGCGCGATTCGATCCTGGACGCCACCCTGCCGCAGAACGCGTGGGTGATCGCGCCGCGCAAGTCGTCGGTGCCCGCGCTCACCGACATCAACCGGGTCATCAGCGGCGTCTCCGAGGAGTTGCCGATCTTCGACCTGTGGCCGTTCCGCTACGCCACCAGCTACCAGCTCAAGACCGGCTGCCAGCCGATGCGCCCCAGCGATCCGGATTTCTTCCAGTGCTACGAACCGGTGGGCGACTTTCCCGACGTGGCGATCTCGCCCAAGCTGCTGTACACCCGCTTCATCACCGCCTTCGGCGCGGGCGTGCACGGCATTCTCTGAGGGCTGCCGCTTCGGGCGGCGGTGATCGCGGCCGATGCGCAGGCAGAGGCCGATATTTCAGCCGCGCGCATTCCGTTGCGCTCGGCGCACCGCCCTGACCGGACTTCGGTTCTGCTGTCTATGCGTTTCACCGGCTTGCCGGGTTGCCAGTGCATCGTCGACCGGTGTCAGTCGAAGGACGCATTTCGGCAGGAGTCGGGCGACGGCATCGCAAGCCTGCATCGACCACAGGGATCGCAGACGGCAAGGCGATCCGATCACTCGGCCGATCTGGCATGATGGGAGCAGCGAGAGGCATGATCGAGCCCTCGGTGATCAAGGACCTGCTCGCCTTCAAGGCGCGCCTATCGGCAAGACGACACCGTCAGGGAGCCTTCCTCTCGTGAAAATCCGTACGCCTTCTTTGATCGGCATCGTGGGCTGGGCTGTGCTCTTTCTGGCCATGCTGGGCTCGGTGTTTGGCGTGGCCATCGCGTGCTCGTGGCATCTGGCGGCAGGATTCGGTGTGTTCTTCCTCGCTGCCTTGGTGCTCGGCCTTTTCTACCTATGGCTCATCCGCCGGGTGGGATACGTCGATACCGAATTCGTCCTCGGCCTGCTGCTGAGCGCAGCAGTCGGCCTGGGAGCGATGACGTTCTTTGGGAAGCTGCATCAATCGCAGGGCTCAAGCAACCATGTTTCGGCCAGCCACGCCCCTTCGATCGGTTCTCAAGGGAATACGAAGGCAGGCTAAGCGCCGCGCCGACATGGGCGCCCTGCTTTCGCGTCGCAGGGGACGCTTCCGGCGAGCAATAGCCGCTGAGATTGAGCGACCTGGCTCACCTCCGACCGTGGGCGTTCCTATGGGACGGCGGGCTTTCGGTCGCCTCCCAGCGCGCAGTCGCTCTCGCAACCTTGCTTAGGTTTCGGGCGCCGGCAGGCGACCGAAAGCCCGCCGTCCCACGGGGACTACTACGGTCGCAGGCGAGCCAGGCTGCGAATCACTCGGTCCGAAGCAGAACCCAAAACCAGCATTGCCCAGGAATCTCACTGCTGCAGGCGCACCAGCATGCAAGGGCACCTCAAGCCACTCCGTCGAGTTATGCCGGACCATTTCCGTCAGGTCACGGTTCTCGACCACGGGCAGGCTGCCTACGCCCCTCGGAGCGGCTGCACCGTCCGTCATCGCTCCGCTACATCGCAAGCCAGCAAAGCACCACGAGAACTCGCTGAGCGGCAAGCCAGCGAAACCCCGACAAGCCCGCGCTACCCGCACTCCTGCGCAACCATCCCAAGGTCGAGGTTCGGCACTGAACCACCTCACACGCGGAAGCGTCCGATCAGCCCGAAGACCTGCAACGCGCCTCCGGGCATGCCGCCCGAAGGCCCGCTCAGCGCTCGAGGATCGCCGTCACGCCCATGCCGCCCGCGGTGCAGATCGAGATCAGGCCGCGGCCCGAACCCTTCTGCTCCAGCATCTTGGCCAGGGTGGCGACGATGCGCGCGCCGGTGGCGGCGAACGGATGACCCGCCGCGAGGCTGGAGCCGTTCACGTTGAGCTTGGCCGGATCGATGCTGCCCAGCGGCTGGTCCAGCCCCAGGCGGTTCTTGCAGTAGTCCGCGCTTTCCCAGGCGCGCAGAGTGCACAGCACCTGCGCCGCGAAGGCCTCGTGGATCTCGTAGTAGTCGAAGTCCTGCAGCGTCAGGCCATGGCGCGCCAGCATGCGCGGCACCGCCACGGTAGGCGCCATCAGCAGGCCTTCGCCGTGCACGAAGTCGACCGCGGCGACCTCGGCATCGAGGAAATAAGCCTGGATCTTCAGGCCGCGCTGGGCGGCCCAGGCATCGCTGGCCAGCAGCACCGCCGCGGCGCCGTCGGACAGGCCGGTGGAATTGCCGGCGGTGAGGGTGCCCTGGCCCGAGCTCTTGTCGAAGGCCGGCTTCAGCGTGGCCAGTTTCTGCAGGGTGGTATCCGGACGCAGGAAGCCGTCGCGCTTCAAGCCGCGGAACGGCACCAGCAGGTCGTCGAAGAAGCCGCGGTCGTAGGCGGCGGCGAGCTTGTGGTGGCTGTCCAGCGCCAGCTGGTCCTGCGCCTCGCGGCCGATGTTCCACTCCTTGGCCATCTTCTCGCAGTGGTCGCCCATCGACATGCCGGTGCGCGGCTCCGCCACGCCCGGGAAGGACGGCTTCAGTTCCTTGAGCGAGAAGCCGCGCAGCGCGGACTTCAATCGCTCCATCGGCGTCTTGGCGCGATTCACCGCCAGCAGGCGCTTGCGCAGTTTCTCGCCAAACACGATCGGCACGTCGCTGGTGGTGTCGGTGCCGCCGGCGATACCCGCCTCGATCTGCCCGGCGGCGATCTTGTTGGCGATGATGATGGCGTTGTCGAGCGAGGTGCCGCAGGCGCGCGCGGTGGTGATGCCCGGGGTGGTCGGCGCCAGGCCCGAGGAGAGCAGCGCCTCGCGGGCCAGGTTCCATTCGGAGGAATGCTTGATGACTGCGCCGAAGGCCACTTCGCCCAGCTCGACGCCGTGCAGGCCGTAGCGCTCGACCAGCGCGCCCAGCACCTTCACCGACATGCCGAAGTTGCCGACATCGGCGTACGCCGTGTTGTTGCGGCAGAAGGGAATGCGGACGCCGCCGATGACGCCGACGCGCTTTTGCGAATTTTCCATAGCCCGGACAGTCCGTCACATGCTGAGTCCACAAGGCTAACCCGGCCCGCTCCACGGCGAAAGCCCGAATGCGCAAATGCAGGGCTTGTCACGCCATTCGCGGCGGATCGCGTGGTTCTGGCCGCCATGCGGAGCTGCTTTCGGCGACGCAGGCCGCCGCGCGCAAGGTCGACACGGCGCGATGCCGTGGACGGCTGTGCAGCCATCCCGAAGAGTTATGCCGGCAGGCCAGCGGACAGCGACATCGTCCGTCGCAGTCCCGTCCAACTCCCGATGTAACAGCAAGCTTGGTCCGGCCGCGCCTGCCCGACGAACCTCGCTGCTCTGGCAAGAGCTACTCCAGGTCGCACCGCAGGCCTTAAAATCACTGGTCTGTCGCTATTCGGAATGCCCTGGTGGAAGCTTCTTCGCTGCACGCCCTGCCCGCGGTCCTCGCACTGGAACTGTCGGCCGGCGCCACGCCCGCACGCACCAGCCTCAGCCGCGACGAGGCCGCCGAACTGGCCGCCCTGATGGCGGCCGACCTGCACGGCCTGCTGCCCGAGGTGGGCGAGGCCCGGCTGGCGCTGGCCGGGGCGCTGTTCGACACGGTCGAGCTGCTGCGCCCCGGCTTTCCGGTCTGGGCCACCCTGGACGAGCTGGCGCGACGCGTGCCGCGCGGCCATCTCGACAACGTGGTGGCCTTCGGCAGCCACGAAGGCCGCATGCCGGCGCCGACCCTGCAGCCCGACCCGGCCTATGCCGACGGCCCGATGCGTCTGCTGCCGTGGAGCCTGCTGGCCCCACCGGCGCTGGCCGAGAGCCTGGGCGCGCAGCTGGAGATCGAGCTGGTGGGACGCGGCGAGGCCGGCGCGCGCACCGCCGACTGGCTGATGCGCACCTTCGGCGTGCAGTTGGAGCACGCGCGCTACCTCAGCCGCAACGACCTGCTCGCGCTGACCTGCGTGCAGTACGAGCACGTCAATCTGGCGCCGCTGTGGACCTTGCTGGAAGGCGCCCTGCTGACGCCTTACCGCAGCGAAGAGACACTCAGCGCGCGCGGCCTGGCCCTGCGTTACGGTGAGGGCGGCGTGCAGGCGCAGTCGCCTTCGCACTGGCTGGCCGCGCAGGGCGGCGATGCCGCGACGCGCCGGCACGACTTTGCCGGCATCGTGTTCGAGCTGCGCCAATATGCCGCCCTGCTGGAAGCGCATGGCCTGCCACTGACCCTGCAGGAGGCCAGCGATGCGGCGGTGACCGGCAACAGCTATCTGCTGGAAGTGCTCGCCGCTCCCGAAGCGGGCTACGACCGGCCCCGGCTGTTCGCGCACGAGGCGCCCGGCCTCGGCATCGTCGCGGTCACCGCGGCACAGCCGGTCGCGCAGGGCCAGGCACGCGCGCTGGCCCACGGCTATCCGTTGCGGCCGCAGGCGCTGGGCGCCCTGGTCGCGGCGCTGGCGGATCGCTACGGCATCCCGGCGGAACTGCATGCGCTGGGACAGGTCGTGCTCGATGCGGAAGGCCGGCTGGGCGCGCCGGATACCGCGCTGCACTGAACCCGCTCGCGACTTGCCGACACGATGGCCGCGGCTTCCACGGCATACGAAAGTCTGCCTCCCTCTCGGCAAACCGTTCGCGCGCGCTAAGGGACACCACCCCGGATACCGACCGCGGCCTGAAGCTGTTCGAGCGCGAGGTGTTCCCGTGCCTGCCCTCCCTAGGGCGCATGCACCGCTGCCCGCCGACCCTGGTCAAGCGCTCCGTCTCTGCAAGCCGAAGCGTGCCCGTGCCGGTAAGTCGTCGCCTGCGCATTGCAGGCACGTTCAAGTACGGCATGTTGCTTTTGATGGCCCACGGCAGATGCCGTCAGCGCAGGGCCGATGGCGCGCACCGGTGGGGAACGCGCACCGCGCGGCTGCCGCGTGCGCTAACCCTTATCGAGCGAGCGAGCCATCTCGGCCAGCTTGGCGATGGTATTCATGTTGCGCGCCGTACCCGCAGCGGCGGCGCGAATTCTCAGTTTGGAGTCGGCCATGCCATCGCCGTAGTGCACGTAGAGCTCACGCGTGCCGCGGGCGATGCGCTCGTCGCGCTGGCCGGCGATGCCCAGCTCTTCCGGAGGCGCCTGATCGAGGAAGATCGCCACCACCCGGTTGCCCAGCGCCTCCGCATAGGGATTGGCTGACAACACGGCGGCTATTTCATCGGCATTACGCACCAGCACGCCGACCGGCTTGCCCGCGTACGCGGCCATGGCCTGCTCGAGCGCGGTTTTCACCGCTGCCTCCCTGAGGCGCGAGCGGAACACCACGTTGCCGCTGGCGATATAGGTGCGCACCTCGGTGAAACCTGCCGCCTCGCACATGCGCTTCAGCTCGGCCATCGGCAGCTTGCCGGTGCCGCCGACATTGACCGCCCGCAGCAGCGCGACGTAAGCGGTCATGGCGTCGGCGCGAACCGCGCCGGACCCTTCGGCCACGGTGCCTGCAGGCGAGCCGCGGCGAAGCCCATGCTCAGATTTCCTCGACCTGGGTCACCTTGCCGCGACGCATCAGCCAGGCCACCCCGCGCAGGTCGGCAATGCCCACCCACAGGCGGTCGAGCATGCCGTACTTGGAGGTGCCCGCGGTGCGCGGACGATGGCCTACCGGCACGCTCTGGCTCTGGAAGCCGGCGCGCTTGACCAGGGCCGGCAGGTAGCGGTGCATGTGGTCGAAGTAGGGCAGGCGCAGGAACACTTCGCGCTCGAACAGCTTCAGACCGCAGCCGGTGTCCGGGGTGGCGTCCCTGAGCATGCGCGAGCGCACCGCGTTGGCGATCTTGGAAGAGATCCGCTTGTTGAAGCTGTCGCGGCGGGTGGTGCGCCAGCCAGCCAGCAGGCGCACGTCCGAGGTGGCCGCGTCGCGCGCGGCGAGCAGCTTGGGAATGTCGGCCGGATCGTTCTGGCCGTCGCCGTCGAGGGTGGCGATCCACGGCGAACGCGCGGCGCGCACGCCGTTCCACACCGCCGTGCTCTGGCCGCTGCGGCTCAGGTGGCGCACCACGCGCAACTCGGGATAGCTGGGCTTCTGCGCGGTCAGCACGGCCACGCTGTCGTCGCTGGAATCGTCGTCCACATAGACGATCTCGAAATCGAACTTGCCGCGCAGGGCGGCGGCGATCTCGGCGAGCAGCGGTGGAATGTTGTCGCGCTCGTTGAATACCGGCACGACGACGGAGAGCTGTGGCATGGAAAAAGCCTGTGACGGGGCGTGAAAGGCGCCGGGCGTCTGCGATTCTAGCCGCTCGCGGCAGGCGGCGGCGAGGTTGCGCTCAGCCTGGCGGCGGCTCGACGCCGTGGCGGCGGCGCAGCGCGGGCGTGGCGGTCAGTTGCCAGGCCTGGCGCAGCAGCGCCGTGGCCAGGGGCCGGCCGGCGGCGGCCAGCCGCAGCAAGACCCAGGGATGGGCACGGTAATGATCGGTGACCAGGCAGGCGCGCGGGTGCAGCACCAGCAGGCGTTCGCGCTGCTCCCAGCTGGTGCGCAGCACGACCGTGCCGCCGTCCTCCTTCAAGCGCGCCATCAGCTTGCCGCGCAGCTTGAAGGCGGGGGTGCCGTAGGAGCTGCCTTCCTCGACGTCCGGCAGGGCCAGCGCCAGGGCGCGGAAGGCGGCGAAGTCGATGGCCATGCCGTGGCGCGGCGCCTCAGCGGATCTTGCCGAGTATGCCTTCCAGCTCGTCGTTGCTGTGGTAGTGGATCACCAGCTTGCCGCGGCCGCCGCGGCCCTGGGCCAGCTCCACCTTGGCGGCCAGGCGCTCGCCCAGCTGGCGTTCCAGATCGAGGATGTTCGGATCCCGCGTCGTGCTGGTCTTGGCCTTGCCCTTGGGGGCGGTCTGCGCGCGCCGCGCGGCCTCTTCCAGCTCGCGCACGGTCCAGCCGTTGCGCGCTGCCTGCAGGGCCAGGCTTTCGGCCTCGCCTTCGGGCAGGGTGAGCAGGCAGCGGGCATGGCCCATGTCCAGCTTGCCTTCGTCCAACAGCTTCTTGATCGAGATCGGCAGCTCGGTGAGGCGCAGCAGGTTGGAGACCGCCGCACGCGAACGGCCCACAGCCTCGGCGGCCTGCTGATGGGTGAGGTCGAATTCGTCGATCAGGCGCTTCAGCGCGTCGGCTTCTTCCAGCGAGGTGAGGTCCTCGCGCTGGATGTTCTCGATCAGCGCCATCGCCGGCACAGCTGCTTCCGGCACCGCCTTGACCAGGGCCGGCAGCTCGCTCAGCCCCGCGCGCTGCGCGGCGCGCCAGCGGCGTTCGCCGGCGATCAGCTCGTAGCTGTGCTTGCCGATCGCGCGCACCACCACCGGCTGGATCAGGCCCTGCGCGCGGATCGAGGCGGCCAGTTCGTCCAGCGCCTCGTCGTTCCAGTGCCGCCGCGGCTGGTACTTGCCGGGCTGGATCTGCTGGATCGGCAGGGTGCGCAGTTCGCCATCCTGCTCCAGCGCCTGCACCACCTCGCCGGCTTCGCCGCCGAGCAGGGCGTCCAGCCCGCGTCCCAGACCTCGTTTCTTCGCCGCCATAGCTACTCCTGATGGTGTTGCGCGGAGGCGTCGTGCGCCACTTCGAGTTCGTCGTCGTGCACCTCGTCGACCGCTTCGCCGGCGGGAGCGCCGTCATGCGCACGCGCGCGACGGATCATCTCTCCGGCCAGGCCGATATAAGCGATGGCGCCACGCGAGCTGCGGTCGTACTGATGGATAGGCTGGCCGTGGCTGGGCGCCTCGGCGAGCCGGATATTGCGCGGAATGATCGAGCGCAGCACCTTGTCGCCGAAGTGCTGGGTCAGCTGTGCCGAGACCTCGTTGCCCAGGTTGTTGCGCACGTCATACATGGTGCGCAGCAGGCCCTCGATCTCCAGCCGCGGGTTGAGCCGCTGACGCACCGCCTTCACCGTGTCGAGCAGGCTGGACAGGCCTTCCAGCGCAAAGTATTCGCACTGCACCGGAATCAGCACGCTGTCGGCTGCGGTAAGCGCATTCAAAGTGAGCAGGTTGAGCGACGGCGGGCAGTCGATCAGCACGATGTCGTACTTCGCGTCGATCTTGACCAGTTGCTCCTTCAGGCGATGCTCGCGCGCCAGCGCATCCATCAGCTTCAGCTCGGCCGCGGTGAGGTCGCCGTTGCCCGGCAGCAGATCGTAGTGACCTTCGGTGCGCACCACCGCCTGATCTACCGCAGCTTCGTCCAGCAGCACCTCGCAGCCGTTCGGCTTGGCTTCGTGCTTGTCGATGCCCGACGCGGTGGTGGCGTTGCCCTGCGGATCCAGGTCGACCAGCAACACACGCCGCTTCGCCGCAGCCAGGGCTGCAGCGAGATTGACGGCGGAGGTGGTCTTGCCGACGCCGCCCTTCTGGTTGGCGACAGCGATGATACGGGCCATGGTGTCGTCGTACCGTGCGCGTAAAGAGCATTAGATTAGCATCAGCGCCCGCTGCGATTGGGACGCCGTCAGGGATGCGCATGCCTGGCCGCTCCGGCCCGGGCATCGCCGGAGCGAGAGCAGCGGGCGGATTGCTGTCCGGGCGACCCTGTCTTGACGCCGGCCCGGCGATGGGCGCCGTTCGCCGGCGCGATCAGGCCGCGTCGCCGCGGCGGCCGATCAGCAGCAGTTCCCGCGCGGCATCCAGCCCGGGCACGCTCAGCGCATGCCGCGCGCGCAGCTCGAACGCGCTCGGCAAACCGGCCAGTTCGTCCTCCGCGGTCTGGCCTTTCATGGCCAGCCAGGTGCCGCCGGGCGCCAGCAGATGACCGCCCCAGCCCAGCATGTCGGCCAACGAGGCGAAGGCGCGCGCGGTAACGCAGTCGTAGCGGCCTTCGAGCGTCTCCACCCGCTGCTGCATTGCGCTGACGCCTTTCAGCCCCAGCGCGCGAATGGCTTCGCGCAGAAAGCGCACCTTCTTGCCATTGGAGTCCACCAGCAACACCTCGCGCCCAGGCGCGGCGATCGCCAGCACCAGGCCGGGCAGGCCGGGCCCGGTGCCCAGGTCGACCAGGCTGGCGCCGGAGACGTAGGGCAGGATCGCCAGGGAATCGAGCAGATGGCGGGTAATCATCTGCGCCGGCTCACGCACCGCGGTGAGGTTGTAGGTGCCGTTCCAGCGCTGCAGCAGGGCCTGATAGTCGAGCAGCTGCGTCAATGCCGTTGCCGGCAGCTGCAGGCCGAGCGCGGCGACACCCTGATCGAGCTGGGCGTGCAGGGCGTCGCGAGAACTCATGTCGATTCCTGGGCGTCGGAGGACGGGAGCGAAGTATCCGGCAAGGCCGTCGTGCCGCGCACGCCCTAACTGGCGAAACGCCGCTGGAAATGAAGCGAGGAGGAGGAAAACCCTTTGGATCGGCGCCGTGCGCGCCGAAGGCCGCCGCTCAGACCCGATCCAGCTCGACGCGGGTCACCATCATGCCGCGCTCGCGCAGCACTCGATTGAGGTTCTGCTTGACCTGCACGCCGAGATCGCGCTGATCGGCCTCGAGGGCGGCGGAGGTCTCGCGCAGGGCTTCGCAGGCGCCGCGGCGGATCAGCTGGTCGGCCTGTTCGATCACCGCCTCGGCGCGCTCCGGCTCGAGCACCTGCCAGTACACCGTGCCGCGCACGTCACGTGCCTGGCTGCCGGCTTCCAGCGCTTCCTGGAAACGCAGCACCTGGCCGTTGAGGTCGATGCGATGGGCCACGCGCTCGAGTAAAGGCAGCACTACATGCACCCCCGGCTGCAGCAGCCGCGCCGGCTTGCCGTTGCGGTACAGGCTGTAGACCTGACCCACCGGCACGCGCTTGACGGCCATGAAAGCCAGGCCGGCAAAACACAGAGCGGTGACCAGGATCAGGGAAGTCATAGCTGCAAAAACATCGAGTTAAGTGAAAGTGATGAGACAAACCGCAGGTGGATTTTACAGCCGCTTGTCCTGCTGAAGATTAATCTTTATTTAACGACAACCCTATGACTTATTTATGCCGATTTCAAGTCGTCTTTGCGCGGCTCGCCGAAGCGGCGTAGCCACAGTGGACTGAGCCGGCTAGCCCGCGCGCGGCGCAAGGATTTTTCCAGGCCGCTTAGGGGGTTGCATGCGGGCACCGGGAGCCTGCGAAGCCATCCCGGCAAGGCCTGCGGACGAGCCCGGCACCGCGAGGCAGGCAAGCGCAATCCTGCTTTCGGTTTTATTGCATTGCAGCAAAGTGCTTGATTTGCAAAAGCTTTACAAGCCGCCATGAAAACGATTACGTTGACTCCGAAGGGGATCCAAGACCGTGCCCGGGAATCAGCGCATATGGCAGTCACCATCAAAGACGTGGCGCGGGAAGCCCGGGTTTCCGTGGCCTCGGTATCGCGCGCGCTCAACAACCACGGCGGCGTCACCCAGGAGACGCAGCGGCGCATCCACGAGGTGGCCAAACGCCTGCGCTATGTGCCCCACAGCGCCGCACAGAGCCTGATTACAAGGCGCACGCATACGATCGGCGCGCTGCTGCCCGACCTCTATGGCGAATTCTTCTCCGAGCTTATCCGCGGCATCGATCTCGCCGCACGCGGCCGCCGTCTGCACTTGCTGGTGTCCTCCTCGCACGGCCATGCCAGCGAGGCCGCGGCGGCCTTGCGCGCCATGCAGGGCCGGGTCGACGGCATGCTGATCCTGTCGCCGCATGTCGATGCGGAATTCCTGCGCGCGAACCTGCCGGATGCGATGCCGGCGGTGCTGCTCAACAGCGCGGTGCGGGACCCGGCCTACGCGGTGCTCAACGTCGACAACTACGCGGGCGCCTTCGCGATGGTGCGTCACCTGCTTGAGCATGGCCGCGGCGGGGTCGGTTTCATCGCCGGGCCCGAGGGCAACTTCGACGCGCAGGAACGCGACCGCGGCTATCGCGCCGCGATGGCGCAACACGCGCCGGGCGCGCCGCTCGACGTCATCGCCGGCGACTTCAGCGAGGAATCGGGCTATCGCGCGGGACGCGAATGGCTGCAGCGCCAGCAGCGCCCACGCGCCATTTTCGCGGCCAACGACATGATGGCGGTCGGCTGCCTGTATGCACTCAAGGAAGGCAGCCTCGATGTACCCAGCGACATCGCGCTGGGCGGCTTCGACGACATCCCGATCGCCCGCTATGTGACGCCGCCGCTGAGCACGGTGCGCGTGAGCATCGCCGATCTCGGTCGCCAGGCGCTCGAACGCCTGGCCGGCCAACTGGACGTGCCGGGGCAGCCGCCGGCGGACGCCCACACGCTCGGCTGCGACATCGTCATTCGCGACACCTGCGGCGCGCACAACGCCACGTACGCAAAAGAGCGCCGCTGATACACACCACGACCTGGGGAGGGGCAGCATGAGAACGAGTGGAAACTTCAAGAAGCGCCTGTTGGCGAGCCTGATCGGCACCTCGGTAGCCGCGCTCGCCGCTGGCATGCCGGCGTCATCGATCGCCGCCAGCGCAGACGCCACCTTGCGCGGCCACGCCGCCGCCGGCGCGGTGGTGACGGCCAAGCAGGTCGACACCGGCGCCGTACGCCGCACCAAGGCCGACAACGACGGCAGCTACGCCCTGGTTGGCCTGCCGCCCGGCACCTATCAGGTCGATGCAGGCGCGGGCACCGAGCGCCTGGTGACGCTGACCGTCGCCTCCACCGCCACGCTCGACCTCACCGCTCCGGCGGTCACCGGCGCCGCGCCCTCGGCCGCGAACGCCACCAACCTCAACGCGGTGACGGTTTCCGCGACCACCCTGCAGGAGGTCAAGACCTCCGAAGTGGGCAGCCAGGTCTCGCTGCGCCAGATCAACACCACGCCGCAGGCCTCGCGCAACTTCCTCGAATTCGCCGACAGCGTGCCCGGCATGGTGTTCACCCGCAGCGCCAACGGCGATACCAGCCTGCGCTCCGGCGCCCAGGCCAGCAGCGCCATCAACGTGTACATCGACGGCGTCGGCCAGAAGAACTACGTGCTGCCCGGCGGCGTCACCGGCCAGAACAACAGCCAGGGCAACCCGTTCCCGCAGCTGGCCATCGGCGAATACAAGGTCATCACCTCGAACTACAAGGCGGAGTACGACCAGATCTCCAGCGCCGCGGTGACCGCCGAGACCAAGTCCGGCACCAACGAATTCCACGGCGACGTGTTCGGCAGCTACACCAATACCGCGATGCGCGCGGAGACTCCCGAGGAACAGGCGGACCACGACAAGCAGTCCTCGCACGAAAAGGACTACGGCTTCGATCTGGGCGGCCCGATCCTGAAGGACAAGGCGCACTTCTTCGTCGCCTATGAAGGGAAGGAATTCGACAGCCCGGTCGCCATCGTGCCGGGCTCCAACGCCTCCTACTGGAATCAGCTGCCGCCCGACGTGCGCTCGCAGATCGGGCCGGCCAGCCTGCCGTTCAAGGAGAACGACTGGTTCGGCAAGATCGACTTCGAGCCGACCGACCGCGACCGCTTCGAAGTGAGCGGCAAGTACCGCGACGAAAGCGCGATCAGCGGCGTGGGCCAGACCAATACGGCCAGCGCCGGCCTCAACACGGAGAACACCGACAAGCGCTTCGACGTGCGTTGGGATCACAGCGCCGACAGCTGGTTCAACCGTTTGCAGCTCACCTATGAAAACGCTTTCTATCATCCGACGCCGGTGATCACCGGCATCGGCAACAACTACACGCCCAGCAACGACCAGAACCAGATCATCGTGCAGACCGGCAATTCGCCGCTGGCCGAACAGAACAAGGGCCAGAAGGGACCGTCGCTGCAGGACGACCTGACCTTCAACGACATCGAGTGGCATGGCGACCACGTCATCAAGATGGGCTTCAAGTACAAGCTGGTCGATCTCACTGCGCAGGACGCAGGCGACAGCAATGCGCTGTTCAGCTATGCGGTCAATCCGCTGACCGGCACCGAGACCATTCCTTACAAGGTGCAGTTCGGCTCGCCGGTGCCCGGCCAGAATCCGTCGATCACCACCACCGACCGCCAGTTCGGCACATATATCCAGGACGACTGGGCGGTGGACGATCACCTCACCCTGAATCTGGGCGTGCGCTGGGACTACGAAAAGACCCCGTCGTACCTCAACTTCGTTACCCCCGCCAGCGTGATCGACGCGCTGAACAGCCAGGATCCGAATGCGCCCACCGGGCAGACCTACGCGCAGAGCCTGGCCAAGGGCGGCATCAACATCAACAACTACATCAGCACCGGCAACAATCGCCACGCGCCGAAGAACGAATGGCAGCCGCGCTTCGGCTTCTCCTACGACATCAACGGCGACGAAGAGCATGTGATCTTCGGCGGCGCCGGCCGTTCCTACGACCGCGACCTGTACGAATCGCTGCAGGTGGAGCAGACCAAGTCCATCCTTTCGCAGCCCACGCTGTACTTCAACACGCCGGACGAATCGTGCACGCCCAGCGCCACCTGCCTGACCTGGAATCCGGCTTACCTGAGCATTCCGACCCTGCAGTCGCTGGTGGCCGGTTCCACCGCCGGCAAGGAAGTCGACCTGATCAACAACAACCTGAAGGCGCCGTACTCCGACCAGATCAGCCTCGGCATGCGCAACAAGATCGGCGACTGGAACACCAGCGCGGCGATCGCCAGCGTGAAGAGCTTCGACGGCATTGTCTACACGCTCGGCAATCGCTTCCCGAACGGCTCGATGTGGGCTCGACCCGGCCAGTACGGCTGCGTCGCGTCGCCCCAGGATCCGACGGCAGCCTGTCAGGCCTGGAGCGCCGCCATTCCCGGCTACGGCAGCCTGATCCTCGGCAACAACGGCCTCACCACCAAGACCACCCAGGTGCTGCTGTCAGCCGAGAAGCCCTACACCAAGGAATCCGGCTGGGGCGTGAGCTTCGCCTACACCTATACGCATGCGCTGCAGAACAACGACAACGCCGACCCGACCGACCAGTACGCCTTCGACTATTCGAAGATCGGCAACTACCCGTTCACCGGCTCGGGCGTCTCCAAGCACCGCCTGGTGGTCACCGGTAACTTGGACGGCCCGTGGGGCTTCGTGCTCGGCGCCAAGCTGACCCTGGCCACGCCGATTCCCGACCTCAACCTGGCCTGCTATGGCGCGCCGCGTCCTTACCAGGATGAAGGTAGCTTCAACGGCAATGGCTGTCGGTCTGTCTCGATCACTCCGCCCGCCACCGGCCGCTTCCTGATCGGCGGCAAGGCCTTCGGCTATCGCGACATCGACTTCCAGGCCACCAAGAACTTCAAGATCTGGGGCAACCTCAACGCCTATGCGCGCCTGGACCTGATCAACGCCTTCAACTGGAACAACTACACCAGCTACATCGAGAACTGGGGCGTCAACGGCGTGATGAACAAGACGCCGGTGATCTACAACCCGACCGGCGACATCACGGGCTATCCGCGCACGCTGAAGTTCACCATGGGCATGAGCTTCTAGTCCGCGCCCCTGGCCGGCGATGACGCAGGATGTCCGTTCAGACCGAAAGCCCGCACCCGCGGGCTTTCTGTTGATGGCCCTGAGCGGCTCGCCGAGCGTCCGCCGCTCGCTTTGCAGCCGAGCCGTACCATCGATACGCCTGCGATTTTTCGCCAGCCTCGCCTTCGTTCCCTCCACGGCATGACCTGACCATGATCCACTGCAGTCTCCGCGCCCTCGCCCTGAACCTCTGCTGCGCCGCGCTGGCGACCGGCCTGCTGGGCTGGCAGTCCCCGGCGCTGGCGAAGACGCCGCCAGGCGGTTTCGCCGCCCTGCCCAAGACGCAGCAGGCCGCGCTCGACGATCTGGAAAAGCGCAGCTTCCAATGGTTCTGGGACAGCGCCGACGCCAAGACCGGGCTGGTGCCCGACCATTACCCCGGTCCATCGTTCTCCAGCATCGCCGCGGTGGGCTTCGGCCTCACCGCCTACGGCATCGGCGCCGAGCGCGGCTATATCACGCGCGCGCAGGCCGCCGAGCGCACCCTCGCCACGCTGCGCTTCTTCCACGATGCCGTGCAGAACGACAGCGAAGACGACGCCAGCGGCTTCCACGGCTTCTTCTATCACTTCCTCAACATGCAGACCGGCAAGCGCCAAGGGCGCTGGACCGAGCTGTCCAGCGTCGACACTACGCTGCTGATGGGCGGCGTGCTGTTCGCGCAGTCCTACTACGATCGCGACACGCCGCAGGAAAAGGAAATCCGCCAACTGGCCGACGCGCTGTACCGCGCCGTCGACTGGCCGTGGATGCAGACGCGCCCACCGCTGCTGAGCATGGGCTGGACGCCCGGCGGCAGGTTCATCCCGGCGGACTGGAAAGGCTACAACGAAGGCAAGCTGGTCTATCTGCTGGCGCTGGGCTCGCCCACCCATCCGATCGAGGCCGATGCCTGGACCGCCTGGTGCGCCACCTACCCGCTCACCTGGGGCAATTTCTATGGCCAGCAATTCCTGAATTTCGCGCCGCTGTTCGGCCACCAGTACACCGAGTCGTGGATCGACTTCCGCGGCATCCGCGACGCCTGGAGCCGCGAGCACGGGCTGGACTATTTCGAGAACGGACGCCGCGCCGCCTACAGCCAGCGCGCCTACGCCATCGCCAACCCGGGCCACTGGACCGGCTACGGCAAGAACGTCTGGGGCCTCACCGCCAGCAACGGACCCGGCGGCATCGTGGTGAAGGACCAGAGCGGCGGCGAGCGCACTTTCTACGGCTATACCGCGCGCGGCGCCGGGCTCGACTACGTCAGCGACGACGGCACCATCGCGCCCACCGCGGCCGGCGGCTCGATCGCCTTCGCGCCCGAGATCGCAGTACCCGCGCTGCTGGAGATGAAACGCCGCTACGGCGCCCACGCCTACAACCGCTACGGCTTCGTCGACGCCTTCAATCCCAGCTTCCACACCCGCACCGAAACCCGCACCGGCGCGCTGCAGCCGGACCAGGGCTGGTTCGATACCATGCAGCTGGGCATCGACCAGGGACCGATCGTGCTGATGCTGGAAAACTGGCGCAGCGGTTTCGTATGGCGAGTGATGAAGCGCAATCCGTATGTGCGCAAGGGCCTGCAGCGCGCCGGCTTCGAGGGCGGCTGGCTGGACGAGGCGGCGCCCACGCCATGAGCGCGGTGCGTGGCCGCGCGCCGCGACGGGTCGAGTTCCGGCCTGTGCGGCGGCTGCGCCACGCCTGGCTGGCGCTGGCCTCGTGCATCTTGCTGGCGGCCTGCGGGCAGGCCGCCGACACGCGCCAGCCGCTGGATTTCTGGACCATCGGCCGCGAAGGCGAGGCGGTGGCCAAGCTGATTCCCGAGTTCGAGAAGCTGCATCCGGACATCCAGGTGCGGCTGCAGCAGCTGCCGCTCACCGCCGCACACCAGAAGCTGCTGACCGCCTACGCGGGCGATTCCACCCCCGATCTGAGCCAGCTCGGCAACACCTGGATTCCGGAGCTGGTCGCGCTGCATGCGCTGGCACCGCTGGATCAGCGGGTGCGCCAGTCGCGCACCATCGACCCTAGCGACTACTTCGCGAACATCTGGGCCACCAACCAGGTCGGCGGCCAGCTCTACGGCATTCCGTGGTACGTCGACACGCGCCTGCTGTTCTACCGCAAGGATCTGCTGCAGGCGGCGGGCTTCGACGCGCCGCCGCGCGACTGGCAGGAGTGGTCGCGCATGCTGGCCGCGCTGAGCACGGGCGAGGGGCGCGAGCGGCGTTACGGCATCCTGCTGCCCACCAACGAGTTCGAGCAGCTGCTGGCGCTGGCCCTGCAGCAGGACTACGGGCCCAAGCCCGGCGACGGCCTGCTGCGTGACGGCAATCGCTACGGCAATTTTGAAAGTGCCGGCTTCAAGCGCGCGCTGAGCTTCTACGTGGAGATCTTCCGCCGCCACCAAGCCCCGGCGATCACCAACGGCGAAGCCAGCAACCCGTGGAACGAGTTCGGCCGCGGCGTGTACGCCTTCTACCTGTCGGGCCCGTGGAATATCGGCGAATTCCGCACGCGCCTGCCGGCCGCGCAGCAGGACGCCTGGGCCACCGCGCCGCTGCCCGGACCGGACGGCCCGGGCGCCTCCAGCGCCGGCGGCTCCAGCCTGGTGATCTTCCGTCGCTCGCGGCACCAGCAAGCCGCCTGGCAGCTGATCGAATATCTGTCGCAGCCGGCGGTGCAGCAGCGCTTCTACCAACTGCTCGGCGACATGCCGCCGCGGCGTTCGTCCTGGGCCGGCGAGGCGTTGCGCAACGACGCCAAGGCGCAGGCCTTCCGCGATCAGCTGGAACGGGTGCGGCCGACGCCGCCGATTCCGGAATGGGAGCGCATCGTCAACGAAATGCAGCTGCAGGCGGCGCGGGTGATCGCCGGCGAAGTGAGCGTCGACCAGGCTACCGCCGAACTGGACCGCCGCGTCGACGCGATGCTGGCCAAGCGCCGCTGGATGCTGGACCGCGGCGGGAGCGCGGTGCCATGAATCCGCCGCGCGCCGCCTGGCTGTTCCTGATGCCGGCCCTGCTGGTGCTGGGCTTGTTCTTCGTGCTGCCGGTGCTGGCCGCGTTGCTGCTCAGCTTCACCGACTACGACTTGTACGCGCTGGCCGACCCGCGCAACCTGCGCTTCGTCGCGCTGGACAACTACTGGGGCCTGCTGCAGCGCCCGCTGTTCTGGTCCGCGCTGGGGCACACCTGCTATTTCGTCGCGGTGGGCGTGCCGCTGTCGATGGCCGCCTCGCTCGGCACAGCCCTGCTGCTGAACTCGCCGCTGGCGCGCGGCCAGGCCTTTTTCCGCACCGCGCTGTTCGCGCCGGTGGTGACCACGGTGGTGGCGGTGGCGCTGATCTGGCGCTACCTGTTCAACACCAAGTACGGCCTGGTCAACGAGGCGCTGGCCGGCTTCGGCATCCATCCGGTGGATTGGCTGGGCGACCCGCACTGGGCCATGCCGACCATCATCCTGTTCGCGGTGTGGAAGAACTTCGGCTACAACATGATCATCCTGCTGGCCGGCCTGCAGGCGATCCCGCCCGAGCTGTACGAGGCGGCGCGCATCGACGGCGCCTCGGCGTTGCGGCAGTTCCGCCACATCACCCTGCCGATGCTGCGGCCCACCTTGCTGATGGTGAGCATCCTCAGCGTGTCGGGCTATTTCCAGCTGTTCGCCGAGCCCTATGTGATGACCGAAGGCGGCCCGCTGCAGAGCACCGAGAGCGTGCTGTACCTGATGTACGACGAAGGCTTCAAATGGTGGAACCTGGGCTCGGCCTCGGCGGTGGCCTTCCTGCTGTTCGTGGTGATGTTCGCGGTGACCGCGCTGATGCTGCGGCTGGGACGGCGCGGCGATGCCGCCGAGGTGCAGCCATGAACCGTACGGCGCGGCCCTGGCTGGCCAAGGCCATCATCAACGGGCTGCTGCTCGGCAGCGCCGCGCTGGCCGTGCTGCCGCTGCTGTGGATGCTGTCGGCCTCGCTGATGGCGCCGGGCGAGGCGAGCTCATTGCCGCCGCGTCTGCTGCCCGCGCATGCCAGCCTGGACAACTACCGCGCGCTGTTCGGCCAGGCCGGCATGGGCCGCTATCTGCTCAACAGCCTGCTGGTCGCCGGCGCGATCACCCTGCTCTCGCTGGCCTGCAACGTGGCGGCCGGCTACGCCTTCGCCAAGCTGCGTTTCGGTGGGCGCGAGCGGCTATTCCGCGGCCTGCTCGGAGCGCTGCTGATCCCGGCCCAGGTGGCCATGCTGCCGCTGTTCCTGCTGCTGAAATACCTGGGCCTGGTGAACAGCTATGCCGGCGTGATCGCGCCGGGCATGGCCACCGTGTTCGGCATCTTCCTGGTGCGCCAGTACGCGCGCAGCGTGCCGGACGAACTGCTGGAAGCCGCGCGCATCGACGGCGCCGGCGAGCTGCGCATCTTCATGCAGATCGTGCTGCCGCTGCTGCGACCTATCGTGGCCACGCTGGCGATCTTCAGCTTCCTCACCGCCTGGAACGACTTCATGTGGCCGCTGATCGTGCTCACCGGGCAGGAGCACTACACCTTGCCGATCGCGCTGGCCTCGCTGTCGCGCGAGCACTGGCAGGACACCGAGCTGATGATGGCCGGCTCGGTGGTCACCGTGCTGCCGGTGCTGCTGCTGTTCCTCGCCATGCAGCGCTACTACCTGGCCGGCCTGATGCTTGGCAGCGTGAAAGGCTAGCCTTCGCCTTCGCGGGTGAAGAAGCCGCTGACGTCGAAGTAATAGGTCTGCGCGTGGCCCTGGGCGTCCAGCGTATCCATCGCGTCGTAGTGCCGGTCGCCGTCGTTGAGCAGGGACTGCCGCTGCAGATGCAGCTTCTTCGCGCCTAGCCAGCTGTATTCCTCCGCCACCGCGATCACATGGATGGCGGTCTTGGTCGACAGCCCGTCGCCGCTGTGCGCGATGTCCTGCAGGATGCCGAACAGATACATGCGCATGTCCGCCTGCCCCGCGGCATCGCCGGTCTTGCCCAGCAAGGTGCTGTAGGTGGAGATCAGGCTGACCAGGGGCACCTCGCGGATCGGCCGGACCCGCTCGATCTCGCGCAGCTTGGCCAGGGCGCCGGCGGCGTCGCCCTGCAGTTCCAACCGCACCGCATCGCGCTGCGCGTCGCGGCTCAGCTGGATCAGCGCGAGATAACGAAAGCTCTTGTCGGCCAGGAAACGTTCGCGCTGCGCATGCGCCTGCTGCACGGCCTGGCGGTGCTCGGCGTCGCCTGCGTCCAGCGGCAGCGGCGCGAAGATGTCGGGCGGGGCTTCCTTGGCCGCGGCCGCTTGCACGCGCGGGTCGAGCGCGAAATAGACCACCGTCGGCTGGCCGCCGCCGATCGGCCCGACATAGGTCACCTGCTGCAGTTCGGCGTCGCGGTAGCGATAGGCGCGCACGCCGGTGACCTTGGCCAGCGACGAGCGCAGCCATTCCACCATGTCGCTGTCCATCACGACCCGCACCGGGTCGTCCGGCGTGCGGCCGCTGCCGGAGCGCTGATGCAGGATCACCCTCATCGCCGCCGCGCGGCGGCGGCAATCGTTGGCGGCCGGCGCCTGGCCAAGCCTGCCGTACAGCCAAGAGCACAGCATCTGCACGTCGTAGCTGGGCAGCTGCGCCAGCGGGGCGTACTTCTGCAGGCTCAGCAGGCGCTGCAGCGCGGCGGCATCGTTGCCGGAGCGATCGAGCGCCTCGGCGTCCTTCACCGTGGCCAGGATGTCGCGCGACATCTGCGGCACGTCGATCTTGCGGTCTTGCGGCAATCTCTGGCGCAGCTGCTGCAGCTGCTCGACCAGGGCCGGTTCCGCCGCTGGCAACGCAGGCATGGCCGCCGGCGCGGCGGTCTGCGCTGCCAGTGCCCCCGCGAACAGCATGCCGAGCATGCCGCATCCGCCACGAATCACGCGCATCATGGAATTCCCCCGATCGGTAAGTGGGTCTCGTCCAGGCCTGGCGTCACCGATGCGCCGTTCACGCCCGTTTCCGCTGCCCCGATCGCTTAAACTGCGGATCGCCGCCAAAGGGGTTAAGCCACGCCATGCCTGCCGTTCGCCACGCCCTGCCGACGATCATCGTGATGGGCGTTTCCGGCAGCGGCAAGAGCGGGCTCGGCAGTGCCCTGGCGCATGCCTGCGAGGTGGATTTCGTGGAAGGCGACGCGCTGCATCCGCCCGCCAACATCGCCAAGATGAGCGCCGGCATCCCCTTGGATGACGCCGACCGCTGGCCCTGGCTGGAGGCGATCGCTGCGGCGATCACGGCGCACCGCGGTGCCGGCGTGGTGGTCGCCTGCTCGGCGTTGCGCCGCGCCTATCGCGATCGTTTGCGCCAGGCGGACCCGGCGCTGCGCCTGCTCTATCTGCGCGTGCCGCGCGAGGAGCTGGCCCGCCGCCTGCGCGAGCGCCAGCATTTCATGCCGCCCGCCCTGCTCGACAGCCAGCTGGCGACGCTGGAGGAACCTGCCGCGGACGAGCGGGCGATTGTGCTGCAGGCCGATACCGACCTGGCCGCCACGCTCGCCCTGGCCAGACAGGCGCTGTCGAACTCGGCTCGGCCCGACTGAGTGCGGGTCCGGCCACGAAACGGCCGGACCACGCCGCGCTCAGAACTTGCCGGCGCGGAAATCGGCGATCGCTTCGTGGATCTGCTCCGCCGTGTTCATCACGAACGGGCCGTAGCGCGCCACCGGCTCCTGCAGCGGCCGCCCGGCCACCACGATCAGGCGGGCAGGCGCGTCGGTGCCGGCGAGGCGCAGCTGCTCGCCTTCCGACAGCACGCCCAGCTCGCTGCGCCGCAGGGTTTCGCCGGCGACCAGGGCCGACTCGCCGTCGAACACGTAGGCGAAGCCGCGATGGCCGGCCGGCAGCGACAGCACGAACTGCGCGCCGGGCTGCAGGCTGATGTCCAGGTAGACCGGCGCGGTAGGAATGCCCTCGACCGGACCGCTCACGCCATCCAGCTCGCCGGCCAGCACGCGCACCTCCACGCCGTCGGCCGGATGCACCACCGGCACGCGTTCGGGCGCGATGTCCTGGTAGCGCGGCGCGGTCATCTTGTCCTGCGCCGGCAGGTTCACCCACAGCTGGAAGCCCCACATCAGGCCGTCTTCCTGCTCGGGCATCTCCGAGTGCAGGATGCCGCGCCCGGCGGTCATCCACTGCACGCTGCCGGCAGTGAGGCGGCCCACGTTGCCGTGGTTGTCGCCGTGGCGCATGTTGCCGGCCAGCATGTAGGTCACCGTCTCGAAGCCGCGGTGCGGGTGCTCGGGGAAACCGGCGATGTAGTCGCCGGCCTGGTCCGAGCGGAACTCGTCCAGCAGCAGGAACGGGTCGAGCATGTCCAGGCCGGGCTGGCCGATGATGCGCTTGAGCTTGACCCCCGCGCCGTCGGCAGTGTCGATGCCGCGGGCGCGGCGGATGATGCGTCGTTCGGTCATGACTGCACTCCCATCAAAGTCTGAGCCCAGGATGGGGTCTGGCCAGCCGGGTGCAAAGTCGCGGCGATGAAACGGATTGTTTCCGCAGCCATGCCGGCGTTACGTCGACGTGGCCTGCTCGCCTCGCTCGCGCCGACCTCAGGAGGCGGTGGAGCGATGCCGCAGAAAGGGCGTGCTCAGCAGGCGGCGCGCGGTCAGCACATCCAGCGGCAACTCCAGCAGAACGTGACCCAGGCTCAGTGGCAGGCTGATCAGCAGGCCGAAGAACACGTCCTGGGTATAGGCATACAGGATCACCACCCAGGTAGTGGTCAGCAGCACCAGCCGCCATAAAGGCATGCGATGCCATCCCAGCAGGCCGGTTTTCAGGAACCAGTTCAGATAGTGATAGGCGTAGGCAAAGCCGAGAAAACCGACCAGGCCCCAGGCGATGTCATGCCCGGGCATGGACAGGTGGGTGTACTCGTACGCGATGTTCTGCATCACCGCCGTCTTGAACAGGCCGTGGCCGAGATCCACCGTCGGGATCACCAGAAAGCTGAGCGCGCCCAGCGCCAGCGCCAGCAACGGCAGCCATTCGACCAGCCGCTTGCTGCGCATCGCCCCGGTCAGCATGAACATGCCGGTGAAGACGAAGACATGGATCAGGGTCGGCACCAGCACGACGAGGACGGCTACCCAGAACCAGCCGTAGACGGCTCCCGTGACACCTGCCAGCGCCGACACCACCGCGGTCGCACCGACCGCGATGAAGCGCGCGCCCAGGCCGGCGGCGATCAATCCGCCCAGCAGGGCGAACAGCGCGCCGGCCGCTTCCGGCGTATGCGGCCGCACGAGCATGACGACCAGCGCCGCCAGCGCCACCAGCAGCAGGGCGCGGGGACGCTTCACGAAATACTGGCGATCGTGCAGCCAGGAAATCTCGGTCAGATAGTGGGCCGGACCGAGAATCGCGTAGGCGCCGAGCAAGGTGGTTTCGGGCAGCACATGGGCAAGCACGGCGCAAGCCGTGATCGCCAGGAGATTAAGTAGCACCTGTGACACCCCGCCCCTCCGTCAGCGTCCGTGCGCCTTGGCCATGCGCGGCGATCGGACCGGCTCGATCCGCGTCGCCCGAAGCCGCGCAGATCACCGCTTGCGCCGCCGTCCGGTCACTCGGGCATGACGCCGCCCCATCGCGGCGATCATTCCAGAGATTTCAATGGCGTACCAGGGCCTGGCCGCACTGCGCGCAGAAGCGTGCGGCGGGCGCGGCCGCGGCACCGCAGGCGCTGCAGAACGAAGCCGCGGCCGGCTCGCCCCGTATCGACCTCGGCGTGGACGTGCCGGTCGCGCCATCGATCGCCTTGCGCAGCGCCTCCGCCGCCTCGGCGCTGCCGCCGAGCTCGTTCATCGCGCCCAGCGCGGCGATCTTCTCGACGTCGCGGCGCGCGCTCGGCATGTCCACGCTGCTCTGCTCGCCGGCGAAACCCGCGAGGTGGGCGCGCAGGGCGCCGGCGCGATCGGTCAGCCCGCGCAGGCCGACAATGCGGCGCACCGGGTCCTCGCTGCCGAAGGTCACCGAGTCCACCTCGGCCACCCATACGCGCAGCGTCATGTCGTTGACCGTGACCACTTCCTTCTCGGTGCGCACTCGGTCGGTGAACTGCGCGCCGATCGCGGTGAGCGAACGCTGGAAGTTGCCGTCCAGCTCCACCCAGGTCATGCGCGAGACGAAATCGAAGCGCGCCCACAGGATGTGCCCCGCGCGCAAGCAGAACAGCGCCAGCGAGAACATGCCGCCGGCGAAGCACAGGTCCTGCCAGATCGCCGGCTCGATCCGCGGCTGGGTCACCTGGTAGGCGAACACCAGCAGGGCGATGGTGCCGGCCAGGGTGTACAGCACGCCCAACGCGCTGAGCACGGTCAGCCAGCGATAGCGCGGCTCGCCCAGCGCATGCGTCAGGCTCACCTTGCGCATGTCCTCGCGCGGCATCGGTTGGGTCTCTTCCAGCAGCTCGCCGTGAAAGCTGCCGGAGGCGCCGGGCGTCTCCGGGATGTAGCGCGCATAGCGGCGGTTCGGAATCTGCTCCACCCAGCCGCGCTGCATCTCGCGATCCAGCTCGACCAGCAGCTGGTTCGGCGGCGCGTTCATCGACACCGTGGCCAGCTCGCAGGCCATGGTGGTCTGCGGCGGCGCCACCATCTGGCGCAGCACCGCCACGAAGAACACCAGCACCGAGGCCAGCGCGCACAGCAGCAGCAGCAGCGCCTGCCCGCTCAGGTTCACCCCGCCCAGGCCGGGCAGGGCGGACGAGATGTAGTGGATCAGCACCGGCGCCAGGATCGCCACCAGCACCAAGGCGATCAGCCCGCCCGAGCCCATGCTGGTGCGCGCCTGCGCGCCGCGTTCCAGCGGCTTCAGCAGCAGGCCGGCGCTATACACGAAGAAAAACAGGCCGAGCCAGCTCGCATCCTTGGCGCTGGAAGCGCCCAGGATCGACACCAGCAGGCCGAGCAGCACCACCGCCAGGGTGAGCCCGGTGCGGAACTGCCGCTGCGCCACCCACTGGATCTGCTGCGGCGCCCAGATCAGCGCATGCACCAGGCTGTAGAGCAGGCCGTTCAATGCCCCGGTGGGTTCGTCGAAGGAGATCGCGCCGCCGCGCATGCCGGCCTTCAGCTCGGCTGCCGCAGGGCTTTCGCCGACCGCGCTGTCGGCCAGTTCGCCGGCCAGGCCGACCGGCTTGCCGCGGCCGAAGAAGAAGCGCAGCCGGCTCAGCGCCAGCGTGGCGTGGCGGATGCCCGCCGCGAGCATGGCCACGCCGGCGATCACCGGCGCCAGCGCCCAGCCGTTGATATGCGAGCCGAGGCTGCCGCGGCCCAGGAAGATTGCGTACAGGCCGCCGCCGATCAGGATGCCGGCGGCGACGAAGCCGAACACGTTTTCCACGCGGAACGGATTGGGGAAGTCCAGCCGTTGCGCGCTTGAACCATACTCGTAGGCCATCAGGCTTCCTTATCGGGCGGTGCCGGCCGGAATGCCGGCGCGGCGCACAACTGCGGCATTCTGCCGGAGCCGGCGCCGGCGATCAGCCCGCCGCGCCGCGACACCGGCCGCCGCCTAGTGCACCCAATGCCCGCTGCGCTGACGCGGCGGCGCCGGCGGATCCTTGTCGTCGTCCGGGCGCAGCATCGCCGCCAGCTCGCTCTCGGTGGCCGGATGTTCGTGCCAGTAGCTGTTCACCGCGCCCAGCACGGCGGGCACCTGCGACAGGCACTCGTCGTATTCGTCTTCGGTGAGCTTTTCGAACTCGGCCTCGGCGCTGAGCACGCCCTCGTCCACCGCCAGCGCCATCACCGGGCCGAGCAGCTCCATCAGCTGCGCATCGTCGGCCAGCCGCTTCTCCCACAGCCCGGCGCGCAGGTCGATGCCGCGGCTGAAGCCTTCGCACCAGCCGCCCGCGGAAAGCACCGGGCCCTGCTCGGTGTCGATCTCGCCGAGGATCGGTTCGTAGGCGTCCACGTCCAGCTCGGCGCTGATCGAATCGTTGAGCTTGGCCAGCAGGGCCAGCACGCGATTGCCTTCGTCCTCGTCGGCGAACGGCTCGTGCAGCACCTCGGGCAGCCATTCGTCCGGCAGCACCGCGACCGGACTCACCGCCAGCGCCGAGAGCAGGCCGTGCACGCCGTCGAGCAGCAGCCGGCCATCGCCGCTGTGGCCGCGCAGATAGCGGTCCAGCTCGTCCAGTTCCGCGTCGTCCAGCGAACTGGGCCAATCGGGATGCGACGTATTCATCAGATGTCCAGCTCCAGCGTCACCGGCGTATGGTCGGAAGGCCGCTCCCACTGGCGCGGGGTGCGGTCGATGGCGGCGGCCCGCGCCTGCGATTTCAGCGCATCGCTGATCAAGATCAGGTCGATGCGCAGGCCCATGTTGCGACGGAAGGCGGCCTGCCGGTAGTCCCACCAGCTGAAATGCCCGGCGGCCTGCTCGAACAGGCGGAAGCTGTCGTGCAGACCCAGCGCAGTGATCGCCTGCAGGCCGGCGCGCTCGGCCGGCGAGCACAGGATCGCCTCGCCCCAGGCCACCGGGTCGTAGACGTCGCGGTCGTCGGGGCAGATGTTGAAGTCGCCCAGCACCACCAGGCGCGGATGCCGGCGCAGCTCCTCGGCCAGGAATGCGCGCACCTTCGCCAGCCAGTCCAGCTTGTAGGTGTATTTTTCGTCGCCGACTTCCTTGCCGTTGACCACGTACAGGTCGACCACGCGCACGCCACCGACGGTGGCGGCGAGGATGCGGCGCTGCTGCGGATCGTCCAGCCCGGGCACCTCGGACACCACGTCCTGCGGCAGATCGCGCGCCAGAATGGCCACGCCGTTGTAGGTCTTCTGCCCGGCATACACCGCGTGATAGCCCGCCGCGGCCAGCTCGTCGAGCGGGAACTTGGCGTCTTCCAGCTTGGTTTCCTGCAAGGCGACGACATCCGGCTTGGCGTCGGCCAGCCACTGCGTGAGGTGCGGCAGGCGCACCTTCAGCGAATTCACGTTCCAGGAGGCGATTTTCATCGTAGACATTGTAAGGGATGCTCTGATTTATTCCTTAATGCGCATGCTTGGCGGGCGCGGGCCTATACCGGCTCAAACGCTGCATCACTCAAACCGTCACCAGCGTGACACACATGATGGACGCAGACCGGCTCGGGCGCCCTTCTTCGAAATGAAGCAACCTTCGAAATGAGCCCACGCATTCCTCGTCGGCAACGTCCCGCCTGTTCGATCTTGTGATGCCCACACGGCAGCATAGACTTGGCCGGATGGAACCGAGAAAACTCAGGGGGCTACCGTGAAAATCGCCAGACTTGTCGCTCCGGCGCTGCTTGGACTAGCGGCTACTTCGATGGCCACGGGCCAGACGACGGCCAAATTGCCGCAAGGCGTGGAGGCGCAACTGCCGGCCGGCTATGGCGTCATGCTGAGCGCCGAGGGTCCGTTGCTCGGCGACGGGCGAAAGAGCTTGCTGGTGGTCGCGGATCCGCCTGTGGATACCAGGGACAACCCATCGCCACGCCCGCTGCTGATTTTTGAGAGCGCGCCGAACGGCCTGTTCAAATTGGTGGCGCGCAACGATCACGTGGTTTTCAGGGCCGACGAAGGAGGGCAGTGCGATCCGTTCGAAGACGGTGTCGACGGGCTTGCCGTCAAAGGCCTTTATTTCACCGTGCAGAATGCGGTCGCCTGCGGCGATCACTGGTCCGACTTCATTACCTTTCGTTACGATCCGAGCCGTCGTCAGTGGCTGTTCCACAATGAGGTGGTCACCTTCTCCTTTCCAGTGAACGGCAAGCCTGACGAAACCCACGTGACGCGCGAAAGCAAGACCAAGCCGGTTTCCTTCGAGGCATGGGAAAAAGAGCGCTGAGGCGATACACGGTCGATATGCGCATGCAACGACGGCAAGGTGTTCGCGGCTGTCGAGCCGCATGCCTCGGAGCCAGCCAGGAGGGATGCGCCAAGCTGCGCTGAGCGCGCGCGCAAGGCCGTTGCAGTCACTTGAAAGATTCTGGTCATTTGACCGTGCTCATCTTCGCGAAACGATTTGCGACCGGAGCAAGCCATGACCACCACCGATCGAACCGACAAGACCAGCTATGCGCCCTTCATCCTGTTCGATGATGACGAATTGCGTTCGCTGATCCTGTCTGACGAGCCGATGCTGAGCCGATGCGCCATCTTCGAGGAGCGCGCCGCCGAAGGCTGGAGCGGCAACGGCGATGACTGGGGCTCGATCGCCCGCGTGATCGTGGCGGAACAGTTGCCCGAGTTCGAAGACGATCTCGAGCTCGACCCGGAAGCCGGCATGTTTTCCGCCAGCGGATCGCGCGCCGCGCTGGAAAAGCTCGGCGCGGCGCTGGCCGCCGCCTTTCACGACGACGCGCGGCTGCGCGACCTGCTGTCCCGCGCCGAACTGGATTGAAAGGCCGTCGGCTGAATGCGCCCCCGAGCTACCGGGGGCGTTCGCCTCAGGCTAGCCCATAGCTGCGCAGCAAGGCATCCGGCTGCGGCTCGCGGCCGCGGAAGGCGATGAAGCTCTGCAGCGCGGGCCGGCTGGCGCCCACCGCGAGGATCTCGCCGCGGAAGCGTTCGCCGGTGGCGCGATCGATCGCGCTGCCGGCCTGCTCGGCCCGCGCCTCGAAGGCGCCGAAGGCATCGGCCGAGAGCAGCTCCGCCCACAGGTAGCTGTAGTAACCCGCCGCGTAGCCGCCGGCGAAGATGTGGCTGAAGGCATGCGGGAAGCGCTGCCAGGCCGGCGGGTGCAGCACCGCGACTTCCTTGCGCACCTGCTCCAGCACGGCCAGCGTGCGCGCACCCGCGGCGGGGTCGTATTCGAGGTGCAGCAGGAAATCGAACAGGGCGAATTCCAGCTGGCGCACCAGGAACAGGCCGGCATGGAAATGCCGCGCGGCGAGCATGCGCTGATACAGCTCGTCCGGCAGCGGCTCGCCGGTTTCGTAGTGGCGCGCGAACAGGTCCAGCGCCTCGCGGTTCCAGCCGAAGTTCTCCATGAACTGACTGGGCAACTCGACCGCATCCCATTCCACCCCGTCGATGCCGCCGATCGACGGCAAGGTGATCTCGGTGAACAGGTGATGCAGGCCGTGGCCGAATTCGTGGAACAGGGTGAGTACGTCGTCGTGGGTGAGCAGGGCCGGCTTGCCCTCGGTCGGCGGCGCGAAGTTGCAGGTGAGGAAGGCTACCGGCAGCTGCGTGGCGCCGGCGTCGTCGAAGCGCGCGCGGCACACGTCCATCCAGGCGCCGCCGCGCTTGCCGCTGCGTGCATAGAGATCGACGTAGGCGCCGGCGAAGACACGCCCGCCGGCGTCGCGCATGTCGTAGTAGGCCACGTCGGGATGCCACACGTCGACGCCGTCGCGCCGCTCCAGGCTGACCCCGTAGAGCTTGCCGACCAGGCCGAACAGGCCTTCGATCACCGCCGGCAGCGGGAAATACGGCTTGAGCTGTTCCTCGTCCAGCGCATAGCGCTGCTGGCGCAGTTTTTCCGAGGCGTAGGCGACGTCCCAGGACTCGAGGTTGTCCAGGCTCAGCTCGCTGCGGGCGAATTCGCGCAGCGCCTCCAGCTCCCGCTGCGCCACCGGCCGGGCGCGGTCGGTCAGGTCGCGCAGGAAGGCCAGCACCTGGGCCGGCGACTGCGCCATCTTGGTGGCCAGCGATTCTTCCGCGGCGTTGGCGAAGCCGAGCAGCTGCGCCGCTTCGTGGCGCAGCGCGAGGATCTGCTCGATGCGCGCGCTGTTGTCGTGCTTGCCCGCCTGCGGGCCCTGGTCCGAAGCGCGCGTCTGGTAGGCCCAGTACACCCGCTCGCGCAGGCCGCGATCGTCCGCGTAGCTCAGCACGGCCTGCACGCTGGGCTGCTTCAGCGTCACCAGATAGCCGTCCAGGCCTTTCTCCTTGGCGTACTGGCGCAGCACCGCACGGCCGGACTCGGGCAGGCCGGCGAGGTCGCGCTCGTCGGTGAGGTGTTCCTGCCAGGCCTCGCTGGCGTCCAGCACCGCGTTGGAGAATTCGGTGGAAAGCCGCGACAGCTCGACGCCGATGTCGCGGTAGCGCGAGCGCGCCGGCTCTTCCAGCGCCACGCCGGACAGGCGGAAGTCACGCAGGGCGTGCTCGACCAGGGCGTGCTGCGGCCGTGCCAGCGCGGCGTATTCGGCGCTCTGCGCCAGCGCCTGCACGGCCTGGTACAGCGCGCGGTTCTGTCCCAGCTCGATGGCATGCTCGGTGAGCTTTTCCTCGGCCGGACCGTAGACCTTGCGCAAGGCCTCGCTGTCGGCCACCGAATGCAGATGCCCGACCGGCGCCCAGGCACGCGCCAGGCGCTGCTCCAGGCGTTCCTGGCCAAGCATCAGGCTGGCGAAATCGTGCGGCGCACCGGGCGCGGCCAGCGCTTCGATGGCGGCGCGATAGTCGGCCAGGATCGCGTCCAGCGCCGGTTCGACGTGCTCGGGGCGGATATGCGAGAACGCCGGCAGGGCGTCATCGGTCAGCAATGGATTGGATTGGCTCATGGTCTCTCCTCGAACCGAGCAGCGTGGCGACGCGCCGACGCGAAATCAAGCAGGGCGCGGAAACCCAGGCCCGGCCGGCTTGCGACGTTCTGTCATGATCCGCCTCGTAACATCACCGCCATGTGGCGAACTGAAGTCAGGCAACTGCTGCAGCGCAGCGCCATGTTCGCGCACCTGGAACCGGCCGCCCTGACGTCGCTGTGCGACGAACTGGTGTGGCTGGGCCTGCCCGGCGGTCGCCCGCTGTACAAGGCCGGCGAACCAGCGGATGCGCTGTACCTGGTCAAGAGCGGCAGCCTGGGCGTATTCGACGGCCCGACCGTGCTGCGCCACCTGGTCAGCGCCGGCGAGTCGATCGGCGAGATCACCCTGCTCGGCGGCGAAGTGCGCCAACGCACCGTGCGGGCCCTGCGCGACTGCGAGCTGCTGCGGCTGGACCGCAGCGCCTTCGAGCGCGTGCTGGCGCGGCATCCGCACGCCTTGCTCGGGGTGGCGCGGGTGGCGATCGAACGGCTGCAGCGGCGCGCCCGCGGCGACGAAGCGCCGGGCCTGCCGCGCACCTTCGCGGTGCTACCGGCCGACGGCCAGGTGC
>JAJEJU010000019.1:0-55107 GCA_021390615.1 Rhodanobacteraceae bacterium ZG21-1 | reverse complement strand
TGTAAAGCTACGGCTGCGGCCTGGTGGGGGCCGCCGAGCTCGGCGCCGGCCGCGGCAGCGACTGGTTCGCCGAGCGCGAAGCGCAGCATCGCTTCGTGATCTACCTGGACACCCAGGGCGACGGCCTGTGGCGCGAACGCTGCCTGCGCCAGGCCGACGTGCTGCTGCTGCCCGCGCGGGCCGGGCAGACACCGCGCCCCTGGCCGGAAATCCTGCCGGCACATCCGGCGCGCGCGCGGCACCGCCCGCGTCATCTCATCCTGCTGCACGCCGGCCGCCAGGTCGCGCTGGGTGCCGCGCAACGCTGGCGCGCCCTGTTCAGCGGCGAACTGCAGCATCACCACATATGCGGCCAGGCCGACATCGCGCGGCTGGCCCGGCTGGTCAGCGGCCACGGCCGCGGCCTGGTGCTGGCCGGCGGCGGCGCGCGCGGGCTGGCCCATCTCGGCGCCTTGCGCGCGCTGCGCGAGGCCGGCCATCAATTCGACGCGGTGGGCGGCACCAGCATCGGCGCGATCATCGGCGCCGGCGTGGCCAACGAGTGGGAGATCGAGGCGATGATCGAGACCTTCCGCCACGCCTTCGTCGACGGCAAGCCGCTGTCCGACTGGACCCTGCCACTGCTGGCGCTGACCCGCGGCCGCCACGCCGCACGCATGCTGCGGCAGACCTTCGGCGTGCTCGACATCGAGGACCTGCGGCTGCCGTTCTTCTGCGTGTCCACTCGCCTCTCCGGCGGCGGCCAGGCGGTGCATCGGCACGGGCCGCTGTGGCTGTGGCTGCGCGCCTCCAGCGCGATCCCCGGCGTGCTGCCGCCGGTGATGCGTCACGGCGAGGTGCACGTGGACGGCGCCCTGGTCGACAACCTGCCCACCGACGTGATGGCCGCCGACGGCCTGGCCCACATCACCGCGCTGGACGTGCGCGCCGACATCGAACTGCGCGCCGACGTGGAGGAAGCGGCCAGCCCGCCCTGGTGGCGGCTGCTGATGCAGCGGCACCGCGTGCGCCGGCCGGGGCTGGTGTCCACCCTGGTGCGCGCCGGCATGGTCAACGGCGAGGAAGCCAGCCTGCGCCGGCGCGCCCAGGCGCAACTGCTATTCACCCCGCCGCTGGAACACATCGGCATGCTGGACTGGAAGGACTGGCGGCGCGCCATCGACGCTGGCTACCAGCACGCGATCGAGGTGCTGGCCGAGCAGGAAGCCGCCGCCGAAACGGACCGCTAGGCGGCCTTCTCCAGCCCGCGCGCCGGGATCCGCCGCTCCAGCAGCAGCGGCGAGGCCAGCTCGCAATACGCATGCATGCGCGACAAGCCGTGCACCGCGCCGGCTAGGCCGGTCATCAACCCCGGCGTGAAGGCGGCGCGGGTGAGCCCGCCGACCATGCCGCGATGCTCCTCGATGGCCGAGACGATCTGCGCGCCCGCGGCGTCCACGTCGACCGCACAGCCTTCCGGATCCAGCGCGGCGGCGCGCGCCAGCAGCTCCCACAACGAGAAATCGCCGTGACACAGCGTGTGGCTGGCGCCCCACTTGTCGCGCGCCGAAGCGACGGCGCGGCGCAGGTTGCGCAGATGCCGCGGGTCGCCGCCACGCGCATACAGGTCCGCAGCGGCGAGGCCGATGCCGACACCGCCGTTGCACCAGGTGAAGAAGCTGTTCTCGCCGGCGTTCTCGCGGATGTCGATCCAGTTGCCCTGCGCCGGGTCGTAGAGGCTGTCCTGGAAGGCGAAGGCCTGTTCCGACAGCTCGCTCCAGCGCGCGCGGTCATCGGCTTCGCCGGCGCCGGCCAGCACCAGCCGCGCCAGCGCCCAGGCCACGCCGCCGGCGCCGTGGGCAAAACCGCCGGCCGGCTTGGACACTTCGGCCATCGGCCAGCGCGCGCCCTGTTCGTCCACCAGAGCGGTCTGCTCCAGGCGCCGCGCCGCGTCGGCGGCAAGCGCGAGCCAGCGCCGATCGCCGGTGGCTTCGGCCAGCCCCAGCAGGGGCGGGATCGCGCCGGCGGCGCCATCGATGATGTCGAACAGGCTGTCGCTGCCGAAGCCTTCCTGCTGCAGCGCTTCGGCACGCGCCACCGCGCGCGCCAACAACTCGGGCTGCTGGCGCAGGTCGTACAGGCATAGCCAGGTCCAGATCTGCGCGGCGTAGCCGGAGAAGCCGCCGACGGTCTGCGGCTTCTCCGCCGTCTCCATGCTGCGCATCACCTGCAGCGCGCCGGAAATCGTCTCGCGCAGGCCGGCCACGGGCTCGGCATGGCCGCACTCGACTTCGTGCTGGTAGCCGGCCAGGGCCAGCACGATGCCGCCCAGCCCGAAATACACGTCGGCATACACCGGCTGGACCAGCCAGCCGGCGCGGCCGATCTCGGGAGTGATCCAGGTCACCGTGCCGTCGTCGGCGCGCACGGCCAGCCGCAGCAGGCGCTCCACCGCGTCGGCGGCCAGCTTGCGGCGGCGTGCTTCCAGGCGATCCGTATGCGGGTGGCGGGCGCCGTAGAGCAGGCCGCTGCGTTCCTGTTCGCGATCGCGCAGGCGCTGGTTGAGATCGGTGGCGACCAGCGCGCTGCGGATGGTCAACTCTTCCAGCTCGATGCGCATCGCGCGCCAGTCGGCCAGCACGGCGTCGATCTGCGCGCGCTGCAGCGGCGCGATGAACACCGGTACGTCGCCGTGGCGCAGATCGTCGATCTCGGCCTGGATTTCGGCCGGCTCCGACGGCGCGATCGGCACCACCGCGGCGTTGCGCACCAGCAGGTCGCGGGCGCGCGCGATCGCCGCCGCCTCGTCGTGCAGCGAGGCCGGGTGCCACAGCATGCGGCCCAGCTCCACGTAGGCCTGGGTCGGGCGGCGGATGTCGCGCACCGGGCAGCCCTCGAAAGCCAGCAGCATCGCTTCCAGCCGGCCTTCTGCATCGAGCGCGTGCAGGCGCGCGCTGGCCTCGAGGAAGCCTTCGCTGATCTGGTCCCAGTACAGCGACACGCGCGGATGCGGGTCGGGATGATTCAGCGCCACGGTCATGTCGACGTCGATGATCTGCACGCGCGCCGAGGTGGTGCCGTCGTCGACGATCACCGGCTCGTGCACCTGCGGCTGCTCGCCCGGCAAGGCGCCGGCTGCGGAAATGTCGACGCCGCTGAAGCCGAGCGCGGGCGTGCGGTAAGGCACGATGCCGGTGCGCAGCACCGAGGCGCGGATCATCGTCGCGGCCAGGTCGTAGGCCTTGCCGTAGGCGGACGGCGGCACCTCGGGGGTGAGCGCGAACAGGCTCTCGACGTCGATCACCACCGGCACCGGGCCGACCGCGATTAGGTTTTCCAGGTGGATGTCGGTGCCGCCGAGCAGGCGCAGCACGGCCAGCCAGTGGCCGAGGTGGCGGTAGAACGTACGCAGCTCCTGCTCGCCCTCGCAGTAGCGATGCGTCACGAAGGCGGTCCAGCCATAGCCGCCGCGGTCGATCACCCGTGGCACGTAGACGCGATCGACGGCGTCGCCGAAGACCTCGCCGAGGAAATGTTCGATGGCCTGATCGACGCGCAGCGAGCGCGGCTTGTACATGATCTCGCCGCCTTCCAGCGACAGCCTCGCCACGGTCTGGCCGCCGGCGTGCAGGTCGCCCTGGCCCAGGTGCAGGCCGGTCAGGCGGCCGGCCGGCCGGTCCAGCAGGGCATCCAGGCTGGCGCGATCGGCGGCGAAGCGGGTCGCCAGCATCTCGATCGCCTGGCGCTGCTGCTCGAGCAGGCGCCCGAGGCGCGCGCGCAGCGGCGGATAGCGGCGATCCAGATGTTCGGCGAAGGCCGGCTGCACGGCGCGCTCGATGAACTGCGCGAAACGGCCGGCATCGTCGGCCGCGGTCAATTCGCCGCCCAGCTTGGCCGCATGCAGTTCCAGCAGCAGCAGACGGCTGAGCCGCAGGCGCGCGCTCTGGCGCAACGCCGCGGCGGCGGTCGCCTGGATCAGCGCGGCTTCGCGCTCGTCCAGCGCCGGCGCCAGTTCCGCCAGGCGTGTCGCGAGCGCGTCGCAGGCAGGGCGGGCCATGTGTTCGTAGATGCGCGTGAAGGCATCCGGGGCAGGGGTATCGGTCATCGTTCGCCAGGCATGTTGCGGTCCGTGGGGCCGCCAAAACGATGGGAGTGATCGCCTGCGCGCAGCCGCTCGAGTCGCCGGTCCACGCGCAGGCGACGACTTAGATCAACAGCAGGCGCAGCCGCGGCCCACCGAGCAGGTGGTGGCGCCGCGCAGGGTGGCGGTCGCGATCATGCCCTGGTTCGGATCGGTCAGCGCCGCCTCGGTGGCAGCCAGGCCTTCGATGTAGAGCGGGCCGGCGGGATTGTCATAGCCGCCGAAGCTGTCCGAACCACTCAGCCAACCCGAAACGATCTCGTCATTCATGAGCTTCTCCTAAGATGGGAAATCTATTCATGGTGATGTGACGAATGCCGGCGACGACAAGACCGCGGCATCGCGGTCGAACCGCGCCGATGCTTGATGCACTTGCGTTTGCGGAACCCCAATATCCGATCGGCCACGAGGCCGACAAATGGCGGCACGGAGGCGCCGCCCGCATACACTGGATTTCATCGCGGACCACTGTCAATCGATTCGGCTGCGGCGTCGCACCAAGTCGAAAAGACTGTGATAGAGGCCACGCTTGGCGCCCGCTGCCGAGGCTTCGAGCGTCATCTCGATCAGGCAGGCATGGCAAGTTTGCGAGTCGTCCGTGGCGGATCACCCGGTGCGTCGATCGCCGGCGGACTCACTGGGTCGTTCGTCGGCGTCGCGACTCGGCAGACGCGCTACCGGCATTCGGCGTCGCACGACACGTTGGGGTCGAGGTATCCGCCGGGCGGAACACCGACCTCTCGGCAATGGGCCGGAGATATTCAAGAAGTGAAGCGCGCATGCGCCCAACATGCCGCGGTCATCGGTCACCGAACCGGCAGGCTGGGAAGTGATCGCCTGCGCGCCGCGCTTATCGCCGGGCTGCGCGCAGGCGACGACCTGGATCAACAGCAGGCGCAGCCGCGTCCGAACGAACAGGAGGTGGCGCCGCGTATGGTGATGGTGACGGCGTTAATCTGATGCGGATCCGTCAGTGCGGCCTCGGTAGCGGACTGGCCTTCGATGTAGAGCGGGCCGGCAGGATTGTCGTAGCCGCCGAAGCTGTCCGAACCGCTGAGCCAACCCGAGACGATTTCGTCATTCAATGGCATGACCTTAGCTCCTCTGTCGATGGATGGATGAGTCGATGGACGGAAGTTCACTCATGATGAGGTGACGACACGCGGCTGCAGGCGCTGCCCGGACCGGAGGGGCGCGCCGCACCGCGGGCCTACCCTGGAACTCGCCGCGAAGCGCTGTCAATCGATTCGGCTGCCGCGTCGCAACAAGCGGGGCGCGCTGTGACCGGGACCTCGTTGGCCGTTCGCCGTCGTGATTCGCGATGCCACGGCGGCATCGTCCGCCGCCGCCGGCGTGAATCCGCGGCTCGGCTAAAATGCCCGCATGAATCATCTACGCAGCTACAAAGGCATCGCACCCACCCTCGGCGCACGCGTCTACGTCGACCCGGCCGCCAGCGTGATCGGCGCGGTGGAACTGGACGACGACGTCTCGATCTGGCCCGGCACGGTGCTGCGCGGCGACGTGCACCGCATCCGCATCGGTGCGCGCAGCAACGTGCAGGACGGCAGCATCGTGCACGTCACCCACGACGGGCCTTACACGCCGGGCGGCTTTCCCACCCTGGTCGGCGTCGGCGTCACCATCGGCCACGCCGCGGTGATTCACGCCTGCACCATCGAGGACTACTGCCTGATCGGCATGCATGCCACCGTGCTCGACGGCGCCACCGTGAAGAAATACGGTTTCGTCGGCGCCGGCAGCGTGGTGCCGCCAGGCAAGATGGTCGGCGAGCGCGAGCTGTGGCTGGGCAATCCGGCGAAGTTCGTGCGCCTGCTCAGCGATCGGCAGATCGAACAGCTGCACTATTCGGCGGACCACTACGTGCGACTGAAGGACGAATACCTGGCGGGCTAGGATTCTCGACGCTGCCGAGCGGCGCGCCGAGTGCCGCTCGTTGCCGGGACCGGATCCGTCGAACACAACTCGCATGCACGCCAGCGCAAGCATGCGGGAGCGCGCCTACCGATCGACTTTGATCGACGGCTTTATCGATACCGGCGAGGCCTGCGTATCGCGCCACGCCGGCCGGCTTCGCCAGATCCGATGGCGGATGATCGCATCTGCTCGCCGCGAATCCACGCGACGCTGAATCGGACTCAGAGCTTGCCCTGGTGCTCGGCCTGGATCAGCGCTGCCTGCGCCTCATGCTTGCTGACCTGCAGCTGGCGATGCGCGTCCAGCTTGCCGCCGAGCAGGGACAGCGTGTAGTTGGTGCTGTCGTATTCGCGCAGCAGGTTCAGTTCGCGCTGCGCCTCGTCGAGATCGTCCTGATTGATCGAGCCTTCCACGTCGGCGGTCGCCGCCGGGAACAATTGCTTCAGCTTCTTCTGCGCGACCGCGTTGTTCGGGTCCAGCTGCAGCACGCTGAGGTAGAACTCGTAGGCATTGCTGCCCTGCGGCGCCACCAGGTGCTGCTGTTCGATCGCGCCATTGGCCAGACCGAGCAGAATGTCGACGCCGCTCTGGCCGTCCGCGCCGGCCGATGCGTTGCCGCCGCCACCGCCCCGCGTCGCCGTGGCAGAGACATAGCTGAAAATGCCGGCGGCCAGCACGATGGCCACGGCAATACCTGCAACAAGCAGGCGCCGACGCGACAGGAAAACAAGTACGGACACGATGGCACCCACCGACTAACAACCCGCGCGCCGGATTGGCCGCGCTCAGGGGGTGCCATCGTGCTCCGCTAGCGTGTCAAGAATGTGACTTGACGCACATAGATCGCTACATGAAGTTGCCGTTGCTGATCCGCCCCTGCCAGTCCAGCTGGGCGAAATAACGGCTGTGGTTGTTGCGGTATTCGCGGGTGACCGCCATGCCCGGCAGCACCAGCTGGACGTCGGGGTAGGTGGCGCGGAATTCGTCCGGGGTCGGACGATCGGCGATGAAGGCATCGAAGCGTGGCATGTCGGTCACGTTGCCGTGGATCGGCGTGGGCGTGGCGACCGGCATCGACTGGCAACCGCCGAGAATCAGCAGGGCGAACGGAACAAAAGCTAGACGGCGCATCATGGGGAAAGCCCTCCATAGTGAGGACAAGAAACGTGTCGGCGTCGCCGTGGTGACGACGCCTGGCCTCACCAGCCGAACGTGCTGTTGCCGCTGTAGGGCGAGCCGTCCGGATGGCTCATCCATTGCACTCTGTTCGCTCCGCCGGGGCAAGCCTGACCGTCGGCATAGGCCGAGACCAGACCGGCCTGGGTCGCCACGTCGGTGCGATAGCAGCTGCCCAGGCTGTCGCGGAAGCTGAAGCTCTGCGTGCTGTGCTGCCCGCTGTGGCCGGTGACCGCCCCGCTGGGGTCGAAGGCCAGGGTGTCGGCGCTGTCCACCGTATTGCTCACGTCGGCCGCGTACAGGGTCAGGCCCAGCAGCCGGCGTTCGCTGTGCTGCCGATAGCCCTGGTGCGCCGTGGTGGCCATGCTGCTGCTGCCGTCGGCGGCGGTCACCTGGTCGATGTCCAGGTGCAGCGGATAGACGAACTGCTGCCGCGACTCGCCGACGGGCACCAGGCCGATGCGGCTGCGGCTGACGCCTTCCGCCGTGGTCAGCTGGTCGCTCACCTGGCGATAGGTGGTGTCGTTGATGGTGAAGCTCTGCGTGTCGGCGAAGCCGACGGTCTGCTCGACCGTGGTGGTGACGCGCCCGCGCGAGGTGTCGGTGTAGCCCTCGACCACGAAGTGCCGGCTGAGCTTGGTGGTGATGCCGCCGCCGATCGAGCCGCTGCCGTCGGTGCTCAGCGTGTCGGTGATGGTCGGCGTGGCCGGCTGTGCGGCCAGCGTGTTGCGGGTGACCGCGCCGCGCACCTGGCGGCTATGCGGATCGAGATACACCAGCAGCGCCGCGGTGGCGCTGAAGTAGTTGTTCGCGCCAGCCACGCTGACCGCCACGGTATGCGGCGCGCCGTCGCTGAGCGCGCCGGCGAACGGACTGAGGTCGACCCGGTAGGGCATGAAGTTCAGCGTCTGCACGCCGGGGGTCGGCCGCCACAGATAGGGATCGATGCCGCCGGTGTAGATCCACGGATAGACCGGGGCCACGCCCGCCGGCTGGCCGTCGATGCTGATCTCGGCCTCGCGGAAATTGCCGCCGCCGCATTCGTTGACCTGGCTGGCGTACTGGTTCGGCACGCAGGTGTACCAGAACTCGTCGGCGTTCTGGCTCTGGGTGAACACGTCGAGGTAGGCGCGCTCCACGTTGCGCGGCAGGCTCAAGCTCTTGCTGAGCGTATCGCTCGAGGTATTCAGCGACACAGTGGAGCCGACCGGATCAGCGCCCAGCGGGTACACCGCATCCGGCGCGGCGGCGGCCGGCGCGATGATCGAGGCGGGATAGAACAACAGCTTGGCGCTGCCCTGGATCACCCCGGTATAAGTGCTGTTGACCACGTTGCCGAGGATCGCCTGGCCCTGGCCGGGCTGGCGCAGCAAGGCGCTGTAGTCGGTGAGGTCGCGCTCCACGTGCCAGCTCGGCGCCACCGCGGCGGAGGGCTCCTCGGTGGTGCCGAAGTAGAGGTTGACCCCGCCCAGCCACAGGCTGGCGGTGCGGTCGAACTGGCGCCCGGCCGTCACCGAAAAATCCGCCTCCAGCACCACCTTGGCCCAGTGCGTGCCGCAGCCGCTCGGCGGCGCATAGCTGTACGGGTGGTTGCTGAAGTCGACGAAGCTGTCGTTGCTGAAAAGCTGCACCACGCAGGGCTTGCCTGGCGGGCGCGGCACGCTGGGATCGGCCACCGTGACGTTGTTGCTGCCGATCGGCGAGGCGTCGGCGGCATGCGCCGCGCCGCCCAGCAGGCCCAGCAGGCCCAGCAGGCCCAGCAGGCCCAGCAGGCCCAGCATGCATGACAGTCCAGCCAGGGTCCGGACCTGGCGTGACAGCTTGTTCTGCGACATGTGTCGTCTCCGGTGGCATACCCCTGCCCCGGGACGTTAGCACGCCCGCGCCGGCCCGGACGATGCTGCGAACGTGCGGCCGATCGCGGGACCGCGAAACAGCCGGCTAGACGGCCAGGCTCTCGCCCGCAAGCAGCCTGGCGCCGCGCGCTGAGGCCTCGACCGCCGCCGTCGCATAGTCGCGCATGGCCGCTTCGTAGGCACCGATCCGCGAACTCAGCTCGAGCGGGTCGGCGCCGCTGCCGTCCAGACAGGCCGCCAGTTGGGCGGCATCGCGCAAGGCGGTGTTCGCGCCCAGCCCGCCGGCCGGGCTCATCACGTGCACGGCGTCGCCCAGCACTGTGACCCGCCCGCCCGGCCATGCCGCGAGCGGCGCCGCGTGGCGCACCGCCAGCAGGGCCATGTCGGCAGCGGAGGCGTGGCGATACAGGCTGCGCAGGCCGGGCGCCCAGTCCTGCGTCGCCTGCTCGACGCGCGCGGCCAGGACTTCCGGCGCCAGCTCGAGCGCCTGCTCCGCGACCAGGCCGAAGCAGCGGCGCGAACCGATCAGGGCCCAGTACAAGTAATCGTCGACCGGACTCAGCCGCGTTCCCGTGGCAGGATCGCACTCGGGCCGGTCGCGGAAGCGCATCGCGTCGATGATCGAGGCGATGCCGTCGCCGAATACGATCGAGGTGTGCTCCAGCAGGCGCGCATCCAGCGCGGCGAGCAGCTCCGGCGTCGGCAGCGTTCTGGCGTAGAGGCAGACCGCGCCGCTGTCCGCCGGCGCATGCGTCGGCAGCAGCTGCCGGCGCAGCGTGGAATGCACGCCGTCGGCCGCCACCAGCACATCCGCTTCGCGGCTGTCGCCATCCTCGAAGCGCACGCTCAGGCTGCCGTCGGCACGCTGCTCGTAGCCGCGGCAGGCCTTGCCGAAATGCACCTGCGCTTCAATCCCGCTCATCAGCAGCTCGCGCAGGCTGAGCCGATGCACGTTCAGATCTTCGGCCGCGTCGTCATCGGCCTGACGCCAGCTGTCCACCCAGCGATCGCCGGCATTGCGCAGCGCCGGATCGAACACGTTGACGCCGCGCGCCGGCAAGGCGCTGGAAGCGCGAAACAGCGCGTACAAGGCTTCCGGCAGGCAGGCGCGCAGGGCCTGCTGGCCGTCGTGGTCGATGCGCAGGCGATAACCCTGGCTGCGACTGTCGAAGGCGGCATCGCGCTCGAACACTTCGAAGCGGATACCGCGCCGACGCAGTCCTTGCGCCAGGCACAGGCCGCCCAGGCCAGCACCGACGATCGCCACGCAGGGAGTTTCAGCGCGCATCCGCACGCGCCTCGGTCGACGGCGTCACCAAGCCGAGCAGCCGGCGGGCCACGCTCTCCGCTTCTTCCGCCGACGACACCACTTCGGTCGGAATGCCGAAGGCCTTGCTTGCGATCGCGGACTGGGCCTGCATGGCCAGGCGCTTCACCGCATCCGGCTCGATCCCGATCATCGCCAGACAACAGCGCTGCAGCTCCAGCTTGTGGTGCTTCAGCCACAGGCCGCGTTGCTTTCTGTCCTCATGGCTTTCCTCGCCGAAGGCGGCGTGATGCAGCATCACGAAGGGCTGGCCGTGCGCGACCAGTTCGGCCATTTCGCGCTCCCACTGCGCGGCGTAGCCGGGCTCGACCGGCCGCGCGCTGATCCACACCAGCGGAAAATGCGCGAGGTCGTGCCAGACGAAGGATTCGATGGGGCTTTGCATGGGCGCCTCCTGCTTGGGCTCGGTGCGGGATGAAAGCCGCTGCGCTGTCGGCGCCGCGGACACCGCCAAGCTTGAGCGCGCCGGGCAAAACCCGATAACGTGGTTTGGACAAAAAACCATGCGATCCAGCCATGAGCGCCAAACGCCATCACCGGCCCCTCGAAGAGGATTTCAGCGAGCGTGTCGACGGCCCTGCCCTGATCGCGGTCCGCGGCGATGAGCAGACTGCGGGCGACTTCCGCCTCGGCACGCGCGAGATCGACTGGCACCAGCACCTGCGCGGCCAGGTGTTCTGCGTCGAGAGCGGTCTGCTGCACGTGCGCACCGCGCACGGCTCCTGGCTGCTGCCACCGCACCGCGCCGGCTGGATTCCGCCGGGCGAGACGCACAAGGTCAGCATCAGCGGCGTGCTGAGCGGCTGGAGCGTGCTGCTCGCGCCGCGCGCCTGCCGCGCCCTGCCGCGCCGCCCCTGTGTGATTGCGGTCAACGGACTGATGCATGCGCTGATCGAACGTGCGGTGTCGTGGACCGCGCAGACGCAGTTGAGCACCGCGCAGCAGCGCATCGCCGCGGTGCTGCTGGAGGAAATCCGCCAGGCGCCGCGCGAGCCGCTGCACTTGCCCATGCCCGCCGACCGACGTCTGCTGCGCATCGTCCGCGCCATCCTGCGGCAGCCGCACGACCCGCGCACGCTGGAACAATGGGCCCGCTGGGCCGGGCTGTCGTCGCGTTCGCTCAGCCGCCTGTTCCAGGCCGAGACCGCGCTCAGCTTCGCGCAATGGCGCCAGCAGGCGCGGCTGACCCTGGCCCTGGAAAAACTGGCGCAGGGCATGCCGGTGGCGAACATCGCCGATGCACTGGGCTATGCCACGCCGAGCAACTTCATCGCGATGTTCCGGCGCAGCTTCGGCAGTCCGCCGGCGCGCTATTTCGCCAGCCGCGACCGGGCTCGCTAGCTGCGTGCGACGCGCGGGATTTTCGCGCGATCGATGCTCGCGCGATCAGCTGGCAGTCGCCTGTTCCAGCGCACCGAGCCAGCGCAGCGCCTGCTCGCGATGGCTGCCGCACATCGCCGGCTCGGGCCGCAGCCGACCGCACACCGCCGGACGGCGCGGATCGCCGAACAAGGCGCAGCGATAGTCGGCGGTCAACTGCACGCAGGCGACGCCGGCCGGCTTGCCCTGCGGCATGCCGGGAATCGGCGAGCTGATCGAAGGCGCGATGCAGCAGGCGCCGCAGCCGCTGCGGCAGGGCGTGGCCACGCTCAGCCGTATTGCGGGCGCAGCGCCTGGTACACCGGCGCGGTGTCCGGGCGCTGGCCGTGCCACAGCTCGAAGGCGTCGGCCGCAGTTTCCACCAGCATGCCCAGTCCGTCGTAGGCATGCAGCGCGCCGGCGGCGCGCGCCCAGGTGAGGAAGCCGATGGCCGCCTCGCCGTAGCTGAGGTCGTAGCAGAACGCGCGCGCACCGACCAGGGACAGCGGCAGGGACAGCGGCTGGTGCAGCACGCCGGCCGAAGTGGCATGGATGATCAGGTCGTAGCTGCCGATCTCGCCCAGGTCTTCCCAGTAGCGGGTATGCGCGCGCGCCGGCTCGCCGATGGCGTCGGCCAGCGCGTCCGCCGCGGCCGGCGAGCGATTGACGATGGTGAGCGTCTGCACGCCCGCGTCGAGCAGCGCCCAGGCCACGCCTTGCGCTGCGCCGCCGGCGCCGAGCAACAACGCATCGTGTCCGCGCAAATCCATGTTGTGGCGTTCGGTGAGGTCGCGCACCATGCCGGCGCCGTCGGTGTTGTGCGCGCCGAGCCGGCCGTCCGGCAGGCGGGTCAGCACGTTGGCCACGCCGGCCCGAGTCGCCGCCTCGCTGCGCTGGTCGGCCAGGGCGCAGGCCGCAGCCTTGTGCGGCAGGGTGACGTTGGCGCCCACGCCGCCGTTGGCGAAGAACTCGCGCACCGCCACTTCGAACTGATCGGGCGCCGCATCGATGCCGCGGTAGTCCAACCGGATGCCGAACTGACGGGCGAAATCCTGGTGGATCTGCGGCGACAGACTGTGCGCGATCGGATGACCAAAGACGGCGAACTGGGCGACACTCATAAGCGCGTTCCGTGGTGATGCGTCGCCGCCTGCCGGTATGACGCGAAGCGCCGCATTCTACGGCCAGCCGCCGCCCGCCGCACCGTGCCGGAAGCACGCCTTCGAACAGCTGCGCACGACGGCGCTAGAAATCGGACTGGAAGCCCGCCTCGCCGTCGTCCTGGGGACGCTGCGGCACCTTCAGCACGTCCTTGGCCGGGTAGCCCTGCGCCGCGGCCGCCTGCAGCAGGCGTTGATAGTCGGCATCGGCCAGCTGCGGGGTGCGCGCCAGGATCCACAGCAGCTTGCGCGAGGACAGTCCCACCAGGGCCGAGCTGTAGTCGGGCGCCACCGCAAGGATGTCGTACTCGGCGTGCCCGGGCCACATCGAGCGCATCTTCCAGCGCGCCGGCTGGCCGTCGACCAGCGAAGCGACCGCATGCGACTGCTTCAGAGGCTGGTTGAAGCCCGCCCGATGATGCTGGGTGATCTCGATCTTGCCGTCGGGCCTTAGCGTGAAGTCGTTGGACAGCTGCATGCTGCCGCGCTCGGCGCCCGTCGGGATGTTGCCGATGACGTACCAGGTGCCCATGTAGCGTGCCAGATCCAGGCTCGCCAGCGGCTGCAGCGGCCCGGTGGACTTGTTGTCGACCGGCTTGTCATGCGCGCAGCCGGCGAGCAGGGCGGCGCCCAGGATGAACGGAAGTGCGAAACGGCGCAGGCGCATGACGGCCCTCCGGCGATGGAGACAGGCGGAGTATGCAGGACGGCACGCGCGCAGACGCATCGTCGCAGGCGCTGAGACCCTGCACACGCAGCATCCGTTCATCGACACGGGGCGGAGCAAGACCATGACGAAAGAACTGGCGACGAAGCAAACCCAGCGGCTGCGCCTGGCGCAGATCTGGCTCGGCGCCGGCGCGGCGCTGCTGTTGCTGCAGCTGCTGACGCCGCTGCCGCTGATCGGTCCGCGCTGGGGCTGGACGCCGCTGTATTGGCTGTTGCTGGCGCCGCTCAGCGTGATGGCGGTGCTGCGCCCCAGCTCGCCGCTGCACTGGCTGGCGCAGCATTGGCGGCGCCGCGGCTATCGTTGAGTGGTGCGCTCAAGCGGCGCCGGCGCGCTTGCGTTCCATGCGGCGCAGGAATTCGCGCATCACGCGCAGATACAGCTCGTCGCCCAGGTGCGCGTCCTCGACGCCCGCGTCGATCGAGGGATTGTCGTTCACCTCGATCACTACCGGCCGCTCGCCGACCTGCTTCAGGTCGACGCCGTACAGGCCGTCGCCGATCGCGGCGGTGGCCTTCAGCGCCAGCTTCACCACCTCGGGCGGCGCGTCGCGCACGGCGATGGTTTCGAAGCCGCCGGAGCGGGCCGCGCCCTTGGCGCCGTGGTTGTAGATCTGCCAGTGGCCGCGCGACATGTAGTACTTGCAGGCATACAGCGGCTCGCGGTTGAGCACGCCGATGCGCCAGTCGAATTCGGTGTAGACGAACTCCTGCGCCAGCAGCAGGGCGCTGTGCTGGAACAGTTCGCCGGCCGCCTGCTCCAGCGCCGCCTCACTCTCCACCTTCACCACGCCGCGCGAGAACGAGCCGTCGGGAATCTTCAGCACCAGCGGAAAGCCGAGCTTGCCGACCACTTCCTTGCTCGCCTTGGCGTTGTCGCGATACAGGATCTCGGTGCGCGGCACGGCCAGCTTGCGCGACACCATCAAGTCGTTGAGGAAGATCTTGTTGGTGCAGCGGAGGATCGAGGTGGGATCGTCGATCACCACCATGCCTTCCTTCTCCGCACGGTGCGCGAAGCGATAGGTGTGGTTGTCGCTGGCGGTGGTCTCGCGGATGAACAGGCCGTCGTACTCGGCCAGACGCTGGTAGTCGTTCTTGCCGATCGGATCGACTTCGATGCCCAGTTCCTTGCCGGCGCCGATGAAGGCCTTCAGCGCCTTCTTGTTGGACGGCGGCATCGCCTCGGCCGGATCGACCAGCATGGCGATGTCGTAGCGGAACAGCTTGCGCGCGCGCGGCTTGCGCCACAGCTTCTTGGAGAAGCGGTCCAGCTCTTCGGCGAAGGCATCTTCCTGCGCGTCGTCGAGGGTGTGCAGGCCGACCGGCTTGATCGAACTGACCTGCCACACGCGGTCGCGCTCGAACTCGATGCGCAGCAGCGGGCAGGGGAACATTTCGAACACCTGCCGGGCCAGGTCCTGCAGGGCGGGGTAGGCGGTTTCGCCGAAATACACCAGGATGCCGAAGTCGGTGGTGTCGCGCCCACCGGCCGGCAGGAAGTGGGTGAGCTTCTGGTTGAGGTCCTCGATGTCGAGGCCGTACAGCGAGCGGCGGCGCAGGTCGTTCACCGTGCGCACCGAAGGCATCACGCGGTGCCCGCGGGCCTCGGCCAGCAGCGACACGTAATAGCCGGTGCCGAGGTACTTGTAGCTGCGGCAGAGGTTGATGACGTGGGTGCGTTCGTCGTCGTTGCCGATCGGCTCGCGCAGGTAGTCCATCGCGCTCATCACGTCGACGGACGGATAGTAGGAGCCCCAGTCGGAGGCTTTCTCGACAACGACGACCAGACGGGTCATGAGATCTCGACGTTGGGCAGTGCTCGGCGGACCACGCCGGCGGCATGGCGCCCGCGCGAAGGGCGCAGTTTGGCATACGCCGGGGCAGGCACAAGCCGTGGCACTGAAGCGCAAATAAACGCGCCGCGCGCGGCGCGATTGTCGGGACGGCGGGTGCCGACTACAGTGCCGCGCGTGTTGTCCCCCGCCCTGGAACCTTTGCCGCGCCTGGCGCGGTCGCGCAGGAGCCCCCCGCATACATGAATTCACCGCACGCCACGGCGCAGGTGCGCGTCCGCCGCGCCGAACTGTCGGACCTCGATGACCTGGTCGCGCTCGAAGACGCGACCTTCGACAGCGACCGCATGAGCCGCGCCCAGTATCGCCGCCACCTGGACAGCGATACCGCGCAGGTGCTGGTGGCCAGCGCGAACCATCGCAACTTCCTCGGCACGGCCGTGGTATTCCTGCGCCGGAACCACGGCGTGGCACGGCTGTATTCGATCGCCAGCAAGCCGGAGGCGCGCGGCAAGGGCGTCGGCACCGCCCTGGTCGAAGCCGCCGAGGCCTTCGCGCGACAGCGCCGCTGCCGCGTGCTGCGGCTGGAAGTGCGCAGCGACAACCACAGCGCCATGCGCCTGTACGAGCGCCTCGGCTATCACCGCATCGGCTTTCTCGCGGGCTACTACGAGGACGGCTCGGACGCCTGGCGCTACGAGAAGCGGCTGGCCTGAGTAGCGAGCGCGCCGCGCCGGGCGGCGACGACACCGGCGAATCGCCGTACAATGCGCGCGGGGTTGAGGGAGCTGGAGCCATCCAGCCGTTGCGAATGACGCGCTGCCGGTAGCGCCTGGCCCGCAAGGCCAATCGCGCATGGGCATGTCAGGCCGGGCGCCGATGCCAACAGGCTCGCCGACTTGGCTTAGGCCGCAGGGCCGCTGGCCAAGCGCACATTCGGAACGGAACGGACGGCTCTCCGTCCGCACCACTTCTGACCCGAGTCGACATCGCATGCGCCCTTTGCTTCCCGCCGCCCTCGCGCTCTGCCTGGCCCTTGCCGCCTGCGCCGGCAACCACGGCCTGCATCCCACCGGCACACCGACCGATCCGCAGAGCCTGCGCAGCGAGCAGAGCCTGGCCGGCGTGACGCTCAGCCCCACCGCCTGGCCGGCGCAGGACTGGTGGACCGGCCTGGGCGATGCGCAGCTGAGCGCGCTGATCGACGAAGCGCTGAAGAACAATCCCAGCCTGGCCGAGGCCGAGTCCCGCGCCAAGCTGGCGCAGGCGCGTGCCGACAGCGTGCACGCGGACCGCGAGCCGCAGATCGGCCTGGACGCCACCGCCGCCGGCGCACGGCTGTCCAGCAAGGACCCGGTCTACCCCGAGGCGGCGCTGGGCTCGTTCGCCTGGCGCAAGGTGATCACCGCCGACTTCTCCTGGGACCTGGACCTGTGGGGCGGCAAGCGCGACGCCTGGGAAGCCGCGCTGGGGCGCAGCCGCGCGGCCGAGATCGACGCCCATGCCGCACGCATCCAGCTGTCGGTGAACGTGGCCCGCGCCTACGTGCGGCTGGGCTACGCCTTCGCCCTGCAGGACGTGGCCATCGCCGAACAGCAGCGCGCCGACAAGGCCCTGGGGATCACCCGCAAGCTGGTCGGCGGCGGGCTCGGCAATTCGCAGCAGCTGCATCAGGCCGACTATCAGGTGGCCAGCGCCGCGCAGCAGAAGGTGGAGGCCGACCGCGCCATCGACGCCGCGCGCAGCAGCCTGTCGATCCTGCTCGGCCAGGGGCCCGACCGCGGCCTGGCGATCACCCGGCCGCAGCTGTTCGATCCGGGTGCGGTGGTGTTGCCGGAGAAACTGCCGGTGGACCTGATCGGGCGCCGCGCCGATCTGGTCGCCGCGCGCTGGCAGGTCGAGGCCGCCGGCAAGGACATCAAGGCGGCGAAGACCGCCTTCCTGCCCGACCTGAGCATCGGCGCGATGGCCGGCTTCATCGCCACCGGCGACCGCACCAACGTATTCCAGTTGCCCGCGCGCACCTACAGCATCGCGCCGGCGCTGAGCCTGCCGATCTTCGAAGGCGGCCGGCTGCGCGCCAACCTGGCCGCGGCCGACGCCGGCTACGACGCCGCGGTGGCGCGCTACAACACCTTGTTGGTGCAGGACTTGAACGAGGTTTCCGACCAGGTCTCGGCGATCGGCTCGGTGCGCGAGCAGATCGTGCTGGAGCAGCGCGCCCACGACGACGCCCAGAAGGCCTGGGACGACGCCATCGTGGCCTACAAGGCCGGGCTCAGCAGTCCGCTGACCGCGCTGATAAGTCGCCAGCAACTGCTGCTTGCCGATCAGCGCCTGGCGGCGCTGGTGAGCCAGCGCGCCGACCTGTCGATCCGCCTGATCGATGCGCTCGGCGGCGGCTACGGCGCCGACCGATCGGCGGCGCCGAGCCTGCCAGCGCCGAGCGACGCCGCGCTGAAACAGATCACCGCGTCGCGCTGAAACGGCGATCCGGCCGGCTGCCCTCGGCCGGACCGCTGAGGCCTGGCCTTACTTGTGCTGGCCTTACTTGTGGTTGGCGACTTCGGCCGCCTGCTTCAGCTCGTTGTTGGCCTGATCCAGCAATTCTTTGGCCTTCGCCGCGTGGCCGTCCATGTCCCACTCGTTGGCGCGCTGCGCATCGCTGATCTTCTGGAAGGCCTTGTCGGTCAGGTGCTGCGCGGCTGCCAGGTTGGGATGCCGCTTGGCGCTGATGTCCTGCGCCGGCGGGGCGGCGAAGGCGGCGCTCGCCGCCAGGCCCAGGGCCGCGCTCAGGGCGGCACGCGTGATGCGCTTCATAAGCTGTACTCCTCGGTCGATGGATGAATGGGTTCCCCTGCCGCCGCGGCGCGGCGACCTGGCCGGTAACGCACCGACGCCGGCTCGCGATGACCCAAGCCGCAAACGGAATGAAATGAATGGGGTGAGCCGCTTCAGCCGCCCAGCGGCTGGCCGATCTTCTGCTGGGTGGCCTCGTCGGGGCGCGCCACCAGGGCACCGGTGTTCATCAGGCTCAGCGTGTAGTGGCCCTGGTCGACCAGCGGCAGGAAGGCGCCGCTGCCGTACAGCGTGTCGATGCCCGGCAGCCATTGCGGATAGGCACGACTCAGATTGAGCAGGTCGTAGCGGCCGGCCTCGCCGAGGTCGATCACCGTGCGCGGCGCCTGCGCTTCCTGCGTCACATCGTCATAGCGGCCGGACAGGCGGTCGAGCCGGTACAGCGGCGGCAGCCCGGCCAGCAGCGCGGGCTGCTTCCACTTCAGCACCACCGCCTCGATGCGCCAGTCGTCGCCGGCCACTTGCACCTCGCGGGTGGTGCCGTCGGGCCAGCGCAGGGTAAGCGCCCAGCGCTGCGGCGACAGGATGCGCGCATCGATCTGCACCAGCTGCTGCTCTTCGCCCAGCAGGCGGTAGCCGCGCAGCGCAACGCCGCCGCCGAGCAGCAGCAGGGTGAGACCGAAGCCGAGCAGGAACAGCAGGGCGCGCCCACCGGCCGCCAGGCGGCGGCCATCGCTCAGGCGCTGACGCAGCGCGAGCAGTTGGACCAGGGTGAAGAACAGGCCGATCACCGCCAGCACGAACATCAGGGTCATCGGCAGACGCAGCAGCGCGGTCCAGTCCATGAGAAGTATCGGCCTGTGCCAGGTGGGCCCGCGCACCGAAGCGGCGCCATGCGGGAGAGCGGCATGGAGTGTATGCCATACGGCAGCGCGAGGATGTCGCCGGCACTGCGCGGAACAGCACGATTCCGCAAATCGCCGGCGCGGCGAAGTGGCTCGCTATACTGGCGGCGGCTTTCCAGGAATTCTGCTCATGCGCCAACCGATCCTGTGGCTGTCGTGCGGCCTCGCCACGCTCTTGCTCGCCGGCTGCGGCAACAAGGGCCCGCTGTACATGCCGCCGCCCACGCCGCCCGCCAAGCCGGCGGCGCCCGCCAAGCCCAAGCCGGCGCCGGCACCCGCCGCCACGGCCGCCGCGCCCGCTCAGCAGCATTGATCCATTCCGCCGCATGAGCGCGCCGCGACCCGTCCTGCGCTTCAGCAAGATGCACGGCATCGGCAACGACTTCGTCGTGCTCGACTGCCGGCACGCCGCGTTCACGCTGGATGCCTCGCAAATCCGCGCGTTAGGCGATCGCCACACCGGCGTCGGCTTCGACCAGCTGCTGACGGTGGAGCCGTCGCGCGATCCGGCCAGCGCGTTCTACTACGGCATCTGGAACGCCGACGGTTCGCCCTCGGGCCAGTGCGGCAACGGCGTGCGCTGCGTGGCCGCCTGGCTGCATCGTGCCGGCGCGCTGGCGCTGGACGAAACGGTGCGCATCGAAAGCCCTTCCGGGCCGGTGGCGGTGCGCCTGCTCGCCGCCGATCGCGTGGCGGTGGACATGGGCGAGCCGGATTTCGCACCGGCCGCCTCGCACTTCGATGACGGTCCCGCCGAACTGGTGATCGATGCCGGCGAGCCGCTCGCATTCGAGGTGGTCTCGATGGGCAACCCGCACGCGGTGGTCACGGTCGAGCGGCTGGACGATCCGCGGCTGGCGAACTGGGGGCCGGCGCTCACCGCCAGCCCGCGCTTCGCCCACGGCGTCAACGCCGGCTTCGTACAGGCGATCGATCGCGGCCGTCTGCGCCTGCGCGTGCACGAGCGCGGCGCCGGCTGGACCCTGGCCTGCGGCACCGGCGCCTGCGCGGCCGTGGCGACCCTGCGCGGCCGTGGCCTGGTCGACGAACAGGTGCGGGTGGAACTGCCCGGCGGCGAGCTGCAGATCGACTGGCCGGGCGCCGGCCATACGCTGTGGATGACCGGGCCGGCGGCCTTCGCCTTCGAGGGCGCATGGACCGGCACGGATTGAAGCGCGCGCCGCTCCATCGCACACTCGGGCAGGGCGCCACGCGATCCCTGTCCCCCGCTTCGAGGTACCCCGCATGACCGATCCCCTGCTCGCCGAAAGCCTGGATGCCAAGGATGTAGCGGCGTATCTGCGCCGGCACCCGGCCTTCCTCAACGACTATCCCGACCTGGCCGTGCAGCTGACCGTGGCGCGCGAGCAGGGGCCGGTGGCCTCGCTGGCCACCTACCAACTGCAGCATCTGCGCGAGAAGAACGCCGAACTGGAACGCCGACTCGCCGAACTGGTCGACATCGCCGCCGAGAACGAACGGCTGATGGAGCGCGTGCACGGCCTCGGCGTGGCGCTGGTGCGGGCCGGCAGCGTCGAGGCCGTCGCAAGCACCGTGGTGGCGCGGCTGCGCGAGGATTTCCGCAGCGAGCAGGTACGCTTCGCGCTGTTCGGCGAGCATGCAGGCCTGCCGTCGGCCGAATGGCTGCTGCAGATGCCCGGCCCGCAGGCGGTGCCGGAATTCGCCGATTTCCTGCAGCACGGCGAACCGGTGTCCGGCCGGCTTTCCGCCGAGCGCCTGCACAAGCTGTTCGGCGCGCAGGCCAGCGGCATTCGTTCGGCCGCGGCGATCCCGCTGGGCCAGCTCGGCATCCTGGCGATTGGCAGCGCCGACCCCGACCACTTCCAGCCCGGCATGGGCACGGTGTTCCTGAAGATGATCGGCGCCACCGTGACCGCGGCGCTGGAACGCGCGCGCGGCGCCGCCTGAGCGCAAGCATGTCGCCGCGCGACCAGGTGGAGGCGTGGCTGCTGCGGCTGGCCAGCGAACGCCGCGCCTCGCCGCATACCGTGAGCGGCTATCGGCGCGATCTCGACAAATTGCTGGCCTGGATGGAACAGCAGCACGTCGACGGCTTCGCCGCGCTCGATGCGCATCGCATGCGCAGCTTTATCGCGACCGAGCATCGCGCCGGGTTGTCGCCGAAGAGTCTGCAGCGCCTGCTCTCGTCTTGCCGCAGCCTGTTCCGCCAGCTCGCGCGCGAAGGCCAGCTGGCGCACGACCCGGTGGCCGGCGTGCGCGGCCCCAAGGTGCACCGCAAGCTGCCGCAGGTGCTCGACGTCGACGAGGCCGCCGCGTTGGTCGAAGGCGGCGGCGAGGGCACGCTGGGCCCGCGCGATCGCGCCATGCTGGAGCTGTTCTATTCCTCCGGGCTGCGCCTGTCCGAGCTGGTCGGCCTGCGCTGGCCGGACCTCGATCTCGAGCACGGCGAGGTGCGCGTGCTCGGCAAGGGCAACAAGACGCGCGTGCTGCCGGTCGGCCGCCTGGCGGTCGAGGCGCTGCGCGGCCTGCGCACCTCGCTGGGCGAACCGGTCGACGGTCCGGTGTTCCGTGGGCGCGGCGGTGCGCCGATCAGCCCGCGCACGGTGCAGCTGCGCATGAAGACGCTGGCGCTGGCCCAGGGCTTCGCCAAGCGCGTGCATCCGCACTTGCTGCGGCACACCTTCGCCAGCCACATGCTGGAATCCTCGGGCGACCTGCGCGCAGTGCAGGAGCTGCTCGGCCATGCCGACATCGCCACCACCCAGATCTACACGCACCTGGACTTCCAGCACCTGGCCCGGGTGTACGACGCGGCGCATCCGCGCGCCAAGCGCAAATGAACCGACGACAGAGCTGACGCGCATGAACCTGTTGCTCAAGTCGCTGATCGGCGCGCTGATGGTGCTGCTGATCGGCCTGCTGGCACGCACCCGCAACTACTACATCGCCGGCCTGCTGCCGCTGTTTCCCACCTTCGCCCTGATGGCCCACTACATCGTGGGCAGCGAGCGCGGCAGCGCGGCGCTGAAGACCACCATCGTGTTCGGCATGTGGGCTACCTTGCCGTACCTGGCCTACCTGGCCGCGCTGTACTGGCTGGTCGACCGCATGCGCCTGCTGCCGGCGCTGACCTGTGCCCTGCTGGTGTGGTGCGCAGCGGCCGCGCTGCTGGTGCTGCTGTGGCAGCGCCGTTGAGCCGGTCTGCCGGCGCGATGCCTTGGATTCCTTTCGCGGCGGCCCCACCTGTGGGCCATTCGCATCCTTCAGTGGAGCCCTCATGGAATCTTTTCACGCCACCACCATCGTCAGCGTCCGCCGCCACGGCCAGGTCGTGATCGGCGGCGACGGCCAGGTCACCCTCGGCAATACGGTGATGAAGGCCAACGCCCGCAAGATCCGCCGCCTGGGCAAAGGCGACGTGCTGGCCGGCTTCGCCGGCGCGACCGCCGACGCCTTCACCTTGTTCGAACTGTTCGAGCAGAAGCTGGACAAGCACGGCGGCAACCTCACCCGCGCCGCAGTGGAGATGGCCAAGGAGTGGCGCACCGATCGCCGCCTGGGCCGGCTCGAGGCGATGCTGGCGGTGGCCGACAAAGAGGCTTCGCTGCTGATCTCCGGCAACGGCGACGTGCTGGAGCCGGAACACGGCCTGATCGCGATCGGCTCGGGCGGCCCGTATGCGCAGTCCGCCGCGCTGGCGCTGATGGAAAACACCGAGCTGGATGCGCAGACGATCGTCGCGAAGGCATTGAAGATCGCCGGCGACATCTGCATCTACACCAACCACAACACCAGCATCGAAGTGCTGTGATCGGCGCCTAGCGCCCGGCCTTCCCCGCGCCGCGCCGGCGCGTCCCCATTCTTCCGGTGAACCATGTCCGAACTGACCCCCCGCGAAATCGTCAACGAACTCGATCGCTACATCATCGGCCAGCACGACGCCAAGCGCGCCGTGGCGGTGGCGTTGCGCAGCCGCTGGCGGCGCATGCAGCTGGAGCCGAGCATGCGCAACGAGATCACGCCGAAGAACATCCTGATGATCGGCCCCACCGGCGTGGGCAAGACCGAGATCGCGCGGCGCCTGGCCACGCTGGCCAATGCGCCGTTCGTGAAGGTGGAGGCGACCAAGTTCACCGAGGTGGGCTATGTCGGCAAGGATGTCGAGTCGATCGTGCGCGATCTCGCTGACGTGGCCTATAAGCTGACCCGCGAGCTGGCCATGAAGCGCGTGCGTACGCAGGCCGAAGATCGCGCCGAAGACCGCATCCTCGACGCCTTGCTGCCGCGCCGACAGACCCCGACCGACTGGAGCCACGACGCGCCGCCGCCGGCCAGCGACGGCGAGACTCGCCAGAAGCTGCGCAAGCAGCTGCGCGAGGGCACTCTGGACGAGCGCGAGATCGAGCTGGACTTCGCCATGAACGTAGGCGTGGAAATCATGTCGCCGCCGGGCATGGAGGAAATGGGCGCGCAGCTGCGCCAGATGTTCCAGAACATGGGCGGCGCCAAGACGCAGAAGCGCAAGCTGGCGATCAAGCTGGCGCGGCCGCTGCTGATCGACGAAGAGGCCGGCAAGCTGCTCAACGACGACGAGATCCGCGCGCAGGCGGTGGAGGCCGCCGAGCAGAACGGCATCGTCTTCATCGACGAGATCGACAAGGTGGCGCAGCGCTCGGAATGGGGCGGCGCCGGGGTCAGCCGCGAAGGCGTGCAGCGCGATCTGCTGCCGCTGGTGGAAGGCTCCACCGTCTCCACCAAGTACGGCCCGCTGAAGACCGACCACATGCTGTTCATCGCTTCGGGCGCCTTCTCGCTGGCCAAGCCCTCGGACCTGATTCCCGAGCTGCAGGGCCGCCTGCCGATCCGGGTGGAGCTGTCCGCACTGTCGGTGGACGACTTCAAGCGCATCCTGCGCGAGCCGCACAACGCGCTCACCAAGCAGTACGTGGCCTTGCTCGGCACCGAGGGAGTGGCGCTGGAATTCACCGAGTCGGGCGTCGACCGCCTGGCCGAGGTGGCCTTCCAGGTGAACGAACTCACCGAGAACATCGGTGCGCGCCGGCTGCACACGGTGATGGAACGCCTGCTGGAAAGGATTTCCTACGAAGCGGCGGACAAGTCCGGCGAAAAATACCTTATCGACGCCGAACAGGTGGAGAAAAACCTGGGCAGCCTGATCCAGAACCAGGATCTCAGCCGCTATATCCTCTAAGCCCCGGGTGACGGCGACCCGGGACGGAAATAAGCTTTCCCGCCAGGAACTTGCATGCCTGGCGGGAGTCCATCAAGCCAGCCATCCGCGGCGGTTACATCGCCTGAACATGGCTACCTACCGGGTCTGTTAAAATTCGCGCCATGGGCAAGGTCATTGAACTCAAAACCACCGGTCAACGCGCTTCGCTGCGCGAGGCGCAGCAGCAGGGTCAGCTGATCCGGTTGTGGCGGGGCGAGCTCGAGCACGGCAGCTTTTGCGGCTACGTGGGCGGCGTGGGCCGCGAGTTCTTCCTGCTGTGGGTGGTCGGCGACAGCATCACCTACGACGGCATGTACGTGATGCGCCATCGCGACATCACCGAACTGGAAGTGCCCGACAAGCATCACTCTTTCATGGAAAAGGCGCTGGCCCTGAAGGGACTGCAGCCCAACCCGCCGCCGGGCTTCCCGCTGGACGGGATCCGCGAGGCGGTGCAGGCGGCCGGCCAGCAGTCGCCGGTGATCGGTGTGCACGTGGACAGCGAGGAGGAGGCCGAGGTCTGCTACATCGGCCGGCTGGTCAGCACCGAGGACGACGGCTTCTACATGCAGGAGATCAGCCCCGACGCGGAGTGGCTGCGCGAGGCCTCGTACTTCGCCTGGGACGAAGTCTCCACGATCAGTCTCGACGACGGCTACGCGCAGGCGCTGCTCGCCGTGGCGGGTGCGCCGCCGCCGCTGGAGCAGGGCGATTCGGGCGTCGGCCACGCCCACTGAGGCAGCTTGCGAAGCCGGGCCCTGCCCGGCTTCGTGCATCTGGCGCCGCATTCACCTGAAATTTTCGCGCGGGCGCCTTCAATGGGGTCTTTGCCTTGCCGGTATCCGGCCCGGCATCAGGAGACCGCCATGGCCAAGAAGAAAGTCGCCGACATCATCATCGAGACGCTGGAAGAGGCCGGAGTGCAGCGCTGCTACGGCATCGTCGGCGACACCCTCAACCACATCACCGATGCGATCCGCCGCAGCGACATCGCCTGGGTGCACATGCGCCACGAGGAAGCCGGCGCGATGGCCGCCGGCGGCGAGGCGCTGATCACCGGCCGGCTCACCGCCTGCGCCGGCACCTGCGGCCCGGGCAGCCTGCACTTCGTCAACGGCCTGTTCGAGGCGCATCGCAATCGCGCGCCGGTGGTGCTGATCGCCACCCAGGTCGCGACCAGCGAGATGGGCATGGACTTCCCACAGGAAGTGGACCTGAAACCGATCTACCAGACCTGCAGCCATTTCTGCGCCTACGTGCACACGCCGGCACAGGCGCGACGGGTCACCGCGCTGGCCGCCCAGGCTGCGCTGAACAAGCGCGGCGTCGCGGTGATCATCGTGCCGGGCGACATCAGCGCCGCCGAGGTGGAGGAGGGCGCGCCGTTCCGGCCGCACCATCCGCAGCCGCTGCTGCGGCCTTCCGATGACGAACTCGATGCGGTCGCGGCGCTCCTCAACACCGGCAGGCGCGTCACGCTGTACTGCGGCTCGGGCTGCGAGGGCGCGCAGAAGGAAGTGATCGCGCTGGCCGAGCGGCTGCAGGCACCGGTGGCGCACACCTCGCGCGCCAAGGATTTCATCGAGCCGGACAATCCCTACAACATGGGCATGACCGGCATTCTCGGAGTGGAGTCCGGCTTCCGCGCGATCGACGCCAGCGACACCTTGCTGCTGCTCGGCGCCGACTTCGCCTGGAGCCAGTTCTATCCGGGCGAGGCCAAGCTCATCCAGATCGACCGCGAGGCCACCCACCTCGGCCGTCGCCATCCGGTGGACCTCGGTGTGGTCGGCGACATCAAGCCCACCCTCGAAGCCCTGCTGCCGCGCCTGCAGCCGCGCGAGGAACATGCCTTCCTGCGCAACAGCCTGAAGCACCGGCAGGACACCCTGGAAACCTTGGCCCGGCAGGAACAGCCCGGCGCCGACGGCTTAATCCATCCGCAGTACCTGACCCACCTGCTCGATCTGCATGCGGCCGACGATGCCATCTTCACCGCCGACGGCGGCAGCCCGATGGTGTGGATGCTGCGGCACATCCACAGCAACGGCAGGCGGCGCACGCTGAGCAGCCTGGTCCACGGCACCATGGCGAATGCGATGCCGGAAGCGCTGGGCATCAAGAAGGCGCTGCCCGGGCGGCAGGTGATTTCGCTCAGTGGCGATGGCGGCATTGCCATGCTGCTGGGCGACCTGCTCACCGCGATCCAGGAAGACATCGCGCTCAAGGTGGTGGTCTACAACAACGGCTCGCTCGGCTTCGTCGAGATGGAGCAGAAAGTGGAAGGCCTGCTCGACACCTACACCGACCTGAAGAATCCGGACTTCGCCAGGCTGGCCGAGGCGATCGGCTTCCACGGCCGCCGGGTGGAACGCGCCGACCAGCTGGAAGCGGCCATCAAGGATTTCCTCGCCCAGCCCGGCCCGGCCCTGCTCGACGTCCGGGTCAATCGCTACGAACTGGTGATGCCGCCGAAAATCGAAGTCGGCCAGGTGCTGCACACCGCGCTGTATTCGGCCAAGGCAGTGCTGGCCGGGCGCGGCGGCGAGGTGGAAGAGCTGCTGCGCAGCAACTTCGCCGACTGAGCCTCACTTCTGGCCGAACAGGATGCGGCGCGCGGCCTCATCGCTGCGGATGTCCACTTGCCGGCTCTTCAGCGCCTCGCCCACCGCATAGGCGCGCTGCGTCGCGGGTCGCGCGGCGATGGCCTCGAACCAGCGGCGGACTTCGGGGAAATCGGCGAGTTCGATGCCTTGCGCCTCGTGCGGCACGGTCCAGGGATAGGCCGCCATGTCGGCGATGCCGTAGTGTTCGCCGGCGATGAAAGCGCGACCCTGCAGCCGGCGATCCAGCACGCCATACAGGCGCCGCGTCTCGTTGACGTAGCGCTCGATGGCGTACGGAATCGGTTCCGGCGCGTAGCGCTTGAAATGATGATTCTGGCCCAGCATCGGCCCCAGCCCACCGACCTGCCAGTACAGCCATTGCAGCGTCTCGCTGCGCCCGCGCGGATCGCGCGGCAGGAACTGGCCGCTCTTGTCGGCCAGGTATTCGAGGATCGCGCCGGACTCGAACACGCTCAGCGGCGCGCCGCCGTCGGCCGGCGCAGTATCGACGATCGCCGGCATGCGGTTGTTCGGCGAGATCGCCAGGAAGGCCGGCTCGAACTGCTCGCCGCGCGCGATGTCCACCGGCTTCACCACATACGGCAAGCCGGCTTCTTCGAGGAACAGGGTGATCTTGTGGCCATTCGGCGTCGGCCAGTAATACAGCTCGATCATGGGTCGCCTCCAGCTGGGGAATCTTAGCGCCTGTTCACGATCCTCAGGCATCAGGGCAATGCGCTCGCTTTCAAGCCATCGGCCGAGGTCAACGCCGGTGCGACAGGCCGCGTTTGCCTGAAGACATCACTCTTTCCGGAGCCATGCATGAAAACCGTTCTTCGTCTCGCCGCGCTTGCGCTGGCCGCCAGCCTGGCCTGCGGTGCCGCCCTTGCCCAGGATGCGCCGAACAACTCGCCGGCCGCCGGGGCGCATCACGGCGCTGCCGATCCGCAACAGCAGCTGGACCGCCTGACCAAGCGGCTGCAGCTGAGCCCGGACCAGGTCGCGAAGATCCAGCCGATCCTGCAGAGCCGCCAGCAGCAGGCGGAAGCCGTGCGCAGCGACAGCAGCCTGAAGGGCGCGGATCGCCGCGCCAAGCTGCTGTCGATCATGCAGGATGCCGACAGCCAGCTGCAGGCCGTGCTCACCGACACCCAGCGCCAGCAGTATCAGCAATGGCGCGAGAAGGCGATGCAGCGGCGCATGGAGCAGCATGCGACGCCCAACGCCGGCTCCGGCTCCGGCAGCTGAGTTTTTGCCGATCGCTGCAGGGAGTCGAGCCGCGTCGGCTCCCTGCATCTCAAACGACCGCGTCACATGGATCGCGCGTAGCGATCTTCGACTCGGTGCATGCAGGTGGACTTTGCGGACGACAACCCGATCCACATGAGCCTGCTGCGTTGCCGCCAGCGCAGCAACGCGCCTTCACGTATGCTCGTCGGTTTACCGCGAAGCCTACGGAAATCGCATGAGCCATGTCGTCGTGGTCGGCAGCATCAACATGGACCTGGTCACCCTGGCGCCGCGCTTCGCCGGTCCGGGTGAGACCCTGCTCGGCGAGCGCTTTCTCACCGTGCATGGCGGCAAAGGCGCCAACCAGGCCGTGGCCGCGGCCCGCCTCGGCGCCAAGGTCAGCCTGGTCGGCGCGCTCGGCGACGATGCCTTCGGCGACCAGTTGCACGAGGGCCTGGGCCGCGAAGGCGTGGACCTGACGCATGTGCGCCGCATCGCCGAAATGGGCAGCGGCACCGCTTCGATCACCGTCGCCGGCGGCGAAAACCAGATCATCGTGGTGCCTGGCGCGAATGCCTGCGTCACGCCGGCCGATGTCGAAGCCGCCGCGGAAACCATGCGCCATGCCGACGCCGTGCTGGTGCAGATGGAAATTCCGCCGGCGTCGGTCGAGGCGACGCTGCGCCTCGGCCAGCAGCTCGGCGTGCCGGTGATCCTCAATCCCGCGCCGGCACGACAGCTGCCGCTGGCATGGCTGCAGCTGGCCCGCTATGTCACGCCGAACCAGCACGAGCTGGCCATCCTGCTAGGCGAAGAGCAGGGCGCAGACGCGCAGGATTTTCGTGCCCTGATGCGCCGTGCGCCCTGCCCGCTGGTGTTGACCCGCGGCGCCGAAGGCGCGTGGTACCGCGACCGCGACGATGCCGAGCCGCTGCACCAGCCGGGCTTCAAGGTCGAGGTGGTCGACAGCACCGGCGCAGGCGACACCTTCAATGCCGCGCTCGCCGTCTTCCTGCACGAAGGCCTTGCCGTCGCGGTGCGCAAGGCCTGCGCCACTGCCGCGCTGTCGGTCACCCGGCTCGGCGCGCAAGGCGGCATGCCGAAGCTGGATGAACTGGAGCGCTGGCTGGCCACGCAGGGCTGAGCCTCAGCTGCTCACGCTGACCTGCGAATAGTCCGACCGCTGTTGCTCGAAGTCGATCTACACCGGCAGGAATTTCTCGATCAGGGCGGCGTGGCGGCGCACTCAACAGATATATCGCGTTCGCTGAACGCGGCGAACACGACACTTCCAGCTTCAGCCGCTGCGCGAAGTGGTGCGCCTGTGCCGGCGTTGCCGCAGCCTTTCCGAGGCCGGTCGCCAGCTGTTCGCAGCCTCGCGCAACCGGCGCACCAGCACCAATGCTGCCGATCGTCTGCGCAAGTACCTGGCGCGCTTCGGCCTGAGCTGGGAGTTGGTGCTAGGCTCGGCGGAATCCTGAATTTCCGCACGACGATCCGGCTTCGCCGGATCATGGAAGATCCGCGCATGCCCGCTCTCGACACTCTGCTCGATCACAGCGACCCGGCTTTGCTGTTCGAATGCGTCGGCGGCAGTCATGCCTATGGCACGGCGACGCCGGAAAGCGATCGCGATCTGCGCGGCATCTATGCGTTGCCCTCGGCCACTTATCTCGGCCTGGATGCTCCGGCCGCACAGCTCGCCGACGCGCGCAACGACATCGTCTACTACAGCCTGCGCCGCGTGCTGGAGTTGCTGACCGCGGCCAACCCCAACATGCTCGAGCTGCTCTATATGCCGGCGGATTGCGTGTGCAGCAGCAGTCCCGAGATGGACTTGCTGCTGGCCAGGCGCGAACTGTTCGTTTCCAGGCAGTGCGTGCAAAACCATATCGGCTACGCCTTGGGCCAGGTCAAGAAGGCGCGCGGGCAGAACAAGTGGATCAACCAGCCGCAGCCCGAGCAGCCGCCGGCCAAGGAAGACTATTGCCACGTCATACCGAGAGAGCGGCTGGCCGGCGGTGACGCGCCTCCATGCCGTCCGCTGCCGCTGCGCGCATTGGGCTGGGATCTGCAGGCATTCCATGCCGCGCGACTGGAGCATGCGCGCGATGGCTATCGGCTCTATCGCTACGGCGACCACGCCCGCGGCGTATTCCGCGACGGCATGCTGGTTTGCGAACCCATTCCGATCGAAGACGAGGCGCCTCGCTTCGCCGGGTTGCTGTTCTATCACGAGCAGTCGTGGAAGCAGGCCATGGTCGACCATCAGAACTATTGGACCTGGCGACGCGAACGCAACGAAGCACGCTGGCGCCAGCAAGAGGCCGGCGAGCTGGACTACGACGCGAAGAACTTGATGCATACCATGCGCCTGCTGCTCTCGGGTGAATCCATCCTTGAGCATGGCCGGCCCATCGTGCGCTTCGAGGGCGAACAACGCAGCCTCTTGCTCGACATACGCCAAGGGCGCTTCGGCTACGATGAGCTGATCGCGATGGCGCACACCATTGCCGATCGCTGCGCCAGGCATCTCGACGAGAGCCATCTGCCGGCGCACATCGATCTCGAGGCCGCCGATGCCTTGCTGCATGAACTAACCCGGCACTGGGAGTTGCGCTGTCCATGAACCAGGCGATCCACGACGCGCTTGACGCCATCGAGCGCAGCCACGGCGTGCGCGTGCTGTATGCCGCAGAGTCCGGCAGCCGCGCCTGGGGCTTCGCTTCGCCGGACAGCGACTACGACGTGCGCTTCGTGTACGCACATCCGCGGGAGTGGTATCTGAAACTCTTCGAGCCGCGCGACGTGATCGAGCAGATGCTGCCCGGCGACCTCGACGTGAGCGGTTGGGATCTGCGCAAATCGCTGCGCCTGCTGTCGAAGTGCAATCTCGCCTTCAACGAATGGTTCGATTCGCCGATCGTCTATCGCGCCGTCGACGACTTCGCGCGCGACATCCGCTCCGCGATCGGCTCGTGCTTCGAGCCGGCGCGCGCGCTGCATCATTACCTCGGCATCGCCCGCTCGACCTACGGCGATCATCTGAGCGGCGACCAGGTGCGTCTGAAGAAAGTGTTCTATTTCTTGCGCCCGATCCTGGCTTGCCGCTGGGTGGAGCACACCCTGACCCAGCCGCCGACGATGTTCAGTCGATTGTTGGAAACGGAGTGGGTGAGCGCCGACGAGCGCGCCTGGATCGTTGCGCTCGAAACGCGCAAGGCCACAGCCAGCGAGGGCGACACCATGCCGCTGGACGAAGCGCTGAGGCAGTGGATGTCGCGGCAGATCGAGCACTTTCTGCAGGTCGGGCCGCGCCTGGCCAGGTCGAGCCCCGTGAAAGATTTCTCTGCGCTCGATCGACTGTTGCTGCGCTGGTCGGGCTGACCGCCAAACGCCGGGTCACCGAATCTCGGCATCGGGCTGCTCTCCTGCGTAGGGCTGGCGCCCTGCAAGCCTGCTCCCGAGCCGGGAATTGCCCTACCATCGGACGATGACCTCCTCGCAGCCATCATCGAACGGTCCCCGGCGCGGCAGCCTGGCTTGCGTCGGCATGGGCATGACCCTCGGTTCCCATTTGACGCCGCTGGCGCGCAGCCATATCGAGCAAGCCGACGTGGTGTTTGCGGGGCTGTCCGACGGCATCGTGGAAATGTGGCTGCAGCGCATGCATCCGGACGTGCGCAGCCTTCAGCCCTATTACCGGGAGGGCAAGTCGCGCCTGAAGACTTATCGGCAATGGGTCGACCTGATGATGGCCGAGGTGCGCGCCGGCAAGCGGGTCTGCGGCGTGTTCTACGGCCATCCCGGTGTGTTCGCCTGGTCGCCGCACAAGGTCATCGAAGTGGCTCGCGCCGAGGGCTACGAGGCGCACATGGAACCGGGCGTTTCCGCCGAGGACTGCCTCTACGCCGACCTGGGCATCGATCCGGGCCGCTTCGGCTGTCAGCATTTCGAGGCCAGCCAGCTGCTGTTCTACGAGCGGCGCCTCGATCCCAGCGCTTATCTGGTGCTGTGGCAGGTGGCCCTGGTCGGTGATCGTTCCTTGGCGCGCTTCGCGACCGGCGCTCCATACCGACAAGTATTGCTGGACCTGCTAAGCCGGGATTATCCCGCCGAGCACGAAATCATCCTCTATCGCGCGGCGACGCTGCCGATCGAGCGGCCGCGTGTTCGCCGCATTGCCCTGCGCGATTTGCCTCATGTGCCATTGACTGCCGAAGACACCGTGGTGCTGCCTCCGGCCGTGGCCCTGAGACCCAATGAGGCCATCCGGGCACGCCTGGAGGCACTGGACAAGTTGGAGAAGACGGGTACCGTTGTATAGGGGGAAAGTCGCCAAAGCGGCGCTTTTGACGTGGTTGCGCTACGAGGAAAGGATGATTCTCGGCAGCGGGCTGCGCGATCCAGGGGGTCAACGAGGGCAGTGGTCGCCCGCCATGACATGGCGGCGGCGATTGCCTGGCAAAGCAGCGGTCTAGGCCCTTCAGACCACTGCATGACCAACAATGGGACAGGGGAACTACATGCAAGACACCATCGATTTGCTGGAGGCCATCGGCCGCGACGCTTCGCTGCGTCACGCTTCGGCCGACGAGCTGAGCCGCGTGCTCGAACAGGCGCAGGCTTCGCCGGCCCTGACCGCGGCAGCGACCTCCGGCGACCGTGCGCCTCTCTCGGTCGAACTGGGAGCCAAGCCCAATCAGGCGCCTCAAATCACCCAGGCTCCCGGCCACGAGGACGACGAGGAGCAGGAGGAGCAAGAGGAACAGTCGTCCGCTTCGGCACGCCGCTCAGACTGACCACCGAGCTTCGGCTGGCAAGGCCGACATGTCCTGGTTGTGGAAGCATATGCAGCCATGGCTCGCCTGGGCGGGCTTGGCTTGCTGCGTGTTTTGGCAGCCCGGGCATGCCGCGGTCACGATCTCGGATGCCTCGAAATTCCTCGACCAGGCCGAGCACCTGCGCACCACGGATCATCCGCAGTTCGTGCAGATGCTGGAGCATATTCATCGCGATGCCGGCGAACTGACCTCAAGCGAGCAATGGCGCCTGCGCTATCTGGACGCATGGGAAACCATGTTCGAGGGCGACTACAGCAAGTCCGAAGCCCAGCTGCGCAATGTCATCGATCATTCCGACGACAAGATCCTGGCCTCGAAGGCGTCGGCCCTGCTGCTGAGCAACCTCGGCGCCAATCGGCGCTATGAAGAAGCCTACGCGCTGGCCAATCGCCTCACCGCGGACCTGCCGCATGTCAGCGATCCGGAAGCGCGGTTTCTGCTGCTGACCAATCTATCGCAAATGCTGAATCTGGCCGGGCAGACCGATCTGGCCATCCAGTACGCCAAGATGATGGAAGACGTCATTCCGGCTGGCGAAACCCTGTGCCGTCCGCTTTCGCTGCAGGTGGCGGCGCTCTACAACGCCAAGCGCCTCGCGCCCGCCAGCCCGCAACTGCAGCAGGCCATCGACACCTGCGTGGCGGTCAAGCAACCGGTGTTCGCCAACGCCATGTGGCTGGTGCAGAGCAGTCTGTATCTGGACGAGAACATGCCAAGCAAGGCCATGGCCCTGCTCGATCGCATCGGTCCCAGCATCCGGCTTACTCATTACTACCCGCATGCGCTTTCCGCCGAGGTGCAGCGTGCGCAGGCCTATGCCAGGCTCGGCGACGACAACAATGCCCGCAAGGCCGCCCTCGCCGCCGTGACCATGGGCAGCCCGGACGATATCAGCGAATGGCTGAAGGAAGCCTACGAGGTGCTCTACCAGGTCGAGAAGCGGCGCGGCAACAACACCGCCGCGCTCTCCTATTACGAACGCTTCGTCGCACAGGACAAGGGCTACCTCAACGACATCACCGCCAGCGCGCTGGCCTACGAAGCATCCCAGCAGCACATGCTGGTGCAGAAGCTCGAGACGGAGCGGCTGAGCAAGCAGAACAACATCCTGCGCCTGCAACAGGCCTTGGACCTCAAAGCCGTCGAGGCCAGTCGGCTGTACATCGTGCTGCTGATCTTGGGGCTGGCCTCGATCGTGCTGTGGCTGCTGCGGCTCAAGCGCTCGCAACTTCGTTTCAAGCGGCTGTCCTCCCTCGACGGGCTCACCGGCATCTTCAATCACCAGCATTTCGTCGGCGAGGCCGATCGCTGCCTGCGATCGCTGGAGAAAAGGCGCGGACACGCCTGCCTGATCTTCCTCGATCTCGATCATTTCAAGCGCATCAACGATACCTACGGACACGCCGTGGGCGACGTGGTGCTGAAACGCGCCGTCGCCACCTGCCAACAGCAATTGCGTTCAACCGATCTGTTCGGACGCCTGGGCGGCGAAGAATTCGGCATCCTGCTGCTCGAATGCGCGCGCAGCCAGGGCTTGCTCATCGCCGACCGCATCCGTGCAGCCATCCAGGCCGCCAGCGTCGACGACGACGGTCAGGTCATCCGGTTTTCGGTCAGTGTCGGGCTGGCCCCCACCCATGTCTTCGGCTATGCGCTGCAGCGACTGTGCAAGGAAGCGGATGCGGCGCTCTATCGCGCCAAACGCGGCGGCCGCAATCGCGTCGTCGCCGACATCGAGGACGAAGGTCTTGCCGTGGCCTGAGGCAGCGAGCCAATGGTATGAATTAGGCGTGCTCTAGCAGATGAAGTGCATGCCCCAGTTGATTTTTGGATGCCGATTTATCGAGGCCATTGGCCCTTTTGCCGAGGTAGTTTCGCCATGAGCTGCGCTGGAATCGGAAGCGATCACCTTCGACACGCCGGACATTGAATCGCCGACAACCTTCCAGGCTAAGCTCGAATATCGCACGCCGCCCAGCGCAAGCCAGATACCTCGCACCACATATGGAACGGCACTGGATGGAAGATGCCTTTGCCCCCGACATCCCATTGATGCAATCGCCTGCTCACGCAAGTCGCAGGGCGGCTACTAGAGCAGACAGTGCAGAGGGCTGGTGCTGACGATGGGGGTAGTACATAAAGAAACCGGGAATCGGTGGCGTCCAATCTTCCAGGACACGGACAAGCCGCCGCTTAGCGATGTCCTCTGCGACCTGCTCTTCGTAGACGAAACCGAGGCCTGCTCCTGCGAGCGCCGCCTGAATCACTAAGTGAGTGTCGTCGATGATGAGCGGGCCGTTCACGCTGATGGTGACTGACTTTCGTCCACGTTCGAACTCCCATCGATAAGGGCCGCTCGGAAGGCGTAGTGTGATACAGCGATGGTCGCCGAGATCCTTCGGATTTTTGGGAATGCTGCGCGACGAGAAGTAGCGTGGCGATCCCACTACGGCCAATCGCAGCTCCGGCGTGACGCGCACAGCGATCATGTCCTTTTGAATGTACTCGCCGAGCTGGATACCGGCATCAAACTCGCCTGCAACGAGATCTACCGGACCCGTCACGGTGACCACGTCGAGTACGATATCAGGATAGGCTTCAGCGAACGCCATGAGCTTTGGCAGCAGCACCATGACGGCAGCCGAGCGCGACATCACAATGCGAAGGCGGCCGCCAGGGCGGCTCCGCGCGCTACGCGCTCGATCCAGGGCCAGGGCTATTTGCTCCAGCGCTGGAGACAAATCGTTCAAGAGCGCAGCCCCTGCGGCTGTTGGCGCGACGCTCTTCGTGGTTCGAGCGAGAAGATGTAACTCAAGCCGCTCTTCGAGCCCGCGTATCGTATGGCTCAGTGCAGATTGGGAAACCCCTAGCTTTGCCGCAGCTCGAGTAAAGCTGCGTTCTCGGGCGACCATCGCGAAAGTAGCGAGTTCCTGCAGTTCGTTTCTCATAATTTATGAATATCTCTCATGACACCATCCGTCGCAATATGGATAGCTTCATAAGTGATCCCGCCCTACGCTTGCTCGGTGACGCAGCATCAAGTCTATCGACCCGTATGCAGGCGCTTGACGCTTGGCACGGGATCTCGCCGAGCCGCACGAGTCGGCTCGGCGCAACAAACATGGGAGGGCAGCTTATGGATCGGGATATTCACGCTTTGCGATCGATCGCGCAGGCCTATTTCGACGCCGCCTATGAAATGGACGCTGGGAAATTTGCGTCCCTATTTCATCCATCGAGCTTCGTGACAAAGATCGGCGACGACGGCCACGTCAGCGTGACGCCGATTGCGACATGGCTGGTAGCCGTACGCAACATGACGGCTCCCAGACAACAAGGGTTCGAACGCGATGACCAAATCCTATCCATAGATGCTGAAAAGGAGCTCGCGGTATTGAAGGTGAAGCTGCGGGTACCGCCGCGTGTCTTCACGGACATGTTGTCGTGCTTGAAGGTTCAGGGAACGTGGAAGATCGTCCAGAAGGTGATGATTTCAGACATGCAATAAGAGCCCGAATGAACGATCTGTCTGCGCGCTATCCACTCAAGAGGACAATCGCTGTCTTGATTGCATTCGCCACAGATCGACCGGCATTCGCGACGCGCAGGCAAGCCCGGCGGTCGGCTTTGGATCGGAGGCAGTTACGCCCCATATCCAGCGTGTCGCGATGGCGCTCCCGAAAGATTTCCGACCCCATCCCCGGATAGCTGTCGATCGTGACCTTCTCACGTGGTCCATCGGCTCATAACAGAAGCGGTGTGGCAGCTTGCTCGAGGACAAGGCGTGCACGGCAAACCCTTCGTAGCAGGAACAACCCGGATCTTCTTCGGCAACTGACTATTTGCCGATGCAGAACGAACCGAAGATCGCGCCGAGCAAGTCGTCGCTGCTGTAGGCGCCGGTAATTTCGCCTAGCGTCTGCTGCGCCTGGCGCAGCTCTTCCGCGGCAAGCTCTCCGGCGCGCGCAGGTCCCAGATGTTGAGCCGCCTGCTCCAGATAGCCACCAACCTGCTCCAGTGCGCTTACGTGGCGACGGCGTGCGCTGAACACGCCTTCGCCGGCGCCCGCGCCAGCCAGCCGCTTGAGTTCTTCGCGCAACTGGTCCAGGCCTGCGCCGGTCCGCACGGACGCCCACAGCCAGTCCACGCCGTCGCGTCGCTCCCGGCGCGGCTGACTGCCGCTCAGGTCGATCTTGTTGACCAGCACCAGCCGCGCCGTCGTCGGCGCTAGCGGTGCGAGCAGCGTCAGATCAGCTTGCGCATGCGCTTCGTCGGTAACCAGCAAGGCCACATCCGCGCGTTGCGCCTCGACGTGCGCGCGACGCACGCCTTCGCGCTCGATCTCGTCATCGGTGACGCGCAGGCCGGCGGTGTCCGCCAGTTCCAAGGCGACGCCATCCAGACTCAGGCTCTCGCGCAGCACGTCGCGGGTGGTGCCGGCTACGGCGGTGACGATGGCGCGCTCGTCGCCGGCTAGCGCATTGAGCAAGCTGGACTTGCCCGCGTTGGGGCGACCGATGATGGCGACGCGCAGACCATCGTTAAGCCGCATGCCGCGTCGCGCCTGCTGCAGCAGATCGATCAGCTGCGCGCGCAGATCGTCAAGCTGTTCGGTCAACAACGGGTCGGCGAGGAAGTCGATTTCTTCCTCGGGGAAATCGATCGCCGCCTCGACGTGCACGCGCAAGGCGATCAACGCGGCAAGCAGCTCGTCGATGCGGCGCGAGAAAACGCCTTCCAGCGAGTGCAACGCTGCACGCGCGCCAGCTTCGGAGCGCGAGGCGATCAGGTCAGCGACGGCCTCGGCCTGCGCCAGGTCCAGCTTGCCGTTGAGGAAGGCGCGCTCGGTGAACTCGCCCGGCCGCGCCAGCCGCGCGCCGAGTCGGCACAGCAGGCGCAGCAGGGCGTCGAGCAACACCGGGCTGCCATGGCCTTGCAGTTCGAGTACGGCTTCGCCGGTGTAGGAGGCCGGCGCCGAAAAGTACAGCAGCAGGCCGTGATCGAGCACCTCGCCGGCCTCGTCGCGAAACACCGCAAAGTGCGCGTGCCGCGGCCGGGGATCGCGGCCAAGCAGCCGGTGCGCAAGCGCCGGCACCTGCGGACCGGAAGCCCGCACCACCCCGACCCCCGCCGCGCCCGGCGCACTGGCGATGGCCGCGATGGTGTCGGCAGGGATCATGGCGTGCCGGCGAACAGGCGCCTGAGCTTCGCGCTCAGGCAGCCTTGGGCTTGCCTTCGCCCTTTTCGACGCTGCGCGTGATCATCCATTGCTGCAGCAGGCCGGTGCCCGTGCTGATCACCCAGTACAGCACCAGGCCGGACGGGAAGAAGAAGAACATGGCGCCGAACAGCAGCGGCATCACCTTCATCATCCTGGCCTGCGCCGGATCCATGCCTGCAGCGGCCGGGTTCAGCCACTGCGTGGCCAGCATCACCAGCACGTAGATCACCGGCAGGATGTAGAGCGGGTCGGCGGCCGAGAGGTCGTGGATCCACAGGAACGGCGCGTGGCGCAGTTCGACGCTTTCCATCAGCACGCGATAGAGGCCGATGAACACCGGCATGGTCACCAGGATCGGCGCGCAGCCGGCCATCGGGTTGACCTTCTCTTTCTTGTACAGCTCCATCATCGCCTGCTGCATCTTGAGTTTGTCGTCGCCGTAGCGCTCGCGCAGCGCAGTCACTCGCGGCTGCAGCTTGCGCATCCTGGCAGCCGAGCGGAATTGCGAGGCGCTCAGCTTCCACATCACCGCCTTGAGCACCAGCACCAGCAGGATGATCGCCATGCCCCAGTTGCCGCACAGCGACTCGAGCATGGACAGCACGCCATGCAGCGGCTGCGCCACCACCGTGAACCAGCCGTAGTTGGTGGTCAGCTCCAGCCCCGGCGCGATCGCATCCAGCTGGCCCTGCAGCTTCGGCCCGATGTACAGGCTGGACTGACTGGTCGCGCTCTGGCCCGGCGCCACCGTCAGGGTGGGTCCTACGGTGCGGATCAGGTAGTTCGGCTGCGCGGTATCGGGATTCACCACGCTGGTGGTGTAGGTGTTCGCTTCGCTCGCCGGCGGAATCCAGGCCACGAAGAAATAGTGCTGCAGCATCGAGGCCCAGCCTCCGGTGATGCTGCGCTCAAGCGGGCGCTTCTGGAACTCGGCGAAGGGCAGGTCCGAGAACTTGTCTTCCGGGCTGTACCAGGCGGCACCGAAGAAGCTGTGCGAGGACGGATCGGTGAAGTTCTGCAGCCAGGTCTTCTGCACCGTCGAAGCGGTGCGCTGCAGCTGCTCGTAGGCGTTGCCCTGCCACGGGGCGGAGCTGCCGTTGTCGATCTTCTGAGTCAGCCCCACCAGGTAGCTGCCACGGGTGAGGGTATAGGTCTTGGTGACCTTGACGCCGCTCGGGTCCTGCCAGGTCAGATCGACCTTCACTTCCTTCTGGTTGTCGGCGAGCTGGTAGCTGGTCTGCGCCGCCTGGAATAAAGCGCGATGGTCCGGGGCCGGGCTGTGGCTGCTGACCAGGCCGTCCTGCGCCGCAAAGTAGCTGCTCTTCGCATCGTCCAGCAGCAGGGTCGCCGGCGGATGCAGGTCCTGCTTGGTGCTGGGGCGGTCCGGATAGCGCAGCAGCTCCGAGCGCACCACGCTGCCGCCGCGGGTGTCGATGGTGAGGCGGAGCAGGTCATTGCCGACGGTGATCAGCTGGGCCGGTCCCTCGCTGCCGCCGGAAGAGGGGATCGCCGCGGTGGAGGCGCCTGGCGCGCCGGTAGGCACGCTGCCATCGCTGGTGGCGCCGGCCACGGTGGCGGGCGGAGGAGCGTAGTCCTTCTCCCATGCCGTCCATAGCAGGTAGGCCACGGCGAGCATGGCGAAGAAGAGGAAGGTGCGCGTCTGGTTCATCGCGGAGGGAATCCGATAGACGCCGCGCCGTCGAGGCCCGGCGTACGAGAAGAGAGAAAGTCAACGCACGATTGTGCCGTTGGCGTCGTCCGGCTTCAACGCGCTGGCCTCGCGGCTGATCAGCTTGTCCCACAGCGCGTCGATGTCGGCGAGCAGCTCGGTGCCGGCGGTGTCGACGGCCAACTCGCGCGCCATCACCATCAGATCGACGGGCGGCAGGCGCAGGCGGGCGCGCCGAAACGATTCGCGCAGCAGCCGCTTGATGCGGTTGCGCTCGACCGCCAACTTCGAAACACGCTTGGAAATGGCCAGGCCGAGCCGCGCATGATCCAGCCCGTTGCGCCGATAGCGCACAAGAAAACAGCGGCCGCCAAGGCGGCCGCTGACGTTTCGCAGGGCGGCGAAATCACCGGCGCGACGCAGCCGCGCCTCGCGCGGCAGGCCGGCGGCACGCATGACAGCGCGCCGCTTACGGGATCAGGCGCTTACGGCCCTTGGCGCGACGGGCGTTCAATATCTTGCGGCCGTCGGCCGTAGCCATACGGGCACGAAAGCCGTGGGTGCGAGCACGCTTGAGCTTGCTGGGCTGGAAGGTCCGCTTCATGGCTTCCTCGGGAATCTGGATAGAAAAAAGGTCTGAAATTATGCGGGTGCGGCAGGCGACGTGTCAAATCGGCCCTTGTACAAGCTGTGGATAGTTTCGCCGGGAGCGCCGGCCGTCCTGCTAGAATGACTGATCCACCCTGCGCTTTCGCGCCCCCTCCATTGTGGATAAGAGCATCTGATGAGTGATTTGTGGCGGCGCTGTCTGGAGCGTCTCGAGGGCGAATTGAGCGCCGAGGATCTGCACACCTGGCTGATGCCGCTACAGGCGCGCGAGGATGAGCATGGGCTGCAGCTGTTCGCGCCCAACCCCTACACCCTGGATACCGTGCGCGAGCGCTACCTCGCGCAGATCGAGACCCTGCTGCGCCTGCTTGCCGGGCATGCGGTGAATCTGCGCCTCGAAGTGGGTTCGAACGCGCCCCGGCGGCCCGTCGCCGGCAAGGTGGCGACACCCATCCCTCAGATCGCGCAGCCGACGCCCAACTCGATCAGTGCGATCCCGGTCGTTGCGGCAGCTCCGTTCAGCCACAACCTGGATCCGCATTACACCTTCGAAACCTTCGTCGAGGGCAAGTCGAACCAGCTGGGCAAGGCCGCCGCCATGCAGGTGGCGATGAACCCCGGGCGGGCCTATAACCCGCTCCTGCTTTACGGCGGCACCGGCCTGGGCAAGACCCATCTGATGCACGCCGCCGGCAATCTGATGCGTGAGCGCAACCCTGAGTTCAAGGTGCTGTACCTGCGTTCCGAACAGTTCGTCGGCTCGATGATCGAGGCCTTGCGTACCAAGAGCATGGACGAGTTCAAGCGGCGCTTCCGCTCGGTGGACGCGCTGCTGATCGACGACATCCAGTTCTTCGCCGGCAAGGACACTACCCAGGAAGAGTTCTTCCACACCTTCAACGCGCTGTTCGAGTCCAAGCAGCAGATCATCCTGACCTGCGATCGCTACCCGAAAGAGGTCGACAAGCTGGAACCCCGCCTGAAATCGCGCCTAGGCTGGGGCTTGTCGGTGGCGATCGAGCCGCCGGACTTCGAGACGCGCGCGGCGATCCTGCTGGCCAAGGCGCACGAGAAGGGCGTCGCGGTAAGCGAGAACGTGGCCATGCTGCTGGCCAAGCGGATCCGTTCCAACGTGCGCGATCTCGAGGGCGCGCTGAACACGCTGGCGGCGCGGGCCAACTTCTACGGTCGCCCGATCACCACCGACTTCGTGGAGGAAACCCTGCGCGACCTGCTCGCCACGCACGCGCAGGCGGTGACCGTGCCCAACATCCAGAAGGTGGTCGCGGAATACTTCAATGTGCGCCTGCAGGACCTGCTGTCGAAACGCCGGGTGCGTTCGCTGGCGCGGCCGCGGCAGATCGCCATGGCCTTGTCCAAGGAGCTCACCGAGCACAGCCTGCCCGAAATCGGCGAGGCATTCGGCGGCCGCGACCATACCACGGTGCTGCATGCTTGCCGCACGATCCGCAAGTTGTGCGAGACCGACATGCGCATGCGCCAGGATTGGGAGCAGTTGATCCGCGTGCTTACCGGCTGAGCATGGGAAAGCGCTTGAAAAGTACCGGTATAAGCTGTGGATAATAGGCAGCGAATTGCAGCGCCAAAGTTATCCACATCGCACCCACAACCGATCAGATCATTTGAGCACCGCGAGCCTTGTACTTAAGTAAATGATTTGAAAGGTAAAATTTGGCTTTTCCAGTTATCCACCGGCACCACCAAAACCACTAAACATCTTTAAAAAAAGATAAGCAGCTTTAGGGGACATACGCACCATGCAATTCAGCATCCAACGGGAAGTTCTGCTCAAGCCGCTGCAACAGGTCGTGGGAGTCGTCGAACGCCGCCAGACGCTGCCGGTGCTGGCCAACCTGCTGGTCAAGGTGCAGGACAACAAATTGTCCTTCACGGGCACCGACCTCGAAGTCGAGATGGTCGCAACGGCCCTGGCCGAGGAGCTGGTCGACGGCGAGATCACAATCCCTGCGCGCAAGCTGTTCGACATCGTGCGAGCCTTGCCCGATGGCGCACGGATCCAGTTGAAGCTCAACGGCGACCGTATCGCGCTGAATGCAGGACGCAGCCGTTTCACCTTGGCCACGCTGCCGGCCACCGAATTCCCGACCATCGACGAGATCGAGCTGGTGGAGCAGGTCAGCCTGCCAGAGCAAGCGCTGCGCGACCTGATGGAACGCACGGCGTTCGCCATGGCCAACCAGGACGTGCGCTATTACCTCAACGGCATGCTACTGGATCTGCAGGAACACACGCTGCGTTGCGTATCCACCGATGGGCATCGTTTGGCCCTCAAGGAAACCGAGTTGGAGAGCAAGGTTTCCGGGCGCCGCCAGATCATCATTCCGCGCAAGGGCGTGAATGAGTTGATCGGGCTGTTCGAGAACGGCGACGGCGAGGTGCAGCTGGATTTCGGGCGCAACCATCTGCGCGTGCGCCGTGGCGACGTGGTGTTCACGTCCAAGCTGATCGATGGCCGTTTCCCGGACTACGAAGGCGTGATTCCGCTGGGTGCCGACAAACAGGCGACGCTGGATCGCGAGATTCTTCGCGGGGCACTGCAGCGAGCCGCGATTCTTTCCAACGAGAAGTATCGCGGCGTGAAACTGGAGCTTTCACCGGGAAGGCTGCGCATCGTCGCGCACAATCCCGAGCAGGAAGAAGCGGTGGAGGAGTTGGAAGCAGAAACCACGGTCTCTGACCTCACCGTCGGTTTCAATGTGGGTTATCTGCTCGACGCTTTGGCTGCCTTACAGAGCGATCGGGTGCGCCTGAATCTTCGCGATGCCCAGTCAAGCTGCCTGCTGCAGGAAGCCGAGAAAGACCAGGCCCGGCACGTGATCATGCCGTTGCGCCTCTGATCTTTTTGAATCGCTCGATCTACCTGCGACGCCGGAGTGCCATGCATGCACTCCGGCGTTGTCGTTTCTGGGGTGTCTCCCGTTGAGACTGGAAAACCTGCATATCCGTGGATTGCGCTGCCTTTCCGAGGCGCGCCTGAGCCTGGATCCTGGGATCAATATGTTTGCCGGCGCGAATGGCGCTGGAAAGACCAGCGTGCTGGAGGCCGTCTTCCTGCTTTCTCACGCACGCTCGTTTCGCAGCGGTTCTCGCGATGCTTTGCTGCAACGGGGTACATCCGAGCTGAGCATCTTTGCTGAGTTGTCGCAGGGCGAGTCGCGTCGAGTCCGCTTGGGGCTGGGACGTGGCCTGTCGGCCCGATGGGAGGCGCGCGTCGACGGTTCCGCGGCTACCCTGGGGAACGTCGTTTCGGAATGCGCCGTGGTGTGCTTCGAGCCTGGGTCACATGCCTTGATCGCTGGTGGCTCCGAAGAGAGACGCCGCTATCTGGATTGGGGAGTGTTCCACGTGGAACAGGGCTTCCTGCCGGCGTGGCGACGTTATCAACGTGCCCTGAAGCAGCGAAATCATCTTTTGCGGCAGGGAGTGACTCAGAACGAGTTGTTCGATCCCTGGGATCGAGAGCTGGAGGCCAGCGCCACCTTGCTGGATCAGCAACGCCGTTGCTATATCGATGCGCTACGGGTTCATCTCGCGCAAGCCTTGCAAACCTTGCTGCCCGAGCTGGGGCAGGTGGAGTTGCGCTATCGGCGCGGTTGGGCCGAAGAGGGGGAGTTGGCTGAGCTCTTGCGTGTCCACCGAGGCCGGGATCTCGGACGGGGACACACCACGGTGGGGGCGCATCGGGCCGACTGGTCCATTGCCTTCGAACATGCGCCTTTGCGGGAGCATTTGTCCCGTGGGCAGGAAAAATTGACGGCCTTGGCCTGCCTGTTGGCCCAGGCTGGTCTCTATGCCGAGCAACGCAGCGAATGGCCGATCGTCTGCCTGGACGATCTGGCCTCCGAACTCGATCAGCTTCATCAAGCCGCGGTGGTGCGGCATCTGCAGCAAGCCCAGGCTCAAGTCTTGTTGACCGGTACCGACGTGCCGGCCGCATTGCAGGCAGCGGCCTACCGCATGTTCCACGTGGAACATGGGGAACTGACCACCCTGCTATAATCATCCGGTTGTAACCGGATATTCCCCAAGCATCCGAAGTATCAGCCCGACCGTGCTCGATCGAGCACAACCGGGCCTCGCTGGCGCCAGGAACGGTCATCGCATGAACGATTCGAACAACTACGACTCAAGCAACATCAAGGTACTGAAAGGCCTGGAAGCGGTGCGCAAGCGCCCCGGCATGTACATCGGCGATACCGATGACGGCACCGGCCTGCATCACATGGTGTTCGAGGTCGTCGACAATGCGATCGACGAAGCCCTGGCCGGCTACTGCGACCACGTCATCGTGACCATCCACGACGACGGGTCGGTCAGCGTCCAGGACAACGGTCGCGGCATACCGGTGGACATTCATCCCGAGGAGGGGCGGTCCACGGCCGAAGTCGTGATGACCGTGCTGCATGCCGGCGGCAAGTTCGATGCGAACTCGTACAAGGTCTCCGGTGGCCTGCATGGCGTCGGCGTGTCGGTGGTCAACGCGCTGAGCTCGCATCTGTGGCTGACCATCTACCGCGACGGCCAGGAACATCAGCAGGAATATCAGCTGGGCGAGCCGATGTACGCGCTGAAGGTGGTCGGTCCAGCCAGCCGGCGCGGCACCACGGTGCGCTTCCTGCCCAGCTCGCAGACCTTTTCCGACGTCGAGTTTCACTACGAGATCCTGGCCAAGCGCCTGCGCGAGCTGGCCTTCCTCAACTCCGGCGTCACCATCGAGCTGAAGGATGAGCGGGGTGCCGAACCGCGGCAAGACACTTTCGCCTATGAAGGCGGCATTCGCTCCTTCGTGCAGCATCTGGCCCAGCTGAAGACGGCACTGCACCCGAACGTGATCAGCCTCGCGGCCCAGCAGGACGGCGTCAGCGTGGAACTGGCGATGCAGTGGACCGACTCCTATCAGGAGACGATGTTCTGCTTCACCAACAATATTCCGCAGCGCGACGGCGGCACCCACCTGACCGGCTTCCGCGCTGCGCTGACCCGCTCCCTGCAGGGTTACATCGAAAAGGCGGGCCTGGCCAAGAACGCCAAGGTGACGCTTTCCGGCGACGACATGCGCGAAGGCCTGATCGCCGTGTTGTCGGTGAAGGTGGCGGATCCGAAGTTCTCCTCGCAGACCAAGGACAAGCTGGTCTCCTCCGAGGTGAAGACGGCAGTGGAGCAGGCGGTCAACGAAAAGCTGGGTGAATTCCTGCTCGAGCACCCACACGAGGCGCGTGCCATTGCCTCCAAGGTGGTCGATGCGGCTCGCGCTCGTGAGGCCGCGCGCAAGGCCCGTGAAATGACCCGACGCAAGGGCGCCCTGGACATTGCCGGCCTGCCGGGCAAGCTGGCCGACTGCCAGGAGAAGGATCCCGCCCTGTGCGAGCTGTTCCTGGTCGAGGGTGATTCGGCAGGCGGCTCCGCCAAGCAAGGCCGCAATCGCAGAACCCAGGCCGTGCTGCCGTTGAAGGGCAAGATCCTCAACGTGGAGAAGGCGCGCTTCGACAAGATGCTGTCCTCGGCGGAGGTCGGCACCTTGATTACCGCGTTGGGCACCGGCATCGGCAAAGAGGAATACAACCCGGACAAGCTGCGCTACCACCACATCGTGATCATGACCGACGCGGACGTGGACGGCTCGCACATCCGCACCTTGCTGCTGACCTTCTTCTACCGGCAGATGCCGGAGCTGATCGAGCGCGGACACGTCTATATCGGCCTGCCGCCGCTGTACAAGCTCAAGCAGGGCAAGCAGGAGATGTATCTGAAGGACGATGCCGCGCTGAACGGCTACCTGATCTCCAACGCCGTGGAAGGCACCGAGCTGGTGTACAGCCCGACTGCGCCGGCGATCACCGGCGAACCGCTGGAAAAACTGCTGCGCGACTATCAGGCCGGTACCGACCAGATCGAACGGCTGGGCCACCGCATCGACACCGCCGTGCTCACGGCGCTGCTCGAGCATGCGCCGCTGGAGCCGGCGCTGTGGAATGACCCCGCCGCGATGCAGGGTTGGCTGGAAGGCGCCACCCGCCGTCTGGCTGCCAATGGCCTGGGCAAACCGCGCTACCGCCTGGCCCTGCGCCCGGCGCAGGAGCAGCAGCCTGCCGCGATCGAGGTGGTGCGCGAACAGCACGGCCTCAGTCACACCACGCTGCTGCCGCAGGCGTTCTTCACCAGCAACGAATTCCGTCCGATTCTGCAGGTGAGCCAGCAGCTGGCCGGACTGATCCAGGAAGGCGCCGTGGTACGTCGCGGCATTGCCTCGCGCGGCATCACCGGTTTCGCCGACGCGCGCAGCTGGTTGCTGGAAGAGGCCAAGAAGGGACGCACCATCCAGCGCTTCAAGGGTCTGGGCGAAATGAACCCGGAGCAGCTGTGGGACACCACGGTCAATCCGGAGACCCGCCGCATGCTGCAGGTAGGCGTCGAGGACGCCATCGCGGCAGACCAGATGTTCTCGATGCTGATGGGCGAGGCGGTGGAACCCCGGCGCGACTTCATCGAATCGAATGCGCTGAAGGTCGCCAATCTGGACGTCTGAACAAGGCCATGGCTCGGCTTCGCGCCGAGCTATCAGCCGGGTCTGCTGGATCATGCAGCGAGGGTCGAATGGCCCTCGCCAGGGCAAAATCGGTTATCCTGATCGAGTGTGATGGGCTTGGCATTCGCTTTGTGATGGCCCGAAGGCTCAACCGCGAGCCCCTGACGCGACGCCGGCCGGCCGCGTCGTCTTTCACGTACTCCTCATTATCGTTCAAACCATTGATTTATATGATGGTTTGATGCGGCACTGCGTCTTGTTATCAACCGCCAGCTCGGGTTACTCTCCGGAACCCCTACGCGTCTGATACGCAAAACCCTACATGAGGACCGCCATGAAGCATGCTCCCTTGATCAAGGTGCTCGCTGGCATCGCACTGGTACTGACCTTGGCGAGCAGCCCGGCGATGGCCGCCGGCGACAGCCACAATGCCAAGGACAAGGCACCGGCGCTGTATCCGAACGCCACGCGCAAGGAGCCCAAGACGGACCTGAGCAGCGAGAAGGAGCAGAAGGCGCTGCAGGATGGCCTGGATGCCGCCAATGCCGGCGACAAGGACAAGGCGGCGCAGCTGCTGCAGCCGATCGCCGATGGCGCCAAGAGCAAGTACGCGCAGGCGCTGGCCCTGCAGGGCCTGGCCAACGTCAAGTACAACGACGGCGACGTCAAGGGCGCCATCGACCTGCTGAAGCGTTCGCTCGACAACGGCGTGATGTCGAACGAAACCTACTTCCAGCTGGAATACGAACTGGCCCAGTTCTACCTGGCCGACGAGCAGTACCAGCAGTCGCTGGACACGGTCGAGAAGTGGCGCGCCGAAGGCAAGCGCGAGTGGGCCGATTCCTACGCACTGGAAGGCAACGACTACTACCGCCTGCAGAAGTTTCCCGAAGCCATCGCTGCGATCAAGAAGGCGCAGTCGATGACCGACAAGCCGAACCCGAGCTGGAACCAGATCCTGATGGCCAGCTACGCCGAGTCCGGTCAAGGCGACCAGGCCGCGCAGATCGCCCAGCAGCAGTACGCCGCAAATCCCAATGATCCGGACGCGCTGAACAACGCGATCGCCGCGCTGATGCAGGCGCAGAAGTACCCGGAAGCGATCCAGATGATGGAGAAGGCGCGTGCACAGGGCGCGCTGAAGAAGGAAGTCGACTACGTCAACCTGGCCAAGCTCTACCTCAACGCTGCGCAGGCCAGCGACGACCCGAAGCCCAATACGGCGAAAGCGGTGCAGGTGCTGCAGGACGGCATCAGCAAGGGCATCGTGCAGCAGAACGGCGAGAACCAGAAGCTGCTCGGCGACTGCTACATGGTGGGCGACCAGCCCGACCAGGCGCTGGCTGCCTACCGCAAGGCGATTCCGCTGGCGAAGGACGGCGAGCCGTCCGTGGCCGCCGGCGCGATCCTGCTCAACGACAACAAGTTCAGCGAAGCGAAGAGCCTGTTGCAGCAGGGCATCGACAAGGGCGTGAAGCACAAGGGCAACGCCTACATGATGCTCGCCAACGCGAACATCGGGCTCAAGGATCGGACCGGTGCAATCGCGGCCATGAAGCAGGCGGCGCAGGATCCCGACAGCACTGAAAAAGCCAACGCCTGGCTGAAGAAAAACGCCCCTGGCAAGTAATTGCGGGCGCTGCAATTGCGGGCAGATGGACGTCCATATATCTGCCCGCAAAACGCTATACAAAAGGCACCCGCTGTTGTACCGTTGAAAACCTTTCCGCGCATTTCCAGTGACAAACGTCACCCGCCTGGGTGGCCTTTCAGGGAGTGTTGCGGTTGTACGTCATTCCTCGGCTCTTATTGATAGTGACAGATGGCCTCAGTTAACGAAGAAACCGGCCCCGAGCCGTTCAACTGGAAACGCACCTGGGCGTTGGCATTCGCCATTGCGCTCCACGGTTTCGCGTTCCTGTTGATGGTGGCTCCGATGGCGCCGCCGAAGCAGGCGGAGAAAAAGGTCGAGCACATCGTGCAGGTGAACTTCATCGAGCCGCCGCCGCCGCCGCCGCCGCCGCCGCCGCCGCCGCCGGAACCGCCGAAGCAGCCGCCGCCGAAGATCATCCAGCAGGTCAAGCCGCCACCGACACCGCCGCCGCCGACACCGCCGCCGCCGGTCGAGGAGCAGTCGGCCAATGCCGTACCGGCCACGCCGCCGGCGCCGCCCGCGCCGCCCGCGCCGCCGAGCGACATCGCGGCCAGCCAGGACCTGAGCTATAACAGCCGCAATCCTCCGAAGATGCCGCCGCAGGCCATCCGCCAGCGGCACGAGGGTACGGTCATTCTGCTTGTTCTGGTGGCTACGGATGGCTCCGTGAAGAACATCCAGGTCGAGAAGTCCAGCGGTTACCGCGAACTGGATCATGCCGCGACCGAGGCAGTGCAGAAGTGGCGGTTCAATCCGTCCATCAAAAACGGGGCGAAGGTCGAAGGGTACGCTCGCGTGCCGATCAACTTCACCCTCACCGACATGTAACTTGTTTGCAGATAATTTCGTCTACGCCTGACTTCCAAAGGTAGCGCTATGTTCCAACAATCTCCCGCACCGACCGGTGGCAACTCCAACGCCGAAGCCATGAAGCAAATGGGCTTCGACCACCTCGTCCACAACTTCGATCCGCTCGGCTGGATCGTGTTCGTGGTGCTGGTGGTGATGTCCTTCTCCTCCTGGTACTTCATCATTGCCAACGCCATCCGTAACGGAATGGTGCGGGCACGCGCCGACAAGGTCATCAACGGCTTCTGGAACAACAATTCTGCCCAGGATGCCATCCGCGAGCTGGAAGCCCAGCCCCGTGGCGAACCCTTCTCCAAGATCGCGCTGGATGCCGCCTCCGCGGTGGCTCACCACCAGCAGGCTGCCGGCGGTCGTCTGGCCGAGTCGCTGAGCCGCTCCGAGTTCATCGACCGCGCCCTGCGTCAGGCCGTGGCTCGCGAAAGCCTCCGTCTGGAAGGCGGCCTCACCGTGCTCGCCACGGTCGGCTCCTCCGCACCGTTCGTCGGTCTGCTCGGTACCGTGTGGGGCATCTACCACGCGCTGATCGGCATCGCCGCCAGCGGCAATGCTTCGATGAACGCGGTGGCCGGCCCGGTGGGTGAAGCATTGATCATGACCGCCTTCGGTCTGTTCACCGCTATCCCGGCGGTGCTCGCCTACAACTTCTTCAACCGTTCGAACCGCCTGACCTACGCCCGTTTCGATGAGTTTGCGCACGACCTGCACGACTACTTCGCTACCGGCGCCCGCGTCGAAGGCGTTGCCGCTGCGCAGAAGTGAGGTCTGACTCATGGCGATGAGCACCGGAGGCAGTAACAGTGGCGCGATATCGGACATCAACGTCACGCCGCTGGTCGACGTGATGCTGGTGCTGCTGATCATCTTCATGATCACCGCGCCGCTGATGTCGCACACGGTGACGGTCACGCTGCCGACCGCCAACCCGAAGACTGCGGACGATGTGGCACAGGTTCCGCCGCTGGATCTCGCCGTGAAGGAAGACGGCAGCATGTACCTCGACGACCATCCGGTCAGCGAGGCCGAGCTGATCAGCAAGCTGGCCGTGGCGGCGCAGAATTCGCCACAGCCGGAACTGCAGATCCGTGCGGAAAAGGAAATCCAGTTCAAGAACGTCCGCAAGATCCTCAGTGACGCCAAGGCCCAGGGCATGGTCCACATTGGCTTCATGACGACAGGTAAGGAGTAAGCGCCATGGCATTCAGTTCCGGAAATTCCGGCGGGCCGATGGCCGACATCAACGTCACGCCGCTGGTCGACGTGATGTTGGTGCTGCTGATCATCTTCATGATCACCGCGCCTATCCTGACGCATAAGATCAAGATTGACCTGCCCCAGCCGAATCCGAACGTGGTGAATCCGGACAATCCGCCGGAACCTGTTCACCTCAAGATCGATCAGTCCGGCGCGCTGTATTGGAACGAAGTGCCGGTGGACGAGGCCGGCCTGGATGCTCAGCTGCGCACGATTCAGGTGCAGAGCAACCAGCCCGAAATTCAGATCAATGCAGACGACAGCGTGGCCTATCAGTACGTGGCACGCGTGTTGGCGGCGGCGAAGAGCTTCGGCCTCACCAAGATCAGCTTCAACGAAGCACAGTAAGTCACTGCGGAAAAGTCGTCAGGCGCTTTTCCCGGATTAGCCCCGCCCAGTGCGGGGCTTTTTCTTTGGAGGCTGTCGACGGCGAACGGCGGTTCGCGGATGTCGTCGCTGAAAAGCTGCAGAGTTCGTTCGCTCTAGCAAGCGCCGGCGGCGAGCAGCACCTCGATCAGCTCTCGGTCGTCTCGTCGGCGGGCCAGCGCAAGCGCGGTATGCCCCTGCTTGTCGCAAGCCTGGATATCCGCACCTGCGGCAAGCAGGGCCTCGATGACGTCCACCCGGTCTTCTTCGCTGGACAGCTCGAGCAAGGGCGTCCTGCCATGCATATCGACGGCTTCGAGCTCGGCGCCTGCGGCCACCACGATATGCACTGCTTCGGCATCGGCGAGTATGTGCAGCAAGGTGATGCCGTCGTCGTTGCGCGCATTCACCTCGGCACCGTGTTCCAGCAGCAGCCGAAAGATGCGCGCATCGAAATAGACGTCGAGCAGATGGATTGGCTGGAAGCCGAAGCGATCGCGCGAGACGGCCAGGGACGACTGCCCCTGCAGCATGCGCGCCACGGTCTCGAAATCGCCGATCTGCACGGCGTGATGAAAGGCTTCCATCGTCTCGGCTTCCATGCTGCTGTGATATTCCGGATGAATTGAGTGATCGTGCGCCGCGCCGTCGCTCAGCGCAGCAGCTGCAGGTAGTTGCGCACCGTGGTGGCGAGGCCTTCATACAAGGCCTCGCCAATCAGCGCATGGCCGATCGACACTTCGGCCAAGCCAGGGATGGCCGCCTTGAAGGTGCCGAGATTGGCCTGGCTCAGATCGTGGCCGGCGTTGACGGCCAGCCCGGCCTGTTGCGCCCGCCGCGCGGTATCGGCGCACAGGGCCAGCGCGTGACGCGCATCGCCGGCCTCGAAGGCCTGGGCGTAGGGCCCGGTGTAGATCTCCACGCGTCGGACGCCGATGGCCGCGGCCTGTTCGAAACCCTGGGCGCCGGCATCGACGAACAGGCTGACCCGGCAGCCCAGCTCGCGCAGCTCGGCCACCAGCGGCTGCAGGCGAGACAGGTCCTGGCGCAGGTCGAAGCCATGATCGGAAGTGATCTGTCCGTCGCCGTCGGGCACCAGGGTCACCTGGGCCGGGCGCACCTCGCGGGCCAGCGCGAGCAGGCCCGGATAGGCGCCGCGCGCGTCGGCAAACGGATTGCCTTCGATGTTGAATTCCACCCGGCCGCGCAGCAGCCCTGCAATCATGCGCACGTCGTCTGGGCGGATATGTCGCAGGTCCGGCCGGGGATGCACGGTGATGCCGCCACAGCCGGCTTCGATGCAGGTCTGCACTGCCTTGGCGAGGTCGGGTTCGTGGCCGCCGCGGGAATTGCGCAGTACGGCGATCTTGTTGAGGTTGACGCTGAGCAAGGTCATGAAAGGGCAAGCATCCGATGCGGGAATGACGAGGGTGCGGCAGCAAAGCTCAGTGGCAGGATTCGGCCAGCTGCTTCCAGATCACCGGCTGCCAATAGCGGTTCGCCGCCACGGCGTCGCTGCCGTTGTCGAGCAGCTTGGCGGCCAGCAGATACGTGGTGCCGACCTGCACATCGACGTCCAGGGTGAGCGGCTTGGCGTTGCCGAGCGAGCGGTTGTGCTCGGCCATGCCGAGGAATTCGCTGGGCGCGATCTGTTCGCTCACGGTGAGTCGATGGTGGCCAGGCGGCAATTTATACGCATCCTGAGACGCATAGCCGGCGAGCTTGCCGTCGATCTCGAGCAGCTTGGCTGAGAATAATTTCTGTGTACGCGGCATCACATGGAAGGTGCTGATGCGGCCGCAGCTGCTGTCATCCGCCTGCGCAGCGAGGGGCAGCAGCAGCGCGAACACGGCAGAAGCCCGGAGCAAAGGGGACATGGCGAATCTCCCGGACTGGCGAAGGGGATAAAACAGTGCGCCGATCAGCCCGGCGGGGCAAGTGTGCCGCGCATGGCGAGGCGCCGCGGTGCGCCGCGCCAGGCCAGCGAGGCAACGTGCTGGGCGTCGACCGGCACGCTGTGCAGTTGCCAGCGCGCGCTGTCGTCCTCGTCCAGCCACTGCAGTCGCGGCTGCTGCGGATCGGTGCCGAAATCCAGGCGATGCAGGCCGAAGGCGATGCCGCGACCCAAGGCCTTCAACACGGCTTCCTTGGCCGTCCACAGGCGCAGGAAGGCCGCACTGCGTTCGCTGCCCTCCAGTGCCGCCAGGCCGGCTGCTTCATCCGGGGTGAAATAGCGCTGGGCGATTTCCAGCGCGCGCGGCCGCTCGCGCAAGCGTTCCAGGTCGATGCCCGGCACCACGCCGCGCGCCACGGCGGCCACCGCCAGATCGCCGCAATGCGACCAGTTGAAGGAGAACTCGGCCGGCTCGGCCAGCTCGGGACGGCCATGCTCGCTCTCGACCAGCCGCAGCTCCGCAGCGGACTTTCCCGCATAGGCCGACAGCAGCGCCAGCAGCGGTTCACGGCCGTGCTGCCGGCGATACGGCAACAGCCATACGTCGACGCTGTCGTCGTGCAGGCGAAAGTCGGCTGGTTGCCGTTCGTCGATGGCCACGGACACGCGCGACGATTCCTTGGTTTCCCGCTCGGGCATGCTTACTTGATCAATCGCTCGTCGACGAGATTCTTGACCACCGAAGGATCGGCGAGGGTGGAGGTGTCGCCGAGCTGGTCGGGCTGGTTCTCGCCGATCTTGCGCAGGATGCGGCGCATGATCTTGCCCGAGCGGGTCTTGGGCAGGCCGGGGGCCCACTGCAGATAATCCGGCGTGGCGATCGGCCCGATCGCCTGACGCACCCAGGCGATCAGCTCCTTGCGCAGCGCGTCGCTGCCGCTCTCGCCGGCCACCAGGGTGACGAAGGCGTAGATGCCCTGACCCTTGATGTCGTGAGGGCAGCCCACCACCGCGGCCTCGGCCACCTTCGGGTGCGACACCAGGGCGCTCTCCACCTCGGCCGTGCCCAGGCGGTGGCCGGACACATTGATCACGTCGTCGACGCGGCCGGTGATCCAGTAATAGCCGTCCTCGTCGCGGCGCGCGCCGTCGCCGGTGAAGTAATTGCCGGGGTAGGTGCTGAAATAGGTCTCGATAAAGCGCGGATGATCGCCGTAGATGGTGCGCATCTGGCCGGGCCAGGAGTCGGTGATCACCAGGTTGCCCTCGACGGCCCCTTCCAGCACCTGGCCGCCGGCATCGACGATGGCCGGCTTGACCCCGAAGAACGGCAGGGTGGCCGAGCCGGGCTTGGCGTCGATCGCGCCGGGCAGCGGAGTGATCAGGATGCCGCCGGTCTCGGTCTGCCACCAGGTGTCCACGATCGGGCAGCGCTCGTCGCCGACCACCCGGAAGTACCACTCCCACACCTCTGGATTGATCGGCTCGCCGACCGAGCCGAGCAGGCGCAGCGAGGCGCGCGAGCAGGCCTTCACCGGCCCCTCGCCCTCGCGCATCAGGGCGCGGATCGCGGTGGGGGCGGTGTAGAACAGGCTGACCCGATGCTTGTCGACCACCTGCCAGAAGCGGCGGAAGTCGGGATAGTTGGGCACGCCGTCGAACATCACGGTGGTGGCGCCGTTGGCCAATGGGCCATAGACCACGTAGCTGTGGCCGGTGACCCAGCCGACGTCGGCGGTGCACCAGTAGACGTCGTCCTCGCGCAGGTCGAACACCAGCTCGTGGGTGTAGCTGGCGTAGACCAGATAGCCACCGGAGGTGTGCAGCACGCCCTTGGGCTTGCCGGTGGAGCCGGAGGTGTAGAGGATGAACAGCGGGTGCTCGGCCTCCATCGGCTCGGCCGGGCAGTCGGCCGATTGGCCGTCCATCAGGTGGTGGTAGTAGCGAT
>JAJEJU010000018.1 GCA_021390615.1 Rhodanobacteraceae bacterium ZG21-1 | reverse complement strand
CCTGTTCGCGCCAGTTGGTGTCGTAGCGGCCGTAGTTGGCCTGCGCGGTCACCTGGCCGTCGGCGTTGTAGCTGGTCAGCTGCACCTGCGACAGCCAGCCGCTCCAGTCCAGGATGTACGGCTCGCCGCTGGGGCCGCCCACGTTGCCCTGCGAGCCGGCGCCGTAATAGTCGGCATCGCTGAGCAGATGGCCGTCCGCGTCGTAGCTCTTGCGCTCCACGATGCCGCCGCCATTGGTGTAGCCCACCGCCACCAGCTCGTTGCGCGCGTCGTATTGCAGCGTCTGGCCTACGGCACCGCACACCTCAAAACCACTCACCCTTTAGCAAATACTTTGAACCCGCCATGAATTTTATCAACCTCCGTCTCGCTCACATCCATCGGACGGTGAGCAGCGTAATCACGGCATCTATAAAATCATTTCGGCTTAAACCCGCCCACTTGACCAGTCCGCTTATCAATAACAAAAACCGCCGGACCATCCATTAAATTCCCGGAAGGAGTAAAAACATCAAAAATCGCGCCCCATTCATTTTCTCGACTCTCACTGGAGCTGATACCAACAAATTCATAACGAAACCCGCGAAGCTCAAGAGTTTGAACATGAGCAATAGCCAGTTCCCGAGCCTTATCTTTAGTAATAAGTATCACCACAATCCTCCAACGTAATCGATATACCAGCGCGCATGCTCTAACCTGATCGCCTTACGCCTGGCCAAACTGCCGCACGGCCTACGTCTGCTGCATCTGGTGTCGATCCCGTTCCTGCTGGTGTGCGCGCCGTTGGTTTATGGGGTTTGGTGGTGGTTGGGGTGAGGCTCAGGTGTTGGTGATACCGGCGCGAAGGCCAATCTCGTTGCGCTCGCCGTAGCACATTGGCGACTGGCTAGTCGGTGCGCTCACGGTGAAGGTGAAGTTGGCCCCGCCCCAGGCCGAGCCGGAACTGTCAGTCAGCAGGCCGCCGAAAGTGAAGCTGCCGGTGCTCGGTGCCGTGCCGCTGAAGGTGCGAGTGGCGTCGTTAGGCGCATACCTTCTGCACCGACCTATTCCCTACTCCATAGTGCAGCCAGCACCTTAAAATCGAGTATTCATCATTATAGATAGACCCGATCACAGCTCAAACTTCCCTACCTCGCCCCACCCATCTATTAGCACGGCAGGCCACATAAGCTAAATTAAAGATATTCGTCCAAAATATCCTCAATGCTCTTTTGAAGTGCAGGATCAACTACATCACCACCCTCTCCTGTATCGACCTTATAACCAATTTTTTTTGCCTCCTCCAAGGACAATTTATAAACATCCCTTAGCATGCGAATGCTTGAAAAAAGATTAAGCCCATCAGCTTTACTTTCAGCATAAGCCGCCTCAGCACTTTCCCCGCCATCAAACATGGCTTGATATTTATTAATGTTCATTAAACATACCCAGCAATATCCATTATAAACACCCAAGCATCAGACTCAAAATGAGCTCAATTAGCCTCTATCTCAAATAACAATTCAGCAGTCATTTTACGAAATGCGCGACCGAACAAACACCTAATGCACCTCTTTCAGGCGAGATCAAACGGAACCATTAAGACCATAAGCATCAACAATCATCACACCTGAATATCCATTCAAGGCATTACGGAATAGCTACAAATAACTCACCTGATTTCATGATTTTCAGCGCAGTCACTTCAACAAGCCGATAAGCAAAGTCGCCGTCAACATTTTTCTCAAGACGACCAGAAACAACAGCCTCATCTAGATAGTAATATTTACTTCCGCCAGAAGGAGGCACACGTGTCATTAGAACCTGCTTCAAATTTGGCACATCTATCATAAGACTAGATTTCCGCATATCTCGCCCTTCAATCGAACCAACAAAATAACCATCGCGACCGACCAGCACAAAATAGCCCTCAACCTCTATTCTCTGGCCGATGAACTTGCTCACGCCTGCCATCAACTCTGATAAGTTCATTAATTTTCCTTACTTAGTTATGGGATTTGTTAGAATTCCAAAGCCCGTGAATCGCTGATTGAACTCACTAGCCGGCACGAAGTATTGCCTTCCATTCCAGGGGTCGCGGACCGCAACCAGCGATTCTGAAACATTTGCTGTATTGCCGAGAGATGAAACATCTGCTGTCGTGTTTGGAACAACTAGTTACAAAGCACTTACAAGATGTTATTGAAATCGTACATGTATTCTTCGTTCTCAGATTGACTCCAAACATGGCCATCAATCCGATCAACCATAACAACTCCGCCGACGTTACCCTGATTTTCCTCATTGTTCCGCAAATCAAAAATCCAATATACCGGCGGACATTTTGACTTAAGCATGGCTGAAGGAGCTGCAGAAGCCCCAATAGACATTGCATACTCGCTTGCTATATCAGCGGCAGTTTCTATCGGCAAGTTACCATCGACCCGGTATTCAATTGAGACACTAAAGCAAGCAACACCATTTTTCTTTAAATCCAAAACAACTGATACCAACTTAACCCTGTCGATATTAAGTCCCAGATAGCCAACATATGTTTTATTCTCGTCGTATTGAAACGACTTATCAAATAAGCTAGCAAACCTAAGGCGATCCGTCCGCACTGGATCACAGAGGTAAATATCGCATTTTTTTTGCATAAAAGCTCCGATCGAAATCATCATTGCATGATGGGTAGACAACAACGCCCTTGCCAGTGAGGGCTGAGCCTAGAGCATTCACAGGCACCCCGTAGCTGGAACCCACACCTAGCGGCCAAGGATCTCGGATGTTAGCAATCCCATCCGTGATTGAATCCACCACAATAGCGTGAACCCCACCAGAATCTGTTGCGACATTAACAATTACGGATGCTCCATTGCTGGTGGCGCCTGCAATTGATTGGGCCGTAATTTCCGTTGAATATTGAGCCGTTCCAGTAAAACCAAGTTGCTGAAGCCCGTTGGGTATGTTTGAAAGTGCCGTTCCATCAGTGTCCGTCAAAATTGCCTGCCGAACATACGCTTTTGGCGTATCCATTAGATTCGCCGCCATTGTGCAGCTCGCTGTTGCACAAGAAAAATCATAAGCCTGACCAGGCAATTGGTTTGTTGGGGTGTATGAAGTACGGGCCACATTGGTGAATAGACCCTCACCATTGGTCGCCAGCTCATCTGCTGCATTTGGAACTGCGGCCTTAGCAACAATTTCCTCATCTCCAAGCCCGGTCAACTCGGTTACTTTACCCGCATCCCCAAACAACTCGCCAGTGGTCAAGAGCAGGACATTGGCCGTAATACTCCCAAATCCTTTAAGGTATTCGCCAGCCGCAAAATCGGCACTGATATCTGCTGTAGCCCCGTTCCAATACGGCTTGAGCAGCGTCGGGGCAAGCATCGGGTCGGTCTGTATAGCCAAAGCAGTCGCATCCAGAGACAACGCGCGCTCCGTCCCACTCTCAAGTCCCGGCGTGCCGACCGCACGCTTGGGCGGTCGCGTTCGGCCCGGCATTATCAGCCACGACCGCGCGATGACGGCCCGCTGATCGTGGAGATCGAAGCCCATTTGAAGGACAACCCAGGGCATCGCTTCGGCTTTCTCTTCGACCCGAAGGGTTTCGGCAAAACCCGCAGTTGGCGTGTCTACGTGGCACTGAAATTGAACTTGCCGCGCCGCGGTAAGCTACGTTTGCCCGATCGCATCCGCGAACCGCTAGAGGTTCCTGTACAGGCCAATTACACGTGGTCGGCGGACTTTATGGCTGACGCCCTCTGGTCGGGCCGGCGTTTCCACACCTTCAATGTCAACGACGATTTCAACCGCGAGTCGCTGCGCATCGAGATCGACACCAGCTCGTCGTCCCAGCGAGTGATCCGTGCCTTGGACGAACTGATCGAACTGCGTGGCGCACCCCGGCGGCTACGCCTGGACAACGGGCCGGAGTTCATCAGCGTGGCTTTGCGCCAATGGGCGCAGCAATATGGCATCGAACTGGTCCACATCCAGCCAGGCAAACCCACTCAGAATGCTTATATCGAGCGTTTCAACCGGACCTTCCGAACCGGAGTGCTGAATCGCTACGTCTTCACACTCGATGACGTGCGCCGCATGTGCGAGGACTGGCGGCACCGTTACAACCATGACCGGCCACATCGTTCACTCGGTGGCCTGTCGCCCATCTGCTACGCCATGGCATCATCAGCGACAACCTATATTTCCGAATGACTCGAAAGCACGAGGACACTTCACTTCCATGAGTAAGCTCGATCCCAGCGCCAATTTCTTTATTCGCACCTTACAGCCGTCTAATCAGAAAACGGAGAGCGCACTCAAATAACTGAAAGATGGTCAAAGCCATCGAATTCATCGCCGACTGCATTCACTGGAACTAATCTTTGCGGTTACTTTTCAGAAAATCTACGGGACTAATACAGAACGCGTAGGCCTGCGACGACCTAACTTTTTGAAGGACCAGCTCTAAAACTGGCTCAACAATCTGACCACTTCCGTGCAGCACAAGCTTACAATCCAACATCCTAGCTAAGTCAACGATCGATTCCAGACGCGCAGCAGAAAAACTCCTCAAATCAATTGCACAATCTACGTCATCGCTCCACACCTCGACCCTGTCACCCTCCTCATCACCGAACATCACTGCATCCGAACTCCATGATTTGGCCGGCTCTAGTATGCCCCTCATTGCCGCGGCGACCGCGCTGCTATCCAGTCCCTCCCAGTAATTTTTGGCATCCGCAATACCTGTCGATGGAGCGTTAGCCCCGGATATTTTTGATACGCGATACTCCTCTAAAACGTGTACCAAACGCCCGTGAACACGTTCGATTCCAATGCTCGGCACCATTGCAAATTTGAACTGCCAGATTGCCATCACTTTTGCCCTCGATACTTAGGCAGCCTTACGGCTCCAATCGTATTCAGCACATCCTCGGCCGTGTTGAAGTTTGTGCCTCGGACAGGAAAATTAACTTTCTGAAATGATAAATCCTCTAACAATCCAAGTCGCTTTGCCGCCAGAAACCTATTGTTCCCCACGACAATAAATGGTTCATCGTCCACAACTGTGTATTGAATAACCGGATTCTGAAATCCATCTACGCTTATAGATTTAACAAGGCGCGTGAACTGTTTATCGTTCATTGAATCCGTTAGGCGGAATTCGTTGGCATCAAAACTAAGCTCAGATAGCTTTTGAGGCCCCCCACTCTCATTAAAGATAGAATTTATCTGCTCAGAAGTCAGCCGCGGGGCCAGCCCATTCGACTCAAGCCCAGTAAACATTTGATCAAACAGCCACGACGCCCCCTTCGCCAAATATGGAGCCACTAGCTCCAATCCTATGCTGGATACAACGCCGAATGCCGCACTCAGACCGACCGAACCCCAAGAAAAGTCTTTCTGCCCAACCGCTCCATTAGTTGATCGATATGTCGCCATATCCACCAACTGCATTCCAGCGTTAGTATCTGCAGCTACTACACCCCAAGTATACCCTGAATAGAACAAACGCATCCCCAAGCTCTCTCCTGTCACAAGAGCTGAACCTGTGATGGCGCCCCCCACGCCAGCAGTGACTCCAGCAAGAATTATTTTGCTCGCAAAACTAATGGCACGCACATTCTCGTCATACCACCATTGGTTAAAGGTAGCATCAGACTGAGCCTGCCGCTGGGCACCGCTTCGCTTGTCTTGGGTGACAAACGTGAAGTTCGACGGCAAAGTGAACATCGCTTGATCATCCCTGATCGAACCACCGACGGTTACTCCGGGTGTATCTACTGCACCATCGTGATAGCGACCAGACACATAGAGATCACCATCAGCCCCAACTGACACATTCCAGTTCTCATCTATATTGAGCGGATCGTTGAGCGCGCGATACAAAATCTGTTGCTGGCTCGATGTCAAGAAAGTGTTTGGCGCCACTGGCACAACGCCTCCCAAGGCAGCCATTGGAGGCGCTGACGCAGCAGCCTGCGTTACCGCATTCGTTTGCCCTCCCGCTCCGTACATCTGCGGCGACACCAAAGACAATGAGTCTTGAATTGGCTCCTGATTGGTACCCACTCCACCATCGACTTCAATCGGATAGTTCTGTGCGCTTTCTGCGTCAATGTACGCTCGGGTCTTCAGATAGTCCTGCCATGAAGTGACAGCAGATGCTGACGTCGCCGTCGGTGGCGTGAGGTTGTACGCGATCGTCGCATTGGCGAGCACGTTGCCGAACACATCTTCGCCGATCTGCTTCCAGCTCTCGACGTGCGAATTGCCCAGCGCCGCGCCCACTTCGCGGTTCACCACGTCGTAGGTCGCGTTGCCAGCTACCTGGTTGGCGTAACTCCCGATCATCGAGCTGCCAAACGGTGCACTGTTGGCCACGCCCTGGCCCGCCACCGCACCCGCGACGCTACCGAGCAAACCGCCCACGCTGAAATGCGTATCGCGCTCGCCCAGCAGGCGGCCGGCCGCATAGCTGGTGCCGTACGAGGCGACGCCCCACGCCGCCGCCGCCGCATAGGCGTTGTATGCGGCACCGTAGTATTCACCGGCCTCGCTCGCGGCCTCCGCCGCCGCGACCGCAATCACCGTCGATTTGCGATCGAAGCCCTTGGGCATGCCGTTTTCGATCGGATTCCACAACGCCCGGTCCAGGTCGTTGCCGCCACTGGAGCTCCAGAACATAGCGCCGCTGAGTATCGGCGAGGCCGTGAATTCCGTGAGCGTCCCGTTCAAGTCGCTGCCATGGAAGGGGTCCAGTTCGTGGGTGGCAAAGCGGTGCCAATCGAACTGGCCATTGAGCATGGCGGAAGCCGCCTGACCAGCGACATTGCCGGCCGCCGCACCCGTGACGGGATTATGAGCGTAATAGCTCACTACGATGGTCACCGCCACCGCGACGACCTGCGCCAGCGCCTCGCAATGCTGCTTGGGCGGCGGCGGTGGCGCCAAGGGCAGCGTCGGCGTGGTGCTGCCGATGATCTTGCCCGGGTTGTACGGCTGGAAGGTGTTGGCGTCGTTGCTGTGCGTGGTCACTGACGGCACCACGATGCGTTGGCCCACCACCAGGCCGCTGTCCTGCAGCCCGTTGGCCTCGGCCAGGATGTAGCTCAACTGGCTGTTGCCGTACACCGTCTGCGCGATGCTCTCCAGCGTGTCGCCCGCCTGCACCACGTAGTTGCTGCTGCTGTCACCACTGCTGAAGCTGGTCTGCACGCCTGCTGCAGTGATGTCGCCCGCCTCGTCCACGTCGCTCACCTGCTGCCCGTTGACGTAGCTGTAGTGGTCGATCTCCAGGCTGTTGTACGGCGTGAAGGTGCTGCCGCTCACCGTGCCCACCCGCCGCTGGATGATCTCCCCCGCCGCGTCGTAGGCGAACACGCTGGTGCTGGTCTGCGCGCTGCCGCTGCTGGCCTGGCTCGCCTGCGACACCGCCAGGCGGCGCCCGAAGTTGTCGTAGTAGCTCACGTCCGTCGCTGGCAGATAGCCCGATNCCCAGCACCAGCGCGCCGTCGGTGGCTGCGCCCGGCGCCGTGCCGGCCACCAGGTCCACCTCGTCCGGCGCCTGCTGGCGCTGCTGCAGCAGGTACGCCTGTTCGCGCCAGTTGGTGTCGTAGCGGCCGTAGTTGGCCTGCGCGGTCACCTGGCCGTCGGCGTTGTAGCTGGTCAGCTGCACAACAGACAACAAGCTGTGGCTTTTTAGACCTATCTTCTAGGGCTAAACCATCACCTAGATAATTTTGCCGTCACTCGACTCTATCCGCCTGTCTACCTCAGAGAAATTCCCATCCAACAATGGAGTCGATTCGTAGTAAAAATCGGACTTGTATTTTCCATTATTGAAGATTTCGACGCGAATACCCGACCACGATCTATCGCTACCCTCACAGGCCAAAAAGAATTCTTTCATCACCATGCGAGCCGAAAGAGAGGTGCGAAAATTTCGCACTATCTCTCCTCCTGCCACATACATCCCGGTATCGACCCCATCCGGATCGGCTCGTCCCGCAGATCTTAAGAATTCCGTGTATACAACAATTGACTCCCAGTTTGGCGACATACCTTTAACTAACTCGATCACATACCGCTTGATGATATCCGCAATTGCAGTTGGCAGCATTCCTTATCCCCCAGGTTTGTTATGAATCCAGAATTGAACCCACGAACCATTAGCACGCTGAAACGAAGGCCTAAATAAATCGGGAGTTTGAGTATTGTTTCCAGGAAAATAGTCTACTCCAATTTGCACACGAACCGGACTACCCGTAATCAGATACTCTGAAGACACGGCGTTCTCAAATCTAGCGTAAGCACTTTGATTAATGCTCTTAAGTAGAGTTCCATCAGCAGGCGTTACTGATCTTCCATTTCCAGGAACGACATTCAACCAATTGACGGGACTACCAAATTGCCCCCTTTATATGGAAGTCTATATCAGCAAATCCACCCTCAAGCCCGATTTCTGCTTGAGAAATTTCACCCGAAGTTTCATATCGATCTGCCGCATTAAGAGACCAGCTACCTTCATGCGAAGCAATACGCCCGAGAACCCTTCCTACGCTTCGTCTGGTCGATGCTTCCGGCGGCGGCGATCATGTTCGCGCTACTGCTCGTGCTCACTCTGTATTGGTTGCCGCGCGAACGGGTCGAACTGACACCGGAGCGCGATGGCGACTTGCCCATCGCCACCGGACTTGGCACCTTGTCGGTCGCCGCCCTGCTGGCGATGGTCCTGCTGCTGGAATACGGCCTGGCTTTGCCCGGCGTGCTCGGCGTATTCGCGCTCTTTGCGCGGCCTAGCCTGGCCCGGGTCGACTGGCTGCTGTTACTGACCTTCGCAGCGATCTTCCTCGGGCTCAGGCACTTCGCCGAACTGCCACGGGTCAGGCCCTGCCTGGATCGACTCGACTTCAATCACCCGCCGGTCGCTTACCTGAGCGGCATCCTGGCCTCGCAGCTGATCAGCAACGTGCCGGCCACCGTGCTCCTGCTCGACCGCGTCCACGACAGCGGCCTGCTGGCCGTGGCCGTCAACGTAGGCGGCTTCGGCCTGGCCATCGGCTCCCTGGCCAACCTGATCGCCTTACGCCTGGCCAAACTGCCGCACGGCCTGCGGCTGCTGCATCTGGCGTCGATTCCGTTTCTGCTGGTGTGCGCGCCGTTGGTTTATGGGGTCTGGTGGTGGTTGGGGTGAGGTCCCAGCTATGGCTTTGGACCAACATTTTCACAGAATCCGGATACACCGATGCACTGATTTGAACCCCAAAATAATTTGCTTTGAAGAAAACACCCTTGACGCAGATCCACCCGATATTACGTTCCACGCCCATTTGGCGAGGAAAGGCGATCGGCTTCATATAAAGTCATCTCGGCTCAAACCCGCGCACCTGACCAGCTCGCTTATCAATAACAAAAACCACCGGACCGTTCATTAAATTCCCGGAAGGCCTAAACACCAAAAACCGCCGTGTATTCAGTGATAGATTCGAGAGTGCCGAGTCAACATTGTTTGGAATTCACGATCGCCTCACATAAAATCGCTCTGCCGTCACAGCATCGACAAAGACGTCCATTCCATTCTCGGTCCCCACAAACTTGAGAGATTCTGGGATGTTATTTCCAGGAATATAACGACCCTTCGCCGTGAGCGATCTTTCATAAGCCCATCCGGCTGGAGCAACGATTTGATCAACAGCAGATGGAACCATCTGGCAGACGGTTACCGTTTGCCCTGCCTGATTATTCCATTCGGCCGCACCCACACTGACCCAGCCACATTGCCCCAAGACACCGGAATTCTGATCAATTACGACGATATCAACAGACTTACCTTCACGAATATGTCGAAGGCCATTTTTCTCAAGAGAAACAACATATTCCTTAGCATCAGCAGGCGTCATGAACGATATGGCTGCCAACTCCCCATCAGCGCACAACGTTCCATTAGGAATATTTTGAACGAAGGCAGGCTGCCCCCCCGATATGATTCGAATATCGCCTTACAGCGGACCACGATGGAAATTCCTTCGATCAAAACGGCCATGTTATCTCACCCTATCTTTCCAAATGGAGTTGTAACTTTTGCGCCAGTTTATGAAATCTGCGCTAGATACATCTCCACCCAGAGCCTGAGCATAGTGAATACGAAGTGCCATATTGAACGGCCCCTGATGAAAATAGAAATCTTCGTCGCATTCGGGGTGATTTGTATAAAAATATGCAAGCATTTCAGATGCTCGCGCTAGCGAGTAGGAAAATATGACCTTTAACTCTGATCTGATATCATCATAGAGCTTGTTAACATATTTATCGTTACTAAGTGGGGGCGTTGTCATTATCGCACCATGTACCTATTGAAAATAGTCACTGCGTTAGGGGTATGTATGCCGGTCTGAGGCACCCTGTTCGGTCAAGCTACCGGGCCACCGTCTTCCATGCGTCGGAAAAGCGGACCGGTCACCATATCCGGATTTGGCATCCGTTCCGATAGCGGCATATAAGGAACGTCGAGATTACGATTGAACGCGACAAAATCCCCCCCACTCCGGCCCGGCAGAGTCGAAATGGATGACATCCAGTCTCGCCAGCTCTGCGTTTGGCACTCGAAATTCAACGACCTCCAAGGATCTGCCGCCGGCAGCCTGACCTGCCGACAACAATGCCTCGTCTCGCGACGCCGTTATGTAGAAGCCTTGTCTGAAATCCGTACCCATTCGGCCTACCGAAAGATATGATGCCGTCGGATCGTATCAGCGCCGCGTTCTCAGAAGTCGTCCCGTGATAAAAGGTGGTGACATCTCCTTTGTTTGGAACAACAAAACGCCCGTTCAAGGCGGGCGTTGTAAGTGCCAGGAATCAGGTGGCAAAAAGAGAATCCCAAAGTAATGCCTTCACATAACTTCGAGCCGTCCTCTCATCCTTTTCGGTCACTACATCGAAATTCTCCAAGACCGTCCTCCATGAATACGCATCGTCGCTGAGCGCCTGTTGCAGATCGGCGCGAAAATTCGCACCGAAGTTCGGATCGCTTTCGATATGCACGCGAAGTGCGGTTACAGCCTCGCCCTCACTTTGACCAATTCCGGCCGCAAGGTAGGTTGCAAGAACGTATTCAACGTATTCGTAGCTCATTTATTTTGCCGGATAATTTGTGATGGTTTTCCATACGCCCGTAGCAGGGTCATATGCATAAACTGCAGTCGCGCGTGACATCCCGCTATTGAAGCTCAACGGCCCGGCGGAGCCAGGAGTGGCCGATACGCGATCGAATCCTCGTCCCACGACACTACCCATGTCAACGCCTTCGATAGCAACCTGCGATGCGCCAGGAGGGCTCAAAGCTACAGCCCTCTCCAGATAGTTCTGTCTTATGTACAGATCCGATTGCGCAAGCAGCTCATTTGAGTTGAATGCACTTGAAGTAGGCGATATCACCACTTGGCCATTACGAACCACTGAGCTTCCATCAGGGGCTACGCCAGTCGTAGCTCGGGTATACAGCTGATCGTTGGTGACGCCTTCGCCATGACGATCCAGCGCATGCCCCTCCTGTCCAATGCGGTCAATTTCCGCTTGCAGTGCAGGATCTACCTTGCTTGGAACTACAGAGGCGGAACCGTTATACCCCAGTCTATTCCGTAATCTCTAGCTAAAATTCGCATACCAGAAACGACTACTTTATAAGAGCGATCGTTAGCCAGATCACCCGATCGAAGCTCAAGAGTGTGAAGCGCAGATGCTTGCTGCAAGAACCTTGCGGCCAAAAATTTTGGCAGTGAATTTCGATCCAATGAGATGGGTGAAACGCCTTCACGCTCCTTGACTATCTCTATATAAAAACACTGATGCGCACAGAACACACCTAGAGCGTCGATGCAAATGTCACGCAAAGCGTCTTCTAGCTCAACTTGGATATGATTCGCACCATACTCCTTAACGAGTGGATACAGTCCTCTCTCCAAGAACTCATCATGATCAGTTGGCCGCATATCGTCATTAATGCTTGCCGGTGTTGAGAATACGAGCTCCTCTCCTCTCAAGATTTTTGAAAGAGACTTTGATCTAATGGCACTCAATACATTCTGATCTGCTTGACTCATTGAATCACCCTGATATTTGAATTAACGAGTGGCGATGGCAGTTGATTGGTCACCATCTCAGGCAAGCCTACTCCTCCAGCAGCATTGATCGTATAACCACCAGGCACCCAGTAGGGGTTTGCCCCTCCTTCCGATCCCCACGCAAAGCGAAGCCCAAAGGATTCCGGATTGGAAATATATGTCCTGGTCATGCTGCCCACTCCGCTAAATGTGCCCGATGGGAAGCCCAACGTACTTTCCATGATTGCAGGATCACCAGTCATATATAGACTGTCTATTAATGTAGCGGGCGATGTAAATACAGCATCTGGACGTCCGAATGGCAGTCCCGCTTCGATGTCACGCAAGTATCGCGCATTAAACGATACGGTCGAATCGACGCGTGCTGCTCCTGGCAAGAATTGCTCGGCATGCGCAGTCATAAAGTCATCTGTCAAGTACGTCGACGGATCAGGGCGAAGATCTTTGGGGACAGCGTAAACGTCCGAATAAACGTCAGAAAGTGGCTTAGAAAATGCATCCTCCAGCCCAGTATCGCCTACATGCTGAACAAACTGTTCGTATGTAACAGGCCGATACTCTTGATTCAATAGGGAGAACGGTCCTTTGACAGTCGTAGGATCGAATGTTTGAGAGACACTGTTTGGAACATGCACCGTGCTTGGAGTGGATGACCTAGCCAACGGCACAACCTCGCCCTGCGGAGCCTCCAAGAACGATGTATCCAGCGCACCTGGAGCAGACAGGGTACGTACTGTGTCAGCAACGTCTGCTGCGTAGCGGATTGTTTTCGCCGCTGCACCTTCGACTCCGCCAAACGTCAGTATGGACATGCCAGCATCGCCGATGCCACGCGCTTGCTGATCCAGTGGCAGCGCCAACCAGTCCGTCGCAGCCGCAACCACACGGTCATATGTCGTTACGGGATGGGCTGCAGCCATCGTTGCCCCTATCGCCACCTGGCGGAACGACTGATAGTCCGTGGCGATATCCAACAAGTTTCTCCCCGCACCAATTAGTCCGTTACCAGCGTCCGTAAGGAGTGTTCCACTGTCGGCAAACAAGTCACCCCAAGCGGTCGTTCTATACTGGTTAAAGAACTGGGCCGACTCCTCCCGCGACTCTGCCGTGATCTCCGCATCCTGCTCAATCGCACTTTCCGGTCTCACCGTTGTGGGTATCGCATTCTCCTGTATCAACAGCTCTTGTTGTAGGTTGTGGTTGTAGTCGATCAACCCCTTCCAATCGCTAGGATCTGGGGGTGGTGCAAAGGCTTGCCCTTGCTGAGCGTTCATATAATTGACATACGCCACGGTATTTTCGTAAAGCTTATTGATGAGCACCTTTCCTGCAGATGTTGAAGGATCGACGTCGTCATAGCTAGCAGGTATTGAATAACCACCCGTCCATGCGGACGGGCCGTTATTCGTTGAACCGCCATTGCCAACCACCGCCGAGGAATGCCCCAATAAGCCATCTGTTGCAGTTGGACCAGAGGAGGCTGTATCCATCATGGAAGGGGCTGTATCCATCATGGTGGTTGCATCAAGCTGCAGCCCACCAAACGGGTCGCTACCGCCCGCCCCGTACGCGTCAATGTAAGCTCGCGCCTTCAGGTAGTCCTGCCACGAAGCGGTGGCTGACATCGATCTCGTGCTTGATGGCGGGGGAGCATACGCGACGATGGTGTTGGCAATAGCGTTGCCGAAGATATCCTCTCCAACCTGCCGCCAGCTACGCACGTGATCGTCGCCCAAGGCCACGCTCGTTTCCCGCGTCACGACGTCATCGAGTACGTTGGCCTCGATCCGGCCCAACGGATTTGAACCCACTTGCCCGGCAGCCGCTTGGGCATTGGTAGGGCCTACCGAGCCTGCGACCACCGAACCCGCCGCATTCGCCAGCAATCCAGCCCAGCTGAAATGCGTCGCTTGACCAGTGACCTTCGCCGCCGCATAGGCGGTGGCATAGCTGGCAGCGCCGATGATGGCGTTATCCGTCACGCTGAGGCCGTTACCTATCGAGCTGGCGGACGCAGCACCCAACGCGTCAGCCGCGCTGAAGGCCGAACCGAGTCCGCCTCCCACGGAACCGCTCGCTGCACCGATGATCACCTGCCCGAAACTGAAACCCTGGCTTTGGCCCAGTGAATCGCTGGCCACCTGGCTGGCGACGCTGGCCGCCGCGCCAGAGATCGCCCCCGCCGCCCATCCACCCATGATGGTCGACAAGGAGCCGTAGCTGGCCACCGAAACGATCACCGCCACGGCGACGATGACCACCTCCGCCAGCACGCCACAGCCATTGCTCGGCGGCGGCGGCGGCGCCAAGGGCAGCGTCGGCGTGGTGCTGCCGATGATCTTGCCCGGGTTGTACGGCTGGAAGGTGTTGGCGTCGTTGCTGTGCGTGGTCACCGACGGCACCACGATGCGCTGGCCCACCACCAGGCCGCTGTCCTGCAGCCCGTTGGCCTCAGCCAGGATGTAGCTCAGCTGGCTGTTGCCGTACACCGTCTGCGCGATGCTCTCCAGCGTGTCGCCCGCCTGCACCACGTAGTTGCTGCTGCTGTCGCCGCTGCTGAAGCTGGTCTGCACCCCCGCCGCGGTGATGTCGCCCGCCTCGTCCACGTCGCTCACCTGCTGCCCGTTGACGTAGGTGTAGTGGTCGATCTCCAGGCTGTTGTACGGCGTGAAGGTGCTGCCGCTCACCGTGCCCACCCGCCGCTGGATGATCTCCCCCGCCGCGTCGTAGGCGAACACGCTGGTGCTGGTCTGCGCGCTGCC
>JAJEJU010000017.1 GCA_021390615.1 Rhodanobacteraceae bacterium ZG21-1 | reverse complement strand
GCAGGATCATCAGGAGCTGCCGTTCGAGCAGGTGGTGGAGATCGTGCAGCCGCCGCGTCGGCTGTCGCACAGCCCGCTGTTCCAGGTGATGCTGGCGTGGCAGAACAACGAAGAGGCGCAGCTGCAGCTACCCGGCTTGCAGGCGCGCACGATCGAGCTCGCGCAGGACAGCGCGAAATTCGATCTGGTGCTCGAACTCTACGAACAGGATGGCGCGGTCGAAGGCGTTTTCATCTACGCGACGGCGCTGTTCGACGCAGCGACGATCGAGCGCCAGCGTGGCTATCTGCTGGCGGTGCTGCAGGCGATGGCGGCGGACGACGCGCAGGCGGTGGATCGGATCGAACTGCTGTCGGCGGCGGAGCGGGAGCAACTGCTGGAAGGCCGCAACCAGACGGCAGCGGCGTATCCGACCGAGCGCTGCGTGCACGAGCTGTTCGAAGCGCAGGTGCAGCGGACGCCGGACGCGGTGGCGCTGGTGCAGGGCGAACAGTCGCTGAGCTATGCCGACCTCAATCGGCGCGCGAACGCATGGGCGCACCGCCTGCTCGCGATGGGCGTGCAGGCAGATGCGCGGGTGGCGATCTGCGCGGAGCGTCGCCCATGGCTGGTGGAAGGGCTGCTGGGCATCCTGAAAGCCGGTGGCGCCTATGTGCCGCTGGACCCGAGCTATCCGACCGAGCGCCTGCAGGAGCTGCTGTCGGACGTGGAGCCGGTGGCGGTGCTGGCGGATGCGGCGGGCCGGGCGGCGCTGGGCGAGTCGCTGGCAGGCCAGCGCGTGCTGTCGCTGGACGAGGCGTGCTCGGAGAGCGTGCCGGCGGCGTGGTCGCTCGATCCGGTGCGCGGTGCGCAGGAGCGCGGCAGCGATCGGCTGGCCTATGTGATCTATACCTCCGGTTCCACCGGCAGGCCCAAGGGCGTGATGGTGGAGCACGCTTCGCTGGTCAACCTGGTGAGCTGGCATATCCGTCAGTTCGGCTTGGCGGAAGGCGTGCGCAGCTCGGCGACGGCCGGCATCGGCTTCGACGCCAGCGCCTGGGAAATCTGGCCGACCCTGTGCGCGGGCGGCGTGCTCGCCCTGCCGCCGGCGGCCAGCAGCGGCGATCCGTTGGCGATGCTCACCTGGTGGCGCGAGACGCCGCTGGATGTGAGCTTCCTGGTGACGCCCCTGCTCGAGCTGGCGGCAGCAGGCGATCTGTCGGGCAAGCCGCTGCGTCATCTGCTGACCGGCGGCGATCAGTTGAAATCCTGTCCGACGCTGGCGGCCGGCGCGACCCTGTTCAATCAATACGGCCCCACCGAGACCACGGTGGTCGCGACCTCGGGACGCGTGACGCTGGCGCCGGGCATGCCTTCGATCGGCCGTCCGATCGCGAACACGCGGATCTATCTGCTGGACGCCTGCGGGCAGCCGGTGCCGCAGGGCGCGGTGGGCGAGCTGTACATCGGCGGCGTGGGCGTGGCGCGGGGCTATCTGAATCGGCCGGCGCTGACCGCGGAACGCTTCCTGCGCGATCCGTTCGTGGCAGGCGAAGGTGCGCGGATGTATCGAACCGGCGATCTGGCGCGCTATCGGCCGGACGGCGAGATCGAATTCCTGGGCCGCAACGACCATCAGGTGAAGCTGCGCGGCTTCCGCATCGAGCTGGGCGAGATCGAGGCGCGGCTGTCGAGTCATCCGCAGATACGCGAGGCGGTGGTGCTGTCGCACGGCACGGGCAGCGAGCAGCGGCTGGTGGCCTACGTGACGGCCAAAGCAGGGGCACTGCCGGAGAGCGTCGAATTGCGCAGCCATCTGTCGCGCAGCCTGCCGGAATACATGCTGCCGGCGGCCTTCGTGACGCTGGAGCAGCTGCCGCTGACGTCCAACGGCAAGCTTGACCGCAAGGCGCTGCCGGCACCGACCGCGGAGGCGCTTGCGCCCAGGGTGTATGTGCCGCCGCAAGGCGATGTCGAGCAGACCCTGGCGGGGATCTGGTCCGACCTGCTCGGCCTCGAGCAGGTCGGACGCCACGATCACTTCTTCGACCTCGGCGGTCATTCGCTGCTGGCGACCCAGGTAATGGTGCGGGTGCAGGAGCGCTTCTCGATGGAGCTGCCGCTGCGCGTGCTGTTCGACGCGCCGACCATCAGCGGGATCGCCGAGCGCATCGAGGTGATCTCATGGACGAGGCAGTCGCAGCCAACGGCCACCGAGAACAGGGAGCGCCGCTCGCTATGAATGCCGTCTACGAACTGCTGAGCAAGCTGCGCGCGCGCGACGTGCGCCTGTGGGTGGAAGAAGGCCGCCTGGTGTACGACGCGCCGTCCGGTGCGCTGAGCGAGGCGGACATCGACGCGCTGGTCTCGCACAAGGCCGCGCTGCTGGCCCTGCTGGGACCGGCCACGACCACGCTGCCGGCACTGACGGCCCGTCCGGCGACGCCGACGGCGCCGCTGTCCTACACGCAGGAGCGGCTGTGGCTGGTGGAACAGCTGGGCCTGGTCGGTGCGACCTACCACGCCTGGAGCGCGGTGCGGCTGCACGGCCCGCTGGACGTGCCGGCGCTGTCGCGTGCGGTGACGGCGCTGGTGCAGCGGCACGCCAGCCTGCGCACCCGCCTGGTCATGCAGGACGGCCAGGCCTGCCAGCAGATCGACGACGGCGCGGCGATCCGTTTGAGCGTGCTGCCGCGCGAGGCGGTGAGCGTCGGCGCAGGCGAGGACCTGCTGGAGGCCTTTGCGCGGCAGGCGACGCAGGCGCCGTTCGCGCTGGGCGAGGAGCCGCTGTTCCGCGCCAGCGTGCTGCGCGTGTCGGCGCAGGAACACGGCCTGGTGCTGACCCTGCACCACCTGATCGGCGACGGCTGGTCGCTGGGCGTGCTGGTGCGGGAGCTGGCGGCGCTGTATGCGGGCGAATGCGCGGGCGAGCCGGCGCTGCTGCCGGCACTTGAACTGCAATACACGGATTACGCGCTGTGGCAGCGCGAGGCCTACGAGCAGGGTGCGCAGGCGGCCTCGCTGGACTACTGGCGGCACCAGCTGGCCGGCGCACCGAGTGCGCTGGCCTTGCCGACCGACCATGCGCGGCCGCCGCTGCCCTGCCACCGCGGCGGCAGCCAGGCGCTGCGGCTGACGCCGTCGCTGAGCCGGGCGCTGGAGCAGCTGGCGCGGGACGAAGGGGTGACCCTGTTCATGCTGCTGCTGGCGGCGTACCAGCTGGTGCTGTCGCGCTGGAGCGGCCAGGACGAAGTGGTGGTAGGCACGCCGGTGGCGGGCCGCACGCAGCGGCAGACCGAAGGGCTGGTGGGCTTCTTCGTGAACACGCTGGCGCTGCGCGGACGGATAGACGAAACATCCAGTTTCCGCGAGCTGCTGGCGCAGGTGAAGGAGACGGCGCTGGGTGCCTACGCGCACCAGGAGCTGCCGTTCGAGAAGCTGGTGCAGGCGCTGGCGCCGGTGCGCGACCTGTCGCGGCAGCCGGTGTTCCAGGTGATGCTGGCGCTGCAGAACCTGGCGCCGACGACGGTGCAGCTGGCAGGCCTGGACTCGCAGGCGATCGCGGTGGCGCACGGAACGGCGGCGTTCGACCTGACCTGGATCGTGGAGGTGGGCGAGGACGGGCTGAGCGGAGTGCTGGAGTACGCGACGGACCTGTTCGAGGCGTCGAGCATGGCGCGGCTGGCGGAGCATCTGGTGCAGGTGCTGGCGCAGGTGGTGGCGCAGCCGGGCGTCTTGCTGGGCGACCTGGTGCTGACCACGGCGGCGGAGCGTCGCCTGCTGCAGTCGACGTGGAATGCGACGGCGGGGGCGTATCCGCGCGAGCGCTGCGTGCACGAGCTGTTCGAAGCGCAGGTGAGGCAGGCGCCGGACGCGGTGGCGCTGGTGCAGGGCGAGCAGTCGCTGAGCTATGCCGACCTCAACCGGCGGGCGAACGTACTGGCACACCGCCTGTTAGAGATGGGCGTGCAGGCAGACGCGCGGGTGGCGATCTGTGCGGAGCGTCGTCCGTGGCTGGTCGAAGGGCTGCTGGGCATCCTGAAAGCCGGCGGCGCCTATGTGCCGCTGGACCCGAGCTATCCGACCGAGCGCCTGCAGGAGCTGCTGTCGGATGCGCAGCCGGCGGTGGTGCTGGCGGATGCGGCGGGCCTTGCGGCGCTGGGCGAGTCGCTGGCAGGCCAGCGCGTGCTGTCGCTGGACGAGCCTCGGTCAGAGGAGCTGCCGGCAGCGTGGTCGCTCGATCCGGTGCGCGGTGCGCAGGAGCGCGGCAGCGATCGGCTGGCCTATGTGATCTATACCTCCGGCTCCACCGGCAAGCCCAAGGGCGTGATGGTGGAGCACGCCTCGCTGGTCAACCTGGTGAGCTGGCATATCCATCAGTTCGGCTTGGCGGAAGGCGTGCGCAGCTCGGCGACGGCCGGCATCGGCTTCGACGCCAGCGCCTGGGAAATCTGGCCGACCCTGTGCGCGGGCGGCGTGCTCGCCTTGCCGCCGGCGGCCAGCAGCGGCGATCCGTTGGCGATGCTCACCTGGTGGCGCGAGACGCCGCTGGATGTGAGCTTCCTGGTGACGCCCCTGCTCGAGCTGGCGGCAGCAGGCGATCTGTCGAGCAAGCCGCTGCGTCATCTGCTGACCGGCGGCGATCAGTTGAAATCCTGTCCGACGCTGGCGACCGGCGCGACCCTGTTCAATCAATACGGCCCCACCGAGACCACGGTGGTCGCGACCTCGGGGCGCGTGACGCTGGCGCCGGGCATGCCTTCGATCGGCCGCCCGATCGCGAACGTGCAAGCGTATGTGCTGGATGGGCGCCTGCGCCTGACGCCGATCGGTGTGGTGGGCGAGCTGTATCTCGGCGGTGCGGGCATGGCGCGGGGTTATCTGAAGCGGCCGTCGCTGAGCGCGCAGCGCTTTGTCGCCAATCCCTATGGCGCTGCGGGAAGCCGGCTGTATCGCACCGGCGACCTGGTGCGCTACCGATCGAACGGCGAGCTGGAGTTCCTGGGACGGATCGATCACCAGATAAAGCTGCGCGGCTACCGCATCGAGCCGGGCGAGATCGAGGCGCAGCTGCTCGCGCAGCCGTCGGTGCAGGCGGCGGTGGTGCTGGCGCGCGCGGTGAACGGCAACGAACGGCTGGTGGCCTACGTGGTGCCGTCGGCGGGCGCGACGCTGGACCCGGCAGCGCTAGCCGAGCAGCTGGCGTCGACGCTGCCGGCGTACATGGTGCCGACCTCGTGGGCGCTGCTGGAGTGCCTGCCGCAGACGGCGAACGGCAAGCTGGATCGGGCGGCATTGCCGCTGCCGGCGCCGGATGCGGGCGCGGCACGCTACGTGGCGCCGCGCAACGAAAGCGAGCGCACGCTGGTACAGATCTGGTCGCAGATGCTGAAGGTGCCGCAGTTGGGCATCGAGGATGATTTCTTCGAGCTGGGCGGCCACTCGCTGCTGGCGACGCAGGTGATCTCGCGCGTGCGCGAGGCCTTCGCGCTGGAGCTGCCGCTGCGCTGGCTGTTCGAGGCGCGCACCATCGCCAAGTTCGCTGTGATGCTGGAGCGGGCGCAGCGCGAGCAGACCGGCCCGTCGCAACCGGTGCTGGCCGCACGCCAGCGTGGAGCGACGCTGCCGGCGTCCTACGAACAGGAGCGCCTGTGGTTCGTCGAACAGGTGGGCCTGGCCGGCTTCGCCTACCACATGGATATGGCGCTGCGCCTGAGCGGCCCGCTCGATGCCGCCGTGCTGGAGCGCAGCCTGGCCGAACTGGTGCGCCGTCACGAAAGCCTGCGCACGCACTTCGAATCGACGGACGGCCAGCTGCGCCAGGTGATCGCCCCGGCCGGCCAGTTCACGCTGCAGCGCCTGGATGCCGCAACGATGCAGCGGCGCGACGGCGAGAGCNGGTGCTGCTGCGCGAGCTGGGCGCGCTGTACGTGGCGTACGGCCGCGGCGAGGCCTCGCCGCTGGCGGAGCCGGAGCTGCAATACGCGGACTATGCGCTGTGGCAGCGCGACTGGCTGCAGGGCGAGGTGCTGGAACGCCAGCTGGCGTACTGGAAGGCGCAGCTGGCCGGTGCGCCGCCGGCGCTGGAGCTGCCGACCGACCATGCGCGGCCGGCGGTGCCGAGCTATCGGGGCGCGATCCATCGGCTGGCGGTGCCGGCGGGGTTGAGCGCTAAACTGGGGCAGCTGGCGCGGCAGGAAGGGGCGACCCTGTTCATGCTGCTGCTGGCGGCGTACCAGGTGGTGCTGTCGCGCTGGAGCGGCCAGGGCGAGGTGGTGGTGGGCACGCCGGTGGCGGGCCGCACGCATCGGCAGACCGAGGGGCTGGTGGGTTTCTTCGTCAACACGCTGGCGCTGCGCGGACGCGTGGGCGAGGCGGCGAGCTTCCGCGAGCTACTGGCGCAGGTGAAGGAGACGGCGCTGGGTGCGTACGCGCACCAGGAGCTGCCGTTCGAGAAGCTGGTGCAGGCGCTGGCGCCGGCGCGCGACCTGTCGCGCCAGCCGGTGTTCCAGGCCATGCTGGCATTGCAGAACGTCACCCAGGTGCCGCCGCGCCTGGGCGAGCTGGCACTGGATTCCATTCCGCCGCCCGGCACCACCGCGAAGTTCGACCTGACGCTGACTTTCGAAGAACGGGCAGACGGCCTGCACGGCGAATTCGAGTACGCCACCGATCTGTTCGAGCACGCGACCATCGAACGCTTCGCCGTGCATTACCTGCGCGTGCTGGAGCAGATCGTGGCGCAGCCGGAAACCGCGCCGGACCGCTTCGAGCTGCTCGACCAGGCCGAGCGCCGTCAGCTGCTGCACGACTGGAATGCGGTGCCGGCCGCGAACACGCGCGATGCCTGCGTGCACGAGCTGTTCGAGGCGCAGGCGGCGCGCACGCCGTCCGCGCTGGCGCTGAGCTGGGGCGAGCAGCAGCTGAGCTATGCCGAACTCAATCGGCGCGCCAACCAATTGGCGCATTACCTGCGCGACCGAGGCGCCGCGCCGGACTGCCGGATCGCGCTCTGCGTTGAACGCGGCATCGAGATGATCGTGGCCCTACTCGGCATCCTGAAGGCCGGCGCAGGCTATGTGCCGCTCGATCCCGCCTACCCGCAGGCGCGCCTGACCTACATGGTGCGCGACAGTGCGCCTCTGCTGCTGCTGACCCAGGCGAGTGCGCGCCCGGCGCTGGCCGGGCTGGACGACGACTTGCCGATCGTCGACCTGGACGCCGATGCGGCGCAGTGGCAGGCATGCAGCGAGGAAAATCCGCAGCGTGGCGAGACGGGTGTGGCTCCTCATCACCTGGCCTACGTGATCTACACCTCGGGCTCGACCGGACAGCCGAAGGGCGTGATGGTCGAGCATGCGAACGTGGTGCGATTGTTCGACGCCGTCGAGCCCTGGTTCGGCTTCGGCAGCGCCGACGTGTGGACGCTGTTCCATTCCTACGCCTTCGATTTCTCGGTGTGGGAAATCTGGGGCGCCCTGCTGTACGGCGGACGGCTGGTCGTCGTGCCGCATGCCGTCACGCGCTCGCCCGAGGATTTCTACGCCTTGCTGTGCCGCGAAGGCGTGAGCGTGCTGAGCCAGACGCCCAGCGCTTTCCGCCAGTTGATCGCGGTGCAGCCGGCCAGCGAACTGCAGCACGCGCTCAGATACGTGGTGTTCGGCGGCGAGGCGCTGGAAGTCGCCGCGCTGAAGCCGTGGTACGAGCGCAACGCCGCGCACATGCCGCAGCTGATCAACATGTACGGCATCACCGAAACCACCGTGCACGTGAGCTACCGGCCGCTGCTGCCGGCCGACGCGCGGCCCGGGCTGAAAGGCAGCCCGATCGGCGTGCGCATCCCGGATCTGCGCCTCTATGTGCTGGATCGGCACGGCCGTCCGGCGCCGATCGGCGTGGTGGGCGAGATCTACGTCGGCGGCGCCGGCGTGGCGCGCGGCTATCTGCATCGGCCGGAGCTGACCGCCGAGCGCTTCCTTGACGATCCTTTCAGCGCCGAGCCTGCGGCACGCATGTACAAGACCGGCGACCTGGCCCGCTATCTGGCCAACGGCGAGCTCGAGTTCTTCGGCCGCAACGATCATCAGATCAAGATTCGCGGCTTCCGCATCGAGCTGGGCGAGATCGAGGCCCAGCTCGCCGGCTGCCCCGGCGTGCGCGAGGCCGCGGTGATCGTGCGCGAAGACGAGCCCGGCGACAAACGCCTGGTGGCCTACCTGGCGCTGGAGGAGCCGAGCGACACGGCGGCGGCGAGCCTGCGCGGCCGACTTGCCGAAGCCCTGCCGGAGCACATGGTGCCGTCGGCCTTCGTGGTGCTCGAAAGCCTTCCGCTCACCGCCAATTTCAAGCTGGATCGCGAGCGCCTGCCGGCGCCGGGACGCGAGGCCTACGCAGGCCGGCAGTACGCGGCCCCGCAAGGCGAGATCGAGCAGGCCCTGGCGGCGATATGGCAGGAACTGCTGGGCGTCGAACAGGTCGGGCGGCACGACAATTTCTTCGAGCTGGGCGGCCATTCGCTGCTGGCGATGACCCTGATCGACCGCATGCGCCGCCGCGAACTGCAGGCGGACGTACGCACGCTGTTCACCGCGCCCTCGCTGGCCGCGCTGGCCGCGGAGGTCGGGCGCAGGAGCCAGCAGGCGCGCGCCGTGCCGCCGAACCTGCTCGACGCCGCCACCCGCCGCATCACCCCCGAGCTGCTGCCGCTGGTGGCGCTCGAGCAGGAGCAGATCGAGCAGATCGTCGCGCAGGTCGACGGCGGCGTGGCCAACATCCAGGACGTCTACCCGCTGGCGGCGCTGCAGCGCGGCTTCCTGTTCCATCACGTGATGAGCCGCGAAGGCGACGCCTACCTGCTTAGCTCGCTGTTCGCCTTCGACAGCCGCGAGCGGCTGGATGCGTTCCTGCTCGCTCTGCAGGCGGTGATCGACCGGCACGACATCCTGCGCACCGCGGTGCTGTGGGAGAGCCTGCCCGAGCCCGTGCAAGTGGTGTGGCGGCAGGCGCGCCTGAAGGTCGAGACGCTGGAGCTGGACGCGACGGAAACCGATGCCGCGGCTGCTCTGCAGCGGCACTTCGACCCGCGGCGCGACCGCCTGGATGTGCGGCAGGCGCCGCTGATGCGCGGCTTTGCGGCGCGCGACGGGATGGACGGGCGTTGGCTGCTGCAGCTGTGCCATCACCATCTGATCGACGACAACACCACGCTCAAGCTGCTGCTGGCCGAAGTGCGCGGCCTGATGGCCGAGCCGGCGTCGCCGCTGGCCGAGCCGCTGCCGTTCCGCGACTTCATCGCGCGGGCGCGCATGGGCGTCAGCGAGGCCGAGCACGAGCGTTTCTTCAGCGACATGCTGGGCGACATCGACGAGCCCACGGCGCCGTTCGGCCTGCTCGACATCCAGGGCGACGGCAATGGCGTCGAACAGGCCAGCCTGGAACTCGAGCGCGCGCTGGCGCGGCGCATCCGCGAGCAGGCGCGCAGCCTCGGCATCAGCACGGCCAGTCTCTGCCACCTGGCCTATGCCCAGGTGCTGGCCGCCACCACGGGACGCCAGGACGTGGTGTTCGGCACGGTGCTGTTCGGGCGCATGCAGGCCGGCGAGGGCGCCGAGCGCGCGCTCGGCGTCTTCATCAACACGCTGCCGGTCCGGCTGTCGATCGACAGCCGCCCGACCCGTTCCGCCTTGCGCGATGCGCACGTGCGGCTGGCCCAGCTGCTGCGCCACGAACACGCATCGCTGGCGCAGGCGCAGCGCTGCAGCGGCGTGCAGGCGCCGACGCCGCTGTTCTCGGCCCTGCTCAATTACCGCCACAACGTCACCGTCGAAGGCGAGGCCGGGGTCATGCATGGCTGGCCCGGGGTGAGCCTGCTGGCCGGCGAGACGCGCACCAACTTCCCGCTGATGCTGGCCGTCGACGATCTCGGTGAGGACTTCCGTCTGACCGCCCAGGTCGCGGCGCCGATCGAGGCCATGCGCTGGTGCCTGTTCATGCAGCAGGCGCTGGCCGGCCTGGTCGACGCGCTGGAGGCCTCGACCGAACCGGCGCTGCGCGCCATCGACGTCCTGCCCGCCGCCGAGCGGCAGCGCCAAGTAGTGGACTGGAACGCGACGACGAGGGCCTATCCGCACGAGCAGTGCATCCACGAGCTGATCGCGGCGCAGGCCTTGCGCACGCCGACGGCGGCGGCGCTGATCGGCGCGGACGAGACGCTGAGCTATGCGGCGATGGAGCAGCAGTCGAACCGGCTGGCGCAG
>JAJEJU010000016.1 GCA_021390615.1 Rhodanobacteraceae bacterium ZG21-1 | reverse complement strand
CTGCGCGCAGCAGCGGATCGTCGGCCAGGCCGGCCGCGATGCGATGCAGCCGCTCGACCTGGGCATAGGCCTGGGCATGCGCGGCGTCCGCACCGCGCCAGCGCTCGAAGGCCACGCGCTCCGGCGCGCTGCAGGCCGGCGAATGCAGCCGGGCCAGCCAGCCCTCGGCGCTGTCGGGCAGCATAGGCAGCTCGTCGCGGCTCATGCGTCGTGCCCGGTTTCGAGCCGCTGCACGCCGAGGCTGCGGCGCAACAAGGCAAGCGCCTTGCTGATCTGCTTTTCCACCGCCTTCACCGAGATGCCGCAGTGCTGGGCGATCTCGGGGTAGCTCATGCCCTCGATGCGATTGAGCAGGTAGATGTCGCGGCAGCGCGTCGGCAGGCCGAGCAGCGCTTTCTGCACGCGGGCGAATTCCTGTTGGGTCGCGATCTGCTGGTCGTGCGCCTGGTCGGCTGACGCCATCCTGTAAACATTCTCGTCCAGACTCACGTGATCGGCGACGTGGTGCGTCTGCGCCATCCGCGCACGATCATTCAGCGCGTTGATGGCGATCCGGTACAGCAGCGGCCCCCACGCTTCGGGCGCGTGGTCGCGATAGCGGATCAGCCGCGCCAGACTTTCCTGCGCCACGTCCTGCGCGTCCTCCTCGCTGGAGACACGCCGACGCAGGAAGCCGACCAGGGCCTCCCGCTGCTCGCGCACGAAGCTTTCGAAGCTGATCGCGCTACCTTGAAAGACTTCCGGCTGCTCGCCTTCGGCCGAACTTCGCCCCATGCCCAGACACCGCGTGCGATTAAACGGATGGCTAGCAGAGTATCGCAATTGCCCCGCGCTGCGCGGCTCGATAAAAGTTACAAATGCAACCATCACGGATCGGCGGCGTGGCGGCATGCCGGCGCGCGCCCTGAGCGTTGCCCTCCGGCGGCGCTTTGCCACGCCGGACAGGTACGCCATGACAAGGACGAACGCATGGTTTTCCGCGTCCGCACGCCACGACGGACGAGCAACGAACGCCGCTGGCCGCTCAAGCCGGCCACCGTCCTGGCATAACAGCGCTAGCGAATGATTCGTCGTCACGGTGTCGTGTCCCCTTGAGCTGAGAAACGCGCACTCGCGCCGACACCCTACCGACAGCACCATGCGCACAGCGTCGTTGCCGGCACGCATGTGTCAAAGCAGGCGCGTTTCCATCGACTCGATCGAGCTCCGCCGAAACGACGGTAGGGGATTCCCTGCGCCCTGCGTTTTTCAACAATGGCATCCCACCGATGCCTTCCGCAGCGCCGATAACGAGAACACAGCGGCGACAGCATCGCGCTCGCAGAAACCCCAGAAGTTCTGATTGCTTTCGTGCCTGGCAAACCATTGAGGGAGTGTGCACCTATGTCAGTAAGAACGTTTCAGCGGCATGGCATCTATCTAGCGCTGTTGCTTGCGCCTCTGCCGGCCCTGGCTTCGCTGGGCGGCAACGCCGCCAGCGTGAATCACGACATGACGGCGCTGCGCAGCAGCGCGACATCGAACGCCACGCTGGCCACGTCCGGCTCGAGCAAGTCGCTCGCCGCGCAGGCCATCGACATCACGCCGGCGGCAAGCCCGTATCAGGTGAAGGCCTTCACCACTGAGGACGGCACGGTGGTGCGCGAATACATCTCCAACGACAACGTATTCGGCGTGGCCTGGAACGGCCCGGTGATTCCCGATCTCTCGCAGCTGTTCGGCAGCGCCAACTACGCAACCTACCGCAGCTCGCTCGACACGCTGCACAAGGCGCATTCGCAGCGCAGTTCCCATCGCGCGGTGAACGTGTCCGAGCCTGGCCTGGTGGTGCATTCGTTCGGCCGCGTGCCGCACTTCTCGGGCAGCGCCTACATCCCGCAGTTGGTTCCGGCCAACGTCGCCACCTCGGATATCCAGTAAGGAGATGACCATGCGCAAAGCGATCTTGACCGCATCCTTGCTGGCGACCCTGGCGACGGGCTTCGGCGGCGCCGCCCTCGCAGCGACCAGCCCCGCCAATGTGCTGCCGCTGGCCGTGCATCACAGCACGGCAGTGACCGACGCGAACATTCCCACCGTCAGCATCACCCTGTGCGTGCCCGGCTATACCGATTCGGCGCATTGCCAGACCATTCCCGACATCCTGGTGGACACCGGGGCCAGCGGCCTGCGCGTCGTGTCCTCGGTGCTGAACTCGACCCTGCAGAAGGCCTTCGTGCCCGAGACCTACAGCGGCAAGAACGTCGCCGAGTGCCTGCAGTACGTGGAGAGCGCGGTGTGGGGCAGCGTGTCGCAGGCCGACGTCTGGCTCGGTACCGATCCGACCAAGGGCACGCCGCCGGCAAATGCCCAGTACGGCAAGAGCGTGCCGTTCCACCTGATCGGCAGCAGCAGCGTGCCCAAGGCTCCCAGCGGCTGCACCAGCACCGGCCCGATCCAGGACACCGTGGCCGACTTCGGCTCCAACGGCACCATCGGCGTCAGCCCGGGCGCGCTCGACAACGAACCGCTGTACTACACCTGCAGCTCCACCACCTGCACCAAGGTCAGCCTGCCCGCGGCCTCGCAGGTACCCAACCCGGTCGGCAAGCTGCCCACCGACAACAACGGCGTGATCCTGCAGGTCAACGCCCTCAGCAGCGGCAATGCGCAGACCAGCGGCAGCGGCAGCCTGATCCTGGGCATCGGCACGGAGAGCAACAACAAGCTCGCCACCACGACCAAGATCGCCTACACCAACAGCAGCTACGGCATGAACGACATCAAGCTGCAGGTGGGCTCGAGCAAGGCCTCCACCTTCGATGCGGACTACTACGACGCGTTCGACAGCGGCACCAACTTCCTGACCTTCCCGAGCTTCACCGGGATGTCGACGGTCAGCAAGTCCACCGGCCTGTTCGCCCCCAAGAGCGCCACCAGCGTGTCGATGTCGGTGACCGACGGCAACGGCACTGCGAGCAGCGGCTATGCCTTCACGGTGGCGTCCTACACCACCACCACGCTCAACAACGACGCCGCGCTGAGCCAGGCCGGCGGCGAAGACAACATCGTGCTGATCGGCTTCCCCTACTTCTATGGCAAGACGCTGTACTTCGCCATGGACGGGGCGAGCGTCACCGCCGCCGATGGCAAGAGCACGCTGACCGGTCCGTTCAACGGGCTCTGAGCGAGAGGTCCTTGGCGGACCGCGTTGCGGGCGCTTCCGGTTCGCCGAGACTGGCCGCGGCATCGTCACGATGCCGCGGCTTTTTTTATCCGCACACGCATCACGATGACGTACACATGCAAGGCGCGCGACTAGGTCACAGGTCATGGTCGGGTGCATTGGCAGCAGCACGTTTTGTGTAGATGGGCCGACGCATGAGCGGCCCAGTGAGCGCAGCAGGGCCGCGGCGACTCACGCATCCGACGTCCGTATCGAGGGGAAAGCACTTGCGCAAGATCCACTACCGGCCATTGTCCCTGGCTCTGGCCTGCCTGTTGGCGCCGTATCACTACGCCCATGCCGGCGACATTCCACTGGACATCATCCAGGAACCCTTCAACGACGATGGCAGCCAGTACGGCTACCGCCTCGGCATCAACGTCGGCGTCAACGGCGCAGCGCCGGAGGAATACCTGTTCGACACCGGCTCGGACTCGTTCAACATCGACGTAGGCCTGACCGCACTGCACGGGCAAGGCCCGTCCTGGTTTCCCACTCAGTCCGGCGCCGCCACCGGACCGCTGCAGTTCTACCTCTACGGCGACGGCACCTACGGCTATCTGCAGGCGGCGACCACGGTCAGCAGCATGCAGTTCTACAACTCGGGCAGCGGCGCCAAGGTAGCGGACTTCGCCACCGCGCAGGGCGCGCCGGTCGCGATCAACTACGCCTACGTCACCACTACCGCTACCGGCCAGGTGGTGGGCACCCTCCGCGACGGCGCCACGCTGAAGGTGGACGAGCAGTTCCAGCAGAACCTGGCCCAGGGTGTGGCCCCGGAAGAAGGCCATTTCTACGGGATTCTCGGCGCCGGCGACTTCGGCAACGGCGTGCCCGGCATGCTCACCCAGAGCGGCTACATCGTCGAGGCCAACGGCAACGCGAACGTGCCCGGCAGCTGCGGCAGCGCCTGCCTGATCGAGGGTCTCACCCCTGCGTTGCGTGCGCAGTTCCTCAGCGTGGTGCCATGGAACGGCGGCGCCCAGGGCAACTTCGCGCTGTCCGGCGCACCGTCGGCGAACCAGTTCGACAGCGTGTTCACCTATGTCCTGAGCGACGGCAAGCACAGCTCCAGCGCCACCCTGCCCACCCTGTTCGACACCGGCACGCCGTCGATCATGCTGATCGACAACGACCTCGGCATGCAGGCGAACGAGAACGCGCTGGGCCACATCAACCAGTACGGCGATGAGATCCCCGGCCTGACCCTCACCGCCACCGGCGCCGCGCCTGGCGCGAAGCCGGCCTCGATCACCACCGGCGACGACTCCACCGGCGACTATTCCAACGTGGTCACGGTCGGCCCCTACGGCGGCTTTCCGGACAGCGCGATCTACGGCATCTCGTTCTTCTTCCACAACGCGGTGATGTACGACCTGGCCAATCAGGCCACCGGCTACACGCCGTTCTATGTCACCGACAGCCCGATCAACACCGGCTTCACGGTGACTTCGGCAATGGGCCCGCTCGGCCTGGCCGGCACCATCAGCGGCAGCGGTGCGTTCACCGTGGCCGCCGGCGGCATCGCCAACCTCAGCGGCAGCAACACCTACACCGGCGCCACCGTGATCGCGCAGGGCGGCTGGCTGGGCCTGGCCGGACCGGGCAGCATCGCCGCCTCGTCGGGCGTGCAGGCCGACGGCATGCTCGATCTCTCGCGCAGCGCCGGACCGGTGCAGATCCAGTCACTGTCGGGCGCCGGCGATGTCGCGCTGGGCGCTAACACGCTGGTGCTGGCGAACGCCTCGGGCAGCTTCGCCGGCCAGCTCGGCGACGGTGGCCTGGGCGGCGGCAGCGGCGGCGGCCTGGTAATTGCCAGCGGCACGGAAACGCTGAGCGGCGCCAACAGCTACACCGGCCAGACCGGCATCGGCAGTCACGCCGCGCTGAACCTGCAAGGCTCGCTGGCCGGCACCGTGCTGGACGCAGGCGCGCTGTCGGGTCACGGCAGCATCGGCGGCAACCTCGGCGTGACCGGCACGGTCGCGCCGGGCGATGCGCTCGGCTCCTACCGCACGCTCAGCGTCGGCGGCAACTACGCGCAAGGCGCCGGTTCGACCTATCTGGCGCAGCTGAATCCGCTGCAGGCCGGCAGCTCCAGCCTGATCGCGGTGCAGGGCAGCGCCACGCTGGCCAGCGGCGCACAACTCGACGTGCTCGCCCCGAGCGGACAGCTTTTCAGCAAGGGCGCGCGCTACACCTTGCTGAGCGCCGGCCAGGGACTCAGCGGCAGCTACACGCTGAGCGGCGACACCGCGCTCAGCGCCGTGCTCGGCCTGAGCGCCAGCTACGACGCCCAGCACGTCTACCTCGACGTGCTGCAGACGCGTGCGCTGATCGATGCAGCCGCCACGCGCAATCAGTCCGCCACGCTCGCCGCCGTGCAGAACCTCGCGCCGGCCGGCGTGCTGTTCACCGCGATGGCCAACCTGCCCAGCGACGCCCGACTGCGCAACGCCGCCGACCAGCTCTCCGGCGACGTGCACGCCAGCGCGCAGAACGTCTTCCTCGACGACAGCCGCTACGTGCGCGAGGCGATCAGCGGGCGACTGCACCAGGATGCGCAGGACGGCGCGAGCAACGGACCGGCGGTGCAGCAACAGGCGAACGGCGTGGCCTGGTGGGGCCAGTTCGTCGGTTCATGGACGCATGCCGACAGCGACGGCAATGCCGCCGAACTGTCCAGCACCGTCGGCGGTCTGCTGCTCGGCGCCGATATGCCAATGGCCCTCGGCGACGACGGCCGCGTCGGCCTGGCGGCGGGCTATACCCAGACCTCGTTCACCGCCGACCAGCGCGACGCCAACGGCTCCAGCCACGACGGCACGCTGAGCGCCTACGCCGGCACCCGCTTCGGCGCCTTCGGACTGAGCCTGGGCGCGGCCTATACCCAGCATTCGGTGAGCAGCACGCGCAACATCGAGCTGGGCGATTTCAGCGATCATGCGCAGGGCAACTACAAGGCCTATACCAGCCAGCTGTTCGGCGAGGCCGGCTATCAGTTCCGCTTCCGCGCCACCACGCTCGAGCCCTACCTGCAGGCGGCCTATGTGCGGCTCAACAGCGATGGCTTCACCGAGCAGGGCGGTGCAGCGGCGTTGAGCGCGAGCGGCACGACGCGCAATGTCACCTACGCCACCCTGGGTGCACATGCGGCGACCAGTTTCCCCTGCAACGGCGATGTACTGACTGCGCACGCCAGCCTGGGCTGGCGCCACGCCTTCGGCGACGTCGACGCCAGCAGTCGTTTGGCTTTCGCCGGCGGCGAGGCTTTCGCCGTGGACGGACTGCCGATCGCACGCAATGCCTTGGCGATCGATGCGGGACTCGATCTGCCGGTGGGCAAGCACGCCAGCTTCAGCCTGTCCTACAACGGCCAACTCGCCCATCGCACGGTGGACAGCGGCTTCCGCGACAACTTTATCTGGCGCTTCTAAGCCGGCCACGGCATCGCTCGAAATAGCGATCGCGACGTGGAAACTTGCGACTGGCGGGCCGGGGCGAACGCTCCGGCCCGCTCAAGTTTTAGCGGCAGATAAATATTAAATCGGCGTGCGGCGCCGCTCGAAATTATTCAGCAGGCGGATATCCGCCGCAGCGTATCTATGCAGCGCGCTCCGGCGCTTTCTTTCAAATCATCTGACCAGAGGGAGTCAGCCATGAATGCCAAGTCCGTAGTTCGTGCAAGCCTGATCGGTTTCATCGCCACGGCCGCGCTGGCCTCCGGCGCCGCGATGGCGCAGACCACCGCGCCGCAGGTCAGCGATCCCGGCCATCCGCGCGTCACCGAGGTCAACCAGCGCCTGGAGAATCAACAGACGCGCATCCAGAACGGCGTGGCCGACGGCCAGATCAACGCCAAGCAGGAAGCGCGCGACGAGAAGCAGGACGCCAACATCGCCCAGCGCGAGAGCGCCGACGAAGCCAAGAACGGCGGCCACCTGACCAAGAACGAGCAGCACAATCTCAACAAGTCGCTCAATCACGACAGCCGCCGCATCCACAAGCAGCGCCACTGATCGACCATCACTTCGAAACCTCCCCGCGTTCGCGTGGGGAGGTTTTTCGTTTCTGCCGTACGCCAGCATATCGGCGACGCAAAGCCGGCCATACCGGCTTGCCGGCCGATTTCTATCGGCGTGTGCACGACAGCATTTAGTCGGGCGTCGACAAGCTCGACATAGCTGTGCACCATCAGTCCGCCTGCGCCAACATCACATCGCAGACTTCGTTTCATAAGACGGGCGCGACACGCAGCCCGCGTGAACCTGCAGACATACGCCGCCATTGGCTTTCGCAGCAAACTGCCATTCGGCAGAAACGATACGAGCCGGGCCTGCGGCTCTTCAGAAACATGCTTTTTGTGGGCTGTTTAACAGCAGAGCCGGCGCGGCATTCCGGATACTCGATGCGCTGTCCGAGGGGAGCGAGCTGCCTTGCGTTCCGACGCATCGCACGGGGAAACCAGACGGCTCGCCCAGGTTGTCGACCTTTCTGATCTTTCGCATGACCGCCGCGAATATTCGCGGCGCCGGTTTTCTATTGCTGATATCCGTCCTAGTCAAAGGGGAAAAGGCATGCGCATGACGTCGAGCAAATTTTCCAGGAACGCCTCGCCGGTACGGAAGGCGCTATTCGCCTGCATCGCGTGGGGGATTTTCTCCAACGCGGCGCATGCGCAGAGCACGCAGTCCTATTCGGTCTCCGTGAGCAACGGCGGCACGCTCAGCTACCAGGTCGTCACCTCGGGATACACCATCTGCAACCAGAATCCGTTGGCCTACTGGAAGACCATCGATTTCCAGAACTTCGTGTACACCGACTCCACCGGCACCAAGCACAGCATGAGCGGCGGCTTCGACTGGCGCGAAGTCGACGGGCCGGGCGGCAGCACGTCGGACAGCCAACCCGTGCCGGGCTGCCCCATGCCGGAACCGGGCGGCCGCACCAGCGACACGCAGAGCTTCACCCTGAGTCCGGGCGACAACTCGGGCTACTACGTTTCCGCCACCCTGCCTTACGGCGTCGGCTCGCCCGGCCAGTTGAACGGCACCGAGAGCTTCAGCCTGTACGGCTTCGCCAAGCTGAAGTACCAGATCCTCGGCGTCGACTACGCGCCGCCCGGCTCGAAGAGCAATGTCACCTACGGCGGCAGCATGATGCGCGGCACCAGCCATTCGGACTCAAGCTCCTGGACCAACAACCTCAGCACCTCCATCGGCGTCTCGGTGAAGACCGGTTTCCTGGGCATCGTGGATGCCGCCGTCTCGTACACCGCCAGCGCTTCCTACGCGCAGGAAGGCGACAGCTCGAACTCCATCACCGTGAGCACGACCAAGAACGTCACCGACGTGATTCCCGGCCCGGCTTCTGCAGCCACCGGCATCTCGCACGACTACGACGTGATCTGGGTCTGGCTCAATCCCGAGCTCAACCTCAACTTCACCGGGCCGGACAGCATGCAGTGGAACGGCTACGCCTACGATCCGGCGGACGACGCCAACGAGATGGAAGTGGTGCCGCTCACCGTGGCCGAACTGAAGAACCCCACCTTGATTCCGATCGGTACCGTCGCGCGCTTGAATCGCAGCTGGGACAAATCCGGCCTGGGCGCGCTGACCACGGCCGACTATGCCGACATCCTCGAAGCCGATCCCTTCGTGGCGAATCCCAGCTTCAATCCGAACACCGACCCGAACCACCGCTTCGACCTGCAGAACGGCGAGACCTTCAGCTATACGCCGGCCTCGCCGGGCGGCCAGCCGATCACGCAGACCTATTCGATCTCGACGCAGACCACAACCTCGCAGGGCCAGGGCGCCTCGGATACGCACAGCGTGGGCCTGGCCATCGACGACACACTGAGCGGCGGCATCTTCGGCACCAAGGTCACCGCCTCGCTGAAGATCAGCAACACCTACACCACCACCAACAAATGGAGCAACCTGCTCAACGGCGGCTCGGGCCAGACGGCCTCGCTCAGCATCACCGGCCCGGCCTCGACGGACGGCTATACCGGGCCGACCACGATCCAGGTGTGGCGCGACAACGTGTATGGTTCTTTCATGTTCTACGGCATTCAGTAGTTGCCGGTAGATGTTGCCGTGACGTTGGGACGCGCTTTCGTGAGGGAACGCATCTCGACGCAAAGAGCGATTGCGGCGCTTAGCTGAGCCGTATCAGCAAATCGAAAGCCCTCGCATGTCGCCTGGTGCGCATGGGGGGCTTTCGGTTTTGTCGGCTGGCGTCCTGATTCATGGCTGCGCCTCAGGCGTCATCCTTACATCCAAGACGACGACGAGTCGTTGGCGCACAACACCGCCGCCATGGCTTCCTTCTCCATCACTATGGCGCGCAACCGACGCTTGCACGTCTGGATGGCTGATATCCAGGCACTTCACTTGCATGTGCCTGGAACATGCGGTCAGCAAGACTATGGAAGCCATCCACCAGCGCCGAGCTGGAAGCATTCGCCCAGCGAGCCATCGATTATCATCGGAGCCTGCTTCCGATCGCCAGACGTCGCGAGCCAAGGTGAAGCGGATCTTCTGCCGCATCGCGGAGGCAGCCGACACGGAGACCTCCCAGCATCAGCCATGCTTCGATATTCTTAGCCCAGGCGCCGCCCTTGTCGCCCGCAAAATGACATTGGCTCGAATGAAAGGCTGGAGATGTGGCAGCCTCGATCCATGACCGAGAAGCTCATGTCTCCTTGCAGCAAGATTCCAATCCGCAGGCACTCACAGGATGCAGCGATGCAACACCGGATCTATGCCAGATGGCCTGCGCTAGTCACCTTCCTGGTTGCGATAGCTGCGCTTTCTCCGCTTGCATGGTCTTTTGGCCTCGACATTCGCCCTATTAATTTCAAATCGGCTCGCCCGCTTTACGACGAGCGCCTGCAAGATGCCGTGGCCGAACCGGGCGGCGATTCAATGGCCATCCTCCAAATGAATGCGGACACCCTCATTAGCTACCCCACGCTGCGGGTGAAGGTGGTTGGATTCACGGACGACTGGGAATGCACTGGGAACGAGTGCATCCAACTGTCTCTTCGACGGGCAAGCTATGTGCAGGACTGGCTGATCAGTCACCATGTTCCCCGCAAGCAAATCGTCGGCGATCCGGAGGGCCATGGCAGCGCCGATCCTGTTGGCGATCCTGCGACGGAAGAAGGGCGAGCACGCAATCGACGCGTGGAGTTACAGGTCATTTCGTTCCAGTAGATAGCCCGACAAGCTCGCCTCGATGGAGGGCTTTATGTCCGCCTTCTATCGGCTGCGCTCATGCCCTGAAGCGAACGCGCCTATCCGACCTGTCCTGTCGGCTTGCCTATCGTGCTGCTCAGCCTCGCTCAGCGCGCACGCTTCGTCTCGCACATGCGCCACTGGCATCCAGCCAAGCAAGACGATCGACTTTGTCAGCCAGATACGCTGTGCCAGGAAGGCAACGCATGCATCACCGCTTGGCTTGACGTGAGGATCGCAGCTACGCTTGATCGTCACTTAAGGAGGGCAACGTCGCATGGACAAACATCTCGTCGACACCAGCAAATTTCTCAGCTACGTGCTGCGGCACGAACCCCAATCCATTGGCATCCAGCTCGATCGCGAAGGCTGGACGGACATCGATGCTCTGATCACCGCTGCCAGCCGGGCCGGGCGAAGGCTCGATACGGCCTTGATTCATGCCGTCGTGGCCGACAACGACAAGCGGCGCTTCGCGCTGTCTAACGACGGGCAGCGCATTCGTGCCGTGCAGGGCCATTCCAGCGCCGACGTTGCGATCGCCTACGCGCCACGCGTACCGCCGGCCGTGCTTTATCACGGCACTGCCAGGCGTTTCCTCGATGCGATCCTCACCGAAGGCCTGCGCCACGGGCAGCGCCATCACGTGCACTTGTCGGCGGATGTCATCACCGCCACCAGCGTGGGCCGACGCCACGGCTCACCTGTCGTCCTGCAGGTCGACGCCTTGCGCATGCACGAGCAGGGCCACTTGTTCTATCAGGCCGACAACGGCGTCTGGCTGACGGAACACGTGCCCGTTTCGTTTCTGGCCGTGCTTCCTGGCGAATCCATCGACACGGGCAGCAAGACCCCGACAAGCTGATGAGTGTCGGCTTCATGCCCACCGCCTGGCTCGCCTGGAAGTCGGTGCATCGATCCGAAGACCATTCTCCAGGATCTTATCGTCCACGGAGGACAGCTTGAGCACATCTGCGCCAGCCCGTGAGATACGCGCCCTCTACGATCAGGAAACCATCCGCGTCTACCAAGCTTATTCCGACCTCATTGCAGACAGCGCATTGCGACATCAAACCTTCGTCGCACCGCCCTTCAAGCTGGAGCGCATGACGTGGATCAAACCCTCCTTCCTGTGGATGATGTATCGCGCAGGATGGGGCTACAAAGACGAAGGCCAGAAACGCATTCTGGCTATCGATATCACCCATGAGGGCTTCACCTGGGCACTGGCGCACAGTTGTCCCAGTCATCCCGAAGAAGGCATGTCTGACGAAATCTGGCGGCAGCTTATGACCGAGCGCCCCGTACGCGTCCAATGGGACCCGGAGCGCGACTTGTTCCTGCGGCCACAAACCCATCGATCCATCCAGATCGGCCTGAGCCAACAGGCCGTCATTCTCTACGCCAGCGAATGGATCAAGCGCATCACCGATGTGACTCCGCTGGCGCACGACATCCATGCCCTGGTCGATGCAGGCAAACTCGAAGCTGCCCATCGGCAATTGCCTTGGGAAAGGCCATATATCGTCGAATCCGACGCTAGCTAGCGTCGACCACTTTGGTCTGCGAACCGTTGCAAAGCGGCCGTAGCGCCTCAATTTCATCCAGGCGGCGACAAGCTGTCGCTCTCACCGGTCTCGGCGCCGGTGTTGGCGTCGTAGCTGCAGGTGTAGTCCGCGTCATTGAGGTCGGTGTGCTGGGTTACCTGGCCGTAGGCGTTGTACTGCCAGCTCTCGGTGTCGCCGTCGGCGGTGGTCTCGCTGACCAACTCGCCGTCCGGGTTCTAAACGTAGGTGTTCTGCACCACGCCGGTGGGCACCTGCGGCACGTACTGGTAGTTCCAGCGTGCCGCATCCACTTCCAGCCCGCCGCCGTTGCTGGCGTTGCCGGACACCTCGATCGCCGCGAAGGCCGCGCCCGCCGGCGCCGAGCAACGGAAAGCACATGGGCATCAACCAGCTGCGTCACACCATAAGGGCTCGTGCCTCAATAACAACCAAAGCTCACCAGTACATCAGAGACTATCCGACGTTACGATGCGGGCACCATGATCAATCATTTCCTGCTTGGCCTTTGCGCAAAGCAGATCATCGGAGATAAGTAAAGCACGCTTTGTCTCAATATTAATGATCACATAGCGAGGCGCCTCGTCTATGTTTTCTGCATTCAGGTGTAACAAAGCCCATGAGGACGATGTGCCATCCCACAGATAGCTATATTCACTCATTATCAGTAACTCCGACCAAACCGTGACACCATTATTTTCAACCAAGATAACTTGAGAGCTGGGCTGCGGAGGCCCAAGGCACTTTAGCGCACCATACAGATATTTATTTCGATTCAGAGCCGAGCCATTATGGGAAGCAGTTATCGTCGAAATTTGAGTCACCCTTCCACCTCCTCTTGTTAACCGCCAAAGCTGAATCCCATACTATTTAGCTGACCAATTTCGACAAAATTAACTCAATTCTCAATGAAATCAAAAGACTAAGTCTTGATAAAACTCAAGATCATCTGTCAATGCTCATTGCTTTTATCAACACATCCAACCAAATATTTCCAATGGGCATTACTACTCAACTTCACACCCTATCTGAATGAATTGAGCACCACTTCCCTGTACATAGAGACCACCCGCTTGCGACTCTCGGAGTTCTGTAACCGCCTTCCTGGAATATTGAATCTCTACAACCGTCAAATTTAATTCACCTAACACATCCTTATGAAGCATCGAAGAGTGATCATCGTCAGAAACCTCAGTAACCTTAACAGCCTTTAGAAAAACATCACCAATCCTAATACCACCCTCAATACATCTCCCAGAAAGGACAAATCCATCTTTGTACGAGAAAATTTCGGCAACGGCAAAACTTGACTTCATCTTATTTTTCTATAATTAATTTCTGATCTTGGCTGTGTTGAGCTGCATCCAAGATCGTGCCAATTCAAGCAGGAATTTTTACACAATTTGAGCCATTCTGTTGAGTTCAATCCAAAATTGATCCACTTCAGACGAGAATTTCCATCAAAATTTGGGCCATACTCTGCCGCGCCACGCTCGTCACCTGGGCTAAGTTGCACCTCAGCCGGCGGTTCACTTTTCGACGAAAAGACCGGCTCAATTTTCTGCAGAAATCAACAACTACTCGTCCACTCGTTGATATAGATCTCCGCCCATGGCGACGAGGTCATTATTGATCTCCACGCGAACATCACCTGTCGCCACGTTAACCAGTACCTGAAAAATCACGATGGGATCGCTGATCGATCGATGGATAACGATTCGTTTCTGGCCTGTTTTCGGATCTGTCACCACGAGCACTTTTCGCCCACCACGTATCTCCCAAGACTCATTCTCTAATAGTGGTGCTTTGGGGCTAACTACGAAATCAATAATCCACGAGCCGCTTGAGTTCTTCGCCCCCACCGTCACGCAGCTTCCCACCCAGTCGGGCGTGAACTCCTTTGGGTGTAACCGTTGAAATACATCGATAGCGGCCTTCTTAGCTATTTCAAAAGTCATAGCCTGCGTTGTTGATTTCCGCATAGGATTGAGCCGGATTTTTCATCGGAAAATAAACTATCAATTTCGGTGCGACTGAGCTCGGGCAATGAGTGGAACATAGCAGGGCATGGCTCAAATTTCGATGGAAATTCCGATCTGAAGTGGCTCAGATTTGGATGGAACTCAACACGTGAGGGTTCCGCTGTTGGGCGTGGTGATCGGCGCACTGACGTAGCCCGGCACCGCGGTCTGGCCGGTCGGCGACCAGTTGTCGCTCTCGCCGGTCTCGGCGCCGGTGTTGGCGTCGTAGCTGTAGGTGTAGTTCGCGCCATTGAGGTCGGTGTGCTGGGTCAGCTGGCCGTAGGCGTTGTACTGCCAGCTCTCGGTGTCGCCGTCGGCGGTAGTCCCGCTGACCAGCTCGCCATCCGGGTTGTAGACGTAGGTGTTCTGCACCACCCCGGTGGGCACCTGCGGCACGTACTGGTAGTTCCAGCGCGCCGCATCCACTTCCAGCCCGCCGCCGTTGCTGACGTTGCCGGACACCCCGATCGCCGCGAAGGCCGCGCCCGCCGGCGCCGAGGCGGTGACGTTGGAGCTTACCCAAGCACCCTTGTGATCGCTCGCCACCACGTTGCCTTCGCTGATGCCGATCTGGTTGCCGTTGGCGTCGTACCACAATCAGTCCGCTGAATTCATGTATCAAACTCAGCGAGCACTCAGTGTGCTTAACGCTGCGCAATAAAGCCCTTACTTCACAAACATTATTGATCGAAGCGCAAACTCTCCTCAATCAGTATTCGGGAGGCACTCAGATGCATCCAGCGTTAAGGGACAGCATCATCGGCACCGGTTGCAAAGCGCATTGCGTACGCTTTCCTTAATTGCAAAAGAGTTTTGAATTGCGGATCTGATTCCGTCAAGCGAAAGTCCGAGACAAGCCCACCACTCTCATCCCACTCCGTCCTACTCTTGCAAATGCCAAGCTCATATTCAGCCTCAATTCGAGGCATGCCACTCTCAAACCATTCTTTACATGCGCCGTTAAGTGAATCAAACTTATAGTTTTGATTGCGAAGCATGCGGCCAGACTCCGCCCATTCTACCGCCCGGCCATTACGTTGACCGTTAATGTACGACACCTCCGCCAGAACTTTTTGGTCGTACGTATATTCGACAGCCACCCCTGTAAATGGAACGCCTTTATACCCCATCAAAAGATGGTCGACATAGGGCTCCAAGAGCTCATAAGAGACTCGATTCATCAGCCCCTCCAATCAAAACGGCAGAACATCGCCGAGCAAACGCCTTGATGATTTCTAATTGAACAGCAGGTAATGCAGTCAAATGGATCGAGCTTTATATCTAATGTAGTCCTCCGCCTCGGGCCAATCATCATTAAACGCCTCGATGAGACAAACCAATGTTGAATCTCTCCTAGGAACGAAATAGCTGCAATGCTCCCCAAGAGCCGCACTCAATACCTCCTCCCAACGCAGATCGTGCATGCAATATGCAATTGCATCAACAGATAGGTCTCCGCGCCCATTTTTTCTAGCATTTTTGATATGCCGTACTGCATCAACAATATCTTGACCAAATTCCTGCCTTGAGTTCGCCCTGACTTTCATAAACTCAAGTAGTTTCTCATAGAATGGCTCTATATCATCCTCGTAATCATCTTCTGCTTGACGCACTATTCGACAAAGCTTTTTGAGCTCAACAACAGGAGAATTAAGTTCGATATTCATTGCCTTGGCACCCACCTTCCGATATCGAAATCGTAAACTTTCTCGATGTATGCACCATAGGCTATCTTTATATCCTGCGCCACTAAACACTCGAAGCGCAACCTGTGGCTCGATGCATAGGACGGCTTTCTGCAGTGCGAGCACCCATACATTGATGCATCCCGCATTACGCCTCTTGCCCGCTTCGCGTAGAGAAGCGACTGGACTGATGCGAGCTTGAGTGTCGAATTCGTGTATCGAGCTCAGCAAAAAGTGCAGTTAACGCTCAGAAATCAAGCATCCGACTTCACAAGCAGAGTCAACGCCAGAGCAAATTTCCTTATTTGCGCCACACATGCACCCATCCACAATAGCAGATCATACATTACGTACTCGAAAATGAATTAAAAAAGAAACTCAACACCTTTGAATTTGATTTTCAGGCGAATCAACAATAAACCCCGGACGCACAAAATCTTATACAATAACAATTTCGAGAAGCACTTCTGCGAAATTCGACCCGCCATTTTCCGCCGGCTGCTTTTTTAGCTTATCTAAAGCGTAAGCCAAAACGACATCGGCTCCTAAACGATACAAATTATAATCTTCAGCATTATTTGCAACGCATGTTTCGCTTCTCACTGATCCGTCATCACATAAGTATTCAAAGTCATTCGGCGCATCATCCTCTGAATCTTGACCAGCCACGTACAAGCACTGGACCACCCCCGTATAGAAGCGAACTTCGATTCGCCCCTCATCTATAGAACGCCACCAATCCTGCGATGCAAAAAGCCCATTCTCTCCGCTCAACCCCATATATGGTCGTGAAATATCCAAAGTTAATTCTCGCGCCCTAGTTATGCGATCCGGATTAGCAGCCAGATCTTTTTCAAGTTGGTAAACCAACTTACCTTGCTTATTCTTGATATACATCAGCATCATTCCTAGTTTAGGCGTTCAAAGCGCAATAAATTATCATTAAAGATATCCAACGCAGCCCCTTTCCCAATCTGGGTATTCATGATACCAAGGCCTTCGTTAATATTCATAACGCCAGTGGCCTCAACTTTAAACCTTGCATTAGTTTGGCTCCAAGCCCCTGTTCTAGTTGACATATTAGGAAATTGAGCTGATGCTGGCTCGTTTGCCGCTATGCCGATCTCCTGCAGCTGGGCGGATGTCCCCGGCCTCGTCGTAAGGCGCACCAGCACTCCTCTATATCCCGAAGAATACGCTTCCAGCGGAGCCAGAGACGTCTCACCAGTACCTGTGAGTCTCCCGTTCTCCACAAGAGCTCTGTAGTTCGAGTTCCTCATAGCTCGGTAGTAAATTTCATTACCCTGGGCGTCATACTCAAGAACTGGGCTTAGTGGATTTGTAGCTCGGGCAGCTGGAATACCAATTTCGTTGGCTCCGCCCACTCCATCAGCCTTTGCACTGCCGAGCGGACTAATCTGTGGATCAACCTCGTCTCTACCGCCCTCAACCTCCCTGAACTCCTGATCGACTGGAGGCTGCTGACCCTCCACGGGATCAGCCCCTTCTTCGGAAGAGGGCGGCTCGAAAGTATCCTCATCTAAAGATTGGCTTTCAATCTCAGGCTCAAGCTCGTTTCTACCACCCCCAGCCTCCTTGAACTCCTGATCCACTGAAGGCTGCTGACTCTCCATGGGATCGGTCGCGCCTATATCGCCGGACAGTCTTGGCCCCAATTCAGGTCCTGGATCAATGCTCGAGAGCGACTCGTTCGACAGCGTAGGGTCAATCCGTTCGCTTAGGGAAGGCGAAGGCTCGCCCTCTAAGCCGACCTTACCCAAGGCCAGCGCGCCGAACAGGCCACCCAGCTGCGTTTCGACGCTCTTGGCGTCGCCATTGGAAATGGCCGTGCCTAGATTCCAACCGAACACTGCACTTCCTGTCACAGGATTTGAAGCTAGGAGGTTCTCAACCATATGATCCGACGGATCACGATCCGTCACCGCTTCCTGCCCCGTATTGCTCCAGTAGTCCGGTTGATATATCTCCCCGGTAATCGCATGGTCGACCAAGCCGTATGCAACCAGTGACAGGTCATGTACTTGTGCGACCGGCTGATAGGCTATGTTGATGAGTGTGTCGACAGCCCCAGTCAACACGTTATTGGCTGCATATCCCAATCTCTGAGCCCATCCAGGGCCATGCAGTTCATTTCCGGCCGAGCTACCTTGATCCGTGGAATATGAGCCCGCCATGCCATTGACGTTACCCGTCAGGACATCAGTATCAGTGTTGTACCAACCTGCCTGACCCGTGTAAGCACCTTGGTCACTTTGGCTTGAGCGGCCGCCATAGATGTCGACGTTGATAGCACCCGTAGCGGTATTCACATCCCCCACAGGCTGGCCGATTGCCGAGCTCACGACCGAACGCGCCTGCGCCACGCTTTGTGCGGCATTGACCGAACCAGCCTGCACATCATCCAGTGCCTGACTGAGAGCTGCAGTGGCTCGATCTACGGCATCGGAATCCATCGATGGATTATCGATGGAGTCACGAAGTGCCTGAGCCATGCTTTGCAACTGAGCGATCTGTGATGACGACTGCCCTGCGCCTTGGCCGTCCAATGCGCTCTGACCCATGCCGGCAAAATCCTGCTGTGCCATGGCCGCCGTCTGCCCATCCTCGCTTACTTGGATCGACGACTGCTGGTCGGCGATGTATTGGTCGGCGCTGGTGTTCAGCGCATCGACCTCTTGCCGACTCTGCTGCGCCTGATAAGCCTGGATCCCCTGCTGCGCCTGTGCGGACAGATAGCTGCCAACCGGCTCACCGATGGCATAGCCCGCGATGTCCTCGCCCACCTGGGTCCAGCTCGGCAGATGCGCGTCGCCCAGGAGATCGGCCAGCTCGCGATCCACCACATCCCCCGTGGCGGCACTGAAGACGCGATCTAGTTCGCTGCTGTCGCCGGCTTGCCCATACATGCTTTGGGTCTGTGTCGGCCCGATCTCTCCGCTGGCCACGCTGGCGACACTGCCCGCCACCAGGCCTGCCCAGCTGAAATGCGCTGACTGGCCACTGAGCTTGGCCGCGATATCGTTGCCGAGATAGCTGGCCGCACCCTGCACGAGATCGCCGCCCACATTGAGGCCGTTGGCCGAGGTGCTGCTGGCAAAGGTGGCCGATTGGGATAGCCCGGTCGTGACGCCCGCGCCAATGGCTCCGCCGATGGCCCCCTCCAGCACGCCGCCCCAGTTGAAGCCATGCTGGATGCCTTCGGCTTCGCCGGTCAGCTGACCCGCCACGCTGCCCGCGGCGCCAGCGATCGCACCCACCGTCGCTGCCTCGCCTGCCGTCAGCGCCGCCGCTTCGCCATACAGCAGCTCGCTGGTCGCCCCGTAGGTCAGCACGGTCACCACGATCGTCACCGCCACCACCACGATCTCCGCCAGCACGTTGCAGTTCGCACTGCTCGGCGCCGACGTCGGCGGCGGAGTGATGCTCGGCAAACTCGGCGTGGTGTTGCCGAGGATGCTGCCGGGGTTGTACGGCGCGAAGGTGTTCGACGTATTGCTGTGCGTGGTCACCGCCGGGATGAACAGGCGTTGGCCCAGCGCCAAACTGCTGTCGCCGCTCAGCCCGTTCGCCTGTGCCAGCACGTACCACAGGCTGGCGTTGCCGTATTCCATCTGCGCGATGCTCTGCAGCGTGTCGCCCGTCTGCACCACGTAACTGTCCGGGCTGTTGTTGTTGCTGCTGAACGCGGTCACCTCGTCCAGTACGTCCAGCGTGCCCGCGTCGTCGAAGTGCGCCAGCTGCTGGCCGTTCGCGTAGACGTAGTGCTGCACTTCCGTGGCCGGGCTGCTGCCCTGGTCCAGGGTGCTGCCGCTGCTGCCGGTGCCGTCCTGCCGCTCGATGATCTCGCCCTGGCCGTTGTACGCGAACACGTGCACGGTGTCGTCGATCGTGCCGGAGGGGTCTTCGGTGTGCTGCTCCACCGCCACCTGGTTGCCGCGCGTGTCGTACACCACCGTAGTGGTCGCCGGCTGCACGTTCGCCGTGCCCGAGATGTTGCTGCCGGTGGTGTTGGCCTGCAGGTAGCTGTCCTTCTTCAGGTAGAACACCTGGTACTGGTCCACCCGGCCGCTGCTGTCGCGGTACTGGTAGCCCACCACGTTGCCTTCGGCGTCGTAGCCGGGCGTGCCGTTCGGGCCCTGGTACACCACTTCGCTCTGCAGCTGCAGGCTGCCGTAAGTGGTGGCGTCCGGCGTCGGCGGCGTGGTCGGCGCCGCGCCGCCCGTGCCGTCCCAGTTGCTGGGGTTGCCGAAGGTCTGCGATTCGCTCAGCCGGCCCACCGCGTCGTAGAAGTTCACCGTGGCGCTTTCCAGCTGGCCGCCCACGTTCACCGTCTCGGTCTGCGAGCCGTTGCCGTTCGGGTCGTTGGGGTTGCCCGGCTGCTGCACCTGAATCGTCGCATCCAGCGCGTAATAGGTCTGGGTCACCAGCGCATGGCCGTCGGCGTCGTAGCTGATCAACTGCTGCACGCCGTCGGAAGCGCCGCCGGTGGTGGTGTCCACCGCGTAGTCGGCCTGCACCAGCTCGTTGTACGCGTCGTAGTGGTTGCGCTGCACCAGGGAGTCGCCGTTGGCGCCCAGGGTGAGGATCTGCACCACGTTGCCGTTGGCGTCGTAGAAGTTCTCGTAGGACGCCGCCGCGCTGCTCACCACGATCTGGCCGTTCTGCAGCGTGCCGTCGGACACCATCACCCGGTTGTCGCCGTCGTAGGTGTACCACGCCGCCTGCGTGCTGCCGTGGCTGCTGGCGCTCACTTCGCGGCGGTTGCCGGCGGCGTCGTAGCTGAAGTTCTCGTCGAGCACCACCGCGCCCGTGACTTCGTCGGTCTGCACCACCTGGCTGATGCGGTTGTGGCTGTCGTAGCTGGTCTGGGTGACCGTGTGCACCAGCTTGTCGTTGCCGTCGTGGGTGAGGTCTTCCTCGCGGATCAGGTTGCCGTTGGCGTCGTACTGGTAGCTGTAGCTGGACCCGTCGGCGAAGGTTTCCGTGGCCACCTGGCCGTTGGCGTTGTAGGTGAGGGTCTCGCTGTTGGGCGTGGTGATCGGCGCGCTGACGTAGCCCGGCATCGCGGTCTGGCCGGTCGGCGACCAGTTGTCGCTCTCGCCGGTCTCGGCGCCGGTGTTGGCGTCGTAGCTGTAGGTGTAGTTCGCGCCGTTGAGGTCGGTGTGCTGGGTCACCTGGCCGTAGGCGTTGTACTGCCAGCTCTCGGTGTCGCCGTCGGCGGTAGTCTCGCTGACCAGTTGGCCGTCTTGGTTGTAGACGTAGGTGTTCTGCACCACGCCGGTGGGCACCTGCGGCACGTACTGGTAGTTCCAGCGCGCCGCATCCACTTCCAGCCCGCCGCCGTTGCTGGCGTTGCCGGACACACCGATCGCCGCGAACGCCGCGCCGGCCGGCGCCGAGGCGGTGACGTTGGAGCTTACCCAAGCACCCTTGTGGTCGCTCGCCACCACGTTGCCTTCGCTGACGCCGATCTGGTTGCCGTTCGCGTCGTACCACACGATCAGCACCGCGCCGGCCGCCTGGGACAGGAAGGGCGCGAGGTAGAGCGAGACATCGACCGAGGCGCTGATGGTCTGCCCGGCCACCACCGGCACCCGGTCCTGGTTGATCATGGAATTGATGCCGGGGCCGCCATAGGCGCCGACCATCTTGCCGTTGGCGGCGTTGCTGGCCTGCACCACCGACCAGCCGGTGCCGAGGTTCCAGCCGGCCGCGCCCTGCTCGAAGTCCTGGTTGGTGGGCTGGTCGGTGAAGCTGCCGCTGGGCAGCGACACCACCACGCCGCCGTTGCCGGTGCCCACGCTGGTGATATACGCCGGCGGCACGTAGGTCCAGCTGACGTTGGAGATATAGATCGCCGAGCCGATGTTGTAGTTGGTGCAGCCGAAGACGATGGCCGCATAGGCTGCGCCCGGCGGCGCCGTGGCGGTCAGCGCGGAGACGCCGGGCCCGTTGCCGGCCGAGACGATGTCGTTGTTGGATGGCTGTTCGGATGCAGGCAGCGCATTGCCGTTGGCGTCGTACCAGACGATGCCGATCGCACCGCCGCCGTGCTCGCCGACCACGTCGAAATGACCGTGCGCGGTGATGGTCTGGCCCGGCACCACCGGCACCTTGTCCTGGTTGACCGCGGTGCCTTCGCCGCCGTTGGGGTTGTTGGTGCCGGTGTACACCATGCCCCAGCTCTGGCCGTCCACGGAATAGCTGCCGGCGATGAAGCCGGGATCCAGCGTCCAGCCGGTGCTGCCCTGGGCGAAGTTGGGATTGGTGGGCTGCTGGGTCCAGCTGCCGGTGCCGTAGTTGCCGAGGCCGTGCGCAGAGGCCGAGCTGGCCGCGCGCTGCGCCGCGTCCTGGCTCCAGATCACCCGCTTCTGGCTGTCGTAGCCGTCGAAGGTGGCGTGCAGCGCCGCATCGGTGCCGTCGCCGCCCTGCAGGTAGGCGCTGCCGATGCCGTCGTAGCTGATGATGTGGTCGCCGTTCTGGTCCAGCACATAGGCCTGGCGCCACACCAGCTGGCGCGAATTGCCGGCGGCGGCGAGCACGAAACTGCCCTGCTGCACGGTGCGGCCCAGCGCATCGACATTGGTGAAGCTGAGGTTGCCGTTGCCGTCCTGTCCGGCGACCTGGTTGCCCAGCGCGTCGTAGCCGGTGAGGCTGGTGGCGCCGGCGCCGTTGGATGTCTGCACCACCTGGCCGAGCGCGTTGTAGACGGTACGAGTGACGTTGCCGTTTTCGTCGGTGCTGGCGACCAGGTTGCCGTCGGCGTCGTAGGCGGCAGTCTTGACCGGTGTCGTGGTGGTGCTGCTGCCGTCGATGCCGACCACCGCCACGGCAGCCTCGGTTTCGACGACGATGTCGTTGCGTTCGTTGTAGGTGTAGGTGGTGGTGTTGCCGTTGGCGTCAGTGGAGCTGAGCACGTTGCCCCAGGCATCGTAGCTGGCATGCACGATGCCACTGCTCTCGCCGCTGGCCGCGTTGGTGCTCGGCCCCTGCTCGGCCACCGCGCGGCCGTCCAGGTCGCGCGTGTAGATGGTCTGCGCGGTGCCGCCGACGCTGGCCGCCAGCGGCACCGTGTCGGTGAGCAGCTGACCGGCCAGGTTGTAGCCGTAGGTGTGCAGCTCGCCGGTCTTGGGGTCGGTGCTGGTGAGCTTGTTGCCGTCGTTGTCGTAGGTGGTCACGACGTTGTTGACCACGCCGTCGCCGCTGGCCACCACCTCGCCGAACGCATCGTAGGTGGTGCTGGTGGCGGCGTCCGGCGACGGAATGCTCGAGCGCCAGGTGATGCTGGCGATCTGCTGGTTGTCGGCGTCGTAGCTGTAGTTGGTGGTGACCGTAGTGGAAGTGGTGTCGTTGCCGGTGAGCGTGTAGGACTGGCTGATCAGGTTGCCGTTGGCGTCGTAGGCCATGAAGCGGGCCTGGTTCGAGGTCCAGTTCGGCGCGCTGCCGTCGAGCGGGGTGAGCTCGGCCACGGCGTGACCGTTGGCGTCGTACTGGTAGTAGGTGCTGACCGACTGGGTGGAACCGGTCGAACCCACTGTTTGCACCAGCTTGTTGCCCAGTGCGTCGTAGCTGTAGCTCACCACCTGCGCGGCGGTGGTGTAGAGCGAGGGGCTGGCCAGGGTCAGCGAGGGATTGGCTTCAAGCAGGGCCTGCCAGTTGGCCACCAGCACCTGCACCTGCGGCCCGGTGACGCTGATGATGCGGCCCAGCGCATCGTAGGCGGTGATGACGGTGTTGCCGTTCTCGGTCACCGTGGTGACGTGGTTGTCGCCGTCGTAGCCGTAGCTGGTGGTGACGAAACCCGTGACCGGCTGGCCCTGCGCATTGATGTAGCTGCGCAGCACCGACTCGCCGGTCTTATTGCCGTTGTTGTCGTAGGTGTACTGGGTGACGCGATCCAGGCCGGTGGTGGCGGCGTTGCCGGCCGGCGGCAGCGCCGGCGGCGCGCCGCCCGCGACCAGGCCGCCAGTGCCGATGGCGGTGGCCCACTGGGTGGTGCTGCTGACGTCGCCGAAGGCATCGTAGGTGGTGCTGGTGACGTAGCCCAGCGGATCGACCGCCATGGTCTGGTGGCCGAGCGCATCGTAGTAGTAGTAACTGGTGGCCCATACCGCGCCGGCCTGGCCCGGCGTGCCCTGCACCAGCAACGACTGGCTGGTCACGTTGCCGTAGGCGTCGTAGGTGTACTGGGTGACCGGCGAGCCGCTCGACGCGCTGCCGTTGCTGTTGGTGTAGGTGATCGCCGGCTGGGTCACCGACAGCTTGTTGCCCTGGATGTCGTAGGTGGTGGTGATGGTGCGGTCGGCCGACGAGGGATCGAGCGACGATTGCAGCTGCTCCATGCTCAGCGGCTGGCCGGGGACCCAGCTTTGGCTGCTGACCAGGGCCGAGGTATCGATCGGCTCGGCGTAGCGGGTCACGGCCGTCTGCTGGCCGTAGGCGTTGTACTGGTAGCCGGTGACATAGCCATCGCCGTCGACGGCATAGGCCAGGCGGCCGTCCAGATCGTAGACGTTGTAGGCGTCGTTGCCGTTGGCATCCTCGCTGGCGACGGCATGACCGAAGGCGTCGTAGCTGATGGTGGTCGTCGGCGGATTGCCGTTGTAAGTGACGACACCGGTGGAAGGATTGACCGCGCCCGGCCCAGACAACTGCACTTCGAACAGATTGCCGTCGCTGTCGTACTGATAGTTGGTGATGCCGACACCCTGCGCGAGCAGACTCTGTCCCTGCGCATTCAGCGCCTGCACGGTCTTGGACGAGAGCGTGCCGTCGTTGGCGTACTCGTAGGTGGTGACGATGCTGGCCTGCACGGTGCCCTGGTAGGAGCCGTCGCTGCCGTAGCTGGCCACTGCGACGAGCGGGCTGGTTTCCTGGCTCAGGTTGCCCGCCTCGTCATAAGCGTATTGCCAGGTATTGCCGTTGCCGTCGGTATAGGACAGCTTGAGGCCGCGCGCGTCGTAGGTGTACTTCGCGGTGGGCGTGCTGCTTTGCGTGCTCAGCGTCTCGACCAGGTTGCCCACGCTGTCGTAGACGTTGCCGGTGCCGCGCATCTGCGTGGTGTCGGGATTGGCTGCCTGCACCGCCGCGGCCACGTCGACTGCGTCCCAGCCGGCCGGCGTGCCGATGGGATGCGCATATTGCAAAGTCCAGCTGGCGCGGCCGTCCGCATCGTATTCGGTCTGGGTGACGTTGCCGGCGGCATCGATCTGGTAGACCTTGCGCCCGGCGGCGTCGTACACGCTGCGCGTGGTGTGCTGCGCGCTGACGCCGGCGAGGTATGACTCGATCGAGGCGGTGGTTGCACCGGCACCGAACTGGGATGCAGGCAGCAGCGCCCCGTACTGGATCTGCGCGATGACGTTGCCGTCCGCGTCGTATTGCGTCTGCTGCACCAGGCCGCCGGATTGCCCGCCAAGCGAGGCCGAACTGACCACCAGGCTGACTCGCCCCATGTCGTCGTAGTAGGTGTAGGTCGCGCGCGCGGTGGCGTCGCTGTCGCCCGCGGCCGTCAGGGCCGACTGCACATCGGCAGGCGTGGCCGTCGCGGCCTGCAGGGCAGACGCGAGACTCGACGACACGCTGATGGGTGCGGCATAGGCGAGGCTGCCCGAGACTTGGCCGGCGCTGTTGTACAGCGTCTCGGTGACCGCGCCGGTCGGGTCGATGCTGTATTGCAGCTGGCCGTTGGCGTTGTAGACCTGGTAGCTGACATGGTCGTCGACGCTGGTCGTGAGCTGCGCCGCAGCATTGCTCAGCTGCGCTTCAAGGCCGTCATCGCTATCGATGGCATTGGAAATCGCATTGATCTGACTGGCGGAAAGCGCGGTGGCGTACTGCCGCTTCGCCACTACCTGACCATCGGCGTTGTAGGAGTACTGAGTGACGAGGCCTTTTTTCCAGGCGAATTCGCCAAAGCCACCGGCATCCTGGTCGATCTGATAAATCAGCTCGCCGGCTTCGTTGTAGAGGTTGTAGACGCCGCCCGGATCGCCGTTGCTGGTGCTGATCAGGTTGCCGTCGGGGTCGTAGCTGTAGATGCTGTTGTAGATGCCGCCCGTGTCGAGCAATTCGCTGGTCAGGCGACCCAGGCTGTCATACGTGTAATCGGACTCCCCGTTGCCATTGTTGCCGTTCTGGCTGACGCTCTTCGTCACCTCGTTGTAGCGGTTGTAGGTGTAGTCCGTGGTGAGGTTCTGGTGGGTGGAGGCCGTGCCGGCGTCCTGCACGCGCTCCAGCACATTGCCGTTGCCGTCGTAGGCGTAGGTGGTGACGATGCCGGTCGGATCGGTGACCGCAACCTTCAGGCCGCGACCGTCGTAGACATAGGTGGTTACCAACTTCAGGCCGTTGGGATCGACCGTCTGAGTGAGCACCCGGCCGGCGGCGTCATAGGTGTAGGCCACCACGTGACCGTCGGCATCGGTGGTCTGGGTGAGGTTGCCTGCGTTGTCGTAGGCGTTGGTCACCGTGCCGCCGTCGGCCTGGATCGTCTGCTGCAGCTCGCCGTCGGCGTCGTACTGGTAGCGAGTGGTGTTGCCGGCCGGATCGGTGACCGCGATGGTCTGGCCTTCGCGGTTATAGGCGGTGACCGTGGTGAGGCCGCCCGGTGCGGTGACGGTGAGCGTGCGCGCCGCATCATCATAGGCGTACGACGTGACCAGGCCCATCGCATCGGTGCTGCTGAGCACGCGACCGTAGGCGTCGTAGCGAGTCGAGGTGGTGCGCGCCTGGCCCTGCACGGTCAGGCTCTGGCTCAGCTGCTGGTCGAGATTGTCGTAGGTGTAGGTGGTGACGCTGCCGTCGCCGTCGGTGTAGCTTGCCTTGTTGCCGAAGGCGTCGTAGGTCCACGACTGCGTGCGCAGCTGGCCGCCGTAGTATTGGCCGGCGTCGACCTGGCCGGTCACGTCACCCATGTTGTCGTAGGTGTAGGTGGTAGTTAATGCATCGTAGTAGTTCCCATCGCCGCTCTGCGCGAGCACCACGTCGCCGAAGCCGTCGTAGGTATCCTGGATGAAGCTGCTGTAATTGACCGATTCCGACGTAACGCGCCCCTCCAGATCGTATGAGTAACCGATCATCCTGTCGTGATCCGCATTGGCGGACTCATTGATGTCGGCTACCAGAATCGGACTCATCAGCGCAGACATCGATCGGGACGTCGGTGTGAAACCGCTGCCAATGGTGATGCGCGCGGCAAAAACGTAGGAGCCACCCAGATCGCCAAAGACATCATGGGCGGTTTCGCTGACCTCACCCAAGGCGTTGGAATTGCCGTTGCTATCAGCAACGCCGCGTATGGTGAAGTAGAGCTGGCCGTCTGGGTAATAGACGTACCAGGTCTTGTTGCCCAGCGCATCGGTGGCCAGGGTGCGGTTGCCGTCAAGGTCGTAGGCATAGGTGGTGGTACGCCCCATGGCGTCGGTGCTGCTCAGCTGGTTGCCGAAGGCGTCGTAGCTGGCGCTGCTGGTGCGCGCATCCGCGGTGCCTGCCGCCACCGTGGTCTGCACCACCTGGCCGGCCGGGTCGTAGCTGTACTGCGTCGTCACGCCCTGGGGATTGGTCTGGCTGAGCAGGTCGCCGTAGGCGTCGTAGCTGTTCAGGGTCTGCTGCGCGGCCGTACCGGCCAGCGCGGAGAGGATGCTCGTCAGACTGGCCGTCGCCGAACCGCTGACCGCCGTGGCGTAGCGCGTGGTGCTTAGCCGCTGGTCGTCGAGGTCGTAGGTGTACTGGGTGAAGTAGCCGTCTGCATCCAGCGTGCCGAGCAGGTTGCCCTGCGCATCGTAATAGTTGCTGGTGATCTGATCGCTGGCGCTGGACGCCGGTGTGAGCTGAGCCAGCGTACCGGTGGCCTGCAGCGCGGCATTCGTAACGGTCGCGTAAGCCGTGGTCTGAGTACGCTGGCCGGCTGCGTCGTAGACCTCGGTGGTCAGGTAGCCGTTCGCGTCCAGCGTGCCGATGGTGTTGCCGTCGGCGTCGTAGAAGAGGCGTGTCGTACGCGTGGAAGACTCTGGCGTCGCCACATAGCCATTCGATGCGCTCGCCGCCTCGGTATAGAAGCCGTCGTCCTGCTGTTCCACCACACGCGAGGCGGCGTCATAGCTATAGGTCAACGTATCGCCGCCGCTGTAGTTGTAGCTGACGGTGACTTGGCCGGTAGTCGGGTCGTAGGTTTCGGTGCTGGCCACCTGGGCATAGCGCGTCGTCGTTGCGACGCGACCCATGGCGTCATACGTCGTCAGCGTGATGCGATCGGAGAACTGGTAGGCCTGCGGCAAGGCCTGAGCCGCCGTCACTGTGACAGCGCCATTGACCAACCACCCGGAAGTCTGGGCTGGCTCGATATAGGCGTATTGCTCGGTGACCCGACCCAGCGCATCGCGGGTGTACTTCACCACTGCGCCGCTCGTGCTGACGGTGACGACTACTCGCCCGTCCTTGTCGTAGAAGGTGAAGCTGGGGTTGCCGTTCGGGTCGACCTGGGCGACCTGCTCGCCGGCCGCGTTGTAGATGATCTGGGTGGTCTGAGTCGTCGCTGGCGTATTGGCCTGCGCCACCGCCTGCGCAATCGAAGCCGTGGTGGCGCTGCCGCCCACCGCGGACAGCGCCAGCGGCACGCCGTACACGCTGCGCGCGATGACGCGACCGTCGGCGTCGTACTGGGTCTGGCTGACCACCGCCGCCAAGGTGCCGTTCACCAGCTTGGGCGTGATGCTGTAGACCTGGCGACCGTCGGCGTCGTAGTAGGCGTAATTCACTCGCGCCGTGGCGTCGCTGTCGCCCGCGTTACTCAAGGCCTGCTGCATATCGCTGGCTTGGGCGGTGCCGGCGCGCAGCGCGCCGTCCAACGCGGCGGTCAGCGTGATCGGTGTGGCGTAAGCCAGCGTCTCGGCGACCTGGCCCAGCGCGTTGTAGCGCGTCTCGATCACCTCGCCCAGCGCGTCGATGCTGTAGCGCAGGCGACCGTCCGCGTCGTACAGGTTGTAGCTGATCGGGTCGTTGGCCGTCGCCGCACCCGTCGCCAGCGACGCACCCGCCGCAAGGTTGCCGGCCACGCTTCCGCCAGCCAGGTTCGATAGGCTGCCGATGGCGACCAGGCTATCGTAGGTGCGCGTCGCGACCAGGCGACCGTCAGCGTCGTACCAGTGCTGCGTCAGCACGCCCTCGCCGGCGCCTTGCGCCCCGGCAGGAGTAATCGTGTAGACGGCCTCGTTGGCCTGGTCGTAGATGGTATAGGTGGTGTTGCCGTTCGGGTCGGTGCTGGCAACCGGGTTGCCGTTGGCATCGTAGGCATAGCTGGTGGTGAGCTTCAGCCCGGCGGGATCGACGATGCTCTGCACCAACTGACCCAGCGCGTCGTAGACGTATTGGGTGGTGCTCGTGGTCGCACCGCTGCCTAGCGTCTTGGTGAGGACGTTGCCGGCGCCGTCGTAGGTATAGGTGGTAGTGAGGTTGATCTCGCCGGTGCCAGCGTCCTGCATCTCGCTCAGCACATTGCCGTCGGCGTCGTAGTAGCTGTAGGTCGTCGCCACGCCCATCGGATCGGTCATCGACAGCAGGCGACCGGCGCCATCGTAAGCGTAGCTGGTGGTCAAGGCCTGGCCGGTCGGATCGACCGTCTTGCTCAGCACCCGGCCGCTGGCGTCATAGGTGTACGTCACCACCTGCCCGGCCGCGTCGGTGCTGCGGATCAAGTTGCCATCGGCGTCGTACTGGTTGCTGCTGGTCGCGCCCAGTGCATCGGTGCTGGTCAACAGGCGGCTGTCGCCGTCGTAGGTGTAGCTGGTCGCATTGCCCGCGCCATCGGCCACGGACACGGTATCGCCGTAAGCGTCGCGCACGGTCTGGCTGGTCACACCCAAGGGTGTGGTCACCGTCGTGGTGTGGGTGGCCAGATCGTATTGGTAAGTGGTGACGTTACCCAGCGCATCAGTCTGGCTGACCACACGCCCGTAGGCGTCGTAGCTAGCCTGGGTGGTGCGCAGCTGGCCGTCGACGGTCTGGCTGCTGGCAAGCTGCCGACCCAGATGGTCGTAGCTGTACTGGATAACGTTGCCATTGCCGTCGGTGCTGCTGCTGACGCGGCCAAAAGCATCGTAGGTATTGCCAGTGCTGCGCGCAGCCGCCGTGCCCACGCCGTCGGTCTCGACGATCAATTCGCCGCGACTGTCGTAGCCATACGTCCTGGTCGTACTGTTGGCAGCGCTCAGCGCGCTGCCCGGCGCAATAATCTGCTGCTGCACCTGGGTGCGATCGCCGAACGCGTCGTACTGGTAGGCTGTCAAATAGCCGTCGCCGTCGGTGACCGTGGCGACCTGGCCACGCGCGTCATACGTGGTCGAACTGGTGGCGTTCGCATCGTTGGCGGATGCCGGCAAGGCAGCGACGGCCGCAGCCACCTGGGTCAGAGTCGCCGTGCCGGGATTGAGCGTGCTGCCGCTATCCCCAGCCGCCGTATTCAAAGTCAGCTGAGCGGCATAGACCGTCGTCGTGGCGACCTGGCCAAAGGCGTTGTAGGCATAGGCGGTGACGTTACCCAGGGCATTGAGCGCGCCGCCCGAGGGCTGGCCCTGCACGGCGTACACCAGCTGGCCATCGGCGTCGTAGCTGTACCAGGTGCTGTTACCCAGCACGTCGGTGGCTTCGGTCCGTTGATTGAGCGCGTTGTAGGTATAGGTGGTGGTCGCACCACTGGCGTCGGTGCTGGTCAGCAGGTTGCCGAAGGCATCGTAGGTGGCGCTGGTCGTGCGTGGCGCCCCCTGCCCGCTCGCCGGCGTGATCGTGGCGCTGAGCACCTGGCCCACGCTGTTGTACTGATAGGTGGTGACGGTGCCGTCCGCCGCGGTGCGGCTGACGACCTGGTCGTCGGCGTCGTAGGTCACGCTGCTCTGTTCATTGGCCGTGCTGCTGCCGAGCAGGCCGACCAGATCGGCAGTCGTCTCCGCGCCGGTCAGGGCGCCGAGCTGGGCGATGCTCAGGGCCGTGGCATAGCGCGTCGTGGTGGTCGTGTTGGTCTCGGTGTCGTAGCTGGTGACGGTGAGATAGCCATCCGCATCGACCTGGGCGACCAAGCGGCCAGTGCCGTCGTAGTAGCTGCGGGTGGTCTGATCCTGCACGCTGGTCGCCAGATCGGCCTGCAGGGTGGACAGGCTCGGCGCATCGCCAAGCTCGCCGAGTTGCTTTGCGGTCAGGGCAGTTGCATAGGCCGTCTGCTGCACCACTTCGTCGTTGGCGTCGTAGCTCAGGGTGACCACGTAGCCGGCGGCATCGATAGTCGCCACCGGACGCTGATCGGCGTCGTAGATGGTCTGAGTGGTGCGGTCGGCCGCGCTGGTGGTCAGGGCGACCTGCAGATTCGCGAGTGTGGGCGCGCTGCCCAGCGAAGACGTCAGCGCCGTGGCGTATTGGGTGACTGCCACGACGTTGCCGTCGCCGTCGTAACGGGTGACGGTGGCGTAGCCGGCCGGGTCGATGGTTGCCACCTTCTCGCCGGCAGCGTCGTAGATCGTGGTCGAGGTGCGATCGGTGCCGGTACTGGCCGGCAAGGGCAGGCCGGCAGGATAACTGCTGGTCAATGCGCCGTTGCTGATCCAGCTCGAGGGATCGATGGTGGTGCCGTACTGCGTGGTCTGGGTGACGCGACCATCCGCGTCGTAGGTGTAGGCCGTCACCGCACCGTTGGCGTCCACCGTGCCGCTGACCCGCCCATCCGCATCGTAGAAGGTGTAGCTGACGTTGCCGGCCGGATCGATCGTGGCCACTTCCTGGCCGGCGGCGTTGTAGATGAATTGGGTGGTTTCGCTGTCAGCGCCACCGTTCGCCAAGCCATCGGCATTGATGATCGACTGCAAATGATCCGATGTCGGATTATCAAACAACGATTCCGCCTGAGCGGTCGTTATCGGCGTTCCAAGTATCGTGCTTCCGACCATTTCGCCATTGGCGGCAAAGGAGGTCAATGTGACATAGATGCCTGAGGGCCCATTCTGACTGCCATTGCCGGGAAGAGGCAGCGTAGCCGAGGATATTTGAGCAACGACTCTATAATGGCTGTCGTAAATATTTATAGATACTTGATCCGCACTGCTGTGCACAAGCATCGTATTGAGATTATCGAGCGTCGGATTTTCGAGCAAAGACAGCGCCTGCGCCGCCGTCAAGGCATGGGCATACGTGATGCTGCCGATAGTGAGGCCGCTGCTGTTGTATCCCACCTGGGTGACATATTCGCCGGGCTGGCCCGTGATGGATTGTCCAGCATTCTGATAGGCGACTGTCAGCAGTCCAAATCCGGCGATCGAGACCTGGATCCCCACCTGGTAATTCGAACTCGAGGCAAGCATTGGCTGCAAATTGGCCATCGTCGCATTCGCCTGGAGCGACGTGATATCGGCCGCCGTGAGCGAATTCGTATACGTTGCAGAACCGATGCTGGCGTTATTCGATGTGTAGTCCACCGTGACGGCGGAAACCGGACTCCCATCTGAATCCGAAGTGCCCAGCGACCATGCCACCGTTGCCGATTGGCCGGTGGTCGAGTCGTTGAAGCTCATTTCATGGATATCGTTATTGCTTGGCGACAACATCGACTGGACTGTGGCCCAAGTCGGATTATTTTCCAGCGAAGTTATCTGCGCCAAGGACAGCGGCGTTCCGTACAACGACGTGTTGTAAATCGACCCGCTCTGGGTCTGCGCCATGATGTACATGCCGCCGGCAAACTGCGCCCCCAGCCCGCTCATCAGGCTGTCATCTGCTAGCAAAGAGGCCGAAGTACCTATCGTTGCCGAGTTGCCCGCTCCATCCGAAATGCTGATAGCCAGCTGATCGTATGTCGACGGCGTCAACATCGGCTGCAAATTCAACCATGAAGCATCGTTCTGCAGGGACGAGATCTGCGTCTCCGTCAGAGGCGTCGCATACAGCACCGTGCCTGTCCCCTGGGCGCCGTACAGATACTCCGTGACGAAGTCTCCCGACACCAGGTTGCCGTTGATCTGCAGCGTCTGGTAACCGACCCGCGCCTGAGTCCTGCCCTGATTATCGTAGATGGTCAGATTGAGCCTGTCGTCGGCACCGCCAACCACCATGGATTGCAGGTTATCCAGCGTCGGATTGGCTTGGAGCAGTCCGATCTGCGTGGCATTCAACGCGGTCGCGTAGGTTCTCGAGCCTATTTGCGCGTATTCGCCATACACGGGCGGATTGGCACCTTGCAGCGCCTGATACGCAAGACCCGCCACCTGGTTGCCATTTTGGTCATAGATGCTCAAGGTCACCTGATCGTTTGAGCTGGCAGGGACCGTGGACTCCAGGTTGGCCAGAGTGAGATTGCTCTGTAGCGCAGTGACCTGATCCGATGTCAGGGGCGTCGCATACTGCGTCGTCCCCACGACCTTTCCGTTGGCGTCATAGGACGTCACGGAGGCATACTCTCCCCAGGCACCGTTTTGCCCGTTCGGCAGCTTCAAGAACTGGTAGCTCACGCCCCCCACCTGGCGATTCTGGCTGTCATATATCGACAGCGTGACTTCGTCCTGGGCACTCGATGCCAACATGGCTTGCAGCGTGCCCACCGTAGGATTCGCCATGAGCGCAGCCGCCTGCAAGGCGGTTAATGGCGTGGCGTACAGCCTTGTTTCAATGACATTGCCCGACGCGTCGTAACTCGTCGTCGTGACGAAATCGCCATTCACCGGCTGATTGCCGATATACGCATTCGTGGCGACTTGTGCGACCAGGCGATGTTGGTCGTCATAAATCGTAAGCGTTGCCTGATCGTTGGCACTTGGCGTCAACATCGATTGCAGGTTGGCCCACGTGGGATTGGACTGCAGCATCGCCACTTGCTTGGCCGTCAACGGCACCGCATAGGTCGTCGTGCCCACCAGGTTGCCGTTGCTGTCATAACTGGCCGTGGTGACGAATTCGCCATAGGTCGGCGTCGTCGCGTTGCCAAGGTAGAGGCTCCTATATTCAAGCTGCGCCATTGGGCGGCCCTGAGCATCGTCGATGGTCAAGTTGACCTGATCGGCGATGCTAGATGTACTTGTTCCGCCATCCTGGCCAGGGACGCTTGTCGCGGATTGCGTACTGCTGACCAACAGCCCGGCGCTGTTGCGCACCTGCGTGGTCACCAGGCCGTTGGCCTGGGTGATCGCCAGCGTGTTGGCGCTGTCGTTGTAGAGGTAGGTGGTGGCATGGCCGAGCGGATCGGTGCTGGCGATCAGACGACCGAGGCCATCGTAGGCATAGCTGGTGGTTTGCGGCGTTGCGTGGTTCGCGCCGGTCTGGGTCGCCGTCTGCAGCAGGCGCCCCTGCGCATCATAGGTGGTCGTGGTGACCACCGTGCCGCTGTCGAGCACGCCGTTGCCGCTCGCATCCACCGCATCCCACTGTGTCTTGCTCGCCAGCTGGCCGCGCGCATCGTAGCTGTAGTCGGTGCGGGAGCTGTGGCCGAGCGTGGCTTGCACCGCGCCGCTCTGAGTCCAGGCTAGCAGTGCTGCCAGGGTCGGCGGCGCCGCAGGGCTGAGCGTACCGATGTCGTAGCTGGCGCCGAGGTATTGGCGCGTGGTGGTCAGTTGGCTCAGGCCGGTGCCGCTGGTGGTGTAGTCGTTTTCGCTGACCTGGCCCAGCGGATCGACGGTGTAAGCCAGCTGATCGTTGGCGTTGTAGACGTAGTAGGTGGTCTGCGCACCCGTCGGCGCGACGTAACCGCTCTGTCCGGGCGCGCCCTGCGCCGGTACGGTATAGGTGGTCTTGCTGGTGACCTGGTCGTCGGCGTTGTAGGTGTAGCTGACCGTGTTGCCTTGGCCATCTTCCACGCTCAGCAAGTTCCCGTTAGCGTCGTACTGATAGCGGGTTACCGCGCCATCCGGATCCGTCGCCGTCAGCAGATTGCCGTTGCTGTCGTAGCTGTAGCTGGTGGTAGGGCTGCTGCCGTTCACTGCGGGAGCAACCACGCCGGCGAGCTCGCCGGCGGCGTTGTATTGATAGGTCGTGGCATGCCCCAACGCATCAGTCACGGTGGTGCTGCCCGCGCCGTAGCTGAGCGCTACGGTCTGCGCCGCCGCGCCGCTGCCGGTGGTGATGCCGGTGACCTGATAGGCACCCTGGGAGTCCTCGGTGTAGGTGTAGCTCACCGTGGTGCCGTCGCTCTGGCTCACCGACGCGACGCGATCGCTGCTGCCGTCGTAGGTATAGGTGGTGGTGTAGCTGGCCGTGCTGTTGTCGGTATCCGAGGCCAGGGTGGTGGTGACCGTGGACAGGCGCCCTTGCGCGTCGTAGCCGTAGCTGACCTGCTGCCTCGTCACCGCAGCAGTCTGCCCCGGCGGCACCTCCTGGATGCTCAGGCTGATCAGCTGGCCGTTGGTGTTGTAGCCGAACAACAAGGTATCGCCGTCGCCAGCCGCAATCTGGCTAAGCAGTCCATTGCTGTAGCTGAAGCTGTAATTCGCGCCGGTTTCTTCATTGCTCAGCGTGGTCAGCTGCCCGCCGGCATTGTATGTTTCCTGCTGCCGCGAGCTGCCATCGGTCCAGCTCCAGCTCGACGTGCCCGCATTCCAGGCCAGCGTGTCTTCCGCTCCGCTCTGGCCGCTGCTGACATAGAGCCCGCGACTGGCGTCGTAGACATAAGTGACCGACGAACCGTCGGCGTCGGTGCGCACCACGCTGCTGCCCGCTGTGTTGACCGCGCCGCTGAGGCCGCTGATCGACTGGCCGAAACCGAACATCCAGCCAGCGGAACCGTTGAGCTGGCCCTGGCTGTTGTAGGTGCGCAGCACGTCCAGCGGCAGGCCGTCGAAGACCAGCCCTTCGTCCTGGCTCTGCAGCACCAAATTGCCGGTGGCCACATTGAGGTATTGGTTGACCTGCGCCTGTCCGATGGAAGCCTGGCCACCCTGGGCCTGGCCCAACTGCTTCAGCGACGTGTTGCCCAGCCCCAGACCGTTCCCTGCGATCACTGCGACCATCGTGGTATCCCCTTGCGCATGCGCGACTGTCTTTGGAACCGCCGTCACGGCGATGTCCTTCCAAAGAACTAATCGGGGAGTCCGGGAAAAAGTTTAGGGCTGTCTTGAAAATAAATTAGATGTCGGCAGGCTGCTTGTAGCGACCCGAAAATTGGAAAATCTCTTTCCAGATCAATCCATTGAGTCGACTCAAAAGGCGCAAAAGCAATTTCTGTCGAAAAATTCGTAATTAATTGCGCCCTTGGCGACGAAGATAATGTCCCTCGGCATGAGATATCCAAGCGCCGAGACCCCGCCTTGATGCCGACAACCGTGCCGAAAAGCGACCTGGCTCGTGAGCGCGAGGTCGTTCCGGCATGGAGCGCATCGCACCTGCAGCCATGCGACTCTGTGGAGAGGCACGCCTCCGATCGGCAGGACGAGCGCGTGATCGACGTCTTTCGGCGATCGAGTTCCGTCTGCCGAGGCAGCCGGCGTCACGCAGTTGCTGTGCATCACGCCGAGATTTCAAGCAGGCCGGATGGTCAAGCGCTTTGCCGACATGCCATCGCGGAGCAGCGTCTGCTTCTGTGCCGCACGAAGTATTCATCGATGCTGCGCCTTCGAAGCTCTCGCGTGTAGAACCCTACACTCGTTCGCCAGATCGATGCCGCGCAGACGGCCAGTCGCCGCGAATCGCCAGCGACGCGCAGAACTGCGTAGCCCACCGACGCAGCGGTGACAGCAAGGACTGCGCTATATGGATCGCATGCCGAGCAGCGCCATGACCTGCCTACGCAAAGGCAGGTAAACCGCAAAGCCTTTGAAAAACTATTAAGCGGACAACGGTTCCGCTCGAGGCTAACCGGGCAGGTTCGTTGTGTCACTGCTCAGCCAGGCGAGGAACGAGCGCCGCCACACCAGGCACCTGCCCTTACTCCGAGGCAGGCAGATTATGCGGTGCCACGGCCATCAACAGATGAAGTGGAGCCGCTCAAAATTTCCAAAAGGATCCCGACGGGCCGAGGACCTGGCACTGGCTGCTGCCTGCGCTCAGGGCCTGCGTATCCGAGAGCGTGGTTCCGGCAGCCACCGAATAGTGAAAGACCTGCTGCGCCGAGCTCAGTGCATTGACGTAGGCGATGAAGGTCGACGCCACGCTTGATTTCGTGTTGTCGAAACTCAGTGTGATCGACTTGCCGGTCTTGCTGGCCGTGACCTTGCAGTTGTAAGGCAGGGGGCAGGCCGGTCGCGTAGTGGCAGCGATGCCTGGCGCGAAGGTGTCGCTGTCCGAATACGGATAGAGCGCGTAGACCGAGTTAGGCCCGTTGGTCGGCTCGGTGATTTTCCAGCCGGTGATGTCGGCGTCACTCGGCGTGTTGGTCGGCGACACCAGGTTCAAGGTTTCCGTCAGGTCGCCGCAGACCGCCCGGCGCCATGCCGTGATGTTCGGGCACTGGACGGCGCTTGCCGAATACCCCTTCGCAACCAGCCAGGTCTCAAGGAATTTGATGACCGAGGTGTGATCGGAAAGCCGCGACGACACGCGCCCGCCCTTGCTCCACGGCGATACCACGATCATCGGAACACGCGGCCCCAGGCCGATGGGTTCCGAGCCGTACGTCTCGTTCGAAAGGTCGATGGGTGCGCCGGCGGCCGTGGTCAGATTGTGCTTGCCGTAGCCGCTGAGCGGTGGGATGGGCGCAGGCACGTGATCGAAGTAGCCGTCATTCTCGTCGTAGGTGATGAAGATCGCGCATTTGCCCCAGACATCCTTGTTGCCGATGATCGTATTGATCACTCGCTCGGCGAATGATTCTCCCGCGCTCGACGTCGCGGTGGGATGCTCGCAATACGTATACGGCGCGACGATCCATGAGACGGCCGGGAACGTGCTCTTGCCCTGTGCATCCTTGCCTTGCAGATCGCTCTGCAGCGATGCGATCAGTGCGTCGGCCGAGTTCGCATCGTTGTCGCCGGACTTGCCGGCGTAGCTGCGGGCCTTCGCGATCTTTGCGGGATCGCCGCCGCGCCGGAAATTGTTGAAGTAGGCGAGCGCGTTGTCGCCGTAGTTGCCGTAACCCTGATAGACCTTCCAGCTGACCTGGTTGTTTTCCAGCACATCGGCGTAGGTTTGCCAGTCCCAACCGTTCTGCTGGCCGCTGTCGTTCGCGTCGTCGGCGGTCACGTTGCTTTCCCAAGCGTCATCGTTCTCGACGATGTAGTGCTTCCAGCTCGCGTTGGTGATCGTGCTGCCGCCCGAGGTTCCAGTCCACAGGAAGCGTCGGTTCGGATTGGTCGGACCGAACAGCGAGCAGTGGTAGGCATCGCAGATCGTGAACGCATTCGCCAGCGCGTAGTAGAACGGCAGATCGGCAGGCTTCAGATAGCCCATCGTCCAGTAGCCTTTCTTCTGCACCCACGCGTTCCAGTTGTCCCAGGTGCGCTGCGATCCCTTCCACGAGTGATCGAGATTGACGCCTTGATAATTGACCGACGCCGATGTCGCTGGATTGAGCGGATACGGCATCACGTTGGCGACGATCGTCCCCGACGGATTCTTTGCCGCATAGCTGCCGGATGTCAGGTTGGGCTGGTACCAGACCGTTTTGCCGTTCGGCAGCGGCGCCGGATGCGGATCCGAGAAGCCGCGCACGCCAGGCAGCATGCCGAAGTAGTGGTCGAATGACCGGTTCTCCTGCATGAAGATGATGATGTGGTCGATGCCATCCAAAGTGGTCGGCTGAGTCGCCTGCGCGAGCGCGCTGCGGATCGCGGGCGGCAGCACCGAAGCTAGACCGGCCATGGCCAGCGTACCTGTTCCGAGCTTCAGAAAATCGCGGCGACTTTTCGAGACCATGGGCATTCCAGAGGCAGGGATCGAGTGATCCGGATGACGAGCCCCATTAGAACCATGCCAGATGAAATTAGCATGGCAAGGCAATGACAACGCCACCCCAAAGAAAGTGATATGTGCAATACGAATCAGCCATTCGATTTCAACGATAAAATCGACAGCTACTACAATTCATCGCATTGCTCCGACTCGCAAACCGATCGAACCGCCACCTCAATTTGTGATGAACTGCAAACAGGCAAGCGGACCCGATTCTCGTTTTGAATTACCCGGATGTCGAGCAAGGCCAACCCATCCCAAAGCACCAGGCACCGACGGGGTCCAGCAGGGCCTCTTTCAGGACTTTGCATGCCTTGTTCGGACTTGCCAAACGCCGCCGCAGGCCACACCTCGCCATACCTGAGACGGGATGTCGATCTGGAAATATCGAAGTATCTGCAACGAACACGCCAGCGCAGGCGTGACGTCCATAGCATGGGCAATCCCCAGAGAGCAGCGCTGCGACTCCATCCGGGATCCTTGATTCACCTTCCCGCACTCCAGCTCAGAAGCTAGCCGACTCGATCAAGTTGATCTTTCGATCAGAGACCGTTTCGGATCTCGTCACTGAATGAACTTGACTGCAAACAGCCATCGCAATCTGCATAAGCGAATACCTATATGTCCATTATCGCCATGCCGATATCTTTAGTAATCCCGAGCGCAGCTTATTACCGCGACCAGATCGAACACTTTATAAAATCGAAGAGCAGCAAGTGCATCCGATTTTTCAAAGGGAGATCAACGCCCTCCATGCACAAATGACACTGGTGAACTCGGCCATCGCCTTGCCCTCGAAGATCTTCCATCGATGAGCGAATCGGCCATGCATGACCGACGCGCGAACGAACCAAGCACGAATCGACGGTCCACGCGATCCATGTCATCGACCTATGTCAATGTATGGATTGACCGCGGCACTTGTTGAAGCGAGCTCGCCGAGCTGCAGGAATGCGACATGGCGCGCCAGGCTTTTAAACTGCTGCCCGGCTGCTCCGTGACGATGCAATCGCTCCACTTCACCGGTGAGTGGACACACAAGCTTTGCGTTGTCCGCATCCATTCCTGGTGCGGAAGAGGTTCATGGCGTGTGCTTGCCGCACATCGCATGCGACTCTCTGATGCACGCTATAGGCACGTATCGATCCAGCATGACGAGCACATTCTTCACGCCAGCAGCCCGATAGCTGGCTGCACTGTTGATGCAAGGACGATACTGCCGGGCCAGCCCAAGAAAGCCGCACCATCTGAGTTGCAAGGCTTGCCGCATGGATCGAGTGCAGGCGGCGCCTTACTCCTGCCGCACTGGGTACACGGACACTCGTTCAACGCTCACGCTCGACATGATCGAAGCGCACGCCCAGCGGCCCCAGCGATTCGACCAGCACGATGGAGTCGCCGCGTTGTGCCTGGGCATACGGCAACCCGCACTCATGGATGCGTCGGCCGACGGGCGGATTGTCGAACGCATAGCGCACCGGACAGCGCCCCTCGCTGCGGATCACGTCCAGCGTGCTGGGCACGCGCAGCGAAGTACGCGATGTCGCGAACAGCAGCAACGCCGTCGCGCTGTAGAGCAACAACCAGCTCCAGCCTGCCGCCACCGCGGACAGCGCTGCCACAGAGAGCCACGGCGCAGTGGCTGCGCTTAAACGCGATCTCTGCGCCGCCGCAGTGACTGCGCGGTTCTGCCTCGATCGACGTGCCAGGACGATCGCCCAGCCGACCCAGGCCGCCAGCGCCATGCAGGCCAGCACGCGCAGGGTCGTCAGGTTGCAATAGCAGTCGATGGAAACCAGCAGCCCCAGGACGGTGATCGTCAGAGCGATCAGCACGCCCCATAGCCGGCGCAGGCCATGCCGCGAGTCGGACGATGCCGTGGACTCCATGCCTGCTTCGGCCATCTTTTCGCCTTTTAAGCGGGTCGATGCCGATCCGTCGGCTGCGGCTCCCGTCAACCGGACCGCTCAGGCGCCGACGCGGCGGCGCACCGCTTCGAAGTCGCGCACCGGGCGCAGCTCGATGCAGCCGGTGCTGGTCCACGGAAACTCCTGCGCGATGCGCAAGGCCTCTTCCATGCTGTCCGCCTCGATCAGATTGAAGCCAGCCAGGTATTCCTTGGTTTCGGCGAACGGCCCGTCCAGCACCGTAGCCTTGCCTTGGCGCACGCGTATCGACTTGGCCGTGACCGGCGCTTCCAGTTGCTGCGAATCGAGCAGGCAGCCGTCGCGCCGCAGCTCGTCCGCATGCGTGATGCAGGCATGCATGCGCGTATCGAATTCGCCGGGCGGCAGCGCGTCCAGCAGGGCATCGTCGCTGTAGATCATCATCAGGAACTTCACGGCGACCTCGACGGCTACGGGGAAGTGCCAAGCCTAGAACGGCAGCCGGACTTTACCAAGTGCAGACGCCTTCGGCAGCGATCCACAGAGGGATGGATGCGGCGCGCTTCTCGGCTTCGTGTGGACAGCGATAGGCAATCGGCAGGACGGATGATCGTTCCAAATGGAGCTGATCAAACCAGCCAGGCTCGCCAGGCCCTGGAAGCGTTGCTCGCGGAGACGCATACATTCGGACATCGCGCTCCGCCTGCCGGCGCGACCAACGGCGATGTGCAGCGCACGCGCTCACTTTCCCCACCGCATCGCACCGAGACGTCTGCCAGGGTTTGCTCCGTAGCCGTGTTGGCCACGGTTCGATGGAAGGTCCACGCGATGCTGGCGCATGGATACGGGTCGCCGAATGAGTCGACTGGGAAGGCAACTCGTCCGGCAGACCAGGCGGCGCATCAAAGCAGTTAGCCGCCAGTACGCCGCGTCCGATTCAGCGGAAGCGCCACATCGCCTGGCAAGCCGACCCGGTCGATAGCCGGACGAGCAGCATGGGCGTTGCGGGAACCTGCAGGACACCGTCTTCTGGGGTCGGGCGCCCCCGTCATGCAGACGACGTACCGCCCGAATGCAAAAGGGCGGCTTTCGCCGCCCCTCCCGTCCATCCGCTCAACGAACGACGCTCAGCCGCACTTGCTGTAGCCGCAATTGAGGCAGGTCTGGCAGCCGTCCATCAGCACCAGGGCCTGGGTGTTGCACTTCGCGCACAGGGTGGCGCCAGGCGGGAAGCCCGCGGCGTTGAGTTCGGCCTTGGCCGGCGCGGCCCCGGCTTTCTGGACGCCGGCAACCTCGTAGGCCGCGCGCTTCTCGGCGATCAGCCGCCGCGTGGACTCATCCATTTCCGGATCGTGGATCAGCCCGATCGTCTTGAGGTGCTGCTCGATCACCCCGCCGATCTCGGCGACGATGCTCGGCATGTAGATGCCGCCGGCCTTGAAGTAGCCGCCGCGCGGATCGAACACCGCTTTCATTTCTTCCACCAGGAAGGTGACGTCGCCGCCTTTGCGGAACACCGCCGAGAGGATGCGGGTGAGTGCCACGATCCACTGGAAGTGGTCCATGTTCTTCGAGTTGATGAAGATCTCGAAGGGGCGGCGCTGCTCGTAGGCGGTGCCTGCATTGAGCACGATGTCGTTGATGGTGACGTACAGCGCATGCTCGAACAGCGGCGACTTGATCTTGTAGGTCGAGCCGACCAGGGTCTCCGGGCGCTCCAGACTTTCGTGCATCTGGATCACTTCGGCCAGCGGCGCGGCCTCCTTGGCAACCGGCGCCGCGACAGGCGCCGCCTTGTCCTCGGGCTTGACCACGTTGTAGCCCTTGATCTTCTGTTCGATCTTGATCGCCATGGCTCTGGTTTTTCTTGTTCGAGTGATGGGTGCGGACGCCGCCGTCGGCAGAGACGAAGATCCGGCCCGGCCGGAGCCGGGCCGGATCGCTTACGACTTACTTCCTGCGGGCAGCCTTCTTGGCCGCCGGCTTGCGAGCCGGCTTGGCGCCCGCCTTCTTGCTGGCAGTGGACCTCTTGACCGCCTTGGCGACGGTCTTTTTCTTGGCGGACTTCTTTACGGCCGCCTTCTTCGGCGCGGCCTTCTTGGAGCTTGCCGCCTTCTTGGTGCTGACCTTCCTTGCTACTTTCGCGCTGCTCTTCTTGACAGCTTTCTTCACCGCCTTCTTCACGGCGCCGGCCTTCTTGGCCACCTTGCGCGCCGCTTTCTTGACGGCCTTCTTCGCGGCCGCCGCCTTCTTGGCGACAGCCTTCTTCACCGCCTTCTTGGCGGTGGATTTCTTGGCAGCGGCCTTCTTCACCGCTTTTTTGGCTGCAGCCTTCTTCGGCGCAGCCTTCTTCGCAGCAACTTTCTTGGCGGCCGCTTTCTTGGGCGCAGCCTTCTTCGCAGCCGGCTTCTTCCTGGCGGCCTTCTTCACCGACGCAGGAGCCGGCGCGGCGGCCGCCGGTTCTGCCGGCGTTTCCGCCACCGGCGCCTCGGGGGCGGCCGGGACGGCGCTGTCATTCACAACTTCGGTATCGATAGACATGTGGTGATCCCCTCCGAGACGTTTGTTTTAGAACTTGCCGTAATACCCTTCCTTCAAGGCATCGAACAGGTTGGCGGCGGTGTGGGTCTCGCCGTCGTACTCCACCTCTTCGTTGCCCTTCAGTTCGACCACACTACCGTCCTCCAACTCGAACCGGTAGAGGGTGTTTTCAAGGTCCGACTCCTTCACCAGCACGCCCTGGAAAGCGGCCGGATTGAAGCGGAACGTGGTGCATCCCTTCAGGCCCTGCTTGTAGGCGTAGAAGTAGATGTCCTTGAAATCTTCGTAAGGGTAGTCGGTCGGCACATTCGCGGTCTTGGAGATCGACGAATCGATCCACTTCTGCGCGGCGGCCTGGATGTCGACATGCTCCTTGGGGCTGATGTCGTCGGCGGCCACGAAATAGTCCGGCAGCTTGGCGGACGGGTCGTCGCTGAACGGCAGCGCGGCGGCGTTGATAAGCGCGCGATAGGCCAGCAACTCGTAGCTGTACACCTCGACCTTTTCCTTGGTCTTCCTGCCCTCACGAATCACGTTGCGCGAATAGTGATGGGCGAAGCTGGGCTCGATGCCGTTGCTGGCGTTGTTGGCCAGCGACAGGGAGATGGTGCCGGTGGGGGCGATCGAGCTGTGGTGGGTGAAGCGGGCGCCGGTCTCGGCGAGCTGCTTGACCAGGTTCGGCGCGACGGCGGCGATGCGCTGCATGTAGCGGCTGTAGGTGGCGTGCAGCACGCGACCGGGAATGCGATCGCCGACCTTGTAGCCGTCGACGGCCATTTCAGGACGCTTGCGCAGCATGTCGCCGGTGACGGTGTATTCCTGCGCCAGCACCGGCGCCGGGCCTTTCTCCTTGGCCAGCTCCAGCGCCACTTCCCAGCCGGCCACCGCCATCTCGCGGGAGGCGTCTTCGGTGAAGGCCGCGGCGTCGGCGCTGCCGTAGCGATGCTTGAGCATGGTCAGGGTCGAGCCCAGCCCGAGGAAGCCCATGCCGTGACGACGCTTGGACAGAATTTCGTGGCGCTGCTGCTCCAGCGGCAGGCCGTTGATCTCGACCACGTTGTCGAGCATGCGGGTGAAGATCTTCACCACCTCGCGGTACTCGTCCCAGTCGAAGCGCGCCTTGGGACCGAACGGGTCGCGCACGAAGGTGGTCAGGTTGATCGAGCCGAGCAGGCAGGAGCCGTACGGCGGCAGCGGCTGCTCGCCGCAGGGATTGGTGGCGCGGATGTGCTCGCACCACCAGTTGTTGTTCATCTCGTTGACCTTGTCGATCAGGATGAAGCCGGGCTCGGCATAGTCGTAGGTGGACACCATGATCATGTCCCACAGATGCCGCGCGCGGATGCGCCCGTAGATCTTGCAGGCGACCAGGCCGTCTTCGCGCGCCACGTAGTTCTCGTGGGTGGGCCACTCGCGCCAGACCACCTTGTTCGGGTCGGCCAGGTCGATCTCGTCCTGTTCCTTCACGTGCACCGGGAACACCAGCGGCCAGTCCTGGTCGTGCTCGACCGCCTGCATGAAGCCGTCGGTGATCAGCAGCGAAAGGTTGAACTGGCGCAGCCGGCCGTTCTCGCGCTTGGCGCGAATGAATTCCTTGGCGTCCGGGTGGGAAATGTCGAAGGTGCCCATCTGCGCGCCGCGGCGTCCGCCGGCGGACGACACCGTGAAGCACATCTTGTCGTAGATATCCATGAACGACAGCGGGCCGGAGGTATACGCGCCGGCGCCCGACACGTAGGCGCCGCGCGGGCGCAGCGTGGAGAACTCGTAGCCGATGCCGCAGCCGGCCTTCAGGGTGAGGCCGGCCTCGTGCACCTTCTCCAGGATGTCGTCCATCGAATCACGGATGGTGCCCGACACCGTGCAGTTGATGGTCGAGGTGGCCGGCTTGTGTTCCAGCGCGCCGGCATTGGAAGTGATGCGACCGGCGGGAATCGCACCGCGGCGCAGCGCCCACAGGAAGCGCTCGTACCAGTGTTCGCGTAGCGCTTCGCTGGCTTCCACCTCGGACAGGGCGCGCGCGACGCGCTGCCAGGTGCCGTCGACGCTGGGATCGACCGCCTCGCCCGACTTGCTGCGCAGGCGGTACTTCTTGTCCCAGATGTCGTAGGACGCCGGCTGCAGCGGGATGTCGGCGGCGGCGCTGCCTAGGCTTTGCACACGGACGGTGCTCATCGGTTTCCTGCTCTCCCCGGTGGCCTGAGCCCCGTTGATTTTTGTCATGACTGCTCCCTGCTTTCCTGGCGGGTGATGAACCCGTCCGGCCTACCGCCGGCAACCCGATCCGTACCTGCCTGACGCCTTCACCGAAACCTTCTTCGAGCGCAATGGAAGAAGTTCGAGGCGGCCCGCAGCGACACCAACACTTGGGTGGAATCCTGATACGCGAACACAAGATGTTGTGTTGCGGACGGATAGCGAAGTTACCCCTGTGCCCGGTCGATGTAAAGGGCCAATCACGTGCTCGTCATCGCTCCGCCACAGCCGGCGCGACAACTGCCACGACACCTAAATTCGCGCCATCGGACGACACCGAATGCGTGCAGAAATCTCGATCGCGACCACGCCTGCGGATGACCCTCAGGCACGAGCCCGCACCTCGCCGTGGCAGCCACGCACAGCAGGCGTGACAACCTGCTGCGGAGACGGATCGCGCGGCACGCCACGGCCAGCTCGGCTTGATCCAGAGCCTCCAATGCTTAACGCAAGCGCATGTCCATGCTTGATGTTTTGACCGCGGATGGCTCAAATAGCCGCTTTAATGGCCAGCCGGTCCCGCTACGGCGCGCCAGCCGCCTTCCATATCAAGCACACCGGGGTTGCCCATCATCATGTCCTTCCGTCCTGCCCGCCTGCTCACCGCCTTGCTGATCGGCACCTGCGTTTCCACCGTCGCCTTCGCAGCCGCCAGCGCCGCCAGCAGCCAGACGCTGATTTGGCGCGGCGACGTCACCACCGCCCGCGGCGTGGTCAACGACGTCGCCAAGGCATGGGAGAAATCCGGCCACGGCAAGATCGAACTGCAGCCGTTCAACACCGCCTCCGGCCTCGATGCCGTCACCAGCGGCAAGGCCGACCTGGCCGGCAGCGCGCGCGCCGGCACCGGCAGCGAAGGCTCGCTCACCTTCACTCCGGTGGCCTGGGACGCCCTGGTGATGGTGACCCACGCGTCCAACCCGGTCAGCAACCTGACCCTGGCGCAGCTGCACGACATCTACTACGGCAAGATCACCAACTGGAAGGAGGTCGGCGGCAGCGACCAGCCGATCGACCTGTACGCCGTGGCCAGCCCTGGCGACGGCGTCGAGTTCAGCCTGCGCAAGCTGCTGTTCGGCCGCGGCAACCAGCCGGTCGCCGCGCCGCGCCTGTACGTCAACACGGTGAAGCTGGAAGAAGGCGTGGGCATCGACGTGGCCGGCCTCGGCGCCACCACCATGGCCGGCATCCGCGGCAACGCCAAGGTCAAGATCCTGCACATCGACGGCATCGCGCCGTCGACCGCCAGCGTGAGCGACGGCAGCTATCCGCTGTACACGCCGCTGTACCTGGTGACCAACGCCACCAGCCCGAAGGCCGCCGATGCGCAGGCCTTCGTCGACTTCGTCAACGGCGACAAGGGCAAGGCGATCCTGCGCCAGCATCAGCTGGTGCCATATCAGGACGGCATCGCGCTGGCCTCGATGGACGCCGGCCGCCGCAGCAAGATCCTCGCCGAGACCGGTGGCCATGCCTCGAGCGAGCCGCTGGCCACCGCCAGCGCCGCAGGCGCCACCCTGGCCACCTCCAGCGGCGCGCAGCACGTGCCGGCGACCAGCGGCGTGTTGGCCGCGATCGAGGCCGGTAATTCGAAAAAGGCCAAAAAAGAGGCCATCGCCGCCGCCGCAGCGGAACCCAGCCTCGCTGGCGTCACCGGCAGCGCCACTACCAGCACCGCTGCCGAAGAAGCCCCCAGCCTCGCTCACGTGGTCGGCGATGCGATCACCGTGGCTGCCGGCAGCAGTCGCGGCAGCGATTTCAGCCGGGTTACTGGCGATGCGGTGGTGGTTCGCAGCAAGCCGGTTCGCAGCAAGCCGGTCCACACCAAGCCGGCCAAGCAGGCGCCCGCCAAGAAAGTCGCCGAAGAAAAGCCGCAGGCCAAGCCGGCCAAGGCCGCCAAGACCGAGAAGGTCGCCAAGGCCAAGGTGATGAAGACCTACACGGTAGGTGCCGGCGAAACGCTGTACTCCATCGCGCGCAAGCACTCGGTGGACGAAGCGCAGGTGCGTGCCTGGAACCATCTGAAAGGCGACAAGGTCAAGCTGGGCCAGACCCTGATCATCGGCGCCCGCTAGGCGCCGTGCGCATACGCGCGATCACGCTGGACCTGGACGACACGCTGTGGCCCGTGCTCCCGGCGCTGGAGCGGGCCGATCACGCGCTGGACGACTATCTGCGCCAGCACCATCCCGAGGTGGCGCAGGCCTGGCCGATTCCCGCTTTGCGCGCCCTGCGCGCGCAGGTGGCCAGCGAGCGGCTCGATCTCGCGCATGACTTCACCACCCAGCGTCACCTCACCATGCAGCAGGCGTTCGCCGCCTGCGGCATCGAGGATGCGCCGCTGCAGGCGCTGTGGGAGGTGTACTTTCGCGGACGCAACAGCGTCGAGCTGTTTCCCGACGCCCTGCCGGCGCTGACCCGGCTGGCCGCGCGCAGGCCGGTGGCCAGCCTCACCAACGGCAACGCCGATCTCGCCATGATCGGCATCCAGGCGCATTTCGCCTGCGAGGTCACCGCACGCGAATGCGGCGAGGCCAAGCCCGCGCCGCGCATCTTCGAACTGGCCGCCGAGAAGCTCAATGTGCCGCCGGCGCAGATCCTGCACGTCGGCGACGACCCCAGGCTCGACGTCATCGGCGCGCGCGCCGCGGGGCTGCGCACCGCCTGGATCAACCGCGGCGACGCAGCGTGGCCCGCCGAACTGGGCGCGCCGCCGGAGCTGGAACTGCGTGACCTGACCGCGCTGGCCGACTGGCTCGACCTGCACGATCCAGGCGTTTCCGCCGCATAATTTCCCTGCCCGCGCTCAGACGCAGGCCCGTCGCAACATCCGCGCGCCCGGCGCGCCACGAGGAATCCGCATGTCCGCCCTGCTCGAACGCAAGTCAAACGATCGCCACGGCATCGCCATCGAGACCGTCGACGCCGCGCATTTCGCCGCCTGCCGCAAGCGGCTCAGCGCCGCGCAGCGCCAGTGGCTGGAACAGACCGGTTTCGAACCGAAACCCGGGCGCTTCGCCCTGCTCGCCGATGCGGGCGGACGGCTGGTGCGCGTGCTGGTGGGCGTGGATGCGGCCGATCCGCTGAATGCGCTGGCCGGCCTGCCGCTGGCGCTGCCGCAGGCGCGCTATCACCTGGCCGCGGAAGGCGTGCTGGAAGACAGCTCACGAGCCCTGCTCGGCTGGGCGCTCAGCGCCTACCAGTTCACCCGCTACCGCAAGCCCGCGCGCACGCCAGCCAGCCTGGCGGTGTCCGCCGAAGAGCTGGCGGCGACGACGCCGCTGGTCGAGGCCACCGCGCTGGTCCGCGATCTGGTCAACACGCCCACCGAGGACATGGGGCCGAAGCAGCTGGCCGATGCGGTCAAGCAGCTCCGCCGCACGCACAAGGCCAAGCTGCGCGAATGGGTGGGCGACGAGCTGCTGAAGGCGAACTTCCCCACCATCCACGCGGTGGGCCGCGCCAGCCATCGCGCGCCGCGGCTGATCGAGCTGAGCTGGGGCAAGGCCGCGCATCCGAAGCTGGTGCTGGTCGGCAAAGGCGTGTGCTTCGACACCGGCGGCCTCGACCTGAAACCCGCCGACGGCATGCGCTGGATGAAGAAGGACATGGGCGGCGCCGCACACGCGATCGCCCTGGCCGGCCTGGTCATGCAGGCGAAGCTGCCGGTGCAGCTGACCCTGCTGATTCCCGCGGTGGAAAACGCGGTGGCCGGCAACGCGATGCGCCCCGGCGAGGTGATCACCACCCGCGCAGGCATCACGGTGGAGGTGGACAACACCGATGCGGAAGGCCGCCTGATCCTGTGCGACGCGCTGAGCTACGGCGCCGAGCAGCAACCCGACCTGATGCTGGACTTCGCCACGTTGACCGGCGCCGCACGCGTCGCGCTGGGCCCCGACCTGCCGGCGCTGTTCGCCAATCGCGACGCGCTGGCCGACGAACTGCTGGCGGCCGGCCGCAGCGTGCAGGATCCGCTGTGGCGGCTGCCGCTGTGGCAGCCCTACCAGAGGATGCTCGACTCCTATCTGGCCGACGTCGCCAACAGCGGCGCCTCGCGCCATGCCGGCGCGATCACCGCCGCGCTGTACATGCAGCGCTTCGTGCCCGATACAGTGGCCTGGATGCACCTGGACACCTACGCCTGGAACGACGGCGACCGCCCCGGCCGGCCGCGCGGCGGCGAGGCGATGGGACTGCGCGCCGCGTTCGCCCTGCTGCAGCAGCGCTACGCGCGCCGGCCTGCCTAGGTACCGATGATTGCGTCGGCCTGGCGAGGCCAGGCCAGCGCCGCCGGCAGTTGCTCTTCCAGCAGCGCGAGCAGGGCGCGGGTCTTGGGCGGCACCGACTTGGCCGGCGGATACAGGGCGTGCAGGTCGAAGCCCGGCACGCGGTAGCCGGGCAGCAAGGGCAGCAGCTGCCCGGCGGCGATCGCCTCGGCGCACACCGGCTGCTGCAGCACGCCGATGCCCGCGCCTTCCAGCAGCAACTCATAAGCAGGGCGCCAATGGCTGAGCTGCCAGGCCACGTCGAGCGGCACCGAAACCAGCGCGCCGCGTGCGGCCTGCAGCGGCAGGCGCCCGTCGCCGAACACACCGGCCACCCGCACGAAGGGATGCGCAGCCAGCTCGTGCGGCTGCAGCGGCGGCGCATGCCGGGCGAGATAGGACGGCGCCGCCAGCAGGATGCGCTGCACGTGGCCCAGGCGCCGCGCCACGTATTGCCCTTCGCCGGGCGAACCCAGGCGCAACGAGAGGTCGACGCCTTCGGTCACCGGATCGACGATGCGGTCGTTCAAGACCAGGTCGATACCGAGTTGTGGGTGACGCTCGCGCAGGCGTGACAGCAGCCGCGGCAGCACCACCTCGCCCAGCCCGTGCGGTGCAGCGATGCGCAGGCTGCCGCGCAGCTCGCCGTTGTCCGGCATCACCGCCGCGCGCGCTTCTTCGGCCGCCTCCAGCACGCGCTTGCTGCGCTCGTAGAACAGCAGCCCCGCATCGGTAACCGAGATCGCCCGCGTGCTGCGGCGAAGCAGGCGCACGCCGAGATGCTGCTCGAGCCGTTCGACCCGCTCGCTCACCGCCGGCTGGCCCAGGCCGAGGTCGCGCGCCGCGCCCGACAGGCTGCCGCGCTCGACCACCCGAACGTAGATGCGCATGGCGGAAAGCAGATCCATCCGGCCATCTTATCGGCCGCGCCGATGAATGTAATCGGCCGTTGCCGCCTACTGCCGCGCTGCCCCGCTGCCTACTTTGAGCAGCACTTCTCTTGCTGCGGCACAGGTGCATCCATGTCTGGACTCGATCTCAAACGGCTCGGCCCCTGCCTGCTCGCCATCGCCATCGACGCGATGGGTTTCGGGCTGGTCTATCCCATGTTCTCGGCGATCTTCAGCGACCCGCATACCGGCCTGCTGCCGGCGGGCGCCGCCGCGTCCTGGCGCAACTTCTATCTCGGCCTGGGCTATGCGGCTTATCCCTTCTGCATGTTCTTCGGCTCGTCGCTGATGGGCGAGCTGTCCGACGTCTACGGCCGGCGGCGGATCCTGCTGCTGTGCGTCGCCGGCCTGTCGGCCAGCTACTTCATGATGGCCTGGGGCGTGAGCGGCTGCAGCCTGTGGCTGCTGCTGGCGGGGCGCGCGCTGAGCGGCCTGATGGCCGGCTGCCAGGGCATCGCCCAGGCCGCCATCGCGGACGTCAGCACGGCGGAAAACAAGGCCTACAACATGAGCATCATGTCGGTGGCCTTCAGCGCCGGCGTGGTGGTCGGCCCGGCGCTGGGCGGCATCGCCTCGGACCGCGGCCTCTCGCCGCTGTTCGGCTACGCCACGCCGTTCGTGCTGGTCGGTGCGCTCTCGGCCGGCTGTGCGTTATGGCTGTGGCGGCGCTACCGCGACGCCGGTGCGCCCGCCGATCCAAACCGCAGGATCGATCTGCTGCTGCCGCTGCGGGTGATCCGCGAGGCCGTAGGGCACCGCGCCGTGGCCTTTCTTTCGCTGGTGTTCTTCCTGATGCAGATCGGCTACGGCCTGTACCTGCAGACCATCACCCAGCTGCTGCAGCAGCGCTTCCACTACGGCAGCCTGCAGCTCGGCCTGTTCAGCGGCCTGATCGGCGTCTGCTTCGTGTTCGGCCTGAGGGTGGTGGTCAGGCTGCTGCTGCGCGTGTGGCGGGTGACGCGCATCGCCGCCTGCGGCCTGCTGGTCGCCGGCATCGGCGAGCTGTTGTCGGCACTGTTTCCGCACCAGGCGGCGCTGTGGCCGCTGGGCATGCTGGTCGGCTGCTTCGACATGGTCGCCTACACCACCATGTTCACCGCCTTTTCCGATGCGGTGAGCGAGGACCGTCAGGGCTGGGCGCTGGGCGTCACCGGCTCGGTGATGGCGATCGCCTGGGTGGTCACCGGCTTCCTCAATAACCTGCTGCCGCTGTTCGGCGACACCGGCCTGCTGCTGCTCGGCGGCGCCTGCTTCCTGCTCAGCTTCGCGGCCATGCTCGGCTATGCGCGCAGCGCCGACGCCCGCCATGCATCGACGGGCGACCTGGCGCAGTGCTCATGAAGGTCAGGCCGCGACCGGCTCAGTGCGTGGCCGGCGCGGCTGCGGTCGACGAGGCGGACGCCACCATGGCGGGCGCGTCCGGGTTCTTGCCGCCGTACGGCAGCACTTCGCTGGCCAGCTTCGGGTCGGCCTTGATCAGGCCGACCGCGTCGAACAGGATGTGCGCGGTCTCTTCCAGCGGCACGTCCTTGGCCTTCTTGGCGTCCTTTTCTTCCTTCAGCTCGCTCTTCAGGCTGCGCTCGTTGGCGTCGAGGCCGTCGTCGAGCGTGTCCTGGGTGTCGATCGCGGCGTCGCCGTCGATCTGCTTGTGGCGTGTGCGGAAGTCGGCCTGCATAGCATCGAGCTCCTTGCGCTCCTGCTCGCGCTGGGCCAGGTTGAGCGACACCGAGGTCTTGTCGCGCATCTTGCGGTACTCGGCCAGTTGGTCGAGCATCAGCTTCCAGCCCGGCGAACTGGCGACGCGCTGGTCGTGCAGCTTCTGCAGCTGCGGCAGATAGGCCTTGAGGTCCGCCACCGGCTTGTAGTCGGCCGGCGGAATCTGCGTCCACGGCAGCGCGTTGTCGTAGGTCGACTCGCCGAAATCCTTCTCGTCGCCGCTCTTCGGGAACAGGATGTCCGGGGTGACGCCCTTGAGCTGGGTCGAGCCGCCGTTGATGCGGAAGAATTCCTGGATGGTCATCTTCAGCTCGCCGTACTGCGGCTTCTCGTTGTCGCCCGCGCTGCCGGCGACGCGGTCGAGATCGACCAGGGTCTGCACGGTGCCCTTGCCGAAGGTCTGCTCGCCGATGATCAGGCCGCGTCCGTAGTCCTGGATCGCCGCCGCGAAAATCTCCGAGGCCGAGGCCGAGCCGCGATTGACCATCACCGCCATCGGGCCGCTCCAGGCCATGCCCGGATCGTCGTCGCCCTGCACGCCGACCTGGCCGCGGGCGTCGCGCACCTGCACCACCGGGCCCTTGTCGATGAACAGGCCGGTGAGTTCGTTGGCCTCGGCCAGCGAGCCGCCGCCGTTGTTGCGCAGGTCGACCACCACGCCTTCGACGCCTTCGGCCTTCAGCTCGCCGAGCAGCTTGGTGACGTCGCGGCTGGCGCTCTTGTACTGCGGATCGCCCTCGCTGCGCGCGCCGAAGTCGGAATAGAAGGTGGGCAGCTCGATCACGCCGATCTTGCGGGTGGTGGCGCCGTCCTTCACCTCGATGACTTTCTTCTTGGCCGCGGACTCCTCGATGCTGACCTTCTTGCGCACCAGGGTGATCACTTCGTGCTTGCCGTCCACGCCGCTGTCGGCAGGCAGGATCTCCAGCCGCACGGTGGTGTCCTTCTTGCCGCGGATCTTGTTGACCACGTCGTCGAGGCGCCAGCCGATCACGTCCACCATCGGACCGCTGGCGCCCTGCCCGATCGCCACGATGCGATCGCCGACGTGCACCTTGGCGGACTTGGCGGCCGGGCCGCCCGGCACGATCTCGCGGATCTGGGTGTATTCGTCGCGTGCCGACAGCACCGCGCCGATGCCTTCCAGCGACAGCTTCATCGAGATGTCGAAGTTCTCCGCCGCGCGCGGGCCGAAGTAGTCGGTGTGCGGGTCGGTGGTGTTGGCGTAAGCGGTCATGAAGGCCTGGAACGCGTCTTCGCTGTCCAGCTGCTTCACCCGGTCGATGTAGCCGGCATAGCGCTTGTCCAGCGTCTTGCGGATGTCGTCATCGCTCTTGCCGGCAAGCTTCAGGCGCAGCCAGTCGTTCATGGTGCGCTTGCGCCACAGCTCATCCAGCTCGGACGGGTCCTTGGGCCAGTCGGCCTTCTTGCGGTCGAAGTTGTAGCTCTCGTTGCCGGACAGGTCGAAGCCCTTCTTGAGCAGCCCGCGCGCATAGGTCATGCGGTCGATCGCGCGCTGCACGTACAGGTTGAATATGCCGAACGGACCGGACAGGTCCTGGTTCCAGATCGCGTCGTCCAGCTGAGTCTTCAGCGGCGCGAACTTGGCCAGGTCGGCCTGGGTGAAGAACACCTTCTCGCCGTCGAGGTCGTCCAGGTAAGCCTTGTAGATCTTCTGCGACATCGCATCGTCGAGCGGCTGCGGGTCGTAGTGGAAGCGGGTCAGGAAGCGCGCCGACAGCTGCGCCGCCTGCTCCTGGTCGAGCGCCGGCTTGAGCGGGAACGTCGAGGCCTTACGCCCGCTGGTGCCGGCGCCGAGGTCTTCGGCCGACTGCGCGCCGGCGACGACGGGAACGACCAGGGCCAGCAGCAGGGCGAGGGAAGCGGAGCGTAGGGTCATGTAGGTGCTCTTAGGCATGCTCGGTGACGCCCGCGGCATGCGCCTGCAGGTCGGCGTGGTAGGAGGAACGCACCAGCGGTCCGGAAGCGACGTGATGGAAGCCCATCGCCTCGCCGGCCTCGCGCAGCGCCTCGAATTCTTCCGGGGTCCAGTAGCGGACCACCGGGTGGTGATGCGGGGTGGGCTGCAGGTACTGGCCGATGGTGATCATGTCGACGTCGTGCGCGCGCAGGTCGCGCATGGTCTCCAGCACCTGCTCCATGGTTTCGCCCAGGCCGAGCATGATGCCGGACTTGGTCGGCACTTCCGGGTGCTGCGCCTTGAAGCGCTTGAGCAGGTCCAGCGACCACTGATAGTCCGCGCCAGGACGCACTTCGCGATACAGGTGCGGCACGGTTTCCAGGTTGTGGTTGAACACGTCCGGCGGGAAGTCCTTGAGCACTTCCAGCGCGCGTTCCATGCGGCCCTTGCCGCGGAAATCCGGGGTGAGAATCTCGATCTTGATGCTGGGGCTGGCGTGGCGCACCGCGCGGATGCACGAGGCGAAATGCTCGGCGCCGCCGTCGCGCAGGTCGTCGCGATCCACCGAGGTGATCACCACGTACTTCAATCGCATGTCGCGGATGGTCTCGGCCAGGCGCGCCGGCTCCAGCGGATCCGGCGCCGCCGGGCGGCCGTGGGCTACGTCGCAGAACGAGCAGCGCCGCGTGCACACCTCGCCCAGGATCATGAAGGTGGCGGTGCCCTTGCTGAAGCACTCGTGGATGTTCGGGCAGGAGGCTTCCTCGCACACCGTGACCAGCGCGTTCTCGCGCAGGCGTGCCTTGAGCTGCTGCACGGCATTGCCCTGCGGCAGCCGCACGCGGATCCAGCTGGGCTTGCGCAAGGCCGGCACGGCGCTGTCGAAGCCGGCGCGGTTCAGCGCGATCTTGTCGTTGCCGAGCTGCTTGTCCGGCGACGGACGATCGGCTGCCGACGGCGTCGACACGACGCTGATCGGGATGGTCTTGGAACTTGCGATGGACTCACTCATACGGCCAAGCCTGCGACCGCCGGGCGGGCGGGAAGTTCGGGAATCAGGGGGGCGGCCGGCCGGGCATCGAAGCCGAACTGGCGACAGAACTCGCCGATCAGCACCTCTTCGACGTCCGCCAGTCGCGACGGACCGCCTAAGTCTAACACTTGCGTGACCGCCAAGCCCTTGTAGCCGCAAGGATTGATGCGGTGATAGGGCTCCAGGTCCATATTCACGTTGAAGGCCAGGCCGTGGAAGCTGCAGCCGCGCCGCACGCGCAGCCCCAGCGCCGCCACCTTGGCCCCGCCGACGTAGACGCCTGGGGCGCCCTCCTGCCGCTCGGCGCCGATGTTCCAGTGTGTCAGGGTGTCGATGATGGCCTGCTCGATCTTGTGCACCAGCTCACGCACGCCCACCCCGGCGCGGCGCAGGTCGATCAGCGGGTAGCCGACGATCTGACCGGGGCCGTGGTAGGTCACCTGGCCGCCGCGGTCCACCGGCAGCACCGGGATGTCGCCGGGCGCCAGCACGTGCTCCAGCTTGCCGGCCTGACCCAGGGTGAACACCCGGTCGTGCTCCAGCAGCCACAGCTCGTCGCCGGTCTCGGCGGTGCGCGCATCGGTGAAGGCGCTCATCGCGCGCCATACCGGCTCGTAGGGCTGACGTCCAAGGCGGCGTATCTGCAGCGGCAATGACATGGCGATATCTGCTAGTGCTGGGGCTGGAGCTTGCAAGATGGGGCGACCGCCGGGGCGGGACAAGGCGTGCGCGCACCCTGCCCCGCCGATCGCATTCAAAGCGTGAAACGGATATCCGGATCGGCGCGCAGCGCGGCATGCGCCGCGTCGTACTGCTCGCGGGTCTCGCAGCGGAAGCTCACCGTCACCGAGACGAAATTGCTCTCGCGCGAGGTCTTGTGCTTCACCGTCTCGTGCAGCACGTGCAGGCCGACTCGCTCCAGGATCTGCGGCACGTGGGTCGGCAGGTTGGCGCTGGCGTTGCCCATCGCGGTGATCTCGAACTCGCCCGGGAACTGGAAGCCCTGGCCCGGCTGCTCGGGCCGGATCGAATCGATGTCCTTCATGCGCACGCTCCGTCTGCTCGAATCTTGCTCATTTGCCGGTGCCGCCCTTGTCCGCGCTGCTGTCGTGGTGGAACCACAGCAGAATGCTGTCCCACAGGCGCCCGAAGAAGCCGCATTGCGGCGCGTCGTTCAAGGCCACCAGCGGCACGTTCTGCACCGGCTGACCGTCCAGGGTGATGCGCAGCGTGCCGACCTGCTGGCCCTTGCTGAAGGGGGCGATCAGGGTGGACGGGATGTCCATGGTCGCCTTCAGCTTCTCGTAGTCGCCGCGCTTCACGGTGACCAGCACGTTGTCGCTGACGCCGAGCGGCAGCTGGTTCTCGGTGCCCTTCCACAGCCGCGGCGTCACCAGCGGCTTGCCGGCGTCGTACAGCTTGTGCGTCTCGTAGAAGCGGAAGCCATAGCTGAGCAGGGCCATCGCCGAATCGGCGCGCGCCTTCTCGTTGCTGGCGCCCATCACGATGGCGATCATGCGCGCGTCGCCCTGCTGGGCCGAGGCGGCCAGGCAGAAGCCGGCGGCCGCGGTGTGGCCGGTCTTGATGCCGTCGACGCTGGGGTCGCGCCACAGCAAGGTGTTGCGGTTGCCCTGCTTGATGCCGTTCCACTCGAACTCCTTGACCTTGGAGATCGCGTAGTCGTCGGGGAAGTCGTGGATCAGCGCGCGCGACAGGATCGCGATGTCGTGCGCGGTGGTGTAGTGGTTGTCGACCGGGTAGCCGGAGGCGTCGACGAAGTGCGAGTTCACCATGCCGAGCTGCTTGGCGTAGGCGTTCATCAGGCCGGCGAAGGCTTCTTCCGAACCCGCGCTGTGTTCCGCCAGCGCGATCGCCGAGTCGTTGCCCGACTGGATGATCATGCCGTACAGCAGGTCCTTCAACGAAACCTGGCTGTTGAGCTTGAGGAAGCTGGTGGAGCCGTCGGTGCTGGCGCCGCCGCCGCGCCAGGCGTGCTCGCTGATGGTGACCATGTCGTTCATGTGGATCTTGCCGTTGGCCAGCTCGGCGGAGATCACGTAGTCGGTCATGATCTTGGTGATCGAGGCCGGCTCCACCCGCAGGTCCGGATCCTTGCTGGCGAGCACCTGGCCGGTGGCGTAGTCCATCAGCACCCAGCTCTTGGCGTCGACGTCCGGCGGCGGCGGCACCGGCGCGTCGGGCACGACCGGACGCGGTACCGGTACCGGCTTGGGCGGAACCTGCTGGGCGGCGACGATGCCGACCAGGGCGGTAGCGGCAAGGGCAGACAGTACACGACGGGAAAAGCTCATCTTGGTGTGGAATCCGTGCTTATGGTGAGTGTGGGTTTCTCGATGCCGGCGGCCAGGCGGCCGCGGCGCAAAAGCTTGTGGGGATGCTCAGTCTACCGCGACCTGCGGCCTGGGCAGTCCCATGTCCTCGATGCGGGCGGTGACGTCGTCGGCCCGCTCGACGTCGGGCAGCGGGCCGACCCGCACGCGCCGCACGCTGCGGCCGCCGATCTGCACATCCACCACCTGCACCGGCGCGAAATTCGCTTCGCGCAGGCGCTGGGCGACTCGCTCGGCGTTGGCGACGTCGGAGAACGCGCCCACCTGCAGGTAGATGCCCGGCCCGGGCTGGCCAACGGCTTTGACATCCTGCGGCGGCGGCAGTTCCTGCACCGGCTGGCTGGGATCGATCGCGCGCACCTCGACCAGGCCGGTGCCCTGCGGCCAGATGCCGATCTTCACCGCTGCGGCAAAGGACAGGTCGATCAGGCGGTTCTGCATGAACGGTCCGCGGTCGTTGATGCGCACCACCACGCTCTTGCCGTTCTGCAGGTTGGTCACCCGCGCGAAGGTCGGCAGCGGCAAGGTCTTGTGCGCTGCGCTGAACTGGTACATGTCGTAGTCCTCGAGATTCGAGGTCTTGTACTTGTGGAACTTGCTGCCGTAGAACGAGGCGATGCCGCGCTCGACGTAGCCGCGTGCGCTGGGCAGCACGGTGTAAGTCTGGCCAAGCACGCTGTATGGCGACTTGTTGCCGTACAGCGAGCGCGGCTCGACCTTGGGCACTGGCTCGGGCACCTTGCTCACGTCCGGCGGCGGCCCGCTCGGCACGCTGTCGTCGGCGTCGTGATAGCGCGAGTGCTGCGAGCGGCTGGTGTCGTCCGACCAGCGTCCGCTGGCGCTGGAGGCGCTGCCGCGCGAACCCGGGGACGGCCGCGGCTTACTGCCGCTGCAGCCCGCCAGCAGCAGCAGGAGGGTCAGCGCCGTGAGCAGCCGCGCCGGCTTCATGGGGCCGCTTTCGCCTTCACTCCGGCAGCGATCGCCTGGGCCAGCTGATGTACCGCCAGCGCATACAGCGGACTGCGGTTGTAGCGCGTGATCACGTAGAAATTCTGGAAGGTGATCCAGTACTCCGTGCCCTGCTCGCCCTGCAGGGTCTGCAGGCTGGCGAGCCGGCCGGGACCGAGCGCACGCGCCGGCGTGTAGCCCCAGGCCTGCAGCTGCTCCAGCGGCCACTGCGGGGTGGAATCCTTCACCGCCAGCGCCTTCGCCGCGCGGTCCGGCCGCGCCGGCACCGTCACCGGGCCGCCCTCGACCCAGCCGTGCTTGGCGAAGTAGTTGGCGACGCTGGCCAGGATGTCGGGCAGCGAGCGCTGCAGGTCGATATGACCGTCGCCGTCGGCGTCGACGCCGTAGTCGCGAATGCTCGAGGGCATGAACTGGCCCCAGCCCTGCGCACCGGCATAGGAGCCGGTCAGCGTGGCGACCGGACCGGCCAGATGGCTTTCCGGCAGCTCCAGCAGGGTCTTCAGCTCGCCGCGGAAATAGCTGGCGCGCGGCGGATAGTAGAGGCCCAGGGTGACCAGCGCGTCGAGCACCTTGTACTTGCCCACGATGCGGCCGTAGCTGGTTTCCACGCCGATGATCGCGACGATGTACTCCGGCGCCACGTGGTAGCGGTGCGCGGTCCGCTCGATCAGCGCGCGGTGCGCGCGGTAGAAGGCGATGCCGTCGACGATGCGCTGCTGGGTGACGAAGATCGGCCGGTAGTCCTTCCACGGCTTCGCCTCGGCCGGCCGGCTGATCGCGTCGATGATGCTCTGCTGGCGCTTGGCGCCGTCGAGCAAGGCGTTGAGCGCGCGCGGATCCTTGCCAGTGTCCGCCGCCACCTCGCGCACCAGCTGCGCCTGCCCGGGATGTTTCTGCGCCCAGGCCAGCGCAGGTATCGCCGTGGCCAGCATGCCCAACATGGCGAGGCGGCGATACGGCAGCGCCTTGGCCCGGCGGGCTACGGACAAGAGGGGCATGGACGTCTTCATGGCAGACATTTCCGCAAGCCTAACATGCAGCCCGACGCAAACCGCCGCGCCCGCAACGGCCTGCGCTGGCCCGGTTCAGTGAAGCGTCGCCTTGGCTGCAGCGCGTGCATCGGCCCTTCAATCGCGGGTCTTGCGGTGCGCATGGATCGACATCAGCACACCGAAGCCGGTCAGCAGCGACACCGCCGAGGTGCCGCCGTAGCTGACCAGCGGCATCGGCACGCCCACCACCGGCAGCAGGCCGGCGACCATGCCGCCGTTGACGAACACGTAGACGAAGAAGCTCATGCCGATCGCGCCGGCCAGCAGGCGCGAATAGGTGTCGCGCGCCTCCATGGCTATCCACAGACAGCGGCCGATGATGAAGGCGTACAGCAGCATGATCGCCGCCACGCCGACCAGGCCGAACTCCTCCGAGAACACCGCGAAGATGAAGTCGGTGGTGTGCTCGGGCAGGAACTCCAGGCGCGACTGCGTGCTGTGCTCGAAGCCCTTGCCGAACACGCCGCCGGAACCCACCGCGATCTGCGACTGGATGATGTGCCAGCCGTTGCCGAGCGGGTCCGACTCCGGATCGAGCAGGGTGCGCACGCGGTTGCGCTGGTACTCGTGCAGGAAATGCCAGGCCACCGGCACGGCGCCGGCCACCGCGCCCAGCAGCAGGCCGATGCGCCACCATGCCATGCCGGACAGGAACAGCGCGAAGGCGCCGGCCGCGGCCACCAGCAGGGCGGTGCCCAGATCAGGCTGCTCGGCGATCAGGCCGGCCGGAATGGCGATCAGCAGGCCGACCACTGCGATGTCTTTCCAGCCCGGCGGCAATTGGCGCGGATGCAGATACCAGGCCACCATCATCGGCATGGTCAGCTTGAGCAGTTCGGACGGCTGGAAGCGCATCACGCCGAGATTCAGCCAGCGATTCGCGCCATGCCCTTCGCCCAGCACGGTGACCACCACCAGCAGCGCGGTGCTGCCCAGGTACAGCCACGGCGTCCAGGTGCGCAGCAGGGTGGGTGGCACGCGCGACAACAGCAGCACCAGGATGCCGCCGAACACGAAGCGCGCGGCCTGACCGCCGACCACGCTCAAGTCGCCGCCGCTGGCGCTGTACAGCGTGACCAGGCCGGCGGCGGCCAGCAACAGCAGGCCGGCGACCAGCAGCAGGTCGACCCGCGGCCGCCGCAGCACGCGCTTCGCCAGGGCGACCAGGCGGACTTGCAGTTCGTCGATCATGGCGTCGCTCCGGCGCTGGAGGCCTGGGCCGGCAGATCCTCGGTACCGTCCTGCATCATCTCTTCGCTGGGCGCCGATGCCGACGGCGCCGGCCGCGCACGCGGCGGCGCGACCGGCAGCTGCGGCGGTGGCAGGCTGTCGGGGCTTTGCTCGCTGAGCCAGGCGTCGAAGATCTTGCGCACGATCGGCGCGGCGTCCTTGCCCCAGGCGCCGGCCTCCAGCATCGCGGCGGCGGCGATGTGCGGATCCTCGGCCGGCGTGAAGCCCTCGAACCAGGCGCGGTGGCGCGCGGCGAGGTAGGCGCTGTTCTTGTTGGTGTCGTAGGCGTCGCTGGTGCGCGAGAAGCGCTCGGCGGTACCGGTCTTGCCGGCGACCTCGTAGGGGAAGCCGTCGAACTGGCCCTTGCCGGTGCCGGCGGTAATCACCGCGCGCATGCCTTCGTTGATCACGCCCCACTCGCTGGGCTTGGTGATCAGCGAAGGCCCGGTCGGCGGATTGGGCAACGGCTGCGGCTGCAGCTCGCCCAGCGCCTTGGTCGACATCACCAGCCGCGGCGCGTAGGGCACGCCGTGCCCGGCCAGGGTGGCCACGGCATGGGCCAGCTGGACCGGGGTGACCTCCCAGTAGCCCTGGCCGATGCCGGCGATCACCGTCTCGCCGGGGAACCAGCCGAACTTGCTGTGCGCGGCCTTCCAGGCGCGCGAGGGCAGCACGCCCTTGGCTTCGCCGGTCAGGTCGATGCCGGTGCGGTCGCCGAAGCTGAAGCGGCTCATCCATGCGCTCAGCCGATCGATGCCCATGTCCAGCGCGAGCTTGTAGAAGTAAGTGTTGGTGGAGTGCTGGATGGCGCGCACCATGTTGACCACGCCGTTGCCGCCGCGGTCATCGTCGCGATAGCAGCGGGTCTGCCCCGGCAGGCAGAACTGGCCGGTGGAGAGCACGGTGTCCTCGGGCCGGCGGATGCCGTATTCCAGGCCGCCCAGGGCCAGGAACGGCTTCACCGTCGAGCCCGGCGGATAGGCACCCTGCAACGCGCGGTTGAGCAGCGGCTTGTCGGTCGCCCCCATCAGCGCGGCGTAGTCGGCGTGGCTGATGCCGTTGACGAACAGATTGGGGTCGTAGCTCGGCACGCTGACCAGGGCCAGCACCTGGCCGTTGCGCGGATCGATCGCCACGGCCGAGCCGACCCGGCCCTCGAAAGCGTCGGTGGCGGCCTTCTGCAGGCGCGCATCGATGCTCAGGTAGAGGTTCTTGCCGGGCGTGGGCGGATGCGTCTCGATCACGCGCTGGGTCTGGCCGTCGGCGTTGACCTCGTCCACCTCGTAGCCCGGCGTGCCGTGCAGCATCTCCTCGTAGGAGCGCTCGATGCCGCTGCGGCCGACGTGGGTGGTGCCCTTGTAGAGCAGGGGGTCGAGCCGGTCGAGGTCGTTTTCGTCGATGCGCCCGACATAGCCGACCACGTGCGCGAACAGCTCGCTCAAGGGATAGCGCCGGGTGAAATACGAAGCCACCTGCACGCCGTGGAAGCGCCACTGGTTCACCGCGAAGCGGTCGATGTCGTCTTCGCTCAGGTGCATTTTCAGCGGCACATTGTCGAAGCGCCGGTTCAGCCGCAGCTGCTTCTTGAAGGCATCGATGTCGTCCTTGTCCAGCGGCACCACCTGAGCGAGCTGGGCCAGCATGGCGTCCATGTCGTCCACCTGCTCGGGCACCACCTCGAGCCGGAACGCCGGCACGTTGTCGGCCAGCACCACGCCCTGGCGGTCGTAGATCAGGCCACGGGTGGGCGGAATCGGGCGCAGCTTGATGCGGTTGCTGTCGGAGCGCACCGCGAATTCGTTGTAGCGCATCACCTGCAGGTAGACGTAGCGGCCGACCAAGGCGCCCAGCCCGGCCAGGATCAGCAGGAAGCCGACCAGGGCACGGCGGCGGAACTGCGCGCTTTCGCCGCGAGGGTCCTTGATCGAGCGGATGGGCTTGGTCGCCACGGCGCTACGGGATGCGCAGGCGGACGCGCAGATCGTCGAGCAGCAGGAACAGGAACGGCCACAGCGCCGCGCCCACGAAGGGCGAGATCCACCAGGCCGCCGGCGGCATCGACTCGCCGGCGAAGGCGCGCACGATCAGCAGCAGCACGCGGTCGTTCAACAGCAGCGCCAGCACCGCCAGGGCCTGCTGCCACATCGGGAAAAAGCGCAGGCGCGAACGGAAGCGCAGCACGATGAAGACCAGGGCGCACAGGCGCAGCGCCTGTTCGCCCAGCAGCACGCCGTCGAACAGATCGGCGCACAGGCCGACCACGAAGGCCAGGCCGAGATTGATCCGCTCGCTGCCTTCCAGCGCCCAGTACAGCAGCACCAGCGCCGGCCAGTAGGGCTTGAACGGCTCCAGCGCGCCCGGCAGTGGCACCAGCATCGACAGCAGGGCGAACACCAGGGTGCCGATGAACCACCAGAAACTCAGTTGTTGCCGGTTCACTGCGCGGGCTCCGCGTCGCGGGCGGTCGACGCGGCCGGCGCCGGCGCCGCGGATGCAGCCGGCGCAGGGGCTGGCGCGAGGCCAGTCGGCGGCCCCGCCGGCACTTCCGGCGCGGGCGGCCCGGCCGGCTCGGGCTGGTCGTGCAGCAACAGCACGTCTTCGCTGCGGTCGATGTCCGCCGCCAGCGAGGCATGCCCCTCCAGAAACAGACCGGAACCGCCCGGCACCACTTCGCGGACCTCGCCCACCGGGAAGCCGGAGGGGAAACGCCCGCCCAGCCCGGAGGTGAGCAGACGGTCGCCCGGGCGCACGTCGGCGGCCAGCGGGATGTTCGGCAGGGTCAGCTGGTCGCCGCCGCGCGAACCGTAGGCCACCGTGCGCAGGCCGGTGCGCTCGATCACCACCGGCACCGCATGGTTGGGGTCGGTGACCAGCATGACCGAGGACGTGGTGGGCAGTACCTCGACCACCTGGCCCATCAGGCCGTGCGCGTCGATCACCGGCTGGCCCACCTTGATGCCATCGCGCGCGCCCACGCCCAGGGTCAGCCGGTGGCTGTAGGGACCGACGTCGACATGGACCACGTGGGCGAGCTGCACGTTGAGCTCGAGGCTGTGCTGGGTGTCCAGCAATTGCTGCAGGCGCTGGTTCTGCTGGGCTACCGAGGCCATCCGGTTGAGCTTGGCGTTGGCCAGCAGCAGGTCCTCGCGCAGGCGCTGGTTCTGGTCGGTCAGCAGCTTGCGGTCGGCAAAGGCGATGCTGAGCGCATGCATGCCCTGCGCCGGCCGGCCAGCCAGCCGGTACAGCGGCTCGACCACGATGGAGGCGCTGTAGCGCAGGCGCCACATCCAGCCGTTGCGATGGTCGAGCACCATCAGCACCATCGCCAGCGCCAAATAGATGATCAGGCGCAGCGTGCCGGCCGCGTTGCCGGCGAACAGCGGCGATGACTCTTCTCGCGCGAGCGCCATGGCCGCCTTCCGCCGCGGCTTTTATTCGGGAGCGAAGAAGTCGCTGCCGTGCTGGTCGATCAGCTCCAGCGCCTTGCCGCCGCCACGGGCGACGCAGGTAAGCGGGTCATCGGCCACCTGCACGTGCAGGCCGGTTTCCTCGGAGATCAGGCGATCCAGGTCGCGCAGCAGGGCGCCGCCGCCGGTCAGCACGATGCCGCGCTCGGCGACGTCGGAGCACAGTTCCGGCGGGGTCTGCTCCAGCGCCGCCTTCACCGCCGCCACGATGCCCGACAGCGGCTCGTGCAGCGCCTCCAGCACTTCGTTGGAGTTGATGGTGAACATGCGCGGCACGCCCTCGGCCAGGTTGCGGCCGGAGATCTGCACTTCCTTCACTTCGCCCTGCGGGAAGGCGCAGCCGATCTCCACCTTGATCCGTTCGGCGGTGGATTCGCCGATCAGGGTGCCATGGTTGCGGCGCACGTAGTTGATGATGGCCTCGTCGAAGCGGTCGCCGCCGACGCGCACCGACTGCGAATAGACGATGCCGTTGAGCGAGATCACCGCCACTTCGGAGGTGCCGCCGCCGATGTCCAGCACCATCGAGCCGCGCGCCTCGTGCACCGGAATGCCGGCGCCGATCGCGGCCGCCATCGGCTCTTCGATCAGGAACACGTCGCGCGCACCGGCGCCTTCGGCCGATTCCTTGATCGCGCGGCGCTCGACCTGGGTGGAGCCGCAGGGCACGCAGACCAGCACGCGCGGGCTGGGCCGCAGCATGCGCGAACGGTGCACCTGCTTGATGAAGTGCTGCAGCATCGCCTCGGTCATGGTGAAGTCGGCGATCACGCCGTCCTTCATCGGACGCACGGTGGCGATGTTGCCGGGGGTGCGCCCGAGCATGCGCTTGGCGTCGCCGCCCACCGCAGCCACCGCACGCGGGCCGCCCGGGCCGCGGTCCTGTCGGATCGCCACCACCGAAGGCTCGTTGAGCACGATGCCCTGCCCGCGAACATAGATCAGCGTGTTGGCCGTGCCGAGGTCGATGGAGATGTCGTTGGAGAAGATCCCGCGAAAGAACTTGAACATGGCTTGCCGCGCGTCGACCTGGCTAAAAAGTAAGCGCGCCAGTCTAGTCAGCGCGGCCCTTTATCGCAAGGACATTCTCGTTAAGAAAGCCTTGTAAGGCAGCATGATAAGTGCATTTTCTACGCCTTCCGGGGACGTTCGAAGCAACGCCCGCGCCACGGCCGCTGCCGGCCACAAATCCGCCACAACCGCCGGCATGCCCTGGTCGGCGGACGCTGGCGCCGACCCGACGCTGATCGTCGGTCGCCGAGAAGGTCGCCAGCGCGGCGCAATCTGGGTAGGATATTTCGCTTTGGGTGAGGCGCGGCCAGCGCCCTGACGCGGCATGCCGCGCCAGCATCCGTCGTCAACAGCCCGGGGTCCATTCGCCACCATGCCTGCCGTCATCTGCGGATCGCTTGCCTACGACACCATCATGGTGTTCCAGGACCAGTTCAAGAACCACATCCTGCCGGACCAGGTGCACATCCTGAACGTGTCGTTCCTGGTGCCGCGGATGCGCCGCGAATTCGGCGGCTGCGCCGGCAACATCGCCTACAACCTCAAGCTGCTCGGCGGCGACCCGTTGCCGGTGGCAGCGGTGGGCCAGGATTTCGCGCCTTATCGCAAGCATATGGAGCAGTGCGGCATCCGCCTCGACTGCGTGCGCGAGTTCGACGACCAGTTCACTCCGCAGTGCTTCATCACCACCGACCTGGACAACAACCAGATCACCGCCTTCCATCCCGGCGCGATGTCCAGCGCGCAGGAAAATCACGTGCGGGACATTCCGCAGATCGATTTCGCCATCGTCGCGCCGGACGGCCGCGAGGCGATGCTGCAGCACGTGGACGAATTCGCCGCGCGCAGCGTGCCTTTCATCTTCGACCCGGGCCAGGCGATGCCGCTGTTCAGCGGCGACGAGTTCCGCGCGATGATCGAGAAGTCGACCTACGTGATCGTCAACGACTACGAGTCGCAGCTGCTGCAGACGCGCACCGGCTGGAGCGCCGAGGAGATCGCCGCGCGCGTGCAGGCCTACATCGTGACGCTGGGCCCGCGCGGTTCGTTGATCCATGCCGGCGGCACCGTGCACGAGATTCCGCCGGCGCGCGAGCGCCAGGTCATTGACCCCACCGGCTGCGGCGACGCTTATCGCGCCGGCCTGATCTTCGGCATCATGCGCGGCAAGGACTGGCCGACGGTCGGCCGCATGGCCTCGCTGATGGGCGCGCTGAAGGTGGAACACCCCGGCACGCAGAACCAGCGCTTCAGCTACGGCGAATTCGCGACGGAGTTCAAGGACCAGTTCGGCTACGTGCTGGACTGAGATCCTCGTTGCCGCAGCTAGCCGATGCTGGCTGCGGTGGCTCGACAGGCTTGGCCGGTGCAGTGGGCCACCATGCCAGGCGAAGAAAGTCAGGCGTGCCGGCGACTACGACCGCAGCTCTGCCCGCATGGCAGGCCTCGCGTATCGGCATGATTTGCGCGCTTGCCGATGCGTGAAGCTTTATCCCTCGACGTCGCGCTGTGCCACTCGCGCAGACTACTCGCAGCGACAGCATCAATCGCCGCGCCTGACTAGCCAGTCGACGATGCCGCTCGAATCGAACACGCCATGCTCTCGACATCGCAGATATCGCAGCTATCGCAGCATCGTCGCCACTTGCATGCAGCGACGTTCGAATATCTTGCATGCCTCGCCGAGGCCCTTCGGGCCACCGAACCCGCAAGCGCTCAGGCTACCTTGTAGCCCATGGTGGCCTGCACCGCCTGTTGCCAGCCGGCGTAGAGCTCCTCGCGCTGCGCTTCCGGCATGCCGGGTTCGAAGCGGCGATCGACCGCCCACTGCTTGGCGATGTCCGCCGGGCTGGCCCAGAAGCCGACGGCCAGGCCGGCCAGGTAGGCCGCGCCCAGCGCCGTGGTCTCGGCCACCTTGGGCCGCAGCACCGGCACGTTCAAGATGTCGCTCTGGAACTGCGCCATGAAGTCGTTGGCGATGGCGCCGCCGTCCGCGCGCAGCTCCTTCAAGGCCAGGTTCGCATCGGCCTCCATCGCGGCCAGCACGTCGCGGGTCTGATAGGCCATCGATTCCAGCGCCGCACGCACGAAGTGCTCCTTGGTGGTGCCGCGCGACAGCCCGAACACGGCGCCCCGCACGTCGCTGCGCCAGTAGGGCGCGCCCAGGCCGACGAAGGCCGGCACCATGTAGACGCCGTCGCTGCTGCCGGCGCGCTCGGCATAGGCCTGCGAATCGCTGGCCTTGCCCAGCATGCGCAATCCATCGCGCAGCCACTGGATCACCGAGCCGGCCACGAAGATGCTGCCCTCTAGCGCGTATTCGACCTTGTCGCCGAGACCCCAGGCGATGGTGGTGAGCAGGCCGTTCTTCGAGGTCACCGCCTTGTCGCCGGTGTTCATCAGCATGAAGCAGCCGGTGCCATAGGTGTTCTTGGCCATGCCGGGCTCGAAGCAGGCCTGGCCGAACAGCGCGGCCTGCTGGTCTCCGGCGACGCCGGCGATCGGCACCTGCTGCCCGAAGAAATACTGCGGCAAGGTGTGGCCGTACACCTCGCTGCACGAACGCACCTCGGGCAGCATCGCCTTTGGCACCTCGAGCATGCGCAGCAGCTCGTCGTCCCAGCAGCGCCGGTGGATGTCGTACATCAGGGTGCGCGAGGCATTGGTGTAGTCGGTGACGTGCGCCTTGCCGCCGGTGAGGTTCCAGATCAGCCAGCTGTCGATGGTGCCGAACAGCAGCTCGCCGCGCTCGGCACGCTCGCGCGCCCCTTCGACGTGGTCGAGGATCCACTTCACCTTGGTGCCGGAGAAATAGGCGTCGATCAGCAGGCCGGTCTTGGCACGCACCGTCGCCTCGTGGCCGTCCGTCTTGAGCTGCTCGCAGATGTCCTTGGTCTGGCGCGACTGCCACACGATCGCGTTGTAGATCGGCTGGCCGCTGGCCTTATCCCACACCACCGTGGTCTCGCGCTGGTTGGTGATGCCGATGGCCGCGATCGCGCCGGGATCGACCTGGGCGTTGTTCATCACCTCGGTGATGGTGGTCAGCACGCTGGTCATGATCTCGCGCGGGTTGTGCTCGACCCAGCCGGGCTGCGGGAAGATCTGCCCGAACTCGCGCTGCGCCAGGCCGACGATGCGTCCGGCGTGATCGAACAGGATAGCCCGCGAGCTGGTGGTGCCCTGGTCGATCGACAGGATGTACTGCTTGTCCATGAAGGTTCGCCTTGCGCAGGAAAGGAGTCGGGGAAACTAATCGGACGAGGTCTGGCCCGCCGCTTCGCGCAGGCGCGCCGGCAGGAACGGACGGATCAGGCCCTGGTAGGCGCCGGCGCCCACGATGCCGCCGAGCAGCGGTCCGACGATCGGCACCCACCAGTAGTTGTCCGGCGACGGCAGCGCCGAGCGGCCCCAACCGGCGAAATAGGCGAACAGACGCGGCCCGAAGTCGCGCGCGGGGTTGATCGCCCACGCTTCCAGGTAGCCCATCGAAGCACCGATGGTGGCGACCAGCAGCCCGATCATCAGCGCCCCGGAATTCGCCTTGGGCGCCATCTCGTTGTACTGCTCGGTGATGGCGAAGATGCCGAACAGCAGGAAGGCGGTGAGGATCACCTGGTCGAGCAGCGCATGCATTGGCGTGATCGAATCGCCCGGATGGGTGAAGAACACGCCGGCTGCGCCGCCGGCTTCGCGGCTCATATGCACAACGTGGTCGTTGTAGTGGTCGATTACCGGGCCGAACAGCACGTATACGATGGCGGCGCCGACGAAGGCCCCTACTACCTGGGCCAGCCAGTACGGCAGTACCTTCTTCCATTCGAAGCCGCGGAACAATGCCAGCGCCAGGGTGACCGCCGGATTCGCATGGGTGCCGGAAACCGAGCCGGTGGCGTAGATCGCGATGGTCACAGCCAGTCCCCAGGCGATGCACACGCCCCAGTAGGCATGCTGGTAGGGACTCGGGTCGTACAGCACGTACATGCATGCCACCGCATCGCCAAAGGCGATGATGATGAGCATGGCCACGGCCTCCGAGATCAACTCGCCAATCAGTTGGCGCATCGCACACTCCCCTGGTTATTGCCCATGTCGTTCCGGCCCCCTCGCTGGATGGTTGTTGGGTGGTTCTTTATTGCGCCTGCGCCAGGTAAGCCTCCAGGCGCGCCTGCGCCTTGGCATCCAGGTGCAGACCCAGTTTGGTGCGTCGCCAGAGCACGTCGACCGCCGTCTGCGCCCACTCATGCTGCCGCAGATAATCCACTTCCGCACGGTAAAGCCCGCCGCCGAAATGCTCGCCCAACTGCTCCAGCGCCGCAGCCGATCCAAGCACAGCTTCCGTGCGCGTGCCGTAGGTACGCACCAGGCGCCAGGCCAGCTCGGCAGGCAGCCATGGCCGGTCTTGCTGCAGCTCGGCCTGCAGCTCCGCCAAATCGGTGCGCTCGCCGCCGGGCAAAGGATGCCCTTGCGCGGTCCAGCTGGGTTCCTTCGTGCCCAGCAAGGGCGCCAGACGATCCACCGCTTCCTCGGCCAGCCGACGGAAAGTGGTCAGCTTGCCGCCGAACACATTGAGCAGCGGCGCCGCCTGTTGGTCGAGCTCGAGCAGGTAGTCGCGGGTAACCTCGCTGGCGCTTTCCTGCTCGTCGTCGAGCAGCGGACGCACGCCGCTGTAGTTCCAGGCCACGTCGGCCGGTGCGATCTGCCGCCGGAAGTAGCGGTTCGCCGCCTCGCACAAGTACTTGATCTCATCCTCGGCGATGCGCGGACTGGACGGATCGCCGTGGTATTCCAGATCGGTGGTGCCGATCAGGGTGAACTCCCGCTCGTACGGAATGGCGAACACGATGCGCCGGTCCGGCTGCTGGAAGATGTAGGCGTAGGCGTGCTCGTACAGCTTGGGCACCACGATGTGGCTGCCCTTGACCAGACGCAACGCGTGATCGTGCCCGACCTGCGCCACCTGATCGAGGAAGCTCACTGCCCACGGCCCGGTGGCGTTGGCCAACGCGCGAGCCCGGACTTCGATCTGACTGCCGTCGGCGCGCTGCAGTTGCGCCAGCCAGCAGTCCGCTTCGCGCTGCGCGCGCAGACAGCGTGTGCGCGTCAGGATGGTGGCGCCACGTCGCGCCGCGTCCATCGCATTGAGCACCACCAGGCGCGCGTCTTGAACCCAGGCGTCCGAATAGACGAAGCCAGTACGGAACTCGTCCTGCAGCGGCTTGCCCACCGCATGCTCGCCAAACTTGATGCGGCGCGAACCCGGCAGGGTGCGCCGGCCTCTCCCGAGGTGGTCGTAGAGAAACAGGCCCAGGCGAATCATCCAGGCCGGCCGCAGGTGCGGCTGATGCGGCAGCACGAAGCGCAGCGGCCAGATGATGTGTGGCGCGGCGCGCAGCAGCACTTCGCGCTCGGCTAGCGCCTTGCCCACCAGGGCGAATTCGTATTGTTCGAGATAACGCAGGCCGCCGTGGATCAGTTTGGTGCTGGCGCTGGAGGTATGCGCAGCCAGGTCGTCCTGCTCGCACAGGCAGACCGACAATCCACGCCCGGCCGCATCACGTGCGATGCCGGCACCGTTGATGCCGCCGCCGACGACCAGCAGATCGACCTGCTCGCTCATGGCTGCACCGTCCGCGGCTGCGAGCACCGGTGGAGCTCACCGTGGTGCAAGCGGCCCAGGAAGTGAGCGATGGCGTTCGAATCAGGCCGATTTACCGATTTGAGTGCGCGCATATGAAAGCTTCACCGCAGGCAATGGACGTTTTCGATCATATACGAACATTTTCGAACAATCCATGTGTCATGCATCGGGCACGCCCTCGCCTGCCGCCGACGCCACGAAAATCTGCGTGCCAGCCTCGCTCAGCACCTTCGCCAATTCGGGCGCTGGCGCGCGATCGGTAAACCAGGCTGAAACCCGCGAGATAGGCCCCAGCCGCACCAGCGCATTCCGCCCCAGCTTGCTGTGGTCCGCCGCCAGATAGACCTGGCGCGAGTGCTCGATGATGGCCTGCGCCACCCGCACTTCCTGATAGTCGAAATCGAGCAAGGTGCCGTCCGCATCGATGCCGGAGATGCCGATCACGCCGTAGTCGACCTTGAACTGGCGGATCAGCTCGATGGTCGCCTCCCCGGTCACGCCATGATCGCGGCCACGCACGACGCCGCCGGCGACGATCACCTCGAAGGTCGGATTGTCGCTGAGCATGATCGCGACATTGAGGTTGTTGGTGATGACGCGCAGGCCTTTGTGCCCCAGCAGGGCACGCGCCACGTCTTCGTTGGTGGTACCGAGATTGATGAACAGCGAGGCTTCGTCCGGGATATGCCTGGCCAGCAGCGTGGCAATGCGCTGCTTTTCTCGCTGCTGCAGGCCACGGCGTGCCGCGTAGGCTAGGTTCTCGACACTCGAAGGCAGACTTACTCCGCCGTGGTAGCGCCTCAGCAAGCCGCTGTCGCAAAGCACGGCCAAATCGCGCCGTATCGTCTGCGGCGTCACTTCGAAATGCTCGGCCAAGGCCTCAACCGACACGAAGCCTTCGCGCCGCACGTAAGCGACCAGTTCCTCCTGCCGCCGATTGAGTGCAATCGCTCCCATCGTCGCCCGTCCTGTCTAGCCGGGCGACATCATGAGGCCTAGACCCCGTTGTGTCAGCCCTCGCGCTGCAAGGCTGTCAATGGTTCGCGCCGACGCGCTTGCCGGGTTGCAGCATGATGCGATCGATCAGGGCCAAGGCCAGGGCCGAGGCCACGAAGGTCAGGTGCAGCAGGATCTGCCACATGATCGTCTGTCCATCGGTCGCCTTGGCCTTGATGAAGGTAGCCAGCAGATGGATCGACGAAATGCCGATGATGGCCATCGCCAGCTTCACCTTGAGCACGGTCGCATTCACGTGCGACAGCCATTCCGGCTGGTCGGGATGACCGTCGAGGCGCAGCCGCGACACGAAGGTTTCGTAACCGCCGACGATGACCATCACCAGCAGGTTGGAGATCATCACCACATCGATCAGGCCCAGCACCGTGAGCATGATGGTGGTCTCGGCGCTGTCGCCGCCGGCAGCCGGATCGATGCCGGCATGAAACAAGGTGGTTTCCAGCAGATGCCACAACTCGCGCAAGAACTGCACGACATAGATCGCCTGGGCCACGATCAGGCCGAGATACAACGGCAGCTGCAGCCAGCGCGAGGAGAAGATCAGGTAGGACAGCGCACCTAAGCGGCCGGAATTTGGCGTCGTCATGGAATTTCGCAACCAGGTAGTTGCGCGATTCTAGCAACTCGCAAAACTGCGCGTTCGACGACCACCGCCACGCCAATCGATAACGAGGCTTTCTTCATCGACACCGTTCGCAGCGACAGAGCGCGGAGCTGGTTCTGACGGTATCGAATCGAGACCTGGTGTCCGGATCGGCACCGGTCTTGGATGCGGCAAGGTTGGCCAGGTGGCGGGCGATATCGGCGAGCCTTGGCGGCGTGGTCTTTCGCGAGCCTGCCGGAAGTGATCCGGCGCCGCGCGGCGTCATGGGATCGGCCCAGGCGCGGTGCTGGGGCGGGCGGCGCGCAAGAAAAAACCCCCACCGATGTCGGTG
>JAJEJU010000015.1 GCA_021390615.1 Rhodanobacteraceae bacterium ZG21-1 | reverse complement strand
AAGACATCGAGCGCTGGCGGCGGCATGCGCCGCAGACGCGGATCTACAACCACTACGGCCCGACCGAGACGGTGGTGGGCTGCATCGTGCATCCGGTCGACGATGCCGATGCGGGCAGCGGCAACATCCCGATCGGTCGTCCGATCGCGAACGCGCAGGTGTACGTGCTGGACGAAGGCCACCGGGTGGTGCCGGTCGGGGTGGTGGGCGAGCTGTACATCGGCGGCGACGGGGTGGCGCGCGGGTATCTGAAGCGGCCGTCGCTGACCGCGCAGCGCTTCATCGCCCATCCGTACGGCGCGGCGGGAAGCCGGCTGTACCGCACCGGCGACCTGGTGCGCCGGCGGGCGGATGGCGAGCTGGAGTTCCTGGGCCGGATCGATCACCAGGTGAAGGTGCGCGGTTTCCGCATCGAGCTGGGCGAGATCGAGGCGCGGCTGGTGGCGCATGCGTCGGTGCACGAGGCGGCGGTGATCGCGCGCGAGGTGGACGGCGACGAGCGGCTGGTGGCGTACGTGATCGCGGCGGCGGGCGCGGTGGTGGAGGTGTCGGTGCTGCGCGCGCATCTGGCAGAGAGCCTGCCGGACTACATGGTGCCGTCGGCGTACGTGGTGCTGGAGCAGTTGCCGCTGACGCGCAACGGCAAGCTGGATCGGCGTGCGCTGCCGGCGCCGGACGCGGGGTCGGTGCAGACGCGGGCCTACGAGCCGCCGCAGGGCGAGCTGGAGCATGCGCTGGCGGGGATCTGGCAGGGGCTGCTGGGCTTGCCGCAGGTGGGCCGGCACGACCACTTCTTCGAGCTGGGCGGTCACTCGCTGCTGGCGATGCAGCTGGTGGCGCGGCTGCGCCGGGAGTTCCAGGTGGAGGTGCCGGTGTCGCTGCTGTTCGAGAAGCCGCAGCTGTGCGCGCTGGCAGAAGCGGTGTTCGTGCGTCAGGCGGAGCGCCTGTTGGGCGACGAGCTGGGCGCGATGCGGGATGAACTGGCCTCCTTGTCGGAGGACGAGCTACGCAGAATCCTGGCCGAGGATGCCGTCGACAGCCAGTCGCCGGACCAGCCGGTGGTCGAGGAGAACTGACCGGTGGCCATCCGCGCCCGCTGCCTGCATCGCCAGCCGCACGCCGTCGACGGCTGCGTCGACCTGCGTGCCGGCGGTGCATCCGCGCCCGGCAAGTTGCGCGCGGCGGAGGGTGCTGACACGGCACGGACGCAGCTTGCGCAGCAGGATCTGCATGCACTGCTTAGTCGATTGCGCGCGCGCGACGTGCGCTTGTGGGTGGAAGACGGCCGCCTGGTGTACGACGCACCGTCCGGTGCGCTGAGCGAGGCGGACATCGACGCGCTGGTCTCGCACAAGGCGGCGCTGCTGGCCCTGCTGGGACCGGCCACGACCACGCTGCCGGCACTGACGGCCCGTCCGGCGACGCCGACGGCGCCGCTGTCCTACACGCAGGAGCGGCTGTGGCTGGTGGAGCAGCTGGGCCTGGTCGGTGCGACCTACCACGCCTGGAGCGCGGTGCGGCTGCACGGCCCGCTGGACGTGCCGGCGCTGTCGCGTGCGGTGACGGCGCTGGTGCAGCGGCACGCCAGCCTGCGCACCCGCCTGGTCATGCAGGACGGCCAGGCCTGCCAGCAGATCGACGACGGTACGGCGATCCGTTTGAGCGTGCTGCCGCGCGAGGCGGTGAGCGTCGGCGCAGGCGAGGACCTGCTGGAGGCCTTCGCGCGGCAGACGACGCAGGCGCCGTTCGCGCTGAGCGAGGAGCCGCTGTTCCGCGCCAGCGTGCTGCGCGTGTCGGCGCAGGAACACGGCCTGGTGCTGACCCTGCACCACCTGATCGGCGACGGCTGGTCGCTGGGCGTGCTGGTGCGGGAGCTGGCGGCGCTGTATGCGGGCGAATGCACGGGCGAGCCGGCGCTGCTGCCGGCACTTGAACTGCAATACACGGATTACGCGCTGTGGCAGCGCGAGGCCTACGAGCAGGGCGCGCAGGCGGCCTCGCTGGACTACTGGCGGCACCAGCTGGCCGGCGCACCGAGTGCGCTGGCCTTGCCAACCGACCATGCGCGGCCGCCGCTGCCCTGCCACCGCGGCGGCAGCCAGCCGCTGCGGCTGACGCCGTCGCTGAGCCGGGCGTTGGAGCAGCTGGCGCGGGACGAAGGGGTGACCCTGTTCATGCTGCTGCTGGCGGCGTACCAGCTGGTGCTGTCGCGCTGGAGCGGCCAGGACGAAGTGGTGGTGGGCACGCCGGTGGCGGGCCGCACGCAGCGGCAGACCGAAGGGCTGGTGGGCTTCTTCGTGAACACGCTGGCGCTGCGCGGACGGATAGACGAAACATCCAGTTTCCGCGAGCTGCTGGCGCAGGTGAAGGAGACCGCGCTGGGCGCCTACGCGCATCAGGAGCTGCCGTTCGAGAAGCTGGTGCAGGCGCTGGCGCCGGTGCGCGACCTGTCGCGGCAGCCGGTGTTCCAGGTGATGCTGGCGCTGCAGAACCTGGCGCCGACGACGGTGCAGCTGGCAGGCCTGGACTCGCAGGCGATCGCGGTGGCGCACGGAACGGCGGCGTTCGACCTGACCTGGATCGTGGAGGTGGGCGAGGACGGGCTGAGCGGGGTGCTGGAGTACGCGACGGACCTGTTCGAGGCGTCGAGCATGGCGCGGCTGGCGGAGCATCTGGAACAGGTGCTGGTGCAGGTGGTGGCGCAGCCGGGCGTCTTGCTGGGCGACCTGGTGCTGACCACGGCGGCGGAGCGCCGCCTGCTGCAGTCGACGTGGAACGCGACGGCGGTGGCGTATCCGCGCGAGCGCTGCGTGCACGAGCTGTTCGAAGCGTGCGCGGCGCAGGCGCCGGAGGTGATCGCGGCGAGCGACGGCAAGGACGCGCTGAGCTACGGCGAACTGGAGCGCCGCTCGAACCGGCTGGCGCATTACCTGCGGCGGCGCGGGGTAGGTCCGGAAGTGGTGGTGGCGCTGTGCGTGCCGCGTTCGCTGGGCATGCTCGTTGCGGTGCTGGGGATACTGAAGGCCGGCGGCGCGTATCTGCCGATCGATCCGTCCCTGCCCGCCGAACGCATGGCCTTCATGCTGGACGACGCTGGCGCGGCGATCCTGCTCACCGAGAGCGCCATCAAGGAACGCCTGCCGTCGTATGCGGGCCTAGTGGTTTCTCTCGACCTCGATGCGGCGGCGATCGAAGACTGCGACAGCCACGCGCCGGCGATACAAGTCACTGCGTCCAACGCGGCCTACGTGATCTACACCTCGGGCTCGACCGGTCGGCCCAAGGGTGTGCTGGTGCCGCACCGGGGCGCGGTGAACCTGGCGACGGCGCAGCAGGCGCTGTTCGGGATTAGCGCAACGGATCGGGTGCTGCAGTTTGCGCGGCTGAGTTTCGACGCCTCGTTGTGGGAATGGCTGATGACGCTGTCGGCGGGCGCGCAGCTGTGCCTAGCCGATGCGGAAGATGCCGCGGGCACGCTGGCGCGGGTGCTGGTCGAGCGGGTGGTGACGGTGGCGACGCTGCCGCCGTCGGTGCTGGGCCTGCTGGAAGACGTCGCGCTGCCGCAGCTGCGCATGTTGATCGTGGGCGGCGAGAGCTGCCCGCCAGAGCGGGCGCGGCAGTTCAGTGCGGGACGCCGTTTCATCAACGCCTACGGCCCCACCGAGGCCAGCGTCTGCGCAACCGCCGCGCCGTACCAAGGCGGCGAGGGCAGTGTGTCGATCGGCCATCCGATCGCGAACGTGCAGGTCTACGTGCTGGATGCGCGTCTGCGGCTGGCGCCGATCGGCGTGGTGGGCGAGTTGTATATCGCTGGCGACGGGCTGGCGCGCGGCTATCTGAAGCGGCCGTCATTGAGCGCGCAGCGCTTTGTCGCGAACCCGTACGGCGCTGCGGGAAGCCGGCTGTATCGCACTGGCGACCTGGTGCGCCGGCGGGCCGACGGCGAGCTGGAGTTCCTGGGGCGGATCGATCATCAGGTGAAGCTGCGCGGCTACCGCATCGAGCCGGGCGAGATCGAAGCGCAGCTGCTGGCGCAGTCGTCGGTGCAGGCGGCGGCAGTGCTGGCGCGCGTGGTGAACGGCGACGAGCGGCTGGTGGCCTACGTGGTGCCGTCGCCGGGCGCGGCGCTGGACCCGGCAGCGCTAGCCGAACAGCTGGCATCGACGCTGCCGGCGTATATGGTGCCGGCCTCGTGGGTGGTGCTGGAGCGTCTGCCGCAGACGCCGCACGGCAAGCTGGACCGCGCGGCGCTGCCGCTGCCTGCGCAGGATGCGGGTGCGGCACGCTACGTGGCGCCGCGCAGCGAAAGCGAGCGCACGCTGGCGCAGCTATGGTCGCAAGTGCTGAAGCGGCCGCAGGTAGGCATCGAGGACAACTTCTTCGAATTGGGCGGCCATTCGCTGCTGATGGCTTCGATGAGCACGGCGATCCGGGCTCGCCTGGGCATCGAGCTGCCCCTGCTGGCGCTGTTCAAATACCCCACCATCGCCAGGCTGGCCGCCTATGTGGACGGCCGTGGCGCCGCCGGTGCGCTCGACCGCGCGGAACTGGCGCAGCGCTCGGCCAGACAGCGCCACACCTCGGTGGTCAGGAACCGGGAAGCGCATGGCGCCGACGCGCACGAGATGCGCGAGCACGACGGAGATCGACCGTCCGACATCGCCGTGCCGGAGAGTCGCGCATGAATGCGTCGAACGGCGACCGGCTGGCCCAGCGCATCGCGCAGCTCTCGCCGCAGCAGCTGAAGCTGCTGGCGCAGAAGCGGCAGGGCCGCGGACAACTTCAGGGCCTGCGCCGCAGCGGCGAAGCACTGCCGCTTTCGTACGCGCAGGAGCGCCTGTGGTTCGTCGACCGGATGGGACTGGTGGGCCTGGCTTACCACATGACCGTGGCCTGGCGCGTGCGCGGCGAGTTGAACGAGGCGGCCTTGGAACAAAGCCTGCGCGAGCTGGTGCGCCGTCACGAAAGCCTGCGCACGCGCTTCGCCGAAGCCGATGGCCAGGCGCATCAGGTGATCGGTGCGGCCGAGGCTTTCGCGTTGCAGCGGGTCGCCGTCGACGAGGTGGTTGCCGCGGACGGCGAGAGCGTGCTGGAAGCTTTCGCACGCGAGACATTCCAGCGCCCGTTCGAGCTTGCCCGCGGCGAGCTTTTCCGCGTGAGCCTGCTGCACCTGGGACCGCAGGAGCACGGCCTGGCGCTGGCCATGCACCACATTCTCTCGGACGGCTGGTCGGTGGCGGTGATGATGCGCGAGCTGCGCTGGCTGTACCGAGCCTACAGCCGCGGCGAAGTCTCGCCGCTGGCCGAGCCGGTCGCCCACTATGCCGACTACGCGCTGTGGCAGCGCCGCTCGTTCGAGGACGAAAGCTGGCGACGCCAGCTGGACTACTGGCGCAGCCGGCTGGCGGATGCGCCGGGCGTGCTGGAGCTGCCGACCGATCGGCCGCGCCCGCCGACGGCGAGCCATCGGGGCAGGTTTTATTCCTTCCGCTTGCCGCGCGCCTTGAATGAAGCGCTGTCGCAGCTGGCGCAGCGACATGAAGCGACCCTCTTCATGCTGCTGCTAGCGGCCTTCCAGATCGTGCTGTGGCGCTGGAGCGGCCAGGATGACCTGGTGATCGGTACGCCGGTGGCCGGCCGTACGCATCCGCAGACGGAAGGCATGATCGGGCTGTTCGTGAACATGCTGGCGCTGCGCGGCCGGCTGGACCCGGCCCAGCGCTTCGACGAGCTGCTGGCGCAGGTGAAGGAGACCGCGCTGGAAGCCTATGCGCACCAGGGGCTGCCGTTCGAGAAGCTGGTGCAGGAGCTGGCGCCGGTGCGCGACCTGTCGCGCCAGCCGGTGTTCCAGGTGATGCTGGTGCTGCAGAACATGCTCAAGGAGCCGCTGCGGCTGGAAGGGCTGCAGCTGGAGGAAGTCAGCTCCGAGCACGCCACCGCCAAGTTCGACCTCACCCTGGTGCTGGAAGAAACCGCGGACGGCTTGCGCGGAGATCTGGAATACGCCACCGATCTGTTCGATCGCTCGAGCATGGCGCGTCTGGCGAACCACTTCGAACGCGTGCTGGAACAGGTCGCGCAGGACCCGCAGCGACGCCTGGGACAGCTCGAGCTGCTGAGCGCCGAAGAGCGCGAGCAGCAGCTGGTGACGTGGAACGTGACGGCGAAGGCCTACCCCCGCGAGCAGTGCATCCACGAGCTGATCGCGGCGCAGGCCTTGCGCACGCCGACGGCGGCGGCGCTGATCGGCGCGGACGAGACGCTGAGCTATGCGGCGATGGAGCAGCAGTCGAACCGGCTGGCGCAG
>JAJEJU010000014.1 GCA_021390615.1 Rhodanobacteraceae bacterium ZG21-1 | reverse complement strand
CGACGCCGGCGGAGCGCATGGCGTTCATGCTGGACGATGCGCGCGTGGCGATCCTGCTGACCCACAGCGCGGTGGAGGAGCGCTTGCCGTCGCACACGAGCCGGGCGATCTTCCTGGATCTGGACGGAGCGGTCATCGCACGCCAGCGCGAGCAGGCGCCGCAGACGACGGTGCGGCCGCACCACGCGGCGTACGTGATCTACACCTCCGGTTCGACCGGGCAGCCCAAGGGCGTGGTGATCTCGCATCAGAATGCCGCCGCGTCGCTCGCTGCTCGCCTGGACCATTACGGCAAGACCGCGCCGTCGATGCTGCTGATCCCCTCGATAGCCTTCGACAGTTCGATCGCTTCGATATTCTGGGCCTGGGCCTTGGGCGGCGAGCTCACCCTGCCGAACGATGCGGAGTATCGGGATGTCGCCCGTCTGGCCGAGATCGTCCGGCATCGCCGGATTACGCACTGGCTCAGCACGCCGTCGCTCTATCAGATGCTGTTTGAGGCCGGAGCGTATCCGCCCACGCTGCAGGTTGTGGTGGTGGCGGGCGAGGAGTTGCCGCAGGCGCTCGGCCGCATGCATTTCGAAAGGGCGCCCACGGTGGAGCTGCACAACGAATATGGTCCGACCGAGGCGGCGGTATGGAGCACGGTGGCCAGGCTGGGCGCGGCGGAGCTTGCGGAAGTGGCCGAGCAGAAATCGTCCATCGGCCGTCCGATCGCCAATGTGCAGGTCTACGTGCTGAATGAGCGGTACGGCGTGGTGCCGATGGGCGTGGTGGGCGAACTGTTCATCGGTGGCGAGGGCGTGGGGCGAGGTTACCTCAGGCGTTCCGCCCTGACGGCGGAGCGCTTCGTGGCCAACCCGTATGGTGCTGCCGGCAGCCGGATGTATCGGACCGGCGATCTGGTGCGCTATCGGGCGGACGGCAGCCTGGAGTTCGTGGGCCGAGTCGATCACCAGGTCAAGATTCGAGGCTTCCGCATCGAGTTGGGCGAGATCGAAGCGTTGCTGCGCACTCACTCCGGGGTCGCCCAGGCGGCCGTGATCGACCGATTGGGCGCCGACGGCCAGAGGCGGCTGGTCGGCTACGTGGTGCAGTCCACCGCCCTGGAGGCGTCGCCGACGGAGCTGCGTGAGCTGCTCAAGCAGAGCCTGCCGGAGTACATGATCCCGTCGGCGATCGTGACGCTGAAAGAACTGCCGTTGACGAGCAACGGCAAGCTCGACCGCAAGGCCTTGCCGGAACCGGATTTGCAGGGGCAGCGCATGGCCGGATATGTGGAGCCGGGCACGGAGAGCGAGAAGGCGCTGGCGCAGATCTGGGCCGAGATGTTGAAGGTGCCCCAGGTCGGCATTCGAGACAATTTCTTCGAATTGGGCGGCCACTCCTTGATCATGATGAGCATGCTCAAGGCGATCAAGGAGCGGCTCCATCTGGATACGTCGATTGTCGCCCTGTTCAAGTACCCGACGGTGGAGGAGTTGGCGAAGCACCTGGATGCGGGCAGCGTCGTTACAAAACTAAATCAGCATCAGATTGATGAGCGTACGGTCAGGCAGCGCAGCGCTTCGGTAGTCAGGAGAAGAAGCGTCCCCTCGCCGCACACAACGTCGCCATGGGGAGAGCAGCATGACTGATCAAACGGGAGACTCCCATTCCATCGCTATCATCGGAATGGCTGGCCGCTTTCCCGGCGCGAAGAATGTCGACGAACTGTGGCAGCTGCTGAAAAGCGGCAGGCATGCCGTCTCGCGTCCATCGGCTGCCGAATTGGAAGCGGCTGGAGTGACCTCGGCGTTTACCGGGCATCCCAATTACGTCAACGCATGCGTAAAGCTGGATGCCTATGACCGCTTCGATGCCGAGTTCTTCGGCTACAGCCCCCTGCAGGCCACGAGTCTGGACCCCCAGGGAAGGCTCTTCCTCGAATGCGTGTGGGAAGGCCTCGAGCATGCCGGTTACGACCCGACAAGCTATGACGGTGTCATAGGAATTTTTGCCGGCTCCGGAGCCAATCATTATCTGGAACGCTACCGCGACGAAATCGTCGAACTGAACGCGGGCAACCACCACCAGACCTCGCTCGATGGTGACAAGGACTTTCTCACCATGCGAGCGTCTTACAAGCTGGGATTGAATGGTCCCAGCATGGCGGTGCAGTCTGCTTGTTCGAGCTCATTGGTCGCCGTGCACCTGGCGTGCCAGAGTTTGCTGACTTTCGAAAGCGATGTCGTGCTGGCTGGCGGCGTATCGATCAAGCTCAACCAGAGCTACGGCTATTTATATGAAGAAGGCGGCATCGCCTCGAGGGACGGGAACTGCCGCCCTTACGACGCGGATGCCAGCGGCACGATCGGGGGCAGTGGATGCGGTGTCGTCGTGCTCAAACGCTTGGACGAGGCGATCCGCGACGGAGACGAAATCCATGCCGTCATCCGCAGTACCGCCGTCAATAACGATGGAGCGGACAAAGCGGGCTTCTCCGCGCCGGGCATCAAGGCGCAGACCCAGTTGATTGCATCCGCGATGGCGTTTGCGAAGCTGACGCCCACGGACATCGGCATGGTCGAAGGGCACGGCACAGGAACCGTGCTCGGCGACGCCGTCGAGCTCACCGCGCTGAACGAATCGTTCGGAGCCAGTCAGTCCGGGCAGAGATGGTGTGCGCTGGGGTCCATCAAGAGCAACATCGGGCACCTGGACACGGCCTCGGGAGTGACTGGCCTGATCAAGGCGGTGCTTTGTCTGAAGAACAAGCACTTCGTGCCGACACTGCATTTTGCGAAGCCGAATCCCGCGCTGGAGACCCCGGGGAATCCTTTCTTCGTCAATACCGAATACGTGCCCTGGCCCGACCACGGCAAGCCGAGGCGGGCTGGTGTCAGTTCCTTCGGCATGGGCGGGACCAATGCTCATGTCATCGTGGAAGAGGCGCCTGCCCGAGGGGCCGGACCTGGCGGGGATGCGTCTCAATTATTCCTGCTGTCAGCGCATACCGGCGAGGCATTGCAGCAGTTGAGCGCCGAGTTGGCTTCGTATATCGAAGCACGACCGCAGCTCGATCTTGCCAAGATGGCCTATACGCTGCAGATCGGCAGGCGGCGGCTCGCACATCGTCGCGTCGTGGTGGCGACGACACGCGAAGAGTTGATTCGCGCCCTGCGCGAGGCGCCGTCGGATGCGCAAGCTGTCCACGACTCGCACTTGAACCGGCCGGTGATCTTCATGTTCCCAGGCCAGGGGTCGCAACGATCAGGCGCCGTGCAATCGATCTACGATTCCGAGCCGTTTTTCCGCGCACGGATCGATGAGTGCGCCGATCTTTTCAAGGTTCATCTGGGAATCGACGTACGGCCGTTCATCTGCCAGGCCGAAGACGTGGAATCGGCATCGGCCATCAACGCAACGCTGATCACGCAGCCGGCGGTATTTACCGTGGGCTACAGCCTCGCCAGGCTCTGGATGCACTGGGGCGTGACCCCGGCCGGTTTGCTGGGGCATAGCGTCGGCGAATATATCGCGGCTTGTATCTCCGGCGTATTGCCCTTGCCGGACTGCGTCAAGCTGCTGGCGGCCAGGGCGCGACTGGTGGATGCTCAGCCCGGCGGCGCCATGCTCGCCGTAAGGCGCTCGATGGACGAATGCCGGCCTTGGCTGAAGAACTCGCTGTCGATCGCGGCCATCAATTCCGCTTCGCAATGCGTGATATCGGGGGCCAGCGAAGACATCGACGAGGCCGCCGGCATGCTTGCCGCTGCAGACATAGAGCACCACAGGCTGCCGGTTTCGCATGCCTTCCATTCCAGCATGATGGATCAAGCCATGCAGGGTCTTGAGCAGGCTGCACAGGGCTGTCGTCACGGTAGCCCTCGCTTGCCTTACATCTCATGCGTCACCGGCAAGCCAGTGCGCGAGTCCGATGCGATCGGTCCGCAATACTGGGCCAGGCACCTGCGCGAACCGGTAAATTTTCAGGCGGCGCTGACGAGCGCCACGACTGGCGGGGCCACCATTCTGCTGGAGGTCGGCAGCGGCCATGCCTTGTGCAGCCTGGCCAGGCAACAGTTCGGCGCATCGCCGGACTATGCGTATGTCGGCTCGCTCGCCAGCCATGGCAAATCCGGTCGGACGGACTTGCTGTCGAAGCTCGGAAGTCTTTGGTCGCTCGGTGCAAACATCGATTGGAACCTCTTCCACGGTGGTACGCCGCCTGGAAGGATTGGACTGGTGGCGTATCCGTTTCAGCGGCAGCGATACTGGGTGAAGCCTTTCGAGAAGTCGGAGGGACGGCATTCGACTCGCCAGCGGCCGCTCCTGGCCCAAGATCGGGCGGGCGACATCAAGGTTCAGCCGGATGGTGTCGCAGCGGCGAACGAGTGGACCGGGCTGGAGGCGCAGGTCGCCGGCTTCTGGCAAGAAGTCCTCGGCATCCCGAGCATCCGTCGCACCGACACCTTCATGTCGCTCGGGGGCGACTCCCTGATCGCGCTGCGCGTCATTGCGCGAATCGACGACGAGTTCGGCGTGAAGATCTCGACCCGGGTGCTGATATCGGCAACGGGCACGGTCGAGGAAGTCACCAGGGAACTCGTCGCTAAGCTCGCCGACGGCCTCAGCGCAGGCGAAATGAGCGAGTACATGAGTGGTCTCGATGCGGTGGTCAGCGATAGTGAGTCGAGCGTGACGGAGTGAGCGACCTGCCGCCCCGATCTGCGGCAGTCGGGATGTTCCATGGTGAGGCGAGTCGGCGTATGCAGCATCGAGGCGGCAAGGCGGGGCAGGCGTATTCGACAGACAGCGCAGCAGGGTGCGGCATGTCGTGCGCGGTCCCGCGTGTTGCTTGATCGAGCCATCGAACGAGGGGCGGTGCCGGCTCATGCGTAGAAGCACAGGTGATGTTTCGCTCGCTTCGGAGGCGAGGCATGGTTGGAGCGCAATGTGCCTGATCCTGGGCGGTGAGTCTTGCTGGACGCGAAGACATGAAACGCGGAACGGCGGCTCATGCGGCGATGCAATGCGCTGGACCGTCTCGAGCCGGCGGTGCAAGGCGTCTGGTGTCGGATTCAACCATGGAGCATCTGGCCAGATCTGTCGTCGTCGGCAATGGCCAAGTGCATCTTGCTTCGAGCGACTCACGTGATCGGGGCGCTTGGTTTCGCGGGGAAGGACAGGGTGCGAGCGCAAGCACGCGAATTTTCAGCACTTGCCCAAGATGAGGGCTGCAAGTGAACGACAATTTCTCGGAAAGTATTGCCCGTCTGTCGCCGCAACAAGTTCACGAGCTGGCGATGAAGTTGCGGGGCAGGCGCAGCGAGGATCAGTCGTCCCGCGAATTCCATGGTCTGCGCCGCCCCGGCGAGCATCTTCCGCTGTCGTACGCCCAGGAAAGGCTATGGTTTGTGGAGCAGCTGGGGCTTGCCGGTGCTGCCTATCACATGGGGCTTGCGCTGCGTGTCCTTGGGCCGCTCGATGAAGTCGCCTTGGAGAAAAGCTACAGAGAATTGGTGCGTCGTCACGAGAGTCTGCGTACCCGCTTTGCGATGCAGGACGGGCAAGCCTGCCAGGTCGTCGATGGCCCCGAGTCGTTCGCGATCCAGCGCGTCGAGCCCGAAGCCGTTGAGCTTCGAAGCGGTGAGGGCGTGCTGGAAGGATTCGCTCGCCGAGAGGTTCGGCGGCCCTTTGATCTGTCACGCGGTCCGCTGTTCCGGGTAAGCCTGCTGCGGGCAGGCGAGCAGGAGTACGGCCTGGTGATGGTGATGCATCACATTGTCTCGGACGGCTGGTCGAACGGCATCGTCCTGCGGGAGTTGGCGAATCTCTATGAGTCATACCGTCTCGGACAGCCATCGCGATTGAGCGAACTGACCGCGCAATATGCGGACTACGCGCTGTGGCAGAGGAAGTGGCTCGGCGGTCGCGAGCTTACGCCGCACCTGGCCTACTGGAAGAAGGCACTGGCTGGCGCGCCGGATGTCCTGGAGTTGCCTTTCGACAGGGCCAGGCCGGCGGTGCCGAGCTATAAGGGCGCCGTGCATGTCATCAGAGTGCCCAGGTCGCTCGGCGATGCGATGAGGCAGCTGGCGCGCGAGGAAGGCGTCACCACCTTCATGTTCTTGCTGGCGGTCTTTCAGCTGGCGCTGTCGTGCTGGAGCGGGCAGCAGGATGTGGTCGTGGGCACGCCGGTGGCAGGGCGTACACATCGGCATACGGAGGGATTGATCGGATTTTTTGTAAATACGCTCGCGCTGCGGGCGAGGCTAAAAGGCGTCGGCAGCTTCAAGGAGCTGCTCGCGCAGGTAAAGGAGACCGCATTAGCCGGGTACGCTCACCAGGACTTGCCTTTCGAAAAGATACTTCAAGAACTGGTGCCTGCGCGCGAATTGTCTCGGCAGCCGATCTTCCAGGTCATGATGGTCCTGCAGAATGTTGCCGTCGATGATCCGAGCTTGGGCGATCTGCGAATCGAAAAGCTCATGGTCGAGCAGACTGCTTCGAAGTTCGATTTGACGCTCATGATGCACGAGGCCGACGGGGAATTGCGCGGGGCCTTGGAGTACGCGACCGACGTATTTGACGAGCAGACGATCGTGCGCTTCGCAGAGTATTTCGTGCGATTGCTGGAGCAGGCGATATCCAGGCCGCATGCGCCGATCGAGCAGTTGGAGATCTTGGGGCCGGATGAGCGAGAGCAATTGCTCTCGCAATGGAACGCCACCAGCAGTCCGATCGCTTACGATACGTTGCCGCAATGCTTTGCGCAGCAGGCGCTGCGGACGCCTGATGCTGTTGCAGCCATCGCCGGCGACTGCTCGATCACCTACGCAGAACTCGAGGTCAGGGCCAATCGACTCGCCCACCATCTGCAGGCTCAGGGAGTCGGGCCCGAAGTCATGGTCGGACTGTGCGTCGAGCGTTCGCTGGACGTGTTGGTCGGCGTACTGGGCATTCTCAAGGCGGGGGGCGGATATGTGCCGCTCGATCCGAACTATCCCGCCGAACGCCTGGCTTTCATGCTCGAGCAGACCCGGATAAAGGCGCTGGTGGCGCATGATGCGCTGACTGTGCACTTGCCCGCAGGTCCGCGTTTGGTGCGGATCGATGCGGATGCGGAACTCATTGCCTGCTATCCGGCGACAGCGCCCGTAAGCGGCGTACACGCAGACAGTCTCGCCTACGTGATGTACACCTCCGGCTCGACCGGGATACCCAAGGGCATCGGCATCACGCATCGAAATGTTCTGGCGATGGCTTTGGACCGACGTTGGGAGGGAGATTCGCATCTGCGGGTGCTGATGCAGGCGGCACAGACGTTCGACGCCGCGACATATGAAATCTGGGTGCCCTTGCTGGCCGGGCATCGGATTGTGATGGCGTCGCCTGGCGATATGGATATCGACGTGCTCGAGCGCGTGCTCGTGCAACAGCGAATCACCGCAGTATTCGTCACCGCGGCGTTGTTCCGTCTGCTGGCTGCCGAACGCCCTCGCTGCTTTGCCCATGTGCGGCAGGTGCTGACCGGCGGCGAGGCCGCTAGTCCTGCAGCCTTCCGAGAAGTCCTGGATGCTTGTCCGGGCGTGCGAGTGATACACGTCTACGGCCCCACGGAAACGACGACCATCGTGACCCACTACACGGTGGATAGTTCGCATGAGATAGCGGGCCGCGTCCCTATCGGCCCGCCGATGGATAACACGCAGGCATACGTTTTAAACGCGATGTTGCAACCTGTCCCGGTGGGTAGTTCGGGCGAGCTGTATCTTGGAGGCGAAGGTCTTGCGCGTGGATATCACGGTCGCCCCGGCCTGACGGCCGAGCGCTTTGTGGCCAATCCTTTCGGGCCGCCCGGCAGCCGCCTGTATCGCACGGGTGATTTGGTGCGCTGGCTGCCAGGCGGCAACCTGGATTATCTGGAGCGCATCGATCAGCAGGTCAAGATCCGCGGTCATCGCATAGAGCTGGGCGAGATCGAAGTGCGCCTGTCGAATCATCCTGCCGTCAGCCAAGCCGTTGCTCTGGCGCGTGAAGAGCACCCAGGGCAGAAGCAACTGGTGGCTTATATCGTGCCTGCGGCAGGGCAGCAGGCCGATGTGCAGGCACTGCGCAGCTTCCTCGCCGAGCAGCTGCCGGACTATATGATTCCAAGCGCCATGCTGGTGCTGGAGCATTTTCCTCTCAATGCCAGCGGCAAGCTCGATCGTGCCGCCTTGCCGGCTCCCGGATCTGCCGCGACAAGCACCCGTAGCCCTTGTACGCGCCAGGAGGAGATTCTGGCGGGATTGTTCTGCGAACTGCTGGGGCGAGAGCAGGTCGCCGTCGACGACAATTTCTTTGAAATGGGCGGCGACAGTATCATCTCCATCAAGCTGGTAAGTCATGCACGCAAGGCCGGCTTGGTCATCGCGCCGAAGGACATCTTCAAGCATCAAACCGTCGCTGCCCTGGCAGCGGCCGCCAGAACCACCGACGACATGGTGGCGGACTCGGAATCCGCAGTGGGTTCGCTGCCGACGACTCCCATCATCCAGTGGTGGCTCGAGCAGGGCGGCCCACTCGATCACTTCTATCAGTCGATGCTGCTGGAAGCGCCTGCCGATCTCCGTAAAGGCGAACTCGAGGCCGTTCTGCAAACGTTGCTGGATCAGCATCCGGCCTTGCGCCTGCGGCTGCAGCGAAGTGCCGACGCTGGCGAGTGGCATTTGGTCATTCCGGACGAGGGCGTCATACGCTCGTCCGATTGTTTGCGCATTGTCGATACAAGCGCATTGACTCCTTCGCTGTGCGATGCCTGCATTACCGAGGAGCTCGGTCATGCCAAGGGGCGGCTGAAGCCACTTGAGGGGGCGGTGTTCCAGGCAGTTTGGTTCGATGCAGGAAGCAAGGTGCAAGGGCGGTTGTTGCTCGTTGTCCATCACCTGGCGATCGATGGAGTCTCATGGCGGATATTGGTCCCTGATTTGATCTCCGCCTGGCAGGCCGTCCAGGCCGGGCTTTCCCCAGTCCTGGAACGCGCAACGACATCGTTCCGGCAATGGGCGCACCTGCTTTCGGCCGATGCTCGTTCGGATGCGCGCGCGGCCGAGCTGTCGCGATGGACAGGCATGCTGGAACGCCCCGACCCGCTGCTCTCGCTGCGCCAGCTCGATCCCAGGCGGGACACCTGCCGCCTGGCCTCCGGCCTGTCCCTCAGTTTGCCGGCGGAGATTACCGCGGCCCTGCTCACGCGCGTTCCCGCGTTCTTCCAGGGGCACATCAATGATGCGCTGCTCACCGCGTTCGTGCTGGCGGTTGCGCAGTGGCGGCGCCAGCGTTCCGGTGCGAATGAATTGGCTGTTCGTCTGGACCTCGAAAGTCATGGCCGCGAACATGTTTTCGACGGCGCCGATCTGACGCGGACGATCGGCTGGTTTACCAGCATCTTTCCGGTGTGGCTGGATCCTGGCTCAGTCGATCTCGAGCATGCGCTCGTTGACGCTCGCGAGCTGGGCCTTGCATTTACGCGGATCAAGGAACAGTTGCGCGCATTGCCGGACAACGGACTCGGTTACGGCATGTTGCGCTATCTCAATCCGGAGGCGGCGAAGCAGCTTGCCGGCGTTGGTCGCTCGCAGTTGGGCTTCAACTATCTGGGGCGATTCGACGCGCTGGCGGTGAGTGCTGATCGGCAGAGCTGGGAGCTCGTTCCTGCGGCTGAGGGGATGCGTGGTGGTTACTCCCTCGACGCGCCGATGGCGCACGCCATCGAGCTGAGCTCGATCATTCAGGGCGGCAAAGAGGGGCCGACACTGGTTGCGCACTGGTCGTGGGCAAGTGAACTCTTCGTCGAGGCGGATATCCAGCAGCTGGCGCAGGCGTGGTTTCGTGTGCTTGGCACGCTTGCTTCAATGTCTGCACAAGCCGATACGAGAAATCGGGTGCCGCCCCCGCAGCTGATGGAATCCACGCGAGAAGGGCCCGCGAACGGGCATGCCGGCCATGATCGCCAGGAAGGCGGTGAACGAGTGTTCGAAGGGGCGAACGTGGTCCCGTTCACGCCGGTGCAGCGCATTTTTCTCGAGCTCTGGGATGACGAGCTGGTACTGAATGCGGCCACGGTCTTGTATGTCTTCGAGCAACCCGTCCAAGCAAAGATCATCCAGCGCGCCATAGCGCTGCTGTTCGCGCGGCACGATGCATATCGCCTCAGCATAACCAAGGAGTCTGGTGGCTGGAGGCAGCGTGTATCGAACCCGTTTCCGGGAGCGGATGAGTTATGCAGGGTCGTGGACTTGTCGGCGCTCGATGATGAGGCGGCAGCCGCGAAAATGGTGCGCGAGCTCGGAGCGCTCCGCGGCAGGCTCGATCTGCGCGCCGGTCGCTTGCTGCAGGCGACATTTTTTGAGTCCGCTGCGGATAAGCCGCAGCATCTGGCGCTGGCGGTTCACCACTTTGCCGACGATGTCATTTCTTCCGCCATCCTCAATCAGGAACTGCAAACCATCTGTTCGCAATTGCTGCGCGGCGAACCGGTGCGGCTGCCGCCCGCCGGCATGTCGTTCTCCGAGTGGGCTTCACTGAGCACCGATCATTTCAATAGAGCCTTGTCGTCTGACCGTGTGGGCTGGATCGATCAGGAGCCTGTGGCTTCGCTGCTGCCGGCGGATCGGCCTGCGAGCGAAAGCACCATGGCGTCGACGCGGATGCTCAAGAATTCCCTGATCGAACCGGGCGCCGATGCCTTGACCAGGATTTCTCGTCGTTATGGCCTTGCCATCGAGGACATTCTGCTGATTGCGCTGGCCCGCGCCATCCACGCCTGGTCCGGCAACCATGCGGTGACCATCGAACGCGTGACTCACGGGCGTGAGTTGCTGCACCTCAAAGGAGACTTGTCCAGCACGATCGGCTGGTTCAGCACCGGAGTTCCGATACTGATCGATCTGCATGGCCCCGATGACCTGCCAAGCCTTGCAAGACAGGTGGCGATTCAGCACGAGAGAGCAGATTCAGGGGGCTTGGTTTACTGGGCATGGGCCGCGCGCCGACTCGCGAGCGGGCAGGAGTGGCGATTGAGCGCCATCGGCATCAATCACTTGGGCCAGCAGAAGATGCATGCTCCATCAACGGATTTGTTGAGGCGGATCGCGCTTCCAGATGGCTACACGCAAGCGATGCCCAGACACGCCAGGCGCTTGTATGAGATCGAACTCAGGACGGTTGTTGTCGAGGGCGTCTTGCAGTGCACGTGGAACTACAGCGGAAGCCGGCATAGTGAAACTGACATCCTCGAGTTGATGCGCGGTTTCCAGTCCGTTCTGCTCGAGATTGCCGAAGATGAAGAGAAGTCATTCAATGAACTTTAGAAGCGATCCTCGATGATGCGAGACATCTCCCTGCCTGGAGACTGAGCACCGGACGCCGGCTTGAATGATCGCCGGTCACATTCGGTTTGTACGGATGCGTTGCGGACGTGGTTGCTTGTCTCTTTGGGACAATCAGGAAAGCCACCCGTGTTCTAACCCCGAGCCGCTTAAAAAGGTAAGCGATCCATGCCTCTGAATGGAATGATTGAAGACACGGTGGCTGCGCTATGGTCTGAGGCGCTGGGGGTTGAGCATGTAACGGGTGAAGACAATTTCATCGACTTGGGCGGCGAGGAGGCATCTGCCGAATGGGTTGTCGACAAGATCCGTCAGGCCCTCGGGATTTATAGTCCGGCCTCCGCGTTGATGGCCGCAGGCAGTCTTTCCGAGTTCGCAAGGAAGTTGCGTTCTCGTCGACGCCTGGCGCTCTCTTCAATATCGCCTGTGCCGAGGGCGGGTCTGCTTCCACTGTCCTTCGCGCAGCAACGCTTGTGGTTCTTGTCTCAGCTGGATCATGCAAGCGACGCCTACCACGTGCCGATGAGGGCGCGATTCCGCGGCGCATTGAACGAGAAGGCGCTAAGCCAAGCGCTGGATCGTCTCATGGCGCGTCATGAAGTGCTGCGCACGACCTTCTTCATGCTAGATGGCGTGGGCTTTCAGAGGGTTGCCTCGGAGGAAATGAGTTTCCCGCTCAAGCAGGTCGACCTGACAACCGATCCTGCAGCCGAGGATAAGCTCGTGCACATGGCGCGCGAGGAAGCTCGGGCTCCATTCGATCTGGAAGCGGGGCCGCTGATCCGGGGACAACTTGTGCGGATGTCGGCGGATGACCACGCATTATTCGTCACGATGCATCACATCATTTCGGATGGATGGTCCATTCGGTTGCTGGCCAACGAGCTTGGTGCGCTGTACGGCGCCTTCAGCGCAGAGGAGGGCGATCCGCTTCCATCATTGCCCGTGCAGTATGCGGATTTTGCTGCCTGGCAGCGCCGATGGTCGTCAGGCGAGGCTCTGGTAGATCATGCGGCCTATTGGCGCAATGCCCTGGCGGGCGTTCCGGCGCTGCTGACGCTGCCCTTCGATCACCGGCGCCCGGCGCAACAGGCATTCCATGGCGGCTTCGTTGCCATCGAGCTGGACGCGACTTTGACACTCGCGCTCAAACGCCTTGGTCGACAGTACGGCATGACATTATTCATGACCGTGCTGTCCGGCTGGGCGCTCGTCCTTTCGCGCTTGTCGGGCATGGAAGATATTGTGATTGGTGCGCCGGTGGCCAATCGCGGTCGAGACGAGCTGAGAAACCTCATAGGTTTCTTTGTGAATGCGTTGGCGATACGGATTGACACATCGGGCATGCCGACGGTCGAAACCTTGCTCTTAAGGGCGCGCGACGCGGCACTGAGTGCTCAAGAACATCAAGACTTGCCCTTCGAGCAGGTGGTGGAGCTGGTGCAGCCGGCGCGCAGCATCTCTCATACGCCGATCTTCCAAGTCATGTTTGCCTGGCAGGACGGCGCGAATGCGGAATTCGCCATGCCGGGGCTCTCAGTCTCGGAGGTAGCCACTTCGACTCATGTTGCTAGATATGATCTGACCCTGAGCCTTCTTGAAAAGGACGGGAAAGTCGTCGGGGGCCTCAACTTCGCCACAGCCTTGTTCGAGCCTGAGACGGCGGCAAGGTATTGCAGCTATCTTCGCCAGGTGCTGCAGGAGATGACGGTCGATACTGGCCGACCCGGCGCGGCCTTGCCCCTGCTTTCGCCGGAAGAGTGGCGTCGTCAGATCGTAGAGTGGAACCAGACGGACACAACGTATCCGTCTCATCTTTGCATCCACCAGCTGTTCGAGCGGCAGGCGGACAAGACGCCTCATGCTGCCGCGCTGGTCTTCGCAGACCAAACGCTTTCCTATGGCGAACTCAACGCGCAGGCCAATCGACTCGCTCATTATTTGATCGGTCAGGGAGTTCGGCCGGACCAACGGGTGGCTATCTGTGTCGAGCGCGGCATCGCCATGCTGGTTGGCCTGTTGGCCATTCTCAAAGCTGGTGGTGCCTATGTCCCGCTCGATCCGGCTTATCCTGCGGAACGCCTCTCCCAGATCTTGCGCGACGCGGCACCTGCGTTATTGCTTGTCGATGCCGCCGGACAGGTCGCTTTGGCTGATGCTGTCGACGTGCCCGTCATCGATGTTCTGTCCGATTGCTGCCGCGATCAGCCGGCGAGCAATCCGAACGCCGATGGTCTTGCCGCGCGCCATCTTGCATATGTCATCTATACATCCGGTTCCACCGGCACTCCCAAGGGCGTCATGGTGGAGCATGCCAGTGTCGTCAACTTCCTGTGTTCCATGTCGGCGGCGCCGGGAATGGCGCCACAAGACCGGTTGCTTGCCGTTACCAGCATTTCCTTCGACATTGCGGCGTTGGAGTTATATCTGCCCCTCGCCGTAGGCGCTCGGATAACTCTCGCCAGTCGACGCGAGGCTGCCGACCCCGCGGCTCTGCAACAGCTCATATCGAGCCATGGGATAAGCGTCATGCAGGCAACCCCTGCCACCTGGCGTAGCTTGCTCGATGCGCAATGGAGCGGGGCGTCTGGGCTGACGGTGCTGTGCGGCGGCGAAGCCATGCCTGTCGATCTCGCGTCGCGCCTCATAGGCAAGTGCAAGGCGCTGTGGAATTTATATGGGCCGACCGAGACGACCATCTGGTCAACTTGCGCCAAGGTCACGCAGCACGATCAAGGGTCCTGCCCGCATCAATCGATCGGCCGTCCAATCGCCAATACGTATGTCTATCTGCTCGATGCCTACCAGCAGCCGGTGCCGCTGGGCGCCGTGGGCGAGCTGTACATCGGCGGCGCGGGCGTGGCGCGCGGGTATCTGCATCGCCCCGAGCTGACGGCGGAGCGCTTCCTGGACGATCCGTTCCATGCCGGGGCGGGGGCTCGGATGTATCGCACGGGCGACCAGGCACGCTATCGGCCGGATGGGAATCTGGAGTTCCTGGGCCGCAACGACCATCAGGTGAAGCTGCGTGGCTTCCGCATCGAGCTGGGCGAAATCGAGGCGCGCCTGGCCGACCATCCGCAGGTGCGCGAGGCGGTGGTGGTGATGCGCGAGGAGGCGGGCGGGGACAAGCGCCTGGTGGGCTATGTGACGTGGCACGGGGAAGAAACACCCGATGTCGCGAGCCTACGCGCGCATCTGGCCCAGCAGCTGCCGGACTACATGGTGCCGGCGGCCTTCGTGGGCCTGGCACAGCTGCCGCTGACGCCCAACGGCAAGCTCGATCGCAAGGCCTTGCCGGCGCCCGATGCCCAGGCCGTGGTGACGCGCGCCTATGCACCGCCCCAGAACGCCATCG
>JAJEJU010000013.1:2500-5593 GCA_021390615.1 Rhodanobacteraceae bacterium ZG21-1 | reverse complement strand
GCCTTGGCGGCGTGGTCTTTCGCGAGCCTGCCGGAAGTGATCCGGCGCCGCGCGGCGTCATGGGATCGGCCCAGGCGCGGTGCTGGGGCGGGCGGCGCGCAAGAAAAAACCCCCACCGATGTCGGTGAGGGTTTTTAGGGATAAAGCCCCTGGCGGTGACCTACTCTTGCATGCGAGTGCACACTACCATCGGCGCAGGCGCGTTTCACTTCTGAGTTCGGGATGGGATCAGGTGGGACCACGCCGCTATGGCCGCCAGGGAAGGGGCGCGAGCAGCGCTTAGAAGCGCCAGCTCACATAGGGGTAAACGAGTGACAAGCGTCGAGGTGAAATTCGGATCAGACGGTGTCCAGCACGAACTGAAGCGTCTTGGGGTTATATGGTCAAGCCGCACGGCTCATTAGTATCAGTTAGCTCAATGCATTGCTGCACTTCCACACCTGACCTATCAACCACCTAGTCTTGATGGTGCCTTAAGGGGACTCGAAGTCCCGGGAGATCTCATCTTGGGGCGTGCTTCCCGCTTAGATGCTTTCAGCGGTTATCACTTCCGTTCATAGCTACCGGGCAATGCCATGGGCATGACAACCCGAACACCAGCGGAACGTCCACTCCGGTCCTCTCGTACTAGGAGCAGCCCCCCTCAAATCTCCAACGCCCACGACAGATAGGGACCGAACTGTCTCACGACGTTCTGAACCCAGCTCGCGTACCACTTTAAATGGCGAACAGCCATACCCTTGGGACCGGCTACAGCCCCAGGATGTGATGAGCCGACATCGAGGTGCCAAACACCGCCGTCGATATGAACTCTTGGGCGGTATCAGCCTGTTATCCCCGGAGTACCTTTTATCCGTTGAGCGATGGCCCTTCCATACAGAACCACCGGATCACTATGACCTACTTTCGTACCTGCTTGATCCGTCGATCTTGCAGTCAAGCACGCTTATGCCATTGCACACAGTGCGCGATGTCCGACCGCGCTGAGCGTACCTTCGTGCTCCTCCGTTACTCTTTGGGAGGAGACCGCCCCAGTCAAACTACCCACCATACACGGTCCCCGATCCGGATTACGGACCTAGGTTAGAACGTCAAGCACTTCAGGGTGGTATTTCAAGGATGGCTCCACCAAGACTAGCGTCCTGGTTTCATAGCCTCCCACCTATCCTACACAGAAGAACTCAACGTTCAGTGTAAAGCTATAGTAAAGGTTCACGGGGTCTTTCCGTCTTGCCGCGGGAACGCTGCATCTTCACAGCGATTTCAATTTCACTGAGTCTCGGGTGGAGACAGCGCCGCTGTCGTTACGCCATTCGTGCAGGTCGGAACTTACCCGACAAGGAATTTCGCTACCTTAGGACCGTTATAGTTACGGCCGCCGTTTACTGGGGCTTCGATCAAGAGCTTCGCCTTGCGGCTGACCCCATCAATTAACCTTCCAGCACCGGGCAGGCGTCACACCCTATACGTCCACTTTCGTGTTTGCAGAGTGCTGTGTTTTTGATAAACAGTCGCAGCGGCCAGGTTACTGCGACCCTCTAACGCTCAGTCACGCACGTGACCACGTCGGAGGGCGCACCTTCTCCCGAAGTTACGGTGCCATTTTGCCTAGTTCCTTCACCCGAGTTCTCTCAAGCGCCTTGGGATTCTCACCCTGCCTACCAGTGTCGGATTACGGTACGGTTGTTCTGTAGCTGAAGCTTAGTGGCTTTTCCTGGAAGCGTGGTCTCAGTCACTTCGCCCCATAGGGCTCGTCTCGGTGCTCGGCGTATGTGATCCCGGATTTGCCTAAGATCACCGCCTACCGCCTTTCCCCGGGACAACCAACGCCCGGTAGACCTAACCTTCTCCGTCCCCACATCGCACTACAGACCAGTGCTGGAATATTAACCAGCTTCCCATCGACTACGCTTTTCAGCCTCGCCTTAGGGGCCGACTCACCCTGCGCCGATGAACGTTGCGCGAGGAAACCTTGGGCTTTCGGCGTGCGGGCTTTTCACCCGCATTATCGTTACTCATGTCAGCATTCGCACTTCCGATACCTCCAGCAAGCCTTACGACTCACCTTCACAGGCTTACGGAACGCTCCTCTACCGCGCATATTGCTATGCACCCCGAGCTTCGGTGTATCGCTTAGCCCCGTTAAATCTTCCGCGCAGACCGACTCGACCAGTGAGCTATTACGCTTTCTTTAAAGGGTGGCTGCTTCTAAGCCAACCTCCTGGCTGTCTATGCCTTTCCACATCGTTTTCCACTTAGCGATAACTTGGGGACCTTAGCTGCGGGTCTGGGTTGTTTCCCTTTTCACGACGGACGTTAGCACCCGCCGTGTGTCTCCCGGATAGTCTGTCCTGGTATTCGGAGTTTGCCATGGTTTGCTAAGTCGCGATGACCCGCTAGCCATAACAGTGCTCTACCCCCAGGAAGATTCGTCCGAGGCGCTACCTAAATAGCTTTCGAGGAGAACCAGCTATCTCCGAGTTTGTTTAGCCTTTCACTCCTATCCACAGCTCATCCCCATCTATTGCAACAGATGTGGGTTCGGTCCTCCAGTGCGTGTTACCGCACCTTCAACCTGGCCATGGATAGATCACTCGGTTTCGGGTCTACTGCCAGAGACTATGCGCCCTATTCAGACTCGGTTTCCCTTCGCCTCCCCTAGACGGTTAAGCTTGCCACTGACAGTAAGTCGCTGACCCATTATACAAAAGGTACGCAGTCACCCTTGCGGGCTTCCACTGCTTGTACGTATACGGTTTCAGGGTCTATTTCACTCCCCTCTCCGGGGTTCTTTTCGCCTTTCCCTCACGGTACTTGTTCGCTATCGGTCAGTCAGGAGTATTTAGCCTTGGAGGATGGTCCCCCCATGTTCAGACAAGGTTTCACGTGCCTCGCCTTACTCAATTTCACGCACCATGCCCTTTCGTCGACTGGGCTATCACCATCTATGGCCGGCTTTTCCAAACCGTTTGACTAAAACATGATGCGCTTTTGGGCTAGTCCCCGTTCGCTCGTCGCTACTGAGGGAATCTCGGTTGATTTCTTTTCCTCCGGGTACTTAGATATTTCAGTTCCCCGGGTTCGCTTCCAGCA
>JAJEJU010000012.1 GCA_021390615.1 Rhodanobacteraceae bacterium ZG21-1 | reverse complement strand
TGTGGTGCATGCCCAGCACCAGGCCGTGCTCCTGCTCGCCCGACGCCAGCAGGCTGGCCCGGAACAGCGGGCCGCGCGACAGCTCGAACGGCCGCTGCGCTTCCTGCCGCGCGAAGGCTTCCAGCAGACTCTCGCCGTCGCGCTGCTGCATCGTTGCGGCATCCAGGCGCTGCAGCGTGAACTGGCCGGCCGGAGCGATCACCTGGCGCAGCTGGCCGTCCATCGATTCGAAGTGCGTGCGCAGGCTTTCGTGACGGCGCACCAGCTCGGCCAGGCTGCGCTCCAGCACGGCGGCATCGAGCGGGCCCGTCACCTTGCGCACGATCGAGGCGTTATAGGCCGAACCGACCAGCCCCATCTGTTCCACGAACCACAGGCGTTCCTGCGCGTAGGACAGCGGGAGCGCCGCGCCACGCGGCTGCGCGACGAATGCCGGCAGCAGCACGCCGGCCTTGTCGCGCTGAGCCTCTTCCACGCGCTGCGCGTAGGCGGCGACCGTGCGCGCCTCGAACAGCCAGCGTAGCGGCAGCTCCAGCGCGAAGGCCTCGCGCACCCGCGAGATCACCTGCGTCGCCAGCAGCGAGTGGCCACCCAGTTCGAAGAAATCATCCTCGATGCCCAGCTGCGGCACCTTCAACACCTGCGACCAGATCTGCGCCAGCGTGCGTTCGCTTTCGCTGCGCGGCGCCACATAGCGCGCCTCGCGCCGGCCCTGCGTCTCCGGCGCCGGCAGCGCGTGGCGATCCAGCTTCCCGTTCGCCGTCAGCGGAATCTGCTCGAGCATCACGAAGGCCGACGGCAGCATGTATTCCGGCAACTGCGCGCCCAGCCAGCTGCGCAGTTCCTCCGCCTCGATGCCCTCGCCCACCAGATAGGCGACCAGGCGCTTGGTGCCGTCGCCGTCCGCGCGGTCGATCACCACCGCCTGCTTCACGCCCGGATAGCCGTCCAGTGCCGCCTCGATCTCGCCCAGCTCGATGCGGTAGCCGCGTAGCTTCACCTGATGATCGATGCGGCCCAGGAATTCCAGCTCGCCGTTCGATCGGTAGCGCACCAGGTCGCCGGTGCGATACAGCCGGCTTCCCGCAACGCCGTACGGGTTTGCGATAAAGCGTTGCGCGCTCAGCGACGGCCGCTTCAGATAACCGCGCGCCAGCCCGTCGCCGGCGATATACAGCTCGCCCACCACGCCGATCGGCGCCAGGCGCAGGCGCGCATCCAGCACGTAGACCTGCACGTTCGCGATCGGACGTCCGATCGGCACGTTGCCCTCGCTGCCCTGATACGGCGCCGCCGTCGCGCAGACGCTGGCCTCGGTGGGGCCGTAGGCGTTGATGAAACGGCGCCCCGCACTGAACTGCCGCGCCCGTTCCGCCGGGCAGCTTTCGCCCGCCACCACCAGGGTATGCAGCTGCGGCAGCGCCACGTCCTCCAGCAGGCCCAGCACCGACGGCGGCAGCGTCGCCACCGTCACCGCCTGCTCGCTCAGCACCCGTGCCAGCGTACCCGCCGCATCTTCCGCATCGGCCAGGCACAGCTGCGCGCCTGCATGCAGCGCCGACATCACCTCCGACACCGAGGCGTCGAAGCTCAACCGTGCAAACTGCAGCACGCGGTCGTTCGTGCCGATCTGGAACAGCTGGCGATGCGCCTCGGCCAGGTTCACCGCGCCCCGGTGCGGCACCAGCACGCCCTTGGGCTGGCCGGTCGAGCCCGAGGTGTAGATCACATAGGCGGCGTTGGCCGGAACCACAGCCATGGTCGGCGCATCGCTGCCGCAGCGTTCGATCGCTGCCGCGTCGAGGTCGAGAAAGACCAGCAGGCCGGCATGCGACGGCAGGCGTTCCTCGATGGCGCTCTCGGTGAGCAGGATCGCCGCACGCGCGTCGTCCAGCATGAAGGCCATGCGCTCGGCAGGCAGGGAGGGATCGATCGGCAGGTATGCACCGCCGGCCTTCAGAATGCCCAGCATGCCGACTAGCATGCTCAGCGAGCGCGGCACGCACAGGCCCACCACCACCTCCGGGCCCACGCCGCGTTGCCGCAGGTAGTGCGCCAGCTGGTTCGACCGGCGCTCCAGCTCGCCGTAGCTCAGCGTGCCCTTGCCGTCGCTTGCCGCGATCGCCTCCGGCGCCTGCGCCGCACGCGCCGCGAACAGTTCGTGCAGGCAGCGCTCGCGCGGATACGCCGCCGCCGTCGCGTTCCACGTCTCCAGCAGCAGGCGACGCTCCGCCGTCGTGGTCAGGGTCAGCTCGTCCAGCGGCAGCTCCGGCTGCGCCGCCACCTGTTCCAGCACCTGCACCAGGTGCTCCGCCAGCCGCGCCATGCTCGACGCCTCGAACAGGTCGGCGGCGTATTCCAGCTTGCCCCGCAGGCCCGCATCGCTCTCTTCCAGCACCAGGGTCAGATCGAACTTCGCGGTCACGTGCTTGCGCGCGATGCCTTCGAGCTGCAGGCCCGGCAAGCCGAACTGCTCCTGCGTCATGCGATGCAGGGCGAACCAGGCCTGGAAAATCGGCTGACGCGACAGGTCGCGCACCGGCGCCAGTTCCTGCACCAGCTTCTCGAACGGCAGCTCCTGATGCGCGTACGCCGAAAGCGCGGTCTCCTTCACCTGCGCGAGCAGCTCGCGGAAACTTGCCGCCTCGCCCACCCGCCCGCGCAGCGCCAGCGTGTTCACGAAGAAGCCCACCAATCCTTCGGTCTGCCGATGCGTGCGCCCCGCCGCCGGCGTGCCCACCACCACTTCGTCCTGACCGCTCCAGCGCGACAGCACCACCTGGTACGCCGCCAGCAGCAGCATGAACAGGGTCACTCCTTCGTCGCGTGCCAGCTGGCCCAGCTCCGCGCTCAACCCCGCCGGCACCGCCAACGGATGGATCGCTCCCCGGTAGCTCGGCACCGCCGGGCGCGCATGATCGGTCGGCAGTTCCAACGCCGGCGGCGCGCCGGCCAGCTGCGCCTTCCAGTACGCCAGCTGGCGCTCCAACACATCGCCCTGCAACCAGCTCCGCTGCCACAGCGCATAGTCCGCATACTGCAGGACCGGTTCGGCCAGGCGAACGGGCGCTCCGTCGCGATACGACTCGTACAGGCTGGCCAGCTCGCGCATCAGCACTTCGTTCGACCAGGCATCCGAGACGACGTGGTGCATGCCCAGCAGCAAGCCGTGTTCCTGTTCGCCCACTGCCAGCAGGCTGGCCCGGAACAGCGGGCCGCGCGACAGCTCGAACGGTCGCTGCGCTTCCTGCCGCACGAAGGCTTCCAGCACGCTCTCGTCGGCGTCGCGGGCAACCTCGTCCAGGCTGACGTGCTGCAGCGTGAAATCGCCCGCCAGCTCGATCACCTGGCAGGGCTGGCCGTCGACCAGCTCGAAATGCGTACGCAGACTTTCATGGCGGCGCACCAGCTCGGCCAAGCTGCGTTCCAGCGCGCCCCGATCCAGCGCGCCAGTCAGACGTATGGCGACCGAGGCGTGGTAGGCCGACCCCACCGACTCCAGCTGTTCCACCAGCCATAGGCGCTCCTGCCCGTGGGATAAAGGCAGGCGTGCATCGCGCGGCGCCGCCTGCAGCGGCGGCAGGAACACGCCGGTCTTGCGCTGCTGCGCCTCGAACAGGCGATCGGCGAAAGCGGCGATGGTGCGCGTCTCGAACATCCAGCGCAGCGGCAGATCGAGCGCGAAGGCATCGCGCAGACGCGACATCACCTGCGTCGCCAGCAGCGAATGGCCGCCCAGCTCGAAGAAGTCGTCGCGGATGCTCACCCGCGGCTGCTTCAGCACCAGCGCCCAGATCTGCGCCAGGATTTGTTCGTTTTCGGTACGCGGCTCGACGTAGCCCGCACGCAGGACTTCCTGCAGGTCGGGCGCCGGCAACGCCTTGCGGTCGAGCTTGCCGTTGGACGTCAGCGGCAGCTGCTCCAGCGTCACGAAGGCCGCCGGCAGCATGTATTCTGGCAGGCTGCGCGACAGATGGCTGCGCAGTTCGCCGCTCTCCGGCAGTGCCCCTGGCTTGGCCGTCACGTAGGCCACCAGCCGCTGCTCGCCGCCCGTGCCGTGCGACAGCACCACCGCCTCGCGTATCTGTGGATGGCTCGACAGCCGCGCCTCGATCTCGCCCAGCTCGATGCGGAAGCCGCGCAGCTTCACCTGATGGTCGTTGCGGCCCAGGAATTCGATCTCGCCGTCCGGCCGATAGCGCGCCAGATCGCCGGTCCGGTACATCCGCGCACCTTCGCCAGCCACGAACGGATCGCGCAGGAAGCGTTCCGCGGTCAGCGCCGGCCGATTCAGATAGCCCCGCGCCACGCCCGCGCCGCCAATATACAACTCGCCCACCGCACCCTGCGGCACCGGCTGCCCGTAGGCATCCAGCAGGTAGATCCGCGTGTTCGCAATCGGACGGCCGATCGGCACGATCTCGCCGCTGAAGTCCGGCGGGCAGGTCCAGGCGGTGACGTCGATGGCCGCCTCGGTGGGGCCATAGAGATTGTAGAGCTGCGCCTGCGGCAGCCGTTGCCGCAGCTTGTGCACGCTGGAAGCAGGCAATGCCTCGCCGCTGCACACCACGCGCCGCAGCGTATCGCACTGCTCCACCGCGGCCTGCTCCAGGAAGCTGCTCAGCATCGAGGGCACGAAGTGCAGGGTGGTGACGCGGCGCTGCCGGATCAGCTGCACCAGGGCGTGCGGGTCCTTGTGCGCCTCGGGCTCGGCCAGCACCAGGGTGGCGCCGTAGAGCAGGGTCCAGAAAAATTCCCACACCGACACGTCGAAGCTATAGGGCGTCTTCTGCAGCACCACGTCGTCCGGACGCAGGGCATAGGCTTGCTGCATCCAGACCAGCCGGTTGACCACCGCGCGGTGTTCGTTCTGCGCGCCCTTGGGCTTGCCGGTGGAACCGGAGGTGTAGATCACATAAGCCAGCCGATCGCTGCCGCGCTCCTGCGCACCGCGCACCGGATCGAGCGACCACGCTGCCGGCAGCTCCTCTGACCGAGGCTCGTCCAGCGACAGCACACGCTGGCCTGCCAGCGACTCGCCCAGCGCCGCAAGGCCCGCCGCATCCGCCAGCACTACCGCCGGCTGCGCATCCGACAGCAGCTCGTGCAGGCGCTCGGTCGGATAGCTCGGGTCCAGCGGCACATAGGCGCCGCCCGCTTTCAGAATGCCTAGCAGCCCTTCCACCAGCCATGGGCGACGCTCCGCGCAGATCGCCACCCGCGCGTCTGCCTGCACGCCCATCTCTAGCAGGCGGTGCGCCAGTACGTTCGCGCGCCGGTTGAGGTCGGCATAGCTCAGCGACTGTTCGCCCTGCACCAGCGCCACCGCGTCCGGCGCCTGCCTCACCTGCGCTTCGAACAACTCGTGCACGCAGCGCTCGGTCGGATACGCCGCTGCCGTCTGGTTGCGGCCTTCCAGCAGCTGCTCCCGCTCCGCCGCCGACAGCAGTTCGATCCGATCCACCGCCTGCGCGTCGTCCGCCGCCATCGCCTGCAGCACCGCCAGCAGGTAGCCGCGCTGGCGCTCGATCGTCGCCGCGTCGAACAGCGCCGTCGCGTAATTGAGGGCGCCCTTGATCACGCCGTCCTGTTCATAGAGGGCCAGCGTCAGGTCGAACTTGGCGGTGTCGTGGTCCTGCGGGTTGGGCACCGTGCGCAGCTGCAGCCCGGGCAACTGCAGCTGCGCCTCTTCGTTGTTCTGCCACGCCAGCATCACCTGGAACAGCGGGCTGTGCGACAGCCGACGCGGCGGCTGCACGATCTCCACCACCTGCTCGAACGGCAGCTCCTGATGATCCTGC
>JAJEJU010000011.1 GCA_021390615.1 Rhodanobacteraceae bacterium ZG21-1 | reverse complement strand
CCGTCCAGATCCAGGAAGATCGCCCGGCTCGTGTGCGACGGCAAGCGCTCCTCCACCGCGCTGTGGGTCAGCAGGATCGCCACGCGCGCATCGTCCAGCATGAACGCCATGCGCTCCGCCGGCGTCGACGGGTCGATCGGCAGATAGGCCGCCCCCGCCTTCAGGATCCCCAGCACCCCCACCAGCATCTCCAGCGAGCGCGGCACGCACAGCGCCACGATCATCTCCGGGCCTACGCCCTGCTGCTGCAGGTATTGCGCCAGCTGGTTCGCCCGCCGGTCCAGCGCGCCGTAGCTCAGCGACGCACCGGCCTCGCTCGCCACGATCGCCGCGATCGCATCGGGACTCTGCCGCGCCTGCGCCTCGAACACTTCATGCAGGCAACGCTCCCGCGGATACGCCGCCGCCGTCGCATTCCACGTCACCAGCAGCTGCTGCCGCTCGGATGCGCTCAGCAGATCCAGCCGGTCCAGCCGCTGCTGCGGCTGCGCCACCACCTGCTCCAGCACCTGCAGCCAATGGCCCGCAAAACGCGCGATCGTCGCCGCCTCGAACAGGTCCGTGGCGTATTCCAGACTGCCGCGCAAGCCCTGCGCCGTCTCCCTCAAGGCCAGCGTCAGATCGAACTGCGCCGTGACATGCTCCCGCGCCACCCCTTCCAGCGTCAGCCCGGACAGACTCATCGTCTCCCCGGTCATCCGCTGCAGCACGAACCACACCTGGAAGATCGCCTGCCGCGACAGGTCCCGCACCGGCGCCAGCTCCTGCACCAGCTTCTCGAACGGCAGATGCTGATGCGCGTCCGCCGACAGCACCGTCTCCTTCACCTGGGCCAGCAGGTCGCGGAAACTCTCCGCCAGGTTCAACCGGGTCCGTAAGGCCATGGTGTTCACGAAGAAGCCGATCAGCCCCTCGGTCTCGCGATGGGTCCGGCCCGAGGACGGCGTCCCCACCACCACCTCCGATTGGCCGCTCCACTGCGACAGCACCACCTGATAGGCCGCCATCAGCACCATGAACAGCGTCGCCCCTTCCTGCCGCGCCAGCTGCAACAGCGCCTCGCTCAACGCCGGCGACACGGCGATCGGATGGATCGCGCCTCGATAGCTCGGCACCGCCGGCCGCACCCGATCCGTCGGCAATGTCAGCACTCCCGGCGCGTCCTTCAGCTGCGCCGTCCAGTAGCCCAGCTGCCGTTCCAGGGCTTCGCCTTCGAGCCACGATCGCTGCCACAGCGCGTAGTCCGCATACTGCACGCTCAGCTCGGCCAGCGGCGACGCCTCGCCGCGACCGTACGCCGCATACAGCACGGCCAGTTCGCGCATCATCACCTCGTCCGACCAGCCGTCCGAGATGATGTGGTGCATGCCGATCACCAGACCGTGCTCCTGCGCGTTCACCGCCAGCAGGCTGACCCGGAACAGCGGGCCCTGCGACAGATCGAACGGCCGTTGCAGCTCTTGCCGCGCAAACGCCTTCAGCACCTCCTCGCCGGCCTCGACATCGATCTCTTCGGCCCGCACCCATCGCACTGCAAAAGCCTCGCTGCGGTCGATCACCTGACGGCCCTGGCCATCGCTCCCGGCAAAGCGCGTGCGCAAGCTCTCGTGACGCCGCACCAGCTCGCCGAAGCTCTTTGTCAGCGCCGCCTCGTTCAAGGGACCGCGCAGCCGCAGCGCAAACGAGCGGTTGTACGCCGAGCCCACCAGGCCCATCTGCTCGACGAACCACAGCCGCTCCTGCGCATACGACAACGGCACGTGCTCGCCGCGCGGCTGGGCCGTCAGCGCGGGCAGCGACACCCCCGCCTTGTCCCGCTGCGCCTGGTCGAGGCGATCGGCATACGCGGCAATCGTGCGCGCCTCGAACAGCCAGCGCAGCGGCAGCTCCAGCCCAAACAGCTCGCGCACCCGCGAGATCACCTGCGTCGCCAGCAGCGAGTGGCCGCCCAGCTCGAAGAAGTCGTCCGCCAGGCCCACCCGCGGCAGCTTCAGCACCTCCGCCCAGATCTG
>JAJEJU010000010.1 GCA_021390615.1 Rhodanobacteraceae bacterium ZG21-1 | reverse complement strand
GCCTCGGCCACCTTCGGGTGCGACACCAGGGCGCTCTCCACCTCGGCCGTGCCCAGGCGGTGGCCGGACACATTGATCACGTCGTCGACGCGGCCGGTGATCCAGTAATAGCCGTCCTCGTCGCGGCGCGCGCCGTCGCCGGTGAAGTAATTGCCGGGGTAGGTGCTGAAATAGGTCTCGATAAAGCGCGGATGATCGCCGTAGATGGTGCGCATCTGGCCGGGCCAGGAGTCGGTGATCACCAGGTTGCCCTCGACGGCCCCTTCCAGCACCTGGCCGCCGGCATCGACGATGGCCGGCTTGATCCCGAAGAACGGCAGGGTGGCCGAGCCGGGCTTGGCGTCGATCGCGCCGGGCAGCGGAGTGATCAGGATGCCGCCGGTCTCGGTCTGCCACCAGGTGTCCACGATCGGGCAGCGCTCGTCGCCGACCACCCGGAAGTACCACTCCCACACCTCTGGATTGATCGGCTCGCCGACCGAGCCGAGCAGGCGCAGCGAGGCGCGCGAGCAGGCCTTCACCGGCCCCTCGCCCTCGCGCATCAGGGCGCGGATCGCGGTGGGGGCGGTGTAGAACAGGCTGACCCGATGCTTGTCGACCACCTGCCAGAAGCGGCGGAAGTCGGGATAGTTGGGCACGCCGTCGAACATCACGGTGGTGGCGCCGTTGGCCAATGGGCCATAGACCACGTAGCTGTGGCCGGTGACCCAGCCGACGTCGGCGGTGCACCAGTAGACGTCGTCCTCGCGCAGGTCGAACACCAGCTCGTGGGTGTAGCTGGCGTAGACCAGATAGCCACCGGAGGTGTGCAGCACGCCCTTGGGCTTGCCGGTGGAGCCGGAGGTGTAGAGGATGAACAGCGGGTGCTCGGCCTCCATCGGCTCGGCCGGGCAGTCGGCCGATTGGCCGTCCATCAGGTGGTGGTAGTAGCGATCGCGCGGCGACTGCATCGGCACGGCGGCGCCGGTACGGCGCACCACGATGACGGTCTCCACGCTGGCGGTGCCGGGGCGCTCCAGCGCGGCGTCGACATTGGCCTTCAGCGCAATGCGCTTGCCGCCGCGCACGCCCTCGTCGGCGGTGACCACCAGCTTGGCCTGGGAATCGGCGATGCGGCCGGCGAGGGAATCGGGCGAGAAGCCGCCGAACACCACCGAGTGGATGGCGCCGAGGCGGGCGCAGGCGAGCATGGCGACGGCGGCCTCGGGAATCATCGGCAGGTAGATCGCCACGCGGTCGCCCTTGGTCACACCGAGGTGCTTGAGCGCGTTGGCGAAGCGGCAGACCTCGGCATGCAGCTCGCGGTAGGAGATGCGGCGCGAGTCGTTGGGATCGTCGCCCTCGAAGATGATGGCGGTCTTGTCGCCGCGCTCGGCGAGGTGGCGGTCCAGGCAATTGGCGGCGACGTTGAGGCTGCCGTCCTCGAACCAGCGGATGTGCAGGTCCTTGGCGTCGTAGGAGACGTTCTTGATCCGGCTGGGCGGCTGGTCCCAGTGCAGTCGGGTGGCGACCTGGCGCCAGAAGCCCTCCGGGTCGCGCAGCGAATCGGCGTACAGGCGCGTGTAGTCGTCGTGGCGCATCCGCGCCTGCGCGGCGAACTCGGGCGATACCGGATGGACCTTCGACATGCGGGGCTCCTGCGGA
>JAJEJU010000001.1 GCA_021390615.1 Rhodanobacteraceae bacterium ZG21-1 | reverse complement strand
CGCCGGACGCGGGGTCGGTGCAGACGCGGGCCTACGAGCCGCCGCAGGGCGAGCTGGAGCATGCGCTGGCGGGGATCTGGCAGGGGCTGCTGGGCCTGCCGCAGGTGGGCCGGCACGACCACTTCTTCGAGCTGGGCGGTCACTCGCTGTTGGCGATGCAGCTGGTGGCGCGGCTGCGCCGGGAGTTCCAGGTGGAGGTGCCGGTGTCGCTGCTGTTCGAGAAGCCGCAGCTGTGTGCGCTGGCGGAAGCGGTGTTCGTACGCCAGGCAGAGCGCCTGCTGGGCGACGAGCTGGGCGCGATGCGGGATGAACTGGCCTCCTTGTCGGAGGACGAGCTACGCAAAATCTTGGCCGAGGATGCCATCGATGAATAGGTCCGACTCTACGCTGACCGAATTGCAGCAAGCGGTGTTGATGAAGCGTCTCCGGCAGCGCAGCGAGGCGCTGGCCAGGGTCGCGGAACCGGCGCAGATGACGCCAGTGGACCGCAGCCGGCCGCTGCCGCTGTCGTTCGCGCAGCAGCGGCTGTGGTTTCTATCGCAGTTGGAAGAAAGCGGCAGCACGACGTACCACATCCCGTCGGCGTTGCGCCTGACCGGCAGGCTGGACCGGGCCGCGCTGCGGCGCAGCCTGGACCGGCTGCTGGCGCGGCACGAAGCGCTGCGCACGGTGTTCGACAGCCAGGGCGGCCAGCCGCAGGCGCGCCTGCTGCCGGCGTCGACGGCCTTCCCGCTG